>NZ_JAFNJS010000001.1 GCF_019024325.1 Falsiroseomonas tokyonensis
GGCTTCGTCCAGCCGCTCGTCGAGCCGCTCATCGGGGCGAACCGCTGGTACCTCTTCTCCGACCCGCTCTCGGCGCCGGTCTACGTCTACGGTTACCTGAACGGGGCGGAGGGGCCGCAGGTCACCACCGGCCCGGTGCAGGGCGCGGATGGCGTCGAGGTCAGCGTAATCTTCGACTTCGGCGTGGGCGCCATCGACTGGCGCGGCGCCTGGTTCAATCCGGGCACCTGATCACCCAACCACCCCTCGTGACCCGATGCAGAGGCCGCCCACCCGGGCGGCTTCTGCGTTTCTGGAGACCCCATCCCCATGCGCAACTGCATCCGTCCCGACGCGCGCTCCGTCCCCATGGTCGTGCCCTATGCCGGCGGCATCCTCTCCGGCCAGGGCATGCTGGTCGGCGCCTTCTTCGGCGTGGCCGCGGCCGACGCCGCGCAGAACGCCACCGTCGAGTGCGAGACCCGCGGCGAGTTCGAGCTCACCAAGGATCCGACCCAGGCCATGGCCGCTGGCACGCGCGTTTTCTGGGACAACACCAACCGGCGCCTGACCACCACCGCGACGGGCAACTTCCAGGTCGGCGTTGTCACCGTCGCCGCCCTCGCGGCCGACGCCACGGTCCGCGTCATGCTGGCCCGCGTGCCGGCCTCGGGGGCGTGACCATGGATCCCAAGGCCAGCCGGGGCTACCGCAACCGCAACCCCGGCAACATCGAGCACGTCGCCACGAACAAGTGGCTCGGCCTCGAGACGCCGCCCTCGGACGGGCGCTTCTGCCGCTTCCGCTCGCACCAGCACGGCATCCGCGCGCTGGCCCTGCTGCTGCAGAGCTACCAGGACCGGCATGGGCTGCGCACGGTCCGCGGCATCGTCGCGCGCTGGGCGCCGAGCAGCGAGAACGACACCCGCGCCTACCAGGCGGCGGTCGCCGCGCGGCTGGGGATCGGGCTCGACGACCCGATCGACCTGCACGATGCCGGCACCATGCGCGGCCTGGTCGAGGCGATCATCCGCCATGAGCTCGGCGGCATGCCCTACGCGCCGGAGACGATCGCGGAGGGACTGCGCATGGCCGGCCTGGTGCAGCCCGGCCTCGCCCACAGCGGGACGGTCCGCGCGGCGGCGGGGTCGGTGGTCGCCGGCGTCACGGCGGCGGCGGTGGTCGATGCCGTCACGACGCTGGCGCCGCATGCCGAGGGCCTGGCTTCGGTCCTGCGGGCGCTCGGCCCCTGGGGCGTCGCCGCCGCGGTGATCGGCGCCGCAGTCTGGACCATCCACCAGCGGCTGCAGCGGCAGCGGGAGGTCACCCGATGACGGACCACGACCGCGAACTCGGCACCATCGTCACCCGCCTGACCGAGATCGAGCGGCGGCTGGCGGAGGGCGACAAGGACATGCGCGAGCTGACGCGCACGGTGACCGAGCTGGTCAAGGCGATGGCTGGCCTGACGGCGCGGCTGTCGTTGGCGGCCGGCGGGGTGCCGGGCGCGTCGCCCGCGATCCCGGCGACGGGCGCGGCCGCAGCCGGCGGAATCGTGGGCGCCGCAGTCGGCGCGAAGCTCGCCTCATGGCTCGGGCTCGGCTGATCCGACATGGGCGTCTTCGACGATGCACTTGCGGTGCTCGCCGCCGACCCGAACCTGAGCGTCGAGGCGACCTACCGCGCCGCGGGCACCGGCGCGCCTCTCCCCATTCGCGTCCTGCGCTCCAGCCCTGATCGCGTGGTGGACGCCTTCGACACTCCGGTGCTGCGCGCGACCGACGTGTTGACGGTCGCCATCGCGGCCCTGCCAGCGATCGAGCCGGGCGACACCTTCAGCATCGGCCCGGACCTGCTCACCGTGGACAGCGCCGAACGGGATACCGCCGGCGTCGCCTGGCGTGTGCTGTGCCGGCGGTAGGCCGTGCGCCTCTCCGCTGTCGTCGGGGATCTCCGCAAGGCGCTCGCGGAGGAGGTCCGCGCCGGTGAGCGTGCTGCCTCTCGCGCCGTGCGCGCTGAGACCGACGCGCTCAAGGGGGAGCTCCGCCAGCAGGTCACCGGATCCCTGGGCGGCAAGGCGCGCGGCATCGCCAATGCCTGGCGCTCACAGGTCTTCCCGCGCACCGGCGTGTCGATGCGCGCCGCCGGCCTGGTCTGGAGCAAGACGCCGCTGGTGATCGACGCCTTCGAGCGTGGGGCGCTGATCCGGCCGAAGGGCGGGGGGCGGTTCCTGGCGATCGCCACCGCCTTCAACGCGGCCCGCGGCTGGCGCGGCCGCGGCGACAAGGGGCTGCGCGTCACGCCGGCCCAGATGGTCGCCTCCGGCCAGGGCTTCCTCCGGCCGTTCCGCTCAGGGCGGGGCTTCGTCTGGTGCCTGCCGCTGCGCCAGGGCGCGGCGACGGGGCGAAGGCGGCGCACGCGGCTGATCGCCGGCGGCGTCGCCGAGGTCGGCACCGCCAATCGCAAGGGCCGCGAGGCCTGGGCCCGCGGGCTGCTCGAACAGGGGATGGTGCCGATGTTTCTCCTGCTGCCCCAGGTGAAGCTGGCCAAGCGCCTCGACGTGCGTGGGGCGTCGCTGCGCGCCCTGCGGCGGCTACCGCGGCGCTTCGTGGCGGCCTGGGAAGCCGAAACGGCGAGGACCGGATGAGTGTGCGCGAGACCGCCTTGGTCGCCCTGCACGCCCGCCTGGGCGCCGCCCTGGCCGCGCGGAATCCCGCCCCGAAGGTCCTCCGCAACGAGACCGTGCCGCAGCGCCTGCCCACCGGCGGGCTCGTGGTGGTGCGGGACGGCGAGACGGTGGAGGAGACCGCGATCCTCTCGCCACTCGCCTGGGCGGTCGAGCACCGCGCCGAAGTCGAGGTTGTCGCGGCCACGAGCGCGCTGCTCGACGCGCTGCTGGTCGACATCGCAGCGACGATCGCCGGCGACCGCACCCTTGGCGGCGCGGTCGAGTGGGCGCAGCCCGGCGCGCCTTCCTTCGACGATGCCGAGACCGAGGGCGCCGCCGCGGCCCGCGCCGCGTCCGTCCCCGTCACGCTGTCCTTCACCGTCGCCGGCTCGCCGCTGGCCTGATCCCGCTCCCGGAGACGCCCCATGCCCCGTGCCATCGGCGCGAACTCGCGCCTACTCATGATCCCCGAGGTCACCTACGGCACCGCGCCCGGCGGCAACTGGCGGCGCGTGCCCTTCCTCTCCTGCAACCTCGGCGCCGAGCAGCCGCTGCTGGACGCCGACGTCATCGGCCTCGGCGGCAATCGCGATCCCGCCGCGCCGTTCTTCGACACCGTCACGGTCGAGGGGGACGTCGTGGTGCCGGTCGACCTGATCAACATCGGCCACTGGCTGCGGCTGCTGCTCGGCGCGCCGACCACCACCGGCACCAACCCGAACTTCACCCACACCTTCGGCTCGGGTGCCGCGACGCTGCCCTCGCAGGCGATCGAGATCGGCTACCCCGACGTGCCGAGCTACGATGTCTGCGCCGGCGTGCGGGCCGACGCGCTGGAGATCGACTTCAGCCCAACCGGGCCGGCCACCGCGACTGTCAAGCTGATCGCCCAGGGCTCGACGCGCGCCGGCTCGTCCTCGGGCGGCACGCCGGTCGCCGCGGCCTACACCGCCTTCAACAAGGCGCAAGGCTCGATCAGCCGCGCCGGCTCGGCGCTGGCACAGGTCACGGGCGCGCGGCTCGCCTACTCGAACAGCGTCGAGGCGGTGCGCACCATCCGTGCCGACCGCCGCATCGAGGGCGCGGATCCCGGCATCGCGCGCGCCACCGGCCAGATCACCGCACGCTTCGCGGACACCACGCTGCTGACCCAGGCGCAGAACGGCACGGCGGCGGAGTTCGCCTTCGCGTTCACCATCGACGCCAACCGCAGCCTCACCTTCACGCTGCACGAGGTCTATCTGGCGCTGGCCAAGACACCGATCGAGGGGCCTGCGGGCGTCGAGGCGAGCTTCGAGTTCCGTGCCGCCTTCAACGCGACGGCGACGCGGATGGTGACGGCAGTGCTGAAGAACCAGCAGGCAGGGACGGAGTACGCGTGACGCGCGGAGCGGATATACTGGCTCGTAAGATCTGATCGCAGGAAGGCTGCGTCGCGTTTCTTCTACCTTACAATAATCGAGTGGAGGAGTCAGATACTGCCGAGGAGGCAGGTGGCGCCTTGGCAGGCCTTGCTGGCCAGAGCCAGGCAACAACACGCAGCCGTCCAGACTAGATTCGGCTCCGGATCCTCTTTGACGAGATGAATGCCCGCGCTTACCCTCATCCGGTTGGCCGTCGTTTCGTCCCTCGACGTCTCGGTAGCCATAACGGCCCGAGGTGGCAGCATCTGGACGACAGCCGTATGGCGCAGGATCAGACGACCGATACGCACGCGGCTGAAGGCGCAGCTTTAGGCTTTTGGTATCAAGCCTTCTACGCGCTTCTGACCCTGGTTACCTTGAGCACAGACGACGCGGCGATCGGCATCGAGCAGCTCGATGACGTCGAGCTGAAGGCCGACGGCCAGAAGTTACTCTATCAGCTCAAGCACTCGATCAGCGCTATGAAGTTGCCCCAGTTCCGTGGACGGTCAGCGGGTAGGGATCAGTCGTTCTCGGCCATGGCTCTGGCTTCGTATTCGATGGGCGAGAGGTAGCCCAGGGCCGAGTGGCGCCTGGTCGGGTTGTAGAAGCCCTCGATGAAGGCGAACACCGCCATCCGCGCCTCGGCCTGGGATCGGAAGCTGCGGCGGTCCAGCAGCTCGCACTCGAGGGTGGCGAAGAACGCCTCGGCCATGGCGTTGTCATACGCATCGCCGACCGAGCCGGTGGAGGGGCGGACGCCCGCTTCCTTGCATCTCAAGCCGAACGCCACGGATGTGTATTGGCTGCCCTGATCCGAGTGGTGCACGACATCGGCAGGTTTCCGCGTCGTCACCGCCATGTCGAGCGCGTCCAGCACCAGGCGCGTGCGCAGGTCGGTTGCCATGGCCCAGCCGACGATCCGGCGCGACCAGGCGTCCAGCACGACAGCGAGGAACAGGAAGCCCGCCGCGGTCGGCACGTAGGTGATGTCGGCCACCCAGAGCCGGTTCGGGCCCGCGACCCGGAAGTCGCGGCCGACCAGGTCGTTGGCGGGCCGGTGGCTCGGCTCGCGCTGCGTCGTTGTCGGGAAGCGGCGCCGGGAGACGCCGCGCAGCCCGGCCCCGCGCATCAGCCGCGCCACCCGCTTGCGGGCCACGGCCGTGCCCTCGGCCTGCAGTTCGGCATGGACCCGCGGTGCGCCATAGGTGCCGTGCGAGGCGGCATGCACGGTGCGGATCCGGCGCAGCAGCGCCGCATCGGCAGTGTCATGGGCCGAGGCTGGACGGCTGCGCCACGCGTAGTAGCCAGACACCGAGACGCCCAGCACGCGGGCCATGGTCGCGATCGGGAATTCGGCCTGGTGCGCGCTCATGAATTCGAAGACCCGCTGGGGGTCCTTTCCCGCGCGAACCAGGCCGCCGCCTTTGCCAAGATGTCGCGCTCCTGGCGCAGGCGATGGTTCTCACGCCGAAGCTTCGACAGTTCCTCGAGCTCCCGGCTGGTCACGCCGCCGTCCTTGCGGGTGCCGCCATCGCGCTCCGCCTGGCGCACCCAGTTCCAGATCGACTGCGCCGTCGGCTCGAACTCGCGCGAAAGGTCCTCAGGTGTTCGTCCCGATCGGACCAACTCCACCATCTGCCGCCGGAACTCCGGCGGGTAGGGCACCCTGAATTTCGGCATCTCAGACACCTCCGTCTCAAGCCTCGGGGTGTCCACGAAACCGGGTCAACTCCACTACGCCATCCTCGATCACGGTTAGGTCTGGATCGCTGTGGCGAACCATGAAGGTCTGGATTGACGCGCTGCCATCGTTGACCTTGGCTGAAACGACGCTGCACCTCGTCACTGTGGGAGGCATTCCCAAAGACAGCCCGCTGCTCGCGCTCACGACCCATCAAGCCGATCGGTCCGAACTGGCCGCGGCGATGACGGCCGAGGCTGAACGCGTCATGGAGGCACGTGACGCTGCCGCCAAGGCTAGCAAGAAGCTACCGTATGCCGATCGTATTGATGGTTGCTCCGCCTTTCTTGGTCTGACCGAGGCGGAGCGCCTGAATTTGCTTCGCCGCATTGAGATCCGACCGGACAGCCCGACCGTGGCCGAGGTGGAGCAGAGGATCGCTGAGCACTTCCAGTTGGTGCTCCCGGAGCATCGTGCAGCGGTAGCGAGCCGCCTCGTCGAATGGTGGGATCGACAGGTCGTCTACTCACTCTGTGGCGAGCGCGAGCGCGTCGTCACGCGCGCGGAGCTACAGGCCCAGATCATGGCGATCGTCGCCGACATCGAGCAGGCCAAGCTTGTTCCCGAGTTCGAGACCGTGAGCCACCCACAGGACTATCAGCCCGACGGCATGCTCGCGCGCCAGATCGAGTTGGTGAAGGGCAAGCCCTACGACCTTGAGCGGGCAATCCGGGAGGAGTGGAAGGCGCGCGAGCAGCGGGCTCGCTGGCTCACTGGCAACCCCGCCATGGCGACGAGGATCACCGACTACGATCAGGTGCTGCGCGAGCACTGGTCCGATCGGCATGCCGAGATGGCCGATGCCTGCGCCGCGCTCAAGGATGACGAGAAATGCGCGTTAGGGCTGAAGCTCCTGCGTTGGACGCACTACGACGCGCCGACGACTGTCCGCCCGATCGCGGAAGGATGGGGTGCGGCGTATTACGTTCGCGGGAGCTATCAGGTACTCGCGATCAATTTGAAGGTCGGATGGCACCCGGAGTATCAGAAGCTGCTCGGGGGTGACGAGTGAAGACGACTCACGACGTCTATGCCGAGACGAACCCCGCCTATTGCGCTTCCGTGCTCATCGAGTTCACGAAGGCGTACTCGTCCGCGCGGCCCGAGGGA
The DNA here is from genome assembly GCF_019024325.1 of Falsiroseomonas tokyonensis. GTDB lineage: Bacteria > Pseudomonadota > Alphaproteobacteria > Acetobacterales > Acetobacteraceae > Falsiroseomonas > Falsiroseomonas tokyonensis. The sequence continues at coordinate 6,905 of NZ_JAFNJS010000001.1, forward strand.
CCGGAGACGCCAATAGCGTATCTGGCTCTGCCGGTCGCATTATCTGGGGAACTAGCTGGCGCGTTCGACGGGACGAACAAGAACACCGGCTTGCTCGAATGGCTGGACCGAAGCCCTCAGGTACAGATTGGTCTCGCCGAACGCATCAACGCCTCAATGGACATCGTCACTGAGGCGATCCGCTTCGGCTGCTTCGCACGCGTCCTGGTCATGGAGGAAGGCGCGCGCTTGAGGCTTGGCGATAAGAAGATCAAACCGAGCGTCATCAGGGCACTCGGAGGGGAGCCGGCGCAGGCGATCAAGCATGCTGGGCGTCTGGGGTACTGGTTTGCGAGCGCCGGCTCGACGCGGACGGTCTTTGACATGATGGGCTTGACGGCATGACACGCTGGAACATCGCTACGATTTTCTTCCTCGGCGTGTCAGGCCAGCGTCGCGATGTGTCCTTCGTGCCCGACGCCCTGAATATCATTACGGGCGCCTCCGGCACTGGCAAGTCGACGCTTATCAAGGCAATCGACTACTGTCTTGGATCGAGCAGATGCGAGCTGCCGGCGCATGTGCGCCGGCGCAGCGTCGCGGTTGGCGTCAAGTGGGTCGCGGGCGACGCGGAGATGATTGTCGGGCGCGTCATCCCGCCCGTTGGCCAGGCGACAAGCACGCGCATGTTCGCGTCCGCCGGTCGAGATTTGCCCCTACCCAATACAAGCGATGACTTCGAGGGTGCCACGACGCTGGAGGCTGCGAAGGCCTTCATCGAGCGCGCGTTCGGGATCGGTGACGTGGCCTCGGAGGCGGATGTTGCCGGAGGGCGCGGGCGCGCGACCGTGCGGCATGTCACGCCATACCTCTTCGTGACCAAGGAGGTCATCTACAGCGAGTCCACACTCCTGCACGGCCTGGAGAAGGCGGACAAGGCGCGCGACATCGTGGCAGCCATGCCTTACTTCCTGCGCGCGAGCGACGAGGCGAGTGCCGTCGAAGAGCGCCGGCTGCGGCAGCTGCAGCGGGCGCTCGAGAAGGAGGAGGCGAGAGCGCGCTCGCGCGCGGCTGCTGAGACTGCGCTCAAGCAACGCGCGACCAGTCTTCTCGCGGAAGCGCACCGCATCGGTATCGCGAGGCCGCCGTCACCCGAGGCATCGGAGGCTGCGCTCCTGGCCGAGTTGAAGACCGTATCTCAAACGCAGCTGCAGGCCGGCGTCTATCCAGAAGAAGGCGAATTTGCTGAACTCAACCGGCGTCGCCGTGAAGTCCTGGCGGAGCTCAGCGCACGCCGCCGGGGCTTACAAGCGACACGCACAGCGCTCCGTGAGGCAACGGGCTTCCAGAGTGCCGTCGCGCGTCAGCGCGACAAGCTCATGCTGGCCGAACACCTGCACCTAGAAGGCATCGACGGGGTTTGTCCGCTTTGCGAGGCTCCATCGGAGCGCGGACGCGAGACCGCGAAGGCGCTGCAGGTGACCCTTACGAAGGTGCGTTCGGAAAGCGTTGCGGTTGAGCGGGTGAGGCCTAGGCTTGTCGAGCACGATCGCGCTCTTGAAGAGGAGATCGGGCGACTCAACGCCGAGCTTCGCCGTGTAGACGATCAGATCCAGACTTGGCTCCGCCAGACGGAGGAGACGCGCCGTTTGGCTGATCTCGCCCAAGTTCGCGCGCATCTGCTCGGCCGGATCTCGTACTTTCTTGAGGCAAGCGTGGACGAGCCACATCAGGCCTCGCGCGACCTGAGCGTGCTGCGGGCCGAGATCGCCGAACTGGAAGCGCGGGTTGATCGCGAGGCGAAGGAGATCAAGCTGCGGCGGGCCGAGGCGAAGATATCTCAGTTCGCCTCCGAGGCCTTCGCGTCGCTGCCGACGGTGGCGCCCTGCATCGGGTCGGAGTTAGACTTCTCGTCCCGCCAGCCAGAGGTGACAGTGATCGAGGCTGACAGCGGCGCTGTGCTGCGGCTCCCAGATGTCGGATCGGACCAGAACTACTTGGCGATTCATATCGCGCTGTCTTTCGCCCTCCAACGCTACTTCGAGTCGGTGAGCGCGCCGGTGCCGGGCCTGCTTGTGCTTGACCAGATCAGCCGGCCCTACTTCCCGACGAGCGGTGAGGATGAGGACGAGGCGGAAATCTCTGGCGGCGAGGAGGATGAAGATGTGCAGGCGATGCGCAAGCACATCGACTTCTTGTTCACTGAGACGGCGCGCCGCAAGGGACTGCAGGTTCTGCTGATCGAGCACGCCTACTTCGCGGATGATCCGCGCTATGTCGCCGCAACGCGGGAAAGGTGGACGCGAGCGTCGGGAAGGGCTCTCATCCCGCTCGATTGGGCAACTCGCGGGGACGAGTAGCCGTACAGGCTTGGGAATCCTCCTGACCGCTTCGCGATGCAGCGCATCGCGTTTTCCTGTGGCAATTGGATCCCCGCAGCGTGCTTGTGCATGCTGCAAGCCGCGAATGCTACGTGTTGCGGCGCTGCAGCTTGGCTCCATCGGCCGCTCTGCGACCTCGGACGTCCTGTAGCGGATCTCATCTCGGCCGATATCTGCCGTCACCAGTGATGGCTGGCTTACTCATGCTCAGCTCTCGGGCTTGTCCTCTCACCCTCAGATCTTGTTGTGAGCGGTCCCGCCCAGCCCGAGGTTCCCTGCGAACCGGAGAATTTCATGCTCACTCTCGACCTCCCGGCCGAGCCGTATTGGCTCGACCTGCCGCGCGGCGTCCGCGTGGAGATCCGACCCGTGACGACCGCCGTCATGGCCGCCGCGCAGGCCGCCGCCGCGCGCCGCCTCGCCGCGGTCCGCATCGCCGATCCGGACCTCGACCCCGACATGTCGCGCGGCCTCTCCTTCGCCTTCCTGGTGAAAGCTCTCGCCCGCCACGCCGTCACCGGCTGGGAGGGCGTCGGCGATGCCGCCGGCAATCCGCTGCCGCTGTCGCCCGAGGCGGTCGAGCGCCTGATGGACCTCGACGACATCGCCGCCACCTTCTGGGACCGCGCGACGGCCCCGATCGCCGCAGTGGCCGCCGAGGGAAACGGCTGAGGGCTCGCGCCGCCTGGCACTTCGGCCGCGGGCCCGAATACTGCCGCGGCTGCGCTGCCCTCGGCCGCGACTGCGCCGTGGCCTGCCCCTACGCCGCGCACGCGCCCACCAGCGTCCAGGGCCACGCCTGCTGGGCCGCCGGCACGGCCTGCGCCGAGGTCACCATGGCCGGCCTGACGCTGGACACCGCCGGCGCGCTCGCCGCCGCGCGCGACCTCGGTGCCTCGGGATGGGCGGCCGCCGAACTGCTGCTCGCCATCCGCATCGGCATGGCCGAGGGCAGTGCCGCCCGCCGCGAGGGGGAGACGACCTGACATGGCCGACGCCACCCGCCGCGTCTCGGTCCGCCTCTCGCTGGACGACGCCGCCCGGGTCAAGGCCGGGCTGCGCGAGGTCGGCGAAACCGGCCAGCGCTCCCTCGACCAGATCAAGGGCGGCGCCGAGCGGGCCTCCCGCTCCCTCGAACTGCTCGACGTCGCCACCCGCGGCATCCAGATCGCCGGCGTGGCAGTGGCCGCGCGCGCCCTGGTCCAGGCCGGCGATGCGCTCACCCAGGGCCTCTCCCGCCTGCAGAACGCCACCGGCTCGGTCGAGCGCGCCGGGCAGGTCTACGAGGCGCTGTATCGCAACGCGCTCTCCACCGGCGTCGCAGTGTCGGAGAGCGTCGACGCCTTCCAGCGCTTCTCGATCGCGGCCCGCGAGATCGGCGCCACGTCGGACCAGGTGGTCCGCCTCGTCGGCGGCCTGCAGCGCGTCGCCATCGTCTCCGGCGCGTCCACGCAGGAGATCTCCTCCGCCACGCTGCAGCTCGCCCAGGCGCTCGCCTCTGGCGTGCTGCAGGGCGACGAGCTGCGCTCCATCCTCGAGGCCATGCCGCTGCTGGCTGAGGGCCTGGCACGCGAGCTCGGTGTCTCGATCGGCGAACTCCGCAAGCTGGGCTCCGAGGGCAAGCTCACCGCCGAGCGAGTGTTCCCTGCGCTGCTGCGCGCCACCGAGCGGCTCGGCGCTGAGCTCGACCGCGCGCCGCTCTCGCTTGGCCGCGCCTTCGGGCAGCTCACGGCGGCGACCGAGAATTTTCTGGGCCAGCTCGATCGCGCCATCGGCCTGTCCAACGCGCTCGCCCGGGCGCTTTCGGCGGCAGCCCGCGCCGTCGACAGCGTCCGCCAGGGCGCAGGCCTGCGCAGCGAGGAGGAGCGCCTCGCCGGCCTCCGCCGCCAGGCCGAGGCGCTGTCGGCGCAGATCGGCCGGCTGGAGAGCGAGGGCGACGGCCGCGACAGCCTGCGCGCCCCGGTCCGCCGCGGCAGCATCCGCCCCGGCCTGGTCGGCGCGGCCGAGCAGCAGGCCGGCGTCGACAGCCGGGCGCGCCTTGAGGAGCTGCGCCGCGACTACTTCGCCACACTGGCCGAGATCGATACCGCCGAGCGGGAGTCGCTGAACCGCCGCCTCGAGGAGCAGGAGCGTGCCGGCCAGGCCGCCGCCGACGCCCGCCGCCGCCGCACCACGCAGGATGTCCAGGAGCTCACCCGCGACCTCGACGACCGCTTCCGGATCAACCGCGAATACGAGGAGCGCGTCCGCCGGCTGCGTGAGGCCGAGGCCGCGGGTGGCGTCACCGCCGCCGAGCGCACCCGCCTCGAGACGCTGGCGCTGCAGGAGCGCGACGAGGCGCTGCGCCGGCTGGAGCCGCGCGTCGCCGCTGTGCGCCGCGCCAGCACCGAGGGCGCGCGGGAGGCGCGCGACGCCGAGCGGCAGCTGAACGACCTGCTGCGCGAGCGCGAGCGCCTGATCCAGGACAACGAGACCGCCTATGAGCGCTACCAGCGCCGGCTGGAGCGGCTCGGCGACCTGGTGCAGCGGGCCGAGCGCGCCGGCCGGCCGATCCCCGACGAGACGATCGGGCGCGAGGCGCAGCGCGCGCTGGAGGATCTGGAGGAGGCCGAGCGCCGCCTCCAGCGCAGCACCGAGGGCACACGCGAGGCGGCGCGAGAGCTCGGCTTCGCGTTCTCCTCCGCCTTCGAGGACGCGATCGTACGCGGCGACAAGCTGTCGAAGGTCATGCAGGGCCTGCTGCAGGACATCACCCGCATCATCGCGCGCCGCACCATCACCGAGCCGCTGGGCAACGCCGTCTCGGCCGGTCTCACCAGCCTCGGCGCCGGCAGTTGGTTCGACGGCATCGGCTCCTGGCTCGGCGGGCTCTTTCGGGCGGAGGGCGGGCCGGTCGCCGCCGGCCAGCCCTACATCGTCGGCGAGCGCGGGCCCGAGTGGTTCGTCCCGGACCGTGGTGGCGCCGTGCTACCCAACGGCATGGCGCCGGGCGGGCCGGTCGTCCAGCAGACCATCAATATCGACGCGCGCGGGGCGGACGCCGGCGTCGAGGCGCGGCTGCGGCTGCTCGCCGGGCAGATCGCACGGCAGGCCTCGGCGATGACGCTCGACGCCATTCGCCGCGGCGGCAGCGCCTACGAGACGGTGCGCGGATGACCGAATACGCCTGGCCCGAGGCGCTGCGGCCCTCGCGGCTGACCTTCTACCTGCAGCACAACACCACGCGCTTCGTCTCGCCGGTCACCCGCGCCACGCAGGTGCTCCGCCGGGAGGGCGCGCGCTGGGTCGCGCAGGCGACCTTCGACCCGCTCGACCGCGTGCGTGCCGGCCTGCTCGAAGGGCTGCTCGCCGCGCTCGCCGGCTCGGTGAACACCGTCCGCATCTGGGACTGGCGGCGGGAGTTCCGCACCGGCGATCCGCGTAGCCAGGGCGACGTACCGAGCGGGCCGTTCTCCTACTCCGACGCGACGATCTTCACCGACGGCACGGGCTTCGTGGTGGGCTCGGGCAACCCGGCGCTTGCCGCCGGCGCGCCACGCGGGGCGCTGGCGATCCAGACCGGGGGCTGGTGGCCGAACGGGGTCGCGGTCGGCGCCGGCGACCTCATCGGCCTGGCGGGTCGGCTCTACATCGCCACCGAGACCGTGACGGCGTCCGGCGCCGGCACAGCCACCATCCCGATTGCGCCACCGCTGCGCGACGCGCTGCTGATCAACCAGCCGCTGGTGCTGACCAGGCCCACCGTCGCCATGCGCCTGGTGTCCGACGACGAGGCCGCCAACCCGACCCGGCCGGGCCGCTTCACGGCGATCACCATCCGCCTCGAGGAGGCGCTGTAGTGTCCGACACGCACGGCACGCCGCGGCTGTCACCGCATGCGGCTTCCTCCGCCACCTCGCCGGTCGCCGCCCCCGTCGTGCTGGTCGAGCTCGACTTCGCCTCCGGGCCCTTCCGCGCCTGGACGGGCCTCGGCCAGCTCAATTGGGCGGGGAAGCTGTTCGAGGGCGTCGGCTCAATCGGCGCCGTCGGTGAGGTCGAGGAGACGGTGGAGCTACGCGCCGTGCGGCTGACGCTGGCACTGTCGCCCGTGCCGCAGGAGGTGGTGGACATCGCGCTCGCCGAGCGGAGCTTCCGGCTGCGGCCGGCGCGGCTCTGGGGCGCGCTGCTCGACGCCGAGGGCGCCTTCGTCGCCGACCCGTTCCCGCTCTGGGCGGGGCTGATGGACACGATGGAAGTGACCGACGGCGCCGAGCCGCGGGTCGCGCTCACCTGCGAGAGCCGGCTCGTCGACCTCGAGCGCGCCGAGGTGCGCCGCTACACCGACGCCGACCAGCAGGCCGAATACCCGGGCGACCGCTTCTTCGAATACGTCCCCGCCCTGCAGGAGGCGGAAATCCGGCTGCCCGCGCAGTGACGCGGCGACCGGACTGGGCGGTGCGGCTGGCAGCCCTGCTGTCGGCGGTGGAGACGCGCGCCTTCGACGCCCATCGCTGGAACTGCGGGCGCTTCGCTCTGGCCGCGGTCGAGGCGGTGACGGGGGAGCGGCCTGCCTTCCACGTGCTCCCTCATCTTGCGGGCTCTGCCGACAGCGCCGGCTTCCCGCGCATCGCGCCCCTGCTGGCGCGCATGGGCGACATCGTCCTCGCCCCGGATCCCGACCGCCTCGGCGTGGTGCTGGACGCTGGCCGAGTCGCCTTCGTCGGGCCGCGCGGCCTGCTGCGCGCGCCGATCACGCTCTGCACCATCGCCTGGAGGATCGGCTGACATGCCCGCCGCCGTTCCGCTGATCGCCGTCGTCGCCGGCGGCGTCGCCTCGGCCGCGGTCGGCGGCGGCATCATCGGCGCGATCGTCGGCGCCGGGGCGGCCTTCGTCGTCTCCACCATCGGCGCCTCGGTCTTCCCGGCCAAGCGGCCGACGGCGCCGACGTCCTCGGCTTCGCCGCGCCCCGGCGACGACCCGACCGCGCCCGGCGCCGGCCGCACGCAGTCCTTCCGCCAGCCGATCACCGAGCACCAGATCGTCTTCGGCCGCTGCAAGGTCGGCGGGCCGATCGTCTTCATCCACTCCGCCACCGACGATGCCGGCCGCGCCGACGGCTGGTTCTACGCCGTCGTCGTGCTCGCCGCGCACCGCGTCCGCGCCATCGGCGATCTCTGGCTCGGCGACACCCTGGCCACCGACGCGAAGTTCGCCGGCCTGGTGCGCATCGACCGCCACCTCGGCGCTCCCGACCAGGCCGCCAACACCAACCTGATCGCCGAAACGGGGGGCAAGTGGACCGCCGATCATCGCGGTCGCGGCCGCGCCTACGTCGCCGTCCGCCTCAAGATCACCGCCGAGGCCTTCCCCTCCGGCCCGCCGAACATCGCCGCCCTGGTCGAGGGGGCGGACACCATCCTCGATCCTCGGACGGGGGTGACCGGCTGGTCGGACAACCCGGCCCTCTGCCTCGCCTGGTACCTGACCGCGCCCTTTGGCTGGAAAGCGTCCTGGGACGACATCGACATCCCGGCCCTCATCGCCGCGGCCAACACCTGCGACGAGCTGATCGGCACCCGCGCCGGGGTGACCGAGCGGCGCTACACCGTCAACGGCCGCGTGTCGCTCGGCGAGGGCAAGATCGCCATCACCCGCAAGCTGGTCGCCGCCATGGCTGGCGCGCTGGTCGTCTCGGGCGGGCGGTTCTTCATCCACGCCGGCGGGCCGGCGCTGCCGGCCGCGACGCTCACCTCGGATGATCTCCGGGGCGACGTCACCATCCAGGGCAGCCGGCCGCGGCGGGATCTCTTCAACGGCGTGCGCGCCGTCTACGTCGACCCGGCGAAGAACTGGCAGCCGACCGATGCGCCGCCGCTGCTCGCCTCGAACTACGTGGCCGAAGATGGCGGCGAGCAGATCTACCGCGACCTCGAGTTCCCGCTGACCACCTCGGTGGCGACCGTGCAGCGCCTGATGAAGGCTGAGCTGGAGCGGATCCGCCGCCAGCGTGAGGTGGCCTTCCCGGCCAACCTCTCGGCGCTGCGGCTGCGGCCCTGGGACGGGGTGACGGTCGCCCTCGACCGTGTCGGGCCGTTCCCGGCGCGGGTGACGGGCTGGCGGCTGTCGCCGGATGGCGGCGTGGACCTCACCCTCTCCGAAGAGGACCCGGCAGTCTGGGACTGGAACCCGGCGGTGGACGAGCGCGCCGCCGGCGACAGCCCTTCGGTCGTGCTGCCGAACCCCGGGGTGATCGCTGCCCCCACCAGCATCGCCGTTGAGACGCCGCTCGGCGCCGCCTTCGCCGCTCTCGGCGTGTCCTGGTCCGCGGTCGGCAGCGCCTACCTGGCCGGCTACGAGCTCGAGTTCCGCCCCGCCTCCGTCGCCACCTGGCAGGGCTACGGCGGCGCGCTGGGCGCGACCGCGGCGTCTATCCCCACCACCGAGCCCACCGCCTTCCGGGCGCGCGCGGTGGCCCGCAGCGGGGCAGTGTCGGGCTGGCGGGAGGCGGCCATCCCCGGCGCCGTCACGGCGCCCGCCGCGCTCGGCATCACCGGCGGCGTGCGTCTCTCGGGCGGCTTCCCGGCCGATGCCGTCCGGCTGCAGGTGTTCGAGGCCAGCAGCGCCAGCCTCGCAGCCGCAGTGAAGCTCGCGACCGAGCCCACGGCGCTGCCCTGGGACCGCACCGGCCTCACCGCGGGCCAGGCCCGCTGGTACTGGCTCCGCGCCGTCTCCGCCGAGGGCAACGTCTCGGCCCTCGCCGGGCCTATCACCGCCACCGCTCTGTAGGACCCGCGACATGGCCGCCCGCATCGACGACCTGATGGTCCTCGGCCAGAACATCTCCAAGACCGATCTCGCGAAGTACCTGCGCGACCGCGAGGCGGTGCTGCCGCGCGACTTCGGCGGCCTCGGCGATGGCGCAGCCAACGACCGCGCCGCCATCCAGGCCTGCTTCGATCGCGCCGCGGCAGACGGCAAGTTCGCGATCATCCCGCCCGGCACCTGGATCGTCGACGCCGGCGTCACGCTCGGCGGCGGCGCCCGCGGCCTGATCATGCAGGGGGTGATCCAGTACTCCGGCGCGGCCAACGCGCCGGCCACCGTGCTGACGCTGGGCGACGGCGGCACCACCCGCAACGGCGAGAAGCTTTACCTCAACCTGCAGGTCACGCGGCAGATCCAGTCCGACTGGGCGAGCGAGGCCGACATCGGCATCCTCGCGCGCAACCTCGACTCCTCGCTGCTCGACCTCCGCCTGGTCTCAGGCTTCACGATCGGGCTGCGCACGCTGGGCGACGGCCGCGGCTTCGAGGACACCACGCTGATCCTCGGCCGCATCCTGAACAACCGCTACGGGCTCGACGCACACTGCGCCACCGCCACCGCCTGGAACACCTCGATCCGCTACTACGGCGGCCACTTCGCCTGCGCGACCGGGATCAACCCGACCATCGACCGCTTCGGGGTGCGCTTTTCGCGGCAGGCCGGGGCCTACAACAACCACAACCGGCACATCTTCGACGGGCCGAACTTCGAGCTCCGCCAGCTCGACCCGAACCTCGCCATCCCCTTCCTGAACGAGACGAACGGCACCGCGATCATCGCGCGGGGGATGCGCATGGAGGCGTGCTCGCCGCTCGCGGCACGGCACACCGGGGCGGCGACCGACTGCGAGTACGAGGTGGCCTGGGCGCAGACCTACGCCATCGGCATCGACTACACCGCCACGGCCACCCGGTCGGGGAACGCCGTCTACAACCGTCACCGTGCGCCAGCGTCGCGGCTGACCCGGCTGCTGGCGAACATCCCGAACCTGCGCGCCGCGGCCTTCCGCCAAAGCAACACCGAGATCGGCGTCGAGGGGGCCTGCATCATCGCGACCTCGACCACCACCGAGACCACCATGGCGGCGCTGTCCTGGAACGGGCTGGACGGCATCGCGGCGACCGGGCGGGGGCTGCTGCTGAACGCCAACCGCGGCGTCGCCTTCGTGGTGCAGACCACGCACGCGAAGGAATTCGCGCTGGCGCATTGGCTGGTCGGCGGCGCCGATGGCGGGCGGCTCTGCGTGCGACCCTTCGACGGCGCGGGCACTGTTCGGGAGAACCAGCCGCAGGACGTGCTGGCCTCCGGCACCACGATGCAGTGGGACACCGCCTCGAAGAGCTGGCAGGCCGGCGCGGTGATGCAGGACAGCTCGCTGAACCGGCGGCAGACGGTGCGGCTCGGGGCGGGCGTCGCCTTCGCGCAGATCGGCATCATCGGCTTCGACGGGCAGATCGAGCTCGAGGCGCTGCGGCTCTACGGCCTGCCGGAGGACGCGCCAGCGATCCTCTACGGCTGCCCCTCAGTGCCGGCCGGGACGCGGACGCTGGCACTGGAGACGAGCTGGGACCTGCCGAGCCTCGGCCCCGGCGCGACGGCCAACATCGACGTCACGGTGCCCGGCGCGCGCCGGGGCGACTTCGCGGACGCCTCGCTCGACACCAGCAGCATCGCCTTCGTGCTGGACTGCCACGTGTGGAGCAACAACAGCGTGCGCGTCACCGCGCGCAACGTCAGCGCGTCGACGGTGGACCTCGCAGCGTCGCCGCTGGCGGTGCAGGTGGTGAAGCGGCGATTCGGTTGAGGCGTCTGATTGACCACCCGGACACCGCGCAACGGGCACTGCTGAATCAGACTAGGTTCGTCGGCCGAGGCGCAGCCCTCGCGCGCGCGCGCGAGACACCGACATAAGCGATATCAGATCGGCTTGCAAATCGATTTGGCATCAATCATCTTGCGCCCGGGCAATTTAAGGGATGGGCGATGGACGCGGTTGCGCCTCAGTCGGAACTGGAGAAGCGCGTGTCGCGCGACCAGCGGAACGCCGAGGCGGCGGTGGGCGCGGCGCAGTACGAGCTCGCGCGCTTCCGCGGCGGCCCTGAGCCCGTCGGCGGCCTGCACGGGCTGACCGATCACGACAGGAGCCGGATGGACTACGCCTCGCAGCGACGGGCCACCCTGGAGGCGATCTCCTCAGAGCCTTTCCAGGCCATGGTCGAGGTGTACGCGGAAGTCGTCGGGGAGAACGGCAAGATCCAGGGGAAAGAGCAACTCTGGTACGCCAACGCGGCCGCATCGACGAACGAGGTCCTGAAGGGGACGGACGGCACGATCAACGTGCTCGCCTGGACCCACCCCGGCGTCCAGATCGCCCTTGCGACGGACATCGGCGACTACAAGGACGTAAAGGCGAACGGCTACCGCCTGCGCAGCGTGGAGCCTCTCGCGAAGGCCCGCTTCGACGCCACGTCGCCGCAGCTCTCCGCGGTCTACCAGCCCGGCGGCGCCGTGCGGCCTGCGAGGGCTGTCACTCCTGCGAAGACCGGCCTCAAGGCCGTGAAGCTGAGCATGACGAAGGACCAGGTGCACGCCTTCATCTCGCGCATGTCGGGCCTGATGATCGTCACCGGCGCACCAGGATCCGGGAAGACCACGGTCGCCTTCCAGCGCATACGCTTCCTTTACGACCAGCAGGACCAGCGCGACGGCGGCGGTCGTCTGGTGCCGTATACGCCCGAGCTGACCCGCGTGTTTCTCGCCAACGAGAACCTTGCCGAGCAGGCGAAGGCCCTCCTCGCCAATCAGCTCGCCATCCCCACGTCCGTGGTCGAGTCTGTCGGTGACTTTGTGGACGGCTACCTGGAACAGGTCTGGATCTACAAGCACAACGCTCGGCCCCGGCAGAAGAAGCTCTCGCAGCTCGATGCTGCGGCACGGGCCGCCATCCTCGGTCTATCGGACCATCACGACCTGGGCCGTCTCTGGCAGGTCTATGAGCGTCAGATCGCAGATAGGCTTGGCGCGGCAGCAGCGGCTGACTGGGTTGCCGCCGATAAGGACAGCGCCGCGCAGCTGAAGGCCTTGGCCGCGGCGCTGGCACGCGTCGCCGGTTCGGCGACCGCCGGGATCGATCCGTTGAAATCCCCGCTGACCATGGGCGCGGTCTACTCCGAGGTGTCGAGGGCCTACGGCGCGGCCCGCGAGAAACTGTCGGCGCGCGCCAGGAGCAAGTTCGACGAGCAGTTCCAACATTGGCTCTTCTCTGTCTACGACCCGCTGTCCGCCCTTGCCGCGTACTTCGGGGGGCGTGAGTCCGAGGCTGCGCTTCGGGTGCGCCGCGGCACCGGCGCGCGGGTGAAGGAGGCCGAGATCCTTGCCCAGGCTGTCGGGGAGTGGGCCGAGAGAGTTTACGGACCGGAGGACCGTCCTTGGCTCGCGTGGCTCCTGCGCTTTGCTCTACCGGAGCCGACGGACCCACAGGCCCGGTTTCGTGAGATGCCCTCCTCCATTGCGCCCGCGACGAGTGCCGGCGAGCGCTGGACCCACATCGCGATGGACGAGGCCCAGGACCTCTGCGTGGCGGAGGCTTCGCTGCTCGGTTCACTGGTCGACCCCGATGGCGCGCTCACGGTATCGGCTGACTTCCAGCAGATCGTAAGTCCCGTGCACGGCATGGCGACTCCGCACGCGCTGGGCGTGGGCAGATCGCTGCGGGGCAGCGGCGTGGAGCAGTTCTATCCGTTCGCCCGCAACATGCGGCAGAGCAAGCAGATCGGCCGGTTCTTGCGGGGCTTCTACGAGGCTGCCTTTAGGGAGCGTCCCACCTTCGACGTCAACGCGGATATGGAGGACAAGAAGCCGCAGCTCATCATCGCTCAACCGCAGGACCACGCGCTGAGAATTAAGCAGATTGCGTCAGTGCTACGGCGCTCCGACGTCGTGAGCAGCGTGGCTCTCCTGCAGATCAACGAAGACGAGCAGTCGCTCAACAGGCTGCGGGCAGAGTTGGAGAAGTCGGGCGTGCTCCTGGCACCGGCGTGGTCTGCCATTGGCGCAGGCCTTCTCACCACCTCCGTCGAGCGCATCAAGGGCCTCGAGTTCGATGCCTGCATCGTGCTCGGGCTGGAGGACGTGGAGACGGCGGCGCTGAATTTCACCCTCAACCGCGCCTACGTGGCCCTGTCACGCCCAGCACGGCGCCTCGCACTGATCTGCAGCGAGTACCCTCCGCTCTTGCGCAAGGTCGACAAGTCTCTTTTCGACGTCACCCAGTCTTGACCTCCGGAACCTCTCCAGCATGTCCCACACCCAGAGCCCACCCTTGTTCCCGCAGCTGGAGCGCTTCGTCGAGCGCACAGGCCTGCTGGCCAACGCGAAGGGCATCCTCTCGGCGCGCCTGCCGCGTATCCTCGGCCAAGGACAAACCCGGGCTGAAGGGTTGGACATGCCGCCGGCAACCATCGAGCGGCAGCAGGAGCTCCTTGCGCTCTCTCTACCCGACGAGGCATCCCGCGATCCTGGGGTCCAGAGTGAGATCGCCGACGCGCGCCGCGCCGTGGACGCGCACACCGACCACATGCGGCACCCGGAGAACCGGCGGCGCTTTGCCATGCAGGTTCTTCACCGCCTGGAAGGCGTCTCGACTGGCAGTAAGGATAACCACTTCTTCGCCGGCCGGCTCGTCCTCGTGCCCGACAAGGGCGGCCAGAACTGGGCGTGGTCGATGACGCCGCACTACCCGGTCATCGCGAAAATTCCGGCCGACATTGACTACGTTGTCAGCGCCTACGCCGCTTCCGAACGCATCGTCGAGAAGTGGACCATGCCAGTGGACCGGTTCCTCGGCCGGCTGTCGCTCGCTTGGACGATGGCCCACCATTTCGGTGAGGGCGACAACGTGTTCATCGCGGACGTCGCGCGGTTCTTCAAGGTCGCGGCGCAGGATGAGCGCTTCTGGGGAAGCCCATCCCGCCGCAACTTCGAGGACGTCCCGGAAGCGGTGTTCATCGCGAACCTTATCAACTGGCGTCGCCACCGCGACGCATCCGGACAGCGAGAGAGCTTCGAACTCGTGCCGGCAACGCTCAATCAGGCCCACGGGCCCAAGTCGCGCGCCTTCTTCGTGCCGAGCAATCCGGAAGGCACGGTCGTGCGCCCCATGATCTACATCCGCAAGCAGTCGAGCTGAGAGGAAGGTCGAACGTGGAAATGCTCCTCGACGCGAGTGACGCGCGACGCCTGGTGCGCAACCTCCTGAACGCACCAATCGCTCCCGGTAAGTACTCGCACTTCATCAATGTCGGCACAGATCACATCTTGGACGCTCTCGACCAGAACTACTTCCGCGGCGAGCTGGCGGACGGGATCGGCTGCTTCAAGTACCTGGAGGGCGACTACGGTAGCGGCAAGACGCAGTTCATCAACAGCCTCGCGCAGCGCGCCAGCGAGCAGAACGTGGTGACTGCGCTTGTGACAGTAGGGAACGAGTGCCCTTTCAACTCGCCAGCGGCGATCTTCGCGGCGATCATGGAGTGCTTCAGCCCTCCGGCAGAAGCCCAGCGCGATGACAAGGGAATCGAGATTCTCATCGACTGCTGGATCGGGCGACGCATCCGACAGCTCGGCGCCGAGCCAGGTAACGACGTGCCCGAGATCGTTCAGCGCCAGATCGAGCAGCAGATCGGTGGCCTCTGGAAGGGCGCGCCCGACCCTCAGATGGCCTCCGCACTCACGGCGCTCAGCCTGCGGTTTCTGAAGACGAATTGCGGAGCGAAAGAGGCTGTTGCCGACAGTGAGCTGATCTCCTGGATCCGCGGGGGCAATGTCCGTTCGGCCGCGCTCAAGAACCTGGGGCTATTCGAGCCGGTGCGGGACGACAATGCGTTCCGCCGCCTCAAGACCGTGATTGCGTTCCTACGGAGCAGAATGGGCTACCGCGGCTTCCTCATCGCCTTCGACGAGGGCACGCGCACGTCCTCCTTCCGCCGTGGCTCTGCCAAGCAGAAGCAGGCGATCGAGAACCTTCTCACCATGATCAATCAGAATGCGGAGGGCGAGTTCGGCGGCGTGATGTTCTTGTACGCCGCTACGCCCGACTTCCGCTCCGAGGTGATCAGCACGTACCGCGCCCTCCAGGACCGCATCGGCAATAAGGCGTTCTCGAAAGGCAGCCCGCAGGTGCCGCTGATCAATATCGAGGAGGCGAACTCTGAGGACGTGATCTACAGCATCGGCGAGCGCCTGCTCTCGGTGTTCAGCAAGGCCTACGGCGTCACCTGGGATAAGGCGGTCCAAGCGACCAACATGAAGGCGATCGTCGCTGCGCAGAAGGCCATCCTCTTCGAGACGCCGAAGCCCCGCTTCTTCGTCTACCAGTACTGCCGCTTCCTCGAAGGGCAGCGCGAGACGCAACACTCCATCAGCGCGGAGCAGGCGAGCGACTTCGTCAACAACAACGAGCCGCCTCTGGAGGGTGATGGCACGTGATCTCCGCCGGCGCTCAGGTCGAACACGCGGAGTTCGGCATCGGGAAGGTGCTAGCTGTTCTCGGCGAGACCGCCACTGTCGACTTCTTTGGCGAGACTCTGGACGTGAACGTCGCCGAACTCGTCATCAAGGCTAACGGCAGTGCTGCCGCGGCAGTGCCGGCGACAAATGGGCCAACGACAGATCTCGCTTTCCGGCGCTCCTTCGAGGCGGTCAATCTCGGCGTCGTTCCTGCCGATCCGGAGCAGCTGGTGAAGCTCACCATCGGTGGCGATGAAGTCTCCGACGGCATTCGTGCTCTGCTGAGGGATGCCCCAAAGAAGGGGGCATCCCGCGTCTTTATGGGCTATTATGGCTCCGGCAAATCGCACCACCTCCGCTTGGTGAAGGCAATCGCTCTGCGTGAGGGATGGGTCACAGCGTCGCTAGAACTCGACCCAAAGGCCGCTGACCCAGCGAAGCCATCCTCGGTCTTCCAGGAGCTTATCACCGGGCTTGAATTCCCCATGCGGGCCGACGGTACGCGGAGCGAGGACTTCTTTGACCTCATCAAGGAGATGCGTGACAACTGGACCACGGTTCGGTCGCTTCGGTACTTCCGCGGTTCCCCATGGTTCAGCAAGGGCCTCGACGCGCTCCAGTATCTCTCCCACCGCCGCGACGATCATGAGTACGTCTCTGCGGTCAGCTGGCTTGCTGGCCAGGTGAAGCAGATCAGCGCCATCCGCTCCGCGACCTGGCGGGCCGGCCATCGGGACACGATACCGGCCATGCCGCAATCCAAGGACACTGGACTGCTCTACGCCTACCAACTCGTGGTCCTTCACGAGGTGCTGCAGGCCCTTGGATACCGCGGCCTTGCCATCATCATCGACGAGGCCGAGCACGTCCGTACCTACTCGGCGAACAGATATATCAGGGCCAACAATTTCTTCGACATCCTAGCGCGGTGTGCTCACCGGCCGCGGCAGGACCTTCGCGACCCTCAGTCCGACTACCCCCACCTGCTTGCCGACGCGCCGCCTTTCTGGCGGGAGGGTCCGCACTTCAGCCTCTTCGTCGGCTTGACGGAGGGCGAGGACACGCAGGACCTGCGCCGGAAGGCCGGCGAGATGAGCGTGCTGATCCACTCGCCCGAAGATGTGGTCCAGCTCGAGCCGCCAAGCGCTGAGGATTACGAGGCTTGGTCGGAGGCGTTCCTCGCTGAGGCGGCGGGGCGCCTGGGCCCCAAGGTAGGGGTGCTCTCCGATCCTGGCCTGCGCGGCCGCATCGCCGGCGCTCTGAGGGAGCACTTCGAGCAGACGCCGCAGTCGGAAAAGCTCCTGCGCAACTGGACAAAGATGGCGGGCTTTCCGGCCGCCGTGCTGATGAGTCAGCCGAGGCTCGTAGGCGGTGAAGAACTTCTAGCCATCGTTCAGGACGCCGCGCGCCAGGTCGCGGGCGAGGGCCTGCCCTGGGATGACTAGTAGCCGCTCCGACCTGGCCCGGATGATGCCGGACGCGTTCCCGGTATTCTTCACCGGGCGTCAGCCTTACGCAGGTCAGGCCATGGTGATGCCCGAGGTGGTGAGGGGCCACAATGTGCTGTTCGCGGCGCCGACCGCCTCGGGCAAGACCGAGGCTGCCGTGACGCCACTCTATCAGCGCCATATCACCTTCAAGCGCCGCGATCTCTCTACAATCTACGTTGCCCCCACGAAGGCTCTCGTCAACGACCTTTACGAACGTCTCGTCACCTATCTCGAGACGAGGCAGGCTGGCGCGGTCGCACGGTACACGGGCGACCGGCACGAGTTCCGAACAGCCTCAGGTGCGTTTTGCCTTCTAGTAACGCCGGAGGCACTCGACTCCCTCCAACTCCGCCGTCCAGAGACGTTGTCTGGGGTCCGCGCCGTCATTGTGGACGAGATCCATCTGCTCCACGGGCAGCCGCGCGGGCAGCAACTCCGGCATGTCATCGCGCGGATTCGGAAAGCGGCCGCACCTTCCGGGTCACCTAGAGATAGGTTCCAGCTCGTTGGTATGACAGCGACGCTCGACGACATGGCTGGCGTCGCGGAGACCTGGCTCGGTGCCGGGGCAAAGGTGCTGTCTCACGGTGCATCGCGGGACATCGAGCTGCAGTTCGTCGACATCGATGCGGACGGAGACCCCGACAGGGAACGTGCAGGCGCCCTCGCGCGCTGGCTGCAGCGGGCTGCCGCCGAGAAGGTGCTTGTCTTCGCGAACTCCCGGAACGGGGCCCATGGCTTGGCGGCCCACCTCCATCGGGAACTGGAGGGTACCCGCTGGCCCGTCCACCTCCACTTCGGTGCCTTAGCGGCAACAGAGCGCGAGCGCGTCGAGGACGAGATGCGCAGGAAGCGCTACGGCGTGTGTGTTGCGACTACCACGCTGGAGATCGGCATCGACATCGGCGACGTTGACACGGTCGTCCTGAGCGATCCGCCCCGGAGCGTCAGCGGATTTCTGCAGCGTATAGGGCGCGGCAATCGCCGCAGCGATGTCTGCCGTGTTGTAGCTTTCCGGGCGACGGAAAACGACGAGCGCTTGATACGGGCCCTTGTGGACTGCGGCCGCCGCGGTGAACTCGACGATATCCACGAGTACGACCGTCCCTCGGTGCGCTTCCAGCAGATCCTGAGCCTCTGTTGGAGGGCGACGCGCCAGGACCGACCGCTGTCCGCAGCCGCGCTCTGCGCCGAAGCCGGTGCAGATGATCATAAGGCCGTCATCAACGACATGGTCGAAACCGGCTGCCTCGCCGATGTTCGTGGGGCCCTCATCCCGTGCGATCGGCTCATGGACGAGGCCGACGCCGGTCAGATCCACACGGTCATTGCCAGCCGGGTCGGAAGCGCCGTGGTCGATATTCGGACCGGCAAGACGGCCATTCGCGATGCCGACGAGTCCACGGCAGGGGGCGCCATCTTCCACGGCGGTTCGATGCGACGTTTGTTGGCGGGCTCTGAAGGCGGAGCGTACCTCGGCGGCGCAGCGGCACGTTCGCAGTCGCTTGCTAGGATCAAGGGCACCGGACCGGCGCTGCCGGTCAGCCGGAGCGTTATCTGGGGGCTGGCTCGCCAGCGCGGTTTCGATCCGGTGCGGTGGCACTTGAGCGGAGCAGAGCTCGTGACATGGGGTGGGGAGACGTACAACACGCTCCTCGGGGCCCTATTCGCCCGGCAGCTTCCCGACCGGCGCTTTGCGGTTACGCCTGACAGCGTGGCCGGCCCGGTCCATCTGCTCGATGTTTCGCTCGACTTCATACGCGAGCTGGCTCGGTCTGCGGAGGAGGCAGGCGACTTGCCGCTGAGCACGGCGACGAAATTCACAAGTCCGAGCCGATACCTCAACGAGCTATCGCCGCGGCTCGCCGCTCTGGAGAAGCGAAGCTCGATTCCTTGGAAGCCATTCTGGCGTTGGCTGGACCGCATCGAGGCAATCGACCAGATCGGCTCCATGCCTCCAACCGGAGCGCCCCCGGGAGCGGACGCACGGTAGGAGAAGTGCAGCGAACACCTGCGAGAGACGTGTTGGCCTGGGTTTCAAATCCTACACCATCTTCCGGGTGCGCCGTGGCCAGATCTGCTGCGCGCGCCCGTTGGTCCACACCGGCGCAGCCGCCGGCGGCCGATCGCCTGGCGCCCTTTGCGGCCTGCCGGTGGAGTCGCGGTGTCGCCGGCGCTCGATCAGCACCCCGGCTTCCCGGCGTGAATGGAACATCTCGCGGTCCAGCAGCGTGTCACGCCGATTGCCGTTGAAGCTTTCGTCCTAGCCGTTCTTCCACGCCCGCACATGCCGCGCACCCGCCCGAAGGTGCGCAGGACCTGAAAGATTCCCTCCGGTCGCGGCGCTGCGACGACGGAGGGAGGGCGGCGCCCTCCCTGCCATCAGCAGCGCCGATCTTCAGCGCCCTTTCAGGCCGTCCGATCTCCACCCGTGCCCGTCAGCGCCGCTTGGGCCGCTGCAAGGCGGGCGACTGGGACGCGGTAGGGGGAGCAGGAGACGTAGTCGAGGCCGGTGGCGCCGCAGAAGTGGATGGAGGCGGGGTCGCCGCCGTGTTCGCCGCAGATGCCGAGCTTCAGGTCGGGCTTGGTCTTGCGGCCGCGTTCGGCGGCGATCTGCACCAGGGCACCGACGCCGTCGATGTCGATGGAGACGAAGGGGTCTTTCGGCAGGATGCCCTTCTCCACGTAGAAGGGCAGGAACTTGCCGGCGTCGTCGCGCGAGAGGCCGAAGACCGTCTGGGTCAGGTCGTTGGTGCCGAAGGAGAAGAAGTCGGCGGATTCGGCGATGCTGTCGGCGATCAGGGCGGCGCGCGGCAGTTCGATCATCGTGCCGACCTGGTAGACGATGTGGTGGCTGGTTTCGGCGAAGACTTCCTGGGCGACGCGGTCGACCAGGGCGCGCAGGATTTCCAGCTCGCGGCGCAGGGCGACGAGCGGGATCATGATTTCCGGCACGGGCGCCTTGCCGGTTTCCTTGGCGATGGCGATGGCCGCTTCGAAGATGGCGCGGACCTGCATCTCGTAGATTTCGGGATAGGTCAGGCCAAGGCGGCAGCCGCGGTGGCCGAGCATGGGGTTGGCTTCGGACAGGTCGGCGGCGCGGCGCTGCATGGCCGCGACATCGGCGCCGAGGCTTTGCGCCACCTCGGCGATCTCGCTGTCCTTGTGCGGCAGGAATTCATGCAGCGGCGGATCGAGCAGCCGGATCGTCACCGGCAGCCCCGCCATGATCCTGAACAATTCAAGAAAATCTTCGCGCTGAAAGGGCAGCAGCCGGGAGAGGGCGTCGCGGCGGCCGTCCTCGGTATCCGCCATGATCATCTGCCGGACGGCGCCGATGCGCTCCGGGTCGAAGAACATGTGCTCGGTGCGGCAGAGGCCGATGCCCTCGGCGCCGAATTTGCGGGCGGTCTCGGCATCCAGTGGGGTTTCGGCATTGGCGCGCACCTTCATCTTGCGCACACCATCGGCCCATTCCATGAGCGTGGCGAAATCCCCCGAGAGCTGCGGCTCGATCATCGCCACGGTGCCCGCGAAGACCTCGCCGGTGGCGCCGTCGAGGGTGATGGTCTCGCCGGCCGCCAGGCGCTTGCCGCCGGCGGTCAGCGTCTGGCCGGCATAATCCACGGTGACGGAGCCGGCGCCGGCGACGCAGGGCCGGCCCATGCCGCGGGCGACCACGGCGGCGTGGCTGGTCATGCCGCCGCGGGTGGTCAGGATGCCGCGGGCGGCGTGCATGCCGTGGATGTCCTCGGGGGACGTCTCGATGCGGACCAGGATGACGGCCTCGCCCTTGGCGGCGCGGGCCTCGGCCTCATCCGCCGAGAAGACGATGACGCCGCAGGCAGCGCCGGGGCTGGCGGGCAGGCCCTTGGCGATCGCCTTGCGAGGCGCCTTCGGGTCCAGCGTCGGGTGCAGCAGCTGGTCCAGCGCCTTGGGGTCGACGCGCTTGATGGCCTCGGTGCGGTCGATCAGGCCTTCGCGGGCCATGTCGACGGCGATCTTGAGGCTGGCGGCGGCTGTGCGCTTTCCGTTGCGGGTCTGCAGCATGTACAGCTTGTTCTGCTGCACCGTGAACTCGATGTCCTGCATATCCGCGTAGTGCTTCTCGAGCTTTTCGCGGACGGCGACCAGCTCGGCATAGGCCTGCGGCATGGCGACTTCCATGCTGCGCTCGCCGGGCTTGGCGCGGGACTCGGCCATGGGCTGCGGCGTGCGGATGCCGGCCACCACGTCCTCGCCCTGGGCGTTGATCAGGTATTCGCCGTAGAAGAAATTCTCGCCGGTGGAGGGGTCGCGGGTGAAGCAGACGCCCGTCGCGCAATCCTCGCCCATATTGCCGAAGACCATCGCCTGGACGTTCACGGCGGTGCCCCACTGCGCGGGGATGTCGTGCAGGCGGCGATAGGTATTGGCGCGCGGGTTCATCCAGCTGCCGAAGACCGCGCCGATCGCGGCCCAGAGCTGCGCCTTCGGGTCCTGCGGGAAGGGCTTGCCCGTCACCTCCTCGACCATGTCCTTGTAGCCGGCGACCACGCGGTGCCAGTCCTGGGCCTTGAGCTCGGTATCCTCGGAGACGCCGGCATCGAGCTTCACATGCTCGATGATTTCCTCGAAGCGGTGGTGATCCACGCCCAGCACGACGGAGCCGAACATCTGGATGAAGCGGCGGTAGCTGTCCCAGGCGAAGCGCGCATCGCCGGAAGCCGCGGCCAGGCCTTCCACGGTGGAATCGTTCAGGCCCAGGTTCAGCACCGTGTCCATCATGCCGGGCATGGAGACGCGGGCGCCGGAGCGGACGGAGACGAGCAGCGGCTTGTGATGGTCGCCGAACTTGGCGCCGACGGCGGCCTCGATGCGGGCGAGCGCGGTGTCGACGGCGTTGCTCAGCTCCGGCGGGTAGGACTGGCCGTGGTCGTAGTAATAGGTGCAGACCTCGGTGGTGATGGTGAAGCCCGGCGGGACCGGCAGGCCGATGCTGGCCATCTCGGCCAGGTTCGCGCCCTTGCCGCCCAGCAGGTTGCGCATGTCCGCGCGGCCTTCATTGTGGCCGGCGCCGAAGCTGTAGACCCATTGAGTCATTGGACGGCGTTCTCCTGTTTGGACTGTTACGGAGCCCCCAGGGGAGTGGGGGAGGCGCCGTGGCTCAGCCTTCGATCCTGGAAAAGTCTGCGACCGTATCCATGCCGCCCCTGAGCCGTGCGAGCAAGCGCAGCCGGTTGGCCCGGGTTGCGGGCGCGGGGTCGTTGACGATGACCTTTTCGAAAAATGCGTCGAGCGGGGCGCGGAGCGCGGCCAGGGCGGACATGGCGGCGCCGAAATTTTCGGCAAGCAAGGCCTGGGCGACCAGGGGTTCGGCCTGGTCCAGCGCCGCGGCCAGCGCCTGCTCCTCCGGCGCCACCAGCAGGGCCGGGTCGATGGGGCCGGCATGCGGCCCGTCCTTCTTGTCCTCGATCCGCAGAATGTTGGCGGCGCGCTTGGCGGCGGCCAGAAGGTTGGGGCCATCCGGGCCTTCCACCAGCGCCTTCAGCGCCTCCGCGCGGGACAGCAGGCGCAGCAGGTCGTCCTCCCCGCCCTGACCGAAGGCGGCGGCCACCAGGTCGTGCCGGGCGCCCTCGGCGCGAAGCTGCACGCGCAGGCGTTCGGCCAGGAAGTCGAGCAGCCCGGCGGCGAAGGCGGCGACCATCGGCGGGTGGGCGCCACGGGGGGCGGGCTGCCAGCCGGTCTTCAGCTTGTCCTGGGCGACGGCCATGCCGAATTCGGGGCTGGCGGTCTCGCCCAGCGCCTGGGGGAAGCCAAAGAAGGCCTCGGCCAGCGCGTCTTCCAGGCGCAGCCGCAGGCGGTTCTCGCGGATGATCCGGATGATGCCCAGCGCGGCGCGGCGCAGCGCGAAGGGGTCGCCGGAGCCGGTCGGGCGCTCGTCCACCGCAAAGAAGCCTGCGAGCATGTCGAGCTTGTCCGCCAGCGCCACGGCGATGGCGACGGGCTCGCTCGGCACCGCATCGCCCGGGCCGAGCGGCCGGTACTGCGTGCCGATCGCCTCCGCCACACGGGCGTCCTCGCCCTGGTGCAGCGCGTAGTAGCGGCCGATGGTGCCCTGCAATTCCGGGAATTCGCCGACCAGGCCCGAGGCCAGGTCCGCCTTGGCCAGTTTTGCCGCGCGGGCAGCAAGCGCCGGATCGGCGCCCAGATGCGGCGCCAGCCAGCGCGCCAGCCGCTCCAGCCGCGCCACGCGCTGCCCTTGCGTGCCCAGCTTGGCGTGGAAGACCACCGTCTCCAGCTTCGGCAGGAAGTCGTCCAGCCGCTGCTTGCGGTCCTGGTCCCAGAAGAAGCGGGCGTCGGAGAGGCGGGCGCGCAGCACGCGCTCATTGCCCGCGATCAGCGTGGCGCCGCCATCGGTGGCGGCGATATTCGCCACCAGCCCAAAGAAGGGCGCCGCGCCGCCATCCGGCTTCACCAGCGAGAAATAGCGCTGGTTCACGCGCATGGTGGTGCGCATCAGCTCGGGCGGCAGGTCCATGAAGGCGTCGTCGATGCGGCCGAGCAGCGGCACCGGCCATTCGACCAGCCCGGCCACCTCCTCCAGCAGCCCGCGATCAGGCACCACGGCGACGCCCTGTTCGGCGGCGAGTTTCGCCAATCCTGTCTCGATCAGCGCCATGCGCGCCGCGGCATCGGGCTCCACGAAGCGGGCGCGCAGGCCGGCCTCGTAATCGGCGAGGCCCTTCACCGCGAAGACGCGGTCGGCGGCGGCCATGATGCGGTGGCCCTCGGTGAGGGTGCCGCTTTCCATCCCCGGCAGCGCGGCGATGGAGAAGGGCACAACCTTCCCGTCCAGCAGACACAGGATGCGATGCAGCGGGCGCACCCAGGTGAAGGGGCCGTTCCAGCGCATGGATTTCGGCCAGCCGAAGTTTTGGATCAGCCCCGGCAGAACCTGCGCCAGCAGGGCCGCGGCGGCGATGGTTTCGCCCGGCTTCTGCAGCACCCAGAAGCCGTTCTGGTCCACCAGTTGTTCCCGCGTGGCGCCGTGCTTGCGGAGAAAACCGTCCAGCGCCGCCGGTGGCGCCGCGGTGCGCGGGCCGCGCTCCTCCTTGCCCTCGGTGGTGACTTCGGCGCGCAGCGTCGCGGACAGGCCGATGCGGCGCGGCCCGTAGAAGGGTTTCGGTGCGCCTTCCAGCAGCGGCGCGGCGGCGGTGGCGAAGGCCTTGGCAAGATCCTCGGCGCCCCGCGCCTGCATGCGCGCCGGAATTTCCTCGCAAAACAGTTCGAGCAGAAACTCCGGCATCAGATCGCGGCCTTCACATCGGTCTCGGAAAAATCAGCGCCCTTGAACAGCAGCGGCGCATTGCGCTCCCGCGCCAGGGCATAGGCGAAGCAGTCGCCAAAATTCAGCGCGGCCTTGTGGCGGCCGCGGCCGTAGCGGCGCCAGGCTTCCAGCGCCAGCCGCGCCTGGGACTCCGTGACCGGCACGACCTCCGCCCCGGCATCGGCCAGAAGCTGGTCCATCCGCGGCCGGATGGCCGGGCCGGCCTGGCCCTCCGCCACCATGCCGAGTTCCAGCAGCGTGGCGGCGGAAAGCGCCACGTCCGAGGCATCGGCAAGCATCGCGGTGAAGCGTTCGGCCTCCGGCTCCTGCCGCAGGATCACCATGAAGGCGGAGGTATCGACGATCACCTGGGCAGGCCGTTCTCGTCATAGAGATCGCTGTGATCGCTGCTGCCCACCGGCGGGAACAGCTTGGCGGATTCGCGACCGATCGCCATCAGCGCCTCGTACTTCCGGCGCGCCCTGTCGTTCCGCACCGCCCGCTCGCTCGCCAGACGGCTTTGCACCGCCTCGCGCAACGCGGCGGTGGTGCTGGTGCCCAGCAACTCCGCCAGCGCCTTGGCATCGGCGATCAGCGCATCGTCCTTGATGTTCAACTGGCCCATGGCGCCCTCATGGTAGAATGGCAGCGCATCATGGTAGAAGAACGCGATAAAGTCACGCGGTCTCGCCCGCGACCCAGGCCTCGCAGCAGCCCTTGGCCAGCGCCCGGACGCGGCCGATATAGGCGGCGCGTTCCGTCACGCTGATGGCGCCGCGGGCGTCCAGCAGGTTGAAGCGGTGGCTGGCCTTGATGCACTGGTCATAGGCCGGCAGGGCCAGCGGCGGGTCATAGGCCAGCAGCGACTGGCATTCGCGCTCGGCGTCGGCGAAATGCTGGAACAGCATCGCGGTGTCGGCGCCGGTGAAATTGTGGTGGCTGTATTCGACCTCGGCGCGACGGAACACCTCGCCGTACTTCACGCCGCGGCCGTTGAAATCCAGCTCATACACATCGTCCACGTCCTGGATGAACATGGCCAGGCGTTCCAGCCCGTAGGTCATCTCGAAGGACGGCACCTCGCAGGTGATGCCGCCGACTTGCTGGAAATAGGTGAACTGGCCGACCTCCATTCCGTCGCACCAGATCTCCCAGCCCAGCCCCCAGGCGCCGAGCGTCGGGCTTTCCCAGTCATCCTCGACGAAGCGGAAGTCATGCTTCATCGGATCGAGGCCCAGGTCGCGGTAGCTGGCCAGCAGCAGGTCCTGCGCATCGGCCGGGCTCGGCTTCATGATGACCTGATATTGGTAGTAGTGCTGCAGCCGGTTCGGATTCTCGCCATAGCGGCCATCGGAGGGCCGGCGGGAGGGCTGCACATAGGCCGCCGACCAGGGCTTCGTGCCCAGCGCGCGCAGCGTGGTGGCCGGGTGGAAGGTGCCGGCGCCGACTTCCATGTCATAGGGCTGCAGGATCAGGCAGCCCTGCGCGCTCCAGAAATTATGGAGGCGCAGGATGATGTCCTGGAAGGAGGGAGGTTTTGCGGACATGCCGGGTACAGGTCTTGCCGGGGAGGTTTCGACCGCTTCAATACCCCCCGGCCGGGCAGGCCGGCAAGCAAGCGGCCGGGCAGCCCGGCAAGCAAGGGGCCCCTTCATGACCGATGCCGAGCGCCTGATCCGCGCCTATTACGCCGCCTTCAATGCCGGTGACCGCGCCGCCATGCTGGCCCTGCTGACGGAGGATGTGATCCACGACCCGAACCAGGGCACCCGCCGCACCGGCAAGCCGGCCTTCGCCGCCTTCATGGCCGGCATGGATGCCGCCTATGCCGAACAGCTGGCGGATCTGGTGGTGATGGTCGATGCCTCCGGCAGCCGCGCCGCCGCCGAATTCACCGTGCTCGGCCAGTATCTCCGCACCGAGGACGGCCTGCCCGAGGCGCATGGCCAGCGCTACGCCCTGCCCGCCGGCGCCTTCCTGACCATCCGCGACGGGAAAATCGCCCGCATCGCCACCCACTACAACCTGCCGGACTGGATCAGCCAGGTGTCGGCTCCGCCGGAGGGGGCTCGGCCGGGCCCGGCGTAAGCAGGTTCGCGTCCCGCGCCAGCCGCCAGGCGCCATCCGGCCCGCGCCGGAAGATGGACAGCGTGCTGCCCGCCATGTGCTTCATGGCGCCGCCATGCCAGGGGGTGACGGAGACGGTCACCTGGCCGCGCACCCAGGCGAGGTGGCCCTGCACCTCCACCTCCTGCACCGTGCTCGCGCCCTCGATCTTCACGCCGCGCATCGCCTGCGCCGCGGCCAGGAAGGCCTCGCGGCCAAAGGGGTCCTTGCCCGGGACCATGAAGACCACGTCCTCGGTCATCAGCCCGGCGACGGTCTCGAGGTCCCCGGCGCGGGTCGCGTCGAACCAGCGCTGGACCAGCTTGCGGATATCGGCTTCGTCCTGGGTCATCCTGCGGCCTTCCGGGGGTACGCGCGCCTCTCTCGCGCCGGATCAGGCTTGGCGCAATGCCGGCCCGGTGAAATCGAGGATCAGCCGGGCGAGTTCCCCGGGCGCCTCGATGGGAATCATATGGCCGCTGCCCTCGATGACGCGGAGCTGGGCGCCGGGGATGCCGGCCGCCAACTCCTCCGATTCCGCCACGCTGCGCAGCGCATCCTGGGCGGCGGCCACCACCAGGGTGGGGCAGGCGATCTCCGCTAGGCGCGTGTCGAAGGCAGGACGCGGCAGGCTCGACTGGCGCCCGAAAACCTCCCCGCCCAGCCGGTCCCCCATGGCCCGCAGCCGGTCCACCAGGACCGTATCCCCGGCGCGGTCCGGATGCAGCCCGCGGGCGATGGCGCCGCGGCTCATCCCCCGGAAGGCCCGGCCGGAGATCGCCCCGCGTCGCGCCTGCTGGGACGCGCTGTCGCCGCGGCCGGAAGTCGCCACCAGCACCAGCGCCTGCACCCGGCCCGGCGCCATCCGCGCCACCTCCCGCGCCACGAAGCCGCCCATCGAGAAGCCGACCAGCGCGAAGCGCTCCGGCGCGCCCGCCAGCACGCGCTCCGCCATGCCCTGCAGCGTGTCGTCCTGGAACAGGTCGCCATGGTGGATCGGGCCGAGCGGGGCCAACAGCGGCGTCATCTCGTCCCAGAGCCCGGCATCCAGCATGAAGCCGGGCAACAGCACTACCGCCACGCGCTTGGCCTCTGCCCTGAAGGGACGCAGGATCGAAAGCTGAAGGAGACCGCCATGCCCGAGATCATCATCTATGCCGTTGCCGGCCGCACCACCGAACAGAAGCGCGGCCTGGTCAAGGACATGACCGAGGCCATGGTGAAGAATTTCAGCGTGGCGCCGGAATCCGTGACCATCCAGATCGTCGAATCCGACAAGGATTCGAAGGCCAAGGGCGGCGTGCTGTGCAGCGAGCGGTAGGAGTCAAAGTCCCAGCCGCGCCCAGGCCGCCCGGTCCTCCACCGCCGCCATCGCCCCTTCCGCCAGCGCGGCGCCCGAAATCAGCCGCAGCGGCCAGGGCGGGCGGCGCGGGCCGATGGGGATCAGCTGCGCCTTCTCCCCATGCCGGGCGCGGAGTTCCGCCGTCACCTCCCCAAGCCGGTCGGCCAGGCCCAGCTCCACGGCGCGCTTGCCGGACCAGAAGCGCCCGCTGAACAGCTCGGCCTCGGGCGCCTTCAGCCGGGCGCTGCGCCGGCGGCGCACCCAGTCGCGGAAGGTCTCGTGCAGCTCCGCCAGCAGCTGTTCCAGCCGCGCCACATCCTCCGGCCGCTCCGGGCCGAAGGGATCGAGAAAACTCTTCTCGCTGCCGGCCGTGTGCATGCGCCGGCGCACGCCGATGCGGCCGATGGCCTCCTCCAGCCCGAAGCCGGCGCTGATCACGCCGATGGACCCCAGGATGCTGGCGGGGTCGGCCACGATCTCATCCGCCGCGCAGGCCAGCCAATAGCCGCCGGAGGCCGCGGCATCCTCGACATAGGCCGTGACCTTCACCTTCTTCTGGTCGGCCAGGCGGCGGATGCGCTGGGCCACCAGGCTGGACTGCACCGGGGACCCGCCGGGCGAGTTGATCACCAGCGCCAGTTCCGCCAGACGCTTGATGCCGAAGGCGCGGTCGAGCAGCGGGCCGGTGGTTTGCGCGCTGATCCCCGGGGCGGCGAAGGCACTCGCCCCGCGGGCGGCAATCACGCCGGACAGGCGCAGCACGGCGATGCGGGGCGGCTTGGACAGGAAGGGCAGGTTCATCCCCGATAGATGCGCCCGCCGCAGGTCCAGACAAGCATCCCGCCCCCCTTCCGCCGGGCCCGCCGACAGGTCATTGTCCGGACAACACAGCCGAGGCTCCGCATGACCAAGCCGCTTCCCGTCCTCATTGCCGGTGCCGGCCCGGTTGGCATGGTGGCCGCCGCCTATCTGGCCGGGGAGGGCATTCCCGTCACCGTGGTGGAACAGGCGAAGGACCTGCCGACCGACCTCCGCGCCTCCACCTTCCACCCGCCGACGCTCGACATGCTCGGCAAGTTCGGGGTGGTGGACAGCCTGATCGAACAGGGGCTGGTCTGTCCGAACTGGCAGTTCCGCGACCGCGCCACCGGCCCCATCGCCACCTTCGACATGGGCGTTCTCTCGGCCGATACGAACCATCCCTACCGGCTGCAATGCGAGCAGTGGCGGCTGACGCAGATGCTGCGCGACCGCATGGCGGCGAATCCCGACGTCACCTTCATCTACGACGCCCGCGCCGCCGATGCGGCGCAGGACGCGGATGGCGTGACCCTGACCATCGAGCGCGCCGATGGCAGCACGGAAAAGCTGACGGGCTCCTACCTGATCGGCGCCGATGGCGCGCGCAGCGCCGTGCGCCGCGCGGTCGGCACCGAATTCCGTGGCCAGACCATCCCGGAAATCTTCCTGTCGCTGTCGACCACCTTCCCCTTCCACGAGGCGATCCCGGACCTCGCGGATATCTCCTACATCTCCGACCCCGAGGAATGGTTCGTGCTGCTGCGCACGGCGTCCCTCTGGCGCGTGCTGTTCCCGACCGATCCGACCGAGACGGAGGAAGCGATGACGGCGCCGGCGCGGATGAATGCGCGCTTGCAGGCGGTGGTGCCCAACCCGGCGGGGTATGAGGTGGTGCATCGCACCGGCTACCGGGTGCATGAGCGAGTGGTGGACGACTATGTCCATGGCCGCATCTTCCTGGCCGGCGATGCCGCCCATATCAACAACCCGCTCGGCGGCATGGGCATGAATGGCGGCATCCACGATGCCTTCAACCTGGCGGAGAAGCTGACCAAGGTGTGGCAGGGCGCGCCGCTGGAGAGCATGGGCCGCTACCAGCGCCAGCGCCGCAAGGTGGCGCTCGACGTCGTGCAGCAGCAGGCGCTGCGCAACCGGCAGATCCTGAACCAGCGCGACCCGGCGGCGCGCCAGGCCTATCACGAGGAGCTGCGCGCGACGGTGGCGGATCCCGCAAAACACCGCGCCTATCTGCTGCGCTCTTCCATGATCCAATCCCTGCGCGACCTGGAGAATGTGGCATGAGCGGACATCCCGAGGCCGAGATCTACCACCGCCAGGGCATGGGCAAATCCGCCGGCATGGGCCAGCGCCCGGCGCTGGTCATGGTGGATTTCGTCGTGGGCTTTGCCGATCCCGCGCATTTCGGCGGCGGCAATATCGCGCCCGCCATCGCGCAGACTGTGAAGCTGCTGGCCTTCGCGCGCGCCCATCGCTGGCCGGTGGCGCATACCCGTGTGGTCTATGCCGAGGACGGCTCGGATGCCGGCGTCTTCACCCTGAAGGCGCCGTCGCTGCTGAAGCTGACCGAACATTCGCCGCTGTCGCAGATCGTGCCGGAGCTGACGCCGGTGGCGGGTGAGCACATCGTCCGCAAGCAGGGCGCCAGCGGCTTCTTCGATACCAACCTGGCGAGCTGGCTGCGCTACCAGGGCGCGGACACGCTGGTGGTCACGGGCTGCACCACCAGCGGCTGCGTGCGCGCGACGGTGGTGGACAGCCTGCAGCACAATTTCCGCACCATCGTCGCGACGGACTGCGTCGGCGACCGCGCGATCGGGCCGCATGAGGCGAACCTCTTCGACATGGGCCAGAAATACGCGGATCTGATGACGCGGGCGGAGATCGAGGCGGCGGCGGGGTAAGGTCTCCGCATCACTCCGCGGCGGCGGGCAGCTTCATCCAACCGGGCACGCGCGGCGTCAGCACGGCACCACCTGCCGAAAGCGCGCCGCCCGCCGCCAGCACATCCAGCCGCAGCAGCGCCAGGCCGTGGCCATCGCGGGCGGAGCGCATCTCGCCCACCTCCACCCCGTCCCGCAGCACCGGCGTGCCGCGCGGCGGCAGGCCGCCTTCCACCGTCACCGGCACGATGCGGCGCTTCAGCAGGCCGCGATACTTGGTCCGCGCCGTCAGCTCCTGGCCCATGTAGCAGCCCTTGGTCCAGGACACGCCGCCGAGCTCGTCGAAGCCGCCTTCCAGCAGCACGGATTTTTCCGGCTCCAGGTCGCGCGAGCCATCGGGCAGGCCGAGGCGCAGGCGATGCAGGTCCCACTCCGCTTCCTCGGCATCGGCCGCCGGGCCCACCGGCGACAGGCAGCGCCAGCCGGCCTCGGGCAGCCGCGGATCCGGCGCGGCCAGCGTGCCGGCCGGCGGCACGCTGTCGCCCCAGCCGGCCATGACGGCGAATTCGGCCGAGGCATCGCGCAGCGAGACCTTGGCGCGCAGGCGGAAGCGGGCCAGGCGCTGGATCAGCATCCCGGCCTGGGCCGCCTCCACATCCAGCAGCAGGCGCTCGGCCTCCGCCATCACGAAGAAATCGGCCAGCCACTTGCCCTGCGGCGTCAGCAGCGCGGCCCAGACCGCCCGGCCCGGGCCGGCGGCGGCGATGTCGTTGGAGACGAGGCCCTGCAGGAAGGCGACGCGGTCGGGGCCGGTCACCTCCACAACGCCACGTCCGGTCAGATGGGCTATCGGCATGCAGCCCAGATGGGCGAGCCGAAGCGGCGATGCAATGTCCCCTTGGGGGCCCGGTTGGGGCGATTCCGGCGGGTGTGCTATGCGCGCGCCCTGCATGCGCATCCTTTTCGTCACCGCCACCCGGATCGGCGATGCGGTCCTTTCCACCGGGCTGCTGGACCATCTGCTCCGCACCCATCCCGGGGCGCGGATCACGGTCGCCTGCGGCCCCGCCGCGGCCGGCGTCTTTGCGCGGATGCCGGGGCTGGAGCGGCTGATCGTCCTCGCCAAGCGCCGCTTCTCCCTGCATTGGCTGGATCTCTGGCGGCAGGTGGCGACCACGCGCTGGGACCTGGTCGTGGATTTGCGGGCCTCGGCGCTGGCCTGGATGGTGCCGGCGCGCAAGCGCCTGACCGGCAAGGGCGGCAGGCGGCCGGGGCATCGGCTGACCCATCTCGGCGCGCTGATGGGCCTGGCGCCGCCGCCGCTGCCCGTGGTCTGGACCGCGCCGGAGGATGAGACGCGCGCGGAAACCCTGCTGCCCGGTGGCCCCTGGCTGGTGCTCGGCCCCACCGCCAACTGGGTGCAAAAAGTCTGGCCGGCGGAGCGCTTCGTGAATGTGGCGCAGGCGCTGACGGCACCGGGCGGCGCGCTGGCCGGCGCGCGCATCGCGGTACTGGGCGGGCCGGGCACGATGGAGCGCGAGATGGCCGCGCCGGTGCTGGCCGCCTTCCCGGATGCCGTGGACCTCGTCGGCAGGCTGAGCCTGCCGGAAGTCGCCGCCGTGATGCGCCGCGCCGCGCTGTTCCTCGGCAATGATTCCGGGCTGATGCACCTGGCCGCCGCCGCCGGCGCGCCGACACTTGGCCTGTTCGGCCGCAGCAGCGCCGCCGAATACGGCCCCTGCGGCCCGCGTGCCCTGGCGGTGGAGGCCGATGGCCCGCCCTTCGAATCCCCCATGACCGACCTGCCCCAATCCCGCGTGCTGGCGGCCGCGAACCGGCTGCTCGCCGCATGAGGGTGGCGCATGTCATGGCCGGCGCCGTGCAGGGCGGGGCGGAGGGCTTCTTCGAGCGCCTCGTCCTCGCCCAGCATCGCGCCGGCCTCGACGTGCTGGCGGTCATCCGGCGCGAGCCCGGCCGCGCCGCAAGGCTCGAGGCAGGGGGCGTGGCGCCGCTGCAACTCGGCTTCGGCGGGCCGCTCGATTGGCTGACGGCCGGCCGGCTGCGGCGCGCCTTGCTCGGCTTCCGGCCGCAGGTGGTGGTCGCCTGGATGAACCGCGCCGCCGGCTTTGCCCGCGCCGCGACCCGGCCGGGCGATGGCTGGGCCATGGCCGGCAGGCTGGGCGGCGCCTATGCGCTGCGGCACTACGGCGCCTGCGACCTGCTGGCCGCCAATACCCAGGGCCTGTGCGACTGGATCGCGAGCCAGGGCTGGCCGGCGGATCGCGTGCGGCTGATGCCGAATTTCGCCGCCGACCTCGCCGGCGCGCCCCCCGCCACCCTGCCCTTCCCGCCCGGCGCGGTGCCGCTGCTGGCCATGGGCCGCCTCCACCCCAACAAGGATTTTGCCACGTTGCTGCGTGCCGTCGCGCGGCTGCCGGCCGAGGTCCATCTCGCTTTGGCGGGCGAAGGGCCGGAGCGGGGGGCGCTGGAGGCGCTGGCGGGGGAACTCGGCCTCGGCGGGCGGGTGGCCTTCCTCGGCTGGCGCCAGGATGTCGGGGCGCTGCTGGCGGCCAGCCGGATGCTGGTCGTGCCGTCCCGTATCGAGCCGCTGGGCAATGTCGTGCTGGAAGGTTTTTCCGCCAATCGCCCCGTGGTGGCGACCGCCGCGGACGGGCCGCGCGAGGTGATGCGGGACGGCGAGACGGGCCGGCTGGTGCCGATCGGCGACCATGCCGCGCTGGCCGAGGCCATCGGCCAGCTGCTGGCCGACCCCGCCATGGCGGATCGCCTCGCCGCCGCCGGCCGCGCCGGCTTCATCGCCCGGCATGCGGAGGCGCCGGCCCTGGCCGCCTGGGCGGCCTTCCTCGACGAAGCGGCGGCACGAAGGGAAGCGGCCTAGATGTGCGGCATTGCCGGCCTCGCCCTGAAGCAGGGCCTGACGCCTGACCCCAAGATCCTGCACGCCATGCTGGCCGCGCTGGCGCATCGCGGGCCGGATGGGCAGGGCGTGCACATCGCGGACAATGTCGGCCTGGCGCATAACCGCCTCGCCATCATCGACCTCGCCACCGGCGACCAGCCGCTATTCGCCGGGCCCACCACCCTCGTCGCCAATGGCGAGGTCTACAACTACATCGAGCTGCGCGAGGCCCATGCGCTGGTCTGCGCGACGGGGTCCGATTGCGAGCCGCCGCTGCACCTCTATCGCCGCGACGGCGTGGCGGCGACGGCGCAGGCGATGCGCGGCATGTATGCGATCGCGCTGCACGACCGCGCCACGCGCCGCCTGATCCTGACGCGCGACCCCTTCGGCATCAAGCCGATGTACATCGCCGAGGTCGCGGGCGGCATCGCCTTCGCCTCCGAACCCCAGGCGCTGCTCGCCGCGGGGCTCGTCCAGCCGGTGGTGCGGGCGGAGGCGCGGGACGAGCTGCTGCAGTTGCAATTCACCACCGGCGCCGAGACCATCTTTGCCGGCATTTCTCGCATTCTTCCCGGCGAGACGGTGGTGATCGCGGATGGCGCCATCGTGGAACGCCATCGCCGCGCCGCGCTGCCGGAGGGCGGGCCGGTGGCGGTGACGGAGGAGGAGGCCCTCGCCCGGTTGGACGCCGCCTTCGAGGACAGCGTCCGCCTGCACCAGCGCGCCGACGTGCCCTATGGCCTGTTCCTCTCGGGCGGCATCGATTCCGGGGCCGTGCTGGCGATGATGGCGCGGCTGAACAGCCAGCCCGTGCGCGCCTTCACCGCCAGCTTCGACGTGCCCGGCGCGGCGGATGAACGCGCCGCCGCCGAAGCCGCCGCCAAGGCCCACGGCGCGCGGCACACCACCATCACGGTGACCGAGGCCGAGGTCTGGCGCGAACTGCCGAAAATCGTGGCGGCGATGGATGATCCGGCGGCGGACTACGCCATCATCCCCACCTGGTTCCTGGCGAGCCGGGCGCGGCAGGATGTGAAGGTGGTGCTCTCCGGCGAGGGCGGCGACGAGCTCTTCGGCGGCTATGGCCGCTACCGCAGCGCCATGCGCCCCTGGTGGCTCTGGGGCCGCCGGCCGCGCGCCACCGGGGCCTTCGACCACGTGAAGGACGTGCTGCGCGACGCGCCCCGCACCTGGCGGGACGGCATCACCGCCGCCGAGGCCGCCACCGCCCTGCCCGGCCGCTCCCGCCTGCAGGCCGCCCAGGCCGCCGACATCGCCGACTGGCTGCCAAACGACCTTTTGGCCAAGCTGGACCGCTGCCTCATGGCGCATGCGCTGGAGGGCCGCACGCCCTTCCTGGACCCCGCCGTGGCGGAGTGCGCCTTCCGCCTGCCGGATTCGCTGAAGGTGCGCGGCCGCACCGGCAAATGGCTTTTGAGGACCTGGATGGCCCGGCATGCGCCGGCCTCCAAACCTTTTGCGCCGAAGCAGGGGTTCACGGTGCCGGTGGCGGCCTGGATCGGGGGCGTGGGGGACCGGCTCGGCCCGCTGGTGGCGGCGCAGCCGGGGGTGGCGGAGGTGGCGAAGCCGGATCGCGTCGCCGCCCTGTTCCGCCATGCGGCCGGCGACAAGCACCGCGGCTTCGCCGCCTGGCACCTGCTGTTCTACGCCCTGTGGCACCGCGCGCATGTGGAGCGGCGGGATGTTTCGGGGGATGTGTGGCAGGTGCTGGGCGGGTGAGTGGGTGTCGCGTGGGAAGGGGCAGGTTGTCCGTGCCCGCGAGAGCCGTTTCGCCGAAAGCGAAGACGATGAAACGGCTCTAGCCTTTTCCCCAACGTATTTTCCGAGTCGCCTTGCGAAGCCGCAAGGCTTGAAAATGCTCTATCCCAGGGGCGGCCCGACCAGCTCGACACCATGGCGAAGGCAGGCCTCGGCGAGCGCCTGGGCCTGCTCGGGCGAGGGTGGCCCCGCGGCATCGGGCAGGCCGTCCCGTTCGGCCGGTCGGCCGAGCGCGCGGACGAGGCCCTCGAAATCGCCGCCCCGCACGATCGTCAGGAAACGCGCTCCCTCTTGGGACTCGGCCCGGTAGGTGTGCGGGACGCCCTTCACCGTGAGGACGCTATCGCCGGCACGGGCGCGGACCTCCCGCCCGCCGGCAAGAAAGCGTAGCTCCCCCTCAAGCACGTGGAAAACCTCGTCCTCGTTCCGATGGATGTGGAGTGGCGGCGAATCGCCGAAGGGGACGCGGTGCTCGAGCACCGATAGGCCATCGGTCCCGTCCGAGTGGCGGATGCGCAGGATGACCTGCGTGTTCAGGAACCAAAGCTGTTCCAAGGATCGCTGATCGGTCGGCATGGATTTCGGGCCCGACGCTTCGTGGGGATGGTAGCCTGCAACATCTCCCAGCTCAGTGCCAGCGTGGAACGGTCAGGTCCGCTCCGCCATCACGCCCGGCCAGCCCCTGAGTGGCTGTGCCGCGCGCTCCAGGCCGC
The DNA here is from genome assembly GCF_019024325.1 of Falsiroseomonas tokyonensis. Classification (GTDB taxonomy): domain Bacteria; phylum Pseudomonadota; class Alphaproteobacteria; order Acetobacterales; family Acetobacteraceae; genus Falsiroseomonas; species Falsiroseomonas tokyonensis. The sequence continues at coordinate 42,941 of NZ_JAFNJS010000001.1, forward strand.
TTATAGAAACCTCGACAGCAGAGGAAACCGCCGCCATGACCCAGACCTATGACCTCGTCCTGCGTGGCGGCACCGTGGTCCTGCCCTGGGGGATGGAGGCCACCGATGTCGGCGTCCGTGCCGGCCGCATCGCCGCCATCGGCGACCTGCGCACCGCCGCCACGGCCGAGACCATCGACTGCACAGGCCTGCATGTGCTGCCCGGCCTGATCGACAGCCACGTCCATCTGCGCGAGCCCGGCGATGCGGCGGTGGAGACCATCGCGACCGGCACCAAGGCGGCCGTGCTCGGCGGCCTCACCACCGTCTTCGACATGCCGAACACCAACCCCTCCATCACGACGCGGGAGAAGCTGGACTGGAAGCGGGACTTCGTCGCCGGCCGCGCCTGGTGCGACATCGGCTTCTATGTCGGCGCCGCCAAGTCCAACATCGCCGAGCTCGCCGCGCTGGAAGCCGAGCCGAATGTGTGTGGCGTGAAGGTGTTTGCCGGCAGCTCCACCGGCGACCTGCTGGTCGAGGATGATGCGAGCCTCGAGGCCGTGATGCGCAGCGGCCGCCGACGCATCAGCTACCACTCGGAAGACGAGTACCGCCTGCAGGCGCGCAAGCCCGCCTACACCACCGGCATGCCGCACCGGATGCATGCCGAATGGCGCGACGTGGAATGCGCCTTCCTTGGCACGCGGCGCCTGATGGCGCTGGCCCGCAAGACCGGCCGCCCCGCGCATATCCTGCACGTCTCCACCGCCGAGGAACTGTCCTACCTCAAGGATTTCCGCGACGTCTGCACGGTGGAGGTGCTGCTGAACCACCTGACCCAGACGGACGAGGCCTATGACCGCCTCGGCGGCTATGCCGTGATGAACCCGCCGATCCGCGATGCGCGCCACATGGCCGCCGCCTGGGCGGCGGTGGCCGATGGCACGGTGGACACCGTGGGCTCCGACCACGCGCCGCACAGCCGCGCGGCGAAGGAACGCCCCTGGCCGGATTGCGGCGCGGGCCTGACCGGGGTGCAGACCCTGGTGCCGCTGATGCTGGACCATGTGAATGCCGGGCGCCTGTCCCTGCCCCGGCTGGTCGACCTGCTGAATGCCGGCCCGGCCCGGGTCTATGGGCTGGTCGGCAAGGGCCGCATGGCCGCGGGCTACGATGCGGACTTCACCGTGGTGGACATGAAGAAGACCCGCACCATCGAGGAAAGCTGGATCGCCTCGCCCTGCGGCTGGACGCCCTTTGCGGGCCAGAGCTGCACCGGCTGGCCGGTGATGACCATCATCCGCGGCCAGGCGGTGATGCGGGAGGATGCGGTGCTCGGCGAGCCGCTCGGCACCCCCGCGCGCTTCGCCCCCTGATCGCCGGCGCGGATGACCTGGGCGGTTGAGACGGCCTCGCGCGGCTGGTAGAGCCGATCACGGGAAGCGGAGGCGGTGATGGCGCAGCAGGACGAACAAGTCGTGGATTGGGCGGCCCGGCTGCGGGCCTCCCTGGCGCCGGACCAGCCCACCCCGCCGGCGGAGCCGGCCTCAGCATCCCCGCCGGCGGAGCCGGCCTCTGCATCCCAACCGGCGGAGCCGGCCTCTGCATCCCAACCGGCGGAGCCGGCCCCTGCATCCCAACCGGCGGAGCCGGCCTCTGCCATCCCGCCGGCGGACTCCGTGCCTGCGATCACAGCCGCGAAGCCGCCCGTCCCGCCCCCCGCCGCTGCCCGCACCACCCTCGCCGCGCTCAGCGCCGCGGCGGCCGAGCCTGCCGGAGCGCCGCCGCGCGGCCTGCTGGCGGCCGCCCTGCCGCCGCGGGCGGAGCCACAGGCACAGCCGGTGCATGAGCTGGGCCCGCTGGCCGCGCTGCTGAACCTCGCCCCCGCCGCGCCGCCCGCCCTGCCGCTTGGCCTGCCGCCTGGCCTGCCGCCCGCCCCGCGCCCCGCACCGCCCGCGGAACCCGCGGCCCCTTCCGGTGGCCTGCTCTCCTTCCTGGCGCAGCAGGCACCGCCGCAGCCGGCGCCGGCGATCTGGGAAGGTCCGCTCCTCAGCGCGCTCGGCGCCGCGCCCCTGCAGCCGCCCCAGGCCCCGCCCACCCCCGAGGCGCCGATATCCGAGGCCCCCTTGCCCGGTCCGGCGCCCGCACAGGCGCTGGCCAGCGCCGAGGCGATCCTGGCCAGCAAGCCGGTACTCAAATCCGCCGCCCAGGCCCCGGTGCCACCTTCGAAGCCTCGCCTCGCCCCTCCCGCCAAGCCGGCGGAGCCCGACGCGGACCCGCTCGCCCCGGCGCAGATCGCAGCCGCCTATGAGGCGGTGCATGGCAGCGCCATGCCGGCCGAGGCGGCGGGGGATGGCGCGGATTGGCTGGGCCTGGCGCGCAGCCTGGACGAGGCGAAGGAAAGCTGGCGCGCCCTGTTCCTCGGCGCGTCGCAGGCCGATCTGCCGCTCGCCGGCGCCCTCGCCGCCCGCGGCCGCGGCTTGGCCCCGGTGCTGCATGCGACGGAGTCACATCCCGGCAATTTCCGCCGGCTGCTGGCGGCGTTGGAGGCGAAGGGGCTGCAGGCCGGCGAGACGCGGCTGCTGCAGGCGGCCGTCACCACCGACCCGGACAGCCTGCCGCCAGGCGGCGCCCTTGTGCAGGGGCTGCTGGAGCGGCAGGAGGCCTGGGACTATGTCCGGGTGAGCGGGCCGCGGGTGATTGGCGGCCTGCTCAAGCGCGCCCAGCCGCTGCTGGATGCGCGGGTACGCTGGATGATGCTGCGGCTTGAAACGCGCGCCCAGGAAGCGGCGGCCATCAAGGGCCTCGGCGCCGCGAAATGGAAGCTGGTCGCGGAACGCCCCGCCCGCCTGCAGCCTGGCCTGCCGGTGACGACGGCGCAGCCTGGCATCCAGCTCTGGCGCGGCCCGCTGGCCTGAAGCGCCTCACAAGCGCTCCCTCAGGGCGGATCCGCCACGCCCCGCTGGCCGGTCAGCGGCGGCACCGTCCAGCAATCGGCGGCGCCGAGGGAGCGGGTGCAGAAGGGCTGCGGCGTTGGCGGCGAGGGCTCCGGCGCGCACCAGCTCTCACGCCGCTCCACCCGCACCAGGGAACAGTCGCGGCCGGTGGCCCAGCTCGCCACATGATCGACCGGCGTCCGCCCGGTCAGGATCAGGGAGGCGCCGCTGGCCACCAGCACCGGCCCGGCGGTGGCGCTGACGGTGGGGCCGATCTGGCAGCCGGCCAAAAGGGGCAGGGCCAGGGGCACGGCCAGCAGCAGCCCGGTCCGGGCCACCCTCGGCGGCCGGGTCTGCGCAGGATCGGGGCGGGCGGCGGGGCGGCGCATGGGGGCAGGGTAGGCGGGCGGGCTTAACGTGGCCTGTACACGCGGCTATGGTCCGGCCCCCGGCTGACCAGACCTGCTTCCGACCAGAGGATTGCCCGTGCCCGATATCTTCGACGAGATCGAGGAAGACCTCCGCGCCGATCGCGCCCGCCGCCTGGCGAAGCGCTGGGGCGGGCTGGCCCTCGGCGTCGTGCTGGTGGCGGTGGCCGCGGTCGGCGGCCTGCAGGCCTGGCGCTGGAACGAGGCGCGGCAGGCCGCCACCGCCGCCAATACCTTCCTCGCCCTGCACCGCACCGCGGAAGCCCCCGGCGCCGACCTGCCGGCGGTGGCGGATGGCTTCGCCGCCCTGGCGCGGGAAGCGCCCGACGGCTATCGCACCCTGGCCCGGCTGCGCGCCGCGGCGCTGAAGGCGGAGACCGGCGACCGCGCCGCCGCCCTGGCGCTGTGGGACCAGCTGGCAGGCGATACGGGGGCCGAGACGCTGTACCGGGATCTGGCAAACCTTCTCTATGTCGGCCATGCGCTGGAGACCGGGGACCCGGCGCAGCTCGCGGCCCGGATCACGCCGCTGACCCAGCCGGGCAATGCCTGGCAGGCGCCAGCGCGCGAACTGGCGGCGCTGGTCGCGATCCGCCGCGGCGAAACGGCGGAGGCGCGGCAGCAATTGCAGGCGCTGGCCGCGGATGCGGCGGCGACACCCGGGCTGCGCGAACGCGCGCAGCGGCTGGCGGCGGGGCTCGGCTCATGATGAATCATTCTGTCTCCCGCCGCGCCGGCCTGCTGGGCGCGGCTGCCCTGCTCTCCGGCTGCTCGGCGCTCGATGGGATCTGGGGCAGCCGCAAGGTGCCGCTGCCCGGGGAACGTCGCAGCGTGCTGCGCGCCGATCCGCCGCTGGAAGCCGATACGAGCGCGGAGGGCAGCGTCTCCCTGCCGCCGCCCAGCCCGTTCGCGGAATGGCCGCAGACGGGTGGCACGCCCAGCCATGCGCCCGGCCATGCCCAGTTCGGCGCGGAGCCGCGCCAGGCCTGGCGCGCCTCGATCGGCGGCGGCTCCGGCTACCGGTCCCAGCTGACCGCCGGGCCGGTGATCGCCGGCGAGACGGTCTATGCAGTCGATGCCTCCGGCCAGGTTTCCGCCTTCGCGCTGGCTGATGGCAGCCGCCGCTGGCGGGTGGAGACGACGCCGGAGGATGAAAGCGCCGGCACGGTGGGCGGCGGCGCCGCCTTCGCCGATGGCGTGCTCTATGTCGCGACCGGCATGGCGGAGGTGCTGGCCCTGTCACCCGAGGATGGCGCGGTGCGCTGGCGCGTCCGCACGCCGGCGCCGACCCGCGGCGCGCCAACCGTGGCGGGCGGCCGGATCTTCGTGGTGACGCTGGAGAACCACCTGCTGGCGCTGTCCGTGGAGGATGGCCGCCGGCTCTGGACCCATCGCGCCGGCGCGCTGACCACCCTGCCGCTCGGCCTGCCCGCGCCGGCGGTGGAGGGCGAGGTGGTGGTGGCCGGCTTCGGCACCGGGGAGCTGACGGCGGTGCGCGCCACCGATGGCCGCGTGCTGTGGTCCGAGGGCCTCGGCACCACCGGCGCCACCAGCCTGGCCGATATCGTCGGCATCACCGGCCTGCCGGTGATCGATCGCGGCCGCGTCTTCGCCTCCGGCCTGTCCAACACCACCATCGCGGTCGACCTGCGCAGCGGCCGGCGGCTGTGGGAACGCACCTTCGGCGGCGGCACCGGCCCGGCGGCGACCGGCGACTGGGTCTTCGCCGTCACCCGCGCTGGAGAGGCCGCGGCGGTGGGGCGGGAGGATGGCCGCATCCGCTGGGTCCGGGAGCTCGACCCCTCGCCGGAAGGCGGGCGGCGGCGGGAGGAAGCGGCGCGCTTCGGCATGCCGATCCTGGCCGGCGGCTTCGTGCTGGTCCCCTCCAGCAAGCGCGAACTGCTGATGCTGGCGCCGGGCGATGGCAGCATCGCCGGCCGCGTGCCGCTTTCGGCCGGCGTCACCCTGCCGGGCGCGGTGGCGCAGGGCACGCTGGTGCTGCTGGGCGATGACGGCACGCTGATGGGGCTGCGCTAAAGGCCGCCATTCGCGACGCGCACGGGCCATATGGCGCGCGCGGTGCTATGAGGGGACCGGCCGCGCGCACCGCGCGGCGCGGACCTTTGGAATACCATGCAGACCGTCGCCATCCTCGGCCGGCCCAATGTGGGCAAATCCTCCCTGTTCAACCGCCTGGCCGGGCGGAAGATCGCGCTGGTGGACGACACCCCCGGCGTCACGCGCGACCGCAAGGAGGTCGAGGCCGAGATCGGCGGCGTGCCCGTGCGGCTGATCGACACGGCGGGGCTGGAGGAGGCGGCGCCGGATACGCTGGCCGGCCGCATGACCGCGAGTAGCGAAAGCGCGCTGCGCCAGGCGGACCTGGTGCTGTTCGTGGTCGATGTCCGCACCGGCCTGACCGCCGCCGACCGCGCCTTCGCGAGCTGGCTGCGCAAGGCGCCCTGCCCCGTGCTACTGGTGGCGAACAAGGCCGAGGGGCGGCTCGGCATGCAAGCCGCCATGGAGGCCTATGAGCTGGGCCTCGGTGATCCCATCGCCGTCTCCGCCGAGCATGGCGACGGCTTTGGGAATCTGCACGACGAGGTGCGGGACCGGCTGCAGGCGGAGCCGCGGCGGGGCAAGGAAGACCGGGAGCGGCCGCTGCGGCTGGCCATCCTGGGCCGCCCGAATGCCGGAAAATCCACGCTGCTGAACGCCCTGGTGGGCGAGGAGCGCATGATCACCGGCCCGGAGCCCGGCCTGACGCGCGATGCCATCGCCGTCGAATTCCGCGACGCCGAGGGCCCGATCCGCATCGTCGACACGGCCGGGCTGCGCAAGAAGGCCCGCATCGAGAAGCACCTCGAGAAGATGTCGACGGAGGCCAGCATCGCCGCGCTGAAGGAGGCGGAGGTGGTGATCCTGGTGGTCGATGCCCTGCAGGGCATGGACGAGCAGGATTTGCGGATCGGCCGGCTGGCGGAGCGCGAGGGCCGCGCGCTGGTGATCGCCTTCAACAAGTGGGATGCCGTCGAGGACCGCACGGCAACCCGGAGAAAACTCGAAGACACGCTGATGAGCAGCTTCGCGCAGATGAAGGGGATTTCCGTGGTCCCCATCTCCGCCGCGAATGGAAGGGGACTGGAGAAGCTGATGCCGACGGTGCGCACGGTCTATGAGCTGTGGAACCGTCGCGTGCCGACCGGCGAGCTGAACCGCTGGTTCGAGACGATGAAGGAACGCCACCAGCCGCCGCTGGTGGAGGGCAAGCGCATCAAGCTGCGCTACGCCACCATGCCCAAGGCCCGCCCGCCCACCATCACCGTCTTCGGCACTCGTGCCGAGCAGCTGCCCGAGGACTACCGCCGCTACCTGGTGAACAGTTTTCGCGAGCAGTTCGACATGCCCGGCGTCCCGATCCGGCTGCATCTGCGCGGGACGGACAATCCCTACGCCGAGGAGGAGTAGCCCCCCCGGCCGAAGGCCTCAGGCCGCCGCGATCGCGGCCTCGATGTCCTTCAGGGAATGGCCGGTCAGATCCTTCGGGATCTCGCCCAGCAGCTTGGCCGAGAGCGTCTTGTGGTAGTGCTTGCGCAGTTCGCCGAGGGTGCGCGGCGCGGCGATGATGACCAGGCCCTCGACATGGCCGGCCATGACCTGCTTGTTCAGCATCTCGGCCACGCCCGCCGCAAAGCCGTCCTCGTCCTGCTGGCTGTCGGAGGGGTTGGCGGAGCTGCTGGCATGGCGGCCGCCGGAGCCCTTGTTCTCGCTGTCCACCTCCGGCACCTGCATCGCGGTCAGCTGCAGCGCGCCGGCATCGCCGGTGTTCTGGAACAGGTTCAGCTTCTCGCCATCGGCGACGGCGACATAGGCATTGCTGGGAAGCTGCATGGGAACTCCTGCACGGCGAGGGCCGCATCAGAAACCAACGCGCCAGCACCCCGCTCAGTTCGGCCGCAGCCCCTTCACCAGCAGGCCGAGGATCGCCTCCAGCCGCGCCGGGGCGGTCTCGTCCCCGGCCTGGTCGCGGACATGGTGCGGGTGGTGGAAGCGCATGGTGGCCTCCAGCAGCAGCACCGCCGTGCCCTCCGGGTCCGCCACGCGCCAATCCCCCGCCGCCGTGCCCTGATGCAGGATGGTGGCGAGGTGGCCGCGCAGCGTCGCGACATGGGCGGCCACCGCGTCCCGGTGCTCCTCGGCCAGCAGGTGGTAGGCGGCGAAAAGCTCCGGATCGCCCAGCACCTTCTGGCGCTTCAGCCCGGCGAGGGTGCGGATGTAGCGGATCAGCCGCTCCGGCGCCGGGGTGGGATCGGCCAGGATCGGCTCCAGCGGCTCCACCACCGCATGCAGCCAGCGCGCCACCACCGCTTCCCGCAGCGCGGCCTTGCTGGGGAAGTGGCGGTAGACATTGCCATGGCTCATGCCCAGCGCCCGGGCGACATCCACCACGGTCGCCTTGGCCGGGCCATGGCGGCGGATCAGCGCCTCCGCCGCATCCAGCATACGCAGCGCGGCGGGGTCGCGTGTGGCGGAATCGGTCATCGCATCCTGGTCATGCAGCCGTGCGGCGCTCGCTGTCCAGAGAGCCCATATGCTCCGCCGGATAGCGGGTGCCGGCCACGGCCTCGGCCGGGACGGCCGCTTCCAGCGCGGCGATGTCCTCGGGCGTCAGCCGCAGTTCCAGCGCGCCCAGCGCTTCCTGCAGCCGCGCCGGGGTGCGGGCGCCGACCAGCGGGACGACATGCTTCCCCTTCGCCAGCGCCCAGGCGAAGGCCATCTGCACCGCGGTCGCCCCGCGCTCCGCCGCGAAGGCTGCCAGGGCCTCGGCCAGCTTGCGGTTGCGGGCCAGGTTTTCCCCCTGGAAGCGCGGCGAATGGGTGCGGAAGTCGCCGCGGCCGGCGGGCAGGCTGCCGCCCAACAAGCCGCGGGACAGCACGCCATAGGGGTTCAGCGCAATGCCGAGTTCCTCCAGCACCGGCAGGATCTCCGCCTCCGGCGCGCGCGACATCAGCGAATATTCGATCTGCAGCGCGACGATCGGGTGGGTGGCATGCGCCCGGCGGATGGTGGCGGGGCCCATCTCGGACAGGCCGATATGGCGGACATAGCCGGCCGCCACCAGATCCGCGATCGCGCCCACCGTCTCCTCGATCGGCACGGCGGGGTCGAGGCGGGCGGGCTGGTAGAGGTCGATATGATCGGTGCCGAGGCGCTGCAGCGTATAGGCCAGCGCGGTCTTGATCGCGGCGGGGCGGGTGTCGAAGCCGATGAAGGCGCCGGTCGGGTCGCGCTGGGCGCCGAACTTCACGGCCAGGAAGACGCGGTCGCGGCGGCCGCCCTTCAGCGCCTCCCGCAGCAGCATCTCGTTGTGGCCCATGCCGTAGAAATCGCCGGTGTCCAGCCAGGTGATCCCGGCCTCCTGCGCCGCATGGATGGTGGCGATGGAGGCGGCCTCGTCGGAGGGGCCATAGGCATGGGACATGCCCATGCAGCCGAGGCCGAGGGCGGAGACGCGGGGGCCGTTGGGGCCGAGGTTGCGGTATTCCATGGGATGGCTCCGTCACTGGGGTGACGGGGAGATAGCCGCGAGCATGACGAATGACAAGAGACAGATTTTGTCATTCTAAGAAAAGCGCTCAGCCGCTGGCATAGCTCCGATAGATGCGCGCCACCGTCCCATCCGCCTCCAGCCGCGCCATGGCGCCGCGCAGCGCCGCGATGGGCTGGTCGCGCGGGTCCGGATGGGCGGCGAGCCAGGCGGCGATGCTCTGCAAGGCGGGGCCGGTGCGGACGCCGCCGGGGCGGCCGATTGCGTTGAATTGCTGGTGGATTTCGGGCTCCGTCGCATACCAGGCGGCGATGCGGCCCTCGGCGAGCGCCAGGGCCAGGTCCCGCCCGGTCTCCAGCACAAGCAGATTGTCCAGCCCGTTCTGCCGCAGGAACACCTCCTGCAGCCCGTTGCGCACCACGCCGATGCGGGGCACGGCGCGCGCGCCTTCGAGGTCCAGCACCGGCTTCCCCGGCAGCGTGCCCATGGCCTGCGGCACCTCCACAACCTTGGCCACCCAGGTGAACTGCGCCTCCCGCGCCGGGGTGCGGCCGAGCGGGCAGATCAGCGTGCCCGGGACGCTGCGCGCGCGGTCCACCGCATCGCCGAAGCTCAGGAAGGTGAAGCGGGGGCTGCGTCCGATGGCGCGGATGGCCTCGGCCAGAATGTCGAGCGTGATGCCGCGCCGCCCTGGGGTGGAAGGGTCGGTGCCGGGGAAGGAGAGCGGCCGGATGTCGGAGGCGATGACCTCGAGCGGCGCATCGGCCCGCGCCAGGCGGGGCAGCGCCAGGAGGGGCAGCGCCAGCCCCGAGGCGAGGGCGGCCAGGCCGCGGCGCTTCAGGGCGGGTGCCATCCTGCGCTCAGTGCTTCGGCGGCGGCACGAAGACCACCCGTTCGCCGTTGCGGGTCTCGCTCGGCAGGCAGAGCGCGGCCAGCGCCGGCGCCACCTCCGCCGGCTGGGTCAGCGTGGCGGGATCCTCGCCCGGCATGGCCTGGGCGCGCAGCTTGGTGGCGACGATGTCGGGGTCGAAGAGGTTCACCCGCAGCTTCGTGCTCGCCACTTCCTGCGCCCAGGTCTGCACCAGGTGCTCCATCCCCGCCTTGGTGGCGCCATAGAGGCCCCAATAGGCCTTGGGCCGCAGCACCCGACCGGTGGTGACGAAGACGGCGCGCCCGGCCTCCGCCGCGCGCAGCGGCGGGTCGCAGGTGCGGATCAGCCGCCAGGCGGCGGCCATGTTCACGCCCACCGTCTCGGCGAAGTCCTTGGGCTCGATATGCGCCACCGGGGTCAGCTTGTTCAGCACGCCGGCATTGTGGACCAGGATGTCCAGCCGCCCGAAGCGTTCCATGATCGAAGGGCCGATCAGGTCCAGCTGCTTTTCCGCATCCCGGTGCAGGTTCAGCGTCAGCAGCGTGGCGCCGCGGCCGGTGGCGGCGCGGATCGCGTCATCCGTCTCCTCCAGCCCGCCCTGGGTGCGGGCGATGAGCACGAGCTGCGCGCCCATCCGCGCCAGTTCCACGGCGAGCGCGGCGCCGATGCCGCGGGAGGCGCCGGTGACCAGGGCAACACGATTCTCAAGCGGAAGGCTCACGGCAGGGTCCCAGTTCGAAAGGCGCAGCGATGGGGGTGACGTCGCGGCCGACCGCGCAGTGGGTCCGGCTACCGGTTGGCGACCTGCAGCAGCGGCAGCGGACGTTCGGAATTGTCCTGCGCATCGGTCAGCGGGATGGCGTAGTCGCCGGTGAAGCAGGCGTCGCAATAGGACGGCGCCGCCGCATCCCGCCCCGGCTTGCCGAGCGCGCGATACAGGCCATCGAGGGAGATGAAGGCCAGGCTGTCCGCGCCGATGATGCGCGCCATCTCCGCCACGTCGTGCTGCGCCGCCAGCAGCTTGGCGCGTTCCGGCGTATCGATGCCGTAGAAGCAGGAATGCGTGGTGGGCGGGGAGGAAATGCGCATATGCACCTCCGTCGCCCCGGCCTGGCGCACCATCTCCACGATCTTCCGGCTGGTGGTGCCGCGGACGATGCTGTCGTCCACCAGCACCACGCGCTTGCCCTCGATCATGCTGCGATTGGCGCTGTGCTTCAGCTTCACGCCGAGGTTGCGGATCTGGTCCGTCGGCTCGATGAAGGTGCGGCCGACATAATGGTTGCGGATGATGCCGAGCTCGAAGGGAATGCCGGCTTCCGTCGCATAGCCCATCGCCGCCGGCACGCCGCTGTCCGGCACGGGCACGATGACATCGGCCTCGACGCCGGACTCGCGCGCGAGCTCCGCGCCGATGCGCTTGCGCGTGTCATAGACCGGGGTGCCTTCCACGATGGAATCGGGGCGGGCGAAGTAGATGTACTCGAAAATGCAGAAGCGCGGGTTGGCCGGGCGGGCGAAGGGGCGGATGGAGCGCACCCCCGCATCGTCGATCATCACGATCTCGCCCGGCTCCACGTCCCGGACGAATTCGGCGCCGACGATATCCAGGCCGCAGGTCTCGCTGGCCAGCACATGGCCGCCGGCGGCGAGCTTGCCCAGCACCAGCGGCCGCACGCCCAGCGGATCCCGCGCGCCGATCAGCGCGCCATTGTGCAGCGCGACCAGGCTGTAGGCGCCCTGCACCTGCTTCAGCGCATCGATCAGCCGATCGATCACGGTGGAATACAGGCTGATGGCGATGAGGTGGATGAAGACCTCGGAATCCGTCGTCGACTGGAACAGGCAGCCGCGGCGCACCAGGGCGCGCTTCAGCACATGCGCATTGGTCAGGTTGCCGTTATGCGCCACGGCGAAGCCGCCGAATTCGAAATCGGCATAAAGCGGCTGCACATTGCGCAGCGCGGTTTCCCCGGTGGTGGCGTAGCGGTTGTGGCCGACCGCGGCATGGCCCGGCAGCCGGGCAATCACCGCGGCATCGCCGAAATTGTCGCCGACCAGGCCGCGGCCCTTATGGGCGTGGAACTGCCCCTGGCTGCCCCCCTGCCCGGCCAGGGAGACGATGCCCGCCGCCTCCTGCCCCCGATGCTGCAGGGCATGCAGGCCGAGCGCGGTCAGCGCCGCGGCATCGGCGCTGCCCCAGACCCCGACGACGCCGCATTCCTCATGCGGATGGTCATCGTCACCGATATCCCACTGGCTGGCCTGGGTCATGCGCGTCCTTCAGATCCGGCTGCGCGCGGGGGGGCGAAGCAGCTGGTCCATGCTGGGGTCCTGGCGACCCGTGCCTTCCGGCAGGCGCGGGCGGAATTCTTCAGGCAGATGCTCCACCACCCAGGCCGCCCCCTTCGCCGCAAGCGGCAGGGACCGCGCCTGGCGGACCGGGTCCGGCCAGCGATCCGTCGCAGGCAGCACCAGGCCCGCCACGATATAGGCGATCACGATCACGAAAGCACCCCGCGCCAGTCCGAAGACCAGGCCAAGCACGCGATCCACGCCACCCAGGGCCGAGCGCTGCACATGGCCGGCCAGCCAAGCGATCAGCAGCTTGAGAATGATCAGCACCACCAGGAAGACGGCGCCGACGGCGACACCGGTGGCCAGCCAGGGCAGTTCGATATGCTGCGCCATGATGGGCGTGACGGCGGGTTCCGCGACCAGCGCAAGCACGATCGCCCCCGCCCAGGCGCCGATGCCCAGAACCTCGCGCACCAATCCGCGGAAATAGGCGAGTCCGGCCGAGAGCAGCAGCACGGCGAGGACGACGGCATCAACCCAGGTCATCGCGCGAGCCTATAGCGGGCGGGGGGGCGGGTGTCATGGTGGCGCGGCGCGCCGCGCGACAGCCACCTCACACCCCGTGCCAGTCGCGGAACCAGGCCACGAACTTCGGGATTCCCTCCGTCAGGGTCGTGGTCGGCGCGAAGCCGGCGAGCGCCTGGATGGCGGAGATATCCGCGAAGGTTTCCTCCACATCCGCCACCGGGCGCGGCGCGTCCTGGATGATGGCGCGGCGGCCGAGGCCTTCCTCCAGCAGCCGCACCAGGGTCAGCACCCGCTCCGCCCGGTTGTTGCCGATGTTCAGCAGGCGGGCGCGGTCGCCATTCGCCGGCGGATGCGGCAGGCAGCCGATCACGCCCTGCACGATGTCGTCGATATAGGTGAAGTCCCGCTTCAGCTCGCCGCCCTCGTACAGGGTAATCGGCTCCCCGGCCGCGATGGCGCGGGCGAAGCTGTAATAGGCCATGTCCGGCCGGCCCCAGGGGCCATAGACGGTGAAGAAGCGCAGCCCGGTCTGCGGCAGGCCGTAGATGTGGCTATAGGCCTGCCCAATCAGCTCATCCGCCCGCTTGGTCGCGGCGTAGAGGGAGACCGGCAGTTCCACCGGATCCGTCTCCCGGAACGGCAGCCTCGTATTGCCGCCATAGACCGAGGAGGAGGAGGCATAGACCAGGTGCCGCAGCGCCGGCATGCGCCGCGCCGCCTCCAGCAGCACCACATGGCCCATGACGTTGGAGGCCACATAGGCATAGGGGTCGATCATGGAATGCCGCACCCCGGCCTGGGCGGCCAGGTGGATGATCTCCGTGATGCCGGCCAGTTCCGGCGCCAGGCCCTCGAAGACCGCGTCGCGCTGCGCCAGGTCCAGGCGCAGGAAGGTGAAGCCCGGCCGCGGCTTCAGCCGGGCCAGCCGCGCCTCCTTCAGCGTCACGTCGTAGTAGCTGTTGACGTTGTCCAGCCCGATCACGCGCTCGCCCCGCGCCAGCAGCGCGGCGGCGACATGCGATCCGACAAAACCCGCAACTCCCGTGACGAGAATCGTCATCCTGTCTCGATTCCCTCCTAAAGTCGCTGTACCGCCGTCAGCTGGGCCTCCACGTCAAGCCTTGGGCGCGCCGGAAGCTTCGGCCGCCGGCGGGCGCTTCACCGTCTTCGCGGCGAAAATGGCGACAAGATCCGCCAGATGTCCGGTCTCCGAAAGCTTGAGGCCGGGCAGCGCCGGCGGGGTGCCGCTGCCCCGCGCGACCCGGCGCGGCAGGGTGGCGGCGGTGAAGCCGAGCTTCTGGGCCTCCCTCAGCCTGGTCTCGGCCTGGCTCACCTGGCGCACCTCGCCCGACAGGCCGACCTCCCCGAAATAGACCGCGCCGGGGTCGGTCGGCCGGTCGGTGGCCGCCGAGATCAGCGCCGCCGCCACGGCGAGATCCGCCGCGGGCTCCGCGATGCGCAGCCCGCCGGCCACGTTCAGATAGACGTCGTTCATGCCGACGCCGAGGCCGCAGCGCGTCTCCAGCACCGCCAGCAGCATGGCCAAACGCCCGGAATCCCAGCCAACCACCTGCCGGCGGGGGCTGCCGCCCGAGCTCGGCGAGAGCAGGCACTGCACCTCCACCAGCACCGGCCGCGTGCCCTCGATGCCCGCGAAGACGGCGCTGCCGGAGACATTGCCGCGGCGCTCCGCCAGGAAGAGGGCGGAGGGATTGGCCACCTCGACCAGCCCGCGCTCCGTCATCTCGAAGACCCCGATCTCGTCCGTCGCGCCATAGCGGTTCTTCACGGCGCGCAGGATCCGGAACTGGTGGCCGCGATCGCCTTCGAAATAGAGCGTCGCATCGACCATGTGCTCCAGCACCCGCGGCCCGGCCAGGGTGCCTTCCTTGGTGACATGGCCGACCAGCACGATGGCGAAGCCGCGCGCCTTGGCGAGGCGGATCAATTCCGCGGCACAGGCCCGCACTTGGCTGACCGTGCCGGGCGCGGAGTCCAGCGCATCGAGCCAGACGGTCTGGATCGAGTCGATGATGACCAGCGCCACATCGCCCTCCCCCTCCAGGCTGGCGACGATGTCGCGCAGGCTGGTGGCCGCCGCCAGGCCCATGGGGGAATCGGTCAGGCCGAGGCGCGCGGCGCGCAGCCGCACCTGCTCCACCGCCTCCTCGCCCGAGATGTACAGGCTGCGGCGGCCGGAGGAGGCGATGCGGGCGGCGGCCTGCAGCAGGATGGTGGACTTGCCGATGCCGGGATCGCCGCCGACCAGCACGGCGGAGGCCGGCACCAGCCCACCGCCGAGCACGCGGTCCAGCTCCGCGATCCCGGTCAGGATGCGGGCCGGCGGGGCGGATTTGCCCTTGAGGCCGACGAATTCCACCCGCCGCCCGCCGGCGGCCTTGGCGGCCGGGCCGGGGCCGCGCTGTTCGGCGACTTCTTCCTGGAGGGTGTTCCACTCGCCGCAGGCATCGCAACGGCCCTGCCATTTCGGGTGCGGCGCGCCGCAGGCCTGGCAGACGTAGCGGGAGACGGGCTTGGCCATGTTCAGCCGCTGACCTGTTCGATATGGGGGGTGGGGCGGCCGGACCAGCGCAGCCGCCAGATGGCGCCCTGGGCCGGGGACTGCACCGCATGCGGCCAGAGCGCCACCAGGCAGGTGCCGCCCGGATCGCGGACCGAGGGATAGAGGATGCCGTTATGCCCCGCCGCCATCACCTCCACCGCCAGCGCATTGCCGGCGGGGTAGCCGATGGCCGGGTCCGGATCCAGGCAGGCCGGCCGCGGCGCCGCCCCGCGCAGGTCCAGGAAGGCACCGGCGAAGGATGCGTGCATTTCCACATAATCGACCTCGGCCTCGAAGACGCCGGTCTCGGCCAGGTGTCCCGTCAGGTGGAAGGCCACCTCGGCCAGCGCCGTCCGGGCGGCCAGCGCCGCATACCAGGCGCCACGCTCCGGCCCGTTGAAGCGGTTCAGGCCGCGCGGGCGGGCATAGGCGAAGGCGGCGTTGACGACGGCGGCATGCGGCACCCGCGCCACCAGATCCTCCGGCGGCAGGCCGGGCAACAGGCCGGAGGCGGCATTCAGCCGGGCGCTGGTCGCCCCCTCCAGCGCCGCCAGCAGGGCGAATTCCTCATCGGTGTCGATCAGCGCGCGCAGCACGGACTCCCGTAGCCGCGCGGTGGTCACCAGGCGGGTGGTGCGGGGCAGCGCCTCCGTGCGGAGGGGAAAGCCCTTCACAGCCCGCCGCGCATCGCATCCACATGCCGCCGCGCCTCGATCAGCCGGGGGATGCCACCCTCGATCATCGCCGCGACCGGCGACAGGCCGCCGAAGAGCGGGTTGCGATTGGCCAGGCGCGGCCAGCGATCGGCCATGGCATCGCCGAACAGCAGGTGCAGGCCCTTGAACAGGCCGATCAGGGCGGAGGCGCGGGTCAGCTGGTCCTGCGACAGGCTGCCGCTCCAGCGGCCGGCGCGCATGCGGTCCCAGGTGGTGGCGGAGACGCCGAGCAGGGCCGCCGCCTCCTGCCCCGTCAAATGCCAGGCCTCCGCCAGCCGCAGCAGCGCCTTCAGGGCGACGGGGATGAACCGCTCGCGCTCGGCCTCGGAGGCGAAAGTCACGGGGGGGGCGGGCTGGGGAGGTTGGGCTGGATCTGCATGGCACGCTCCATCTGGTGCCGAAGATGGCACCAGATGGTGGTGAGTTCAAGTTTTGTTCACCGCCACGCTACTTCCGCAGCTCCATCTGGATCGGCCCCTCACGCTCCCCGCGCGCGAACTGGTCCACCATGGCGTTGCCCGTATCGCCCAGGCTGCGGGCCTCCCCGCGCCAGATGATCTGTCCGCGATGGATCATCGCCGCGTCGTCGCCGATGCGCCGCGCGCTGGCCATGTCGTGGGTGATCGACACCGCCGTGGCGCCCAGGCGCTTCACCACATCCACGATCAGCCCATCGATCACGGCGCCCATGATGGGGTCCAGCCCCGTGGTCGGCTCGTCGAAGAAGATGATGTCGGGCTCGGCCGCGATGGCGCGGGCCAGTCCGACGCGCTTCTGCATGCCGCCCGAAAGCTCCGCCGGCGAGAGGTCGCCGACGCTGGCGGCCAGGCCCACCTGGGCCAGCACCTCCGCCGCCTTGTCGCGGGCGGCGCGGCGGGAAATGCGGCGCTGGGCCAGCAGCTTGAAGCTTACATTCTCCCATACCGGCAGGCTGTCGAACAGCGCGCCGTTCTGGAACAGCATGCCGATGCGGTCGTTCACCTGCTCCCGCTCCACCCGGGACAGTTTGGACACATCCCGCCCATCGATCTCGATGGTGCCGGCATCGGGGGTGATCAGCCCCAAAATGCATTTCAGCGTGACCGATTTGCCGGAGCCCGAGCCGCCCAGGATCACCATGGAATGCCCGGCGCGGATATCGAGGTCCACGCCATCCAGCACCTGCTTGGCGCCAAACGCCTTGCGCAGCCCCCGCAGGCGGATCTTCGGGACGTCGCTCATCGTGCCTTGGCGCGTGGAGATCATCGGCTGAACAGCACCGCGGTCAGCATATAGTCCAGCGCCAGGATCAGGATGGAGGAGGCGACCACGGCGGAGGTGGTGGCCCGCCCCACGCCCTGCGCCCCGCCACCCGACCGGTAGCCCGCCCAGCAGCCCATCAGCGTGATGACGAAGCCGAAGACCGCCGCCTTGATCAGGCCGGAGACCACATCCGCCACCTGCAGGAAGTCGAAGGTCGCCTTGAGATAGGCGCCGGAAGCGAAGCCCAGTTGCTGCGTGCCGATCAGCCAGCCGCCCATCACGCCCAGCGTATCCGCCACCAGCACCAGCAACGGCAGCGCCAGCGTGCCGGCCAGCAGCCGCGGTGCCACCAGGTATTTCATGGGGTTGGTGGACAGGGTGGACAGCGCGTCGATCTGGTCCGTCACCCGCATCGTGCCGATCTCGGCCGCGAAGGCGGCGCCGATGCGGCCGGCCACCATCAGCCCGGCCAGCACCGGGCCCAGTTCGCGGGTGATGGACAACACCACCACATTGGCCACCGCGCCTTCCGCATTGAAGCGGGAGAAGCCGGTATAGGATTGCAGCGCCAGCACCATGCCGGTGAAGACCGCGGTCAGCGCCACCACCGGCAGGCTGAACCAGGCGATCTCGACGAAGGCCTTCAGGAACAGGCGCCCATAGAAGGGCGGCCGCACCAGATGGCTGATTGCCTCCCCGGCAAACAGCGCGATGGCGCCGGTGGCCCGCAGCAGGCCGATGACCGCGCGGCCGAGCGCCGCGACCGGGTCCAGCAGGCGGTCCGAGAGGGTGCGCTCCAAGATCTCAGACGCCGCCAAGGTAATGGCGCTGGTAGCGGGACCCCAGCGAGGTCAGCACCTCATAGCCGATGGTGCCGCAGCGGGCGGCGATATCGTCCGGCGTATTCCCCGCCCCACCCACCAGCATCAGCCGGCAGCCAGGCTGCAGATCGGGGAAGTCGCTCGCATCGAATGTCGTCAAATCCATCGAGACCCGGCCCATGAGCGGCACGGCACGGTCCTGGAACAGCGCCAGGGACCGGCCGGACAGGCTTCGTAAGTAGCCATCGGCATAGCCCGCCGCAACGGTGGCGACCCGCACGTTGCGCGTCGCCGTGTAACCGGCCCCGTAGCCGACCGTGTCGCCGGCCCCGATTTCTCGCACTTGCAGCACCGGAACCTCGACCGTGGCCACCTGCCGCATGGGGTTCGCAGCCGCCGGCGTCGGGTTGATGCCATAGAGCGCACAGCCGGGACGGGCGAGGTCCGAGCGGAAGTCCTTGCCCAGGAACAGGCCGGAGGAATTGGCGAAGCTGCGCGGCACGCCGGGCGCGATGGCCGCCGCCGCGGCCGTGAAGCGCTGCGCCTGGAGGGCGTTCAGCGGATGCGCCGGCTCATCCGCGCAGGCCAAATGGGTCATCACGAAGCGCAGGTCGAGCCCCGCCAGCCGCCCGCGATCCTCGGCCAGCGCCGCCTGCTCCGCCGCATCCAGGCCGAGGCGGGACATGCCGGTATCCAGGTGCAGCAGCGCCGGCCGCGCCTGGCCATCGGCCCGCCCGGCCGCCGCATGGGCCTCCACATCGCCCAGGCTGTTTAGCACCGGCCAGAGCCCCGCCGCCTCATCCGCCCCCGGCGGAAAGCCGTTCAGCACGATGATGGCCGGCCCCGCGCCCAGCGCGGCGCGCAGCGCCAGCCCCTCCGTCAGATGCGCGACGAAGAAGGTCCGGCAGCCCGCCGCCAGCAGGGCGCGCGCCACCGGCGCCGCGCCCAGCCCATAGCCATCCGCCTTCACCACCCCGGCGCAGGGCGCGCCATGCCGGGCGGACAGGTCGCGCCAATTGGCCACGATGGCATCCAGATCGACCGTCAGCACCCCCTGCCCCGCCGCCGGCCCGCTCACAGGTCGTGCCGATAGACGACGAAGCCGGATTTCCGCGCCACCTGGTCATAGAGCCGCATGGCCGCGTGGTTGGTCTCATGCGTGTTCCAATAGACCCGCCCGGCGCCGGCCGCCCGCGCCCGGTCGTACACGCCCTCGATCAAGGCCCGGCCGATGCCGCGGCCGCGCATCTCCGGCGCCGCGAAAAGGTCCTGCAGGTAGCAGCTGGCGCCCGGCAGGCTGGTGTTGCGGTGGAAGATGATATGGGCGAGGCCGACCAGCCGCCCCTCCACCTCCGCCACCAGCGCCTCCATCGGCTCCAGCGCCTGGAAGAAGCGCGACCAGGTCAGCGCGGTCTGCGCCTCGGCCGGGGCGGTGTCGCCGGACCGGCCATAGAAGGCATTGTAGCCCAGCCAGAGCGGCAGCCACCCGGCATGATCCGCCGGCGCCACCGGCCGGATGATCAGCGCAGCGCGCGGTTCAGTCGCCATAGCCACCATCATGATGCGTATCGAGGTCGCCGAAGCGGGTGAACTCGGCCTCGAAGAACAGGCGGATGGTGCCGGTCGGGCCATGCCGCTGCTTGGCGACGATCAGCTCCGCCTTGTTGTGCGCATCCTCCATGTCCTTCTGCCACTTCTCCACCGCCTCGGTGAACTTCTGCGGATTGTCGAAGCTCAGCTCCTTCGGCTGGCGGGCCTGCAGGTAGTATTCGTCGCGGTAGATGAACATCACCACGTCGGCATCCTGCTCGATCGAGCCGGATTCACGCAGGTCCGCCAGCTGCGGCCGCTTGTCCTCCCGCTGCTCCACCGCGCGCGACAGCTGCGACAGCGCGATGACGGGCACCGACAGCTCCTTGGCGATGGCCTTCAGACCCTGGGTGATCTGGCTGATCTCCTGCACCCGGTTCTCCGGCTTGCTGCCCGCCGCCGGGCGCATCAGCTGCAGGTAGTCGACGATGATCAGGTTCAGCCCGCGGGTCCGCTGCAAGCGCCGGCAGCGCGTCCGCAAGGCGGAGATCGTGATCGCCGGCGTGTCATCGATGAACAGCGGCAGCTGCTGCAGCTCGCGGCTCACCTCCAGGAACTTGTCGAAATCGCGCTGGCTGATCTCGCCGCGCCGGATGCGGTCGCCCGAGATTCGGCTCTCCTCCGACAGAAGACGCGTCGCCAGCTGGTCGCAGCTCATTTCCAGCGAGAAGATCGCGACGCCGCCGCGCGGCACGGCATGCGGGTCCTTCTCCTTCGCCTCCCGCAGGATCGCCCGCGCGCCGCCGAAGGCCACCTTCACCGCCAGCGCCGTCTTACCCATGCCGGGTCGCCCCGCCATGATCAGTAGGTCCGAGGGATGCAAGCCACCCAGCTTCGCATCCAGGTCCCGCAGCCCGGTGGACAACCCCGCCACGCCGCCCGGATTGGAAAAGGCCTTCTCCGCATGCTGGACCGCGGTGGCAAGGGCGCGCTCGAAGCTGACGAAACCGCCGCCCGATTCGCCGGCCCGCGACAGGTCGAACAGCGCCTGCTCGGCACTCTCCATCTGCAGCTTGCCGTCCAGCTCCGGCTCCGCGCCGAAAGCGCGGTTCACCATCACCTCGCCCAGGTCCAGCAACTGCCGGCGCAGCCAGGCGTCATGGATCACCTTGCCGTATTCGCCGGCATTGATGACGCCGACCATCGCCGTCAGCAGCTGGCCGAGATAGGCGGAACCGCCCACCTCATCGAGCAGGCCCGAATGCTCGAACTCCGCCCGCAAGGTCACGGCATCGGCCAGATGCCCAGCCTCGATGCGCCGCTGGATCGCCGCATAGATCCGGCCATGCACGGCATCGGCGAAATGATCGGCGGCCAGGAACTCCGACACCCGCTCATAGGCCTTGTTGTTGGCCAGCAGCGCGCCCAACAGCGCCTGCTCAGCCTCCAGATTCGCCGGCGGCAAACGCTGCGACAGGCCCAACAGCCCATCACCCCCACCAAAACCACCGGAAACGCCAGGAGACGAAGAGCCAAAGGTGTTCATCCCCCCACTCTACCCCACCCCCCGAGTCGCACGCGCCCCACCCAGCCTGTGGATCACTGTGGATAACGGGGACGGTTTCGGCCATGGACGGCGCGGGTGACTGCCAGGGGGCTTTGCCCCCCGGCACCCCCCACCAGGAGGCAGTGGCCTCCTGGACCACGGGACCTTGTGCAGGAAGGGAGAGGGGCCTGCGGGACCACCGAACATTCGGTCGCTACGGCCCCTCTCCCTTCCTGCACATGAATCGAAGGGATCCAAGGGGCCACTGCCCCTTGGCGGGAGGGTGCAGGGAGGGCGGAGCCCTCCTTGCAATCAACCCGATCACGCCATGGCCGAAGCCCGTTCCGTTTCCACCATGTAGTCCCGGGTCAGGGGCAGGGTGTCGATCCGGCGGGTGAGTTGGAGTTGCCAGTTGATGAGGCCGCCTTGGCGGAAGCTGGCTTCGCTGGCGGCCAGGTAGAATTCGAACATGCGGCAGAAGCGTTCGTCGTAGAGCGATTGGATGGCGTCCCGGTTGGCGGCGAAGCGGCGGCGCCATTCGCGAAGTGTCAGGGCGTAGTGCAGGCGCAGGATCTCGATATCGGTGGTGAGCAGGCCGCTGCGTTCCACCGCGGGCAGCACTTCGGACAGGGCCGGGGAATAGCCGCCGGGGAAGATGTATTTGGTGAGCCAGGGATTGGTGCTGCCGGGTCCGTCGCTGCGACCGATCGCGTGCACCAGGGCCACGCCATCCGGGCGCAGGGCCTGGCGGATGGTGCGGAAGAAGGCGGTGTAGGTGGTGATGCCGACATGTTCGAACATGCCGACGGAGACGATCCGGTCCACTGGCCGGGTCCAGTCGCGGTAGTCCATCAGTTCGAAGCGGCAGTGGTCGGAAAGCCCCGCTTCCTCGGCGCGCCGGCGGGCTTCGGCGTGTTGTTCCTGGGACAGGGTGATGCCGGTGACGCGGGCGCCGTGGTCGCGGGCGAGCGTCAGGGCCATGCCGCCCCAGCCGCAGCCGATATCGAGGATCTCGAGTCCCGGCCGGTCGAGGCGCAGTTTCGCGGCGATGTGGCGTTTCTTGGCCGCCTGGGCTTCCTCCAGGCTTTCCTGGCCGGTCGGGAAGTAGGCGCAGGAGTATTGCCGGTCCCGGTCCAGGAACAGGGCGTAGAGCCGGCCGTTCAGGTCGTAGTGGTGGGCGACGTTGCGGCGGGCACGGGCGGCGGGGTTGAACTGGTCGATCCGTCGCCGGGCGAGGCGCCATAGGGCGTGCAGCTGTTCGGCCGGGTGGGTGGCGCCGGGCGCCCAATTGACCATGAGGAGTTCGAGCAGGTCGAGCAGGCGGCCCTCCAGCGGCTCGATCTCCCCGTTCATGTAGGATTCGCCGAAGGACAGGCCGGGATTGGTGATCAGGCGGCGCGCGGCGCGGCGGGTCAGGATGCGCATGCCGGCTTCTGGGCCGGCGCCGTCGCCATAGTGGCGGATGCGGCCATCGGGGTCGTGCACGGTCAGTCGCCCGTGGCGGATGGCGCGGGACAGCATGGCGTGCAGCATAGGCGCGACCCCTCCTGCGGGGTCTCGCACGGCATCCCACCGGACCCCGACCGGGGTCCGATATGGCAATTTCGTTAAGGCTGATTCAAGCGGCCAAGGTCGGCGCGAGGGGGCGAGGCCCCGTTCACGATTTGCGGATCGCCGGCGGGACGGGGTGGGGCCCGTCCCGGCCGGCGCGCCGGTCAGTCGCGGTCGGCGGCCGCGCCGAGTTCGGCCAGCTCGGCGGCCAGTTCGGCCTCCAGGCTCTCTTCCTCGGCCTGGTCGGCGGCGCGCAGGTCTTCGCCGCGGGCCTGCTTCTCGGCTTCCTCGACGGAGCGGGCGACGTTCACGCCGACTTCGATCACCACTTCCGGGTGCAGCGCCACGCGCACCTGGGTCAGGCCCAGCTGCTTGATCGGCTGTTCCAGCAGGATCTGGCTGCGTTCCAGCGTCAGGCCGCTGCCCTTGCAGGCATCGGCGATGTCGCGGCCGGAGACGGAGCCGTAGAGGCCGCCGCTTTCGCCGGCGGAGCGGATGATGACGACCGACAGGCCGTGCACGCGCTCGGCCACCCGCTCGGCCTCCTCGCGGCGCTTCAGGTTCTGCGCCTCGAGCTGCGCGCGCTCACGCTCGAAGCGCGCCAGGTTGTCCTTGTTGGCGCGGATCGCCTTGCCCTGGGGGAGCAGGAAGTTGCGCGCGTAGCCGGGGCGGACCTTCACCAGCTCGCCCATCTGGCCGAGCTTTTCGACCCGCTGCATCAGGATGACTTCGATCATGGCTGCACCGTTCAAATCAGGGGTTCAGACCCGGGGGGGCGCGCTGCGCCGGGCCCGGGTTCCATTGAAAATATCGTAGAAGCCGTAGCCCGCGACGCCGAGCGCCACGGGCACCGAGAGGATCAGCAACGCGGCATAGGCGCCGCCCAGCACGAAGGCGCGCCCGCGGATGGCCGCCGAGGCGCGGTGCAGGGCCGCGAGGCCATGCAGGAAGACCGGCACCAGCAGCACCAGCAGCAGGGAGAGGGTGACGGCATCGCCGCCTTCCTCCGCCGCCAGCCAGAAGCCGCCGGCCAGCGCCGGCAGCAGCGGGTACCAGCCCGGCAGCCGCGCCTCCCGCCAGGCGGGGGTGGTGGCGAGGACGCCGGCCCGCTTCAGCAGGGCCGCGCCGGCCGCGGCATTCACCAGCAGCGCCAGCGCCACCCAGAAGCCGATCGCGGCGGCCTTGACCCGCACCAGCTCCTCGACCAGGCCGTCATTGGCCGGCAGGCCCATGCGCTGCAGCCCGACCTCCGCCGCCTCCCGCATCGCGCCTTCCAGCCCGCCGGGCGCATCGCCCAGCAGGAAGGCCGCCAGCAGGACGCCGGCGGCCGGAATCAGGCCGAGCAGCGCGAAGGGAAGGCTGAGCGCGAAGGGCCGTCCGGCCGCCAGCACGAGGGCCGCGGCCGGCACGCCGAACAGCGCCAGGAACAGGCCGAGCCCGGTGGCGCTGCCCAGCAGCAGCAGCACCAGGCTTGCCACGGCCAGGGAGGCCAGGATCGTGAAGCCGCCGAAGCCGATGCCCGCCATGAACAATGGCAGGGAGGCCAGCCACAGGGCGAAGGCGCCGCCCGGCAGGCCGCGGAAGGCCCAGAGGGCCAGCACCGCGGAGGCCAGGCCGGCAGACGCGGCCGCGAGCAGGCGCGGATCGGCGGCGATGCCGCCGCGACCCTTCCCCTGCTCCTCGTCCATGCTGCCCGTCACCATACTGCCCTCGGCCGTGCCGCGTGATCAGTCGTTGATCACGTAGGGCAGCAGCGCCAGGAAGCGGGCGCGCTTGATGGCGTTCGCCAGCTCGCGCTGCTTCTTGGCGGAGACCGCCGTGATGCGGCTCGGCACGATCTTGCCGCGCTCGCTCAGGAAGCGGGACAGCAGGCGCACGTCCTTGTAGTCGATCTTCGGCGCGTTCGGGCCGGAGAAGGGGCAGGACTTGCGGCGGCGGTAGAAGGGCCGGCGGGCGCCGACGGCGGGGCGCCGCTGGGCGGGGTTCAGGGCGATGTCTTCGTTGCGATCGGACATGATGGATTACTCCTCGCCGCCCATGCCGGGGCCCATATCGAGTTCGTCGCGCGGACGGGCGCGGAATTCCTCGCGGTCGTCACGCTCGCGGCCACCGGTGCGGCCGGAGCCGAAGCGGCCGGCCGGGCGCGGGCCGCGGAAGCCGCGGTCACGCTCGCGGTCGTCGGAGCGGCGGGCCAGGATGGCCGAGGGGGCGTCGTCGATCGCGTCGATCCGCAGCGTCAGGCTGCGCAGCACGTCCTCGTTCAGGCCGAGCTGGCGCTCCACCTCGAGCAGGGCGGCCGGGGTCGATTCCAGGCCCAGCAGCATGTAGTGGGCCTTGCGGTTCTTCTTGATGCGGTAGGCGAGGCCGCGCAGGCCCCAATATTCCCGCTTCTTGATCTCGCCGCCGTTCATTTCGGTGAGGGTCGCCTGCACCTGGTCGGCAATCGCCTCGACCTGGGCCTGCGTGACGTCATTGCGTGCAATCAGCACGCATTCATACAAGGGCATCCGATTCCCTCCGGCTGTCTCAACCCCACGGGCCCGGGCACCATGCTCGGGTCGCGCATAAACGGGCATAGCCGGGACCGATGCCTCGGGTCCCGGCAGGGGAGCGGGGCGTAAAGCATGGTGGGGGCGGCGCGGCAAGCAATTTCGACTCGGGCTTGACGCCGCGACCCACACCGCCCTAGGCCGCGCGACCGCCCCCCTTTAAAACGCCCAGCCAGATCGCACGGACCGAAAAAATGGCGCTCGCCTTCACCTTCCCCGGCCAGGGCAGCCAGGCCCCCGGCATGGGCCGCGACCTCGCAGCCGCCTTCCCCGCGGCCCGCGAGGTCTTCCAGGAAGTGGACGAGACCCTGAAGCAGAAGCTGTCCCGGCTGATGTTTGAGGGCCCGCCCGAGGAGCTGACGCTGACCGCCAATGCCCAGCCGGCGCTGATGGCCATGTCCATCGCGGTGCTGCGGGTGCTGGAGAAGGAAGGCGGCTTCCTGCTGCGCGACCGCGTGGCGCTGGTGGCCGGCCATTCGCTGGGCGAATACGCGGCGCTCGCCGCCGCCGGCACCTTCGACCTGTCCACCACCGCCCGCCTGCTGCGGCTGCGCGGCGAGGCGATGCAGAAGGCGGTCCCCGCCGGGGAAGGCGCCATGGCCGCCCTGCTGGGCGCCGAGCTGGAGCAGGCCCAGGCCATTTGCGCCGCCGCCGCCGAGGACCCCGCCACCGGCGAACGCCAGGTGGTGGAGGTGGCGAATGACAATGGCGGCGGCCAGATCGTGATTTCCGGCCATGCCGCGGCGGTGGACCGCGCCATCGAGGGCTCCAAGGCCGCCGGCGTGAAGCGCGCCATGAAGCTGCCGGTCTCCGCCCCCTTCCACTGCGCCCTGATGGCCCCCGCCGCCGATGCGATGGCGGAGGCGCTGGCCGAGGCCGAGATGCGCACGCCGCTGGTCCCCCTGGTCGCCAATGTCTCCGCCGCCAAGGCCACCGACCCGGTCGAGATCCGCGACTTGCTGGTGCGCCAGGTCACCGGCACGGTGCGCTGGCGCGAATGCATCCTGGCCATGGGCGCGATGGGCTGCGAGCAGTTCGTCGAGATCGGCTCGGGCCGCGTCCTGACCGGGCTGATGAAGCGCCTGGCGCCGGAGGCCAAGGCCAGCGCGATCGGCACCCCCGCCGAGATCGAAGCCTTTCTGAAGTCGCTGTGACGCACTGGTTCGACCTCACCTCCCAGCCCAGCGCGGAGGAGGAGAAGGCGGTCCGGGACGCGCTCTGGGCCGCGAATGCCGAAGCCGGCCATCCCTGGGAGCGGAAGGGGCTGACGCTGCCGCTGCGGGATGCGGCGGGCACGGTGGTGGGCGGGCTGCTCGGCGCCACCGCTTGGCGCTGGTGCTACATCGAGAACCTGGCGGTGCCGCCCGCCCTGCGCGGCGCCGGCTGGGGCCGCAAGCTGATGGCCGCGGCGGAGGCCGAGGCGCGGCGGCGCGGCTGCATCGGCATCCGGCTGGATACCTACAGCTTCCAGGCGCGCGGCTTCTACGAGAAGCTGGGCTTTGCCGTCATCGGCCAGATCGAGGACTGCCCGCCCGGCCAGACCCGCTTCAGCATGACCAAGCGGCTGGATGCGCCTGGGCCGGTCGCGATCCCCTGGCCGGATGCCGCCGCCCCGCGCGCCACCATCGCCCCGGGCGGGGCCTCCCTGGTCCCGGTGCTGCTGGCCGGCCTCAGCACCCATTCGGTGGCCCAGGCCGGCCCGCATGGGCATGCGCCCTTCAGCCTGGCGGTCCATGCGCCGGACGAGGCGCAGCCGGCGGGCGGGCTCTACGGCTACAGCTTCTTCAACTGGATGTTCATCCAGTACTTCTTCCTGCCGGAAGCGCTGCGCGGCCAGGGCCTCGGCCGGCTGCTGATGCAGCGGGCGGAGGAGGAGGCGCGGGCGCGCGGCTGCGCCGGCATCTGGCTCGATACCTTCAGCTTCCAGGCCCTGCCCTTCTACGAAAGCCTGGGCTACCGGCAGTTCGGCCGGCTCGACGACTTCCCGCCCGGCCATAGCCGGCACTACCTCATGAAGCGCCTTACGGACGGAGAGACCTGATGTTCGACCTCACCGGCAAGGTGGCCCTGGTCACCGGCGCCACCGGCGGCATCGGCGCCGCCATCGCCACCGCGCTGCATGCACAAGGCGCGCGGGTGGCGATCACCGGGCGGCGGGAGGCGGAGCTGGCGGCCCTGGCGGGGACGCTGGGGGAGCGGGTGTTGGTGGCCCCCGCCGACCTGGCCGACCCCGCGGCCCCCGCCGCCCTGGTGGAGAAGGTGGAGGCGGAGCTCGGCCCGCTGGATATCCTGGTGAACAATGCCGGCTTCACGCGGGACATGCTGGCGCTGCGCATGGGCGATGCCGACTGGAACGCGGTGCTGGAGGTGGACCTGACCGCCCCCTTCCGCCTGGCCCGCGCCGCGCTGCGCGGCATGATGAAGCGCCGCTCCGGCCGCATCATCTCCATCGCCAGCATCGTGGGCGTCACCGGCAATGCCGGCCAGGCGAATTACGCGGCGGCCAAGGCCGGGCTGATCGGCATGAGCAAGTCCCTCGCCCAGGAAGTGGCGACCCGCGGCGTGACGGTGAATGTGGTCGCACCCGGCTTCGTGAAGACCGCGATGACGGACGCCCTGCCGGAGGCCGCCCGCACCGCGCTGCTGACGAAGATACCGACCCAGCGCATGGGCGCGCCGGAGGATGTGGCTGCCGCCGTCGCCTATCTCGCCAGCGGCGAGGCCGCCTGGGTCACCGGCCAGACCCTCCATGTGAATGGCGGCATGGCGATGATCTGACGCCGGTTTCAGCCACCATCTGACGAAACCCTGCCGCCGCGCGAATCCGGCTGGTTCCGGCGACCCCGGCTCGAAGCCGATGCGGCCGAACAGCGCAGGATGGGCGTCAGGGTGATCGGCCGGATCGGAAGGCTCAGCGCCGGCCGCCGGCGATGCGCAGCGCCTCCTCCTGCGTCAGGCCGATGTCGCGCAGCAGATGCGGGTCATAGGCCAGCAGGTCCACGCGCCAGGGCTGGTGCAGCGCCCGGAGGGGGGCGAGCAGCCAGGACAGCATCGGGGCGAGGCGGGGGCGCAGACCGGCTTCGGGGGCGGCTTCGGGCGCTGTTTCGGGGGCGGCGAGGCTGGCGGACATCGGGGCTTTCCTTCTGGCGGCGGACCAGGCCGGCCTGCCGCGTGCCGCCTTATGGCACCGGGCCGGTTTCGCCCCCGCTTCGCCGCCCTTTCCGCCTGCTTCGCAGCTGCAATATCGGTATCGCGGGCGTGGCGCGGCTGACACAGGCGGCTTTCGCTGCAGGAAAGCCGCGTTTCCCGGGGCCCGACCGCTTGCGCCGCGCCGCCGCCTAGGCCAAGTGACGCTTCCATGTTAAGCCGCGCCGCCCCCACCCCAGCTCCCGCCGCTTTGGGCGGGGTTTCGGGCAGATGCGCGGCACGGCAGCGACCAGCAGGAGACATCGCGGGATGAGCGACACCGCCGACAAGGTGAAGAAGATCGTTGTGGAACACCTCGGCGTCGAGGAGTCGAAGGTGACCACCGAGGCGTCGTTCATCGACGATCTGGGCGCGGACAGCCTCGACACCGTCGAGCTGGTCATGGCCTTCGAGGAGGCCTTCGGGGTCGAGATCCCGGACGACGCCGCCGAGAAGATCACGACCGTGAAGGACGCGATCGACTATATCGAGAAGCAGAAGTCCGCCTGATTTCAAGCGGTTGATGGCTAGGTAAGGGAAGCAGCGGTGTTCGGTCATCTCGTTGCGCCGCGGCGCGTCGTCGTCACGGGCATGGGTATCGCCTGCCCGCTCGGCCTGGGTGTGGAAAACGTCTGGAAGCGCATGCTGGCCGGCGAAAGCGGGCTGGCGGCGATCCAGAACTTCGACACCAGCGCCCTGCCGGCCAAGATCGCCGGCCAGGTGCCGGTCGGCACCAGGGCCGAGGGCAAGCTCGACATCAGCGAGTGGATCCCGGTCAAGGACCAGAAGAAGATGGACCGCTTCATCCAGCTCGCGCTGGTGGCGGCCACCGAGGCGGTCGAGGATAGCGGCTGGGCCCCGGGCGAGGACCAGCAGGAAGAACGCTGCCGCACCGGCGTGATGATTGGCTCCGGCATCGGCGGCCTGCCGACCATCTTCGAGGCTTCGACGCTGATCCAGCAGGGCAAGACGCGGCGGATCTCGCCCTTCTTCATCCCCTCCGCGCTGATCAACCTGGCCTCCGGCCATGTCTCCATCAAATACGGCTTCAAGGGCCCGAACCACGCGGTGGTCACGGCCTGCGCCACCGGCGTGCATGCGCTGGGCGATGCCGCGCGCCTCATCGCGCTGAACGACGCGGATGTGATGGTCGCCGGCGGCGCCGAGGCCGCGGTGGCCGAGATCGGCATGGCCGGCTTCTGCGCCTCCCGCGCTTTGTCCACCGCCTTCAACGACCAGCCGACCAAGGGCAGCCGCCCCTGGGACCGCGACCGCGACGGCTTCGTGATGGGCGAGGGCGCCGGCGTGGTGGTGCTGGAGGAGCTGGAGCACGCGAAGCGCCGCGGCGCCAAGATCTATGCCGAGGTGATCGGCTACGGCATGTCCGGCGACGCCTATCACATCACCTCCCCCACCGAGGATGGCGACGGCGCCTTCCGCGCCATGCGCGCGGCGCTGATGTCGGCCGGCGTGGAGCCGTCGCAGATCCAGTACGTCAATGCGCATGGGACCTCGACCCCCATGGGTGACGACATCGAGCTGCAGGCGGTGGAGCGGCTTTGGGGCGATGAGGCGAAGTCCCTCGCCATGTCCTCCACCAAATCCGCCATCGGCCATCTGCTGGGCGCGGCCGGGGCGGTGGAGGGCATTTTCTCCATCCTCGCGATCCGCGACGGCGTCGCCCCGCCGACGCTGAACCTCGAGGATCCCTCCCGCGAGAGCCCGATCGACCGGGTGGCGCTGGAAGCCCAGCCGCGCAAGATCGACACCGTGCTGTCCAACAGCTTCGGCTTCGGCGGCACCAACGCCAGCATCATCTTCCGCAAGGCAGCCTGACGTTCCGGTCAGCCGCCTTGCCAGGGGCGGCTTCCGAGGCCAGTCATAAGCCATGCGCCGACTGATCGCCCTCCTGCTGTTCCTGCTGATCCTGGCCGCCGGCGCCGGGGGGGCCTTCTGGTATGCGCGGGAGCAATGGACCGCGCCCGGCCCGCTGGCCGAGCCGGTGCAGATGGTGGTGCCCCGCGGCGGCACCACCACCATCGCCGATGCCCTGGCGGAGCGCGGCATCATCGCCCAGCCGCTGCCCTTCCTGGCCGCCACCTGGCTGACCCGCGGGCAGGGCCCGCTGCGCGCCGCCGAATTCCAGTTCCCCGCCCGCGCCAGCCTGCGCGATGTGCTGCAGGTGCTGCGCGAGGCCCGCCCGGTGCAGCGCCGCCTGACCATCCCGGAAGGCCTGACCGTGCAGCAGATCACTCGGCTGCTGGAGCAGGCGGAGGGTCTCACCGGCGATACGCCCAGCTTCGCCGAGGGCGAGATCCTGCCCGAGACCTATGCCTATCAATGGGGCGACAACCGCGCCGCCCTGCTGCGCCGCGCGAAGCAGGCGATGGACCAGGCGCTGGCCGAGATCTGGGCCGCCCGCGCCCCGAACCTGCCGATCGACACGGCGCGGGAGGCGCTGATCCTGGCCAGTATCGTGGAGCGCGAGACCGGCCAGCGGGATGAGCGCGCCCTGGTCGCCGGCGTCTTCCTGAACCGGCTGCGGCGCGGCATGCCGCTGCAGTCGGACCCGACCGCCGCCTATGCCGCCGCCGATGGCGGGGTGCTGGACCGGGCGCTGACGCGCGCCGACCTGGACCGCGACCACCCCTTCAACACCTACCGGATCCGCGGCCTGCCCCCCGCCCCCATCGCCAGCCCGGGGCGGGAGGCGCTGCGCGCCGTGGCGCGGCCGGAGGCGACCGAATTCATCTACTTCGTCGCCGATGGCACCGGCGGCCACGCCTTCGCCCGCACGCTGGAGGAGCATAACCGCAACGTGGCGCGCTGGCGGGAGATCGAGAGGTCCCGCGCGCCCCAGCGATGAAGGCGGGGCGATGACCGTCCCCCTGCTCAGCGGCCCCGCCTTGTGGTGGCGGCTGCTGGTGATCGGCGGCCTCTGGGGATCCTCCTTCCCACTGCTGCGGCTGATCGCCGCCGAGATGTCCCCCTTCGCGCTGGCCGCCGTGCGCGGCGGTTTCGCGGCGCTGGCGGTGCTGGCCTTCCTGGCGGTGAGCGGGCAGTTGAAGGGGCCGATCCGGCGCTATGCCCTGCCGGCGCTGGTGCTGGGCACCTGCAATGGCTGGGCGCCGAACCTGCTGACCGCCTTCGCGCTGGGCCATATCCAGGCGGCGCCGGCCGCGCTGATCCATGCCGGCACGCCGCTGCTGGTGGCGCTGATCGCGACCGTGGTGCTGCGGGAGGAAAGGCCCGGGCTGCGCGGCCTGGCCGGGCTGCTGCTGGGCTTTGGCGGCATCGCGGTGATCCTGGGGCCGGATGCGCTGTCCGGCGGCGCCAGCCTCACCGGCGGGCTGCTGATCCTGCTGTCGGGCGTCTTCTACGCGGCGGGCACGGTTTATGCCCGCAAGGCGCGGATCGGCGGGGCGCCGCAGATCGTGCTGGGGCAGCAGGTGGTGGCGGGGCTGGCGGCGGGCGCGCTCTCCCTGCCCTTCAGCGGGGCGGGGGCCTATGCCCAGCCGGGCTGGGTCTATGGCGTGCTGGCGCTGCTGGGCGTGGTCACCTCCGCCCTGCCGCTGACCATGTTCCTGCGGCTGCTGGCGCGCGCGCGCGTCACCGATGCCTCCATGGTCGGCTATATCCAGCCGCCCTTCGCCGCCGCGGTGGGCGCGCTGCTGCTGGGCGAGTTTCCCTCTCCCCTCGTGCTGGTCGGCGGCGGCATCGTGCTGGCCGGAGTCTGGCTGGCGACGTCCCGGCGCTAAAGCACTATCCGATAACACTGAATTAGTGTTATCGGATTTCGTGCTTTAGAAACAATAACTTCTAGAGCACGAGATCCGTCCGAGAGGACGGATTGTGCTCTAGCTCTCCACCGGCTTGGCCGGCAGCTGCGACATCAGGCGGTTGCGCCAGGCCGGCGGCAGGGCGCCGGCGATCCGCGACAGGGCATAGAGGCGGCGCGGATAGGCCACGCGGACCTTGCCGGCCGCGATGCCGGCCAGCGTGCGCTCCGCCGCCTGCTCCGGCGTCATCAGCCAGGGCATCGGGAAGGGATTCCGGGCTGTCATGGGCGTGCGGATATAGCCGGGGCAGATGGCGTGCAGGCGGATGCCGCGCGCCCGCTGGCTGGCATCGGTCGCCTCCGCCCAGCGCTGCACCGCGGATTTGCTGGCGCAATAGGCCGGCGCGCCCGGCGCGGCGACGAAGGCGGCGAGGCTCGCCACCACCGCCACCCGCCCGCGCAGGCCCTCCGCCCCCGGCGCCTGCCCCGCCATTTTTTCCAGGGCCGGCAGGGCGGTGTTCAGCACGCCGCCGAGGTTGGTGGCGAAGATTCGCGTGGCCTGGGCCGGCGGTTCCACCGCATCCCCGGTGCCGCCCGAGACGCCCGCATTGGCGATCACCAGGTCCAGCCGCCCGGCGCCGGCGATCCAGCCCGCCATGGCCGCCGCATCCGTCACGTCCAGCACCGCCGGATGCACCGTGGCGCCCCGCGCCCTGCAGGCTTCCGAAACCGCTTCCAGCCGCCCGGCATCGCGGCCGGACAGGTGGAGGGTGACGCCGGGCCCGGCGCAGGCCTCGGCCAAAGCGCGGCCGAGGCCGGAGGAGGCGCCGGTGATCAGCACGCCATTCCAGGAATCGCGCCCCATGCCTTGCCCTTCCCAGCGGTCGGGTGGACAAGGCGCGCATGAGCATCCTTGCCTCCATGACCGGTTTCGCCCGCGACAGCGGCACGCTGCCGGACGGTTCCTCCTTCGTCTGGGAGTTGCGCAGCGTCAACGGCCGGGGCCTCGATGTCCGCCTCCGCCTGCCGCCGGGCCTCGACGTGCTGGAAGCCCCGCTGCGGGAGGCGGTGGGCAAGCGCCTGAAGCGCGGCAACCTTTCCGCCACCCTGACCCTGAAGCGGGAGGACCGGGCGCCGCGGCTGACGCCGGACCCGGTGGCGCTGGAGGCCGCGATCCAGCTGGTGCTGGAGGTCTCGGCCCGCCTGCCCGGCGCCCCGGTGCCGACGGCCGAGGCGGTGCTCTCCCTGCCCGGCGTACTCCGCGCCGAGATGTCCGAGCCCGATGAGGGCGCGGAGGAAGCCAAGCGCAAGGCCCTGGCGGCCTCCTTCGCCGTGGCGCTGGATGGCCTCGTCGCCTCCCGCGCCCGCGAAGGCGCGCAGCTGACAAAAATCCTGGACACGCTGCTGGGGGAGATCGCGGCGCTGCGCGATGCCGCGGCGGTGGAGGCCGCCGGCCAGCCCGCCGCCCAGCGCGCCCGGCTGCTGGAAAACCTGGCCAGCCTCCTCGGCGAGGGCGATGTCCGCGCCCGGGTGCCGGAGGAGCGGCTGGCACAGGAAGTCGCCATGCTCGCCCAGCGTTCCGATGTGCGGGAGGAGCTGGACCGGCTTTCGGCCCATATCACCGAGGCCCGCACCCTGCTGGCCTCTGGCGAGGCCATCGGCCGCAAGCTGGAATTCCTGACGCAGGAATTTGTCCGCGAGGCGAATACCCTGTGCAGCAAGTCCGCCAACGTGGCGCTGACGCGCGTGGGCCTGGAGCTGAAGGCGGCGATCGAGCGGCTGCGCGAGCAGGCGGCGAACGTCGAGTGATGACCACCACCACCCATGCGCCGCGCCGCGGCGTCTGCCTGGTGCTGGCCTCCGCCCCCGGCGTCGGCAAGACCAGCGTCTCCCGCGCCCTGCTGGAGATGGAGCCGGAGCTTTCGCTCTCCGTCTCCGCCACCACCCGCGCGCCACGGCCCGGCGAGCTGGAAGGCGTGCACTACTTCTTCCGCACGCAAGGCCAGTTCGACGCGATGGTCGAGGCCGGTGAATTCCTAGAATACGCCAAATTCATCGGCCGGTCCTACGGCACGCCGCGGGCGGCGGTGGAGGCGAGCCTGGCCGCCGGGCGCGACGTGCTCTTCGACATCGAATGGCAGGGCCACCTGCAGCTGCGGGACCGCCTGCCGGGCGATGTGGTGGGAATCTGCCTGCTGCCGCCCAGCATGGCGGAGCTGGAGCGCCGCCTGCGCGGCCGCGCCCAGGACAGCGAGGCGGAAATCGCCCGCCGCCTGGTCGCCGCCAAGGACGAGATCGCGCATTGGTCCGACTTCGACCATGTGCTGGTGAACCGCGACTTCGACCGCACGGTGGCGGAGGTGCGCGCCATCCTGCACGCTGCCCGCAACACCCGCGCGCGCCAGCCCTGGCTGCCGGAATTCATCGACACGCTTCTGCAGGGGTAGCGCGGCATGGGCAGCCTGGCGGGCGTGGTGGAGGTGGTGCTGCCGGTCTTCGCCATGATCCTGCTGGGCTTCGCCGCGGCGAAGCGCCAGCTGGTCTCGGAGGAGGGCTTCAAGGCGATGACGCTGTTCGTCTTCGGCCTGGCCGCGCCGGCGCTGCTGTTCGCCGGCGGCACCCGGCCGCATGAAGGCGGCGGCGGCGCGGCGCTCGCCCTGCTCTCGGGCTCCGTCGTCATGTTCTGGCTGGCGGTGGCCTTCGGGCGGAGCCTGTTCCGGCTGAACCTCGGCGAGGCATCCCTCTTTGCGCTGTCCTGCATCTTCGGCAATTCCGTGATGATGGGCGTGCCGATCATCGTCGCCGCCTACGGCCCCGCCGGCGTGCCGCCCATGCTGGGCATCCTGGCCTTCACCACCATGATCCTGCTGGGCCAGGCGACGGTGCTGACCGAGGTCGGCCTGCACGCCAATGCCCCCTGGCGCCGCGTGCTCGGCGCCAGCCTGAAGGGCATTTTGCGCAATCCCGTGGTCCTGGCGGTGGTGGCGGCCTTCCTCTGGACGCTGCTCGGGCTGCATCTGCCGGATGTGGCGCGGCGCACGTTGGAGATGATGGGCGCGGCGGCGCCGCCGCTGGCGCTGTTCTGCCTCGGCGGCGGCCTGGCCGGCATCGCGGGCGCGGCGCT
This sequence comes from Falsiroseomonas tokyonensis, assembly GCF_019024325.1. Classification (GTDB taxonomy): domain Bacteria; phylum Pseudomonadota; class Alphaproteobacteria; order Acetobacterales; family Acetobacteraceae; genus Falsiroseomonas; species Falsiroseomonas tokyonensis. The sequence continues at coordinate 78,138 of NZ_JAFNJS010000001.1, forward strand.
GTGGCAGGAGACGGCGGCCATCGTCGTGGTGAAGCTGCTGGCGCTGCCGGCGCTGGTCTGGGGCCTGGCGCTGTGGCTCGACCTGCCGCCGATCGAGATGGCCGTCGCCGTCACCATGGCGGCGCTGCCCACCGGCGCCAATGCCTTCATCCTGGCGCGGCGCTACGCCACGGGTACCGACCGTTCGGGCGCGGCGGTGGTGGTGACCACGGCGCTGTCCGTGCTGACGCTCTCTGCCCTGATCGGGCATTTCCGGGGGATCCTGCCTTGACGCTCATCATTGAACCCGGCTGGGTCTGGGACGCGGAGAACGGCCTGCGCACCGGCCACAGCGTCATCGTGCGGGACGGCGTGGTGGCCGATGTGGTCGCCGGATCTCCGACCCTCGACGCCGAGCGCATCGTGGCGCCGGATGCGCTGCTGCTGCCGGGTTTCATCAACCTGCACAACCACGCCCTCTCCGCGCCGCTGTTCCGCGGCCTGGCGGATGAACTGGCCCCCGGCGACCTGCCCGGCCACATCGTCTATGCGCTGCTGATGCCACTCGGCGATGTCGCCGCCGCCGTGATGACGGAGGAGGAAATCGGCGATGCGGCGGAGATGGCGCTGCTCGAGGGCCTGCGCAGCGGCACCACCGCGCTGCTCGATGTCTATCGCGTGGCGCAATGGCCCTTCATCGAACGCGCGAAACGCCTCGGCCTGCGCAGCTGGTCCTGCCCCTACCTGTTCTCCGCGCCGGTCGGCATGACGCCGGACGGCAAGCCGACCTACAGCCCGACCAGCGACACCGGCTTTGACGCCATCCTCAAACTCTTCGACCGTTTTGACGAAGGCCCCGGTGGCGTCACGCGCGTTGGCTTCGGCCCGCATGGTCCCGACAGCTGCACGCCGGAGCTGCTGCGCGCTATCGATGCCGCCGCGCGCGAACGACAGACGATCGTCTCCATCCACGCGGCCCAGAACCTTATCGAGATCGAGAAGGTCACCGCCGCGCACGGCAAGGGCTCCATCGCGCATCTCCGCGACATGGGCCTGCTGCGGCCCGGGGTGGTGTTGGCGCATGGCATGTTCGCGACGGATGAGGAGATGGCGGCCATCGCGGAAGCGGGTGCGGCCCTCGCCTCCTGCCCCCTCGCCTTTGCGCGCTCCGGCCGCTTCGTGCCGCTGGCGCGGATGGAGGCTTCGGGGCTGCGCCTCGGCATCGGCACGGATGGCGTGACGCTCGACATGCTGCACGAACTCCGCACCGCATCCGTCTTCGCCAAGGTGCAGTCCGGCACGCCGCATGGCCTTTCGGCGCCGCGCCTCCTGCGCGCGGCGACGCGTGACGCGGCACTCGCCTTGGGGCGCGAGGATCTCGGCCTGGTGGCGAAGGGCGCGCGGGCGGACCTCATCCTGTTCGACCTCGGCTCCTCCCGCTACCAGCCGGTCTGGGATCCGCTGAAGTCGCTGATCACCAATGGCAGTTCGGCGGACCTGACGCTGGCGATGGTGGAAGGCCGCGTGCTGCTGCGCGACGGAAAGGTCCTGACGGCCGACGCCACCGCCGTCACCCGCCGCGGCCGCACCGCCATCGAGCGCGTCTGGCGCGAGGCTGCGCGGCGCGGTGCGATTCCGGCATCGATCGCGGCGCGGGCGGCGATAGCATTGCACTAAGCGCGTTTGTCTCCCTAGGGTAACGGCTGCCCCGGGAGGATTTCCGCACATGCCCCGCCTCACCCGCCGTGCCACCCTGCTGGGTGCCCTCGCCGCCCCCTCCCTCGCCCTGGCACAGACGCGCCGCACGCTGCGGGTCGTCGTGCCCTTCCCGCCCGGCGGTGGCGTGGACAGCCTCGGCCGGCTGCTGGCGGAACGCCTGACCCCGCTGCTGGAGGGTCAGCACGTGGTGGTCGAAAACCGCGCCGGCGGCGGCGGGCTGATCGGCGCCGATGCGGTGGCCAAAGGGCCGGCGGATGGCACCATCATCGGCGTGATCGGCGCCGCCACGCTCTGCGCCGCGCCCTTCATCCAGCCGACCATGCCCTTCGACGTGACGAAGGATTTCCGCGCGATCAGCCAGATCTCAGACAGCGCCGTGGTGCTGGCCGTGGGCAGCGATGTCGCGCAGCGCCATGGCTGGACGGATATGGCCGCGCTGCTGGCCTGGGCACGCGCGAATCCCGGCGGCGTGCGGGTGGCGAATGCAGGCATCGGCACCGTCACGCATCTCGCGCTGTCGGCCATCAACACCGCCGCCGGCGTGGAGCTGACCAGCGTGCCCTATCGCGGCGGCGCGCAGCAGGCGATGGACGTCATCAACGGCACGGTGGAAGCCACCGCGGACCTGCCGGCGGCCCTGCTGCCGCACATTGCCTCCGGCCGCATGAAGGCGATGGGCGTCAGCTCCGGCACCCGCCTCGCCTTCCTGGCCGAGGTGCCGGCGCTGGCCGAAACCCCCGCACTGGCCTCGATCGACATCCGGTCCTGGAACGCCATCATGGCCCCCGCCGCAACGCCGGAGGCCGAGGTGCAGCGGCTGTCCACCGCGATCCGCCGCGTCGGCCAGGACCCCAGCTTCGCCGCCGCGCTGCGCCCCTTCGGCTACGACGCCGTGGTCAGCGAAAGCCCGGCGGCGATGGCCGCGCAGATCGCGCGCGAAACCCCCGCCTGGCGGCGCCTGGTGGAAATCTCCGGCGCCGCCCGGCAGTAGGCCGGCTCAATCCACGCTGGCGCCGACCGCCTGGATCACCACGCGCCACTTGGCGCTTTCCTCCGCCATGAAGCGGGCGAAATCCGCCCGCCCCATGGCGCGCGGAATGGCCCCGCCGGCGGACAGGCGCTGCGCCAGCGCCGGATCCTGCACGATCTCCTGCAGCTCCGTATCCAGCTTGGCCAGGATCGGCTCCGGCACCCCCGCCGGCGTGCAGAGGCCGAACCAGCCGGTGGAGGTGATGTCCACGCCCTGCTCCTGCATCGTCGGCAGGTCCGGAAAGGCCTCCACCCGCGCCGCGCCACTCACCGCCAGCGGCCGCATCCGCCCGGCCTGCGCCATCTGCGTCACCGCCGAGATCGACTGGAACAGCAGGTCGAGCCGCCCCTCGATCAGGTCTGAATTCATCTGCCCGCCATTCGTGTAGGGCAGGTGCTGCAGCGGCACGCCGGTGATGATCTGGAACTGCGACCCCGCCAGGTGCTGCGACGACCCCGCGCCGACCGAGCCGAAATTGATCGGCCGGTTCTGCGCCTTGGCCCAGGTGATGAATTCCTGCAGCGTCCGCGCCGGCACGCTCGGCGGAATCACCACGATATTCGGCACCAGCGCGATCAGCCCGACCGCCGCGAAATCCTTCTCGGGGTCGAAGGGCATGTTGCGATACAGCCACTTGTTCGCGGCATTGGCGGCGATACTGGCCAGGCCCACCGTATAGCCATCCGGCGCCGCACGGGCGACCTGCGTCATGCCGATATTGGTGCCCGCGCCCGGCCGGTTGTCCACCACGATGGGCTGGCCGAGCTTCGCCTGCAGCCGGTCCGCGATCAGCCGCGAAATCACATCCCCCGCCCCGCCGGCCGGCCCCGGATTCACCCAGCGGATCGGCCGGTTCGGCCAATCGCCCAAACCCTGGGCCCTGAGGCCGACCATCGGCATCGCGCAGGCACCCAGGCCGAGCAGCGCCGCACGGCGCGAAAGGGGGATCGCAGACATGTTCTTCTCCGGAAAGCCTTCCGGCGGGATGAGACGTTGCGACCAGGCTTCGCGCAAGGGGAAGCTTGGCGAAAATTCGGGCAAGTTCTACGCCTGCGGCGGGCGGGGGTCTGGCGCCTGCCGCACGCTGTGGCACGCTGCACGCGCAGGGGCAGACCGGGTGGCCCGCACCCGACCCGCACATGGGATATGGAGAGACTGATGGGTGACGTGCTCGGCTGGCGCTGCAAATTCGGCGTGATGGGCCCCTCGACCAACACCGTGGTGCAGCCGGACTTCGACATGATGCGACCGGCCGGCGTGACCAACCACTACAGCCGCATCTTCACCCCCAACGCCGACGCCGTCTCCAACGAGACCTTCCGCGCCGGCGCCGAACTCATCGGCCGCAACACGCTCGACGCCGTGCGCTCCGTCATGACCTGCCTGCCGGACCACCTGGTGATGGGCATGTCCGCCGTGACCTTCTTCGACGGCGCCCGCGGCGCGGACCGCTTCGTGAAGGAAGTGGAAGACGTCTCCGGCCTCAAGATCAGCGTCGGCAGCCACGCCTGCACGGCCGCACTCAACGCCTATGGCGGCATCAAGCGCATCGCCGTGATGTCCCCCTACTGGCCCGCCATGAACATCGAAGTGGCCCGCTACTTCGGCGACATGGGCTTCACCGTGGTGCGCGACACCGCCTTCCGCTGCACCTCCTGGACCGACATCGCCGCCCAAACCCCGGCCCGCTGCGTCCAAGGCATCAAGGAAATCGACGGCGACGACGTGGACGCCATCATCCAGGTCGGCACCAACCTCTCCATGGTGAAACTCGCCGCCATGGCCGAACAATGGCTCGGCAAACCCGTCATCGCCATCAACACCGCCACCTACTGGCACGCGCTGCGCACCCGCAACATCACCGACAAAGTCACCGGCTGCGGCAGCCTGCTCGAACGGTTCTGACAGGCGAGGCGGGGATCGGGAGAGGGGTGGTCCCTGCTTGATTTGCAGGGGGGCCTTGCCCCCCTGCACCCCCCACCAGGAGGCAGTGGCCTCCTGGACCACGGGACCTTGTGCAGGAAGGGAGAGGGGCCGGAGGAAACGCATGTTCAGCGGTCCAGCTGGCCCCTCTCCCTTCCTGCACATGATTCGAAGGGTTCCAAGGGGCCACTGCCCCTTGGCGGGAGGGGTGCGGGGAGGGCAGCGCCCTCCCCGCGTATCACGCGGACCACCCCTCCCCGCCCTGCCTCCCTTTCACACCGCGCCCGGCCGGCGCATGCTGGCCGGATGGATGATGTGCGGATGCGCGAGTTGTTGTTGGGCACGCGGCGGATTGCCGTGGTGGGGGCTTCGGACCGGGTGGATCGGCCGAGTCATGGGGTGTTCGGGTTCCTGTTGGACCGGGGGTATGACGTGGTGCCGGTGAATCCGACCCTGGTGGGGAAGGAGGTTCATGGCCGTCCCGTGGTGGCGGGGCTGGAGGCGGCGGGGCCGCTCGACATGGTGGATGTGTTTCGCCGGAGTGCGGAGGCGGGCGCGGTGGTGGATGAGGCGGTGCGGCTGGGTGCGAGGTCCGTCTGGCTGCAGCTGGGCGTGGTGGATGAGGCTGCGGCGGCGCGGGCCCGGGCGGCCGGGGTGCAGGTGGTGATGGATCGTTGCCCGGTGATCGAATGGCGGCGGCTGGGCCTGCTGGCGCTTATCGGTCACTGAACGTCACCTTCGCGCCGCTTGAAATCGGCGGCCCGGCGGGCCAACTCCGCCTCCGGATGAAATGCCGGTAACATATCGGGCCACCTCGGACCGCGGGCCGGCATCTGGCAGAGGAAGCAAGGGATCATGACGGACGAGGAACGCCGGATCATCACCGGCTATGTGGAGCGGGTGAGCGGCGCTGCTGGCGCGGCGCCGCCGCGCCCGGCCTCGCCCTGGGGGGCGCTGGGCGGGGGCCAGCAGCAGGCGGCGCAGCCGCTGCCGCCGGTGGATCCGGAGGCTGACCGGCTGATCGGCGAGCTTTTCGCCCGTTATCCGGAGGCGCGCTACCGCATCACCCAGACTGCTTTCGTGCAGGAGCATGCGCTGGTCGAGATGCAGAACCGCATCCAGCAGCTGGAGTGGGAGCTGGAGCAGGCGCAGGTCCAGGCGCAGCAGGCCCAGCAGCAGCCGCGCGGCGGCATGTTCGGTGGCCTGTTCGGGGGTGGCCAGCAGCAGCGCCCGATGATGCGCACCCGGCCGCAGCCGCAGCCGCAGTATCCGCCGGGCTACAATCCGCAGGCGCTGCAGCAGGGCAATAGCGGCGGCTTCATGCGCACCGCGATGATGACGGCGGTGGGTGTTGCCGGCGGCATGATGCTGGGCAATGCGCTGATGGGTGCGCTGGGCGGTGGCACGGCGGAGGCGGCGACGGCCGCGGCCGGCGATTTCGCCCAGGAAGCCGTGCCCACTTCCTCCCCCTGGACCGATCCGGGTGGGGAGCAGGATGCGACGGCCTATCAGGACGATGCCAGCGCCTATGACGATGGCGGTGGCTACGACGAGGACATCTGACCAGCCGGTGGCAGGTCGATCGGGGGCGCGGGCGACCGCGCCCCTTTTCATGTAACCAGATCCAGAGCACCTTCAACCGGCAGTTGCTCGTTTACGTCTGATTCACCATCATTGGCGGATCATGCGTGTCCCCGACCTCGATCTCGATCTGCTGCGCTGCTTCGTGATGGTCGCCGAGCAGGGCGGCTTCACCGCGGCCGGCGGATTGCTGGGCCTGACGCAGTCGGCGGTCTCGCTGAAGATCAAGCGGCTGGAGGATCTGGTGCGGCGCCCCGTCTTCCGGCGCACCAGCCGCCGGGTGGAGCTGACCGCGGAAGGCGAGACGCTGCTGGCCTATGCCCGCCGCATGCTGGCCCTGAATGATGAGGCGGTGCGGCGGATGGTGGCGCCCGCGGTGGCCGGGCGGCTTCGGCTTGGCGTCGCCGATCATTTCGTGCCGCGCAGCCTGGCCCATATCCTGGCCCGCTTCGCCCGCACCTATCCGGAAGCGCGGCTGGAGGTGGAGGTGGGCCGCAGTCATGACCTGCGCGCCAAGCAGGTGGCCGGCGCGCTGGACCTGGTGCTCGGCAAGCGCCGGGATGGGGAGGTGGCGGGCGTGCCGATCTGGACCGAGCCGGTGGTCTGGGCCGCGGCACCGGATTGGCAGCAGCCGCCCGACCGCCCCCTGCCGCTCGCCCTGCTGCCGGAGGGCTGCATGTTCCGCGAGCGCGCCCTGCGCGCCCTGGCCCGTGCCGGCCTGGCCTTCGAGCCGGTCTTCACCTGCGACAGCCTGCTGGGGCTCGCGGCCGCCGCCCAGGCCGGCTTCGCGCTGACGGTGCTGGGCCGCAGCGGCTTCCCCGCCGGGCTGCGGGAGGTGACGGGCCTGCCGGAGCTGGGCGTGGTGGAAATGGCGGTCTTCGGCGATGCCGAGGGCCGCAGCCAGGTGGTGGCGCCGCTGGTCGGCTTCATCCGCGAGACGCTGGGGACCTCGCCGGGGACCCCGCTGGGGACCCAGGCGCCGTGAACGCCTTCCCCCCGCCCCTGCCGGGCTGCCGCATCCTGGTGGTCTTCGGCACGCGGCCGGAGGCGATCAAGATGATGCCGGTGCTGGCCGCGCTGCGCGACCACCCGCGCCTCCGCCCCACCGCCTGCGCCACCGGCCAGCATCCGGCGCTGGTGGCCGATGTGATGGCCGAATTCGGGGAACGGCCGGAGATCGAACTGGGCGCGCTGCCGCCGGGCCGCGGCCTGCCGCTGCTCACCGGCTATCTGCTGACCTCGGTGGCCAGCGCCATCGCCGCGGCGCGGCCGGACCTGGTGCTGGTGCAGGGCGATACGCTGAGCGCCTTCGCCGCCGCCCTGGCGGCGCACCAGGCCGGCGTGCCGGTCGGCCATGTGGAGGCCGGGCTGCGCTCCGGCGACCTCGCCAATCCCTGGCCGGAGGAATTCCACCGCGTCGCCATCGATGCCATGGCCGTCCTGCGCTTCGCCCCCACCGAACAGGCGGCGGCGCATCTGCGCACCGAATACGGCAGCGGCCAGGTGCTGGTCACCGGCAATACCGGAATCGATGCGCTGTTCCGCGCCCGCCGCACCGGGGTGGTGCCCGTGGCCATCGCGCCGGGGCGGCGCCTGCTGCTGGTCACCGCGCATCGGCGGGAGAATTGGGGCGCGCCGCTGCTGCGCATCGCGGAGGCGGTGGCGGCGCTGGCGCAGCGCGAGGATGTGGAAATCGTCTGGCCGCTGCACCCGAACCCCGCGGTGCGGGATGCGGTGACGGGCCGGCTGGCCGGCCTGCCGCGCGTGCATCTGCTGGGCGCGCTGCCCTATTGCGACAGCGTCGCGCTGATGCGCGCCGCCAGCCTGCTGCTGACGGATAGCGGCGGGATGCAGGAGGAAGCGCCGGCGCTGGGCTGCCCCGTGCTGGTGCTGCGGGAGGTGACGGAGCGGCCGGAGGTGGTGGAAGCCGGCGCGGCGGAGGTGGTCGGCACCTCGACCGAGGGCATCCTGGCCGCCGCCCGCGCCCTGCTGGAGGACCCGGTGCGGCTCGCCGCCATGTCCCGGCCGATCTTCCCCTTCGGCGATGGCCGCGCCTCGGAACGCATCGCATCGGCGATCGGCGCCTGGTGGGAGGCGCGATGCAGCGCCTCTGCGTGATGGGGCTGGGCTATATCGGGCTGCCGGCGGCGGCGATGCTGGCCAGCCGGGGCCATTCGGTCATCGGCTGCGACACCGACCTTGGCGTTGTCGCCGCGGTGGCGGCGGGCCAGGCGCATTTCCGGGAGCCGGATCTGGACATGCTGCTGGCCGCGGCGGTGACCACCGGGCGGCTCACCGCCCAGGCGGTGCCGGCGCCCGCCGACGTCTTCGTCATTGCCGTGCCGACTCCGCTGGGCGCCGGGAACCGCCCCGATCTCAGCTGCGTGGAGGCGGCGACGGATGCCATCGCCCCCTTCCTGGCGCCGGGTAACCTCGTGATCCTAGAATCCACCTGCCCGGTGGGCACGACGGAGGCGCTGGCCGGAAGGCTCGCTGCCGCCCGGCCGGATCTGTGTTTTCCCAGCCGCGGCGGCGCCGCCCCGCCCGGCTGCGTGCACCTGGCGCATTGCCCGGAACGGGTGCTGCCCGGCTCCATGCTGCGGGAGCTGGTGGCGAATGACCGCATCATCGGCGGCCTGACGCCGGCCTGCGCCGAACGCGCGCGGGCGCTTTACGCCGGCTTCGTCACCGGCCGGTGCTGGCTGACCGACAGCCGCACGGCGGAACTGGCCAAGCTGGCGGAGAACGCCTTCCGCGACCTGAACATCGCCTTCGCGAACGAGCTGGCCGGGATCTGCCGCGGGCTGGAGGTGGACCCCTGGGCCGCCATCGCGCTGGCCAACCGGCATCCGCGCGTGTCCATCCTGCGGCCCGGGCCGGGGGTGGGCGGGCATTGCATCGCCGTGGATCCCTGGTTCCTGGCCGAGGCCGCGCCGGACCACAGCCCGCTGATCCGCACCGCCCGCGCGGTGAATGAGGCGCGGCCGGGCCAGGTGGTGGCGGAAATCCGCGCCCTGGCGCCGCCGGGTGCGACCGTCGCCTGCCTCGGCCTGACCTACAAGGCGGATGTCGAGGATCTGCGCGCCAGCCCGGCACTGGCGATTGCGGAGGCACTGTCCCGCGAGGGGACGCGACGGGTGCTGTGCTGCGATCCGATGCTGCGCGCATTGCCGCCGCCGCTGGCCGGGCGGGCCGGGGTGGCGCTGGTGCAGCCGGAGGCGGCGCTGGCCGAGGCGGTTGTGCTGGCCATCCTGGTGCCGCATGCCGCCTTCCGGGCGCTGCCGCGCGCGGCCTTCGCGGGCCGCCTGGTGGTGGATGCGGTGGGGCTGCTGCAACCGGCTTGAAAGCCTGGGCGGTGCGGCCCAACTGCTGCGGCGGTTCGGGCCCCTCTGGCGCCGCGCGGCTTCCGGGCGGCGGGCGTGATGTCGAACCGGCCACGCGGCCTGGCCGCATGACTCGGAAGGGGTTCGAGATGACCGCCACCCATCCCGCCAAGACGCTCCGCATCCTGGGCGCGCTGCTGCTGGCCATTGGCCTCGCCGGCTATCTGCTGCCGGCGCCGCCGGTGCATTGGACCGCGCTGATCCCGGCGGGGCTTGGCGCGCTCGCCATTCTCGCCGCCTGGCAGAGGCCGCGACCGGCGCAGGTGACCGGGCTTGTCATCTGCGGCCTGGCGCTGTTCGGCGGCGGCTCCGCCCTGATGCAACTGCCCGCCCTGCTGTCGGGCGAGGCCGGCGCGGCCACCGCCTCTCGCGCCGCGACGGCGCTGGTGGCGCTGGGCGGAATCGCGGCGCTGGCCTGGCCGCGGCGCGCGGGCCCGGCTGCATGAGCACCACCCTGCTGATCCTGGCTGGCCTCGTCCTGCTGGTGCTGGGCGGCGAGCTCTTCGTGCGCGGCGCGGTACGGATCGCGGAGCGGCTGGGCGTCTCGCCGCTGATGATCGGGCTGACCCTGGTGGGCTTCGGCACCTCGACGCCGGAGCTGGTGACCAGCGTGCAGGCCTCGCTCGCGGGGTCGCCGGGCATCGCGATCGGCAATATCGTCGGCTCCAATATCGCCAATATCCTGCTGATCCTGGGCATCTCGGCGCTGGTCTTCCCCATCGCCGTCCCCTCCGCCGCCCTGCGACGGGACGGCATGCTGGGCGCCCTGGTGGCGGCGGCGCTGCTGGGGGTGGGGCTGTTCTGGACGCTGGACCGGATGGCGGGGGTGGTCTTCCTGCTGGGGCTGGCGGGCTACATCGCCTATGCCTGGCGGCAGGAAAGCGCCGCGACCGGCGACCACACGGCCGCCTTCGAGAAGGCGCAGGCCATGGAGGAGGTGCATCCGGGGGGCCTTGCCGTCCATGCGCCGATCGTCACCGACAATTTCTGGCGCGGCGTGCCGGCCTCGATCGGCTTCGTGGTGGTGGGGCTGGCGCTGGTGGTAGGCGGCGGCGGGCTGCTGGTGGAGGGTGCCACGGGGCTGGCCCGCAGCCTTGGCGTCTCCGAGAGCGTGATCGGCCTGACCATCGTGGCCGTCGGCACCTCGATGCCCGAGCTCGTCACCTCCCTGGTCGCGGCCTTCCGGCGGCATGCGGATGTGGCGCTGGGCAATGTGCTGGGCTCCAATATCTACAACGTGCTCGGCATCGGCGGCGCCACGGCGCTGATCGCGCCGACCGCGGTGCCGCCGGAGATCGCGGGCTTCGACATGTTCGTGATGCTCGGCGTGTCCCTGCTGCTGCTGGTGCTGGCGCGCAGCGGCTGGCGCATCGGGCGGCGGGAGGGGGCGCTGCTGGTGGCGCTCTATGCGGGCTACCTGGCCTGGAGCTGGCCGGCCTGATGGACCGCCGGGCTCGGCCGGGCGCGGCTTTGCCGCAGACTGCGGAGCCCGCACGGCATTGTGGCCACCCACCCCTGCGGATGTGCTCGCCATCCTGGTGCCGCACCGCGCCTTCCACGTGCTGGATCAGGCCGTGCTGCGCGGCCTTGGTCGCCCGGTTGACCCCGCGGCGCGGCCGTCCCTAACCTCGCGCCGCGGCCGGATCCCGGCCCGATGTCTGACCTGCTCGCGCCACTGCGCGGGGCGATGGAGGCGCTACACGGATGAAGCGCGGCGTGGCGTCGCAGGTGGTTTGACCGCGCCGCCCGGTCGGATGCAGTCTGTCGGACCCCGCCGCGGAGCGCTGGTCCGGCATGCCTTCCCTTCCTGAGACGCCGCCACCCGGCCAGGATGCGCGCATCCTGGCGCTGATCGGCACCGGGCATTTCCTCAGCCATTTCTACATGCTGTGCCTGCCGCCGCTGTTCCTGGTCTGGCGCGAGGAATTCGACGTCTCCTTCGCCGCCCTCGGCCTGGCGGTGGCGCTGATGAGCGGCGTGACGGCGGCGCTGCAGACGCCGGTGGGCTTCCTGGTGGACCGGCACGGCGCGCGGCCCTTCCTGGTGGGCGGCGTGCTGCTGATGGCGCTGTCGATCGGCGCCATGGCTTTTGCCCCCGGCTACTGGGCCATCCTGCTGCTGGCGGTGCTGTCCGGTGTCGGCAATTCGGTGATTCACCCGGCGGATTACGCGATCCTCGGCGGGTCGATCCATCCGAGCCGCATCGGCCGGGCCTTTGCCATGCATACCTTCACGGGCAATCTCGGCTTCGCCGCGGGGCCGCCGGTGATCGCGGCCATGCTGCTGGTGATGGGCTGGCGGCCGGCGCTGCTGATCCTGGGCCTCATCGGCGTGCCGGTGGTGCTGGCCATCCTGTGGCAGAGCCGCATCCTGATGGACCAGGCCAAGCCCAAGGCCCGCCAGGCAGGCGGCCCGACCGGCCGCGAATTGCTGCTGTCGCGGCCCATCCTGCTGTTCTTCGGCTTCTTCCTGCTCTCGGCCATGGCGGGCACGGCGATCCAGGCCTTTTCCATCACCGTGCTGGGGGAGCTTTGGGGCACGCCGGTGGCCGTCGCCTCCCTGGCGCTGACCGGCTACATGATGGGCGCCACGGGGGGCGTGCTGGTGGGCGGCTGGTTCGCCGACCGGTCGAAGAAGCACCTGGCCTTCATCGTCGTGCTGACGCTGATTTCCGCCACGCTGCTGCTGGTGATGGGGCTGGTGCGGATGCCGGACTGGCTGCTGCCGCTGGTGGCGGGGGCGGCGGGGCTGGCGCTCGGTTCCTCCCGCACGCCGCGCGACGTGATGCTGAAGGACGCGATCCCGCCGGGGCAGATGGGCAAGGTGTTTGGCTTCGTCTCCTCCGGCCTTCCGCTTGGCGGGGCCATCACGCCTGTGCCCTTCGGCTGGCTGATCGACCTGGGCCAGGCGGCGCTGGTGCTGCCGCTGGCGGCCGCGCTGCTGCTGGCCTCCCTGCTCTGCATGGGGCAGGCGAAATCGGCGGCGCTGGCGGCGCGGCCGCTCGCGGTGCCGGCGGAGTAGGTGGGCCGCTTCGACACGGCGCTGCAGGTCCTCGACCTTCTGGGCATCGCCGTCTTCGCCGCATCCGGCGCGCTGGTGGCCAGCCGCAAGCAGCTGGACGTGGTGGGCTTCGTGCTGATCGGCATGATCACCGGCTTCGGCGGCGGCACGGTGCGCGACCTGCTGCTGGGGCGCACGCCGGTCTTCTGGCTGCGGCAGCCGGAACTGCCGGCCATCGCGGCGGTGGCGGCGCTGCTGGTCTTCTTCTTCGCGCATCGCATCGAGAGCCGTTTCAAGGCGCTGCTCTGGGCGGATGCGCTGGGGCTGGCGCTGTTCGCCGTGCTGGGCGCGGAGATCGCGCTGATCGCGGGGGCGGAGCCCTGGGCGGCGGTGCTGCTGGGCACCGTCACCGCCACCGTGGGCGGCATCATCCGCGATGTGGTCTGCATGGAGCTGCCGCTGATCCTGCGCAAGGAGATCTATATCACCGCCGCCGCGGCAGCGGCCGCTGCCTATGTGGCGCTGCGGCTTGCGCCCCTGCCGCGCGACCTTTCGCTGATGGCCGGCATCGCGCTGGGCTTCGGCATCCGCGCTGCCGCGATCTGGCGCGGCTGGTCGCTGCCGGCCTTCAAGCCGCGGCCGGCGCGGGATTATCCGGACGAGCGGTGAGGCGCGCGCCTCAGCCGCAGTGGCGCGCGGCCTCCGCCGCCACGAAACCCTCGAATTCCGCCAGTTCCTCCCGCGCCTCGATCCAGTGCAGCGCGGCGCCTTCCGCATCGATACGGGCCATGCCCGCGATGACCCGGCCGGGGACCAGGGCGCTGGCGCGGCGATAGGCCAGTTCCTGGCCATTGGCGGCGATCCGCCAGGACAGGACGGGCAGCGGCCGGCAGGCGAAGAAGGCGCGCACCGCGATCAGCCCGCTGCCATCGGCGGCCAGCAGCAGCCGCGCATCCCCGGCCTCGCTGCGCAGCCGCGCCGTGCGGCCGATCCAGTCCGGAAAGGGCGGCACCCGGCCGCCGGCCCGCGCCTGTCCGGCGATCAGCAGGGCGGGCAGGCAGAGGGCGGCGCGACGCGGCAGGGCGGCCATGGGCGGGCTCACGGCGGGTGACGAGGCGCGCAGCCTGCCAAAGCCGCGCCCCGGCGCACAAGGTCTGTAACAATTCGGAACGGAATTACCAGCCGTTCACCCGCTCCCACTCCGCCACCACCTGGCCGGTCTCGTCCAGCACATGGTAGCGGTCATGCGCCGCGGCCGTCAGGCAGACGTGGTTCGGTGCGACCCGCAGGCGCGTGCCGACCTTCAGCCGGTCAAGGTCGAGCGTGCCGCCCTCCGTCGCGCGGACCTCGCCATGCTCCTGGTGGACGCGCACCACCATGGCATCGCCGAGGCTCGGCTGGCCGGCGGCATCCAGCACGCGGCCGAACTTCCAGTCGCGTGGCGCGGTTTCGGTGCTGCGGTCCTTGGACAAAGCCAGGGCACCGGCATCCACCAGCACGGCATTGCGCGCGGGGTAGCGGCCGGTGACGCTGGTCAGCACGGTGACAGCAATATCCTCCAGCGGATGCACGCCGAGCTGCGCCTGCAGCAGGTCGCCCATCATGTAGACGCCGGCCCGCATCTCCGTGACGCCGTCCAGATGCGCGGCATACATGGCGGTGGGGGAGGCGCCGGCGGAGACGATCTTCACGGCATGCCCCGCCTCCCGCAGCCGGGTCGCGGCGCGGACGATGCCGGCGCGCTCGATCTCCGCCAGCTCCGCCATCGCGGCCTCGCTGCGGCCGGCATAGGAATGGCCGGAATGGGAGAGCACGCCGGCGAGTTTTTTGCCGAGTGCGCCACCGATCTGCAGCAGCGCCTCGCTCTCCGGCGCCACGCCGGCGCGACCCTCGCCGATATCCACCTCGATCAGGGTGGGCAGGCGGCCGGGATGGGCGGCGATGGCCTGCGCCGTCTCCAGGTCATCCGTGATAATCTTGATCTGTCCGCCCTCGGCGTTCAGCGCGGCCACGGCGTCCAGCTTCGACGGCGTGATGCCGACGGCATAGACCTGGTCGCGGAAACCGAGCGCAGCAAAGTAGCGGGCCTCGGCGAGGGTGGAGACGGTGATGGGGCCGCCGCCCGGCGCGGCCAGCTGCGCCACCGCGGCCGATTTCGCGGTCTTCATATGCGGGCGCAGCTGCACGCCGGGATGCCGCCCGACGGCTTCCGCCATGCGCGCGATATTGCGCTTCAGGATGGGCAGGTCGAGCAGCAGGCAGGGGGTGGGCAGGTGATCCAGCGACATCAGATGGCGACCCCCAGCAGTTCCGCGAATCGCGGCGTGGCCTTGAGGCCGGTGCCGGTCAGCACCACCACGCTGGTCTCCCGCTCCGCGATGCGGCCCTCGGCGCGCAATTTCGAAAAGGCGGCGGCGGCCTGGGCGCAGGTGGGCTCCACATAGAGGCCGGTGCGGGCCAAGGCGAGCGCGGCCTCGGCGATCTCCGCCTCCTCCAGCAGCACGGCGCCGCCCTGGCTTTCGCGCAGCGCGGTCAGGCATTCGGGCAGGCGGATCGGCTGGGCGATGGCGGTGCCCTCCGCGATGGTGGGCTGCGCCGCGACGGCCGGCAGGCCGAGCGCGGCGCGCGCGATCGGCCCGCAATTGGCCGGCTGTGCGGCCCAGATGCGGGGCAGCCGGCCGATCTGGCCGGCCCGCAGCAGCTCCGAGAATCCGAGCCAGCAGCCGAGCACGTTGGAGCCGGCGCCGCAGGGGACGATGACATTGTCGGGGACCCTGAAGCCCAGATCCTCCCAGAGCTCATAGGCGAGGGTCTTGGTGCCCTCCAGGAAGAAGGGCTGCCAGTTGTGGCTGGCGTAGAAAAGCTCCGCGGACTTCGCGAGCGCCGCATCGGCGCAGTCCTGGCGGCTGCCGGGGATCAGCTCGATGGCGGCGCCGGCTGCGCGGGACTGCACGGTCTTGGCCGGGCTGGTGCTGGCGGGGACGAAGATGGTGGCCTGCATCCCACCCGCTGCCGCATAGGCGGATACCGCCGCGCCGCCATTGCCCGAGGAATCCTCCAGCACGGCCGAAACCCCCTGGTCGCGCAGCAGCGACAGCATCACACTGGCGCCGCGGTCCTTGAAGCTGCCGGTGGGCATGAACCATTCGCATTTCAGCAGCGCCGTGCCGCCCGGCAGGGCGCGTTCCACCAGCGGCGTGCAGCCCTCCCCCATGCTGATCGGTGCCTTGGGCCGCCAGGGCAGCGCGGCGGCGTAGCGCCAGATGCTGCGGGTGCCGGTCTCGATCTCGGCGCGGGACAGGCCCTGCCGCATCGTCAGCAGCAGGGGCGCCTGGTCGTCGCCGCACCAGCGGGGGGTGTCGAGCGGCCAGGTCCGGCCGCTGCGGGGGTCGAGGTAGAGTTGCGGGGTCATGCCGCCATCCTCCCTTGCCCGCCCGGCCCCGGCAAGCGACCCTGCCACGCATGACCCTCAACGACCCGGTGCTGCGCCTGGCAGCCGACCTCATCGCGATCGACAGCCGATCCAGCCTTTCGAACCTGCCGGTCGCCGACCGCATCGAGCAGGAGCTTTCGGGATTCGAGGTGGAGCGGCTGGACTATACGGACGCCAATGGCGTCGCGAAGCGTGTGCTGGTGGCCCATAAGGGGCCGCGCGGCGGCTATGCGCTGTCCGGCCACATGGACACGGTGCCGGCGACGGGGTGGGAGAGCGATCCCTGGGCGCCGCTTCTGGATGCGGACGGGCTGCTGCACGGCCTCGGCAGCGTCGACATGAAGGGCCAGGTGGCGGCCGCCATCATCGCCGCCCAGCGCGCACCCGCCGATGTCGGCGCCACGCTGCTGATCACCACCGATGAGGAAACCACCAAGGCCGGCGCCCGCCGCATCGCCCGCGACAGCGCGCTTGCGAAATCGCTGAACCTGCAGGGCATCTTCGTGGTGGAGCCGACCAGCCTGGTGCCGGTGCGCGGCCATCGCAGCCACATCGCCTTCACCGCGACGGCACATGGCGTGCAGGCGCATTCCTCCACCGGCAAGGGCACGAACGCGAACTGGAAGCTGCTGCCCTTCCTGGCCGCGATGCGCACGGTGCATGACGAGCTGCGCACGAACCCCGCGCTGCAGGATGCCGACTACGACCCTCCGTTCTCCGACTTCAACCTGATCCTCGACAACCACGGCACCGCGATGAACGTCACCGTCGCCAAGGCCACCGCCCAGATAAAATTCCGCTACAGCGCCAAGGTGGACCCGAAGCCCATCCTGCAGGCCGTGCGCCAGGCGGCGCGGGACGCCGGGGTGGAGCTGGCGGAGCAGATGGAGGGTTTTCCCCCCGAACTGCCGGCGGACCACCCCTTCGTCGCCCGCGCCACGCGCCTGACCAACCGCGCCCCGCGCACCGCCCCCTATGGCACCGATGCCAGCGAGTTGCAGGCGCTGGCGCCCTGCGTGGTGCTCGGCCCGGGCGACATCGCCATGGCGCATACGCCGCGCGAATATGTGCGGGCGCAGGATCTTGTGGACGCCGTGCCGGTCTTCGGGCGGGCGCTGGCGGGCGCCTAGGGCCATGGGAATGACAGTGGCGGCGATAGGAATTTCCCATTTCACCGGGGCGGCGGATCGTGGCATCCGGGCCCCGCGCCGGTTGAGGAAGGAGCTGCCATGACGTCCCCCAAGAGCCCGCCCCTCGCGGCGCTGGATGACGCGGCCTTGGACCAGGTCGTGGGCGGCAGCGCCGCCTTCGAGCCGCCCACGCTGTGGGAGCAGAATCCGGATGCCGAGGTGCGGATCGGCACCTGGCAGGGCGACATGATTATGGGCGACAACGACCAGCAGATCATCATCGCCGGCGGCGGCGACGACTACGCCTTCGGCGGCGGGGGCAGTGACATGATCCTGGGCGGCGATGGCCGCGACATGATCCATGGCGGCGACGGCGACGACACGCTGGCCGGCAATGGCGGCCGCGACGTGGTGGATGGCGGGGCCGGCGACGATGTCGTGATCTGGAGCCCCGGCGATGGTGCGGACATCCTCACCGGCGGCAGCGGCACCGACGAATTGCGGCTGGAGCGCACCGGCCTCACCATCGACCAGGTGCTGGCCGGGCTGGTGCCCGACCCCGGCTTCCCCACCCCGGCGATGGTGAATGGCAGCCTGGACCTGACGGGCATTACCGGCAGCCTGACCATCAACGGCGAAACCTTCCGCTTCTCGGGCTTCGAGAAGCTGACCCTGTCCGACGGGGATGCGCTGTATGTGCACCCCGACGTCATCCCGTAGCGCGGGTCAGTAGGCCACTGCCAGCGCGGCCTCGGCAAAGCCGATGCGCCGCGCCGGCGGCACCGGCGATTTCGCGGCCGCGCGCTCCAGCGCCAGCCGCGCATCGGCGATGCGCCCCGCCTTCATGGCGGAATCCACAAAGATCTGCTCCAGCACGTCCTGCTGCGCGTGGCTGCCGCCGAGCCGGTGCAGGTCGCCGAGGGCCGGGCGCAGCACGCGGCACACCTCGTCGAAGCGGCCCTCGGCATGCAGCGCCACGGCGCGCGTTGCCGGCAGGGCGGCGTCGCGCAGGATGCGGGCGTGGTGGGTATTGCCGCGCGCCGCCTCCTCCAGCGCCGCCAGCATGCGCGCCGCGGCTTCCCGCCGCCCGCTGGCGGCCAGCGCCATCATCCAATGCGGCTGGGTGAAGGCGGACAGCGTGTCGCCGATGCGGGCCTCCGCCTTCTCCGCCAGCTCCTCCCACCGATCGCCGACCGCGATGCCGCGCAGCTGCAGGCGGAACAGCATGGAGGCGGCGTTCTGCACATCGATATAAAGGTCCGGCTGCGCCAGGTGGACTTTTGACTCGCGGTTGCGGAAGCGCGTGTCGTACAGGCGCAGCACGCCGTCGAAATCGCGCTGCTCCGCCATGAACATGGCCTGGTGCCACCACAGGTGGTGCATCAGGTTGTTGCCGCCGTCCCAGTTCGGCTCGAGGGCTGCGATCCAGTCCAGGCCCTCGGTCCGGCGGCCCTGCATTTCCAGCACATGCGCCACGCCATGCGCGGCCCAGAGGTCGCCGCGGTCCAGCGCCACGGCGTCGCGGCCGGCATGTTCGGCGATGGTGTAGCTGCCGGTTTCCTCATGCGCGAAGCAGCGGCAGGCGAGCACGCTGCCATAGCCCGCCGTCTCATCCGACCAGGCGGGCATCACCTGCTCCACCAGCGTCACCATGCGTTCCGGCGCGCCCATCCAGAAAGCGCAGAAATGGTGCAGGCGAAAGGCGAGCAGGTCGCGCGGATGCTCCGCCACGATCTGTTCCCAGATGGTCAGCGCCTTTTCCGGCGTGCCGTCGATCCAGGCGGAGAGCGCCGCCATATGCGCCTTCTCCCGCGCATTGGCCGGCAGGGCCTGCGCCTTGGCGAGCGAGCCCGCGGCGCGGCCGAGCAGCGCGCGGTCATAGGCCAGCATCGCAAAGCTGCCGGCCATCACCTGGCCGAGCGGCGCCGTGGGATCGGCGGTGAGAAATGCCTTCAGGCGAAGTCCGGTGTCGAAGCGGTATTTC
Source organism: Falsiroseomonas tokyonensis (assembly GCF_019024325.1). GTDB lineage: Bacteria > Pseudomonadota > Alphaproteobacteria > Acetobacterales > Acetobacteraceae > Falsiroseomonas > Falsiroseomonas tokyonensis. The sequence goes on from NZ_JAFNJS010000001.1 coordinate 97,300, forward strand.
AGAAAACCCTCGATGGCATGGTCGAAGGCCCGCGCCGCCTCGGCCGAGGCGACGGTCATGGCATTGCCCTGGGCGTCGGTGGTCATTGCTGTTTCCCCTCAGAAAGTCTCGACCCAGGGCCGCAGTTCGATCTCGGCGGACCAGGCGGTTCGGGGCTGGCGGATGGCGGCCAGCGCGGCGGTGGCGATGGCGTCCGGGTCCAGCAGCGTATCCTGCCCCGGATCGGGCCGGCGTTCGCTGCGGATGCCGCCATCCACCACGATGTGGACCACATGCACCCCCTGCGGATGCAGTTCCCGCGCCAGCGCCTGGCCCAGCCCGCGCAGCGCGAATTTGCCCATGGCGAAGGGGGCGGAGCGGGCATAGCCCTTCACCCCGGCGGAGGCGCCGGTCAGCAGGATGGTGCCGGCCTTGCGTGGCAGCATGTGGGCGGCGGCCTGCTGCGCCACCAGGAAGGCGCCGAAGGCGCAGACTTCGAGCGTGCGGCGCACATCCTCCGGCGCCAGCTTCACCGTCGGGCCGCGCACGCGGAAGGAGGCGTTGTAGGACACCACCTCCGCCTCCGCCGCCTCGGGTCTTGTGAACAGGTCCGCGACCTGCGCCGGGTCGCTGGCGTCGCAGCGATGCAGGCTGGCGCCGGTTTCGGCGGCCAGCGCCGCCAGTTTCTGCGTATCCCGCGCGGCCAGCGCCACCTCATAGCCTTCGCGGGCCAGCAGCCGCGCGAGGCTGGCGGAGAAGCCCGGACCGGCGCCGACGATGAGAGCCTTGGGCATGCGGCTGTTTCCCTATCCCCGCGGCGCCAGCAGGATGACGCCCGCGCCGCCGAGGCATAGGAGCATACCCAGCAGGTCGAAGCGATCCGGCCGCGCGCCCTCCACCGCCCACATCCACCCCAGCGAGGCCGCGATATAGACCCCGCCATAGGCCGCGAAGGCGCGGCCGGCGAATGGCGTATCGATCCGCGTCAGCGCCCAGGCGAAGAAGGCCAGGCACAGCAGGCCGGGCAGCAGCCACCAAGTGCTGCGTCCCTCCCGCAGCACCGCCCAGGCGGCGAAGCAGCCGGCGATCTCGGCCAGCGCCGCCAGGGCGTAGAGGGGGAAGGCGCTCAGGGCCTCATCCTTCGCGAACCGATCCGCCGGCCGCGATGCGCATGGCCTGGGCCTCGACCAATCCGGGATCGTCAACCGCGGCGAAGGCGGCGGCCGTGCGCCGGCTTGGCCCCTCCGTGCCGTTCCCAGCCAGCGCATAGACGGCGGAGGCGCTGCCAGGGCCGCCCCCGGTATGGCCGATATAGGTGCCCGCCGGCTCGCCTTGTCCGATCATGAGCCCGAGACCGTAGCCCGCCGTTTGCCACGGTCGGCCTGGAATGGCACCGCCCAGCGGGTGGGCCAGCTGCATCGCCGCCACAAGTTCGGATGGCAGGAAGTCCGTACCGAGCAGACGGTGCAGAAGCAGGGCGGCCGAGCCCGGCGGCCCGACCAGCAAGCCATGGTACACCCACCCGGGATGGTAGCGCCGAGCATTGCCCCAGGCGGTTGCGTCGAGGTCCTCCGGCGCCTGCGCGACCGTGACCCCTGAAATGCCAAGTGGTCCGAACACCAGGCGCTCCAGGGCCGGGCCGAGAGCCGCGCCTGTCAGCTCCTCGACCAGGGTGCGGACCAGCAGGTAGCCGATGTTGGAATAGCCCCAGCCCTGCCCGGGCGCATAGGCCAGGGTGTCGGCATCGACCTGCCGCAGCATCGCCTCAGCCTGCCAGGGCGCTTCCCCTGCGGCCACGGCGGCGTGGTAGGCCGCCAGCGTGCCGTAGCAGCGCAGGCCAGCGCGATGCTGCAGGAGCTGGCGGAGCGTGAAGGGTCGGCCGCGGAGGGGCGCATCGAGGCGCAGGCGCTGCTCCGCCACGAGCGCCAGCGCGGCGCCTGCGAGGACGGTTTTCGCAAAACTCCACCACGGCACCACCGCATCGGCATCGGTGCTGACGCTGCCGCCCTGGACCAGGGCGGTGATGCGCTGCGGCGACGGCATGGTTCAGTCGATGGATTCCAGCAGCCCACACAGCGTCGCGCAGCGGGCGGCGAGGTCGGTCCAGACGATGTGCTCATGCGGCGCATGGGCGCCGGCGCCGGTGCAGCCCAGCCCATCCAGGGTCGGGATGCCCAGCGCCGCGGTGAAATTCCCGTCCGAACCGCCGCCGCGATGCTGCTTCGGCAGCGTATAGCCCGCCGCGGCGGCCAGCACCTTGGCCTGCTCATACAGCGCCAGGATTTCCCCGTTCTCCGCGAAGGGCGGCCGGTTCATGCCGCCCGAAATCTCGATGCGGATGCCATCCTCCTCCCCCGCCATCCCAAGGATCAGCTTTTCCAGCCGCTCCCCTTCCGCGATGGTCGGCACGCGCAGGTCGACCTCCGCCCCGGCCTCGGGCGGGATGACATTGGGGCGGGTGCCGCCGAAGACGGGGGCGACATTGGTGGTGATGCCGGCCGCCAGGTCCGTCAGTTCGTGGATCTTCAGCACCAGGCGCGACAGGGCGACCACGGCGCTGCGGCCCTCGGACCAGTTGCCGCCGGCATGCGCCGAGACGCCGCGCACCTTGATGACGAAGCGCCCCACGCCCTTGCGCGCGGTGACGCAGGCGCCGCCGGCACCGGCGGGCTCCGGGATCAGCACGGCCCGCGCGCCGCGGGCAGTGTCCTCGATGATGTCGCGGCTCGTCGGGCTGCCGACCTCCTCATCCGGCGTCAGCAGCAGCACGATCGGCCGCTTCGTCGGGATCTTCTGGCGCAGGATTTCGCGCACGCTGTGGAAGGCCATGAAGGACCCCGCCTTCATGTCGTAGATGCCGGGCCCAAAGGCCTTGTCGCCCTCCACCCGGAAGGGCATCGGCCCGGCCAGCGTCCCGTGGTCCCAGACCGTGTCGAGATGGCCCGAGACCATCACCGGCGGCAGGTTGCTGCCGGCCTGGCCAGGCGTGCGGCAGACCAGCGTATCGCCGAATCCGTCCCGGCCCGGAAGCCGCGAAACCTCGCCGCCCACGGCGCGCAGCTCCGCCTCGCAGCGGTCCACCAGGCGGTTCACCGCGGCCGGATCGGTGGTCGGCGTCTCCTGCTCCACCCAGAGGCGCAGCTCCTCCAGCAGGCGTTCGGAGGTGCCGAGGGTGGTGGCGGGCATGGGGCGATCCATCTGCTATTGGGCTGCCCGGTTCTGGCAAACCAACCCGGCCTTGTCGATCCAACCCCGCCCGGCTAACGCAGCCATGCGGCGGCGCAGCATGAGGACCATTTCGTGACCAGACCGAAGCGGGTATGCGTGTTCTGCGGCTCCATGGTTGGCGCCCGGGAAGACTATGCCGAGGCCGCCCGCGAATTGGGCCGCGAAGTCGCCCGCCGCGGCCTCGGCCTGGTCTATGGCGGCGGCGCGGTGGGGCTGATGGGCATCGCCGCGGATTCCGCGCTGTCCGCCGGGGCGGAGGTGATCGGCGTCATCCCGCACGGCCTGCTGAAGCGCGAGGTCGGCCATGGCGGCGGGGTCGAGATGCACGTCGTCGATACGATGCATGAGCGCAAGGCAAAGATGGCCGAGCTGTCGGACGGCTTCATCGTGCTGCCCGGCGGCTTCGGCACGCTGGAGGAAGCGGTGGAGGCCCTGACCTGGGCGCAGCTCGGCATCCAGGCCAAGGGCGTGGTTTTTCTGGACGTCGCCGGCTTCTGGACCCCCTTCCTCGACGTGCTGGACTTCATGCAGCGCGAGGGCTTTGTCCGCGAGGCGCAGCGGCCGCTGGCCATGCGGGCGACGACCGTCGCGGAGGCGCTGGACAAGCTGGCCGCCTTCGCCCCGCCCCCCGGCACCCAGCCCTGGCTGCGGCCCGAACAGGCGTGATGCCCGCGATCCTGGCCGATTGGCACGCGGTGCCGGAGGCGGCCCGCGGCGCCACCGTGGCGCTCGGCAATTTCGATGGCGTGCATCTGGGCCATGCCGCGGTGCTGCGCGCCGCCCATGCCGCGCGGCCGGACCTGCCGCTGGCGGCACTGACCTTCGAGCCGCATCCGCGTGAGCATTTCCGGCCCGAGGACCCGCCCTTCCGCCTGACCCTGCTGCCCGCCAAGGCCCAGGCGCTCGGCGCGCAGGGCGTGCAAATCGTCTTCGCCCTGCCCTTCGATGCACGGCTCGCCGCCATGCCGGCCGAGGCCTTCGTGGACCAGGTGCTGCACCAGGCGGTAGGCGCCAAGCATCTGGCCTGCGGCGCCGACTTCGCCTTCGGCCACCGCCGCGGCGGCGACGTGCATCTGCTGGCGACCCTGGCGGAAGCGCGCGGCATCGGCCTGACGGTGGTGCCGCCGGTGGTGGATGAGGGCGGGCCCATCTCCTCCACCCGCATCCGCCGCGCCCTGCAGGACGGCTACCCCGACCGCGCAGCCGCCGAGCTCGGCCGGGACTGGGAAGTGCGCGGCGAGGTCTTTCACGGCGACAAGCTGGGCCGCGAGCTGGGCTGGCCCACCGCGAATATCCTGCTCGGCCGGCACCTGGAGCCGGCGCGGGGCGTCTATGCGGTGCGCGTCGCCCTGGCCGATGGCCGGGTGGTGCCGGGCGTCGCCAATGTCGGCCGCCGCCCGACGCTGGGCGGGGATCCGGTGACGCGGCTGGAAACCCACCTGTTCGACTTCAGCGGCGACCTCTACGGCCAGGAGATCGGCGTGCGCCTGGTGCGCTACCTGCGCCCCGACGCCACCTTCAATGGGCTGGAGGCGCTGAAGACGGCGATCGCGGCGGATGCGGCGGAGGCGCGGCGGGTTCTCGGGGTCTAGTTCAGGCCGAAGACCGGCCGCAGCCGGATGCCGAGCCAGCTTCCGGGCAGCGCCGCCGCCACCCAGATCACGCCATGCAGGCTGCCGGAGGCGCCGCCGCCCAGGAAGGCGCCGACATTGCAGCCATAGGCGAGCCGCGCCCCCACCCCCATCAGCACCCCACCCAGCGCCGCCCCCGCCGCGCCGCGCAGGCTGACCGGCTGGCGGTGGCGCAGCCTCCCCTGCGCCGCCGCGGCCAGCAGCGCACCCAGCAGCAGGCCGATATCGGCGAGTGACGAATCCAGCGCCAGCAGCGACCCGTCCAGCGCCGCGCGCGCCCAGCCCTCGGCCCAGAAGGGCGCGGCCGGCATATCCGCCCCCATCATCATCGCCGCCTTGGCGCCCCAGAGCGTGAGCCCCGTGGTGATGCCCCAGGGCAGGCCGGAGGCGAGGAACATCAGCCCCGCCAGGCCGCCGATGATCGCCCCGGCGCGCAGTTCCGCCGCGCGCGGCCGGGCGCCGCGCAGCACCAGCAGGGCGCCGGCCAGCAGCATGGCGAGCGTCGCCGCCAGCCCGCCCCACGGCCCGAGCAGCGCGCCCAGATCCACCACGCCGAGATCCGGCAGCCGCATCGCCGCCGGCACCAGCAGGCTGCCCAGCACCCCGCCCAGGCAGAAGAAGGGCAATGCCACCCACATCCGCCGCGACCCCTGCCCCGCCGCCACCAGCGTGCCGGAGCCGCAGCCATTGGCCAGTTGCATGCCGACGCCGAAGATGGCCGCGCCGACCAGCAGCGGCAGGCCGAGCGGTGCGACGAAGCGCCCGAACCCCTCGGCCAGCAGCCCCACCGGCAGCACCACCAGGGCGGCGACCGCCGGCGCGATGAAGCTTGCCCCCAGCGCCCGCCCGTCGCCGGATTGCAGGAAGGCGCGGAAGCCGCCGGCAAAGCCGTAGTCCAGCAGCACGAAGGCGAGGCCCAGCGCCAGCGCCACGGCGAAGACCGGCGCCATGCCGGCCGGCAACCGCGCCGCCACCAGCGCCACCCCGGCCAGCCCGAGCGCCAGCCCCGGCCAATGCGGCCTTGCGACGGGCAGAGGCAGGACGGCGGACATGGCTATTCGGTGGCCTGGCGCGCCAGGTTGGCGAGGAAGGCCTCGGTGGCGGCCTGGCCCTGTTCCGGCACCGTCACGCCATGCCGGCCGAAAAGCCGCCGGGCCAGGTCGCTGCCGCTGCTGCGGGTGAGGAAGGTTTGGCCGGCCGCATCCTGCCAGACCAGCACGCGCAATGGCAGGTCCAGCGCCAGGGTCGGGGTGGCCGCCATGCCGGGGGTGCCGGCGCGCGGATTGCCGAACAGCAGGACGGTGCGCGGGGCCAGTTCCATCCCCACCTCCCGCGCCGCGGCGGCATGATCGATGCGGGTGAAGACCACCCAGCCCGCCGCCCGCACCGCGGCCTCGAAGCGCGACAGGGTCTCGGCCGGCGAATGGCGGCTCGGCACCGTCACCAGCCCGTCATCGGATTGCGCCACGGCTTGGGGCGCCAGCAGCAGCAGCAGGGCGGCGATCCCCGGAAAGCCACGCCGTGCGATCCTCATGGCCCCGTCTCCCGCCCTGTCCCCCGCACTTCGCGGCAGGGGCGGTGGCGGTTACGGCAGGATCAGACGCCGATCAGCGTCACGCCCACGAAGGCGATGGCGGCGATCAGCAGGCTCAGCGCCACGCCCAGCCCCAGCGGCGCCAGGCCGCGCGCCCGCAGCGCCTTCAGGTCGGTGGACAGGCCCAGCGCCGCGACGCTCGCCGCCATCAGCAGCGGCACCGCGAAGCGGGAGGCATCGATGGCGATCCGCGGCACCAGCCCGGTGGAGACCAGCGCCACCATGCCGAGGAAGTACACGGCGAACCACGGCACCTGCACCTTGGCCGTGCCGCCGCCCTGCGCCGCGCCGCGCGCCACCCACCAGCCCAGCGCCATGATCGCCGGCGCCAGCAGCATGACGCGGGCCAGCTTCATCACCGTGCCGGATTGCGCGGCCTCCGGCCCGCCGGCCGCCGCCGCACCCACCGCCTGCACCACCTCATGCAGGGACGCCCCGGCCCACAGCCCGTAGCTCAGCGGCGAAAGCCCCAGCGGCCCGGCCAGCAGCGGCAGCAGCACCAGCCCGGCCGTGCCGCACAGGGTGATGACGGCCAGCGCATAGGTCACGTCCTCATCCTTCGCGCGCACCACCTGGTTGGTGGCGACGATGGCGGAGGCGCCGCAGATGCCGGTGCCCATGCCGAGCAGCGCGGCGAGGCCCGATGGCACGCCCAGCAGCCGGCCGAGCCAGATCGCCGCCGGCACCGTCACCCCCACCACCACCACCGCCAGCGCCAGCGCCCCGGGGCCGAGCGCCAGGACCTCCGTCGCCGTCACCTGCAGGCCGAGGATGACGATGGCGAAGCGCAGCAGCGGCCGGATGGCGAAGGCGAGCCCCGGATCCAGTACCGGCTGCCGCCCCCGCGCGGACCGCCAGGCCAGCCCCACCAGCAGCGCGATCACCACCGGATTCAGCGCCGCGATGCCCGAGGCATTGCGCAGCCAGACGGAGACCACGGCGATGGCCAGGCACACCAGCAGCCCCGGCGCCAGGCGGCGCAGCTTCGGCCCCCAGCCGGAGGGCTTGCCTTGTCCGTCCGATGCCACGCCCGCCATGCCCGATCTCCAACTCCGATCCGGCTTGCGAAAGGCAGGATCATTTTACGAAGCCGCGCCCTGGGAGCATTTTCGGCCTTTTTCCGTATAGGCCCCACCCTGGCGCCAGCCAAGCGGGGGGCAGGCCGGGGGCATGGACAGTCCCCCTCATTCACGGCATGCCGGTCATGCCCCCGCTCAAGGACTGCGCATGGCCGGCATGCCCGAGGCCCAGATCGCCCTTTTGCGCCAGGCCATCGGCGTCACGCTGGGCGCGCAGGCCCTGGTGGTGCTGTCCTCCCTGGTGCTGCCGGTGACCGCGGCGCTGGTGCTGCCGGATATCGGCCTGCCCAAGGCGGCGGTCGGCTGGTACGCCTCCATCCTCTTCGGCGCCGGCGCCGTTTCCACCCTGGCCACGCCGCAGCTTGTGGCCGCCCTCGGGCCGGTGCGGCTGCACCAGGCGATGCTGGCGAGTGCGGCGGCCGGGCTGCTGGCCCTGGCGCTGGCGCACCCGCTGGCTCTGGCGGCCAGCGCGCTGCTGGTCGGCATGGCCTATGGCCCGGCGAACCCCGCCAGCTCCGCCCTGCTGTCCCAGCTGGCGCCGCCGCATCTGCGCAACCGGGTCTTTTCCATCAAGCAGGTGGCGGTGCCGGTGGGCGGGGCCTCGGCGGGGGTGATGGTGCCGCTGCTGGCCGCGACGCTGGGCTGGCAGGCCGCCTGCCTCGGCCTGGCGCTGCTGCTGGGCCTGGCGGCGATGGCGGTGCAGCCCTGGCGCTGGCGGCTGGACCAGGGCTCGCTGGCGCCGGGCAAGGGCGGGCTGGGGCTGCTGGCGCCCTTCGCGGCGGTGCTGCGGGGGGGGCCGACCATGCGGCTGGGCCTGGCCTCGCTGTGCTTCGCCTGCGTGCAATTCACCTTCTCCGCCTTCCTGGCGACCGTGCTGGTGACCGTCGCGGGCTGGACCATCGCGGCGGCGGGGCTGGCGCTGACCATCGGCCTGCTGGTCTCCATCGCCGCGCGGCTGCTGCTGGGCTGGGTGGCGGACCGGGTGGCGCCGGCGGTGGTGCTCTGCGGGCTCGGCGCGCTGATGGCCGCGGCCTGCCTGGCCTGCATCGGGCTGGGGCCGGCCACGCCGGTCTGGCTGGTCTGGCTGGTGGCCGGCCTCTTCGGCTTCGCCGCCTTCGGCTGGAACGGCATCTGCCTGGCGGAGACGGCGCGGCTGGCGGGTCCCGGGAAGGTGGCGGCCGCGACCTCCGGCGTGATGATGATGATCTATCTCGGCGCCTGCCTCGGCCCCGCGCTGTTCGGCGCGCTGCTCTCCGGCACCGGCGGGCCGGCGGCGGGATTCCTGGTGCTTGGGGGCCTGGCGCTGGCCCCCCTGGCCTGGCTGCGAATCCCGCATGCCGCGACGAAGTGACGCGGGAAGGCCGCCGGGGGGCTTTCGCGTTGCAGCATACCCGCCCACCTTGGGGGCAAAGCTCCTGAGGATCCCCGCATGAACCTGCCCCTCGACCCCGCGCAGCTGAAGTTCGGCATCGGCCAATCCGTCTCCCGCAAGGAGGACCCGGTTCTGCTGCGCGGCGAGGGCCGCTACAGCGACGACCTTTCCCTGCCCGGCCAGCTGCACGCCGCCATGGTGCGCAGCCCCTATGCGCATGGCGTGCTGCGCGGCATCGACCTGGCCGAGGCGCGGTCCCTGCCCGGCGTGGTCGCGATCTATACCGGCCAGGACCTGGAGGCGGCGGGCATCGGCCCCATGCCGGCCTCCGTCGGCCAGAAGAACCGCGACGGCAGCGCCGCGCATCTGCCGACCCAGCCGGTACTCGCCACCAGCCGCGTGCGCTTCGTCGGCGACCCCGTGGCCATCGTCGTCGCCGAGACGGCGAAGCAGGCGCGGGACGCGGTGGAGGCGGTGATCCTCGACGTGGAGGCCCTGCCCGCCGTGACCGATATGCGGGAGGCCGCGTCCCCCGGCGCGCCGCAGCTCTATGACGATGTGCCGGGCAACCAGGTGGTGGATTTCCACTATGGCGACGCCGCGGCGGTGGCGGCGGCCTTCGCCGGTGCCGCGCATGTCACGAAGCTGTCCATCCGCAACAGCCGCATCGTCGTCTCCCCCATGGAGCCGCGTTCCGCCATCGCGAGCTGGGAGGAGGATCGCTACGTGCTGCGCATGGGCAGCCAGGGCGTCTTCGGCATGCGCGCCGGCATCGCCAAGGTGATGGGCGTGAAGCCGGAGGCGCTGCGCGTGCTGACCGGGAATGTCGGCGGGTCCTTCGGCATGAAGGCCAGCGTCTATCCGGAATATCCGGCCCTGCTCCACGCCGCGCGCCAGCTCGGCCGCCCGGTGAAGTGGACCGACAGCCGCTCCGAGAGCTTCCTGGCCGACAGCCACGGCCGCGACCACGACATGGAGGCGGAGCTGGCGCTGGATGCGGAAGGCAAGTTCCTTGCTTTGCGGGTCACCGGCTTCGGCAATCTCGGTGCCTATCTGAGCAACGCCACCACCATCCCCTCCACCGCCAATACGGTGAAGAACGTCATCGGCGTCTATCGCACGCCGCTGGTGGAGGTCTCGACGCGCTGCGTCTTCACCAACACCACGCCCGTCGGGGCCTATCGCGGCGCCGGGCGGCCGGAGGGCAACTACTACATGGAGCGTCTGGTGGATCAGGCCGCGCGGGAGATGGGCATCGACCGCGTCGAGCTGCGCCGGCGCAACCAGATCACGCCCGACCACATCCCCTACGACGCGCCAAGCGGCATGCGCTACGACAGCGGCAATTTCCCGCTGCTGCTCGACAGGGCGCTGGAAGCCGCGGAGTGGGACAGTTTTGCGCAGCGCCGCGCGGAGGCGCGTGCGCGTGGCAAGCTGCGGGGCATCGGCATCGGGCAGTATCTGGAAGTGACGGCGCCGGCATCGAAGGAGATGGGCGGCATCCGCTTCGATGCGGATGGCGGCGTCACCATCCTCACCGGCACGCTGGATTATGGCCAGGGCCATGCCTCGGCCTTCGCGCAGGTGCTGGTGGATAGGCTCGGCGTGCCCTTCGATCGCATCCGCCTGGAACAGGGCGATAGCGACCTGCTGATCGCCGGCGGCGGCACCGGCGGGTCCCGCTCCATCATGGCCAGCGGCACGGCGATCGCCTCCGCCAGCGCGCTGGTGATCGAGAAAGGCAAGCCGCTGGCGGCGAACCTGCTGGAGGCGGCGGTGGAGGACATCGAATTCGTGGCCGGGCGCTTCACCATCGCCGGCACCGACCGCGGCATCGGCATCATGGACCTGGCGGCGCAGCTGCGCAGCGAGACGGGCGCCTCCAGCGCGCTCGATGTGTCCCACACCGACCAGTACGAGGAATCGGCCTTCCCCAATGGCTGCCATGTGGCGGAGGTGGAGGTGGACCCGGAGACGGGCGAGACCCAGGTGGTGCGCTACACCACGGTGAACGATTTCGGCGTGCTGGTGAACCCGATGCTGGTAGCGGGCCAGGCGCATGGCGGCATCGTGCAGGGCATCGGCCAGGCGCTGATGGAGGCCACCGCCTATGACGACTCCGGCCAGCTTCTGAGCGGGTCCTACATGGATTACGGCCTGCCGCGCGCCGAACACGCACCCTTCTTCGGCTTCGCCAGCCAGCCGAGCCCGGCGCGCACCAATGTTCTGGGCGCCAAGGGCTGCGGCGAGGCGGGCTGCGCCGGGGCGCTGCCCTCGGTGATGAATGCGCTGGCCGATGCGCTGGCCGAGCGCGGCATTTCGCATATCGACATGCCGGCGACGCCGCAGAAGGTATGGGCCGCGCTGCAGGCCGGCGGGCCGGGCTGAGGCGGCGCGACTTGGCCCGCAAGCCGAAGGCGCCGCGCCCCCGCGCCAGGGCGCCGGTTGCCGAACCCGGCCTGTCCGCGCTGCGGGCGGAGCTGGGCGAGGCGCAGGCGCGGCTGGCGCGGATCGAGGCGGAGGGCATGGACGCCTTCACCCGCAACCGCCTGGCGGAGCTGGAGGCGGCCCGCCAGGTGGCGCGCGGCCAGGCGCTGGAAGCCGCCGCCGCCCGCGCCAAGGCCGAGGCGGAGCTGCGCGCGCTGCGCGAGGCGATCCAACGCGCCCCCGGCCTGCGCGGCCGCCTGCTGCGCTGGGCGGCCCGCGGGCTGGGCGGCACCTAGCAGCCTCGCCATAGGGCCGCGGATCGGTCAGTTTGGCGGCAGCCAACCAACCAGGGCAGCCAAATGGCCTTCGACGTCCTTCCCGGCCTCGGCCAACCGCTCCGCCGGCTGGAGGATCCCCGCCTGCTGACCGGCGGCGGCCGCTTCACCAGCGATTTTGCCGCGCCGGGCGCACTGCATGCCGTCTTCGTGCGGTCCCCGCACGCCCATGCGCGCATCCTGGGCGTGGATGCGGGCGCGGCGCGCGCCCTGCCGGGCGTGGTCGCAGTCTTCACGGCGGCGGAGGTGGCGGGGCTCGGCCACAATCCGGCGGTCACGGAGATCCGCGACGCCGCCGGCGCCCGGCACATCGAACCGCCGCGCCTGCCCGTGGCCGCCGACCGCGTGCGCCATGTCGGCGAGATCGTCGCCATGGTGGTGGCGGACACGCCGCATTCGGCGCGCGATGGCGCGGAGGCGGTGGCCGTGGACTACGACCCGCTGCCGGCGGTGACGCGCGGCGATGACGCGCTCGCCCCCGGCGCGCCGCTGCTACATGCGGAAGCACCGGGCAATCTCTGCTGCGACTGGCAGAAGGGCGATGCGGCCGCCGTCGCCGCGGCCTTCGCGACCGCGGCGCAGGTGGCGCGCGTGACCTACCGCTCGCCACGCATCCTCGCCGGCTATCTCGAAACCCGCGCGGCACTGGCGCAGTGGCAGGACGAGCGCGTCATGCTGACCACGCCGTCGCAAGGCGTGCATCTGCTGCATCGTGTGCTCTGCGACCACATCCTGCATTGGCCGCGCGAAAGGCTGCGCGTGGTGACGCCGGATGTCGGCGGCGGCTTCGGGCCCAAGCTGCCGCCCTATCCCGAACAGGCGCTGGCCTGCTTCGCCGCCTGGCAATTGCAGCGCGATGTCCGCTGGGTGCAGGACCGCACGGAACATCACCTGGCCGATACCCATGCCCGCGACCTGGTGGCGGAGGCCGCGCTGGCGCTGGATGCGGAGGGCCGCTTCCTGGCGCTGCGGGTGCAGGGCGTCGCCAATTTCGGCGCCTATGTCTCCACCGTGAACCCCACCATCCCGACCGGTGGCATGGCCAAGGTGCTGGGCGGGCTCTACGCCATTCCGGCCATCCATATCGGCCTGCGCTGCGCCTTCACCAACACTGCGCCGGTGGACGCGGTGCGCGGCGCCGGCAAGCCGGAGGCGCTGGTCCTGCTGGAACGGCTGGTGGATGTGGCCGCGCGCGACTCCGGTCGCGACCCGGTGGCGCTGCGCCGGCTGAACCTGCTGCCGCGCGACGCCTATCCCTATCGCACCGCGCTCGGCTACCGCTACGACAGCGGCGACCCCGCCGCGCTGCTGGAGGAGGTGCTGCGCCTCGGCGATGCGCCCGGCTTTGCCGCACGGCGTGCGCAATCGGCTTCGCGCGGGCTGCTGCGCGGGCGCGGTCTCGCCTGCCACCTGCACGGCTCCGGCGGCTGGGGCGACGAGACCTCGATCGTCGAGGTGCATCCCGATGGCCGCATCACCGCGCGCACCGGCACGCAGAGCCAGGGCCAGGGCCATGCGACGGCCTATGCGCAATTGCTCGCCGCCGCCTTCGGCGTGGAGGCCGAGCAGGTCACCATCGAGCAGGGCGACAGCGACCGCATCCCGCGCGGCGGCGGCACCGGCGGCTCCTCCTCCACCATCATCTCCGGCACCACTTTTGCCAGTGCCGCACAGGCGGCGATCGAGAGCGGGCTGCCCATGGCGGCCGAGGTGCTGGAAGCGGCGGTGGTCGACGTGGCCTGGCATAACGGCGCCTATGAGATTGCCGGCACCGATCGCCGCGTGACGCTGGCCGCCGTCGCCGCGCGCCAGGGCGGGCTGCGCGGCCAGGCGGATTTCGCCGAGACGGTCGAAACCTGGCCCGCCGGCATCGCGCTGGCGGAGGTGGAGATCGACCCCGAGACCGGCCAGGTGGTGCTGGACCGCTTCGCCTGCGCCATCGACCCCGGCCGCGTGGTGAATCCCATGCTCCTCGCCGGCCAGTTGCAGGGCGGCTGGGCGGCAGGCATCGGCCAGGCGCTGTCGGAGGACGCGGTCTATGACGCCGATGGCCAGATGCTCGCGGCCACGCTGATGGACTACGCCATGCCGCGCGCGGCGGAGCTGCCGGATTTCGCGCACGCCTCTCTGCCCGTGCCCTCCCCCAACAACAGCCTGGGCATCAAGGGCGTGGGCGAGCTGCCGACCAATGGCGCGCCGGCGGCGCTGGCCAATGCGGTGGCGGATGCGCTGGATGGGGCACATTTGGAACTGCCGATGACGCCGCAGCGCGTCTGGCAGGCGTTGCAGGCCGCCCCGGTCAATCCGGCCGGGCGGAAAAATCCTCCAGCGCCGTGACGCTTCCCTTGACGATCAGCGGGATGGCGCGGGCCACGCGCGCCGCCGGCCAGTCCCACCAGGCCAGCGCCACCAGCCGCGCGGCGTCGTCCTCGGTGAAGCGTCGGCGCATCACGCGGGCCGGGTTGCCGGCGACCACGGCGTAATCCGGCACGTCCCGCGTCACCACCGCCTGCGCGCCGATCACCGCGCCATGGCCGATCCGCACGCCCGGCATCACCAGCGCCTCCATCCCCACCCAGACATCGTTGCCGAGGATGGTGTCGCCTGCGTTCCGCCAGGGATAGTCGGCCAGCGGCAGGGCGCTCGCAAAAGCGCCGCCCAGGATGCCGAAGGGATAGGTGCTGGGGCCGGCCATGGCGTGCATGGCATCCGGCATCATGAAGCGCGCGCCGGTGGCGATGGCGCAATAGCGGCCGATCTCCAGCCGCGCGCCGCTCGACTGGAAATTGTAGATCACGTTGCGGCGGAAGAAGTCCTTGGCGTGCAGCGGGTCGTCGTAATAGGTGAAGTCGCCGACCGCGCAATTCGTGACGCCGGGCATGGTGGCCAGCAGCGGCTTCAGGAAGACGATGCGTGGCTTGTTCGGCACCGGATGCAGCGCATCCGGGTCCGGCAACGCGGCGGCCTCGGCCTTGGATCTCATGCCGCAAAGGCCTGGGTGCGGACCAGGCGGGCATAGAGGCCGTCGGCCGCCATCAACTCCGCATGCGTGCCCTGTTCCACGGCGCGGCCGGCCTCCATCACCACGATGAGGTCCGCATCCCGCACGGTGGACAGGCGATGCGCGATCACCAGCGTGGTGCGGCCTTCGCGCAGCCGGGCGAGCGCCTGCTGCACCAGCGCCTCATTCTCCGCATCCAGCGCGCTGGTCGCCTCGTCCAGCAGGAGCACCCGCGGATTGCGCAGCAGCGCGCGGGCCAGCGAGACGCGCTGGCGCTGCCCGCCGGAAAGCCGCGAGCCCTGGGTGCCGAGCGGCGTCGCATAGCCCTGCGGCAGCGCCGCCAGGAAATCATGCGCCGCCGCGGCGCGCGCCGCATCCTCCACCTCCGCCTGGGTGGCACCGGGGCGGCCGCAGGCGATATTGGCGAAGGCCGTGTCGTCGAACAGCACGGCGTCCTGGCCGACATAGGCGATGGCATCGCGCAGGCTGGCCAGCGTGACCTCGCGGATATCGGCGCCATCGATCAGGATGCGCCCGGCCGTCACGTCATAGAGCCGCGGCACCAGCGCCAGCGCGGTGGATTTTCCGGCGCCGGAGGGGCCGACCAGCGCCACGGTGCGGCCGGGCTTCGCCGCAAAGCCCAGGCCGGATAGCGCGGCATCCGGCACGCCGTCATAGGCGAAGCCCACATCCTCGAAGACCACGCTGCCCTCGCCGGGCGGCAGCGCCGTGGCGCCGGGCCTGTCGGTGATGCGCGGCTGTTCGTCGATACTCGCAAAGCTGCGGGACAGGCCGGCCAGGCCCTCCTGCAGCGCCGCGTTCAGGCTGCCGAGCGCGCGCGCCGGCTGCGCCGCGATCAAGAGTGCTGCGACAAATCCCGTGAAGTCGCCGATCGTGCCTAGGCCGGCAGAGACGCGCCAGCCGACGAAGCCGAGCACGGCCGCCACCGCCAAGCCGCCCATCGCCTCCAGCACCGGGTCCAGCCGGGCGCGGGATTTCGCGATGGAGATCTGGCTGTCGCGCAGCCTTTCGAAGGCCATCCGGGCACGCGCCTCCTCGGCCTCCTCCAGCCGATAGGCGCGCACCACGCGGGCCGCCGCGAAACTCTCGACCAGCAAAGCGGAGGTCTCGCCGACGCGGTCCTGCATGCCGGAGGAGGCGCGCCGGATGCGCTTGCCGATGCGCAGGATCGGCACGGCCGCGAAGGGGTAGAGCAGCGAGGCCAGCAGCGCCATCTGCCAGTCGATCCAGAGCATGGACCCCACCAGCCCCACCACGGTCAGCACATCGGCGACCCCGCTGAGGGCCTTGGACAGCGCCTCCCGGATCAGGGCGGCATCGGTGGTGAAGCGGGCCGCGTGACGGGCCGGCGCATCGCGCGCCACGGCGGCCAGGTCGGCCCGCGTCAGCGCGGTGAAAAGCTGCTGCTGCAGCCCGGCGATGACGCCGAGCACCACGGACTGCGTGGCCAGCGCCTTGCCATACATGGTCAGCGCCCGGGCGCAGGTGACGGCGATGATCAGCGGCGGCAGCGCCCAGACCACGCCGCCCTCCCCGGCCGCGAAAAGGTCGAAGGCGCGCTGGATGATCAGCGGATAGAGCGCGGTGGTGGCGGCCACGCCGATGGTGCAGACGGCGGCCAGCGCCAGGCCGCGCGGATGGCGGCGGATATGCTCGCGCCACAGCCGGCGGATCAGGGGCAGGGAGGCAGCATCGAAGGCAGGGCGGGCCATGCCCGGCGTGTAGAGCAGCGACGGGCGCAGGGCGAGGGGCTTCCCGAATCGGCGTGGCGATGGTAGTTCCTTTTTTGTTCCGGATCGTGCCGGGGAGTCAGGACCCCGGCAGGTCAGCCTTGCGATCCGGGGCGGCGGGCCCGTCCGCCGTCCCGGTTTTTTCCAGGCGCCGCCGCGCCTCGGCCAGCAGGGTCTCGGGGTCCGCCTGGCAATCACCCTCCAGCCACCAGCGGCGCAGCGCCCCCAGCATCACGCCCAGCCCCGGCCCGGGTGGGATGCCGAGCGGCATCAGGTCGCGGCCCTGCAGCGGGAATTCGGGTTCGGCATCGCCGGGCGCCACCGCGGCGCGTAGCGATTCCCACCCCGCGCCACCCATCCGGGCCTCCGCCACCCAGAGCGGTTCCGGCGGCATGACGTGGCGCGAGGCCGCGCGCAGGCGGGCCCGCCAGGCGCGCAGCGGGACATCCTGGCCCGGGCGCGGCGGGGCCGGCGGGTGGTGCAGCACCGCCAGCCTGTCCCGCTCCTCGCCGGACAGGCGCAGGCGGGTGGCGAGGGCGCTGGTGTCGGCGGCCTCGTCCAGCAGCACGGCCAGGCGCAGCAGCGGATCGGGCGGCAGGCCGCGCGCGATCATGCGCCGCAGCCTTTCAGGATCGGCCCCTTCCGGCAGTACGGCGGCCAGCAGGCCGGTCTGCGCCATCAGCGCCAGCGCATCGGAGGGATCGGGCGTCGGCAGCAGCCGCTTCAACTCCATCCAGATCCGCTCGGGGGCAATGCGCGCGGCAAAGCCGGGCACCGCGTCCCGGATCGCGGCCAGCGCCGCCGGGTCCGGCGCGCCCTGGCCATAGCGTGCCCAGAAGCGGAAGAAGCGCAGCGCGCGGAGGTAGTCCTCGGCCAGCCGGGTTGCCGCATCGCCGACGAAGCGCACCCGCCCCGCCGCCAGGTCCGCGCGGCCACCGAAATAGTCCCAGAGGTGGCCTTCGGCATCCATCGACATGGCGTTGAAGGAAAAATCGCGCCGGGCGGCGTCCTCGCGCCAGTCGGTGGTCCAGGCGACCTCGGCATGGCGGCCGTCGGTCACCAGGTCGCGGCGCAGGGCGGTGACCTCCACCGGGGTGCGGCGCAGCACGGCGGTGACGGTGCCATGGGCGAGGCCGGTTTCGAAAACCTTCAGCCCGGCGGCGTGCAGTTTTTCGGCCAGCACCTCCGGCGGATAGGGCGCGGCCACGTCCACGTCATGCACCGGGCGGCCAGCCAGGGCGTCGCGCACGCAGCCGCCCACGGCCCGCGCACCGGGCAGTGCCGCCAGCACGGCGGCTGGCGCGGGCTCCGCCAGGAAGGCGGGTGGCGGGATGCGGTCCTGCGGCGGGTCGTTCATCGGGCCGGTTCGATGCGGCTCGGCAGCACCTGGCCATCCGGGCCCAGGCGCGGCGGCACATAGACGCCGCCCGTCACGTCGCGCCCGTCCAGGCGGATGGTGAGCGCGACCGCGGCCCCGATCGCGACGGCCACAGCCAGCGCCACCAGCACCGCGCGCGGAGGCTGCCCGCCGGCGGGGCCGAGCCAGCGCCATAAAAGCCAGGCAAGCAGGGGCAGCAGCAGAAGAAGAATGGCCATGCGCCGAAGATAGCCTGCCGGCAGGGTTCAGTCGCCGCTCACTCGACGCTGATCGAGAGCGGCGCGGCCACCGCCGTCCAGCGCGCCAGATCCTCCCGCAGCAGGGTGCCGAATTCCGCCGGCCCCGCCCCGTTCGGCGTGGCGCCCAGCGCGGCCAGGCGGGTCTTCACCAGATCGGTTTCCAGCGCCTTCACGAACTCGCCGCGCCAGCGCTCGATCACCGCCGCCGGCGTGCCGGCCGGCGCCGCGAGGCCCGTCCAGATCGAGGCGGTGAAGTCGCGCACCCCGCCCTCGATCATGGTCGGCACCTGCGGCATGGCGGGGAAGCGCTCGGCCGAGGTCACCGCCAGCACCCGCAGCTGGCCGCCGGAGAAGCCGAGCACGGAGGGGACGGAGACGAACATCATGGCGATGCGCCCGGCCATCAGGTCGTTGAAGGCGCCGGCCGCGCCGCGATAGGGCACATGTTCGACATTCAGCCGTTCCCGCGCCTTCAGATCCTCCATGATCAGGTGGGTATTGGTGCCGGTGCCGGTGCTGGCATAGGGCATCGGCTGCGGCGCGTTGCGGGCCAGGGTCAGCAGCCCGGCCAGGTCCTGCACCGGCAGGTTGGGCGCGGCGATCAGCGCCACCGGACTGTCCGAGATATGCAGGATGGGCGCGAAATCGGCGATCGGGTCGTAGGACAGGCGGCGGCCGATGGCCTTGGCGATGGTCAGCTGCCCGGCGGTGGCCAGCAGCAGCGTGGTGCCGTCGGGCGCCGCCTTGGCCACCGTCTCCGCCCCCAGCAGCCCGCCGGCGCCGGCGCGGTTCTCCACCACCACATTCTGGCCGACGGAGCTGGTGACGGCCTGGGCGAAGAGCCGGCCGAGCACATCCTGGCTGCCGCCCGGCGCGAAGGGCACCACCAGCCGCACCGGCCGGTCCGGCGCCCATCCCTGGGCGCGGGCCGAACGCGTCAGCGCGGGCAAGGCGAGGGTGGTGGCGAGCAGCGCGCGGCGGGTGGGCATGGCCTGGACTCCTGGTCTCGCCGAAAGCCTGCCGCGCGGGCCGTGGCGCGGCAAGCTCAGCGGCCGATCCCGTCCCGCAGCGCGCCGGAGAGATCCTCCAGCGCCAGCCCGTCCAGCAGCGCGTTGCGGCGCAGGTCGCGGCCCCAGAGGGATTCGAGCACCGTCACCACCGACTCCGTCGCCGGCATGGCGACGCCCTGGCGCGCGGCGAGCCAGAGATAGAAGGACAGGCCGAAGGGCACGTCCTCCGTCACGTAGCGGGTGTCCATTGCCGCCGGGCCATTCACGCTGCGGCCGCTGGCGGCGATCGCCAGGCCCATCGCGTGCAGCGCGGCGCGGGGCACGCCGCTGGCGCGGTGCAGCGATTCGGCCAGCGAGATCACGCGCAGGCCGCAGCGTGCGGCCAGCGCGTCGCGCTCCGCCTGCAGCGCCTGCATCAGCCGGCCGGAGGCCTCGGTCATCAGCTCATATTGCGGCCAGGCCTCGGCGCGCTCGATGCGGGTGACATTGGCCAGCGCCAGCACGGCGTGGATGATGGGATTGGCGTTCGCCAGCGCCGGCTGCAGCACGTCCGGCGCCACCGGGCACTCATGGCCGAAGAGGTCGGTGGCCATCGCGGCCAGCCCGGGCGCCGCCGCGGCCGGGATGGCGGCGAGGTCGACCGCGGCGCGGATTGCCGGGATACGCACCAGGCCCGGCGCCAGGCGGCGCGCGGTGGTCGGCGTGGTCGCCAGGCCGCCCACCGGCGCGCGCGGGCCGAGACCTGCGCGCAGCGCCTCGAAGGCCAGGGGCGAGAGCGCGGCGGCGGGCGCGATCAGCAGCGGCATCTTGGGCGGCATGGCCGCGGCGATACGTGGCAGCAGCGCCGCATGCGCATAGGCCGGCACCGCCAGCAGCGCGACCTCCGCCCCCTCCAGCGCCGCCTCCAGCGTCATGGCGATGCGCAGTGAAAAGCGCCCGGTCAGCGCGCCCTCGGCCTCGATATGGTCCGTCATGCCGGCCGTGCCGCGGCCGGAGGGCGACCACAGCGCCACCGCATGGCCGCGGGAGGCCGCCAGCGCCGCGGCGGCCGGGCCGATGGCGCCGGCGCCCAGGATGGCGAGGTTCATGCCCGCTCCGGCCATTCATCGCCCTGCAATTCGGGCGTCTCATAGGCCTTCAGATTGGCAAAATGCTGTTCCTTGTCCTCGACGAAGAAGGCCCGCGCCAGGAAGCGCGCCAGGCGCTTGGCGCCGGCGCTGACCGCGGGGATGTCGCCGGAGAGCTTCCCGTGGCTCAGTGTCGCCGGATAGTTGAAGCAGTGCAGCCGGGCCAGCGACGGGCAGTTGCCCGGCACCTTCTCCTGGAAGGCGAAGCCGGGGTCGAGGTCGGGCGAGGTCGCCAGCTCCTCATTCGGCCGCTCCGCCACAAAGCGGTCGCCCCAGAGGCGGATATGCGGCGCGAGATGCGCCAGCTCCGGCCGCGCGGCGAGGTCCACCCGGAAGCCGGTGCCGAAGATCAGGAAGTCGAGCCCGAAGACGCTCTTCGGCGTCTCCAGCCGGATTTCGCCGCCCTCGGCCGAGAGCGCCCGGATGGGGCTGCCGAGATGCAGATGGGCGTGGGGGAAGCGGGAAACGCGCAGCGTGGAATCGCGCGGCGGCGGCGTCTGCGCCGACAGCACCAGATCGAGGAAGCGCCACTTCCAGTCATCCGGCAGCCCCGCAAAACCGTGCACCACGCCGGGGCTGCCGATGCCCGTGAACTTGTTCACCCGCGGCAGCTCGGCCCGGCGGACGAACATGTCGAGCCGCCCGCAGCCCGCCTCCAGCGCCGCCGCTGCATTGTCCATGGCCGAGGCGCCGGCCCCCACCACGCCGACGCGCTTGCCGGCCAGGGCGCTGAAATCGATGGTGTCGCGCGAATGGGCGCGCAGCGCCGGCGGCAGCGCATAGGCAATCTCCGGCAGCCAGGGTCCGCCCAAGCCGTCACGCCCCGTGGCCAGCACCACGCGGCGCGCGAAGATTCGGCCGGCGGTCGTCTCCAGGGCGAAAAGCGCCTCCGTCTCCGGCCGGATCGCCGTGACGGTCACGCCATTCTCCACGGCGATGCCCATCACCTTCCGGTACCAGACCAGGTAGTCCATCCACATCCCGCGCGGAATTTTTCCCAAGGCCGCGAAGGCGGCGGCGCCATGCTGGTGCTCGTACCAGGCCCGGAAGGTCAGGGCCGGCAGGTCCAGCGCCGGCCCGGCCAAGGTTTTCGGAGAGCGCAGGGTCTCCATCCGGGCGAAGGTGACCCAGGGCCCCTCCTGCCCCGCCGGGGCACGGTCCAGCACGCGGATATTGGTGATGCCCAGCAGTTGCAGCGCCGCCGCCACCGCCAGGCCGCACATGCCGCCGCCGATGATCACCGCATCCGTCACCGCCTGGCCCGCATGCCGCCGCGCCGGGACCCAGGGCTTGGCGGGCATTTCGAGATAGCCCAGATCCTCGCGCAGCCGGGCTTCCAGCGCGTCGAGTCCGGGCGGGCGAACAGCATCCAGCATTGGGGGCAGGCCTGAGCAGGGAGGAACCAAACCCCTGTAGCGCGGCCTCAGGCTTCGCGCAGCACCCGGGACAGGTTCATCAGGATGGTGGCCGTGGCGCCCCAGATCAGGTGTTCCGCATGCGGCCAGACCCAGTAGTCCCGCATCCGGCCGCGCCATTCCGTGCTGCGGCGGCTGGGCGCGGCGGGGTCGAACAGCAGGGCCAGCGGCAGTTCGAACACCGCCTGCACCTCGGAAGGGTCCGGCGTCAGCGTCACCGGCGGATCGAGGAAGGCGACCACCGGGGTCACCCGATAGCCGGTGCCGGTCATGTGGTCGGGCAGGGTGGCGGCGATCTCCGGCAGGCGCGGGTCCAGGCCCACCTCCTCCGCCGCCTCGCGCAGCGCCGCCTGTTCCGCCGTCTCGCCGGGCTCCAGCCGCCCACCCGGGAAGGCGACCTGCCCCGCATGGGCCGAAAGTTTGGCAGAACGCAGCGTCAGCAGCACGCCGGGCCCGGCCTCGTGCCAGATGATCGGCACCAGCACCGCGGCCGGCACCGGGCCGCCGGGGCGGGTGCCCCAATTTTCCTCATCGTCGAAGGCGGTGGCGCCGGCGCGGGCCAGGGCGGCGGGGTCGGACAGCCGGGCGGCGATGTCCTGGCGCGAGGGCAGCAGCAGGCTCATCGCTTGGGCCTGGGCCTCACTCCGCGGGGGGCGGGCTGGCGGCGCAGCGGGAAGCGGCCATCTGACGCTCCCCCTGGCGCCCGCGCCTGCCGCTGCGCGGCGGCGGCGCATCCAGCGCCGGTGCCTCGTCGATCGGGAAGAAGACGCCCTGCGACCAGACGCCCAGCATGGTGCGGCCCTCGATCTGCTCGGGCTCGGCCAGCGCCGCCAGCTCGTAGAAGACGGCGCGGTTGATGCGCGCCTCCAGCCCCGGGCGCACGGTGATATAGGGGCGCGGCTCGCGCGTCTTCGGGTCGATGGCGACGCGGATGGGATGATCCGAATCGGCGGTCACCATCTCATCGAGATTGGTGCGGAAGGTCAGGCACTGGCGCGGCTCGGCGCCCGGGGCGCCGGCGGGCACGAAGGGGTCGGCGCAGCTGCGCCACCACATCTCCACCGCCACGAAGGGGGCGTCCTCCACCTCGATCCGGCCGCGCTCCACCGGCGTTTCCAGCCAGAAGCTGCCATCCGCCTCCCGCTTCAAGACGGAGGCGAACAGGCAGACCAGCTCCTTCCGGCCGATGATGCTGCCCTTGTAGAACCAGCTGCCGTCGCGGGCGATGCGCATGGAGAAGTCGCCGCATTCGGCGCGCAGCGGCGGCAGGCGGCCCGGCAGGCCGCCCGGCCGGGACGATCTGGCCGGCGGCGCCGGGGACTGTCCCTGGAACCCGCCCTGCCCTGCCCCACCGGATCGTGC
The DNA here is from genome assembly GCF_019024325.1 of Falsiroseomonas tokyonensis. Classification (GTDB taxonomy): domain Bacteria; phylum Pseudomonadota; class Alphaproteobacteria; order Acetobacterales; family Acetobacteraceae; genus Falsiroseomonas; species Falsiroseomonas tokyonensis. The sequence goes on from NZ_JAFNJS010000001.1 coordinate 120,228, forward strand.
TTCGCTCATGTAGGTATTCCGCGCCCGTGCCCGCCGACGCCGGGCGGGTCCGAATGACCGCCGCCCGAACCGCCCCGGTTTCCTCTCCGCCACCTCGCGTGCCAGCGATCTCGCGATTGATGCACTGCGATGTGGCATCCGGCATGGGCGACGTGGATACTCCACCCATATCGGATGTGACGCATATAGGGAGCCTGACCCGCATGGTGGAAGTGGCGGACAGCGCGGAGGCGGAATCTCTGCTGCAGGAGGCGGATTCCCTGGCCACCCGGCTGGCGCGGGTCCGCGAAGGTGTCGGCCGTGTCATCTTCGGCCAGGAACAGGTGGTGGAGCGCACGCTCATCACCCTGCTTTCCGGCGGCCATCTGCTGCTGGTCGGCGTGCCGGGCCTCGGCAAGACCAAGCTGGTGGAGACGCTGGGCACGGTGCTCGGCCTGGATGCGCGGCGGGTGCAGTTCACGCCGGACCTGATGCCGTCCGACATCCTGGGCAGCGAGGTGCTGGAGGAGGATGGGCATGGCAAGCGCGCCTTTCGCTTCATCAAGGGCCCGGTCTTCTGCCAGCTGCTGATGGCCGACGAGATCAACCGCGCCAGCCCGCGCACCCAATCCGCGCTGCTGCAGGCGATGCAGGAGCACAAGGTGGCGATCGCGGGCGAGGTGCATGCCCTGCCCGCCCCCTTCCATGTGCTGGCCACCCAGAACCCGATCGAGCAGGAGGGCACCTACCCGTTGCCCGAGGCGCAGCTCGACCGCTTCCTGCTGGAGATCGACGTCACCTACCCCGACCTCGCCGCCGAACGCGCCATGCTGCTGGCCACCACCGGCGCCAAGGAAGCCAAGGCCGTGCCGGCGATGACCGGCGCCGAGCTTTCGGCCGCCCAGCTGCTGATCCGCCGCCTGCCGGTGGGCGAGCAGGTGCTGGAGGCGATCCTGCGACTCGTGCGCAGCGCGCGGCCCGAGACGACGGAGATCGAGGATGTCAGGCGGCACCTGGCCTATGGCCCGGGCCCCCGCGCGGCGCAGGCGCTGATGCTGGCGACGCGGGCGCGCGCCGTGCTGGATGGGCGCCTCTCGCCGAGCGTGGACGACGTGAAGGCGCTGGTCGAGCCCGTGCTGCGCCACCGCATGGCATTGAACTTCTCCGCCCGCGCGGATGGCGTGCATCTGAACGAGGTGCTCGACGTGCTGAAGGCGCAGCTTGGTTAGCCCCGCCCGACTTACGGTTCCTTGGGCCGAGCAACTCGGGGCGCGGCTGCCGCCGCTGCTGGTGCAGGCGGATCGGGTCGCCAGCACGGTGATGCCGGGCGTGCATGGGCGGCGGCGGTCTGGGCCCGGGGAGGCCTTCTGGCAGTTCCGCCCCTTCGTCGCCGGCGACCAGACCAGCCGGATCGACTGGCGGCAGTCCGGCAAATCCGACCGGCTGTTCATCCGCGAGACCGAATGGGAATCGGCGCAGACGGTCGCGCTGTGGCGCGCCTCCGACGCCGGCATGGGCTGGCGCAGCCAGCGCGACCTGCCGGCCAAGGCGGATCGCGCCGACCTGCTGCTGCTGGCCCTGGCCGCCCTGCTGCTGCGCGGCGGGGAGCGGGTGCGGCTGTTCGGCCTGCCGCGCCCCTATGCCGGCCGCGGCGCCCTGCCGCAGATCGCCGATGGCCTGGCCGGGATGGCCCCACGGCCGGAGGATCTGCGCCTGGCCCGCCACGCCCGCGCCGTGCTCTTCGGCGATTTCTGGGACCCGCTGGAGGAAACGCGCCGCGCCATCGCGCGCCTCGCCGGCCAGGGCCTGCGCGGCCACCTGCTGCAGGTGATCGACCCGGCGGAGGAAACCCTGCCCTATGCCGGGCGGGTGCGCTTCGAGGCCATGTCGGGCGCCGCCGCCGCCCTGGTGCCGCGGGTGGAGGCAGTGCGCCCGGTCTATGCCGAGCGCCTGGCCCGGCACCGGGAGGGCCTGGCTGCCCTGGCCGCCGCCGCCGGCTGGACCTTTGGCACCCACCGCACCGACCAGCCGCCGGAGGCCGCGCTGCTGGCGCTGCACCAGAGGCTCGCGCCCGGATGAGAAGCAACCGATGCTGAGCCTCGGCGCCCTGAGCTTCGCCGCCCCCTGGCTGCTGCTGGCCCTGCCGGCGCTGCCGCTGCTCTGGTGGCTGCTGCGGGTCACGCCGCCGGCGCCGAAGCGCCAGGATTTCCCGGCGCTGCGCCTGCTGCAGGAAATGCCGGCGCCGGAGGAAACCCCCGCCCGCACGCCCTGGTGGCTGCTCGCCCTACGATTGGCCGCCGCGGCACTGATGATCTTCGGCCTCGCCCGGCCGATCTGGGGCCCGCCCGCCGGCGCCACCGGCCAGGGACCGCTGCTGGTGGTGATCGACGATGGCTGGGCCGCGGCCGCCGATTGGCCGGACCGCATCGCCGCCGCGGAGGCCGAGCTGGACGGCGCCGCGCGGGAGGGCCGCCGCACCGCCTTGCTGCTGACCGCGCCGCCCGCCTTGCCGGAGGCGCCGCGCATCACCGGGCTGATGCCGGCCGAGGAGCTGCGCGGAAGGCTGGTGGCGCTGCGCCCGAAACCCTGGGCGCCGGACCGGGCGGGGGCGCTGGCCGCGCTCGCCGGCTGGCGCGCGCAGCATTCCGGCCGTTTCGCCGCGCTCTATGTCGCGGACGGGCTGGAACATGCGGAGGGCGATGCCTTCACCCCCCTCGCCACCGCCCTGGCCGAGGGCGGCGCGCTGCTGGTCGCCCGCAGTGAGGGCCGCCCCACCCGCCTGCTGCCGCCGCCGCGGGCGGAGGCGGAGCAGCTGGTCGTCGGCCTGCACACCACGCCCCTGCCAGTGCCCACCGAAGTCGCCGTGCTGGCCCGCACCGGCGATGGCCGCACCCTGGCCCGCGCCGTGCTGCCGGTGCCGGCCGGCGCGACGGCGGCCGAGGCCGCCCTGCCGCTGCCGCTCGAAATCCGCAACCAGGTGGTGCGGCTCGACCTCGATGGCGTCGCCGGCGCCAATGCCAGCGTGCTGCTGGACGAGCGCTTTCGGCGGCGCCCGGTCGGGCTGATCGCCGGGGGCGAGGCCACGGCCGCCGATGTGCCGCTGATAGGCGAGCTTTTTTATCTGGACCGCGCCCTGTCGCCCCATGCCGAACTCCGCCGCGGCAGCGTTTCCGAACTGCTCGCGCGGCGGCTTTCCGTGCTGGTGCTGGCGGACCGGCCGGTGGAGCCGGGGCGGGAGCGGGACGAACTCACCGCCTGGATCGAGGCCGGCGGCACGCTGGTCCGCTTCGCCGGGCCGCGGCTAGCGGAGCGGCCGGACGGGCTGCTGCCGGTGCCGCTGCGCGCCGGCGAACGCCAGCTCGGCGGCGCCCTGTCCTGGGAACGGCCGCAGACGCTGGCGCCCTTCCCCGAGGGCTCGCCCTTCCAGGGCCTGGTGCCGACGCCGGAAGTCACCGTGGAGCGCCAGGTGCTGGCCGAACCCTCCGCCCAACTGTCGGGCCGCACCTGGGCGCGGCTTGCGGATGGCACGCCGCTGGTGACCTGGGAGACGCGCGGGGCGGGGCGGATCGTGATGTTCCACGTCACCGCCAATGCCGAATGGTCGTCCCTGCCGCTCTCGGGGCTTTTCGTCGACATGCTGCGCCGGCTGGTGGCGCTGTCCGCCGGGGTCGGCGGCGCGGATGGGGAGGCGCCGCTGGCCCCCATGGAAACCCTCGACGGTTTCGGCCGCCTCGGCCCGCCGCAGCCGGGCGCGCAGCCTATCGCGGCCTCCCGCGTCGAAAGCGAGGTTCCCTCCCCGCGGCACCCGCCGGGCTGGTATGGCACGGGCACCAGCGGGGATGGCGCGCATCGCCGGGCGCTGAACCTCGGCGCCGGCATTTCGGCGCCGCGACTCGCGGCGGCGCCGCCTTCCGGCACCGCCACGCGGGCGATCGGCGGCGTGCCGGCGGAGCGTGACCTCGGGCCCTGGCTGCTGGCGGCGGCGATGCTGCTGCTGGTGGTGGACCTGCTGGTGTCACTGGGCCTGCGCGGCGTTCTGGCACGGCCCCGCGCGGTGGCTTCCGCCCTGCTGGTGGGGCTGCTGTGGGGCGGCCCCGCCTTCGCCCAGGAAGGCAGCGCGGCGCTGGCGACGCGGCTGGCCTATGTGGTGACCGGCGATGCGCAGGTGGATGAGGTGAGCCGCGCCGGCCTGGTGGGCCTGTCCGACTTCGTCAACCGGCGCACCGCCGCGGCCCTGGCGGACCCGACGCCGGTGGTGCCCGGGCAGGACGATCTTTCCTTCTTTCCGCTGCTCTACTGGCCGGTCACGGGCGATGCGCCGCAGCCGGGCGCGCCGGCCGTGGCCGCGCTGAACGGCTTCATGCGCAATGGCGGGATCATCCTGTTCGACACGCGCGACGAGGGCTCGGGAGAGGGATTTTCCCCCGGCGCCCGCGCCGCACTGCGCCGCGTGACGCGGGACCTGACGGTGCCGCCCCTGGCGCCGGTGCCGGAGGACCATGTGCTGAAGCGCGCCTTCTACCTGCTGGCCGACCTGCCCGGCCGCTTCGCCGGCGGCACGGTCTGGGTGGCGCGCGACCAGGACCGGGCGAATGACAGCGTCAGCCCCGTCATCATCGGCGGGCATGACTGGGCGGCGGCCTGGGCGATCGATGCCCGCGGCAACAACCCCTATGCGGCGATCCCCGGCGGCACGCGGCAGCGCACGCTGGCCTATCGCTTCGGCACCAACCTCGTGATGTACGCCCTGACCGGCAACTATAAGGGCGACCAGGTGCATGTGCCCGCCATCCTCGAAAGGCTCGGCAATTGAACCAGGCCCTCGCCGGGATCGATTTTGCGCCCGTCATCCCGCTCTGGCTGCTGGCGGGTCTCGCCGCGCTGGCGGCACTCGCCCTGCTGCCGGCGCTGCTGCGCCGGCAGCCGGATGCCACCGGCGCGCGGCGCTGGCAGCCGGCGCGCGGCGCCTGGCTGCGCGCCCTGGCCTTCGGCGCGCTGCTGCTGGCGCTGGCCAATCCGCGGCTGGTGGAGGAGACGCGCGAGACGCGGCCGGACATCGCCCTGCTGCTGGTGGATCGCAGCGACAGCGCCGGCCTCGGCGCCCGCCCCAACCAGATCACCGCCGCGCGCGACGAGATCGAGGCCCGCGCCCGCCGCCTGCCGGACCTGGAGCTGCGCACGGTGGAGGTGCCGGAGGCCGGCAACCAGGGCACGCGTCTCTTCTCCGCCATGGAACGCGCCTTGGCCGATATCCCGCGCGCCCGGCTGGCCGGCGTCATGGCGCTGACCGATGGCCAGGTGCATGACGTGCCGCCCGCACCGGCGCTGGACGCGCCCTTTCATCTGCTGCTGCCCGGCCAGGCGGGCGAGGTCGATCGCCGCATCCGCGTCATCGAGGCGCCGGGCTTCGGCATCGTCGGTCGCCCCGTGGAACTGCGCGTGGTGGTCGAGGATCTCGGCGCTCGGCCGAATGAGGGCGGCGCGGCCCGCCTGACCATCCGCCGCGACGGCCAGCCGCCCCGCGTGGAATCGGTGCCGGTGGGGCGGGAGCATCGCATCGCCGTGCCGATCGAGCGCGGCGGGCCCACCGTGGTGGAGCTGACGGCCGAGACCCGTGCCGGCGAGGTCTCGGACCTTAACAACCGCACCGTGGTCTCCATCAACGGCGTGCGCGACCGGCTGCGGGTGCTGCTGGTCTCGGGCGAACCGCATGCGGGGCAGCGCACCTGGCGGCGGCTGCTGAAGGCGGACCCCAATGTGGACCTGGTCCACTTCACCATCCTGCGCCCGCCGGAGAAAGACGACCTGACGCCGCTGCACGAGCTGGCGCTGATCGCCTTCCCGGTGCGCGAGCTGTTCCAGGTGAAGCTGCGCGAATTCGACCTGATCGTCTTCGACCGCTTCGGCAATCGCGGCCTGCTGCCGCCGGTCTATCTGCGCAACATCGCCGACTATGTCCGCGGCGGCGGCGCGCTGCTGCTGTCCGTGGGCCCGGAATTCGCGGGCCCCACCAGCCTGGCCGCCACGCCGCTCGGCCAGATCCTGCCGGCGCGCCCGCCGACCGGCGCCGGCGCCGCCCAGGCAGCCCTGCTGGAAGCGCCCTTCCGGCCCCAGGTGACGGAGCTCGGCGCGCGGCACCCCGTCACCGAAAACCTGCCCGGCGCGAATAGTTTTGGGCCGGAGGGCAATCCCCTGGCCGAGGCCACATGGGGCCGCTGGTACCGCGCGCTGCGCGCCGAGGCGCGGGCCGGCAGCACGGTGATGCAGGGCCCGAACGGCGCGCCGCTGATGGTGCTGGACCGGGTCGGCGAAGGCCGCGTCGCCCTGGTGCTCTCCGACCATATCTGGCTCTGGTCGCGCGGCCATGATGGCGGCGGCCCCCAGCAGGAACTGCTGCGCCGCATCGCCCATTGGACGATGAAGGAGCCGGAGCTGGAGGAGGAGGACCTCTCCGCCCGGATCGAGCACGGGCTGATGACGGTGGTGCGCCGCAGCCTGGAACCCGGCGCGCCGCCCGAGATCGCCATCACCGCGCCGGATGGCGGCCTCACCCGCCATGCCCCGGTGGCGCGTGGCGCCGGGCGGGCGGTGGTGGAACGCGCCGCGCTGCAGCCGGGCGTCTGGCAGGCCAGCGACGGCCGCCGCACCGCCTTCGCCGCCGCCGAGGCGCCGAATCCGCTGGAAGTCGCCGACCTCCGCGCCGATGCCGCGCCGCTGCGCCCGCTGGTTGCCGCCACCGGCGGCGGGCTGCGCTGGCTGGGCACGGGGGCGGAGCCGCTGCTGCCGGAACTGCGCCGCGTCGCCATCGGCCGAGATGCCCAGGGCGGGGCTACCCCCGGCCCGGGCTGGATCGGCCTGCGCCGCAATGGCGACCACAGCGTGACGGGCATCACAGCCCTGCCGCTGCTGCCGCCCTGGCTGGCGCTGCCGCTGGTGCTTGGCCTGGCGCTGCTCGCCTGGCGACGGGAAGGGCGCTGAGACGCTGGAAGCATCAGGCCGGGCGCCCCACATGCGGTGGATGACCCGGTCACGCCTGCTTCCACTCCTCGTCGCCCTGGCCGCCCTCGGCGCCTGCGCCCAGGGGCCGACGCTGGACCAGCGCCTGTCCACCTTCGTCGGCCGCGGGGAGGCCGATCTGGTCGCCGCCCTCGGCGTGCCGGTGCGGACCTATGAGGCGGAAGGCCGGCGCTTCCTGCAATTCGAGCAGCGCCGCAACCTGCTGGTCGCGTCCCCGCTCGCCGCCCCCTATGGCCCCTGGGGCCCGCGCTATGGCTATTGGGCCCCGCCGCCTTCCTATGTCCAGGCGAGCTGCGACCTGACCTTCGCGCTGCGCGACCAGCGGGTGGAAAGCTTCAGCTATCGCGGCGAGGCCTGCGGCTGAGGCGGCGCCGGCCCGACGCGGGTGACCAAAAGCGGGTGACCCGGCCGGGGCGCCCTTCCTCCGCGCGCCGATTTTCCCTAGGTTCCGCCCCATGCGCCCCTTCCTCCGCCTGCCCCTGATGGCCGCCCTGGTGGCCCCGCTCCTCCTGCCCGCCTCCCTCGCGGGGGCGCAGGGGATCATCCGGCCGGCCGATACGCCCGCCGCGCCGAATGTGCGCGCCCCGGCCCTGCCGGGCCTGGCGGCCCGCCGCGCGCCGGCGCCGATTCCGGCGGAGCCCGGCGCCGCCGCCCTCGCGCCCAATGCCGCGCTGTTCGATGCGATCAGCCGCGGCGACCTGGCGGCGGCGCGGGATGCGGTCAGCCGCGGCGCGAATATCGAGGCGCGCAACGCGCTCGGCCTCTCGCCCCTGGATGCGGCGGTGGACCAGGGCCGCAACGAGATCGCCTTCTACCTGCTCTCGGCCCGGGACGGCAGCCGCAGCAGCGCGCCACCGCCGGACCTGCCGCCGGGCGCGCCTTCCCCGGCCGCGGCCATCGCCGCGCGGCTCGGCGCCGCGCCGCCGCCAGCCGCGCGCAGCCGCGCGCCGCTGAACACCCCGCCGGTGCTGGCGGAGGAGCCCTCGGGCGCCCGGCTCTGGGCTGGCAATGGCGGCGCGGCGCAGCCGGAGGTGGGTTTCCTCGGCTTCGATGCCGGGCGCCCGGCCGGCGCCGAGCCGCCCCTTGCGGAGACGCGCAGCCCCCGCCGCGCCCGGCCCTGAGCGCCCGCGCGCCCTTCCGCGGCCGCCTGCTCTCGGCAGGTCTGCTTTGGGGCCTGCTGCTGCTGGCAGGCGCCGCCTGGGCGCAGCGCGGCCCCGCGCCGCTGCCCCCGCCGCCGCCCCCCGCGCCCCTCCAGCAGGCTGCGCCGGCCGAGCCGGAGCTGGTGCCGGAGCTGACCTGGCGGATGATCTGCAGCGAAGCGGCCGCCGAGACGCCCCGCGCCTGCCGCGTCGCCACCACCCTGCTGGCGCGGCCGCAGAGCACGCCGCTCGCCCAGCTGCTGCTGACCCGGCAGCGGGAGAGCGGCGCGCTGACCCTGATCTTCCAGCTGCCGCACGGCACCTCCCTGCCCGCGGGCCTGGCCTGGCAGGCGGATGAGGCGCCGCTGCAGCGCCTGGCCTTCCGCAGCAGCGATGCCGCCGGCGTCTATGCCGCCATGGTGGTGACGGAGGAGATGCTGGCCACGCTGCGCCAGGCGCGGATGCTGCGCCTGTCCTTCATCACCGATGCGCGCCGCCAGCTGGTCTCGCTGCCCGTCCCGCTGGAGGGCTTTGGCCCGGCCGTGGCCGAGATGCTGGCCGCCGAGTCCACGACGCGCTGACCACACCGCCCCCCCCGGCGGCGCCCCTTTCCCCCCGAATCCCTACCGGAACACCCCGATCCGGGCTGGCGCCGCGCGCGCGGCTGGCGGAGGATGCGGAGGCGATCCTGGCACGGAATCGCCGCCTGGGAGGATGACGACGATGACCACCCCCATCCGGATAGCCGAAACTGGCCCGCGCCGCCTGCGCGGCTTCATCGCGGCGATGACCCGCCTGGTCGAAGAGGCCGGGGAGGACGAGGCCCGCATCCTGGAGCAAGGCCGCCACCTGCTGGCCGATCTGGTCGCGGTGGATGATTGGCTGCCGGAGGCCTATGCCCAGCCGCATCCGGTGCACTACCGGCAATACCTGCTGCATTGCGACCCGTTGGAGCGCTTCAGCCTGGTCAGCTTCGTCTGGGGCCCCGGCCAGCGCACGCCGATCCACGACCACACCGTCTGGGGCTTGATCGGCGTGCTGCGCGGGGCGGAGGAGGCCGAGCTCTTCACCCCCGACGGCCTGCCCCATCCGGCGGGGCGGGAGCGGCTGGAGGCCGGGATGGTGGATGCCGTCTCGCCCCGCATCGGCGATATCCACCGCGTCTCCAATGCCTATGACGACCGCGTCTCCATCAGCATCCATGTCTATGGCGCGAATATCGGCGCGGTCTCCCGCCATGTCTTCGATGCCGCCTCCGGCGCGCCCAAGGGGTTTGTCAGCGGCTATGCCAATGACAGCCTGCCCAATTGCTGGCAGGGGTGAGGGACTTCACAGGTTGAAGGCGACGCGGCCAGTTTCGGAAATGTCGTAGCCGCCCATCCGGGCGGCGCGGGCGGCGAAGGCGGTGCTGCGGGCGAAGGCGAACAGGGCCTGCAGGGCGGGTTCGAAATAGGCGCGGCGGCGCATCGCCAGGTCGAAGCGCTCCCGCACCAGCGGCACGAAGTCGAGGCCCCGGGCGGCGGCCTCGGCGCGGATGCCGAAGCCGGCATCGGCGCGGCGCTCGGCCACGGCAGCCGCGACCTCGTCCTCGGCCAAGGCGGGTTCGGCCAGGAAGCCGATCGCCTCCAGCAGCAGCCCGGCCTCGGCCAGCAGGTGCATCAGCAGGACATGGCTGCCGGCGCGCGGCTGGCGGCCGATCACGCGCAGGCCGGGCCGGGCGAGATCCGCCACCGCGCGGATGCCCAGCGGATTGCCCGGCGCCAGCAGCAGCCCCTGGTCGCGCCAGGCCCAGGTGAGGCCGACCACCGGCTGGCCCGCCAGCAGATCCCGCACCGCCGGTTCGTTGAAGCGGCCGCTATCCGGGTCCAGCAGATGGATGGCGGCCGCCACCGCCTCCCCCGCCTGCAGCGCCGCCAGCCCGTCCAGGCTGCCGCCGGCGCGCAGCGCCAGGCCGCAGCCGGATTGCCGTACCGCCCAGTCCAGCAGCGGGTCGTGGCTGCCGGCCAGGATCGGCGGCGGCGCTGCCTGGGCGTCCTCCGCCACCTCCGCCTGCGCCACCAGCCAGCGGTCCAGCTGGGCGCGGGGAAACAGCCATTTGCCGCCCAGCTGCGCCGCCGGCAGGCGCCTGGCGCGCGCCAGGTCATACAGCGCGCGTTCCGAGAGCCGGAGCAGCGCCGCGGCCTCCTTCAGCGTCAGCAGATCCGGCATATGGCGGCAGATTCCGGCAGATCGTGTGAGGATGCAGCCCGACGGCGGCGTTGACGTCAAGGGTCGCCATGGCCAGCTTGCCCGGCATGAACGACCTGACCTCGGCCCTCGGCCAGGCGCTCGGCCTGGTGGCCGGGGGCGATGCGGCGCTCGGGCACATCGTGCTGCTGTCGCTGCGCGTCAGCCTGACGGCGGTGGGCCTGGCCGCGCTGGTCGGGCTGCCGCTGGGTGCGCTGCTGGCGGTGGCGCGCTTTCCCGGCCGCGGCGGGGTGGTGGTGGCGCTGAATGCGCTGATGGGGCTGCCGCCGGTCGTCGCCGGGCTGCTGATCTACATCCTGCTGTCGCGCTCCGGCCCGCTGGGCTCGCTCGGCCTGCTCTTCACGCCGACCGCCATGGTGATCGCCCAGGCGCTGCTGATCGCGCCCATCCTGGCGGCGCTGACCCGGCAGGTGCTGGAGGCGATGTGGGAGGAATATGCCGAACAGCTCCGCAGCTTCGGCGCCGGCCCCTGGCGCGCGGTGCCGACGCTGCTCTGGGACGGCCGCTTCGCCCTGCTGACCGTGCTGCTGGCCGGCTTCGGCCGGGCAAGTGCCGAGGTCGGCGCGGTGATGATCGTCGGCGGCAATATCGAGGGTTTCACGCGGGTGATGACCACGGCCATTGCGCTGGAGACCAGCAAGGGCGACCTGCCGCTGGCCTTGGCGCTCGGCCTGGTGCTGATGGCGATCGTGCTGACGGTGAATGCTCTGGCGCAGGGGCTGCGCGACCTGGCCGCGCGGCAGGCCGGCTGATGCGCGCGCCGGAGGCCATTCTGCCGCTGCGCGCCGAGGGGCTGCGCTTTTCCGCCGGCGGCGTCGGGGTTCTCCAGGGCATTGACCTGGCGATCGAGGCCGGGCGGCCGACGCTGGTGATCGGCCCGAATGGCGCGGGCAAGAGCGTGCTGCTGCGGCTGCTGCACGGGCTGCTGGCCCCCACCTCCGGCCGCGTGGCATGGGACGGGCCGGCGCCCGATCCGCGCCGCCACCAGGCCATGGTCTTCCAGCGCCCGGTGCTGCTGCGCCGCTCCGTCCTGGCCAATCTGCGCTATCCGCTGGCGCTGGCCGGGCTGGACCGTGCCGAGCAGGACGCCCGGGCGGCGGAGGCGCTGGCGCTGGTGGGCCTGGCGCCGCTGGCGGATCGCCCGGCCCGCAGGCTCTCGGGCGGGGAGCAGCAGCGCCTGGCGCTCGCCCGCGCCGCGGCGCTGCGGCCCGAGGTGCTGTTCCTGGACGAGCCCTGCGCCAGCCTGGATCCCGCCGCCACCCGCGCGGTGGAGGAGACGCTGCAGGCCCTGGCGGCGCGCGGCACCAAGCTGGTGATGACCACGCATGACCTGGGCCAGGCACGCCGCCTGGCCGGCGACATCGCCTTCCTGCATCGCGGCCGGCTGCTGGAACACGCCCCGGCCGCGCGCTTCTTCGCCTCGCCCGCGACGGCGGAGGCCGCCGCCTTCCTGCGCGGCGAGCTGGTCTGGTAACCGGAGGATCCCGCGCATGCTGCGTCGCCTGCTGCTTCTCGCGCTGCTCGCCTTGCCCCTGCCGCTCGCGGCGCAGGAGCGCAGCATCACGGTGGCCAGCACCACCAGCACGGAGCAATCCGGCCTCTTCGGCCACATCCTTCCGATCTTCACGCGGGAGACGGGCATCGCCGTGCGCGTGGTGGCGCTCGGTACCGGCCAGGCGCTGGATGTCGGCCGTCGCGGCGATGCGGATGTGGTCTTCGTGCATGACCGCGTGGCGGAGCAGCGCTTCGTGGCGGAGGGCCACGGCGGGCCCCGCCAGCATGTGATGCTCAACGATTTTGTTCTCGTGGGGCCGGCGGATGACCCGGCCGGTATCGCCGGATCGCGCGACACGGCGGCGGCCTTGCAGCGCATCGCCGCGGCCCGCGCGCCCTTCATCTCCCGCGGCGACCGCAGCGGCACCCATGCGGCGGAGCTGCGGCTCTGGCAGCAGGCGGGCGTCGATCCCACCGCCGGCCGCGGCGCCTGGTACCGGGAGATCGGCCAGGGCATGGGCCCGACGCTGAACACGGCGGCCGCCCAGGGCGCCTATGCCATGACGGACCGGGGCACCTGGCTCGCCTTCCGCAACCGCCAGGGGCTGCGGGTGGTGGTGGAGGGCGATGCGCGGCTGTTCAACCAGTACGGCGTCATGCTGGTGAACCCGCAGCGCCACAGCCACGTGAAGCAGGCCGACGGACAGCGGTTCATCGACTGGATCGTCTCCCCCGCCGGCCAGGCCGCGATCGCCAGCTACCGGATCAATGGGGAGCAGCTGTTCTTCCCGAATGCGACCCAGCCGGAGCCTGTCTCCTGACCGGTCACGGCGCCAGGTTGCGGCGGAACCACTCCAGCCTTTCGGCACAGGCGGCGGCGGCCAGGGCCTCGATCTCCCGATAGGCGGCCAGCACCGCCTCCCCGAAGGGGGTCAGCGCGCTGCCGCCGCCGCGCGCGCCGCCCTTGGCCGGTGCCAGCACCGGCTCCCGGAAATGGCTGTTCATGGCGGAGGCGAGGTCCCAGGCGCGCTGGTAGGACATGCCGAGCCGGCGGCCCGCCGCGGCGATCGACCCGGTCTCCCGGACCGCCTCCAGCAGATCGGCCTTGCCCGGGCCGAAGGGCATGTCCTTGGCCAGCAGGACGCGGATTCGCAGCGGGTTGTCAGGGGCGGGCATGCGGCTGAGGGAACCATGAACCGCGCCGGGCGGAAACGCCGCTTGCGCTATCTTCCATGATGGATATCGTTGCCGGCAGATAGCGAAGGAGCTCCGCGATGCGCCGCCTGATCCTGGCCGCGATGTCCCTGCTGCTGGCCGCGCCCGCTTTGGCCCAGCCGGCGCCGGTCACGGTCTTCGCCGCCGCCAGCCTGACGGATGCGATGCGCGCCCTGGGCCAGGAATGGGCGGCGCGGGGCAATCCGGTGCCGCGCCTGTCCTTCGCCGCCTCCTCCGCCCTCGCCCGGCAGATCGAGCAGGGGGCCGGGGCGGACCTGTTCCTCTCGGCCGACGAGCCCTGGATGGATTTTCTGCAGTCGCGCGAGCTGATCGTGAACGCCTCGCGGACCAGCCCGATCGGCAATGCGCTGGTGCTGGTGGCGGCCGCCACCCCCGCCCGCGCGCCGGTGGCGCTGGGGCGCGGCACGGATCTGCTGGCCCTCGCCCAGGGCGGCCGCATCGCCACCGGCGATCCCGCCCATGTACCGGTCGGCCGCTATGCCGAGGCCGCCTTGCGCTGGATGGGGCAGTGGGAGGCGGTCTCGCCGCGCCTGGCCCGCGCCGACAATGTCCGCTCCGCTTTGCTGCTGGTGGAGCGGGGCGAGGCGCCGCTCGGCATCGTCTATTCCACCGATGCCGCGGCCAGCCGCGGCGTCGCGCTGCTCGGCACCTTCCCGGCCGAGAGCCACGCGCCCATCACCTATCCCTTCGCCCTGACCCGCCGCGCCGCCGGCAATGCCCAGGCCGTGGCGCTGCATGCCTTCCTGGCGGGGCCGGAGGCGGCGGCGACCTGGGAACGCTTCGGCTTCCGCCTCGCCCGCTGATGGATCTTTCGCCGGAGGAATGGCAGGCCGTCCGGCTGAGCCTGGAGGTCGCGCTGCGCTCCGTGGCTCTCGGCCTGGTGCCGGCGGTGGCGGTGGCGCTGCTGCTGGTTCGCGGGCGCTTCCGCTTCTTCCCGCCCGGGCGATTCCTGTTGGATGCGCTGGTGCACCTGCCGCTGGTGGTACCGCCGGTGGTGATCGGCTGGGCGCTGCTGATGCTGTTCGGCCTGCGCGGCCCGATCGGCGGGCCGCTGCATGACTGGTTCGGCATCCGCCTGGTCTTCACGACGGAGGGCGCGGCGCTGGCCACCGCCGTCATGTCCTTCCCGCTGATCGTGCGTGCCGTGCGGCTGGGCCTGGAGCATGTGGATCCGGGGCTGGAGGCCGCGGCGCGCACGCTGGGCGCGGGGCCGCTCGACCGTTTCCTGACCATCACCTTGCCGCTGATGGCGCCGGGCATTCTCGCGGGCGCCGTCACCGCCTTTGCCGCGGGCCTCGGCGAATTCGGCGCGGTGATCACCTTCGCCTCGAACATCCCCGGCGAGACGCAGACCCTGCCGCTGGCCATCTATACCGCGACCCAATCCCCGGGCGGGGAGGCGGTGGCGGCGCGGCTGGCGGGCATCTCCCTGACCCTCGCTCTGGCCCTGCTGCTGCTGGCGGAGCTGATCGCGCGGCGGATGCATGTGCTGCTCGGGCGTGTGTGATACGGAGCGGCATGCCCGAAGGAAGCCCCCTCTGCCACGCCGTGATCTTCGACATGGACGGGCTGCTCTTCGACAGCGAGACGCTCTACCTGCAGGCCATCCTGGCCGCGGCGCGGGAGCTGGGCATCCGCTTCACCCGAGCCGATTTCCCGGAGCTGGTCGGCCGGTCCTGGGCGCTGAACCGCGTGACGCTGCAGCGCCATGTCGGGGCTGATGGCGATGTCGAGGTTTTTCGCCAGGCCTGGGTGCGCCACTATGACGGCATGCGCGGCGATCTGGCGCTGAAGCCGGGCGTGCGGGAGCTGCTGGACAGGCTGGATGCGCTGCGCCTGAAGCGCGCCATCTGCACCTCCTCCAGCCATGCCGATGTCGCGCATAATCTGGCGCTGCACGGGCTGGAAGGCCGCTTCGATGCCGTGGTGGCCGCCGGCGACTATGCAAGCGGCAAGCCGGCGCCCGATCCCTATCTGCGCGCTGCCGAGGTGCTGGGCTTGGAACCCGCGGCCTGCCTGGCGCTGGAGGATTCCCACAATGGCGTCCGCGCCGCGGCGGCGGCCGGCATGCGCACGGTGATGGTGCCGGACCTGCTGCCGCCCACCGAGGAGCTGCGCGCGCTGTGCCATCGGGTGGCCGCCGATCTGCACGAAGTCAGGGCGCTGCTCGACTGATGCTGCGGGTCGCGCTGCGCCATCGCTACGGCCGCGACGGCTTTTCGATCGAGGCCGACTTCACCGTGCCGGAGGCGGGCGTCACCGCGCTGTTCGGCCCCTCCGGCTGCGGCAAGTCCACCATTCTGTCCATCGTCGCGGGGCTGCTCCGGCCCGACTTCGGGCGGGTCGTGCTGGATGGCGACGTGCTGCTGGACACGGAGCGCGGCATCGCCCTGCCGCCGGAAGCGCGGCGCTGCGGCGTGGTGTTCCAGGAGGCGCGGCTCTTCCCGCATCTCAGCGTGGCGAGCAACCTGCGCTACGGGATGAAGCGCGCGCCGCCCCGCGCCGAGGGGCCGGAATTTGAAGAAGTGGTCGACCTGCTCGGCATCGCGCCGCTGCTGGCCCGCCGTCCGGCCGCGCTGTCAGGCGGCGAACGCCAGCGCGTGGCACTTGGCCGCGCCCTTCTCTCCCGCCCGCGCCTGCTGCTGATGGATGAACCGCTGGCGGCGCTGGATGCGCCTCGGCGAGCGGAGGTGCTGCCCTTCCTCGCCCGGCTGCGCGACGCGGCGCGCCTGCCCATCCTCTACGTGACCCATGCGCTGGAGGAGGTGGATGCGCTGGCCGATCGCCTGGTGCTGCTGCAGACCGGCCGCGTGCTGGCGGAAGGATCGGTGGAGGAGCTGGCCACCCGCACCGACCTGCCGTTGGCGGCACGCCGCGATGCCGGCGCGGTGCTGGCCTGCACCGTGGCGGGCATCGAGGACGGGCTGACGCGGCTGGACTTCGCCGGCGGCACCTTGGTGGCCGTGATGCGGGCGGAGCCTGTGGGCACGCGGCTGCGGCTCCGCATCCGCGCGCGCGACGTGGCGGTGGCCACCGAGGAACCGCGCGGCCTGTCCACCCGCAACATCCTGGCCGCCGAGATCACCGCCATCAGCCCCGCCAGCGGCCCGCAGGACGTCTTTCTGCAACTGGCCATCGGCGACAGCACGCTGCTGGCGCGGGTGACGCAGGACAGCGTGACGCGGTTGGGTCTGCGGCCAGGGCTACGAGTCTGGGCGCTGCTGAAGGCGGTGACCTTCGACCATCTCGGCGGGCCGCGTTAGCCGCGCAGGTGACACGCCACGCGATGGCCTGGCGCAATCTCCCGCAATTCCGGCACGACGGTCTGGCAGGGCTCCGCCTTCGCGATCGGGCAGCGCGTGTGGAAATGGCAGCCGCTCGGCGGGTTCAGCGGGCTCGGCACGTCGCCCTTCAGCATGATGCGCTGGCGCTTCACCGTGGGGTCCGGGATCGGCACCGCACTCAGCAGCGCCTCCGTATAGGGATGCGTCGGATTGGCGTAGAGATCGCGCGCCGAGGCGATTTCCACGATGCGGCCGAGATACATCACCGCGACACGGTCGCTGGTGTGCTCCACCACCGAAAGATCATGCGCGATGAACAGGTAGGTGAGGCCCAGCTTCTCCTGCAGATCCTCCAGCAGGTTCACCACCTGCGCCTGGATCGAGACATCGAGTGCGGAGACCGGCTCGTCGCAGACGATCAGCTTCGGCGAGACGGCCAGCGCGCGGGCGATGCCGATGCGCTGGCGCTGCCCGCCCGAGAATTCATGCGGGAAGCGGCGCATCTGGTCGGCGTTCAGCCCGACCGTTTCCAGCAGCTCCACCACGCGATCCTCGCGCTCCTGCCGCGTGCGGCCGAGTTTGTGGATGACCAGCGCCTCCCCGATGATCGCGCCCACCGTCATGCGCGGATTGAGACTCGCGAACGGATCCTGGAAGATGATCTGCATGTCCCGCCGCAGCGTCCCGAGCTGGTTGCGGTCCAGCGCCGTCACGTCGCGCCCGTCGAACCACACCTGGCCGCCGCTGGGCTCGATCAGGCGCAGGATCAGCCGGCCGGTGGTGGATTTGCCGCAGCCGGATTCGCCCACCAGGCCCAGCGTCTCCCCCGGCGCGATGTCGAAGCTGACGCCGGAGACGGCGTGCACCTCCTCCACCTTCTGGCGGAACAGGCCGCCGTTGATGGCGAAACGCTTTTCCAGGTCCTGCACGCGCAGCAAGGGTTCGGTCATGCGCGGACTTCCGGATAGAGCAGGCAGGCCACCTTGTGGCCCGGCGTCACCTCGCGCAGCGGCGGATCGGTGCCGAGGCATTCGGGCATGGCGTGGCGGCAGCGCGCGGCGAAGCGGCAACCGGCGGGCGGGTTGAGCAGGGAGGGCACGGTGCCCGGAATCGCCTCCAGCCGCCGATGCGTCGTGGCCGCCAGGTCGATGCGCGGGATGGAGCGGATGAGGCCCTGCGTATAGGGGTGGCGCGGATCGGCGAACAGCGCCTCCACCGGCGCTTCTTCCACCACGCGGCCGGCATACATCACCACCACGCGCTGCGCGACTTCCGCCACCACGCCCATGGCATGGGTGATGAGCAGCACGGCCATGCCGAGGCGCTGCTTCATCTCGTTCAGCAGGTCCAGGATCTGCGCCTGGATGGTGACGTCCAGCGCCGTGGTGGGCTCGTCCGCGATCAGCAGCTTCGGGTTGCAGGACAGCGCCATGGCGATCATCACGCGCTGGCGCATGCCGCCGGAGAACTGGTGCGGATAGTCGTTCACGCGGCGACCAGGATTCGGGATGTTCACCAGCCGCAGCATCTCCGCCGCCCGGTCCAAGCCAGCGCGGCGGGACAGGCCCTCATGCTGGCGCACCGTCTCCGCGATCTGCTGGCCCACGGTATAGACCGGGTTCAGGCTGGTCATCGGTTCCTGGAAGACGAAGCCGATCTCCTTCGATCGGATCTTCTGCATCTCGGCCGGCGGCAGCGGTACCAGGTCGCGGCCCTCGAAGCGGATCTCGCCGGCTGCGATGCGGCCGGGCGGCATGGCGATCAGCTTCAGGATGGTCATGGCCGTGACCGTCTTGCCGCAGCCGGATTCGCCGACGACGCAGACCGTCTCCGCCCGGTTCACCGAGAGATCGACACCATCGACGGCGCGGACCAGGCCGTCATCGGTCTTGAACTGGACCTTGAGGTTGTGGAGCGCCAGCAGCGGCGCTTCGCGCAGGCCCAGGGCGGGGCGCGCGGGTTCGACCACCGCGCTCACGTCACGCGCCGCGGGTCGAGGGCATCGCGCAGCCCGTCGCCGATGAAGTTGATGGTCAGCACGGTCAGGAAGATGGCCAGGCCCGGGAACAGCGCCCAATGCGGTGCGAAATCCAGGTTGTCCTTCGCATCGAACAGCAGCCGCCCCCAGGTCGGGATGTCCGGCGGGAAGCCGAGGCCGAGGAAGGACAGCGTGCTTTCCGCGATGATCGCCGCCGCCACGTCGATGGTGGCCGCCACGATCACCGGCCCGAGCGCATTGGGCAGGATGTGGCGCACGACCAGCCGCGGCCGGGAAGCACCCAGCGCGCGCGCGGCTTCCACGAATTCCTTTTCCCGCAGCGAGAAGAACTGCGCCCGCACCAGGCGCGCCACGGGCATCCACCGGAAGCCGCCGATGACGGCCACGATCATGATGAAGACGCCGGCCTCCGGCCCCACGATCTGGCCCAGCCCGTCGCGGAACAGGTAGATGATCAGCAGCAGCAGCGGCAGTTCCGGCAGCGACAGGAACAGGTCGGTCAGCCACATCAGCGCCGCATCGACGCGGCCGCGCGACATGCCGGCGATGGCACCGACCAGGACGCCGACGAAGACCGCGACCAGCATGGCGGCGACGCCGACGGCCAGCGAGATGCGCCCGCCATGCAGCACGCGCGCCAGGATATCCTGGCCCAGGTCATCCGTGCCGAAGGGATGTTCCCAGGACGGCCCCTGCAGGCGCGCGGAGAAATCGATCTCGTCAATCGGCAGCGTCCAGACCAGCGGCCCCACCAGCAGCGCCAGCACGATCAGGCCGAGGATGACCAGGCTGACCACCGCGAGCCGATGCTTGCGGAAGCGTCGCCAGGCCTCCTGCCCCGGCGTCACGCGACGGCGGGCGGCCGGCGCGCTAGCTGTAGCTGATGCGAGGGTCGAGCCAGCCATAGATCACATCCGCCAACAGGTTGAAGAAGACCACGAGGCAGGCGAAGACGAAGGTGACGGCCATGATCACCGGCGTGTCGTTGGCCAGGATGGCGCTGATCAGCAGCGATCCGATGCCGGGCACGCGGAAGATCTGCTCTGTCACGATGGCGCCGCCGAAGACGGTGGGCATCTGCAGCGCCACCAGCGTGACCACCGGGATCAGCGCATTGCGCACGATATGGCGCAGCGTGACGCGGCCTTCCGGCAGGCCCTTGGCGCGCGCCGTGGTCACATGGTCCAGCCGGATCACGTCCAGCACGGCCGATCGCACGAAGCGCGTCCAGGCCGCGCCCTGGAACAGGCCCAGCACCGCCACCGGCATGATGGATTGCCGCAGCTGTTCCCAGACCCAGGTCCAGCCGGTTGACGAAAGATCCGCGCGATAGACGAAGGGCAGCCAGTCCAGCGTAATGGAGAACAGCAGGATCAGCAGCAGCCCGGTGAAGAAGGTGGGTAGCGAGAAGCCGATGAAGGCCAAAGTATTCGCCACCTGGTCGAAGATGGAATAGGGCCGCGTCGCCGCCATCACGCCGACCGGAAGCGCGATGGCGAGTGCGAGGATCTGCGACGCGCCGATGATCGCCAGTGTGGTCGGCAGCCGCGCCAGGATCAGATCGTCCACATTCACGCGGCTGACGAAGGAATAGCCCCAGTCGCCGCGCAGCATCGCGGTCAGCCAGCTGAAGTAGCGGGTCCAGACCGGATCATCCAGCCCGAGGCTGGCGCGCAGCGCGGCGCGCACATCGGGCGGGATGGCGGGGTTGGTCGCCAGCTCCTCGAACGGGTCGCCCGGTGCCAGGGCGAGCACGGTGAAGAGGATGACGCTGATCCCGAGCAGGCTCGGGATCGCGATCAGCAGGCGGCGGAGGACGTAGTTGGTCACGCGCGGGCGTCAGGCCGCGCGATGCCAATCGTGCAGGAAGCCGAAGGTCAGGTCCCAGGCGCTCAGTTTGTGGTGCAGCGTGTTCAGGCTGGCGGAGACGGTGGGCCGGCCGACCAGCGGGATGACGTGGTTCGAGCTCACGATCAGGTCGTTCATCTTGATGAACAGCGCGGCGCGCTTCACCGGGTCCAGCTCGCCTTCCGCGGCGCGATAGGCGGCGTCGTATTCGTCGTTCTTCCAGCGGACGATGTTGCGCCCCTGCCAGGAATTCGCCTTGGTCGACATCTCCCACGACACGTACTGGTTCATGAAAAGCTGCGGGTCCGCCTGCGGCATCGTCGTGGTGTACATCTGGATGTCGGACCAGAATTTCGTGTAGGTGTCCGGATTCGCCAGGTCCGAGGAGAAGAAGACCGAGGCGGTGACGGCCTTCACCTCGATATCGATGCCGGCGCGCTGCGCCGCCTGCTTGATGACGGCCTGGGTGCGCTGCCGCGGCGTGTTGATGGAGGTCTGGTAGACGAACTTCAGCCGCTTGCCGTCCTTGGCGCGGATGCCGTCCCGCCCACGGACCCAGCCCGCCGCGTCCAGCACCTCATTCGCCTTGGCGATGCTGAATTCGAACTTCATGTTCTCCGACCGGAAGCGCGGCGGATTGTTCAGGAAGTTCGCGGTGGCCGGGCCGCCGCGGCCGTAGATGAACTGCTCCAGCGCATTGCGGTCGCAAAGCAGCGCCAGCGCCTGGCGCACGGCGGGGTCGGACAGGGTGGGGTGGGTGGTGCTGATATGGGCCCGCTCGCCCTCCACCTCCGTCCAGGGATCGCGCGTATGCAGCTGGATGAACTCGATGCCGCCGCCCGGCAGCACGTTCACCTTGCCGCGGCCATTGGCCTCCAGCCGCTTGAGGATCTCGTCCTCCACCTGCATGTTCCAGGCATAGTCGAACTCGCCCGTCTGCATCACGGCGCGCGCGGCGGAAACCGCATCGCCGCCGCCCTTCACCTCCAGCGTGTCGAAGAAGGGGCGGTTGGGCATGTGGTAGTTGCGGTTCGCCTCGCCGCGCAGCATGTCGCCGGGCTGGAATTCCGTGAAGCGATAGGCGCTGGTGCCGACCGGGCGCAGGTTGGTGGGCGCATCGCGGGACTTGGCGCCGGTATAGTCCTTGAACAGGTGCTTCGGGATCAGCATGCCGCGCGATCCGACGAAGGCATCGGCCCAGAAGGGCGTCGGCCGCTCGAACTCCACGCGCACCGTGTAGTCGTCCACCTTCACCACATTCACGTCGCGGTAGCTGCCGGTGGTGACGGAGGCGGTGGCAGGATCCTTCGCATATTCCCAGTTGAAGACGGCATCGTCGGCGGTGAAGTCCTGGCCGTCATGCCACTTCACGCCGCGCTTCAGCTTCCAGGTGACGGAGCGCCCATCCTCCGCCAGGCCGCCATTCTCGCGCGAGGGAATCTCGGCCGCCAGCACCGGCTCCAGCGTGCCGTCCTGCGACCAGCCGGCCAGCGGCTCGTAGAAGGCGCGGCTGCCGTCCTGGTCCTTGGTGCCCACGGCGAAATGCGGGTTCAGCAGCGTGGCGCCCTGCCAGTAGAGCACCTTCAGCGCCCCGCCGCCGCGCCGCGCGGGATAGGGTGTCACGGTCTGGGCGGCGGCCGGCGCGGCGCCGGCGATGGCCAGAAGCTGCGTCGCCATCGGCGCCGTCAGCCCGACCGCTGCCATCCGCTTCACGAAACCACGACGCGAGAGGCTGCCGCGCTGCACGCGCCCGATCATCTGGCGCAGGTCGTCCTCGTTCATGCCCCACTCTCCCAAGTCTCGAACACGCCCTGGGCGCCGGATCTGTTTGTCCGTCCGGTCGCCCTGGGAAACCCTGTCCCGGGAACGCTACAGCATGGAGGCGGCCTGTCTAACTGTTTTTGATGTCCCGCATCAGCGCCGCTGCTGCCCCAGCTCCTGGTCCACCACGCTGACCCAATAGGCGACGCCCATCGGGATGATCGCATCGTTGAAGTCGAAATGCGGCGTGTGCAGGTTGGGCGAGGTGCCGTCCGGCCCGCTGCCGGCGCCGAGGAACATGAAGGCGCCGGGCCGCGCTTCCAGCATCAGCGCGAAATCCTCCGCCCCCGTCACCAGCGGGAAATCGGCATCCACCGCCACCGCGCCCACCAGGGCCCGGGCCGCATCCAGCGCCAGCGCGGTCTGCTCCGCATGGTTCACCAGCGCGGGCACGCCGCGGCGATAGGCGACCTCGGCCGTGCAGCCATGCATGGCGGCGAGGCCATTTGCCAGCTCGCCGATCCGCCGCTCCAGCAGGTCCCGCACCGCGGGCCGATAGCTGCGCGCGGTGCCGGTGACGGTGATCTCCGCCGGCATGACGTTCGAGGAGACGGGCGATCCGCCTTGGATCGAACCCACGCTCAGCACCGCCGCCTCCACCGCCGCGACGTTGCGGCCGATGATGGTCTGCAGCGCCAGGACGAAATGCGCCTGCACGATGGTGACATCGGTGGCGAGATGCGGCGTGGATCCGCCGTGCCCGCCGGTGCCGTGAAAAGTCACGGCGAAACGGTCCGCGGCCGCAAGCGCCGGACCTTTCCGAGTCGCGAAATGGCCGGCCGGCAGGGTGGGCTTGTTGTGCAGGCCGTAGATGGCATCGCAGGGGAAGCGATCGAACAGGCCGTCCGCCAGCATCGCCTTCGCGCCGCCGCGGCCTTCCTCCGCCGGCTGGAAGATCAGGTGGACCGTGCCGGCGAAATCGCGGTGCTGCGACAGCCAGCGCGCCGCGCCCAGCAGCATGGTGGTATGCCCGTCATGGCCGCAGGCATGCATGATGCCCGGGTTGGTGGAGGCGTAGGGCTTGCCCGTGGCTTCCGGGATCTGCAGCGCGTCCATGTCCGCGCGCAGCCCGATCACGCGCTGGCCCGGCCGCGTGCCGCGGATGGTGCCGACCACGCCGAAGCGGCCTATGCCCTCCGTCACCTCCACGCCGTATTCGCGCAGCTGCCGCGCCACCAGGGCGGAAGTGCGCACCTCCTCCATGCCCAGTTCCGGATGCGCATGGATGTCCTGCCGGATGGCGGCGAGTTCCGCCTGCCAGGCCTGCACGCCCTCGATCACCGCCTGGTTCATGCCGGGCTTCCCTGTCTGCCATGGCCAGGATGAACCCGATCCGCGCTGTCGTCACGCGGCCCGTGCAACCGGCGCGCCCCGGCGGCTTTTCACTCCGGCGCATTGGCAGGAGGAACGGCATGGCGACGAAGGACAAGACCCTGAAGCCCGGCGACAAGGTCGCCTGGGGCACCAGCCAGGGCGAGACCCATGGCAAGGTGGTCCGCAAGCAGACCAGCCCGACGGAGATCAAGGGCCATAAGGTCGCGGCCAGCAAGGACGATCCGCAATATATCGTCGAAAGCGACAAGACCGGCGCCCGTGCGGCGCACAAGCCCTCGGCGCTGCACAAGCGATAGGTGGCGGCGGGTCGTCAGCCCGTCACATCGGCCTCCGGCCGATCGCCGGCGGCCGAGTATTCGGTGTGCCACGCGCCCTGGGCGTCCTGGTATTCGATCATCGCCCCCGCATTGCCCGGCACATGCTGCTGCCGGGCCACCTGGCGCGCGCGGGCCAGCGCCGCGTCATGGGTGGGGAAGGTTTCCGAGAAGACGTCGCCCAGCTTGTAGGCCCAGCCGCCATCATGCTGGACGACGCGGTAATGGATCTGTGTCATCTGTCTCTCTCCGCTTGCCTGGCAGCAATGCGACGGGGCGGCGACGGTTCCCGCGGGAAGGGCGCCGGCTATTCGCGCCGCAGGATGCCGTCCACCAGCCGATCGGCCCAGGGCCGGCTCTGGAAGGCGGCGCGCAGCGCCGCCTCGTCATAATCCTGGCGCAGCCAGTCGAGGAAGGGTTTCGGGCCGTGCTGCGCCTGGTGTGCGGCATAGGCCTGGAAGAAGGCGTCCAGGATGCCGGTGCGGCTGGCGGCGACATGGCCGAAGCGCCAGTGCAGCTGGTCCAGCGCCGCCGCCACCGGGCGGCCCTGCAGCAGCAGCCAGATGCCGGCGATCAGCCCGGTGCGATCGGCGCCCGACTTGCAATGGATCAGCACCGGCTCCGGCAGCGTCTCCAGCAGGCCGACCAGGCGCAGGATGCGGTCCTTGTGCGGCGCGCCGCGGCTTTCGAAGGGCGCATCGGCATGCACCAGGCCGAGCTCCGCGGCCCTGGCCCGGCCCAGCGCATCGCTGCCGCAATCCTGCCGATGGCCGCGCAGGTTGATGACGGAGCGCAGGCCGAAGCGGCGCTTGGCCGCATCCAGCTGCCAGGGCAGCGGGTGGTTGGAGCGGTAAAGCCGGCCGGCCTCCACCACGCCCCAGTTGCGCCAGGACATGCGGAGCGCGGCGTGGTCCACCAGCAGGCTGTTGATCCAGGCGGCGCGCCGCCCGGCGGGGGAGGAAAGGTTCACCGCCCCGATATGGCTTCTGGCGCGCCCGAAGACCAGTCGCCCGCTATTGGGGCAGGCTGGCCCGGGCCCAGAAGACCCGCAGCCGCCACCAGACCAGCAGCACGCCCAGGACGAAGCCCGCCAGCAGCAGCGCGTCGCCGCGATCCTCCACCAGCGCGGCCACTGCGCCCACCGCGGTGCCCGGTACCAGCAGCAGCGGCGCCCAGACCACGGCGGAGCCGATATTGGCCGCCTGGAAGCGCCAGTTGGACATGCGGGAGACGCCGGCGATGACCGGCGCCACCGCCCGCAGGGGGCTGATGAAGCGGGCGATGAAGACCGCCCAGATGCCCCAGCGGCGAAAGATCAGCACGCCGCGCGCATAGCTGCGCCGATAGCCGCGCGGCAGGTGGGCGCGCACGAAGGCGGGGCCCAGCCAGCGCGACAGCCAGAAGCCCAGCGCGTCGCCGATCACGGCGCCGGCGAAGGTGGCCAGCAGCATCGGCCAGGCCGGCAGCACCCCGGTGCCGATCAGCAGCCCCAGCCCCAGCAGCAGGGCGGAGCCGGGCAGGAAGATGCCGATCAGCGGCACGGATTCGACGAAGGCGACGGCGAAGGCGATCAGCGGCGCCCAGGCCGCATTCGCCTCCGCCCAGGCCAGGGCCGCCTCACCGATCCGCTCCATCCGCCACCCTGCCTGATGCCGCCGAGATGCCGCGCCGGCCGCGGGCTATTCCAGGCGGGCGCCGGAAATCCGCACCGTCTCCCGCCACATCGGCCGCTCCCGCGCGGCGCGCGCGGCCGCCTCCTCCGGCGTGCTCCAGATGGCCCGCGCGCCGGTGCGCAGGAAGCGGTCCTGCATCGCCGGCGTCTCCGAGACCTCCTTGATCGCGGTGGAGGCGCGCTGGGTGATCGCGGCCGGCACGCCGGCCGGGAAGGCCATGGCGCACCAGGAGGTGACGACGAAATCGGGCACGCCGGCCTCCGCCATGGTGGGCACATCCGGCAGGGTCGGCCAGCGCTCCGCGCTCGTCACCGCCAGCGC
Organism: Falsiroseomonas tokyonensis; assembly: GCF_019024325.1. Taxonomy (GTDB): domain Bacteria; phylum Pseudomonadota; class Alphaproteobacteria; order Acetobacterales; family Acetobacteraceae; genus Falsiroseomonas; species Falsiroseomonas tokyonensis. The sequence continues at coordinate 145,935 of NZ_JAFNJS010000001.1, forward strand.
CCGCATCTGCCCGGCCGTGATGACCGGGACATAGGAGGCCAGGTTGTCCAGCGCGAAGTTCACATCGCCCCCCAGCAGCGCCGGGATGGTCTGCGCCGCGCCGCGGAAGGGCACGTGCACGCCCTCGATCCCCAGCCGGTTGGTGAACATGGCGCCCGAGAGATGCGGCGTGGTGCCGACGCCGGGCGATCCGTAGTTCACCCCGCCCTGCTTGGCCTTCGCCCAGGTGATGAAGTCCCTCAGATTGGTCGCCGGCACATGCGCGGTGGGTACCACCAGCACATTGGGCAATTCCCAATGCATGGAGATCGGCGCGATGTCCTTCTCCGGATCATAGGGCAGGCGGGCATAGAGGTACTGGTTGATCGACCAGCCGCCGACCGTGACCGGGCCCATGGTGTAGCCATCCGGCGTGGATTTCGCGATCGCATCGGCGCCGATATTGCCGCCGGCGCCCGGCCGGTTCTCGACCACGAAGGGCTGGCCCAGCTTCTGCGACAGCTGTTCGGAGATCAGGCGCGCCAGCACATCGGTGGACCCGCCGGGCGGCCAGGGCACGATGACGCGCACCGGCCGGTTGGGCCAGGCCGATTGCGCCAGAGCGGGGGCCGCGAGCGGCGGCAGGGTGGCGGCGAAGGGGGCGCCGAGCGTCGTGCCCAAAAGGGCGCGGCGGCTGATGGTCATTCTTCTTGCTCCTGGACGTGGGACCGCTCCCAGGGTAGCCGCCCCCCGTCCCGGCGGCTACCGCCCCTCTGAATCCCGGCGCTTCAGCCATCCCGCCGTGCCTGGTTGTCCCTTGTGGCCTGGGAGATGCTGCCGATGGCCCGCGGGTCCGGGCCGGGATGCACCTCCATCGGGCTGGTGTCGCGCATGCCGCGGCCGGGGGTGCGGCCGGGCTGGGGGTGGTGCGGGCGCGCGCTGCGGCGGCGCGCCAGGGCGGCGCGCAGCGCCTCGGCATTGCGGTCCTTGCTGCGGCGGTCCGCCTGGCGGGCGAATTGCGCATTCACCCGGCGCAGCGCGGCGGCGAAGACCTGCTTCTTCTGCGACAGCTTCTCGGCCGCCGCGGTGGCCGCGCGCGGCGTGGCCACGGCCTCGCCCCGCACCGGAACGCCCTTGCCGCGCCGGCTGCGCTGGGCCTCCCGCACCAGGTCGCGGGCGCGGCGATGGGCGCCGCGCAGGCGTTCCGCCAGGGCCCGCAGCTCCTCCGCCGGCAGCGCGGCCAGCGCCGGATGATGGCTCGGCTCCAGCAGCGCCGCCTCCTCATGCGAGAGCAGGCGCTGCTCTTCCTTGCGGGTGATCGCCATGGCGGGTCCTCCTGATAGATGAAGGACTGGTAACGTGACCCCGCCCGCAAGGTTGCTTTCAGTTAATCCAATGCTAGGCCTCGCCCAGCCGATGCTTGCCGAAGGGCAGGCTGCGGATGCGCCGGCCGGTCAGCGCGGCGATGGCATTGGCCACGGCCGGCGGCACGCCCGGCGTGCCGGGTTCGCCGATGCCGCCCATGGGCGCGCCGCTTTCCACGATCCGCACATGCACCTTCGGCATCTCCGCCCGGGACAGGGTGCGGTAGGTGTCGAAGTTGCGCTGCTGCGGCTGGCCGCCCTCGAAGACCACTTCCTCGAAGGCCGCCGAGGACAGGCCGATGCAGGCCGCACTTTCCACCTGCGCCTTGATGATGGCGGGGTTCACCACTCGGCCGGGGTCGATGGCCACGAAGATGTCGTGCACCACCGCCTCCCCGTCCCGCAGCGACACTTCCGCGACGGTCGCGACCTCCGACCCGAAGGGGGAGGCCATGGCCAGGCCGCGGGCGCGGCGGGTGCCGTCAGCTGCCTCATAGGGGCCGCGCCGCCAGCCGCCCGAAAGCTCCATCACCGCATCCAGCAGCGCCAGGTGCCGCGGGCTGTCGGACAGATGGGTGCGGCGGAAGGCGAGCGGATCGGCGCCCGCCGCTTCCGCCACCTCGTCCAGGAAGGCTTCGTAGAAAAAATCGTTCATGGAATGGCCGACGGAGCGCCAGAAGCCGACATTGATCGGGTGCGGCACATGCACCCATTCCACGCGATGGTTCGGGATGGCGTAGGGCTTGAAGGCCACGCCCTCCACCGCCGAGGTGTCGACCGGCGGATTGCCCATCCGCGCCGTCCCGAAATGTTTTGCCACGGGCCCCTCGCCGGGGACCGTGGCGTGGAAGGCGGTGATCTTCCCCGCCGCGTCCAAGCCTGCGCGCAAACGAACAAAACCCATGGGGCGGTAGGCGTCGCGGGCGAATTCCTCCTCCCGCGTCCAGATCACCTTCACCGGGCGTTCCACGGCCCGCGCCAGGCGGATGGCCTGGTTCATCGGGTGGATGTTGCCATAGGTGAAGTGCCGGCCGAAGAAGCCGCCCAGCAGTGGCGAATGGATGCGGATCTTCTCCGCCGCCAGGCCGGATTCGCGCGCCGCGATGCCCTGGAAGGCCTCGGGCGACTGGTTCGGGGTCCAGACGTCCAGCGTGCCATCCGGATTGAAGCGCACGGTGGCCGAGGGCGGCTCCAGCTGCGCATGGGCCAGGTAGGGTGCGTCGTAATCCGCCGTCACGACCTTGGCGGCGGCCCGCAGCGCGGCCGGCGCATCGCCCTTCGCATCATTGGCGGGGTTGCCCGGCGCATCGGCCTGGGCGCGCAGCGCCTCCCGCATCCCGTCCGAGGAGAAGTCCTGCGGCACCACCGGCTGGCCGGAGAGCGCGGTCCAGGCCACCTCCGCCGCCTCCGCTGCCTTGCGGGCGCGCCAGAAGCTGTCGGCCAGCACGGCGACGGCGCCGGGCAGGCGGTGCACGGAATGCACGCCGGGCATGGCGCGCAGCGCGGCCTCGTTCAGCACCTCCCCCGGCTCGGCGCCGGCGCGTGGCGCATGCACCACGGCGGCCTGCAGCATGCCGTCAACGCGCATGTCGATGCCGTATTGCGCCTGGCCGGTGCTTTTCGCCCGCGTATCGAGGCGCTTCTGCGGCGTGCCGATCAGGCGGAAGGCGCCGGTCTTGGGCTCGGCATCGGCGGGCACCGGCAGGGCGGCGGCGGCCTCTGCCAGCTCGCCATAGGGGATGCGGCGGCTGGTCGCGGCATGGATCACGAAGCCGGGCTCCGTGCTCAGCTCGCTTGCCGGCACGCCGAGGCGCTGCGCGCCGGCGGCCAGCAGCATCGCCCGCGCCGTCGCGCCCAGCACCCGGAAATGCGCAAAGGTGTTGCGGATGGAAAAGCTGCCGCCGGTGACGCGGCGGGTGCCGTTGAACAGCACCTGGTAGTCCGGCCCGGCGGGCGCCGTCTGCACCTCGAAGGCCGCGAGATCGGCGTCCAGCTCCTCCGCCACGATCTGCGCGACGGCGGTATGGATGCCCTGCCCGCCTTCCGCAAAGGGGTTCTGCAGCAGGATGCGGCCATCCGGCCGGATGGTGAGGTAGGAGGGCACCTTCCGCGCATGCGCCAGCCCGCCCATGGCCTGGGCGCGGGCCGGCCGCTGCGGGATGCCGAGCGCCAGCAGCAGCCCGCCACCGAGGCCGGCCCCCAGCGCGGCGCGGCGCGAAAGGTTCAGCGGGGCGCTGCCCTGCAGCGCGGCCAGCGCGTCATCGAGACGGGTCATCGCCTGTTCCCCCCTCACGCCGCATCCGCCGCCTGGCGGATGCCGGCGGCGATCATGTTGTAGGTGCCGCAGCGGCAGAGATTGGTCATGGCGGCGGCGATATCCGCATCGCTCGGCTTCGGCGTTTCCTTCAGCAGGGCGGTGGCCGCCATCAGCTGGCCGGACTGGCAGTAGCCGCATTGCGGCACGTCCAGCGCCACCCAGGCCGAAACCAGCTTTGCCCCGACCGGATCGGCCTCCACCGCCTCGATCGTGGTGATGCGCTGGCCCGCCACGCTGTCCACCGGCACCTGGCAGGACCGCATGGCGGTGCCATCCACCAGCACGGTGCAGGCGCCGCACTGGGCGACGCCGCAGCCGTATTTCGTCCCGGTCAGGCCGAGGGTGTCCCGCAGCACCCAGAGCAGCGGGGTATCGGCTTCCACATCCACCTGGCGCGGCGCGCCATTCACGGTGATCTCGATCATCGGCAGCCTCCTGGGCAGGGCCATCCGGCCCGTTGCGGCGGAGTGTGCCGAAGCGGCGGGGCGGCTGTCGAGCGTCGTTACGGCCAGCCGGTCTCCGGCGGCAGGGACATCAGGATCGCCTCGACATTGCCGCCGGTCTTCAGGCCGAAGATGGTGCCGCGGTCATAGAGCAGGTTGAACTCCACATAGCGGCCGCGGCGCATCAGCTGGTGGGCGCGCTCGGCCTCGGTCCAGCTCTCATGCATGCGGCGGCGGACGATGGCGGGATAGGCCTCGAGGAAGGCCAGGCCGACGTCCTTGGTGAAGGCGAAGTCATTCTCCACCCCGCGCCCCGGCGTGCGGTCGCCCAGCCAGTCGTAGAAGATGCCGCCCAGGCCGCGGGGCTCGTTGCGGTGCGGCAGGAAGAAGTATTCGTCGCACCACTGCTTGAAGCGCGGGTAGTAGCTCGGGTCGTGGCGGTCGCAGGCGGCGCGGTAGGCGGCGTGGAAGACCTCCGCATCCTCCAGGCTGTGCGGTGCGGCGTGGTCCATCGGCGTGATGTCGCCGCCGCCACCGAACCAGGCCTTGGTGGTCAGGATGAAGCGGGTGTTCATATGCACCGCCGGGACGCGCGGGCTGCGCTGGTGCGCGACCAGGGAGATGCCGGTGGCCAGGAAGCGCGGATCCTCCTCCGCCCCCGGAATCTGCTTGCGGAACTCGGGCGAAAATTCGCCGAAGACGGTGGAGACATTCACCCCCACCTTCTCGAAGACCCGCCCCTTCATCACGGACATCACGCCGCCGCCCCCCTCCGGGCGGTCCCAGGCGGTGCGCTGGAAGCGGCCGGCGGGCAGGCCGGCATGGGGGCCGGCGGAGAGTTCGTCCTCGATCGCCTCGAATTCCGCGCAGATGCGGTCGCGCAGGCTTTCGAACCAGGCGCGGGCGGGGGCCACCATCGGGTGGCCAGGGGGATTACCAGGGGGATTGCCAGGGGGATTGCCAGTCGGCGCCACGGCGGCGGGAAGCGGGGATTCGGGCATGCTGGACGTTCCTCGGATGGCCACCGGCCGGCAGCCGCATGGCGCGGCAGATTGGCAGGGCCTTAACCGTCTGGCGACCCTTGCCGATCAAGGATGAGCCCCATGCGGCGCATGGACTGGGCGCTTGCGACGCGCGGCCCGGGACCCTGCAGTTCACGGCCTCCGGCCGGGGGCGGTGCATGGCCCCCGGCCCGGGCGGTGCATGGCCGAGATTTCAGGCACGACAGCGGATGGACACCGCCGTAAGCCACCCTTTATATGCTCCGCAGCGCCATTTCCGGCAGAAGAGGCTTTCGTGCCCGTCGCGCAAGCGTCTGGCCCTCGACCCGCCGGTCTGGAGCGAAGGTTTGCGGGTAAGTGGGTCGCCTGGCGGGTCTTCCGCAAGGCCCGGCAAGCGGTCTCGGACAACGGTTCCAGCCGGCTCGGGCCCGGACGGGTGGCAATACGGGTGGGTAGAGCCGCAAGCGGCAGGCGGAAAAGGACGACGAGATGGCCGAAACAATGGTGTCCCCTGGGGTAGCCCCGGCTGGATCCGCCCAGCATGGTGCGCCCCATGGTGCCCCCCATGGTGCTGCGGCAGGCGAGACGCGCCGCGACTTCCTGATGCTGACCACCGGCGCCTTCGCGGCGGTCGGCGTCGGCGCGGTGGTCTGGCCCTTCATCAGCTCGATGAACCCGGCACGGGACGTGCTGGCCCTGGCCTCGACCGAAGTGGACCTGACGCCGATTGCGGTCGGCCAGGCGGTGACCGTGGTCTGGCGCGGCAAGCCGGTCTTCGTGCGCCACCGCACGGCGGAGGAGATCCAGGCCGCGCGCGCCACGCCGCTGTCGCAGCTGAAGGACCCGGCGACGGACCAGAGCCGGGTGCAGCGGGACCAGTGGCTGGTCGTGGTGGGCGTCTGCACGCATCTGGGCTGCGTGCCGCTCGGCCAGAAGCCGACCGATGCCAGGGGTGAATACCAAGGCTGGTTCTGCCCCTGCCATGGCAGCCACTACGACACCTCGGGACGCATCCGCCTCGGCCCGGCGCCGCTGAACCTTGCGGTTCCCGAATACAGCTTCACCTCCGACACGCAAATCAGGATCGGCTGAGCGCGGCTGGGCGCGGTATCGTCCGCGCCCGCCCTCAACCTCCACTGGGGAGCCAGGCAAGATGGCCATCGGCCTTCACGACAGCACCATCAAGAACCCCGTGCTCCGCTGGGTCGACCAGCGGCTGCCGGTGTTCACCATGATGCAGAAGGAATACGGGACGTTCCCGACGCCCCGGAATTTCAACTACTTCTGGAACTTCGGCGCCCTCGCCATGGTCACGCTGATGATCATGATCGCGACCGGCATCTTTCTGGCGATGAACTACACGCCGCACACGTCCTATGCCTTCGACAGTGTCGAACGCATCATGCGGGACGTGAACTACGGCTGGCTGATCCGCTATGTGCACATGAACGGCGCCTCGATGTTCTTCATCGTGGTGTTCATCCACATCTGGCGCGGCCTGTATTACGGGTCCTACAAGGCGCCGCGGGAGCTGCTGTGGATCCTCGGCGTGGTGATCTTCCTGCTGATGATGGCCACCGCCTTCATGGGCTACGTCTTGCCTTGGGGCCAGATGTCCTTCTGGGGCGCCACCGTCATCACCAACCTGTTCTCCGCCTTCCCGCTGGTGGGCGAGCACATCGTGACCTGGCTCTGGGGCGGCTTCTCCGTCGACAATCCGACGCTGAACCGCTTCTTCAGCCTGCACTACCTGATGCCCTTCGTGATCGCCGGCGTGGTCTTCCTGCACGTGGCCGCGCTGCACATCACCGGCTCCAACAACCCGCTGGGCATCGACCCGAAGGGCCCGCAGGACACCCTGCCCTTCCACCCCTACTACACGGCGAAGGACAGCGTCGGGCTGATCGTCTACTTCATCGTCTTCGCCTTCCTGGTGTTCTTCATGCCGAACTACCTCGGCCACCCGGACAACTACATCCCGGCGAACCCGCTGGTGACGCCCGCGCATATCGTGCCGGAATGGTACTTCCTGCCCTTCTACGCCATTCTCCGGGCCGTTCCGGACAAGCTCGGCGGCGTGCTGCTGATGTTCGGCTCCATCGCGGTGCTGTTCATCCTGCCCTGGCTCGACACCTCCCCGGTGCGCTCCATGCGCTTCCGCCCGGTGGCGAAGTGGGCGCTGTTCCTCTGGCTCATCGCCTTCTTCGTGCTGATGTGGGCGGGCGGCAAGCCGGCGGAGGAGCCGTATGTGACGATCTCCCGCATCGCCACCGCCTATTACTTCGCCTACTTCCTGGTGATCCTGCCCCTGCTTGGCCGCCTTGAACGGCCGTTGTCGCTGCCCGAGAGCATCGCCATGCCTGTCCTCCGCGGTGGCGGACCGGTGATGGCGGGCGCCGCGGCGAAGCCGATGGAGAAGGCCTGATGCGCGCTGTCCGCAACCTGATCGGCGCCCTGGCCCTGGGCGCCGTGGCCAGCCTCGGCGCCGTGCTGCCCAGCCCGGCCCGCGCGGCGGGGGAGGCGATTGCCATCCCGGACGCCAATTTCGGCTTCGCCGGCTTCTTCGGCACCTTCGACCGCGGCGCCGCCCAGCGCGGCCTGCAGGTCTACAAGGAGGTCTGCTCGGCCTGCCACGGCATGTACCACCTGTCCTACCGCAACCTGCTGGAGATCGGGCTGAGCGAGGACCAGGTGCGCGCCCTGGCCGGCACCTTCACCGTGATGGACGGGCCGAACGATACGGGCGAGATGTTCGAGCGCCCGGCCCGCCTGTCCGACCGCTTCCGCCGGCCCTTCGCCAATGAACTGGCGGCGCGTGCCGCCAACAACGGCGCCTATCCGCCGGACCTCTCGGTGATGGCCAAGGCGCGGCCGAATGGCGCCAACTACCTGCACGCCCTGCTGACCGGCTATGTCGATCCGCCGGCCGGCTTCACCGTGGCCGATGGCATGTACTACAACGCCTATTACCCGGGCCATCAGATCGCCATGCCGCCGATCCTGAACCCGGACCAGGTGACCTATGCCGATGGCACCGCCGCGACGGTGGACCAGATGGCCCGCGACGTCGCCACCTTCCTCGCCTGGGCGGCGGAGCCGGAGACCGAGCAGCGCCGCGCCATGGGCGTGAAGATGATCCTGTTCCTGATCGTCCTCGGCGGCCTGACCTATGCGGTGAAGCGCAAGGTCTGGGCGGATGTGAAGCACTGAAGCCGAGCCCCCGGGCCGGTTTCCGGAAGGGCCGCTCCCGCCAGGGGGCGGCCCTTTCTGCTTTCCGGGCCCCATTGTAGAAGCCCCGCGCAGCCAGGAGCCTCCGCATGTCCGAAACCGTCACCCCCGTCATCGGCCTGATCGGCGGCTCCGGCCTGTACGATCTGCCGGGGCTGCAGCAGCGCGAATGGAAGCGCATCGAAAGCCCCTGGGGGGAGCCCTCGGACGAGATCCTGCATGGCACGCTGTCCGGCGTGCCGGTGCGCTTCCTGCCGCGCCATGGCCGCGGCCACCCCACCCCGCCCTCCCGCCTGAACTACCGCGCCAATATCGATGCGATGAAGCGGGCGGGCTGCACCGAGATCATCTCCCTCTCTGCGGTGGGATCGCTGAAGGAGGAGCTGCCCCCGGGCCACTTCGTCATCGTCGACCAGTTCATCGACCGCACCTTTGCGCGGGAAAAATCCTTCTTCGAGACCGGCTGCGTCGGCCATGTCTCGGTGGCCCATCCGGTCTGCCCGCGGCTCGGCGATGCGCTGGAGGCCTCGGCCCGCAAGCTGGGCCTGCCGGTGACGCGCGGCGGCACCTACATGGTGATGGAAGGCCCACAATTCTCGACCAAGGCGGAAAGCCTGCTGTATCGCAGCTGGGGCTGCAGCGTGATCGGCATGACGAACATGCCGGAGGCGAAGCTGGCGCGGGAGGCGGAGCTTTGCTACGCGACCGTCGCCATGGTGACCGACTTCGACTGCTGGCACCCGGACCATGATGCGGTGACGGTGGACCAGGTGGTGAAGGTGCTGTTCGGCAATGCCGACCTGGCGCGCGGGCTGGTCGCCGATGTGGTGCCGGGCCTCGGCGCGCCGCGCGGCCACTGCCCCGCCGGCTGCGACCGCGCGCTGGACCATGCGCTGATCACGGCGCCGGAAAAGCGCGACCCGGCGCTGATGGCGAAGCTGGATGCGGTGGCCGGGCGGGTGCTGCGGGCCGCCTGACCGGTGCCCGCGCGGCTGCTGCGCCCGCTGGCGCCGGCCATCCTCTTCGCGCATCGCCTGGTGGCGGACCGGCGCAGCGAGGCCAGCGACCGCCATTTGGCCTATGCGCTGGCCTTCATCGCCGGCGCGATCAATGCCGGCGGCTTCTTCGCCGTCGGGCACTATACCTCCCACATGTCGGGCATTGTCTCCGCCGTCGCGGACCATGCGGCGCTCGGCCATTGGCCGCTGGCCGGGGCCGGGCTGGCGGCGGTGCTCTGCTTCGTGCTGGGCGCCGCCACCTCCGCCTGGCTGATCAACTGGGGCCGGCGGCACGAATCCACCGCGCAATATGCCCTGCCGCTGCTGCTGGAGGGGGTGCTGCTGGCGGGCCTTGGCGCGGCCGGCATGGTCTGGGGCGGCGGGGTGCCAGGGGCGTTGAGGGGGGCGTTGACGGTGGCGGTGGCGCTGCTCTGCTTCCTCATGGGGCTGCAGAACGCCACGATCACCAAGGTCTCCGGCGCCCGGCTGCGCACCACCCATGTGACCGGCATCGTCACCGACATCGGCATCGAGCTGGGCAAGCTGGGCTACTGGAACCGCGGCGGGCTGGGTCCGGCGGTGCGCGCCGATCGCGCGAAGCTGCGGCTGCTGGGCGCCATGCTCTGCGCCTTCCTGGCGGGCGGCACGCTGGGCGCGCTGGGCTTCAGCCAGTTCGGCGCCGCGGCCGCGCTGCCGCTGGCGCTGCTGCTGGGCCTGCTCGGCACGGCCCCCGCGGCGGCGGCCGTGCTGCGGCGGCGGGCGGGCTGAGCTAGTCCTTCACTTCCTCCAGCCGCACCGCCAGCTCGCCGGACTGGGCCGCGCCCTCCCGCTTCCGGCGGCGCAGCACCAGCGGCACCACGAAGACCACCAGGGCCAGCAGCGCAATGACCCAGAAGGGATAGGTCGGCTGCGCGCCGCCCGGGCTCCAGATCGGGATCATGATCAGCAGGGCCAGGCAGATGCCGGAGGTGATGTAGTAGCCGAGCATGGCGTCAGCTCCCCAATGCTTGGGTCAGAGATGTTTGGCGAAGAAGGCGAGCGTGCGGGCCTGGGCCACATCGGCATCGGCCGGCTTGTAGGAGCCGCGCTCCTCGCAGCCGAATCCATGGCCGGCGCCCTGATAGACGAAGATCTCGACGCCCGGCTGCGCCTGGCGGATCAGTTCGACATCCGACATCGGGATGGAGGCATCGACCTCGCCGAAATGCAGCTGCACCGGGCAGGCGGGCTTTTCCGTGCGGGTTCCGGCGATGCCACCGCCATACCAGCCGCAGGCGGCCTTGAAGCTGTGGCTGCGCGTCGCGCCCCACCAGGCGATGGTGCCGCCCCAGCAATAGCCGACGATGCCGCGCGCGGCCGTGCCCGGCAGGGCGGCGGCGGCGGCCTCGATGTCCAGCATCGTGTCCTTCTCATCGACCTTGGCGCGCAGGTCGCGGCCGCGGGCCACATCCTCCGCCGCATAGCCGAGCTCGACGCCGCGCTCGACGCGGTCGAACAGCGCCGGGCAGACCACCGCATAGCCTTCGGCCGCGAAAGCGTCGCAGACATGCCGCATATGGCGGTTCACGCCGAAGATTTCCTGCACCACCACCAGGGCACGCTTCGCATCGGCGGGGCCGGCGCGATAGGCATTCAGGCGATGGCCATCGGCGGCCTTGAGCTCGATCTGCATGACGTTTCCCGCGCAGGTTCAGCACGGTAGTGTTCCCTTATGGGCAAACTCGTCAACCTCAACCATGCGCGCAAGGCGCTGGCGAAGCGGCAGGCGGAGGCGGAGGCCGCCGCGAACCGCGTGAAGCACGGCCGCACCAAGGCGGAGAAGCTGGCCGATCGCGCGGCGGAGGCGCGGCGCGCGGCGCTGCTGGATGGCGCGAAGCGGGAATCCGCGGAAGACTGAGTGGATGGACAGCACCGCTTACGACCCCGCCACCGATGGCTGGCAGATCGTCACCCCCTCCGGCCTGCCGGAGACCGCGAACCCACTCTGGCAGCGCGGCGCCGAATACGGTTTTGCGGCGCGCCCGGACCACGCCAATGGCCGCGGCGTCATCCATGGCGGCATCCTCGCCACCTTCATGGACCATACGCTGGGGCTGATCGTGCGCGCCGCGACCGGCGGCGGCATCAACCTGGCCACCATCCAGCTCGACCTGCACTACCTGGCGGCCGCGAAGCCGGGGCAGTTTCTGGTGGGCGCGGGGGAGATCACGCGGCAGACCCGCAGCGTGGTCTTCGTGCGTGGCACGCTGCGCGCCGGCGATACGGCGGTGATCGCGGCCACCGGCATCTGGAAGCTGCTGGCCCCCCCGCGGTGACGCTCGGCCCATACCTGGGCTAGAAGGCGGGCCGCGACAGACGGAGAGAATCCATGAAAATCACCTGGTTCGGGCACTCGGCCTATCGCCTGGAATTCGCCAATTCGGTGGTGCTGATCGACCCCTTCCTGACCGGCAACCCGGTCTTCCAGGGCGATGCCGAGGCGGCCAGCGCGGGCGCCACCCACATCCTGCTGACGCATGGCCACAGCGACCATGTCGGCGACACGCTGGCGATCCACCAGCGGACGGGCGCCAAGGTGGTGGCGAATTTCGAGATCTGCATGTGGCTGGCCCGCCAGGGGCTGAAGGCCATGGACCCGATGAACACGGGCGGCACCACGCAGCAGGACGATTTTGCGGTGACGCTGACCATCGCCTTCCATTCCTCGGCGGTGATGGACGAGAACGGCGTGACCCAGGACCTCGGCCTGCCCGGCGGGCTGGTGATCACGCCGAAGGCCAAGGGCGAGCCGGTGGTCTATCACATGGGCGATACCGAGGTGTTCGGCGACATGGCGCTGATCGGGGAGCTGCACAGCCCGACGGTGGCGATGGTGCCGGTGGGCGACCGCTTCACCATGGACGGCAAGCGCGGCGCGCTGGCGGTGAAGCGCTTCCTGCCCAGCGTCACCACCGCCATCCCCTGCCACTTCGGCACCTTCCCGATGATCGCGCCGGATGCCTCGGTCTTCGAGCGGGAGATGGCGGGCGCCAAGGCCCGCGTGCTGGTGCCGGAAAAGGGCGTGGCCTTCACGCTGTAGGGATCGCCGCCATCACCTCCTCCGCCAGCGCGAGGGAGGCCGTCAGCCCCGGGCTCTCGATGCCGAAGAGGTTCACGAGGCCCGGCACGCCATGGGTGGCCGGACCCTGGATGACGAAGTCCTGGCCCGGCGCGCCCTGCGGCACCGTCTTCGGGCGGATGCCGGAATAGCCCGGCGCCAGCGCGCCATCCGGCAGGGCGGGCCACCAGCGGCGGATGCTGTCGTAGAACAGCTCCCCCCGCCGCGGGTCCACATTGTAGTCGATGCGGTCGACCCATTCGACATCCGGCCCGAAGCGCGCCTGGCCGCCGAGGTCGATGGTCAGGTGGGTGCCCAGGCCACCCGGCACCGGCACCGGGTAGATCAGCCGGCTGAAGGGCGATTTCATCGTCAGGCTGAAGTAGTTGCCCTTGGCGTAGAAGGCGCCGGGGATGTGCTGTTCCGGCATGCCCGCGATCCGCCGCGCCAGGCCCGGCGCATGCAGGCCGGCGGAGTTCACTAGCAGGTTGCAGGACAGCGCCATGGGCTCTGCCCCGCCCACCTCCAGCTCGATCCGCGCGCCGGCCACGCGGCCCTGCAGCACCGGCGCGTGGAAGGCGAACATGGCGCCCGCATCCTCGGCATCGCCCTGAAGCGCCAGCATATAGGCATGGCTGTCGATGATGCCGGTGGAGGGTGAGACCAGCGCCGCCGTGCAGGACAGGGACGGCTCGATCGCCCGCGCCTCATCCCCCGAGATGAAGCGCAAATCGTCCACGCCATTGGCGGCGGCGCGCTGGCGGATGCCTTCCAGCTGCTCGGCCTCCGCCTGGCTGGTGGCGACGATCAGCTTGCCGCAGTTGCGATAGGGCACGCCGTGGCTGTCGCAGTATTCGTAGAGCTTCCACTTGCCGGCGACGCAGGTCTTCGCCATCAGGCTGCCGGCCTTGTAGTAGATGCCGGCGTGGATCACCTCCGAATTGCGGGAGGAGGTCTCGGTGCCGATGCCCTCCGCCGCGTCCAGCACCAGCACCTCCCGCCCCGCCTGGGCCAGCGCCCGGGCCACGGCGAGGCCGACGACGCCCGCCCCCACCACCACGCAATCCACCTGGTCCATGCTGCTCCCCCGAGGCTTTGGGGATGGGTATGGCAAAACGCGGCGCGGGGCGAGGGGGCCCGCGCCGCTTCGTGAAGCGTCGCCAAGCTGGAAACGCCGCCCCGGCAGGCGCAGGATCGCGCCAAGTCCGATGGGAGGATGTCCATGTCGTTCTTCGCACGCCGTCGCGCCACGGCATTGCGGGCGGAGGCCGTCGCGCCCTCCCGCCGCCAGCTGCTCGCTTTGGGCTGCGCCTGCTGCACCGCGCTGGCCGCGCCGGTCAGCCAGGCCGCCGCGCAGTCACCCGCGGTGCAGCAGCACCTGGCCCTGGCCCGCGCCGCGGCGGGGGATGACCTGACGCATCTGCTGCGGCTGGGGGAGGTCGCCGCTCCCACCCCCGGCCTGCGCCTGCCGACGCCGGATGAGCAGCGCGCCCGACCCACGCCGCCGCCGGCGCGCGCCTTCGACAACCTGGTCTTCCTGGGCAACCACTGGGTCAGCGCCTGGGCGCTGCTGACCTCCGACGGGATCATTGTGATCGACGGCATGGACCACGACGCCATGGCCGAGCGCGATATCGAGGGCGGGCTGCGCCGCATGGGGCTGGACCCCGCTCAGGTGAAGCTGATGATCGTGACGCATGGCCATGCCGACCATTATGGCGGCTGCGGCCACTTCACCCGCCGCTACGGCACCCGCGTGGTGATGAGCGAGACGGATTGGCAGATGCTGGATTCCGGCCGGCTGGAATTCGACCGGCCGGAGCTGGGCCGGCCGCCGCGCCGGGACATTTCCGTCGGCGACGGCAGCGAGGTGCGGCTGGGCGACACGGTGGTGCGCATCCTGTCCACGCCCGGGCATACCCGCGGCACCATCTCACCCATCATCGACCTGAAGCTGGGCGGTGCGACGCATCGGGCGCTGCTCTGGGGCGGCACCTCCTTCAACTTCGGCCGGCAGCCGGACAGGCTTCCGCGGCTGCAGAGCTATATCGACGGCACCGCCCGCGCCCGCCAGGTGGCGGGGGAGCAGGAGATCGACGTGTTCCTGTCGAACCACAGCAGCTTCGACCTGGCCATCCCGCGACTGGAGCGGATGCGCGATGGCGGGCCGAACCTCTTCGTCACCGGCGTGCCCGCGACGCAGCGCGCGCTGACCGTGATGCATGAATGCGCCCGGGCGACCATGGCTGCCTGGACGGCGTGAGGCTCACCCCTTCAGGCGCCGCCAGGCGGTGACCTGAAGGGCGGAGGCCTGCACATGCACCACCGCCGGCTTCGTGCGCGGCGCCAGCGCCGCATCCAGCACGGGCGCGATGTCGGATTCGCTGGCGATGGTGAAGCCCTCCGCCCCGAAGGCGCGGCCCCAGGCGGCGAAATCGGGGTTCACCAGGTCCGCCGCATCGGCGGTGTTCCGGCCGGGATAGCGGTTGGCGTGGTGCATGCCGATCGAGCCATAGGTGCGGTTGTCCGAGACCAGCAGCACCGGGGCCGCGCCATGGCGCATGGCGGTGGCGAGTTCATTGCCCGTCATCAGCGCGCCGCCATCGCCAGTCACGGCGATCACCTGCCGGCCCGGATGGCGGATGCTGGCGGCCACCGCCATGGGCATGCCCGCGCCCATCCCGCCGACCGCGGAGCCCAGGAAGATCTGGCCCGGCCGGAAGGGAATGTGGCGGTGCACGAAGCTGGTGAAATTGCCGGCATCGGTGGTGAGCACCGCATCCGCCGTCATCCGCTCCGCCACCGCAATGCAGACGGCGGAGAAATTCACGCCATCCGGCGCCGGGTCCCAGCGCGGCGCCGTCAGGTCCCGGTGCAGCCCGTGCAGCCGCGCGATCCAGGCGGCGCGGCCAGGGGGAGTCGGCGGCGTGCGGCGGGCAAGCAGCGCCTCCACCAGCAGCGCCGGGTCGCAGGCCATGGGCAGGTCGGCGCGGAAGACGCGGTTGAGCTCGGAGGGGTCGGGCCAGACATGCACCAGCGGGATCTGCGGGTCGGGCGCGGTCGGCCAGGTGTAGGATTGGCTGACCACATCGGTCATCCGCTCGCCCAGCGCCACCAGCAGATCGGCCTCGCGTAGCGCCGCCATCAGCGGCGGCTGCACGCGGTTGCCGATATAGCCGGCATAGTTGGGGTGGTGGCTGTCGAACAGGTGCGGGCGGCGATGCGTCGGCGCCACCGGCAGTGACCATTCCTCCGCCAGGCGCTTCAGCGCGGAGAGCGCCGCGGGCGGGCCATCCATGGCGCCACCGACCAGCACCACCGGGCGCTGCGCGGCGGCCAGGCGCTTGGCCAGCTCCTCCACCTGCGCCGGCGCGGGGCCGGGCGTCGCGCGGATGCGCGGCTTGGCGAGCGGAATCTGCGTGGCGTCGTCGTCCAGCACATCCTCCGGCAGTACCACCGCCACGGGGCCGGGCGTGCCGGATTCGGCAAGGTGGAAGGCGCGCGCGATCGCCTCGCTGGCCTGCACCGCCATGTCCACGGGAATCACGGCCTTCACCGTATCCGCCAGGTACTTTTCGTAATTCTGCTCCTGAAGGGCGCCCCTGCCACGGTCGCGGCGCTCCACCTGGCCGATCAAAAGCACCATCGGGATGGCGTCGTGGAAGGCCGTGTGCAGGCCGATCATGGCGTTCGACACGCCAGGGCCGCGCGAGACCATGCAGACGCCGGCGCGCCCGGCGCGCATGCGGCCATCGGCGGCGGCCATATAGGCGGCGCCACCTTCATGCCGGCACACCACCAGCTTCAGCGCCGGCACATCCACCAGCGCATCCGTCAGCCCGAGAAAGCTTTCGCCCGGCACGCAGTACAACAGATCCACGCCATGCGCGGCGAGGCTTTCGGCGACGAGCCTTCCAACGCTGCGCGTCATTCCGCGGCGGCCTTCGCGGCATTGCCGCGCCAGACCGGTGTCAGCCAGGGGCGATACTTTTCGATCCTGCCGCGCACCGCGTCGTTGTAGAGCTGCTGCAGCTTCCGGGTGACGGCGCCCGGCGTGCCGTCGCCGATGTCGTAGTGGTCGATCGAGACCATCGGCAGCACCTCGGCGCCGCTGCCGCAGAAGAAGGCCTCATCGGCGACATAGAGCTCCGAGCGGTCGACATCACGCTCCACCACCTCCATGCCCAGCTCCTCCCGCGCCAGCTCCATCAGCGTCTCCCGCGTGATGGATTCCAGGATGTCGGCGGTGACGGGCGGGGTGATGAGCTTGCCGTGGCGCACGATCATCACGCAGGCGCCGGGGCCTTCCGCGACTTTGCCGGCCGCGTTCAGCATCACCGGCGGGCCCATGCCGTTCATCCGCGCCTCGATATAGGCGAGGCGGGAGTTGTGATAGTTCGCGCCCGACTTGATGCGGGAAGGCGACGACAGGTCGCTGTTGCGGCGCCAGGTGCTGATGGCGCTTTTCACGCCGGTCTCCTGCACCTTCTTCGACGGCATGGAGAAGGCCAGGATGAAGAAGCCGGTGCGGATCTCGCTGGGCAGATAATGGGTCAGCTCGCCTTCCGCGAAATAGACCACGGGGCGGTAGTGGATCGTCTCCCGGTAGTTGCAGGCGCGGATGAGCTCCAGGCTCGCCGCCTCGATCTCCGCATCGCTGTACGGGATCGTCATGCGCATGATTCGCGCGCCCTGGCGCAGGCGGGCGATGTGGTCGGCGTGGCGGAAGGTGTAGAGTTCCTGATGGTCTTCGTTCCAATAGGCGCGGATGCCCTCGAAGACATTCTCGCCGCGCAGCACGCATTCGGTGGAGATATGCATGGTGGCATTGGCCCAGGGCACCAGCTTGCCGTCGAGCCAGGCGTAATCCGCCGTCTTGCTCATGGGGTGGTCTCCTCCGGATAGGTGATGTCGATCAGCAGATTGCCGTGGATGTCGCGCGTCACATGCGCGTCGGGGCCGAGCACCACGGTGGATTCGCGCTCCTCCACCACGGCGGGTCCGGCGATGCGTTCGCCCACGGGCAGGCGGTAGCGGTCATAGACGGCGCAGGGGGCGAGGCCGGTGGCGGCGAACCACACCTTGCGATGCCCCTTCAGCGCCGGGCCTTCGCCCTTCGGTGGCGTGAAACCTTCCGGCACCGCGGGGCGGCTGGCGGTGGCATGCAGGCGCCAGGAGAGCACCTCCATCGCCACGCCCGTGATGCGCCGGTCGAAGAGCTGGAAATAGGTTTCGCGGAAGGCGTGCTCCACCGCCGCGGCATCCGCCGCGTCGGGGACCGGCACGCTGATATCGAAACCCTGGCCGGCATAGCGCATGTCCGCGCTGCGGCGGAACGTCACGTCGCCTTCGGCCGCGCCGGCATCCAACAGCATGGCGCGGGCCTCCGCCTCCATTTCCGCAAATTTTCCAGCGACGCCGTCCCAGTCCACCGCCGTCAGCCGCTGCACGCCGGAGCGCACCAGGTCGATGGCGGGTGCCGCGACGAGAAAGCCGAGCGCGGAGGCGACGCCCGCGCCCTGCGGCACGATGACGCGGGACAGCTTCAGCAGTTTGGCCAGCCCATAGGCATGAACCGGACCGGCGCCGCCGAAGGCGAGCATGGCGTAGCGGCGGGGATCGCGGCCCTTCTCCGCCACATACATGCGCGTGGCGGCGGCCATGTTCTCGTTGACGATGCTGTGGATGCCGGCCGCGGCCTCCAGCGCCGTCATGCCGAGCTTCTGGCCGAGCTGCGTCTCCATCGCACGCTCCACCGCCGCCAGATCCAGCGCCATCTCGCCGCCCAGAAAATACTCCGGCGAGAGATAGCCCAGCAGCAGATCCGCATCCGTCACCGTCGGCTGCGTGCCGCCGCGCCCGTAGCAGACCGGGCCGGGCACAGAGCCCGCGGATTCCGGCCCGACGTTCAGCAGCCCCATCGCGTTCACATGCGCGATGGAGCCACCGCCGGCGCCGATCTCGATCAGGTCGATCACCGGCACCTTCAACGGCAGCCCCGACCCCTTGCGGAAGCGCCGCACCCGCGCCGCCTCGAAGGTCGAGGCATGTTCCGCCTCCCCCTTCTCGATCAGGCACATCTTGGCCGTTGTCCCGCCCATGTCGAAGGAGATCATGTCGGACACGCCGGCGATGCGGCCGTAATGCATCGCGGCCGTCGCACCCGCCGCAGGACCGCTCTCGATCAGCTGCACGGGATTGGCCCGCGCATAGCTGACCGATGCGATTCCGCCGGCCGAGAGCATCAGATGCAGCGGCCCGCCGAGGCCACGCCGGCGCAACTCCGCCTCCAGGCTCGCGAGATAGCGATCCATCAGCGGCAGGACATAGGCATTCACGCAGGCGGTATTCGCGCGCTCGTATTCACGGATTTCCGGCGCCACGTCGGAGGACAGCGTGACGGGCACGCCCGGCAGCTCCTCCGCCAGGATCGCGCCGATGCGGCGTTCATGCGCGGGGTCGAGGTAGCTGTGCAGCAGGCAGACCGCCACCGCCTCCACCGCATCCGCGCCCAAGGCACGCGCCGCGTCGCGTACCTCGGATTCAACCAGCGCCACCAGCTCGCGCCCGCGCGCATCGTGCCGCTGCGTCACCGCATGGCGGCGCGGCCGCGGCACCAGCGGCTCCGGCTTGTCGAGGAAGAGGTCGTAAAGGTCGTAGCGCATCTCCCGCCCCATCTCGAGGCTGTCGCGGAAGCCGCGCGTGGTCACCAGGCCGATGCGCGCGCCCTTGCGCTCGATGACGGTGTTGGTCACCAGCGTCGTGCCATGCACCACCTGGCGCACATCGCCGATGGCGGCGCCCGCCTCCGACAGGATCCGGGAGATGCCTTCGAGGATGGCGCGGCCGGGATCGTCCGGCGTGGTCAGCCGCTTGCCGGTCAGCACGCGGCCGGTGGCGTCATCCACCAGCACGAAGTCGGTGAAGGTGCCGCCGACATCCACACCGATGCGCAGCGGCTTCGAGACATCACTCATTCAGGCTTGATCCCCGCCGTCGTCACCACGTCGCGCCAACGCGCCGTCTCACTCACCAGCATGCTGCGAAAGTCATCGGGGCCGAGCTGCAGCCGCTCCAGCCCCAGCGCCGGCAGCCGGGCCTGCACCGTTTCCGTCGCCATCGACTTGTCGATCGCCTCGCGCAGCCGCGCCACGATGGGCGCGGGAATGCCGGCCGGGCCGAGCACGCCCCACCAGAAGCCGGCGACCAGGTCCACGCCCTGCTCGCGCAGCGTCGGCACATCCGGCATGGCGGCCAGGCGCTGCTCCGCCGCCACGCCGATCACCCGCATCTGCCCGGCGGCGACCAGCGGCGCGGCGGTGGCCATTGCCTGGATCATCGCCTGCACCGTGTTGTTCAGCACATCCGGCAGCGCCGCGCCGGTGCCGCGATAGGGCACATGCGTCACCTTCACGCCGCTGCGCATCTGCAGCAGCTCGATCATCAGATGCGTGCTGGTGGCGGTGCCGCCGGAGGCGACGTTCACCGCCTCCGGCCGCGCCTTGGCGGCCTCCAGCAGGTCCCGCGTGGTGCGGAAGGGCGAGCTGCTCGCCACCACCAGCAGCGCCGGCGCCACGCCGAGCGTCGCGATCGGCGTGAAATCCCGCGCCGTGTCGAAGGCCACGGGCTGGTTGTTGGCCGCCTGCACCGCCGGGATGGTCGCCAGCGGCGTATCGCCCAGCAGCAGGGTCAGCCCATCCGGCGGGCTGCGCATCACCGCCTCCGCGCCGATCTGGCTGCCGGCGCCGGCGCGGTTCTCCACCACCACGGGCTGGCCCAGCTCCGCGCCCAGCGGCGTGGCCAGCAGCCGGCCGAGCGTGTCGGAGCCACCGCCCGGCGCGAAGGGCACGATCATCCGCAGCGGCCGCGTCGGCCAGTTTGCCTGCGCGTGGGCTGCAAAGGGCGCAGCCGCGAAGGCGGCTGCCAGGGCACGGCGGGTGAGCTTCATTGTCATTGGTTTTTCCTCCCGTAGTCGCGTTGCGCCCCCTCGGGCGTGACGTAACCATCGGCGATGTCCCGCTGCACCGCCACCGGGTCCCGCAAGGCGGGGTCGCCATAGCCGCCGCCGCCGCCGAGATGCATGGTCAGCCGGTCCCCCGGCGCCAGCATGGTGCGCGACTTCGGATGCGGCTTGCGGCCGTCCTGCAACTGCACCAGCGCCGGCGCCCCCGCCTGCGCGCCATCCAGCCCGCCCGCCGGGTGCTTCATGCGGTCCGAGATCAGCGAGAGGCGCACGGGCTGGTCGGTCATCACCTCCAGCTCGATCTCCTGGCCCAGCCCGCCGCGGAACTGCCCCGGCCCGCCGCTATCCGCCAACAGGTCCTTGCGCCAGACGAGGATCGGCGCGGAGGCCTCGAAAGCCTCGATGGAGCCGGAGCCCGAATTGGTCGGGAAGGCCGTGGTGTTCAGCCCGTCGCGCCCCTGTGTCGCACCCATGCCGCCGCTGCCGAACAGCACCTGGCTGAAGCGATCGCCGCGATCATCCTGGCCCGTATAGACCGGCCGTGGCGCCGGAGAGGCGCTGTCCGCCACCACCAGCCCCGGCGCGATCTGCGCCAGGCATTTGTACAGCGCGCCCGACAGGAACAGCCCCGTTAGATGCCGCGCATTCACCGCCGCCGGCCAGCGCGGATTGAGGATGGATCCCTCCGGCGCCGTCACGCCGATGGCGCGGTAGCTGCCCTCGTTGCGCGGCGTCATCGGGTCCAGCGCGCATTTCAGCGGATAGACCGTATAGGCGTAGGTGTAGTTCATCACGCTGTTTAGCCCGCGCGCGATCTGCGGCGAGGTGCCGGCGTAATCCACGCTGAGGCTGTCGCCCGCGATGGTCACCGCGCATTGGATGCGCGTCTCGGCCTCCTCATAGCCATCCGCGAAGACCGTGCCGTGCCAGGTGCCATCCGGCAGCGCCGCGATCGCCTGGCGCATCGCGCCATCCGCGCGCGCCTGCAGCGTCGCCGAGAGCGCCGTGAGATCCGCGAGGCCCGTATCGCCCAGGAATTCCACCACGCGCCGCGCACACACTGTGATCGCCGTGATCTGCGCCTGGATGTCGCCCATCACCTGGTCGGGCACGCGCACATTGCCGCGGATGAAGCGCACCACCTCCCGGTTCTCGCGCCCCTCCACCAGGAATTTTGTGGGCGGAATCCGCAGGCCTTCCTCGAAGACCTCCGTGCAATCGGCCGACCACAAGGTGCCGCCGATATCCGGCATGTGCGAAGTGGCACCCGCGAAGGCCACCAGCCTGCCCTGATGAAACACCGGCATCGCCGTGGTGATGTCCAGCAGATGCCCCGTGCCCATCCAGGGATCGTTGGTCATCAGCACATCGCCCGGCCGCAGCTCCTCCAGCGGATACTCGGCCAGCATGTGCTTCAGCGTACGCGGCAGAAGACCCACGAAACTCGGAATGCCGATGGAATTCTCCGCCAGGCTGTTGCCCTCCGCATCCATCAGCACCGTCGCGAAATCGTTGGACTCGCGGACGATGGTGGAAAACGAGGTCCGCAACAGCGCCGCCGCCGCCTCATCGGCGATCGAGATCAGCCGGCTCCACAGGATCTGCAGCGTGACGGGATCGAAGTGCATTTTTTTCCGAGATGCTCCGGCGGATCGCGGCAGTCTGCCGCCCGCTTGGCGCCCCCGGTAGCGATCCATTAGGGTGCGCCGCCATGAGCCTAACTCAAGGCGTCACCGCCCTCCCCCTCCAGGCCCTTCGCGCCTTCGATGCCGCCGCCCGCCACCTCAACATGGCCCGCGCAGCCGAGGAACTCGGCGTCACCCAAGGCGCCATCAGCCGCCAGGTGAAGGCCCTGGAAGAACAACTGGCCGAAACCCTGTTCCTGCGCGGCCCGCGCGGCCTGAAACTGACCGAGGCCGGGGACCTGCTGGCAGACTACGTGCGCCGCGGCCTGGAACAACTCGAAGCCGGCCTGTTCCGCATCGGCCAACCCCGGTCCCGCACCACCCTCGTCGTCAACGCCGCCCGCACCTTCGCCATGCGCGTGCTCGCCCCCCGTATCGCCGACTTCACCCGCGCCCATCCCTGGATCGAACTCCGCCTCGAAACCCACCGCTACTTCGCGCAACTCCACGGCGCCGATGTCGACGTCGCCATCCGCGCCGGCACCGGCGACTGGCCCGGCCACGTCGTGCGCCCCCTCACCCGCGAAGTGCTCTTCCCCGTCTGCGCGCCCGACTACCTGCCCGCCGGCACCCCCGCCGCTACCGCCATCCCCAACTCCACCCTGCTGCACTACGCCGAACGCCCCCACTGGCGAGACTGGCTGACCGCCGCAGGCCTCGACCCCGCCCTCGCCACCCCCGGCCCCCGCTTCGACGAAACCGCCCTCACCCTCGCCGCCGCGGAAGCCGGCCAAGGCCTCGCCGTCGCCTGGGGCATCCTCGTCGCCGACGCCATCCAGGCCGGCCGCCTGATCCGCCCCTTCCAACCCACCCTCGACGACGGCACCGGCTACCACCTGGTGATGACCGAACTCGCCTCCCGCCGCTCCACCGTCCACACCTTCTGCACTTGGCTCCAAACCGCCCTCACGCCTCGGCCGGATTGAGGCGGTCGGCGGCCGGAGGGGGCGGGTGGTGCGCTGGTGATCGCCAGGGGGCTTTGCCCCCCGGCACCCCCCACCAGGGTCGGACACATGTGTCCGACGTGCCTCCTGGACCTCAGGACCTTGAGTGGAAATGGAGAGGGGCCAGCGGGACCGCCTGACATGCGGTTCCTCCCCCCCCCCTCTCCATTTCCACTCATGAATCAAAGGGTTCCAAGGGGCCACTGCCCCTTGGCGGGAGGGTGCAGGGAGGGCGGAGCCCTCCTTGCAAACCACCAGCCCAACACCCACCCCGTCCCGGCCACCGACCGCCTCAGCCAGGCCGTGGTGTGTTGGCGGTTGCGGTGCTGGGCAGCAGGTGGGGGTGGAAGGTGGTGGTGATGGCGATGGTGCAGAGCAGTCCGATGGTGGCGTAGAGGGTGGTGGCTTGGGTGAAGCCGAGCCAGGCGATGGCGGGGCCGGACAGGACCAGGCCGATGGGCAGGCCGTAGACGGCCAGCATGCGCAGTCCCATGACGCGGCCGCGGTAGGGTTCGTCGGCGCAGCGCAGCAGGATGACGGACATCGGCACCATGGCGAAGGATTGGGTGAAGCCGATCACGGCCATCAGGGTCATGCCGGCGATGGGGTCCCGGATCTGGGCGAAGAGCATCAGCATGGGGAACCAGGCGAGGCAGGACAGCACCATGCTGCGGGCCGGTTTCAGGGCGGCGCCGCGGGCGATGACGACACAGGTGCCGGCCAGGGCGCCGCCGGCGAAGCAGGCGACGAGGGTGCCGAGGCCGCCCTGGTCCATTCCGTAGATTTCGCGCGCGACGTAGGGCAGCAGGCCGCCGGTGGTGGGGAAGGCGGCCAGGTTGACCAGGAAGGCCAGCAGCATGGTGGCGAGGAGCGGTGGGTTGCCGCGCACATGGGCGAAGCCGTCGCGCAGGTCGCGCCAGGGGGAGGCGCGGGCGACGGGGGGTCGGGTGGGGACGGCGACGCCGAGGGTGCGGGCCAGGCTGAACAGGTAAAGGCCGGTGACGACCAGGTAGGTGGGGCCGAGGCCGAGGGTCGCGACCAGTCCGGCGCCGGCCAGGGCGCCGGCGATGCGCGCGGAATCGGCGCTGCTGCGGGAGATGCCCATGGCCTGGGTCATCAGCGGTGGCGGCATGGTGGCGGCGATCAGGGCGCTGCGCAGGCCGAGGTCGGAGGGCCGCACCAGACCCATCATGGTGGCGATGACGAGGACCTGCGGGGCGCCGAGGGTGTTGGTGAGGGCCATGGCGGCGATGATGGCGGCCTGGGCGGCGTAGAAGCCGCGCATGGCGGAGAGGAGTTGGCGATGGCCGATGCGGTCGCCGGCCACGCCGAACATCGGGGCGATCAGCGTGCCGAGGTATTGCAGCGCGGCGAAGGCGGTGAGCCAGACGACGGAGCCGGTTTCCGTCAGGACGAACCAGCCGAGCACCAGGGTCTCGACCTCGAAGGCCCAGGAGGTGGCGAGGTCGGCCGGGAATTGCCGCCGGAAGCCCGGCTGCCGGAAGGGCGCGAGGGGCTTCACGCGCCGCGGGACTCCCGCCTCGTCACCTGGTTCGTTTCCTCCGATTCGCCACGAGTATGGGCGAATGGCGGAGGCGCGCCAGGGGCCGGGTCAGCCGCCCAGGAAGTCGCGGATGGCGGTGTCGTAGTGGCCGTCCCGCTGCCAGCGCTTGGTGGTGGCAGAATCCGGCAGGCCTTGCAGGTCCTTGGGTGCGGTGCCGTCGCGCAGCGCCTTGAGGGTGTCGTGCACGGCCTGCATGGCGGCGGGGAAGGTGGCGTGGCCTTGCAGGGCGATGCGGGCGCCGTGGCGGGCGAGATCGGCGGCACCGCCGAGGCCGGGCTTGGCGCTGCCGACGAGGAGGGGCAGGCCGGTCGCCTCGCGCAGCGCGGTGAGCTGGGCGAGGTCGGTGAGACCGGTGACGAAGATGCCGTCGGCGCCGGCCTCCGCATAGGCGCGGGCGCGGGTGACGGCGTCCTCGGTAGTGGTCACGGAGAGGGCGGAGGTGCGGGCGACAATCACCAGGCTGGGATCGGTGCGGGCGGCCAGCGCCGCGCGGATCTTGCCGAGGCCCTCGGCGAGGGGGAGGAGTTCGGTGCGGTCCGGGCCGTAGGGGCGCGGCAGCAGCGTGTCCTCGATGGTCAGGGCGGCAACGCCGGCGGTCTCCAGCTCCTCGACGGTGCGCATGACGGACAGCGCATTGCCGTAGCCGTGGTCGGCATCCACCAGCAGGGGTGGGGCGCCGGCGCGGGTGATGCGGCGGATGAGGTCGGCGAATTCGGTGAGGGTCAGGATGATGTGGTCGGGCGCGCCGAGCACGGCGAGCGAGGCGACGGAGCCGCCGAGGATCGCGGTCTCGAAGCCGAGATCGGCGGCGATGCGGCCGGAGATGGCGTCGAAGACGCTGGCGGGGTGCAGGCAGGCGGTGCCGGAAAGCAC
Organism: Falsiroseomonas tokyonensis; assembly: GCF_019024325.1. Classification (GTDB taxonomy): domain Bacteria; phylum Pseudomonadota; class Alphaproteobacteria; order Acetobacterales; family Acetobacteraceae; genus Falsiroseomonas; species Falsiroseomonas tokyonensis. Next base: position 171,391 of record NZ_JAFNJS010000001.1, read on the forward strand.
GGCCCGGAAGGCTTTCCGGCGCTCGGTCGCTGTCATGGTCGGGTCCTGTGGCGTTTCCGCCAGCAGGGTAGCGCGCCGCCGGGTGGCTGACAGCCCACCCGGCGGCGCCCTTCCCGCCCGGCCCGCCAAGGGCGGCGCCGGGCGGCGTGACGTGAACCCGGGGGGGGTTCAGCCCTGGCCGGACAGCGGCAGCGCCACGAAGGCATTGCCGGAGTCGCGGGCGACCTGCAGGGCGATGGCCGGGCGGCCTTCGCGGCGGGCGGCGGCCACGGCCTCCGTCACGTCGCGCGGGCTGTTCACCACGCGGTCGCCGACGCGCAGGATGATGTCGCCGGCGCGCATGCCGCGGGCCTCGGCGACGCTGCCGGGGTCAACGGCGGCCACCTGCACGCCCCGGTTGCCCTGGCCTTCCGCCTGGGGCGCGCCCTTGCCCTGGACGCTCGCGCTACCGCGCGGCGCCAGGCGCAGGCCGAGCGAGCCGGGGCGGGCGCCCTCAGGGCGGGCCTCGGCCTGCTGCTGCGGCTGCTCCCGCAGCCCGACCGTCACCGCCTGCTCGGTCCGGCTGCCGTCGCGCAGCAGGGCCAGGGTGGCGCGGCTATTGGGCTCGATCTCTGCCACCGCCAGCGCCAGGTCGCGCGGGCTGGTGATCTCCTTCCCGTCGATCCCCACCACCACGTCGCCGGCGCGCAGGCCGGCGCGGGCGGCCGGGCTGTCCGGCTCCACATTCGCCACCAGGGCGCCGTGCTGGTTGGGCAGGCGCAGCGCCGCGGCCAGCTCGCTGTCGATCGGCTGCATCGCCACGCCCAGCCAGCCGCGCGCCACCACGCCATCCCGCTGCAGATCGGCGATCACGTGCCGCGCCATGCGGGACGGCACGGCGAAGCCGATGCCGACATTGCCGCCGCCCGGCGCGTAGATGGCGGTGTTGATGCCCACCACCTCGCCATTCGCGTTGAACAGCGGGCCGCCGGAATTGCCCGGGTTGATCGGCGCATCGGTCTGGATGAAGTCGTCATAGGGCCCGGCGCCGATCTGCCGGCCGCGGGCGGAGACGATGCCCGCGGTGACGGACCCGCCGAGGCCGAAGGGATTGCCCATGGCCACCACCCAGTCGCCGATGCGGGTGGCGTCGCTGTCGCCCCAGGCCACGGTCGGCAGCGGGCTGCCGGCCTCCACCTTCAGCAGCGCCAGGTCGGTCTGCTGGTCGCGGCCGACGACGCGGGCCGGCATGTCGCGGCCATCGGCCAGTTCCACGCGGACATTGGTGGCATCGCCCACCACATGGTTGTTGGTGACGATGAAGCCGGCGGCATCGATGATGAAGCCGCTGCCCTGGCCCATGCGGGCGCGGCCCTGCGGCGCCGGCTGCTGGCCGGGGCGCTGCTGCTGCTGGAAGCGGCGGAAGAAGGGTTCCATGGGCGTGCCGCGCAGCTCGGGCGGGATTTCCGCCAGGGCGGCGGCCGGCGCCTCCCCGGTCACGGTCACGCGCACCACGGCCGGCGCCACGCGGGCGGCGAGGTCGCCGAAGCCGGCGGGGCCGGCCTGGCGCGGCAGGGTGATGGCGGTCTCGGCCGCCGGGGATTGGGCATGGCCGGCGAAGGGCAGCGCCGTCAGCGCGCTGGTGCCCAGCGCGAGGGACAGCAGCCCGGCGGCCAGGATTTTGCGCGAGCGGGGCAGCTTGGTCAGGGTGTTGCTCATGACGTGGTCCTCTGCGATGCGGGATAGGCCCGTAGTGGCGATCTAAGGGGCCCGGCTCACCGCCAGCTCGCGGCTGGGCTACCAATTCGTAAGGTTGGAGGAGCGCGCCTTTGCGGATCCTGCTGGTGGAGGACGATGCCGGCACGGCGGCGGAGGTGGCGCGCGGCCTGACCGGCGCCGGCCATCTGGTGAACCATGTGCCGGATGGCCGCGCCGGGCTGATGGAGGCGATCGGCGGCGGCTACGACCTGCTGGTGGTGGACCGCATGCTGCCGAACCTGGATGGCCTCGGCCTGGTGCGCGCGCTGCGCGCCGCCGGGGTGGCGACGCCGACGCTGATGCTGACGGCCCGCGCCGGGCTGGGCGACCGGGTGGAGGGGCTGGATGCCGGCGCGGATGACTACCTGGCCAAGCCCTTCGCCTTTGCCGAGCTGCTGGCCCGGGTGCATGCGCTGGGCCGCCGGCCGGCCTTGAACGCGGAGCCTTCGGTGCTGCGCGTGGCGGATCTGGAAATGGACCTGCTGCGCCGCAGCGTGACCCGCGCCGGCCAGCGGATCGAGCTGCAGCCGCGCGAATTCCGCCTGCTGGAGGTCCTGCTGCGCCAGGCCGGACGTGTGGTGACCCGGAACATGCTGCTGGAGCAGGTCTGGGACATCCATTTCGACCCGCGCACCAGCGTGGTGGAGACCCATATCAGCCGCCTGCGCGCCAAGCTGGGGGAGCCCACCCTGATCCACACCCTGCGCGGCGCCGGCTACGTCGCCCGACCCCCCGATGCCTGAGGAAAGGCCGACGCGCTGGTGGGCCACCACCGGCTTCCGCATCACCCTGCTGCACCTGGCGCTGACGCTGCTGGGCACGCTGCTGCTGGCGGGCATCGGCTTCTGGGCCTCCTCCCGCTTCGCGGTGCAGCAGATCCAGGCGGAGATCGAGCGCGATGCCGGCGTGCTGCTGAATGCCGGACGGCTGGGCGGGCCCACCTCCATCGCGCTGTCGATCGAGGCGCGGATCGCCGCCGACCGCAGCGGCACGCAATATTTCCTGCTGTCAGGCCCGGATGGCGGTCGGATCGCGGGCAATCTGGCGGCGGCGCCCCGCAGCCCCGGCTGGGCGACCATGGGGCTGGATGCCGCGACCGATGACAGCGTGCTGCTGGCGCTCGGCACGCCGCTGCCGGCCGGGCATTTCCTGCTGGTCGGCCGCGACCTGGCCCCGGTGCGGGAACTGGAGGCGCGGCTGCTCGGCGCCGCCGGCTGGGTGGGCGGCGCGGCGCTGCTGCTGGCGCTGGCCGGCGGGCTGGTGATCGGCCGCAGCGTGGTGCGCCGCGCCGCGCAGATGGAGCGCGCCCTGGCAGAGGTGGAGCAGGGAAGGCTGGCCACAAGGCTGGCGGCGCGCCCTGGCGGCGATGAATTCGACCGCCTGGCGCGGCGGGTGAACGCCACGCTCGACCGGCTGGCGGATACGATGGCCGCGCTGCGCCAAGTGACCGACGATATCGCGCACGACCTCCGCACCCCCCTCACCCGGCTGCGCCAGCGGCTGGAATCGCTGGAGGGGAAAGAGGCCGAGGCGGCGGTGGCCGAATGCGACCGCATCCTGGAGATTTTCGCGGCGTTGCTGCGCATCGCCCAGATCGAGAGCGGCGCCCGCCGTTCGGCCTTCGCCGGGGTCGACCTGACCGCGGTGATGGAGACGGTGGCGGAGCTTTATGCGAGCGCCGCCGCCGAGCGCGGCCAGCGGCTGGAGACGGACCTCGCCCCGGGCGTGGCGATGCAGGGCGACCGCGAATTGCTGGCGCAGATGCTGGCGAACCTGGTGGAGAACGCGATCCGCCATGGGCGGGAGGGGGGGCGCGTGCAGCTGGCGCTGCGGCCAGGGCCGGAGATCACGGTGACGGATGACGGGCCCGGCATCCCCGACGCCGACAAACCCCTGGTCTTCCGCCGCTTCCACCGGCTGGATGCGGCGCGCAGCAGCCAGGGCGCCGGGCTCGGCCTGGCGCTGGTCGCCGCGGTGGCGGAGCTGCACGGGCTGGCCGTGGCGCTGGAGGATGCCAGCGCCACCTCACCGCCCGGGCTGCGGGTGCGGCTGCGCGGGTAGTGCCCCCACCCGGCCTTCGGCGTTGCGCCAGCGCCGCAACCCCCCGCCTTGCGGGAGAGGGAAGGCTAGGCTGCGACCTTGGGCAGGATGCGCCACTTGGCCTCCGCCCAGTCGAAATACAGCGTCCGCGCCTTCTGGCAGAGCGGCCCCGGCTGCATGTGCCGCCCCTGCCAGTTCGAACACGGCAGCACCTTGCCGTAGTTGCCGGTGGAGAAGATCTCGTCCGCCGTGTCCAGCTCCTCCGGCTTCACGGCGCGTTCCTCCACCGTCACGCCGGCCTCGCGCAGCAGGGCGATGACGCGGCCGCGGGTGATGCCGGCCAGGAAGGTGCCGTTCACCGCCGGGGTGATCACCTTGCCGTCCTTGGCGAACATCAGGTTCGCATGGGCGAATTCCGCCACATGGCCGATCGGGTCGCAGACCACCGCGGCCTCGAACCCCTTTTCATGCGCGAAGGCGGCGGCGCGGGATCCATTGGGATAAAGGCAGGCGGCCTTGGCATCGGTCGGCGCCTGGTCCGGCGCCGGGCGGCGCTGCGGCGCCAGGCAGGCGGAGAAGCCTTTGTATTCCGGCAGCGGGCTGTCGTAGATCGCCAGGATGAAGTCGGTGCTGTCCGGGTCCGGCCGGGCGGCGCCCAGCCCCTTGCGGACGAAGAACATGGGGCGGATGTAGAGCTCCGCCTGCGGGCCCATGCGGCGGATGCCCTCCCGGCACAGCTCCTCGATCTCGGCCGGGGTCTTGGTGGGCTTCATCAGCATGTTGCGGGCGGATTGCACGGCGCGGGCGCAATGCAGGTCGAGGTCCGGCGCCACGCCGCCGAAGGACCGGCCGCCATCGAAGATCACGCTGCCGAGCCAGAAGGCGTGGTCCATGGGGCCGATCACCTTCGGCTCCTCGGTGGACCAGTTCCCGGCATACCAGTAGACGCCCGCCATGGCGGCAGTCCCTTCTTCCCGTGTTTCCCCGCCCTGAATGGCACGTCGCGGGGGGCGGTTGAAGGGGGCGGGCGGCGGGCCTAGGGTGCCGCCTGCAAGCGCTACCGGGGGGATCGATGCAAATCCATTTCGTCGTCCATGATGAGGGCGACAGCGTGGGCGTGGTTGTGGTGGAAGGCCTGAAGGCCGGCACCAGGCTGAACGGCTGGATCATGGACCAGGACAAGATGATGGAGTTCGACGCCAAGTCGGACATCCCGATCGGCCACAAGCTGGCCATCCGGCCCATCGCCAAGGGTGATACCATCATGAAGTACGGCACGGATATCGGCCGCGCGGTGGCCGATATCGGCGCCGGCGAGCATCTGCACGTGCACAACGTCAAGACGAAGCGCTGGTAGGGGAACGGAACCGATGGGCCTGAACCTGAGGGATGCCAGCTTCGAAGGCTGGCGGCGCGAGAATGGCCGGATGGGCGTGCGCAACCACGTCATCATCCTGCCGGTCGACGATCTGTCGAATGCGGCCGCCGAGGCGGTGGCGAACAACATCAAGGGCGCGCTGGCGATTCCGCACGCCTATGGCCGACTGCAATTCGGCGCGGACCTCGACCTGCACTTCCGGACGCTGATCGGCACCGGCACCAACCCGAACGTCGCCGGCGTGATCGTCATCGGCATCGAGCCCGGCTGGACCGGCAAGATCGTCGAGGGCATCGCCAAGTCCGGCAAGCCGGTGGAAGGTTTCGCCATCGAGCAGAATGGCGACATCAACACCATCGCCAGCGCCTCCCGCGCCGCCTATCGGCTGGTGAAGCATGCCTCCAAGCTGAAGAAGACCAAGGCGCCGCTGGTGGAGCTCTGGGTCTCCACGAAATGCGGCGAGAGCGACACCACCTCCGGCCTCGCCTCCTGCCCCACCGTCGGCAATTCCTATGACAAGCTCTGGGCCAACGGGAACACCCTGGTCTTCGGCGAGACCAGCGAGATCACCGGCGGCGAGCATCTGGTGGCGGCGCGCTGCAAGACGCCCGCGATCCGCGACCAGTTCATGGCGATGTTCGACCGCTACCAGCGCGTGATCGAGGCGAACAAGACCAACGACCTGTCGGACAGCCAGCCGACCAAGGGCAATATCGAAGGTGGCCTGACCACCATCGAGGAAAAGGCCCTGGGGAACATCACCAAGATCGGCAAGAAGTGCACGGTCGATGGCGTGCTGGACAAGGCCGAGGTGCCGACCCATTCCGGCCTCTGGTTCATGGACAGCTCCTCCGCCGCCGCCGAGATGGTGACGCTCTGCGCGGCCTCGGGCTTCGCCGTGCACACCTTCCCGACCGGCCAGGGCAATGTCATCGGCAACCCGATCCTGCCGGTGATCAAGCTGACGGCGAATCCGCGCACCCAGCGGACCATGTCCGAACACATCGACGTCGATGTGACCGGCCTGCTGCAGAAGCAGATGAACATGGACGAGGCCGGTGAGGCGCTGCTGGATTGCATCCTGCGCACCGCCGATGGCGAGCTGACGGCGGCCGAGCTGCTCGGCCACCGCGAATTCAGCCTGACGCGCCTCTACGAAAGCGCTTGAAGCCCTCGGTGCCGGGCTTCGGCCCGGCACCGATGCGCGAGGATGACGCCACGCCGTGACCCCGGCCATCTTCGCCGACCTGCAGCACCGCCATGCGGAACCGCATCGCGCCTGGCATGACTGGGCGCGCATCTCCGCCATGCTGGCCATGGCGGAGGAGGTTTCCCATGCGCTGGCGGACAAGCCGGCCTTCATCCTGGCAATCCTGTTCCACACCGCCGTCTTCGACCGCGCCAATCCGCAGGCGGAGGCCGAGAGCATCCGCGTGATGCACCGCCACCTCGGCCGGATCCTGCCGCCGCCCATGCTGGCGCGGGCAGAGGCGCTTATCCATGCCGTGCTGCGCCAGGAATTGCCGGAGGCCGAGGATCCGGGCCTGCGCGCCGATGCGGCCCTGCTGCTCGACATGGACCAGGCCGTCCTCGGCGACCCACCCGCGCGCTTCGAGGCCTTCGAGGCCGCGAACCGCCGCGAATACGCGCATCTGCCGGAAGATCGCTACCGCGCCGGCCGCATCGCCGCGCTGCAGATGCTGCTCTGGTGCGACCGCATCTACCACACGGACCGCTTCTTCCTGGAACGCGAGAAGCGGGCGCGGCGCAATATCGCCGACGCCCTGCGGCAGCTGGGTGCCGACGGCATATTGTAGAAGTAAAGTTTCTTGCATATCTTGCCCTCACCCTTTCGTGAGCGGCGCCAGCATGGCCTACCCAATCGTCTCGGTCGGCTCCCAGTTCCTGGATATCGCGGAAGGCGACGGCGGCAGCCGGCTTCTCGGATTCACCATCCTCCTCTCCGCCGCGGCGACCGAGGAGGTGACGGTCGCCTTCGAGACCGCGGATCTCAACGCTCTGGCCGGGCTGGACTACCAGGCGCAGCAGGGCCTGCTGCGCTTTGCGCCGGGCGAAACCGGCAAGAGCGTCTCCATCCGGATCCTGGGCGACACGGCCTATGAGGCGGATGAGAGCTTCCTGCTCAACCTGCAGCAGGTCACCGGCCCGGCGGCGCTTTCCTTCACGGCGGCCAGCGCCGTCGGCACCATCTTGAACGACGATGCGCCGCCGCTGCCCACCGTCGCCTTCGCATCCGGCTGGCCCGATATCGCGGAAGGCGATTCCGGCCGCAGCCTGGTGGAATTCACCGTCCGCCTTTCCACCGCCGCCGCCACGACCGTGCGCGTTGCCTATTCCACGGCCGATGGAAGCGCCCTGGCCGGCACGGATTACGAGGCGCAATCGGGCGTCCTGGTCTTCGCGGCGGGCGAGACGACGAAGACCATCCAGGTGCCGGTCCTGGGCGACCGGGTCTATGAGCCGCATGAATCCTTCTTCCTGCGGCTGGATGGCGTCACCGGCGGCGCGGTGCTCGCCAATTCCGGCACCGTCTCCATTCCCACGATCCGCAACGACGATGCGCCGCCGCTGCCCACCGTCTCGCTGACGCCGCAATATCCGGAGGTGGTGGAAGGCGATGCGGGGCAGACCCGCCTGACCTTCACCGTGCAGCTCTCCGCCGCGGCGGCCCAGCCCGTGAGCGTCACCTATTCCACCGCCGATGGGCTGGCGAAGGCCGGGCTCGACTACCTGGCCAGCAGCGGCACGCTGACCTTCGCCATCGGCGAGACCAGCAAGACCTTCAGCGTCGCCATCCTCGGCGACCTCTCCTACGAGGCAGACGAATCCTTCTTCGTGCAGCTGGACCGCGTGCAGGGCGGCGCGGTGGCCGCCAATGCGGGCACGGCCACGGTGGCCACCATCCTGGATGACGACCTTCCGGGCCCGTCCCGCCTTTCGATCGTCCCCCAGCTGGTGGAGAGGGCGGAAGGCAGCGGGGTCGGCGTTTCCGTCTTCACCTATCGGGTCACCCGCGGTGGCGACCTCTCCGGCGCCAGCAGCGTGGACTGGGCGGTGCGCGGCAGCGGCGCGCAGGCGGCGGATGCGGCGGATTTCCTGGGCGGCGTCCTGCCCTCGGGCAGCCTGACCTTTGCAGCCGGAGAGGCGGAGCAGCTGATCCGGCTGCGCGTGCTGCGCGACACCCAGGTGGAAGGCGACGAGGCCTTCACCCTGTCCCTGTCCCGGCCGCGCGGCGCGGAGATCGCCGACGGCGAGGCCAGTGGCCTGATCCGCAACGACGATGCCGCCCTGGCGCGGCTTTCCATCCTCGGCACGGCCACGGACTTGGCGGAGGGCACCGGCTCCGGCCTTCGCGTCTTCACCTATGTCGTGACGCGCAGCGACGATCTTTCGCAGGCGCTGCAGGCCGGCTGGTCGGTGACGGGCAGTGGCCCGGTGGCGGCCCAGGCGGCGGATTTCGCGGATGGCGTCCTGCCCTCCGGCAGCCTCGCCTTCGCCCCCGGCCAAGCGGAGCAGACCGTCAAGGTGCGGGTGCTGCGGGATGCGGTGCCGGAGGCCGATGAGCATTTCACCATCAGCCTTTCCGCCCCCGCAGGCGTCAGCCTCGGCACCGCGACGGCCAGCGGCATCATCCGCGACGACGACGCCCTCCCATCCAGCTTCGCCCTGGCGGCCGAGGTCGCCGACCGCGCCGAGGGCACGGGCAGCGGGGTCAGCGTCTTCAGCTATGCGGTGACGCGCAGCGGCGATCTTTCGGGCCCGGCGCGGCTGGACTGGACGGTGCAGGGTGCCGGGGCGCAGGCGGCCTCGGCCGCGGATTTCCTGGGCGACGTGCTGCCGGCCGGCAGCCTGACCTTCGCGGCCGGGGAAGCTTCGCAGCTCATCAAGATCCGCGTGCTGCGCGATGCGGTGGCGGAGGCGGATGAAGGCTTCACCCTGATCGCCCGCCCGGCCGGCGGCGGCCAGTCCCTCACGGCCCAGGGCGTGATCCGCGATGACGATGCCGCGCCCCGCGGCAGCCTGTCCCTCGCGGGCGAGATCACCGACCGCGGCGAGGGCACCGGCAGCGGCGTCAGCGTCTTCTCCTATATCGTCACCCGCGGCGGCGATGTTTCGGGGGCCGGCCAGGCCGCCTGGTCGGTGCGCGGCCATGGGCCGCAGGCCGCGGATGCCGCGGACTTTCTCGGCGGCGTGCTGCCCGGCGGCACGGTCAGTTTCGCCGCGGGGCAGACGGAGCAGCTCATCAAGGTCCGCGTGCTGCGCGATGCGGCGCCTGAGGCGGATGAGGGTTTCGCGCTGACCCTCGGCAGCCCCTCCGCCGGCCTCGCCATCCTGGAAGGCACCGCCTTCGGCACCATCCGCAACGACGACATGGCGCCCGGCCTCGCCAGCCTCTCCGACCATCTGCTGATCGGCTAAAGCACTATCGGTTCACACTGAATCAGGGTGAACCGATTTCGTGCTTTAGAAACAATAGCTTCTACAGCACGAGATCTGTCCATTCGGACAGATCGTGCTGTAGCCGCTGCTTCAGGCGGCGGGCTCCGCCGCTACCGCCGGGGCCAGGCGCAGCGCCGCCCGCGCCACATCGGCCAGCCGGCCCTCCACCGCCAGCGCCCCTTCCTCCCGCAGTGAATCGGGCAGGCGGCCCTCGGCGGTGACGCCGACCACCAGGGCGCAGACCTGCGCCTGCGGGAAGCGGCGGCGCAGCCGGCGCAGCAGGTAGCGGGAGGCGGCGGCGGAGGCGCCGCCCTCGATGGTGCAGAACCAGGCCTGGCGCACCGCCTCCGGCTCCAGCCCCACCAGGTCGCCGCCGCGCAGCAGCTCGGCCGGGGCGGCCACGGCGCCCATCCCGCGCTTGCGCAGCAGCTGCGCCAGCATGCCCGCCGCGGCCTCGTCGAAGGGGCCACGGCCGGCCAGGCAGATGACGGAGCCTGGCGGCACCAGCACCTCCGGCGGCGGCGGCGGATCCGCCGGGCGGCTGGCTTCCTCCGCCTCGTCCAGCTCGGCCGGCGCGGCCTGCGGCGGGCGGTCGTCCTCGACCTCCTCCTCCAGATCCTCGATCAGGGCGGCGACGCGGGCCCGCAGCGCCGTCAGCCGTTCCGGCGCGAAGCTGCCGCGCAGCGCATCGGCCTGGGCCATCGCCAGCGCCGGCAGCGCCACCTCGTCGTAATAGTCGGACAGCCGCTTCTCCCGCAGCACGTCGTCGGCCTGCTCCTCCAGCGCATCGGCATCGGCGGCCAGGGCGCGCTGGTAGAAGGTCTCGGGCGGGTCGAGCGGCGGCCGGTCGCCGAGCGCGACCTCGAGGAATTCGAACTGCTTCACATGCCGCCCCAGCACCACCAGGCAGACGGTCAGCGGCACCGCCACCAGCAGCCCGATCGGGCCCCAGAGCCAGGTCCAGAAGGTGGCGGCCGCCACCACCGCGATGGGGGAAAGGCCGGTGGAATGGCCGAAGACCATCGGCTCCAGCACATGGCCCATCAGCGCCTCGCTGATGGCAAACAGCACCAGCACCATCAGCGGGATGCTCCAGCCCGGATCGACCGCCAGCGCCAGCAACAGCGGGAAGCCCACCGCGACGAAGGTGCCGACAAAGGGCACGAAGCGCATCAGCCCGGCGACAATGCCCCAGAGCGCCGGCTGCGGCACGCCGATGAAGAACAGCGCGATGGTGATGAAGACGCCGAAGGCCGCGTTCATCGCCGTCTGCGCCAGGAAGAAGCGGGACAGGCGATAGGCCGCGTCGTCCATCGCCGCCATGGTGCGGTGCAGGTCGCCGGCGCCGACCAGGCGGATCACCCGGTCGCGCAGATCCTCGCGGTACAGCAGCACGAAGATCACCAGCACCACAACGATGCCGAAGGTGGCCAGCGGATAGAGCAGCGGCTGCAGCACGTTCTGCAGCAGCTCGAAGGGCTTCGGGTCCGGCAGCCGGACCTCCACCGGCAGCGGCCGCACCGCATCCGCATTCAGCGAGGGCACCGGCTGCGGTGCCGCGCGCTCCGCCCCCGCGGCAAGGCCGCGCAGCATCTCCTGCGCCCGTTCCACCAGCCCGCCGCTGGCATTGACCGAGGCCAGCTTGCGCGACAGCTCGTACTGGTACAGCGGGATGTCGCTCGCCAGCTCCGCCAGCTGCCGGCCCATCACCAGGCCCAGCATGCCGATCACGGCGACCGCGGCCAGCACCGCCAGCAACACGCCGGGGACGCGGGGGATGCCGATGCGCCGCAGGGCGCGGGCGATCGGCGCCAGCACGAAGGACAGCAGTACGGCCAGCGCCAGCGGCACCAGCAGGTCGCGCGCGAAATACAGCACCGCGATGACCACCAGCGCGGCCTGGGCGATGGCGGCGCCACTCTGCGGCACGCCGGCGGCGCTGACGCCGCGATGGGCGGCGGGCGGGAATTCGGGCATGCGGTTGGTGGTCCTCGGGGCGGTGTCCTGATCCGGAACGCGGGCGCACCGGTCCTGGTTCACTCGGACCGGTCTTTCACCGATGGCTTTCCGGCGCGGCGCATTGCGCTACCCTGGCAGGCCCCCTACCGGACCCCGCATGCCCGCCTTGACCGAGACCGCCCCGCCCCTTCGCGCGTCCCAGATCCCGCCGCAGGACCAGCCCGTCCCCCCCGGCTATGCCGCCGGCGCGCCGGCGCCCTGGTGGCTGAAACTGGCCGTGAAGCTGGCGCTGGGCGCCCTGCCGGTGCCGGCGCGGGCTTGGCGCGCGCTGGGCCTGCGCCGCCATTCCTTCGCGGCACTCGATCCCGGTCGGCTGGTGGCGCCGCTGCAATGGCGCATGGACCGCTTCCGGACCCTGTCCGGCCGCGCCCCGCGATCGGTGCTGGAGGTCGGGCCCGGATCGATGGTGCTGCGCGCCCCGATCGCGGCCGCGCTTGGCCTGGGTCCGATCTGGTACCTGGATGTGGAGGATGCCGCGCCGCAGGACCTCGCCCCCTATCGCGCCGCGGCGGAAGCCGCCCGCCAGGCCGGCCTTACGCCGCCCGACCTCTCCGCCTGCCGGAACAGGGCGGAGGTGCTGGCCGCCTGCGGCGCCCGGCTGCTGGTCGGCGGGCCGGAGGCACTGGCCGCGGTCCCGGCGGGCTCCGTCGATCTGGCTTTCTCCGAGGTGGCGCTGGAGCATGTGCGGCGGGACGCGCTGGCCCCGCTGCTCGCGGCACTGCGGCGGGTGACGGCACCGGGCGGGCTCGGCCTGCATGCGGTGGATTTCCACGACCATCTGGGCGGAGGGCTGCGCCACCTGTCCTTCGGCCCGCGCTTCTGGGAAGGGCCGGCGGTGGCCCGCGCCGGGCTCTATTGCAACCAGCTGGGCCTTTCCGAATTCCTGGCCGCCTTCGCCGCCGCCGGCTTTGCCGCCCGCGCCAGCCATCGGCTGGTCTGGGAATTGCCGCCGGTGCCGCCGGGCGGGGTGCATCCGGCGCTGGGCCGGGCGCCGGAGGATGACCGCATCTGCCACGCGGCGCTGGAGGTGACGCCGGCCTGACCCGCGACCGGAACGGATTCTTCTGTCCCGGGCGCCGCCTCTGCTGCCACTCTCCCGCCGCGCATCAAGACGCAGGATGGGAGGTTTCATGCTTCGCCGCCGTCACGTCCTCGGCCTCGCCGCCGCGATGCTGCCCCTCGGGGCGCATGGACAAAGCTTTCCGGACCGCAACCCGCGCTACATCGTCCCCTTCCCGCCCGGCGGGCTGACCGACATCATGGCCCGGCTGGTGGCGCAGCGCCTGGGCGAGGCCTGGGGCCGTGCCGTGGTCATCGACAACCGCGCCGGCGGCAATGCGCTGATCGGCGCCGACCTGGCGGCCAAGGCGGAGCCGGATGGGCATACGCTGCTGGCCATCACCCTGACCCATGCGGTGAACGCCACCATGTTCCCCGCCGCGCCCTACGATTTTCGGCGCGCCTTTTCCGTGATCTCCGTACTCGGCTCGCTGCCGCTGGCGGTGGTGGTGAATGCCGAGAAGAGCCCGGCGCGGGACCTCGCCGGGCTGGTGGCGCTGGCGCGGGAGCGCAGGCTGAATGGCGGGTCCTCCGGCACCGGCTCCCCGCCGCATCTCGGGCTGGAGCTGTTCCGCCGCGTGGCCCGCGCCGGGGACAATATCGTGCACGTGCCCTATCGCGGCGGCGCCCCCTCCGTCACCGACCTTGCCGGCGGCAGCCTCGACATGATGGTCTCCAACCTGCCCGAATGCCTGGCGCAGATCCGTGGCGGGCGGCTGCGGGCGCTGGCGGTCACCAGTGCGGAGCGCCACCCGCTGGTGCCCGATGTGCCGACGGTGCGGGAGGCCGGGCTGCCGGAGCTGGAGATCACCAACTGGACCGCGGTGCTGACCCAGGCCGCCGTGCCGCCCGCCATCCTCGCCCGGCTGGAACGCGACGTGCTGGCCGCCATCCACCACCCGGAGACCACGCGGCGCGCCCAGGAGGGCGGCTTCCAGGTGCTCGGCTGGGACAGCGCGCGCTCCACCCAGTTCGTCCGGGCCGAGACGGATCGCTGGGCCACCCTTGTCACGGAAGCCGGGATCAAGCCGGATGCGTGAAACCTCCGGATGAGCCCGCCCCCATGCCGCGCCTGACCCTCGCCGAAGCCCAAGACCTCGCCACCGCGGCGCTGGCCGCCGCCGGCGCCAATCCCGAGATGGCGCGGCTGACCGCCCAGGCGCTGGTGGCCGCCGAGGCCGAGGGCCAGGGTGGCCATGGCCTGTCCCGCGTGCCGCAATATGCCGGCTTCCTCGCCAATGGCCGGGCCGATGGCAACGCCATCCCCGCGATCCTTGCCGAACGCGGCGGTGCGGCGCTGATCGATGCGCGGCACGGCCTGGCCTATCCGGCGCTCGACCTCGCGCTGCGGGAGGCCGCCGCGCGCGCGCGCAGGAATGGCGTGGCCTTCCTCGGCATCACCAACAGCCACCATGCCGGCGCCATGGGCCTGCCGGTGGCGGCGCTGGCCCGGCAGGGCCTCGTCGCGCTGGCCTTCACCAATTCCCCGGCCGCCATGCCCGTGCCGGGTGGCCGCCGCCCGCTGATGGGCACAAACCCCGTCGCCGCCGCCTTCCCGCGCCGCGACGCCGCCCCCCTGGTCATCGACATGGCCCTGTCCGAGGTCGCCCGCGGCAAGATCATGCTGGCCGCCAAGGCCGGGAAGAAGATCCCGCTCGGCTGGGCGCTGGACGCGGAGGGCAACCCGACCACCGACCCCAACGCGGCGCTGGATGGCGCCATGCTGGCCATGGGCGGCGCCAAGGGCGCGCTGCTGGCCCTGGTCGTCGAACTGCTCTGCTGCGCCCTGACCGGCGCCGCCTTCGGCTTCGAGGCGGACAGCTTCTTCGCCGCCGAGGGCAATCGCCCCCGCCTCGGCCACGCGCTGCTGGCGATCGACCCCGGCGCGCTGGCCGGGGAGGCCGGCTTCGCCGATCGGCTGGAATTCCTGCTGGCCGCCATGCAGGGCGACCCCGGCGTGCGCCTGCCCGGCAGCCGCCGCGCCGGCCTCGCGGCCCATGCGGCGGCCGATGGGCTGGAGGTGCCGGAGGCCCTGCTCGCCCAGCTGCAGGCCCTGGCCGCCAAAAGCGCGAAGGTGGCATAGTTTCCGGCCCCCGGCGCAACACGCAGCAGGACCCCACCCCATGCCGATGCCGCAGCTCAACCCCGGGGAGCCCATCCCGCCCTTCCACGCCCGCGCCGCCGGCAATCCGCGCTTCGCCTTCGACACCACGGCGGGCCGCTGGCTGATGGTGCTGATCCCGGGCCCACTCGGCGCGCCGGGCCAGCTGGAGCGGCTGGCCGGCATGGTCGCCCCCCATGCCGCGGTGCTGCGCGTGGAACACGCCTATCTGCTGGTGATCGGCACCGACCCGGCCGATGAACAGGCCGGGCGGATCACGGACGGCCATGGCCGCCGGGTGCTGTGGGACGATACCGGCGCCGCACGCCAGGCCTTCCGCGCCACGGAGGCCGACGGCAGCCTGCGCCCCGGCTGGGTGCTGCTGGACCCGATGCTGCGCGTCTTCGCCGTCTGGCCGCTGGAGGCCGGCGCCGAGGCGATGGCGACACTCGCCGCCTTGCCGCCGCCCGGCGAGCATGCCGGCGTGCCGCTGGCAGCCCCCGTGCTGATCCTGCCGCGGGTCTTCGAACCGGCCTTCTGCCGCCGCCTGATCGCGGAATACGAGGCCGTCGGCGGCGGCGAGAGCGGCTTCATGCGCGAGGAGGGCGGCCGCACCGTCGGCGTGATGGACCCCAGCCACAAGCGCCGGAAGGACGTCTTCCTGCAGGACGAGGCGCTGAAGGCGCAGATCCGCGCCCGGCTGAACGCGCGCCTGGTGCCGGAAATCCGTCGCGCCTTCCAGTACAACGTCACCCGCCTGGAACGCTACGTCGTCGCCTGCTACGATTCCGCCGACAAGGGCTTCTTCCGGGCGCATCGCGACAACACCACCAAGGCCACCGCCCACCGCCGCTTTGCCGTGACCATGAACCTCAATACCGGCGAATACGAAGGCGGGGAGCTGAACTTCCCCGAATTCGGCCCGCAGACCTACAAGGCGCCGGCGGGCGGGGCTGTGGTGTTTTCCTGCTCGCTGCTGCATGAGGCGCGTCCGGTCACGCGCGGACGGCGATACGCCTTCCTGCCGTTCCTGTACGATGACGCAGCCGCGGAAATCCGCGAGGAGGGTGCAAAATTCCTGGGCCAGAACGACGCGGTCCCCCAGATGGGCCGCAGCAGGCCGGAGACGGCCGAAGCGACCGCGACCGCCTGAGCCCGCCCGAGGGCGGCGATTTCCGCGCGCGCCCCTTCAGCCGGGGACGCGCGCCCGAACGCCCCCCGGAACGCCCCGAACTGGCCAATACCCCCCGCCCGCCCGTGGAACCCGGCCAGGCGCCGGTGCGCGGCTGGCGCGACTCCGACCTCGACCGGCTCTGCGGCCCCGCCGCCGCCGCCGCCGCCTTCGCCACAAGGCCGGACGCCGTCCTCCGCCTGTTCTACCTGGAGACCCGCCGCCGCGAGGTCGGCCCCCTCTGCGCCCAGATGGCGCGCAACCGCCGGCCCTACCGGGAAGTCACCCCCGACGAGCTGATGCGCATCGCCGGCACCGAACACCACGGCGGCGTCGTCGCCATCGCCGTGCCACGCACCATCCCGGAACTCGGCACCGGCCCCTTCCCGCCGGCACTCCTCGCCGCCCCCGTCCTGCCGCTGCTCGACGGCATCGGCAACCCACACAACCTGGGCGCCATCGCCCGCTCCGCCGCCTTCTTCGGCTGCACCGGACTGCTGCTGTCCAACGACCCACGCCAGGCCGGCCTCTCCGACGCCGCCTACCGGATCGCCGAAGGCGGCCTGGAACACCTCGAAATCCTCCGCCTGCCCAACCCGGCCGTGGGCCTGCGCGCCCTGGCCCCCCGCTTCACCACCGTCGCCGCCGTCGCCGCCGGGGGCGTACCCCCCGAAGCCCTGCCCCGCGGCAAACCCTTCCTCCTCGCCCTCGGCAACGAGGAAATCGGCCTGCCCGGCCTGACCGCCGCCGCCTGCACCCACCGCGTCACCCTGCCCGGCAGCGGCCGCGTCGAAAGCCTGAACGTCTCGGTCGCCGCGGCGGTCCTCATGCATGCGATGTCGGGCTGAGGCAGGGCGCGCGAGTGATGCGAGAGGGGCTTTGCCCCCCTCGCGCTCCCCCCACGAAGGGTCAGTGGACCCTTCGAACCCCGGTATGGAGGGGTGGGAGAGAGGAGGGGCACGGCGCGCGCGCCGGTCCCTGCGGACCCGCCTCGCCCCTCCTCTCTCCCACCCCTTGATGGGATTCCAAAGGGACCACTGTCCCTTTGGTGGGGGGCGCCGGGGGGCAACGCCCCCTGGCAACAACCCGCACGCCCTACCCCATCCCCGACCCCGCACCGCATGAGGCCCCCCATGGCAGACCCGGATGTTCTGGTTATCGGCGCGGGCGCTGCTGGCATTGCGGCGGCGCGGGCGGTGCGGGCGGCGGGGCGGTCGGTGCTGGTGGTGGAGGCGCGGGCGCGGGTGGGGGGGCGGGTGGTCACGGATGGGCGGCTGGGGGTGCCGTTCGATCTGGGGGCGGCCTGGCTGCACAATGCGGAGGGCAATCCGCTGGTGCCTTTGGCGGGGGCGCTGGGGTTTCGGCTGGTGGATTCGGATGCCTTGCGGCGGGAGCAGACGCGGGTGGGGGGGCGGCTGGCCACGGCGGAGGAGGAGGCGGCCTATGGGGCGGCCTGGGATGGGTTTGCGGAGGCGGTGCGGGCGCGGGTGGCGGCGGGGGGGCCGGATGTCAGCGTGGCGGCGGCGGTGCCGCGGGGCGGGGATTGGGATGCGACGGTGGCGGCCTGGCAGGGCGATATCATCGCCGCGGCGCCGCTGGAGCGGTTGAGCCTGCAGGATTTCGCGGCGACGGCGCTGGATGGCCGGAACATGTTGCCGGAGGCCGGGTTCGGCACGCTGCTGGCGGCCTTGGCGGAGGGTTTGCCGATCCGGCTGGGCGCGGGGGTGCGGCGGCTGCGCTGGGGTGGGGCGTGGGCGGAGGCGGAGGGGGATTTCGGCACGATCCGGGCGCGGGCGGTGGTGGTGACGCTGCCGACGGATGTGCTGGTGGCTGGGGCGGTGCGCTTCGATCCGCCCTTGCCGGCGGAGGTGGTTCAGGCCGCGCAGGACCTGCCGCTGGGGCAGGTGGTGAAGGTGGGGTTTCGGGGTGTGGCGGGGCTGGGCCTGCCGGAGTTCAGCTCGGTGGATCGCCAGGTGGCGCCGGGCGAGGCTCTGGTCGCCATGTCGGCGCGGCCTTTCGGGCGGGACCTGCTGGCCTGCCATGTGGGGGGCGATGCCGCGGCGGCGCTGGAGGCGGCGGGCGATGCGGCGGCCGAGGATTTCATGCGGGCGGAGGTGGCCTTGCGCTTCGGGGCGCAGGCGGCGCGTGGCTTGCGGGCCGGGCCGGTGGTGACGAACTGGATGCGCGACCCTTTCGCGCGCGGCGTCTATAGCACCGCCAGGGTCGGCCGGGCGGCGGCGCGGGGGGTGCTGGCGGCGCCGCTGGCGGGCGGGCGGCTGTGCCTGGCGGGGGAGGCCTGCCATGCGCGGCTGGCCGGCACCGTGGGCGGGGCCTGGGAATCCGGCGAGGTTGCAGTCGGAAACGTGCTTGCTGCGTTGCAGTGACGCAGTATGCGGCGACCTCTGCCATAATGGCATGGCCATATGGCTTTGGGATGACGGCGAGGAGGCGGGGCCGCTGGCGGAGAGTCTTGCGATGCGGGAGGAGGATGGGGCGCGTCGCATGGCCCTGTCCGGGCGCATCGATACCCAGGCGGCGGCGGCGCTGTGGGCGCGGCTGATGGCCGAGGCCCGCAAGCCCGGCGCCCCGCTGCTGATCGACCTGGCGGGGGTGGAGGCGGTGGATACCACCGGGGCCACCCTGCTGCTGACCGCGCAATCCGCCGCCCAGGGCAGCCGGATCGAGGGCGCGTCGCCCGGCGTGGTGGCGGTGCTGGACCGGGTGCGGGATGCGCTGGCGGCGCCGCGCCCGGCGGTGGTGGCCCGCCGTTTCGCACCGCTATCCGGTCTCGGGCGGCGGGTGGTCGGCGCGCTGAATGGCGGCGTGGAGGCGCTAGCCTTCCTGGGCGAGACGCTGGTGGTGGCGCTCGGCACGCTGATCCGGCCCGGGCGGCTGCGCGTGCGGGAATTGCTGCGCCACCTGGATGAGGCCGGCACGCGCGCCTTCGGCCTGGCCGCGCTGCTGGGGGCGCTGCTGGGGGTGATCCTGGCCTTCCAGTCGGCGATTCCGCTGCGGCAGTTCGGCGCCGAGATCTTCGTGCCCAGCCTGGTCGGCATTTCCCTGTTGCGGGAGCTGGGGCCGCTGATGGCCGGCGTGGTGCTGGCCGGGCGCACGGGGTCCGCCTATGCGGCGGAGCTCGGCACCATGACGGTGAATGAGGAAGTGGCGGCCTTGCGCATCATGGGCATCGACCCGATGGCGCTGCTGGTGCTGCCGCGGGTGCTGGCCGGGGTGCTGGTGATGCCGGTGCTGTCGCTGCTGCTGACCCTGGCGGGGCTGGCGGGCATGGCGCTGATCATGCAGCTGCTCGGTTTCCAGCTGAACACGGTGGCGCAGCAGCTGGTCAATTTCGTCAGCCTGAAGGACCTGCTGGGCGGTCTGTTCAAGGCCTCCGTCTTCGGGCTGGCGATCGCCATCATCGGCTGCCGCGCCGGGATGGGCGCGGGCCGCGGGCCGCGCGCGGTGGGCGATGCGGCGACCTCGGCCGTGGTGGGCGGCATCGTCGCCATCGTGGTGCTGGACGGCATCTTTGCCGTGCTGTTCGAAAGGCTGGGGCTGTGAGCGAGGCTCTGGACGACAAGGCGCCGGGCCCTGATGCGCCGGCGGTGATCGAGGCGCGCGACCTGACCGCGCGCTTCGGCACCAACACGCTGTTTCGCAACGTGACCTTCGATGTGCGGCGGGGCGAGGTCTTCGTCATCCTCGGCGGGTCCGGCTGCGGCAAGTCCACGCTGCTGAAGCTGATGATCGGCCTGGTGCCGCCGGCGGAGGGCAAGGTGGCGGTGCTGGGCACCGATGTCTGGTCCACCGAGGGGGCCTCCCGCCTCGATCTGTTGAAGCGGATCGGCGTGATGTGGCAGCAGGGCGCGCTGTTCGGGTCGCAGACCCTGCTGGAGAATGTCGAGATGCCGCTGGCCGAGCACACCACCCTGCCGCCCGAGGCGCGGCGGGAGGTGGCGCGCGCCAAGCTCGGCCTGGTCGGGCTTTCGGCGGCGGCGGACCAGCTGCCGTCGGAGATTTCGGGCGGCATGCTGAAGCGGGCGGGGATCGCCCGCGCGCTGGCGCTGGATCCGCCCATCCTGTTCCTGGACGAGCCCTCGGCGGGGCTGGATCCGGTGACCTCGGCGGGGCTGGATGCGCTGATCCGCGACCTGTCGCGTTCGCTGGGCACCACCTTCGTGGTGGTGACGCATGAGCTGGCCTCGATCCTGGCGATCGGCGACCGCTGCATCATGCTGGACAAGGGGGCCAAGGGAATGATTGCCGAAGGCGACCCGCGCGAGCTGCGCGACCACAGCACCCACCCCACGGTGCAGGCCTTCTTCCTGCGAAAGGCGGCGTGATGGCGAGCGGTAGGGCGCTTTATGCGCGGGTCGGCGCGCTGGTGCTGGTGGGCATCGTGCTGGCGGTGGGCTTCGTGCTGTTCCTGGCCGGCGGGCGCGGCCTGCAGACCACGGAGGTCTTCGAAAGCTATTTCGAGGAGTCGGTGCAGGGCCTCGATGTCGGCGCGCCGGTGCGCTACCGCGGCGTCGCGATCGGCCGGGTGACGCAGATCGGCCTGGTGGCGGCGGAATATCCGCGGCGGGAGGGCACGGCCTATAGCGCCGGCTTCCAGCGCGTCTTCCTGCGCTTCGGCGTGGATCTGCGCCAGGTTGGGGAGGCGCCGGACCTGGCGGAGGCGGTGCGGATGGGCCTGCGGGCGCGGATCACCGCGCAGGGCATCACCGGCGTGAACTACCTGGAGCTGGATTTCGTCAGCCCGCAGCGCTTCCCGGTGACGCCGCCGCCCTGGCAGCCGCGCTTCCCGGTGATCCCGGGCGTGCCCTCGACCGTGGCGCAGGTGACCAATGCGGCGGAGCTGCTGATCCAGCGCATCGCGGAAATCCCGCTGGACCAGATTTCCAACGACATCGCAGGCCTGCTGTCCAACCTGAACCGGCAGACCGGCGATGGCGACCTGGCGCAGACGCTGCGGGAGGCCGCGGCCACCATGGCGCTGGTGCGCCAGGCGGTGGAAGGCGCCGACCTGGCCGGCGCGCTGGGCGAATTCCGCGCCGCAGCCGGGGAAGCGCGGGCGCTGCTGAACGGGCCTGAGCTGCGCAGCATCCTGACCAATGCCAATGGCGCCGCGGCGGAGCTGCGCCGCACCGCGCAGCGCCTGCCCGGCGCGGTGGAGGGGCTGGAGCGCACCCTGCGCTCGGCGCGGGAGACGACGGTGGATATCCAGGCCGAGCTGCTGCCCATCCTGATCGACTTGCGGGCCACAACCGCCAACCTGCGCGCCACCGCCGAACAGCTGCGAAGCTCGCCGTCCCAGCTGCTGTTCGGCGCGCCGCCCACCCCGGATCGCCGCCGATGAACCGACGCAGCCTGCTCGCCGCCCTGCCCCTGCTGGCCGGCGGCTGTTCCATCCTGCCGGACCGGCCGAATGTCCCGGTGCGGCGCTATGCGCTGGCCCCGATGCGGCCGGAGAACCAGGCGTCGCGGCCGCGGGCGCCGGTGCTGCAGGTGCGCCTGGTACGGGCGGTTCCCGGGCTGCAGGATCTGGGCCTGCGGCGACTCAATGCGGACGGGTCCTATGAGATCCTGGTCTATGAGGAATGGCTGGCGCCGCCGGCCCTCCTCACCGATGCGGCGCTGCGCGCCTGGCTGCAGGCCTCCGGCCTGTTCTCCGCCGTGGTGCCGCAGGGCAGCCGGGCGGAGGCGGACCTGGTGCTGGAGATGCAGCTGACGCAGCTGGAGGCGGTGCCCGCCGCCGGCCGGGCGCGCGCCGCCCTGTCCGGCCTGCTGCTGCGGGAGGAGCGGCTGACCTCCCGCGTGGTGGAGACGCTGGAGGTCTCGGCGGAGGCGCCGCTGGCGCCGGATGCGGAGGCGCCGGCCATGGCGCGGTCCATGGCGCTGGCGCTGGGTCTGGCGTTGTCGCGGCTGGAGGCGGCCCTGGTGCCGCTGGCGCGCTAGGGATCACGCATTCGTGATTGCACCCCGGCTCCCTTGTGGTTTCCGGGAGTCGCCTCGCATTTCCTGTCGGTTCTCAGAAAAACGACAGCCCAGCATCTCTCGTTAATCCTTTTCCCACCAGTGGCGCCTCATTCTCCGAAACCGGAGAGCGCTCCTGGATCGTCTCCACCGAGGAGAGGCTGCCGCGGCCGGGATGGCGTCGCGGCCTGGGCCGCTCGGTGAGATATCTCAGGCCATGCGAAGCAACTTAAGGTTGTCTTTCCGGCTGGAAGATCCGGCAATTCAATCTTAACGTGCGAGGCACGACGTGGGCACACGGGGCGCAAGCGTGACAACGGAGTGGGATCAGGTCTGGGCCGACTACGACGCGCGCCAGCCGGCGCCGCCTCCCGTCGCGCGCAGTCTGCCGCCGCGCAGCCTGGCGCCGCGACCGGTCATCGCCGCCGCGCCCCGGGCCCCGGCCCGGCGCCGCGGCTGGGCCGCGCTGCTGCTGTTTCTGCCGCTCCTCGTCGCCGGCTGGTTCAGCGCGCCCTATGCCACCGCCTGGCAGGTGGTGCATGCGCTGGATGGCCGCGACGGCCAGGAGATGAGCCGCCACCTGCATATGCCCGCCCTGCAGGCGGCGGTGCGCGAAAGCCTGGCGCGCGCGCCGGACGATGCCGCCCGCAGCCCGCAGGCGCGCGCCTTCCTCGGCGCCATGGCGGAGGAGATCGGCGCCGCCTGGGCGAATCCGGAGGCGCTGGCGGAGGTGGCCCGCGCCCGCGGCGTGCCGCCCGGCGCGGCGGTCGAGGCGCTGCGCCGCACCGTGCCGGTCGGCCTGACCCGCTTCGAGATGCCGCTGCGCGGCAGCGTCGCGCCGATCACCCTGCAGCTGGAACTGACCAGCGAGTCGCTGGCGCCGCGCTGGCAGGTGACCGGCGTGCGGCTGGAAGACCGGACCGGCCTCGGCGGCAGCCCGACGATCCGGCTGAGCCAACTGCGCTGAGCCGCGCCGCGCGCCGACGGACGCCCGTGGCCCGGACCGGCCGGCTCAGACCAGCTGGATCCGCTCGATCTGGCTGAAGCGCAGGGTCTCGCCGCCGATCTGGATCACGCCCTGGAAGGTCGCGGGATTGCCCTGCGCATCCGTGAAGCTGATGAACGTGCCGTTCTGATCCTGGGTGACGGACATCTGCAGGTTGGTATTGCCCTCCAGCGTCAGGGCCGACTGCAGCTGGTGCAGGCTCACATTGTCCAGCTGCAGGGTATCCGTGCCGGAGCCGCCCTGGAACTGGTCGCTACCATCGCCCGGCGCCCAGATGAAGCTGTCATTGCCTTCGCCGCCGAAGGCGAGGTCGGAGGCGCCATCGCCCACGCCGCCATCCAGGCTGTCATCGCCATCGCCGCCCTGCAGTTCGTCCTCGCCCTTGCCGCCAGTCAGCGTATCGTGGCCGGCGCCGCCGAAGAGCAGGTCGCTGCCGGAACCCCCGGCCAGGTCGTCATGGCCGGCCTCGCCATAGACCTGGTCATTGCCGGCCCCGGCCCCCACGGTGTCGTTGCCGGCGCCGCTGAAGATGACATCGTCCTGCCCGGTGCCGTAGACTTGGTCGTTGCCGGCGCCGGTCTGCTGGAAGGCGCCTCCGGCCACCTTGTCCAGGGATTCCTTGTTCAGCGGGGTGGGGTGGGCCATGGCGACGCCTCCTTCTGGCTTGTTGCGGATACGACCCTATTCCGCATGGGCAGAGAGGGGGAGTCCCCAGGATCCTATGGGACCGATAGGCCGGGCCTCTGCCCCAGCCCGGGTGCTTCCGCCGCGGCCGTCCCAGGCGCGCGGTCGGCCGAGGCCGCCAGCGCCACCGCCTGGCGCAGCACCGCGGGATCGCCGATGTGATTGGCAAGGATCAGCACCAGCCGCGCATCCAGCCGGCGCGAGGCTGCCTCATCCAGCCCGGCATGCGCCGCGACCAGCAGCGCGAAAACCGCATCCGGATCCTCCAGCCGCGGGCGCGTGTCGAGCATCATGGCGGGGTCCCTCCCATCGCCCGGGCCAGGGCGGCCTGGACGGCGCCGGCGCGCGGCGCGGCGAAGCGGGCGGCGATATGCTGGTCCGGGCGGATCAGCACGGCCCCGCCCGGCGGCGCGCCATAGCGGGCGGCGGCTAGGCCCGCATGGTCCCAGAGCGCGCCGGGCGTCTCCTCCGCCGTGATGAAGACCGGGCGGAGGCCAAGGGGGGCCAACCCTGCCACCGGCGACCAGACCGCATCGAAGACCAGCAGCGCGAAATCGCCGCCGAGATGGTGCAGCAGCCAGTCCGGCGCGCCATCGCGCAGCAGCGGCGCATCCGGCGCCGGGCTGCCGGGCGCGGCCCCGCCGGGCCAATGGCCATCATCCGGGGCGTTCAGCGGGCTGCCGGCCAGATGCGCGGGGCGCGACAGGCGGCCGGAATTCACCAGGGCGCGGGCGAAGGCCTGGCCTTCCGCCAGTTCCAGCACCGCGTCGCGATAGGCCCGCGCCGCCGCCGATTTGGGCGAGATGAAGTCGGTGGCGCGCGTCGAATGCAGGATGTTCTCATCGGCCGCCACGATGCGCTCCGCCTCGTAGCTGGCCAGCAGGCCCGGCCCGGCCTGGCCGCGCAGCACCGAAGCCAGCTTCCAGGCCAGGTTGTCCGCATCCTGCACCCCGCCATTGCCGCCGCGGGCGCCGAAGGGGCTGACCTGGTGCGCCGAATCACCCACGAAGATCACCCGCCCATGGATGAAGCGGTCCAGCCGCCGGCAGCGGAAGGTATAGAGGCTGACCCATTCCAGCTCGAAGGGCACCTGTGGCCCCAGCATGGCGGCGACCCTGTCCCGCACCCGGCCGGGCTCCGTCTCCACCGCCGCATCCGCCTCCGGCCCCAGCTGGAAGTCGATGCGCCAGAGGTCGTCGGGCTGCTTGTGCAGCAGCACCGATTGGCCGGGGTGGAAGGGCGGGTCGAACCAGAACCAGCGTTCGGCGGGGAAGGCGACCTCGCCCCGGATCACCACATCGGCGATCAGGAAGCGGTCCGGGAAGACCTGGCCCTGGAAGGTCAGGCCCAGGCTGCGCCGGACGAAGCTGCGGGCGCCGTCGCAGGCCAGCAGCCAGTCGGCGCGGAGCGTATAGGGGCCCTCGGGGGTTTCGACGGCCAGCGTCGCGCCTTCCGCATCGGTCTCCAGCCCGGCTACCGCATGGCGCCAGCGCAGGTCGACGCCGGCGGCCGCGCAGGCCTCCACCAGCCAGGCCTCCACATGGTATTGCGGGATATTGACGAAGGCGGGGTTCTGGTGCCCGGCCTCCGGCAGCAGGTCGAAGGCGAAGGCCTGGCTTTCGCGGTGGAACACCCGGCCGGTCTGCCAGGTAACGCCCTTTTCCAGCAGGCGCTCGCCCAGGCCGAGACGCCCGAAGATCTCCAGCGTGCGCTGGGCGAAGCAGATGGCGCGGCTGCCGGTGGCGACGCTGTCCTCCTCATCCAGCAGCGTCACCGCGACGCCGTGGCGGGCGAGATCCAGCGCCAGGGTCAGCCCGACCAGCCCGCCGCCGACCACCACCACCGCGCGGTGGTCCTGGCCCGAGGGTGGGCGGGGCGCCGCTTCATAGCGCGGATTGACGTGCGGCACGGGTTCAGCGCGGCACTTCGGCGGAGGGCATCGCCGTGCCGTGTTCCAGCGCCTGCCACATCGCCACGTCCCGTTCCGCCGTCCAGATGCGCGGATGGTCGAGGCCCTTCGCCTCGTCGAAGGCGCGGGTGACGTTGAAGGGCATGCAGTGCTCGAAGATGACCCAGGACCCGTATTTCGGGCGCATGAATCCCATGGTGTCGTCGTAGACCGCCTTCAGGTCCCAGCCCTTGGCGACGCCTTCCCGCACGCGGGTGAACAGATCCGTGGTGAAGGACCGCGTGCCCTCGATCGCCTCGGCGCAATCGGCCTTGGTCAGCAGGGCGCGGCCGCGGCCGGGCACCAGCTTTTCCGCCCCCAGCGCGGCCACCGCATCCAGCGTGGCGGACCAATCGGCGAAATGCGCATCGCCGCAATAGGGGGTGGCACCGAATTCCACCGTGTCGCCGGCAAACAGCACGCGCTCCTTCGGCAGCCAGACCACCGTGTCCCCGGCCGTATGGCTTCGCCCCACATGGATGATCTGCGCCTCCCGCTCCCCCAGCCACATGGTCATGCGCTTCTCAAAGGTATGGGTCGGCCAGGTGAGGCCGGGGATGCTTTCCTTGCCGCGGAACAGGCGGGGAAAGCGGCCGATCTCGCTGTCCATGTCCTGTTGGCCGCGCTCGACGATCAGCCGGCGCGTCGCCTCGCTGGCCAGGATCACCGGGTTGCCGTAGCCGCTGGCGCCCAGCACCCGCACCGCGTGGTAATGCGTCAGCACCACCTGGCCGACATGGCGCGGCGTGACGGTGGCGATGCGGGCCATGACATCCTGCGCCATGGCCGGCGTCGCCTGCGCATCCACCACCACCACCCCATCCGGCCCGACGATCACGCCGGAATTCGGGTCACCCTCCGCCGTATAGGCATAGAGGCCCGGGCCGAGCTCGTCGAAGGAGACGGTCTTCTCGGCCAGGTCGTTGGCGGAGGCGAATCCGGACATGCGTGCTTCCTTCCCTGAAGCGACCATTCTCGGCCGGGCAGGTCACCCGGGGCAACAGGCCTGACGGCGGCCAAGCCATTGCGGACATGTGGCGATTGCTGTTCCCATCAAAGGGCCGGGAGCGTAGGTTGCGCATATTGGATGGCAGCACACCCATGAGCCGCAACCCGAACCTGACCCCCCTGCCCGGAAGCTGCGCCGCCTGCACGGTGCGGCCCTTCGCGCTGTTCCGGGTGATTCCGCAGGCGCGGGTGGGGGAGATTGCGCGCATCCGGTCCGGTGTCCGGCTGGTGCGCTCGGGCGATGCCATCCTGGACGCGGTCTTCACGATGTATGCCGGCTGGGCCTTCACCTGGACGGCGACCCCCGATGGCCGCCGCCAGGTGCTGGATTTCCACCTGCCCGGCGACCTGGTGGAGCGCAGCGAGGATGCGGCGGAGGTGGAGGCGCTGACCGATGCCTCCTTCTGCATCCTGTCCAAGGAAAGGCTCTGCGCCTTCATGGGCCATGATCCCGGCCTGGCGCTATCCTATGTCGAGGGTTTGACGCGTGACCGCGCCAGGATGCGGGAGCGCCTGACCAGCCTCGGCCGGCGCGATGCGGCGGGGCGCGTCGCGCATCTGCTGCTGGAACTGCATGGCCGGCTGCTGCGGCGCGGCGGGGCGGATGCGCGCGGCGCCGCGGTGCCGCTGAAGCAGGCGCATCTGGCCGATGCGCTGGGGCTTTCGGTGGAACATGCCAACCGGGCGCTGGCCAGCATGCGCAAGGAAGGCATCGCCACGCTGAACAAGGGGCGGCTCGAGATCCAGGATCGCCGGGCCATGGAAGACCTGGCCGGCTGGGCCGGCACGGCGCATGCCGGGACCACCCTGGCGCCCCGGACCCTGGTTGGCTGACCCCCTGGTTGAGGGGGTGGGCGGGATTCTGTAGCCTGCCGCCCCCTGCTCCGGATGGACCCCAGCCGATGCGCCCGCTGCCCTCACGCCTCACCTTCCTGACGGGCTTCCTGCTGCTGCTCGCCAGCCTGGTGCTGCCGCCGGCGGGGCCGGCCTGGGGCCAGTCCGGCGATCCCTCCTTCAACCTGGTGAATCGCAGCGGCCAGACGATCCGGGAGATCTATGTCTCGCCCAGCGAGGATCGCTACTGGGGGCACGACCTGCTGCAGTCCCAGGTGCTGCCGGATGGCGGCAGCTTCCCGCTGCGCATCGCGCCCTCCGCCGGCTGCCTGCAGGATGTGCGCGTGGTCTATGCCGATGGACGGCCGGAGGAGCGGCGGCGGCAGGATACCTGCCGGATCAGCCAGATGGTCTTCGGCACGGGCGCTGGTTCGGCCCCGGCGTCGGGCGCCAGCCAGGCCAATCCCTCCTTCAACCTGGTGAACCACGGCAGCGCCGTGATCCGGGAGGTCTATGTCTCCTCCGTGCGGGAGGACAATTGGGGCGAGGACCGGCTGGGCGAACAGGTGCTGCCGCCCGGCCGCCACCTGGCGGTGCGGCTGCCGGCGGGGGACTGCCTGAACGATGTGCGGATCGTCTGGATGGATGGCCGCAACGAGGAACGCCGGCGGCTTGATACCTGCCAGATGATCAACCTGGTCTTCCGGTAGCCAGAGGTTTCGGGGGAGGAGCCCCCCACCCAACCCTCCCCCCTGAGAAGGGGGAGGGCTATAGGTCTCAGGCGGCCCTGGCGGCCGAGATCGCCTTCCACACCGTCTCCGGCGTCGCCGGCATGTCGATATGGGTGACGCCCGAACCCGAGAGCGCATCGACCAGCGCATTGATCGCCGCCGGCGGGGATCCCACCGCCCCGGCCTCACCGGCGCCCTTCACGCCCATCGGATTGGTCGCACAGGTCACCTCGATGAGGTCCACGTCGATATCCGGCAGGTCCTCCGCCCGCGGCAGGGCATAGTCCATGAAGGAGGCCGAGAGCAGCTGGCCGGAGCCATTGTCGTAGCTCGTGCGCTCATGCAGCGCCTGGCCGATGCCCTGGGCCACGCCGCCATGCACCTGGCCGCGCACGATCAGCGGGTTCAGCGCATGGCCGACATCGTCCACCACGATGTAGCGCGGCACGGTGACGATGCCGGTCTCCGGGTCCACCTCCACCTCCGCCACATGGCAGCCGTTCGGGAAGGTGTGGCTGTCGATATTCGCGGTCTCCATCGCATCCAGCAGGATGGCGCTCTCGCCCGCCGCCACGCGCTTCCGCTGGATGGCCGCGAGGTCGAGGATGCCGATGCCGCGATCGGTGCCAGCGACTTCGAAGCGCCCGGCGCCGGAGACGAATTCGATATCGGCGACCGAGGTTTCCAGCTGCTCGGCGGCGGCCTGCTTGCCCTTCTCCACCACCGAGGCAGTGGTGACCAGGATCGCCTGGCCCTCGGAATACAGGCTGCGCGCGCCGCCGGTGCCGCCGCCGGAGGGCAGCGTCTCGCTGTCGCCCTGCCGCACGCGGATCTTGTCGATCGGGATGCCGAGCTCATGGCTGGTCATCATGGCATAGGCCGTCTCGTGCCCCTGGCCGGTGGACTGGGTGCCGACGTAGAGATCGACAAAACCGTCATCGGCGAAGACGACCTTGGCATTCTCCGTCGCCGCGCCGCCGGTGGCCTCCAGGTAGTAGGCCAGGCCGATGCCGCGCTGCTTGCCGCGCCGCGCCGCTTCGGCGCGCCGGGCCGGGAAGCCGGCCCAGTCGATCTTGGCCAGCGCCGCGTCCATCAGCTGGCCGAAATCGCCGCTGTCATAGCGCTGGCCCATGGCGGAGACCCAGGGCATGGCCTCCTGCTTCACCATGTTGCGGCGACGCAGCTCGATGCGGTCGATGCCGATCTCCCGCGCCGCGGCGTCGATCAGGCGTTCCACCAGGTAGTTGCTCTCCGGCCGCCCGGCGCCGCGATAGGCGTCGACCGGAACCGTGTTCGTGAGAACGCCGATGACATGGGCGTGGATCGCCTCGAACCCATAGACGCTGGCCAGCACCTTGGTGCCGGCACCGGTCGGGATGAAGGGCGCGAAGGTGGAGAGATAGGCGCCCATGCCGGCATAGTTGCGCGTGCGGAGCGCCAGGAACTTGCCCTCCGCATCCAGGGCGAGCTCGCCGAGGGTGATGTTGTCGCGGCCATGCGTGTCCGACAGGAAGGCCTCGCTGCGCTCGCTGGCCCATTTCACCGGGCGGCCGACCTGGCGCGCCGCGAAGGTCACCAGCACATGCTCCGGGTAGAGGAACAGCTTCATCCCGAAGCCGCCGCCGACATCGGGCGTCACCACGCGGACATTCTCGGCCGGGATGTTGAAGATGCTGCCGGAAAGGATGTTCTTCAGCAGCCAGGAGCCCTGGGTATTGGTGTGCAGCGTCAGCTTGTCGCCTTCCCAGGCGGCGACGGCGGCGCGGGCCTCCATGCTGGCGACCACGACGCGGTTGTTTACCACGGTCAGCCGGGTGACATGGGTGGCGCGGGCGAAGGCGGCGTCCGCCTTGGCCTTGTCGCCGGCCTCCCAGTCGAAGACCACATTATTGGCGATGCCGGGCCAGACGGCGGGCTGGCCGGGCTGGAAGGCGGTGGCCAGGTCCGTGGCGGCGGGCAGGGCGTCGTACTCCACCTCCACCGCCTCGGCGCCGTCGCGCGCGGCCTGGGCGGTCTCGGCCACGATGAAGGCGACCGGGTCGCCCACATGGCGCACCACGCCATCGGCCAGCGCCGGGCGCGGCGTGTCGCCGCGCGAGGTTCCGTCGCGGTTCTTCAGCGGGATCAGGCAGGGCAGGTCGCCGATGCCCGCGGCCTTCAGGTCTGCCGCGGTGATCACCGCCAGCACGCCCGGCAGGGCCAGGGCCGCGGCGGTGTCGATGCGGGTGATGGTGGCATGCGCCTGCGGGCTGCGCAGCACGATGCCATAGGCCTGGCCGGCCATGGCCAGGTCATCCGTATAGGATCCCCGGCCGGTCAGCAGCCGCGGATCCTCCACCCGTCGCACCGATTGGCTCAATCCGAACTTCGCCATGGCGTCACATCCCCGCTTGGTTCCGATGAGTATCTGCTGTCCCGGGGCCTTCCGTGAAGGGGGCGCGTGACGCCTTTACGGCGACGGCGCCCCGCGGCGGCCGAAGCGCCGCTTCACGCCTTCGCGCATCGACTGGAACACCACGTAGAGCATCGGGATGATGAAGATGCCGACGATGGAGGCCGCCAGCATGCCGCCGAAGACCGGCGTGCCCACCGCGCGGCGGGAGGCACTGGCGGCGCCCGAGGCGATGATCAGCGGCACCAGGCCGAGGATGAAGGCCACCGAGGTCATGATGACGGCCCGGAAGCGCAGCCGCGCGCCCATCACCGCGGCCTCCCGGATCGGCATCCCGGCCTCCCGCTTCTCCTTCGCGAATTCGACGATCAGGATGCCGTTCTTGGCGGCGAGCGCGATCAGCACCACCAGCCCCACCTGCGCATAGACATCGAGCGAAAGCCCCGCCAGCACGATGGCGCCGAAGGATCCCAATGCGCCGACCGAGATGGACAGCAGCACCGGGATCGGGATCACCCAGCTTTCATAGAGCGCGACCAGGAACAGATAGGCGAAGAGCAAGGCGAGGGCCATGATGATGCCGGTCTGGCCGCTGGCCTGCTTTTCCTGGAACGCGGTGCCGGTCCATTCATAGCCATAGCCGGCCGGCAGCGCGGTTTCCGAAAGCTGCTCCATCGCCGCCAGCGCATCGCCCGAGGAAACGCCCGGCCGCGGCGACCCGCCGATGCGCACGGAGCGGACGTTGTTGTAGCGGTTGATGGTCTGCGGCCCGAGCACGATGCGCACATCCGCGAAGGACCGCAGCGGCACCATCTCTCCCGCGCTGTTGCGCACATGGATGCGCCAGAGGTCGGGGATGTCGTCGCGATCCGTCGCCTCGCCCTGGATATTCACCTGCCAGGACCGGCCATACAGGTTGAAGTCGTTGACGTAGAAGCCGCCCAGCGTGGTCTGCAGCGCATTGAAGATATCGCTGATGCGGACGCCCAGCGCCTGCGCCTTGTCGCGGTCCACATCCAGGTAGAGCGAGGGCGTATTGGCGGTGAAGGTGGAGAAGACCGCGGTCAGACGCGGATCCTGGTTGGCCGCGGCGGCCAGGCCCTGCATGGCGGAGAACATCTCCTCCGGCGGCCGGCCCTCCAGGTTCTGCATCTGGTATTCGAAGCCGCCGCCGGTGCCGAGGCCGATGATCGGCGGGATGTTGAAGGCGAAGGTATTGGCCGAGCGCACCTGCTGCGTCGCGCCAAAGACCGTGCCGATGGCGGCGAACACGCTTTCCTGCGCCGAGGGGCGATCCGCGAAGGGCTTCATCCGCACCACGATGAAGGCGGCATTGGACTGCGACCCGCCATCGATCAGGCTGAAGCCGACGATGGACAGGATGCGGTCCACGCCCGGCACCGGGGCGATGATCGCCTCCACCTGCTCCACCGCCGCGCGGGTGCGGGACAGGCTGGCACCGGCCGGCAGTTGCATCTGCACGAAGAAGGCGCCCTGGTCCTCGGCCGGCAGGAAGCCCTGCGGCGTGCGGCCGCCGAGGAACAGGATGCCGGCGCCGGATACGGCGACCAGCACCAGCGACAGGATGGAGAAGCGCACCAGGCGCGCGACGATATTGCCGTATTTGTCGCGCACCCAGTCGATGCCGCGCATGACGGCGGCGAGGAAGCCCTTGCGCGGCCCATGCCCCGCCGGATGCGGCCGCAGGAACAGCGCGCAGAGCGCCGGAGACAGGGTCAGCGCATTGAAGGCCGAAATCACCATGGCGACGGAAACGGTGACGGCGAACTGGCTGAACAGCACGCCCGACAGGCCGGGGATGAAGCCCACCGGCACGAAGACCGAGAGCAGCACCAGGGTGATGGCGATGATCGGCGCCGTGATCTCCCGCATCGCCTGCTTGGTGGCCTCGGCCGGCGTCAGCTCCGGGTGTTCCGACATCACCCGCTCGACATTCTCCACCACCACGATGGCGTCGTCGACGACGATGCCAATCGCCAGCACCATGGCCAGCAGGGAGACGGTATTGGCCGAGAAGCCCAGCAGCAGCAGCACGGCGAAGGTGCCGATCAGGCTGACCGGCACGGCGATCGTCGGGATGATGGTGGCCCGGAAGCTGCCAAGGAACAGCAGCACCACCAGCACGACCAGGACGAAGGCCTCCAGCAGCGTCTTGATCACCTCCTGGATCGTGTCCACGACGAAGGTGGAGGTGTCGTAGAAGACCTGCGTGCGCATGCCCTCGGGGAAGCGCCGGGACATATCCTCCAGCGTCGTGGCCAGGTTGCCGGCCGCCGTCACCGCATTGGCGCCGGGCGAGAGATAGGTCGCCAGCGTCACCGCCGGGCGGCCGTTCAGCCGGCTTTCCTGGTCGATGCGCGCGGCGCCGAGCTCGACGCGCGCCACGTCGCGCAGCCGCAGCAGGGATCCGGTGGCATCGGCGCGGATGACGATGGCGCCGAATTCCTCGGGCGTCGTCAGGCGGCCCTGGGTCTGCAGGTTGATCTGGTACTGCTGGTCATCCGAGATCGGCTGCGCGCCGATGCGCCCCACCGCGGCCTGCACGTTCTGCGCCTGGATCGCGGCGATGACATCCGCCGGCGTCAGGTTCAGGCTGATCAGCCGGTCCTGCTCGAACCAGATCCTCATCGAGTAGTCGCGTGCGCCAAAAATCTGGGCGGAGCCGATGCCGGGCGTCCGCGCCAGCCGGTCCAGCATGTTGATGGTGACGTAGTTGGAGATGAACAGCGCGTCGTGCTCGGGGTTGTCCGAGGTCACGGCGATGAACTGCAGCACCGCGGAGGACTGCTTGCGCACCGTCACGCCGGCGCGCTGCACCTCCGTCGGCAGCCGGGCGAGCGCCGACTGCACGCGGTTGTTGACATTCACCGTCGCGATATCCGGGTCGGTGCCCAGCGCGAAGGAGACGGAAAGCGAGTAGCTGCCGTCATTGGCGCTGTTGGAGGACATGTAGATCATGCCCTCCACCCCGTTCACCGCGGATTCCACCACCTGGGCCACGGTCGATTCCACTACGGCGGCGGAGGCGCCAGGGTAGCTGGTGGTGACGGAGACCTGCGGCGGCACGATATCCGGGAACTGCGCCACCGGGATGCGCAGCATGGCCAGCCCGCCGGCCAGCGTCAGCAGGATGGAAAGGACGATCGCCAGCCGCGGGCGATCGACGAAGACGGCGGAGATCATGCGGCGTCAGCCCTGCCGGCCGGCGGGCTGGGCGGCTGGCTGGGCGCCCGGGGCCGCGCCCGGTGCACGCATGGGCGGGGTAGCCGGGCCGGGCTGCACCGCCTGGCCGGCGCGCACGCGCTGCACGCCTTCCACCACCACGCGCTCCCCGGTCTCCAGCCCGCGCTCCACCACCACCTGGTCGGCGATGGAACGGCCGAGCGTCAGCGGGCGGCGGGCCGGCTTGTTCTCGGCATCCAGCACCCAGACATAGTTGCCGCCCTGGTCCTGCAGCACGGCGCTGCGCGGGATCACCACCGCCTGCACCGGCTCCGCCCCCTCGACGAAGACATTCACGAACATGCCGTCGATCAATTCCCGGTCCACGCTGCCGTCGCTATTGGCGGGTCCGCGGGGCGGGTTGGGGATCAGCGCGCGGACCAGCACCGTATCCGTGTTGCGGTCCACCTGCGGGTCGATGAATTCGATGCGGCCGACCTGGTTGTAGATCTCCCCGGTCACCAGGCGGATGCGCACCCGCACCGCCTCCGCGCCGCCGCGCGTCGCGTAGCGGTCGCGCAGTTCCGTCCCCGTGCGCAGGTTGACGGGGAAGGAGACGCGCATCGGGTCCTGGCTGACCACGGTGGCCAGCGTATCGCTGGTGGGTCCCACCACGGCGCCGACCGAGAAGGTGGAGCGCCCGACCTTGCCGGCGAAGGGCGCCGCGATCTCGGTATAGCCCAGGTTGATCTCCGCCACCCGCAGCTGCGCCTGGGCGCCCAGCAGAGTGGCCTGGGCGGTGCGCTGGGCGGCCGTCGCATTCTCCACATTCACCTGCGTGCCGGCGGAGCTGCGCACCAGGTCGCGGGCGCGGGCCAGCGCGCTATTGGCGTTCTGCAGCTCCGCCTCCGCCGAGGCGACGGAGGCGCGGGCGCGGGCCACCTCGGCCTCGAAGGGCGGGCGTTCCAGGCGGAACAGCACCTGGCCCTCGGTCACCTCCTGGCCCTCGCGGAAGGTGCGCTCCTGCAGGAAGCCGGTAACGCGGGCGCGCAGCTCGACGCGGTTCTGCGCCTCCACCCGGCCGACGAATTCGGTGCTTTCGCGCACCGGGCGGCGTTCCACCTCCACCACGCCCACCGCCGGCGGCCCCTGCGGCCCGAACTGGGCCTGGGCCGGGGCGGCGAGAAGGCAGAGCCCCAGGAGCGCGGCCGAAGCTGAAAAAGCCGCGCGAGGCGCGGCCTGGTGCTGTTTGGGCATGGAAGCGATCCGAGATTTGGACCGCACCCAAACCTATCCCGACCGGCCGCGTCAAGTTTTCTGCGCGGCGCTAACCGGCCGCGCGGCGCTGCTCGAAGGCCGCGATCTCCGGCTCCAGAGTCAGGGTCAGCCCGATTTCATCCAGGCCGCGCAGCAGACAGTCGCGTGCGAAGCCCGGCACGACGAATTCATGCGTGGAACCGTCGGGCGCGGTCAGGATCTGAGTCCGTAGGTCAACGGAAAGTGTGGTGCCCGGCGCGGCGGCGACGGCGGCGCGCAGCTCGTTCACCGTCGACTCGGGCAGCCGCACCGGCAGCAGGCCGTTCTTCAGCGCATTGGAGAAGAAGATATCGCCGAAGCTGGCCGCGACCACGCAGCGATAGCCCATGGCCAGCAGCGCATAGACCGCGGCCTCCCGCGACGACCCCACGCCGAAATTGCGGCCGGCGACCAGGATGGCGGCCGTATCGTAGGGCGGCTGGTTCAGGATGAAGTCCGGCCGCTTCGCGCCCTCGGCCGTGAAGCGCTGGTCGTGGAAGCCATAGGTCGCGTAGCGTTCGTCGCGCGGCCGCCGCATGAAGCGCGCCGGCATGATCTGGTCGGTATCGACATTCGCCAGGTCGAGCGGCGCCGCGATGGCGGTGAGCTGGGTGAAGGCGTCCATCAGAGGGCACTCACCAGCCGGCCCGCCACGGCCGAGGCGGCGGCGGAGGCCGGAGAGACCAGGTGGGTGCGTGCCCCCCGCCCCTGCCGGCCGGCAAAATTGCGGTTGGAGGTGGAGGCGCAGCGCTCGCCCTCCCCCACCGTCTCGCCATGCATGGAGACGCAGAGCGCGCAGGAGCTTTCCTCCCACCGCGCGCCGGCCTCCTTGAAGATGCGGTCCAGCCCCTCGGCCTCCGCCGCGCGCTTGACGCGGGAGGATCCGGGCGAGAC
This sequence comes from Falsiroseomonas tokyonensis, assembly GCF_019024325.1. Taxonomy (GTDB): domain Bacteria; phylum Pseudomonadota; class Alphaproteobacteria; order Acetobacterales; family Acetobacteraceae; genus Falsiroseomonas; species Falsiroseomonas tokyonensis. The sequence goes on from NZ_JAFNJS010000001.1 coordinate 207,309, forward strand.
GAGCATGGGCACGGCGAGCCGCTTGCCACGCAGCACGGCGGCGGCCTCGCGCAGATCCTCGATGCGGGCATTGGTACAGGAGCCGAGGAAGACGCGGTCCAGCGCCACATCGGCCATCGCCTCTCCGCCCCGCAGGCCCATGTAGTCCAGGCTGCGCGCCCAGGCCTTTTTCCGGGTTTCGTCGGGGGCTTCATCCAGGCGGGGGACGCGGCCGGAGAGCGGCACGGCCTCCTCCGGGCTGGTGCCCCAGGTGGCCATGGGGCGGATTTTTGTCGCGTCGAGCGTCACCTCGGAGTCGAAGCGGGCGTCCAGGTCGCTGAACAGGCGGGACCAGGCCGGGTCGGGCTGCGCGGGCGCATAGGGGCGGCCCTTCAGCCAGGCGGCGGTCACCGCATCCGGCGCCACCATGCCGGTGCGGGCGCCGGCCTCGATCGCCATGTTGCAGAGGGTCAGCCGGGCTTCCACGGACAAGGCCTGCACGGCCACGCCGGCGAATTCGATCGCGCCGCCCAGCCCGCCGCCGGTGCCGATCCGGGCGATCAGCGCCAGCGCCATGTCCTTGGCGGTGCTGCCGGCGGGCAGCGCGCCGTCGAAGGTGCAGCGGATCTGCTTCGGCGGGGACTGCCAGATGGTTTGCGTCGCCAGCACATGCGCCACCTCGCTGGCGCCGATGCCGAAGGCCAGGGCGCCGAGCGCGCCATGCGTCGAGGTATGGCTGTCGCCACAGACCACCGTCATGCCCGGCAGGGTCAGCCCCTGCTCCGGCCCCGCCACATGCACGATGCCCTGGTCCGGGTCGGCCAGTTCGAAGGCGCGAATCCGGTTGGCGCGGGCATTTTCCTCGAATGTCTCGATGATGCCGCGGATTTCGGGGTCCTTCACCTCCGGCGTGCTGCGGCCCACGGTCGGCGCGTAGTGATCGCCGAAGCCGAAGGTCAGGTCGGGGCGGCGCACTGCCAGACCACGCGCCTTCAGCATGTTGAAGGCGTGGAAACTGCCCTCGTGGAAATAGTGGCGGTCCACATAGAGCAAGGCGAGGCCGTCATCGCGGGCCTGCACCACATGCGCGTCCCAGATCTTTTGGAAAAGCGTTTGTCCCATGGGATGACACTGGCGCCGGCTTGGCGGCCAGGCAAGACCCGGGCAGGTTCAACCCATGTGGAACACGCCGCCCGCCGTCATCGCCCCCAGCCTGCTCTCCCGCCTGCCCGATGCCTTGCGCCGGCCCCGCCCCAGCGCCTGGGCGGATGCGAATCGCGGCGGCGCGCCGGTGGATTCCTTCCTGGAAGGCCCCTGCTTCGACGGCGCCGGCAATCTGTTCTGCACCGACATCCCGCATGGCCGCGTCTTCCGCATCTCCGGCAGCCAGTGGGAGGTGGTGGCGGACTACTAAGGCTGGCCGAACGGCCTGGCAGCGCGGGAGGAGGAGCTGCTGGTCGCCGATTACCGCCACGGCGTGCTGAGCCTCGATCCGCGGACCGGCGCCATGACCGCGGTGGCGGAGAATATCCACAGCGAGGGCTTCCGCGGGATCAACGACCTGATCCTGCATCCGGATGGCTCCATCCTGCTGACCGACCAGGGCCAGACCGGGTTGCAGGACCCCACCGGGCGCGTGTGGCGGCTGCACCGCGACGGGCGGATGGACCGGCTGATCTCGAACGGGCCGAGCCCCAATGGCCTCACGCTGAACCGCGCCGGCACGCATCTGCTGGTGGCCATGACTCGGTCCTGCGAGGTCTGGCGCTTCGCCCTGCGGCCGGATGCGGTGGTGGCCAAGGCGAACCTGTTCTTCCGGGTGCCGGCCGGCACCTCCGGCCCCGATGGCATGGCGGTGGATGCGCATGACCGGCTGTTCGTCGCCAATCCCGGCCATGGCCAGGTCTGGGTGGTGGATCCGCATGGCATTGCGACGCATCGGGTGGATTGCACGGGCTTCGGCCGCATGCCCACCAACTGCGCCTTCGCGCCCGATGGCCGCACGCTGGTGATCACCGAAAGCCAGTCGGGCAGCCTGCTGGCTGCCGAGATCCCGGCGCCGTGACGGTCTTCCACTGCCATATCGCGACCTCGCTGGACGGCATGATCGCCCGGCCGGATGGCGCGGTGGACTGGCTGCTGCAGGGCGCGCCGCCGCCCGAGGCCTTCGGCTTCGCCGAATTCTACGCCGGGGTGGAGACCATCCTGATGGGCCGCGGCACTTATGAGGCGGTGCGGCAGATGGGCGACTGGCCCTATCCGGACAAGCCGGTGCGGGTGGTCACCAGCCGCCCCCTGGCCGATGCCCCGCCGGGGGTCGAGGCCCATGCCGGCGACCTGCCGGGGCTGGTGGCGGATCTGCGCCAGCGCGGCCTCGGCCGCGTCTGGGTGGAAGGCGGCGGGCAATTGCTGCGCGGGCTGCTGGCGATCGGCGCCCTGGACCGGCTGGAGATGGCGGTGCTGCCGCTGATCCTCGGCGCCGGCATCCCGCTTTTCCCGCCCGGCACGCCGGAGACAAGGCTGGCGTTGCGGCAGAGCCGGACCGTGGGCGACGCCCTGCACCTGGTCTACGAGCGGGCCTGAGAGGACGCGCCGCGCTTGACCCGCGCGGCGGGCCTGTGCGTAAGCTCATCTCAGAAACAGAACGTCATTCTGACAGATAGAACGACGAGAAGGGAAACGCCATGAATCTCCGCCGCCGCAGCCTGTTCGCCGCCCCCGCTTTGCTCGCCGCCACCCCGCTGCGCGCCCAGGAGGCTTGGCCCAACCGCCCGATCCGCATGGTGCTGCCCTATGCCCCCGGCGGCGCCACCGATGTGATCGGCCGGCTGGTCGCGGACCGGCTGTCGCAGCGCCTGCCGCAGCGGGTGGTGATGGAAAACCGCACCGGCGCCGGCGGGGCCATCGGCAGCTCCTTCGTCGCCAAGGCGCCGGGCGATGGCCATACGCTGCTGTTCCACAACATCGGCCATGCGGTGACCAAGGCGATCTACCCGCAGCTGGACTACGACCCGGCGGCCGATCTGAAGGCGGTCTCGATCGTCGCCGAAAGCCCGATGGTGCTGCTGGTGCCGCCCAATTCGCCGCACCGGACGCTGGCCGATTTCGTTGCCGCGGCGCGCGCCAATCCCGAGAAGCTGACCTATGGCAGCACCGGCGGCGGCGGCGCGCTGCAGCTGGTGTCGCTGCTGTTCCTGCGCGCCGCCGGAATCAAGATGACCGAGGTGCCCTATCGCGGCGGCGCCCCGGCGGCGCTCGACCTCGCCTCCGGCACGCTGGACATGCTCTACGATGCCGGGCTGACCGGCTTCGGCCTGGCCCAGGGCGGCCGCGCCCGGGCGCTGGCCATTTCCGGCCCTAGCCGCAGCCCGGTGATGCCGGATGTGCCGACCATGGCGGAGGCCGGCTTCCCGGACGCCACCTTCATGGTCTGGCAGGCGATCCTCGCCCCCGCCGCCACGCCGGACCCGCTGCTGGCCCGCATCCAGGCGGAGGTCGCCGCCGTGCTGGCCGAGCCCGCGACGCGGACCCGCCTGGCCGAGCTCGGCGCCGAACGTCTGGTGGGCAACAGCCCGGCCGAGGCCCATGCCTTCGTCACGGCCGAAATGGCGAAATGGGCCGTCATCCTGCGCGAGGCCGGGGTTCGCGCCGGGTGAGCACCGCGCCTGAAAGCGGCGTCGCCGCGGTAGATCGCGCCCTGACCATCCTGGGCGCCTTCCGGGAAGGCGATGCGGCGCTGAGCCTGGCGGAACTGGCCGCCCGCACCGGCCTGTACAAATCCACCATCCTGCGCCTTCTCGCCTCGCTGGAGCGCGCCCGCTGCGTCAGCCGGCTGGCGGATGGGCGCTGGGCGCTGGGGCCCATGCTGTTCCATTGGGGCACGCTCTATGCCCGGTCCCTGCCGGTGGAGCGGCACCTGCCGGCGCTGCTGGCGGCGCTGGCCCAGCGCAGCGGGGAAACGGCCAGCTTCTGGGTGCGGCATGCCGACCAGCGCCTGTGCCTGGCGCGCGTCCGCAGCCCGAACCGCATCGGCGACGACCTGGCGGCGGGCGACCTGATCCCGCTGCCCGCCGGCGCCGGCGGCCGCGTGCTCTCGGCCGCCGACCCCCGTGCCCTCGGCGTGGTGGCGACCTTCGGCGAGCGGAACCCCGAAACCGCCGCCGTGGCCGCCGCCGTCTTCGGTCCCGGCGGCAGCCTGGCCGGGGCGCTCGGCCTGTCCGGCCCCAAGGCGCGGATCGAGGCGCAGCGGGCGGCGCATCTTGCGGCCGTGGCCGAAGCGGCCTCCGATCTCACAAGACGACTCGGCGGTGACCTGATGCCGCGTAGCGGAGCCCCTGCATGACCAGCCCGACCCCGCTCGCCGGGATGCGCGTTCTTGAATTTACCCATATGGTGATGGGCCCGACCGTGGGCATGACGCTGGCCGATCTGGGCGCGGAGGTCATCAAGGTGGAGCCGGCGCCGGAGGGCGACAGCACCCGCCGCCTGACCGGATCCGGCACCGGCTTCTACGCCGCCTTCGGCCGCGGGCGGCGCAGCCTGTGCGTGGACCTGAAGCAGCCCGAGGGCCTGGCGCTGGTCCAGAAGCTGGCGGCGAAGGCCGATGTGGTGGTGGAGAACTTTCGCCCCGGCGCCATGGCCAAGCTGGGCCTGGGTTTTCCCGAATTGTCGGCCACCAATCCCGGGCTGATCTACTGTTCCTGCAAGGGGTTCCTGCCCGGCCCCTATGAGCACCGCACCGCCTTGGACGAGGTGGTGCAGATGATGGGCGGGCTCGCCTATATGACGGGGCTGGAGGGTCGGCCGCTGCGGGCGGGGTCCTCCGTCATCGACATCATGGGCGGGCTGTCCGCCGTCATCGGCATCCTGGCCGCGCTGGCCGAGCGCCAGCGCACCGGCAAGGGCGGCGAGATCCAGGCCGGGCTGTTCGAGACGGTGGCCCTGCTGATGGCGCAGCACATGGCGCAGACCAAGATCACCGGGCAGGCGCCGCCGCCCATGTCCGTCCGCCGCCCCGCCTGGCCGGTCTACGACATCTTTGGCACCGCCGATGGCGGGCAGGTCTTCGTCGGCGTGGTGACGGATACGCAGTGGCCGGCCTTCTGCACGGCCTTCGGGCTGCAGGACCTGGCCGCCGATTCCAGCCTGGCCACCAAGCAGCAGCGCGTGGCGCAGCGGGAACGCACCATCCCGCGCATCGCCGCGGCCCTGGCCGCCTATACCAAGCCGGAGCTGATGGCGAAGTGCGAGGCACTCGGCCTGCCCTTCGCCCCCATCGGCAAGCCGGCGGAGCTGTTCGAAGACCCGCATCTGCTGGGCTCCGGCGGGCTGGTGCCGCTGCACCTGCCGGACGGCACGCCGATCGACCTGCCGGCCCTGCCGGTGGCCATCGACGGTGCGCGCCCGGGCGGCACGGGGGACCTGCGCGCGCCGGGCGCCGATGGCGCGGCGATTGCGGCGGAGCTTGGCTATTCCGAGGCTGAGATCGCCGCGATGCGGGAAGCGGGGGTGCTCGCGGGCTGAGGGGGCAAGCACCGCACGGTGCTGCGGACCCCCCTCACCCATCCCTCTCCCCCCGGTGGGGGGAGAGGGTATGGCGGACTGCTCAGTCCACCTTGATGCCGCCGGCGCGGATCACCTCCCGCCACTTGTCCAGCTCGCTGCGGATCATCGCGGTATAGGCCTCGGCGCCCAGCGTGCCGGGGCGCACGCCGATGCGGCCGAATTTCTCCGCGATCTCGGGGGAGGCCATGGCCTTGCCCATCTCCTCCTCCCACCGCGCCTTCACGGCGGGCGGGATGCCGGCGGCGGCGGAAAAGCCGAACCAGTTGGTCGAGGCCACGGCGGGGAAGCCGGCCTCGGCAAAGGTCGGCACATCCGGCAGGGCCGGGGAGCGTTCGGGCTCGCTGGTCGCGATCGGGCGCATGCGGCCGGCGCGGAGATTGGGCAGGGCGGTGGGCAGGCTCTCCATCAGCGCCGGGATCTGCCCGCCCATCACATCGGTCATGGCGGGCGCGGAGCCGCGATAGGGCACATGGGTGAGTTCGACCCCCGCGGCGCGGGCCAGAAGCTGGCCGATCAGGTGGTTCATCGTGCCATTGCCGCCGGAGCCATAGGTCATCTCGCCCGGCTTCGCCCGGGCTTGCGCCAGGAAGGCCGCGAGATCCGGCGCCGTCACGCCCGGCCCGACGGCCAGCACGCTGGGAAAGGTGCCGACCAGGTGGATGTGGGTGAAATCGGCCACCGCGTCATAGGGCACGTTCGCATAAAGCACCGGCCCGATGCCGTGCGAGGCGGCGTTGGAGATCATCACCAAGTGCTGGTCGCCGCGCGCCTTGGCCAGCAGGTCGCTGCCCAGCATGCCGCCGGCGCCGGGGCGGTTCTCCACCACGATGGGCTGGCCAAGCCTGGTGCCGAACCACTCGGCCAGGATGCGGGAGAGGATGTCGGCCGCACCGCCCGGGGGGAAGTTCACGATCCAGCGGATCGGCCGCTCCGGCCAGGCGGATTGCGCGCGGGCCAGGCCAGGGGCGGCCAGGGCCGTGGCAAGGCCGCCGAGGATCTGGCGGCGGGTCGGGCCGGCATTGTCGGGCATCTGCGTCATCTCCCATCCTGGATCCGATGATCCGGTCGGGTGGGTGAAAGCAACTTCGGTGCCGTAGACGCAGCGCGTCCTGCATGGTTCGGTGGCCCGCCGCACAACTGGTATCCCGGAGCCCCCGCATGGAATTCGACCTCCTCCTGCGCGAGATGCGTCTGCCTCATTCCGCTGCATCTGACCCCTTGATGGACATCGGCGTGCAGGCCGGCCGCATCGCCGCCATCGCACCAAGGCTGCAAGCGGAGGCGGCCGAGACGGTGCAGGGCAAGGGCCGGCTGGTCTGCGCCGGCTTCGTCGAGACCCACATCCACCTCGACAAGTCCTGCCTGTTCAACCGCTGCGCCTGCGAGACCACGCGCTTCCCGCACCTGGCGATGGAGCGCGTCTCCGCCATCAAGCCCGAGATTACGGTGGAGGAGGTGACGGCACGCGCCGGCCGGACGCTCGAGATGTGCGTGCTGCACGGCTGCACCCGCATGCGCACCCATGTCGAGGTCGACCCGCGCATCGGCCTGCGCTTCTTCGAGGGCGTGAAGGCGCTGATCGACAGCTACGCCTGGGCCATCGATGTCGAGATCTGCGTCATGCCGCAGGAGGGGCTGACCAACAATCCCGGCACGGACGAGCTGATGGTCGCCGCGCTGCGCAACGGCGCGAAGGTGGTCGGCGCCGCGCCGAACTACGACAGCGACCGCGCCGCGCAGATCCGCCGCGTCTTCGAGATGGCGCGCGAATTCGACGTCGACATCGACATGCACCTGGATAGCGGCACCAGCGGCGCGGAGCTCGACACGCTGCTGGTCTGTGACCTGACGGAGAAATACGGCTGGGGCGGGCGGGTGGCCATCGGCCATGTGACCAAGCTCTCCACCATGCCGCCGGCGGAGGTGGACAAGGTGGCGAAGCGCCTGGCCGATGCCGGCGTGGCACTGACGGTGCTGCCCGCGACCGACCTCTATCTCGGCGGGCGTCACAGGGATGCCGACGTGCCGCGCAGCGTGGTGGATGCGAACCGGCTGGTGGAGGCGGGCGTGGTCTGCTCGATCTCGTCGAACAATATCCAGAACCCCTTCACCCCCTATGGCGATGGGCAGCTGATCCGGCAGGCGAGCCACTACGGAAACATCATCCAGCGCGGCAATGCGGAGGATGTGCGGGCCATGTGGTCGATGATCACCGACAGCTCCGCCCGGCTGATGCGGCAGGACGACTACGGGATCCGGGTGGGCGCGCCGGCCGACCTGGTGGTGGTGGATGCGCCGGACGAGGTGCAGGCGCTGCGCGGCATCGCCCCGGTGCTGGATGCCTTCAAGCGCGGGCGGCGGACGGTGACGCGGGCGCCGGCGGTGCTGCATCGGCCGGGGTGAGGAAGGCGCGGGGTACCGGACTACCCCCCCCCCAGCCCGAGGCGTCGCGGCAGTGCCGCGACCCCCCGCAAGTGCGGGGGAGGGCTTTCGCTAATGGTGGATGAAAACCGGGCAGCGGGCGCGGCGCAGCAGTTCGTGGGTGGCGCTGCCGGTCAGCAGGCGGCGCAGGCCGCTTTCCTCGAAGGCGCCGACCACCAGCAGGCGCGCGGCCATGCCCTCGGCCTCGGCCAGCAGCAGGTCGGCCGGGCGGTCGCCCACCAGGGCCAGCGGCGTCGCCTGCAGCCCGTGGCGGCGCAGATAGACGCAGCCCTCCTCCGCCATGGCGAGCGCGGCCTCCCGCGTCTCGGCGGCGGAGGCGACGCGCACCGGCGCGCCTTCGGCCAGGCCGAGCAGGGCGAAGAGCTGCAGCGCGGCCATATTGGGCAGGGATGCATCGTAGCCAACCAGCACCGGGCCCTCGGCCAGCACAGGCTCGGGCGGGATCACCAGTAGGGGGCGGGCGCCGTCCATCAGCAGGCGCTCGATCACCGGGGCCACGCCGTCCTCCACCTCCTCCAGGCCCAGCGTGCTGTCGCGGCCGATCACCACCAGGTCGTGCGTCGCGCCGGCGCGCTGCAGGGCCGGCTCCGGCGCCTCCTCCAGTCGGATCTCCACATAGGGATGGCCGGCGGCGGCGGCGGCGCATTCGGCCAGCGCCTGGTCCGCATCCTGCTGCGCCCGCTTCACCAGCGCGGCGTCGCGCCGCGCCTTGAAGGCGGCGCCGCCGATGGGCACGAATTCGTGCTCGCTTTCGGTATGCGGGCGGTCGAGCACCACCGCCGCCGTCAGGCTGGCGCCGGTGCGGCGGGAGAGGGCGAAGGCGGCGTCGCGCGCCGCCTTTGCGCCCTGCGTGTCATCCAAAGCGACCAGAATGCTGCGCAGCATAAGCGATCCTCCTGCAGGACCATGCTAGCGCAGCCGCGGCCGCCGCGGCACCCCGCCTCAGTGACAGGCGGCGCAGGTGCCGGCGGCGAAGCGGCCAATCTGGCCGGGCTGCTGTTGTGCCTGCAGCAGAAGCCAATGGCCCAGCACCGCGCCCCCCGCCAGCAACGCCAGCAGCCCGATGAGCCTGAGCATCGCCCGCCCTCCCCCACGATCCGGGAAAGTTAGCCGATCAGACGGCGGGCCGAACAGTTACGACAGGGGCAGGCCGGGGGCGACCCTGCCGCCCTGCATCAGCGCCGAGCGCGGCGCGCGAAGCCCCTCACCGCGGCCGCAGCGCCAGGAAGCCGAGCGAGCAGACCACCAGCCCCACGGCAAAGGTTGTCAGCGCCGCCGCGGGACCGCCCCAGGCGGCCATCACCCCGGACAGCGCCTGGAAGAAGGCGGCGCCGGAGAAGAAGAACAGGTTCGCCGCCGAAAGCGCCCGCCCCGCCTGTTCCGGCGGCACGGCCGCGCGGACGATGGAGAAGGCCAGCACCTGGAAGGAGATGATCCCCCCAAAGGCCACCAGCAGCGCCGCATCCCAGGCCACCGGCAGCACCGGGCGGCCGAGCAGCGTGGCGAGCCAGCCGCCGGGGCCCCCGCCCACGATCAGCAGGATGAAGCCGGCACACAGCAGGTGGCTGCCGGCCAGCAGCGCCGGCGCATGGCCGACCCGCCGCAGCACCAGCCCCGCCAGCAGCGGCCCGATGGTCAGCGCCACGGTGCAGGCCAGCAGCACATTGCCCGCAGCCACGCGATCCAGCCCCTTGCCCTCCATCAGCCAGGGCCCGCCCCAGAGGCCGCGCAGCCCCAGCACCGCGGCGAAGGAGGCGAAGACGAAGACCATCACGCCGCGCAGCGCCGGCTGGGCGGCCATGCGCGCCACCTCCCGCAGATCCGCCCCCAGGCTGCGCGGCGGCTGCGCCGCGGGCCGGTCGCGCGGCACCAGCAGCGCCACCAGCGGCAAGGCGAGGGCCGCAATGCCGGCGCAGGCCAGGAAGCCGGCGCGCCAGTCCACCGCCTCGATCAGCAAAGCCAGCGGGCTGGCCGAGAGCAGCATGCCGGTATTGCCCACCGCCTGGATCAGCCCGGACCAGACCGCGAAGCGCGCGGTGGAAAGCCCCCTTGCGGCGAAGGTGATGGGGCACATCAACATCCCCGAACAGCCGGCGCCGAGCACCACCTGGGCCAGCAGCATGGACCAGGGCCCGGTCGCCAGCGCGCCCAGCACCGCGCCGCAGCCCGCCACCGTCAGCAGGCCGAGTGCCACGCGCTGCACACCGAAGCGATCCAGCGCGATGCCGACCGGCAGCATCACCGCCGCGAAGGCCAGCGGAAAGGCGCCGGTGATCTGCGCCAGCGCCTCCGCCGTCAGGCCGAGGTCGCGCATCAGCACATCCGCCGCCACCGCCGGAATCGTCCGCACGGCATTCGAAAAGATATGGCCAAGGCACAGCACCAGGATGGGCAGCGCCATCCCGGCCTGGGCGGGGGACATCACCTCAATTCCGGAACATCTTGCCCGGGTTCATGATGCCCTTCGGGTCCAGCGTGGCCTTCAGGCTGCGCATCACGGCCAGCGCCTCCGCCCCGTGCTCCGTCTCCAGGAATTCGCGCTTGCCGAGGCCGATGCCATGCTCGCCGGAGCAGGTCCCGCCCAGCGACAGGCCGCGCGCCACCACGCGCCGGTCCATGTCCCAGGCGCCCTCCAGCCCGTTGGGATCGGCCGGATCGTAGAGGATCATTTGATGAAAGTTGCCGTCGCCGACATGGCCGACGATGCAGGTGGTATGGCCGCGTTCGGTGGCTTCCTGCTTGGCGCCCACCAGCGCCTCCGCCAAGCGGGAGATCGGCACGCAGACATCGGTGGTCAGCGCCTTGCGGCCCGGCTTCCAGGCGACGCCGGCCCAGTAGCTGTCATGCCGCGCCTTCCACAGCTTGGCGCGTTCGGCGGGGTCGGTCGCCCAGCGGAAGCCGCTGCCGCCGTTTTCCGTGGTGATCGCCTCCACTAGCTCCGCCTGTTCGCGCACCCCGGCCTCGGTGCCGTGGAATTCCAGGAACAGGGTGGTGAGCGGGGCGAAGCCTTCCAGCTTCGAGAAAGCGATGGAGGCGGCCATCATGTCGTCGTCCAGCAGCTCGATCCGCGCCACGGGGATGCCGAGCTGCATCACCTGGATGGTGCTCTCCACCGCGCCGGCGAGCGTCGGGAACTGCACCACGGCGGAGCTCATCGCCTCCGGAATGCCGTGCAGCCGCAGGCGGACCTTGGTGACGACGCCGAGCGTGCCCTCGCTGCCGATGAACAGCCGCGTCAGGTCGTAGCCATTCGCCGCCTTGCGGGTGCGGCCGCCGGTGGTGATCACCCTTCCATCCGCCAGCACCACCTCCAGCCCCAGCGTGTTTTCCCGGATGGTGCCGTAGCGCACGGCATTGGTGCCGGAAGCGCGCGTGGCGACCATGCCGCCCAGCGTGCAGTGGCTGCCGGGATCGACCGGGAAGAACAGGCCCTTGTCCCGCAGATGCTCGTTCAACTGCTGGCGGGTGACGCCAGGCTCCAGCAGGCAGTCCATGTCCTGCTCGTTCACCTCGAGAATCGCGGTCATGCGCGAAAGGTCGAGGCTGATGCCGGCGCGGACGGGGTTCACATGCCCCTCCAGGCTGGTGCCGGCGCCGAAGGGCACCACCGGCACGCCATGCTGGTGACACTGCGCCAGCAGCTGGCTGACCTCCTGCGTCGTCTCCACGAAGGCGACGGCATCCGGCAGGGTCGGCGTGGAACTGTCCTCGCCATGGCTGTGCTGCTCGCGCAGCGCGGCATTTGTGGTGATGCGCTCGCCGAGGAAGGCGGAGGCGGCGGCGATGACGGCATCCACCGGGCGGGGGGAGATGGTGTTCATGGCGCGCAGCCTGCCACGCGCCCCGCCCCCCGCAAAGCGCCTGGCCTGCCATGCGGGCGCCTGAATGCGCCCCGCCGCGTTGACGCCCCGGCGGCGCGCGCCTAGCGTCGAGTCATCATACAACCACCCGCGGGGGAACGTAGAAGATGGCAAACGGCGTCAAGGCGGCCTGGGCGGCAGGCAAGCCCGTGGTGAACGGGTGGCTTGCCATCCCACATGGCTTCACGGCCGAAGTCATGGCGCAGGCCGGCTGGGACAGCCTGACCGTCGATATCCAGCACGGCGTGCAGGACTACATGTCCATGGTCGCCTGCTTCCAGGGCATGCAGCCGCATGGCGTCACCCCCATGGTCCGGGTGCCCTGGAACGAGCCGGGCATCATCGGCAAGGTGCTAGATGGCGGGGCCAAGGGCGTGATCTGCCCGATGGTGAACACGGAATCCGAGGCCCGCGCCCTGGTCTCCTATTGCCGCTACCCCCCGAAGGGCAGCCGCAGCTTCGGCCCGATCCGTTCCGGCATCTATGGCGCCGCGGCCGATACCAATGCGGCGAATGACGATGTGCTGGTCATCCCGATGATCGAGACCAAGACGGCGCTCGACAACCTGGAGGCCATCGTCAATGTCCCCGGCGTGGACGCGATCTATATCGGCCCCTCCGATCTCAGCCTCTCGCTCGGCATGGCGCCGCTGCAGGACCGGCGGGAGCCGGAGTTCCTGGCCGTGCTGGACAAGATCCGCACCACCGCCCAGGCGGCCGGGGTGAAGGTCGGCATCCACACCATGACGGGCCAGTACTCGAAGGAGATGTTCGAGCGCGGCTTCAACCTGGCGACCATCATGAACGACAGCGGGTTGATGCTGACCGCCGCCAAGGCCCAGGTCGCCGTCGCCCGGGGCTGAGCGCCTGACGCCCTCTCCCCCGACGGGGAGGGGGCAAGCTGGTTCAGCCGCGCGGCGTGTCCGCGGCCAGGCTGACCAGCTGCGGCACGGGCTCCGGCCCCGCCTTCGGCGTCTCCGGCCGCAGGCGGCGGGCCAGGAACCAGGGGCTGTGCAGCAGCAGCCGGCCGCCCACCCGCGCCTCCAGCACCACATCCGCCCCCTCCGCCAGCTCCAGCGGTGGGTCGAAGCGATGGGTGAAGCCGTGGGTCGCGAGATCCGGCCTGGCGCGGCGCAGCCCGGCATGGCCGCGATCGGCCAGCACCTGCGCCACCGCCTGCCCATTCACCAGCAGCTCCACCGCCACCGGCACCCCCGGCCGGCGCGCATCGCAGGCCCAGCCGCGCACGCCGGAGGCGCCGGCGAAGGTCAGCGCGCCCACCGGCGCCTCCGCCACCCCCACCGGCACCCCAACCGGGGCCGGCGCGACGCCGGCGGGTGCATCGACGCGGCTGAAGGAAAAGCTGTCGTCGCACAGGATGTGGTCGGCATCCTTCAGCTCGATGTCGCGGTCGAACGCGACGTGGCTGGTCTCGTCCAGGCTGACCCGCGCGCCGAATTCCGGGAAGCGGAGCGTCAGCGCCAGGCTCTCCGCCCCTGCCTCGGGGAAAGGCAGCACCGTCTCCGACCGCCAGTGCCCCAGCACCTTGTCGTTCAGCACCAGCCGCTGCCGCGCCTTGTCGACCCGCAGATGCAGCAGGGCGGTGCCGCGCCAGACATAGTCGATGGTGGGCGAGGGATGGCCGCCGCTGCGGGAAAAACGGAAGCTGTGGCGCTCCCCGACCTCAATCGGCTTCGCCAGGGAGATCTTCATCTTGGTCGGTCCGAAAGCTGGGTCGCCGCCGCATCGCGCCCGGGCTCGGCCGCGCGGCGGGGCCGCTGGCGGGCGCAGGCTGCGGCTGCGCCCTGGTCTAGAGCAGGTCCGCCGGCAAAGTCCATCGGAGGGTCATCCGGACGTCGTTTGGGGGACCATGGCGCCCGGCCGGCACGGCGTTGACCCCAAGCCACCTTCTCCTGTAACCCGCCGGTCCCGAAACCTTGTACAGCTTTGCCCAGCCGGCACCCCGCGGCTGGCGTCCTGCTGCCCGCGTTATCCAGGCGGCAGGGCAGGTCGTTGTTCCAAGGCGAGCAGGAGAAACTTCGCATGGCCTTGCCGGGTGCCTCCGACTCCTACCTGTTTTCCGTGCGCGCGATCCGCGACAAGGCCCATCTGGACTTCATCGACGGCAACGACATCCTGTTCCATGCGAAGCCGCTGCAGGAGCACGGCTGGATCGTCTTCAACAGCTTCCTGGGCGGCGCCTGGCAGCCGGAAGCGCGCCTGCCGCTGGACCCCGCCGATTTCGCCGCGCCCATCCGCCTCGGCCTGGCACTCGGCCCGGGCGGTCTGGTGCTGCGCGTCAATGACCGGCCAGAGCTGGACTATCCGCTGGACCTCGCCCGCCTCGCCGCCGCCCGGGTCAGGCATGGCACCAGCATCGCGCCCATCCTGCCGGCGGCGGAGGAGCAGATCGCCATCCGCATCCTCGCGGCCGACATCATGCACCTGGCGGCGGAGGTGACGCTGCCGGGCGGCGACTGGGCCAAGGAAGCCGTGCAGGATGGCGCCGCCTTCCTGCTTTCGATCGATGGCCGGCCCGCCGGGCGCACCCCCCTGGCCGCGCTGCGCCCGGCGGAGGGCGGCACGCTGCCGCTGCGCATGACCTTCGGCCGCGGCGCCTTCGTCTGCGACGGCATGGTGGCGGAGCTGGTGCTGGAACGGCAGGGGCAGCGCTGGACGCTGGCCACCGCCCCGCTGCGCTCCCGCTTCACCGGCGGGCTCGATCGCTGCAACGAGGCCATGGTGCGCGGCTTCGCCGCCAACCCGGCCCTGCCCGGCCAGCCGGTGATGGTGGATGTCTTCATCAACGGCACCTACCAGGGCTCCACCCGCGCCGACCGGCCGCGGCCGGACCTGGCGGAATTCGGCGCCGACTACGCGCATTCCGGCTTCGAATTCACCTTCGCCCGGCCGATCCACCTGCCGGTCAGCGCCGATGCCTTTGTTTCGGTGCGGGTGCGGGATACGGATCTCGACCTGGCCAATAGCCCCTGGTGGGTCTGCCGCGCGGTGACGCGCGACAGCCTGCTGCAGCTGGAGGCGCCGCAGCCGCCCGCGCGCGACGCCGCGGCGCAGCCGGCCCTGTCCTGACGCTTCGCCGCATGACCCCGCCACCCCTCGCGCCACGGGACCCGCCGCCATGAAGATCTGCGTCGCCTCCCCCGATATCGTGGGGCCGATCAAGAATGGCGGCGTCGGCACCGCCTGCACCGCCCTGGCCCAGGCGCTGGCCTCGGCGGGGCATGAGGTGACGCTGTTCTATACCTCGACCTATTTCGAGAACCAGGACCTGGCCTATTGGCAGGAGGCCTACCAGAAATCCGGCGTCCGGCTGATCGGCCTGCCGGAGGACACGCTGCCGCCGGTGCACCGCACCCCCACGGTCTATGACCAGGACAATATCGCCCGCGCCTACCAGGTGCATGAGGTGCTGAAGCACAGCGACTACGACCTGATCCATTTCGTCGACTATATCGGCCTGGGCTATTTCACGGCTTTGGCCAAGTCCCAGGGCCTCTGCCTGGCCAATACCCGCATCGCGGTGACCACCCATTCGCCCACGCTCTGGTCCCGCCTGACCAATGCGGCGCCGGTGGACGACATCTCCTACATGGTGCGGGACCGGCTGGAGCGCCGACTGGTGGAGCTGGCCGATATCGTCATCAGCCCCAGCCACTATATGCTGAAATGGCTGCGCGATGCCGGCTTCCGGCTGCCCGCGCGCCAGGTGATGCTGCCGAACCTGATGCCGGCCCATTTGGATTTGGGGCGCCTGCACGGCGCACCGCCGCCCGCGGCGACGGAGCCCGGGCCCATCAAGGAACTGGTCTTCTTCGGCCGGATCGAGCCGCGCAAGGGCCTGCTGGTCTTCTGCGACGCGATCGACCGCATCAATGCGGAGCTGCCGCCGGAGGTGAAGATCACCTTCCTCGGCAAGGCCGGCCGCGACTATCCGCAGGAGGTGCTGGAGGCGCGGGCCACCAAATGGGGCCGGCCGGTTTCCGTGGTCTCGGGCCTCGATACCTTCCAGGCGGTGGACTATCTGCGCGGTGCGGGCCGGCTAGCCGTGCTGGCGGCGCTGCACGACAACTCGCCCTATACGGTCATGGAATGCGTCTATCACCGCATTCCCTTCATCTCCTCCGATGTCGGCGGGGTGGCGGAGCTGATCGCGCCGGCCAGCCGCGCGGCGGTGCTGTTTCCGCCGACACCCGCCGGGCTTGCCGAGCATATCCTGCGCACCCTGGCCGATCCCGGCTTCGGCGCGGCGGAAAGCGCCTTCGACTTCGCCGAGCACCGCACGCGGATGCTGCGCTTTCACGCGGAACTGGCCGAGGAGATCGCGGCCGACCGCGCCCGCCCGCCCGCCCCCCCGCCGCCGCGCCTGCCGCTGGTGAGCGTGAATATCCTGCATTACGAGCGACCGGAGGGCCTGGCCCAGGCGATCGCGGCGCTGGAGGCGCAGACCTACCCGAATCTCGAGATCATCATCGTCGACAATGGCAGCCGCACGCCGGAGGCGGTGGCCTATCTAGCGCAGCTGGAAGCCAGCCGCCGCGGCAACCTGCACATCGTCCGGCTTGCGGAAAACCTGTACGAGCCCGCCGCGCGCAATGCCGGCGCCTATGCGGCGCGCGGCAAATACGTGCTGTTCATGGACGACGACAATGTGCCGAAGCCGCAGGAGGTGGAGGTCTTCTGCCGCGCGGCGGAGACCGGCGGCGCCGATGTGCTGACCTGCTTCAACGACCATTTCGCCACCGAGGCCCCCCCGGAATCGGAGCGGGAGGCGCTGAAGCGCTTCGTGGTGATGGGCGACTTCGGGCCGCTCGGGCTGATCTGCAACAGCTATGGCGACCTGAACTCCTTCGTCCGCCGCGACCGCTTCCTGGAGATCGGCGGCTTCACCGTGGATGGCCGCTTCAACCATGCCGAGGATTGGCGCTTCTTCGCCAAGGCCTGGTCGAAGGGGCTGCGCGTGGACGTCGTGCCGGAATCGCTGCTCTGGTACCGGACCACCCTGGCCAGCTGGGGCAGCGGCTGGCGCAAGCGGGACCGCAACGGCGCGCTGATGCGGGCGGCGGAGATCTACCTGGAGACGGCGCCGGAGGCGGTGCGCCCCTTCCTGCTGCTCTCCCAGGGCCTGTTCTGGAAGGCTTCCTCCGCCGAAGGCGCCCGGCGCGAGGCGAGCCGGGAGGCGGCCGACCTGCGGCGGGAGGTGGCGCGGCTGACCGCCCAGGCCCAGGCAGCGGAAGCGCGCGCGGATATGTTACAGGATGCTTACGCGGGCCTGTCGCATTTCGTGCTGCAAACGGTAGAACCCTCGGCCGGCGCCTCGCCCGAACTGCGGCGGGGCCTGGAACATGCGCGGCGCCTGGCCCGCAAGTTCGGATAAGCAATCACGCCTGCCTGCACGGTTGAGGATCTGAGTAGAACATGGTGGACTCCCCGGAGCCGGCCGCAACCTCCCAAGCGCCGGGCAGCATCACCCGCCGCTTCGTGTCGCGCGGCGAGATGGCGGCCCGTGCCCGGACCGAGACGCTGCAGGTGGCGGACCTGGCGGCGCTGGAGCTGCGTCCCGGCAACTACATCTACGAGCACCAGGGCCAGCCGCTGCACTACGCCTTCTATCTGAAGTTCACCGATCCGGGTCAGCCGCTGCTGGTCTTCGGCCAGGGCTTCCAGGCGCGTTCCCAGGTGCAGTTGCCGCGCTTCCAGCGCATGGACTGGGCGGAGGAGCTTCCCTACAACGCGTTGATCTTCAACGATCCCACGCTGTTCCTGCGGGAGGATGTCAGCCTCGGCTGGTGCGCCGGCACGGCGGAAGCGCCGGTACTGCCGACGCATTGCGAGATCGTGGGCCAGGTGCGGGATGCGCTCGGCATCCGCAACGAGAACATTCTCTTCTACGGCTCCTCGGCCGGCGGCTTCACCTCCCTGATGATGGCCAGCCGCATGCCGGGAAGCTCCGCCCTGGTGAACAACCCGCAGACCGATGTGCTGAAGTTCCGCCGCGGCGGCGTGCGCCGGCTGCTGGAGGTGGGCTTCGGCGGCATTCCGCTGGACCGCGCCAAGGCGGAATTCCCCGACCGGTTCTCCTTCGTCGCCAGCATCGCCGCCGGCGCGCAGGTGCCGCGCATCTACTACCTGCAGAACATCCTGGACGACGACCACTACACCGACCAGCTGCTGCCGCTGCTAGGCACGCTGAAGTTGCGTGCCGAGGAGCGTCAGGAGATCGACCTCTCGCAGCGATTCATTCTGGAGTTGTATTCCGACGCCAAGGCTCTCCATAATCCCGTGGGGTTCGACAAGATCCGCAGCTGTCTCGAAAGCATCCGCCCCTGGTTCGAAGGGGCGCCGGTCCAGGATTAGGGACCGCATCGGCAGCCCGGGCTGCAGACCCGGGCACCGCATCAGCCGCAAGGCGGGGAAACGTCCATAAGGCAGGCGCCATTCCTCTCTTGGACTCGGAGTGTGTGCGGTGGGCGGGTCAATGGTGACGGAGGATCGGGGCGCGCCAGGCGTGGCGCTGCTGACGGCGGATCGCTTCCACCTGGGCGGCGAGGCGACGGCCGCAAGCTGGGCCGGGGCCAGGCTGCATGCGGTGCATGAGGGGCGCAGCCTGGGCCAGGCGGTGCTTCCAGGGGCCACGCCGCAGCCCGCCCCGCTGCGCTTCCGCATTCCCCTGGCAGAGCCCGCGCCGGCGGAAGGGACGGAGCTCGCCCTGGCAGTGGAGGCCGAGGGCGGGCTTCAGGTGCTGGCCCGGCGCCGCATCGCCACCCGCTTGGCCGGCGCCATCGATCGCTGCAGTGAATCCCTGGTACGCGGCTGGGCCGCCAATCTCGCCTGCCCGGACCTTCCCCTGACGGTGGAGATCTGGCTGGATGGCAGCCCAGTGGGCACCGCGCCCGCGCAACGGCGGCGATCCGACCTGGAGCGCATCGGCAAGGAGCTCGCCGGCACCGGCTTCCTGTTCAAGTTCCCACGCCCGCTGCAGCTGCCGCCGGGCCAGGCCTCGGAGGTGACCGTGCGCGTCCAGGGCACCAACATCGCCCTGGCGCACAGCCCCTGGGTGCTGAGCCACCGCTTCGCAGAGCTGCCGGTGCTCGGCAGCTAAAGCACTATCGGTTCACACTGAATCAGTGTGAACTGATTTCGTGCTTTAGAAACAATAGCTTCTACAGCACGAGATCTGTCCATTCGGACAGATCGTGCTGTAGAGAACGATCCCGGTCCAGCTGGACGGATCTCGTGCTCTAGACGTCACTTTTTCCAAAGCACGAAATCCGCTGGCACTGCTTCAGTGCCCTCGGATCGTGCTTCAGCCCCGCAGCAATTCCTCCACCATGGCGCGGCTCGGCGTGGCGCCGTCGCGCGCCCGCAACCCGCCGGCGGCGGAGGCGAAGCGCATCGCCTCCGCCACGCTCTGCCGCTCCGCCATGGCCAAGGCATAGGCGCCGTGGAAGACATCGCCGGCGCCGGTGGTATTGGTGGCCTGGACGCGGAAGGCGGGGGTGATGCGCGGCTCCGGATCCTCGGCCGTCAGCCAGAGCGTGCCCTTCTCGCCGCGGGTCACGGCGGCGGTGCGGCAGCCGGCGGCGATCGCCTTGCGCAGCCCCTCCACCGGGCGGGCGCCGGGGGCGTAGTTGGTGAGGCCGGGCTCCGAGAAAATCGCATGGTCGGCGCGCGGGATCAGGTCCAGCAGCAGGCGCGTCTCGCTCTTTTCGCCATCGATCACGCTGGGGATGCCGTGCAGGCGGGCATGGTCCAGCGCGCGGGCGCTGCCCTCCGCCCAGCGCGGATCGCAGAGGAAGGACTGCGCCGTCTCCAGCAGGTGCAGCGGCAGCCAGTCCGGGTCCGTGCCGAGGTTGTCACCGCGATAGGAATAGATGCTGCGCTCGCCCACCGGGTCCACCAGCACGGCGGAGACGGGGGTGCGGGCGTTGGCGGCGAGGTGGCAATGCGCCACATCGACGCCCTGGGCGGCCAGCGCCTCCAGCAGCGGCGGGCCGTTCAGGTCGTCCCCGACCCGTCCCCAGAAGATGCAGTGGCCGCCGAGGCGCGCCACGCCGACCGCCGCATTGGCCGCCAGCCCCCCGGCACCGAGGCTATAGCCGCTGGCCCGGTTCTTGGACGGCGGCTGGACGATATCCTGGACCAGGAAAGTGTGGTCCATGACCACGCTGCCGAGGCAGACAACGATTGGGCGGAGATCAGGCTCGTTCATGGCCCCCAGGGTTCCACCGCCGGGCAGGTTTCGCCAAGCGAAGATTGCTGCACCGCCGAATACGCCCCTGCCCGGCTGGCTGCGGGACCGCATCCTGCACCTGGATGCGGAGCTTCTGGTGCTGGACAAGCCGGCCGGCCTGCCCCTTTCGGCCCGGCAGGGGGAGACGCTGGAGGGTTGGTTGCCGGCGCTGCGCCTGGGCAAGAAGCGCCTGCCGCAGCCGGCGCATCGGCTGGATACGGATACCGCCGGCTGCCTGGCGCTGGGCCGCACCGCGCCGATGCTGGCGCGGCTGAACGCGCTGTTTGCCGCGCGGCAGGTGGGCAAGACCTATTGGGCGGTGGTGCGCGGCGATCCGGGCGCCGAGTCCGGCCTGGTGGAGGCGCCGCTGGCCAAGGTCAGCAGCGCGGCGCGCGGCTGGCGGATGCAGGTGGATGCGAAGGGCGACCCGGCCCGCAGCGCCTGGCGGGTGCTGGGGCGCGGCGGGGGGCTGAGCTGGCTGGAGCTGGCGCCGGAGACCGGGCGGACGCACCAGCTGCGGGTGCATTGCGCGCATCTCGGCTGCCCGATCGTTGGGGACTCGCTGTATGGGGGCGGGGAGGCCGGCGGGCTGCATCTGCTGGCGCGGGGGCTGACGCTGCCGCTGGAGCCGGCGCTGCATTTCGAGGCGCCGGTGCCGGCGCATATGCGGGCGGCGATGGCGGGCTGCGGGGGTTAGGCGTGAGGAGCGCGCCGGGCCCCCACCCCAACCCTCCCCCGCTCCGCAGGGGAGGGAGCCGCATCAACCCTCCCCTGCGGAGCGGGGGAGGGAGGGGCCCGCGAAGCGGGAGGGTGGGGGCCGCGGCCCGCACGACCAAAGCCACCCCTACCGCACCCGCAACTCCGCCCCCGCCGCCACCCCATCCGCATCCAGCACCGTCACCCGATAGAAGCCGGGCCCCGGCGGCACCCAGGCGGCTTCGCGCCGGGCCCGCTGGTGCTCGATCGGCGCGCCATCCACAAGGAAGACCAGCGGCCGGCGCCCGCCGGCGGCGCGCAGCGTCACCGGCCCACCCTCCGCCAGCACCGCGCCCGGCATGGGAAACAGCAACCGCAACCGGTCCGCGGCTTCCCCAAAGGGGCGCGGCGTGGCGCGGACGGTCAGCGGCGCGCGGGGCGCGGCCGGCAGCCGGGCGAAGATCGCGGCCAGCGCCGGCAGGGCCGCGCCGCGGCCGGTCAGGCCGGGGATCGGCGTGCCATCCGGCCGGCCGACCCAGACCCCCGCCACATGCCGCGCATCCAGCCCCACAGCCCAGCCATCCCGCCCGCCCCAGGAGGTGCCGGTCTTCCAGGCGACGCCGGCCGGCCCGCCGCCCGGAAAAGGGTTCACCAATATGCCCGCCACCTCGGCCGCCGCGCGCGGCAGCACCACCTCCGGCCTCTCAGTGGGCGGCGTCGGCAGCGTCACCAGCGGCGCTGCGCGGCCGCCATCGCCGAGCAGCGCGTACAGCGCCACCAGCTCCCGCAACGTGGTCCCCGCGCCACCCAGCGCCAGCGGCAGCGAGGGCTCGGCCCCCGGTGCCAGGCGCGGCGGGCTGCCGGCCAGCTTCAGCGCGGTCGCATAGCGCAGCGCGCCGAACTCGCTCAGCAGCGCGACCGCCGGCAGGTTCAGCGATTGCCGCAGCGCATCCGCCGCGGTGATGCGGCCCACGAAGTCGCGCGAGAAATTCTCGGGCGCATAGCTGCCGAAACGGAAAGGCAGGTCCGCCACCAGCGTCTCGGGCCGCGCCACCCCGGCCTCGAAGGCCAGGGCATACAAAAAGGGCTTCTGGGCCGAGCCGGGGGAGCGGATGGCCCGGGTCAGGTCCAGCATGCCGGCGCGGGTCTCGACGCCAAAGCTGCCACCGACCAAAGCGCGGATCTCCCGCGACTGGGTCTCCGCCACCACCATGGCCATGGCGGCGTGGTCCGACAGCGCCAGCAGCCGGTCCTCGGTGAGCGCCTCCGCCGCCGCCTGCAGGTCGCGGTCCAGCGTGGTGGCGATGCGCGCGCCCGGCGCGGCGCCCTGGGCGAGCTGGCGGGCCAGGTGCGGCGCCAGGCGGGGCATGGGCTGGCGCGCGGTCGGCACCGGCGTCGCGAAGGCCAGGTCGCGCTCCGCCGCGCTGACCTGGCCGGCACCTGGGGCGCGCTGGCGCAGCAGGGCATCGCGCGCGGCGCGGGCGGCCATGGGATGGCGGTCCGGCCGCAACGCCTCCGGCCGCCTCGCAAGCGCCACCAGCAGCGCGGCTTCGGCGGCATCCAGCTGGCTCGGCGACCGGCCGAACCAGGCGAAGGCGCCGGCCCGAAGCCCCTCCAGGTTGCCGCCCTGCGGGGCCAGGGTCAGCCAGATGGCGAGGATTTCGTCCTTGGAGAAGCGCGCCTCCAGTTGCAGCGCGCGCAGGATTTCGACGAATTTGCTGCGCAGCGTGCGCGGGCGCGGCTCCAGCAGCCGGGCGGCCTGCATGGTGAGCGTCGAACCGCCGGAGACGACCCGCCCCGCGCGGATCCATTGGAAGGCGGCGCGGGACAGGGCCAGCGGGTCGACGCCGGGATGCCAGCGGAAGCGCGCATCCTCCGCGGCCAGCAGCATGGCGATGAGATGCTGCGGCAGGTCGGCGGGGGCGGTGGGCAGGCGCCAGATGCCGCCGGGGGCGGGCAGGGTGGAGAGGGTGCGGCCGTGGCGGTCCAGGACCTCGATGCCGGGGTGGAGGCGGGCGAGATTGGGGGGGAAGGCGCGGTCGAGGGTGAAGAGGGTGGCGGCCAGTGCAGCGGCCGCGAAAACCAGGCGCCTCCCTCTCCACCCGGAGGGGGGGGGTTGCGGCACTGCCGCAACGCCGCAGGCTGGTCGGGGTGGGGGGGGCTGCGGGATGGCAAGGTCGCCCTCGCCGCCCAGAGCCCCCCCCACCCAACCCTCCCCCCCCGTTGGGGGGAGAGGGCTTTTCGGCTCCTTCCCCATCACTCGCCCGGCAGCACCGTGACTCGCGCGACGTTCTGGCGCGCAAACACCCCCGGCCGGTACATGTCCTGCGCCTCCATCCCCGGCAGTTCGAAAGTCCCGGCCGTCACCGCGCGCACCCGCACGGCGAAGCGCGCCAGCGGATTGGCCGGCGTCAGTTCCAGCGCCGCGGCGTAGCGGTCGTCGCGCGCCGGCTGCGCCGCCGGCTCGGTCAGCGTGCCGAGCCAGGGCATGCCCTGCACCTCGCCCGGCCCGAGCCGCCCGGCGATCTCCCAGCCCGCCGGCAGGCCCTGGATCACCATGGCGATGTGGCGCTCATTGCTCAGCGCGCGGGCCTCCATCAGCAGCACGAAGCCGGTGCCGGCGCGCAGCGTGTCGAGGTTCAGCGGCTGGCCGTCCAGCGCGAAGAAGCGCCGCGCCACCCGCATGCCCTGGCTGGCGGCCGGCAAAGGCGAGGTCGGCACGCCGGCGATCGAGACCGCCTGCACCACCGGCGCGTCGCCGCGGTTGCGCGCCTCGCCCGGCGCCGTCAGCGGCGCCGTCACCACGCCGGCCACCGGCAGGTCCCGCCCATCCAGCGTGATGCGCGCCGGGCGGCCGTCACGCCCGAGCACGAAGGCCGCCGCCACGGCCCAGGCCTGTTCCTGGGTATTGCTGACGGCGGGTGTGAATTCCGCCCCCGGCAGCCGGCCGAGCAGCGCCGGCAGCCGGTCCTGGGCCACGCCGGATTCGCGCAGCAGCAAGGCGGTGGCCAGCGCATCCCGCGCCGCGCTGCCGAAATCCTCGTACCAGACCTGCCGCGCCGGATTGGCCAGGGCCTCGGCGAAGATCGCCTCCGCCCGGTCCCGGTCCCCGGCGCGGGCGAAGGCGGCGGCCAGCTGCGCCTTGGCGAGCGGCGTCGGCAGCCGGTCCAGCTGCTCCGCCAGCCGCCGCGCCGCGCCCAGCCGGTTGCGCCCGGCCAGGGCCAGGACATGCACGCGATAGGCCTGCAGGGCGAAGAATTCGGGCGAATTGCCGCTCCCCTCCAGGTCGTCCTCCACCGCCTGCAGCGCCGTGTTCAGCGCCGCCTCCGGCACCGCCGCGCCATTGGTGCGCGCGCGCAAAAGGGCCTCGGTGGCGAACAGGCTGGCCCAGTCCTGCACATTGCCCTCGGCGCTCCAATAGCCGAAGCGGCCGTCATAGCGCTGACGGTCGAGCACGGAGGAAATCGCCCGGCCGAGCTGGGCCAAATCCTCCTGCGCCGTATCCGGATTGGAGGGCGCGTAGGACAGCGCCAGGACGCGGGAGCTGGCCTGTTCCACGCAATCCAGCGGGAAGCGGCGCAGCCCCGCCAGCAGCGCCTGCGGGTCGTAGCGCACTGGCGCGCCCCAGCTCGCCGAGGCGCGCCAGGTGCCGTCCAGGAAGCGGGAGGAAGGCAGCGCCACCGGTGCGGTCGCGCCCGGCGCCAGGGTGGTGATCGCCACCTCCGCCACTGCGGGGCGGGAGGAGCGGACGGCGATCGCCGCCTCCCGCTCCGTCCGGAAGCCGCCCGGGCCGGTGACCGCCAGGCGCAGCATCCCCTGCCCCACGGCGACGCCGCGCAGGCTGGTGGCGGGCGCGGCGCGGGCGCCGGTGGCCAGATTCGCCTCCAGCGTCGCCGGCCCCGCCAGGGCAATGGCGCCCGTGGCGGTCAGCGTGGCGCGGAATTCGCCCGGCGGCAGTTCGACATTGTGCAGCAGCAGCGGCAGCCGCACCTCGTCGCCTGGCGCCAGGAAGCGCGGCAGCAGCGCCTCCGCCACCGCCTGTTCGCGGATGGTCATGGGTTTCGCCGCGCTGCCGATGCGGGCGCCGTCCCAGGCCACCACCATCAGCCGCACCTCGCCGGCGAAATCCGGCAGGTCCAGCGGGATGGTCGCGGTGCCGTCCGCGGCCACCGCCACCGGCCCCTGGAACAGCGCCACCACGCGCTGCGGCACCTGCAGCCCCGCCCCGCCATCCATGCCGTCGCCACCCTGGCGCAGCAGCGCGGCCTCGCCCTCGGCGGGCGCGATCAGCCGGCCGTAGTCGTCACGGATATCGAGGCCCAGCCGCCGGCGCGCCAGGAAATGGGCCACCGGATCGGGCGAGGCGAAGCTGGTAATCCGCAGAATGCCCTCATCCACCGCCGCCAAAGTCACCATGGCGGTGGTGCCGGCGCCGGCGATGCGCAGCGGCACCTCGATGCGGGTCCGCGGGCGGGCCAGAGCTGGGCTGTCGATCGCCACCTCCAGCCGCCGCGCCGCCGGATCCAGCCCGAGCCAGGCGAGGCCCAGCGCCCGGCCGGGCCGCCCCGCCCCAGCGCCCGGCCGGAAGACGGTGACTGCGACATGCGCGCCCGGGCCCCAGGCGGCGTCGATGGGCACCTCCACCTCCGTCCCGGCCTCCGGCACCTCGACCTCGCGCAGCGAGACCACGCGATCCGTCAGCACGGCGATGCTGGCGCGGCCGGCGAAGGGGGGCGTGATGCGCAGCCGGGCCGTATCGCCGGCGCCATAGGCGCGGCGGTCGGCGGCGACATCGACGCGATCCGGCACCTCGGCGGCTTCCGCCTGGGCCCAGCCGGCGCGGAAGCGGTAGCTGGCGATACCCAGGCCATTGGGCTCCGTCACTTCCAGCCGGTAGCGGCCGAAGGCCAGGGTGCGGGCGAAGCGCGCCGGCTGGCCGGGGGCGACCTGCACCTCCGCCGAATCCACCGGCTCGTCGCGCCAGACCGTCTCGTAGCGGGCCAGGCGTTCGCGCATCACGATCCGCCAGTCGGGGCGTTCCCGCACCAGCCGGACGCGCAGCGTGCCAGCGATGGCCTCGCCCGCCGGGTTCACCGCGGCGATGTCGAAGGCGGCCTCGGCGCCGTCATTCACCGCGCCGCCCTCGAAGGCCGGGCGGAGGGCCAGCAGCGTGCCGCGGGCGCGCACCGGCAGGGAGAGGCGCGTGCCGCTGGCCCGCCCGCCCGGCTCCGACATCAGGATCGAGACATCGGCGCGCAGCGGCCGGGTGGTGTCGGGCGCCTGCGGCAGGGAGAGAGTGAGCGTCGCCTTCCCTTCCGCATCCGTCTCCGGCACGTCGAAGGCCTGCAGGTCCGGCGTGAAGGTTTCGTCCTGCAGGCCGAAGCGCCAGCCGCGCCAGGCTTCGAAGGGCTCGGGGTCCACGGCCAGGCGCAATTCGGCGGTGCCGGTCAGGCCGGCGCCGGGCGCGCCGTAGAGGAAACGGGCGGTGACGGGGATCTCCATCTCCTGCCCCGGCACCAGCGCGCCGGGGGCGGGGCCGGCCGTCACCTCCAGCCGCTCCGGCACGAAGGCCTCGACGCGGAAGCTGGCGCTGCCGATGGGCGGCGCGTTCGGGTCGGCCAGCACCTCCACCGACCAGGCGCCGGCCGGCGCACTGGCGGAGAGCGTCACGGGCGCGACGAAGGCGGCGCCCTGCACCCGCTCCGGCACGCTTTCGAAAAACACCTGGCCATTCGGGCGCTTCACCCGCAGGCGCACCGGCAGGTCCACCGGCTGGCCGCCGCCATCGCGCAGCAGCGCGCCCACCTGCACCACCTCCCCGGGCCGATAGATGCCGCGGTCGAGCCAGAGGAAGGCATCCAGCGGCCCCGGATGCGGCCTGCCCTCCGCACCCCGATCGGTCAGGTCGAAGGCGGCGCTTTCCAGGTTGAGGGTGGCAAAATCCTCGCCCGAGAAGGCCTGCACCGCGACCGGCGCCAATTGCCCGGTGCCGCGCAACGCCGCGGCGTTGAAGCGCGCCAGGCCATCCGGGCCGGTCATGGCCTCGGCCAGGATGTCGTTGTTGCGGGCCAGCAGCACGGTGCGGACGCCGTCCCGCACCCGGGCATCCGAGAAGCCGCGCACCTGCACCGCCAGGCCCTGCGCTCCGCGCCAGGCGGTGAGGCCGAGATCGGTCGCCAGCACGGCGAGCGAGGCGGACTGGCCGCGCCGCGTGCCATCGCCCGGCTGCGCCACCAGCACATACATGCCGGGCCCGGCGCTGCGCAGCGCCTCCGGCAGCGGCAGCGCGCTGCGGGCCAGGCGATTGGGCTCGGACCGCGGCAATTCGGCGCGGCCTTCCCAGACCACGCGGCCGAGATCCTCGGAGAGGTTTTCGGCCATCCAGTCATCCATGGCGGTGCCGGGGCGCCAGTCGCGCATCAGCGGCACCAGGTTGCGCTCCGTCACCCGCACCAGCTTGAGGCTGAGCGCTGCGACATTCACGGTGGCCACCGTCACCCGCGGCTCCTGCCCCTGGGGCAGCAGGAAGGCGCGATTGTCGAAGGCGATGCGGGCCGGGCGGTTCGGCATGGCGATGCGGTAGGAGGTGTCGCGCAGCGCGCGCAGCCCGTCCTCCCCAGGCAGGCCGGCGCGGACAACCAGTTGCGTCACCTGCCCCCAGGGCAGGCCGGCGACGCAGAGCGAATCCCCTTCCCGCGTCACCGCCAGATCGGGCAGCGCGGGCTCCGCGCGCAGCCAGTCGCGCGGCTGCCAATCCGTGCGCCGCGCCGGCGGGGTGGTGAAGGCAAGGCAGGCGCGGGCGGGTTCGGCATCCGGCTCCGTCGTGATGCGGCGCACCAGCAGGCCGGCGGCGCGGCGGGCGGCGGCCAGGGCTTCGCGCTGCCGCGCATCGGCGGGCGCGCGTTCCACCACCGCTTCCAGCGCCTCGATCTGCCACATCGGCTGGTCCAGCCGGCGCATCGCCTCCGCCATCACCAGCAGGGAGGGGATCTCGGCCGCGCCGCCGGGCACCAGCATATAGGCGCGCCAGCCGGCCTGCAGGGCGCGCAGCGCCTCGGGCGGGGTGCGGGACAGCTGGGCATTGGCCAGCGCCATCCAATGGTCGGCGGTGGCCTGGCCGGCGCCGATCCGCTCCTCCCAGGCCGCGGCGGCGGCGGCCCAGTCGCGCCGTGCCTCCGCCGCGCGGGCGCGGGTCTCGGCCTGGCTGCGCTGCTGCGGCGTGCCGCCGGCGGGGAAGCGGCGGTTCAGCGCATTCTCGTAGCTGGAGGAATCGTTGGCCAGCCCGGGCGGATCGAAGTTCTGGGCCGCGGCCGGCAGCAGCCAGGCCAGCACCAGCAGCAGGGGCAGCAAAAGGCGAAGCGTCATGGTGGCTCCCGTGCGCGGCGTTTTCGGCAGCATGCCATGCCGCCCGCGCGGCGTGCAGCGTATCCGCGGCCAGCCCCGCGAAAAATGCCGCGGCGCTTGCGCGGCGACGTTCACGCTTTCGCAAGCCGTGGCGAGGCAGGGTGCGGCCACGGGTCCGCCCCGTCGGGCCGGCAGAAAAGGAAGCCGTCGCATGAAGCGCGCGCGCAAACGCGTCCTGGTCACCGGCGGCGCCGGGTTCCTCGGCTCCCACCTGTGCGAGCGGCTGCTGGCGGAAGGCGAGGAGGTGATCTGCCTCGACAACTTCTTCACCGGCTCGCGCGACAATATCCGCCACCTGCTGCCGCATCCGCATTTCGAGGTGATCCGCCACGACGTGACCCAGCCGATCCAGCTGGAGGTGGACGAGATCTACAACCTGGCCTGCCCGGCCTCCCCGGTGCATTACCAGCACAATCCGGTGCAGACGGTGCGGACTTCCGTGCACGGTGCGATCAACGTGCTGGAGCTGGCGAAGCGGCTCGGCGCGCGGATCTTCCAGGCCTCCACCTCGGAAGTCTATGGCGACCCCGCGGTGCATCCGCAGCCCGAAAGCTACCGCGGCAACGTCAATCCCATCGGCGTCCGCGCCTGCTACGACGAGGGCAAGCGCTGCGCGGAGACGCTGTTCTTCGACTACCACCGGCAGGACGGCGTCGATATCCGCGTCGCGCGCATCTTCAACACCTACGGTCCGCGCATGCATCCGAATGACGGGCGCGTGGTCTCCAACTTCATCGTGCAGGCGCTGCAGAATGAGCCGATCACGCTGTATGGCGATGGCCGCCAGACGCGGTCCTTCTGCTATGTCGACGACCTGATCGAGGGTATCATCCTGCTGATGCGCGCGCCGGGCGGCGTCACTGGCCCGGTGAATATCGGCAATCCCAGCGAATTCACCATCCGCGAACTGGCGGAGGAGGTGACGCGGCAGACCGCGTCCCGCGCCGGCTTCGTGATCCGCCCGCTGCCGCAGGACGACCCGATGCAACGCTGCCCCGATATCTCCCTGGCGCGCGCCCTGCTGGGCTGGCAGCCGCAGGTGCCGCTGGAGGCCGGGCTGCGCCGCACCATCGGCTATTTCGCGGAGACGCTGGGCCTGCGCATGCCGGAACCGGCGCTGCCGCGCGTGGTCGCCGCGCGCTGAGATTTACCAGCTGTCCATACCGGCCGCGATAGGCTGCGCGCATGACGATGGCCGACAGAAGGTTGGCACCGGAGCTCACGGCGCTGCGCTGCGTGTTCCTGGTGGCCCTGCATCACGGCCTGCAGCTGGCGCCGGATGAGCTGCCACAGCCCGGCCATGGGGACATGGTGCCGGCGGTGCTGCGGGCGCTGCAGCAGGCGGGGTTGCGGGGCCAGGCGCTGCGCCGCGCGGGCTGGGACAAGGCGGCCGGGCTCGGCACCGCCTATCCGGCCATGGTGGTGCGCAAGGATGGCAGCTGGATCATCCTGATCCACACGCTGGACGGCGCGGATGGCGCGCCGGTGGCCGCCGTGCTGGATCCGGCGCGGGAGGCGGAGGGCGTGCAGCTGCTCGCCCGCGACGAATTCCTGGCGCAATGGTCCGGCACGCTGCTGCTGGTGAAGCGCGTGCATGCGCTGGGCGATGAGGACCAGCCCTTCGGCCTGCG
Organism: Falsiroseomonas tokyonensis; assembly: GCF_019024325.1. Lineage (GTDB taxonomy): Bacteria > Pseudomonadota > Alphaproteobacteria > Acetobacterales > Acetobacteraceae > Falsiroseomonas > Falsiroseomonas tokyonensis. Next base: position 237,137 of record NZ_JAFNJS010000001.1, read on the forward strand.
CTGGTTCCTGCCCGAGATCATCCGCCATCGCCGGCTTTTCGCCGGCGTCGCCATCGCAGCGCTGGTCGCCAACCTCATTGGCTTCGCCATCCCGCTGCTGTTCCAGGTGCTGATCGACAAGGTCATCACGCACCAGGCCTGGCAGACGCTGTATGTGGTGGTGGGCGCCTTCGTGCTGCTGACGGTCTTCGACGCGGTCTTCGGCTATGTCCGCCAGCAACTGATGCTGATGGCCAGCAACAAGATCGACGCCAGGCTGGGCGCCCGCACCTTCGCGCATCTGCTGTCTCTGCCGCTGGCCTTCTTCGAAAGCCATGCCGCCGGCGTGCTGGTGCGGCACATGCAACAGACGGAAAAACTGCGCCACTTCCTGACCGGGCGGCTGTTCCAGACCCTGCTGGATGCCGCGCTGCTGCCCGTGCTGCTGGTCTTCCTGCTGCTGTATTCCGCCACGCTGACGGCGGTGGTGCTGGGCTTCTCGCTGGCCATCGCGCTGGTGATCGGCGCCATGGTGCCCACCTTCCGCGGCCGGCTGAACCGGCTCTATGCGACGGAGGGCGCGCGCCAGGCGCATCTGGTGGAAACCCTGCACAATATGCGCGCGGTGAAGTCCCTGGTGCTGGAGCCGGCACGGCAGCAGGCCTGGAACCAGAAGCTGGCCGCCGCGGTGCGCCAGCATGCCAGCGTCGGCCGCATCGGCGCGCTGGGCAGCGTGGCGACCGGCGCGCTGGAGAAGCTGATGCAGATCGCGGTGCTCGCAGTGGGCGCCACGCTGGTCTTCGACGGCGCGCTGACCATGGGCGCGCTGGTGGCCTTCACCATGCTGTCCGGCCGCGTCAGCGGGCCCCTGGTGCAGATCGTGGCACTGATCAACGAATACCAGGAAGCCGCGCTGTCCGTCCGCATGTTGGGCACGGTGATGAACACGCCGCCCGAGCGCGGCGGCGCCACCCGCAGCGCCCGCCCCCCCATCACCGGCCGCCTGGCCTTCGAGGAGGTCACCTTCCGCTACCCCGGCGCCGCCGTGCCGGCGCTGGACCGCGTCTCCTTCGAGGTACAGCCGGGCCAGGTGATCGGCGTGGTCGGCCGCTCCGGCTCCGGCAAGACCACCATCACGCGGCTGATCCAGGCGATCCATGCGCCGCAATCCGGGCTGATCCATCTGGACGGCGTCGACCTGCGGCATATCGAGCTGAACCACCTGCGCCGCGGCATCGGCGTGGTGCTGCAGGACAATCTGCTGTTCCGCGGCACGATCCGGGAGAATATCGCGGCGACGCGGCCGGATGCGGGGCTGGATGAGATCATCGAGGTCGCGCGGCTGGCCGGCGCGCAGGAATTCATCGACCGGCTGCCGCTGTCCTACGACACGATGGTGGAGGAAGGCGCCAGCAATTTCTCGGGCGGCCAGCGCCAGCGCATCGCCATCGCCCGCGCCCTGCTGACACGGCCGCGCCTGCTGATCTTCGACGAGGCGACCAGCGCGCTGGACCCGGATAGCGAGGCGATCATCCAGCAGAACCTGGCGGAGATCGCCCGCGGCCGCACCATGGTCATCGTCTCCCACCGCCTGTCCTCCCTCGTGAAGGCGGATGCGATCCTGGTGCTGGAACAGGGAAGGCTGCTGGATTGCGCGCCGCATGGCGTGCTGCTGGAGCGTTGCGAGATCTATCGCCACCTGTGGCAGACCCAGACGCAGCACCTGCGATGAGCCATCTGCGACGCATCAGGCCGGCGAAGCCCCGGCTGGCGGCGGAAGCCGTGCCCTTCCAGGACGAGCTGGAGGCGCTGATTGCCGAGCCGCCGTCCCGCTTCCTGGGCGGCGCGCATTGGTGGCTGGCACTGCTGGCGCTGGCGCTGCTGGTCGGCGCGGCGCTGGCGCGGATCGATGTGGTGGTGACCGGCCATGGCCGGCTGGTGCCGGATGCGCCACCGCTCGTGCTGCAGCCGCTGGAACGCGCGGTGCTGCGCGAGGTGCTGGTGCGGCCCGGCCAGGCGGTGCGGCGCGGCGATGTGCTGGCACTGCTCGATCCCACCTTCACCGCCGCAGACCAGCAGGCGCTGGCCGCCCAGGCGCAATCCCTCCGCGCCCAGTTGTTCCGCGTCGAGGCCGAGCTCGCCGGCGTGGCGCCGGTGGCGGGCGACAATGCCGAGTCCGCGCTGCAATCCGTGCTGCAGGCCCAGCGGCAGGCGCTGCGCGCCACACGGCTGCAGGCGTTGGGGGCCGATATCCGCGCGCTGGAAGAAGGGTTGCGCGCCACCGTGGCGCAGCAGGAGGGCCTCGCCGAGCGCGCCGCCATCGCTCGCGACGTGGAGACCCTGCGCGCCCGGCTGCTGGAAGGCCAGATCGGCTCCCGCCTGAACCTGCTGGCCGCGCGCGTGCAGCGGCTGGAGGCGGAGCAGGCGCTGGAGACGGCGCGCAGCCGCCAGCAGGAATTGCTCCACAGCCTGGCAGCCCGCCGCGCCGAACATGCGGCCTTCCAGGAGGAATGGACGCGCCTGCTGCTGGAGGATGCCGTGCGGTTGCGCGGCGAGCTGGTGCGCGCCACGGAATCCCTGGCCAAGGCCGAACGGATGGAAGCGCTGACCACGCTGCGCGCGCCGGCCGATGGCGTGGTGCTCGACGTCGCGCGCCGCTCCGCCGGCTCCGTGCTGCGGGAGGCGGAACCGCTGGTGATCCTGGTGCCGGCCGATGCGCCGCTGATCGCGGAGATCAGCCTGCGCTCCGCCGATATCGGCCATCTGCGCATCGGCGATCCGGTGGTGCTGAAGGTGGATGCCTTCCCCTTCCAGCGCCACGGCCCGCTGCACGGCACGCTGCGCGCCGTCAGCCGCGACAGCTTTGGCGCCAACCAGCCCGCGGGCAGCGAGCCCCTGCCCGGCGCGCCCGCCGTGCATCGCGGCCAGGTGGCCATCGCGCCCGATGCCGCGCTGCGGCTGGAGCCGGGCCTGGCGCCGATCCCCGGCATGACGCTGACGGCGGAAATCAAGGTGGGCGATCGCAGCGTGCTGGGCTACTTCCTGGCGCCCCTGCTGCGCGGCGTGCAGGAAAGCCTACGGGAGCCGTAGTGCTCAGCCGTGGACGACGGCCCTGCCGCTGGTGGCCGGATGCCGGCGGCGGCCGGATCCTGCCGCGGCAACCTGGCCCTGAATCAGGCACTCCACCTCCTCGGCGCTGACGGGGGCGCTGTAGAAATAGCCCTGCAGCTCATGGCAGCCATTGCGCTGGGCCCATTCGGCCATCTCCAGCGTCTCGATCCCCTCCGCCACGATGGTGACCTGCATGAAGTTGCACATGGCGATCACCAGGCGGACGATCTCCTCGTTGCGCGGCAGCCCCTGCATCAGGCCGCGGTCGATCTTGATGCAATCGACGGACATCTCGTTCAGCCGTGCGATGTTCGAATAGCCAGTGCCGAAATCGTCGATCGCAAGGCGGATGCCAAGCTCCCGGATCTTGGCCAGGTTGGCGCTCACCACCGGGTTGCTCTCGATCAGCAGCGTCTCCGTGATCTCGAGCTCGAGGCGCTTCGGGTCGCAGCCATGGTCTTCCAGCACGCGCTGCACCATGCCGGCGAAGTCCAGGTCGCAGAGCTGGCGCTGCGACACGTTGATGGAGACGGAGACATCGAGCCCCTGGCGCGCCCATTCGCAGCGCTGCCGCACGGCCTGTTCCAGGATGGTCGCGCCGATCTGGTTGATCAGGCCGGACTTCTCCGAGATCGGGATGAATTCGGAAGGCAGGATCAGGCCGCGCTCCGGGTGGTTCCAGCGCGCCAGCGCCTCCACCGCGATGGCGCGCTGGGCGGTGGGCGAATAGCGCGGCTGGTAGTGGGGCAGGATATGGCCGCAGCGCAGCGCCTCCCGCAGGTCGGACAGCAGCTGCAACTCCTCCTCCCGCTGGTTGCGCATGCTTTCGTCGAACATGCGGTACTGGTTCCGGCCGCCGGCCTTGGCCTCGTACATCGCGAGGTCGGCGCGCTGCATCAGCAGCTGGGCATTGGTGCCGTGATGCGGGAAGCAGGCGATGCCCACGCTCGGCGTCACCATCAGCTTGCGGCGCTCCCCATGCACCGGCATGGCCAGCCGCTCCAGGATGCGCCTGGCCAGTATCTCGATGCGCCCGGCCTCCTCCGCGCCCTCCATCGCCAGGAACAGGAATTCGTCGCCGCCGAGGCGGATCACCGTATCCTCGCCCAGGCGCAGCTCCTGCAGCCGCCGCGCCACCTCCATCAGCACGCCGTCGCCATGCAGATGCCCCAGCGTGTCGTTGATGGCCTTGAACTGGTCGAGGTCGATGAACAGCACGCCGATGCGCGCGCCGCGCTGTTCCGCGCGGCGCACCATGGCGTTGAAGCGCGCGGGCATGGCCAGGCGGTTCGGCAGGCCGGTCAGCGGGTCGTGATGCGCGCGGCTCTGCGCCAGCGCCTCGGCCTCCTTCAGCTCCGTCACATCGGTTTCGCTGACCAGGATGGAGGGACGGCCGGAGACGGGGTCGTGGCAGGACCGCACGGTCAGCTCATGCCAGCGCAGGCCGGTGGCGGTCACCACCTCCGCGATCAGGCTCACCTCCGCCAGGCTGTGGATCTGCTCCATCATCCGCAGGTAGTCGCGCCGGTGCAGGAAGCGAGCGGGCAGGTCCTGCTGCGGCGAATCGAAGCTGGCCCGCGCCGCCGGGTTGCAATACAGCGTGCGGCCGTCCAGGTCGTGCAGCGAGATCATCAGCTTGGTGTGCAGCAGCGCATCGGCGCTGCGGATCGCCTCCGGCTGCATCCGCGCCTCGTCGCGGGCCTCGCAGAACATGGCCATGCGGCCGTCCTGCAGCTTCACGCCGCTGAGCCGCACCTCCAGCCGCCGCGGCACGCCGCGGGGATAGAGCGTCCACCTCTCGGTGAAGCTGGCATCGTAGCCGAGGAAATCCGTTTGGTACTGGCGCAGCCGTCGGGCCACCGCCGGGGACATGTCCGCCTTCAGGTTGCGGGCCGCCAGTTCCGCGAGCGATCCGGCATTCCAGACCTCCAGCGCCGCGGCATTGGCCCAGACCACGCGGCTATGGTCGACGTCGTAGATCCAGACCGCCGTGGTCAGCCGGTCCAGGATCCAGTCCCGGTCGGCGCCCGCATGGGAGGGCGCCGGCGGTGCCGGATCCCCGCCACTGTCCGGCCCCTCCATCAATCGGCTCCCGCCTTGCAGGCGAAGGGGATGGCCGCTTCGCCCATGGCGGACAGCGGCACGAAGCCCGGCGTCTGCTGCACCCGGTGGATCCAGGACCGGATGGCGGGAAAGGGCCGCATGTCGATCTCGGCCTCCTCCGCCACATGGACATAGCCGAAGATGGCGATGTCGGTGATGCCGTAGCAATCGCCGAGCATGACGTCCCGCCCGCGCAGATGCGCCTCCAGCAGCGCGAGGCCGGCAGCGCCGCGCGCGCGCCAGGCGGCCATCTCCGCCTCCCGCCCCCGCCCGCGTTCCGGGACCAGGCGTCCGAAGAAGCGGGCTGGCGAGATATGCGGCTCCAGCTTCATCTGTTCGAAGAACATCCATTGCAGGCTCTGCGCGCGGGCCAGCGCATCCTGCGGCATCAGGCCCGAACCCTCGCCGACCGGCCAGAGCATGGCATTCGACCCACTGAGGCCCGTGCCATCCGCCGTCACCAGGAGGGGCACGCCGCCCACCGGTTTCAGCGCCAGGAAGCGCGGCGCCCGCGCCTCCCCCGCCAGCACATCCACCGAGATCATCCGCATGCCGAGGCCGAGTTGGCGCAGCGCCAGGAAGGGCTTGAAGCAATTGCCGGGGCCTGGGGTTGCGTACAAGGTATACAAGACGGACGTCTCTTATCGTTCTTGCCTGCGTCTATATGGCAAAACTTTAGCCTTCCTTGCGAAGGATTTCGTGATTCCGCCGCAGCCGGCGAGCCCAGGCCCGGGAATGGCCGTAGGCCGGCGCTGCAGATCAGGCGGCCAGTGGCAGGGAAGGCTGCGCCTGACGCCGCGGCTTGCGCAGCACGCTGACGAAATAGCCGTTGTGCCAGTCGCTGTCCTTGAAGGCGATTTCCGGATGGGTATTGTCCAGCGTGGTGCGGATCTCCGCGCCATAGAGCAGCTGCAGCCCGCCCTGGACGATGGCGCGATGCGTGCCGGCGCGCACGGGCCACCAGTTCCAGTCGTCGCAGATGAAGACGAATTCCTCGGCCAGCGCCGGCAGCGCGGCGATCAGCCCGTCATGCTGGTCCTGTTCCTCATGCGGCCCGTCGAAGAGATAGACCTCGAAGGGCGCATGACGCGTGGCGAGATCGGCGAAGGGCACGGCCCGAAAGTCCGCCTCGATCACCTCCACCGCCGCGGCCTCCGTCCGGAACTGCGCGAGATTGCCAAGGAAGGCGTCGCGCGGGCCGCCGAACTGGCTCCAATTGTCGATCGCCACCGCCTGCACCGCATTGCCGTGGATGGCGCTGCACAGCGTCGATCCCATCCAGCTGCCGACCTCGAGGTAGCCGGTGCGGCCCAGCCGGCGCAGCAGCCCGTTGATGAAGTGGCGGTAGCGCGCGCCGGACATGCCGTCGATCGCGTAGATGCCCTGGGCGCGGTCGATCGGGGCCGCCAGGGCCTCCGACAGGGCCAGGCGCAGCGGCGCCACATGGCGGGCCTCCGGCTCGATGAGGATTTCGCTGAGATGGGTCATCGGGCTTTTCTCCGGATGCGGTGCGTCCGCCATCTGACCCGCTTTGCCTGAACGGAGCATGAAGGCCGGCATCTCCAGACTTGATTCATCCTTTCTCGCCAGACTGCGCCCGCACCGCCCGGAAAAGCCGCAGCATGGACAGCCATTCCCAAAGCGAGATCGGACTCACGGTTGAGGCGCCCCTCGGGGTCCAGCCCCTGCGGCATGTGCTGCATGTCGGCTGCGGCGCCGCCGCGCCGGACAAGCTGCCGGCGCATTTCTTTCCCGCCGGACAGTGGCAGGAGATCCGGCTGGATATCGACCCGGATGTGGCGCCCGATGTGCTCGCCTCCATCACCGACATGGCCGTGGTGCCGGATGCCAGCGTCGATGCCATCTGGTCCTCGCACAATCTGGAGCACCTGTTTCCGCATGAGGTGCCGCTGGCGCTGGCCGAATTCCGCCGTGTGCTGAAGCCCGGCGGCTTCGCGCTGATGACCATGCCGGACCTGCAGCAGATCGCTCGCCTGGTGGCGGAGGACCGGCTGACGGATGCCGCCTATCTCTCGCCCATGGGTCCGATCACGCCGCTCGACATGCTCTATGGCCATGGCGGGTCGCTGGCGCGGGGCAATGTCTTCATGGGCCATCGCGGCGGCTTCACCGCGCGGTCGCTGGAGATGGCGTTGATCGGGGCCGGCTTTCCCATCGTGCGCGTGGTGCGCGACGACAGTTTTGCCCTTTGGGCCACGGCCTATATGGGCGGCGCGACGGGCTGAGCCCGTCGCGGCGACGCCGCTACAGCAGGCTTTCGAGCGCCGCTTCCAGCCGCCGCGTGAAGCCGGCGGAATCGCCCAGCGTGCGCATCCAGGCATCGCCCGCCAGCACCTGCCGCGCCGCGGCCAGCCGGGCCGGATCGGTGGCCAGGGCGATGGCACGGGCGACGTAATCCTCCCGCGTCTCCGTGATGCCATCCGTCAGGCCGATCGCGGTCAGCAGGCTGCAGGCCATGCGCGCGGCGAAGGCGGTGCCGGCCAGCGTCAGCAGCGGCAGGCCCATGCGCAGCGCGTCGCTCGCCACCGTGCCGGAGTTGTAGGGCGTGGTGTCGAGGAACAGGTCGGCCAGCCGCATCCGCGCGAGATACCGCGCCGGCTCCACCCGCGGGCCGAGCACCAGCCGTTCCGGCGCCAGGCCCGCCTCGGCGAAGCGCGCGCGCAGCTGCACGCTGCCGCCATGCCCATCCTCCGGCAGCCAGAGCACGGAGCCCGGCACGGCGTGGAGGATGCGCGTCCAGTCCGCGAAGACCTCCTGCGTGATCTTGTAGAAATTGGCGAAGCAGCAGAAGACGAAGGCGTCTTCCGGCAGCCCCTCCTCCGCCCGCGTCAGGCTGGGCAGGTCCGGCATGCGGCTGTCATTCGCCTGGTAGAGCCCCTCGATCGCCAGCGGCTTCGGCGCATAGAGATGCGCGCGATCCGGTGGCACGGCGATGGCGTCGCACAGAAGAAAATCCAGCTCGGGCAGCGGCACGCTGCCGATATAGCCGAGATAGGTGCCCTGCAGCGGCGCCGGCTTCCAGCGCAGCGTGCCCATCCGCGCACCGCGCGTCAGGCCGTTCAGGTCGATCAGGATGTCGATCTCATCGGCGCGGATGCGCCGTGCCGCCGCCTCGTCATCCATCGCGCCAATGCGCACGTGATGATCCAGCGCCGCGATGACGCGCGCGCGGATCTCGCTGCCATCCTCCGGCGAGGAGCAATAGCCGAAGATCTCGAAGCGCGTGCGGTCGTGGCGCTCCAGCACCTCTGCGATCAGGAAGCTCATCGCATGGCGGCAGAAGTCGGAGGAGAGGTAGCCGATGCGGATGCGGTCGTGGCGATAGAACTGGGCCGGCGCCAGGCGCTGCGGCGCGGCGGGCACCTTGCGCTCCAGCCAGGTGGCGACGATGCGGCGCTGCAGGTCAACATCGTCGAACAGCGCGAGCGCGCCGAGCGGCCCCGCATGCAGCTGCGCCTGTTCTGCCGAAAGGCCCGGTATATCGCCCGCATGAATCGGCCACAGGCACAGCTTCTGCCGCAGATGCGTCCAGTGCTGCAGCACATCGGGCTGCGCCGGGTCGCTGGTCAGGCTGGCGCGCAGCGCCTGCTCGGCCTCCGCGAAGCGGCCCGCCTGTTCCAGCAGGCGGCCGCGCTGGTTCAGCAGGTTCCGGCGCACCGGCTCGGGCTGCAGCGCCTGCTGCCAGGTGGCCAGCGCGGCCTCCACCTGGCCGGCCGATTCCAGCGCCAGGCCCAGGTTGATCGCCGCCTCGTGGAAATCCGGCTTCAGCGCCAGGGCATTGCGGTAGCAGGTCACGGCGTGCGCCGGGTCGCCGGTCTGCACCAGCTCAACGCCCAGGTTGAACCAGGCCGCCATGGCCTGCGGATGGCCCGGATTGGCGGCGAGCCAGGCCTGGTAGACGGCGATGGTGACGCCGCGGCGCCCCTCGCGGCTGGCCTGTTCCAGCAGCGGCAGCAGCCCTTCCAGCCGGATGGCGCGCAGGCCCCGCTGGCGCCGCGCCTCCTCCGCCGGCGGCAGCAAGGCGGGCCAGCTGGGGCCGGCGATCAGCCCGGCGAGCCAGCCGATATCCAGCGTGTCGGAGGGCACCAGCGCGTTCATGGCGGGCTCCACAGGCGCCCATCGGGCGGCAGCTTCTGGAAGGCGTGGCGGCGCGCGAGCCTTTGCTGCCAGCGGGCCTCGTAATCCGGCAGGGTGCCGGTCTCCTGCGCCTCATGATCCTCGGCGGCGCCGAGATCCAGGTAGGTGTCGAGATTCGAGAGGTCGGGCCGCGGCAGGCGCCCTTCGCGAAAATCCTGCCACATGCCGTCGAAGGCCTGCTCGATGTGCCGCACGAAGTTCTGCGTGTCGTAGAGCAGGGAGGTTTCCCGGAAGGCCAGCAGGCGCGGGCGATAGGCGCGCAGCCGCGCCGGGTCCTGGCCCAGCGCGATGGCCTGGGCGACGTAATCGGCTGGCGTGTCGCAGACCAGTTCCGGCACGCCGGCGGCGCGCACCAGGCTGGCACAGACGCGACTCGCAAAACCGCGGCCCGGCAGGGTCAGCACCGGCGTGCCCATCCACAGCGCGTCGGAGGCGGTGGTATGCGCGCCGTAGGGCGCCGTATCCAGGAACAGGTCGGCGGCGGCATAGCGCGCGACATGATCGGCATTGCCGGCCATCGGCGCAAAGATCAGCCGCGCGGGATCGATGCCCGCCGCCTGCGCGCGCTCGCGCAGCTTCACATCCACGGCGTCGCTGGATTTCAGCAGCCAGAGCACGCTGCCCGGCACGCCGCGCAGCACCTGCATCCAGCGATCGAAGCCGAAGGGCGTGATTTTCTGGGTACCATTGAAGCTGCAGAAGACCACCGCGTCTTCCGGCAGGCCGAGCGCGGCGCGCGTAGGCACCGCGCCAACGGTGCGATGCCTGTCATTCGGCTGGTAGCAGGGCAGCCGCCGCACTGCCTCGGAGTAGTAGCGCTCGCTGCCCGCGGGGATGATGACCTCGTCGCCCAAAATATAATGGTGATAGGGCGTGCCCATGGTGCCGGCATAGCCGAGCCAGTTGACGATGACGGGCGCTGGCCGGCGGGAGAGCAGCCTGGTGCGCGCGCCACGGGTATGGCCGTTGATGTCCACCAGGATGTCGATGCCATCCGCCAGCATGCGCGCCAGCGCCGCGTCGTCGTCCATCGGCGTGATGTCGCACCAATGCTCCACGCTGCCGCGGATGCGCGCCTTCACCGCATCCTCCTGCGGGATGCCGCAGTAGTAGACGAAGACCTCGTAGCGGTCGCGATCGTGCAGCCGGTACATGTCGGCCGTCAGGTGCCCGATGGCATGGGAGCGCAGATCGGAGGAGAGGTAGCCGATGCGCAGCCGGGGCGAGGGCGGCCGTGCGGCGAAGTCCGCATCGGTCCGGAAATCCGCCGGCACGCCGAACTCGGCGCGGCTGTAGGATGCGGCCAAAGCGAGCGCCAGCATCGGGTCGTCGGTATGGGTCACCAGGCTGAGCGGCGCCATGCCGCGCAGCAGCGCCGGGCGGTCCAGCGCGCCGACCGGTTCCAGCAGCGGCCAGGCGCATTGCCGCTGGCGCAGGCTGATCCAGTGCTGCACCACGTCACGCTGGGTCGGCGCGATCTCGATGATCTGGCGCAGATGCTCCTCGGCCTGCGCATGGCGCTGCACGGATTCCAGCACGCGGGCGATGTGCTTCAGCGCGGTGGTCTTGTAGGCCAGGCTGTCGCCGGACACCGCGGCCAGCGTCGCCGTCGCATGCGCCCAATGGCTGATCGCGGGCTCCGTCGCGCCCAGCCTTTCATAGACCACGCCGAGATTGATGAAGGGCGGCAGGAAGGTGGCGTTGCGCTTGATCGCTTCGCCAAAGGCCGCCGCGGCGCCGGCGAGATCGTCGAGGCCCGAGAGCAGCACGCCGTAGTTGAAATAGACCGCATGGCCCAGCGGGTCCGAAGGGTGGCGGGCCAGCCAGTCCCGGTACAGCGCCGCGGCCTGCGGCGCCTGGCCCGCGCTGGCCATCTGCTGCGCCGTGCCGAAGAGGTCGGCAACGTTCTCGATCTGCATGCTTCCATCCTGGCGCGCGTGCCGCGGGCGCGCAGCATGGCGGCGCTTGGTGAAGAAGCGGTGAACGCCCCGGGCGCAGGATTTCGGCTGGCCGCATGGCTGCGATTCATCGGGCGTCAAGGGTTCCTCCCTAGTCTCGCCGCACGCCGGGACGACAGAATGTCCACCCCGCCCCTACTGCGCCGCCTGACTCGGGATCGCTGGTTCCTGGCGCGGTTCATCATGCCCAGCCGGGAGACATGGCGATGGCGCTGTTCGATGCCCTGACGACGACCCAGATCGGCCAGCTGACGACGACGACCATCGCCGCGCTGACCACCACCGAGGTCCGCTCGCTGGCGACGACTCAGATTGCCGCCCTGACCACGACACAGGTCACCGCCCTGGCCTCCACCCATCTCGGCGCGCTGCACAGCACGCAGGCGGCGGCGCTGGAGACGACGGATCTCGCGGTGCTCGGCACGGCGCAAATCCGCGGCCTGGTCTCCACGCAGCTGACCGCGCTGAGCACGACGCAGCTGGGCGCCATCACCACGACGCAGATCGGCGCCCTCACCTCCACCCAGGCCAGCGTGCTGACCACCACCCAGGTGGCGGCGCTGACCACCACGCAGATCGGCGGGCTCGGCACCACCCAGGTGACGGGCCTGAGTTCGCAGCAGCTGGCGGCGCTGACCACCACCCAGGTGGGCGCGCTGACCTCGACCCAGCTGGGCGCTATCGGCGTCACCAAGATCCGCGGGCTGGAGACGACGGACCTCGCCGCGCTGACCACGACGCAGATCGCGGGCCTGACGACGGCGCAGCTGGCGGGCCTCACCGCCACCCAGGCGGCGGCGCTGGAGACCACGGACCTGGTGGCGCTCACCACCACGCAGCTGCGCGGCCTGGCCAGCACCCAGCTCGCCGCGCTGACCACCACCCAGGCGGCGGCGCTCACCACCACGCAGCTCACCTCGCTGACCACCACCCAGATGGCGTCGCTGACCACGACGCAGATGGCGGCGCTGACCACCACGCAGGTCGCGGCACTCGGCACCACGCAGGTGGGCGGGCTGACCTCGGCCCAGATCGGCGCGCTGAGCACGACGCAGGTGGGCGTGCTGACCTCCACCCAGATCGGCGCCATCGCCACCGGCCAGATCCGCGGCATCGAGACGACGGACCTGGCCGCGCTGACCACCACCCAGGTCGCGGGCCTGACGGCGACGCAGCTCGGCGCGCTGAGCGCGACGCAGATCGTGGCGCTGGAGACCACGGACCTGGCCGCGCTGACCACGACGCAGCTGCGCGGCCTGACCACCACGCAGATGGCGGCGCTGACCACGACGCAGGCCGCGGCGCTGACCACCACGCAGATCGGCGCGCTGGCCAATACGCAGGTGGCGGGGCTGAGCTCGCTGCAGCTGCCGGTGCTGACCACGACGCAGATCGGCGCCCTGACCTCGACCCAGATCGGCAGCATCAGCAGCATCGCGCTGCGCGGCATGGAGACGACGGATCTCGCCGCGCTGACCACCACCCAGGTGGCGGGCCTGACGGCGACGCAGATCGGCGCGCTCACCACCACCCAGGCGGTGGCGCTGGAGACGACGGACCTCGCCTCCCTCACCACGACGCAGCTGCGCGGCCTGACCTCGACGCAGCTGGCCGTGCTGACCACGACGCAGGCGGTGGCGCTGACCTCGACGCAGATGGCGGCGCTGACGGGGACGCAATTCGCCGCGCTGAACTCCACCCAGGCGGCCGCGCTGACCACCACCCAGATCGGCGCCCTCGGCACCACCCAGGTGGCCGGGCTGACCAGCGCGCAGCTGGCCGCGCTGACCACCACGCAGATCGGCGTGCTCACCTCCACCCAGATCGGCGCCATCAGCAGCACGGCGCTGCGCGGGCTGGAGACGACGGATCTCGCGGCGCTGACCACGACGCAGATCGGGGGCCTGACGACGGCGCAGGTGGCGGCCCTGACCACCACCCAGGCGGCAGCGCTGGAGACCACGGATCTGGTGGCGCTGACCACCACCCAGCTCGGCGGCCTGACCTCCACCCAGATGGCGGCGCTGACCACCACCCAGGCCGCGGCGCTGACCACCACCCAGATCGGCGCGCTCACCACCACCCAGGTGGGCGGCTTCACCACCACGCAGGTGGGCGCACTCACCACCACCCAGATCGGCGCCTTCGGCACCACCCAGATCCAGGGCATCACCACCGGCCAGCTGGCCGCACTCACCACCACCCAGATCGGCGTTCTCACCTCCACCCAGATCGGCGCCATCCGCCGCAACTGGATCACGGGGATGGAGACCACTGATCTTGCGGCGCTCACCACGACGCAGATCGGCGGGCTGATCTCCACCCAGATCAATGCGCTGACCACGACGCAGGTGGCCGCGCTGGAGACCACCGACCTCGCCGTGCTCACCACGACGCAGCTCACCGGCCTCAGCTCCACCCAGCTCGGCGCGCTCACCACCACCCAGGCCGCGGCGCTGACCACGACCCAGCTCGGCGCACTCGCCACCACCCAGCTCGGCGGCCTGAACAGCAGCCAGCTGGCGGCGCTGAGCACCACGCAGATCGGCGTGCTAACTTCGACCCAGATCGCCAGCATCAGCTCCACCGCGCTGCGCGGCATGGAGACGACGGACCTCGCCGCGCTGACCACCACGCAGGTGGCGGGCCTGACGGCGGCGCAGATCGGCGCGCTGACCACCACCCAGGCCGCGGCGCTGGAAACCACCGACCTCGCCGCCTTCACCACCACCCAGCTGCGCGGCCTGACCACCACGCAGATCGCGGCGCTCAGCACCACCCAGGCGGTCTCGCTGACCTCCACGCAGATGGCCGCGCTGGCTTCCAGCCAGTTCGCCGCGCTGACCTCCACCCAGGTGGGCGTGCTGACCACCACCCAGATCGGCGCGCTGGGCACCACCCAGGTGGCCGGGCTCACCTCCGCCCAGGTCGCGGCGCTGACCACCACGCAGATCGGCGTGCTGACCACGACGCAGATCGCGGCGATCGGCTCCACCCAGCTGCGTGGCATGGAGACCACCGACCTCGCGGCGCTGACCACGACGCAGATCGGCGGGTTGACCACCGCGCAGATCGCCTCGCTGACCACGACGCAGGCCGCGGCGATGGAGACGACCGACCTGGTGGCGCTGACGACCACCCAGCTCGGCGGCCTCACCTCCACCCAGATGGCGGCGCTGACCACGACGCAGGCCGCGGCGCTGACCACCACGCAGATCGGCGCGCTCACCACCACCCAGGTCGGCGGCTTCACCACCACCCAGGTGGGCGCACTCACCACCACCCAGATCGGCGCCTTCGGCACCACCCAGATCCAGGGCATCACCACCGGCCAGCTGGCCGCGCTGACCACCACCCAGATCGGCGTCCTCACCTCCACCCAGATCGGCGCCATCCGCCGCAACTGGATCACCGGGATGGAGACGACCGACCTCGCGGCCCTCACCACCACGCAGATCGGCGGGCTGATCTCCACCCAGATCAACGCGCTGACCACGACGCAAGTGGCGGCGCTGGAGACCACCGACCTCGCCGTGCTGACCACGACGCAGCTGGTGGGCCTCAGCTCCACCCAGCTCGGCGCGCTGACCACGACGCAGGCCGCAGCGCTCACCACGACGCAGCTCGGCGCGCTCGCCACCACCCAGCTTGGCGGCCTGAACAGCAGCCAGCTGGCGGCGCTCTCCACCACCCAGATCGGCGTGCTGACCTCCACCCAGATCGCCAGCATCAGCTCCACCGCGCTGCGCGGCATGGAGACCACCGACCTCGCCGCACTCACCACCACGCAGATCGGTGGCCTCACCACCGCCCAGATCGCGGCGCTGACCACCACCCAGGCCTCGGCGATGGAGACGACGGACCTGGTGGCGCTGACCACCACGCAGCTGCGCGGCCTCAGCTCCACCCAGGTGGCGGCGCTGACCACGACGCAGGCGGCGGTGCTGACCACCACCCAGGTGGCCGCGCTCACCACCACCCAGGTGGCGGCGCTCACCACCACCCAGGCCGGCATCCTCACCACCACCCAGCTCGGCGCCTTCGGCACCACCCAGGTCGCGGGCCTCACCTCCGCCCAGCTGGCGGCGCTGACCACGACGCAGGTGGGCGTGCTCACCTCCACCCAGATCGCCGCCATCACCAGCACCGCCCTGCGCGGGATGGAGACGACGGATCTCGCCGCACTGACCACCACCCAGGTGGCCGGCCTGACCACCGCGCAGATCGGCGCGCTGACCACCACCCAGGCCGCGGCGATGGAGACCACCGACCTGGTGGCGCTGACCACCACCCAGCTCGGCGGTCTCAGCTCCACCCAGCTCGGCGCGCTGACCACCACCCAGGCGGCCGCGCTGACCACCACGCAGATCAGCAACCTGACCACGACCCAGGTGGGCGGCTTCACCACCACCCAGGTCGCCGCGCTTACCACCACCCAGATCGGCGCCTTCGGCACCACCCAGATCCAGGGCATCACCACCGGCCAGCTGGCCGCGCTGACCACCACCCAGATCGGCGTCCTCACCTCCACCCAGATCGGCGCCATCCGCCGCAACTGGATCCGGGGCATGGAGACCACCGACCTTGCGGCCCTGACCACGACGCAGGTCGGCGGCCTCACCTCCGACCAGGTGAACGGGCTGACCACCACCCAGGTGGCGGCGCTGGAAACCACCGACCTGGCGGTGCTGACCACCACCCAGCTCGGTGGCCTCACCTCCACCCAGCTTGGCGCGCTGACCACGACCCAGGCGGCCGCGCTGACCACGACCCAGCTCGGCGCCCTGGTGACCAGCCAGGTGGCGGGGCTCGCCTCCGGCCAGTTGGCGGCGCTGAGCACGACGCAGATCGGCGCGCTCAGCTCCACCCAGATCGCCAGCATCAGCTCCACCGCGCTGCGCGGCATGGAGACCACCGACCTCGCCGCGCTGACCACCACCCAGATCGGCGGCCTGACCTCGGCGCAGATCGCGGCGCTGACCACCACCCAGGCCTCGGCGCTGGAAACCACCGACCTGGCCGTGCTCACCACCACCCAGCTGCGCGGCCTGACCACCGCCCAGGTTGCGGCGCTGACCACGACGCAGGCGGCGGCGCTGACCACCACGCAGGTTGCCGCGCTCACCACCACCCAGGTGGCGGCGCTCACCACCACCCAGGCCGGCATCCTCACCACCACCCAGATCGGCGCCTTCGGCACCACCCAGGTGGCGGGCCTGACCAGTGCGCAACTCGCCGCGCTGACCACGACGCAGATCGGCGTGCTGACCTCCACCCAGATCGGCGCCCTCGTCACCACCGCCATCCGCGGCATGGAGACGACGGACCTCGCCGCGCTGACCACCACCCAGGTGGCCGGCCTGACCACGGCGCAGCTCACGGCCCTGACCTCGACCCAGGCCGCGGCGATGGAGACCACGGACCTGGTGGCGCTGACCACCACGCAGCTACGTGGCCTGGCCAGCACCCAGCTGGCGGCGCTGACCACCACCCAGGCGGCCGCGCTGACCACCACCCAGCTGGCGGCGATGACCACCACCCAGGTGGCCGCGCTGACCACGACGCAGATGGCGGCGCTGACCACCACCCAGGTGGCGGGCCTCGGCACCACCCAGGTGGCCGGCATCACCTCCGGCCAGCTGGCGGCGCTGACCACGACGCAGATCGGCGTGCTGACCTCGACCCAGATCGCCGCCCTCGTCACCACCGCCCTGCGCGGCATGGAGACGACGGACCTGGCCGCGCTCACCACCACGCAGATCGGCGGCCTGACCACGGCGCAGGTCACCGCGCTGACCACCACCCAGGCGGCGGCGCTGGAGACGACGGACCTCGCGGTGCTGACCACCACCCAGCTCGGCGGCCTCACCTCCAGCCAGCTGGCGGCGCTGACCACCACCCAGGCGGTGGCGCTGACCACGACGCAGCTCGGCGCCCTGGCCACCAGCCAGATCGCCGGCCTGAACAGCGGCCAGCTGGCCGCGCTGACCACCACGCAGATCGGCGCGCTGAGCTCGACGCAGATCGGCGCCATCGTCACCACCGCCATCCGCGGCATGGAGACGACGGACCTGGCCGCCCTGACCACGACGCAGATCGCCGGCCTGACCACGGCGCAGATCACCGCTTTGACCTCCACCCAGGCGGCGGCGCTGGAGACCACGGACCTGGTGGCGCTCACCACCACCCAGCTGCGCGGCCTGGCCAGCACCCAGATCGCGGCGCTGACCACCACCCAGGCCACGGCGCTGACCACGACGCAGCTCGCCTCGCTGACCACCGCCCAGACGGTGGAGCTGACCACCACCCAGGTGGCGGCGCTGACCACCACCCAGATCGGCGGCCTGGGCACCACCCAGATCGGCGGCCTGGACAGCGCCCAGCTGGCCTCGCTGACCACCACCCAGGTGGGGGTGCTGACCTCCACCCAGATCGGCAGCATCAGCAGCGCGCAGATCCGCGGGCTGGAGACGACGGATATCGCGGTGCTGACCACCACGCAGTTCGGCGGGCTGACCTCCACCCAGCTCGGCGCGCTGACCACCACCCAGGTCACGGGCCTGACCACCACGGGGCTGGCGGCTATCACCACCACCCAGCTCACCGGCCTGACCGTGACCCAGATCGGCACGCTGACCACGACCCAGGTCGCGGCGCTGACCAGCACCTCCATCACCGCGCTGACGACGCGGCAGATGGAAGGGCTGACCACGACGCAGCTCGCCTCGCTCAGCACCACGCAGATCACGGCGCTGGAGGTGGCGGACATCACCGCGCTGACCGATACGCAGGTGGCGGGCTTCACCAGCACGCAGATCGGCGCGATGACCTCGAACCAGGTGAACGCGCTCTTCGCCTGACCCGGTACGGAGGGGGTCCGCCCCCTCCTACCCCTGGTGCCCGGAAACCCGCGCAGCGGCGTCCCGCTTCAGCCGCAGCGCGCCGGGCAGCATCGCCAGCATCACCAGGCCGGCCACCACGAAGCCGGCCTGGAACTCCGCGAGGCCGGGCGCCGCCGTGCCCCGCCATTCCATCCCCGCCGCCAGCGTCAGCGACCCCAGCACCACCCCCAGCGCCACCGAGAATTGCTGGATGGTGCCGGTCATCGCCGTGGCGGCGGCCAGCTTGTTCTGCGGCACATCGGCAAAGGCCATGGTCGCCATCGAGGTGAATTGCAGCGAGCGCGACAGCCCGCCCGCCGCCAGCACCGCGAAGATGGCGATCGGTGGCCAGGCCGGGTTGAACAGGGCGCAGACGGCGACGCCGGCCGCCGCCAGCACCGAATTCACCACCAGCACGCGCCGGAAGCCGAAGCGCTGCAGCAGCGGGCGGATCAGCGGCTTCATCACCAGCGCGCCCAACGCCGTGGCGAAGGTTACCAGCCCGCTGCCCGAGGCCGAGAGCCCGAAGACCAGCTGCAGCGTCAGCGGCAGCAGGAAGGGCAGTGCCCCGGCGCCGACGCGGAACAGCGTGCCGCTCAGCATCGGCATGCCGAAGGTGGGAATCGCCAGCAGCGAGAGGTCCACCGCCGGCCGCACCACCTGGCGCGAATGCAGCACCGCCGCGACGGTCGCCAGCAGGCCGAGGCCCAGCGCCACCACCGTTACCCAGCCCGGCAGCAGGCTGCGGCCGATCGTCTCCAGCCCCGAGACCAGCAGCGCCAGCGCCAGGCCCCAGAGGATCAGCCCGCGCGTGTCCAGCGGCCCGGGATCCTGCTTCTCCATCTCCGGGATGAAGCGCCAGACCAGCAGCAGGCCGAGCGCGCCGACGGGGATATTGATCCAGAAGACCGCGCGCCAGGACACGGCATCGGTGAGCAAGCCGCCGATCGGCGGGCCGAGGACCGGGCCGAGCAGCGCCGGCATGGTCAGCCAGGTCATCGCCGTCAGCAGTTCTTCCTTGCTGACGCGGCGCAGCAGCAGCAGGCGGCCGACCGGCACCATCATGGCCCCGCCGAGTCCCTGCAGCACCCGGGCGCCGACCAGCGTGCCCAGCCCCTGGGCCAGCCCCACCAGGGCGGAGGCGCCCGTGAAAACCAGGATCGCCCACATGAAGACCCGCCGCGGGCCGAAGCGGTCCGCGATCCAGCCGGAGACCGGGATGAAGACGCAGAGCGCCACCAGGTAGGAGGTGATGGCGACCGAGAGATGCACCGGGTCCTGCCCCAGGTCCCGCGCCATGGAGGGCAGCGCGGTGGCCACCACGCTGCTGTCCAGGTTCTGCATGAACAAGGCGCTGGCGACGATCGCCGCGACGATTCTCGGGTCACGCAATTTGGAGGAAGTGCCACTCACGCGGACGCCATCTCCCGCAGCTTCGCCCGCTGGATCTTTGGGCCGTTCGGGCCGTCCACCACGGGGAAGGCCGCCAGCGCCACGATCCGCGCCGGCACCTTGAAGCGCGCGAGGCTGTTCCGGCAGGCGGCCATCAGCGCCGCCTCGTCATAACTGGGGCCGGGGATGATGAAGGCGACCGGCTTGCCGCCCGCCTCCACCACCTGCGCGGCCGCGACGCCCGGCTGGGATTGCAGAAAACCCTCGATCTCCTCCGGCGAGACCAGGAAGCCGCCGATCCGCAGCGCATCCCCGCGGCGGGTGCGGAAGCCGAAGCCGCCATCGGGCTGCGGCTCCGCCAGGTCGCCGCTGCGGAACCAGCCATCCTCGGTGCGCGCGGCGGCGGTGGCCTCCGGGTTGCCGAGGTAACGGTCGAACAGGGAGGGGCCGCGCAGCAGCAATTCGCCATCCTCCGCGATCCGCCAACCGGCCGCGGCGCTGACCGGGGCGCCGCCGCCCACCGCGCGATGCGGGCCGCCAGGATCCTGGCCGGCAAACAGCGCCTGCACTTCCGAACTGCCATAGACGCCGCGCACCGCGAGGCCGAGCGCGTCGGATTCCGCCAGCACCCGCTCCGCCTGGCCATGAAAACTGGCGAAGCCGGTGAAGCGGAAGCCGGGGTAGGGTCGGCCGCCGGCGGCCTCGGCCAGCATCAGCAGCCATTCATCGCCGCCGACCATATGGGTGATGGACTCGGCGCGGATCAGCGCATCCGCCGCCTTCGCGTCCAGCTTCTCCAGGCAGACGATGCGCGCGCCACCCGCCACCGCCGCCAGCGCCGCGCTGAGCCCGAAGGTGCCGCAGAGCGGCACGGCGGCGAGCAGCGCGGCGCCCGGCGCATCGGTGCCGATGGCGACCGCCACATCCGCCGCATGGCCGGCGATCGAGGCCTGGTGGTGCAGCACCAGTTTTGGACCGGCCGTGGTGCCGCTGGTGGTGAAGGTGAGGCACTCGGCCCCGGGGGTGGCGGAATCGGGCGACTCCTCGGCCGCCAGCAGCGTCGCGCGGGTCAGCACCGGAAGGCCCGCGAGGGTGCCCTCCCCCAGCCCGTCCATCCCCAGCACCAGCCGCAGCGATCCCGGCGGGTCCGGCAGCACGGTGGCGGCATCGACGGCCGTGAAATCCCGGGCGACGGCGATCGCCTTGGGCTGGGCGCGGGCCAGCAGGTTGCCGATCTCGAGCGTCCGGAAGCGGGTGTTCAACAGCACCGCGCAGGCGCCGCGCCGGGCCAGGGCGAAAAGCAGCAGCAGAAAATCCGGGCGGTTCGGCAGGAAGACCGCCACGCGGTCGCCCGGGCCGATCCCCGCCGCCGCCAGCCCCCCGGCCAGGCGGCCCACCTGCGCCGCCACCTCGCGCCAGCTCAGCCCGCCAAAGGCTGGCGCGGCGGGGTGGGCGGCGGCGGTGCGCGCCAGGAGGGCGGTGAGTGTGCTGGGGCGTTGCATTGTCCCGCATGATGCGACTGCCCGCCGCGCGCCGCCAGACCGCCGCCGCCCGCCTTGCGCAGGTCTGCCCCCGGCTTGACGCGCCGCACCACCGGCGGGACGGTCGCAGCATGCCAACGCTCGATCCCGTGACCCTCGCCGTCCTGGAAAACCGCTTCCGCGCCGTGGTGGAGGAGATGGGCGAGGCACTGCTGCGCACCGCCACCTCGCAGATCCTGAATTCCTCGCGCGACTTCTCCATTGCGCTGTGTGACGCGCAGGGCCGGCTGGTGGCCCAGGCGGATCACATCCCGGTGCATGTCGGCGCCATGCCCTTCGCGGCGGAGGCGGTGCTGCAGGCCTTTCCCGGCCAGATGCGCCCCGGAGACTGCTTTCTGCTGAACGATCCCTGGCATGGCGGCAGCCACCTGCCCGACCTGACGATTGTTCTGCCTGTCTTCGACAGGCCCCGGCCCGATTCAGATCCTCGGCCTGCGGCCTCGGATCATCGGGACGGGCGCTCGCTCGTCTTCCTCTGCGTCGTCCGCGCCCACCAGTCCGATATCGGCGGCGCGACCCATGGCGGCTACAACCCCTCCGCCACCGAGATCTGGCAGGAAGGCATCCGCATCCCGCCGATCCGCCTCGGCGAGAACGACACCCTGCGCGAGGACCTCGTGCAGATGCTGGCGCTCAACACCCGCATCGCCCGGGACTTTCGGGGCGACCTGATGGCCATGTGGGGCTCCGCCCGGCTCGGCGCGAAGCGGCTGGAGGCGCTGCTGGCCGGCCATGGCGCCGCGAAACTGAATGCCGCCACGGATGCCATCCTGGACCTGGCCGAGGCGCATGCCCGCCGCATCATCGCGGCCTGGGCCGACGGCACCTGGCAGGGCGAGGCGGTGCTGGATGATGACGGGCACGGCGCCCAGGACGTCACCATCCGCGCCACCGTCACCAAGCAGGGCGGCGCGCTGACCGTGGATCTGACGGCCAGCGACCCGCAGACGCTCGGCTTCGTCAATTCCTCCTGGCCCAATACCGTCTCCGCCGTGCGGATGGCGCTGGCCTATCTGCTGGACCCCGAGGTGGCGAAGAATGACGGCGCCTTCCGGCCGCTGACGGTGCTGGCGAAGGAGGGCACGGTGGTGCGCGCGGCGGAGGGCGCGGCGGTGACCCTCTGCACCAGCCACTGCTCGAACGAGATCGTGGAGGCCGTGGTGAAGGCGCTGGCCAACGCCTGCCCCACCCGCGCCATGGGCGGCTGGGGCCGCCGTTTTCGCATTGCCATCCAGGGCACCGACCCGCGGCGAGCGGGCAAGAAATTCGTCTGGCACCTGTTCCATGCCCGCCCCGGCGGCGGCGGCCATGCGACCGGCGACGGCTGGTCCGGGGCCGGCGAATGGCACTCCGCCGGCGGGCTGAAATTCGGCAGCGTCGAGATGGCCGAGGCCCGCTTCCCCCTCTTCTTCCGCCGCCATGAATTTTTGCCGGGCTCGGCGGGCGACGGCCAGTATCGCGGCGGGCTGGGCGGGGAGCTGGAGCTGGTGGTGGAGACCGCCGGCCCGGCGCGGGCGAATACCGCCGGCGACGGCGCGCGCCATGGCGCGGCAGGCATGCTCGGCGGCCAGGACGGCGCGCCGCACCACTACCGGCTGATGCCCGCCCAGGGCACGCCGCGCGACCTGCGCACCAAAGAAACCGGCGTGCCGCTCGCCCCCGGCGATGTGCTGCATGTGCGCTCCGGCGGCGGCGGCGGCTGGGGCGATCCGGCGAAGCGCGATCCCGCGGCGCGGGCGGCGGATGCGGCGGAAGGGCTGATCTGATGCAAGCCCCCTACCGCATCGGCTGCGACGTCGGCGGCACCTTCACCGATGTCGTCTGCATCGGTGCCGATGGCACCACCCTGCTCGCCAAGGCCGCGACCACGCCGGATGACCAGTCCCGCGGCGTGCTCGATGGCCTCGGCGTGCTCGCCGGCATGCTCGGCCTGGCCCTGCCGGACCTGCTCGCCCAGACCGAGCGCCTGGTGCACGGCACCACCGTCGCCACCAATGCCCTGCTGGAACGCCGCACCGCCCGCATCGGCCTGCTGACCACGGAGGGCCATCGCGACGTCATCGAGATGCGCGAAGGCCTGAAGCCCGAGCGCTACGACCTGCGCCTCTCGCCCCCCGCCCCGCTTGTCCCGCGCCGCCTGCGCCTGCCGGTGCGGGAGCGCATCCGCGCCGATGGCCAGGTGGAGCAGGCCCTGGACGAGGCCTCGCTCGCCACCGCCATCGAGACGCTCCGCGCCGAGCAGGTGGAGGCCGTCGCCATCTGCCTGTTCCATTCCTGGCGCGACCCCTCCCACGAACAGGCCGCCGGCGCCGCCGTGGCCGCCGCTTTGCCCGGCGCCTATGTGACGCTCTCCTCCGACGTGCTGCCGCAGATCAAGGAATTCGAGCGCTTCTCCACCACCGTGGTGAATGCCGCGGTCGGCCCCATCGTCGCCACCTATCTCGGCCGACTGGAGCGCCGCCTGGCCGAGGCCGGGCTGCGCGCGCCGCTGTTTGTCATTCTCTCTCATGGCGGCGTGGCGCCGGTGGCGGAGGCCGCGCGCATCGCCGCCGGCACCGCGCTGTCCGGCCCGGCCGGCGGCGTCGCGGCGGGGCTGGCCCTGGCGCGGGCCGGGCTGGGGCAGGATCTGGTGACCTTCGATGTCGGCGGCACCTCCACCGATGTCGCGCTGATCGAGGGCGGCGAGGCCGCCTTGGGCCGTGGCCGGGTGGTGGGCGGGGAGCGAATTGCGCTCGAAAGCCTGGATATCGTCACGCTCGGCGCCGGCGGCGGCTCCATCGCCCATGTCGGCGCCGGCGGCATGATGCGCGTCGGGCCCCGCAGCGCCGGCGCGGTGCCCGGCCCCGCCTGCTACGGCGCCGGCGGCACGGAGCCGGCGGTGACCGATGCCAACCTGGTGCTCGGCTATCTGGACGGCGCGCGCTTCCTTGGCGGCAGGCGCTCGCTGGACCTGACGGCAGCGCAGGGCGCGGTGGAGCGGCTGGGGACCAAGCTGGGCCTTGGCATGATGGACTGCGCGGCGGGCATCCATGCGCTGGCAAACATCGCCATGGCGGATGGCATCCGCGTCGCCACCGTGCGCCGCGGCGTCGATCCGCGCGGTTTTTGCCTGCTGGCCTTCGGCGGCGCGGCGGGGCTGCATGCCTCCGCGGTGGCGCGGGATCTCGGCATGGCCCGCGTGGCGGTGCCGCTGCTGGCGGCCGGGCTTTCGGCCTGGGGCATGCTGCAGACCGATTTGCGCTACGAGGTCTCGCGCAGCCTGATCGGCGCCACCGGCCTGCCCGACGAGCCCGCCATCCGCGCCCTGTTCGCCGAGCTGGAGACCGCGGCCCGCGCCCGCATGGCCGAATGGATGGACGGCACGCCTGCCATCCGCCGCAGCGCCGACATGCGCTACGGCGAGCAGGTTTTTGAAGTTGGCGTCCCGCTCGATGCCGTGGACTGGAACGCCCCCGGCCTGCCCGCGCAAATCGCGGAAAGTTTTCACAGGCGGCACGAGGCGCTGTTCACCTATGCCCTGCGCGGGGAGGAGGTGGTGCTGGTCACCGCCCGCGTCGCCGCCATCGGCCGCCTGCCCGCCTTGCCCGTGCGCGAACTGCCGCCCCGGCCGCCGGCTGCCCCGGTGGCCCAGCGCCGCGCCTATGTGGCCGGCACGGTGCAGGACCTGCCGGTCTACAGCTTCACTGCCCTCGCCCCGGCCCAAAAGCTGGCCGGCCCCGCGATCGTGGAGAGCGACACCACCACCGTGCTGCTACTGCCCGGCGACACAGCCTGGCTGGATGCGCGCGGCTGGCTGGAGGTGGCGGTGGGCGCGGGTTAGGCCGCGCGCCCGTAGCCCAGCTTCGCCTCGCCGGGCGCATAGACAAAAACGCTGGGCGCGAGATCGGCATCGGCGCCCGGCTGCTGCGACAGCCAGCCGCCATAAAGCCCTTCCAGCACCGCGCCGATCCAGCCGCCATCGGCATCCTCGCCCGCGCCGATCGCCGGCGCCGCCGCATGCGTCACCAGCAGCCGGCGCGCCTCGACATCGACGGCCAGCTGGCAATAGCCCCATTCGGCGGCGCCCAGCGCGTCGTTGATGTGGGACTCCAGCGCCTTCAGCGTGTCGCAATGCGGCAGCGGCATCGCATCCGCCATGCGCCGCCCGATGGCGCGCAGCAACGCGGCGCGGCCGGCGCTGTCCAGGTGCTCGTCCAGTGTCTCCACCAGGCCGCGCACGAACAGCCGCCATTGCGGCGCCACGCCGCGCCGGGCGAGGTAGGCGGCGGTCAGCGGTTCCGCCTGATGGGGTTCCGCCGCGTGAGCTTCCGTCATGCCCTTGCCCCCGTCAGCGATCGAAGCGGTAGCGGGCATAGACGAGGCCGCGCGTCTCGCTCCAATCCGCTGCCTGGTCGAAGCGCAGCGCGCCGCCGATGCGCAGCTGCGGCGTGATCATGTATTCGATGTCGCCGCGCAGCCCGCCTGTCAGCCCGGTCTTGGACTGGCCGGCATAGAAGGCATCGACGCCGGATTCGCTGGCCGCCCGGGCCTCCAGCGCGCTTTGCAGCCCGGTGTCGTTCGGGAAGACGGCGGTGCGGTCCTCGGTGAAGCTGGCCACGCCGATGCTGGCGCCGACGCGGTAGAACAGGTTGTTCGACCGGCCGCGATAGTCGATCGGGACATTCGCCGCGATGAAGCTCTGCGGGCTGTAGTAGCCGCCATGGCCCAGCGTGAAGAAGCGCAGGTTCTTGTCATAGGCGAAGTAGACCAGGTCCAGGCCCGTCACCAGCTCCTCGGTGGCCGAGCGCCAGATCGGCGTCTGGAAGCCTGCGCCCGCCTCGATGCGGCTGTTCTCGGCCACGCCCTCGCCGCTCATGCTGTAGTAGCCGCCAGCGATGTAGAAATTGGTCTCGCCGCTGGAGAATTCGATCTGCGCCCGGCCGCCGGTGCGCACCACGCCGCCCCAGGTGCTGCCCAGCGCCGGGTCGCGTGCCCCGCCCCAGGCCAGCAGGCTGTCCGTCATGGCGCGACGTTCCGCCGTCAGGCGCAGGCGCACGCCATCGCCGATCTCGGGCGCGATCTCGATGCCGCCGACCATGTTCTCCCGCAGGAAGCCCAGCGGGGTGGTGCCGATATCCACCGAGAAATTGCCGAGGCTGTAGGCGGCGCCCAGGGCCACGCCGCTCTGACTGGTCTCGGCATTGCGGGTGGTGGCGGCCTGGGCCTGGGTCAGCGTGCCGTTGTTGCCGGCGAGCACGGCCGGATAGCCGCCGAAGCGCCGCATCGAGGACAGGGTCTGCGCCAGGTCGCCCGAATCCAGGCTGACCGCGCTGGCGCGCGCCGTCAGGCGGCCGCCGATTCCGGGCACGGCGATGCTGCCTTCCGCCCCCGCATGGGTCTCGGTCAGCGAATCGATGCCGTCATCGCCCGAGCGCACCCGCATGCCGATGGCCGGCGTGATGCGCGGCGCGGCTTCGCGCCGCACCTCGCCGAGTTGCCGGTTGATCTCGCTGAGCAGCGGATCGGCCGGGGGCGCCGCGACGGCCAGCCCCTGCGGCGCATAGCCCTGCCCGCCAAAGCCCTGCGCCTGGGCGAATTGCTGGCCCTGCATCCGGCCCTGCGCTGGCGCCTGCCCGAAATCCTGGCCGGAGAGCGGGACGCGGCGGAAGGGGTTCTCGTAGCCCGGCTGCGGCGCCGGCTGGCCCGGCAGGGTGGCCTGCGGCACCATGCTGCCGCCGAGCAGGCCCGGCTGGTCGGTCAGGCCGATCTGCTGGCGGCGCATCTCCGCCGCCGCTTCCAGCGCATTGCGGGCGCGGCGCTGGTCGCCCCAGGCCCGCGCCAGCCGCGCTTCCAGCAGCGGGATGCGCGGATCGTTCGGCATCAGCGCGCGGCCTTCGGAGAGCAGCGCCTCCGCCTTGCCCCAGTCGCGATTGGCGATGGCGGCGTCCATGGCGGCCTGCCGCGCATCCGTGTCGCGCGGATTGCGCGACAGCACGGCTTCCGCGATCCGCCCGGCCTGCTCCGGGTCCCGCGCGCCCTGGTACAGGCGGGCCAGCGCCAGGTTGGCGGCCGGGTTTTCCGGATTCTGCCGCAGCGTCGGGGCCAGCACGTCGAAGGCCGCCGCCTGCTGGCCACGCTGGTTCAGCTGGTCCGCCGCGCGGATCGACAGGCCGGCCGAGAGGTCATTGGCCTGCCGCCGCTGTTCCGAGGTCAGCCGCCGCGGATCGATCGCCACGGCGGCCTGCGCCGCATCGGCGTTCAGCCCGGCCTCCGCCAGGGCGGCGGCCGCGGCCAGCTGCGCCGCCGGCGGCTGCCCGCGCGCCGCGATGGCATAGGCCCGCGCCGCCTCCTGCGCGCCGCGCGGGTCGTTGATGGCATTCAGCGCGCGCACCGCCGCCGGCCCCGCCTCCCCGGTCGGATCGCGGCGGGAGGCGATGGCCACCAGCCGCGTGCGGGCTTCCTGGCGCCGGCCGATGCGGGCCAGCGCGGCGGCGGACTGCACTTCCGCCTGCACCCGGGCGGAGGCCAGCAGCTGGTTCTGCGGCGCGCTGCGCGCCCGCGCCGGGACGCGTTCCAGCAGGCGCAGCGCCTCATCCGGCCGGCCCTGCTCGAAGTTGAAGATGGCGGCGGCGTGCAGCGTATCCGGCGTTGCCGGGCTGGCGACCATGGCCGCGACCATCTGGTTCGCGGCGGCGCCTTCGCCCGACCGCGCCATCAGCCGCGCCAGTTCCAGCCGCGGCCAGGGGGTCGATGGATCGTTCTGGATGGCGGCGCGCAGCAGCGCGGCGGCGGCCTGCGGGTCATCCGTGCGCTGCGCCTCGGCGCGCAGCGCCTCGGCCCGCACCTGGGGCGCATTGGTGCCGCCGATGCGGCGATACACCTCCTCGGCCTCGGCGAACTTGCCCTGTTCCTGCAGCGCATTGGCCAGGCCCGACATGGCCGCGCCGAAATTGCTGCGCCGCGCCAGCGCCGCGCGATAGCGTTCCTCGGCCAGCGCCGGATTGCCCTGGCGCAGCGCGATATCGCCCTGCAGCGCCTCGGCATCCGGCCGGTCGCCGCCGCCGCGCGCCACGATGCGTGCCAGGATCGGCTCCGCCTGGCTGTAGTTGCCGGCTGCGAAGAGGTTGCGCGCCGCCTGGATATCCGGGCCCGGCGCGCCGCCGCCCCCGCCGCCACCACCCGTCGCCGCGCCGCGTCCGCCACCGGCGGGGCCGCGCGCGACCGTGGTGGCGCCGCGCAGCGCCTCCTCCCAATTCGCACGGCGGGAGGGATCGGCATCGATCGCCGCCTGCAGCAGCCGCGCCGCTTCCGCGCGCCGGCCCTGCCGCAGCCGCACCAGGCCGAGGCCGCCCAGGCCATCGGCATCGTTCGGATTGATGGCGAGCACCGCGTTGAAGCGTTCCTCCGCGGCGCGGATCTGGCCCTGGCCGAAGGCTTCCCAGCCATCCATGCGCAGATTGCCGGTGGGATCGACCGGCTGCACCTGGGCGCGGGCTTCCTCCAGCCGCCGCTGGATCTCGGCGTCGTTCGGGAATTGCTGCAGATAGCCTTCCAGCGGCTGCACCGCCTCCGGCCCCTGGCCCAGCCAGGTCAGCGCCTGGCGCCAGGCGGCGCTGGCGCTCTGCTGGCTGCCGGGCTGGCCGGAGAGGCGGCGCAGCGCCTCGATGCCCTGGGCGCGGGTTTCCTCGCGGTAGGTCAGCACCTGGGCATTGGCCAGCTGCACGGCGGTATTGGTCGGGTTGCGCTGGGCCAGGCGGCCGAGCCCGTCACGCGCCTCCCGCCAGCCGGCCTCGGTGCCGGCAAGGGCCTGATAATACTCCAGTGCGAAACTGTCGGGCACCGGGGCGCCGCCGAACAGGGCGCGGTAGCGTTCCACGGCTTCGGCATTGCGGCCGGCCTGGGCCAGCTGCCGCGCCTGGGCCAGCTGGCCGGCATCGACGGTGGAGGTGCGCACGGCGACATCCGCCTGCACGGTGCGCGGATCCGCCGGGGCCGTGGCACGCAGCTGGCCGAGTGCCTGCTGCGCCTGCGCGACATTGCCCAGCTGGGCCTGCGCTTCCGCCAGCCCGGCCAGGGCATCGGCATTGCGCGGATCCACCTGCAGCACGCGTTCCAGGGTACGCACCACCTGGTCCGGCCGGTTCTGCAGCTTCCAGTAGTTCGCCTGGTCCAGCAGCGCGGCCACGCCGCGGTCCTGCGCAAGGGCCGCTGGAAACAAAGCGGGCGCGGCGATCAGCGCCGTGCAGAGCAGGCTGGCCCGGAAGGCGCTGCCGGAGAGGCGTGGCAAGCGAAAGTTCGTCATGTGGTCCTCGTCCGGAGACGGATGGCCGCGCGACGGCGCAGCGCCCAATAGGCGGGAACGGCAACGATGGCGCAGGCGATGGCCAGCAGCAGCAGCAGCAGGTCCGGCCGCGTCTGCAGGAAGTATTGCGGCCAGATGTAGGGCGGCAGCGTGCCGACCGTGTACTGGTTGCCCAGCGAGAAGCCGGTGATTCGCCCGGCGGAAAGGATGGCCAGGTCGCCCTGCACGCGCGGCGCCTGTTCCGGATCGCGCAGCGCGGCCAACATCTGCTCCAGCCCCTGCGGCGTTGTGCCGGTCAGCGCCACCACGGACTTGCCCGAGCGCAGCGGGCTTTCGAAGCCCATCAGGATGCCCAGGCCCTCACCCGGGGAGGCGAGCAGCGCCTGCGCCTGTTCACGCGCCACGCGCGGCTCGTCGCCCAGGAACAGGTTGCGGAAGCCTTCCAGCGCATCCGGCAGCGCGACGGACAGGCGATTGCCCTCCAGCGTCACCGGCCCGTCGCGCAGCAGCCGCTCCAGCGCCGGCTGGCGGCCGAGCGTGCCGATCACCAGCAGGTCGCGCCCGGCCACGCTGTCCAGCGCCGCGGCGCGCACCACGCGGATGCCCGTGCTGGCATGGCCGACATGCGCCGCAAGGCGGCCCATCAGCGTCAGGAAGGAGGTCAGTTCGACCTCATTCGGCCGATCCGGCAGCACCGCCGCGGTGTCGGAGAAATCCGCCATGCGGGTGAAGGGGAAGCCGGAGCCGGAGAAGAAGGCGAGGTTCGGCAGGGTGGTGAAGCGATGCGCATCGGACAGGTCGATGGTGCTGTCCGGGTCGATGCCCGCGCGCACATCGGCCGGCACCGCGATGCAGTCGCCGCGATGCAGCGGCCGCATGTCGAAGCGCATCTGCAGCTCGTTCATGCCGAAGATCAGGTAGGGCGGCAGGCCGAAGCGGCCGGTCATCCGTTCCGACTGGCCGAACTGCCGGCTGAGGATCGACAGCGGCCAGGGCGCCTCCGGATCCCGCAGCGGCAGGCTGCGC
Organism: Falsiroseomonas tokyonensis; assembly: GCF_019024325.1. Taxonomy (GTDB): domain Bacteria; phylum Pseudomonadota; class Alphaproteobacteria; order Acetobacterales; family Acetobacteraceae; genus Falsiroseomonas; species Falsiroseomonas tokyonensis. The sequence goes on from NZ_JAFNJS010000001.1 coordinate 267,567, forward strand.
AGGTAGATGTCGTTCAGCGCGATATCGAGGCGGGAGACCGCGACATCCATGATCGGCCCGGGCGGGGAGCGGTAGTTCAGCTCCACCGGCAGCGGCCGGCCGCGCCAGGTATAGAGGTCCGGCGCCGTGCGGAAGGGCACGGAGATCGGGCCGGGCGCATAGCCGAAGGCCTGCAGCTCGGAGGGGTCGACCAGCTCGCCCAGGCGCACCGGGCGGTCGCTGCGCACCCAGCGCGGCGCGTCATAGGGCTGGCGCGGCGGCACGCTGACGGGCTGCACCACCGCGATCTCGCCGGCCAGCGCTTCCTTGCTGCCGGCCAGCACCACGGCGGCCTGCGCCGCTTCCTCCCCATTCCGGCCGCCGACCACCAGGATCAGGCCGAAGCGGTCGGTCGGGTTCGGCACCAGGGCGAGCGTCGGGCCGTCGAAGCGCGGCAGGGCCAGGCCGGGGATGGTCTCCGCCCCGCCCGCGATCACCACGGCATTGCCGCGCTGGGGCAGGGTGAAGGAGACCGGGAAGCTGGCGCCGCGGTAGTCCGCCTGCACCGCGAACCAGGAGGCGACGGTGGCCGCCGCCTGCAGGCTCTCGTTGCTCACCGCCTCCGGCACCACCACCGGCAGCAGCAGCGGCTCGCGCAGCAGGCGCGGGTCGAAGAAGGGCTCCGGCAGGCGGGCCAGGTCGCGCTGCAGCGGCAGGCGCTCCAGCGTCAGCTGCAGGGTCGAGAGGTCCGAGATATTGGCCCAGAGCAGGCCGGAGAGCGGGTCGTTGCACTCCAGCGTGTAGCGGCCGGTGAAGCGGAAGTTCATCCGGTTCAGGTCGGCGAAGAAGACCGGGTTGATCGGGAATTCCAGCGGGCCGAAGGCGGGGCGGTTGCGATCGGGGTTGATCACGCCGACGAACTGCTCGTTCAGCGCCATGGAGATCTGGCTGTATTCCGGGATCAGCGCCGGGCTGGTGGCGCCCTGCAGCACCAGCCGCGCGCCGGTCACCACCTCGTCGCCGCGGACGCCGAACAGCACGCCCTGCAGGTCCGAGGTGCCGCGCATCTGCATCGGCGCGCGCAGGCCGAGCTGGCGCAGCGTGCGGGTTTCGGTGCGGGTGGAGCCGATATCGCCGGTCGGCGCGCCGAAGCTGCCGATCACCGGCCCACCCTGGAAGCCGGGCTGCGCGACGGGCAGCGGCGGCAGGCCTGTGGGCGGCGGATTGGCGGTGCCGATCGGGCCCTGCTGGCCCGGGAACTGGCCCGGCTGGCCGAAGGGCGAGGCACCGGATTGCGCCGGCGCCTGGCCGGGCTGCGCCGGCTGGCCGAAGGGCGTCAGGGGCACGCCCTGGGGAGCGCCCTGGAAGGCACCCTGGGGAGACCCCGGGAAGGCGCCCTGGGGTGCACCCGGCGTGACGCCCTGCGGCGGCTGCGCCGACGGCACCTGGTTGAAGGGCATGATCGGGTTGAGCGGGGCCGAGTTCTGCACCTGCAGCGGCACCGCGCCGGATTGCGTCGCCGGCGCGCCGAAGGTGCCGATGCCCGGGGATTGCGGCGTCAGCGTCAGCGGCAGGCCCTGCGGCCCCGGCTGCAGCGCGGTGGGCGGCGGCGGCGCGCCGCGCAGGTTCACCTGCGCCTGCGCCAGGCCAGGGGCACCGAGGGCGAGCGCGAGCGCGATGGCCGCGGCGCGGCGCACGGTGGTCTCGCCGCGCGGGCGGCGCCCGCCGGGCGCGGCGGGGGTGGGCTCGGCCGGGGCATCGGTCGCGGTATCGGCCTGGGCCTCCGCTGCCACGGCGTCCACCGCCGCCGGCTCCGTGCGCATCACCACCTTGTTGCGGCGCTGGCGGCGCGTGAAGAAGGAGAACTGGCTGTCGCCGCGGAACAGGCCGCCGATCGAGCGCGCGACCTCGCCCAGGGAGCGCAGCGGCTTGTCCTCGCGCACATCGTCCCAGTCCACCCAGGCATCGGCGCGGCCGAGCACGGCGCGCACGATATTGCCCTCGTCATGCAGGGTCTGCGCGGCGAAGCGCACCTGCATGCGGCTGTCCTGCCAGCGCAGCACCTCGGCCGGGATCGCCACCCATTCGGGGCCGACATCCAGCTCCAGCGTGATGGCCGCATTGTCCGGGACATCGCCCGGTCGTTCGATCGCGACGGCAGCGCCGCCCAGCGACAGGTCCATGGTCTCGCCTTCGATCACCCGGCCATCGGCCAGCACCACATTCGCCGCGATCACCGCGCCCACGCGGGCGCGTTCGCGCACCTGGCGTCGTTCGCGGCCCACGGCCAGGCCTGCGAGCACCACCACGAACGACAGGGCGGCCCACAGGAAGTTCAAGGCATAGGCCTGGAAGTCCAGGCTGTCGTAGTTGTTCGTCGTCATGCCGTAGATGCCGGACAGCAGCCCCGCGATGAGGGCGAGCGCCAGCACCATGTTCGGCCCCACGGCGCGCAGGTCGAAGAAGCCTTCCTGCAGCGTGCCGCCCTTGTCCGTGACGTTGAACTTTCCCTTCTTGGGATCGAGCAGCGTCGCGAGCATGACGGGGATGAGATACAGCGCCAGCACCGTCTCATAGATCTCGGACCAGAAGCTGTGCCGGACATGGCCGGACAGGCGGCTGGTGGCGCCGACGGAATGCAGGATATGCGGCCCCGCATAGGCGACGATGGCCAGCGGGCTGGCTGCGATGATGCTTTCGCCGAACAGCAGGAAGGCCAGCGGCGCGGTCAGGAAGACGAAGCGCGGCAGCGGGAACAGGAAGTGGAACTGCGACATGAAGTAGCAGCAGCGCTGGTAGAGCTTGAGCCCCGCGCCAAGCATCGGATTCTCGATGCGGAGAATCTGGATCATGCCGCGGCCCCAGCGCATGCGCTGGCCGATGTGCAGCATCAGGCGTTCCGTCGCCAGGCCGGCGGCCAGCGGCACGCGCAGATAAGCGGTGCGCCAGCCGCGCCGCTGCATCTTCAGCGAGCAGTGGCAATCCTCGGTCACCGTCTCGGTCGGCACGCCGCCGACTTCCAGCAGCGCCTCGCGCCGGATCACCGCGCAGCTGCCGCAGAAGAAGGCCGCGTTCCACAGGTCGTTGCCCTGCTGCACCAGGCCGTAGAACAGCAGGCCTTCGTTCGGCACGCGCTGGCCGGAAGCGAGGTTCCGCTCGAAGGGGTCGGGCGAATAGAAGTGGTGCGGCGTCTGCACCATGGCGAGGTCGCGGTCGCGCAGCAGCCAGCCCACCGTCAGCTGCAGGAAGGCGCGCGTCGCCACGTGGTCGCAGTCGAAGATGCAGATGAACTCGCCGTTGGTGACCTTCAGCGCGGCGTTGATGTTGCCGGCCTTGGCGCCCTTGTTGTCGGCGCGGATCAGGTAGTTGCAGCCCACCTGTTCGCAGAAGCGGCGGAATTCGTCGCGCCTGCCGTCATCCAGCAGGTAGACGTTCATCTTGTCGCGCGGCCAGTCGATGGCCAGCGCGCCGTAGATGGCGGGCTTCACGATCTCCAGCGGCTCGTTGTAGCTCGGGATGAAGACGTCGATGGTCGGCCACTGGTCCGGATCCTCGGGCAGCGGCACCGGCTTGCGGTCCAGCGGCCAGATCGCCTGGAAATAGGCCAGCAGCATGGTGGAGACGGCGTAGATCTCGGCCAGCAGCAGGCCAGTGCCGAGGAAGGTCTGCATGAAGCTGGTGAATTCCAGCGTATCGACCATCCGCCAGTAGATGTAGCGCATGGAGACCAGGCAGGACATGAAGACGATGAAGATCGTCATCGCCCGGCCCGGGATGCGATTGGCCACCAGGAACAGCAGGAAGCCGGCCACCGCCAGCCAGGCCTGCTGTTCCGCCTGCAGCGGCGCAACCATGAAGGTCAGGCCGATGACCAGGCTCAGCGCCATCAAGGGCCAGGCAACCCAGCGCCGCGCCCAGGGTCCGCCCCTGAACGCGCGGCGGTGGCGCAGCGACTGGGCAAAGCTCATCGCGCGCCCCATCCCATGGCAAAGCCTTCCGGCGCCGCCGGCAGCGCGGCCTCGACCGCCCGCGCGATGCCGCGGATATCCTCGGCGGCACGGCTGTCCGGCGCGATTTCCTGCACCAGCTTCTGCATGGCCAGCGCCTCGGCCATGGTCTCGTCGCGGCTGACGGCGCCCAGCAGGCGCGGGCCGAGGTGGCGCGCCACCGCATCCGCCGCGGCGCGGGACAGGCGGGAATTCAGGTCGACCTCATTCAGCACCACGCGCAGCCGCCCGGCGAACAGCGCCGCCATGGTGCCCGAGCCGAGGAAGCGGCCGCTGTCGATATCCGGGATCAGCGCCGCGCTGATGGCTTCCGCCTGCAGCACCGCGATCACCATCGAGGCCATCGGCACCAGCACCGCCAGCGCATGCGACGGGCCGGGGGAGGTATCGGCGATCACCGTCAGGCCGGGGTCGGACAGGATGGAGCGCATCGGCGCCGCCAGCAGCTCCGGATCCCGCTCCAGCGCCGCGGCCAGGCCGAGGGCGCCGCGCAGCTCCATGGCGCCATGCGGCAGGACCATCACGCCGGAGGCGGTCTCCCGCACGCAGGCGCGCCAGTCGGGGCGGCGCGGCAGGTCCGCCGTGAAGCCGCCCATATCCGTCAGCGGCACGCCGAAATGCAGGCGCAGGGTGTTCTGCGGGTCGAAATCGATCACCAGCACGCGGCGACCCTCGCGCTGCAGCGCGTCGGCGAGGTTGGCGGTGAGCGTCGTCTTGCCGACACCGCCCTTGGGGGAGGCGAAACAGATTAGCGGCATGGTCGGGGGAAACCTCCCGGCTTAAGGAACATCAGGTGTCGAGGCGGTCTGCGCCTGGGTGTGACCCAAGGGGGCGGCGCAGGGCGAGGAAGCCATCGGCCGAATCGGCCGGGTCGGCAGCGAGCAGCCGCAGCAATTCGGCCAGCGGCAGATCGATCTCGGCGGCGGCGAGAAGCCGGGGCGGCGGCGGCGCGGCGGGCTCGGGCGCCGAGGAGGGGGCGGGCGCGTGGGCGCGCTCATCCGGCTCCCGCATCGCGGCGCGGCGGGCGCCGAGGCCGCCCGGCAGGTCCAACGCCTCGATCAGCGGGAAAAGCGCGAGCGGCGCCAGGTCCGGGCGGCCCGCCCGCGGCGCCGGCGGGGCGGAGGAGAGCTCCGCCAAGGTGGATAGCGGGGGGCGCGGCGGCGGCGGCGCGGCCACGGCGACATCGGCGGCGTGCAGCAGCGTCATGTCGGCCACGCCGAAGCGCGCCGGTGGCGCGGCCGGGGTCGGGGCCGGGGCCGGCGCAGCTTCCGGCTGAGGCGCCGGGGCCGCGGGCGGCGCGACCATCGCCGAGGCGGCCGGCGGTGCGACCGGGGCCGGCGCCGCGGCAGGCGCGGGGGCCGCGGGCGTCCAGCCGCTGGCGACGGGTGCCGGCGCGGGCACGGGAACCGGCTCGGTCCGCTCCGGCTCATGCCAGGCCTGCACGGGGGGCGGCGGGATCGGCGCGGGTGGCGGGGTGGGTTCGGGCAGCGGCGCGCGGGCGGCAGGTTCCGCCCAGGCGGGGGGCGCCGGCGGATCGGACCAGGCCACGGGGGCGGGCGCGGCTTCGGGCGGCCTTGGCGGCGACTGCCAAGGCTGCGGCTCCGGCGGCGGCGCGGCGAACTGTGGCGCGGGGGCCACATAGGCCTCGGGCAGCGGAGCCACATGAACCTCGGGCGGCGGCGCGTAAGTCTCCCGCGGTGGCGCATAGGCTTGGGGCGGGGACGCCGCATAGAATTCGGGCGGCACGGCCGCGGGGGCCTCAGGCGGGGGCGCCTGCCAGGGCTCGGCCGGCGGCTGGCCCTGCTGCTGCCCGGCCTCGGCCGCCGCCGTCATGGCGGCGCCGAGCAGCGCATAGGGATCCGCCTCCGGACCCGGTGCAGGATTCCGGACCGGCTCGTTCCCAAAACTACGGTAACGGATAGCGGGGGTCCGCAACGCGGCGGCGACCCGGGCCACATCCGTATCTTGGCGCATGCGAATTAACCCCCAATCGCGGCGCAACATGCCGTGACCGCGCCCGTTAGGGAATACCTAATCTCTGTCCCGGAGGCACACTTATATCGAAGCTTGCAGCGAATCTCTCCAGGCGAGACGAGCGAGCAGCGTCAGCACGGCAGAATAGTAATCCTTGGCTTCACCAGAGAAGGGCCAGGACGGCATCGGCGATACTTCCGCGTGCTTCGCAATCGCCAATTGAGCAACGGCTACAATTCCGGACGGCGCCGCATAGGGTGAGATCGCGTCGGAACCGAAATCGGTCCAGGCGGGCATCCGACGATGATTCGGATCGGACCAGAAGCGCGCGGCGCCCGCCGCAGCCGGCTCCCGCCCCAGCCCGGCCCAGGCCAGGTAGAGCGGTACGCGGACCGCGTCGTAGGAGAATCGGGCGGGCCATCCCGGGGCGGGCGAGGGTCGCCCCCCCGTGCGCGGCAGCGCCACCCAATCGGCCGGCAGACCCCAGCGGCCGAATCGCGCCCGGCGCAGCAGCGAAAGCCCATCCGAGGCGAGCCGCAGCCAGATCGGGTCCGGTACCGCCTGGGCCAGCGCCCGGAAGGCCGGGAAGGCGTAGTAGGAGGGATTGATCACCACATGGTCGCGCTGCTCGAAGCCCGCGGCGCCCGGCAGCAGCACCATCTCGTCCCCCACCTGGCGGACCAGCAGGCGCAGCACGTCGCGCGCCACCGCCACACCCTCCGCCGTATAGTCGGCGGACCGCCAGCGCCGCCCGGCGCGCAGCAGCGCCCAGGCATACATCAGGTCGCCATCGGTCGCATTGTTCGGATCGTCCACCTGCCCGCCATGGCCCGAGGCATCCGGCCGGAAACGCCAGGAGAGCAGCGCATCATGCGGCCGGCCGAGCACCCGCCGGGTCCAGCCCAGGATGCTGTCGAAGGCCTCCCGGTCCAGCGCCTGCTCGGCGCAGAGCAGCGCCCAGCCCTGGCCCTCGCTATGCGAGATGCCCTGGTTGGCCGTGTCCACCACCCGCCCATCGGGACGCAGGAAGCGGCTGGCGAAGGCCCGCCATTCTTCCGGGTCCAGCGCTGGCTCGCCGGGCCCGGCACGATCACCCGTTGCGCCAAGCCCAAGCGAGGGCGCCGCCAAGGATGGGGTGGCGGCGGCCAGCGCGAGAAAGGTGCGGCGACGAAGGGGGAAGGACATGGGGGCCTAGGGTCGCAGAGGCGGGTGAAGCGGGCGTTTACGTTTACACTCAACAACCTTCTTCTGAACAAGTCCAGCAAACTACGCGCATAGGTTGCGCCTTGGATCGTTCCGCACCCTTCGGCGCGAAGCAGGCAAATCTCACGCGTTTTTGATTGCGACACCAGAACCGTTGGCGTTCGGATCAGAGCGGCGCGCAGGCGGCCCGCAGCCAGGATTCGGCCGCCTTGGGCAGCAGCGGGCCGATCCGCGCCAGGCAGGCGGCATGGTAGGCGTCGATCTGCGCCCGCTCCGCCGGCGCCAGCAGCGGCAGCGCGATCAGCCGCCGCTCATAGGGCGCCCAGGTCAGCGTCTCGAAGTCCAGGAAGGGTTTCGACTGTCCCGGGAGGCCGGCGGCCTGGCGGACCAGCAGCAGGTTCTCGATGCGGATGCCATAGGCGCCGGGCAGATAGAAGCCAGGCTCGTTGGACAGGATCATGCCCGGCCGCAGCGGCACCGGCTTCGCAGAGCGGCTGATGCCGGCCGGCCCCTCATGCACCGAGAGGAAGCTGCCGACCCCGTGGCCGGTGCCATGGTCGTAATCGAGCCCCGCCGCCCAGAGGCTGCGCCGCGCCAGCGAATCGAGATGCGGCCCGGCCACGCCTTCCGGAAAGCGCAGGGCGGAGAGCGCCAGATGGCCCTGCAGCACCATGGTGTAGCGCTCGGCCAGCTCCGCCGGCGGATCGCCCGGGCCGGTCCAGAGGGTGCGGGTGACATCCGTGGTGCCGTCCCGGTACTGCGCGCCGCTGTCGATCAGGTAGCACTCGCCGGGGCGGATCGGCCGGTCGCTGGACGGCGTCGCACGGTAGTGGATGATCGCGCCATGTTCGCCGGCGCCGCTGATGGCGGGGAAGCTTTCCGCCACGAAATGCGCGCCCTCCGCCCGCAATGCCAGCAGTTTTGCTGCGGCGGAGAGCTCCGTCTCCGCGCCCGCGGGCGCGGCTTCCGCGAACCAGGCCAGGAAGCGGCACAGCGCCACCGCATCGCGCAGATGCGCGGCGCGGGCGCCTTCCTGCTCCACCGGATTCTTGCAGGCGCGCGGCAGGCGGCAGGGATCCTCGCCCGCCACCACCTCCGCCCCCGCAGCGCGCAGATGCTGGCCGAACCAGGCTGGCGTCACATCCGGATCCAGCCGCACCCGCTGCCCGGCCAGCCCTTCCAATACCGCCGGCAGCGCCTCGGGCGGGTGCAGCGCGACGGCATTGCCGAGATGCGCCCGCAGCGCCGCATCGGCGCGGGCCGGGTCCAGGAACAGGTCCAGCCGCGCATCGGCGCGCAGCAGCGCCATGGCCAGCACCAAGGGCGTATGGCCCAGATCCTGGCCGCGGATGTTCAGCAGCCAGGCCACCGAATGCGGATCCGCCAGCACCGCGGCCTGCGCCCCGTCCGCCCGCAGCCTGGCGGCCGCTTCCTCCCGCTTCGCAGCCCCTTCCACCCCGGCGAAGTCGATCGGATGCGGCTGGGCGGGGGCGGAGGGCGGGGCGGGGCGATCGGTCCAGACGGCATCGACGGGGTTGGAGGGCTGCGGCACCAGCCGGGCGCCGGAGGCCTCGAGGCGCTCCACCGCCGCGGCCGGATGCAGCCAGGGGTCGTAGCCGATGCGCGCCCCGGCGCAGTCTGTGCGCAGGAACTCCGCCGGCGGCTGTTCCAGCAGGTGCCGCAGCTCCCAAAGCCCGGGCGCCACCTCCGCCGCCGCCTGGGTGGTGTAGCGGCCATCGACGAAAAGGATCGCGCGGTCCCGCAGAACCAGAGCGAGCCCGGCACTACCGGTGAAACCGCTGAGCCAGGCCAGGCGCTCGGCCGAGGGCGGCACGTATTCGCCGAGGAAGGCATCAGCCCGCGGCACCAGCAGGCCATCGAGGTCGCGGCGGGCCAGTTCGGCCCGCAGGTCGGCCAGACGCGTGGATGCGATACGCTTGGAGGCGATACGCTGGGCGGCTGCTGTCATGGCGATGTGTTACCCGAGCCCTAATAATGAAACATGTGTCCACAGTGTTTCATGCGTGGAGCGCATGGCTTGGCTGTGGCTTCGACGCATCACCTGTGGCGCCGATACGCCTATGTTGCAGCTGCGAAGCGCGGTGGCCCAGGCCAAGGACGGTCAGGCCACCTCGCAACCCCATCAGAGGTCATCATGAACCCCCGCCACAGCCTGGAACAGGCCACCCTGTTCGCCATCGCCAACCCGGACCGCACGGCCCGCGAGATCGAAGTGCTGCGCCACGCAGCCATCCGCGCCCGCGACCAGGCGATCGCCGATGGCGTCGTGCGCTTCTTCTCCAGCCTCGGCCGCGGCCTGGCCTTCCTCGGCCGCACCATCGCCAGCTGGCCCGAGCGGCGCCGCACCTACGAGAACCTGCGCAGCCTGACCGACCGCGAACTGGCCGATATCGGCCTGACCCGCGGCGAAATCGCCCGCGTCTTCGAGCCGGAGTTCCGCGTGCCGGCCCCGGCGCCGAAGCTCGCCACCACCAAGGTCCAGATCAAGACCCTGGCCCCGGCGAACGCGAATCTGCCGAACAAGGGAACCGCCGCCGCGGCCTGACGTTTCCCCATCCGCACCGTCACCGAACTCCCCCCCAAGGTGACGGCGCGCATGGCGCGCCCCCAAGCCCCCCAAACCAAGGGCGCGCCCCAGTTACCCGCTGCAGACTAGTCCCGCACTCGCGGGGACCGTGGCGGAAGCGCGGGGCCGGCACCCAAAGTGCCGGCCCCGTCGCATGTCCGGGCCCCTACCGCCGACGCAAGACCAGCGTGGCCCAGGCGCCCTGCGGCAAACGCCGCTCCAGCACCATCCCGCGCCGCCGATGCGCCGCCAGCACCATCCGCACCTGCGTCCCGAGCAAACCCGCCAGGATCGCCGTGCCCCCCGGCGCCAAACCCACACTCAGATCCTTCGCCATCGAACACAGCGGCCGCGCCAAAATATTGGCAAACACCAGGTCATAAGGCCGCCCGGCCCGCACATGCCGGTCCCGCCAGCCATCCGCCAGCCGCGCCCGCACCAGCCGGCCCACCCCATTCATCCGGGCATTCTCCTCCGCCACCCGGACACTCCATGGCTCGATATCCGTGGCCAGAACCTTCCGCCGCAACCGCTTCGCCGCCGCCATCGCCAGGATCCCGGACCCCGTCCCCAGATCCAGCAACCGCCGCAACCGCCGCGCCCGGCCATCCCGCGCCACCCGCTCAAACGCCACCAGACAGCCGCGCGTGGACCCATGCTCGCCCGAGCCGAAGGCGATCCCCGCATCCAGCTTCAACACCATGCGCCCATAGATCCGCCGCTCCGGCACATGCGTCGGCCGCACCAGCACCCCGGCGCCAATCTCCTGTTCCCCGAAGCTCGCCACCGTCCGGGCCAGCCACCCCTCCGCCTCGACCGGCTCCGCCCGCAACTCCGCCGTCACCCCGGTGACGAGCGCCGCCAAGGCCAAAGCCCCCGCCAACTCCTCATCCCCCGCCCCGCGCGCCCGCACCCCCTCCACCCGCCAGGTGTCCGTCGCCTCATCCCGGAAAATCGCGACGGAGGGACACACCCGCAACAACGCCGCCTCAAACATCGGCACCGCCGCCTCGGGCAAATCATCGAACCAAACCGTCTCCAACGGCTCCGCCCGCCGCGCCTGACGCTGGGCATAAACATCACGCGACATGCAGGCTGAACCTTTTCATCCGGAAGGGGGGGCGAGGGTTGTGGGGGCTTTGGAGGGTGGCGCGGGGTGATTGCAAGGAGGGCTCCGCCCTCCCTGCACCCTCCCGCCAAGGGGCAGTGGCCCCTTGGAACCCTTGAATCATGTGCAGGAAGGGAGAGGGGCCGGAGCGACCGCATGTTCGGCGGTACCTCTGGGCCCCTCTCCCTTCCTGCACAAAGTCCTGTGGTCCAGGAGGCCACTGCCTCCTGGTGGGGGGTGCGGGGGGCAAAGCCCCCCGCGAACCACCCGCGACAACCTCCAAGCCCCCCCTACACCTCGCTCGCCTTCTGGACGAAGCGGTCCAGCACGCGTTTCGGGCCGGTGTGGTCGAAGGTGATGTCGAGGCGGTCTTCGTCGATGTCGGTGATCGTGCCGTAGCCGAATTTCTGGTGGAAGACGCGTTCGCCCTTGGTCAGGGAGGATTCGCGTGGGGGGCGTTCGCGGGTGTCCCAGGGGTTGGCGTCGGTGATGCGGGGGCGGCGGGCCATCAGGCCGGACTGGCCGAGGAAGACGGAGGGGGTGTCGGCCATGCGGTTGGCGCGGATGGTCGATTGGCCTTCGCGGATGATGGCGTCTTCGGGCAGTTCGTCGAGGAAGCGGGAGGGCAGTGAGGAGGTCCAGTTGCCGTAGATGCGGCGGTTGGCGGCGTGGCTGATGGTGGCGGTGCGGCGGGCGCGGGTGATGCCGACATAGGCGAGGCGGCGTTCTTCCTCGAGCGATTTGTCGCCGCCTTCGTCGAGGGAGCGTTGCGAGGGAAACAGGCCTTCTTCCCAGCCGGGCAGGAAGACGGTGTCGAATTCCAGGCCCTTGGCGGCGTGGAGGGTCATGAGCTGGACGCGTTCGGCTTCGGCGTTCTCGTCGGTTTCCATCACCAGGGCGACGTGGTCGAGGAAGCCGGCGAGGGTCTGGTAGTCGCCGAGGGCGCGCAGCAGCTCCTTGAGGTTTTCGAGGCGGCCGGGCGCTTCGGGGCTGCGGTCCTGCTTCCACATTTCGGTGTAGCCAGATTCGTCGAGCAGGGTCGCGGCGGCGACGACGTGGCCTTCCTTCTCGTTGATGCCGCGCCAGCGGACGAAGCCGCGCATGAGTTCGCGGAGTGCGGTGCGGGGTTTCGGCTTGAGGGTGTCGGTCTCGGCGATGCGTTCGGCGGCGAGGGCGAGGGGGATGTTCTCGGCGCGGGCGGCCTGGTGCAGGGCGCGCATCCCGCTGTCGCCGAGGCCGCGTTTCGGCGTGTTGACGATGCGTTCAAAGGCCAGGTCGTCCGCGGGTTGGTGCAGGAAGCGGAGATAGGCCATGGCGTCGCGGATTTCCGCGCGCTCGTAGAATTTCAGCCCGCCGACCACGCGGTAGGGCAGGCCGAGGGTGATGAGGCGTTCCTCGAAGCTGCGGGTCTGGAAGCCGGCGCGGACCAAAATGGCGAATTCGGAAAGCGGGTGGCCCTTGCGTTGTGCCTGTTCGATGCGCTCGCCCACCATGCGGGCCTCTTCCTCGGAGTCCCAGAGCGAGACGACGCGCACCTTGTCGCCCTCGGCGTCCTGGCGGCCAGCGCGCAGTGTCTTGCCGAGGCGGCCTTCGTTGCGCGCGATCAGCCCGGCGGCGGCGGCAAGAATCGGCTTGGTGGAACGATAGTTCGACTCCAGCCGCACGATGCGCGCGCCCGGAAAGTCCTTTTCGAAGCGCAGGATGTTTTCGATCTCGGCGCCACGCCAGGAATAGATCGACTGGTCGTCGTCGCCGACGCAGCAGATGTTTCTGCGAGTCGGGTCCTCGTTCTGCGCCAGAAGCCTCAGCCACAGATATTGGACCAGGTTGGTGTCCTGGTACTCGTCCACCAGGATGTAGCGGAAGGTCCGGTGGTAGTCGGCCAGGATATCGGCGCGGGTGCGCAGGATTTCGGTGACGTGCAGCAGCAGGTCGCCGAAGTCCGCGGCGTTGAGTTCGATCAGGCGGCGCTGATAGGCGTCGTACAGCGCGCGGGCGCGGTTGTTGGCGTAGTCGGAATCCTCGGCCGGCGTGATGCGCGCCGGGGTCAGGCCGCGATCCTTCCAGCGCTGGATCACCGCCATCAGCCCCTGCGCCGGCCAGCGCTTGGAATCGATGCCGCCGGCGGCCTCCATGATCTGCTTCAGGAGGCGCATCTGGTCGTCGGTGTCGAGGATGGTGAAGTTGGACTTCAGCCCGACGATCTCGGCATGCCGCCGCAGCATCCGGGCACAGAGCGCGTGGAAGGTGCCGAGCCAGAGGCCCTCCGCCGGTTGGCCGAGGATGGTGGCGACGCGTTCCCGCATCTCCCGCGCCGCCTTGTTGGTGAAGGTCACGGCCAGCACCTGCCAGGGGCGGGCGCGGCCGGTCATCAGCAGATGGGCGAAGCGGGTGGTCAGCACGCTGGTCTTGCCGGTGCCGGCGCCGGCCAGCACCAGCAGCGGGCCGTCCAGCGTTTCCACCGCCAGGCGCTGTTCCGGGTTCAGCCGGGCCAGGTAGTCCTGCTGGGGTGCCGGAGCATTCATTGGGGAGCACTCACTGGCAGGATCCCACGGAGCCGGCGGCACAGATGCGGGTGCCGTCGGTCCAGGTGGCGCCGGCCAGGTTGACGCCGGTGAAATCGGTGCCGCCCAGCATGGCGCCGGTCAGGTCAGCCTCCGTCAGGTCGGCGCGGTACAGCCGGGCGCGGCGCAGATCGGTGCGCGCCAGCTTGGCGCCGCGCAGGGTGGCGCGGGTGAAATCGGCCTCCCGCAACGTGGCTCCCGTCAGGTCGGCGCCGTTCAGGTTGGAGGAGACGAAGCGCACATAGGTGCCTTCCACCCCCACCAGCCGCGCCTGCTCCAGGTTGGTGCGCTGGAGGGAGGCATCGCGCAACTGCATGCCGGACAGGTCGGCGCCGGCCAGGTCCCGGCCATCCAGGTTGCAGCGTCGCCAGTCCACCCCCGTGCCGGGCGGTTCCGTGCAGGCGGCCAGCGCGGGGCCGCCACCGAGGACCAGGGCCAGGAAAGCCAGCAGTGCCAGCAGGGGCAGGCGCCGGGCCCGATCGGTGGTGTGATGACGTCCGCGCACCGCTTGGATATAGAACACAGGTCGAACAACGCCAACCTCACCCGCCTGTCCCGCTTCCCGTCCCTGAGCCATTGGGTTCCCCTTGGTCCGTCTTCTCGAATGGTCCGCCCGGCATGGCGGTGCCCTGCTGGGCTTTGGCGTCTTCCTCGGCGTGCTGCTGCCGCCGCTGGCCGCCGCGACACGGGATGTGGTGACGCCTGTTGTCGCCTGCCTGATGACATTGGTGTTGCTGCGGGTCGATTTCGTCCAGGTGCTGGGTTATCTGCGCCGGCCGCTGCTGGTGGCCGCGCTGCTGGCCTGGGTGCTGCTGGCCTGCCCGCTGATCGTCTTCGCCCTGGTGCGGCTGCTGGGGATGGAAGGGCCCCTGGCCGCGGCCGTGGTCATCATGGCGACCGGCTGCGCCGCCACCTCCTCCCCGGCCTTCGCGCGGATGGTAGGGCTGGATGGCGAGATCTCCCTGGTTGTCGCGGTGCTGTCGACGCTGCTGATCCCCTTCACCGCGCCGCCGCTGGCGCTGGGGCTGATGGGCATTGATCTCGCGATCTCGCTCGGCGGGCTGATGGCGCGGCTGGCGCTGGTGGTGGGGCTGCCGCTGGCGGTCTCGCTGGTGATCCGCCGGCTGGCCGGGCCGCAGCGCCTGGCGACCTATGGCCGCAGCGTCGATGGCGCGATGGTGCTGCTGGTGGTCTTCTACGGCTTCGGCGTGATGGATGGCGTGCAGGCCATGCTGCTGGCCGAGCCGCTCTGGGTGCTGGGCGGCGTGGCGCTGGCCTTCCTGGGCAATTTCGGGCTGAACCTGCTGACGGCGCTGGCCTTCCTGAAGCCGGCGGGGGCGCGCGTCGCGCTGTCCGCCGGGCTGCTCTCGGGCAACCGGAACATGGCGCTGTACCTGGCGGTGCTGCCGGCGGCCACCGATGCGCGCATCCTGATGTTCTTCGCGCTGTGCCAGTTCCCGCTGTTCCTGTCGCCGGTGCTGCTGCGCCCGGTCTATGACCGGCTGCGGGCGCGGCTTTTGACCTGACGGAGCCTCTTGCCAGCGCCCGTTTCACGCCCTGCTATGGCGGCACGTCCCAAGAAGGAATGGCTGCATGGCCTGGCCCGACCCCGCCCGCCCCGGCGAGCCCGCCGACGCAACCCGCCCCTGGCACTGGGTGGCGCGGGTGGAGGATCGCGCCCAGGCGCCACTGCCCATCGGCTGGAATGGCGCGCTGCGGCAATGGATGGTCTGGGACGGCAGCGCCGTGACGGCGGAGGAGGCGGCCCGCCGCTTCACCTATCTCGGCCCCTGCCTGACCCCGGCCGAGACGGCCCAGGCCCAGCTTCAGGCCCAGGCCAGCCCGGCCGTGCCGGAGGAACCACGCGGGCTGGCGGCACTCGCCGCCTCCGCCACCCCGCCGCCGCCGCCTGCCATGGTGTTCCGGCGCGACGCGGTCAGGAACCACCTGCTGATCTTCGCCGGCACGCTGTTCGGCACGCTGTTCCTGGCGGAGTGGATCCTGGGGGTGCGCTAGAGCCGTTTCACCGAAAGCGAAGACGGTGAAACGGCTCTAGCTCTTTGTTTTATCGCATTTTCCGAGTCGCCTTGCGAAGCCGCAAGGCTTGAAAATGCTATAGCTACCCCGCATTCTGCGGCTGCACCCCCGCGGCGCGGGCGGCGGCGCCCCATTTCTCCATCTCGGCCTGGACGAAGCCGCGCGTCTCGTCGGGGTTGGAGGTCACCACCTCCGCCCCCAGCGCCCGGTGGCGCGCCACGATCTCGGGCCGCGTCACCGCCGCCGTGATCTCCCGGTGCAGCCGGTCCAGCACCGGGCGGGGCAGGTTGGCCGGGCCCATCACCATGCCCCAGGTGGAGGCCTCGAACCCCGCCACCGTCTCGCCCAGGGTCGGCACATCCGGCAGCTGCGGCGCCCGCACCGCGCCGGTGGTGGCCAGCGCCTTCAGCGTGCCGGCCTGGATATGCGGCAGGGCGGCCGGGACCGTGTCGAACATGATGTCGACGCGGCCGGCGATCAGGTCCGGATGCGCCTGGGTCGAGCCGCGATAGGGCACATAGGTCATCTCGATGCCGGTCCGCTGGCCGAACAGCACGGGCGCCAGCCGCACCACGCCGCCCGTCCCGGCGAAGGTCACCTGCCCGGCCGGGCGGGCCTTGGCATGCGCCACCAGCTCCGCCGGGGTGGAGGGGCCGAAGCCGCGTGCGGCACACAGCACCAGCGGCGTCTTCGTGGTCAGGCTGATGAAGGTGAAGTCCCGCATCGTGTCATAGGGCAGCCGGTAGAAGGCGGCATTCACCGGATGGCCGACCGAGACCAGGGCGAGCGTATGCCCGTCGGCCGGGGCGCGGGCCACCACCTCCGTCCCGATCACGCCATCCGCGCCGGCGCGGTTCTCCACCGGCACGGCGACGCCCATGGCGGCGGCCATCGGCTCCGCGATCAGCCGCGCGGTGATGTCGGAGACGCCGCCCGGCGTATAGGGCACCACGATGCGCACGGGGCGGGTGGGCCAGGCCCCGGTGCCTGATCCCTGGCTGCGCGCCAGGCGGCTGCCGAGCAGAAGGGTGGGCGCGGCCAGCAGGGCCGCGCGGCGGGTGGTCGTCATGGGTTCCTCCACATCCGGTCTGACGCCGGCACCGGCATGCTGGACCCGGCTTGGGGTGGAGGGGAAGCTCGTTTCGGGCCCGCGGGGTCGGGTCTCGGGGCCGGGGGTGTCGGCATGCGGGCCGATGGCTGGGCGGGCGGCGCTCGGGCGCGTCACGCCCCCCTCACCCAACCGTTGAACGCATGCGTTCAACCCCCCCATCGGGTGGAGAGGGCTTTTCAGGACGGCCGGCTACCCGGCCTTCTGCGGCCGGGCGCCCAGAAGATGGGCGATGGCATAGGTCAGGTCGGCGCGGTTCAGGGTGTAGAAGTGGAACTCGTCCACCCCATTGGCCTGCAGCAGCCGCACCTGCTCCGCCGCCACCACGGCCGCCACCATCCGGCGGCTGTCGGCATCCTCCTCCAGCCCCTCGAACAGCTTGCCCATCCAGGCGGGGACGGAGGCGCCGCACATGGCGCTGAACTTCTTCACCTGTCCGAAATTGGAAACCGGCAGGATGCCCGGGACGATCGGCACGGTGATGCCGGCCGCCGCGCAGCGATCGATGAAGCGGAGATAGACATCGGTGTCGAAGAAGTACTGGGTGATGGCCCGGGTCGCGCCGGCATCGATCTTGCGCTTGAGGAAATCGAGGTCCGCCGCGGCCGAGGCGGCAGCCGGATGAGTCTCCGGATAGGCGCCCACCGAGATGTCGAAATCGCCGATCCGGCGCAGCCCCCGCACCAGGTCCTCGGCCTGGGCATAGCCGCCGGGATGGGGCGTGTATTCGCTGGCGCCCGCCGGCGGGTCGCCGCGCAGCGCCACGATGTGGCGGACGCCGGCGGCCATGTAGTCCCGCGCCACCTCATCCACCTCGTCCTGGGTGGCGCCGACGCAGGTCAGGTGCGCCGCGGGCGTCAGGGAGGTTTCCTTGGCCAGCCGCGCCACCGTCTCATGCGTCCGGCTGCGGGTGGTGCCGCCGGCGCCATAGGTGACGGAGACGAAGCGCGGCCCCAGCGGCTCCAGCCGCCGGATCGCGGCCCAGAGCGCGGCCTCCAGCGCCTCGTTCTTCGGCGGGAAGAATTCGAAGGACAGCTTCGGCGGCGGCATTTCGGTCGGCACGGGCAGGCTTGCGACGCGCGGGCCGGTCAACCAACGCTGCAGGGTTCCGGGAAGGGCCATGTCCATCGGGCGGGTTCTCTTGCGGATAGGCAGGGCGAGGCGCGGTGGCGGAAGCCCGCCTGGCCGCGGTGGGATGTCTCGTACCGTAACTTCATCGGCACCGCCGTTTCGCTGGTGCCGGGCTATGCATATAAGGGTGACAACGCGGCCCAGGAAGTCCTGGGTGGCGATGGCCGTCCCCTGGCCGGCTGCCTGCTTCCGGAGGTCACCCGTTGATCCGCTCCCGCCTCTCCAACGCCCCGGGCACCCTTCGGGGCCGCGACCGGACCCGCAGCGCCCTTCCCTTCCTGGCCCTGTCGCTCGCCCTCGGCCTCGGCGCCTGCGCCACCCGCCCGGATCCCAGGGATGCCGAGGCGGTGGCCGAATTCCGCGCCAACAACGACCCGCTGGAGCCACTGAACCGCGGCGCCTTCTTCGTGAACGAGGGCCTGGACACGCTGGTGCTGCGCCCGGCGGCGGAGATGTATCGCATCTTCCTGCCGCCCGAGGTCCGCACCGCCATCCGCAATGTCCTGGCCAATCTCCGCACCCCGGTGATCCTGGCCAACGACCTGCTGCAGGGCGAGACCCAGCGCGCCGCCACCACCACGGGCCGCTTCCTGGTGAATACCACCATCGGCATCGGCGGCATCTTCGACCGCGCCAAGGATTTCGGCCTGATCGGCCATACCGAGGATTTCGGCCAGACGCTGGCCGTCTGGGGCGCGCCGGAAGGTCCCTACCTGTTCATCCCGGTGCTCGGCCCCTCCAGCCCGCGGGACGTGGTGGGCTTCGCCGGCGACGTGGCGATGAACCCGCTGACCTATACCGGCAATGCCGAGACCTGGGAGGCGATCAATATCACCCGCACCACCACCACCGCGCTCGATGCGCGGGAAGGCCTGATTGAACCACTCGACCAGGTGCGCGCTACCTCCCTCGACCCCTATGCCACCATCCGCAGCGCCTATCGGCAGCGGCGGCTGGTGGAGATCCGCAATGCACCGACCGGGGCCGCGGCGACCTCCGATTCCGGCCTCGGCTCCGGCATCCAGGGCCTGCGGCGCTGAGCGCGGCCCGAAAAGAACAGGATTAGCCCATGACAGCGATTGACCGATCCCCGGCACGATCCACGGCACAATCCCTGGCGCGCCGCCCGCTCATCCTCGGCGCGATCGGCCTGCTCGGACTGACGCGCGGCGCGCAGGCGCAGCAGATGGACATCAACCGCGCCTCCGCCTTCATCCAGTCCACCGGGCAGGAACTGGTCGCCGCCATCAACATGGATGGCCCGGTGCCGGCCCGGCGTGACCGCGTCGGCGCCATCCTGCGCCGGGCGGTGGATGTGGAAGGCGTGGGCCGCTTCATCCTCGGCCGCTGGTGGCGCACTGCCAATGCGCAGCAGCAGCAGGAATACCTGCGGCTGTTCGAGGAGGTTCTGATCCGCAACCTCTCCTCCCGCTTCGGCGAATACCAGGGCCTGACCTTCTCCCTCGGCCGCAGCCAGGCGCGGACGGAGGAGGACGTGCTGGTCTCCACCATCGTCGAGCGTGCCGGCACCCCAGCCTTTGGCCTGGACTGGCGGGTGGCGGAGATCGACGGCCAGCCGAAGATCGTCGACGTGATCGCGGAAGGCACCAGCCTGCGCCTGACCACGCGCAGCGAATACAGCAGCGTGATCACCCGCAACGGCAACAACGTGCAGGCCCTGCTCGGCGCCATGCGCCAGCAGATCGGCCAGCTTGCCGCCCGCGAAGGGGCCTGACGCTTTCCATGGGTGACGCAGTGGAACCGACCGTGCTCCTCCGGCAGGAGGGCGCGGCCGGCACCCTGCTGCTGAACCGCCCCCGCGCGCTGAATGCGCTGGACGGCGAGATGATCGCCCGGCTGGACGCGGCCATCCGCCAGCTGCGGGACGACCCGGCTGTGAAACTGGTGATCCTGGAAGGCGCCGGCGGCCGCGCCTTCTGCGCCGGCGGCGATGTCCGCCGCATCCGGGAACTGGCCCTGGCGGGTGACAGCGCCGCCATCCACGCCTTCTTCGCCGGCGAATACGCGGTGAACGCCGCCATCGCGACATTCGAGAAGCCCTGGATCAGCCTGATCGACGGGGTCTGCATGGGCGGCGGCATCGGCGTTTCCGTCCATGGCAGCCACCGCATCGTCACCGAGCACGCACTGCTCGCCATGCCGGAGACCGCCATCGCGCTCTTCCCGGATGTCGGCACCTCCTTCACCCTGCCGCGCCTGCCCTCCGCAACGCCGGGCGCGATGGGCCGCTTCCTGGCCCTGACCGGCGCCCGGCTGCGCGGCGCCGAAGCCGTGGAAGCCGGCCTCGCCACCCACTTCGTCCCGCGCGACCGCCTGCCCCCGCTGCGCAGCGCGCTGCTCGCCGGCGACCCCGGCGTGGTCGCGGACTTCGCCGAGCCCGTCCCGCCCGGCGCCCTCGCCGCCCAACGCCCCGCCATCGACCGCTGCTTCGGCCCCACCACCCTGCCCGCCATCCAGGCCGCCCTCGCCACCGAAAACACCGACTGGGCCCAGACCCAATCCGCCATATTGGCGAAGATGTCGCCCACCAGCCTGGCCGTGACCCTGGAACTCCTCCACCGCGGCGCCACCCAGGACCTGGCCCGCTGCCTCGCCACCGAACTCGCCCTGACCGGCCCCGTCACCCAACACCCCGACTTCGCCGAAGGCGTCCGCGCCGTGCTGGTCGACAAGGACAACAGCCCCACCTGGGCGCCGGCCCCGGCGCGGCTCGACGGATTCTTCGTGGGCTGAGTGGGCGCTGGTGGTTTGCAAGGAGGGCTCCGCCCTCCCTGCACCCTCCCGCCAAGGGGCAGTGGCCCCTTGGAACCCTTGAATCATGAGCAGAAATGGAGAGGGGGCCGGAGCGGCCGCATGATCTGCGGTACCGCTGGCCCCCTCTCCATTTCTGCTCAAAGGTCCTGAGGTCCAGGAGGCCACTGCCTCCTGGTGGGGGGTGCCGGGGGGCAAAGCCCCCTGGCAATCACCCGCGCATCACCCCGCCTACCGAAGTTTCACGTCGATCCGCACGGTGTCGCCCCGGTAGCGGCCGTTGGCCACGAGGAGCAGGGTGCCGCGGGGGTCGAGGGCGACGCGGTGGACGTGGGCGATGGGGGCGTTGAGGGGCAGGTGGAGGGCGCTGGCGGTTTCGACGTCGGCGCTGCCGATGGTGAGGGTTTGGCGGGCGTTGGCGATGCGGATGCCGGGGATGCTGGCGACCAGGCGCAGGGCGGTCTTGGTGGTCAGGTCGTCGGGGGTAATTTTGGGGGAGAGGCTTTCGTCCAGCCAGACGTCGGCCAGCAGAAAGGGTTGGTTGTCGCGCCAGTGACGGCGGCGGAGGTGGCGGTAGAGGGGCGCGGGGTGGCCGATGGCGGGCGGCAGGGCTTGGCCGGGTTGGCCGGGTGTGTCGGACAGGATTTCGATATGCGCGCCTTCGCGGGAGCGCAGCAAGCCGGTCCAGTCGGTTTCGACGTCGCACCACAGGCGTTGGGGTGGGGTGGTGCTGACGAAGGTGCCCTTGGCGCGGAAGCGCTCGATGAGGCCTTCCTCGGCGAGCTGGTCGAGGGCCTGGCGGATGGTGGCGCGCGCCACGCCGCATTCAGCGGCGAGTTCGTCCACGGTGGGGATCTGGCTGCCCGGCAGCCAGACGCCCTGTTCGACGCGGTGGCGGAACAGGGTGGCGAGCTGGAGGTAGCGGGCGACGGCGCTGCGGTTGAGGTCCGGCGCCAGCCCGGCGGGCTTGCGGAGGGATGGACCAGGCGGCGGGGGCAGGGGTTCGCCAGCCGGGCTGCGGCTTTGGGTCATGCGGTTTCCGGTGGGGTGGACCCGGTTGGGTTCACCGCCGGAAGCTACAGGAGGATGCCGGGCGATGGAATTGTCCGATCCGTGTGGCCGGATCAGGCCCCGGCGCGCATGACCTTCGGGATTTCCTCGCGGAAGCGGAAGCGCAGCGCGGACCAGGTATCGTCCAGCGCCACCTGCGTGACCGGCAACAGGCCTTCGGTGGTCAGCGGGTCCCAGCCATGGTCGCGGTCGAGGTCGGAGCGGACCGGGCCGGTCTTCTTCGGATAGGCGAACCAGAGGCGCGCGCCGATGCCGTAGAGGTTGAGCGCACGCGGGGCGATGGCGCGAAGCGCCACCTTGTCCGCGGCGAAGGCGAGGATCAGGTCGGCGGCCGCGGTGGCCCCGTTCGGCAGGCCGAAGGTCATCCCCGGGGGGTTGCCCAGAACAGCACAGGCCATGCCCGGGCGATAGCCGAGCTTGCGTGCTACCTCCCCGATTACGACACCCATTCGAATAGTTTCCGTCATGGAGTTGCCACCATTCAGGGGGTCTAGCGCATAAGCCGCCCCTGCGCAGCCATTCAATAGGCAGGGCCGCCCTGCGTTTTTTGGACGGCAGAACTTGAGGAAGAGTATACTAGTTGCGGCAGAATGGGGTTTTGGGTCAGTTCTGAACCTCTGCCCCCTCTGCCAGGTGCCGGATCGGTCACGGGCGCAGCACCGCCACCGCCTCCACCGTCGCGCGCACCACCGCATCCTCGGCCACCGCCACCGGGGCGGCGGAGGAGGAGACGGAGGATCGGGCGGCCATGGCCATCGGCCGCGGGCCACGCTCCGGCGCGTCGATCCGCACTTCCCGCAGGCCGACGAGTTGCAGGTTGAGCTGCTGGGCGACGGCGGCGGCGCGGCGTTGCAGCGCCTCCAGCGCCAGGCGGGCGGCTTCCTCCCGCGCCGCGCGCTCCGTCTCCCGCCGCAAGGTCCAGTCCAGGGAGACCATGGCGAGGCCCTGGCCCTGCAGCGTGCCGGCCAGTTCCAGCAGCGCGGGGCCGTCGCCGCCGCGCAGTGTCACGGCCTGGCTGGCCTGCCAGTTGCGCTGCTCCTCCACCCGTCCGGTCCAGTAGCCGCCGGTCGAAACCTGGATGCCGGGGGTGGCTTGGGCGCGGGTGACGGCGGCGGCGATGGCGCGGTTCACCGCCTGCTGCGCCGCCGCGGCGGTCCCGGCGCGCGCTTCGGCGCGCAGCGTGGCCACCACCTCATCCGGCGCGCGGGTGACCTCCGCCGTCTCACCGAGATGCAGCAGCGTCTCCGTCAGGCCGGCGGGCTGCGCCAGGGCGGGGGGTGCCAACGCGGGCGGCGCCAACAGCAGCGTGGCCATGGTCAGGGCGCGGATCGGATGCAGCATACGGTCTTTCCTCGATGCGGTGACAGGCCAGCAGATTCATGCGGCGGAATGGCGGCAGCCGTTCGGAAGGCGATTGACGGCTTCGCGATGCGGACAGACCCTGGCGGTATCCCAGCCGGAGATCCACGCCATGCGCCTTGCCCTCGCCACCCTGCTCGCAGGCGCCTTCGCCGTGACAACGCCGCTGGCCGCGAAAAATTTCACCTGGGCGTACAACGCCGATGTGCTGACGCTGGATCCGCACTCCTCCAACAACACCTTCACCAATACCTTCCTGGGCAATGTCTATGAGGCCCTGGTGCGGCACAACGACCGCATCGAGATCGAGCCTGCCCTGGCCGAGAGCTGGGAGCGCACCAGCCCGACCGTGTGGCGCTTCAACCTTCGCCGCAACGTGGTCTTCCACAATGGCGAGAGTTTTGACGCAGACGACGTGCTGTTCACCTGGTCGCGGGTGAACGGGCCGGGGTCGCTGGCGCGCGGGCTGCTGGGCGCGATCAAGGAAGTGCGGAAGGTCGACAGCCACACCATCGAGATCGAGACGCACCGCCCCTTCCCCATCCTGCTCGCCTCCATCACGCAGTTCTTCATGATGGATGAGGGCTGGTCGCGGGCGAACAATGCGGTGCAGGCGGCCAATCTCTCGGCGCAGACCGAATCGGGCGCGACCCGCGTGGCCAATGGCACCGGGCCCTTCCGGATCACGGAGCGCCGGCCGGATGAGCGGACTGTCCTCGAGCCGCATGCGCGCTGGTGGGACACCCCCTTGCACAACCTGACTCGGGTAAACTTCCAGCCGATCCGCAGCGCGGCGACGCGCACGGCGAGCCTGCTCTCGGGCGCCATCGACGCGAATGTGGAGGTGCCGCTGCAGGACATTCCGCGCCTGCTGCAGGACCAGCGGGTGCAGATGGTCGAGGGGCCGGAGCTGCGCACCATCTATCTCGGCTTCGATTATGAGCGGGACGAGCTGCTGTACTCCGACGTGCGCGGCCAAAACCCCTTCCGCGACCGCCGGGTGCGGGAGGCGATCTACCGCGCCATCGACGTGAACGCCCTGCGCCGGACGGTGATGCGGGAGAAGGCCTGGATCGCCGGCATGATGGTGAGCCCCTTCCTGACCGGCGCGCCCGCCGACCTGAACGACCGCCTGCCCTATGACCCGGAGGCGTCGAAGCGCCTGCTGGCGGAGGCGGGGTTCCCGAACGGCTTCTCGGTGGGCATCGTCTGCCCGAACGACCGCTATGTGAATGACGAGCGCACCTGCCAGGCGGTGGCGGCGATGCTGTCCCGCGTCGGCATCCGGCTGCAGCTGCAGTCGGAACCCACCAATATCTGGTCCCGCCGCACGGCGACGCGCGATTTCTCGATGTACATGCTGGGCCATGCGGGCCTGCCGCTGGCGGATGCCTATTCGACGCTGAACGAGGTGCTGCGCACCAATACGCCGACGACGGGCGGGCTGAACTACGGCCGCTGGTCGAATGCGGAATTCGATGCGCTGGTCTCCCGCGCTGCGGAAGCGCCGGACGAGACCAGCCGCCGCGCCCTGATCCGCGAGGCGTTGCAGATCGAGCGCCGCGAGATCGCGCATATCCCGCTGTTCCAGCAGCCCATCGCCTGGGCGTCCCGCCGCGGCATCGACCTGCGCCAGGCACCGGACAACCGGCTGCGGCTTTGGCTTGTGAAGGTGGATTGAGCCTGCCGTCCGCGCACTGCCGACCCGCGCTGCCCCCCCTGCCAAACGGGGCAGCGCTGACTTTTCTTGACCTCATCGAGGACTAGCATGACCGATCTTCTCATCCGCGGCGGCGTCGTCATCACCATGGACCCGGCGCGCCGTGTGCTGCCGGATGGCGCCGTTGCCATCAAGGATGGCCGCATCCAGGCCGTCGGCCCGACCGAGGAGGTGGAGGCCGCGCACGGCCAGGCGAAGCAGGTGATCGAGGCGCGCGGCCGCGCCATCCTGCCCGGCCTGATCGACGGCCATGCCCATGCCGGCCACGGGCTGGTGAAGACCATGGGCAACAATGACAGCGCCGGCTGGATGGAAGCCTGCCGCGTCATCTACACCCTCGCCTCCCCGCCCAGCTTCTGGCGCGCGGAGGCGAAGCTCGCGGCCTATGAGCGGCTGCGCTTCGGCGTCACCACCGGCGTCTCGCTGCTCGGCGGCGGCGACAGCATCGGTCGCGTGGACGACACGGCCTTCACCGATGCGCATGCGGAGGCGACGGAGGAAGTCGGCATCCGCAGCCTGCTGGTGCTCGGCCCGACCCGCCCGCCCTTCCCGCGCCCCTATGTCGGGCCGGATGGCGTGGAGCGGCCCGTCAGCTTCGAGCAGCAGCTCGATGTCATCACCGCCGGTGTCGAGAAGTGGCACAACAAGGGCCGCGTGAAGGTGGCGACGTTGATGCCCGTCTATCGTGAAGCCAAGCACGACGCCGCAAAAGTGAAGGAGATCGAGCGCCAGGGGCATCTGGTGCGCGAAGCGGGCCGGTCGCGCGGCGCGCCCTTCCACCAGGACGGCCATCGCCAGGGCAGCATCGAGCTGGCGGACCGCATGTTCGGCCTGCTCGGTCCCGATGCCTGGCTCAGCCACTGCACCGAGCTGACGGATGCGGATATCGACACGCTGGTGCGCACCGGCACGAGCGTGGTGCACAACCCCTCCGCCATCGCCGCGGTCCGCGGCTATTGCCCGGCGCCGAAGATGATCGAGGCGGGTGTGACCGTGATGATCGGCTCGGACGCCACGGCGCCCGACCGCTCCGGCGACATGTTCCGCCACATGTTCCAGTGCATCCGCTACCACCAGCGCCATTTCCGCGACGAGACGATGATGCCGCCCGGCAAGGCGCTGGAGATGGTGACGATCGACGCCGCGCGCGGCCTCGGCATGGGGCATGAGCTGGGCAGCCTGGAGGTCGGCAAGAAGGCGGATGTCATCACCGTCGATCTCTCGGCGCCGCATATGGTGCCGGCGAATATGCCGGTGGCGCGCGTTGTCTACTTCGCCAATGGGCAGGACGTGCTGGACGTGGTGGTGGACGGCCAGGTGCTGATGCGCGACCGCGTCTGCCCGCATCTGGACGGCACCGAGATCGGTACTGCGGCGTGGCGGGAGACGGATGCGATGCTGGACCGCGCGAAGCTGCGGCACATGGTGGTGGAGAATCCGGGCTGGGGGCAGGTGCGGCGCTAAGGGGGGCGCGAAGCCCCCACCCCGACCAGCCTTCGGCGTCGCGGCAGCGCCGCGACCCCCCGTAAAGCGGGGGAGGGAGGCGCCCTGACTCCCTCCCCCGTTCTCACGGGGGAGGGTTGGGGTGGGGGCAAGGCGCCACCTCCCCCACTCTGGCCCCGCCCCTTCCCCCGCGCCATGATGGCCGCCGGAGAAACGTCCCGGAGCACGGCCCCAAAATGCCGCAACGTCGCACCCTGCTGGCCACGGCCCTGGCGGCCCTGGCCGCGCCTCGCCTGGCCCGCGCGCAAGCCTGGCCCAGCCGCCCCGTCCGCATCGTCGAACCCGGCGCGCCGGGCGGCGGCAACGACACCACCATCCGCCTGTTTGCCCCACATCTGGAACGCGCCTTCGGCCAGTCCTTCGTGGTGGACAATCGTCCGGGCGCCGGCGGGCGCGTGGGCGTGGAGAACGCCTTCCGCGCGCCGCCCGACGGCTCCACGCTGCTGGTCGGCAATGCCGGCTCCAACGGCATCAATGCCGCGATCTACCCGGACCTTCCCTATGACCTGGAGAAAGACTTCACGCCGATCTCGCTGCTGGTCACCGGGCCCAATGCGCTGGTGGTGAATCCGCGCGTCTTCCCGGTGGACAACGTCGCCGGGCTGATCGCCGCCATCAAGGAAAAGCCCCAGAACCACTACAACTACGGCAGCGGCGGCGTCGGATCCTCCGCCCATCTTTCGGCCGAGCTCTTCTGCATGATGGCCGGCGTGCGGATGGAGCACATCCCCTATCGCGGCGCGGCGCAGATGGGCCAGGCGGTGATCACCGGCGACGCGCCCTTCCTGATCGCGAACATGGTGAACATCATGCCCTTCGTCACGCGTGGCGAGGTGAAGCTGCTGGCGGTGACCAGCCTGGAACGCTGGCCGGATACGCCGCAGGTGCCGACCCTGGATGAATCCGGCCTCGCCGGCTTCGAGACCATCGCCTGGAACGCGCTCTTCGGCCCGCCGGGCCTGCCCTCCGCCGTGGTGGAGCGGCTGGTGCCCGAGCTGCAGCGCATCGGCCAGCTGCCGGAGGTGAAGGACCGGGTGAAGCTGATCGGCGGCCAAGTGGTGACCAGCACGCCGGATGTGCTGGCCGCGCGGGTCCGCAGCGACATCGCCAAATGGAAGGACCTGGCCACCCGCGCGAATATCCGCGTCACATGAAGATCACCGACATCCGCTTCCGCGGCTTCAACGTCACGCCCAAGACGAACTGGAGTTTCGTCGAGGTCACCACCGAGGACGGACGGACCGGCCTTGGCGAATGCACGCTGGCGAATCACGAGCCGCTGATGGCGGCCGAGCTTGCCCGCATCGCGGCGAACCTGCGGGGCGAGGATGCGCGCGACCGCAACCGCATCGCCCGCTACCTTCCGCATGCGCCGGGCGGGCTGGTGACGGCCACCGCCATCTCGGCGCTCGATCAGGCGCTGTGCGACCTGGCGGCGCAGCGCCACGGCGAGCCTATGCACCGGCTGCTCGGCGGCGCTTTTTCGGACAGCGTACGGCTCTATGCGAACATCAACCGCGGCGCCAATCCGCGCACGCCGGCGGGTTTCGCGGCGGCCGCGACCCGCGCCGTGGCCGAGGGTTTCTCGGGTGTGAAACTCGCGCCCTTCGAGCCCATGGTCTGGGAGGATGGCCGCACCGCCGCCAACCGCGCCGCCTATGCGGAGGGCCTGGCCCGCATCGCCGCCGTGCGCGCCGCGATCGGGCCGGACATCGACCTGATGGTCGACGCGCATTGGCGCTTCTCCCCCGGCGGCGCCGCGCAACTGATCCGCGATGTCTCCTCCGAAAACCTGTTCTGGCTGGAATGTCCGGTGGCGGAGGCGAATCACGCCGAGATCGTCCGGCTGCGCGGCCTGGCCAATGCGCGAGGCATGCGGCTGGCGGGCGCCGAGAGCCTGTCGGGCCTGGCCGCCTATCGCCCGCTGGTGGAGGCCGGCTGCTACGACGTGCTGATGCCCGATGCGAAGCATGCCGGCGGGCTCGGCGAGATCCAGCGCATCGCCGCGCTGGCGCAGACCGCGGGGGTGGAGATCGCGCCGCACAACCCCACCGGCCCCGTCTGCCACGCCCATTCCGTGCATCTCTGCGCCGCCATCCCGAATTTCCTCGTGCTGGAAGTGCAGTACGGGGAGACCGAGGCCTTCTTCGACATCGTTGCGGGCGAGAGCCTGCGCTTCGTCAACGGCGCGGCGCGCCTGTCCCAGGCCCCCGGCCTCGGCATCACGCTGAACCCCGGCGCTTTTCCCGAATGGAAACGCATGGACCGGCCTTGGCTGGACCCGCGGCTGGGCTGATAAACGCCGGATGATCTCCGGATGGATCGGCTTCACCCTCTCCGCCGCGCTGTTCCAGTGCTGGCGGACCGCCATGCAGCAGCGGCTGCGCGGGCAGCTTTCGGTGAATGCCGCGGGGGTGGTGCGCTACCTCTATGGCGTGCCGGTGGGGCTGGCGATCTTTGGCCTCTATGCGGCGGCCTTCGGGGGCACGCTGCCGGCGCTGTCCCTCACCGTGTTGGCGCTGTGTGCCGCCGGCGGCTTCGGGCAGATCCTCGGCACCAACCTGCTGATCATGGCCTTCGGCCATCGCAATTTCGCCGTCGGCACAGCCTATGCGAAGACCGAGGCGATGCAGGCGGCCTTCGTCGCCACGCTGCTGCTGGGCGAGCATCTGTCGCTGCTCTCCTGGCTCGGCATCGCCATCGGCGTCGGCGGCGTGCTGTACCTCTCGCTGGCCGGGCGCGGCACCAGCCCGGGTGATCTGCTGCGCGGGCTGACGCAGCCGGCGGCGCTGTGCGGCATCGGCGCCGGATTCTGCTTCGGCTTCACCGGCGTGCTGATCAAGGCGGCGAACCAGGCCATGCCGGGCAGCGATGTGGTCTTCAAGGCGCTGCTGCTGCTGGTCATCATCAATACCATGCAGACGCTGATGCAGGGCGCCTGGCTGGCCTGGAAGGAGCCGGCGCAGTTCCGCGCCGTCTTCGCCACCTGGCGCGACAGCGGCCAGGTCGGCGCGCTGTCCGCGCTCGGCTCCGCCTGCTGGTTCTCCGCCTTCGCCCTGGCCCCGGTCGCGCTGGTGCGCGCGCTGGGCCAGGTGGAGATCCTCTTCACCCTGGCCTTCAGCCGCTTCTACCTGCGGGAGAAGGCGACGCGCGCCGATGTCATCGGTTCGCTGGTGGTGGTGGCCGGCGTCGTGCTCGTGCTCTGGGGAAGCCGCTGATGTCCGATCTCTCTGCCCGCCTCGACCGCGTCCTGCGCGAATTGCCGCGCCGCTACCCCGGCCCGGGCGGCGCCATTGCGGTGCTGCGGCAGGGCGAGGTCATCGCCCGCCAAGCCTGGGGTTTCGCGAATGCGGAGCGCCGCATTCCCTTCACGCCGCGCACGCTGTTCCGCATGTGCTCCATCACCAAGCAATTCACCTGCGGCGCCATGCTGCGCGCGGTCGGCCAGCTGGAGGCGCTGGATGCCGCGATCCGCGCGCGCCTGCCACGCCTCGGCGATGCCGCGCCGCCGACGCGGCTGCTGGCGCATAACCAGTCCGGCCTGCGCGACTACTGGGCGGTGGCCATGCTGCATGGCGCGCCGGCCGAATCCGCCTTCGGCGATGTGGAGGCCGCGCGCGTCATTGCCGGCACCACCAGCCTGCATTTTGTTCCTGGCACCCGCTATTCCTATGTGAACCAGAATTTCCGGCTGATCTCCGACGCGCTGCAGGACGTCACCGGCCGCAGTTTTTCCGAATTGCTCCGGCGCCACATCTTCAGCCCCGTCGGGATGGAAAGCGCCTTCCTGGCGGCCGAGACCCGCGCCATGCCGGACGGCACCGAAGGCTATGAAGGCAGCCAGGCCGGCGGCTTCCGACCCGCGGTGAACAATGTGATCTGGACCGGCGATGCCGGGCTCGGCGCCAGCCTGGACGACATGATCGCCTGGGAACGTCATATCGACGCAACGCGCGACGACCCGGACAGCCTGCATGCCCGCCTGGCCGCGCCCGTCGCCTTCACCGATGGCAGCCCGGCGCCCTATGGCTTCGGCCTCGGCCGGGCCGAGGCTTTTGGCACGCCCATCCTGGGCCATGGCGGCGCGCTGCGCGGCTGGCGCAGCCATCGGCTCTATGCGCCGGCGGCGCGCATTTCCGTGGTCGTGATGTTCAATCACCTCTCGGATGCCAATGCCGCGGCGATGGAGGCGCTGGCCGCCCTGCTGGGGGCGGAGGCGCCGCAGCCCGATGCCAGCCTGCCCCCGCCGGACTGGCTCGGTGCCTATGTGGAGCCGGAGACGGGCCTTGCCGTGCGGCTGGACAGCGCGGCGCCCGGCGTGGTGCGGCTGCGCTTCGGCCATGGCGCGGAACGGCTGGAGTTGCGCCCCGATGGCAGCGCCGGCACGGGCCGAACCCGGCTGCGCCCGACGCCGGAGGGGCTGTGGATGGACCGGCCGCAGGAAAACCAGTCGAGCCTGCTGCGGCCCTGCCCGGGCGAAGCCGCCCCCGGCCTCGCCGGCCGCTACCGCTGCGCGGAGCTGGACGCCGAATTGCTGGTCACCGAGGCGGGCGGCGTCGCCTATGGCGGCTTTTCCGGTTTCCTCGGCCAGGGGCGGATGGAGCTGCTGGAGCCAATCGGGCCGGACCTCTGGGCCCTGCCCTGCTGGCGCGCACTGGACCATACGCCGCCGGGGGACTGGACGCTGGCCTTCCGGCGCGGGGCGGATGGAAGTGTGACGGGCGTGACGGTGGGCTGCTGGCTGGCACGCGGGCTGGAATACGCCCGCCTGGCGGCGGATTAGAGGCCCCGAAAACCCAAAAAACCCACTCCCCCCGGACGGGGGGAAAGGGTTGGACGACAGGATCCGGGCGATCGCCTCAGCTGACCTGGCCCAGCGTTCGCAGCAGCTGCATCACCTCCCGCTGCGCCGCGCCGCGGTTGTTCATGGCGATCTGGGCGCGGGCGGCGGCAATGGGCTGGTGGTGGTGGCGGCCGACCTCGCCAATCGGCAGGCCGCCGCGCGCGGCCTAGCCGGCTGGCTGCTGATGGGCGGCACGCTGACGGCCGCGGCGGTGATCCTGGCCGGGCTGCTGCTGGCGCGCGGCGTGGAGCGCCGGCTCGTGCGGCGGTCCAGCGCGGCGCAGGCGGTGATGCAGGGCGACCTGGCGCAGCGCCTGCCGCTGACCGGCGGCGGCGACGCGCTGGACCGGCTGGCGGCCACCATGAACGCCATGCTGGCACGGATCGCGCAGTTGATGGCCGCGCTGCGCCAGGTGAGCAGCGACGTGGCGCATGACCTGCGCAGCCCCCTTTCACGCCTGCGGATGCGGCTGGAAGCGCGGCTGGCGGCGCCGCGTGACACGGCGGAGGACGAGGCGGCGCTGGAGGACGCGCTGGCGGAGCTGGATGCGGTGCTGTCCACCTTCGCCGCCCTGCTGCGCATCGCCCAGGCCGAGGGCGGCGGGCCCCCCGCCGGCTTTCGGGAGCTGGACCTCTCGGCGCTGGTCGCCAACCTGGCCGAGACCTATGCGCCCGTGGCGGAGGAGGCCGGCGCCACCCTCACAGCCGATATCGCGCCTGCGTAAACCCTTTCTGGCGATGCGGCGCTGCTGCGGCAGATGCTGGCCAATCTGATCGAGAATGCGCTGACCCCTGGCCGCCCCGGCGGCGCCATCCGGATCACGCTGCGGCCTGGCCGGCTGGAGGTGGCGGATGACGGGCCGGGCGTGCCGGCGGCCGAGCGCGGCCGCGTGCTGGACCGCTTCTACCGACTGGACCGCAGCCGCCGCAGCCCGGGCACCGGCCTCGGCCTGGCGCTGGTCGCGGCGGTGGCGCGGCTGCATGGGGGCGCGGTGACGCTTGCCGATGCGCGGCCGGGCGCGGTGCCGCCGGGCCTCACCGTACGGGCCAGCCTGCGCCGCTGACCTTCAGACGGCAAAGATGCGGATCAGCACCGTGTCGGGGTGCCTTTCGCCGATTCCGACGAACAGGCTGCGGGTCAGCCAGGCGTGCGCGGGCGCCGGCGTCTCGAAGACCGGGGCGGTGCGGAAATAGACGCGCTCCGGCGGCACCGGGCGGCCGCGCAGCAGGCGGGCCATATCCTCGGGCGAAGCATGGCGCAGGCCGCGATTGGTGACCTGCACCAGGGCGCCATCGGCCAGGCGCAGCGTGTAGCGCGCCTCGATCTCGGCCACGCGGTCGGGACGGATCAGCTGGAAATCGGCGCCGCCGGCCAGAACCTCACCCTGCATCCGCGGGCCGGTCACGGTGCCGCCGAGGATCGGCACGATCCGCCGCTCTCCCAGTGGCCCGGCGCCGAGCGAGAGGGGCGGGCCCACCGCCACCTCCACCAGCGCCACGAATTCGGAAGCCAGCGCCACGCTTTCCATTGCCCGCCCGCCCTCGCCCTTGCTTATTATGTAGCATAACAATCAAGGGAGTTCCGTCCATGCGCCAATCGCATCCTGGCCGCCGTGCCCTGCTGGCCGGCGCCGCCCTGCTGCCCTTCGCCGCCCCGGGCGCCCGCGCGGCCCTGCCGGACCGACCGATCCGCCTGGTGCTGGGCTTCCCGCCCGGCAGCGGGCCGGATGTGGTGGGCCGGCTGCTGGCGGAGGCGCTGCGCGAAAGCTGGCCCGCGGGCGTGGTGGTGGACAACAAGCCCGGCGCGGCCGGCGCCATCGCGGCGCAGGAGGTGGCGCGCGCGGCGCCGGATGGCACGACGCTGCTCTTCGGCGAGGTCGGCCAGCTCGCCATGGCCCCCAGCACCTATGCCCGCCTGCCCTACGACCCCGCCCGGGATTTTTCCGCCGTCGCGGAGGTCGCGGCCATCGACTTCGCCTTCGTGCTGCCGGCCAGCCTGCCGGTGGCGGACCTCGACAGCTACGTCACCTGGGGCAAGGCTCGACCGCAGGTCTTCATGGGCACTTTTGGCGCCGGCACGCCCGGCCATTTCGGTGCGGCGATGCTGGCCGCCGAGGCCGGGCTGCGGGCGGAGGCGGTGCATTTCCGCGCCACCGGCGATGCGATGACGGCGATCCTCGGCGGCGATGTGCAGGGCATGTTCGGCACCATCGCCCTGGTCGCGCCGCATGTGCAGGCGGGCCGGCTGAAGGCGCTGGCCGTCACCGGCCCGGCCCGCGCGCCGCTGCTGCCGCAGGTGCCGACCATGGCGGAGCTCGGCCGGCCGAGCCTCGGCTTCCATGCCTGGTTCGGCCTGGTGGCGCCCGCCGCGACGCCCGCGCCGGTGCTGGCCTCGCTGGAGGAAGGCGTGCTGCGGGTGCTGGCCGCGCCGCCGCTGCGCGCCCGCCTGGCGGAAACCGGCTTCCGGCCCGCCGGCAATGGCCGGGTGGATTTCGCGCGGATGATGCAGGCGGAGACGGCGCGCTGGGCGGAGGTGGTGCGCGCCACCGGCTTCCGCGCCATCGAGTAGAGGCGTTGTCCTGGCGCATTTTCCGAGTCGCCTTGCGAAGCCGCAAGGCATTGAAAATGCTTCAGGCCAGCAGCGCGCCCGCCAGCAGGCCGAGGCCGAAGACGCCGGCAGCCATGGAGGTCAGGCCCCACCAGCGCTCGGGCGTAAATCCCCCGGCGAAGGCGAAGGCAGCGCCGAGCAGATAGGCGGCGGCGCCCAGCGCCACATCCAGCCGGGCCATGACCACCAGCGGCCCGATGGTGGCGAGCAACCCGGCCAGGGTGCCGAGGCCGCGCCAGATGCGGTCCGTGCGGGGTTCGGGGCGGAGCGCCGGTTCGCCGCGGGCGCGGTATTCGAGGGCGGCGCAGAGGGCGAGGAAGCCGAAGGCGAGGATCAGCATGGGGGGCGCCTCGGCGGGGGGAGGTCGGCGCTTGCCCCCACCCCGGCCAGCCTTCGGCGTTGCGGCAGTGCCGCAACCCCCCGCTCCGCAGGTGAGGGAGAAGGACCGCTCCCTCCCCCGTGCTTACGGGGGAGGGTTGGGGTGGGGGCCTTGGCTCTCGGACCCTTAGAGGTCCAGCATCAGCCGGCGCGGATCCTCGATGCTTTCCTTCACGCGGACCAGGAAGCTCACCGCCTCCTTCCCGTCGACGATCCGGTGGTCGTAGCTCAGCGCGATGTACATCATCGGCCGGATCTCGACCTTGCCGCCCACGGCCATCGGCCGCTCCTGGATCTTGTGCATCCCCAAAATGCCGGACTGCGGCGGGTTCAGGATCGGCGTGGACATCAGGCTGCCGTAGATGCCGCCATTGGTGATGGTGAAGCTGCCGCCGGTCAGCTCCTCCAGCTTCAGCGCGCCGTCGCGCGCCTTCTTGCCGTAGCTGCCGATGGTCTTCTCGATCTCGGCAAAGCCCATCTGGTCCGCATTGCGCACCACCGGCACCACCAGGCCGGAGGGGCCGCCGACGGCGATGCCCATATGGACGGCGTGCTTGTAGACGATCTCGTCGCCGTCGATCTCGGCGTTGACCGCCGGGAATTCCTTCAGCGCCGCGACGCAGGCCTTCACGAAGAAGGACATGAAGCCGAGCTTCACGCCGTGCTTCTTCTCGAAAGCGTCCTTGTATTCGGCGCGCAGCGCCATCGCCGCGCCCATATCCACCTCGTTGAAGGTGGTCAGCATGGCGGCGGTGTTCTGCGCTTCCTTCAGCCGGCGCGCGATGGTCTGGCGCAGGCGGGTCATCTTCACCCGCTCCTCGCCCGCTTCCAGGGCGCGCGGCGCCTTGGCGGCGGCGGGTGCGGGGGCGGCGGCCGGCTTGGACAGGAAGGCGAGCACATCGCCCTTGGTCACCCGGCCATCCTTGCCGGAGCGGGCGCCGACCTGCTCGGCCGTGATGCCGGCATCGGCCATCGCCTTGTTCGCGGCCGGGCCGTGCGAGGCGCCTTCCGCCGGGCGGGAGACCGGGCCGGGGGCCGGGGTTGGCGCTTCCGCCTTGGGCTGGGCCGGGGCGGCGGGGGCCGGGGTCGGCTTGCTCGGCGTGCCGGCGGCCGGCTTGGCGGCGGCGGCGGCGCCTTCCTTGATGACGCCGAGCACGGCGCCGGGGCCGACCTCGGCGCCTTCCTCGGCGGCGATGCTCTCGATCACGCCGGCGACGGCGGCATTGACCTCGACCGTGACCTTGTCGGTCTCCAGCTCCACCAGCGGCTCATCCAGCGCCACGGCTTCCCCGGCCTTCTTGAGCCACCGCGCGATGGTCGCGGAGGAGACGCTTTCCCCGAGGGGGGGCACCACGATATCGGTCATCTGTCCTGCCTTCTGCCTAGGACGCGGCGCTCACGAAAGGCCGAGCGCCTCGCGCACCAGGGTTTCCTGCTGCTGCTGGTGAACCTTGGCGAGGCCGGTGGCCGGGCTCGCCGCCTCGATGCGGCCGACATAGGTCGGGCGCTTCGCCTTGATCTCGATGCTGTTCAGCACGCCTTCGATCTTGCGGTCGATATAGGTCCAGGCGCCCATGTTCTCGGGCTCCTCCTGGCACCAGACCACATCGGCATTGCGATAGGGCGCGAGCAGCTTGGCCAGCGTCGTCTTGGCGAAGGGATAGAGCTGCTCGACGCGCAGGATCGCCACGTCCTTCACGCCCTTCTCCCGCCGCTCCGCCAGCAGGTCGTAATAGACCTTGCCGGTGCAGAGCACGACGCGCTTGATCTGGTCCGGCGCCACCAGGTCGTCGGTTTCCGGGATGATGTACTGGAAGCTGCTGCCCGGGCCGAAATCGGCCAGGGTGGAGACCGCCAGCTTGTGCCGCAGCAGCGACTTCGGCGTCATCAGCACCAGCGGCTTGCGGTAGTTCGCCTTCAGCTGGCGGCGCAGCGCGTGGAAGTAGTTGGCCGGCGTGGTCAGGTTGCCGACGCGCATGTTGCGCTCGGCGCAGAGCTGCAGGTAGCGCTCCAGCCGCGCGGAGGAATGCTCCGGCCCCTGGCCTTCGTAGCCATGCGGCAGCAGCATCACCAGGCCCGACATGCGCAGCCACTTGGTCTCCGCGCTGGCGATGAACTGGTCGATGATCACCTGGGCGCCGTTCGCGAAATCGCCGAACTGCGCTTCCCACAGCACCAGGGTGCGCGGGTCCGCCAGGGTATAGCCGTATTCGAAGCCGAGCACGCCCATCTCGGAGAGCAGGCTGTTGAAGGCCTCGAACTTCGGCTGGCCGGCGCGGATATTGTTCAGCGGGACGTATTCGGCCTGGGTCTTCTGGTCCACCAGGTGGACATGGCGCTGGCTGAAGGTGCCGCGCTGAACGTCCTCGCCGGACAGGCGAACCCGGTGGCCTTCCAGCAGCAGGGTGCCGAAGGCCAGCGCCTCGCCGGTCGCCCAGTCGATGCCCTCGCCGGTCTCGATGGCGGTCTTCTTGGCTTCCAGCTGGCGCAGGATCTTGGGGTTCGCGCCGAAATCGGAGGGGACGCGGGCGAGTGCGGCGCCAACCTCGCGCAGCTCGTCCAGGCCGACCGCGGTCTCGTGCAGCCGCTCGACGTCCTCGCCCACCGTCACGGCCTTCAGGCCGGACCAATGGCCTTCCAGCCAATCCGCCTTGTTCGGCTTGAAGCTGGCCGCCGCCTGGAAGGCTTCCTCCAGCTGGGCGTTGAAGGCGTCCAGCACCGCCTTGGATTCCTCGGCCGGCACGCTGCCCTCCTTCGCCAGGCGCTCGGCGTAGAGGGTGCGGGTGGTCTTCATCTCGCGGATGCGGCCGTACATGATCGGCTGGGTGAAGGCCGGCTCGTCCGTCTCGTTATGGCCGTGGCGGCGATAGCAGACGATGTCGAGCACGAAGTCGGCGCCGAACTGCATGCGGAACTCGGCCGCCATGCGGGCGCAGAAGACCACGGCCTCCGCATCATCGCCGTTCACATGCAGGATCGGCACCTGAATGCTCTTCGCCACGTCGGTGCAGTACAGGCCCGAATAGGCATGCGCCGGGACGGTGGTGAAGCCGATCTGGTTGTTGGTGACGATATGGATGGTGCCGCCGGTGCGGTAGCCGATCAGCTGGCTCATCGCCAGCGTCTCGTACACCAGGCCCTGGCCGGCGAAGGCGGCGTCGCCATGCAGCAGGATGCCCATGACGGATTTGCGGCCCTTGGTGTCGCCGGCCATGTCCTGCCGCGCGCGCACCTTGCCCACCACCACCGGATCCACGGCTTCGAGGTGGGAGGGGTTCGGCTGCAGCGACAGGTGCACCATCCGCCCCGCCACCTCGATATCGGTCGAGGTGCCCAGGTGGTACTTCACGTCGCCGGAGCCCTGCACATCCTCGGGCGTCGCGGCATTGCCCTTGAACTCGGAGAAGACGGCCTGGAAGGGCTTCTTCACCACATTCACCAGCACGTTCAGCCGGCCACGATGGGCCATGCCGATCGAGATTTCGTTCACGCCCTGGCCGGCCGCGACCTCGATGACGGACTGGATGGCGGGGATGGTGCTCTCACCGCCCTCCAGGCCGAAGCGCTTGGTGGTGGCGTATTTCTTGGCGCAGAAGGCTTCGAAGCCCTCGGCCTCGGTCAGCTGGCGCAGGATCTGGCGCTTCGCTTCGGTATCGAAGGCCTTGACCCAGGGCGCGCCCTCGATCCGCCGCTGGATCCAGCTTTTCTGCTCCGGATCCTGGATATGCATGAACTCGACGCCGATCGAGCCGCAATAGCTGGCGCGGCAGATCGCCAGGATTTCCCGGAGTGTCGCGTATTCCCGGCCCAGCACGAAATCCAGGAAGATCGGCCGGTCCAGGTCGGCCTCGGTGAAGCCGTAGGTCTTGGGGTCCAGCTCCGGATGCGGCTTCGGCACCTGCAGGCCCAGCGGGTCCAGCTGCGCTTCCAGATGGCCGCGCACGCGGTAGCTGCGGATCAGCATCAGGGCGCGGATGGAATCCAGGACCGCGCGCTGCGCGGCCGCCTTGTCCACGGTATTGCCGGCGGCGGCCGCGGCCGGGGCGGTCTTGTCGCCCTTCTTCGGCGCCGGCGGCGCCTCGGGGTCCGGGCCGAAGGCGCCGCGGATGCGGGGCGCCCAGCTGGCGCCCGTCGCATCGGTCAGCACCGCACGCGCCTCGTCGTTCAGCGCCCCGAAGAGTTCGGCGAAGGAGGGATCGACGCTGTCCGGCTTCTCCGCCCATCGGGCATAGAGGTCGGCGAGGTAGGCGGCATTCGCGCCCGACATCGCACTCGCGAGGACATCCACTCCGGCCATTTCCGTCTCCGTTGCGCGCGCCGCGGTTCTGGCGGCGCGCCGCGGCTATAGATAGGTCACCAGGACCGCGAGAGTGAGCCCCTGAGCCAGGAGCCTGGCGCGACCCTGATGACCGTTCGGTTACTTCCTGAGCGCCTTCACCATGGTGGAGCCGAGCGCGGAGGGGCTGTCGGCGACATGGATGCCGGCCTTGGCCATGGCTTCCATCTTCGCCGCGGCCGTGTCGTTGCCGCCCGAGATCACCGCGCCGGCATGGCCCATGCGGCGGCCCGGGGGGGCCGTGGCGCCGGCGATGAAGCCGACCACCGGCTTGTTCGGCTTGCCGGGTCCGAAATTGTGCTCGGCCAGGTACTGCGCGCCGATCACCTCGGACTGTCCGCCGATCTCGCCGATCATGATGATGGACTGGGTCTCGTCATCGGCCAGGAACAGCTTCAGGACATCGATGAAGTCCATGCCCTTCACCGGGTCGCCGCCGATGCCGACGCAGGTGGACTGGCCGAGGCCGGCCGCCGTGGTCTGCGCCACCGCCTCATAGGTCAGGGTGCCGGAGCGGGACACGATACCGACCGAGCCGCGACGGTGGATGTGCCCCGGCATGATGCCGATCTTGCAGGCATCCGGCGTGATCACGCCCGGGCAGTTCGGCCCGACCAGGATGGACTTGGAGCCGGACAGCGCGCGCTTCACCTTCACCATGTCGAGCACCGGAATGCCCTCCGTGATGCAGATGATCAGCGGCATCTCGGCATCGATGGCTTCCAGGATGGCATCCGCGGCGAAGGGGGCGGGCACGTAGATCACGGTCGCATTCGCGCCCGTCGCGTCCCGGCATTCCACCACGGTGTTGAAGACCGGCAGGTTCAGCTCCGGGTGCATGGTGCCGCCCTTGCCGGGGGTCGTGCCGCCGACATAGGTGCTGCCATAGGCAATGCCCTGCGAGGCATGGAAGGTGCCCTGGGCCCCCGTGAAACCCTGGGTCATGACGCGGGTCTTGGCGTCGATCAGAACGGCCATGGTTCAGGCGCCCTTCACAGCAGCGACGACCTTCTGGGCCGCGTCGGCCAGGTTGTCGGCGGGGATGATAGCGAGGCCGGATTCAGCCAGGATTTTCTTGCCGAGGTCGACATTCGTGCCCTCGAGCCGCACCACCAGCGGCACGCTCAGGGACAGGTTCTTGGACGCCTCGACGATGCCATTGGCGATCATGTCGCACTTGGCGATGCCACCGAAGATATTGACCAGGATCGCCTTGACGTTGACGTCGGAGGTGATGATGCGAAACGCCTCCGTCACTCGCGCCGCATTCGCCGTGCCGCCGACGTCGAGGAAGTTGGCCGGGGAGGAACCGTACAGCTTGATGATGTCCATGGTCGCCATGGCCAGGCCCGCGCCATTCACCATGCAGCCGATCTCACCGTCGAGCGCCACATAGTTCAGGTCGTTCTTGACCGCGTCGAGCTCCTTCGGGTCCATCTCGCTGTCATCGCGCAGGGCCTCGAGGTCCTTGTGGCGGAACAGCGCGCTCTCGTCGAAGGACACCTTGGCGTCCAGCGCCACGATGTCGCCCTTGCCGGTCACGACCAGCGGGTTGATCTCGACGATGGCGCAGTCGAGCTCCAGGAAGGCCCCGTACAGCGCGAGGACGAACTTCTGGAAGGCGCCGACCTGCTTGCCCTCGAGGCCGAGGCCGAAGGCCAGCTTGCGGGCATGGTAGGGGAAAATGCCGGAGGCGGGGTCGATGGCGACCTTCAGGATCTTCTCGGGGTGGTTGTGGGCCACCTCCTCGATCTCCATGCCGCCCTCGGTGGAGGCCATGATGGTCACGCGGCTGGTCTCGCGGTCCACCAGCAGGCCGAGATAGAGCTCGCGCTTGATGTCGCAGCCGTCTTCCACGAAGACGCGGGAGACGAGCTTGCCCTGCTCGCCGGTCTGCTTGGTGACCAGCACCTTGCCGATCATCGCCTCGGCCGCTTCGCGCACCGCCTCGATCGACTTCACGACGCGGACGCCGCCCTTGCCGTTCGGGTCATTGGCGAAGCGGCCGGCGCCGCGGCCGCCGGCATGGATCTGCGACTTCACGACATAGACGGGGCCAGGCAGCTTCTTCGCCGCTTCCACGGCCTCATCCGCCGTCCAGGCCACATGGCCCTCGAGCACCGCCACGCCGTAGCGGCGCAGCAATTCCTTGGCCTGGTATTCGTGGATGTTCATCCGATGTCTCCGGCAAGCAGGGCGCCA
Organism: Falsiroseomonas tokyonensis; assembly: GCF_019024325.1. GTDB lineage: Bacteria > Pseudomonadota > Alphaproteobacteria > Acetobacterales > Acetobacteraceae > Falsiroseomonas > Falsiroseomonas tokyonensis. Next base: position 308,056 of record NZ_JAFNJS010000001.1, read on the forward strand.
AATGGGCCGGCGGCCAACACCTTGAAGGCATCGGCGCCGCCGGCGGGCGGTGTCAGACGCCGAGCGCCTTGAAGTCCGCGATCAGCTTCTTCACCGCGTCGCAGGACTTGTCGAAGGCGGCCTTCTCCTCGGCCGTGAACTGCACCTCCATGATCTTCTCGACGCCGCCGGCGCCGATCACCACGGGCACGCCCACATAGAAGTCGTTCTGGCCATATTCGCCGTTCAGCAGCACGGCGCAGGGCAGCACGCGCTTCTTGTCCAGCAGGTAGCTTTCCGCCATGGCGATGGCGGAGGCCGCCGGCGCATAGAAGGCCGAGCCCTTCTCCAGCAGTTTTACGATTTCACCACCGCCGTTCGCCGTGCGGGCGACGATGGCGTCGATCTTCTCCTGCGTGGTCCAGCCCATCTTGATCAGGTCGGGCACGGGGACGCCGGCGACAGTCGAATAGCGCGTCAGCGGCACCATGGTATCGCCATGGCCGCCGAGGACGAAGGCGGTCACGTCCTCAACGCTGACACCGAACTCCTGGGCCAGGAACAGCCGAAAACGGCTGGAGTCCAGCACGCCGGCCATGCCCACCACCTTCTCCGCCGGCAGGCCGGAGCGCTGCTGCAGCACCCAGACCATGACATCGAGCGGGTTGGTGATGCAGATGACGAAGGCGTTCGGGGCGTACTGCTTGATGCCCTCGGCCACCTGGCCGATGACGCCGGCATTCTTGGTCAGCAGGTCGTCACGGCTCATGCCGGGCATGCGGGGGAAGCCGGCGGTGACGATGACGACGTCCGCACCCTCGATGGCGCTGTAGTCGCCGGTGCCGGACATGGCGCTGTCAAAACCATCGACCGGGCCGGACTGCATGATGTCCAGCGCCTTGCCGGCGGCGACGCCCGGGAAGACGTCGAACATGACGACGTCGCCCAGTTCCTTCAGGCCGATCAGATGGGCGAGCGTGCCGCCGATGTTGCCGGCGCCAATGAGCGCGATCTTCTTGCGGGCCATGCAGCGGTCCTTGCCTGGGTGGAGTTCGCAGGGATTTAGGGGCCGCGCCCCGAAGGTCGCGCCCTGCGGGGCTTCCTACTCCCGCCCCGCAAGCCGGGCAAGGCGGTGGCTTGCGGCGCCTAAGCCGAACTGGGTCCAGACCGAGTCCGGACCGGATCCGGCGCCGCTTCAGGCGTAGCGCCGCTGGGCCTCCCGCGGATGGCCGGAGGGCAGCGCCTCCAGCCCCGGATCGGCCGGCAGCTCCACCCCGAAATTGCGCTGCAGCACATCGGCGATGACCTCGTAGCAGGATCCGATGCGGACCACCTCCATGCTGCGGAAGTCGTCATCCAGCAGGTGCAGCTCGTCATGCAGGTCGAGGTTGCCGAGCATGGCATTGCGCTTGTGCGCGCCGCGCCCCTTGGCGTGGAAGAAGCGCATCAGCGCGTCCTGGCAGCTGCCGATGCCGGCATAGCCGACATCCATCGGGATCAGCGCCACCCCGCCTGCCTGCACCGCCTGCACCACCCGGGCGGCATCGCCGGGATTATCGAAGCGCGTCGCTGGGGGCGCTCGCCACCTTCGGCGCCCACCCCGGCCTGGCTCAGTCCTGGCCTTCCTCCGCCGCGCAGTCTCGTGCCGGCGGCGGCGCGGGGGAAAGGCATTCGTCCGGACAATTCGCAACCGGACAAAGAAAAGGGCGCCGGATGGCGCCCCCTTCGCTTGGTCTATTCCGGAAGCTGCGGCGCTGTCAGAGCGGCATGCAGCGGACGATGTCGTCATGCCCGCGGGCGAGGGTGGCGAAGGTGCCCACCGGGCAATCGCGCTGCGACATGGTCACGGCCGGCAGGCCGGCCTGCCAGCCGGCGATGCTGCTGCGGCGAGAGATGGTGGCCGCGGCCGCACCGCGCACCACCACGCCACCGCGCTGGGTGCGCACATCGCCGCGGCGCACGACCTGCTGGCGGGACGCCGCCGCCTGGCGCGTGCTGCTGCGTGCGGCACTGCGGCTGCTGGCGCGGGCGGTCGCCCGGGCGGCGGTACGCGGCGTGCTGCGGGCCGCGCTGCGGGTGCTGCTGCGGGCGGCGGTGCGTGCGGCGCTGCGCGGCGTGGCACGGCTGGCGCTGCGCGGCGTGCTGCGGCTGGCCGTGGCCGGGGTGGCGCGGCTGGCGGCCCGCGGCGTGGCGCGGGTGGAGGCCCGGCTGGCCGGGCTGGCGGCGAGATTCGTTCTGCTGACCGATGTGCCGCTTCGTTCATCCCGCCTAGCGGCATCAGCCGACTGGGGTGCAAGGACGAGCACGGACAACAGGGCGAGCAGGATTAGCCGCATGCGAAGAAAGTCCCCCAATTCACCACACCGGCCTGATGGCCCGGCGTGGTTCCCCCGAACCCCCAAGGGTTCCCCGAGGCCTACTAGACTGACGGCCCCGTGACCTGTCAACGCGCATTTCAGGATGTTACGTGAGGTGCTGAAGTCCAAGCCAATCCTGGCTTTGCATCTCGTTCAGCCGGCTCGCAGTACGCGCGAACATGGCAGCATTATGGCCTTCTTCATGCAGCCGATCGGGGATCGCCTCCGCGCTGGCCAGCAGCTTCACGCGATGTTCGTAGAGCGTATCGACCAGCGTGATGAAGCGCCGGGCGCGGTCGAAATTCTCCGGATTGAGACGCGGGATGCCGTCCAGGATCAGTGTGTGGAAATGCGTCGCGATCGCCAGGTAGTCGGCCGGGCCCAGCGGCCGGCCGCAGAGCGACTCGAAATCGAAGCGCGCCACCCCCTCCACCGCCTGCGGCACTTCCAGCGACCGGCCGAGCAGGGTCAGGCGCATGGGCTTGCCGTGCCGCTGGCCGGTCAACTCCTCGAAGGCCGCATCCAGCGCCCGCGTCGCCCGCTCATCCGCCGGCACATGCCAGGTGGGCAGCGCCCGGATCCGGTCGCGGCGATAATCCCGCGCCGCCTCCAGCGTCAGCACCTCCAGCCGGCGGGAGATCAGGCCGATGAAGGGCAGGAAGGCATCGCGGCCGGGGCGGCCCTTGAACAGATCCGCCGGCGCGGTGTTGGAGGTGGCGACCACCACCGTGCCGCGGGCGAACAGCGCCTGGAACAGCCGGCCGAGGATCATCGCATCGGCGATGTCATGCACCTGGAATTCGTCGAAGCAGAGCAGCGCGGCCTCCGACGTGATGGCATCGGCCAGCGGCGGGATCGGGTCCGCCGTATCGCCGTGCTGCTTCTTCCAGGCATGGATGCGCCGGTGCGCGTCCTGCATGAATTGGTGGAAGTGGATGCGCCGCTTGCGGGTCACCTCCGCCGTTTCGAAGAACAGGTCCATCAGCATGGATTTGCCGCGGCCGACCTCGCCCACCAGGTACAGGCCCATCGGCGTGCCCGCGGGGGCTTCCTCGGCGGCCACCGGCTTGCGGCGGGTGAAGCGGGCGAAGAAGCCGCCCTTCTCCGGCTCCTCCGGATGCGGGTCGTAGCCCCGGGTGCGGCGCCAGAGATCCTGCAGCACCTCCACCGCTCGCGCCTGGGCCGGGTCGGCGGCCAATACGCCTTCCGCGAGGCGGGCACGGTAGGTCACGAGCGGACCCCCGGGGGACGGGCGATCATTCATGCGGCGCGCGATACCGCGATGTTGCGGGCGCGGCAATCTCGGGCGGACAGCAAGGACGGGGAGAAGGAATTCTCCCCGTCCCCCTCATCTATTTTCGGCAATTGGGGCAAGGTGCCGGAATGAAGGCTGCCGCTGCCCTGCTTTATGCGCCTGATGGCTATGACACCTCCCGGCCCAGGCTGATGGGGCGGCATGCGGCAGGCGCCGGCTTCCTCGGGGGGCTGGTGCGGCATGCGGGCTTCGACCGGCTGGTGGCGCTGACCCGCAGCGCCGACGATGCCGCCGCCTTCCGTGCGCAGCTCAAGGACCTCGGCGCCACAGTGCCGGCGGAGACGCTGGGCGATGCGGACTTCCACCGGCTGGCGGAAACCGGCTGCCTGATGCTGCCGGGGCCGGACCTGTCCAGCTTCGCCTGGCGGCGCCGGCGCGGCGGAGCGGCCCAGGCCTTCTCCCTGGTTGGCATCACCCACACCATCGCCTCCGCCGCCGCCATGGACTCGATGGCGGAGATGCTGGTCGCGCCGGTGCAGCCCTGGGATGCGCTGGTCTGCACCTCCTCCGCCGTGCAGGCGGCGGTGCGGCGGCTGTGGCAGGCGGAGGGCGCCTGGCTCGCCCGCCGCACCGGCGCCACGCGGATCGAGGGCCCGGCCCTGCCGATCATCCCGCTTGGCGTCGATGCCACGGCGCTGGCGCCCGATCCGGCGGCGCGGGCGGAATGGCGCGCACGGCTGGGCATAAGGCCGCAGGACATCGCGGTGCTGCACCATGGCCGCCTGTCCTTCCACGCCAAGGCGCATCCCCTGCCGATGTTTCTGGGAATCGCCCGCGCGGCCGCCGCGGCGCCGGCGGGGGCGAAGGTGGTGCTGATCCTGTCCGGCTGGTTCGCCGATACGGTGCAGCGCCGCGCCTTTTCCGCCATGGCCAAGGCGCTGGCGCCGGACCTCGAGATCCGGCTGGTGGAGCGGCCCGAGACCGATACCAAGCTGCGCAGCGCGGCGGATCTCTTCACCCTGCTGTCCGACAATATCCAGGAGAGCTACGGCCTGGCGCCGGTGGAGGCGCTGGCCGCCGGCCTGCCGGTGGTTGGCACGGACTGGGACGGTCTGAAGGATACGGTGGCGCACGGCGTCACCGGCTTCCGCGTGCCCACGCTGCTGGCCGGGCCGATGGGCGACCTGGCGGCGCGGCACGATATCGGCCTCGACAGCTATGACGAATTCATCGGCGGCGTCGCGCAATTCACCGCCGTCGATGTCGGCGCGGCGGAGGCCGCCTTCGCCGCGCTGATCGGCGATGCCGCGCTGCGCGCCCGCATGTCCGCCGCCGCCCGCGCCCGCGCGGTGGCGCATTACGACTGGCAGAAGGTGATCGGCCAGTACCAGGAACTCTGGGCCGAGCTGGCCAGGCTGCGCGCCGATGGAAGGGGCGAGCGCGCGGCGCGGCTGCGCGGGGAGGATCCGGTGCCGCGCCGGCCCGATCCCTCCGCGCTGTTCGCCGACTACCCGACCCGCCGCCTGACACCGGAGACGCGGCTGCGCCTGGCGCCCGGCCTGGCCGATGCGCAGGCGGCGGTGGCGCGCATCACGGCGATGGCCGGCCTCAGCGGCGGCGCGGCGCGGCGCGAATTGCTGCCCGCGGCCGAGCTGTTCCAGGCCGCCCTCGCCCCGCTGGATGCCGGCCCGGCCACGGCGGGCACGCTGGTGGCGGGCCTGCCGCCGGGCCAGGCCTGGGCGGTGTTCCGCGCGCTGGGCTGGCTGCTGAAGATCGACGTGCTGCGGCTCGAGGAGGAAGGGTGACGATCGAGGCCATCATCTTCGATTGCGACGGCACGCTGGTGGACAGCGAGACGATCGGCGCCGCGGTGCTGGCCGAGGCGCTGGCCGAGGAAGGCCTGGCGATGACCGAGGCGGAGGTGCTGCACGCCTTCCGCGGCGCCCGCCTGGCCAGCTGCATGGCGGCGGTCTCGACGCGGCTCGGCCGGCCGCTGGCGCCGGATTTCGAGCCGCGGCTGCGCGACCGCACCGCGCTGGCGCTGCGCCAGGGCCTGCGCGAGATCGCCGGCGCCACGGCGCTGGTGCGGGCGCTGTCCCTGCCCTTCTGCGTCGCCTCCAACGCGCCGCGCGCCAAGACCGAGCTGAACCTGACCGTCACCGGCCTGCTGCCGCACTTTGTGGGCCGCATCTTCAGCGCCTATGAGGTGGGGTCCTGGAAGCCCGATCCCGGCCTGTTCGTGCATGCCGCGGCGACGATGGGCGCGGCCCCGGCACGCTGCCTGGTGGTGGAGGATTCAGAACCCGGCGTGCAGGCGGCGCTGGCCGCGGGCATGCAGGTGCTGGCGCTGCTGCCGGAAGGCCCGGCGCCCTGGCTGCCGGAGGGCGTGCGCCATGTGGCGGGGCTGCATGAAGTGGCGCGCCACCTCACCCCCCCTGGCTTTAACCCCGTCGCCGGAACCGCTCCACCGCGCTGACCAGCGCCGTCCGCACCCCCGGCTCCAGCGCCGAATGCCCGGCATCCGGGATCACCGTCAGCCGCGCCCGCGCCCAGGCGGCGGCGAGTTCGAAGGCGGTGTCGCAGGGACAGACCATGTCGTAGCGGCCCTGCACGATCTCCGCCGGGATATGGGCGATTTTCTCCATGTTCCCCAGCAGCCCCTCGGGCGGCAGGAACAGGTCGTGGCGGAAGTAATGCGCCTCGATCCGCGCGAGGCCGAGCGCGGTGCGGTCCTGGGCGAAGCTCGCCACCGTCTCCGGGCTCGGCAACAGGGTGGAACAGGAACCCTCATACAGGCTCCAGGCGCGTGCCGCCGGGCCGTGCACCACCGGGTCCGGGTCGCAGAGGCGCTTCAGATAGGCGCTCAGCAGGTCGCCGCGCTCCTCCGGCGCCACGTGCTCGGCGAAGGCCGCCCAGGCATCCGGGAAGACGCGGCGCAGGCCATAGAGGAACCAGTCGACCTCCGCCTTCCGGCCGAGAAAGACGCCGCGCAGCACGCAGCCCGTCACCCGCTCCGGATGCGCCTGGGCATAGGCCAGCGCCAGGGTGCTGCCCCAGGACCCGCCGAAGAGCAGCCATTTCTCGATATTGAGGAAGCGGCGCAGCACCTCGATATCCGCCACCAGATGCGGGGTCGTATTCTCCCGCAGGTCGCCGAGCGGGCGGGACCTTCCGGCGCCGCGCTGGTCGAAGATCACCACGCGCCAGTGGTTGGGGTCGAAGAAGCGGCGATGGATGGCGCCGGCGCCGGCGCCCGGCCCGCCATGCAGGAACAGCGCGGGCTGGCCGCGCGGATTGCCGACCTGCTCCCAATACATGACGTGCCCGGCCGAAAGCGGCAGCAGGCCGGTCTCATAGGGGGCGATATCGGGATAGAGGTCGCCGCGGGGCATGATTGCCCCTTTACGGGGGCAGGCCGCCCGGAGTCCATAAGGCTTGTTGCGCGGCGGCACGCGAAATCCCGCAAAGGCACCCTTCGCCCCGGGCGCGATCATCCCTAGTTTGGGTGGATGGCCGAGACCCCCTCGGCCGGCTCCCGTTCCGCCACCGCCGGCGCCCTGCGCTGCGGGGTCTGCGGAACCGAAAGCCGGCACCCCGCTTTCCGCCCGGCACCGCCCGAACAGGCGCCGGATCTCGATCTGCGGCCGGGGGAGCCGGTGCGCTCCACCATGGCGCGCTGGCTGCAGCAATGCCCGGGCTGCGGCTATGCCGCCCCCGATATCACCCGCGCCCATCCGGCGGCGGCGGAAGCCGTGCGCGCCGCGCCGTTCCGGGCCCTGCTGGCCGAGACCGGCACGCCGCCGCTGGCGCGCCGCTTCCTGGCCTGGGGCCTGGTGCTGGAGGAGACCGGCGCGCTGCATGCGGCCGCCGAGGCCACGCTGCACGCCGCCTGGGTGGCGGACGACCTCGGCCGGCCGGAGCTCGCCCGCGCCTGGCGGCTGGATGCCGTAGCGCTGTGGCGCAGCGGCCCGATGCTGGATGCCGAGCAGACCGTGCGCGTGATCGACGCGCTGCGCCGGGCAGAGGCCTGGGGCGATGCCAGCGCGACGGCGGAGGCGCTGGCGCTGCGCGAACCGCCGGAGGCGGTGGCCCAGGTGGTGGCGCTGGAGCGGCGGCTGATCCAGGCGCAGGATGCCGGGCGGCATACCGTGGCCTCCGCCCTGCCCCCGCCCTCCCGCCGGCCGCATGTGACGCATCAGCGGATCGAGGCGCGGGGCGAGGGCCTCTGGGCGCGACTGCGTCGCTGGCTCGGGCGGGGCTGAGGCGCGCGACTTATTCCGTGCAGGCCATCCGGAAGGTGCCCGTCTGGATATAGAGCCGCGCCGGACGGGCCGGCTGCAGCGTCAACTCGCAGCTCATATTCTCCTGCATATTGCTGGAAGCCCGGGCGCGCAGCCGGACGGCACTGGTATGCGGGGCAATGAAGGTCCAGCAGGCGGACTGGCCAAGCGGCAGGCTGCCCGGTCCGCCCTGCAGCCTCTGCCAGCCCTGCGGGGCCGGCGCGCCCGGCGTGGCCAAGGCCTCCAGCGTGAAGGAGGCGAAGAAGCGGCCGCGATTCTCGACGCAGATCTGATAGCGCGGCAGGCTGGGGTCCTGCTGGCCCGGGGGGAAGCTTTGCGCCGCCGCCGGCAGCGCCAGGCCTGCGATCAGGACCGGTGCGAAGGGGACCGGCGCGAACCGGCCGGCGCGGATCCAACCGCCGCCCGCCGTGCGCCTCGCCTCGGTGATCCTCGCCATCGCCTGGACTCCCCCGGAATTTGGCCAAGCGATACCGCGAGGCCGGTCGCGGATGCCAGTCGGCAGGGCCTCATGGCGCAATAGGTGCAGCCTAAGGCCACCGGCGGGCGACTTGCCCTGCGGAAATCGGCTGGATATAGTTATGTTATAACATTCGAAGGATCAGACTCGCCATGTTCCGGCGCAGCCTTCTCTCCCTGCCAGCCCTCCTGCTGGCGGTCCCCGCCCGGGCGCAGGCGCCGGCCACGCAGCCGCTGGTCGTCGCCTCCTTCTCCATCCTCGGCGACATGGTGGCGCAGATCGCCGGCGACCGGGTGCGGCTGCGCACCATCGCCGGGCCGAATGTGGATGCGCACAGCTTCGCGCCCCGCCCCTCCGACGCCCAGGCACTGCGCGAGGCGGCGCTGGTGGTGCGCAACGGGCTTGGCTTCGATGGCTGGATGGACCGCATGCTGCGCGCCGCCGGCTATCGCGGCGCGGTGGCCACGGCGACGGATGGCATCACACCGCGGCAGATGGACGGCCACGCGCACAACCACGACCATGGCGGCGCCGGCCGCCGCCACAGCCATTCGGTGGGCCCGCGCCAGGTGCCGGACCCGCATGCCTGGCAGGACCTGCGCTTCGGCATCCGCTATGCCCGCGGCATCGCCACCGCACTGGCCGCCGCCGTGCCGGCGCAGGCCGCGGCCATCGAGGCCGGCGCGGCCGCCTATGTCGCGCGGCTGGAGGCGCTGGACGCCTGGGTGCGGGCCGAGATCGCCAAGGTGCCGGAGGCCCGCCGCAAGGTGGTCACCAGCCACGACGCCTTCGGCTATTTCGGCGCCGCCTATGGCGTGACCTTCCTGGCGCCCCAGGGCATCTCGACCGAGGCCGAGCCCAGCGCGGCGGATGTGGCGCGGCTGATCCGCCAGATCCGCGCGGAGGGCATTTCGGCCGTCTTCCTGGAGAACATGGCCAATCCGTCCACGCTGGAGCGCCTGGCGCGCGAGGCCGGCGTGACCGTGCAGGGCCGGCTCTATGCCGACGCCCTGTCCGAGCCCGCCGGCCCCGCGCCGAGCTATGAGGCGATGTTCCGGCACAATCTCGGCCTGCTGGTCCCGGCCATGCGCGGTGCCGCATGAGGCCGTTGCTCGCCGCGCTCGCTGCGTTTTTGCCCATGGCCGCCGCCGCCCAGGATACGGCCAGCGGCTTCCGCCCGCATCTGGCGACGGAGGTCGATCTCGGCCTCTACACCGTCGGCACCACCAGCGCTTCCGACGCCGCCCGCCGCGGCACCAGCACCTATCTTTATGGCGAACTGGCCGCGGGCCTGCACCTGACGCCGAACTTCTCGCTGCAGGGCGTGCTGGCCTTCGAGCCGATCGGGGAGGGCGATGCCCTGGGCGGCACGCCGGATGGCGGCACCACCTTCTTCCGCCGGCAATCCGCCTTCCTGGAAGCGCTGTTCCTGGAATGGAAGCCGGATGCGGACACCACCCTGCAGGCCGGCCGCTTCGTCGCGCCCTTCGGCCGCGGCCACCACGACTTCCCGGGCATCCTCACGCGCATCCGCGCGCATGAGGTGAACGCCATCACGGACAGCCTGGGCGTCGCCGCGACCCACACCCTGTATTCCGACCTGACCTGGGGCGAGCACGACATCTCGGCGGCGGTCTTCACGCTGGACCGGACCTTCCTCTCCTCCACCCTGCTGACCCGCCGGTCCTGCTGCGACGAGCGCTACGAGCGCTTCAACCGCAACACCCGCGCCCAGGGCGGGCCGGGCAATACCGGGCAGTTCGACAATGCCGTGCTGGCGCTGGATGGCGACGGCTTCGCCTTCGCCCCCGGCCTGTCCTACCACGTGGGCCTGCTGACCCGCGGCGCCGGGGATGACGGCACGGCGCGCGAATGGGGCTACACCATCGGCCTGCGCTACGAGCAGCGCTGGTCCGCCACCCAGCGCACGCTGTTCTTCGCCGAGGGCGTGCAGTTCCGCAACGCCGCCGCCCGCCCGCGCACCGAGATCACGCTGCTCGGCCTCGACCCCGATACGGGCGAGGAGATCGAGACCATGCTGGACACCAGCATCCGCGAGCGCCGCACCTTCACCACGCTGGGCGTCCAGCACCGCATCGGGGAGTGGCGCGGGACGCTGGCCTGGCAGCGCGACCAGCGGAAGCGCAGCGTCGAGGCGCTGCCGACGGAGAATTACGTGGAGGCCTCCATCGGCACCGACCTGCCGTACAATTTCAGCATCGATGCCGGCTACCAGTATGCGCGCTATGCGCGGGAGGAGACGGGCGGGCTGGGGACCAGCCACGCGCTGCTGCTGCGGCTGGGGTGGCGGGGGTTTTGAGGGGGTAGAGCTGCCAGGGTTCTGGAGGGCACAGCCCCCACCCTCCCGCTCCGCGGGCCCCTCCCTCCCCCGCTCCGCAGGGGAGGGTTTGCTTCTCCCTCCCCTGCGAAGCGGGGGAGGGTCGGGGTGGGGGCTGCGCTGCCCCCCGCCCCCTGCCACCCTGCCCCGCATGGACTTCCCCACTACCGCCGCCGCGGCTCGCCTTCTCCAGCCCGAGCTCGCCGCCCGCGTCATCACCCAGGACGCGCTCCCCCCCATCCGCGTGGTCGCCGGCGCCGATGCCAGCACGCTGCGCTTCGACCCCACCCGCACCGTCCACGCCGCCATGGTCGCCCTCGATGCCGAGACCCTCACGCCGCTCGGTGAGGCCGGCGCCACCCGCGCCGGCGGCCTGCCCTATATCCCCGGCCTGCTCGGTTTCCGGGAAGTCCCGCCCCTCGCCGAGGCCTTCGCAAGACTCCCCGCACGCCCGGACCTGATCCTGGTGGATGGCCACGGCCTGGCGCATCCGCGCGGTCTCGGCGTCGCCTGCCTGCTCGGCGTCACGCTGGATGTGCCGACCATCGGCGTCGCGAAATCCCTGCTGGTCGGCAGCGTGGAAGGCGCCCTTGCCGACACGGCGGGGGCGGAGGCGCCGCTGGTCTGGAAGGACCAGGTGATCGGCGCGGCGATGCGCACCCGGCGCGGCGCCAACCCGATCTATGTCTCGATCGGCCACCGCATCTCGCTGCGCACGGCGCTCGCCTGGGTGCGCGCGCTGGGCCGCGGGCGGCGGCTGCCGGAGCCGACGCGGCTGGCGCATGAGGCCGCGACGCGCGTCCGGCTGGCGGCCCGCCCGGCCGCGGGGTAGATGCGGGGCATGGCACGCTTGTGGATGGTCTTGGGCGCCCTGTCGGGGCTGGTGGCGGTGGGCATGGCCGCCTATGCGAGCCATGGCCTGCCCCCCGAGACCGCCAGCCTCGCCAATACCGGCGCATCCCTGCAGGCCTGGCACGCGCTGGCGCTGCTGGGCTGCGGGCTGCTGGCGGAGCGCCGGCGCGGGCCGCTGGTGCATCTGGCGGCCGGCTGCTTCCTGCTCGGCACGCTGGGTTTTGCCGGCGGCGTCTATGTGCGGGTGCTGACCGAGACCTCGCTCGGCCCGGTCACGCCGGCGGGCGGCATGCTGCTGCTGGTGGGCTGGGGCCTGCTGGCCGCCGGCGCCGCGCTCGCCCCCGAGCGATGATCGCCAGCGCCTATCTCGCCGCCGAGGGGTTCGAACACGACCTGGCCGAGGAACTGTCCCGCGCCGGCCGCCGCGTTTCCGCCTGGCACGGGCGCCTGGCCCTCTCGCCCGACCCACCCGGCCCCGCCGCCTGGGCGCTGGAGGTCTGGACCGCGCCGCAGGAGATCCCCGTGCCCTCGGTGAAGCAGGCCGCCGATGCGCTGCGCGCCATCCAGCGCAACTGGGCCGGCTATGCCGCCGCGCATCACCGCCGCAGCGCGCTGATCACCGAAAAGCTGCCGCCGGTGAAGGCGCGGCCGCTGGCCTTTCCGGAACCGGCGCCCACCGGCCATCTCGGCGCCTGGACGCTGCTGGCGCCGGACCGGCTGCTGGCCAGCCCGACCAAGACCAGCCCTTTCGTGAATGGCGAGGTCGCCTTCCTCGAGGATCGCGAAGGCCCCCCTTCCCGCGCCTATCTGAAATTGTGGGAGGCGCTGACCCGCCTCGGCCGCCATCCTGGCCCCGGCGAGACCTGCCTCGATCTCGGCGCCGCGCCGGGCGGCTGGACCTGGGTGCTGGCCAAGCTGGGGGCGACCGTGGTGGCGGTGGACAAGGCGCCGCTGGACCCCGCGGTGGCGGCGATGCCGGGCGTGACCATGCGCGCCGAAAGCGCCTTCGGCCTGGATCCCCGGACGGAGCCCAGGGTGGATTGGCTGTTCAGCGACGTGATCTGCTACCCGTCGCGGCTGCTGGCCCTGGTGCAGCGCTGGATCGCGGCGGATGCGGCGCGCAATTTCGTCTGTACCCTGAAATTCCAGGGCGAGACCGACCACGCGACGGCCGAGGCTTTTGCCGCCATCCCCGGCGCGGTGCTGTTCCACGGCGCGCACAACAAGCACGAGCTGACTTTCGCGCGGCTGGCGTCCGGCGTCTGAGGGCCCAGCATCGCGGCGCGCTGGCGCGCCGAGCGGCCGCCGCCGGACGTCCGGCGAGCCAAGCGGCCGGAGGCCGCGCCCGGCGGTTGAGGGCATCGCATTTATGCGGGCGGCGGGGATCGAACCCGCATGGCACAAGGCCGAGGGTTTTTAAGACCCTTCCGTCTACCGTTCCGGCACGCCCGCCTGCCCGCCACTATGCCGGCGCGCAGCCGGCCTCGCCAGGGGCGGCCGAGGCGGGTTCAGACCGTCAGGCGGGGGGATGGTCCGCGATGGCGTGTTCCGGCAGGGCCAGCTCTGCCTCCAGCGGGCGCAGCACGCTCCACCATTCGCATTGCTCCTCCCGCCCCCGCGCGGCGCACCAGATATGGCCGATGCCGAGCGGCCGCATGCCCAGCCCGCGCAGCACGGCGCGGGAAGCCAGGTTGTCCGTCTGCACCGCCGCCCGCGCCTCGTTGACGCCGAGATGACGGAAGGCACCGGCCAATGCCGCCGGCGCAGCCTCTCGCATCAGCCCCGCGCCATGGAAGCGATCGCCCAGCCAATAGGACATCACGGCGCGGTTCCGATCGGCCTCGGCGCGGGAGGCGCTGATCCAGCCCGCCACGTCGCCGCTGTTCCGCAGGGTGATGATCAGGGGCAGGGCCAGCCCCGCCATGGCGGCGGCCCGCGCCTCCCCAAGCTTGGCGGCAGCGGCCTCGGGCGCCAGCCGAACCGGCCAGGAGGCCAGGCGCGCACTGATTTCGGGCCCCATCATCTCCGAAAGGGCAAGCGCATCTTCGGGGTGCGGCAGACGCAAGCACAGCCTTTGCGTGTAAATCTCACGAAAGACTTCGCCTGATGCGTTCATGCATCGAGTCTGCCACTGTTAACGGACCCTTACTAGCGTATCGATCAACCGAAGCGCGAGTCTTTTTCTTGGAAGATCAAAGAGGCGCGAGAGACTCCAGCGCCCATGACGAACATGTGATCGCGTATCAGAGAAGGTAAAAAATCCCGCTTTTCCGTGATACCTCCCCTGCCCCGAGGCACCTGCCCCGCCGAAGCCCAGGGCGGGAAAGGCAGCGAATTCCACCGCCCGGCCGGCCACCAGCGCGCCCGAGCGGGTGCGGGACGCGACCGTCGCCTGCTCCGCCCGCGTCGCGCCAAACAGGTAGATCGCCAGCGGAACCGGCCGGGCGGTGATCCAGGCGATGGCGGCGTCCAGGTCGGGCTGGGCCAGCACCGCCAGCACCGGGCCGAAGATCTCCTCCTCCCCCAGCGGCTGGCCCGGCGGGGGGAAGGCCAGCGCCAGGGCGCGCTGCCGGCCGGGGCCATCCGCGCCCAGCTTCTCCAGCGGCACGGCCCCCACAAGCCGGTCCAGCCGCGCGGCCTGGGCCTGGCTGGCGATGCCCGATTCCGGCGTGGCGATGCCACTCGCCCGGCAGGCATTGAGAAAGTCCTCGGGACGGTGGCCGACCAGCAGCACGGTGTCCGGCGCGATGCAGGTCTGGCCCGCATTCACCGCCTTGCCCGCCAGAATGTCCCGCGCCGCCACGGTGAGATCGGCGCCCGGCAGCACCAAGGCCGGGCATTTGCCGCCGAGTTCCAGCGTCACCGGCACCAGGTTGCGGGCCGCGGCCTCGGCCACCTTGCGGCCGGTCGCGGTGCCGCCGGTGAAGATCAGGTGGTCCCAGGCCTGGGCGGCGAAATCCGCGGCCACATCGGGCCCGCCCAGCACGGTGGCGGCGATGTCCGGGCCCAGCGCCTGCTCCAGCACCTCCGCCATCAGGGCGGCGGTGCGCGGCACCGCCTCGCTCGGCTTCACCGCCACGCGGTTGCCGGCGGCAATGGCATCCACCAGCGGCACCAGGGCCAGCTGCACCGGGTAGTTCCAGGGCGCCATGATGCCGACGATGCCCTTGGGCACCGGCTCCTCCCAGGCGCGGGCGGGCCAGAAGGGATAGGGCACGGCGACCCGGCGCGGCCGGGCCCAGGCCTTCAGGTGGCGGCGGGAATAGCGCGCCGCATCGACAGTACACAGCACATCTGCCAGCAGCGTTTCCAGGCGGGATCGGCCGCCGTAATCGGCATCCAGCGCGGCGGCCAGATCCTCCGCCCGCAGCAGCAGCGTCCGCACCAGGCTGTCCAGCAGCGCGCGCCGGCGCTCGAGCGGCAGGCGGCCATCCCGCGCCTCGGCCGCGCGAAGCCGGGCCAGGGCTTCCCCTGGCGTCACGCCGGCACCGCCTGCCGGCGCGCCAGGGCATAGAGGATGGCGGCCGCCGCGGCCTCCCCCGAGCGGACCGCCGCCTCGATCGTCGCCGGCAGCTCCGCCACGGTCCAGTCGCCGGCCAGCGCCAGGTTGGCCAGCGGCCGGCGCGGCGGCAGGGCGGGCGGATTCAGCCCGTGGCGCGGCGTGGCGCGGCGCTCGCGCACGGCGCGCGCGGGCGGCGGGGCGGCGGGCCATTCGCCGGGCAGGCCGAAGCGCAGCCCGGCCTGGCGCACCTCCGGCCAGATCCGTGCCGCGGCTTCGGCATCGGTCAGGCCGATGCTGCCATCGGCCGCGCTGACGGTGACGGAAATGCCGCCCGGCCGCACCAGCACCCATTGCGAAAGCCCGCCCAGCAGACCCAGGAAACGCACCGGATGGTCCCCCACCGCACCCGAGTCCGGGCGGCTGAAATGCAGGTTCAGGATCGGCGCATGGCGCTGCGGCACGGAAAGCCCGGGCAGCAGCCGCGCCGCCTCCCAGGGCGGCAGGGCCAGCACCACGCCATCGGCGGGACCCACCGGCAGGCTGGTGCCCGCGAATTCCAGCGCGGCGACGCGGCCGCCCGCCTGCACCACCTCCCGCAGCCGGCTGCCGGTGCGGAGATTGGCGCCGTGGCAGGCCAGCGTCGCCAGGGCCGGCGCCACCAGGTCCGGCCCGAGCCCCTGGCGCGCCACCAGCAGCCGCGCCGCGCCACGCCCGCCCAGCCGCCGCAGCACCGCCCCCAGCAGCCGGGCGGAGGCTTCCTGCACCGGCGTGTTCAGCGCCGCGACGGTCAGCGGTTCCACCAGCGCGCGCAGCAGCCTGGGATGGCCGGCGAAGGCGGCGGCGACGCTGCGGTCCGCGCCGGGCAGGGCCAGCCGCAGCAGGGCGAACAGGGCGCCCAGCGTCATCCCCTCCGGCCGCCTGGCCGCATCGGCCCAGCCGAGCGGTGAGAGGGATACGCGCCTGGCGCTGCCGGTTTCGAGGTCCAGCACCGGCAGCCCGGCCGGCTCGGGCTCCACCCAGCCCTCCTGCGCGCCGATCTGGGCCAGGAAGCGCAGCGCCGCGCGATTGGCGCCGAGCAGCGCATGGGTGCCATTGTCCGTGCCATCCGGCAGCGCCCGGGCGCGGCCGCCGGCGACGGGCGCGGCCTCATGCAACGCCACCCGCTGGCCGGCCCGCACCAGGGCCAGCGCGGCGGCGAGACCGGCGATGCCGGCGCCGATCACATGCACCGTCATGGCCGCAAGGCCAGCCAGGCCATGCGCAGCTTCTCCACCCGCGTCAGCCGGGGTCGTGTCCGGGGATGGGCGAAGCCGCGCGCCAGCATGCGCTGCAGCAGGCGGCGATAGCCCCACATCATGATCCGTGCCGGCTTCATCGCCGCCGCATCATGGTCCTGCAATTCCAGCGCCGCTTGCGCGAAGCCGGCCTCGGCCCGCGCCGCCAGCTCCGCGCAGCAGAGCGCGAAGCCCGGATGCTGCAGCACCAGGTCGGGCGGCCCCGCCGGCACGCCGTGCCTGGTCAGCAGCGTGGCGGGGACATAGAGGCGGTCGATCGCCGCATCCTCCTCCACGTCGCGGACGATGTTCACCAGTTGCAGGGTGCGGCCGAGCGCCAGGCCGAAATCCTCCGCCGCCGGCGCGCCGAAGATGCGCACCGCCATGGCGCCGACGCTGCCGGCGACGCGGCGGCAATAGGCGTCCAGCGCCGCCTCATCCGCAATGCGCAGCCCGGGCGTCGCATCCGTCTCCATGCCCGCGATCATCGCCTCGCATTCCGCGCGGGGCAGGTCGAATTCCTGCCGCGCCCAGGCAAGCTCGGCCGAAAGCGCGCAATCCGGCGCCGCCAGCTTGGCCCGCCAGCCGGCCAGCAGGCGGCGCTTCTCCGCCTCCGGCATGGCGCCATCGGCGATATCGTCCACGGCGCGGCAGAAGCCATAGACGGCATAGAGCGCACGGCGGCGCCCGCCCTTCAGCACCGCCATGCCGCGTCCGAAGCTGCTGCCGGCGCGGTCGACGCGCGCCCGCACCACCGCGGCATCGGAGGGTGGGTCGCGCAGCAGGCTGGCGAAGGCGGCGGCGAAATCGGCGCGGCCCAGCGCCACCCGCCCCCGCACCGGATCCGCCGCCCGCAGTCTTGCCAGCAGACGCCAGCCCAGGGCCAGGGTGACGGCGGCTTGGCGGCGGAGGCGGGAGCGGAGCAGGCGGGGAAGCGGGGCCGCAACCTCCAGCTTCGCCTCCACCCGGTCCAGCGCGGCATCCAGCACGGCGCGGCGCTGGGGATTGGCGGGATCGAAGAATTCGGCCTCCCCGCCGGCCAGGGCCATCCAGGGCCCGGGCAGGTAGATGCGGTCCAGCCGCGCGCGATCCTCCACCAGGTCCTGCAGGTGGTTCAGGATCTGCAGCGCGGTGCAGAGCGCATCGGCGGCGCGCGGCGCCTCGGGATGATCCTCCCCATGCAGGCGCAGCAGCATGCGGCCCACCGGCTCAGCCGACCGGGCGCAATAGTCCTCCAGCGCCGGCCAATCCGCGTAGCGCTTCTGCACCGCATCCTGGCGGAAGGCAGTCAGCAGCTGGCGCGCCTCCTCCGTACCCACGGCGGCGAGCGGGCCGGCGGGATCGTCCAGCCGGCGTTCCAAGGCGGCCAGCCGCATCAGCTTCGCCGCGGGCGACAATTCCGGCGCATCGGCGATGTCATCGGCCATGCGGGCGAAGCGGTAGAAGGCGAGCACCTTCGGCCGCAGCGCCGGCGGCAGCAGGCGGGAGGCGACGGGGAAGTTTTCCGTCGTTTCGGTGCGGTTCGGCGCCCGGTCCGCGGGGGGGACGGCGAGCCCGTCCGCGAATTCGGGCCGGTCCATGCTCAGGCGGGTCCGCGGAGGCCGGGCGGAGCGCAGCGAAATCCGACCTGCGACCCGAAGGGTCGAGCGCGCGAATGCGCGCCGCGGCTTATGCCGCGAAGCCGAGCCGCGCGGATGCGCGGCGCCGGCGTTTGAGGGCGCGAAGGTGAAAGCTTCGCGCGTCTGGCATCAAACCGTGCCATAGGCGCGCCCCTTCCAGCCGGCCGGCTTGCCCATCAGCCCGCGCACCAGCGCCACCCATTGGATCGCCAGCGCCATCGCCACCGTCAGCGGATGCAGCGGAATGGTCCACCAGGGCTCTCGCACCCGCAGCGTCACCGCGGCGCGCAGGGCGAAGCCGAGGGCCAGCGCCAGCAGCGCCGCGCTGCGCGGCAGGAAGACGAAGGGCCACAGATGCGCGCCGGCCAGCATCACGGTCCAGATCGGCAGGCCCACGGGGGTGGCCATGCCTTCCCGTGCATTCTTGATGAAGCCGGCCCAGCTGTCGCGGAAGTTCGTGTACATGCGGCAGGTGGCCAGGCCATGGCCCTCGACGATCTCGGTGGCCAGCCCGTGCTCCCGCATCCGCCGCGCCAGCGCCAGCCCGTCATGCAGCACGCCGCGCACAGCCTCATGCCCGCCAGCCGCAAAATACCCCTCGCGCTCCACCAGCAGCAGCTGGCCGCAGGCCGCGGCCATGCCGGGCCTGCGGGTGAAGGCGCGGCCGCCGCCCGGCAGGTAGCAGAACAGAAGAAAGTTGATCATCGGCACGGTCAGCGCCTCGCCCAGCGAGCCGATCGCCTGGCGCGGCACGCCGGTGACCATCGCCGTGCCGGTGCGCGCCGCATGGCCCGTCATGCTGGCCGCAGCCTCCGGCGCCAGGCGCACATCGGCATCGATGAACAGGAAATGCGTGCCGCGCGCCGCCGCGGCCAGGCGCGCGCAGGCATGCACCTTGCCGGTCCAGCCCGGCGGCAAAGCCGGTGCCACCTCCAGCCGCACCCGCGCATCCTTGGCAGCGTAATCCTGCACGATCCGCGCCGTGGCATCGGTGGAGCCGTCATCCATCACCACCACCTCCACCGCCACGCCGCGGGAAGCGAGCGCGGCATCGAGGCAGGCGGCGATATTCGCCGCCTCGTTCCGCGCCGGGACGAGGATGGAAACCAGGCTGCCCTCGGGCGGCGTGCCGCGCGGCGGGCGCACCAGGAACAGGTTCACCACGCCCATGCTGGCAGGGAACATGGCCAGGGCCAGGGCGATCCAGGCCCAGGTGAATTCGAGATCCATCGCTAGCCCGCCCCTCCCCTGCGATCCCCTTCGGGATCGTGTCTTGGATCGAATGATTGTCCCTTCGCGGCCGAAAGCAAGCGCCTCCAGAGCTGATAGATGCCGCCCATGCCCTCCGGCCCCCGCAGCAGCGTCTCGAAGCGCGCGGGATCGCGGGCGATGGCATCCTGCGCCAGGCGGTCCATGGTGGCGGCCAGGGCATCGGACAGCACCGAAAGCCGATCCTCCCGCGGCAGGGCGGCCAGTGTCGCGGCGGTGATCGGCTCGCCGAAGGCGCAGAGCATCTCCGCCTTGCGCTCGGTCCAGAAGGGATAGTCCAGCGCCAGGGGGACGAACAGCGCATCCGGCGTCATCTCCGCCAGGCGGGACATGCCGGGGGCGATCGGCACGGGGCGTTCCCGCACATCGCTGAAGCGGCCCGGCGCGTTCATCCACAGCATGCGGTCCGGCGCGGCCAGCACCTCCCGCGCCGTGCGCAGGAAGGCGACCGCGCCGCGCGGCGTGCCACCCTCCACGCCGAAGACGCCGATGCGGGTCATGAAGCGGTAGCGCGTCAGCGCCGCCGCATCCATCGGGATGAACATCCGGCGGTCCGGGAACAGCCGCTGCGACAGCAGCATGAAGGCGACGCCGTCCCACCAGCCGGGATGGTTGGCAAACACCACCAGCGGCCGCGCGCCATAGCGCTGCGGCAGGCCCCAGCTGGCCACCCGCGCCGCCCGCATATGGGTGCGGAAGAAGCGGGTGAACATGTAATGGAAGAACGCCATGCGGCGCGGGTCATAGAGCGCGATCGGGCTCCCGCCCGCCTCACCCCGGGCCCTTTCCGGCATGGCGTTCATCGCAAGGGCTATTCGGCCGCGGCGGCCAGCTCCGCCTCCCGCCGCCCGGCCTCGCGCGCCGCATCCGACATGCCGCGGCCGCCGCGGTCGCGGTCCAGCGCGTCGGCTGCGATCCAGCCGGACATCATCACCATCGGCATGCCCGGCCCCGGATGCGCCGCGCCGCCGCAGAGATACAGGCCCTTCACCATCTTGGACCGGTTGCCCGGCTTGAAGGCGCCGGTGAAGCTGCCATGGCTGGCCAGGCCATAGATCGCGCCATCCAGCACCTTGTAGCGGTTGTGGATATCGACCGGCGTGAGCTTGCCCTCCACCACGATCCGCTCCTCGATATCCTCGAGCCCCGCGGTGCGCTTCAGCTTGTCCAGGATGGTCTGCCGATACTGAGGAAACATCTTCGACCAGTCGTGATGCGGGCGCAGATAGGGCGTGTGCACCAGCACATAGAGCGCCTCGCCGCCCTCCGGCGCCGTGGTGTCGTCACTGCACGACGTGGCCGCGAGATAGGCGGTGGGGTCCGGCGCCGGCTCGCCCTTCTTGTAGATCGCATCGAACTCCTCCTCCGCATCGCGGGAGAAGACGAAGTCATGATGCGCCAGGTGGTCGTAGCGCTTGTTGAGGCCGAGATAGAGCACCACGCCCGAACAGGCCGGCTCGAAATTCTTCTTGGCGTATTTCCGACCGGGCTCGCCGCCGACCAGTTCCTTGTAGGTGCGGATCGCATCCATGTTGGAGATCACCGCATCGCAGGCGATCGTCTCGCTGCCCACACGCACGCCCTTGATGGCGCCATTCTCGATGTCGAAGCCCGTCACCTCGGCATTGGTGCGCAGCTCCGCGCCCAGCTCGCCCGCCAGCTTCGCCAGCCCCTCCGCCACCGCACGCGTGCCACCCACCGGATACCAGACGCCCTCGCTGGCCTGCATGTCGCCGATCGAACACACCACCGCCGGCGCCAGATAGGGGGAGGAGCCGATATACTGGCAGTAGTGATCGAGCATCTGCGCCAGCCGCTCATCCGGCACATGCCCGCGAATCACCTTGGCCGCCGTCTGGCCCATCTTCAGCGACAAGACATCCCGGATCGTGCCCGGGTTCATGTTCGCCTTCATGTCGATGGTGTCCGTCACCCCCTCGACCGGCCGCCAGAAGAAGAATTTTTCCGAAACCCCATGCAGGTGACGGCTCTCCTCCTGGAACTTGCGATAGCCCTCACCGAGCCCCCTGCCCGGCGCGAACTTCTCGATCTCCGCCTGCATCGTGGCGACATCCGCCATCAGGTCGATGCGCGTGCCATCCTCGAAGAAACACCGCCACTGCGGATCCAGCCGGATCAGCGGCAACTCCCGCGCCTGGTCGCGCCCCGCCTCCGCAAAAATCCGCCGCAACACCCGCGGCACCGTCAGAATCGTCGGTCCCATGTCGAAGCGGAAAGACCCCGACCCATCCGGCGCATCCAGCGTCAGAACCGCCGCCTTCCCCCCCAACCAGGGATTCTTGTCCAGCAAGGTCACCCGATGCCCGCGCGCCGCCGCCACACACGCCGCCGCCAGGCCACCCAGGCCACCCCCCACCACCACCACCCGGTCTGCCATGCGTGCGTCCTCCGTGTCGTCCGAAGTCTTAGCCAAGTTTCGTGCGGATGGCTCGCAGGGAGGGCGCTGCCCTCCCTGCACCCTCCCGCGAAGGGGCAGTTGGCCCCTTCGAACCCAGGGATGAGGGGTGGAAGGGAGGAGGGGCACCGCGGCACCGCCGGCCCGGCGGTCGCTCCATGCCCCTCCTCCCTTCCACCCCTGAACGGGATTCCAAAGGGACCACTGTCCCTTTGGCGGGGGTGCAGGGGGCAGCGCCCCCTGCGGACCACCCGCGCAGGAACCAGAGCTTAAGGCTCCGCCGTCACCGGGGTTGCCGCGCGGAAGCCGCTGTCGGCGGTAGGCCGGCTGGGGGCGCCGGACAGGCCGAGGTCCTGGGCGAGCAGGCCGGTGGTGATGCGGGCGCCTTCGTAGATGACGGGCAGTCCGCTGCCGGGGTGGGTGCCGCCGCCGACCAGGTAGACGCCGTCCACTTCGCGGAAGCGGTTGCCGGGGCGGAATAGCAGCATTTGCGGCAGGTCGTGGGCCAGGTTGAAGGTGGCGCCGTAGCCGACCGCGTAGTCCTGTTCCCAGTCATGCGGAGCGACGATGCGTTCGTACTTGATGTGCGGCCGCAGGTCGCCGAGGCCGAGGACTTTCAGGCGGTCGAGTGCGATGTCGCGGAAGCGGGCGGCCTGGTTCTGCCAGTCCGGTTGCACGATCAGGTTCGGCACGGGAACCAGCACGTAGAGGGCGGAGTGGCCTTCGGGGGCCAGTGTCGGGTCGGTGGCGCCGGCGTGCTGGACGTAGAGCGAGGGGATTTCCGGGATTTCGCCGGATTCGATCTGGCCGATGTTCTGCCGGTATTGCTCGGAGAGGATGACGTTGTGGTGGGCGACGCCGGGCAGGGTCCGGTCGAGGCCGAGGTAGAGCATGAAGGTGGAGCAGGAGTAGCGGGCCTTGCTGATCTTCTTGTCGGTCCAGCCTTTGCGGCGGAGGTGGTCCGGGATCAGCTTTGGGATGGCGCCGGCGAAGTCCGCGTTCACCACCACGGCGTCGGCATCGTGGCGGGTGCCACCGATCTCGACGCCCTTGGCGCGGCGGCCTTCGAAGGCGATGCGGTCGATCGGGCTGTTCAGGCGGATATCAGCGCCGAGGCGTTCGGCCACGCGGGCCATGGCGTTGGAGACGGCACCGCAGCCGCCGATCGGGTGGAAGACGCCGTGTTCGTATTCCAGGAAGGACAGGATGGTGAACAGCGCCGGGCACTTGAACGGCGACATGCCCAGGTATTTGGTCTGGAAGGAGAAGGCCAGGCGGACGCGGGGGTCCTTGAAGTGGCGCGCCAGGTCGCGGTCCACGGTGGACCAGGGCTTCATCAGCGGCAGCGCCTTGATCATGTCCGGGCGGATCATGTCGGCGGCGGTGGAGAAGGCGCGTTCCAGCACCGGCCGGAAGGCTTCCAGCTTGGCGCGGTTTTCCCGCATGAAGGGGCGCAGGCCCTTGGCGTCCTCGGGCGAGATGCGGGCGATCTCGGCTTCCATGCGGTCGAGGTCGGCGCTGGCGTCCAGCTTCGTGACGTCGCCGCCCTGTTCGAAGAGCAGCCGGTATTGCGGCTCCAGCCGCCGCATATCGACTTCCTGTTCCAGGTCCGCGCCGCAGCGGGAGAAGATCTCCTTCAGGATGCGCGGATACAGGAAGAAGGTGGGCCCCAGGTCGAAGCTGTAGCCTTCGGGGGAGGTCAGGGTGCGGGTGCGCCCGCCAACCACCTCATCTTTTTCATAGACCGTGACCCTGGCGCCGGAGGCGGCCAGCAGCATGGCGGCGGCGAGGCCCCCGGGCCCGGCGCCGACGATAGCGACCTTGGGGCGGGAGCGGTGAAGGGCGGGGGAGGACAGGGGTGCGGTCATGTGAGTGGGGTGCAAATGCGTGCGCCGCCCCAGCCTGCAAGAGGTCCGGACATGGGGTTAATGCACCATTGGCGCAGGAACGGCTGCGCCCCCTTGGATTTCGCGGCACCGCGCCTCGGCCCGCGGCAGCAGGCGGGCCAGGTAGAAGCCGGCCAGGGGCGCATGGGTGGGGGAGGCTGCGGCGGCGCGCGCCAGCATCCAGCCGCCCAGCAGCCAGCCACAGGCATCGAGATAGGCGGCCGCCAGGGATTGCGCCGTATCGGGGTCCTGCGCCTGCAGGGCGAGCATGTGGTCCGTCGCCTGGCTGAGGCGGGCGGTGGGCTCGGCCAGGCGGGGGTCGCTGGCGGCGACCTCCGCCAGCAGGCCGCGCATCGCGGCGCCCTCGTCGCGGGCCAGCTTGCGCACCAGCAGGTCGATGGCCTGGATGCCGTTGGTGCCCTCATAGATCGGGGCGATGCGGGCGTCGCGCAGCACCTGGGCGGCGCCGCTATCCTCGACGAAGCCCATGCCGCCATGCACCTGGATGCCGAGGCTGGCATTCTCCACGCCCCGGTCGGTGCACCAGGCCTTCACGATAGGGGTGAGCAAGGCGAGGCGGGTGGCGCCGGATTCCTCGCCCAGCAGGTGGTGGCGGTCCAGCGCCGCGGCGGCTTCCAGCGCCAGCAGCCGACCGGCCAGGGTGGTGGCGCGCATCTCGGCCAGCATGCGGGCGACATCGGGGTGCTGCGCGATCATGCGGCCGTTCTGGCTGCGCTGCGCGGCATAGGCTTCGGCCAGCGCCAGGGCGCGGGCGCCCTGGCCGACGCCCTGCACGCCGACGGCCAGGCGGGCGGCGTTCATCATGGCGAACATGGCGTTCAGGCCGCGGCCGGGCTCGCCCACCAGCTCGGCCTCGGCGCCGTCGAACAGCATGATGCAGGTGGGCGAGGCGTGGATGCCGAGCTTGTGCTCGATGCCGCCGCAACGCAGCCCGTTGCGCTGGCCATTGGGCAGGACCCTGGGCGCGGCGAACAGCGAGATGCCGCGGGAGCCTTCGGGCGCGCCGGGCAGCCGGGCCAGCACCAGGTGGAGAATGTTTTCGGTGAGGTCGTGCTCGCCCCAGGTGATGTAGATTTTTTGCCCATGCAGGGCGTAGCGGCCCTCACCCACCGGCTCCGCGCGGCAACGCAGGGCGGACAGGTCGGAGCCGGCCTGTGGCTCGGTCAGGCACATGGTGCCGGTCCAGGTCCCGGAGACGAGGTTGGGCAGCCAGCGCGCCGCCTGGTCGGGCGTCGCATGGCCCACCAGCAGGTCGATGGCGCCGGCCGTCAGCACCGGGCCGAGGAAGAAGGCCATGTCGGCGGCGGAGGCCAGTTCGGTCACGGCGATCCACAGCGCATGCGGCAGGGCCTGGCCGCCATGCTCGGCCGGCGCGGCGATACCCTGCCAGCCGCTCTCGATCCAGTCGCGCATCAGCTGGCTGTAGTGCGGCGGCACGGTGACCGTGCCATTGGCGTAGCGGGCGCCGTGGCGGTCCGCCTGCTGCCAGCCGGGCGCCATTTTTTCGCCGGTGAAGCGGGCGGCTTCCTCGACCAGGGCGGCGATATCGGCGGCGTCGAGCCGCGCGCCGGCGGCTTCCGTCAGGGAAGGCAGGTCGATCACCCGGGTCAGGCCGAGCACCAGGTCGTCCGTCACGCTCATGCGAGGGAGCCTTGTTCGAGATCGGCCAGCAGGCCGGGCGGGGGTGGGGTGGCGCCGGCGGCCCAGCCGGGCAGGCCCATCGCCAGGGTGGCGTCGCCCGCGGCCCGCGCCAAAGCCAGACCGAGCAGCGCACCGAACTTGAAGCCGTGGCCCGAGAATCCGGACATGACGAAGGCGCGTTCCCCCAGCCGCTCCACCACGAATCGCTCCCCCGGTTCCACGTCGTAATAGCAGGCGGCGGCGGAAAGCACGCGATAGCTCTCGAGGTCCCGGATCCGGTGCCGCGCCAGGTGCAGGATCGCCTCCGCCTCGGCGGGGCTGGCCTCGCGCGGGGCATCGGGGTCGGAGGTCGGGGCGAAGCGGTGGTCGCCGATCTTCAGCGGCGTGCCGGCCACCGGCGGCACGGCGTAGAAGCCGCCATCCTCGGCCAGGTCCAGCAGCATGGGCGCGGTCCGCCAGCCTTCCGAATGGGCGGGCGGCGGGACCAGGCGGACGATGATCTGCCGCGTCGGGCGCACCCGTGCGGCCAGCGCGGGCAGCAGCCGCGGCGCCCAGGGGCCGGCGGCCACCACCAGCAGGTCCGCCTGCAGCCGCGTGCCATCGGCGAGCGTCACCGCCCCACGGGCGGGGTCGACCGAAAGGGCGTGGCCGCGGCGGATATCGATGCCGCGGCCGGCCAGCTGGCGGGCCAGCAGTTCCACGATGCGCCGCGCCAGCAGCACGCCGCCCGACGGCAGGTGGAAGGCGCTCGCGATGCCATCCGGCGAGAGCCAGGGATAGCGCGCAGCCACCGTCTCGGCCCCCAGCGCCTGCACCGCATGGCCATCGGCGCGCAGGGCCGCCTGGCTTTCCGCCAGCCAGCCGCCGGGGGCATTGGCCAAGGCGAGGACGCCGGTCGGCACATAGGGCCGCTCCCCGGCCTCGGCGAAAAGCAGGTCCCAGGCGGCATGGGCGGGGTCGATCATCCGCATATAGCCGAGCGCCGCGCCATAGGCGTGGCGGATCAGACGGTGGTCGTCCACGGAGCTGCCGCGGGGATTGGGCACGGGATCCTGGTCCACCACCCGCACCGCCCAGCCGGCGCGGGACAGCGCCCAGGCGGCCGAGAGGCCCATGACGCCGGCACCAAGAACAAGAGCGCTTCGCATGCGCGCAGTTTGGCCTGTCGCGCGCCAGTTGTGAAAGGGGGGCGACGCCTACAGCAGCAGCAAGGTTGCGCCGCCCCGCAGCGCCGCGCCTGGCGCCAGCAGGTGCATCGGGCCATGGGCCGCCAGCTGCGGCCGGTTCACCACATCCGGCACATGGCTGACCGGTTCCACGCAGAGCACCGGCACGCCGCGCGGGGCATAGACCTGCAGGTTGCGGGCCCAGTCGCCGGTGGCGGTCAGCGCCAGGTCCGGACCGCCGGGGCGGGTCATCACCGCCGTGCCATCCCAGCCGGTGAAATGGGTGTCGAGGCCCGCCAGCACCTCCTCCCCGCCGTTCAGCCCGGCGCAGGGGCGGGGCGCGATGGCCAGGTTGCGGGCGTCGCGGCCGAAGACGGTGCTGGCTGCGAAGCGAAGGCGGGTGCCGGGCGGGCGGGTGAAGAAGGGGTGCCAGCCGATGCCCATGGGCGTCTCGGCATCCCCGGTATTGGTCAGCTCTAGCTCCAGAGTCAGGCCTTCCGGGGCCAGCGCCACCTCCAGCCGCGCGGCGCAGCGGAAGGGCGCGTGGTCGACGACACAGCTCATCACCGCACGCTCGGGCGCCTGGCTCTCCACCGCCCAGGCGCGGTCGCGGACGAAGCCGTGCAGCGCATGGCCTTCCAGCAGGCGGTTGATCGGCATGGTGTAGTCATGCCCGCCGACGGAAATCCGCCCATCGGCCAGGCGGTTGGTCCAGGGCGCCATCAGGAAGGCGCTGTGCAGCCCGCGGTTCGGGTTTTCCCCGTCTGGCACCGGCTCCACCACCGGCACCCCGCGCCAGGACAGCGCGCCGAGGGCCGCACCATGACTGACCAGGATGGTGGCGTCCCAGTCGCCCGAGGCAATCCTGATCATCCCTTGTCCCCGAAAGCCGCACGCCCGCCGCCCAGACTAAAGGCCGGGCGCGGGCCCGAAAATCCTCAGTCCAGGTCGAACTGGTCGCGCGGCGAAAAGCCGCCTTTGCGGGAATACTCGATCGAGCAATAGCCGCCGCCCTGGTAGCGCTCCTCCACCGGATCGTCGGAGACGATCGCGCCGACCTCGGCCCGATAATCCTCGGCGGTGTCCTGCGGCTGCCAGCCCAGCCGGTCGCGATGGTCCTCGCCCCAGAAAGTGTCGGGGTTCTTGGAGGCGCCCCAGACCACGCAATGGCCCACGCGCTCGGCCTCGATCGTGCGGGTGATCAGGCGGGCCAGGTCGGGATAGGACAGCCAGGTAGCCAGCATCCGCTTGTTGATCGGCTTCGGGAAGCAGGAGCCGATGCGGATATTGACGTTCTCCACCCCGTGCTTGTCCCAGTACATGCGGCCCATCAGCTCGCCGTACACTTTCGACAGGCCGTAGTAGCCGTCGGGCCGGAAGGCGCAGTCGGCGTCGAGCTTTTCCTGGTTGCCCTGCGGGCGGGTGTGGAAGCCGATGGAGTGGTTGGAACTGGCGAAGACCACGCGGGCGCCGAACATCCGGGCCGCCTCGTAGATGTGGTAGAGGCCATGCAGGTTGGGCCCGGCCACTTCCTCGAAGGGCTTTTCCACCGAGACGCCGCCGAAATGCAGGATGGTGCCGCAGCCTTCCGCCTGGCGGACGATGGCCAGCGATTCGGTCAGGTTCGCCTTCACGAAGGTCGCACCCTTCGGCAGCTCGTCCGGGAAGGGCATGATGTCGGTCAGGCGCAGCCTATAGCCGGCCGCCGACAATTCCTTCGTCAGCATGCGGCCGAGATTGCCGGAGGCGCCGGTCAGCAGGATGGGTTTGGACATGGAAGGGATCCTCAGTCGGCGAAAAGCGTGATGGGCGCACCCTGGCCCAGGCCTTCGGCGCGGAACAGCCCGCCGAGGGTGGGGTGCGCGGCCAGCGTCGCCGAATCCTTGCCGGCGCGCAGGCTGGTGACGAACAGGGTGGAAAGGTCCGGCCCGGCGAAGCAGGGCATGGTGGGCGCCGGCACGGGAAAGTCGAACTGGCGCAGGATCGCGCCATCGGGCGCGATCACGTTGATCCGCCCGGCGGAGACGCCGGCGGACCAGTAGTTGCCCTCGGCATCGCAGGCCCCGCCATCCGGGCGGCCCGTCGCCTCGTCCAGCTCGCGCACCCGCCGCCAGGGGCCAATGGCGCCGGTGGCAGGGTCAAAATCGGCGGCATCGAGCACCGCGCGGCGGCTATCGGAATGCCAGATGGTGCGGCCATCCGGCGACCAGGCGAGGCCGTTGGAGACGACCAGCCCGTCCCGCCTGCGCTCCACGCCGCCATCAGGCCGGACGCGCCACAGGATGCCGGTGGGGTGCTTTTCCGGCCGGTTGTCCATGCTGCCGACCCAAAAGCAGCCATCCGGCCCCACCTTGCCGTCGTTCAGCCGGTTATGCGCGGGCTCCCCGGGCATGTCGGCGAAGGGCGTGATGGCGCCGGTCACGGGGTCCAGTCGCACCACGCTGGCGCGCTGCGCCACCAGCAGCGCGCCGGACCGGCACAGCGCGAGGCTGCCACACACCTCCGGCACCGGGATGCGGCGGGTGACGCCGGTGGCGGGGTCGAAGCGGATGACGCAGGGGGCCAGGATGTCGACCATCCAGAGCAGGCCGCGCGCCGCGTCCCAGACCGGGCTTTCGCCGACCTGCGCGCGCAGGTCGGCGGCAAGACGGAACATGCGGCTCAGCCCTCGTAGCCGAGCAGCAGCCGCGGCAGGGTCAGCGACACGGCGGGCCAATAGGTGGTCAGCAGCAGCGCCAAGGCGATCGCGCCATAGAAGGGCCAGATGGTGCGCATCACATCCTCGATCCGGATACGGCCGATGGCGCAGCCGACGAAAAGCACGGCGCCGACCGGCGGCGTGGTCAGGCCCAGGCCGAGATTCATCATCATGATCATGCCGAACTGCACCGGATCGATGCCGATCGCCACCACCACGGGCAGGAAGATCGGCGTGGTGATCAGGATCAGCGCCGCCATATCCATCACGCAGCCCAGCAGCAGCAGGCAGACATTGATCATCAGCATGATGACGACGGGGTTGGAGCTGATCGCCAGCATCCCCTCCGTCAGCAGGTCGGGCAGGCGATACAGCGCCAGCAGATAGGCGAAGGCGGTGGCGGTGCCGACCAGCAGGAAAACGACGGCGGAGGTGCGCACGCTGGCCGCGACCGCCACCTTGAAATCCGCCCAGCTGAGGCTGCGATAGACCAGCACCGTGACCAGCAGCGCCCAGAGCGTGCCGAAGGCGGCGCTTTCCGTCACGGTGAAGACGCCGGACAGCACGCCGCCCAGGATGATGAAGGCGGTGAACAGGCCGGGCAGCGCGTCCACGAATTTCCAGAGCAGGTGGCGGAAGCCGGCCCAGGGTTCCGCCGGATAGCCGCGGCGCACCGCCATGACATAGGCGGCGATGGCGAGGAAGCCGCACATCATCAGCCCCGGCACGATGCCGGCGATGAACAACGCGGTGACGGAAATGCCGCCGCCCGCCGCCAGGCTGTAGAGGATCATGTTGTGGCTGGGCGGAATCAGGATGCCGGCGATGGAGGAGGTGACGGTCAGCGAGACCGCATAGTCCACGCCATAGCCCTTGGCCTTCATCGCCGGGATCAGGATGACGCCGGTGGCGGAGGTATCCGCGACCGCTGAGCCCGAGATGCCGCCGAACAGCATGGAGGTGGAGACATCGACCATGCCGAGCCCGCCGCGCATCCAGCCCACGGCGGCGGAGGCCAGCGCCACCAGCCGGCGCGCGATGCCGCCATGCAGCATCAGCTCGCCCGCGAAGATGAAGAAGGGAATCGCCAGCAGCGCGAAGATGCTCATGCCGCTGGCCATCTGCTGGAAGGCGACGGCGGGGTTGATGCCCTCATACAGGAAGCCGGCCAGCGCGGAGATGCCGAGCACGAAGGCCACCGGCACGCCGGCGATGACGCCCAGGAAGAAGATGCCGAAGATCAGGAGAAGGCCGAATTCCACGCGCGGTTACTCCAGGAAGGCCGCGGCCACGCCGCGCTGTTCGGGACCGTCCTTGTTCAGGATGTCGCGCAGCACCTGCTCGATGGCGAAGAGGGTCACCAGCCCGCCGCAGACCTGCAGCGGCACATAGGTCCAGCCCTGGCTGATGCCGAGCAGCGGAATCTTGAAGTTCCAGACCATGTCCACGAGTTCCTGCGAATAGACCATCATGGCGAAGCCGAAGACACCGACGGCAGTATCGCAGCCCACCGCGATCCAGCGCTGCGCCTGCATCGGCAGGGTCTCGCGGAAGCCGAGGACGGACAGGTGGAAACGCTCCCGCACCCCCACGGCGGCGACGGGCAACGCGATGCAGAGGATGGAGAGCGTGGCGGCGCGTTCGATCCAGGTCGGCGTGTCGTTCAGCACGTAGCGGCCGAAGACCATCCAGCCCATCATCACCACCAGCCCGACCAGCGCGATGCCGGCGACCACGACGACGATGTGGCAGAAAATATCGAGAATGCGGGAAAACATCGCCATGGCATCGGGCACCCAGCCAGCGGTGAGGAACGGCGGAGACGAAAAAGGGGGCGGCCTTGGCCGCCCCCCCCTGTCCAGGACCCGATCAGGGCAGCGCGCGGATCGCCTGCACCATGCCGGCCAACCGCGGCGTCGCCGCGTATTTCGCGTAGACCGGCTCCATCAGCGACGACCAGGGCGTGCGGTCGGCGATCTCGATCACCGTGACGCCCGCGGCCTCCACGCGCTGGCGCGAGACGCGCTCCCGCTCCGCCCAGAGCTGGCGCTGCAGGGCGGCGCTTTCGCGCGCGGCGTCGCGCAGGATCGTGCGCTCCTGCTCATTCAGCCGCTGCCAGCGCTGGCGCGAGACGGCCAGCACCTCCGGCACGTTGGAGTGTTCCGTGGTGGAGTAGAAGCGCGCCACCTCGAAATGCCGCGTGCTTTCATAGGAGGGGAAGTTGTTCTCCGCCGCATCGATCACACCGGACTGCAGGCTTGTGAAGACCTCGCCGAAGGGCAGCGGCGTGGGGTTCGCGTTCAGCGCGCGCATCAGGTCGATCCACAGGTCGCTGGTCTGCACGCGGATCTTCAGGCCGCGCATATCGGCCGGCGTGCGGATCGGACGCGTCGCATAGACGCTGCGCGCGCCGCCATCGTACCAGGCGAGTGCGATGATGCCGATCGCCTCCAGGTCCTTGGCGATCTCTTCCCCCGTCGCGCCATCGATCGCGGCATGCAGATGCGCCACGTTGCGGAACAGGAAGGGCAGCGTCACCACATTGGTGGACGGCGCCAGGTTGTTGAAGGGCGAGAGGTTGAAATTGCCGAAGTCGATGGAGCCCAGCCGCATCTGCTGGATCGCCTCGTCCTGCTGGCCGAGCTGCGCGGAGTGGTAGGTGCGCATGCGGATGCGGTTGTTGGTGCGCTGCATGACCAGCTGGCCGAAGCGGTCCAGGCCCTGGCCATTGGGATAATCCGCCGCATGGATGTTCCAGCCGCGCCATTCCTGCGCGGTGGCGGGGGTCGCTGCCCAGGGCAGCAGGGCGGCGGCGGCCAGGGCGCCTGCGCGCATGACGGTCAGGGCCTGGGCGCGAATCGCGCGCATCGCTTTCATGGTGGTCCTCTCCTTCCCCTCCCGGCGCCTTGTGACGCAGGGTTATACGACATCATACAACTGGCGCGGATGGCTTTGTCAATTCGCCGCCAGGAAGGCCGCGGACAGGAACGCCGGTGGCCCCTGCCGCGCTCGCCTTCCGTCGGCGCGGAGAGCAGCATGGACCGGGACAGCACCATTGAGGAAGCCGAAGCCGGTGGCGTGCGGCTGCTGCCGGCCGGGCTGGTCGGCTACCTGGTCTATCCGGCGGTGCTGGAGCTGATCGTCGCCATCCCGCCGGCCAACGACGCCATCCCCCGCGCCCCGCACGGCTGAGACCGCTGCGCGCGGCTTGCGGCGCGCCGGCTTCCTGCGCAGCATCCGGCCGAACTCTGCCGGATGCCCTGCGCCATGCCCCCTGCCACCATCGCCGAAGCCGCCGCCGACCTCGCCGCCGGGCGCAGCACCGCCGTCGCGTTGACGGAAGCCGCGCTGGCGCGCATCGCCGATCCGGCCGGCGAGGGATCGCGCGCCTTCCTGGTGGTGCAGGCGGAGGCCGCGCGCGCCGCGGCGCGGGCGATGGATTCGCTGCGGGCCGCCGGCCGAGCGCCCAGCCCCTGGGCCGGCATCCCGATCAGCATCAAGGACCTGTATGACGAGGCCGGGCAGCAGACGCGGGGCGGGTCCCGCGCCCTGGACGATGTCGCGCCCGCCACCGCCACGGCGCCCAGCGTCGCCCGGCTGCAGCGCGCCGGCTTCGTGGTGCTGGGCCGCACCAACATGGTGGAATTCGCCTTCTCCGGCCTCGGCCACAATCCGCATTACGGCACGCCGCGCAGCCCCTGGGACCGAGCGACCGGGCGGCTGCCGGGCGGCTCCTCTTCCGGCGCCGCCGTCGCCGTGGCGGATGGGATGGGGTTGGCGGGGCTCGGGTCGGACACCGGCGGATCCTGCCGCATCCCGGCGGCGCTGTGCGGCATCGTCGGCTGGAAGCCGACCGCGAAGCGGGTGCCGCTGACTGGCACGCTGCCGCTGTCCTTCACGCTGGACAGCCTGGGGCCGATCGCCAATTCCGTGGCCTGCTGCGCCGTGATCGACAGTCTGATGGCCGGTGGGGAGGGCTGGACCCCGGCCCCTTCCATGCCGGTGGCCGGGCTGCGCCTCGGCGTGCTGCAGGGCTATGTCACGGAGAACTGGGACCCGCCGGTGACCACCGCCTTCGAGGCGGCTTTATCAAGGCTTTCGGCCGCCGGCGCGCGCATCGAAAAACTGGTGGTGCCGGAATTGGCAGAAATCCCGAAGGCCAATGCGACGGGCGGCTTCGCGGCCTCCGAGGCCTTCGCCTGGCATCGCGGGCTGATCGAGCGGCAGCGCGAGGCCTATGACCAGCGCATTCTTTCGCGCATCCTGCGCGGCGGGCAGATGTCAGCGGCGGACTATATCCAGCTCGGTCAGGACCGCGCGCGGATCATCGCCGCCTTCGCGGCGCGCACCGCGGCCTTCGATGCGGTCGTCTCCCCCACTTGCCCGCTAGTACCGCCGGCGATCCGCGAGATCGAGGACGAGGCGGAATACGGCCGCATCAACCTGATGCTGCTGCGCAACACGGCGGTCGGCAATTTCCTCGACCGCTGCGCCATCAGCCTGCCCTGCCACAAGAAGGGGGAGGCGCCGGTCGGCTTCCAGCTGATGGGCGAGCATGGCGGCGATGCGCGGCTGTTCGCGGTGGCGCAGGCGGTGGAGGCGGCGTTGGCCGCGTGACGGCCCCGCGCTTCGGAGCACTGGGGGACGGTGAGGCCCCGGCGGAAGGCGGCGAGAGCTTCGCGTCGCTGCTGACGGAAGGCGAGGTGGTGATCGAGCGCATCGCCTCCCACCGCGCCGCCAGCCCGGCGGGCTTCTGGTACGACCAGCCCGGCACGGAATTCGTTCTGCTGGCGCGCGGCAGCGCCACGCTGGGCTTTGCCGACAGCACAACGCGGGCGATGGCGGCGGGGGATTGGGCGGTGCTGCCGGCGCGCTGCCGGCATCGCGTGGTGGCGACCAGCGCGGATGCGCTGTGGCTGGCGGTTCACCTGCCGCCTGGCTGATCCTCGATCAGCGGCAGCGCCGGCTGCTCATCCTTCAGCGCCACGCCGGTGGCGCCCAGGCCGCGGGCAGCGGCGACAAGCCACAGCAGTTTTGCCACCGCCTCCGCCAGGCTGAGCCCGCCGGGACGGATATTGCTGATGCAATTGCGCTCGGCATCGGTGCGGCCGGGGCGCGGGGCGTGAGTCAGGTAGATGCCCATGCTGTCGAGCGCGGAGAGGCCCGGCCTTTCGCCGATCAGCACCGCGACCATGGCGGCCCCCAGCGCCTGGCCGATGGCGTCACCGATGGCGACGCGCGCCTGGGTGGCGATGACCGGCGGCGCGACGTCCCACCCCGCCCTCTGCAGGCCGGTGGTCAGCGAAGCGACCAGCGCCGGCGCCTGGGCCTGCACGCCGGTGGCGCAGAGCCCATCGGCCACCACGATGGCGAAACAGCCGGGGCGCGGCGTGAAGCTGGCGCCCTCCGCCAGGCGCCGGCCGAGATCGGGGCGCAGCAGATAGGTGCGGCGATCCGGCGCGGCGCTCGCCACCACCTGCGCGCCGAGCGCCGCCTGCAGCGCCGGCACATCCAGCGTGGACCAGACGGCATCGCGCGCCTGGGCATGCGCCTCCTGGAAATCGAGATGCGCCGCGGTTGGCAGGCCATTGCCGACGCGGCCCAGCGCCACGCGCGCCGCGGTGAAGCGGCGCAGGTCGCGCCAGAGGGTCGGCGCGCTCACAGCAGCCCCGCCACCGCCATGGGCAGGCGGTCCGGCGTGCGCCCGGCCAGCCCCATCCGTTGCAGCCATGCGGCGAATTCCGGCGCCGGCGACTTGCCCAGCGCGGCGCGCACGAAAAGCCCGTCATGGAAGGAGGTGGACTGGTAGGCGAGCATGGTGTCGTCCGCGCCCGGCACGCCCATCACATAGGTCACGCCCGCCACGCCGAGCAGCGTCAGCAGCGCGTCCATGTCGTCCTGGTCCGCCTCGGCATGGTTGGTGTAGCAGACATCCACACCCATCGGCAGGCCAAGCAGCTTGCCGCACATATGGTCCTCCAGCCCCGCGCGGGTGATCTGCTTGCCGTCGAACAGGTATTCGGGGCCGATGAAGCCGACGACGCTGTTCACCAGCAGCGGGCGAAAGCGGCGTGCGACGGCATAGGCGCGGGCCTCCAGCGTCTGCTGGTCCACGCCGTGATGCGCCTCGGCGGACAGCGCGCTGCCCTGGCCGGTCTCGAAATACATGCAGTTGTCGCCCAGGGTGCCGCGCTTGAGGGACAGCGCGGCCTCATGCGCCTCCGCCAGCAAGGCCAGGGAGACGCCAAAACTCTCATTCACGCCCTGGGTGCCGCCGATGGACTGGAACACCAGATCCACCGGCGCGCCGCGCTGCATCGCCAGCAGCGTGGTGGTGACATGGGCCAGCACGCAGGACTGGGTCGGGATCGCATAGCGGTCCCGCACCGCATCCAGCAGGCCGAGCACGCGGCACAGATTCTCGACATTGTCGGTGGCCGGGTTCACGCCGATCACGGCATCCCCGGCGCCCAGCAGCAGCCCGTCCAGCACCTGCGCCGCGATGCCCTTCGGATCATCCACCGGGTCGTTCGGCTGCAGGCGGATGGAGAGCGTGCCGGGCAGGCCCAGCGTGTTGCGGAACCTCGTCACCACCCGGCACTTCGCCCCAATCGCTACCAGGTCCTGCAGCCGGCAGATTTTTGACAGTGCCGCCACCATCTCCGGCGTCAGGCCGGGGGCCAGGGCGGTGACGGCGGCGGGGTCCGCTGCCAGGAGCCAGTCGCGAAAGCCGCCGACGGTGAGGTGCGCGACAGGCGCGAAGGCGGCGGCGTCGTGACTGTCCAGGATCAGCCGCGTGACCTCATCCGCCTCATAGGGCACCACCGCCTCCTGCAGAAAGTGCCGCAGCGGCAGGTCGGCCAGCGCCCGCTGCGCCGCCACGCGCTGCGCCGCGCTTTCGGCCGCGAGCCCGGCCAGGGCATCGCCGGACCGGAAGGGCGTGGCGCAGGCCAGGAGCTGCCGCAGATCGGCGAAGATGTGGCGCGTACCGCCCACCACCGCGGAAAAACCCATGCCGCCCTCTCCTTGCCAGCCGCCGCCACCGGGGGGAGGATGCCACAAATCAGGCTTGGGAGAGAGCGCCGGCATGGATCGCCAGAAACTGGAAATGCGCCCGGATGCGGCGGCGGAATGGCCCGACGCCATCTATGAGGCGCTGAAGGCCAATGGCATCACCCAGGTCGCCCTGGTGCCGGATGCCGGGCACAGCCGGCTGATCAAGCGGTGCCTCGCCGACAATGAAATGACGGTGGTGACCCTGACGACGGAGGAGGAGGGTGTCGCCCTGCTCTGCGGCGCCTGGCTCGGGGGCGTGAAGGGCGTGCTGCTGATGCAGTCCTCCGGCGTCGGCAACTGCGTCAACATGCTGTCGCTCTCACACATTCATCGCACGCCGCTGCCGATGATCGTGACCATGCGCGGCGATTTCGCCGAATTCAATCCGGCGCAGATCCCGATGGGCCAGGCGACGCCGGCGGTGCTGGAGGCGATGGGCACCATCGTGCATCGCGCCGATCGGCCGGAGGATGTGGCGGCCACCGTCGATGCGACGCTGCGGCTGGCCTTCAATACCTTCCGGCCGGCGGCGACGCTGCTCGGCCAGCGCCTGATCGGCGCCAAGACCTTCGGGAAGGACTGAGCCATGGCCGAGTATCCGAACCGGCGCGACGTGGTGCGCGCTTTGCTGGAAGACCGCGGCGAGCTGCTGGTGATCGCCGGCCTCGGCGCCTCCGCCTGGGACATCACCGCCATCGGCGACACCCCGCGCAATCTGCCGCTGTGGGGCGGCATGGGCGGTGCCGCGATGATGGGCCTGGGTCTTGCCCTGGCGCAGCCTTCGGCCAAGGTGCTGGTCATCACCGGCGATGGCGAGATGCTGATGGCGCTGGGCGCAATGGCCACCATCGCGGTCCAGAAGCCCCAAAATCTCTCCATCGTCGTGCTGGACAACGAGCATTACAGCGAGACGGGCAACCAGGAGACGGCGACGCGGCATGGCGTGGACCTGGCCGCCATGGCGCGCGGCGCCGGCCTTGCGGGCGCGCGCACCCTGACGACGCTGGAACAGGTTCCGGCGCTGCGGGCCGAAATCCATGCCGGCACGGGCACGGTCTTTGCCGTGACAAAAATCGCGCCGGGCAACCTGCCGCTGGTGCTGCCGCCGCGCGATGGCGCCATCCTGCAGGCGCGTTTCCGCGAGGCCCTGCTCGGCCCCGCCGCCCATCACCAGCTGTGAAGGCAAGACCATGCCGCATGTGATCTGCGTCCGCCCGATCCACGAGGAAGCCATCGCCAAGATGCGGGCGACGCCGGGCGTCACCGTGGACGTGCTGATGGACCTCTCGCCCGAGAGCCTTGCCGCCAACCTGCCCAAGGCGGATGCGCTGATCGTGCGTACCATCCGCATCGACCGCGCCTTTCTGGCGCATTGCACCAATCTGAAGATCCTGGTGCGGCACGGCGTCGGCTACGACATCGTCGACGTGCCGGCGCTGACGGAACGCGGCATTCCGCTCGCCATCACGCCGGAGGCCAATGCGGTCTCGGTCGCGGAACACGCGCTGATGATGATGCTGGCCTGCGCCCGCAAGCTGACCAGCTTCAACGCGAATCTGCGCGCGGAGACGCCCGTCTGGGGCGCGCAGACCAACCTTCCGACCTTCGACCTGCAGGGCAAGACCGTGCTGGTGGTGGGCTTCGGCCGCATCGGCACGCGCGTGGCGAAGCTCTGCGCCGCCTTCGGCATGCGCGTGCTGGTGCGCGATCCCAATATCGGCAAGGGCAGCATCCGCGGCCTCGGCTTCGAACCGGTGGATGATGCGGCGACCGCGGCGGCGGAGGCGGATATCGTCACCGTCCATGTGCCGAGCGGCCCGGCCACGCGCAACATCATCGACGGCGCCTTCATGGCCCGCATGAAGAAGGGCGCCGTGCTGGTCAATACCGCGCGCGGCACCATCGTGGATCAGGTCGCACTGGAGGCTTCGCTGCGCTCTGGCCACCTCTCCGCCGCCGGTATCGATGTCTTCGAGGAGGAGCCGGTGGAAGCGCCGATCAGCCTGCTCTCCGCCCCCAACCTGATCATGACGCCGCATGTCGCCGCCAGCACGGCGGAGGGGCTGCGCCGCATGGCGCTGGACAGCGCGGCCGCCGCCCTGGCCTGCTTCGCCGGCACGATCGACCCCGATGTCATCGTCAATCCCGAGGTCCTGCCCCGAAGGAACTGAGGCTTTGCCTCGCAGACATGCCAAGGCATGTCTGCCCTGCGCGGCATAAGCCGCGGGCCGCATTCGCGGCCTCGGCCCGCCTGAAGTGCGGCGGGCCGCCGGATGTTCTGGTTAAGAGGTCACGCCATGCGCCGCCTGTTGCTCGCCTTCCTGATCCTCGCCGGACCCGCCGCGTCGGAGCCGGCGCGGGCCACGCGCCAAATGGCGGCCACCGCCAGCCCGCATGCGACGGAGGCGGCGCTGGCCATGCTGCGCGCCGGCGGGTCCGCGGTGGATGCGGCGATCGCGGCGCAGGCGGCGCTCTCGGTGGCGGAGCCGCATGCCAGCGGCGTGCTCGGCGGCGCCTTTATCCTGGTCTGGGACCAGGCCGCCGGACGGCTGCGCTACTATGAGGGCATCGCCAGCGCGCCGGCGGCGAGCGCGGACCGGCTGACGGCGGGCGGCGTCGGGCCCGCCACCGTCGCGCGATCCGGCCGCGCCGTCGCGGTGCCGGGCACCATCGCCGCGCTGGCGCTGGCGCATGCGGCGCATGGAAGGCTGCCCTGGGCGGATCTCTTCGCCCCGGCCATTGCCCTGGCGGAGCAGGGCTTTCCGCTGCCGCCCTATCTGCACCAGGTGATCCGAAACCGCGCGGCGGAACTCGCCCGCGTGCCGGCGATCCGCGCGCTGTATTTCGACGCGGGCGGCCAGCCGCTGGCCGCCGGCGCGCCCTTCCGCAATCCGGAGCAGGCGGCGGCGCTGCGACTGCTGGCCACGGAAGGTCCGGCCACGCTCTATGGCGGCACGCTCGGCCGCGCCGTGGTCCAGGCGGTGCAGGACCATGCGGTGCCGGGCTGGATGACACTCGCCGACCTTGCCGGCTATCGCGCCGTCGAACGCGCGCCGATCTGCGCCGAGGTTCTGGCACGGCGCATCTGCACCGCCGCGGCGCCCTCCTCCGGCGGTGTCGCGGTGCTGCAGACGCTGGGGCTGGCGGAGCGGCTGGGCATCGCGCGGGCCACGCGCGACAGCGCCGAGGCCGCGCATATCTTCCTCGAGGCCAGCCGGCTCGCCACCGCCGACCGGCGCCGCTGGATGGGCGACCCGGACCAGGTGGCGGTGCCCCAGGCCGGGCTGCTGGCGCGCGACTACCTCGATGCCCGCGCGGCGCTCGCCGGGCCAGCGCGCGCAATGGAAACCGTGGCGCCCGGCACGCCGGCGGAACGCCATGGCGCCCTGCCGACGCCCAGCGACCCGATGGCGGAGACGGCGACGACGCAGCTCTCCATCCTCGACGCCGCCGGCAATGCGGTGGCCTTTACCACCACCAACAACCTGAATTTCGGCGCCGAGCTGCTGGCCATGGGCGTCACGCTGAACAACGGCATGACCAATTTCGCCGTGAACCCGGGCACGGCGGAGGCCCCCGCGCAGAACCGCCTGGCGCCGGGCAAGCGGCCCGTGACCACCATGGCGCCCACCATGGTCTTCGGCGCGGATGGGCGGCCGGAGCTGGTGCTGGGCGCCGGCGGCGGCGCGCGCATTCCCGATGCGGTGGCCGCCGCGGTGATCGAGGTGCTGGTCTTCGGCGGCGATGCCGAACGCGCCACGGCGCGGCCGCGGATCGGCGCGCAGAATGGCGTGGAGGAGCTGGAACAGGGCACGCCGCTGGCGGAGCTGGCGCCCGCCTTGCAGGCGCTGGGCCATGCGCCGAGGGTGGTCGTGATGAACACCGGGCTGCAGGTGATCCGCCGGCTGCCGGATGGCCGGCTGGAGGGCGCAGCGGATCCGCGGCGGGACGGGGTGGCGGCGGGGGATTGAGCCCCTCTCCCTCCCCCGCATGGCGGGGGAGGGTCGGGGTGGGGGTAGCGCGCCCGTCAGTCGAAGGTGATATTCGCCCTACGAATCACCTCGGCGTATTTCGCCGCATCCCGCCGCAGCAGGGCCGCGGCATCGGCGCTGGTGCCGCCGCCGGGCAGGT
The DNA here is from genome assembly GCF_019024325.1 of Falsiroseomonas tokyonensis. Taxonomy (GTDB): domain Bacteria; phylum Pseudomonadota; class Alphaproteobacteria; order Acetobacterales; family Acetobacteraceae; genus Falsiroseomonas; species Falsiroseomonas tokyonensis. Next base: position 348,274 of record NZ_JAFNJS010000001.1, read on the forward strand.
AGCCGGCATCCATTACGCGCTGGCGCAGGCCGGGGTCGGCCAGCGCCTTGTTCACCGCCCGCACCCAGCGCTCGCTGATGGCGGAAGGCAGGCCCGGCGGGCCCATCACCATATACCAGACGGCGGCGTCGAAATCCGGAAAGCCGCTTTCGGCGATCGTCGGCACATCCGGCAGCGTCGGCACGCGGGCAGGCAGGGTCGTCGCCAGCGCGCGCACCCGGCCGGCGCGAATATGCGGCAGGTAGGTGGGCAGCGTGTCGATGGCGATGTCGATGCGCCCGGCCAGGATCTCGTTCACCGCCTGGCCCGTGCCGCGGAAGGGAATGTGGGTCATGTCCAGCCCGGCCGCGAAGCTCAGCGCGGCCGCCGCCAGGTGCTGCTGCGTCGCGACGCCGGAGGAGGAGTAGTTCAGCTTGCCGCGATTGGCCCGCGCATGGGCGATGAAGCCGGGAAAATCCTGTGCGGGCGAATCCAGCGGCACCACCGCCACCAGCGGCACCGTGCCCGCCAGCACCACGGCGGTCTGGTCATTGATGATGTCGAAGGGCGGCGGCTTCATCGTTGGTGGCACGACGGCGGAGGCGCTGACGGTGGTCATCAGCATCTGGTAGCCATCCGGCCGTCCCCGCGCATTGGCCGCGGCGGCGATGGTCCCGGACCCGCCGGGGCGGCTCTCGATGGCGACGGGCTGGCCGAAATCCTCCTGCAGCGCCGGCTGCAGCAGGCGAGAGATAATGTCCGTGCCGCCGCCTGGCGCAAAACCCATCAGCAGGGTGATGGGTCGGGTGGGATAGGCGGCGGGCTGCGCCCCAGTTGCCTGGGCCCAGGCGGGCATCGGCAGGGCAAGGCCGCCCGTCGCGGCCCACAGGCTGCGTCGCGAGATCATGGTGTTTCCTCCGGTCTTTCTTGGACCGGAGGATGGCCCGCGGTTATTTTCCCGTCCAGACCGGCTTGCGCTTGGCGAGGAAGGCTTCCACCCCCTCCCGGAAGTCATGGCTGCCGAAGCACATGGTCACCAGGTCGTCGCCCTCGATGGTGCCGCCGGCGAGCCGCAGGCGCTTCAGCGCGACCTTGGTGGCGCGCAGTGTCAGCGGCGCCATGCCGGCGATCTCCACCGCCAGCTTTTCCGCCCGTTCCGCCAGGGCCTCCGGCGTCTCCAGCATCTCGGAGATGAAGCCGGCGGCCAGCGCCTCCGGCGCGTCCATCAGCCGCGCGGTGAAGATCAAATCCTTGAGCTTGGCCGGCCCGATCAGCGCGGCGAAGCGGGAGATGTTCATGGTGGACAGCGTATTGCCCAGCGTGCGCGCCACCGGCACGCCGAAGCGCGCATTGGCGCTGGCGATGCGCAGGTCGCAGACGCCGGCAATGCCGAGGCCGCCGCCGACGCAGGCGCCGGCGATGGCGGCCACCACCGGCTTCGGGCAGTCCTCGATGGCGGAGAGCACGCGGTCGATCCGCGTCTCGTAGTCCAGCGCGTCCTGGCCGGTGGAGAAGTGCTGGAACTGGCTGATGTCGGTGCCGGCCGCGAAGGCCTTGCCACCGGCGCCGGTGATGACCCAGCAGCGGATGTCCGGGTCCGCCGCCACCGCCGCCGCCTGTTCGAACAGCCCCTCATACATCGGGAAGGTCATGGCATTGCGCTGGTCCGGGCGGTTCAGCGTGGTCCAGGCCACCGGGCCGCGGGTCTCGTGCAGGATATCGGGCATGGGCTGTTTCCTCCTTGGTCCCCTCTTGTGCGGCCAGGGCGCGGGGGGCGACAAGTCACCAACCGCAAGGAGGCCGACACGGATGCGTATCGTCAGCGTCAAGCAGGGCATCGCCCCGATCGCGAGCGAGATCGCCAATGCCTATATCGATTTTTCGAAAATGACCGCCTCCATCGTCGCCGTCACGGTCGAGGGGGATGGGGGGCGCGCCACCGGCTATGGCTTCAACTCGAACGGCCGCTATGCCCAGCCCGGCCTGCTGGCCGAACGCTTCGTGCCGCGGCTGCTGGAGGCGACGGAGGCCCAGATCACCAGCGCGGATGGAAGGCTGAACCCGCAGGGCGCCTGGGCCGCCATGATGAAGAACGAGAAGCCGGGTGGCCATGGCGAGCGCAGCGTCGCCGTCGGCGTGCTGGACATGGCGCTGTGGGATGCGGCGGCCAAGCTGGAGGGCCTGCCGCTCTGGCGCCTGCTCGCCGATCGCTACAATGGCGGCCAGGCGGATGAGGCGGCCTGGGTCTATGCCGCCGGCGGCTACTACTACCCCGGCAAGGGCGTGGATGCGCTGGTCGAGGAGATGAAGCGCTACCTCGGCATGGGCTATGCCACCGTGAAGATGAAGATCGGCGGCGCCCCCGGCACCGCGCTGGCCGATGCGCTGTCCGAGGATCTGGAGCGGATCGAGGCGGTGGTCGCGCTGCTCGGCGGCGATGGCAGCCGGCTGGCGGTGGATGTGAATGGCCGCTTCGACCTGCCCGCGGCGCTGGCCTATGCCGAGGCCTTGGCGCCGATGAAGCTGCGCTGGTACGAGGAACCGCTCGACCCGCTGGACTACGCCACGCATGCGACGCTGGCGGAACACTACGGGCCGCCGATCGCAACTGGGGAGAATCTGTTCTCCATGCTGGATGCGCGCAACCTGATCCGCCATGGCGGGCTGCGGCCGGATCGGGACATCCTGCAGATGGATCCGGCGCTGTCCTATGGGCTTTGCGAATATCTGCGCACGCTCGACATGCTGGCCTCCCATGGCTGGTCCCGCCGCCGCTGCGTGCCGCATGGCGGGCACCAGTTTGCCCTCAATATCGCGGTGGGCCTGGGGCTGGGGGGCAATGAGAGCTACCCGGAAGTGTTTGCGCCCTTCGGCGGTTTTGCGGATGACGTGCCCGTCGTCGAAGGCCGCGTTGCGATGCCCGATATCCCCGGCATCGGCTTCGAGGCCAAGAACAAGCTGCATGACGTGTTCAAGGGCCTCGCCTGATGCCGCAGCGCGCCATTCCCGCCGTCTTCATGCGCGGCGGGACCAGCAAGGCCATCATGTTCCACGCCCGCGACCTGCCGGCAGATCGCGCGGAATGGGATGCGATCTTCATGGCGGCGCTGGGCACGCCCGATCCCTATGGCCGGCAGCTGAACGGCATGGGCGGCGGCGTCTCCTCCCTGTCCAAGATCTGCGTGCTGGCGCCGTCGGAGCGCGAGGATGCCGATATCGACTACACTTTTGCGCAAGTGCTGATCCGCGAGGCGCGCGTGGATTGGAAGGGCAATTGCGGCAATATGAGCTCCGCCGTCGGCCCCTTCGCGGTGGATGAGGGGCTGGTGCGGCCGAATGGCACGCAGGCCACGGTCCGCATCTACAACACGAACACGAAGAAGATCATCCACAACACCTTTGCGCTGGAGGATGGCCGCGCGAAGGTTCTGGGCGACCTCGCCATCCCCGGCGTCGGCGGCACGGGCGCGCCGGTGCGGCTGGATTTCGTGCAGCCGGGCGGCGCCACCACGGGGCGGCTGCTGCCCTCCGGCCGGGTGCTGGACGTGCTCGATGTGCCGGGGTTCGGGCGCCTGGAGGCGTCCCTGGTCGATGCGGCCAATGCCTCGGCCTTCGTGCGGGCGCGGGATATCGGGCTCACGGGCCGCGAATTGCCGGAGGAGCTGGAGGCGCGGCCGGACATCCTGGCGCTGCTCGACGCCATCCGCCTGCAGGCCTCCCTCCGCATGGGCATCGGCGCGGACCTGGCGGCGGCCAGGGCGATCAGCTCCGTCCCCTATATCGGCTTCGTCAGCCCGCCGGCGGAGGCGCCGACCCTATCCGGCGAGACCATCGCGGCGGATCAGATCGACCTGGCCGCGCGCATCATCTCCAACGGCCAGCCGCACCGGGCGCTGCCGCTGACAGGCTCGCTCTGCACCGCGGTCGCGGCGCGCATCGCGGGAACGCTGGTGGCGGAGTGCCTCGGGCCGGTGGGGCCGGGGCCGATCCGCATCGGCATGCCCTCCGGCGTGCTGACCGTGGGCGCCGATGTGGTGCAGGAGGCGGGGCAGTGGGTCGCCCGCGCCGGGTCCTTCTACCGCACCGCGCGGCGGCTCTTCGATGGGCGGGTCTGGATTCCGGGCTGAGCCTAGGACCTGTGGACAGTTGGGCTGCGGGCGCGTCCGGCGGTGCTTTTCCGCGCTGGGTGCTGTCCACCATGCTCGCCGATGGGTAGCCATCGGCTCCGCTGTCTTCCTTCCCAGCCCGAAAAATCCCTCGCCGGCCACATCCCGGCCCCAACTGTCCACAGGCCCTATCGCGCCAGCCATTCCGGTGCGAAGCGATCGGCGCCGGAGGGCAGCGGCGTCGCGGGGTCGGCGGTGAAGGCCAGGATGTCGCTGACCACTTCCGCGCGGTTGCTGTCCGTCAGCAACAGATGAAACCCCTCCTCATGGATGCCGATGCGCACTGGGCTGTCCGGCGGCAGGCGGCGGAGTGCGGCGCGGACCGGGCGGGCGGGGATCAGCGTGTCCTTGTCGCCATAGAGCAGCAGCACCGGCACGGGCCGCTGGGTGGCGTCGCGGCAGCAGGTGGGCAAAGCGGCTGTGGCCGCATCCATCAGGTCCACCAGCCCCACGGCGGCATCGACGCGGGTGCTGCGCAGCACCAGCGGGTCCCGCCCCAGGCGGCGCAGCGCGGCCATATTGTCGCTGGCGACGATGCCCCCCACCCCGCCCTGGAAACCCAGCACCGGCATGGTCCGCGCCGCCACCCAGAGCCCGCCGCGCATCACCGCATTCATGCTGGCCCGGCCCCAGAGCGCGGGCGCGAGCAGGATATAGCCATCGACCGGCGGGGGCTCCGCGCTGGTTCCGGCCACCACCGCGACCGCCCCGCCCATGCTCTCCCCCATCAGGAACAGCGGCAGGCCGGGGTGGCGGGCGCGCAGCAGGCGGGCGGCCGTCGCGGCGTCGCTGGCCAGCGTCGCCTCCCCGGGCCAGTAGCCGCGGTTCGGGGACCGGCCGAAGCCGCGCTGGTCATAGGCGTAGACCAGAACCCCACCCGCATTGAGCGGGCCGATGCTATCGGCCAGGAAGTTGCCCGAATGGTCGTTGAAGCCGTGCAGCGCCAGCAGCACGGCCCGCGGCGGACCCTCCGGCGGGAAGGCGCGCATCGGCAGCCGGGCGCCATCGGCGGCGACCACCGCATCGGCGGCCAGGCTGGGCGGGGCGATGGCGGGGCCCATCGGCAGCACCACCGGGGTGCAGGCCGCCCCCAGCAGCAGGGCCAGCAGGATGACGAGGGAACGCATGCCCAAGCGGTAGCGCGGCCATCCGGGCTGGTCCATCGCCCTCGTCCCCCCTATGTTCCGCTCCGCCACACAGCCACCCTAAGGACCGCCATGCGCGACCCCCGCCAGACCGGCTATACCCCGGTCGCCCTGCCCGGCGTGACGCCGGTGGACACCCTGCCCGCCACCTCCCGCACCGTGGGCTGCGATGGCGGCGGCGGCGCGCTGGGCCATCCGCTGGTCTATCTGCGCATCGAGGACCGGCAGGTGACCTGCCCCTATTGCTCCCGCACCTATGTGCTGGCCGAGGGGGCGGGCGACGACCACGGGCATTGATCCGATGAGCGACGCCACCCCCCCCACCGCCGAGGAAGCCGTCCCGCCGGTGGCGCCGGGGGAGAAGCGGCTGATCCTGGTCGACGGCTCCGGCTATATTTTTCGCGCCTTCCACGCCCTGCCGCCGATGACGCGGCCGGATGGCACGCATGTGAACGCCGTCTTCGGCTTCACCCAGATGCTGTCCCAGTTCCTGTCGCGCCACGCCGCCAGCCATATCGCCGTGGTCTTCGACAGCGCCCGGCTGACGTTTCGCAACGACTTCTACCCCGACTACAAGGCGCACCGCCCCGAACCCCCGCCGGAGCTGATCCCGCAATTCGCGCTGATCCGGGAAGCGACGGAGGCCCTGGGCGTCTGCCAGGCGGAGCAGCCCGGATTCGAGGCGGATGACCTGATCGCCGCCTATGCCAAGGCCTTCGTGGCGGAGGGCGGCAGCGTTTCCATCGTCTCCTCCGACAAGGACCTGATGCAGCTGGTCGGCCCCGGTGTGCAGATGCTGGACCCGATCAAGCAGAAGCCGATCCGCGAACCGGAAGTGCTCGAAAAGTTCGGCGTGACCCCGGACAAGGTGGTGGAGGTGCAGGCGCTGGCCGGCGACAGCACGGACAATGTCCCCGGCGTGCCCGGCATAGGCATCAAGACCGCCGCCCAGCTGATCAACGAATACGGCGACCTCGAGACGCTGCTGGCCAATACCGCCAAGATCAAGCAGCCGAAGCGGCGGGAGGCGCTGGAGCAGAACGCCGAGAAGGCGCGCATCAGCAAGCGCCTGGTGCAACTGGATGCGAACGCGCCGCTGCCCTGCCCGATCAGCAAGATGGAAGCCCGCGCGCCGAACCCGGTGACGCTGGAGAAATTCCTGCGCGAAAACGGCTTTCGCAGCCTGCTGGCCCGGCTCGGCCTGGGCGATGCCAGCGCCGTCACCCGCAGCGATTCCGGCGTCTATGCCCGCAACGGCTACCGCCCGCCCCCGCCGAGCGAGACGCCCGCCCCGCCGGCCGAGGCCCCGCCCTTCGGCGGCTACGAGACCGTCACGACGCTGGCCGAGCTGAAGGCCTGGGTGGCGGAGGCCGAGGCCGCCGGCGTCATCGGCTTCGATACCGAGACCGACAATCTGAACGCCATGAAGGCCGAGCTGGTCGGCTTCTCGCTGGCCACCGCGCCGGGCCGCGCCTGCTATGTGCCGCTGCGGCACGAGGGCAGCGGCGACCTGATGGGCAGCGGCACGCCGGAACAGATCGCCGCGGAGTCCGCGCTGGAGGAGTTGCGCGGGCTGCTGGAGAACCCGGCGGTCCTCAAGGTGCTGCACAACGCGAAGTATGACCTGGAGGTGCTGTGCCGCATCGGCGTCGCGGTGGCGCCCGTCGATGACACCATGCTGATGTCCTATGCGCTGCGCGCCGGCAAGCACGGCCATGGCATGGATGAGCTGGCCAAGCTCCATCTGGGGCATGACTGCATCAGCTATGACAGCGTGACCGGCACCGGCCGCAACCGCATCCCCTTCGGCAAGGTGGCGCTGGACAAGGCCACCGCCTATGCGGCGGAGGATGCCGATGTGACGCTGCGGCTGTGGCATGCGCTGCGGCCGGAACTGCGCAGCGCGAAGGCCCTGTCGCTGTACGAGCAGGTGGAGCGCCGGATGGTGCCGGTGCTGCGCGACATGGAACTCGCCGGCATCAAGATCGACGCCGCGGAACTGTCCCGGATCGGCGTCGATTTCGCCGAAAAGCTGGCCCGCTACGAGCGGGAGATCCATGAGCTGGCCGGCAAGCCCTTCAATGTGGGCTCGCCCAAGCAGCTCGGCGAAATCCTGTTCGACGAGCAGAAACTGCCGGGCGGCAAGCGCAGCAAGCTGACCGGCGCCTGGGGCACGGATGCCAGCGTGCTGGAGGAGCTGGCCGCGCAAGGCCATGCCCTGCCGCGCCGCGTGCTGGACTGGCGGCAGATCGCCAAGCTGAAATCCACCTATGTCGATGCGCTGGCCCAGGCGGCGGATGCGCAGGGGCGGGTGCATACCGATTTCGCCATGGCGGTGACCTCCACCGGGCGGCTGTCCTCCACCGATCCGAACCTGCAGAACATTCCCGTCCGCACCGAGGAAGGCGCGCGCATCCGCCGCGCCTTCGTGGCGGAGCCCGGCAATGTGCTGCTCGCCGCCGACTATAGCCAGATCGAGCTGCGCATCCTGGCGCACCTGGCCGACGTCCCCGCGCTGAAGGAAGCCTTCGCCACCGGCCAGGACATCCATTCGCGCACGGCCGCCGATATCTTCCATCTGGCGCCGGATGCGGTGGACAAGGAAGCGCGGCGGCGGGCCAAGACGATCAACTTCGGCATCATCTACGGCATGTCCGCCTTTGGCCTGGCGGCCCGCCTCGGCATCTCGCCGGGCGAGGCCCGCGCCATCATCGACGCCTACTTCGCCCAATACCCGGGCATCCGCGCCAGCATGGAAAAGCTGAAGGAGGATGCGCGCACCACCGGCTATGTGCAGACGCCCTTCGGCCGCCGGATCTGGATCGCCGATATCGCCAGCAAGGACCCCGTGCGGCGCGGCGGCGCGGAGCGGGCCGCAATCAACGCCCCCTTCCAGGGCGGCGCGGCGGAGGTGATCAAGCGCGCCATGGTGCGGCTGCCCCTGGCGCTGAAGCAGGCCGGTCTCGGCGCCCGCATGCTGCTGCAGGTGCATGACGAGCTGGTCTTCGAAGTGCCGGCGGCGGAGGTGGAGCAGACCTCCGCCCTGGTGAAGGGCATCATGGAAGGCGTGGCGCAGCTTTCCGTGCCGCTGTCCGTCGAGATCGGCCACGGCGCGTCCTGGGCCGAGGCGCATTGAGCCACGCCTCCGCCATGGAGGCTCGGCCGAGGCCACGCGTCTGCGTCATCGGCACCTCGAACAGCGCCGGCGCCGGCAGCTATGCCGGGGCGCTGGCGCGGGATCCCTGGTTCCAGCTGGTGGAAAACCGCGCGCTGGGCTTCTGCACCAGCGACCTTTTCGCCTTCCGCCGGCCGGGCCTCGACTTCGCCGACTTCGACCTCTGCATCCTGGATTTCGCACCGAATGACGGGGCGCTGCTGGCCGGGCAGCGGCTGGATGCGGACCGCATCCAGCAGGCCATGACCTGGGCGATCTCCGAGATCACGCGCGCCGGCTGCCTGCCCGTGCTCAATATCCTGCCGATCGTCAACCTAATGCCGGATGGCCGCGGCATCCGGCGGCTCCTCACGAAGCTGGCGGAACGCTTCGCCCTGCCCTTCTTCGACGGCTATGCCTTCCTGAACCGCCTTCTGGCGCTGGATCCGGACGCGCCCCAGCCGGGCCTGTTCAAGGACCGGATGCACTACACCCTGCCGGTGGCGCACTTCATCGGCGCATGCCTGGGCGAGGCGCTGCGCCAGCTCTGGGCCCGGCCGATCGCCTTCGACGCGCCGCCCGTCATGACCCAGGCGCAGGAACACCGCTTCCTGCCCGCCGAGACCCTGTTCGAGGGCCTGCCCAGCCTGCACAGCCGGACGGCGATGGTGGAGACCAGGCTGGTGCATCTGGCGGGCGAGGCGCGGCTACGCCTGGCGCTGCCGCCGGGCAGCGAGATCACCTCCCTGGTCGCGGATTTCGCGCGCTGCCGCGGCGTGCTGTCCCTCAGCGGGGACCGCACCGCGCGGCTCGGCATCACCGGCAAGACCTATACGGAGGATCCGGCGGCCAAGATGACGCTGGGCATCTATCCCCTGCCCGCCACGGTGGGATCGGCCAGCGGGGCCTTCGAGCTGGCGCTGACCGCCGCCGGCCCCGCCGATATCTCGATGAGCGTCCCGGCCTCCGCCGCCGACAGCCCCAGACTGATGATCGCGGGCCTGGTCGCGCGCGGCCCGCAGGCCCCGCTGCCGGTGCGCCACATGCTGCCGGAGGCGCTGGAGCTTGGCGCGCTGATCCCGGATTCGCGCCTGGCGGAAGGGCGGGCCACCTTCCCGCCCACCACCGAATTCGTCGTCAGCGGCAAGATCGGCTACGACTGACGGCGAGCGTGATGCGGCCGCCGCCGGTCTGACCCCGGCCCGGCGCGGCTGGTCGGATGGCCCGGGCCGACCATATCCTCCGCTCAAAATCCATGAGGATGCGCCATGCCAGGCTTTCGGGGCGTGCAATTCTGATGTCCGCCGTCGTGCAGGATGCCGTGCCGCTGCGCTGGACCGTGCCGGAGCGGCGCACGCTGGGGGCCATCGGCGCCGCCCATGCGGTGAGCCACCTGCATATCCTGGTGCTGCCGCCGCTGTTTCCGCTGCTGCAGGCGCGCCTGGGCGTCAGCTTCATCGAGCTGGGCCTGGCGATCACCCTGTTCAGCATCGTCTCGGCCCTCACCCAGGCGCCGATGGGTTTTCTTGTCGACCGGATCGGGCCGCGGCGGGTGCTGGCGGCGGGGCTGGTGGTGGGGGGCGCGGCCTTCGGGCTGGTCGGGCTGGTGCCGACCTACACGATGGTGCTGGTGGCCGGCGCGCTCGCTGGGCTGGCGAATGCGGTCTACCACCCCTCGGACTACGCCATCCTGAACACCGTGATGGCCGGGCCGCGCATGGGCCGGGCCTTTTCGCTGCACACCTTCGCGGGCTTCGCCGGCGGCGCGGTGGCGCCCTTCATGATGCTCGGCCTGGCTGCCTGGCTGGGGCTGTCCGGCGCGCTGCTGGTCGCGGGCGGCATCGCCTGGCTCGTGGCCGCCTGGGTGCTGGCGACCTGCCCGCCGGACCCGGTGAAGGGCGTGGCGCCGAAGCCAGTGGCGGGGCAGCAGACGCGGGTGCTGAACCCGGCGGTGATCTCGCTGACCGGCTTCTTCGTGCTGATCTCGCTTTCCGTCGGCGGCATGAACGCCTTCGCCATCGCAGCCCTGGTGGCCTCCGGCGGCATGAGCCTCGGCATGGCCTCCGTCGCGCTGACGGCGCTGCTGGCGGGGTCGGCCGCCGGGGTGCTGATCGGCGGCGCGCTGGCGGACCGGGCGAAGCGGCACGGGCTGGTGGCGATGGGCGGCTTCGGCATGGCCGGCGTGCTGACCATTGGTGTCGGGCTGCTGGCCATGCCGGGCTGGCTGGTGGTGCTGGTGCTGGGCGCAGCCGGCACGCTGACCGGGCTGTGCATGCCGTCCCGCGACATGATGGTGCGTGCCGCTGCGCCGCCCGGCCAAGCCGGCGCGGTGTTCGGCATCGTCTCCACCGGCTTCAACATCGGCGGCATGGTCGCGCCGCCGATGTTCGGTTGGCTGGTCGATAGCGGTCGGCCGGAGGCAGTGTTCCTGGTCGGCGGCAGCTTCATGCTGGCGACGGCCGCCATGGCGCTGGCGCAGGAGATGCGGCGCAGGCCTGCCTGAGAGCGCCTACTTTGGGTGCGCCTGTTTGAGCGGGTCGTGGCCCCAGTTCATCAGGCTGTAGCGCCAGCGGGAGGATTCGGCGTTTTCCGCCGGCCCGCCCTGGGCGAGGTGGCGATGCACGTAGCCGATGACCTTGCGCATATGCGCGTAGTCCGCCGCCGTCAGATCCGCCTGCTTCTTCCGCCGGATCTCCACGATCCGGCGGCCGGAATGATGGCCGACGGATTCCGCCTCGCCCTCCGCATGGAAGCCGACGGAGGCGCTGTCCTCCGTCGCCAGCCAGCGTTCCAGCTCGGCGGGCGCCATGTTCACCGCCTGCTGGAAATCCCGGCGGATCGCCGCCTCATCCTCTGAATCCGATTGCGCCATGCCGCATCCTCCTGCCCTGCGGAACGGCGGCGGCGGGGGCAGGTTCCGGCGGCTCAGGCGGCAGTGGCGGGCAGTCTTTCGAAGATCCCCATCCGCAGGCTGCGCGCGATGCGCCGCGCCCGGTCCAGGAACGCCTCCGCCGTCTCGTCCGGGAACAGGTCGCGGCAGCTCCGCTCGAACAGCGCCAGCCAGGTGTCGAAATGCGCTTGCGTCAGGCCGGGCAGGTGCAGATGCGCGGTGAAGGGGTCGCCCTGATAGGCGCCGCTGCGCAGCATCACCGCCGACCAGAAGCGGCGCAGCTTCTCCAGATGCGCGTCCCATTCACCGCCGATCGCCGCCTCGAAGATCGGGCCAAGGGCCGGGTCGCGGCGGATGGCGGCATAGAAATGCGCCACCAGCCGCGCGATCTCCGCCTCCGTCAGCGCCGGCATCAGAGGAAGGGCAACAAAGCGAGCACCGCCACCAGGTTCCAGACCAGCATGTTAACCAGCGTGCGCAGCATCACCCGGCTGTCATGGTCCTCGATATGCAGCGCGTCGCTGGCAAGGTTGCCGGGCAGCAGGAACAGGCCGATCGGGCTCATCACAGCCTCCTAAGATGTACCGTCGATGCATCTTATGCTGGGCGCTGCTTGCAAAGCAATACCGATGATGCATCTTCTGCCCATGCGTCTCACCACCCTCACCGACTATGCGCTGCGCATGCTGATCCACCTGGCGATCACGCCGGAGGGGCGGCCGACCATCGCGGCCGTCGCGCAGGCCTATGGCATCTCGGAGAACCACCTGATGAAGGTGGCGCATCAGCTCGGGCAGTCGGGCCATGTGCGGACGCTGCGCGGCCGCGGCGGCGGCCTGACCCTGGCCCGCCCGGCGGAGACGATCACGGTGGGGGAGGTGGTGCGGTTGATGGAGCCGGACCTGGCGCTGGTGCCCTGCCTGGGCGGCGGCGCCTGCGCCATCCTGCCCGCCTGCCGCCTGAAGCAGGCGCTGCAGCAGGCGCGCGCGGCCTTCCTCGCGGTGCTGGACGACACCAGCCTGGCCGATATCGCGCAGCCCCGGGCGGCGCTGCGCGACCTGCTCGGCCTGCCCGCCTGACTCAGGTCATGCTGGCCGTGACGCCGCCATCAACGAACAGCAGCTGCCCCGAGACGAAATCCGAGGCCGGAGAGGCCAGGAATACCGCCGTCCCCGCGATCTCCTCCGGCTGCGCATAGCGCCCGGCGGGGCAGCGGCGCTGCACCATCGCCAGCCACTCCGGATTGGTCAGCAGCGGCTTGTTCAGCTCCGTGTCGAACCAGCCGGGCCCGATGGCATTGCACTGGATGTTCCAGGGGCCGAGTTCCACCGCCAGCGCCCGGATGAACATCTTCAGCCCCCCCTTGGCCGAGGCGTAGGGCGTGATGGTCGCGCGGCCGAGGTCGCTGGCCAGGCTGCCGGTGGCAATCACCTTGCCGCGCCGCCGCGCCTTCATCCCCGGCACCACCAGGCGGGACAGGCGCCACAGCGCGGTCAGATGCGTGTCCATCACGCTGTACCAGCCGGCTTCGGTGGTTTCCTCAATCGGCGCGCGGTGCTGGTTGCCGGCGTTGTGCACCAAAATGTCGATGGGGCCGAGGCCGGCCACCGCGGCCTCCACCGCCTTGCCGTCCGTCACGTCGAAGGCGCTGATGCGGCAGGCGAGGCCCTCGGCGCGCAGCGCCGCCGCCTGGGCTTCCAGCGTCGCCGCATCGCGCCCGTTGAGGATCACCTCCGCCCCCGCCTGCGCCAGGCCGCGCGCCATGGCGGCGCCGAGGCCGCGTGACGCCCCGGTGATGAGGGCCGTACGCCCGGTCAGGTCGAATTGGCGGCGATGCGCGTCGTTCATGCTGTTTCCCCCGGTTGTGGGGGCAGTCTGGCGCCGGGCCTCAGCCCTGGTCCAGGGCGTGGGCGCGCAAATCCGCCAGGCTGACCACCGCCAGCGCCGCCACATGCGTCGCCTCCAGCAGCACCGGCGGCGCCTGTCCGGCCAGCCGCGCCTCCTCCCACCGCGCGGCGCAGAGGCACCAGCGATCGCCGGGCTTCAGGCCCACAAAACCGTATTCGGGGCGGGGGGTGGAGAGGTCGTTGCCGCGCGCCTGGCTAAAGGCCAGGAACGCCGCCGTCATCTCGGCGCAGACCACGTGCAGGCCGCGATCCTCGGGCCCGGTCTTGCAGCAGCCATCGCGGAAGAAGCCGGTCAGCGGCGCCACGGAGCAGGGCAGAAGCAAGCCGCCGAGCACGTTGCGTGCCGGCGGCGGGGTCTCGCCGCGACCGTCGCGGCGGCTGGAATCATCGAGCGGCATGGTCAGGCTCCCGGGCAGGACGGCGCAGCTGCGCCGCCCTGCATATGGGGCGTGATCAGGCCGCGGCGCGGATCGCGGCGGCCTTCACGTCGTCGCTCACGGCGCCTGCAAAGGTCTCGAAGTTCTGCTCGAAGAGCGAGACCAGGTGCTTCGCCTGCTTGTCATAGGCGGCCTTGTCGGCCCAGCTGTTGCGCGGGTTCAGCACATCGGTCGGGATGCCCGGCACGGCCTTCGGGATGGACAGGCCGAAGAAGGGATCCGTCTCGAACTCCACCTTGGCGAGCGACCCGTCCAGCGCCGCGCGCAGCAGGGCGCGGGTGTGCTGGATGGACATGCGCTTGCCGGTGCCATAGGCGCCGCCGGTCCAGCCGGTGTTCACCAGCCACACCTCGGCGCCGTCCCTGGCGATCCGCTCGGCGAGCATCTTGCCGTAGACCTCGGGGTGGCGCGGCAGGAAGGGGGCGCCGAAGCAGGTGGAGAAGGTGGCCTGCGGCTCCTTGCCCAGGCCCTTTTCGGTGCCGGCCACGCGCGCGGTATAGCCGGACAGGAAGTGGTACATGGCCTGCGCAGGCGTCAGCTTGGCGATCGGCGGCAGCACGCCGAAGGCATCCGCCGTCAGCATCACCACGTTCTTCGGCTTGCCCGCCTGGCCGCCTTCGACCGTGTTCGGGATGAACTCGATCGGGTAGCAGGACCGGGTGTTCTCGGTCAGGCCGTTGTCGTCCAGGTCGAGGCTGCCGTAGTCGTCGCCGACCACGTTCTCGAGCACCGCGCCGAAGCGATGCGACGCATCCCAGATCTGCGGCTCGGCCTCGCGGCTCAGCTTGATGACCTTGGCGTAGCAGCCGCCCTCGAAGTTGAAGACGCCCGTATCGGACCATCCATGCTCGTCATCGCCGATCAGCTGGCGCTCCGGGTCGGAGGACAGCGTGGTCTTGCCGGTGCCGGACAGGCCGAAGAACAGCGCCGTGTCGCCATCCTTGCCCAGGTTCGCGGAGCAATGCATCGGAAGCACGCCGCGATCCGGCAGGATCCAGTTCATCACGGTGAAGATCGACTTCTTGATCTCGCCCGCATAGCTGGTGCCGGCGATGCAGATGGTGCGCGCGGCGAAGGACAGCGCGATCAGCGTGCTGGTGCGGCAGCCGTCGACGGCGGGGTCGGCCTCGTATTCCGGCGCGTGCAGGATGGTGTAGTCCGGCTTGAAGCTGGCGAGCTCCTCCCGCGGCGGGCGGATGAACATGTTGCGCGCGAACAGCGCATGCCAGGCATTGGTGGTGACCAGCCGCACCTTGATGCGATGCGCGGGATCGGCGCCGGCATAGAGGTCCTGGGTGAAAAGCTCCGGCTTCGCGCCCAGCCAAGTGCGGACCTTGGCGGTGAAGGCCTGGAACTTGTCGACCGGCAGCGGGCGGTTGACCTTGCCCCACCAGACCGCGTCGCGGACGCCGGCATCGTCCACCACGAACTTGTCCTGGACGGAGCGGCCCGTGTGCTGGCCGGTCACGGCCATGAAGGCGCCATCCGCGGAAAGCCGCCCCTCACCCCGCCGCAGCGCATGGGCATAGAGGCCCGGCGCCGTCAGATTGGCGTGGATGGTCGCCGAGCCGGAAACACCGGTCCCGGACAGGGCGGAAATGTCGGATGTCATCGCTAGCCTCCAAATGGGTGCGTCAGCTTCGCGAAACGCGCCGGTCGCACCATGCGTCCCCTATTGGGCGCTCGTGGGGGCGAAATTAGGGCGGGTAAGCTGTCACAATCAACGCGAACCGGTTGGTTACTTTACAAGCTCAGCCGGGACCTGGCTTCCCGCGTCGCCGCCACCAGGGCCAGGCGCACGCCATTGGCATCCGCGACCGGCGCCGGCCAGGCCAGGCGGGCCACCGCCTCCCCGGCCGCCCCAGGAGAAGCAAGGTCGCAACCATCGGGGTCGACGCCCGTCATGCGCCAGTCGCCGGGCGCCTGGCCGAGCAGGCCGGTGGCGATGGCGGCCAGGGCGTCGGCATGGTCCTCGTTTACATGGCCGATGATGCCGGCCTCTGCCGCCGCCAGGGCCGCGACGGCGGCGGGGTCCGGCAGCAATTCGGCCTGGCGCAGGCGCGTGGCACGGGCGAACCCGCCGACCAGCAGGGCCGCCATGGGCCGGATCTGCCATAGCCGAAAATCGCCGAAATCCGCATAGAAGGCGGCATAGGGATGGCGCGCCAGCCAGCGGGACTTCAGCTCCGGCGGCGCCGGCTCGGCCAGGCCCGTCACCGTCACGCGCGGGGCGGTCTGCGGATTGACGGTTTCCGGCTGGCCCTGCACCAGCAGGGCGCAGCGCGGCTCCGTCTTCAGGTGGCGGGTGTGTTCGGACAGGTCCGACAGCAGCAGCAGCACGGTCAGGTCCGGCAGCACCGCGGGCGTGACCAGGCTGGCGAAGGGCTGGCCCTCCGTCGCGGTGGCGAGGCTGGCGGAGCCGGCGCCGCGCAGCAGGCTGCGCGCCACGAAGCCATGATCCTCTTCCATCTGACCCCTTACCCTTTGCGTGACCCGTCTTTGCCACAATCTGACGTTACAGAGGCTGCCTCA
The DNA here is from genome assembly GCF_019024325.1 of Falsiroseomonas tokyonensis. GTDB lineage: Bacteria > Pseudomonadota > Alphaproteobacteria > Acetobacterales > Acetobacteraceae > Falsiroseomonas > Falsiroseomonas tokyonensis. Next base: position 364,484 of record NZ_JAFNJS010000001.1, read on the forward strand.
CGCCCTGATCGTGCCTGCCGCCTGCCAGTTTGGGAGTTGACCCTGTGCCGCACACCATTGCCCTGGTGGATGACGACCGCAACATCCTGACCAGCGTCTCCATGACCCTGGAGCAGGAGGGCTTCACCGTGCGCACCTATACGGATGGCGAAAGCGCCCTGCAGGGGCTGATGGCGCGGCCGGCGGATCTGGCGGTGCTGGATATCAAGATGCCGCGCATGGATGGGATGGAGCTGCTGCAGCGGCTGCGCCAGCGCAGCGCCATGCCGGTGATCTTCCTGACCAGCAAGGATGACGAGCTGGACGAGCTGATGGGGCTCCGCCTTGGCGCCGACGACTACATCACGAAACCCTTCAGCCAGCGCCTGCTGCTGGAGCGCATCCGCGCCTTGCTGCGCCGGAACGAGGCCGGCCGCGCCGAGGGCAGCGGCACCCCCGCCGGCGGCATCATCGCCCGCGGCGACCTGGTGCTGGATGAGACGAAGCACACCTGCATGTGGAAGGGAAAGCAGGTGCAGCTGACCGTCACCGAATTCCTTCTGGTGAAGGCCCTGGCGGTGCGCCCCGGCATGGTGAAGAACCGCGACCAGCTGATCGATGGCGCCTATGGCGAGAACATCTATGTCGATGACCGCACCATCGACAGCCATGTGAAGCGCGTGCGCAAGAAGTTCCGCCAGGTGGACGAGGACTTCGCGCAGATCGAGACGCTGTATGGGCTCGGCTACCGCTACAAGGAAGCCTGAGCCCTAAAGATACCGCCGCAGGGCCGGCAGCGCCTGTTCGACGCAGGCGCGGCCCTCGGCGATCGCTTCCTGGCCGCGATGGAAATCCATCAGCGCCAGGTCGCGCAGCCGGGGCAGCAGCAGCACATGCGGCGGGTCGCCGGCCAGGCGCGTGCGGGTGATCTGGTCCTGCATGATATTGATGGAATTCGCCAGCACGTCGAAATAGCCGGGTGTCGCCGGCCCCGGCGGAAACAGCCGCGCGGCCAGCGCCGCCGCCTGGTCGCGCAGCGCCAGCGGCAGGTCGCGCAGGGCGCGACCCATGCCTTCCGCGCTCGGCGCGGGCGTGGCGGGCGGCGTCTCGAAGCGCCGGCCCACCAGGTCGCCGTTCAGGTTGACGGCGATGATCACCTCCGCCCCCAGCGCCCGGCAGACGGAAACCGGCACGGGGTTGCAGAGCCCGCCATCCACCAGCCAGCGGCCTTCGCGCAATGCCGGGCTGAACAGGCCGGGCAGGGCGGCCGAGGCGCGCACCGCCTCATGCAGCGCGCCGGTCTGCAACCACATCTCGCGTCCGGAGGCGAGGTCCGTTGCCACCGCCGCGTAGCGCCGCGGCAGATCCTCGATCGCGCCAGCGAGGCCGAGGCCGTTGAGGAAGGCCAGCAGTTCCTTGCCGTCGATCAGCCCGCCGCCGGTCAGCCGCACATCCAGCAGGCCCACGATCTCCCGCCAGCCCGCGGCCTCAACCCAATCCCGCAGCTGCGGCAGGCGGCCGGCCACCTGGGCGGCGCCGACCAGGGCGCCGATCGAGGTGCCGCAGACGATCTCGGGCTCGATCCCCGCCTCGGCCAGCGCCTCCAGCACGCCGATATGCGCCCAGCCGCGGGCGGAGCCACTGCCGAGCGCGATACCGATACGGGGCTTGGCCATGTCAGGCGGTCGCGCCGCCATCGACGATATAGGTGGCGCCGGTGGCGAAGCTGGCCTCCGGGGACGCCAGCCAGGCCACCATCGCCGCCACCTCCTCCGGCCGCCCGTAGCGGCCGAGCGCGATGCCGGCGCGCTGCGCCTCCGCCTGCGGGCCGCTGGCCGGGTTGAGGTCGGTGTCGGTGGAGCCGGGCTCGACCAGGTTCACGGTGATGCTCCGCGCGCCGAGGTCGCGCGCCAGGCCCTGGGTCATTCCCACCAGCGCCGCCTTGCTCATGGCGTAGAGGGTCAGCCCCGGCTGGCCGACCTGGCGCGACAGCGTCGATCCGATGCTGACGATCCGCCCGCCTTCGCCCATGTGCCGCAGCGCCTGCTGCGCGGCCAAGAAGGCGGCCTTGACGTTGACGGCCAGCACCCGCTCCAGCTCCGCCTCCGTCACCGTCTCGGGCGCGCCATAGGGGAACAGGCCGGCATTGTTCACCAGCACACGCAGCCCGCCGAGCTCGCCGGCCGCGCGATCCACCGCGGCGCGGATCGCGGAGGGGTCGGCGCTGTCGGCCTGGATGGCGAGGCCGCGGCGGCCTTTTGCCACCAGCGCCGCCACCACGCGCTCCGCCGCCGCGGCATTGGACTGGTAGGTGATCGCCACGTCATGCCCGGCGGCGCCGAGCCGCAGCGCGATGGCCGCGCCGATGCCGCGGCTGCCGCCGGTGACCAGAGCCGTGCCTGTCATGTTTTCGGGACCTCATCTGGTTCGGTCCCGAGCCTAGCCCGGCGTCACGGCACCCCAAAGTACCCCGCGAACTGCTCCCGCAGCTTCGTCTTCAGGATCTTGCCCGTGGCGGTGTGCGGGATTTCCTCCACCACCACGACATCGTCGGGCAGCCACCATTTCGCGACGTTCGGCGCCAGATGCGCCACCATCGCCTCCTTCGTCACCGCCCGCCCCGGCTTCGGCACCACCACCAGCAGCGGCCGCTCGTCCCACTTCGGGTGGCGCGCGGCGACGACGGCGGCTTCGGCCACGTCGGGGTGGCCCATCGCCAGATTCTCCAGCGCGATGGAGGAAATCCATTCGCCGCCGGACTTGATCACATCCTTGGTGCGGTCGGTGATGTGCATGTAGCCGGCGGCGTCGATGGTCGCGACATCGCCCGTCTCGAACCAGCCATCCGGCGTCAGCGCCTCGCCGGTCCGAAAGTAGCCGCGCGTCACGGTGGGGCCGCGCACCTGGAGATTGCCGAAGGTGCTCCCGTCCCACGGCTTCTCCACGCCGTCATCGCCGACGATGCGCATGTCCACGGTGAAGGGGGGAAAGCCCTGGGTCTCCTGCAGGTCCAGCACGCCCTCCGCATCGCGGCCGGCCACTTCCGGCTTCACGCCGCAGATGGTGCCGATGGGGCTGGTCTCGGTCATGCCCCAGGCATGCACCACATGGATGCCGCGCCGCTCGAAGGCCGCGGTGAGCGCGCGCGGGCAGGCGGAGCCGCCGATCACCACGCGCTTCAGTGTGGAAAGCTCCGCCCCTGCCGCCTCCATGTGCTGCAACAGGCCGAGCCAGACGGTGGGCACGGCGGCGGTGAAGGTGACGCCCTCCGCCTCCATCAGCGCGTGCAGGGAAGGCCCGTCCAGCTTCGGTCCGGGCAGGACGAGGCCCGCGCCGGTCAGGGGTGCCACGAAGGGCAGGCACCAGCCATTGGCGTGGAACATCGGCACCACCGGCATCACCCGGTCCATGGCGGACAGCCCCATCATGTCCGGCGCCGCCACGGCCAGGGCATGCAGGACATTGGAGCGATGGGAGTACATCACCCCCTTCGGCTCCCCGGTGGTGCCGGAGGTGTAGCAGAGGCCGGCGGCGGCGTTTTCCTCGCCCGGCAGCCAGTCGAAATCGCCATCCGCCTCGGCCAGCCAGGATTCGTAGTCCACGGCTCCGGGCAGCTTCGTCTCCGGCATATGCGCCGCATCGGTCAGCACGACATAGCGGGTGATGTGCGGAAGCTTCTCCGCCAAGCCCTCCGCCAGGGCGACGAAGGACAGGTCGAGAAACAGCAGCCGGCTTTCGGCGTGGTTCAGGATCCAGGCGATCTGGTCCGGGAACAGCCGCGGGTTCAGCGTATGGTAGACCGCCCCGGCGCCGGTGATGCCGTACCAGGCCTCGATATGCCGCCAGGTATTCCAGGCCAGCGTCGCCACCCGATCCCCAGGCCGAACCCCCTCCCGCACCAGGCGCTGGGCGAGCGCCAGCGACCGGCGGCGCAACTCGGAAAAATCCGTGCGGTGGATCGGCCCCTCCACGCTGCGGCTGACCACCGCGCGGCCGCCATGGTGGCGGGCGGCATGGTCGATCAGCCGGTGGATCCGCAGCGGCCAGTCCTGCATCAGCCCGAGCATTTTTGGTCGTTCCCCCCGTTTGGTTGGGGGGAAGTCTTGGCCTTCCGCGGCTGCCACGCAACCGCCATGGCCTTGCCGCAGCCTCCGGCGCTACCTTCTTCCCAGCAGCAGCAGGAATTCCCCGACCCATGCCCGATGCGGGCGGCGCCCCCTCCTCCCCCGTCACCGAGACACGGCGCCGGCGCTGGCTCTCGCCACTGCTGCGCCGCATCCTGCTGATGAACGCCCTGCCGCCGGCCCTGCTGGCGGCCACGCTGCTCTATCTCGACCAGTACCAGAACGGGCTGCTGGCGGCGGAGGTCGAGTCGCTGCGCACCCAGGCGCGCATCTATGCCGCCGCGATCAGCGAGGCCGCGGTCACCCCGCGCGACGATCGCACCATCCTGGTGCCCGAAGCCGCGCGCCCGCTGCTGCGCCGGCTGGTCGAACCCTCCCCCAATACCCAGGCTCGGCTGTTCGACAATACCGGCCTGCTGGTCGCCGATAGCCGGGTGCGGGAGGGGCCGGGCGGGGCCATCGTGACGGAGCCCCTGCCGCCGCCGGAGCCGCGCGGCGCCTTCGCCGGCACGGTGGCCGGCCTGTATGAGCGGGTGCTGGCCCTGCTGCCGCGCGGCACGCAGGACCAGGTGCGGGTGGATGTGAATCCCAATGCGCCCTCCTTCGACTGGCAGCCGGAATTCGGCGGCAGCACCACCGATCGGCGGGAGGAGCTGCGCCTGGCGCTGGAAGGCGGCGTGCGCCCCTACATCCGCCGCACCGCGGAAGGCCGGCTGCTGGTCTCGGTGGCCGAGCCCGCACGGCGCGGCTCCGCCTCCGTCGGCATCGTGCTGCTGACGCGGGAGGCGCGGGAGGTGGATGCGCGGCTGCTGGATATCCGCGTCTCGGTCCTCGCGCTGTTCTCCCTGGCGCTGGTGCTGACGGTGCTGCTGTCGCTCTATCTGTCGCGAACCATCGCCACCCCGATCCTGCAGCTCGCCCGCGCCGCGGCGGCGATGCGCGAAGGCGAGGGCCGCGGCGGCAGCGTGCCCGCCCCCCTGCTGCGGCGGGAGGATGAGATCGGCGTGCTGGCACGGGACCTGCAGACGGCCGCCCGCGCGCTCTGGGCCCGGATCGACGCCAATGAACGCTTTGCCGCGGATGTGGCCCACGAACTCCGCAACCCGCTGACCAGCGTGCGCAGCGCCATCGAGACGCTGCGCCGCATCGAGGATCCCACCAAGCAGCGCCGGCTGCTGGCCATCATCTCCGACGATGCCGTGCGCATGGACCGTCTCATCAACGATATCGCCGACAGTTCACGGGTCGATGCCGAGCTGTCCCGCACCATTGCGACGCCGGTCGATGTCGCGCCCATCCTCGGCGCGCTGGGCGAGTTGCAGGCTGCGACGCGAGAGGAGGACGACCCGCGGCTGGAGATCGAGGCGCCGGCGGAGGGGCTGATCGTCCGCGGCGTGGAAGGCCGGCTGGTGCAGGTCTTTCGCAACCTGATCGGCAATGCCATCTCCTTCAGCCCGAAGGGCGGGCATGTCGTGGTGCGGGCGCGGCCGACCGGGCAGATGGTGGAATTCATCGTCGAGGATGAGGGGCCCGGCATCCCGGAGGCGAAGCTGGAATCGATCTTCGACCGCTTCTACAGCGAACGCCCGACCGGGGAGCTGTTCGGCCAGCATAGCGGGCTGGGCCTGTCGATCTCGAAGCAGATCGTGGAAGGGCTGCGCGGCCGCATCGCGGCGGAGAATCGGCGCGATGCGCAGGGGGCGATCCTGGGCGCGCGCTTCATCGTGCGCCTGCCAGCGGCCTAGGGCTCGGGCTTCCCGCGGGTTTCATTAATGAAACAAGATTGCAGCAGATCCAAGACCTTAACGTGATTGACGCAGCTTGACCGCAAGAGCTATCCATCTTCGCAGAAATAAAATTGGTTGGCCTTTTTAAAACACCTTTTTGGAACAGTGGAGACGCGCCATGTCGGGTGCTCTTGCGGGTCTGTCCCTGCTCATCATCGGCGACAGCCACTTCGTTTATCCGGGCTCGCTGATCACGCACCTGCACGACCAGCTGCGGCGCGATGGCGCCACCGTCGCCACCTACAGCGCCTGCGGCGTCGGCGCCGGGGCCTGGGTGGTGCCGCGCGACGTGCCCTGCGGCACCGCGACGCGCGCCGGCAGTGGCCAGATCCAGACCAACCGCACCAATACGGCGCGCAGCTTCGCGATCGATGAGCTGATCCAGCGCCACCGGCCCAATGTCGTCATCGTCGGCATCGGCGATACCATGGGCGGCTATTCGCAGCGGGAGATGCCGCGCAACTGGATCACGGAACAGGTGCGCACCCTGACCGCCCGCTTCCAGGCTACGAACATGCCCTGCATCTGGTTCGGCCCCACCTGGGGGACGGAAGGCGGGCCCTTCTTCAAGACCTTCGCCCGGGCGAAGGAACTGTCCGACTATCTCTCCACCCAGGTGGCGCCCTGCGCCTATATCGACAGCACCACCTTCGCCCGCCCCGGCGCCTGGCCGACCTATGACGGCCAGCACCATACGGCGGACGGCTATGCCAATTGGGCTCGGGCGCTGAACACGCAGATCGTCGCCACCATCAACAGCGCGCGGCGGCGCTGAGCCGATGCGCCGCATCCTGCTGCTGCTCGCCGCGCTGGCGCTGACGAGCCCGGCCCGGGCCCAGGCGCCGATGCTCTACGAGCTGCGCCTGCCGGACGGCTTCGCGCTGATCCGCTACGCCAATGGGCTGGAGGCCGCGACCTCTCTGCGCTCCGAATTCGACCTGCCGCGTGAACTGGGCACCGAGGATGCGGCGCGGGTCTCGCGCTACTTCGTGGTGGAGAATGCGGCCGGGCGGGAGCTGGAGCTGCGCATCGCCAGCGGCGGCGCCACCGCCAGCGCCAGCTTCCGGGTGAACCCGAACACCTTCAACACGGTGCTGCTGCTGCGGGAGGGCGGGCGGATCGTCGCGCGCCATATCGAGGACAGCACCGAATACAACCGGCTGCGCGCGCGCCTCACCTTCTACAACGCAGCACCTGGCTGCGCGGCGGCGACCCTGGCGCTGGACCCCAGCGGCCGGCCGGTGATCCCGGACCTCGCCTTCCCCGGCATGCAGGCCCGCACCATCACCCCCGCCGCGGCGAAGCTGCGCGTGCAATGCGGCGCGGATCGCGTCGGCCCGCTGGATCTCGGCCGGCTGGAGGCGGGGCAGCTCGCCTCCCTCTGGCTGATGGCGCCGGGGGGGCGGCCGGTCTTCTTCACCTCGCGCGACCTCATCGCGCCGCCCGGCCAGTGAGGCGCCTTTCGCTGGCGCTGGGGCTGCTGGCCGCGCTGGCCGGCGCCCCGGCGATGGCCGCGCCCGGCTGCCCGGCCCTGCCGGCCCCCGCGACCCTGCCGCGGGAGGCGGTGCCGGAGGCGATGGACTTCCCCGCCTGGCGCGCGCGCGTGGCGGAAATCGACCAGGGCCTGGCGCGAATCGACCGCAGCCAGGCGGAGCTGGTCTTCCTGGGCGATTCCCTGACGCAGTCCTGGGAGCCGACCATGTACGCCCAGTTCTTCGGCGCCCGCCGGGCGCTGAACCTGGGCGTCTCCGGCGACTTCACCCAGGGGCTGCTGCACCGGCTGCGCGCCGGGCAGTGGGGCAATATGCGGCCGAAGCTGGTGGTGCTGCTGATCGGCACCAACAACTCCGCCGCCGGATCCCGCCCCGAGGATACCGCGCTCGGCATCGCCGAGATCATCCGCTTCATCCATGGCCGGTCGCCGCGCACGCGCATCCTGCTGGTCGGCACCCTGCCGCGCGGGGCGGATCGCAGCGACCCGGTGCGCCCGGTGAATGCGCGGCTGAACGCCCTGGTGGCGCGCTGCGCCGATGGCCAGAGCACGGTCTACATCGAACCCGGCCCGCTGCTGCTGATGCCGGATGGCCAGCTGACGGAACACGTCGCCTTCGACCGGCTGCACCTGACCATGGTGGGCTATGCCATCCTGGGCGCGGCCATCACGCCGCAGATCAACCGGATGCTGGCGCAGTAGGCCTCCGCCTACTCCGGCTGTCCGTCGAGCCAGGCCAGCAGCGCCGCATCGTCGGCGTTCAGCGGCTGGTTCAGCACCCGCTCCGGAATCTCCCAGACCAGCAGGCGCGGCGGCGTCTCGCGCCAGGCGGGGCTGCCGAAGAAGTCCCGCGCGGCGCCGGCGAAGCCGCCGCCGGCGCGGCTGAGATTGCCGACCGGGGCCGAGAGCGCCTGCTGCAGCGCGCCGTCGAAATTCGCATTCCGGGAGAAGGAGCTGCCGATCAGCACCACCTCCGGCACCGGCGCCTCGTCCAGGATCGAGGCCTCCTCCGCCTCGGCCGGCTCGGTCGTCTCGACGAACTGGCGGTCGGGGCGCGGGCGCAGCGCATCGGGCACCTGGTCCAGGCTCATCAGCCGCAGCAGGTCGCCGACCAGCGGCGTTTCCTCCGCCGCGCGGCTGGTGCGGAAGGCGGTGTCGCGCGCGATGCCCGCGGGCAGGGCGGCGGCGATGGCCTCCGCGGCGCGGCGGGCGCCGTCCTGGTTCCAATGCGTGTCGGTGCGGTAGAACAGGGCCGGGCCCTCCGGCGCCAGGACGGGGGCGAGGTCCAGCAGCGGCAGCTGGCCTTGCAGCATCTGGCGGAAGGCGGCGCCGCGGGCCTCGGATTCGGCGCTGTACGGGATGCCACAGCGCATCGCCGCCGCGGCGCGCGCCTTGTCCGGCACCAGCACCACCTGCAGGGCAATGTCGCGCGCGGCCAGCAGCTTCGCCACCCGCGCCAGCAGTTCGGCGCGACGCGCCATGGCGGCCTGGCCTTCCGGCCCCCAGGGCCGCAGCTCCTCGGTCAGGAACAGCCAGTCCCCGCAGCCCGGCGCCACGGTCGGCCCGCCGGACCCGAAAATCTTCCAGCGCAGCACGCCGCCGGCGGCGCGCAGCAGCCCATCCACCGGCAGGTCCTGCGCCATCACCTGGTTCACCGCCGCGGCGGTGCGCCCGGCCAGGAAGGACTCGGTGTTCAGGGTCGGGGCCAGTCTTCGCGCCGCCTGCGGCGTCGCCATGGCCGCCACCCCTTGCCAGAGGCCGAGGCCGAGGACCACGGCCATGGCGGCACCGAGTCCCGCCTCGGCCAGGCGGCGGCGGGGGTTCGGGACTTCTGCCTGGGACATCGAGGCGCCTCAGAACTGGAAGTAGAGGAAGGGCACCGCGGCGCGGCTGTAGAGCAGCACCATGGCGATCAGGAAGGCGGCCAGCGGCCAGGTGGCCCAGACGAAGCTGGCCACGGCGCCGCCCGCCTGGGGCCAGAACCCGCGCCGGCGCAGCCCCGCCAGCAGCAGCGGCAGGTAGACGAAGAAGATGGCGAGCCAGAGGGTGCCGATTCGGTCCGGCGTCAGCTGCCAGGCCAGCGCATCGGACAGGCCGCCGCCGTTCAGGCCCAGCATCCCGGCATAGATGGCGAAGGCGCCGGCGAGGTCCGTGGCCCGGAAGATGACCCAGCCGATCATCACGCAGAGCAGCGTCAGCAGATGGCCGACCAGCCAGGGCATGGGCCGCCGGGGCGCGCGACGGTCGACGCCGCTGCGCCGATCCTCCCCCGGCAGCGGCTGCGGGAAGGCATCGCGCCGGTCTTCGGCCCGGCGGTTCGGCCGCTCCGCCCGGGCGGCTTCCTGCCCCCGCGTGCTCCAGGCCCGGTGCAGCGCCAGCAGCGCCCCATGCCAGATGCCCCACAGAAGAAAATTCCAGCTGGCGCCGTGCCAGAAGCCGCCGATCGCCATGGTCAGCAGCAGGTTCACATAGGTGCGCGCCACGCCGTGGCGGTTGCCGCCCAGCGGGATGTAGAGATAGTCGCGCAGGAAGCTGGACAGTGTCATGTGCCAGCGCTGCCAGAAGGCCTGGATCGAGCCGGCCAGGTAGGGATCGTCGAAGTTGCGCGGGAAGTGGAAGCCGATCATCCGGCCGAGGCCGATGGCCATCAGCGAATAGCCGGCGAAGTCGAAGAAGAGCTGCAGCGTATAGGTGACGGCGGCCAGCCAGGCATCGGCGGCGGAGGGTGCGGGCAGCGCGAAGGCGGCATCCACCACCGGGCTCAGCGTATCCGCCAGCACCACCTTCATGGCGAAGCCGACCATGAATTCCCGCGACCCGGCGCCGAACTGCGCGAGGCTGTGCTTGCGGCCGCGCAGATCGGAGGAGACATCCGAATAGCGCACGATGGGGCCGGCGATCAGCTGGCTGAACAGCGCCTTGTAGGCCGCGTAGTCGAGCAGGCTGTGCGTCGGCTTCACCGTGCCGCGCTGCACGTCGACCAGGTAGCTGACCGCCTGCAGCACGTAGAAGGACAGGCCCACGGGCAGCACGATTTCGGCCCAGCCGACCGGCGCATGGCCGATCACCCGCATCAGGTCGTTGAAGGTCTGCACGCCGAAATTGGCGTATTTGAAATAGGCCAGCACGCCGATATCGCCGACGATGCCGAGCGCCATCAGCCGCCGGCCGCGGGCCGATCCCGGCCCGGCGCGTTCGATGGCGAGTGCCACGTAGAAGGTGAAGACCGTGACACCGACCAGCAGCGCCAGGAAGTCCACCCGCCACCAGGCGTAGAAGGCCCAGGAGAAGACGAGGATCAGCGGGTTCCGCCAGCTTCCCGGTGCCGCCATGTAGACGGCAAGGAAGACCGGCAGGAACAGAAAAAGAAACTCGAAAGACGCGAAGATCATGCCAGCCCCTTCAGCCAGGCCTGGAGCAGTTTGGCCGATCATTCCGCCCTATTCCAGGGTGGGTGCGCCGAAATTTGGATATTCGTCCCGGTTTTCTGGCCCGAGGATCCATATTTTCTGGCGGCGGCGCGGTTGGCTGGGCTGGCGCGATGCAGCGCCCGCGCAGGATCTTCGCAAGACCCTGTGCAACCGCTTTGTCCGCCGGGGCCGCATGGGCCTGTTCAGCCGCAGCTTCGCGGCACTGGCTGGCGGGGCAGATGAACGACCAGAAGGGTGCCGAACGACAAGGAAGAACCGGAAGCGGCGGACCCCCTGCGACAAGGCGCTCTGCCGCGCCGCCGCGCGATCGCCTCGAACACTGCGGCCGCATCGCAACCGGCCACGATCGATGCGCTACCACCTTCCTTGGCGCCACCCTGCGAGCTGGCCAAGCGGACGGATCGCGCTCTGGCAGTCATGATGCTGGAGCAGCCGATGCCCTATTTCGGCTCCGCCGAGAGGGTCAGCAGCAGGTCGGGCTGGGCGTCGAGCACCGCCTGCGGCCGGGCGATGTGCAGCGCCTCGCTGATCACGCATTCCGCCACCAGCCAGCGCAGCCACCAGCCGAGCTGCGCCGGGCTGGCACTGCCGCCAAGGCCGGGTTCGGCCAGCAGCACCACCCGCCAGGGCAGCGGCGCGCCGGCGGCGGACCAGGCCTCGAGGCCCGGCAGAACCTCTCCCAAGGCCCGTGGCGGCGGCTGGTCCGCAAAAATCTCCGCGGTCAGCGCCGGCTCCGTCTCCGCCACCGCGACGCCGAGGAAGGAGACGGCGGGGGCCTCGCCGGGCTCCTGCGCGACCTCGCGCCGGGGCAGCGCGGCCAGGTCGGCGCGGGCCACCAGGCCGGCGGCGCGCGCCAGGCCAGCCGCCGCTTCGGGCTGGCGCAGCTGCAGCACGCGCAGCAGGGTGGAAAGCACCGTGAGCCCGCCTTCCACGGTCAGGCGCTGGCCATCCTGCCGCCAGAGCACGCCGGGATTGGGCTGAAGGGCAAAGGCGTGCCGCAGCGGCACCCAGTCCTGCGCCAGCAGCGGCCGCGCCGCGGCCATGGCCTCCAGCGGTGCCAGGCCGGCGGTGGGCCCAGGAGGGGGGGAACCAGGGGCGGGGCCGGCGCCCAGGACGGCTGCGCGGGAGGGCAGCAGCAGATGCAACACCGGCACCTGCGCCGCCGCGGCTATTCCGGCCAGGCGATGCAGCGTGCCGAGCGGGAAGGGCAGGTCGGGTTCCGGAGCGGGCACGGTGGGGGGCGGCGCGGGTGGCGCGGCGGGGGGCGGCGAGGCGCGCACCGGCTCCGGCGGGGCAGCGGGCGGCGGCGGGGCGGCGGGCGCCGGCTCCGGCATGGGGGCGGGCGGCGGGGGCGGCACGGGTGCCGGTTCCGGCATCGGCGCTGGCGGCGGGGGCGCAACAGGCTCCCGCGGGAGCTCGGGCATGGGCTCCATCGTCGGCTCCAAGCCTGCCAGCGCCTCCAGCTGCTCCCGCATGCGCCGGGTCATGGCCAGGGTGGTGGCCGCCTGGCGGCCGGGCAGCACGGCGCGCACGCGCAGCCGGCCCTCCAGGAAATCGGCCGGCGTCAGCGGCATGGGGGCGGGCAGCCGGAAGCCCGGATTGCCATCGTCGCGCGCGACATCCGCCACGCCCTCCGCCAGCACCTCCAGCCCGCGCATCAGCCGGATCAGGGGCCGCGCCGTTCGGTCCTGCGGGTCCGCCGCCCAGCCCACCACCACCTGCCCGTCCCGCAACGCGTCGAGGAAGCCGACCAGGCCGCGCGGCGGGGATTGATTGCCGCTGTCCGACACCGCCGCCCCCTCAGCGCGCCGGGCCGGAGGATCGCCCCGGGATACGGGCAAGGCGGGCGCGGTGCGGCATGGTCAGAGGGCCGAGCGGCGCAGCGGCTCGACCCCGCCGCCCCGCACCAGGCCGCGGCGGCGCAGGCAGTCGGTGAAGGCGCGGCCCTCGGCCTCCTGCCGCGCCTGGTTCAACTGGTCCTCGCTATAAGGCAGGCCGATCACCACGCGGCGCGACAGGTCGGCCACCGCCGGCGCGCGCTGCGCCTCCGCCCGGCATTCGGCATGGGCCGGCGAATTTGCGCTGGCGGCGGGACCCGGCGCGGCGCGCCCACCGCAGCCGGCCAGCAGCAGGATCGCGGCCAGGGACGAAAGAAAGGGTTTCATGCGTCCTGCTCCAGCCAATCCTCGATCAGCCGCCGGGCGATCGAATCCACGCGCGGCAGGGAAAAGCCATGCGCCGCCGGGTCGCGCAACTGGTCGCGCGTGAACCAGCGGGCGTCCTTCAGCTCCTCCGGGTCGATGCGGATCTCATCCGAAAGCCCCTCCGCATGGAAGCCGAGCATGATGGAGGAGGGGAAAGGCCAGGGCTGGGAGGAGTGGTAGAGCACGTCCCCCACCTCGATCGCCGCCTCCTCCATCACCTCCCGCCGCACCGCCTCCTCCAGGCTCTCGCCCGGCTCCACGAAGCCGGCGAGGGTGGAATACATGGCCACGTTCGGGAAACGGTGCGAATGGCCGAGCAGGCAGCGACCCTCGCGCACCACCAGCATGATCACGGCCGGGTCGGTGCGCGGGAAATGCTGCGCGTTGCAGTTGGTGCATTGCATGGCATTGCCGGCGCTGCGCGGCACACATTCATGGCCGCAGACGCCGCAGAACCGGTGCCGGGTGCGCCAATGCATCAGGCCCCGGGCATGCGCCAGGACCGAGGCCTCCCCCGCCGGCAGCAGCCCGGCCACCTGGCGCAGGTCGATGAAGCCGCCCATGCCGTCCGGCAGCAGCGGCAGCGGGTCCTCGGCGGCGGAGCAATCCACGGCGAAGACCGGGCGCTGCTCCCACATGCCCAAAAAGGCCCAGGGACCGCCGGCCATGCGCACGGCCTCCGCCGCGGCGCCGGTCAGCAGCACGGCTTCGGGGTGGCCGTCCTCGACCCCCTTCATCAGGCTGCGGCTGCGCCAGACCGGCGCGAACAGCGTCTCGGGGTCGGCGATCGCCTGGGCGATCCAGTCGGCATCGTCCCGGCGGCTGCCCGCGCGGTCGATCGGGCTGCCTGTATAGGCATTGGGGCGGCTGGCGGGGACGGAGAGCATGGCCGCGGACCCTGCCACGCGGGCGTGATCGGGGCAACCGAGCGCCGGATTCGCCCCCTGGGGCATTGCCCCCAAGGGCCGGAAGCCCGATATTGGCGGCGGAAGGTCGGCGACGGACGTGCCCCTCGCCAACCCGGTCAGGTCCGGAAGGAAGCAGCCGTAACGAGTTCTCGCGCGGGTCGCCCGCCGATCTTCCACCTTTCCCGCGGCCCTGGCATCCGGGCCCCCGATCCCCGGACAGCGCCCCGATGACCAGCGACATTTTTGGCGATCCGGTCGACGAGGAGTTTCCCGAGCCGCCGCAGGACGGGCCGGGCCTGTTCGGCGATCCGGTGCCTGCCGCCGCGCCGCCGGCACCGCCGCCCGCCGCGCCGGCCCCCGCGCCCGCTTTGGCCGGCACGCCCTATCGCGTCCTCGCCCGCAAATACCGCCCAGCCACCTTCGCCGACCTGATCGGCCAGGAAGCGCTGGTCCGCACGCTGAAAAACGCCTTCGCCCAGGGGCGGGTCCACCACGCCTTCATGCTCACCGGCGTCCGCGGCGTGGGCAAGACCACCACCGCCCGCATCATCGCCCGCGCGCTGAACTGCATCGGCCCCGACGGCACCGGCGGACCCACGCCGGAGCCCTGCGGCGTCTGCGCCGAATGCCGCGCCATCCTCGCCGATCGCCACCCGGACGTGCAGGAGCTGGACGCCGCCAGCAACAACGGCATCGACGATGTGCGGGAACTGCGCGAGCGCCTGCGCTTCCGCCCCGCCCAGGGCCGCTTCAAGGTCATCATCCTGGACGAGGTCCATATGATGTCCAACGCGGCCTTCAACGCGCTGCTGAAGACGCTGGAGGAACCGCCGCCGGACGTGAAGTTCATGCTGGCGACGACCGAACTGCGGAAGGTGCCCACCACCATCCTCTCCCGCTGCCAGACTTTTCGGCTGGCCCGGGTGCCGCAGGAGGTGCTGCGCAGCCACTTCGCCCGGATCTGCGACCTTGAGTCCGTGCCGGCGGAGGGCGAGGCGCTGGCCATGGTGGCGCGCGCGGCGGATGGCTCCGTCCGCGATGGCCTGTCCATCCTCGACCAGGCGATGGCGCTGGCGGGGGGCGAGGCGGTGACCGCCGGGCTGGTGACGGAAATGCTGGGCCTCGCCGATCGCGGCCTGGCGCTGGACCTGATGGACGCGCTGATGGCGGGCGACACCGCCGCGGCGCTGGCTTTGTCCGAGGGCGCGCATGCCCGCGGCACGGACCCGGCCGTGGTGCTCTCGGACCTGATGGAGCTGGTCCATCTGCTGTCGCGCATGAAGACCGTGCCGGCGCTGAAGGACGATCCCTCCCTGCCCGAGGCCGAGCGCACCCGCGGCGCGGCCCTGGCCGAGAAGCTGCCCATCCCCGTCCTGGCCCGGGCCTGGCAGATGCTGCTGAAGGGCCTGGCGGAAGTGGCGCAGGACGGCGTGAACCGCCGCGCCGCCGCCGAGATGGTGCTGATCCGCCTGGCCCATGTCGCGGACCTGCCCACCCCCGGCGATCTGGTGCGCCGCCTGACCGAGGCCGGCCCCGCCGCCGCCACGCCGAACCCCGCGCCCGGCGGCGGCGGCGGCGGGCTGCGCGCGATCGCCGGTGGTGGCGGCGGCGGCGCGGCGCTGGCCATGGCGGCGCCCGCCCCGGTCGAGGCGGTCGCGCCGGCACCGGCCATGCCCGCCAGCTTCCGGGAGATCGTGGCCCTGGCCTCCGGCCGGAAGCCCAGCCTGCATGCGCATCTGCGGCTGAACGTGCACCCCGTGCGGATCAGCCCCGGCCGCATCGAGATCCGCCCCCGCCCGGAGGCGCCGCGCGACCTGGCGCAGCAGCTGACCGCCCTGATGCAGGAAGCGACCGGCAGCCGCTGGACCGTGACCCTGGTGAATGAGGGCGGCGAGCCGACGCTGGCCGAGCAGGGCCGCACGGCGGAGGCCGATCGCCTGGCCCTGGCCCAGACCCACCCGCTGGTGCAGGCCGTGCTGGCCGCCTTCCCCGGCGCGAAGATCGAGGCGGTGCGCGATGCCTCCCTCGATGCCTATGGCCTGGCCCCGGCCATGGCGGCCGACCTGGCCGCCGCCGAAGACGGCCGCGACTTCGCCCCGCCCGACGCCGAATCGGCCGGGCTGGATGACGACCTTTCGCAGGAGGACTGAGACCCCATGAAGAACCTCGGCAATATGCTGAAGCAGGCCCAGCAGATGCAGACCCGTATGCAGGAAATGCAGGCGAAGCTGGAGCAGACGGAAGTGGAGGGCGCCGCCGGCGGCGGCATGGTGAAGGTGCTGCTCTCCGGCAAGGGCGACCTGCGCCGCGTCACCATCGACCCGTCCCTGATGGTGGCGGATGACCGGGAGGTGCTGGAGGATCTGCTGGTCGCCGCCCATGCCGATGCCAAGCAGAAGGTGGAGGCAACCATGGCCGAGGAAATGCAGAAGGCCACCGCCGGCATGAATATCCCCGGCGGGCTGGGCGGCCTCGGCGGCCTCAAGCTGCCCTTCTGATTTCCCCACCACTGGCTTTTTTCCCCAACACGTCGCTGCGCGACGCGTCGGGGGCCCCGGAATGGGTGCTGGTCCCGGTGGGTTGCGCGCCCTGCCGTGGCTAAGCCACGGCAGGATTTCGGCGGCCTTCGGGGGCGGGGGCGTCCTGGACTTCGGTGTGAGGAATCGGACGCAAGATGTCTGACCGCGACCCGATCGAGCATCTGATCTCGCTGCTCTCGCGCATCCCCGGCCTCGGCCGGCGCAGCGCGCGGCGGGCGGCGCTGCGGATGCTGATGCGGCCGCAGGAGGCGATGCTGCCGCTGGCCCAGGCGCTGCAGGCGGCGGCGCAGGCCGTCCGGCCCTGCGAAACCTGCGGCAATCTCGATGCGCAGTCGCCCTGCGGCATCTGCCGCGACCCGCGGCGCGACCGGCACCTGGTCTGCGTGGTGGAAGGCGTGGCCGAGCTCTGGGCGCTGGAGCGCGCCCATGCGCATCAGGGCCTGTACCATGTGCTGGGCGGCACCCTCTCGCCGCTCGCCGGCATAGGGCCGGAGGACCTCTCCATCGCCCCCCTGCTCGTCCGCGTGGAGCAGGGGGGGGTGGAGGAGGTGATCCTCGCCTTGCCCGCCACGGTGGATGGCGCCGCCACGGCGCATTACGTGACGGACCGGCTGAAGCCCGCCGGCGTGGCTGTGACGCGCCTGGCCCAGGGCGTGCCGATGGGCGGCGCGCTGGATGTGCTGGACGAGGGGACGCTGGCCGCCGCCCTGCGGTCCCGCCGGCCGGCTTGAATTTCCAGACGCATTTTCCGAGTCGCCTTGCGAAGCCGCAAGGCTTGAAAATGCTTGGGCCCTACCGCTGCGCCACCGGCACCTCGTCGCGCCCATCGCCGATCGAGGGCGGCGGCTCCACCACCCCGCCCACCGGCGCCTTGCGCCGGCTGCCGATGCGACCGGTCCAGGCCCGGGTGAATTCCGCGCCCAGCAGGAAGACCTGGGCCGAGTAGTACACCCACAGCAGCACCACGATCAGCGCCCCCGCCGCGCCATAGCGCGCCGCCACGCCGCTGCCGCCGAGGTACCAGCCGATCAGCACGCGCCCGATGGTGAACAGGAAGGCCGTGACCAGCGCGCCCACCGCCACGTCGCGCCAGCGCAGCCGGCGGTCCGGCAGCACCTTGTAGATGGCCGCGAACAGCAGCGCGGTCAGCAGAAAGGACACGCCGAAATGCAGCGCCCGCAGCACCGGCGCGAATTCGGGAAAGGCCGCATCGGCCCATTGCCCCAGCGCCGCCAGCAGCGCGCTGGCGATCAGCGAGACCAGCAGCAGGAAGCCCGTCGCGCCCACCAGCCCCATGCTCAGCAGCCGGGCGCGCAGCAGGTAGGAGACGGTCATGGAGGGCTCGTCCGTCTTCCAGATCGCGTTCAGCGCGCCCTGCAGCTCGGCGAAGACGCCGCTCGCGGTGATCAGCAGCACCACCAGCCCGACCAGGGCCGGGATGCCCGTGCCCTCGATCCCCCCGGCGTCGCGCACCATGGATTGCACGGCCGCCGCCCCCTGCTGGCCGACCAGGGCCACCAGCTGGTCATCCACCGCGCCGCGCACCATCGCCTCGCCGAAGAAGACGCTGGCGATGCCCACCGCCACCACCAGCAGCGGCACCAGGGAGAACATGGTGTAGCAGGCGATCGCGGCGCCGCGCGTCATCGCCTCGTCGGCGATATAGCCGCGGATCGTATCGGCCAGCAGGGCCCGGGTCCTCGCCAGCAGCATGGGCGTCTCCTGTCACTCACCGGCCAGAACGGTCGGCACCCGCCACGGTTGCGCCGACACCGCGGCGTCTTGGCAAAGCCCGGCCGCTCGCGTAGGCGGGGCCATCAGCACGGAGGCAGCAGGACGTGACGGATATCGAGATCGAGATCGCCGGAGAGGTCTTCCCGGCCCGCTTCGAGGGCCAGGACGCGCCTAAGACCGTCGCCCGCTTCCGCGAGCTGCTGCCCTTCAGCGACCGCATCATCCATGTCCGCTGGTCCGGCGAGGCCTGCTGGATCCCGATGGGGGACCGCGACCTGGGCATCGGGCATGAGAATGCCACCAGCCACCCGGCCCCGGGCCACGTCATCGTCTATCCGGGCGGGGTGAGCGAGACCGAGATCCTGATCGCCTACGGCCCCTGCTGCTTCTCCTCCAAGGCCGGGCAGCTGGCGGGCAACCACTTCCTGACCATCACCAGCGGGCTGGACCGGCTGGCGAAGATCGGGCGCTCCGTCCTGTGGGACGGGGCCAAGAACATCACCTTCCGGAAGGGCTGAGATCATGGGCGTTGCAATGGTTGACCACACCGTCGGCGAGGGCGCGCTCGCCGTCTCCGGCAAGCCGGTCGCGGTGCATTACACGGGCTGGCTCTTCGACCCGAAGGCGGCGGACAACAAGGGGAAGAAATTCGACAGCTCCCGCGACCGGGGCGATGCCTTCCGCTTCCAGCTCGGCGTCGGCCAGGTGATCGCGGGCTGGGACCGCGGCGTGCAGGGCATGAAGGTGGGCGGCCACCGCACCCTGACCATCCCGCCGGAATTCGGCTACGGCGCGCGCGGCGCGGGCGGGGTGATTCCGCCGAATGCGACGCTGGTGTTCGACGTGGAGCTGCTGGAAGTCGGCTGAGGAGGAAGGCCGGGGAGAAGGTATTCTCCCCGGACCCCTCATCTATTTTCGGGAATTGGCGCTGGTCGCGCAGCCAGCTTCCCTCTTGCAGGCCGCGGCCGCGCCTTGCTATCTGCGCCTCCGCATCAAGAGTTGGGCCGACGCCCAACGCCAACCTGCCCGCCCGGGCAAGGTGGCGCCTCCTTCACCGGGGGGATGCGGCCGTTCCGGCAATTATTCGGGAAAGCGCCGCCGTCGGTCCGTTGGTTCTGGAGGACGGCATGCTGGACAGCGCGGGCACGGGCCCGGATTTCTCCCTGTTTCTCGGGCCGGATGACACGGCGGACTTCGTCGGAGCCTGTCATTGGCGAGACCGTGCGGGGCGCGTGCGCCCGGTCCTGCTCTATGTGCTGCTGCACCGGCGTGGCGCGGAGACCTGGACCCATGCCTGCCGCGTGCCGCCGGACCGCCGCACCGGGCACCTGACCCTGCATCTGGAACGCGCCCTGCCCGGCGACCGCCGCGCCGAGCTCGCTGCCTGGCTTCGTGCGGCGGCCGAGGCGATGCGGCGCGATTGACAGCGCCGGCCAGCGCGCGATCCTGCCGGCACAGGGCAGGAACTTCCTCAATGAAACGCAGAAATCTGCTGGCCGCGGCCGTCACGGCCGGGATCGTCCCTGTGGCCAGGGCCCAGGGCCGTCCCGTGCGGCTCGTGGTGCCGGCGCCGCCGGGCGGCGCCATCGACCTGATCGGCCGGCTCTACGCCCAGCGCCTGGCCGCGCGCGGCGGGCCGGGCTGGCTGGTGGAGAACCGCGCCGGCGGCAACAACACCATCGGCGCGGCGGAAGTGGCGCGCAGCGCGCCGGATGGCGCCACCTTCCTGGTGAATGCCGATATCCACCTGATGGGCCGGCGCGTGGTGCCCGGCCTCACCTACGACCCCATCGCGGACTTCACCCCGATCGCCCGCCTGGCCACCGCGCCGCTGGTCATCGTCGGCCATCCCGAGGCCAGCCGCGCCGCCACCCTGGCGGAGCTGGCGGAGCGGATGAAGGCGGAGCCGCGGCGCTATACCCTCTCCACCTCCGGCGCCGGGTCCATGGCGCATCTGGCGGCGGAGGGGCTGAAGCGCCGCATCGGCGCGGCGGAGGCGGAGGTGGTGCACTATCGCGGCACCGCGCCCGCCATCAACGACGTGGTCGCCGGCAATGTGGCCCTGATGGTGGCGCCGCTGCTCTCGGCCCAGCCGCTGATCCAGGCCGGCCGGCTGCGCGCCTTCGCCGTGGTCTCCCCCACCCGCAGCAGTGCCATGCCGGATGTGCCGAGCGTCGAGGAGGCCGGCCTGTCCGGCCTGCATTTCCTGCTGTGGTACGCGGTCTGGGCCCCGCGCGGCTTTTCGCCCGATGCGGCGGCGACGCTGGCGCAGCAGCTGAACGCCATCGGCCGCGAGGCGGAGATCGCGCAGCGCCTGGCGGCCATGGGGGCGGAGGCCTTCACCGGCGACACGCCCCAAAGCTTTGCCGCCTTCATCGCGGAGGAGGATGCGAAAAACGCGCGGATCGCCGAAGCCGCGGGGATCAAGCCTGAATGACGGAGCCCATCCTGGTCGCCGGCGGCGGCATCGGCGGCCTGGCCACGGCCCTCGCCCTGTCGCGCCAGGGTTTTGCGGTGACTGTGCTGGAGAAGGCGGCGACGATGGGGGAGGTGGGGGCCGGCATCCAGCTCGGCCCCAATGCCTTCCACGCCTTCGACGAGCTGGGCATCGGCGAAACCGCGCGCGCCATGGCGATCCAGATCGACCGGCTGCGGCTGATGGATGCGCTGACGGCCGAGGAGATCTGCCATATCGACCTGGGCGCGCCCTTCCGCAGCCGCTTCGGCGCGCCCTATGCGGTGATCCACCGCGGCGACCTGCACGGGGTCTTTTTGCAGGGCTGCCGCGGCAGCGAGTCCATCACGCTGCGTACCTCGGCGGAGGTGGTGGGGTATGAGCAGGATTCCTCCGGCGTCACCGCGCATCTTGCGGATGGCACAAGGCTGCGCGGGCGGGCGCTGATCGGCGCGGATGGGCTGTGGTCCAAGGTGCGGCGGCAATTGGTGGGCGACGGCGCGCCGCGCATCTCCGGCCACAGCACCTATCGCAGCGTGATCCCGACGGAACAGATGCCGGAGGCGCTGCGCTGGAACGCGGCCACGCTCTGGGCGGGGCCGAAATGCCATATCGTCCACTACCCGCTGCAGGGCTGGAAGGCCTTCAACCTGGTCGTCACCTACCACAACGACGCGCCGGAACCCGTCGCCGGCAAGCCGGTCTCCGCCGAGGAAGTCCTGGCCGGCTTCGGCCATGTGCATCCGCTGGCCCGGTCCATCATCCATCAGGGGCGGGACTGGAAGCTCTGGGTGCTGTGTGACCGCGACCCCGTCTCGAACTGGGTGGAGGGGCGCGTGGCGCTGCTCGGCGATGCCGCGCATCCCACGCTGCAATACCTGGCGCAGGGCGCCTGCATGGCGATGGAGGATGCGGTCTGCCTCGCCCGGCAGGTGGCGGCCCATGGCGGCGATGTGGCGCCGGCGCTCACCGCCTATCGCGATGCGCGGCTGCTGCGCACGGCGCGCGTTCAGCTGCAGTCACGCGCCGTGGGCGACCACATCTACCACCCCGCCGGCCCGCATGCGGCGCTGCGCAACAGCATCATGGCCGCGAAGACGCAGGTTGAATGGCAGGACACGCTCGCCTGGCTCTATGGCGGGCCGCAGGAGGAAACGAGATGAGCGATGCCGTGGCGCATGCGATCCGTGAGCTGGTGCTGGCCAACCGCATCCTGGCGCGGGAGGATGTGATCGACGATTTCGGCCATGTTTCCCTTCGCCATCCGGAGCGCCCGGACCGCTACTTCCTGTCGCGCAGCCGCAGCCCCGTCGCCGTGACCGCCGACGACATCATGGAATTCGAGCTGGACGGCACGCCGGTCGCGCAGAACGGGCGGCGGATGTATTCCGAACGCGCGCTGCATTCCGCCATCTTCATGGCGCGGCCGGATGTGATGTCGGTCATCCACCACCATGCGCGCAGCGTCATCCCCTTCACCGTGGTCCGTTCGCTGCAGCTGAAGCCGATCTTCCACATGGGCAGCGTGATGGGGGCGGAGGTGCCGCTCTGGGACAGCCAGCCGGAATTCGGCGACACGAACATGCTGATCGACGACCTGCCGCGCGGCCATTCCCTGGCGCGCGCGCTGGGCGGCAACCGCAGCGTCATGCTGCGCGGCCACGGCGCCTGCAATGTCGGCGCCAGCCTGCGCGCCGCCGTCTTCACCGCCGTCTACATGAAGCACAATGCCGAGATGGTGCTCGCCAGCCTGCCGCACGGTGCGCCCGAATACCTGACGCCGGGCGAGGTGGAGAAGACCGCCGCCATGCTGCTGTCCGACATGCCGCTGGCACGCGCCTGGGACTACTGGATCACCCGCGCGGGCTTTGGCGGCGTGTGATCCTCAGGCCGCGGCCTCCCGCGCCGCGCCGATCAGCGCGGCCAGTTCCTGTTCCGGCACCGCCCGGCCATAAAGATAGCCCTGCGCTTCCGTGCAGCCTTCGGCCTTCAGCAGCGCCGCCTGTTCAGAATTCTCCACGCCCTCCGCATTGCAGCGCAGGCCGAGCGACTGGGTGATGCCGATGACGGCGCGGATGATGGCGACGGATTGCGCGTCTTCCGCCAGCTTGGAGACGAAGCTGCGGTCGATCTTGATCTTGTCGAAGCGGAATTTCTGCAGGTAGCCGAGCGAGGAATAGCCGGTGCCGAAGTCGTCCATGGCGACCGACACGCCCATCTGCCGCAGCGCGCCCAGCGTTGCCAGGGTGCGCTCCGTATCGGTCATCAGCACGCCTTCGGTGATCTCGATCTCCAGCCGCTGCGGATCCAGCCCTGTCGTATCCAGCGCATGGCGCACCGCGCGCAGGAAGTCGCTGCCCTGGAACTGGTTGGCGGAGATGTTCACCGCCATGCGCTGGCCCGGCCAGCGGGTGGCCGTGGCGCAGGCCTCCAGCAGCACCCATTCGCCGATCCGGCTCAGCAGGCCGATCTCCTCCGCCAGGCCGATGAACTGGTCGGGCATCACCTGGCCGCGGCTCGGATGCTGCCAGCGCAGCAGCGCTTCCAGCCCGATCACCTGCTGCGTCTCCAGATGCACCTGCGGCTGGTAGTGCAGCCGCAGCTGGCCTTCGGCCAGCGCCGCGCGCAGGTCGCGCTCCATGGCGCGCCGCGCCTGCAGCGCCTCGTTCATCTCGGCGGCGAAGAAGCGGAAGCCGTTGCGGCCTTCCGCCTTGGCCCGATACAGCGCGGTATCGGCATCCTGCAGTATCTGCCCGGCGCGCAACTGGCTGTCCGGCGGCACGCGGCCGGACAGGGCGACGCCGATGCTGGTGCCGATCGTCACCTGGTGCCCGTCCACATCGAAGGGCAGCGACAGGCGCTCCACCAGCCGCGCCGCCAGCGCCTCGGCCGAGCGCGGCTGCTGTGCATCCACCTGGATGATGGCAAATTCGTCGCCGCCGAGCCGCGCCAGCGTATCACTTTCGCGCAGGGTGTCGGTCATGGCGCGCGCCACCTGGCGCAGCAGCGCATCCCCGGCCGCATGGCCCAGCGTATCGTTCACCTCCTTGAACCGGTCGAGGTCCAGCGCCAGCACCGCGAAGCCGCCGCCGTAGCGGCCGGTGCGCAGGCCGATCTGCTCCAGCCGGTCGTGGAACAGCCGGCGGTTCGGCAGGCCGGTCAGCTGGTCATGCGTGGCCAGGTAGGTGGCGCGCCCGATGGCGCGGCGCAGCAGCTTCAGCGGCAGTAGCCGCAGCGCCACATAGGCCGCGGCCGCCAGCAGCGCCGCCAGCAGCGCCACCACACCGGTCCCCATCAGCGTCGGGCGCAGGGACCGCTCGATCTCCAGCAGCCCCACCGCGCGACCGCTGTCGAAGATCGGCTCGGCGATGATGAAGCGCGGCCATTGCACCGGCTGCGGCACCTCGGCCAGCACCTGGCCCTGCAGGTTCACCACGCGCAGGCTGGTTCCTGTCTCCTGCCCGGCCGAAAGCAGCCCGCGCATCCGCACTTCCTGGAACATCCAGAGGTCGGGCCCGCGGGTGGCGAGCTGGGTGACGGAATGGGCGAGGACACGGGCCTCCGCCCGCATCGCGGCGCGCTCCTCCCGCCATTGCGACCAGCCATGCATGGCCGGCACGGTCAGCGCCAGCAGCAGCGCGATCGCCGCGGCGAAGCCGCTGACCAGCCGCGCCAGCGCCGCCTCCCCGCCCATGCCATCCGCCGGTGGGGGCTGCGGCGCGGTGGCCCCGGCCCCGGTCACGTCTCGCCCCCCAGAAGCGGGGCGAAGCCGAAGGACCGCAGCCCCTGCCGTGCCCGGGGCGAGCCGAGGAACTGCACGAAGCGCCGCACCTCCACCGGCGCATCGTTGCGGACCACGGCGTACAGGATGCGGCTGAAGCGGTAGTCGCCCGCCGCCATGGAGGCCAGGTCCGGCACCGCGCCATCCAGCGCCAGCAGCCGCAGCCGGCGCTGCTCGGACAGGGTCAGGCCCAGCGTGGTCAGGCCGAGCGAGCCCGGCAGGCTCTCCAGCAGGTCGGCATTCTCCTGGTCCGTGGAGGCCAAGGCGAGCCCGCTGCGCGCATGGGCGCGCTGCATCGCCGCCGCCATGCCCTCCGAAGCCGCGGCCAGCATGATCCAGTCGGTCTCGCTGCGGTCGCGCAGCACCACCCGCACGGCACCGCCGCCCGGCCAGGACGGTTCCTCCCCGCCCAGCATGGCCGCGGCCTGGGCGAGGCTGATGCCCCGCGACGGCGTATCATAGCGCGTGGCGAAGGCCAGCGGCGTGCGACCGAAGGCGAAGGCCTCCAGCCCCTGCGCCGCCTCCTCCGGCCGCAATGCCCGGGCGGAGAGGGCGATCTCGACCCGCCCGCTGCGCAACGCGGCCAGGCCGCCGGCCGTGCCCAGGCTGGGCAGCACGGTGCTCTCCGTCAGATCCTCCGTCCCGGCATGCAGGTCCAGCATGATATTCGTGATCGCCAGCCCCATGCCGGTGCCGCCGACACGCAGCGGCCCCGCCGCCGCGCGCGCCAGTCCGGGCAGGGCCAGGGCCGCCAGCAGCCCCTGCGCGAGGCGCCGTCGCGCCAGCCGGGCCGGTTCCATCGGTCCGGTCTGCGGGCGGGTCTGCGGGAAGCGCGCGCGGGCATGTTCCATCCGCGCAGCATGGACCGGCAGTGCTGAACAGGCGTTAAACGAAGCCGCCGCTTCAGGCGGGGTGCGGGGCGAACCAGGTCTCGAAGCGGCCGAAGGTGGCCTCGGCGCCGTCGATCATCGCGGCCAGCCTCCCGGCCTCGGCGCCGCAGGCCTCGATGGCGACGCAGCATTCGCGCCACATGGCGCCATGCCGCGCGCCATAGCCGCGCAGGAAGCTGCGCCCGGCCTCATCCGGCAGCACCGCATCCAGCGCCCGCGCCAGCTGCTGCCCGCCCAGCGTCGAGCCTTCCGTGACATAGAGGCAGCCCATTGCCCAGGCTGCGCTTTCGGCCGGCGGCAGCGCGGCCACCGCGGCCAGGGGCGGCGCGCCGAGGGCCACCAGATCCGCCATCAGCAGTGGCGAACGCCGGCGCTCCTCCACCGCGATTCCATAGGGGGCGAGCGAGGGCGCGGCGCGCAGCACCGCCTCCACGCCGAGGTGAAAGCCCAGCAGCCGGCGCAGCAGAAGCACGTATTCGCCCTGCGCGATGCGCCCGGAAGCGAGGCGGGCGAAGACCGGGACGCGATGCAGCCGCTCATGCACGGCCCCCGTGGCCTGCCGCAGCGCGATCCGCGCGGCATCCATGGGCATGGCTTCAGCCAGCGTCCCGATCCGTGCCGCCGCGTGGCGGCACCACGCTGCCATGGCGGATCAGCGTTTCGAGCACCACGGCGGTGCGGCTGACGGAGGCACGGACCGATTCCAGCAGGTCCGGCATCCGCGCCACATCCACGCCCTCGGCGATTTCCAGCGCCGCGAGCTGCGCATTCTCCACCACCGAGGCGAGGATCGCCTGGAAGTCGAGATCCGCCTGGCTGTCCAGCCGCCCGGCGGGGCGCCGGCTGCCCTCCTCGATCCCGGCCTGGAAGCGGCGCCGCGCGGCGTCCGCCGCCTTGCGCTCGACCAGGTCGTTGAACAGGAAGACGAAGCCGAGCACGCGGTCGGGCGCCGAGAAGACCGGATCGGCGCGCACCAGCACCGGCCGGCCGCCGCCGGGGCCCTGGCCATCGGCCAGCCGCACCTCGCCGCGCCAGGACCGGCGGTTCTCCAGCACGTCACGCAGCCGCCGGCCGACCTCGGTCGGATCGGCGAAATAGGGCAGCAGATGGTCGATGCGCCGCGGCGCCGCGCCGCGCAGCCCGGGCAGCAGGCGGTCGAAGGCCTCGTTGCGCAGGTCGATATTGCCGGCCGGGTCGCAGATCACCACTGGCTGGGCGGAAAGCCCCACCTGGCGCCGCACCTGGGCCAGCTGGTCCTCCGCGATCAGCATGCGGACGGAGCGGAACTGCAGCACCACGTCGGTGACCGTGTCGCCGATCAGCCGGGCGGTGGCCAGGTCCTTGGGCGACCAGGGCTCCGACCGCCCCTCCACCACCTGGTTCCATTTCGCGAAGGACCGGCGCGGGGACAGGTCGCGCGGGTCGTCGCCCACCAGCACCGGCTTGTTGGGATCGCCGCCCCAGGTGACGGTGGAAACCTGTTCCGGCCGGAACCAGACCAGGTATTCCCCGGGCGCGGTGGAGATCGGCGCCGCCAGCACGCCGCTGGCCACCCTTGTCAGCCCGGCCAGGTGCGGCGCATCAGCGGCCAGTGAGGCGGTGGCGATGACGGGCGCGCCCCCCGGCCCTCGCGGCTGGCCATCCAGCCACTTGCCGATGTCGCGCAGCCCCGCGGTGCCCGGCACCTCGCCCGCCGTCTGGGCCTGGCCCTCGAACAGCAGGGCGGCGCCGCTGGCGCCCAGCGGCACCAGCAGCGTCTGGGCATGGTCGAACAGCGCGGTGCGCCAGTCCCCGTCGCGGGTGATCGCCTCGATCATCCGCTGTTCCAGCCGGCGCACGGCGAGTTCCGCCTGCGACTGGACGAAGGATTCCAGCGCGGCGATGCGCGTGCCCACGGCTTCCGCCAGCAATTCGGTGATGGCGCGCAGCGCGAAGGGGGTGCGGCGCGGCGTCTGGTGGTGGCAGGAGATCAGCCCCCAGAGCCGCCCGCCCACCAGGATGGAGGCCACCAGCGTGGCGCCCACGCCCATGTTCTTCAGGTACTGCACATGCATCGGCGATGTGCTGCGCAGGATGCACAGCGACATGTCCAGGTCCTGCCCGGTCAGCGGCGAAAGCCGCGGCTCCAGCGGCACCGGCGCGTAATGCACATCGGTCACCACCCGCACCCGGTTGCGGATATACAGCCGCCGCGCGATGGCCGGGATGTCCGAGGCCGGGTAGCGATTGCCGAGATAGGGCTCCAGCCCGGCCGCGTGTTCTTCCGCGAAGACCTCGCCATGGCCGTCATCGTCGAAGCGATAGAGCATGACCCGGTCGTAGCCGGTCAGCCCGCGGAAGGTGCGGCACACCTCCTCGCAGAGCGGCCGCAGCGCATAGCTGCCGAGGATCGCCTGCAGCGCCGGCTCCAGCTGCCGCGGCGCCACATCCTCGGGCGCCGCGCGTTCCAGTTCCAGGATCACGCCGCCGCCGATCGGGCGGTGCAGCTGCACGTCCAGCGCCGGGCCGCCGGCCACCCCCGCCGGCACCCGCACCGCGGCCGGCACCACATCCAGCGGATCGTTCAGCAGGGGCGCGATGGCGCGGGCGATGTCGGGGGCGAAGTCACCAAGGCGCCGGCCCAGCGCCGGCCGGTCCAGGCCGAGGAAGGCCGTGGCATTGGCGCTGACCTGCAGCACCGTCAGTTCCGGCTCGTGCAGCGCCAGCAGGGCGCCATGCGGCTGGATGGAGGCGGCGAGGTGGATCTGCTCGCGCTCGCAATTCGACAGGTCGGCAGTGCCGAAAGCGGGAGAACCGGCGGAATTGCCGGGAAGGTCGATGGTCACCGCGCGCGGTCCTCGGTGGCCTCGCGGTCTTCGCCCAGTTCATAGCGTTCGAGCTTGGCATAGAGGCTCTGCCGGCTGAGGCCGAGCGCATCGGCCGCCGCCGTCCGGTTGCCATTGGCCAGGCGCAGCGCCTGTTCGATGCAGGCGCGTTCCACCAGGGCGGCGGTATTGCGCACCATGATGGGCAGCGGCACCCGGCCCACATCATTGGCCAGCATGCCGAGCGCCGTGCGGAGCGCCGCCGCCTCGCCCGAGGGCAGCACGCGGCGGCCGATATCGCGGATGATCAGCCCGACCATGCGCACCCCGTCGCGGGTCACGGCGCAGCCGGAGATTTCCACCTCGGTCTCGGAGCCGAGATTGCCGGTGAGCTGGGTAGGGAACAGCCGCACCTCGCCATGCTGGGCGATGGTCGCCAGCAGCACGCCGAGATCCATGCCCGGCTGGGCCAGCCAGCGGTCCAGCTTCTCCCCGATGATGGAGGCCTCGGTGCCGGCCTGGGCCAGGTCCAGGAAGGCACGGTTGGCGCGGCGGATGGCGCCGGCGGCGTCGATCGCGACGAAGCCGTCCGGCATATCCTCAAGCAGCCGTTCCGCGCCCTCCCCCGGCCGGCGCGTCGTGGTGCGCGGCTGGGCGGCGGCGGCGGCGGGGCTCAGCTGGATCAGGAAGACCGGGCCGGGGGTGCGCGCCATCAGCGAGGCGCGCAGCAGCCAGGGCGTCGCCTCCGCGCCCAGATGCACCATGATGCCCGGCGCGCGTCCCTGTTCGCGGGCGCGCATCAGCACGTCGCGCAGCGCGGCGCGGTCGCGCGGCGCCACCTCGTCCGCAAAATTCCAGCCGGGCGCCATGCCCAGTTCGCGGATCGCGGCCGGATTGGCCTCGACGATGCGCAGCGTGGAGGCGGCAATCACCAGCACGGCCTCGGAGGAGGCATCGAAGAGCAGGCGCGAGCGGGTTTCGATCTCGCGCAGCTTCCAGTAGTCCTGCTCCCGCGCCTGCTGGGCGGCGACCAGGCGCGACTGCAGCTCCGCCACCGCCTGCAGGTTCTTGCCGACCGCGATCAGCCCGGCCTGACCGCCGAGGCGGACGGTGGTGTATTCGATCGGCAGTTCGAGGCCGGAGGGGAAGCGCTGGGTGACCTGGAGGTAGGCGGAGACGCCGCTGGCACGGGCATCCTCCACCATGCGGCGCACCTGCAGTCCTGCGATCTCCCCCACCGTCTCCATCCAGGGGCGGCCGAGCCATTCCTGCACCCGCTCCGCCGGAATGGCGTCGGAGAGGCTGGCATCGCGGATCACCCCCTCCCAGTCGAGGCTCAGGGTGATATCGGGCTGAATCACGGCGACGCGGGTCATGCAGGTGTCCGACTGATCTGCCAGCCCGCAGCGGCGATTCGGTGCGGCTGGCCCGGGACCGATGCCACGAAAGCGCGGCAAGAGGTAGTCACGAGACAGATGGTCTAGGTGGGGATTTGCGCGCAGTTGTCAACTGCGCATGTCAATCCAGACTGACTATTGCAAAAATTTGAGACGAGCTTGCAGCCGCGCCCGGCCGCTTGTCCAGGCCGCTTGACACTCAAGGCCCGGCCCAGCCCAATCGCGCCATGAGTCAGGGGGGCACATTCAGCATCGTCGTCGTCGGCGCCGGCATCGGCGGGCTGGCGGCCGCGCTGCACCTGGCCGCCTCCGGCCGCCCCGTGCTGGTGCTGGAGCGGGAGGCCATGCCGGGCGGCAAGCTGCAACGCCTGGGGCTCGGCGGCGTGCAGGTGGACGCCGGCCCCCCGGTGCTCGCCCTGCGGCCCGTCTTCCAGGCGCTGTTCGCCGCGGCCGGCGCCCGGCTGGAGGATCACCTGTCGTTGCAGCCCCTGCGGGTGCTCGGCCGCCATCTTTGGCCCGATGGCAGCCGCCTGGACCTGCTGGCCGACGCCCATGAAGCGGCCGAGGCCATCGGGGATTTCGCCGGGGCGGAGGCCGCGCGCGGCTTCCTGGCCTTCCGCGACCGGGCGGCCCGGTGCTGGCAGGCCCTCGAAAAGCCCTTCCTAACGGTGCAGCGGCCGGGGATGCTGGCGCTGGGGGCGCAGGTCGGGCTCGGCCTGCGCGGCATCTCGCCCTTCGCCACGCTGTGGGAGGCGCTGGGCGAGCATTTCACCGACCCCCGCCTGCGCCAGCTTTTCGGGCGGATGGCGGGCTATGTCGGATCCTCTCCGCTGCAGGCGCCGGCCACGCTGATGCTGGTGGCGCATATCGAGATGTCCGGCCTTTTCGCCATCGAGGGCGGCATGGACCGGCTGCCGCAGGCCCTGGCCGGGCTGGCGGCGGCGCGCGGCGTGCAGTTCCGCCATGGCGCGACGGTGGCGGAGATCCTGGTGCAGGGCGGCCGGGTGGCCGGGCTGCGCCTGGCGGATGGGGAGAGGATCGTGGCCCGGCAGGTGATCTGGGCGGGGGATGCGGCGACGCTGGCCGCCGGCCAGGCCGGGGCGGCGGCGGCGCGGGCGGTACCGGCTTGGCCGGCCTCCCGCCGCTCCTATTCCGCCTTCGGCTGGGCCATGGCCGGTCGGGCGGAGGGGCCGGACCTGCCGATGCAGACCGTCTTCCACCCGGCCGATCCCACCGCCGAATACGTGGCCCTGGCCCGCGGCCAGATGCCCGCAGACCCCAGCGTGACGCTGCTGGCGCAGGCCCGTCGGGACCCGGCGCCGCCGCCCGAAGGGACGGAACCGCTGATGGCCCTGGTGCAGGCCCCGGCCCGGGCGGATTCGCGCGACCTGCCCGCCGGCCCCGCCGAGGCCGCGGCGCTGGCGGCGATGGAAGGTGCCGGCGTGCGGCTGCGGCGGGATGCGGTCCAGGTCATCACGCCGCGCGACCGCGAAAGACAGGCGCCGGGCAGCGGCGGGGCGATCTATGGCCAGGCGGTGCAGGGCTGGCAGTCCATCTTCAGCCGACCGGCGGCGCGCACGCCCCTGCCCGGCCTGGTGCTGGCGGGCGGCACCACCCATCCGGGGGCGGGCATGGCCATGGCCGCGCTCTCCGGCCAATTGGCGGCATCGGCGGTGATCGGGGAGAGGGCATGACGGAACGCGGTTGGGAATTCGACCGGCCGGCGGCGCCGCGCGGCTATGGCTGGTGGTACCTGGATGCGCTGAGCGCGGATGGGCGGCACGGGCTGACCATCATCGCCTTCATCGGCACCGTCTTTTCCCCCTGGTACAGCCTGGCCCGGCGCGGCGGCGCGCCGGCGGATCCGGAAAACCACTGCTGCCTGCATGTGGCGCTGTATGGCGCGCCGAAGCGCTGGGCGATGACCGACCGCCGCAAGGGCGCGCTGCGGCGCGGCGCGGATTTCCTGCAGATCGGGCCCAGCGCGCTGGAATGGGACGGCCAGGCGCTGACCGTGCGGATCGAGGAGGTGACGGCCCCCCTGCCCCGCAAGCTGCGCGGCACGGTGGTGCTGCGGCCGGAGGCCCTCTCCACCCGCGCCTTCCAGCTGGATTCGAACGGCCGGCACCATTGGCACCCGATCGCCGCCCGGTCCTCGGTGGAGGTGACGCTGGAGGAGCCGGCGCTGCGCTGGTCCGGCCCGGCCTATTTCGACACCAATTGGGGCAGCGCCCCGCTGGAGGAGGATTTCGTGGGCTGGGACTGGTGCCGCGCGCCGATGCCCGATGCCACGGCCATCCTCTACAATGCGCAGCGCCGGGACGGCACGGAGCAGTCCCTGGCGCTGCGGGTGGCGCGCGACGGCAGCGTGACGGATTTCGAACCGCCGCCGCCGGTCGCGCTGCCCAAGACCCTGTGGCGCATCGCCCGGCCGACCCGGGCGGAGGGCGGCGCGGCGCGGGTGGTGCACACCCTGGTGGATGCACCTTTCTATTCCCGTTCGGAAATCCAGACCCGGCTGCTGGGCCGCGAGGCGACGGCGATCCATGAGAGCCTGTCGCTCGACCGCTTCGCCTCCAATGCCATGTACGCCATGCTGCCCTTCCGGGTGCCCCGGCCCTTCAGCTGAATTCAGCGGCGCAGGCGGATGGCCAGGTCGAACAGATGGGCTGCCAGGGCCGCCACCAGCGCCGCAGCGACAAAGCCCCAGCCGGCGCCGGTCAGGGCCGCGCGCAGCGCCAGGGCGAAGGCCACACCGGGCAGCACCAGCCCGGCAAGGGCGGTTGGCCGCAACCCCCGGCCGCTGCGCCGGTGCCAGGCGAAAAGCAGCGCCGCCTCGGCCAGCAGCACCGCCAGCACCAGGTCCGCGACGCGGCCGGAGGCGAAGAACTCAGCCAAACTGCCTCCTCATGACCGAGGTTTCATTCCATCGCCGCCTTGCGCGGATCGCACAGGCCGCCACTTTGCCAGTTGCGGGGTGACACCGCCATGACCCTTGCCCCGTTGCAACTTTTCGCCAAGAACCCGCAAGGCGGCCGCCGCGTTGAAGAAGGCGGGAGACTGAACCAGGAGGATGCTTCGGATGCGACGTCTGACACTGACCCTAGCGACGGCCCTTGCCCTCGCCCCCTTCGCTGCCAAGGCGCAGGACGGCGATGCCGCCGCAGGCCAGCGCGTCTTCAACCAGTGCCGCGCGTGCCACACCATCAATGAGGGTGGGCGCAACGGCGTCGGGCCGAACCTGCACGGCATCGTCGGCCGCGCCGCCGGCTCCATCGAGGGCTTCCGCTACTCGCAGAACATGCAGGAGTGGCGCCAGGGGCAGACCTGGACCGAGGCGAATCTCCGCACCTACCTTGCCAATCCCAAGGATCTCCTGCCCCGCGGCAGCATGTCCTTCGCCGGCCTGCGCAACCCGCAGCAGCTGAACGACCTGATCGCCTATCTCAAGACCAACCCCTGAGACGCGTCCCGGCCGAGGTCGCGTGACCTCGGCCGGCCAGGGTCACGGCACCTGGTCATGGCACCGAATCGGGCAGGCCAGCAAAAGCCTCCTCCGGGGTGAAGCGGTGCGGCAGCAGGCCCTGTTCGGCGCAATAGTCGATGGCCAGCGCCAGGGCCGGGCGAAGTGCGTCCCGCGTCCGCACGGCGGCGCCCGAATCCTTCAGCATCCGCAGCAGTTCCGGCACCAGCGCCGGGTCGCTGTCCACCACATCGCGCCGCATCACCACCAGGTGGTTCACGGGAACGAAGCCGTGCCGCGCCCGGAAGGCGGCGCCGGCGGCCTGGGCGTCCGCAAAAACCGGGCGCAGCGCCGGGTCGTCCGGCATGTCATTGCCGAAGATCGCGGCGTCAGCCTCCCCGGACTTCAGCAGGCCGAGCAGGTCCTGACCCGTCTCCGCCCGCGTCACCCAGGGCGGGTCGCGGAATTCGCTGACATGGGCGTCTTCGAAACTGGTCCAGCGCTGCTGCTCCGCCTTCACGCCGTAGGACTCGGCCAGGCTGCCGCGCAGCCACATGCCGGTGGTCTGGCTATAGGCCCGCACCGCGATGCGCGCCCCGGCGAGATCCGCCGGGCCCTGCACCGGGCCATCCTTGCGGCATAGCAGCGCGGCCTCCTGCGCCCGCTCCACCAGCACCACCGGCAGCAGCACCAGCGGCTTGTCATAGGCGCGGGCCATCAGGAAGGTGGCGATCGCCATCTCGCTGACCGCAAAACGCCCCTCGCGCACCATCGGCGCGAAGGCCTTGGAGATCGGCGAGACCTTTTCGACATCCAGCCGGAGCCGGCTGGACGGGATCGCCCCATCCAGCAGCTTCGCGGTGCCCGCGTAGCGGCCGAGTGCCGCCTTCAGCACACGCGGCTCACTCACGATAGGAAGGGTCCAGCCGGTCCAGCTTGCGCAGCAGCGCCGGCCATTCCATCACGCCATAGGGGCGGCGCGTGCCGGGCTGGTAGTTGTTCCAGGTGGCGTCGATGACGGCCTGCGGCACCTCCACCAGCTTCTGTCCGGTGGCCTGGGCGGCGAGCTGGGCGCGGCAGGAGAGTTCCAGCCGGTGCATGGCGTTGAAGGCCTCGCCCACCGTCTTGCCCACCGTCAGCAGCCCGTGGTTGCGCAGGATCAGCGCATTGTTGTCGCCGAGGTCGCGCACCAGGCGTTCCTGCATCTCCAGGTCCAGCACCACGCCTTCGTAGTCGTGGTAGCCGATCCTGGCGAAGCGCATGGAGGTCTGGTTCATCGGCAGCAGGCCGCATTCCAGCGAGGAGACCGCCATGCCCGGCCAGGTATGCGTGTGGATGACGCAGGCGATCTCGTGGCTCGCCTCATGGATCGCGCCGTGGATGACGAAGCCGGCGCGGTTCACGCCATAGCCCAGCTCGCCCGGGAATTCCGGCTTGGCCAGGATATTCCCCTTCACGTCAATCTTCACGAGCGAGGAGGCGGTGATCTCCTCATAGAGCATGCCATAGGCATTGATGAGGAAGGCGTTGTCCTCGCCGGGCACACGAACCGAGATGTGGTTCGCGGCCATGTCGGACATGCCGTAGAGATCGATCAGCCGGTAGCAGGCTGCGAGGTCCACGCGGGCCTGCCATTCCTCCGGCGTCACGCGGTCGCGCAGGGAGGGAATGCGGAAGCGGTCGGGGCTGTCGGGCATCGGTGTGATCTCCGTTACTCGGGAAGGGCGCCGGCGATGCGGACGATTTCGCGCCAGCGGTTGATCTCATGCGCCAGGAAGGCACGGAAGGCCTCGGGGCCATTGCCCACCGGGTCGGCGCCCTGCTCGATCATGGTCTGCGCGTTGCGCGGCAAGGCGAGGGCCGCATGCACATCGGTCACGATCTTGTCGATGATGGGCTGCGGCGTCCCCGCCGGCGCCACCATGCCGAACCAGGAGGAGGCGTCGAAGTCCCGATAGCCGAGTTCCACCATGGTCGGCACGGTCGGGTTGGAGCGCGACCTTTCGGTGGAGGATACCGCCAGCGGCCGCAGACGCCCGTCGCGGATATGGCCCATGACGGAGGGGATGGTGGCGAACATGAAGTCGACGCGCCCGGCCAGCAGGTCGTTCAGCGCGACGGCGCCGCGATAGGGCACGTGCAGCGTCTGGATGCCCGCCATCTGGTCCAGCATCACGCCCGAGAGATGGGCGGAGGTGCCGACGCCGGTGGAGCCGTAGCTGAGCGCGCCGGGCCGGCGCTTCGCCTCCGCCACCAGCCCCGGCACGTCGCGGATCGGCGAGGCCGCCGGCACCACCAGGATATTCGGCACGCCCGCCAGCAGCGTGACCGGGACGAAGTCGCGCAGCGTGTCGTAGGGCATGTTCTTGACCAGCGACTGGTTCACCGCCAGCGGCCCGACCGAGCCCACCAGCAGCGTATAGCCATCGGGGGCGGAGCGGGCGACGTATTCGCTGCCGATATTGCCGCCGGCACCCGGGCGGTTCTCGATCACCACCGACTGGCCCCAGGTCTCGCTGAGCGTCGCGCCGATCAGACGGGCGATGATGTCGGTGGTGCCGCCGGGGGTGAAGGAGACCACGAGGCGCACGGGCCGGTTGGGCCAGGCCTCCTGCGCCCTGGCGCATGGTGCCGCCAGGGCCAGGAAAGGTAGGGCGAGCGCGCCGCGGCGTCCGATGGTCATGGGTCGTCTTCTCCCGCCGGGCGATCGTCCCGCCGCCCGCTTCAGCCGCGCAGGATGCGCCGCGGCGGCCCATGCGACAAATGGGAAGAATGAGGGGCGCGTTTCCTTTCGTGCATCAATTCTCCCAGCCCGGCAGCAGGCCGACGCGCCGCGCCGCCACCACGCGATATAGGGGGTCGCCCCAGACGGCCTCCTCGCAACGGGCGGAATAGACGATGGAGACGTCGTGCTCCTCATCCGAGGCGCGGGCGCGGGCGGCGATCTCCTCCCAGCCCGGGGCGGGGAGGCTGCGCTGGCGCTCCGCTTCCTCCGGCGTCAGCGGCAGGGGAAAGCGCATCTTGGGATAGACCGAGGCGATGGCCTGCCAGAAGAAACGGATGGCACGTTCCTGGTCCGCCGGGTCCAGCACCGGCAGGATCAGTCGCAGCCAATGCGTGCCGGAGACGGCGTGCAGCGCGCAGAATTCCCCGGTGGCGGCGAAGACCATCAGCGAATCCTGCGCCATCTTCCGAATGGTGTCCGGCTTCACCTCTAGCCAGTCATGCACCGGCGCGAAGGCGGGCATGGCGGCCACCCGGCGCATGGCGTGCCAGAGCAGGCCATCGTCGAATTCCATGGCGCGCAGCGTGGGTTCCTCCGCCACGCGCAGCAGCACGCCGGCCGGGCGATCCGTGATCGGCGCGGCGCCGACCCCCTGCCCCAGCGGCAGGTAGGTGGCGGCCCAATAGCCCAGCGCCTCCGCCACCTCGGCCGGGCTGTTCGAATCCTGGGCATAGGCCAGGCGCATCAGGGCATGCAGCGCGCTGGCGGCGATGCCTGGCAGCAGCCGCGGCAGGTAGTGGCGCTGCAGCGTGGCGGCGCTGCCGAGGCGGGCCAGCTCGTCCCGGAAGAATTTTCGGTAGGCGGCCTCCGCCCGGCGGTCGCCAAGGCGCGCGGTCCAGTCGTTGCGCGCGATCGGTTCATCCAGCGGCAGCATGGGGGCCAGGTGGTTGTCGCGGATATAGGCGGAGAGGAAGCGCCGCGCCTCGGCCTCCGTCCCGCCCAGCTGGCGCTGCGCCCAGAGCACCATGGCGGCGTGATTGGCGAGCGTCTCCCCGAATTCCGCGCTGAGGCCGCGCGCCCGGGTCAGGGCGTCGGCGGGGGCATCGGCAGTCTCTGGCATGGCGTCTCCGCGGGGCCGCGAGTGCCCCTTCTGTCCGGCCGGTCCGTGCAATCCTCACGCCAGGACGGGCGCAGGTCCAGTCAGGCCACCAGCACACCTTCGCGGGCGACGATCCGCCCCGCCTTCACCACCAGCGCCCGCGGCGGCGCGGCCGCCACCGCTTCGGGCACATGCGCCGCCGCCACCAGCACCAGATCGGCCGCCGCGCCCTCCGCCAGCGCCGGATCGGGCAGGCCGATCACCCGGGCCGGCGCCCTGGTCACCAGGTCGAAGCCCGTGCGCAGCTCGGCATCCGTCAGCAGCCCGGCGCGATAGCCGACCAGCCGGGCGCGCTCCAGCATGTCGCCATTGCCATAGGGGGACCAGGCATCGCGGATATTGTCGGAGCCGACGAAGACCGTGACGCCTTCTGCCAGCAGCCGCTTCACCGGCGGCATGGAATCCGGCCCGGGGCCATTGGTCATGATGGCGACGCCGGCCCGGGCGAGCGCCGCGGCGGTACGGGCCAGCGTGCCCTCCGCCACCTCGCCCAGCGCATAGGCATGGCTGACCGCAACTCGACCCTGCAGCCCGGCAGCCAGTGTGCGGGCGGCGATGCGGCGCAGCTCGAATGCGCCGAGCTCGCCGGGGTCGTGCAGGTGGATGTCGACGGGCACCCCATGGCGTTCGGCGATGCCGAAGACGATGGCGAGCTGCGCCTCGATATCCTCGTCGATGCCGGCGGGGTCGAGGCCGCCCACCAGATCGGCGCCGGCGGCGACGGCGGCCTCGAGCACCTCGGCATGCCGCAGCACGCCGGATTGCGGGAAGGCGACGATCTGCAGGGACAGAAGATGCGCCACCTCCCCGCGTAGCCGCAGCAGCGTCTCCAGCCCCGCCAGGCCGGTCTCCGAATCCACATCGAGATGGGTGCGGATGGCGGTGGTGCCGCGGGCGGCGATCGCCTCCACCAGGCGGCGGGCGCGCAGGGACATGGGTTCGTCGATGGCGCGCAGCTGCGCCTTTTCCGCCGCGATCCGCCCGGCCACGCTGCCATCCGGCCGGTGCGGCGCCCAGGGCAGGCCGAGAAAGGTCTTGTCGAGGTGGATATGGCCATCGACCAGGCCGGGCAGGGCCAGCAGGCCGCCGCAGGGCTCCACTGGGCCGCCCGACAGGCTACCGGCCGGCGCGATGCGGGCGATGCGGCCGCCGCGCAGGCCGAGGTCACAGGCCGCCTCATCCAGGCGCAGCTCGGACAGGATCAGGTCGAAATCGGCATCCGGCATGCGGGGCTTCCTGCGTCTGGCGGAAGCTGTCGCATGCGGGCGATGGCCGCGGAAGGTTTGCGGTCGGCACGTGGCCTAGGATACATCTTGTGTCCGTTTTCGATCCGGCGCGAGGACATGCCAGATGAAGCCATGGGACGGCCTGATCTCGGAGGAGGAGCAGCGCGCCTATGCCGCCGCCGGCTTCGGCCGCCGCGCCGGCCTCGGCCGCAAGCCCGCGCTGCTGGTGATCGACGTGCAGTACCGCACCACCGGCACCCGCCCCATGCCGTTCTGGGAGGCGGTGGCCGAATACCCGACCAGTTGCGGGCAGGTGGCCTGGGATTCCGTGGCGCAGATCCGGAGGCTGATGTCGCTGTTCCGCAGCCGCGGCTGGCCGGTGCTGTTTCCCCATGTCTCGCCCAAGGAGAGCTTCGATGGCGGGCGGCTGGCGGCCAAGGTGCCGGCGCTAATGACCGTGCCGGCCGAGAGCTACGCCTTCGTGGCCGAGGTGGCGCCGCAGCCGGGCGACATCCTGCTGCCCAAGAAGCACCCCAGCGCCTTCTTCGGCACGCCGCTGGCCAGCTACCTGGTGGATCTCGGCGTCGACACGCTGGTGGTCACCGGCTGCACCACCAGCGGCTGCGTGCGCGGCTCCGTCGTCGATGCCTTCGCCTATAACTGGCGGGTGCTTGTGCCGCAGGACGCGGTCTATGACCGCAGCGCCACCTCCCATGCCGTGAACCTCTTCGACATGGCGGCGAAGTATGCCGATGTGATGCCGACGGAGGAAGCGCTGGCTGCGCTGGGCGCGCTGCCGTGACGCGGCACGACCTGCTGCTGCGCGGCGCCCGGGTGGTGCTGCCGGGAACCGGGCTGACGGCATGCGACATCGCGGTGGCGGAGGGCCGGATCGCCGCCCTGCTGGCGCCGGGCGCGGCGGCGGAGGCGGCGGAAAGCTGGGACCTGCGCGGCCTGGTGGTGATGCCGGGCGCCATCGATGCGCATCTGCATCTCGGCCATGGCGCCGATATTTCCCGCCCGCGCGTGCCGGCGGATGCGGCCCGGGAGAGCGCCGCGGCGGCCGCCGGCGGCATCACCTGCTTCCTGCCCTACCTGATGGCGACCGAGCCCTTCGCCACCCTGTGGCAGGAGGTGGTGGCGGTGACCGAGGCGGGGTCGCGCATCGACTTCGGCTTCCACCCGATCATCTCGACCGAGGCGCAGCTGGCCGAGGTGCCGATCCTGGCCCGCGACCATGGCGCGCCGAGCTTCAAGATCTTCATGAACAACCGCGGCGGCGAGGGAAAGCGCCTCGGCCTGCCCGATATCGACGACGGCTTCCTGCTGCGCCTGGCGGAGGCCGCGGCGGCGGCGGGCGGCATGGTCTGCCCGCATCCCGAGACCATCGAACTGGCCTGGGTGCTGCGCGCCCGGCTGATGGCGGCTGACCCCAAGGGGACTGGCGGGCTGGCCAGCTGGAACGCCTCCCGCCCACCCTTCGTCGAGGCCGATGCGGTGCAGCGCGCCGGGCTGGTGACCCGCCATGCCGGCGCGCCGCTCTATGTCGTGCACACCTCCTCCGCCGCCGCGCTGGACGCGGCGCGGCAGCAGCGGGCGCTGGGCCGGCGGGTCTTCATCGAGACCTGCCCGCACTACCTGACCCATGACATCGGCTGGGAGGGCGGCGTGACCGGCAAGATCAACCCGCCCCTGCGCGAGGCCGCGGACCGGGCGGCGCTCTGGGCGGGGCTCGCCGATGGCAGCATCGACACGGTCGCGACGGACCATGTGCACCGGGACCTAGCTGGCAAGGCGGGCGGCATCTGGAAGGCCTCCCCCGGCTGCCCGGGGCTGGAGACCTTGCTGCCGGTGCTACTGACGGAAGGCCATGCGAGGCGCGGCCTGCCGCTGGCCCGGATCGCGGAGCTGGTCTCCTCCAACCCCGCGCGCATCATGGGTCTGGGCCGGAAAGGCGCCATTGCGCCGGGGATGGATGCCGATTTCGCCATCATCGACCCCGCCGCCCGCTGGACGGTGACGCGCCAGCACCTGCATTCGGCCGCCGGCTATTCGATCTATGAAGGCTGGGAGATGCAGGGCCGCGTGGTCCACAGCCTGGTGCGCGGCCGCGCCGTGCTGCGCGACGGGACGCTGGTCGCGGGCGCAGAGGGCACCGGCCGCTATGTCCGCCGGCGCCTGGACCACGCCGCCCGATCGGGACTTCCCCCTTCCGCCCTGCCGGGCTAAAGACGCTGCCGCTGGACCCGTAGCTCAGCTGGATAGAGCGCTGCCCTCCGAAGGCAGAGGTCGAAGGTTCGAATCCTTTCGGGTCCGCCAATTATTCAAAGGGTTAGCCGGCGGCTGACCCGGAACAAAATAGGCCGGGGTCACACCGGGGTCATGGCGGGGCGCTGTTGGCACCCCGCCTGTCCCTGGTTCGGTCTTAAGCCCCGGCCACACGGTAGACCGTGTAGGACCCGCGGCTCCCCGCGCGATTCGGGCCGACTTGGCGAATTCGCTCGGCCACCTCGACCGTGATCCCCTTCTTTTTCAGGCCGGCGAAGAAGCCGCGCACCGTGTCCTTGCCTCAGCCGGTGGCTTCGCCCACCTGCGCGACCGTGGCGCCCTCGGGACGGCGCAGCATGGCCAGCACCGCCATCAGCTTGGTGCCCTCGCGAGGGCGGGGCGGTGAACCCGGCTCGCGCATGGGGCGGCCGGGCTTTCGGGCCAGGGCGTCGCGCAGGGCCTCCATCGGCGCAGCCAGCGCGCCGATCATGTCGCCCTCGCGCTTGCTTCGTCATCCCAGGCGGCGAGGATTCGGGTCGCTGGGGCCGCGCCAGGTGCTGGTCGGTGCGTCCGCCAGGATCGAGTTGACCCGAACCTCATCCGGCACGAGCTGCCAGGCCGCGTCCAGGAAGGCCGCGCAACAGGCCTCGTCCACCACCGGCAGCCGGGACAGCGGCAGCTCGACCAGGCTGTCCTCCGGCCATTCGCAGGGGCGGTCGGTTTCAGGGTGCACGGCATAAGCGACGAACGGCTGGCCGCGGGCCAACAGCTCGAGGGGATGACGCTTGCCACCGGCGCAGGGCGCGGCGGCGCGGTAGACCAGCAGCCGCTTCGGGGCGCGGCCGATGGCACGGAGTTTCTCTGGCATGACTGCAAACATGCAAAGCCCCGCGCGGCGTGGACCGCGCGGGGCCGAGGTGTCGGGCGATGGAGGAGCTACGTCACGCGGATGCTCTCCATGCGGTTGAAGGTGAGCGTCTCGCCCCCGATAGATAGGGTGCCGCTGAAGCTGGCCGGGCGGCCATCGGGGCCGATCACGGTGCCCACACCCTCCGCATCGAAGACCAGCGTGCCGCCTTCGGACAGGGAGATGCCGGCCAGCACCTGCGCCGGTGTCAGGCCGAGCAGCACAATCTGGTCCTGGCCAAAACTGCCTGCGAAACGGTCGCTGCCATCGCCGGGGCCCCAGATGAAGAGGTCGTTACCCGCACCGCCCAGGGCGAAGTCGGAGGCACCGTCGCCTGCGCCGCCATCGATGAAATCATTGCCGTCCCCGCCGTTCAGCAGGTCGCTGCCCTGGCCGCCTTCGAGGAGGTCGTCGCCCGCATCGCCGGACAGCACATCGCTGCCGGCCGAGCCGGCCAGGTAGTCGCTGTCCCCCCCGCCGAGCAGGTGATCATTGCCATCTCCGCCCATGAGCAGGTCCACGCCGCTTCCGGTCGTGATCGTGTCGTCGCCGCCTTCGCCGAAGATGACGTCGTTGCCACTGCCGGTGACGATCTCGTCATTGCCGCCCGTGCCCTCCACGAAGCTGCCGAAGCCGCCCGTGACCTTGTCGAGCGCTGCCTTGTCGAGGCTGATGGGGCCGCTGTGTTTCGTGCTCATGGGTGTCTCCCTCCGGTTTCTGATCTGCAGTCGTTTCAACTCGGACAGGCGATCCGCTCAGCGCCGCTGAAGGTCAAGGTCTGGCCGCCGATGGTCAGCGTGCCACCCCAGGGCAAGGTGATTCCGGCCAGCACATGCTCCGCCGTCAGCTTGTCCAGCAGCAGCACGTCCTGGCCTTCGCCGCCCTCGAAGCGGTTATTGCCGTCGCCCGACGCCCAGATGAAGTTGTCGTCCCCGGCGCCGCCCAGGACGATGTCGTTCGAGCTGCCGGTGCCGATCTCGCCGGCCCCGCTGTGCCATCGATCCTCTGCCCGCCGCTGACGCGCGCAAGCTGCTCCAGCGGGATCGACGGGAGGTTCGTGTTGGTCATCGCGACTCCTGTCAGGGTCGTGCGGGCATGGATGCCGGGGCAGGCCGGCTCCTGCCGGCCACGCCGGGATCAGACGCTGATCCGCAGCTTCTCCACATCCTGGAAGGTCAGCGTCTCGCCGTTGATGGTCAGCTGGCCGGCGAAGCTCACGGGCTGCCCCTGGGCGTTGGTGAAGGTGACGTAGCCCTCCGAGTTGACCTGCATGGTCAGCCCGCCGGTCCACATGTTGAGGCCGGATTGAAGCTGCTGCAGCGTCACGCTGGGCAGGGTGATCGTGTCCTGGCCCGGGCCGCCCTGGAAGCTGTCGTTGCCGCTGCCCGGCGCCCAGACGAAGGAGTCATCGCCCATGCCGCCCTTGACATAATCCGCCGAGCCGTCATTCGCGCCGCCATCCATGATGTCATTGCCATCGCCGCCGAATATCTGGTCGGTACCGCCGCCGCCGAGCAGGATGTCGTTGCCCTGCCCGCCCTGGAGCTGGTCGTTGCCTTCGCCGCTATGCATGAAGTCGTTGCCGGCTTCGCCGAACAGCAGATTCTGCCCGTCGCCGCCTTGCACGTTGTCGTCGCCGTCGCCAGCCTGAACCTGGTCGTCGCCCTGGCCGGTGCTGATGAGGTCGCTGCCGCCCTGGCCGAACACCAGGTCGTTCTCGTGACCGGTGGTGATGGTGTCATGACCCGGGGTGCCCTGCGCCTGCTGGCCGCCGCTCACCTTGCTCAGGGCGCTGCTCTCGATTGCCTCGGGATTCGTGCTGGTCATCGGAGCGTCCTTCTGCATGCGTTCCGATGAGCGAACCCTATCCGGGGATCCGGCACACTGGAACGTGACTTTTTCCAGTCATCGCCATAGGCGCTGCCG
This sequence comes from Falsiroseomonas tokyonensis, assembly GCF_019024325.1. Classification (GTDB taxonomy): domain Bacteria; phylum Pseudomonadota; class Alphaproteobacteria; order Acetobacterales; family Acetobacteraceae; genus Falsiroseomonas; species Falsiroseomonas tokyonensis. Next base: position 407,684 of record NZ_JAFNJS010000001.1, read on the forward strand.
ATGGGCGGGCTCGGCTCAGCGCAGATCGGTCGGCCCGAAGGCGTCAGGCAGCAGGGCCGCAATGGTGGTGGCGCGCGGCGTGCCATCGGCGGCGTGGCTCAGCGCGCGCAGCGCGCCATCGGGCGAGAATTCCGACAGCACCTGCCGGCACATCCCGCAGGGTGCCAGCGCCACGCCCGGCGGGCCGGCGATCGCGATGGCGGTGAAGCGCCGATGCCCGCGCGCCACGGCCGCCAACACCGCGCCGCGCTCGGCGGGGCCACCGTCGGCGCCGTGTCGGCCACCGCGTCGCCCTCATTCGGGTCTATGCCGATGGCGCGCAGCCCCTCGTCGGTGATGCGCGCTACGATCCAGGTGCCATCCTCGTCCTGACGCCAGCCCAGGCCCACGTAATCCTGCGGGGCGTTGATCTCGGTGAGCAGGTTGTTCTTGATCAGGCTGCGGAACACCGCGTTGCGCGCGGCAGCGGGCAGGATCTTCGGCGCGCGGGCGAGGCCCATCTCGTGTTGCGCGGCGGCGCTCAGGATCACGCGCTGCGTGTCGGAAAGCTTCGGCATGGGGGTCATTGGGTTCTCCGGGTCCAGCACCCGACCATCCGGGTGCTACGACCCCGAGCCCCCGCAGGCCTGGCCTGCCGGGGCGGGCGCGGTGTCGGGCGGCGCCGGCTACGCCGCGTATTCGCCGCGGCGGAAATGCGCGTCGGCGACTTCCTTCAGTTTCGCGGTGGCGTCGGCCACCCTATTGCCCTCCCTAGATTCCCGATGTGGGACAGCTCGGGGAGCTACCCCCGCACAGTCGCCAGCTCCCGTCCTTAGGCTGCAAGCCCCAGCGCAGCGCGTTTCGTGGTGAGCGCCTCCTGCTCACACCGAGCCAACTCTGCCATGACCACTTGCCGGAGCGAGTCCGCGGCGACCGCCTCCGGCACGCCGAGCTTCGATGCCAGCGCCGGTGCTGCACGATCCGGCCAGCTCTGCCACGTGTCCCGCGAGCCTGCGGCGATGCTAGCCTGGAGCCGAGCCTGGCGTTCCAGCATCTCGGCAGGCGCCGGGCCAGAGAAAGTCCGCGCATGCCAAACCCGCGGGACCGTAACTACCGAGACCTCGTAGGGGCGCCACAAGGGCGGCGCAGCATTGTCGACCATGGAGCCGAGCGACACCCCGGACAGGGTGCCGTCGGCCACCAGGGCGGCTACCTCGGCTCCACGGCCGGTCGAGGCAAAGCGCATCAGCAAGGCCAAACAGTCGCCTTCGATCCACGCTGTGACCACCCGTCCGAGCACCGCACCCAGGTGGCGCTCGTGGTCGGCCAGCACCGGCGCACGTCCGGAGGCCAAGAGAGAGAGGTCCGCCTTTGCTGGGTCAAACAGCACGCGATCGTCGCTGTAGTCAGTCAGATCTGCCCGGGCAGGTCGGAGCGGAGGCCGGTGAGCAGCGCGGCGGGGATGACGCTGCCGGCCTGGATGACGAAGGGGCTTGCCGGTGCCTGGAGGCGGTCCGCTGAGGTCGTGCGCCGATCCGCCTGGCCTCCGAGGGAGGCGGTGCGGCGATCGGTCGCATCCTGGCGTATGGGAAATGCGCCGGGTTCCATAGCTTGCGGCCCGGCCGGCTCGGCGCCGCGCGGCGCACTGCGCGCCTCGACCTGCACGAAGAGCCGGCTGGTGCGCGCAGACTCGATCTCCTGCAGCCGCCGCCGCTCGGCAGGATCGGCGGTCGTGGGCGTGGCCGGCGGCACGACCGGCAGACCACGCTCCTGCGCCCGCAGGATCGGGCGGCCCAGATCGCCCGGCAGCGGCGGCCCAAGCTGCGGGATGCCAGCATAATCACGCGGCAGGATGGCCAAGCCATCGGCCTGCGGGTTGCGGTCCGTGTTGTAGAGCTCGCGCGGCCCCTCGCCGCCGCTCCGGCCCTGGAGCGCGACGATCAGCGCCCCCCTGATCCCGAGTCCGGCCACGACCCCAGGATCGGCGCACCGCATTGGAGCTCGCGCGTGTCCTCGATCAGCACGACACGGCCGCCATCCCGCGCCACCTCGGCGAGCAGGGCGTTGGTCAGCGTGGCCTTGCCGGTGGAGGTGCCACCGGCGACGAGGATGTTGCGTCGCTCCGAGGCCGGATGACCGAGCCTGGCCGAAAGACGAAGCGCTACCCGTCCGACCTGACGGACGAGGAATGGAAGCGGATCGAACCGCTGCTGCCGAAGCCCTCACGGCGGGGACGCAAACCAGTGGTCGATCTGCGCGAGGTGCTGAACGCAATCCGCTACATGGCGCGCAGCGCGGGCGGGTGGCGGATGTTGCCCGTGCACTTTGGCCCCTGGCAGACCGTCTACTGGTGGTTCCGGCGCTTCGTCCAGCGCCTGCTGTTTCGCACCATTCACGACATGGCGCTTATGCTGGACCGAGAGGCGGCAGGCCGGGAGGCCAGCCCCACAGGCGGTGTGCTCGACAGCCAGACGATGAAGGCGCTGTTCGCCGAGGCGCGTGGCAATGATGGCGGAAAGCGTATCGTAGGCCGCAAGCGCCATGTCGCCGTGGGCACGGACGGGCGGCTGCTGATGGTGAACCTCAGCTCCGCCGACGTGTCGGACAGCGCAGGCGCGCAGACCATCCTCGGCGCCATCCGCAAGCGCTGGCCGTGGCTGAAGAACCTGTTCGCTGACGCGGGCTACGACCGCACGCAGCTCATGGACCAGGCTGCCTTCCTCGACTTTGTGGTCGAGATCGTCCGCCGCTCTGACAAGGCGGCGGGCTTCAAGGTCATCCCGCGTCGATGGGTTATCGAGCGCACGTTCGGCTGGATGATCCGCTGGCGCCGCCTGGTGCGCGACTACGAGAAGCGCCTCGACGTATCCGAGGCCATGATCCACGTCGCCATGGGCGCCGTGCTGCTCCGACGCGTCGCCCATCGGTGATTCTCAAACGGACTCTAACGCTTCACCAGCGGAATGTAGTCGCCGTGGGTGTCGTGAATAGTGCGGGTTGGGCACGTCCTGAAATTGCGGGCGACCGCGGCCATGAAAGCGGGCGCTTCCGCACCGGCGCAGCGCAAGGGCCCTCATTCGCAGGCCGCCCCGCTCTGCCGCGAGCGCCACTGCATCGAAAGTATGTTCGGGAGGGTCAGGCACTGATCCACAGCGTCAAGCCATGTTTCAGCAATGAGCCGTGACGCTAGGTGTTGGCACGGATGTCCATCTTTGCAGGGCCGCCCCAGATAATCGCCGTCGGATGCACCCAAAGCGCATGAGCGGTGTGACCGGCAGGCCTGAAAGCGTCAGGTGAAGGGGAGCGGCAACGTTGCATGGTAAAAACCTGATCATGGCCGGCGCGCTTCTGGCCACTGTAGTGGCCTGTGGGCAGACGGCCGTACCGGCCAGGAGCTTCGGGGCTGGCACGACAGGCCAGCTTCTGGAGGCCTGCACGGCGCCCTCCGGCGATCCCTCGCATGGCGAGGCGATGCAGTTCTGCCGTGGCTTCGTGCTCGGGGTTCTGGCGCGACAGCGCGATGACGGGAGCCGTTGCACGCTGTCGCCGGACTGGCGGCAGACCCTGGCCGGATACGCCGCCTGGGCCCACGCCAACCCGATCCACCTGGACGACGATCCGGCGCGCAGCGTGGTGGAGTTCCTCGACCTGCACGGCCGCTGTTCAGGCTGAATCGGCTTGCTTGATCTGCACGGCCCGCGTGGGCCGCGCCTTCGAACCACATTGGGAGAGTGACGATGAAGACCATGGGAACCGAACTGGCCGTCGCACACAGGGCGGACCGGCAGCCAGCCGCGATCCGGCTGGCGGCGCTGGCCCTCATTGCCATTCCCGCGCTGATCGCAGCGCCGGTCGCGGCCCAGCAGAACCAGGGCCAGCGAGGCGCTCAAGGCCAGCAGGGCGCGCAGGGCCAGCAGGGCGCGCAGGGCCAGCAGGGCGCGCAGGGCCAGCAGGGCGCGCAGGGCCAGCAAAACGCACAGGGCCAGGGCCAGCAGGCGGGCCAGGGCAGCACCTCCGAAGGTCGCTCCACCAACGCGCTCGTCTTCTTCCTGCGTGACACCGACCGGAGCCTGCCCCGTGTGACGTCCGAGGAACTGTACCGCGGCGTCCGCGCCTCCCGGATCATGGACCAGGAGGTGTTTGGCGGGAACGGCAACGACCTCGGCGACGTGCAGGACATCATCGCTGGCCCGGATGGCCGCATCCGCGCCATCGTCGTCGAAGGCGGCGGCTTCCTCGAGATCGGCGACGCTGCCTTCCGTGTGCCGTGGAACGAGGTCGGCCTGACGCCGGGCACCAGCGGCATCCGGGTCGAGATGACGGAGCAGCGGGCGCAGGCCTATGACCTTTTCGATGGTCCGGAGACGCTGGTCACGGGTCCGCGCGAGTACCGGCTGTCCGAGGTCATCGGCGACTATGCGCGGCTCAGCAACGGCGCCGGCTATGGCCGCGTCTCCGATGTCGTGATCGGCCCTGACGGCCGCATCTCCGGCGTTCTCGTGACGCGCGGCATCGGCTGGGGCGGCGGTGCCTACGGCTTCCCCTATTACGGCTACGACTACGGCTTCGAGCCGGGCAACGACTATTACGGCCTTCCCTACGCCACGACGGACGCGGCGGCCACCGCGCCGCGCATCGACTACGGGCTGTTCGACGACGGGATCCTCTAGGCACCCGACGCGGGGCTGCGCCACGCGCGCAGCTCCGCACTCAACCCGGGACAAGCCCAAACCCTGGACAAGGAAGAAGAGCCATGAAGATCAGCAAGCCGCTTCTCGCCCTTGGGTTCATGCTGGGTGGCGGCCTGGCCGCGGCACCGGCCATGGCGCAACCCGAGGAACGCGAGGGTTTCGAAATGTTCGGTCGCGGCGAGCGCGGCTGGTTCGAGGGACGGCCGGAGGTCTTCGGCGAAGGCCGTCGCGGCTGGTTCGAGGAGCGCGAGCGCGAGGATCGCGCGCGGTTCGAGCGCGGCTACCAGCAGGGTCGCATGGACGAACGCCGCGACCGCATGCGCCGCGAAGCCTATCGGGACGGTGAGCGCGACGATGGCTGGTTCGGTGGCGACGGGCTGTTCGACTGACCACCCTTCGCGTGATCCACACGCGGCGACACGACGCATGGGAGGCAATCATGGCGGCACCGGAAAAGAGCCTTTGGCGCTCCTCCACCCTCATCGGCGCGAGCGTGAAGGCCACGGATGATTCGATCGGCAGCGTCCACGACATCCTGTTCGACGATCAGGATTGGGCGGTGCGCTGGCTTGTCGTGGATACCGGGTCCTGGCTGCCGGGCCGCAAGGTGCTGCTACCGACATCCGTCCTCGGCAGGCCGGATACGGCGACGGGCGCAGTCTCGGTCACGGCGGTGCGGGAGCAGGTGAAGGACAGCCCGGGCAGGAGCGAGGACGAACCCGTCTCGCGCCAGATGGAGACCGAAGTCTACGGCTATTACGGCTGGTCTCCGTACTGGCATGCGGGTACGGCGGCCTTCTCGGGGACTTTGCTGCCGGTGCCTGGAGAGGCCGCGGCCGCCCCCACCCCTGGCCAGGGCACGATGAATGCCGGCGAGACGCCTCCTGGCGCCGGCGCGGCGCAGAGGCAGGCGGGCGACCCGCATCTGCGCAGCATGAAGGAGGTGACCGGCTACTACATTCGCGCGAACGACGACGACATCGGCCATGTCGAGGAGTTCCTGCTCGATGAGGCTGGCTGGGCCATCCGCTACATCGTGGTCGACACGCGGAACTGGTGGCCGGGCAAGCAGGTGCTGCTCGCGCCGAAGTGGATCCGGGAGGTCGATTGGGGCGAACGGAAGCTGCGTGTCGACATCACCCGGGAGCAGGTCGAGGCCGGCCCCGACTACACGCCCACCGCCGCCACTGACCGCGCCTATGAGCAGCGGCTCTACGCGCATTACGGTCAGATCCCGTACTGGATCTGAATCCCCGGCACAGGACAGGGAAACGCCATGAACCGCATCCTCCCCTTGCTATTCGCTGCAAGCCTGCTGGCACCCTGCGGCACCGCCTTCGGCCAGGCTGGGGTCAAGGTGGCAGCCGAAGGCTTCGCCGACCCTGCGACGACGTCGGCCCGGCAGCTGGACCGGGCGGAACGGCATCTGCTCGCCGCGCTGCACGAACTGCGCAGGCAACCGGATGGACCTCGGCGCGATGCGGCGCTCGACCGGGCGAGGCAGGCGCTGGTGCGCACGCAGGCGGCGCGCGGCACGATTATAGGCACCGCGGATCCAACCAGCCTTCAGGATCATGAGTCACAGCGCATGGCGCGTGCCGTGCTTCAGGCGGTGTCGCAGGCCCGGGACGCAGCCACCGGCGGCGACCGCGAAGGCATCGCCTATGCCATCGACCGCGCCGAGCATGCCCTATCCATGGCCGCCCTGAACCCGCTGGAGCGGGAGGTGGTGGATGAATGGCTGAACGTGGCCAAGGCCGCGCTGGACCGCGGCGACCGGCCCGCGGTCCGGCGCGCGCTGGAGCAGGCGGAGTGGGCCTTCCGCGGCGTCGACCCGGCGGGCTGAGCGACAATTTCCATGGCAGGCGCACCGCGCGTCCTGCGGCATCATGGCCCAGCCACGCACAGCCAGCGGCCGCGCATGGCGGGGACGGAGCGGATCAACCCCGATTTCCTCGGGCGCTTCGCCGCCAACCAGGTCGACGGCGAAACCCACAGCCCGGCGTGGCTGGTGGAAGCCCGGCGGCGCATCCTGGGCCTGCGCGCCTTCTTGTCGGTGACGGCGCAGGAGGATGCGTCGTGCGATCCTTCCTTGCTGGAGCGGCGTCGCGAAGCGCTGATCCCGGCCCTGCGCGTGGAGGGGCTGGAAGGCGCGCTACGCAGCGCGCCCACGGCGCCGGCGATGGTGCCGTGGAGGGGACGGGCGCCGGGCCGACCACCGAAGCCGGGCGGTATGTCGCGCCGGGTGTCCATCTCGGGCTTCGCCAGGGCGTTCAGAGCGGGGCTGCGGTGTAGACGTTGCGGCCATCGAAGCTCGCCGGTGCTTCCTTGACAACCATCCAGGCCCTCTGCGCCTCGTCCACCAGCGCCTGCTGCTGCGGCAGCACGGCGCCGGGCTGCGGGTCCCGCGTGCCCTATTCCGGCAGCGCCACCATGGTGGCGTGCAGGCGGGATCGGCCGGAAGCCGCCGCCGCGCAGACGCATTGTTCGACAGTCATAACTGAGTCTTTATGCGGAATGCACGGCCTCACCGCACCGGCGTGTCGATGGCGGGGCGGCCGCCAGAGCCTGGGCTGCGCAGGCCGGGTGCGGGCAGAACGGGATCCGGTGGGAGCAATTCCCGCGCTATCGCATTCAGGTCGCGCAACTGCTCGCGGCGCTCCTGTGGGCTCGCGGCGACGCCCTCTTCGCGTGCCAGGCGCCGCGTACGTTCGACGGTGGGCTGCTGACGCTGCCACGACTCCGTGGCCTCCGCATTTCCGGGCTGCGCAAAGCTTGGGGCGGTCAGCAGGCTGCCGACGCCCAGCGCTAGGACCAGGCGACGCAGCACCGCTTGCGCTGACGATGTCGGCATTGAACCCTCTCCTCTCATGATGTGTCACGGGCGATAACGCAGCCGGTCGACAGAAGAGGCGTTCAGGCGCGCATCATAGGTGATGGCACGGATGTCGCTGATCGCCACGTGGTCCCAACTCTGATCAGCCGGACCGTATCGCGTTATTGCCGCTGCGGAGTCCCGCAAGCGAAGGAAATGATCCTCGCTGCCGCCATGTTGCGTGCGACGGGCTTGTGCGCAGCCACATCCAAGGTGGTGGTGCCGTTGCGGATGTGCCGCGGGTCATGGTGCCGCAACGGCCGTGCTTGAGCAGCAGGCTGCGTTGGGTGCCATCGAGGGTCTCAATTTAGCCCTATCCGTCGATCGATAGGACTACGGCCTAGGCTGGTGGATCGACGTAGAGGCCGACGAATTCATGGACCTTCCAGCAAGACGGATCGTGGAGAGCCTGCGGCTGATGTTCCTCGCTTTGCCAGTTCCCTCCTGGGTCGAGGACGCGACAATTATTGTGTCGATGCCGCTGAAGATCGACAAGGTTCAGTGTTTCCACTTAGAAAACCTGCTCGAGAATTTCGTGTTCAGTCGTCGCCGCGCATGTCTGCGCCGGCAGCAACAACCAAAGCAACCGGAGGCTCAACATGAAAAATCGCCTGATTAAGACCTGCGCCGCCACGCTCCTCGCTGTCTGCGTGGCATCCACGCCGTCTTTAGCTCAGAGCAACTACTCTGCCTGGAACACGACCAACGATGCTGGGATTGACCGGAACGAGTTCACCAGCGGCTTCGGCAAGATCGGCACCTTCAAGAAATGGGATGCAAACAACAACGGCATCCTGACCGAAAGCGAGTGGCGCACCGGTCTTGGCGATCACATGAGTGGTTGGAACAGCCGGTTCGGCGCGACCGCGTGGAACACCTGGAACACCGATGGGGTCGCCGGCCTCAATGAGGCGGAGCTGAATACCGGCATGTTCGGCATCTACGACGACAATCGCAGCGGATATATCGAAGAGCCTGAATTCGGCGACGTCGGTGACGATGTCGGCGACGGCGGTCTTTTTGACGTCTAGTAACAGACCGGCCCTTGCCCACGAGCCGACGGGGGATGCCCCGTCGGTTGAGCCGGAACTCGAGGGCTAGGCGCGGCAACACGATGGACGCATGGAACTGGCGGGTATCGCATTGTTTTCCCCTAACGGCCTGGGACGGACATCGCCGAACCGCCAGAGTGCAGGAACGTCGAGTCAGACTCCGGTCTGGTCGCGCAGCAAGAGCAGCAACAGCAACAGCACGCCAAAGGCGTAGCAGGCTAGCGCCGCCGCCGAATCCTAGCCCACGCGCAGCACGGTCCGATCCCGACGCTCGATCACACCGACCAAGAAGATGGTCGTGATGACCAGGTCGAGCAGGGCGCCGACGACAGTGAAGGCCCCGACGCGCCCGAGCACCGGCGCATCGGACGCCGTCAGGTCAATGACGAAGACCATGGCGGCGTTGAAGAGGTTGGTGCCGAAGATGTCGCCGATGGCCACTTCATAGCACCGCAGCCGCATCGCCGCCGTCACCGTGCTGACCTCCGGCAGCGAGGTGGCGATGGTGAGCAGTGTCGCGCCGAAGAGGGCGCTGCCGAGTCCGGTCTGCTCCGCTACCGCCGGTCTCGCTCAACGTCCGGCCGGCCAGCAGCATGTAGGCGGCGGCCGCGCCGATGCGAAGCGCCAGGCGCCGGGTGGAACCGCCATCCTTGTCCTCCGCATCCTCGCCCGGCGCCGCTCGCGGTCCGGAAAGCGGCGCGCGGTCCAGCGCGGCGGCTGCGCCTCGTAGCGCGCCAGCAGCACCACGCTGCCGGGAAAGGCCGGGACGACGAGGACGCTCCACAGCCCGACCGGGCCAAGCGCGAAGTCTCCCGTGATGATCGCCACGGCGATCAACGCCAGGATCAGGATGCCGAAGGCGCCCTGCAACAGCACCACTGGCTGCGCCACGAAGGAGGTGAGCGCGTCCCGATCGATCAGCCCGTCGGCGATGGCCAGCAGCGTCGCCTGCAGCGCGAACCGGAGCCGAGCAGCGTGTTGACCGCCATCAGCGCCTCCTGCCCAGCGCGGCGCTGACGGAGCCCGAAACGGGGAGTTCGGACAGCGAGGTGATGACGCCCAGCAGCACGAGGCCGGCGACGCCCTGGCCCATGCCGGTGCGTGCCGACAGCGCATCGACCTGGGCGGCGAGGCGCGACCCGGCCATCCAGACGATGGCGGCGACCGCCAGGAAGACCAGAGCATTGTCCCGGAGCGGCCAGTCGGTGAAATCCGGCCGGCGAAGCCTCACCCGCAGGGCGGCAGGATGAGGACCGGTACGGCCTCCCACACCATCGCCAGCGCCGCCATCAGGGTGACCGCCAGGCTCATCCAGAGGGTGAATTGCGACTGCTCCTCGCCCTCCTGGCTCGCCAGGCCGGAATGCAGCCGGCGCCACGCGCGCCCGCCGATCAGCGCCACCGCCACCAGGCCAAGCGCGGTGAGGCCGAGCACGATGGCCGGCACGAGGGGCTGGCCCCACAGCGTCGCACCGGCCAGCCCGCGCCAGCACACTGTCGCCTGCGCGCCATAGACCAGCAGGAAATGCGCGGCCCAGACGATCAGGCCCGCGATCGCATTCAGCATGGGTGAGAAGCCGACGACCTGCATCAGCCCGTCCCCAGCGCGCGGGGCAGCAGATGCGTCAGGCACAGCCCGGCCGCGGCCTGCGCCAGGGCGTAGAGCCAGAAGATGCGGACGTTGTCGAAGGTGATGCGACGCACCGGGTCGATCAGCCCGGCGAAGGCGCGCGCCGCCAGGTACAGCGCCATCGTCGCCACCATGAGGCCGTGCAGCCCCTGCCAGAACTGGTTGGCGAAGGTGGCGGCGCCGAAAGCGTGCAGCGTGGGGCGAATGCCGGCCTGCCAGACCGCGTGCAGGTCCAGGCCGAGCGCCAGCAGGAACAGCGGCAGCGCCAGCAGCACCACGCCGCCCATCGCCCGCGCCCGGCCCTGCCGCAGCAGCCGCCCGGCCAGCCACAGCAGGCCGGCGCAGCCAGCCAGCAGCGCCAGCGAGCCGAGCGGGAAGGCCACCTCCGGCACGCCCATGCCGGGCGGCGGCCATTGCGCGTCGCCGTTCGAGAGCCACAGGAAGGCGTGGGTGAAGCCGAGGCAGGCGAACACCGTGCCATCGACCAGCAGCAGCACGACCATGGCCCACCAGGACACGCTGTCGGGCCCGCTGACATAGACCGGCAGGCACAGGCCGCCACCGATATCCGCGCGGTCGACGACGGGCCCGAGATCGGTGCCCGTCCACAGCCAGTAGAGGATGGCGGAGACGGCGACGGTGCCGAAGATGCCGGCCAGCCACAGCAACTTCACCGTCAGCGACAGGAAGAAGCCGGCGGTGCAGAGCGCCGCGATGAAATGCGCCCAGGCCGGGCCGGGGATGATGGCGACGTATTGCGGACGCGCCTCCACCGGGCTGGTCACCAGTGTCTCCCGCAGTCCGGTTACCGTGCCGGGCAGGAAGTGACGGCCCTGGCGCACCTGCTCCGCCAGGTCCGGCTGGTCCCACAGCGGCTCGCGGCTGGTGATGCGCGGGATGCTGCGCGCGGCGTAGTTGCCCTGCGGCAGCCATTCCAGCGTAGCGGCGTTGAACGGGTTGTCAGCCGGACCGCCCGGCGACATGCGGAAGTTGCGGGCGAGGTCGACCAGCAGCAGCAGCACGCCGAGCGCGGAGACGGCGGCGCTGGCCGTGGAGAGCATGTTCCACACTTCCAGCCCCATCCCCTCGGGGTAGGTCCAGACCCGGCGCGGCATGCCGATCAGGCCGCTGATATGCATCGGGAAGAAGGTCAGGTTCACGCCGAGGAACAGCAGCCAGAACACCCACTTGCCGAGCCGCACGGACAGCCGCCAGCCGGCCGCGGAGGGCGCCCAGTAGTACAGGCCCGCGAGCAGCGGGAAGACCATGCCGCCGATCAGCACGTAGTGCAGGTGCGCCACGATGAAGTAGGTGTCGTGCGCCTGCCAGTCGAACGGCACGATGGCCACCATCACGCCGGTCAGCCCACCGAGGACGAAGATGAAGAGAAAGCCGAAGACGAACAGCATCGGCACGTGCAGCTTTGGCTTGCCGCTGGCGATGGTGGCGATCCAGGCGAAGACCTGGATGCCGGTGGGGACGGAGACGGCGAAGGAGGCGCCGCTGAAGAAGGCCAGGCTGAGCGAGGGAATCCCCGTCGCGTACATGTGGTGCACCCACAAACCGAAGCTGAGGAAGCCCGTCGCCACCAGCGCCATCGCGACCAGACCGTAGCCGACCATCCGCGTCTGCACCATCGCCGGCACGATCATGGACACCGCGCCCGCCGCCGGCAGGAAGATGATGTAGACCTCCGGGTGGCCGAAGAACCAGAACAGGTGCTGCCGCAGCAGCGGGTCGCCGCCGCGGTCCGGCAGGAAGAAGGGCCAGTCGAAGGCGCGCTCCAGTTCCAGCAGCACGGTGGCCCAGATCACCGCGGGGAAGGCGAAGATGATCATCACGGCGAAGACCAGCATGGCCCAGGCGAACAGCGGCATGCGCGCCAGCGTCATGCCCGGTGCGCGGTTGCGCAGGATGCCGACGACGATCTCGACGGCGCCGGCGATGGCCGAGATCTCGATGAAGCCGATGCCGAGCAGCCAGAAATCCGCGTTGATGCCGGGGGAGTATTCGTGGCTGGTCAGCGGCGGATACATGAACCACCCGCCATTCGGCGCCAGGCCGAAGAACAGCGAGGTGAAGAAGCCGAGCCCGCCGACGGCATAGGCCCAGTACGCATAGGCGGACAGGCGCGGGAAGGGCAGGTCGCGCGCCGCCAGCATCGCCGGCAACAGATAGACGCCCAGCGCCTCCACCGCCGGCACGGCAAACAGGAACATCATCATCGTGCCGTGCGTGGTGAAGACCTGGTTGTAGGTCTCCTGGTCCAGCAGGTCGTTGCCCGGCACGGCAAGCTGCGCGCGCATCAGCAGGCTGAGGATCACCGCCAGCACGCAGAACAACCCTGCTGTGCCGAGGTAGAGCACGCCGATCCAGTTGTTGTTCACCTCGGTCCAGGGAAACGCCCAGCCGCGCGGCGAACGCCAGATGCGCTCCAGCCGCGGCAGTTCGTCGGGTGGGCGCGGCAGCGGGTTTGGCAGCGGCGCGTCGTGGCGCAGCGCGTCGCCGGCGGTATCGGGCGGCGTCACTTCAGGCTCTCCAGCCAGGCGGCCACGGCGCGCAGTTCCTGGCCATCCAGTGCCGCGGCAAAGGACGGCATGCGGTTGCCGGGCTTCAGGTCCTGGCTGCCGGCAATCCAGCCCGCCAGCGTGCCCCGGTGGTTCTCCAGCACGCCGGCACCGAGCGAAAGCCGGCTGCCGACATGCGTGAGGTCAGGACCGATCCGCGCATTCCACTCGGTGCCGCGCACGGCGTGGCAGCCGCCGCAGCCGGCAGCGCCGAAGACCTGGCGGCCGAGCGCCAGGATCGGCCGGTCCGGCTCCGCCGCCGGCAGCCGCTGCTGGTCGAGCCAGGCGGCGAAATCCTCGGGTGTCTGCGCCATCACGTAGAAGGCCATCATCGCATGCTGGGCGCCGCAGAATTCGGTGCATTGCCCGCGCAGCACGCCGGGTTCGTCGGCGCGGATGCGGCGGTGATTCACCAGGCCGGGGATCATGTCGATCTTGCCGTGCAGCGCCGGGATCCAAAGGCTGTGGATCACGTCGGCGGAGGTCACCTCCAGCATCACGTCGCGGCCGGTGGGGATGCGGATCTCGTTGGCGGTAACGATGCCGCCATCCGGCAGCGTGCCGGGGTAGCGCATCTCCCACCAGAACTGGTGGCCCACCACCTCGATGCGCAGCGGCGGTTCGCCGCCAGCCAGCGGCAGCCCGATGGCGCGCGCCAGGCCGAGCGTGTGCAGCAATAGCGCGGTCAGCACCACCACCGGGAAGGCGATGCCGCCGACCACAATGGCGCGGCGGGAGCCCAGCAGCCGGCGCTCCCACCGCCCGCCCACCACGGCGACCAGCACGAGAACCATCACCAGCACGAAGATGGCGCCGCCGCCGCCGAACAGCAACCAGGATAGCGCGGCGATGCGTTCGCCATCCGGCCCCGCCGGGTGCATCGCGGATTGCAGGTTCATCGCGGATCCACCAGGAAGGCGGCGATGTGCCGCGCCTCGTCCTGTGCCAGCCCCAGGTCCGGCATGGCGGTGCGCGGCGCGATGCCGGGCGGGTCGCGCAGCCAGCGCACCAGGTTGTCCGGCGTGTTCGGCAGGATGCCGGCGATGTAGCCGCGGCCCGCGAAGCCCACCAGCGAGGGGCCGACATGGCCGCGCGGCCAGCGCGTGCCCGGCACCACATGGCAGGACGCGCAGCCATGCGAGGCGACCAAGCGGCGGCCCATGGCCGCGTCGCCGCCGGTGATGCGGTTGGCCGGCGGCACCTCCTCGCCACAGCCCGCCAGCGGCAGCAGCAGCGCCAGCGCCATCTGCACGCGGCCCGTCACCGTGGCGCCGGTGCCAAGGCCGCGTAGTAGGCGGCGACCGCCTCGATCTCCTCATCCGTCATGCCGGCGGCGACCTGCGCCATGACGCCAAGCGGGCCGTTGCGGCGCTCGCCCCGCTTCCAGAGATGCAGTTGCAGCGCCGTATAGGGCGCATATTGCCCGACCAGCGTCGGGATGGCGGGGCCGGCGCCCTCACCCTGCATGCCGTGGCACTGCGCGCAGGCGATGACGCCTCGATCCGGCGCACCGGTGGCGGCGATGCTGCCGCCGAGCTGGCGGACGCGCAGGTCGAACTCGCCCGACGGCCCCTCGACGATCTCCGCCTGCGCCGCGTACCAGGCGGCGACGTCCTGCATCTGGCGGTCGGTCAGCACGCGGGCGATCGGGGTCATGACGGCATGCGCCCGCTCGCCGCTCGCATAGTCCCGAAGCTGCTTGTAGAGGTACCAGGCATGCTGACCGTCCAGCCGCGGGAAGGCACCGCTGCCATCGGCCGCCCCCTGCAGGCCGTGGCAGTTGACGCAGGCGCCGCCGACCAGCCCCTCGATGCCGCGCACCACCTCCAGCCCTGCCTGCGGATTGCCCCTGGGTTCCGTCAGCCCGGCATTTGGCGCTGGCCATAGCGGCGGCAGCCCGTAGCGCTGCGCGGTCTGTTGGGCCGATGCGGGTGCCGCCGCCAGCGCGACACCCAGCGCGACGACGGCGATGAGACGCGCGATCACGGCAGCACCCCCGTGCCGGCCTGGCGCGGTACGGTGCGCACGGAGGCAAAATACAGCGAGACGGCGCGGATGTCGTCCTCGGTCAGGCGCGCGGCGATGTTGGCCATGAAGTTGTAGGGCTCGTCACCGGGCCGCTCGCCCTGCTTCCAGGCGCGGAGCTGCGCCGCAAGGTAGTCCGCCGGCTGTCCGGCCAGACGCGGGTAGTTCGGCCAGAGGCCGATCCCACCAGGGCCGTGGCAATTCTGGCAGGCCTGCACGCCGCGCTCGGCGGAGCCAATGGCGGACAGGTTTCCGCCATGCTGCAGCAGCGCCGGATCGCCCTGCGGCCGCGCGCCCGCCGAGGCCTGCGGCGGTTGCGCCGCGTAGTACACGGAGACGTCGCGCCGCTGGTCCGGCGTCATCGCCGCGGCAATCGGCTGCATGATCGGGTTGGGTCGGGCGCCGGAGGCGTAGCGCTCAAGTTGCTCATGCAGGTATTCCGCGCTCTGCCCCGCCAGCGCGGGAAAGCCGGCAGCGGCCTGGCCGGCACCGTCGAAGCCGTGGCAGGCAAAACAGGCGCCTTGCTGGCCCTGGCCGCCGGCGCCCGCGGCGACCGCGCGCCCGGACGCCACCTGGCGCGGCGACGGGGGGTTGCCCAGCAGCTCCACCGCCGCGGCGGCGGTGCCCGCCAGCAGCAGAAGGGCGAGCGGAAGGGCGGGCCTCATGCCGGCACCAGCGGGCGAGGGTTCCCGATATAGTCGTCCCGGATCGCCCGCGCCGCCCACAGCGCCAGCGCGCCCACCGTGTCGGTGGGGTTGTAGCCGGGGTTGTGCGGATAGGTGCAGGCGCCCATCACGAACAGGTTGTGCGCGTCCCAATGCTGCAGGTAGCGGTTCACCACGCTGTCGCGCGGCGTCTGCCCCATAATGGCGCCGCCGGTGTTGTGCGTGGTCTGGTAGGGCACCACGCTGTACAGCCCGGTCCGCCGGGCCGCCTCCACCTTGCCACCGATGCGGTTGGCGATGTCCACCGCGCGGTCCGTCACGTAGTCCGACATCAGCCGGTCATTCGCGGGGAAGTCGAAGGTCATGCGCAGCAGCGGATTGCCGAGGCTGTCTCGGTAAGTCGGATCGAGATCCAGGTAGTTGCCGCGATGCGGCATCGAGGATCCATGCACCGTCAGTGACAGCGTGCTGTTGTAGTGCCGCCGCACCGCCTGCTTCCATCCGGCGCCCCAACGTGGCGTGTCCTGCGGCACCGGATGCCGTTCGATCGGGCGGCCGCCGGTCTGGTAGGCTGCGATATAGGCGCCGCCGACGAAGCCGAGCCCGCTGTGGTCGAAGGCCTCGCCGTTCCAGTCATTCACCGCCGTGCCCAGCGCCCCGGCGCCCATATAGGGGTTGAGGTTGACGTCCGGGTCCATGAACACGGAAACCCCGCTCATGGTCTGGTAGGTGTAGTTCTTGCCGAGCGTGCCCTCGCCGCTGCGCGGATCATAAGGCGTGCCGATGCCGGACAGCAGCAGCAGCCGGACGTTGTGGTAGGAGAAGGCGCACAGCGCGACGATCGCCGCCGGCTGTTCCACCTCCTGCCCACGGCCATTGATGTAGGTGACGCCGGTGGCGCGCTTGCCCTGCCGGTCGTAGTTCACCCGCGTCACGGTGGAGCCGGTGCGGAGCTCGAAGCGCTCATGCCCCAGCACCTTCGGCAGCACGCAGACCTGCGGGCTGGCCTTGGCGAAATGCTCGCAGCCGAAGCGCTCGCAGAAGCCGCAGGCGTTGCAGGGCTGCATGGCGCAGCCATAGGGGTTGGTATAGGGGCGCGAGAGGTTCGCCGTCGGCACCGGGAAGGGATGCGCGCCGGCCTGTTCCGCGGCGCGCGCGAACAGCGCCGCGGCATAGGGCTGCGGCATCGGCGGGTTGGGAAAGGGATTGCTGCGCGGCGGCTCGAACGGATCGCCACCCGGCTGGATCTCGCCGCGCAGGTTGCCGACGATGCCGCCGATGCCGCAGATGCGCTCGAACCTGTCGTAGAACGGCTCCAGCTCGGCATAGGTCAGGCCCCAGTCCTGGATGGTCAGCCCGTCCTGGATGATGTCCTCGCCGTAGCGCTGCCGCAGATGGCTGCGCAGCACGAAGTCGCTTTCCTGGAACCGCCAGGTCTGGCCGTTCCAGTGCACGCCGGCGCCGCCGAGATTGACGCCGGGCAGGAAGCTGCCGAGCTGGCGTATCGGCAGCGCCGTCTGGCTGGTGAAGTTGCGGAAGGTCAGTGTTTCCGTCGAAGGGTCCAGCATCAGCCCGTGACGCACGGCGTAGCGCAATTCGTCATGCATGGTGGGCGACTGGAAATCGGGCACGGTCTGGCGTGCCCGCCCTCGCTCCAGACCGACCACCTTGAGCCCGGCATCGGTCAACTCCTTGGCCAGCAAGGCACCCGTCCAACCCATACCGACGAGGACGACATCCACTTCCGGAAGGCGTTGCGCCATGATGCCGTCTCCTCAGCGCTGCAGGGTCGGAGCGTGGTGCTGCGCGTGTTCGCGCAGCGCCTCCGCGATGCCGCGCGGCGGCCGGTTGAAGTTCAGCCCGTGGCGGTCCAGCAGGTTGACGTAGCCGGCATAGGGTCCTGGAAAGCCCACCATGCGCCAGCCCACCATGTCGCGGTTGCCGCCGTACATCGGGTCCGACAGGAAGCCCTCGACCGTATTGGCCAGCAGCGTCTCGAAGAAGGCATCGGATGGAAGCTCGGAGAAGCCGGCCTCGCCGGATTCCAGGCTGCGCAGGGCCTCGTCCTGCAGGCGCGGGTCGAGCTCCTCGAAGCGGCTGCCGTAGCCGCCGCGGACCCAGTCGGCGACCAGCGACAGGCTGGTTCGGTACAGCTCGGCCGGCGTGTAGGGAAGCTGGTAGCCCTGTTCCGGCGTGCCCTCCGCGAAGGGCCCCAGGCGGTACAGCCGGGCGCCGCTGCCCCAGGCGCCGGCGAGCTGGCCGTCGATGAACTGCGGCACGCCAGCGCCCACGGCACCGGTGAATTCGGCATCCGGCGGGATCAAGCGGTCGACCATGGCCGCGACCAAGCTGGCCTGGTCCGCAGTGAAGAAGCGCCACAGCGTCGGCGCTGCCATCGGCGTCGCCGGCATCGTATCGTGGCTTTGTGCCTCTGTCGGGCCGGTCAGCGGTACGGCGGCCAGGCTGCCACTGCTGAGCAGCAGGCCGCGGCGCGAAAGGTCCGGGGTCATCGTGCGTTCTCCTGCGGCCCCATGCCGCTTTTCACGCGGCAATCCTCGAGCACCGGCCCGGCCAAGCCGAAGCAGACCGGTCCAAGTACGCGCGTGTGCCGGCCCGCACCCTCCGGTACGGAAGGGGTCGGCGCGCTCGGGCCACTGTCGCCGGTGGTGACGGCGCTGGTTGTCAACACGCCCACCGGGGTGCCGCTGCGCCTACCCCCGCTCGCGGCGGAGGTGGTAGTGGTCGACTGATTGCCCTGTGCCAGCGCCGTCACGGGCAGCGCCAGCAGCAGGGCCAGCGGCAGCGCGGCAGAACGCGGCGTGCGCAGCATCAGGGCGAGGCCCGTGCCTAGCACCAGCACGAGCAGCAGCCCGCCTGGCACCCACATCAGCAGCCCGCCAAGCTGCTGGTCCTCCAGCGGGGTGAAGCCCCAGGGCAAGGTCACATCGGGAGCATGCACGATGTACAGCGGCCGCGGCGCAAAGGTCAGAAGCGCGCCCAGCACGCCCATCTGTATGGCGGTGGCCAGCCCGCCCAACGCCGCCGCGACCGGCCGCGCCTCGCCGTGCCGCAGCAGCGCCGCCCAGAACCAGATGGCGCTGCCGGCGAGCGAGGCGTGCATCAGCCAGTAGGCGATGCCGTCAGGCGCGAAGGTCGCGACATAGGGCGCGGGCAGGTGCCAGAACCAGAGCAGCAGCGCGAAGGCAATCGTCGGTGCGCCCACGCCGCCACGGCGGATGGCCGGCCGATGCTGGATCGCGCTGGCGAGCAGCGGCGCCGCAATCAGGCTGATGACGAGGTGCTGGGTCACCCGCATGCTGAACAATGCCACGGAGATACTGCACAGCGGCGAGACGAGCGCGAGGGCGAGCAGCGCCCAGCCGACCAGCGCCAGTCCCGATCTCATGCCTTGGTGCCACGTCAGCCGGAGTGTCGCTGCGGCGCCGAGAAGCAGGACCACGAGCAATGACGCGTCAAGGTTCCAGCTCGCCATGCCGGGAAGCGGAGCCATGCCGCAGATGGGTGTCAGCTTCATGCTGTCGATCCCGCTTGGACAGTTGCCCGCCGGAGAACCAACGGCGTGCGAGCATCGGGTGAGCTTGGACCGATCGGCTGGGCAGCACACTCCGTAGCTCTACTTAGGGCCGGGCCCTGCTCTCAATGGACGCCGCACTTTGCGAACCGACAACCTCAGCAGCGCGCACAAAGGGCGACCAGGGACGTCGACTCTCCCGGCAAACAGATCGGGACAGCGCCTGGGCTGCCCGCATCGTGAAGCGGTTTAGCCAAATCGCCGCGAAGTCGCCTTTCACGGCGAGTGCTTTCTGCTCGCCCTTGCATCGCACCGCGCGACCTCGAGGGGTGACCGCTCCAACCGCCATCTGGCAAGGCTTCGTGCTCACTGGGTCAACCATCACTGAGCTTCCGCCTTACCGCAGACGGCGGCTTCAGCTCACCCGCGGCCTTCGCGCCTTGCTTCTCCTCTTGACCGCCCAAGCGCATGGGTTTGCGCCTACCGGGGCGGTGATTCTTTCGCGGCGATGCCCACGGAACGGTAGGCGCACCGCCAGAGCAGCAAAGGATTTTTTAGGCCAGGTGCGCCGCCTGCACACGGTCATGTGGCCGATCCACAGACGAGCCGGCGAAACGGCGGCGGACGTCGGGTGTTATGCGCAGCAACTCGGGCGGCTAGCGGCGTGCGGGGCAGAGCGGGGAGGCTCCGACATGATGAAAAAGCTGGCACTTTCACCGATTGCATTGCCCGTCTTCGCTGCATCCGACTACGCGGTATTGAAGTAGGCACTCCGAGGTCCGCACGGCCGCACAGCTGGTCGAAGTCAGCGGCGACTTTAGCTGGGCCGCTAGATCGGCGCTGGCCCTGGCGCCGCGGGCAACTATCCGTTTGGGCGCTGAGGCAGCGCCGGATGTTCCGGTTCGAGCCGGAAGGCCCTCACGAACCACCACCGAGCAATCAAGTGAGGAAACATGGACCCCATTGCACGCCGCAGGCTTCTAACCGGAACCGCCACCTTTGCCTTGGCGACGGTCTCTGGTATCCGCTGCGCAACCGCGCAACCCGGCACCTCGACCGGCGCCCAATGGCAACCGCAGCGGCCGATCCGGCTGGTCGTGCCGTTCTCCGCGGGCGGCACCACGGACCTGCTCGGTCGCATCGTGGCGCAGGGCCTTTCGGACCGACTCGGGCAGCCGGTCGTGGTGGACAACAGGCCCGGCGCCGGCGGGAACGTCGGCGCGGATGCTGTGGCGAAGGCGGAGCCGGACGGGCTGACCCTGCTGATGACGACGATCGGCACCGCCGCCATCAACCCGAGCCTGTACAAGGATGCGCCCTTCAAGCCAGAGGATCTGATCGCCGTCGCCGAGGTCGCGCGGGTGCCGAACGTGATCGTTGCTGCGCCGGATCTGCCTGCGCGGACGCTGCGGGAGATGGTCGAGCTGGCGAAGCGGCGGCGCCAAGGGCTTACCATTGGCAGTTCGGGCATCGGCACCAGCCTGCACCTGACGGGAGAGATCCTACAGGAGGCCGCCGACATTGAGCTGATCCACGTGCCCTTCCGTGGCTCCTCATCCATGCTGCCGGAGATCATGGCCGGCCGCGTCGACACCGGCGTTGACAACCTGCCATCGGCACTGCCGCACATCCGAGACGGCCGACTGCGGGCGCTGGCGGTGACCGGCGACCATCGCAGCAGTGTGCTGCCGGACGTGCCGACGACCGCTGAGGCCGGCTTCCCTGCCGTGGATCCCACCGCTTGGTTCGGCGTCCAGGCACCGGCCGGGACACCGCAGCCGGTGATCAACCGTCTCGCCACCGAGATCCGCGGCGTGCTGCAGGACCCTACGGCGCGCGCCAGGATCGAGGAGTTGGGCGCGGTGCCATCCGACACGACGCCGGCGCTTTTTCAGGCCTTCATCAACCGCGAAACTGCGCGGTGGGGCGACGTCATCCAGCGTAACGACATCACCGTGCAGTGAGCTATACGCTCAGTGCCGGCCCTGACTGTCGGCGCGGGAAGCTCACTTCCACAGCTTCAGTCTCCCTTGAACCTGTCGGACGCCCTTGGCCGCCGGGGGCGCCCCACCACGGGCTAGGGATGGCTGTTCCTGCCAAGGGGCGCGGCCGGAGGCCCTCAGCGGCCGGCCGCCGTCGTACTGCAGGAGCCCGGCGGTATTATCCCAGCGCGGGAGCGGCGCTAGGCTGCCGGCGCAGGACGCCTAGGTGACGCGCGCCGTCGGGCTGCGCGGGCGATCGAGACCTGCGACGATCGACGGGGATTTGGCGCTTAGGCTTCGCTGCCGCTTGATGTTGAGCCGCGCGTTATCTGCGCGGGATGACCGGCGTCTCGATCTCGCCTCGCAACGCCCGCTCACCACCGCCCGCACACGTGAAGTCATAGTGGTCGGCGAAGGAGAGGGTCGCCGGCTCCCGGGCGGCCCACCCGGTACAGCGCTGAGCGCCTTGCTCCAATTGCCAGAGCGCGCCGCAGGTGCGCCCTAGGCGGAGCTGTCCAGCAACCCAAACGCTGCCTCGACGACTGCGTCCTTCCTCGCCTGCGCCAGCCCACGTGCCGCCGTCTCGCCGGCTCCCTCCCGAACCGCCTCGAGGATGAGTGCCTTCGGCACCCGGTCGAGATGAGCTGCCCGCGCCGGTGACCACCACGCCGCTGCATCGAGCCTGCCTGTGTGTCTCGAACCTGGTCGGCACGAACGTCGTCGGCGTCCACTGAACGCGTCCAGGATCACGATCCTGCCTTCTGGCGGACGTCTGCGTCTGAACGCCGTGCCGCCGCCTGTGGCCACTACGTAACCCCCTTCTTCTCCCGCAACTCGCCAGGAAGCCTCGCGATGAAGCCCGCAAGGTCGGCGCTAACCGCGACCGCTCCCAATGCGGTGCGGGCGCCGTGCCGATCCTCACGGAGGGAACGCTCATGCTTCGACGCTGCATCCATGGCCACATTCTCGGCGGTATCGCAGGCCTTCTCCTGGCCGGATGCGCGCTCGATCCCGAATTGGAGCCCGCGCCCCGCGCCATGACGGTGCCCGGTCCCGGGCAAGGGGTCGAGGCGATGGAGAGTGGCGTGCGGGTCGCCGCCTTCACCGAAGCCTGGATCGCCACGCCGGACCGGCTGGCCCAAGTCCTGACCCCGATTCTGATCCGCGTCGACAACCGCAGCCCGGTGCCCGTGGCCATCCGCTACGAAGCCTTCCGGCTGAACGGCCGGCCCGGGGGACCCCGCTTGCCGATTCCGCCCTACCGGATCGACCGGGTGGTGATGGAGCGGGTGCCGACCCCTGGCTACCCGCTCCGCCGCTTCGAGGTCGCCCCCTACCTTTCGCCTTACTATCCCGGCTTCACGCCGTTCGGTGGCAGCTTCAGCATGACGCCGGGGCTATACGGCACTACCTTCCCCGCTTTCACCCAGGTCCAGCTGCCGACGCTGGACATGATGCGGCTGGCGCTTCCGGAGGGGGTGGTGCGCCCGGGCGGGGAAACCAGCGGCTTCCTGTATTTCCCGGACGTGGAGACACAGGGCCCGACAACCCTTGTGGTCAGCCTGACCAATGCGGAGACCGGCGCGCGCCTCGGCACTGTGAACCTGCCCTTCGTCGCCAGGTGATTTAGCTCGTGCGCTTAACGCTGTCCTCCTCTTGGTCTAACACTTCGCGCTCGATCAGGACGACCAGCCGTACGCGCTGGTTGTCCATCGACACCTGCCCCTCGTCGGCAACCGCCGGATCGTTGCGGGATACGCATGGGCGGCCGTCCGCCGCCACAGCCGCTCCTGTGCCGACACGCCGAAGCGCGCCTAGCGGTGTGCGAAAACTGGCGCATGAAGCGGGCTGCCGGGCGGGCGTTGCCATGGCGAACTGCCAGCGCATTCAAGCAGCCTGATCAAGGCTGTCCGCGTCGCCTTCTCCAGGCGTTGGCCCCGCCGGAGAGCGAGCGCGTAAGACACCCCGCAGAGCGCCAGGCCACGCGCCTACGCAACCCTACGGAGCTGTGCGGGATGTGCGGACTGGCCATTTTTGGACCTGGAGGGCGGCTTCCGTCCTCCAGGTCATCAGGAAAGGGCCGAGATCGTGCGGAAGATCCAGCATCAGCTACTGCTCCCCTGGCGCGTGTTCCGTGGCTTCTGGCGCACCGTATTCGAGAATCCCATGCGGTCACTGGCCGCTGCTGCGGCGCTCGGCGTGGTGTTCCTCGCATGCTCGACACTGACCACGATCCCGGACATCCAGCCAATCGTCGGCGGCGATCCCGATGTGCTGCCCCGTCCCGTCGCCCTCTTCCCGGCCGCCAGCGCCTTGGCGGCGTTCTGCGCGATGATCTGCGGTGCCCTCCTGATCTGGGTCGCGGAGCGGCCCCTGCGGGCTGAGGCGCTGAGAGGTTCGGAAACGGTGAACGACGATGTGGCACGCGAGCGCCGAACCCACGCGGATCACGGCAGGATCGCCACGGTTCCTGCATGACGATGCGCCGTTAATCGTGCGGCTCGCCATCGTGCCTGCCTTCGCACTCAGTGGGGGCGGGCGCGCTTCGCCAACTGACTTGAACAACCCGGCTGCCTCGCTGATACGGCTCGGAAGGCGTGTCGCGGATTCAACTCTGAAGCCTTGCCAGCGAGGCTAGAACTATCGGCGCTCCATGCGTCGCATGGGGCCGGCTGCGCCGCCCTGGAGCCGACATCGCGGAGTGCCAGGCAGCAAATGAAGCGGAGCCGGGCGATCGCGCATGTGCGGAGTGAGATCGATTGGCGGCTTCCCCCCATCTGGAAGGAGCCGCAGCAGTCATGCCCGTCAACCTCGCGAATTGGGCCCCTTCCAGCGGGGGTCTGACCGTCCAGACGGAACAAAGCCGCCGCTCGCGGCCGCGGCCAGGGGGGAGCTGCCGTGTCTGCGACCGACCGAACCCGCTCCGCTGCGACAAGCACTGGCAAGACCCCACTGGTCGAAGCCCTGCTCCGCGCAGAGGCCGCGCCGGCAGCCCTGCGCTACCCATGCGCCTTTGCCGCGATCGGTGTCGCGGCCGCGCTGCAGGAGGTTCTCTTCGGGGGCGGTCCGGCACACCCCTACCTGCTCTTCTTCGTCGCGACGCTGCTGAGCGCAGTGATGATCGGCCGCGGGCCTGCAGCGCTGGCCGCGGTGCTCGGCTGTCTGATCGTTTCATGGCGCAAGACTGCCGAGCCTGACGGATCCGAAGCGACAGTCGCATTGGCTGCAGTGGCCTTCCTCGCGATCTGTGCTGCCGCCATCGCAGCGGTTGAGACGGCCCGCCAGGTCTTTCGCGCGCTGGCCCAGGCGCGCAGCCGTGCGGAGGCTGGCGAGCGCGAGAAGGAGATTCTGCTCGTGGAGCTCGGCCATCGCATCAAGAATGACCTGCAGCGCGTCGCGGCGGTCTTGCTGGTCCAGGCTTCGACTGCCCCAAACCACGCCAGCGCATGCGAGCTTCGCGCCGCGGCTGCTCGGGTGCGTGTGCTTGGTCGGCTCCATGACCGCCTGTCGCGCAGGGACGGCGAGGGTAGCGTGGATACGCGCAACTTACTGGGTGCGCTGGCCGACGACCTCCGGTCGAGTTGCGGCGGTGCGCTCGCCAGCGTCACGCTGCTTGCGGAGACGGAAAGCCACACATTGCCCTTGCCTGTCGCGGCCAGCGTCGGCCTGATAGCGAACGAGCTTGTGACGAACGCGCTCAAGCACGCTTTTCCGGCAGGCAAAGGCCAGATCCGGATCGGCTTCCGCCTCGATGCAGATCGGTACGTGCTTGAGGTCGCGGACGACGGGGTCGCTCTCGTCGCAGCCACCCAGGAGAAAATCGCTGGGGAGCAAGGCAGTGGCCGCGGGCGCATGTTGGCCGGCGCCCTGGCGCGCCAGCTTGGGGGGCGGCTCGACGTCCGATCGGGAGGCGAGCGAGGCACGGTCGCAGTTCTCGCCTTTCCAGTAGCGCGCCTGCAGGACAAAGCTGACGGCTGACCGGGCAGGATCCCGCCGAGCACAAGCTGGGCCGGACGGATCCAGAAGATGTCCCTGAGCTCCTCCAGCCACTCCCGCAGACGGCTTGTCACGGCCGACCCCCGACGCTGTTCATGGCCGGTCCCCGGCCGGGTCCCGTTCCGCCTTCCGGGTCACCTGCCAGCGCGGCCGCGGCACGTCGCGGCCCGCAGCAGGCCATCCTTCGCGCTGCCGGGACCGGTCGCCATCCGTCTCCTCGGTCTGGTCGTGGAATAGCACCTGCGTGGTCGGGAAGGGAAGGTCGAGGCCGGCCGCGGTCAGCGCATCCTTGACTGCCTCGATAGCGCCGTCGAGCGCATCCACCGCATCGCGCCGACGCGGCGGGTTGATCCAGAAGCGGGCCACCATGTCCACGCCGGCAGTGCCCAGGCCCGTCACCAGCGCTTCCGGCGCCGGGTCGGCCAGTACGCCGGGATTGGCGCGGAGGGCCCGCACGACGACGTCGCGCGCAAGGGAGATGTCGTCGCCGTTGCCGATGGTCAGCGCGAATTGCAGCCGGCGCTGCTGGTAGGCGGTGATCACCTCGATCTTGTCTGTGAAGAGGGAGGCGTTGGGGATCAGGATGCGGCGATTGTCGTAGGTCCTCAGCACGGTGGCCCGCACCCAGATGTCCTCGACCGTGCCCTCCTGTTCCCCGTGTCGGATTTGATCACCGATGCGGAATGGGCGTGTGAGCAAGATCAGGACGCCGGCAAGCAGATTCTGCAGCACGTCCCGAAATGCGAAGCCGATGGCGACACCGCCGATGCCAAGGAGGTTAAACAGGTCTGCCGCGGACACGGAGGGAAACGCGACTGCAGCGGCAACCAGGAACACAACAACCGTTACAAGGCCGCCTGCGATCCGCCCCAGCACCATCGCCGAGCTGGCGGAGGCTTCGCGCAACGACGCCGCGCGCGTCACCGCGGCGCGGACGCCACGAACGAGGATAAGCCCGAGCCCGAAGACCAGGACGCCCAGCAGCAGGCCAGGCAAAATGTTGGCAGCTGAGCTGCCGAGAGCCTGCAGCCTGTCCAGCGCTTCATCGAACATCATCGGGCCTCGTCCATGCCGAGGTCAAACGCGCCTGGGCCCAAAACGTCGACTGCCCCGGCGATCTTAACAGTCGGAGTATGTTAGCGTCATCAGTGACATTTGGCATCGTCGACGTCATCCAAAGTACCGGCAGCCCCGACCGGGTTGGCGTTCTGGATCACGCTGAGGCTTCCGTCGGTCTCCAACACCACGGCCGCAACCTGCTCTGGCGTCGCCGCGCCAGAACTTCGTAACGCGGCGAGGACCTCGGCGCGGGTCACGCGCTGCGCGCGCATGGCGCTTTCGAGGAAGCGGCCATGGTGGAGTAGGAGCGTTGGCTCCGACTTCACGAGATCGCTGAAGCGGGTCGATCGAACGGATAGCCAGGCGACGACGTATTGCAGCCCAGCCAGCAGGGCGAAAGCGGCCAGGCCCTCGACTAGGGCCACCGACTTGCTCAGCAGCACGGTGGCCAGCGTGGAGCCGAGCGCCACCGTGACGATAAGGTCGAAGGCGTTCAGCTTCGCAAGCGTCCGCTTGCCCGAGACGCGCAGCAGCAGCACTAGGGCGGCATAGGCAATTGTGCCGACCATCAAGACTCGAAGTAGGCCGAACCAGCTGTCGAAGAACATCGTCAAGGCTTTCCGTGCAGTTGTGTTGGGCCCGATGACCTCGTGAACCTAGACGTCATGTAGCCTCGCCAGGATCGCGCCGGCCATGACCATGCAGATGTCCAGCAGCATGTCGTGCTTGCGCTCAATCGTCGGCGCCAGCCTTCATACGCCGCACGACGCCGGCGAGCGTCGAGCCCTGTACCAGAATGCTGAACACCGCCACCGCGTAGGTCGCGGCCAGCAGCGCAGGCTTTTCCGGGATGTCGGGCAGCGAGAGCGCGAGCGCCACCGAGATCCCGCCGCGCAGCCCGCCCCAGGTCAGGATGGCGACGGTGCCAGGCGCGAAGGGCACGAAGCGGCTGAGCAGCGCAACCGCGCCCCCGACCGCGGCGAAGCGCCCCGCCAGCGCCAGCGGCACTGCCGCCATGGCGAGAGCGGCGAAGGCTGAGTCGAAACGTAGCAGCAGCACCTCGAGGCCGATGAGAAGGAACAGCACCGCGTTCAGCCCCTGGTCCACCACGTCCCAGAAGCCAAAGACGTAGCGTCGCGTTCTTTCGCTCATGCCGCGCCGCGCCCTGCGGTTACCGAGCAGAATGCCGGCGACGACGACCGCTTCCCGCAGGAAGAGCTCGGCGGCCTCGGCGGGTCAAGCCTCGCCGCCCGCGGCAAGAATGACGAGGAGCGCAAACAGCACGACCCCGACGCCATCGTTGAAGAGCGACTCACCAGACATGTCGGTCTCAATGGAAGCCGGCACCTGCACCACCTTCAGCGTGCCGAGCACCGCGACGGGATCGGTTCGGCTGATCAGCCCACCGAAGACCAGCGCCCAGGGCAGCGGCAACGGATAGCCAAGCGGCGCCGAAGCCATCCCGAGCCCTAGGCCGATCACGAAGGTGGACAGGAGTGTGCCGCCGGTCGCCATCAGCGCAACCGGCCAGGCGCGACCGCGCAGCCGGCTGATATCGAGGTGCAGCGCGCCGGCGAAGAGCAGGAAGGCGAGCAGCCCGTCGAGCACGGCACTCTGGAAATCGATCGCGCCAACAGCCGCGATCAGGCTGCGGTTCAGTGGTTCATCCGTCTCCAACATGTCGACCACAACCAGCAGCAGCGAAGAGACGAGACCCATCGACAGCAGCCCAATTGAGCCCGGCAGACCAAGAAAGCGCTGGTTCAGCCAGCCGAAGCCCGCCGAAAGCACCAGCAGCAGCGCCACGATGTCGAGAAACGATAGCACGCCCGCCGTCATCGCCGCAGCTCATAGGCGATGACCCTGTCATTAGCTTTGGTGTCCGACGAGCCGGGTCTCCCGCTACGACCACGACCGCAGGCCGGCCGTCCGTGTTTTCATAGGTCATCGGCGTCGCGTTGTGCGGGCAAGATGCCAAGCGGCCGCCGCCGTCGCCGCACCAGGGAACGGTCAAGCGGGGCAGCATCCCTGCTCGCGCGAGCAGCGCCGCGTTTATCGCGGGTCTGGCGACGGGTGCGATCGGCCGCGCGAGTGGACTCACGTCCTTGTCGGTCTCAGTCTCCCGCAGAAGTTCAACGGGTGGATCTATCGTACGATCTGGCACTGGGTCGCAGCGCGCGACGCGCAGCGCAGTTCCAGGTCCGGTACTCGCGCATGGCAATTGCGGCCACGCTGGCAGAATGCGCGGGGGTAACAGCGGAAGCCAAGCGCTGAGTGGGCGCGCCTCAGTCATCCCATTCCGGCTGCGCTTCCAGCTGAGCCCGGCTCAGTAGGGTGACGATCCGGTCGCCCACCCGATGCACCTGGCTGAAGCGCAGCAGAACGTCGCGATCGCCGATGCCGAGGAATCCACCAACCTCCACGCCGAGGCCGGCCAGCAGCCCATCCTGCGTCACCAGCACCGCCTCGATCTCGCCGATCGCATCGCCCGTGTCGGTGTACAGCATGGCGCCGGCAATCTGTCCGGCCCGGAGGCCGAGGTCCGGCACCATCCGCCCTGCTTCGGCTTGCCCGTATTCCAGCTCCACCGCGGCCGCGGGCAGCGGTGCGGCGGCACCGGCCAGAAGCGCCACCAGCGCGGCGGCAATGAATCGTCCTGACGTCATTCTGTCCTCCTGATCCTGGTCTGTCCTGCGGAAGCTGAGCGCCGGGAGTCCTTCGGCGCGTATCGGGGCAGGATCCGGTGCCACTGGGCGCCTCCAGCTGTGCGGCGGGTGCCGAGCCGATCGACGCCCGCGCCATCCGGGAGCGACGTCCCTTCGACCGGATTGTCCCCTAACGGGTGGAGGCGCCGGAGCCGGTGGTGCCGCTGCCCGAGGAGGTGCCCGACGAATTGCCGGAGGGCGTGTTCCCGGCCGCGCCCGATCCACCGCCGGAACCCGAGGTGTTACTGCTCGGCGATCCGGTCGAGGACCCGCTCGTCGAGGCGCTGGTCGAACCGCTGGCCGACCCGCCGGCCGAGGCGTTGCCCGATCCGCCACGCTCGTCGCCGGCGGTGCCGCCAGAATTGCTCCCCGAGTTGCCCCCGGAGTTGCCGCCCGAGCCCTGGCTGCCCGACGAGGACCCGCTGCTGCCGTCGCCGCGAAGCGCCTGCCGGGCCTGCTGCAGGGCCTGCCGTGCACCGCGGCGATCGCCCTGGTTCAGCGCCTCCTCGGCCTGCTCGATCGACATCTCGACCTGCTGGCGGCTGCGCATGGCGTTGTCCTGGCGCATCGCTTGGTCGGCCTGCTCCAGCGCCTGCTGCGCCGCCGCGGTATCGCCCTGCTGCAGGGCGCGCCGCGCCTCCCGCAGCGGCTCGCGCACGTCGCGCATCGCCTGCTGCATCCGCTCCCGCTCCACCAGCAGGATCAGCAGGCGGGTATCGCCCTCCGTGCCGCGGCTGGACGCCTGCGCGCCGCTGCCCATCCGGTCGCCGCCCATCCGGCTTGAGGACGGGTCACGCCGACGTTCCTCCTCCCGGCCCATGCGATAGCCGGCCTCATAAGGGTCGTAGCGGTCGAGGATCGGGCCGGGCGAACGCTCCCGGCCCTGCGTCCACTGGTTGCTGCCCTGCGCGGCGGCCGGTGCCGCGGCGCCCATCGCCACCGCCAGCCCCAGCACCGGCATGGCTGCCGCCATGCTGGCCGACATCGTCAAGGTCCGTTTCAGTTGCATGTCTCTCTCCCGTCATCTGCCTCGTTGGCCGCTGGCCGGGACCGACCATCATCGGGTCGGCCCCGGCCCTTACCGGTCTCAGTTGCTCCGGGTCTCAGTTGCTTCCGGTGTTCCAGTCGCGCGGCCGCAGGGGCTGGCCCTCGCCGCGCTGGCCGGCGCCCTCAAGCCGCCAGCCCGCGGTGTTGCGACCGACGATCTGGCCGCTCGATGCCAGTTCCATCGCCCGGGCGGTGCGCGACCGGGCGCGATCGACCTCACGCTCCCGCAGCGCCTGGCGCGCCTCCCGGATCGCGCCGATGGCGGCGCCGGTGGCGGCCTCGCCGGAGCTTCCCTCGGGCAGGCTGCGCGTCAGCAGCCGGGTTTCCGCCTGGCCCAGCGCCACCCAAGCCTCGCGCAGATTGCCGCGGTTGATCTGCATGCGGGCATTGTCGAGGAACTCCATCGCGGCCCGCAGTTCGCGGTTGGAAGCCATGCCGGAGGAAAGCTGCCCGGCGTTGCGTTCATCCTCGCGCCCAGCGCGATAGCCGTAGTCATAGGCGTCGCGCGCGCCCTGCATGGTCCGGTCCTGGCTGGACTGGTCGCTGCCGAACAGGTTCCAGTCCGAAGAGCCGCGGCGGGTCTCGTTGCCCGACATCGGGTCGCGGCCGCGCCCAGCCCAGGGCTGCGTCAGCCGCTCATCCTCGCCGCGACGATAGAAGACCTCGCCGTCCGGCGTGGTCACCCAACGGCTGCGCTCGTCCCGGTTGACGCCCTGTGCCGAGGCGGGGGAGGGCGCCAAGGCGCCACCGCCCAGCAGGGCTGCGGCGAAGGTCAGGCTGATGGCCGCGTTGCGTGTGTTTCCCATGGGTCTTCTCCTGAATGTCTTGCGTGTGATCGGCATGCGCCCCTGCGGCGCATGCGCGGTTGGCATGCGCCCTGCGGTGCATGGGGTTCGGCTGAGAGTCTGGTCCTGACTCAGCGCATGGCGGGCGGGATGCGCATCATCGCCTGCTGCGTCTCAAGCAGCGCGTCCTGCATCTCCGAGATCGCCCGGTCGCGGCGGTCGCCGGCGGGCTGCCGGGCCAGGTCCTGGATCGCCTCGCGCAGGCTTTGGGCGGCGACCAGCAGATGATCCATGGAGCGGGAGTAGTCCGGCACCACGGCGAACTGCTGGAACGGGGCGCTGTCCGGATAGACGTTCGGGATGACGTACATGCGTTCGCCACCCTGGCCCGATGCCTGGCCCGATCCCTGGCCCGATCCCTGCGAGGACCGCCGGGACTGGTTCTGGCTGGACTGGTTCTGGCTGCCCTGGTCCTGGCCGCCCTGGCTGGACCGGGCCTCGCGCCGACGACGCTCCTCCTCCCGCCCGGCGCGGTAGCCCCGCAGGAACTGCTCCCGATCCGACTGCTGGGAATGAGACTGAGACTGAGACTGGCTCCCGCCACCGCCGTCCTGGCGCGAGGCGTGGTCGCGCATCAAGGCATCGTGCAGTTGGCGGAGATAGCGGTCATAGGCGCTGCCCGAGTTCTGGTTGCCCGCATTGCCGGGGCCGGCGTCGGACCCGTTCTGTGACTGGCTCTGCGCGAGAGCGGAGGCCGGTAGCGCGCCACCGGCAAAACCCATCGCGAGCAGGGCCGGGAAGATCAGGTTCTTTTTCATCCTGGGTTTCCTTTGACTGTGAATTTCGCCCCCAGCCGGGTCCGGAAGGGGCGTTGGGCAACCGGTCAGCCCGGGCTTCAGCCCCGGAACTCAGCCCCGGAACTCAGCCCCGGGGGCCGCCGGAGGCTCGCTCGCCCCATCCGTGCTCGAGCGGGATGCCGCGCTGGGCCCGGCGCTCCTCGCCCTCGCCACCACGCGGCAACCAGGTCATGGCGTTCTGGGTGCGGATCAGCGCCTGGCGTGCCTGCTCCAGCGCGCTGTCGCGCCGCTCACCGGCGGGCAACTGCCGGAGCATCACCAGGACTTCCCGCAGGAGGATGCGGGCCCGATCCAGCCGTTCCATGGATTCGCGCTGCGAGGCGTCGTTCCACTGCGGACCGAAGCGCCGCTCATCGGCCACACCCGCGCGGAAGCCCGCGACGAAGGGCGTTTCGGAAACGCGGCCGGCATCACCACCGGCATGGCCACTGGCTGGGCCACCTTGGGCCACAGCGCCCGCCGCGCCGAACATGGCGCCGGCCGCGAGTGCCAGGGCTGCGGCTTTTCTTGTCGGATAGAGAAGCTTCATGTCCCACATCCCGCCTGTTGCGCCGTGCCTGCTGGCGTCGAAGCAGCAGGCATGGAGGAGGTGGGGCGGCGGAACGCCTGAGGGGACTCCGGGTGGCTACGTAGGTTCGGCGGCCTCGGCGCCGCTGCCGGCCGCCAGCGCCATGCGCACCGCCTCCGGCAGGCTGCGCACCTGCAGCTTGGCCATCAGGTTGGCGCGGTGGATTTCCACGGTGCGCGGGCTGATGCCGAGTTCGAGCGCGATGACCTTGTTCTGCCGGCCCGCCACCATGCCCTGCAGCACCTCCGCCTCCCGCGGCGTCAGCGCCGCGATACGCTTCTGGGCATGCAATGCCGCCGTCGCCTCATCGCGCCGCGTCAGCGCGGCGGCGGCGGCGGCCAGCACGGCTTCACCGGTGAAGGGCTTCTGCAGCATGTCGCAGGCACCCGCCTTCATCATCCGCACTGCCAGCGGCACGTCGCCATGCGCGGTGATGACCACGATCGGGTGCGGCAGGCCGCGCGCCAGCATCTCCCGCTGCACCGCCACGCCGTCGATGCCGGGCATGCGGACATCGAGCAGCACGCAGCCGAAGGGCAGGTCTGTCGTCGCCTGGCGGAGGAAGTCCTCGCCGCCCTCGAAGGTCTCCACCGCATATCCGGCGGATCCCAGCAGCAGCGCCAGCGAACGCCGCACTGCCGCCTCGTCGTCGACAATATAGCCTATGGCGATATCGGGGGGCATGGCTTGGCCTCCTCCGGAGCAGGCGCTGCCGAGGCAGCACCGTCCGGTTCGAGCAGGGAGAGTGCGGGCAGGGAGAAGGTGAACACGGCTCCGCCCTGCGGGTTCGGTGCCCAGGCGAGACGTCCTCCGTGCTCCTCGACGATGGCACGGCAGATGGACAGACCGACGCCCATGCCCTCGCGCTTGGTGGTGACGAAGGGCTCGAACAGGCGGCGCCCCACCTCCTCCGGCAGACCGCCGCCGGTGTCGGCGATGGCGACGGCGCAGAAGCCCGCATCCTCGCGCCGTACCTCGACCCGAAGATCCCGGCGCGGGCTGTCCTCCATGGCCTCGATCGCGTTGCGCACCAGGTTGACCACCACCTGGCGGATCTGCACGGGGTCGGCCAGTACCGGAAGGGCCCGCGGCGAAACCTCCAGGCTCAGGGTCACGCCGCGCTGCCGTGCGCCACTGAGCGCCAGGCCGACCCCGTCCTGCACCAATCCGTTCAGGTCGACGATTCCGCGCTCGCCATCGGCGCCACCGATGAAGTCGCGCAGCCGCCGCACGATCGTGCCGGCATGCACGGCCTGGTCCGCCGCCTCCCGCATCGCATCGCGCGCCATGGCGGAGCGGCTTGGACCGGGCTCGCGCCGCTCCAGCATGTTCAGCGCCGCCTCGGTGAAGTTGGCCACGGCGGTCAGCGGCTGGCTGAGCTCATGTGCCAGCGCCGCGGCCAGGGCGCCCATGTCGTTCAGCCGCGCCATGTGCCGAAGCTCGGCCTGGGTATCACGCAGCCGTGCCTCCGCCTGGCGCAGCGCGGTGACATCGGTGCAGGCCTTCACCATCGCGAGCAGGCGGCCATCCGGGCCCAGGCGCGGCGACCAGTGGCTGGCAACCAGGATGGGCGTGCCGTCGCGGCGCCATTGGCGGATCTCGCCCTGCCAGGCGCCGTCCCGCCGCAGGCACTCGCGGATCGCAGCCAGCGGCTCCGGGAACTCGCTGCGCAGCAGGTCGTTCGCCACCTGGCCAATGGCCTCCTCCGCGCTCCAGCCGAGCAGCCGCTGCATGCCCGTCGTCCAGACCAGGATGCGTCCATCCGGTCCCACCACCTTTACCTGCGCCAGGTCGAGCGCGGCCAGAACCTCCTCCCGCTCGCGCAGCCTTTCCGCTGCCTCGTGCCGCGCCAGCAACAGCGCGCGGCCCACCTCATTCACCTCGCGCACCGCGGAATGCGGCGTGGCGCCGGCATCCGAGGGCGGCAGCTGGGAGGCCGCGGCCAGCGCCTGGATCGGCCGGGCGATGCGCCGGGTGAAGACCAGCGCCAGGGCCGCGGCAAGCGCGGCAAAGACCAGGGCACTGCCGGCGGCGATCCACAACTGGCGCCGCAGCGGTGCGGCGAAGGCCGTCTCCGGCATGAAGACCCAGGCGGTCCAGCCGGAGACCCGGGCCTCGGCATGCGCCACCACCACGGGCACGCCGAAGGCGTCCTGCGCGCGCCGCCAGCCCTCGCCGATGGGCGGCCCCTCCTCCGCGCCGACGCGGCGCAGGCCGACGAGGCGTGACGCGCCTTCGCTCCGCGCCAACACGGTCCCGTCGCGATCGGTGATGGTGGCGATCACGCCCGCCGGCAGTCGCGCATCGCGCAGGATGGCGTCGAGCTCGCTGACCGGGACGCGCAGGCTGAGCAGCCTGGGCCGGTCGGTCGGCGGTCCCGGAACCGGCGCCATCACCGCGAATCCGGGTGCCCCCGCGTCCAGCCCGAGAAGGCCGCTGACCTGGGGCCGCAGCGTTTCCAGCGCCGCACGCTCGGCAATCGCATCATGGGCGCCGAGGGCGGCCGAGCCGAGCGTCAGCAACTGATGCGTCTCGCCTTCCTGCAGCACCAGGACGGCGTCCCGCGCCCGCGGCAATTGCCGGACGCGCTCCCGGAAGGCCTCGACGTCGCCGGAGATCAGGTGGTCCGAGGTGGCCAGCACCTCGACCATCGCCTGCAAGGTGGTGAGGCCGCGGTCCAGCGAGACCGCGATGTGGTGCGCTGCGTCGCGCGCCGCGTCCCGATGGCGCGCCCGCTCCGTTTCCGCGACGCGGACCAGCAGATAGACCTCCAGCGCCAGCATTGGCAGCAGCAGCGCGGCGCACAGCAGGCCGAGGTGCCAGGCCAGCGGTCGCCCGGCGGGACCGGCTTCCACGGCCCGGTTCGTTCCGGCAGGTTCCATGGCTGCTTGTCGTTTCCTGTAGCGCGCAGCGGACAGAACCGGCGAGCGGGAGTGCGGTTCCCGGGCTTCATGCGGGAAGCCCCTAGGTAGCGGCCCTTAGATGCGGGCGCGCAAACGAAGGCCAAATTGCCGAACGAGGAGCGACGCCGGCCGCCACGCTTGGTTTGGCACGCCAGGTCCTGGCCCGGATACGAGGCCGCAACCCTGATGTCACCATGGTGCATCGAACCAGCCTGCCGCGCCGCTTCCACGAGGAAGGAAGGACACATCATCATGCAAGAGCATCCGACGCACACAGCACAGCACCCGGCGCTTCGTGCATCCTTGCTCACCACCGCTGCCGTCGTGGCGCTCGGCATCTCCGGCACCGCCGTGGCGCAGCAGCAGCAGGCGCAGCAAAACCAGGCCCAGCAGGGCAATATCCAGACGCCATCGGGGAACCCCCTCGCGCCGCAGCTGCAGGCGGTGGAGCGTTCGCTGCGCCAGTCCCAGCAGCAGCTTTCGCAGCAGGGCGCCGATGCGCCGCAGCCGAACTGGGAACAGGCGCGTCGTGCGGTCAGCGCCGGCCAGGAAGCGCTCGGCCGCACCCCGTCGGAGCTGCAGGGGCAGGATGCCTTCGACGCCGCGCGGACCCGCCTTTCCGATGCACGGGTTGCGCTCCAGGGCAGCAGCCCCGATCGCCAGCGTGCGGCGATGCAGCTGCGCGAGGCGGCCGATGCGATGGCCGCGCTGCACGGCCGCCTGACCTCCGCTGAGAGTTCGGGGTCGCAGGGGGGGACCTCCAACTCCGGCCGCAGGCAGACCGCCGTGCAGCAGGCGCAGCCGCAGGTGAATGGGCAGCGCCCGGACCAGGCGCGGAGCGAGACGGCGCAGCGCGACCAGCGGACCGGCGCGACCACGGCCACCCCCGCGCCAGCGCAGTCGGGTGGTGCCCGGAGCGCCGCCGTATCGCCAGCGGCCGGCGTGCCGTTGCAGCGGGTCTCGAACCTGATCGGCACCAATGTCGTCGGCGCCAACGGGCGTGAGTCCGGCGAGGTGGAGAACCTGCTGCTCGACCGCCAGGGCAATGTCCGCGCCGCGCTGGTCGAATGGGGCGGCTTCCTCGGCATCGGCACGCGCCGTGCGATGGTGCCGATGGAGCGCATCGAACTGGGCAGCCAGCCGGCCCGCCTGAACATGACGCGCGAGGAGCTGGAGGCGCTGCCGCGCTACGACGAAGCCAATATCGCCGCCTATGGCCGCGAGCGCGGCTGGGGCGAGGGGATCCGCATGGCACGTTGAACCGGCCATGCGGCGGGCGGCGGCACGGCGCCGCTGCCCGACCACGCGCGGGCTCGGCCGGCGCGGCCAGGACGTGCGGACGCAACACGCCGGTGCGCCCGCGCCGGCGACAACATCAGGAGAGACCTCATGAACGCCAGGATCCTCGCCACCGCCTTGATCGGCCTCGCGCTGAGCGCGCCCGCCTTTGCCCAGGGCCAGAGCCAGAACCCGCAGAACCGTTCGGGCAGCGGGGCCTCCTCCAGTCAGGGTTCCTCCGGCTCGGCGCAGAGCCAGCAGCAGGCGGTGAGCCAGCAGCGGCTTCGCCAGCAGCTGACGCAGGCGGGATTCCAGGATGTGCGGATCATCGACGCCGCCTACCTTGTCGAGGCCAAGACGCAGGACGGCAACTCGGTTTTCCTGATGATCAACCCGCCCGCCTCGATGCCCTCCGCCAGCGCCACGCAGCCTGGCAGCGGCGCCAGCAGCAGCGGCTCCAGCGGCGGCAGCAGCCCGTCTTCCAGCGGCGGAAGCAGCAGCAGCGGCTCCCGCAACTGAAGCAGGTGGTCAGGAAGGGGGCGGCGCGAGCCGCCCCCTGTTCGCATCATGCTGTCCCTGCGCACCTTCCCACTTCCAGCATTGGCGTAGCCGATGCGCGCGGGTGAGGCGACGAACCGGTCGGGATGCGGCGGTGCCGCCTGCTACGTCGTGGACGACGACGCGGCGGTGCGCCGTTCGGTCGCGCTGCTGCTCGGCTCCGCCGGCTACAGGGTCGAAACCTTCGAGCACGGCGACGCCTTCCTGGACTTCGCCGACCAGGAGCTGCCCTTCGGCTGCGTGATCCTTGATGTCCACATGCCCGGCAGCGACGGCGCGACCGTTCAGCGGGAGCTGGTGGCGCGGGGACTGCCGCATCCCATCGTGGTCATCACCGGGCATGGCGACGTGTCGCTCGCGGTGCAGATGGTACGGGCGGGGGCGCGCAGCGTCCTGCAGAAGCCCTTCAGCGGCAACGCCTTGCTGCGGGCGACGCAGGAGGCCATGACCCTACGGGACGACAGCGGGCGTCACTGAGCCGGCCGGGTGCGCGTCTGCGCGGCATGCGAAGACGCCCGAGGCTCCAGGCAGCCGGACCACGCTGCGAAGCGTGCCTCGACGTCCGTACGACCACCTAGACCACGTCGGCAACCTCACCTTGGTCCCGCGACGGCGTTACCTTCATCGGCGTACAGGGGGAAGCACAGAAGGACGCGGCCCGGTTCGAACCTGGCTGCACCCGGATGAGCCGCCCTCCTTCGCCTTCGATCGCGATACAGCGCCGAGCAGCGAAACGACTTTACGAGGAAGCTGGCCATGAAAGTGCACCAGGAAGGCCACCCGGCCGTCACGTCCCGCCGATCGCACCTGCAATTCGTCTCCTTGCCGCTCACCCTGGCCTGCTGGCTAGCGGCTGGTCCGGCTGCCGCGCAGTGGCGCACCGGGAAGGTGGCGGAGCCAGCGCCGGTCCTGGAGTCGCGCCGCGGCAAGCTGGCCGGCTATGCCGCGATGCTCGACGCTGCCGCGGAGCGTCTGCACGCCTCCATGATGGCGCTCGTGGCCTACGGCACCCGGGATCCGCAGCGCGGATCCGTGCCGCCGCAGCAGCAGGCACTGGTCGACCAGGCGCAGCGGGCCTGGCTGGTGGTGAAGAACACGCCGGAGGATTTCGCCCTTAACGACATCTACACCGCCGTGGACCGGCAGTTCGCTGAATCGGTCGGGCGGATGCAGCGTGCCGCGACCGCACCTTCCGAGGCCGTGGCGGAAGCCCGCAGCATCCTCACGGCCATGGAGCGGCTGGAAGATGCCGCGGCCGCTGCGGCGATGGCGGCCGGCCCCGCGCCGTGACGGCTGCCGCCGGGTGCCCGTCCCGAAGCCGGGCGGGCGACCGGTGCGGCCGTCTCACGCGCCGCCGGGATCAGTATTCGAATTCGTAAGTGAGGCCGAGGCGGTCGCCGG
Organism: Falsiroseomonas tokyonensis; assembly: GCF_019024325.1. Taxonomy (GTDB): domain Bacteria; phylum Pseudomonadota; class Alphaproteobacteria; order Acetobacterales; family Acetobacteraceae; genus Falsiroseomonas; species Falsiroseomonas tokyonensis. The sequence continues at coordinate 445,838 of NZ_JAFNJS010000001.1, forward strand.
CCGGGCCGGTGGCGGTCTCGCCCTCCAGCTTCAGGCGCGGCGTGATCTCGACCTCCACCCCGACGCCGGTCTGTCCGCTCTGGACGCCCTGGCGAAGCCCGAGATAGACGCCCGGCGCGACATAGCGCCCGGCTTCGGCGGTCGGCCCGGCGCCCGTCCCCTCCACGGCACCATCGCCGGCGACACCGAGCCGGTCGAGGCCGAGCGCGCCCCGCAGGCGGTCCAGCGCCTGGCTGCCGCCACCAACGCCGGTGAGCTGCGCGATCGCCTCGGCGATCTGCAGGACCTCGAAGGGCGAGAGGCGGTCGGTGGATCGGTCGAACAGCAGCCGCGCCAGGATCTCGTCCTGCGGCAGTTCCGGCGAGGAGCTGAAGGTGATCTCCGGCGCCGCCGGCGTGCCCTGCACCGCGATGGTGATGCTGGTGCCGCCGGCCTCGCTGCGCGCCACCAGATCCAGCCGCGGGGTCAGGGTGCCGCCGGCGAAGTCGATGCGGCCGCGGTCGAAGGTCAGGCGGCGGGCCAGCACCTGGAGCGTGCCGCGGCGCAGCTCGAAGCCACCCTGCGGAACAGGGTCGGGCAGCGTGCCGCCGATGCGCAGCTCGCCACCCAGCTCGGCATCGACGCCCCGGCCGCGCACGAAGATCCGCCCGGGCGCGGAGATCGCGACATCGAGGCGGATGGCCGGCAGGCCTTGCGGCGTCGGCAGGCTGGCCTCGGCCGGCTGCGCCGCGGGCGGCAGGATGGCGCCGGGGGGCGGCCTGCCACGCACCTGCACGCCGTCCAGCACGGGCAGGCTGGCGGGCAGGCTGCGGGGGATGCGGATCTCGGCGCGCTGGATGCGGACCTGGCCGGCCAGCAGCGCGTCGGCCAGCAGCGGCCCGTCGAGGCGCAGCTCGGCATCGACGACCGCGGTGATGAGGTCGGATACCGCCGGCCGCGCATCTCGGGCGGTAAGCCGCAGCTCGGCCGGCAGCCCGGCCGCGCCGAGATCCACCGCGCCCTGCAGCGCGATGCTGCCGCCCCCGGCCGTGCGCCCCCGCAGGCGCTGCACCACCAGGCGCGTGCCCGCGCCCACCACGCTTCCGGCGATGTCGCTGATCCGGATGCCATAGACGGGGTTGCGGTACTCGCCGCCGGACAGTGTCGCCCGCCCGCCCAGCCTGGGCTCGGCGAGCGTGCCCTCGGCCCGCAGCGCCAGTTGCAGCTGCCCGGTCACCCGGTCCGCGCCGGCGGCCAGGAAGGGGCCGGCCAGCGGCTGCAGGGCCAGGTTACCGTCCAGGCTGGCCTGCAGCGGGGCGGCCGGGCCGAAGCCCTGCGGCAAGGTCGCGGCCAGCGTCAGCCGCCCGGCCCTTCCGGCCTCGATCTCCGCCCGCAGCCTTGCGGCGCCGGCGGCCCAGCGCGCCTCCGCCCGCAGGCCGAGCGCGGGCAGGCCCTGGGACCAGCTTGCACCCGGTCGCAGGCCGCTTCCGCGCAGCGTCGCCTCCACCACCGGCTCGGCCACGGGCCCGGTCACCCGGACGGTGCCGGACAGGCTGCCCTCCGGCGACAGCTCCGGCAGGAAGGGGCCGGTCAGGGCGGCGGGGATCGAGGACAGCGTGGCGCTCAGGTCGGCCCGCTGCGGACCCCAGCGGCCCGCAAGCTGCACGCGCCCGCCGTGCGGGACGGTGAGGCCCAGGGGCGATGCCAGCCGGAGGCCGCCATCGGCGCCCAGCACGATCTGCGCCGGTGCCGCCAGGCCGATGGCCTGGCCCAGCGCCTCGGCCCGCAAGGCTGCCAGGTTCAACCGCCAGCCCTGTTCCACCGCCAGCAGCCGTCCATTGGCGGAGACGGCGCCCTGTTCGGCCTCCGCCTGCACCGACCAGGCCATCGCCTGCGGCGTCCCCTCCACCGTCGCCGCGATCCGACCCGCGCTGCCCGCATAGGCCAGGCGCGGGGCGTCCAGCCGCAGGTCGAAGCCCTGCACGCCGTCCCGCGGCGCGAAGCTTCCCTGCGCCTGCAACCGCCCTTCCAGCCCGGCGAGCCCGGCGAGCCGCGCCAGTGGCGCCAATGCGCCGGCCTCCAGCCGCGCCGAGCCGTCGAACAGCAGCGCATCCGGGTCGATCAGCCCGGTCGCGGTCAGCACCGCGGGCCCAAGGCTGAGGCGGGCCTGGTCCAGTTGCAGCAGCGCCCCCTGCGGCTGGCCGCGCAGCGCCAGCTCCAGCGGCAGGCCCTCCAGCGTCGCCTGCAGCTGGGCCTGTGCACGCGGGGCGGTGGTCGGGTTCTCGATGCGGGCCTCCAGACCCAGCCCCTCCAGCACCCGCCCGGCGAGGGTGATGCGGTCGGAACTGGCGTTGAGGGTGATGGTCGGATCGGCCAGGGTGCCGCCGAGCCGCGCCACCGCCTCCAGCGCGCCGCTCGAAGCCGGGCCGAGGACCTCCAGCCGCGGCAGGCTGAGCCGCGCCGTGGCATCCAGCGGCGCCGCCAGCGATCCCGCCACGCCGAGCCGGCCGGCGGCGCCCTGCACCACCAGATCCACCCGGCGCGGTGCGGGTGCCGCCGTGCCGGACAGGGTCGGGCTGTCGCCGAGCACGGCATCCGCCTGTGCGATGCCGGTGGCGAGGCCCTGCGGGGTTGCCTCCAGCCGCAGCTGCGGGGCGGCGAAGGTGCCGGTGACGCGCATCTCGCCGCGCAGGGAATCCCAGGCCAGGCCCGGCGGCAGAAGCGCGCGAAGCGGTGCGGAATCCCCCAGGGCCAGTTGCAGCGTGAGCTCCGGAACCTCCTGCGCCAGGTCCAGCGTGCCGGCGGCACTGGCCTGCCCCACCGGGGTCTCGACTTGTAGCTGCGTGAGGGTCAGCAGGCCCTCGGCCGGCCGGTCCGCGTCCAGCGTGAAGCGAAGGGGGAAGAAGGCGCCCGCATCGGGCACCGGCAATAGCGGCGCCGCCTGCAGCTGGCCGCGAAGCTGCGCGCCGAAGGCCCCATCAGCCAGCGCGCGGATGGTGCCCTCGGCTTCCAGCGCGATGTCGGGACCGAGCCGCGCCGCCGCCGTCAGCGCCGCGCCGGCGGCCGGGCCATCCAGGCTCAGCGTCAGCGACAGGGGATGCTGCGGCAGCCCGAGAAGGCTGGGCACCAGGCCACCTTCCGGCTCCTGCACCGCAAGCTGCGCGTTCAGCCGGTCCTCGCCGGGGGCCAGGGACAGGTCGAGGGTGATGCTGCCTTCCCGGTCCAGCCGGCGCAGCGCCAGGTCGGCGGCCAGGCGTCCGGATTGCAGCGCGGCACTGCCGGTCAGGGAGAAGGCGGCGGCCTGGCCGAGCACCGCAGGATCGAGTTCCAGCCGCTGCACGACCAGGCGGTCCAGCGCCAGGTCCACCGGAAGGTCGGGCAGACCCGGCAGCACGCCGCCCTGCCCTGGCGCCGGCTGTTCCCCCGCTTGGGTGGGGATGGCCGCGGGCGCCGCAACGGGCAGCCGGTCCACGCGCAGCAGCGCCGCCTCCAGCGCCTCCAGCCGCACCACGCCGCGCAGCAGCGCGGTGCGCGCGAGGTTGAGCCGGACATCCCGCAGGGTGAGCCAGACGCCCAGCTGGTCGGACAGGGTGATGCGGTCCGCCGTGGGGGCGCCGCGCAGCGCGCCTTCCAGCCCCTCCACGCGCAGGCCCGGGATCAGCGCTTCCAGACGCCGCTCCAGGAAGGACGGATCGCGCGCCGCATCGTCCTGCGCCGTCACCTTGCCGCCCGGCAGCAGCATGGCCGCCAGGAACAGGACGAGGAGGATACGGGGCAGTCGCCAGCGCTGCATGGTTCAGAACGCCTGCCCGATGCCAACATAAAGCCCGTAGCCGGAGGAGCCGTCCTGCCGCACCAGAGGCAGCGCGATATCGGCGCGGATCGGCCCGATGGCAGTGTGGTAGCGCAGCCCGACCCCGGCCCCGACGCGCCAGTCGGAGACGCTGGGGATGGAGTCCGACCCGACCGTGCCGGCATCGACGAAGACGACGCCGCCCCAGCTCTCGCCGATGCGCTGGCGCCATTCCACGCTGGCCTCGAGCAGGCTGGCGCCGCCGACCAGCCGTCCGGCCCCATCGCGCGGCCCGATCGACTGGTAGTCGTAGCCGCGCACCGACCCGCCGCCGCCGGCGAAGAAGCGCTGGTGGATTGGCGCGTCCATCCGATCCTGCGCCAGCAGCGAACCCACGGTGCCACGCAGCGCAACGATGCTGCGCGCGCTGCCGAGCACGTCCCAGTAGGTGCTGGCCGTGACCCGCAAGGGCGCGAAGGCAGCGGATTCGTCCAGGCTGAAGCTCGGCGTGACGCTGCCGGTCAGGCGCCAGCCGCGGGTCGGGTTGAGCAGGCTGTCGGTCTCGTCCCATCGCCCGTTCAGGATGAAGCCGGCGATCTGGTAGGGGTCGAGCGGACCGCCGGAGGGCCCGGCCTCGCCGATATCGACGGACGGGCCCGCGCCGAGCGTCAGCTGGTCGGAGAAGCGCCGTTCCAGCAGGATGGAAGCGATGGCGGCGTCGCGGTCATAGGCATTCAACCTCTCCCGCAACACGCCGACGGTGCCGACCGCGGCCAGGTCGCGACCGAACAGGCCGGGCCGGCGCAGCGTGGCGAAGGCACGATAGGTGCTGTCTTCGACGCCGCCGCCATCGCTGCCGAGACGCGCCACCTCCGCCTCCAGCCGCAGCCTCTCGGCCTGGCCGAACAGGTTCCGATGTTCCCAGTAGACGAGGAAGGACGGACCGTAATTGGTCTCATAGGCCGCGGTGACGCCGATGGCGCGGCGCGGGCGTTCGGACACGATGAAGGTCACGGGCAGCCGGCCCTTGTCGTTCAGCGTCTCCGCCGTCTCGACCCGGACCGAGGAGAAGGCGCGCAGGCCCAGGATGCGCCGCCGGGCTTCCTCCAGCCGCGCCGGGCTGTAGGTCTCGCCGGCTATCTGGTTGGCGGCGAAGCGCACGAGGAAATCGGGGTTGATCCGCTCCGTCCCCGCCACGCGCGGTACGGCGAAGGCGGCGCGTGGCCCGGGGGCGAGGATCCAGGTGACTGCCATGCCACGCTCGTCGTAGTTCACCACCGTGCGGCGCCGCACCACGCTGGAGAGCGGATAGCCGCCCGCGCGAAGCCGCGCGAGCAAGCGGGCCTCGGCATCCAGGACCGCGGCGGCGGTCGCCGGGTCGCCGGGGGCAAGGCCGACCGGCTGCTCCGTCACCTCGGCGACGGCGGCAATGCCCTGTTCGGTCGTGGCGCGGATGGCGACGTCGGAGATGGTGTAGCGCGGACCCGGTTCGGCCAGGATGCGCACCACGACAGGCCGTTCGTTGCTGGCTTCCAGCCGTTCTGCCAGATCCGGCGTATCCAGTGCCAGGCCGCCAATCAGGATGCGGATGGACCCGCCCCAGAAGCCTTCCGAGTGCAGCGCCCGTCCCAGCCGCTCGCGATCATCCGCGGCACGCGACGCGACACCGAAGGCGCTGGTCGGCGCTTCCTCCTGCAGCCGCAGCAGGCGGGAGACAGAGGCAAGTGCCGCGTCCAGCGATGCATCGTTTGTGGGAGCGAGCTCAGTCACATAAGGCAGGCTTCCGACCTCGTCGGGCCGCAGATCGGCCTGACCAGCCTGCTCCTGGGCGCGGCTGCTCGGAAGCGCGAGGGCGCTTGCCCCGAGCAGGGCAAGGGCGAGCGCGCATGCCAGGTGCCTGATGGCAGGGGAGCGAGGTGCCGCTGTCAGCCGGGGTGGTCGAGGTTTCACATGATCGCAAAGCCGGGCGCAGGCCGCGGTTCCGCATCGAGGCGAAACCTCGTAGCGCTACGTAGTTCGCGCTCGGTGAACTCCGCGAAGAACGATTTGCCGCGCGCGCACCGTGGTCATGGGCGGAGACCCACGGGCCGGTTGGCATGCGGCGCGGTCAGGCCTTCGAGACCAGCTTGGTGATCCACTCGGTTCCACGAAAATGGGCACAGGCGATGGCGAGGGCGGCGGTCAGCGGGACCGCCAGCAACACGCCCGCAATGCCCCAGACCCATCCCCAGAAGGCAAGCGCCACCACGATGGCGACAGGTGACAGCGAAAGGCCGCGCCCCTGAAGCCAGGGGTAGATGAAATTGCTGATGCCGATCTGCATCACGGCATAGCCCAGGAACACGAAGAGCGGCATGGTCCAGTTCTGGAACTGGAGCAGGGCGTAGATCGTCGGCGGAATGATGCCGATGATGTTGCCCGCCACCGGGATGAAGTTGAGCAGGAAGTTCAGCACGCCCCAGGTCAGCGCCAGGTCGAGCCCCATGGCAGCCGCCCAGAGCGCGGAGGCGATGCCGGTCAGGAGGCTGGTGACGATCGTCACGCCGATATAGCTGCGGAACCTGCCGGCGGTCTCTTCGACGGCATCCAGCACCTCGCGCCGGTCGGCCGCATCGAAATGGTCGCGGACCTTGCGCTGAAATGCCGGGACTTCCGGCAGGCCGAGGAAAACCAGGATGGCGATCGAGCCAAGGTAGGCCAGCACCGTGTAGGTGCTGGACAGCACCGTCTGCATCAGGGAAACGAGGCGGGTATAGCCACCCCCACTGCCGAGTATGACGGGCAGCCCATTCGCCTCCGCCCACCCCGCGTAGCTGTTGTAGAGCTGTTCGAACTGCGCCTGACGGGCGACGAGGGTCTGCACGACCTGGGCGGTGGAAAAGTACATCGCGAAGACAAAACCTGCGAAGACCAGGAGAAGAAGCACGATCGTTCCGCCATAGCTGAGCCACGACGGCAGGTGGCGGTCGAGGCGCAGCTTGATTGGCCAGACGACGGCGACGACGAAGACAGCCGCCGCCAGCGGCATGGTGACCGAATAGCTCCACTTCAGCGCCGCGACCAAGAGCAGGCCGGCGATCACCGCCAGCAGCCTGTTGTTGAGCCTGTGATGATCCTGCATTGCCGTGCCTCGCCCCCAGGTTGCCAATGCTGCACCGCCATGCCGGCAAGACCTGTGTAACGCCGCAGACGGCAATTCGGCCGCGTCCATTAACTCGGTGCGTGTCACCAGGAAGGCCTTGGGCGGAAAGCCCCGTGAAAGTCCGTAGGGAACCCCGCGAGCACGCCCGCTTTCAGGGTCGCATGCTCCAGCGCAACCCGACCCTGGCCTTCTTCACCATCACCTTTGGCATCAGCTGGGGGTTGGCCGCGATCTTCTGGATATTGAGTAGCCTTGGCCTCGAATTCCTGAACGGCGATCAGCCCGGGCTGTTCGCCCGTGGCCTCTTCCTGCTGGCTGTCTGGGGCCCGAATTTCTCGGCTGTGCTGGTAACCTGGAGAATTGGTGGCAGGGACGGGCTACGCGATCTCTTCTCGCGACTGTCGCCACGGCGGGCTGGCGCAGGCTGGTGGACGATTGCCGTGGTGCTGCCGATCGCCTTGCTGGCGATCAGCGTCCTGTTGGCAAAGCCATTCGCCGATGTCGGCTTTGCACGTCTTGCACCGGACAGCTGGACCGTTCTGTTGACCTTCCTCGGCCTCTCCCTGATTGGCGGCCCGCTGGGAGAAGAGCTGGGCTGGCGAGGTTTCGCGCTGCCTCGAATGGCCAAGCGGATGACGCCACTCGCCGCAACGCTGCTCATCGGACTGGCCTGGGGGGCCTGGCACCTTCCGGTGCTCGTCGTGCCGCAGATCCAGCAGGCCTTTCTGCCGCCAGGGTTTCCCATCCTCGCCTTTCCCCTCTACACCACTGCCGCATCCGTGCTGATCGGTTGGATCTACCTGCGCGGTGGACAATGCCTCTGGCTGGCCGTGTTGTTCCATCTGGTCCTGCTGTGGGGTGTGCACGCGCTGAGCCGGGATCCGCTTCCGGCGCTGGTGTGGGGCGGTGTCGCAGCCTATTTTGCCGCTGCCATTCTGGCTGCCCTCGCTCCCATGATGCGCAAACGAGGTCTGGGCGCTTAGATGGTCGTCTGGCTTAGGGTCGCCGAACAACCAAGCTGACGCTGCTGGAGCGAGTGACACGAGCGGCTGGAGGACAACCGATCCGCTTCGTCTACCACCGCTTGGATCTACTCCCCCTCATCGCCCGAGCCGGCTATGCGGCGCGGGGGGCGGTCTATCTCATCGTAGGGGCGATCTCGGTTCTTGCGGCGTTCGAACTGCGCGAAAGGCCAATCGGTGCGCGGGGCTCGCTCGAGGTGCTGGCGACTTGGCCGGGCGGCCCCCTGCTCTTGCTGGTCCTCGGCACCGGTCTGTCCGGCTTCGCGATCTGGCGCGTGGTACAGGCGCTGCTCGACACGGAAGACCTCGGCCGCTCAGCCATCGGGCTGGTGCACCGGCTGGGTCTCACGGGAAGCGGCACACTCTACGGCCTCATGGGCTGGTCCGCCTTGGAAGGCGCGGACAGCCTGGAGGATCTGGTCCCGCGCAATCTTGGCGCTGAGGCTTTGCAGGGTGTCCTGGAGTCCTGGATCGCGGAGGAACTGCTGCTCGGGGTCGCGGCCTTCGCGGCGCTCGCCGGTCTCGGCAATGCCCTGAAGGCGCTCTCACGGCATCTCATGACGGACCTCTCCTGTCCACGATCGATGCAGCCCTGGGTCGCGATGTGCGGGCGGGTCGGCTACGGGACGCGCGCGGCACTTCTGTTGCTCCTTGCCGAACGTCTGGGTGTCACGGCGCTGGATGATTCAAGGGCGCTGCACTTGGTCACTCTTGGCGAGGTGCTCGCAGTGTTGGAGCCAGCACCCGAATCCTTGCTGCTGCTTGCAGGAGCGGGGGCCGGGCTGTTCTGCTTCGGTGCCTTCGGCATGGCCGAAGCCCTGTGGCGCGGTTTCCGCGAGCGGCCGGTCGAGGACCGGGATCCGCATTCAGACTGATGACAGGCCCTCAATCCTGCCAGGGTCGCCTTCGCTGCCGAGCCAGATTGCGAAGCCAGGGTCCGCGACCTGCCATCTCAATGACAAACAAACGGGCCGAAGGGCCGTGCGGGATATTGTCCTGGCGCAACACCAACTCGAGCGGCCAAAGGAATTGCCGGGCTGCAGCCTATCCTTTCCGGCCGGCGTGGTCGGAACCAGGTCGGAAAATGTCGGCCTGCACCGTCCGGGTGGTGGCGTCCCGGCGTTCTGGCCCAGGCGCGTCATAGACCACGACGAAGGCGCCATCCCCCGCCTCCGGCCAGAGTTCCAGTCCCTCGGGATGGTCCGACTGGCGGCGATAGGGCAGGTCTGCCATCCGTTCCAGCCGGCTCGTCGGCACCATGCCCTCGGCCTCATCCTGCACGCCACCATGCCACTTGAGCACCTGGGCCGTTCCCTCCAACGCCATCGTCGGCCCAACCAGCAACAGCAGATCCTTGCCGCTGCGGCGTAGATCGCGAATACCCAGCCCACCTGTGTCCAGGAGATGCTTGCGGTAGCGTCGTCCATTCGGCCCGATCTTCCGCGGTTTGAGCCGACCCGGCTTGGGCTGTTTGAGCATCAGCTCGAGCACCACCGCATACCCGACGAGCACCGGCCCACGCAGGCCGAGCCACACCCGATCGCCCTGGATCGCGATCCCCTCGATATCGAGACCGTTCTCCTTCGACGGGACCTTCAGGAACCGCGCGAGGTGCGGGTCCTTGCGCAGCCAACGCGCCAATCCGCACCCGAGGCCCATGTCGAGGCACGCAGCCTCCCGTTCGCCGACCTTGGCCCGGAGCGCAAAGACGCCGGGTGTTTCCTCCTCCATCGGCACCCGGCCCAGAAAATAGCGATTGGCCTCCCGTTCGATTTCCTCCATTCGCGCGAGAGCTTCGACGCCTTCGCCATCATCCCCTTTGGGCTTCTTCCGCTTCAGCGAATGTGACCCGACAATCCACAAGTAGCCATCCACCGCTGCGAGGCCCTCGATGTCCATCTCCTCGTCAGGGCCGCCGGGAAGGTCGAAGAAGTCGCTCAGCAGGATGTGCTGGTGGTCGCCATAGCAATCAGCGCCGGTCCTGCGCAGTCGTTCGAGCCCTGCCGCTTCATCGCAGGCGAGGAAAAGACAATCTCCGGCGCGCGCGACGGCCGAGAGGTCCTTGGCCACCGGATCGTCGAGACGCGGAAGCGCCTGCGCTGCCGAGAAGGCGAGCCGGACCTGTTCGACACGAGGGGCAGACGGCACTGATCTGTGCATGGCTTCACCTTGCGATCCTGAAGCCCCTAGATGGCACGACCCAGCGGTCAGGTCCTCTGCCTCCACCAATCGTGTCTGCCCGCAGACCACATCGTGCGGAACGTGACCTGCTGCAGCAACCCGTGATCCTCGGTCAAGGAACGTCGAGTAGGCTCCTCGCGAGGTACGTGCAACGACCGGGCCGGTGAACCATGCGGAGGCTTTTCCGTCGGTCCAATTCAGGCTACTGATTGAGCAGGTCACGTGAAATCGCAGGCAGGCGGCAAGTCGACACGGGGGCGACGTTGAAGACGTTGAAGCGCCTGACGTGCTCGCGTCGACGGAATCCACCGGGCTTGCTGGTCGCCGTCACCGCGGCGCTGGAGCGCAACACGCATCCGAAGGATGCGGCGACGGCAGCCGGCGCGTGGTGAGTCCCTCCGGCTCCATCTTCCGCGGCTGGGTGACGCTGGCGACGCTCTGGGTGCTGGGGCACCTTCCTCGGCGCGCCCGGGTGATGGTGCCGGCCGTCAGGGCGCCCGATCGCGCGCCCAGCTCCGCGATTCCGCCAGGAAGGCGAGGAAGCGCGGGTCGCTGGCATAGGCGACGTTCACCCGCATCATGGCGGGGTGCTGCCGCGGCCCGGGCTCGGGGCGGAAGATCGCGCCAGGAGCCAGGAAGATGCCCTCCGCCGAGGCGCGGTGGCAGATCTGCGCCTCGTCCAGCCCCGCGGGAAAGGGCACCCAGAGATAGAGGCCGCCGCCTGGCGGCCGCGCCACCGGCCAGCCGGCCTCGGCCAGTTTTTGCACCGCCAGGCTGGTCGCCGCCTCCACCCGCTGCCGCAGGCGGCGCAGGTGGCGCAGGTAATGGCCGCCCTGGATGAGGTGGGCGACGAAGCCCTCGGCATAGGTGGAGGTGGAGACCACCGTCAGCATCTTCACGTCGTTCAGCGCCGCCACCATGGCGGGCGAGGCCGCCAGGTAGCCGACGCGCAGCGAGGCCGAGAGAGTCTTGGAAAACGTGCCGATGCTGATCACGCGCCGCAGCCCGTCCAGCGCGGCCAGCCGCGGGCTGGCGGCGGGCAGGATATCGGCGAAGGGATCGCATTCCACGATGGTGGTGCCGAAGCGCTCCACCGCGCCCAGCACGCGATGCGCCACGGCGGCGGAGAGCGTGCCGCCGGTGGGATTATGCGCTAGCGACTGGGTGAAGAAGGCCTTGGGCCTGTGGCGCGCCAGCAGGGCCTGCAGCGCGTCCGGGTCCGGCCCGTCCGGCAGGCGCGGCACGCCTACGGCGCGCAGCCGCGCCAGCTGCAGCTTGCCGAACAGCGGGTAGTAGCCGGGGTCGTCCACCAGCACCGTGTCGCCCGGCTCCGCGATGTGGCGGATGACCAGGTCGAACGCGTGGTTCGCGCCCATCGTCGTCAGCACCTGCTCGGGCGCGCAGGAAATGCCGCGCTCCACCAGCGACAAAGCGATGCGTTCGCGCAGCGGCAGGAAGCCCCAGGAACTGCCATAGCCGTGCTCCATTCTGCCGCCCGGCCGCCACTTGCCGCCGGCGAACTGGGCCGAGAGCTCCGACCCCTCCATCCAGCCCGGTGGGGGCCGGCCATCGCCAGGGCGCACCTTGTGCTGCACCTCCAGCTGTTCGCGGAGCAGGGAGACGGTGTCGATCGCCTCCGCCAGGTGCTGCGGCACGCGGGCGCGGGCGGCGCGGCTGGTGGTCGCGGCGAAGGTGCCGGCGCCGCGCCGCGCCTCCAGATGGCCGGAGGCGACCAGGCGGTCATAGGCCTCCGCCATGGTGTTCTTGGAGACGCCGTGATCCTCCGCCGCGCGGCGGACGGAGGCGAGCTTCTCGCCCGGCTTCAGCAGGCCACGCGCGATGGCATCCGCGACACGCTCGACGATTTCCTCGACGCGCGTCGCGGGGCGTTCCCTGTCCTGCACGCGTACCTCTGCCACCCGGCTGTGGCGGGGAAACTAGGCCGTTCCGCGCAGCTTCGCGAGTTCCTCCGCCGCCACGTCCGGCCGCACCTGCCGGCGGGCGACCAGGATGGCGGCCAGCTTCTCCACCTCCACCCCCGTGGCACCGGCCGCGATGGCAACGTTGTGCGCATGCAGCGCCATGTGCCCCTGCTGGATGCCCACCGTGGCCAGCGCCTTGATGGCCCCGAAATTCTGGGCGAGGCCGACCGCGGCTATGATGCGCGCGAGTTCGGCGGCGGAGCTGACGCCCAGGATCTTCAGGCAGGCCTGCGCCGTGGGATGGATTTTCGTTGCGCCGCCGACCAGGCCCACGGGCATCGGCATTTCCAGCATGCCGGCGAGCGAGCCATCCGCCGTCACCTCCCAGGTGGTGAGGCTCGTGTAGCGGCCGTCGCGCGCGGCATAGGCATGGGCGCCGGCCTCCACTGCGCGGGTGTCGTTGCCGGTGGCCAGCACCACGGCGGAGACGCCGTTCATGATGCCCTTGTTGTGCGTGGCGGCGCGATAGGGATCGGCTTCGGCGAAGTGATAGGCGGCGATCATGCCGTCCCGCACCGCGGCGCCGCCGATCGCCTCCACCGGCCAGACCGCGCGGGCACGCGCCAGGCGGCGATCCGCCAGGTTCGACAGGATACGGAGAAAAACCTTGCCGCCCGTCCATTGCTCGATCGAGGGCGCGAGCGTTTCCGCCATGGTGTTCACGGTATTGGCGCCCATCGCATCGCGCGTGTCGATGATGAGATGCGTCACCACCATCGTCCCGCCCTTGGAGGGCACAAGCCGCACTTCGACGTCCCGGAAGCCGCCGCCGAGCTTCACCAGCATGGGATCGCAGCCGTCGCAGATCGCCGCGATCTCCGCCCGGTGCTCCAGGATCTTCAGCCGCGCATTGCCGGGATCGCTGATGCCCACAAGCTGCACCTGCGCGATCATCAGATTGCCCGAGAGCGAGGTGACGAAGCCGCCGCTGTCGTAGCATTGCCGCGCGGAATTGCAGACGGCGGCGACGACGGAGGATTCCTCCGTCGCCATCGGCACCAGCACGTCCCGCCCATCCACCTTCATGTTGGTCGCCACGCCGACCGGGATGGCGATGGTGGCGACCGCATTCTCGATCATGTGGTCGGCGAGATGCGCGTCGATATTGCCGGCGCGGCGCAGCTGCTGCGTCGCCGTGTCCTCCAGCCCCGCGAAGGCCGCGACCGCCGCCAGGCGTTCCTCCATCGTCATGCGGTGGAAGCCGGAAATGCGGGAGGTCAGGTTGCTCAGGGACATGGTCCGGTCCTGTGGGAGGTAAGGGGACGAGGAAGGCGCGGACCTCACTCCAGGCGAATGCCCGCCTCGCGGATCAGGTTGCCCCAGCGGGTCGTGTCCTCCGCCAGCGTCCGGCGCAGCGTCTCGGCATCGCCGGAGAGCAGCTCCACGCCCTGCTCCGCCAGCCGGGCGCGATTTGCGGCATCATTGGTCGCGGCCCGCAGCGCCGCGCCGGCGCGCTCGATCACCGCGGCCGGCGTGCCGGCGGGGGCAAACAGGCCCTGCCAGAAGAAGACCTCGAAGCCCGAAATCGTCTCGTTGATCGGCGGCAGGTTCGGATAGTCCGCCAGCCGCGTCGGCGCGGTGACGGACAGGCCGCGCGTGACCCCGTCGCGCAGCGTCGGCGCGGCTTCCTGCGGCGCCTGAAACATGGCGTGGACGCGGCCCGCTCGCAGGTCCAGCGCCGCCGGCGCGCCGCCGCGATAGGGCACGTGCACAATATCGATGCCCGTGCGGGCCTTGAACAGCTCCAGGCACAGATGGCTGACGGCGCCGGTGCCCGGGGAGGCGAAGAGCACCTTGCCCGGATTGGCCTTGGCATAGTCGATCAGCTCCGCCGTGGTCCGCACCGGCAGCGACTCATGCACATGCAGGATGAAGGGCGTGCGGAAGACCATGCCGATGGGGTCGAGCTCGCGGCCCGGGTCACGCGGCGTCAGGGTCGGCTGCAGCGTGTTGTTGATGGCGAGAGTCGTGGTGCCCATCACCAGCGTGTAGCCATCCGGCCGGGCGCGGGCGACATAGGTGGCGGCGACGGAGGTGGCCGCACCCGGCCGGTTCTCCACCACCACCGGAACGCCGAATTCGCGCGCCATGCGGTCCGCCACGGCGCGGGAGGCGAGGTCCGTGACGCCGCCGGGGGGATAGCCCTCCACCACCGTCACCGCGCGGTTCGGCCAGGCGCCGGACTGCGCCTGGGCGCGGTGCGCGGCGGCAAGCGCCGGCAGACCGAGGCCGGCGGCGAGAATGGTGCGGCGGTGCATGGTGCCTTGCATGGCGGCGTCCCTCCGGAGACTTTGTGGTTGTCCCATGAGTGTCCCAATCCGCCGCTGCGCAGAAGGGACACTCCGCGCGAATCTTGCTGGGACAGTAGGCCGGGCTTCGGCACGTTTGGCCGGATGCCCTGGTATCCGGCCAAGGCGGGGATGCACCTGGGCCTGATCCGCGCCGCCCAGGCCCGCACCAGGGCGCGGCTGGCCCGCCGAGGCGGGGCGGGTTCATGCGCCGGCGTAGTAGCCTGGATGCGCAATATCGGCGAGCAGACCGGGCCCGCCCGGCGCCCAGCCCAGGGCTTCCCGCGTGGCGGCCGCCTCCGCCACCATGTCCTCCGCCGCGAAGCCGGCGAGAAAGCCGAAATGCGCGGCCTCCCGCGGCGCGACCGGAAGGCCGAGCTTGCGGCCGATGGCCTCCGCAATCTGGCGGAAGGCCACGCCCGCCTCCCCCGCCGCGTGGCAGGCGGGCTGCCGCGCGCCGCCTTCCAGCGCCAGGCGATAGAGGCGCGCGGCGTCGCTGACATGCACCGCGGGCCAGCGGTTCGCGCCCTCCCCGATATAGGCGGAGACACCGCTGCGCCGCGCCAGGTCGATCAGCATCGGCACGAAGCCATGCGTCTCGCCGACGCCATGCACCGAATGCGGCAGGCGGATGCAGGCCACGCGCACATCCTGCAAGGCGCGGGCTGCGATCTCGGACCGGCGCGGCAAGGCGGGATCGGCCACGGGCAGATCGGCTTCCGTCGCGGCGCGCCCATGAACCTTCAAGGCGGAGAGCGTGCCCGTCACCACCAGCGGCTTGTCGGTTCCGCGCAGCGCCGCGCCCAGCGCGCCGATTACCCGCTGGTCCTGCGCGGCATTCTCCGCATAGCGCGTGAAATCGTGGTTGAAGCCGATATGCGCCACGGCATCGGCCTGCCGCGCAGCCTCCTGCAGCGCATCGAGGTCCTCCAGCGTGCCATGCAGCACCTCGGCCCCCATCGCCGCCAGCGCCTGGCCCTTCTCCGCCGCGCGCGACAGGCCCAGCACCCGATGCCCCTGCGCCAGCAGATCCGCCACCACCGCGCGGCCGATCCAACCCGTCGCGCCCGTTACGAAAACTTGCATCTTCCCAATTCCTCATGCTGAAGAGGCGGAGATGCGCGAGGCCTTGGCGCGATGAAAGACGAGAGCTTATCCCGGTATAGCGACCAACAGGATCGCGCCATGCCCAAGCCGGCGCTGGGGGCCTATCTGCGGGACCGCCGCGAAAGGCTGGATCCGGCCGCCTTCGGCCTGGCCGGCGGAAGGCGTCGCACGCCCGGCCTGCGGCGGGAGGAAGTGGCCCAGCGGGCCGGGATCAGCGCGACCTGGTACATCTGGCTGGAACAGGGCCGCGGCGGCGCACCCTCGGCCGCCGTGCTGGACCGCGTGGCGCGCGCCCTGACGCTGACGGATGCGGAGCGCGACCACCTGTTCCTGCTCGGCCTCGGGCGGCTGCCCGCGGTGCAGGCTCGCCCGATGGGGGAGATCCCGTCGCGGCTGCAGCGCGTGCTGGATGCGCTGGGGCCGAGCCCGGCGCTGATCGCCACCATGCGCTGGGATGTGGTGGCCTGGAACGCGGCCGCCTCCCTCGTACTCACCGACTACGCCGCGCTGCCGGCCGAGGAGCGCAATGTGCTGCGCCGCGTCTTCCTCGACGAGAAGTCACGCCGGATGAACCTGGACTGGGAGGGTGTTGCGCGCATGGTTGTCGCGGTGCTGCGCGCCGGCCTGGCGCGCACTGGGGCAGGCGAGGCGAACGAGGCGCTGGTGCGGGAGATGCGCCAGGCGAGCGCGGATTTCGCGCGCATCTGGGACGAGGGCGATGTCTGCGCCATGGGCCAGGGGCTGAAGCGGCTGCGTCATCCGATCTTGGGCGAGATCGCGCTGGAGTATTCGGCCTTCGCCGTCGACGGCCAGCCGGAGCTGACCATGCTGGTCTTCACCCCCGCGGAGGCGGCGGATGCGGCGCGGATCAGGACCCTGCTTCCGTCCACCTGACATGATCGATCAGCGCGCGCAGCTTCGGCGCCAGGTTCCGCCGATTGGGGAAGTACAGGTAGAAGCCCGCGAAGGGCGGGAAGAAGTCCTGCAGCAGCGGCACCAGCTGGCCGGATGAGACGAAGGGCCGAAATGTCTCCTCCATGCCGAAGGTGATTCCGCCGCCGGCGAGGGCGGTGCGGATCATCAGCTGCATGTCGTTCGTCGTGACCTGCGGATCGACGGCCACATCGTATTCGCGCCCCTCCTCGCCGAATTCCCAGCGATAGGGCGCGGTATGCGGCGCCGGGCGCCAGCCGATGCAGCGGTGCCGCGCCAGATCGGCCGGATGCGCGGGTCTGCCGAAGCGCGCGATGTAGGACGGCGCGGCGACGGCAGTCTGGCGCTGCGGGCCGGAGACGGGGATGGCGATCATGTCCTGGTCGATCACCTCGCCCAGCCGCACGCCAGCGTCGAAACCCTCCGCCACGATGTCGAATTCCGCATCCGTCACCGTCACGTCGAGCGTGACGGCGGGATGCGCCAGGGCGAATTGCGCCAGCAGCGGGCCGGAGAGGAAGCGCTCCGCGATCGAGGAAACCGCGAGCCGCAGCAGCCCGCTCGGCGCCGCATCGCGATCCGCCGTGGCATCCAGCGCCGCGCCGATTTCCGCGATGGCCGGCGCCATGCGCTGATGCAGCTGCTGCCCCGCCTCGGTCAGGCTGACGCTCCGCGTGGTGCGATGGAACAGCGCCACGCCCAGCCGATCCTCCAGCCGGCGGATCGCCAGGCTCACCGCCGGCCGCGTGATGCCGAGATGCTGCGCCGCCACGCGGAAGCTGCGCGCCTCCGCCACCGCGAGGAAGACGGGGATGCCGGTCAGGTCCAGGCCCATTGGTCAGTCCAAGTTACCACCCTGGGCAGCATTCAGCGAATTCTCCGCCCGTTCAACCGCCCCTAGATCGGCGTCCGTGGAACGGAAAGGAGCGACACCATGATGCTCGACAGCTACAGGCTTCTGGGATCGTCCGGGCTGCGCGTCTCCCCGCTCAGCCTCGGCACCATGACCTTCGGATCGGACTGGGGCTGGGGCGCCGATGGCGGCGAGGCCCGGCGCATCTTCGATCTCTACCTCGACCGTGGCGGCAACTTCGTCGACACCGCGGTGAACTACACCAATGGCGCGGCGGAGCGGCTGCTTGGCGAATTCATCGGCGAGAAGCGCGAGCGGATCGTGCTGGCCACGAAGTTCACCATGGCGCGCGATCCGGGCAATCCGAATTCGGGCGGCAACCATCGCCTGAACCTGGTCCGCTCCGTGGAGCAGAGCCTGCGCCAGCTCGGCACGGATCGCATCGACCTGCTGTATCTACATGCCTGGGACATGACGACGCGGCCGGAGGAGGTGATGCGCGGCCTGGATGACCTCGTCCGCGCCGGCAAGATCCTCTACCCCGGCATCTGCAACACGCCGGCCTGGCGCGTGGCGGAGATGCAGACGCTGGCCGGGCTGCGCGGCTGGAGCCCCTTCGTCGCGCTGCAGATCGAGTACAGCCTGGTCGAGCGCAGCGTGGAGCATGAGCTGATGCCGATGGCGCAAGCGCTCGGCCTCGGCGTGCTGCCCTGGTCGCCGCTGGGCGGCGGGCTGCTGACGGGCAAGTACAGCGCGGCGGATCTGGAGGATTCGCGGGAGGCGGCGGTCTCCTCGAGCCGCCGCGGCGTCATCGCCGCCTCGGGCCATCTCAATGCGCGGGCCATCGCCATCGCCGCGGAGGTGCGCGCGGTGGCGGAGGAGGTGGGCGCCCTGCCCGCCCAGGTCGCGCTGGCCTGGACGCTGGCGAACCCCGCCGTCGTCTCGCCCATCATGGGCGCCCGCACCCTGGCCCAGGCGGAGCAGAACCTGGCGGCGCTGGCGGTGGATCTTTCGGCGGAGCAGCTGGACCGGCTGGACCGGATCAGCGCGCCGGAGCCGATTTTCCCGGCCCGCTTCGTCCAGCGCCCGCTGGTGCAGCAGCTGATCCATGGCGGGGCGAGCGTGCCATGCCGCGGCTGAACCCGGGCAGGCGTGCCCTCGCCCTTCTGATGACCCTGGCCCTTCTGGGCCCATCCCTTCATGCCGAGGAGACCAGCATGCAACCGAATCATCCCTATGTCGGCCTCTGGGTGACCGATGACGGCCATGTGCGCCACGAACTGCTGCCCAATGGCCGCTATGTCGAGGCGCGTGGCCGGCGGGAGCGTGCCTATCTCGGCCGCTACGAGGTGACCGGCACCCACATCGAATACTGGGACGATACCGGCTTCACCGCCGATGGCGACTTCGTCGACCCGGACACGCTGCATCACGGCGGCATGGTCCTGCGGCGCCAGCCCGGGGACTCGACCAGCGGGCGGTGAGGCAGGGGTTCACGGCGCCGGCGGATCGCCGCGCCGCAGCCCGTCCAGGAAGACGTCGAGCAGCCGCAGCGCCCGCTGCTGCCAGTCCGGCCCTTCCTGCAGGTAGCAGAGGCCGACCACCGTGCGCAGCACATCCTCGGCGGTGATATCGGCCCGGGCCTCGCCGGCCTCCGCCGCCGGATGCAGCAGCAGGCCGATCGCCTCCTGCAGCCGGCGCGTTGTGAAGGCCATCAGCTCCGGCGGCTTATGCGCCGCCATGGCCAGGGCGGCGCCCATGCCCTTCTTGGTGGCCACCAGCTGGACCAGCGCCTGCATGAGCCGGCGCAGGCCCTCCAGCCGGTCCTGTTCCGCCGCCAGGCGGGTGGCGAGCTCGGCCAGCTGCTCCACCTCGCGGCGATAGACCGCCTCGTACAGCGCCTCCCGCGTCGGGAAGTGGCGATAGAGGGTGCCGATGCCGACGCCGGCCTGTCGTGCCACCGCGGCCAGGCCCACCTCCGTCCCGCCCTGGCTGAACACGGTCTTCGCCGCTTCCAGCACCCGCTCCCGGTTGCGGATGGAATCGGCGCGCGGCTTGCGCGCGGCGCTGGCGGCATCCTCGGTCATCGGCGGACAGGCTCTCCCTTCACGAAACGGAGCATCGCTCCGTTTTCTACTTGCAAGCGGAGGGCCCCTCCGCATATGACGCCGCAACGGCGGTGGAAGGCAAGCCCAATGCAGCCGCCCACCGCCCGCCCCGGCAAACTAGGGATCCCCCGCCGGCCGGCCTACCCCCGTATCCCCTGCATCGGAGGCTCCGCATGAGCTTGTCGGTCACTCTTACCGTGAACCGTGTCCAGCACCGGGTCCTGCTGGACGATCCGCGCGTCACCCTGCTCGACCTGCTGCGCGAAAGGCTGCAGCTCACCGGCACCAAGAAGGGCTGCGACCGCGGCCAGTGCGGCGCCTGCACCATCCTGCTGAACGGCCGCCGCGTGAATGCCTGCTTGGCGCTGGCCCTCAGCCATGACGGGGCGGAGATCCTGACCATCGAGGGCCTGGCGGATGGCGCGGCGCTGCACCCGGTGCAGGCCGCCTTCATCGCCCATGACGCCTTCCAATGCGGCTTCTGCACGCCCGGCCAGATCATGAGCGCCATCGGCCTGATCAGTGAAGGCCAGGCCGGCAGCGATGCCGAAAGGGTGCGGGAGGGCATGAGCGGCAATCTCTGCCGCTGCGGCGCCTATCGCGGAATCACGGAGGCGGTGGTCGCCGCCACGCGCAGCATGACCAAGGAGAAGGCGGCATGAATCGCTTCGAATATCTGCGCCCGCAAAGCGTGGCGGAGGCGGTGGCGGCCGCCGCGGTGCCCGGCAGCGCCTTCCTCGCCGCCGGCACCAATCTGCTCGACCTGATGAAGATCGGCGTCGCCCGGCCGCAGCGGCTGATCGACCTGAAGGACCTGCCGGATCTCGACATCATCGAGCAACTGCCGGATGGCGCCGTGCGCATCGGCGCGCAGCTGCGCAATGCCGAGTTGGCGCACGACCCGGATTTCCGCCAGCGCTTCCCGATCGTGGCGGAGGCGCTGCTCTCCGGTGCCTCCGCCCAGCTGCGCAACGTGGCGACCGTGGGCGGCAACCTGATACAGCGCACGCGCTGCGCCTATTTTCAGGACCCCGCCAGCGCCTGCAATCGGCGGGCGCCGGGCAGCGGCTGCGATGCGCGCGGCGGCGACACCCGCCAGCATGCCGTGCTGGGCTGGAGCGAGGATTGCATCGCGACGCACCCCTCCGACTTCTGCGTGCCGCTCGCAGCCCTCGGCGCCATGGTGGAGATCGAGGGCCCGGCGGGGCGGCGGGAGGTGGCGCTGACGGACTTCCACCTGCTGCCCGGCAACACGCCCGAACGTGAGACGGCGCTGGGCCAGGGGGAGCTGGTGACGGCGCTGCGCCTGCCGCCAGCCGCCGCTGGCTTCGCGCGCCATGCGCGCTACGTGAAGCTGCGCGAGCGCACCTCCTTCGCCTTCGCCGTGGTCTCCGCCGCCGCGGCGCTGCGCATCGTCGATGGCCGGATCCAGGAGGCGCGGCTGGCGCTGGGCGGCGTCGCCGCCCGACCCTGGCGCGCGGAGGAAGCGGAGGCCTCGCTGCGCGGCGCGACGCCCGGTGCCGAGGCCTTCCACCGCGCCGCGGCGCTGGCGCTGGAGGGGGCGCGCCCCTCCGGCGACAACGAATTCAAGATCGAGCTGGCGCGGCGCATCGCGCTGCGCGCGCTGACGCTGGCCGCCGCCGGCACGCCGGACCGGCTGCCGGCCCTGCCGGCCTCTCCCTTCGCCCCCCTCCCCGGAGGTCTGCATGTCTGAAACCCAACGCATCCGGCATGGCTCCAGCATCGGCCAGCCGATCACCCGCCGCGACGGCCCGCTGAAGGTCACCGGCCAGGCGCGCTTCGCCGCGGACAACCACCCGCAGGGCCTGCTGCATGCGGTGCTCGCCACCAGCAGCATCGCCCGCGGCCGCGTCACCTTCCTGGACGAGGCCGCGGCGCGTGCGCATCCCGGCGTGGTGCAGGTGATGCTGCCCGGCAACCGGCCGGCGCTGGCGCAGCACCCGGACGACAAGTCCGCACCCTTCTCCTTCAATATGGATCTGCTGCAGGACGACCGCGTGCGCTACGCCGGCCAGCCCATCGCGGTGGTGATCGCCGAGACGCTGGAGGCCGCGACCGAAGGCGCCGCCCTGCTCGCCCCGCGCTATGCGGCGGAGCCGGTGGAGGTGACGCTGGACGCAACCAGCAGCTATGTGCCGGAGGCCATCGGTGTGGGCGGACCGGCCGAGCTGCGGCACGGCGATGCCGAGGCCGGGCTGCAAGGCGCGGCGCACCGGATCGAGGCGGTCTATGAAACGCCGCAGCAGTTCCACAATGCGATGGAGCCGCATGCGGTGGTGGCCGCGTGGGATGGCGACAGGCTCTCGCTCGACATGCCGACCCAGGGCTTCGCGCTGACCCAGATGCGGCTGGCCGGGCTGTTCGGCATTCCGGTGGAAAACATCGTCATCCGCAGCCCCTTCATCGGCGGCGGCTTCGGCTCCAAGCTGCTGGCCGGGCCGCAGGTGCTGGGCATCCTCGCCGCACGGCTGGTCGGGCGGCCGGTGAAGCTGGTGCTGACGCGGGCGCAGATGTACGGCCCCGTGACGCATCGCGCGCCGACGCGGCAGAGGCTGCGGCTGGGCGCCGCGCCGGATGGCGCGCTGCTGGCCCTGCATCACCATGCGCGCACGGCGACCAGCCGCTTCGATGACTTCATCGAACCGGCCGCCAATGCCTCCCATACCCTCTATGCCGCGCCGGCCATCGTCACCACCACCGATGCGGTGCGGCTGGATACGGGCACGCCCGGCTTCATGCGTGCGCCGGGCGAGGCCAGCGGCAGCCTCGCCCTGGAATGCGCGATCGATGAGATGGCGGAGGCCTGCGGCATGGATCCGCTGGCCTTCCGCCTGCGCAACTACGCCGAAGTCGAGCCAATCTCGGGCAAACCCTTCTCCTCCAAGGCGCTGCGTGAATGCTATGCGGAAGGTGCCGCGCGCTTCGGCTGGGAAGGCCGGAAGCTGGCGCCGCGCCAGATGCGGGATGCGGACGGGCTGCTGCTGGGCTGGGGCATGGGCACCGCCACCTTCCCGGCGCTGATGTTCCAGGCGGAGGCGCGCGCCGTGCTGCGCCGCGACGGCAGCGGGCTGATGGAAGCCGGCACGCATGAGATGGGCCAGGGCGCCTGGACCGCCTTCGCCCAGATCGCGGCGGAGAGCCTCGGCCTCGATCTGGAAAGGCTGGAGCTGCGTGCCGGCCGGTCCGACCTGCCCAATGCCGGCATCGCCGGCGGCTCCGCCCATACCGCGACGGCGGGCAGCGCCATGCAGGCGGCGGGGGAGGCGGCGATCGCGCGGCTGACGGAGCTGGCGGTGACGGATCCGCGATCCCCGCTGTTCGGCGCTGGCAATATTGGCGTGGTGCCGCGCGGTGGCCGGCTGGTGCGCTGGGACGATCCCAGCCGCGGCGAGGACTATGCCGAGATCCTGGCCCGCGCCGGGCTGGAGCAGGTGGAGGGGCGCGGCAGCGCCGCGCCCGATCCCGCGGCGGCGGAACGCTACGCCATGCATTCCCATGGCGCGGTCTTCGCCGAGGTGAAGGTGGACCCCGATCTCGGCCAGGTTCGCGTCACCCGCCTGGTCGGCGCCTTCGCCGCCGGCCGGATCATCAATCCGCGCCTGGTGCAGAGCCAGTACCAGGGCGGCATGATCTGGGGCCTGTCCTTCGCCCTGCAGGAGGGCGCGGTGATGGATCCGCGCAGCGGCCGGGTGATGAATGCCGATCTGGCCGGCTATCATGTGCCCGTGAATGCGGACATTCCCTCGGTCGAGGCGATCCTGGTCGAGGAAGAGGATCGCCATGTGAATGCGCTGGGCGTGAAGGGCGTGGGCGAGATCGGCATCACCGGCACCGCCGGCGCCATCGCCAATGCGGTCTGGCATGCCACCGGCGCCCGGGTCCGGCAGTTCCCGATCACGCCGGAGGCCATCCTCCGCGCCATGGCGGCGCAGCCCGGCTAAGGGGGGCTGCGCCTCGGCGCGCCCCGGTGCAGGATGCGGGGCCAGAGGGAGGCCACCGCATGCTCGACCGCCTGGGCGTTACCATCCCGATCATCCAGGCGCCGATGGCCGGCGTCTCCACCCCGGAACTCGCCGCGGCGGTCTCGAATGCCGGCGGGCTGGGCTCGCTCGGCCTCGGCGCCACCGACGCCGCCGGCGCCCGCGCAATGATCCAGTCGACGCGCGACCGCACGCGGCGCGCCTTCAACGTCAATCTCTTCGTCCATGCCCCGGCCAGGCCCGACCCGGCGCGGGAGGCCGCCTGGCTGGCGGCGCTGCGGCCGCTTTTTGCCGAGCAGGGGGCGGAGCCGCCCGCCGCGCTCCGCACCATCTACCGGAGCTTCGCCGAGGACGAGGACATGCTGGCCGTGCTGCTGGAGGCGCCGCCGCCGGTGGTCAGCTTCCATTTCGGCCTGCCTTCGACGGACCGGATCGCGGCGCTGCGGCAGGCCGGGTGCGTCCTGCTGGCCACCGCGACCAGCCTGGCCGAGGCGCGCGCGATCGAGGCCGCGGGGATCGATGCCGTGGTCGCCCAGGGCTGGGAGGCCGGCGGGCATCGCGGTGTCTTCGACCCGGGAGCGCCGGACGACCGGCTCGGCACGCTGGCGCTGGTCCGCCTGCTGGCAGCACGGGGCCGCGCGCCGGTGATCGCGGCCGGCGGCATCATGGACGGGGCCGGCATCCGCGCCGCCCTGGCCCTGGGGGCGATGGCGGCCCAGCTCGGCACCGCCTTCATCGCCTGCCCGGAAAGCAGCGCCGATCTCGCGCATCGGGAGGGGCTGCGGGGCCCGGGCGGGGCGCATACCGTGATGACCCCGGCGATCTCCGGCCGCCCCGCCCGCTGCCTGGCCAACCGCTTCACCGCCTGGGGCGCCACCGCCCCGCCGGCCGTGCCCGACTATCCCATTGCCTATGACGCCGGAAAGGCGCTGGCCGCCGCGGCCAAGGCCCGCGGCGAGGCCGGCTTCGGCGCGCATTGGGCCGGCCAGGGCGCGCCGCTGAGCCGCGCCCTGCCGGCCGCGGCGCTGACGGAACTGCTGTGGCAGGAGGCACAGGCGGCGCCCTGAAGCCCCGCGCCAGGCCGCGGGAGCAACCAATCTGAACGAAACTTGTTCGGTGACGTCCGGAAAGCCGGCGACGCCGTGCCACCAATCGCAACGATCGGCGTTAGCCTCTGCCATGACCAGCAGAAGATCCATGCGCCGCCTGATCCTGCCATTGCGCGCGGATGCGGAGCGGCTTCCCACCCGCCGGCAGCCATCGCCCCAGGGTGCGCCCCAGGGCGCGGCCCAGGGCGCCCCCCAGGGCGTGCGAGGTGGCCGATGACCACCCCGTCGCGCGTCCCGACGGGTGTACTGGGCCTGGATGAGGTGCTGGATGGCGGGCTGACGCCGAACCGGCTCTATCTGATCGAGGGTGCGCCAGGCTCCGGCAAGACCACCCTCGCGCTGCGCTTCCTGCTGGAGGGACAGCGGCTGGGGGAGCCCGGCCTCTACATCACCCTCTCCGAGACGACGGAGGAGCTTCACGCCGTCGCCGCCTCACATGGCTGGGACCTCGGCGGCATCGCGCTGTTCGAGCTGGTGGCCGCCGAGGCGGCGCTGGGACAGGAGCGCGAGACCACCCTGCTGCATCCCTGGGAGATCGAGCTGGGCGAGACGGTCGGGCTGATCACCGCGGAGGTCCAGCGCACCGGCGCCATGCGCGTGGTCTTCGACAGCCTGTCGGAGATGCGGCTGCTGGCGCAGGACGGGCTGCGCTTCCGGCGGCAGGTGCTGGCGCTGAAGCAGTTCTTCGCGCAGCGCGGCGTGACCGTGCTGCTGGTGGACGACATGGCCGGCAGCAGCGGCGTGCCGGACCGGCAGCTGCACAGCCTGTGCCACGGCGTCATCACGCTGGAGCGGCGGACGCTGGACTACGGCGGCACCCGCCGCCGCCTGGAAGTCGCGAAGATGCGCGGCGCGCGCTACCGCGAGGGCTGGCACGACTACGTCATCCGCCGCGGCGGCCTCGAGATCTTTCCACGCCTGGTCGCCGCCGAGCATCACGCGGCCTTCCTGGGCGAGGTGGTGCCGAGCGGCGTCGAGGAGCTGGACCAGCTGCTCGGCGGCGGCCCCCTGCGGGGCACCTGCCTGCTGCTGAGCGGGCCAGCCGGCTCCGGCAAGTCCACGCTCGCCATGCAGTGGGTCCATGCCGCGGCGCTGCGCGGCGAGCGCTGCGCCATCTACCAGTTCGACGAGCGCGCCGGCACGCTGCTGACGCGCCTCGCCCGGCTGGGCCTGGACATGGAGGCGCATATCGCCGACGGCCGCGTGACGCTGCGGCAATTCGACCCGGTGGAGGTCTCGCCGGGCGAATTCACCAGCATGCTGCGCGCGGATGCGGCGACGGACGGCGTTCGCGTCGTGGTGATCGACAGCCTGAGCGGCTACCTGGCCGCCATGCCGGAGGAGAACCAGGTGCTGCTGCAGCTGCATGAGCTGCTGTCCTTCCTGAACCAGCGCGGCGTGCTGACGCTGCTGACCAATCCGCAGAGCGGGCTGCTCGGCAGCATGCAGAGCCACATCGATGTCAGCTACCTGTCGGACGCCATCCTGCTGCTGCGGTTCTTCGAGGCCGGCGGGCGCGTGCGCAAGGCGGTCTCCGTCATCAAGAACCGCGGCGGCCCGCATGAGGACAGTATCCGGGAGCTGCGCATCTCGGCCGATGGCCTGCAGGTGGGTGAGACGCTGACCTCCTTCCACGGCGTGCTCAGCGGCACGCCCACCTATTCCGGCCAGGTGGCGCCGCTGCTGTCCGAGCGTTCGGCGACGGATGGCTGACACGCTGTCGGAGCATGTCGGCCCGCTGCTGATCCTTGCGCCCTCCGGCAGGGATGCCGTGACGGCGGCGGCGCTGCTGCGGCGCGACGGCATCGACTGCCGCGCGGTGCCCGATATCGCCGGGCTGCGCAGGGCCATGGACGAGACGGCGGGCGCGGTGCTGGTGGCCGACGAGGCGCTGTCGCATCCGGCGCTGGAGGCGCTGGGCGCCGATCTCGCGGCGCAGCCGCCCTGGTCGGACCTGCCCTTCATCGTCCTGACCCGGGGCGGCATCGCCGGCCGCACCGCGATAGCGGCCCTGCGCCTGCCCGAGAGGCTGGGCAACGCTGTCTTCATCGAAAGGCCGCTGAACGCGCTGTCCCTGGTCGGCGCCGTGCGATCCGCCCTGCGGGCCCGGCTGCGCCAGCGCCAGCTGCGCACCCATCTGCTGGGGCGGGAGGCGGATGCGGCGGCAGCGCGGGCCAGCGAGGCGCATTGGCGCGGCCTGTTCGAGCGGATGCATGAGGGTTTTGCGCTTTGCGAGGTGGTGCGCGACGCCGAGGGCCGGGCCTGGGACTACCGCCTGGTCGAGCTCAACCCGGCCTTCGAGCGGCTGACCGGGATCTCCCGGGCCAAGGCGCTCGGGAAGACCGCGCGCGCCGTGCTGCCGGGGGTGGAGCCGCCCTGGCTCGCCATCTGCGCCGGCGTGGTGGAGAGCGGCCAGCCGGCGCGGGTGCTGGACCATGCGACGCGGCCGGGCCGCTGGTTCGAACTGCATGTCTACCGCCCGGAGCCCGGGCGCTTCGCCCTGCTGGTCATGGACGTAACCGAGCGCCGGCAGACGGAGGAGCGCCAGATCCTGCTGACGCGGGAGGTGGACCACCGGGCGAAGAATGTGCTGGCGGTGGTGCAGGCGGCGCTGCGCCTGACGCCACGGCACGATCCGGGCGCCTATGTGAAGGCCATCGAGGGCCGCATCGCCGCGCTGGCCCGCGCCCATACGCTGCTGGCCGCCGAGCATTGGTCCGGCGCCGACCTGCGCGCCCTGCTGCGGCACGAGCTGGCCGCCTTCCTGGAGGAGCCCGGCGCCGCGCCGCGGGTGAAGCTGGAAGGGCAGGACCTGATGCTGCCGCCGACCCAGGCGCAGCCGCTCGCCATGGCACTGCATGAACTGACCACCAACGCCGCCAAATACGGCGCGCTGTCCCGTCCCGGCGGGCGGCTGACGATCCGCTGGCAGTTGGAGCCGGGGCCGCGGCTGCATCTGTGCTGGATGGAGACGGGCGGGCCACCGGTGACCGGGCCGCCGCGCCGCAACGGCTTCGGGTCTCGCGTGCTGGCCGGCACGCTGCGCGGCCAGCTGCAGGGCCAAGTCGCGCTGGACTGGCAGCCCGGCGGCCTGGTCTGCGAGATGCAGGTGCCGCTGGACGACCAGGCGCAGCCGCCGGACTAATCCGCGGTGGCGGGGAAGTCGTAGAGCCGCGCCGGCGTCTCCGTGAGGATGCGGCGCCGCAGCGCCGGCTCGGGCGTCCAGTCCAGGAAGACCTGCAGCAGCCGCGCCGCATCGGGGCGGCCGCCATCCGGGCGCGGGTGCGGCCAGTCCGTGCCCCAGACCAGCGCATCCGGATTGGCGGCGACCAGCGCATCGTGGAAGGGTTTTGCCTCGGCGTAGTCGGGGCCGAGCGCGCCGAGGCGGTAGGTACCGGAGAGCTTGGCCAGGTAGCGGCCCTCCGCCACGCCACGGCGCAGCGCCTGGAAGCCGGGATCGGCCACGCCGTGGCTGTGATGCATGCGGCCCATATGGTCGACCACGATGGGCACCGGCAGCTCGGCCAGGCGCGGCTCCAGCTCCGGCAGGTGGCGGGCGTCGATCCACAGCTGCAGGTGCCAGCCGAGTTCCGCCATCACCGGCATCAGCGGCTCGATCTCCGCCAGCCGCACGCCGCCGTGGTAGGCGGCGGCACCGTCGCGGCGGTACTCATTGGCGCGCAGGCCGCGGATGCCGTCGCGATGCATGGCGCGCAGCGTGGCGGGCGTCGCCTCCGCCCCCACCACGGCGACGCCGCGCAGACGGTCCGGCGCGCGCTTCAGCGCATCCAGCGTGCATTCATTGTCGCGATCATAGGCGGAGGGCTGCACGATGACGCCGCGCGCCAGGCCCAGCCGGTCGAGCAGCGCCAGGTAGTCCTCCAGCGTCTCGTCCTCGGGCGTGTAGGAGCGCGGCTCGGCATAGGGGAAGCGCGCGGCGGGGCCGAAGATGTGGCAGTGGCAGTCGGTGGCGCCGGCCGGGATTTCCTCCCTCATTCCGGCTTGATCCCCGCCACCTGCGCTGCTTCCCGCGATCGCGCCAGGTCCTGCGCGATATAGGCGGCGAAGCCGGCGGGGGTGGCCAGCGCGCCGCTCGCGGTCTCGCCGCCCATGCCCGTCATCCGCGCCTGGAAGTCCGGCTCCTGCACGATGGCGGCCATGGCGGCGCCGAGCTTGTCCATCGCCTCGGCCGGGGCGCCGCCGGTGGCGAGCAGCCCGACATAGGACCCGGCGGTGAAGCCGCGCACGCCCTGCTCGTCCATCGTCGGCACCTCCGGCAGCGCCGCCAGTCGGGCGGCGGCGGCGACGGCGAGGATGCGTCCCTGATTGGCGCGGTGCAGCGGCAGGGCGGTGGAGAATTCGGTGAAAAGCAGCGGGATATTGCCGGCGATGAAATCCGGTACCGCCGCGCCGCCGCCGCGATACGGCACATGCAGCAGCTTCGCGCCGCTGGCGGCGATGAAGGCCTCGAGCGACAGATGCGTGGCGCTGGCGACGCCGGCGGTGCCGACGCCCAGCGCATCCGGCCGGGCGCGGGAGGCAGCGACAAGTTCCGCCACGCTGCGATAGGGCGCGTTGGGCTGCACCACCAGGCAATGCGGCACCTGCATCGCCATGGCGACCGGCGCGAAATCCTTCGCCGCGTCATAGGGCAGCCGCGCCTGCACGACGGGGTTCACGCTGAGCGGGCCGTTGGAGCCGATCAGCAGCGTATAGCCATCCGGCTGCGCGCGGGCGACGGCGGTGGCGCCGACGCTGCCGCCGGCGCCCGGGCGATTCTCCACCACCACGGGCTGGCCAAGCCTTTCCTGCAGCCGCGGCTGCAACAGGCGCGCGATGGTATCGGCATTGCCGCCGGCGGCAAAAGGCACGATGACGCGGATGGGACGATCCGGCCAGGCGGCCAGGGCGGGCACGACGCGCAGCGCGGCGCCGGCGGCGACGGCGCCCAGCAGGGTGCGGCGGCGGATCATGGGCGGTTCCTCGGTCTTTGTCGTTGCGCGCATCATGGCAGCGCGAAGGGCATGGTCAACCGCGCCGGCGCGGCGGGGGCGGCGCCGCTTCCCGCGCCAGTGC
Organism: Falsiroseomonas tokyonensis; assembly: GCF_019024325.1. Lineage (GTDB taxonomy): Bacteria > Pseudomonadota > Alphaproteobacteria > Acetobacterales > Acetobacteraceae > Falsiroseomonas > Falsiroseomonas tokyonensis. The sequence goes on from NZ_JAFNJS010000001.1 coordinate 475,412, forward strand.
CGCCTGCACCTCCCGCAACGCCGCCACCAGGCTGTCGCGGCGCCGGTCCACTTCCGCGGCGGTGGTGCCGAGGCCGAGGGCGAGCGGCGGATGCTCCGCCAGTGGCGGCAGGGGCACGGCGATGACATTCTGGCCCGGCACCACGGCGCCACCGCTTTCCAGCCAGCCGCGCTGCCGGGCGGCGCGCAGATCCGCCATCACCGCGGCGATATCGACACGGCGGGCGGGCTCCGCCTCCTCCGCATTGGCGCGGCGCAAGATGCGCTGCGCCTCGGCATCGGTCTTCAGCATCAGCAGCGCCTTGCCCACCGCGGCGCGGCCGATGGCGCGCGTCATGCCGGCGCGCATATGCAGCCCGGCGGCGGGGCGGCGCAGGGTCAGGATGTAGCGCACCCGCGCGCCAGCCTGCATGCCGATCAGCACCGTCACGTCATGCCGCGCGCGCAGCCGCTCCATCCGCCGCAGCAGGCTGCCCTCCCCCAGCAGCCGGTCCTGCATCCAGCCGCCGAGCAGCATGACGCGCAGCGTCGGCCGATAGGCGCGGCTTTCGGAATCCTGTTCCAGGTAGCCGAGGCGGGCGAGGTCGGCGAGCAGGATGGAGGTGCTGGATTGCGGATAGCCGAGGTCGCGCGCCACCTCCGCCACCGTCGCGGCGCGATGCGTGCCGGCAAAAAGCTCCAGCACCTCCAGCGTGCGCTGGGCGGATTTCACGAAGCCTTCGCGCGGCACGGCGACCTCCCGACAACATCACATATGCGATGCACCACGCGGCGCGCGGCGCGTCTAGACTGCGGCAAAACGGGATGGAGGAAACCGATGCTGCAACGCCGCACCCTGATGGGCGCCGCCGCCGGCCTGCTGGCGGCCCCGCGCCTGGCCCGCGCCGCCTGGCCGGACCGGCCGATCCGGCTGATGATCCCCTATGGCGGCGGCGGGCAGACCGATGTGGTGGCGCGGCTGGTGGCCGATGCCATGTCGCGCAACCTCGGCCAGGCGGTGACGCCGGACAACCGCCCGGGTGCCGCGGGCGTGGTGGCGGCGGAGGCGGTGGTGCGGTCGCCGCCCGATGGCTATACGCTGCTGGTCGGCACGCGGAACACCCAGGCGATCAACGAGGCGCTGCGCCCCAACCTGCCCTTCGCCCATGCGCGGGACCTGGTGACCATCGGCCTCTATGCCACCACGCCGAACATCCTGCTGGTGCATTCCAGCGTGCCGGCGCGCAACCTTGCGGAATTCATCGCCTATGCGAAGGCGAATCCCGGCCGGCTGAACTACGCCTCCTCCGGCATTGGCGCGACGACGCATCTGTCGATGGAGCTGCTCAGCGAGAAGGCGGGGATCGAGCTGATCCACGTGCCCTATCGGCAGAGCACCCAGGGCATGACGGACCTGCTGGCCGGCCGTGTGCAGGCGCGGCTGGTGGGGCTGCCTGAGGCGGAGCCGGTGAAGGCGGACCCCGCGATCCGCGCGCTCGGCGTCACCAGCCCGCGGCGGTCGCCGAACTGGCCCGAGGTGCAGGCGATCGGCGAGGTGGTGCCGGGCTACGAGGCGCTGAACCTCTTCGGCCTGATGGCGCATGCGCAGACGCCGCGCGAGGTGGTGCTGCGGTTGAACGAGTCGCTGAACCAGGCCCTGGCCACGCGCGAATTGCAGGAGGCCTTCGCCCGCGTCGGCGCCGACCCCGCGCCGCCCAATACGCCGGAACAGGCGGAAGATCGGGCGCTGGCGCAGGCGAACCTCTGGGTGCCGATGATCCGGCGCCTGAATCTTTCCGCGCAATGAGCGACGCCGTCGCCGCCGCCATGCCAGAGCTGCGCGGCTGGATCGGCCGGTCGCGCGTGGTGGCAGAAGAAATCACCCTGCCCGCGGTGCGCCGCATCGCCGGCATGCTGGACCTCGATCCCGACGGTTTCGGGCCCGGCAGCGAATTGCCGCCGCACTGGTTCGGGATGTTCTTCGCGGATATCGCGCGGCAGAGCGAGATCGGGCCGGATGGCCACCCCCGCAAGGGCGCCTTCCTGCCGCCGATCCCCCTGCCCCGCCGCATGGGCGCGGGCCGCCGCACGCGTCTGCACGGCGCCTTGCGGGTGGGCGACGCCGCGACCAAGACCATCGAGGTGGCGGCGATCGAGCCGAAGCAGGCGCGCACCGGGCAGATCGTGGTGCTGACCATGCGCCAGACCATTGCGGCACGGGGCCAGACACTGGCGGTGGACGAGTTCGACGCGGTGTACCGCGAGGCCGTGCCGCCCGGCGCGAAAAGCGCGGCGACGCCGCCGGTTCCGGCGCCCACGGAGGTCGCCTGGTCCGATGCGATGGAATTGGATCCCGTGCTGGTCTTCCGCTACTCCGCCGTCACCTGGAACAGCCACCGCATCCACTACGACGCGGATTACGCGCGCGATGCGGAAGGCTATCCCGCCACCGTGCAGAATGGCGGGCTCACCATGCACCTGATCGTCGATGCCGCGCTGAAGCGCGCGCCCGGCCCGCTGCTGGGCTATACCGCACGGCTGCGGCGGCCGCTGTTTGTCGGCCAGACCGTAACGTTGGCCGGCGCCGCGCCGGTGGGCAGAAAAATGGCGGCCTGGGCGGCGGCGCCGGACGGCACGCTGGCGGCCGAGATGGAACTGGACTTCGGCACATGAGCGGCGGTCCGCTGGAGGGCCTGCGGGTGGTGGACCTCACCTCCGTCGTGGTCGGCCCGATCTGCTCCCGCACCCTGGCCGACCAGGGGGCGGAGGTCATCAAGGTGGAATCGCCCGGCGGCGGCGACCTGCTGCGCAGCATGGCGCAGGGCAGCCGCAATCCCGGCATGTCCGGCAAGTTCATCCAGTTCAACCGCAACAAGCGCTCCCTCTGCCTCGACATCAAGGACCCCGAGGGCCATGCCGCACTTCTGGCACTGATCCGCACCGCGGATGTCTTCGTCAGCAATATCCGCCCGAATGCGCTGGACCGCGCGGGGCTGGGCTGGGAGGCTCTGCGGGCCGTCAATCCGCGCCTGATCCACTGCTCGATCCTCGCCTTCGGCCGCGGTGGCCCCTATTTCAACCGGCCCGCCTACGACCCGATCATCCAGAGCCTGTCCGGCGTCGCCGGCACCTTCCATCGCGCCACCGGCGAGCCGCGCTTCGTGCCGATGGTGATGACGGACCACATCACCGGGCTGATCGCCGCGCAATGCATCGGCTTCGCCCTGTTCCGCCGCGAACGCAGCGGTGTGGGCGAGGCAATAGAGGTGCCGATGTTCGAGAACATGGCCTCCTTCGTCATGAGCGAGCATCTCGGCGCTGGCACCTTCGATCCACCGGTGGGGCCCCTGGGCGACGGGCGGCTGCTGAGCCCGGATTATCGGCCGGTGCCGACCAGCGACGGCTACATCACGGTGGGGCCGAACACCAACGCCCAGGCCTTCGCCTTCTTCGACGCGATCGGGCGCCCCGAGCTGAAGACCGATCCGCGCTTTCTCTCCGCCGCCGCGCGCACGGCGAATGCGGCCGAGTACCTCAAGATCCGCGCCGCCGCGATGCGCCAGAAGACGACGGCGGAATGGCTGGTGATCCTTGGCGCGGCGGATGTGCCGGCCGCTGCCTATAACAGCCTGGACGACCTGCTGGAGGATCCGCACCTCGCCGCCACCGGCTTCTTCGTGCCGGAGGATCATCCGAGCGAGGGCCGCATCCGCCGCACCGCCACGCCCAACCGCTTCAGCGGCGGCATGCGACAGGATGCGCTGCCGGCGCCGCGCCTAGGCGAAAGCTCCCGCGCCATCCTGCGCGAGCTCGGCGTGGCGGAGGAGGCGATCGACGGCATGATCGCGGCGGGGATCGTCACCACGGCGGAGGACCGCGCATGACCGACCATCCCGCGCGCTGGCGCTCGCTGCTCTTCGTGCCGGTGCTGGCGGAGCGTTTCGTCGCCAAGGCGCATACCCGCGGCGCGGATGTGGTGATTTTGGACCTCGAGGATTCCATCCTGCCCGCGCGCAAGGCGGAGGCGCGCGCGGCGCTGGGGGCCGCGGCGGCGCAGGTGGGCCAGGGCGGCGCCACCGTCTGCGTGCGCGTCAACCGCCCGCTGGACCTCGCTGTGCCGGATATCGAAGCCGCCATCGCCGCCGGCGCCACCGCGCTGATGCTGCCCAAGGTCATGGGGCCGGAGCATGTGCGCCTGCTGGCGGAAGTCGCCGCCGCCGACGAGGCCCGGCACGGCCGCGCACCCACGCGCTTCCTCGCCATCGTCGAGACGGCGGAGGCGCTGCCCCGCCTGCCGGACATCGCCCGCGCCGATCCGCGCGTGGTGGCGCTCGGCGTGGGCGGCGAGGACCTGGCGACGGAGATGGAGGCGGTGCCCTCCGCCGACAGCCTGTACCTGCCGGCGATGCTGGCGCTGCTGGCGGCGCGCGGGGCGGGGATCGTGCCGATGGGCTCACTGGGTGCCTTCGCCGCCTTCGACGATCCTGACGCCTATCGCACCGCGCTGCGGCGGTCCCGCGCGCTGGGCTTCGGCTGCGCCGCCTGCATCCACCCGGCCCAGGTGCCGATCATCAACGAGATCTACGGGCCGAGCCCGGAGGCCGTGGACCGCGCCCGCCGCCTGATCGCCTGTTTCGCGCAGGCGGTCGCGGAAGGACAGGGCGCGGTGGCCTTCGAAGGGGCGATGATCGACCTGCCGGTGGTGGACCGCGCGAAGCGGCTTATCGCCCGGGCGCGCTGACCCTCAGCCCGCCAGCCAGCGCGCCAGATCGGCGGGCTTCGGCAGCCCGCCCGCATGCACCACCTTGCCATCCACCACGATGCCAGGGGTGGCGGCGATGCCATAGCCGGCGATCGCCGCGTAATCCGTGACCTTGGAGACGGTGACCGGCACCCCGGCCTGCGCCGCGGCATCCTGCACCATCTGCACCGCCGCATCGCAGCGCCTGCAGCCCGGGCCGAGCACCTTCACGTCCTTCATGGCGAATCCCCTCAAGCGAACAGCAGGTTGAACAGGAAGCCCACGGCCAGGATGCCGGCACCGACCACCGCGACGAAGACCGCGATCAGCCGGGGCGACAGCACCTTGCGCAGGATGATGAGTTCCGGCAGCGACAGCGCGATGACGCTCATCATGAAGGCCAGCACGGTGCCGAGCGCCGCGCCCTTGCCCAGCAGCGCCTCCACCACCGGGATGATGCCGGCGGCGTTGGAATACATCGGGATGCCGACGAGCACGGCGGCCGGCACGGACCACCAGGCCTCCTTGCCCATGATCGAGGCGAGCAATGCCTCCGGCGCGTAGCCGTGGATCAGCGCACCCATCGCGATGCCGGCGATGATCCAGTGCCAGACCCGGCCGACGATCTCCCGCACCGACTCCAGCCCGGCGCGGATGCGGTCCGGCCAGCTCGGCGCCGCTTCCTCCAGGCTGGCAGGGCCGGCATGGATCTGCAGAACCCAGGGCTCCAGCCAGGATTCCAGGTGCAGGCGCCCAATCACCCAGCCGGCGGTGATGGCGATGGCGAGACCGAAGCCCAGGTAGGTCAGCGCCACCTGCCAGCCCAGCAGCGCGAACAGCAGCCCCAGCGCCACCTCATTCACCATCGGCGCGGCGATGAGGAAGGAGAAGGTGACGCCGAGCGGCACCCCGGCGGAGACGAAGCCGATGAACAGCGGCACGGCGGAGCAGGAGCAGAAGGGCGTCAGCACGCCGAGCCCCGCCGCCAGCACATTGCCCACCCCCACCCGCCGCCCGGCCAGCAGCGCCCGCGTGCGCTGCGGCGAGAAGAAGCTGCGTACCACCCCCATGGCGAAGACCACCAGCAGCAGAAGCAGCAGCACCTTCGGCACGTCGTACAGGAAGAAGGCGATCGCCTCGCCCAGCCGGCTGTGCCGGTCCAGCGGCAGCAGGGAGACCAGCCAGTCCGAGACCGGGATGAGCTGGCTATACGCCAGCGCCCAGGCCGCGAGCCCGGCGGCGCAGCCCGCCAGCCAGGGCAGCGCCGTGGCCGGGCCAGGATGGGAACCGGCCGAAAGGCTCATGCGCGGGGTCGCCCGTCTGTCAGCATCACCCTCGATCCTCGCTGCCTGAGGCGCCAATCTGCCAGCCTGGTGCGGCGGGCGCCTTGCGGCGCATCAATCCCGGGGGGATTCGGCGGGGCTCAGGCCGGGCGGCCCAGCCGGCGCAGGACCAGCAGGCCCAGCAGCGTCACCACCGCCACATGGCCGAAGGCGAGGCCCCAGGCGGAAAGCGCCTCCGGCCCCGCCCAGTCCAGCGCCACGCCGACGCCGAGCGGGCCGAGGAAACCGCCCGCATAGCCGCACATGCTGTGCAGCCCCATGGTCGCGCCGCGCAGGCCGGGCTCCGCCGCCTGCACCGTGCCGGCTGTCAGCGCCGAGCTGTCGAGGTAGATCGCCGCATTCCAGGCCAGCACGCAGGCCACGGCGAGCGGCGCGGAGACCAGGGCGGAGACGCCGGTGAGCACCGCCAGCAGCGCCGCCGTGCCCATCGCCGCGGCCACCACGCGGCCGCGGCCGAAGCGCTGCGCCGTCTCGTTGCCCAGGATGGAGACGGCGATGCCGAGCAGGCCCGCCAGGGTGAAGAGCACATTGGGCCCCGGCAGCCAGGCGGGCGCGCCCTGCTGCGCGATGACCAGCGCCAGGAAGGTCACGGCCCAGGCGCGCAGCGCGGCGAGTTCCCAGGTGTGCACGGTATAGCCGGCGATCCAGGCCATGGCGGCGCGGTTGCGCAGCACCGGCCGGAAATCCAGCAGCGCGCCCGGCCGCGGGGTAGGGCGCAGATCCGGCAGCACGGCGGCGCCGATGCCGAAGGCGACCAGCGCGGCGACGCCGCCGAAAAGGAAGGCCGCCCCCGGCCCCGCATGGGAGTCCAGCGTACCGGCGACGAGGAAGGAGGCGGCGCCGGCGATGCCCACGCCCGCCGCGTGCCAGGACACGGCGCGGGACTGCGCCGCGCCCTCCAGCCGATCCGCCAGCGCCTTCAGCCCCGGCATGTAGCAGCCCGCCCAGCCGATGCCGGCCAGCGCCCGCAAGGCCAGCGCGGACCAGAAGCCCTCCGCCCATAGCGCGAAGCCGAGATGGGACAGCGCGGTGCAGGCGGCGCCCAGCAAATAGATGCGCCGCGCCGGCACCCGGTCCGTCAGCGCCACCAGCACCGGCACGGCGGCGACATAGGCGGCGAAGAAGGCGCCGATCAGCCAGCCGGCCTCGGTCGCGGAAAGCTGCCAGCGCGCGAGGTAGCCCGGCAGCAGCGCAGGCAGGGTGAAGGCGCCGATCTGCGCCAGCACCTGCGCCAGGACGATGGAAGCGACGAAGCGCGAAGCCGGCATGACAGCCGGCAACACGCGCTACACCACCATCGCCATCTGCTGCGGGTCGAACTCCATCCAGACCCGCTCGCCCACATAATGGATCTGCAGCGGCGGAGCGGTGGCGCGCAGCCGCAGCTCGCTGCCCTGGGCGCGCACCACATAGTCCCAGGTCTCGCCCAGGAAGGTGCGCTGCGCGACCACACCCTCCAGCACCGGGCTGCTGCCGCCGGGCGGGGCGCGATGCAGGCCGATGCTCTGCGGCCGGACCGAGACCAGGATCTCGCCGCCCGCCGCACCCTCCGCGCCCGGCACCTGCCCGGCCTGCATGGCGATGCCACCGAAGCCGATCTCGCCGTTGCGGAGCTGCGCCGGCAGCAGGTTGGTGCGGCCGATGAAGCCGGCGACGAAGCGCGTGCGCGGCCGGGTGTAGAGCATATGCGGCGCATCCACCTGCTCGATCCGCCCGGCATTCATCACCGCGATGCGGTCCGAGGTGGCCATCGCCTCCGACTGGTCGTGGGTAACGTAGACGGTGGTGATGCGAAACTCGTCGTGCAGGCGGCGGATCTCGAAGCGCATTTCCTCGCGGAGGTTGGCATCGAGGTTCGACAGCGGCTCGTCCAGCAGCAGCACCGCGGGCTTCACCACGATGGCGCGGGCGAGAGCCACGCGCTGCTGCTGGCCGCCCGAAAGCTCCGCCGGATAGCGCGCGGCCAGATGGCCCATCTGCACCACCTCAAGGATTTCCTGGACCCGCTTTCGGATCTCGTCGGACGGCAACTTCCGCAGCTTCAGGCCGAAGCCGACATTCTCGGCCACCGTCATGTTCGGCCAGATGGCGTAGCTCTGGAAGATCATGGACATGCCGCGCTTCTCCGGCGGTAGCACCGCGCCGGGGGCGGAGATCACCTGGCCGTCGAGGGAGATGCTGCCCTCATTCGGATCGACGAAGCCCGCGATCATGCGCAGCGTTGTGGTCTTGCCACAGCCGGAGGGGCCAAGCAGGGAGACGAACTCCCCCTCCTGCAGCGTCAGGTCGATGGAGTCCACCACGCGGATGGGGCCATAGGCCTTGGTCAGACCCTGGATCTGCAGACGCGACATCCTCAGTTTCTCCGCAGCATGAAGTCACGCCCGACCAGCTTCATGCCGATGCCGACGAAGACCATGGTGACCACCAGCAGCAGCCCGCCGAAGGCGGCCAGCACCTCGAAATTGCCGGCCTCGCTGAGGTCGTAGAGCAGCACGGACATGGTCCGCGTGCGCGGCCCGACCAGGAAGATCGCCGCCGACAATTCGCGGGAGGCGACGATGAAGACGATGAGCCAGCCGCCGAGCAGCGATTTCCGCACCAGCGGCGCGGTGATCATCCAGATCGCATGCAGCCGCCCGCTGCCCAGGATGCGCGCCGCCTCCTCCATCTCCGGATGCACCGCCCGGATGGCGGAGGAGGAGTTGGCATAGGCGATGGGCAGGAAGCGCGCCGCGAAGGCCAGGATGATGATCGCCGCGGTGCCGTAGAGTGCGAAGGGCGGGGAGGCATAGGCGGCGTAGAAGCCGATCGCCATGACGATGCCGGGGATGACGAAGGGCGCCATGGCCAGGAAGCCCAGCGCCTCCCCGAAGGGCACCAGCTTGCGGTTGACGATATAGGCGACCATCAGCGCCAGCAGAACCGCAATGGTGGCGGCCGTGGCGGAGAACCAGATGGTGTTCCAGATGGAGGTCATCGCCATATCGTGTTCGAAGATCAGCAGCCGATAGTTGGCCAACGTCAGGTTGTCCCAGGCGAGCCCCCGCCCCCAGGCCTTGGCGAAGCTGGCCTGCAGCAGCACGAAGAGCGGCGCGATCACCGCCATCAGCCCCACCGCCGCGCACCAGCCGAAGGCCACCCAGCGCCAGGGGCCCAGCTTGATCGGCCGCCTTTCGCCACCCTTGCCGGTCTGCGAGACATAGCCCTTGCGCGCCAGCATCAGCTTCTGCACCACGATCATGCCGGCGGTGATCAGCAGCAGGGGCATGGCGTAGGCGGCGGCGACCTCGACCCGCACCGGATATTCGAAGAACTGCCAGAGCTGCGTCGTCACCACGTTGATGCGCGCGGGGATGCCGATGATGGCGGGCGTGCCGAACAGCGCGATGGCTTCCAGGAAGACGATGATGAAGCCCGCCATGATGGCCGGCCAGACCAGCGGCAGCGACACCTTGCGCATCGCCGTCCAGGTGCCGGCGCCAAGGATGTTCGCGGCGTCCTCCATCTCCGAGGAGACGAGGTCCAGCGCCGACTTCACGAAGATGAAGACCAGCGGGAAGGCGTTCAGCGCGATGACCAGCGCCATGCCGGAGAAGCTGTAGATATTGACCAGCGCGCCGTCGGCGCCCGTCGCCCAGCGCCAGAACAGGTTGATGAAGCCGGAATTCGGCCCCGCCAGCAGGATCCAGCCGACCGCGCTGAGATAGGGCGGCAGGATGAAGGCGCCGAGCACCACCGCCCAGGTCAGCCCCTTGAAGGGCATATCGGTGCGCGACACCGCCCAGGCCATCGGCACCGCCATGACCACCGCGATGGTGGCAGAGGTGAGGCCGAGCCGCAGCGAATTCACCAGCGCATCGACATAGCGCGAACGGCCATAGGCCGAGACGTAGTTCATCAGCGTGAATTCGCCGGTGCCCCGCGTCTCGAAGCTCACCACCAGCAGCTTGCCCAGCGGGAAGGCCACCAGGAAGAGCAGGATGGCGATCAGCGCGACCCAGAGCAGCGTCACCGGCTCGAAGCGCGCGAGCCGACCGCTGCGCCGGGCCTGGATCGGCGCGGCCTGGGCGCGGGGCAGTGCGGGGGCCTCGCTCATCGGTCAAACGCCGAAGATGTCACGCCACAGCTCCTTCACCTCGGTCATCTCGTTCTGGACCTGGGCCGGGGTCGGCGTGATGGTCTTGATCTCATCCAGCGGGCGCGAGCCTTCCGGCGGCGGCACTTCCGGCCGCAGCGATTCGGCGGAGAATTCGCGCACGGCGCGCGAATAGGCGGAGCCGCAGGCGAATTCCATGAACAGCTTGGCTGCATTGGGCTTCGGCGCATTGGCGATGGCCGCACTCGGCGCCGGTACCAGCAGCGTGCCGTCGGTGGGATAGATCAGCGCCAGCGGATTGCCGCGGGAGATGCTGAACAGCGTGGCGGCAGAGGGGATGCCCACGCCCACGATGCGCTCGCCCGCATTCAGCGTGGTCACCGGATCGCCGGCGGAGCGGCCGATCTGCGGCTTGTTGCGCTCGAACTCGCGGAAATAGCGCTCGCCATACATGGACTTCATCATGATGGCCCAATTGCCGATCGCGCCGCTGAAGCCCGGATGGCCAACGGCCATCTTGTCGCGCCACTTGGCATCCGTCAGCTCGCGCCAGCTTTTGGGCGCTTCCGCCTCGCTCAGCCGGTCGGTGCGGCGCGCGAGCATGTAAAGCGCCAGGTAGGTGACCTGGAAATGCCCGTCCGGATCGGCCGCCTCCCGCGCCGCCTTCACCATCCCCGCCGCGTTCTGCGGCTTGTAGGCCATCAACCGGCCTTCGCGCTTCAGGAAGGTGAAGTGGCTGTAGTCGGTGGAGCTGAAGACATCGCATTGCGCGACGCGCGCCCGCGCATCCTGCGACAGCCGCTGAAAGGCGACCTGGGAGGTCGTGCGCACCACATTGCAGCGCACGCCCGGATAGCGTTCCGTGAAGGCCCGGCCCACCGCTTCCGAGGGTTCGGCCTGCAGCTGGCCCGTGTACCAGGTCAGCTCCCCTTCCCGCTGCGCGGCTTCATAAAGCTGCCGTTCATGCGCCGGCATATCCTGCGCCGCGGCGCGGCGCGCAGGCAGGATGGCGGCTGCCGCCAGGGCGGTGGTGGTGCCGAGCAGGCCCCGCTTGGTGATACCGGTCATGTTCCTCGTTCCCTCATTCTTCTTGCGGCGTCAGACGCCGAAAGTGTCGCGCCAGGCCTCGCGGACCTCGGGCACGCCCTTTTCCTGTTCCTCCAGGCTCGGCGCCAGCAGGGTGATATCGGCCAGCGGCCTTCCGCCCTCGGGCGGTCGCACGTCGCCACGCAGGGGCTCGTTGAAGGTCAGCCGCACCGTCTCCGACATCGCCTGGCTGGCCTGGAATTCCATGAAGAGCTTCGCGGCATTCGGATGCGGCGCATTGCGCAGGATGGCGGAAGGCGAGATGGCGGCCAGGACGCCTTCCGTCGGATAGATCAGCTTCAGCGGATTGCCGCGGGAGATGGCGAGCTGCGTCGTGCCGGTCGGCACGCAGAGCCCGACGGAGCGTTCCCCCGCGTTCAGCGTGGTCACCGGGTCCTGACTGGATCGGCCGATCTGCGGATTGTTGCGTTCCAGTCGGCGGAAGTAGTCCCAGCCATACATCTTGCGCATCTGCACGGCCCAGACGCCGATGGCGCCGCTGAAGCCGGGATGGCCGACCGCCAGCTTGTCCTTCCACTTCGGGTCCAGGGCATCCTGCCAGCCGCGCGGCGCATCCGCCTCACTGACCAAGCGCGTATTGTGCGTCATCAGGAACAGGCCGAGGAAGCTGGTGTGGAAGAAGTTGTCCGGATCCGCATTCTGGATCGCCGGCAGCAGACCCGCGACATTCTCCGGCTTGAACTGCAGCAGCCGGCCTTCCCGCTTCAGCTGCACGAAGTGTCCGGAATTGGTCGAGCTGAAGACGTCGCATTGCGCCACCCCCGCGCGCGCATCCTGCGACAGCCGCTGGAAGGCGACCTGCGAGGTGCTGCGCACCACGTTGCAGCGCACGCCGGGGAAACGCTCGTTGAAAGCGCGGCCAACCGCCTCCGAGGTCTCGGCATTGTACTGGCCGGAATACCAGGTGATCTCGCCTTCGCGCCGCGCCGCGTCATACAGCTGGCGCTCATGCGCGGGCAGGCTTTGGGCCACGGCACGGAAGGCCGGGCCGGCGCCGAGCGCGACGCCGGTGCTGAGGGATAGGATCTGGCGCCTGTTGAAGCCGCTCATTCTTGGTTCCTCCCTGGGTGCGGCACGCACTGCGTGCCGGTTCAGTCAGCCTCCACGGAATGTCGGGGGGCGCTTCGCCATGAAGGCGGCGCGTCCCTCGGCGTAGTCGGCACTGTCGAAGCAGGCGCGGTACAGCGCCTCGAAGCGCGCCTGGTCGATCTTCGCAGGCTCGCCCGCGATCTGGTCGATCCCCTCCTTCGAGGCACGGATGGACAGCGGCGCATTGCGTGCGATGGTCATCGCCATCTCCCGCACCGTGGCCTCCAGCTGCTCCACCGGGACCACGCGGTTCACCAGGCCGACTCGAAGCGCCTCCTCCGCATCCAGGAAGCGGCCGGTGAACATGATCTCCTTCGCCATGGCCGGCCCGACCAGCGAGACCAGCCGGCGCAGGCTGTGCCAGGCATAGGCGACGCCGAGCTTGGCGGCGGGAATGCCGAAGCGGCCATCGGTCGCCGTGATGCGGATATCCGCCACCATCGCCGTCGCGCAGCCGCCACCGATGCAGAAGCCGTTGATCATGGCGATCAGCGGCTTGCCGAGCTGCTCCAGCCGCTGCCGTGCGGCGGCGGAAACGGCGGAATACTTCGCCTCGGCCTCCGCGCTGTTGCGCTGCTGCTCGAACTGGCTGATGTCCGCACCGGAGGCGAAGGCCTTGCCGCCGGCGCCGTGCATGACGACGACGCGCACCGCGGGATCCTCGGCGAAGCGCTGCGCCGCTTCCGCCACCGCCTGCCACATCTCCAGCGAGATGGCGTTGCGCTTCTCGGGCTGGTTGAAGGTGAGCCAACCGATCCCGTCCTCGATCCTGGCAAGGATCTTGGGCGTGGGAAGGGTGATCTGCATGCCGTCCATGCGCGCTGCTCCTAGGAGATCACGCGCGCGGCGCGCAGCCGAGCGATCTCATCTGCCGAATGTCCCAGCTCCGCCAGCACGGCATCCGTATGCGCCCCGGCATCCGGGGTCGGCGTGCGGATATCCCAGGCGAGGTCGCTCATATTGATCGGGTTGCGCACCAGCTTCTGGTCGCCCAGCCGCGGATGCGCGATGGGCTTGGCCATTTGCAGATGCTGCACCTGCGGATCCGCAAAAGTCTGGTCGATGGTATTGATCGGACCGCAGGGAATGCCCGCGGGGTCCAGCACCTCGATCCAGTGCAGGCTGGGCTTGGTGCGCGTCACCTCGCTGATCGCGGCATTGATCGCGGCGCGATCGTCGGACCGGCCGTCCCGGGTGTTCCAGCCCGGCCGCGTCTTCCATTCCGGCTTTTCCAGCGCATCGCAGAAGCGTTCCCACATGCGGGGCGAGGATGCGGCGAGCGCGATGGGGCGATCTGCGGTGGGATAGACGCCTGTGGGGATGGAGGTCGGATGGTCGTTGCCCGCCTGCCCCGCCACCTCACCTGCCAGCAGCCAGCGGCTGGCCTGGAAATCCAGCATGAAGACCATGACTTCCAGCAGGCTGGTATGCACCCATCGGCCATGCCCCGTTCGGGTGCGGTCGAACAGCGCCATCATAACCGCCAGCGCCAGCAGATTTCCGGCGGTGAGGTCCGCGACCGGAATGCCCACGCGCACCAGCCCTGCCCCGGGAATGCCGGTGATGCTCATCAGCCCGCCCATGCCCTGCGCGATCTGGTCGACGCCGGCGCGATGGCCATAGGGCCCGTCCTGGCCGAAGCCGCTGATCGAGCCATAAACAATGCGCGGATTCACCGCGCTGACGCTGGCATAGTCGACACCGAGGCGGAATTTCACGGCAGCGCGCATATTCTCGACCACCACATCGGCGGTCTTCGCCAGCTGGAAAAAGATGGCCTTGCCCTGCTCAGTCTTCAGGTCGATCTGCATGGCGCGCTTGTTGCGGTGCAGATTCTGGTAGTCGAAGCCGTCCTGGTCGCCCGCAATGTCCGCACCTTCCGCACCCGGCGGCGCGATGCGGATGACTTCCGCGCCCCAATCGGCCAAGTGCCGCACGCAGGTGGGCCCGGCCCGCGCCACGGTCAGGTCGAGGACTCGCAGACCCGACAGGGGCAGGGCATTGGCGGGTGTTGCATCGCTCATGCGCGCCGCAGCCCTGCCCGACGCGTGCGGCACCGCGCGGCGGTGATCACCATCGACGTCCTCCCGAACGTGGCTTTTTGTCTCTGTGTCTCAGCTTGTCAGGCCGCGGCGGAACTGTAAACACTTTATCCCATGGCAGATGCACCAGCGTCTTTCCCGCTGCCCCTCACCCCAGTCGAGGCATTGCCGCATGCTGCGGTGCACCGCGAAGCGGCACAGCGCGGCCCGCGGCGCGGCCGCATGCGCCGGCCCCAGGCACTGGGCATCGACGTGGCGCGGCGGATCGAGGCGCTGATCCTGGATGGCACCCTGCGCGCTGGCGAAAGGTTGAACGAGGTGGCCCTGGCGCGCAGCCTCGGCGTCAGTCGCGGCCCGGTGCGGGAAGCGGCGCGCGCGCTGGAAAAGACCGGCCTAGTCACCGTGATCATGAATCGCGGGGCTTTCGTCCGGACCCTGACCCTGGATGAGGCGATGGACATTTACGAGATCAACGCCGCGCTTTTCGGCCTTGCCGCCGCGCGCCTCGCAACCCTGCTCGTGCCCGCACAGGCCGCGGCGCTGCGCATGATGGTGCAGGCGATGGAAGGCGCCATCGCGCGCGGTTGCCGCGACAGCTTCTTCCAGATCAACTCGGAATTCCACGCCTTCATCATGACGTCCAGCCGCAACCGGGAGGCTGCGATGCTGTACCAGCAGTTGACCCGCAAGCTGATGCTGCTGCGCCGGAGATCCTTCGAACAGCCGGGCCATATGGCGCTGGCGAACCGGGAGCACAGGGCGCTGATGCAGGCCATCCTGTCCGGCGACGCAGCGCGGGCGCGAGGGCTGGCGGAGGCGCATGCACGGCGCGGCCGCAGCCGCTTCCTCGACGCCATCGGACACGCCGCGCCAGACGGCGCCAACAGGGAGGAGAGGCCATGACCCTTTTCGAGCGCATCAGCGTCGATATCGGCCGCCGCCTGAAGCTGGAGGACGCGATCGCCTGGGCCGGCGCGCACAAGGTGCGCCATATCGACATCCAGCTGGACACGGGTGCGAATGCCGTGACCAGTTTCGACGCGACGCGCGCCAAGGGCATCCGCGCCCTGCTGGAAAAGCATGAGGTGCATCTGGGCCTGCACACCCTTTCCGCCGTGAATGTCGCGGAGTATTCGCCCTTCCTGTCGGAGGCCGTGGATTCCTACATGCGCGCCTATATCGAGGCGATGCCGCTGCTGGGCGCTGGCTCCATCGTGGTGCATGCCAGCTACCATTTCACGGCGGATGTCGAGATGCGGATGCAGGCAGGGCTGGACCGGCTGAAGCGCATGGTGGAGCACGCGGAAAAGCACAAGGCGCTGCTGCTGCTGGAGAATCTCAACAAGGAACCGGCGGATGCCGAGGTGCACTATCTGGCGCATACGATGGAGGAATGGGCCTACTACTACGACGCCATCGACAGCCCCGCCTTCGCGCTGAGCTTCACCGCCAACCACGCGCATCTCATGCCCGATGGCGTGGAGGGTTTTCTCGCGCGCATCCCGATGCAGCGGGTGGTGGAAGTGCGCCTGGCGGATTGCTGGCGCAACGGGCACGAGCAGCACCTGGTCCCCGGCGAGGGCGACTTCGACTTCGGCGACATGTTCCGCCGCATCGAGGCGATGGGCTTCCGTGGCCACTACATGAATGCCTTCGGCACGCTTGAGAACATGGACCAGGCGCGCCACCGGCAGGTCAGGGCGGCCCGCGCGGCCGGCGTCGCGGCATGAGCCGCATCCGCAGCATCACCGCGGCCGTGGAGCGCCTGGCACCCGTCGCGGCCGCGAAGGGCTATGCGGGGCTGGACACGCCCGCCTTCGTCCGCTGCCGTGTCACGACGGAGGACGAGCTGGTCGGCACCGGCGTCACCGGCCGCTTCCTGGCGGAGGAGGTGGTGGCGCTGCTGGCCCGCATGGCGGAGCCGCTGCGGGGCGAGGATGCGCGGTGCATCGAGGCCATCCGCGCCAAACTTACCGCGCGCTTCAATCCCCGCAGCGCGACCGGCGCCTTCGTCTCCGCGCTCTCGGCGCTGGACATGGCGCTTTGGGATTTGCGCGCGCGGGCGTTGGGGGAGCCGCTGTGGCGGCTGCTGGGCGGCGCGCGCCAGGCCGTGCCCTGCTACGCCACCGTGGGCCTGCCGGGCTATGCGGAGGATGAGCTCGCTGCCGTCTGCCAGCGCAGCATCGCGGCCGGCTTCGTCGGCGTGAAGATGCTGGTGGCCGCCGGCGGCCGTGGCGTGGCGGAGGATGCGCGCCGCGTGCGCGCCGTCCGCAGCGCCATCGGCCCCAAGGCACTGCTGATGCTGGACGCGAATTGCGGCATGGACGTCGCCACCGCGCGCCGCTTGGCGCTGATGGTGGAGGAGTGCGACGTCGCCTGGTTCGAGGAGCCGGTGCTGGGCAACGACCTGGAGATGCTGGCCAGCCTGCGCCGCGCGATCCGTATCCCCATCGGCGCCGGGCAGATGGTGCAGTCCATGGCCTGGTTCCGCGAGGCGCTGACTCGTGGCGCGGTGGACTGGCTGCAGCCCAATGCCGCCTTCTGCGGCGGCATCAGCGCGGCGCTACGCATCCTTTCGCTGGCCGAGGCGCATGGCACGCCGGTGGCGCATGCCGGCGGCTGGGACATCGCCAATGCCGCGCTGATGGCCGGCCATGCCCAGGGCGGCCTGCTGGAGATGCATGGCGCACAGCTGGCGCTGCGCCAGCGCCTGGTGGAGGACCTGGTGCCGGAGGCTGGCGTGATGCATCTGCCCGACCGCCCCGGCATCGGCTTCGCCTTCCGCGAGGAAGCGCTTTCCGAGGCGCCGCCAGCCGGCTAAAGCGGCAAGCTTCCGAGGAGGATCCCGCCATGCCGCAGATCACGCGCCGCGCCGCCCTTGCCACCACCCTCGTCCTGGCCGCACAGGCCGCCGGGGCGCAGGAGCGCTATCCGAGCCGTCCGGTGAGCATCATCGTGCCCTGGGCCGCTGGCGGCACCACGGATATCCTGGCCCGCGTGCTGGCGGAGCCTCTGCGCCGCGCCATGGGCCAGCCCTTCGTCGTGGAAAATCGCTCCGGCGCCTCCGGCAATATCGGCTCCAACGCCGTGGCGCGGGCGCGGCCCGATGGCTATGCGCTGCTCTTCGGCTCGATGAGCACGCATGCGATGAACGATGCGCTGTTCAACAATATGCCCTTCAACGGCGTGGAGGATTTCACGCCGATCGCGCTGCTGGCCTTCGTGCTGAACACCATGGTGATCCATCCCTCGGTGCCGGCGAATTCGGTCGCGGAGTTCATCGCCTATTGCAAGGCGAATCCGGGCAAGGTGGCCTATGCCTCCGCCGGGCCGGGTTCCACCAACCACCTCTGCGCCGCGATGTTTGCGCGCATGGCGGGGATCGAGATGGTGCATGTGCCCTACCGCGGCGGTGCGCCGGCGGTGCAGGACACGGTGGCGGGCCAGACGCAGCTTCTGTTCAGCGCCGGCACGCAGACGCTGAGCCATGTGCGCGACGGCCGGCTGAAGCTGCTGGCCGTGACGGAGGGCCGCCGCTCCAGCCTGCTACCGGATGTGCCGACAGTGGCGGAGACGGTGCCGGGCTATGAGATGGCCGTGTGGTACGGCGTGCTCGGCCCCAAGGGAATGCCGCAGGACCTGGTGGCGCAGCTGAACACCGAGATCAATAAGGCGATGCTGCTGCCGGAGGTGAAGGACCGCATGGCGGCGATCGGGGTCGAGGTGGTGAACGAAACCCCCGTCGCCTTCGCCACCACGTTGCGCGCCGATGCGGAGAAGTGGAGCCGCGCGATCCGCGAGCTGGGCATCGGCATGACCGATGCCTGATGCGGTGCTGACCGCCGCCCAGCTTTCCCGGATGGCGGAGGCCGCGCGGGAGGCGCGGCCGCTCGCCCTGCTGCGGGCGGCGGATGAGATCGGGCGGCAGGCGATGGGGCATCGCCTCTGCACCGCCATGCGTTTCGATGCCGCGGCGATGACGGTCCGCCGGCTCTACAGCTCGGACCCTGAAAGCTATCCGGTCGGCGGCACTAAACCGAAACGGGACACCGCCTGGGGCCGGCATGTGCTGCTGGAACGGCGCGTCTTCGTCGGCGAGGGCGCTGACGCGATCACGGAATTCTTCGACGACCACGCGCTGATCCTCGGCCTCGGCCTCCGCAGCATCGTCAATGTGCCGATCCTGCATGGCGGCGTCTGCCTCGGCACGGTGAATTTCCTCTGGGCGGAGGAACGGGTGCGGCCCGAATGGCGGGCGCTGGCGGAACTTCTGGGCCTGGTGGTGGCGCCGGACTGGATCGCCGCCTAACCTGCCGCGCCAATCGAGGAGGACGCCGTTCATGTCGCAACGCATCGCCATCATCGGCGCCGGCGCCGTCGGTGCCTATGCCGGCGCCTATATGGTCCAGGCCGGCGAGGATGTGACCTTCGTCGACATGTGGCCCGAGAATGTCGAGGCGATCCGCAACGCGGGGCTGCGCGTCACGCATCTGAAGGACGTGCCGGAGTTCAGCGTGCAGGCCCGCGCCTTGCACCTGACGGAATTGCAGCAGGTCGCCCGCGAGAAGCCTTTCGACATCGCCTTCATCTGCGTCAAATCCTATGACACGGCCTGGGCAACGCAGATGGTGGCGCAGTATCTCGCCCCCACCGGCTTCTGCGTCAGCCTGCAGAACTGCATGAACGAGGCGACCATCGCCGGCATCGTCGGCTGGGGCCGCACGCTGGGCGCGGTGGCCAGTTCCATCACCGTGGAGCTCGCGGCGCCCGGCCATGTGAAGCGCGCCTCCGGCAAGGGCGGCGCCGCGCATACCGTCTATCGGGTGGGGGAGGTGCATGGCCGCGCAACGCCGCGCGCGCAGGAAGTGGCGCGGCTGACCGCACTGTCCGACAGCACGCTGCTGACGCCGAATTTGTGGGGGGAGCGCTGGACCAAGCTGGTGGCGAATGTGATGCAGAATGGCATTTCGGCGGCCACCGGCCTGATCAGCCGCGACGTGCTGCTGGACGACCGGCTTCGCCACTTTACCGCGCGGCTGGGCAGCGAGGCGATCCGCACCGGCCAGGCGCTGGGCTATGCGTTGGAGGAGGTGCTGCATATCGATCCCGAGACCATCGCCCGCGCCGGGGAAGGCGATGCGGCGGCACTGGCGGAATACGACCGGCATCGCCTGGCGGGGGCGAACAAGCCCGGCGGCGGTGCGCATCGTCCCTCCATGGGCCAGGACATGATGAAGGGCCGCCGCACGGAGATCGAGGCGATGAACGGCTATGTGGTGCAGCAGGCGGAACCCCTCGGCATCGCGACGCCGGCCAATGCGGCGCTGACCGCCTTGGTGCAGCGGGTGGAGCGCGGCGAGATCGCGGCCGATCCGCGCCACATCCACGACCTGGGGTTGAACTGAGGCAACCCGGACGGGTGGACCAGCGTTTTCCTCTCGCCGACATCCGAAGGGAGGGACGCATGTATGTGAACGACTTGCAGCGGCGAATCGGCGCCGCATCCCGCGGCGCCGCCACCCGCGCCGCGCTGCGCGCCTTGTGGCACCGGCAGCAACCGCAGACACGCGGAACGGCGGAGGAATGCCTGCGCGTGGCGCAGGAGCCGGAGTGGCGGCTGGAGCCGCTGCGCCGGCAGCAGGGCGCGCCGCCAACGAGGCCCTGAGCTACCAGGCGACGGCGACGCCGCCACCGCCGCGCGGGTCGGCGCCGCCGGCGGGCCTGCCGTCGCGCAGCAGGATGGCATGGGCGCGACTCATCCCCGGGTCGTAGGACAGCGGCGAATGCCGCACCTCATGGCCCAGCTTGCGCAGCGCCTGCACCACATCCTCCTGCACCCGCGCCTCACAGAAAATGGGCCCGCCCTCGCAGTGGATGCGTGGGAAGGACACGGCCTCCACCGCGCCCATGCCGAAGTCGATGGCATTGACGATGGTGGTGAGCACGGCGGAGATGATGACACTGCCGCCCGGCGCGCCGACGATCATCCAGGGCGCGCCATCCTTCATCACGATGGTGGGCACCATGCCGGTGGTGCGCGCCTTGCCCGGTGCCATGCTGTTCGGCCGGCCAGGCCGCATGTCGAAGAGCTTCATGGCATTGTTCCAGTTGAAGCCCAGCCCGGGCGTCACCACGCCGGCGCCGGTGCCCAGCGTATGCGTCAGAGAGACGCAGTTCCCCGCCGCATCCCAGGCCGAGACATGCGTGGTGCAGGAGGGTGGCGAGGCGCGGTGGCCGCCCGGCATCCAGCCATCGCGGATGCGCGCCGCCCAGTCGGCGGCGCGGGGCTTGGAGATCATCTCCGCCACCGGAACCTCGACGAAATCCGGGTCCGCCAGCCAGGTCTCGCGATCCTCATGCGCCGCGGCCATGGCGCGCGCGACGAGGTCCAGGTGTCGCACGCTGCCCGGCTGGACGCCGGCGAGATCGAACTGCTCCAGGATGTTCAGCATGGCGATCAGCACGGCGCCGGAGCCTGGCGGCGGATTGCTGGCGATGCCATAGCCACGATAGCTGCCGATCACCGGTGGCGCTTCCCGCACCGCATAGCCGGCCAGGTCCTCGGCGGTGACGAAGGCGCCGTTATACGCGAAATCCTCGGCGATGCGGGCGGCGATCTCGCCGCGGTAGAAGTCGGCCGCACCATGCCGCGCAAGGCGTTCCAGGCTGTCTGCCATCTCAGGCTGGCGCAGCGTGTCGCCCACCTTGTGCGGCGTGCCCTGGGCGTCGAGGTACAGGGCCGCGCAGGCCGGCGTGGTGGAGAGGCGGCGCAGGCCGCTTGGCAGGCCGGGCTGCGGGGTTCGGGTCAGGAAGTCGTGGTGGAAGGGCGCCACCACCACACCCTCCCGCGCCATGCGGATGGCGGGCGCCAGCAGCGTGGCCCAATCCATGCTGCACAGCATCGCATGGAAGCGGGCGAGGCCGGCCACGGTGCCCGGCGTCATGATGGCCTGGTAGCCGAGCTCCGCGCGAAAATCCTCGAACAGTGCATAGCCGGAAATCTCGGAACGTCCCTGGCTGTCCGCCGCCCACATGTCCGGCGTCACCTTCGCCCCGGCACGCGCATGGAAATCGATCATGCCGTGGCGGCCGCTGCGCGCATCGAGGAACTGCAGCGTGCCCATGCCGCCCAGCCCGCACATGAAGGGATCCTGCACCATCTGGCAAAAGGCGGTTGCCAATGCGGCATCGAAGGCATTGCCGCCACGCCGCAGCACTGCGGCGCCGGCATCCGCCGCGCGCGGCTGCGGACAGACCACCAGGCCCCTGATCGCGTCCATGCCGTGCCTCCCTGACCGGATCGCAGGCTGCACCCGCGCGGCAGTCTTTGACAGCCCCGTCGGGGGCTGGTTTCATCAGGACAATTCGACGCGAAGGACGCAGCCATGCCGACCAGCCGCCGAGCCCTTCTTGCCGCCGCCGCCGCCTTGCCTCTCGCTGCACCCGCCGCCCTGCGCGCGCAACCACGCTATCCGGACCGGCCGGTGCGCGTCATCGTGCCCTTCGCCGCCGGCGGCATCATCGATGTGGTGGCGCGCCTGGTGAACGAGCCGCTGGCCCGCGAGCTCGGCCAGCCCTTCGTCATCGAGAACCAGCCCGGCGCCGGCTCCACCATCGGCGCGCGCACCGTCGCGCGGGCGCGGCCGGATGGCTATACGCTGATGATCAACGGCGCCGCGCAATCGGTGATCCCGGCGCTTTACAAGGATGCGGGCTTCGACAGCGTGGCGGATTTCATCCCCGTCGGGCTGGTCGGCGACCAGACCTTCCTGGCCTGCGTGCATCCCTCCGTCCCGGTGCGGGACGTGCCGACGCTGCTGTCCTGGCTGCGGGAGAAGCGCGGCCAGGCCACCTTCGCCACCACCGGCATCGGCGCCGCCTCGCACCTCGCAGGGGAATTGCTGAAGAGCCTCGCGGGGGTGGATTTCACCGTGGTGACCTATCGCGGCACGCCGGCGGCGGTGACGGATTTCATCGCCGGGCGCATCGACATGATGATCGACAGCCAGACGCTGCTCGCGCCCTTCGTCGCGGATGGCAAGGCGCGCGCCGTCGCCGTCACCACCACCCGCCGCTCCAAGCTGCTGCCCGATCTGCCGACCTTCGCGGAAGCGGGCGTCGCCGACTATCGCGCTTCCTCCTTCCAGGCCATGTATGCGCCAGCCGGCACGCCGGCGCCGATCGTGCAGACCCTTTCGGCCGCGCTGCTGAAGGTGCTGGCGGACCCCGCGGTGCAGGAGTCCTTCACCGCGCGGGGCGTGGACCCGATGCCGGGCGACAGCGCCGCCGCGCGGCGGTTCCTGGAGGCGGAATCGGCCAAATGGGTGCCAATCCTGGAACGCACCGGCGCGACGGCCGGCTGAGCCGCGATGCAGACGCTGGTCCTGGTGGAGCCCTTCCGCGCCGTCTTCTACGCGCCCTACTACGTCGCGCTGGAGGGCGGCCACTTCACCCATCGCGGCATCCGCATGCAGCTGGAAACCGCCGGCACGCCGGATGCCGCGGCGGGGCGGCTGCTGGATGGCAGCGCGGACCTGGCCTGGAGCGGGCCGATGCGGCCGATGCTGGAACGCAGCCGCGACGCCGCCAGCCCGCTGCGGAGCTTTGGCGCCGCGGTGATGCGCGACCCCTTCCTGCTGCTCGGCATGGGGGCGCGGCCGGGCTTCCAGATGGCGGATCTCGCAACGCTGCGCGTCGCCATCCCGTCGGAGGTGCCGACGCCCTGGTGGTGCCTGATGCATGACCTGCGGCAGGCCGGCGTGGATCCCGCCACCTGCCCCGGCCATGTACGGATGCCGATGCCGGAGGGCGCCTCCGCGCTGCGCGAAGGGCGCGTCGATGCGGTAATGCTCTTCGAGCCTCACGCGGCAGCGCTGGAGGAGGCGGGCGCCACCGTCTGGTATGCGGCGGCGGACCGCGGCCTTACCGCCTATTCCGCGCTCTATGCCGTCACGCCGCGCATCGCGCAGAAGCATGCGGCCTTCACAGCCGTGGTGCAGGGCCTGGGCGCGGCGCTGGACTGGCTGCGTGCCGCCACCCCGGCCGAGATCGCCGCCGTGCTGGCGCCGCGCTTCGCCGAAATGCCGCAAGCGCATCTGCTGCGGGCCATCGGGCGCTACCAGCGGCTCGGCCTGTGGGAGAACACCACGCATCTGCCGCGCGCGGCGCTGGATGGGCTGGCGGCGGCCATGATCTCCTCGGGCGCCATGACCCATCATCCCGGCTACGAATCCTGCATCGACCTGTCGCTGGACCTGGTCGGGCCGGGCTGAACCGCCCGCGCAGGTCTGCCCCTCCCCCGGCGCGGCTTCACAGGGGCCTTGGGGATGGAAATGATGACCCCGGGAAGCGGGCCGGGGGCGGATGCAGCATAGCCAAAGAATGAACCTGCTGATGGTGGCGCTGGGCGCCATGTTCCTGCAGCAGACCTTCGCGGCGCTGGGGCGCAACCTGCCCTCCATCATCGCCCCGGCCATCCTGGACGATTTGCGGCTGGATGCCGCCTGGCTCGGTGTCTATGTCGGTATCGGCGCGCTGGCCTCGCTCGGCTTCCAGCTCGGCTGCGGCAGCTTCATCATCCGCCATGGCGCATTGCGGGTCAGCCAGGTGGCGCTGCTGATGCTTGCGGCGGGGCTGGTGGCGGCCTGCATCGGGCCGCTCGGCTTCTTCGCGCTGTCGGCGGTGATCGGCGCCGGGGGCGCGGCCGTTTCCACCCCGGCCAGTTCGCATCTGCTCGGCCGCTATTCGCCGCCGCGCTATGCGCCGCTTGTCTTTTCCATCAAGCAGACGGCGGTGCCGGCGGGGCTGCTGCTGGGCGGGCTGCTGGGGCCGCTGCTGACGGGCTGGTGGGGCTGGCGTGGCGCCATGCTGGCCTCCGCCGCCGCCTGCCTCGTGCTGGCGGTGTTGCTGCAGCCGCTGCGCGCGGAATTCGATGCCGACCGCGTCCCGGGCCGCAGCTTTCGCCTCTCCGATTTCCACACCACCCTGGCCGTGGTGATGCGCGACCGGGAGCTGTTCAAGCTTTCGCTCGCCTGCTTTGTCTTCAACGGGCTGCAGACCGTCTTCATGGCCTATTTCGTGGTCTATCTGACGGCCTTGGGGCATCCGTTGGCGGTGGCGGGCTTCATCTTCTCCGCCGCCACCCTGGCCGCGGTGCCCGGCCGCATCCTCTGGGGGTGGATCGGCAGCGTGCTGGTTTCGCCGCGCGTGGTGATGGGGGCGCTGGCGCTCGGCATGGCGGCAAGTTCGCTGCTGGCCGGGTTGTCGGGACCGGGCTGGCCTCTGCTGCTGCTGGGGCTGGTGGGCGGCGGGCTGAGCCTCACGGCACTGTCCTGGAACGGGGTCCTGCTGGCGGAGGCGGCGCGGCTGGCGCCGGAGGGGCTACGCGGGGCGGCGACCGGCGGCGTGCTGTCCTTCGGCCAGCTCGGCGCGCTGCTGATGCCGCTGGCCTTTGCCAGCGTGCTGTGGCTGACGGGCCGCTACGATTACGGCTTCCTGCTCTGTGGCCTGCCTTCGCTGCTGGCCGGGCTGGCGCTGCTGCGCCGGCCGCGCGCCGCATAGGTGGAGGCCGCCAGCAGGGCGCCTTCCGCCGCGAAGGCCAGCGCCGCGGTGGCCGCCGCGCCCTGCAGCACCAGCAGCTGGTTCTGATTTTGCAGGCCGAGCACGATGGGCGTGCCGAGCGTCGCCGCCCCGGCCAGGGCGCCCACCGCGGCGGTGGCCACGGCCAGCACCAGCGCCACGCGCAGCCCGTCCAGCACCAGCGGCCAGGCCAGCGGCAGCTCCACCTCTCGCAGCGCGCCGGCGGGGGTATAGCCCAAGGCGAGCGCGGCCAGCCGCGCCTCGGGCGGCACTGCCTCCAGCGCCGCCACCGTGGCGCGCAGCACCGGCATCAGCCCGTAGAGCAGCAGCGCCAGGATGGTGGGGCCCCAGCCGAACCCCATGGCGGGCACGGCCAGCGCCACCGCCACCACCGGCGGCACCGCCTGGGCGGCGGCGGCCAGGGCATCGGCGGCGGGGCGCAGCGCGCGGCCGGCGGGGCGGGTCACCAGCACGCCGAGCGCGAGCCCCAGCGCCGCGGCCGGCACCACGCCAGCCAGCGCCAGCCCGGCATGGCTGGCGGCCAGGCCCAGCAGGCGGCCGGGCGGGAAGCCGCCGAACCAGCCGGGCAGCAGCGCCACCAGCGCCAGGACCAGGGCCAGCAGCGGCGCCATCATCGGCCGCGCGCCAGCACGGCCTCCAGCCGCAGGGACCCCTGGCCCAGCGCCAGCACGTCCCGCCCCGTCTCCGCCATGCGGGACAGCGCATCGGCCAGGGTCGCGCCCTCATCCAGCGCGGGGGCATCGGCGGGTGCGGGCCGAGCGTCCTGCGCCACCTCGGCCGGCAAGAGCGACAGGCGGCGCAGGCCGGGCTGGCCGCCGCCCAGCAGGGTGCGGGCGAAATCCGGCGCATCCGGCGCCACCAGGGCGGCGGGCGGCCCTTCCGCCACCAGCCGGCCGTCGCGCAGCACCGCCACCTGGCTGGCCAGTTCCAGCGCCTCCTCCGGGTCATGCGTCACCAGCAGGATGGTTTTTCCAGTTTCGGCATGGATGCGGCGGAGCTCGGCGCGCAGGTCGCGGCGGGTGATGGGGTCCACGGCGCCAAAGGGCTCGTCCATCAGCAGGATGTCGGGGTCCGCCGCCAGGGCGCGGGCCAGGCCGACACGCTGCGCCTGGCCGCCGGAGAGTGCGCCGGGCAGGCGCTCCGCCAGGCCGGGGTCGAGCTGGACCATCTCCAGCAGATCGGCGACGCGGGCGGCAATGCGGGAGGAGTCCCAGCCCAGCAGCCGCGGCACCGTGCCGATATTGGCGGCGACGGTCCGGTGCGGGAACAGGCCGGTGGATTGCATCACATAGCCGATGGAGCGCCGCAGCCGCGCCGGATCCTGGCCCGCCACGTCACTGCCGCGCACCAGCACGCGGCCGGCGCTCGGCTCCACCAGGCGGTTGACCAGTTTCATCAGCGTCGACTTGCCGGAGCCGGAGGGGCCGACCAAGACACAGAGCATGCCGGCCGGAACCTCCAGCGTCACCTCCGAGAGCGCCGTGGTGCCGCCGAAGCGCACGGAGACATTTTCGAAATGGATCATGTGTTCGTGCCCAGCCGCTGTTCCACCAGGCGGGCCAGCGCATCCGCCGCCAGGGCCAGGGCCATGATCGGCAGGGCGCCCAGCAGCATCAGGTCCGTGGCGAATTGGGCCAGCCCCTCGAAGACCAGCGCGCCAAGGCCGCCGGCCCCGACCAGGCCGCCGAGCGTCACCAGCCCGATCGCCTGCACCACCGCCAGCCGCAGGCCCCCGGCGAAGACCGGCAAGGCGAGGGGCAGCCGCACCTCCCGCGTGATGCCGCCTTCGGTCATGCCCATGGCGCGGGCGGCGGCCACCGCGGCGGGGTCGGCTGCCGTCAGCCCGCCCAGGATGGACCGCCAGAGCGGCAGCGCCAGGTAGCCGGCGGTCGCCAGCACCGCCGGCGCCGGGCCGATGGCGCCGAGGCCGAGGCCGCGCAGCGCCGGCAGCAGCGCCAGCAGCCCGGCCAGCAGCGGGATCAGCGCGGCGAAGAGCGCGATGGCCGGCACCACCTGCACGGCGCCGAGCGCGGCGCCCATCGGCCCGGCCGCGCGCGGCCGCCGGAAGCCGGCCCAGGCCAGCGGCACGGCCAGCAGCAGCGCCAGGGCCAGCGCGGCGCCCGCCAGCGCCAGGTGGCGCAGCAGCGCCGCATGCACCGCCGCCTGCCGCGCCTGGTATTCCACCACCAGGGACAGGGCTGCGAAGGTTTCGGCCTGCCAAAGCCCCGCCAGGACCAGCAGCGCCAGCGCGGCCAGGGCCACGCGGCCAAGGGTCGGCAGCGCCGCCGCGCGCGCCACTACCAGCGCCGCGCCCGCCATCAGCCCCAGCCAGAACCCACCGCCCAGACCGGCCCGTGCCGCGGGTGCCATGCCTTCCAAGGCGGCGGCCGCCGCCCATCCGGTGGCCGCCAGCAGCAGCGCCAGGCCGGCAAGGCCCGCGCCGGCGCCAAGCCAAGCGGGCAGGCGCCACGGCACCGCCAAAGCCAGCGCGAGAAGCGCAGCCGGCCCGGCCCAGCCCAGGGCGGAAAAGCCCGGCATCCCGGTGCCCGGCAGCAGCCGGTTCGGCGCGACGGTCAGCCAGGGCAGCAGCAGGCCGGCCAGCACCGACGCCAGCAGCAGCGCCCGGCCGATTTCCCCGGCCCGCATCCGCGGCGGATCAGCCGAGGCTGGCGAAATGCGCCCGCGCCACCGCCGCCGCCGGCTGGCCTTCCACCGCCACACGCGCATTCAGCTGCTGCAGCTTTTCCAGGGTGAGGGAGGCGAAGACCGGCGCCAGCGCGGCGCGGATGCCCGGATGCGCCTCCAGCACCGCCTGGCGGACCACCGGCGCCGGCTCATAGACGATCTGCGCGCCCTTGCTGTCCTGCATCACCACCAGGCTGAGCGCCGAGATCGCGCCATCCGTGCCATAGACCATGGCCGAGTTGACGCCGGAGATACCCTGCGCCGCGGCGCGCATGGTCACCGCCGTATCGCCACCCGGCAGCACCACGATGCGGTCGCGCGGGAAGCTGAAGCCATAGGTGCGCTCGAAGCTGCCGAGCGCCGCCGGGCTCTCGACGAATTCGGCGGAGGCCGCGAGGCGCAGCTTGCCGGCCTGCGCCGCGCGGCCGAAATCCTCCATGGTGGCGAGGTTCTCGGCACGCGCCACATCGCCGCGGACCGCGATGGCCCAGGTGTTGTTGGCCGGCGCCCGGGGCAGCCAGATGAGGTTGTTGGCCTCCCGGTCCAGCCGCGCCACCGTCTCATAGGCGGTGTCGCCCTGGCGCCAGGCCGGGGCCTCCGGCTGCTGGAAGAAGAAGGCGCCGTTGCCGGTGTATTCGGGATAGAGGTCGATCTCGCCGGCCACCAGCGCCGTGCGGACGATGCGCGTGGGGCCGAGCGAGAGCCGCGCCTCGGTCGGGATATTGGCGCGTTCCAGCGCCACCAGGATCAGGTTGCCGAGCAGCGCACCCTCGGTGTCGATCTTGGAGGAGACCACCACGGGCCGCGCCGCCTGGGCGCGCGCCAGGTGCGGGGCCGCCAAAACCAGGGGAAGCGCGGCCATCAGCCGCCGCCGCATGATGCCTGCCATGATCCTGTCCCGTCCCGCTTCGGTGTCACGTTCTGCCAGCAGCACAGCGTGCCACAGGGCAACCGGTTCCGTCCCGCTTCGGTTGCAGGGCGCCGGCCGAGCCGAGATGGGGTGCGCCCGGCCGGCTGCCCAGGTTCAGCTGAGCGCCGCATCCTCCAGCGTGATGCCGGAGAAGAAGTTCAGCGCGCCGGGCATGGCCTTGAAGCCGGTAATCTCCTTCTTCATCGCATAGCCCTGGCTGCGCCAGGCGAGGCCGACCAGCGGCGCTTCCTCCAGCGCCACGCGCTGGGCCTGCAGGTAGATCTCGCGGCGCTTGGCCGTGTCGAATTCCGCGCGGCCGGCCTGCATCAGCTCCTCCAGCTTCGGAATGCGCAGCCCGGCGCTGCGGACATAGGAGGGTGAGAGCGAGCCGTCGATCAGGGTGTTCAGCCCATCGGCATCGTTGTTGTCGGTGGCCGTGCCCATCACCGCGATGTCGAACTGGCCGCGATTGCCCAGGTTCACGCGTGTCGCCCAATCCGGCAGGCGCAGCTCCGCCTGGATGCCGACGGCCGCCAGGTGCTGCTGCACCACCTCCGCCGTGTCCTTGTGCATGCCGTATTGCGCGGTGGAGAGCAGGGTGGTGCTGAAGCCATTGGCGAGCCCCGCCTCCCGCAGCAGGGATTTGGCCTTGTCCGGGTCATAGGCCTGGCCGCGGGACAGCGCCTCGTCGAAGAATTCGCTGCCGGGGGCGATGGGCATGCCCTGCAGCGGACTGCCGCGGCCGAAGAAGGCGACCTTGACGATATCGTCGCGCTTGATGGCGTGGCCGATGGCGCGCCTGACCCGCGCATCGCCCAGATGCGGGCGCGTCGCGTTGAAGTTCAGGTACATGAAGGGGCCGTCGGTGGCGTCCAGCCGCAGCCTGTCATCCGCCTCGATTGCCGCCATGGCCTGCCAGGGCACGTATTCGATGAGGTCCACATCGCCGGCGCGGATGGCGGAAACGCGGAGGTTCTCATCCGCATAGGCGATCAGCCGGATGCCGGCCAGCTTCGGCTGACCCGGTTTGTAGTAGCGGTCGAAGGCCACGAGGTCGATCGAGGTGCCGCGTTCCTGCGCGCGGATGGTGAAGGGGCCGGCGCCGATCGGCAGCACCCCCGCGCCGGTCGGGCTGCGCGGATTGACGATCATCATGTGGTAGGAGGCCATCCAGTTCGGCAAGGTGGCGATGGGGGCCTTCGTGGTGATGCGCAGCGTGCGCGCATCCGGCGTCTCGATGCTGGCCACCTGCTGCATCTCTGCCCGGTAATGCGCGGTGGAGCGTTCGGCGGCGATCTGCTCGATGTTCCATTTCACATCGGCGGCGGTGACCTTCTCGCCATTGTGGAACAGGGCGTTGTCGCGCAGCGTGAAGACCCAGACGGTGGGGCTTTCGTTGCGCCAGGATTCGGCGATCTCGCCGCGCAGCGTGCCATCCGGCGCATAGGACAGCAGGCCGCGATGGATCAGCAGTTTCACGGTGGCGGCCGCGGTGCCGGTATTGGCCCAGGGCAGCAGGCTGGGTGGGAAGGAGGAGAGGCCGAAGCGCAGGGTCCCGCCCTGGGCGCGGGCGGCACCGCCCGGCAGGAAGGGCAAGGCAGCGGTGGCGGCGATCAGGCCGCGGCGGGTGAAGCGCATGGCGAAAATCTCCCTGCTGTTGTTGTCAGTCTGCTCCGTAGATCCTCTGTGTGGCTTCGGGCGTGATGCTGCCTTCGGCCAGGTCGCGTTGCAGCGCGGCGCGGTCGCGTTCCGCCGGCGGGCCATAGCCGCCGCCGCCGGGGGTGATGATCTCCACCCAGTCGCCCGCCCGCAACAGCCCATTGCCAAGCACGAAGGGTTCGATGCCCGGACCATAGACGAAGTGCCCGCGCCCGCCCGGCTGCCCGCCCTGCAGGCCCCAGGGGGCGGAGGCGAAGCGGGAGCCATCCATCCGCAGCCGACATTCGGCTTCCGCGCGATAGACCCGGCGCAGCCCCATGCCGCCGCGCTGCCGCCCGGCGCCGCCGGAGCCTTCCACCAGCTCGTAGCGCATCAGCGTCAGCGGGTATTCGATCTCCAGCGCCTCCACCGGCAGGTTGGAGGTATTGGTGGTGTGGACATGCACGCCATCTAGCCCGTCCTTGGTCGCGCGCGCGCCGAAGCCGCCCCCGATGGTCTCCAGATAGACCCAGGGCTCGCCCGTGACGGGCTGGCGCCCGACGAAGGAGGCGACGAAGCAGGCGCCGTTATGCGCCGCCGTCACCCGTTCCGGCACCGCCTGGGCGAGTGCGCCATGGATCAGGTCCACCACGCGCTGGCAGGTGGACAGGCGTGCATTCACCGCCGCCGGCAGCACGCAGTTCAGCACGCTGCCTTCTCGCGCCGAGACCTGCAGCGGCCGCGCCAGTCCGGCATTGGGCAGCAGCGTGGGGTCCACCACCGTCTTCACCGCGTAGTAGACGGTGGCGAGCAGCGCGGTGAAGGTCATGTTGATGCCGGCGCGCACCTGGTCGGGCCCGTCGAAATCCAGCGACATGGTATCGCCCGAAACGGTGAGGGTGAGCGTCAACTTCAGCTCGCCGTCGATCTCCGGACTGTCGTGCACATCCGTGAAATGCCAGGTGCCGTCCGGGATCGCGGCGATGCCGGCGCGCATCTTGCGCTCCGCGTAGTCCTGCAGGGCCTCGCCGGCCGCCAGCACGGTCTCCGTGCCGTATTTCGCACAAAGCGCCTGCATACGGGACACGCCGAGCCGGTTGGCCGCCATCTGTGCCCGCAGGTCGGACAGGCGCTCGCGCGGCACCTGGCAGTTCAGCAGGATGAGGTCCTGCACGTCCTGCTGCAATTCACCGGCACGGTACAGCCGGATGGGCGGGATGCGCAGCCCTTCCTGGAAGATGTGCGCATGGCCGCGATCGGCGAAATCCGAGTGATGCGCCAGGTTCACGGCCCAGGAGACGATGCGGCCATCCACAAAAATCGGCTCCGCCAGCACGATGTCGGGCAGATGGGTGCCGCCGCCCTCATAGGCGTCGTTGCCGACGAAGACGTCGCCGGGCTGCATCTGCTCCATCGGATGGCGCTTCAGGATATGCGCGATGATGCCGATAAAGCTGCCGAGATGGATGGGGATGTGTTCCGCCTGGCACAGCGTATTGCCGGCGATGTCGAACAGCGCAGTCGAACAGTCCCGCCTTTCCTTGATGTTGGTGGAGTAGGAGGCGCGGACCAGCGCCTCCCCCATCTCCTCGACGATGGAGGAGAGGGCGGAGCCGATGACCTCGACGGTGATGGGGTCGGGCCGCGTGTTGCTCATGCCGCCGCCTCCAGGATCAGGTTCTCGTATTCATCCACGCGGGCTTCCTGGCCTGGCAGGATGACGGTGGTGGCGTCCATCTGCTCGATGATGGCGGGGCCGGCGATGCGGTTGCCGGGGGCGAGGCGATCCCGCGCATAGACCGGCACGGCGACGATGCCCTGCGATTCCGGCAGCCACACCTCGCGCGTCGCTTCCAGCGCCGCGCTGGCATCCGGACCTTGCAGCGGACGCGGGCGCAGCTCCGCCTTGCGGACCACGCCGGTGGCCTCCAGCCGGAAGGTGACGAGCTGCACCGCCTCCCCCTCGGCGACGAAGCCGTACATCTGGCGATGTGCGGCGGCGAAACCTTCGGCGAGATGCGCCAGCGTCGCCTCGGTAAAGGGGCCGTCCGGCAGCGCCACGGGCAGTTCGTAGTTCTGGCCGGCATAGCGCATGTCCACGCTGCGGCGGATCATGCGCTTGTCGGCGGCGATGTGTTCCTGGTCGAACCAGCGCTCCGCCGTCGCGGTCAGGGTGGCGAAGGCGGCCTCCATCGGGGCCAACGCGTCCTGGACCAGCGCCGTCAGCCGGGTTGCGGAGAAATCGGCGCGGAGATCGGTCAGCAGCAGGCCCATGGCACACAGGATGCCGGGGTTGCGCGGCACCAGCACGCGGCGGATGTCGAGCTCCTTCGCCAGTCGCGCCGCATGCAGCGGCCCGGCGCCACCGAAGGCGATCAGGGTGTAGTCGCGCGGATCATGGCCGCGCTGCACGGAGATGACGCGGATGGCCTTGGCCATATTCGCGGTGACGACGGAGAGGATTCCCTGCGCCGTCTCCATCACCCCCATACCGAGCTGCGCCGCCAGCCGCTCCACCGCCGCCAGCGACAGGTCGCGGCGGATCGGCATGCGGCCGCCCAGCAGATGAGTCGGGTGCAGCGTGCCGAGCACGACATTCGCATCCGTCACCGCGGCTTCCGGATTGCCGCGATCGTAGCAGACCGGCCCCGGATCGGCGCCGCAGCTGCGCGGCCCGACCTTCAGCAGGCCGCCGGAATCGACATAGGCGATGGACCCGCCGCCGGCGCCGACCGTGTGGATATCCAGCATCGGCGCCTTGATGGGATAACCATGCACGATGGCCTCCCCGGTCAGCCGCGCCGCGCCGCCCTGCAGCAGCGCCACATCCGTGCTGGTGCCGCCCATGTCGAAGGTGATGAGGTCGGGGAAGCCGGACAACTGCCCGATGGCCTGCGCGCCGACCACGCCGGTGGAGGGGCCGGAGAGCACCATCCGCACCGGCATTTCCGCCGCGGCCTCGAAGCCGATGACGCCGCCATTGGATTGCGTGAGATGCGGCGTGGCGGTGACGCCCAGCGCGGCCAGGCGTTCCGCCAGGCGCTTGATATAGCCGCGCATGACGGGGCCGAGGTAGCTGTTCACCACCGCGGTGGACAGCCGCTCGAACTCCCGGAATTCCGGCGCGATCTCGTGGCTGGTGGTGAGGAAGATGCCGGGCAGTTCCTCCGCGATGATGCGCTTCGCCGTCGCCTCATGCGCCGGGTGGACGAAGCTGTAGAGGAAGCAGATGGCGATGGCCTGCACGCCGGCGGCCTTCAGCGCCCGCGCCGCCTCCCGCACCGCCTGTTCGTCCAGCGCCGTCTCCACGCTGCCGTCATGGCGGATGCGTTCCGGCACCTGGAGGCGCAGTTCCCGCGCCACCAGTACCGGCGGCTTGTCCACCTGCAGGTCGTAAAGGTCAGGACGTTTCTGCCGGCCGATCTCCAGCAGGTCGCGAAAGCCATCCGTGGTGACCAGGCCGGTGCGGACGCCGCGATGCTGGATCAGCGCATTGGTGGCGACCGTGGTGCCGTGGCCGAAATAGGCGATGTCGGAAGGCGCCTGGCCGATTTCCGCCATCCCCTCCGCCACGCCGCCCGCAATGCCGCGCGAGGGATCATCCGGGGTGGAGGACACCTTCCAGACCGCGATGCGGCCGGTGTCTTCCTCGAACAGGTAAACATCCGTGAAGGTGCCGCCCGAATCCACGCCGACGCGCCAGCCCACTCTCGCGATCCCCGCTGCAGCCTGGACCACAGTCTCGCGCCGAATTTCGCGGGCGGTCAATTCTTCCGCGCGAAATCCCGGCCGGGGACCGAGGCGAGCAGCGCCTGCGTATAGGGGTGTTCCGGTGCCTCGAAGACGCGTGCGACGGGGCCGTGCTCCACCACCTCCCCGTCCTTCATCACCGCCACCAGGTCACAGACCTGCGCTGCCACGCGCAGGTCATGGGTGATGAAGACCAGCGACAGGCCGAGGCGTTCGCGCAGCTCCGCCAGCAGCCGCAGCACCTGCGCCTGCACCGAGACATCCAGCGCCGAGACCGGTTCATCCGCCACCAGCACTTCCGGCTCCAGCGCAAGCGCCCGGGCCAGGCCGATGCGCTGGCGTTGGCCGCCGGAGAATTCATGCGGGAAGCGCTCGGTGGAGGCCGGGTCGAGGCCGACGAGTTCGAACAGTTCCTTGGCCCGGCGCAAGGCTTCGGCGCGGGGCGTGCCGTGGATCATCGGGCCCTGCGCCACAAGCTCCCCGGCCCGGCGGCGCGGGTTGAGCGAGCCATAGGGGTCCTGGAAGACCATCTGGATGCGATGTGCCTGCCGCCGCATCTGCGCCCGGGTCAGGCCCGTGAGCTCCAGCCCGCCGAGCGACACGCTGCCCCCCTCGGGCTCGATCAGCCGCACCAGGCAGCGCGCGAGCGTCGACTTACCGGAACCGGATTCGCCGACGATGCCGAGCGTCGCGCCCTTCGGCAGTGTCAGCGTCACGCCGCGCACCGCATGGGTCACCCGCCCGCCGCGGCCGAGGAAGCCGCCGGTGCGATAGGTCTTCCGCACATCCCGCATCACCAGGATCGGCTCCGCGCTGACGGGGCGCGGTGCCCGGGCAGTGAGCGGCGGGACGGCGGCGATGAGCGACCGGGTGTATTCGTGCCGGGGCGCATTCAGCACCTGCGCGGCGGGGCCTTCCTCCACCACCATGCCGTGCTGCATGACCGCCACGCGATCGGCGATTTCCGCCACCACGCCGAAGTCATGCGTGATGAAGAGCACGGCCGTGCCCTTGCGGCGCTGCAGGTCCTTGATGAGGTGCAGGATCTGCGCCTGGGTCGTCACATCCAGCGCGGTGGTCGGCTCATCCGCGATCAGCACCTTGGGGTCCAGCGCCAGCGCCATGGCGATCATCGCGCGCTGACGCTGGCCGCCCGAAAGCTCGTGCGGATAGGCGCGGGCGGCCTGGGCGGGCTCCGGGATATGCACCTCGGCCAGAAGGTCCAGGACGCGCGCTGCGATCTCAGTGGCGGAGAGCGCGGTGTGGATGCGGAACATCTCGCCGATCTGGTCGCCGATGCGGCGCAGCGGGTTCAGTGCCGTCATAGGTTCCTGGAAGACCATGGCGATGCGCGCGCCGCGCAGGTGGCGCATCGTCGCCTCATCCGCGGTGGCGAGGTCCTGGCCCTCGAAGATCACCGACCCGCCGGTGATGGCGACGCCCGGCGGCAGCAGGCGCATCACCGCGCCGGCCGTCATCGACTTGCCGGAGCCGGAT
This sequence comes from Falsiroseomonas tokyonensis, assembly GCF_019024325.1. Lineage (GTDB taxonomy): Bacteria > Pseudomonadota > Alphaproteobacteria > Acetobacterales > Acetobacteraceae > Falsiroseomonas > Falsiroseomonas tokyonensis. The sequence continues at coordinate 510,890 of NZ_JAFNJS010000001.1, forward strand.
TCGCCCACGACGCAAAGGATCTCGCCCGCATTGAGATCCAGCGAGACGCGGTCCAAAGCATGCGGCCGGTCCGCACCCGCCGGCAGCGCGACCGTCAGGCCCTGGATCGCCAGAACGGGGCTCACCGCTTGCGCAGCCGCGGGTTCAGCGCATCGTTCAGCCCCTGCCCCACCAGCGAGACCGCCAGCACCGTCAGCAGGATGGCCAAGCCGGGAATGGCGGAGACATACCACTGCACCCGCAGCACATCCCGCCCCAGGCCGATCAGGTTGCCCCAGGAGGCGACGTTCGGGTCCGACAGACGCAGGAAGGCCAGCGCCGATTCCAGCAGGATGGCCACCGCCATGACGACGGAGGCATAGACGATGATAGGCGGCAGGGCGTTGGGAAGGATCTCGCGGAAAATGATCCGCGCATCGCTCATGCCCAGCGTGCGGCAGGCCTGGACGAATTCGCGGTTGCGCAGCGTCAGGAACTCCGCCCGTGTCAGCCGCGCCGGCGCTGGCCAGGACACGGCGCCAATGGCAATGGTAACGGTGCTGAGGTCCGACCCGAACACCGCCACCAGCACCAGCAACAGCAAAAAATTCGGCAGCGTCTGGAAGGCCTCGGTCAGCCGCATCAGCGCATCATCCACCCAGCCACCATGGTAGCCGGCCAGCGCCCCCACCACGATGCCAACCAGAATCGCGATGGCCGTTGCCACCACGCCGATCAGCAGGGAGATGCGCGCGCCGTGAAAGATCTGCGCCGCAATGTCGCGGCCGGAATTGTCCGTGCCGAGCGGAAAGCGCGGATTGCCCTGCGGCCATTGCAGCGGCCGGCCGGCCAGCGCCAGCGGATCGCGCGGGAACAGCCAATCGGCGGAGATCGCCATGGCGACGATGGCCAGCAGCAGCAGCAACCCGATCATCGCCGGCGGGCTGCGCAGATAGCCGCGCAAAAAGGCCTTCATGGCGTGATCCGGGGGTCGAGCCGGGCGTAGAGCAGGTCCACCACGAAATTCACGCAGATGACCAGCAGGGCCGAGACGAAGACGATGCCGAGCAGCGTGTTCAGGTCCCGCTGCACCACGGATTCATAGGCAAGCCTCCCCAGCCCGGGCAGCGAGAACACGCTTTCCACCACCACGGACCCGCCGAGCATGGTGCCCGCCTGCAGGCCAATCAGCGTGACCATCGGCAGCAGCGCGTTGCGCAGCACATGCCGCACCACGACGCGGGTCTCGTCCAGGCCCTTGGCGCGGGCGGTGCGGACGAAATCCAGGGACAGCACCTCGAGCATCGAGGCACGCATGATGCGCAGGTAGATCGCGAGAAAAATCAGCCCGAGCGTCAGCGTCGGCAGCACCAGATGCGTCGCGATGTCCAGCGTGCGCCGCAGGCCAGTGAAGCCGGAGCCGATCTCCTCGAAGCCGCCCGCCGGCAGCCATTGCAGATGCACGGAGAACAGCACGATGGCCATCAGCCCGAACCAGAAGGAGGGCGTGGCGTAGAAGATCAGGCCGAGGGTCGAGATCAGCGTATCCGGCCAGCCATTCACTCGCCGCGCCGCGAGCACGCCCAGCACCAGGCCGAAGAAGAAAGCGAAAGACAGCGCCGCCAGCATCAGCAGCAGGGTGGCTGGCAGGCGTTCGAAGATCACGGTGGAGACCGGCTTGCCGTAGATGGAGGAAAAGCCGAGGTCCAGCCGCACCAGCCGCCACATGTAGTTGGCGAGCTGCGCCGGCACCGAAAGGTCCAGCCCCATCTCCGCCCGCATCGCCGCGGCGGAGGCGGCATCCGCGCCGCCGCCGGTCTGCGCGATCAGCGCATCCACCGCATCGCCCGGCGCCAGTTGCAGGAGCAGGAAGATGCCGACCAGGATCAGCAGCAGCGTGGGCACCGACGACAGAAGCCGCCGCCCCGCCAGAGCCAGAACGCGCATCAGGTGATCACGAAGCCAGCCACAGATCGTGCCAGGAGGAGGAGGCCCAGCGCGGGTTGTTGGCGTAGTTGCGCAGCCGCTTGTTGAAGACGGAGACGAAGATCTGCTCGATCGGCATCCAGACCGGAAGCTCCGTATTCACCCGCCGCACGAAATCGGCGTAGAGCGCCTTGCGCTTCGCCGGGTCGAGCTCCGTCTGCGCCGCATCCATGATGCGATCGGCCTCGTCATCCTGCCAACCCCACTGGTTCGTCCAGGGCGCGCCCTTGGGTTGGCCGGAGCGATACCAGACGCTGGTGGAGACGGCGGGGTCGTTGCGGTACTGGTGCCAGCCCGTCGCCAGGTCGAAGTTCCAGTCGTTGTAGACGGTGCGCAGAAAGCCAGCGGCGTCCAGCCGCACGATCTCCACGCGGATGCCCACCTCCTGCAGCGATTGCTGGATATAGGTGGACCACAGCGCAATGTCCTCGCCCCAGGGCGCGGGGGTCAGGCGCAGCGTGAAGCGCGTGCCGCCCGCGCCGCGCCGATGCCCCGCCTCGTCCAGCAGCGCATTGGCGCGGCGGCGATCGAAGGGGTACTGCGGCATCGGCTCCGTCGGGTAGTAGTCGGTGGAGACGGAGGGAATAGGCCCGGTGCCTGCCTTGGCGAAGTCGCCGAGGAAATTCTCGATGAAGAAGGGGACGTCGATCGCATGCGCGATGGCACGGCGCACGCGGAGATCGGCCAGGATCGGGTTGCGGAAGTTGAACTCCAGCGTGTTGGTGCGGGCATTGCCCTCATTGCCCTTGGTCGTCACGTCGAAGCGTGGGTCGCGGCCCAGGCGCTGCAGGTCGGCGATGGTCAGCGAGGAATAGGGGCTGAACAGGATCTGCCCGGCCTCCATCTGCGCCGCTGCCGCGGAACGGTCCGTCACCACGCGCCAGACCACACGATCCAGATAGGGCAGGTTCTCGCGCCAGTAGTTCGGATTGCGCTCCGCGATGATGTACTGACCGCGCTCATATTGCAGAAACTTGAAGGGGCCGGTGCCGATCGGCGCGGTATTCGTGGGGTTCTCGCGGATGTTGCCGCTCTCATAGACATGCTTCGGCGAGATATAGCCGAGGTCCGGCAGCGCGCGCAGCAGCAGGTTCAACGGCATGGGCCGGGCGTATTTAAACACCGCGGTCTGCGCATCCGGCGTCTCAACCGCGTCCAGGAATTGCTGAAGCGCGGAGCCGTAATTCAGAATCTTCTTCCACATCTCCATCGCCGTGAACTGAACGTCCGTGGAGGTGAAGGGGCGGCCATCATGCCAGGTAACGCCACGGCGCAGGCGGAAGGTGATGGTCTTGCCATCCGCCGAGCTCTCCCAGCTTTCCGCCAGGCAGGGCGCCGGCCGGCCGGCGGCATCCAGGTCCACCAGCGGTTCCTGGATCTTGCCGCCGACGATGTAGACGCCGGTGGAGGCCTGCAGCGAGGGGTTGAGGATGCGCTGCTCGGTGGCGAAGTGCACTGTCATCACCCCGCCGCGTTGCGGCTGCTGCTGGGCGAAGCTTCGCTGCGGCATCAGCACATTGCCGGCGAGGGCGGCGGAGGTCAGCAGTATCGCGCGACGCGTCGGATCCATGGGGGTCTCCTGCCACGGTCAATTCTGCGGCGCAGCATGAGGCGCGGCTTGGCCCTGCGTCAACCGAAGCTCACGCGGCCTCGAAGCGCAGCAGAAGACCATTGGCGCGCGCCGGCGGCACGGCAACGGTTCCCCCGGCTGAGACGCCCAGGGCCTTGGCCGCAGCCGGCAGATCGGCGGTGCCGAGCACCAGCGCCGCGGCGCCCTGCTCCGGCAGCCCGTCCAGCGCCACGCCCGGATGGCGCGCAGCCAGCGTCGCGCGGTCGAGGAAGACGAAGTCCGCGCGGTGGGCGCCGGAGGCGACACGCCAGGCGCCATCGGCCTCCGGCTCCGCGACCCGATCGATCAGCCGCGCCAGCTCCTCGGCGCCCGCCTTGGGGTCCGCGGCCAGCACCTCGATGCGCAGCAGGCGGCTGGCGCCATTGGCATGCGACTGCAGTTCGGGAATCCACACATTCTCCCGCGTCAGATGCTGACACGCAAAGATGCCGAGGCCCGCCGGCCGCGCCTCCCGTGGCCATTGGAAGACCTGGAAGCGCGCCTCCGCCTCGCCGCCGCCGGGCAGCGTGACAGGGCGGCCGAAGGCGATGGGACCGATGGCGGCGATGCCCTTGGCGCGCAGCTCCTCGGCGCCGGCGGCCGCGTCATCCGTGGTGAAGGCGGCGCGGTCCAGGCCCTCGCGCTTCTCCAGGAAGGCGCGCATCGGCGCATTGTGCTCGGTCGGCGTCAGCACGCCCAGAAGTTCGAGATAATCCTCGCCAAACATGATGGTGTAATTGCCGGAGCCCATATGCGCGCTGTGCGTGCCGCGCGGGGAGACGGTGAAGCCCAGCGCGCGCCAGGCGGCCGCCGCCGCATCCAGGTCGCGGACCGCGACCACCACATGGTCCACGCCGATCACATGCCGCAGCGCCATCGCATCCACTCCCCGCCTTGAGCGCGCATGACACACCGCAACGCCCCTTGAGGCAATCGCGGACCGGGTCTTTGATGCGGGCCTGCCCGTGATGGAGACGCTGCCCATGGCCGTGACCTGGCCCCCTTCCCTCTGGGCGAAGGTTTCGCCCCCGGGGCCGGAGCTGCCCAGCCTGCAGGGCGCCGTGACGACGGAGGCCGTGGTGGTCGGTGCCGGCTTCACCGGCCTGTCCACCGCGCTGCATCTGCGCGAGGCGGGGATCGAGACGGTGGTGGTGGAGGCAGCGGAGCCCGGCTGGGGCGCCTCCGGCCGCAACAATGGCCAGGTGATTCCCACGCTTTCGCGGCACGACCCGGCGGCGATCATCGCGCGGCATGGGGAGGCCGGGTTGCGCTTCGTGCATGTGCTGCGCGACAGCGCCGCGATCCTGTTCGACCTGGTGCGCCGCCACGGCATCGCGGCGGAGGCCGAGCAGACCGGCTGGCTGCAGCCCGTGCACACGCCCGGCCGCATGAAGATTGCGGAGCGCCGCGTGAAGGATTGGAGCAGCCACGGCGCGCCCGTGGCGCTGCTGGATCGCGCGGCCATGCGGGAGAAGCTGGGCAGCGAGGCCTGGTTCGGCGGCTGGGCCAACAGCACGGGCGGGCATGTGAACCCGCTGATGATGGCGCGCGGCATGGCCCAGGCCGCTTTGGCCGCCGGCGCCACCATCTATGCGCGCTCACCCGCCGTCTCCATCGAGCGCCGCGAGGGCCAATGGGTGGTGACGACGGAATCCGGCAGCGTCACCGCCCGCGCGCTGGTGCTGGCCACCAATGCCTATACCGGCGAGTTCTCCAAGCGGCTGGCGCCGAAGATCGCGCAGGAAGTGGTGCCGCTGCTGTCCTGGCAGATGGCGACGCAGCCGATCAGCCACAACGTCGCGGCCACCATCATCCCGGCGCGGGAGGCGATGTCCGACACGCATGGCGAGCTGTATTTCTGCCGCTGGGATGCGCGCGGGCGGCTGGTGACGGGCGGTGCCGTGGCGCTGCCGGTCGCCCAGGCCAGCCGCTTGCCGCCGATGATCTCGGCGCGGCTGCAAAGGCTCTGGCCGCAGATGGGTGAGGTGAAGTTCGACCATGTCTGGAGCGGCTATATCGGCATGACTCCGGACTACTTCCCGCATCTGCACCGGCTGGGCCCGGATGGCTACGCCTGGGCCGGCTGCAACGGTCGCGCGGTGGCGCTTTCCGTCGCGCTGGGCCGTGAATTCGCCCGCGCGGTGCAGGGCGTGCCGGAGCAGGATCTCGGCCTGCCCTTCACAGAGCCCAAGCCCATCCCCTTGCATGGCCTGGCGCGCCGCGTCGCCCCGCTGATGCTGAACCTGTATCGCTATCGCGACGCGCGGGAGGTGTAGCTACTCGGCAAAATGGCACGCGGCGGCCTGGTTCGGCCAATCCGCCCGCAGCGCCGGGTCCTGCTCCGCACACAGCGCCTGGGCGCGCGGGCAGCGCGTGCGGAAACGGCAGCCGGAGGGCAGGTTGGTGGGGCTCGGCGGCTCGCCCTCCAGCGCGAAGGTATCGGTCACGCGCGCGCCGCCGATCTTGGGAATCGCGGCAAGCAGCGACTGCGTATAGGGGTGGCGCGGCGTGGCAAAGACCTGCGCGGTTTCGCCGATCTCCACGATGCGGCCGAGATACATCACGGCGACCCGGTCGCAGATCAGCCGCACCACGGACAGGTCGTGGCTGACGAACAGATAGGTCAGGCCGAACTGCTGCTGCAATGACAGGAACAGCTTCAGGATGGTGGCCTGCACGGAGACATCGAGGCCGGAGGTCGGCTCGTCCAGGATCACGACCGAGGGTTTGAGCGTCAGGATTCGCGCCAGCCCGACGCGGCGTTGCTGGCCGCCGCTGATCTCATGCGGATAGAGATCCAGATGCGTCAGCGGCAGGCCGACCGCGGCCAGGATCTCTCGCACCCGTTCCTCCCGCGCCGCCTCGTCCAGATCCGTGTGCACGATCAGCGGTTCGTGCAGCGAGGCACGGATGGTCCAGCGCGGGTCGAGCGAGGCGCCCGGATCCTGGTAGCAGTATTGCAGGTGCTGCCGGAATTTGCGGGACTGATGCGGCTTCAGCGGCGCGATGTCCTGATCCTGGAACAGGATGCGGCCCTGGGTTGCGGTGTGGATGCCCATCAGCGTCTTGCCGAGGGTGGATTTGCCGCAGCCGGATTCGCCGACGATGCCTAAAATCTCGCCCGGCTGCACGGTGAAGGAGACATCGTCCAGCGCCCGCAGCCAGCCCACGCGGCGCTTCCACAGGTTCCGCACGGGGAAGTATTTGCGGAGGTTTTCGACTTCCAGGATGGGCGCGCTCACGCGGCGAATTCCGTCAGGCGGTGGTGGCAGCGCACGCTATGGCCGGGGCTGGCGAGTTCCGGCGCCGGGCGCTGTTGGCAGATCTCGGTGGCGCGGTCGCAGCGTGGGTTGAAGCGGCAGCCGGGCGGTGGGTCGATCAGGCGCGGGATTTCGCCGGGGATTCCACGCAGCCCGGTCTCCGCACTCGGAAGGCTGTCCAGCAGCTTGCGGGTATAGGGATGGCTCGGGCGGTTGAAGAATTCGGCGACCGGCGCCTCCTCCACCTCCTGCCCCGCATACATCACCGTGATGCGGTCGCAGATTTCGTAGGCGGCGCCGAGGTCGTGCGTGGTGAAGAGCACAGCCACATTGCGCTCTCGTGCCAGGCCCTTCAGCAGCTTCAGAATCTGTGCTTGCACGGTGACGTCCAGCGCCGTGGTGGGTTCGTCCGCGATCACCAGCTTCGGTTCCGGCAGCAGCGCCATGGCGATCATCAGCCGCTGGCGCTGGCCGCCCGAGACTTCATGCGGATATTTGCGCAGCAGCGCCTCCGGATTCGGCAGCTGCACCAGGCGCAGCCATTCCACCACGCGCGCGAGATCCGCCGCGCGGCGCGCGCGAGCATTGCCCTTGAAGTTCGGGTCGCGCAGCAGCGGCGACTTCCAGTGCATCAGGTCGGCGATCTGCGTGCCGATGGTGAAGACCGGGTTGAAGGCGGTGGAGGGGTCCTGCGGGATATAGGCGATCTCCCGCCCCCGCACCTCCCGCGCCAGGGCCGCTTCCGGCACCTTCAGCAGGTCGCGGCCGCCGAACAGCACCTGGCCGCCCTCGATCCGTGCGGAATTGCGCGGCAGGATGCCGAGGATGGCGCGGGCCAGCGTGGTCTTGCCGCAGCCGGATTCGCCGACCAGGCCGCGGATCTCGCCCGGACGGATGGCGCAGCTCACGCCATCCAGCACTTTGGCCAGCCCTGCATCCGCGGCGAAGGCCACGCGCAGGTCGCGAACGGTGATCAGGTCACTTTCCACTGGAAGCCCGCCGCAGGCGCGGGTCGAGCACGTCGCGCAGCCCGTCGCCCAACAGGTTGAAGCCCATCACCACAATGAAGATGGCGAGCCCTGGGAAGGCCGCATACCACCAGGCCATCGGCAGGAACTCGCGCGACTCTGCGATGGTGCGCCCCCATTCCGGCGTCGGCGGCGGCGGGCCGAGGCCGAGGAAGCCGAGCGTCGCGGCGGTGAGGATGGTGCCGCCCATGCCGATGGTGGTGCGCACGATGATGGAGGAGGAGATGAAGGGAAGGATATGCAGCACCATCACGCGCCATGGCGAGCAGCCGAGCGCGATGGCGGCCTCGACGAAGGTCTCGTTCTTGCAGGACCGCGTCTCGGCATAGACCAGCCGCGCCCAGAAGGGCCAGTACGTGGCGGAGAGCGCGAGGATGACGTTCTCGATGGAGGGGCCGAGCGTCTGCGCGATGGCGATGGCCAGCACGATCTGCGGAACGGCAAGGAAGACGTCGGAGCCGCGCATCAGGATGTCGCTGCCCAGCCCCTCGTAATAGCCCGCGATCAGCCCGATCGGCACGCCGATCAGCACGGCGACCAGGATGGCGACCACCGCGATGGTCAGGGTGATGCGCGCGCCGAAGAGCAGCCGCGAGTAGATATCGCTGCCCATGCGGTCCGTGCCGAGCCAGTTGTCGGCATTGGGCGGGCTCAACCGGATCTCGGTGTGGAATTCCGCGACGTCGCCGGGATGCGTGGACAGAAAGGGCGCCAGGATGGCGGCGAGGAGGACGATGAGAATCAGCGCCAGACCGAGCATCGAGGCCCGGTCTTCCGCCAGCTTGCGCAGCACCTGGCGCATCAGCGGGTCTCCCGTGGATCGATGATGCCCTGCAGGATATCGACCAGCAGGTTGACCACGATGAACATGGTGCCGGCAATCAGCGTAAAACCCATCACCGCGTTGTAGTCCGAGTTCAGGATGGAATTCACCGCGAACATGCCCAGGCCCGGCCAGTCGAAGACCGCCTCCACCACCACGGCGCCGGCGAGCAGGATGCCGAAGATCAGGCCGATCTGCGTCACCGTGCCGATCAGCGCATTGCGCAGCACATACTTCCAGACAATCTGCCGGCGCGGATAGCCCATCGCCGTCTCATACAGGACATAGTTGCTCTCCAGCGCATTCAGCACGCCGGCGCGGGTAAAGCGCACGATGGTGGCGGCCGCGGGCAGAGCGAGCGTGGCGACCGGCAAGATCATATGGTGCAGCGCGTCCAGCAGCGTCTCCATGTCCCACTTGATCAGGGAATCGAGGATGTAGAAGCCGGTGATCGGCTCCGGCCCCCACCCCTCGACGCGCCCGGTCAGCGGCGTGATGCCGAGGCGCATGGAGAAGAACAGCTGCAGCAGGATGGCGAACCAGAAGCTGGCGATGGCCAGGCCCGCGATGGTGACCAGCCGCAGCCCGTGATCCGCCCAGGAATTCCGCCGCAGCGCGCTGATCACGCCGAGCGGCACGCCGATGAGCGTGGCGACCACGACGGTGACCAGCGTCAGCTCCAGCGTCGCCGGCAGCCGGCTCAACAGGTCTTCCACCACCGGGCGGCCGGTATAGATGCTGCGCCCCATATCGCCGACCAGGATGGATTGCACATAGCGCAGGAACTGGATGTGCAGTGGCTGGTCCAGCCCCAGCCGCGCTCGCATTTCCGCGATCGTGGCGGCGGAGGCATTCTCGCCGGCGGCGAAGGCCGCCGGATCCGCCGGGATCACATGCGAGATGAAGAAGACGATCGCCAGCAGGCCGAGCAGCGTCGGCACGAACCAGATCACGCGATTGACAACCAGGACGAGAATCTTCACGGGGCCGAAGCCCCGTCACGCGGTCCTTCCGTCACGCGATGCTGAGCCAGCGCATCTCCTGCCCATCGCCGATCGGGCAGAACCGCACGCCGCTGATATTCTTGCGGAAGGGTCCGTACCACTTGGTGTTGTGGATGAAGATCGCCGCCGCATCCTCGGAGGAGATTCGCGCCACCTGTTCGTAGAGCGGCGCCCGCTTCGCCTGGTCCGGCGTGGCCAGCGCCTCGGCCAGTAGCCGATCCACCTCCGGATTCGAATAGTAGCTGGCATTGCCGCCGCGATGGCGTTCCGTCGCCAGGATCTCGCCGGCCCAGTTGTGCGGATCGGCGTAGTAGGTGGAGCGCCAGAGGAACAGCAGGTCGTACATCTGCTCCGGGTCGCGCATCTTGTTGGAGACGACGGGCCAGGGCTCGTTCAGCAGCCGGCTCTGGATGCCGGCGCGGGTCAGGCCGTTCTGCAGCAGGGAGGCCGCCTGGATCGATTGCTCATAGCCGATCATGCCGGCGACGACGATCTCCCGCATCGGCGCCTGCACGCGCGCCAGGTGCCACTTCGCCTTGTCGATGTCGTAGGTATAGCCGGCCAGGTCCTTGGGCGCGCCCCACATCGGATTGGGCACCACGCCGGTGTTCCGCACCACGGAACCGCCGAGGATGTTGTTGATCCAGCCGTCATAGTCGAAGGAATGGCAGAGCGCCTTCCGAAAATTCACATCCGTCATCGGCGCGCGCTGGTTGTGGATGCAGGTGTAGAACAAGCGTGTGGATTCCGCTTCCATCACGTTCAGGTTGGAATCGCCCTGCAGCCGCGTGATCTGGTCCTGCGGCATATAGGGATCGGTGCCCTGGAAGTCGCCGCGGATCAGGCCTAGCACGCGGCTGTTCACCTCCGCCACATAGCGGAAATCGATCTCGGCGATGCCGGCCGGGCCCAGGAAGTGGTTGTCGAAGCGTTGCGCCAGGAAGCCACGCGCCGGGTCGAAGCGGCGGATGATGTAGGAGCCGGAGCCGGCATCGTTGCGGTCGATGAAGGCCTGGCCCCAGTCGCCATTGCGCTCGTTCCGCTTCAGCAGCGCGCTGTTCACCACATAGATGTCGTGCGTGGTGGCGGCGAAGATGGCGGAAGCCGTGGTGAGGTTGAACTGCACCGTGTGGCGGTCCAACGCCTTGGTGCTGCCGGGCGCGACGAGCGGCTGGAAGAGCGGATAGGCGCCCTTCTTCACCGCCAGGATGCGCTCCATGGAATAGACCACATCCTCCGCCGTCAGTGGCGCACCGTCGTGGAAGGTGACGCCCTGGCGCAACTTGAAGGTATAGGTGCGGCCGTCCTCCGAGGTGGTGTAGGATTCCGCCAGCCAGGGCTCCAGCTTCGGCGGATTGCCCAGCCAGCGCATCAGCCCGTCATAGCAGTTCAGGCGATAGGCGACGCGCCCCACGTCGAAGGTCGCATGCGGGTCCATCGTGTCATAGGCGCTGCCATTGGCGAAGACGATTCGCCCGCCGCCGCTGCGCTGGGCCTCCGCGAGGCGCGGCAGGCCGGCCGTACCGATGGCGGCGCCTGCGGCCAACAGGGTCCGGCGGCGCACTCCAGCCGAGAGGCCGCTCATGTCGCGCTGCTTCATCGTCGCGTCCCCCGAATGCGAAGGCCGAAGGTTGCACCGCGAAAAAGAGGACAGTCAAGGCGTGTCATGCATCTGCGCCTGGCCTGGTTGCCGCCGCACAGGGCTGCGGATAGCGTTCGGGAAAGCGGGTTTGGAAGGACAGGACATATGCCGAGCGATCGCAAGCTCGCCCTCGTCACCGGTGGCGCGCGCGGCATTGGCCGCGGCTGCGTGCATGCCCTGGCGGAACGCGGCCATGACATCGTCATCGTCGACCTGCTGCGCGCCGAGATGGAGCGCACCCAGGCGGAGGTGGAGGCCATGGGCCGGCAGGTGATGATCGCCGAGGCCGATGTCGCCGACCATGCCCGCGCGCGGGAGATCGCCGCCGAGGTCCGCATGCGCTTCGGCCGCATCGACGTGCTGGTGAACAATGCCGGCCGCGGCAATCCAACCGGCATCCTGGAGATCACCGAGGAGGCCTTCGACCGCACCATCGCGGTGAACCTGAAGTCCTGCTTCAACTACATCCAGGCCCTGGTGCCGCTGATGCAGGAAGGCGGCGGCGGGCGCATCGTCTCCATGTCCTCTCTGAATGCGCATACCGGCGGCGTGACGAGTGCGGTTTCCAAATTCTCCTATGCCGCCGCCAAGGCCGGGATCATGGGGATGACCAAGGCGCTGGCCAAGGAGCTGGGGCCGGAGATCGCCATCAACTGCGTCTGCCCCGGCGTGATCGAAACCGAGGTGGGCAATAGCCTGACCAAGGCGCGCGGGCCGGAGCTGGCGAAGAAGATCGTGCTCGGCCGGCTGGGCACGCCGGCGGATGTGGCGCAGCTGGTTGCCTTCCTGGCCACGGCGGAGCCCTTCTTCATCACTGGCCAGGCCATCACCATCGACGGCTTCCAATGGGAGATCTGACCCCCATGCGCTACCGGCTCGGCGTCGATATCGGCGGCACCTTTGCGGATTTCTGCGTGCTGAACGAGACGACGGGCGAGGTCTCGACGCTGAAGGTGCTGTCCACGCCGGCGACACCGGGGCAGGAGGTGATCGACGGGCTGCAGGGCGTGCAATCGCGTTTCGGCATCGCTCCTGCTGACCTGGCCTGGTTCACGCATGGCACCACGGTCGGCGTGAATGCGGTGATCCAGCGCAAGGGCATCCGGCTCGCGCTGCTGGTCACGCGCAATTTTCGGGATGTGCTGGAGCTGGCGCGGCTGAAGACGCCTGATCCCTACGACCTCCTCTCCCGCCGCCCGCCGCCGCTGGTGCCGCGGGAGCGGGTGATCGAGATCGATGGCCGGCTGAACGCGGATGGCAGCGAGGCCGAGCCGCTGGACGAGGGTTCCGTCCGCGCCGCGCTGGAACAGGCGGAGACGCGCGGCGCGGAGGGCATCGTGCTCGCTCTGCTGCACAGCTACCGCAATCCGGCCCATGAGCACGCGGCGCAGGCGCTGCTGACAAAACTGCGGCCGGAGATGCCCGTCTATTGCTCCGCCGATGTCTGGCCGATCATCCGTGAATACGAACGCAGCGTCACCGCCGTGGTGCATGGCCATGTGCAGCCGCGGGTCGCCTTCTACCTTGGCTCCCTGCAACGCGCGCTGGCGGAAGCGGGCGTGGGGGCGGAGCCGATGGTGACGAAATCCAATGGCGGCGTGATGCGGGCCGAGCTCGGCAAGACGCGCTGCGTGGAGATGCTTTTGTCCGGCACCGCCGCCGGCGCGATCGGCGCGGCCTTCGTAGCGCGCGCCGCCGGCGTGCCGCGCGCGATGAGCCTGGATATCGGCGGCACCAGCGCGGATGTCGCCGTCATCGTGGATGGCGCGCCGAGCTACGGCACCGGCGAGCGGGTGGGTGATTTTCCCGTCTATATCCCGACCGTCGCCGTAACCTCGATCGGCGAGGGCGGCGGTTCCATCGCCGCAGTGGATGCGCTGGGGCTGCTGACGGTGGGGCCGGAAAGCGCGGGCTCCACCCCCGGCCCGGCCTGCTACGGCCGCGGCGGCACGCGCGCCACCATCACGGATGCGATGTGCGTGCTCGGCTTCATCGGCCATGGCGCGCTGGGCTATGACAGCGTGCGCGTACGCGCCGATCTCGCGGCGCAGGCAGTCGATGAAGTGGCGCAGGCACTTGGCCGCGGGCGCCAGGAGACGGCGGAGGCGATCGTACAGGTCGCGGTCAGCGGCATGTATCGCGAGGTCAGCAAGCTCGCCGCGCGCCAGGGCGTTGATCCGCGCGATTTCTGCCTGATGCCCTTTGGCGGGGCCGGCCCGATGCTCGGTGCGCTGCTGGCGCGGGAGCTGGGGATGCGGGAGGTGCTGATTCCGCTGACGCCCGGCGTGCTCTCCGCGCTTGGCGGGCTGATCGCGGATATCCGCAGCGACTTCATCGAGACGGTCTATGCCGATCTCGACGCCGCCGCTTTGCCCGGCCTCACCGCCGCCTTCGCGCGGCTGCGCGCAGAAGCCACGCGCTGGATCCGCGAGGACCAGAAATTTGCGGGCGAGGTCGCCTACAAACCCTCCGCCGAGATGCGCTATCGCGGCCAATCCTTCGAGATCGAGGTATTGCTGGAAGCCGGTTGGATCGACACCGGCGATCTGGCGGCGATGGCGGAAGCCTTCCACCAGGCACACGAAAAGCTCTACGGCCATGCCGATCGCGGCGCGCCGATCCAGGCCATCGCGCTGCGCATGGTGGTCGCCGGCACCGTGCCCGCGCCGCAATTCCCGGAACAGGCGCGCGTGGACGGCACGCCCGAAATCCTGCGCGAGGTGGAGGTCTGGCTGGATGGCCGCGCGCAGACAGCGCCGCTGTATCTCCGCAGCGCGCTGCGCCACGGCCATCGTTTTGCCGGCCCCTGCATCGTGCTGCAGGACGACACCACCAGCTGCATCCCGCCCGGCATGACGGGCGAGGTGGACCGCTTCGGCAATCTGCGCCTGACGGCCGGCTGAGGAGAGGCGACATGTCGATCGACCCCGTCACCCTGCAGATCTTCGGCAATCACGCCCAGGCGGCGGCGGAGGCCATGGCCTTCACCCTGTTCCGCACCGCGCATTCCACCTTCGTGAAGGAGACGGAGGATTTCACAACTGGCCTCTGCACGCCTGAGGGGCTGACCTTTGCGAGTCCGCGCGAGCTCGGCGCCACCTGGTTCATCGGGCTGGAATACGGGCCGGTGATCCGCGCGCTGTCCGAGTATCGCGAGGGCGATGTCGGCATGACCAACGACCCCTATAGCGGCTTCGTCTGCACCCATTCGCCCGACATCCATCTGTGGAAGCCCATCTTCTGGGAAGGCGAGCTGGTCTGCTTCGCCGTGGGGCATATTCACAACACCGATGTCGGCGGGGCGGTGCCGGCCTCGCTCTCCCGCGCGCTCACAGAGGTGCATCAGGAAGGCATCCGCTTTCCGCCTGTCAAGCTGGTGGCGGAGGGGGTGCTGGACCAGCGGCTGCTCGACATCATGCTGCTGAATGTCCGCGCGCCGACGCAGAATTGGGGCGACCTCAAGGCCCAGCTCGCCGCCATGACCACCGGCGAGCGCAAGGTGCACGAGATGATCCGCCGCTTCGGCCTGGCGACGTTTCGCGCGGGCATGGAGGGTCTGCTGGATCTCGCAGACCGGCAGGCGCGGCGCGTGCTGGCCGGAATCCCTGATGGCGACTACGAGTTCCACGACTATCTCGACGAGGATTCGCCGGGCGGCCTGCCCTGCCGGCTGCAGCTCAACATGCGCATTCGCGGCGAGACGGCGGAGCTGGATTTCACGGGGTCGGACCCGCAGCTCACCGCCTCGCTGAACATGCCCACGGGCGGATCGGCGCGGCACATCCTGCTGATGGTGGGCTGGAACTACGTGCTCTACACGCTGGACCCCACCATGCTGCTGAATGGCGGTCTGGTTCGGCCGGCGACCTGCATCGTGCCGGAGGGGACGGTGCTGAATCCGGTCTTCCCCGCCGCGGTCGGCATGCGCTCCATGACCTGCATGCGGCTGCAGGGCGTGCTGATGGGCGCCTTCCAGCGCGCGGTGCCGGACCGGCTGCCGGCCGGCCCCGCGAGCGGCGGGCCGATGATGAACGTGAACACCACGGACAACCGAACCGGCCGCCGCGTGATGGCGGCGATCGACCCGATCACCGGCGGCGGCGGCGGCGCGCCCGATGCGGATGGCAATGACGGATCCGGCGGCAATAGCGGCTTCCTGAAGAATACGCCGGTGGAGATCAACGAGGCGGAGGTGCCGATCCGCATCCTGCGCTATGGGCTGGAACCCGATTCCGGCGGCGCGGGAAAGCATCGTGGCGGGCTGGCGACGGTGCTGGAGTTCCGGGTGCATGCACCGGGCACGGTGGTGACGGCGCGCAACCGCGACCGGTCGCGCTTCCGGTCCTGGGGCGTGCAGGGCGGGCTGCCCGGTGCGGCCTCCCAGTTCTGGCGCAATCCGGGCACGGCGCGGACCGAGAATCTGGGCAATACCGATGTGGTCACGCTGGACCCCGGCGATGTCATCCGCATTGTCTGCTCCGGTGCCTCCGGCTGGGGGCCGGCCTGGGAAAGGCCGGTGGCGGCGGTGGAGGCGGATCTCGCCGCGGGCAAGATTTCGGCCGAGGCCGCCGCGCGCGACTACGGTGTGGTGGCGGGCAACGCCGCGGAGACACAGCGCCTGCGTGCTGCGCTTGCCGCCGCGCCGCGCCGTGATTTTGACCCGGGGCCGGAGCGCGAAATCTATGAGCAGGTCTGGACCGATGCGAATTATGCGGCACTGACCGACATTCTCGCCGCGCTGCCGATCCACTGGCGCCATTATGCCAAGCGCCAGATCTTTGCGCGGGTGGATGCGTCGGCGGCGCGGCGCGGGGATGGCAGCGAGGTGCGGGCGGCCTTCACGGCGCTGCGCGAGGCGTTTCCGCAGATCGCCGGCTAAGGCAGCGGGTGCTCGTCCAGGCAGGGCTGGTAGGAGGGTTCCACCTCGATCCCCGCGGCGCCGAGAAACCGCACCACGCCGCAATAGAAGGCGATGATCACCAGCAGGTCGGTCAGGCTGGCGGCGTCCAGATGCGCCTGCACCTCCGCGAAGGTGGCGTCACTCAAGGTATCGGCACCCTGCGCCATCTCCCGCGCCGCGCGCAGCACGGCGCGGGCGGCGGGCTCCAGCGCGGAGACGCCGCCATCGGTCTCCACCGCAATGGCGCGGATATCGTCATCGGTCACGCCGAAATCGCGGCCGATGGCGACGTGGTGCGACCATTCATAGGGGCTGCGCGCCACCCAACCCACCTGCAAGATCGCCAGTTCCCGCAGCCGCGCATCCAGCACGCTGTGGTGGCGGATGTGGTGTGCCAGGCCGAGGAAGGCGCGCGTCATGCCGGGGCTGTTCACCATGGCGCGGTAGAGGTTGATCGGCCGCACCAGCAGCGCCTGGTCCTCCGGCGCCAGATCGGCGACGTCACGATAGGGTAGTCTCGCCATGCTGGGCTCCTCCGTTTCCGGCAGCAGACCAGCGGGAGGTGTGCCGCGCAAGCCGGTCAGGCGGCGTCGAAGGCGACCTGGAAATGCACCGGGAAGGGCGTGCCCGCGCCATCGACGGGCCCGGCTCGCCGCAGGCCGGGGCGGCGCAGCAGCGGCTTCAAAAGCTGTGGAATGACGGCCTGGTTGATATGCGCGCCGAAGCAGGTGTGCATGCCATACCCCCAGAGGATGTACGCCTCCGGCCCGCGCCCGGCGCGGAATTCCGCAGGCCGCTCATGCGCGATGGGATCGAACATGGCCGAAAGGTTCGCGGCCAGCACCATGGCGCCTTGCGGCACGCGCTGCGCCCGCAGCGTGCCGCGGGCGATCACCGTCTCCCGCACAGCGCGGCGATAGATGAAGGGGTTCACCGGGTCGAAGCGCAGCGCCTCCCACAGCAGGGCGGCGAGGGCGGCGTCGTCATCGGCGCGGGCCGCGGCCTGGGCGGCCGCCAGCGCCTCCGGCCGGTCCAGCAGCGTGTCCAGCGCCTTGACGCTGGCCTTGGACAGGGTGGGCACCAGGCCGATGAGCAAGCCGATCAGGTTGTTGCGGATGCCGAGGTCGTCCATGCCCGGCACGCCTCCGGCCTGCATCGCCAGGCAGCGGTCAAGCACCTGGTCCGTACCGGTCGGCGCCGCCTTGCGCGCCGCGATGGTGGCGTCGAGATAGGCGCGGCAGGCACTCGCAGACTCCATCGCCGCGCGCGTCACCGCCGCCTCACCCGCCAGGTCGACGAAGAGGTACCAGAACATCCGCGTCGTCCAGTCCGCCATCACGGGGCCGGAGGGGCCGGGCGTGCCGAAGTAGTGGCCCAGCAGCCCGGTCAGCACCGGCAGGGTCAGCGCCTGCGGCACATCGATGCGGCTGCCGGCGGCGGTAACGATCGCCTCCGCCTGTGCTGCCACATAGGGAATCACGATCTCCGGCACCTCGCTGCGCCGCACGGCGAGGCGCATGTTCGAAACGTCGCGCGTATAGGCGGGGCTGTCCTGCATGCCGAGGAAGAAGTTTTCGCCATCCGTGATGGCGCGCATCTTCGGCTCGTAGACGACGGCAAAATCGCTCTCGCGCTCCAGCACCTCCGTGACATCGGCATGGCGGGTGACGATGACGGTGCCGGTGTTCTCGTAGGCCGCGATCAGCTTTCGGGACAGCGCCAGGTTGGGCTTGGCCGCGCGCAGCAGGTCGAAGACCAGGCGCTGGTTCTCGGTGGCGCCCAGCAGTGCCGCGATGCGCGCGCCGCGTCCATCGGCGCCGCGCGCATAGGCCCGCGCGCCACGCAGCGCCAGCTTGCCGGCAGCACCCAGCGCCGCACCCGCCATGCCCAGCCGCACGCCCGCCGCGCTCGCAACATTCCCGAGAAAGCTCATGTCGGGTCGACGATGCCCGCCGCGATCATCCGCAGCGCCGTCATGCTGGGCGTGACGAAATACTCGCCACCGCGCGTCTCGACGAATTGCGGCAGGCGGTCGCAGATGAAGGGTGGCTTACCGGAGGCGGGGTCCGCGGCGATGACGAATTTCGCATCCTCGCCGTGATTGCCGACGATCGGGCAGGTGTCGTTGCCGGTGTTGAAGTCCAGTCCGTATTGCATCCATTGCTGCTGCACGAATTCGAATTGCCGGAACAGATTGGCGCAGGTCGCCAGCATA
The DNA here is from genome assembly GCF_019024325.1 of Falsiroseomonas tokyonensis. Classification (GTDB taxonomy): domain Bacteria; phylum Pseudomonadota; class Alphaproteobacteria; order Acetobacterales; family Acetobacteraceae; genus Falsiroseomonas; species Falsiroseomonas tokyonensis. The sequence continues at coordinate 529,336 of NZ_JAFNJS010000001.1, forward strand.
ACGATGCCGTGCTCCTGGTCATCCGCCACCGCATCCAGTGCCGCCTGGCCATAGGGCAGGCCACGGCGCAGGATTCGGCGGCGGTTGTTGAGGACGGAGCCGTTCAGCTGCTTCGGATCATCCGAGGTCAGCAGCGGGTCCATCATGTCCCGCGTATTGGACCGGCGCAGATGCGACCCGAAGGGACACTTGGCGCCCAGCGGATCGCTTCGGAAGGTGAAGTCCACCATGGCGCGCGCCAGGGCGGCGAGCGTCGCCTTGTCGTCCTGCGCCTCCGCCGTCGCGCGGCGCTGCTGGAAGGCGCGCCATTCGGCATAGGTGGGGGCAGCCATCAGCGGCACGCCATCGGTCCAGCGGCCGGCGATCTTGGCCTTCAGCGTCTCGCAGGCCTCCTCCTGCGGCACGCCCATCACCGCGGCGAATTGCACCGCCATGCGGTCCATCGCGGCGTGCCAGGCGGCGACATTCTGGTGCAGCTTGCGATAGGCGACGAAGGTGCCGTTGCGGCTGAAATCCAGCGGCATGCCGGCGGAGGGGATCTCCTGCGATTCATCTGGATGGCCGAGCAGGAATTCGCCGGTGGCGAGCGGCGCCCAGCTCTGGTCCGGCAGCAGCTTGCCCTGGCCGATCACGGCGCCGGCCATGCGCTCCGGCGGGTATTGCCCGTCGAAGACCGCATCGCCAATGGCATCGGTGAAGCCGAAATGCTCCCTGGGCGTCGGCGCCATGCTGCCATCCGGCTGACGCTCCATCAGCGCGGAAAGGTCCTGCCAGCGGGACTCCGGCCCGCGATGGCCGTCCAGCAGGGTCACCTTGCCTTCCGTGGCGCGGACCAGCGCCTCGATCTCCGCCGTCAGCTCATCCAGTCGCGCCACGGCCGTGCCATCCGGATTGGCCTGCGCATTCAGCGTCAGCAGCACATGCACGCGCCGGCGCGGATCCTCCCGCCACAGCCAGACCGGGTCCCAGGTCTTCTCGATCCGGTCCGGAAAATTGTCGCACAGGATATCGGCGCGGGCGGGCATGCCGTCGATGAATTCATCCGGCATGCCGCGCAGCGTGCGGATCGGCACGCCCAGCGCCAGCAGGCCCCAGAAGGTGAAGGACACATTCACCGCCACCTGCGGGCGCCGCTGGAACACCGTGCCCGGCGGTGGCGCCTTGTCCTTGGAGGAGGGCCAGCGCAGCGCCGTGGTGACATAGGGCCGCACCATGTCGAGCAGCCGGCGACCGGCGCGCGCTTCCACGATGTTTAGCAGCAGGCAGCGCCCCTTAGGAAAGCCGAGGCGCCCATAGGCGGTCAGCACATTGCCCTGGATATCCGCCAGGTCGAGCTGGGTTGCCATGTTCACCGCCTCCTCAGCTTCGCACCACGCCCCGGTGCTGGGTGGGCGCGGCCACATCCTCCGGCCGATGCCGGGCGAGGAAATCGCCGAAGGCCGCATGCAGCGCCTCCGGCCCCTGGCCCTGCGTCTCGATCGCGAAGCGGGTGAATTTCTGCTGCAGGTAGAGCGCCTTCAGCACGTGCGGCAGGTCGGAGCGCGGCGCCATGGGAAAGGGTTTTGCGCCCGCCTGCATGACGCTGCGCCAGGCCCACCACAGCGTCACCGGCAGCGCCACCAACCCCAACAGCGCCAGCCACAGCCATCCCTTGGCAAAAATACCGATGACCAGCCCCAGCACCAGCGCGCCGGCGGCAAGGGCCGCGGGCAGCAGCAGCCGCTTCAGCGGCAGCGGCACCAGCGGCGGCGCGCCCTGCCAATAGTCGTTGAAGGGCATGGTGGTCTCCAGCTGGCAGGCGCGGATCAGCCGCACGAAGCCGGCGGCATCCGTGGCGCGCTCATGGCCCTCGGTATGCATGAGGATCGCCCGCAGCTCCGGCTCCATGACGGACCAGAGATGCGTCAGGTAGTCCGCCAGAGCGGCCTCGCTGCCATCCGGCGCATCGAAATCCACCACGAAGATCAGGTAGGAACAGGGTAGGCGGTCGACCGGATCCGCCTCGCTCGGCTGCGGCGCCAGCTTCAGCGCCACCTTGATCGGGTCGCGCTGGCCGCGGCCATTGAAGGCGACATCGTCGAGGATGGCGAAGCGCGCGAAATGCGTGCGGTCGCTGCGCGCGAAGGGGCTGTTGATGCCGATCTTTTCCGTCGCCGGCGTCTGCAGCGCGGTCGGCATCGCCGCCAGCGTCGCGCGCAGTTCATGCACATGGGAGGTGACGGTCGCATCCGTGCGCGGATCGGCGCAGAGTCCGGTGCGCACCGGGATCAGGGCGGTGAGGAAGTAGTGGCCGCCATCGAAATTGGGCATGCGCGGTCTCCCCTCAGGTCGGCGGCCGGCGGATCAGCGCCTCGCGGTTCAGGTCGGCATTCTGCGTGTCGTTGCTCGCCACCGGGGCGTAGCCGGGCGAGGGCATGTCGTTCTGCACGGCGACAAAGGCCTTTCGAAAGGCCTCGGCGAAGTCCGCGGGCGGCAGCGCCGCGTGCTGGGCGCGCAGGTCATCCAGCACGGACCAAAGCCGCAGCGCCGCCTTGATGTCGCGCTGCGCGGCGCCAGGGGTGGCGTTGTAGTAGTAGTCGGTGTCCACCTGGTTGGCGCGGATGTAGTTCTTGAAGGGCGTGATCGGGATCGAGCCCGGGTACTTCGTGCTGGAATACCAGAACAGATCGAGCCCGTTCGGGATGCCGTCGCTGAAGGCGTCGATATACTGGTCCCAGGTGCCGTTGAAGTTGCTGACGAACAGCATGTAGTCGTTCTCGATATCCGGCTTGCCCTGGCCGAGATCCGGCCACTGGTCCCGCTTGATCATCACCCAGCGCGCGAAGTGGATGATGGACAGGCCGAGCAGCCCGCCCAGCTGCTGCGGCTGGGTGCGCGCCACCATGAAGAGCAGCCGGTTGATCCAGGTCTTCCAGGGCCGCATGGGGGTGACGACGTTCATCCCATAGGCCTTGCCCGCGACATTCGACATCGGCAGCCCCCCGCGCGTCGCGACCTGCGTCGCGTGACGGGTGGCACGCTATCGCGCCGGCCGGTCGTTGCAAGGCAAAACAGGTCTCCCGCGAAACCATCGGAAACACGCGGTTCATGATCTTGGGCGGCCCGGGGTCCAAGGGCACTCGGAAGATCTTGCATTTTATAAAATCGAATGCGCAAGATGCCGCATGCCCCCCCCCACCGCCTCCACCCCCGCCTATGCCATCCTGCGCGACCGGCTGCGCACCACCATCCTGAGCGGCGCCTGGCCGCCCGGCACCCATCGCACCCTGGGCGCCCTGGCGCTGGAACATCGCGTCTCCATCAGCCCGGTGCGGGAAGCGCTGCTTTCCTTGGAGGGCGAGGGGCTGGTCGAGATCCGCCAGCATCGCGGCGCCATCGTGCCGCTGCTTGACGCCAAGCTTTTCGCCGACCTCTATGACCTGCGCGGCGCCCTGCAGGCGCTGATGGCCCGGCGCGCCGCGGAATGCGCGACGCCCGCGCAGCTGGAGGGCATCGCCGCCCATGCCGCCGGCTTCGCCGCGGCGGCGGAACGCGCGGATGCGGCCGAGGCGCTGCGCCACAACGAGGCCTTCCACGCCGCCATCGACAGTGCCGCCGGTAACCCCCAGGCGCAGGCCGTCGTCGCCGCGCGCACCGCCTTCGTCAACGCCGTGCGGCTGCGCCTGGGCTATGGCCCGGCCCGACTGCAGCAGGCCGCGGCGCAGCACGAGACCATTCTGGCCGCGCTGCGCGCCCGGAAGCCGGAGGCGGCGGCGGAAGCCGCCTTCGGCCATGTCGAATCCGCCAAGCGCGACCTGCTCGAAAGGTTCGCGGAAGAACAAGGAAGGACGCCCGAAAAATGAAGCCACCGAGCCCTTCGCCCAGGCCCACGCGCCGCCTCCTGCTGGGGGCCGCCCTCGCCGGCCTCGCCGCCCCCGCCGGGGCGCAAACCCCCGCCTGGCGGCCGGACCGGCCGCTGCGGCTCATCGTCGGCTTCGCCCCGGGCGGCACAGCGGATCTCGTCGCCCGGCTGGCGGCGGCGGAGATGGGCAAGGCGGTGGGCCAGACCGTGGTGGTGGAAAACCGCGTCGGCGCTTCCGGCAACCTCGCCACCCAGGCCGTGGTGCAGGCGCCGGCGGATGGCCACACGCTGGCGCTCGCCGGGCTGCAGCTGGTGACCAATCCCGGGCTGATCGCACAGCTCGGCTACGACCCGGCGCGGGACCTGCAGATGTGCGGCCAGCTGACCGCCCTGCCAGTGGTGGTGATGGCCAGCGCGCGGTCCGGCATCACGACCATCGAGGAGGCCATCGCCCGCGCCAAGGGCGCCGGCGTCACCATCGGCACGGCCGGCGTCGGCACCTCCTCCCATCTCGGGGCGGAGCTGCTGTTCCGCACCGTCGGCGGGCGGTTCGAGGGCGTGCAGTATCGCGGCGGCGCGCCGGCCTTCCAGGCGCTGCTGTCCGGGGACGTGGAAATGATGTTCGACCTGGTCGCCAGCTACCAGGCCCCCGCCGCAGCGGAAGGGCGCGTGAAGATCCTCGGCGTGATGCAGCAGCAGCGGGCGGAAGGCATGCCGGAGGTGCGCGCCTTTGGCGAGGCCGGCCTGCCGGCGGAGGCGCAGATGCGTTCCTGGCAGGGCATCTGCGTCCGCGCCGGCACGCCGCCGGCCGCCATCGCCGCGCTGCATGCCGCGACCGTCGCCGCCGTGCGCGCGCCGGACTTCGTGGCGCGGATGAAATCCCTCTCGATCGAGCCGGTGGCAAGCGCCAGCCCGGCGGAGTTCGATGCGCTCTACCGCGCCGAGCTCGGCCGCTGGACGGCGCTGATCCGCGCCGCCGGGATCACCGTGCAATGAGCGCGGGCGCGCAGGATCCCGCCGCGCGGCTGCGCGCGGAGGTGAAGGCCATGCGCCTCGACTGGCTGGTGGCGGAGCGCGAGGCACGGCCGCTGGCGCCGCTGCCCATCCCGGGCCGGGACCTGCTCGACCGCTACGGGCGGCTCTATACCGGCGCCGTCTCCGACGTGCTGCGCGAGCATGCGCTGATGGACCAGGCGTTGCCCATGCGCATCCAGCCGCTGCGGCCGGAGCAGCCCTGCACGGCGGGCTTCGCCTTCACCGCCAAATCCGCACCGAACACGCAGGTGACCGGGGAGATGACGCTGCGCAGCGCGATGCTGGAGGCGATGGGCGAAGGCCATTTCGTGGTCTGGGATGCCGGCGGGGCCGAGGATTCCACCGCCTGGGGCGGCGTGATGACGGCCGCCGCCAAGGCGCGCGGCGTGCGCGGTGCGGCCATCGATGGCGGCGTGCGCGACACGCGCCAGGTGATGGATGCGGACTTCCCGGTGTTCTGCCGCTTCCGCCACCCCAATGCGGCGCTCGGCCGAGCCATGCTGTCGCACTTCCAGGTGCCGCTGCGCATCGGCGCCGTCATGGTGCATCCCGGCGACATCGTGGTGGCGGATATGGATGGCGTGGTGGTGGTGCCGCGCGCGCTCGCCTTGCCGATGCTGGAACGCTGCGAGGAGATCCTGGGGCTCGAGCGCGAAATCTTCGGCTGGATCGCCCAGGGCGATTCGGTGGCGGAGATCAGCGCCAAGGGGGGCTATTTCTGATGCAGCCGCGCATCACCCGCCGCGGCCTGGTCGCGGCCGCCCTGCTGCCGCTGCCGGCCCGGGCGCAGCAGCCATGGGCGCCGAGCCGACCCGTGGGCTTCCAGGTCGGCTTCCCCGCCGGCGGCAATATCGACTTCTGCGCCCGGCTGCTGGCGCGCGAACTCGGCCCGATGCTGGGCCAGTCCGTGGTGGTGGAGAACCGCACCGGCGCCTCCGGCAACCTCGCCACCCAGGCGCTGGTGCGCGCGCCGGCGGATGGCCACAGCATCGGCTTCGCCGCCATCCACCTGGCCACCAACCCCGCGCTGATGCCGCTGGGCTACGAGGCGCAGGAGATCGAGATGCTGACCCAGACGGGGGAGGTGCCGGTCTTCTTCCTGGCGAGCCTCGCCAGCGGCATCACCAGCGTGCAGCAGGCGGTGGCGAAGGCGCGGGAGGCCGGCGGCGACCTCACCTTCTCCTCCGGCGGCGTCGGCACCTCCTCCCACCTCGCCGCCGAACTCTTCGCCCGCCGCGCCGGCTTCCGCTTCACCCATGTGCCCTTCCGCGGCGGCGGCCCCTCCATGCAGTCGCTGCTGGCGGGGGAGGTGCAATGCTCCTTCACCGTGGCGGAGGCCTCCATCCCCGGCAATATCGCCGCCGGGCGCATCCGCGGCCTGGCGGTGATGCAGCCCGAACGCCTGGCCGCGGCGCCTGAGACACCGACGATCGCGGAAGCCGGCTATGGGCCGGAGGTCTTCATCAGTTCCTGGCACGGCATCATGCTGCGTGCCGGCACGCCCGAGCGCGCCCGCGCGCGCTGGTTCGAGGCGGTGACCCAGGCGCTGCGCGCCCCCGCCGTGCAGGACGGCTTCGCGCGGTCCGGCATCACCCCGCGCGCCAGCGAGTCGCCCGCCGCCTTCACCACCTTCGTCCAGGCCGAGACCGAGCGCTGGACGCGCGTCATCCGCGAAGCCGGGATCACCGCCCAATGAAAAGCCCGAAGATCACGGCCATCCGCACGCATCTCATGCAGGCGGGGCCGCTCGGCGTCTCCGGCTGGGGCGATGTGAAGACCAGCATCACCACCGGCACGCGCAACTGGCTCTTCGTGACGGTGGAGACCGATGCCGGCATCACCGGCCTCGGCGAGGGCAGCGGCTGGCCACGGGTGGTGGAAGCGGCGGTCAGCGACCTGGCGCATATCCTGATCGGGCAGGACGCCTTCGACATCGAGCGCCTGAGCCAGCGCCTGACGGTGGCCATGATGGGCCATGGCATGAATGGCGTGGTCGGCCAGGGTGCCATCGCCGCCCTCGACACAGCGCTGTGGGACATCAAGGGCCAGGCACTCGGCGTGCCGATCTGGCAGCTGCTGGGCGGGAAGATGCGCGACCGCATCCGCTGCTACACCCATGCCTCGACACCGGAACAGGCGAAGGATGCGGTGGCGCGCGGCTATACCGCGATCAAGACCGGCGGCGTCGCGAACCCCGTCGCCAAGGCCCGCGAGATCCGCGCCGCCATCGGCGAGGAGGCCGACCTGATGATCGACCTGCACGGCCCGCCCTGGCTGAACCTGCCGGACGCAATCGAGATCTGCCGCGAACTCGGCAAGCTGAAACCCCTGTTTGTCGAGGAACCGCTGGCGCCGGAGAACATGGAAGGCTACCGCGCGCTGCGCCGCGCCGTGGACGTGCCCCTGGCCGCGGGCGAACGGCATGGCGGGCTGCACGGCGTCGCGCCGCTGCTCTTCGAGAATCTGGTCGACGTGATCCAGCCCGATAGCGGCCGGGCCGGCGGGCTGACCGGGCTGCGCAAGCTGGCGGGCCTCGCCGAGGCGCGCTTCGCGACGGTGGCGCCGCATTCGGGATCGCTGGGGCCGGTGGCGGAATTCGCCGCCATCCACCTGCTGGCGGCAATTCCCAATGCGCTGATCCTGGAACGCATGGATCCGGACTGGCCCGGCCGCGCGCAGGTCACCAGGGGCGTGGTGCCGGTGATGCAGGAGGGGCATGTGCTGCTGCCGACGGCGCCGGGGCTGGGCGTGACGCTGGACGAGGCCTTCGTCGCGGCGAGCCCCTCGGTTCGGAATTGTGGGCTGCCGAGTGGGGGGTGGCCGAAGGGGACGGAGGGGGCGACGCTGTACAACCAGCCGCGGACGCCGAGGATGGGGATTGCGCAGAAGGAAGCATGAGGGGCCGTTGCCCCCTCAAACTCCCCCACCAGGGACCAGTGGGTCCCTGGACCCAGGGGAATCAGGCGAAGAGCTTTGCGACCTCGGGGTTTTGGAAGCGCTGGATTTCCAGGGCGTAGCCGGTGGGATCTTCGAAGAAGAAATGCTCGAGATGGGGGCCGCGCTGCAGCGGGCCCAGCTTCGGCACGCCAGCCGCCATCAGGCGCGCATGCCAGGCGGCGACGTCCGCCACCACCAAGGTCAGCAGCGCGGCACTGCGCGGCTGATGACGCAGATGGCCCCTATTCCCATCGACGATCCCGAAATGGCAGTTGGGCGCGATGCGATAGATGCGCGCGCTCCCCTGGTCCACCAGCAGTTCGAAGCCCAGCGTCTCCTCATAGAAGGGAATCACGGCGGCAAGGTCGGCATAGTAGAAGAAGGTGATGGCGGTGGCGGCGGTCATGCGCGGTGTCTCTCAGGCGGTCAGCGTAGCGTAAAGCGCGCCCTGCGCCGGTGCATAGGCGGCGCCAAAGTGGTTGACGCCGGGCAGCACAAAAGTTTCCGCGCCGGTCGCGGCCGCCATGGCCTCGGACTGCCGGATGAATTCGGGGCTTTCCGCCGTGCCCCAGGCCAGGCGCAGCGGCGCGGTCATGCGCGCGGCGTGGCGAACCGGGCTCAGCGCCTCCGCCTCCGCCGCATCCAGCAGCACATAGTGCCGGCGCGCGGAGAGCAGCACCGGCTCCATGTCGTAGACGCCGGAGACCAGGGTGACGCTGGCAAACTCCATCTCGGTGGCCAGCACGGCCGCCAGATGCGCGCCGGAGGAATGGCCGGAGAGATGGATGGGCCCACGCGGCCGCAGCCAGGCGACGCAGTCCCGCAGCTCCGCCACCACATCCGGCAGGCGGCGTGCCGGCAGCAGGCTGAAATCCGGCACCGCCACGGCAAAGCCCGCAGCGGTCAGCGCCGGCGCCAGGAAGCCGGAATCGTCGCGCGACTGCGCCCGCCAGGCGCCGCCATGGATATGCAGATGGATGCCGCGCGCGGCGCCTTGGGCCGGATACAGGTCCAGCAGATGCGGACCATAGGAGAAAATCTCAGGCCGCAGCGCGGCACGGGCAGCGTCCGTATCGGCGCGGTAGCGGGCCAGCCAATCCGCCATGTCCGGCGCCCAGACGCGCTGGTCGTAGGCGGCATCGAGCGCCGCCTGATCATAGTGCAACCAGACCGTCATCGCCGATGCGCGACCAGCGCTGCCAGGCGTTGCGAGACGACATCGGCGGCGCCCGCCATCAGACGCTCCGCCAGCACATCCACATGCCGCGCGCGCCAATCCTCCAGCGGCGTGCCTGCCAGCCAGGCATTCAGCGCACCCATTGCCGGCCCGCAATGCACCTGGAAATTCGCACGATCCGCCGCCTTCCCCTCGATCGCCAGGCGGTTGGTATGAACAAAGTACCAGCGGAAGACCATGCCCATGCGCTTCTTCGGATTGGCCTCTGCCGCCGCCAATTCGGCCGGTGCGGCGCGGGCGTAATAGGCGGCGGTTTCTGCCCAGACCTCGGCGATGCTGCGGCCGAACCAGCGCGTCTCGATCTCTGTCAGTGTCGCGGCCGGAATCTCGTGCAGCCCCTCGTGGCGGACATACAGCTCGTACAGGCGTTGGGCGCGGCCCGGGAACAACGTGCCGCGCCGCAGCACCTGCACCTTGGCGCCGATCTCGAACATGTCGCCGGCCGGCGCCATGTCCGTATCCGCGATGCCGGCGCGCGCCAGCAGGTCCTTCACGGCCTCGCTGGTCCCGGCCTCCGGCGTCGCCTGGTTGATCGAGCCGGTGAGCACGAAGTCAGCGCCCAGCATGAAGGCGGCCGCGATCGCCTCCGGCGTGCCGAGCCCGCCCGCCGCGCCGATCCGCACGCGCTGCGCCAACCCGTGGGTGGCGGCCAGGCTGTCGCGCAGCTGGCAGAAGTTGGGGACCAGGGTGAAGGCGACGCGCCGATCCGTATGGCCGCCAGAATCCGCCTCCGCGCAAATATCGTCCGCCAGCGGTATTGTGTGCGCAAGCGCCGCCTCGTCCGGCGTGATGCGCCCGGCGGCGGCCAGCGACGCCACGATGTCCGCGGGCGGCGGCGCCAGGAATTGCCGCGCCACTTCGGGCCGCGACAGTTTGGCCATCACCAGGTTGCGCGGCCGCGCGACCCCCGCCGCATCCCGCGCCAGGCCGTTGAGCCGGTAGCGCACCAGCGCCGGCGTCACCTGCACAAAGGCGGAAGCCTCGATGCGCCGGACGCCGCGCGCGAGCAGCAGGTCCACCAGCGCTTCCTCCTGCGCCGGCAGCACGAAATTGTGGAGGAAGTTGATGCCCCAGGGCGCCTCGGGCGGCAGGCTGGCCTGCAGCCGATCGATCGCCTCCGCAATGCGCGGCAGGGTGCAGCCGCCGGCACCGAAAAACCCCAGCAACCCGGCCCGCGCCAGCCGCTCCAGCATCGCCTCCGAGGCGATGCCCTTGACCATGGCGCCGACCACATAGGCCAGCCGCACGCCATGCGCCGCGAGGAAGTCCCGGTCCCCGAGGTCACGCGCCGCGAAGCGCGCCGTTGCCAGGGGCCCGGTGCCGTCCAAGCGCGGCCGCTTCCGTCAGCCGCGCCGCGGCTCAATCATCATCGTCGTCATCGTCATCATCGTCGTCGTCATCATCGTCATCGAGCAGGGAGGCGAGCGTCGCCTTCTCCCGCACCAGGACGACGACGACGGAGGCATCGGCCTTGATGACGCCGTCCTCGCGCAGCGCCTCGACCGAATTGTCCACCTTGCGCATCAGCGGCCCGGCGCCGCGGCGCAGGCGGCGGATGCGCTTGCGGCTCTGCCGGCCGAGATCGACGATGTAGAATTCGTCGCTGTCTTCCGGCGCCGGCGGCGGTGGCGCCTTCCGGCTGGTGGTTGCCTCGCTCATTGCGAACCCTTCTCTCCCTTGCCGGGCCGGTCGCCCGAAGGACACCAACGGACCGGATCAGTCGCTGTCGCGCACCGCGCGGAAGACATTGCGCGGCAGGTCCTTGAGCCAGCCGTCGCGCTTGCGGCGGTTGGAACGCTCATGCCGCGCGAGATAGATCTGCGCCACGCCGAGCTGCCGGCGGACCAGCTTTCGCATCCCGCGCTCCAGCGGCTTCAGCATCTTCGCCTGCTTGCGCCGCCGCGGCCCGGAATCGTCCAGTTCCCCGGACCGCACCACGCCGCTATGCGGGCGCACCACATGGATGCGCACGCCGTCATCGAGGATGTCGTCCACCACATCCTCCGCCCTATTCCTGCCAGCCGAGCGGAACAGGACGCGCTCCTGCCCCCGCCCATGCCGCCCGATCTTGACCACCGAGACCTTTCGCACGCCGTGCAATGTGGCGCGCTTCCTGAAAACGATGCTGGGCACGGGCGCTCTCTCCGACGCTTCGCTTCGGTTGAACACTATTGCGGAAAGGGTGCGTTGGGAAGCATCATCTGGGACCCTTCGCCCCATGCTTGTGCGCCGGGCTGCGATGCAACGATTGGGTGAAGGCATGACGGCACCACCCTCCCCAGGCGACCGCCCCTCCCCCTCGCTGAAATCCATCATCTTCCGCATGGTGGCCGAGGGCGAGGTGGGGGCCGTGGAGGCCGAGCGCCTGCTGCGCCGGCTGCCCGAACCCGCCGCCAAGCCGCCGCGCGACGATGCCATCGCCGTGATCGGCATGGCCGGCCGCTTCGCCGGCTGCGCCGATCTCGATGCCTATTGGACGCTGCTCGCCAGCGGCGGCGATGCGCTGAGCGATGCGCCCGCCAGCCGATGGGGCGCGCCGGCGCCCGGGCTGCGCGGCGGCTTCCTGCCAGATGCCGAGGATTTCGACCCTGGCTTCTTCCGCATCGCCCCGGCGGAGGCCGCGCTGATCGACCCGCAGCAGCGGCTGTTCCTGGAACAGGCCTGGCTGGCGCTGGAGGATGCGGGCCATGCCGGCGCCGCCATCGCCGGCACGCGCTGCGGGGTCTTCGCCGGCGCCGGTTCGGGCGACTACGCGCATCGCTTCGCCGGCACGCCGGCGGCGGAGGATCCGCTGGGGCTGCTGGGCAATGTCGCCTCCATCCTCGCGGCGCGCATCGCCTACCACCTGAACCTGAAGGGCCCCGCCATCGCGGTGGATACCGCCTGCTCCTCCTCGCTGGCCGCCATCCACCTAGCCTGCGAGAGCCTGCGCGCCGGCGGCTGCGACCTGGCGCTGGCCGGCGGCGCGGCGGTGATCTCCACCCCCGCCTTCGTCACCGCCATGGCGCGCGGCGGCGCCATCTCGCCGACCGGGGCCTGCCACGCCTTCGATGCCGCGGCGGATGGATTCGTGCCGGGCGAGGGTGCGGGGGTGGTGGTGCTGAAGCGGCTGGCGGAGGCGCTGGCCGATGGCGATGTCATCCATGGCGTGATCCGCGCCAGCGGGCTGAACCAGGATGGCCGCACCAACGGCATCACCGCGCCCAGCGCCAGCGCCCAGGCAGCGCTGGAGGAGGCGGTCTGGCGCCAGGCCGGGCTTTTGCCTGCTGAGCTCGACTATGTCGAGGCGCATGGCACCGGCACCCCGCTCGGCGATCCGATCGAGCTGGAGGGGCTTTGCACCGCGCTGCGGGCGCTGGGCGGCACCAAGCCGGGAAGCATCGCCCTCGGCTCCGCCAAGGCGGCGATCGGCCATGCGCTGACCGCGGCGGGGGTGGCCGGGCTGCTGAAGCTGCTGCTGATGCTGCGGCACGGCACGATCCCGCCGCAGCCGCATTTTGCCCATCCGAACCCCCGGCTGGAGCTGGACAGCACGCCCTTCTTCGTGCCGCGTGCGGCAAGGCCCTGGCCGCGGGGCGCCCGGCCGCGCCGCGCCGCGCTCTCCGCCTTCGGCTTCAGCGGCACCAATGCGCATCTGCTGCTGGAAGACCCCCCCGCCCCCGTCGCGCGCGCGGCGGAGGTGGCGAAGCCGCGCCTCTTCCTGCTCTCCGCTCGCAGCGAGGCGGTGCTGCGTCGCCAGGCGGCGCTGCTCGCCGAGGCGCCCGACTGCGAGGCGCGCGACCTGGCCTTCACCCTGGCCGAGGGCCGCGCCGTGCTGCCGCTGCGGCTGGCCACCATCGCACCGGACCTCGCCACGCTGCGCGCGCGCCTCGCCGCCTTTTCCCGGGATGGCGCGGCGGAGGGGGTGGCGACGGCGAGTGGGGCGGAGGCGCCGGGCCTGCTGCCGCTGCCGGCCCATGCGGCGCTGGCGGATGGGGCGGCGCGCTTCCTGCAGGGCGGCGCCGTGCCGGGGCGGGCGGCGGCCGGCGACGCCGCCGCGCGGCGCATCAGCCTGCCCAGCGCGCCTTTCGCCCGTGCGCGCCACTTCCTGCCTCCGACCGGGGCGCCGGAGCAGGATCTGGCCGCGCAGGGCGCCGATTTCGCCCGCGTGGAAGCCTGGGGCCGGCAGGCGCTGGCGGCCGCCTATGCCGAGCTCGGCCTGTTCCGCGGCCGCGCGGCGCATACGCCCGCAGGGCTGGCCCGCAGCCTTGGCATCCAGCCGGCGCGGCTGGGCCTGCACCAGGCGCTGCTGGCCATGCTGGAACGCGCCGGCGCCGTGGCCTGGCGCGACGGGCTGCTGCGGCCCGCGCCCGGCTTCGTGCCGGCCAGCGCCGCTACGCTGACCGCCGCGCGGGAGTCGCTGGTGGCGGAAGCGCCCGCCATGGCGCCCTTCCTCGCGCTGCTCGCACGCTGCACCCAGAACCTGCCGGCGCTGCTGCAGGGCCGCATCACCGCGCCCGAGATCCTGTTCCCAAACGGCGACATGACGCTGGTGGAGGGCGTCTATCGCGGCAACCGGCTGGCGGACCAGTTCAATGCGACGCTGGCCGAGACGGTGGTTTCACTGGCCAAGCGGCATGCGGCGCCGCGCATCCTGGAAGTCGGCGCCGGCGTCGGCGGCGCAACAGAAGGGATTCTGGCCGCGCTCGGCGCCGCCGGGCTGGGCGCGGCGCGGTACCTTTACACCGATGTATCCCAAAGCTTCCTGCAGGCCGGCCGCGCGCGCTTCGCGGATCGGCATGCGGGCTTCGAGACGGCGCAATTCGACCTGGAACGCGACCCGGAGGCTCAGGGCCTGCCTGCCGGCGGCTTCGACATCGTCATCGCCGCCAATGTCGTGCATGCCATGCGCGGCATCGGCCCGGCCCTGGCGCGGCTGCACCGCCTGGTGGCGCCGGATGGCGGCGCGCTGGTGCTGAACGAGGTCACCGCGCTGCAGGATTTCGCCACGCTGACCTTCGGCCTGACCGATGGCTGGTGGGCGGCGGAGCCCGGCGAGGCGCGCATACCGGGCTCTCCACTACTCGACGTGGCCGGCTGGCGCACCGCCTTTGCGGCCGCCGGCTTTGCCCGCAGCAGCGCGCAGGGACTGCCCGGCCAGACGGAGGAGGCGGGCTTCGGTCAGGCGATCCTCGTGGCGCAACGCGACGAACCCGCGGTGGCGCCGGTCGCCGCACCGGTCGCCAAGCCGGTCGTCGCGACGCCGGCCATGCCGGCGCAGGGGCTGCTCGGCGCCGTGCTGGCGGTTGTCGCGGCGGCGCTGGAACTGCCCGCGACGCAATTCGAACGGCGCGACCGCTTCGTTGATCTCGGCGTCGATTCACTGATGGGGCTGAAGGTGGTGGCGCGGTTGAATGCGCGCTTCGGCCTGGACCTGCGCCCCACCGTGCTGTTTGACCATCCGACGCCGGAGGCGCTGGCACGGCATCTCGGCACGCTCGGCCTCGCCGCCGAGTCCACCGCGCAGCCAGTGCCCGCAGCAGCGCGCGAAGCCACTGACAACCGCATCGCCGTCATCGGCCTCTCCGGCCGCTTTGGCGACAGCGCCAGCCTGGCCGAGTTCCACGCCATGCTGGCCGAGGGCCGCGCCGGAATCACGGAGGCGCCGGCGCAGCGCTGGACCACCAAGGACCTGCCCGCCGCCGCACAGGATGCCGCCCCCTATTTGCGCTGGGGCGGTTTCCTGCGCGATGCCGATCGCTTCGATCCGCTGTTCTTCCGCATCTCCGGCAAGGAGGCCGAGCTCACCGATCCGCAGCACCGCATCTTCCTCACCGAGGCCTGGCGCGCGCTGGAGGATGCCGGCTATGGCGAGGCCGCGCTGGACGGCACGCGCTGCGGCGTCTTCGTCGGCGCGCATGGCGGCGACTACACGCATCGCATGGCGCAGCTCGACATCGTGCCCGAGGCCTTCGCCTTCATGGGCAATGCCGCGAGCATTCTGGCCGCGCGCATCGCCTATGTGCTGAACCTGAAGGGGCCCTGCCTGGCGGTGGATACCGCCTGCTCCTCCTCCCTCGTCGCGCTACACCTCGCCTGCCGCAGCCTGGTGGCGGGCGAATGCGAGATGGCGCTGGCTGGCGGCGCCTTCATCACCACGACCATGGGCTTCAACGTGGCGGCGGCGAAGGCGGGTATGCTTTCGCCCAATGGCCGCTGCCACACCTTCGACGCCGCAGCCGATGGCTTCGTGCCGGGCGAGGGCGCGGGGGTGGTGGTGCTGAAGCGCCTGGCCGATGCGCTGCGCGACGGCGATCACATCGAGGCGGTGATCCTCGGCAGCGCGGTGAACCAGGATGGCCGCACCAACGGCATCACCGCGCCCAGCCCCGAATCCCAATCCGCCTGCATCGCGGAGGCGCAGAACGCGGCCGGCATCACGCCCGATGCGGTGACGCTGATCGAGGCGCATGGCACCGGCACGCCGCTCGGCGACCCGATCGAGGTGGAGGGGCTGACCCGCGCCTTCCACCGCGGCGCCTGCCCGCCCGGCTCCGTCGTGCTGGGCTCGGTGAAGACCAATATCGGCCATGCCGCGCATGCCGCCGGCATCGCGGGCTTCCTGAAGCTCGTGCTGCAGCTGCGCGACCGGCGGATTTTTGCGTCACTGAATTTCCGTTCGGAAAATCCGCATCTGCGGCTGGCGGAGACGCCCTTCGCGGTGGCGACGGAGGCACGGGACTGGACAGTGCCGGGCGGCGGCGCGCGCATCGGCGGCGTGTCCTCCTTCGGCTTCTCGGGAACGAATGCGCATGTCGTGGTGGCGGAAGCGCCGCCCCGCGCGCCCGCGCCCACCGCGGCGCCGCCCTTCCTGCTGCTGCTCTCGGCCAAGGATACGCCGGCGCTGCAACGCAGGGCGGCGCAGCTGGCCGAATGGCTGGAAGCGCATCCCGCCGCCGATCTCAGCGATGTCGCCTTCACCCTGGCGATGGGCCGCAGCCATTTCGGGCAGCGCCTGGCCGTGATCGGCGCGGATCGCGCAGCGCTGGTCGCGGGGCTGCGCGGTGCGCCCAGCAGCGGCAGCGCAAATTTGCAGGCACGAGCGGCGCGCTACCTGGCGGGCGAGGAGCCGGACAAGGCGGAATGGCAGGGCCGGCGTATCTCGCTGCCCAGCTACCCCTTCGCCGAGCAGAGCTACTGGATCGGCGCACCGCCGCCCGCCGTGACGCTCTTTCCGCCGGTGTGGGAAGACGCGCCCCCCACCGGCCAGGCGGCGCCCGGCCTGGCCTGGCTGATCGGCGCTGCGGCAGGCCTGGCGCCAGCGCTGCGCGCCGCCGGCTGGCGCGTGGTGGAAGTGCCCCCCGAGGCGGATTTCGCCGCGCTTCTTGCCTCCGGCCGGCCGCAGGCCTGCGTGCTGATGCCGCCCGTCTCGCCAGGCGCGGAGGCTGCGCTGCGGCCGCTGGTCGCGCTGCTGCAGGCCGTGGCCCATGTCGCGCCACGCGTGCTGCGGCTGCATCACGGCACGGCGGAGGCGCTGGCCGCGCAACCGCTCGGCGCCTCGCTCGCCTTTACCGGCACGCCGGTGGAGCTGCGGCTGGTGCAGGTGCCGCCCGGCGCGATTCCCGCACCGCTTGTGCTGGCGGAACTCGCCATGCCGGGCCAGGCGCCCGTCGCCTGGAGCGGGGAGAGCCGGCGCCGCGAACGCCACCTGCAGGCCCTGCCGGCAGCAGCGGATGCGGCACCGTTGCGCCGTGGCGGCACCTTCGTCATCAGCGGCGGCGGTGGCGTGCTGGCCGGCATCTTCGCGTTGGAGATTGCCCGCCGCACCGGCGGCCGCATCGCGCTGCTCGGCCGCAGCGATGGCACGGCGATGCAGGACCGCCTCCTGGCGCTGCGCACCGCCGGCGCGGCGGAGGCCGGCTGGTGGCAGGTGGATGTCACGGATGCGGCTGCGGTGGCCGTGACCTTGCGGGAGGTGCGCGCAAGCTTCGGGCCGATCCATGGCGTGCTGCACGCGGCGGGCGTGCCGGGCGGGGCCGTGCTGGCGGAGAAGGACTGGCCCGAGATCGCCCGCGTGCTCGCGCCGAAGATTCAGGGCGCGCGCGCACTGGATGCAGCGACCGCGCAGGACCCGCTGGATGTCTTCGCCGCCTTCGGCTCGCTGGCCGCGGAGCTCGGCGATTTCGGCCAGGGCGACTACGCCATGGCCAATGCCTTCCTCGCCGCCTTCGCCGAGGAACGCGCCGCCGCCGGCCGCCCGGGCCGCAGCGTCACGCTCGGCTGGCCGCTGTGGCGGGAGGGACGGCGCGTACTCTCGACAGAGGGCGAGGCGGTGTTCCTCAAGACCGCCGGCCTACCGCCGCTGGAGACCGAGGCCGGCCTCGCCGCCTTCCACGCCGCGCTGGCCCATGGCAGCGGTGCCTACGCCGTGATGCCCGGCGATGCCGCCGCCGCCGCGCGCTTCTTCGCGCCCCCGCCACCAAGCAGGACGGAGCCCGCCGCCATGCCCGCCATCGCCGAGCCGGCCCCGGCCGACCTGGCCGAGGCGGAGCGCCGCCTCACCACGCAGATCGCGAAGCTGCTGCACATCGACACGGCGCGCATCGGCCGCGACATCGGTTTTGCGGAGTTCGGCTTCGACTCCATCGCCCTGAAGGAATTTGCGGCGGTTCTCAGCGACAGTTGGGGTGTCGCGGTCACGCCGGCCGTCTTCTTCGCGCATGGCACCGTCGCGGCCCTGGCGCGGCATCTGGTGGAGACGCATGGCGCCACGGCGCCCGTCGCCAAGCCCATCGTCGTGGAGGCGAGGCCCGCCCCGCCCGTCGTCGCGCAGCCTGCGGCGCAGGAACCCATCGCGATCATCGGCCTCTCCGGCCGCTTCCCCGGTGCGCCGGATCTCGACGCCTTCTGGCGCCGCCTGGAAGCGGCCGAGGATATGACCGGCCCGCTGCCGGCGGAGCGCCTCGCCTGGCAGCCACACGTCACGCCCGACGCCACGCTCGCGCTCCGCGGCGGCTTCCTCGAAAATGTCGAGGATTTCGACCCGGGTTTCTTCCGCCTGTCGCTGCGCGAGGCCGTGCACATGGACCCGCAGCATCGCCTGGCGCTGGAGGCCGCCTGGCTTTGCGTCGAGGATGCGGGTCTGCGCATGTCGGACCTTGCGGGTCGCGACATCGGCGTCTTCTTCGGCGCGCAGGTGAACGACTACGCGGCCCTGCTGCCGGCGGCGCGGGAGGAGGCGCGCGCGCAGATCACGCTGGGCAATATCGCCGCCATGCTGCCCAACCGCATCTCCTTCCTGTTTGACCTGCGCGGGCCGAGCGAGGCGGTGGACACCGCCTGCTCCTCCGCCCTCGTCGCGCTGCATCGCGCGGCGCGTGCGGTGGCGCATGGCGAATGCGAGATGGCGCTGGCCGGTGGCGTTTCGCTGATGCTGTCGGTCGAAAGCCTGGCCAGCACCCAGCGCCTCGGCATCCTGGCGCCGGATGGCATCTGCCGCGCCTTCGATGCGGAAGGCCGCGGCTATGTGAAGGGCGAGGGCGTCGGCTGCGTGCTGCTGAAACCGCTGTCCCGCGCCCTGGCGGATGGCGACCCGGTGCAGGCGGTGATCCTGGGCAGCGCGGAAGGCCATGGCGGCCGCGCGCAATCGCTGACCGCGCCGAATGCACTCGCGCAATCCGCGGTGATCCAGGCCGCGATCCGCCGCGCCGGCATCACCAGCGACAGCATCGGCTGGGTGGAGGCGCATGGCACGGGCACGGAGCTCGGCGATCCCGTGGAGGCACTCGCGCTGCGCCAGGCTTTTGCGGCGACTGCAGGCGATGTGGTGGCGGAACCGCGCTGCCGGATCGGCGCGCTGAAGCCGAGCCTCGGCCATCTGGAGCCCGCCTCCGGCATTGCGGGGCTCATCAAGGTGGTGCTAGCGATGCGCCACCGCATCCAGCCGGCCACCCGCAACTTCGCCCGGCTGAACCCGCATGTGGACCTCGCAGGCTCACCGCTGGAGATGGATGGCCGCATGGCCGCCTGGGCGCCGCTGCGGGCGAAGGACGGCACGGCACTGCCGCGGCGCGCCGGCGTCAGCGCCTTCGGCTTCGGCGGCAGCAATGCGCATGTGGTGCTGCAGGAAGCGCCGCCCGTGCCGCCGGCGGCTTCGCCAACGAAGCCGCTGCTGCTGCTGGTCTCGGCGCGGGATACGGCGCGGCTGGCGGAGATGCTGACGGCTCTGGCGCAGTACGCCCGCGCGCAGGGCGCGGCGCTGGATGCGCAGGCCATGGCGGATACGCTGATGCTGGGGCGGGAGCCGATGGCAGCGCGCGCCGCCGTGCTGCTGCGACCCGGCGAGGATGCGGCCGCGCGGCTGGACGCAGCCCGCGCGGCGCTTTTGGATGCGGCGGCCACCCGCGATGCCATCTGGCTCGGCACGGCGCCGGAGGCCACGGCCCCCACGCCGCAGGCCGAGGCGGCGATGCAGTCCGAGATGTGGGCGGCGGGCCAGCTCGCGCCGCTCGCCGCGCTCTGGGTCCAGGGCACCGCGCTGGACTTTGGCGCGCTGCTGGGCCCCGGCCGGCGGCGCGTGCCGCTGCCCGGCACGCGCTTCGCGCGCCAGCGCTGCTGGTTCGACCATCCTGCTGCCGCCGCCCCGATCGCAGCGGTAGCGGCGCCGCCGGTTGCCGCAGCACCTGTGACCGAGGCTCTGCCCGCCCTGGCGGATACGCCCGACCTGCGGCAGGCGCTACGGAAAATGGTGGCGCGGGCGCTGTACCTGGAGCCGGAGGCGATCGGCACCTCCACTGGCTTCGGTGACCTCGGCGTGGACAGCATTCTGGCCGTGGAGCTGACGCGGGAAGTGAACGCCACCTTCGGCACCTCGCTGCAGGCGGCGCGGCTCTATGACTACGCCACCATCGATGCGCTGGCGGACCACCTGGCCGGCAGCGCGCCCGCCGCGCCGGCTGCGGCCGACGATACGGCGGAGGAACTGCGCCGCCTGCTCGCTGCCGCGCTGTTCCTGGAGCCGGCCGATCTCGACCCGCAGGCCAGCTTCGGCGATCTCGGCCTGGACAGCATTCTGGCGGTGGAATTCACCCGCGTGGTCAATGACCGCTTCGGCCTCTCGCTCAGCGCTGCGCGGCTTTACGACCACGCAAATCTCGCTGCGCTCGCGGCGCATCTGCGCGGGCTGCGCGCCGGCGCCTCACCGGCCGCACCGCTGACCGGCCGCGCGGCGGAGGTGCTGGATTTCCTGCGCGCGCGGCTGCCGGATGGCGCGGCCTGCACCGCCGCCACGCCGCTGGCCGAGATCGCGCTGGAGCCGGAAGCGGCGATGGCCCTTTTGGAGGCGCTGAACCAGCGTTTCGGCTGCGCCCTGGCGGCGGAGGAGGTGGGCCGCTGCGCCGATCTCGGTGCGCTCGCGCGGCTGGTGGCCAGCCGCACGCCGCCCGACCCGCCGCCCCCTTCCCGCGCGGAACCGCCCGCGCCGGAACCTGGCGCCGCCGCGCCGCCGCCGCGGCCCGAGGACCAGCAGCGCGTCGCCATCATCGGCTTCGCCTGCCGCCTGCCCGGCGCGCCGGATGCTGAGGCCTTCTGGTCCCTTCTGGCGGAAGGGCGCGACGCCGTGACCGCCATGCCGGAGGAGCCGTGGCGGGAGGCGATCTATCGCCGCATCCTGGCCGCCGCGCAGCGCCCGGAGACCACGCCCTGGGCCGGCACGATCACGGAGGTGGATCGCTTCGACGCGCCCTTCTTCGGCCTGTCGCCGCAGGAAGCCGCGCTGATGGATCCGCAGCAGCGGCTGTTCCTCGAATCCGCCTGGCATGCGCTGGAGGATGCGGGGCAGACGCCGGAGCGCCTTGCCGGCACCGCCTGCGGCATTTTTGTCGGTTGCGGCCAGGGCGACTACTCCCAGCTGCTGCCGCGCGATCCGGCGCAGATCTCAGGGCTGACGCTGCTCGGCAATGCGGCCTCCATCCTCGCCGCGCGGCTGGCCTATGTGCTGGATCTGCAGGGGCCGGCGCTGGCGGTGGATACGGCCTGCTCCTCCGCCCTCGTCGCCACGCATCTGGCCCGGCGCAGCATCCTGGACGGGGAATGCGAGATGGCACTGGCCGGCGGCGTTTCGCTGATGCTGACGCCGCAGATGCAGCTGATGACAGGCGCAGCCGGCATGCTCTCCGCCACCGGGCGCTGCCGGCCCTTCGACGCCACGGCCGATGGTTTCGTGCCCGGCGAGGGTGTGGGCGTGGTCGTGCTGAAGCGGCTGGACCTGGCGCGGCGGGATGGCGATGCGGTGCTCGCCATCATCGAGGGCTCCGGTACCAACCAGGATGGCCGCACCGCGAGCCTGACGGCGCCGAGCGCCGCTTCCCAGGTGCGACTGCTGCGATCCGTGCATGCGCGCCACGGCATCGACACGGCGACGATCGGGCTGGTGGAGGCGCATGGCACCGGCACGCAGCTCGGCGACCCCATGGAGATGTCCGCGCTGGCCGAGGTTTTCGGGAGCACGGGGGACTGCGCGCTGGGTTCGGTGAAGGGCAATATCGGGCATACGCTGGCGGCCTCCGGCGTCGCGGGGCTGATCAAGCTGCTGCTCGCGCTGCGCCACCAGACCATTCCCGCCAGCCTGCATTGCACCAGGCCGAATCCGCATTTCGCGCTCTCCGGCACGCCCTTCCGCATCGCCACGGAGACCCAGCCCTGGCCGGCGCCGCCGGATGGCGCGCCGCGCCGCGCCGCGATCAGCGCCTTCGGCTTCAGCGGCACCAATGCGCACCTCGTGCTGGCCGAGGATGCTTCTTCGGTGTCTAACGCCGCTGTGGCGCGGGAGCTCGAAGTGGTCGTGCTGTCGGCGCGCGACACCGCGGCGCTGGATCGTGCCGCGGCGGCGCTGGCCGACTGGCTGGCGCGCCATCCGGAGGCCGCGCTGGGCGACATCGCATATACCCTCGCCCGCCGCCGCGCCGCCTTTGCCGAACGCCGGGCCTTCGTCGTCGCGAACCTCGCCGAGCTGCGCGCGGCGTTGGTAGGCAACCCACCGCAGCGTGCGGCCGGCCCGCTGCACGCCCTCGCCGCGCGATGGCAGGCGGGCGAGGCGGTGGATTGGGCGCCGCTCATGCCGGCCGGTCGCGTGCCGCCCCTGCCCGGTTACCGCTTCGCCCGCACGCGGCATTGGGTGGAGCCGGTGGCCGTGCCCGCCGCCGATCCCGTGCCCCTGCGGCCGCGCGTTGCCGCCGATCCGGGCGTGGAGAAACTCTGCGCGCTGGTTGCTGCGCAGCTGCGCGTGGAGGCGGTGGCGCCGGATGCGCCCTTCGGCACGCTCGGCCTCGATTCCGTCGCCGCCATCGCGCTGATGCAGACGGCGGAGCGGGACTTCGGCGTGCGCCTGCCGCCTATCGCGCTCTGGGATCATCCGACGCCGGCACGCCTCGCCGCCTTCATCGCGCGCCAGCCGCCGGCGCCGCGCGGCGGCTGGCGGATCGCCATGGCGGAGGGCGACAATCCACTGGTGCCGATCCGCGACGAAGGCGAGGGCCCCGCCTGGATCTTCGTGCATGGCGGCTCCGGCGACCTGCACTGGCTGCCGGAACTGGCGCACCACCTCGGCCCCGACCAGCGCGTGTTCGGGCTGGAGGCGCTCGGTCTCGATTGCCAGGCGGCGCCGCTGCCGACGGTGGAGGCGATGGCGGCGCATTACGTCGCTGCGCTGCGTCGCAGTGGCATCGCCGAACCTTTTCGGCTCGGCGGCTATTCCGGCGGGGGCGCCATCGCCTTCGAGATGGCGCGGCAGCTTCTTGCTGCAGGACAGGCCGTGGAAAAGCTGGTGCTGCTGGACGCGAATGCGCCCGGCAGTCCCGCTCTGCTGGACCTGCAATCCAGCTTCGGCCCTGGCTATATCCACCTTGTCGCCGGCAATTGGCTTGGCGCCCGCTGGGGCATGCGTCAGCTTCTGGTGCTGGAGGACCTGGCGGGGCTCGACGGCCCCGCGGCGCTGGACCACGTGGTGGCGCATCTGCGGCAGCACGCCACGCCGCCGCTGCCGAAGGATGAGTTGCGCCGGCAGCTCGCGGCCATGGATCGCATCGGCTGGGCCATCGGCGATGCGCTCCGCGCCTATCGCCCGGCGCCGCTGACGCAGGAGCTCGAGGTGCTTTTGTTCGAATGCCGCGACGGCCTCGCCGCGCCGGGCAATCTGCTGGGCCTGCCGGATACGGCGGCAACGCGCGGCTACCGGGAGGGCTGGCAGGCGCTCTTCGCCGGACCGATCACGCGCATCCCTATAGATTGCGACCACTTTGCCCTGCTGCAGGGCGAGAATGGCCGACGCATCGGGCAAATCCTCGCGCCGCCAACCCCCACGCGTCTAGCGAAGCGGGGCTGAGCATGGCGCGGCTGCCCCCCGGTCCCGGCTTCGGCGCGCTGCAGGCCGCGCGCTATGTCGCCGATCCCTACACCCTGCTGCGGGAGGCCGCGCGGCGCTACGGTGATGTCTTCACCATCCGCACCGCGCGGCGCTGCGTGATGACCGGAAGGCCCGACCTCGTCCGCCAGATTTTTGGCGCGCCCGTCGACCAGTATGGCGTGAACACCGAAATCGGCCCGCGCCGCGTGCTGGGCGAGAATGGCATGGCGCAGCTCGCCGGCCGCGCGCTGCGCCGCGACCGCAGGCTGCTGGTACCGAATTTCCAGGGCGATGTGCTGGCCCGCCAGGGCGGCATGATGCGCGACGCCGTGCGGGAGGTGACGGACCGCTGGCAGCCAGGCGATGAATTCGTGCTGCGCGAGGCCTCTCTGGAGATCGCGCTGGACGTCATCCTGCGCACCGTCTTCGGCGCCGATACGCCGCGGCAGCGCGCGGATTTCGATGCGGCACTGCGCGACTTCGTGCTGGCCTTCGGCCGTCCCTCCTTCCTGCTGCTGTCCGCGTTGCGCGTCGAATGGAATTGGCTGCCGCCCTTCCGCCGTTTCGCAGTGGCCCGTGCGCGACTGGAGGCGCTGCTGCGCGAGGCCATCGCGCGGGCGCGCAGCGAAGGCGCGGGGCGCGGCGACACGCTCGGCCACCTGGTGGCGGCGCGCTATGAGGATGGCAACGGCATGTCCGAGGCCGCGCTGATCGACAACCTGATCACCACCATCGTCGCCGGCCACGAGACCTCCGCCGTCTCCCTCACCTGGGCCATCCACTGGCTGCACAGCACGCCGCATGCACTGGCGCGGCTGCTGGAGGAATTGGCGCCGTTGGGGCCGGATCCGGCGCCGGAAGCGCTGGGCAAGCTGACCTACCTCGATGCCGTGGTACGGGAGGTGCTGCGCCTGTGGCCCGCCGTCACCGATGTGAATCGCGTGCTGGCCAAGCCGATGACCCTCGGCGGCTACGAGATTCCGCCCGGCATCACGGTTGCCGCCGCCTCCGCCATCCTGCACTACGACCCGGCGATCTTCCCGGAGCCGGAGGTCTTCCGCCCCGAACGCTTTCTGGAGCGCAGCTACGCCCCCTGGGAGTATTTCCCCTTCGGGGGCGGGGAGCGCATGTGCCCCGGCGCGCAATTCTCGATGTTCGAGCTGAAGGTGCTCTTGGGGACCCTGCTCGCCCGCTGCCGCTTTTCGCTATTGCAGCCGGGCGTGCCGCCGCTGAAGCGCGTGGGCTTTCTCGTCTCCCCCGCCGCCGGCGTGCCGGTGCGGTATGAGGGGCGGCGCTAGGGTTTGCCGGCGGTCACCAGGATGTAGTCGGACATGGCGAAGGGGTTGCCGTTACGCTTCATCGTCTCCCGGATCATCGGGTGGAAGCGCGCGCCCTCGGCCGGGTCGTTCAGCACGCCGCGCATGAAGGTGAGATAGGCCGGCACCACGTCATCCGTGATGGAGCGCAAGACGCGGTCCGTGAAGCCGATCTCCCCGAGCAGCGCGTTGTAGCGCGTCACGCCATAGACATTGGCGTTCGGAATCTGCGAGGCCCAGCGTTCCAGCGTGCCGCGCAGCCCGCCCGTCACCACGCGGCCCTCGCGTTCCAGCGGCACCAGGTCGATCACGGCGAGGCGCCCGCCAGGCCGCAGCACCCGAAACGCCTCGCGCAGGAAATCCTCGCGGGTGTCGAA
This sequence comes from Falsiroseomonas tokyonensis, assembly GCF_019024325.1. Lineage (GTDB taxonomy): Bacteria > Pseudomonadota > Alphaproteobacteria > Acetobacterales > Acetobacteraceae > Falsiroseomonas > Falsiroseomonas tokyonensis. The sequence goes on from NZ_JAFNJS010000001.1 coordinate 554,459, forward strand.
GTGGAAGGCGGCTTCCAGGGAGATGACGCGGTCGATGCTGCCGTCCGGAAAGGGAAGCTGGGTGGCGCTGGCGCAGTGGTAGGTGATGCGCGGATCGGCGCGATGGATACGCGCATGCTCCACCTGCAGGCTGGTGATGTTCAGCGCATGGATGCGGGCGGGATTGCGCGTGGTGGCCAGGCGCAGGTCCTGGTCGCCGAAGCCGCAGCCGGCATCGACCACGATATCGCCCGGGCCGATGCTGGCGGCTTCCCCCAGCAGGTCCACCATCGCCTCCGCCGCCGCACGATAGCTGGTGGCGTCCCGCCAATAGCCCAGGTTGAGATAGGTGCAGTCGGTGGTCGGGCAGTTCCGGGTGCCCATGAATTCGTAGCAGAGGTCGGCGCGGTTGCGGCCGCGCGCCAGCAGCAGCCGGCCCAGCAGGCCGAGGGCGGAGCGCTGCGGCGCCTCGGCGGTTGCGGTCTGCGACATCGGCGGCCCTCCCCTTGCAGCAGGCGGGAAAGACTATCGCTTTGCGTGTGGAACGGGAAGGATCAATCGCGGCGCGAGAGCTCCCGCTGCATGCGCTTCAGCGCGCGCCAGGTGACGAAGCCCCCCAGCAGCAGCAGCCCCCACCACATCTCACTGAGCCGCGGCATGTTGGTTCCGGACAGCGGATTGAGCCGGGACAGGCCCGCGGCCTGGGCCAGTTGCGGATGGTGCTGCTCCAGATAGGTCATCAGGAAGACCAGCAGCGCGACGCCGGTGCCGAGCTTCATGCCGCGCGCGAGGATCACGCCGATGCGCGACAGCTTGGAGGTGGTGGATTGCAGCGCGATCGCCTGGGTCCGCAGCAGCGAGCTGAGCACCAGGTTGTATTCGGAGAGGGTGCTGACGGCGCCGCCGATCTGCTTGCGCAGCGTGCCCGGCCGCAGCATGCGGCTGAGCTGGCGGCGCTGCGCATCGGCGAAATAGGCGCGGAACAGCTTGATGTAGTTCATGTCCGGGAAGAGCTGGTTCAGCGAGGCGTCCATCGTCGCCCAGGCGCGGCCCAGCTTCAGCAGGTCCCAGCTCTGCGCCACGCCGTAGCGCGCCAGCACCCGGCCCGCCGCATTGCTGCCCGAGAGGATATTGCGCTCGTGATAGGGCAGGCCCTCCACATGCACCTTGGCGGCCCAGTCGCGATAGCAGCGGATCAGCTCCGCCCGGATCTGCTGCAGGTCCCCCGCGCGCACATTGCTGCAGATGCGCAGCAGCAGGTCCGCCGCCTTGGCGAAATCCTGGTTGCCGAGCGAGCGCAGCATGGCCTGGTAGATGCCGAGGAATTCGCGGTCCACCGACCCCACGCTGCCCAGGTCGATCAGCGCGAAGCGCCCGTTGCGCAGCAGGATGATGTTGCCCGGATGCAGGTCGGCATGGAAAAAATTCTCCTCCATCAGCTGGCGGAGATAGCTGGAGAACAGGCGCTCACCCACCTCCTCCGGCTCGATGTCGTTCTCGGCCCGCCAGCGCCGTACCCGTTCCGGATCCTGCGCACTGACGCGGATATAGTCCGCCATCAGCACGCCCCAGACGCATTCGGACACCAGGATGCGAGAGGAGGAGTAGTGCCGGAAGACGCGCGGGATCAGCACCTTCTCGTCGCGCAGCAGCTGGCGCATGCGCTTCATATTCGCCGCCTCGAAGCGGAAGTCCGTTTCCTCCGCGATGATGCGGCGCAGCTCGGCCAGGGCATCGCCGAGGCGCAGCACGCGGATGCTGGGCATCAGGTCGATGATCGAGACCATGCTCTTCAGCAGGCGGAAGTCGCGTTCGAACACCTGCTGCACGCCGGGCCGCAGCACCTTGACGATGACATCGACATTCGGCTTGCGCAGCCGCGCCAGATGCACCTGCGCGATGGAGGCGGAGGCGAAGGGAAGCGGGTTCAGGCTTTCGAAGACATCCTCCAGCCGGTTCACCCCCAGCTCCGCGCGGATGATGCGCAGCGATTCCTCGGGCGGGAAACCCACGGCGCGATACTGCAGCCGGTTCATCTCCTCGCAGAAGGCGGGGTCAAGCAGGTCGGAGCGCAGCGCGATCAGCTGGCCCATCTTCACCCAAAGCCCGCCGAGCTTCTCGAAGATCTCCCGCAGGTCGCGCGCCGCGGCGGTGGGATCGTAGCGGCCGGTGATGCGCTGGCCCAGAACGCGCAGCCCATAGCCCGTCAGCTTCAGCACGATGCGCAGCGTGGCCAGGCGGGCCACGGAAGGCGGCGCATCGAAGGTCATGGCTGCGCTGGTGGTCACGGGGACCAGGTCACTCGGCCGCAGATGCTCTGACAGCGCCGAGGTTTTCCGCGAAGGCGGTGGCGGGGTCTGATCCCCCCCCGGGCGAGCGGCCAGCGCCGCCGGGTCGCGGAATCGCACACGGCGCACCGCCGTCACCCGCCGCAGACTGTCCCTGTCCTCCATCCCGCGAGCAGTCCCCACGCCGAGCAACTGCGTGCAACCTACACGCCCAGGTGGCAGGCGTCTTTAGCCCGGGTGAAGCCCTTGTCGCATGCAACAACGTATGCGTTATTATGGGGGTGAACGCCGCCCTTCCCACCGCGCCCGCGCGCCAGGCCACCGCCGCCGAAACCGCCTATCAGCGGCTGAAGGCGATGATCTTGGACAATCTGCTGCCCCCGGGGTCGCAGCGGCTGGAGGCGGAGCTGGCGGTGCAGCTCGGCCTGTCCCGCACCCCGGTGCGGGAGGCGATGCTGCGCCTGCAGCAGGACGGGCTGGTGACGGTGACGCCGCGCCACGGCATGCGCGTGCAGCCGATCTCGGCCGCCGATATGCGCGACATCTACGACGTGCTGGAAAGCCTGGAACCCAAGGCTGCCGAATTGCTGGCGCGGCGCGGGCTGGACGATGCCGCGCTGCGCCCGCTGGCCGAGGCCTGCGACGCGATGGAAGCCGCGATCGCGGCCGAGGATCGCCCGGCCTGGGCCCGCGCGGATGAGGCCTTCCACCATGGCCTGGCCACGCTCTGCGGCAATCGGCGGTTGTCGGCCATGGTGATGCAGGTCTGGGACCAGTCGCACCGGGCGCGGATGTTCACCCTGGCCATGCGCCCGCTGCCGGCGCGCTCCACCGCCGAGCATCGCGCAACCCTGGTCGCGATCCGCGCCGGCGATGCCGATGGCGCGCGCGAAGTCTATCGCCAGCACCGCCAGCGCGGCGGGGCGGAACTGATTGCCCTGATCGAACGGAGTGGCCTGGCATGGCTGTGACCACCAATTCCCTGCGCATCGCCGTGATGCCCGGCGACGGCATCGGCGTGGAGGTGACGGAAGCCACGAGCTTCGTGCTGGAAAAGCTGGTGCGCCGCCACGGGCTGGGCCTGGCGACGGAGACCCTGCAGGCCGGCGCCTTCCTCTACCAGGAAACCGGCACCGCGATGACCGAGGAGACTTTCCGGCGCGCCGAGGCCGCGGATGCCATCCTGCTCGGCGCCATGGGCTGGCCCGGCATCCGCTACCCGGACGGCACGGAGATCGCGCCGCAGCTCGATCTGCGCTTCCGCCTCGGCCTCTATGCCGGCGTGCGCCCGATCCGCGCCATCCCCGGCGTGCCGCTGGCACTCAGCGACCCGCGGGCCGCAAAGATCGACATGGTGATCCTGCGCGAAAGCACGGAGGGCCTGTTCTGGGCGCGCGGCCGCGGGGAGATGATCGAGGACCGCGAGGCGCGTGACACCATGGTGATCACCCGCGCCACCACCGAGCGCCTGGCGCGCTTTTCCTTCCGCCTGGCTGAGCGCCGCGCCGAAAGGCTGCGCCGGCCGCAGAAGGTCACGCTGGTGGACAAGGCCAACGTCTTCCTCAGCATGGCCTTCATGCGCCGCGTTTTTGCGGAGGTCGCGGCGGAATTTCCCGGCGTGCCGCACGCCAACCACTACATCGACGCCATGGCGCTGGACCTGGTGCGACGGCCCTGGGATTTCGACGTGCTGCCAATGGAGAACATGTTCGGCGACATCATCTCCGACCTCGGCGCGGGGCTGATCGGCGGCATGGGCTATGCGCCTTCGGCTGATATCGGCGACAACCATGCGGTGTTCCAGCCGAGCCACGGCACCGGGCCGGATATCGCCGGCAAGGGCGTGGCGAACCCCACCGCCATGCTGCTCTCGGCCGCGCTGATGCTGGACTGGCTCGGCACGCGCGGCGCCGGCCAGGCCTGGTCCGATGCGGCGACGGAGCTGGAGGCGGCGGTGGATGCCGCCTTCGCGCAGGGGCTGCGCACCGCCGAATTCGGCGGCGTCGGCACGCGCGACGTGGTGCAGGCGGTGGCGGCGCAGATTCCCGGTTGAACGCCCCAATCTGAAACGCCCCGCCGCCAGCCGCGTTGGCCCCGCACCCTGCAACGAAGCCGGGTACAAGCGGGAGCCACCATGCGGAGCGATGCGCCGGTCGAACGTGAACTGCTTCTGCTCGGCGCCGGCCATGCGCATCTCGGTGTGCTGCGGCGCCTGGCGCGCCAGCCGCTGCCCGCCGGCACCCGCGTGACGCTGGTGGCGCGGGAGGCGGAGGCGCTTTACTCCGGCATGCTCCCCGGCCTCATCGCCGGCCGCTTCACGCCGGGGGAATGCATGATCGACCTGCCCCGCATGGCGCGCGCCGCGGGGGCGCGCTTCCTGCGGGCGGAGGCACGCGGCCTCGATCTCGCCCGCGGCCAGGTGTGTTGCGAGGGGACCGCCCGTCCGCTGCGCTTCGACCTGCTTTCTGTCAATAGCGGCGCCGTGCCCGCCCTGGTGCCGGGCGCCGCGGAGCATGCGCTGATCCTGCGGCCCTTCGATCGTTTCCTGGCGGGCTGGCAGGCGCTGCAGGCGCGTATCGCGCCGCCGCCGGCAGGGATCCGCCGCCGACGAGGGAGGTGCCCTCGGCCATTTCCGCCAGCCCTTCCGGCAGCAGCGCCAGCAGGCGGGCGGCGCGGGCGCCCACCTCCTCCGCCGTGGCAGAGAGCATGGCAAGGGCCGGCACGGCCTCGCGCAGCCCGGCGGGGTCGCGATACAGCCGCAGCGTCGCCTCCAGCGCCGCGAGCGTCAGCTTGTCGCAGCGCAGCGCCCGCATCAGCGGATGGGTGGCAAGCCGTTCCACCACCGCCGCGCGTCCCAGCAGCAGCCCGGCCTGCGGCCCGCCCAGCAGCTTGTCGCCGCTGGCCACCACCAGGTCGAAGCCCTGCCCCACCGCCTGGCCCATGGTGGGTTCCGCCGGCAGCCCATGGGCGGAGAGATCCACCAGCGCGCCGCTGCCGAGATCGACCACCGACAGCAGCCCGCCTTCCCGCGCCAGCGTGACGAGGGCGGCAGGCTCCACCATGGCGGTGAAGCCCATCTGCAAGAAATTGCTCTGGTGGACGCGCAGCAGCAGGCGGGTCTCGGGGCCGATGGCATTTGCATAATCGGCCAGGCGCGTGCGGTTGGTGGCGCCGACCTCCACCAGCCGGGCGCCGCCCTGGCGGATCACGTCGGGAATGCGAAAGCCGCCGCCGATCTCCACCAGCTCGCCGCGGGAGACCACGGCCTCCCCGCCCGCGGCCAGGGCGGACAGCGCCAGCAGCATCGCCGCGGCGCCGTTGTTCACCACCAGCGCGGCCTCCGCCCCGGTCAGCTCCGCCAGCAGGGCGGCGCAGGCGGCGTGGCGATGGCCGCGGCGGCCGGTCTCGAGGTCCAGCTCCAGGTTGCAATAGCCCGCGGCCTCCGCCGCCACGGCGTCCCGCGCCGCCTGGGGCAGGGGCGCGCGGCCGAGATTGGTGTGCAGCACCACGCCGGTGGCGTTGATCACCTGGCGCAGCCCGGGCCGGGCGGCCGCCGCCAGCGCTGCCCGCGCCGCGGCGAAGCTGCGGGCGGTCTCGAAGGGCAGCGCCTGAGCGCGCAGGCCTGCGAGCTCCGCGCGCAAGGCGGCCACCACGGCCGCGCGCGGATGCTGTTGCAGCAGCTCGGCCGCCTCCGGCGTCTCCAGCAGTCGGTGCAGGGCGGGCAAAGCGCGCCGGAGGCTGGCATCCATCACCGCCAAGACGATTTGCGCGCGAAGTGGTTCCGCAACCATCGCCGGCCTCGCCGCTTTATCCCCGGATGTCGGACTTCGAACCTGGCGCCCTGGTGGGCGCCGTCGCGGATTGGGTGGCGGCGGGGCTGGAGCTGTTCGGCGTCGTCGTGCTGCTGCTCGGCGTGCTGTCCACCACCTTCCTGTTCCTGCGCGACGGGCTGGGTGGGCGCTCACGCGGCTGGGCGGAGGCCTTCACGCCCTATCGTGCGCAGCTCGGCCGGGCGATCCTGCTGGGGCTGGAGCTGCTGGTGGCCGCCGATATCGTGCATACCGTGGCCGCGCCGCTGACGCTGGAGACGGTGGCGACGCTGGGGCTGATCGTGCTGATCCGCACCGTGCTGAGCCTGTCGCTGGAGGTGGAGATCGAGGGCCGCTGGCCCTGGAGCCGGCGAGGGACACGGCCGGACTGATCACCGGCAGGCCCGCCAGGGCCCCATGTCGAAATGAAAATGGTCGCGATGCGCGGCGTTGTAGTCCGGACCCAGCACGGCGCGGAACCAGTCGCAGGCGCCATCGCGCAGGGCGCGCAGGAAGGCGGCCTCCGCGCCGCCCGAATCCCAGTGCCGCAGCAGCGTCACCTCTCGCCCGTCGCGCAGGGTGAAGCCGGCGATGTCGATGGCATTGGCGGTGGCGTGCTGGCTGCGGCGGCCGCTGCTTGCGTGGTTCACGTTGCGGCAGGCCTGGGTGCCCAAGTGGCGCGTGCTGGCCACCTCGCTGCCCAGGTGCCGGCGCGCTGCCGGCTGCATCACCTGCGTCTCGAACAGCAGCCAGGCGGCGGCGACGCGGCAGGTGGCGAAGGGTGTCGAGGGCGTCATGCGCGTCGCGGCCGGCACCCGCACGGCATGGCGGATCTCGCAGCCGATGGTGGAGTCCCGGTCCGGGATGCGGGAGATCGGGCGGCCAAGGGTTTCCAGCGCCGCGAAGCAGGCCTCCGGCTGCACCGCCAGGCGGCGCAGCTTGACCCCGGTCATCAGATTGGGCGCGGCGGTCAGGTCCAGCGGCTGGCGCGGGTCCCATTCCGGCGGCAGGTGCCGCAGCCCGAGCCATCCCAGCCCGGCGAGCAGGCCGAGCGCCACCAGCCAGCGAAAGGCGCGCACCAGGAATCAGCCGGCTTGGGGGACGGGGTTCATGCGCCGGCATGTGGGCCCCTGGCCATCCGCATCAAGTCAGAGGGGCGCGAGCGCCGCCCGACCCGCGATCTCGAAACGATCCGCCGGCTGCACCAGGCGGGAAAAGGTCATCGCCACGCCTTCCGTAAACGTGGTGCGGCGGATGACCAGGCAGGGCTGGGTGCGCGGCACGTCCAGCAGCCGGGCCAGTGACGCATCCGGCAGTATGGCGCTGATCGCCTGTTCCATTTCCGTGGCGTGGCCGGTGCGGACCAGATGGGCGAAGGTGGTGGCCTTCGCAAAATCCTGGTCGAGGTAGCCGGCCGCATAGCCAGGCCGCAGCCAGCGCGCCTCCAGCTGGATCGGCGCCCCGTCGCCGCGGTGCAGGATGCTGCTATGCGGCACCGCCTGGCCGGCTGGCAGGCCGAGCGCCGCAGCGGCTTCCGCCGGCAGCGGAGCCTCGGCCAGCTTCAGCACCCGGCTGGACCATTCCATGCCGCGGGCGGTGATTTCCTCCGCAATATCCTCGATGGTCACCAGGCCGAAGCGCGGCTTGCGGCGGGCGACGAATGTGCCCACGCCCGCCACCTTGTGCAGCACGCCATCTCGCGCGAGCTCAGCGAAGGCGCGGTTGATGGTGATGCGGGAGACGCCGAGTTCCGGCCCCAGCGCATTCTCGGAGGGGATGCGCGTCCCCGGCGGCCAGCTGCCGTCGCGGATATGCGCCAGCACATGCGCCTTCACCACGGCGTAGAGCGGCTGGGGCGCGGCCTCCGGCATCAGGCGGTCTTGCGATAGGCGAAGGCCTGGGCGAAGCGGCCCAAAATATGCGCGCCGCAGGTGATCGGCTCATAGATCGGCTGGTTTGCACCCAGCGCCCGCGGATCGATCATCGCGGAGAAATTGGGATCGTAGAAGGTGGCGATGGACATGCGTTCATGGCCGGATCGGTTGAGCACGCGATGCGGCGTGCTGGCGAAGCGGTCGTTGGACCAGCGGCCCAGCAGGTCGCCCACATTCACCACCAGCGTGCCGGGGATCGGTGGGGCGGGAATCCAGGCGCCGGACTGCCGCTCCCGCACCTCCAGCCCGCCGCTGTCATCCTGCCAGAGCAGGGTGATGCAGCCGAAGTCGGTGTGCGGGGCGACGCCGAAGCCTTCCGTGTCGTCGGGCGGCTGCGGCGGGTAGAAGATGGCCTGGGTGCGCTGCAAGGGCAGGGTGTAGTGCTGGGCGAAGAAGTCGGCCGGCAGGTCCAGGCTGACGGCGACGGCGAGCAGCAGTCGCGCGCCGCAGGCGCCGACCGCGGCGAAATAGGCCTCCATGGCCGGCTGCAAGTCCGGGACGGCCGCCGGCCACTGGTTCGGCCCGCGCAGTTTTTCGCCCGCCAGCACCACCGGATGGTCCCCCGGCAGGTCGAGGCCGATCGAGAAGAATTCCTTGAGGTCGGGCTTGGTCGCGCCCTCCATCACCGCACCGCCGGCCCGGTGCCAGCCGCGATGCACCAGGTTGGCGCGCGTAGCGGCCTTCACTGCCTCGGGCAGGTGGAAGAAGCGGCGGGAGGCCTCGACCGCCGCGGCGATGACCTCCGCCGGCACCCCGTGATTGCGGATATAGAAGAAGCCAGGACCTGTGCAGGCGGCGCGGATGGCTGCCGCAACCCTGTGCAGATCTCCGCCCTCGGCGCAATCCGCGATGTCGATCACCGGAAGTCCTTGTTGGACGGCGCCGTCGGGCATGATGAAATGATCCGATCGATCCGGGCTTGATTGCCTGGGCAGGCCAAGCCTACGGTCATGACCTGTCATGTCAACTAGCTTCAAGCGGGGCATGCAGGACAGGGATGCGCCAGTACGGCCTGGGACAACACGCAGGCCGCCAAGGCCAGGAGAGGATGATGACGAAGCTGCTGATCTCGCGGCGCGCGGTGCTGGCCGCCGCGGCGCTCGCCGCCCCGGCCCTGGCGACGCGCGGCGCCCGCGCCAACAACCTGGAGAAGGCCCGCGCCGCCGGTGAACTGCTGGTCGCAACGGAGTTGCACTTCGCCCCCTTCGACTTCACCGAGGGCGGCCGCCAGGTGGGCATGAACAGCGAGCTGTTCGCCGAGGTCGGCAAGGCGCTGAACCTGCGCATCCGCTTCCAGGACCTGCCCTGGCCCGGCGTGCTGCCCGGGCTCGAGGCCGGCCGCTTCGACCTGGTCGCCGGCCCCGCCACCATCACCCGCGCCCGGATGGAGCGCTACCGCTTCTGCGCCCCCATCGCCGATGCCACCGTGGCCCTGCTGAAGCGCGCCAGCGATGCCAGCATTACCAAGCCCGAGGATATCAACGGCAAGACGGTGGGCTGTGCCCAGGCCACCGCGCAGCTCACCCAGCTGCAGAACTTCGTCCGCGACAAGGGGCTGAACGTGCAGATCCGCGAATACCAGTCCTTCAGCGAGACCTATGCGGACCTCGCGGCGGGCCGGATCGTGGCCGTGGCCAATTCGCTGCCGAACATCGCCTATGTCGCGCAGCAGCGCCGTGTCTTCTCCGTGGTGAACCCGCCCTTCGGCGCCAAGGTCTATTTCGGCTATCTCGGCCGCAAGGATGCCGAGACGGCGCCGCTGCTGGATGCGATCGATGGCGTGATCGACGCGATGCGCGGCGATGGCCGCCTGGCCGCGCTGCAAACCAAATGGTTCGGCCAGGCTTTCGAGGTGCCGGCCCGCGTGGTCGAAGCCAATGCCTGAGTCCGGCCTGAAAGCGGCCCGTAGTCGCGCGTGACCTGGGACTTCCTGGTCGAGGCCCTGCCCTCGATGACCCAGGCCACGCTGGCAACCATCTGGATCTCCGCAGTGGCGGTCGCCATCGGCTTCGTCGTCGGTGTGCCGCTGGCGGTGGCCTGCGATGGCGCGCCGGGCTGGGGCCGCCGCGCGGCGCTGGCCTATGTCAGCTTCTTCCGCGGCGTGCCGCTGCTGATCCAGCTGCTGCTGGCCTATTACGCCCTGCCCTTCATCGGCATCGACCTGCCGCCGCTGGTCGCCGCCATCGGCACGCTGGGCCTGTGCTGCGCCGCCTATATGGCGGAGATCATCCGCGGCGGCTTCGCCCTGGTGCCGAAGGGCGGGCTGGAGGCGGCGCGGCTGCTGGGGCTCACGCCCCGCCAGACGCTGCTGCGCATCCGCCTTCCGATCTCGGCCCAGGCCATGCGCCCGGCCCTGATCAGCGAGGCGATCCTGATCGTGAAGGCCTCCTCCCTGATTTCCGTCGTCGGCATCCTGGAACTGACGCGCAGCGCCCAGGCGCTGGCGTCCAGCACCTTCGAACCGCTGCCCGCCTATGCGCTCTGCGGCGCCATCTACCTGGTGATCAACCTGGCGCTGACGCTGCTGGCGCGCGGCCGCGTGGAGGGCCGGGCCGTATGATGCAGGCGCTGCTGGACAGCTTCGCCGCCGCCGCGCGCGGCCTGCCGCTGACGCTCGCGATCTGGGGCGCGGGCGTCGCCACGGGCCTGGCATTGGGCTTCGTCGTGGCGGCGCTGCGCTTCTTCGCCCCCGCCGCCTTGTCCTGGCCGCTGGCCGCGGCGGTGGAGGCGGTGCGTGGCGTGCCCTTCCTGGTGCAGTGCTTCCTTCTGTATTTCGGCGGGCCCTTCATCGGCATCGACCTGACGCCGATCGTGGCGGGGTGGGTGGCGCTGTCCGTCTATGGCGCGGCCTATTTCTCCGAGGTGTTCCGCGCCGGCTTCATGGCGGTGCCGCCCGGGCATCTGGAGGCGGCGCGCATGCTGGGAATCCCGAGAAACCAGGCGGTGCTGCGGATCATGCTGCCGATGATGGCGCTGGCCGTGCTGCCCTCGCTGGCCAATCTCGCCGTCATCCTGATCAAGGAGACCGCCATCCTGTCCATCATCACGGTGCCGGAGCTGACCTTCCGGGTGCAGGGCGTCGGCTCCGCCACCTTCGCCTTCGCCGAGACCACGCTGGTGCTGGCGATCGTCTATTGGGCGCTGGTGGAGGCAACCGCGGTCGCGTCGCGCTTCGCCGAACGCCGCATCGCCCGGGCGCTGGCGGCATGAGCACGCCCATCCTTTCGGTCCGCGCGCTGGAGCGGCGCGTGGGCAATACGGAAATCCTGCGCCGCATCGACCTCGACGTGATGCCGGGCGAGGCGATCGGCGTCATCGGGCCGAGCGGCTCCGGCAAATCCTCCCTGCTCCGCTGCATCGCCGGGCTGGACGAGGTCTCGGGCGGCGCGGTGATGGTGGAGGGGCGGCAAACAAGGCCCGGCGATGGCGCGGTCGGCATGGTCTTCCAGCAGTTCAACCTCTGGCCGCATCTGACGGCGCGGGAGAATGTCGCACTGGCGCTGAAGCTGGTGCGCCGGATGCCGGCCGCCGATGCGGCGGCGAAGGCGGATGCGGCGCTGGCGCGCGTGGGCCTCGGCGCGCTGGGCGGGCGCAAGCCGGCCGCGCTTTCGGGCGGACAGCAGCAGCGCGTCGCCATCGCGCGCACGCTGGCGATGGAGCCCCGCGTGCTGCTGTTCGACGAGCCCACCGCGGCGCTGGATCCGGAGCTGACGACGGAGGTGCTGGACGTGATCCGCGACCTGGCCGCCGCCGGCACCACCATGCTGGTGGTGAGCCACGAGATGGGCTTTGTCGCGCGGCTGTCGACGCGGGTGGTCTTCCTCGACCACGGGGTGGTGGTGCAGGCGGCACCGCCGGCGGAGCTGTTCAGCCCGCGCGCCGAACCGCGCGTGCGCAGCTTCCTGCAGACCTATCTCGACCGCGTCGCCTGGGCGCGGGAGGCGTAGCGCCAGAAAAAGCGAAAGGCGCGCCCGGCCATCGGCCGGACGCGCCCTCACCTTGCCAGCGGAACCCGGTGGGCCCCGCCGATGCGTCAGGCCTTGCGGCGCGCGCGACGCACCAGGCCCATGCCCAGCAGCGCCGTGCCGAACAGCGCCAGGGACGCCGGCTCCGGCACCTTCACGATCTGCGAGCTGGCCTGCAGGCCAGCCTGGCCGCCGGTGAAGGTCGCGGTGATCACGACCGTCTCCGAGAACAGCTCGTTCGGCAGTTCCACATTCGCGACGATGGCCGGGGAGGCATTGGTCGGGCCATCGGACCAGGTCTGCGTGGCGATCTGCTCGTCACGGCCGAAGGCCACATTGTCCGCGCTGACATAGTTGGTCAGCGTGATGTCCTCGATCAGCTGGCCATTCACCAGGAAGTTGGAGGTGAAGGTGGAGGCCAGGCTGGCGAAGAGACCGCCGGCCAGTTCCGAGGTCAGGCCCGTCTGGGTGAACTCGATGCGGATGGTATGCGTGCCCGCGAAGTCCTGCGCAGAGACGGTGGTTGTCTGCGCCAGCAGCGAGGGCTCGGCCAGCAGCGGGGCGCCGGTGGCGGTCGCGCTGACATTGAAGTTCGGCGTCGAGCCACTGGTGGAGAGGGAGCCGCTGGTCGTGCTCTGGGACAGCCCGCCGACGAGGACATTGTCCTCGAAGACCTGGACGGCGAGCGACGGGGCGGCCTGGGCGGTATTGAGGGCGGCGAGGCCGATGAGGCCGAAGCCGGCGGCGAGGATCTTGTTCATGGTGTCTCCTTGGCATGCGCGAGGGGCGGAAGTGGTGCGCCCTGCCGCCTACCAAGCAACCCCCGTGCCACCCATTTTCATCAATCATATCAATGTTTTAAATGGCACTTCCAGAGTTTCAACCGGCCGTCGTAAGGCCGGCCGACAGGGCTCCTCAGGCGCCGGCGGAAATGGTCGCCGCCCGCGGCACCAAGCCTTCGCGCTGCGCCGTCAGCAAAGCGCGCATCAGGCCGCGCAGCCGCACCGGATCCGGCCGCGCCGCCGCATCCGGCGCGAGTTCCACCACCAGCAGAACCGGCCGCGCGGTGCCGCCGCGCAGCGCGGACAGGGCCTGCGCCAGGCGGGCGCGCAGGCCATCGCCGGCGGGCGCGCCGTCGCGCCAGGCAGCAACCGCGACCATCGGCCGCCCGGCCTCCTGCCGCACCTGCCAGTCCACGCCCGGCTCCCGCAGGGCGAAGGTCAGCGCCTCGTCGTCCGCGATGCCGGCGGCCAGCCGCCGCGCCGCAGCCACGGCGGACCAATTGGCCGCCGGCGCGAAGGCCAACAGCCGGGCGGAGGCCGTCGCGCCGGCGCAGCGCAGCACCAGCCCCTCCGCCTCGCAGCCCTCCGGCGCGGCCAGCGCCACCGCCTCCGCCTGCGGCGCCGGCACGCCGGCATCCAGCCGCCCCGCCGCCAGCGGTCCCGCCGCGCCCAGCCCGACCGCCAGCGCGGCCGCGCCCAGTGCGAGGGCCGGGCGCGCCGGGGCCTGGCGCGGCGGCGCTGAGGCCACCGGCACGCTGGCATCCTGCCGGAAGGGCAGGCCGGCCAGCACCAGCAGCAGCAGCACGACGGAAAAGAACACCCAGCCATAGATCAGGTGGTCCGCCGCCGCCGCCTCCGCACTTCCCAGGTGATGGCCCAGCAGCACGATGCCCAGCGCGCGGATGCCATTGGCCAGGATGGGCACCACAACCGCCAGCAGCAGCACCAGCAGCCGCCGCCCCGGGCTGCGGAACATGACCAGCGCATAGAGCGCGCCGAAAGCGATGGTCGCGATCAGGAAGCGCAGCCCGGCGCAGGCCTCGGCCACCAGGAAGGTGCCGGCCGGGATCTCGATGACCAGGCCATCGGCGTAGAAGGGAATGCCCAGCAGCCGCAGCCCGGCCAGGATCATCCGCAGCGTCACATCCTGCAGGAAGGGCGTGGCGAACTCGCCGAAGGGCACCAGGAAGATCAGATAGGCCAGCGGCGCCGCCATGGCCAAGGCGATGCGCCAGCCGAGCACCGCCAGCACCAGCACCCAGGCCAGGCCAACCAGCGCGAATTGGCGCCCCTCCATGATGCCCAGCCGTTCCGCCACCAGCCAGGCCAGCGCGGCGCCCAGCGCGGGCAGCGCCAGCACCAGGGAAGGCGCCGGCCGCAGCTGCACCAGCCGGGCGCGGCGCTGCCAGGCCAGCCAGGCCGCGATCGGCAGCACCAGCCAGCAATGGCCATAGGCGGCGGAGCGGTCCCAGGTCGCGACCGCGGCCTCGACCTCCGCCCGGAACAGCAGGCCCAGCGCCAGCAGGCCGAGGCCGAGCCCTGCCAGCGGCAGCGCCCAGCCACCGGCCTGGAGGGTGGCGGGGCGGGCCGGCAGGGTGACGTTCATGCCGCCACCCGCACCCGTGGCACTGGCAGCACCGCATCCAGCCGCCGCAGCGTGGCGCGCCAGTCATGCGCTTCCGTCACCGCGCTGCGCGCACGCGCGCCGAGGCCGGGATGGCGGCCGGCGAGCACGCCGCGCAGCGCCTCCGCCATCGCTTCGGCATCTTCCGCCACCAGGATGTCGCGGCCCGGCAGGGCGCGCACGCCCTCGAAGGCCTCGGGGCTGGCGACGACGGGGCGGGCCATGGCCATCGCCTCCAGCACCTTGTTCTGGATGCCGCGGGCGATGCGCAGCGGCGCGACCGCGCAGGCGGCATGCGCGATCCAGGGCTGGATGCGCGGCACGGCGCCGGCCACATGCACGCCAGGCAGCGCGGCCAGCGCGCGCACCGCCGGTGCCGGATTGGCACCGACGATATGGAATTCCACGCCCGGCAGGTCGGCCAGCAGCGGCATCACCTGGGTGGCGAACCAGCTGACCGCCTCGATATTCGGGCGGTAGTCCATGGTGCCGGTGAAGACGATGGGACGGCTGCCGGCGGCATAGGGGCTTTGGGTCGGCTGCGACGGATCGAAGGCGGAGAGGTCGACGCCGTTGTCCACATGGTCCACCCGCGCCGCCACCTCCGGCGCCATGCCGCGGAACTGCGCGGCCTCGGCGGCGGAGACGAGGAGCGTGCGATCGAAGGCCGCGGCGGCGCGGCGTTCGAAGGCGCGCAGCGTCCGCGCCTCCCGCGCCCAGACCTGGCGCATCGGCGGTTTTGCGTCTGCTGCATAGGCGCGCCATTTTTCGGAATCGACATCGACCATGTCGAGCACGCGGACCGTGCCTTCGCGCTGCGCCTCCGTGCCCATGACGTAGGGCGCCATGGCGGAGGAATAGACGAAGATCGCCTGGTGCTGCCGCGTGGCGAGCTGCGCCTGGGTCCAGTCCCACAGCCCCTGTTCATGGAACCAGCCGAGGCTGAGCGGCAGGCCCGGCCGGCAGCGCAGCAGCGCGCGCACAGCGGCCTGGCGGCGGCTGCCGGTCTCGCGCACTTCCACGCTGGCGCAGCGCGCCTGCAGCACCGGCAGGTGGCGCAGGTCGGCCGGGTCGTCGACCAGGCAGCCGAGGTCGATGTCCCAGCTCTCCGCCAGCCGGTCCAGCATGTGCCAGGCGCGAATCTTGTCGCCCTTGTCGGGCGGATAGGGGATGCGGTGGCACAGGAACAGCAGGCGCGGGCGCATCAGCCGAGACCCCGCACGATCTGCGGCCCGATCAGATTCGCCACCTGCAGCGGCAGCCGCCGCCAGGCCGCGATCATCAGCTTGAACTTCGGGTTGGCCGGATTGTTTTCCGCCAGCCGCGCGCCCTGCCGCAGCTGGTAGCAGTAGTGCAGCGGCTGCGCCTCAAAACCCCAGTTGCGCTTGAAGTCGAAGGCGCCACTGCCGGCCTTGCTTCGGCCGAAGTCGAAGATCCGCGCGCCACGTTCCGCGCCCGCGCGGCGCATCACTTCCCAGTAGAGAAAATCGTTGCCCGCGAGGCCGCGCGCCGCCGGCGTGCCGCCACCGTAATAGGGCAGCACCTCGTCGCGGAAGTGGAAGTTCAGCACGGCGGCAACAGGACGATCCTCGTGCAGCACCGTGGTGACATCATGCGCATCCGGAAAGGCCTCGCCCAGGATGCGAAAATACTTTTCGGAGAAGACGGGCGTGCCAAGCGCATGGACCATGCGCGCATAGACATGGTGCAGCGTGCGCGTGTCGGTGTTGGAGATGCTGCGCAGGCCGTTGGAGATTCCCTTGCGCACCATGGCGCGCTGCTTGCGCGGAATCGCCTTCATGTCCGCCTCGGCATCACCGGTGATGGCGCGCCGAAAGGTGTGATGCAGCGCGGGGCGCTCGTCCCAGCCGGCATCGGCCGCGTCGCGGCGGCGGAATTCCAGGCTGGGCACGCCGGTGCGGCGCATCAGGTCCATGGCGTGGGATTCGAGCGCCGCGGCGGCTTCCGGCGTCGCCGCCACCGGGCCGCCATAGACGCAGAAGGGCGTCGAGATCAGCGCATCGCCGAAGAGCAGCGTCTTCATCCGCGCCAGCGGCAGCACGCCGGTGATGGCGCCATCCTGCTCGGCATAGGCGTAATGCGTGGCGTGGCCGAAGGCGCGCTCGATCACCTGGCGCCAGGGCGCCAGGTGGAAGAAGGTCGCTTCCGGCATGCGATGGACAAAATCGTCCCAGGCGGCGCTGGCGCCGTCCTGAAGCTCGATGATCCGCACCATGCTCACCCCGCCATCGCGCGCAGCTTCGCGGGCATCGCGGGCTCGGCGAGCTCCGCCGCGAAGACATCGGACATGCTGCCCCAGGCGAAGTCGCGCAGCAGGCGATCCAGCCGCGCGCCCATGCTCTGCAACCCGGTATAGTGGCGGAAGCGCGACAGCGGCTTCGCCTGCCAGACGCGCGGCTGTTCCGGATCCAGCTCCCAGGGATGGAAGTAGAAGATGCCGCGCCTTGCCTCCACCCGGTTCACCCGCAGCAGCCCGGCCTGGAACAGCCGGTAGGGCGCCAGGCGGAACCAGCCGCCGCCTGAACAAGGCAGCGAACGGCCGAAGGCGCGCACCGTGGTCATCGGCAGTTCCAGCACGCCGTCCGGATGCGGCCGGTGCGGGCCGCGCGGTGCGTCCGGCGCGCCGTACAGGTCGTGCTTCACCGGGAAGATGGAGGAGGAATAGCCATAGCCCTCCTCCGCCAGCACCGCATGCGCCCAGGGGGTGTGCGGGCCGATCGAGAAGGTCGGCGCGCGATAGCCGCGCACGGCGACGCCACCGGCATCCTCCAGCAGCAGGCGCGCGCGGCGTATATCGGCCCGGAAGGCCTCGGCGCCGATCAGGTCCACCCGCTCATGCCCATGGCCGTGGCTGGCGAGCTCGTGGCCCGCATCGACGATGCGGCGCACCAGCTGCGGGTAGCGCTGCGCCACCCAGCCCAGGGTGAAGAAGGTGCCGCGCACGCCAGCCTCGGCGAAGCGTTCCAGCACCTGTTCCGTATTCGCCTCCACCCGGCAGGACAGATAGTCCCATTCGGCGCGCGGAATCGCTTCCGCGAAGGCCTGCACCTGGAACCAGTCCTCCACGTCGACGCTCATCGCGTTGCGCAGCCCGTTCTCTCGGAACCGGATGCTGCGCGATGCCGTGTTCAGCGATGCGTTCATCGATGCGCCCTCCGCCCGCCGCCGAACAGCTCGGCCATCTGCTGGAACACCCGCTCCCGCCGCGCCGTCAGGCTCTCCAGCGCCTCGACGCGGCCTTCGATCTCCCGCAGCACCGCGCCGGCCTCGGGCGCCGGCATGCCGAAGACCTGCGCCGCCATGCCTCCGCCCAGATCCTCCTCCAGCTCGATCGCCGTCGCCTCGACCAGCTGCGTGGTCAGCACCGTCGCGCGTTCCAGCGCGGCGCCGAGCAGCACGCGGGAACATAGGCGGTTGATGCGGCGGGGAATGCCCTCGCTGTGCTGGTGCACCAGGTCCAGCGCCGCGCCTTCCCAGCGCGGATGATCCAGCCAGCCCACCGCGCGCATGCGGTGTTCGACATAGGCATGGGTCTCCTCGCGGGACAGCGCGCCCAGGTGGTAGCAGGCCAGCACGCGCTGGCGCAGCTGGTCCAGATCCGGGCTCGCCAGCGTGCGGCGCAGCTGCGGCTGGCCGAGCAGGATGGTCTGCATCGGCGCCTGGCCGCCCTCCGTCACATTGGAGAGCATGCGCAGTTCCTCCAGCGCCGGCGGCGCCAGGCCCTGCGCCTCGTCGACGATCAGCAGGAAGCGCCGTTCCCCGCTGCGCAGCGCCGCGGTGATCCCGCGCAGCACGGCGGCCTTGTTGCCCTCCGGCTCCGCGCCGAAGGCATCGGCCACCAGCCGCAGCAGGTCGTCGCCCTGCACCTGGGTGGTGCTGACGCGCGCCACGGCGAAGCCGGTGGGGTCGAGCTGGCCGCACAGCCGCTCCACCAGCGTCGTCTTGCCGGCACCGACCTCGCCGGTGACCACGACGAAGCCTTCCCGCTGCGCGATGCCGTAGAGCAGATGCGCATAGGCGCGCGCATGCACGGAGCTTTCGTAGAACAGCCTGGCATCCGGCGTCATCTGGAATGGATGCGCCCGGAAGCCGTAGA
The DNA here is from genome assembly GCF_019024325.1 of Falsiroseomonas tokyonensis. Lineage (GTDB taxonomy): Bacteria > Pseudomonadota > Alphaproteobacteria > Acetobacterales > Acetobacteraceae > Falsiroseomonas > Falsiroseomonas tokyonensis. The sequence continues at coordinate 572,957 of NZ_JAFNJS010000001.1, forward strand.
TCTCGCCTAGCATCGCGGGCTCCTAGAAGGTTTGCCGAAGACCGATGAGGATGTAGTTCTGCGTGGCGGTCTGGTTGCTGCCGGCGGTCTCGCGCCGGCTGCTGGCCAGCTGCAGGGTCAGCGCCGTGCGCTCCCGCAGCTGGTGCACGAAGGTCAGGCTGGCGCTCATCGTCGTGCCATCGCCGCCCAGGTCGCTGCTGCTGCGGCCGTATTGCAGGAAGGCGATGGCATCAGTCGCCGGCGTCAGCGCATGCGACCAGGTGAAGCTGCCGGAGGTGCCGCGCTGTGCGAAGGCGGTGCCGCCCTGCGCCACGGAAACCGGCGTCCGCTCCTCCTGCGTCACGGTCAGGGCGAAGATGTCGCGCGGCCAGGTCTGCACGATGGCAGCGGAGGCGCTGCGCACGCGTGAAAGGCTGTTCTGCGTGCCGAGGAAGGACCCGCTGAAGGGTCGCACCACCGGCAGGCCGGTCGAGAGGTCGATCGGATTGCCGAACTGGTCGAGCGAGGTGGTGGACAGCAGGTCCGCCGCATCCAGCGCGGAACTGCTCAGCTTTTCGCCATAACGCGCCGAGACGCGGGTACGCCCGCCAACGGCGATGCTCGCATCCACCGAAAGCGAATTGAACCCGTCGCGCCGGCCGTAGCGCACCGTCATCCTGCTGGATTCGGAAAAGTCGAACCGCGCGCCGACGGCCCAGACCGGTTCGCTGATGTCGATTCCCGGCGTGCCGGCGAAGCGCTGCTGCTCGTAGCCGCCTTCCACCAGCAGGGCGACGCCGCGCAGGATGGCGTAGCGTGCCTCCACCGTGCCGATGCGGCGATAGGCGCCGTCCAGCACGCCGTCGCCGATATAGGAGGTGGCTTCCAGCCGCCCTTCCATCGCCAGCCGGCCGAAATCCGGGCCGGTGCGCACCACGGCATAGCCCTGATGCGCGGTGAAGGACTGCGTCACATCGCCGCGCCGCAGGCCCTGCCCGGCGAGACCCGGCTGCAGCGCCAGCGCGCCATCGCCGCCGGACTGGTCGACCGACTGGAAGGCATAGCCGATCTGCGCCGTCGCAGTGTCGCCGAAGCGCTGCACGATATAGGGCGAGACCTGGAAGCTGGTGGTCTGCAGGCGGTCGCCCTCTTCCGCCACCGCATTGGATTCGGGCGCGAAGCCGCCCGTGACGCTCTGCACGGAGGATGCGCCGCGCACGTCGAGATAGACCCGGCCCGGCACCAGGCTGGCCAGCGCCTGGCCGTTGAAATTGTGGTCGAGCCGGTCCTCGTTGCGGTTCTCCGCATGGAAGCGCGCGCTGGGCGCATAGCTCAGCACGCCCTGCAGCCGCGCCGTATCCGCCGAGATGGCGACGCCGGGCTCGATGGTGGTGAAGACATCGCCGCTCTTGCGGTTGCTGCTCTGGCGCAGGTTGTCCGTCGCCACCGCCTGCACGGACAGGCTGGGCCGGATCTCCCAGGCGCGGCTCGGCTCCGCGGGCGCGGACGGCACGCCGGTGATGGGGTAGCCGAACTGGCCGAGCCGGATCGGCGGCGCGACGGAGGTATCCGCCAGGCCGCCGCGTTCCGCGGTGGCACGCGCTTCCGCCGCGGCGCGGACGGAAGGCAGGGATCCGGGGCCGGTCGCATCGGGCAGCGGCGGGCTGGCGCCCAGCGCCGGGGTCGCGCCCAACGCCAGCAGCAGCGCCAGCGGGCGCGCGCGCAGGGCTTGCTCAGCCATCGGCGGTGGCCGCGGGATCGCCGAAGCTGTCGTCGCTGGCGACCCGGCTGCGGTTCAGCATCAGCTGCAGCACCGGGCAGGCCTCCAGCACATCCAGCGCGGCTTCCACCGCATCGCGCGGCGTCGCCTCGGCCTGCACCACCAGCAGCACCTGGCCGACCATGGCGGCCAGCGCCGGGGCATCGCTGGACGCCAGCGCCGCGGGCGTGTCCAGCACCAGCACATGCCGCGGCAGCGCCGCCGCCAGCGTCCGCACCGCGGTGGCCAGGGCGGCGCCGCTGGGCGCTGCCTGGCCCGGCAGGCGCGCGCCATACGGCAGGACCGAAAGCCCGGCGATGGCCGCGGTGCGCAGCAGCAGCGAGACCGGCTGCGACGGATCCTGCGCCAGGGCCCGCAGGCCCGGCGCCTGCGCCAGGCCCAGCCGTTCCGTCAGCGCCCCGCTGGTGCCATCCACATCCACCAGCAGCACCGGCCGCTCACCGGCCGCGGCCAGGCTGGCGGCCAGGTTCAGGGCGATGAAGCTCTTCCCCTCCTCCGGCCGCGCGCTGGTCACCATCACCGCCTGCCGCGCGCCGAGTGCGGGACGCATGGGATCGATCGGCGGGATGGCGCGCAGCACCTGGTGCTGGATCAGCGTCAGTTCCTCCACCAGGCGCGGGCGGATCTCGGCCTGCGGCTCGAAGGCCAGGCCCGCCTCGCGCAGCGCCTCCAGCCCGATGGCGGGCGGCGGCGCCGCGGGGGGTGCGGTGAAGCTCTCGGCATTGCGCAGCACCTCGCGCAGCACGGGCTCCTGCGGGGCCAGCGCCTCGGCTGCCAGCGTCTCCGTGGCGCGCAGCGGCCCCATGGCGGCCACGGCGCGTTCCGCCAGGTGGCTGCGCGGTGCGGTCATCCCGGTCATGCCAGCAGCATCCTTGCAATGATGCGGGGCGCATCCGCGAGCACGGCGCCGAAGGCGAGGAACAGCAGCGCGACGCCGCCGGCGAAGCCGATGCCGGACAGCACGGCGCCGCGGCGCGGCGGGGCGGAGACGGCGCCCAGCACCGGCAGCCCGATGCGGCGCAGATCGGCCAGCGTGTAGAAGCTGCGATCGAACTGCATCAGCAGCAGCACCAGCCCGACCCCGGCGCCGAGCCCGAGCACCAGCACGCCTGCCGAAAGCAGCAGGCGATTGGGCGAGACGGGCTGCGTCGGCCGCGTCGGCGGGTCCACCACCTCGAGCTGCACGCGGTCCGAACTGTCCCGCGCGGCGCCGGCCAGCTGCAGCGATTCACGCCGCGCCAGCAGCTCCTCGTAGTTCCGGCGCAGCACGGTGTAGTCGCGGTCCAGGTTCTGGAATTGGGCCTGCACCTGGGGCGCGCTGCGCGCGATCTCGTCCAGCCGCTCGACCTCCGCCAGGCCTTCGCGCTCCTGCCGCTCCAGCGAGGCGATCTGCGATTCCGCATCCACCAGCCGCACGCGCATCAGCTCCAGCGCCGGGTTTTCGCGTGCTGCGGCCGCGGGGGCGCCACCGCCACCACCGCCACCCGCGCTGCGCGCGGCGGCCACCACGCCCATTGCGGCGCGCACATCCGGATGCTGGTCGGTGTAGCGCAGCCGCAGCTCGGCCAGGGCACGCTGCGCCTCGGCCAGGCGGGGATTGCCGCCCCCGCCCGTGGCCACGGGCGCCGGCGTCTCACGGGCCGCTTCCAGCTGCTGGCGCGTCAGGTCGCGGCGCCGCCGCGTATCCTCCAGCTCGCCCTGCACCTGCGTCAGCCTGGCCCGCGCGGATTCGAGGCGGGAGGACCCGCCGAGCGCCTCGGAGGGCAGGATATCGATAAAGCGGCTGCGGAATTCCGCGCGCCGCCGTTCCGCCTGGCGCAGCTGCACCTCGTAGGAGGCGATCTGCTGCGAGACGAAGTCGCGCGCATTGTCCATCTGCTGGCGATCCGTGATGGTCGCCGCCTCCATGAACAGGTTCAGCGCCGTCGCCACCACGTCATGCGCCAGCCGCGGATCGCGGTCCTGGAACTCGATGGTGAACAGGTTGCGCGTCTGGGTGCGGATGCGGATGTCGCGCGCCAGGCGGTTCAGCACCTGCTCCCGGCTCGCCTCGTCCTGCACCTGCGCCTCGAGCCGCGTGCGGGCGATGATCTTCTCCAGGTTGGGGCGCGACAGCAGAGTTCGTTGCAGCGTCTCCACCTGGCTGGCCGGGGAGCTGTCGATGGCGATGCCGCGCAGCAGCAGGCCGAGGATCGCATCCGCATCGGCATAGACCCGGGTGGTGGAGGCATATTGGTTGGGGATCAGCGCGACCCCTGCCCAGCCGCCGAGGCAGACCACCCAGGCCAGCGCCAGGGCGCGCCAGCGGTGCCGCGCGCCGGCCGCCAGGGTGCGGCGGAGCAGCCCGTGCAGGTTCACGGTCAGAACCAGCCCTGCGGGATGACCAGCGTATCGCCCGGCTGCATCGCCACGTCCTGGGAGATGTCGCCGGACCGCAGCAGGTCATCCAGCCGCACCGGGATCACCTCCGGCCCCGCGCCATTGGGCGGGCGGCGGATGATCTCGGCGCGGTTGCCCGCGGCATAGCGGGTCAGGCCGCGGGCGCCGATCATCACGTCCAGCAGGCTCAGCCCCTCGCGGTAGGGGATGGCCATCGGCTGCGTCGCTTCGCCGATCACGCGGATCTGGCGGTTGGGCTGGCCGATGAAGGACTGCACCATGACGGTGACATTCGGCTCCCGCACATAGGCCTTCAGCGCCGCCTCCAGCGCCCGGGCGAGTTCGGTGGGGGAGCGGCCCGCCGCCTCGATATCCGGCACCAGCGGCAGCGAGATGCGGCCATCCGGCCGCACCGGCAGCGCCTGTGCGCTGAGTTCCGGCGCGCGATAGACGAAGACGTTCAGCGTATCGCCGGGCCCGATCAGATAGTCGCCGGCCTCGGCCTGCACGGCCTGCGCGGCCGGTGCGGGCGCCACGTTGGCGGGGTTGGCGCAGCCGGCGAGCCCGAGGGCGAGCGCGGAACAGGCCGTGAGTCCTGCAAGGCGGAAACTGTTCATGCCGATGGCCCCTGGCTGGCTGGAGAAGATCGGGCACATGTGCCGGGGGGACCCGGTCGGGCTGCGCCGCTGGACGGCGGGAGCGATACAAAACTGCGCCGACCAATGCCATCTAAAATTTAAATTCCCGTATTTACCTTTGACGTAAATCAGGCGCCAATCCTGAACCGGGCTGGAAAAAATTCCAAAAAAAAGGTGCGCTGGCTTGCACCGAACGCAAGTTTTGGTCTATTTTGGTTGGATCATCTCATTTACAATATTTTGTGATTATTATTCGGATCGCTAAATGCTCGCGCTGCCGCATGATGAGCGGTGACGAGGGCAAGAACATGACGAACTTATTTGGCCACGGGGTGCGCTCCGAACTGCTGGCGCTCTGCCTCGGCGAGGCCGGCGCCATTTTCCTCTGCGTGCTGGCGCTGCTGGTCGGCGCGGGGCCCTTCGGCACGGCTGAAGGCATCGGTCCGGCCATGCTGCTGGCCGCGCTGACCGCCTGCGTCGCCCTGCTGGTGGCGGGGGCGGTCGGGCTCTATCAGCCGAACACGGTCCACGGCCTGCGCTCCACGCTGCTGGCCGGCCTCGCCGGCACCACGATCCTGCTGCTGCTGGCCGTGCTGGCGCTGCAGTTCACGCAGGGCGAGGGCATTTCCGCTGTGCAGCGCCATGCGCTGGTCTCGGTGATGCTCGGCACCGCGCTGGCCATCCTGCTGACGCGCCTCGGCTTCGCCCTGCTGCGCCCGCCGCTGCGCCGGGTCGTGCTGGTGGGCCAGGGCAAGCCTGGAAGCTACCAGCCCTTCGAGGTCACGCTCGCCTTGCCGGTGGAGGAGGCGCTGTCCCAGGCGCTGGCCAGCGGCCGGCTGCGCGCCTGGCGCATCTGGGCGGTGATCGCGCCGGGCTCCACGCCGCTGCCCCCCGCCATGCGGGACAGCTGCGCCGCCGCGGGCCTGCAGGTCTTCACCGATGCGGAATTCAGCGAGCAGGGGCTGAAGCGCCTGGAGCTGGAAAGCCTACCCGCCGGCTGGCTGGGCAGCGCCAAGGCGGCGCATACGACGCGGATCGAGGCCGCGGCGCGCCGCGGCTTCGACATCGCGGTGGCCGGCGCGCTGCTGCTGCTGACGCTGCCGCTGCTGCTGCTGACCATGCTGGCCATCAAGATCGACAGCCGCGGGCCGATCTTCTACCGGCAGGAACGCATCGGCCTGAACAACCGGCCCTTCATGCTGTTCAAGTTCCGCAGCATGGTGACGGATGCGGAAGCCGGCGGCGTCGCGCGCTGGGCGATCCGCGGCGACCCGCGCGTGACCCGCATCGGCCGCTTCCTGCGGCTGACGCGCATCGACGAGATCCCGCAGGCCATCAACGTGCTGCGCGGCGACATGTCCGTGGTCGGCCCGCGGCCGGAGCGCCCGACCTTCGTGGCGCAGCTGGGCGAGATCATCCCGCACTACCACGACCGCGCCATCGTCAAACCGGGCATCACCGGCTGGGCGCAGGTGAACTACCCCTACGGCGCCTCGGTCGAGGATGCGCGCATGAAGCTGTCCTACGACCTGTATTATGTGCGCCGCCGCAGCCTGCTGCTGGACCTGCTGATCCTGCTGGCGACGGTGCGCGTCGTGCTGTTCCAGGAAGGCGCGCGCTGACATGGCGTCGCCCTGGCTGCATGCGGCGGCTGCCGTGCTGTGCTGCGGCTGGGCCGGGCTGATCCTGCTCTGCGGCCGCGGCCGTGGGGGGATCCCGCACGGATTCCCACTCGCGCTGGCCTGCCTGGTCGCCGCGGGCTGGGCGGCCGCGGTCGCCCTGCAGCCAGGCCTGCCGCTGGATGGCCTGGCCGGCGCGCTGGAGATCCTGCGCAGCGCCACCTGGCTGGGGCTGCTGCTGCTGCTGTCGCGTCGCTATGGCGGCACGAAGGCCGCGCCGCTGGCGCTGCGCTTCGCCGTCCTCGGCGCCGCCGTCACCCTGCTGGCGCTGGCGGCTTTGTTGCCGGAGGCGCCGCGCCTGCCGACGCTGGGCTCGCCCGGGCTGATGGCCCGCCTCGGCCTGGCGCTGCTGGTGCTGCTGGTGGCGGAGAACCTGTACCGCAACGCCGATCGGGCCCTGCGCTGGCATGTGATCCTGCCCTGCCTCACGCTGGGCGGGCTCTCGGCACTGGATGTGGTGCTGCATGCCGATGCAGCGCTGCACCGATTCTATGCGCCGGCGCTGCTGGATGCGCGCGCGGTGCTCACCGCCCTGGCCATGCCGCTGCTGGTGCTGGCCGCGCTGCGGGACCGCCGCTGGCGCCGCGCACCGGCGGTATCCCGCCAGGTGGTCTTCCATGGCGCGACGCTGGTGATCGCCGGCACCTTCCTCACCGGCGTCGGCGCCGTGGGCGAAGGGCTGCGGCATTTCGGCGCGGATTGGGGCGGCGCGGCGCAGGTCAGCCTGCTGGCCGGCGCGGTGCTGGCCCTTGCGGTCGCCGCCTCCTCCGCCTCCATGCGCTCCCACCTCCGGCGCCATGTGGTGGACCATTTCTTCGCCGCGCGCTTCGACTATCGCGCCGAATGGCTGCGCTGCGTCGCCACGCTCTCCGCGCAGCATGCGGAAGCCGAGCAGCGCGCCATCATCGCGGTGGCGGATCCGGTGGACAGCCCCGCCGGCCTGCTGCTGCTGTCCGATGCGCCGGGCGGGCCGCTGCGCTGGGCGGGATCCTGGAACCTGCCCGCCGCGCCGCTGGAACTGCCGCCGGCGCACCCTCTCGTCGCGGCGCTGGATGAGGGCCGGCAGATCGTCACGCAAGTGCCGCCCGATCTGGGCTACGAGCTGGGCCCGCTCTGGCTCGCCGTGCCGCTGCGCCACCACCGCGACGGGCTGCTGGGCCTGGTGCTGCTGGCACCGCCCCGCGCGCGCTTCCGCCTGGATGCCGAAGCCTTCGACCTGCTGCGCGCCGTGGGGCGGGAGGTTGCGATGTTCCTGGCCGAGCGCCGCGCCGCAGAACGGCTGCACGACCAGCGCGCGCTGGCCGAACATGCGCGGCGCTTCGCCTTCGTGGCGCATGACGTGAAGAACGTGGCCAGCCAGCTCACCATGGTGCTGGCCAATGCCGAGCAGAACATTTCCGATCCCGAATTCCAGCGCGACATGCTGCTGACCCTCGGCGCCTCGGCGCAACGCATCAGCGCGCTGATCGCCAGGCTGCGGGAGCCGGAGGCCGCCCAGCCGCCGACACTGCTGGCGCCGATCGAGACGCTGCAGACCATCCTGCACGAGGTGGCGCACCCCGTGGAACTCGTCAGTGATCCGTCCGAGACCTTGCGCATCGCCATCCCGCCCCACAATTTCGCCGCTGCGCTGCGCCACCTGCTGGACAATGCGATCGAGGCCTCGCCGCCCGGTGTGCCGGTGCGCCTCGCGCTGCGCCGGCAGGATGGGCGCATGGTGCTGGACATCACCGATCGCGGCCCCGGCATGACCGCCGAATTCATCCGCGACCGGCTGTTCCGCCCGCTGGTCTCCGGCCGTGCCGATGGACATGGCATCGGCGCCTGGCAGGCACGCGACCTGCTGCGCGATGCGGGCGGCGACCTGCTGGCGCTGAGCACACCGGGCGCCGGCACCACCATGCGCCTCACCCTGCCCTGCCAGACCGATAGCCACGCCCCCCGCTTGCAGGAGATCGCGGCATGATCAAGCCGAAGCTGCTGATCGTGGAGGATGATCCCGGCCTCTGCGCGCAATACCGCTGGGCCTTCCCCGCCTGGCGCGTCGTCATCGCCAATGACCGCCGCCAGGCGGAGGCGATGGCCAGGCGCGAACAGCCCGCCGCCGTGCTGCTGGACCTCGGCCTGCCACCCGATGCCGAGGGCGTCGCCGAAGGCTTCGCCACCCTCGCCGCGTTGCGCGCCCTGGCGCCGGGCCTGCCGGTGATCGTGGCCAGCGGCCAGGGGCAGCGGGAGACGATGCTGCGCGCCGTGGGCCTCGGCGCCTACGACTTCTGCGAGAAGCCGGTCGATCTCGACGTGCTGCGCACCATCCTCGACCGCGCCCTGCATGTGCGCGCGCTGGAGGAGGAGAACCAGCGCCTTGCGGCCTCACCGCGCCCGAGCCCGATCGCCGATATCATTACCGCCGACGAGGCCATGCTGAAGCTGTGCCGCAGCATCGAGCGCCTGGCCACCGTCTCCGTCCCCGTCCTGCTGCTGGGCGAGAGCGGTACCGGCAAGGAAGCCCTGGCCCGCGCCCTGCACACCCAGGGCCCGCGTGCACCAAAGCCCTTCATCGCGCTGAACTGCGCGGCGATCCCGGAGGCGCTGCTGGAAAGCGAGCTCTTCGGCCATGAGCGCGGCGCCTTCACCGGCGCGGTGCGGCAGGTGACCGGGCAGATCGAGGCGGCCAATGGCGGCACGCTGTTCCTGGACGAGATCGGCGACCTGCCGATGTCGCTGCAGGCGAAGCTGCTGCGCTTCCTGCAGGACCAGATGATCGAACGGATCGGCGGACGCACCAAGATCCGCGTCGATGTGCGCGTCGTCTCCGCCACCAACCAGCCGCTGGAGGAGCTGGCGGAGACGGGCGGCTTCCGGCAGGACCTGCTTTACCGGCTGAATGCGCTGACGCTGCGCGTGCCGCCGCTGCGCGAACGCGGCGGCGATGCGCTGCTGCTGGCGCGGTGGTTCCTGGCCCGCCATGGGCAGGAAGCGCAGCGCCGCCTGCGCGGTTTCGACGATGGCGCCCTGGCCGCCATCGCGGCGCATCCCTGGCCCGGCAATGTGCGCGAGCTGGGCAACCGCATACAGCGCGCCGCGCTGATGTCGGAAGGTCCGCTGATCTCCGCCGCCGATCTCGAGCTCGCCCCCGGCCTGCCGGATGAGGCACCGACGGCGGAGGATCTCGACCTGCGCGCCGCGCGCGGCAGGGCGGAGCGGGAGATGATCGGCCGCGCCCTGTCGCGCGGCAATGGCAGCCTCTCGGCCGCCGCACGGCTGCTCGGGATCAGCCGCCCCACGCTCTACGACCTGCTTGAGACGCATGGGCTTTCGCCGCGTCGCGCGGAAGCTGCCCCATCCTGCCAGCCCCCTTCGTGAAGGCGACGATCATGGCCCGATACCATAGCCTGCCCGCGCTGACCCTGGCCGCACTGATGGCCGCCAGTGTGCCGGCCTTCGCCGATGCGCAGGATCGCGCCCGCGCCGCCGCGGCGCGTGGCGAATTGCGCGCGGCCCAGATCGAATGGCGCAATGCGGTGCGCGAACAGCCCGACAGCGGCGCGGTGCGCATGGGCCTGGCGGAGGCCAGCCTGCAGCTCGGCGATGCCGAGACGGCGCAGCGCGAGGCGCGTGCCGCGCTGGAACGCGGCCACGATCCCGCAGCCGCCACCGCGCTGCTGCTGCGCAGCTACCTGATCCAGGGCCGCATGCGCGACCTGCTGGCCGATTTCCCGGAGGTGCAGGCGCCGCCGGACGTGGCGGCCCAGGTGGCCGCCGCGCGCGCCCTGGCGCAGCTCAGCCTGCGCGACGTCGCCGCCGCGCGCAGCTCCGTGGCATTGGCGGAGCGGCTGGACCCCGGGGCGCTGGAGCCCGGCCTCGCCGCCGTGGCGCTGGCGGTGGCCGAAGGCGATCGCGCGGCGGCGGAAGCGCGCGTGGACCGGCTGCTGCAGGCGTATCCCGATTCCGACGAGGCCTGGCTGCGCAAGGGATCGCTGCAGATGGACCGCGGCGACCGCGCCGGCGCCGTCGCCAGCTTCGGCCGGGTGATCGCACGCGCCCCGGGCGATGTGCCGGCCCGCCTGCGCCGGGCGGATGCGCGGCTGCGCATGAACGAACCGGCCGCGGCGGCGGAGGATATCGATGCGGTGCTGGCCATCGCGCCGAACAACGTCACCGCCGCCTATCTGCGCGCGATGCAACTCGTCAGCCAGCGCAGCTGGCAGGCGGCCGATGCGGCGCTGCAGCGCATCTCCGCGCAGCTGTCCAACTTCCCGGACGGCTTCCTGCTGCTGGCGCTGACCAAGACCGGGCTGGGCCAGCGGGCGCAGGCGGAAGACGCGGCGCGGCGCCATGTCGCGCGCTGGCCGGATGATCCGCGCGGCGCCAAGCTGCTGGCCGGCATGGTGATGGCCGATGGCCGCAACCGGGAGGCGGTGGCGGTGCTGACCCGCGCGACGCAGAACCGCCCGCGCGATGCGCAGCTCTACGACCTGCTGGCCCGCGCGCAGACCGCCATCGGCGCCCGACGCCAGGCCGTGCAGGCGCTGGAGGAGGCGGCGCGGATCGCGCCGGAGGATGCGGCCCTGCTGACCCGGCTGGCCATAGCACGCATGGCGGCAGGCGATGCGGAGGGCGCGCAGGGCGCGGTGGAACGTTCGCTGGACCTCGGCCCGGCGCAGCCGGGCGCGCGGGAGATGCTGGCCGCCGCCGCCTTGGCGCGCGGCGACCTCGAGGCCGCGGCGGCGGAGCTGGAGCAGCTGGACGCGGCGGCACGGCAGGGCGAGATGGCCGGGGTGCTGGAAGGCACGCTGCGCCTGCTGCGCCTGGACCTGGCCGGGGCGCGCGCCGCCTTCGAAGGCGTGCTGGCGCGGAAGGCGGATAGCGCACCGGCGCGGCTCGGCCTGGCGCGGGTCCTAGTGCTGCAGGATTCGGCGGCGGAGGCGGTGCCGCTGCTCGGCGCCGTGCTGCGCGCGGCCCCCGGCAATGTCGAGGCCATGACGCGCCTGGCCGCGCTGGCGCAGCGCCAGGGCCCGGTGGCGGAAGCGGCGCAGGCCGCGCTGGCCGCCGCCCAGGCGGCCCATCCCGCCGCCGCGCCGCTGGCCCTGGCGCGGGCCAATATGCTGCTGCAGCGGCGCGATATCGCCGGCGCCCTGGCGCTGCTGGACACGCCCGCGCTGCGCAACCAGCGCGGCGTGGCGCTGCCGCTGGCACGGTCCGAACTGCACGCCGCCGCCGGCGCGTTCGCCGCGGCGGAGACCGCGGCGCAGGAGGCGCTGGCAGAGGATCCGGCCTCGGTCCCGGCGCGCCGCCAACGCGCCGCGCTGCTGCTCCGCGCCGGCGATGCGCGCGGCGCGGAGGCCCTGCTGCGGGAGGGGCTGCGCGCCAGCCCCGGTGATGCGGTGCTGCAGCAGGCGCTGCTCGGCATGGTGCGGCAGACCAGCGGGGCGGAGGCGGCACAGGCCGAGGCCGCCCGCATGGCGCGCCAGGCGAATGCCGGCCCCGATGCCCGCGCCCTGCCCGGCGACGTGCTGATGGGCCTGCAGCGCCACGCGGCGGCGGCGGAAGCCTATGCGGCGGCGCAGGCCGCCGCCCCCAGCAGCACGCTGGCGCTGCGCCAGGCCGCCGCCCTGCGGGCCGCCGACCGGATGGCGGAGGCCAGCCGCGTGCTGGAAGCCTGGGTCGCGGAGCATCCCGATGACCTGGCCGCGCAATCCGCGTTGGCGCAGCTGGACCTGATGGCCGGCCGCCATGCGGCGGCCGAGGCGCGGCTGCGGCGCGTGGTCGCGGCGCAGCCGGAGAATGCGCTGGCGCTGAACAACCTGGCCTGGGTGCTGGGCGAGCAGGGCGAGGCAAGGCTGGCGGAGGCGCGCGGCTTCGCCGAGCGCGCCTACTACCTTTCGGCCAATGCCGAATCCGCCGATACGCTCGGCTGGATCCTGGCCCGCAGCGGGGAGCCGCGGCTGGCGGTGACTCTGCTGCGCCAGGCGGTGGCGGCGGGCGGGCAGCTGGCCGCCGGCTACCACCTGGCCCATGCGCTGCACCAGGCGGGCGATGCGGAAGGCGCACGCCGCGTGCTGGCGCCGGTGCTGGCCTCCGCCACAGCCTTCCCGGAACGCGCGGCGGCCGAACGCCTGCACGCCATGCTGGCGAATTGATGCCGCACGATGCGTGATGCCGTCTTCCTGCTGACCATGGTCGGCCTGCTGCCGATCGCGGTCTTCCGGCCCTTCGTCGGCGTGCTGCTGTGGTGCTGGATCTCCTTCATGAATCCGCACCGGCTGGTCTATGGCTTCGCCATGGAACAGCCCTGGGCGGCGGCCGTCTTCGCCGCCACTCTTCTGGGCTGCGTTCTGGCGCAGGAACCGAAGCGGCCGCCGCTGAATGCCATCACCGCGCTGCTGGTGGCCTTCCTGGTCTGCATCACGCTGACCACGGCGGTGGCGGCGGGGGATCCGGCGCAGGTCTGGCAGAAGTACAGCGCCGTCAGCAAGGTGCTGCTCGGCCTGCTGCTGACCGGCGCGCTGCTGACCGATCGCTGGCGCATCCACGCGCTGATCTGGGTGATGGTGATCTCGATCGGCCATTTCGGCGTGCGCGGCGGCATCTTCTCGCTGGTGACGGGCGGCAATTACCGCGTCTGGGGTCCGCCGCAGACCATGATCCACGACAACAATCACCTGGCGGCCGCCATGCTCGTCGCCACGCCGCTGATGAACTACCTGCGGCTGCAATCGCGCCACGCCCTGATCCGCTACGGCCTGGCCGCGGCCATGGCGCTGACGCTGCTGGCCGTGATCGCCAGCTATTCGCGCGGCGCGCTGCTGGGCCTCGCAGCGGTGACGCTGACGCTGTGGTGGCGCAGCCAGCGCAAGGTGGTCTCGGCCGTGGTGCTCGCCATGGCGCTGGCCGGCGGCATCACCTTCATGCCGCCGCAATGGATGGACCGGATGGAGACCATCGGCACCTACCAGGAGGACGGCTCCGCCATGGGCCGCATCGAGCTGTGGAAGATCTCCTGGCAATTGGCGCTGCGCAATCCGCTGACCGGCACCGGCTTCACCGGACCCTATACGCAATCCGTGGTGGATACCGTGCAGCCGGACGGGCCGGCGCGCGCGGTGCACAGCATCTGGTTCGAGCTGTTGGGCGAGCAGGGCTTCCCGGCGGCCTTCATCTGGCTGGCGCTGATCGTCACCGGCGCCTTCTATGCGCAGCGCATGGTGCGGATGGCGCGCGGCCGGGCGGAGTTGCGCTGGGCGCATGACCTGGGGCGCATGTCGCAGGTCTCGCTTGTCGCCTATCTGGTGGCCGGCACCTTCCTGTCGCTGAGCTACTGGGACTTCCTCTGGACTCTGCTGGTGGTGATCGGCGCCGCGCATGTCCTGGTGCGCCGCGCTTTGGCGGAGGCGCCGCAGCCGGCCACCATCACGGAGGGTACGCGGCCCGCCATCGCGTCACGCGGCTGGCGACCCAGGGGATGGCGGACCGCATGAAGACGCGCGGCGAGGAGCCCTGCCATGGATGGCCTGTATTTCCTGTTCACCCTGATCGGCGTCGCCTGGCTCTGCATCTGGTCGGCGCGGCAGAAGCCGGCGCCCGGCGGCGGCTGGTGGCCCTTCGACATGCGCGAGGAGGCGCAGCCTGATGCAATCGGACCAGACGCTGCTGGAGAGCCCCGCGTCGCGCGCCGTGGCGCCGCGCCAGAACCAGACCGCGACGCGGCCGGCTGGCGCGCTGCGGCTGCTGACCTTCAGCACCCTCTACCCCAACGCGGCGCAGCCCAATCATGGCGTCTTCGTGGAAAACCGCCTGCGCCACCTGGTCGCCAGCGGTGAGGCGACCAGCACCGTGCTGGCGCCGGTGCCCTGGTTTCCCTTCGGCCGGCTGCCCTTCGGCGGCGCGCGGCTGCAGGGCTGGACGCGCTACGCCGGCATCGCGGCGCGCGAGTCGCGGCACGGCATCACGGTGCACCACCCGCGCTTCGCGGCCCTGCCCGGCATCGGCATGCTGACCGGCCCGGCGGCGCTGCATGCCGCGGCGCGTGGCGCGCTGGCGCAGCTGATCGCGGCCGGCCATCGCTTCGATGCGATCGATGCGCACTACGCCTATCCCGATGGTGTCGCCGCGATCCGGCTCGGCCGTGAATTCGGCCTGCCGGTGGTGATCACGGCGCGTGGCTCCGACATCTCGCAGCTGCCGGACCATCGCCTGCCGCGGCGGATGATCCAGCAGGCCATCCAGCGCGCCGCGGCGCTGATTGCCGTCAGCGTCGGGCTGAAGGACGGGCTGGTGAAGCTGGGCGCACCGGCGGACAAGGTGACCGTGCTGCGCAACGGCGTGGACCTGGAGGCCTTCCGCCCGGCGGCGGAGGATCGCATGGCGCTGCGCGCCGGGCTCGGCCTGGGCGAGGGACCGCTGCTGATCTCGGTGGGCCACCTGATCCCGCGCAAGGGGCACGACCTGGTCATCCGCGCTCTGCCGCAGCTGCCCGGCCATGCGCTGATGGTGCTGGGCGAGGGGCCGGAACGCGGCGCGCTGCTGGCGCTGGCGCAGCAGCTGGGCGTGGCGGATCGCGTGCACCTGCTGGGCGCGCAGCCGCATGCGGAACTGCCGCGCTACTACAGCGCCGCCGATGCGCTGGTGCTGGCCTCGGCGCGGGAAGGCTGGGCCAATGTGCTGCTGGAATCCATGGCCTGCGGCACGCCGGTGGTGGCCAGCCCCGCCTGGGGCAGCCGCGAGGCGGTGCGCAGCCCGGCCGCCGGCCTGGTGATGCCGGAGGCGACGCCGGAGGCGATCGCCGCCACCACGCGCCGGCTGCTGGGCCTGCGCATCGATCGCGCGGCGACGCGCGCCTATGCCGAGGGCTTCGGCTGGGAGGAAACCACGGCGGGCCAGCTTTCCGTCTTTCGAAAGGTGCTGGCATGCGGCTGACCCGGAGGAGCCTGGCCGGGCTGGGCCTGGCTGGCCTGGCGCCGCCCGCCGCCCTGGCGCAGGCCGGCGTGGTGCGCAGCGTGCCGATGCCCTGCCTGGCGCAGTCCGGCGATATCGTCGCCCTGGTGCTGGAGGGCAGTGGCGCCCCGGCCCGGCGTGTGGTGACCTTCGGCCAGGTTTTCGCACCAGGCGACCTGCCACGTGGCGCTGGCCTTGCCGCGCGACTGGCGGATGGCGGCGCGGTGCCGTTGCAGGCGGATGTGAAGCTGCGGCACGCCGATGGCTCCGCCCGCTTCGCGCTGCTGGCGCTGGCCGCGCCCGCCTTGGCCGCCGGCGCGCAGGCCGGCGTGGTGCTGCATCGCGGCCCGGCCGTCGCCGGCGCGCCCTTCACGCCGGACCTCGCCCGGCGCAGCGCCATCCTGCACGTCGCGGATCAGCGGGTGGATCTGATGGCCGGGCTGCGCCAGGCGCTGCAACGGCCGACCGAGCTGTGGCAGGCCGGGCCGCAGGCGCTGCAGGCGCGCGTGATGCAGCCGATGGAGATCGGCCGCGTCACCTCGCTGCGCGTGGTGGCGGACATCACGCTGACGGCGGATGGGGGGATGGCCATCGACCTGTGGCTGCGCAACGACGGCGCCATGCGCCCGGGCGGCGGCGCCCTGGCCTATACCGCGCGCCTGCTGCTGGATGGGCGGGAGGCGCTGGTGGCCGAGCTGCCGCGCCACCACCACTATACCGGCTGGGGCCGCCTGCTGCGCAGCGGCCCGCCCCCCGCCTTCGTGCGGCCCGATGCGACCTACCTGGCGGAGGCCGGCGCGGCGCCGCGCTACGACCTGTCCACCGGCGTCGCCGCCACGCTGCTGGAAGCCATGGGCCGCCGGGTGCGGGAGGCCGAGTGGGCGCCGGCGCTCGGCCCGCGCTTCGTGACGCAGCAGATGGGCCGCACCGGCGGGCGCGCCGATATCGGGCCGATGACCATGCCGCAGGCCGCCTGGCTGCAGACCGGCGATCCGCGCGCCGCCGCCTTCGCCATCGGCCAGGCGGAAGCCGCGGGCAGCATCCCCTGGCATTTCTGGGACAGCGCCGCCGACCGCTGGATGGATACGCGGCGCTGGCCGCAGCTCTGGACCGATGGCCGCGGCGGCGCCCCGCCCGGCGGGCTGGCGCAGCCGATCGCGCAGGATACCGGCTGGAACCTGGCGTCCTCCCACCAGCCGGACCTGGCGACGCTGCCCTGGCTGCTGACCGGCCGCCGGGCATTCCTCGACGAGCTGCAGGCCCAGGCCTGCTGGTGCGTGCTGGGCCAATGGCCGCGCGCCCGCGGCAGGCCCGGCGGGCCGGGGCTGGCGGAGGGCGTGAACGTGGTGCGCAGCAACCAGGTGCGCGGCGCCGCCTGGTCGCTCCGCCAGCTCGACAACGCCGCCTGGGCCACGCCGGAGTCCGAGCCCAATGCCGATTGGCTGCGGGAGGTTGCGGCGGCGAATTGGGGCTGGATCCGCCAGCAGCTGCCGCGCTGGACCCGCGCGCAGGGCGAGGCGCATGGCTGGATCCCCGGCGAATACGGCACCCCGGGCCTGCTGCCGCCCTGGCAGCAGGACTATTTCGCCGCCATCGCCGCCGCCGCCGCACGGCGCGGCAGCGCGGATGCGCGCGCCGTGCTGGACTGGATGACCAATTTCCTTGCCGGGCGATTCCTGATGGGGCCGCAGGGTTTTGCACCCCATGACGGTGCCGCTTATCTGCTGGCGATGCAGGCGGATGCCGATGCGCGCAACCCGCTGAGCAGCTGGCGGCAGATCGGCGATGCGACGCGCGCAGCCTCGCTGTCCAATGGCGATGGCTGGAGCAAGACGGAAGGCGATTATGCACAGCTCGCGCTGCAGTCGCTCGCCGCGCTGATCGATGTGACGGAGTCGGGCGCGGCGCGCGCCGCCTATGACTGGCTATCCCGCGCTGGCGCCCCCTTCACGGGCGTCGCGGATTACCGGCGCGACCCGCTGCTGAACATCGTGCCGCGCGGTCAGCCGCGGGTGCCGGGCGCGATGCCGCGCTGCCGGTAGTCAGCGCGCGCGCAGCGAACCCAGCCGCAGCAGCGCGGCTCCGGCCAGCCGGCCCAGCGGCTGCGGCAGCGCCGCCACGCCATGCTTCACCCGGCGCAGCCCGCCGCGCCGCGCCGGCGGCAGCAGCGCATAGATAGCGCGCACGGAGGCGAAGTCCTGCCGCGCGAAGGCGGTGTCCAGCGCGGCGGCGCGGCGCGCGGCGATGCTGGCGGTGATCTCCGCGCGCAGCGGCGCCAGGGACGGCCGCTGCGCCAGCACATGTTCCAGCACCTGCGCATCGCCCAGATTCATCTTCTGCACATCGCCCGAGAAATTCGCCCCATGCTTGCGGATGGCGACCAGCGGCCGCCGCGCCACGCCGATCGGCGCGTGCTCGCCGATGCGCAGGATGGTGGCCAGGTCGCCGCTGACCGGGCGTCCGACGCTCTCGTCCCAGCCGCCGATGCCGCGCAGGAAGCCGGCCTCCGCCACCAGGGCCGAGGGAAAACAGGGCTGGAAGTGCACCAGCCGCGCCACGATCGGCGCATCGAAGACCGCCAGCTCGGCATCCAGGGCGCGCAGCCCGTCCCACCAGCCCGGCGGCGCATCGGCGAATTTGTCGCCCGGCTGCAGCTGGCCCTCGCGCAGGATGCGGAAATTGGCGAAGGCGGCGCGCAGCCCCGGCTCCGCCCGCCACAGCGCCTGCATGGTGGCCAGCATCTCCGGCTGCCACAGGTCGTCGCTGTCGCAGAAGGCCACCAGCTCGCCGCGCGCCAGCGCCAGGCCGGCATTGCGCGCCGCCAGGTCGCCGCCATTGGCGATGCGGTGGTAGAAGACGCGCGGTGCGTGGCGCGCCACCACCTCCGGGGTCTCGTCGCTGCCGCCGTCATCCACCACGATGACCTCCGCCGCCGGGTTGCTCTGCGCCAGCACGGCCTGCAGCGTCGCCGCCAGCAGCGCGGCGCGGTTGTAGGTGGGGATGACGACGGAGACGCGGCGCATGCTCAGCGGGCCTTGCGGAAGACCAGGTCCGCCAATTCGAAGTCGCGCCGCGTCAGCGGCACCAACTCGGGCGGCGGCGGGTCGATGTAGAAGTCGCCAGCATAGCGGTTCGCCACTTCGAAGGGCTGGAAGCCGGCGGCGGCGAACAGCGCCAGGAAGGCCTCCAGCGATCCGCCCAGTTGCACAAGCGCGGCGGGATTCACTTCGACGAGGATTTCCGCATCGTCCCGCAGCAGCGGCAGCACGTCACGCATGCCCTGCGCCACCAGCCACTCCGCGCCTTCCACATCCATCTTGATCAGCCGCGCCGCGCGAAGCTCCTCCAGCGGCACGATCTGGCCGAGCGGCAGGCCGTCCACCAGCGCCTCCCGCGCGCTGCCGAGGCGCGCGGCTTCCGTCGGCACGATGGTGGTGCCGCCCAGGTTGCGTTCGTCATGCAGGAAGACGGAGACGGTGCCCGGCGCCTCGGTGGCGGCCAGGTTGTAGGTCTGCACATTGGTCACGCCGTTGGTCGCCAGGTTCTGCCGCAGCCGGGCATGGATCCAGGGCGAGGCCTCGATCGCATGGACCCGCCCCCTGGGCCCCACCAGATGCGCGGCCAGCAGCGCATGGGTTCCGACATTCGCGCCGATATCCACCACCACATCGCCCGGCCGCAGCGCGGCGCGGTAGAGCGCGGTGATGGTCGGTTCCCAGACGCCGAAGAAGTACATTGTGCTGTGCACGCTGTCGGGAAAGCTGCCGGCGAAGCGGGCGCCGAAGCGCGACTGTGCCTCGATCTCCAGCCGCCGCCAGAGCAGGCGCCGCTCCACCAGGTGGCGCCACAGCCAGGCCTTGCCGAAGCGGCCTGGCATGCGCTGCAGATAGTGTCGCGTGGCGGCGCAGACGGCGCGCAACGCCGCCGTCTTCAGCCGCGCGCGGCGCGTGTCGCTGCCCGCGGTTGTGGCATGTGGCGCATCCGGGCCCTGCGACCCGGCGAAAGGGATGGCGTTCACGAGGCGCTCCGCACGGTGAATTGTTCGGCCTGGCTGTAGCGCTGCAGGTCGCGGCCCTCGGTCCCGCCGAACCAGAGGCGCAGGAAATGCGAGAGGTCGCCGAGCTCCCGCGGATCCACGAGCCAGGCGCGCAGCGCCGCATGCAGGGCAGCGCCGCGGCGCTCGGCCAGCAGGTTGTTCAGCGCCAGGCCCTTGGTGGCCTTGTAGCGGGCCCAGCGATGTTCGCGGGCGAAGCCGCGCAGCAGCGGGTCCTGCGCCGCGACGCGGTGCACGCGCAGCGAATCGAAGCGTAGCCGCGCGGCGCTGGAGGTGAGGCTCGGCCGGCCGCGACGCCAGGCATAGCCCTGCTCCTCCAGGTAATGCAGCGGCGCGAGGACGGAGAGCCGCGCCATCAGGTGGATGTCCTCGCCATAGCTCAGCCCTTCGGCGAAGCCGCCGGCCTGCTGCAGCACGCTGCGTCGCACCACCATGGCGCCCAAGTGCATCCAGAAATTGGCCAGCAGCAGGCGCGTCAGCGCCGGCCCCGCATGGCGGCGCAGACCGGGCGCCAGCGGCGTGCCCCAGACGGCGGGCAGGCCCTGCGCAGGCGTGCACTCGCCGTCCGGTTGCAGCAGGCAATGGCCGGCGCCGATCCAGGCCGCATCGGGATTCGCCGCGGCGACCGCGCCCAGCCTTTGCAGATGCCCCGGCAGCCAGAGGTCATCGGCATCGAGGAAGCCGACCCAGTCGCCGATCGCAGCCTGCAGACCCAGGTTGCGGGCGCTGGCCGGGCCGCGGTTGCGCGGGCTGCGCAGAACCAGCACGCGCCGATCCTCCGCCGCCAGCTGCTGCAGCACCTCCCGCGTCGCCTCCGAGCGCGAGGCATCGTCCACGAGCACGAGCTGCACGATGCCAGCGGCCGCGCCCCCTTCCGCCGGGGCCGGCGCCGCGCCGAGCACTGAGGCGGTCGCGGCGCGCAGCAGCGTCGGGGGGGTGTCGTAGACCGGGCAGATGAGGCTGATCCGCACCCTTCCTCCCTCCTGGCAGATGATGCGCCGGGACCATCCTCCAATTTCCCGCCTAAGGCAGCATAAAAATGATCAAATCTACCCCATTAGAATATTACACGCGCAACTCACGCTTAGCGTAATTTAGCGGACTAAAATGCATACTATCAAGAACATGCGAACCATTAATTCGAACAGTCTCTTTTGTGTAGGATCGCGCTAAGCATGGGGCATGGAAACAGCACGGTAGTCCGGTGGCATTACTTCTCGTGACAGGCGGCTGCGGCTTCATCGGCTCCCACCTCACCGCCGCCCTGCTGGCGCGCGGCGACCGGGTGCGGGTGCTCGACGATCTCTCGACCGGATCGCGCGCCAATCTGGCACCCGGAGCCACGCTGGTGGTGGGCAAGGTGGAGGATCCGGAGACGGTGCGCGCGGCGATGGAAGGCGTGGATGGCTGCTTCCACCTGGCTGCCATCGCCTCCGTCGCACGCTGCACGGAAGCCTGGCTGGAGACGCACCGCGTCAATCTCTCCGCCACCATCGCCGTGCTGGATGCAGCCCGCGCCGCCTTCGGCCGCGCCGCCATTCCCGTGGCCTATGCCTCCTCCGCCGCCATCTACGGCATGCCGGAGTTCTGCCCGCTGGATGAGGACGCGCCGGCGCGGCCGCTATCGGCCTATGGCGCGGACAAGCTGGGCTGCGAGCTGCATGCGCGCGTCGCCGGCCAGGTGCATGGCGTGCCGACGATCGGGCTGCGCTTCTTCAACGTCTATGGTCCGCGGCAGGATCCGCGCTCGCCCTATTCGGGCGTCATCTCCATCTTCTGCGAAAGGCTGAACCGTGGCCTGCCGCTGGCGATCCATGGCGATGGCCGGCAGACGCGGGACTTCGTCTTCGTCGCCGATGTGGTGGCCGCGCTGCTCGCCGCGCTGCCGATGGCAGAGACCGGCGCGCCGGTCTTTAATGTCTGCACCGGCCAGCCCAGCTCGCTGCTCGATCTTTCCGCCGCCATCGGCCGGGCCTGCGGGCAGGAGCCGCGGCTGGAACACCAGCCTGCGCGGCTGGGCGATATCCGCCATTCCGTCGGCTCCGTGCTGCGCGCCCGCCAAGCGCTCGGCCTGAAGCCGCCGGTGCCGCTGGAGGAGGGGCTGGCCGCGGTGATCGGCTGGCTGCGCGCCGGCAGCCCGATGCTGGCGGAGGTCCCGCGCGGCGCCGCGCCGCGACCGCCGCGCCGGCCTCAGCCGAAAAGCCAGCCGAGGAGCAGCGCCAGGAGGAACCAGGAGGCGACGGAAAGGCAGAGGATGACGGCGATGGACGCACGCCAGGACCAGCGGCCGGGCACCTAGGAAACCTCGGAACCGGGCGCTGCGCCGGCGCAATCCAAGCCTCGCTGACGCACCAAGCCCGTCCTCCCGCACCTGCCGGTTCAGGATGAACGCGGCTTGATCCGCCCGCAAGCGCCTTCCGGCCAACCGCGCGCGGCGCCTTACCCCGAACCGCGCGCCAGGAGAGTCCGTGCATGTGTGGCCTTGTCGGTCTGTTCCACCCGCTGGATCCCGCCATCCCGGACGGGGCGGCGTTGCGCCGCATGTCGGACCTGCTGCGCCATCGCGGCCCCGATGGCGAGGGCCAGCATCTGGAGGCGCATCTGGGCCTCGGCCATCGCCGGCTGGCCATCGTCGACCTCGCCGGTGGCCACCAGCCGATGGCGACGGAGGATGGCCGCGTGGTGATCTCCTTCAACGGGGAGATCTACAACCATGCCGCCCTGCGCAGCACACTGCAGGGGCTGGGCCACGTCTTCCGCACGCGGTCGGATACCGAGGCCATCCTGCTCGGCTGGAAGGCCTGGGGCCTTGCGGTGCTGGACCGGCTGGACGGCATGTTCGCCTTCGCGCTGTGGGACCGCGACCGGGGCGAATTGCTGCTGGCGCGCGACCGGCTGGGCGAGAAGCCGCTGCATTATGCGCGGCTGCCGGGCGGCGGCTGGGCCTTCGCCTCCGAATTGCAGCCGCTGCTGGCGCTGCCGGGCCTGGCGCGCGCATTGAACCCGGCGGCGGTCGAGGACTTCCTGGCGCTCGGCTACGTCCCCGATCCGCACAGCATCCATGCCGGCATCCAGCGCCTGCCGCCGGCGCATGCGCTGCTGCTGCAGCGCGGCCGGCCGGAACCCGCGGCGCTGTATCGCTACTGGCAGCCGCCGACGCGCGCCGCCGCGGCGCCGGACGATGCGCCGGCCGAACTGGCGCAGCGGCTGGATGACGCGGTGCGGGCGCGGCTGATGGCCGATGTGCCGCTCGGCGCCTTCCTCTCCGGCGGGCTCGATTCCGGCGCCGTCACCGCGCTCGCCGCCCGCGCCCATGCCGGCATCGACAGCTTCACCATCGGCTTCGAGGGGCCGGAGGATGAAAGCGCCACCGCCGCCGCCGTCGCCGCGCGCTACGGCACGCGCCACCATGCGCAGGCGGCGACCGCCGACTACCTGGCCGCCGCGCGCGGCCAGGCGGCGCTGTTCGGCGAGCCCTTCGGCGACCATTCCTCGGTGCCCACGCTGGCCGTCTGCACCCTGGCGCGGCGGCACGTCACCGTGGCCCTGTCCGGCGATGGCGGCGACGAGGTCTTTGCGGGCTATCGCCGCTACCGCTTCCACCGCCTGTCGGAAGGCGTGCGGCGGCTGCTGCCCGCCGGGGTGCGGCGCCAGGTCATCGGCCGGCTGGCCGCGGCCTATCCCGTGCTGGCCGGCGCGCCGCGCTGGCTGCGCGCGCGCAATACGCTGACGGAGCTCAGCCTGGACAGCGCGCTGGGCTATTACCGCACCGTCTGCAAGCTGCAGGATGCGCGGCGCCGTGCGCTGCTCTCGCCGGCCATGCGCGGCGCGCTGGACGGGCACGATCCCTCCGCCCGCTTCGTGGCGCTGATGGCCGAATGCGATCCGGAGGATGCGCTGCTGCAGGCGCAATATGCCGATCTGCATACCTACCTGCCCGGCGATATCCTGACCAAGCTGGACCGCACCAGCATGGCCGTGTCGCTGGAGGTGCGGCCGCCGCTGCTGGCGCATGGGCTGGTGGAATGGGGCATGGCGCTGCCGGCCCATCTGAAGCTGCGCGGCGGCACCGGCAAGCAGGTGCTGCGCCAGGCCATGGCGCCGCTGCTGCCCGATGCGGTGCTGCACGGCCCGAAGTGCGGCTTCGCCCAGGGCATCGCCGAACAGTTCCGGGCGCGGGCGGAAACGGTGCGGGCGCGCCTGACCGGAGAGGCGATGCTGGACAGCGGCCTGTTCGACGCCTCGGCGCTGACCCGGCTGGTGGATGAACATGCCAGCGGCGCCGCCGACCATGCGCAGCCGATCTGGCAGCTGCTGGTGATGGAAGGCTTCCTGCGCGGCACCGCCCAGCCGGCCGAAGCCGAGATGGCGCAGGCCTGATCGATGGCGCGCGAGACGCAGCAGGAGGCGCAGGGCAGCATCCTGGCCCGCACCGCCTTCGGCGCCGCCTGGGTGGTGGCCTGGCGGATGGCGACGCGGCTGATGGGCCTGGTCAGCACGCTGATCCTGGTGCGGCTGCTGGCGCCGGAGGATTTCGGCCTGATCGCCCTCGCCTCCTCCTTCGCCGTGGCGCTGGAGGTCTGCCTGGTGCTGGGCGTGGAGGACCAGATCGTCCGCGCCAAGGCCCCCGACCGGGCGATGTACGACACCGGCTTCACGCTGAACCTGCTGCGCGGGCTGCTGGTGGGCACGCTGGTCTGGCTGGCCGCCGGGCCGGCCGCCGGCTTCTTCGGCGATGCGCGGCTGGAACCGGTGCTGCTGGCACTGGCGCTGTCGGCGGCGCTCAGCGGGCTGACCAATATCGGCGCGGTGGAGTTCCGGCGGAATCTGCGCTTCGAGCGTGAATTCGCGCTGAACCTCTATCCGCGCCTGCTCGGCATCGTCGTGACGATCGGGCTGGCCTTCCTGGTGCGCAGCCACTGGGCGCTGGTGGCCGGCATCTTCGTCAACCGCTGCGGCCTGGTGCTGATGAGCTACATCCTGCACCCCTATCGCCCGCGGCTGACGCTGGTGGCCTGGCGCGGCCTGGCCGGCGTCTCCGCCTGGACCTGGGCGCTCAGCGTCACCAACATGGTGAAGGACCGCTCCGAAAGCCTGGTGATCGGCCGTGTGCTGGGCCCGACCTCGGTCGGCCATTACGCCGTGGGGCTGGAAGTCGCGATCCTGCCATCCTCCGAGCTGGTGGATCCGGTCTGCCGCGCCTGCATGCCCGGCTTCGCCGCCAGCCATCGCAGCGAGGCCGATGCCGGCCAGGCCAATTACCTGCGCATCTGCGCCCTGCTGGCGCTGCTGACCCTGCCGGCCGGCATCGGGCTTTCGGCGGTGGCGGGGCCCGTCATCGCGCTCGGCTTCGGCCAGGCCTGGCTGGAGGCGGTGCCGGTGGTGGTGATTCTCGGCATCGCCAGCGTGCTGACGCCCTTCGGCAATGTCAGCAGCGCGATGCTGGTGGCGCATACGCGGCTGTCGACGCTGATCGCCATCGCGCTCGGCGCGGGGGCGACGCGGCTCGGGCTGCTGCTGCTGCTGACACCGGGCCACGGGCTGTTCGGCGCCGCGCTCGCGGTGGGAATCGCGGTGCTGGCGGAGCACATGGTGCTGGTGCAACGCGCCCTTTCGCTGCTGCGGCTCAGCTTCGCACGGCTGCTGCGGCAGCTCTGGCGGCCGGCGCTGGCCACCGCCGCCATGGCGGCGCTGCTCTGGACCTCGGGCCTCGGCTGGGCCGGGGCGCCGGATGCCCCCGGGCGCGCGGCGCTGCGGCTGCTGGAAGGCGTGGCGCTGGGCAGCGTGAGCTACCTGGCGTTGCTCGTCACGCTCTGGCTGCTGTCGGGCCGGCCGACGGGTGCCGAGGCGGATCTGCTGGCGCTGGTGCGGCGCATGCTGGGCCGGCTCGGCCAGCTTCGCGTGCTGTCCCGCGCATGAACGCGATGCCGGACCCTGCGGCCGGGCCCGCGCGCTGGTCCGTCGGCGTCTTCGGCCGCAACGAGGCAGCGCGCATCGGCGCCTGCCTGCGCGCCATCGCGCGCGCGGCGGCGGAGGTGCGGGCGGAGGCGGTGCCGCATGTCACCGTGCTGCTGAACGGCACCACCGACGATTCGCCGGCGCTGGCCGCCGCGGCGCTGCGCGAAGCGGGGCTGGCCGGCGAAGTGCACCAGGTGCCGCATGCGGACAAGTCGCATGCGCTGAACCTGTTCCTGCATGAGCTGCGGCCGCCGGCCACGCTGTATTTCTGCATCGACGCCTATGCCGAAATCTGGCCGGATTCGCTCCGCCACCTGGCCCGCCGCCTGGAACGGCAGCCGGAGGCGCTGGCCGCCGCCGCGGTGCCGAGCAGCGGCCGCAGCGCGGACGCGCTGCGCCAGGGCATGTTGCGCCATTCCGGCCTGCACGGCTCGCTCTTCGCGCTGCGCGCCACCTTCGTGGAACGGCTGGCGAGCGCCGGGCTGCGGCTGCCCATCGGGCTCTATCGTGGCGACGGGTTGCTCGGCTCCTTCCTGCTGCACGACCTCGACGCCGCGAAGGGCGGCTGGGAGGGATGGCGCATCGCGGTGGAGCCGGCGGCCAGCTGGACCACGCCGCGCTGGCAGCCCTGGCGCTGGCAGGATCTGCGCCGCCATCTGCACCGGCTGGTGCGGCAGGGCCGCGGGCGGCTGGAATCGGCGGCGCTGCGCCAGGCGATCTACACCGATGGCTTCGCGGGCCTGCCGAAGGATGCCGATGCCATGCTGCGCGACTGGATCGCCGCCGATCCGCGGGCGCGCCGCCCGAAGCTGTGGCGCGACCCCTTCGCCTGGCTGGCCCTCGCGCGGCTGCGTCACGCCGCGCCGCCGGCGCCGGATCAGCTGCGGCCGCGCCTGGTGCTGCGGAACGAGGCAGCATGAGGACGCAGCACCTGCCAGGCGCGCAGCGCCATGCCCGTGGGCGACCAGCGCGGCACCAGCTCCACCCAGAACAGCGGCGCGCTGTGCGGCGCCAGGCTGCGCTTGTAGCGGTCGTCGCCGCCGAGGAAGTCATACACGCCATCGCCGCGCGAAAGGCTTTCGGCGATGGCCATCGCATGGCAGGCGAGGCCCGGCCGGGCCTGCGGATCCGTGAAGGGCGCGAAGCCGCTCTGATAGGCGGAGACGCGGCCGCGCAGCCGGAAGTTGTACAGGATGCCGAGCGTCGCGGGGCCGGCGCGCAGTTCCAGCAGATCGATCTCGTCGCGCGGAAAGCTGCGCGCCACCAGCGCGGCGTGGAAGCGCCGCAGCCAGGGGGTGGCGAAGGCGCCGGGCTTGCCGCGGGCCTGCCAGCTCGCCTCGTGCAGCGCGATCATCCGGCCCAGCATTGCCTGCGCCTCGGCCTCATCCGCCGCGCGATGCAGCGCCAGCGGGCCCATTCCGGAAAAGTGCCGCAGGGTCCGGCGGATCTGCTGGCGGGCATTGGCGCTCAGCGAGGCCAGATGGTCGCCGCCGGCCGCGCGGATCGCATCCAGGTCGACGAAGGGCGCCTGGCGTTCCTGGCAGCGCAGCGCCACGCCCGGTGCTGCGGCCAGCACCGCCGGCGGCACGCCGCCCAGCAGCAGCCGCCGAACATCTGGCGCGGCCGCGGCAGCGCGCAGCAGCGCGGCGCAAAGGCCGGGTTCTTCCAGCATCAGGGGGCCGTTATGCTCGACGAAGGGCGCATCCCGCGCCGGATCGCCGCTCTCGCCAAGGCAGAGCCGGCCGCCGCGCCGGTTGCACAGCGCGAGAGCCACCACCTGGCCGCGGCTTTCGGCGCGCAGCAGCAGCGCATCGTCGAAGCGCTCCTCCGCCAGGCAGCCCACCCAGCTCCAGCTGCGGAAGAAGGACAGGCTTTCGACCCGCGCCTCCAGGGCGCGCCATTCCTCGCCGAGCTCGATCAGGTCGGGGCGGCGAATGAGGTCGATCTTCATTGCCGCCATGCAGCGCGAAGCCCGGCCGCCGCGCAAGGGGGGCGGGCATGACCCGCGCGGATGTGCGCAGGCCCGGCCGGGTGCTGCATGTGCTGAAATACTACCGCCCCGCCTTCACCGGCGAAGGCGTGTTTCTCGAACGCAGCAGCGCCGTGATGCAGGAGCTTGCGCCGGAGCTGGGGCACGACCTGCTGGTGACGCATACGCCGCGCCCGCCGCAGGACCCGGCGGCCTGCACCACGATCGGCCACGTCATCTACCTCTCGGATCATCCGCTCGGCACGCTGCGGCGGCAGCTGCGCATGGCGGCCTGGTTCCTGGCGAACCTGCATCGCTATCGCGTGGTGCATGTCCGCACCCATGCCGACTGGTACTTCGTCACCTATCTGCTGGCCCGGCTGGCGCGGCGGCGGCTGATCCTTTCCGCCACGCTGGATGACAGCCTGCCGGTGCTGATCAACCAGTACCGCCCCAGCCTGCGCCGGCTGGCGGCGCGCGGCTTCAGGCTGTTCGACGGCTATGTCAGCATCAGCCCCAAGCTGGATGCGGAAACCCGCGGCATCGCCCCCGCCGCGCGCTGCCACCTGATCCCCTGCGGCGTCAGCATCCCCCTGGCCCCGCCGGATGGCCGCGCCCGGATGCGCCAGAACCTCGGCATCGGGGCGGAGGAGCTGGTGCTGCTCTTCGTCGGCGGGCTGGGCGCGCGCAAGGATCCGCTGTTCCTGGTGCGTGCCCTGCCGCGCATCCTGGCGGCGCGGCCGGATACGCGGCTGATCCTGGTCGGCCCGGTGCTGGAGGAGGCGCATCTGGAGGCGATCCGCGGCGTCATCGCGGCCCGGAACCTCGGCGACCGCGTCATCCTGGCCGGCGAGCAGCGCGACCCGCACCCTTATTTCCTCGCCGCCGATATCCTGGTCTTCGCCTCCCACCTCGAAGGCTTCGGCACCGTGGTGCCGGAGGCGATGGCGCATGGCCTGCCCGTGGTGGTGCGCCACCTGCCCGGCGTGAACGACAGTTTCGTACTCCAGGACGAAACCGGCTACCTGTTCGATGACGAGGAGGGCTACGTCGCCGCCGTCACCAGCCTCGCCGCGGATGCCACGCTGCGCGCGCGGCTGGGCGCGGAAGGGCGCAAGCTGGCGCGCGGCCGCTTCGGCATGCGCGGCGTCGCGGAACGCTACCTGGCCGTCTATGGCACGAAGCTGGATCCGGTGGCGCCGGAGGAGACGCGCCTCGGCGCCACCGCCTCCGTGCTCGACCGCCGCTTCCACGCGCCGCTTGCGCCACCGGCTGATTCTCCGCCGCTGCTGATCACCATGGTGGATGCGGAGGAGGCCTTCGACTGGTCCGGCCCCTTCCGCCGCGATGCGCCGGATGTCGCCTCCATGTCCGCGCAGGAAAGGGCGCATCGGATCTTCGAGAAGCACGGTGTGGTGCCGCTGTACCTGGTGGACTATCCGGTGGCGACGCAGGAGGCCGGGCGCGCGCCGCTGCGCGAGCTGCTGGCCGATGGCGCCTGCGAGATCGGCGCGCAGATGCACCCCTGGGTGACCCCGCCCTTCACCGAGGAGGTGAACGAGCGCAACAGCTATGCCGGCAACCTGCCGGTGGACCTCGAGCTCGCCAAGGCACGCTGCCTGACCGATGCGCTGGCCGAGGCCTTCGGCGAGGCGCCGCGGATCTATCGCACCGGCCGCTTCGGCGCCGGGCCGCGCACGGCCGATATCCTGAAGTCGCTTGGCTACCTGGCCGATAGCAGCGTGACGCCGCATTGGCCGGCCGGGGGCGTCACCGGCGGCCCTGCCGGCAACTGGGCCTTTTCCGCCAAGCCCTATTGGACCGATCGCGACCGCACGTTGCTGGAGATCCCGGTCTCCGCCGCGCTGGTCGGCCATCTGGCCGGCACGCGCGCGGAAGGCCTGGCGCCGCAGATTTTCGGCCGAGGCGGGGAACGCCTGCGGCTCGGCGGCGCACTGGCGCGCTTCGGCCTGCTGGAGCGGATCCGGCTGAGCCCCGAGGGCATGACGCTGGAGGAGGCGAAGCGGCTGACGCGTCATATGCTGGCGCAAGGCCATCGCAGCTTCGTGCTGACCTATCACTCGCCGTCGCTGGCACCGGGCAATACACCTTATGTGCGGGATGCGGCGCAGCTGGCGCGCTTCCTCGGCTGGCTGGACGACTACTACGCCTTCTTCCGGGAGGAGGTCGGCGGCCGCTTCGGCAGCTGGCGGGACCTGCGCGGCGTCGCGCCGGCCGGGCGCGCCACCGCGACGGTCGCCGCGTGACCCTGCTGCAGAACATCCTGGCGCCGCTGCTGCTGCCGCCGCTCGGGCTGGTGCTGCTGGGGATCCTCGCCGGCCTGGTGGCGGCGCGGCGCGCCGGGCGCGCCTGGCCGGGGCTGCTGGCGGCGATATCGGGCTGCGGCGTGCTGCTGCTGGCCACGCCGCTGGCCGCCGGGCTGCTGGTGCATTCGCTGCAGCCCGAGATGCCGCCGGCCGGCTTGCCGCCGGCGGCGATCATCATCCTCGGCGGCGACATGACCGAGGGGCAGCAGGGCGCCGATATCGGGCAGCTGACGCTGGAACGGCTGCGCGCCGGCGCCGCGCTGCACCGCGCCAACGGCCTGCCGATCCTGGTGACCGGCGGCGTGCTTTCCGCCGGGCGGCCGCCACTGGCTTCCCTGATGGCGCGCAGCCTGCAGGCCGATTTCGGCGTGACGGCGCGCTGGGTGGAACCGCGCGCGGCCGATACGCGGGAGAATGCGGCCTTCTCCGCCGCGCTGCTGCGCGAGGCCGGCGTGCCCGCGGCGCTGCTGGTGACGCAGGGCTGGCACATGCCACGCGCGCTCGACGCCTTCGCGCGGCAGGACTTTCCGGTGCAGCCGGCGCCGGTGCGCATCGCGCGCGCGCCGCGGCTCGGATGGTCCGCGCTGGCCCCGCGCGCAGATCACCTGCTGGAAAGCTGGTTCGCCATCCACGAATGGGCCGGGCGCGCCTTCTATGCGCTGCGCGACGGCAGGGTGGCACGCCCATGATGACCACCCCCAGGATGCGTGCCAAGGCGGGCCGGCTTGTCGACACGATTTACAAGCCTGCCCCAATTCGGCGGGAATGCCCGACAAGCTTTTGTTCTAGAACGAGAAAAATTGTGGCAGGCAGCTTGCTTATGACGATGGCGGCAAGGCTGGGGCGGATGGTCCGCACCGGGGGCCTCGACCAGGCCGTCCCGCAGGGGGTCCCCCAGGGGGTCCCACAGGGGCGGCAGCAACGGAGCGTATGTGCCATGCGTCTTCCATCCCTGAAACAGCTTGTCGTCGCCATCACCATGGCGGCGACCGGAACCGCCTCCGCGGGTGTCATTCGTGTCGACGAGGCCGCCTTCCAGGCCGGCGCCGGCCTGATCACCTTCAGCGAGTTTGCCCTCGGCACCGTCAACCCCGTCTATACCCCCGCCGCCTATGGCGGCGGCGGCGGGTCGCCCGACGTCACCTTCGACGGCTACTTCACCGGTCAGAGTCCGGGCGCCGGCAATCCGGCCGCCTGCCCGGCCGGTGCGGCCGTCTCCGGCTGCGTTCTCGGCAACCCGACCGGCCCGCTGAGCCTCGACTCCGCCTCCCCGAACACCTTCATCACGACGGACGGTGCCAATCCGACCTCGCCGGTGCTGTCCGGCACACCGAGGTTTAACGGCTCCATCGCCATCCTGTTTTCCAGCGCGCAATTCGGCGTGGGTCTCAGCGGCGGCTTCTTCAATGCGGTCGGCGGCACCGCCATCACCGCCTTCGACGCGGCCGGCAATGTCATCGGCAGCGTGTCGAACACCGGCCTGGGCATCGAATTTCTCGGCCTGGTGACGGATAACGGCCAGGCGGAGATCGCCGGGCTGCTGTTCTCCCTGGTGGGCGAGGAACCGGCCGGCTTCGCCATCGACAACCTGCGCTTCGGCCAGCGCGGCCAGGTGATCGAACCGACGCCGGTGCCGGAGCCCGCCTCCATCGCGCTGTTCGGCCTGGGCCTCGCGGGTCTGACCGCGCTGCGGCGCCGCGCGCGTCGCCACCCGGCCGCCTGAGCTTGCCCCAGGCCGAGACCTTCGCCGTGCCGGCCTCCGGCACGGCCCCAACCTGCCCCGCCGGCGCATCGCGCGCCGGCGGAAAGCTGCGCCTGCTGCCGCTGCCGCAGCGCCGCCTGCCCGACTGGTGCGACCGCTTCCTGCAGCCGGTCGGCGCAGGCGATATCTTCGCCACGCGGCTCTGGTACGACACGACGCTGGCGCATGCCCTTCCCGCGGGGGCGGTGCCGCTGCTCGGGCTATGCGAGGCCGAGAGCGCCCTGCTGCCGCTGCTGCGCGGGCGACGCGGCGCGCTGCTCAGCCTCACCACCCCCTATTCGCTCACCTGGCGGCCACTGCCCTCGCTGGTCTCCGGCCCCTGTGCGATGCATGCGGCGGGCGCCAGCTTCGGCGCGGCGCTGCGCTTTCGCGCACCGGTGCGGCTGGAAGCCCTGGCCGAGGATACGCCGGGGCTGGAGGATTGGCTGGCCGGGATCGGCTCCGCCGGCCTTGCCGTCCAGCGCTATCGCCACTTCGGCAATTGGCACGAGGCGCTGGTGCCTGGCGCCGGCTGGTCCGGCTACCTGGCGGCCCGCCCGCCGGCGCTGCGCAGCACCGTGCGCCGCAAGATGGAGCGCGCCGGCCGCGACTTCCGCTTCGAGATGCAGACCGCCCCCGGTCCGGCGCTGGACCGCGCCATCGCCGGCTATCTGGAGGTGCATGCGGGCAGCTGGAAGCCGGCCGAGCCCGCCCCGGGCTTCGACCCCGCGCTGATGCGCGCCGCCGCGGCGCTGGGCGTGCTGCGGCTTGGCCTGCTGCGCGATGCGGCGGGCCAGGCGGTGGCGGCGCAATACTGGCTGGTCTCCGCCGGGCGCGCCTGGCTGCTGAAGCTCGCGCATCTGCAGGCGAGCCGCGCGGCCTCACCGGGCACCGCGCTGACGGCGATGATGATCCGCCACCTGATCGAGGAGGAAGCCGTGCAACACCTGGATTTCGGTCGCGGCGACGATGCCTACAAAGGCCTGTGGGTGGCCGCGCGGCGGCAGCGCATCGGGCTGGTTCTGGCGCATGCGGGCCATCCGCTCGGGCTGCTTGCGCTGCTGCGGCGGCGGGCGGCGGGATGGCTCGGCCGATGAGGATTCTCTACAGCCACCGCATCCGGTCCCGCGATGGGCAAGGCGTGCATCTGGACGCCATGGTGGCCGCGCTGCGGGCGGCCGGGCATGAGGTGCGCGTGACCGGCCCCGCGGGCTACGACAAGGCGGCGCTGGGCGGCGAAAGCCGCGGCCTGGCGCGGCTGCGGCGCCTGCTGCCGGCCTGGGCGCAGGCGCTGGCGGAGATCGGCTATGCGGTGCCCGCCACCTGGCGTCTGCACCGCGCCGCCGCCGCCTTCCGGCCCGATGTGATCTACGAGCGCGCCAATCTGTACCACGTGGCGGGCCGCATCGTGGCGCGCACGCACGGCGTGCCGCTGCTGCTGGAGGTGAATGCGCCGCTGGCGGAGGAACGCGCGAAGTTCGGCGGCCTCGGCCTGCCGCGCCTTTCCGCCTGGATCGAGCGCTTCGCATGGCGCGGCGCGCAGCGCGTGCTGCCGGTGACGGAGGTGCTGGCCGGGCGTGTCGCCGCCGCGGGCGTGCCGGCCGCGCGCATCACCGTGGTGCCGAACGGCATCGACCTGGCGGAATTCCCCGAAGCCGTGGCGACCCCAGTTCGGGACACGCTGGTGCTGGGTTTCGTCGGCTTCGTGCGGGACTGGCACGGGCTGGACAAGGCGCTGCACGGCATCGCCGCCTGGCGCGGCGAGCGGGCGCTGTCGCTGGTCGTCGTCGGCGATGGCCCGGCGCGGCCGGGGCTGGAGCGGCTGGCACGCGACCTCGGCATCGCCGATCGCGTCCACTTCACCGGCCTGGCCGCGCGGGAAGAAATCCCGGCGCTGGTCGCCGGCTTCGACATCGCGCTGCAGCCCGCCGCAGTTCCCTATGCCTCTCCCTTGAAAGTCTTCGAATACATGGCTGCTGCCCGCGCGATCGTCGCCCCCGACCAGGCCAATCTGCGGGAGGTGCTGCGCGACGGCGAAACCGCGCTGCTGTTCGATCCGTCGGAAGCCGGCGGCTTCTGGGGCGCGGTCGCGCGGCTGGCGCAGGATGACGGGCTGCGCGCGCGGCTCGGCACCGCGGCACGGGCGGAGGTGGTGTCGCGCGACCTGACCTGGGCCGGCAATGCCCGCCGCGTCGTGGCGATCGCGGAGGCAGAGCGCGCGGCGCTGCGGCCGGATGGCGCGCCAGCGAAGCTGCCGCGGCGGTCGCTGGCATGAGCCCGCCGATGATGCCGGAGGCCGGCATGGCGGCACGGCTGGCCGATGCCGAACGCGTGCCGCGGCCGGGGCGGATGCAGGGCGCGGAACAGGCCGGCAGGCCGGCGCAACCCCGGCTGGTGATGCATGTCTTCCCCAGCTTCGCCGTGGGCGGCGCGCAGGTGCGCTATGCCGCGCTGGCCAACCGCTTCCGCGCGCGCTGGCGGCATGTGGTGGTGCCGCTGGATGGCAATGGCGCCTGCGCGGCGCGCATCGGCCCGCAGGTGCCCTTCACCCTGCTGGATCCGCCGCGCGCGCGCGGCACGGCGGGGCGGATCTGGCAGATCCAGTCGCTGCTGCGCCGGCTGCGCCCGGATGTGCTGGTGACCGGCAATTGGGGCAGCATGGATTGGGCGATCGCCCAGCACGCCATCCCCGGCCTGCGCCACCTGCATATCGAGGACGGCTTCGGGCCGGAGGAAGCCGCGCAGCAGTTCCGCCGCCGCGTGCTGGCACGGCGCTGGGCGCTGCGGCGCAGCACCGTGGTGCTGCCATCCGTCACGCTGCTGCGCCTGGCGCAGGAAGAATGGCGGCTGCCGCGGGGCCGGCTGCGCTACGTGCCGAACGGCCTGGACCTGAATCGCTTCCGCCCGGACGGGCCGGTGGCCAGCCCGGCCCCCGGCCCGGCCGAGGTCCCGCTGATCGGCACGGTGGCGGCGCTGCGACCGGAGAAGGCGCTGGACCGGCTGCTGCGCGCCTGCGCGCTGCTGGCGCGCCGCCGCACCCCCTTCCGGCTGGCGATCCTGGGCGATGGGCCGGACCGGGCGCGTCTGCAGGCGCTGGCGGCGGAACTCGGCATCGAAGGCCTGGTGACCTTCGCCGGCCATGTGCCCGACCCTGCCGCCGCCTATCGGTCCTTCGACGTCTTCGCGCTGTCCTCCGATACCGAGCAGATGCCCTTCTCGGTGCTGGAGGCGATGGGCACGGGCCTGGCGGTGGCCTCCACCGATGTGGGCGATGTCTCCGCCATGCTCGCCGCGCCGAACCTGCCCTTCGTGACGCCGAAGGACGATGCCGACTTCGCCATCGCCCTGGCGACGCTGCTGGAAGAGCCGGAGCGGCGACGCTCCATCGGCGCCGCCAACCGGTCCCGCGCCGTGCTGGATTTCAGCGAGGAGGCGATGTTCCAGTCGTACGCCGCGCTGATCGAGGGCTGATCCGCGGCGCCCAGGGCACGATCCGTCGTCTCGGACGGATCGCGCTCTGGAAGTCAGTGTTTCCAAGGCACGAAATCCGAAAACACTGAGTTAGTGTCATCGGATAGTGCTTTAGGCGCCACGCATGGGACCGCGGCTTCAGGCCGGCAGCGCGACCAGGTTCTGCGTGACGTAGATCTCGCACCACTTCACGTCGTAGTCGCCGAGCGGCAGCAGATCGCCGTTCAGACACAGGCGATGGATCGCATAGCCCGGCAGCGCGGCGTAGAGATCGCGCATGGTGACGCGCGTGGCGATATTGGCAGGGATGAATTCGAACTGAATGATGTCGATACGCCGGTCCGCGATGGCGCGCGCCGCGCCGCGCAG
The DNA here is from genome assembly GCF_019024325.1 of Falsiroseomonas tokyonensis. Lineage (GTDB taxonomy): Bacteria > Pseudomonadota > Alphaproteobacteria > Acetobacterales > Acetobacteraceae > Falsiroseomonas > Falsiroseomonas tokyonensis. Next base: position 608,235 of record NZ_JAFNJS010000001.1, read on the forward strand.
CACGGACAGGTCGAAGCCTTCGGTATCCACCTTCAGCAGCGCCACGCGCTGGATGCCCTGCTGGTCCAGGACATCGTCGAGCCGGGCGCAGTCGACGTGGTGGGACACCGTTGCGGCGCTGTAGAAGCCCACCGCCTCGCGGCTCAGGCTCGCCTGGGTGGATCCGTCGCCGGCGGCGAAGTCGTGCAGCTCCAGGCTGCCGCCATCCTCGTTCAGCGCCAGCTGCAGCGTCTCGATCCCGCTGCCCTGCAGCGCAGCGCAGAGCGCCTGGTAGGTGCGCGGATGCGGCTCGAAGGCCAGGATGCGGGCCTCGGGCGCCAGCCGTCGCAGATGGGCGGCGTAGTGCCCGGCATTGGCGCCGACATCGAGCAGCACGCCGCCCTGCAGCCGCGCCGCATGGCGGGCCAGGAAGGCTTCCTCGGCCGCCGTCAGCCCGTGCCGGCCGGCGAAGTTGATGCCGATGCCGTTGCAGCGCAGCGCCAGGTCATAGAGCGCGCGGCCGAAGCCGGCGGCGGCGGGGCGGTTCAGCAGCCAGACCACCGGCCGCCCCAGCCGGGCCAGAAGCCTGCGCCGGCGGCTGTCGCGCCAGATCGGCATGCGGATCGTGCTGTGGGTATCCGGCATTGCGGACTCCTTCGGGGCAGGCGGAGAGGAGGCGCGGGGCGCTTCCGACGGGCGGCCATGACATCGCCATAAACCCGGTCAAAATGCGGCGAAATCCCCTCCATGTAATAGCGTGTGTTACAACAGGCGGGACCCAAGCAGGATCCCGAATACAACCTGCTGATGTAACTGTGACGATTACCTACCGCCACGCCAGACTTCCGGGCGATTGCCCTCGCGCAGGGCGTGGTTTCTTTGCACTCCAAGGAAGAAAGTTTAACCTTAAGTGTTTTTAACCAAATTTCGCGGAAAAATGATGCAACCTCCGGTGGCAGTGGCGCCGCCCACTTCGGCGCCGGAGGAGCTTCGAATGCCTGACACCGCCCACGACCTTGTGTTCCAGAATGCCGGGGCGGGCCGCCTCGGGGACGGTATCGCCACCTTCGGACAGGTCTTCCAGCGCGGCGAAGTGCCGGCCGGCGCGACCGTCACCGCCCGCGATGGCGCCACCAGCCTCGCCGTCCAGATGGACGTGAAGACCCGCTATGAGGACGGGTCGGTGAAGATGGCGGTGCTCTCCGTCGCCCGCCCGGCGCTGGCAGCGGGTGAGAGCCTGAGCCTCGTGCTCGGCACCGCCGCGGCCGGTCCGGCGCCCGCCGCGCTCGACATGGCCCAGGGCCTGGCAGGCCATTCCTTCACGGTGGATGTCGCCATAGATGGCGGCGCCCGGCAGACAGTGGATGTGCTGGCGGCGCTGCGCACCGCGCTGCAGGACGGCAGCGCCAGCTTCTGGCAGCAGGGCCCGCTCTCCACCCAGGCGCGGGTGGGCATCGACCTGCCCGGCTCCCATCGGATGGTCTTCGACGTCACCGTCTTCAAGGGCGGCGGCTTCGCGGTGGAGGCGCAGTTCAACAACGACCAGGCGATGCAGGCCTCGGGCGGTCGCGCCACCGCCAACATCACGGTGCGGATGGACGGCAAGATCGCGCTGCAGGAAACGGTGACGCAGAGCCAGTACCAGAATTGGCACGAAAGCTTCGCCAGCAATGCGAAGGATGGCGGCCAGGGCATCGGGTCCCCGCAGTCCGGCTGGCTGAACATCCAGCACGACATCGCCCATCTGCAGGAAACCGGGGCGGTGGCGAATTACGACCTTGGCATCGCGGTCGATCCCAAGCTTCTGGCCGGCTATGCCCAGGCCATGCAGGCCCCTGGCTGGGATGACCCGCTGGGCACCCGTGGCGTCGCCACCTACATGCCCGGCACCGGCGGGCGCGCCGATATCGGCTTCACCACCATGCCGAATACCGTCTGGCTGATGACGCAGGATGCCCGGGCCGCCGCCTATGCGCTGGGCCAGGCGGAAACCGCCAGCGTCATCCCCTGGCACTTCTGGGACTCCGCCAATGACCGCTGGCTGGACACCAACGCCTATCCCAATCTTTGGCTGGATGGCCGCGGCGGCGTCGGCCGGCCTGGCGATGCAAGCTCCGGCGGCCTGACCCAGCAGATCGATTCGCTTTCGGGCTGGAGCACCGACGCGGCGCACCAGCCCGACCTGTCCTACGTGCCTTATCTGATGACCGGCGCGCGCTGGATGCTGGACAACCTGCAGGCGCAGGCGGCCTGGAACATCCTGGGCCAGTGGCCCGCCGTGCGCGGCGGCGCCGAGGACAATGTGGTGGACAGCAACCAGGTGCGCGGCGCCGCCTGGTCGCTGCGCCAGATCGACAAGGCCGCCGTGGCGAGCCCGGATGGCAGCGTCGAGAAGGCCTTCTTCCAGGAAGCCTCGGACGCCAACTACGCCTGGCTGGTCTCGATGATCCCGGAATGGACCGCGAAGCAGGGTGAGGCGCATGGCTGGGTGCCCGGCGCCTATGGCACGGCGGGCGCGCTGCCGCCCTGGCAGCAGGACTACTTCGCCTCCACCGTCATTGCCGCCGCGCGCAACGGCAATGCGGATGCGAAGACCTTCCTGGAATGGCAGTCCAACTTCCTCGTCGGCCGCTTCACGGCGGAGGATGAGGGCTTCGAGATGCGCGACGGCGCGGCCTATCTGATCGCCATCGGCGATGCCGGGACTGGCCGCATCTACAACACCTGGGAGGAGATCGGCGCGCAGACCGAGGCGCGGGGCTGGAGCAATGGCGACAACAGCTGGAAGCACAGCGAGGGCGACTATGCCCAGCTTGCGCTGGCGACGCTGGCCGGCATCTACGAGATCACCGGATCCGCCGCCGCCAAGGCGGCCTATGAGGCGCTGATCGCGGAAAAGGCCCCCTTCGCGACCGATGCCGACTTCGCCCGCAACCCGACCTATGCGATCGAGGCGCCGGGTGCCGACCACGGCCCGGCCACGCCACCCGCGCCGCCGCCGCCGGTCGTGCAGCAGCCCGAGGCGCCGCCACCTGTTGTGCCGCCGCCCGTGGTGCAGCCCGCCGAGCCGGAGATGGTGCCGATTGCCATCGTTCTGGGCGCGGATAACTGGCGCGGCAATCCCATCGCCGTGGTCAAGGTGGATGGGGTCGAAATGTTCCGCGGCGCCGTCTCCGCCCTGAACAGTGCCGGCGGCCAGCGCTACGAGCTGGGGGAGGTGGAGGCCGGGCGCCAGCACGTCGTCAAGGTCGCCTTCCTGAACGATGCCTGGGGCGGAAGCGCGGATGCGGACCGCAACCTCTATGTGAAGTCCATCCTGGTGGATGGCGTCTCCACCGGCCGTTTCGAGAGGCTGGAGCGCACGCGCGAAGCGACCTTCACATTGACGGCGGAAGAGCTGGTCAGCGCAGAGGATATGCAGGACCTGCTCTCCATCCGCCTTTCCGGCGATGCCTGGAAAGGCCAAGCGCGCTACACGATCGCGGTGGACGACGTGCAGCATGGCGGCATCCGCACGGTCGGCGCCGAAAGGTCCAAGGGGGAGTCGGAGGTCATCACCCTGTCCGGCGATTTCGCCGACTCGCCGCACAAGGTGGCGATTACCTTCCTGAACGATGCCTTCGGCGGCACGGAGGGCAAGGACCGCAACCTTCATATCGAGGGAATCTCGCTGAACGGCGTCGATCTGGACCAGTCCGCATCCCTGCATCGGAACGGCTCCATCACGTTCGACGTCAGCCCGCCGGCGCCCGGCGTGATCGAGACCATCGGCAGCGGGCCCGATGTGGTGCGCCTGGCGCTGTCGCAGGATGTGTGGGGGGAGGATGCGCAATTCCTGCTCTTCCTCGATGGGGTCCAGCTTGGCGGGCCGCGCAGTGTCAACGCATCCCATGTCGAGGGGGAGCAGGAGATTTACGCCCTGCGTGGCGACTTTGATGCGGGCGATCACGTGCTGGGCGTTCGTTTCATTAACGATGCCTGGGGCGGCACCAGCACGACGGACCGCAACCTTCACATCGAGTATCTCTCGATGAACGGCGAGACACTGCATCAAGGCGCCACGCTGCTGATGAACGGGGACGTGTTTCTGCAGTTCTGACACAACCCAGACGAGATGGCGGCGGTAGCGCACACAATCGGTTTCGTGCGTTACCTGCCGCTGTTCTTTACGTGAGTATTTTCCGGTCCTGCCACGCAGGCGCAAATGCCTGTAGTCCGGTGCAAGCGCGGAGCTGATGGCACGCATCGACCAGCGGAAGCTGGATCCTCGCGTGTCCAACCGCCGGCGAGACATCCTCCGGCTTGCGAAGATGCGGCGCGTTGCCGCCCCGTCCAAGGACCCAAAGAATGCACGTCACGGCAAAGAATATGCCCGCGGATCACCGCGGTGCCCCCATCGAGGCCCGGACGCCCGGCTTCCTCGACGAAGATACGAGCGGTGCCGAACCCGCCGCGGCCGCGCCCAGCGGCAACCGCTCCCCCACCCTGGCGGATGCGAATGTCGGCGGCCGGATCAAGGAACTGCGCCGCGCGGCCGGACGCACGCAGAAGGAGGCCGCCGATATCGTCGGGGTCACCGGCGCGCAATTCCACCGCTATGAGACGGGTGCGACGCGGATTGCCACCAGCCGGCTGCTCGGCATCGCCAATGCGCTGGGCGTACGGCCCGAGGCGCTGGTCGGCACCGCCGCGCCGCGCGCCGAGCCGCTGGCCGAGTTCACCGACGGCGCAACGGACGAGCTGATCGAGCTCGTGCAGGTCTTTTCCACCATCAACGATCCGCGACGCCGCAGCGCGCTGATGGCTTTCGCTCGCGCCGTGGCCCGCGGCCAGCCGCTGCAATCCCCGGGCAGCGGCAGCGAATAGCCGCCCGCTGCCCGGCGCCGGCGCCCGCCGCAGGCGCCGGCGCTCGGCTCAGCCGCCAGGGCCGGAGGCCGAGACCACCTTGCGGATCAGCTCCGGCAGCGACCGCACACCGAGCTTGGCCATGATGGCGGCGCGGTGGTTTTCCACGGTGCGCTGGTTCAGCAGCAGCTCCGCCGCGATGATCTTGCTGGGGGATCCGGCCACCACGCGGTCCAGGATCTCGCGCTGCCTCGGCGTCAGCCGCCTCAGGCGCCCCGCCATCTCCGCCCGCTCGGTCGCCTCGCTCATCGCATTCGCGATCCGCGCATTCGCGGCGGCGATGCTGCGCAGCAGGTCGGCGCGCCCGATCGGCTTCTCGATGAAGTCGATGGCGCCCGCCGTCATCGCCCGCACCGCCATGCGCACATCGCCATGCCCGGTCACCATGATGGCGGGCATCCGCTGGGCATGCGGCCGCAGCGCCGCCAGCAGCGCCAGCCCATCCATGCCCGGCATCACCGCATCAACCAGCACGCAACCCTGCCGGCCCGGCTCATCCGCCTGCAGGAAGGCCTCCGCGCTGGGGAAGCTCTGCACCGACCAGCCATTGCTGACGAGCCATTCGCCGACGTCGCGACGCAGCATGGCATCGTCGTCCACGATGAAGACATTGCCGCCCGTCTGCGCCTTGGCGGCCTGCGCCGCATCCTCCTGTGCATGCGCCTGCACCGATGCGGCCTCGGCCTGCGTCGCCGCGGTGCGGGATGGCTGCAGCGCGGGGGCGGGCGGCGGGGCCGGCGGGCGCGCCGGCACCGGCAGCAGCCGCCGCACCCGCGCCAGAAGCTCATCCGCGCGGATCGGCTTCGGCGCATGCTCCACATCCAGCAGGCCGATCTCCTGCCGCGTGCGCTCGGATGTATCGCCGGTCAGGATGATGGCGGCCGGCGGCGGCACCAGCACCTGGCGCAGCTGCAGCGTCAGTTCCACGCCGTTGAAGGGGCCGGGCAGGTTGTAATCGGTGATGATCAGCGCGGGCGGCTCATCCGCCGCCATGGCGATGGCCTTCGACCCGTCAAGCGCCAGCATCGCCGCATAGCCGGCCTGTTGCAGCAGCATGCGGACCGCATCGCCCACCGTCGGGTCATCCTCGATCACCAGGATGGACGCCGCCGCCGGCGGCGTGGCCTGCGCCGGCTCCTCCGCCTCGATGCCGCCATGCGCCAGCGGCAGGTCGAGATGGAAGCAGGACCCCACATTCTCCCGCGACCGCACGCCGATCGGGTGGCCCAGCAGCTTGGCCAGTCGCCGCGCGATGGCCAGGCCCAGGCCGAGCCCCTGGCTGCGCGCCCGCGCCGTCTTGCCGATCTGGTGGAATTCCTCGAAGACCGCCTGCATCTGCGCCTGCGGGATGCCGATGCCGGTGTCCCAGACCTCCACCCGAAGGCGGCCGCCGGCGCGGCGGCAGCCCAGCAGGATGCGGCCCTGTCGGGTATATTTCAGCGCATTGGACAGCAGGTTCCGCAGCACCTGGCGCAGCAGCCGCGCATCGCTGAGCACCACCGCATCGCTCGGCACCATGCGCCAGGCGAGGCCCGCGGCACGGGCACTGTCGCCGAATTCACGCTCGAGGCTTGCAAGCAGCGCGCCGATCGGCACCGGCGCGATTTCCGCATGCACGCGGCCGACTTCCATGCGGTTGATGTCGAGCAGCGCATCCAGGATGCCCGACATGGCGTCGATGGTCTCGTCCAGCCGGCCGATCAGGCGCAGCATGCCGGCATCGGTCGCCTTCGCCGCCAGCAGCCCATGCAGCATGCTCATGCTCTGCAGCGGCTGGCGCAGGTCGTGGCTGGCGGCGGCCAGGAAGCGGGACTTCTCGCGATCCGCCCGCTCGGCCACGGCCTTGGCCAGTTCCAGCCGCCCGGCCAGGCGCGTCTGCTCCGTCAGATCCTCGATCGACAGCAGCGTGCGCCCCGTGCCTTCGCCCCGTGCCGAGCCCTCCGCTGCCAGGCTTCCGGGCACCCGGCTGGCCGAGACGCGCAGCAGCCGCGTCTCGCCATCGGCCAGCGGTAATTCGACGATGGATTCCTCGCTGCCGCCTTGCACAGCAGCGGGCGCGGCGAGAAGCGCATCCAGCCGGGGGGCGCTGCGCAGCGCGGCCTCCAGCCGTTCCGGCGCATGGCCGAAGGCGGAATGGAAGGCGGCATTCGCGCCCAGCACCTGGCGCCGGGAATCGAGCAGCGCCACCGGCTGCTGGATCGCCTGCAGCATCTCCTGCCCCAAGCTGCGGCGCGTGGCGGCGGCCCAGGCGCTCAGCGCCGGACCGATGGCAAGCCGCGGCATCCGCTGGTCGACCTCGGCTTCGGCCACAGCCTCCTCCGCCATCACCCAGCCATCGGCACGCCGCAGCGCGGCCAGCCCGCGCGAGGCGCCGGCCTCGGCGTCCGCAAGCAGCACGGCGATGGCGCGCGAACCTGCGGCCTCGGCCAGGCTGGCCAGCAGGGCATCGAGCGGCGTCATGGCAGGGTCCGGGACGGCAGCGATGCGCAGCCGCCCGTCGCGGATCCGCATTTCGGAACCTTCCGGAATCACCACGACACGGCCGCCCTGCATTCGCATGCCGTCCTCGGCCCGCAATGCGGGTGGCGCCAGGGCCTCGCCCACTCGCGGCAGCAGGAGCAGCATGACATCCTGCGGCCGCGCCAGCCCGGACAGGATCGCATCCAGCGCCGCCTGGGTGGCGCCGATGACGGCCACGACCAGCGCGACAACCTCCGGCCGCTCTTCCGCGGCATCGGCACGGCCGAAACCGGCATCAGCCATGCACGCCACCTCTTGTTCTGGGCAATGCGCCATCCCGATCGCATAGCAGCCGTGCAGGATCATTGAACAACGAGTTTCTCACCGCACGCAACTAAGTGAGCAAAAGCCTGTCCCTTATGGAGTCTTGGTGCGGAAGGGCCGCAATCGCTCAAAGCAGCAGGACTTCATCTGGCGCAATTACTTTCTCCCGGGCACAAGATGCGACCCGTCGGCTTGGAAGGAAACCGGTGCTGCGTCCCTGCGACCGGTCCCGCCCACCACGCCGGGCGCCTTATCCAAACTTCGATCGCGCAGCACCTGATGTGCCTGGCCGCCCCTCGCAAGTCTGCGCGGCGCCGGGCCATGCATCAATCCGTGGACATCCCGCGACGGCGGCCGGGCCTGCGAGGCGGGCCGCGGCCCCTCCGCGCCGGGCAGCGCGGCGGCCAGGCCCCGGGGCGCCGGCCAGCCTCCAGCGCGAGGTCCGGCCGCCAGCCAAGAAGGGCCTCCGCCCGGCCCATTTCCGGGCAGCGCCGGCGCGGGTCATCGACCGGCAGAGGGTGCAATTCAAGGCCGGATCGGGATCCGGTCAGCCGCAGCACCAGCTCCGCGATCTCCCGGATGCTGGGCTCGTTCGGATTGCCGAGGTTGATCGGCGCCGCGGGATTCACCGGCATCTCCATCAGCGCCACCAGGCTGCGAATCAGGTCGGAGACATAGCCGAGCGAACGGGTCTGCTCGCCGCTGCCATGGATCGTCAGCTTCTGCCCGGCCAGCGCCTGGCAGACGAAGTTGGAGACGATGCGGCCGTCATCCGCGCGCATGGGCGGGCCGTAGGTGTTGAAGCTGCGCACCACTCGCGCATTCACGCGCCCGAGCCGCAGATTGTCGAAGCGGAGTGATTCGGCGGCGCGCTTGCCCTCGTCCAAGCAGGCGCGCGGCCCGGTGCTGCTGACATGCCGGCGATCGTCCTCCTGCTGCGGATGCTGTTCGGTGTCGCCATGGACCTCGCTGGGCGAGGCCTGCAGGAAGTGCGCATCATGCCGCGCGGCGAGCCGCAGCAGCTTATGCGCGCCCAGCACATTGGTCAGCATCGTATGCACGGGATCGGCCTGGTCTGGCTGTGGAGAGGCCGGGCAGGCGAGGTTGTAGACTTCGTCCAGCGCCGGCGACTCCTCATAGGCTTCGCAGACATCATGCCGGATGAAGCGGAAGCGCGCATGGCCCGCCAGTTCCCGCAGATTCTCCTGGTGCCCGGTCTGCATAGTGTCGAGGACGGTCACGCGATGGCCCTGCGCCAGCAGCAGCGCCGCGAGATGCGAACCGAGGAAGCCCGCGACGCCCGCCACCAGCACATGCTTGGCGCGCGGGGGCGCAGCGCCGCCGCCATCATCCTGCCGCCGGCGGCGGCTGTCGCGTTGCGTGCGGATCGCCTTCAGCCCCTCGCTGCCAGCGCGGCACGGGCAGATGCCGGCTGGCGCAGCATCGCCGCCAGTTCTCCAGCCCGCGCAAGGCCGGTATACGCCTGCAGCACGATGCGCGATGGGCATTGCCGTGATTCCAGTCGGAGACCAGCGAGTGAGTGTAGAAAACGAAGCGCATGGCTGCTCCACGCGGAAGATCACGAAGCTAACGCTCCTGCATAAGCGGCCAGCGGGGCCGAGAGTTGCCAGCCCGGCGTGAATCGCAGCGCCCGCTGTCGCGCCTGTGTCGCGCGGGCCCGCCGCATTGCCGGATCTTGCGCCAATGCATCGATCTCTTCGGCAAAGCCCCCCCCGAGTCATCCGGTGCGGCAAAGCTGGCGGCGCCGTTTCAGATCTCGCGATAGGTGGGGACATCCGCCAGCACCAGCGCCCCCCCCCCGCCTGCGCGGCCGCCAGCGCCGCAAGGCCGAAAGGCTCGTAGCGGGACGGCGAGGCGAAGATCGCCGCGCGGCGCATCAGCGCCACGACCTGCATGCGGCAGCGGCCCCGGCGCCTGCGCATGGGCGAAATGGAAGGCCTGCCCTTTCGGACCTCGACAGGCCCCGGCGGCCTGCACCGGCCAGCCGATGCGCCCGGCCGCCGCATCCAGCAGCGCGCCGCCCTTGCCCTCATCCCACCAGCGCGCCGCCGCGAAGACGAAATCCTGGCGCACAGTTGATGGAAGCTCGGCGGCGGCCACCGTATTGGGCACGATCCCAATTTCACACGCACTTTCATAGGCCTGGCGCAGCGCCGCCGGCGCCGCCCATGACCACGATGGGGCGCAAATCGGCTGCGACGCGCGGGGCCGAAAGCTTCAGCGTCTCCGCCAGCGCGGGCGGCCCGCCTGCGGAGAGCAGCCGCGCGACAGACTTCGGCTGGCCGGCGGTATCGACCACGCCATATGGCAGTGCCGCTGGTCGAAGCGCAGGCCTTCCTGCACGCTGACACTGTCCGGAATATCCTGCCAGCCACACCGTTAAAGACGCTCCTCCGGCGTCCCTCGCGCAGGAAGGCGCGCGCCTGCTCCGCCTCATCGTGCCGCCAGGTGGCGTAGCCGGCTTCGGCGATCCAGATGCGGGCGGCGGGATTGGACTCCGCCAGGATGGCATGGGCGCGCTCGATCAGGGGCGGCCATCCATCCCAGGCGCCGAGCTCGCTGTCCCGGGTGCCGGGAAAGCCGTGCAGCCCCAGCACATCAATTTCCCCCAGGACGCCACGCTCGCCCATCAGCTGCAGCCAATGCGCATCGAAGGGACATGGCCCGCCGAGCACGGTGACAAAGCCGCGCTGCCGCGCCCGAGAGGCGGCGGCGCCCACCATCTCGCAGAACAGCGCCCAGTCGTGATCCTCGCGCCAATCCCAGTCGAGCAGGTTGTTCGGCTCGCTCCACAGCTCCACCGCCCGGAAGTGGCGGCCGTAGCGGGTCAGCGCGTGATCGACGAAATCGGCATGGTCGCGCAGCCGTCGGGGCGGACCCGCCGCGGTGCCAGTGCGGGAAAGGGAGGGCGGCGTGTCGTGGAGGCAGGGCACCAGATCGAAACGCGCCGCCAGCTTCGGCAGCAGCCAGTCGTACCAGGCGGGCCCCTCCGGCTAATGATATTCGGCCCAGGAGACATGCGTGCGCAGATGCGTCGCGCCGGCGGCGGCCATGGCCTCGATCGCCTTCTCGGTGCGCGCATATTCGACGGGGCGGAACCATTCCGCGAAGCCGAAGGCGGGCGTGGTCATGCCACCAGGCCTCGGGCTTCCAAGTGCCGCCGCATGTCCGCATTGCGGTCCACCACCTTCTGCGCCGCCAACCATTCCGCCAGTTCGCCCAGCGAGTCCTGCAGCACGAAGCGTGACGCGAAGCCCAGCAGGCTGCGAGCGCGGGAGATATCGGCGAAGCAATCGAAGCGGCCGTCGGCGGTACGACAGCGGCCCTCGCCATAGACGCTCATGGAGGGGGCGACGACGATGCGCTGCGCCGGACGCTCGATCATCGCCTGCAGCAGCACGGCGGTGCCGACATCGTTGGTGCTGACGTAGCGCTCGATCTCATACATGCTACGGCCGACGCTGACCTCGGCCGCCAGATGCACCACGCCTTCCACGCCCTCCAGCGCGGAGGCGGCCGCCTGCGGATCGCGCCCATCGCCGCGGCGCAGCCTGGGGCAGCAGCGCGATGGGATGGTGCCCGGCGCCGGAACACCGGAGCCGCAGGGTGGGAGTTGCAACGCGGCATTCATCCCCGAGGTGCAAGATGTTCACGCCCCGGCCTCGAAGGGACCTTGGAAGCCGCCGCTGCAGGGACTATTTCTGCAGGGCTGTTCCATCCTCCCATCGGGTCGCCGGAGCGCCCCGTCAGACGGAATCCGGCCCCGAATTGCGCATGACCGAAACGAATAATGCCCGTTACCCTCGCCGAGGGGCGGAACCCAGGCGCCTCAAGGTTGCCGATCGCCTGCTCCGCACCCATGCGGCGGTGCAGGGGTTGATGGTGGAACTACGCCGCCCGGCCCGCATGGCGCCGCTGAGCGCCACGGCGCCCCTCTGCGGGCCCGGGGAGCTGCGGGTTGCCTCCTACAATATCCACAAATGCGTCGGCACCGATCGCCGCTTCGACCCCGCCCGGACCGCGGCGGTGATCGCGGAGCTTGGTGCAGACCTGGTGGCGCTGCAGGAGGCCGATCGCCGCTTCGGCCGCCGCGTCGGGCTGATGGATGCCGCGGCGCTGGAACGGGAGACAGGGCTGGCACTGCTGCCGGTCTCCGACCTGCCGGATGGCCATGGCTGGCACGGCAATGCCATTCTCGTGCGCCCAGGCACGCCCGCGCGCTTCCGCCGGCTGGCCCTGCCGGGGGCCGAGCCCCGTGGGGCGCTGGTGGCGGAACTCGACCTGCCCTGCGGCAGGCTGCGCGTGGTGGCCGCGCATCTGGGCCTGCTGCGCCGCTGCCGCGCCCGCCAGGCCGCCGCCATCCTGGAGGCCCTGGCCGACCAGCCGGAGGGCCAGGAGCCCATCCCCACCCTGCTGATGGGCGACCTGAACGAATGGCGCCCTGGCGCCAGATCCTCTCTGCGCGCCTTCGAACCCTTCTTCGGCCCGGTGGCACCGGGCCCCGCCAGCTTCCCCACCCGCCTGCCGGTGCTGGCGCTGGACCGCATCCTGGGCTGGCCGCGCGGGATCGTGACGGAGGTGGCGGCGCATGACAGCGCGCTGGCCCGCGTCGCCTCGGACCACCTGCCGCTCACCGCCTCCATCCGCCTGGGCGTGGACCAGGCGTTGCACCAGGCGGCCTGAACCGGCCAAGGGTTGCAACCGTCAGGCTGCTGCGCGCTTTTCTTGTGGCGCGCGTTCCGGATCGCCAGATCTCGCGCGCTGACGGGAAGGGAGCGGCATGCGTGAGAGCCCAGCCATGACGCTGGCGGCGCCGGAAGCGAAGGGCGAGGAAGCCCCGCTTGTCTCGGCGCTCGACCAGGCGTTGGCAGAGGTCCTGGCCCGGATCGGCGGGGCGGAGGCCGGCGCGGCGCTGGTGCCGGAGGGGCTGGATGCCTTCGCCGTGCGCGTGGCCACCGCTCGCACGGCCAGCCGGAGCCTCGATCTGATCTACTACATGTGGCACGGCGACGTGACCGGCCGCCTGCTGGCGGCGGAGGTGCTGGCCGCGGCGGATCGCGGCGTGCGGGTCCGGCTGCTGCTGGACGATGCCTATGCGCTGGGGCGGGAACGCGTGCTCTCCGCCCTGGATTCGCACCCGATGATCACGGTGCGGCTGTTCAACGGCACGCGCTGGCGCATGTTCGGCCGGGCCGGCTTCCTACTGGAAATGCTCTTCGGCGGCTGGCACCTGAACCGGCGCATGCACAACAAGGCCTGGATCGCCGATGGCAAGGTGGCCATCGCGGGCGGCCGCAACATCGGTGACGAGTATTTCGGCGCCAAGTCGGACGAGTTCAATTTCCGCGACCTCGACCTGGTGCTGGCCGGCGCGGCCGTCGCCGGCACCAGGCGGGTCTTCGAGCGCTATTGGCACAACCGCCTGGCCCGCCCCGCCGCCGTGGTCTGCCCGCCGGCCGACAATCATCGCGGCCTGCCCAAGCTGCGCCGCGCCCTGGCCGAGGCGGCGGCGGAGCCGGAGGCGGTGCGCTACCTGGCGCATCTCGGCGATTTCAACGGCGCCGCAGCCCCGCTGGCGCGCGGCATGGTCGCCATCGCCCCCGCTGCGGTGCAGGTGGTGGCGGACCCGCCGGAGAAGGCGAAGCGCGGCCTGGCTGCCCGCCGCCAGGCGCGCGCCGCCGGCGGCATTGCGCCCGAGATCGCCGATGCCCTGCGCAAGGCGCAGCGGGAGGCGCTGCTGATCTCGCCCTATTTCGTACCGGGCAAGGCCGGGCTGGCGCTGCTGCTGGACCTGGTGGCGCGAGGTGTGAAGGTCTCGGTGGTGACCAATTCCCTGGCGGCGACGGATGTGGTGGCCGTGCATGGCGGCTACGCCCATTACCGGGAACCGCTGCTGCGCGCCGGCGTGTCCCTGTTCGAGCTGAAGCCGAGCGGCGAGGATGAAAGCACCAGCGCCTTCGGGTCGCGCGGCGCCAGCCTGCATACCAAGGCCTTCGTGGTGGATGACGGTCCGATCTTCGTCGGCTCCTTCAACCTCGACCCGCGCTCCGCCGCGCTGAACACGGAAATGGGCGCCTTCGTGCACCACCCCGTGCTGGCGCGCGAATTGCGGGCGGAGCATGACCGGCTCGCCGATCCGGCGCGCAGCTGGCGGCTGGGGCTGGAGGAGGGGCGGCTGACCTGGACCGGCGCCGGGCCCCAGGGCGTGCTGCGCAAGCTGCATGGCGAGCCCGATGCCTCGTTGCGCCGCCGCGTGCTGGCGCGGGTGCTACGCTGGCTGCCGATCGAATCGCAGCTGTAGGGGGCTTGTTGCTGGTCGCATTTTCCGAGTCGCCCGGCTCTCACGCCGGGCTTGAAAATGCTCACGCGCCGAAGCGGCTGCGGATCTGCTGGTGGATGCCGGGTTGAGCGAAGGTGACCTCATGCATCGCCTGTTCGCGCGCCACGGCGGCGGGCAGGGCGTCGCGGATCGGCGTGGCCAGGGCTGCTTTCAGCAGGCGCAGCGCAACTGCCGGTTTCGCGGCCAGATCGCGCGCCAGGCGCAGCGCGGTGGGCAGCACCTCCGCCCGCTTCACCACGGGCAGGCCCAGGCCACGCTCCCGCAGCGCGCCGCCGTGATAGCCATTGGCGGTGAAGAGCATCTCGTTCGCCAGGGCATTGCCGAGCCGGTGCGGCACGATGAGCGTCGCGCCCATGCCCGGCGTGAATCCGTATTTCATGAAGTTGGTGGCGTAGAGCGATTCCACCGCGAGTACGGACAGATCCGCATAAAGGCCGAAGACCAGCCCGCCACCCAGCGCATGCCCATCCATCGCCGAGATCACCGGCAGCGGACAGTCGAGCAGCATGCGGTAGAAGCCGGCCTCGTCGAATTTCTGGCGGCCGTCGGCGATGCCGATCAGTTCCTCGAGCGTGCCGCCGGCGCAGAAGATGCCCTCCGCGCCATGCAGCACGACGACCTTTGCAGCGGGGTTCGCCTCGATCGCGGCAAAGGCGGCGGCGAGGCCGGAGACGAGGGCAACCGAAAACGTGTTGCGGCCAGCGCGGTCCTGCAGCGTGACGATGGCGATCTCGCCTTGCCAGTGCAGGGCTACGGCGTCCTCCACGGCGCGCCTCCCGATTCCAGAAAGGCGCGGATTGCGGTCATGCTGCGCGGGTCCGCGATTCGGGTCGCGATAGTCTCGACGGCGTGGCCGCGCGTGGCGTCGTTCATGATCCAGAGCTGGCGGAAGTACGCCTTGGTGGCCGCGACATCGCGGCGCGCCACGCGGTCCATGCGGATCAGAAGGCGGCGCAGCGAATCCGCGGGCGTCTCCGTCACCTCATCGACCAGGCGTCGGGCGAGGGCAGTGGCGGCATCCATGCGTTCCGCCGTCAACGTCATCCGAAAGGGGTCCTGCGCGCCCATACGGCGCACCAGGAAGGGCGCGACGGTGGCGGGCAGCAGGCCGAACAGGATTTCGGACAGCTGGAAGCTGGCGCGCGGCGTGGCGATGGCGATGTCACTGGCCGCGACCAAGCCGAGCCCGCCCGCCGTCGCCGGCCCATCCACCAGCGCCACGGTGACGATCTCGCTGGCGCCGAGCCGCTCGAACAGGTCGTAGAGGCTGCCGACCAGGGCGCGGATGCCGGCCTCGTCCATGTCGCTGGTGGCGGTGGCCTCGGAAAAATCCATGCCGGCGCAGAAGACGCCGCCGGCGCCCTGGATGGTCAGGATGCGCAGGTCTGGATCCGCCTCCGCCTCATCGAGTGCCGCGTGCAGCCCGGCGATGCTGGCGCGGTTCAGCGGATTGCCGCGCGCCGGTGCGTCCAGCGTTGCGGCCAAAACCTTGCCGCGGCGCGTGAGCGTCAGGCCCATCGGTAGCGCCGCTGGTAGTTCTCGATGCGGTCGAGCACCAGCAGGCCGGTGCCGGAAAAACCTTCCTCCCAGAGTTGTTCGAGGCCGTCGCGGGCCACCGTGATCTGCTTCGTGCCCACCAGCCCGTCCCGCGTGCGCGCGATCAGCGCCTCGTAGCGCGGCATGTCCATCGGCCGGCGCGCCTGCAGCGCTGCGCCGATGCCGCGCGCCCGCACGGCGGCGGCGGAGCGCGCATCGGCGAGCCCGGAATAGAATTCGGAGCAACAGCCGGAGCCATAGGAGAACAGCCCGATCCGCTCCGGCCCTTGCGGCGCGAAATCCGACGATGCCAGCGCCCCCGCGAGCGCGAGAAAAACCGTGCCGGAATAGATATTGCCCACCTCCTGGCAGAACAGCAGGGAGCCGCGCAGCCTTGCCTCGAAATCCGCCTCCGCCGCGCTGGGCGGCGCCTGACGGAATTTCCGCATCATGTTGCGATGCGCGCCTTTCACCATGCCGCCGAAGGGCGTGTGCCAGGCCAATCGAGAAAAGTGCGAGACGAAATCCACGCCCGGCTGCTGAGCGACATAGGCACGAAAGCTGTGCTCCAGACAGTCGAGGTAGCTGAGCACGGAAAGGTCCGCATCGCCCGTCTCGATCTCCGGCGTCGGCCGGCAGGCATCCATCACCTCATAGCCATGCACGCCGCTCGCGCCGCTCTCCAGCGCCAGCACCACGGGATTGCGGGAGACAAGCAGCGCCACGGCGGCGGAGCCCTGCGAGGGTTCGGCATAGGAATGCGGCACCGGCCGGCCGAGATCGGTGGCGATGACCAGCGCGCGGGCCTCGGGGTTCGGCGAGGCCGCAACCATGGCCGCCGCCATCTGCAGGGCCGCGGTGCCGCCGTAGCAGGCCTGCTTCACCTCGAACAACCGGCAGTGTTTTGGGAGCTCAAGATGGTGGTGCACATAGGTCGCCGCGGACTTGCCCCAATCGAGGCCGGATTCGGTGGCGACGATCACCAGCTCGATCGCCTGGCGCTGCGCCGGCGCCAGCGCCGCGACGACCGGGCGCGCGGCATTGACGGCGAAGGAGACCGCATCCTCCCAGGGCGCACAGAGGCTTTTGCGCCGCATCAGCAGATTGGCGAAGCGCGCCTGGTTCAGCCCGCGCGCCTCCGCCAGCATGGCCACATCGAGGCTGGCGCGGCCGGCATAGACGCCGAGATCCTCGATGCCGATGGCGTCGCTCATGCGGGGTCCCTTGCGTGTCGCAGCAGCACGGCCGTGGCAAGCCCGCCAAAGCCGTAGGCGGGGCTGAGCGCGTAAAGCGACTCCCGCTCCAGCGCCGTGGTCGGAAGGTACAGCCGGTCCGTGATCGGCTGCGCCAAGCCCGGCGTGCCATGCACGAAGCCGCCCTGCAATTGCAGTACGCAGGCCACCAGCTCCAGCAGCGCGGCGCCCTGAATGGCGTGGCCGATCATGGCCTTGGTAGCATTCACCGGCACCGGCGCACTGCCTAGCAGTGTGGCGAGCGCCTCGGCCTCCGCCGCATCGCCGGCGGGCGTGCCGGTGGCATGCGCGCTGATGAAGCCGAGCGCATCGGCCGGAAGCGCGCCGAGCGCCGCACGCATCACGCGCAGCGCCGTCGCCGCATCCGGCGCCACGCCGGCGCGGCCCTGCTGCGCCTGCGCGTGGCCCGCGATTTCGGCCAGCGGCGTGGCGCCACGCGCCTGCGCGGCTTCCAGCGATTCCAGCACCAGCGCGCCACAGCCTTCGCCGGCGACGAAGCCGGCGGCGGCGCGGTCGAAGGGCCGGCAGGGTGCGCCGGGCGGCGCCAGCGCGCCGAGCGAGGCCAGCGCCTGCCACTCCACCGGCCCGAAATCCAGCGGCGGCGCCACCACCAGGCAGCCCGGCATGCGCCCCATGGCGATCAGGTCAGCGGCCACCGCGACCGCCGCATTGCCGCTGGCCGAGGCGCCGCCAATGGAAAGCCCCGGCCCCTGCGCGCCGGTGGCTTCGGCCACCACGGCAGCGAGATGCGTATCGAATACCTCCGCCGCATGGCGCGGCGGCGTCCAGGCGGGCTCCTGATGGAACTTGCGCGTGGTGTCGAAGCTGCGCGCCTGCGCGATATTGCTGCCGGCAACCACCACGCCAAAAGATTCGGCCTGCGTCACGCGCGCATCCGCCAGCGCCGCCAGCGCGACCAGTAGCGCGGCGACCAGCGCGCGGGACCCGCCCCGCACCGCGCGCTGCGCCGGCTTCGGCAGCGCCGCTGCATCGACTGTGCCCAAGGTCATCGCCGACCCCGGCCATTCGCCCTGCAGCGGCGCCACCCGCCCTGCGCGCAGCAACTCGGAAAAGCCCGCGGCATCCTGCACGCCGCCAGGCGCCCGCACGCCGAGGCCGGTAATGACGACGCGCCGTGGCTCAGCCATGCGCCGCCTGGTGCCGCGACCACAGCAGGTCCACCAGCCCGCCGATGCTGGTCACGCCGAGGAAGCTCGTCATGGGCAGCGCCAGCCCCGCCTCCTCCATCGAACCCACCAGCACATCGACCCGGTCCATGGAATTGGCGCCGAGCTCCGTCATCGAGCGATCCTCGCGAATCTCGCTGTCCGGCAGATCAGGCAGCACCGCCTGGATCTGGCGCGCAACGATGCCGAAAATCTCCGAGCGTTCCATCCGGGCCTCTCAGGGATTCATCATCAGTTCCGCCAGCATGGCAGAACCCGAGAAACTCTGGCCGCCATCTGCCACCAATGCCACGCCGGTCAGCAGCCCGCCCATGGGCGAGGCGAGGAAGCAGCAGACATTGGCGATATCCTCCACCGTGCCGAAGCGGCCGAGCGGCACATAGCCCTTCAGCGTGTCGATATCCTCCGCCGTCAGCAGGCGGGACAGGCCCTCGGTGCGCTCGATCGGGCCGGGCAGCACGCTGTTGCAGCGGATGCCGTGCTTGCCCCATTCCAGCGCCAGGCCACGCATCAGGCTGTCGATCCCCGCCTTGGCGGCGCCGACATGCACCTGGAAGGCGAAGGGCATCAGCGCATTGGTGGCGGAGACGAAGATGATATTGCCGCGCTGCGCCTTCAGCTGTGTGAAGGCCGCGCGCGCCGCGTTGAAGGACCCCATCAGGTCCACCGCGATGACCTTTCGGAATCCCTCCGCCGTCATCTGCTCGGCGGGTGCGGGAAAGTTCGCCGCGGCGCCGCAGACCAGCACGTCCATCGCGCCGATCGTTTGGCGCGAGGCCGCCATCGCCGCCTCCAGGCTCGCATAATCCGTCACATCGGCCACCAGCGGCAGGGCGGTGGCGCCGAGGCCGCGCAGTTCCGCCGCCGCCGTTTCCAGCGTCTCCCGGTTGCGGCCGCATAGCGCGAGGTCGGCGCCCAGTGCGGCAAAGCCACGCGCGATGCCGAGGTTGATGGTGCCGGCGCCGCCGGTGACGAAGACGCGCCGCCCGCGGAACAGATTCGGTGCGAAGCCGGAGACGGGGTCAGGCATCGGTCACGCGCATCTCCATCGCATCCTCATAGCCGATCTCGCCGGCCTCCAGCCGCCGCAGCAGGCTGGCCAGGTCGCTGGCGCCGGGGTCGGGCGGCGGTGGCTCGGCACTGGCTTCCATGCGCCGGCGGATCAGGCTGCGCAACCGGTCCGTGCGCTCGCGCGACCCGGCGATGCGATCCGCGACGTCGGATTGCTCCGCCTCAGCGGGTCCCGCCGCGCCATGTTCCAGCCGGATATAGGCGGCGAGCTCACGCACCGTGGCATAGGTGAAAAGCGCGGTGGTCTTCAGGTCGATGCCAAACACCTCGTTCACCCGGCGCACCAGTTCCACGCTGATGATGGAATCCGCGCCGTATTCGGAGAAACTGGCCTCCGGCTCCACCTCCTCCAGCGCCAGGCGCAGCGCCTCGGCGACGGTGATGCGGAGTCTTTCCTCGATGCCGTCATCCATGCGCTGCGGCTGCGTGACGACGCGCGGTGTTTCCACCGCGGGTGCAGTCCGACCAAAACCGTCGGCCTCGGCCAGCAGGATGCATTGCAGCGCCGGATCGCCCAGCGCGGTGACACCGCAAAAACCCGCGGCGGCCAGGCTGTTCCGCCAGCGCGGCAGGTCCAGCAGCGGCGCATGCGGCAGGCGCGCTTCGGGATCGCCAAAAAGCCACCAGCCGCGGGTCAGGCCGAAGGTCAGCGTGTTGAAGTCCTGGGCCGCCGTCGCCTCGTTGATCGCCACCAGCCCGCCCGGCCGCAGCAGCGCGTGCAAATTGGCCAGTGTCACCGCGATCCGCGGCGTGGCGTGCAGCACATTGGCCGCGATCACGATATCGAAGCTGCGCGGGACCATTCCCTGCGCCGCGGGGGCCGCGGAGATATCCAGCCGCGCCGTGCGCAGGAAGGGTGCTTCCGCCCGCCATTCGCGTTCCGCCTGTTCCAGGAAGGCCGGGCCGATATCGGTGAAGAGGTAGTCAACGTGATCGGCGAAGGGCGCCAAAGCGCGCAGCACGAAGCGCGTTGTGCCGCCGGTGCCGGCGCCGACTTCCAGGATACGCACCGGCCCCGGCCGCGCCGCGACGGCCGCTGCCACCGCCTGCGCGAGCATGTGCTGCAGATGGTCCACCACGGGATTGCCCGCATAGATTGGCGCGACGAGGTCGAAGCTGCCGCCGGGGAAGAGCACGGCATTGGCATCCACCTCCCCGGTCAGCACCGCCGGCAGGCTTTTGGTGCAGGCCTGCAACAGGCGGAGATAGGGCGCCGCAGCGGGATCGCGGGCCAGCAAATCCTCCGCCTGGGCGGCGAGCGCCACCGCATCCAGCGGCTCCGCCTTCGCCAGCATCGCCTGAACCGCCGCCTCGAGGCGCTTCTGGGGCGCGATGGCCTTCGGGAAGCCAGCAGCCGAGAGCGTGGCCCGCGCCAGCGCCGTGGCGTGCCGGTTGATGGCACCAAAACCCTCGGCCGCGCCGCGCAGCACCGCGCCGCCCTCGGCCTGCACCGCCTCGGCTGCCGCGCGCGCGGCGGGCAGCAGGCGCAGCGGCGGCTCGGCCGGCACTGCCAAGCGCCGCGTGGCATCGGCGCGCAGCTCCGCCGCCACGCGGTCCGAGATGCGCAGCGGCATCACGCGATCCAGCCCCGGCGCGGCCAAGGCACGGAAGAGCAGCGAAAGCCCCTCGGCCGTGCCGATCGGGTGCACGCCGATGCGCGCCAGGCTCGTGCGATGCGCCGCCGTCGCCACCGCGCCGACCTCCCCCCAGAAACCCCAGTCGAGCACCAGCACCGGGCGGTCCTGCCGCAGGGCGAAGGCATCGGCGAAGGCGCTGGCGGCGGCATAGGCGGCCTGGCCAGGATTGGCGGTTTCCGCATTGGCGGAGGAGAAGACCACCAATCGCGCTGGCGCACCCCCCGCCTCCTGCCGCGCCAGGGCGGCGAGCAGATTGGCGAGGCCCGTGGTCTTGGGCGCCAGCACGGCCGCAATATCCGCATCCGCCTGGGCCAGCACGCGACCCTCGCGCAGGTCCATCGCCGCATGCACCACGGTGGTGATGGGGCCGCAGCGCGCCACCGCCTCGGCCAGCGCGGCCTCCAGCGCCGCGGGCTGCGCCAGGTCGGCGCGCAGATGCAGGATGCGCCCGGCGCCGCGCGCCAGGGTTTCGGCCACGGCCGCGCTGGGCACCCTGCGGCCGAGCAGCACCACGCGCGCGCCGCGTTCCGCCAGATGTTCCGCCAGCGCCCGGCCGAGGCCGCCGGCGCCGCCCGCGATCAGCACCACGCCCTCCGCCGGCGCCGGGCTCGCCGGCAGGTCCAGCGCGCCAAAACCGCGGCGCAGGGCCACGCCATCGCGCAGCGCCAAGTCCGCGCCCGGGGCGGCGAGCGCGGGCAGCAGGGCGGGCGCCTCCACATCCGCGGGGTCGACATCCAGCAGGGCCAGGCGCAGCTCCGGCTGTTCGCGCGCGGCCGCCCGGCTGAAGGCGGCAAGCGCCGCCGCCAGCGGGCAGGGCTTTTCGCCCGGCCGGGCGCGCTGCGCACCGGATGTCACCACCACCAGCCGCGGCGGCGCCGGGCGGGCGGCGAGGTCGCGGACCAGCGCGGCCAGATGCAGCACGGCGGCTTCCAGCTGCGCCGCCGAGTCCTCGACGCCGCCAACCAGTAGCCAGACGGCATCCGTGCCGAGGTCCGGCAGGGCAGTGTCGGGCGCCACGCCCAGCACAGCGCCCAGCCGCGCCGCCAGCGCCGCATTGGCAAAGGGCGCCAGCAGCACGGGGGCGCGCAGCGGCGCCGTGGCCTCCGGCATCGGCACCGGATCCCAGACCGCGTGCCAGGCCTCCAGCGCCGGCAGGGCGGCGGCGCGACGGGCGACGAAGCCGTGCAGGATGGCCTGCGGCGCGCCGGCCGCATCCTCCAGCACCAGGTCGAGCACGATCTCCCCCGCCTCCGCGCTGCGGCGCCGGCCGAGAATGCGCGTCACCGCCTGGGGCTCCCCCAGGATGTCGAGCCGCCCCAGGGCTGCGGGCAGGTAGCCGCCGGCCTGGGCCTCCTCCGGCAACAGGGCGAAGGTGATCTGGAAGGCGGCGTCCAGCGCCTCCGCCCAATCCGCCGCGCCCGGCGCCAGGGTGGCGATCGCGGCTTCGGCGCCGCGCTGGATTGAGAGAAGACGGCGGAAGCCCCCGGCGTAATCGGCGCCCGCCCCGGCCAGCAGCGCATAGGCCGCGGCGCCATCGATCCGCTGCGGACAGTCCTCAGCGGCCACCAGGACGGTGGCTGCGGGTGCGCCGGTGGCGACGCGCCCCTCCGCCAACCGCGCGCCCGCCTCGATGGCGATGCGCCCCTCCTCCAGCTGCAGCGACAGGCCCGCCGCCATCGCCGCCGCATCCGCAGGCCGCAGGAAGCGCCACTCCGCCAGGGCCCGCGCCCCGCCGGCGCGCAGGCCGAGCGCCAGCAGCAGCGCGCCCGGCAGGATGCTGGCCCCGCCGACGCGATGCTCGGCCAGCACCGGCGCATCCGCCGCAATGCCGATGACGTGCTTGCGCTGCGCATCCGCCACGCCGAGTTCGATGCCCGGCGGCAGTGCCAGCGCGGGCTTGGCCGGCGCGCCGCGCGGCGTCACCTTCACCCAGCAGCGCCGCTTTTCGAAGCTGATGCCGGGCAGGGAGATCGGCGGGCGTCGGCCCGGCGCAAGCGCATCCCAGTCCGGCTTCGCAGAACCTTTGGCCCAGGCGCGGGCCAGCGCGGCCAGGTCGCCATCCGGCGCCGGCCCGCCGGCATCGCGCTTCACCTCACCCTCGGCAAAGCCCTGGCCGGCCGCGATGGCCTCGAACCCTGACCGCAGTTCGGCGACCGTGCCGGCGAGGAAGGCGGCCCGAAACCGCATCGCCTCGCGCCCCGTCTGCAGCGTGCGCGCCACATCCGCCGGCCCCGCATCGGGATGCGCCTGCAGCCAGGCGGCGAGCGAAGCGGCGACACGGCGCAGCGCCGGCTCCGTGGCGGCGGAAAGCGGCACCAGGAAGGGGCCCGCCACCATCGGCGCGGGCACTACCGGCGGCGCCTCCTCCACCACCAGATGCGCATTGGCGCCGCCCGCGCCAAAACTGCTGATGCCGGCGCGGCGCGGCCCGTTTGTGGCCAGCCACGGCGCCGCCTGGTGCTGCACATGCAGCGGCGTGCGGGACAGGCCGAGATCGGGGTTCAGCACCTCGGCATGCAGGCTGGGCGCCAGCATCCCGTGCCGCAATTGCAGCACCACCTTGGTGAGGCCGGCGATGCCCGCCGCCGCCTCCAGATGGCCGATATTCGACTTCACCGATCCGATCGGCAGCGATCCCTCCGGCAACCCCGCAAAGGCGCGGCCGAGGCCCGCCACCTCCACCGGGTCGCCCAGCGCCGTGCCGGTGCCATGCGCCTCAATGTAGGAAATGCTGGCGGGCGGTGTGCCGGCGCGCTCCAACGCCTCCGCCACCAGCGCGCCCTGCGCCGCGGGGTCCGGCACGGTGAAGCCACCGCTGCGGCCGCCATGGTTCAACGCGCTGCCCTTGATGACGGCATGGATGCGATCCCCATCCGCCAGCGCCCGCTCCAGCGGTTTCAGCAGCACCGCACCCACACCTTCGCCCGGCACATAGCCATCGCCGCCCACGCCAAAACTGCGGCAGCGGCCATCCGAGGCGGCGAAGCCGGATTTCGACAAAATCCAGTGCCGGCTGGGGTGCAGGATGAGGTTCACGCCACCCGCCAGTGCCACGCTGCACTCCCCCGCGCGCAAGGCCTGGCAGGCGGCGTGGATGGCGCTGAGCGAGGCGGAGCAGGCGGTGTCCAGCGCCAGGCTCGGCCCGTGCAGGTCGAGAATCCAGGAGACGCGATTGGCGATGTTCCAGTAGGAGGCGTTGGGCCCGATGAGATTGCCGCGCGCCGCTTCCTCCGGTCCCAGCAGCGCATAGTCGCCATTCATCACGCCGACGAAGACGCCGCCGCGCCGCCTTTCGGGCGCCGGGTCCCCGTCGAACAGCGTGGCGCGGGTGCGGCCCGCATCCTCCAGCGCCGCCCAGCAGGTTTCCAAAAATTTGCGCGCCTGCGGGTCCAGGCTGTCGGCCTCCACCGGCGAGATGCCGAAGAAGCGCGCGTCAAAACAGTCGGCATCCGCGAGGAAGCCGCCCCATTTGGTGTAGCTGGTCTCCGGCCGCGCGCGATCCGCGTCCCAGAAACCCTCGATCGGCCAACGCTCCGGCGGGATTTCGGTGATGGCATCCCGGCCCTCGCGCAGGTTCTCCCAGAAAATGTCGAGATCGGGTGCCATGGGATAGCTGCCGGCGATGCCGATGATGGCGATGTCGCCGCTTCCCCGCGCCGCCACGGCGCGTGGCGCGGGCAGCGCCTCCGCGACCGGCGGCGGCGCAGCCGCAACACCCGGCGCCAGCAGCGCGCCCAGCGCCGCGCCATGGTCGCGCAGCAATCGCGCGGCGAGGTCGCGCACCGTGCGATGCTCGAAGAACAGCGTCTTCGAGACATCACCGAGATCGACCTCCAGCCGCGCGTTCAGGCGCATGATGCCGATGGAGTCGAGGCCGTATTCCTCCAGCCGCTCATCCGCGTCGAGCCGGTCTGGCGGCAGATGGATCACCTCCTCCAGCAGCCGCGCGAGATAGGCGATGACCTCCGATGCCTCGACAGGACCAGCCGCCGCGGCGGGCGGGCGTTGCACGGGTCGCAGCGCGGCGCCCAGCCGGTCCGTCCGGCCATGCAGCACCAGCAGATGCGGCACGCCCAGCGCCAGCGCGGCGCCGAGCACCCGAAACCCCTCCGCCTGGGGCATGGGCAGAAGGCCGAGCTGCCGGTCGAGTTCCGCCGCCACCTCCGCCGGCGGCGCCATGCCGCCGCCCTGCCAGAGCGGCCAGTCCACCGCCAGCGTCGCGCCCTGCCGCAGGCCGGCGGCGACCCGCGCCTGGCGCTGCGCCGCGAAGCCGCCCAGGAAGCCGTTGGCCGCCGCATAGGCCCCCTGCCCCGGCACGCCGAGCGCCGCGGCGGTGGAAGAGAACAGCAGGAAGGCGTCGAGCGGCTCGTTAGCCGTGAGCTGGTCCAGCGCGACCACGCCCGCCGCCTTCGGCGCCAGCACCGCGTCGAAGTCCTGGGGCGCCTGCCGCGCCAGCAGATCGTCGTGCAACACGCCGGCGACATGCGCCACGCCGTGCAGCGGCCCGAATTGCCGCCGAAGTCTTGCCAGTGCGGCGCGCAGCGCGACGGGGTCCGCCACATCGGCCTGCAGATGCAGCGCCACCGCGCCCGCCTGCTCCACCAAAGCCAGCGCGGCCGCATCCGGAGCGCCGCGGGACAGCAGCGCGATGCGCGCGGCGCCCTGCGCCGCCAGGTGCCGCGCCAGCGCCAGGCCCAGCCCGCCCTGCCCGCCGGTCACCAGCCAGGTGCTGCCCGCGCGCACCCAGCCTGGCGGCGATTCGGCCAGGGTCGCGGGGACGCGGCCCAGCACGGTGCGGCCTGCCCCGTCGCGACGGATCTCCGCCACCTCCGGCCAGGGCTCGGCCAGTTCCTCCAGGAGGGCCGCAGCCGTCGGCTGCGCCATGCGCAGCACGCGCGCGCGCAACCCGCCGTTCTCCGCCACCGCGCTGCGCAGCAAGGCGACGGCGGCGCTGCCCGCGGCGCCGTCTGCGGCGGGTTCCAGATGCAGCAGGGCCATCGGCCGCACCGTGCGAGCGAGCAGGAAGAGCAGCCGCGCCCCCTCCTCCACCCCCATGGTGGCCAGCGCCTGGCCCAGCCCCTCGGCCGGGCTGGCGCCGAGGCGCAGCGCATTCACCACCATGGCGGGCGCCACGCGATCCAGCAGCGCGGCACAGCTTTCGGCATCGGACGGATCGAAATCGTGCTCAGGCCGCGCCAGTGTCAGGCGGCGTCCCGCAGGCAGCGCGGCGCGCAGCGCATCGGCAAGCGCCGCATCGCGGGCCAGCAGCAGCAGCGCGCCATCCGGCAGCGTGCCGGCGCTCAGCGGCGACTCCTGCCAGTCCGGCACGAAGGCCAGCGTGCCGATGCTGGACGAGACCTCCGCCGGCAGGCGCCGCGCGCGCAGACCGCGCAGCACCGCCAGCAGGCGGCCTGTCTCCTCGGCCAGGGTGATGTCGAAGCCCGGCGCTGCTGCCGTGGCATCGGCGCGCAGGATCGCATGCGCCCGCAGCGGGGTGCCGGCGGCGGGTATGGCGTGGATCTCCAGCGCTTCCAGCCCGGCGGGCACGAAGCGGTCGCCCTGCGCGGCGCCCGCGGCCTCTAGCCCGATCAGCGCTGCCGCCTGCAGGGCGCCATCCAGCGTGGCGGCATCCAGCCCGGCGCCCGGCCGCAGGTGGGCCAGCGTCTCGCCCTCGCCCAGCCGAAGCTCCGCCAGCACCTGCAAGGCAGGGCCATAGGCGAAGCCGAGCCGCGTGAAGGCGGCGTAGCAATCCTCGCCTGTCATCGCCTGGCCGCAGCGCGCCGCCAGCGCCGCCAGGTCGAGCGGCGGCGAGGCGGCGGGCGGCGCGCGATCCACCGCCGCCCGCGCCAGCACCCGCCCGGCCGAAGAAACGCTGCAGCCCTCGCCCTCCGCCGCCGCGCGCAGCGTCATGCCCGGCAGGGCGGGCGCCAGCCAGGCGATCTCGCGCAGCGTGCCGGTGGAGGCACCGAGCGCGACCTGGCGCAGCATGTCCAGCGTCGCCGTGCCCGGCAGCAGGCGGCGCCCCTGCACCACATGGTCGCGCAGCAGTGGCAGGCTGTCGTCCAGGACGAGGTCCCCCGCCGCCGGCACGGCAAAGCCCGCCATGGCATCGAAAGCCCAGTAGCGCTGGCGGAAGAAGGGATGGCCCGGCAGGTCCAGCACCGGCCGGCGCCCATCCGCCAGCGGCGCCCAGTCAATCCGGGCGCCGGCCTCATGCAGCGCCGCCAGCGCCGCCAGATCCTCCGCCGTCGCCGCGCTGCCGGCGTCCCAGGCGGCGGCGATGGCCGGGATGGGGTTCACACCGGGCTCTGCCTCCCGCGCCGCCCGCGCCGCCGCTTCGCGCAGCAGGGTCGGCAGTTCGGATTCATGCTGCGCCACCACCGCGCGGCGGTGGCGAAAATGGCCGCGGCGCAGCGCCAGCATCGCCGCCACATCGGCCAGCGGCTGCGGCGCGGCCTCCAGCCCATCCGCCAGGTCGCGCAGCAGCTGTTCCAGCGCCGCGGCGCTGCGGGCGGAGACCGGCACCACGCGCCCACCGGGCGCCGCCGGCGTCGCCGCCTCGGCGGCGGGCGCCTCCTCGATCACCACATGCGCATTGCTACCGCTGAACCCGAAGGAGGAAATGGCCGCGCGGCGCGGCACGCCCGGCGACGGCGCATCCCAGTCGCGCAGCGTCGTGTTCACGAAGAAGGGCGTTGCCGCAAATTCGATATGCCGGTTGGGCCGGCCAAAATTCAGGCTCGGCGGAATCGCGCGATGCCGCAGCGCGAGCACCGCCTTGGCGACCCCCGCCATGCCGGCGGCGGCCATGCAATGCCCGATATTCGTCTTCACCGAGCCCAGCGCACAGAACTGCTTTTGCGCCGTGAACTGCCCGAAGGCGTCGGTCAGCGCCGCTACCTCGATCGGGTCGCCGAGCTTCGTGCCGGTGCCATGCGCCTCCACCATGCCGATCGTCGCGGGATCGATGCCGGCCTGGCGGTAGACCTGCAGCTCCAGCGCGGTCTGCGAGGTCGCGCTCGGCGCCGTCAGGCCGCTGGTGCGGCCATCCTGGTTGGTGCCGCTGCCGCGCAGTACCGCGTGGATTCGATCGCCATCGCGCCGCGCGTCCGAAAGCCGCTTCAGCACCAGGCATCCGACTCCCTCGCCCGGCACGAAGCCATCCGCGGCATCGTCAAAACTGTGGCAGCGGCCGGTGGGGGAGGCCATGCCGGAATCCGAGAGGTACAGGAACAGATGCGGCGAGATGATGTTGCAGGAGACGCCCGCGGCGAGTGCGACCTCGCTCTCGCCGCGCCGCAGGCTCTCGGCCGCCAGGTGCAGCGCGACGAGGGAGGAGGAGCAGCCGGTATCCACCGGGAAGCACGGCCCCTGCAGATCCAGCAGATAGGACAGCCGCGCGGAAAGGATCGCGACCGACCCGCCCAGCGTCTGCAAGGCCGCCGGCGCGGGAGCCGCCACGTAGTTGCTGGCGGAGACGCCGACGAAGACGCCGCAGCTTCGGCCGGCGAGGCGTTCCGGCGGCAGGCCCGCATCCTCCAGCGCGCGCCAGCCCTCTTCCAGCAGCAGCCGCTGCTGCGGCTCCATCGCCTCCGCTTCGGCCGGGGAGATGCCGAAGAAGAGCGGGTCGAACCGGTCGTGATCCTCCAGCAGCGCGGCCCAGCGCGCATTGCTGCGGTTGCGGATCGGCGTCAGGTCGAAGCGGTCCACCTCCCGCACCGCATGGCGGCCGGTACGCAGCATCTCCCAGAAGGCGGGGAGATCCGGCGCGCCGGGGAAGCGGCCCGAGATGCCGATGATGGCGATGGCATCGTCGCTTGCAGCGACCGGCTCTGCCGCGATGGGTGCCGGCGCGGCCAGGCGCCCCGCCACCTCCGGAAAGCGCGTCTCAATATGCCGCACCAGGGCTTCGAGGGAGCCGAAATTGTAGAGATCGGTGGAACGCAGCGCGATGCCGAGGCGGTCGTTCACCGCCTCCGCGATCTGCGGCGCGACGATGGAGTCCACGCCGATCTCGCCGAAGGGCGCATCCGCCTCGATGCGGGCGGCCGGCAGGTCCAGCGCGGCGCCAACGCATTCCGCCAGCAGCGCCTGCAGGCCCTGGGGCGCCATGGCGGCCGCCGGCACGCGCGCGACGGTAGGGCGCGCGAGGGCCGCTGCTGCCGCATGCGGCCCACGGCGCGCCAGCAGCACGGCATGCGGCGGGTCTGCCTCGCCAAAGCCCGGCGCCGGCACCGCCTCCACCGCGCCGAAGCCGGCCTCGCGCAGCGCCTTCGCCCAGCAGGGGATGGACAGCAGCGGCGCATGCGGCAGACGGCGGTCGGCGTCCTGGGCGAGCCACCAGCCCTCCAGCAGGCCGAAGGTCAGCGTCGCGACATCCTCGGCCCGCGTGGTCTCGTTCAGCAGCAGCACGCCGCCGGGCCGCAGCAGCGCGGCGACATGGCGCAGCGACTGCGCCACATCCGGCGTCGCATGCAGCACGTCGGAGGCCAGCACGAGGTCCGCCGTGCCTTCCGCAAAGCCCTGCGCGGCCGGGTCGCGCGAAATATCGAGCGGCGTGTAGTGCAGGCCCGGCGCCGTGCC
This sequence comes from Falsiroseomonas tokyonensis, assembly GCF_019024325.1. GTDB lineage: Bacteria > Pseudomonadota > Alphaproteobacteria > Acetobacterales > Acetobacteraceae > Falsiroseomonas > Falsiroseomonas tokyonensis. The sequence continues at coordinate 637,531 of NZ_JAFNJS010000001.1, forward strand.
GAAGCGCGCCTTGGCGCCGCGCAGCAGCGCCGGCGAGAGATCCGTCACGTGGTAGTCGAAGGTGACACAGGCGGCCTGCAGCGCGGCCAGCACCGGCGCCGTCGTCGCGCCCGTGCCGGCACCGACCTCCACGATGCGCAGCGGGGCGCCTTGGGCCCGCGCGAAGGCCAGGCTGGCCGCGGCCATCATCGCATTGCAGGCGACTAGCGCCGGCTGCCCGTCATAGAGCGGCGCGACGAGCTCCGTGCTGCCGCCCGGGAACAGCACCTCCGTCGCCGCGCGCCGCCCCGCCAGGATGTCCGGCACCGCCGCGACACAGAGCCGCAGCAGGGCCAGCGCCGCCTGCATGCCGGGCGAGGCGTCTCGCGCCAGCAGCGCGGCTTCGCGTGCCGCCGCGGGCTGGGGATCCGGGACGGCGAGGCCGAGCAGATCCTCACCCTCCGCGCGCAGCACACCATGGCGCGCCAGTATCTCCACCAGCGCCAGGGCCAGCCGCGCCTGGTCCGACGCGACGCTCCAGCGGCTGCGCGGCAGGCGCTCTCCTACTGCGGGCAGCAGGCCCGCTTCGGCCAGCCGCTCTGCGAGCAGCGCGCGCGCATGCGCATCCATCGCGGCATGCAGGTTAGGCTGCGCCGCCACCGGCGCGACGATGGCGCGCGCCGCCTCGGCCAACGCGGCGGGCGCCGCAGCATCCGGTCCGCCCATCGCCGCCCAGACGGCATCGGACAGCGCGGCATGCACGGATTGCGGCGCGGCCAGCAGCCCGTCCAAGGCCCGCGCGCTCGCCGCCGCATCCTGCACGTCAACGCCTTGCGCGGCGAGGCGCGAGACCATCGCGGGGTTGAGATCCGCGTGCTGCCACAGGCCCCAATGCACGACCTGCGAATCCAGCCCCAACGCCTCGCGCAGATGCAGCGCATAGCTCGCCTCGAAGCAGCAGGCGGCGCAATAGGCGGACTGGCCGGCGGTGCCCGGGAAGCCGGCGAAGGCGCCGATCGAGGAGAAGACGATCAGCTTCGGCCTTTCGGGACGCGCGGCCACCCAATCCGCGAGCGCCACCAGCCCATGCACCTTCGGGTGCAGCGCGGCCCGAAATTCCGCCTCGCTCATCCGGTCGCAGCGGCCGAAGACGGGATCCACCACCGCCTGCACCACGCCATCCAGCGGGCCGATGCCCTCCAGCGCGCCCGGCGCCGCGATATCCGCCGCGATATAACGCGCCTCCGGCCCCAGCTTCGCCAGGAAGGCCGCGCGGTCCGCATCCAGCGGGCTGCGGCTCAGCAGCACCAGCTTCGCTCCGAAATCACGCGCGAGTATGCGGCACAGCACGCGGCCAACGCGGCCCATGCCGCCGACGACCAGGTAGCGGCCACCCTGTCGCAGCGCGCCGCCTTCGGTGCGCGTCGCCGGGCGCAGCACGCGCCGGAAGCGCCGCTCGCCGCGCAGGACAATCGACTCGCCATTGCTGTCGCCCGCCTCGGTGGCGATCTGCAGCGGCGCGGGGGGCGCGGCCATGTCGATGTCGCAGATCGCCACGCGCCAGGCGGGGAATTCCACGCCGATGGCCTTGGCCAGGCCCTCCGTCACCGCCGCCATCGGCTGACGCGGGGCATCCTGCGGCGTCACGCAATGCGCATGGGCGGTGACGATGCGCAGCTGCACCGCCGCCGTCTCCAGCCCCGCGCGCACCAGTCCGCGCACCAGGCGGTGCAGCGTAAAGGCGGCCTGCGGCGTCTCCGCCGACTGGGTGTCCAGCAGCCAGATGACGGGCGGGCGCGCGACATCCAGCGCCGCCACCGCCGCCTCCAGCGCCACCGCATCCTCCAGCGCGATGGCGGGCGCGGGCAGCGCCAAGCCGGGCGCCTCGCCCAACACCAGGTCCGGCCAGGCGGGCTCCGCGGGCAGCGTCGTCACCGTCACCCAATCCGGCACCATGCTGCGCGGCACCAGCCGAGGCGCCGCCGCCGCCGCCGCGCGCAGCTCCAGCCCGGACCAGCGCTGGCGGACCGTGCCCTTTGAATCCAGCAGCAGCACATCGACACGATCCGCCTCGCAAGGGCGCGCGTAGATCCAGGCTTCGCCGGCCGGCGCCGCGCCAAACATCTCCAGCGCCGACAGCGCCGCCGGATAGCGCAGTGCCGCAGCGCCATCCCGCGCAGCCAGCGCCGCGACAGCCACCTGGATCGCGGCGTCCGAAAGGCGTGGCGGCAGGCCGCAGGCATCGGGCGGCGCGGGCAGGCAGCCCAGCGCGCCATCGGGCAGCAGCCACAGCGTCTCGAAGCCGGGATAGCTCGGCCCGAGTTGCACCACGTCGCCGCCCGGCAGGTCACTGCGCGCGATGCGCTGCGTGGCGGCCCCGCGCAGCGCCGCGAGATCGACCGGCGCCGGCGCCCGCGCCACCGCGCCGAGTTTCGCGCGCGCGAAGGGGCGCGCTTCGTCTGCGGCGGAGAGGGTGCAGGCGCCGTCCTCGATGGCCAGGTTCAGCGCCAGCGTGCCGCCTTCGGGCACGGTGGCCGTGCGCAGCCAGGCGATGTCATGCATCGCGCCACGAAAGGCGCCGGCGCGCGCCGCTTCCTGCCGCGCGAATTCAAGAAACAGCCCGGCATGCAGCACCGCCGCGCCACCCAGCAGATGGTCCCGCACCAGCGGATGGTCATGGGCCAGGCGCAGGGGCAGGCCCTGCGGCGCCGCGGCCCAATGCACTTCCGGCGCAAAGGGATAGCCGGGCAGGGCCAGGCTGCGGCGTGCGTTCGGGTACAGCGCGGCGCCATCCAGCCGGGCGCCCGCGCACCACTGCGCCGCCTGCGTGGCAGGCGCGCCCATGGCGGGACGGCTGGCCGCATCGCGCGGCACCCGGGCCGCGTCGGCGGGTGTCACGGCATCCAGCGCAGCGAGGATCGCCGCGAGGTCCGGCGCCACGAAGGCGTGCCGGAAGGCCATGGCGCTGCGGCCGTCGATCAAGGTTCGGCACACGTCGTCCAGCCGCGGCGCCGCCTGCGCGCGCAGCCAGACCGCCAGCCGCGCGGCGAGGCGTGGCAGGCCCTCCGCCGTGGCGGCGGAGAGCGCGACCAGCCAGGGCCCCCCCGCCACCGCGCGCGGCGCTACCGCCGGAGGTGACTCCAGCACGACATGCGCATTGGTGCCCGAGAGGCCGAAGGCGCTGACGGCGGCGCGCCGCAGCGGTTCCGTCCAGGGCAAGGCTTCGGCCGCCACGCGCAACGCGCTTCCAAAGCCGGCGCGTGGGTTTGGCGTGTCGTAGCCGATGCTCGGCAGCACCAGGCCGTCCCGCAGGCAGAGCACCGCCTTGATGAGGCCCGCAATGCCCGCGGCCTCCGACGTATGGCCGATATTCGACTTGATCGAGCCCAGCCAGGCCGGCGTGCCACGTTCCCCCAAAACCTCAGCGAGCGCCGCGACCTCGATCGGGTCGCCGAGCGGCGTGCCGGTGCCATGCGCCTCCACCAGCCCGATGCTTTCGGGATCGATGCCCGCACGGTCCCAGACCTCGCGGATCAGCTCCGCCTGGGCGCGGCCATTGGGTGCGGTGATGCCGTTGCTGCGGCCATCCTGGTTGGTGCCGCTGGCGCGGATCACCGCCTCGATCCGGTCGCCATCCGCCAGCGCGCGGTCCAGCGGCTTCAGCACCACGGCCGCCGCCGCCTCCCCCACCGCGATGCCATCCGCTGTGGCATCGAAGCTGCGGCAACGACCGCCAGGGGAGAGCATGCCGATGCGGCCCATGGTGGCGAAGGACCGGTCGTCGAGGAACAGGCGCACGCCGCCGGCCAGGGCCATCTCCACCTCCCCGGCGCGGATCGCCTGGCAGGCGAGATGGACCGCAACGAGGGAGGCGGAGCAGGCGGTATCCACCACCATCGCCGGGCCGCGCAGATCCAGCGCATAGGCGATGCGCGCGGCGAGCAGCGAGACCAGGTTGCCGGTCAGCCCGTGGCTCGATTCCTCCGCCACCAGCGACTCATGCCCTGCGCTCGCCGCGCCGGCAAAGACGCCGATGCGGCGGCCGCGCAGGCTTTCGGCCGGCAGCCCCGCATTCTCGAGCGCCAGCCAACATTCCTCCAGGAAAAGGCGCTGCTGCGGGTCCATCGCCGCAGCCTCGCGCGGCGAGATGCCGAAGAAGCCGGCGTCGAAGCGGTCGATGCCGGAGAGAAAACCGGCTGCGGCATTGGGCGGGGCGGCGACGGGATGCGCCAGCCGGTCCGCCGGCATGGCGCCGACCAGCAGCGCACCCTCCGCCAACCGTTCCCGCAGCGTGACGATGTCGGGTGCCCCGGGGAAGCGGCCGGACATGCCGATGATGGCGATATCCGCCGAGCGCGCAGCGCGCTGCGCCACGGGTGCCACGATGGGCGGCGGCCGGATCTGCGTCGCCAGCGCCGCGAGCGAGGCATGCGCGAACAGCGTCTCCACGCCGAGGCTGAGCCCAAAATGGCGGTTCACGCGGTCGAGGAAGCGCACGGCGAGCAGCGAGGTGAGGCCCATCTCCGCAAAGGGCCGCGTCGCCTCGATGGTGTCGGGCGCCACGCCGAGGCTCTGCGCGAACAATCCGCGCAGCGTCTCCAGCACATCGCCGCCTTGCGGCGCGGATTGTTTCAGGGCGGCGAGGCGCCGGGCGTAGGCCGTGGTCATGAAGCCTCCATGGCGGCACGGTTTTGCGCGGCGGATGCGGCCGGGTCGGGGGCGGCGGTGACCAGGACGTAGGAGACCAGCCCCTCGCGCAGCGCCACGCCGAACCCGTCCCAGGAGCGTTGCACGGCGGCGGCCAGCGGCATGGAAGCGGCGCGCGCGGTGCCGCGGGCCGCCACCGCCTCCTGCCCCAGCATCGCATCCAGTTCGGGATCGGTGAGGAAATTCGCGATCTCGATCGAGATGTCGATCCAGTCGCGGATGGCGATGCCGTGCCGCGCCAGCAGCGCCGCATAGCTGTCGCGGTCCGGGGTGAAGGCGCCGAGCTCCGGCAGGTCGATCGGCGCCACGGTATTGGCAACGCAATCGGCCAGCAGCAGCAGCCCCGCCGGCTTCGACAAATGCGTCGCGATATTGCGGAACAGCGCATCTTTGTCGCGGATGTGGTGCGCCACCTCGAAGCCGAGGATGAGGTCGTAGGGCCCGCCCGGAAAGCCATCGCCGGCGCTGTCGCGGTGATGGATGGCGACACGCTCGGCAAGTCCCCGCGCCGCGACGCGCGCCTGCCCGGCGGCGGCCTGGGCGGCGGAGATGGTGCAGCCATCGGCCCGCAGATGCGGATGCGCGGCGGCCAGCGCCATCAGGTCCGTGGCCAGGCCGCAGCCGAAATCCAGCACGCGCCGGACGCGGGTGAAATCGACGGGGGCGAAGAGCACGGCGCGCATCTCGCGCTGCGCCTGTTGCAGAAGGCGCCAATGCGCCGGGTTCGCCGCCGGGTCCTGGAAACAGCGTGTCCAGGAGAATCCCGGCACGATTTTTTCAAACGGCGCAAGCGTCAGGAAGACCTCGTCATCGCCCACCGCCTCCGCCCGCGTGACGAAATCGTAGAAGGTCGCGACGGCGCCGGCTGGCTTTTCGAAGAGCGGGAAGTGCATGCGCCGCGGCGGCGCCACAGGCATGGGCACGCGGCGTCCCTCCACGGGCGGGGCGGGCGGCGGGCCGGCGGGCGTCGGTTCGGGCTGCGCCTCACGCAACACCTCATGCAGCGCCGCGACATCGGCGAGCGGCGGGCTGCGCCAGCGCCAGGCGCCGCGCGGGCGGGTGGCGAGGGTGGCGGCGATATCGGCCAGGGTCGCCGTGGTCTCCGCGCACCAATCGCGCAGTCGCGCCAGCAGCGCGCGCAGCGTCTCGGCATCCGGCGCCGTGACCTCGATCGTCACCGGCGCGGGCGGCACGGCACGCTGGGCTGCAGCGGGCGCGGCTTCCAGCACCAGATCCGCATTCACGCCGCCGAGCCCATAGCCATGCACCAGCACCGCGCCGCCTTGCCAGGGCGCCGTCGCATCGGCGAAGCGCAGCGGGCTCGCTTCGCCATCGAAGGTCTCGGGCGGCGTTGGCGGATGCGGCAGCGGCGGCAGCGTGCCATGGCGCAGCATCAGCGCCGCCTTGATCGCTGCCGCGATTCCCCCCGCTGCATCCAGCGACCCGATCAGCGGCTTTGCGCTGCCCACCGCCACGCTGCCGGGCGCGCGGCCCGCCAGCGCCTGTTCCAGCGCGCGCACCTCCGCCAGATCACCCGCCGGCGTGCCCGCGCCATGCGCCTCGACATAGGCGATGTCGCTAGCGGCAAGGCCGGCCGCGCGGATCGCCTGGCCGATGCAGGCCGCCTGGCTTCGCACGCCCGGCAGGGTCAGCGACCCGCTGCGCGCGCCGCCGTGGTTCACCGCGGAACCACGCAGCACCGCCTGCACCGGGTCACCATCGCGCAGCGCATCGGCCAGCGGCTTCAGCACCAGCGCGCCGACGCCCTCTCCGCGCACCTGCCCATCCGCGGTGGCATCGAAGGCGCGGCAGGCGCCGCTCGGCGAGAGGATGCCGAGCTTGGCCAGCGCCGCCGATTCCGCATCCGACAGCAGCAGGCTCACCCCCGCCGCCACCGCCACGCCGCATTCCCCCGCCCGCAGCGCCGCCGCAGCACGATGGATGGCCACAAGGCCGGAGGAGCAGGCGGTGTCCACGCGCTCGCTCGGCCCCGACCAGTCGAAGAGGTAGGAGATGCGGTTCGCGGCCATGGAGGGCACACGGCCCGTGATCGCCACGCCATCCGCCTCGCCCGCCGCATGTTCCGCAAAACTGGTGGAGTAGAAGGCGGCAAAGATTCCCGTTTCGCTGCCGCGCAGTTTCGTGACGTCCAGCGCCGCATCCTGCAAGGCGGCGTCGGTCGTCTCCAGCAGCAGGCGCTGATGCGGGTCCATCGCCGCGGCCTCGGCAGGGGCGATGCCGAAGCGCGCGGCATCGAAGCCCTCGACGTCGTCCAGAAATCCCCCGCGTGGCAAGGCCGTGCCGCGGCCATGTGGCGGCGGTGCCAACGCGCTGCGCCCTTCCGCGATCTGCGCCCAATAGGCCTCCACATCCGGCGCGCCGGGAAAGCGGCAGGCCATGCCGATGATGGCGATCGGCGCATCCGCGGCGACCGCAGCCGCCGCGGGCTGGTGCATCGCCCCCATCGGCGCGGCCAGTCGCGCGAGATGCGGCAGCCCCTCCAGCAGCAGGGATTCGGGCACGCCGAAATCCACAAGGCAGGCGACCTCGTCGACGCCGGCGCGCACCACGCGGGCCAGCAGCGGCGCGCAATCCTCCGGCGTGCCGAACAGCGCGGCGCCGCGCGCATAACGTTCCGCGGCAAAACCCGTCATCTGCTCGCGCTGTTCCGGCGTCAGCAGCCGGCCGGCCGCATGCGCCATGCGCTGGCTTTCCAGCGCGCCGCGCACATAGTTTCGGAACGGCGCGCGGGCGGCGTCGCGCACCATCGCGCCATCCTCATGCACCAGCGTGTGCAGCATCAGCGTCACCAGCCCGGCATCATGCCCCGCCGCCGCCCGCGCCGCGCGGTAGCGTGCGATCTTCGGCGGCAGGTCGTCCAGCTCCGTGCCGATCAGCATGGTCAGCAGGTTCGCACCCATGGCGCCGGCGCGGGCAAAACTCTCGGGATTGCCGGTGGAGGAAATCCACACGGGCAGTTCCGCCTGCACCGGCCGCGGCAGCAGGCGCACCGGTGTCGGCTGGCCCTCGGGCCCGGCGAATTCCACCGCCTCCCCACGCCACAGCCGGCGCACCTCCTCCACCCGCCGCTGCAGCAGTGCCGTGCGATCCGCGAAATTCTGGGGTGCCAGCACGAAGTCGCGCGGATTCCAGCCGCTGCCGAAGGCGATGTCGACGCGGCCGTTCGAGAGGTTGTCCACCATGGCCCAGCGTTCGGCCACCGCGACGGGATGGTGCAGCGGCAGCACCACGCTGCCGGCGCGCAGCCGGATGCGCCGCGTCTGGGTGGCCAGCGCCGCCGCCAGAACCGAAGGCTCCGGATAGGGCCCGCCAAAGGGCGAAAAGTGCCGCTCCGGCAGCCACAGCGCCGGGAAGCCGAGCTCATCCGCGCGCCGTGCCGCCGCCAGCAGCGTGGCGTAGAGGTCCGGGCGCGGCGCCTCCGACGCCTCGGCCGAGAAGAACATCAGGGTGAAGTCGAGCTGCCCCGGGGCGCGCCGCGTCGCCACCGACGCCTCCCGCGCCCGGAAGGCGCCGGGCCGCAGCGCAGGTGCCTGGCGCGCCTGCCAGAGCCGCGTCGCCTCCTCCGCCAGTCGCTGGCGCTCCGCGCTCATTCCCCCGCCTCCAGCCGCGCTGGCGCCAGGCGCGCGGCCAAGGCGCGGGCCAGGTCGCCGATGGTGGGATGTTCGAAGAACACGGTCGGGTCCAGCGCCAGGCCGAAGCGCCGCCCGAGCCGTTCCGCCGCCTGCAGGGCGCGGATGGAATCGAGGCCGATGGTCGCAAAAGCCACCTCCGCCCCCAGCCGCTCCGCCGGGATCTTCAGGTAGGCCGAAAGCACGGCACGCAGCGCGGCTTCGGTGTCATCCATGGGCGGGGCGGGCGCCGGCACGGGTAGGGGCACCACCACGGCAGGCTCCGGCCGCGCGGGGGCGGCGCCGCGCAGATGGGCGATGTAGCTGGCCAGCTCGGCCTCGCTCAGCGCAGCGAGTTCGGCAGCGATGGCCTCACCCGGCGGCAGGGCGGCCGCATCGGCGGCGGCGCGATAGGCTTCGACGATGCGCGCCAGGCCGGCCGCCTCCGCCTTCACCGCCGCCAGCTGCGCCGGGCCATCCGCCGCCAGCGCGCGGCCCAGCAGCGCGATCCCGTCGCGCGCGGTGAGCGGCGCCATGGCCTGCCGCGCCAGCGCCGCCAGCCGGGCGGGGGTCGCATGGCGGTCATAGGCCCATTGTGGCCAGGCAACTGCCACCGTGCGGCCCTGCCGCTCGCCGCGCAGCACCTGCGCCTGCCGCGCCTCCGCGAAGGCGCCCTGCCAGGCGCAGGCGGCGGCGTAATCCGCGCCGCCGGCCAGGCCGAACCAGCCGGCAAGGGACCCGCAGAGGATGAACCAGTCCAGCGGCTCCTCGGCCATTGCCGCATCCAGCGCCAGCGTGCCTTCCAGCTTGGGCGCCAGCACGCGCTGCAGCCCGGCCGCGTCCTTCTCCGCCAGCGGCCCATCCTCCACCGCGCGGGCCAGTTGCAGCACGCCCTGGAAGGCACCCAGCCGCGCGCGCAGCGCCGCCAGTGCCTGTTCCAGCGCCGCCGCATCCGTCAGGTCACAGCCGGCATAGGCCAGCTCCACACCCTCCACCCGTAGCTCGGCCAGCAGCGGCGCCACCTCCGCCTCTGGCCGTCGGCCGAGCAGGCCGATGCGCGCGCCGGCCCGCGCCGCCTGCACCGCCAGCGCGCGGCCGACCTCGCCCAGCCCGCCGACCAGCAGATAGGCGCCGCCGGCGCGGAAGGGCGAGGGCGCATCGGCCATCGGGCGCGGCGCCAGCACCGGCAGGAAGCGCCGTCCGCTGCGCCAAAACACCTCCGGCGCCGTGGTCTCCGCCGTGCCCTCGATGCGGCAGATGGCGCCGAGCTGCGCGGCATCCGCCTCACCCTCCACGGCGATGCTGGCCACCGCGCCATCCGGTGCTTCCAGCAGGGCGGATCGCAGCAGCGCGGCGCAGGCGGCTTCCATCGCCGGCGCCTCCTGCCGATGCAGGCGTAGCAGGCGCAGCCGGTGCGCGAGGCCGCCGCGCTGCGCCGCGCGCAGCAGCGCCAGGCAGCGCGGCAGCAGCGCCTCGGCCGGCAGCGCATCCACCACCACCAGCGGCGGCAGGGCGCCCTGCGGGTCCAGCCGCGCGATCTGACGCAGCGCCGCCTCCTCGCTCTCCGCCACCAGGTTCGGTCCGGGCCATGCGGCACCCAATGCTGCGGCCAGCGCGGCATCGGCGGTCAGCACCAGCAGCAGGCCGGCGCTGCTTCTGGCCTCGGGCAGCTTCACCTCCTGCCAGCCGCGCGCCAGCAGATGCAGGGCAGTGCTGTTCTGCGGCGCCGCGGCCTCCGGCAGCCAGATGCGCTGCCGGGCGAAGGCGGTACCCGGAAGGTCGAGCGGTGTGGGCGGCGGGTCCGGCGTCAGCCCCTGCCAGTCGATCTCCGCCCCTTCCACCCAGAGGCCGGCCAGCGCCGGCAGGTCGCGCGCCTTCAGCAGGCCGCGCAGCAGCGCCTGGCCTTCCGTGGTTTCGGCCAGCATGCGCGCCGTGGCGCTGGCCGTGCCGCCGCGCGTCAGGCCCTGCGCCGCGGCGCCGGCGGCCACCGCCCGCAGCCCGCCCCGCAGCCCTTCCAGGTCCCGCACCAGCAGCACTGCCCGCACGGCCTGGGCCATGCGGCCGACCCGCAGGGTATGCGCGACCGCGGCCAGGTCCGGCACGCGGTCCAGCGCCGCCAGCAGCCGCTGCGCCAGGTCGCGCAGCGCCGGCTCGTCCACCGCGGAGAGCGGCACCAGCTCGGCCAGCGGCGCCGCCTGCAGCTGCGGCGCAGCGGGCGCCTCCTCCAGGATCAGATGCGCATTGGCGCCGCCGGCGCCGAAGGAGCTGAGCCCGGCCCGGCGCGGCGCCCCCGGCACGCGCGGCCAATCCTGCGCCGTGGCCGGCAGCCGGAAGGGCGTCGCGGCGAAATCGATCAGCGGGTTCGGCGTGGCGGCCTGCGGATGCGGCGCGATACGGCCGTGGCGCAGTTGCAGAAGCAGTTTTGTCAGGCCCGCGATGCCGGCGGCGGATTCGAGATGGCCGATATTGGCTTTCAGCGCGCCCAGCGCGACCTGGCGCCGGGCGCGCCCATAGCCTTCCAGAAGTCCCGCCACCTCGATCGGATCGCCGAGCGCGGTGCCGGTGCCATGCGCCTCCACCACCGCGATGCTCTCGGCCGGCACGCCGGCCTGCGCCAGCGCCGCACGGATGGCGCGCGCCTGGGCCTGTGGATTGGGCACGGTGAAGCCCGCGGTGCGGCCGCCGGAATTGATGGCGCTGCCCAGAATCACGCCCTCGATCCGGTCGCCATCGCGCCGCGCCGCCGCCAGCGGCTTGAGCAGCACCGCGCCCACCCCCTCGCCATCCACGAAGCCGTCGGCGCCCGCGCCGAAAGCCCGGCAGGCGCCGCCCGAGGCCAGCATCCCCGCCGCCGCCAGATTCGCCATCTGCCGCGGATGCAGGATGAGGTTCACGCCGCCCGCGATCGCCGCGCCGCATTCGCCGCGCCGGAGGCTTTCGCAGGCCAGGTGTATGGCGGTGAGGGAGGAGGAACAGGCGGTATCCACCGCCATCGACGGCCCGCCGAGATCCAGCAGATGCGAAACGCGGTTGGCGATCGACCAGAAATGCGACGCCCCGGCCTGCGCCTGCCCCGCCGCCCAGGCCTGGGCCGCATGCCACTGGTAGCCGGTATTCATCACGCCCACGAAGACGCCGACCGCGCCGCCGGCCTGGCGCGCCAGCCGTGCCGGCGTGGTGCCCGCCGCCTCCAGCGTGGCCCAGGCGGTTTCGAGGAACAGCCGTTCCTGCGGATCCATCGCCTCCGCCTCCAGCGGCGACAGGCCGAAGAAGAGCGGGTCAAACAGGTCCACGCCCTCGATCAACCCGGCCCAGCGCGGCGCGCCCTCCGCCCCGCCCCGCGCGGCCGGCACCGGCGCGATGGCGCTGCCGCCGGATTCGATCAGCTGCCAGAATTCTTGCGGATCTTCGCCGCCAGGGAAGCGGCCGGAGAAGCCGATGATGGCGATGGCGTCGCTGGTACCTTGCACACGCGGCGCGGGCGCGGGCAAGGGCGCGGCTGGTGCCTCATCCAGGAAGGCGGCGGCCTGGGCGGGATGCGCTTCCAGCAGATGGGTGGCGAGGCGGGCCAAAGTGTTCTGCTCGAACAGCAGCGTCGCCGGCACATCCGGAAAATCCGCTGCGATGCGGTTGCGGATATCGAGTGCCGTCAGCGATTCCAGGCCCCAGCCATCGAAGGGCTGGTGCAGCCGCATCTCCTCCGCCGGCAGTCTCAGCACCGCTGCGAAATGCCCGCGCAGCAGTGCCACGAGGCGTGGCGGCAGGATGGTGGGCGCGGCCTCCGTCACCGGGGCCGCGGTCGCCGGTGCGGGCACCGCAATGGGCACGGCTGCTTGCGCCAGGCGGCCCAGGATCAGCGATTGCCCGCCTTCCTCCGGCGTCAGCGCCGTGACATCCGAGAAGCCGGCATCCCGGAACAGCGCCTGCCAGCGGGCGGCATCGGCCAGCGGCGTGCCTGGCAACCGGCCAGGCTCCGCGGCGCCACGCCACCAGCCCTCGGTCAGGCCGAAGACGATGGTGGCGAAATCCTGCGGTCGGGTCACCTCGTTCACCGCCAACAGCCCGCCCTGGCGCAGCAGTGGCGCCAGGCGCTTCAGCGTGGCGGGCAGGTTTTGGGTCGCATGCAGCACATTGGTGGCAATCACGGCATCGAAGCCGCCCTGCGGAACACCGTTCTCCGCTGGGCTGCGCTCGGCGTCATAGAGCGCGGTGCGGATGCCGGGAAAGCGCGCCTCTGCCCGCGTCAGGAAGTGGCGCGAGACATCGGTGAACCAGTATTCCGCACCGGCCTCGCGCAGCAGCGGCCAGAGCGCGGCGGTGGTGGCGCCGCTGCCGGCGCCGATCTCCAACACCCGCAGCGGCCGCGCCGTGGCCACGGCCTGGGCCAGCAGCGTATTCAGCCGATCCGCCACGGGATTGCCGGCATAGGCGCCTTCCACCAGCGCGGTCTCGGCGCCGGGGAAGAGCACCTCCACCGGATCGACCTCGCCGCGCAGCAACGCGGGGTAGCGATCCAGCACCGCCTGCAGCAGCGCCAGCGGACCCGCGAGGCCGGGGCCTTCGGGCGTCGCGCCCGCTTCCGGGGCAGGCGGGAAGCGCCAGAGCCCGTCGTCGTTGCGCGCCAGCCCGTCCCGCGCCAGCAGCTCCAGCAGCGCGGCGAAGAGCGTCGCATGGCGCGGCGCGATGCCAAGGCGCCGCGCGAGCCCCGCTGGCGTCGCCGCCCCCGGCAGGCCCATCCCATCCAGCACCGCGCGCAGCCGCAGCCGGCCCCAACGTTCCAGCGCGGCGAAGGCGGCGACGGAGGGTGCCAGATCGGCGTCTCCCGCCTCGGCCGGCACGACGCCCAGCTGCGCCAGCGCCGAGGCCTCGGCCTTCACCGCCACCACCGCATCGGCCTCGCCGCCCAGGATGGCGCCGAGCTGGGCCATGCCGTCGGCGGGCAGGATGGGGTGCACGCCCAGCCGCGCCAGCCGCGCCTGCGTCGCCGCATCCGCCACCGCGCCGACCTGCCCCCAGAGGCCCCAATGGATCACCAGCCGCCGCCAGGGCGCTTCGCCCTGCCGCAAGGCCGCAGCGGCGAAGCTGGAGCCGGCGACGTAATTCGCCTGGCCCGCCGCACCCGGCAGGGCATTGGCCGAGGAGAAGAGAATCACCGCCCGCGGCGGCACCGGCTCCGCCGCCAGCGCCGCTTCCAGCGCCAGCGTGGCTTCCGCGCGCGGGGCGAAGGCGGCGCGGAAATCGGCCTCCGTCATCCGGGCGAGCGCGCCATCGCGCAGCACCAGCGCGGCCTGCACGGCGTAGTCCACCGGGCGGCCCCAGGCGGCGCGGAGTTCTGGCAGCAGGCGGCGCAGCGCCGCTTCATCCGTCGCATCCGCGGCGAAGTGGCGGATCTGCGGGCCCAGCGGCTGCGACGGCGCGCTGCGGCCGACCAACGCGATGCGCGCCTCCGGATGCTGCGCCAGCCTTTCGGCCAGCGCCAGCCCGATGCCGCCGGTGCCGCCCACCACCAGCCAGACCGCGCCCGGTGGCAGCGGCGCCTCCGCCAGCGGGACTTCCTCCAGCACCAGCTGGCGCCGCGCCGTGCCCTGCCAGGCCACTTCGCGCGCCGGGGCCTGGCCCGGCTCCGCCGCCAGCCGCGCCGCCAGATCGGGCGCCGCCAGCGCCGCGGCATCGGCGCGCAACAGTGCGACGGAAAGCATGGGCCATTCCAGCGCCGCGCATTTCGCCAGGCCGAAGAGCGAGGCGGCGACGGGCGTATCGGCCGCGGCCAGCACCGTCAGGCCGAGCGGTTGGCGCAGCCGCCCGGCGCGGTCCAGCGCCTGCAGGGTGGCGAGCAGCGCCAGCGCCGGCGCGGCGGGGTCCTGCGCCGTGGCGGGCGCCAGCCAGACCAGCCGCGCGCCCTGCGGCACGCCATCCGCGCCGAGCCGCGGCAGATGCGCGAGCGCGGCCGGCACCGCGTCGCAGCCCGCCAGCAGCAAGGGAATCTCCACAGGCCCCGGTGCCGCGACCGCGCGCCAGACGGGCCGGAAGGTGCTGGCTGCGAGGTCGGGCGTCACCACGGGCAGCGCGGGGCTTGTCGCCGTGGCCGGCGCGGGGCTTGTCGCCGTAACCGGCGCGGGCCGGGTTGCCAGCCCGCACAGCCGCAGCAGCGGCGCCCCCGCCGCATCCAGCGCGGCGATGTCGAAAAGCCCCTCCGCCAGGTCGCCACGGCGGCGCCCAACCACCTGCCGCGCCTGCGTCACATCGCCCAGCCGCTGCAACCCCGCCAGGGCGAAGGGAATCCGCAGGGCCGGCGCCTCGCCCGCCGGCGCCAGGCCGATCAGCGCCTGGAAGGCGGTGTCCACCAGCGCCGCCAGATTGTCAGGGGCACGAATGCGCGCGCGGATGGCGGTGCCGTCCGTCTCGACGGAGTCGAGCAGCGAGAGGCTCGGCCCATACTCCAGTCCCAGCGCCCGCAGCCGCGCGGAGATCGCCGCCGCATCCAGACGCTGCGCCACCGAGTCCGGCCCCGCAACCTCGACGGCCACGGTACCTCCGATTCGACCCCGAACGAGCGGGCCCGCCTCATCCGCAACGACGAAGCCCTCGCCCTCCCGCCGCAGGCGCAGCGCCAGCCCGGCCTCCGGCACATCGGCGCGGCGCAGCCAGGTGATATCGGTGAGCGTCGCGGCCTCGGGCGCCGCCTCCAGCGCCATTTGCAGAAGCGCGGCGCCGGGCAGCAGGTGGCGGCCGGCCACGACATGGTCGCGCACCAGCGCATCTTCCCGCCGCCAGAGCCGCGATGCGCCGGCTTTCTCGATCCAGTGCCGCTCGCCGAGGAAGGCGCGCGGCGGCAAGGGCACGCGGCGGAGCAGCGGCGCGGGCCAGGTGATCTCCGCCCCCGCGACGAAGCCGCGCGCCAGGGTTTCGAGCGTGGCGCCCGGCGGCACCGGCGGCGGCGGCGGCGCATCCTCCTCCGCCACGCCGTGGTGCAGGCCTGACGCATCGCCCGCCGCAAAAGCGGCAAAGCGCGCGGCGGCCTCGGCGACCTCCGCGGCCACGAAGGCGAGCCGCACCGGCAGCGCCTCCCGCCCCCATTGCAGCGTTGCCGCGATATCGGCCAGCGCATGACCGCAGCCCGGCAGGGCCGAAGCCAGCCGCGCCGCCGTGGCGCGCAGCTGCGGCAGGGTGCGGGCCGAGAGCACCAGCAGCGCGGGGCCCTCGCGCATCGGCAAGGCTGCGCGGATCGGCGCTTCCTCCACCACCAGATGCGCATTGGATCCGCCGGCACCGAAACCGCTCAGCCCCGCGCGCAAGGGCGCCGTGCCCGTCCATGGCGCGCCGTCATGCTGCAGCCGGAAGGGAGACCGCGCAAAATCGATCTTGCGGTTCGGGCCACCAAAACGCGGCATCGGCGGCAGCCAGCGATGCCGCATTTGCAGCACAAGTTTCAAAAGCCCGGCGACGCCCGCCGCTGCCTCCATATGCCCCATGGTGGCCTTGATGGAGCCGAGCGCAACGGACCCGCGCACCACCCCCTCGCCATAGGCCGCGCTGAGCCCCGCCACCTCCACCGGATCGCCCAACGCCGTGCCGGTGCCGTGCGCCTCGACCAAGGAAATCTCCGCCGGCTGCACACCGGCGCGCCCCATCGCCGTGCCGATCACCTCCGCCTGCCGCGCCGGGCTCGGCACGGTATAGCCATTGGTGCGGCCGCCATGCGCCACGGCGCTGCCGCGGATCACCGCGTGGATCGCATCGCCATCTGCCAGCGCCTGGGCCAGCGGCTTCAGGATGACGGCGCCCACCCCCTCGCTCGGCACATAGCCGTCGCCGCCCTCCGCAAAACTGCGGCAGCGGCCGTCACTGGAGGCGAAGCGCCCTTCCTGGAGACCCACGAATTTCAGCGGATGCAGCGCCAGGTTGACGCCGCCCGCGATCGCCACCGCGCAGTCTCCGTCGATCAGCGCGCGGCAGGCCAGGTGGATGGCGGTGAGCGAGGCGGAGCAGGCGGTATCCAGCGCCAGGGATGGCCCGCGCAGATCCAGCGCATAGGAGACGCGATTTGCGATGGACCAATAGGGTGCGGCACCGGAGACAGGATTGCCCTGCGCATGCTGGTCCGCGACGCGCAGCGCATAATCGCCATACATGACGCCGACAAAGACGCCACCCTGCCGCGCGGGCCCGGCGAGGCTCGCGCGGGTATGGCCCGCATCCTCCATCGCCTCCCAGCAGGTTTCGAGGAACAGCCGCTCCTGCGGATCCATCCGCGCGGCCTCGGCGGGGGAGATGCCGAAGGAGAGCGGATCGAAGCGATCCACCTGTCGCAGGAAGCCGCCCCGCGTGGCGCCACCGCTGCGCACCGCGTCCCAGCGTTCCGGCGGAATATCGCGGATCACCTCCCGCCCCGCGCGCAGATTTTGCCAAAATTCTTCGAGCGTGTCGGAGTCCGGAAAACGCCCGGCCATGCCGATGATGGCGATGTCCTGCGGGCGCGTGGCAGGTTCCGGCGCCGACTGCAGCGTGGGCTGCACGACCTCGCGCGACGGCAGCGCCGCCGCCAGGCTGCGCAGCGTGCGATGGTCGAACAGAAGCGTCGCCGGCAGCTTCGTGCCGAGCGCCTGTTCCAGCTTCGCCGTCAGCTTGGTGACCAGGATAGAATCGATGCCGTAATCCTCGAAGGCGCGATCGGGGCGCAGCCGATCGGGCGGCATGCCCGCGGCCTCCGCGAAGATCGCGGTGACGAGGTCGAGCGTGGAGGCGGTGGCATCCACCACCCGCGCCGGCACGGCGGCTTCCTGCGGCTCCGCCTGGATAAAACGCGCGATGGCCGCACGATCCCCCGGCAGAACCAGCAGATGCGGGTGATCCATCCCGAGCGCCGTCTCGAAGGCCGCGAGGCCGGCCGCGCTGCCAAGCGGCGCAATGCCGGTGGCGCTGGCGCGCGCCTCGGCCTCGCCCTCCGCGACGGACATGCCGCCCGCCGCCCAATAGGGCCAGGCGATCGAGAGGCTCACCCCCGGCCCCTGCCGTTGCGCCGCAAAAGCATCGAGGAAGGCATTCGCCGCCGCATAGCCCGCCTGCCCCGCCGCGCCGAAGGACCCGGCGAGGGAGGAAAACAGCGCGAAGAAATGGAGCGGATCCTGCCGCGTCGCCGCATCCAGCGCACGCGTGCCGGCGAGCTTCGGCGCCAGCACCGCGCGCAGATCGGCCTCCGCGAGATTTCGAAAAAGCCCGTCCCGCTGCACGCCCGCCGCCTGGACCACACCCTGGATCGGCCCGAATCTTTGGCGCGCCAGCTCCAGCGCCGAGGCCACCGCATCCGCATCGGTCAGGTCGACCTGGAGGTGCAGCAGCGCGTCATCCGGCACCGCGTCACGCCGTGAGCGGCCGAGCACGATCACCTTGGCCTGCCATCGCTGCACCAGGTGCCGCGCCAGCAGCTGGCCGATGCCGCCGGCGCCACCCGCCAGCACATAGACGCCACCGCGTCGCAGCCGCGTGGCGCCCTCGCCCGGCACGAAGGCCCAGCCACGCGCGGTGCCGTCCAGCGCCAGCCCGGGCGCGAGCGGCAACGCCAGCGCGCGCGGCACCCAGTCCGCCGGCGTGCCGTCGGGCGGCACCGCCAGGCTGCCGAGACGCAGCCGGCCGCTCTCCTTCGCGAGGGCCTGCGCCAGCCCGCCGGCCATGGCGCCCTCGGGCGAGCCGTCATGCAAGTGCAGCAAGGCGCAGGGCGTGTCGCCCGGAGTCGCCAGAAGCGCACGCGCCAGCGCGGCGAGGGAGAAAAACCCCGCCTCGCCATCGGCGTGGTGCCAGATGCACGCGGGCGGCGCCGGGAGCCCCGCCAGCAGCGCCGGCCAGCCGCCTGATACCTCGGCTTGGGTCACCAGCCGCGGACGCCTTCCCAGCGCCTCCCACAGCGCCACATCGCCCAGCACCAGATCCGGCTCCGGTTGCGGCGCGGACGCGACGGGGCAGCGCACCGGCACCGCGAAATTGGGCGCCGGCTCCGCTTGGCGCAGGCGCAGCGCCAAATCCTCAAGCTGCGCCAGCACCGCGCCCTGCTCGTCCAGCAGCGCGATGTCGAGGCGCTGCACGCCTGCCTCGCTCGCCGGGCGGCGGCGGATATGCGCCCAGCAGGCGGCCGGCAGGCGGCGCGTGAGGGTCAGCCGCCCGAGGCCCATGGGCACCACGCCCTCCGGCAGGGCGCCGTCCCCCGCCAGCCCGATCGCCGCCTGCATCGCGCCATCCAGCAGGGCGGGATGCGCGAGGTATTCGCCCGCCGGCGCCGCCTGCGGCACCGCGAGCCACGCCAGAACCTCCTCACCCGCCGACTGCAGGCTTTGAATGGCACGCAGCCCTGGGCCATAGACAAACCCCGTCTCGGCGAAGCGGGTGTAGAGCGCCGCGCCCTGCTGCACCGGCCCGAGTCGGGACGCGATGCCGCCCGGCGTCTCACCCGCCGGCAGCGGCAACGCCGGCACCGCGCGGAACTGCGCATGCAGCACGCCATCCGGCCCGATCAGCGCAAAACCCTCGCCACGCGTCTCCAGCCGCGCAGCCTGCCCCGCAGCGGCGAAGGCGGGGGCGAGGAGGCGCAGATCGCCCACGGACTGGCCCGGTGCCGCGCGCAGCGCGAGATCCAGGATGGAAGCCGCCGGCAGCAGCGGACGGCCGTGCAGCAGATGGTCCGCCATCGGCCAGCCGGCGGGATCCAGGCTGAGCAGCAAGGGCGCCTGCACCACGCCCTGCGCATCGAAGCGCAGCCGCACAAAAGGGTAGCCCGGCAGGCCGAGACGTCGCGGCAGCGGCCCCGGAAACAGCCGCGCCCAGTCCCCATCCGCGCCCTGCCGATACAGCGCCGCAACCTGCTGCGCGGCGGTCGAGGCCGGCAGCGCCGCCAGCGCCGCCTCCGCCGCCGCCGAGGTCTCCGCCTCCACCGGCTCGGGCCTCGCCAGCGCCGCCTCCAGCCCAGCCAGGTCCCGCGCCACCACGGCCAGGCGATGCGCGAAATGGCTGCGGCCGGCAGCGAGGGTGAAGGCCAGGTCGCGCGGCGCGGCATCCGGATTCGACGCGATCCAGCGCCGCAGGTCTGCCACCCGCGCGGCCAGCGCCTCCGCAGTTCTGGCGGAAAGCAGGAAGGCGAGGTCGCCCCCGCTGGCCTGGGTTGCGGGCAGGGCCGGCGCTTCCTCCAGCACCAGATGCGCATTGGTGCCGCTGAAGCCGAAGGAGGAGACGGTGGCACGGCGCGGCTGGCCCGCGCGGCACGGCCAGGGCTCGGCGGCCACTGGCACGCGGAAGGGCGCGCCCGCCAGCGGCAGCTGCGGATTCGGCGTGCCGAAATGCAGGCTGGGTGGAATGGTCTCGTGGCGCAGGGCGAGCAACGCCTTGATGAAGCCGGCGACGCCGGCCGCCGTCAGCGCATGGCCGATATTGGTCTTCACCGAGCCGATCGCCGTGCCGCCCGCCGGCGCCCCCGTCCCGAAGGCCGCGGCCAGCGCGCGCCATTCGATCGGATCGCCCAGCGGCGTGCCGGTGCCATGCGCCTCCACCAGCCCGATGCTCTGGGGCGCGATCCCCGCCCTCTCCCACACCGCGCGCTGCAACGCCGTCTGCGCAGGGCCGGAGGGCGCGGTGATGCCGCTGGTGCGGCCATCCTGGTTGATGCCGGAGCCGCGGATCACGCCCAGCACGCGATCCCCCGCCGCCAGCGCCTTGGCCAGCGGCTTCAGAACCACCACGCCCACACCCTCGCCGGGGACGAAACCGTCGGCGCCGGCATCGAAGGCGCGGCAGGCGCCGGTGGGGGAGGCCATGCCCGCATCGCGCAGGAACAGGTGCAGCCGGTCATCCGTCAGCAGCACGGAGACGCCACCGGCCAGCGCCATCTCCGCATCGCCCGAGAGCAGGCTCTGGCAGGCGAGATGAATGGCGACGAGGGAGGAGGAGCAGGCGGTATCCACTGGCAGCGAGGGACCGCGCAGGTTCAGCAGGTAGGAGATCCTCGCGGTGAGGATCGCGACCGAATTGCCGAGCGCCGGCAGGCTCTCACCGCCCTCCGTGCTGCCATGTTCGCGATGCGCCACGCCGCAGAAGACGCCGCAGGACAGGCCATCCAGCGCGCGCGCGCCATAGCCCGCATCCTCCAGCGCATGCCAGGCGGCTTCGAGGAAGACGCGCTGCTGAGGGCTCATCGCCGCCGCCTCGCGCCAGGTCATGTTGAAGATTTCGGGGTCGAAGGCGTCGTGCTCGTCGAGAAACCCACCCCAGGCCGCCGGCAGTTTTGCCGAAAGTGCGAAACGCTCTGGCGGCACGGGGCGGATGGCGCTGCGGCCCTCGCGCAGCAGGTCCCAGAAGGCGTCCGCGTTAGGCGCGCCGGGGAAGCGGCAGGACAGGCCGATCACGGCAATATCGCGCGGATTGGCAGCGGGCTCGGCATGCGGCGCGGACACCGGCGCCCGCGTGCTGGCCACAACGTGCCGCGCCAGCGCCGCCAGCGTCGCATGCCCAAAGATGTCGGTGGGGGCGAGGTCGCAGCCCAGCGCCGCATTCGCCGCCGCAGCGAGCTGTGGCGCGACGATGGAATCGACGCCGTATTCGCCGAAGGGCCGGTCGCGCGCGATTTCCTGCGGCGCCAGGCCCAGCGCCGTGGCGAGCAGCGCGGTGAGTTTTGTCTCCACATCGGTCGCGGCTGGCGCGGCCGCCTGGCCCACCGCCTCTGCCACCAGCACGCATTGAAACGAATTTTCCGGGTCCGCGCCGAGTCCGACCGCGCCCGGCGCACCAAAACCCGCCTGCGCCAGCGCCGCGCGCCATTGTTGCAGGGACAGCAGCGGCGCATCTGGCAGGCGCGCCTCCGCATCCTCAAAGGCCCACCAGCCGTCGAGCAGCCCAAACGTCATGCTGGCGAAAGCGCCCGCGCGGGTCAGCTCGTTCAGCAGCAGCAGCCCACCCGGCCGCAGCAGGCGCCGCAGCCGGGCCAGGCTGTCGGCGATGCGGCGCGTGGCATGCACGACATTGGAGGCGATCAGCACATCGCAGTCGCCAGGCGCGAATCCCTGCGCCTCCGGCTCCGCCTCCAGATCGAAACGGCGGAAATCGAGCCAGGGGCGGCCGGCACCGAAATGCGCGCGGCTATGCGCCAGGAAGCCAGGCGAGACATCGGTGTAGAGGTAGCGCGCCACCTGCCCCGGCACGCCATCCAGCGCCGCCAGCACGGCCGCCGAGGCCCCGCCGGTGCCCGCGCCCACCTCCATCACCCGCAGCCCGCCAGCGGCCGCGGCGCGCGCGGTGGCACGGGCGAGCACGTTGTTGAAGCGATCCGCCCAGGGGTTCTGGCGATACAGCCCCTCCACCAGATGCGTGGCGCCACCGGGGAAGAGCACGTCGGTCGCGACCACACGGCCCGCCAGCACATCCGGCAGCGCCGCCGCACAGGCCTCGAGTAGCGCGAGATGTGGCGCGAGGCCGGGCGCCGTCTGCAGCAGCGCCGCGCGCTCGGCCTGCGGCGTGCCGGCCGCATCCTGCGCATGGCGCCCCAGCGCCGCGGCCAGGCGTGCGTGGCGTGGCGCCGGCGCGGGCAGTGCCATGGCGCGCAGCAGCGCGGTGGCGTAGCGGTCGAGCAGTGGGGCGGGATCAACCAGGCTCATGTGCCGCCCTCCGCGGCGAGATCCGCCATCACGGATTCGAACAGCGTCGCAGCCACCGCGGCCTCCGGCCAGCAGCGACGGCGCGCAAAGGGATAGGGCGGCAAGGTGAGCCGCCCAAAACTGCCTTGCGGGTGCAGCGCGCGCCAGTCCGGCGCATCGCCGGCGAGATAGGCGCGCGCCTCCGGCGTGGTGGCCAGGCTCGCCTCCTCGGCCAGCGCGTCCCGCAGGGCCGCCGCATCGGCCACGACATAGGCGGCGCGATACGGGCGGTGATGCATGCGGCCGAGCGCGAGGGTGGCGCAAATATCGGCGATCTCCGCCTCGGGATGCGCCGCGATCCAGGCGGCGAGATCCGCCCGCCGCTGCGCAAGCGCCTCCGCTGTCTCCGCCGAGAGCACCGCCAGATGGTCATTCCGCTGCGCACGCGCCGGGGTCGCGCGCGGTGGCGCCGGCGCCAGCACGGCATGCGCATTGGTGCCGCTGAAGCCGAAGGCGGAGACGGCCGCCAGGCGACCACCTAGCGGCTGTGCCGCGCACGGCACGACGAAGGGCGACTCCGCCCCCAGCGGCAGCAGCGGATTGGCGTTGGAGAAGTTTACCGCCGGTGGCACCGTGCCATGCCGCAGCACCAGCAGCGCGCGGATCAGCCCGACCACGCCCGCCGCCGCCAGCGTATGGCCGAGATTCGCCTTGGCCGAGCCCACTGCGCAGCGCCCGAGCGCGACATCGCCAAAAGCCTCGCGCAGCGCGCCGAGCTCCACCGGGTCGCCCAGCCGCGTGCCGGTGCCGTGCAGCTCGACATAGCCGAGATCGGCCGGCGCGATGCCGGCGCGGCTCCACACCTCGCGCAGCAGAGCCGTCTGCGCGGCACCGTTCGGCGCCGTGATGCCGTTGCTGGCGCCGTCCTGGTTCACGCCGGTGGCGAGGATCACGCCCCGCACCTCGTCGCCATCGCGCATCGCATCGGGCAGGCGCTTCAGCACCAGGCAGGCCACCGCCTCCGCCGGCACAAAACCATCCGCCGCCGCATCCAACGTGCGGCAGCGCCCGGTGGGAGAGAGCATGCCCGCCTGAGTGGCGGCGAGATAGAAATCCGGCGTCGTCATCACCGCCACGCCACCGGCCAGGGCAAGATCGCATTCGCCCCGTCGCAGACTCTCCGCCGCCAGGTGTAGCGCGACGAGGGAGGAGGAGCAGGCGGTATCCACGGACAGACAGGGCCCGTGCAGGTCCAACCGATAGGCGATGCGCGCCGCGAGCATGGAGGCGGCATTGCCCGTGAAACTGCGCGCATCCGGCACGCGCCCGGCCTGCGCCAGCCGCGCCTCGTAATCGCCCGCCACGGTGCCGGCAAAGACGCCGCAGGTGAGGCCGGCCAGCGCCGCGGGGCCGTGGCCCGCATCCTCCAGCGCATGCCAGGCCGCCTGTAGGAACAGCCGCTGCTGCGGGTCGATGGCGGTGGCCTCGGCCGGGGACAGGCCGAAGAAGAGCGGGTCGAAGGATTCGATATCCTCGAGGAAGCCGCCATCTGGGCAGAGCGGCGATTGCGCGCGCAGCGCCGCGTGGTTCCAGCGACTGGCCGGCACGGGCCCGACGCTGTCGATGCCCGCGCGCATATTTTGCCAGAGGGTGTCGATATCACCCGCCCCCGGAAAGCGGCCGGACCAGCCGATGACCGCGACCGGCACCGGCGCCGTGCTTTCGGCCACTGGCGCCGCCTGCGGCAGCCGCAATGTCTCGCCGTGCCGCGCCGACAGATGCCGCGCCAGCTTTTCGACCGTCTCGTGGTTGAACAGCACGGTCGGGTTCAGCGGCAAGCCGAGCTTCTCGGCCAGCGCCGCGACGAGCGAGACGCCGAGGATGGAATCCGCGCCGTAATCGGCAAAGCTGCGATCCGGGCGGACATCCTCCACCCGCATCTCCAGCACCTCCGCCACGGTGGCGCGGATCAGCGCGACGAGATCGGCGGGTGCGGCGGTTTCCGGCTCCGCGCGCCGGCGCAGCCTTTCGCGCATGCCGCGCGGCGCGGGTACGGGCTGCGGCGCCGTGACGTTGCGCGCAACGATCACGGCATGGCGGAACTGCGCTTCTTCCGTCAGCCCCGGTTCGCTGAATACTGCCACCTCGCCAAAGCCGGCTTCCGCCAGCCGGGCGCGCCAGCCCGCCACATCCAGCAGCGGCGCATGCGGCAGCCGCGCATCCTCGGCCATCCACCAACCGTCCAGCAGGCCGAAGGTCAGCGTGCCGAAATCGTGGATCGCGGTCATCTCATACAGCACCAGCACGCCGCCCGGCTTCAGCAGCCAGCGGATGTGCGACAGCGACCGCACGAGATCCGGCGTCGCATGCACCACATTGGCGCCCAGCACCACGTCGCAGCTTTCCGCCTGCTGACCCTGGGTCGCCGGGTCGCGCGTCACATCCAGCATGCGGCCCGAAAGCCAGGGCCGCGTCGCGCCGAATTCGCGCCGGCCGAATTGCGCGAAGGCGAGCGAGATGTCGGTATAGACATACTCGACCTCACCGCGCGCATCGAGCCGGGCCAGCACGCTGCGGCTGGTACCGCCGGTGCCGGCGCCCACTTCCAGCACGCGCACCGGCCCCGGCTTCTGCACCGCCTCGGCCACCGCGGCCGCCACCAGCCGGTTGCAGAAATCGCCGAGGCGATTTCCGCGATAGATGCCCTGCACCAGCGCCAGCGAGCTTTCGGGGAACATGACCTCCGTCGCCAGCCGCTCCCCGCGCAGCACATCGGTCAGGGCCCCTAGGCAGGTCTCCAGCAGCGTGACATGCGCAGCGAAAGGCGGATGCGCCGCGACGAAACGCTGCATGTCAGCCAGAACATCGCCGGCCTCGCGCGCCTGACCAACCAGCGTCGCACCGTCACGCCGGATGGCGCACTCGCGTTCCAGGATTTCCAGCAGTGCCGCGAACAGTTTTGCATGGCGCGACACCACGCCGAGCTGCGCGGCCAGCGCCGCGGCCGTCGCACGCGCCCCTTCCGGCAGCAGCGCCGCCGAGTTCCACCAGGCCAGCAGGCGGCGCCGCGCGAAGGCTTCGATGGCAGCGTATTCGTCCCAGGCGCCCTGCATCGCCGGCGCCTCCGCCATCACATGCGCCTGCATCGCGGCGGTCAGCGTCGGCGCCGCGATCACCACCCCGAGCGCCTCACGCAACTTCGCCTCACCCTTCAGCACGGCGACCTGCGGCGCATCGCGCAGAGCCAGCAGCGCATCCAGCGCCGCAAGCCCCTCCGCCGTGCCGATCGGCTGCACGCCGCGCCGCGCCAGGCGCTCGCGATGCGCCGCATCGGCGACGCGGCCGACCTCCCCCCAGTAACCCCAGTTCACCACGCGCACCGGCAGGCCGCGCGCCGCGAGCTCCAGCCCCAGCGCATCCTTGTAGGCGCAGCCCGCGACGTAATTCGCCTGGCCCGCATTGGCCGCAAAGCTGTTCACCGAGGAGAACAGCACCAGGACGTCCAGTGGCTCCGCCGCCACAGCATCCGCCAGCGCGCGCGTGCCCGCCGCCTTCACCGCCAGCGCCACGGTGAAATCCGCCTCCGACATGCGGTCCAGGCTGGCATCCTGCATGACGATGGCCGAGTGGATGGCGGCGTGGATCGGCCCGTGCTGGGCCCGTGCGGCGGCCACGGCGCGCGCCATCTCGCCCGGCCCTGTCGCATCGGCCTGCAGGTACAGGATCTCAGAACCCATGGCCCGCAGCGGCGCCAGCGCCTCGACCGGCTCTGCGCGCCGTCCCACCAGTGTCAGCCGCATGCCGTGGCGCTGCGCGAGCCGCGCCGCCAAGGCCAGGCCGATGCCGCCGGCGCCGCCAAGGATCAGCGCATGCCCGCCCTGCCGCCAGGCCGGCGCAGCGGGCGGCACGGCCAGCGGATGCAGGACCCGCACGAAGCGCGTGCCGCCGCGCCAGGCTACCTCACGAGCCTGCGAATCGCCGGGCTCACCCAAGGCCGGCTCATCCCAGCTCGCGAGCCAGGCCCAGGCCATGCGCCAGTCCGGCCATTCGCGGTGCGCCACGCGCAGCAGCGCCATGGCCGCCGCGCAGGCCGGCGTGGCGCGGCCGGACTGCTCCGCCGCCAGCAGCAGCACCCGCGCCGGCCGCGCCCCGCGCGCCTGGCGCAGCGCCTGCAGCGTGCGGAAGACGGCCAGCGGCAGCGCTTCGGCCTCCGCGCAGGCCAGCACCAGATTCTCGGGCGCCATCCGCGTGACGTAGGCCGGCCAGTCCTCCGGCGGCAGCACCGTGGCGCCGTCGAGCGCCGCCCCTGGTGCGGCAAGCCGCAGCGGCGCCGTCAGCGCCTGGGCCGCGGCCGCCGGCGCCGCCTGCCAGCCCGGCGTCAGGAACCAATCACCCAGCGCTGGGGCGGCGGCCGCACGATCCACGCGCCCAGCGAGACCGCGAAAGACAACAACGGCGCGGCCAGCACTGTCACGCAGCACGGCATCGAAGGCGGCCACATCCAGCCGATCCGCCGCCGTCAGCAGCCGCGCCTCAACGCGGCCCTGGCGCGGCAACGGGCCCAGCACCTGCACGGAATCCAGCGCCATCGGCAGCAGCCGCACCGCGCCGGGTTGGCGGAAGACCAGCATCGCCGCGGTCTGCAGCACCGCATCCAGCAGCCCCGGATGCAGCGCGCAGCCGGTGAGCGCGGCGTCCTCGGGGCAGGTCACTTCGGACACCGCCTCGGCCTCGCCCATCGCCAGGCGGGTGATGGCGCGGAAACCGGGACCGTAATGCAGGCCGAGCGAATCGAGCCGCGCATAGACGGCCCCGCCCTCCAGCACCTCATGGCATCGCGCCGCATCGGCCAGCGCCGCATCCGAAGCCGGCGCGAAGGGCGCCACCTGGCCGCGCAGCAGCGCGACGCCCGCCTGCTCCAGCCGAAAGTCCAGCGCCTCCGCCGCGCCCGGCGAAAGCACCAGCTCCGCCCGCAGACCACCCTCGCCCGCCTCCGCAGGGGCGAGCCAGGCGAGGTCGCGCAGCTGCAGGGGCAGGGTCGAGCGCCCGACCGCGGACAGCGCCGCCTGCATCATGTCCAGCACGGCCACACCCGGCAGCAGCGCGCGATCGCCGACCCGATGATGGGCCAGCACCGGGTGCGTCGCGGGCAGCGCCACGCGCCAGCGCGCCTCCGCCCCCAGGCAGGGAATGGCGGGGCCGAGCAGCCCCTTTGCCGTGGACGCGACGTCCGGCAGCCGCAGCCGTTCCTGCGCGAAGACGGTGCCCGGCAGATGCACCCGCCGCCCTAAGATGGGCGACGGCACATCGCGCCGCGGCGGCAGCGTGCCATCGGCCAGCCAGCGCCGCAGCGCCGCGCGCAGCGCCGGCACATCCTGCACCGGCAGCGCGATGGCATGGTCCTGCGCCTCACGCTGCGCCAAGGTCCAGGCGATATCGGCCAGCGGCTCGGTCGTTACCGCAAGCCAGCCGTCGAGGACCTGCGCATAGGCGCGCAGCTGGTCCGGCGTGCGCGCAGACAGCCGGACCAGATGCGGGCCTTCCGCCATCGCGCGGGGCACGACGGGGGGCGCGGATTCCGCCACCAGATGCGCATTGGCGCCGCCCGCGCCGAAGGAACTCACGCCGCCGCGCCGGGTCGCGCCGGGCCATGGCAGTACGGATTGCGGCATCAAGAAGGGCCCCAGGCTGAAATCGATGCGCGGATTCGGCGGCTGCGCATGGATTGCCGGTGCGATCTCCCCGTGCCGCAGCTGCAGCAGCAGTTTTGCCAATCCCGCGATGCCCGCGGCGGACTCCAGATGACCGATATTCGCCTTGGCGGAGCCGATCGGCAGCGCCCCCGCCTCCACACTGCGGCCCGCCGCGCGCAGCCCGTCGCCGAGGCCCGCGATCTCCACCGGGTCCCCCAGCGCCGTCGCCGTGCCGTGGCATTCGACATAGCCGATGCTGTCCGCCGCCACACCCGAAGCGGCGATCGCCGCCTGCACCACCGCGGCCTGGGCGCGCGGGCTCGGCACGGTATAGCCCGCAGTGCGGCCGCCGGCATTCACGGCGGAGCCCAGGATCACGCCATGGATCGCATCGCCATCGGCGAGTGCACGCGACAGCGGCTTGAGCACCGCCACGCCCACCCCCTCGCCCTGCACAAAGCCGTCCGCCGCGGCGCCGAAGACATGGCATTCCGCGCCTTGCGCCAGCACGCCGGTGCGCCGCAGCTCCGCCTGCTGCACCGGATGCAGGATGAGGTTCACGCCGCCCGCCAGCGCCACGCCGCATTCGCAGCGCCGCAGGCTTTCGCAGGCCAGGTGCAGCGCCGTCAGGCTGGCGGAACAGCCGCTGTCCACCGCCAGGCTCGGCCCACCGAAATCGAAGTGATGCGAGACGCGATTGGCAACGGACCAGTGGTTGCCCTGCACCACATGCCCCGCCTCCGCCGCCGCCAGGCCAAGCAGCCGCCAGGGCATGTTCATCACGCCCATGAAGACGCCGACATCGCGGCCCTGGGCGCTGTCCCGCAGCCCGGCACGGCTGTAGCCGGCATCCTCTATGGCGTGCCAGGCGGATTGCAGCGCGAGCCGCGCCTGCGGATCGATCAGCCGCGCCTCGCGCGGGCTGATGCCGAACAGCAGAGGATCGAATTCCTCGACACCCGTGATGAAGCCGCCGTGCCCCGCGCCCTGCCAGCGCTCCGCCGGCACTGCGGAGATACCGGACCGCCCCTCGCGCAGCAGATCCCAGAAGGCGTCAAGATCCGGCGCGCCCGGCAGCCGCACGGCAAGGCCAATCACGGCGATCGGCTCGCGCTGCGTCGTGGCGGCGGGCGCCGCGACCACCGGCTCCATATCCGCCAGATGCGCGGCCAGGCGGTTCAGCGTGTCGTGCTCGAAGAGCACGGTGGAGCGCAGCGCCGGATAGGTCTTTTTCAGCTCCGCCGTCAGCGTGCCGACCAGCAGGGAGTCGATGCCGAAGCGGTCCCAGGTGGCGTCTGGATCCAGCTTTTCGGGCGGCTCCTGCAGCGTCTCGGCGAAGAGACGGCGCAGCCGTTCCAGCAGTGAGCCCCCCGCGGCCACGGCGGGGGCGGGCTGCGGCGCGCGGTGCCAGTGACGTTCCGCGGCGAAGGGATAGCCGGGCAGGGGCACGCGACGCCCGGAGGCCACGCCACTTAGTGCGGCCGGCGCCATCGCGTCGCCCGCGCACCAGCGCAGGGCCGCCTCCGGCAGCGGCGCCTGCGCCCCGCCGCGCAGCGCAGCCACGGCCTGCGCGCGATCCTGCACCAGAACGGCGCGGCGGTGGGAGAAGGCTTGGCGGCCGGCGGCGAGGGTCCAGGCCACATCGGCCAGCGCCGGCGCGTCTTCCGCCTCCAGCGCCGCGGCCAGGGCCTGCGTGGCACGGTCCAGCGCCGCCGCATCCTTGGCGCTCAGCGCCAGCACCACCGGCCCCGCATGCGGCGGCAGCGCAGGCAGCGCCGGCGCCTGTTCCAGCACGACATGCACATTGGTGCCGCCGAAGCCGAAGGAGCTGACGCCTGCGCGGCGCGGCCCCGACTTTGCGGGCCAGCCGCAAGCCTCCGCCGCCACGGCGAAGGGCGTCTCCGCCAGGGGAATCGCGGGATTGATGCTGCGGAAATGCAGGCTTGGCGGCACCTGCCCATGCCGCAGCGCCAGCACTGCCTTGATCAGCCCGGCAATCCCGCCAGCCGCATTGAGATGCCCGATATTGCCCTTCACGGAGCCGATCAGGCAGCGCGCCTCGTCCTGCGTCTTGCCAAAAGCCTGCGCCAGGGCGCGTAATTCCACCGGATCGCCGATCGCCGTGCCGGTGCCGTGGCATTCCACCAGCCCGATGCTTTCGGCCGGCACCTCCGCCATCGCCAGTGCCTCGGCAATCGCGCGGCGCTGCCCGGTGACGGAGGGCGCGAGGAAATCCGCCTTGCGCGCGCCGTCATTGTTCATCGCGCTGCCGCGAATCACCGCCAGCACCGTATCCCCGTCTGCGACCGCGCGCGAAAACGGCTTCAGCACCACGATGCCGAGGCCATTGCCCGGCACCGCGCCATCCGCCGCCGCATCGAAGGCGCGCAGCTGGCCGGTGGCCGAGAGCATCAGCCCCTCCGCCTGCCGATAGCCGCCCTGCGGCAGCGTCACGGAGCAGCCGCCCGCGATCGCCATGTCGCATTGGCCCGAGAGCACCGCCTCCGCCGCCAGATGCACGGCGGCGAGAGAGCCGGAGCAGGCAGTCTGCACCATCAGCGCCGGCCCGGTCAGGTCCAGCCGCCAGGCGATGCGCGTCGCCGCATAATCCTTGTCGCGGCTGGTCAGCGCGAAGAAGCCGTCGCCGAGGTCGTCCTTCGCCGCACCAGTGTCGTAGGTGCTGGCGGTCATCGACAGATAGGTGCCGATCACCGCGTCCTGCGCGCCGGGGCCGTAGCCGGCCTGTTCCAGCGCGTGCCAGGCGCATTCCAGCAGCAGGCGCTGCTGCGGGTCGAGCAGCGCGGCGCGGCTGGCGGGGAAGCCGAAGAAGCCGGCATCGAAGCGGTCCACATCCGCCAGCGCGCCGAAGGCCGGCACCAGCCGCGGATCGGCCAGCGCGGCATCGCCGAAGCCGGCTTCGCGCAATTCCGCGGGCGTGAATCGCCGGATGGATTCGCGGCCCTGCATCAGGTTCTGCCAGAAGGCGTCGAGGTCCGGCGCGCCGGGGAAGCGGCCGGCCATGCCGATGATGGCGACGTGTTCCGTGCTCATGCGGGCTCCCTCGCCAAGGCACGCGCGGCGCGGCGGCGTTCGGCTCGCTGCGCAGCAGGATCCGGTTCGGCCTGCGCGCTTCCCGCCAGATGCGCGGCCATAGCCGCGACGGAGGGAAACTCGAACAGGTCGGTGACGGAACAGGCCGCGATCTCGCGCGTGATCCGCGCCGCCGCCTCGACCGCGGTGAAGGAGGTGGCGCCCGCCTCGAACAGATTTGCGTCCGATTCCAGCGCCGCATTGCCGAGCACCGCACGCCAGATCGCGAGCAGCCGGGCTGCCGGTGTCGCCACCGCCGCGACGGGCACCGCGACCGGCGCATCCGGCCCGCACAGCTGCTCCAATGCGCGGCGATCCACCTTGTCATTCGCATTGCGCGGCAGTGCCGGCAGCAGGCGGATTTCGGTCGGCAGCATGTAGCTCGGCAGGCGCTGCGCCAGCCCGTTGCGCAGCGTCGTGGCCCCCGCCGTGCCGACGCAGAACGCAAAAAGCCGGCGCCGCCCACCTGCATCCGCCGGCGCCACCGCCACCGCCTGCGTCACGCCAGGCAGCGCGGCCAGCGCCGCCTCCACCTCGCCGAGTTCCACGCGATGCCCGCCGAGCTTCACCTGCCCGTCGCGCCGTCCCAGAAACTCGATCAGCCCCTCCGCGCGCCAGCGGCCCATGTCGCCG
Source organism: Falsiroseomonas tokyonensis (assembly GCF_019024325.1). GTDB lineage: Bacteria > Pseudomonadota > Alphaproteobacteria > Acetobacterales > Acetobacteraceae > Falsiroseomonas > Falsiroseomonas tokyonensis. The sequence continues at coordinate 668,872 of NZ_JAFNJS010000001.1, forward strand.
GTGCGGTAGAGGCGTTCGCCGGTCACGGGATGCGTCACGAAGCGCTCCGCGCTGCGCAGCGGATCGCGCCAGTAGCCCTGCGCCAGGCCGATGCCGCCGATATGGATTTCGCCGGGCACGAAGTCCGCGCAGTCCGCCATTGCCTCGTCCAGCACGAGCATGCGTTGGTTGCGCATGGCGGCCCCATAGGGCACCGAGGGCCAGCCCGGCTGCGACTGCGCCGCGATCGGATGCAGGATCGACCAGATCGAGGCCTCGGTCGCACCACCCAGGCTAATCATCTGCGCACGCGAGTTCAACGCGGCAAAGCGCGGCGGCAGCGCCAGCGGAATCCAATCGCCGCTCAGCATCACGAGCCGAAGCGAAGCCAGCTGCTCGGCCTGCGGCGCGCCCTCCAGCAACAGCTGCAAAAACATGGGCACGGAGTTCCAGACCGTGACGCCATGCCGCGCCACCAGCCCCGCGAGATGTGCCGGATCGGCGAGAGATCCCGCCGCCGGAATCACCACCGCGCCGCCCGCGCCGAGCACCCCAAAGATGTCCCAGACGGAGAGGTCGAAGTTCAACGCGGAGAGCGCCAGGGTGCGGTCCTGCGGCCCGATGCCAAAACGGTCGTTCACATCGGCAACAGTGTTCAGCGCGCCGCGATGGTCGATCATCACGCCCTTGGGCTCGCCGGTGGAGCCGGAGGTGAAGATGACATAGGCGAGGTCGGTCGGCTTGGCGCGCGGGGCGGGCATGCTGGTGGGCAAGGGGGCTGGCCCCAGCCGGTCCAGCGCGACGATCGCCAGCCCCTCCGGCCAGGCCGCGCCCAGCGAAGCCTCGGTCGTGGCATCGGTCAGAATGGCGCGACACTCGCCGCGCGTGATCAGCCCCCGCAGCCGTGCCGGCGGCAAGGCGGGGTCGAGCGGCAGATAGGCGCCGCCGGCCAGCAGCACGCCGATCACCGCCGCGATCTGCGCCGCGCCCTTCGGCAGCACCACCGCCACCAATTCGTTCGGCCGCGCCTGCGGCAGCGCCGCCGCCACGGCCAGCGCCTCCGCCAGCAGCGCGCCATGCGTCAGGCGGCGATCCCCGGCCACCACCGCCAGCCGATCCGGTGCGGCCAGCGCCTGGCGCAGGAAGGGCTCGTGCAGCAGGCCGGCCGGCACCGGCGCCGCCGTGGCATTGCGCGCCTCCCGCCGTGCCCGCTCCGCAGCGGCAATGGCCGCGCGCGCATCCACCTGCCAGGCCGCCGCGGTCGCCAGGCGCTGCAACAGCGCAGCAAACTCCGAAAACATCGCGGCGATCAGGCCGTCCGGGAACAGCGCCTCGATCGCATCCCAGCAGGCCAGCAACCCGCCTTCCGCATCCTCATGCACATGCGCGTCCAGCCAGGTCTGTGGCGTGCGCGTCAGCCCGCCGACCAGCGGGCCCAGCGCATCAACCCCCTCGCCATGGCCGAGGCCGGAGGTGAAGACCACCGGCATCAGCGGCCGCGTCCCCTGCGCCTTTGCCAGGTCGCGCAGCACCCGCACGCCGCCCGGTGCCGCATGGGCCAGCATCACGCCCAGCCGGTCCCGCACCGCCGCCGCGCGGGCGCGGAAGGGCAGCGGCGCGGAAAGGTCGAGGCCGAGCAGCAGGGTGGAGGTGAAGCAGCCCGGCACGGCGCCGATGGCCGGATGCGCGGCGCCGCGGTCCATCATCGTCAGGTTCAGCGTGAAGCGCGGCGCCACCGCCCAATGCGCCAGGACCTCCGCAAAGGCGGTCAGCAGCGCATGAACCGGCGTGACGCCGGCTGCTGCCGCCTGGACACGCAGCGCGGCCCAGGCTTCAGGTGCCAGGCGCGTGACATGCCGCCGTGCCGGCCACACCGCCCCCGGCTCCAGCGCCTTGGCGCCGGGCAGTTCGGGGGCCGGCGGCAGGCGCGGCGCCTCCGCCGCCCAGAAGTCGAGCGCCGCGGCCGGCGCGGGGCGCGCGGCCAGCACGCAGTCCCGGAAGGTGATCGGCGGCACCGCCAGCGGCGCGGCCGGATCGCGCAGCAGCGCCGCCCACTGGCCGAGCAGCCCGAAGAGGCTCGGCAGGTCGAGGATCAGCAGATCCACCGCCAAATGCAGTCGCGTGCCGGCTGGCGTGCGACTGATTTCGGCGCGGAACAGCGGCCAGCGCGCGGCGTCGAAGCGCAAGTTTTCGAATTCGGTCTGCAAGGCTGCCAGGCGCTGCGGCGCATCCGGCAGGCCGCGCCAGTCCTGCACCGCGATGCGGTAGACCGGCACCTGCGGCAGCACGCGCTGGCGGCCATCCGGATCGATGACGGCGCGCAGCATGTCATGCGCCGCCACCAGCCGGTTGAGCGCCGCCTCCAGCGCCGGCGCCTCGGCGGTTACGGCGAATTCCCAATAGCTGTGGCAGGGCCCGCCGAGCGGCAGGGCGGCACCGCGGCCCGCCAGATAGGCCATCTGCAGGTCGGTCAGCGGGAAGGGTTCATGGCGTGCCCCCGCATCCGGCACAATCACGGCCTGTGGCGCAGAGGCGGGCGCAGTCGCCACCGCCGCGTGCAACGAAGCCAGATCCGGCGCCGCCAGCAGCGCGGCCACCGTCACGTCGCGGCCGAGTTCGGCGGCAATCCGCTGCCGCAGCTCCAGCGCCAGCAGACTGTCCAGCCCCAGCGCCACCGGCGCGACATCCGCCGCGATGCGCTCGGGCGGCATGCGCAGCACCGCGCCCAGAAGCGCCCGCAGCGGATCGGGCGTGGCCACCGCCACCGACTCGGCCACCGCGGCCCCCGGCCAGAAGCTGTCCTGGGCAAAGGGATAGCCCGGCAGCAGGGTCAGCCGCCGCGCGCCCGCATCCCAAGGCAGCGCCACCGCGACGCCGGCCACGAAGAGCTCCGCCACCGCCTGCAGCGGCGCCGCATCGCCCGGCCGCGCCTCGGCCAGCAGGCTCTGGGCCGCCTTGGCCAGCAGCGCCGCCGCGCCGGGATCCCGTTTCGGCGCGCGGCCGGTGCGCGCGCCCTTCAGCCGGGCCAGCGCCTCCGCCGCATCCGCCGCCACCAGCGCGGCGCGCCAGGGCAGCGGCGCCGCGGCCTCCGCCAGGCTGCGCGCCAGGTCGGCCATGCGGGTTGCGGGATGCCGCCGCAGCCATTCGGCCAGCGCGGCGAGGCGCGCGTCCAAGGCTGCCTCGGTCTGCGCCGTCAGCACCAGCAGCTGCGGCCCCTCGGCCACCGGCGGCACCGGCAGGGCGGGCGCTTCTTCCACCACCAGCATGCCGTTGGCGCCATTCAGCGCGAAGACGCTGACCAGCGCGCGCCGTGCCCCCGCCCAGGGCGCGGCGGTGGCGGAGGCCACAAAACCCGCCGCCGCCAGCTCCGGCGCCGCGGCGCCCAGCCCTGCGGTCGGCGCCAGCACCCCGTGGCGCAGCTGCAGCACCACCTTGCACAGCGCCGCCAGCCCCGCCGCCGCCAGCCCATGCCCCAGCGCCGGCTTCACGGAGCCCACCGGCACCGTCCGGCCGCCCAATGCCGCGCCGGCGCCCGCCAGCTCCGTCGCATCGCCCGCCGCGGTGCCGACGCCATGCGCCTCCAGCCAGCCGATCTCGCCGGGCGCCGTTCCCGCCGCAGCCAGGACCGTCCGGGCCAGCCGCGCCTGGCCCTCCGCGCTCGGCGTGGCAATGCCGAGGCCGCCGCCGCCGTCATGCCCCATGCGGGCGGCGCGCAGCACGGCGTGGATCGGCTCGCCCGCCGCCACCGCATCCTCCAGCCGCCGCAGCACCAGTGCGCCCACACCCTCGCCCAAAACCATGCCATCGGCCTCGGCCGAAAGCGCGGCGCAGCGGCCGCTGGCGGAGAGCAGGCCGGCGGCCCCGGCCAGCGCCGGCATCTGTGGCGTCGCCATCACCGCGACGGCGCCGACCAGCGCCGCATCCACCTCCCCGGCCCGCAGCGCCGCGCTGGCGGCGGCCAGCGCCGCGACGGCGGAGGCGCAGGCGGCATCCAGCGTCACCGCCGGCCCCTGCATCCCAAAGTGATGCGCCAGCCGCGCGGCCAGGCTGCCGCCGAGCTGCCCGACGAGCGAGACGCGATCCGGCCCGCCGCCGGCCAGCGCCAGCTTCAGCGCCCAGTCGCCCGGGCTGGCGCCGACCCAGACGCCCATGCGCTGCCGCAGTGCCGGCGGGGCGGTGAACAGCCCGGCCTCGGCCAGGGCATTGTGGGCTTCCTGCAGCAGCAGGCGCTGCTGCGGGTCCATCGCCATGGCCTCGCGCGGCGACAGGCCGAAGAAACCCGCATCGAAGTTCTGGGCATCCTCCAGGAAGCCACCGCGGGTGAGGCGGGCGGGGTCCAGGCCGGGCGCCAGGGCGGCCATTTCCGCCGCGGTCCAGCGCCCCGGCGGCGCGGCGCCCAGCGCGCTGCCGCCGGATTGCAGCAGGTCCCAGAGGGCGGGCAGGTCGGCGGCGCCGGGGAAGCGCGCCGAGAGGCCGGTGATGGCGATGGCATCGCCGCCGGCGCTTGCGGGCGGCGCCAGGACGCGCGGTGCCGCAAGGGCCGGCTCCGGCCTCGGCGTGGGCGGGGCCGCCGACGTCTCCAACTGCTGCGCCAGCGCCAAGGGGCTCGGAAAATCGCCGAAGAGATGCAGCGGCAGGCGCCGGCCGAGGCGCGGCGCCCAAAGCTCTGCCACGCGCAGCGCCACCACGGAATCGATGCCGAGCGCGGCAAAGGGCGCCTCCGGCTCGATCTCCGCCGCCGGCACGCCGATCACCTCCGCCAGCACCTCGATGAGTTGCGCCAGCCGGCCCCCGGCCTGCGGCGGTGGCGGAGGCGGAGCAGCCGGGGCCGTCGGCTGCAGCCGGGCGATGTAGTCCGCCAGCGCCTGCGGCGTCGGATGGTCGCCAAAGACATGCACCGGCAGGCGCAGGCCGAGCGACTGGCGCAGGCGATCCGCCACCGAGGCCGCGACGATGGAATCGACGCCCATCTCGATGAAGCGCGCGCCGGGCTCCACCTCTGCCACCGGCACCTCGATCACCGCCGCGACGGCTTCCGTCACGGCCGCCAGCAGGTCTGGGCTCGTGGCCATCGGATCCTCCCGGGATTGCGGCGGCGCATCGCCCCGGCGCGCCATGGCGAAAATACCCTGCGGCGTCTCGGCCAGGGCGATGCGGTCGAAGCCGGCGGCGGCCAGCTCCGCCTGCCAAGCAGTGGCCTCCGGTGGAGCGTCCCAGGCCGCCGCATGCAGGCCGAGGGTCGCGATCTCCCGGTCCGCGACAGCGCCGCGCAGCGCCAGCAGCAGCAGGCCGCCGGGCGCGAGCCGCGCGGCAGCCTCGGCCGGCGGGGTGGGGCCGAGGCTCAGCATCAGGTCGAAGGGTGCTTCCCCCGCTGCATCCGGCAGCAGCCGCAAGCCGCGGCCCGCCAGCCGTGCCTCGGCGGCGGCGCGCGCCGCGGCGCTACGATCCACCGCCACCAGCGCCGCGCCCGGCGGCAGGGAGGCGGCGATGGCCTGCGTCACCAGCCCGTCGCCGCAACCCAGGTGCAGCAGCCGCGCCGGCCGCGCCTGCCCCACCAGCGCGGCCAGGGCCGCCAGCCAGGCGCGATCCGCCGGCAGGTCGTGGCGCAGCGCGTTCAGCCGCGCGGGATCCCCCTCCGGCACCAGCAGCGCGGCACCCTCGGCCGCGCCGCGCAGCAGGGCCGGCCAGGCGGCGAGGCAGGGTGCGGCCGCCGCCGCCCAGCTTCGCGCCTCCTCCGGCATCGGCGAGGCTTCCACCGGCATCGGCCAAAGCCGCCCGTCCGCATCCTGCCGCAGCGCGCCCTGGCGCAGCAGCAGGCCCGGCAAAGCGGCGGCCGGCGTGGCGAGGCGCGGCAGCGGCACGGCGAGCCGCGCGCGCCAAGCCTCTGCCGTCTCCCCTTCCGGCAGCAGACCCGCATCCGCCAGGCCAGCCGCGAGCTGCGCGGCCGCGTGCCGATCCGCCCAAACCTCCACGGCGCCAGGCGGAAAGGCGGGCAGCGCGCCGGCCAACGCGGCCCAGCCATCCGGCGCCTCGGCCAGCGCCGCATCCCAGCCGGAGTCAAAATGCGCCGCGACCAGCCGCGCCTCCGGCCGCGCCATCGCCGCCTCCAGCGCATCGAGCCCGGCCTCGGCGGCGATCGGCCGCAGCCCGGTGGCGGCGGCGATGCCGGCGGCGCGGCCGGCGACGCGCCCGGCATCGCCCCAAAGGCCCCAATCCAGCACCTGCACGCGCCCGCCGGCGGCCTCGGCCAGCCCATCCTGCGCCGCGCAGCCGGCGAGATAGTTCGCCTGGCCCGCATTGCCGCGCAGGACCAGCGCGGAGCCGAAGAGCGCCAGCCGCGCGGCATCCTGCCCGGTCGCCGCCAGCAGGTTCAGCGTGCCGGCGAGTTTCGGCGCCAGCGCGGCCGCGAAATCGGCCTCCGAAAGGCTGGCCAGGCGCCGGTCGGCCAGCACCATGGCCGCCTGCACCACGCGGCCGATCCGCCCCCAGCGCGCGCGCAGCCCGGCCAGGCAGGCATCCAGCGCGGCGGCGTCGGCGATATCCACGGGCAGGTAGCAGGCCTCGGCGCCGGCGCTGTGCAATTCCTGCAACAGCGCTTCCAGCCCGGGTGGCGCGACGCTGCGGCCGAGCAGGGCGATGCGGCCGCCCGGCCGTGCCAGTCGCCGCGCCACCAGCCGGCCGAGGCCGCCGGCACCGCCCACCACCAGCTGCACGCCCTGCATCGGCACAGGCGTCGTGGCGCAGGCGGGGGCCGGCAGCAGCCGCGGGGCGAAGGCGCCGCCATGGCGGATCGCCACCTCCTCCAGCACCGGATCCTCCGCTTGCGCCAGGGCCAGCCAATCGGCGGGGCCGGGCCGCGCGGGCAGGTCGAGCGTGGTGACGCGCAGCGCCGGCCCGCCCTCCCGCGCCGCGCATTTGCCGAGCGCCGCGACCATGGCGGCCAGCGGCGCCTGCACCTGATCGCCCGGCAGCACAGCATGGCGCGCCTGCGTCACCAAGCGGATATGGCGCGGCACCGCCGCCGCGACGGCTTCCGCCAGCAGCCGGCGCAGAGGCGCCAGCATCCCGGTCGCCTCTGCCGCCTCCAGCGGCCAGAGCACGAAGACGTCCCGCGCATCCGGCGGCAGCGCCGCCAAAGGCGCGTCCTGCCACGCAGCGCCGGGCAGCAGTGCCGCGAGCCCGGCGCCCTCCGCCCCGCCGCCCAGCACCAGCGCGCCCCGGGGCAGCGCCGCGGCCAGCGGCGCGCCCTGCCAGGCGAGCACCCGCAGCGGCAGCGCCTCGGCCGGCGCGAGGCTGACGAAGCGGACGCCGCGCAATTCGGCGCAGACCGTGCCCGCCGCATCGCGCAGCAGCACATCCGCACCGAAGCCGCGCGGATGGGGCCGCAGGCTGGCGCGCGGCACTTCCGCGCACGCCGCATTGGCGCCGCCGAACCAGACGGAGGCAATGGCGGCCGGCAGCAGCGGCGGGCCTTCGGCCGCCACCAACCCGGCCTGCAGCGCCGCCAGCAGGCAGGCTTGCAGGGCGCCGTCCAGCAGCGCGAGTGGCGCCGCCGGCGCGAGGGCCGCCGCCAGCCTTGCCGGCCCCGCCTGCGCCGCGCCCAGCACCTGCAGGCCAGGACCATAGGCATGGCCGCGCGCGGCGAAACGCGCATAGGGATCGTCCAGCGCCATGCCGGCCGCGGCCTGCGGCGGTGCGGCCGCGGGCACGTGGCCTGCGGTCTCAACGGCCACGGCGACGGTCGTGCCATCCGGCAGGCGCAAAGCGAGCTCGCCCTGCGACTCGCGACGCAGCCCATCGGCCTGCGCGGCGGGCACCGGGCGCCGAAACTCCACCTGCTCCAGCCGCCAGGGCGCGGGCCGCGCCGCCAGCCGCAGCAGCATGGCCGCCGCGGGCAGCAGCGGCGCACCGCCGATGACATGCTGCGCCGCCAGCGCGGCCTCCGGATCCGGTTCGGCACCCGGCCGCGGCGGCATGGGCAGGGCGTGGCGATGCGGGGTGAAGGGATAGGCCGGCAGCGGCGCATCCGCGATGCGACCGGGCAGGCCGTCCCAGTTCACCGCCGCCCCCGCCACCCAGAGCCGCGCCAGCACCGCATGGCGCGATCCGGCATCCAGCGGCAGCACCCTCTCCGACGCCTCGCCGGGCGATCCGCCGATCAGCAGGGTTACGTCCGCTTCGCCGCCGGCCGCGCCCTCCTCCGCCAGGCGGCGCAGCAGCGGAAAGTCGGGGCAGGGGATATCGAGTGGCGGCGAGCCGCCCGCCAGCCAGGCCACCGCGGCCTGCTCCGTCAGATGGCCTTCCGCCACCAGCGCGGCAGCGGCGAACCAGGCTTCCCCAATTGCCTGGTGGCGCGGCGGCAGCTGCCATTTCTCATGCAGCCGCGCCAGGGCGGTGACGCAGGCCAGCAGCGCCAGGCGGCGCGGCGCGCCACCCAGCAGCGCGCCGTATTCCGGCGGCAGCGCGCGCTGCCAATCGGCGAGATAGCCGGCGAAGGTCGCATTGCCGCGCGCCAGGGTCGCGGCCCGCGCCAGCAGCCGGTCCGCCTCCCCGGCATCCGCTTCCACCAGCGCATCCCGCAAGGGGCCGAGCGCGGCCGTGGTCAGCCGCGGCGCGCCTTCCATCCGCCCCGAATCGAGATCACGCAGCGGCGCGGCGAGGCTGCGCGCCAGCGGCAGCAGCGCGGCCGGCGCCTCGATCCAGCAGGGGCGCAGCGCGCGCAGGATATCCTGCACCAGGGCGCGCTGCGCCGCGGCCTGCGCGCCCAGCCGCAGCGCCACGCGCGGCGTGCCGGCCGCGACCGGCGCGGGCTCCGCCGCCAGCGCCTGGCGCAGCCCCGCCGAATCCCGCGCCAGCACCGCCGCCCGGAACCGCTGCGCGGGGCGGCCGCAGGCCAGGGTACGGGCGAGATCCGCCAGCGGCGGCAGCGGCCCGGCCGCGAAGGCGCGCCAGCGCTGCCAGAGCGCGTCGAAAGCATTGGCATCATGCGCGGAAAACAGCAGCGGCCAGCCCTCCTCCGGCACCGCCAGCGCGGCCTGCGGGACAGGCTCCGGCGCCTCCTCCAGGATGGCATGCGCCAGCGCGCCACCGAAACCGAAGGCGCTGACGCCGGCCCGCAGCGGCAGGCCGGGCGCGGCGGGCTGCCAATCCTCCGCCACCAGCGCCGGGCGGAAGGGTCCTTCGGCAAAATCGATCAGCGGGTTCGGCTCGGCCAGGTGCAGCGTCGGCGCGATGCGGCGGGCGCGCAGCATGACCAGCAGCTTGGCGACGCCCACCAGCCCCGCCACCGGCTCCAGATGCCCGATATTGGTCTTGGCGGAACCGACCAGGCAGCCGCCCCGCTGCGCGCCCGCTTCGGCGAAGGCTTCGGCCAGCGCCGCCATTTCGATCGGATCGCCGAGCGGCGTGCCGGTGCCATGCGCCTCGACATAGCCGAGGCTGTCGAGACCAACGCCCGCGCTGCGCGCCGCGCGCTGGATCACCTCCCGCTGCGCGGCCAGCGAGGGCGCGGTGACGGTGCGCGTCGCGCCGACATGGCCGGTGGCGCTGCCCAGCACCAGCCCATGCACCCGCAGCCCGTCACGCCGCGCATCCTCCGGCCGGCGCAGCAGCAGCACCACCACGCCTTCGCCCGGCACATAGCCATCGGCGGCCGCATCGAAGGTGGCGCAGCGGCCACGCGCGCTCAGCATCCGCGCCTGGGAGAAGGCGATATGCCGCCAGGGCGACAGCAGCAGGCTGACGCCGGCGACGATCGCCGTATCGCATTCCTCCGCCGCCAGCGCCCGCCGCGCCTGGTGCAACGCGACGAGGCCGGAGGCGCAGGCGGCATCCACCGCGACGCTTTCCCCGCTCAGCCCGAAGGCATGCGAGACGCGATTGGCCAGCAGCGCCGCGGTGCCACCGAGGCTCGCCTGGCCATCCGGCGGCACCTCGGCCGCAGTCAGCGCCTGCAGATGGTCCTGCGCCATGAAGCCGACATGGACCGAGGTGCGATGGCCCGGCCCGCGCAGGCCCTCCGGCGCCAGGCCGGCATCGGCCATGGCCTGCACGACCTCCTCCAGCAGCAGGCGCTGCTGCGGATCCATCAGCCGCGCCTCCTTCGGCGAGAGGCCGAAATAGGCATGGTCGAAGCTCTCGGCGGGCCGCTCGAGAAAGCCGCCCCAGCGGCAGGCGGTGGTACCGGGCGGCAGCGTGCCCGCGCCATCCGCGCCGCGATCGCCATGATGGCGGCGCCAGTCCCAGCGTGTGGGCGGCACCTCGGTGATGGCGCAGCGGCCCTGCATCAGCAATTCGGCGAAGGCCGTGTAATCGGCCGCACCCGGCAGGCGGCAGGCGAGCCCGACCACGGCGGCAGCACCCATCGCCACAGGTCCGGCGAGGGCGCCATCCATCATCGGCAGGCGTCGCCGCGCGAAGGGGGGCCGATGGGCCGGGCCGGGGGGGCGACGACGGCGATGGCGGCCCCGTTTCGCAAGCGCCTCTCCCCCTTAACCTCCGCGTGTGCGGCATGAAAACCGCTCGCGGGTGAGTATGGCGAAGCGCCGGGGCGGGCGCCAGTCAAACCGCTGTTTCAATAATGTCTCGCGGTAGACGTGCCTCACCTGTCTCGGCGCGCGCTTCGCGGGCAGTGCTTGAACAGACCGCAAGCCCCTGCCTAGGATGCGGAACGATCCCCGAGGAAACGCTCCTGCCCCTCCGGCCGGGGCCTGGAAGGCTGCATGGCGTCACGTTCCCTCCTCGCGGCCGCATTTCTGGCCCTTGGCAGCGCGCTGGGTGCGGGTGCCATGTACGGGCTGCGGCCAGGCGCCGAGGCACCGGGCGCTGCAACGCCCGCCGCAGCCGCGCCGGCGACGCCGCGGGAACAGCCGCCGGCGGCAGTGCAGGTGATGACCCTGGGCCGTGGGGAGGTGCAGAGCGTGCTGACCTCCATCGGCACGCTGCGCGCGGTGCAGAGCGTGCCGATCGCCTCGCTCACCGGCGGCGTCGTGCTCGCGGCCAATTTTACCGAGGGCGGCGCCGTGGCGCAGGGCACGCCGCTGGTGGAATTCGACCGCCGCATCGCCGATGCGCAGCTTACCGCCGCCCAGGGCCAGCTGCAGGTGGCGCAGCTACGCTTCGAGCGGGGCCAGTCCCTGGTCGGCGTGCGGTCCCGCCAGCAGATGGATGACGACCGCGCGTCGCTGCAGCAGGCGCAATCGGAACTCGCCGTGCGCCGCACCACGCTGGACCAGCTGACGCTGCGCGCGCCCTTCGCCGGATTCGCCGGGCAGCGGCTGTTCGGCGTCGGCGAATATGTGCCCGCCGGCAAGACGCTGCTGTGGCTGGAGGATCGCACCACGCTGCGCATCCAGTTCCGCATCCCGGAGCGTTTCCTGCCGGTGCTGCGGGTGGGCCAGGAATTCGCGCTGGAGGTGGATGCCGTGCCCGGCCGCCGCTTCACCGGCCGCGTCTCGCTGATCGACACGCGCCCGGACCTGGACGAGCGCACGCTGCATCTGCGCGGCGAGGTGCCGAATCCGGGCCATGTGCTGCCCTCGGGCGTCTTCGGCCGCGTGCGGCTGGTGATCGAGCAGGTGCCGGATGCGCTGCTGCTGCCGCCGGGCGCGGTGCAATATACGCTGACCGGCGCCTCCGTCTTCCGGGTGAAGGAAGGCCGGGCGGAACGCGTGCCGGTGCGGATCGGCCTGCAGATGGCGGACCGGGTGCAGGTGCTGGAAGGCCTGGCCGCGGGCGATACCGTGGTGACGGAAGGGCAGTTCAACCTGGATGACGGGCGCCGCGTGAACGTGGTGGCCCAGTCGCCGCCTGTGCCGGCGGCGCTCGGGGCGCCGGGGCGATGACCTCGGTCTCCGACCTTTTCATTCGGCGGCCGGTCTTCACCATCGTGGTGAACCTGATGATCGCGGTGATCGGCCTGCTCGGCCTGTCCCGCCTTTCGATCCGGGAGTTGCCGCGCTTCGACCTGCCCTATGTCTCGATCAGCACCGTCTATGCCGGCGCCACGCCCGACCTGATCGAGCGCACCATCACTGCGCCGATCGAACAGGCGGTGGCGGCGATCGGCGGCATCGACACCATCGTCTCCACCAGCAGCGAGGGGCTGAGCCAGATCCAGATCGGCTTCAAGGTGGGCACCAACCCGCTGGATGCCGTGACCCAGGTGCGCGACAAGGTCGGCACGCTGCGCGCCGTGCTGCCCAGCGCGGCGCTGCCGCCCACGGTGGCGCAGATCAGCCTGGACGCCACGCCGGTGATCTACCTCTCGCTCACCGACCCCGAGCGCAATGCCATGGAGATCACGGAGCTGGTGGGCCGCGTGGTGCGGCCGGCGCTGGCTTCCGTCGATGGCGTCGCCGCCGTGCAGGTGCTGGGCGAGCGGCGCTATGCCGTACGCATCTGGCTCGACGCCTATCTGCTGGCCGCGCATGGCGTCACCGCATCGGATGTGAATGCGGCGGTGCTGGCCCAGAACCTGGCCGTGCCGTCCGGCGCGCTGGAACGCGATGGACGGCGCGCGCTGGTCTATGCCGATACCGCGCTGATCCGGCCGGAGCAGTTCACCCAGATCGTGGTGCGGCGCATCGGCGACGAAACCCTGGTGCTGCTGGGCGATGTGGCGCGGGTGGAGGTGGGGCCGGAGAGTGAGGCGAATTCCATCCGCATCGATGGCCGGGCCGGCCTCGCCGTCGGCGTCGTGCCGCAATCCGGCGCCAATCCGCTGGAGGTGGCGCGCGCGGTGCGGGCGCTGCAGCCCATGCTGCGTGGGCTGGTGCCGAGCGAGATGCAGGTCGCCGTCATCTTCGATGCCTCCGAGACCATCGAGGCCGCGGTGGCGGAGGTGGCGGAGACCATCCTGGTGGCGGTGGTGCTGGTGACGCTGGTGATCCTGCTGTTCCTGGGGTCCTTCCGATCCTCGCTGATCGTGCTGGTGACCATCCCGCTGTCGCTGATCGGCATGCTCGGCTTCATGTATGTGGCGGGCTACAGCATCAATACCTTCACCCTGCTGGCCATGGTGCTGTCCATCGGGCTGGTGGTGGATGATGCGATCGTCGATGTGGAGAATGTGCAGCGCCATATCGATGAGGGGCGGGACCCGGTGGCGGCGGCCTTCATCGGCAGCCGCGAGATCGGCTTCGCCATCGTCGCCACCACGCTGACGCTGGCCTCCGTCTACCTGCCGCTGGGCCTGGTCCCCGGGCTGCTGGGCAGCCTGTTCCGCGAATTCGCCTTCACGCTGGCCGCCGGCGTGTTGCTCTCGGGCTTCGTCTCCCGCACCCTGTCGCCGATGATGTGCTCGCGGCTGCTGCGCGCGAAGCGGCCGGGTGGCGTGGCGATGCGGCTGGATGCGCTGTTTGCGCGGCTTTCGGCCGGCTATGCGCGGCTGCTGCGGCGGCTGCTGCGGCATCGGCGGCTCTTGGCGCTGGCGGGCGTTCTGCTGTTCCTCGCCGGCATCACGGCGATGTCGAAGCTGCCGGCGGAATTCGCGCCGGGCGACGACGCCGGCTACCTGATGGTGAAATTTACCGCGCCGCAGGACTCCACCAATACCTACATGGATTCCATCGCCGCCCGCGTGCAGACGGTGTTCGAGGACGTCTCCGAACGCCGCGGCAGCATGATCATGAATGGGCTGACCGCGCCGAACGAAGGCCTGGCCTTCCTCATGCTGCGCCCCTGGGCGGATCGCGCGGCAACCGCCGCCGAGATCGGCGCCCGCATCCTGCCGGCGCTCACCAACATCCCCGGCGCCCGCTTCAACCTGCTGGACCCCAACCCGCTGGCCGGTGGCAGCGTGCCGCCGGTGCAGCTGGTGGTGAAATCCACCGGCAGCTACGAGGACCTGGCCCGGCTGATGGCCCCGCTCGCCAGCTATGCCCGCGCCCATCCCGGCATCACCGCGCCGGCGGTCGATCTCGACCTGAACACGCGGCGCATCGACGTGCTGATGGACCGCGCCATGGCGGCGGTGCTGGGCATCGAGATCGACCGCATCGGCCAGACCATCAACGTGTTCCTCGGCGGCCAGCAGGTGGGCTTCCTCGGCTTCGGGGGGGAGCAGTACAAGGTGATGGTGCAGGTGGACGAGGCCGACCGGCGCGACACCAGCATCCTGTCCAATATCAACCTGCGCACCGCAGCCGGCGACCTGGTACCGCTGGCGCAGATTGTGACGCTGCGGGAGACGGTCGGCGCCTCCTCCCTGCCGCGCTTCCAGCAACTGCGCTCCGCCCGCATCGGCGCCTCCGTCGCGCCGGGCTGGACCCTGGGGCAGGTGATTGCCGATCTGGAGGCCGAAGCCGCGCGGGTGCTGCCGCCGGGAACGCAGCTGGATTTCGATGGGCCGACGCGGGCGCTGAAGCAGGCGGATGCCGCGGTGCTGATCGTCTTCGTCCTGGCGCTGGTTTTTATCTACCTCGTGCTTTCGGCGCAGTTCGAAAGCTTCCGCGATCCCTTCATCGTGCTGTCCGTCGTGCCGCTGGCCATGGTGGGGGCAGGGCTCGGGCTGCTCGCGGTGGGGGGCACGCTGAACGCCTACAGCTTCATCGGGCTGGTCACGCTGATCGGGCTGGTGGCGAAGAACGGCATCCTGATCACCGAATTCGCCAACCAGCTGCGCGACCAGGGCCGCGCCATGGAGGAGGCGGTGGTGGAAGCCGCCGCCACGCGGCTACGGCCGATCCTCATGACGACGGTGGCCACCAGCCTCGGCGCGGTGCCACTGCTGCTGACCGTCGGGCCCGGCGCGCGGTCGCGCGAGGATCTCGGCGCCGTCGTGGTCGGCGGCATGACGCTGGGGCTGCTGGTCTCCCTGGTGCTGGTGCCGGCCTGCTACCTGATGCTGTCGCGCCGGGAGCGGCCGGAACTGGTCTCGCCGCCGCTGGACCAGGGCCTGCCGCATGGGGCGGATTGAGTCCTCAGCGGCGGCGCAGCGCCAGCGCCAGGATATGGCGCGGCGTCGGCTGCCATTGCAGGAAGCGCCAGCCCGCCACGCCGCCCGGCGCGAAGGCCAGGCGCGGCGGGTCCAGCGTGAAGCCGAAACTGTCGAGGCCGGCGCCGATGCCCTCCCCGGTCGCCTTCACATAGGCCTCCTTCAGCGTCCAGATCCGCAGGAAGCCGGCATGGCGGTCGGCCGGCGGCATGGCGGACAGCAGCGCCGCCTCGGCCGGCGCGAAGTAGCGTTCCGCGAGGCCCGGACCGGCTTCGCGACGCGCGAGATCTTCCACATCGAGGCCCAGATCATCCACGGCGGTGACGGCGCAGGCCACCAGGCTGCGGGTGTGGGACAGGTTGAAGCGCAGCCAGGGCAAGCCATGCGCAGCCGCCACTTCCGGCTTGCCGTGCCGGCCGATGTCAAAGGTCCAGTCCTCCGCCGGCAGGCCGCCCGCCTCGGCCAGCATCTCGCGGGCCAGGGCATGGGCGGCGATATAGGCGCGGCGATCGGCGTCGAAATGGAAGCGCGCAGCGGTGGCGCGTTCCGCCGCGCTGAGGCGCGCGTGCCAGGCTTCCAGGGTCGGCGCATCGGCGCTCTCCGGCAGAAGCCAGCGCAGGCGCACCAGATTGCGCGCGGAAGAAGGGACTTCGGGCATGGCGGGACGATGACGGCAGGCATGGGCGCGGGCAATGGCCGCACGGTGATGATGTTCGCGGGCCAGGGCGCGCAATACTACCAGATGGGGCGGGAGCTGTTCGGCGCGGATCCGGTCTTCCGCGCCGCCATGCTGCGCTGCGACCAGGCCGCCGGCCCGATCGAGGGTCGCAGCATCACCGAAATCATCTACGGCCGTCCGATGGCGGAAAGCGAGAGCTTCGACCGGCAGATGGAAACCGCGCCGGCGCTGCTGGCGGTGGGCTGGTCCCTGGCGCAGGTGCTTTTCGCGCGCGGGATCCAGCCGGAGCTGCTGCTCGGCTACAGCCTGGGCGAGACCATCGCCGCCACCGTCGCCGGCGTGCTGCCGCTGGAAGACGCCTTCGCGCTGCTGTTCGAGAATGCGCGGATCATCGAGGCCATGCTGCCACCGGCCGCCATGCTGGCGGTGCTGGAGGGCGCCGCGCGTGTCGCGGCCTTGCCCGCCGTGCGCAAAGCCGGCGCCGAGGTGGCGGCGGAGAACTCCGACCGTCACTGCGTGCTGACCCTGCCGCGCGCCGCCCTGCCGGCGCTGCGCGCGGCGCTGGAGGCCGAAGGGCTGATCGTCGCGCTGGTGCCGGTACGGCACGGCTTTCATTCCTCGCTGCTGGCGCCGGCGGAATCCGCGTTGCAGGCCGCAGCATCCCGCCGGGCCTTCGCGCCGCCGCGCTACAGGCTGGTCTCCTGCGCCACGACTGAAATCCTGCCCGGGCTGACGGCCGCGCATCTCTGGCAGGTCGCGCGCGGGCCGATCCTTTTCGCCGAGACGCTGCGCAAGCTGGTGGCGGAAGGCACGCCGCTGCGCTTCGTGGAAGCGGGGCCCACCGGCACGCTCGCCACCTTCACCCGCCAGGTGCTGGGCCCCAAAACCCTGGCGCTGCCCGCCATCAACCAGTTCGGCCAGGACCTGCGCAGCCTGGAGATCCTCGAGGAGCGGTTCGGATGACGCTGATCCATATCTTTCCGGGACAGGGTTCACAGCAGCGCGGCATGGGGCGGGACCTGTTCCCGCGCTTTCCCGATCTGGTGGCCCAGGCGGACGCGATCCTCGGTACCAGCATTGCAGCCCTTTGCCTGGAGGATGCGGAGGGCAGGCTGCGCCGCACCGAATGGACCCAGCCGGCGCTCTATGTGGTGGAGGCGCTGGGCCATCTGGCGCGGGTCGAGGATAGCGGCCGCACGCCGGATTTCGTCGCCGGCCACAGCCTCGGCGAATATGCCGCGCTGTTTGCCGCCGAGGCCTTCGATTTCGCCACCGGCCTGCGCCTGGTGCAGCGCCGCGGCGCGCTGATGGGGGCGATGACCGGCGGCGGCATGGCCGCGGTGCTGGGGCTGGAACGGGCGCGGCTGGAGGCGGCGCTGGCGGGCCAGACGTCGCTGGATTTCGCGAATCTCAACGCGCCAACGCAGACCGTGCTCTCCGGCCCCGCCACGGCGCTGGAGGCGGCGCAGCCCCTAGTGGAGGCTGCCGGCGGCCGCTGGTTCCCGATCAATGTCGCGACCGCCTTCCACTCCCGCCACATGCAGCCCGTGCGGCTGGATTTTGCCGAATTCCTGGCCGGCATCACCTTCCAGCCGCTGATGCTGCCGGTGATCGCCAATGCCACCGCCCTGCCCTACCGGGACGGGGAGGTGGCGCATCTCCTGGCCCGGCAGATCGACAGCCCCGTGCGCTGGGTGGAGACCGTGCAGTATCTGCTGGACGAGCCCGAGCCCGAATTTGTGGAAATCGGCCCCGGCCAGGTGCTGACGCGGTTGGTGGCGGAGATCAGCCGGCAGCCGGTGCCGGCGAATATCGCACGGCGTCTCTGACCCTTAGGTTCCGCCCCCGCCCGGCCGCCTGCAGCGCCGCAGCCAGGCTGTCGCCGTAGCTGCGGGCGCAGGACAGGTGGAAGGTCTCGCCATCGAGCCAGAGCAGCAGCGGCAGGTGCGCGCCCAGCGTCGCCGCCGCGGCGCCCGGTGGGAAGGCGCGCGGATGCAGGTCCAGCGGCAGGATTGTTGCCAGCAGCTCGCGCACCAGCGGGCCGCGCAGGGCAAACAGGCTGCGCGCGCCATCCATCGGCGTGCGCTGCGCGGGCGCCACGGGCAGCACCAGGCCCGGCGCGTGGAAGCACAGCCACTGCCGCGGCGCCGTCCAGACCGCAGTGGCACCCGCCACCGGCGCCCAGCCCGGGCGCTGCGGCAATCCCGGAAGCAGGTCCGGCGGACCATGCAGCGCCGTCAGGCCGATGCCGCAAAAGGGCTGAAGCTCAACCACGGGTGCGCGTGCCTTCCGGGTCGATGAAGACAGGGGCCGCCACCTCCGCCTCCCCGTCATGGCCGCGCAGCGCGTCGAAGACGCGGATGCGCGTGCCTATGCGGTCGCGCCCCTCCGCCAGCAGCGCCAGGCCGATGGTCTGCTGCAGGTTTGGCGACCAGCAGGCCGCCGTGACATGGCCGAGGTCATTCTCCGTCACCGCCGCCGCCCCCGGCGCCAGCAGATGCGCCCCCGTGCGCAGCCCCGCGCCACGCAGCCCCACCAGCACCGGCCGCGCCGGATCCACCAGCGCCGGCCGCTGCGCCAGGGCACGACCGATGAAGTCCTTCGTGGTGGACAGCATGCGGCCGAGGCCGAGGTCGCCGGCCGTGGTCTGGCCATTCAGCTCGCCGCCGCCGGCATGGCCCTTCTCGATGCGCAGCACGCCGAGCGCCTCCGTCCCATAGGGCACGGCGCCGGCCGCCAGCAGCCGGTCCGCCAGCGCCTCCGCCGCTTCGGGCGGCACGCCGATCTCGTAGGCGAGCTCGCCGGAGAAGGAGATCCGGTACAGCCGCCCGCGCAGCCCGCCCACGAATGCTGCGTCCAGGCAGGCCATATGCGGCAGTGCGGCGTTGGAAACATCGGCTTGCGTGACCTGCGCCAGCACGTCGCGCGCCTGCGGTCCGGCGAGCGCGATCTGCGCCCAGGCCTCGGTGACGGAGAGGATGGCGACATCCAGCTCCGGCCGCAGCACCTGATGCGCATATTCCAGATGCTGCATCACGCGCGCCGCATTGGCCGTCGTCGTGGTGACGAAGAAGCGATCCTTCGCCAGCCGTGCGCAGGTTCCGTCATCGAGAACAAAACCGTCCTCACGCAGCATGATGCCGTAACGGATGCGGCCGGGCTTCAGCGTCGACATGGTATTGGCATAGACGAAGTCGAGCAGCGCCGCGGCGTCCGGCCCCACCACCTCGATCTTTCCCAGGGTCGAGACATCGCAGAAGCCGGCCGCGCGGCGCACCTGCAGCACCTCGCGATCCACGCTGTCGCGCCAGCCCGTCTCGCCCGGCCGCGCATACCATTCCGCGCGCTGCCAGGCGCCGCTGTCCACAAAACTCGCGCCGTGGCGGGCGGACCAGGCGTGCAGCGGCGTGCGGCGCACGGGCCGGAAATCGCGCCCCGTCTGCGCGCCGGCCAGCGCGCCGATCGTCACGGGCGTGTAGGGCGGGCGGAACATCGTGGTGCCGGTCTCGGCGATGCCGCGGCCGGTCGCCTCCGCCAGGATGGCCAGGCCCACGACATTGGCGGTGCGGCCCTGGTCGGTGGCCATGCCGAGGGTGGTGTAGCGCTTGGCATGCTCGACACTGCGAAAACCCTCGCGCGCGGCCAGCGCGATGTCGTCCACGGTGACGTCGTGCTGGAAATCCACGAAGGCTTTGCGGCCCGGCACATGGTACAGCGCGCGCAGGCCGGCGGGCTCGTCCTCCGCCTGCGGCAGGTCCAGCGGCCTGCCGTCATGCCCCGCATCGCGCGCGGCCTGAAGTCCCGCGGCGGCGCCATCGGCGAGGCAGGCGGCCAGGGTGAAGCGCCCCGCTGCGGCGCCCGCCACAACCATGCCCGGCGGCGGCGTACCTGGCAGGAAGGCAGCCTGCGCTGCGTCCCAGACCGGCCGCCCACCCTGATGGGCGGAGAGATGCAGCGTCGGGTTCCAGCCGCCGGCGACAGCGAGCACATCGGCGGCGATGCGCTCACCGCTGTCGAGCTGCACGGCCGACAGGCCGAGCCGGCCGCGCGTGCCGACAACCCGCGCGCCCGCCACCACGCGCATTCCGGGCATGGCCGGCGCCTCGGGGCGGGGATCCACCACCGTTACCTCCGCCCCCGCATCGCGCAGCGCGGTGGCCGTGCGCAGCCCATCATCGCCGGCGGTGAAGACCACCGCGTGGCGGCCTGGAAGAGCGCCGTAGCGGTGGATGTATCCGCGCACCGCCGCGGCCGACATCACGCCGGGGCGGTCGTTGCCTGGGAAGGCGATCGGTCGTTCCACCGCGCCGGCCGCCAGAACCACGCGCTTCGCGACGATGGTCCAGCCGCGTTGGCGCGGCATGTCTGGCGGCGGCTCCGGCAGATGGTCCGCCACGCGCTGCACCGCGCCATAGGTGCCGTGGTCGAAGGCGCCAAAGACGGTGGTGCGCGGCAGCAGCGTGACCTCCGGCAGGTTCTGGAGTTCCGCCAGCACCCACGCGACCCAGTCCAGCGCCGGCGCGCCGTTGATCTCCTGCCGATCCGCCAGAAGCCGGCCGCCCAGCGCAAAATCCTCCTCCGCCAGGATCACGCGTGCGCCGCTCCGCGCGGCGGCGAGTGCGGCGGCAAGGCCCGCGGGGCCGGCGCCCACCACCAGCACATCGCAATGCGCATGCATCCGTTCATAGCGGTCCGGATCGGGCGCGGTGGCGGCGCGGCCGAGGCCGGCGGCGCGGCGGATCAGCGGCTCGTACACCTTCTCCCAGAAGGAGGACGGCCACATGAAGGTCTTGTAGTAGAAGCCTGCGGAGAGCAGCGGGCCGAACAGCCCGTTCACCGCCATCACGTCGAAGCGCAGACTGGGCCAGCGATTCTGGCTGTGTGCCACAAGACCTTCGAACAGCTCCGCGGTCGTGGCGCGCGTATTGGGCTCCTGCCGGCCGCCCGCGCGCAGCTCCACCAGCGCGTTCGGCTCCTCGCTGCCCAGGCCCCAGATGCCGCGGGGGCGATGATACTTGAAGGACCGCCCGACCAAGCGCAGGCCATTGGCCAGCAGCGCGGAGGCCAGCGTGTCGCCTGCATAGCCCTGATAGCCGCGGCCATCGAAGGTGAAGCGCCGCGGTTGCATGCGGTCGATCAGCCCGCCGGTGGCGAGGCGCGTCATCGCCGGCAGGCCTCCGCGCCGGCCACCACATGCGTGCGCGTGTCGCGCATCACCCGCAGCCATTGACGGCAGCCATGGATGTGCTGCCAGAGCTCCGCATGCAGCCCGGCGGGATTGTCGCGCAGATGCACGTAGTCGTGCCACGCCGCCATCGGCGCATCCGCCGCAGGGCGCGGCGGCGGCGCGCTGCCAATTGTCAAAAATTCGGCGGCGTCGCGTTCGCCGCAGAAGGGGCAGGGAATGCGCATCAGTGCAGGTTCGCCTGGGCGCCGGCGCCCTTCTCGTCGATCACATGGCCCGTCGCAAAACGGTCGAGCCGAAAGGCCGCGTTCAACGCATGTGGCTGACCCGTGGCGATGGTATGCGCGAAGCACCAGCCGCTGGCCGGCGTCGCCTTGAAGCCGCCATAGCACCAGCCGCAGTTGAGGAAGAGGCCATCCACCGGCGTGCGATCGATGATCGGCGATCCGTCCATCGACATGTCCATGATGCCGCCCCATTGCCGCAGGTATCGCAGGCGCGACATGGAAGGGAACAGCTGCACCGCGCATTCCATCACGTCGTGGACCACAGGCAGATTGCCGCGCTGGGCGTAGGAGTTGTAGCCGTCGATATCGCCGCCGAAGACCAGCCCGCCCTTGTCGGACTGGCTGACATACAAATGGCCGGCGCCATAGGTGACGACGGTGTCGATCATCGGCTTCACCGCCTCCGAGACGAAGGCCTGCAGCACATGGCTTTCGATCGGCAGTCGCAGCCCCGCCATGGCCGCGACGCGGGAGGTGTTGCCCGCCACCGCCAGGCCCACGCGCTTCGCGCCGATGAAGCCGCGCGTGGTCTCCACGCCCAGCACGCGGCCGCGCTCGATGCGGATGCCGGTCACTTCCGTGTTCTGCAGCAGGTCCACGCCGAGCTGGTCCGCCGCGCGCGCAAAACCCCAGGCGACGGCATCATGCCGCGCGGTGCCGCCGCGCCGCTGCAGCAGCCCGCCTTTTACCGGGAAGCGCTGGCTGTCCAGGTTCAGCCCCGGCACCATGGCACGCACCTGCGCCGCATCCAGCAGCTCCGCATCCACGCCCGCCAGGCGCATGGCATTGCCGCGCCGCGCATAGGCATCGCGCTGGCTGTCCGAATGGAACAGGTTCAGGACGCCGCGCTGGCTGACCATCGCATTGTAGTTCAGGTCCTGCTCCAGCCCTTCCCAGAGCTGCATGGACTTCTCGTAGAAGGGCGTGTTGCCGGGCAGCAGGTAGTTGGAGCGGATGATGGTGGTGTTGCGGCCGACATTGCCGCCGCCGAGCCAGCCCTTCTCCAGCACCGCGACATCCGTGATGCCGTGGTTCTTCGCTAGGTAGTGCGCCGTGGCCAGGCCGTGCCCGCCGCCGCCGACGATCAGCGTGTCATAGGCGGCCTTCGGCGCCGGATCGCGCCAGGACGGCGCCCAGGACCGGTTGCCGGTCAGCGCATGGCGCAGCAAGGCGAGGGCGGAATGGCGCATCCGCGCAGGATGGCAGGCTGGCAGTCGTGCATTTGCCTGAGAGCGACATGGGCTGGTCTTCCCGCGACGATCTTTGCGAGCCGGGTTTTATCCGGGCTCCTGCAGCAGGAAGTCCACCATCATCTCCCGCCCCGCCGCATACATGCCGAGGCCGGTCTGGGTGCCGCAGCCCAGCGCGCGCGCCGCGGCCAGCAGCGGCGTCACCTCCGGGCTCGTGACCACATCGGCCACGAAGCTGTCGGGCGAAAGCCGGTTCACCCGGACCGGCAGCGCATCGCCCGGCCGCATGCCGGCCGGCGTGGCATTGGCGACAAGGTCCTGGCCCGCGGGATCGTCGCTGCCCGCCGCGAGCACCGCGCCGCGCCCTTCCAGCCGCGCCAGCAGCAGGTCGCGCCGCGCCGCATCCGCATCATGGATGGCCAAGGCCGCGACGCCGGCCTCGACCAGCGCCAGCGCCATGGCGGTGCCGGCACCGCCCGCGCCCACCAGCAGTGCGCGCTTTCCTTCCGGCGCGAAGCCGGCCTGGCGCAGCCCGTCGATGAAAGCCGCGCCATCCGTCATGTCGCCATGCCAGCTGCCATCCGAATTGCGCCGCAGGACGTTCACCGAGCGCAGGAAGCCGGCGCGCGGCGTGGTCGTCCTGCAATGCGCGAAGGCCGCGAATTTGTGCGGCACCGTCGCCACGATGCCGTCGAGGTTGCCCACCCGCGACAGGCCGCGCATCACCTCATCCAGCTCGGCCGCCGCCACCTGCATCGGCACCAGCACCGCATTGTGCCCGCGCGCGACGAAGGCACGGGTCAGGCTGCCGGGCGACTGCACCTGGGCGATCGGGTCGCCCAGGATGACGAAAAGCCGCGTGGCGCCGCTGAGCGCTTCGAGCATGGCTGTTCCCTCCGCCCCGAAGCTGACCACGGCGCCGCGCGCCTGGCCACCGCGCGGCAGTGTCAGGCGGCGATTTCCACCAGCACCGGCACGTGGTCCGAGGCCTGGGTCCAGCCGCGCGCATCCTTCAGCACGGTATGGCTGACCAGCCCACCGGCGAGGTCCGGCGAGACCCAGACATGGTCCAGCCTGCGTCCCCGGTCCGAGGCGCGCCAATCGGCGGCGCGATAGGACCACCAGGTATAGAGCTTCTGGTCCGCCGGCACGAAGTGGCGCAGCGCGTCATGCCAGGCGCCCGCCTTCATCATGGCGGTCAGCGCCTCGGTCTCCACCGGCGTGTGGGAGACGATTTTCAAAAGCTGCTTGTGCGACCAGACGTCGTGTTCCAGCGGCGCGATGTTCAGGTCGCCGACCAGCACGGCCCGCCGAAAACCGCCGGCGGCGGCGCGCGCGGCGGACCAGGCGGTGGCCTCGGCCACGAAGTCCAGCTTGTGGGCGAATTTCGGGTTCAGCTCCCGGTCGGGAATGTCGCCGCCGGCGGGGATGTAGAAGTCGTGCAGTTCCACCGGGCCGCCGGGGGCATCGAGCTCCACCGCGATATGCCGGCAGTCGCCCTTGGCGCACCAATCGGGGTCGACGCCGTCGCGCCGCGCGAAGGGCAGCTTGGAAAGAATGGCGACGCCGTTGTAGCCCTTCATGCCGCGCACCGCGCGGTGTTCGAAGCCGAGCGCGGCCACGCCCTCATGCGGGAAGAGTTCGTCGGGGCACTTGGTCTCCTGCAGGCAGATCACGTCGGGGCGCAGCGTGGAGACGAGATCGGCCAGCAGCGGCAGGCGCAGCCGGACGGAATTGATGTTCCAGGTGACGATGCGGAGGGTCATGCGGCCTTCGTGCGAGATGGGAGCGGTGGCTTGCCCCCACCCCGACCCTCCCCCGTGAACGGGGGAGGGGGATTCACTTAGACGATCTTGACGGTGACTGTGCCGACGCCCTCGACCATGCCTTCCAGCAGGTCGCCCTTGTTCACGGCGGCGACGCCTTCCGGCGTGCCGGTCATGATCAGGTCGCCCGGCTCCAGCTTCACCAGGCCGGAGAGGTTCGCGATCACCTCCGGCACCGACCAGATCAGCTTGGACAGGTCGGAGGTCTGCGTGACCTTGCCGTTCACCTTCAGCTCGATCTTGCCCTTGGAGGGGTCGAAGTCGCCGGCCGGTACCAGCAGGCCCATGGGGGCGGAGTGGTCGAAGCCCTTGCCCATGTCCCAGGGGCGGCCGGTCTTCTTCGCCTCGTTCTGCAGGTCGCGGCGGGTCATGTCGAGGCCGCAGCAATAGCCCCAGACATGCTTCAGCGCATCGGCCTGGCTGATGTCCTTGCCGCCGGTGCCAATGGCGACCACCAGCTCCATCTCATGGTGCAGGGACTTGCTGGCGGGCGGATAGGGCATGTCGGCGTCGTTGATGACGACGGCATCGGCCGGCTTGGTGAAGTAGAAGGGCGGCTCGCGGGTCGGGTCGCTGCCCATCTCGATGGCGTGTTCCGCGTAGTTGCGGCCGACGCAGAAGATGCGGCGAACGGGGAAGGACCCGCCGCCCTTCACCGGGATGAAGGCCTGGGCGGGCGGCGGAATCACGTAGTCGGCCATGCTGATGCTTCCTTGGGAACGCGATGCGCGGGACCATAGCCCCGCCCGGCCGGCTGGCAAGGGTGCCCGGCTACCCGATGGTCACCCGCCACATGAAGCTGCGGCTTTCCCCCGCCCCAAGCATCTGCATCCCCGGCTTGGCCCAGATATCGCCCCAGAACTGCGCCGGGTCGGCATAACCCGCCCAGGGCTCGATGCAGAGGAAGTCCGCGCCCGGCCGCATCCACAGGCCAAGTTCGGAAAAACCCTGCCAGGTGATCTCCAGCCCCGGCGCGCCCGGCGCGGCATACCGCAGGCGGCGGCTGGCGGGGTTCAGCAGGATCATGGCGGAGGGGCGGAACAGATCCTCCCGCAGGCCCAGGTTGCGGCCATGCACGGGCAAGGGCTGGGGCGTGGCGTCGATCAGCCCGTTCTCATCCAGCCGCCAGACCGGCCCGGCCTCCTCCTGCTCGAATTCGATCCGGTGCGCGGCCTTGCCGCCGGCGCCGGGCAGCGGCCAGCGGAAGGCGGGATGCGCGCCGACCGAGAAGGGCAGCGTGCCCTCGCCAGGGTTGTGCACGGTGGTGGTGACGGTCAGCGACGCGCCATGCAGCGCATAGGCCTGTTCCAGCCGGAAGCCGAAGGGATAGACGGCGCGGGTTGCGGCGCTGTCCGCCAGCAGGAAGCGGCAGCTCTCGGCGCCCTGCTCCACCAGCTCGAAGCGGCTGTCGCGCGCAAAACCGTGCTGGCCCATGGGATAGACCTCGTGGCCGATGCGCAGCGTGTCGTCGCGCAGCCGGCCGACGAAGGGGAACAGCACCGGCGCATGCCGCGGCCATTCCGGCCCGGCCTGCCACAGGAATTCGCGCCCGGCCGAATCCTTCAGGCTGGCGAGTTCCGCGCCCTGCGGCTTCACCGCGATGCGGAGCTGGTCCGAGGCAAGGGTCACCAGGTCGGTCACGGCAGCCGCCCCGCCGCACGCCGCTGGTCATAGGCACGCGCATGCAGATGGGCCAAGTCATGCACCTCCGCCGGAAGGCCGGCCTGTCGCGCCGCGGCGCAGAGGAAGCCCAGGATATGGTCCGCCTCGGTCCGCCCGCCCGCTTCCAGGTCCCGCAGCATGGAAGCGGTGTAGGCGCTGGCGGGGTCGGCGAACAGCTTTCGGTAATTGGCGAGGAAGGCCTCCGTCATCGGATGCCCCTGCGCCGCGGCAATGGCCGCATTCCGCTCCAGCAGGCCGAGGAGAAAATCCGTGCCGCCAGCCCGGACGATCTCGCCGACGCTGGCGCGCATCAGCACGCTGGCGGCGGCGACGGTGCCGAGATGCACCAGCTTTTGCCACATGCGCCGCTGGATATCCGGCACCGCCTCCGCCACCAGCCCCGGCGCCTGGCCGAGTGCCGCGGCCAGCGCGGCGGCGCGCCCATCCATCCGGCCGTCCTGCTCGCCAAAGGTCAGCCAGTGCCAGTCGCCGAGATGCTGCACCACGCCCTCCGGCGTCAGCGTCGCCGCGCATTTGGCGAGGCCGCCCCAGACGCGTTCGGCGCCGAAGGCGGCGTTCAGCGTGGCAATGTGCGAAAGCCCGTTGAGGATCGGCAGCACGCAGGCCCCGCCCTCGACGGCCGGGCGAATGGAAGCAATGGCGCTGTCCAGGTCATAGGCCTTGCAGGACAGCAGCACGACATCGAAGCCGGGCCCCGCCGCCAGGGTGGTGTCCACGGGGCGGTCGATATCGCCAAAGCCGCTGCGCACCCGCAGCCCGTCGCGCGCCAGCACCGCGGCGCGGCCGGGCCGCACCAGGAAGGTGACCGGAAGCCCGCGCTCCAGTGCCCGCCCACCAAAATAGCCGCCGAGCGCGCCCGCGCCCAGAACCAGCATCCGCATCCTGTCGATCCCCGCTTTGGCCGGGAACAATCCCGACAAGTGGTCCGCTGTCCAGCCCAGGTCTGGGTGGAAAAGCGACCGCCGCCGTGCGGCAGCACGGCGGCGGCTTCGGGCGGCATGCGCCGGGCGTGCGGGGAACGCGCAGGCCGCCGAAGGGGTCAGCGCATGGCAGCGATGTCGATCACCTCGGCCTCCGGCAGGCCCGCCACGGCGCCCTGGGCCATCAGGCGGCCGGTCGCGAGGTCGATGCCATGCAGCGTGCCGCCGGCCAGGACGAAGCCGGTATTGCCGCCCTGGCCATCCGACAGCACGTCGAAGCCCAGCGCCACCGGCACGCTCATGCCCAGCATGCCCTTCACCTGCTGCACGCCGTCATTCGGCGGCGCCTGCAGGTTGTAGGTGCCGAGCAGCGTATCGATCGTATAGAGCGCGGTGCTCGGCGCGCCGGGCTGGCCGGCGGCGGGGGCGCCGGCGGGCGGGGCGACGCTGTTGGTATAAGCGCCGGCGGTGATGCGCGGCGTGGTGCCGGCCTGCGGCGAGCCGTCCATGTACTTCTGCGTCCCGTCGCGGACCACCTCGCCGGTCTCCACATTGACGCGGAAGTTCACGCCGCTCATGCCCATCAGGCGCAGGCGGTTGGCCACCGGGTTGAAGTCCACCACGGCGCGGCCGCCGCTTTCGAAGGGCATGTTCAGGCGCGAGACCTGCGTGGCGCGGCCGCTCATCGGGTCGATGCGGACGATCTGGCCGCTTTCCGTCACGCCATACAGCCCGCCATCCTGCGGCCGCTGGTCGATGCCGAGCAGCCGGCCATCGGCGCCGGTCACGCGCATCGGCGCCTCGGCACGGCGCGTCTCGCTGTCGATGCGGATCAGCCGGTTGTCGGCGGTCAGGCCGAGGAGCGTGGCGGCCTGCGCCCCGACGGGGGCCGCAAGGGCACCGCCGGCGATCAGGGCGGCGGCGGCAAGGGCGGTGCGAGCGGTCTTCGGCATCGGCGTTTCTCCATCTTCCAGGGCAGGCCTTGAGGCCTTGCTGCTGGCGTTACGGAGGGCGGATGCGACTGGATGCGGGCTGGGCCGAAAAATTCGCGCGGCCCAGCGTCCCGTGGCCCGGCTTCGGGCGGCTCAGATTCCGGCGGCTCAGGTTCCGGCGGCGGGGGACAGGCGGCCGATGAACAGGATCGGCCCGGTCGGGCGGCCGATCGGCGACCCACCCGGCGGCTCCACCGTGATCTCGATCAGCATGCCGGGGCTCGGCCGGATGGTCGTGGGCGCGACGTTGATGCGGCCCTCCGCCGGGATCAGACCGAGCGAGGTCGGCGCCGTCGCGCCCTGCGGCAGCGCCCAGAGCTGCAGCGCGCGGCCTTCCGGCGCCGGGCGTGGATTCACGGAGGCCAGGCGCAGCCCGCCGCCATCGGCCTCCACCAGCCAGGCCGGCTGGTCGCGCTCGCTCAGCAGCACGGTCATCAGCCGCGGCTCGGGCTCCGGCCGCAGCAGGATGAAGGCCGCGAGGCCAGCCGCCAGCGCGGTGCCGCCGATGGCGCCCATCCGCCAGGGGTCGCGCAGCCCCGCCCACCAGGGACGTTTGGCGGGGGCGGGTGCCCGGGTGGGCGTCGGATCCAGCGCCGCGGCGATGCGGTCCCAGAGGCCGGGCGGCGGGGCCTCGGGCGGGGCGAGGGCGATGAGCGGCGCCAGCCGCGCCTCCCATTCCGCCACCGCCTCGGCCAGTGCGGCATCGCTGTCCAGCGCCGCCGCGACCGCCTGGGCCTCCCGCGCCTCCAGCGTGCCGAGCACATATTCGGCGGCCAGCGCCTCGCGCTCCTCCGGTGTCAGGCTGGCGGGGATCACGTCAGGCACTCCCGCAGGCGCAGCAGACCACGGCGGATCCAGGCCTTCACCGTGCCCAGCGGCAATTCCATCTTCGCCGCGATCTGCGCATGGCTCAGCCCATGCACGAAGGCCAGCACGATGCCGCGCCGGTTGCGTTCCTCCAGCGTCGCCAGGCAGTTGCGCAGGCGGCGGCCCTCGGCATCGGCGGAAACCCGTTCCAGCGCCTCCGGCTCCACCGGCTGGTCGCCCAGCGCCGGATCGTCGCTGGGAATTTCCCGGCCCCGCGCGCGCGCCATGTCGAGCGCCGCATAGCGCACGATCGCCGCCAGCCAGGCTTCCGGCGCACCGCGGGAGGCATCGAACTGATGCGCGCGATGGGCAATCCGCAAGAAGGCGTCCTGCAGCGCATCGGCGGCGGCGTCGCGGTCGCGCAGGATGGCATTGGCGACGCCGAAGAGCCGCGTCGATTGCCGCTCATAGATCGCGCGCAGGGCGATCCGGTCACCGCCGGCGACGGCGGAGAGCAGGGGGGTTAGGTCAGCGGCGGCGTCCATCGGGCGGCAGGATGACCACGCCCTGCGCGGCGGGGCAACCCATTTCGGGAAGGTTACGCAGGCCGTTGCGCTACCGTGCCTGTCGTGCTTCCCGCGCCGCGCCGGCTGCTTGGAAGGCAGGCAGCGCGCCGGCGGAGTGCCGAAAGCTTCGCCAGAGCCCGGCGGAGGCTGGTGGCGCGCCCGGGCCCGGGCGCTGGCATGGGGCTTGCCAGGCCTGCCTGGCATGACGCGCTGGCCCCCCTTTCGCAACGCCGCCGCCGGACGACCAGGCTCTACCCCTGGGCGTCCCGGCCGGCCGCCGCGTTCGCATGGCCTGGCGCGCGCCCGCGGGCGGTGGCGACCAGCCGGCTGATCCAGCGCCGTCGCGTCCCGCCGCGGGACGCGCGGATGGATCGCCGCGTCCT
Source organism: Falsiroseomonas tokyonensis (assembly GCF_019024325.1). GTDB lineage: Bacteria > Pseudomonadota > Alphaproteobacteria > Acetobacterales > Acetobacteraceae > Falsiroseomonas > Falsiroseomonas tokyonensis. Next base: position 698,304 of record NZ_JAFNJS010000001.1, read on the forward strand.
GTTCCCCACCCTCCCCCACCGGCGGAGCCCTGCGTGACCGAACCCACCTCCCTGGCCGAGCTGGAGCGCCAGCTGGCGCATCAGATGGCGCTGCTCGCCTATCCCGCCGCGCCCTGGGTCGCCCCGCTGCCCGCGCCGGATGGGGCGGAGGCGCTGGATTGCGCCATCATCGGCGGCGGCATGTACGGCCTGGCCACCGCCGCGGCCCTCCGGCGCGAAAGGGTCACGCGCCTCGCCGTCTTCGATGCCTCCCCGCCCGGGCGTGAGGGCCCCTGGGTCAGCTTCGCCCGCATGGCCATGCTGCGCACGCCCAAGGACCTGACCGGCCCCGATGGCGGCCTGCCAGCCGCCAGCTTCCGGGCCTGGTGGGAAGCCCAGCACGGCGCCGCGGGCTGGGCCGCGATGTATCGCGTGCCGCGCACCGCCTGGATGGACTACCTGCGCTGGTTCCGCCGCGTGATGGACCTGCCCGTGCAGAACCATTCTCGGCTGGTCGCGATGGAGCCCAGCGCGGACGGCACGCTGCTGCAACTGCGCTTCGAGACGCCGGCCGGCCCCGTGCTGCATCATGCGCGCAGCGTGGTGATGGCCACCGGCTCCGGCGGCAGCGGCGGCCATGCCATTCCGCCGGAGATCGCACAGGCGTTGCCGGCGGGCCGCGTGCTGCATGCGAACGACCTGATCGACCCCGCCTGCTTCCAGGGGGAGCGCGTGGGTGTGCTGGGTGCCGGCGCCACCGCCTTCGATATCGCCATCACCGCGCTGCAGTCCGGCGCCGCCAGTGCCACCATCTGCATCCGCCGCCCCGAAGTGCCGCGCGACAATCCGCGCCGCTGGATGGAGAATGCCGGCTTCCTCGCGCATTACGTGGACCTGCCGGATGCGGTGAAGTGGGACTACGCCCTGCGCCTGCGCCGCATCGGCCAGCCGCCACCGCAGCCCACATTCGATGCCGCCATCGCCCTGCCCGGTTTTCGGCTCGCCACCGGCATGCCCTGGGAGGCCGTGCGTTGGACGGGCGGGGAGATTTTGGTGGAGGGCAATGGGCGCCGCCAGGTTTTCGATCGGTTGGTGATCGCGACGGGCTTCCTCTCCGACCTCTCGCTCTGCCCGGAATATGCGGCGCTGCTGCCGGAGATCGCGCTGTGGCGCGACCGCTTTGCGCCCGAGGTCGCGGAGCCGCGGCTCGGCCGACAGCCCTATCTGGACCGCATGGGCGGCTTCCAGCAGCGCGTGCCGGGCGCGGCGCCCTGGGTGGAGCGGGTCTTCAGCATCACCGGCGCCGCCTCGCTCAGCCTTGGCCCCATCGCCGCCAGTGTCAGCGGCATGAAATACGCCCTGCCGCGGCTGGTGGAGGGGGTGAAGCGCCGCCTCTTCCTGGATCAGCAGGAGGCCGACTGGGCGCATTTCGTGGCCGGCGACCATGCCGAACTCGCCCCCTTCACCCTGCCCGAAAGCGCCGCCGCATGACGACAATTCCCGTCACGCCCCTGGCCGCGACCCCGGAGGCCATCGCCCCCTATGGCACGCTGGTGCTGCCGGGCGCGGATGGCACGCCCTTTGGCCCGCAGGATGCGACGCTGGACCTGACCCAGGGCCGGACGCGCCTCACCATCATGCGCCTGCCGCATCGGCCGCTGCTGATCCGCGGCATCACGCGGCACCTGCGCGTCACGCAATGCCTGGCCTCCGCCGATGGCGCGGCGTGGTTCATCGGCCTGGCGCGTGCCGATGCGCCGCTGACGGCGGATGCCATCGCCTGCTTCCGCATCCCCGGCGGCACCGCGCTGGCCCTGCATCGCGGCACCTGGCACGCCGGCCCCTTCTTCAACGCGACGCAGCAGGACTTCTTCAACCTGGAACTGTCCGACACCAACGAGACGGACCACGACACGGTGCGGATCGACGAGACCTTCGGTGTCGCCCTGGCGATCGCCGCCTGATGCGCCAGCACGGACGCTACGCCTTCTCCGCCATCGCGCGCCGTCCGGTCTGGGACTGGCCGAATGGCACGCGGCTGGCTGTGCATGTCGCGGTGAACCTCGAGGCCTTTCCCTTCGCCGAGGGCTTGGGGATTCCGCTGGTGAACCCGCTGCCCGAACCCGATGTGCAGAACTACGGATTTCGCGACTGGGGCAACCGCGTCGGCGTCTGGAACCTGCTGGATGCGCTGGATGAGCATGCGATTCCGGCGGCGGCCTTGCTCAACACCGCGATCTACGACCTGTGCCCGGACGTCGCGCAGGCCTTTCGCGCACGCGGCGATGAATTCGTGGGCCATGGCCGCACCAATGCCGAACGCCAGTCCGACATGGACGAGGCAACCGAGCGCGCGATGATCGCCGCCTGTCGCGACCGCATCGCGCAGGAGGAAGGCGCCGCGCCGCGCGGCTGGATGGGCCCCTGGGTCTCCGAAACCCACGCCACGCCGGACCTGCTGGCGGAGGCGGGCTTCGACTACTGCATGGACTGGACACATGACGACCAGCCGACGCTTCTGGCCACCCGCGCCGGCCTGCTGGTGACCGTCCCCTATTCGCGCCCAACCAACGACATTCCTGCGCTGCACGCCGCCAAATGGCCGCCCTCGGTCTGGGCCGACATCCTGATCGACCAGTTCGAGGAACAGCTGCGCCTGTCCCAAAAATGGCCGCTGGTCTTCAACCTGTCGCTGCATCCCTTCCTCGTCGGCCATCCCTTCCGGTTGCGGCATTTGCGGCGCGTGCTGGCGCATCTCGCCGCGGCGCGGTCGCGCATCTGGCTCTGCCGGCCCGGTGAGATCGCGGCCGATGCGCGCAAGGTTCTGGCGGCATGACCCGTCTCGCGAGGCCCCTGCTGTTCCGCGGCGCCACGCTGCTTCCCGGCGGCGCCGACTGGGCGCCCCGCGCGCCCATCGACCTGCTGGTGGCCGGGGGCCGCGTCGCCGCCATCGGCGCGGCGCTGGAGGTGACGGAGGCGGAGGAGATCGGCGCACACCACCTGCTGCTGCTGCCCGCCTTCGTCAACGCGCATACCCATTCGCCGGAGGCGCTGGCGCGTGGCCGGGCGCCCATGGCGCGGCTGGATGAATGGCTCGCCGCTGAATATGCCGATGGCCAGGATGCGCTGCCGGAAGCGCGCATCCGCCAGGCCATCCTGGTCTCCGCGGCGGAGGCGATCCGCGGTGGCGCCGTGCAGGTCACCGATCATTTCCGGCAGATCCCGCCGAATGTGGAGTCGGTGGCCATCGCCGCCGCCGCCTGGGCGGAGGGCGGCATCCGCGGCCGCATCGCCATGATGCTGCGCGACCTGCCCTCACCCTCGGCCAGCTTCACCCCGCCGAGCACGGAGACGGCCTTGACGGTGGCGGAGGCGCTGGTGAAGGCGCCGCCGAAGGGTGCGGAAATCGGCCTCGGCCCCTCCGCGCCACAGCGTTGCAGCGATGCGCTGCTGAGCGGCCTCGGTGCCCTGGCGCGGCAGCATGGCGCCCTCCTGCATCTGCATCTCTGCGAGACGGCGAAGGACGCCGCGGATTGCCGCACGCGCTTCGGCACGGATCCGGTGGCGCATCTGCAGGCGCTGGGTCTCACCGGTTCGCACGCCGAATTCGCCCATTGCGTACATCTGACGGATGCCGAGCTGGATCGCATGGCCGCGACCGGCACGCTGATGGTGCACAACCCGCTGGCCAATCTCCGCCTCGGCAGCGGCATCGCGCCGGTGGCCCGCGCCCTGGCGCGCGGCGTGCGCCTCGCGATCGGCTCCGACGGTCCCGGCAGCAACGACACGCAGGACATGCTGGAGGCCGCGAAATTCGCGCTGCTGCTGCCGCGCGCCGGCCGCCCCGATGCCGAATGGCCGACACCCGCGCAGGTGCTGGCCATGGCTACCGGCGGCGCGGTGCTGGCGCCCGGCGCGCGGGCGGATCTGCTGGCCTTCGACCTGCGCGCGGCCGCCTTCACCGCTGCGAAGGCGGAGGAGCTGGCGCCGCGCCTGCTGATGGCGGCCCGGCCGCGCGACCTGAAGCATGTGATGGCAGACGGCGCCTTCCTGATGCGCGACGGCGCGCTTCTGCCGCCGGCGCTGGCGGCCTGCGCATGAACACGAAGGGCTGAGCATGGACGCACTTCCACCACCCGATGCGCTGACGCGGCTGGAGCGTCGCCTGGAATGGGAGCTGGAGACGCTGGCCTATCCGGCGCGGCCCTGGGTGCGACCGGTCACGCATCCGGACGGGCCGGTGCTGGATGTGCTGGTGGTCGGCGGCGGGCAATGCGGCCTGGCCACCGCCTTCGCCCTGAAGCGCGCGCGCATCGAGAATATCGCGGTGCTGGAGGCGGAGCCCACGGGCCAGGCCGGCGTCTGGACGCGCTTCGCCCGCATGCACACGCTGCGCACGCCGAAGCATGTGACGGGGCCGGAGCTGGGCCTGCCCTCGCTGTCCATCCGCGCCTGGTACGAGGCCCAGTACGGCGAAGCGGCCTGGGCGGCGCTGCACAAGATCGGGCGGGAGGACTGGCAGGCCTATCTCACCTGGCTGCAGCGCGTGCTGGCGCTGCCGGTGCGGCATGGCTGGCGCGTCACCGGCATCACGCCGGAAGGGGACGCGCTGCTGGCGGTGCAGGCCGTGCATGCGGATGGGACGGCGCAGCGGCTGCTGGCGCGGCAGGTGGTGCTGGCCACGGGGCTGGATGGCTGTGGCGGCTGGCAAGTGCCGGCGATGATCGCCCAGGCGCTGCCCGCCACGCATTACGCCCATACCGCGCAGCCCATCGACTTTGCCCGGCTGGCGGGTCGGCGCGTGGCGATTCTCGGCGCCGGCGCCTCGGCCTTCGACAATGCGGCAACGGCGCTGGAGGCCGGCGCCGTGCGCGTCGATCTGCTGGCGCGTCGCCCGGTGCTGCCATCCGTCAACCCAAACCGCTGGATGGAATTCTTCGGTTTCCTGCACCACTTCGCCGATCTGCCGGACGCGCAAAAATGGCGCTTCATGCAAACGCTGTTTGCCCTGAACCAGCCACCGCCTCAGGAGACGTTTTCGCGATGCGCGGCACATGATCGCTTCTTCCTGCATCTGGGAGCGCCGCTGACCACGCTCGGCATGATGGGCGAGACGATCCGGCTGGAGACGCCGCGCGCGACGCTGGAGGTCGACTTCCTGATCGTCGGCACCGGGCTGGTGGTGGACCTCACGCTGCGGCCCGAACTTGCGGGGCTGGCGCAGCACATAGCCCTGTGGCGCGACCGCTTTGCGCCGGCGGCGGAGGACCGGCTGCTGGGCGCCTATCCCTATCTCAACGACAGCTTCGCCTTCACCGAACGCCACCCGGGCGCCGCGCCGTGGCTGGCGCGGCTGCGCTCCTCCTCCTTCGCCGCCATGCCCTCCACCGCCTCCTCCGCCGGCATCTCAACCCTGCGACCAACGGTAGAGCGCATCGCGCGCGGCATCGCCCGGGATCTGTTCTGCGAGCAGTCCGGCGCGGATTACGACTCGCTATGTGCTTATGACGAGGCGGAGCTCGTGGACCTCCGCCTCGCCTCCGACAGGAGCCCGGCATGATCAAGGACGGTGCCGCCCATCTGCGCAGCCTGCGGGACGAGCGCACCATCTTCATCGATGGCCGGCGCGTGCAGGATGTCACCATCGACCCCGCCTTCGCCGGCGCCGTCGCCTCCGCCGCTTCGCTCTACGACTACCAGGCGCAGCACCCCGACGAGATGACCTTCGTGACCGAGACCGGCGCGCGCGTGAATCGCGCCTGGTCCCTGCCACGCAACCACACGGAACTGGTCATCCGCCGCCGCGCCATGGAGCGCTGGGCGAAGCAGAGCTGCGGCATGATCGGCCGCTCACCCGACCACGTCGCCTCCACTTTTGTTGGCTTCATGATGGGTCTGCACGCCTATGAAGCCCCGCGCGCCGCCGCGCTGGCAGACTACTTCCGGGGGGCGCGCGACGCGGATCGCTTCCTGTCCTACGTCATCGTCAATCCACAGGCGGACAAGTCCCGCTCCGCTGGCAACCAGCCCGGCGGCGGCCTGGTCGCCAGCGTGGTGGATGAGGACAGCCACGGCATCACGATCCGCGGCGCCAAGATGCTGGCCACAAGCGGCATCATGGCGAACGACCTGATGGTCTCCGGCTTCGCGGCGCTCGCCCCGGGCGACGAGGCCTACGCCTTCACCGCCGTCACGCCCATGGCGACGCGCGGCCTGAAGCTGCACTCGCGCCGCAGCTACCAGGCCGCCGCCACCTCCACCTTCGACTACCCCCTCTCCTCCCGCTTCGATGAGAACGACGCCGTGGTGGTCTTCGAGGACGTAAAGATCCCCTGGGACTGCGTCTTCGTCCACAAGGATTTGCGGATGGCCCAGGCGCAGTGGCATGAGACGCGGGCGCATGTGATGCAGAACTACCAATGCATCGTCCGCCTGATGGTGAAGCTGCGTTTTCTTCTTGGCCTCGCCCACAAGGTGGCCGAGGTGAACGGCATTCTGGGCTTTCCCCAGACCCGCGAAACGCTGGGGCTGCTGGCGGCGAAATCGCAAAATATCGAGGCGCTGGTCGTCGCCATGGAAGCGGCCGGCGAATCCTTCCACGGCTACTTCGTGCCCAACCGCCCGATGCTCGTCACCGCGCAGGTGATTGCCCAAACCACCTATCCCGAGTTCATCGAGGCGATCCGCGGCCTGGCCGGCGGCGGCGTCATCATGGTGCCCTCCTCCGCCGCCGATTTCGATGGCGGCGAGATCGAGGGGCTGATCCGCGCCGCGCAACGCTCCCCCGTCACGGATAGCGAAGGCCGCGTGAAACTGATGAAGCTGGCCTGGGACGCCATCGGTTCCGAATTCGGATCGCGCCATCTGCAATACGAGATGTTCTATTCTGGCGCGCCCTTCGTGACGCGCGGCAACAGCTACCGCTTTCACGACTGGGCGCGCGACACCGGCTTTGTCGACGCCTTCATGACCAGCTACGCCCTGGACCGCAGCAACCAAAAGGCCGCCGCAGAATGACGCCCGAGCAAATCCGCGCCAGCGCCTTCGTGGCGCATGGCGACATCCGCATCGAGGGCGCCCCCAGCGGCCCGCTCGCCGGGCTCACCTTTGCGGCGAAGGACCTGTTCGATGTGGCCGGCACACGCAGCGGCTGGGGCAATCCGGATCGGCTGCGCGATGCGCCCGTCTCGCTCACCACCGCCTCCGCTCTGCTGCCGGCGCTGGATGCCGGCGCGACGCTGATCGGCAAGACGCATACGGATGAGATCGCGAGCGGCCTGTTCGGCGAGAACCCGCATTACGGCGCGCCGATCAATCCGCGCGCGCCGGATCGCGTGCCGGGTGGTTCCTCCTCCGGCTCCGCCTCCGCGGTCGCCGGGGGGCTGTGTGACTTCGCCTTCGGCACGGATACCGGCGGCTCCGTCCGCGTACCCTCCTCCTTCTGCGGCCTCTACGGCATCCGCACCACGCATGGCCGCGTCTCGGTCGCCGGCGTCATGCCCATGGCGCCGAGCATCGACACGGTGGGCTGGTTCGCGCGCGACGCCGCGCTGCTGCGCCGCATCGGCGAGGTCTTCTTCGGCCCCGCCCCCGCGACCGCGCCGCGCCTGCTGATCGCCGAGGATGCCTTCGAGATTCCGCAACCCACCCTTGGCGCCGCGCTTCGCGACGCGGCCCAGGGCCTCGGCGCGGCGCAGAGCGTGACGCTGTATGAGGAAGGCGCCGCGCATTGGCTCGACACCTTCCGGCCGCTGCAATTGGGGGAGCTCTGGACCACCCACGGCACCTGGGCGCGCGAGCCCGGCCGCCGCCTCAGCCCCGCCGTGGCGGACCGGCTGGAACTCGCCGCCACCGTCACGCCGCAGGCCATCGCCACCGCCTGGCGCGAACGCGAAAGGCTCACGGCACGCCTGCATGCGCTGCTCGGCACCGATGGGGTGCTCATCCTCCCGACGGCGCATGACCTGCCGCCGCTGCGCGATGCCCCCGTCTCCGCACAGATGGCCTTCCGGGATCGCACCCTGGCGCTGACCTGCGTCGCCAGCCTGTGCCGCCTGCCGCAGGTGAACATCCCCGCGGGCACGCTGGATGGCATTCCCATCGGCCTGTCGCTGATCGGTGGCTCCTACCAGGACGCCGCCCTGCTGGCCGCCGCCGAGACCCTGGGAGCGCGCCTCGCATGAGCCTGCACCTCACCATAGGCGTCTCCGACTGCGATCGTGCCCGTGCCCTGGCTGAGGGTCGCGTGCCCATCGCGGGCGTGGCGGCGGAGACGACGGTCATGCCGCTGCAGCCGCTGTTCAACCTGCAGATGACGCAACACCGCTTCGACTGCTGCGAATTCCCCATCGCCACCTGGCTGCGGCATTTCGACAGGCCGCAGCAGGATTACGTCGGCATCCCCGTCTTCCCCTCCCGCCATTTCCGCTTCTCCTGCGTCTTCGTGAACAAGGCGAAGGGATTCACAAAACCGTCCGATCTGGCAGGGCGCCGCATCGGCACCATGGTCTGGGACATGGCCGCCGCCGTCTGGCTGCGCGGCATTTTCGATGAGCACTACGGGCTGCACTGGCGATCACCGATCTACGTCAATGCCGGGCTGAACGAGGCCCGCGCCGGCGAGGATCACCCCCAGCAATATCCGGAGGGCGTCGCCATCGAGCACGTCACCGATCGCAGCCTGTCTGAGATGCTGGAAACAGGCGAGATCGACGCCCTCTACACCGCCCGCGCGCCCGACAGTTTTTTCAGCGCCCCCGACAAGGTCGGTCGCCTCTTCGCCGATCCCATGGCCGCGGAGCTCGACTATTTTGCGCGCACAAGGATCTTCCCGCCGATGCACCTCATCGCCGTGAAGCGCCGCTTCGTGGACGAAAATCCCTGGCTGCCGCGCGCGCTGTTTGACGCCTTCGTGGAGTCGCAGCGCCTGGCGCGGCTGCGGCTGCATGACAGTGCGACGCTCGCCGTTGGCCTGCCCTTCCTGGCGCAGCAGCTGGAGGAAACGGAGCGCCGGCTCGGCCCCGCCTTCTGGTCCGCGGGCTTCACCGCCAATCGCGAGGTTTTTGCGACCCTCATCCGCTACCTCCGCGCCGAGGGCCTGCTGGCCCGCAACCTGGCGCCGGAGGACCTGTTCCTCGCTTCCCTGCTGGAGACCTGACGCATGGTCACCACCGACGACCGAGCGCAGCGCCTGCTGGAATCCGCCGCGAAGTTTCGCGCGCCCTTCACGCTGGACCCGACGCTCGCGCTGTATTCGCCGCAGGACAATGTGGATGCGCTCAAACATCCCCGCATCGCGGCCTGGATGCGCTTTGTCGGGCAGGACTACGTGCCGAGCCTGCCCGAGGCCCGGGAACACGTGCTGCTGCTGCTGCCCTGCACGCGCACCAAGCCGTACATCCTCTCGACTGAGCATCGCCGCATCAACGCCGCGCTGCTCGCCGCCGGTTTCGCGCCCACCGCGCCCGCCGAGCCGCGTCTGCTGGCTTTCCGGACGGCGGAGGAGCCGGAGGCGCTGTTCAGCCTGGCGCCGCTGACACACCCCTATGGCGTGGTGGTGCATCGCGCCGTGATCAGCGAGCCGCTCGGCCTGGTGCCCTACGAACATATGCTGGACTACCCGGGCGGCACCTCGCCCGCCGTGCTCTACGACGACCCCGGCCTCTTCGAGGATCGCGGCAATGCCGTCTCCCCCTGGCGGGCGGATTCCACCGCGCTGCGCGTCTCCGCCGCGCGCTGGAAATGGGGCCCCAACGAGAAGCGCGCCTATGTCGAGATGCACAATGCCATGGCCACCGCGGTGGCGGAGGCGCTGGGACGCTTCGGCCATCTGTACACGCGCCGCATCTCATGGGTCGCGCCCGGTCTGACCCATCGCAGTTTCGTCGTGGCGAAGGCGGAGCGCGCGGCGCATGGCATCGTGGCGACGCGGCAGGTGGGGACGGAGCGTCTCGCCTTGACCGGCGCCAACGACCTTCTGGCGCCGGAGCTCGCCCTCACCGCGCTGCCGACGCGGCTGCAATGCGCCGAGGCGCTGGCGCGGCTGGCCACGCGCCTCGGCCGCAGCCAGGCGGAGGCCGCCGGCCATTTCGGCCGCGGCGGCGGCGATGCGACGCCGCTGGCCCTGCCCGAATTGCTGGAGGATCTGTTGGCGGCGGTGCTGCCGGTGAGGGTTGCGAAGGCGGCGTAGCCCGGCGCAGGCCCCCTCACCGAGCCCCGATCAGGTTTCCAGCATCCGGCGCAGCAGCTCGACATCTTCCGCAAACGCGCTGTCGGCCTGCATCAGCTCGGCCACGCGGCTGACGGCGTGCATCACGGTGGTGTGGTCGCGCCCACCAAAACGGCGGCCGATCTCGGGCAGGGAACGGCTGGTGAGCTGCTTCGCCAGATACATCGCCACCTGCCGCGGCCGCGCCACGGCCCGCGCGCGGCGGGGGGAGGACATGTCGGTCAGGCGGATATTGTAGTGTTCCGCCACCCGCTTCTGGATTTCCTCGATCGTCACCCGGCGGTCATGCGCGCGCAGGATGTCGTGCAGCACCTCCTGCGCGCCTTCCAGAGTCACCGGGCGGCCGAAGAGATTGGCGTGGGCGATCAGCCGGTTCAGCGCGCCTTCCAGCTCCCGCACGTTGGAGGTGATCTTGTGGGCCAGGAACTCCATCACCTTGACCGGCACCGGCACGCCCTGGGTCTGCGCCTTGGCCTGCAGGATGGAGATGCGCAGCTCATAGGTGGTGGCATGCAGGTCGGCCACCATCCCGCAGCCCAGCCGGGTGCGCAGGCGGTCCTCGATGCCGGAAAGGTCGGAGGGCGACTTGTCGGCGGATACAATAATCTGTTTGCCGGCATCGATGAGTGCATTGAAGGTATGGAAGAATTCTTCCTGGGTATTGTCCTTGCCGATCAGGAACTGCAGATCGTCGATCAGCAGCACATCGACGGAGCGCAGGGATTCCTTGAACTCCATGGTGCTCTGGCTGCGCAGCGCCGCGATGAAGCGGTACATGAACTTCTCGGCGGACATATAGGCGACGGTCAGCGGCGGCCGTCCATCGGCCACCGCATGTTCGCGGATCGCCCAGGCGCTGGCATGCATCAGGTGCGTCTTGCCCAGCCCAACGCCGCCATAGAGGAACAGCGGATTGAAGCCCGGGCTGGCCGGGCGTTCCGCCACGCGCCGCGCGCAGGCATGGGCGAATTCGTTGGGCTTGCCCACCACGAAGCTGTCGAAGGTGAAGCGCGGATCCAGCGGCGCGGACCAGTCGCCCCGGCCCTCTGCGGCGCGCGGCTCGGCCGGCCGGCCCAGCGGCTCCGCCAGGCCCGCGGCCTCCACCGGCTCGGCCAGCTGGCGTGCCGTGATGCGCGCGGATTTACCAGCGTTTTCCGTGGCTTCCATGTCGTGCGCCAGGCCATTCCGCGGGTCCGTCACGGCCGGCGTCCGTGGCTCCGGCGCGCGGTTTTCCGGCATCACGCGGAAGTCGAGGCGGCGGATGGAGGGCAGTTCGGCCTGCCACAGCGCGCGCAGCCGGTCGCCGTAATGGCCACGCACCCAGTCGCGCAGGAAGCGGGTGGGCAGCAGGATGATGGCTTCCTCGCCCTGCACGGAGGCAAGCGTCATCTGCCGCAGCCAGGTGCGGTATTCGACCTCACCCACCTCTTCCTTCAGCCTACCCCGGATGCGTGCCCAGACCTCCGCCAGCTGCGTGGGGGAGGAAGGAGACGACGGGCCGACCGCATTCTCCATGTGATGCACCTGCCAACCTCGTGGGCCCTTGCGGGGCGATGTGCATTTGACCGATCGGCTGCGGAGGATCCGGCCGCGAAAGACAGGCGCGCGGCTCCTGGGGGATGAGCGCGACTGGTCCGAAGTTACCGCGACGCGCTTGGCCGGCGCAAATGATTACTGGTGGATTCGAAGATCGCCTCGCGGCCAATCCAAGTAGTCACGCACCCGCAGCGATGACATTTCGAAACAGAAACAGCAAGCAGCCCGCTATCTCTGCAGGTTGCTTGTCATTCGTGTCAAAATCTTGAAAGCTGGAGAGGGCCCGTGGTCCCGCCGCACCAGGCGGCGGGCCGGACGGCCTGGTCAGGCCTGAGCGGTCGCGCCCAGCGCCTTGATGCGCGCCGAAAGCCGGGACAGCTTGCGGGCGACGGTATTGTCGTGGAAGACGCCCTTGTCGGCGGCGCGCTGCAGCTCGGGCTGCGCCGCGCGGAAGGCTTCCTGCGCGACCGTCTTGTCACCGCCGGCGATCGCCAGCTCGACCTTGCGCAGGAAACCGCGAACGCGCGAGCGGCGCGCGCGATTGCGCTCCGTGCGCTTTTCGGTCTGGCGGATGCGCTTGCGCGCGGAAGCCGTGTTCGCCATGGCGTCTTGTTCTGACCAGTCAAAAGTTTCGGAGGCCGGTGGCACGCGCCACCAGCGAAGGCCGGGTTACTACCCTTTGGGCCGCGCGGGAGTCAATGCACGGCTTTCGCGAGCCACCCGGCCGGCCGGATTCTAGCGGTTGCGGAAGGCCGGCTTCCGCTTCTCGGCGAAGGCGGACATGCCTTCCTTCTGGTCGTCGGTGGCGAAAAGGGACTGGAACAGCCGGCGCTCCAGCCGCACGCCCTCGCGCAGCGTCGTCTCGAAGGCGGCGTTCACTGCCTCCTTCGCCATGGCGACGGAGGGGGCGGAGAGGCTGGCGATCTTCTCACCCATCTTCAGCGCCTCCGGAAGCAGGTCGGCCACCGGCACCACGCGGGCCACCAGGTTGGCGCGCTCCGCCTCCGCCGCATCCATCATGCGGGCGGTCAGGATCATCTCCATGGCCTTGGACTTGCCGATGGCGCGTGTCAGGCGCTGGCTGCCGCCGGCGCCGGGGATGACGCCCAGGTTGATCTCCGGCTGGCCGAATTTCGCGTTGTCGGCGGCCAGGATCAGGTCGCACATCATGGCCAGCTCGCAGCCGCCACCCAGGGCGAAGCCCGCCACCGCGGCGATCACCGGCTTCTGGATGCGCAGCACATCCTCCCACCGCTTGCCGATGAAATCGTCGAAGTAGATCGCGGGGAAGTCGCGGTCTTTCATCTCCTTGATATCCGCGCCGGCGGCAAAAGCCTTCTCGGAGCCCGTGACGACGATGGCGCCCACCGCGGGGTCCGCATCGTAGGCCCGCAGCGCCTCGCCCAGCTCCGTCATCAGCTGGTCGCAGAGCGCATTCAGCGCCTTGGGGCGGTTCAGGGTGATGACACCGACCCGGCCCTGCGTCTCGACCAGGATCATCTCATAGGCCATGCGCCATCTCCCCCGCTTGCCCTTAAGCGGTAGCGCACCCGGCGAAACCGCTCAACGCTGCGTGCGCGCGCAATAGAAGGTGCTGCGCCCGGACTGCACGATGCGGGACACGCCCGCGCAGCCGGCCCCCGGCCCGGGGCAGAGCGGGCAGGGCTGGCCCTCCCGGTCATAGACGGAAAAGCGGTCCTGGAACCGGCCGAGTTCCCCATCCGCCCGCACATAATCCCGCAGGCTGGACCCGCCAGCGCCGATCGCCTCCTCCAGCACCGCCTTGATGGCCGGCGCCAAGCGCTGCGCCCGGGCGCCCGGCACCGTCGCGGCCTCCCGCCTCGGGGAGATCCGCGCCCGGAACAGCGCCTCCGCCACATAGATATTGCCGAGGCCCGCCACCACGCGCTGGTCCAGCAGCGCCGCCTTGATCGGCGTCCGCTTGCCCACCAGCGACGCCGCCAGGCTCGCCGCCGTGAAGTCCGGCTCCAGGGGCTCCGGCCCCATCCCGGCCAGCAGCTTGTGAGCATCCTCGGCGGCCGTCGGCACCAGGTCGACACTGCCGAAGCGGCGCGGATCGACGAAGCCGACGCGGGTGCCGTCCTCCGTCTCCATCACCAGGTGCTCATGCGCCTCCGGCGGCTGGTTGTGGCCCCGGGCGTCCGAGAACACGCCCTGCGGCCCCATGAAGGGCACCACGGGCCCCGCCACCGGCCGCGCCACCATCCGCCCCGACATGCCGAGATGGATCAGCAGGCTTTCGGCCGTATCCAGCCGCGCCAGCATGTATTTGCCGCGCCGCCGGAAGCCGGTGACCCGCGCCCCCGTCAGACGCCCCGCCAGCCCCGCCGGAAAGGGCCAGCGCAGCCCCTCCCGGTTCGTCTCGGCCCTGCTGATGCGCCGCCCCTCGAGCACCGCCCGAAGCCCCCGCATCACCGTCTCCACCTCCGGCAATTCCGGCATTTTTTCCTCGGGCTGCCGCGGTCGTGAGGCACAGCGGGGCGCTGCATCCTGGAGCGGCGATGCCATCTGTCATCGCGCTGGGGCGTGCTACTGGCAAGGCTGCCGCCAAAGGGGCAAGGTGCGACGATGAGCGACACAACCGATTTCGGCTTCCGCGAGGTGCCCCGCACCCAGAAGGCCTCCATGGTGCGGGAGGTCTTCGAAAGCGTGGCCCCCCGCTACGACCTGATGAACGACCTGATGTCGCTGGGCATCCACCGCATCTGGAAGCGGATCTTTGTTAATTCCATCGCGGCCTCGCCGCGGGAGACGCTGCTGGATCTGGCCGGCGGCACGGGCGACATCGCCTTCGGCGCGCTGGCCCGCGGCGCCAAGCGGGTGATCCTGACCGACGTGAACCCGGCCATGCTGGAGGTCGCCCAGAAGCGGGCGCTGGACCGCGGCATCACCACCGGCCTCGACTTCGCCGTGGTGGATGCCGAGCACATCCCGCTGCCGGACCGCTCGGTGGAGAAGGTCTCCATCGCCTTCGGCCTGCGTAACTGCACGGACAAGTCCGCGGTGCTGCGCGAGGCCCGCCGCGTGCTGCGCCCCGGCGGCCGCTTCCACTGCCTGGAATTCTCGAAAGTCGCGATCGAGCCGCTGGCGAAAGTCTACGATGTCTGGTCGTTCAAGGTGCTGCCCGAGATCGGCGCCCGCGTCGCCAAGGACCGCGACAGCTACGAATACCTGGCCGAATCCATCCGCCGCTTCCCGGACCAGGAAACGCTGGAAGACATGATGCGCGACGCCGGGCTGGAACGCGTGGCGCATCGCAACCTCTCGGGTGGCATTGTCGCCATCCATTCAGGATGGCGCCTGTAGTGCAGCCGCGGGACCCGGAGTTCCGGGCCCGCATCGCGGCCGCCTTCGCCGCCCAGGGGCTGATGGCCACGCTGGGCGGCCGCCTGGTGGCCATGGAGCCCGGCCGCTGCACCATCGAGGCCGATTTCGCCCCCGGCCTGACCCAGCATCACGGCCTGTTCCATGCCGGCGTACTGACCACCCTGGCCGACAATGCCTGCGGCTTCGCCGCCATGTCCCTGCTGCCGCCGGGCGGGGAGGTGCTGAGCGTGGAATTTAAGACCAGCTTCCTGCGCCCCGCCTCCGGCCTGGTGGCGGTGGCGCGCGGCGAGGTGCTGAAGCCCGGCCGCACCCTCACCTTCTGCCGCGCGGACATTTTTGTGCGCGATGCTGCCGGGGCGGAAACGCTCGTGGCGACCATGCTCGCCACCATGATCGCCGCGGCGCCCGAGGCCCGTTGAGCGCTATTCCAGCCGCAGCCCGATGCGCCGGATCACCGGCTCCCAGGTCGCCCGCTCCGCCGCCAGGTACTGCGCCAGATGCGCGGGACCGCTGCGCGCCGGCAGGGCGCCGATGCGGGCGAGCGCGCCGCGCACCTGTTCGTCTGTCAGCGCCTCCGCCACCGCCTCCGACAGGCGCTCCAAAATGGCTTGCGGGGTGCCGGCCGGGGCCAGCAGCGCCTGGAAGTTCCGCACCACCAGCGCCGGATAGCCGAGCTCCGCCGTGGTCGGGATGGCGGGCGCCAGTGGCAGCCGCGCATCGGAGGTGACGGCCAGCGCCCGCACCCGCCCCGCCTCCACCAGCGGCAGCACGGCGGAGACATCGCCGAACAGCGCCTCGATCTTGCCGCCGACCAGGTCCGGCAGGGCGGCGCCGGTGCCCCGATAGGGCACATGTTCCAGCCGGATGCCGGCGAGCTCGGAAAACAGTTCCAGCGCCAGGTGCGGCGTGGTGCCGATGCCGGCGGAGCCCAGGTTCAGCGCCCCCGGCCGCGCCTTGGCCAGGGCTACGAAGCCCGCCAGGTCCGCCGCCGGCAGGTCCTTTGTCACCGCCAGGATCTGCGGGCTGTCGGCGATCAAGGCCACCGGCGCCAGCGCCCGCAGCGGGTCCGGCGCATCCGCCGCGCCGGCCGCCGGCGCGATCACCAGTGGGCCGGGCGAGCCGACCAGCAGCGTATAGCCATCCGGCCGCGCCGCCGCGACGACGCGGGCGCCGACCAGCCCGCCGGCGCCTGCGCGGTTCTCCACCACCACCGCCTGGCCGAGCCGCCGGCGCATTCCCTCCGCCACCGGCCGCGCCACATTGTCCACGGGGCCGCCCGGGGCAAAAGGCACCACCAGCACGATGGGCCGCTGCGGCCAGGCCTCCTGGGCCCGCGCGACAAGGGGCGTGGTCAGCGTCGCCGCCAGGATGCCGCGCCGGGTGATCTGCATGGCTCTTCTCCTCAGCGCCCCTTGAAGACAGGCTTGCGCTTCTCCGCGAAGGCGCGCAGCGCCTCCTGCGTATCCTCGGTCGAGGCCAGCGCCACGGTCTGCGACTGCTCGTAGCGATAGCCCTCATGCAGCGGCAGGTCCTCGGTCACCTGGAAACTCCGCTTCGCCGCCCGCACCGCCAGCGGCACCTTTTGGGCGATCTCCGCGGCGATGCCTTGGGCCGCTTCCACTACCTTCTCGCGCGGCACGCAGACGGAAGCCGCGTTCATCCGGTACAGCTCCGGCCCGGTGATGCGGCGCGCGGTATAGATCATCAGCCGCGCATCGGATTCACCGAGGTGCCGGCGGACATGCTTCACGCCACCGGCCAGGCCCACATCGACCTCGGTCATGGACAAAAAGGATTCCTCGGCGACGACCAGGATGTCGCAGCACAGCGCCAGCACGCAGCCGGCACCGATGGCCGCGCCATTCACCGCGGCGATCACCGGCTTCTCGCATTCCAGCACGCAGTCGAAGCCCGCGCGCACCAGGCGGTTGTGGCGCGGGAAGGCGCCGGGCGCGCTGCGATCCGGCCGATCCTTCAGATCCGCCCCGGCGGAAAACGTCTTGCCCGCGCCGGTCAGCACGATCGCGCGCACATCGTCCCGGTCGTGGAGCTCGTCGAAGATCCGGACAATCTCCTCCCGGAAGGCGCCGTTCTGCGCATTCACCGGGGCGCGATCGATGGTCACCGTCGCGACGAAATCCGCCACGTCCAGGCGCAAAGTCGAAAAGCTCATTCCACGCGTATCCCTGCCGCCTCGATCACCTGTTTCCACCGCGCGCTTTCCGCGCGGATCGTCGCGGCCAGCGCCTCGGGCGAGGAGGGTGTCGCCTCCTCGCCCAGCTCCTCCATCCGCGCCAGATAGTCCGGGCGGCGCAGGATGCCGACGATCACCTCGTTCAGCCGCGCCACCACCGGCGCGGGCGTGCCGCCGGTCGCGGCGATGTAGTTGAAGGGCGCGGCATCGAAGCCCGCCAGCGTCTCTGCAATCGCCGGGATTTCCGGCGCCAGCTTGGACCGCTCCGGCGTGGTGACGCCCAGCGCCCGCAGCCGCCCGTCGCGCGCCTGCGGCAGAAGGACGGAGAGCGTGTCCAGCGCCATGGAGACGGTGCCCCCCAGCAGGTCCGTCATCGCCGCGGAGGTGCCGCGATAGGGCACATGGGTGATGTCGATCTGCGCCATGTATTTCAGCAGCTCCCCCGCCAGGTGCGAGGAGGAGCCGACGCCGGAGGAGGCGAAGGTCAGCGTGCCCGGCCGCGCCTTGGCCAGCGCGATCAGCTCCGCCAGGTTGCGCGCGGGGACAGAGGGATGCACCACCAGCAGGTTCGGCGCGCGCTTGTAGCCGGAGACCGGCGCGAAATCCTTGATCGGGTCATAGGGCACGCTGCGCATCAGATGCGGGCTGATGATCTGCGGCGCCGGCGTGCCGTAGAGCAGCGTATGCCCATCCGCCGCGGCGCGTGCCACCGCCTGCGCGCCGATGGTCGCCGCCCCGCCCGGGCGGTTTTCCACCACCACGGGCTGGCCCAGCGGCCCGGCCATGGCCTCCGCCAGCTGGCGGGCGGAGGCGTCGGCGGAACCGCCGGCCGCATAGGGCACGATCATCCGCAGCGGACGGTTCGGGAAGGCCTGGGCCCTGGCGGCAGGGCCGAGGAAGGGCGTGGCCAGGCCGGCGGCGAGCGCGGCGCGACGGGTGATGGCGGGGCTCATTGCAGCCGGATCCCGCCGCGCTCGATCACCGGGCCCCAGCGATCATGCTCCGCCCGCACCATGGCCTCCAGCGCCTGCGGCGTGCCGCCCAGCTTCTCGATGCCCAGGATCTCGAAGCGGCTGGTCAGCGCCGGCGAATCCAGGATCTCGTTCAGCACCGTGTTCAGCCGCGCGATGATCTCGGGCGGCGTGCCCGCCGGGGCCAGCAGGTAGTTGAAGCTGGCATCGTGGAAGCCCGGCAGGGTGCGGCCGATCGGCGGCAGTTCGGGCGCGGCGGCCGCCGGGTCCGCCGTGCTGACGCCCAAAGCCTTCATGCGGCCATCGCGCACCAGCGGCAGCAAGGTCGCGATATTGTCCATCATGAAGTCGACGCGCCCGGCCATCACATCCTGCGTCGCCGGCGCGGTGCCGCGGAACGGGATGTGCAGCATCTCCAGCCCCGCCATCTGCCCGAACATGGCCGCGGCCAGGTGGCCAGAGGAGGCGACGCCGGCGCTGGCATAGGTCAGCCCATCCGGCTTCGACTTGCCGAGCGCGATCAGCCCCGCCACGTCCTGCGCCGGGAAGTCCGGCCGCACCACCAGCAGTTTCGGCGCCCGCAGGATGGCGATGACGGGCGTAAAATCCTTCTGCGGATCGTAGGGCAGGCTGCGCATCAGATGCGGGTTCAGGATCTGCACATTCGGCGTGGCGTAGAGCAGCGTCAGCCCATCCGGCGCCGAGCGTGCCACCGCCTGCGCGCCTATGGTGGTGCCGCCGCCGGGGCGGTTGTCGATGGTCACCGTCTGGCCCAGCGCCGTGCCCAGCGGTTCCGCCAGCAGCCGGCCCACCGTATCCGCCGCGCCGCCGGGGGCGAAGGGCACCACCAGGCGCATCGACCGGGTGGGCGCCCATCCTTGCGCGTGGGCCGCCGAAGCAAAACCCAGCGCGGCGCCGGCGAGCAGAAGGGAACGTCGCTGCATGGCGCTCAATCCAGCTTGATGTTGTTGGCGCGCACGACCTCGCCCCAGGTGGTGGAGGTCTGCCGGATGAAGTTCGCGAAATCCTCGGGATTGCTGCCCACGATGCGCCCGCCCTGGGCGATCAGCGCGTCCCGCGTTTGCGTGTCCCGCAGCGCCGCCTGCGCGGCCTCGGCCAGGATGCGCAGCCGGTCCGCCGGGATGCCGGATGGGCCGAGCAGCCCGTACCAGGTCTCGCTGACCATGCCCGGCACGCCGGCCTCGATGGCGGTGGGCAGGTTGGGCAGGATGCCGAGCCGCTGCTCCGCCGTCACCGCCAAGGCAGGCACGGAACCGCCCTGCACATGCGGCAGCAGCGCCGGCACATCGGCCGCCAGCATCTGGATACGGCCGGCCAGCAGGTCCGTCACCGCCGGCGCGGCGCCGCGATAGGGGATATGCACGATGTCGATGCCGGCTCGGATCTTCAGCAATTCGCCGGCCATGTGCAGGGACGAGCCGACGCCGGCGGAGCCGAAGGACAGCGCGCCCGGCCGCGCCTTGGCCATGGCCACCAGCTCCGCCAGGTTTTTCGGGCCGAGGTTCGGCGCGATGGCGATGATCTGCGGCACCGCCAGCACCTGGGTGATCGGCGCCAGGTCCTTCTGCGGGTCGTAGGGCATGCTGGCCTGCAGATGTGGCAGGATGACGATGGCGCCCGAGCTCGCCATGACGATGGTATGCCCATCCGGCCGCGCCTTGGCCGCCGCATCCACGCCGATGGCGCCGCCGGCGCCGGCACGGGCTTCCACCACGATCGGCTTGCCGAGGCGTTCCGACATCACCCGCGCCGTGACGCGCGCGATCAGATCCGCGGGGCCGCCGGCGGCGAAGGGCACGATCATGCGGATCGGCTGGTCGGGGAAGGTTTGCGCCCGCGCCAGGCGCGGCGCGGCCAGCGGCAAGGCGAGGGCACCGATTGCGGCGCGGCGGGTGATGTTCATTTTCTTCGTTTCCTCCATGTCGATTGTCCCGGCGTCAGTCGTGGCGCGCCGGGTGTCTTGGGGGCCTGGTCACGCCGCGGCCTCCGGCAGGGTGAACAGGCCGCGCTCCGGCGCCGTCAGCGGCGGCACCTCGCCATCGGGCAGCGGGATGCCGTGGGCGTTCAGGGTCATGGAGACCATGGTGTAGTAGCCCACCAGCGCCGTCAGCTCGACCACGCCGCGCACGCCAAAGGCCTCGACGCCGGCGGCGTAGATCGCATCCGGCACGCGGCCTTCCTGCTGCAGCGCGCGGGCGAATTCATAGACGAGCTTTTCGTCCGCTTTGTCGAAGACCGGCGGCCGGCCCTCGCGCATCGCATCCAGGATTGCGGGCGAAATGCCGTTCTGCTCGGCGGTGCGCGCATGCACGAACCACTCTACCTGCGCGCTCCAGCGGCGGCCCGTCACGCAGATGGCGAGTTCGGACAGGCGCTTCGGCAGGCTGGTGGAGAAGCGCAGGGATTCGCCCAGCGCGGACCAGCGCCCGGCGAGCTCCGCATTGTGGATCGCGGCCCGCAGCGGGCCGATGACCTGGCCGCGCGGGCCGGAGACCACCTTGTCCCAGACTTCGCGCTGCGCCGCGTCGAGCTCCTCGCGACCGGGGAGGGGAATGCGGGGCTTCGTCATGTCACGCCACTTTCGGCCAGGGCCGCACGCGCGGCGTCATCCAAACCCAGTTCCGCCAGAACCTCCGCCGTATGCTGGCCGAGCAGCGGGGGCGGGCGGTTGAATTCGAGCGGGGCATCCTGCAGGCGGATCGGGCTGACCACCTGCGGCACTTCGCCATGCGGATGCGGCAGTTTGCGCAGCATCTTGCGGTGCACCACCTGCGGATCCGCAAAGACATCCGGCACGGTGTTGATGGGACCGCAGGGCACGCCGGCCGCGTCCAGCAGCGCGGTGAGATCGCTGCGGGTGAATTCGGCAAAACGCTCGGTCAGCAGCGGCGTCAGCAGGGATTCGTTCTTCACGCGATCCGCATTGCGGATGAAGCGCGCATCCTTGGCCCAGTCCGGCCGCCCGATCGCCTCGCACAACTTTGCGAATTGCCCGTCATTGCCGACGGCCAGCACGATGAACCCGTCCGACACCGGAAAGACATCCTGCGGCTGGATATTCGGATGCCGATTGCCCGCCCGCTGCGGCACGCGGCCACCGACAAAATGGTTCATCGCCTGGTTGGCCAGGAAGGCGGCCTGCACGTCCAGCATGGCGAGGTCGATCGTTTCCCCCTGCCCGGTCTCCGCCCGCCGCGCCACGGCGGCCAGGATGGCGACGGTGGCGTACATGCCGGTCATCAGGTCGACGATGGGCACGCCCACTTTCTGCGGCGGCGTTTCCGGCGCGCCTGTCACGCTCATCAGCCCGCCCATGGCCTGGATCATGAAGTCATAGGCCGCCTGGTCGGCGCGCGGTCCGTCCTGGCCGAAGCCGGTGACGGAACAGCAGATCAGGCTCGGCTTCAGGGCGCGGAGCGTCGCGGCATCCAGCCCGTATTTGGCCAGCGCGCCGGCCTTGAAATTCTCCACCACGATATCGGCGGTTTGCGCGATCTGCCGCACCACCGCCTGGCCCTCGGGCTTGGTGATATCGATGGTAACGGAACGCTTGCCGCGATTCACGGCGAGGAAATAGCCGGCTTCCTTCGTCGGATTGCCCGCTGAGTCCTTCAGGAAGGGCGGGCCCCAGGCGCGCGTGTCGTCGCCCACGCCCGGGCGCTCGATCTTGATCACGTCGGCGCCGAGATCGGCCAGGATCTGCGTGGACCAGGGCGCCGCCATGATGCGGCCGAGGTCGAGGACCCGCAGATGCGAGAGCGGGCCCATCAGCCCTCCGTCACCAGCGTGGCCTGCATCGAGGGCCGCTTCTCGAATTCCGCATGAAAGGCGGCGAAGCGCGGGCAGTTCGCGCGCCAGTCGAGATCGGCGAAACGGAAGTCGAGGTAGCTGCCGAGCACCGCGAAGGTGAATTGCGCCAGCCCGCGCGGCACGCTGTCGATCTCCGCCTCCACCGCGGCCAGCGCCGCCTTGGTCTTCACCGCGAAGGCATCCATCATCGGCTGCAGCGGCTGCGCGCGGTCCCGCTCGTTCCGCCAGAGGATCAGCAGGTCGAGGAAGCCGGTGCCCAGCGCATGGCGGCGGAGTTCGAGAAAGCGCGCCGGGCCTTCCGCCGGGATCAGCCGCGGGCCGCCATGCAGCGTGTCGAGATACTCGCAGATGACATAGCTGTCGTAGAGCACGCTGCCATCCTCGAGCCGCAGCGTCGGGATCTTGCTCAGCGGGTTTTCCGTCATCAGCCCCGCATGCGGCGCCAGCATGGCGACCGGCGTGCGGGTGGTGGTGATGCGGTCGGCCAGGCCGGTCTCATGCGCGAAGATCATCACCTTGCGCACGAAGGGCGAGCGCGGCGACCAGTGCAGCAGCATGGACAATTTGTTTCCTCCGAAACGGCTCAGAGCCCGTTTGAGAATGCCGGCGGCTGAGGGCCCGCAGGCGATTTTTTGTCCCTGCCAGGCGCCGGATGCGGCCGATGCTGGTTGCATCGGCAAATCCGGCGTCGTGCGAGCAGCGCGCCCTAGGCGCGACGCAGGGGCGGAAAAGCGCCGCGGGACCGACCCGCCGGTGTTCTCAAACGGTCTCTTAGGTCACTCCTATGACCTTAAGCCGGTTCGGCGCGCCAAGTCTATCCCCGGGTGGCGTCGTGATGCGGCCGGCCGGCCTGGAAGGCGCCGATGCCCTCCACGATCATCCGCACGATATCGACCCGGGTCTCGCGGGTGAGGGAGGCGTAGTGCGGCGCCACCACCATGTTCGGCGCCGCCAGCATCGCCGGGTCGGGCACCGGCTCGGACTGGAACACATCGGTGCCGGCGCCGCGGATGGTGCCGTCGCGCAGCGCCGCCACCAGCGCCGCCTCATCCACCACCGAGCCGCGGGCGATATTGATTAGGAAGCCCGCCGCCCCGAGTTTCTGGAGGATCCCGGCATTCACGATGCCCGCCGTCTCCGCCCCGCCGGGGCAGCACATCACCAGCACGTCGGATTTTTCGGCGAGCTCGGCGAGGCTCGGCACATAGCCCCAGGGCGCCTCCGGCTTCGGCCGCGGCCCGGACCACAGCACCTTCATGCCGATGCCCTGCGCGCGGCGGGCCACGGCGGCGCCGATGCGGCCGAGCCCGAAGATGCCGCAGGTCTTGCCGAAGAGCCGCGTGCCGCTCTCCGGCCGCCCCTTGGTCCAGGCGCCGGAGCGCACGAAGGCATCCGCATAGACCACCCGCCGGGCGATGCCGTAGAGCAGGGCAATGGCGTAGTCCGCCGTATCCTCGGTCAGCACATCCGGCGTGTTCAGCACCGCGCAGCCCGCGGCACGCGCCGCATCCAGGTCGATCCGGTCCAGACCCGTGCCGGTGCTGGCCAGCAGCTTCATGCCCTGGATGCGGGAAAACATCGCGGCATCGCAGCCCGCCATGGCGCTGGTCACGCCGATCCGAAAGCCGGTCACCGGCCCCGGCGGCTGGCTGGACAGATCCACCAGCCGATGGCCATCCGCCTCCAGCGCCTGCCGCAGGTCCGCGGGCACCGCGGTCATGACCAGAAGGGATTCGCCTTGGGTGGCTTGCATGGGACGTGTCCTATGGGGCTTGGAACCGGTTCGCCGTGCAAGCGCACGGCAAACCGACACCAAGCGTGTTGTTGATCGCATTTTCCGAGTCGTCGGGCGTTCCCGCCCGACTTGAAAATGCTTAGGATACCAGAAAGGCCAGAGTAATGACCTTTTTGGGGAAGGAAAGCCTGTCCGCCATGCCGATCACCCAGGAGGCCGTGAAGACTCTCTCGGCCCAGCTCTATGACTGGTCGCTGCGCCGCGTCCCCGATGACACCAAGGACGCCCTGCGCCGCGCCCGCGCCACGGAAACGCATGAGGGGGCGCAGCGGGTGCTGGAGATCATGCTGGGCAGCGCCATGCGCGCCGAGCAGACCGACCGCTTCGTCTGCTCCGATGCCGGCGTGCCGGTATTTCGCGTGACCCTCGGCGCCAATGCGCGCTGGGAGGGCGACCTGAAGGCCGCCATCGTCGAGGGCTTCGACGAGCTCGTCGGCCGCATCCAGCCGCCGCTGCTGAAGCATGTGACGAACCCGCTGACCAACGAACGGGGCTACAAGGGCAAGGACATGCCCCTGGTGACCTGGGAGATGGAATCCGGCGTTGACTGGATCGAGATCGCCTGCCAGCCCAAGGCGCTCGGCTCCGGCCGCTGGGCCCAGGCGGAAACCTTCAGCTTCCCGAGCCTGGCGGATATCGAAGCCTATGTGATGAGGGCGGTGATGACCGCGGGCTCGCAGCACTGCCCGCCCGTCATCATCGGCGTCGGCATCGGCGGCAGTTTCGATGTCGCCGCGAAGATCGCCAGCAAGGCCACCTATCGCCCCATCGGCAGCGTGAACCCGGAGCCGGTGCTGGCGGCGATGGAGGAACGCCTGCTGCGCGCAGTGAACGCCACCGGTTTCGGCCCAATGGGCACCGGCGGCGACACCACCGCGCTCGCCGTGCATGTCGATTACAGCGCGGGCCATGGCTACACGCCCGTCGCCGTCTGCTTCAACTGCTGGATCAACCGCCGTACCCGCGCGCGCATCCACGCGGATGGCAGCGTGGAGCGCATGGAATGAACCTGCTCGATTATCGCCGCGTCACCATGCCGCTGTCGCGCGAGGATGCGCGCAGCCTGCGCGCCGGCGACATGGTGCTGCTGGATGGCGAGATCACCATCACCGCCGGCCTGCCGACGCATCACCGCATCCTGAAATGCATGGAGGATGGCGTCGACCCGCCCATCCCGCTGCAGGGCCAGTCCCTGCTGCATCTCGGCAGCTACAGCCAGGACACGGCCGATGGCGGGCTGGAGGTGCTGTACATGAACCCCACCACCAGCACCCGCTTCAACCCGCTGATGCCCCGCCTCATCCGCCACTTCGGCCTGACCGCGGTGGGCGGCAAGGGCGGGCTGGACGCCGCCTGCCGGGAGGCGATGGCCGAGGTCGGCTGCGTCTATTTCTCCTTCCTCGGCGGCGGCGCGCCGCTGCATTCCTCGGCCATCACTGCGGTGAAGGCGGTGGCCTGGAACGACCTGGTGGCGCATTACCGCCTGGTGCGGCTGGCCGTCAGCGGCCTCGGCCCCGTCACCGTCGGCATCGACGCCCATGGCAACAGCCTGTTCGAGACGCTGTCGCAGCAGGCCACGGACCGGATGCCGGAAATCCTGGCGCAGCTCGACCGCGACCGCGCCGGGTGATCACCCGGCGCTGGTGATATTGGCCTCCCGCACCACCTCGCCCCAGCGCGCGCTATCGGCCCGCAGCAGGGCGTCCAGCTCCTGCGGGGTGGAGGATTGCGCATCGGCGCCGGCCGCGGCCAGGCGGTCGCGCGTCGCGGGATCGGCCAGCGCCTGCTGCGTGGCAGCGCTCAGGCGCTGCAGGATCGCCTCCGGCGTGCCGCGCGGCGCGAAGACCGCGCCCCAGGTCCCGGCCTCGTAGCCATCGATACCGGCTTCCTGCATCGTCGGCACGCCCGGCAGCAGCGGGTGGCGCGCCGCCGCGCACAGCGCCAGCGCGCGCAGCTGCCCGGCGCGGATCTGCGGCAGGCAGCTCGGCAGGCTGTCGAACATGGCGTCGATGCGTCCGGCCAGCAGATCCGCGAGGGCAGGGGCAGAGCCGCGATAGGGCACATGGGTCAGCTGCACGCCGGCGCGCAGGTTGAACAGGGCGCCGGCCAGATGCAGCGTGCTGCCGGTGCCGCCGGAGCCCCAATGCAGCTCCCTCGTCCGGGCCAGGGACACGAACTCGGCGACGCTGGCCGCCGGCAGCCCCGGCCGCACCACCAGCGCCTGCTCGATCCGGAAGGCCAGGCTGACCGGCGCCAGGTCGCGCAGCGGGTCGAAGGGCAGGCCGGGATAAAGGAAGCGGTTCACCGCCACCGGCCCGTTGGAGGAGAGCAGCAGCGAGTAGCCATCGGCCAGGGACCGCACCACATTCTCGATGCCGACATTGCCGCCGGCGCCGCCGCGATTGTCCACCGCCATGGGCTGGCCCAGCAGCTCGCTCATCTTCGTCGCATAGATCCGCGCCACCACATCGGTGCCGCCGCCGGCCGCGAAGGGCACCACCAGGCGGATAGGGCGCGTGGGCCAGGCGGGTTGCGCCAGGGCGGAGGGGGCCAGGGCGGGGGAAGCGAGCCCCGCCGCCCCTGCGGCCAGCAGCCTGCGTCGGCCAGCCGGAAACGCTGTCATGCTGCCTGCCCCTGTGCCCATTGAATACAGGGTTGCACCGGATGACCCTGGCGTGAAGTCCGGATCAGGGAAGTTCCACCAGGGCGTGCGGCAGCCCGCCCCCGGCCAGGGTCTCCGCCCCCGACCCGGTCACCAGCAGCATATCCTCCACGATGAAGCCGCCGAGGCCGTCCAGGTACCAGGGCAGTTCGAAGGCCATCACCATGCCCGGCTCCAGCACCACCTCGCTATCCGCCGCCGTATAGGGATATTCCTCCGACCAGATGGAGGCGCCGAGGCCATGGCCGAAATGGCCGCGCGCATAGCTGGGGAAGCCGGCGGCGTGCATGGCGCCGAGGCAGGCGGCGTGGATCTCGCGCAGTGCGGCGCCGGGGCGGAACAGCGCGCGGCCGATCTCGAAGGCGTTCCGTAGCGCCGCGTGGATCTCGCGCGCCGCCGGGTGCGGCGGGCCGCAGGCGAAGGTGCGGGCGAGGTCGGCCGAATAGCCGCCGACCACGGCGCCGACATCCACCTTCACCACATCGCCGCGCGCGATGCCGCCGGGGCTGGACCAGGGGGAGGCGCCGAAGCCGATATACTCCCAGGCCGTCACCGCCGGCGTACCGCGCCGCTGCGCCACCTGCCGGACGAGTTCGCCGAAACGCTGGCCCAGCGCCGCCCGCGTCGCGCCTTCGCGCAACTCCGGCAGCAGGCTGAGCAGCGCAGTCTCCGTGATGAGCCCGGCCTCCCGCAGCAGGGCGATTTCGGCGGGCGATTTGTGGGCGCGCAGCCGTTCCACCATCGGCGAGGCATCGGTGATGCGCGCGGGTGCGACGGCCGCCTCCAGCGCCGGCAGGTCGGCCGCCGGCACGGCGGAAAGCTCCACCCCCAGACGGGACTGGGAAAGACCCTGGTCGGAGAGCAGGGCGCGCAGGGCGGCCAGGCCCGCCGCGCGGTCGAAGGTGGCGGGGCGCGCGAAATGTGGGGGGCGCTGCGCCGTCGCGCGGGCAACCAGCGTGGCGGCATCCTCCGCCGTGCCTAGGAAGGGGCGCAGGTCGGCAGTTTCCGGCCAGGTGACGTGGCGGTGCAGCGGCGCGCAGCCCGCCGCCTCGGCCGCGCCGGCAAAAAGGTCGCTGACCACCGCGCCCACTGGCCGCGTGGGGTCCGCCGGCACCACGGCGATCGCCGCCCCCAGCCGCCGCCAGTTTGCCGCGACGCCGGCCGGCGCGCCGGTGGCCCAGCCAAAGCTTTCGGGCGCGGCCAGCACCAGCGCATCCAGCCCCGTTGCCTGCATCAGTCGCGCGGCACGGTCCCTGTCGATATGTCCTGCCATGGTTGCAATGGGCAGCGCCGGATGGATGATTGTCAATCTCCACCTCCGCCTCCTATCGTCCGCGGCAATCTGGCGGGAGTGGCGAAGATGCGGAAATGGATGCTGGGCGCGATGGCCGCCCTGCTGGGCCTGGCCGGCACGGCGCGGGCGCAGAACGTGGAATGGCGCTTCCACAACAGCTACGCGCCGACGCGCATCGAGAGCCAGCATGTGCGAGAGCTGGCCGCGGACCTGCGCACGCGTACCAATGGCCGCTTCACCCTCAACGTGTTTGAGGGCAATGCCATGAACCTGCGCGATGCCGACATGCTGCGCACCATGCAGGGCAGCACGCCGGAGATGAGCTTCATCTGGCCGCCCTTTTTGGGCCGCGACGATGCGGCGATGTCCTCCATCCTGGTCTTCGGCCTGATCCGCAATGCGGCGGAGCTGAACCGCGTGATGCCGGCGCTGCAGGAAAGCCTGAGCCAGGGCATCCGCCGCTGGAACATCGAGCCGGTGGGCTTCATGCAGCTCGGCCTGCTGGACGCCGCCCTCTTTTGCCGCAGCCCCGTCCGCACGCTGGACGAGCTGCGCCGCGTAAAACTGCGCGTCGGATCGCGGGAGCAGGTGGAGACCTTCCGGGCGCTCGGGGTCGCCGCCCAGATCGTGCCGCAGCAGGAGCTTTATGCCGCGATGCAGACCGGCGTGGTGGATTGCGCGCTGTACCCGCCGCGCATCGTTCACACGATCAGCCTGCAGGAGGTCGCGAAGCACGCCACCAGCACCGGCTTCGCCTTCCCGCCGACGCCCTATATCATCCTGGCCAACCAGGCCCGCTTCCGCGCGCTGTCCGCCGAGAACCGCAGCGCCCTGCAGGCCGCGGTCGGCGCCATGGAACAGCGCAGCGCGCGCTTCGAGCAGGATGCGGCGGATGACGAGGCGGCGCGGGAACGCCTGCGCGGCCAAGGCGTGACCTTCCACCCCACCTTCTCCGAGGCCGAGCAGCAGGCGATCCGCACCGCCGCGATGTCCACCTGGGACACGCTGATGCGCGAGGCCGGCGGCCAGGGCCCGGCCTGGCGCACGCGCATCCAATCCGCGCTCGGCGCCAACTGAGTTGGAGGCGATCGACCGCGCGCTACTGGCGATCTCCCGCGCGCTGCTCGCCCTTTCGGCGGCGGCCTGCGCGGGCATATTGGGGCTGGTCGTGGCGGCGGTGGTGATGCGCTACGCCGTCGCCGCACCCTTCTGGTTCACCGAGGAACTTGCGGGGCTGCTGCTCTCGGCACTGGCCTTCCTGGCGCTGCCCTTCGCCATGGCGGGGAATGCCAATATCCGCGTGTCGCTGCTGACGGAGCGGCTGCCGCCGCTCGGCCGGCGCATCGCCTGGGTGCTCGGCCAGCTCATCATGGTCGCCTTCTGCGCGGTCTTCGCCTGGGAAAGCTACGGCCTGGCGGAATTCACCTGGCGGCTGTCGCTGATGAGCGAGCAGGCACGGCTGCCGCTCGGCCCCTGGGTGGCGCTGGCGCCCGCCGGCCTCGCCTTCACGGGGCTGGTCGCGGCCTGGGCGGCGCTGCGGCCACCGCCGGCGGAGAAGGCACAGCATCTGTGATCTGGACCTTTTTGCTCGGCATGGTCACGGCGACCGTGCTCTCGGGCGCCGTGCTCGGCGCGGCGCTGGGGCTGACGGGCTTCGCCATCCTGCATTTCTTCGCCGGCGGCTCCACGCGCATCGGCGTCCAGACCGTCTGGAACACGCTGAACGAGTTCACGCTGACGGCGATTCCGCTGTTCATCCTGCTCGGCGAATTGCTGGTGGCCTCCGGCCTCGCCCGCGGCGTCTATCGGGCGCTCGCGCCGATTTTTGCGAGATTGCCGGGCGGGCTGCTGCACACCAATATCGCGGTCTGCACGGTCTTCGGCGCGGTCTCCGGCAGCTCCATGTCGGTGGCCGCGGCGGTGGGGTCCGTCGCCTACCCGGAGCTGAAATCGCGCGGCTATGACCGGGCGCAGACGGTGGGCACGCTGGCGGCCGGCGGCACGCTGGGGCTGCTGATTCCGCCCTCGCTCTCCCTGCTCATCTATGGCGCGCTGACCGATACCTCCATCGGGCGGCTGTTCCTGGCGGGCCTGCTGCCGGGGCTGATGATGGCGGCGCTGTTCATGGCCTGGATCCTGGTCGCCGCCCTGCGCAACCCCGCCATCGCGCCGGCGGAAAGGCGCGTGGCGCTGGGCGAGGCGCTGCGCGGCCTGATCGGCGTGCTGCCGCTGATCGGGCTGATCGTCGCCGTGCTCGGCAGCCTCTTCGCCGGCCTGGCGACGCCCACCGAGGCCGCCGGCGTCGGCGTGGCCGCCGCGCTGCTGCTGGGCTTCACAATGGGCGAGCTGACCTGGCGCGGCTGCCTCGCCTCGCTGGTCGGCACGGTGCGCACCTTCGCCGTCATCGCCATGGTCTTCATCGGCGCCCTGGTGCTGGCCCAGGCCATCAGCCTGCTGGGCCTGCCGCAGCAATTGCTGGCGAGCGTTGCCGAATGGGGCCTGTCGCGCTGGGTGCTGCTGCTGGTCGTCGTCGCGGTCTATCTGCTGCTGGGCATGTTCTTCGACGGGCTGTCGATGATGATCATGACCCTGCCGCTGGTTTTTCCTCTATTGACCGGCGTGGGGTTCGACGCCGTGTGGCTCGGCGTGGTGGTCACGCTGATGATCGAGGTCGGCATGCTGACGCCACCCGTCGGCATGAATCTTTTTGTCCTGGTCGGCATCACCGGCGGCGAGGTGAAGCTGGGCGAGGCGGCACTGGCCGCGCTGCCCTATTGGATCGCGCTGCTGGTCGGCGTGGCGCTGCTCTGCCTCTTCCCGGGCATCGCCACCTGGCTGCCCTCCGTGGCGTTTGGCTGACCCTCACGCATTCCGCTGCGCCAGCCGCAAACCCGCCACATGGCCCCAGGCCATGTAGGGCCCGATGGTGGTGCCGGTGCCGACGCCGCGGGTGCCGAGCGGATTGGCGCTCGACGCGCCCGCCGCAAACAGCCCGGCGATGACGCTGCCATCCGGCCGCAGTACCTCCGCCTGATCGTTCGTGCGCGGCCCGCCCTTGGTGCCGAGGATCGACCGGTTGAAGGGCATCGCCAGGAACGGCCCTTTTTCGAGCGCCTCCAGCCCGCCACGGCGGCGCTTGTCACCGCTGGCGGCGGCATCGGCAGCGGAAGGGCGGCCGAAATCGCTGTCCTTCTGAGCGGCACAGGCGGCGTTGTAGCGCGCGACGGTCGCCTCCAGCGCCGCCGGGTCCAGGCCGATCTTCTGCGCCAGCTCAGCGATGCTGGCGGCGCGGTGCAGCCAGCCCGCATCGTCCTTCGCGGCCCAGCGCGCCGGCGGCAGCCGGTCCAGCAGCCGCGCATCGGCGATCACCCAGCAGGGCAGGTGGATCGGCTGGCCGGACGCATCGCGCGCATCCATCGCCTCGCCGATATTGAAGACCAGCTCGTTCACGAAGCGAACGCCATGGCGGTTCACCAGGATCGCATTCGGCTCGGTGTGGAAAGGCACCGGGCGCGCCATCAGATGCCCCTCATGCCGCACCGGCACGGCCGGCGTCAGCGTCGCCTGGTCCATATGCGCCAGCGCCGCGCCGGCGGCCTGCGCCATGCGATGGCCATCCCCCTCATTGCCCGGCGGGCTGCCGAGATAGTCCACCTTCCCCGGAAAATGCTGCGCACGCAGCGCCGCATCCCATTCGAAACCGCCGGTCGCGATTACCACGCCGCGCCGCGCCGCGATGGTCAGCCGCCGGCCGCGCTGTTCCATCTCCACGCCCATCACGCTGCCCGTCTCATCCTGCAGCAGCTCGACAGCGCGGGCCGACAGCCGAAAATCCACGCCGGCATCGAGGCAGCCGCGCAGCAGGCCGGTGATCAGCGCCGTGCCCTTGCCGCGGCTGTTCACCAGCAGCCGCCAGGCCAGCCGCGCCCACAGTTTCGCCGCCGTGCGATAGGGGTGGTGATAGAGGTCCGTCTCCACCGCCTCGTGATAGGTGAAGATTTCCGGGATGGTCGATCGCCGGATGCGAAAGGCAAAGCGCCCCGCGCGCCACCGGCTGAGCGGCAGCGGCGAGAGCATCCGTCCGCGCGGCTTGGCGCCCGGCAGGTTGCGCAGCGGATCGCCCTCCGGCGTCAGCCGAAACCGCAGCGGCGAATGCGCCTCGACGAAGCGCAGCATGGCCGGCGAGGCCGTGACCAGCCGTTGCCACAACGCGTCCTCGGTCGCTTCCCAGCCTTCGGGCGCGGCCGCGCGGATATAGGCCAGCGCCTCCTCCGGACTGTCCGCGATGCCGGCCGCTGCCGCATGGTGGTTTGCCGGAACCCAGGTGCCGGCGCCGGACATGGCGCTGGTGCCGCCGAGCCTGTCGGTCTTCTCCACCACCAGCACGCGCAGCCCCGCCACCGCCGCGGTCAGCGCCGCCGTCAGCCCCGCGGCGCCGCTGCCCAGCACCACCGCGTCATAGGTCTCGTCCACGCCCTATTGCGCCTGGATGCCGCGCGCCCGCACCACCGCGCCCCAGCGCTGATATTCCTGCGGGAACATCTCGGCGAAGGCCGCGCGGTCCCGCGTGCCGGGAATGGCGCCGAAGCCGACAATGCGCTCACGCAGCGCGGGGCTTGCGACGGCATCGCGCAGCAGCGGCACCAGGCGCTGCACCCCGGCCTCCGGCACCGTCCGCGGCGCAAACAGCGCCTGCCAGCCATCGGCCTCGATGCCCGGAAACCCCTGCTCGGCCAGGCTCGGCACATCCGGCAGCACCTCGAGCCGCGCGGAGCCCGCAATGGCCAGCGCGCGCAGCCGCCCCGCCTGGATCTGCGGCAGCACGGTGGAGAGGGTCAGAAAGCCCATCGGCACCGCGCCGTTCAGCAGGTCCGGCATCAGCACGCCCTCCCCGCGATAGACCACCGGCTCGATCCGCACCCCCGCCGCCTCGGCGAACAGCTCCGCGGTGAGGTGGGAGATGGTGCCATGGCCGCTATTCGCCGCCGCCATGCCGCCGCGGCGCGCCTCCGCCACCACATCGGCCACGCTGCGCAGCGGCGAGGTTGCGGGCACCACCAGCACGAAGGGCGTGGAGGCCACCAGCCCGAGCGGCACGAAATCCCGCACCACGTCATAGGCCAGCGGCTGCGGCTGGAGGTGCGGCACGATGGTCATGCTGACGCTGCCGAAGAGCAGCGTATGCCCGTCATTCGCCTGTGCCGCCGCCTGGGTCCCCAGGATTCCGCCCGCGCCGGCGCGGTTCTCCACCACCACGGGCTGGCCGAGCTGTGGCCCGAAAATCTCGGCCAGCATGCGGGCCAGCGCATCGGCGGGGCCGCCGGCGGCGAAGGGCACGATGATGCGGACCGGCCGCGTCGGCCAGGCATTGGCCTGCGCGAAGGCGCCGCCCGCCAGCAGCGCGCCGCCCGCCGCCAGCGCCATCCGGCGCGTGATGAGCTTCTGGTCCGTCATATCCTGTTCCCTCCTCACGGCAGATGCGCGCCGGCCTGGCGCAGCGCGTCCTGCAAGCTGGCGACGTCGATCTCCGCCGGCGCCGCATTGCCCCTGGCCGCCATCGCGGCCGCGATCCCCGCCGCCTGGCCGATCGCCATGACGATCGGCATCACCCGGATCGCCGCATGCGCCTTGTGGCTGGCGGAGATGCCGCGCCCGGCCACCAGCACATTGTCGAAGCCGCGCGGCAGCAAAGCGCGCAGCGGAATCGCATAGGCGTGGTCGGCGCCGAATCCCTCGAAGTGCAGTCCGGCGCCCTTGGCCGGATGGATGTCCATGGGATAGGCGCCCCAGGCGATGCGGTCGGCGAAGGCCTGGCCGTCGCGCAGCTCCGCCTCCTCCAGCACATGCAGGCCGTGGATGCGGCGGCTTTCGCGCACGCCCACCTGCGGCGCGAAGGCCTGGATGCGCCCCGCCGCGCAGCCCGGCACCAGGTCGCGCAGGAAGCCGGCTGCGGCGAGCGACTGGCGCCGCCCCTCCACCTCGGCGGCGGAGAGTGCCAGCGGGTCCGTCGCATCGAAGGCGAGGCGGCCGATATTGAACCAGGCATCCGCCGTACCCTCAATGCGGCTGGCATGCAGTGCGGCGCGCGCCAGCCTTCCCTCCGCGACACCCTGCTGCGCCAGCGCGGCAAGGTCCTGGGGCGGGATGGCGTCGAAGGCGGCCAGGTCGATCGGACCGAAGCGGAACATGGCGGTGGCGGGCTGCATCACCTGGCCCGGCTGCAGCGCCAGGAAGTCGGCGCCGGCCCGAGCCAGCAGGTCGAGGTCGCCGCTGGCATCGATGACCAGGCGCGGCCTCACCCGGCACACCCCCGCCTTGGTCAGCAGATCGACGCTCGTGATGGCCCGGCCCTGGCGTTCCGCGCCCAGGATCGCGGTGTGGAACAGCAGCCGCACGCCGGCCTCCGCCGCCATGGCGTCCAGCACCGGCTTCAGCAGTTCCGGGTCGTAGCAGACGCGGTCCATGCGGTGGCCGGTAGACATGGTGAAGTGGGAATGGCCGTCGCTGGCGCCAAGCGCCTGCAGCCGCGCCACCACCTCCTCCGCCAGTCCCGCCACCACGCGGCGCCCGGCCGCGGTTTCCCAGCCGACGAACTGGCCGACGGCCGCCGCGGTGGCGGCACCGCCCAGGAAGCCGAAGCGCTCCACCAGCAGCACATCCGCCCCGGCGCGGGCCGCGGCGATCGCCGCCATGGTGCCAGACATGCCGCCGCCGGCGACGAGAAGATCCGCTGAAAGCTCCATGCGGCGCTTCTACGCCGCAAGCGGACCGGCGTCAGGGGTGGCCCGCCCCGTTAAATCCGCCGGGCTGCCTGGACGGCGGCGGCGGAGCCACTGCCCACCAGCCAGGCCCAGCCGCGCAGCAGCAGGCCGGGCGGGGCATCGGCGGCTTCCCGTGCCTCATCGCGATGCTCCACCTCCTCCTCCTGGCAATGCGCCAGCAGGGCGCGGATCTCCGGAAAGATGCGCTCCGCATCCAGCCGGTCGATCTGCGCCTGGTAGTGGTGATCGACAAAAGTCTCGACGGCATCGATGGTGGCGTAGATGGCGCGGTTGCCGGCGAGCGCCGGCAGTGCCCCGGTCAACCAGCCCGCCACGCGCCAGATCGGCAGCAGCACGCTGCGCTGGCGCGGCGGCAGCAGCCCCTCCAGCAAATCCAGATGCCCCTGTTCGGTCGCCCCATGCCGCGCCGCGAATTCGCGGATCTCCGGGTCGCGGGCGAAGGCCAGGATGCCGCGATAGATCATCACGGCGCCGGTCTCCCCGGCATGGTCGGAACGCAATTCGCCGACCAGCCAGTCCGGCAGGTCGGCGTTGGCAACGGGCGCTGGCATATGGGTCATGGCCGTCCGGAGATGGTCCGGGCGGCCGTGACCGCAAGCGGTCGTCAGACGCGCATCGGCATCAGCACGTACAGCGCCTCCGGCTTCGCGCTATCCGCCACGATCGTCGGCGCGGAGCCATCGGAGAAGCGGAATTCCACCGTATCGGCGATCTGGTCGGTGATGTCGTTCAGGTAGCGCGCCTGGAAGCCGATCTCGAGCGGGCCGCTCTCATAGCTCACCACGTCGCCGTCCAGCTCCTCCTGCGCCTGGCCCAGCTCGGCGCTGGCGGCGGACAGCAGCAGGTGATTGCGATCGATGGACAGCTTCACGGGCCGCGACCGCTCGCTGCTGATCCCCGCCACGCGCCCCACGGCTTCCGCAAAATCCTTCTTCTGGACGCGCAGGATCTTGTCGTTGCCGCGCGGGATCACCCGCTCATACTCGGGGAAGGTGCCGTCGATCAGCTTGGAGGTCAGCTGCACCGCGCCCAGGGTGAAGCGGATCTTGGTGTCGGACAGGGCGACGGCGATTTCATCCGTCACTTCCTCGGCCAGCTTGCGCAGCTCGTTCACCGTCTTCCGCGGCACGATCACGCCCGGCATGCTTTCGGCGCCCTCCGGCAAGGCTTCCTCGACGCGGGCCAGGCGATGGCCGTCGGTGGCCACGGCGCGCAGCACCTTGCCGCCGCCCGATTCCGCCGCGTGGATGTAGATGCCGTTCAGGTAGTAGCGCGTCTCCTCCGTGGAGATCGCAAAGCGCGTGCTATCGATCAGCCCGCGCAGGGTGGCGGCGCCGATGGCGAAGCGGTGCGGCAGCTTGCCCTCGGTCATGGAGGGAAAATCCTCCACCGGCAGGACCGAAAGCTTCGCGTCGAAGCGGCCGGCGCGCAGCGTCATCTGCGCGTCGCCGCCGGGGTGGTCCAGCTCCAACTTGGCGCTGTCGGGCAGCTTGCGGACCAGCTCGAACAGGGTCGCGGCCGGGGCCGTGGTGCGACCGGCGCGGGCCACGGTCACGCCGGGCACATCCTCGACCACCGCGATTTCCATATCCGTCGCGGTCAGCCGCAGCCCGCCCTCCCGGGCTTCCAGCAGCACATTGGCCAGGATCGGGATGGTGTTGCGCCGCTCCACCACGCTCTGCACATGCGCGAGCGCCTTGAGCAGCACCGCCCGGTCCACCGTGAACTTCATGGCACCTGGATTCCCGATTTCTGGCGGCGACAGGCCGACCCTTACCCGCACCGCGCGGAGGGTCATTCTAACAGGCTGGAATCAGGCTTTGAAGGCCTGGACTTCCGTCCATTTTAACCGCGGAAGGAGGGGGCGCGCACCAGCAGGCAGAGGATCTGGAACATCGCCTGGGCGCCGATCTGGGCGGTGGCGGTGCCGGCATCGTATTGCGGCGCCACCTCCACCACATCGCCGCCCACCACATCCAGCCCGGCCAGGCCGCGCAGCAGTTGCAGCACCTGCAGGGGGGTCAGGCCGCCCACCTCCGGCGTGCCGGTGCCGGGCGCGAAGCCCGGGTCCACCGCATCCACGTCGAAGGAGACGTAGATGGGCCCGGTCGCCACCTTCCGCGCCAGCTCCAGCACCGCGGGGATGCCCATCTCGGCGCATTCATGCATCTGGACCAGCGTCATGCCGCTGGCGGTCGAGAATTCCCACAGATAGCCCGCGCCGCCGCGGATGCCGATCTGGATGGTGCGCTCGGGGTCCAGCACGCCCTCCAGCACCGCCTGGCGGAAGGGGCCGCCATGGTGGAAGCGGGTGCCCTCATACTCCCCGCCGGTATCGGCATGGGCGTCGATATGCACCAGGCCCAGCGGCCGCCCGGCGCCCAGCGCCTTCAGGATCGGCAGGCTGATGGAATGGTCGCCGCCGGCGGCCACCGTGCGGATGCCGGCGGTGCGCAGCGCCCGGAAATGCGCCTCGATATCCCTGTGGCAGCTCTCCAGCGAGAAGCGCGACGCCATGGGCACGTCGCCCAGATCCGCCACCCGCGCCTCTGTCAGCGGCGCCATGTGCAGGGCCGGCTCATAGGGCCCGATCCGCTCGACGCCCCGGATCGCCCGCGGGCCGAGCCGGGCGCCCGCCCGGTTGGTGACGCCGAGATCCATCGGCACGCCGACCAGCCCGATCTCGGGCGAATTCACAAAGGGGTCGGCCTGGAAGGGCGCGCCGCAGAAGGTGGCAAGCCCGGCAAAGGGCCAGGCGCGGCGGTCGCCCTGGAACTGGGTCTCGATGATCCGGCGGAACAGCGGATCCTTTGTCTCCGCGCCGGTTCCGGCGACCGTTTCCGACCCACCGGTCGCCGCGAAGCGGGCCCGCAGCGCCGCCAGCCTGGCCTCATCCATCCAACGCCTCCGCAAACGCGAAGCGCCCGGTCAGGGGGGTGACCGGGCGCCAACGCTTGAACTTCCGATCGGATTGGTCGGGCGAGCCGGCAGGGGAACCGGGCTTCGTCCGCCGGCGATAGTCGGCCGGCCCGCGCATCATAGCGCGCCGCGAGCCCCGGTTGCAAAAGACGTTTGCGGGATCAGGCCGCGGCCCGGCGGACGGCCTCCGGACGCTGCCCCGCCGCCCAGGCCGCGGTGGCGGCGCCGAAGGCGGTGAAGATGGCGCGGGACCGCGCATCCTGCTCCCAGTCGTATTCCGGGTGCCATTGCACGCCCAGCACAAAGCCCGGCGCATCGGCCACGCGCACGGCCTCGATGGTGCCATCCGGCGCCCAGGCTTCCGCCACCAGGCGCGGCGCAAGGCGGCAGACGCCCTGGTTGTGCAGGGAATTCACCGGCACCGCCTCCGCCCGGAAGGGCGCGCCTGCGGCGGTCCAGATGCGCGCCAGCTGCCCATCGGGGGTGATCCGCACCGCATGCGCCTTGCCGGTGCGCACGCCGGACAGCTTCTGGTCGGAGGGGGTGGAATGGTCGATCCGTCCCGGCAGGTCCTGGATCCGCTGGTCCAGCGACCCGCCGAGCGCCACGTTCAGCTCCTGGAAGCCGCGGCAGATGGCCAGCACGGGCAGGCCGGCGGCGATGGCGGCGCGGATCAGCGGCAGGGTGGTGGAATCCCGCTGCGGGTCTTCCGGCGTGCCCTCCGCATGAGCGGGGCCGTCATAGTGGTTGGGATGCACATTGGACCGGCTGCCGGTCAGCATCAGCCCATCCAGGCGCGGCAGGATATCCGGCACCAGCGCCTCTCCGGCCGCGGGCAGCAGCACCGGCACGGCGCCGATCGGCCCCAGCGAGACCCGGACATAGCTGTCCGAGGCGGCATGGTTCGGCGTGCCGAACAGGCCGAAGGCTTTCACACAGCAGGAGATACCGACCATTGCGCGCATTCGCGAAATTTCACGCCGCGATATGGCGGGATCAAGACAATCTTTGGCCGAAGGGATGCGCGTGGCACGCATGGCAGACCGGCCCTGCCCGTTTTGGCGCCGCCCGCCGCCCGGTTTGGCGGCGAAGCGCGCGCCGTTGCCCAGCGGGGGCACATCCGGGGCGCAGCCGGGACGCATGGTTGCTGTTGCGCGGCGCACGCCAAGCCGCATGATGGCGCATCAGGACGGAGACGGGGCATGCTGGGGCGTCGCGAGGTTTTGGCGGGTCTGGGGATTGCGGGGCTGGCCACGGGGGCGCGGGCCCAGGGCGCGGCCTGGCCGGACCGGCCGCTGCGCTGGATCGTCGGCTATCCGCCCGGCGGCGCATCGGATGCCTTCGCCCGGCTGATCGCAGCGCAGATGGGTCCGCGCCTCGGCCAGAACGTGGTGGTGGAGAACCGCCCCGGCGGCGGCGCCGTGCTGGCCAGCGAGATCGTCGCCCGCAGCCCGGCGGATGGCTACACCTGGATGCATGTCGACAACGGCATCCTGGTCTACAACCCGGCGCTCTATGCGCGCCTGCCCTACAACCCGGACCGCGATTTCACCGGCGTCGGCTTCATCGGGCGCTTTCCGCTGTTCATCGTGGTGCGGCCGGATTCCCCTGTGCGGAACTTTGCGGGGCTGGTCGAGGCCTCCAAGTCGCGCGCGCCCACCTATGGCACGCCGGCCGTCGCCTCCCCGCACCACCTGGCGATGGAACTGGTCAAGCGGCGCACCGGGCTGGCGGCGGAGCATGTGCCCTATCGCGGCGGCCCGGCGGCGATGCAGGACCTGCTGGCCGGCAATGTCGATGTGGTGGTGATCGACACCGCCACCGGCACCCCCTTCATCAAGGACAACCGCGTCCGCGCCCTGTGCGTGATGAGCGAGGCGCGCAGCGCCCTGTTCCCGGACGTGCCGACGCTGCGCGAGCTGGGCCATGCGGAGGCGGTGGCCTATGGCTGGCAGGGCATGTCCGTGCCCGCCGGCACGCCCGCCCCGGTGGTGGAGCGCCTGGCGCAGGAGATGGTGCGCGCCATGACCTCCGCGGATATCGCCAAGCGCCTGGCCGATCTCGGCATCGAGTACCAGCCCTGGACGCCGGCGCAATTCGCCGAATTCGTGCAGCGCGAAAATGCCGTCTGGCGGCCGCTGATCCGGGAGCTGGGCATCCGGCTGGACGGCTGACCCGGGGGTCAGGCGGCGGGCGCAACACCGGCTTAATCTTCCCGCGGCATAGTCGGGCCTCGGCCCCGTGCCGCGACGCCAGGAAGGCGAACCCGAACCCGGGAGCCCTTCCGCATGCCCGCATCCCTCGACCTGTCCTTCGCCCCGCTCGGCTTCCGCGCCCGCAGCCCGGTGCGCGATTTCCTGCGCGGGCTACGCCGCTGGCTGACCTACCGGCCGGAGCGGCGCTACCTCGGCGGCACGCGCAAGCCCTCGGCGGGCTGAGCCCAGCACGCCATCGGCCATCGGCAGCACCAGATCCGCATGGGCCAGGGCGCAGCGCTCATGCGTCGCGGCCAGGATGGCGGGGCCGCCGGGGGCGCGGCGGATGTCCTCCAGCAGGCGGCACACTTCCAGCGCCGTCGCGGGGTCCAGCGCCGCGGTCGGCTCGTCCAGCAGCAGGATGCGCGGCGACAGGCAGAGCAGCCGTGCCAACGCCGCGCGCTGCCGCTGGCCGCCGGACAGGCCGGCAGGGTGCCGGTCCAGCGCCGCCGCCGGCACGCCGCAGCGGGCCAGCGCCTCCAGCGCCAGCGCATCCCGCGCCGGGCCATCCGTGCCCAGTCCGTGCAGCGCCAGCGCCGCGCGGAATTGGGGCCGCAGCGCCAGCGCCGGGTTGAAGGCACGCGCCGTGTCCTGCGGCAGCAGCAGCACGCGGCGATGCCAGGCGCGCCGCGCCGCGCCGGGCGGCGGCAGCGGCGCCCCATCCAGCGCGATGGTCCCGGCATCGGCCGCGCGCAGCCCAGCCAGCAGCCGCAGCAGCGTGGACTTGCCGCAGCCGGAGGGGCCGGCCAGCGCCACCCAGGCACCGGGCGCCACCGCCAGGCTGGCCCCATCCACCGCCGGCCGCGCGGCGCCCGGATAGCGCAGCGACAGGTTTTCCGCGCGCAGCATCAGGCCGCCTGGCCCAGCCGCAGCGCCGCCACCAGCTCCTGCGCCGCCTGGGACCTCGGCGCATGGGCGAGGCGCAGCGCCGGCCCTTCCTCGGCGATCGCGCCGTCCTGCAGCACCAGCATCCGGTCACACAGCGTGGTCGCCGCCCGCAAGTCGTGGGTCACCAGCACCAGCGCCATGCCACGCGCCCGGCGGCGCTCCGCCAGCAGGCGCAGCAGCATCGCGCCGGTCGACTCGTCCAGCGCACTGGTCGGCTCATCCGCCACCAGCACGGAAGGCGACTGCGCCAGGCAGCAGGCCAGCGCGGCGCGCTGCCCCTGGCCGCCGGAGAGCCGATGCGGATGGCGCGCGGCGAATTCCGCCGGCAGGCCGACCTCCGCCAAGCAACCCGCCACGGCCGCGGCGTCGGCCCGCTGACCGGCGGCGCGCAATGTCTCCGCCACCTGGGTGCCGATGGTCAGCTGCGGATGCAGCGCCGCGATCGCCTCCTGCGGCAGCCAGGCCACCTGCCGCGCCAGGCCACGCCGCCGCGCCTGGGCCACCGGGGCCGCGCCGCCCGGCCAGGCCAGCTCCCCCGAAAGCCGCGCGCCCGGCACCGGCAGCCCGGCCAGCATGCGGCCGAGCGTGGTCTTGCCGCAGCCGGACCGTCCGACCACCGCGAGCGCCTCGCCCGGCGCCAAGGCCAGCGAAACGCCACGCAGCGCCAGCAGCCCGGGATAAGCGGCGGCCAGGTCGCGCGCCGAGAGGATGGGGTCGGTCACGCCTCGGCGCGGGTCGCGACGACCAGATAGCGCTCATGCTTCGGCGCCTGGGTCCAGAGCGCGGGGTCCATCAGCGGCACCACCTGCGGCGCGGCGAAGCCGGCCTCGATCAGCGGCGCGGCCAGCTGCTCCGCCGGGCGGCCGCCGAACAGCGGCAGCGCGGCATGGATCGAGGCATATTCGTCCCGCGCCTGCATGTCCCACCAGGCCCCCTCCACCAGCGCCACGCGGCCACCCGGGCGCAACAGGTCGCGCCAGGCGCGCAGGGCGCGGGCCGGGTCGGGCAGGGTCCAGAGCACATGCCGCTCCACCACGAGGTCGAAGCTGTTTGCCGGCAGGCCGGGCGCCTCGGCATCCGCCGCCAGGAAGGGCACGTCCAGGCCGCGCGCCGCGGCCTTGGGTCGGGCGATGGCCAGCATCTCCTCGGCCAGGTCGATGCCGGTGGCGCGGTGGCTGGCCTCGGCCAGCAGCAGCGCCAGGAAGCCGGTGCCGCAGCCGACATCCAGCACGTCCAGCGCCGGCGTGGCGGGAGCCAGTTGGGCCATCACCGCCCGCCAGGCGGCATCCTGCGCCGGGTTCAGCAGGCCATGCGTCGGGCCCGCGTCGAAATCCGCCGCGCGGCGGTTCCAATGCGCGATGACCGCGGCCTTGGTGGGCTCGAGGGTGGTGTTGCTCATGATCCGCTCCGTCGGGTGGGATGGGGCATCAGGCCGAGATGGCCGCGCAGGCTGGCGGCCAGGGTGGAGGCCAGCAGCAGGCTGGCGGCGATGGCGCCGGCGGGGGCGGCCAGCAGCCAGGGCGCATCCAGGAACCAGTCCCGCGCCTCCGCCGCCATGCCGCCCCAGGAGGGGGCGGGCGGCGCCGCGCCGAGGCCGAGGAAGGCCAGCGTGGCCAGCAGCACCACCGCCGCGCGGAGTTTGACCAGTCCGAGCCACAACAACGGCCCGGCCAGATTGGGCAGCACCTCCCGCGCCAGGATCGCCGTCGGCCCAAAGCCAATCGCGCGGGCGCCCTCCACAAAAGGCTCGGCCAGCACGCGCCGCGCCTCGCCGCGCAGGATCCAGTGCAGATCAGCCCAGAGCACCAGCGCCACGCACAAAACCTGCGCGCCGGCGCCGCGCCCGGCGAGCGCCAGCACCACCAGAGGCAGCCAGAGCGGCGGGAAGGAGAGCAGCGCCTGCGCCGTGCCGCAGAGGGCGCGCCCGGCCGGGCGGCCATCCAGCCAGGCGGCGGGCAGGGCGGTGGCCAGCGCCAGAGCGAGGCCGGCGCCGAGCCCCGCCAGCGCCAGGCCCAGGCTGCCCGGCGCGGCCGCCAGCAGCCGCGCCGCCACGTCACGGCCCAGCGGATCGGTGCCCAGGGGATGATCCAGGCTGGGCGGCAGCAGCCGGTGCGGCGACAGCGCGAGGGGATCCGGCAACAGCCAGGCAGCCAGCCCCGCGAGCGCCAGCAGCCCCAGCCAGGGCAGGGCCCGGATCACGCGATGCGCGCCGCGGTCGGGCGCGGGTCGAGCGCCGCCTGCGCCGCCTCCGCGACAAAACGGGCGACCAGGAAGCCGGTGCCAGCGGCCAGCATGGCGGCGCGCAGCAGCGGCAGGTCGCCATGCTGCAAGGCCAGCACCGCCAGCCTGCCGAGGCCGGGCAGGGCAAAAACCGTCTCCATCACCAGCGCCCCGCCCAGCAGATAGCCCGCCTGCAGCGCCCCGAAGCGTGCCAGCAGGGCGGAGGCCGGCAGCAGGCGGTAGGCGAGCAGGCGGCGCGTGGCGGAAAGGCCGCGCGCCTCGGCGAAGATGGCAAAGGGCTCGGTCGCGATGGCGCGCAGCCCGTCCTGCAGGATCAGCGCCAGCTTCACCGCCAGCGCGCCGGCCAGCAGCGCCGCCGGCAGCAGCAGCGACCGCAGCCCGGCATAGCCCGCCGCTGGCACCCAGCCGAGGCCGACGGCAAAGACCTCCACCGCCACCACCGCCACCACGAAGCCGGGCACCGCCAGCAGCAGCAGCGGCAGCCGCGCCAGGCGGGCCGGCAGCGCGGCCAGCGCCAGGCCCAGCGCCGCACCGGCCGCGAGGCCGACCGGCCAGGCCAGCAGGGCGAGGCGCAGCGTCACCCCCAGCGCCTCCGCCACCGCTTCGCCCGCCGGGCGGCGGAGCCAGGAGGAGGTGCCGAGATCGCCCCGGAACAGGTCCAGCATCGGCCGCAGCACCCGCTCCAGCCAGGGCGCATCCAGGCCGAGGGCGGCGCGCAGCGCGGCGCTGGCGGCGGCATCGCCTTCCGGTCCGATCTGCCGGCTGACCGGATCGCCCAGCAGATCGGCCGCCAGGCCGAGCACCAGCAGCGCCACCAGCAGCGCCAGCGCGCCGCCGAGCAGGCTGCGCAGGGCGGAGGTCACGCCGCGCGCGGGCGCAGCGCCGCGAAGTCCAGCCTTCCATGCGCGGTGCGCGGCATCTCGACGCCCGCCGCCACGCCATAGGCGGCCTTGGGGAAGGCGAGGAAGCTGGCCGGTGCATCGGCCTTGGCCACCGCCATCAGCGCTTCCGCCGCGCGCAGCCGGGCCGCCGCATCGCCCTCCGCCATATAGGCCGAGAGCAGCGCGGCCATCCGGGCATCCGGCTTGTAGCCCATGCTGCCCTTGAGAAAGCCGTTCTCGGCGTAGAAGGCGGTGAAGGGGCGCACCGCGTCATGCGCGTGGTTGTCGAGCGCGGTCACCACGAACATCCGCCCGCGCTCCTGCGCCGCCAGGCGGCGCGCATCGAAGGCCGCGGCGATGCTTTCGAGCGGGTTGATGCGCACGGCAAAGCCGCCGCGGGCGAGCTGCGCCTGCAGCACCTGGGCGGCCTGGATCTCGGCCGGCGGCGTGTCCAGCTCGACGGCCAGGGGCGTGGTGATCCCGGCCTCCCGCAGCAGGGCGCGGGCGCGGTCCGGATCGTGGTCGGACAGGGGGAAGGCCTCGGTGTAGCCGCCGAAGCCGGTGGGTACGACGCCGGTCGCCACATCGGCAAACGCGCCCCAGGTGGCCTCGGCCAGGGCCTTGCGGTCGATGGCGTGATGCACGGCCAGCCGCACCCGCGCATCGTCGAAGGGCGGGCGGAACCAGAAGGAGAGGTATTGGGTGCGCGCGCCCGGCTGCATCACCAGCCGCGCGCCGCGCGCCACCCGGGCGGCGAGGCCCGGCGGGATATCGCCCGCGATCTGCGCGCCGCCCGACAGAAGATCCGCCACGCGGGTCGAGGCTTCCGGCACCGCGCGCACGGTGATGCGGCCGAAGCCGGGCGCGGGCATCGCCCAATGCGCGCCGGTCGCCTCCAGCTCCACCCGCTCCCCCGGCCGCCAGGCGGCCAGGCGCCAGGGGCCGGAGCCGATCGGGCGGGTGCGGAAGGGCGCATCGGGGGCGGCGAGCTGCGCGGCGGAGAGCACCGGCACCGCGCCCACGATCTGCGGCAGCAGGCCGGTCGGCACCGAGGTGTGCAGCAGCAGCGTGG
This sequence comes from Falsiroseomonas tokyonensis, assembly GCF_019024325.1. Taxonomy (GTDB): domain Bacteria; phylum Pseudomonadota; class Alphaproteobacteria; order Acetobacterales; family Acetobacteraceae; genus Falsiroseomonas; species Falsiroseomonas tokyonensis. The sequence goes on from NZ_JAFNJS010000001.1 coordinate 743,180, forward strand.
TGTCGTCCGGCGCCTCCGCCCGCTGCATCGGCTGCACCTGAAGGCGCAGGCCGGAGCGGTTGGCGGGGTCCAGCAGGAAGGCGAAGGTGGCCGCCGCATCCCGCGCCGTCAGCAGGCTGCCGTCATGGAAGCGCGCATCGCCACGGATGGTGAAGCGCCAGGTGGTCGGCGCCACGCGCTCCCAGGCCGTGGCCAGCGCCGGCACCAGATGCCCCTCGGCGTCACGCTCCAGCAGCGGGTCGAAGATCAGGCTGGTGGGGATGGTGAAGTCCAGGCTGCGCATCGGGTCGATCGCCGAGAGGTCGCGGGTCTCGGAGAACTGGCTGACGGTCAGCGTGGCGGGCGCGCCCTGCGCCAGCGGATGGCGGGGCAAGGCCCCGGACGCGGCCAGGGCGAGCAGCAGGGACCGGCGGGACAGATGCATCGAGGGCCTCCAGGGCGGCCCGATGCCCTACTGCACCTGCAACTCAGTCGCAAATGAAAGCGCGGTTAGGTGGAGACCGGCGCCAGGTGGATGACCGGCAGGCCCACCGCCTCCGCCACCAGGGTCCGGTGGCATTGGGCGGGGTCGGCTTCCAGGCAGAGCAGGCAGATGGGCTCCGCCCGCGCCTGGGCGGACAGCGCGGCGAGTGCCGCCTGGCCCTCCGTCCCCGCCAGCTTCGCCCCGAAAATGCGGCGCATCTCCGCCGGGCGGCCGGCGCGCACGGCGGCGCGGCCTTCCGCCGGCGTGCCCAGCGCCGGCACATGCTGGTAGGCGATCCCGGCCTCGGCCAGCGCCGCCGAAAGCGCGCGCTTGGCGAAGCCGGGCTTGCGGCTGTTCGCCAGGGCCCGGACATCGACCAGCGTCACGATGCCCTGGGCCTTGAGGGCGGCGATCAGCCGGTCCGGCGTCGCCTCCTCATAGCCGATGGTGAAGACGCGTTGGGTCATCTCACTTCGGCAGCGCCGCATGGGCGGCGAGGCAGGCAATGTCCAGGATCTGGTTCACCCCCGCCTCCATGCCGACGATCTGCACCGGCGCCGACAGCCCCATCAGCAACGGCCCGATGGTCTGGGCGGAGGTCAGCCGCGGCGCCGCCTTGGTGAGGATATGCGCGGCATGCAGGCCGGGCATCACCAGCACATTGGCCGGGCCGGTCAGGCGGCAGAAGGGATAGAGCGCGGCGCGCAGGCCAGGGTCCAGCGCCACATCGGCGGCCATCTCGCCGTCATACTCGAAATCCACCTGGCGCTGGTCCAGCAGCTTCACCGCATCCCGCACATTGCCCGGGATGCTGCCCTTGGGATCGCCGAAGGTGGAGAAGGCGAGGAAGGCGACGCGCGGCTCATGCCCCAGCCGGCGCGCGGCGGCCGCGGCCCGCGTCGCGATCTCCGCCAGCGTCGCCGCATCCGGGCGCTCATGGATCGCGGTATCGGCCACCAGCACGGTGCCGGACCGGCGCGCCAGCATCAGCGTCAGGCCGAACAGCACCGTGCCCGGCGCCGGGTCGATCGCCGTCAGCACGCCTTCCAGCGTCGCCGCATAGCTGCGCGTCGCGCCGGTGACCATCGCATCCGCATCGCCGGCGGCCACCATGCAGGCGGCAAACACGTTGCGATCCAGGTTCACCAGCCGCTGGCAGTCGCGCTGCAGGAAGCCCTCGCGCTGCTTCTTGGCATAGAGCCATTCGGCATAGGCGGTGTTGCGGTCCGACAGCCGCGCATTGTGGATCTCGATCCCCTCCGGCATGGCGATGCCGAGGCCAGCCACCACCGCATTCACCCGATCCTCCCGCCCCACCAGTATGGGCGTGCCGTAGCCGGCATTGCGGAAGGCGATGGCGGCGCGGATCACGCGCTCCTCCTCGCCTTCGGCGAAGACCACGCGGCGCGGGTTCGCCTGCACGCGCTCCGCGATCGCCTCCATCGCATGGGCGGTGGAATCGAGGCGCCCGGCCAGGTCGCGCGCATAGCGATGCAGGTCCATGATCGGCTTGCGCGCGACGCCGCTTTCCATCGCCGCCTTGGCGACGGCGGGCGGGATGCGGCTGATCAGGCGCGGGTCGAAGGCGTTCGGGATGATGTAGTCCGGCCCGAAGCGCAGGGACTTGCCGGCGCCGGCGCCCGCCACCTCCTCCGGCACATGTTCGCGCGCCAGCAGCGCCAGGGCATGGGCGGCGGCCACCTTCATCGGGTCGTTGATCGTGCTGGCCCGCACATCCAGCGCGCCCCGGAAGATGAAGGGAAAGCCGAGGACGTTGTTCACCTGGTTCGGATAGTCGCTGCGCCCGGTGGCGATGATGCAGTCCGGCCGCACCGCCCGCGCCTCATCCGGCGTGATTTCGGGGTCGGGGTTCGCCATGGCGAAGATGATCGGGTGGGCTGCCATGCTGCGCACCATTTCGGGCGTCACCGCGCCCTTCACGGACAGGCCCATGAAGCAGTCGGCACCCTCCATCGCCTGGGCCAGGGTGCGGCAATTCGTGTCGGCGGCATGCGCCGACTTCCACTGGTTCATGCCCTCCGTCCGGCCGCGATAGATGACGCCCTTGGTATCGGCCAGGATCACATGCTGCGGGTGGATGCCCATGGCCTTCACCAGCTCGGCACAGGCCACCGCCGCCGCACCGGCGCCGTTGATCACCAGCTTGACGGATTTCAGGTCGCGGCCTGTCAGGTGGCAGGCATTGATCAGCCCGGCGGCGGCGACAATCGCCGTGCCGTGCTGGTCGTCATGGAAGACGGGAATGTCCATCAGCTCGCGCAGCCGCTGCTCGATGACGAAGCATTCCGGCGCCTTGATGTCCTCCAGGTTGATGCCGCCGAAGGACGGGCCGAGGTAGCGCACCGAATTGACGAAGGCGTCCACATCCTCCGTGTCCAGGCAGAGGTCGATGGAATCGACATCGGCGAAGCGCTTGAACAGCGCGGCCTTGCCCTCCATCACCGGCTTGCTGGCCAGCGCGCCGAGATTGCCCAGCCCCAGCACCGCCGTGCCGTTGCTGATGACGGCGACGAAATTGCCCTTGCTGGTATAGTCGTAGGCTAGCGCCGGGTTCTTGTGGATCTGCAGGCAGGGCGCCGCCACGCCCGGGCTGTAGGCGAGCGAGAGGTCGCGCGCGGTGGTCAGCGGCTTGGTCAGCCGGATCTCCAGCTTGCCCGGCCGGCCCTCGGCATGCATCGCCAGCGCTTCCTGGTCGGTGATGCGGGCGGTGCGGGTATCGGCCAGCGCCTCGCCCGGCTGCTTGCGCGCGTCGTCCATGGTCCGTGTCTTCCCCAACTCACGTTGCCCCTTCATCGCAGCCCGGCGCAGGCCTGGGAAGACAGCCGCTTCGCAGCTGCGTTGCCCGCCTTTCGGCGGCTAAGCGCAAGGCCCTTCGCAGCCGCGGCGCGGCGGTCTATCGAGGACCGGTGAGCGATCCCGCCAACCTCCCGCCCGCCGAAGGCGCCACTCCGGCCCTGTCGCAATGGTTCGCTGCGAAAGCCGCGCATCCGGATGCGCTGGTCTTCTTCCGCATGGGCGACTTCTTCGAAATGTTCTTCGGCGATGCCGAGACGGCCTCCGCCGCGCTCGACATCGCCCTGTCCTTCCGCGGCGAGCATCGCGGCCAGCCGGTGCCGATGTGCGGCGTGCCGGTGCATGCCTGGGAGGCCTATCTGGCGCGGCTGATCCGCCAGGGCCACCGCGTCGCGATCTGCGACCAGATGGAAACGCCGGAGGAGGCGAAAAAGCGGAAGGCCCCCACCATCCGGCGCGAGGTGGTGCGCGTGGTGACGCCGGCCACGGTGACGGAGGACGGGCTGCTCGACGCCGCCCGCCCCGCCTGGCTGCTGGCGCTGGCCGAGACCGACGGGGACCTGGCCGCCGCCTGGGTCGATGTCTCGACCGGCGCCTTCGAGACCATGGGTCTGGCCCGCGCCGAGCTCGGCGCCCTGCTGGCGCGGATCGAGCCGGTGGAGGCCTGCGCGCCGCGCGAGCTGGCGGAGCTGCCGGACCTCGCCCAGCGCCTGCCCGGCCGCATCGCCGAACGCGCCCCGCCGCGCGATCCGGCCCGCCTGCTGCGGGAGGCCTTTGGCGTCGCCACGCTGGACGGCTTCGGTCGCTTCTCCCCCGCCGAACTTTCGGCGGCGGCGCTGGCCCTGTCCTATGTCCGCGAAACCCAGGCCGGCGCCCTGCCGCGGCTGGACCCGCCCCGCCCGCAGGCCGGCGCCGCCGGCACGCTGGCGCTGGATGCCGCGACGCGGCGCAGCCTGGAAATTTTACGGGATCAGCGCGGCGGGACCGAGGCCACGCTGTTTGCCGCCGTCGATCGCACGCTGACCGCGGCCGGCGCCCGCGAACTCGCCGCCCGCCTGTCCGCGCCCCTGGCCGAGGCCGAGGCCGTTTCCGCTCGGCATGATGCGGTGGCCTTCCTGCTGGGCGCGGAAGCCACACGCATGGCCCTGCGCGGCACGCTGAAGGGCGCCCCCGACATGGCCCGGGCGCTCGGCCGCCTGGCGCTGGACCGCTTCTTCCCGCGCGATCTTTCCGCACTCGCCAGCGGTTTTGCGCGCGCCGAGCAGGCCGCCGAGGCGCTGGACGCCGCCCCCATCCCGCCCCCGCCGCTGATCACCGAGGCGCGCGCCGCCCTGCGCCTGGACCCGACGCTCGCCGCCGAATACGGCCGCGCGCTGAACGCCGAAAAAATGCCGGCGCGGCTGGAAGATGGCGGGGTGATCGCCGCCGGCTATGACGGGGAGCTGGACGCGCTGCGCCGCCTGCGCGATGGGGCGCGGGAGGCGGTGGCGGCGCTGCAGATGGACCTCGCCCAGGCCTGGGGCGTCGCCAGCCTGAAGATTCGCCACCACCAGCAATTCGGCTTTCTGGCAGAACTCCCCGCCGTCGCCGGCCAGAAGCTGGTGCAATCCCCGCCGGTCGCCGCCGGCCAGCCGATGGCGCCCATCCTGCGCCAGACCATGGCGAACGCCATGCGCTTCACCTGCACCGCGCTCGCCGAGCTGGACCGCAAGGTGGCGGAGGCCGGGGAGCGTGCCGCGCAACGCGAACGCGCCTGCATCGCCCATCTGAAACGCCTAGCCTTGGCCGCCGGCAGCGCCATTTCGGACGCCGCCCGGGCGCTCGCGGAACTCGACCTGCACGCCGCCAGCGCGCAGCTCGCCACCGAAGGCGGCTGGTGCCGGCCGGAACTCACCGAGCGCGCGGAATTCTGCATCACCGCCGGCCGCCATCCGGTGGTGGAAGCCGTCCAGAAACGCGCACGCGGCCCGGCCTTCGTGCCGAATGACTGCGACCTGTCGCCGGGCCGCCGCCTGTGCCTGCTGACCGGCCCGAACATGGCGGGCAAGTCCACCTGGCTGCGGCAGAATGCGCTGATGGTGGTGCTGGCCCAGGCGGGCCTTTTCGTGCCCGCCACCGCCGCCCGCATGGGCCTGGTGGACCGGCTGTTCTCCCGCGTCGGCGGCGGTGACGACATCGCCGGCGGGCGATCGACCTTCATGGTGGAAATGGCCGAGACCGCCGCCATCCTCAACCAGGCCACCGCCCGGTCCCTGGTCGTGCTCGACGAGGTCGGCCGCGGCACCGCCACCTGGGATGGCCTCGCCATCGCCTGGGCGGTGCTGGAGGCGCTGCACGACCGCATCCGCTGCCGCGCCATCTTCGCCAGCCATTTTCATGAACTGACCGCCCTGGCTGGTCGCCTGCCCGAAGTGCAGCTCGCCCGCATGCAGGTGCGGGAATGGCGGGGGGAGGTGGTGTTCCAGCACCTGGTCGGCCCCGGCGCCTCCGAACGCTCCTGGGGCGTGCATGTGGCCCGCCTGGCCGGCGTGCCGCGCCCAGTCCTGAAACGCGCGGCCGAAGTGCTGGCGGCGCTGGAGGCCCGCGCGCGGGCCGGCGGCCCGGATACGCTGGCGGACGAACTGCCGCTTTTCGCCGCTCGCCCTTCCTCTGGCCCCACCGCCCCGCAGACCCCGCTGCACGCGGAACTTGCCGCACTGGACCCCGATGCGCTTTCCCCGCGAGAGGCGCAGGACGCGCTCTACCGGCTGAAGGCTCTGGCGGAGCAGATGAATGATTCGGCTGCGGAAGTTATCGCAGCGCAACACGAGAAGACTGTCGCTGGCGCGGGTGACACGGTAGTGTGACAGGAATGACCGTCAGCCTCGGCCAACCGCCCACCCCAGCGGCTGCTCTTGCCCTCCCGGCCGAACCGCCCGAGGTCCTGCCGGATCTCATCGCGGGACTGGTCGATGGCCGGCCGGTTGCGCGCGACATCGCGCTCGGCCTGCTACGCCGCCAGCTCGGCCGCATCCAGGGCCGGGTGCAGCGGGCCTTCGAGGCGCATGACCTCTCCGGCCTCGGCGCCGCACGCTGGCTGGCCGCACTGACCGACGGCATCGTCGCCGCGATCCACAGCTATACCCTGGCCGCTTGCGCCGATCCGGCGATCAGCCCGGGCGCCGAGGCCGCGGCGGAACCGCCCGTCGCACCGGCGGCGGAGCCGCCCTTCGCCCTGATCGCCACCGGCGGCTATGGCCGCGGCGTCCTCGCCCCCTATTCCGATATCGACCTGCTCTTCCTGTCGGAGAAGCCGCTCGGGCCGCAGGGGCGGCGGTCGGTCGAATTCCTGCTGTATCTGCTCTGGGACCTCGGGCTGAAGGTGGGGCATGCCACCCGCACGGTCGCGGAGTGCATCGAGGATTCCCGCGGCGACGTCACCATCCAGACCGCGCTGATCGATGCCCGCTTCCTGGCTGGCGAGCGTGCGATCTTCGAGCGCTTCGACACCGCCTTCCTCGCCGCCCGCAAGGCCAGCGGCCTGGCGCCCTTCCTGGCGGCGAAGCGCGCGGAACGCCAGGCGCGGCACGCCCGCTACGGCGAAAGCCCCTTCCTGGTGGAACCCCATGTGAAGGAAGGCCGCGGCGGGCTGCGCGACCTGCAAACGCTCTACTGGCTCGCACGCCATGCCTTCGGCGTGCAGCGCATGCCGGAACTGGTCGGCGCGGACAGCCCCGGCGGCGGGCTGCTGACCCCGCAGGAAGCCCGCGCCATCCGCCGCGCCTGGAACTTCTTGTGGACCGTCCGCTTTCACCTTCACTACGTGACCGGCCGAGCGGAAGAACGCCTGACCTTCGACCTGCAGCCCGTCGTCGGTGCCCGGATGGGATACACACGACATGGTGTTCAGGACGGCGTCGAGCGCTTCATGAAGCACCTGTTCCTGACAGCCCGGGACGTGGTGCGCCTGACCCGGCTGCTGGAACCCGCGCTGGAACGCGCGGCGCTTGGGCCCCCCGCCGTGCTGCCCGCCGGCGATGCCGCGCTCTCCCAGGCCGGCATGGCGCTGGCAGACGGGAAAGTGCTGTTCGCGCCGGACCGGAACATCGCCGCCGACCCCGCCATCATGCTGCGCCTGGTGCGCGCCGCGCGGGACCGGAACCTGGAAATCCACCCGCTGGCGCATCGCGCGCTGATCCGCAATGCGCGCTACGCCCAGCAGCTGCGCGACGACCTGCCCGCCAATGCGCTGTTCCTCGACCTGCTGACCGGCCGCGACCCGGCGCGCTTCATGCGCGTGCTGAACGAGGTGGGCTTCCTGTCCCGCTTCATGCCGGACTGGGCCCGCATCGTCGGCCTGATGCAGTTCGACACCTACCACGTCTTCACCGTGGAGGAGCACACGATCGAGGCGATCGGCGTGCTGGCCGCCCTGGAACGCGGCGAGCTGGGAGAGGTCGCGCCGGTCGCCTCCGAGCTCATCGGCCAGATCCAGTCGCGCCGCGCGCTGTACGTCTCCGTCCTGCTGCATGACATCGCCAAGGGCCGCGGCGGCGACCATTCGGAAATGGGCGCGCAGATCGCGCTGGAGATCTGTCCCAAGCTCGGCCTGTCGCCGGAGGAGACGGAGACCGTCTCCTGGCTGGTGCTGAACCACCTGCTGATCAGCCAGACCGCCTTCAAGCGCGACATCGACGACCCCAAGACCATCCTCGACATCGCCGAGACCGTCCAGTCCCCCGAACGCCTGCGGCTGCTGCTGGTGATGACCGTCGCCGATATGCGCGCCGTGGGCCCGAAGGTCTGGAACGGCTGGAAGGCGACGCTGCTGCGCGAACTGTATTGGCGCGTGGCGGAAGTGCTGGCCGGCGGGCTTTCCGTGCCGGAGCGCGACACCCGCGTGGCCCGGGCGCGGGCCGCCGCCGCGGCGCTGCTGACGCACCAGACCAAGGCGGAGACCGACCTGTTCCTCGGCCTCGGCTATCCCGGCTACTGGCTGTCCTTCGATCCCGAGACGCATGCCCGCCACGCCGAGATGATCCGCGAGGCCGAGGCCGACAACGCCCCGCTGACGGTCCGCACCCGCGTGATCGAGGCGCGCTCCGTCACCGAGGTCACCGTCTACTGCTCCGACCACCCCGGCCTGTTCAGCCGCATCGCCGGCGCGCTGGCGGTGGCCGGCGCCAGCATCGTCGATGCGCGCATCCACACCATGACCAATGGCATGGCGCTCGATACCTTCTGGGTACAGGACGCTGCCGGCGGTGCCTTCGACGCGCCGCATCGCCTGGCGCGGCTGGCCGTGCTGATCGAGCAGTCGCTGTCCGGCCGCCTGCGGCTGGAGGAGGAAATCGCCAAGGTGCGTCGCGAACCGGCCCGGCTGCGCGCCGTGACCATCCCGCCCCGCGTCGTGCTGGACAACCATGCGTCGAACACCCACACGGTGATCGAGGTGAATGGCCGCGACCGGCCCGGCCTGCTGCATGCGGTGACGGCGGCGATCAGCGGCCAGGGCCTGCAGATCGCCAGCGCCCATATCACCACCTATGGCGTGCGGGCGGTGGACGTCTTCTACGTGAAGGATGTCTTCGGGCTGAAGGTGGAGAATGAGCGCAAACTGGCGGCGCTGCGCAGCGCCCTGCTGGTGGCGCTCGGCGCGCCGGACATTCCCGGCGACGGGGCCGTGCGGATCGTCTGACCGGCCGCGGCCGGCGACATAACAGTTCCTTTATCGGAATGGGTGCAGCAAGCTTCCTGCCGCAAGGAGGTTTCGCATGTTCCGCCCCATTCCCGCTCTGCTCGCCTTGCTGCTGCTGGGCGCCTGCGCCCAGGCCACGGTCGCCCCGCTGGCCCCTGCCACACCCGGCCTTCCCGCCGCGGACCGCCTGCCGGCGCCGGCGCAGATCGTGGTGGAGCGCTTTGCGCTGGACCCGCGCCAGGTGACGCTGGATGCCGCGCCGCTGCTGCGGGCGCAGCGCGCCATGAACGGTAACGACGCCGCTGCCCGCCGCGCGGCGGCGGAGGAAGCCATCGCCGGCTTCCAGACCGCCCTGGTGGCCGCGCTGCGCGAGCGCGGTTTCACCGCCGCCCCCGCCGCCGAGGCCGGCGCGGCCACGGCCGCGACGCCCCGCCTACTGGTGCAGGGCCGCTTCACCGCGCTGGAGGAAGGCAACCGCGCGCGGCGCACCGTCATCGGCTTCGGCCTGGGCGCCAGCCGGGTCGCCGGCCATGCCGTGCTGGCCTTCCAGGACGTGGCCGGGGCCGCACCGCGGGAGGTGGACAGCTTCGCGCTGGATGCCGATAGCGGCCGCATGCCCGGCGGCGTGATCGGCGCCGGGCGGGGCGCCGGCATGGTGGTGGCCGGCACCGCGATCCGCGGCGCCATGGGCGAGGCCCGCGGCCCGCAGGAAATCGGCGCCCTGGCCCGCGGCACCGCGGACCGGATTGTGGCTTATGCGACGGCGCAGGGGTGGCGCTGAGTCGGCCCCGCCTCAGACCTCCACCTTGTAGTCCAGCCCGATCTCATCCCCCGGCAGGCCGCGAATGCCCCAGGCGCTGCGCGGGCTCTCCTGAAGCGTGATCTCGATGTCCTGGGGCGTGATGCCGGTGGCCTCCGGGATGCGCGCGAAGAGGCCGCGGATCAGGGCCTTCTTCGCCTCGGGCGAGCGGCCTTCGAACAGGCTGATCTCGATGATGATGTAGTGTGCGCTGCGGTCGGGCGGGTGGATGAAGTCCTCGGCGTCGAGGCCGATGAAGCGGTGGAAGCGTTTCTCCGCCGGATAGGCCAGGGCCTGCATGACCGCGGCATGGATCGCATCCGAGAGGGCGGTCCGCAGCGGGGCCAGGGTGGCGCGGCGACCGTAGATCTTGACCTGCGCCATGCCGGCCCGCCGCGCCTCAGCCCTTCGCCATCCCGATCGGCGCGACCTCCTCGGTCACCCCGGCGAGCACCTCCGCCACATGCCGCACCTGAACGGCAGAACCTTCGCGGCCCAGCCGGCCCGCCATGTTCAGCAGGCAGCCCAGGTCGCCGGCCAGCAGCGTGTCGGCGCCAGTCGCGGCGATGTCCTTGGTCTTGTCGGAGACCATGCGCGTCGAGATGTCCGGGTACTTCACGCAGAAGGTCCCGCCAAAGCCGCAGCACAGCTCGCTGTCGCCCATTTCCTTCAGCGCCAAGCCGGCGACCGAGCCCAGCAGCTTGCGCGGCTGCGCCTTCACGCCGAGCTCCCGCAGGCCGGAACAGCTGTCGTGATAGGTGGCGATGCCGTCGAACTTCGCCGCTACCTGCGTCATGCCGCGCACATCCACCAGGAAGGAGACCAGCTCGTGCGTCTTGGCGGCCAGCGCCTCCGCCTTGCCGCGGTAGTGCGGGTCGTCGGCAAACAGGCCCGGGAAGTGGTGGCTGATCATCCCGGCGCAGGAGCCTGACGGCGCGACGGTGTAGTCGTAGGCCAGAAATTCATCGACCACGGCGCGGGCCAGCTCGGTGGCCGTGGCGCGGTCGCCGGAATTGTAGGCGGGCTGGCCGCAGCAGGTCTGCGCCTGCGGCACCACCACCTGGCAGCCTGCCTCCTCCAGCAGCTTGATGGCGGCGAAGCCGACCGAAGGGCGATACAGGTCCACCAGGCAGGTGACGAAGAGCGCGACGCGGGGGCGGGGCGAGGTCATCGGGCCACCTTATGACAGGGACGGCGCCTCGGACAGGCTGATCCAGAGCGGGTCCTTCAGCTTCTTCGCGACGAAGGCCGCATGCGCTTCCAGCTCCGCCTCGCTCGGCACGATCGGCCGCGGCGTGCGGGCCACCGGCGCCACCACGATGCTGCCGGGGGCCGCGGGCCGGGCGGCGCGGGCGGCCAGCTCGAAGCCCGGCTGCTTGCCGCCCATCAGCTCGAGATAGACCTCGGCCAGCAGCTTCACGTCGAGCAGCGCATTGTGCGCCGTGCGCATGGAGTTATCGACGCCGAGGCGCCGGCAGAGGCTGTCCAGGCTGTTCGGCAGGCCGGGATAGCGCCGCTTGGCCACCGCCAGGCTGTCCACCATCCGCGCGCGATCCAGCCGCGGCCGGCCGGCGCGCACCAGCTCGGCATCCAGGAAGCCGAAGTCGAAGGGCGCGTTATGGGCGATGATCTCGCTATCGCCCAGGAAATCCAGCAGCTTGCCGGCGATGTCGCGGAACAGCGGCTTGCCGCGTAGCATCTCGGCCGTCATGCCGTGCACCCGCGTCGCTTCCTCCGGCACGTCGCGCTCCGGGTCCACCAGCTCGTGGAAGGTCGCGCCGGTCGGCATGAAGTTGAAGATCTCGATGGCCGCCACCTCGATCACCCGGTCGCCGGAGGCGGGGTCGAGGCCGGTGGTTTCGGTATCCAGCACGATCTGGCGCATCAGCGGCGCATCCTTCCAACCAGTTCGCGGATCTGCCGCTGGGCATGGTGCCGGGACTGGCCGGTCTGCACCACCGCATCCGCCCGCCGCCGCTTTTTCGCATCCGGCATCTGACGGGCGAGGATGGCGGCCAGGCGCTCCGGCGTCATGCCGCGCCGGCGCAGCACCCGGGCGCGCTGCACGGCGGCGGGGGCGGAGACCACCAGCACGAAATCCACCCGGGCCTGGCCGCCGGTCTCCAGCAGCAGGGGGATGTCGAGCACGGCCAGCCGCGCGCCCCGCCGGCGGCAGGCCGCCAGGAAGGCACGTTCGGCGCGGCGCACCAGGGGGTGCATGATGCCTTCCAGCCGCTTCAGGGCCGCGGGATCGCCCAGCACGCGGGCGCGCAGCGCCTCCCGGTTCACCCGGCCCTCCGCCGTGGTGCCGGGAAAGGCGGCCTCCACCGGCACCACGGCCGCGCCGCCGCGGGCCTGCAGCGCATGCACCGCCGCATCGGCGTCGAAGACCGGCACGCCCAGCCGGCGGAAGGTATTCGCCGCCGTCGACTTGCCCATGCCGATGCTGCCGGTCAGGCCGATGACCTTCATGGCATCAGGTCGGCCGCAACGAAGGCGCGCAGCGCCGCATCCACGCGCGGCTCCACCCCGAACCAGCCGGCGAAGCCGGGCCGCGCCTGGTGCAGCAGCATGCCGAGCCCATCCACCGCCTGCAGCCCGCGCGCCCGCGCGGCCGCCAGCAGCGGCGTTTCCAGCGGCACATAGACCAGGTCCGCCACCACCGCCGTGGCGGGCAGCGGCGCCAGGTCGAGCACCAGCGGCGGCTGGCCCTCCATGCCCAGCGAGGTGCCGTTCACCAGCAGGGCGGCGTCTTCCAGGCGCGGCCGGTCCGTCACCTCGATCGGCCCGCCGAGATCCCGGGCCAGGGCCTCCGCCCGCACCGCGGTGCGATTGGCCAGCACCAGCCGCGGGCAGCCGGCATCGAGCAGCGCCGCGGCGACCGACCGGACCGCCCCGCCGGCGCCGAGGATCACCGCTGGCCCATCCCCCGCCTGCCAGCCCGGCGCCTGCTCCCGCACCGATTCGAGGAAGCCGTAGCCATCGGTGCTGGTGCCTTCGATCCGGCCATTTTCGCGGAAAAACAGCGTGTTGACCGACCCCGCCCGCTGCGCCGCGTCATCCACCGCATCACACAAGGCAAAGGCGGCCTCCTTGTGCGGGATGGTCACATTGGCCCCGGCGAAGCCGAGCTGGACCAGGGCGCGGACGGCCTCCGGAAAATGCACGGGGGCGACCGGCAGAGGCAGGTAGGCGCCGTCGATGCCGTAGCGCTCCAGCCAGAAGCCGTGCAGGCGCGGGGAACGTGAATGCGCCACCGGCCAGCCCAGCACACCGGCCTTGCGGGCCTTTCCGGAGAGGATGTTCATTCCGCTGAAGTGCCCCGCCGCCACCGCGCCGGTCAATGGCGGCGGCCCCCTCTTTCAACCGGCGGCCGGCAGTGCCACAGGAGGGGCCACAACGGAGATCCCCGCATGGCGCGCAGCCTCAAGGTCGCGGTCCAGATGGACCCCATCGCCTCCATCAACATCGACGGCGACAGCACCTTCGCCATGATGCTGGAAGCCCAGGCCCGCGGCCACGCGCTGTGGCACTACCATGTGCGGGACCTGGCGCTGCTGGGCGGCCGGGTGCTGGCGCAGGCCCAGCCTGTGGAGGTGCGCCGGGTGAAGGGCGACCACTTCACCCTGGGCGCGACCGAGGAGCTGGACCTCGGCCAGGTGGACGTGGTGCTGATGCGCCAGGACCCGCCCTTCGACATGGCCTACATCACCGCCACGCACATCCTGGAGCATATCCACCCCAGGACCCTGGTGGTGAACGACCCGGCCAGCGTCCGCAACGCGCCCGAGAAGCTCTACGTCACCCATTTCCCGGAGCTGATGCCGGAGACGCTGGTGACGGCCGATGTCGGCCAGATCCGCAAATTCCGCCAGAAGCACGGCGACATCATCATCAAGCCCCTGTTCGGCAATGGCGGCGCCGGCGTCTTCCACCTGCGCCCCGACGATCCCAACATGAATGCCTTGGTCGAAATGTTCACCGAGCGGTCGCGGGAGCCGCTGGTGATCCAGAAATACGTCCCCGCGGTGCGGGAGGGCGACAAGCGGATCATCCTGGTGGATGGCGAGGCCATGGGCGCCATCAACCGCGTGCCGGCGGCCGGCGAGGCGCGGTCCAACATGCATGTCGGCGGCAAGGCCACCCAGACCATCATGACCGACCGCGAGAAGGAGATCTGCGCCGCCATCGGGCCGGAGCTGCGGGCGCGCGGCATGATCTTCGTCGGCATCGACGTGATCGGCGGCTATTTGACCGAGATCAACGTCACCAGCCCCACCGGCCTGCAGGAGATCGCGCGCTTCGACGGCATCCACCTGGAACGCGCCATCTGGGATGCGATCGAGGCCAAGGTCTCGCGCTGAAACGCGAAAGGGGCCCATCCAGCGCGGATGGACCCCTTTCCACGACGCACGTCCTTCGCCCCGGCTGGGGCGAAACCGTCAGGCGCGCCGGCCGGCGATGGCCCGGTAGATCGCCAGCACGATCACCGCGCCGACCACCGCGCCGATGAAGCCCGCCCCCTCGCCCGCCCGGTACCAGCCGACCGCCTGGCCCAGCCAGGTCGCCACGACAGCGCCCAGGATGCCGAGCAGGATGGTGATGATGAAGCCGCCCGGATCGCGGCCGGGCATGAGGAATTTTGCCAGGGCACCGGCCAGGAAGCCGATGATGATCGTCCAGATGAAACCCATGTCCCGTCGCTCCGCGTGATGCCGTTGTAAGCGCGGAAGGAGCCTCGGGTTCCCTGGGCCGGTGGACGGTTGGGGCCGGGATGCGGCCGGCGAGGGATTTTTCGTGCTGGGCAGGAAGACAGCGGAGCCGATGGCTTTCCATCGGCGAGCATGGTGGACAGCCCCCAGCGCGGAAAAGCGCCGCCGGACGCGCCCGCAGCCCAACCGTCCACAGGCCCTATCTCCTGCACGTCAGGCGCGGCCGCGCGCCGGCGCCGGGCGGGATCACCAGCCGGGCCCGCAGCCCGGGCGCGCAAAGCCCCGAAACGGCGGCCGGCGGCAGCGCGGTGCCCTGCGCCACCCGCACCCGCTGGTGATAGGCCAGGCCCCGCCCCGGCTCCATGGAATGGTACTGCGCCACCGCCTCCGCCCAGCTCGCCGTGCGGCCACGCAGCTCCCGCAGGAAGCGCACCGCATAGGCGACGTTGGTCGGCGGGTGGAAGGCCTGCTCCAGCTCCGGGAAGGCCGCGGGGTGGTAGAACAGGTTCACCTGCATGCAGCCGACATCGACGGAGCGCTGGCCGGCCTCGCGCAGCGCCTCCACCTTCGCCACCGCCTCCGCCGCCGTTTCGGGGAACAGGCTCTCGCCCCCGGCATTCAGCGCGAAGGGCCAGGGCGCGCTGCCGCCGCCGGGGCGGGCGCGGCTGCTTTCGACCCGGGCGATGGCCAGCAGCAGCCCATCCGGGATGCCGCTCCGCGCCTCCGCCGCCGCGATGGCGCGGGTGCAGGCGGTCCAGGGGTCCTCGGGCGGGGCGGCCGGCTGTGCGGCGGCCGGGGCGGCCCCGATCAGCAGCGCGGTGAACAGGAAAAGGCGCAGCATGCCGCCACCTGCCGGCGCATGGCCGGCCGCGTCAACCTTGCTGGGATGGCAATGCCGCGATCGGCAGGGTCAGGAAGAATTCGGGCTCCGGCGGCCCGACCAGCAGCAGCAGCCCCAGCCCGACCGCGGCGGTGGAGGCCAGCAGCAGCGCCACCAGGCGCGCTGCGCCGCGCACCGGCGCCACCAGCAGGGAGGAGAGCAGCCCCGCCCCGCCCGCCAGCAGCAGGGAGGCCGCCGTGAACATCGCCGTCATGCCCGCCCGCCCGCGCCTGCCGGCTGCAACGGCGCCAGCCAGCTGCCCAGCAGCCGCGCCCAAAGCCCGATGTCCTTCCGCCTTGCCATGCCCCCGACCTCCTCGCCTCGGGCGGCATTCCAGCGCCCTGTCGTAACCGGGGAATGGCACGATCGTGTCGAAACCTTGCCGGTGCCGACGGCGGGGCCTGCTACCAGGCCTTGCGGCAGGCGCCCCGCGACATGACCTTAGGGCATGGGCAAGGTTGACCGCGCACCATGCCGGACCCTAGCCTATTCCTTGAATCTTAACGGTTTGGGACACGCCCCCATGGGTCCAATCACCAGGCCGCCGCGCCCCACCGGGGCGCCCGCGATGAGCCATTCCATCACCTCCATCCCGCTGCCACCGGGACTGGACGACCGCAGCGCCGCGATTTTTCGCGAGCTGGTGGAGACTTATGTCGCGACCGGGGAGCCGGTGGGGTCTCGCACCCTGTCGCGCCGCCTGCCGCAGGCCCTGTCGCCGGCCACCATCCGCAATGTCATGGCGGATCTGGAGGATGCCGGGCTGCTGTTTGCCCCCCACACCTCCGCCGGCCGCCTGCCGACCGAGCGCGGCCTCCGCCTGTTCGTCGACGGCCTGCTGCAATTCGGCGTGCTGCCGGAGGAGGAGCGGGACGCCATCGCCGCCCGCTGCGCCGCCGGCGGGCGTTCCCTGCAGGAAACGCTCGGCGAGGCCAGCCAGATGCTCTCGGGCCTCGCCGGCGCCGCGGGGCTGGTGGTGGCGCCGAAGCGGGAAGCGCCGGTGCGGCACATCGAATTCGTGGCGCTCGGCACCGGCCGCGCTTTGGTGGTGCTGGTGACGGCCGATGGCCAGGTGGAGAACCGCGTCATCGAGGTGCCGCTCGGCCTGCCGCCCTCCGCCCTGCAGCAGGCCAGCAACTACCTGAACGCCCGCCTGTCCGGCCGCACGCTGGAGGAGACCCGCGGCACGGTGGCGGAGGAGATCGCCGCCAACCGCACCGCGCTGGATGCCCTGACCAACCAGGTGATCGAGGCCGGGCTCGGCACCTGGTCCGGCGGCGCCGGCGGATCGCTGATCCTGCGCGGCCAGGCGAAGCTGCTGCAGAACCTGGACCACGCCCAGCGGGTGCAGGAGATCCAGGCGCTGTTCGAGCGGCTGGAGGCGCAGGAGACCATGCTGCGCCTGCTGGACCTGGCCCAGCGCGGGGAGGGGGTGCAGATCTTCATCGGTGCCGAGAGCGGGCTGTTCGACAGCGCCGGGCTGTCGATGGTGGTCTCGCCCTTCCGCAACGGGGCGGAGCAGATCGTGGGCGCCATCGGCGTGATCGGGCCGACGCGGATCAATTACGGGCGGATCATCCCGGTGGTGGATTACACGGCGCGGGTGATCGGGCGGCTGCTGGGGTAGCCCAGCAGCCGAGGCTGCACGGATCGGCTTTTCCCGCTATATCAGCAGCAAGCAGGAGAGCGCCCGTGGTCCACATCACCTCCCCCGCCTTCAAGGCGAATGCCGCCCGCGCCCTGGCCGATGCCGGGCTGCAGAAGGCGCTCGACCGCAGCAAGGGCACCTCGCACGGCAAGCGCGCCGCGGCGGTCGCCGCCCTGCCGGAATTCGAGCGGCTGCGGGAGATCGGCCGCGACATCAAGAACCACACCCTGGCGAACCTGGATTTCTACCTGGAGGCCTATGCGGCCCAGGTCGAGCGCGCCGGCGGCACGGTCCACTGGTGCTCGACCGCCGACGAAGCCCGCGCGGCCGTCCTGAAGATCTGCCGCGACAAGGGTGCGCGCACGGTCACCAAGGGCAAGTCGATGATCTCCGAGGAGCTCGGCATCAACGACCACCTCGAAGCCCATGGCATCGAGCCGGTGGAGACCGACCTCGGCGAATACATCCTTCAAATTCGCAAGGAGCCGCCGAGCCACATCATCGGCCCGGCCTTTCACCTGAACCGGGAGGACTGGGAAAAGACCTTCCGGGAGATCCATACGGAGCTGCCGAAGGACCGCGTCTTCCATGAGCGCAGCGACATCATGGCGGAAGCCCGCACCAAGCTGCGGTCGCGCTTCCTGGCGGCGGATGTCGGCATCACCGGCGCCAATTTCCTGATCGCCGAGACCGGCTCCTCCGTCATCGTCACCAACGAAGGCAATGGCGACCTGACGCAGACCCTGCCGAAAACCCACATCGTGCTGGCCAGCATCGAAAAGGTGGTGCCGACGCTGGAGGATGCGACCAGCCTGCTGCGCCTGCTCGCCCGCTCCGCCACCGGCCAGGATTTTTCCGTCTACACCACCTTCTCCACCGGCATCCGGCGCGAGGGCGATCTCGATGGGCCTGAGGACTACCATGTGGTCCTGATCGACAATGGCCGGTCGAACATGATCGGCACCGATTTCCAGGAGATGCTGCGCTGCATCCGCTGCGCCGCTTGCATGAACCACTGCCCGGTCTATGGCGTGACCGGCGGGCACGCCTATGGCTGGGTCTATCCGGGCCCGATGGGCAGCGTGCTGACGCCCACGCTGATCGGCATCGACAAGGCCGGCAACCTGCCGAACGCCTCCACCTTCTGCGGCAAGTGCGAAAGCGTCTGCCCGGTGAAGATCCCCCTGCCGAAGCTGATGCGGCATTGGCGGGAGCGGGAATTCGAGCGGCATCTGTCGCCGCAATCCGTCCGCTCGGGCCTCGGCTTCTGGGCCTGGTTCGCCAAGCGGCCCACGGCCTATCGCCTGGCCACGAAGCTTGGCATCGGCGCGCTGGGGCTGCTCGGCCGCGGCAAGGGCGCTTTCAAATCCCTGCCGCTCGCCGGCGGCTGGACCGCGGGGCGGGACCTGCCGGCGCCCGAGCCGGGCGGCACCTTCATGGCGCGCTACCAGGCCCAGCAGCGGGGGGGCCGCCGATGAGCCGCGACCCCATGCTGCCGGCGGGCGAGGAGGCGGAGCGCATCCACGGCTACCGCTTCCCCGAAAATGCCCCGACCCGCACCGCGCCGCGCCCCACCGGCACGCTGGAAGAAATCTATGCCCGCATCGACGCGGACACGCCCGCGGCGCGGCTGAACGAGGATCTGGACCGGATCGAGGAAGCCCTGGCCAAGCTGGAACAGGCGGTGCGGGACGCGATGGAAGACGAACAGCGATGAGCAAGGACGCCATCCTGGGCGCCATCCGCCGCGGCCTGAAGCGCGGCCCGCTGCCGGCGGACCAGCAGGCCATGCTGGCCGGCCGCATCGCCACCCATCCGCGCCACCTCATCCCCGCCCGGTCCCGCCTGCCGCGCGCCGAGCAGATCGCGCTGTTCATCCGCAATGTGGAAAAGGAATTCGGCACGGTCGAGCGCGTGCCGGACCACGCCGCCATCCCCGCCGCCGTAGCGGACTACCTGGCCGCGCAGAACCTGCCGTCGCGCATCGTCATGGCGCCGCATCCCGACCTCACCGGGATCGACTGGTCCACCCGCCCGATGCTGGAGCGGGAGGCGCGGCGGGCGCAGGATGGCGATGCCGTCTCCCTCCAGCATGCCTGGGCCGGCATCGCGGAGACCGGCACGCTGGTGCTGCCCTCCGGCGCGGAACGCCCGACCACGCTGAACCTGCTGCCCGATACGGAAATCGCCGTGCTGCGCGCCTCCGACGTGGTCGGCGCCTATGAGGAGGCCTGGGACCGGCTGCGGGCGGGGGCACAGGATTCGCTGACCGGCGGCTTCATGCCGCGCAACATCATGCTGGTCACCGGCCCCTCCCGCTCCGCCGATATCGAGCAGACGCTGGAGCTCGGCGCGCATGGCCCGCGCCGCCTGCATATCCTGCTGGTGGAGGACGAGCCGGCGCCCCGCATGGAAAGCCCCGCCGAGGCGCGGGCCGAGGCCACCACCCAGCCGGGCGCCCCCGCCGCCCCGGGCGATTGAGACAGGCCATGCGCGAAAAGCGGCTGAACCAGGCCGACCTCGCGCTGTGGCGCGCCTTCACCGCGGAGATCCGGCCGCTGTTTGGCCATCAGCGCCCGCCCGCGCCGCCCGCCCCCGCGGCACCGGCACCGGAGCCCCCGGCCCAGCTCGCCATCGCGCCCGCGCCCAAGAAGCCAGCCCGGCCGCTGCCGCCGCCCGAGATCCGGGTGGGGGAGGTGCCGGGCGGGCTCGACCGCAAGCGCTGGCAGGCGCTGCGCCGCGGCGATATGCGGGCGGAGCGCACGCTGGACCTGCACGGCCGCCGGGTGGCGGAGGCGCATCTGGTTTTTCGTGCGTTTCTGCACCGCGCGGCCGCCGAAGGCGTGCGCACCGTGACGGTGGTGACCGGCAAGGGCCCGCAGCCGGAGGGCGGCATTCTGCAGCGCGAACTGCCGCACTGGCTGAACGACCCCGACATGCGCCCCCTGGTGCTCGGCGCCGCGCATCCGCACCCCACGAATTCCGGTGCCGTGAACCTGCTGCTGCGCCGTCGCCGCACCAATACGCCGACACGGCGATGACCCCCTTCGGCGCAAGGCTTCGCATGCTGCGACGCCAGCGGCGGGTGACGCTGAAGGACATGGCGACCCACCTCCAGGTCTCCTCCGCCTATCTCTCCGCGCTCGAACACGGCCATCGCGGCCGGCCCTCGGCCGGGCTGGTGCACCAGGTGAACGAGTTCTTCGGCCTGATCTGGGACGAGGCGGAGGCGCTGTCGGAACTCGCGAAACTCTCCCATCCGCGCGTCACGCTGGACACCGCCGGGCTGACGCCGGAGGCGACGGCGCTGGCCAATCGCCTGGCCGAGGGCATCCACCGGCTGAGCCCGCAGACTGTGGCCGCGATGCACGGGCTGCTGGACCGGGAAGTGCCGGCCGGGGAGAAGCCGCGGCTGCGGCGGGCGGCGGGACGGTAGGGGGCGCGGTCCCGGCCCCCACCCCGACCAGCCTTCGGCGTCGCGGCAGTGCCGCAACCCCCCGTGAACGGGGGAGGGGGCAGTACCCTCTCCCGTTTACGGGGGAGGGTGGCCGCGCAGCGGCCGGGTGGGGGCCCGCCCGCCCGCCCCCTACCGCGCGTGCCCGTCCCGCAGCAGCGCCGGCAGCTTCTGCAGGTCGAGCCCTTCCAACAAATCGTCGGCGGACAGGCTGCTGCCCGTCATCGCCTCCAGCACCGCCACCGCCGCCTGGGTCATCGGCATCGGCAGGCCGCGCGCCGCCCCCAGGCGCAGCCACAGCGCCAGGCCATAGGTGACGCTGACCGCCAGCTGCGCCACGTCCAGCCCGCGCAGGCCGGGGGTGGGGCGCGCGGCGGCCAAGGCGCGGGCCATGACGGGCAGCGGGCCCTGCGGCACGCCGCCGCGGCGATGCAGCGCGGCGGCCAGGCTCGGCACCGCATGGCCATAGGCGGTGGCCAGCGCCAGCCGCTCCGCATCCAGCCGCTCCGCCAGGCGGCAGATGGCGGGCGTCATGCGGCCATGCTGGTCCCAATCCTCCCCGGCCTCGATCCGGGTGACGTTGCCCAGCGCGAGCGCCGCCTGCAGCACCGGCTCATGCGCCGCCAGCGCCGTGCCCAGCGCGTCGCCCAGCGGCAGGAAGTCCATGCCGAAGAGATCTGTGCAAAGCCGCGCCAGGGGTTCGGCGGCGGCGGCGGGAATGCTGGCGAGCTCCACCCGCTCCGGCAGGGCCAGGATGCGCAGCTCGTCGCCGGACAGGCGCTCCGCCACCACCGGCGGCGTGGCCAGGGCGCCGATCGGGGCGCGGCGGCCGGCGCGGGCCAGCAGCCGGTCCAGCAGCAGCGGCGCCAGCGAATGGCTGGGCGCCAGCAGCACCGGCACGCCCTCGGCCAGCATCGGCACGATGCGGCGCAGCACCGGGCCCAGCGCATGCGGCGGCACGCTGACCAGCACGGCGTCGGCCCCGGCCAGGGCGCGGGCGACATCGACCGCCACATCCACCCGCGCGGTGCCGGAGATCACGCCCTGCACCGCCAGGCTGCTGCCGATGCCATGCGTGCCGCCGCCGCGCGGCGACCACAGCGCCGCCCGATGCCCCCGGCTGACGGCCAGCGCCGCCGCCCCCGGCCCCACCGCACCCGCCCCCAGGACAGCCAGGCGCATGCGGGTCAGGCCGCGGGGCGCGGCGCCGCGCGGCGCCGGAAAGAGGGCGGGATCAGCGTCATGAGGCGGACCTTACAGGGGCTTGCAGGGTTCCGCACCCTGCCGTGACCCGCGGCGGTGCACAACGCGGCCGGTGCGGCATGACGGTGCCCTGCCCGCCACCGGCGCGACAAAAGATGCGGAGCCGGTCCGGTGTTCACGGGATGGTCGTCAAGCCTTCATTGCCCTGCCTTGGATCGCTGTCTTAATGCTTCTCCATGCAGGCAACCGCTCGACTGACCGCGCCCGAGGTGCTTCGCCCGCGCAAGCTGCTGCGGCGCAAGCCCATCCAATTCTCCGCCTCGGACCCGGAAGGGCTCTGGGGGGATGTGCTGGGCCTGCGGCCCCTTGGCGGGCGCTTCCGGGCGGTGCGCCGGCTGGTCTCCCTGCTGCTCTGGACCCTGGTCGCCATCCCGATCCAGGCCCTGCTGCTGCTGCTGCCGGGCCGCGGCCACATCGCCTTCGCCCGGGTCTATCACCGCACCCTCTGCGCCCTGATGGGGCTGCGCATCCAGGTGGTGGGGGAGCCGGCGAAGCAGGCACCCGTGCTCTTCGTCTCGAACCATTCCTCCTGGCTCGATGTCCTGGTGCTCGGCGCGACGCTGGAGGCGGCCTTCGTCGGCAAGTCCGAGATCGAGGGCTGGCCGCTGATCCGCACCGTGGCAAAGCTCGGCCGCACCGTCTTCGTCAGCCGCAAGCGCACCGGCACGAAGGGGGAGGCCGATGCCATCCGTTCCCGCCTGGCCGAGGGCGACAGCCTGATCCTGTTCCCGGAGGGCACGACCAGCGATGGCGGCCGCGTGCTGCCCTTCCGCAGCGCCTTTCTCTCCGTCGCCGATACCGCGCGGGTGGTGCAGCCGGTCTCCGTGGTCTTCGACCGGCTGGGCGGCCTGCCGGCCTGCCGCCGCGACCGGCCGCTGTTTGCCTGGTACGGCGACACGGACATCTTCACCCATTTCTGGCGACTGGCGCGCCGCCCGGGCGGGCGGGCCACCATCATCCTGCATGCGCCGCTGCAGGCCGCGGACTGGCCGGACCGCAAGGCGCTGACCGCGGCCTGCGCCGGGGTGGTGGCGGATTCCTGCGCCACCCTGCGGCAGAACCGCCCGGCCCTGCCGCTGCGCGCCCCGGCGCCGCCGCGGCCGCGCCAGCCGGCGGCCGAGCTGCTGCCCGCGTGAAGCCCGGGCGGGCCATGGGCTGCGCTTCCCGCTTGACCCGGCGCGGCGCGATCCCGCAGCCTGCCGCGGTGGAGCAAAAGACCTTCCTGGCCGCGGGCCAGAAGCGCCTCGCTTGACCCGGGCGCGCGGCCTGCGCAAATCCCCCGCTTCCCTCCGCCCGGCCCAGGGCGGGGCGGCGGAGTATGGCCCGGAATGAAGCCTGAAGACCTGGATCGGCCTGGCCCCCCCAGGCGATTGTTCATCCGCAGCTGGGGCTGCCAGATGAACGTCTATGACAGCGGCCGCATGGCCGATGTGCTGGCCCCGCTCGGCTATGCGCCGACCGAGACGCCGGAAGACGCCGACATGGTGGTGCTGAACACCTGCCATATCCGGGAGAAGGCGAGCGAGAAGCTGTTCTCCGAGCTCGGCCGGCTGCGCGTGCTGAAGCAGGCGAAGGAACAGTCGGGCCAGCGGATGATCCTGGCGGTGGCCGGCTGCGTCGCCCAGGCGGAGGGCGCCGAGATCACCGCCCGCGCCCCCTATGTGGACCTGGTGCTCGGCCCGCAGAGCTATCACCGGCTGCCCGAAATGGTCGCCCGCATCAGCCGCGCCACCGGCTCCGTCATCGAGACGGACTTTCCGGCCGAACAGAAATTCGACTTCCTGCCGGATTCCACCACGCCCCAGGGCGTCACCGCCTTCCTCACCATCCAGGAGGGCTGCGACAAGTTCTGTTCCTTCTGCGTCGTCCCCTACACCCGCGGCAGCGAATACTCCCGATCTGCCTCCGCCGTGCTGGCGGAGGCGAAGCGCCTGGTGGCGCAGGGAGCGCGGGAGATTGCGCTGCTCGGCCAGAATGTGAATGCCTGGCATGGGGAGGGGCTTTCGGGCGGCAGCTGGTCGCTCGACCGGCTGTTGCTGGAATTGGCGGAAATCCCGGGCCTGGCGCGGCTGCGCTACACCACCAGCCATCCGCGCGACATGGACGATGCGCTGATCGCCGCCCACGGCCGCATCCCGCAGCTGATGCCCTTCCTGCACCTGCCGGTGCAGTCGGGGTCGGACCGCATGCTCCAGGCCATGAATCGCGGCCACAAGGCGGATCTCTACCGCGGCATCGCCGACAGGCTGCGGCAGGCGCGGCCGGATATCGCCCTGTCCTCCGACTTCATCGCCGGCCATCCGGGGGAGAGCGAGGCGGACCACCAGGCCACCCTGAAGCTGATTGCGGATGTCGGCTTCGCGCTCTCCTATTCCTTCAAATACTCCCCCCGCCCCGGCACGCCCGCGGCGACCGCCGGCCTGCAGGTGGCGGAAGCCGAGAAGGACCGCCGGCTGCAGGAAATCCAGGCCCTGCTGCGGGAACAGCAGGATGCCTTCAACCGGTCCTGCGTCGGGCAGGTCTGCGATGTACTGGTGACCGGCGCCGGCCGGCACGAAGGCCAGTTCGCCGGCCGCTCGCCCTGGCTGCAGCCGGTGCATGGCCTTGGTTCGGCGGCCATGACGGGCCAGATGGTGCGGGCGACCGTCACCGCCGCCCTGCCCAATTCGCTATCCGTCCGCCTCGAGGGGAATGAGGCGCTCGGTCCTCCGTCGCAAACGCCCCGTCAGGAGAAGGCCGCCGCTTGAACACACCCCCCGCCGCGCTCAGCCTCCGCCCCCCGCCGCGCCCCGCCCTTCCGCGGGACAACAACACGCAGCGTGTCGTCACCATGCAATTCGACGACAACCAGCTGCTGCCGCTGCTCTATGGTGAGCACGACCGGAACCTGGCGCGGATGGAAATCCGCCTCGGCGTCCGCCTCGGCAGCCGCGGCAACCGATTGACCATCACCGGCACGCCGGAACGCGCCGATGTGGCGGAAGCGGCGCTGATGGCGCTGTGGCGCAGATTGCAGAAGGGGGAGCCGGTGGGCAGCGCGGAGGTGGAGGCGGCGATGCGGATGGCGGAGGGGGTGCAGGAGTCCGACCCCCGGCTGCCGCTGCAGGACCTGCCGGCGATCCGCACCCGCAAGGGCGCCATCGCGCCCCGCACGCCGGCCCAGGCCGCCTATATCGACGCGCTGGCGCGCAACGAGATGGTCTTCGGCGTCGGCCCCGCCGGCACCGGCAAGACCTACCTCGCCGTGGCGCAGGGCGTGGCCCTGCTGCAGGCCGGCCGCGTCGACCGCATCGTGCTGTCCCGCCCGGCCGTCGAGGCCGGCGAGAAGCTCGGCTACCTGCCGGGCGACCTGAAGGAGAAGGTCGATCCCTATCTCCGCCCGCTCTATGACGCGCTGCACGACATGATGCCGGCCGAACAGCTCACCCGCCGCATGGCGGCCGGGGAGATCGAGGTGGCGCCGCTCGCCTTCATGCGCGGCCGGACGCTGGCCCATTGCTACGCCATCCTGGACGAGGCGCAGAACACCACCGCGGCCCAGATGAAGATGTTCCTCACCCGCATGGGCGAGGGCAGCCGCATGGTGATCACCGGCGACCCCACCCAGGTGGACCTGCCGCCGGGCCAGCGTTCGGGCCTCGCGGAGGCGCTTTCCATCCTCGAAGGGGTGGAGGGTATCACCGTGGCGAGATTTGCCGAGGAAGATGTGGTAAGGCATCCCTTGGTTGCGCGCATCGTCGCCGCCTATGGTCGCATGGACCAGGCGGCGCGCGGGCGCGGATGAATGGTGTACGGCGACGGCCCCCGCGCAGGGGGTCGCCGCCGGGGGCATTTGGAGAGCGATGGAACCGTTAAGTAGTCATCCCGGCCGGGGCAAGCCTGCCAGGGCCGGGATGCAAAGCGAGGCGCCGGACATCACCGTCGTGCTCGCCACCCAGGCCTGGCGCGCCGCCGTGCATCGGCCGGAAGCGCTGGCCCGCCGCGCCGTGACCGCGGCCCTTCGGGAAGCCGGCGCGGCCGGCGCCGTCACCGTCCTGCTGACCGACGATGCCGAGGTCAAGCGTCTCAATTCCGGGCATCGCGACAAGGCCAAGCCGACCAATGTGCTGTCCTTCCCAGGCGGCATGCCAGGGCATCTGGGCGATATCGCCCTGGCTCTCGGCGTGGTGCGGCGCGAAGCGCGGGAGGCCGGTCGGAAGGCCGCCGACCACCTGGCGCATCTGGTGGCCCACGGCGCCCTGCACCTGGCCGGGCACGACCACCTGGACGCCGGCGAGGCGCGGCGCATGGAACAGGCGGAGGCGCGCGTGATGCGCCGCCTCGGCCGCCCCAACCCCTGGAAGGAGGGCCGGGGACGGCCAGCGACATGAGCGGCAACGGAGACCACGAGACCCAGGCTTCCCCGCTCGAGCGGCGCAACAGCCTGCTCTGGCGGATCCAGGGCCTGCTGCGCCGCCGTACCGCGGATACCGTCCGCGACCAGGTGGAGGAGCTGCTGGAGGGTCGGCAGGAGGAAGGCGCACCGCACGCGCCGGACGGCATCGGCGGCGGGCTGGACCTGAACGAGCGCGCGCTGCTCGGCAATGTGCTTCGGCTGCGCGACAAGGCGGCCTATGACGTGATGGTGCCGCGCGCCGATATCCTGGCGATGCCGGAGGACCTGACGCTCGACCAGGCCATCCGCCTGATCCAGCGCGAGGGCCATAGCCGCTTCCCGGTCTATCGGGAGAACCTCGATGACATCGTCGGCATGGTCCATATCAAGGACGTCTTCGCCGCGGTGGGCCGGGACCCCGCGAGCTTCTCGCTGAAGGCCATCCTACGCCGTCCGCTTTTCGTCGTGCCCACCATCCCGGTGCTGGACCTGCTGCTGCAGATGCGCGCGGCGCGGATCCACATGGCGCTGGTGGTGGACGAATACGGCGGCATCGACGGGCTGGTGACCATCGAGGACCTGGTCGAGACCATCGTCGGCGATATCTCGGACGAGCATGACGAGGTCGCGCCCGCGACCATCCAGGACCGCCCGGACGGCACGGTCGAGCTCGACGCCCGCACCACGGTGGAGGCCTTCGAGCAGAAGTTCGGCGCGGTGCTGACCGAGGAGGAGCGCAGCGCGGATATCGACACGGTCGGCGGGCTGATCTTCACGCTTGCCGGCCGGGTGCCCGCGCGGGGCGAGCTGATCTCCCACCCCTCCGGCCTGGAATTCCGCGTGCTGGACGCGGATCCGCGTCGCATCCGGCGGCTGCGCGTACGGCGCCCGGGCGCGGCGGGCGAGCCGACGCGACAGGCGGCGGAATGAAAAATCCCTCTCCCCTGGACGGGGGAGAGGGCTCCTAAAGCACCATCGGTTCACACTGAATCAGTGTGAACCAATTTCGTGCTTTAGAAACAATAGCTTCTACAGCACGAGATCTGTCCATTCGGACAGATCGTGCTGTAGACCTCAGTCGCCCGCGGCGACCCTGGCGGCGATCTCGTCGTTCACCGGCGCCGGCGGCACCACCTTCTGGATCCGCTCGAAGGTCGCCAGCGCCTGACCGACCACCTGGTCCATGTTGTAGTAGCGATAGGTCGCCAGCCGGCCGACGAACCAGGTGTCGCGCTCGGCATCCGCCAGCGCCTCATACCTCTTGTACAGCGCCTGGTTCTCCGGCCGGGGGATCGGGTAGTAGGGGTCGCCCTCGGCTGCCGGAAACTCGTAGGTCACGCTGGTCTTCGGATGCACCTGGCCGGTCAGGTGCTTGTATTCGGAGACGCGTGTGAAGGGCGTGGCTTCCGCCGGGTGGTTCACCGTGCCGGTCGGCAGCGCCTGCTGCTGGTCCAGCGTCTCATGCTGGAAGCGCAGGCTGCGATAGGGCAGGCGGCCATGGCGATGGCCGAAATACTCGTCCACCGGGCCGGTCCAGATCACGCGACGGAAGCTGAAGCGCCTGCGCGCCTCGGCGAAGTCCACGCCGGTGCGCACCGTGATGTTCGGGTGATTCAGCATCTTCGCGAACATCGCGGTATAGCCGTCCCGCGGCATCGCCTGGAACTTGTCGGTGAAGTAGCGATCGTCGCGATTGGTGCGCGTCGGCACGCGGGCGGTGACGGACTTGTCCAGTTCGCTGGGGTCCAACGCCCATTGCTTGCGCGTGTAGCCGCGGAAGAACAGCTCGTACAATTCGCGGCCGACCTTTCCGACGACCACATCCTCGCTCGAGCGCACCACATCCACCTGCTCCGCCCGCTCGGCGAACCAGGCTTCCAGCTGGTCCTCGGTCAGGTCCAGCCCGTAGAGCTTGTTGATGGTGTCGAGGTTGATCGGCATCGGCACCCGCACCGCCTCGCCGGTGGTGGGGCTCACCACCTCGGCCAGCACGCGATGCTCATAGGGGCGCCAGGCGGTGAACTTCGACAGATGCGCGAAGACCGCCTCGCTGTTCGTGTGGAAGATATGCGGGCCGTAGCGATGGATCAGCACCCCGGCGGCATCCAGGTGGTCATAGGCATTGCCGCCGATATGCTCGCGCTTGTCGATGACCAGCACGCGGTCGCCACGCTCGGCGGCCAGGCGTTCCGCAAGGATGGAGCCGGCAAAGCCGGCACCGACGACGAGCCAATCAAACATGAGCCACCCCCGTTGCCTCAGCGACCGCGGGCAGGATGCCGGCGGCCGGTCGTCCGGCCTGATGGCTGAAGGCCGCGGCCTCTGCCTGGATCAGCGCCTGCATCCGTTCCCAGGTCAGGTCCCAGGAATTCTCCGCCAGCCGCGCATCGACGCGGGCCAGGAACGGCGCGCGCTTCTGCCGCAGCAGCCGCTCAGCCTGCTCGGCCAGCTCCGCCGCGCTGGTGACGATCTCGACCAGCCCGGCCTCGCCATAGTCGCGCACCACGTCGACCACCGGCGTGGACAGCACCGGCAGGCCGGCCGCCAGGAATTCCGGCGTCTTGGTCGGGCTGATGAAGCGCGTGCTCTCGTTCAGCGCGAAGGGCATGAAGCCCAGGTCCCAATGCGCCAGATAGGCCGGCAGCTCCGTGTAGCTGCGGCCGCCGAGCCAATGCAGGTTGGGCCCCTGCGGCAGGCTGGCCGGGTCGATCTTCACCACCGGGCCCAGCATCACCAGCTGCCAGTCCCGCCGCAGCGCGGCGAAGGCGGCCACCAGCTCCAGGTCCATCCGCTCGTCGATCACGCCGAAGAAGCCGATGCGCGGCCGGCCGATGCCGGCCATCGATTCCGGTTCCGGCAGCCCGCTGCGGGCCTGGCCGAAATGCGCGGTATCGATGGAGGAGGGGAAGCAATGCACCTGCGGGTGCCGGTCCTGCTTCGCCTCATACAGGCTGCGGCCGCCGGTGAAGACCAGGTCGGCCCGCTCCAGCAGCCGGCGCTCCATCTCCAGCATGGCCGGCGGCGCGCCGCGAAAGGCGGAAAGCTCGTCCATGCAGTCATAGACCGTGACATCGGGCTTCAGGTGGTCGGCAAAGCCCAGCGCCATCGGCGTGTAGAACCAGGCGACCAGTGGCTGGCCGGCGCGTTCCGCCAGCAGCCCATCCAGCAGGCTGCGTTGCGCGGCCAGCCTGGCCTGCTCATCCATCCCCGGCGGCAGCACCGGCACGGCGCGCAGCACGCCGCCCGGCTCCTGCGTCAGATCCAGCCGCGGGGCGGGAACCTCGCCGGCCACCGGCTCCTCGAAGAAGATCACCTCATGGTCCCGCGCGGCAC
The DNA here is from genome assembly GCF_019024325.1 of Falsiroseomonas tokyonensis. Classification (GTDB taxonomy): domain Bacteria; phylum Pseudomonadota; class Alphaproteobacteria; order Acetobacterales; family Acetobacteraceae; genus Falsiroseomonas; species Falsiroseomonas tokyonensis. Next base: position 772,598 of record NZ_JAFNJS010000001.1, read on the forward strand.
GCGTCATCAGATGCTGCGGGCGCTGGAACACGAAATCCCATCGCAAATGGGAAAGGCACAGCAGCACAGCCCGGGCCTCGCCACCGGGGCCTTTCGCGGGAGCAGCCATTGTCATCCTGGTCTCCTGTGACCAGCTTCCGGGCGCACGCTGGCGGCGTCGCGCGGCCTGTTCGGCCTTGCCCCGGACCTGCTGGATGTCCTGATGCAGGACCAACGCCGCGCGCGGCGCCGCAGTTCCAGCCGCTGCCGGAACGGGTCGCGTCCCGGCGAACCCGCGGCGTGTGCCGAGGCCCGCCTCAGCCCCCCGACGAGGCCCGGAGGCAGCGCCCAAGCCAGCGACGCCAGGCCGGGCTCGCGCCATGCCGCAGCCGCGCCAGCAGCGCATCATGCAATTCGGCCAGCGCCAACCGCATCCGCCGCTCGGCCGCATGGCTGGCCTGCAGGTCCCGGCAGCGCGCTTCCAGCTGGGCGAGTTGCGCGCCGTTCCGGGCCAGTTCGGCGGCCAAGCGCGCCGCCTCCGCCTGCGCCGCCTCGGCGCCCTGCGCGGCCCGGGTCACCCGCGCCTGGCGCTGCAGATCCTCCTGCCGCAGCCTCGGGCCCGGCGGGAAGACAATGCCATGCGCCCGGCACTGCCGATCGAGATAACTGCCCGCGGGCGGCGCCAGCCACTTGGGCAGGCCGCCGCAGCGGAACATCTCGTTCCACAGGTGCTGGAAGCAGGCGGCCCCCACCGCCTCCGCCACCTCCTCCACCCGGTCGGGATCGAAGACGGCGAAGGCCTCGGTGAAGTGCCAGGGATAGGCGACACCATGCGCCGCCACCTGCCCCAGCCGCCCCGCCTGCCGCAGCGTGGCGGTCAGCAGATGCGGGCCGGCGGTGCCCCAGGGCTGGTCCGGCGCGAAGCTGTCCCGCGCCGCGAGCATCGCCGGCAACAGCGCATCCCCGGGCGGCAGCCGCAGGATGGCATTGCCGACCAGCGCAAGGTCCGGCCCTTCCCAGGCGAAGAAGCAGGGCGCCTGCGGCGGATCGGGCCGCAGGCAGAGCACATCCGTATCCACCCACCAGCCGGGCTCGCGGGCCAGCAGCGTGTAGCGGAACAGATTGGCGAAGCCGGCGACGCTGCCACGACCCAGCCCGGCTTCGTAGAAGTAGATGCGGTCCTGCGGCAGGATCGCCGCCGCATCGCGCCGCACCACCCCCGCCGGCACCACAAGCGCAGGGTCATAGGTGAACAACTCGAACCGATGGCCCTGCCGGACGAAGCTGGCCAGGCACAGCTCCTCATAGGGGCTGAGCGGACCCCCGTGCCAGAAACTGCGGAACAGAGCCAAGCCATGATCTCCACCCGTATCGATGGGACCATGGGTCAGTCGGACGAGAAGCTGAACCTACCCGGCGTTCACGAAGCCGTCCGGCGCCGGCAGCCCCGCAATCTCCCGGATCAGCTTGCGCCGCACCGCCTGGCCGAAATCATCGAAATCCTCCGCCGCGATCATGAAGGCCCCGGGCCCGCCAATGACGCTTTCGCGGAAATAGATATCCAGCGGAATGGGCGGGCGGCGCCCGAAGGTGGGGCGGTCGTTCAGGATCGGCAGGCCATTGATGGTAATGCCCTCCGCCACCGCACGATCGCGCGCCTCCTCCGCCGGCGGGCCACTGTTGTTCACCCCGTCACCCGAAACATCGATGACCTTGCGCGTCGGCTCGAAAGGGCAATCCACCAGCACACGGCGGGAGAAATCGATCGCACCCGAGATCGAGGTCCAGGACAGGGAGGCGCGCGGCGCCTCCGCCAGGGCACTCGCCCAGACCTCGGCCTGCATCTGGTCGCCAATCCGGGTCCAGGGCAGCACCAGGCGCTGATACTCCAGCCCCGCCCATTCGACATAAGCCACGGCAATCCCACCCATCATGCCGCCACGGATCGCCTCGATCAGCCGCGGATCGGTCATCGCCGTGCGATACCCCTCCCGCTGCAGCCGCGCCTCATCCTCATCGACCGACCGACTGACATCGACCGCCAACACCAGCGCGACATCGACAGGCTCATTGGCCCGCGCTTGGCGGGGAACAGGCAGAGCAGCCGCGGCACCCGCCGCGGCAAGAAGGGACCTGCGGCGCATCCGCGACCTCCCGCTGCATGACAAGCCACCATGCAACCGCACCGCGTGGCGCCGACACAAGCACGAAGATGCCGGGCCGGGGTGGCGCTTGGCGGCAGCGGGAGGGGCTCTGCCCCTCCCGCACCCTCCCCGCCAGGAGGCAGTGGCCTCCTGGACCACGGGACCTTGAGTAGAAATGGAGAGGGGCCAGCGGGACCGCCGAGCCCGCGGTTCCTCCCGCCCCTCTCCATTTCTACTCATGAATCAATGGGTTCCAAGGGGCCACTGCCCCTTGGCAGGGGGGTGCAGGGGGGACAGCGTCCCCCCTGCGGCGCCTCACCGCCGCGCCAGCCCGGCAGCCTGTCGGGCCAGTGCGGCGATGCCGGCGCGGGCGAGGGTTTCGTGGACCTCGCGGAAGGCGGTGGTCTTGGTGCGGCGTTCGGCTTCGAGCAGGGCGGCGCCCTGGGCTTCCAGGGCGGCGGGCGGCCAGATGCGCAGGGCTTTGTCGAAGGCGGGCTTGTGGCGGAAGAAGACGGGGGGGCGCAGGGCGCCGGAATCGCCGCCGGCGATTGCGGCCTCGTGCAGCCGCTGCACGTGGCGCAGTGTGGCGCGCACCACCATCACGGCGTTGGCGCCTTCGGCGAAGGCGGCGTCCAGGGCGCGGTCGGCGGCCAGGGCGTCGCCGGCGGTGGCAGCCATCAGGGCGGTGTCGAGGTCGGCGGAGGCGCCTTCGGCCACGCAGGCCATGGCGGCAGCCTCGTCCACCTTGCCGTCCGGGCCGGCATGCAGGGCCAGCACCTCCACCGCGCGGCGCAGCAGCAGCCGGTCCTCGCCGAGGCGGGCGGCGAGCCAGCCGAGCACGGGGGCGTCCGCCTGCACCCCTTGTTCGCGCAGCATGCGGCCGATGGTGCCGGCCAGTTCGTCCGGCCGCTCGCGCCAGCAGGCCACTACCATCACATCGGGCGCGGCCTCCGCCAGGACGCGCAGCTTGGACCGCGCGGTCAGTTCGCCGCCTTCCAGGATCAGCAGGGCTTCCCCGGCGCTGGCCAGGGCTTCTTTCAGGGGCGTGGCATGGGCGTCGGTCGCGTCCCGCAGCCGCACTACCCGCCGGCCGCTGGTCATGGCGAGTGCGGCGGCTTCGCCGGCCAGGGCGCCGGGTTTCGCGGCTTCGTCGCGGCTCAGCTCGGCCAGGCGAAAGGGGTCGTCCATGGCGCCGCCGAGCACCGCGCGCACCAGCTGCTCCGCCCGCTCACGCGCCAGGCCGGCATCGTCGCCATGCAGCAGCACGGCGCGCGTGGCGCCCGGATTGTCGAGGAAGGCGGCAAGGCGTTTCGGGTCGAGCTTGGCCATGCTGCGCTCAGCGCAGGTTCGGCGTCATCCCGGGCACCAGCTCCGGCCGCACCGGCTGCAGCACCGGCGCAGTGGGTGTGGCGGGCAGCGCGGCCGGCCCGCCCCGGGCGAGGGCGGCGTCGCCGGCGGCGCGGCGGCGGAAGTCCACCGCGATGCGCGTCACCACCAGCTCCGCCAGCAGTTCGGCCAGCCGCGCTTCCGCGGCTTCCCGGCTGCTGTCGGCGGCGAAGAACTGGTTCGGCGGGATGTTGTAGGCTTCCGTCGCGCGCTCCACGCCGGAGGCCAGGGTTTCGGGCGGCGGGCCGGGGCGGGCCAGCAGCCAGTTGGCGGCGCCGAGGTAGCGGATGCGGGTGGCGGTGCCGTCGCGCTGGATGCCGATGCCTTCGGCCTGCAGGCTGGGCGACAGACGCAGCTCGTAGCGCGCCTCCTGCGGCCCGCCGATATCCTGGCCCATGCGCTGGTACAGGGCGCGGCGCAGCAGCTGGCCGAAGCGTTCCTGGATGACGGTGACGCGGATGGCGGAAAGCTCCGCCCGCACATCCACCTCGCCCGGCCCGGCCGAGCCATAGAGCGGCCGGAAGCCGCAGCCGCCCAGGGCGCCGCCGAGCGCCATAAGGCCGAGGCCGCCGAGCAGGCCGCGCCGCGTCAGGGAGTTAGACGACGTAATTGACCACCCGCCCCGGAACATGAATCCGCTTCTTCACCGGCTTGCCGCCGAAGGCACGCTGCACGTTCTCCTCCGCCTCGGCCAGGGCGAAAATCTCCGCCTCGGTCGCGTTGACGGAGACTTCGATGGTGGCGCGCAGCTTGCCCAGCACCTGAACGGCCAGCGTCATGGTCTCGGCCCGCACCAGGGCGGGGTCGGCCTCCGGCCAGGGCAGCTGGGCGACCAGTTTGTCCGAGTCCGGATTGAGGAGGGAAAACAGCTCCTCCGCCAGGTGCGGCATCATCGGGGCGGAAAGGCGCGCCAGCATTTCGAGCGCTTCCCGCCGCGCCGCGCCCATGCCCTCGGCGCCGGCCTGGGCCTCCGCCTCGCCGATTGCATTGGCGAATTCATGGATGCGGGCGACGGCGACGTTGAAGGCGAAGCTGTCCAGCGCCTCGGTCACCGCCGTGATGGTCCGGTGCGTCACCTGCCGCAGCTTCTTCGCCGGGCCGGTCGCCTCGGGCATCGGGGCGCCGGGGGTGGGCAGCGTCGGCAGCGCGTTGGAAGCGAGGCGCCAGACGCGCTGGGTGAACCGGAAAGCGCCGGCGACGCCGGATTCCGTCCACTCCATGTCCCGCTCCGGCGGGTTGTCGGAGAGGATGAACCAGCGCGCGGTATCGGCGCCGTAGCGGCCGATGATGGCGCCGGGATCCACCGTGTTGCGCTTGGACTTCGACATCGCCTCGATGCGGCCGATGGTCACCGGCTCGTTGCCGCCCTTCAGCGTGGCGCTGCGGGTGCCATCGGCGGCCAGGCTGAACTCCACCTCCTCGGGGTACAGCCAGCGGCCATCGGCGGCCTTGTAGCTTTCGTGCTGGACCATGCCCTGGGTGAACAGGCCGGCGAAGGGTTCCGCCACCGCCAGGTGGCCGGTCGCCTGCATGGCGCGGGTGAAGAAGCGGGAATAGAGCAGGTGCAGGATCGCATGCTCGATACCGCCGATATACTGGTCCACCGGCAGCCAGGCATTGACCGCTTCCTGCGTGACGGGCGCGGCCGCATGCGGGGAGCAGAAGCGCGCAAAATACCAGGAGCTGTCGACGAAGGTGTCGCAGGTATCCGTCTCCCGCCGCGCCTTGGCGCCGCAGGACGGGCAGTTCACGTGCTTCCAGCTGGGGTGGTGGTCCAGCGGGTTGCCGGGGCGGGAGAAGTCGACGTCCTGCGGCAGCTCGACCGGCAGCTGGTCCTCGGGGACGGGCACCGCGCCGCAGCTGTCGCAATGGATGACCGGGATCGGGCAGCCCCAGTAGCGCTGGCGGGAGACACCCCAGTCGCGCAGGCGCCAATTCACCACGCCGGTGCCCTGGCCCTGGGCCTCCAGCTTCTCGATGGCGGCGCGCTTGGCGGCTGGCACCGGCTTGCCGTCCAGGAAGCCGGAATTGAACAGCGTGCCGTCATCGGTATAGGCGGCGCCATCCAGGCTGAAGGTCGCCGGATCGGCGCCCGGAGGCAGCACCACGGGCTTGATCTGCAGCCCGTATTTGGTGGCGAATTCGAAGTCGCGCTCGTCATGGCCCGGGCAGCCGAAGATGGCGCCGGTGCCGTATTCCATCAGCACGAAGTTCGCGATCCAGACCGGGAAGCTGGCGCCCTCGATGAAAGGGTGCGCCACCCGGAAGCCGGTGTCGAAGCCGCGCTTCTCCGCCTGCTCGATGGCGGCCTCGCTGGTGCCCATCCGGCGGCATTCGGCGACGAACTCCGCGGCGGCCGGGTTCGCGGCGGCGGCCGCGGCGGCCAGCGGGTGTTCGGCGGCGACCGCCAGGAAGGACATGCCGAAGAGCGTGTCCGGGCGGGTGGTAAACACCTCGACCTCGGCCGTCTCGGTCACCGGCTGCGTCAGCTTGAAGCGCACGCGCGCGCCCTCGCTGCGGCCGATCCAGTTGGACTGCATCAGCTTCACGCGCTCGGGCCAACGGTCCAGCCCGCCCAGCGCCTCCAGCAGATCCGGCGCATACTTGGTGATGGCCAGGAACCACTGGGAAAGCTTCTTCTTCTCGACCAGCGCGCCGGAGCGCCAGCCGCGGCCGTCGATCACCTGCTCATTGGCCAGAACGGTATTGTCGACCGGGTCCCAATTGACCCAGGACTCCTTCCGCTCGACCAGCCCGGCCTTCCAGAAATCCAGGAACAGCTTCTGCTGCTTGCCGTAATAGGCGACATCGCAGGTGGCGAATTCGCGGGACCAGTCGAGCGACAGGCCCATGCGCTTCAGCTCGGCGCGCATATTGGCGATGTTCTGGTAGGTCCACTCGCCCGGATGCACGCCGCGTTCGCGCGCGGCATTCTCCGCCGGCAGGCCGAAGGCGTCCCAGCCCATCGGGTGCAGCACCAGGTGGCCGCGGGCGCGCTTGTAGCGCGCCACGACGTCGCCCAGCGTGTAGTTCCGGACATGGCCCATGTGGATCTTGCCGGAGGGGTAGGGGAACATCTCCAGCACGTAGTACTTGCTGGCCCCCTCGGGCGGCACGTCCGGCACGGAGAAGCAGCCGCGGCGGTCCCATTCCGCCTGCCAGCGCGGCTCGGCGGCGGCGAAGTCATGCCGGGCCGGCTGCGGCTGACCCGAATCCGGGATGGGCGTGATCTCGTTCATCCTGCTGCGCTGCGTCGGCTAGCGCGCCGCGGCGGTGGATTGTGCGCGCAGTTCGCGGGCCCGGCCGAGCACCTGGTCCTCGAGTTCCGAGGCCGTGCTGGCCGCGACGGGCACGTCCACCCAGGCATTGCCGCGCAATTCCTGCCGGAACAGCGCAATCCGCACGCCGTCGGAGCGCAGCGTCCGGCCGAGGATATAGGCGGTGGCGCGGAAGCGCTCGCTGGTATTGCCCGGGGGCGAGTACCAGTCGGTGATCAGCACGCCGCCGAAGGGGTCCGCCGAGGACAGCGGCATGAAGGACAGCGTATCCAGCGCCGCGCGCCACAGGAAGGCATTCACGCCGATGCCGGACGCCTCTCCGGCGCCGCCGCCGCGCTGCTGGTTGCGGTCCGTACCGAAGATCAGGATGCCGTCGGTGCCGCCGAGGCGTCCACGCACCTGGTCCCGCCGGCGGTCGGAGCTGTATTCGTCGAGCCCGGGGGTTCGGACATTGCCTTCCAGCGCACTGCACGCCGCCAGCAGGGTTCCGGTCAGGCCGACCATCATCAGTCGCGTCAGGCGCATTTTTCTCATCCCGGCCCATCCCAACCCATCGGGGGCCATGTCTTGGGACGGTCTTTACCCGTTGCGGGCAGGATCGCAAAGCCGGGGTTGGCGACGCGCCGCCACCCTGAAACGAAAAGGGGCGGCAGGTTTCCCTGCCGCCCCCTTCGGGTCGCTGATCGGTAAGGATCAGAAGGCCAGGCGCGTTCCGATGATGAAGATGTCGATGTTGCGGTTGCGAAGGTTGCCCGGGGCCCCATTCGCGGCCACTACGCCCGTTGCTGTCAGCCCGGCTACGTTCTCATCGTTAACGTTCGTGTAGTTCGCGAACGCCTCAAGGCCCGGCGCAAGGGTATAGACCGCGCCCACGCCAATTGCGCGCTGTTCACGGTCGGCGAGGGCGCCGCCATTGTCACGTTTTCCAAGCGCATAGAAGGCGCCGAGCGACATGGCGCCGATGCGGTAGGTCGCGCCAATCGTCCAGTTGGTGGAGGTATCGCGACCCTGTGGCAGGCCAATGCGGCCAAAGGAGGCGCGGTCGAACTTGCCCCACACGTAGTGACCACCGACAGTCAAGCCGTAGGCGGACAAGTTCAAGCCGACCTGATAGGCATTCGGATCTTGGAAGCCAGGCGCTACGCCGTCTGGTGCATCGCCACGCATTGCGGAGAAGGCGGCAGCTACGCCGACATTGCCGAAGCTGCCGCGGTAACGGAGCGCGCCGGACAACTCGTTGCGAATAAAGCCACCATTCGCGTTGCGCTGCAGCGAGCCATTCTGCTGGGCGTTATTCTGAAGAAGATTCTCGCCTTCAAAGGTGTTTGGCGCATAGCTGACGCCGAAGTCGAAGCCGAAGAACTGCGGGGACAGGTAGATGATTTTGGTGGAATCGTTGCCGTCGTTGATCGTCGAGAGGATGTAGCGGGTGTTAGCTCCATCAATGGCAACGAACTCATCCCAGCCACCGGACTCACCAAGGTTGGTAACGCTTGGCGCAGCGACCTTGAGCTGATCCGCGGCGCTGTCCTGGTCACCGAACTGCAAGGTACCGAGCGTCGGGCTGGAAATGAAGCCCCAAGCCTCATCAGTATCCACGATGCCACCGCTGCCGGCTCCGATGAACCCGCTCCCAAGCACTCCCGAGGAGCCGCCAGGAGACGTAACGTTGTCCATCTGCAACTCGATTTCGGCGCCGTAGGACAAACCGTTGGCAGCCTTACCGCGCACGATCACGCTGATTTCCATATCGCTGCGGAAATCCACCTTGGAGCGCGAGCGATTGGCGCCCGTGACATTGGGGCGGTCGAAGTCGTCGTTGACGTAGCCGGCCGTGAATTCGAAGTAGCCGCCGACGCGAACCGTCGGCGCTTCCTGCGCCTGGGCCACACCCATGCCCATCAGCGCGGCGCCCACCACCGCAGTGGTGCCCAGCAGAATCTTGCGCATATCTAAAACCTCCTCCTGCACCGGGTGGCCCCCGGCATGCGACAACCCGCCTGCCCCCCTCGGCAGGACGCCGCCACCAGGTTCCCCCCTGGCAGCAGTCAGGCCCGAGCGGATAATGGTCCGGCCATTGCGGATCGGGCAACGCCGCAGGACAGCCCGGCGCGACTTCGTTGAGACAGTGTGGCAACGGAGCCACAGGCCGCTTGCCCCCTGGCTCAGGCTCGCAATGCGCCGATTGCCGCGAGCCCGGCCGCGCGCCCAGCCCCCCGTCGCGGCAGCCGGCCGGCCGTGCCGGGCGCCACGCCGCCGAGCGCGATGGCGGCTTGGCCCTGGCCGCTCGCCAGCGCGGCCCAGCGCAGCGGGCCGAGCGCGGCCGCGCCCGGATGGCTGGCCGTGGCGAAGGCCGGCGAGACAAAGCCGCAATCGGCGTGCAGGCGCCGCGCCCGCGCCACCGCCGCCCGGCCATGCACCGCCACCGAAAGCCGCGCCCAGGGCGCGCCTCGACGCCGTGCCGCCAGGAAGGCGACCAGGGTTCCAGGGGGCGGCCGGTCCGGCAGATGCAGCCCGCAGCGCGCGCGCAGCGCGCCGGCCGGATCGCCGCCGAGCAGCAGCACGAGCCCGCGCCGCCGCACCACCTGCCGCAGGCGCTGCAGTACCGCGGGCGCCAGGCCGCGCGCCAGCACCCCTGCCCCGCGTGGCAGCCGGGCCGCGGCGGCGCAGGGGTCCGGCAGCCGCACCGGGTCCGAGACCAGCCACAGCCGGGGAAGCACGCCGCGCCGGTCGCGCCGCGGCGTCAGCCGGCGCGACCAGGCCAGCAGGCTCCGCCCTTCGGTCACCGGCTTTGTTTCCGCCATGCCCCGAATTGCGTTAGCCTCCGCGCCATGCCCAACGACCTTCCCACCGATCCCATTGCCAGCCAGCTCAAGCAAATCCGGGACAGGATCGCCGAGGCCTGCTTGCGCGCCAACCGGGCGCCCGGCTCGGTCACGCTGGTCGCCGTTTCCAAGACCCATCCCGGCGCCGCGGTGGAAGCCGCCCTGGCTTGTGGGCAGATGGTCTTCGGCGAGAACCGGGTGCAGGAGGCCGAGGGAAAATTCCCCGCGCTGCGCCCCGCCTGGCCCGCGCTGCGGCTGCACCTGATCGGCGCGCTGCAAACTAACAAGGCGCGGGAGGCGGTGCGCGTCGCCGATGTGATCGAGAGCCTGGACCGCCCGAAACTCGCCGTGGCGCTGCGCGACGCCATGGCGCGGGAGGGTCGCCAGCCCCGGCTGTTGGTTCAGGTCAATACCGGTGACGAGCCGCAGAAGGCCGGCATCGCGCGCGCCGAGGCGGATGATTTCATCCGCGCCTGCCGCGAGGAACACGGCCTGCCCGTGACGGGGCTGATGTGCATCCCCCCGGCCGAGGCCGATCCGCGCCCCCATTTCGCCCTGCTGGCCGGAATGGCCGCGCGGCACGGCCTTGCGGTGCTGTCCATGGGCATGAGCGGCGATTTCGAGGCCGCGATCGCCGAAGGCGCGACGCATATCCGCGTCGGCACCGCGATCTTCGGCGGCCGTCCCGCGCCAGCCTGAAGCCCGGCCCCGGGCGCCAGGAACCCGAAAAGCTCAGTGATGCTTCCAGGACACCTCGGTCAGCGCCGGCTCCGTCGGGTCGCAGCGCAGCCAGGTGCCGTTGCCGACCGACTGGCCCGTCATGGCCAGGATAAAACCCCAATGCGCGACGACCAGCGTGCTGGACCAATCCTCCAGCGCGGACATTTCGCCGCGGAACAGCGCGGCGCGGGCCAGCACCTGGTCCGCCGGTTCTTCCTGCGCCGGCCACCAGGTCTCCGCCACGTGGGTGAAGTCCAGATGCGGCCATTCCGCACAAAGCGCCGTGGCGGGGCTGCCGATATCGCAAGTGAAGGCGTAACGTTCGCGCACCAGCGGATTGACCAGCACCGGCACGCCCAGGCGCTTCGCCACCGGCGCGGCGGTCTGCAGCGCCCTTGTATAGGGGGAGGCGATGACGCGCGTGATGCCCTCGGCCGCCAGCGCCGCCGCCGCGGCTTCCGCCTGGGCATGGCCGAGCGGGGTCAGCCGCGGATCGATGATGCCGGGGTCGCGCTTCGTGGCGCTGAAATGCAGGTTGAACTCGCTCTGGCCATGGCGGAGCAGGATCATCTTCGGGGCGGCTCCTGATGCGGTGCGACAGGTGACGCAGCCCGGCCAGGTCCGCAATCCCCGCCCCGATGCCTGCCCGCCGGACGGCTTAGATGCAGCATCAGGGACAGATCGCAGGCTCCGGCGTTGCGGGTGGGCTGGGGGCGCCTTAAGTGAGTGCTTGATGAGGAGTTGGCAATGTCGGGCGGCTTTCCTGTCGATCTGATCCTGTTCGCAATGGTCGCGGCCTTCCTGGTGCTGCGGCTGCGGAGCGTGCTCGGCCGCCGCACCGGCTTCGAGCGCCCGCCCCGCGAGGGTCCGCACCCCTATGACCCGCGCACCGCGCGCCCGGCCGGGGAGGCCGAGGTGCCCGAACTGCCGCCCCCCGCCCCCGCCAGCACCACCCGCCACGTGGTGCCGGACCCGCGCACGCCCACGGGCCAGGCCCTGGCCCGCATCAAGGGCGTCGATCCCAGCTTCGATCCGCCGAGCTTCCTCAACGGCGCCGAGGCCGCCTTCCGCATGGTGGTGGACGCCTTCGCCCGCGGCGACCGCGAGACGCTGCGCGCCCTGCTGGCCGACGACGTCTATGGCGGCTTCGAAGGCGCCATCACCGCCCGCGAACAGGCCGGCGAGACCCAGCGCTCCGAAGTCCGCGCCATGCAGGAGGCCGGCATCGAATCCGCCGACCTGCGCGGTACGGTGGCCGATGTGACGGTTCGCTTCGTCAGCGACCAGATCAACCTGACCACGGCCAGCGACGGCAGCATTTCCGCCGGCGCGGAAGCCGTGACCGAACTGACGGATATCTGGACCTTCCAGCGCGACCTCCGCAGCAGCGACCCCACCTGGCGCCTCACCGCCACCCGCTCCGCCTAGTCGGGACGCTGCCGCGGTCTGGATGCGAAGGTTTTTCGCAGCTGTTGCGGTGGTGCTGGCGGGGTGTGCGGAACCGGCGCCGCTGCCGCGGGTGGTACCATTCGCCGAACTACCCGGCTGGGCGGATGACCGGCTGACGGAGGCGCTGCCGGCCTTCCGGGCCAGCTGCGCGGTGCTCGCCGGGTTGCCGGCGGACCGGCCGATGGGCGGGGAGGGGCCGACCGCCCGGACCGCCGGCGATTTTCGGCCTGCCTGCGCCGCCGCCCTGGGCCTGGCGGCGGATGACGCCCCGGCCGCCCGCCGCTTCTTCGAGAGCCGCTTCACGGCGCTGGCGGTCGGCGAGGATGTCCTCACCGGCTATTACGAGCCCGAGCTGCGCGGCAGCCCGTCCCGCACCGGCCCCTACCAGACCCCGCTCTACGCCCGCCCGCCCGAGCTGGTGGAGGTCGATCTCGGCACCTTCGCCACCGATCTGCGCGGCCGCCGCACCGCCGGCCTGGTGCGCGATGGCCGCCTGCAGCCATTTCATGATCGCGCCGTCATCACCGCCGGGGCGCTGGCCGGCCGCGGGCTGGAGCTCGCCTGGGTGGACGACCCCGTGGATGCCTTCTTCCTGCAGATCCAGGGCTCCGGCCGCATCCGCATGACCGATGGAAGCGTGCTGCGCCTCGGCTACGCTGCCCAGAACGGTTTTCCCTACTACGCGATCGGCCGCGCCCTGGTGGAGAACGGCACGCTGACGCGCGAGACGGTCTCCATGCAATCCATCCGCGCCTGGCTGGCCGCGGCGCCACCGGCGGAGGCCACCGCGCTGATGAACCGCAACCCGAGCTATGTCTTCTTCCGCCCCCTGACCGAACTGCCGCCGGAGGCCGGGCCGCTCGGCGCCCTGGGGGCCCCGCTGACGCCCGGCCGGTCGATCGCCGTGGATCGCACGCGCACGCCGCTGGGCACGCCTGTCTGGGTCACCGGGGCGGCACGGCGGCTGACCGTGGCGCAGGACACCGGCGGCGCCATCCGCGGCCCCGCCCGTGCCGACCTGTTCACCGGCTGGGGCGATGCCGCCGGCGCCGAGGCCGGCGGCATGCGCGACCGGGCCGCGCTCTTCGTGCTGCTGCCGAACTGACGCACAAAGCCCTCTCCACCCAACGGGGGGAGAGGGTTGGGTGAGGGGGGCTATCGCAAGACGGGCGCAACCGCGCCTATGTGCAAACCCCCCTCACCGAACCTTGGACGCATGCGTCCAACCCCCCCCTGGCAGGGGAAGAGGGCTTTTCCGTCAGCCGCCCGAGCGTACGATCCGCACCAGCTGCGCCACATGCTCGGGCGGCGTCACCTTCTCGATCCCATGGCCCAGGTTGAAGACGAAGGGCCGGCCGCGCATCGCCGCCAGGATCTGCCGTGCCTCGGCCTCCATCGCATCACCGCCCACGATCAGCGACAGCGGATCGAGGTTGCCCTGCAGCCCGACCGTCGGCGCCACGGCGGTAGCCGCAAAGCGCGGATCCATCGAGGTATCCATGGCCACCGTATTGACCCCCGTGCGCAGCGTGTATTCGCCGATCAGCGGGCCGGCCAGCCGCGGAAAGCCGATGATCGGGATGGAGGGGTGCAGACGCTTCAGGCTGCGCACGATGGTGGCGGTGGGCTCGATCACCCAGCGGCGGAATTGTGCGGGCGGCAGCAGCCCGGCCCAGCTGTCGAACAGCATCAGGGCCTCGGCGCCCGCCTCGGCCTGGGCCAGCAGATATTCGGTGGTGGCCTCCACCAGCGTGCGGATCAGCTTGCCGAACAGGGCCGGTTCGGCGAAGGCCATCTGGCGCGTGGTCGCAAAATCGCGGCTGCCATGGCCCTCGACCATGTAGCAGGCCACCGTGAAGGGGCTGCCGGCGAAGCCGATCAGCGCGGTCTTCGGGTGCTGCGCCTCCAGCGCCGCGCGCACAAGGCGCACCGTCTCCAGGATCGGGGCGGCGCGCTCTCGCACGGCGCCCACCTCCAAGGCATTCACCGCCGCCAGGTCGCGCAACGGCTCCAGCTGGGGGCCCTCGCCCTCGGCGAAGCGCAGCGGCTGGCCCATGGCCCAGGGCACCATCAGGATGTCGGAGAACAGGATGGCGCCGTCCATGCCGTAGCGGCGGATCGGCTGCAGCGTGACCTCCGCCGCCATCTCCGGCGTGGTGCAGAGGGTGATGAAGCCGCCCGCCTGGGCGCGGATCTCGCGGTATTCGGGCAGGTAGCGCCCGGCCTGGCGCATCAGCCACATCGGCGGCGGCCAGACCGCCTCCCCGGACAGGGCCCGCAGCAGCGGTTTGTCCTGGCCCAGCCCCGTCGCCGCGCCTGCTGGCTCTGCCGTCAAACCCGCCTCCCCTGGTTCCGCTCCGCTGGTCACTGCCTAGGGCACGGCCGCGGAAAGGCCAATTCCCCCATAAGAAGAAAGAATCTGAAAGAGTCTGGGGTAGCTGTAGGGCCCTGTGGACGATGTGGATCAAGCAGACGCAGCTTTCATCCACAGCTTCATCCAGGGGAGGGTCGGCGCGCAATGCGCTGATTCCGAAGGTGGAATCGGGCTGTCCCCGTAAACGGCCCGCGACCCGGTGACTCCATCCCCTGTGCGCGGCGCCGCCGGCTTGTCCCCACTGACCGAGAGCGGTCGGGCGCGGGCGCAATTCTGTCCCCAGCTTCCACGGCTTTCCGCAGGCCCCGCGGCGCCTGCGCGGCGCCCTGTCATGCCGCCGCGCCTTGGGCTAATCCTGCCCAGGGGGGCACCAGCAGGATCAGGCGGCCCCGCAGGTCGGGAACCAGGTGCATCATCATGCCAAGCCGCACGATCAACCTGCATCTCGTCTCCGACAGCACCGGAGAGACGCTGAATTCCATCGCCCGCGCGACGCTGTCGCGCTTCGAGGATCCGCATGTCGTCCATCATCGCTGGTCGCTGATCCGCTCCCGCCTGCAGCTCGACCGGGTGCTGGAGGGGATCGAAGCCGAGCCCGGCCCGGTGCTGTTCACCCTGGTCGACCGCAGCCTGCGCCTGGCGCTGGAGGAGCATTGCGACCGCCTGCATATCGAGCACATGTCGCCGCTCGAGCCGGTGATGGAGATGCTGCAGCAGGCGATCGGCGCCCAGGCGCGGGAAAAGCGCGGCGCCCAGCATGTGATGGATGCCGACTATTTCCGCCGCATCGACGCGATGCACTACGTCCTGGCGCATGATGACGGCCAGGGCACGGCCGGCATCGCGGAGGCCGATGTCTGCATCGTCGGCGTCTCCCGCTCCTCCAAGACGCCGACCTGCTTCTACCTGGCCAATCGCGGCATCAAGGCGGCCAATGTGCCGCTGGTGCCCGGCGCGCCGCTGCCGCCGGAGCTGGAATCGGCGCCCTGCCCGGTGATCGGCCTGCATATCGAGACGAATGCGCTGATCGAGATCCGCCGCCATCGCCTGAAGCTGATCGGCGCCCATGGCGTGCACCATGACGCGACGGATTACGTCGATCCCGAGGCGGTGAAGGCGGAGATCCAGGCGGCGCGCCGGCTCTGCACCAAATACGGCTGGCCGGTAATCGACGTCACCCGCCGGTCCATCGAGGAAACGGCGGCCACCGTGCTGCAGCTGATGGAGGCCTGGCACGCCCGCCGCGGCCTTCGCGCGGCCGAGCCGCCCCGCCCGGCCGACCCCGCTGCGGGCGCCCTGGCCTGATGCGGCAGGCCGAAAGCCCGCAACTGGTCCTGGCCAGCGCCTCCACCAGCCGCCGCGCGCTGCTGGAATCGGCCGGGCTGCGCTTCGAGGCGGTGGCGGCCGCGGTCGATGAGGCCGCGATCAAGGAATCCTGCCAAGCCGAGGGCATCCCGCCCGCCGAGGCCGCGATCATGCTGGCCGACGCCAAGGCCATGCGGGTGGCGCGCAAGCGGCCGGAGGCGCTGGTGATCGGCGGCGACCAGCTGCTGGTCTGCCGGGATGAGGCCGGCGTGCTGCGCTGGTACGACAAGCCGGTGGACCTGGCCGCCGCCCGCCGCCAGCTGCTGGAACTGCGCGGCCGGCCGCATGAGCTGGTGACCGCGACCGTCGCCTGGCGCGACGGCCAGCGCATCTGGCAGGACGTCACCACGCCCCGCCTGACCATGCGCGACTTCTCCGAGGATTTTCTCGATGCCTACCTCGCGGCGGAAGGCGAGGTGCTGTTGGCCAGCGTCGGCGCCTATCGGCTGGAAGGCCTCGGCGTGCATCTGATGGCCAGGGTGGACGGCGCCCACAGCGCCATCCTGGGCCTGCCCTTGCTGCCGCTGCTGGCCTTCCTGCGGCAGCACGGGGTGCTGACCGGCTGAGAGACCGTTTGAGAGATCAGTCGACCGGCAAGAAGATGAAAACCACCGCCGCCACCAGGCAGCCCATCGCCGCGAAATAGGTCCAGCGCAGCTGCTCCCCCAAAAACATCACGCTGAAGACGGCGAAGACCGCCAGGGTGATGACTTCCTGCATCACCTTCAGCTGCTGCCCCGTGAAGGTGCCATAGCCGATGCGGTTGGCGGGCACGGCAAAGCAGTATTCGAAGAAGGCGATGCCCCAGCTGGCCACCACCGCCAGCCAGAGCGGCCAGGCCGGCTGCTTCAGATGGCCATACCAGGCGAAGGTCATCAGGACGTTGGAGAAGATCAGCAGTAGCGGGGTCAGCAGGATCGGGCTGGTCATGCGGCGGTGTCCTTGTCCGCAGGCGGCGGCAGCTGCCGGAGCAGAAACAGCATGATGGCCATGGCCGGCAGCGCCGCCGCCGTGGTCAGCAGGAAGAACCAGGACCAGCCCAGCGCCGCGGCCAGCTGCCCGGCGGAGGCGCCGATGCTGCGCAGCGGCACAGCGGCGAGGGAGGAGAGCAGCGCATATTGCGTGGCGCTGAAGCTGCGGTTCACCAGAAGCGAGAGGTAGGTCAGGAAGGCCGCATCGGCGAGGCCGTCCGTGAAATTCTCGATCCCCACCTGGGCAAACAGCATCGGGATGTCCCGCCCCCCGCCGACCAGCGCCAGGTACATCAGGTTGGACAGCATTTGCGTCATGCCGGTCAGGATCAGGGCCCGGCCGACCCCGATGCGTCCGACCAGCCAACTGCCGGCCACCGCCCCCAGCAGCGTCGCCGCCAGGCCGAAGACGGTGCCGACGGTGGCCAGATCTTCCCGGGTAAAGCCCTCGGAGCGGTAGAAGGCAGTCAGCGGGATGCTGGCCAGGGCCTCGCCCAGCTTGAACAGGGCGATGAAGGCCAGGATCGCCAGCCAGTAGCGGCGGCGGATGAAATCGCGGAAGGGGGCGACGACGGTCATCCGCAGCCGCTCGCCCCAGCCCAAGGGCATGGCGGGCGGCGCCACCGCCTCCCGCCCCGCCAGGGTCGCGGCCAGCCCCACCAGCATCAATGTCGCGGCGTAGAAATAGGCGCCGGACCAGCCGATATGCGCCACCAGCAGCAAAGTGCCGGCGCCGCTGGCCAGCAGCGCCAGGCGGTAGCCCCAGACATAGGCGGCCAGCCCATAGGCCTGGCGCTCCTCATCCTCGCCCAGCATCTCGATGCGCCAGGCATCGATGACGATGTCCTGGCTGGCCGAAAGGAAGGCGACCAGCACCGCCAGCAGCACGGTGGCCTGCGCGCCCTGGCTCGGATCGGTCAGGCCGATGCCGGCGATGGCGGCCATCAGCGCCAGCTGCAGCACCACCAGCCAGCCGCGCCGGCGGCCGAGAAACGGTGGCCGCACCGCATCGAAGACCGGCGACCAGAGGAACTTGTTCGCATAGGCCAGCCCGATCAGGGCGGTCAGCCCCAGCGCGCCCAGCGACATGCCGCTTTCGGTGAACCACTGCCGCAGCACCTGGCCGGCTGCCAACGGTAGCGGCAGGCCGGCGGAGAAGCCCAGCGCCAGCATCAGCAGCAGGCGGCGATCCTGGAACAGCGCGCTGCGTCGCAGCGCATCCGGCATCAGCGAGGCCAAGCGGAACTCCTTCGGCGGCGCAGCCGGGGCCAGTGCGGCCCTGCCGGCGGCAAAGGCTTAAGCCCTTTTGCCGCGCCGCGAAAAGCCCGCGCGATTCAAGGCGCTTGTCGGCGCTATTGCTCCAGCGCCTGAGCCAGCGCCAGGCGCGCGGCCCGCATCCGGCCGAGCAGCCGCGCCGGCGCCACCAGACGCAGCCCCGGCGCATCCACCCGCAGCAGCAGCATCGCCCCCGGCGCCAGGCCAAGCGAGCGGCGCAGCGGCCCGGGCAGGGTCAGGCGCCCCTTGCGGTCCAGCGTCGGGCTGCGGCCGCGCTCCGGCATTTCGCCGGGGGAGACCGCCAATTCGCCATCCTCCACCAGAACACGCAGCTTCAGGCCCGGCAGCAGGCCGGTTGCGGCGCGCAGCGCCGGTGTCAGCAGCACGCGTCCGCGGCTGTCGAGCTGCAATCTGTGAGCGCGCATGCGCCGTCCCAAGCCGTTGCGACTCCGGAGTTTGCCGCAAGATCTGGCGGATAGGCAAAGGGGCCCGCGCGGCGGGTATGGGAGCCGCATCAACTTCGCATGCGGACCCCTACGAAACCCTTTTGGGGGCGGTGCAGCAAAGGTGTAGCGTCTCCGTCACGGTCCCGAGGCGCCCCCCGCTCCGGAGCCGGTCCCTGTGGCGCGCCGCGCACCCCCTACCGGACCTCCTCCGGCGGCGCGCCGCAGGGCGCCTCTGCCGCGATCCCGCGGTTCAGCCCCGGATTCAGGCCAGGACGATGCGCAAGACCCCGTCCCAGCGCAGCGTCGCGCCGTTCAGCGTCAGGTCGCCGCTGAAGACGCAGGGCTCGCCCGCACGGTCGATGAAGCCGATGCCGCCATCCGCATCCAGGTGCAGCGACAGCCCAGGCTCGCGCAGGTTCATGGCGATGATGAACTGCGTCAGGGTGACATCCCGCAGCATCAGAAGGTCCTGGCCCGGCTGGCCGGTGAATTGCGCATCGCCGTTCCTGGGCGACCAGATGCAGGCGGGTTGCGGTGTGGCGCGTGGCGCGGCCGGGCGCGCGGCGGGGTCGGTGTGGCGTCTGTCGCGGCTCCGGCCGCGCCGGCCCCAGCCCGCTGCCAGATCCTGCCAGCCGCGGCTGCCGAGCAAGGAGGTCGGCTTGGGGTGGTCGGTACTCATTGGCGTCCTGCTCCCGCATCCATCATCGTGCAGATGAAAGGCTAGGACAGGCCCCGGGGCGGCCGAAGGCGGGGCGTGACGATGGGGCGGATAGGCTGCGCCTTGGAGGGCAACAAAAAAGGGCGGCCCCGTTGCCGGGGCCGCCCCGGGCTGGGCCGGGCCAGGATCAGACCTGGATCTGCAGGCGTTCCACATCGAAGAATTTCAGCGTCTCGCCGCCGATGGTGATCTGGCCGCTGAAGCTGACCGCCTGGCCCGACTGGTTGGTGAAGCTCACCTGGCCGGACAAATCCACCATCATCTGCAGGCCCGGCGTATAGAGCTGCAGCGCGGCGTTCAGCGTGTCCAGGTTCACGCCATGCAGCAGCAGCGTGTCCTGGCCATTGCCGCCATGGAACTCGTCATTGCCGTCGCCCGGCGCCCAGACGAAGCTGTCATTTCCCTCCCCGCCGAAGGCCTTGTCGGCCACGCCGTCATGGGCGCCACCATCCAGGAAATCGTTGCCAGCCTCGCCGAACAGCTCGTCGGAGCCGCCGCGGCCCTGGATCGTGTCGTGACCATCGCCACCGAACACCTTGTCATCGCCGGCCCCCGCATTGACGAAATCGTTGCCGGAGCCGGCATGCACCTCATCCGTGCCGCCGCCGGAGCCGATGATGTCGTTGCCGCCGCCGGCGAAGATCTTGTCCATGCCATCGCCGGTCGCGATCGTGTCGGCGCCCTCGGTGCCGTATCGGTCGGTGAAACTGCCACCGGAGACCTTTTCCAGCTCGCTGCCCGCGATCGTCGTCGGTGTGCCCGTCATCGGATCCTCCTTCTGTTGTCCGTCCGATGGCACAAGGATAACCCCGCGTCTCGCGCAGCGATACCTGGCTCGTGCCTTTGGCCGTCATAGGGGCTGCCAATCCCACCAGGCGGGCGGCGGACATGCAAAAGGCCCGTCCGCGGTGCGGACGGGCCTTCCGGGAGGTGCGGCGGGTAGGGCGGATCAGGCCGCCTCGCTCTCCGACTTGCGCGCGTTCTTCTTGCGCTCATGCGGGTCGAGGTAGCGCTTGCGCAGGCGCACCGCGGTCGGCGTCACCTCCACCAGCTCATCGTCCTCGATGTAGGAAATCGCCTGCTCCAGGCTCATCCGGCGCGGCGGCACCAGCAGCAGCGCCTCATCCTTGCCGGCGGCGCGGATGTTGGTGAGCTTCTTTTCCTTGATCGGGTTCACGTCCAGGTCGTTCTCGCGCGAATGCTCGCCGAGGATCATGCCGACATAGACCTTCACGCCCGGATCGACGAAGAGCGTGCCGCGCTCCTGCAGCGAGAACAGCGAGTACTGGATCGCCTCGCCGTCGGAGTTGCTGATCAGCGAGCCGTTGCGCCGCCCCTCGATCGGCCCGGCCCAGGGCTGATAGCCCGCGAAGATGCGGTTCATGATGCCGGTGCCCCGGGTGTCCGTCAGGAACTCGCCATGATAGCCGATCAGGCCGCGCGACGGGATCAGGAAGGTCAGGCGCTGCTTGCCGCCGCCGGAGGGGCGCATGTCCTGCATCTGGCCCTTCCGCAGGGACAGCTTCTGGACGACGACGCCCGAGTATTCCTCGTCGACATCGACCAGGCATTCCTCGAAGGGCTCCTCGCGCTCGCCCGTCTCCGGGTTCTCGCGGGTCAGCACGCGCGGGCGGCCGATGGTCAGCTCGAAGCCCTCGCGGCGCATCTGCTCGATCAGCACGCCGAGCTGGAGCTCGCCGCGGCCGGCCACCTCGAAGGCGTCGACTTCCTCGGACACCTTGATGGAGATCGCGACATTGCCCTCGGCCTCCTTGAACAGGCGGTCGCGGATCTGGCGGGAGGTGACCTTCTTGCCCTCGCGGCCGCCAAGCGGGCCGTCATTGATGCGGAAGGTCATGGACAGGGTCGGCGGGTCCACCGGGATGGCCGGCAGCGGCTCGGACACCGCCGGGTCGCAGATGGTGTCCGGGATGGTGCCGTTGGACAGGCCGGCGATGGCGATGATGTCGCCCGCATAGGCGGTGTCCACCGTCACCCGGTCCAGGCCGCTGAAGGTCATCAGCTTGGTCAGCCGCCCGGTCTCGACCACGGAACCGTCGCGGCGCAGCACCTTCACCGGCATGTTCAAGCGGGCGGTACCCTGCTCGATGCGGCCGGTCAGGATGCGGCCGAGGAAGTTGTCGGCCTCCAGGATCGCCGCATTCATGGCGAAGGGCTTCGTCTCGTCCAGGCCGGGCGCCGGAACGTGGGACAGGATCAGGTCGAAGAGCGCGGACAGATCCTTCTTCGGACCGTCCATCGTCGCATCCGCCCAGCCCTGGCGGCCGGAGGCGAAGAGCATGGGGAAGTCGAGCTGGTTGTCGTCGGCGCCGAGCGCCGCGAACAGGTCGAACATCTCGTTATGGACCTCGTCCGGACGGGCGTCCTGGCGGTCCACCTTGTTGACGACGACCATCGGGCGGATGCCGCGGGCCAGCGCCTTGGTCAGCACGAACTTCGTCTGCGGCAGCACGCCCTCGGCGGCATCCACCAGCACCACGGCGCCATCGACCATCGAGAGGATGCGCTCCACCTCGCCGCCGAAGTCGGCGTGGCCGGGCGTGTCGACGATATTGATCTTCACGCCCTTCCATTCCACCGCGGTGGACTTGGCGAGGATGGTGATGCCGCGCTCGCGCTCGAGGTCGTTGCGGTCCATCGCGCGCTCCGCCACCACCTGGTTGGTGCGGAAGGCGCCGGCCTGCTTCAGGAGATTGTCGACGAGCGTGGTCTTGCCGTGGTCGACGTGGGCGATGATCGCGACGTTGCGAATGTCCATGGTTCTGTCCGGGTTCCGGCCTCAAGAGTGTGAGCGGGCGTTCCCGCAGGACCGCCGCGCGCCGACCCCCGCCGTCCCGGGCATGACCGTCACGGGACGGTCATCCAGGCACTTCGCTGGGCCATTGGCTTTGATGCGGCGCACACATAAGGCGGCGGACGCCAAAAAGCGAGCGGGAAGCGCATCGGGCCGGCCCATTGCAGCCCCGTCCGCAAGGCGGGGCTGCGGCGGGACCGGGTTACCGGGTGCTCGGGTTCGGCATCGGGCCCGGCTGGAACATCGGCGCCGGGGTCGGGCCGAGGCTGCGCGGCGCCCCCATCGCCCCACCGCCGCTGGCGGGGGCGGAGGGCATGCTGCTGCCGGTGGACATGTCGCCGGCGGGGTTCGCGCTGCCCATGCTGGCGGGCTGGCGCAGATGCGCCATCGCCTGGTCGATATGGCGATTCACCGCGGCCCGGTCACGCCGGTCCAGAGCATCCCGCGCCGCGGAAATATCTGCGACCGGGCCGCGCGCCATGGGCGTGCCGGCCTGGCTCGGCAGGGTGGAGCGCGTCAGCAACCGCGTCTCTGCCTGTTCCAGGTTTTCCCGGGCCTGCGCCATCCGGTTGGCAGAGAGCGCCTGGCGGGCACTCTGCAGGAAGTTCTCGACCGCCACGGTGTCCATGGCGCTGGCCATCGGCTGGGTTTCCGTGCCGGAGGCCATCGGGGACGAAGTCATCGGGGCCGAACTCATGGGCGCCGAATTCATAGGCTGTGTCACCTGGGCCTGGGCCGCCCAGGGCAGGATCAGGGCGCTGGCCAGGATCAGGGCGTGGTTGCTTCGCATGCTGAACCTCCTTCAATGGGGCCGGATGGCCCGGTCGGAGGCTCCAACGCAGCGCGGCGCGGCGGGGTTTCCCGGTGCCGCGGCGGCGCGCAACGTGCCGCCCGCGGCGAAGTTCCCGCGCTTAGAGCCTGGCCCAAAAGATCGGCGGGTCGGTCCGATGCGTCTTTTCCGCCCTGGCGGCGTCCGACAACTTGCCGATGCAACCAGCATCGGCGGCGTTGCCGTCCTGGCCAGGACGAAAAATCCGCGACCGGCCCTCAGCCGCCGACCTTCCGGGTCAGGCTCTCAGCCCTTCACCAGCGCCCGCAGGTCGGCCTGCGGCCGGGCACCGAAATGGCTGATCGCCTCGGCGGCGGCGACCGAGCCCCAGCGGCCGCATTCGGCCAGGGCCTGGCCCTGTGCCAGGGCGGCCAGGAAGCCGGCGGCATAGGCATCGCCGGCGCCGGTGGTGTCCACCACCTGGGTCGGCACCGCCGCCACCTGCCACTGCTCCGTCCCCGCCACCACCAGGCTGCCCTGTTCGGAGCGGGTGATGGCGGCCAGCGAGACCTCCTCCCGCACCCGGGCGACCGCGGTCTCCAGGCTCTCGGTCTCATAGAGCGACAGGATCTCGGCCTCATTGGCGAAGAGGATATCGGTCTCGTTCTTCACGAAGTCCTGGAAGGCGGCGCGGTGGCGGCCGACGCAGAAGGGGTCGGACAGGGTCAGCGCCACCTGCCGGCCGGCCGCATGCGCGGCCCGGGAGGCCTTGAAGAAGGCGGCCTTGGCCTCGGGCGGGTCGAACAGATAGCCCTCCAGGTAGGTGACGGCGGCCGCGGCCACCTCGGCCTCGTCCACATCGTCCGGGCCGAAGGCGACGCAGGCGCCCAGGAAGGTGTTCATGGTGCGCTGGCCATCCGGCGTCACCAGGATCAGGCAGCGCGCGGTGGGCGCCCCGCCGGTGAGCGGCGGGGTCGGGAACTGCACGCCGGCGGCGCGGATGTCATGGGCGAAGACGCGGCCCAGCTCGTCGGACGCGACCTTGCCCAGGAAGCCGACGCGGGCGCCCAGCGCCGCGGCGACGGCGCAGGTATTGGCGGCCGAGCCGCCGCTGCCTTCCACGCCCGGGCCCATGGCGGCGTAGATGCGCTCCGCCGCCGCGGTATCGATCAGCGCCATGCTGCCCTTGGTCATGGCATGGCTGGCCAGGAAGCCGTCCTCGGCGCGGGCGAGGACATCGACGATGGCATTGCCGATGCCGAGCAGGTCGAGCCGGGGCGGGGTGGCGTTGGTCATGGTGCGAGCGGCCTTTTGCGATTGGGCGGAAACTGCCGGAAGGGCGGGCCGCAGGCTAGTCCGGGGGCATGAACCGCCCCTGAACCCCTTTTGACCCCGCTTCCGCCCGCCTGCGCCTTGGCCCGCGCGCGCCGGCAGGCCAATTGAAAAACATGCTCGAAAATCTGTTGCTGGCGATGCGCCAGCTTCCCGACCCCGCCTTCCGGCGGCCCCTGGCCTTCGGCGCGCTGGGGGCGCTGGCAGGGCTGGTCGGGCTCGGCTGGCTCTCCGCCTGGGGGCTCGGCGCGGTGGCGGGGGGCGAGGGCTGGCTGGCCACGGCCGCCGCCGCGGCCGGCGCCCTGCTGGTGGCGGTGGCCGCCTGGTGGCTGTTCATCCCGCTGCTGCTGGCGATTTCCGGCCTGTTCCTGGATGGGGTGGCGGAGGCGGTGGAGCGGCGCCACTACCCTGCCCTGCCGCCGCCGCAGGGCGCCTCCGTCCCCGCCCAGGTCTGGAGTTCCACGGTGCTGGCGGCGCAGATGGTGGCGCTGACGCTGGTGCTGCTGCCGCTGTCGCTGCTGCTGCCGGGGATCGGGCTGGTGCTGCTCTGGGCCGTTGCCGCCATCGGGCTCGGCCAGGGGCTGTTCGAGGGCGTGGCGCTGCGCCGCATGGGGACCGAGGCGGCGCGGGCGCTGCGCCGGCGGCGGCGCCTGGCCATCTGGAGCCTGGGCGGGCTGCTGGCGCTGGTCGCGGCGGTGCCGGGGCTGAACCTGCTGGTGCCGGTGCTGGGCACCGCCGCCATGACCCACCTGCTGCACCGGGCGCGCTGAGGCATCGGCGGCCGGAACTTTCCGCGCGGATTTTCCGGTGGATGACTTGCGGCAAATCGCCCTAGCCCTGTCTGGCGGCGTTGTCTCACCGGCTTGGAGCATGTTAGCCGATGCATCTGCACGGAGCGCTGGCAGCGCGCCTTGTTGATTCACTGGGCCGCATCACCGGACCGCAATGGCGCCGGCCCGCTGCGCCCGGAGGCGACGCTGCCGCTTGCAACCGTTGAAGGGGGACGATGATGAATGTCTTCGGCCGTCGCCGGGACGAAAAGCCGGCCGAGCCCAGTGCCGATCAGCGTCCCGAGCCGCAATCCACCACCGTGCCCACCGCCCGCGACCCGGATCTGGGCGCGCCTTTACTCCGACCCTCCAGGGATGCCTCCACCATGAGCCTTGCCCCGAAGCCGCCCACCCCCACCATGCCGACCGGCCCGACGCCGCCCGCCGGCACGGCCATTCCGCCGCGTCCGCCCCAGATGGGGGGCCAGATGGGCAGCCCGCAGGGCCAGGGCGCGCCGACCATGCCGACGCCGCGCCCGCAGGCGCCGGATCGCCGCACGCTGGTCGTCGGCCGCGGCATCAGCCTGCAGGGCACGGTGGCCGATGCCGAGCGCCTGGTGGTGGAAGGCACGGTCGAAAGCCAGATGATCCAGGCGACCGAGCTGTCCATCAGCCAGACCGGCGTCTTCAAGGGCGAGGTCCAGGTCGAGGATGCCGAGATCGCCGGCACCTTCGACGGCACGCTGACCGCGCGCGGCCAGCTGGTGATCCGCGGCACCGGCCGCGTCATCGGCACCGCCCGCTGCCGCCGCCTGATGGTGGAGGATGGCGGCCAGATCTCCGGCAAGATGGAGATGCTGGGCGAGGGCCAGGTTCCCCCCGGCCCGGCGCCGCGCGCCTACGCCGAGGGCTGATGCGCCCCCGCGGGTCCCGGCCGGGTCTTCGGCCGGCCCCGCGGATCATGCGCCGCGTCGGCCTGCTGCTGCTGGCTGGGCTCGCCACCGGCTGCGCCCAGCCGGACCGGGCAGATCCGGCCCTGGTGTTGCAGGAGGCGCTGGCCTCGCACCAGGCGAGCCTCGCCGGCATCGCGCCGCGACCGGCGGCGGCCGGGGGCGAGGGAACCCTCCCGCCCCCGCCGCAGCCAGCCACCCACCCCGCCGCCATCGTGCAGGGCTTGCGGGAAGCGCCGCCCACCATGGCGGGGCAGCTGGTGGGCCACCCACCGGACCGCGTCACCGCCTGGCTCGGCGCGCCGCGCCTGCGGCGGGAGGAGGGGCAGGCGGAGATCTGGCACTACCAGGGCCCTCAATGCCATCTCGACCTGGTTCTCTATCGCGATGATGCGCCGGGCGGCGGGATGCGGGTGGCCTTCGCCGCCGCGCGCGCCATCGGCACCACCCGCCGCGGCGAGGCCGCCTGCCTGCGCGACATCGCCCGCGGCCCGTCCCAGGACCGGCTGCCGCCCGTGCCCGATGCCGGGCCGGAGGCGCCTGCCCCGCTGCCCGAACCCAGCGCGGTGCCGGCGAGCATCTAGAGGTACCGGCCGCGCTCCAGGATCTCGAGCGTATAGTCGCGATAGCTCATGCCCAGCGCCTCGGCCCGCTCCAGCCGGCGCAGCACGATCTCCCGCCCCGGGCTGCGCCAGGCGGCGCGATGCGCGCGCTTCCAGCAGTAATGGCGATAGCCCTCATCCGGATCGGGCTCCTCCAGCGGCGGGCCGCCATTATGGCCGATCGGGGTGGTCATGCGGGAAGGCTCCTGCCGGGGAGGAAACTATGATAGACAGAAATCCACCATGCAAGACGATCTGACCCCCGATGCCGCTGGCCAGCGCCTTGCCGCCCGGCTGAAGGCGGAGCGGGAGGCGCGCGGCTGGTCGATCGCGGAGCTCGCCGAACGCTCCGGCGTTTCCCGCGCCATGATCAGCAAGGTGGAGCGGGCGGAGGCGAGCCCGACGGCGGCGCTGCTCGGCCGCCTCTCCGGCCCCTTCGGCCTGACCCTCTCGGCCCTGCTGGCACGGGCGGAGGCCGCGGTGCCGGGCGGGGTGGTGGCGCGGGCGGAGGGGCAGGCGTTGTGGCGGGATCCCGGCACCGGCTATTTGCGCCGCCTGCTCTCGCCCCCCGGCGCCAATCCCGAACTGGTGCGGGTGGAACTGCCGCCCGGCGCCGTGGTGCCCTATCCAGCCGAAAGCTACGCGCTGCTCGCCGGCCAGTGCATCTGGCTGCTGGAGGGAGAGCTGCTGTTCCATGAGGGGAAGCGGACCCACCGCCTGGCGCCCGGCGATTGCCTGGCGCTGGGCCCGCCGGCGGATTGCCGCTACGAAAACCCCTCCGCCACGCAACCCTGCCTCTATGTGGTGGCGGTGGCGCGGCGCTGAGGGCTTCCCTAGGAATCACGCCTGCCCGACCGGATGATAGGCGCTTCATGACCCATTGGCTCGACGCCTTCGTGCCCGTCTTCGGCCTGCTCGCCCTGGGCACCCTGCTGCGCCGGCGCCTGCTGCGGGAGGATGCGATCTGGGCGGGGATCGAGAAGCTGGTCTTCTGGGTGCTGCTGCCCAGCCTGATCGTCTCCGCCCTGTCCACCATGCGGCTGGCGGAACTGCCGGTGGGCGGGCTGGCCGGGACCATCTGGGGCGCGCTGCTGGCCGGCACGGCGCTGTCGCTGTTGCTGGCGCGGGCCTTCGGGGCGGCGCATCCCGCCACCACCTCCATCCTGCAGGGCGGCATCCGCTTCAACAACCTGATGGGCTTCGCCATCGCCGGGGCCATCTGGGGGCCGCCCGGAATCGCGCTGTGCGCCATTTGCACCGGGCTGATCGTGCCGATGGTGCAGACGATCACCACCCTGGTCTTCGCCTTGGGCGGAGAGGGAAGGGTGCGGCCGGGGCGGCTGCTGCGGCAGGTGCTGTTGAACCCGCTGATCATCGCCTGCGCGCTGGGGTTTCTCCTCTCGCTGCTGGGCGGGCTGCCGGCGGGGCTGAATCCGGCGGTGCGGGCACTGGGCCAGGCCTCCGTCGCGCTGGGCCTGCTCTGCGTCGGCGCCGCGCTGACGCTGAAGGGGCTGGGTGACCGGCCGGGGGTGCAGCTGGCGACGGCCGTGCTGAAGCTGGCGGTGGTGCCGCTGATGACGCTGGCGCTCGCCCGGCTGCTGGGGCTGGAGGCGCTGCCCACTGCCATCGCCGTGCTGCTGATGGCCCTGCCGACGGCGGCGACCAGCTATGTGATGGCGCGCGCCATGGGCGGCGACGCGCCGCTGATGGCGGCGATCACCACCAGCGAGCATGCGGTCTCCATCCTCACCCTGCCGGTCTGGGTCTGGCTGCTCAGCCAACCGTGACGCCGCCGCCCGGCTGGCCGGGCGGGGTGGTCGGTGGATCCTCGGGCGGGCCGCCGCCGGTGACCGGCATGTCCGGCAAGCCATCGCCATCCAGGTCGCCCTGGCCGAGCTGTACGCCCCCGCCCGGCCCCTGGTTCGGGATGCCGTCGCCATCCGGGTCGAGCTCCGGCGGGGCGATATCGCCGCCCGGCCCGCCGCCCGGTGGCGGGTTCGGCCCGATGCTGCCCAGGTCGGGCACGCCATCGCCATCGATATCGCCGAAGGTCAGCGTCACGCCGTTACCGCCGGTCACGCGATCCAGGGCGGCATCGTCGAGCGGGACGGGCTGGGAGATCGGTCGCTGCATCTTTCTCGCTCCTCCCGCCCAGGATAGGGCGGAAGGGGGCTTCGGCGAAACGAGGATCCGCCGATCGGCGCGATCGGCCGGCCCTATGACGGACCCGCGCTACCGCCGCGGCAAGAACCCGACAATCTCCTCGGCCCGGGCGCAGATCGGGGCGGCGATCGCCTCGGCCCGGTCGGCGCCGAGGCGCAGCTGGGCATCCAGCGCCGCCGGGTCGTCCAGCAGCCGAGCCATTTCCTTGCGGATCGGGTCGAGGTGCCCGACCAGGGCGGCCACCAGCACCTCCTTGAAGGCGCCGAACCCCTTGCCCTCATGCTCCCGCAGCACATTCTCCGGCAGCGTGCCGGTGATGGCGGCGAGGATGCCGACCAGGTTGCGCGCCTCCGGCCGGTTCTCCAGGCCCGAGGCATGGCCGGGCAGCGGCTCGGCATCCGTGCGCGCCTTGCGGATCTTCTGCGCGATGGCGTCGTGGTCGTCGGTCAGGTTGATGCGCGACTGGTCGGAGGGGTCCGACTTCGACATCTTCTTCGTCCCGTCGCGCAGCGACATCACGCGCGCGGCGACGCCCTGGATCAGCGGCTCGATCTTCGGGAAGAAGTCCACGCCGTAGTCGTGGTTGAACTTCTGGGCGATGTCATTGGCCAGCTCCAGGTGCTGGCGCTGGTCGTCGCCCACCGGCACCTGCGTCGCATGGTAGGTCAGGATGTCGGCGGCCATCAGGTTCGGATAGACATAGAGCCCGCTGGAGGCGGCCTCCCGGTCCTTGCCGGCCTTGTCCTTGAACTGGGTCATGCGGTTCAGCCAGCCGAGGCGGGCGACGCAGTTGAAGATCCAGGCCAGCCGCGTATGCGCATGCACATGGCTCTGGATGAACAGGGTGCAGCGCGCCGGGTCCAGCCCGCAGGCGATCAGGGCGGCCGCCATTTCCCGCGTCTGGCGCGCCAGCTCCTTCGGATCCTGCCAGACGGTGATGGCATGCAGGTCGACGACGCAGAAGATCGCCTCATGCGTGTCCTGCATCGGCACCCAATTGCGGATGGCGCCGAGGTAATTGCCGAGGGTGGGAACGCCGGACGGCTGGATGCCGGAAAACACGCGGATCATCGGATTGCACTCTGCTTGGGCGGCGACCGTTTTGAAGCCTGGGTCGCCCACGTCAAGGCGTGATGCCGGACGGCGCCCGCCACCCTGGCCCGGCGCGGGGACCCGTGGTAGCGGACGGCCGCCGATCTTCGCTTGAGCGGGAACCCCCGATGTCCGACCAGAACGCGCCTTCCTCCCCCATCCCGAACGGCGCGGCCTCCGGCCCGACCGGCCAGCCGGCGCCGCCGCTGCAGCTGAACATCCAGTACACCAAGGACCTGTCCTTCGAGGTGCCGGGCGCCCCCGAGATCTACGTGACGCTGCGCGAGCAGCCGCGGGTCGACCTGGCGCTGGACGTGCAGGCCCGCCCGCTGGAGCAGGGCCAGAATGTCTATGAGGTCTCGCTGCAGATCCGCGCCGATGCCAAGGTGGGCGAGACCCCCTGCTTCATCGCCGAGCTGGTCTATTGCGGTGTCTTCACCATCAATGTGGAGCAGCAGCACCTGGAGCCGGTGCTGCTGGTGGAATGCCCCCGCCTGCTCTTCCCCTTCGCCCGCAACATCCTGGCCGACATCACCCGTGACGGCGGCTTTCCGCCCGTGATGCTGGCGCCGATCGACTTCGTGGCGCTGTGGCAGAGCCGCCGGGGCCCGGGCGCCCAGGATGCGACCCAGGCGCCGGTCGGCGTCGCCTGAAGACCAAGCCTTCCCCGGCCGCGCCGCGCACCGGGCTGGTGCGCCGCCTGGCCGCGCCGGGCCGCTGGCGCCAGGCGCTGCTCCGGCGGGTGGCGGGGCCGGGCTTCTGGCGGGCGCTGGCCACGGCCTTCGGGCTGGGCGCCGTCACCGCGCTCGCCTTGCCGCCGGTGCATCTGGTGCCGGTGCTGCTGCTGACCCTTCCGGGCCTGTTCCTGATGGTCACCGCCGCGCCCAGCGCGCGGCGCGCGGCGCTGATCGGCCTGGCCTGGGGCTGGGGTTTCCATGTCGCCGGGCTGCACTGGCTGACCAACGCCATCCTCACCGAGGTCGACCGCTTCTGGTGGCTGGTGCCCATCGCGGTGCCGGCACTGGCCCTGCCGCTCGGCGCCTTCACCATCCTGCCGGCCCTGGCCGCCCGTTGGGCGCGTCCCGGCTGGCCGGCCGCGCTGGCCTTCGCCGCCGCCTGGCTGGCGGCCGAGCTGCTGCGCGGCGTGGTCTTCACCGGCTTTCCCTGGAACCTGCTCGGCACCGTCTGGGCCTTCGGCAGCCTGCCGATCCAGGCCGCCGCCTGGGTGGGCGTGCATGGGCTTTCACTGGCCACCGTGCTGCTGGCGCTCGCGCCGCTCGCCGGCCGGCGCGGCTGGATCGGCGGCGGGCTGGCGCTGCTGGCCTTCGCCGGCATCGGCCTGGCCCGCCTCTGGCCCGTGGAGCCGGAGCCGGAGCCCGTCTCCATGGTCCTGGTGCAGGGCAATGTGGCGCAGGAGGCGAAGTGGCGGGAGGATGCCCGCCTGCCGATCTTCCAGCGCTATATCGACCTGACCGCCGGCGGCGTCCGCACCGCGGCGCAGGAGGCGCCGGGCAACCGCATCGTCGTGGTCTGGCCGGAAACGGCGAGCCCCTTCCTGCTGGCCAGCGACCCCCGCGCGGCGGAGCTGGCCACCGCCCCCCTGCCGCCGGGCGCCCTGCTGCTGGCGGGCAGCGTACGGGCCGAATTCGGCGCCGATGGCCGGGCCAGCCGGGTCTGGAACAGCCTGTTGGCGCTGGATGCGCAGGGGACGGTGCTGGAGGCCTATGACAAGGCGCATCTGGTGCCCTTCGGCGAATACACGCCGTTGCGCGGGCTGCTGCCGATCCGCCTGGTGGTCTCGGCGCTGGATTTCACCGCCGGGCCCGGGCTGCGCGCCATCCGCCTGCCGGGGCTGCCCGCCTTCGGCGGGCTGATCTGCTACGAGGTGATCTTCCCCGGCGCGGTGACGCCGGCGGAGCGGCCGGGCTTCCTGCTGAACATCACCAATGATGCCTGGTTCGGCGTCTCCGCCGGGCCGCACCAGCACCTGGCGGCGGCCCGGCTGCGCGCGGTGGAGGAAGGCCTGCCCCTGGTCCGGGCGGCGCAGACCGGCATTTCCGCGGTCTTCGATGCGCGCGGGCGGGTGGTGGCGCGGATGGGGCTGGCGGAAACCGGGGTTGTGGTGGCCCCCCTGCCGCGCGCGGCGCCGGCGACGCCCTTCGCCTATCTCGGATTGTGGATACCGCTAGTTTTACTCGCCTTGGTATCAGCGGGTGCAATCTATGGTTCGGTTTCGCGAGTGGCGTCACATCGCGAAGGGTTGTCTCCCTGATCATCCGCATCCGGGGGTGTGGAAGCTTTATTGAGATTTCTCAAAAGAGTTGGCAAATCCTAACCGCGCGGATACCCATTGGCCGGGCCGCTGGCTTGGGGTTCTGCACCTCATTGCATCGGCTCCGCCCAGGCCAGGATGGCCCCCTGCACGGGTGGACATGAACTTCCCTGGAGTGGAGTGCGGAGTATTGGCCATTCCAACCGATGACGTGGTCGAGCGCGCGGACCGTGAGCACCGCCCGAGCCCGATCGACGTCCATGTCGGCAGCCGCGTGCGGCTTCGTCGCACCCTGCTCGGCATGAGCCAGGAAAAGCTGGGAGAGGCCCTGGGCCTCACATTCCAGCAGGTCCAGAAGTATGAACGGGGCGTTAATCGCATCGGCGCCAGCCGCCTGTTTGACATCTCCCGCGTCCTCGACGTGCCGATCGGATTCTTCTTCGACGACATGCCGCCGGAAATGGGCGGCAGCCAGGGCAACCGCCGCTTCACCGGATTCCAGGAGCAGCAGGAAGGCTTCGAGGACGATACCCTGCATCGGCGGGAGACGTTGGAGCTGGTCCGCGCCTATTACCGGATCACCGATGCCTCCGTCCGCAAGCGGGTCTTCGACCTGATCAAGAGCCTGACCCCCGCCGATTAGCGGAAGGGTCAGCGCAACTGGGGGTTGTCGAAGTCGGGGTTGCGATAGCGGTGCAGCGCCTCGGCCAATGCCTCGCCCAGGTCGCGTTTCTCGGCGTCTGAGAGGAAGCACCCCAGCTCCACGCGCCGCCCCCGCTGCACCAGGCTGAGCCGCGCGACGCCGCCGGCCACCTCCTCCAGCGCCACCCGCGTCCAATAGGGCTGCAGCACCGTCTCCCGCCGCCCGCCGCGGCCATTGGCGGTGACGATGCGCAGGTCGGTCTCCGTCAGCTGCACCACCTCCCGCGCCCGGGCGCTCCAGCGCCGGTGCAGCGCCACCAGGCCGAGCACCAGCGCCACCTCCACGCCCAGGAAGCCCAGCACGGGCCAGGCGCCCAGCACCAGGAACAGCCCGCCCGGAATCGCCGCGCCCGCGGCGGAAAACAGGCAGAGCAGCCGCATCCCCCGCGCGGAAAGGCTCTGCGACGGCGTGCTGACGGCCTCGAACAGGATCGGGGTGGCTGACATCCTGCTTCACTATGGGGTAGGGCTGGATTTCCGCCATGCCCGAAAAACCAGAACCTGACCCTGGTCGCAAGCCTGCCGCCCGGCCCGCCACCCGGATCCGCAAGCCCCGCCCGATGAACCGCGCCCAGGCCGAGGCCTTTCTGCGCGCACTCGCGGCGGCGAACCCTGCGCCGGAGACGGAGCTGCATTTCCGGGATGCCTATACGCTGCTGGTCGCCGTGGCGCTCTCGGCCCAGACCACCGATGTCGCGGTGAACAAGGCCACCGCCACCCTGTTCGAGGCCGCTGCCACGCCCGCCGCCATGGTGGCCCTCGGCGTCGAGGGGGTGGCGCCGCATATCCGCCGGATCGGCCTGTGGCAGGGCAAGGCGCGCAACGTGGTGGCGCTGTCCCAGATCCTACTGGACCGCCACGGCGGGAAGGTGCCGAACGACCGCGCGGCGCTGGAGGCGCTGCCCGGCGTCGGCCGCAAGACCGCGAATGTCGTGCTGAACGTCGCCTTCGGGCAGGAGACGATGGCGGTGGACACCCACATCTTCCGCCTGGGCAACCGCACCGGCCTGGCGCCGGGCAAGACCACGCGGCAGGTGGAGGATGGGCTGGTGAAGCGCTGCCCGCCCGACATGCTGCGGGATGCGCATCACTGGCTGATCCTGCACGGCCGCTACATCTGCAAGGCGCGCCAGCCGGAATGCTGGCGCTGCCCCGCCGTGGCGCATTGCCACTACAATGCCAAGCTGCTGGTGCCGCCGTTGAAGTAGCGCGGCAGGCTAAAGCACTATCCGATAACACTGAATCAGTGTTATCCGCTTTCGTGCTTTAAAAACAATGACTTGTACAGCACGAGATCCGTCCGAGAGGACGGATCGTGCTCTACCGGTCGACATCCTCGATCGACAGGCCGAAGGCGCCCACGCCCTCGGCCAGCAGGTCGCCGAAATTGTCGATGCCGAGCAGGATCTCGGCGGCATCCTCGCCATTGTCGCGCTCGGCGCCCTGGGCCATGGCCTCGTCCCATTCCTCGGGGGTGAAGTCGCCGCGGCCGACCAGCACCAGGGCGATCAGCGCCGCCTGCTCGTCCTCGTTCAGCGCCAGGATCGCGGCCCGCAGGCTGTCCTCGTCGAACTCGGCCTCGGCCTCGCCGGCATCCGCGTCGGGCTCCTCATCGGCGTCGAGGTCCACCACTTCGGTGCCCTGCACGGCACGGGCATGGTCGACCAGTGTCGCCACCACCTCCAGGCTGATGCCCAGGTCGAGATCGTCTTCCGATGGCTCCGCCATGGGATGCCCCTTTTCGTCACGCAGCGATTGCACGGGATTAGAATGTTCGGGCCGGTCCGGTTCCAAGCCGCGCCCCAAAAAAAACCTCAGCCGTTCACCCAGTCGGGCGCCATGCCGGGGTTCACGAAGCGCCGGTCCTTCGGCAGCGCCGCGATGGCGGCCAGGTCCGACGCATCCAGCTTCAGATCCAGCGCCGCCAGATTCTCCGCCTGACGCGCCGGGCTGGCCGCCTTCGGCACCATGGCGACCCCGGGCTGTGCCAGCAGCCAGGCCAGCGCCACCTGGGCGGCGGTGGCACCGTGCTTCTTGGCGATTGCCTGCAGGGCGGGCTCGTCCGGGGCCTTGCCCTTGCCGAGCGGCGAATAGGCGGTCAGCGCCATGCCATTCGCCCGGCAGATCTCCAGCAGCTTCGACTGGTCCAGCAGCGCATGGCATTCCACCTGCAGGCAGGCGAGCCCGACCCCCTGGTCGATCGCCCGCTGCAGCAGTTTCGGCGGGAAGTTGGAGACACCGATCGCCTTGGCGCGGCCCTCCGCCCGGATCGCGGCCAGGCCGGCCAGCGCATCCGGCAGGTCCAGCTCCGGGCTCGGCCAATGGATCAGCAGCAGGTCGACATAGGGCGTCGCCAGACGCTTCAGGCTGGCATCGAAGGCGGTGCGGATGGCGGCGCCGTTCGGCTTGTCGTTCCAGATCTTCGTCGTCAGGAAGATCTCGCCGCGCGGCAGGCCGGCGCCGGCCAGGCCCAGGCCCACCGCTTCCTCATTGCCATACATCTCGGCCGTGTCGATGTGCCGGTAGCCGAGCGACAGGGCGGATTCGACGGCCGCGGTGCACTCCGCGCCCTTCATCGGCCAGGTGCCGAGGCCGAGGCGCGGCATGCGGATGTTCGGGCTCTCGATCACGGGCATGTCCATGCGGGCTCTCCTCAGCGCTTCGAAAGGTCGACGAAGCCAGCAAAACCCGCCTCGGTGCCGAAGGCCAGCCGCGTGCCGGTGGCGTTCCAGGCGAGGCTGGTGATGGCGGAGCCACGCGGCGGGCAGGCCGGCACCACCTTGCCGCTGGCCACTTCCGCCATCAGCACCAGCCCGTCGCCAAAACCGGCGGCAACGACTTCGTGCTGGGGATGGAAGGCGACGGCGCTGCAGAGAACCTCGTCCCCGCCGGCGAGTTCCGTCGGCGCCTTGCCCATCGGGCCGCCGCCGAAGAAGGGCCAGAGCACCACGGATTCCGCACCGCTGGTTGCCAGCCAGCGGCCGCGGCTGCTGAAGGCGATGGAATGGGTCTTGCCGGGATAGCCGGACATCCGCATGTGCTGGCCATCCGCCAGCCGCCAGCCATGCAGCGCGGTTTCCTGCATGGCGGTGACCACATGCGTGCCGTCGGGGCTGAAGGCGATGGCGTGGTGGCTGCCCTTCCACTCCAGCAGGCGGGGCTTGTCCTCCTTCGCGGCCACGAACCAGAGCGAGGCGCCGCCGTAATGGCTGGCCGCCAGCCGCTTGCCCTTGGCATCGAAGGCCAGCCCGCCGACCGAGGAGGGGTGGGTCAGCGACTTCGTGACCGCCCCCGCCGCATCCAGCACATGCGCCACCTTGCCGACCGAGGCCGCGCGCACGCCGGAGTCATGGGCGGCCACATGGTCCACCCATTTGCTGCCGAATTTCTGGATCTGCGTCACGGTGCCGTCCGGCGCCGTATGCACCAGCCTTCCGTCATCGCTGCCGGTCAGGAAGCCGCCCCTGGCATCGGCGCAGGCGGAGAGGATGGCGCCGTCATGCGCCGTCACCGCCTTGTCGCCGATCTGCACCGTGCCATCCGCCAGCGCAAAGCCCAGCACACCTGCGCGGTCGAAGATGGCCGCCACCACCCAGGCGCCGAGCTCCTGCGTCGCGCCGCGCTGGGCCAGCAGGAAATCGGCTTCGGTCACGCCTGCCATCAGATCGTCGCCTTCATGCTGGCACCTGGCACGCCTCGAAGCCGCGGCGCAGCTGCGGGCGGTTCAGGTCGCGGCCGATGAAGACGATCTTGGAGCGCCGCGGATCGCCGTCCTTCCAGTTCCCGATATAGTCGCCGTCGGCGATCATATGCACCGCCTGGAAGGCGAAGCGCCGGTCGTCATTGGCATAGGCCAGGATGCCCTTGGTGCGGAGCAGGTCCTGGCCCTTCTTCTGCAGCAGCTCGCTGATCCAGGCGTTGAACTTTTCGGGGTCCAGCGGGCGGGACACCTCGAAGGACATGCTCATGACGGCGTCGTCATGGGTGTGGTCGTCCTCGCCGGACAGGAATTCCGGGTCGCGCTCCAGGATGCGTTCCAGGTTGAAGGCGTCGCGTCCGATCACGGCCTCGATCGGCACGTCGGACTTCGTGGCGCGGCGGATCTCGGCATAGGGGTTGATGCCGCGGATCCGGCGCTCCACGGCATCCGCCTCCTCGGCCGTCACCAGGTCCATCTTGTTCAGCACGATGATATCGGCGAAGGCGATCTGCTCCTGCGCCTCCTTGCTGTCATCGAGGCGCGCGAAGAGGTGCTTCGCATCCACCACGGTGACGATGGCGTCGAGCCGGGTTGCGCGCTTCACATCCTCGTCCGCGAAGAAGGTCTGCGCCACCGGGGCGGGGTCGGCCAGGCCCGTGGTCTCCACGATGATGCCGTCGAACTTCCCCTTGCGCTTCATCAGCCCGCCGATGATGCGGATCAGGTCGCCGCGCACGGTGCAGCAGATGCAGCCGTTGTTCATCTCGAAGACTTCCTCGTCCGCATCGACGACGAGGTCGTTGTCCACGCCGAGCTCACCGAACTCGTTGATCA
The DNA here is from genome assembly GCF_019024325.1 of Falsiroseomonas tokyonensis. Lineage (GTDB taxonomy): Bacteria > Pseudomonadota > Alphaproteobacteria > Acetobacterales > Acetobacteraceae > Falsiroseomonas > Falsiroseomonas tokyonensis. The sequence goes on from NZ_JAFNJS010000001.1 coordinate 809,529, forward strand.
CCACGGCGAATTTCCGGCCGTGATTCTCCGACAGGATGCGGTTCAGCAGCGTGGTCTTGCCGGCGCCCAGATAGCCGGTCAGGACGGTGACGGGGACGGGACCAGTGGTGGCGGCATCGGCCATCGCGAAAATCTCCGGAAGCGGTTTGGGCGCATATATGGGTTTGCCCCCCGCCGCTACCCGTGCGTTCCGCGGGCGGGCCCTGCGCAAGGGTTGCAGGGCGGGCGGCTCAGCTCGGCTGGGCGCGGGCGCGGATCGCTTCCTCCAGCGCCCGGACCAGCTCCGCCATGGCCACCGGCTTCACCAGATAGGCATCCATGCCCGCCGCCCGCGCCGCCTCCCACCCCTCGGCCTGGGCGGTCACGGCCAGCACCGGCAGCCGGCCGGCCGCCCCCGGCATGGCGCGCAGTCGCCGCGTCGCTTCCAGCCCGTCGAGCCCCGGCATATGCAGGTCCATCAGCACGGCGGCATAGGGCCGGGCCGCCACCATCTCCAGCGCCGTCGCGGCATCCGCCGCGTCCTCATGCGCATAGCCGGCGCGGGCCAGCAGCGTGCCGATCAGCCGGCGGTTCACCGAGACATCGTCCACCACCAGCACCGGCGGCCCGGCGCGCAAGGGGCCGGGCGGTGGCAGGCGCTCCGGCGGCGCATCGGCGCCCGGGACCAGCGCCTCCGCCACCTGCGGCAGCGGCAGGGTGACGGTGAAGCTGCTGCCGCGGCCGGGCGCGCTATGCACCTCGATCCGCCCGCCCATCCGCGCCGCCAGGTCGCGGCAGATGGACAGGCCCAGGCCGGTGCCGCCATCGCTGTCCTGGAAGCGGTCGAAGAGCGAGGCGACGCGCTCCGCCGCGATCCCCCGCCCGGTGTCGGAGACGGAGAGTTCCAGCGCGCCCTGCGCATTCTGCCGCGCCTCGATCCGCACTTCCCCGCCTTCGGTGAAGCGGATGGCATTGGCCACCATATTGGTCAGGATCTGTCGGATGCGGGGCGGATCGCCGCGCCAGGCGGGCGGCGTGCCGACGGCCACGGCGACCGCCAGCCGGTTTCCGCGGGCCGAGGCCCGGGCGCGCAGCAGCGCCACCACCTGTTCCATCAGGTCGTCGATGCGGAAGGGCAGGGCGGCCAGTGGCGGCTGGGCGGCGCCCGGCACCTCGATCAGGTCGCGCAGCACCGTCATCAGGTCCGAGGCCGCACGGCGGGAGGCCGTGACATCCGCCCGCACCGCCGGCGGCAGGCCGGGTTGGTCCAGCACCAGCTCCAGCAGCCCGACGATGCCGCTGAGCGGCGTGCGCACCTCATGCGCCGCGGTGGAGAGCATCTGCGTGCGCAGCCCATCCGCCCGGCGCCGCGCCTCCGCCTCCGCCAGTCGGGTGCATTCCGCCAGATCCTCGGTCGCCTTCCGGGCGCTGCGGCGCCAAGCCCACGCGGCGCCCAGCGCGCCCGCGGCCTGCAGCAGGACCAGGCCGGACAGGATCGGCGCCGCATCCCCCCCCGGCCAGAGCCCCGCCGCGGCAAGTCCCACCCCGCCCAGCGCGGCTGCGGCGGGGAGAAGCAGCAGGGGCCAGGCGGGGCGGGGCAGGCTCACTCAGGCCGGCACGGCGCGGATCGCATCGGCCAGGGTGCCGAAGATGCGGTCCACATGCGGCCGCTCCATGATCAGCGGCGGCGACAGCGCCACGATGTCGCCGGTGACGCGCACCAGCACGCCCTCATCGAAGCAGGTGCGGAACACCTCCATGGCGCGGGCGCCGGGCTTGCCGGTGCGCGGCTCCAGCTCGATGCCGGCGATCAGGCCCATGTTGCGCACGTCGATCACGCCGGGCGTGCCGCGCAGGGCATGCGCCGCCTCCTCGAAATAGGGTTCCATGGTGCGGGCGCGGCCGGGCAGGTCTTCGGCCCGGTGCAATTCCATGGTGGCGATCGCCGCGGCGGAGGCCAGCGGATGGCCGGAATAGGTATAGCCGTGGAACAGCTCGATGCCGGAGGGCATGCCATCCACGATCGTGCTGTAGACCTCGTTGCTGGTGGCCACCGCGCCCATCGGCACGGCGGCATTGGTCAGCCCCTTGGCCATGGTCATGATGTCCGGCGTCACGCCCAGGCGCTCGCTGCCGAAATTCGTGCCGATGCGGCCGAAGCCGGTGATGACCTCGTCGAAGATCAGCAGGATGCCGTGCTTCGTGCAGATTTTTCTCAACTTCTCCAGATAGCCCTTGGGCGGGACCAGCACGCCGGTGGACCCGGCCACCGGCTCGACCATCACCGCGGCGATGGTGTCGCCATGCAGCGCCACCAGGTTCTCCAGCACGTCCGCCAGGTGCTCGCCATGCTCCGGCTGGCCCTTCGCGAAGGCGTTCTGGGCCGGCAGGTGGGTGTGGGGCAGGTGGTCCACATAGGGAAGCTGCGCGCCGAACTGCTTGCGGTTGCCGCCGATGCCGCCCACCGACATGCCGCCGAAGCCGACGCCGTGATAGCCGCGCTCCCGCCCCACCAGCCGCACGCGCTGGGATTCGCCGCGCGCCTTGTGATAGGCCAGCGCGATCTTCAGCGCGGTATCCGCGGCCTCCGACCCCGAATTGACGAAGAAGACGCGGTCCATGCCCTCCGGCGTGATCTCCGCCACGCGGGCCGCCGCCTCAAAGGCGATGGGGTGTCCGAGCTGGAAGGTCGGCGCGAAATCCATCACCGCGGCCTGCTTCTGGATCGCCTCGACGATCTCCCGCCGGCCATGGCCGGCATTGCAGCACCAGAGGCCCGCCGTGCCGTCCAGGATCTCCTGCCCCTCGGGCGTGAAGTAGGACATGCCCTCGGCGCGGGCCAGCATGCGCGGGGTGGATTTGAAATACTTGTTGTCGCTATAGGGCATCCAGAACGCGTCGAGGTTGTTGCGACGCGGAATCTGCATCTCGTTCATCGGAGGGGTCCTTCTGCACCGCAACCAAAGCAAGCGGCGGACCCTTGGGCAAGCATTGCCATGCGCGGACGCGGTCGCGGTTGCGGCATCGGGGCCGTGGCGATGAACCTGATCGTGCTCGATGGCGCGCTGGCCCGCTGTTCCGTGGCCGCTTTTGCCGCTGGCCGGCTGGTGGCGGAGGAGGTGGTCGATGGCGCGCGGCAGCAGCCGACGGCCCTGCCGCCCATGGCCGATCGCGTGCTGCGCCGGCTGGCCGCGCAGGCGCCGGGGCTGGATGCGGTGGCGGTGGTGGTGGGCCCTGGCGGCTTCACCGGGCTGCGCAGCGCGATCGCGCTGGCCGAAGGGCTGGCGCTGGGCGCCGGCGCCCGGCTGATCGGCATCACCACCGGAGAAGCGCTGGCCGCCAGCCTGCCGGAGGCCCTGCGGGAGGCGCGGGCGGTGTGGTCCGCCATCGATACGAAGCGCGGAAGGCTGGTGCTGGAATGCCTGGCCCCCGGCGCCTGGCATGCCGCGGAAGCGCCCCGCGCGATGGCGGAGGATGAGCTGCCCATGCCGGCGAGCCCGGTCGCCCTGGTGGGCGATGCCGCTCCGCAGGCGGCGGCGCGGCTATGCCAGCTGGGGGCCGATGCGCTGCTGACCGAGGCCCTGCTGCCCCTGGCCTCCGCCGCCGGGCTGGTGGCGCTGCGCCGGCTGGCGGGCACGATCCCGCCGCGCGATGCAAGGCCGCTTTATGTCGAGCCACCGGCGGTGCGGCCGCCCAGGGGCGATCTGGCGGGATGAATCCCGAGGAAGCCGCCAGCCTGCACGCCGCCGCCTTTCCGCCCGGCGAGGCCTGGGGCGCCGATGCCATCGCCCTGATGCTGGACCTGCCCGGCGCCTTCGGCCTGCTGCGCCCCGGCGCCGGCTTCGTGCTGGCCCGGGTGGCGGCGGATGAGGCGGAGATCCTGACGCTGGCCGTGCACCCGGCGCAGCGCCGCGCCGGCCTGGGCTCGGCCCTGCTGGCGGAGGCGATGGCCGGCGCCGTGCTGCGCGGCGCGGCGGCGATGTTCCTGGAAGTCTCGGAACGCAATGCGGCGGGGCGGGCGCTTTATGCCGCGGCGGGCTTCGCCGAGGTGGGAAGGCGCCGGCGCTACTATCCGGACGGCGCGGATGCGCTGGTGCTGCGGCGCGATCTGAAGAACCATTCCTGATTTAACCCTTCTTGCGGATCAGCAGCACCAGGACGCCATCCGGCGCTTCGGTGGCCGAGAGCACGGTATGGCCCTGTTCGGTGGCCGTGCGCGGCACATTGCGGCGCGGCTCCTCCCCCTTCAGCGCCAGGCGCAGCACCTGGCCGGGCTGCATGCGGTCCAGCGCCAGCCGCGTGCGCACGAAGGTCATCGGGCAAGTCTCTCCGGTGATATCGAGCGATTGGTCAGGGCCAACTTCTTCCGCGGTCACAAGATTCATCGGAACCTGCCTATTCCTTCGACAAACGACGTTGCAATCGCACGATTCCAAGCAATATAGTCGCGATGAGCATCGTGCTACAGGACCTCTCGTCCTGCTGGTGCGAAGTATTCGGTCCAGACCGGCCGGATGACGCAAGCGAGACCAGAAAAATGGCTGACACGACCGCGAATCCCGACCTTCTGGGCCTGACGGCCGAAATCGTCTCGGCCCATGTCTCGAATAATTCGGTGGCTGTGGCGGATCTTCCGAACCTGATCCAGGAAGTCTATCGCACCCTGTCCAGCATGGGCCAGCCGGTGGCTGAGGTGGCGGAGCGGCCGCAGCCTGCCGTACCGGTCAAGAAGTCGGTGACGCCCGAGTATCTGATCTGCCTGGAAGACGGCAAGAAGCTGAAGATGCTGAAGCGGCACCTCAAGACCTCCTTCAACCTGACGCCGGACCAGTATCGCGAACGCTGGGGCTTGCCCTCCGACTATCCGATGGTGGCGCCGAACTACACCAAGCACCGCTCGACCCTTGCCAAGCGCATCGGCCTCGGCACCAAGCCGCGCGGCCGCCCGCCCGGCCGGGGCCGCGCGACCGCGGCGGCGGCCCGCGAGGCCTGATAGACCGTTCGAGACTCCCGGACGGGTCGGTTCCGCGGCGATTTTCCGCCCCTGCCGCCTCGAGCGGCCCGCCGCATCTCGCAGCCTGACCCGCCGCGCCTGCCGACCCACCCGCATCCTCCGGGTGGCCTCGTGGCGCGGCCGGGGCTATGGATAGCGCTCCGGCCCGCCTCGGCCGGATCGCCGGAGGGTGCCGCGCGCCACCATGCAGAGTTCCGACGCCCCGACGCGCGCTGACGCGGACCGCCCCGATCCGTCGCGGATCGAGCGGCTCTGCATCGAGCGCGGCCTGAAGATGACCGGCCAGCGCCGGCTGATCGCCCGCGTCCTCAGCGAGGCCGAGGATCATCCGGACGTGGAGGAACTGTACCGCCGCGCCGTCACCCTGGATGCCAAGATCTCGGTCGCCACCGTCTATCGCACGGTCCGGCTGCTGGAGGAAAAGGGCATCGTGGAGCGCCGCGACTTCGGAGGCGGCCGCGCCCGCTACGACCCGACCGATCGCGGCCATCACCACCACCTGATCGATGTCGACACCGGGAAGGTGCTGGAATTCGAGGATCCGGAACATGAGAAGCTGGCACAGGCCATCGCCAAGCGGCTCGGTTTCATCCTGGTCGGCCAGCGGCTGGAACTTTTCGGCCGCCGCGCCCCCGCCGCCCCGGCGGCCCGCCCACCCCGCCCGGGGAAGTCGCGCGGCTGAGCGCCAGGCCGCGACCATCTGCCTGAAGGAATTGCCATGAGTGTGGACGGCCCCATGCCGGACCTTGGGCCGGCCGATGGACCGATGCCCGGCGACCTGCGGCAGGCCGCCGCGCTGGAAGGGGGGTTCGAGGAGCTTCGCGCCGGCAATCTCGGCCTGCGCGTCGCCGAAAGCGCGGCCGAGATCGATGCCGCCCAGGCCCTGCGCTACCGCGTCTTCTACGAGGAAATGGGCGCGCATGCCGATGCCGCCACCCGCGACAGCGGCCGCGACCGGGACGAGTATGATGCGGTGGCGGACCACCTTCTGGTGCTGGACCACGACCTGGGCAATGGGCCGGAGGCGGTGGTCGGCACCTATCGGCTGATCCGCCGGCAGGGCGCCGATCGACTGGGCCGCTTCTATTCCGCGGCGGAATACGACCTGACCCCGCTGCTGGCCTTCGATGGCGAGATCATGGAGCTGGGCCGATCCTGCGTCGCCGGCGCCTATCGCACGCGCGGCACGCTGCAATTGCTGTGGCGCGGCATTGCCGCCTTCGTCTTCCGCCACCGCATCGACCTGATGTTCGGCTGCGCCTCCCTGCCCGGCACGGATCTGGAGGCGCTGGCACCGCAGCTCAGCTACCTGCATGCCAACCACCTGGCCCCGCCGGCGCTGCGGCCGCGCGCGGTGCCGGCGCGCTATGTCCCCATGGACCGGCTGCCGGCCGAATCCCTGAACATGCGCGCGGCGCTGAATGCGCTGCCGCCGCTGGTGAAGGGCTATCTGCGTCTCGGCGGCTTCGTCGGCGATGGCGCGGTGATCGACCAGCAATTCAACACCACCGATGTCTGCATCGTGGTGAAGACCGACATGGTCACCGACAAGTACTTCCGGCACTACGAGCGGACCGCCGGCCCCGGCTGAGCCCGGCGCCGGCGGTCGGTTTCCTACGCGGCGCGGATGGCGCTGAGGAAGGTATCGACCTTGCCGCGCAGGCCCTCGGCCTGCTGGGCGAGTTCGGCGGAGGCGCTGCGGACATCGCTGGCGGCGGAACCGGTGCGGGCGGCGTCCTCACTGACGCCGGTGGCGTGATGCGCTGCCTGTTGGGTGCCGCTGGCGGCCTCGGCCACGGCCTGGCCGATCTCGGCGGTGGCCTGGGCCTGCTGGGAGGCGGTTTCGGCGACCTGGGCGGTGGTGGTGTTCAGCGTCTCGATGGTCCGCGCGATGGCGCGGACGACCTCGACGGTGCGGCTGGTCTCGGTCTGCATGGCGCCGATCTGGGAGCCGATTTCCTCGGTGGCCTTGGCGGTCTGTGCGGCGAGCTGCTTCACCTCGCTGGCCACGACCGCAAAACCCTTGCCGGCCTCGCCGGCGCGGGCGGCCTCGATGGTGGCATTCAGCGCCAGGAGATTGGTCTGGCCGGCGATATCGCCGATCAGGCGCACCACGTCGCCGATGCGGGATGCGGCATCCGACAGGCCGCGGACGGTGGCGTCGGTGGCCTCGGCCGCGGCGGTGGCCTCGCGGGCGGCGGTGGCGGAGGCCTCGATCTGGCGGACGACCTCGGCGATGGAGGCGGAGAGCTGTTCGGTGGCGGCGGCGACGGAGCCGACATTGGTGCTGGCCAGCGCCGAGGCCTGGGCCACGGCATTGGCGCGGGCGGCGCCGCTTTCGGCGGTGGCGGCCATGGAGCCGGCGGTGGCGTCGAGCTGGGTGGCGGCGGAGGCGACGGAGCGGAGGACGTCGGCGGTTTCCTCCTCGAAGCCGTGGAGGAGGGTCTCGACCTGGGCGGCGCGGGCGAGGCGGGCCTGCTGCTCGGCGGCCTGGGTGGCTTCGAGCTGGAGGCGTTCGAGGGAGGCCTGGCGCAGGCGCTCGATGGCGACGGCCATTTCGCCGAGCTCATCGGTGCGGGCCTGGCCGGGGACATCCAGCGTCAGCTCGCCGCCGCCGATCCGGCCGACCACGCGGGTCAGCGTGGCCAGCGGCGCCACCACCCGGCGGAGGATGGCGACCACCACGCCGATGACCAGGGCGAGCGTCGCCAGCATGCCGATGGCGGTGACCTGCAGCATCTGCCAATGCTCGTCGCTGGTTGCCTCGCCGGCCGCCAGCGCCTCGTCCAGCGCCGCATCGCGCATCGGCAGCAGGGCAGCCAGGGCGGCGACGGAGAAGGGGCGGAAGCTGGCGAGATCGGTCGACCAGGCGGCCTGCGGCGCTACGACGCGGGTGGAGGCTTCGTCGATCAGCCGGCTCCAGCCCGGCTCGGACCGCGCCACATAGCCCTGCCGCTGGGCTTCCAGCGCCTGGGTCAGGCGGGGCGTGGCCAACGCATCCACCAGGCGCTCGATATGGCTGAAGCTTTCCAGCATGCGGCCGGTCAGGACCCGGGCGCTGGCCACGGCCTCCGGCTGCACCGGCTGGCCGCCCAGCCAGCCGGTGATGAACAGCGCGCGCCGGCCGGCCAGGTCGCGCAGATTCGCGGCATGGATGGCGATTTCGGCGCGGATGGCGAGGTCGGGCGCGGTGACCGCCAGGCGGCGGCCGACCTCCAGCGCCAGGGCCGAAAGCCGGTTGCCCAGATCGCTGCGCGCGGCGGTCAGGTCCCGCAGGATCGCCGGGTCGCGGCCCTGCGGCGGCTGCGCCGCGGCTTCGGTGACGCGGCGCAGCAGCTCCGTCGCCACGCTGCGGGTCCGCTGCAGCGCGGTCAGTTCGAAGCCCGCGGCGGTGGCGCTGGCCTCCGCCGCCGCCACCGCGCGCATCGCCTCCTCATGCCCCGCCCGCAGTTCCGCCAGGTTGGGCTGGGCCACGACCAGGGCGGCGCTCAACCGGCCGGATTGCACCGCATAGCCGGCCTGGGCGCGCAGCACGTCGCTGATGGTGCGGGTGGCCAGGATGCTGCGGTCCGCGGCGCGGGCGTCCTGCCAGGCACTGGCGGAAAGCCAGAGCGAGATCAGGAAGCCCGGTAGGGCGATGGCGGCAAGGCCCAGGAGCAGGATCGAGCGGAGGCGCATGGGGGTGAAGCCTTTTTGTGTTGGGTGGCTTTTGCCACCGGATCACTTACATCTTCGCTAATCCCCCACCCTGCCGCGCTGGCGTGGCAAAACCTTCCACTCCGGAAGAAGCGCCCGCAGCCGGCACCCTTTGCCTCAGGCGGCGCGAATGGCGCCGAGGAAGGTATCGACCTTGCCGCGCAGGCCTTCGGCCTGCTGGGCGAGTTCGGCGGAGGCGCTGCGGACATCGCTGGCGGCGGAACCGGTGCGGGCGGCGTCCTCGCTGACGCCGGTGGCGTGGTGGGCAGCCTGCTGGGTGCCGCTGGCGGCCTCGGCGACGGCCTGGCCGATCTCGGCGGTGGCCTGGGCCTGCTGGGAGGCGGTCTCGGCGACCTGGGCGGTGGTGGTGTTCAGGGTCTCGATGGTGCGGGCGATGGCGCGCACCACCTCGACGGTGCGGCTGGTCTCGGTCTGCATGGCGCCGATCTGGGAGCCGATTTCCTCGGTGGCCTTGGCGGTCTGGGCGGCGAGCTGCTTCACCTCGCTGGCCACGACCGCAAAACCCTTGCCGGCCTCGCCGGCGCGGGCGGCCTCGATGGTGGCATTCAGCGCCAGGAGGTTGGTCTGGCCGGCGATGTCGCCGATCAGGCGGACCACGTCGCCGATGCGGGATGCGGCATCCGACAGGCCGCGGACGGTGGCGTCGGTGGCCTCGGCCGCGGCGGTGGCCTCGCGGGCGGCGGTGGCGGAGGCCTCGATCTGGCGGACGACCTCGGCGATGGAGGCGGAGAGCTGCTCGGTGGCGGCGGCGACGGAGCCGACATTGGTGCTGGCGAGCGCCGAGGCCTGGGCCACGGCATTGGCACGGGCGGCGCCGCTTTCGGCGGTGGCGGCCATGGAGCCGGCGGTGGCGTCGAGCTGGGTGGCGGCGGAGGCGACGGAGCGGAGGACGTCGGCGGTTTCCTCCTCGAAGCCGTGGAGGAGGGTCTCGACCTGGGCGGCGCGGGCGAGGCGGGCCTGCTGCTCGGCGGCCTGGGCGGCTTCGAGTTGGAGGCGTTCGAGGGAGGCCTGGCGCAGGCGCTCGATGGCGACGGCCATTTCGCCGAGCTCATCGGTGCGGGCCTGGCCGGGGACATCCAGCGTCAGCTCGCCGCCGCCGATCCGGCCGACCACGCGGGTCAATGCGCCGATCGGCGCCACGGTACGGCGCATGAGCATGACCAGGCTGGCGCTGACCAGGACGAGGATCGCCGCCATGGCGGCCAGGGCCAGTTCCAGGCTGCGCCAGCTTTCGCTGCTGTTGTCCATGCCCACCTGAAGCGCTTCCTCCAGCGCCGCGTCACGCATTTCCACGATCCGGGTCAGTTCCGTCGGGGAGAAGGCGCGGACCTGCGGCAGGGTCATCGACCAGGTGCTCCCGCCGGAGGCGAGGTTGGCCACGGCTTCCTGCACCATGCGACGCCAGGTCGGATCCGCGGTCTCCAGGAAGTTCCGCCGCTGCGCGGCCAGCGCCTGCATCAGGCGCGGGGTGCCGATCGCCTGGGTCAGGCGCTCGATATTGGCGAAGGTCTCGCGGATCGCGCCGCTCCATTCATGGGCCTGGGGGATCTGCTCCGGCCGCACGCTCTGGCCACCGACCCAGCTGCTGATGAACAGGGCGCGCCGGCCGGCGAGTTCGCGCAGGGCGGCGACCTGGATCGCGATCTCCAGCCGCACCGCAAGTTCCGGCGCCGTCAGTGCCAGGCGCTGGCCGACCGCCAGGGCCAGGTTGGTCATGCCCTGCCCGAGTTCGGCCCGGGCCTGGGTCAGGTCCCGGGCGATGGCGGGGTCGCGCGCCGCGGGCGGCTGCGCCGCGGCGGCGGTGACGCGGCGCAGCAGGTCATCGAGCCGCGCCTGGGTGGTGGTGAGGGCGGCGGGATCGAAGCCGGCCGCCTGGGCGCTGGCCGTGGCGGCGGCGAGCAAGCCGGCGATGTCGGCATGGCCCAGCCGCAGCTCCGCGAGATCGGACTGCTGGGCAAGGGCGGCGTTGTTCAACCGGCCGATCTGGACGGCGTAGGTGGACTGGGCGCGCAGCACGTCGCTGATGGTGCGGGTGGCGAGGATGGCGCGATCCGCTCGCCGGGCTTCCTGCCAGGCCCCCACGGCAATCCAGATCGACAGGGCGAGGCCGGGCAGGGCGAGCAGCCCGAAGGCCAGCAGGAAGACATTGCGAATGCGCATCGGGGCAGGATCCGGTCTGGTTGACCGCTAGCTAGTCGCCTTTGGGTTGCAAAGCCGCTAACGCGCCGGCGCCGTGCCGCGCAAAGCGGCGAAATGCCGGGTGATTTGGCCGGCGCGGCGCGGGGGGTCTAGAAGACCGCGAAACCTGCCGACGGATACCCATGACCAGCCTCCCTCCCATCGCCCTCTTCGACATGAAGGCGCAGCAGGCGCTGATCCGCGCCGAGCTGGACCAGCGCCTGGCCTCCGTGCTCGATGGCGGCCGCTTCATCAACGGGCCCGAGGTGGGCGAGCTGGAGCAGAAGCTCGCTGCCTTTGCCGGCTGCGCCCATGGCGTGGGCGTGTCCTCCGGCACCGATGCGCTGCAGATCGCCATGATGGGCGAGGGCATCGGGCGCGGCGATGCCGTGTTCCTGCCGGCCTTCACCTATACGGCGACCGCCGAGGTGCCGCTGGTGCTGGGGGCCACGCCGATCTTTGTCGATGTGGACCCGCGAAACTTCAATATCGACATTGCCGATCTGAAGCGTCGTATCGCGCTGGTCGAGGCCGAGGGACGGCTGCGGCCGGCGGCGGTGGTGGGCGTGGACCTCTTCGGCCTGCCGGCGGACTGGCCGGCGATCGAGGCGATCTGCGCCGAGAAGGGGATGTTCGCCCTCGATGACGCGGCGCAGGCTTTTGGGGGCTCGCTCGGCAACAAGCGGCTGGGGCGCTGGGGCCATGCGACGGCGCTCAGCTTCTATCCGACCAAGACGCTGGGCTGCTACGGCGATGGCGGCGCGCTGCTGACGGATGACGCGGACCGCGCCGAGCTGTGGCGCAGCCTGCGCACCCATGGCGAGGGCAAGACCCGCTACGAGGTGGAGCGCACCGGCATGAATGGGCGGCTGGACACCATGCAGGCGGCGATCCTGCTGGCCAAGCTGCCGCTGCTGGAGGGCGAGCTGGCGGCGCGCACCAAGGTGGCGACGGCCTATCATGCGGGGCTGGCGGGCAAGGTCCAGGTGCCGGAGCTGGTGCCGGGCCATGCCTGGGGCCTCTATTCCATCCTGCTGGCCGATGCGGCGCAGCGGAGCCGGGTGCAGGAGGCCTGCAAGGCAGCGGGCGTGCCGACCTCGATCTACTATCCGAAGTCGCTGCACCGGCAGCCGGCCTATGCCGCGGCCCATGCCGGCGGCATCGCGGCCGGTGCGCCGGAGCTTCCGGTGGCGGAGATGCTGTGCGAGCGGATCCTGTCGCTGCCCATGCACCCCTATCTGACCGAGGCCGAGGTGGCGCGGGTGGTGGCGGCGGTGGCTGGCGCGGTCTGAAGGCCCGCGCCCGGCGGCGGGTCAGCCGCCGCCGTTGAGCAGCCGGATCAGGCCATCGAGTTGGTCCAGGTCGCGGTAGCGGACAACCACCTCGCCACCCTTGCCGGCGTGGCGCACCTGCACCTGTAGGCCGAGGCGCTCGGTCAGGTCGCGCTCCAGGGCGCGTGTCTCGGGGTCCTGCGGCCGCGGCGGTGTGCCCTCGGGCTTCGGCTTGGCGGTGGCCAGCGCCTCGGTCTGGCGGACGTTCAGGCCGCGCGAAACCACCTGGGCGGCGAGGCGTGCCGGGTCCGGCGTGCCGATCAGGGCGCGGGCATGGCCGGCGGTCAGCACGCCGTTGCGGACCAGGTCGCGCACGGGGCCCGGCAGGTTCAGCAGGCGCAGGGTATTGGCCACATGGCTGCGGCTTTTGCCGACGGACTGGCCGAGATGTTCCTGGGTGACGCCGAATTCGTCGAGCAGGCGCTTATAGCCCTCCGCCTCCTCGACCGCGTTCAGGTCCTGGCGTTGCAGGTTCTCCACCAGGCCGGCGGCCATGGCCTCGCGGTCACCAAGGTCGCGGATGACGACGGGAACCTCGTGCAGCTGCGCGGCCTGGGCGGCCCGCCAGCGGCGCTCGCCGCCGATGATCTCGTAGCTGTCCGAGCTGCCGGGCTTCGGACGCACCAGGATAGGCTGGAGGATGCCGTGCTCTCGGATGGAGCTCGCGAGCTCATCCAGGCTGGCGCGATCCATGCCGCCGCGCGGCTGGAAGGGGCCGGGCTCCAGCGATTCGACGGGGACGGAGCGCAGCGCCTCGGCGGCATTGCCGGCGGGGGCGTCCGGGATCAGCGCCGAAAGGCCGCGGCCGAGGCGGGAGGTGGGTTTGCGGTTTGTGCTGCTCATGTGGCGCGGATCCGCGCACGCTCCCGTTTGAGGAATTCGGCGGCGAGTTTGACATAGGCCTGGGCGCCGGGTGAGCGGAAATCATAGAGCAGGACCGGCAGGCCGTGCGAGGGGGCCTCGCTGACGCGGACGTTGCGGGGGATCGCGGTCTCGAAGACCTTGTCCTTGAAGAAGCCGCGCACGTCGCTGGCGACCAACTCCGACAGGTTGTTGCGGCGGTCCATCATGGTCAGGACGATGCCATCCAGCCGCAGCCGCGGGTTCAGGGCGCGGCGGACGCGTTCGATGGTGCGGGTGATCTGGCTGATGCCTTCGAGCGCGAAGAACTCCGTCTGCAGCGGCACCAGCACGCCATCGGCCGCGACCAGGGCGTTCAGGGTGATGAGGCCGAGCGAGGGGGGGCAGTCGAAGAAGACGTAGTCGAACTCGGCCAGGGCTTCCGGCGCATCCCGGAAGGCCTTGGCGAGGCGGTGCTCGCGGTCGTCGAGGCCGACCAGCTCGATCTCGGCGCCGGCGAGGTCGGGGTCGGCGGGCAGGATGGAGAGATTCGCCACCTGCGTCGGGCGCAGCAGCTCGGCCAGGGGCCGGCCTTCCACCAGCAGGGCGTAGCTGCCGGCGGCGCGGTGCTCGCGCGCGATGCCGAGGCCGGTGGAGGCATTGCCCTGCGGGTCGAGGTCCAGCAGCAGCACCTTGTGGTTGGCGGCCAATGCCGTGGCGAGGTTGATCGCCGTGGTCGTCTTGCCGACGCCGCCCTTCTGGTTGGCGAAGGCCAGCACGCGCGGCGGCGCGCGGTCAGTCTTGCGGCTGGACATGGCGGATATCGGTGAGGCGGAAGATGGTGGCCTCCGGGTCGGTGCGGCTGGGGAAGCGGTGCAGGGTGAAGGACCAGTGGGCCTGGGCCTCGGCGAGCTCGGCCTCTGCGGTGCGGCCCTTGGGGAAGAGCGCGACGCCGTTAGGGGCCAGCAGGCGGGCGGCATGGGCAAGAAGGGCGTCGAGCGGTGCCAGGGCCCGGGCGGTGAGGACCGCCAGCGGCGGCAGGCGCGCGGTCTCGATTCGGGTCGGGTGGATGGTGACGCCGGCGAGGCCGAGCTGGGCGGTGGCCTCAGTCAGGAAGGCGGCCTTTCGGCGGTCCGATTCGACCAGATGGGTCGGCCGGCCGGTGACAATGGCCAGCACCAGGCCGGGCAGGCCGGCGCCGGAGCCGAGGTCACCGAGCGGGCCTTCGCTGGGGGGCAGCAGCGGGGCGAGTTGCAGGCAATCCGCGATGTGGCGCTGCCGCAGTTGCTCCACGGTAGCGCGGCCGACCAGGTTGATGCGGCTGTTCCAGCGCAGCAGCAGCTCGACATAGGCCTCCAGCCGCGCCCGTGCCGCATCGTCCAGCGGCGTCGGGTCGGGGATGTTGTGCGGGGAAAGGGCGGGCGGGTGTTTCACGTGAAACCCCTATACCGGCTCGACCACGCCGCGTCGAAGGTGGATGGCCAGGGCGGCGACCGCGGCGGGGGTGACGCCAGGGACACGGCTGGCGCTCCCCAGGCTGTCGGGGCGCGCGCGGGCCAGGCGCTGCTGCATCTCGGCGGAGAGGCCGGGGATGCCGCGGAAGTCGAGCGTCGGCGGCACGGCGAGCGCCTCCTCCCGCGCCAGCAGGCGGCGTTCGGACTCCTGGCGGCGGAGGTGAGGCGCGTAGAAGGCCTCGGCCTCGATCTGCACGGCGACGGCGGGGGGCAATTCGGCGAGCCAGGGGAAGGCGGCGGCGGCCATGGCGGCGGTGACATCCGGCAGGGCCAGCACCTCCAGCACACTGCGGCGGCGGCCATCCTGGCGAATCGGGATGCCGGCGGCGGCGATCTCGTAGGGCGTGGCGAGATCCTGTGCGGCGTGATCCAGCGCGGTCGAGACCTGGCCAGCAAAGGCGGCATGGCGGGCGGCGCGGAGCGGGCCGATGCAGCCCCAGGCGAGGCCGCGATCCGTCAGCCGCAGCCCGGCATTATCGGCGCGAAGGCTGAGACGGTGCTCGGAACGCGCGGTCAGCATCCGATAGGGCTCGCTGACGCCCTGGCTGACCAGGTCGTCCAGCATCACGCCGATATAGGCTTCGGCCCGGCCGAGGATTCGGTCCGGCACCCGGCCGGCGGCACGTTGGGCGGCGTTGAGCCCGGCCATCAGCCCCTGGGCGGCGGCTTCCTCATAGCCCGTGGTGCCGTTGATCTGGCCTGCCAGGAACAGGCCCGGCACGGCCCGCACTTCCAGCGTCCGGTGCAAGGCGCGCGGGTCGACGTGGTCGTATTCGATGGCATAGCCGGGCCGCAGGATGCGGGCCTTCGCCAGGCCCGGGATTGTCGCGATCAGCGCGGCCTGCACGTCTTCCGGCAGGCTGGTCGAAATGCCGTTCGGATAGACCGTGTCGTCATCCAGCCCCTCGGGCTCCAGGAAGATCTGGTGGCGCAGGCGGTCGGCGAAGCGGACGATCTTGTCCTCGATCGAGGGGCAGTAGCGCGGGCCGACGCCCTGGATCTGGCCGCTATAAACGGCGGAACGGTGCAGGTTGGCCTGGATCAGCGCGTGGGTTTCGGGTGTGGTCCAGGTAATGCGGCACTCGACTTGAGGGTTGGTGATCCTGTCGGTCAGCCAGGACATAGGCTCGGGCGGGTCGTCGCCCGGCTGGGGCTCCAGGGCTTCCCAATCGATGGTCCGGCCATCGAGGCGCGGCGGCGTGCCGGTCTTCAGCCGGGCGAGCGGCAGGCCAAGGCGGTCCAGCGTGCGGGCCAGGCCGATGGAGGGCGCCTCCCCGCTGCGGCCGGCGGGGGTGCGCGTGTCGCCCAGGTGGATCTCGCCGCGCAGAAAAGTCCCGGTGGTGAGGATGACGGCGCCGCAGGGGATGCGGGTGCCGCCGGCGGTCAGCACGGCGCGGAGGCGGCCTTCCGCGTCGATTTCCAGATCCTCGGCCGCCTCGCCCAGCAGGGTGAGGCCCGGCGTCTCCGCCAGAAGCCTCTGCATGGCGGCGCGGTAGAGTCGGCGATCGGCCTGGATGCGGGGGCCGCGCACGGCGGGGCCCTTGCTGCGGTTCAGCAGCTTGGCGTGGATGGCGGCTGCATCCGCGGCGCGGGCGATCAGCCCGTCCAGGGCATCCACCTCCCGCACCAGATGGCCCTTGCCGATGCCGCCGATGGCCGGGTTGCAGGACATCTCGCCAATCGTGTCGAGGCGATGGGTCAGCAGCAGGGTGCGGGCGCCGCAGCGCGCGGCCGCGGCCGCGGCCTCGCAGCCCGCATGCCCGCCGCCCACCACCACCACGTCGAATTCAGGGATCGTCGCCATGGCGCGGGGTATAGGCCGATCACTTGCCGATGCAGAAGTCTCGGAAGATGGCGTCGAGGATCTGTTCGACCTCCACGCGCCCCGTCAGCCGGCCGAGGGCGTTCAGCGCGGCCCGGAAATTCTCGGCGGCGAGTTCGGGCAGGCGCGCGGTCTCGGCCTCAGCCAGATGAGAGGCGGCCTCCGTCAGGGCGGCGCGGTGCCGGGCGCGGGTCAGGGCCGGGGCGTCGCCGAGGCTGGCATGCTGCTGCGCATGGGCAGCCAGCGCGTCCCGCAGCGACTCCAGCCCCTGCCCGGTCCGCGTGCTGGTCGCCAGGACCTCCCGGCCCGCGATCCGGGGCGGCGGCGGTGCCAGGTCGCATTTTGTGGCCAGCACCAGCGCGGCCGGGGCTGCCTCCAGCAGGGCGAGGCTCTCGGCATCCGGCGGCGCGTCGCAGGCGAAGGCGAGGAGGAGCAGGTCCGCCTCCCCCGCGCGGCGGGTGGCACGGCGCACCCCCTCCTGCTCCACGGCATCCTCCGTCTGGCGCAGCCCCGCGGTATCCGCGAGCACTACCGGCACGCCGCCGAGCACCAGCCGGCATTCCACGATATCCCGCGTCGTGCCCGGCTGGGCGGCGACGATGGCCGCATCCCGTCCGGCGAGTGCATTGAGCAGGGAGGATTTGCCGGCATTCGGCGCGCCCAGGATGGCGATGGACAGCCCCTCCCGCAGCCGCTCGCCCCGCCCCCCATCGTCCAGATGCGCGGCGAGCTCGCCCCGGAGCGCGGCGGCGCCCTGGCGGGCCAGCTCCGACAGATCGCTGGGCAGGTCGTCCATCTCGAATTCGATGGCCGCTTCCTGCTGGGCCAGGATGCGGGTCAGCCGCACGCTCCAGCCGCCATAGAGCGTGGCAAGCGCCCCTTCGGCCTGGCGCAGGGCCTGGCGCCGCTGCTGCTCGGTTTCGGCGGCGATGAGATCCGCCACCGCCTCCGCCTGTGTCAGGTCCATGCGGCCATGCAGGAAGGCGCGGCGGGTGAATTCGCCGGGCTCGGCGGGGCGGCCGCCCAGGCGCAGCAGCGCTGCCTCCACCGCCGCCACCACGGCGCTGCCGCCATGCAGGTGCAGCTCGGCGGCATCCTCGCCGGTGTAGCTGGCGGGGCCCGGAAACCACAGCACCAGCGCCTGGTCCAGCACCTCGCCTGCAGCATCGCGCAGCCGCCGCAGGCTGGCCCGCCGCGGCTCCGGCAGGCGGCCGGCCAGGGTCTGCAGCATGGCGCCGGCCTGCGGGCCGGACAGCCGCAGCACCGTCACCGCCGCCTGGCCGGCGCCCGAGGCGCGCGCCAGGATGGTATCCGTCATCCCGGTCATGCGGCCGCCGGTGTTTCACGTGAAACGCGGCCGGGCACGTCAGACCTTCGGGGGCGGCAGGTCATGCTCGGTTAGCATCAGGTGCCGGGCGCGCCCGCCCTCCAACAGATGCGCCTGCAGGATGGCATCCACATCCTCCCGCGTCTTCGGGCTGTACCAGACGCCCTCGGGGTAGATGACCAGGGCAGGGCCGAATTCGCAGCGGTCCAGGCAGCCGGCCTGGTTCACCCGCACGCCCTTCAGCCCCAACTCCTTGGCCCGCACCTTCATATAGTCCCGCAGCGCCTCGCTGCCGCGCGCGGCGCAGGATCCGCGACGGTGACCATCGGGGCGCCGATTGCAGCAGACGAAGACATGGGCCCGGAAATAGGCGGGCGGGTCCGGCAGCGCGCCGGCAGCGGCGGTGGGTGCATCGGTCACGGGAGCCTCCGGCGAAGGGCCTTCACGCCCGGCATGTAGCGGCGGGCCGCCTCAGCCGCCAGGGCGGCGGCCGTGGCCGCGACATCCGCCCCGGAAGGCCCTAGACTGCCCCGGCTTGACGAGCGCCCGCCGATTGTGGCGCATGGCGGCCCCTGGACGGATGCGCATGCCCCAAATCACCTGCCTCACCCCGATCGGGGAGGTCACCATTTCCGCGGAAGATGGTGCGATCGTCGCCCTCGATTGGGGCCGTGGCCGCGACCAGGAGCCGACGCCGCTGCTGCGGGAGGCGGTGACCCAGCTGCAGGACTATTTCGACGGCCTGCGCACCGGGTTCGACCTGCCCCTGGCGCCCTTCGGCTCCGTCTTCCAGCAACGTGTCTGGGCGGCGCTGCGGGCGATTCCGCCGGGCGAGACCCGCTCCTACGGCGATCTCGCGCAGCTTCTCAAATCCTCCGCCCGCGCCATCGGCCAGGCGAATGGGGCGAATCCCATCCCGATCCTGATCCCGTGCCACCGCGTGGTGGCCTCCGGCGGTCGGCTCGGCGGCTATTCCGGCGGCGAGGGTCCCGCCACCAAGCGCGTCCTGCTCGACCTCGAGCGCCAGGCGCGTGCCCAGAACCCCTCCGGCCACCCCCAGGCCGAATTCCTCCTCCCCCCAGCTGCAGGGACGACCCCCCGATGAACCATGCCATCCGCATCCACGAATATGGCGGCCCCGAGAAGATGGTGTGGGAGGAGGTGCCGGTGCCGGCGCCGAAACCCGGGGAGGCGCTGGTCCGCCACAAGGCCGTCGGGCTGAACTATATCGACGTCTATTTCCGCACCGGCCTCTACAAGGCCCCTGCCCTGCCTGCGACCATCGGCATGGAAGCGGCCGGCGTCGTGGAGGCGGTGGGCGAGGGCGTGACCCACGTCGCCACCGGTGACCGCGTGGCCTATGCCACCGCCCCGATCGGGGCCTATGCCGAAGCCCGCACCATCAAGGCCGATCGGCTGGTGAAGGTGCCGGATGCGATCGGCTTCGATCAGGCGGCGGCGATGATGCTGCAGGGCATGACCGCCGGCTTCCTGCTGACCCGCACCTACAAGGTGCGGCCGGGCCAGACCATCCTGATCCATGCCGCGGCGGGCGGCGTCGGGCTGATCATGACGCAATGGGCCAAGCATCTCGGCTGCACCGTCATCGGCTGCGTCAGCACCGAGGAGAAGGCGGCGCTGGCCCGCGCGCATGGCGCGGACCACATCGTCATCGGCCTGGAAACGCTGCCCGCCCAGGTGAAGGAGATCACCGGCGGCGCCATGCTGCCCGTTGTCTATGACAGCGTCGGCCGCGACAGCTTCACCCCCTCGCTGGACTGTCTGGCGCCCTACGGGATGATGGTCTCCTACGGCAATGCCTCCGGCCCCGTCACCACGGATATCGGCATCCTGGCTGCCAAGGGCTCGCTCTACCTGACCCGCCCGACGCTCGCGACCTACACGGCGAAGCGCGAGGATCTGGAGGCGCAGGCCGCTTCGCTGTTCGAGGTGGTGGCCCAGGGCGCCGTGAAGATCCGGGTCAACCAGACCTTCGGCCTGAAGGATGCGGCGGAAGCGCATCGGGCACTGGAGGGGCGCAAGACCACGGGCAGCACCGTCCTGCTTCCCTGAGCCGGCCAGGCCTGCCTCACGCCTCCTCCCGGATCGGCGCACGGCTGCCGCCCGTCAGTCGCAGCAGCTCCGCCGGCGAGGTCGCGAAGACATGCATGGGCGATCCCGCCGCGGCCCAGACCTGCTCGTACTGGAACAGATCCTCATCCAGCAGCACCAGCGGCGGCGTCAGATGACCCACCGGCGCCACGCCGCCGATGGCAAAGCCCGTCACATCCCGCACCCAGTCGCCCTGGGCGCGTTTCACGTGAAACACCGAGCCGCTGGCTTCCGACAGGCCGGAAGCGACCTTCGACATATCCACGCGATTGGCGCCGGAGGCGATCACCAGCACCGGACGGTCACCCGCACGAAACACGATGGACTTGGCGATCTGCGCCACGTCGCAGCCCACCGCCGCCGCGGCATCCGCCGCGCTGCGGGTGCCGTCCGGGAAGGCCGCGACCGTATCCACATGGCCCGCCGCGCGCAGCGCCGCGCGCACCCGTTCGACAGATCCGCCCGACATCGCCATATCCCCCGCTGATGGAACCGCTGGCCCTCTACATCCACTGGCCCTTCTGCGCCGCCAAGTGCCCCTACTGCGACTTCAACAGCCATGTGCGGGACCGGATCGACCAGGCCGGCTTCGCCGCCGCCCTGCGCCGGGAACTGGCGCATGAGGCGGCGCGGGCCAATCACGCGGGAAAGCGACGCCTGGCCAGCATCTTCTTCGGCGGCGGCACGCCGAGCCTGATGGACCCCTCCACCGCCGCCCTGCTGATCGAGGACGCCCGAAGTCTCTTCGAAGCCGAGCCGGATCTCGAGATCACGCTGGAGGCCAACCCCACCAGCGTCGAATTGGCGAAACTTCGGGCCTTCCGCGCCGCCGGCATCAACCGCGCCTCCCTCGGCGTGCAGGCGCTGGATCCCGCGGCTCTCGCCTTCCTCGGCCGCCGCCATGATGCGGGAGAGGCGATTGCCGCGCTGGAACTGGCCCGCGCCACCTTCCCCCGCCTCTCCTTCGACCTGATCTACGCCCGCCCGGGCCAGGCCGAAGCCGCTTGGCGGGCGGAGCTGCGCCAGGCCCTGGCGCTGGCCGCCGACCATCTCTCGCTCTACCAGCTCACCATCGAGCCCGGCACGCAGTTCGCCACCCTCTTCGGCCGCGGCGCCTTCACCCTGCCCGAGGGCGAAGAGGCCGCCCGCCTCTATACCGCCACCGCTGAGGAAGCCGCCCGCTTCGGCCTGCTCCCCTACGAGATCTCCAACTACGCCCAGCCTGGTGCTGAAAGCCGCCACAACCTCGCCTATTGGCGCTATGGCGATTACCTTGGCATCGGCGCCGGGGCGCATCAGCGGCTGACCATGCCGGATGGCCGCCTGCTCGCCATCCGGCGCCATCGCGGACCGGAGGAATGGCTGCGCCGGGTCAACCGCTACGGCCATGCGGTGGTGGAGGAGGAAGCGCTCTCGCCGCGTGATCGCGCGCGCGAAGCCTTGCTGATGGGCCTGCGGCTGACCGAGGGGGTGGATGTGCGGCGGATCGAGGAACGCAGTGGCCTGCCCTTCGCGGATTGCGTGGAGGCGGAGGCGCTAAAAGACCTGCTGGCCCAAGGCCTGCTAGCCTGGCACGGGCCCGCGCGCCTGGCCGCGACGCCGGACGGCCTGCTGCGCCTCGATTCCCTGCTGCCGCTGCTGGTGCGTTGATGTCCTGGCGAAGCTGGTTTGCGCGGCCCGAGCCCGCGGCCGCACCGACGCCCGCCGCCCCCCGCACGGCCTTTCTCGGCGCCTATGGCTACGGCAATCTGGGCGACGAGCTCTGCCTGATCGAGGCCATGCAAGCCTTCCCGGGCGAGGATGCGCATGCCCTCTCCGTCGATGCGGACTGGACCCGCCGCTGCGTCCCCGCGCTCACCGGCTGCTTCGCCACGGGCGAGGCCCTGCTGGCGCTGAACCCTTCTCGCATCGTCTTCGGCGGCGGCATGGTGGGCGTCACCAGCGCCCTCCGCACCTGGCTGCCCTGGATGGCCAGGGCGGAGCGCCAGGGC
This sequence comes from Falsiroseomonas tokyonensis, assembly GCF_019024325.1. Taxonomy (GTDB): domain Bacteria; phylum Pseudomonadota; class Alphaproteobacteria; order Acetobacterales; family Acetobacteraceae; genus Falsiroseomonas; species Falsiroseomonas tokyonensis. Next base: position 831,354 of record NZ_JAFNJS010000001.1, read on the forward strand.
GCCGAGGTCCATTTCCACAATCTCGGCGTCGGACGGCTGAAGGAGGTGGAGGCCTGGCTGGACGAGGCGGCGCGCGGCGTCATCGAACGCCTCGGCACCTTCACCGTGCGCGATCACTTGGCTGTGGAGTATTTCGCGGAGGCCGGCATCGCGCGCCTGCCCGCCATCACCCACTTTCCCGAATGCAACATCGCGCCCGATCCGGCGCTGGCCGACCGCCTGCTGCCGCAGGGCATGCCGCTGCTCGGCCTGTCCATCATCCCGACGCCGATGATGAAGGCCTGCCTGGAACTGGAAGCGCCGCGCATCCGCGCCCTGCTCGCGGAATTCGCCGGCCATGCCGTGGTGCCCATCGTCAGCACCGTGCACCGCTACAGCAGCGAGGAGGACGACCTCGCCGGCGTCACCCAGTTCCTGCACGACTTCCTGCCTGAGGGGCGCATCGCCGCGCCCCAGCTGCTGGACCGCAGCTTCTGGCACCAGGAACTGACGCCGCGGCGCCTCAAGGGCATCATCGGCCGCCTCGACACCCTGATCACCCAGCGCAAGCACAATGCGGTGCATGCCATCGGCAGCGGCGTGCGCGTCATCGGGCTGCATCCGCTGGAGGATAACAGCCTGCGCCGCACCTTCATCGCCCTGCAGCATCGGCTGCGGCCGGGTTCGCGCTGCATCGGCCTGCTGCCGACCTCCTGGCGCGCCGCCTGATGCGCACGCTCGTCCTCGCCGAGCGACCGGGCCGCGGCCTGCGCTCCCGCCTGCTGCTTTCGCTGCTGCCGGCGCTGTTCCCCGAAAGCGGTCCGCTGCTTCTGGCCACGCCGGCCCCCACCGCGCCGGAGGGATTCGCCTCGGTCCCCGCGCAGCCGGATCCGGCGCAGCTCGGCATCCAGCGCGTCGTGCTGGCCGGTGTCTTCGAGGAGCCGGCCAAGCTGGCCGAGGCCCTGGCCATCGCCGCCACCGCCCTGGCCGCCGGCGCCATCCTGGAAACCCGTGCCTTCTCCCTCGCCCGCGGCGCCGCCCCGCGCGACCCGCCCCCGGGCGCGGAACTTCTGAACCAGGCCACGCGGCTGGAGCTGCGCGACTGGTTCACCATGGACCGCATCCTGCTCTGGCAGATCGTCACGCCGGAGCCGCGCCTGGTGCCCTACCCCGAGGCCGCGCTGCCCCCGGACCCCGCCTTCGACCATGAACTGCCCGACGGCCCGCTGCTCGGCATCGCGGTGCAGGATGGAACGCGGATCCGCGCCGCCTGGCCCGCGCTGCTGCCGGCCGTTCTGGACGCGCTGCACGACCGCCTTGGCACCCTGCCGCCCGGCTTGCCGATCCTGCCCCTGCCCATCGAGCATCCCGGCCTGCCGGAAGACGACTACCTCGGCACCCAGGCCTTCGCCGAGGCCCTGCTGCCCGACCGCCCCCTGCTGCTGCCGGAGCTCGCCAATCCCGTCTGGCGCCGGCGCCAATGGTCGCCGGGGCGGCTGAAGGCGGCGGTGGCGCGCTGCAGCCTCGTCATCACCAACCAGGACATCCCGGCCGTCTTCGCCCAGGCCTGCGGCGTGCCCGTGCTGGGCCTGGTGCTGTCCGGGGATCGCCGCGTCGTCACACCCTTCGGCCAGCTCGCCAATACGATGGCGCCCAGCTCCGCCCTGCTCTATCCGCGCCCCGCCAGTTCCAGCGCCCGCGCATAGACCTGCTTGCGCGGCAGGCCGGTGGCGGCGGCGACCATGGCGGCGGCGTCGCGCAGGCTCTGCCCCTCCATCGCCGCGCGCAGCTGCGCATCGAGGTCCGCCGCGCCCGTTGTCTCCTCCGGCGCCGGCCCCACGCAGATGCAGATCTCGCCCCGCGCGGCCTCGTTCGCGTAATGCGCGGCGAGCACCGCCAGCGATCCGCGCCGCACCTCCTCGAAGCGCTTGGTCAGCTCCCGCGCCACGCAGGCCGGCCGCTCGCCGCCCAGCCCTTCCGCCAGCGCCGCCAGCGTCTCCGCCAGCCGGTGCGGCGCCTCGTGCAGCACCAGGGTGGCGCTGAGCCCCGCCCGCTCCGCCGCCCGGTGCCGGGCGATGGCCGCAGCCCGCGGCCCGTCCTTCGGCGGCAGGAAACCCAGGAACACGAAAGGGTGAGGTGGCAGGCCGGACAGCGTCAGCGCGACCACCGCCGCGTTGGGCCCCGGAATGGCGGTCACCGGCACTCCGGCCTCGATCGCGGCGCGCACCAGCCGGTATCCAGGGTCGGAAACCAGCGGCGTGCCGGCATCCGAGGCCAGGGCCAGCCTCTGCCCGCCTTCGATCATCGCCAGCACGCGGGGGATCATTTCCGCTTCGTTGTGGTCATGCAGTGGTACCAGCGTCGCGGAGACGCCATAACGCTGCAACATGAGGCCTGTTACCCTGGTGTCCTCGCAGAGCACGGCATCCGCCGCGCCGAGCACCGCGAGAGCCCGGGGTGAAAGGTCGCCGAGATTGCCGATCGGTGTCGCCACCAGGGAAAGCCCAAGCGGGGCCTCCCCAGGCGCCGCCCGCTCAGGAGGGTCGCCGTTTGCCACGTCCGTCGTCCTGCTACCCGTCTGAAGCCTGCGCTGGCCGAGCGCCCTCGCAAGCGGCGCCCGGCGCCCGGGAAGGCGCCCGAGAATGGGGGCGCCGCCGCTTTGGCGGGGGGACGCTCGGGGCGCTGCTCGGCACCCTTCTGGGCCTCGCCGCCTGTGCGCCGCAAGCCCCCCGCCCCTCCTTCATCGGCGTTGCCCCGCCGATCGGCGGCCAGGCACTTCAGCCGGGGCCGGTGGGGCCGCAGCGCATGGGCATGCTGCTGCCGCTCAGCGGGCCGCAGGCGCCGCTCGGCCAGGCCATGCTGAATGCCGGCAGCATGGCGCTGTTCGATGAATCGCAGTCCGGGATCGAGCTTGCGCCGCGGGACACCGGCGGCACGCCAAGCGGCGCCGCCGCCGCCGCCCGCGCGGCCATCGCCGATGGCGCGCGCATCCTGGTCGGCCCGCTGACCAGCGCCGAGGTCGCGGCCGTCGCCGGCCCGGCCCAGGCCGCCGGTGTGCCGGTGCTGGCCTTCACCAATGATTCGCAGCGCGCCGGCAATGGCGTCTGGGTGCTGGGCATCACGCCGGAACAGCAGGTGCGCCGCGTCGTCTCCGCCGCTGCGGCGCGTGGCGCGCGGACCTTCGCCCTAGGTGCGCCGGACACCGATTTCGGCCGCGCCCTGGCCAATGCCCTGCGCGGCGCCACCGCCGATCTCGGCCTGCCGCCGCCCAGCATCGCCCTGCACCCGGCCAATGCCGAACCCGCCATGGCCGCCTCCGGCGCCCGGGTCAGCGGCGGCCGGGCCGATGCGGTGCTGATCGGCGAGTCCGGGGAGCGCGCGCGCCGCTTCGCCGCCACCTGGATGACGGAGGCCCAGGCCGGCGGCACCTCGCCGCGGCTGATGGGCACGGCGCTCTGGCTGAACGACCCCTCGCTGGGCCGCGAGCCCGCTTTGGTCGATGCCTGGTTCGCCGGCCCCGATGGCCGCGCCCGCGCCCGCTTCGAGGCCCGCTACCGCGACGCCTTCCGCGAGACCCCGCCGCGCGTCGCCGCCACTGCCTATGACGCCGCCGCCATCGCCACCCGTGCCCTGCGCAACGGCGAATCGCCCGGCGTGACCGCCGGCGCCGGCTTCCCGGGCGCCGATGGCCCGGTGCTGCTGCTGCCGGATGGCCGCACCCAGCGGGGCCTTGCCGTCTATGCCGTCAGCCCGGGCAGCGAGCCGCTGCTGGTGGAACAGGCCCCGGTGCCGACCGGCGCGGGATCATGAACCCGGCTGCCCAGCCGCGCCTGGCCTCCGCCCGGCGCGCCACGGGCTGACGCTCGGTGCCCGTCGCCGCCCCCCCGACCGGACGCTGGCTGGCCGGCGCGGCGCTGATCGGCGGCGTGCCGGCCATCGCCCTGCTGCTGCTGCTGCTGGGCGAGGCGGTGGACCCGGCCCCCGGCCTGCTGGCACTCGGCGCCACCATCGTCGCGGCCCTGACCGTGGCGCGCATCTGGCTCGGCAATGTCGGCAGTCTGGCCGCCGCGCTGCGCCAGGCTGCGGAGGGCGGCGGCATGGTGCCGGAACTGGCCGGGCCGCTGCTGCTGCCCTCGATCGCCGATGTGGCCGATACCGCCCGGCGCGTCGCCCGCGCCCTGCAATCCCGCACCGAGCAGGTCTCCCGCCTCCGCCAGGCGGATGAGGCGATCATCGAGCGCCTGCCCGACCCGCTGGTGGTGCTGGACGCGGATGGCGCGCCGCTGCGTGCCAATGCGGAAGCCCGCGCCCTGTTCGGCGCCGCGCCTGGCAGCGCCGGCGACCTCGCCGCCCTGCTGCGCCACCCGGCCCTGGCCGAGGCGGTCGCCGCCGCGCTGTCCGGCGGGCAGAAGCAGATGGCCGACATCGCTTTGCCCGTGCCGGTGCCGCGTGATCTGCGCGTGCATGCGGTGCCGATGGACCCGCCGCTCGGCGATGGCGGAAGGCTGCTGCTGGTGCTCTCGGATCGCACGCGGGACCGGGCGGTGGAGCGCATGCGCGCCGATTTTGTCGCCAATGCCAGCCATGAGCTGCGCACGCCGCTGGCCAGCCTGATCGGCTTCATCGAGACGCTGCGTGGCCCCGCCGTGGATGACCGGGAGGCCAGCGCCCGCTTCCTCGGCATCATGGCCGAACAGGCGGATCGCATGCGCCGGCTGATCGACGACCTGCTCGGCCTGTCCCGCATCGAGATCACGGAACACCAGCCCCCCACCGGCAGCGTCGACCTCGGCGCCCTTGCGGCGGCGGAGGTGGAGGCTATGGCGCCGATCCTCGCCACCCGCAGCGCGCGCGTGGCGCTGGAGGCGCCGGCCGGCCTGGTCGCCCGGCCCGCCGATGCCGGCCAGCTGGCCCAGGTGCTGCGCAACCTGCTGGAGAACGCCGTGCGCTATGGGCGGGAAGGCGGGACCATCCGCCTTGCCGTGGCCCCGGCCGAGGAGACGGTGCCGCCCCGCTGGCCCGCCCGGCCCGGCCTGGTGCTGACCGTGGCGGATGACGGTCCGGGCATTCCGCGCCAGCACCTGCCGCGCCTGACCGAGCGTTTCTACCGGGTCGATCGCGGCCGCGGCCGCAATGCCGGCGGCACCGGCCTCGGCCTCGCCATCGTCAAGCACATCGTGAACCGCCACCGCGGCCAGCTGCTGATCGAAAGCGAGGAAGGCGTCGGCTCCACCTTCCGGGTCTGGCTGCCGGCGGAAGCCGCCGGCAGGGCCGACTGAGACGGCGCGAATTCGCCGCGCCTGCGGGCACGTTCCGCCGCCTCGCGCGTTGGCGGAGTTCATTGGCCTGGCCCTGGAGTCTTGCGTGACCTTCCCCGCCCCCCTGTTCCAGTCCTTCTTCCTCGCCGGCTTCGAATGCTCCTCGCACCGGAACATGAGCCGCCGGCGCCTCGACATGATCGCCGCCACCCGGCACGACCTGCTGGCGCTGGAGGACTACAGCCAGCTGGCCGAGCACGGCATCCGCAGCGTCCGGGACGGGCTGCGCTGGCACCTGATCGAGACCTCGCCCGGGCATTACGACTGGTCCTCCCTGCTGCCGATGCTGCGCGCGGCGGAGGCGATGCGCACCCAGGTGATGTGGGACCTCTGCCATTACGGCTGGCCCGATGACCTCGATGTCTTCAGCCCCGCCTTCGTCGACCGCTTCGCCGCCTTCGCCGCCGCCTTCGCCCGCCTGCACCTGGAGGAGACCGGCTGCGCGCCCTTCCTCTGCCCGGTGAACGAGATCTCCTTCGTCGCCTTCTCCGGCGGCGACATGGCGCGCTCCTCGCCGCATGCCACCGGCCGCGGGATGGAGCTGAAGCGCAACCTCGTGCGCGCCTCCGCCGCCGCCATCCGCGCGGTGCGGGCAGTGGCGCCGGCGGCGCGCTTCGCCAGCATCGACCCCCTGATCCACATCGTCCCGCGCCATGCTGGGGAGGCCGAGGAGGTGCGCGCCCATAATGCCAGCCAGTGGCAGGCCTGGGACATGCTGGCGGGGCGGGAGGCGCCGGAACTCGGCGGGGCCGAGGATCTGCTGGATGTGATCGGCGTGAACTACTACTGGAACAACCAGTGGTTGCATCACGGGGAGCCGCTGAGCGTCTTCGACGCCACGCGCTTTCGCCCCTTCCGGGATCTGCTGGCGGAAGTCGCCGCCCGCTACGCGCCGCGCCCCATCTTCGTGGCCGAGACGAGCATCGAGGGCGCGCCCCGCCCGACCTGGCTGCGCTATGTGACGGAGGAGACGCTGGCCGCGGCGGCCGGCGGCGTGCCGGTGCAGGGCGTCTGTCTCTATCCCGTCATCTCCCATTTCGGATGGGACGAGGATCGCTACTGCGCCAATGGCCTGTTCGAGCTGACCCCGCTGCATGGCCGCCGCCAGGTGCATCGCCCCCTGGCGGGGGAGCTGGCGCGGCTGCAGACCCAGGTGGCGCAGGCGGCCACCGGGGCGCGCCGTGCCGCCCTTCGCTGACCCGCTGCGATAGTCGCTTTCGATCATTCCCATGGAAATCGCCCGGGCCGGACGTCATCCTGGCCCGCTTCCCCTTGACCCGGGGCCGCGACGTGGCATGTCCGGGCGGTGATGGACGCCCCAGCCCCCACCGTGCCCGCGCCTGCCACCTGCCCCAGCCCCGGGGGCGGCCGGAAGCGGCTGGCGGTGGTGCTGCTCAACCTCGGCGGCCCGGATGCGCCGGAGAGCATCCGGCCCTTCCTGGTGAACCTCTTCACCGATCCGGCGATCCTGCGCGTGCCGGGCTTCATCCGCCCCTGGCTCGGCCGGTTGATCGCCTGGCGCCGCACCAAGCCGGCGACGGAGAACTACGCCATCCTCGGCGGCAAGTCCCCGTTGCTGGAGCTGACCATCGAGCAGGGCCAGGCACTCGAAACCCTGCTGAATGCCGAGGGCGGTGACACGGTGAAATGCTTCACCGCCATGCGCTACTGGCACCCGATGAGCGATGAGACGGCCGCCGCCGTGAAGGCCTGGGCGCCGGATGAGGTGCTGCTGCTGCCGCTCTATCCGCAGTATTCCACCACCACCACCGGCAGCAGCGCGCTGGCCTGGGTGAAGGCGGCGGCGCGGGCGAAGCTGGAGGTGCCGACCACCACAATCTGCTGCTTCCACTCCCATCCCGGCTTCGCCAGCTCCACCGCCGAGATCGTGCGGGAGGCCTGGGACAAGGCGCGGGCGGAACTCGACCCCGCCATCCCGCTGCGCGTCCTGTTCAGCGCGCATGGCCTGCCCGAGAGCATCGTCACGGCGGGCGACCCCTATCAGTGGCAGGTGGAGCAGACGGTGGCCGGCGTGGTGGCGCGGCTGGATCTGCCCGATCTCGACCACGTCGTCTGCTTCCAGTCTCGCGTCACGCCCCAGAAGTGGATCGGACCCTCCACCGAGGACGAGCTGGAGCGCGCCGGCCACGACAAGGTCGCGGTGCTGGTGGTGCCCATCGCCTTCACCTCGGAGCATTCGGAGACGCTGGTGGAGCTGGACGTGGAATACCGGGAGGAGGCGGAGAAGCTGCACGTCCCCGGCTATTTCCGCGCCCCCGCCCAGAATTCCCACCCCGGCTTCATCCGGGCGCTGGCCGACCTGGTGCGGCACGGCCGCGACAGCGGGCGCACGCTGTGTTCCTTCGCCGGCCCGCGGCAATGCCCCAAGAACCACAAGGACTGCCCGCACGCCGCGCTGATCGCGAAGCTGGAGGCGATGCCCGGCACGCCGCCGGCCCGCACCGCCCGCGCCCGCACCGCGGCATGAGGCGCCCCGTCCTGCGGCCCGCCGCCGTTCTGTTCGACTGCGACGGCGTGCTGGCCGATAGCGAGGCGCTGCACAACCGCATCATCGCCGAGGAGATTTCGGCCCTGGGGTGGGAGATGGACGCGGCGGAGGCGGAGCGCCGCTTCATCGGCCTGTCCTGGCGCAATATCGTCCCCCTGGTGCAGGCCCGCCTCGGCCCCGATTCCGTGCCCGCGGATTTTGTCGAGGGCGTCGTCGCCCGCGTGCTGCGCGCGCTGCGGCAGGAGGTGGTGCCCGTCCCCGGCGTGCAGAAGGCGCTGCGCGCCATCCTCGCCGCCGGGATCCCCGTGGCAGTCGCCAGCAATTCCTCCCGCCCCGAGTTGCTGACCAAGCTGCATGGCCTCGGCCTGACCGAGGTCTTCCGCGGCCGCACCTTCTCCTACGACGACGTCGCCCTGCCCAAGCCGGCGCCCGACATGTACCGCGCGGCGGCCGAGGCCTGCGGCGCCGATCCGCGCGCCTGCGTGGTGGTGGAGGACAGCGTCACCGGCAGCCGCGCCGGCCGCGCCGCCGGCTGCCGCGTGCTCGGCTTCGCCCATGCCACCGACCCGGCCGAGTTGACGGCGGTGGGCGCCGAAGTCTTCCACGAGATGGCGGCGCTGCCCGGCCTGCTCGGCCTGAACGCGGAGAGCCTGGCATGACGCTCGACTTTCTCGCGCCGCTCTACCCCTGGACCAAGGCGCTGCATCTGATCGCGGTGATCGCCTGGATGGCGGGGCTGTTCTACCTGCCGCGGCTGTTCATCTACCACTTCCAGGTGCCGGTCGGGGATGCGCGGTCGGAGCTGTTCAAGGTGATGGAACGGCGGCTGCTGAAGGCCATCATGAACCCGGCGATGATCGCCACCTGGGTGCTGGGCCTGGCGCTGATCCTGACCCCCGGCGTGGTGGACTGGACCGCCGGCTGGTGGCACCTGAAGCTGACCTCGGTGCTGCTGATGTCTGGCTTCCACGGCATGCTGGGCGCCGCCCGCAAGCGCTTCGAGGCCGATGGCCGGCCGCGGACGGAGCGTGCCTGGCGCTATTGGAACGAGGTGCCGACGCTGCTGCTGATCGTCATCGTCATCATGGTGATCGTGAAGCCGTTCTGAGCGGCAAGGCCGGGGAGAAGGTATTCTCCCCGGACCCCTCATCTGTTTTCGGGAATGGGGGGTGCGGCCACGGGGCGGAGGAAGCGCTTGCAAAGCCCCCGAAAAACCGCCATCTGTGGATTGACGGTCTGCCGCGCGGCCCATAGGGTCGCTGCGTCCTTCCGACAAATCGGCGCAGCGTCGCGTCCTGCGGCGTAGCCGGTCCCTCCTCTCCTCAGACTTCTCCTGGTCGCCGCAACCCAACCCGTGCAACGGGATCGCGGCGCGGGAATGGCCCTTCGGACCCGTGGCCCTCGCCGGCACCAGGGACCAGGGCCCAGACCGAGACCCCAGGTCCGCCCGATCCCCTTCCTCGCGCACGACGGACGCGTCCGCACATGCATCTCTCCGAACTCAAGGCCAAGTCCCCGGCCGATCTCCTCGCCTTCGCAGAATCCCTGCAGGTCGAGAACGCGTCGTCCCTGCGCAAGCAGGACATCATGTTCGCGATCCTGAAGACCCTGGCGGAGAACGAGCAGGCCATCTACGGCGACGGCACGCTGGAAATCCTGCCGGACGGCTTCGGCTTCCTGCGCAGCCCGCAGGCCAACTTCCTGCCCGGCCCCGATGATATCTACGTCTCCCCCGCCCAGGTGCGCCGCTTCGGCCTGCGCACCGGCGATACGGTGGAAGGCCAGATCCGGGCGCCCAAGGATGGCGAGCGCTACTTCGCCCTGCTGAAGGTCGACACCATCAATTTCGAGCCGCCCGAGGCGCTCAAGCACCGCATCAACTTCGACAACCTGACGCCGCTGTATCCGACGCGGCGCCTGAAGATGGAAAACCCCGAGGCCGAGGCCGTCGCGAAGGGCCCGACCAAGGACTACACCCACCGCATCATCGACCTGGTGGCCCCCATCGGCATGGGCCAGCGCGCCCTGGTCGTGGCGCCGCCGCGCACCGGCAAGACGGTGATGCTGCAGAACATCGCCAAGTCCATCACGGCGAACCACCCCGACGTCTTCCTCATCGTGCTGCTGATCGACGAGCGCCCCGAGGAAGTCACCGACATGGCCCGCACCGTGCGCGGCGAAGTCGTGGCCTCCACCTTCGACGAGCCGGCCACCCGCCACGTGCAGGTGACGGAGATGGTGCTGGAGAAGGCCAAGCGCCTGGTCGAGCACAAGCGGGATGTCGTGATCCTGCTGGACTCCATCACCCGCCTCGGCCGCGCCTACAACTCGGTCGTGCCGTCCTCCGGCAAGGTGCTGACCGGCGGCGTGGACGCCAACGCCCTGCAGCGCCCCAAGCGCTTCTTCGGCGCGGCGCGCAATATCGAGGAAGGCGGCAGCCTCACCATCATCGCCACCGCGCTGATCGACACCGGCAGCCGCATGGACGAGGTGATCTTCGAGGAGTTCAAGGGCACCGGCAATTCCGAGCTCATCCTCGACCGCAAGCTGTCCGACAAGCGTACCTTCCCGGCGATCGACATCACCAAGTCCGGCACCCGCAAGGAGGAGCTGCTGGTGGATCGCGCGACGCTGTCCAAGATGTGGGTCCTGCGCCGCATCCTGAACCCGATGGGCACGCAGGATTCCATGGAGTTCCTGCTGGACAAGCTGAAATACAGCAAGACCAACCAGGACTTCTTCGACGCGATGAACACCTGACCTTGCGCGGGGGCGGCATCGCGCCGCCCTCGCCCGCCGGACTTCGCCATGGACCAGCCCACCCTATCCGCCCGCCTGATGCGCGCCGCCGTCTTCGCCGCCCGCGTCCATGCCGGCCATCGCCGCAAGGGCGCCGCCGCCGAGCCCTATGTGAACCACGTCCTGGAAGTGGCGCAGATCCTGGCCGAGCACGGCGCGCCGGAGGATGCCATCCTCGCCGCCCTGCTGCACGACACGGTCGAGGACAGCGACGCCGATCCGGACCCCATCACCCATGACCGCCTGGTGGCCGAATTCGGCGCCGAGGTCGCGGGCCTGGTGGCGGAGGCGACGGATGACAAGTCGCTCCCCAAGGAAGCCCGCAAGGCGCTGCAGGTGCGCCACGCGCCGGGGCGCTCTCCGGCCGCCAAGATGCTGAAGCTGGCGGACAAGATCTCCAACCTCCGCGCCATCACGACCAGCCCTCCGGCGGGCTGGGATCATGCGCGGCGAGTGGAATATGTCGGCTGGGCCGGGCGCGTCGCCGCCGGGCTGAAGGGCGCCAATCCCGCGCTGGATGCGCTGTTCGAGACCACCTATCGCGCGGCCATCGCCGGCCTCGCCGCGGAGACGCCTGCGTGACCACCCCGGATATCCTGCTCATCGAGCAGGCGACGCTGACCGCCGTGCCCGCCCCCATCCTGGCCTTCGACGGCCCCTTCGTGTTCCGCCGCTTCCTGGGCGGCACCGGCCGCGCCAATGCCGCCTGCGGCCTGGACCCGCGCCCCGACCCCGACCTGCCCGCCCGCATCGCCCGCGCCGAGGCTTTTTACACATCCGCCGGCCAGCCCTGCCGCTTCCGCTCCACGCCGCTGGATCCGGAGGGCCTGACCGATCTGCTGGCCGCGCGCGGCTATACCGCCCATGACCACAGCCAGGTGATCGGCGGCTCGCTGGCTGGCTTCGCCCGCCACGACCCGGCCGTGCGCTTCCTGACCGGCCCCGCGCCCGAATGGCTGGAAGTGGTCGGTACCGCGGAGCACCAGGTGCCCGCCCGCCGCGCCGAGAAGGCCCGCATGGCGGAGCTGCTGGGCGTGCCCGCCGCCTGGGCGCTGCTCGAGATCGACGGCATCGCCGCCGCCAGCGCCTTCGTCACTGCCCAGGGCCGCTGCGCCGGACTGTTCGACCTGGCGGTGCGCCGCGAATTCCGCCGCCGCGGCCTCGGCCAGCGGGTGATGGCGGCGGCCGGCGCCTGGGGCGCGGACCAGGGCGCGGACTGGGCCTATGCCCAGGTCTCCTGCACCAACCTCGCCTCGCTGGCGATGAATGCCGGCCTCGGCCTGACCGAGCACTACCGCTACGCCTATTGGCTCAAGGCGGGCTGAGCGGGCAGGCGGCCGGCGGCGGGCCTGCAAAATCCAGGAAGGCGGCCAGGCAGGCGCCGAACAGGCGGTCGAAGGCCTCCTCCTGCACGCCGCCATGGCCGGTCGGGGCCTCGGGCCGGTCCAGCAGCAGCCCGGCCGCGCCCAGCCGGGCGGTGGCGGCGCGGAAGACGGCGGCGCGGGCCTCCGGGTCCGGGTCCCAGCCATCGTCGCGGAACAGCAGCAGCGCCAGGCGCTGCCCCGGGGTCGGCGCGGCGGCGGCCAGCGCGGCCGTGAAATCGGCCAGGGCCTGCGGGCGCCGCTCCACCCGCCTTCCATGCGCGGCGGGTGCGGCCAGCACCACCGCATCGGCCACGCCAGGATAGCGCAGCGCGACCAGTGCGATGAAGGCGCCGCGGCTTTCCCCCACCACTGCCACGCGCCGATAGCCCCGCGCCCGCAACGCTGCGCTTCCCGCCGCCAGCCCGGCCGCGCCGGCCTCCAGCGGGTCCCGCCCGCCGGCGCGATCGTAGCGCCAGAGGTCCCAGCCCGCCGCCACCAGCCGAGACGTCCAGCCCGGCGCCGCGGGGGGTGGCCCCTCGATGTAATGCGGATGCAGCCAGACCAGCGCGCCGGTGGCCGCCGCATCCCGCGCCACCACCCCGGCCTCCGTCCGCAGCGGCCCCGCCTCCTCCGCCATCGCCGGCCAGGCGAGCAGCAGAAGCAGCAGGGCCGCGCGGATCATGCGGGCGGCGGCAGGCAGGCCTCGGCCAGCAGCCGGAAGGCCGCGGCGCGATGGCTGATGGTGTGCTTGGCCTCGGTGGTCATTTCCCCAAAGGTCTCGGCGCCGCCCTCGGGTACGAACATCGGGTCGTAGCCAAAGCCATTGGCGCCGCGCGGCGGCCAGACCCACTGGCCATGCGCCTCCCCCAGGAAACCCTCCGTGTGCCCATCCGGCCAGGCCAGCACCAGGGCGCAGGAGAACCAGGCCCGCCGATCCGCCGCATGCCGCGCGAGCTTTTCGACCTTGCCCATGGCCATCGCGTAGTCGCGCCCTGCCGGCGTCTCCGCCCAATCCGCCGTCCGCACCCCCGGCGCGCCATCCAGGGCGGCCACGGAAAACCCGCTGTCATCCGCAAGCGCCACCAGGCCGGAGGCCCGCGCCGCGGCCAGCGCCTTGATGCTGGCGTTGCCCAGGAAGGTGTCCTCGGTCTCCTCCGGCTCCGGCAGCCCCAGCTCCTTGGCGCTGATGATGGAAATGCCGTGCGGGGCCAACAGCGCCGCATTCTCGCGCACCTTCCCCGCATTGTGCGAGGCCAGCACGATCCGGGTCTCCGCCAAGCGCCGATGCGTCATCCGCGGATCGCCACCTTCTGCATCTCGAACAGCTTGCCCGTTCCGGCGCGAGCCAGCGCCATCAGCTTGAGCAGCTCCTCCTCGCTGAAGGGCGCGCCCTCGGCCGTCGCCTGCACCTCCACCACGCCGCCGGAGCCGGTCATGACGAAATTGCCGTCCGTCTCCGCCTTGCTGTCCTCGGCATAGTCGAGATCCAGCACCGGCGTGCCCTGCCAGACGCCGCAGGAAATCGCCGCCACATGATCGCGCAGCGGGTTCACCTTCAGGATGTTGGACCTGATGCAATGCTGGAAGGCGAGATGCAGCGCCACCCAGGCGCCGGTGATCGCCGCACAGCGCGTGCCGCCATCCGCCGTCAGCACATCGCAATCGAGGGTGATGGACATCTCCCCCATCGCCTTCAGATCCGTCACGGCGCGCAAGGACCGCCCGATCAGCCGCTGGATCTCCTGCGTCCGTCCGGACTGCTTGCCCTTCGCCGCCTCCCGGTCCCCGCGCGTGTGCGTGGCCCGCGGCAACATGCCGTACTCCGCCGTGACCCAGCCCTGGCCCGTATTGCGCAGGAAGGGCGGCACCCGACTCTCGATGCTGGCGGTGCAGAGCACCTCCGTCACCCCGAAACGGATGAGGCAGGACCCCTCCGCATGGCGCGAGGCGCCGGGGGTGAGCGTGACCTCCCGCATCGCATCGGCGACACGACCGGAAGGACGGACGAAGGGGGCTTTGAAGCCGGCAGGGAAATCGATCATGGGGCGCTGCGTATCACGGGGGATGAAGACGGGGGAGTGAACTCCGCAAGGGAGATACCTGGGCCCCCTCCTTTTTTCGGGACTGCGCCAGATGGGGAGGACGGCGCTCAGGCAGGGGAGATAGGTTGGGCTGCTGCCAACCACCTTCATAGAAAGGCGGTGATTTCGCCCTTCTGACGCCGGACGAGGAGCCGCCCGATGGTCAAGCTCACATTGGCCGAACTGGAGAGAAGAATTGAGGCGCGCAGGGCCGAACTCGGCCTGATCGACAAGCCCGAGAGTATAGAAGCGCTGCGCAACAAGGGCACCAACCGCACCGAGGAAAAGCGCGAACTCCTGCGTCGGATCGAGCAGCGCGCCAAGGCCGCCGGCCGCACGCCACCCCGCGCCTACTACTGAACCGCGCGGGGGGGGATCAGCCCCCGCCCGTCCCATCCTCATGCGCAAACTCCGGCACCAGCGCCGAGAGCCGCGCCAGCGCCGCTGCACCCTCGCCCCGCTCCGCCAGCCCCGCGATCTCGTCGATCGCCCGCCCCATCTCCGCCGCATCCGTCGTCCGCGGCACCGCCACCAGCAGCCCCGCGAAATTCGTCGGCTGCGGCGGCTCCTGTCCGTGGAACAACTCCTCGAACAGCTTCTCGCCCGGGCGCAGCCCCGTGAAGCGGATTTCCACATCCTCTTCCGGCCGCAGCCCGGCCAGGCGGATCATGCGCCGCGCCAGGTCCACGATCTTCACGGGCTCGCCCATGTCGAGCACGAAGATGCCGCCCTCGCGCAGCTCCTTCGGCTGGTCGGCGCGGTCGGTCGCGCCCACCACGCTCGCCTGCAGCACCAGCCCCACCGCCTCGCGCACCGTCATGAAGTAGCGGCGCATGTCGGGGTGGGTCACGGTCAGCGGCCCGCCGCGCTCCAGCTGCCGGCGGAACAGCGGCACCACGGATCCGGTGGAGCCCAGCACATTGCCGAAGCGCACCGTTACCAGCCGCATCCCCGCGCCGGCCAGCCGTGCCTCCCGGTCCCGCGCCTGGCAGTACATTTCCGCAAGCCTCTTCGAGGCCCCCATCACGCTGGTCGGGTTCACCGCCTTGTCGGTGCTGATGAACACCATCAGCGAACAGCCCGCGGCCCGCGCCGCATCCGCCACCACGCGGGTGCCAGCGGCATTGGTCAGCAGCCCCTCCATCGGGTCGTTCTCGACCATCGGCACATGCTTCAGCGCCGCGGCGTGGAACACCAGCTCCGGCCGGATCTCGGCAAACAGCCGCCCGATCCGCTCCGCATCGCGCACATCGGCCAGCACGGCCCGCCGAGGCACCGCCGGGTGCCGCTCCCGCAACTCCAGGTCGATTTCGTACAGCACGTATTCGCCGTGATCGAGCAGCGTCAGGCTGGCTGGGCCTAGCGCCGCCACCTGCCGCGCCAGCTCCCCGCCGATGGTCCCGCCCGCGCCCGTCACCAGCACGCGCCTGCCCTGCACAAGGCGGGCCATGCCTTCCCGGTCCAGCGGCACCTGCGGGCGGTCCAGCAGATCCTCGATCTCGACGGGCCGCAGCGTCACGCGCCGATCCGGCTCCGCGCGCTCGCCCGGCCGGCGGCTGGCCGGGCCGAGCGCCGTCACCCGCGGCGCGCGCTTCACCGGCACGCCGTGCCGGTCCGCCGCGTCCAGCAGGCGTTGCAGCGCCGCGCCCTGCAGGTCCGGCGTCGCCAGGATGATCTGGGCCGGCAGCCGCCCTTCCTCGCGCAGCCCGTCCAGCACGGCGGCCGCATCCTCCACCGTGCCGAGGATTGGCAGCCCATGGATGCGCCGGCCGAGCTGCCGCGCCCGCTGCGACAGGATGCCCACCACCCGGTAGGCCGGGCTGCGTTCCTGGGCGAGCGCGCGGATGAACAGGTCCGCCCCATCCCCGGCGCCCACCAGTAGCGCGGGCTGTGCCGGCGTCTCGCTCAGCGGCCCGGCGCGCCCCGCATGCTGCAGCCGCGCGGCAATCCGGGGCGCCGCCAGCAGCGCCGCCAGCACCAGCGCATGGATGACGGGAAAGCCGATATTCTCGGACCGCCAGGCACCGGACAGGTGCAGCCCGATCCAGAACAGCACCGCCCCGCCCAGCGCCGCGCCGGAACTGGCCAGCAATTCGGGTAGCGACGCGAAGCGCCAGTATTGCTGCGGCAGCCGCAGCGGCAGCCCGGCCAGCAGCAGCGCCGCCGCCGCCCCCGGCACCGCGCCCAGCCACCAAAGCCCCGGCGGCCAGGCGCCCGGCGCGGCCAGCCACACCGCCGCCGGCAGGGCGAGTGCCGCCACCAGCGCGTCCAGCCCCAGATTGAGGAGTATCCGATCCCGCGCCGATGCCGCCATGCCGCCTCCATAGCCCTGCGCGGGTTTCCCCGGAAGGCGCCGCGCCGGGCGTTCGACGCCGTGCCTCCTTCGTGCCAATTTGCGGCCGGTCCAACGGGTGGGAAAGACGATGGCCGAAGGCAGGCTGGTGATCGGAACCAAGCGCTACTCCTCCTGGAGCCTGCGCGGCTGGCTGATGGTGCATCTGGCGCAGCTGGATGTGGAAGAGGTGGTGATCCCGCTGGCCGGCGGCGGCGGCACCCAGGCCATCAAGGCCGTCTCCCCCAATGCCCTGGTGCCCTACCTGGAACACCGCGGTGCGCGGGTGTGGGAAAGCCTGGCCATCGCGGAATACTGCGCGGAATTCAAGGCGGACCTCTGGCCGCGCAACCGCACGGCCCGCGCCCATGCCCGCTCCATCGCGTCGGAGATGCATGCCGGCTTCCGCGCGCTGCGCATGGCCATGCCGATGAATCTCGGCCGCGAATTCCCGGGCCATGGCCGCAACCCCGAAAGCCTCGCCGATATCGCCCGCATCGAGGCGATCTGGGCCGAGGCGCTGGGCCTCTACGGCGGCCCGTTCCTGATGGGCCCGGATTTCGGCCTGGCGGACGCCATGTACGCCCCCGTCGTCGCCCGCTTCCTCACCTGGAAGCCGGAGCTTTCGGCCGCCGCCCAAGCTTATGTCGCCGCCGTCCGCGCCCATCCCCTGGTCGATCGCTGGTATGCCGAGGCCGCCGCCGAGCCCGCGGATTGGCTGCTGCCGAAATACGAAAGCCCCGCCCTGTGAGCTTCGCCACCACACTCGACCATGTCGGCCTCTGCACCGCCGATCTGCCGGCCCTGACCGCGGCCTGGGAACGCATGGGCTTCGCCCTGTCGCCCTTCGCCCAGCAATCCGGCAAGCGCACGCCCGATGGTCCGGTGGAGCCCTATGGCACCGGCAATCGCTGCGCCTTCCTGGAGCACGGCTATATCGAGCTGCTGGGGCTGGTCGACCCAACCCTCTTCGCCAATGGCCTGGACGGCTTCCTGGCGCGCTACGCCGGCGCGCATATCATCGCCTTCGGCATCCAGGACGCCGAGGGCAACCTCGAGCGCCTGCGCCGCGGCGGCCTGCCCATCCCCGGCGTGTCCTGGCTGCAGCGCCCGGTGGAGGCAGGCGGCCCGATCGCCCGCTTCGCCCGCCTGCCCTTCCCGGATGCGCCGGAGGGCCGCATGCAGCTCATCCAGCACCTGACGCCGGAGCTGGTCTGGGACCGCCGCTGGATGGGCCATCGCAACGGCGCCGTGGCGCTGGAGACCACGATCCTGGCGGTCGCCGACCCGGCGGCGACAACAGCGCGCCTGTCGCAGCTCACCGGCCAGCCGGCGCGGCCCGATCCGCTGGCCGGCTTCGTGCTGACCCTGCCGGGCGTGGCCGGCGGCGCGGGGCCTTTCTCGCCGGCCCTGCCGACGCATCTCCGCATCCTGCCGCAGTCCGCCCTCAGCCAGGTGCTGCCCGGCGTGACGGCGCCGACCTTGCCCTTCATCGCCGGCTTGGTGATCCGCACCAACGACCAGGGCCAGGCCGCCCGCGCCGTGCTGACCGGCCTGCCAAGCCGGGAAACGCCCGACGGCATCATGGTGCCGCCCGAGGCCGCCGGCGGTGCCGCGGTGGTCTTCGCGTGACCACCCTTTCCGCCATCCGCCATTCGCTGCGCACCTATTACGGCCCCGGCCGTGCTGCCGCGCTGGACGCGTTCCACGCGCGCTTCCTGGGGCCGGGCGAGCTCGGCTTCGATATCGGCAGCCATGTCGGCGACCGCAGCGCCAGCTTCTTGCGCCTCGGCGCCCGCGCCCTGGCGGTGGAGCCGCAGCCGCGCCTCGCCCGTCTGATCCGCCTGATGCTGGGCCGCAGTCCCGGCTTCACCCTGGTTTCCGCCTTGGTCGGCTCGGAGCCCGGCACCGCCACCCTGCGGGTCAATTCCCGGAATCCTACGGTTGCCAGCGCCTCCCCGGATTTCATCGCCGCCGCCGAAGGCGCCGAGGGCTGGGAGGATCAGGTCTGGGACACAGAACTCACCCTGCCCGTCACCACGCTGGACGCCCTGGCCGCGCAGCACGGCGCGCCCGACTTCCTGAAGATCGACGTCGAGGGCTATGAGGCCGTGGCGCTCTCCGGCCTCACCCAGGCCCCGCGCAGCCTCTCCTTCGAATTCACCACCATCCAGCGCGACGTGGCCGCGCAGTGCCTGGCGAAGCTCGCCGCCCTGGGCTACCGCCACTTCAACGCCTGCCTCGGCGAGGGCATGTCCTTCGCCCACCCCGCCCCGATCCCGGCCGAGCCCATGGCCGCCTGGATCGCCGCCCTGCCCCACGCCGCCAATTCCGGCGATGTCTATGCCAGCCTGGAGCCCGCGCGGCTGACCCCCTGACCGATGCAATTCCACGCCCTGATCGAGCACCTGGCCTATGCCGGCGGGCTCGCCCTTCTCTCGGCCGCCGTGGTGCGGCTGATGATCGCCTTTCCGATCCTCGACACGCCAAATGGCCGCAGTGCGCACAAGACGCCGACACCGCGCGGCGGGGGCCTGGGCGTGGTGGTGGCCTTCGTCTCCGGCATGCTGGCGCTGTACCTGACGGCCCGCTTCGCCCGCATCGCGGAGACGCAGTTTTTGGGGGTGATCCTGGCGGCCGTCGCCATTGCCGCCGTCGCGCTGGTCGATGACGTGCGGGACCTCTCCGCAAGACTCCGGCTGGCGGCGCAATGCGGCGTGGCGCTGGTGGCGGTGGGCAGCGGGCTGGTGATCTCGCGCCTCGCCTTGCCCTGGATCGGCGTGGTGGATCTGGGCCTGTTCGGCCTGGTGCTGACGCTGGTCTGGATCGTCGGCTGCACCAATGCGGTGAACTTCATGGATGGGCTGGACGGGCTGGTCGGCGGCACGCTGCTGCTGGCGGCCGCGGCGCTGGCGCTGATCGCGGCGCTGCAGGGCGGCTGGTTCGTCTATGCCGCGGCCCTGTTCCTGGCGGCCGGCTTCGCGGGATTCCTGCCCTTCAACCTGCACCCGGCGCGCATCTTCATGGGCGATGTCGGCAGCCAGTTCTCCGGCTTCATCTTCGCCACCCTGGCGGTCGCCGCCGCGCGCTTCGACGGGCAGCAGGTTTCCTTCCTGATCGTCCCGCTGCTGATCTTCGGCCTGCTCTTCGATGCCGGCTTCACCCTGGCCCGCCGCGCCTTGATGGGCGAGCGGCTGGCCGAGGGCCACCGGACGCATCTGTATCAGCTGGCCCAGCGCGCCGGCGTGCCGACCCGCGCGGTGGCGGCCACGCATTGGGCCTTCACCCTGTTCCACGCCGGACTGGCGCTGCTGTTCCTGGACATGTCGCCCTCGGCCAAGCCGCTGGTGGTGGTGCCGGCGCTGGCCGTGCAATGCGCCTGGCTGGCCTATGTGATGCGCCGGATGCGCGCCGCCGGCCTCGGCTGGCGCTGAGATCAGCGCGCGGCGATGGTCGCCGCCGTGCCGGCCATCACCGTGGCGCCGCCGCGATTCATCCAGCGCATGGCACAAGGCGAGGTGAACAGCCGCCGCGCCCGCGCCGCCGCCAGCGCATAGCCCCCCAGCACGCCGCCGCAGACCAGCACGATCACCAGCGCCAATTCGACAAAGCCCAGTAATGTCAGCCCGCCGAGATCCACCACCGTGGGGAGCAGGGCGAAGAAGAACATCATCGCCTTCGGATTGCCGAGGTTCACGGCCAGCCCCGCCAGGAACATCCGGCCCGCATCCGCCACCGGCGGCGGTGCCGCCAGCGGCCGGACCGGCGCCCGCCACATCTTCCAGGCGAGGAACAGCAGATAGGCGGCGCCGGCATAGCGGATCACCTCGAAGACGCCGCCGAGCGAGGCGGCGAGCAGCGCCAGGCCCGTGGCCGCCAGGGTGAACCAGACCAGCGCCGCCACCACCACGCCCGCCACGAAGGCCGGCGCGCCGCCGAGGCCCTGGGCCAGCACGCGCGCGATCAGCGCCGTGACGCTGGGCCCCGGCAGCACCAGCACCGCGAGGTAGGAGGCCGCGAATAGCAGCAGGGCTGCGGGCTCCATCGCCTCAGCTCCGCTCGATCGCGATGGCGGCGGCGTCCAGCGCCTCCGCAATCGTGCGCAGCTGCGCCGCATCCAGCGGGCCGCGGGCGAGGCGAAGGCGCAGCGCCAGCTTGAGGTTCTCGGTCGCCCGCATCAGCTCCGGCTGCGGCCCGCCATGCGCGGCGCGCACCGCCTGCATCCGGGCCAGCGCGGCATCCACCGCGGGCTGGTTGGCGGCAAGCCAGGCGCGGCCTTCCTCGGTGATGGCATAGAGCTTCTTGCCCGCGCCCTCCGCCACCGTGGCATGGCCCAGCTCCTCCAGCATGGTCAGGGTCGGGTAGATCACGCCGGGGCTGGGGCTGTAGGTGCCGGCGGCGCGGTCCTCGATTTCCTTGATCAGCTCGTAGCCGTGGCGCGGCTGCTCCGCGATCAGCGCGGCGACCACCAGGCGCAGCTCGCCGTGGTCGAAGAGCCTTCCGGACCGCCCGCCGCCGGGTCCGCCCCGCATGCGGCCATGGTCGCGGCCGAAGCGGTGGCCGCCCTCCTCGCCGCGCGCGAAGCGCCGGTCGTGGCCGTGATGGTTACCGTGGCCGTGGCGACCGCAGCCGTGATGTCGATGATGCATGATCGTCTTCCGTAGCAGTTTCGATGTATCTTTTTCTCAGATATATCGAGACTGCCTCGGCTGCAAGCCCCTTCTCAGCCGCCGCCGCAGCGAAACGGCACGAAGCTGCTGGCCATGCCGGAATTCATTGCCGCGATGGTCATGGCATCCGCCAGCGCCAGCTCCTGCGCCGAGCGTGGGCAGACCTCGATGCGGGACCGGCAGCCGGAGTCGAGGAAGGCGGCATGCCGGTCGAGGAATTCCGCGCTCAGCCCCTGCCGCCCGAACATTTCCAGCGCGCGCGGCCAGTCGGCGCTGTAGCGGGCGCATTTTTCGGCGTTCCAGTCGCCCCGCGCGGGGGTCTGGGCGGCAGCGACCAGCGAGGCGACCAGCAGCAGGGCCAGGACCAGCCTCATGGCCCCTCCACCTCGAGCACCGCATCGCCCACCCATTGCCGGCTGCCTCGGATGCGGCCGGTGGCCGGCTCCGCCACGAACCGGTTCTCGAAGGCGATGTCGTCGCCGGCGCAGGCCTCCGTCACCACCAGCCAGCCGCCTTCCGGCGTGGCGGACAGCCGGCAGGACAGGGTCACGCCGAAGCGCCGCCCGGCGGCCTGCCCATCCCCGCCATGCAGGTCGATGCTGCGCCGCGTCGTGGCCGGCGTGGCCAGCAGCGCGCGCGGATCCGCCAGCGGGTCCGGCTGGTCCAGGCGGGTGGCGGAAAGGCCGGGGCCGAGGCCGGCGATGGCGGTAATCCGCGGGCCCTCGGTGGCCAGCGCAGCGCCCGCCTCGGCACGCCACAAGCGGCGCTCGCCGGTCTCCTGGATCAGCGAGAATAGGAGGGGCCGTGGGCCGCCGGTGACGCGCAGCACCGGCCCGGCGGGCGCCACCGCGGCCACCGTGGGCGCCGGCGGTGGCGCGGCCCAGAGCGCGGTCGCGGCCGGCATATCCCCGCAGGCGGCCAGGCCCGGCAGGGCCAGCGCCGCCAGCAGGGCGCGCCCGCGCCTCATGCCGTGCGGGGCGCGGGCCGCCATTGCAGGGACAGCAGGCCGAGCGCCAGCACCATGCCGATCAGATGCGGATAGGGCAGCAGGTTCGGCGCGATGGTGTCCAGCAGCGCCGGGAACATCATCAGCACCCCGGCCACCGCCAGCAGCCAGCGCTCCCAGCCCGGCAAGGCGCGGCGGAAGAAGCCCTGGCAGGCGATCGCCAGCGTGGCCAGGCCCACCACGGCCAGCAGGAACTGCCAGGCCACATCCGCCCAGCCCATGTCGCCGGTGAATTTCAGCAGCAGGCCGACGCCTTCCGGATCCGTCACGAAGACGAAGGGCATGACGAAGGCGGGCAGGGTGTACTTCCAGGCCTGGAAGGTGGTGCGGTAGGGGCCCGCGCCGGTGATCGCCGCCGCCGCGAAGGGCGACAGCGCGGTGGGCGGCGAAACCTCGCTGAGCACCGCGTAGTAGAAGACGAACATATGCGCGGCATAGTCCGGCACGCCCAGCTTGATCAGCGCCGGCGCCGCGACCACCGCGCAGATGATGTAGCTGGCCGTCACCGGCACGGCGAGGCCGACCACCCAGACGATCAGCGCCGTGTAGATCGCCGTGATCACCACGGACCCGCCCGCCGCCTGGATCGCGATATCGGAGAATTTCAGCCCGAGCCCGGTCAGCGTGATGACGCCCACGATGATGCCCGCGCTGGCGCAGGTGGCGGCGATGCCCACGGATTGCACGGCACCCGCCGCCAGCGCGCCGATCAGCTTGCGCGGCCACAGCGCCTGTTCCGGCCGCACGAAGGACAGCACCACCGCGACCCCCATGGCGTAGAGCACCGACATGGTCGGCGAATAGCCGATCACCATGAAGACGATGATCGCGATGAGGGACGAGAAGTGGAAGCCGTATTTCCGTAGCATGACGGGGATCGGCTCGACCTGCAGCGCATCCTCCGCCACCGCATTGCCGCTGGCCATCAGCCGGCGCTGGTCCAACTCCACCATGAACAGCAGCGAGGCGTAGTAGAGGACGGTCGGGATGATCGCCATCTTGATGACGTCGAGATAGCCGATGTTCAGATACTCGGCGATCAGGAAGGCCGCGGCGCCCAGCACGGGGGGCGAGATGATGGCGCCCAGCCCGCCGGCGGCCAGCAGCCCGCCCGCATCATCCGGCCGGTAGCCCACCTTCTTCATCATCGGCCAGGCGACGGTGCCCAGCGTGACGGTGGTGGCAACGCCGGACCCCGAAGGCCCGCCCAGCAGGAAGGAGGACAGCACCACGGTGCGCCCCGCGCTCGCCGCCTTGCCGCCGGTGGCGGCGAAGGAGAAATCGACGAAGAACTTGCCCGCGCCGCTGGCCTGCAGGATGGCGCCATAGATGGTGAACAGGATGATCAGCGTGGCGGAGACATCGACCGCGGTGCCGAAGATGCCATCGAGGCCGATCGCCAGATGCGGGATCATGCGCTCGGAATCATAGCCCTGGTGCTGCCAGGGCGCGGGCAGCCAATTGCCGAAGAAGCCGTAGAGCAGGAAACAGATCGCGACCACGGGCATCACCGGCCCGGTGGCGCGGCGCGCCACTTCCAGCACCATCGCCACCAGCATCCAGCCGACGACGATGTCCATCGGCTCGGGGAAGATCGCGCGGTCCTGCAGATCGTCGCCGCCGCTGATCAGGTACCAGACCACATAGATGCCGGCCGCCGCCAGCGCCCAGTCCCAGGGCATCAGCCGGTGGCGGAAGCGGCGGGAGATGGGGAACAGCGTGAAGCCGATGGCGAGTGCGAAGCCGACATGCACGAAGCGCAGCGTCGTCGTCGGCACGATGTCCCATGCGGCCCAGAGGTGGAACAGGCTCATCGCCAGCGCGATGGCCACCGCGCCGAGGCCGAGCAGGCCGGTGAAGCGGTTCTGCGCACCCTCCTCCTCCTCGATCAGCGTCTCGAGGCGGGAGGCGGTGGCCTCATCCAGGGCGCCGGGCGCGAGCTCCGGCGGCAGGGGCGAATGGGTGCTCAAGATGTCAGCTCCGGCAGCAAGGCCATGACGGCCAGGCGGCTAAGGTCGGCCATGGCGAAACCGGGGCGGCGCCCTGGAGCCCGCTGCGTTCGCTTGAACGCCGCGTGCTCCAGGAGCTTTTGAAACCAGAGCAGGAAATGCGGTCAGATGAAGTCATCTGAGCGCATATTGCTCTGGGGCAGGCCCCGCGCCGTGTTCAGTGGTGTGCGGCACCCGCACTCAGGCGAGGGTCGCGCCCTTGCCCTTCCAGAAGGTCTCCGCCGCCGGGTGCCAGGGCACGCCGGCCGCCGCGGTCTTCTGGCCTTCCAGCTTGAAGTCCCGTGCGGCGGAATGGACCTGCGCCCAGTCCTGCCGGTTGTTCCACATCACGTCGAGGATCTGCCCCACCAGCTGGGCGGACATGTCCTCTCGCACGCCGACGATATTGGCGACCGACATCTGCTTGTTCGGCTGCGTCTGGCCCGGATAGGCGCCGGCCGGAATCTCCTCGGGGAAATAGACCGGGCCGTATTTCTCGATGATCGACGGGATGTATTCGTGATGGTCGATCAGCACCAGCTGCACGCCGGGTGAGGCGCCGAGATCGGTGATCGCGCTGGTCGGATAGCCGGAGACGAAGAAATAGGCGTCGAGCTTGCCGTCCTTGATGGCATTCGTGCTCTCGGCCGGCGAGAGCCTTTCGCGCGCGCGGAAATCGTTGTCGCGGTGCAGGCCGGCGGCCTCGATCAGGCGCAGCGCCATCACCTCGGTGGCGGAGCCCGGCGCGCCGGTGGAGATACGCTTGCCCTTGAGGTCCGACATCTTCGTGATGCCGGTGGAGGCGACGGTCACCACCTGCATGCGGTTGGTGTAGAGCACAGCGATGGCGCGCACCGGCACCGGGCGGCCGCGGAAGCGGTCATTGCCGCGCACCGCATCCACCGCCGCATCGACCTGGCTGATCACCATGCCGACGCGATTGGCGCCCAGCAGCTGCAGATTGGCGACGGAGCCGCCCGTGACCTCGACCGTTGCGGACATGCCGGGAATGCTGCGCGAGAGGTAGTTCGCCAGCGCACCGCCGAGCGGATAATAGACGCCGCCCGTGGTGCCGGTTGCGATGGCAAGCTGCTGTGCTGCCTGCGCATGGACGCGGCCCGGAAGGGCCAGCGCCGCTGCGGCCGCAAGGCTGCCCGCGCCCAGCGCACGGCGTCCCACTGCACGCGGTCCCAGAATGGATGTCATCTTCCTGTGTCTCCCCTTTTGTGTTCTTGGCCGCGTCCAGCAATACAGGCGCCTCGCCGGATGGGAAAGAGCAGAGATTTGACCTGCATCAAGGTCGCGCGTCCCGGCCGCGCCTAACCTTCTTTTCATCGTTGCGACGATGAAGGAGAACAGGCCATGACCCGCCTTTCCGCCCGTGATCTCATGACGGCTGAAGTGGTGACCGTGCCGCCGGCCACGCCCGTCCTGTCCATCGCCCGGCTGCTGGCCGACCGCGGCATTTCCGCCGTGCCGGTGCTGGATGGCACCGGCCGCGTGCTCGGCATCGTGACCGAGGCCGACCTGATCCGCCGCCTGGCGGGAGAGGCGGATCATCCCGCCTCCTGGCTCGCCAGCCTCTTCGCCAATGCGGAGCGTGACGCCGCGCGCTATGCCCGCGCGCATGGCGTGACCGCCGCGGATGTGATGACGACCGAACTCGTCTCCGTCGGCCCCACCACGCCGGCGGCCGAGGTGGCGCAGATGATGGAGGAGCGCAGCATCCGCCGCGTGCTGGTCCTCGAGGGCGGAAAGCTGCTCGGCATCGTCTCCCGCGCCGATCTGCTGCGCGCGCTGGTGGCGCCGCAAAATGAAGCGCTCGAACTCTCCGATGACCGCGTGCGCGGCGCCGTGATGGCGGCGATGCGCAAGCAGCCCTGGGCGGATACCTTCTACACGCTGATCGACGTGAAGGACGGCGTGGTGGAGCTCAACGGCTTCAGCCGCAGCGCGGAGGTGCAGCGCGCACTCCGCGTGCTGGCGGAGAATGTGCCGGGCGTGAAGGGCGTGAAGGACAAGACGACGCCCATGCCGGCCTATCTCTATACCGCCGTCTGAGGCAGGAGGGAGCGGCTCAGCGCCGCTCCCGCACCGTCAGCAGGATGGCGGCGCCGATGCCGAGGAAGACCAGCACCGTCGCCATGCCGAGCCGCTGGCTGCCGGTGGCCGAGGTGACCAGCGCCAGCGCCGCCGGACCGAGGAAGCCGGTGATGCGGCCGGAGAGCGCGAACAGGCCGAAATGCGCCGCAATCTCCTCCGGCGGCGCCAGGCGCGCCATGAAGCTGCGGCTGGCCGCCTGGGCCGGGCCGAAGAACAGGCCCAGCGTCAGCGCCATGATCCAGAACCACAGCTCTGTCTCCGCCAGCAGCAGGCCGGTGCCGAGCAGGACCATCGCCAGCAGCGCGCCCAGCACCATGCGGCGGGAACCGACGCGGTCCTCGATCAGCGCGAAGCCCGCGGCGCCGAGGCCGGCTGTGACATTCATGGCGATGCCGAAAAGCAGGATGCGATCCAGCCCCATGCCGAAGACGCCGGCGGCATAGATGGCGCCGAAGGCGAACAGCGTGTTCAGCCCATCCGTGTAGAACAGCCGCGCCAGCAGGAAGCGGGCGAGGTCCGGGTTGCGCGGCAGGGTGCGGATCAGCGCGCCGATTTCCGAAAGCCCACGCGCGGCGGCCTCCGCCCAGCTCGGCCGCGGCCCCGCCGGATCGGGCAGCGCAGCCAGCACCGGCCAGCCGAAGGCCAGCAGCCAGAGCGCCACCAGCAGCGCCGTGGCGCGCACATGTTCCGCCGCGCCGCGGTCCAGCCCGAACAGCGCCGGATCCGGCTGGATCAGCAGCACCAGCGATATGGCGAGGCAGGCCAGCCCGCCCGCATAGCCCAGCCCCCAGCCGAGGCCGGAGACACGCCCCAGCCGCCCGGGCGGCGCCACGCCCGGCAGCATCGAATTGTAGAAGACCGTGCCGATCTCGAAGCACACCGTCGCCAGCCCGACGCAGACCAGCGCATACAACGCCCAGTCCGGGCTGGGCTGGGCGAACCAGATCATGCCGGTGGAAACCGCGGTCAGCAGCGTGAAGATGCCGAGCATCAGCCGCCGCCTGCCGCCCGCATCCGCCACCGCCCCCAGCACCGGCGAGAGCAGCGCCACCGCGAGCCCGGCAGCGGATTGCATCCAGCCCCACTGCGCCTGCCCCGTCACCTGGTCCGCGGCGATGCCACTCGCAAAATAGGCGGCGATGACGAAGGTTGAGACGACAGTGGGAAAACTGCTGTTCGCCCAGTCGTACAGGGCCCAGGCCCAGGCTTTGCGGGTCATTTGGGGCGGGTCATGCGTCGCGGAAGCCGAGGGCCATCGCCGTATCCATCCAATGCGCCTGATAGCCGTTCCTATCCCAATTCCCGTTGTTGGAACCAGAGGTGCTGGGCAGCACGAAAACCGGCGGGAATTTTTGCGGAAGCAGCGCCTCGTCCAACATCCCGAAGGGCACGGCCTTGAGACCCAGGGCCAGCGCCGCCGTGCGGCCGCTGGTGAAGGCCAGGGCGCCGGGTGCAGCCGTGCGGATGGCCCCGAACAGCCGGTCCCGATCCGCCTGCGTCACCCGCACCACCCGGTCGACGCCCCATTGCGTTTTTGCCAGGTCCGTCAGCCCGATGCCGAGGCTGGGCAGTTCGGCGAACTGCTCCGGCCGCAACCGGCGCGGCGTGAAGCCGGCCTCGTGCAGCAGGCGCCAGAAGCGGTTGCCCGGCGCCGCGTAATAGGCGCCGCGCCGCGCCGATTCCGGCCCGGCTGCCATCCCGCAAAACACCAGCCGCAGCCCCGGCGGCAGCAGGTCCGGCAGGACGTCCGGCGTCACGCCAGGGCCGAAAGCGCGCGCGCCGCCACGCCGATCGCCACCAGCTCCCCGGCAATCGCCGCCTCCCGCGCCAGCTGCACCGCCTCCGCCGCCCGCGGCGGCTCGGCCTGGCCAGCGAGCCGGGCGCGGGCCAGCCTTGCCTGGACGGCGGCGAGGTCGGCCAGGGCCTCTGCCTGCGCCCGGGCACCGAAGGCATTGGTCACGCGCGCCGCCTCCGCCGCCTCCCGCAGCGCATCCAAGCCGTAGGTCTCGCCGATCTCGCGCCAGGCGCGCGCCGCGCTGGCCGGGTCGGCGCCGATCTCCTGCGCCAGCCGCACGACGGAGGGTGCGGCGGCCAGCCGGGCGGCACCGCCCGCCAAGGCGGCGAGTGAGGCCGGCAGGCCGGCCGTGGTCAGCCGCCTGGCCTCCTCCCCCGGCTCCGCCTGCTCGGCGGCCACCAGGGCGGCCACGCCGGGCGCCAGGGCGTCCAGCGCGGCCTCCAGCGGCAGCGCCGCCTCCCCCAGCATCAGCTTGCGCGTCGCCGCCTCCAGCAGCCGGCGCAGCGCGCCTTGCACGTCCAGCCGCAGCGCCGGGGCCACCGGCGCGGCATCGGCCGCGGCCGATGCCTCCTGCAACCCGAAGACCGCGCTGGCCAGCCAGGCGGCGCGGGCCACCGCGGCGCCGCCGGCCTCGGCGCCGGCCAGTCGGCCGAGCGCGGCGGTGCCGAGGTGGTTTGCCACCAGATTCGCCAGCCCCGTCGCCACCAGCTCACGCCGCAGCCGATGGCGCGGGATGATCTCGGAAAAACGGTCCTGCAGCGGCTGCGGGAAATAGGCGCGAAGCAGGGGCGCGAGCGCCGGCTCGTCCGGCAGGTCGCTGGCCTCGATCGCCTCGGTCAGCCAGAGTTTTGCGGGCGGCAGCAGGGTGGCGAGTTCGGGTCGTGTCAGCCCCTGCCCCGCCGCGGCGCGGGCGCGCAGCGCCGCCGCATCCGGCAGGCCGGCGACCGCGCGATCCAGCACGCCCTCCGCCTCCAGCCGCGTCATCAGCGCGGCATGGGCGGTCAGGTCCTCCGCCGCATTCAGCGCATCCAGGCTGATGGCGATGGATTGCGCGTGGTTGTCGGCCAGTACCAGGCGGCCGACTTCCTCCGTCATCTCGCCCAGCAGCTGGTCGCGCTGCCGGCGGGTGAGGGCGCCTTCGCGCTCGGCCTCGGCCAGCAGGATCTTGATGTTCACCTCGTGATCCGAGGTGCTGACGCCGGCGGAATTGTCCAGCGCATCGGTGTTCAGCCGCACGCGATGTTGGGCGGCCTCGATGCGTCCCGCCTGGGTGATGCCGAGATTGGCACCCTCGCCGAGAATTTTCGCGCGCAGCTGCGCGCCATCGACGCGGATCGCGTCATTGGCCCGATCCCCCGCCTCCGCCTGGCTTTCGGTACTGCCCTTCACATAGGTGCCGATGCCGCCGAAGTAGAGCAGGTCGACGTCCAGCGTCAGGATGGCGCGCAGGATGGCGGCGGGTTCTGCGCGATCGGCCGCGATGCCGAGCAGCGCCTGCGCCTCGGGCGACAGCGGCAGCGTCTTCGCATTGCGCGGCAACACCGCGCCACCGGGCGAAAGTAGCCGCACGTCGTAATCCGCCCAGCTCGACCGCGGCAGCGCGAACAGCCGCGCGCGTTCGGCGAAGGACGTTTCCGGATCCGGGTTGGGATCGAGGAAGATGTGCCGATGGTCGAAGGCCGCGACGAGCTTCGTGCGCTTCGAGATCAGCAACCCATTGCCAAAGACATCGCCTGACATGTCGCCGACGCCGGCGCAGGTGAAATCGGCCTCCTGCACGCCCTGGCCACGCATTTCGGCAAAATGCCGATCGATCATCACCCAGGCGCCGCGCGCCGTGATGCCCATGCCCTTGTGGTCGTAGCCGGCGGAGCCGCCACTGGCAAAGGCGTCGCCGAGCCAGAAGCCGTATTCGGCGGACAGGCCATTGGCGATGTCGCTGAAGGTCGCCGTGCCCTTGTCGGCCGCGGCGACGATATAGGCGTCGTCGCCATCCCGCCGCACGATGCCCGGCGCGGTCACCACGCCGCCCGATTCCGAAAAATTATCAGTCAGGTCGAGCATGCCGCGCACGAGCGTCTTGTAGGCGGCGATGCCTTCCGCCTGGAAGGCCTCGCGATCCGTCATCGGCGGCGGATGCTTCAGCACGAAGCCGCCCTTCGCGCCGGTCGGCACGATGACGACGTTCTTCAGCCGCTGCGCCTTCATCAGGCCGAGCACTTCGGTGCGGAAATCCTCGCGCCGGTCCGACCAGCGGATGCCGCCGCGCGCCACGGGGCCGGCGCGCAGATGGCAGCCTTCCATGCGCGGCGAATGGACGAAGATCTCGCGCCAGGGCCGCGGCAGCGGCATGTCGCCCGCCAGGGCCGAATCCACCTTGAAGGCGAGATAGGGCTTCGACTGGTAGAAGTTGGTCCGCAGCATGGCATCAAGCAGCCGCCGCAGGCGCGACAGGATGCGGTCCTCGTCCGGATTGGCGATGCCGTCCAGCAGCATGGACCAGTTCGCGACCAGCCCGCCTTCGTCGCGATCTTCGCGCGCCGGGTCGAAGCGGGTCGCGAAGAGGTCGACTAGCAGACGCGCGGCATCGGGGTGTGCGGCCAGCGCGTCCTCCACGCTCTCCTGCGCGAAGGAAAAGCCCACCTGCTTCAGCCAGCGATACATCGCCCGCAGCAGCCAGGATTGCTGCCAGGTGAGGCCCGCGCGCAGCACCAGGCGGTTGAATCCATCGGCCTCGGCCCGGCCATCCAGCAGGGCGGCCAGCGCGTCGAGGATCTCGTCGAAATGCGCCTCCGCCACATCCGCGCCGGCTTCCAGCTGGAAGACATGCAGCACCACTTCCGGCCCTTCGTGCGGGGTCAGGCGATAGGGCTGTTCCTCGATGGCGCGCAGGTCGAGGCTCTGGAACAGCGGCAGCGCCTCCGCCAGCGCGAGGGGGCGGCCGGGGCTGGCCAGGCGCAGCGTCAGGCGGCGCGGCGCGGCGCCGGGCGCGCGGTGCAGCCGGGCCTGCGGCCGGCCCTGTTCCAGCGCCAGCTCCGCCAGGTCGATATCGCCCACCGCCTGGGCGATGGTTTCCTGGTCGCGATAGGCGCGGGGGAAGGCTCCGCGCCAGCGGGCCAGGCGCGGCGCCCCGGCGGCGCCGAAATCCTCGGCCAGCGATTCCTCCAGCCTTTCGGCGAAGCCACGCGCCACCTGCGCCACCGCGGCTTCCAGCGCCGCCGCATCCACCGCCGGCAGCGCGCCCGGCTTGGTTCCGATCACGTAGTGCACGCGCGCCAGCGGCGCATCGCCCATCAAGGTGTACCAGGCGGAGAGCCTGCCGCCGAAGGCCTCGGCCAGCATCTGGCCGACGCGCTGCCGCAGCGTGGTGTCGAAGGTGTCGCGCGGCAGCCAGGCGATGGCGGCGACGAAGCGCTCGAAGGGATCGCGCCGCAGCACCAGCGCCGCGCGCGGCCGGATCGCGAGATCCAGCGCCCGCCGCGCCCCTGCGAGGATCTCCGTCTCCGGCGCCTGGAACAGCTCGTCGCGCGGCCAGGTGTCCAGAATGTTGCGCAGCGCGCGCCCGTCATGACTCTCGGGATCCAGCCCCGCCATGGCCAAGACTCGCAAAACTTTGTCGCGCAGCAGGGGGATGGCGCGCGGGTTGCGGTTGTAGGCGTCCGCCGCAAACAGGCCGAGGAACATGCGCAGCCCGGTGACCTGGCCTTCCGTGTCGCGGATGCGCGTCATCACCACATCGGCGTGCTGCGGGCGATGCACCGTCGCGCGCATATTCGCCTTGGCGACCACCACCGCCTCCATCCGCCCGAAGGTGGCGCGCACGGCGGCAGGCACGGCGGCCAGGTCGCGCAGCGCGTCGAAGACCGGCACCGAGGCGTCACGCAGCATGCCGAGGTCTTCCTCCGCCACCACGGACAGGCGCCCGGCCGCGTCCCATTCCAGGCGGCGATGGCCGAGCAGCACGAAATTGTCCTCCGCCATCCAGCGCAGGAAATCCGCGGCCGATCCGCCCTCGGCCTGTACCTCGCCTTCGGCCTGGGTCAGCCGGGCGAGCATGGCGCCGAAATCGCCGACCGCCATCCGCACATCGGACATGGCCCGGCGCAGCGCCGCCTCCACCGCCGGCCAATCGGCGGCGCCGGTGCCCGCCAGCGAGAGCGTGGCGCCGGCGGCCAGCGAGATGCGCATCATGCTCTCGCGCGTCGTCGCACCCTCCTCGATCGCCAGCAGCCGACCTTCTGCGTCGCGGCGCACCGGCACCACCGGATGCAGCAGCTGGCGCACCACGCGGCCGCTGACGGTCAGCGCCGCCAGGGCGCTGTCCACCAGGAAGGGCATGTCGTCCGTGACGATCTCGGCCACCGCCACGGCGCCGCGGCCGGGGCCGGGCGGCAGCAGGCGCAGCCGCGTCTCCCGCGGGCGGCGCTGCTCGGCGAAGGCGAACAGGCTGGCGGCGGCCTCGGCCAGCTCCTCCGGCGCGGTGGCGGCGAGCTCCGCGGTGGGCACGGCCGCGTGCAGCCGGCGCAGCAATTCGGCCGCGGCCGGGGGCAGGGCGGGGGCCAGGCGGGCCAGCGCCGCCTCCGCGGCCGCCAGCACCTGGGGCCGTACGCCATCCTCCGGCATTTCGCCCGTCCTACCGGCCTTGTCGTTCATGCGCTGGCTCCTCCTGCGCCCCGCAAGCTGGGTCCTTGGCCATTCCGGCGCAAGCCGCCGGGAAAGTGGCCGGCCTTTCGCCATGGGTGCAACCTGGGCCGCATCCAGGCTATTCTGTTGCGATGATCGACAGCCTCGCCGCCCTGCTCGCCCCCGTCACGCCCGAGCGTTTCCTCGCCGAGCATCTGGACCGCCAGCCGCTGCATATCCGCGGCACGGCGGCGAAGTTCGCCGATGTGCTGTCCTGGCGGCAGATCAACCGGCTGCTGGACATGACGCATATCTGGACCAGCACCAGCCTGAAGCTGGTGATGGATGGCGGCGCCGTGCCGCCGGAGCAGTTCTGCAGCCGCGCCACCAGCCGCGATGGCGCCGCGGTGCTGCAGCCGGATGCCCGGCTGGTGCAGGGCTGGATCGCCAAGGGCGCCAGCGTGGTGATGAACGACGTGGACAGCCTGACCCCCGGCCTGGCCAGCGTTTCCAATGCGCTGGAGGCCGCCGGCCTCGGCAAGGCGCAGGCCAATGTCTATATCAGCTGGCAGAGCCACAAGGCCTTCCACAGCCATTACGACACGCATGATGTCTGGGCCGTGCAGGTGGAAGGCGAGAAGGTCTGGAACATCTGGGAAGGGCGCGCCGACTACCCCATCCCGCACCCCGCCTTCCGTGGCCAGCCGCAGGCGCATCACGACCAGGCGCGCGGCAAGCTGCGCGGCACCGTTCACATGCAGCCGGGCGACCTGCTGTACCTGCCGCGCGGCTGGTATCACGACGCGCTGGCGGAGGCGCCGGCCAGCGTCCATGTCGCCTATGGCGTGCATGCGCCGCTGGGCATGGATTTCGTGAACATCCTGTCCGAGCGCATCCTCTACGACCCGGAATTCCGCAAGCCGCTGCCCCGGCAGGATGGCTCGAACCCAGCGAAATTCGCGCTGACGCAGCGCGCCGGGCTGCTCGGCCAGCGGCTGGCGGAGCTCAGCCGCGACCCGAAGGTGATGGAGGTCCTGGCCCAGTTCGTGGCGAACTACCGCTACAGCCGCGGCGGCTACGATGTGCTGGCCTCACGCGGCGTGGCATCGCCCGCCGCCGCGGGTGGCGGCGATGCGCCCAGCTTCCGTGTGCTGGCGGCCGGCGCCAAGCCGGTGCGCCGCGGCGCCGAATGGGTGGTGAAGGGGCCGCAGGGCGCGGTGGTGGTGACGCCGCCGGAAGCCGAGGCGGCGGCCTGGCTGCTCGCCCGGCCGGATGTGACGGAGCCCGAGCTGGCCGCCAAGGCGCCGGCCGTGGATGCCGGCGCGCTGCTCGGGCGGCTTTCGGCCGCCGGCCTGCTGGCGCCGGGCGCATGAGGGCCGTCATCCTGGCCGCCGGGTTGCTGGCCCTGGCCGATCCCGCCATGGCGCAGCCGCGGCCCTTCAACTGCGTCGGCGCCGAGCAGCTGGAGGATGACGTCATCGCCGTGCCCTTCGCGCGCAACAGCACCAGCCTGGGCCCCGCCGGACGCAGCGCGATCGAGACGGCAGCCGCCCAGGCGCGGGCGGAGCCGGAGCGGAACATCTGCGTGCTCGGCCATGCGGATCGCCGCGCCGGTGCGGAGACCAGCACGCAGATCGCCGCGCGGCGGGCGCGCGCGGTCTCCCTCGCCTTGGCGCAGAACGGGGTGGAGCGGGACCGGGTTCGGGCGGAGGCGCGGGTCGGCGCCTATAGCGGCCGCGTGTCGGAGCCGGGGGCGCGGGCGGTGACCATCGTGATCCTGCCGGCGCGATAAGCCCGCGCTTGCGACGCATTCGCAAGAATGAGGCGCAGGGACGGCCCGGCGCAAAATTTTAGAAATTTGTTTACCCGGCGATCTGTAACATTGAGTGCGGCTGGGTCATCATGGCTTGCCGCCGCCGCCGGCCCAGGCCCTTGGCAGGTGGCGCATGGCGCAGCCCCCGGACCCCGGACGGCTGCCGCAGGGGATGGGAGCTGCCGGTGACCGACGAGCCGGAGGATAAGACGCCCGAATCGGGCACGCCGACACGCCGCCGGCTTTTCGTCCTGCGCCTGGGCGCCATGCTGGGCGTGCTGCCCGCCGCCGCCTGCGTGCCGCAGCAGGGGCCGGTCTATTACGCGCCGCCGCCGCAGGTGCGCCGCGGCACCGGCATCAGCGACAGCGACCCCAGCGACGCGCCCGGCAATGGCCGCGGCGGGCATCGCGGCAGCGGGGTCAGCGACAGCGATCCGAACGATGCGCCCGGCTATGGCCGCGGCGGCTATCGCCGCAGCGCCGGCGTCAGCGACAGCGACCCGAACGACCCGCCGGGGCGCGGGCGCGGCGTCTCCTATCGCGGCGGCGGCACGGGCATCACGGATAGCGACCCCTCGGATGGTCCCGGCCGTGGACGCGGCGGCTATCGCCGTGGCTCCGGCATCACGGATAGCGACCCCTCGGACGGGCCGGGCCGGGGCCGGGGCGGCTATCGCCGCAGCAGCGGCCTGACCGATAGCGATCCCTCGGATGGTCCGGGCCGCGGCCGCCGCGGCTACTGATCCCCTCACAGGCCCGTCCGCCCCGCCGGTGCCCGGTCGGCCAGAAGCAAGGTCCGCCTGCATGACACTCCGGCCCCCCACCCTGGCTGAGGAGGCGTGGAGCCTCGCCTTCGGTGCGCTGCCGGTCGAGGAAGGGCTGGCGCTGCGGGAGGGGACGGATTGGCGCCACTTCCCCGGCGGCGACCCCGGCCGCTACGCGCATCTGCTCTCCATCGCCGATATCGACGCCTTCCTGGCGACCGATGCGGCGGCGCGGCCGCGCATCTCGATGGCCGATGGCAGCCGCCAGGGCGGCGCCGCGGTGCCGGAGGAGGAGTATGCCTTCGAGGATGGCGGCGTGGACCTGCCGAATTTGTTCGCCCGCTTCGATGCGGGGGCGACACTCGTCATCTCCCAGTTCAACCAGCTGCACGCGCCGCTGGCGCGCTTCTGCCGGGGGCTGGAGCAGGTCTTCCTGCATGCGGTGCAGGCCAATATCTACCTGACCCCGCCCGGCGCCCAGGGGTTCCGGATGCACTACGACACGCATGACGTGCTGGTGCTGCAGGTACAGGGCGAGAAGGCCTGGCGCATCTGGCCGGGCCAGCCCTTTCCGAACCCCACGCGCCGCACCCCCTGGCCGGGTGGGATCGAGCCGGTGGCGGAGCCCGTCGCTATCACGCTGCGCCCAGGCGATGCGCTCTATGTGCCGCGCGGCGTTCTGCATGACGCGGCGACGCAGGATGGCGAACCCTCGCTGCATATCACCGTGGGTTTCATGGAACCCTCCTTCGCCGCGGTGCTGCGCATGGCGGTGGACCTGCTGGAGGAAGCGGACCCCGCGCTGCGCGCCGCCTTCCCCACCTGGCGCCTGGCGGACGGCCCCGGCAGCCTGGCCGCCCTGGCGCAGCCGCTGGCAGCCAAGCTGGCGGAACCCGCGGCGCTGGAGCGCACGGCGCTGGCGCTGCTGGACCGGCTGGCGGCGGACCAGCCGGCGCTGCTGGCGCGCGGGCTGTTTCCGAAGGATCCGGAGGCAGGCACTAGGCTGCGTCTGGCACCGGGCGCGCTGCATGCGCTGGTGCCGGAACCCTCCGGCGAGGGCGCGTCCCTGCGCTGGGCCGGCGCGCCGATCGCGCTGGGGGCGCGGGAGGCCGAATGGGTGGAGCGCCTGTCCGAGGGCGCGACGCCGGCGGAGCTCGGCTTGGAAAGCCTGGGCTTCTGCCGCAAGCTTCGCCGGTTGGGATTGCTGGCGGAGGACTGAGCATTTTCAAGCCTTGCGGCTTCGCAAGGCGACTCGGAAAATGCGGCAAATCGGAGAGTGCATGTGACGCGCATCATCGGCATCTGTGGCAGCCTGCGGGCGGCCAGCCTCAACCGCGCCCTGCTGCGCGCCTGCGCTGGGCTGCTGCCGGCCGGCGCGACGCTGGAGGTGGTGGAGATCGGCGACCTGCCGCTGATGAACGAGGATCTGGAAAAGCCGGCCTGGCCGGAAGCGGTGCAGCGCCTGCGTCGTGCGGTCTGGCCGGCCGAGGCGCTTCTGATCGCCTGCCCCGAATACAATGCCGGCATTCCCGCGCCGCTGAAGAACGCGATCGACTGGCTGTCCCGCGCCGAGGGCATCGGCGGCGTCACGGCGCCGCCCGGCGAGACACGCCGCACGCCGCTGGCCGGACTGCCGACCGCCATCATCGGCGCTTCCCCCGGCATGCTCGGCACGGCGCGCGCGCAGCAGCATCTGCGCATGTCGCTGCAATCCACCGGCACCCCGGTGATGCCGGGGCCCGAGGCTTTTGTCAGTGCCGCGCCGAAGAAGTTTGAAGGCGGCGAGTTGATCGATGAACCGAGCCGCGCCGCGGTGACAAAAGTGCTGGCGGGGCTGGTGGGCTGGGCGGCCCGGCTGAAGGACTGACTATTCCGCCGCCGGCACCGCCCCGCGCGGCGGGGCCGGCGCGGCCCAGAGCTCCGGCGCCAGCTCCTCCTTCCGATCCGGGAAGGCCAGCGCGCAGAGGAAGGTGATGGCGGCGAAGACCGCCAGCACCGTCAGCACGCTGCCCAGGCCGCCGGCCGTCGCATGCAGCCAGGCGATGAAGGGGCTGGCCGCCGCGGCGCCCAAAAACCCCACGAAGAAGCGGATCGAATAGAGTTTCGCCCGCAGCGCCGGCGCCACATAGCGCGCCGTCATCGTCTCGTTCACCGTCACCTGGCCGAAGATGGCGGCCGCGATCAGCCCGGCCACCGGCAGTACCGCCCAGCCCTGCAACTGCGACAACAGCAGAAAGCCGGGCATCTGGATGCAGGCCAGCGGCAGGAAGACGCGCTTCAGCGTGTTGCGGTCGATCAGGCGGCCCACCGTGAACTGCGTCAGCCCGCCGCAGATCGTCACCAGGAAGGCGAGAAGCCCCACCACCGGCAGCAGGTCCGGACTATCCGCCAGCCGCTCCGCCATCAGTTTTGGCAAAAGCAGCGTGAAGGCGTTGAAGATGAAGCCGGAGACGGTGGCCAGGCTCAGCAGCACCACCACCGCGCGCCGCACCACCGCGGCCGGAATTTCGGGAAAGGGCTTGCCGGCGGCCTTGTTGCGGGCGACGTCCTCCGGCCCCTCCCGCAGGTACAGAAGGCCGACCAGCAGGCACAAGGCGCCCGGCACGGCCAGCGCCCAGCGCCAGCCAAGCCAGGCGGCCAGGAAGGCGGTGACCACCGGCGCCAGGGCCACGCCCAGATTGCCGAAGACGCCGTTGATGCCCATGGCCGCGCCCACCCGCGCCCCCGCCGCATCCACCAGCATGGCCGTGCCGATCGGGTGGTAGATCGCGCTGAAGGCGCCCATCACTGCCAGCCCCGCCGCCAGCCAGTACGGCCCCGGCGCGAAGGACGACAGCACCAGCGCCCCGCCGCTGCCGAGGAAGAAGGCCGCCATCAGCGCCGGCCGGCCGAAACGTTCCGCCAGCCAGCCCATCGGCAGGCTGCCGAGGCCATAGAGCACGAA
Organism: Falsiroseomonas tokyonensis; assembly: GCF_019024325.1. Classification (GTDB taxonomy): domain Bacteria; phylum Pseudomonadota; class Alphaproteobacteria; order Acetobacterales; family Acetobacteraceae; genus Falsiroseomonas; species Falsiroseomonas tokyonensis. The sequence goes on from NZ_JAFNJS010000001.1 coordinate 869,442, forward strand.
CATGCCGGTGCCGAGCGCCAGGATCGGCCCGTAGTCGGTGCCGAACATCGCCGGTTCCTGCAGCACGATGGCCAGCACGGCGGTGGCCAGGATCAGCAGCCCGTAATGGGTGAAGATATGCGCCGCATTGACGAACCAGATTTGCCGCTGTGCCGCGTCCATGACCGTTTCCCCTGAACGGCCTCATGCTAGCCTGGCGGTCCACAGACGGCTCGACAGATCATGTCGCCAATCCGCCAAGATCCCGCCCCGCGAAGGGGGCTGCCGCAGGAGGCGGTGGACCGCCCCCTCGCCGCCTTCGCCCGCGACTATCCGGCCGGCGAGGAAGTGCCCCGCCACAGCCACGACCGCGCCCAGTTGCTCTATGCGACGCAGGGCATCATGCGCATCACCACCGACGAGGCCGGCTTCGTCGTGCCGCCGCTGCACGCGCTGTGGATGCCGGCGGGTGTGGCGCATCAGGTGGTTACGGAGGGCGGCGTCGCCATGCGCGCCCTGTTCCTGCGCGCCGATGCCGCCCGCGCCGGCCCCGGCGCCACCACCGTGCTCGCCGTATCCGCTTTGCTGCGCGAACTGATCCTGGCCGCCTGCGCGGAGCCGCTGGAATGGGACCAGGCTGGGCGAGGCGGGCATCTGGCCGCGCTGATCCTGGACGAGATCGCCCGCGCCCCCGCGCTGCCCTTCCGGGTGCCGGAGCCGCGCGACCCGCGCCTGAAGCGCCTCGCCGCCGCGCTGCGCGCCGCGCCCGCCAGCCAGCGCGGACTGGAGGAATGGGCGGCGCTGGCCGGCGCCAGCCCGCGTACGCTGGAGCGCCGCTTTCGCGCCGAGACCGGCCTGTCCTTCGCCCGCTGGCGGCAGACCCTGCGGCTGGCGGAGGCCGCGGCGCGGCTGGCCGGTGGCGAAACCCCGGCGCGCGCCGCGGCGGCAGTGGGCTATGCCAGCGCGCCGGCTTTCGGTGCTGCCTTCCGGGCGGCCTTCGGCATCACGCCGGGCGCGGCGCGGGCGCCCTGACCAGGCGGTCGAACCAGCTGGTGGATCGCCACAGCCCCTCCGGCCTTGGCGAAAGCCCCTCGGCCTCCAGCAGCAGGGCGGTGCGGCGATCGGCCTCGGCGGTCGGCAGGCTGCCGGACAGGCGGCGATACAGGGCACTGGCCCGCGCCAGATCGGTGCGGGCGACGCGCCCGCGCGCATCGGCGCGGCTGCGGAGGTAGACCGCCACCTCCCGCGCCGCGGCGGCGCCCGTAGCCTGCCCGCGCTCGCTGGCGGCGGCGGCCAGCGCTGCGCGGGCGGCTTCTGCGGTCAGGCCATGGCGGGTGACGCCTTCGGCCAGCAGATCGCGCTCGGCCTCCGGCGCCAGCGGGCCGTCGCGCAGGCGAAGGCGCAGCAGCTCGGCGTAGGCGGGCGGCACCGCGCTGGTCGGCTGGACGGGGGAGACGGCCTCCGCCCGCAGCGGGGCGCGGCCAGCTTGGGGGAAGCCGGCGCAGGCGGCGCAGGGCAGCAGGGTGGAGCGGCCATCCAGCTCCATCAGCCGCAGCTCCACCTGCATGTCCGGATGCCGCGCCAGCACGGCGGCCGCCGCCTGGTCCAGCACCGCCTGGTGCTGCCGCAGCTCATCCGCCGGGTCGAGCGAAAGGCGCCGCCCGGCGAACAGGTCCATGGCGCCGCAATCCCGGTGATTGACGAAGACCACCTTGCGCACGCCGTGCAGCTGGCGCGACGCCGCAAGATTTTCCCAAAGCGCCTGACCCCAGGCGGGACGATTCGAATCGACCGCCGCCAGCGCCGCGCCGGCGATGCGGAATTCGGCGTAGCGATCGGTGCGTCCGACCGCATCCATCAGCACCGTCAGGTCGTCCACCAGCCGCGGATCGATGCAGCCGACGACGAAGGCATCCGCCTTGCTGGGCGGTCCATGGGGCGCCTGGGTCATTTCGCGATTTCCTCGGTATGGCTGATGCCGCCCAGGCGGTGATCGACATGGGAATAGGACAGGCCGGCGGTGAACAGCGCCGCCAGCGTCAGCAGCGCGCCGGTGATCAGCGAGCCCAGGCTGAAGGCGCCGGCGCCGGTCAGATTGGCCAGCGTCATGCCGGCGCCCAGGCAGAACAGCGTCACCAGCACCATGCCGCGCAGCTTCAGCACGCCGCGCGTGGTGCGCCAGAGCATCAGCAGGATGATGGTCAGCAGCGCGCCCACCGCCAGCTTGGCCCAGAACCAGTCGAAGCCCTGCAGCAGCCAATGCAGGTAGGAATAGCCGGAGGGGTTGTAGGCGCCGAAGACGACGAAGAGGCAGAACAGCCCCCGCGCCACCACGCCGCGCCAGTCGAAGCGCTCCGCGCTCACGGGCTTAATCCCGTGCGCTGCGCCACCAGCCCGGCCAAAGCGGCGGCGGCCGCGTCCGCCGCCAGGCGGCGGGCGAGCTGCGCGCGCCAGGGAAGCAGCGCCTCGGCCGCCGGGCCCTGCAGCGTCGCCAGCACCCCATCCGCCGCCGCCAGCGCGCCCTGGTCGAGCAGCGCCTCCGCCGCCGCGGTGGCGGCGAGTGCCGGGCTGTCATCGGCCCCCATCCGGGCGCCGAAGCGCGCACCCAGCCGCATGGCGGCGGCCATCCAGTGCTGCATCCGGCCGGGCTCCGCCTCGCCCATCTCGGCCAGCACCGCGCGTTCGGCAGCGGCGGGGAAGCTGGCGGCCAGTTGCCGCGGCAGCGGCGCGCCGAGCGGCGCCACCGCCTCCAGCGGCGCCAGCAACGCCTGCCAGCCGGGATCGCCGGCGGTCAGCGCCTGGGCCACGGCCAGCGGCCGCGGGAAGGGGGCGGCGCGGGACAGATGCGGGGCCAGCAGTTCGGCCCCCGCCAGCGCCAGCAGCGCCGGCTGCGCGCCCGCCGCGGGGGCCAGCAGCGCGGTGAGCACCAGGGCCAGCAGCGCGCGGCGCATCAGCCGCACCCCGTCTGCGCGCCGCGCAGCGCCGCCTGGCGGGCGGCCAGGGCGGCGGCGATGGCGGCGCGGCCCTCATCGGCCAGCCGGGTCTCCGCGCGGCCGATGGCCTCCAGCGCCTGGGCCTCGAAGGCCTCGCGGTTCAGGGCGGAATCGACGCGGTTCAGCACCCAGTCGAGGCCCCAGGACAGGCCGACGCCGCCGGCCACCCCCAGCGCCACGCCCGGCGTGCCGCCCAGCGCATAGCCGAAGGCGCCGCCGGTCGCGACCAGCGACCCCGCCTCGCTCACCCGCAGCACCACCGCCCCCAGCCGCGCCGCCATGGGCCGCATGGAGCGCAGGAAGACCGTGCCGGTATCGGCGCCTTCCTCCACCACCAGGGCCAGCGGATCGAGCCCCGCCTCCTGCCAATCCGCCAGCGGCCGGGCGGCGGCGGCCAGATCCAGCCGGGGCACGGAAACGGCGCCGGGGGCGATCAGCGCGACGCGGGGCAGGGCAGCGGCCTGCCGCGCCACGCCCTCCAGCGCCCGTCGCCATTCGGCCGAAACCAGCGCGGCGACATGGGCGCGATCCTCGGCCAGGGATTCGGGCGGGATGGCGGGGGCCAGCACGCGGTTGCGGAATTCCTCCCGCACCGGCGTGGCCATGCCCTGGGCGATCCGCTCCGGCAGGCTTTGGGCATCGGCCTGGGCCACGCCTTCCGCCAGGCCGCGCGCGGCCAGGCCCAGCACGCGATAGGCGGTCATGTAGCTCTGCACCCAGCCATAGGCCCAGTCGCCGAAGGCCGGCACCGCTTCCCGTGCCGCGGCCAGGCGCATGGCGGCGGCATCTGCCAGCAGGCGATGCGCCATGGATTGGAGGCGCGCGGCCTCCGCCCCCAGGCGCTCATCCCATTCGGCCAGGACGGCCTCCGGCACTTCGCGCAAGGCGCAGCTGCCATCGGCCTGGCGCACCGCCATCGGGGCGGCCATCGCCGGAAAAGCGAAAAGCACCATCCCCAGCGCAACCCATGGACGCAGCACGCCCCGCCGCCCTAGTTTCGCAAAATGGACTCCAGCGGCATCGGCACGATCCTGTGGGGCGGGGCGGAGGCCGCGCTCGCCATCCTGCTCGCACTCGCCCTGCTGCGGCTGGCCAGCGTGCTCTATGGCGCGCTGGCGCCGGCGGATGCGGAAGCCGTGCCGCTGCTGCATGTTCTGGCGCTGGCCGCGGGCCTGGCCTGTGGCGTGGCGCTGCTGTTTGCCGTGCCGCATGCCGAGAGCTTTCGCATCTCCCGCATCTTCGCCGCCGACGGGCCCTGGCATCTCGGCCTGCCCGGCTTCCTGGCCCGCCACGGCCTGCCCGATGCCGCCACGCTGCAGGCTGCCTGGGCGCAGCTGCGCGGCGGCGGGCTGGGCGCCCTGCCGGGTGGGCTCGCCTTGCTGCTGCTGGCCGCTGGGCCGCTGGCGGCGCTGCGCTGGTGGCGCGGCATGGCGAGCCTGCGCGCCCTTTGCGCCTTTCTGCTGCTGGCCGCCAGCACCGCGCTGCTGCTGCACTACGCCATCCACCTGCTGGCCTGGATGCTGGCGTTGCTGAATTTCTGGCTGTTCGCGCTGCTGCTGTTCGCTTTCCAGCGCTGGCGTCATGCGCCCGCTCGTACCGGGCATTAGCATCACGTCACCTGCATCAGCGACAGGAAGGGCCGCGGCGTCAGCAGCGCCGGGTCGCCCACGAAGGGAAAGGCCAGCTTCAGCGCCACCAGCAGCACCGCGCCCACGATCAGCGCGATGACCGCGCCCATGGTGTAGTGGATGGCCGCGTGGCCGCCGCCGAAGAACCACTGGAAGGCGATGGTGGCGACAGAGACGGTCAGCACCAGCGCCCAGATCAGCCCCGACAGCGTGCGCGACATCACCGACAGCCGCCCGATCCGCGCCTGCGAGACCTGCGCCAGCCAGTCCGCGGTGGTCTGCTTCAGCGATTGCTGGCCGGAGGTTTCGCCGTTGGCATCGAGGAAGACGCGCGCCAGGCGCTGGAAGGCGGCCTCCGACCCCGTGCTGGGCTGGCCCGCCTGCATTGCCGGCCAGTCCTGCTGCACCACCGCGCCCGCATAGAGGCGGATGGCGGTGCGCATTTCCTCCCGCAGGCTGGCGAAATCGGGACCGCTGAAGGCATCGACCGACAGCGCCAGCATATAGAGGTTCGCCGTCTCCTGCTGCACGGTGTCGCGCGCGGTCTGGTAGATGTCCCAGGACCCGACCAAGGCGAGGGCCGCGACCACCGCATAGATCTCGACCACGAAGCCGTATTTCACCGCGCCGATCTGCGAATTCGCGGCGAATTCCTGCGGCGTGAAAAGCTGGTGCATGACATGGCCGATGCCGAGCGCGAGCAGCACCGGCACGCCGGCGGTCAGCGCGATGGCGAGCCAGCCGGGCATGGCCGCGATCTGATGTGGCAGCGAGATTTCCAACCGCCCCTCCTGGGCTTGCCCCCTCCGCGCCTTCTGGCGCGGGCGATCTCAATCCTGTTCGGCTTCGGTCCAGACCCAATGGCCGACGGCAAGGCCCGCCAGCCCACCGATCGCGGCGGCCAGCGCACCGCCATGGATCAGCGCGGAGCCCGCCGTGGCGCCGACGAAAAGCCCGACGCCGAGCGCCACGGCATGGCCCGCCGTGATCTGCTGCGCCGGCACCGCCGGCAGCGTCACGGCGGGAATGGTGACGGAGGGAATGGCCGGCGTGGTCAGCACCGGCTGGGCCTGGGCACCCTGCGGGGCAAGGACCAGCGCGGAGAGCAGCAGCAGCGTGGCGAGCAGCGTCTTCATGGGATGGTCCTTCCTCAGCTCTCGATCGCGCGGTACCAGCGCCGCGTGCGGATCAGCCTTCCATGCGGCTTCGGCTGCAGCTCCAGCTCCTCCATCCGCCGCTTCACGCGGCGCGCGGCTTCCGCCTGCGTCAGCCCGGCGCCGGCACGCGCGCGGTAGAAGGCCACGGCCTTGTCGAAATCGTGCCTCGCGATGCGGTTGCGGCGATCCGCCATGGTCTTCAGCAGCATGCCGGAGGAACGGCCGAGCTCGCCTTCCAGCGCGATCTCGTCCTGCTCCGCCGCCGCGCGCAGCAACCCGCTGGCCTGTTCCAGCGTCAGCCCGTAGCGCGTCAGCCCTTCCTCCAGCAGTCGGCGTTCCTCCGCACTTTCGAGGAAGCGGCGCCCCTGCATCTGCAGCTTGACCAGTTCGCCGAAGCGGGTCCGGCCATCATGCCCGGCCATCATGGCACTATCCTTCATGCTTCAATTGTGCAGCGTCGCTGGGCGCAGCCCCTGCGTCGGCGGCGCGATCGCTGGTCCATCCATGCCCTGCGGCTGCGTCGCCATGCCCTGCACCCGCGCATTCAGCCGGTCGATCGCGCGCAGGATGCGGCTGGCTTCCAGCCCCAGCGGCGCATCGGTGGGCGAGAGCACGAACTTCACGCGCGGCAGCGGGAAGAGATCGACATCCACCTTGTCCACGGTGAAGCCACCGATCTCCGTCGCATCCAGGATGCCGCGCACGATGGTCCGCTGCACCACGGCCAGCGGCCCCGGATTGCGCTGCGCGTGGCGTTCCAGCATGCGCTCGACATAGTCGCGATCCGCTTCCGTCAATTCGCGCGCCTGGCCGAAGGTGAGGCCGAAGGTGGGGATCAGGCCGATGGAGCTTTCGATCTCCTTCAGCTTGTAGCCGCTGATATCCATCAGCCAGGTGAAGTCGTCGTTCTGCGCGCGCGACCGCGACAGCGCGCCATGGCGACGCATGAAATGGCCGGTGCCACCGCTGAAGCCGAAGAAGTCCAGCACGCGGCCCCAGAGCTCCTCCGCCCTTTCGCCAATGCCGCCGGAGTCCGTCAGGTCCTGCAGCGGCACGGTCACCATGGTGCGCGGCGCCGCGGGGGCCACGCCCTGCGCCTGCGTCACCTGGCTTCCCAGGGGAAGCACGGCCAGCGTGCCGGCGAGCAGCCAGCCGAGGGCGCGGCGGCGCTTCGGGGAGGAATGCGGCATGGCGGGTTTCTCCGGCGGGGGGATCATCGGGACAGCAGGGTCAGGCGATCGGCGATCTGGCGCTGCTGCGCACGCTCCGCCGGGCCGAGCGGGACGAGGCCGGTGACGGCGAGATAGCCGCCGGGGCCGGCCGCCGCCTCGCTGGTCGCCTCGTTCAGGAATTCGCGAATGCCGCGCACCACGCCGACGCCTTCGCGCAGCCGCGTATGCTGGCGCTTGGCGTAGAGATAGACGGTGCGCGTCGGGCCGTAGTCCTGCGCGAAGATGGTGGCCTGGGTCGGCAGCACGCCATCCAGCGACAGCGCCACCAGGTTGCCGCCGCTGGCCAGCAGCTGGTCGTAGGACAGCACGCCGATGGTGCCCGGCGGGCTGGCCAGCAGGGCGGCGGGAATGTCCACGCCATCCATCATGCGGACGCGGCCATCCTCGCGCAGCGTCACGCATTTGCTGCGGCGGTAGGAGGCTTCGAAGATCAGCCGCACCGCCTTCACGTCGCGGCAGCCGGCTTCCAGCACCATGTCCTCGAACAGGCCGGTGGTGCCGTTGCCGTGCTCCAGCATCAGCAGGCGGATCTCGCTGCGCGGCAGGCTGGGCGCGACATCGGACCAGAGCGAGAGGCGGTTCGGCACGAACTCCTCCTGCACCACATGCTCCGCCGCCAGCGCTTCCCAGACCTGGCGCGAGGAGAGATTCGGCGTCGGCTCCCCGCGCCGCACCGCCAGCACCACGGCGCCAAGGCCGAGCCGCAGCTCGACCACGTCGCGCACGCCATTCTCCTGGCAGCTTTCCAGCATGGTGCGGGCCATGCGCCGCACCACCACGGCAATGTCCGGCGTCTGCGGCCCGATGCCGGCGCAGAAGAGGTCGAGCGCGGTGGAGGAGGGCAGCTGGCGCACCAGGGGCTCCGTCACGCCCTCGAAGCGCTCGGTGAAGCTCAGGCTCAGCATGCGGGTGACGGCCGTGGCGGAGGAGGAGCTGATGACCACCAGCCGGTCGCGCATCGCCAGGCCGTTCTGCGCCGCGGCCGGTGCGGCAGCCAGCGGCAGCACGCCGGCCGCGAGAGCGAGACCCATCAGGAGGTTGCGGAGGCGTGCCATATTGGAACTCCAGGGGAAGGGCGTGAAGCGGGCGGCCCGACGGCGCAGGTCAGGCTCGGGCGGCGGGCATCAGGACGGGCGACGCATGGCGGCCAGCGCCGGGCTGGGCGGCGGCGAAAGGGCGCGCAGCAGGGTTTCCTGCACCGCCTGTTCCACCGCCACGCGGGCACGCGCCTGGGCGAGCCAGCCGGCGACCAGCGGCTGCAGCGAGGCATCCAGCGCGCCAGCATCGGCCAGTGCCGCGGGCAGGTTGCCGCGCTTCAGATGTTCCGCGATGCCGGCCAGCGCCGTGGCCTGCGCGCCCGGCTGCGGCTGCGCCGCCAGGCCGATGGCGGCCAGCATGCCGCGGGCCGTGCTGCCCGCCTGGTCGACCAGCGTTGCCTCCCGCGGTGCGCGGGCCAGCAGCTGCGGGGCGAGGGCGGCGAAACGCTCGCGCAGCTCGGCTTCCGTCGGCAGGCCGCGGGCGGCGTGGCTGGCCAGCACCTCGGCCAGCGGCGGCGGCAGCGCGCCGGGCGGGGCCAGTGCGGCCATGGCCTGGTATTCGCGCAGCCAGGGGCGGGGGGTTGCGATGCTCGATTGCAGCAGCAGCGCCGCGGCCAGGAAACGGTCGGCGGTGGGCCCGCGCTGTTCCAGCGCCGCCATGCGCTGGGCGGCGGCTTCCGCCTGCTGCGCCGCGGCCTCGGCCCGCGCGGCATGGGCGGCGAGCTGGGCATTGGCCTGGCGCAGCAGCGTCTCCAGCGCCGCGGCGCGATCCTCCACCGCCAGCACCACGGCGGGGCTGGAGGCGCCGGCGGAGGCCAGCGCGCCGGGCCAGAGCAGCAGGGCGCCGGCGGCCAGCGCCGCGCCGCAGACCACGCCGGCGAGCGGGGCCAGGATGATGCCGGAGGGGCGCGCCTCCGCCGGCGCCGCATCGCCGCGGCCGGAAGGCAGGATCGACGCGGACAGCCTCCGCGCATGGAGCAACTGAATCGGCACGGTTCGCGTCGCCTCTGCACGACAGCCGAAGGGCAATCGTCAGCCGAGGTTTAGCGGCGAGAGGTTTTGAAACCGTGAAAGCCTAGAAGGTTCTGTTGCGGAGCAGCGAAAGGCTCCCACCCGTCACCGGGCGGGAGCCACAGGCAGACTCACTCGACCGCGGCGGCGTCGAAGCCATCCGGCACGCGCCCGCTTGGCCGCGCCATGGCATAGGGGCCGCGCGCGAGAAAACGCCCCGCGCCCGGCTGCGCCAGCACCTCCCCGCCCTGCACGGCCACACGGCCAGCGGCGATGGTGACACTAGGAAAACCCTTCACGGCAAAACCTTCCCAGGGCGTGTAGTCGATGGCGTGGTGCAGCTCCGAATTGCGGATGGTGCGCTCCGCATCCGGGTCCCAGAGCACCAGGTCCGCATCGGCGCCCGGCATCAGGCTGCCCTTGCGTCCTTCCAGGCCAAACAGCTTCGCCGCATTGGCGGAGCTCAGCCGGACGAAATGCGGCAGGTCGATGCGGCCCTTCGAGACACCCTCGCTGAACAGTACAGGCAGCCGCGTCTCGATGCCCGGCACGCCATTGGGGATGGCATTGAAGGCGGGCGTGCCGTCGGGGCGGAGGTTCGCATCGCCCATGCCATAGCCGCCGCTGCCCGGCGCGCGCTTGGCGGTCGCGAAGGAAAAGCCGCAATGGTCGGAGGAGACGATGTCCAGCGTGCCATCCAGGATGCGCCGCCAGACCCGCTCATTCTCCCCCTTCTCGCGCAGCGCCGGCGAGCATACGGCCTTGGCACCCGCAAAGTCCGGGCCCTGCAGGTCGTCATGCGACAGGGTCAGGTATTGCGGGCAGGTCTCCCCCCACACCTTCACCCCCCGCGCGCGGGCGCGGGCGATCTCCTCCGCAGCCTCCTCGCAGCTCACGTGAAAAATCTGCACCGGCTGATCGACCATCTCGGCCAGCGCGATGGCGCGATGCGTCGCCTCGCGCTCCACCACCGGGGGACGCGCCCAGGCGTGCTGCAGCGGGTCGGTCAGCCCGGCCTTCAGCAGCGCGTCGATGCGCCAGCCGATGGCGTCGTAATTCTCCGCATGGATGGTGACGAAGGCCCGATGCCGCCGCGCCACCGCCAGCACCCGGATCAGCTGCGCATCGTCCAGCCGCAGCGGGTCGTAGGTGAGAAACACCTTCAGGCTGCGCACGCCGCGCGCGATCAACGCCGGAATCTCCCGCTCCAGCACCTCTGGCGTCGGGTCGGTGATGATCTGGTGGAAGGAATAGTCGCAGCGCGATTTCTGCGCCCGCGCCTCATACCCCGGGGCGCTGTCCGCCAGGCTGTGGCCCTTCCACTGCGGCAGGAAGCAGATGAAGGAGGTGGTGCCGCCGGCCAGCGCCGCCGCGGAGCCGCTGGCAAAACTCTCCTCATGCACGGAGCCGTCCTGGGCCAGCTCCTCCAGGTGGCAATGCGGATCCAGCCCGCCCGGCGTCACCACCAGGCCCTTGGCCGAGACCTCCTCCCGCCCCGCGGCCAGGTTGCGGCCGAGCGCCACGATGCGCCCGCCGAGGATGCCGATATCAGCCTCCACCACCTCCGCCGCCGTGGCGACCGTGCCGCCCCGCACCACCAGATCATATGCCCGATCGGCCATCCGAACCCCCTGCATCCAAGCCGCCCCAAGGTGCGCAGCGGCGCGGCGCTTGTCCACCGCCCGCACGCGCCATACGACAGGGGAGAAATCCAGGGAGAGAACGCATGCGCAGCTACCGGATCGCCGCCATGGGCGGGGACGGCATCGGGCCGGAAGTCATCTCGGCGGGCGTCGAAGTGCTGAAGGCCTGCGCCGAACGCGACGGCGGCTTCCAACTCGACTTCACCGATTTCGACTGGGGCTCCGACTACTACCGCAAGCATGGCGTGATGATGCCGGCCGACGGCGCCGACCAGCTGCGCGCCTTCGACGCCATCCTCTTCGGCGCCGTCGGCGCCCCCGACATCCCCGACCACGTCACCCTCTGGGGCCTGCGCCTCGCCATCTGCCAGCCGCTCGACCAATACGCGAACGTGCGCCCCACCCGCGTGCTGCCGGGCATCACCAGCCCACTCCGCAACGTCTCCGGCCCGGAACTCGACTGGGTGATCGTCCGCGAGAACTCCGAAGGCGAATACTCCGGCGTCGGCGGCCGCGCCCATCGCGGCCTGCCGATCGAAGTCGCCCAGGACGTCTCCATCATGACCCGCGCCGGGGTGCAACGCATCATGCGCTACGCCTTCCGCCTGGCCCAATCCCGCCCGCGCAAGCTGCTGACCGTCGTCACCAAATCCAACGCACAACGCCACGCCATGGTGATGTGGGACGAAATCGCCGCCGAAATCGCCACCGAATTCCCCGACGTCACCTGGGACAAGATGCTGGTGGACGCCATGACCATGCGCATGGTCATCAAACCCGCCACCATCGACACCATCGTCGCCTCCAACCTGCACGCCGACATCCTGTCGGACCTGGCCGCCGCCCTCGCCGGCTCCCTCGGCATCGCACCCACCGCGAACATCAACCCCGAACGCGACACCCCCTCGATGTTCGAACCCATCCACGGCTCGGCCTTCGACATCACCGGCAAAGGCATCGCCAACCCGATCGCCACCTTCTGGACCGCCAGCATGATGCTCGACCACCTGGGCGAACCCAACGCCGCCCAACGCCTGATGCGCGCCATCGAACACACCACCGCCAACCCCAACCTCCACACCCCCGACCTCGGCGGCCCCGCCACCACCCGCCAAGTCACCGACGCCGTCTGCGAAGCCCTGCGGATGGCGAACGACTGAAGCCCTAGGGATGGGCGGAGGGTGCGCTGCGTGATTGCAGGGGGACGCTGTCCCCCTGCACCCCCTGCCAAGGGGCAGTGGCCCCTTGGAACCCTTTGATTCATGAACGGAAAGGGAGAGGGGCCAGCGGGTGCGCCGAACATGCGCGCGCTCCGGCCCCTCTCCCTTTCCGTTCAAGGTCCTGAGGTCCAGGAGGCCACTGCCTCCTGGCTGGAGGGGTGCGGGGAGGGCAGCGCCCTCCCCGCATCACGGGCGCAACCACCGCCCCCTCGGCGTCAGACGTCGCCCTTCGCGGCGCTTTCGGCAAACGGTGTCAGGCGGCTGCGGATGAGGTGGCTGATGGCGGTCAGCGCCGCGCGGCGGGGGAAGGTGGTGCGGGAGACGAGGCGGATGTCGCGGCCGGTGTTTTGGGTCAGGGGGCGGAGGGTGATGCCGGCGTCGCGGGCCACGCCGGCGGCCAGGCCGGGGATTAGGGTCGTGCCGTAGCCGGCGGCGACCATGTTCATCAGGGTGGCGAGGGAGGCGGCGCGCAGGGCGCCGCTGCGGGGGCCGTTCTGGCCGCAGGCGGCCAGAGCCTGGTCGCGCAGGCAGTGGCCGTCGGCGAGGACGAGGACGTCGGGTGCCAGGTCTTCCTCGCGGATGCGGGGTTGGTGGGCCAGGGCGTGGTCGGGCGGCAGGGCGGCCAGGAAGGGTTCGGAGAAGAGGGTTTCGGTTTCCAGGTCCGGCGCTTCGGTTTCGGTGGCCAGCAGGGCGGCGTCGAGGTCGTGGCTGCGCAGCCGGTCGAGCAGGGCGGCGGTCACGTCTTCCCAGGGTTCCACCACCAGCTCGGGCAGCGCGTCGCGGAGGGGGCCGAAGATGAGGGGCAGCAGGTAGGGGGCGAGGGTCGGGATGATGCCGAGGCGGAGCTGGCCGCGCAGCGGGTCGCGGGAGGCGTGGGCCAGGGCCAGCATGGCGTCGGCGGCCTCCACCGCGGCGCGGGCATGGGCGAGCAGGGCTTCGCCGGCGGCGGTGGGCACCACGGATTTGTTGGTGCGTTCGAAGAGCACCACGCCGAGTTCGTCTTCCAGCTTGCGCAGTTGGGTGGAGAGGGTGGGTTGGCTGATGTGGCAGAGTTCGGCCGCGCGGCCGAAGTGCCGGTGTTCCGCTACCGCCAGGGCGTAGCGCAGGTCGCGCAGGTTCATGGTGGCGGCCTCCCCGTCTTGCTTCTCCATCGATGATACCAGGGGGCGCTTAGGGAGTATCATAGATGGCATCAATCGATTAGGTTGATGCCGTGGGCGATCGCAGCGGTCAGCCGGGCATCTCATCCGCTGGCTCTGCCGGCCGGGCTGGGATCCATCGCCTGGACCTGCATGCGCTCCGCCTCGGCCTCCATCGCCGCTTCTGACCCGCGGGCCTGTGGCGGGACCCCTTGCGCCGCAGCCCCCATTGACCCTACCTCCGCCGCCAATGGCCGCGCGCGTCGCGCGCGAGGAAGCCCCTTCCGGGGCAGGCCGGCCGCCCCCCGGGGCAGGCGGGCGCTTGAGGGCATGGACCGATGAACTGGATTTCCGACTGGGCGCTGCCGAAGGTGAAGGCCCTGTTCGGGCAGCCGCGGGAGGTGCCGGACAATCTCTGGCACAAATGCCCCGCCTGCGAGCAGATGATCTTCCACCGCGACCTGGAGCGGAACCTGCATGTCTGCACCCATTGCGGGCATCACATGCGGCTGTCCGCCGCCGGCCGGGTGAAGGCGACGCTGGATGAGGGCTGGTCGCGCATCGAGCTGCCCAAGGCCCCGGCGGACCCGCTGCGCTTCCGCGACCAGCGGAAATACGCCGACCGGCTGAAGGAGGCGCAGCAGAAATCCGGCATGGACGACGCCGTGCTGGTGGCCCAGGGCACCATTTTGGGGCGCAAGGCGGTGCTCGGCGTCTTCGAATTCAACTTCATGGCTGGCTCCATGGGCGCCGGCGTGGGGGAGGCGCTGGTGACGGCGGCCAAGCTCGCCGTATTGCAGGATGCGCCGCTGATCGTCTTCACCGCCTCCGGCGGCGCCCGCATGCAGGAAGGCGCCATCAGCCTGATGCAGATGCCGCGCACCGTGATCGCGACCCGCATGGTGAAGGAGGCCGGGCTGCCCTTCATCGTGGTGCTGTGCGATCCCACCACGGGCGGCGTCACCGCCAGCTTCGCCATGCTGGGCGATATCCAGATCGCCGAGCCGAATGCGCTGATCGGCTTCGCCGGCGCCCGGGTCATCGAGCAGACAGTCCGCGAAAAACTGCCCGAGGGCTTCCAGCGCGCCGAATACCTGCTGGAGCACGGCATCCTCGACATGGTGGTGAAGCGGCACGACATGCGCGCGACGCTGGCCCAGGTGATCTCCCTGCTGCGCGAGCCGACCCTGTCGGCCGAGACCCCGGCCGAGGATCTTCCCATGCTGCCGGCGCCGGAGACGGTGGAGGCCGAGGTCGTGAAGCCCGCGTGAGCCAGCTACCGGCCTCGCGCAGCGAGGAGATCATCAACCGGCTGCACAGCCTGCATCCCAAACTGATCGACCTGAGCCTGGACCGGCTGCAGCGCTGCCTGGCCGCGCTCGGCCATCCGGAACGGCGACTGCCGCCGGTCGTCCATGTCGCCGGCACCAACGGCAAGGGCAGCACCTGCGCCTTCTTCCGGGCCATCGCGGAAGCGGCCGGGCTGCGCGTGCATGTCTTCACGAGTCCCCACCTCGTTTCCTTCCATGAGCGCATCCGCCTGGCGGGGAAGCTGGTGACGGAGGAGGCGCTGACAGCGGCGCTGGCGCATGTCGAGCAGGTGAATGGCGGCCAGCCGATCACGGTCTTCGAGGTGACCACCGCCGTCGCGCTGCACCTTTTTGCCAGCGTCCCGGCGGACCTGCTGGTGCTGGAGGTCGGCCTCGGCGGGCGCTTTGATGCCACCAATGTGGTGGACCGCCCCGCCGTCACCGCCATCACCAGCATCTCCCGCGACCACATGGACTTCTTCGGCGACGACATTTCCCGAATTGCCTGGGAAAAGGCCGGCATCATCAAGCCGGGCGTGCTTTGCGCCACGGGGCGGCAGGTGCCGGAGGCGGCGGAGGTGATCCTGAAGGAGGCAGCCGGGCAGGGCGCGCCGCTGCGGGTCCGCGGCCGTGACTGGGATGTGCTGCGCAAGCCGGATGGCAGCCTGGACTGGTGGGATGAGACGACGCGGATGGCCCTGCCCCGCCCGGGACTGATCGGCCCGCACCAGGCGGAAAACGCCGGCATCGCCATCGCCGCGCTGCGCGCCTGGAACCCCCCCTGGCTGACCGAGGATGCCATCCGCCAGGGCGTCGCCCAGGCCAGCTGGCCCGCCCGCATGCAGCGCCTGACCGGGCGGCTGGCCGCGTTGCTGCCGCCGGATTGGGAGCTGTGGCTGGATGGCGGCCACAATGCCGGCGCCGGCGTCGTGATCGGCCAGCACATCCGCGAAAGCTTCGCCGACCGGCCCATCCACGTCCTGGTCGGCATGAAGGGCGGCAAGCAGGTGCCGGAATTCCTGGCGCCGATCATCCCGGTGGCCAACAGCCTCTGGGCTGTGGCGGAGCCCGGGCAGCACCTGGCCATGACCGTGCCCGATGTGGTGCGCGCCAGCGGCGGCGCCGCGCATCCCGGCGGCACGGTGGCGGAGGTGCTGGACCGGCTGGCCTCCACAGGCGGCCCGGCGCGGGTGCTGATCTGCGGCAGCCTGTATCTGGCGGGCGAGGTGCTGAAGCTGGACGCCGCCGCCGACACCGCGTGAAGTCACCAGCAAGGTCTCACCAGAAGAACGCATTGTGTCGCAAGTAAGGCAAGTTCCCACGCGGCCGTGAAGACTTGACGCCGTCTCGTTGCATGGACTCCCCGGGGCTGCCGACCATATCCGCTGTCGTGATGCCAAGGGGCCGGACATGATCCGGCCGCCGGCTCCTCCGCCAGGGGCTGTCTGATCCTGGGGAGGGCCGGCAGCGGTGCGCGAGGTTTTGGGCGCACCGGCTCCCACCCATCCGGCGCCCTGCCGGACACAACCAGGCGGCCCGGGACCGGCATCATGGCCGCCGCGCAAGAGGAGCCCGCATGAGCGGCATCTACGAAACCGCCTCCGGAACCTATGGCTATGGCCAGCTCGACCCCTCGGAGTTCAGCCAGCCCGGCTATGGGCAGGTGGACCCTGCCGAATTCAGCCAGCCCGGCTACGGGCAGCTCGACCCGTCCGAATTCAGCCAGCCCGGCTATGGCCAGCTGGACCCTTCGGAGTTCAGCGAGCCCGGCTATGGCCAGCTGGACCCGGACATCTTCACGCCCGGGACGGTGAACGATTCCTCCGACCTCGGCTGGTTCTGAGCGGCCGACGCCCCCCCGGCCCGCCGATCCGGCCGGCCTGATGCAGAGGGCCTGACCCGGGCCCCCCGCCGGCTGCCCCGGCCCCTCGGCAGCCGGCGGCAATGTGCCGGCCCATGCTTGCGGTAGCACTCCAATCATTGGACAACCGGAGCGCGTGGCACAGGGGGGGCGGATGACCGAGCAGACGGTCCGTGCGGCTGCGCCGCCGGCCACGGGCTGGGGCCTGCACAGCGCGCCGCCCGCCAGCGTGCTCTGGCCCGCCGCCCTGCAGCATATCGGCCTCGGCTCCGTCACCCTGGTCTTTCCGCTGGTGGTCGCGGATACCGCCGGCGCGGATGCGGCCACCCTCTCCTCCTACCTGTCGCTGGCCATGCTGGCGCTGGGCCTGGCCACGCTGCTGCAGGCCTGGGGCCGGCCGATCTGGGGCGGGACGACCATCGGCTCCGGCTTCCTGCTGCCCGCCGTCTTCACCGCCATCTACCTGCCACCGACGCTGATCGCGGCGCAGCTGGGCGGGCTTTCGGCAGTGGCGGGGATGACCATCGTGGCGGGCCTGACCCAGCTGGTGCTGTCCTTCGCCGTGCAGCGCCTACGGCCCTGGCTGCCGACGGAGCTGGTGGGCCTGGTTGTGCTGATGATCGGCGTCAGCCTCGGCCTGCTGGCGCTGCGGATGATGCTGGGTTTCGGCCCGGGGCTGGACCGCGGCACGGATGATCTGCTGGCCACCGCGGTGGCGCTGGCGGTGATCATCGGCGTCAGCGTCTGGGGCGGGCCGCGGCTGAGGCCCATCGCCGTGCTGGGCGGGCTGGTGCTGGGCTTCGCCGTGCATGTCATGGTGACCCAGCTGCGGGGAACGCCGCTGCTGCCGGTGCCGATCATCTGGCAGTTCCCCAGCTGGCCCCTGGCCACCCCCAGCCTGGACTGGACCCTGCTGCCCGGCTTCGCCATGGGCGCGCTGGCCTGCCTGGTGCGGGTCTGCGGCGACGTGGTGGCCTGCCAGCGGGCGACCGATCCGAACTGGCGGCGGCCCGATTACGCGCAGATGAAGGCCGGCGCCCTGGCCGATGGGCTCGGCACCTGCCTGGCCGGCCTGCTCGGCGTGCCGGGCACCAACAGCTACACGGCCAGCGTCGGCCTTTCGATCGCCACCGGCGTCACGGCGCGGCGGGTCGGGCTGGCGGTGGGGGTGCTGTGGATCGTGCTCGCCATCGTGCCGGGCACGGCGGAGGTGGTGCTGGCGGTGCCGCGCGGCGTGCTGGGGGCGGCGCTGTTCTTCGCCGCCGCCTTCATCACCGTCACCGGCATGGGCATCGTCACCCAGCGGCTGATGGATGCGCGCCGCACGCTGGTGGTGGGCGCCGCCCTGGTGATCGGCCTGTCCTACGACGCCGCGCCGCAGATCTTCGCGGGCCTGCCCCAGGCGGCACGGCTGCTGGTCTCATCCTCGCTCGTGCTGGGGATGGTGGCGGCGCTGCTGCTGGTGGCGGCCTTCCGGATGGGCACGGCGCAGCAGCGCCGCCTGCTGTGGCGGCCGCAGGATGGCGCGGCGGCGCTTCAGGATTTCGCCCGCCAGTCCGGCGCCGCCTGGGGCGCGCGGGCCGAGGTGGTGGCGCGGCTGGAGGCGGCGCTGGAGGAGGTGGCCCATGCCCTGCCCGGCCTGCTGGGCCCGCAGGGCGCGGTGGAGGTCACCGCCCGTTTCGACGAGTTCAACCTGGACACGACCCTGCGCTGGGCGGGCGAGGCCCTGCTGCCCGCCGGCCTGCCGCCGACGCTGGAGGAGGCGGAGGATGCCGCCCTCGCGGCCCGCCTCGCCGCGGTGATGCTGCGCCGCGCCGCAGACCGGGTGGCGGAGGGACGGCTGGCCGATGGCCGGCAGGAGCTGCGCCTGCATTACGACCATTGAGGGCGTTCAGCCTGCCGGAAGCTCCATGATCGCGACCGGGATGGGATCGCCACCCTGGTCGAAGTGGCCGGTGCCAATGCGCCGGAAGCCGCAGCGGCGGTAGAAGCCCTCGGCATTCAGCGTCGCCTCCAGCCGGATCGGCCCGGCATGGCCGCGGCGGGCTGCCTCCAGCCCGATCTCCAGCAGCCGCCGGCCGAGCCCGGCGCCGGCGGCCTCCGGCAACAGGAACAGGCGCGTGACCTCGCCGGGCTCGGCATCGACGAAGCCGAGGATCATGCCTGCGCGCTCCGCCACCATGGTGCCGCCGCGGGCGATCATCGCCTCATAGGTCGCGGTCGTGCGGGCCCCCATCCAGCCGGCGATCTGCGCCGGCGCGTAATGGCCCGCCGCCAGGCCGCGGACGGAGCGCAGGGTGAGGTCGAACAGCGCCGCACCCTCCCCCGCCCGGGCCGGCCGAACCGTGACTTCCTCTGCCGCCATCGCCCCGCCTTGTCCCGGCCGGGCGGCCTTTCAGCCCGGCGCAAGGCGCAGGATGCGCCCGTCGGATTCATCCGTCAGCACCAACAAGCTGCCATCCTGCGCCACCAGCACGTCCCGCATGCGGATGCGGCGGTCGAAGAGCAGGCGCTCCTCCCCCGTCACCTGGTCGCCATCGGTGGTCAGCCGTACCAGGCCCGGGCTGTTCAGCGCCGCGACGAACAGGCTGCGGCGCCAGCCGGGGAAGGCGGCGGCGTCGTAGAAGGCGAGGCCGGCGGGGCTGATCACCGGCGTCCAGACCCGGATCGGGTCCACCATGCCAGGCGCGCTGCTGCGCTCGCTGATCGTGGTGCCGCTGTAGTTCACGCCATGCGTCACCACCGGCCAGCCGTAATTGGCGCCGGGGCGCAGCACATTGATCTCGTCCCCGCCGCGCGGCCCGTGCTCGGCCAGCCACAGGCTGCCGGTCCAGGGGTTCAGGGCCAGCCCCTGCGGGTTGCGATGGCCATGGGAGAAGACCTCCGGACGCGCGCCCGGCTGATCGACAAAGGGGTTGTCGCGCTGCGGCCGGCCTTCCCGGTCCACCCGCAGCACCTTGCCCGCCAGGTCGTCCAGCCGCTGCGACCGCATCCGGTCCACATTGCGGTCGCCGGTCGAGAGGAACAGGCGCCCATCCGCGCCGAAGGCGATGCGGCAACCGTAGTGCTGCCGGCCGGAACTCTGGGCCGGCGTCGCATCCAGGATCGGGGTCACCGCCTCCAGCTCCGCGCCGTCCGCGGCCAGCCTTGCGCGGGTGAGGCGGGTGAGCGCGCCGCCCTGGACCAGCATCGCCGAGCAGAAGAAGATTTCCCGGCTGCGCTCGAAATCCGGCGCCAGGGCGACATCGAGCAGCCCGCCCTGGCTCGCCGCCTCCACCTGCGGCACCCCGCCCAGCGGTCGGGAGAGGGCGCCGTCGCGCCCCACCAGCCGCATCCGGCCCGGCCGTTCCGTCACCAGCAGCTGGCCATCCGGCAGCTGCGCCATGCCCCAGGGCCGTTCCAGGCCGCTGGCGAAGGTGGTGAGGCGGAAATTCGCCCGCTCGGAACGGACGACCTCCCCATTCTGCGCCAGGGCGGGAGGGGGGAGGGCCCCAAGCGGAAAAGCCAGGGCAAGGGCCAGGATGCGCTTGATCATGACCGCGATGTAAGGTGGCGCGCGGCTTCCGCCAGCGCCACCCGCATCACGGCCGCATCAGCCTCAGGCCAGGCGGCCGGCGACCCAGTCCTTCAGCGCGCTCTTCGGCAGGGCGCCGACCTTGGTGTCCACCGGCTTGCCGTCCTTGAACAGGATCATGGTGGGGATGCCGCGCACCGAATAGTCGTTCGGCGTCATCGGGTTGTCGTCGATATTGACCTTCGCGATGGTCAGCTTGCCGGCATATTCCTGGGCGATCTCGTCCAGGATCGGCGCGACCATGCGGCAGGGGCCGCACCATTCGGCCCAGAAGTCGACCAGGACGGGGCCGGGCGCCTCGAGGACGTCCTGCTTGAAGCTGTCATCGGTGACAGCCTTGGTGAATTCGCTCATCGGGAGTCTCCGGGCGCGCTCGCGGGGGGCTGGCGCTTTGATGGCAAGATCGTGGCGGTGCGGCCCCGGGTCAAGCAAGGGGCATCTTGCGAGGGGCGCGGGGCGTCATGCGCCTGGCGCATGCGCATCCAGCAACCCTTCCGGGAGAGGCATGAGCCGCGCCCCGAAAGTCCAGACCAGGGCGCAATCCACCCGCCGTCCGGGGAAGGCGCGGGCCAGAACGGCGCGGTAGGCCGCCATCTGGCGCAGGTAGAGCGCCGGGACGGCCGAGACCTCGGTGGGCGGCGGGCGGTTGGTCTTGTAGTCGAGCACGAGCACGCGATCGGGCGCGACAAGCAGCCGGTCGACCTGCCCGCTGACCAGCCGGTTGCCCACCTGCCCGGCGATCGGCGCCTCCGCCAAGCTGTCGGGGCCGAAGGCGGCGGCGAAATCCGGCGCGGCGAGCAATGCCATCACCTCCGCCAGCGTCGCCGCCTGCTCGGCTTCGGAAAGCCCCTGGCCGCGCCGGGCGAGAAAGGTCTTTGCCGCCGCCTCCCGCTCCGCCGGCGGGCGGTCGGGCAGGTGCTGCAGCAGGGCGTGCACCAGGCGGCCGCGCCGAAAACGCTGGCCGGTGGGGTCGGCGGCGCCATGCGGGGCGGCGGCGGGGGTTTCCCGCGTTTCCTCGCGGGGGACGGCGGAGGGGGCGAGGGCGTCCAGCGTCACCTCCGGCGGGGCCGGGCGGCGGGCCCAGTCCGGCAGATCGGCGGCGGCGGCGGGCGGCGTGTCCCGCCCATCCGGCACCGGCGGAACCTCCTGACGGGAGTCGAGGCGGCGCAGCGTGGTGGCGGCAAAGCCGAGGCCGGGCGGCGCCTCCAGCGGCAGTTCGGTGGTGGGCAGCCGCGAAAAGCCCTGGGCGACGAGGTCGTACCAGCAGGATTCGGGAAAATCCCGGCTTTTCGGGCGCTTGCGCTGCCAGCCGCAGACCAGCAGCCGGTCCTCGGCGCGGGTCAGGGCGACATAGAGCAGCCGATGCTCCTCCGCCGCCCGTGCCGCCTTCTCGCTGGCCAGCAGATCGGTAAAGGCCGGGGCGTGGTGGTCCCTGTTGGGGGCCCAGAGGGGCAAAGGCGGGCCTTCCTCCGGCATCACCCAGCGCACCTCCGTGCTGTCCCGACCCGCGGCCACCGTATCCGGCAGGATCACCACCGGCGCCTGCAATCCCTTGGCGCCGTGCACGGTCATGATGCGCACGGAATCGCCAGCGGCCTCCTGGTCCCGCTTCACCTCGGCGCCGCCGCGCCGCAGCCAAGCGACGAAGCCTTGCAGGCTTGGGGGGTGGCGGCTGCCATGGTCCAGCGCCGCGTTCAGGAATTCATCCACCGGATCCGCCGCATCCGGCCCCAGCCGCGCCAAGAGCTTTGCCCGGCCGCGATGCTCCCCCAGAATTTCGGCGAAGAGCGCATGGGGGGTGACGACATCGGCGCGGGACATCAGCCCGGCGAGGAAATCGGCCGCCTCCCCCTCGGGCGTCGCCTGCCCCCGCGCCAACTGGAGCTGCCGCCAGAGGCTGCCCTCACGCCCGGCTGCAAGCGCCAGAAGCTGGTCGTCATCCAGCCCGATCAGCGGCGATTTCAGCGCGGCGGCGAGCTGCAGGTCGTCCTCCGGCAGCAGCAGCGCATCGGCGAGCGCGAGCAAATCCTGCACGGCGATCTGCTCGACCAGGCGGATGCGGTCGGTGCCGCCGACCTTCACGCCGCGCTCCTTCAGCGCCCGCACCAGCCGCGGCAGCAGCCCGCCGGAGCGTTTGCGCACGAGGACCAAAATGTCGCCGGCGCGCATGGCGCGGCCGCGGCTGGGCAGCATTTCGCCGGTGTCGAGCCAGGTTGCGATGCGGGCGGCGATCGCCTCGGCCAGCTGCGCATCGGCGCCCGTCGCGGCGGCGGGTGTTTCGGGCACTTCCCAGGGCGGCGGCGGCTCGCCCTCCGCGCCGTCCAGCATGGGCCAGAGTTCGACGCAGCCGGCATGGCCGATGCGGTCCGGCCGATGCCGCAACGTCTCGCCCGGCGCCACCACGCCGTCCCGCGCCGCACCTTCGGCAAAGACGGCATCGACCAGCGCCAGCACCGGCGCGGTGGAGCGGAAGGAGACCTGCAGCTGCACGTCGCGCAGCTCCTCCCCCAGCGCCTGCAACCGCTGCCCGAAGTGGCGCTGCCAGCGGGCGAAGCCGGCGGAGTCGGCGCCCTGGAAGGCGTAGATGGATTGCTTGACGTCGCCGACCGCGAAGATGGTGCGCGCGCGGGGGTCCCGCCTCTCAGCGCCCGCACCCGCAAAAAACTCCTCGGTCAGCGCGGCGGCGATGCCCCATTGCGCGGGATTGCTGTCTTGCGCCTCGTCCAGCAGCACATGGTCCAGCCCGCCATCGAGCTTGAACAGCACCCAGGCGCTGCCGGGGTCGCGCAGCACCTGGCGCGCGGCGAGGATCAGGTCGTCGTAATCCAGCATCCCGCGCGCCTGCTTGCGCGCCCGATACCCCTCCAGCACCGGGGCGCCGAGGCCGAGCAGGGCGCGCGTTGCCGCTAGCAGCCGGCTGGCGCGGCGGGCGCCTTCCACGGCCGCCACGCGCTCCCCCTCCCGCCGCAGGATCTCGGCGCATTCGGCCTGGCGCGGGCCGACATCCTTGGTGGCCATGCGGGCGCGCGGCGTGCCTTCCTGCGTCAGCAGGATTTCCACCCAATCCGCCCAGCGCGCGGCGCGTTCCGCCGGATGCAGCGACAGCCAGTCCAGCAGTTTTGTGCCGCGCGCCTGGTCGTTGACGTTGCGGCTGGCCTGCAAAAGCCGGGCGGCGATCACCGCCTGGTCGTCCACCCCCTGGGCGCCGGCGGCGACCAGCGCCGCCTCATGCGCCGCCTCCGGCAGGCCGAGATGGCGGCCGATGGCGGCGCAGAGCGCGGGCAGCGAGCCGGTCTCGCGCAGCGCCGTGCCCAGTTTCTCGCGGTCCCGGTCCAGCGCCCGCACCAGGCTGGCGAAGGAATCGGGCGGCACCAGGCTGGCCAGGGCTTCGAGTGCCGGGCCCTGGGCGGGGCTGGCCAGCACCGCCTCCCGCGCCTCGGCCAGCAGGGCGGCGGCATCCGCCTCCTCCACCACGGCGAATTGCGGGGCGAGGCCGGCCTCCAGCGGGAAGGCGCGCAGCAGGGACTGGCAGAAGGCGTGGATGGTGCTGATGCGCATGCCGCCGGGCAGGTCCAGCACGCGGGCAAACAGCCCCCGCGCCGCATCCAGGTCCTGCCGGTCCGGCGCGCGGCCGAGCAGCGCGGCCAGTCGCGCGGCCAGCTTCGCCTCCGGCTCCACCGCCCAGCGGCCGAGGTCGCGCGCCAGGCGATGCGCCATCTCGGCGGCGGCGGCCTTGGTGAAGGTGAGGCACAGGATCGCGCCCGGCCGCGTGCCCGGCGCCAGCAGCAGGCGCAGCACCCGGTCCGTCAGCACCTTGGTCTTGCCGGACCCGGCCGAGGCGCCGACCCAGGCGGAGGCGGCGGGGTCCGAGGCGCGGGCCTGCTCGAACTCGGCTTCCTGGCGCGGGGTGAGGGTCAGGCTCATTCCTCGCCCTCCGCATCCGCCCATTCATCGACGCGGGAAAGGTGATCGTAATCCCCGCCCCGTGTCCTGCGGCCGGGATGCGGCCGGGCGGTGAAGGCGGCGTCGCCGAGCAGGAAGCGGTCGACCAGCGCGCCAAGCCGTTCCATCGCCTGCCCGGCCAGCTCGGCCACGTCCTCAGGCTCCGAAAACATCTGCTTTTCCTCGCCAGGGGTCTCGCCGCCCGAGAGCTTCCAATAGGTCAGCGCCCGCACCGCCGCGCCGGGGATGTCGGCAAAGGCGCCGGCGGCGGCCATGGCGGCCTCCAGGGGGAGCTGCGGCGCGCGGCCGTCCTGCAGCTCGTCCGGGCGGGGCAGGGTGCCGGTCTTGTAGTCGAGGATGGCGAGGCTGCCGTCGCCGAGCCGGTCAATCCGGTCCGCGCGCGCCTTCAGGGTGACGGTGCCGCGCGGGCGGCGCAGCTCCAGCCGCCCATCGGTCTCGGTCCAGCTGCGGGCGATGCCGCCCCCTTCCCGCCGCTCCGCTTCCAGCGCCACGACGAAGGCGCCGATGCGGGCGAGCCGCGGGCGCCAGAAGGCCGCGAGCGAAGGGCGCGGCCCCTGGTCTTCGAGGGCCTTGGCCGCCGCCTGCCCCCAGGCCTCCAGCGCCGCCTCCTCGCCGGGCCAGCCGCCGGGGGCGCGGCTGATGGCGCTGACGAAACCGGCGAGCGCGGCATGGACGATGATGCCGTAGTCCAGCGCGCCGACATCGGCATCCAGCGGGTCCAGTTTCCGCAGTCGCAGGATGCGCTTGGCGTGGAAGGCATAGGGATCGGCCAGCAGGTCCGAGACCTCCGTCACAGAGATTTCGCGCGGCCGCTGGGCCAGCGTCGGGCGCGGGGCGGGGCGGGAGACGGGGGTGACGCGGTCCGGCACATCCAGCGCGGCGGCCATCCGCGCCGCCTCGCTGCCCGGCAGCCTGAGATCCTGACCTGAAAGGAAGGTTTCGAGGCGTGTCAGCCAGCGCGCGGGCACGGTGGGCGACCCGCCGCGGCGGGCGGCGCGGGACAGCACCGCCTCCGGCGCCGCGCAGGCAAACAGGAAAAAATCCATGCAGACGCGGCCGATGCGGGCCTCGGGCTCCGGCAGGCCGAACTGCTTGCGCATCGGGCGGCTCATCCAGGGGCCGGGATCGGTGGCGAGCGGCCAGACGCCCTCATCCAGCGCGCCGAGCACGACGCGGTCGAAGGCCAGCAGCCGCGCCTCCAGCAGGCCGAGGATCTCGACCCGCGGATGCGCCGCGCCGTGCTTGCGGACGATGTAGGTGGCCACCCCCTCCAGGCTCGCCTCGAAGAGTGCCGGCCAGTTCGCGGGGTCCATCGGCGGCAGATGTTTTAAGGCCGGGGCGAGGTCCGCCATGTGGCTGGCCAGCACCTCGCCCTCCTGCGCCGCATAGAGGCGCAGCCCGCCGGGTTCCTGCGGCGTGGTGGCCAAGGCCTCGGCGGCGGCGAGATGGGCTTCCAGCAGATCCGCCGGCGGTCGGGCGGCGCCGTGGCGGGTGCTGAAGCCGCCGAGCGCGTTCTCCAGAGCGCCGACCAGCGCCTGGAGGCGCGTCTTGCGGTCATCCTCCGGCAGGGCGGCGATGACCTGCTTGAGCCCCTCCAGCCCGCCGAGCGGCCGCGGCCCGCGCAGCACGCGGCGTTCCAGCAGCCGCACGGCGTCCAGGAACTCCGCGCGATCCATCCCCGCCGCCGCCAGCGGATGCTTTGTCAGCGCCAGCAGCGGCACCGGGGCAAAATCCTCGGCGACGGTGCGGGCGAGCAGGCGCAGGAAGACGCCGGTGGGCGTCTGGCCGAGCGGCTGGCCCGCGGAATCGTCGGCGCGGATGCCGTGGCGCACCAGCTCGGCCGAGACGCGACGGGCGAGGTCGCGATCCGGCGTCACGAGCGCGGCACGGGCGCCCGGCTTTTCCAGGGCCTCCCGCAGCAGCAGGGCGATGGCGGCGGCCTCGGTCTGCGCTTCGGGCGCCGCCACCAGACGCAGCCCTTCGAGGCCCGGTGCCCATCTTTCGGCCGCCGGCTGGGTCCAGGGCGTCATTCCCTCCGGCGGGCGCAGCGCCATTTCGAGCAGCGCGACGCGGGCGGCGGGGACGGCGGGGGCGGTCTCGGCACAACCGTGCCAGCGGCGCACCTGGCGCGGCGCGGCGCCCATGGCGGCCAGCAGCCGGCCCTGGCTGCAGAAGGGGTGCGTGGGGCTGTCGCAGATATGCGGCCAGATCTCGGCCAGCTCCGCCCGGTCCAGCCCATGCAGCACCACGGCGCCCTGGTCGAGCCGCGCCACCACCTTCAGCAGCTCGACCGCGGCCGGTATGGTGCCGCCGACGCCGATGCCGGCGGCAATGACGGGGTGCCGAGGCGGGTCCTTCTGCCAGGCCTTGGTCTGCTCCCGCAGCGCCAGCACGCGGCGCAGGCCGATATCGAGCAGGCCCTCCTCCTCCAGCCAGCCGGCCCAGGCGGTGGCGACGCCGCGCAGGAAGGTCGTGGTGATCTGCCAATGGGTCGCCTGGGATTCGGGGACCAGCGTTTCCAGCCGGGCCAGCCAGGTTTCCGCGAATTCAGCCGGGGTGCCGTTGGCCAGCAGCTCCGTATCCGGCTCCTCCAGCGCGATCTCGTCGAAGATGCGGGCCAGCTCTGCCGCCAGGCCCCAGGCCTGCTCCGGCGTGCCCGGTCCGCCATGGCGTGGCGGCAGGCGGATCACCAGGCTGGTCAGCACCGCCTGGCGAGTCAGCGCCGGGACGGCCGGCGGCAGCTCCAGCAGCGTGGGCAGGGCCAGCTCATCCGCATCCTCGGTGGACAGCCCCGCCAGCGCCCGCATCCGCGGCAGCAGCAGCGCGCGGCCCTCGGCGCGGGCCAGGAACGCATCGCGCAGGCCGCGGGCGGAACGCCGCGTCGGCAGCAGGATGGTGGCGCGGGACAGCGCCTCCGGCGATCGGTCGCGGACATCCGCGAGCACCCCGGCGGCGAGGCATTCAAGAAAGGGCAGCTCGGCCGGGATATCGAAGAGATTCATGTTCCGTTCCTAACGCTAGGCCAGGGCACCGGTTTGGTCCAGCTTGCGCTTCGGGCAGCGGGGAGAGCCGCTATGGGAGATCGGGGTGCGCCGCCGCGCAGCGGCTGGGCGGGCTTCGTGCCGGAGCTGATGGTCAACGACCTGCCCGCCAGCCTGGCCTTCTGGCGCGAGGTGCTGGGTTTTGGCCTCGCCTATGACCGGCCGGAGGAGCTGTTTGTCTATCTGGAGCACCCGGATGCGGGCCAGCAGGCGATGCTGTGCCAGCGCAGTGGCCGCTTCGAGACCGGGCCGATGGACCGGCCGCTCGGCCAGGGCGTGATGTTCCAGCTCTATCTGTCCCGCCTCGCCCCGGTGCTGGCGGCACTGGCGGCGCGGTCCTGGCCGATCCACCAGGGCCCGCGCGAGATCTGGCGCTGCACCGGCGACCGCGAGAGCGGCCAGCGGGAGGTCTTTGTGCAGGACCCGGACGGCTACCTGCTGATGGTGGCGCAAAATCTGGGGGAGCGGCCCGTCTCAGAATAGCGCCGTCAGCATCCCCGCCCGCAGCATGGTCTCCGCCCGGTCGAGGTCGCGCGGGGTGGAGAGATGAAACCAGGCGCCGTCATGCACCAGGCCGAAGATGCGGCCGGCCTCGATGGCGCGGTCATACAGCAGATTCAGGCTGAAGGGCCCCGCCGGCGCACCCTCGAAAAGCGCTGGCGAGAGGATCTGCACGCCGCCGAAGAGATAGGGCGAAATCTCCCGCTCCTTCGGCCGGCGCAGCAGGCCCAGCGGGTCGATGAAGAAGTCGCCGCGGCCGGCCTCGCCATCCACCTGGGCGGTGCGCACCAGCAGCAGCAGCGCATCCATCCGCGCCGGGTCGAAGGCCTGGGCCAGGCGCTGCAGCGCGGGGGTCGGGCCGTCCAGCCAGAAGGCGTCGCCATTCACCACGGCGAAGGGGCCTTCGCCCAGATGCGGCAGCGCGGCGGCATGGCCGCCGCCGGTCTCCAGCAGCACCTCCTCCCGCAGCACCAGCCGGTCCGGCGCGTCATGCGCCTCGACCGCCGCTGCCACCTGGTCGGCGAACCAATGGGCGTTCACCACGTGATGCGCGACGCCCGCATCGCGCAGCCGGTCCAGCGCATGGTGCAGCAGGGACTCGCCCTCCAGCTCCAGCAGCGGCTTCGGGCGGTCGTCGGTCAGCGGCCGCATCCGCGTGCCGAGGCCGGCGGCGAGCACCATGCCATGGGTCAGGGTGATCATGCCGCCTCAGCCTCCAGCCCCGCCGGGTTGCCGCGCAACGCCGGGGGGACATGCCTGTCCAGAAATTCCGCGAGCGGCGCCGCCGCCGCGTGCTGCAAGGCCTGGCCGAGCAGCGCCCAGCAGCGCGGGCCGTGGCGCAGGTAATGCGGCTTGCCGTCGCGCTGCGCCAGCCGCACCCAGAGGCAGGCCACCCGCAGATGCCGCTGCGCCGCATGCGCCGCCATGGCGCCCCGGAATTCCTGCGGGTCCAATTCCGGCCGCAATGCCAGGTAGCGGGCGATGCAGGCCTCGCGGACTGCCGGGTCCACGTCCCGCCGCGCATCCTCGACCAGCGAGACGAGGTCATAGGCCGGGTGGCCGAGCGCCGCGTCCTGGAAATCCAGCAGCCCCATATCGGCCGGCGGCGCGCGGCCAGGCAGCGGCATCAGATTGGCCGGGAAGAAGTCCCGATGCACGAAGCCCGCAGCGGCATAGGGCGCCAGCATCGCATGGATCGCCAGCCCGAATTCCTCGCCGATCGCCTCGGAGGGCGGTTCGCCGAAGGCCGCCGGCCACCACCATTCAAGAAAAGTGGCGGCGGCGGTGTCGGCCATGCGCGCGGCGTCCCAGGCCGGCAGGTTTGCGGGCGGCGGCACGGCGTGCAGCCGGGCGAGGGCGGCGGTGGCGGCGAGATACAGCGGCGCGGCCTCCGCCCCGGCATCCAGCAACTGCGCCATGGTGTGGGCGCCGAAATCCTCGATGATGGCAAAGCCCTGGCGCGGATCGGCGGCCAGAACCTCCGGCGCCGAGAGACCGGCCTCGGCAAGATGGGCGGCAACCCGCAGGAAGGGGCCGAGATCCTCCTGCGGCGGCGGTGCCTCCATCAACAGCGCCGGGCGCGGGCCGCCGACCAGCCGGGTGTAGCGGCGGAAGGAGGCATCGGCCGGCAGGGGCTGGCGCACCGCATGCACGAAATCATTCTCGGTCAGGAAGGCGACCGCCTCGGCCTTCATGCGCCCATTCCTTCCAGTCGCCCGGCCCAGCCGGTCAGCGTCGCAATGCGCGCGGTTTCGGTCGGGCCCGGCGCCAGCGCGATGGTCAGCGCCTCCGCCGGCCGCAGCGCGCCCAGCCGCTCCGGCCACTCGATCAGCGAAATGCCCTCCCGCGCCTCCTCCCAGCCCAGCTCGTCGAGGCCGGCGGGGCCATCGAGGCGCCAGAGGTCGAAGTGGAAGGCGGGTCCGATCGGTAGGTCGTAGTGCTGCACCAGGGTGAAGGTGGGGGAGGGCACCTCCAGCGCCGGGTCGCCCGAGGCCGCGCGCAGGAAGGCGCGGGCGAAGGCGGATTTGCCGGCGCCGAGCGGGCCTTCCAGCAGCAGCGCATCGCCCGGCCGGGCGCGCGCGGCCAGCTTCGCGGCCAGCGCCGCGGTGGCGGCCTCATTGGCCAAGGGGAGCACGATTGGGAGAATCAGGGACATGCGCCGCGGCAATCTGCCCCGCCCGTGCCGCACCGCACAAGCCGCGCGGCGGCGGACCTTGATCCCTCCCTCGCCTTGGTCCAAGCAGCCGCCAGGCAGAAGGAACGGGGGCAGCATGCCGGCGGTTGTCGAGACGGATGTGGCGATCATCGGCGCGGGTCCGGTCGGGCTCTTCGCCGTCTTCGAATGCGGCATGCTGCGGATGAAGACGGTGGTGATCGATGCGCTGGGCGAGATCGGCGGCCAGTGCAGCGCGCTCTATCCCGAAAAGCCGATCTTCGACATCCCCGCCCATCCGGAAGTCACCGGCGGCGACCTGATCGCGGCGCTGCACAAGCAATGCGCCCCCTTCAACCCCATGCTGATGCTCGGCCGCCGCGTGGAGGGCCTGCGGCGGGAGGGAGAGAGCCTGGTGCTGACCACCAGCGAGGGCGATACCGTCACCTGCAAGGCGGTGATCCTGGCCGCCGGCGCCGGCGCCTTCGGCCCGAACCGCCCGCCGCTGGAACGCCTGCCGGAATTCGAGGCCTCGGGCGCCGTGCGCTACCTGGTCACGAAGCGGGAGGAGTTCCGGGGCAAGCGCGTGGTCATCGCCGGCGGCGGCGACAGCGCGGTGGACTGGGCGCTCAGCCTGAAGCAGGTGGCGGCGCATGTGACCGTGGTGCATCGCCGCGACAAGTTCCGCTGCGCCCCCGAAAGCGCCGCCCAGCTGAAGCAGGCGGCGGAACGCGGCGAGATCGAGCTTGCCATCCCCTACCAGCTGCACGGGCTGGAAGGCACCGATGGCGTGCTGACCGGCGTGTCGCTCGCCACGCTGAAGGGCGAGGTGAAGACCGTGCCGGCCGACCATCTGCTGGCCTTCTTCGGCCTGTCCATGGAGCTCGGCCCGATCGCCGAATGGGGCCTGGGCCTCGATCGCAGCCATATCGCGGTGGAGCCCGCGACCTGCGCCACCAATATCCCCGGCGTGCACGCCATCGGCGACATCGCCACCTATCCCGGCAAGCTGAAGTTGATCCTGCAGGGATTCTCGGAGGCGGCGATGGCGGCGCATGCCATCCACCCGAGGATCTTCCCGGGGGAGGCGCTGCACTTCGAATACTCGACCAGCAAGGGCCTGCCGGTCGCGGGCTGAGGCGTTCAGGCCGCCTGCAGCAGCGCCTCGATCCGCGCGGCGTCGTCGCGCGGCACGCGCAGCTGCAGCTCGCTGCCCTCCAGCTGGGTGGCCTCGCGGTCCAGCGGCACGCTGCGCACCAGCTCCTCCAGCGCGAGCTTGGCCGATTCATGGTCCTTGAAGCGGCGCGTCAGCGTCTTGGCGTCCGGCACTTGCGGCGCCGCCGCGCCCCCCTGCACCGGCGTGGCGCGCGGCCCGCCGGTGGCGGTGGCGGAGCTGGGATCGCTGGCCGGGAAGCTGTCGCGGACGCTGATCTCGACATCCTTCTGCGTCTTGCCGTCGCTGGGCTTCTGCATGATGGGGTTCCCCTCTGTGAGCCAGCGTAACGCTTGGCGCCCCCAGAAGTTCGGCCCCGGGCCGGCGCCCAGGGCGGCCAGTCGTGCGAGATGCGCGCTCATCGCCGTCCCTCAGGCGAAGAGGAAATCGGCGGCACCGAGCGTCGTGGTGCCCACTACATGGCCCACCAGCTCATCCGCCGCGGTGAAGCGGCGGTTGGCATCGGTATCCGCGTAGATCGCCGTGCCCGCCGCGCCGGCCAGCGTCTCCAGGCGCAGGAAATAGGCGCCGACATCGTCCGAGAGCTGGATGCGGTCGCCGCGCTGGAAATCCAGGATGCGGCCGTAATCCGCGCGTCCGGCCTGGCTGGCCAGGCCGTCATTGTAGAACAGCCCGCGCGCATCGCCGAGGATGAAGATGTCGTTGCCGGCCAGGCCGCGCAGCGCGTCGATCGTGCCCTTGCCGAGGAAGCTGCCGGATTGCGGCAGGCCGCTGAGGATATCGGCGCCGGCCGTGCCGGTCAGCGTCTCGGAGGCCGCGGTGCCATACAGCCTGCCACCGGTCGCGGGCGGCGGGGTCGGCGTCGTGTCGCCATCGCCGGCGCGCAGCATCGCCTCCGCATCCAGCCGGCCACCGGTGGCGGTGCGCCCGGCGAGGGAGGCGGTGGCGGTGGCGGAGCCCAGCAGGGCGGCGCGGATGTCCGCCGCGCTGTCGCCCGCATTCGCCGCGGCATAGAGCGCGACGGCGCCGGTCACATGCGGCGCGGCCATGGAGGTGCCGCTCATCGTGCCATAGCCGCCATTGGCGGTGGTGGAGAGGATGCCCTGCCCCGGCGCCGCCAGGTCCACCGTGGTGGCGCCGTAGTTGGAAAAGCCGGCCAGCGTGCCGCTGCTGGTCAGCGCGGCGACGGAGACCACCGCCTCATACCCCGCGCTGGCCAGCGTGCTGTAATTCGCCGGGTAGCTGCCGAAGCGATCGGTGTCGGAGGCGGAATTGCCGGCGGCGGCGATGAACAGGTTGCCCGCCTGCGCGGTGCGGTCGATGGCCGCCTGCATGGCGCTGGAATAGCCGCCGCCGCCCCAGGAATTGTTGGTGGCCACGAAATCCTGCACCGAGGTCGCCTTGCCGGCCGCCGTGTAATAGTCGAGCGCCTTCACGGCATTGCCGAGCGAGCCGGAGCCATTGGCGCCGAGGAACTTCAGCGCCAGGATCTGCACGTTCCAGGCGACGCCCGCGACGCCCGTGCCATTGCCGCCGATCGCGCCGATGGTGCCGCTGACATGCGTGCCGTGGCCGTTGTCGTCGAAGGGGTCGTTGTCGTTGTTGACGAAATCCCAGCCGAAAAGGTCGTCGCGATAGCCGTTGCGGTCCTGGTCGTCCTTGTTCGCCCAGCGGGTGTCGCGCAGCAGGTCGCCCGCATCGATGCGGCCGTTCCGGTTGAGGTCGCTGACGAAGCCCGCATTGGTCGTCGCGTTCAGGTCGCGGAAGGTGATCTGGCCGTCGCGATCCGTATCCGCCAGCCGGCTGCGGAAGCTGAGGGGGATCTCGCCCTGGTTGATCCAGACATTCAGATACAGGTCGGCATGGGTGTAGTTGATGCCGCTGTCGATGACGCCGACGACGATCTTGGAAGACCCGGTCGCGCCCGCCGCCCAGGCCTCGCCGGCCTGGCTGCCGAAGGCATTCTTCTGCGCCGTCGCATCGCCATACATGCCCCAGAGGGCGCCGCTGGTGTAGCTGCCGTCATTCGAGACCGCGGCGACGGAGACGGTGAAATTCTCCTCCGCGAAATCGACGCCGGGCCGGACGGAAAGCAGCGCGATGGCCTCCGCCTCCTCCGCCCCCTCGGGCAGGGCGACGCGCAGCAGCAGCCCCTCCGCCTCCTGGCCCGGCAGGGCGCCGCGGATGACCTCAAGCGGGGTGGCGGCGACGCGGGCGAGCGCCTGTTCGACCAGGGCCGGATCCAGGCCGGGCTGGAACTGCACCAGCAGCTCCTCGGCGGGGGCCGGCGCCTTGGGAAGCGGCGCGGCGGGCGGGGCTTCGGGCGCCTCCGCCAGCGGGATCGTGGCGTGGGAGGGTAGCTCAGTTGGCGCAGCCTCGCGCCCGGGCAGGCCGAGGGCCGGCTGGAAGACCTGGCCCTGCGCCGGCTCATCCGCCGGAAGCGCGACATCTCCGGCCTCGGCGAGGCTGATTCTTGAGATCGACACGCATCCTCCGGGATTCAGGGGCCTGATGCCCCGTTTTCCGGGAGAAAGGTGAAGCGGAGGTGAAGGCTACCCCCGCGCCTCGCGCCACAGGCCCAGCTTCTGCTGCGCGGCGGCGTCGGAATAGCCGAAGAGCACCAGCTCGCTCTCGGCCGCGAGCGTCAACGCGGCCCAGGACGGCACTACCAGCAGGTCCCGCGGCGCCAGGGCGTAGTCGCGGCCGGCGACGGTGGCGGTGCCGGTGCCCTCCACCACCACCAGCACCATCGCATCCGTCGCCTGGCGGGGGCGCGTGGCAAAACCGGCGGGCAGCAGGCGGACATGGGCGGCGATGGTCGGCATCACCGGGCCGCCATCCGCCGGATTGATGAATTCCAGCGCATGGCCGAGATGCGGATCGGGGTCGCCGGCGCGCGCCATGGCGGCCAGGCTCTCGCGCCATTCCGCATAGGGATAGTGGAACAGCGGCAGGTTCTTGGGCCGCCGCGCGCCCAAAGTGCCGCCATAGGGGCGCAGGTTGCGGCCGTAGCGGGCGGCGGTGTCGCCGGCCGGCGCCGTTTCGGCATGCGCCATCGCGCCATCCGGCAGGCGCTCTGCGAAGCTGGCGGCGAAGTGGCGGACGGTGGGGATGTCGAGGCCGTCCAGCCAGATCATCGGCGCACCACTGGCATTGCCGTGGTCATGCCATTGCCAGTTCGGCGTCAGCACCAGGTCGAAGGGCCGCATCACGGCCTTTTCGCCATCCAGCGCGGTGAAGGCGCCATCGCCCTCCATCACGAAGCGCAGCGCGCATTGCGTGTGGCGATGGCAGGGCGCGACCTCGCCCGGCAGGATGAGCTGCAAGCCGGCATAGAGGCTGGTGGTGACGGAGGAGCTGCCGGGCAGCCCCGGATTTTCCAGGATCAGCACCCGGCGCTCGGCCTGTTCGGCGGTGATCAGGTCCCCGGCGCGCAGCAGATGGGCCCGCGCCGTGTCGTAGTGCCAAAGGTGGGGCTGGACGGGGGAGGCGGGGGTCGGCGTGACCAGCGCATGCAGCACTTCCCAGAGCGGGAAAAGGTGCTGCGGCGCCATCTCGGCATAGAGACCCTGCAACAGAGCCTTCGGGTCGTTGCTCCCGTCCATGGCCTTCCTCGCGCGCTTATCCCTTGCGCACAGCCTCCGCCAATTCCCGCACCCGGTCCAGCACCGCGGGCACGGTGGCCGGCGTGGCGCGGCCCTCCGCATCCAGGCTGGCCAGCATGCCGTCGATCAGCGCGGAGGCGACCACGGCGCCATCGGCGATGCGCGAGGCCTCGCCCGCCTGCTGCGGCGTGCGAACGCCGAAGCCAATGGCGATCGGCAGGTCGGTGTATTTCCGGATGCGCGGAATGGCCGCCGCCAGGTCATCCGTGCTGGCGCTGCGCGTGCCGGTGACGCCGGTGATGGCGACGTAATAGACGAAGCCCGTCGTGGCCGAGAGCACCTTGGGCAGTCGATCCTCCCCGGTGGTCGGCGCCACCAGGCGGATCAGGTCGAGGCCGTTGGCGGTGGCATCGGGCGCGATCTCATCGGCTTCCTCGGGCGGCACATCCACCACGATCAGCCCATCGACGCCGGCCGCCGCCGCATCCGCGCAGAATTTGGCGACGCCATAGGACAGGATCGGGTTGAAGTAGCCCATCAGGATGATGGGCGTTGCCGCATCGCCCTGGCGGAACTCCCGCACCATGCCGAGCGCGCCGGCGACCGTGGCGCCGGCCTTCAGCCCGCGCTGCCCGGCCTTCTGCACGGTCGGACCATCCGCCATCGGATCGGTGAAGGGCACGCCGATCTCGATGAGGTCGGCACCCGCCGCCGGCATGCCGCGCAGGATCGCCATGGCGGTCTCGCGGTCCGGATCGAAAGCCTCCAGGAAGGGGATGAGCGCGCCGCGCCCCTCCGCCTTCAGCGCGGCGAACTTTTGGGCAATCCGGCTCATCTCAGATCTTCTCGCCCAGGTGCTTCGCCACGGTGAAAATGTCCTTGTCGCCACGGCCGCACAGATTCATCAGGATGATTTTGTCCGCCGGCATGGTGGGCGCCATCTTCAGCACCTCGGCCAGCGCATGGGCGGGCTCCAGCGCCGGGATGATGCCCTCCAGCTTCGAGCAGAGCTGGAAGGCGGCCAGCGCCTCGTCGTCGGTCACGCCGGTGTATTGCACGCGGCCCAGCTCATGCAGCCAGGAATGCTCCGGACCGACGCCGGGATAGTCGAGGCCGGCGGAGATGGAATGCGCCTCCGTGATCTGGCCGTCGCCATCCTGCAGCAGATAGGTGCGGTTGCCATGCAGCACGCCCGGCCGGCCGCGCGACAGCGCTGCGGCATGTTCGCCCGAGTCCAGGCCACGCCCGGCGGCTTCGACGCCGATCATCGCCACATCGGCATCGTCCAGGAACGGGTAGAACAGCCCCATGGCGTTGGAGCCACCGCCGACGGCGGCGACCAGCACATCCGGCAGGCGGCCTTCCGCTTCCTGCATCTGGGCCTTCGCCTCGATGCCGATCACGCTCTGAAAATCGCGGACCATGGCGGGATAGGGGTGTGGGCCGGCAACGGTGCCGATGCAGTAGTAGGTGTCGCGCACATTGGCGACCCAGTCGCGCAGCCCCTCATTCATGGCATCCTTCAGCGTCGCGGCGCCGGAGGTCACGGGCACCACCTGGGCGCCGAGCAGCTTCATGCGGAAGACATTGGGCTGCTGCCGCTCCACATCGGTCGCGCCCATATAGACCACGCAGGGCAGGTCCATCAGCGCGCAGGCGGTGGCGGTGGCCACGCCATGCTGGCCGGCGCCGGTTTCCGCGATGATCCGCGTCTTGCCCATCTTCTTGGCCAGCAGGATCTGGCCGAGCACCGCGTTGATCTTGTGCGCGCCGGTGTGGTTCAGCTCGTCCCGCTTGAAATAGACCTTGGCGCCCATGCCGGGGGCGGCGTCCTTGCGCAGATGCGCGGTCAGCCGCTCGGCGAACCACAGCGGGCTGGGGCGGCCGACGTAATGGGTCAGCAGGCGGCGCCATTCGTCCTGGAAGGCCTGGTCGGTCTTGCTGGCCTCATAGGCGGCCTCGACCTCCAGGATCAGCGGCATCAGCGTCTCGGCGACGAAGCGGCCGCCGAAGGGGCCGAAGCGGCCGCGGGCATCGGGGCCCTGGCGGAAGGAATTCGGAATCGGCTTGTTCACGGGCATTGTCCTGGACGTGGGCATGGTCAACCCCCACGGGGGTGGGACCATGGCTGGACCCTGGTCGGCCCGAAGATACGGGGCCGGGCACGATCTAGAGCCTTTTCGGGCGCGGCGAAATCACCTGCCGGGCGACAAACGCGCCGAAAGCCGAAACCGTGCGCCTCAGGCCGGCAAAAGGCGCAGATCGGGCCAGACCCAGGCGGTCTCGGCCAGGGCGATGGTGCCGTGGAAACCGATGCGACTGGTGCCGGGGGTGGCGCCCGTGGCGGCGTAGAAGCCGGCCGCGCGCCTATTGGCATCCAGCGCCCAGGCCGCCGCATCGGCATGGCCGGCCGCCAGCAGCACCCGCGCCCCCGCCGCCAGCAGGGCCCGCCCGAGCCCCCGCCCCTGCGCCGCGCGTAGCAGATAGAGGCCCGAGACCTCGCCGGAGGTGCCGAGCGCTGCCTCCCGCGCCCCGCAGACCGAGACGAAGCCCAGGATGCGTTTTTCCAAGTCCTCCGCCACCAGCGTGCCGCCGGGCAGCAGCGGCTGCGCGAGGTTGCGCGCCCAGGCGGCGCGGCGGCGGGCGGGGTCGGTCATTTCCGCGAGCAGCTTTTCAGGCACCAGGCCCGGATAGGTCTCGGCCCAGGACCGCGCATGCATCTCGCCCAGCGCCGGCGCATCCGCGGACAGGGCGGGCCTGATCAGCCCGCCGCCGGCGGCGGACATCACGCGGCTTGCGCGGCCGCCACGAAGGCCGCGATGCGCGCCGGATCCTTGACCCCGCGCGAGGCCTCGACCCCCGAAGACACATCCACCCCCGGCGCGCCGCTGGCCGCGATGGCCTGCGCCACATTGGCCGGCGTCAGCCCGCCCGCCAGCAGCCAGGGGCGCGACATGGTCCGCCCCGCGGTCAGCGTCCAGTCGAAGGGCGCCGCATTGCCGCCCGGCAGGGGCGCCCCCGGCGGGGCCTTGGCATCCAGCAGGAACCAGTCGACCACGGGCGCATAATCCGCCAGCGCATCCAGGTCCGAAGCCTGGGCGATGCCCAGCGCCTTCATCACCGGCCGCCCGAAAGCCTGGCGGATCTCGGCGCAGCGGGCGGGGGTCTCCTCGCCATGCAGCTGGATCATGTCGAGCGGCAGGGCGGCCAGCACCTCGGCCAGCAGCGCATCGGTTGGGTCCACGAACAGCCCGACCCGCCGCGGCCCGCCCGGCACCGCGGCCGAAATCGCCGCGGCGCGCGCCGGGGTTACCGCGCGCGGCGAGGGTGGAAAGAAGACGAAGCCGCAGAAATCGGCGCCGGCCTCCCGCGTCGCGCGCAGCCCGGCCTCGTCCGAAATGCCGCAGATCTTGGTCTGCATCAGCCGAGCGCGGCCGCGATGGCCGCGGCCGCGGCGGCGGGATCGGTGGCGCGGGTGATGGGGCGGCCGACCACGATCCAGTCGGCGCCATCCTTCGCCACCTGTTCCGGCGTTGCCGTGCGGGCCTGGTCATCCGCCGCGCTGCCGGCCGGGCGCACGCCGGGCACCACCAGCACCGGCAGCTCGCCCAGCGCGTCGCGGATCGGCGCGACCTCCCGCGGGGAGCACACCAGCCCATCGGCGCCCGCGGCCATGGCCAGGCGCGACAGGCGCAGCACCTGCTGCACCGGCCCGCCGGAGACGCCGATCTCCGCCAGGGTCGCGGCATCCAGGCTGGTCAGCACCGTCACCGCCAGGATGCGCGGCCGGGCGGCGCCCCCCGCGGCCTCCGCCGCGCGCCGCGCGGCCTCCACCATGGCCGGGCCGCCGGCGGCATGGATGGTGATCCAGGCCGGGCCGAGCGGGGCCAGCGAGCGGATGGCGCCGGCCACCGTATTCGGGATGTCGTGCAGCTTCACGTCCAGGAAGACCGGCCGATGCGCCGCGATTCGCCGCACCGCCAATCCGCCCTCGGCCGAAAACAGCTCCAGCCCCACCTTCAGCAGCCCGGCATGCGGCGCCACGGCGGCCGCCCAGGCCTCGGCCGTGGCGAGGTCCGGCGCATCGAGCGCCACGCAGAGGCCGCAGCGGCGCATGGTCAGCGCGCCGCCGGCAGGGTCAGCTGCATCGGCGCCGGGGCGCCCTCATGCTGCGCCTGGGCCTGCCTGGCCTTCATCACGGCCAGCTCGGCCTCCAGCAGCTTGGCGGCGGACTCCATCTCCCGCGCCCGGCGGCGGGCGGGAAGGCCGGCGGCCCAGGCGAGGGTGGCGCCCAGCAGGAAGCCGATGCCCGAGAGCAGCAGCACCCCGACGCCGACCGGCGTCGCCCAGGCCAGGTCGAAGGGCCACAGCCGCAGCTGGACCTCCTGCATATTGGACAGCGCGAACAGCGCGAGGAGGATGAGCAGCGGCAGGAACAACAGCCAGCGCATGGGGGGCCTCTCCGATCGTCGCGGCCTGTCCTACCCGGCTCGGCGCGGTTACGGAAGCTTCGGCCTGCGCACGACCGTTTGTGCCCTGGCGGTTCAGGCCTTCGCGGCGGCCGCCGCGGCGCGCGGCCGGCGCGGCGGGTCCTGCAGCGGGCCGCCATTCACGCGTTCCCGCAATTCCTTGCCCGGCTTGAAATAGGGCACCGCCTTTCCGTCCACCGCGACGGCCGTGCCGGTGCGGGGGTTGCGCCCGGTGCGCGGGTCCCGCCGCTTGGTGGAGAAGGCGCCGAAGCCGCGCAGCTCCACCCGGTCGCCGCGCGCGAGCGCGCCGATGATCTCGTCGAAGATGGTGGTCACGATCAGTTCGACATCCGGCTGCCGCAGATGCGGGTTGGCCGCAGCGAGCTGCGCGATGAGTTCCGACCTGGTCATCTTGGTCCTCGGCGCACCGCCCTCCGGGCGCGCCTGGCCCGGAAGTTTTGGTTCTACAGTGAAGGCTGCCAAAGCGCGCGCACGCGGTCAACGCCAACCCATTCATTCGCAATGGTTTTCGTGAAGAATCCGAGTGCCGCGCCAAAAGTCCGTTCCGCGAGCCCACGAATCTCGACATCGCGCGCGGGCAGGTTCTCGGGCACCCCCCGGGTCTCGGCCAGCCAGGTCCGCGCCTCGGCCTCCCCGCCGATCGCGTCCACCAGGCCGAGCTCCAGCGCCTGGCGGCCCGTGAAGACGCGGCCATCCGCCAGGTCCTGCACCCGCGCCGGCTCCATCCGGCGGCCGGCGGCGACCATGGCGACGAATTGCGCGTGCAGGTCCTGCACCACGCGGGCCAGTTCGGCGCGGCCTTCCTCGGTCAGCGGGCGGAGGGGGCTGGGCTGGTCCTTGAAGCGGCCGCTGGCCACCGTCTCCGGCGTCACGCCGATCCAGGCCAGCAGGCCGGATGCATCGAAGCTCTGCAGGATCACGCCGATGGAGCCGGTGACGGTGGAGTGCCGCGCAAAGATCCGCTGGGCCGGCAGCGCCACCATATAGCCGGCCGAGGCCGCGGTGCCGCCCATCACCGCCACCACCGGCTTGGCTTCCGCCATGCGGGTCAGCGCGGCGTGGAGGGATTCGCCGCCGGCCACGCTGCCGCCGGGGCTGTCGATGGCCACCAGCACGGCGCGCACGGAGGCGTCCTCGCGCAGCCGGTCCAGCTCCTCCAGCAGCTTGCGGTCGTCGCCGATGAAGCCCTCGACATTCAGCCGGGCGACATGCTCCCGCCCCGGCAGCAGGCCGGCGCCGCGGTCATCGGCCAGCGTCAGGGCCAGCACCACGCCGGCCACCGCCAGCACGGCGGCGGCGCGCCACAGGGAAAGCCGGCGCTTCAGGCGGCGGCGGTCGAGCAGGAGGTCGGCATCAAGGGGCATGGTGCGATCACTTGGTAAGGCGCCTGGCGGGAGGCCAGGGGCGTTTGTGGCCAATTGGCGCCGGCTGCCGAGCCAGCCCCCATTGCCAAAAATAGATGAGGGGTTCGGGGAGAATACCTTCTCCCCGACCTTACGCGAATTCCGCGATGAACCCGGCCGCCAGATAGGCCGGCACCTTCGCAACCTCCCCCAGCACCCGCGCCCGGGCCTCCGGGTGCAGGTGCCAGCTGCCGCGCCGGACCGGCCCGTATTCCACCGGCAGGCAGCGCTTTTCCGGCCCGGGCCAGTGCCGGTGCAGCGTCATGGCGTAGCGACGCCCGGTGCAGAACAGCCCGACGCAGATCACCCTTTTCGAGTCGAGCAGCCCGGCCGCGGCCAGGATGGGCAGGGAGAGGGTGACGTTCTCGCCCGTATGGGTCGCCGCGCGTTCCAGCAGCAATGCTTCACGTGGAACACCGCGGGCGCGGATCGCCGCGCCGATCGCCTCCGCCTCCGTCCCCGGCCCGCCCGGCGTGGCGCCGCCGGAGACGAGGAGGCGGGGCACCAGCCCCTCCAGAAACAGCGAAGCGGCCGCCGCCGCCATCTCCGCCACCGCGATGCGGTTGCCGAAGACGAAGGCCAGGTCGGCCGCTTCACGCGGATGATGCAGGCAGTGGTCGCGCTCGATCCCGGCGGGATCGAGCGCGCTCAAGGCTGGATTACTCCTCGCCGCCCTGGTTCCGGCGACGGATCGCAGCCCCCAGGATGTCGCCGAGCGAGGCGCCGCTGTCGGTGGTGCCGTATTCACGGACCGCCTCGCGCTCCTCCTCCACTTCCTTGCCCTTGATGGTCAGGGCCAGGCGGCGGCCGGCGCGGTCAACGGCGGTGATCTTCGCATCGACCTTCTCGCCCACGGCGAAGCGGTCGGGGCGCTGGTCGCCACGGTCGCGGGCCAGCTCGGCGCGGCGGATGAAGCCGATGAGGACCTCGTCGACCTTCACCTCGATGCCGTTCGGCTCGATCTTCGTCACGGTGCAGGTGACGACATCGCCCTTCTTGATCCGGTCCAGCACTTCGGCGGCCGGGTCGGCCTCAAGCTGCTTGATGCCGAGGGAGATGCGCTCCTTCTCCACATCGACGTCGAGCACCTTGGCCTTGACGGTCGAGCCCTTCTCGAAGTTGGCCATCGCCTGCTCGCCCGGGAGATCCCAGGAGAGGTCGGACATATGGACCATGCCGTCGAGATCCGGGCCCAGGCCGATGAACAGGCCGAACTCGGTGATGTTGCGGATCTCGCCCTCGATGACCGTGCCGGGCGGGTTGGCCTCGGCGAACAGCTCCCAGGGATTGCCCTGCGCCTGCTTCAGGCCCAGCGAGATGCGGCGCTTCGGACCGTCCACGTCCAGGATCATCACGTCCACTTCCTGCGAAGTGGCGACGATCTTGCCCGGATGGACGTTCTTCTTCGTCCAGGACATCTCGCTGACGTGCACGAGGCCCTCGACGCCCGGCTCCAGCTCCACGAAGGCGCCGTAGTCGGTGATGTTCGTCACGCGGCCGCTGAACTTGCCACCCACCGGGTACTTGATGGCGACGCCTTCCCAGGGGTCGGACATCAGCTGCTTCATGCCAAGGCTGATGCGCTGCGTCTCCGGGTTGAAGCGGATGACCTGCACCTTGACCTGCTGGCCGATGGTCAGCGC
This sequence comes from Falsiroseomonas tokyonensis, assembly GCF_019024325.1. Classification (GTDB taxonomy): domain Bacteria; phylum Pseudomonadota; class Alphaproteobacteria; order Acetobacterales; family Acetobacteraceae; genus Falsiroseomonas; species Falsiroseomonas tokyonensis. Next base: position 911,198 of record NZ_JAFNJS010000001.1, read on the forward strand.
CTCGCTGGGGTGGTTGATGCGGCGCCAGGCGATGTCGGTGACATGCAGCAGGCCGTCCACGCCGCCCAGGTCCACGAAGGCGCCGTAGTCGGTGATGTTCTTGACGACGCCGTCGAGAACCATGCCTTCCTTCAGGCCCTGGATGAGCTCGGAACGCTGCTCGGCCCGGGTCTCCTCGAGGACGGCGCGGCGAGAGACAACAATGTTGCCGCGGGCGCGGTCCATCTTGAGGATCTGGAAGGGCTGCGGGCTGCCCATCAGCGGGGTCACGTCGCGGACGGGGCGGATGTCCACCTGGCTGCCCGGCAGGAAGGCCACGGCGCCGCCGAGGTCGACGGTGAAGCCACCCTTCACGCGGCCGAAGATCACGCCGTTCACGCGCTGCTGCGCCGTGAAGGACTTCTCCAGGTTGGTCCAGGCTTCCTCGCGGCGGGCCTTCTCACGCGACAGGATGATCGCGCCGTCGCGATCCTCGTAGCGCTCGACGAAGAGCTCGATGACGTCGCCGACCTTGATCTCGGGCTTCTGGCCCTGCGGGGCGAATTCCTTGAGGGGGACGCGGCCCTCGGACTTCAGGCCGACATCGACCACGGCGAAGTCGTCATCGATGCGGATGACCTTGCCGGAGATGACGGAGCCGTGGAAGGACGTGTTCTCACCCAGCGTGGCGTCGAGCAGGGCGGCAAAATCTTCGCCAGGATCAGCGAAGGCGGTGGCGGTTGCCATGTAGCGGTTGTTTCCCGATCAGATGCCCCGATCGCGGGGCATGGGGCTTGCGCCTCCACGGTGCAGGGAATTCCCTACCGCGGACACGACCTGGTCCGATTCCATCTGCAGGAATCCGGGACCCGAGAATGAAGGCGGAAGGTTCGGTCCACCCATGCCGGCCCGGCCTTCCCTGCGGAAATGCGCGAGCGCCGCGGCCCTGGGGGCGCGGCTGGGTCAGGCGGTTACGCCCAGGGGTCCGGCGGAGTCAAGGAGAATCGGGCCGGCGCGGAGGCTCAGCCTTGCATGCGGGCGCGCACCAGCGCCAGGGCGGCGGCGAAGGCCGCCTCCGCATCCAGGCTGGTGGTGTCCAGCAGCGCGGCATCCTCGGCCGGCTTCAGCGGCGCCACGCTGCGGGCGCTGTCCTGCGCGTCCCGGGCGCGCATTTCCGCCTCCACCTGGTCCAGCGGCAGGGCCTGGCCGCGCGCCTGCATCTCCACCCAGCGGCGGCGGGCGCGTTCCTCGGGGCTGGCGCTGACGAAGAGCTTCACGGGCGCTTCGGGGAAGACCACGGTGCCGATGTCCCGGCCATCCATCACCGCGCCATGGCGTTGGCCGAAATCGCGCTGCCAGTCCAGCAGCGCGGCGCGCACGGCGGGAATGGTGGCCACCGCGCTGGCGGCGCGATCGGCTTCCGGCCCGCGAAGGTCGCCGCGGCCGAGATCCTCATGGGTCAGGGCGCAGGCTTCAGCGGCGGCGGCGACCGGATCCGTGGGATCGGCGCCGCGGTCCAGCAGGCGGCGGCCGACGGCGCGGTAGAGCAGGCCGGTATCCAGATAGGGCAGCGCCAGCTCCGCCGCCAGGCGGCGCGCCAGCGTGCCCTTGCCGGCGGCGGCCGGCCCATCCACGGCGATCACCAGGCGCCGGGTCATGCTGCCACCATGGCATCGGCGCCGGCCAGGCGGTTGAACAGGGCGGCGAAGCCGGGGAATTCGGTTTCGATGCCGTGGGCCTCCTCCACCCGCACGGGCTGGCGCGCGGCCAGGCCCAGCACCAGGGCGGCCATGGCGAGGCGCGGCTCCACCGCCCCCCGCAGCAGCCCCCCGCCGGCAGGCGGGCCGGCCAGACCCTCGATGATCACATCCTCGCCCTCCGTGCTGCAGGCCACGCCATTGGCCGCGAGCATGGCGGCCGTCGCGGCCAGGCGCTCGCCCTCCGCCCCGCGCAGCGCCGCCAGGCCGCGGAGCCGGGTGGTGCCGCGGGCGCCGGCGGCGGCCACGGCGAGGAGGGGATAATCCTCCAGCAGGCCCGCCGCGCGCTCCGCCGGCAGGTCGAGGCCGGTCAGCGCGCTGGCGCGGATCGACAGGTCCGCCACCCTCTCCCCTGCCTGCATCCGGACATTCTCCTCCGCCAACTCGGCGCCCATCTCGTGCAGGGCGGCGAAAAGGCCGGTGCGCAGCGGGTTCAGGCCGAGCCCCGTGAGGGTGATGGCCGATCCCGGCACCAGCAACGCGGCCACGGCCGGGAAGGCGGCGGCGGCGGCATCGCCCGGCACCGCGACCTCGGCCGCGCGGAGTTCGGGCTGGCCCAGCAGCTCGATCACCTGCCCGACACCCTCCGGCGCCACGCGCAGCTCGGCGCCGAACTGGCGCAGCAGATGTTCGGCATGGTCGGGGGTCGCCACCGCCTCCGCCAGGCGGGTGGTGCCGCGGGCGCAGAGGCCGGCGAGCAACAGGGCGGCCTTCACCGGCGCCGAGGGCCGTGCCAGGCGATGGTCGATCGGCAGCGGATCCGCCGCCCCTTCCACCGCCAGCGGCAGGCGCCCGCCGGCGCTGCTGGTGAAGCGGGCGCCGATGGCCGTCAGCGGCTGCGTCACCTGGTGCATGGGGTGGCGGCGCAGCGCGGCCTCGCCGGTCAGCACGGCGAAGACCGGATGGCCCGCCAGCAGGCCGCAGAACAGCGTCGCGGCGAGGCTGGAGGGGCCGAGCTCCAGCACCTCCGCCGGTTCCACCAGCCCGCCGATGCCCCGCCCGGCCACCTGCCAGGACCCCGCGCCGAGGCTTTCCACCCGCGCGCCCAGCGCCCGTAGCGCGGCGGCGGTGCGCCGCAGCTCCGGGGTTTCGACCAGGCCGGTGAGGCTGCTGGTGCCGGCGGCGAGGGCGGCCAGCATCAGGGCGACCTGCCCGATGAAGGGGTCGCCCGGCAGGGCGATGCGCCCGGCCAGGGGGCGCCCGGGGGGCGTGGCGCGCAGCCCGTGCGGGCCGCCGCGGGGCGGCAACTGGTCGATTTCGGGCGAGGCCTGCATCGCGCGGCGTTTGACATGCAGGCCGGCAAGTGGCAATCGCGCGCACCCTTTACGCCACGGCTGCTCGCGGACCTCTGCGCGCCGCCTTGGCCTGGCACGAGGCTCTTCTTCCCCATGGCGAAGCCCGAACTTGGACTGAAGCGCGTCTGCGTGTCCTGCGGCACGAAGTTCTACGACCTGACCCGCCAGCCCGCGATCTGCCCCAAATGCGGTACCGAACAGCCGGCCGAGCAGCCGCGCCTGAAGCGTGCCGCGCCGCTGCCGGATGACCGCATCAAGAAGCGCGCCGCGGTGCCCGATGCCGATTCCGACGAGGGCGTCGAGGTCGAGACGGATGACGGCGACGAGGCGATCGAGGACGCCGAGGAGCTGGAGGATGCGGATGAGGAGCTGGGCGAGGACCTGGTGGTCGAGTCAGACCGCGAGGAAGAGGTCTGATCCAGCCAACGGGGTAACGGGGCGGGGTCACACCCGCCCGCGCAGCCGCGCCCAGACCATCAGCGCGGCATCATAGGGCAGCGCCGGCACCTCCCGCAGCCGCCAGGCCCAGCGGCGGGGCTGGCCGGTCTCGGAAGGCCCGGCCGGCGGCGGCACGCCGCGCGCCCGCACCCCCGCCAGGCGGAACAGCGCCAGGCAGCGCGGCAGGTGGTAGCGATGCGTCGCCAGCCGCACCTCGCCCCGGTGGCCGATCCGGCGCAGCAGCGCGATGCAGGCGAGCGCGGAGGAGAAGGTATCGGTGCCGGTCGGCTCCTGGTGGATGCGGTCCTCCGGCACCCCCGCCTCCATCAGGATCGCCGTCATCACCACGCATTCGGCCGGCGGATGGCGGCCGATGGCGCCGGTCGGGATATAGAGGGCCGGCGGCGTCTGCCTTTCGCCCCAGGCGCGCGCCGCCTGCACCCGCGCCCGCAGCGCCGGGCTGGCCGAGCCATCCGGCCGCACCGCCGCGCCCAGGATGATGACGGCGGCCTGGCTCATGCGGTCAGGCAGGCGCCGCGACCAGCAGCCGGTTCATCCGCTCCATGGCGTGGACCAGCGCATCCCTATCGCGCAGCGCCTGCTCGCGGGAGGCGCCGGCGGCCACCACGCCATCCAGGATCGCGCCCCAGGGTGTGGCGCCATCGATCCGCGCCAGCAGGGCGGCGGCCAGGCGCGGCAGCGGCACGGCCACGCGCAGCCCGTCGAAGCTGACCGGCAGCACGCCATCCGGCCGCAGGGACCGGGCCAGCGCCGGCCCGTCCAGCTCCCGCAGCACCGGCACGGCCGAATCCTCCTGCCAGGGGGCGGGCGGGACGCGGTCGCGGGTGAGGTAGGCGATGTGGATGCCCATATTGCCGCAGATCGCCTCCGCCAAGGCGGCGCGGGCGATGGGGTCGAGGCCGGCGGTGCGGGCGCGCAGTTTCGGGTCCGCCAGGTAGCTGTCCGGGTCGTAGCGCAGCGGCTCCACCAGGCAGGCGATGCGCAGCCCGGCGCCGGCCACCAGCGCGGCCAGCTGCGGCACGGTATAGGCGCGGTCGCGCGGGTTCAGCAGAAGGTCATAGAGCCCGGCATCGCCGCCCTTGATGTGGTCGTCGATCCAGGGATTTTTCCGCAGCCAGGCCGTCTCCGGCGTCTGCTTCCACAGGCGTTTTGCCAGTTCGACGCGGGCGGCGGGCGCTTCCTCGGGCGGGGCCAGCAGGCGCAGCGCGTCCTGCAGGATATAGACGCCGGTGCGCCCATGCGGGGCATAGACCATGATGCCGATGCCACCGCCGGGGGCGAGCACGGAGGCCAGCGCCGCCAGCCCCTCGGCCGGATCCGGCAGGTGGTGCAGCACGCCGCAGCAATCGATGTAGTCGAAGGGGCCGAGGCCGGAGCCCGGCAGGTCCAGCAGCGACCCATCCTCGAAGCGGATGTTCTGCAGCCCACGCGCCGCGGCGCGGGCCTGCGCCACGCGCTTCGCCTGGGCGGAGCGGTCGAGCCAGGTGACGTCCCCGGGCCGGCCCAGCGTCGTCATCTGCTGCGCCAGCATGATGCTGCCATCGCCCGATCCGCCGCCGGCCATCAGCGCGCGCAGCGGCTGCGTCGCGGGGCGGCGGCCACCGAAAACCCAGTGGTCGATCTCCCGCAGATGGGAGGGGCTGCCGATCACCAGGCGCTTCGCCTCGTCCCGCGCATCGCGCGCGGGATAGGGATAGGCCTCGTATTGGGCGGCGAGCTGGGCGTCGGTCGGGTCGCGTGCGGTCATCCCCGCCTGCATAGAGCAAGCGCGGTCGAGGCGGTATGGCCGCTCCGCAGCCCTGGCGGTATGGCCGCTCCGCGGCCTGGGCGGAAACGGGGCGCTGGGTCCTGCGCTTCGCGGGTTGCCCCGCCCTGGGTGGCGCCGTATCTAGCTGCGCATGGTCCGTATCGCCCTTCCCCTCATCGCCGCACTGGTCCTTCCCTTTGCCGCGGAGGCGCAGCGTGCGCAGCCGCAGCGATTGGGTGCGCACAATGCCTGGACGGCCGCCACGCACCAGGAGAATGGCCAGAAGGTCTGCTACGCCTTCACCCGCGCCCAGGCCGAAGGTGCCGCGGCGCAGTCTCGCCAGAATGTGACGCTGACCGTGACGCATCGCCCGGCGGGGCGCGACCAGGTGGCCGTGTCCCTCGGCGCGCCGCTGCCGCGCCAGGCGCAGGTGGAGATGACGGTGGGCAGCAACGAGTACCAGAGCTACGGTACCGTGCAGTCCAGCGCCTTCTTCCAGAGCAGCGACGGTCTGATCAACGCCTTCCGCGCGGGGCGCGAGGCGGTGGTGCGCAGCCCCGGCGCCGGCCGCGCGACGGTGAGCGACACCTTCTCCCTCTCCGGCTTCACCGCGGCCTATGAGGCGATCTCCCGCGAATGTCCGGCCGGGCGCCGCTGATATCGTGAGCCAAGCCGCCCCCGATACCGACCTGTCGGAGGGCGAGCGCGCGCGCATCCTGGCCAAGGCCGCGCTCTTCGCCCCGCCGCCGGCCACGCTGGCGGATGGCCGGCGCGACCTGGTCGGCCTGACGCGGGACGAGCTGGCCGCCGAGATGGTGGCGATCGGCGAGCAGCCCTTCCGGGCCAAGCAGCTCTGGCACTGGATCTACCACCAGGGCGTCACCGATTTCTCCCGCATGCCCTCCATCGCCAAGCCGATGCAGGCGAAGCTGGCGGAGCGTTTCGTGGTCGGGCGGCCGGAGGCCACGACGGTGCAGACCAGCACCGACGGCACCCGCAAGTTTCTGTTCCGCTATCGCGACGGGCAGGAGGTGGAGACGGTCTATATCCCCTCCCCGGACGAGGATCGCGGCGCCGTCTGCATCTCCACCCAGGTCGGCTGCACCCTGTCCTGCAAGTTCTGCCACACCGGCACCCAGAAGCTGGTGCGGAACCTGGGCGCGGCGGAGATCGTCGGCCAGTTCATGGCCGCCCGCGACAGCTACGGCGAATGGCCGAGCCCGAAGGACGGCACGGCGCGGCACCTGTCCAATATCGTCGTGATGGGCATGGGCGAGCCGCTCTACAACTACGAGAACACCGCCAAGGCGATGCGCATCGTCATGGACAATGAGGGCATCGCGCTCTCCCGCCGGCGCATCACGCTGTCGACCTCCGGCGTCGTGCCGATGATGGACCGCTGCGGCGCGGAGCTGAACGTGAACCTCGCGGTCAGCCTGCATGCGGTGACGAATGAGCTGCGCAACGAGATCGTGCCGCTGAACCGCAAATACCCGATCGAGGAGCTGATGGCCGCCTGCCGGCGCTATCCGGGTGCCTCGAACGCGCGGCGCATCACCTTCGAATACGTCATGCTGCGCGGCGTCAATGACAGCCCGGCGGAGGCGCATGAGCTGGTGCGGCTGCTGAAGGGCTTGCCGGCCAAGGTGAACCTGATTCCCTTCAACCCCTGGCCGGGCAGCCCCTACAAAACCAGCACCGGGGAGGCTGTGCGCGCCTTTGCCGAGATCCTGGAGGCCGGCGGCTATTCCAGCCCCGTCCGCCGCCCGCGCGGCCGCGACATCTCCGCCGCCTGCGGGCAGCTGAAGACGGAAAGCGAGCGGGTGCGGCGCGTGAAGGCTGACGCCGCGTGACAGGTTTCGGCAGACCGGTCGGATGACCGGTCTGAGCGCCCGAATGGGCGCCGCCGCCTATGCGGCGAGCCAAGGCGGCGGAGCCGCCGCCCGGCGCCTGAGGGCGGCCCGAAGGGCCGACCGCATATGAATCCCCCCATCTGGCTGATGGCGCTGGCCGCCTTCACCATCGGCTGCGGCATGCGCATGCTGGACCCGCTGCTGCCCATGCTGGCGCGGGAATTCGGCGTGGGGCTGGGTTCGGTGGCGCCGCTGATCGGCGGCTTCGCCCTGGCCTATGGCATCGGCCAGCTGGTGATGGGGCCGCTCGGCGACCGCTTCGGCAAGATGCGGATCGTGACGATCTCCATGGGGCTGTATGGCGCGACCCAGATCGCGGCCTCGATGTCCGGCGACCTCGGCACGCTGCTGACGGTGCGGGTGCTGGCCGGCTTCGGCTGCGCGGCGGTGATGCCGCTGTTCATGGCGCATATCGGCGACCAGGTGCCCTACGACCAGCGCCAGGGGATGATCGGGCAGCTGATGACCGGCATGGTCGCCTCCCAGCTTCTGGCGGCGCCGCTGTCCGGCACCGTCGCGGAATATGCCGGCTGGCGCACCGCCTTCCTCGGCCTTGGCCTGATGACGCTGGGGATGACCTTGTTCTTTGCGGTGAAGCAGGGCGCCGGGCTCTGGCAGCGGCCAGCCGGGGGCGGCCGCACCATGGGGCTTTCGGGCTTCCTGCGCATCCTGGAACGGCGGCCCGGCCGGCGACTGCTGATGGCCGCCGCTGCGGACGGGTTTTTCCTGTTCGGTGGCGCCTTTCCCTTTTTGGCCTCCCTGCTGATCGAACGCTTCGGCCTGACGGCGGCCACCGCCGGGCTGGTCGTGGCGAGCTTCGGGATCGGGTCCTTCGTTTATACCCAGAGTGCCGCCGGGCTGGCCCGGCGGCTGGGGGAAAGGCGGCAGGTGCTGTGGGGCGGTATCGGGCTGACCTGCGCCATGGTGGTCTTCGCGCTCGCCGGCGCCTGGTGGATGGTGGCGCTGGCGCAATGCGCGGTGGGGCTGCTGTTCTTCATGCTGCATGGCGTGCTGCAGGCCCGCGCGACCGAGGCCCTGCCCGAGGCGCGCGGCACTGCGGTGGCCGCCTTCGCCATGGCGCTGTTCTTCGGCCAGAGCCTGGGCTCCGTGGTCTTCGGCAGCCTGATCGTCGCCACCGGCTATGCCACCGCCTTCCTGGTCTCCGGCGCCGGGGTGCTGGGGCTGGCGATCTGGGCGCGGGCGCGGCTGCTCAACCAGCCAGGCTGAGCTGCCGCGGCGCCATGCCGCGCAGCTCCTCGGCCACCAGGGTTTCCATCGCCGCCTCCAGCCCCTGCAGCGCCGCGGCGCCATCGGCGCCGTCCATCACGCGATGGTCGAAGGAGAGGAAGACCTCCACCCCGCCATCCGCCCCGATCAGGCCGTAGGAGAGGAAGCAGGGCAGCACGCTGACGCTGTCGACGATCACCGCCTCCCCCCCCAGGGAGGAGATGGCGAAGGTGCCGCCATAGCGCAGCAGGGGCGTGGCGCTGGCCAGCGCCCAGCGCAGCATCAGCCGGCGCAGCGGCCAGGGCAGGCGGGCGAAGCGCAGCAGGCGGTGGAAGGGCCGGCAGTCCCCGACCGGCGCCGTCTTCGCATGGTGCAGCTGGGCCGCAAGGGTGGCGAGCGGCGTGGCATGCGGCTCCGTGAAGCGGGCGATGGCGAGCGTCGCCACCCCCTCATGCTGCCGTTCCACCAGCACGCAGCCGATGGCATGCGGCACTTCCAGCAGCCGGGGCGAGGGTAGGGTGGCATGCAGCCGCCGCAGCGCCGGCTGGGTCGCGGCCGCGATCGCAAAGGCTTTCGCGAAGAGCACTGTCCAGGGCGGCCGCGGCGCCGGCAGGGCACGCCGCGCGGCGAGGGCCTGGGGAATCGCAAGCCGCGCCGTCAGCGTGCAGCGCGGCACGCGCAGCGAGGCCCAGGACAGGTCGGCGATGGTCTGCCGGCCGGGCGAGAGGCGAAGGCGGCGAAGCCTCACGGTGCCGCCTGGCCCTGCCACCAGCGGCGCAGCCGGTGCGCGGCCTCGGCATTCACCGCGCCGGGCGGCATCTCGCCGCGGGCCAGGGCGGCCACCTGGCGCACCGTATCCATCGCCTGGTGCTCGGCGGCCTCCGGCGTCAGCCCGCCGATATGCGGCGTGGCGACCACATTGGGTCGGGCGGCGAGCGCCGGGTCCGGCCGTTGGTCCGGTGCGCTGCCGACATCCATGGCGGCGCCGCGCAGCCGGCCGCCATCCAGCGCCGCGGCCAGCGCCGCCTCGTCCACCAGCTCCCCGCGCGAAAGGTTCACCAGGAAGGCGCCGTCCTTCATCGCCGCGAAGGCCGGGGCGCCGACGATGTGACGGGTTTCCGGCGTGGAGACCGCCAGCGGCACCAGGAAATCCGCCTGCGCAAAAACCTGCTGAAGGCTGCCTGCCGCCTCGATGCCGGGCTGGTCCGGCGGGCTGTAGGGGTCGTGCACCAGCACCCGCATCCGGAAGGCTGCGGCCAGCTCTGCCAGCCGGCGGGCGATGCGGCCCCAGCCGATGATCCCGACCGTCTTGCCCGAAAGCTGCGTGCCCATGCGGGAGCCAGGCGGCTGGCCCCGGTGATAGGCGCCGGCCAGCGGCGAGACGCCGCGCGCCAGGTCGATCATCATGCCGATGGCCAGCTCTGCCACGCTGTCCACGAAGCCAGGCGTCGCCTGGGTCACCAGCACCCCGGCGGCGGAGGCGGCCGGCACCTCGATGGTGGAGATATCGACCGCCACCCGCAGGAAGGCGAGCAGGTCCGGGGCATGGGCAAAGGTCTCGGCCGTGCCGGGGGTGGCGCGATCCGCCACGATGCATTGGCAGCCTGCGGCGGCCCGGGCGAGGGCGGCACCCGAAAGCGGCGCATCGCCGGTGTGCAGCGTGACCTCCGCCACCTGGCGCAGCGCGGCGAGCGGTGCCGCGGCGTAGTAGCCGTCGCGCATTTCCGGCGTATGCGTGAGAAAGACCCGCAGCACGATGTTTCGTCCCCCCTGGCCGCGCCGGTCTTCCGGCGGCCTGTCCTGTGGCGCTAGCCTAGACGTCATGGATGATGCCGCCAAAATTCCCTTTACCGAAGCCTTGGCGCCGCCGCGCCTGGCGGTGCCGCCCGGCGCGGTGGATTGCCACCACCACATCTATGACGCCGCCGCCCCCGTGGCCCCCGGCGCCCGGCCGCATGGCAGCGCCAGGCTGGCGGACCATGCGCGGCTGCTGGAGAGGCTCCGCGTGGATCGGCATGTGCTGGTGCAGCCCTCCACCTATGGCCTCGACAACGCGCTGCATCTGGCGGCGTTGCGGCAGGCCGGGCCGGCGCGGGCGCGCATGGTCGCGGTGGTGCGGCCGGATTTCGATGCCGGGATGGCGCGAGAGATGGCAGCGGCCGGCGTGGTCGGCGCGCGGGCCAATCTGGTGCAGGGCATTCCGCTGGCGCCGGCGGATGTGGCGCCGCTGGCCCGACGCATGGCCGATCTCGGCTGGCACCTGCAGATTTTTGCGAGTGCCGCACTGATCGCGGAGCTGGCGCCGGTGTTGCGCGCGGCCCCCTGCCCCGTCGTCTTCGACCATTTCGCTCAGCTACCGCTGTCCGACTGGGCCGCGCATCCGGCCTGGGGCGTGGTGATGGATCTGGTCCAGGCCGGGCGCGGCTGGGTGAAGCTGTCCTCCCCCTACAGCCTGGACCAGGCCCGCCCGGAGGCGGTGGGCCCCTTGGCCCGCGCGCTGGTGGAGGCGGCGCCGGAGCGGATGGTCTGGGGCACCAACTGGCCGCATCCCAATGCGGAAGCCATCCCGGACGATGCCGCGCTGCTCGACCTGCTGGCGGATTGGGCGCCGCAGGCCTCGACCCGGCAGGCGATCCTGGTGGACAACCCGGCGCAACTCTACGGCTTCGGCTGAGCGCCATCGCCCGGCGGCCCGGCCCAGCAGGCCAGGGGAAAGCGCAGCTCCGCCCGCAAGCCATCCGGGGCCCAGTCCAGCCGCTGCGTGCCGCCCAGCCGGCGGATCTGCGACTGGATGACCGCCATGCCCGTGCCCTTGCGGAGCGGCGGCGCGGCGAGCGGCGGGCCGCCCTGCTCCGCCCAGCGCAGCACCACCTCCGCCCCCTCGATGCGCGCCACGATCCGCACCACGCCCTCGGCCGCGGCCAGGGCGCCGTGCTTCGCGGCATTGGTCGCCATCTCATAGAGGATCATCGCCACCGGCTGCACCGACTGCGCCACCAGGTCCGGCACATCCTCCGACTCCAGCGTGATATGGTCGCGATAGGCGGCGAGTTCGGAGGCGACCAGCAGGGCGAAGGCGGCCGGGTGCTGCATGGCCTGGTCGAGCAGTGTCTGGGTGCGGGCGAGCGAATGGATCCGCCCTTCCAGCCGCCGCTTGTAGTCCGGCAGATCCTCCGCCTGCGTCAGCCGCACCAGGGACTGGACCACGGCCAAGGTATTGTTGGCGCGGTGGTTCACCTCCCGCACCAGAAGGCTGCGGCGTGCCTCGGCCTCGACCAGCTCGGTCACGTCGCGCAGCATGCCGACGATATGGGTGCGGGCGCCCGGCGGGCCGAACATGCGGCCCAGGAATTCGATATGGCGGATGGCGCGGTCGGTCTGGCGGATGATGCGGACGCGCTCGCAATAGATGTCGCGGTCGCGTTCGCCGCGCAGGTCGGCGGCGAAGGTGGCGCGGGCGGCCTCCAGTTCGTCGGGGTGGTAGCAGTCCCAAAAGCCGGTGCGATCCACCGGCATCTTAGGCGGCACGGGCAGGCCGAACATGGCGAAGGCATTGGGCGAGACCACCACCTGCCCGGTGGTCATATTGGATTCGAAGAATGCGATGCCGAAGTTTTCCATCGCCAGGCGCGCGCGTTCCTGCCCCGCCTCGGAGCCCAGGTCGAACCCGATCATGCGCGCCCCAATCCCCGCAGGCTGCGACCCTTCCCCCCTTCTTCAACCAGAAGTGTATCAGCCCGTTAACGCCCGGGCCAGCAGCAGCGCGGCCAGGCCGGCGCCCATGGCGGGCAGCAGGCGGCCCGGCAGCAGGCGGAAGGCGAGGAAGCCGGCCGCCAGCCCCGCCAGCCGCGCCGCCAGCGGCACCGTCGCCAGCAGCCCCGCCGGCGCCGCGATGGCCAGGGTGACGAAGGCGGCGAGCGTGGCGACGGAGACGGCGGAGGCCCAGGCGATGGCCGGATGATCGGGCCGCAGCGCACCGCCCAGCAGCAGGCCGCAGCCGCGCAGCGCCAGGCCGATGCCGATGGTGAAGGCCAGCGCCGCATCGGCCTGGCTCACCGCAGGCGGTTCCAGAGGAAGGCGAGGGTCCCGCCCAGCAGCCCGGCCAGCGGCAGCCCCCAGGCGCCGCCGACCGCGAAGGCCAGCGGCGCGGCCAGGATGCCGGCCAGCAGCGCCGGCGCGACGCCGGGCCGCGCCGCATCGGCGGCCAGCAGCAGGGCGAAATAGAGCGGATTGGCGAAAAGCAGCGCGGCGCGGAATTCGGCCGGCAGCAGCGGCGCGGCCAGATGCCCCGCGGCGGTGGCCGCCATGGCGGCGCACCAGGAGGCCAGGGCGAAGCCCAGGAACCAGGGCAGGCGCGCGGCGTCCGGCAGGCCGGGCAGCACGCGCATGCCGGCGGCCCAGGGGGTGATGGCGATGAAGGGCAGCACCAGCCAGCGCCGCCCGCCGCGGCCGAGCAGCGGCGCGATGGCCACCGCCATGGGCAGGAAGCGCGCATTGGCCGCCGTCGCCGCAATGGTGGCCGGCAGCGCGGCGCCGCCGCCGGCCGCCAGCTGCAGCAGCACCAGCTGCCCCGCCATGCCATAGACCGCGCCGGTGCAGAGCAGCGCCCAGGGCAGCGAGAGCCCGGCCTCCGCCACCGCGGCGCCGAAGGCCAGGAAGGTGGCGCCCATGGCGAGCGCCGGCGCACCCAGCGCCTGCGCCATTCCCTGCCGTGCCGCGCCCGCTGCCATGCGCGGCAGAGTGGCCCGCGCCCCCGCCGGTGTCAGCCCCGGCGGGTCAGTTCATGAAGCGGGCGTCGCGCTGGGTGGCCAGCTCCTCATACGCGGCCTTCACCGCGACCTTGCCATGCAGGCGTTCCAGCCGGCGGACGGTGAAATGGCCCTCGGCGATGCCCCGGAAATGCTCGAGGAAGGCGATGTTCACCGCCGCCCCCGCCGCCGCGCCGATCACCGGCGCCGCCTGGGCCGAGAGTTTCAGCGCCACCGGCCCGCCGAAGCGCGCCGCGATGGTGCCAAGGAAGCCGGGCAGCAACGCGCCGGCCATGCCCTTGCCGACGGCGCCCTTCAGCGCCTCCGCCAGCGCCAGGCGGACGGCGAAATAGCCGGAGTCCGAGGCGTCATCCTGCTTGTCCCGGCCGCCCAGCGCAAAAACCTTCAGGCATTCGGCGGCGATCAGCGGGTCCTCCAGCGTCTCCCCATTCGCCTCCGCCACCGCCGCGATCTGGCGCAGCAGCAGGGTGGTGGAAACCGGTAGTTCCACCAGCGTGCCCGGCAGGCCGAAGGCGCCGCCCGCCGCGCCGGCCGCCGCCGCCAGGCCCCGGTGGAACCAGGCAGAAGGCAGCGGCGTGGGATTGGCCGAAGGCTGCGCCTTCAGCGCGGCCTGCATGGCGCTGGAGAGGGCGCGCTTCACCGCGCCGTCCAGCATGGACTGCGCTGCGCCGGGCAGCCGGTTCTTCAGCGCCTCGATCGGCGTGCCGATGGCGGCCGAGAAGCGGGCGGCGAGGGAGACATCCTCCAGCTGCGCCACGGCGCGCGCCAGCTCGGCACGGGCCTCGGCGGGCAGGATGTCGGGAGGCGGGGGGGCGAGGGTGATGGACATGAAGCAGGATATGGGGTGTCAGGGGCGCGGTCCGGTATGGGCGCGCAGCCAAATTGCGAAGTCGCTTTCGGACATTTCGCCCGTTGCGACTGACAACATGGTGAGGACGCAGTTCGCGTCGTCGGCGGTCAGGTCCAGGCCATTCAGTCCGAGGAAGGCTTCGACCGCCACGAAAGCTGTGCGCTTGTTGCCATCGATGAACGGATGGTTGCGGGCAATGCCGCAGCCGAGCGCCGCGGCGAGGGCGGGAAGGTCCGCGGCTTCATAGGCCTGGAGGTTCAGCGGCCGGGCCAGCGCGCTTTCCAGAAGGCCGCGATCCCGCAGGCCTTCGCCGCCCCCATGTTCGGCGATCTGTTCCTCATGGATGGCCAGCGCGACGTCGATCGTGATCCAGGTGATGTCGGCCATCACCTGGATGCCGTCACTTGGCGAGTTCGCGCAGCACTGCGCGCCGGCGGCGCATCACCGCGCGGGCTTCTTCCATCTGCCGCTCGAACTCCGGATCGGCGCGCTTCAGGCGAATACCGTCCGGGCTGTCCACCAGGTGCAGCGTGTCGCCCTCCCGAAGGTCGAGCTTCGAGAGCACGTCCTTCGGTAGGACGACCCCGACCGAATTGCCGATCGCCCGCAGCTTGAGGGTTGCCACGCATGCCTCCATCGTCCATCGGAACGACCGATGTGTCAACGGAAGTTATAACTTCAGGCCAAAGATTAGTCCATCTAATCTTCGCGCTTACCGCGACATCACAGGATGAACTTCGACAGATCCGCATTCCCCGCCAGCGGCGCCACGCGGGTCCGCACCAGCTCGGCATCCACCGAGATGCTCTCCCCGCCCCGGTCCGAGGCAGTGAAGGAAATCTCGTCCAGCAGCCGCTCCATCACCGTCGCCAGCCGCCGCGCGCCGATGTTCTCGACCGTCGCGTTGATCTCGGCCGCGAGGTCGGCGATCGCATCCGTCGCGCCCTCGGTGATGTCGAGCGTCACGCCCTCCGTCCCCAGCAGCGCGATGTACTGTTTTACCAATGAATGCTCCGGCTCCTTCAGGATGCGGCGGAAGTCCTCGCGGGTCAGGGCGGAGAGTTCCACGCGGATCGGCAGGCGGCCCTGCAGTTCGGGCAGCAGGTCGCTCGGCTTGGCCTGGTGGAAGGCGCCGGAGGTGATGAACAGGATGTGGTCGGTCTTCACCGGCCCGTGCTTCGTCGTCACCGTCGTGCCCTCGATCAGCGGCAGCAGATCCCGCTGCACGCCTTCGCGGGACACGTCGCCGCCGCGCACGCCGCCCTCGCCGGTGCGGGCACAGACCTTGTCGATCTCGTCGATGAAGACAATGCCGTTGTTCTCGGCATTGGAGATCGCCTCACGGGTCAGCGCCTCCTGGTCCAGCAGCTTGTCGGCCTCGTCCTTGATCAGATGCTGGCGGGCTTCCGCCACCTGCATCTTGCGCGGCTTCGTCCGCCCGCCGAACATCTTGCCCAGCATCTCCTGCATGTTCCCCATCTGCGGGGGCATGCCGGGCATGTCCATCATGCCGATGGGCGCGGCCTGTTCGGCCACCTGCACCTCGATCTCGCGCGTCTCGAGGCTGCCCTCGCGCAGCATGCGGCGGAATTTCTGGCGGGTTTCGCCGGCGGCGCCCTCGCCGACCAGCGCGGTCACCAGCCGTTCCTCGGCATTCAGCTCCGCCTTGGCCTGCACCGCCTTGCGGGACTGGTCGCGCGTCTGGGTGATGCTGACCTCGATCAGGTCGCGAATGATGCTTTCGACGTCGCGGCCGACATAGCCGACCTCGGTGAACTTGGTCGCCTCCACCTTCAGGAAGGGGGCATTGGCCAGGCGCGCCAGGCGGCGGGCGATTTCCGTCTTGCCGCAGCCGGTCGGCCCGATCATCAGGATGTTCTTCGGCACCACTTCTTCCCGCAGCCCGGGGGCGAGCTGCTGGCGGCGCCAGCGGTTGCGCAGCGCGATGGCGACCGCGCGCTTGGCGTCGTTCTGGCCGACGATGTGGCGGTCGAGCTCGCTGACGATTTCCCGCGGGGAGAGATTCACGGTTTCCGTCACGATTCGATGGTCTCCAGCACGATATTGCCGTTGGTGTAGACGCAGATGCCGGCGGCGATGGCCATGGATCGCTTGGCGATCTCCTCGGCCGAAAGCCCTTCCACCGGCAGCAGCGCGCGCGCGGCGGCGAGGGCGAAATTGCCGCCGGAGCCGATGCCGATGATGGCGTCCTCCGGCTCCAGCACATCGCCCTGGCCGGTCAGCAGCAGGCTGCGCTTGCCGTCGGCGACGGCCAGCAGCGCCTCCAGCCGACGCAGGTAGCGGTCGGTGCGCCAGTCCTTGGCGAGCTCGACGCAGGCGCGCTCCAGCTGGTCCGGGAAGCGTTCCAGCTTGGCCTCAAGCCGTTCCAGCAGGGTGAAGGCATCCGCCGTGGCGCCGGCGAAACCGGCCAGGACCTTGCCCTGGGCGATGCGGCGGACTTTTCTGGCATTGCCTTTGACCACGGTCTGGCCGAGCGAGACCTGGCCATCGCCGGCCATGGCGACGCGTCCGTCCTTGCGGACGCAGAGAATGGTGGTGCCGTGCCAGCCCAAGGGGTCGTGGGGGGAGGAGGGAGGTGCGTGTGTCGCGTGCATCCCGCCCAGATGGCGCGGGGCAGGGCCGGCGGCAAGCCACCCCGCCCCGGGCGCCTA
Source organism: Falsiroseomonas tokyonensis (assembly GCF_019024325.1). Lineage (GTDB taxonomy): Bacteria > Pseudomonadota > Alphaproteobacteria > Acetobacterales > Acetobacteraceae > Falsiroseomonas > Falsiroseomonas tokyonensis. The sequence goes on from NZ_JAFNJS010000001.1 coordinate 927,866, forward strand.
CAGCACCAGATCTGTCCGAATGGACTGATCTGGTGCTGTAGGTGCTATGGTTCTGGGAAAGCACGAAATCGGCTCACACTGGATCAGCGTGAGCCGATAGTGCTTTACGCGGCGGCGCGCGGGTAGGTCTGCGCCCGCAGGTCGTCGAGGCTCGGCGTCTCCATCCCCTCGGGCGAGAGCAGCACCGTCTCCACATGGTCCTCATGCAGGTGGTGCAGCAGCGCCCCACACACCCTTGCGCCGGGCAGGCCGGGCTGTTCGGACGGATCCACGATGAAGGACAGCGGCGGGGCCCAGGCGTAGCTGACGCGGCCCAGCATCACCTGCCGGTGCAGGTGCAGATGGCCGGAGGCAACCAGCCGCAGCCCGGGATGCTCCAGCACCGGCAGCAGCGCGGCGCGGGCCTGGGGCGGCACCGACCAGTAGTCGAAGGTCGGATCGGCGAATTTCGTCACGAAGACCGGTTTGTGCAGGAACAGCGCGATGCGGCGGTCGCCGGCGCCGGCCGCGGCCTCCGCGATGAAATCGGCCTGGGCGGCTTCCTCCGCATGGCCGGTGCCCATCACCTCGGAATTCAGCCCGATGACGCGCCAGCCGGGCAGGTCCACCACCCCGCGGCCCGGCCCGCAATGGGCGCGGAAGCGGTCCAGCCGCGCGCTGTCAAAAGGCTGGCGCGGCATGGTGTGGGGATGGCTGCCGGTGTCGTGGTTGCCGGGCAGCGCCAGCAGCGGCGCCGGGAAGACGCCGTGCAGTTCGGCGGCCAGCACCAGATCCTCGTCATGGTCCGCGCCATCCAGCGACAGGTCGCCGGAGGCCACGATCAGGTCCGGCGGCGAGGCCTCCGCGAGGGTGCGGATGCGGGCCAGATTGCCGCGGAACAGGTCGTTCCGCGGCGAGAGATGCGCGTCGCTGAGCTGCAGGATCGACGGCACCGTGTCAGCTCCGGCGCGGCAGCAGGCGGCGGACCTCGGCGGCCATCTCGGGCAGCACCACCTCGGGGGTCGCCTGGCCCTCCACCACGCGGGCCATGCTGTCCACCATCACCTGCGTCACGCGGACGCTCTGCGTGCCGGGAAAGGCATACCAGGGGATCATGCGGTCCACCTGCTCGGTCGCGGTGCGGAACAGCGGGTTCTCGCGGTAGAACTCGCCGAGGTAGCGCGGGTCGTCGATCGCGATCTGGTTCACCGGGACATAGCCGGTGTTCTTCGCCATCAGCGCCGTGCCTTCCGGGCTGGTGGAGAAGCGCAGGAACTTCCAGGCGGCCTCGCGCTTCGTCGCATCGCGCGCCGTCAGCATGCCCGCCGCGCCGCCCGTCGGCAGCTTGCCGTCCGGTGCCACCTGCGGGAAGTGCGCGGTGCGCAGCTCGAAATTGCGGCCGGTAGACTGGATCATGTTGCGCAGGAAGGCGGTGCTGCCGAAGCGCATGCCGAGCTTGCCGGCGGCGAAGGCCTGAAGCGCGGTGGTCGCGTTCAGGTTGGGCATGCCGCCCTCGGTCACCATGCGGCGCAGCAGGCGCAGGCTGGCGAGGCCTTCGGGGCCGGCGAAGCCGACATCGCGCTCATCCGGCGTCAGCATCCGCGCGCCATGGCTGAACAGCAGGGCGGAGAACATCCAGTCGTCGCCGGGCCACTGAAACCACATGCCGTCGGTGCCGTCGCGCAGCGCCTCGATCCGCGCGGACAGTTCGATCACGCCGTCCCAGCTCTTCGGGAAGGCCGCGGGGTCGGCATCGACGCCGAGGCGGCGGAACAGGTCGGCATTGTAGTAGGAAATGGGGTTCGAGGCCGCGAAGGCGAGGCCGGACTGGAAGCCGCCGAAATGCGCCAGCGCCAGCAGGCCGGGCGTGTAGCCCTGCGCGGCCGGGTCACCCTCTCGCGCCAGCAGCGGCGCCAGGTCCTGCGCGATGCCGCGCTCGGCGAAGACGCGCAGGCGGTTGAAGCCCTGGTAGGACAGGTCCGGCAGCTGGTTCGTCGCGGCCTGGCGCAGCACCAGCTGCGTGCCTTCCTCGTAGTTCGGCGTGGTGATGAAGTTGATGCGGATGCCCGGCTCGCGCTTCGCGAATTCCGCCGCGATCGCGTCGTAGCATTCCTTGTAGATCTGCGGCTGCGCGTAGTGGACGGTGATTTCCGTGCTTTGCTGCGCACGCAGGGCGGGAGCGGCAAGCAGGGCGGCGCCGGTGGTCAGCGCGAGGCGGCGTGTGATCATGCGCGTGTCTCCGATTGACAAAAAATCAGCCCTTGAGGCCGGTGGTGGCGATGCCCTCGACGAAGCGGCGCTGGGCAAACAGGAAGGCCAGCACCAGCGGCGCCGTCATGATCACGGCGGCGGCCATCAGCGCGGCGAAATCGTCGCCGGCCTCGTCGGAGCGGAAGAACAGCACGCCGAGGGCAGGGGTGGCGCGGGACGGCCCCTCCACCACGATCAGCGGCCAGAACAGGTCGTTCCAATGCGCGACGACCGAGAAGATCGCGAAGGCGGTGGCCGCCGGCCAGGCATTGGGCAGCACCACGCGCCAGACGATCCCGGCCTCGGACATGCCATCCAGCCGCGCGGCATGGATCAGCTCATCCGGCAATGCCTTGAAGAACTGGCGGAACAGGAAGATCGCGAAGACGGAGATGGTGAAGGGCAGGATCAGCGCGGCGTAGGTGTTCAGCATCCCGAGCTGGCTGAAGCCGACATACAAAGGCAGCGCCGGCACATGCGGCGGCACCAGCAGGCCGAGCATCACCGCGCCAAAGGCGATGTCCCGCCCCGGAAAGCGCAGTTTTGCCAGCGCATATCCGGCTGGCACGGCAAACAGCAGCTGGAAGGCCAGGATGCCGGCGCAGACCACGATGCCGTTCCAGATGTATTGGAACACCGGGACGCGGGCAAAGACCTTGCCGTAGTTCTCGACTGCGAAAAAACGTTCGGGCCATAGTGCGAGGCTGGCGCGGAACAGCTCGTCCAGTGGCTTCAGGCTGGCCGAGACCATCCAGACATAGGGCGCCAGCACCAGCAGCCCGAGGGCGGCCAGCAGCAGCAGCCGCGGCGCATCCGCGAGCCAGGAACGGCGCTCATCCATAATGGATCTTCCGGTCCAAGGCCTTGGTCTGCAGCCAGACCAAGCCGAGCACGATGACGAGGAACACCAGCGTGATCGCCGCCGAATAGCCGAGCCGCAGATAGGTGAAGCCCTCGCGGTACATGGTGTAGAGCAGTACTTCGGAGGCGCGGTTCGGCCCGCCCTGCGTCAGCACCGCCACCGTGTCGAAGACGCGGACGCTGCGGATCAGCGTGATGGTGACGACGAAGAGCGTGGTGGGGCCGAGCAGCGGCCAGGTCACCAGGCGGAAGCGGTCCACAGCGCGCCGCGCGCCATCCATCTGCGCCGCCGCATAGAGCTCTCGCGGAATGGCGGTCAGCCCCGCCAGGAACAGCACCATGGTATAGCCGAGATTCTCCCACACCCCGATCGCGGCGAGGCTCGCCAGCACCCAGTCGGAGGAGGAGAGCCAGAAGGGCGGATCGGCGATGCCGAGGCGCCGCAGCGCCGCGTTCAGCGGCCCGATGGTGGGGTGCAGCAGGTACTGCCACGCCGCCGCCATGGCGACGGTCAGCGAGACGACCGGCAGGAAGAACACTGCGCGGAACAGCGCCCGGCCGCGGATACCGGCCTCGATCAGCAGCGCGGCGCCGAGGCCGAGCGCGATCGACAGCGGCGTGACGATGCCGACATAGATGACGGTGTTCCGCAGCGAGACCGCAAAACCGCGATCCGCCAGCAGCTCCGAAAAATTGTCGAGCCCGATCCAGGCGAAGCCCGGCATGCCGAGCTCGTAGTCGGTGAAGGCGAGCGCCACGGCGGCCAGCGTCGGCAGCAGCAGCATCACCGCATAGGCGATGGCCGCCGGCGCGGTCAGCATCAGCCCGGCCAGCGCCTCGCCGATTGGCGCGGCACGGCGGAGGGGAAGGACGGCGTCAGACAAGGGCGCGTTCCGCCGGCGCATGCGCGGCGACGCGCCGGCCCGCCGCATCGAACAGCAGGGCGCGGGCGGGGTCGAAGCCCAGGCGCAGCGCGGTGCCGGGGCGCGGGCGCGGGGCCTCGGGCGGCAGGCGCAGGATCACCGGCTCGCCGCTGGCGTGGCGGGCATGCAGCAGCACGCTTTCGCCCAGGAATTCGACCGCTTCTGCCGTGGCGGCAATGCCGGATTCGGCGATCCACAGATCCTCGGGCCGCAGCGCCAGCGTCAGCGGACCGGGCGTGGCCACCAGGCCCACCGCCTCGCCGGCCAGCCGCACCACGCCGTCAGCGCCGGCCTCAGCGGCCAAAGTGTTGATGCGGGGGCTGCCGATGAAGGTGGCCACCCGCAGGTCCTGCGGGTCGGCGTAGATCTCCTCCGGCGTGGCCACCTGCAGGATGCGGCCTGCCATCATCACCGCGACCCGGTCGGCCATGGTCAGGGCCTCCGTCTGGTCATGCGTGACATAGAGGGTGGCGACGCCGGCGGCGCGGTGGATGTCCACGATCTCCCGCCGCGTCTGCACCCGCAGCGCGGCATCGAGGTTGGACAGTGGCTCGTCCATCAGGAAGGCGGCGGGGCGGCGGATGATGGCGCGGGCCAGCGCCACCCGCTGCCGCTGGCCGCCCGAGAGCTGGCCGGGCCGGCGGTCCAGCATCGCCTCCAGGCCAAGGGACCGGGCGACGGCGGCCACATCCTGCGCGATGGCGGCGCGGCGGCGGGCGGCCCCGGGCAGAAAGCGGCCGAGCAGCGGCAGCCGGTCCGCGCCCGACAGGCGCCGCATGGCCAGCGGGACGGCGATGTTCTGGGCCACCGTCAGATGCGGGTAGAGGGCGTAGGACTGGAAGACCATGGCGATGTCCCGGTCCGCCGCGCGGCTTCGGGTCACGTCCCGCCCGCCCACCAGGATCCGTCCCGCATCGGCCGATTCGATGCCGGCCACGATCCGCATGAGGGTGGTCTTGCCGCAGCCGGAGGGGCCGACCAGCGCGATGAACTCGCCCTGCCCCACCGTCAGCGACACGTCGTTCAGGGCAGCCACCGCGCCAAAGCGCTTGGCCACCGAGGAAATCTGGATACCCGCCATGGCGCGCCTTATCGGGGCGGCCGATGACGCCAGGATGCGAATTGGGTGAAACTTGGGTTGCAGGCGCGGCCGCTTCCGGACCGACCCTCCCCCAGCCACAAGTGGACCCGGCCCGCCCTATCGGCTAGTGCAACGCCATGACGCGCCAAGCCAGCCTCGCCCGCGCCACTTCGGAAACGAATATCCGCCTGACGCTCGACCTGGATGGCCGCGGCAGCGCCGATGTCGCGACCGGGGTCGGCTTCTTCGACCATATGCTGACGGCGCTCGCCCGGCATTCCCTGGTCGACCTGACGGTGGCGGCCAAGGGCGACCTGCATATCGACGATCACCATACGGTGGAGGATGTGGGCATCGTGCTCGGCCAGGCGCTGCGCCAGGCGCTGGGAGACAAGCGCGGCATCCGCCGCTTCGGCCAATGCCTGCTGCCGATGGACGAGGCGCTGGCCGAGGCCGCCATCGACATTTCGGGCCGGCCCTACCTCGCCTGGTCCGTCGCCTTCCAGCGCCCCAAGATCGGCACCTTCGACACCGAGCTGGTTGAGGAATTCTTCCGGGCCTTCGCCTTCAATGCCGGCATCACCCTGCATGTGACGTTGAAGGCCGGCACCAACGCGCACCATGTGGCGGAGGCCTGCTTCAAAGCGGTCGCGCGCGCATTGCGGATGGCGGTGGAGATGGACCCGCGGACTTTGGGCGAAATCCCCTCCACCAAGGGTTCGCTGGAGGGCTGAGATGAAGCTCTACACCGTCCACGCCGAAGCCCCGCCGCCGCCGGGCCCCGAAGGCTGGCCCGAGCCCAAGGCGCGCCCGCCGGTCCTGGTGAAGGAAGGCTTTTCCCTGGCCGCCGCCATCTTCGGCCCCCTGTGGTTCGCCTGGAACCGGCTGTGGTGGGAGGCTCTGGGCCTCTTCCTGCTGATCGCGGCTGCCAGCCTGCTGCTGCCGGAGGCGCTGGCCGGCGTCGTGGTGCCCGCTTTGCATGTGCTGGCGGGCTTCGAGGCGCGGGACCGCCTGCGCGCCCGCCTGGCCCGCCGCGGCCAGAAGCTGGCCGGCGTGGTGGCGGCGCCCGACCTCGAAATCGCGTGGTTCCGCCTGATGCAGCAGCGGCCGGACCTGGTGCGCAGCGCGCCATGAAAATTGCCATCGTCGACCCCGGCTCGGGCAACCTCGCCTCGGTGCTGCGCGCGCTGGAGCGGGTGGCCGGCGAATCCGGCCTGCCGGCCGAGATCGCCGTCACCACGCTCGCCGCCGATGTGCGGGCCGCCGACCGCATCGTGCTGCCCGGCCAGGGCGCCTTCGCCGCCTGCCGCCGCGGGCTGGATGCCCTGCCCGGCATGGTCGAGGCGTTGAACGACGCGGTGATCGCTGAAAAAAAGCCGTTCCTCGGGATCTGCGTCGGCATGCAGCTGATGGCGGCGCGCGGGCTGGAGCATGGGGTGACGCCGGGCCTCGGCTGGATCGCCGGCGAGATCGCGCCGATGGACCCGCGCGGGACGGATGGTACCGCCCTGCCGCTGCCGCAGATGGGCTGGAACGGGCTGGACCTGGCCCAGCCGGCGCATCCGCTGCTGGCCGGCCTCGCCCCCGGCCAGCACGCCTATTTCGTGCATTCCTATGCCCTGGCGGGCGGCGATCCTGCGCAGCTTCTGGCCAGTACGAGCTATGGCGGCCCGGTCGCGGCCATCGTCGGGCGGGACAACCTGGCCGGAACGCAGTTCCACGTGGAGAAAAGCAGCCTGGTCGGCCTGCGCATCCTGGCGAATTTCCTGACATGGGCCCCGTCCTGAAATGGGCCCGATGACCGCGCGGGCCGGCGGGCATGATCTCTCGGTGGAGCTCGCCACCGGGCTGACGCCGCACGACCTCGCGGACCTCTGCGAGGCGACGAACGCCGCGATCATCGAGGGTGGCGGCTTCGGCTGGGTGCAGAGCCAGGACCGGGCCGCGCTGGCGCGGCATTTCCGCGGCGTGCTGCTGGTGCCGGACCGCAGCCTGTTCATCGCGCGCCTCGACGGCACCGTGGTCGGCAGCGCCCAGCTGCTGCGCCCGCCCCGCAACAACGAGGCCCAGGCCTTCGCCGCCCAGCTGACCCACGCCTATATCGCCCCCTATGCCCGCGGCTTCGGCCTGGCGCGGCAGCTGGTGGCCCGCGTCGAGGAATTCGCCGCGGGCGCGGGCATCCGCGTGCTGAACCTCGACGTGCGGGAGACGCAGGAAAGCGCCATCTCGCTGTTCGAGGCGCTGGGCTATACGCGCTGGGGTACCCACCCCGCCTATGCGCGGGTCGATGGCCGCACCGTTGCCGGCCATTTCTACCACAAGCTGCTGGAGCCCGGGCGCGGCCGCAGCACGGACAGCCTGATCAGCGTCAGATAGGACACGCGCATGGGACTGACCTTGTACCCGGCCATCGACCTGAAGGCGGGCCAGGTGGTGCGGCTGAAGCGCGGCGACATGGCGCAGGCCACCATCTACAATGCGGATCCCGCGGCCCAGGCGGCGGACTTCGCCCGTGCCGGCTTCGCCTGGGTGCATGTGGTGGACCTGGACGGCGCCTTCGCCGGCAAGCCGGCCAATGCGGCGGCCGTGCAGGCCATCATCGCGGCGGTGCCGGGGCTTTCGGTGCAGCTCGGCGGCGGGATCCGGGACATGGCGACGGCGGAGGCCTGGCTCACCGCCGGTGTCACCCGCATCATCCTGGGCTCGGCCGCGGTGAAGGACCCCGATTTCGCCCGCGCCGCCTGCCGCGCCTTCCCCGGGCGCGTCGCGCTCGGCATCGATGCGCGGGACGGGTTCGTGGCGACGGAGGGCTGGGCCGAGACCAGCGGTACCACAGCGACCGAGCTCGCCACCGGCTTCGCCGAAAGCGGCGCGGCGGCCATCATCTACACCGACATCGCCCGCGACGGCATGCTGACCGGCGTGAATGTCGCGGCGACCGCGGCGCTGGCCCGCGCTGTGCCGATCCCGGTCATCGCCTCGGGCGGCCTGGCCTCCACCGACGATATCGTGGCGCTGAGGGCGGATGGCGTGGTGGCCGGGGCCATCCTCGGCCGGGCGTTGTATGACGGGCGGGTGGATCCGGCGGCGGCCTTGCGGCTGGCGGCCTAGCCCGGGACGCCGCCTGCGCGCTTGACCGCGGCGCGGTCGCGTCGCAATCACGCGCTTCGCCCCGGATCGCCCGCCGGACCGGTGCGGCAAGCGACATGTCGGGAATTTGTCCCCCCTCCCCCTCCGGAGTTCTGCCGGTGCTGGCCCTGCGTGTGATCCCCTGCCTCGACGTGAAGGACGGCCGCGTCGTCAAGGGCGTGAATTTTCTGGAGCTGCGCGATGCGGGGGACCCCGTGGAGCAGGCGCGGATCTATGACCGGGAAGGGGCGGATGAGGTCACCTTCCTCGATATCGGTGCCTCCCACGAAGGACGCGACACCATTCTGGACGTCGTCTCTCGCACCGCCGCGCAGGTTTTCATCCCGCTGACCGTCGGCGGCGGCGTGCGCAGCGTGGAGGATATGCGCCGGCTGCTGCTGGCGGGCGCCGACAAGATTTCCATCAATTCCTCCGCCGTCACCGATCCGGCGCTGGTGACGCGCGGCGCCGAGGCCTTCGGCAGCCAGGCGATCGTGGTCGCGGTGGATGCGCGCGGCGACGGCAAGGGGGGCTGGGAGGTCTTCACCCATGGCGGCCGCCGCGGCACCGGCATCGATGCGGTGGAATGGTGCCGCCAGGCGGAAGAACGCGGCGCGGGGGAGATCCTGCTGACCTCGATGGACCGCGACGGTACAAGGGCGGGCTTCGACCTGGCGCTGCTGCGCGCGGTGCGGGCGGCGGTGCGGCTGCCGATCGTCGCCTCCGGCGGGGTGGGGGAGGCGTCGCATTTCGTCGATGGCGCGCGGGCCGGGGCCACCGGGCTGCTGGCGGCCAGTGTTTTCCACTACGGCCAGATGCGGATCGGTGAGGCGAAGGCGGCATTGCAGGCCGCTGGCCTGCCGGTGCGACCCCTGGCGGAGGCAGGCTGATGGCCAAGACGGTGAAGCGGGCCGCGACGGCCAAGGGTGCCAAGGCCCCGGCCCCCAAGGCCAAGCCGGCCAAGGCCGCGGCGAAGGTGAAGCCACCGAAGCAGAAGCCCGCCCCCAAGGCGAAGCTGGACAAGGCGCGGCGCAAATCCGCCAAGGTGGCTGCCGCCCTGCCGCTGCCCGCCTCCATCCCGGCGCCGCAGGTGCTGGCCAAGCCGCGCGCCATGGCGGCCGGCGCGGGCGCGCTGGAGCCCTTCCGGGTGGAGGGGGCGGAGGCCGCGATCCTGGACGCGCTGTGGCGCACGGTGGAGGCACGGCGCGCCGCCGGCGATGTCGCCATCTCCCACTCCGCCCGGCTGCTGGCACGCGGCACCGCGAAGGTGGCGCAGAAGCTGGGGGAGGAGGCGGTGGAATGCGTCATCGAGGCGACGCTGGGCAACCGCCACGCCACGGTGCTGGAAAGCGCCGACCTGCTGTATCACCTGGTCGTCGTCTGGGTGGATGCCGGCATCGCGCCGGAGGAGGTCTGGGCGGAACTCGCCCGGCGGCAGGGCATTTCCGGCATTGCCGAAAAGGCGGCCCGGCCGAAGGCGCTGGTGCGGGCGGCGCGGACCACGAAGCTTCCCTGAGCCCGACTTGCGTCGGGCCGGGCCCGCGGCCAGAACAGGGTGCCTGACGACGCCCCGGAGCCCCCGACGATGACGCGCGTGACCGGCCTGCCGCCCTACGACTCGAAGAATATCTTCGCCCGCATCCTGCGCGGGGAGATCCCGGCGAAGACGGTGCATGACGATGCCTTCGCCCTCGCCTTCCACGACATCAACCCGCAGGCGCCGGTGCATGTGCTGGTGATCCCGAAGGGCGCCTATGTCAGCCAGGCGGATTTCGCCGCGAATGCCAGCGATGCGGAAATCGCCGGATTTTGGCGTGCGGTCGGCAGCGTGGCCAAGGCGTTGGGACTGGAGGCGAATGGCTACCGCATCCTGTCCAATATGGGCGAGGATGCCGGGCAGGAGGTGCCGCATTTCCATGTCCATATCTTCGGTGGCCGGCGGCTGGGCCGGATGGTCCCCTCGGCGGGCTGACCGATGAGCGAGGCCGTCCCGGGCGTGGCGGAGGCGCGGGCGGCGCTGGCCGCCATCGGCACGCTACCGGATGCCGAGATCGACATCGGCGCCGCCGCGCTGCAACTGGCGCGCATCGATGCGCCGGAGCTTGACTGGCGCGCCGGGGCCGAGCACCTGACCGCCCTGGCGCGGGAGGCGGTGCAAGCCGCAGCGGCGGATGAGACGGCCGATGCCGGCGATGCCGAGCGCCGCCGCGCCGTGCTGGCCGAGGTGATCCACGGCCGCTTCGGCTATGGCGGCGATGGGGAGACCTATGACGACCTGGCCAATGCCAATCTGCTGCGGGTGATGGAGCGCCGCCGCGGCCTGCCCGTGGCGCTGGGCATCCTCTGGCTGCATGCGGCGGAGGCGGCGGGGTGGGAGGCGCATGGCCTCGACTTCCCCGGTCATTTCCTGCTGGCCCTGGCGGGGCGCGGCAAGGTGGTGGTGGATGTCTTCGCGGGCGGGGAGGCGCTGGATGCCCGCGCGCTGCGCGCCACGCTGAAGCGCTTCGCCGGGGACCAGGCGGAGCTCGGCCCGGCGGCGCTGGCGCCGATGGACAAGCGCGGTGTGCTGCTGCGGCTGCAGAACAACATCAAGGTGCGCCGCCTGCGCGACGGCGACCTGCCCGGCGCGCTGGCCTGCACGGAAGACATGCTGCGCATCGCCCCCGAGGCCGCGCCCCTGTGGCGCGAGGCCGGGCTGATGCACCAGCGGCTGGACAGCATCGGCGCCGCCATCGCGGCGCTGGAACGCTTCCTGGTGCTGGCGCCGGAGGGGCTGCAGGCGATGCGCGTGCGCGGCCTGCTGGAGGAGCTGCGCCAGCGGCTGAACTAAAGAACTATCGGTTCACACTGAATCAGTGTGAACCGATTTCGTGCTTTAGAAACAATAGCTTCTACAGCACGAGATCTGTCCATTCGGACAGATCGTGCTGTAGAGCGTTTTCAAGCCTTGCGGCTTCGCAAGGCGACTCGGAAAACGCGTCAAGACAATGAGCTAGAGCTGTTTCACCGTCTTCGCTTTCGGCGAAACAGCTCCAAGCCGCCGGCGCCGCCCTGCTGTCAGTTTGGGACGACCACGCAGCTGGTGAATCTTACCCGCAGCGTCGTGCCGTCCCGGGTCGAGCCGCCGGGGGTGAAGACCTGGATGGAGGCCTGGCTGCCGGCCGGGATCACGCCGGAGCTGATGGTGGCGGACTTCCGACTGTTGTTGCCGGAGAGCTCGACATCGGCGGTGATGCGCACCGGCTGCTGCCCCGTATTGCTCACCGTCAGGAAGATGTTGCTCAGGGCCAGGCTGCCGGTATGGGTGGCCATCGGCGTGCGCAGGCGGCAGCCGTTCAGGGTGTTGCCGGCGGAGAGCAGCGTCGGCCCCTGCCAGGTATAGGCGGCCTGGGCCGAGGCCATGCCCGGGGCCAGGGTGATGAGGCCGCCGAGCAGCAGCGTGGCCATCGTGGTCTTGCGCATTGGATTGATCTCTTGCTGGTGGCGGGGTTGCCGTGCCCCGCCACCATGTCCCGGAACGGTGCCCCGGTCGATGCAACAGTTCCGATTATGCATATAGGCAATGCCTGGGTGACGCGGCCTCAACCGATCAGCTGCAGGTCGGCCTGGGCCGCGGCAAGGCGGGCGGTGTCGTCGTCCAGGATCAGGCCCGTCGCGGTCGCGCCCGGCAGGCGCAGCACATAGCCCTCATCCCCCTCCGCCACCGCGTCGCGCAGCACGCGGACCTTCAGCACCTGGCTTTCCTGGCCGGCGGCGAAGTCGAGGCGGCCGCCGGGCATCACGCCATTGAGGAAGTCCGAGGCCTCCGCCGCATCCGCGCCGAAGCCCGCCACCGACCAATTGGCCTGGCTCGCGAAGGAGAGGTCGCCCTGGCGGGTGATGGTGAAGCTGTGCACGGAGACGCCGCTGCCCGTCCCTTCCGCCAGGCCCAGGCTGCCGGGCGCGATGGTGTAGCTGACGGGTGGCGCATCGTCGTTCAGGATGCTGCCGCTGGCGGTGGCCAGCACCTGGCCGCCGGGGGCGCGGAGCGTGACGGCGAAGGCCTCGTCCGCCTCCACCGTCGCATCGCGCAGCACGCGCAGCTTGAGCATCTGGCTGGCCTGGCCCTCGGCGAAGGTAAGCCGGCCTTCGGGCAGCACATTGCCCAGGAAGTCCAGCGCATCGGCGGCCGCCGCACCGCTGCCGGCGGCGGACCAGGTCAGCTCCGCGGCGGACAGCGTACCGCTGCGGGTCACCATGAATTCGTGCACCGTCACGCCGCTGCCAGTGCCTTCCGGACGGCCCGCGGCGGTGGCGGTGAGGGTCGCCGCGAAGGCCGGCGGCGGCTGGTCGTCATTGCCGATGCTGCCGCTGGCGGTGGCCAGCACCTGCCCGCCAGAGGGGCCGCCGATGGCGCGGAGCGTGACGGCGAAGGCCTCGTCCGCCTCCACCGTCGCATCGCGCAGCACGCGCACCTTGAGCATCTGGCTGGCCTGGCCCTCGGCGAAGGCGAGGGTCCCGCCCGGCAGCACGCCCCCCATGAAATCGGCCGCATTGGCCGCCGACGGGCCGCTGCCCGCGACGGACCACGCGACCTGCGCGGCAGAGAGGTCGCCCGCCCGCGTCACGGTGAACTCATGCACCGTCACGCCGCTGCCTGTGCCTTCTGGACGGCTGCTGCTGGCGGGGGTGACCGCGTAGGTGGCGCGCTGGGTGTCGTCGTCCAGCAAGGTCACGCTGGCGCTGGCGGTGGACAGCACCACGTCTTTGCCGGGGTCATGCAGGGTGACGCGGAAGCCCTCGTCCCGCTCGGCGGTGCCATCGCGCAGCGTGCGCACCTTGATGATCTGGCTGTCCTGGCCCGCGGCGAAGCTGACGGTGCCGCTGGGCAGCAACCCGCCCAGGAAATCCGCCGCATCGACCGGAAGGTTGCTGTCGCCCTGCACCGACCAGCGCGCGGTGGCCGCGATATTGAGGTTGCCGCTGCGGGTGACCAGGAATTCGTGCACCGCCACGCCGCTGCCGGTGCCCTCCGCGCGGCTGGTCATGGTCGCCGCAATATCCAGCGAGGCGGCGGCATCGTCGTCGATGATCCGCGTATGCAGCTCGAGCCTGGTGCCGTCGGCATAGGGCCGGCCGTCATTCAGCTGGAAGGTGAAACCCTCATCCATCTCGATGAGGGCGTCCGGCGCCAGGTGCACCGTGACGCTGGTGAACCACCGCGCATATTCCAGGGTCGCGACCCCGGACAGGGCCTGGCCCGGCGCGAAGTCCGCGGCGGAGGCTTCCGCATAGCCCGTCCCGTCGGATTGCCGGGTCACGATCCGCCAGCTGACCTGTTCCGTGGTCATGTCCTGGCTGCGCGAAATGTGGAAGGTCACCGGCGTGGTGCCGGAGCCGGTGCCCTCCGTCACGGCCTCGGGCGAGCCCCGGTACAGGTTGTAGAGCCGCGGCTGCAGACCGTCGTCGTTGAGGATGGTGCCATAGGTGCCGAGGTTGCCGAAGGAGATGCCGGCCGGCAGGCTGGAGAAGCCGATCTGATAGACCTCATCCCTCTCCACCTCCGCATCCGGGGCGATCTCGACCTGGATGATCCGGCCCAGCTCGCCTTCCGCGAAGGTCACGCTGCCCGCGACCGGACCTCGGAAGTCCCGCGTGTCCGGGCCGCGGCCGAAGTCGATCTCCCAGGACAGGGTCGGCGTCGCCGTCTCGGCATGGCTGCGGCTGATGCGGAACTGGTGGATGCTCCCGCTGCCGCCCGTACCCTCCAGGACTCCATCCGGCTCCAGCGCCTCGATGGTGATGATCTGCGGCGGCGGCGGTGCGGGCGCGTCATCATCGAGCACCGTCGTCCAGGCCTGCGAATCCGCCGAGATGCCGGTACGATGGGATGGGGTGTCGAGCACCACGCCGAAGCGCTCATCGGCCTCGATCTCGGCATCTCGCAGCACCCGCACCCTGATGGTCTGCGAGGCCTCGCCGGCGGCGAAGCTGACGGTGCCGGAGGGCAGCACGCCGCCCAGGAAGTCGGCGGCACCGGCCCCGCCGGCCTCGGTCACGACCCGCCAGGCTGCGGTGCTGGCCAGGGACAGGTCGCCGCTGCGCGTCACCGTGAAGGAGACCACGCGCACGCCGGTGCCCGTGCCTTCCATCACGCTGTCCTGATCCACGCCGATCGCGAGCTGGGCCAGGGGCGCGTCGTCGTCGCGAACGGTGATCTGCGCGGAGCTGTTGGTGAAGCGGTAGCCCGAGGGGAGGTCCCGCAGGACGAAGCTGTAGGTCTCGTCCGTCTCCGCCAGGCGATCGGCGCGCAGCTGCAGCGTCACCAGTTTCTGCGTCTCGCCTTCGGCGAAGCTGACCCGGCCGGAGGGCATGACATTGCCGACGAAGTCCGTGGCATCGACACCGGTGAGGGAGAAGTTCTGCACCATCCAGCCCAGCTCGGCGGTGCCGCTGCCGGAACTGCGCTTCACCAGGAAGCTGTGCGTGGAGGCGCCGCCATCCGACCCCTCCGCGTAATCCGTGCTCAGCGGCGTGAGGCTGACATAGGCGGGGTTGCTGTCGTCGTCGAAAATGGTGCCGGCGACGGTGGCATTGCCGATCAGGGCGCCGCGGGCGTCGCTCAGCGTGAAGACGAAGGTCTCGTTCGGCTCGACCTCCAGGTCGCCCCGCACCCTGATCGTCACGATCTTGGAGGATTCGCCCGGCGCAAACGTCACCTGCCCGCCATTGGTGACGAAATCCCGCGCGTCGGTCGGCTGGCCGCCCTGGCCGGACACCCGCCAGGTGGCGGTGGTGCTGACGCCGAGGTTGCCGCTCCGCTCGATGGTGACATGGAAATCGGTCGCGTTCTGATCGCCCTCCGTCCGCTGCGTCGGCACGGGGTTGACGTTGAGCCGGGACGGCGGGCCGTTGACGCCATCGGCATAGACGTCCTGGACGCCGCTGACCTGGTAGCTGCCGGAATCGGCGCTGGTGAAGGCGAAGCCCAGGTAATAGGTGCCGGAATAGTCCGGCACGAAGTCCAGCAGCGTGCTCATGGCGCTGCCGAAGTTGCCGTCCGAATCGTAGTGCAGCAGCAGATAGCCGGAGGCGTCGAGGATGGTCAGTTCCAGCGTGCCGCTGCTGCCGGAGGCGCGGAAGTCATAGGCGCTGCCGGTTTCCAGCTGGACCCGAACGAAGTCGAGGCCGAGCGGGGCGGGGATGCTGTCGAAGACCTGGCCGGTGCGGTCGGCGCCATCCTGGCCGGAGACGGGCGTGAAGGTCAGCGCGCTGTCGACGCTGTTGTAGAGATTGCGGACCGCAGCGGCGTATTCGGCCGGCCAACTGGGACTGCGCTGTACCATGGTCCGTCTGCTTTCGATGAGTCATCGAATCCCTAGCAGCGGGCGTCAAAACCGCCAATATGGTATATTCTGCGCAATCACAACCCCTGCGTGTGCGCCTGCGCCGCCCGCAAGTCCGCCACGAAATCGGCGAAGCCCGCCGCCTGCGCCTCTGCATCCGGCAGCCGCAGCAGGTAGCTGGGATGCACCGTCGCAAAGACCGGCTGGCCGCCCAACGCCGTCACCACCTGGCCGCGAGTCTTCAGCACCGGCAGCTTCTTGCCGGTCAGCGCGGTCAGCGCCGAGGCACCCAATGAGACCACCAGCCTTGGTGCCACCGCCGCCACCTCCCGCGCCAGGAAGGGGCGGTAGTAGGTGATGTCGCCGGCATCGGGCGACTGGTGAATGCGCCGCTTGCCGGTGGGCGTGAATTTGAAGTGCTTCACGGCGTTGGTCAGATAGGCGTCCCGCCGCTCCACCCCGGCCTGGGCCAGGGCGCGGTCGAGCAGCCGGCCGGCGGGACCGACGAAGGGGCGGCCGGCGATATCCTCCTCATCCCCCGGCTGCTCGCCGACGAACATCAGGGCCGCGCCGACCGGGCCCTCGCCGAAGACCGGCTGGGTGGCGCGGGCGGCAAAGGCGGGCAGGTCGGGGCGGGAGAGCAATTCCTCCCGCAGCGCGGCCAGGGCCATGGCGGGGTCGGCGGGGGCGTCGATCGGCGTCGGCATGTCCCGCAAAACGTGCGGCGGCATGGAAAGATGCCGCGGCTTTTGCGGGCGCGGATTGGGCGCGGCGGCGGCGCGTTCGACCATTTCCGCCACCCGCCGCGGCGCTTCCGCCATCAGGCGGGGGATCTCCGCCGCCTCCGGCAGGCTGCGCCAGTATTTGCGCGGCATCTCGGCCCGCATGGCGCCCGGCTTGAGGCGCGCGGGGTTGAAGATGGAGGCGTAGTAGGCGCGCCAGAGCGGCTCCATCGCATCGTCCGGCGGCACATCGGCGCGCCGCCCGCCAGGGCCGAAGTCCAGCGCCTGCCCGTCCCAGGCCACGCTGCGGCGCGGCGTGACGATGGACCAGCGCAGGCTGGCAAAACGGCGGACAAAGAAGTCCGCCTCCGCTTCCTCGATATGATGGTCGGGCTCGAACCAGGCGATGTGGCGCGGCCCGTCCTCCGCCTGCACTTCGCGGAAGCGGACGAAGGCGTGCATCTTGTGCGCATCGCGCCGCACCGCCTTCACCAGGGCGGACAGGCGGATCACCGCGGGGTCGGTGGCCGCCTGCATCAGGTGGCGCTCGCCATGGGTCAGGCGCCAGAGCAGGCCGTAGAGCAGCGCGAAGCGTTCCCGGTCGCTGTGGCGGATGGCGATCTCCGCCTGGTCGAGGAAGGCGCGCGGCACACTGAAGGGCGCGGCGGAAGGCGGCGGCGCCGGCGCTTCCGCCAGCAGGCCGGGCAGCTCGCCGGCCACCACCCATTCCGCCTGTTCGGGCGGAATTTCGGCCGCCACCAGCCCGCGCGCTGCCTGGCGCCAGGCGGTGAAATCGGCGGGGCCGGGCAGCGTCACCGCCACGCCTTGCCGCAGGGCCAAAGCGGGCATCAGAACAGCGCCATCTGCACGGGGCGAGCGGCCGCCGCGAAGGCGGTGGCGGGCAGCAGCCGGCTTCGCAGCCCTGCCCCCTCCAGCCCCCGCGGCACATGGTCGGCCAGCACCACGAAGGGCAGCACCTTGGCCAGGCTGACGCGCAGCCGGGCGAGGTCCGCCGCGCGCAGCCGCGTGTGCCGCCGCGCCGCGATCAGCCGGTCCACCGTCTTGGCCCCCAGCCCCGGCACGCGCAGCAGCATTTCGCGCGGCGCCGTGTTCAGGTCCACGGGGAAATCCTGGCGCGATTGCAGCGCCCAGGCGGTCTTCGGGTCCAGCTCCAGGTCCAGCATGCCGCCCTGCCCGCCGGCCAGGATCTCCTCGCGCGAGAAGCCGTAGAAGCGCAGCAGCCAATCGGCCTGGTACAGCCGGTGTTCCCGCACCAGCGGCGGCGCCGCCGGCGGCAGCAGGCGGGAGGCATCGGGGATGGGCGAATAGGCGGAGTAGTAGACCCGCCGCATCCGGTAGCCGGCGTAGAGATCCGTCGCCGTGCCGAGGATGGCGCCGTCATCCGCCCCATCGGCGCCCACGATCATCTGCGTGCTCTGCCCCGCCGGCGCGAATCGCTTCGGGGCCGCGCGGCGGGCGGTCTTCGCCTCCTCCTGCGCGCCCTCGATGCGCGTCCGCAGCCCCGCCATGGCGTGGCGGATCCGGCGAAAATCCTTCTCGGGGGCGAGGGATTCGAGGCCGGCGACGGTCGGCAGCTCCATGTTGATGGAGAGGCGATCGGCATAGAGCCCGGCCTCCGCCAGCAATTCGGGCGCCGCGTCGGGGATGGTCTTCAGGTGGATATACCCTCGGAAACCGTGCTCCAGCCGCAGCACGCGGGCCACCCGCACCACCTGTTCCATGGTGTAGTCCGGGGAGCGGATGATGCCGGAGGAGAGGAACAGCCCCTCGATCGTGTTGCGCCGGTAGAAGCCCAGCGTCAGCTGCACCACCTCCTCCACCGTGAAGCGCGCGCGCGGCGTGTTGGAGGAGGCGCGGTTGATGCAATAGGCGCAGTCGAAGACGCAGGCATTGGTCAGCAGCAGCTTCAGCAGCGAGATGCAGCGCCCGTCCGGCGCATAGGCATGGCAGATGCCGCTGCCCTCCGTGCTGCCCAGCCCGCCCTTCAGGCTGTTGCGCTTGGTTGTGCCGGAGGAGGCGCAGGAGGCATCGTATTTGGCGGCGTCGGCCAGGATCTCGAGCTTGCGGAGCAGCTCCATGGGTAGCACATCCGAAAGTATTGTAAGTTCATGTTATGTTCTATAGCGCGCCTGACAAGGGGCCGGCTATTCGCGGAAAGGTGATGGGCTCGTGCCCTGCATGCCTGCCGCTGCTTGTCCGGACAAACTTTCGAAGTCACGATCGACGATGATGGCGCGCCCTTCCGAAATCGACCCGTCCCAACTGCTTCCCGCACCGCCGGCGGGCGAAAGCCTGGCCACGATCCTGGCCCGGCTGCGGCAGCTGGCCGTGGCGGCGCTGGATGCCGGCCATCCGCTGGCCGCGGCGCAGATCGCCGGCACCGCGGACCGGCTGGAGGCCGAGACCTGGCCGCTGCCGGCGCGCCCGGACTACCGCGCGCCCTGAGGCGCCCCGCCCTGCAGCCGCAGCGTGGCCGCGGTGATTTGGCGCTGCATCTCCAGCAGCGGGCGGTTGTCCGCCAGGCTGAAAAGAAAGGCATTCTCCGCAAAGGCGTCGCGCAGGTAATGCCCGGTGGGGTTCGGGCAGCCCGCATAGGTCAGGCGCAGGAACTGCACCAGCAGCAGCGACCGCACCATGTGCACCGCCACGAGGTCGCGCAGCAGGATGGTCGATTCCATCTCCCGCTCCAGATGCGCCAGCAGGTTCATGGCGGTGAACCAGGGGCCGTGGCGCAGCAGGCGGATGCGGTCCGGATACAGCAGCAGATGCCCGCCCATGCCGTGCAGCCGGGCGAGCGGCGCGTCGCCGGCGGGGTCGCCCACCGCCACCATCAGCTGCCGAGCGGGGCGACGCGGCAGGCCAGGCTGCCGCGCCCCTTCATCTCGCCCAGCAGCAGCCCGCCGGCCGCCGGCACCGGCAGCATCCCGGTCTGGCTGCCCAGCGTGATCACCTCCCCCGCCCGCGGCAGGTGGCCGAGCGCCAGGCAGCGGTCGCGCCAGCCGGCCAGAAGCTCCGCCAGCGGCACGGCGCGATGCGGGCCGGCGTGGTGAGCCACGGTGATGTCGTCCACGGCCAGGCGCATCTCCAGCGCCTCCGCATCCGGCCAGGTCCAGGCGCCGGTGTCGGGACCGAAGACGCAGCTGCCGTTGGAGACGCAATCGGCCAGCTTTTCCAGGTCGCCGGCCGGATGGTCCGGCGTGAAGCGGGTTTCGACGAATTCGAAGAGCAGGACGAGGTCGGCGATGGCCGGCAGATCCGCCGGCTGCAGCGCGGCCAGGGCGGCGCGGTCCAGGCCCTGGCGCAGGCGCAGCGCCACTTCCAGCTCCATGGCCGTGCCGCGCGGCAGGCGCAGCGGTGCCTCGGTGACAGGGGAAAGCAATTCGGCGGGCAGCGGGGCGGCGATGGGCTGGCCCTGGGTGCGGCCCACCTTCCAGCCGGCGATGCGCCAGCCGAGCGCGGCATAGGTCGCCACCTGCATCGCCTCGGCCTCGGCGATGGTGGTGGGGCGCAGCGCCTCGGGCAGGCCGGGGATGGGGGCGCGGCGGCCGCGGCGGATCTCGGCCAGCAGGGCGGCGGCGCCGGCGATGCGCGATTCGGGGGTGGCTTCGGTCTCGAACACTCGGGCTCTCCGCGGGTATTGCGAGGAGCCTAGGACGGCGGCGGCCGGCGCGAAACCGGCTGTCAGACCGGGCTGCCGTTCCACACGGGAAAGCTGCCGCTGGCCACCGGCAGGCCGGGGCGGCGCCAGATGGCGCGCCAGGCGACCTGGTCGAAGACCATGCCCATATGCACGAACTGGCCGCCGCCGCTGACCTCGATCTCCGCCACCGCGCCGCGCAGGGCGGGGCTGATCTGTTCCAGCGCATGCGCCACCAGCTCATGCCGCGGCACGCCGTGGATGGTGCCGGCATCGATCGGCAGGGGTGCCAGGCTGCCGGGCGGGACGAAATCGAAGGGCATGGGCGGGCTCCGCGGTTGCGAGGCGCCTTGAACCCGGTTTTCGGGCGAGGGATGGCGGTTCTGGCCATCGGCGTCGGCGCATTACAGCCCGCGCGGGATTGAGATGAGGTTAACGTGGCGGGGCCTTTCCGGGAGGGCCCCGATGGGCCATCTGCCAAGGCATGACCCGTCGTCACCTGCTGCAGGCCGTCGCCGCCCTGGCGCTGACCCCCGCCCTGTCCCGCCCCGGCCATTCCCAGGGGGCCATCGACCGTGCCGCGCTGGGGCGGGTCGAGGCCTATCTCAACAGCCTGCGCACCTTGCGCGCCCGCTTCCTGCAGGTGGCGCAGAACGGCGCCTCGGCCCAGGGCACCGCGCTGATCAGCCGCCCAGGCCGCATGCGCTTCGACTACGACCCGCCGGAGCCGCTGCTGCTGGTGGCCTCCGGCGGCCAGGTGCTGATGTATGACCGGGAACTGCGCCAGCCGACGGCCGTGCCGGCCTCCTCCACCCCGCTCGGCCTGCTGCTGACGCCCGAGATCCGGCTGTCCGGCAATATCACCGTGGTCGGCACGGAGCGCAGCGGCGGCTTCCTGCGAGTGGCGCTGCATCGCACCGGGGCGCGGGCGGAGGGGCTGCTGACGCTGTCCTTCGCCGAAGCGCCGATGGAACTGCGGCAATGGACCGTGCTGGACGCCCAGGGGCGGGAGACGCGGGTGACGCTGTACGAGGTGGAAACCGGCATTCCGCTGGAGAACCGCCTGTTCGACTTCAACGACCCGCGCTTCCTGGAGGCCGAGGCGGCCCGGCGCTGAGCCGGCCTTCGCCCGGTTCCGTTCATCCCTTTCCGCTGGCCTTTCGCCGGGCATCGTGCCATAGGGCCGCCGGGTCTGTCCGCTTTGGGGCATGACCTTCGCTGCGATGGCAGCGGATGCCTTGCGGACCAGCCGCGCCCGGATGGGGCGATGACGGCGCCTCCGGCCACATGGGCGGCCCTTCTCACGCCGTCCCCATCGCGCCGCCTTCGGGTCCGGTCGCGGTGGGACCCATGCCGCCCGAGTCGCCGCGCATCTCCTGGGTGCGGCCCGTTCCCCGGCATCCGCCTTCGTCGCGTTCCGGCTGCCCGCGCGATTCCGCGGCGGGTGGCCATACGCTGTGGGCCCGCATCCGGCGGGTCCAAGAAGGACGATCCATGTTCGACAAGTATTTCCGCAAGGACATCTCCTGGGGCGGCCAGCTTCTGACGCTGGAGACCGGCAAGATCGCCCGCCAGGCGGATGGCGCCGTGATGGCCCGCCTGGGCGATACCATCGTGCTCTGCACCGTGGTCGGCGCGCGGTCCGTGAAGCCGGGCCAGGACTTCTTCCCGCTGACGGTGAACTACCAGGAAAAGGCCTTCGCGGCCGGCAAGATCCCGGGCGGCTTCTTCAAGCGCGAGGGCCGTCCCTCCGAGAACGAGACCCTGGTCTCCCGCCTCATCGACCGTCCGCTGCGTCCGCTGTTCCCGGATGGGTTCCGCAACGAGGTCCAGGTTGTCGCGACGGTGCTGTCGCATGACCTGGAGAACAACCCGGATGTCGTCGCGCTGGTCGGCTGCTCCGCCGCGCTGACGCTGTCCGGCATTCCTTTCTTCGGCCCGGTCGCCGGCGCCCGCGTCGCCTATATCGATGGCGGCTATGTGCTGAACCCGACCGCCGCCCAGATGCAGCAGTCGCAGCTCGACCTGATGGTCGCCGGCACCGCCGAGGGCGTGCTGATGGTGGAATCCGAGGCGCAGGAGCTGTCCGAGGACGTGATGCTCGGCGCCGTGGAATTCGGCCACAAGTCCTTCCAGGCGGTGATCCAGGGGATCATCGAGCTGGCCGAGGTGGCCGCCAAGGAGCCCTGGGCGCTGCCCGAGGAAGCCGACAGCACCAAGGCGCTGAAGGCCCGCATCAGCGAGCTCGGCCGCGCCCCGATGATCGAGGCCTACAAGATCACCGAGAAGCTGGCCCGCCAGGCGCAGGTGGGTGCTGCCAAGAAGCAGGTGGTCGCGCAGCTCGAGGCCGAGGGCCTGGATGCCGGCGCCGCCAAGGGCCTGCTGAAGGAGCTCGAGGCGGATGTGGTCCGCAACGCGATCCTCGACACCGGCATGCGCATCGACGGCCGCGACACCAAGACGGTCCGCCCGATCCTGGCCGAGGTCGGCATCCTGCCGCGCGCCCATGGCTCCGCGCTCTTCACCCGCGGCGAGACGCAGGCGCTCTGCGTCGCGACCCTCGGCACCGGGCAGGATGAGCAGATCATCGATGCCCTCGCGGGCGAATACCGCGAGAACTTCATGCTGCACTACAACTTCCCTCCCTACTCGGTGAACGAGACCGGGCGGATGGGCAGCCCGGGCCGCCGCGAGATCGGCCATGGCAAGCTCGCCTGGCGCGCGCTGCACCCGCTGCTGCCGGAGAAGGAGAAGTTCCCCTACACGATGCGCGTCGTGTCCGAGATCACGGAGTCCAACGGTTCGTCCTCCATGGCGACCGTCTGCGGCACCTCGCTCGCGCTGATGGATGCGGGTGCGCCGCTGAAGCGCCCCTGCGCCGGCATCGCCATGGGCCTGATCAAGGAAGACCGCGGCTTCGCCGTGCTGTCGGACATCCTGGGTGACGAAGACCACCTGGGCGACATGGACTTCAAGGTGGCGGGCAGCGAGGCGGGCATCACCGCGCTGCAGATGGACATCAAGATCACCTCCATCACCTTCGACATCATGAAGATCGCGCTCGGCCAGGCCAAGGACGGCCGCCTGCACATCCTGGGCGAGATGGCCAAGGGCCTGTCCGGCGCCCGCGGTGACGTGGCCGCGACGGCGCCGCGAATCACGGTGATCAACATCAACAAGGACAAGATCCGCGACGTGATCGGCTCCGGCGGCAAGGTGATCCGTGAGATCACCGAGCAGACCGGCACCAAGATCGACATCGACGACGACGGCACCATCAAGGTGGCGGCGACGACGGTGGAGGCGGCCCAGAAGGCCATCGACCGGATCATGGGCATCGTCGCCGAGCCGGAGATCGGCAAGATCTACAACGGCAAGGTGGTGAAGACGGCCGAATTCGGTGCCTTCGTGAACTTCCTCGGCGCCAAGGACGGCCTGGTCCACATCTCCGAGCTGCAGAACGAGCGCGTCCAGAAGACCACCGACGTGGTCAAGGACGGCGATGCGGTGAAGGTGAAGGTCATCGGCTTCGACGACCGCGGCAAGGTGAAGCTCTCCATGCGCGTGGTGGACCAGGCCACCGGCGCCGACATCTCCGAGCAGGTCGGCGCCCGCCGCCCGCGCGAGGACGGCGAGGGCGGCGGGGAGCGTGCCCCGCGCGGCGACCGTCCGCCGCGCCGCGACGGCGAGCGCAATTTCCGCCCGCGCCGCGACGAGGGCTGATCCCGCCCGGGGGATGCCCCCCTTCGGGCCCCCCCCAGGCCACAGCGTGGTTCGCGAACAAACAATCCCGCGGGGGGCCTCCCCCTGCGGGCCCTGACACGCCATATTCACATCACGCGAGCGTCATCCCGAATGTGGCGCCGTCATAAGCACAGTACGCGGAGCCCTGATCCTTGAAGGTCATCAACCCGATCCGCATGGGTGGCGTGGACGTTCTGCCCTTGGTGGAAGGCGGCAAGGGCGTCGCCGTCTCGAATGGCGCAACCTGTGGCGGCTGGGCTTCCGGCGGCGGCGTCGGAACCTTTTCCGCGGTCAATGCCGACAGCTACGACGCCGAAGGCAACCTGATCCGCCAAACCTATTCCGGCCGCACCCGGCGGGAGCGGCATGAGGAGCTGGTGGCCTATGGCATCGCCGGCGGCATCGCCCAGGCGAAGGAAGCCTATGAGCGCGCCGGCGGCCAGGGCCGCATCCATGCCAATATCCTCTGGGAGATGGGCGGCGCGGAGCGTGTGGCGCGTGGCATGCTGGAAGGGGCCAAGGGCCTCATCCACGGCATCACCTGCGGCGCCGGCATGCCCTATCGCCTGGCCGATATCGCCCGCGACTACGGGGTGCACTACTACCCCATCATCTCCTCCGCCCGCGCCTTCTCCGCGCTGTGGAAGCGCGCCTATTCCAAGACGCGGGAATGGCTGGGCGGCGTGGTCTATGAGGATCCGTGGCTGGCGGGCGGCCATAACGGCCTGTCCAATTCCGAGGATCCGAAGCGGCCGGAGGATCCCTTCCCCCGCGTGCTGAAGCTGCGCCAGCAGATGCGCGAATTCGGCCTGGGCGACGTGCCGATCATCATGGCCGGCGGCGTCTGGTGGCTGGAGGAGTGGGAGGATTGGATCGACAATCCCGACCTCGGCCCCATCGCCTTCCAGTTCGGCACCCGCCCCCTGCTGACCCAGGAAAGCCCGATCAGCGAGGCCTGGAAGCAGCGCCTGCTGACGCTGAAGCCGGGCGATGTCTCGCTGCAGCCCTTCTCCCCGACCGGCTTCTATTCCAGCGCCATTCGCAACGAATTCCTGCGCGAGCTGGAAGGCCGCAACGAGCGCCAGGTGGCCTTCACCAGCGAACCAGTGGGCGACCATATCTCCGAATACGGCGTGGGCCCGCGCAAGCGGCTGGTCTACCTGACCCCGCATGACCGCGCCCGGGTGCATCACTGGGAGGCCGAGGGCTTCATCGAGGCGATGCGCACCCCGGACCATACGCTGATCTTCGTGACGCCGGAGAATGCGCGGGAGATCACCAAGGACCAGATCGACTGCATGGGCTGCCTCAGCCACTGCCGGTTCTCGAACTGGGCGCAGACGGAGCCGGACTTCTCCACCGGCAAGAAGGCCGATCCGCGCAGCTTCTGCATCCAGAAGACGCTGCAGGACGTGGCGCATGACGGGGCGCTGGAGCGCAACCTGATGTTCGCCGGCCACAATGCCTATCGCTTCGCCGGCGACCCCTTCTACTCCAACGGCTTCATCCCGACGGCGAAGCAGCTGGTCGAGCGGATCATGACCGGCCGCTGAGGCAAGCGGACAAAAAGAACCCCGGCACCTTCCGGTGCCGGGGCGAGGCGTTCGGCTCTCACGGGCTGCGGAGCCGCCGGGAGAAAAACGTCGAGGCACCGCCCTGACCCTGGCAGTCTGCCCGAGGGCGGCTCACGATTTCGTGACAGACGGGTGAAGCCTAGGTCAGAAGTGTCTCGCAGGCCGGCACAACGGCATCGCATGCCCTTCACGACGCCCCCCCCGCGAAGGTATCCTGCGGCAGATCCGGGGAGCTCCATCGCCTCACATGCGCAACCTGCTGCACGCGACGGACCGTGACCGCCTGATCGCCCACCTCCGCGGTGCGCTGCTGCGAGAGGTCACACTGGGTGGGCGCCGGCTGATGGCGCTGGCGGAAGGCGATGGCCCGGAAAGCGGCAGCTTCTGCGCCGTGCCCGCCAATGCCCAGGCCGCCGAATTGCTGGCCCAGCCGGACATCCGCGATGCCGACCCGGCCTTCGCCGATGGCCTGCTGGATTTCGTCATGGCCATGGCGGAGGCGCCGATCCCCTGCCGCCGCGCCGCCGCGGGCGGCATCGAGATGCTGCGCGACGATCCGCGGGATTTCGAGATCCTGACCCCCTTCCACCGCTTCACCGGCGACCTCTCCGCCGGGATGGTGCGCCAGCAGCTGCGCGGCCAGGGCGGGCCGCCGATGCTGCATACCGGCAACCTCGTCGAATTCCGCCTCGGCCGCTTCCGCAACGGCGTCGATGCCGAGGACACGATCCGCGACTTCGCCATCAGCCGCCGCAGCGGCAGCGTGGTGCTGAGCCATGAAAGCCGCATCACCGGCAAGGCCGGCTTTTTCCGCGCCCGAACCGTCGAGGCGGGGCGGCTGCGCTATGAGTATGAGATCACCGCGGGCTCGCCGCTGCTGCGCCTGACCGTCACCTTCACCGCCGCCGCCGGCCAGCGCGTCACCCGCCTGCGCGTCTCCACCGCGCTGGACCAGCTGGGCAGCGGCGGGCTGGAGATGGCGGAGGGGCGGCTGGGCCAGCAGGACGGGGCCTGGCGCGATTTCGGCGTGCCACAGGCGGCCGGCATGACGGTCTGGGCCGAGGCCGGGCCGGTGCCGCATGTCGCGATCGGCCCTGCCGGCTGGCCCGCCGGCGGGCCCACGCTGCACCTCCGCCCCCAGGCGCCGGGCCAGGTCATGTCCGCGCGCGCCATCGCTGCGCGGCCGGGCGCGCTGCATTGGGTGATCCTGCGGCATGGCCCCGCGAAGCTGGCCCCCGGTGAGGCGCTGGTGGTGCGGGAGGATCGGCTGCTGGCCGCCGGCACCGGGGCGGCGGAGGCGGCGCGGGTGATGGCGGCCGCCGGCGCGACGGGCGACCAGCTGGCGGGGCTGGACCTCGATCCGCTGCCACCGAACGGGGCCTCCCTGAATGCCGTGGCGACGCAGCTGCTGCTGGCCGCGCGCGACGGCTACCGCCTGCCGCTGCCGGCGGAGCGGATGACGGCGCTGGAAGGCTGGTTCGACCGCCAACTAGCGGCGCTGCAGGCGGGCCAGCCGGGGCTGGCGGACCTGGCCTTCGCCGTGCTAGCGGTGGAGGCGCGGCTGCGCGCGGGGGCGCAGCCGCCGCTGGCCAGTCTTGTCGCGGCCTTGCTGGCGCGGCAGACGCCCTCCGGCGGCTTCCGGGATGGTCCGCCGGGCGCAGGGGGCAGGCCGGCGACGCTCGCCGGCCATGCGGCGGCGTTGCTGGCGATGGCCCGCGCCCTGCCGCATCTGGACCCGCTGCTGCTGGCCGGGCCGATCGGCCGGGCGATCGCCGCGGTGAAGCCCGGCCCGGCGGAGCTCAGCGACGGCGGCCGCCTCGTGCGGCTGGAGGGGCTGGCGCTGGACGGCGCCACCCCCGCCCCGCTGCGCGACCACGCGGAGGCGATCGGCCTGCTGGCGCGCGCCGCCGGCACGGTGGCCCTGGCCGGGGAGGCGCGGCCGGAGGCCCTGCCCGCCGAGGTCCTGGCCCAGGCCCAGGCGCTGCACCGCCAGGCGGTGGCGCTGCTGCGCCCCCTGGTGCGGCCACGGGGCACGGCGCTGGAAGTGGTGCCCTCGCCGCTCGGCGGCACCGCGCATCCGGCGGCGCAGGCCGCGGTGGTGATGGGGCTGATGGCGCCCGATGCCGCGATCCTGCGCCTGCCGCTGCCCCGCCAGGCGGTGCCCGCGTGACCATCCGGGTGTGAGGAATTCCGCATGAGGCTTTTCGCCGCGGCGCTGCTGCTGGCGCTTTCCGCCTGTGCCGGGCGTGTGCCTGCGCCGGTGCCGCAGCAGGCGACCCCACCGCTGCCCTATCCGCCGGCGGCGGCGGAGCGGGTGGTGCGGCTGGCGCTGGCGGAATGGCGCGACTGGGGCGGCACGGTGCGGGAGGCCTGGTCGGAAGCGCCAGGGGGAGCACCGGAAAGTTTGCCGCCCGAATCCACCATCGGCAACTTCCCCCGCGTGCTCGCCTATTGGCGGGCGGTGGAGGACGATGAGGGCGCGATCCGCGACAACCGCCAGGTCTATGCCGCCGCGGTCTGGGGCCTGGGCAGCAGCACGCTCTGGTCCAACCCGGCCTGGTCGGCGGCCTTCATCTCCTGGACCTATCGCGGGGCGGGGGTGGATGCGCGGGAGTTTCCGCCCAATGCCACCCACTCGCTTTACCTGGATGCATTGATCGCCGATGCCAGGGCCTTCCCCGCCACCGCGCCCTTCCTGCCGCATGCGCCGGGCGAATACGCGCCGCGGCCGGCCGACCTGGTCTGCTTCGACCGCAGCAGCCGCAACCGGCTGAGCCACTGGACAGAGCGCCTGGCGGAGGCCGGGGTGCCGCGGCCGATGCATTGCGACATCGTCACCGCGGTGGCGCCGGGGGTGGTGGAGGTGGTGGGCGGCAATGTGGGCGACACGGTGACGCTGACGCGCTACCCCACCGATGCCGCCGGGCGCATCCTGCCGGCGCCGCCCGGCAAGCTGCCCCTGCTGGTGGTGATGGAAAGCCGCCTCGGCCGCCTCCCCCCCTTCGCGCCCTGACCAGGATTTTTGCCCCCATGACCGACCTGTTTTCCCCGCTGACCATTCGGGGCGTGACCCTGCCGAACCGGATCGGCATCTCGCCGATGTGCCAGTATTGCTGCGGCGATGACGGCCGGCCCACCGACTGGCACCTGGCGCATCTGCTGCAGCGGGCGCTGGGCGGGGCGGGGATGGTGATGGTGGAGGCCACCGCCGTTTCCCCGGAAGGCCGCATCACGCCGGGCGATGTCGGGCTGTGGGAGGATGCGCAGATCCCGGCCCATGCGCGCCTCGCGGCCGCCATCGCCCATGCCGGCGCGGTGCCCGCCATCCAGATCGGCCATGCCGGCCGCAAGGCCAGCCGGGCGCCGGCCTGGGTGGATGAGCCGGCGAGTCCGGGCTGGGAGATCACCTCCGCCAGCAACCTGCCGATGGGCCACTTCGCCGCGCCGCGGCCGATGACGGAGGCCGAGATCCTCGACCTTCCCGCCGCCTTCGCCGCCACGGCCAAGCGCGCGGTGGCCGCCGGCTACCGGATCATCGAGCTGCATGGCGCCCACGGCTACCTGCTGCACCAGTTCCTTTCGCCCATCAGCAACAAGCGTAACGACCGCTGGGGCGGCGATTTCGAAGGCCGCACCCGGCTGCCGCTGGCCATCGCGGCTGCGGTGCGCAAGGCGGTGGGGGAGGAAGTGCCGCTGTTCCTCCGCATCTCCCATACCGACTGGATCGAGGGCGGCTGGTCGACGGCGGAAAGCATTGAACTGGCGAAGCGCATGGCGGCGCTGGGCGTGGACCTGATCGACGTCTCCTCCGGCGGCATCGACCCGTCCCAGAAGATCACGCTCGGCCCGGGCTACCAGGTGCCGGGGGCGGAGGCGGTGAAGCAGGGCGCCGGCGTGCTGGTGGCGGCCGTGGGGCTGATCACGGAGCCCGAGCAGGCCCAGGCCATCGTCACCGAGGGCAAGGCGGACCTGGTGCTGCTGGCCCGCGCCACGCTGCGCGACCCCTACTGGCCGATGCGCGCCGCCGTGGCGCTGGGCCGGGTGGATGCCATCCGCACCCCGCCGCAATACGACCGCGCCTGGGGCAGCATCGCCCGCATGGGGATGCGGCTGGAAACCGGCAGCCCGATGCCGCCGCTGGGATGACCCTCAAGACCTCTCCCCCCGTCGGGGGGAGAGGAGAAGAACGCCTCAATCCACCTTGATGTCGCCCTCCCGGATCACCCTTTCCCACTGCCCGATCTGCGCCAGCAACTGGGATGAGGCCTCGGCCGGGGTGCTGCCCACTGGCGCGAAACCCAGCTCGGTCAGCCGCGACCGCATGGCCTGGCTGGTGACGGCCTGCTGGGATGCCTCGGCCAGCCGGGCCAGGACCGGCGCCGGCAGGCCGACAGGCCCGACCAGCGCGTTGATCAGCGCCGCATCCACCGCCGGGAAACCGGCCTCCGCCATGCTCGGCACCTCCGGCAGCAGGGCGGCGCGGGTGTCGCCGGTGATGGCCAGGGCGCGCAGCCGGCCGGCGCGCACATGCTCGGCCATGGCGGGGATGGTGCCGAAGGCCATCTGGACGCGGCCGGCGATCAGGTCCGTGATCATCGGCCCGCCGCCACGATAGGGCACATGCAGGAAGGTGAAGCCGGCAGCCAGGCGGAACTGCTCGCCGGCCATATGCACGGCGGTGCCATTGCCGGCGGAGCCGAAGGTCAGCTCGTTCGGCCGCGCCTTCGCATCCCGCACCAGCGCCGCGATGTCCTGCCAGGCGGCGGAGGCCGGCACCACCAGCACCAAGGGGGAGCGCACCAGCACCGAGACGAAGCTGAAGTCCCGCCGCGTGTCATAGGGCAGCCGGCTGCCGAGCAGGCCGGGATTCACCACGAAGGCGCTGTCGAAGACGCCCAGCGTGTGGCCATCCGCCGGCGCCGTGGCCACCGCCTGGGTGCCGGTGACGCTGGCGCCGCCGCCGCGATTCTCCACCGCGAAGGACTGGCCGAGCGATTGCGACAGCTCCTGCGCCAGCAGCCGCGCGGTGATGTCCGTGGCGCCGCCGGGCGGATAGGGCACCACCAGCCGCACCGGGCGCGAAGGATAGGTCTGGGCCAGGGCCGGCGCGGCAAAGCCCGTGGCAAGCGCCGCGCCCAGCAGGCTGCGACGGCGAAGTGAGTTGGTCATCGGCTGTTTCCTTCCGTTGTTCTTGTTTTCAGTTCCGGCCGAGGGTCCAGCTTTCGGTCAGCCAGGGCGCCAGCCGCTCCGGGTCCAGCTCCAGACCGATGCCCGGCCCCTCCGGCAGCGCGATCATGCCGGCGGCATCCAGCTCCGGCGTGCCGAGCAGGGTCAGCAGCGGATTGGGCGTCGCGTCGTATTCCAGGAAGGGATAGGGCGCCGGCCCGCCGCCGCGCCGCGCCGGCAGCAGCGCCGCCATCTGCTGCGCCGCCCGGAAATTCACCAGCGTGCCGAAGACATGCGGCATCACCGGCAGGTCATAGGCGTCTGCCAGGGCGGCGACCCTGCGGAATCCCGAGAAGCCGCCGCAGACGGTCAGGTCCGGCTGCAGTACGGAGAAGGTCCGGGCGGCCAGGAAATCGCGGAAGGCGGCCAGGCTGGCCAGCGCCTCGCCCCCCGCGATGGCGCAGGGCACGGCGCGGGCGACGGTCTGGTAGCCGGGGATGTCCTCCGGCTGCAAAGGCTCCTCGATCCAGAGCAGCCCGGCCTCTTCCATGCGTTTCGCGGATTCGATGGCGGAGCCGACGCCGTAGCCCTGGTTGATATCGACCATCAGGGCGATGTCCTCCCCCACCTGGCGGCGCATCGCCCGGGTCATCGCGCCATCGGCGCGCGGGTCGAAGCCGGCCCGCGGTTTCAGGGCGCGGAAGCCGCGGCGCAGCAGGGCGTCGATCTGCTCCGGATAAGCGCCGTAGGGCGAGCCGCCCTCGGCGATGAAGGGGCCGCTGGCATAGGCCAGCGCCCGGTCGCGCAGCGCCCCGCCCAGCATCGCCGCCACGCTGAGGCCCTGCTCGCGGGCGGCGGCATCGTGCAGCGCCATGTCGATGGCGGAGGCCGCCATCATCGCCGGGCCGCGCCGGTCATAGCCCAGCGTGCCGAGCATCGCCTGGTAGATCCGGCCGTACTCCCGCACCGGCTGCCCCAGCACCAGCGGCGCCAGCTTCGCCTTGATCAGCGCCGCGGCGGCGAAGGGCGAGGCAAAGACCTCGCCCCAGCCCACCACGCCGGACTCCGTGGTGACGCGGACCAGCAGGAAATCGCGCCGGCGGATGAAGGTGGAGGCATTGCCGAGCGCCGGCTGCGGGCTGAAGCCGGCGTGAAAACCCTCGATGCTGGCGATGGTCATGCGTTTTCTCCCTGGGCCGGAAGGCTGCGGCGCGGGAAACATGCTGTCAAATAGCAAGTCCGGCTGACATCATGCCCGAATGGCTATGACCCTCAATCTGCGGGAGCTGCAGGTCTTCCGCGCGGTGATGGAGGCGGGCGGCGTCACCGCCGCCGCCACGGCGCTCGGCATGTCCCAGCCCAGCGCCAGCAAGATGCTGCAGCAGGCGGAGGAACGGCTCGGCTTCGCCCTGTTCCTGCGCCAGCGAAAACGCCTGGTGCCGACGGCGGAAGCGCATGCGCTGCTGCCGGAGCTGGTGGGCGCCTTCACCGCGCTGGATGACCTCGGGCGGCTGGCGGAGGATCTGCGCGGCGGGCGGACCGGCTTGCTGACGCTGGTGGCGGTGCCGGCGCTGACCACCACGCTGCTGCCGCGCGCCATCGCCCGTTTCCGCGCCGGCCGGCCGGAGGTGGCGCTGGCGCTGCGGGCGGTGACGGCGATGGAGGCGGTGAACCTGGTGGCGGACCACCGCGCCGACCTGGCGCTGATTCTGGGCACCACCGTGGATGGAAGGGCGGAAGCGCGCAGCCTCTTCGCCTCCGAGATCGGTTGCGCCCTGCCGCCCGGCCATGCGCTGGCGGCGCGACGGGCGCTGCATCTGGCGGATATCCTGGATCAGCCGCTGATCTCGCTGGGCCCGCAGCAGCCGGTGGGCGCCGTGCTGCACCGCGCGCTGGCGGAGGCCGGGCATCGCGGGCGGATCGCCATGGAAGTCTCCCAATCCTCGATCGCCTGCGCCCTGGTGCGGGAGGGGGCGGGGGTGGCGGTGCTGGATGGGGTGGGGTTGCAGGAGGCGAAAGCGCAGGGGCTGCCGGTGCGGCGCCTGCTGCCGCGCACGCGGCTGGCCGTCAGCCTGCTGCGGCCGCGGCACCGCGCGCCATCCCGGCTGGAGCAGGATTTCTGCGCGGTGCTGGATGCGGTGGTGGCGGAGGAGGGGCGCGCGGGGTGACGCGCGCCCGGAGTGATGCGGGCCTTGGGGCGGTCAGGCCCGGCCGGCGGCCTTGTCGGCCTCGTAGCGGGCCTTGGTCTCGGCATTGGCCGGATAGAGGCCGGGCAGGGCCACGCCCTTGCCGACCTCGACCATGATCCAGGCCTCCAGCCGCTCCTGCTCCACCGCGGCATCGACCACGGCATCGAGCAGCGCGGCCGGGATCACCACGGCGCCGTCCTGGTCCGCCACCACGATATCGCCCGGCACCACGGTGACGCCGCCGCAGCCGATCGTCTCCTGCCAGCCCACGAAGTTCAGCGCGGCGACGGAGGCCGGCGCGACATAGCCCTGGCAGAAGACCGGCAGGCCGGTGCCGATCACGCCGGCGCCGTCGCGCACCATGCCGTCCGTCACCAGGCCGGCGACGCCCTTCTTCGCCATGCGGGCACACAGGATGTCACCGAAGATGCCGGCGGCGGTGCTGCCCATGGCATCCGCCACGGCGACGGCGCCTTCCGGCATCGCCTCGATCGCGGCGCGGGTGGAGGTGGGGGAGGCCCAGCTATCGACGGTGGCGAGATCCTCGCGCGTCGGGGTGAAGCGAAGCGTGAAGGCGGGGCCGACGATGCGCTTCGTGGGGCCCGGCTCCAGCGGGCGGCTGCCGGCGATGTAGCAGAAACGCACGCCCTTCTTCAGCAGCACTGTGGTCAGGGTGGCGGTGGTCACGCCCATCAGGGCGTCGCGCTGTGCGGGGGTCATGGCTTCGGGCGGCTCCGTGCTTCGATCGCGAAGCTTGAAGCGCGATGCGGGCCGGCCGTCCAGGGTGCGGCGATCGGCAAGGGCTTCGATTGCGGCGCAACGAGCGGAGGGTGTCCGCCGGCAAACGCCCGCATAGCCCGCGGCGTCATGCGGAGATGCCGAAGTGGAATTGAAGGACAAGACCATCATCATCACTGGGGCCAGCAGCGGCATCGGCCGGGCGGCGGCGCTGCTGTTCGCTGCGGAAGGCGCGAATGTGGTGCTCGGCGCACGTCGGGCGGCGTTGCTCGAGCAACTGGCCCGGGACATCGAAGGGATGGGCGGCCGCGCCGCCATAGTGGCTGGCGACGTGCGGGAGGAGGGCTTCGCCGAGGCGCTGGTCGATGCCGCCAGGTCCGAGTTCGGCGGAGTTCAAGGCGCCTTCAACAATGCCGGCATCGTCGGCCCGCTGAGCGCCGTGGCCGACATGGAGCTGGCAACCTGGCAGGAGATCATCGACGTCAACCTGACCAGCGCGTTCCGGGCGGCGAAAGCTCAGATTCCGGCCTTCGGTCAGGGCCCGGGCTCGATCGTCTTCACCTCCTCCTTCGTGGGGTTCAGCAATGGAGGCATGCCGGGGATGGCGGCCTATGCCGCCTCCAAGGCCGGGCTGATCGGCCTGGTGCGATCCCTGGCCTCGGATCACGCGGCAGCCGACATCCGCGTCAACGCTCTGCTGCCGGGTGGCACGGTCACGCCGGCCGGGGGCGAGGGCAATGCGGCGACCCTGGCGCTGATCGCCGCGCTTCACCCGATGCAGCGTATGGCCACGGCGGATGAGATTGCGCAGGCAGCGCTGTTCCTGCTGTCGGACCGGTCCTCGTTCATGACGGGCAGCCCGATGCTGGTGGACGGCGGCATCTCGGTCCGACTCATGTGAAACCGTCCCGGGGTCAGGCCCTCGCCACCCGTGCGAGCGCCACACCCCAGGCCGGCAACGTGCCCTGCGGGTCGGGCAGGATCGCATCGGCCAGCGGCTTGGCGTCCAGCAGGAGCGCCGGGGGCACCGGCGCCGGCTGGCCCGAGAGGTTGAACAGGCAGCGCAGCCGGGCGCCGCTTTCGGCGTCCACGCGATCAAAACCCAGCAGCGGCGCAGGCAGGTCGAGCGGCTCCAGGTCCCCGGTGATCATCGCGGGGTGGCTGTGGCGCAGCTTCAGCAGGGCGCGGGTGAAGTGCAGCGCGCTGTCCGGGTCGGCCTCCTGCGCGTCGATCGCGAGAGGAAGATGCGCCTCGGGCACCGGCAGCCAGGGCGTGCCGGTGGTGAAGCCGGCATGCGGTTCGGCGCCGCGCCAGGGCATGGGCGTGCGGGACCCGTCGCGGCCGGCGAAATCGGGCCAGAAGGCGATGCCGAAGGGGTCGCGCAGGGCTTCGAAGGGCAGTTGTGCTTCCGGCAGGCCGAGCTCCTCGCCCTGATACACGCAGATGCTGCCGCGGAGGGTCAGCAGAAGGGCCAGCAGCAGGCGGGTGACGCGGGCATCCGGCACCTGGCCCGGCGCCCAGCGCGTGGCGGTGCGGACCACGTCGTGGTTGCTGAAGCACCAGCAGGCCCAGCCCTCCGGATTGGCCGCCGCCTGCACCAGGGCCGTGGCGATCGGATGGTCGAAGGCGCCGCGCAGCGGGGCCAGGGTATAGGCCATGTGCAGCAGCCCCGGCCCGGTGGAGCGGGCCACGCGCGCATGCGCCCCGGGCTGGGAGGAAAGCTCGCCCAGCAGCGCGCGATCCGGGAAGGCATCCGCCGTGGCGCGGAAATGCCGCAGGATGGTCGGCGTCTCCGGCCCCATCATGTCGTACTGGTGCAGCTGCATCCCGAAGAGCTTTGACGGGGTCTCGGCCTTGGGCGGCGCCGCCGGGTTGTCCCGCAGCTGCGGGTCGCGATGCATGAAGTCCAGCGCGTCGATGCGGAAACCGTCCACGCCGCGGGACAGCCAGAAGCGCATGATCTCCCCGACCGCATCGCGCGTCGCGGGCTCGGCCAGGTTCAGCGCCGGCTGATCGGCCAGGAAGTGGTGCAGGTAGTATTGCCGGCGCCGCGTCTCCCACCGCCAGGCGGGGCCGCCGAAGACGGAAAGCCAGTTGTTGGGCGGCGAGCCATCCGGCCGCGGATCGGCCCAGATGTAGCGATCCGCCAGCGGGCCGGTGCGGCGGGCGCGGCTTTCGATGAACCAGGGGTGCTGCACGCTGGTATGGCCCACCACCAGGTCCAGCATCACCTTCAGCCCGCGCGCATGCGCGGCTTCCACCAGGGCGTCGAAATCCGCCTGGGTGCCATAGGCCGGGTCGATGGCGCAGTGGTCGGCGATGTCATAGCCGAAATCGGCCTGGGGCGAGACGTAGATGGGCGAAAGCCATAGCGCATCCACGCCCAGGCTGGCGATATGGTCGAGCCCCGCCAGCAGGCCGCGCAGATCGCCCACCCCGTCGCCATCCGCATCCCGGAAGGACCTTGGATAGACCTGGTAGATCACCGCACCCTGCCACCATGAACTCATGCACCTGCTCCGCGCCGTTGCAAGGTCAGAAAGCCCGGCCGGCGCCCGGGTTCCCCCGCGAAGTCCCGGGCGAACCGGTGGCCCGGCCAGGGCGTTGCCCCAACCTTGGATAAGGAGCAGGCGCCATGGACGACAAGGACAGGCTGGACGAGGCCCGGGGCTCGGAGGATGCGCTGCGGCCGACCCTGCCCGGCGGCGAGCGGGTGCGGGAGGGTGAGAGTGGCGATGCGCCGGATGCGATCGATGACGGCGAGGATGAACGCGCCGCCGGCACCGTCGAGGACCCGATCCACCCAGGCGAGGCCCAGCCGGGCGAGGCCGTGGAACAGGCCCAGCTGCGCGGCGGCCCGGTGGATATCGCGCCGGAACGGCTGCACCGGCGCTAGATCCAGGCGGCGCTGAACCCGCTCAGGCGGTGGCCAGCACTGCCGCCGCCAGATCCTCCCCGGCCCAGCCGACCGACTTGAAGACCGTGACCTCCGCCGCGTCGCGCCGGCCGGGATGCGTGCCGCGGCAGAGGTCGAAGAGGTCGGCGGCGACATGGGCCTCCGTGATCGCGCCTTCGGCGATCGCCTGCACCACGTCGCCGGCCTCCGCCAGGCCGCCGGCGCGGGTGTCCAGCACCAGGGTGGCGCGGGCCATCAGAGCGCCGTCGCACTCCCGCATGGTGGGCCGGAAGGCGCCGACCAGGTCGATATGCGTGCCCGGCGAGACCGCGGCACCCCGCACCAGCGGTGTTTCCGAGAGCGTGGCGGCGGAGACGATGTCATAGCCCTCCGGATCGGCGCTGGCGGCGGCCACCGCCGGCAGGCCATGCGCCGCGAGCCGCTTCGCCAAGGCATGGGACTGCGCCGGGTTGCGGGCCCAGATCGCCACCTGCTCGATGGGAAAGCGGTCGCACCAGGCCTCGGCCAGTGCGGTGGCGACGCGGCCGGCGCCGAGCACCAGCAGGCGGCGGCTGTCCGGCCGGGCCAGGAAGCGCCCTGCGAGCGTGCTGGCGGCGGCGGTGCGGCGATCCGTCAGCTCCCCGCCATCCAGCATGGCCAGCGGCTGGCCGGTCTCGGCATCGGAGAGCAGATATACCGCCTGCACCGCCGGCAGGCCGCGGGCGCCATTGCCGGGCAGCACATGCACGGTCTTCACCCCGGTATGGCGGGCGGTCCAGGCCGGCATCAGCAGCAGCATCCCGGCTTCCGGCAGAGGGTGGCGGTGGCGCAGCGGTGCCTCGCAGCCGGTCCGGAACATCGCCTCTAGCGCCGCTTCCAGCGCGGCCCAGGGCAGGGACGCCTTCACTTGTTCCGCCGAAATGATCCGCATGAATGGATGATACCTCTCGGGCTGCCGCCTTCGCACCCTGCCGCGGCACGCGGAGGCAGGAAAGTGGACGGTTTGACAGGAAGCCGGCCGCCGCCTAGCGAAGCCCCGTCACGCGCTGTTTTGCGCGTTGATCCCGGAACCGGGCTGGCGCAGCATGCGGCCTCTGGGGTCACCCCGGGAAGAATGCCGTCGGGCCAACCGGCGGGCCAGAGGCTTCGCATTGAGATTGAGGGAGTTGACCGAATGAAGGCTCTTCGCCTGGCCCTGACCGCCATGATGGGCGGCGTGGCCATGCTGGCCATGCCAGCCATGGCCCAGGCCCCCACGCAGTCGCCCACGCTGGACGCGATCCGCGCCCGTGGCACGCTGATCTGCGGCGTGAATACCGGCCTTGCCGGCTTCGCGCAGCCGGACAGCCAGGGCGTGTGGCGCGGCTTCGATGTGGATTACTGCCGCGCCGTCGCCGTCGCGCTGTGGAACGATCCGACCAAGGTCCGCTACGTGCCGACCACCGCGCAGAACCGCTTCACGGCGCTGCAGTCGGGCGAGGTCGACATGCTGGCCCGCAACACGACCTGGACGCTGTCGCGCGACACCTCGCTGGGCCTCGAATTCTCCACCACCAATTTCTATGACGGCCAGGGCTTCATGGTGAAGACCTCGGCCGGCGTGCGCACGGCGCGCGACCTGCAGGGCGCCACCATCTGCGTGCAGCCCGGCACGACCACCGAGCAGAACCTGAGCGACTGGGCGCGTGCCAACCGCATCCGCTTCACCCCGGTGGTGATCGAGCGGCTGGAGGAAGTGGTGGGCGCCTATGTCTCCGGCCGCTGCGATGCCTATACGACCGACGTCTCCGGCCTCGCCTCCACCCGCTCGGCCCAGCCGCGCCCGGCCGAGCACATGATCCTGCCGGATGTCATCAGCAAGGAACCGCTGGGCGTGGCCGTGCGCCATGGCGACCAGCGCTTCGCCGATCTGGTGAAGTGGATTCATTTCGGCCTGGTGGGTGCCGAGGAATTGGGCATCACCGCCGCCAATGTGCAGCAGGCGGCGCAGTCCGACGCCCGCCCGGACGCGCAGCGCATGCTCGGCCGCAGCGGCGAGCTGGGCCAGATGCTGGGCGTGGACAACCTGTGGATGGTCAACATCATCCGCACGCTGGGCAATTACGGCGAGATCTTCGAGCGCAACCTGGCGCCGATCGGCCTGCAGCGCGGCCCGAACGCGCTCTGGACCAATGGCGGCCTGCAATACGCGCCGCCGCTGCGCTGAAGGCAGACCCCGCACGCGGCGCCGCCGCGTGAGATGAGGGCCGGGCGGCGAGAAGCCGCCCGGTCCCGCCGCCGGGCCCCGTCCCGGCGCCGGCTGCGGGCCGGCCGAACCGCCGCCGCCGCCTGGCAGAACCCGGCGGGCCAGGCCGGCGATCCGCCCTGCTCTCGCCGGCCCCGCTCTTGCATGTCCGTCCCGAGCCTCCACCCCTATTGCATCCGCCGGGTCTCCACGGCCCGCAGGATGAGACACCCCCAGAGAGACCACCGGCGGGAGCCAACCCGCAGGAGCCAATCCGCAACAGGGATGCTGCATGTCCTCCTCGACCCTCGATCCGCGCCTGTCGAAGGCCGGGCCGCCACGACGACCGATCCGCCTGTCCTGGTCCGATGAGCGCCTGCGCGGCATCGTCTGGCAGGTGCTGGTGGTCGGTGTCGTCGGCGTCATCTTCTATTGGTTGTGGTCCAATACGGTGCACAACCTGGAGGTGCGCCGGATCGCGACCGGCTTCGGCTTCCTGGACCGCGAGGCAGGGCTGCCGATCGGCGAGACCCTGATCGACTACGACCCCACCGATACCTACCGCCGCGCCCTGATGGTGGGCGTGCTGAACACGCTGAAGGTGGCGGTTGTGGGCGTGGTGCTGGCCACCATCCTGGGCACGCTGGTCGGCATCGCCCGGCTGTCGCAGAACTGGCTGCTGTCCAAGATCGCCGGCGTCTATGTCGAGCTGATCCGCGACCTGCCGCTGCTGCTGCAGCTGCTGTTCTGGTACACCATCCTGCAGAGCCTGCCCCCGCCGCGCCAGGCGCTGAACCCGGTGGATGGCGTCTTCCTGTCCAATCGCGGACTGCTGCTGCCCTTCATCGAATGGCTGCCGGCGCATAGCTGGGCGCTGGTGGCGCTGGTGGCGGGGCTGATTGGCACCTTCCTCTATTCCAAGGCGATGCGCGCCCGGCAATATGCCGATGGCCAGCCGCGCAAGATCTGGCCGGCGGCGCTGGGCCTGATGGTCGGGCTGCCGCTGCTGGTCTGGATCGCCTATGGCGCGCCCTTCACGCCGGATGTGCCGGCACTGCGCGGCTTCAACTTCCGTGGCGGCATCGCCATGACGCCGGAATACTTCGCGCTGCTGCTGGGCCTGGTGACGTACACCGCCGGCTTCATCGCCGAGATCGTCCGCGCCGGCATCCTGGCGGTGAACCAGGGGCAGTGGGAGGCGGCCCAGGCGCTGGGAATGCGCCGCGGCGATATCCTGAAGCGCATCGTGCTGCCGCAGGCGCTGCGGGTGATCGTGCCGCCGATGACCAGCCAGTACCTGAACCTGACCAAGAACAGCTCGCTCGCGGTCGCCATCGGCTACCAGGACATCGTCAGCATCGCCAATACCACGCTGAACCAGACCGGCCAGGCGATCGAGGGCATCGCCATCATCATGCTGGTCTACCTGACCATCAGCCTGTCGATCAGCCTGTTCATGAACTGGTACAACGCCAAGATCGCGCTGGTGGAGCGGTAAAGCCATGCCCTGCCCGATCCGCAGCGCCCCTGGCGCATCATCCCCATCCCGGCGCCTTCAGCCCCCGGCCGAAGGCGGCGCGCGCATCATCCCGGTGGAGCGCCAAGCATGAGCGACGTGACGCTGAACGCCGCCACCGCCAATGCGGAAGCGGCCCCCCGTACCGCCCCCGTCGCCACCACCGGCGCCGCGGCCTGGCTGCGGGCCAATCTCTTCTCCTCCTGGATCAACACCGCGGTCACCCTGGCGCTCGGCTACCTGGTCGTGCGCTGGACCATGGGCTTCATCGACTGGGCCTTCGTGAACGCGATCTGGACCGTGCCGATGAACGGCAACGTGCCCGATACCGCCGCCTGCCGCGAGATCCGCGGGACGGGCGCCTGCTGGGCCGTGATCGAGGAAAAGCACCGCTTCATCCTGTTCGGCACCTACCCCTATGAGGAACACTGGCGGCCGCTGCTGGTCTGCGCCCTGTTCATCGGCCTCTATATCGTCTCCGCCATGCGGCGCTTCTGGAACTGGGTGCTGGTCCCGATCTGGATCGTCACGCTGACCGTCATCGGCGTGCTGATGTGGGGCGGGGTCCTCGGCCTGTCCTACGTGCCGCAGGAACGCTGGGGCGGGCTGCCGATCACGCTGATCCTGTCCACCTTCGGCCTGGCCTTCGCCTTCCCGCTGGCCATCCTGGTGGCACTCGGCCGCCGGTCGCGCCTGCCGGCCATCAAGATGCTCTGCGTGCTCTACGTGGAACTGGTGCGCGGCGTGCCGCTGATCAGCCTGCTGTTCATGGCCAGCGTGATGTTCCCGCTTTTCCTCCCGGAAGGCATGAACATCGACAAGCTGCTGCGCGCCCAGGTCGCCATCACCCTGTTCGCCGGCGCCTACCTGGCCGAGGTGGTCCGCGCCGGCCTGCAGACCCTGCCGCGCGGCCAGTACGAGGCCGCCGAGGCGCTCGGCCTGTCCTACTGGCAGAAGACCGGCTTCATCATCCTGCCGCAGGCGCTGCGCCTGGTGATCCCGCCGCTGGTGAACACCTTCATCGGTTTCTTCAAGGATACGAGCCTCGTGCTCATCATCGGCATCTTCGACCTGCTGACCGCGGGCAAGACCGCCATCGTCGAACCCGCTTGGCAGGGCTTCGGCGTGGAAGTCTACGTCTTCGTCGGCGCCATCTACCTGGTGTTCTGCTTCGCGATGTCGAAATACAGCCAGGACCTGGAACGCGACCTCAACCAACACCGCCGCCGCTAGGAACGACCATGAGCGAAACCATCGACCACGAGGCCCGCTTCGCCTCCGCCATGCGGACCGACACGCCGCCGGCCATCGTGCTGCAGGACGTGAACAAGTGGTTCGGCGCGCTGCACGTGCTGCGCGACATCAACCTCACCGTCTCGACCGGCGAACGCGTGGTGGTCTGCGGGCCCTCCGGCTCCGGCAAGTCCACCATGATCCGCTGCATCAACCGGCTGGAACAACACCAGCAGGGCAAGATCATGGTCGACGGCATCGAACTGTCCGACGACCTGCGCAGCCTGGACGCCATCCGCCGCGAAGTCGGCATGGTGTTCCAGTCCTTCAACCTGTTTCCGCACCTCACCATCCTCGAGAACTGCACCCTCGCCCCGATCTGGGTGCGCCGGATGCCGAAGAAGGAAGCCGAGGAACTGGCGATGGAATACCTGACCCGGGTGCGCATCCCGGAACAGGCCAAGAAATACCCGGGCCAACTCTCCGGCGGCCAGCAGCAGCGCGTCGCCATCGCCCGGGCACTGTGCATGAAACCCAAGATCATGCTCTTCGACGAGCCGACCTCGGCCCTCGACCCGGAAATGATCAAGGAAGTGCTGGATACCATGGTGATGCTGGCGGAAACCGGCATGACCATGATCTGCGTGACCCACGAAATGGGCTTCGCCCGCCAGGTGGCCGACCGCGTGGTCTTCATGGACCGCGGCGAGATCGTCGAAAGCGGCGAACCCGAAGCCCTCTTCTCCGACCCCAAGACCGACCGCCTGCGCCTGTTCCTGAGCCAGATCCTGCGCGGGCACTGAGGCAGGAGGTTGCGCGGGGCGATTGCGGGGGAGGCTTTGCCTCCCCCTGCACCCCCACCACAAAGGGCTTTGGCCCTTTGAACCCAGGGATGAAGGGGAGGGTGGAGGAGGGGCCTGAGCGACCGCACGGCCGAAGCGCCCGCGGCCCCTCCTCCACCCTCCCCTTGAGTCAAGGTTTCCAAAGGCCCACTGGCCTTTGGTGGGTGGGGTGCGGGGAGGGCAAGGCCCTCCCCGCATCGCCCGCGCCACCCCCCTGCCGCCCTGCTTGCGCCGGCCCTGGCATCGGTCCTATGGCTCCGCCGGTTGCGCATGTGGAGCGACGCCTTTGAGTCATTCTCCCGCGGCTGAGCGTCCTGTGACCTTGGCTGCCCTGATTGGTGTGTTGGGTGTCGTCTATGGCGATATCGGCACCAGCCCGTTGTATGCCTTGCGGGCGTCGTTGTTGCATTTCTCGGCCGATGGCATCGAGCGGTGGGAGATTCTGGGGCTTCTCAGCCTGATCTTCTGGTCCTTGGTGCTGACCGTCACGGTCAAGTACGTGATTTTCATGCTGCGCGCCGACAATCGGGGCGAGGGTGGCATTCTGGCCCTGATGGCCCTGGCGCAGCGGCAGGCGCGGACGGAGCGGGGGCGTTGGCTGGTGGCGCTGATCGGCATTGCCGGGGCCAGCCTGTTCTTCGGCGATGGCATCATCACCCCGGCCATTTCGGTGCTCTCGGCGGTGGAGGGGTTGAAGGTCATTTCGCCGGCCTTCGAGGAGGCGGTGGTGCCGATCGCGCTCGGCATCCTGCTGGCGCTGTTCCTGGTGCAGTGGCGTGGCACGGGCAGCATGGGGCGGATTTTCGGCCCGATCTGTGCCTTGTGGTTCGGCGTGATCGGGCTGCTGGGGCTGATCGAGGTGGTGCGGGAGCCGCAGGTGCTGGTGGCGCTGTCGCCCAGCTATGCCATCCAGTTCTGCGCCTATTATCATTTGGCGGCCTTCATCGCCTTCGGCTCCGTCGTGCTGGCGGTGACGGGGGCGGAGGCGCTGTATGCCGATATGGGCCACTTCGGCCGCAAGCCGATCCAGCTGGCCTGGGTGGCCTTCGTGCTGCC
The DNA here is from genome assembly GCF_019024325.1 of Falsiroseomonas tokyonensis. Lineage (GTDB taxonomy): Bacteria > Pseudomonadota > Alphaproteobacteria > Acetobacterales > Acetobacteraceae > Falsiroseomonas > Falsiroseomonas tokyonensis. Next base: position 970,972 of record NZ_JAFNJS010000001.1, read on the forward strand.
GGCGCTGGCGCTGAACTATTTCGGCCAGGGGGCGCTGCTGCTGTCGGATCCTTCGGCGATCGAGAATCCCTTCTTCCTTCTGGCGCCGGAATGGGCGCGGCTGCCGCTGGTGGTGCTGGCGACGATGGCGACCATCATTGCCAGCCAGGCGATGATCTCGGGTGCCTTCTCCATCGCGCGGCAGTGCGTGCAGATGGGTTTCCTGCCGCGGCTGACGGTGCATCACACCAGCGAGACGGAGCAGGGCCAGATCTACCTGCCGCAGGTGAACATGCTGCTGCTGATCGGCGTGGTCATCCTGGTGCTGGAGTTCAAGAACAGCGACAGCCTGGCGGCGGCCTATGGCCTGGCGGTGACGGGCACCTTCGTCTGCACTTCCTGCCTGGCGCTGCTGGTGTTCCGGCGGGTGTTCAACTGGTCCTGGGTGCTGGTGATCGCGGTCTTCGGCCCGCTGCTGCTGCTGGACCTGGCCTTCTTCATCTCGACCGCGCTGAAGATCCCGGAGGGCGGCTACGTGCCGCTGATCCTGGGCCTGCTGATCCTGACGCTGATGCTGACCTGGCGGCGCGGGCGGGACCTGTTGTTCGCCCGCTTCCGGCAGGACAGCCTGCCGCTGAAGTCCTTCCTGGCCCGGCTGCCGCAGTCCCGCACCACGCGGGTGCCGGGCATTGCCGTGTTCATGACGGGCCAGGCGGACTTCGTGCCGGGGGCGCTGCTGCACAATCTGAAGCACAACAAGGTGCTGCATCAGCGCGTGCTCTTCGTCACCGTGATCAACGAGGACATTCCCCGCGTCGAGGAGCGGCGGGAGGTGACGGAGCTGGCGCCCGACATCCATCGCGTGATCCTGCGCTACGGCTTCCTGGAAAGCCCGCATATCCCGCGGGAGCTGGAGGCGTTGCGCGACATCGGCATTCCCTTCGAGCCGATGCAGGCCAGCTATTTCCTGGGGCGGGAGACGGTGGTGGCGGCGGCGGTGCCGAAGATGCCGCGCTGGCGCCAATGGCTGTTCACCATCATGAGCCGCAACGCGCTGCCGGCCACGGAATTCTTCCGCATCCCCTCGGACCGGGTGGTGGAGCTTGGCGTGCGGGTGGCCATCTGAACCCGGTGGCGCTCTGCTGCGTTGCAGGAGGCTGACGAGGGAGGGGCCCGTGACCGCGGCGAAGCTGGTGGAAGTGACCCTGGCGATGACCTGGAGTCCGGCCGAGCCCGAGGGGCATGCCGGATATCGCATCGTCTTTGCCATGGCGCTGGATTCGCAGGGCGGCCCCGATGCCGCGGCCTGGCTGGCCGACCCCGACCCATGGCCGGCGCGGCAGGAGACGCCGGGCGAGCCGGTGCGGCACGGCGATGTCGCGCATGATGAGGAAGGCTGGTCGCTGCGCTTCCCGCGCGAGGGCGGGGCGCTGAGCGAGGCACCGCTGCACCGCATCTTCGGCGGTCCCGGCTGGCTGCGGCCGGGTGAGGTGGTGACGATTGCCGGCCCCGAGGGCGAGGCCGCCTGGCGGATCGTCGGCGTTGCCTGAAAAAGCCCTCTCCCCCTGACAGGGGGAGAGAGTTGGGTGAGGGGGACGCGCCCCCGGACCGATCAGGCCGCCAGGTCGAAGCGGTCCGCGTTCATCACCTTGTTCCAGGCGGTGACGAAGTCCTTCACGAACTTCTCCCTGGCATCGGCGGCCGCATAGACCTCCGACAGCGCCCGCAGCTGGGAATTGGAGCCGAAGACCAGGTCGGTGCGGGTGGCCGTCCACTTCGGCTCATGCGTCGCGCGGTTGGTGCCCTGGTAGACCTCGTCCGCATGGTCGTCGATGCGCTTCCAGGCGATGTTCATGTCCAGCAGGTTGACGAAGAAGTCGTTCGTCAGCTGGCCCGGCCGGTCGGTGAAGACACCGTGCTTCTGGCCGCCATGGTTGGCCCCCAGCACACGCAGCCCGCCCACCAGCACGGTCATCTCCGGCGCGCTGAGGCCGAGCAGCTGGGCGCGGTCGACCAGCAGCTCCTCCGTCGGCACGTTGAATTCCACCTGCAGGTAGTTGCGGAAGCCGTCCGCGCGGGGCTCCAGCGGCTGGAAGTTTTCCACGTCCGTCTGCTCGGCCGTCGCATCGGTGCGGCCCGGGGTGAAGGGCACCTCGATGCCGTGGCCGGCCGCCTTGGCCGCCTGCTCGATGGCGGCGTTGCCGCCGAGCACGATCAGGTCCGCGAGCGAGACCTTGCGGCCGCCCACGGCCTTCGCGTCGAATTCCGCCTTGATGCCTTCCAGCACGGCCAGGACCTTGGCCAGGCGGGCGGGCTCGTTCACCTCCCAGTCCTTCTGCGGAGCCAGGCGGATGCGCCCGCCATTGGCGCCGCCGCGGTGGTCCGAGCCGCGATAGGTGGAGGCCGAGGCCCAGGCGGTGGCCACCAGCTCCGCCGTGGTCAGGCCGGAGGCGACGATCTTCTCCTTCAGCGTCGCGACATTGGTGGCGGAGATCTGGACGTAGTCCGCCTTCGGGATCGGGTCCTGCCAGATCAGGTCCTCGGCCGGCACCTCCGGGCCCAGGTAGCGGGCCTTCGGGCCCATGTCGCGGTGGCACAGCTTGAACCAGGCGCGGGCGAAGGCATCGGCGAACTGCTCGGGGTGGGCGCGGAACCGCTCCGAGATCTTGCGATAGGCCGGGTCCACCTTCATCGCCATGTCGGCGGTGGTCATCATGGTCGGCAGGCGGCGATGCGGGCTGTGCGCGCCCGGCGCCATGTCCTCCGGCTTCTGGTTGATAGGCTGCCACTGCTGGGCGCCGGCGGGGCTGCGCACCAGCTCGTAGTCGTAGTCCAGCAGCATGTGGAAATAGCCGCCATCCCACTGGATGGGGTTCGGCGTCCAGGCGCCTTCGAGGCCGCTGGTGATGGTGTGGTCGCCGATGCCGCTCTCATGCCCGCTCTGCCAGCCGAGGCCCTGCTGGGCGATGTCCGATCCCTCCGGCTCCGCGCCCACCAGGGAGGCATCGCCGGCGCCGTGGCACTTGCCGAAGGTATGGCCGCCGGCGGTCAGCGCGACGGTTTCCTCGTCATTCATGCCCATGCGGGCGAAGGTCTCGCGGATGTCGCGGGCGGAGAGCGCGGGGTTGGGGTCGCCGCCGGGGCCTTCGGGATTGACGTAGATGAGGCCCATCTGGATGGCGGCCAGCGGGCTTTCCAGCACCTTGTCCTCGGCGATGCGGGTATCGCCCAGCCACTTCTCCTCGGTGCCCCAGTAGATGTCCTTCTCAGGCTCGAAGATGTCCTTGCGGCCGCCACCGAAGCCGAAGACCGGGCCGCCCATGGATTCGATGGCGACATTGCCGGCCAGGATCATCAGGTCCGCCCAGGACAGCTTGCGGCCGTATTTCTGCTTCACCGGCCAGAGCAGGCGGCGCGCCTTGTCCAGGTTCGCATTGTCCGGCCAGCTGTTCAGCGGCGCGAAGCGCTGCGAGCCGGAGGAGGAGCCGCCGCGGCCATCGCCGGTGCGATAGGTGCCGGCGCTGTGCCAGGCCATGCGGATGAAGAAGGGGCCATAGTGCCCGTAGTCGGCCGGCCACCAGGGCTGGCTGTCCGTCATCAGCGCATGCAGGTCGCGCTTCACCGCGGCGTAGTCGAGCGACTTGAATTCCTTCGCATAGTCGAAGTCGTCGCCCATCGGATCGCCGGACAGGCCGTGCTGATGCAGCATGTCGAGCGAAAGCTGGTTCGGCCACCAGTCACGGTTGGTGCGGCCCAGCAGGGACCGCATGGCAGCCGGCTTCTTGCTCATCGGGCAGCCGGAGGGCGAGGGGACGTTGGTGTCCATGGCGTTGGAACTCCCTGTGGTGTGGAGGGAGGCTAGGCGCCGGGCACTGATCAGGGAAATGATTTCTAACGATCAGAATCATCGACTGCGTCGATTGAACCGGCCCCAAATGAGAACCGCCAGCCCCGGTGCCGGGACTGGCGGTCTGAAACCTGGTGGAGCCAAGGGGAGTCGAACCCCTGACCTCTTGAATGCCATTCAAGCGCTCTACCAACTGAGCTATGGCCCCGCACGCCGAAGCGCGAGGCCGGCCGTATAGCGGCCGGTCCGGGGCTGCGCAAGCCTGCCCCCCGCGGCTTTCTTCAGCCCCTTCGCAACCTCTTCCGCGACCTCTTCCGTGAGGGCCCAGACCCGCATAGTTTCGCCCCGAAGCGTGGAAGGGTGGCAGGGGCAGGATGAGCAAGATCTACGGGGATGCGACCTCGGCACTCGCCGGGCTGCTGCGGGATGGCATGACCATCATGTCCGGCGGCTTCGGCATCAGCGGCATTCCCTCGGTGCTGATCGAGGCGATCCGGGCGAGCGGGGTGAAGGACCTCACCGTCATCTCCAACAATGCCGGAATCGACGATGCGGGCCTCGGCCTGCTGCTGCATACGCGGCAGATCCGCAAGATGATCAGCTCCTACGTGGGTGAGAACGCGACCTTCGCCAAGCAGTACCTGGCGGGCGAGCTGGAGATCGAATTCAACCCGCAGGGCACGCTGGCCGAGCGCATCCGCGCCGGCGGCGCCGGCATCCCCGCCTTCTTCACCAAGACCGGCTACGGCACGGCGGTGGCGGAGGGCAAGGAGACCCGGGAATTCGATGGCGAGCATTATGTGATGGAGCGCGGCTTGTTCGCCGATCTCGCCATCATCCATGCCTGGAAGGCCGACCAGGAGGGCAACCTCGTCTATCGGAAGACCGCGCGGAATTTCAATCCGGTGATGGCCACCGCGGCGAAGGTGACCGTCGCGCAGGTCGAGCACATCGTGGCGAATGGCGAGATCGACGCCGACCACGTCCACACGCCCGGCATCTTCGTGAAGCGCATGATCGCGCTGCCCGCCGATTTCCAGAAGCGGATCGAGCAGCGCACCGTGACGAAACGCTGACATGATGCCCTCAGTCGTGCCGCAGGCACGCCAAAGGCGTGACGGGCGGGCGCTCCGCGCCCTTGGCTCCGCGCAGGCCGCTGGGGGTCTGCGCCGCAAGGTCGGTCTGTGCGCGGGCCGCATTCGCGGCCTCGGCCCGCGCGAAGTGGCGCGTGCCGCCCTCGCCTTTTCCTGGAGATAAAAATGCCCTGGACCCGCGACGAAATGGCGGCGCGCGCGGCGCGCGAGCTGCAGGACGGCTTCTACGTCAACCTCGGCATCGGCATCCCGACGCTGGTGGCGAACCACGTGCCGCCCGGCATGACGGTGCAGCTGCAGTCGGAGAACGGCATGCTCGGCCTCGGCCCCTTCCCCTATGAGGGGGAGGAGGACCCGGACCTGATCAATGCCGGCAAGCAGACCATCACCCAGCTGCCCAGCAGCAGCTTCTTCGACAGCGCCCAGTCCTTCGCCATGATCCGCGGCGGGCATATCGACCTGTCCATCCTGGGTGCGCTGCAGGTGGCGCAGAACGGGGATCTCGCGAACTGGATGATCCCCGGCAAGATGGTGAAGGGCATGGGCGGCGCCATGGACCTGGTGGCCGGGGTGAAGCGGGTGATCGTGCTGATGGAGCACACCGCCGGCGGCAAACCCAAGCTGCTGAAGCAGTGCACCCTGCCGCTGACCGGCCGCCGCGTGGTGGATGTGGTGGTGACGGAGCTGGGCGTCTTCGCCATCGACAAGAAGGGCGATGGCCCGATGCGCCTGCTGGAACTGGCGCCCGGCGTCACCGAGGCCGAGGTGCGCGAGAAGACCGAGGCCGACTTCGTCTCCGCCCTGGTCAATGCCTGAACGGCGAGGGGGGCGGATCGCGCCCCCCGACGAAAGGATTACTGCAGCTGCGGCTGGCGCGCCTGCTGGTAGCGCAGGCGGTCCTCCTCCAGGATCCGGCGCAGCCGCTCCAGCTCGCGCTCCCGCTCCGCCATCGAACGCTCCCAGTCCTGCCCGCCGGAAGCCTGGGTGCGGCTGGGGGCGGGCGCGGCGGCGGGCAGCGGGGTGGTCTCCCGCGCCTCCTGGCGCACGGGGGCGCGGCGGACCGTGCGGCGCGGCGTGCTGCGGCGGGTCGTCGTCGGGGCGGCGGCGGGCACGGGCGGCGGCGGCACCCAGTCCAGCAGCGGAATCGGGCCCCGCGCCTGCGCCTCGCCGGCCGGGGCATTCGGGGTGAAGGCCGGGGCATTCGGCGTGCGCTGCCGGAAACTGTCGAAATCCGTGACGGTGGAACTCAGCAGGTCGCGCCCGGGCCCGGCGTCGTTCCAGTGCTGCGCCGCGGCCGGCGCGGCGGCCAACAGGACGAGGGGCAAGGCGAGAAGGGCAAAGCGGCGCATCGGGCGGGGTCCCAGTCTGGAACAGGAGGCTGGCGGCGCGGGGTGGCGCGTGCTGGCGCGAAGATGACCGGCCCGGCCGCGGCGCACAAGCAAGGAAAGCCGGATCAGGCCGGCAGGCGCCTCCTATAGCAGGCAGAGCGCCTCCAGCTCCCGCCGCAGGGCGGGGGGCAGGGCGTCCAGCCCGCCGGCGGCGGCCTGGCCGCGGGGCGCATCGGGCGGCGCCGCCTCGGCGGTCAGGTAGCGCCAGCCCTGGAAGGGTTTCTGGGGGCGCGGCTCGAGCAGGACGAGTTCCGGGTCCAGCACCAGGCCGGCGCAGCTGGTGCCGTCGTCCCAGCGTTCCTCCCGTACCTCCAGGATCCGCTGGCGCACGCGGATGAAGCCGGACAGCACCCAGTAGAGCGAACCGCCCTCCACCAGCTCCGCCGCGCGCTTCGGCACCATGCGGGTCTGGTGGCGCAGCGGCGGGTCCAGCGCGGCGCGGCGCGCCTGGCCGGCGGCCAGCTCCGCCACCTCCTTCGGCCCGACGCAGAGTTTCAGAAGATGCAGCATGGGCCGATGCATGTGGCCTGGCGCCGAGTCCGCGCAAGCCCCGGACAGCTCCCAGGCACGCGGGCGCTTGCCCCGAAACCCATCCCGGCTTAAGCGGAAGCAATAAAACAGTCCCAGGGAGACGAAACATGCTTCGCCGCAACCTGCTGGCCGCCACCGTGCTCGGTGCCACCGCGCCCGGGCTCTTCACCCCCGCCTTGGCCCAGCCGCGCAATGCCGCCTGGCCGCGCGCCCTGAACATGGGCACCGCCGCGCCGGGCGGCACCTATGCGCTGTATGGGCCGGCCTGGGGCCAGATCGCGCAGGAAGCGACCGGCGTGCAGATTTCCTATCGCACGACGCAGGGCCCGAACCAGAACATCATCCTGGTGAACCGCAAGGAGGTGGAGCTGGGCATGGTGACCATGGGGGTCGCCCTGCAGGCCTGGAACGGCAACGGCGCCTGGACCCAGGGCAACCGCTTCCGCGATATCCGCGCGCTGTTCCCGATGTATGACACGCCCTTCCACGGCATCGCACTGAAGCGCAGCGGCATCACTAAGCATGCCGACCTGAACGGCAAGAGCGTCGGCGTCGGCCCGCGCGGCGGCACGCCCGGCACCTACTACCCGCTGCTGCTGCAGGAGCTGGGCATCACGCCGTCCGCCGTGCGCTATGGCTCGGCCTCGGACCTCGTCGGGCAGATCCAGGACGGGCTGCTGGACAGCTTCCTCTTCGCCTCCGGCGTGCCGGTGCCGGCCTTCTCCGAGATCGAGGTGCAGGCCGAGGTGAATTTCCTCGACTTCACGCAGGAGGAGGTGGCGAAGCTGACGGCGAAGTTCCCGGAGCTGGCCGGCGGCGCGCTGCCGGTCGGCACCTATCGCACCCAGCAGCGGCCGCTCGGCATCGTCGGCATGTACAACTTCGCCATCGGCCACAAGTCGCTGCCCGATGACCTGGCCTATGAGATCACCAAATCCGTGCTGTCGCAGAATGCCCGCTTCAAGGCGGCGATTTCCGCGGCGTCGGAGACGGTGGCGGCGAACTGGACCAAGAACACCTTCCTGCCCTTCCATCCGGGCGCCGCGCGCTACCTGCGCGAGGTCGGCCAGCAGGTGCCGGACAATCTCGTAATGGCCTGAGGCCGGGGCGGCGGGCGGGGCCACGGCTCCCGCCTTGCCTGCAAGCGGGGCTGCGGCCCCGCCTGGCCTGACCGGCCCGGCCGCCAGGCCGCGGACGTTCACCTGCTGGCAAGACGCCTCTGCGACACTGCGGGCTCGCCATCCGTGGAGCCTGCAATATGCGTTTTCTCCTCGACTTGTCGGTCGGCCGTAAACTCGCGGCCTCGGCAGTGCTTGCCTTGCTTCTGCTGCTGGGACTGGTCGTGGTGATCTGGCAGGAAACCAGCGGCATCCTGGACGAGCAGCAGGTGTCCGCCCGCGTGCAGACCTCCATGGACCGGATGGAGCATGGCGCCGACCAGCTGCGGGAGGTCGCCATGCTGGAGCGCGACCTGCTGCTGACCCATGAGGAAGCCGGCCAGGCCCCCGCCTGGGCCGCCATCGAGGCCGCGATCCGCGAGGGTGTCAGCGCCGTCCGCGCCTCGCTCACCGGCCTCGACGCGCCTGTCATGGCCGCCGCCGTGGATCGGCTGGGCCAGGCGGCGGAGGTCTATCGCGCGGCGCTGGAGCGGGTGGCGCAGCAGCGCCTGCTGATCATCCAGGCGCGCGACAAGGAATTGTTCCCCCTCTCCTCCGATTACGACGCGCTGTTCGAGGCCGTCTCCGCCAGCTTCGGCTTCGACCTGCCGGCGGACCAGCAGGATGATGCGCGGCACCGCCTGCTGACCGTGCATGGCGCGGTGAACGATGTGCGCATCGGCGTGCAGCGGCTGCTGGCCACGGGCGACGAGGCGCAGTTGCGCCGGGTGCGGCGCGGCATCGCCCAGGCGCGCGTGCACAGCCGCGGCCTGGTCTCGCTGGAAGCGCCGGGCCGGCTGCGGGAAGATGTGAACCGCCTGGCCGAACGCGCCCAGGCCATCGGCGCGGCGGCGGCCAAGATCCTCGATGCCGGGGAGGAGGTGACCAAGGCGCGACGCGAACAGGTCGCCACGGCCCGCGAGGCCCTGCAGCAGGCGGTGGAGGCGCTGGGCACGGCCGGACTTAACCTGGCCACGACGCAGCGCGAGAAGGTGATGCAGCGCGCCGAGCTGGTGCGGTCCGGCGCCCTGTGGTCCGGCGGCGCCATCGGCCTGGTGCTGCTGCTCTCTTCCCTCGCCATGGCCCGCGGCATCGGCGCGCCGATGCGCAGGCTCTCCGCCGTCATGGCGCGGATCGCGGCCGGCGAGGCCGGCGTGACGGTGCCCGATCGCGGCCGACGCGACGAGATCGGCCAGATGGCGGAGGCGCTGGAAGGCCTGCGCGCCACCGTCAACCGCGCCTTCGCCCAGGGCCAGATGATCGAGCAGCTGCCCTCGGCGGTGATGAGCGCGGATCCGCGCGACGGCTTCCGCATCACCTACATGAACGCCGAATCGCAGCGCCTGATGGGCAGCCTGCGCCAGCTTTTGCCCTGCGCGCCGGAGGAGATGGTCGGCCAGAGCATCGACATCTTCCACAAGCACCCGCAGAAGCAGCTGGCGCTGCTGGCCGACCCGTCCCGCCTGCCGCATAGCGCGCGGATCAACCTGGGGAAGGAGGTGCTGGAGCTGCGCGTCTCCGCCATCCGCGACGCCGCCGGCGCCTATAGCGGCGCGATGCTGACCTGGACCCTGGCGACCGAGCAGGTGCGCCTGGCCGATACCTTCGAGAACGAGGTGGGCGCCGTCGTCACTGCCGTGGCGCAATCGGCGGAACGGCTGCAGCAATCCGCCATCGCACTCTCCGGCACCGCCGCCACCTCGGGCGAGGAAGCCGCCGCGGTGGCCGCGGCGGGCAGCCGGGCGCAGGGCGATGTGCAGGCGGTGGCCGCGGCCGCCGAGCAGATGGCGAGCTCCGTCAGCGAAATCTCCCGCCAGGTGGGGGAGGCCGCCCAGGTCGCCGGCCGCGCGGTGGAGGAGGCGCGCGCCACGGATGCGACCGTGCAGGGCCTGTCCGAGGCGGCGACGCGCATCGGCGACGTGGTCCGGCTGATCGGCGACATCGCCGGCCAGACCAATCTGCTGGCGCTGAACGCGACGATCGAGGCGGCCCGCGCCGGGGAGGCCGGGAAGGGCTTCGCGGTGGTGGCGAGCGAGGTGAAGTCGCTGGCCGGCCAAACCGCCAAGGCGACGGAGGAGATCGCGGCCCAGATCAGCCAGATGCAGACGGCCACCACCCAGGCGGTGACGGCCATCCGCGGCATCGGCAGCACGGTGGAACGCACCAGCGAGATTGCGACGGCCATCGCCGCCGCGGTGGAACAGCAGGGCGCCGCGACGCAGGAGATCGCGCGCAGCGCTGGCCAGGTGGCGGAGGCGACGCAGACCGTGGCGCGGCGGATCGAGGGTGTGCGCGGCGCGGCCCAGGCCACCGGCACCGCCGCCACGGCGATGCGTGACGACAGCGGCACCCTGGCCGACCAGGCCACCCAGCTGCGGGAGAAGACCGACAGCTTCCTGCGCGCCGTCCGGGCCATGTAGCCGAGGCGCGATCCGCCCAGGCGCTTGCCGCGCCGGGGCGGAAGCGCCTAAGCCCGCCTGCGAAAATGAGGCAGGAGCGGCAGATGGGCTACAGGATGGCCGTGGTCGGCGCCACCGGGGCGGTGGGGCGCGAGATCCTCAAGACGCTGGCGGAGCGCAGCTTCCCGGTGGACAGCATGGTGGCGCTGGCCTCCGGCCGCTCCTCCGGGCAGCAGGTCTCCTTCGGCGACGACCAGGTGCTGACGGTGAAGTCGCTCGACAGCTTCGACTTCAAGGGCATCGACATCGCGCTGTTCTCGCCCGGCGCGGCGGTCAGCGCGGTGCATGCGCCGCGGGCGGCGGCGGCCGGCTGCGTGGTGATCGACAATACCAGCCAGTTCCGCATGGACCCCGACGTGCCACTGGTGGTGCCGGAGGTGAATCCGCAGGCGCTGGCCCGCTTCAGGAAGCGGCGGATCATCGCCAACCCGAACTGCTCCACCATCCAGATGGTGGTGGCGCTGAAGCCGCTGCATGACCTGGCGCGGGTGAAGCGGGTGGTGGTCTCCACCTACCAATCCGTCTCCGGCGCGGGGCGGGAGGCGATGGACGAGCTCTGGTCGCAGACCCGCGGCGTCTATGTGAACGAGACCCCGCCCTCGGAACAATTCACCAAGCAGATCGCCTTCAACGTCATCCCGCATATCGACAACTTCCTGGCCGATGGCTCGACCCGGGAGGAGACGAAGATGGCGGAGGAGACGCGCAAGATTCTCAGCCCGGACATCGCGGTGATGGCGACCTGCGTGCGCGTGCCGGTCTTCATCGGCCATGCCGAGGCGGTGCATGTGGAATTCGAGGAGCCGATCACCGAGGCCGATGCCTGGTCCGCATTGCGGGAGGCGCCGGGCATCATCGTGCTCGATCGGCGGGAGGATGGCGGCTATGCGACGCCGGCCGAGATCGCCGGCGAGGACGCCGTCTATGTCAGCCGCCTGCGCCGCGACCTGACCGTGCCGAACGGCCTGGCCTTCTGGTGCGTCAGCGACAACCTCCGCAAGGGCGCGGCGCTGAACGCGGTGCAGATTGCGGAGGAACTGGTGGCGCAAGGGCTTCTGGGGGGCTGAGCCCCCTGCGGCCTTAACCCCGCCTTCAGAACAGCACCCGCAGGATCGTCGCCAGGGCCGCGCCGGCCGTCAGCAGCTTGTGCACCAGGTCCAGCACCGTCGTCCGCGCCGGGCGAGCCGCCTCGGGGCGGGGCTCGCGCGGGGCGAAGCGGGGCAGGCGGGGTGGCGGATCGCGGGGGCGCATGGCCTGAGGATATCATTCCTAATCATGCGCGCCATACACGATTTGTTCTCCTATTCCTGCCAGCCTGCGTTGACGCTATGGCGCGCTGCACCATAAAAGCCTGTCAACAGTGTGCGCGCGCCCCGCAATCAGGCGCGCGATGAGGAGCGGGCACCGCATGTCATCAGTTCCCGACGCAAGCGACGCGACCATGCTGGGTCGCCGTACCGATGGCACGCCGGTGCGCCGGCCGCTGTCGCCGCATCTGCAGGTCTACGACATGATGCAGATGACCAGCGCGCTTTCCATCTCGCATCGCGCCACCGGCATCGCCTGGACCGCCGGCGCCGCCTTGATGGTGTGGTGGCTGGTCGCCGCCGCCTCCGGCCCCGAGGCCTTCGCCTGGGTGCAGTGGTTCCTGGGCTCCTTCCTCGGCATCCTGGTGCTGATGGGCGTCACCGCCGCGGCCTGGTTCCATACCCTGGCCGGGGTGCGCCACCTGTTCTGGGATGCGGGCTATGGCTACGACATCCCGACCACCTACAAATCCGGCCGGATAGTGCTGGTCGGCACCGCCGTGCTGACGGCGCTGACCTGGCTCGCGCTGCTGATCTCCTGGTGAGGGGCGAGACCATGGAACCGACACGCGCCACCACGCTGCGCACCCCGCTCGGCCGCGTCCGCGGCTCGGGCTCGGCGAAGTCCGGCACGCATCACTGGTGGATGCAGCGCGTCACCTCGCTGGCGCTGCTGCCGCTGACGATTTGGTTCATCGTCTCGCTCGCCACCTCGGCCGGCCTGACGCATCTCGAGGCCGCGGCCTGGATCGGGCACCCGGTCAATGCGGTGCTGCTGCTGGCGCTGATCGGCCTGACCTTCCACCACACCGCGGCCGGGCTGCAGGTGGTGCTGGAAGACTATGCCAAGCCGGAATGGGTGAAGATCGCCTCCATCCTCGCGGTGAAGGCGGTGTGCGCATTGCTGGCGCTGGCGGCCGCCCTGGCCGTTTTGCGCCTTGCGGTCTGAGGTATCGGACCAAACTCGGGTCTAACCGGCGCGGGCCATTTCGCCCCGCCACACGGATGGACGGCAGACCAGATGAACGCCATCTCCAAGCCCGCAATCGGCGGCGGAGCCTATCGGATCGTCGACCACACCTATGACGTGGTCGTGGTCGGCGCAGGCGGTGCGGGCCTGCGCGCCACCTTCGGCATGGGGGCCTCCGGCCTCAAGACTGCCTGCATCACCAAGGTCTTCCCGACGCGGTCGCACACCGTCGCCGCGCAGGGCGGCGTTGGCGCCGCGCTCGGCAATATGGGCGAGGATGACTGGCGCTGGCACATGTACGACACCGTGAAGGGGTCGGACTGGCTGGGCGACCAGGACGCCATCGAATACATGTGCCGCGAGGCGATCCCGGCGATCATCGAGCTGGAGCACTACGGCGTGCCCTTCAGCCGGACCGAGGACGGCAAGATCTACCAGCGCCCCTTCGGCGGCCACATGCAGGACTACGGCAAGACGCCGGCTATGCGCGCCTGCGCCGCCGCCGACCGCACCGGCCACGCCATCCTGCACACGCTGTACCAGCAGGCGCTGAAGGCCAATTGCGAGTTCTTCGTCGAATACATCGCCCTCGACCTGATCATGGACGATGAGGGCGTCTGCCGCGGCGTCACCGCCTGGAACCTGGAAGACGGCAGCCTGCACCGCTTCCGCGCTCAGACGGTGGTGATGGCGACCGGCGGCTATGGCCGCGCCTATTTCTCCTGCACCTCCGCCCATACCTGCACCGGCGATGGCGGCGGCATGGTGCTGCGCGCTGGCCTGCCGCTGCAGGACAATGAGTTCGTCCAGTTCCACCCGACCGGCATCTACGGCTCCGGCTGCCTGGTGACCGAGGGCGCGCGCGGCGAGGGTGGCTACCTGACGAATTCCGAGGGCGAGCGCTTCATGGAGCGCTATGCGCCGACGGCGAAGGACCTCGCCTCCCGCGACGTCGTCTCCCGCGCCATGTCGATGGAAATCCGCGAGGGCCGCGGCGTCGGCCCGCTGAAGGACCATATCCACCTGCACCTGGAGCACCTGGGTGCCGACCTGCTGCATGAGCGCCTTCCCGGCATCTCCGAGACCGCCAAGATCTTCGCGGGCGTGGATGTGACGAAGGAGCCCATCCCGATGCTGCCGACCGTGCACTACAACATGGGCGGCATTCCCACGAACATCCATTGCGAGGTGCTGAACCCCACCAGCCAGGACCAGGACCGCGTGGTCCGCGGCCTGATGGCGGTGGGCGAGGCGGCCTGCGTTTCGGTCCACGGCGCCAACCGCCTCGGCACCAACAGCCTGCTCGACCTGGTGGTCTTCGGCCGCGCTGCCGCGCATCGCGCGGCGGAGACGATCAAGCCCGGCGCCAGCCAGCCGCCGCTGCCCGCAGGCGCCGGCGACTCCAGCTGGGCGCGCTTCGACAAGGTGCGGAACGCCAAGGGCGGCTCCTCCGTCTCCGACGTCCGCCTGCAGATGCAGCGCACCATGCAGGAACACGCCGCTGTCTTCCGCACTTCCGAACTGCTGAAGGAAGGCGTGGAGAAGATGGCGAAGGTCGCCTCGGGCTACGAGGATATCCGCATCGCCGACCGCAGCCTGATCTGGAACAGCGACCTCGTGGAGGCGCTTGAGCTGGACAACCTGATCGGCAATGCGCTGACCACGGTGGTGGGCGCCGAGGCCCGCAAGGAATCCCGCGGCGCCCATGCGCATGAGGACTACCCCGAGCGCGACGATGCGAACTGGATGAAGCACACCCTGGCCTGGGTGGACGACAAGCGGAACGTGAAGCTGGACTATCGCGACGTGAAGATGCGGACGCTCACCAACGAGGTCCAGGTCTTCCCGCCCAAGGCGCGCGTGTACTAGGAGCCCGATCAGAGCCATGGCCACCTTCACGCTGCCGCGCAACTCGACCATCACCAAGGGCAAGCACTTCCCCGCGCCGGCCGGCGCGACGAAGGTGCGGACCTTCAAGATCTATCGCTGGGATCCGGATTCCGGCGAGAACCCGCGCACCGACACCTACGACGTCGACCTCGACAAGTGCGGGCCGATGGTTCTCGACGCCCTCATCAAGATCAAGAACGAGGTCGACAGCACCCTGACCTTCCGGCGCTCCTGCCGAGAGGGCATCTGCGGCTCCTGCTCGATGAATATCGACGGGCTGAACACCCTGGCCTGCCTGAAGCCGATCGAGGATGTGAAGGCCGAGGTCCGCATCCACCCGCTGCCGCATATGCCGGTGGTGAAGGACCTGGTGCCCGACCTGTCCCAGATCTACGCCCAGCTGCGCAGCGTGGAGCCCTGGCTGAAGGCCGACACCCCCCCGCCGCCGGATGGCGAGCGCCTGCAGTCGAAGGAGGAGCGCGCCAAGCTCGACGGGCTGTGGGAATGCATCCTCTGCTTCTGCTGCTCCACCGCCTGCCCGAGCTACTGGTGGAACGGCGACCGCTACCTGGGCCCGGCCGTGCTGCTGCAGGCCTATCGCTGGATCGCGGACAGCCGCGATGAGCACACCGGCGCGCGGCTGGATGCGCTGGAGGATCCCTTCAAGCTGTATCGCTGCCACACCATCATGAACTGCACCCGGACCTGCCCGAAGGGGCTGAACCCGGCCCAGGCCATCGGTGACATCAAGAAGATGCTCGCCGAGCGGGTGGTGTGATTTTGGGAAGCAGGGCGGCCTGACCATGACCGCCCTGCTCGTCATCGCGCTGTTCTGCACGGCGCTGCTGTTCGGCGGCATGGCCTTCTTCGCCGCCCTCATCGCGCCCATCGTCTTCCGCGTGCTGCCCGGCGACATGGCCGGGCGCTTCATCCGCAGCGTCTTCCCGCCCTACTACCTCTGGGTGCTCGCCACCTCGGCGGCGGCCTGCGTGGCGCTGTTCCCGCTGTCCAAGATCGATGCGGGCATCATGGCGGCCATCGCGGGCCTCACCGTCTTCCTCCGCCAGATGCTGATGCCGCGCATCAATGCGCTGTCGGACCGCGTGAAGGCCGGCGACACCACTGCCCAGCGCGGCTTCGACACCGGTCACCGCCTCTCCGTCGCGGCCAATCTGCTGCAGCTGGTGGCGGCCGGCGTGGTGCTTGCGGGATTCGTCTTCTGAGGTTTCCGCCGCAATAAACCGCCACTTTCCGGCGGCTGCAGGATCGCTTAATTCTAGCGGCAGAAGCGGGCAGCCGGCCCGCGCGCCCATCCGGGAGGAAGTTCCATGAACCGCCGTGCCATGCTGGGCGCCGCCGCCGCGGCCGCGCCCCTCGCCCTCGCCACGCCCGCCCTGGCCCAGGCCAATCCGGAGGTGCGCTGGCGCGCCGCCTCCTCCTTCCCCCGCGTCTTCGACGTGCTCTACGGCACCTTCGAGAAGGTGGCCGCCCGCGTCGCCCAGCTGACCGAGGGCAAGTTCCGCATCCAGACCTTCCCGGCCGGCGAGATCGTCGGCGGGCTGCAGGTGCTGGACGCCGTCCAGGCCGGCACCATCGAGGCCGGGCACACCGCCTCCTACTACTACATCGGCAAGGAGCCGGGCTTTGCCCCCTTCACCGCCATGTGCTTCGGCCTGAACACCCGCCAGCTGACCTCCTGGTTCCGCCATGGCGGCGGCAACCAGCTCGCGGCGGAGCTCTTCAACGAGTACAACATCCACGGCATCACCTGCGGCGACACCGGCGCGCAGATGGGCGGCTGGTTCCGCAACGAGATCACCTCGGTGGACCAGCTGCGCGGCCTGAAGTTCCGCATCACGGGCCTGGCCGGCCAGCTGTTTACCCGCCTCGGCGCCGCGCCCACGCTGATCGCGCCCGCCGACATCTACCCCTCGCTGGAGCGCGGCGTGATCGACGCCGCCGAATTCGTCGGCCCGCATGACGATGAGCGCGCGAACTACGTCCGCGTTGCGCGCTTCTACTACGCCCCGGGCTTCTGGGAGCCGGGCGCGCGGCTGCACTTCATGTCCAATATGCGCGCCTGGAACGCCCTGCCGGACCAGTACAAGCACGCGCTGGAAGTGGCCTGCGGCGAGGCGGATGCCGAGATGGTCGCGCGCTACGACTTCCTGAACCCGCAGGCGCTGCGCCGCCTGGTCGCCGCCGGCGCCCAGCTGCGCTTCTGGCCGCGCCCGGTGCTGGAAGCCGCCTGGAAGGCGAATGAGGAATTGAACGCCGACCTGGCCCGCGGCAATCCGCGCTTCGCCAAGATCATGGAAAGCTACAACCGCTTCCGCACCGAGCAGTTCCAGTGGTTCCGCATCGCCGAGAACAGCTACGACAATTTTGCGTTCTCGGCCGCCCAGACGGTCCGCTGATAAATTTGAGGCCATCCGACGGCGGCGCGCATCGCAGCGCGCCGCCGCCTGCCCTATAGCCCGCGCGAACCAACAGGGACGACGCGCGGATGGATCTCGGGACACTGCTCTCCGCCCTGGCCATGGGCGTGGTCGAAGGCGCGACCGAATTCCTGCCGATCTCCTCGACCGGCCACCTGATCCTCCTCGGCGAGCTGATCGGCTTCCAAGGCCCGCCGGGCAAGACCTTCGAAATCTGCATCCAGCTCGGCGCCGTGCTCGCCGTGGTGGTAGTCTTCCGCGCCACCCTCTGGCGCCTGGCCACCCTGGCCTGGAAACCCGGACCGGAACGCTTCTACGCCCAGAACCTGCTGCTGGCCTTCCTGCCCGCCGCCGTCATCGGCGCCACCCTGCACGGCACCATCACCCGGCTGCTGTTCAGCCCCTGGGTGGTCTGCTTCGCGCTGATCCTGGGCGGCATCGCCATCATCGCCATCGAACGCTGGCGACCCAACCCCAGCATCCACTCCGTCCCCCAGATGGGACCCCTCGCCGCCCTGCTGATCGGCCTCGGCCAGGCGCTGGCGATGATCCCCGGCACCTCCCGCTCCGGCGCCACCATCATCACCGCCCTCCTCGTCGGCGTCGAACGCCGCACCGCCGCCGAATTCAGCTTCGTCCTCGCCATCCCCACCATGGCCGCCGCCACAGCCTACAGCCTCTACAAGGCCCGCGCCGACCTCGACCTCTCCGACCTCGGCCAGATCAGCATCGGCTTCATCACCGCCTTCATCGTCGCCCTGGTGATCGTGCGCTGGCTGATGCGCGTGATCTCCCGCATCGGCTTCACCCCCTTCGGCTACTACCGCATCGCCCTCGGCACCCTGATGCTCGCCTTCCTCATCCTGCGCTGAGGCCGGCCGCGGCTGGAGGCAGGCGGCGCTGGGTGGTTTGCAGGAGGGGCTCTGCCCCTCCCGCACCCTCCCCGCCAGGAGGCAGTGGCCTCCTGGACCTCAGGACCTTTGAGTAGAAATGGAGAGGGGGCCGTGGCTGCCGCATGATCTGCGGTACCGCTGGCCCCCTCTCCATTTCTACTCATGATTCAAGGGTTCCAAGGGGCCACTGCCCCTTGGCAGGGGATCGGACGCATGCGTCCGATGGGGGACAGCGTCCCCCTGCAGAGCCACTCGCGCAGCCTATTCCAGCCGGGCCGCCTCATCGAAGCTCAGGCGCGGGCTGCGGGGGAAGAGGCCGGTGTTGTCGCCGTAGCCGAGGTTGACCAGGAAGTTGGATTTCCAGGTGGTGCCGGCCAGGAAGAGTTCGTCGACCTTGGCGTTGTCGAAGCCGCTCATCGGGCCGGCGTCGAGGCCGGCGGCGCGGGCGGCCAGGATCAGGTAGGCGCCTTGCAGGGTGCCGTTGCGGAAGGCGGTGGTTTCGGCCAGGGCGGGGTTGCCGGCGAACCAGGACCGTGCGTCGGCGTGCGGGAAGAGGAAGGGCAGCTTGTCGTAGAAGGCGGTGTCGTGGGCCACGATGGCGATGACGGGCGCCGTCATGGTCTTTTCGAGGTTGCCGGGCGAGAGGGCTTCCTTCAGGCGGGCCTTGGCGTCCGGCGTGCGGATGAAGACGAAGCGCGCGGGCGAGGAATTGGCCGAGGTGGGCGCGAATTTCAGGAGGTTGTAGATCTCCTCAATCTTGCTGTCCGGAACCGGGCGGTCCTGCCACTTGTTCGCGGTGCGGGCCTCGCGGAACAGGGTGTCCAGGGCCTGGTCGTCGAGGGTCGTGCGGTCCGTCATCGCAATCTCCGTTGTCGCCGCCGGGGCGGCCTTGGCGCGGGGATACGATGCTTTGGCGCGGCGGGCCAATCGCCCGCCGCCATATCCGTCATCCGCCGGTGCAATGGACGGCGGGGTGGATCAGGCCTCCACCTGCTCCACCCGGACCACTTCCGGCACGTAGTGCCGCAGCATGGTCTCGACCCCGTGCTTGAGCGTGGCGCGGGAGGAGGGGCAGCCGGCGCAGGCGCCTTGCATATGCAGGCGGACGACGCCTTCGCGGAAGCCGCGGAAGACGATGTCGCCGCCGTCGCCGGCCACCGCCGGGCGCACGCGGGTGTCGAGCAGTTCCTTGATCTGGGTGACGATTTCCTCGTCCTCCGCGGCGAAGTCCTCCTCCTCCGCGACGGCGTCCTCGCCTTCCATCACCGGCAGGCCGGCCAGGTAGTGTTCCATGACGGCGCCGAGAATGCGGGGACGCAGCATCTGCCAGTCGGCAGACTCAGCCTTGGTGACAGTCACAAAATCCTGGCCGAGGAAGACGCGGGCGACGTCGCCGACGGCGAAGATGCGGGCCGCCAGCGGGCTGCGCCCGGCGGTGTCCTCGGCCGAGGTGAAGTCCGCGGTGCCGCGGCTCGCCATGACATCGCGGCCCGGCAGGAACTTCAATGTGGCGGGGTTCGGCGTGGCTTCCGTCTCGATGAACATTCTTCTGAGTTCCGCGGTGCTGGCGATACCTGACCTATGTGGTCCGTTTTAGGGCCTGCTGCAACCGGTGGCTTTGGGGAGGTTGGAAGCGTGTCCCGACGGTCCCAGGAGAGGCGGCCCGCCGCGCTTCAGGCGGGCCGAGGCGCCGAACGGCGCCCGCGGCTCATGCCGCGAAGGCAAGCGCGCGGAGCGCGCGCCCGCCGTTTGAGGGCAAGCATTTAAGTCACCCGCTCCAGCTCCGCATCGCTCATCCCGCCGGGCACGATGGTCATCGGCACCAGCAGCTTGGTGGCGTAGCGGCCGGTCAGCGCCTGGATCAGCGGGCCGGGGCCGGAGCCGCCGGTGGAGCTGGCCAGCACCAGGATGGAGATGCGCGGATCCTCCGCCAGCAGGGCCAGCAGCTCGTCGCGCGGATCGCCCTCCCGGATCAGCAGGATGGGCAGGCCGCCGGTCAGCTCGTTCACCTCGGCCGCGAGGCCGGAGAGAAGCCGCTCCGCCTCCTCCCGCCGTTCCTCGGCCAGCATGGCGCCGACGCCGGCCCATTCCACCTGGCCAGCGGGCTCGATCACCCGCAGCAGGGCGACGCGGCCGCCGGATTTGCGCACCCGCAGCGCCGCGTAGCGCAGCGCCAGGCTGCGTTCGGGGCTGTCATCCACCACCACCAGGAAGACCCGGTCCCGTCGCGCCTGCGCCGCTTCCGCCGTTTCGCCCATGCTCGATACCCCAGAAGTCGCCGGGACGGGTGGCCCCTCAGCCGCGCCGGAAGACGACGCTGCCGATCCAGCCGGCCAGGCCCGCCATGATGATGCAGGCGATGGCATACAACACAGGCTGCTCCCGCGCGACGTCGGCGATGAAGGCGGAGGTGCCGGTGCGCACCACATCCAGCCGCAGCTCCTGCCGCGCCACCACGCGGCGGTTGCGCACCAGCATCACCTGCACCTGGTACAGCCCATGCGCCACCGTGGCCGGCAGCGGCAGGCGGGCATGGAACAGCCGGCCGCCCGAGACCTCGATCGGGCGGTCGCGGTCCACCCACAGCCCGGCCTCCTGCTGCAGATTGGCCAGGGCATTGCGGAAGGTGGGCCCCTGCGCGCCGAGCTGCACCAGCGGCAGCTGGTCCAGCGCCAGGCGCAGGTCGGCGCGCTCCACCCGGTCCAGCATCGCAGTCAGCGGGCGGGTGGAGGCCAGGGCCCAGTAGCTCGGCACCCGGTTGAAGCGGGCGGAGGGGCCGTTGATCCAGAAGCCCATCGCATTGACCTTCTGGCGCACCATCATCGAGGTCTCGGGCCCGATGACCAGCACCAGCACCTCGTCCCCCTCCGGCCCGATCAGGCGTTCGGTGGCGCCGAAGACCAGGATCTCGGCGCCGGAGAAGGCGGTGGTCACTTCCACCCGGCGCACCGAGAGTTCGGCGGTGAGGGAAGGCGGCACCGCCGCGGCCTCCTGCGCCCGGGCCGCGGGCAGGCCCAGTAGCAGCAGCAGCAGCAGGCAAGCCGCCCGCATCATGGAACCGGGCCGATAACGAAGAGCGACTCCGGCACCCGCAGCAGGTCCCAGAGCAGGGACAGCGCCACGGCCAGCACCAGCGCGCCGAGCAGCGCGCGCATCTCCTCTCCGCGCAGCTTGGTGCCCATGGCGGCGCCGAATTGCGCGCCGGAGACGCCGCCGGCCAGCAGCAGCAGGGTCAGCACGACATCGACGCTGCCGACCTGGATGGCCTGCAGGAAGGTGACATTGGCGGTGACGAAGACCACCTGGAACAGCGAGGTGCCGATCACGACGGCGGTCGGCATGCCGAGCAGGTAGATCATCGCCGGCACCAGCATGAAGCCACCGCCCACGCCCATGACGGCGGAGAGCACGCCGATGGCGAAGCCGATGCCGAGCGGCGGGATGACCGAGATGTACAGCCGCGACTTGCGGAACCGCATCTTGAAGGGCAGGCCGTGCATCCAGAGGTGCTCGTGCAGCCGCTGCGGCCGCGCCCGCTTGCGGCGCAGGATCGCGGTCAGGCTTTCGCGCACCATCAGCCCGCCGACGCTGCCCAGCACGACGACGTAGAAGATGGCCACGGCGAGATCGACCTGCCCCGCGCGGCGCAGCCAGGCGAACAGCTGCACGCCGGCGAGCGAACCGAGGAAGCCTCCGATGATGAGCACCGTGCCCATCCGCACATCGACATTGCCGCGCCGCCACTGCGCGATGAGGCCGGAGACGGAGGCGCCGAGCGTCTGGTTGGCGCCGGAGCCGACGGCGACGGGCGAGGGAATGCCGATCAGGATCAGCAGCGGCGTCAGCAGGAAGCCGCCGCCGACGCCGAACAGGCCCGAGAGCCAGCCCACGCCAAAGCCGATGCCCAGCAGCAGCAGGGCATCGACCGACATTTCGGCAATCGGCAGATAGACCTGCATTCCGCGGGCGAGTCTCGGCTGGCGGCGTGGCGACAAGAAGGCGGTATCAACCTCTGCGCAGGGGGCCGCAACCCGGGCAGGCGCGGGAAGTGTGGTCGTTTCGGTCAGATCGGCGTGCGCGCGCCTGTTGCGCCCGTCACCTGTTGCACCTGTCACCAGGATGCGCATGACGCGGCGGGGCCGATCCGCTATCCGGGGCGCGAACCGGAGCATGCCGCCATGACGCAGCACCCCATCCTGGGCCCCATTCTGGGTCGCCGGCTTTTCGCCACACTGCCGCTCGCCCTTGCCGCCCCGGCGCTGCGCGCGCCCGCGGCGCAGACCGCGGCGCGTGTGACGCTGCTGCATCTGAACGACTTTCACAGCCGGCATGAGGGGGCGCAGCCCTCCGGCGCCGCCTGCCGCGCGGGCGCGCCCTGCGCCGGCGGAGCGGCGCGGCTTGTGGCCGGCTTCCATGCGGCGCGTGCGGCGGCGGTGGCGGAAGGCCGCGCGGTGCTGGCGCTGGATGCGGGGGACCAGTTCCTCGGCAGCCTGTTCTACACGCTGCACAAGGGGATGGCGGAGGCCGCGGTGCAGCGGCAGTGGGGCGTGCAGGCCATGGCGCCGGGCAACCACGACTTCAATGGCGGGCCGGCGGTGCTCGGCGCCTATCTGCGGGCGCTCGGCGTGCCCTTGCTGGCCGCCAACCTGGATGCGGCGGCGGAGCCGGAGCTGGCTGGGCTGGTCGCGCCCTACCACGTCTTCACGGTCGGCGGCGCGCGCATCGGCGTGGTCGGGCTGACGCTGGAGAATATCCCGCAGATCTCTTCCCCCGGTCCCAGGCTGCGCTTCACCGCGGCGGAGGAGGCGGTGGCGCGCGCCATCGCGGCGATCCGCGCGCAGGGCCCGGCCAGCATCGTCGTGCTGTCGCATCGCGGCCTGTCGGCGGACCAGGCGCTGGCGTCGGCGGTGCCGGGCATCGATGTCATCGTCGGCGGCCATTCGCATACGCTGGTCTCGCCGCCCCAGCTGGCGGATGGCGCGGACCGGCCGGTGCGGATCGTGCAGGCCGGTGCGCTGGGCCGCTGGCGCGGCCGGCTCGACCTCGACCTGGCCGCGGATGGAAGGGTGGCCGCGCATGCCGGCGGGTCGGAGGAAATCACCGCCGAGATGCCGGAGGATGCGGCGACGGCCCGGCTGGTCGCGGGCTTCGCCGCGCCGCTCGGGGAACTCCGCGCCCGGCCGGTGGCGCGCAATGCCGGGGGGCTGGAGAATACCACCTGCCGGCTCGGCGAATGCGCCATCGGCAATCTGCTGGCGGATGCGCTGCTGCGCGCGGCGCCGCAGGCGGATTGTGCCCTGACCAATGCCGGCGGCATCCGCACCGGCCTGCCGGCGGGCCAGATCACGCTGGGCGATGTGCTGACCACGCTGCCCTTCTCCAACACGCTCGCCACCGCGCGGCTGCGCGGCGCCGTGCTGCTGGCGGCGCTGGAGAATGGCGTTTCCAACCCCGGCAGCGGGCGCTTCCCGCAGGTTTCGGGCCTCGCCTTCACCTGGAACCCGCTGGCGCCGGCCGGGCAGCGCATCGCGGAGGCGCGCATCACCACCGCGCGCCGTCCCGGCCCGATCGACGCGGAGGCCGACTACTTGGTGGCGACCAACGACTTCCTGCGCCGCGGCGGCGATGGCTACGCCATGCTGCGCGATGCCGCGCTGGAGGCCTATGACGCAGGCCCGCCGTTGGAGGATGCCTTCGCGGCGCATCTGGCGGCGCTGGGCGACGTTCCGGCGCGGCTGGAGGGGCGCATCACGGCGCGCTGAACGGGTTCAGCCCGGCAGGGCGAAGGCCACCGCGCCGCCCAGCAGAAGCGCCGCCAGCGTGGCGCCGGCCAGCGGCCAGGCGAAGGCGCGCGGCCCGGCGGCGGCGGCCAGCAGCAGCCGCACCAGCGCATTCGCGGCCAGCGCCGCCAGCACCGCCTGGCCGATGGCCGAGCGCGGCACATCCTCCAGCCGCAGCGCGCTGAGCACCGCGACATCCACGTCGAAGGCGCCGGACAGGGCGGAACTGCCCAGCAGGCTGGCCGTGCCGAAGCTGCCGACCAGCGCCGCGCTGGCGGTGGAGACCAGGGCGAAGCCGGCGGCGAAGACCAGCAGCGGCCCCAGGTCGAAGGGGTTGCGGTCCGGGCCGGGCGCCGCCGCCGCCTCGCCACCGCGCCAGACCAGCAGGCCGCCGCACAGGGCGAAGACCAGGGCGGCGGCCAGCGCCGCGGGTGCCATGCTGGCCAGCACCGCGGGCTGCAGGATCAGCACCAGCCCCGTCACCCGCAGCACGGAGACCATGGCGGCCAGCGAGGCCGCCCCGGCCAGCGCCCGGCTTTCCGCCCCCGCCGCCGCGCTGCGGGCAAAGGCCAGGGTGACGGCGGTGGAGGAGACCACCGCCCCCAGCAGCCCGCCCGCCAGCACGCCCCGGCGCGGCCCCAGGATGCGGGCCGCGATATAGCCGAGATAGGAGATGGTCGCGGTCAGGACCGTGAAGAACCAGATCTCGCGCGGATTGAGCCCGCCCCAGGGGTCGATGGTGCGGTCCGGCAGCAGCGGCAGAATGATGGTGGTCATCACCGCCAGCATCAGGGCGGAGCGCAATTCCACCCAGCTCAGGCGCCGCAGCGCGGCGTGCAGCATCTCCCGGCTCGCCAGCACCGCGGCCAGCGCGGCGCCGCCCGCCGCCGCCGCGCGATGATCCCCCGCCACCGCCAGGGCGCCGAGGGCGAAGGTGCAGAGGCCGACGATGGCGCTGGTGGCGCTCAGGCTGTCCTCCGCCATCGCCTCCCGCGCCTGGAACCAGCCGAAGACCAGGGCGAAGCCGAGGAAGCCGAGCGCCAGGACCAGCGGCGCCTGCAGGCTGGTGGCCAGCGCGGCGAGGACGGCGCCGAGCAAAGCGGCAATGCCATGGGTGCGGATGCCGGCGGTGCGCCGGCCATCCGCTTCCGCCCGCTCCCGCCAGCCGCGCTCCAGCCCCACCAGCAGGCCGATAGCGAGCGCGACGCCGAGGCGGAGGATCAGGTCATCCATGCACCCTCATGCCGCGGCGCGGCGCGGAACGCTACTCCGCCCGCGCCGGCTGATGCGCCAGGTAATGTGCCAGCGCCGCGATGGCGTCGTCCGGCACGCCGTACATCACCGCGTTCATGTTGGTGTCCGTGCCGCGCCGCTGGCTGTCCCGGTACTGCGCCAGGGTGTGGCGCAGGAAATCCTCGCGCTGGGCGGCGATGCGCGGGATCTGGTTGCGGCCGCGATAGTCCGGCAGGTGGCAGACGCCGCAATTCATGCTGGCCGAAAGCTGCTGGCCGCGCTCGGCCAAGGCGGCGTCGCGCGGTGCCAGGTCCGGCGGCGGCGCCGGGGCCAGCGCGGCGAAATGCGCGGCCAGGTCCTCCACCTGCTGGTCCGTCAGCCCCTGGGAGAGCTGGTTCATCGGCTCCGCCTGGCGCAGGTTCTCGCGGAACAGGATCATCTGCAGCGTGATGAACTCCGCCGGCTGCCCCGCCAGGGAGGGGATCTTTTCCAATTCGCTGATGCCGGCCGCGCCGTGGCAGCCGGCGCAGTTGCGCGCCTCGGCGAGGGCAGCGCCCCGCGCCGCATCCTGCGCGGCGGCGGGGGTCAAGGCGCCGGCGGCCAGTGCGGCCGCCAGCAGGGCGCTTCGCAGAAAGGTCACTGGCGGTAGGTGATCCGGTAGATCGCGCCGTACTGTTCCTCCGCCACCAGCAGCGATCCGTCGCGCATCACATGCACATCGACGGGCCGGCCGAGGAAGCGCTGGTTGGCCTCGTCCCGGAAGCCTTCCAGGAAGGGCTCGATGCCGGTGACATTGCCCTGCGCATCCAGCTTCGCGACCACCACGTCGTAGCCGTTCAGCCTTTCGCGGTTCCAGGACCCGCGGCGGGCGATGAAGATCTGGTTGCGATAGGCCTCGGGGAACATCGTGCCGGTGTAGAAGCGCATGCCGAGTGCCGCGACATGCGGGCCGAGCAGCGCGGCGGGCTGGGCGAATTCGCTGCAGTTGCGCTGCGCCGGCGCGCCGGGGTCGGCCCAGTCGCCGACACAGAAGGGAAAGCCGTGATCCTCGCCGCTGCGGCGGACGCGGTGCAGCGTGTCATTGGGGATGTCGTTGCCGGCCCAGTCGCGGCCATTGTTGGTGGCCCAGAGCTCGCGGGTCTGCGGATGGTGGTCCATGCCGACGCTGTTGCGGATGCCGCGCGCCTCGATCCGCCGGTCGCTGCCATCGGGGCGGAAGGAGACCAGCAGGGCGAAGCGGTCGCGGTCGAAGTCGCAGACATTGCAGGGCACGCCGACATTCATATAGAGGCGCCCATCCGGGCCGGGCGTCACGAACTTCCAGCCGTGATGCTCCTCCGTCGGCAGGGCGAAGGCGGCGGTCAGGTCCGTGCCGCTGCCCGGATTGTCCAGGTTCTGCTCGATATTGTCGAAGCGCAGCACGCGGTTGATGGCGATGACGTAGAGATTGCCGTCCATCACCGCGATGCCGTTGGGCTGGTTCAGCCCCTGCAGCAGCGTGCGGGTGCGCGTGGTGCCATCCGGGTTGCGGGTGATGGCATAGACGCGGCCGATGGTGCGGCTGCCGGCGAAGATGGTGCCGTTGGGGCCTTCCGCCATCATCCGCGCGCCGGGAATGCCATGGGCATAGATTTCGGCGGTGAAGCCCTGCGGCAGGCGGATGGCGGAAAGCGGCAGCTGCTCGCGCGGCGTCACCGTCAGGCGCGGGGCATGCGGGGCCAGGGTGGCGGCCATGCCGCTGCCCTCGCGGCCGATGGCCCAGGCGGGGGCGGGCGCGGCGGGTTGCTGGGCCTGGACGGCGGGTGCCAGGCAGAGCGCCGCCAGCAGGCCTGCCGCGGCGAAACGGGTTCGGACCATGTCTCTTTCCCCTCCTTGCGGACCTTGGCGGCCCGCTTCACGGGGCAGGATGCAACCGGGGGCGGCGAGGCTTCAAGCGGCTTTGCAACCGTTTGCGCCTGTGGCTGGTTGACGTCTGCGCCAGTGCGGCGGAAACGGCCGGCATGTCGGAGATTTCCCAAGGCGACCCGCGTCGCATCGCCCCCGCCGCCGCCCGCAACCGGGACCCGATCCTGTCCGCGCTGCGCCCCCTGTTGCCCGCGGCCGGCCTGGTGCTGGAGGTGGCCAGCGGCAGCGGCGAACATGCGCGGCACTTCGCCGAGGCGCTGCCGGGCCTGACCTTCCAGCCGAGCGACCCGGAGCCCGGGGCGCGGGCCAGCATCGATGCCTGGTGCGCCGGTGCGGCAAACATCCGCCCGGCGCTGGCGCTGGATGCCACCGGCGACTGGCCGCTGGCGGCGGCGGATGCCGTGCTCTGCATCAACATGATCCATATCGCGCCCTGGGCCGCGACGGAGGGCCTGCTGCGCGGCGCCGCCAGGTTGCTGCCGGTGGGCGGGCCGCTGGTGCTGTACGGCCCCTATCTCCAGGCGGGGGTGGCGACGGCGCCGAGCAACCTCGATTTCGATGCCAGCCTGCGCGCCCGCGACCCCGCCTGGGGCCTCAGGCAACTGGAGGATGTGGCGGCGGCGGCCGCGGCGGCGGGCTTCGGGCCGCCCACCGTCAGCGCGATGCCGGCGAATAACCTGCTGGTGGCCTTCCGGCGCGGCTGAGCGCGGCCGGCTCAATCGTCGTCGTCGTCGTCATCATCGTCGCGGTCGCGCCGCGGGGTGCGGCGGTCCGCGTCGCGGCGGCGGTCGTCATCCTCCCGCCAGCGTTCCATGCGCGTCCAGCCACTGCGACCACGCTCATCCTCCACCACCAGGGTTTCCACCCGGCTGCAGCGACCATTCGAGCAGTTGGAGGAACTGTTGGAGGACTGGCTTTCGGCCATGGCGCCCAGCGGGGCGAGCCAGACGGCGAGAAGGCCGGTGACGGCGGCGCGGCGGATATGGCGCATGTGGCGGATCCTTCCGTGATGCCCGCCCATTGCGCCGGCTTGGCGGGGCACATGGGTGGCACCCGCGTGGCGACAAAGCGGCAGGCCATCACGCCAGCGCGATCAGCCGCGTTCCGTCACCCCCGTGGCAAACCCGTCCACCAACTCCCTGATCCGGGCCGGATCCGACTGTTCCATCACCCGCCGGGCGAAGCGGGCGCAGTCGCCGATATCCAGCGCGCGGACCGCCTGCTTCACGCGGGGGATGGCGCTGGCATTCATCGACAGGCAACGGATGCCGAGCCCCAGCAGCAGGGGGACCAGCCGCGGATTGCCGCCCATCTCGCCGCAGACGGAGACCGGCATGCGCAGCCGCAGCGCGGCTTCCGTGGCGAATTGCATCAGCCGCAGCACGGCGGGGTGCAACGGGTCGTACAGATGGCTGACCTCGGCATCGCCGCGATCCACCGCCAAGGTGTACATGGCCAGGTCATTGGTGCCGATGGCGAAGAAATCGGCCTCCAGCGCGATGGCATCCGCCGCCAGGGCGGCGCCCGGCGTCTCGATCATCGCGCCCAGCTCGGGCAGTTTTTCCGGCAGCTTCTCGCCGCGGCGGCGCAGGCGGCGGGCGACGCGCTCATAGATCTCGCGCGCCTGCTTCACCTCGGACGGGATGGTCACCATCGGCAGCAGCACGCGCACCGCCCCTTCCGGCGCGCCGCCGGCGACGCGGAGGATGGCGGCGAATTGCGCCTCCAGCAGCTCCGGCCGCTTCAGCAGCATGCGGATGCCGCGCAGGCCGAGCGCGGGGTTGGGGCTGGCATGCAGCGGCTCGATGCCGGCGGCCAGCGCCTCCATGTCCTTCTCCCCGCCCCAGTCCAGCACGCGGATGGTCACGGGGTCGCCCGCCATGGCCGCGACGATGGGGCCGTAGGCGGCCAGCTGCGCCTCCTCGTCCGGCAGGTCCTCGCGGTTCATGAAGAGGAATTCGGTGCGGAGCAGGCCGATGCCCTGGGCGCCGGCCTGGGCGATCAGCGGCAGCTCCGCCGGGATTTCCATATTGGCGAGCAGCTCCACCGCCTCGCCATCCGTGGTCACCGCCGGCAGCCGCCGCAGTTTTGCCAGCCGGGTGCGTTCCTTGGCGTAGCCGGCGACCTGGTCCTTGGCCCAGACCAGGGTGGCCGGGGTGGGGTGCAGGGCAATGGTCCCCGCCGCGCCGTCCAGCACCATCTGGTCGCCGCGGCGCGCGGCTTCCGTCAGCCCATGCGCGCCGAGGACGGCGGGGATGCCCAGCGCCCGCAGCATGATGGCGGTATGGCCATCGGCGCCGCCTTCCTCCGTCGCCACGCCGGCGATGCGGCTGGGGTCGAGCAGCGCGGCATCCGCGGGCGTGACTTCCTCCGCCACCAGGATCGCGCCTTCCGGCACGTCCTTGAAGCTGCGGAAGGGGTTCTGGGTCAGGTTGCGGGTCAGGCGCCGGGCGATCTCCCGCACTTCCCCCGCGCGGCGCTTCAGGCCGTTCTTGTCGTCGTCGCGGGCCGAGAGGATGACCTCGGCGATCGCATCGGCCTCGTCCCCCACCGCGGTCTCGGCCGCCAGCAGGCCGGATTCGATGCGCTTGCGGGCGCCGCGGATCAGGCGACTGTCGCCCAGCATCATGGCATAGGCGTCGAGCAGGGGTTCGAGTTCTTCCTGCGCCTCCTCCGGCAGCACGCCGAGGCGCATCTTCAGCTTGGCGACCTGCTTGCGGGAGGCGCTGACGGCCGCCGCCAGGCGCTGCTTTTCGGATTCGACGGCCGCTTCGGCGATGCTGCGGCGCGGCGCCTCGGCCGGGGGTTCGGTGGTGTCGAAGACGGCGCCGATGGCGATGCCCTGCGACACCGGGATGCCCCGGATGACGATTTCCTTGGTGCGGCGCGGCGCGCGCCTGGCTTCCGGCTTTTCCGCCTTCATCTGACGTCCCGGGGGCTAGTCCTCATGGAACCCGGCCTCCATCAGGCCGACGATGGCCTCCATCGCCTCCTTGGCGTCCCAGCCCTCGGCCTCCACCACCACCTCGCTGCCCTGGCCGGCGCCCAGCATCATCAGCCCCATGATGGAGCAGGCCGGCACCGATTGCCCGTGGCGGGAGACATTGACGCAGGCGGAGAAGCGTTCCGCAACCGTGACCAGCTTGGCCGCGGCCCGGGCATGCAGCCCGCGGCTGTTGATGATCTTTACGGTTTTCCGCATGGCCAACCCCCCCGAAGGGTCGCAGCCGCAGGGCCCGGGCTCGGCCGTGAGGGAGGGCGGCTGCGAGCCGGCCTTGGATTCGCCGGCTTCGTCGGGCCATTCGTTCATTGGTCGTCTCCCCGTTTGGGGCCTCCCTCCGGCGTGGCATGGCCGTTCACCGGCATGGTCCTGGCGCCGTCCGACATATCCGCGGCACTGGCGATGTATTTCCGCCCTGCCGCGGTCGCATGCGCGACAGCCTCCGGCAAGGGCTCCGTGCCGCGAATTTTTGCGAGCTTCACCAGAAGCGGCAGGTTCACGCCCGCAATCACCTCCACCGTGCGGTGGTCACACAGCTGGAAGGCGAGGTTGGAGGGGGTGCCGCCCAGGATATCGGTCAGCACCACCACGCCATCGCCCTGGTCGACGCGGGCGATGCAGTGGCGGATATCCTCCCGCCGCGCTTCCAGCTTGTCCTCGGGGTAGATGCAGACCGTCGCGACGGCGCCCTGCGGCCCCACCACGTGTTCCATGGCGAGGCGAAGCTCCTCGGCGAGGCGGCCGTGGGTGACGAGCACGAGACCGATCATGATATGTGCGCCAGGGCCTCCCGCCCCGCAGTCGATGCCCCCCCGGTTGCAGAAGGGGGGGTGGCCAGGTCGCGGTGGATCAGGTCCACCCGCCAGCCAAGAGACGCCAGATGGGATGCCAGACGCTCCGCCACAAGGACGGAGCGGTGCCGCCCTCCGGTGCAGCCGATCGCGACTGTCAGGTACTTCTTCCCCTCCGCGGCGTAGCGCGGCAACAGCAGCTCCATCATCCCCGTCATGCGGTCCCAGAATGGGGTGAAGGCGGCATCGGACTCGACAAAGGCGGCGATCGGCGCATCGCGCCCCGTCATCGGGCGCAGCGCCGGGTCGTAATGCGGGTTGCGCAGGAAGCGCACGTCCCAGACCAGGTCAGCTTCGCGCGGAAGTCCTTTCGGAAACCCGAAGGAGACGATGCCGATGGCCAGCCCCGCCGCATTTTCCGGCCGGAAGCGGCGCTCGATCAGCCGGCGCAGCTCCGGCAGCGGCAATTCGGAGGTATCGACCACCCAATCCGCCGCATCCCGCAGCGGCGCCAGCAGCGCCGCCTCCCGCGCGATGCCTTCCGTGACGCGGCTGCCCAGGGCGCCGCCGGGGGCGAGCGGGTGGCGGCGGCGGGTTTCGGAGAAGCGGCGCAGCAGCACCCCTTCCTCCGCCGTGGCGAAGACCAGGTTGGCGGCGATGCGCGGATCGGCCCGGAGTCGCGACAGCTGGCCCAGCAGGGCGGAGGCATCGAAGCCGCGGGAACGGGTATCGACGCCGATCGCCAGCGGCGCGTCGCCATCCGCCACCAGCTCGTCAAGGATCTGCAGCGGCGGGTTGTCCACCGTCTCGAAGCCGAGGTCTTCCAGGGTGCGCAGGATGCTGGCCTTGCCGGCGCCGGACAGGCCGGTGACCAGGAGGACGGGGCGCGCGCTCATGCCAGGGCATCGCCCGTTTCGAAGGCGCCGGCCGCCATCCGCGCCCGGCCGCAGGCGGCGGCGAGCGCGAAGCCCAACCGGTCCGGCGCCGAGGCCCGCAGGCCGTGCAGCGCGACCATGGGCAGGGACAGGCCCAGCGCCTCGTAGCTGGCGGGCGCCGGCAGCCGCGGCATCGGCGCCCCCTCGGGCAGCAGCCGCGCCACCAGCCGCAGCCGGACGGGGCCCTTGCTCGGCAGGTCCTGCATCAGGCCAAGGCCGCGGATTTCCAGCATGCCGCGCAGCGGTGCCGGGGCTTCGGCCAGCAGCGCGCCATCCGCCGCCGCGACCTCCACCTGGTCGTCCGCCACCAGATCCCAGCCCCGGCCGAGCAGGCGCAGGACGAGATCGGATTTCCCGCTGCCCGAAGGACCCAGGATCAGAACCCCTTGCTCATCCAGGGCCACGCAGGACCCATGCAGCGACATGACAGGCAGTTAACCTCGTCTGGTCGGCCAGACCATGGCAGAAAGGTGGCGGGGGTTAAAGGGGACTCCCGAAAGCGCGAGCGGTTGCCAGACCGGTTGCCAGCCTGGGATCGCCCTGCCAGCTTCCGGCCGCATGACCGAACCCAGCCAAACGACCATCGAAGCGGCGGCCGCCCGCCTGGCCCCCTACATCCGGCGCACCCCGGTGCTGCGCATGGCCGGCGTTGATCTCGGGCTGGACATCCCGCTGATCCTGAAGCTGGAACTGCTGCAGGCCAGCGGGTCCTTCAAGCCGCGCGGCGCCTTCAACCGCATGCTGTCGGTGCCGGTGCCGGAAGCCGGGGTGGTCACCGCCTCCGGCGGCAATCACGGCGCGGCGGTGGCCTATGCCGCCCGCGCGCTGGGCCATCGGGCGGAGGTCTTTTGTCCATTGCCGACGCCGGCCGCCAAGACCGAGCGGATCGAGAGCTACGGCGCCAAGCTGCATCGGGTGGGCGCCGCCTATGACGAGGCGCGCATCGCCAGCGAGGCGCATGCGCAAAAGACCGGCGCGCTGCTGGTGCATGCCTATGACCAGCCCGAAATCCTGGCCGGCCAGGGCACCGTCGGGCTGGAGCTGTGGCAGGACGCGCCGGAGGCGACCCATGTGCTGGTGGCGACCGGCGGCGGCGGGCTGATCGGCGGCATCGCCGCCTGGTATGCCGATAAGGGCGCGCAGGTGATCAGCGTGGAGCCGGAGGGCTGCCCGGCCCTGCACCACGCCCTGGCAGCTGGCCATCCGCTGCCCGCCCCGGTCGGTGGCCTGGCGGCGGATAGTCTCGGCGCGAAGCAGATCGGCGCGCTGTCCTTCGCGGTCGCGCGGCAGCATGTGGCGCAGGCCGTGCTGGTGCCGGATGCAGCGATCGCCGATGCCCAGCGCCGGCTGTTCTCCGCCCTGCGCCTGGTGGCCGAGCCCGGCGGGGCCGCGGCGCTGGCCGCGCTCACCAGCGGCGCCTTCATCCCGCCGCCGGGCGCCAGGGTGGCCGTGATTCTCTGCGGCTCGAACACGGATCCGGCGAAGGTGGCCTGAGGCTTACCGCGAATTCAGCGCCGCCCCATGCGGCCGTCAGGCGGCGGCGCGCAGGATGGCCTTCTTCGATGGCGATTCCCCCCGGTTGCCCGCGAAACCGCTGCACCCCGGAGAGGACCACCTTCATGCGCAAGACGCTTCGCCTGCTTTTCGCCGCCGCCCTGCTGGGCGCACCGCTCTGGCTTTCCGCGCCCGCACCGGCCCAGGCCCAGTCCACCACCCCGCAGGTGACCGAGGGCGCAGCGCCCCAGGCCACCACGCCGCGCCGCACCCGCCGCAGCGCCAGCACCACGCCGCGGCGCAGCCGCAGCGCTGCCACCCGCAGCAGCAGCCGCCGTCAGACCGCCCAGGCGCGCCGCGCCCGCAGCGCGGAAACCCGCACCGCCCGCGCCACGCGCCAGCCTGGCCAGTCGCGCCGCAGCCGCCAGCCGGCCACCACGCCGGTCGGCTGATCCCTTCGCGATCCGGGCCGCCTCAGCGCGAGGCGGGGGCGGCCTGGGCCTGCATCAGGGCGAGCAGCCCTTCCAGCATCTGCGCCGGGCTGGGCGGGCAGCCGGGGATCAGCAGGTCCACCGGCAGCAGCTGCGCGATGCCGCCTTCCACCGCATAGCTGCCCTTGAAGACGCCGCCATCCACCGCGCAATCCCCGGCGGCCACCACCCAGCAGGGCTCCGCCGCCGCGGCGCGCGTGCGCTCCACCGCCTCCCGCATGTTCCGGCTGGCGGGGCCGGTCACCAGCAGCACATCGGCATGGCGGGGGGAGGCGACGAAGCGCAGCCCGAAACGCTCCAGGTCATAGAGCACGCCGGATAGGGCGGTGATCTCCAGCTCGCAGCCATTGCAGGACCCTGCATCGACATGCCGGATCGAAAGGCTGCGGCCGAGCCGGGTGCGCGCCGTCGTCTCCAGCTTCGCCGCCAGCGCCTGCACCACCTCCTCCGGCGGCGCCTGCACCGGCTCGCTCAGCGGGCGGGAGGTGAGGGCGCGTGCGAGCTTGGGCCAGAGCATTTTCTCGCCACTCCTCATGCCGTTCTTGCCACGCGGAACAGGTCGTTGCCCTCGGGGTCGCGGAGAACGAGTTCGGTGCCGGGGGCGACCCGCTCGGCCAGCCATCCGATCTCGTCCAGCGCATGGGCGCGGTCGTCATAGGCCCAGTGTTCGAGGATGCCGCGGCCCGGGCCCGGCTTGATCAGGGTGATGGTGAAGAGCCCCGAGGCCCCCTGCGCCGCCCCCGCGCGCGACGGATGGCGCCCACTCATCTTTTGGTGCCCTCATACGCCGGGCGGCCGCATCCGCGGCCTTGGCTTCGCGCCGGTGCACTGGCGCGCCGGGCGGGGCGGCTCGTCTGGGCGCGGGCCGCCTTCGCGGCCTGGATTTGTCCTGTGCCCTCAGACGCCGGGAGGCCGCATCCGCGGCCTTGGCTTCGCGCCGGTGCACTGGTGCGCCAGGCGGGGCGGTGGGTCTGGGCGCGGGCCGCCTTCGCGGCCTGGATTTGTCCTGTGCCCTCAGACGCCGGGCGGCCGCATCCGCGGCCTTGGCTTCGCGCCGGTGCACTGGTGCGCCGGGCGGGGCGGCTCGTCTGGGCGCGGGCCGCCTTCGCGGCCTCGGCCTGCGGCCGCCGGCGCGGGGAGGCGGGGTGCGCCGTCACAGGTCCACCCCGCTGTACGAACAGTTGAAGCTCTTGTTGCACAAGGGAAAGTCCGCGACGATGTTGTCCTGCATGGCGGCTTCCAGCAGTGGCCATTGCAGCCAGGACGGGTCGCGCGGGAAGACGGCGCGGATAAGCCCGCCATCGTCCAGCGCCATCCAGGTGACGATCTCGCCCCGGAACCCCTCGACCAGCGCCAGCCCCTCGCCGCCCTGCTGCGGCAGGGGCGCGTAGATCTCGCCCGGCGGCAGGGTGGCCAGGATGCGGCGGACCAGGCGGATGCTTTCGGGGATTTCCGCAGCCCGCACCCGCAGCCGGGCATCCACGTCGCCCTCCTCCCGCAGCGCCAGGCGAGGCGGGCCGCCGGCATAGGGGCCATTGGGGAAGGCGAGGCGCGCATCGAAGCCGCGGCCGGAGGCGCGGCCGACCACGCCGCCTGCCGCGAATCCCGCGGCGAGCGCCGCCGTCACCACCCCGGTGCCCACCACCCGGTCCTGCAGGCTGGCATGGCTGTCATAGACGGCCGCCAGCGCCGGCAGCTCCGCCTCCACCGCCGCCAGCGCGGCCAGGATCGCCGCGATGCCGGAGGGCATCGGCTCCGCCGCCACGCCGCCCGGCGTCACCCGGTCCATCATCAGCCGGTGTCCGAAGGCCTCGAAGTTCGCGCGCAAAAGGCCTTCGCGCAGCAAGCCGCAGCGGGCCTGCGGCCAGGCGAAGGACGCGTCGTTGCAGACGGCGCCCCAGTCGCCCAGGTGGTTGGCGATCCGCTCCAGCTCCAGCATCGCCGCGCGCAGCCAGATGGCGCGTGGCGGTGGCGTGGTGGCGGTGGCGGCCTCGGCGGCTTCCGCGAAGGCCAGGGAATGCGCCACGGTGCTGTCGCCGGACAGGCGGGCGGCGAAGCGGGCCGCGGTGCGGGGCGACTTGCCGAGCATCAGGCCGAGCGTGCCCTTGTGGTTGTAGCCGAGGCGCTGTTCCAGCCGCACCACCAGCTCGCCCTGCACGGTGAAGCGGAAATGGCCGGATTCGATGACGCCGGCATGCACCGGCCCGACCGGAATCTGGTGCCAGCCCTCGCCCTCCACGGGCAGGAACACCGGCTGCTCCGCCGGCACCTGGTTCCGCAGCGGGCGCGCGGACAGCGGCGCGGTCAGCGGCCAGCGGCCGTGGTCGAGCCACGGGCGGAGATCCGCCGCGCCCTCCGCCTGCAGGCCCCAGAGGTCGCGGATCATCCGCTCGAACCGCACCGCGCCGGGCCGGGCGGGGGAGAGTGCCGGGTAGCGGCCGCCCTCCGCCGGGCTGCTGGCCAGCAGCAGGGTGGCGCTGGCTTCCTCCAGTAGCGCGACATGCACGAAGCCGGGCTCCGCCCACATCGACAGCAGCGCGACCCCCGGCTCCTCCAGCAGCGCGACCGGCAACCGCGCAAAATCCTCGGGCGCCAGCAGGTGGCGCGGCACGGGGCGGCAGGGCTGGGGGGTGCCGCGGCGGATCAGGGCGCTGACGCTCATCCCAGCAGCCTCGCCGCATCGCCGAGCAGCGCCGCGAACCAGGCCGGCAGCGCGAAGCCGAGCAGGACGGACAGCGCCAGCAGCGCCCAGACCGGCCCGCTGGCCCACCACAGCCCGCCGGGCCGCGCGAAGGCGCCCGCCACCGGCGCATCCGGCGTGGCGGGGCCGAGGCAGAGTGACTGCATCACCCGCACCAGCGCCGCCCCCGCCAGCAGCAGGCCGAGGCCGAGCGGCAGCAGCAGCCAGGGCTGCGCCGCCGCCGCCGCCGTCACCAGCCGGAATTCCGAGACGAAGAGCGAGAAGGGCGGCAACCCGGCGAGGCCCGCAATGCCCAGCGCCAGCCCCCAACCCAGCGCCGGATGGCTGCCCGCCAGCCCGCCAATGTCCGAAATCTTCTGGCTGCCCTTGAGCTGCGCCGCGGCGCCGATGCCGAAGAAGACCGCGCTCTTCACCAGGGAATGGCCCATCAGGTGCAGCATCCCCGCGACATGGGCGCCCAGCCCGAAGGCGATGGCGGACAGGCCCATATGCTCGATGCTGCTCCAGGCAAACAGCCGCCTTGCATCCCGCCGCCGCCACAGCGCCAGCGAGGCCAGCAGCAGGGAGGCCAGGCCGAAGCCCAGCAGCAGCGGTCCCGGTTCCAGCGCCCCGGGATTGATCCCGACGATCGCCTTGGCCCGCAGCACCGCGACCAGCGCCGCGTTCAGCAACAGGCCCGACAGCACGGCAGAGATCGGCAGCGGCCCCTCGGCCTCGGCATCCGGCAGCCAGCCATGCAGCGGCACCAGCCCGGCCTTGGTGCCATAGCCCACCATCAGGAAGACGAAGGCGAGCGAGAGGATCCCGGGATCGCAGCGATCCGCCACCAGCCGCAAGGCGGCCCAGGACAGACCCGGATCACCGTGGCCGACCAGCGGCTGCGCCGCCAGATAAAGCAGGATCGTGCCGAACAGCGCCAGGGCGATGCCGACGCCGCATAGAACAAAAAACTTCCACGCCGCCTCGATCGCCGCCGGCGTGCCATGCACCGCCACCATCAGCACCGAGGCGAGCGTCGCGATCTCGATCGCCACCCACATGACGCCGAGATTGTCGGACAGCAGCGCCAGGAACTGCGCGCCCATAAAGATCTGGAAGGCGGCGTGATAGGCCCGCGCGCGCAGCCCGTCGAAGCGCTCGGCCTCGACCGTGGCGGCGGAGAACAGGGCCGTGGCCAGGCCGATGATCCCGCCCAGCGCCACCAGCGGCTGGTTCACCCCATCCACCCGGGTCCAGCCCTGCACCCCCTCCGGCGCCGCCAGCAGCCCGAGCGCGAGGGCGGCGCTGGCGGCGGAGACGCCGCAATTGACCAGCGGCGGCCAGCGCCCGCCCGGTGCCAGCAGGGCGAGAACCACCGCGCCGGCCCAGGGCAGGAAGACGATGAGCCAGGGCAGGGGGAAGAAATCGGCCATCAGGGCGGGCCCTCGCCGCGCTGGCGGTCCAGCAAGCCGGTATCCAGCGTCGCCATGCGGTCGCGCAGCAGGAAGACCACGATGCCCGCGACCAGCGCCAGCATCAGCACCAGGGCGGCGGTGGACAGTTCCACCACCAGCGGCATGCCCTGCACGCCGATCGCGGCCAGGACCAGGCCGTTCTCCAGGCTCAGCAGGCCGATCACCTGGCTGATGGCATTGCGCCGCGCGATCATCATCAGCATGCCCAGCAGCACCACGGACAGCGCCAGCGCCAGGTTCTCGCGCGTCAGCGCCTGGGCCTGGCCGGCGGTGACCGGCAGCACCACCATCACCGCGAGCCCGACCAGCGCGGCGGCGGCGAGCAGGGAGGGCCCGATGCCCAGCGCCGTCTCCACCGTGCGATGCAGGCCAAGCCTGCGCAGCAGCAGCCGCAGCGCCAGCGGGATCAGCAACGCCTTGGCGCCGAAGGCGAGCAGGGCGGTGACATAGAGGCCGGGTTCGGACTGCAGATGCGCCTGCCAGGCCGCCGCGGCCGCCAGCAGCCCGCCCTGCACCGCGAAGGCATTGATCACCGCATCGAGCCGCCGCTGATACAGCAGCACGAAGGACAGCAGCAGGATGCCGCCGCCGAGGAGGTGGGCGATGTCGTAGCCGGTGCTGCCGAAGGTCATGGCGGGGCGTCCCGGTGAATCTGCGCCGCGGGCGGGGAAGCCGGTGCCAGGTCTGGCGCAGCCCCCCCCACCCAACCCTCCCCCCCCTGCGGGTGGAGAGGGCTTTGCCAGCAGCACAGGAGCCCTCTCCCCCCTACGGGGGGGGGAGGGTTGGGTGGGGGGGCTGCGCCGAAAAGGCCCGCCTTCCGCATCACGCCAGCCTCGTCGACAGGAACAGCAGCAGCGCCGCCAGCAGCCCGAGCAGCAGCGCCGTCCCCAGAAACTCCGGCACCCGGAACACCCGCATCTTGGCGATCGCGCTCTCCAGCCCCGCCAGCGCCAGGCACAGCACCGCCATCTTCGCGCCCCAGGCCAGCAGCCCCACCAGCCAGCCGAGCGGCGCGAAGCCCACCGGCGCCGTGCCGAAGGGGAAAAAGATCGCCGCCAGCAGGGCCAGCCACAGCGTCAGCCGCAGCGCGGCGGCGGCCTCCCATAGCGCCAGATGCCGGCCCGAGGCTTCGAGGACCATGGCCTCATGCACCATGGTGAGTTCGAGATGCGTGGCCGGATTGTCCACCGGGATGCGGCCATTTTCCGCCAGCGCCACCGCCAGCAGCGCCACCAGCGCCAGCCCCAGCGAGACCCGCAGACCGAGGCTGCCATCCTGGAACAGCGTGCCGATCGCCTCGAGCCCCGTGCTGCCGGCCAGCATGGCCAGCACCAGCGCCACCAGCAGCAGCGCCGGTTCCGCCAGCGCCGCGAAGGACATTTCGCGGGCAGCCCCCAGCCCGCCGAAGGCGGTGCCGACATCCATGCCCGCCAGCGCCAGCGCCACGCGCCCGGCCGCCAGAAGCCCCGCGATCAGCACCAGGTCGGCCAGCGGCGCGAAGGCCATCCCTCGGGAAAAACTCGGCACCAGCGCCAGCGCGGCCAGCGCCGCGGTGGCCCCCGCATAGGGCGCGGCACGGCTGATCCAGCTGGCATTCTCCGCCAGCACCGGCCGCTTGCGGAGCAGCTTGAGAAGATCCCAGAGCGGCTGCAGCGGCGGGGCGCCGGTGCGGCCCATCATGCGCGCCTTCAGCCAGCGCGTGCCGCCCACCACCAGCGGCGCCGCGGCCAGCACCAGGGCCAGGTGCAGCGCCTGGGTCAGGATGGCGGCGAGTATTTCCATCACCCCGCCTCCAGCCAGGCGGCCAGCGCCAGCAGCGCCACCAGCGTGCCGAAGGGCAGCATCAGGGTCGCGGTCAGCGGCAGGTCGCGCAGCGCCTCCGCCCGCGCCGCCAGCGCATCCCGAAGCCGCGCCAGCGGGGCCAGCAGCCAGCGTTCTGAGGGATCGGCGAAGCCGGACTCCACCCGCGCCGGGCCCGGGTCGCCCGGCGCCGGCATCGTCACGGATTCATGCGCCGCCAGCAGCGACCCGCCGAGCATCCGCCGCAGCGGCTGGCCGAAGCCCGCGGCGCTGGGCTGGGTCACCGGGTCGCCGAAGGGCAGGTGCTGTGGCGGTGCCATGAAGCCGCAATCCCAGGCGGCTGCGCGCGCCACGCCCGCCGGCGCGCGCCGGCGCACCAGCCACCAGACCAGGGCACCCGCCACCGCCAGCAGCAGCGCGATGGCCAGGGGCATGATGCGCGCCCCGCCATCGCCGACGCGGATCATGGCCAGGCTGCCGCGCTCCACCATGCCATGCGGCACCAGCAGCTGCACCGCACCCTCGGCCAGGGCCAGCAGCGGCCCGGGCAGCAGGCCGAACAGCAGGGTCAGCCCCGCCGGCAGCAGCAGCGCCAGCCGTGCGGCGCCGCGCCCCTCCACCGCCCCGGCGGCGCGCGGCGTGCGCGGCCGGCCGAGGAAGACCAGGCCGAACAACCGCACCATGGCCGCCGCCGCCAGCGCCGCGGCCAGCGCGGCCGCCGCCACCACCGCGACCCCCAGCACCTGGAAGGCCAGGTCCCCCACCCGCCAGGCCGCCAGCATCGCCTGGATCAGCAGCCATTCGCTGGCAAACCCCGAAAGCGGCGGCAGGCTGGCCGCCGCGGCCGCGCCCACCAGCACGGCGCCGGCGGTCCAGGGCATGGCATGGATCAGCCCGCCCAGCCGGTCCAATTGGCGGGAGGCCGCGCCACGCGCCACCTCCCCCAACCCGAGGAACAGCAGCGACTTGAACAGCGCGTGGTTCAGCGCATGCAGCAGCGCCGCCCCCGCCGCCAGCCCCGCCAGCACGCCGAGATCCGCCGCCCGGAAACAGGCCGCCAGGCCGAGCCCGATGCAGATCAGCCCGACATTCTCGATGGTGGAGCAGGCCAGCAGGGTCTTGGTGTCCGTCTCCAGATTGGCGCGCAGCGCGCCCAGCACGGCGGAGGCCGCACCCAGCACCAGCAGCGGCACGCCCCACCACAAGGGCTGCGCGGGTCCGGAGAGGTCCAGCAGCAGCCGCGCCAGCACATAGATGGCCACCTTGGTCATGGCGCCCGACATCAGGGCGGAGACATGGCTGGGCGCCGCGGGATGGGCCAGCGGCAGCCAGCCATGCAGCGGCACCAACCCGGCCTTGGCCCCGGCGCCCGCCACCACCAGCGCCAGCACGGCCGCGGCCACGAAACCCTGCGGCGGTGCGGTGCGGATCGCGGCGAAGCTCAAATCGCCCGAGGAAGCGGCCAGCAGCCCGATGGCCGGCACCAGGCAGATGCCGCTGAAGACCGCGAAGGCCAGGTAGCGGCGCGCGGCGTGGCGGGCCTCGGGGCTCTGGTGATCGGCCGCGACCAGGACCCAGGAGGCGATGGACATCGCCTCGAAGCCCAGCACCAGCACGAAGCCATCCGCCGCGATCAGCGCCAGCAGCATGCCGGCCAGGAACAGCGGATAGGCCACCAGCAGCCGCGGCGCGGCATCCCGCGCATGCGCCAGCCCGAACAGCGCCGAACAGGCGGCCGCCAGCCCCAGCAGCACCAGGAACCAGGCGGAAAGCGCATCCACCGCCACCAGCGCCGTCACACCGATCGGCAGGGGTTGCGGCGCCACGGCTGCGCCGCCGAGCACGGCCAGGCCGCAGCCGGCCATCACCGCCGCCGCCAGCAGGCAGCCGCCATGGACCACAAGCCCCGCCCAGGGCCCCGCCGAGTCCCCGATCCAGACCCTTGGGGCCCGCGCCATCGGCACGGCCAGCAATGCCAGCAGGCCGAGGCCCGCCAGCGTGAGGATCAGCGCCGTCAGCACGGCAGGGGAGCGAAGCGGGTCACTGCCGCCGAGGATAGAAGCCCGCGCCGGCCGGCAGAAGGGGGCGGCGGGGGGCTGCGCCATCAAGTCTCGCGGGACCGCGGCTTTTCCTGGCCTGCGGCGGGGCCCTGCGGCGCAAAGCCGCTTTCCAAGCCCAGCCCGCGGCGCTACAGCAGCCGCCCTGGCGCCGCCTGGCGCCGGATGGGTGCTCGGCCGGGCATTTCCGGTCCTCCGCGGGCCGAAGCGCCGGCGGGCCGAGACCCGAAAACCCATGCCTTGGGGGATGCGTCCTTTGGGCCCGTTGCTCGCCTTCAGCCGCGGTGTCGATGCCGTGACCGCCGGCTTCGGGCGGATCGCCGACTGGCTGGTGCTGATCGCCTGCACCGTCAGCGCCGGCAACGCCTTCCTGCGCTACGGCTTCTCCGCCGGGTCCAATGCCTGGCTGGAGCTGCAATGGTATTGCTTCGCCGGCATGGTGATGCTGGGCGCCAGCCATACGCTGCGGCGGAACGAGCATGTGCGGGTGGACCTGGTCTATGGCTCGCTCGGCATGCGGGCGCGCATCTGGGTGGATATCCTCGGCCTCAGCTTCTTCCTGCTGCCGGCCATGGCGCTGCTGGCCTGGATGACCTGGCCCTTCTTCCTCGATTCCTGGGCGCGGGCGGAGGTTTCCTCCTCCCCCGGCGGGTTGCTCCGCTGGCCGGCCAAGCTGCTGCTGCCGCTGGGTTTTTTCCTGATGTGCGCGCAGGGGTTTTCGGAAATCGTGAAGCGCGTGGCGGTGCTGCGAGGGATCGAGCTGCCGCGCGGCCAGCTTTTCGCCACCTATGCCCGGCCCGATCAATGAGCGCCGGCCTGCCCCTGCGACGCCCGGGAGCCTAGGGAAACAAGATGCTCCACGAGGATATCATGCCGCCGCTGATGTTCGGCGGGCTGGTGATCTTCCTGCTGATCGGCTTCCCGGCGGCCTTCTCGCTCGCCGCCGTCGGGCTGTTCTTCGGCTTCATCTCCATCGAGCTCGGCTTCTTTCCGGAAGCCTGGCTGGGCAACCTGCCGCTGCGCGTCTTCGGCATCCTGTCCAACGACCTGCTGCTGGCGATCCCCTTCTTCACGCTGA
Source organism: Falsiroseomonas tokyonensis (assembly GCF_019024325.1). Taxonomy (GTDB): domain Bacteria; phylum Pseudomonadota; class Alphaproteobacteria; order Acetobacterales; family Acetobacteraceae; genus Falsiroseomonas; species Falsiroseomonas tokyonensis. The sequence continues at coordinate 1,013,645 of NZ_JAFNJS010000001.1, forward strand.
TGGGCGCGGTGCTGGAACGCTGCGGCCTGGCGGAGGACCTGCTGGAGGGCACCGGCCAGCTCTTCGGCAAGATCCCGGGCGGGCTCGCCTATGCGGTGATCATTGTGGGCGCGATCCTGGGCGCCATCACCGGCACGGTGGCCGCCAGCGTCATCTCCATGGGCATGATCAGCCTGCCGATCATGATGCGCTACGGCTACGACATGCGGATCGCCACCGGCGTGATCGCGGCCTCGGGCACCATCACCCAGCTGATCCCGCCGTCGCTGGTGCTGATCGTGCTGTCCGACCAGCTCGGCCAGTCCGTGGGCGACATGTATGCGGGCGCCATCGGGCCGTCCCTGCTGCAGGTGGCGCTGTTCCTGCTGTTCATCTGGGGCGTCTCGATGTTCCAGCCGCACAAGGTGCCGCCGCTGCCGGATGAGGCGCTGGCGCCGCGCGACTGGCGGCTGTGGTGGCGGGTGCTGAAGGGCATGGTCCCTTCGATGGGCCTGATCTTCATGGTGCTGGGCACCATCTTCCTCGGCCTCGCCACCCCCACCGAGGCCGGCGCCATGGGCGTGGTCGGCGCCGTGGTGCTGGCGGCGCTGAACCGGCGACTGACCTGGCCGCTGATCCGGGAAGCCATGGGCAATACGATGCGGATCACCAGCATGGTGATCTTCATCCTGATCGGCGCCACGGTCTTCACCCTGGTCTTCCAGGGCGTGGATGGCGGCATCTGGATCGAGCATCTGCTCGGCCTGCTTCCGGGTGGCCAGACCGGCTTCCTGGTCTTCGTCAATGTCTTCGTCTTCTTCCTGGCCTTCTTCCTCGACTTCTTCGAGATTGCCTTCATCGTCATTCCGCTATTGGCGCCGGTCGCGAAATCCCTCGGCATCGACCTGGTCTGGTTCGGCGTGCTGCTCTGCATCAACATGCAGACGGCCTTCATGCACCCGCCCTTCGGCTTCGCGCTGTTCTACCTGCGGGGCGTGGCGCCGAAATCCGTGCTGACGCGCGACATCTACTGGGGCGCCATCCCCTGGCTCTGCCTGCAGCTGCTGCTGGTGGCGGTGGTGATCTTCTGGCCGCAGAGCGTGACCTATTGGCTGGATCGCGGGCCGCGGGTGGATCCCAGCACGGTCATCATCGACCTGCCCCCGCCGGCGGCGACGCCGGACATGCCCGCCGTGCCGATCTTCCAATGAAGCTGGTCCCGATCGGCACGGTGCAGGGCGGCCGGGCGGAGCCCATCGACGATGGCTGGGACGGCGTCGAATCCGAGATCCGGCTGGACCCGGCCGTGCTGGGGCCGGATGCGGCGCTGGGGCTCGACCAGTTCAGCCATGTGGTGGTGGTCTTCGGCTTCCACCGGCTGGACGCCGCCGTAGTGGAGCACAACGCGCGCCACCCGCGCGGGCGCCAGGACTGGCCGCGCATGGGCATCCTGGCCCAGCGCGGCGCGCCGCGGCCGAACCGCCTCGGCGTCACCACCTGCGCGCTGCTGGGGGTGCGGGGGATGGTGCTGCGGCTGCGCGGGCTGGACGCAATCGCCGGCAGCCCGGTCTTCGACATCAAGCCGCATATGACCGGCTTCGACCCGCGCGGTGCGATCCGCGAACCCGACTGGGCGAGGGAGATCATGGCCGGCTACTGGTGACCCTCCCGCCCTTGCGGCAGCGCCCTGGCCGGCGCAATGCGCCGCGACCCTGAGAGTGCAACCAGATGGCTGACGACGACTACGTCTTCGACGAGGCGACCGGCGAATGGCGCCCGGCCAGTGAGATCGCCGCCGCCGCCGCGCCCGGCCCGGCGCTAATCCGCGATGCCGCCGGCATGCCCTGGCGGATGGCGATTCCGTCACCCTCATCAAGGATCTGAAGGTGAAGGGTGGCAACCAGACCCTGAAGCAGGGCACCGTCATCCGCTCCATCCGCCTGACCGACAATCCCGAGGAGATCGACTGCCGGCACGACAGCATCAAGGGCCTGGTGCTGCGCACGGAATTCGTGCGCAAGCGCGGCTGAGAGGGCGGTTCAGAGCATTTCCAGCGCCTGTTTGCGCCTCGGCGGGGGAAAGGCGGCGTCCAACTCGGCCTTGTCCTGGTCCGTCAACCGCAGATCCCGCGCCGCCACATTCGCCCGCTGATGCGCCGGGTCGCTCGCCTTCGGGATCGCGATCACCCCCGGCCGCGCGAGGACGAAGGCCAGCGCCACCTGCGCCGGCGCCACCCCATGCCGCTCGGCCACCGCCCGCAAGGCCCGGTGCCGCAGCAGCGCCCCGCCCTGGCCGATCGGGGAATAGGCCATCACCGGCATGGCGCGCTCTGCGCAGAAGGGCAGCAGGTCGAATTCCACGCCGCGCGCCTCCAGGTTCCACAGCACCTGGTTCGTCGCGCAATCCGGCAGCGCCGGGCCCAGTTCCCGCAGATCGGCCACATCCAGGTTGGAGACGCCCCAGCGCGCGATCTGGCCGCGGGCCCGCGCCGCCTCCATCGCCTGCACCGTCTCCGCCAGCGGCACGCCGCCGCGCCAATGCAGCAGATAGAGATCCAGCCGCTCCACCCGCAGCCGCTTCAGGCTGGCGGCCAGGGCCACCGGCAGTTTCCTGGCCGAGGCATTGTGCGGATAGACCTTGGAGACGAGAAAAACCTCCTCCCGCCGGCCGGCGATGGCGTCCCCCACCACCTCCTCGGCGCCACCCTCGCCATACATCTCCGCCGTGTCGATCAGTGTCAGGCCCAGGTCGAGGCCCAGCCGCAGGGCATCGGCCTCCGCCCGCCGGTCGCCGCCCTCGCCCATCCGCCAGGTGCCCTGGCCGAGGGCCGGAACGGCCGCGCCGTCCTGAAATCGAACCTGCTCCATGGAACCTTGGCCTCCCTCGCCCCATCTGCCGGGCATGAACCGCACCCTGCTACCCCTGGCGGCCTGCATGGTCGCCGCCACCCTCGCCCAAGCGCAACCCGTGCCCAGCGTGCAGGGACAGGTGCCGGAGGAGATCGGCAGCTGGCGCCTTTCCTGCCTGGCGGACCGGATGACCGACCGGGCCGATTGCCTGCTGCGGCACCGGGAACCGGTGGAACAGGCGCCGAGCGCCACCGGATCCTCCCTGGTGCTGGAGGTGCAGGACCGTGGCGGGCATCTGGTGCCGGTGGTGGCGGCGCGCGACCTGTCGCTGGATTCGGTCAGCCGCGGCCTTCTGGCGGTGACCGGCACGGCGCAGCTGCGCTTTCCGCCGAACCGCTATTTCGAACTGCCCTGCACGCTGGAAGGCCGCAGCCTGGTCTGCGCCCCGCGGGCCGAGGATGCCGCCCGGGCCGCCAGTGAATTGCGTACCGCGCCGCTGGCGCTGGTGCGGATGACAGGCCTCGGCGCCGGGTCCGACCGGGCGGAGCCCACGGAATTGCGGCTGAGCCAGACGGCGGAGGCCCTGTCCCGCTTCCGCAGCCGGGTGCCGGAAGGCAGCACGCCGGCGCCCGCTTCGGGCCTGACGCTGCCCGACATCACCAACCGGCTGCAGCGCCTTTTTGGCAACTGACCCCGGCCGGCCGCCCGCCCCGGGGGCGGGCCATGCCGCTCAAGCGGCCTGGGCGCGCCCCGCGGTCGGGTCCAGGCGATAGCCGCCGCCTTCGGTGACCAGCAGGCGGGCATTGGTCGGATCGGGCTCGATCTTCTGCCGCAGGCGGTAGATATGCGTCTCCAGCGTATGCGTGGTGACGGCGCTGTTGTAGCCCCAGACCTCGTTCAGCAGGATCTGCCGCCCGACCGGCCGGCCGCCGGCGCGATAGAGGTACTTCAGGATCGCCGCTTCCTTTTCCGTCAGCCGGATCTTTCGGTTGCGGGCGGCATCCAGCAGCATCTTCGCGGAGGGGCGGAAGGTATAGGGGCCGACGCTGAAGACGGCATCCTCGGAATTGTCGAAGACGCGCAGTTGCGCGCGCAGGCGGGCCATCAGCTCCGAAACACGGAAGGGCTTGGCGATATAGTCGTTGGCGCCGGAATCCAGGCCGCGGACGATGTCCTGCTCCCCATCCGCGCCGGTCAGCATCAGGATGGGCATGCGCATCCCCTGCTTGCGCAGCCGCGCGCAGAGGTCGCGGCCATCGCCATCCGGCAGGCCGATATCGAGCACGATGGCATCGAAGCGCGCATCCTCGGCGGAGAGATGTGCCAGGGCTTCGGCGGTGCTTCCCGCCTCGGTCGCGGCGAATTCACCGTCATGCGCCAGTTGCTCCGCCAGCGTCTGCCGAAGCGCCTCGTCGTCGTCCACGACGAGGATGGGGCGTGGACCGGCCATGGTAGCTCCCATATCTGTGAGGCCCGACAACGGGCCCGGGGCGGATCGGTTTCACGTCTCCGTGCCATCGCCGCCGAAATAAATGGCGGAACGGACCGAACCCGCCGGGCGATATTGCCCTAGCGTATGCGTGATCAGCAAGCCTTGCCATGCGGGTATGACGATTTGCAGGCAAGGCAGGTCTTCTGCCGCGCTCACGCGTAATTCTTGCGGAGCGCCCCCTTTCAAACGCCTTTGGCGCGCCACATTCGGCATCGTCAATAGGCGCCACACGGAACGCCAAATCAAATGAGAAGCATGGTCCCCATCGTCTCCACGCGCCCCAACGGCGTCGATACCGTTGGCGTCAACGACGCTGGCCTGCCCGACCAGCGGGTGCTGGCCCTGCGCGCCGTCCACCGCGCCGCCAGCGAATTGCGGCGCGGCACGCCCATCCTGCTGCAGGGCCCGGAGGGGGCACTGGTGGTCGCGGCCGCCGAGACCGTCTCCGCCCGCGGCCTGACGGAACTGGCCGCCGCCGCGCGCGGGCCGGCGGTGCTGCTGCTGGCGCCGGTGCGCGCCGCGGCGGTGCTGCAGCGGCCGGTGCCGCAGGCCACGGGCGCCGCGCCGATCGGCACGGCCGCCGAGATGGGCGCTGTGGCGCTGCGGCTGTCGCCGGCCCTGCTGGACCCGGCGGCGCTGCGGTCGCTCGCCGATCCCACGGCCGAACGCCTGCTGCCCGAACAGCCCGAACGCACCGCCATGCCGCCGCAGGCCCTGCCGGCCATCGCGCTCGCCAAGCTGGCGCGGCTGCTGCCGGCGCTGGTGGTGGCCCCGGCGGCGGAGGCGGCCGCGTCGCGGCTCGACCTTCTCAGCGTGAAGGCGGCCGATGTGCTGGCCTATCCGGTCGCGGCGCCGGCCAGCCTGACGCGGGTGGCGGAGGCACGCGTGCCGCTGGAGGATGCGCCGGAGGCCCGCATCATCGCCTTCCGCGCGGCGGATGGCGGCATCGAGCACCTGGCGATCCTGGTGGACAGCGTCTCGCCGGAGGCGAGCAAGGATGCCGTGCCGCTGGTGCGGGTGCATTCCGAATGCTTCACCGGCGACCTGCTGGGCAGCCTGCGCTGCGACTGCGGCCCGCAGCTGCGCGGCGCCATCCAGCGCATGGCGGCCGACCCGGCCGGCGGCGTGCTGCTGTACCTCGCCCAGGAAGGGCGCGGCATCGGGCTGGTGAACAAGCTGCGCGCCTATCAGCTGCAGGACCAGGGGCTCGATACGCTCGATGCCAACCGGGCGCTGGGCTATGGCGCGGATGAGCGGAATTTCTGGGTGGCGGCGGAAATGCTGCGCGCCATCGGCGTGCCCCGCGTGCGGCTGCTGACCAACAACCCCGACAAGCTGGCCGGCCTCGCCGCCTGCGGCATCGAGGTGGAGGGGCGCGAGGCGCATCAGTTCGAGGGCAATGGCGTCAATGACGGCTACCTGGAGACCAAGGCGCGGCGCTTCGGCCATCTGCTGACCTGACCGGCTGCCCTGGCAGGATCGGGCCCTGGCACGGCGCTTGCCTCGCCGTGCCGGACCGCGCCCGATGCCAAAGGATCCACCAGCCATGGAAGTCAGCGCCACGCGCGCCCCGCCCGAAATCCTGCCTCGCCTCGGGCCGGACGAGCATGTGCCGGTGCCCGGCAACTTGACCTTCGACGAGGTGATCCAGGCGCTGAACCCGCTGCATCATCTGCCGGTGGTCGGCACGATCTACCGGGCGGCGACCGGGGAGACGGTGAACCCGGCGCTCCGCGTGCTGGGCGGCGCGTTGCTGGGCGGGCCGATCGGCGCGCTGTCCTCCGCCGTCTTCGCGGCGCTGGAGCAGTTCAGCCCCACCCCCTCCGCCCCCGCGCCCGCCACCCCCCCCACCGCCCTGGCCAGCGCGCGAGGCCCCCACCGCCATGGATGAGCCCGGCTGGGCCCTGGTGACCCCCGATGGCCGCTTCCGCTTCGAGGGCCAGGTGCTGCGCTGCGCCCTGGGCAAGGGCGGCGTGGTGCCGGCGGAGCGCAAGCAGGAAGGCGACGGCGCCACCCCCGCCGCCCGCCTGCCGCTGCGGCGCCTGCTCTACCGCGCCGACCGCATGCCGCCGCCGCCCGGCGCGGTGCCGGTGGAACCGCTGAGCCCCGAGGATGGCTGGTGCGACGACCCCGCCGACCGCGCCTATAACCGCCCCGTGCGCCTGCCCCATGCCGCGCGGCACGAGGCGCTGTGGCGGCAGGACGGGGTCTATGACCTGATCGGCATCCTGGGTTGGAACGACGCGCCGGTGCAGCGCGGCCGCGGCAGCGCCATCTTCCTGCATCTGGCGCGGCCGGATTTCAGCCCGACCGAGGGCTGCATCGCCCTGGCCCTGCCCGACCTGCGACAGGTTCTGGCGCGCGGGCTGCTGGGGATCGAGGTGCGGGCGGAGGGTTAGCGCACAAAGCCCTCTCCCCCCGACGGGGGCAGAGGGTTGGGTGAGGGGGGGCAAGCGCTTCCCGCAGTAGGCGCCCCAAGGGCGTTTCCGCAGCCCGTCAGGTCACCCCGAGCGCCGCCGCAGCAGCCGCGCCGCCTCCCGCAGGTCCAGCCCGCGCAACAGCTGCGCGCTGCCGAAATAGGTCACCAGCCCGGCCAGGATCAGCGCCGCAAGGCCGGCGAAGCGGGCCAGCGTGCCGGTCAGTGGAAACAGCACCGCCTCCAGCCCCAGCAGCACGCCCGCCATCACCGCGGCGGCCGCCAGCAGCCGCGGCGCGCGCCGGCGCAGCCGGCGGTCCAGCACCAGCTGGCGCCGCCGGGTCAGCAGCAGGCCCAGCACCGCCACATTCACCCAGGCGGCGATGGAGGTGGCCAGCGCAATGCCGACATGCGCCAGCACCGGGATCAAGGCGAGGTTCAGCGCCAGGTTCAGCGCCACGATGCCGAGCCCCACCTTCACCGGCGTGGCCGTGTCGCCGCGGGCGAAAAAGCCCGGGGTCAGCGCCTTCACCAGCACGAAGGCCGGCAGGCCGATGGCGCCCGCCACCAGCGCCGCCGCGGTGGCGGAGGCCGCCTGGGCATCGAAAAGCCCGCGCTGGAACAGGGTGGCGATGATCGGGCCGGCGGTCACCGCCATGGCCAGCGCCGCCGGCAAAGCGAAGGCCAGCGACAGCTCGATGGCGCGGTTCTGGCTGCGATGCGCCTCCAGCTTCCGTCCGGTGCGCAACTGCCGCGCCAGAAGCGGCAGCAGGGCGGTGCCCACCGCGGCGCCGATCACCCCCAGCGGCAGCTGCGCCACCCGGTCCGCGTAATACAGGTAGCTGACCGCCCCCGCCGGCAGCATCGAGGCCAGCACCACGTCGATCGCGAGATTCAGCTGCGTCACCCCGGCACCGAACAGCCCGGGGATCATCCGCCGCAGCACCGCCCGCACATCCGGCGTGAGCCGCGGCACGGACAGCGGATTGATCGCCATCCCCGCCGCCCGCACCGCCCAGAGTAGCAGGAGCAGCTGCGCGATGCCGGAGGCCATGACACCCCAGGCCAGCGCATGGCCGGCAGTGGCCACATAGGGCGTCAGCCCCAGCAGCGCCGCCATGGAGATCAGGTTGAACAGCACCGGCGTCGCCGCCGCCGCGCCGAAGCGGTTCATGCCGTTCAGCACGCCGGAGACCAGCGCCGCCAGGCAGATGAACAGCAGATAGGGGAAAGTGATGCGCGTCAGCTCGATCGCCAGCGCCAGCCTTTCCCCGCTGAAGCCCGGCGCCAGCACGAACAGGAGCTGCGGCATGAAGACCATGCCCAAAATCACCAGGCAGGCCAGCCAGATCGACATCAGCCCGGCCAGGGAATTGGCCAGGGCGCGTGCCTTGGCCGGCCCGTCCAGCGCGAAGCTGCCGGCGAAGGCGGGCACGAAGGCGGCATTGAAGGCGCCCTCCCCGAACAGGCGCCGGAACAGGTTGGGCAGCTTCAGCGCGATGAAGAAGGCATCCGCCACCGGCCCGGCCCCCAGCCGGGCGGCGATCAGCATATCCCGGGCGAAGCCGAGGATGCGGCTCGCCATGGTCCAGCCGCCGACGGTGAAGACGCTGCGTAGCATCCAGCCTGTGTAGGCCGGAACGCAGCCCGCGTGAATCGGCCGCCGCGCCGCCGGCGGAGTTAAGCCCGCATTGTTGCCTTGCAGGCAGAATGGGGGCCATCAGCCATGCCAGACCTCCGCCGTCACCTCACCCAGCTGCTGCCGGTGTTGATGCTGCTGCTCGCGACCGCGGTCCTGGGATGGGCGCAGGCGCGGCCGCGGCCGGACCAGCCGCTGGCCCTGTTCTTCCCGCCCGGCGTCGCGGAAACGGCCGCCCTGCTGCAGGTCCTGGCCGCGCCCGGCTGGGACCCGATCGCGATCCGCCGCCTGGGGCCCTTCACCCTGGCGCTGGTCGCGCCGAACACCCCAGGCTCCGCCGGCCCGGCCCCGCAAGGCGCCTGGCTGGTCCTGCCCGCCATCGGCCGCGCGCCCTGCGCCGCCGCCAACCTCGCTTTGGACATGGGAAGACCTCTTTCATGAACCTGGACCGGATTCGCCGCAGCAGCGCGCGGGCCCTGCTGTGGCTGCTCGGCGCCCTGGCGCTGGCCGCCCTGCCGCTGGCCTGGCTCTCCGGCGGCGGCAGCGCCGAGATCTGGGGCGGCGGCGGGCTCGCCGCCCTGGCCGCGGCCGCCGCCCTCGGCCTCGGCGCGCGCGACGCCACCGCGCCGGTCGCGCGGCAGATGATCGCGGTGGCGCTGATGGTGCAGGTCTCGGTGCTGGTCTGGGTGGCCCCGGCCTGGCTGCGCACGGATATGCACATGGCCTATTTCGCGGCGCTGGCCATGCTGGCCGGGCTGGTGGACCGGCGCGCCATCATCCTCGGCACCCTGGCGGTCGCGCTGCACCATACCGTGCTGAACGAGCTGGCCCCGATGGCCGTCTTCGGCGGCGAGGGTACGCTGGGACGCGTCGCGCTGCATGCCGTGATCCTGGTGGCGGAAGCGGCGGCGCTGCTGCTGGTGCTGACCTGCCTGGAAGGCGCCGCCGCCGCCGCCCAGGCCGCTCAGGCGGAAAACGAGGCCGCCCTGGCGCGGGAGGAAGCCGAGCGCACGCGGAAGGAGGCCGAGAAGGCCGAGGCCGCCCGCCAGGCGCGCGAGGGACGCATGGCCCTCGCCGCACAGGTGGAAGGCGAGATCGGCGCCTGCAGCAGCCAGCTCAGCGCCGCGGCGCGGGAGCTGGGCGCGGCGTCGGATGGCCTGGCCGAGGCCGCCCGCAACGGCGCCGGGGCGACGCAGGCCGCCGCCACGGCCACCGGCGAAGCGGCCCAGGATGTGCAGACCGTGGCCGCGGCGACGGAGGAACTGGCGGCCTCGGTGCAGGAAGTGACGCGGCAGGTGGCCAGCGCCGCCGGCGTCGCCCGCAGCGTCGCCGATCGCGCCCGCAACACGGATGCCATCGTCACCGGCCTGTCCGAGAGCGCCGGCCGGATCCATGAGGTGGTGCGCCTGATCGGCGCCATCGCCAGCCAGACCAACCTGCTGGCGCTGAATGCGACGATCGAGGCCGCCCGCGCCGGCGAAGCCGGCAAGGGCTTCGCCGTGGTGGCCGGAGAGGTGAAGGCGCTGGCCGCCCAGACCGCACAGGCGACGGAGGAAATCGGCCGCCAGGCCGGCGGCATCGAGACCGCGACCAGCGAGGCGGTGCAGGCGATCCGCGGCATCGTCCAGGTGGTGGCGGAGCTGGAGGAGGTCTCCGCCGCCATGGCCACGGCCGTGCAGGAACAGGGCAGCGCCACCCAGGACATCGCCCGCACCGCGCAACGCGTGGCGCAAAGCACGGAACGCGCCGCCGGCGCGGTGGGCCATGCGGAAGGCGCGATCGGCGCCACGACCCGCGCGGTGGAACAGCTGGAAGCCACCGCGCGGACGCTGGACGGCAGCGCCGCCTCGCTCCGCGCCTCGCTGCAGGCGACGGTGGCCGGGCTGAGGGCGGGCTGAGCGAAGGGTGGGCTGGGCTGAGGGCGGGCGCGGGCTTCAAGTCCTTGCCGCGCCCCGCCCGGACGCCTAGGTGAAGGCGAGCAGGCCGACACCACCTCGCGAGTCAGAACACCCGATCCATGAGCGATACCCAGGATACGCCGACCCCGGCCGAGAACGCCGCGGCCGCAAACCCGAGCACGGGCCAGACGACCGACCATGCCAAGGGCGCGGATGCCTCCGCGCAGCCCGGCGCCGAAACCCCGCCGATGACCGAAGCCGAGCGCATCGCGGCCCTGGAAGCCGAAGTCATCCAGATGCGCGACAAATGGCTGCGCTCCGAAGCCGAAATGCAGAACCTGCGCGCCCGCACCAAGCGCGAGACCGAGGACGCACGCCTCTACGCCGTGCAGAAATTCGCCCGCGACGTGGTGGAAACCGCCGAAAACCTGCGCCGCGGCCTGGACAGCCTGCCGCCGGCCGCAGAGGACGAGCCGGAACTGCTGGGCAAGCTGCGCGGCGGCTTCGAAGGGGTGGAACGTGCCTTCGTCACCATGCTCGAGCGCCACGGCATCGCCCGCGTGGAAGCCCAGGGCAAGACCTTCGACCCGGAACTGCACCAGGCCATGGCCGAACAACCGGCCCCCGAAGGCACCGAACCCGGCACCATCATCCAGGCCTGGACCCCCGCCTGGACCCTCCACGGCCGCCTGCTGAAGCCGGCGATGGTGGTCGTGGCCGGCAAGTAGCGCGCGTCGCGCTGGTGGTTCACGAGGGGCTTTGCCCCTCGCGCTCCCCACCAGAGGGCTCGCCCTCTGGACACCCTTTCAGGGACAGGTTGGAGGAGGGGCCTGCGGGCCTTTGCGATCCGCGGGCGCGCCGGCCCCTCCTCCAACCTGTCCCTCAGGGCATGGGTTCAAAGGGCCAAAGCCCTTTGTGGGGGGTGCCGGGGGGCAAAGCCCCCTGGCGAGCACGAGCATCACCCGCGCCGCGCCGACTTCGCCAGCTTCCGCCGTTGGCGGCGCACGCGGATCCAGACCAGGCCGGCGATGACGGGCACCAGGGCGGCCAGGATGATGTCGAGGCGCAGTGGGCCCCAGGGCAGGGGTTTCAGCGCGTAGCCGGCGAGGGACAGCACGTAGTAGCTGATGCCGGCGACGGAGAGGCCTTCGACGGTTTCCTGCAGGCGGAGCTGGGCGCGGCCGGTCTCGGCCATGGCGGCCAGCAGTTTCTGCGTTTGCGCCTCCTGCGCCACCGCAACGCGGGCGCGCAAAAGGTCCACGGCGCGGCCGCAGCGGACGGAGAGTGCGGCGGTGCGGGTGCCGGTGGCCTGGATGGTGGCGAGTGCCGGGTCCAGCCGGCGTTCCAGGTATTCCGTCAGGGTGGGCAGGCCGTGCAGCCGTTCTTCCCGCAGCACCTGGAGGCGGCGGCCGACCAGGGCGTGGTAGGCATGGGCGGCGGAGAAGCGGTCCGCCGTTGCATTGGCGATCTGTTCGATGCCGGTGGCGAGTTCGGAGAGTTCCTCCAGCGCCTCCCGTTCCGCTTCCAGCTCCTCCAGCCCCGAGAGGCGGGAGGAGAGGGAGGCCAGGCGGTCCGAGGCGCGGGCTAGTTCACCGGCGGCGGCGCGGGCGGGTGGCAGGGCCAGCAGGGCGAAAAGCCGGTAGGTCTCGATCTCCCACAGCGCCTGGGCCAGGCGGCCGGCGAGGGCCGGGGTCAGGCCGTGGTCCTGCAGCAGGATGCGGGTGAAGCCGTCCGGGCCGAGCCGGAAGTCGGTCCAGGCGGTGGCGGCGCCGCCGGAGAGGCTGGCGCCGGCCAGGCCATCCGGGGCGAAGCAGCCCGGGGGCGGGGCTTCGTCCTCTCCGGCGGTGGGCAGCACGGCGATATGGGCGGCGACCAGGGTGCGGCCGGGCAGGGCGGCCAGCCAGTCGGTCGGCACCGCGGCGATGGCGGTGAAGGCGAAGGGGTCGTCCGGGTGGTCGGACAGGCCGGGGCGCAGGAAGGTCCAGCCGTCGAATTCGGTATGCCGTTCGTAGCGCAGCCGGAAGACGCCAAAATCGGCCAGCACGAAATCGGCGCCGGGGGCCGGGGGTGTCACCCCGTAGCGGCGGCAGAGGCTGGCGAGGTGGGCGACGCCCGCCCCGCGGTCAGCGCCGGAGTCCCCGGACAGGGCCAGCCGGCTGATCGCGACCGGCGTCTGCAGCGGCAGGGGCGGGCGGGCGTGGAGTTCGCCCGTCAGCACATCGCGCTGCGGGTGGGGGGGGAGGTGCTGGATCATGTCGTTGTGGCACCTTACCCAGGTGCCGGGGGCCAGGAACAGCGGATTGCGCGGTTTCGTCGCGGCGGAATCGCGAGTCTTTCCAAAGCTTGCGCCCGCCGCGGGTCTTGTTCCCTGCGCCCGGCCTGAATACATGACGGCAGCGCGGCGACCGGGGGCTTCCCCGGTTCGGCCGCAGGACAACCCACCCCGCATCCGTCACGGATCATGGGGGCGGGTGCGGTGCCGAAGGGTTTCCGGGGTAGCCGGGCCCATGGGCCGTGCCCGTCCGCCGCACAGGAGATAGACTCGGATGAGCAAGGTCATCGGCATCGACCTCGGCACCACCAATTCCTGCGTCGCCATCATGGAAGGCAAGGACGTCAGGGTCATCGAGAACGCCGAGGGTGCGCGTACCACCCCCTCCATGGTCGCCTTCGCGAAGAATGGCGAGCGCCTGGTCGGCCAGTCCGCCAAGCGCCAGGCGGTCACCAACCCGACCAACACGCTCTATGCCGTGAAGCGCCTGATCGGCCGCCGCTTCGACGACCCGATGGTGAACAAGGACAAGGGCCTGGTCCCCTATTCCATCGTGCGCGCCAGCAATGGCGATGCCTGGGTCGAGGCGGATGGCAAGCAGTACGCGCCGCAGCAGATCAGCGCCAATATCCTCTCCAAGATGAAGGAGACCGCCGAGGCCTATCTCGGCGAGAAGGTCACGCAGGCGGTCATCACCGTCCCGGCCTATTTCAACGACGCCCAGCGCCAGGCGACCAAGGAAGCCGGCGCGATCGCGGGCCTCGAGGTGCTGCGCATCATCAACGAGCCGACGGCCGCGGCGCTTGCCTATGGCATGGATCAGAAGAAGGGCGGCACCATCGCGGTCTACGACCTCGGCGGCGGCACCTTCGACGTCTCGATCCTGGAGATCGGCGACGGCGTCTTCGAGGTGAAGTCCACCAACGGCGACACCTTCCTCGGCGGCGAGGACTTTGACGCGCGGGTGATCGACTACCTGGCGGATGAGTTCAAGAAGGAGCAGGGCATCGACCTGCGCGGCGACAAGCTCGCGCTGCAGCGCCTGAAGGAAGCCGCCGAGAAGGCGAAGATCGAGCTGTCCTCCTCCAAGCAGACCGAGGTGAACCTGCCCTTCATCACCGCCGACGCCTCCGGGCCGAAGCACCTGGTGATGCAGCTGAGCCGCGCGAAGCTGGAAGCGCTGGTCGACGACCTGATCACCAAGACGCTGGAGCCCTGCAAGCAGGCGCTGAAGGATGCGCAGGTTTCGGCCGGCGAGATCGACGAGGTCATCCTCGTTGGCGGCATGACCCGCATGCCGAAGGTCATCGAGCTGGTGAAGCAGTTCTTCGGCAAGGAGCCTGCGCGCAACGTCAACCCGGATGAGGTGGTCGCCATCGGTGCCGCCATCCAGGGCGGCGTGCTGAAGGGCGACGTCAAGGACGTGCTGCTGCTGGACGTGACGCCGCTGTCGCTGGGCATCGAGACGCTGGGTGGCGTGTTCACGCGGTTGATCGACCGCAACACCACCATCCCGACCAAGAAGTCGCAGGTCTTCTCGACGGCCGACGACAACCAGTCCGCGGTCACCATCAAGGTGTTCCAGGGCGAGCGCGAGATGGCGGCCGACAACAAGCTGCTCGGCCAGTTCGACCTGACCGGCCTGCCGCCGGCGCCGCGCGGCGTGCCGCAGGTGGAGGTGACCTTCGACATCGACGCCAACGGCATCGTCAGCGTCAGCGCGAAGGACAAGGCGACGGGCAAGGAGCAGCAGGTCCGCATCCAGGCCAAGTCCGGCCTGTCCGATGCCGATATCGAGCGGATGGTGCGGGACGCGGAGGCGAATGCCGAGGCGGACAAGCAGCGCCGCGCGGCCGTGGAAGCGCGGAATGGGCTCGATGCCTTGGTCCACTCGACCGAGAAGACGATTCGGGAGAATGGCGACAAGGTCCCGGCCGCGGAGAAGGCCGAGGTCGAATCCGCCATCGCCGCCGCCCGCACCGCGATGGAAGGCCAGGATGTCGAGGCCATCAACAAGGCCAACGAGACCCTGTCCCAGGCCGCGATGAAGATGGGCGAGGCGCTGTACAAGGCGCAGGCCGCCCAGGCCGAGGCGGGTGGCGCGGAGGCCGGCGCCGGCGCCGGTCCGGGCGGCAATCCGAACGACAAGGTGGTGGACGCCGAGTTCGAGGAAGTCGACCCGACCAAGAAGAAGCCCTCCTAACGCCGGGCCTCTTCCGGACTGAATGAGCGGCGCGCCCGGCTTCGCAAGAAGTCGGGCGCTGCCATGTTGACCACGCCGCCCCGCGAGGACCTACGGGACCATGGCCAAACGCGACTATTACGAAGTCCTGGGCGTCGCCCGGGATGCGAGCGAGGAGGACCTGAAGAAGGCCTACCGCAAGCTCGCCATGCAGCACCACCCGGACCGCAACCGGGGCGATGCCGGGGCCGAGGCGAAGTTCAAGGAGGCCAACGAGGCCTACGACGTGCTGAAGGATGCCGAGAAGCGCGCCGCCTATGACCGCTTCGGCCATGCCGCCTTCGAACAGGGTGGCGGCGGGGGCGGCGGCGCCGGGATGGGCGGCAACCCCTTCGGCGGCGCCTTCGAGGATATCTTCGAGGAGATGTTCGGCGGGCTGGGCCGCGGGCGCGGTGGTGGCCGGGCCGCCGCCGGGCGCGGCAACGACCTGCGCCACCAGGTGGAGGTCTCGCTGGAGGAGGCTTTCGCGGGTTCCAAGAAGACCATCCGCGTGCCGTCCTCCGTGGTCTGCGAGGCCTGCAAGGGCTCGGGCAGCGAGGGCAATGCGGCGCAATCCGCGCAGACCTGCCCGACCTGCAGCGGCGCCGGCAAGGTGCGGGCGCAGCAGGGCTTCTTCCTGATCGAGCGCACCTGCCCGACCTGCTCGGGCAGCGGCCGCATCATCAAGAACCCCTGCAAGGTCTGTGCGGGCCAGGGCCGCGTGCAGCGCGACCGCACGCTGGCCGTGACCATCCCGGCGGGCGTCGAGGACGGCACCCGCATCCGCCTGTCCGGCGAGGGCGAGGCCGGGCTGCGCGGCGCGCCGGCGGGCGACCTTTATGTCGACGTGGCGGTGCGGCAGCACGCCATCTTCCAGCGCGACGGTGCCAATATCTTCGTCAGGGTCCCGCTGCGGATGACGCAGGCGGCGCTGGGCGGGGGTGTCGAGGTGCCGGTGATCGACGGCGGGCGGGCGCGGGTGACGATCCCCGCCGGCACCCAGACCGGCGACCAGTTCCGCCTGCGCGGCAAGGGTTTTTCCGTGCTGCGCTCCGCCGCGCGGGGCGACATGTATGTGCAGGTGGCGGTGGAGACCCCGCAGAACCTCTCGAAGCGGCAGCAGGAACTGCTGGCCGAGTTCGAGACCGAATGCGAGAAGACCGGCCGCAGCAATCCGGAAACCGAGGGCTTCTTCGCCAAGGTGAAGGAATTCTGGGACGGGCTGGGCCGATAGGCCCCTCTCCCTCCCCCGCCCTTGCGGGGGGTTGCGCACCGCGCAACGCCGACGGCTGGTCGGGGTGGGGGCCGCCGACGCTGCCTCAATCCAGCCCGAGCTGACCCAGCATGGTCAGGAACTGCCGGGCGGCGCGCTGCAGCGCCGCCGGGCCGTGGTGGGCCAAGGCGTCCTGCCGCGCGGCCTCGCCCATCGCCTGCAGCCGGGCCGGATCGGCCAGCAGCGTCTCCACCTCCGCCTCCAGCGTCTCCGGCGTCACCACCAGGCCGGTCTCGCCATGGCGGATGCCGGGATGGATCTCGGCATAGGCCACCACGGGCAGGCCGCAGGCCATGCCCTCCACGATCGCGCGCGGCAGCCCGTCCTGCAGCGAGGGATGCACCATGACCTTCGCCTGGTGCAGCAAGCCATAGACCCGGTCGGCTGACCGCTGGCCGGCGAAATGGACCAGGGGCGGGGCCTCCGCCTGCCGCGCCTCCAGCTGCGCGCCGCCGCCCACCAGGCAGATCCGGTGGCGCTGCCCCAGGCCGAAGAGCGCCGTCTGGTTCTTCCGCGCGTCATGGAAGTGGGCGACGTTGACGATGGCGTAGCGTGCTTCCGGCCGCGGATCGGGCGGCGTGGCCAGCGTCGCATCGAAGTAGCGCGGCATCAGCAGCGTGCGGCCGCGGGCGTGGTGCATGGCGAAGGCCTGCTGCTGCTGCGCCGGATATTCGGTCAGTACCAGCGCCGCCCGCGGCAGCAGCGGATCCCTTGTATAGCCATCCGCCATCAGCACGATCGGGCAGGGATGCAGCGCATCCGCGACGGCGCGGTGCGCTGCATGGCCCAGCCCCTTGAACAGCAGCAGCTGCGGCCGGAAGTCCCGCACCGCGGCCACCAGCGCCTGGGAGGTTCGCTGCCGGCGCGGCTGGGAGGCATCGTCGCTCGGCAGCACGGTGGCCGGCACCTGTCCGTCCAGCAGCTCCAGCTGCTGCGGCGGCGCCGAAGCCTCCAGCCGGAACAGCCGCACCTCCACCCCCCGCGCCCGCATCTCGGCCAGGAACAACAGTTCCTGCTGGCTTTCCTTCAGGCGGCGGTCGGGATGGCTCGCGACAAAGGCCAGGCGCATCGGCGGTTCTCCTCGGGCGGAGTGATGCCGTGTCTGGCCGCCGCAGGCCAGGGGGCAGCTGCGGCGGAATCTCGCGCCGGCGCTGCAACCGCGGGGCCTGGCCGACGTTGCATGGAAGACCTCCGCATCCCCCCTGTGGCAGGTCCTGGCAGGCGGCGGCGCGGTCCCCAAGGTCCCAATCGCGCCGCCGCCCGCCCCCCCTCCGCTCGCTTGACCCCGGCCGCCGGCTGCGCGCAGCTTCCGCCCTCGCGCTCGGGGGGTTCTCTGCATGATCCGCATTGGCATCGCCGGCATCGCCGGCCGCATGGGCCGGCTGCTGGCCGAGGAGGTGCAGGCCGCCGGCGCCATCCTGTCGGGCGGCACGCTGCGCCCGGGCAGCAGGGCGGAGCCCCCCGCCGGCCTTCCCATCCAGCCCGATGCCGCCGCGCTGTTCGCGGCCAGCGACATCGTCATCGACTTCACCCATGCGGAGGAGGCGGTGCCGCATGCGGAGCTGGCGGCGCGGAGCGCGACCCCGCTGGTACTCGGCTCCTCCGGCCTCTCGGCCGCGCAGGAACGGGCGGTGGCGGAGGCGGCGCAGCTTGTGCCGGTGGTGCATGCGGCGAATTTCGCCCCCGGCGTGAACCTGGTGCTGGCCCTGGCCGAGAAGCTGGCAGCGGCCCTGCCGGCCGAGGCCTATGATGCCGAGATCGTCGAGATGCACCACCGGCAGAAGGTGGATGCCCCCTCCGGCACCGCACTCGCCATGGGCCGCGCCGTGGCAGCCGGACGGGGCACGACGCTGGAGGCGGCGGGGATGGAAAGCGGGCGGGACGGCCATACCGGCGCGCGCCGCACCGGCAGCATCGGCTTCGCCGCGCTGCGCGGCGGCCAGGTGGTGGGCGAGCATACGCTGCTCTTCGCCGCCGCCACCGAGCACATCGCCATCACCCATCGCAGCTTCGACCGGCGGTCCTATGCGGTGGGGGCGGTGCGTGCGGCCCAGTGGATCATCGGGCGGCGGCCGGGCCTCTATTCGATGATGGATGTGCTGGGGATGCGATGAGCTGGGACGCGACGGCCTTGATCGCCGCGACCGGCGGGGTCGTTTGGCACCTTGCGCCGCGCGCCGCGCTGCCGATGCTGCGCCGGCACGGCCTGCTCTCGACCGCGGCCCTGGTCAGAATGTTCGAGGTGCCGGAGCCGGATGCGACCCGCCTGCTCGAGACCAATCGCGATCAATTCACCCCGCTGCACCATCCCCGCCACGGCACGGTGGAGCTGAGGCGCCAGCAGATGTGGGACAGCAAGCTGGGGCCGGCGCTGGCCGGCAGCGGGACCACGCCCGCGCAATGGCGGCGGCACATCAACGGCCATGTCTTCTTCTGGCTGGACCCGGCGCGGCTGGACGGCCTGGCCAAGGCGGACCCGAAGCGCCCGCAGGTGCCGCTTCGCATTGACCTCGTGCGGCTGCTGCAGCGCCATGAAACGGCGGCGCTGCTCACGCCGATCAATACCGGCGCCGTGCGGCACCCGCGCCATCGGCGCAGCCTGGCCGACTGGCACATGCTGGGCGCCTATGCCGACCCGCGGGGCCGTCGTCCGGTGGAATTGGCCATTCCATGGGCCGTGCCGGACCTGGCCGCCCTGGTGCTGGACCCCTGGCCTCAACCTTGAGTTTCATTGCAGGATGGTGTCCAAGGCGCATGCACTGCCTTGACCCCGCCACACCGCACTGCAATACGCCGCTGTCCCGGATCCACCGGGCCATCTAGCCAGGCCGGGGCGTACCGGCCCTCCCGCGACAAGAGGCCGAACCACGCCATGCGCGACAAGGGCGAATACCTTTTCACGTCCGAGAGCGTCTCCGAAGGCCACCCGGACAAGGTGGCGGACCGCATCTCGGATACCGTGCTCGACGCCTACCTCTCGGCCGACCCCTATTCCCGCGTGGCCTGCGAGACCCTGGTCACCACCAACCGGGTGGTCCTGGCCGGCGAGACGCGCGGCCCGGGCAGCGTCACCCCCGAGCTGCTGATGCACCTGACGCGGATGGCGATCCGCGACATCGGCTATGAGCAGGATGGCTTCCACTGGCAGAATGCCAGCGTGGAGTGCCATCTGCACGCCCAGTCCGCGCATATCGCGCAGGGCGTGGACGCGGCCGGCAACAAGGATGAAGGCGCCGGCGACCAGGGCATCATGTTCGGCTATGCCTGCACCGAGACGCCGGAGCTGATGCCGGCGCCGCTGTACTACGCCCACCTGATCCTGCGCCGCATCAGCGAGATGCGCCGCGCCGGCGACCTGGCCGTGGCCGGCCTGCTGCCGGACGCCAAGTCCCAGGTGACGCTGCGCTACATCGACGGCAAGCCGGTGGGCGCGACCAGCGTGGTGGTCTCGACCCAGCACGAGGAACGCCTCGACCAGGCCGAGATCAAGCGGATGATCCGCCCGATCATCGAGAGCAGCCTGCCCAAGGGCTGGATGTGCCCGGACAACGAGCTGTATGTGAACCCGACCGGCACCTTCGTCATCGGCGGGCCGGATGGCGACTGCGGCCTGACCGGGCGCAAGATCATCGTCGACACCTATGGCGGCGCGGCGCCGCATGGCGGCGGCGCCTTCAGCGGCAAGGACCCGACCAAGGTCGACCGCTCGGCCGCCTATGCGGCGCGCTATGTCGCGAAGAACGTCGTGGCCTCCGGCCTCGCCGACAAGTGCACCATCCAGGTGAGCTACGCCATCGGCGTCTCCAAGCCACTGTCGGTCTATTTCGACCTGCACGGCACGGGCAAGGATGTGGACGAGGCGAAGCTGGCCAAGGTGATGGACGGCCTGGTGAACCTCTCCCCGCGCGGGATCCGGGAGCATCTGCACCTGAACCGCCCGATCTACGCGCCGACCAGCGCCTATGGCCATTTCGGCCGCACGCCGGATGCGGAGAAGGGCACCTTCACCTGGGAGAAGACGGACCTCGCCGACGAGATCCGCCGCGCCTTCAACCGGTAATTTTCGGCCGGCCCGCGCCGTGGCGTGGGCTGTTCCTGTCTGATTGGGCGGCGGGCGCAGGCCCGTCGCCCCTTTTCGTTTTGAGGCCCTTTTCATGACCGCAGACCGCCCCCCATTGGCCGAGGGCGTGCCGGACCGGCTTTATGGCCGCCAGCGCGGCCACAAGCTGCGGCCGCGCCAGCAATTGCTGCTGGACGCCACCCTGCCGCGGCTGCGCCTGCTGCCGGAACAGGCCGCCGACCCGCTGGCCGCCTTCGGCATGCCAGGCGCCAAGCTGTGGCTGGAGGTGGGTTTCGGCGGCGGAGAGCACGCGCTGGAGCAGCACCGCGCCCATCCGGAGGTGGCCTATATCGCTTCGGAAGTGTTCGAGAACGGGCTGTGTTCCCTGCTGACCCGGCTGGTGCCGGATGGTGGGGAAGCCACCGCCCCGCTGCCGCCCGGCCTGAAGCTGTGGCCACAGGATGCCCGCCACCTGCTGGGCCTGCTGCCGGAGGGGGCGCTCGACCGGCTGATGCTGATGTTCCCCGACCCCTGGCCGAAGTCCCGGCATTCCAAGCGCCGCTTCGTGCATCCGGAGATGCTGCCGCTGGTCGCCCGCGTGCTGCGCCCCGGCGGCGAATGGCGCATCGCCAGCGACGACCCGACCTACCAGGCCTGGGTGACGGAGGTCTTCGCCGACCAGGCGTTGTTCGCCCTGGCCGAGCGCCACACCACCCGCCCCGAAGGCACGCCGGGCACCCGCTACGAGGCCAAGGCGGTGCGGGCCGGGCGGCAGCCGATCTGGTGGGTCTTCGTCCGGCGCTGACGTGCCCACCGACCCCTCGCATCAGCCGCTTCGGCGGCGCCGGCGCAGCAGCAGGCCCAGGCCCATCATGCCGGTCCCGACCAGAGCGAGCGAAGCCGGTTCGGGCACCGCCACGACGCGCCTCGCGACCGTCAGATGCGCGACATCCTCCGAGAATTTGCCGGGGGGCAGCTCGAAGGGCGGGTTGAAGAAGGGGGTGGTCCAGACCCCCTCGGCGAACAGCTCGTTCAGCAGGAAGGCGGTCAGGTTCGTGCCCGGCCCGTCCTTGAAGACCAGGATGTAGTCGAACATCGCGAAATCGACATTGCTGACGGACCAGCTGCCGAACTGCCCGGTGCTGGCCGAATCCGTCAGCACCGTCTGGCCGTTATCCTGCCAGTCGGCGAAGCCGAAGAAGCCCGCCGCGTTGACGTTGGCGATCTCCGCCACATTGCCGGCGTCGGCCGGCGTCAGATACTGGCAGGCGCTGGCTGCGGATTGCGTGCCGGCCAGGTTCTCGACCTGGGCACCAAAATCCGAGATGTAGAGGGGCGGGCACGCAACCAGGCCCGCCGCCGCGGGCTTCGTCATCAACAGGGCCGCGCCGAGCGCCACTGCCAGCACGCCTAGACCTTGACCGCTACGCTTCGTCATCTCCGTCTCCACATGCTGTGATGGGATCGCAGACCAAGGCTCCGCAGACGGGGATCAAGCAACTGCAGTGCCAACGTTGCGAATCAACAACTTGCTGATTGACCTGGGCTCGGATGGCGGCGTGTTGTGAATTCTGCCGACAGGCTGGGGCCGCACGGCTGCGTCGGATGCGCCAGACCTTGCGGAGGCCGAGGATCGGACATATACTCAGACCACGAGATCGCTTTCCGACGTGTCCGGGAGGTGGCCCCTAACCGGGCCGCCTTTTTTGTTGGCCGCTCCCCGGCCCCCGGCCTCGTCGGCCTGGAACCGACCCAATGGACGACGACCAACCCCATCACGAGGGCCTCGAGGCCCGCATCGCGGCCTCCATCCTGCCGACCCTCGGCCAGCTGGGCTACGAGCTTGTGCGCGTGCAGGTCAGCGGCAAGGAACGGCCGGTGGTGCAGATCATGGCCGATCGCATCGACGAGGCGACCTTCCGCGTCGAGGATTGCGAGATCATCAGCCACGCCGTCGGCGCCGTGCTGGATGTGGAGGATCCGATCCGCAGCGAATGGTCGCTGGAGATTTCCTCCGCCGGCATCGACCGCCCGCTGACCCGCGCCAAGGACTGGAACCGCTACGCCGGCCAGCTCGCCACGGTGGATCTCCAGGTGCCGCAGGACAATCGCCGCCGGCTGCGCGGCATCGCGCTCGGCGCCGATGCGACCGAGGCGCGGATCCGGCTGGAGGATGGCACGGAGGTGGTGGTGCCGCGCGGCAATATCCGCCGCGCCAAGCTGGTGCTGACCGATGCGCTGATCGAACACAGCGCGGCGCTGGCCGCCGTCGCCGATGCCCGCCGCGCGGCGCTCGAGCCGCCGGTCGTGGACGATGATTCCGCTGAAGCGCCGGAGGTGGAGGAGGAAGCTCCCCCCGCCCCCAAGCGCCGCTCAACCCCGAAGAGGAACTGACGCCATGGCGATGGATGTCGCGATCGCGCGCCCGGAACTGCTGCTGGTGGCGGATGCCGTCGCCCGCGAGAAGATGATCGAGCGCGACGAGGTGCTCGAGGCGATGGAGCAGGCCATCCAGAAGGCCGGCCGCGCCAAGTACGGCCATGAGAAGGACATCCGGGCCGTCATCGACCGCAAGAGCGGTGAGGTGAAGCTCTCCCGCTGGACCGAGGTGGTGGACGCCGAGCCGGTTGAGAACGAGGCGACGCAGCTTTCGCTCCGCATCGCCCAGAAGATCAAGCCGGGCATCAAGACCGGCGAGTTCATCATCGACCCGCTGCCGCCGATCGATTTCGGCCGCATCGCCGCCCAGACCGCCAAGCAGGTGATCGTGCAGCGGGTGCGGGAGGTGGAGCGCAGCAAGCAGTACCACGAATACAAGGACCGCGTCGGCGAGATCATCAACGGCGTCGTCAAGCGCACCGAATATGGGAACCTGATGGTCGAGCTCGGCAAGGCCGAGGCCCTGCTGCGCCGCGACGAGACCATCCCGCGCGAGGCTTTTCGGAATGGCGACCGCGTGCGCGCCTATATCTATGACGTGCGCGAGGAACCCCGCGGGCCGCAGATCTTCCTGTCACGCACGCATCCCGGCTTCCTCGCCAAGCTGTTCGCGCAGGAGGTGCCGGAAATCTACGACGGCATCATCGAGATCAAGGCGGTGGCGCGCGATCCGGGCTCCCGCGCCAAGATGGCCGTGATCTCGCGCGACAGCAGCATCGACCCCGTCGGCGCCTGCGTCGGCATGCGCGGGTCGCGCGTGCAGGCGGTGGTGCAGGAGCTGCAGGGCGAGAAGATCGACATCATCCCCTGGTCGCCCGACCAGGCGACCTTCATCGTCAATGCGCTGGCGCCGGCCGAGGTCACCAAGGTGGTGCTCGACGACGATGCGCGGCGCGTCGAGGTGGTGGTGCCGGACGACCAGCTTTCGCTGGCCATCGGCCGCCGCGGCCAGAATGTGCGTCTTGCATCTCAGCTCACGCGTTACGATGTGGATATCCTGACGGAGGCCGAGGAATCGGAGCGCCGCCAGGAAGACTTCCGGAAGCGCAGCGGCCTGTTCGTCGAGGGCCTCGACGTGGATGACGTCATCGCCGGGCTGCTGGTGACCGAGGGCTTCGGTTCGATCGAGGACATCATCAATGTCGACGACGAGGAACTCGCCGAGATCGAGGGCTTCGACGAGAATGTCGCCGCCGAGCTGAAGCGCCGCGCCCAGGCCTTCCTCGACAAGCGCGAGGGCGAGCTGGACGAGAAGCGCCGCGAACTGGGCGTGGAGGATGCGGTCGCCGAGGTTGGCGGCTTCTCCGCCGCCATGCTGGTGGCGCTGGGCGAGAAGGGCGTGAAGTCGCTGGAAGACCTGGCGGATCTCGCGGGTGATGAACTCGTGGAAATCCTCGGTACGGATGCGGTGGATGAGGAGACGGCGAATGCCGTGATCCTCGCGGCCCGTCAGTCCGCCGGCTGGTTCGGCGACGAGGATGTGGTCGGCGCGATGGCCGCGCAGAACGGCGAATACGACTACGCCGAGGGCGAGGAAGCGGGTGACGCGGAGGCGGTCGAGGAGGCCGAGGCCGGCGACGCCCAGGCGGAACCGGCGGGGGAACCCGATGGGGAACAAGACGACGCAGCCCGGACCTGACCTGAGGCCAGCCTTTCCGCTGGAGAATCCGCAGGGCTTCGCGCCGCAGGGCGTGCCCGCGGATCCCAGGGAGGAAGCCGAGGCGGCGGAGGAGCCGGAGACGGGTCCGCTGCGCCGATGCCTGGTGACGCGGGAGCGCCTGCCGAAGGAGGCGATGCTGCGCTTCGTGCTGTCGCCGGACCGGGAAGTGGTCCCCGACCTGAACGCAAGGCTGCCCGGCCGGGGAATGTGGTTGAGCGCCCGGGCCGATGTGATAGAACGTGCCGCGACCCGTGGGGCCTTTGCGAAGGCCGCGCGTGGTTCGGTGCACGTGCCCCCCGACCTTCGCGCGCGGATCGAGACCGGCCTGCATGGGCGGGTCCGCGACCTCGTCGGCTTGGCGCGGCGCGCCGGGCAGGCGGTGAGCGGGTGGCAGGCAGCCCTGGAGTGGCTGCAGACGGGGCGTGCGGCGCTGCTGGTCCAGGCTTCGGACGGCAGCGCGGCGGAACGGGCCCGGTTGGTCGGGCTCCGGCAGGTGCCAGCGGTGACCCCGCTGACCGGCGCGGAGCTTGGGGCGCTGTTCGGTCGTGACCGGGCAGTGCATGTTGCGGTGGCGCCAGGGAAACTGGCGCTGGCGATCGCGGCGGAAGCCGCACGGCTCGCGGGTGTCGCCACCGCAGCCGACAGCAAGGGCAGCGCGCCGATACGGGGGGTTCCTCCGGCGCCGCCCTAGGCGGACCGCCCCCCGGCGGCGACCGGGGAACGTCCTTCGGCCCTTGGGCTGTGGGACATGATCGCTGCGCTCCGCGGTTTCGGGGTGTGGTACCGACTTCACCCGCGCTCGCGCGGAAGCACAGGGTGCCGCGTTTACTGCGCGGCTGGACATGACGGACGAAAGATCAGGTTCGGATCGGCGGATGAGCGACCAGAACGACCAGGATGCGGCCAAGGGCCGGCTTTCCCTCCGACCGGGGGGGCGCCTGGAGCTGGGCAAGACGGTGGATGCTGGCAGCGTGCGCCAGTCCTTCAGCCATGGGCGCAGCAAGGTCGTGCAGGTCGAGGTGCTGAAGAAGCGCGTCGCGGCCCCGGCCGCGGCGGCCCAGGCCAAGCCCGGCCTGGCCGCGCCGGCCGCGGCCGGGCCTCGCCCGGCTGGCGGCGCGCCGCGCCCGGCGGGGACCAGCCCGGCAGGCAAGCCGCCCGCCGCGGCGGGCCGCCCGCTGACACAATCGGAACTCGCCACCCGCCAGCGGGTGCTGGAGGAGCAGCGGCGCGCCGAGGCGCAGCGGCAGCGGGAGGAGCGCGAGCGCCAGGCGCTGCAGGTCCGCTCCGCCGCCGAGGAAGCCGCGCGCCGCGCCGAGGAAGATCGCCGCCGCGCCGAGGAGGAGGAGCGCCTGGCCGCCGAGGAGGCGCGCCGCGCCGCCGAGGAAGCCCGTCGCGCCCCGCCGCCGCCCGCGGTGGAGGAGGAGCATGAGGAGCCGGCGCCCGCCCCGGTGCAGGCCGAGGCCCCGCAGCAGGCGGAGCCCGCCCGCGCCGAGGCGCCGGTGCCGCCCCGCCGTGCCGAGGCCCCGGCCGCGCGCGCCGCGGATCCGGCGCCGCGTCCGGCCGGCCGCCCGGCCATGCCGGTGCCGCCGCGCCCGCTGGCCCCGCCGCTGCGCACCGGCCGCCCCGGCCCGGTGCCGACGGCGCTCGGCGCCCGGCGCCCGGCGCCCAACCCCGCCGCGCCCCAGGCCGCCGGTGCGCCCGGTGCCGTGGCCGGCGCCAAGCCTGCCGCCGCCCCGGCCAGCGATACGCCCGCCGCCAAGCTGACGCTGAAGGCGCGCGCGCCGATGGCGGAGGATGAGGAGGCGCCGCGCGGTGCCGTCCGCCGCCCGGGCATGCCCGGCCCGGCTGGCGCCGTGAAGAAGGCGGTCATGCCGCCGGCCAAGAAGTCCCTGGTGCCGGGCGGCGATCGTCGCCGCGACGGCCGCATCGACGTCTCCGCGGCGATCGAGGGCGAGGATGAGCGCACGCGCTCCATCGCCTCCGTCCGCCGTGCCCGTGAGCGTGAGCGCCGCCAGCAGGAGCTGGCGCGCCTGCGCAGCGGTGCGGAGCGCGTGGTGCGCGACGTGGTGGTGCCGGAAGCGATCACCGTGCAGGAACTGGCGAACCGCATGGCCGCGCGTGGCGGCGAAGTGGTGAAGGCCCTGTTCCGCATGGGCGTCATGGCCACGCTGACCCAGTCGATCGATGCCGATACCGCCGAGCTGGTGGTGCAGGAATTCGGCCACCGCGTCCGCCGCGTGGCGGAAGGCGATGTCGAGATCGGCCTGGAAGGCGAGGTCGACGCCGATACGGACATGCTGCCGCGGCCGCCCGTGGTCACCATCATGGGCCATGTCGACCACGGCAAGACCAGCCTGCTGGACGCGCTGCGCAAGGCCGATGTGGCGGCGCGCGAGGCCGGCGGCATCACCCAGCATATCGGCGCCTATCAGGTGACCGTGCCGGGCGGCCAGAAGGTCACCTTCATCGATACGCCGGGCCACGCGGCCTTCACCGCCATGCGCGCCCGCGGCGCCAGCGTGACCGACATGGTCGTGCTGGTGGTGGCGGCCGATGACGGCGTGATGCCGCAGACGATCGAGGCGATCAACCACGCCAAGGCGGCCAACGTGCCGATCATCGTGGCGATCAACAAGATCGACAAAGCCGGCGTGCGGCCCGAGCGCGTGAAGCAGGAACTGCTGCAGCACGAGATCGTGGTGGAAAGCCTGGGCGGCGAGACGCAGGAGATCGAGGTCTCCGCCACCCAGAAGCTGAACCTGGACAAGCTGCTGGAAGCGATCTCGCTGCAGGCGGAAATCCTCGACCTGCGGGCCAATCCGGACCGCGCGGCCGAGGGCACCGTCATCGAAAGCCGGCTGGACCGCGGGCGTGGCCCGGTGGCCACCGTGCTGGTGCAGAAGGGCACGCTGAAGACCGGCGACATCGTCGTGGCCGGTGCCGAATGGGGCAAGGTTCGCGCCATGCTCGACGACAAGGCCCGCCAGGTGAAGGAGGCCGCGCCCTCCCTGCCTGTCGAGATCCTGGGCCTGTCGGGCGTCCCCACCGCCGGCGAGAATTTTGTTGCCGTGAAGGACGAAACCCAGGCCCGCGAAATCTCGGAGTTCCGGACTCGGAAACTGCGGGAGAAGCAGGTCGCCGCCGTCTCCGCCGGCCGGGGCAGCCTGGTCGACATGCTGGCCCGCATCCAGGCGGGCGCGCAGAAGGAAGTGGCCGTCGTCGTCAAGGCCGATGTGCAGGGCTCGGCGGAAGCCATCGCCGTCACGCTCGGCAAGCTCGGCAATGACGAGGTGCGGGTACGCATGCTGCATTCGGCGGTCGGCCAGATCACCGAAAGCGACATCCAGCTGGCCAAGGCGTCCAACGCCGTCATCGTCGCCTTCAATGTCCGCGCCACCACCCAGGCGCGCGACCTGGCGACGCGGGACGGCGTGGAGATCCGCTACTACTCCATCATCTACGAGGTGGCGGACGACATCGAGGAGCTGGTGCGCGGCAAGCTGGCGCCGGTGCAGCGGGAGAAGTTCCTGGGCTATGCCCAGATCCTGCAGGTCTTCGAGGTCAAGCGCATCGGCAACGTGGCGGGCTGCCGCGTGACGGAAGGCGTGGTGAAGCGCGGCTGTGGCGTGCGCCTGCTGCGCGACGGCGTCGTCATCCACCAGGGCGAGCTCAGCACGCTGCGCCGCTTCAAGGATGACGTGAAGGAAGTGACCAACGGCTACGAGTGCGGCATGTCCTTCGCCAACTACAACGACATCCGCGTCGGCGACCAGATCGAGTGCTACGAGACCGAGACGGTCGCCGGCACGCTCTGACGCCAGACCAGCCGCAGGATGGGGGGCGCGGCAGAGATGCCGCGCCCTTTCTCTTTCAGGAATTGACCCAGATGGCCCGCAAGAGCCGTGACGCCGAGGCCCCGCGGCGCGACAGCCGAGTCCCCAAGCCTGCCCCGCGCAAGGGCGGCGCGGAGGGGCCGAGCCAGCGCCAGCTGCGCGTGGCGGAAGAAATCCGCCATGCCCTGTCCGCCATTTTTGCGCGCGAGGAGTTCCGGGATCCGGACCTCTATGACCTGAAGGTGACGGTGACGGAGGTTCGCGCCTCCCCGGACCTGCAGCACATGACGGCCTTCGTCAGCGGGCTGGGGCGCGACCTGTCGCCGGCGCAGCTGGGCGGGCTGAAGCGCATCCAGCCCTTCCTGCGCAGCCAGGTGGCCAAGGCGGTGCGGCTGCGCACGGCGCCGGAGCTGCATTTTCAGCCGGACACCGCGCTCGATTACGCCATGCATATCAGCAGGGTGATGCAGCAGCCGGTGGTCCAGCAGGACCTGGCCAAGCCGGTGGAATCACCCCCCGCGGGGACCGCGGAAAAGACCAGGGACGACGAAGAACCGTGAACCAGCCCAACCGCCACCGCCATCGTTCCAAGAAGCCGAAGGGCCGGGAGCTGGATGGCTGGCTGATCGTCGACAAGCCCTCCGGCATCGGCTCCACCGATGTGGTGAACAAGGTGAAGCGCGCCTTCGACGCGCAGAAGGCGGGGCATGGCGGAACGCTGGACCCGCTGGCGACCGGCCTGCTGCCGGTGGCCTTCGGGGCCGCGACCAAGACCGTCCCCTATGTGATGGACGGCACCAAGACCTACCATTTCACGCTGAAATTCGGCGAGGCGCGGGACACCGACGATGCCGATGGCGCCGTCATCGCCACCAGCGGCGTCCGGCCCACGGATGCCCAGATCGAGGCCGCGCTGCCCGCCTTCCGCGGCGATATCATGCAGGTGCCGCCGATCTATTCCGCCATCAAGATCGCCGGCGAGCGCGCCTATGACCTGGCCCGCGACGGCCAGGTGGTTGAAATGGCGGCCCGCCCGGCCAGGGTCGACCGCTTCGACCTGATCGGCCGGCCGGATGCCGACACCGCCATCTTCCATGTGGAATCCGGCAAGGGCGTCTATATGCGCTCCCTCGCCCGGGACGTGGCGAAGGCGGTGGGCTCGGTCGGGCATATCACCGCGCTGCGGCGCCTGCGCGTCGGCCCCTTCCGCATGGAACATGCGATTCCGCTGGACTCGCTGCTCGGAACGGGCGATACGCCTCCCCCTTCCCCGGACCTCCTGCTTCCGGTGACGACCGCGCTGGCCGACATCCCGGCACTGGCCGTTACCGCAGAGGAGGCCGCCCGCCTCTACCAGGGCCAGGCGATCAGCCTGGTGGACCTGATGGGGCGCGTTCCCCGTGAAGCCGATCCCGAAGGGGGCCTGCTGCGCGCGATGGCGGGGGAGCGTCTGCTCGGCCTGTGCCGGCTGGAGTCTGGTTGGATGCAGCCCGAGCGGCTGATCCAGCTGGAACCCGGGCAACAGCCTGGCGACGTGGCTTAACCCCGATCTGGAGGATATGCGATGTCGACGACCACCGAGCAGGCCGCTGCGCCTGCTTCAGCCCCTGCTGGCAAGCCCACCGTGAAGATCATTGCGGCCACGGACAACGCGGCCCGCGCCGCGCTCATCAAGGAATACGCCACGAAGCCGGGCGATACGGGCAGCCCGGAGGTTCAGGTCGCCCTGATCTCCGCCCGCGTCGCCATGCTGACGGAGCACCTGAAGGCCCACCCGAAGGACTTCCACAGCCGTCGGGGCCTGCTGGTGCTGGTTGGCCAGCGCCGTGGCCTGCTGGACTATCTGAAGAAGAAGGACCGCACGCGCTACGAGACGCTGATCGGCCGCCTCGGCCTGCGTCGCTGATCGCAGCGCAGCTTTCGCGCTGAATGGGGCGGACCTTCCGGGGTCCGCCCCATTTGCGTTTCAGGCCCCTATTTCAGGCCCGGATCCAGGTCTCGGAAAAGGCCAGCATGGCGGTGCTGATGCGCTGGCCGGCGATCTCGCGCGGGATGGGCGCGCCGGGGCGGCGCTGGCCGTTCACGGTGACGGTGGCCGTCTCGCAGCCGACGAAGACGGTCGGCATGTGGTGGCGCCCGGTGGCGGATTGCGCGGGCGGCAGTGCGAAGCAGAAGGGCTTGCCCAGGCCGCTCCATTCCAGCGCCACCGTCAGGGGGCCGGCCGTCACCGTCTCGCTGTAATCGGTGCTGGCATCGCCGCCCGTGGCGACGCTGTCGAGCGGCCGGTAGCGCAGGCTGCGCAGTCCGGCCAGGCCGCGCCAGGCGCCGAAGTGCGCGACGTAGTTTGCCACCAGCCAGCGGGCCAGCGGTTCATTGTCCGTAAGGCAGACATTGCCCTCATCCTCGGCCTGCGGCGCCTGTAGCAGCACCAGGGCCAGGCCCCTTCCATGCGGGGACAGGACGACGCGGAAGAAGGAGGCCAGGGTGGTGAAGGGGCCGGCGGGGTCGGTCTTCAGTGAAATGCCCGGATTCTCACCGGACCATTCGACCTCGCCCGGAAACAGCAGCGTCTGGCTCATCTCTCGTCCCTCCCTTTGCCGGGAGAGACTGCGGGCAGGCGCCGGAAACAGCAACGCCGCACGCCGGGTTTCCCCGACGCGCGGCGCTGGTCACGTCAGCCGACCGTTGAGGTCAGACGCGGTTCTTGCCGTCGATCATGTCGCGCGCGGCGTCCTTGGTCTCGCCGACCGCCTTCTGGGTCTTGCCCTTGGCGACGTCCAGATGGCCCTCGGCCTCCAGGCGCTCATTGCCGACGGCCTCGCCGACCGTCTTCTTCACTTCGCCCTTGGCCTCGTTGAGGGCGCCCTTGATGCGATCCTTGTCCATAGCGCTTCTCCTATCGGGGGCCCGGCCTGATCGCCGGGCTTCGGGGATAGAACGCGCATCGCAAGGACCGGTTCGCGCCGAAACCAACTGTTACCGTGACACCTCGGCGAGAGCCGCATCCACCGCATCGCCGAAGCGGTCGACGATGGCGTCGATATCGGCGGCGGTGGCGATATAGGGCGGCGCCAGCAGCACATGGTCGCCCTGGCGGCCATCGATGGTGCCGCCCATAGGGTAGCACGCCAGGCCACGCGCATAGGCCGCCTGCTTGATGCGGTCGTGCAGCTTCAGGGCCGGATCGAAGGGCGCCCTGGTGGTGCGGTCGGCCACGAATTCGGCGGCCCAGAACAGGCCGCGGCCGCGGATCTCGCCGACATGGCGGTGGTTGCCGAGGCGCTCCACCAGCCGCGCCTCCAGCAGCGCGCCCATGGCCTGCACATTCTCCAGCAGCTGCTCCTCCCGGATCACCCGCTGCACGGCCAGTGCGGCGGCGGCGGCCATGGGATGGGCCTGGTAGGTATGGCCGTGCATGAAGGCGCCGGATCCGTCGCGCAGCGCCTCCATCACACGGCGATTGGCCAGGATGCCGCCGATCGGCTGGTAGCCGCCACCCAGGCCCTTCGCCACCACCTGGATGTCGGGGGTGACGCCTTCCTGTTCCCAGGCATGCATGGTGCCGGTGCGGCCCATGCCGCACATCACCTCATCCAGGATGAGCAGCGCGCCATGCCGGTCGCAGACGGCGCGCATGGCGGCAAAGTAGCCGGGCAGGGCGGTGACGCAGCCGAGGGTCGCGCCGACCACCGGCTCCGCGATGAAGGCGATGACGTTTTGCGGGCCCAGGCGCTGAAATTCCGCCTCCAGCTCCGCCGCCAGGCGGGCGACGTAGTCGGCATCCGATTCGGCGGGGCCGCGGTCGCGATAGGCGTAGCAGGGCGCAACATGGGTGAAGGCGTCCGACAGGATCGGCTGGTAGATCGCGCGCCGCATGGCATTGCCGCCGGCCGCCAGCGCGCCGAGCGTATTGCCGTGATAGCTCTGCCGCCGCGCGATGTATTTCTGGCGGTTCGGCTGGCCGATCTCGCAGAAATACTGGCGGGAAAGTTTGAGGGCGGCCTCCATCGCCTCGGAGCCGGAGGAGCACAGGTAAAGCTGCGTCAGGCCGCCGGGCTCGCCCTCCAGCACCAGGTCGGCCAGCGCCTCCGCGCTCTCGCAGGAATAGAGGGCGGTATGGGCATAGGTTAGCCGGTCGAGCTGCGCGCGCATCGCCTCCAGCACGCGGGGATGGCCATGGCCGAGGCAGGCGACGGCCGCGCCGCCGGAGCCATCGATGATGGTCTTGCCGTTCGAGTCATGGAGGAAGATGCCCTCGCCACGCAAAGCGAGGGGCGGGTCCTGCCGCAGGTTGCGCTGGACCAGGTGGCTACGCATGGGCGGGCTCTCCGGCGAGTGCGATGCAGGCGAAGGCGACGCGGGCTTCCGTGGGCACGCCGAAGCGGGCGGTGTGGCGCGCCGGCAGGCCGTTCGGGAAGTGTCTTACATACTCGGCATTGAGCGCGGCGTAGTCGGCGGGGTCGGTGATCAGCATGGTCATCTGCACCACACGGTCCAGGCTGCTGCCGGCCGATTCGAGAATGGCCGAGACCTTGGCCAGCGCGTTCCGAACCTCCTCCGCCGGCGTTGCGCCGCGATGCACGCCCTTCGCCGGGTCGTGCGGCGCGGAATGGCCGGAGACGAAGACCAGCCCGCCGGCGCGCGTCGCCTCGCTGAAGGGGCGGGGGGAGCCGGCAGGCGGCGGGCCGAGAAATTCGATCATGGACTGGTCAGCATCCCCACCACCGCCCCCGTCATGCAGCAGGCGATCGTCGCCGCCCCCAGCGCCGGCAGGCCGAGCTTCACGATATCCGCGCGGCGTTCCGGACACATCGCCACCATGCCGCCCAGCATGATGCCGACCGAGGCGAAGTTGGTGAAGCCGCAGAGCGCATAGGTCAGAATCAGCCGTGACCTTTCGCTCAGCCCCAGCCCGCCGGACTGCGCGAGTTCGAGATAGGCGACGAATTCGTTCACCACCGTCTTGGTGCCGAGCGAGGCGGCGACCGTCGCGGCGCTCTCGGCCGGGATGCCCATGGCATAGGCCAGCGGCCAGAACAGCACGGCGCAGATGTTTTGCAGCGTCAGCCCGGTCAGCGGCTCCAGCGCCATGTTCACCAGCGCGACCAGCGCCACGAAGACGATCAGCGTCGCCATGATGCCGAGCAGCAGGGTCAGCCCATCCTGCGTGCCGCGCACCAGCGCCTCCATCGTGCTGTCATAGAGGCGCGGCGCGGCGGCGGCCTGTTCCTCCGGCGCGGCGTCCGTGGGCAGGCGCGGGCGCATAAGCAGCGCCACCAGCACGGCGGCGGGGGCGGAGACCAGGCTGGCGGTCAGCAACTGGCCCGCCGCATCCGGCACCACGGGCGCAATGATCACCGCATAGACCACGAGCATATTGCCGGCGATGGTGGCGAGCCCCGCCGTCATCACCACGAAGATCTCGCTGATGGAAAGCCGCGCCAGCCAGGGGCGCACCAGCAGCGGCGCCTCCACCATGCCGACGAAGACATTGGCGGCGGTGGCGAAGCCGGCGGCGCCGCCGAGGCCGAAGGCGCGCGTCAGCAGCTTGGCCAGCGCCTCCACGATCACCGGGATGACGCGCCAGTGGTACAGCACCGCCGCCAGCGCGCCGACCACCAGCACCAGCGGCAGGCCCTGGAAGAACAGGATGAAGCCGGCGCCAGGGAAGGGTTCGGTGAAGGGCAGCGGGCCGCCGCCGAGATAGCCGAAGACGAAGCTGGTGCCGGCGCGGGTGGCGCTGGCCAGGGCGTTCACGGCGGAGCCGAGCAGGCCGAAGGCGGCGCGCAGCGCCGGGATGTGCAGAAGCGCGGCGGCGATCAGCACCTGCAGCCCCAGCCCCGCCACCACCACGCGCCAGGGCGTGCGCCGATGGAAGCCGCCGAGCGCCCAGGCCAGCGCCGTCAGTGCCAATAGGCCGAGGCCGGATTGGAGTTGCAGGGCGCTCATGCGGCGGACGCCCCTGCAGGCTGCCGAAGAAGCCCTCTCCCCCCAACGGGGGGGTTGGACGCATGCGTCCAACGGTGGGCGAGGGGGGAGTCGGCGCGCAGAACGGCCCCGCGAGCCGGGCGTGCCGCTTGATCGACCTCGTCCCCGCTTCTGCACGGCCCCCCCACCCCGCCGTCGGACGCATGCGTCCGACCCCCCCGTTGGGGGGAGAGGGCGTTGTTGGTGACCTCGCTGCCCTCCCTCACTCCGCCGCCCTCGCCACCGTTACCTCCGGAATATCCAGCGCCCGGATCGCCTCGCTGCGGCGGATGATCTTCTCGGCCGTGATCTCGATGTCCCGCACATCCTGCTGCATGTTCGCGAAATGGCCGCGCAGGGCGCCGATGCGGCGTTCGAGGCGGGCGGTGTCCTCCGCCAGCGCCTCCACCTCATGCCGGATGCGCCGCGCCTCATCCTGCAGCCGCGCGTCGCGCAGCAGGCCCCGCATGGTGTTCAGCACGGCCCAGAGGCTGGAGGGCCCCACGATATGCACGCCGCGCCGCGCGGCCTCGGCCACCAGATCCGGATGCGCGGCATGCAGCGTGGCGTGCACGGCCTCGGAGGGCAGGAACATCAGCGCGCCCTCCGCCGTCTCCCCGGGGATCAGATATTTCTGGGAGATATCGGCGACATGCTTGCGGATATCGGCGGTGAAGCGGCGCGTCGCGGCTACGCGCGCGGCGGCGTCCGGCGCGTCCTGCAGCGCGGCCCAGGCCTCCAGCGGGAACTTGCTGTCCACCGCGATCGGGCCGGGCGGGAAGGGCAGGCGGATCAGGCAGTCGCAGCGCGTGCCGTTGGACAGGGTGTGCTGCCAGGCGAAGCCGGAGGGCGGCAGCCGGTCCGAGACCAGGTCGCGCAGCTGCACCTCCCCCAGCGCGCCGCGGGCCTGCTTGTTGCCGAGCACGGCGGCCAGCGAGCCCACCTGGCTGCCCAGCGCCTCGATATTCTGGCGCGCGGCGTCGATCACCGACAGGCGCTGCTGGATGGCGGCCGCGCTCGCCTGGCTGCGCTCGGCGGCGGCATCCAGCCGGCTGCCCAGCGCGCGCTCCTGCTCCCGCATCCGCTCCTCGGAGAGGCGGGCGAGGCGGTCCTGGGCGGCGGCCAGCGCCTCCATCATCGCGCCCAGCCGCGCCAGATCCTCCCCCCGCCGGCCGCGCAGGGCGAGCATCAGCAGCAGCGCGGCGAGGCCCAGGGCGCCCCCGATGAGCGCAAGCGGCAGCCAGTCAGGCAGGGAAGGACCTTTCGCGAATCGGGAAGCGGGGCCGGAAGCTTGGCATCCCGCCGCGGCCGATGGCTATGCCGCCGCGAAGGCCCCGTCCGCGCCCATCACCATCAGCCGCCCCGTGGCCACGCCGAAATGCGCGCCGCGCAGGGCCAGCCGGCCTTCCGCCACCGCCTCCGCCAGCCAGGGGAAGGTCATCAGATTGGCCAGCGAGATGCGCACCGCCTCCAGCTCGCAGGCCTCCTGCGCCGCTTCCACCGGCAGGCATTCCAGCACGCGGCGGCGCGCTTCCGCGGCAATGCCCATCCAGACCGGCACGAAATCCCGTGCCTCCGGCGGGGCGCCGTGCAGCAGGGCGGTGATGCCGCCGCACATGGCGTGGCCCATCACCACCAGCTCGGAGACCCGCAGCACGCGCACGCCGAATTCGAGCGCCGCGCTGGTGCCGTGAAAATCGCTGTCGGGCGCGTAGGGCGGCACCAGGTTCGCCACATTGCGCACGACGAACAGCTCGCCCGGGCCCGCGCCGAAGATCACGGCGGGGTCCACGCGGCTGTCGGAGCAGGCGATGACCATGGTGTGCGGGCGCTGGCCGCGCGCCGCCAGCTCCTCGAACCGCGCGCGTTCCTGGGGCCAGGTCTCGGCGCGGAAGCGGCGGTACCCGTCGAGGAGCCTTTGCATGCTAGTGGCGGAAGTGCCGCATGCCGGTGAAGACCATGGCGAGGCCAGCCTTGTCGGCGGCCGCGATCACCTCCGCATCGCGCATCGACCCGCCCGGCTGGATCACCGCCGTGGCGCCGGCGGCCGCCGCCGTTTCCAGCCCGTCCGCGAAGGGGAAAAAGGCGTCGGAGGCGACGACAGAGCCCTCTGCCAATGGCCGGTCGAGGCCGGCCGCCTTGGCCGCGGCCTCCGACTTCCAGGCGGCAATGCGGGAGGATTCCACGCGGTTCATCTGCCCGGCGCCGATGCCGACGGTGGCAAGGGCCTTGGCATAGACGATGGCATTGGACTTCACATGCTTGCAGACGCGGAAGGCGAAGAGCAGGTCTTCCAGCTCCTGCTGCGTCGGCGCGCGCTGGGTCACCACCTTGAGATCGCCCAGCGTCACCCGCCCGGCATCGCGCGACTGCGCCAGGAAGCCGCCGGCAACCGACTTGAAGGTGCGCCCCGGCGCCGCCGGATCGGGCAGGGACCCGGTCAGCAGCAGCCGAAGGTTCTTCTTGCGGGCGAAGATGGCCCGCGCGGCGGCATCCGCATCGGGGGCGACCACCACCTCGGTGAAGATGGCGGTGATACGCTCCGCGGCCTCGGCGTCCAGCACCCGGTTGGCCGCCACGATGCCGCCGAAGGCGGAGACCGGGTCGCAGCGCAGCGCCGCATCCCAGGCCGCGCCCAGGCTCTCGGCTTCCGCCACCCCACAGGGATTGGCGTGCTTGACGATGACGATGGCGGGCTTGTCGAATTCCGCGACGCATTCGAAGGCGGCGTCGGTGTCGTTCAGGTTGTTGTAGGACAGTTCCTTGCCCTGGATCTGCGCGGCGGTCGCCAGGCCCGGGCGAAGGCTGCCATCGGTGTAGAAGCCGGCGCGCTGGTGCGGGTTCTCGCCGTAGCGCAGCGTCTGCCGCAGCAGGCCGGCGACCGCCAGGCGCTGGGGAAATTCCTCGCCATTCTCCCCGGCGAACCAGGTGCTGATGGCGGCGTCATAGGCGGCGGTGCGGGCATAGGCGGCCTGG
This sequence comes from Falsiroseomonas tokyonensis, assembly GCF_019024325.1. Classification (GTDB taxonomy): domain Bacteria; phylum Pseudomonadota; class Alphaproteobacteria; order Acetobacterales; family Acetobacteraceae; genus Falsiroseomonas; species Falsiroseomonas tokyonensis. Next base: position 1,050,619 of record NZ_JAFNJS010000001.1, read on the forward strand.
GCCAGGCGCCGACGCAAGGCGAGGCTGGTGCCGCCATCGGCGAGCTCGGCCTGCACCTCCGCCAGCTGGCCGGGCTCGGTGATGACGACAACCGAGGCGAAATTCTTGGCGGCGGAGCGGATCATGGCCGGGCCGCCGATGTCGATATTCTCGATGCAGTCCTCGAAGGGCGCCGCTCGGGCGATCGTGGCCTCGAAGGGGTAGAGGTTCACCGCCACCAGGTCGATCGGCGCGATGGCGTGCTGTTCCATCTGCGCCAGGTGCTCGGGCAGGTCGCGCCGGCCGAGCAGCCCGCCATGCACCTGCGGCACCAGGGTCTTCACGCGGCCGTCCAGGATCTCGGGGAAGCCGGAATGCTCCGCCACGTCCTTTACCGGAATCCCGGCGATGCGCAGCGCCTGGGCGGTGCCGCCGGTGGAGAGGATCTCGGCCCCCTGGGCGGCCAGGACGCGGGCGAATTCGACGATTCCGGTTTTGTCGGAGACCGAGAGCAGGGCGCGTCGCACCGGGGTCTTGTCGGACATGGGAGGGGGACCTGGTTGCATATGGGGCGCGGTATGGACCCGCCGCAGTGCAGCATCAACCGATCCCCGTGCGCGGCTGCCCTGCGGCGCGATATTGCCCGGGCCGCGGCCACGGGTTACGCGCCCTTCATCACCCCGCAGGAGACGCCGCATGGACCAGGCCCCGATCGACACCGTCCGCGCCCGCTACGGCGCCGGCGCCGGCCCGGACCAGGCGCTGGAGGCGACCAACCCGGTGCTGGAGACGCTGCTGGGCCACCGCTCCATCCGCAGCTTCACCGACGAAAAGCTGGCGCCGGGCACGCTGGAGACGCTGGTGGCGGCGGCACAGTCCGCACCCACTTCGTCGAATCTGCAGGCCTGGTCCGTGGTGGCGGTGGAGGATGAGGCGCGGCGTAACCGGCTGGCCGATCTCTCGGGCCGGCAGGGCTTCATCCGCCAGGCGCCGCTGTTCCTCTGCTGGATCGCCGACAATTCCCGCCTGATCCGGCTGGGGGAGGCGCATCAGCGCAAGATGGAGGGGCTGGACTACCTGGAATCCTTCATGGTGGCGCTGGTGGATGCGGCACTCGCCGCGCAGAACGCGCTGGTGGCGGCGGAATCGCTGGGCCTCGGCACCGTCTATGTGGGGCAGCTTCGCCAGCATCCCGAAAAGGTCTCGGCCGAGCTTGGCCTGCCGCCGAACGCCTTTGCCTGCTTCGGCATGGCGGTGGGGCACCCGGCGGTGCAGGGCGCGGTGAAGCCCCGCCTGCCGCAATGCCTGGTGCTGCACCGGGAGCAGTATCGGGTGGCGGAGGAACAGGGCGCGATCGCCGGCTACGACCAGGCGCTGGGCGATTTTTCGGTGGCGCAGGGCATGGGCCAGCAGGACTGGACGCAGCGCATGATGAGCCGCGTCGGCACCGCGGCCGGGCTTTCGGGGCGGGACCGGATGCGGGATGCGCTGACGGCGCTGGGTTTCCCACTGAAGTAATTTGGCCGCCTCCGAAACGAGCAGGTGTGGCCAATATATAAAGATATCCTTATGAGTGGCGGGAAAGACTTGGCCCAGGGCGCCGCGCATGCTACGCGCCGCCTGCCAAGTCAGACGCGACCCAAAGGATCTTCCATGCCCGACGCCGCCGGCCAGGACTTCATCGTCAAGGACCTCTCCCTCGCCGCCTGGGGCCGCAAGGAGATCAACATGGCCGAGGACGAGATGCCCGGCCTGATGGCGGTGCGCGCCGAATACGGCGCCGCGCAGCCGCTGAAGGGCGCCCGCATCGCCGGCTGCCTGCACATGACCATCCAGACCGCCGTGCTGATCGAGACGCTGAAGCATCTCGGCGCCGATGTGCGCTGGTCCTCCTGCAACATCTTCTCCACCCAGGACCATGCCGCGGCCGCCATCGCCGCCGCCGGCACGCCGGTCTTCGCCGTCAAGGGTGAGACGCTGCCGGAATACTGGGACTATGTGCAGAAGACCCTGGAATGGGGCGATGGCGGCACGCCGAACGTGCTGCTGGACGACGGCGGCGACATGACGCTGCTGGTGCATTACGGCCTGCGCGCCGAGCAGGGCGACACCGCCTTCCTCGAGAAGCCGACCAATGAGGAAGAGGAAGTCTTCTACGCCCTCATCAAGAAGCTGGTGAAGACGAAGCCGGGCTGGTTCGCGCAGCTGGCGAAGTCCATCGTCGGCGTCTCTGAGGAGACCACCACGGGTGTGCACCGCCTGTACGTGATGGCCAAGGAAGGCAAGCTGCTGTTCCCGGCGATCAACGTGAATGACAGCGTCACCAAGTCGAAGTTCGACAACCTCTATGGCTGCCGCGAGTCGCTGGTGGACGCCATCCGCCGCGGCACCGACGTGATGATGGCCGGCAAGGTCGCGATGGTCGCGGGCTTCGGCGATGTGGGCAAGGGCTCCGCTGCCTCGCTGCGCAATGCCGGCTGCCGCGTGATGGTCTCCGAAGTCGATCCGATCTGCGCGCTGCAGGCGGCGATGGAGGGCTACCAGGTGGTGACCATGGAGGATGCCGCGCCGGTGGCCGATATCTTCGTCACCGCCACGGGCAATGTGGACGTCATCACCGCCGACCACATGCGCGCCATGAAGCACCGCGCCATCGTCTGCAACATCGGCCACTTCGACAGCGAGATCCAGGTCGCGGCGCTGCGCAACTACAAGTGGGACAATGTGAAGCCGCAGGTCGACGAGATCGAGTTCCCGACCGGCAAGCGCATCATCCTGCTCTCCGAGGGCCGCCTGGTGAACCTCGGCAACGCCACGGGCCACCCCTCCTTCGTCATGTCCGCGTCCTTCACCAACCAGACGCTGGCGCAGATCGAGCTCTGGGCGAATCCGGGCAAGTACGAGAAGAAGGTCTATGTGCTGCCGAAGCACCTGGACGAGAAGGTGGCCGCGCTGCACCTGGAGAAGGTCGGCGCCAAGCTGACCAAGATCACCAAGCAGCAGGCCGACTATATCGGCGTGCCGGAGCAGGGTCCCTTCAAGGCCGAGCAGTACCGCTACTGAGGCCGCAAGCCCTCCCCCGCCTGCGGGGGAGGGTTGGGTGGGCGCCGACGCCGCCCACCCGCTCCGTCCAAATCCCCTTGCATCATCCCCTGCGCTGGACGCAAATGCGGCACTTCCTGAACGAGGTTGCCGTCATGTGGGTCTGGGTTGTCATCGCCGCCTTGTTCCTGTTCCTGCTGGGCCGCTTCCTGCAGGAGAATGCCGCGACCACCCGGTCCCGCCCCGCGGCGCTGATCGGCACGCTGGCCGATGGCGCGGCGCTGGTGGCCCTGACCCTCGGTGTTTTCGGCCTGCTGGTGGCGCTGGTGCTCGGCGTGTTCAGCGGCCATGGGCCGCGCCTGGCCGGGGAAAGCCTGAATGCCACGCTGATCTGGAGCGGTGCGCTGATCGGCGCCGGGCTGCTGCTGCTGCTGGCCAGCGGCGGCATCCGCCGCCTGGGTGGCCGTGGCGCCCCGGCTCCCGCGATGCGCGCCGGCCACTGAGGGCTTATTCCAGCGCATTTTCCAAGCCGCCTTGCGAAGCCGCAAGGCTTGAAAATGCTTCAGGGCAGCGTCTGCAGCTGCCCCTGCACCACGCCGCGCCAGGGCGCCTCGGCCGGCGCATCGGCCAGCAGGGATTGCCAGATGCGACGGGCATTCTCCGCGCGGCCGGCGCGGGCCTCCGCCAGGCCTGACAGGAAGCGTAGCCGCGGCTCCTGCGGCGAGGAGCCCAGCGCGCGGGCGATGAGGGCGGCGGCGGCCTCGGTCTCGCCGCGCTCGATCTCCAGCTCCGCCAGGTCCCCGGCCAGTTCGCCGTCGAAGCGGGCCTCCAAGGCCTTGCGATAGGCTGCCGCGGCCTCCGCCAGCCGGCCGCGGGAGCGTTCGGCATTGCCGAGCAGGATCTGGCCCTGGCGGCCCATCTCGCTGGCGGGATCGAGCGCGGCGACGCGCGATCGCAGCATCTCCAGCATCCGGTCCTCGGCCTCCGCCATGCGCTGGCGCTCGGCGAAGGGCACCGCGGGCATGTCCGGCGTGCCGCGCACCAGATAGAGGCCCAGCGCCGCGGCGGGCAGCAGGAAGACCAGCGCGGCCAGCACCGCCGAGGTGCGCCCGGGCGTGCCGATATCCGAGGCGTCCCCGGGCGCGGAGAGGATGCGGCGCTGCACCTCCAGCCGCGCCGCCTGGTGCTGCGCGGCATCGAGGCGCCCAGCCTCCGCCTCCCGGTCCAGCTCCGCCAGCTGCGCCTGATACAAAGCGAGGTCCGCCTCCGCCCGCCCGCGCAGGCGGGAGGGGCGGATCAGCGCCCAGGCGAGCGGCGCCAGGGCCAGGACCGTGAGGCCGCCAAGCAAAAGCCAGATCACGCCCTGTTTCCGTCCTTGCCTTGGATGGCGGCCTCGATGTCCGCGAGGCGGCGCTGTTCCTCCGCGCTCAGTGGCGCGGGGGGCGGCACGCTGGCGGTGCCGCGGCGGGCGAGCAGGATCAGGCCGAAGCCCACCAGCAGCGCCACCAGCGGCGTCGCCCAGAGGATCAGCGTGTTCCAGGCGAAGGGCGGCCGCAGCAGCACGAAATCGCCGTAGCGGGCATGCAGGAAGTCCTTCACCTGGGCGTCACTGTCGCCGGCGGTGATGCGTTCGCGCACCAGCAGGCGCAGGTCGCGGGCCAGGCCCACCTCGCTGTCCTCGATCGACTGGTTCTGGCAGACCATGCAGCGAATCTCGCGGCCCAGCGCGCGGGCGCGTTCCTCCTGCGCCGTATCGGGCAGCATGTCGGCGGGGCTGGTCACCGCGGCCGCCGGCAGGGGCAGCAGCAGGACCAGGAGAAGCGCTATGCGGCCCGCGTAGCGGGCCGAGCGCGCGAGTGCGCGCCGCGCCCAGACGGTCCGTGCGGCTGGGAAGGTCCGTGCAGGGCGCGAAGGCAAGGCGGCGGAGCCGCCGCCCGCCGTCTGAGGGCAATCAACCATGGCGACGGAGCAGAATGCGCAGATCCTGTTCGAGCACTTCGTCGGTGATCGGCCCGGCATAGCGCCAGCGGATGATCCCCTGCGCGTCCAGCAGATAACTCTCCGGCACGCCATAGACGCCCCAGTCGATGGCGACGCGGCCAGGTACGTCCTGCGCCAGGCGAGCAAAGGGGTTGCCGTGGCGGCGGATGAACTGGAGGCTGTCGGGCGCGCGGTCCTTGTAGGCGATGCCGAACACCGGCACGCCTTCCCGCGACAGCTTCATCAGCTGCGGATGCTCGATGATGCAGGGCACGCACCAGCTGGCCCAGAAATTCACCAGCACCGGCCGGCCCAGGCCGCGCAGATCGGCGGAACCGAAGCTCTCGACGCCCGCATCCGGCAGCGCCGGCAGATCGAAGGCCGGCGGCGGCTGGCCGATCAGGGCGGAGGGCACGCCGCGCGGATTGTAGGCGCCGCTGCGCTGGCGCTGCAGCGCCGTATAGAAACCCACGCCACCCGCCGCGGCGATGGCGAAGGGCGCGGCCAGCAGCAGGCGGCGGCTGGTGGGCGTCATGCGCGCGCCGCCCCCGCCGCCGCGCGGATGGCGGCGCGATTGGGGGCGGAGACGCGCACCCGGCGATCGGCCAGCGAGAGCCCGCCGCCCAGCGCCATCACCGCCGCGCCGAGCCAGATCCAGGGCGCCAGCAGGTTGTAGTGCAGGCGGATCACGGCGCGGCCGGTGGCGGCGTCTTCCTCCCCGATCACGGCATAGAGGTCGGCCATCAAGTTGGTGTGGATGGCGACCTCGGTGGTGTTCTGGCGGGCCAGGGGGAAGAAGCGGCGGGCAGGCTGCATCACGCGCAGCTCCCGCCCATCCCGCAGCAGGGTGATGTGCGCGCGGCGGGCGGTCCAGTTCGGCCCGACCTCGTCGCGCACGCTGTCCAGGCGCCATTCATAGCCGGCCAGCGTGGTGGATTCGCCGGCGGCCAGCGAGACCAGGCGTTCCTGCGCCAGGCCCATGCCGGCGATGCCGGCGGCGGTGATGCCGATGCCGGCATGGGCGATGGCCGCCCCCCAGGCCGCGCGCGGCAGGCCTTTTGCCCGGTTCCACGCATTGCCGAGATTGGTGCGGAACAGCGCGGTGCGGTCGGCGATATCGGCAAAGGCGGCGCCGATCACCCAGGCCGCGAAGGCGAAGCCCACCGCCGGCAGCACCTTCTGGCCGGAGGCCAGCAGCGCCACGAAGAAGGCGCCGAAACCGATGACGGCGACCCACCACAGCTTCATCACGACGGAGGACAGCTGCGCCCGCTTCCAGGGCATCAGCGGCCCCGCCGCCATGGCCAGCAGCAGCGGCACCACCAGCGGGAAGCTGGCCGAATTGAAGAAGGGCGGTCCCACCGAGACCTTGGTGCCGAACAGCGCATCCGCGAACAGCGGCCAGAGCGTGCCGACGAAGACCACCGCCGTGATCGAGCAGACCAGCAGGTTGTTCAGCACGATCGCGCCCTCGCGCGAGACGGGGCTGAAGATGCCGGTCGGGATCATCGCCCGCGCCCGCACCGCGAACAGCAGGAAGGCGCCGGCGAGGTAGAACATCAGCAGGCCCAGGATAAAAAGGCCGCGCTCCGGGTCATTGGCGAAGGAGTGCACGGAATTCAGCACGCCGGACCGCACCAGGAATGTGCCGAGCAGGGACATGCCGAAGGCGATGATCGCCAGCAGGATGGTCCAGGTCTTCAGCGCCTCCCGCTTCTCCACCACGATGGCGGAATGCAGCAGGGCGGTGCCGATCAGCCAGGGCAGCAGGGAGGCATTCTCGACCGGGTCCCAGAACCAGTAGCCGCCCCAGCCGAGCTCGTAATAGGCCCACCAGGAGCCGAGTGCGATGCCGAGCGTCAGGAAGGACCAGGCAGCCAGCGACCAGGGCCGCACCCAGCGGCCCCAGGCGGCATCGACCCGGCCCTCGATCAGGGCGGCGATGGCGAAGGCGAAGGTCACCGCATAGCCGACATAGCCGAGGTAGAGCAGCGGCGGATGCATCGCCAGCCCGATATCCTGCAGGATCGGGTTCAGCCCCTGCCCATCCGGCGCCGGCGGCCAGACGCGCTCGAAGGGGTTCGAGGTCCGGATGGTGAAGGCGAGGAAGCCCACGGAAATCAGGCCCAGCACGCCCAGCACCCGCGCCCGCAGCGCCGTCGGCAATTCGCGGCCAAAGGCGGAAACCGCCGCGCCGCACATGGCCAGGATCATGATCCAGAGGACCAAGGACCCCTCGTGATTCCCCCAGGTGCCGGTAATCTTGTACAGCATCGGCTTGGCCGAATGGCTGTTCTGCACGACGTTCACCACCGTCGTGTCGTTGATCGCATAGGAATACATCAGGCAGCCGAAGGCCGTGGCGATGGCCAGGCACTGGCCCAGCGCCAGCGGTGCGCCGGTGGCCATCATCCGGCCGTTGCGCATCTCCGCCCCCAGCAGCGGCAGGATCGCCTGGGCCAGCGCCAGGATCAGGCCCAGCGCCAGGGCGTAATGGCCAAGTTCCGCGATCATGATCCGCTGCCCGTCCGTGCCGGCTGAAGCGTGTTCCAGGTGGCGGCCGGCGGCGGCGTGCCCTGTTCCGGCTGCCAATGGCCGGCGCGCTTCAGCGCATCGGCAACCTCCGGCGGCATATAGGTTTCGTCATGCCGGGCCAGGACCTCGGTGGCGCGGAACATGCCGTCCAGCCCGAAGCGGCCGGCGGTGACCACGCCCTGGCCCTCGCGGAACAGGTCCGGCAGCACGCCCTGATAGGTGACAGGGATGGCATGCGCGCCATCCGTCACGCGGAAGCGCACGGTGGGGCGGGCGCCGGCGGCGGCTTCCTCCCGCTGCACGCTGCCGGCCTCCACCAGCCCGCCCAGGCGGAAGGACCGCTCCGGCGCCGGGCGCTCGGCCATGATGTCGGAAGGGGAGCGGAAGAAGACGATATTGTCCTGGAAGGCGGTCAGGGTCAGGGCGGTGGCGCTGCCGACCCCGATGGCACAGAGCAGCAGGATCCAGAGTCGCCGGCGCTTGCGGGTCATGTCTCCCTCTCACCCCTTGGGTCGAGGCGCTTCAGTTTCGCCTGCGCCTGGCGCTGCCGCAGCACGGCCGCGATGGCTAGGCTGGCGAAGACCAGCAGCGTGCCGGCCCAGGATATCGTGATGTGGATCCAATGGCTTGTCATGGATCAACCCACCGGCGCGGCTTCGGCGCGGCGGGCGCGCGCCGTCTCCAGCGCCCGGACGCGGCGTTCCATCACCGCGGCCCGGGTGCGCGCCAGAACCACGGCGCCGAACAGCAGGGAGAAGCCCAGGGCGCAGACCAGCAGCGGATAGAGCATGTCCACATGCATGCCCGGCGCATTCAGCCGGGTGACGCTGGCCGGCTGGTGCAGGGTGTTCCACCAATCGACCGAGAATTTCACGATCGGCAGGTTCACCAGCCCCACCAGCGCCAGGATGGCCCCTGCCCGTGCCCCGCGATCGGCCTCGTCGAAGGCGCGCACCAGGGCCGCATGGCCGAGCCACAGGAAGAACAGCACCAGCACGCTGGTCAGCCGCGCATCCCAGACCCACCAGGTGCCCCACATGGGCTTGCCCCAGAGGCTGCCGGTGGCCAGGCACAGCGCGGTGACCGCCGCACCCACCGGCGAAAGCTCCCGCGCCGCCAGGTCCGCCAGCGGATGCCGCCAGATCAGCGACATGACGGAGAGGATGCCAAGGCCCAGATAGCCGCCCATGGCCAGCCAGGCCATCGGCACATGCACATACATGATGCGGACCGTCTCGCCCTGCTGCCAATCGGCCGGCGCGATGCCCAGCGCCCATACGGTGCCCCAGGCGGTGACGGCCAGCGCCAGCGCCCAGAGCCAGGGCATGAGCCGCCCCGTCATCCGCAGGAAGCGCCCCGGATTGGCGAAGCGGTGCAGCGACCGCGCGCCCGTCGACTGCGCCCCCTTGGGCGGGGCGGCGATGGGCTGGCCCGTTTCGCGGGGCATGATGGGTCTGGCGTCCACGCGCCTATAGTAGGGGTGGTTTGCGCCGGATTGAAGCCGCTGCCGGGGGGCGTTACGTGTGATTCTTGCAACCACGCCGCCGGGAGGACTCCATGCTCTTCGCCATCAGCTGCACCGACAAGCCGAATTCCCTGGAACTGCGCATGGCCACAAGGCCGACGCATCTGGAATACCTGAAGTCCAAGATGGCCGATTTCGTCGTGGTCGGCCCGGTGCTGGACGCCGAGGGCAAGCCCTGCGGCAGCCTGCTCGTGGTGGAGGCCGCGGACCAGGCCGCCGCCGAGGCCCTGGCCGCCGGCGACCCCTATGCCAAGGCGGGGCTGTTCGAGACGGTGACGATCCGTCCCTTCCGCATGGTGTTCAAGGACGGGGCGATGGTGTGATGGCGACTTCCCCCCGCCAATACTGGCTGGTGAAGTCGGAGCCGGACGCCTTTTCCTGGGACCAGCAGGTGGCCAATGGCGTCGAGCCCTGGACCGGCGTGCGCAACCACATGGCCAAGGCGAATCTGAAGGCCATGAAGAAGGGCGACCTCGCCTTCTTCTACCACTCGAATGAGGGGAAGGAGATCGTGGGCGTGGTCGAGGTGGCGAAGGAGGCCTATCCCGACCCCTCGGTGGAGCCCGGGACCAAGGGCGACTGGGTCTGCGTCGACATGAAGGCGGTGGGGCCGATGCCGAAGCCGGTGACCCTGGCGGAGATCAAGGCCGACCCGGACTTTTCCGAACTTGCCCTGGTGCGGATGTCGCGGCTTTCGGTCATGCCGGTCTCAGCGGAGCACTGGAAGAAGCTGTGCAAGCTGGGCGGCTGGAAGGGGAAGTAGCGCCATGCGGCTGGAAGGGTCCTGCCATTGCGGCAAGGTTCGGTTTCGCTGCGATTCGGGACAACCTTACCCCTATCAGCGCTGCTACTGCTCGATCTGCCGCAAGACGCAGGGCGGGGGCGGCTATGCCATCAACCTCTCCGGCGATGCCGCCACGCTGAAGGTGCGCGGCGCCAAGCACCTGAAGGTCTACAACGCCCGGCTGCGGGAGCCGGGGCAGCGGACCCGGCAAAGCCCCGCCCAGCGCCATTTCTGCGGGGAGTGCGGCAGCGCGCTGTGGCTGTTCGATCCGCGCTGGCCGGAGCTGGTGCATCCCTTCGCCTCCGCCATCGACACCGACCTGCCGGTGCCGCCGGAGCACACGCATCTGCTGCTCGGCTGCAAGGCCAGCTGGGTGGAGCCCTGCTTCGCCAAGGGCGACCGGCGCCACAAGGGCCATCCGAAGGAAAGCATCGCCGAATGGCATGCGCGGCTGGGGCTGGAAACGGCATGAGCGAGGTCGCCTCCGATGAGCGGGTGCTGTGCCGGCTGGAGGAGATCCCGGATGGCGAAAGCCGCGGCTTCAGCCCGGCCGCCGGCGCCTTCACCGGGCTCTTCGCCATCCGCCGCGGCGGCCAGGTTTTCGTCTATGTGAATTCCTGCCCGCATGTCGGCCTGCCGCTGGACCCGGCGCCGCATCGCTTCCTGGACGCCAAGCGCACGGCGATCATCTGCTCCGCCCATGGGGCGCGGTTCCGGATCGAGGATGGCGAATGCACCTCCGGCCCCTGCTACGGCGAGAGCCTGGAATCGGTGCCGGCACGGGTGGATGCGGAAGGGCGCGTGATCGTGCCAGCAGAGGCCGGGCTGTAGCGCGACCCCTTGTCGCCACCGCGGCGGATAGGGATTAATTTTCTCCGAATTGACTTGGTGGGCCGGGTACGTGGAAAAAACTTCCATGAACCGCGCCATTCCCCAGGGTCCGCGATGTCGCCCCGTCTCCGGCTATCGCCCTTCCCGACCCTGACCTTCGGAGACTTCCCATGGAATTCGCCCCCTCCGGCCGCCTGCGCCGCAGCCTGCTGCTGCAGACCCTGGCCTTCGCCTCCGCCCCCGCCGTGCTGCGCGCGCAAACCCCCGCATCGGACCGGCCGATCCGGCTGATCGTCCCCTGGCCGCCCGGCGGGGCGGTGGACCAGCTGGCCCGCGCCGTGCAGCAGCCGCTATCCGCCGAGCTCGGCCAGGCGCTGGTCATCGAGAATATCGGCGGCGCCTCCGGCCGCGTCGGCGGCCAGGCCGCGGCGCGGGCCGCGGCGGATGGCCAGACCCTGCTGCTGGCCAACGATACCTTCGCAGCGACGGAGGCGCTGCCGGTGGCGGGCGCGCCTTCGGTGCGCCAGGCGCTGCGGCCGGTCAGCCAGATCGTCACCGCCGAGCATGGCTTCTTCACCCATCCGCGCTCGGGCCTGAAGACCATCCAGGATTTCGCCGCCGCCGTCCGGGCGCGGCCGGGGGCGCTGAATGTCGGCGTGCCGGGCATCGGCGCCTCCCAGCACCTGACCAGCGAATTGCTGCTGCGCGCGGCGGGCGGGCTGCGGGTGGAGCATGTGCCCTATCGCGGCGGCGGGCCGGTGCTGCAGGACCTGCTGGCGGGGAATATCGATGTCGGCGTGGTGACCTTCTCCGCCGGCGTGCCGCATGCGCGGGAGCGGTCCCTGGTGCCGCTTTTCGTCACCAGCGCGACGCGGCCTGCCGCGCTGCCCGAGGTGCCGACGGCCGGCGAGACCATCGCCCCCGGCTTCGTGCAGGACACCTGGATCGGCCTGTTCGCTCCGACCGCCACGCCGGTGGCGCTGACGGACCGGCTGCACCAGGCGGTGCGCGCCATCCTGGCCGATACGGCGGTGCGGGACCGGCTGGCGGGGATCGGCTTTTATCCGTCCGGCCTCGGCCCGGAGGCTTTTGCGGGGCAGTTCGACAGCACCGTCACCACCTTCGCCGGCATCGCGCGGGAAAGGGGGATCCGGGCGGAGAGCTGAGGCCGCATCCCTTCCCATCCCGGCGGATGCGGGGGCGGCAGCGCCGGGATCAGGGGCAGTCGAACGGTTGACGCATCTCATGGCCGCGTGCCCCATTCACCCTCTATGAACCGGCCAGCAGGCCGGACGCGCCGTGCCCAAAGGATGCGGGGGGACCACCAATGACCGAGACCACGCTGATCGCCGTGAAGCCCGAAATCGCCGCCCGCGCCCAGGTGGACGAGGCCGGCTACAAGGCGATGTACCAGGCAGCCGCCCAGGACCCGGACGCCTTCTGGGCGAAGGAGGCGCAGCGCATCGCCTGGATGCAGGCGCCGAAGATCATCAAGAACGTCGACTTCGGCGGCACCTCCGGAAAGGTCTCGATCAAGTGGTTCGAGGATGGCGTGCTGAACGCCTCCGTCTCCTGCCTCGACCGGCACCTGGCGACCCGCGGCGACCAGGTGGCGATCATCTGGGAAGGCGACGATCCCTCCAGCGATGCCAAGGTCACCTACAAGGAGCTGCATGCGCGGGTCTGCCAGCTGGCGAATGCCATGCGCGGCCTGGGCGTGCAGAAGGGCGACCGGGTCTGCATCTACCTGCCGATGATCGTGGAGGCCGCGGTCGCCATGCTGGCCTGCGCCCGCATTGGCGCCGTGCATTCTATCGTCTTCGGCGGCTTTTCCCCCGACAGCCTCGCCTCGCGCATCCAGGATTCGGATTGCGTGCTGCTGATCACGGCGGATGAGGGCCGCCGCGGCGGCCGCAAGGTGCCGCTGAAGGCCAATGCGGACGAGGCCCTGAAGACCTGCCCCTCCATCCGCCATGTCATCGTGGCGCGAAACACCGGCGGCGCGGTGGAGATGATGCCGGAGCGCGACCATTGGTGGTCGGACGCCTGCGACACCCAGCCGGAAACCGCGGAGCCGGAGAAGATGAATGCGGAGGACCCGCTCTTCATCCTCTATACCAGCGGCAGCACCGGCAAGCCGAAGGGCGTGCTGCACACCACCGGCGGCTACATGGTCTGGGCCAGCTTCACCCACCAGAACGTCTTCGACTATCGCGACGGCGAGATCTATTGGTGCACGGCGGATGTCGGCTGGGTGACCGGCCACACCTATATCGTCTATGGCCCGCTGGCCAATGGCGCGACCACGCTGATGTTCGAGGGGGTGCCCAACTACCCCACCGTCTCCCGCTTCTGGGAGGTGATCGACAAGCACCAGGTCGCCATCTTCTACACCGCCCCCACCGCGATCCGCGCCCTGATGCGGGAAGGGGAGGCGCCGGTGAAGAAGACCAGCCGCAAGTCCCTTCGCATCCTCGGCAGCGTGGGGGAGCCGATCAACCCGGAAGCCTGGCTCTGGTATTATCGCAATGTGGGCGATGAGCGCTGCCCGATCGTCGATACCTGGTGGCAGACGGAAACCGGCGGCATCCTGATCTCGCCGCTGCCCGGCGCGATCGCCCAGAAGCCGGGCTCCGCCACCCTGCCGCTGCCCGGCGTGAAGCCGGCGCTGGTGGACAATGACGGCGCGGTGCTGGAAGGCGCTGCGGAGGGCAACCTGGTGCTGCTGGACAGCTGGCCGGGCCAGATGCGCACGGTCTATGGCGACCATGAGCGCTTCGTGCAGACCTATTTCTCCACCTTCAAGGGCACCTACTTCACGGGCGACGGCGCCCGGCGGGACGCGGACGGCTATTACTGGATCACCGGCCGGGTCGATGACGTGATCAATGTCGCCGGCCACCGCATGGGCACGGCGGAGGTCGAATCCGCCCTGGTCGCCCATCCCAAGGTGGCGGAGGCCGCGGTGGTCGGCATGCCGCACGACATCAAGGGCCAGGGCATCTATGCCTATGTCACGCTGAAGACGGGCGAGGAGCCCTCCGAGGCGCTGCGCAAGGAACTGGTCGCCTGGGTCCGCAAGGAAATCGGCCCGATCGCCAGCCCCGACGCCATCCAATGGGCGCCGGGCCTGCCGAAGACCCGCTCCGGCAAGATCATGCGCCGGATCCTGCGCAAGATCGCGGCGAATGAGACGGAGGCGCTGGGCGATACCTCCACCCTGGCGGATCCCGGCGTGGTGCAGGACCTGGTGGAGAACCGGGTGCGCTGAACTTGGCTCAGGGCACCACCGGCACCGGCAGCGCGCCGAGTGCCGGTTTCGCGAACAGGTAGCCCTGCATTGCCCGCACGCCGAGCCGGCGCAGCGCCGCCAGCTCGCCCCGGGTCTCGATGCCCTCCACCACCGGGGCCATGCCGAAGGCGGCGAGCTGTTCCAGCGTCTCCCGCACCCGCTCGAAGCGGGTCTCGTCCCGGTCGAGGCCCATGATCACCTCCCGCGCGATCTTGGCGCCGTCCGGGCGCCAGACCATCAGCAGCGGGATGCGCGCATGGCCGGTGCCGACGTCATCCAGCGCGATCCGCAAGCCGCGGCGCTGCAATTCGGTCAGCGACCGGGCCAGGGATTCCGGATCCTCCACCGGCTCCATCTCGCTGATCTCGAAGACCAGCCGGTCCACCGGAAAGCCCAGCGCCTCGGCCTCCGTCACGGTATCGGCGGCGCAATACTGCGGCTGGCCGATGCAGCCGGGGAAGATGTTCAACGTGAGCGAAGCGCCGGTGGCGGGCAGGCCGAGGCGCAGCGCCTCCGCCACCGCGGCGCGGCGGATCTCGGCATCGACGCGGTAGCGATCCGCCAGCGCGATCCCGTCCAGCACGCTGCCGGCCGATTCCCCGCCCATGCCGCGCACCAGCGCCTCCTGCGCCAGGGTCCGGCCGGTGTCCACATCGACGATGGGCTGGAAAGCGGTGGCGAAACGGAGGGTCACGAGGGGTCCAGCGCTGCAGGTTCGTCCATTAACTAGCAACATGTGCATAAAATTGTCGCGTGCGCCAGGATCGCAAGGTTTCATCCGTTTCACCTTGCCGGCAGGGTTGCGCCACGCGCGGTTGTGCCGGGCGGCGCTTGGCCGCAGCATTGCGGGGCATGGCCGAACCTCCCGACAGGCAGTTGCCGGACCGCCAGAGCCTGGACCGGGGGGCCACGCGCCGGCTGATCCTCGTCCTCGGCCTGGCCTGCCTCGCCTCCAACCTGGCGACGCGCGCGCTCGACCCGCTGGTGGGCGTGCTGGCACGGGATTTCATGGCCAGCCCCGCCACCATCGCCCTGCTCTCGACCGCCTTTGCCCTGCCCTATGCGCTGGTGCAGCCGGTGCTGGGGCCGGTGGGCGATGCCGTCGGCAAGCGGCGCGTGATCCGGATCTGCCTGATCGCCCTGGCCGTCGCCCTGGCCCTGGCCGCGGCGGCACCCGACCTCACCGCGCTCACTTTGCTGCGCATCCTGGCCGGCGCGGCGGCCGGCGGCATCTTCCCGCTGGCCATCGCCGCCATCGGCGACCATGTGCCGATGGAGCGCCGCCAGGTGGCGCTGTCCCGGCTGCTGGTGGCGGGTCTGACCGGATCCTCCGGCGGCGCGCTGCTCTCCGCGGCGCTGGAGCCCTGGATCGGCTGGCGCGGCGTCACCCTGGTCTGCGCCGCCGCGGCGCTGGCCGCCCTGCCCATGCTGCGCGACGACCGCGCCCGGCCGGAGCCGCGCGGGCCGCGGCTGAACCTGGGCGATGCGCTGCGGCGCTACCGCCACATCATCGCCCAGCCGGCGGCGCGGGTGCTCTACGCCTGCGTCTTCCTGGAAGGCATGCTGATCTTCGGCATCTTCCCCTTCATCGCCCCCCTGCTGGCCGAGCGTGGCCAGGGCGGGGTGGCGGAGGCCGGCTTCGCGGTGGCCGCCTTCGGCATCGGCGGCTTCATCTTCGCGGCGCTGGCCGGGCTGCTGCTGCGCCGCATGGGGCAGTCCCGCATGGTGCTGCTGGGCGGCGGTCTGGCCGGCATCGGGCTGGGGCTGCAAGCGGTGGCGCCGGTGGCGGCGGTGCTGGTGGCGGGCTGCCTGCTGCTCGGCCTTGGCTTCTACATGATGCACAGCTCCATCCAGACCCGGGTGACGGAGGTGGCGCCCATGGCGCGCGGCAGCGCGGTGGCGCTGCATGCCTTCAGCTTCTTCCTCGGCCAGTCGCTCGGCCCGGCGGCCATGGGCGCCGGGCGGGCGGGCCTGGGGCCGGAATGGGCGCTGGCGGGGGCCGGAATCGGGGTGGTCGGCCTCGGCATCTGGCTGGCCCGAAGGGGGCGCTAGCCCGACACGGGACGGATGTTCCGGTTCGCGATTCGCCCCCGTTCCGGAACGCAGGGTGAATCGGCCGTCATCCCCGCCCGGGCGCCGCCTGCGGAATCAATCACCTGCCCCGAGTCGCGCGAACGAATCGCTGACTCCGCGATTCCGTTCTCCCGCCACAAGACCTGGGGGGTGGTCGGTCGCCACCCCACAAGCGCGTTCCCCGAGTCGCGCCCGAGTCGCGACCCGAGTCGCGATGCTCAAAAGTCGCTGACGCGGCCCTTGTGTTCCCAGTCGCCGAAGCGCGTCGGCTCCGGCCCCTTCGGCCCGCCGATCTCGGGCGGCAGGGCCAGGCGCACCGGCTTCTCGGAGGGCGGATCGCCGATCGGCGCCGGCGGCGGGTCGCCCGGCATCGGCGGCTCATTGTCCGGCGGCGGCTGGGTCGGCGGCTGTTCCGGCACCGGCTGGCCGGGCGGCGGGCCCGGCGGCTCGGAGGGCGGCAGCGGGATTTGCTGCGCGGACTGGGTGTTGATCTGGGGCAGGCCGGCCTGCCCCTCGTGATTCGCGTTGGTCATGCCCCACATGTAGGTCGTCCCTCGCTGCCTGCCGAGACGAACGCGGCAGGCGGCCGGAAGATCGCCCGATGGATTGGAGGCAAGATGAGCGGCTATCTGAAGACGGCGATCCTGCTGGCGGGCCTCACCGCCCTGTTCGTGGGCGTCGGTTTCATGATCGGTGGCCAGCAGGGCATGGTCATCGCCTTCCTCTTCGCCTGCGGCATGAACGTCTTCGCCTGGTGGAACAGCGACCGGATGCTGCTGCGGATGCACAATGCGCAGCCGATCGGCCCGAACGATGCGCCCCGCCTGTTCCAGATGACCCAGCAACTGGCCCGGAACGCCGGCATCCCCATGCCCGCGCTCTATGTCATCCATGAGGACCAGCCCAATGCCTTCGCCACCGGCCGCAGCCCGGACCGCGCGGCCGTCGCCCTGAACACCGGCCTGCTGGACATGATGCCGGAACGCGAGGTGGCGGGCGTGATCGCGCATGAGCTGGCGCATATTCGCAACCGCGACACGCTGATCATGACCATGACGGCGACCATCGCCGGCGCCATCGGCATGCTGGCGCAGTTCGGCTTCCTCTTCGGCCGCGGCGACAACCGCCAGAACCCCTTCGGCCTGATCGGCAGCCTGCTGATGATCGTGCTGGCGCCGCTGGCCGCCATGGTGGTGCAGATGGCGATCAGCCGGTCCCGCGAATACGAGGCCGACCGCGTCGGCGCTGAGATCGCCGGCGACCCCGAGGGCCTCGCCTCCGCCCTGCTGCATCTGGAAGGCTACAAGGCCGGCCGGGTGAACCAGGCCGCCGAGGCCAACCCCGCCACGGCGCATATGTTCATCATCAACCCGCTCTCCGGCCTGCGGATGGACGGCCTGTTCTCCACCCACCCCAAGACCGAGAACCGCGTCGCCGCGCTGCGCGCCCTGGCGGGCAGCATGGGGCCGCCCCCGGCGCCGCCACGCCCCGCCACCACCGGCCCCTGGTCCAGCCCGACCCCTCGCACCTCACAACGCCGCAACCCCTGGGGCTGAGGCGGGCGCGGCCGGGGCGGCTTGGCCTTAGGCGCTTGGCGGATGGGGGTGCGCGGGTGGTTTGCAAGGAGGGCTCTGCCCTCCCTGCACCCTCCCGCCAGGAGGCAGAGGCCTCCTGGACCTCAGGACCTTGAACAGAAATGGAGAGGGGCCAGAAGGACCGCTGAACCCGCGGTAGCTCCGGCCCCTTTCCATTTCTGTTCATGAATCAAAGGGTTCCAAGGGGCCACTGCCCCTTGGCAGGGGGTGCAGGGGGACAGCGTCCCCCTGCAATCACGCACGCCACCCTCATCCAGCCAAGCACCCTGGGCCCAAGCCGCCCCCGGGCCGCGCGTGCCTCGGCCCAGGCGGTTAGCGCTGCTTGCGGATGCGGGTGGACCAGATGTGCCAGAGGTAGGTGGCGATGAAGCCGCCTACCACGACATAGGCCAGCGGCTCGAGCCAGCCTTCGATGCGGTCGTACTGGTCTTCCATGAAGTAGCCGGCCAGGGTCAGGAAGGTGATCCAGACGCCGCTGCCCAGTGCCGTCCAAAGGTAGAAGACGTGGCGCGGGATGCGGATCAGCCCGGCGGGGATGGAGATGACGGTGCGGATGCCCGGCAGTAGCCGGCCGAAGGACAGGGCGAAGGGCCCGTATTTGGCCAGCGTCGCCTCCGCCTTGCGCAGGTCGTCCTCGCCCACCGCGAACCAGCGGCCGTAGCGGCCGACCAATGGGCGGATGCGGTCGGCGCCGATGGCGCGGGCCAGTTCGTACCAGAAGACATTGCCCAGCAGCGTGCCGATGATGCCGGCGATCAGCGCCAGCGTCAGCGACATCTGCCCGCGCGCCGCGGCGAAGCCTGCCAGCGGCATGATCACCTCGGAGGGGATCGGCGGGAAGACGTTCTCCAGGAACATCAGCGCCATGACGCCCGGCCATCCGCCGGCGGCGACCACGCCTGTCACCCATTCGATCATCGATTCGTCCCATAGAGGGTAAGGGCGACCCGGCGGCCGCGGGAGTAGTTAAAGCCGGCGACGCTGCCGCGTTCCGCCACCGCCAGGCCCCGGGCCTCGGCCGCGCTGCGGAAGCGTGCCAGGTCGCGGTCGCCCACGGCGACCAGCCGCCCGGGTTCGCCGGCCAGGAAATCCGCCGCCGCCGCGCCGTCACGCAGCAGCCGGATTTCGCCGCCCAGGGCGAAGAGCAGCGAGGGTTCGTGGTAGCCGACCACGCCGAAACGCTCATCCGGCAGGCCGGGGGCGGCGGCCTGCACCGCGGCGGCCAGGCGCGGCGAGATCCAGGGCGCCTCCAGCCGCGGCAGCACCAGGCCGAGGGCGGTGGCCTGCAGCGGGATGGCCAGCAGCACGGCGAGCAGCCCGGCCCGGGCGGGCGCCCCTTCGCGCAGCATGCGCAGCAGGCCCCAGCAGAACAGCGCCGCGGCCGGCAGGCCGAGCAGCGACAGCGCATCCACCCGCCCATCGGCCAGGATCGGCAGCGCCGCGGCGGCGATCCCCAGCCCGGCGGCGGCGGCCAGGGCGCCGGCTGTGGAAAGCCAGGCCAGCCAGCGCGGCGGCGCCTGGCGCAGCGGGTCCAGCGCCCAGGCGGCGGCCAGCAGCATCAGCGCCGGATAGGCCGGCAGGACATAGTGCGGCAGCTTGGTGGTCACCGCCTCGAAGACCAGCCAGGTGGGCACCGCCCAGGCCAGCAGGAAGCGCGTGCCGGGCTGCAGCCGGTCGGCCCAGGCGCCGGGGGCGGCGCGCAGCACCAGGAAGGCGCCGGGGAAGGCGGCGATGCCGAAGCTCAGCAGGTAGTAGCCGGGCGGGCCCCAATGGTTCTCATCGGCGCCGCCCACCTTGCTGAGCATGTCGCCGCCCAGCGCCTCGGCCAGGAAACGGCCTTCCGTCGCGATGGTCACGGCGATGAACCAGGGCGCGGCGGCCAGCACCATCAGCGGCACGCCCCAGCCGGGGCGCAGCGCGCGCAGCCAGGGGGCGCCATTGGTCCAGGCGCGGTCGGCCACCGCCAGGGTGATGGCGGCCAGCGCCGCCACCATCGGCGCGATCGGCCCCTTCAGCAGGATGGAGACGCCGAGCACCAGCCAGAAGCCGGCCGCAGCACCTGGCCCGAAGCCGGCGGGCTGCAGATAGGCCCGCGCCATCAGCCCCATGGCGAGGACGACGCTGCCGAGCAGCGCCGCATCCGTCTTGGCGATATGGGTCTCCACCCCCAGCACGAAGCAGCCGGCCAGCAGGGCGGCGCCCAGGAAGGCGGCGCGCCTTCCCACCAGCAGGCGGCCGAAATGGGCGGTGGCCAGCACCGCCAGCAGCGCGCCGGCCAGGGATGGGATGCGATAGGCCCAGATGTCGTGCCGGTCGCCGAGGCGCAGCGTCTCCAGCACGCGGACGGAGCCGGCCTGCAGCCAGTGGATGCCGGCGGGTTTCTTGTTGCGCTCCACCTCGCCGAAGCGGATGCGGACCAGGTCGCCGGTCTCCACCATCTGGCGGCTGGCCTGGGCGAAGCGGCTTTCGTCGCGGTCCCCGGCCGGGATGCTGAAGAAGCCGGGCAGCCATAGCAGCAGGCAGAGCAAAGCGAGCCAGGGCAGCGGGCGCCGCGTCTCCGGCAGCCGGTCGAGGAAGTCCCGGCTGAGGAAGCTGCGGAGCGCCTGCATGGTCGCGCCCCTAGCATGGCGCGCGGCGGGCGGCCATAAACCCTCCCGAAATGCCCCCCCAAAAAGCCCCTGCCGGCGTGACAAAGCGTGTCACGGCCAGGCCGCCCAATGCCCGCGCCAACCGGGGGGCGCCGCCGCCCGGCACGCGGTCCGCCGCGCTGCTGCTGCTGGCCGCCGTGTTCGACCGCCGCCGCCCGCTGGAGGAGGCGCTGGACCAGCTGCCCGCCGCGATCGAGCCGCGCGACCGCGCCGCCGCGCATCGCTTGGCGGCGGCCGTGCTGCGCCATGCCGGCAGCCTGGATGCGGTGCTGGAGCCGCATCTGCGGCGGGAGCCGCCGCCCGTGGTGCGCGCCGCGCTGCGCATGGGCGCGGCGGAGCTGCTGGTGCTCGGCACCCCGGCCCATGCCGCGGTGGCCGCGACGGTCGCCGTGGTGCCCCGGCCCTTCGCCGGGCTGGTGAATGCCGTGCTGCGCAAGGTCGCAACCGAGGGGGCGGAGGCCTATGAGGGGCTGGACCGGGAAAGGCTGGACACGCCGCCCTGGCTCTGGTCGGCCTGGCATGCGGCCTATGGCGCGGCAGGCGTGCGCGCCATCGCGCGGGCGCATCAGCAGGCTGCGCCGCTGGACCTGACCCTTGCCCCGGGCGCCAGCCCGCCGGAGGGCGCCATCGAACTGCCCACCGGATCCTGGCGCCTGCCCGAGGGCACGCGGGTGACCGACCTGCCCGGACTGGCGGAGGGCGCCTTCTGGGTGCAGGACGCCGCCGCCGCGCTGCCGGCGCGGCTGCTGGCGGTGAAGCCCGGGGAGCGGGTGGCCGATCTCTGCGCCGCACCCGGCGGCAAGACGGCGCAGCTGGCGAGTGCCGGCGGCATCGTCACGGCGGTGGAGCGCGACCCGAAGCGCGCCGCCCGGCTGCGCGAGAACCTGGCCCGGCTGAAACTCTCCGTGACGGTCGAGGAAGCCGATGCCGCGACCTGGATGCCGGCCGAGGCGAATTTCGACGCCGTGCTGCTGGATGCCCCCTGCTCCGCCACCGGCATCATCCGCCGCCATCCGGACATCCCCCATCTGAAGCGGCCGAAGGATGTGGCGCAGCTGGTGCAGGCCCAGGCCCAGCTGCTCGCCCAGGCGGCGCGGCTGCTGCGGCCCGGCGGGCGGCTGGTGCTGGCCACCTGTTCCCTGCAGCCGGAGGAGGGCGAGGCGCATCTGGCCCGCGCCGCGGCCCTCGGCCTGGTGCCGGATCCGATCGCGCCGACCGAACTGCCGGGCCTGCGCACCGCGCTGGTCCGCGGCGGCACGCTGCGGACGCGGCCGGACATGTGGGCCGAGCAGGGCGGGATCGACGGATTTTTCGCCGCCAGGTTCCGGCGAGGCTGAAGCCGGGACTTCTTTCTGCAAGAATGGAAGCCGCTTGGCGCAAAATAAGATCGTGCTAGGTATTCTGTATAATCGGGAAGAATGACGTCGATGGCTGCCGCCGAGCTGGACCGTATCGATCGGGAAATCCTCCGCCTCATCATGCAGGATTCGGCCCGTTCCCTGGCCGAGATCGCACAGGAGGTCGGGCTCACCCCCACCCCCTGCTGGAAGCGCATCCGGCGGATGGAGGAGGCAGGGGTCATCACCGGCCGCGTGGCCCTGGTGGACCCGGCCCTGGTCGGCCTGCCGATCTCGGTCTTCGTCGCGGTGGAGACCGGCGACCATTCCGGCGACTGGATCGCCAGGTTTGCGGAGGCCGTGGCCTCCCTGCCCGAGATCGTCGAATGCTGGCGGCTGGGCGGCGACGTGGACTATCTGCTGCGCGTCGTGGTGCCGGACATGGCGGGCTACGACGCCTTCTACCGCCGCTTCGTCGCCGCCGTGCCCAGCCTGCGCAAGGTGACCGGCCGCTTCGCCATGGAACGGGTGAAAAGCACCACCGCGCTGCCGATCTGAGAACCGGCGCGCAAAACACTGGTTTCGCTGCCGCAATCGCGGGAAGTTTTGGTTGTGGCCTTCAGGCGCGGCGCCCAAAGGCGCGCAGATGAAGCGCCCCCTGTCCGACTTGCCGGATCGCCTGCAACAGCTTCCGGCCCTCACCTCCCTGCGCTTCCTCGCCGCCATGGCGGTGGTGCTGTTCCACGTGCCCTATGTCCTGCCGGCCTCGGTCGGGCTGAAGCCGCTGGAACAGGGCGCGCTCGGCGTCAGCTTCTTCTTCGTGCTCTCGGGCTTCATCCTGCGCCACGCCCAGGCGCCGCAGGGCTTCGACACGCTCGCCTTCTATCGCCGTCGTGCCGCCCGCGTCCTGCCGTTGCACTATCTCACGCTCCTGACCTGGACCTGGCTGTTCTTCGACAGCTGGGGCAACAGCCTGACCGAGAAGATCAATAGCGGCGTCGCCAATCTGCTGGCGATCCATGCGTTGTTCAGCGGGCATCTGTTCACGCTGGGCTACAATGCGGTGTCCTGGAGCATCTCGGCGGAGCTGGTCTTCTACGCGCTGTTTCCCCTGCTGCTCGGCGGCCGGCGCGCGGTGTGGCTGTTCGCGATACTGGCGATCGGGATGCTGTTGCTGCCGCAGGACGCTGCGGCGGGGCTGGAACGCGCCTTCCAGGGCTTCTTCTACTTCCATCCCGCCGCGCGGCTGCTGGAATTCTCGGCGGGGATGGCGCTGCATGCGCTGTGGCGCCGGTTCAACCCGGGCGAGGGGATGGCAACCAGGATCCAGCTCGGCGGCCTGCTGGCGCTGTTGGCGCTGGTCCCGGCCAGCGCGGGCTGGCCGGTGCATCTGCGCAACCTGGCGCTGCTGCTGCCCTTCGGCCTGCTGATCCTGGGCTTCGCCTACGGCGGCCCGCTGACCCGGCTCTTGTCCCACCCCCTGCCGGTGCTGCTGGGGGAGGCCTCCTTCGCGCTGTACATGACGCATCACATGCTGTTCCGCCTGCTCGACCCGCATCTGGTGGCGCTTGGCCCGGCCGCGGCGCTGGCCGTGGCTTCGGCGGCGGCCATCCTGCTGTCCATCCTGGTGCTGCGCCTGTTCGAACAGCCGGTGCGCAGACTGCTGAACCGTGCCCCCATGCCGAGCCATTCGCGCCGCATGGCCGCAACCCCTGTTCCCCAGGGGGGGGTTGGCGGCTAGAACCGCCGGGACATGTCACATCCCGTCCGCATTGCCCCCTCGCTCCTCGCCGCGGATTTCACCCGGCTGGGCCAGGAAGTCGCCGCCATCGAGGCCGCCGGGGCCGATTGGCTGCATCTCGATATCATGGACGGTCATTTCGTCCCCAATATCTCCTTCGGCCCGGGGCTGGTGAAGGCGCTGCGCAAATCCTCGCGCCTGTTCTTCGACGTGCACCTGATGATCGCCCCGGCCGACCCCTACCTGGCGGCCTTCGCGGAAGCGGGGGCGGAGCTGATCAGCCTGCATCCGGAAGCCGGGCCGCATCTGCACCGCTCCCTGCAGACCATCCGGGCGCTGGGCAAGCAGGCGGGCGTGGTGCTGAACCCCGGCACCCCGCTGGAAGCCGTGGCGCCGGTGCTGGACCTGTGTGACCTGGTGCTGGTGATGTCGGTGAATCCGGGCTTCGGCGGGCAGTCCTTCATCCGCAGCCAGCTGGCCCGGATCGCGGCGCTGCGGGGCATGATCGAGGCCTCCGGCCGGAAGATCGCCCTGCAGGTGGATGGCGGGGTCACCGCCGCCACGGCGCCGGACTGCCTGGCGGCCGGGGCGGATGTGCTGGTGGCCGGCACCGCCGTCTTCGGCGCCCCGGACTATGCCGCGGCCATCACCGCGCTGCGGGGGGGAGGAACAGGCGCATGATCGGGGG
The DNA here is from genome assembly GCF_019024325.1 of Falsiroseomonas tokyonensis. Lineage (GTDB taxonomy): Bacteria > Pseudomonadota > Alphaproteobacteria > Acetobacterales > Acetobacteraceae > Falsiroseomonas > Falsiroseomonas tokyonensis. Next base: position 1,074,669 of record NZ_JAFNJS010000001.1, read on the forward strand.
CGTTCTGCGCGGCGCGCGCCGCATCATCGCCAATCTCAAGCCGATCAAGGTGCCGGACGGCCCGGCGCGGTCCTTCCGCGACCTCTGGCCCGGCGACGCGGCGCGCGGCGCCCGGCTGCTGCGCGGCGAATTCGAGGCCTTCGGCACCACCCGCCCGCTGCGGCCGCAGGATGGCGAGGATGGCCCGGCCCGGCCGGACTGGACCCCGGCGCAGCCCGGCGGCAGCCAGACCTGGTACGCCGCCGCGCACGGCTTCGCCTGGCTGCGCGACCTGCGCGCGCTGGGCACCGACGCCGCCCGGCTGCGCGGCCGGGCCCTGGCCGCCGATTGGCTGGCACATGGCGCGCTGGACCCGCTGGCGGATGCCCCCGAAGTGGCCGGCGCGCGCATTTCCGCCTGGCTCGGCCATTGGGATTTCCTGGCCGCCACGGCGGAGGATGGGCTGCGCCGCCAGCTGATGCAGCGCCTGGCGCAGGATGCCCGCGGCGTGGTCGCCGGCCTGCCGGCCGAGGCCGCGCATCGCGGCGCGCTGGTGGCGCTGAAGGGCGGCATGGCCGGGTCCGTGGCGCTGGAGGAGGAGACCTGGCTCGCCCGCTGCGTCCGCTTCCTGCCGCAGGAGCTGGAACGCCAGTTCCGCCCGGATGGCGGCCATGTGGAGCGCAGCCCGGCGATCCAGCTGGCCGCGCTGCAGGACCTGATCGAGATCCGCAACCTGCTGCATGGCGCGGGGGTGGAGGCGCCGCCGCAGCTGGCCGCGACGCTGGACCGCGCGGCGCCGGCGCTGCGCATGCTGCGCCATGCCGATGGCGGGCTGGCGCTGTTCAACGGCACGCGGGACGAGCAGGCGGCCTTCATCGACCTGGTGCTGACCCAGGGCCAGTCCCGCGGCCGGCCGCCGGCGCAGCTGCCCGATACCGGCTTCCACCGGCTTGCCGCCAGCCGCACCCTGGTGCTGATGGATTGCGGCGCGCCGCCCGCCGCCCGGCGGGATGCCGCCCCCGGCGGCCTGCCGCGCGGCGCCGACCGCAATGCCCATGCCGGGACGCTCGCCTTCGAGATGTCGGTGGGGCGCGAGCGGCTGATCGTCAATTGCGGCGCCGCCCCGGCGGCGGAGGGCGAATGGCGCGACGCGCTGCGCGCCACCGCCGCGCATTCCACCCTGGTGCTGGCGGATACCAATTCCTCCGAGCTGCGGCCGGAGGGGCTGGGCCGCCGGGTGGAGACGGTGACCACCGATCGCTTCGAGGAAGAGGGCAAGCTCTGGCTGGATGCGACGCATGACGGCTGGCAGCGCCAGTTCGGCCTGCGCCACCGCCGCCGCCTGTTCCTGTCCGAATCCGGCGACAGCCTGATCGGGGAGGATCTGCTGGAAGGCAGCCGCGAGGTCTCGGTGCCCGGCTTCACCCTGCGCTTCCACCTGCATCCCTCGGTCACCGCCAGCCTGCAGCAGGATGAGCAGGGCGCGCTGCTGCGCCTGCCGTCGGGCGTCGGCTGGCGGCTGCGCACGGGGCGGGAGGTGCGGGTGGCGATCGAGGAGAGCATTTACCTGGGCGGCGAGCCGCGCCGCAGCCAGCAGGTGGCGCTGCATGCCGAGCCGGGCACTGCGGCGCTGCAATGGGCGCTTTCGCGAATTGGCGTGCCGGCCCCGGCGACGCCCGAGCCGCAGCCGGAGTAATGCCCCGCTTGCGGAGGCGGCCGGCGTCTTCCGCCGGCCGAGCGGCCGAATGGCCGCCGCGCCCAGTGGCGCGCAGCCAAGGCCCCGGAGGGACCGCCCGGCGCCTGAGGGCACAATCGTGAAGATCCTCGAAGTCACGAATGTGGACTTCGCGCTGCTGCACTTCATCCTGCCGCTGATGCGCGGCCTGCGGGACCGCGGGCATGAGGTGGTGGGGGTGTGTGCGGAGGGGCCGCTGCTGGCGGGGCCGCGGGCGGAGGGATTCCGGGTGGTGCCGGTGGCACTCGCCCGCAGCCTGCACCCGGTGCGACAGGCGCGCGCCCTGGCGGAGCTGGTGGCGGTGATGCGGGCCGAAAAGCCGGACCTGGTGCATGCCCATATGCCGATCAGCGGGCTGCTGGCGCGCACCGCGGCGCGCATCGCGGGCGTCCCGCGCATCGCCTATACCTGCCACGGCTTCCTGTTCAACCAACCCGGCCCCTGGTGGCGCGGCCAGCTGGCGCTGACGCTGGAACGCGCCGCCGGGCGGATCACCGACACCTACCTGACCGTCAGCGCGGAGGAGGCCGAGGATGCGCGGCGGCTGCGCATCCATCCCAACCCCGTCGCCGTGCTGAACGGCCGCGACCCCGCCCGCTTCCACCCGGACCCCGCCGCCCGCGCCCGGCTGCGCGCCGAGATGGGGGTGGCGGAGGGGGATTGCGTGGTGGTCGCCATCTCCCGCCTGGTTCGCCACAAGGGGTTTTGTGAATTGCTGGCGGCGATGGCGGAGACGCCGCCGAACTGCATCCTGTGGGTCGCCGGCGAAAGGCTGGCCAGCGATCATGGGGAGGACCTGACGCCGCATTTCCAGCGCGCCGCGGCGGTGCTCGGGCGGCGGCTGGTGATGCTGGGCTATCGCACCGATGTGCCGGCGCTGTTGGCGGCATCGGATGTCTTCACCCTGCCCTCCCATTTCGAGGGGCTGCCCATGTCGATCATCGAGGCGATGCTGGCGGGCCTGCCGGTGGTCGCCACCGATATCCGCGGGCCGCGCGAGCAGGTGGTGGATGGCGAGACCGGGCTGCTGGTGCCGCCGATGCAGGTGGCGCCGCTCGCCGCGGCGTTGTCCCGCCTGGCCGGCGATGCGGCGCTGCGCCAGGCGATGGGCGCGGCCGGGCGCGCGCGGGCGCTGGAGCGCTTCGACGAGGCGCGGGTTCTGCGCCACACCATGGATCTTCTTGAGGGGCGCGGGGAACCGGCCTGAACTTCGATCATCCGGGCACGTTGGGCGGATGTGTTCGGAGTAAAGATTATGTCGCAAACCATCGTCGCCACCGCCGACAAGCTGCCTTCCCGTGTTTCCTGGGGTGCCATCATCGCGGGCGGCCTCGTGGCCGTCACCGCCGGCGCCATGCTCAATATCCTCGGCGTCGCCATCGGCGCGAGCACCGTGGATCCGATGATCCCGGGCGAGACGCCCTCCGCCGGCAGCTTCGGCATCGCCGGCGCCATCTGGCTGCTGGTCTCCAACCTGCTGGCGCTCGCCTGCGGCGGCTATGTCGCGGCGCGACTGTCCGGCACGGCGGATGATACGGACGGCGTGCTGCACGGCCTGTCCGTCTGGGCCGTCGCCTTCCTCGTCTCCGCGCTGCTGCTGGGCAACCTGGCCTCCGGCGCCGCGCGTGGCGTCGGGTCCCTGGTGCAGGGCGCGGCCAGCACCGCGGCTTCCGCCGCGGCGCAGGCGGTGCCGGAGATGACGGATCCGGAGGCGCTGGTCGATCGGCTGCAGGCCAGCCTGCAGGGCGGCGGCGATCCGGCGAACCTGACCGAGGACCAGCGCCGCGCCGAGATGACGCGCATCATCAGCGAGCGTGCGACCAGCGGCAGCTTCGAGCCGGCGGCGCGCGAGCGCCTGGCCAGCCTGGCCGCGGTGGAATTCGGCATTCCGCCGGCCGAGGCGACCCAGCGCATCCAGGCGCTGGAAGCCGAGGCGACGCGCCTGGCGCAGCAGGCCGAGACGCGGGCGCGCGAGGCCGCGGAAGCCGCCGCCCGCGCCGCCGCCGTCGGCTCCTACTGGGTGTTCGCGACGCTGCTGCTGGGTGCCGCCGCCAGCGTCATCGGCGCCCGCGTCGGCACCCGCAAGAGCCTGCTGATGGCCTCTCGCCGCCTGGCCTGACGTTTTCGAAAGCCCTTGCCCCAGCGGGGCAAGGGGGGCCTCAGGGGGCCGGTCCGCAGGGACCGGCCCCTTTTTCATGCACCGCGGGTCAGGAATCCCCGGCCCATTTCCGACCGGCGCCGGCGCCGCCCTTGGCCTCGGGCGCCAAATCCTCGGTCTTCTTCTCCGCCACCTGGCGGATCGCGCGCTTGCCCGAGACCTCGTCGCCGATATCGGGGCGGTTGTCGGTGCCGGAGCGGGCTGTGCCGGCGGGAATGCCGGTGCCGCTGCTGCCCTGCGGCATGGGCTGGCGCTCGGGCAGCGCGCCCGGCGTAGGCTTGTCTGTCTTGGCCATGGCCTTCTCCTCCTCAGGCATTCACCACCGTGCCGCCATTCGGGTGCAGGACCTGGCCGGTGAAATAGGAACTGTCCTGCTCGGCGGCCAGGAACAGGTAGGCGGGCGCCACCTCGTCCGGCTGGCCGGCGCGGCCGATGGTGGTGCTGGCGCCGTGCTGGGCCGTGCGCTCCTCGTCGAAGGAGGCGGGGATCAGCGGCGTCCAGATCGGGCCCGGCGCCACGGCATTCACGCGGATCCGCCGATCCTCCCAGATCGCCTTGGCCAGGCTGCGGGTGAAGCCGACGATGGCGCCCTTGGTGGAAGCATAGTCGATCAGCTCCGCACTGCCCTGGTAGGCGGTGATGGAGGTGGTGTTGATGATCGACCCGCCCTTCGGCATGTGCGGCAGCGCCGCCTTGGTCAGCCACATCATGCCGAGGATATTGGTGCGGAAGGTGCGCTCCACCTGCGCGTCCGGGATCTCGGCGAAATCCTTGCAGGGGTGCTGCTCGGCCGCGTTGTTCACCAGGATGTCGATGCGGCCGCCGAGGATTTGCGCGGCCCGGGCCACGGCATCGCGGCAGAAGGCGGCGTCACCGATATCACCGGCGATGACCTCGCAGCGCCGGCCCTCGGCCTCGATGCGGGCGCGGGTATCCTCGGCGTCCTGCGGTTCCTCCTTGTGCAGGATCACCACATCGGCGCCTTCCTTGGCGAAGCCGATGGCCACCGCGCGGCCGATGCCGGAATCGCCGCCGCTGACCAGGGCGGTGCGGCCCGTCAGCTTGCCGGCGGCGCGCCAGTTTTCCATGGCGGAGCGCGGGCGCGGCGTCATTTCCGATTCCAGCCCGGGCTGGCGGTCCTGGTGCTGCGGCGGTTGCAGGTGTTTCGATGTGTCGGACACGGCGGGGCCTCCTGTGACAGGGGCTGAACACGGCCGAGGTCGCGGCAGTTGCTTGCGTGGCCGGAAGGCGCCGGGGCGGGAATCTTGGGAAGCCGGTCGAAACTCCGGCCCGCCGGCGCGTTGGGGCTGCTGCGACGGCAGACTTCCCACGCACCGCCAGCCCCACCGGAGACATCCCATGAAGACGATGGACGAGCTGTTCCTGATGACCCTCAAGGACATCTACTACGCGGAACGCCAGATCCTGAAGGCGCTGCCCAAGATGGCCCGCGCGGCGCATAGCGAGGAACTGAAGGAAGCCTTCAAGACGCACAAGGACCAGACCGAAGGCCAGGTGGAGCGCCTGCAGCAGGTGTTCCAGGTGCTCGGCAAGCGGGCGCAGGGCCAGACCTGCGAGGCGATCCAGGGCCTGATCCAGGAAGGCGAGGAGCTGCTCGAGGAATTCTCCGAGCCGAGCGCCGTGCGCGATGCGGGCCTGGTGGCGACCGCCCAGGCGGTCGAGCATTACGAGATGGCCCGCTACGGCACGCTGGTCACCTGGGCGGGGCTGCAGAAGCAGGACGAGATCGTGGCCTTGCTGCAGGCGACGCTCGATGAGGAGAAGGCCACCGACAAGCTGCTGACGCAGATGGCCACCAAGACCATCCACAAGGACGTGCTGAAGGCGGCCTGACGGCAGGCAGGGGAGCGGGGCATATGGCGGCGCGGCCGAGCTGGGGCGGACATCTGCGGCTGTCGCTGGTGTCCTGCCCCGTTTCCCTGTTCCCGGCGACGACCAGCGCGCATGACGTGCGCTTCCACCTGATCAATCCCGAGACCGGCAATCGCATCCGCACCAAGGTCTTCGATGCGGATGGGGAGGAGGTGGAGCGCAAGGACCTGGTGCGCGGTTACGAGATCGAGAAGGACGAATACATCCTGCTGACGGATGAGGAGATCAAATCCGTCCGGCTGGAATCGACGCGCACCATCGACATCGAGCGCTTCGTCGATGCGGCGGCGATCGACCGCATCTTCTGGAACGAACCCTACTACCTGGTGCCCGACGGCAAGGCCGGCGTGGATGCCTTCATGGTGATCCGCACCGCCATGGAACAGGCTGGAAAGGTGGCGCTGGCGCGCGTCGTGATGGGCACGCGGGAGCGGATCGTGGCGATCGAGCCGCGTGGCGACGGGATGCTGGTGACCACGCTGCGCACGCGCGACGAGGTGCGCGAGGCGGAGGAGTATTTCGAAGATATCCCGAACCGCAAGGCGGATGCCGGGATGATCGAGATCGCCGAGCGCATCATCGCCCAGAAGGCCGGACCCTTCGACCCCTCCGAATTCACCGATCGCTACGAGGAGGCGCTGCGCGCGCTGATCGAGAGCAAGCGTGACGGCGATGGCGGCGGCACCAAGGCCCCGCCGCCGCGCGAGGACAATGTGATCGACCTGATGGAGGCGCTGCGGCGCAGCCTGGAGGGTTCGTCCGGCAAGGCGGCGCCGGAGAAGGTGGCGGCGCGCGCCAAGGCGAAGCCGGCAGCCAAGGCGGCCGCGAAGCCCGCGGCGAAATCCAAGGCGCCGGCCAAGAGCCCCGCCAAGTCTCCCCCGAAGAAGGCGCCGCCGCGCAAGCGCGCCGCGTCCCGCTGATGCCGGTCGCCGGCGATTCGCTGCAGGCCTATCGCGCCAAGCGCAATTTCGGCCGCACGCAGGAGCCGCAGGGAAGCCTGGCGAAGCAGGGCGAGCGGCTGAGCTTCGTGGTGCAGCGGCATGATGCGACGCGGCTGCATTACGACCTGCGCCTGGAATGGGGCGGCGTGCTGAAGTCCTGGGCCGTCACCCGCGGCCCCTCCCTCGATCCCGCCGACAAGCGCCTGGCGGTGGAGGTCGAGGATCATCCGCTGGACTATGGCAGCTTCGAAGGCACGATCCCGAAGGCCGAATATGGCGGCGGCACGGTGCAGCTGTTCGACCGCGGCCTTTGGGCGCCGCTGAACCCGGACAGCGTGGATGAAGACCTGGCCAAGGGGGAATTGAAATTCGTCTTGGCGGGGGAGCGGCTGAAGGGCGGCTTCGTGCTGGTGCGGATGAAGCCGCGCCGCGGCGCGAAGCCGGAACCTCGCCACAACTGGCTGCTGATCAAGGAGAAGGACAGCATGGCGACGCCCGGCGCGGGCGATGCCGTCCTGCGGGCCGAAACCTCCATCGCCAGCGGCCGCACCCTGGCGGAGATCGCCAAGGGCGCGGCGCCACCGGCGAAGCCGGCCGCGAAGGCGAAGGCCGCGCCGAAGACGAAGGTCGAGCCAAAGCCGGCGCCGAAGACGAAGGCCGCACCCAAGGCCAAGGCCAGCGCGGCCGTGCCGCGTTTCGTCGAACCGCAGCTCTGCCGCCTCGTCTCCGCCCCACCGGCCGGCAAGGACTGGCTGCATGAGCTGAAGATAGACGGCTACCGCCTGCAGCTGCGCATCGAGGGTGGCCGCGCCACGCTGCGCACGCGCACCGGCCTCGACTGGACCGATCGCTTTCCCGCCATCGCGGAGGCGGCCAAGGCCCTGCCGGATGCGCTGATCGACGGAGAGGCGGCGGCGCTGGATGCGCAGGGCCAGCCGCATTTCCCGACGCTGCAGGGCTTCCTCTCCGGCACCAACACCGCGCCGCTGGTCTTCTTCGCCTTCGACCTGCTGCAGGACGGCACGCGCGACCTGCGCGGCGAACCCCTGGAGGCACGCAAGGCGGCATTGAGGAAAATGCTGCCGGCGAAGGGCGCCGTGCTGCGCTACCTGGAGCATTTCCCCGCACCGGGAGAGGCCGTGCTCGCCTCCGCCTGCCGGCTGGAGATGGAGGGCATCGTCTCCAAGCGCCGCGACGCGCCCTATGCCTCCGGCCGCGGCGACAGTTGGGTGAAGTCGAAGTGCCGCGGCCGGGATGAATTCGTCATCGGCGGTTTCAGCCGGGGCGTGCGCGGGCATGGGCTCGGCGCGCTGCTGGTCGGCGCCTGGCGGGACGGCAAGCTGGCCTATCTCGGCCGCGTCGGCACCGGCTATTCGGCGGCCACCGCGACCGACCTGGTGTCCCGCCTCACGCCCCTCGAACGCCGCGGCAGCGCCTTCACCGGCAAGCCCGCCAAGACCAGCGACGTGGTCTGGGTGAAGCCTGAGCTGGTGGCGGAGGTCGCCTATGGCGGCTGGACCGAGGAAGGCCTGCTGCGCCATGCCAGCTTCCAGGGGCTGCGGGAGGACAAGCCGGCGAAATCGGTGACGCCGCCGCCCGAGCCGGAGGCGCCCGCCGCGCCGCGGACCAGGCCCGCGGCGAAAGCCCCCTTGGGCATGAGCCACCCGGACCGCGTGCTGTGGCCGGAGACGGCCAAGACGCCGGCGCTGACCAAGGCGGATCTCGCCGCCTATTTTGATCGTTTTGCCGATCGCATCCTGGCGCATGTCGCGGGACGGCCGCTGTCGCTGCTGCGGGCGCCGGATGGCATCACCGGCGGGCTGTTCTTCCAGCGCCATGCGATGCCCGGCCAGTCGCCCCTGATCGGCGCCGTGCAGGTGGAGGGCCAGGCCAAGCCCTATATGCGCATCGACGATGCCGCCGGCCTTGCCGCGCTGGCGCAGGTCTCGGCGGTGGAGCTGCATCCCTGGGGCGCGAAGGCGGATGCGCCCGGCGTGCCGGACCGGCTGGTCTTCGACCTCGACCCGGATGAGGGCATTCCCTTCGATCGCGTGCTGGATGGCGCGCGGGAACTGCGCGAGCGCATCCAGGCGCTGGGCCTCGCGCCCTTCGCCCGCGTCACCGGCGGCAAGGGGCTGCATGTGGTGGTGCCGCTGGCGCCGCCGAAGGGCAAGGGCGGCCCCGGCTGGCCCGAGGCCAAGGGTTTTGCCCGCCTGGTCTGCGCGATGATGGAGCGGGATGCGCCGAAGCTCTACACCACGACGCTGGCCAAGAAGGCGCGCAAGGGCCGCATCTTCCTCGACTACCTGCGCAACGACCGGCTTTCCACCGCCATTGCCAGCTGGTCGCCGCGCGCGCGGCCCGGCGCGCCGGTGGCCTGTCCGATTCCCTGGTCGGCGGTGAAGAAGGGGCTGGACCCCGCCGGCTGGACCCTCGCCGGTCTGCTGGCCGCGAAGAAGATGCCGGCCGATCCCTGGGCGGATTTCGCCGCCGCCGCTGGCAGCCTGCGGGACGCCATCGAGAAGGTCTCCCGCGCCGCATGAAACAGCTCTTCTCCCCGCGCGCCGACCGCCTGCTGCGCGGCTTCGGCATCATCGGCGCCGCCGCGCTGGTGCTGGCGGCCACCGTCGGCTTCGCCCTCAGCCGTTCGGATGGCACCTGGGGCGTCGGCACGCCGGCCGCGCAACCCATTCCCTTCAGCCACGCCATCCATGCCGGCCAGATCGGGCTGGACTGCCGCTACTGCCATGCGGGGGTCGAGCAGGCGGCCGATGCCGGCATGCCCACGGCCGAGACCTGCCTCGGCTGCCACAGCCAGGTCTGGAACGTCTCCGCGCAATTCGCGCCGCTGCAGACGGCGCTGGCGCTGGGCAGGCCCGTCACCTGGTCCTCCGTGCATCGGCTGCCGGAACATGTGCGCTTCCAGCACGCGGCGCATATCGGCGCCGGCGTCACCTGCGCGCAGTGCCACGGCCCGGTGGAGACCATGGCGCGCACGGTGAAGACCGAAACGCAGTCCATGGGCTGGTGCCTGGATTGCCACCGGGAGGCGACGCCGCAATCCGCTTCCCTGGTGGCGGCCAGCCATGCGCAATTCGGAGTCGAGGTGCCGCCGCTGGCCAATTGCTCCACCTGCCATCGCTGATCCGCACGGAACCGTCCCGGGCACACCGCGTTGCCCGATCAAGGACGGGGGATGCTGCATGTCGGAGACGCCGGGACGCTGCCGGGCCGCCTTGAGCCTGGGCGGCGCTTGCCTGCTGCTCGCCGCCTGCAGCGGCGTGCAGACGCCGCTCGACCCCATGGGCGACCATGCGGCGCGCATCGCCGTGCTCACCTGGGTGCTGTTCATCGGCGGCACCGCCATCTTCGTCCTGGTGATGGGCCTGCTGGTCTTCGCGCTGATCGCCCCCGCGCGCGTGCGCCAGGCCTTCGGCAACCGCCGCTTCGTGGTCGGCGGCGGCATCATCTTCCCCACCGTCACGCTGATCGCGCTGCTGGTCTACAGCCTCGGCGTTTCCCGCGCCGTGGTGCTGCCGACCAGCGACAACCCGCTGCGCATCGAGGTGATCGGCCGGCAATACTGGTGGGAAGTGCGCTACCCGGATGCGGGCGAAGGCGCCGTCACCGCCAACGAACTCCGCCTGCCGGTGGGACGGGAGGTGGAGCTGCTGCTCTCCTCCGGCGACGTCATCCACAGCCTCTGGATCCCGAATCTGCACGGCAAGATGGATATGATTCCGGGCCGGGTGAACCGCCAGCGCATCCGCGCCGACCGGCCCGGCGTGATGCGCGGGCAATGCACCGAATTCTGCGGCGTTCAGCATACGCTGATGGCCTTCTATGCGGTGGCGCAGGAACCGGCGGAATTCGACGCCTGGCTGGCCCTGCAGCGCGCGCCCATCCCGCCGCCTGCTACGCCCGAACAGGCGCGCGGCATGCAGGTGTTTGGCGAGGCCGGCTGCGGTGCCTGCCATACGGTGCGCGGCACGGAATGGCAGGCGAAGCTGGGGCCGGACCTGTCCCGCATCGGCTCGCGCCTCTCGCTCGCCGCGGGCGCGCTGGAGAATCATCGCGGCACGCTGGCCGGCTGGGTCGCCGGCGCGCAGGACATCAAGCCGGGCAATGCCATGCCCGCCTTCGGCCGGTCCATTCCGGGCGATGATCTGCTCGCGGTCGCGGCCTGGATGGAGTCGCTGCGGTGAGCGACATCCCGACCCCCAATGCGCTGCCGCGGCCCGAGGCCGAACTCGCCGAGCTGAAGCGCATCTGGCGCCAGCCGCCGGGCTGGCGCGCGCTCTCGGAGGTGAACAACGGCCTCATCGGCCCGCTCTTCATCGCCACCGCGCTGCTGTTCTTCCTGCTGGCCGGCCTGCTGGGGCTGGTGATCCGCGCGCAGCTGGCCTTTCCGGGGCTGACGCTGGTGAACCCGGATACCTACAACCAAGTCTTCACCATGCATGGCACGGTGATGATGTTCCTCTTCGCCGTGCCGGCGGTGGAGGCGGTGGCGATCGCGCTGCTGCCCTCGATGCTCGGCGCGCGCGAACTGCCGTTTCCGCGGCTCGGCGCCTATGCCTTCCTGATCTACCTGATCGGCGGGCTGCTGTTCTACGCCAGCATCTTCTTCGGCATCGCGCCCGATGGCGGCTGGTTCATGTATCCGCCGCTGACCAGCAAGGCCTATTCGCCCGGCATCAACACGGACATGTACCTGCTGGGCATCGGCTTCATCGAGATCAGCGCGATCGCCGGCGCCATCGAGTTGATCGTCGGCATCCTGCGCTGCCGCGCGCCGGGCATGACGCTGGGGCGCATGCCGATCTATGCCTGGGGCATCCTGGTATTTGCCGCCATGGTGATCTTCGCCTTCCCGGCGGTGATCATCGCCAGCACGCTGCTGGAACTGGAACGCGCCTTCGACTGGCCCTTCTTCCTGCCGGAACGCGGCGGCGACCCGATGCTGTGGCAGCACCTGTTCTGGTTCTTCGGCCATCCGGAAGTCTACGTCATCTTCCTGCCGGCGGCGGCCATGGTCTCCATGATCGTTCCGGCCATGGCGCAGGCGCGGCTGGTTGCGCATTCCATGGTGGTCACGGCGCTGGTGGGCACCGGCTTCCTCAGCTTCGGGCTGTGGGTGCACCATATGTACACCACGGGCATTCCGCCGCTGTCGCTGTCCTTCTTCGCCGCCGCGGGCTTTGCCGTCTCCATCCCCTCCGGCCTTCAGGTCTTCGCCTGGATCGCGACCTTCGCCAGTGCGGGCAAGCGCATCCGCTTCACCACGCCGGCGCTGTTCATCCTGGGCTTCCTGTTCATCTTCACCCTCGGCGGGCTGACCGGCGTCATGGTCTCCGTCACCCCCTTCGACTGGCAGGCGCACGACACCTATTTCATCGTCGCCCATCTGCACTACGTGCTGATCGGCGGCATGGTCTTCCCGCTGTTCTCGGCGCTGTACTACTGGGCGCCGGCGCTCGGCAGCCAGCTGTCGGAGCGGCTGGGCAAGACCGCCTTCTGGCTGCTGTTCCTCGGCACCAACCTGACCTTCTTCCCGATGCATATCAGCGGCTTCATGGGCATGCCGCGGCGCATCTACACCTTCCCCTCCGGCTTCGGGCTGGAGCTGTGGAACCTGCTCTCCTCGATCGGCGCGGCGATGTTCGCGGCGGGCGCGCTGGTGCTGCTGGTGGATGTGGTGAAGAACTTTCGGATCGGCGGGCAGGAGGGGCAGGAGAACACCTGGAACGCCGGCACCATGGAATGGCTCGACAGCCCCGAATACGGGCTGCGCAGCATCCCGCTGGTGCGCGACCGCTACCCGCTGTGGCACGACCCCGACCTGAAGCGGCAGGTGGAGGCGGGCGGCCATTTCCTGCCCTTTGCCGCAACAGGGCGGCGGGAGGCGCTGATCGGCAGCCCGGCGGAGGCGACGCCGCAATACATCGCCTTCGTCGCCGGGCCCGGCTGGGGACATGTGGTGGCCGCCGTCGGCACCGCAGGCTTCTTCCTCGCGCTGACCGGGCCCTTCCTGATCCCGGCGGCGGTCTTCTTCCTGATCGCGCTGGCCGGCTTCATCGGCTGGGTCTGGCACGGCACGGATTTCGGCCCTGTGGGGCCGGAGCGCGTGGATATCGGCGGCGGCATCGTGCTGCCGACGCATGCGACGGGTCCCGTCACCACCTCCTGGTGGGCGATGGTCTGCACCATGCTGGTCAGCGGCACCTCCTATGCCTGCCTGATCGGCAGTTACCTGTTCCTCTGGCTGGTGAATGGCGATGCCATGTGGCCGCCGGCGGGGCAGGGCCTGCCGGCGCTGGGCTGGGGCGTCACGGCGCTGGCGCTCTATGGCGGCGCGGCGCTGTCGCTGGTCGTGGCCTCCGCCACGCTGCACGATGGCCGCGGCTGGACCCACCGGTTGGCGCTGCTGGCGGGGCTGGGTCTGCTGACGGCCGGGATGCTGGCGGATGGCTGGGCGCTGTGGCAGGGGCCGATCTGGCCGACCCTGCATGCCTATGGCGCCAGCGCCTGGGGGCTGTTCGTCTGGCAGGTGGCGCATGTCCTGATCGCGCTGCTGATGGGCAGCTACACGCTGGCGCGGTCGCTGGCCGGCAAGCTGGGCGGGCAGCGGCGCCTGACCTTGGACAATACCCGCCTGTTCTGGCTCTACACGGTGGCGCAGGGTGCGGTGGGCATCGTGCTGCTGCACGGCTTCCCGAGGCTGCTGCCATGAGCGGCCATGCCGCGTCGCGCGGACCGCGCGCCACCGTCGCCGTGCTGGCCAGCGCCGGGGGCCTGGCGCTCTGGGCGCTGCATTTCACGCTGATCTACGCGATCAACGCTTTCGCCTGCGAGCGGGGCTACGAGGGTGCGCGCCTGCTCGGCCTGCCCTGGGTGCCCATGATGATCGGCCTGGCGACGCTGGTGGTGGCGGTGCCGCTGCTGCTGATCCTGCGCGGTGCGACGCGCGGCCTGGGTGGCCCGGTGACCGAAGGCGGCCAGGCGGAGCCGCGCTTCACCAGCTGGTTCGCCGCCGCGGTCGCCGGCTATTCGCTGCTGGCCGTGCTGTTCCAGGCGGCGCCGTCGCTGGTGCTGCCGGCCTGCGGCGTGGGCTACTGACCCAGGGGCCGCCCCTCCGGCCGGTCCAGCCGCGGGCGGATGCGCGGCTCCGGCCGCGTCCCGGCCTCGCCCTGTGCCAGGGGCTGGCCCGGCGGCACATCCGGCGCCTGGCCCAGCGTGTAGAGATAGGCGGCGATGTCCAGCGCCTCATCCTGCTGCAGCGGCAGCGCCGGCATGGCGGAGCCGGGCGAGACCGCCTGCGGGTTCTGCAGGAAGGCCACCAGGTTCTGGGGCGCATTGGGCAGCCGCCCGGCCACATAGCCGCGCCGTGCCCATTCCATCAGCGGCGGGCCGACCCAGGCGACCGCGCCCTCGATGCCCGGGATCACATGGCAGGCGCCGCAGCCATGGGCGGCGATGGCGATGCGTCCGCGCGCCGGATCCCCGCCCGCGACCCGCAGCTCGGCCGGCACCGCCTCCTCCCCACAGGCCGCGAGCAGCAGGGCGCCGGCGGCGAGCAGGGCGGGCAGCGCGGGGCCGCGAGGGGGCTGGGACATGCGGGGGCAACGTGGAAAGGCCCGACGCGGTTGCAGCGGTGGGGAACCAAAGCCGCGCTGGGGCGTAGCCCGGATACGGCGCGACCATCCATCCGGAGCCATCATGACCCCGCCTGACGCGCTGCCTGATCCCCTGCCGCCGCCAGACCCGGATCGCCGCAGCCTGCTGCGCGCGGCCGGCGCCTCGCTGGCCCTGGCGACGGCGGCGGGCTGCGATGTCGGGCCGCAGGAATTCGGCAGCCCGCTCTATGCCCCGGCGCGCGGCGCGGATGCGGCCTCCGCCGGGCTGCGCCGCTATGCCACGGTGCTGGACCTCGATGGGCTGGGCCGCGGCGTGCTGGTGCGGGCGCGGGATGGCCATGCCATCAAGATCGAGGGCAATCCGCGCCACCCGGCCAGCCTCGGCGCCACCGATGTCTTTCTCGAATCTGCCGTGCTGGCGCTGCACGATCCGGCGCGGTCGCGCAGGCTCCGCCGGTATGGGCGTGTGGAACGCGATGCGGCGCTTTTCGCGCGGTATATGGCGGAGCAGCGTGCGGCGCTGGCGGCGACGGGTGGGCAGGGGTTTCGGCTGCTCACCGGGCCCATCGCCTCCCCCACCCAGCGGCGACTGATCGCGGCCCTGCTGGCGCAATGGCCGGGGGCGCGCTGGCATGTCCATGCGCCGCTGGCCGATGCGGCGGCGGCAGCCGGTGCGCGCCTTGCCTTCGGCGAAGCGGTGACGCCGCTGCCCGACCTTTCGCGCGCCACGACGGTGCTGTGCCTCGGCGCCGATCCGCTGGGCCCCGGCCCCGCCCAGCTCGCCCAGGCGCGCGGCTGGGCCGAGGCGCGGGCGCGGGGGCGGCAGGCGGGGCGGCTGCCGGCGCTGATCGTGGCCGAATCCACGCCCAGCCTCACCGGCGCCAAGGCCGACCGCCTGCTGGTGCTGCCGCCCTGGGAGATCGAGGCGCTGGCCCGCGCCGTGGCCGCGGAGCTCGGCGTGGCGGCGGCGGAAGGGGCCACGCATCCGGAGGCCGCGGCACTGGCTGCCAGCCTGCGCGCCGCCGGCGCCGAGGCCTGCGTGCTGGCCGGCCGCGGGCAAGCCGTCGCGGTTCACGCGCTGGCCCATGCGATCAACGCCACGCTCGGCGCCGAAATTCCCTGCATCGCGGATCCGAACGCGGCCGAGGCCGGCACGCTGGAGGAACTGTCCGATGCTGTCGCGGCTGGGCAGGTGACGCATCTGCTGGTGCTGGATGCCAACCCCGTCTTCGACGCGCCCGCCCCGCTCGACATGGCCGCGCTGCTGCGCGCCGTGCCGCATAGCCTGCATGCGGGGGGCCAGGTGGATGAGACGGCGCTGGCATGCGGTTGGCACCTGCCGCTGCGCCACCCGCTGGAGTGTTTCGGCGATTCCCGCGCCTTCGACGGCACCGCCGCCCTGCGCCAGCCCGCCACGATGCCGCTGGTCGAGGCCGCGCGCGCCCCGGAGGAGCTTCTGGGCGCACTCGCCGGCCTGCCGGGCGACGGTCTGGCGCTGGTGCAGGAAACCTGGCGCGGCGTCTGGGGCGAGGCTTTCGCGGAGAACTGGCTGGTGGCGCTGGAAGCGGGCGTGATCGCCGACAGCGCGACGCCCCCGCAGGTGCTGCCGCTGCGCGCGGATTTCGCGCTGCCGTCGGCCACGCCGCAGCCTTCCACGCCGGTCGCACTGTTCGCGCCAGACCCGAACCTCTGGGACGGGCGCTTCGCCACGGAGGCCTGGCTGCAGGAGCTGCCGCGGCCGCTGGGCAACCTGGCCTGGGGCAATGCCGTGCTGATGGCGCCGGCCGATGCCCGCGCCGCGGGGGTGGCGGAGGGCGCGGTGGTGGAACTGCGCCTCGGTGGCCAGACGCTCCGCGCGCCGGTGCTGGTGGTGCCGGGGCAGGCGCCAGGCGTGGTCACCCTGCCGCTCGGCGGCGGGCGCCGTGCCGCCGGCGGCGTGCCGGGCGCGGTCGGGATCGACGCCTATCGCCTGCGCCCGGCGGCCTCGCCTTGGCTGGCCGAGGGGCTGCAGATCCGCGCGACCGGCGCCGAAGCCTGGGCGGAGCGTGGTGCCGAGCACGCGCTGGCCGGCGATACGCCGCGCGTGCGCCGCCTGGCGCCCGACCAGGCGGTGCCGCCGCTGCCGCCGCCGCGCTCGCTCTATCCGGACTGGACCTATCCCGGCCATGCCTGGGGCATGGCGATCGACCTCGATACCTGCATCGGCTGCAATGCCTGCGTCGTCGCCTGCCAGGCGGAGAACAACACGCCGGTGGTGGGGCCGGAGGAATCGGCGCGCGGCCGCGCCATGCACTGGCTGCGCGTCGATCGCGTGGTGACCGGCACGGCGGAGGCGCCTCAGGTGGACTACCAGCCCGTCCCCTGCATGCATTGCGAGAAGGCGCCCTGCGAGGTGGTGTGCCCCGTGAACGCCACGGTCCATGACCATGAAGGGCTGAACCTGATGGTCTATCCGCGCTGCATCGGCACGCGCACCTGTTCCAACAACTGCCCCTACAAGGTCCGCAAGTTCAACTGGGCGGGCTATGCACGGCAGGCGGATGCGGTGCCGGTGCGCAATCCGGAGGTGCCGCTGCGGCCGCGCGGCGTGATCGAGAAATGCACCTATTGCCAGCACCGCATCAAGGGCGCGCAGGATGTGGCGCGGCAGGAAGGCCGCGCGCTGCGCGACGGCGAGATCACCACCGCCTGCCAGGCCGCCTGCCCGACGCGCGCCATCCATTTTGGCGACATCAACGACCCGGACAGCGACGTGTCGCGCGCCAAGTCGCAAGGGCGCAACTACGCGCTGTTGGGAAACCTCGATACGCGGCCGCGCACCACCTACCTGGCGAAGCTGGTCGGATGAGCGGCGCGGAATTCACCACCCGCCCGGTTTCCGACCCGCCGCTGCGCGAGGATTTCGGCTGGCGCTTCGCCGGCGCGGTGGCCGGCGCCGGGCTGCTGACACTGCTGCTGGCCTATGCGGTGGTGGCGCTGCTGATCGAGGGCACGGCGCTCTGGGGCACCAATATCCCCTTCGTCTGGGGTTTTGATCTCATCAACTACGTCTGGTGGATCGGCATCGCCAATGCGGCGAGCCTGTTCGCCGTGGTGCTGGTGCTGCGCCGGCACGGGCTGCGCACGGCGGTGAACCGTTTTGCCGAAGCCGCCGCACTGGCGGCGGTGGCGGCGGCGGCGATCTACCCGATCCTGCATCTTGGCCGGCCCTGGCTGTTCTACTGGACCTTCCCCTATCCCGCGACCTACCAGGTCTGGCCGAATTTCCGCAGCACGCTGGTCTGGGATTTCTGGGGGATCATGTCCCATGTCGTGGTCACCGGCCTGTTCTGGTACACGGGGCTGATCCCGGACCTCGCCACCATGCGCGACCGCGCGGTGGCCCGTTCGCGCATGGTGCAGGCGCGCATCTATGGCGTGGCGGCGCTGGGGTGGCGCGGATCGGTGCGGCACTGGGCGCGGCATCAGGCGGCCTATCGGCTGGTGGCGGCGATGGTGCTGCCGATGCTGGTCTCGGCGCAGACCATCGTGGCGCTGGAATTCGCGACGACGCTGGTGCCGGAATGGCACCAGGCGCGGCTGCCGCTGCATGTGGTGGCCACCGGCATTCCCTCCGGCCTCGGCGTGGTGCTGGCGCTGGCCGCGCTGCTGCGCGGCGGGCTGGGGCTGACCCGCTATATCGATGACGACGACATGCGTCTGCTGGCCAAGCTGACGGCGGCGGCGGCGCTGGCCTGCGGCTATCTCTATGCCGAGGCGCTGCTGGTGGCGGTGCTGGAGGATGCGACGACGCGCCAGGCGATCGCCGCCCGCGCCTTCGGTGCCTATGCCGGCCTCTACTGGGGCGGCGCCCTGCTGGTGGTGGTGGTGCCGCAGCTGCTGTGGCTGAAGCGGGCGCAGATCCAGGCGCGCTGGGCGGTGCCGATCGGGATCGGCGCCGCGGCGGGCGTCTGGCTCGACCGCTTCTCGCTCGTCGCCGGCGGGCTGCTGCGCGACCACCTGCCGAATCCCGCGCCGCTCTATGTGCCGACCGTGCCGGAATGGACGCTGCTGGCCGGCACCATCGGGCTTTTCGCGCTGCTGATGCTGGGCTTCGCGCGCTTCGTGCCGGTGGTGTCGATGTACGAGACGCGGCACGAGGAAAGCGAGGCGGATGTGCCATGACGCCAGGGGTGATCGCGGAATTCGACGATCCGGAGGCGCTGGTCGCGGCGCTGCGCGCGGCGAAGGATCACGGCTGGCGGCGCATGGATGCCTATGCGCCCTATCCGGTGCCCGAGGCGGCGAAGCTGCTGGGCGCCACCGGCGCGCGCGTCGCCTGGATCGCCATCGGCGCGGGGCTGTTCGGCGCGGCGCTGGCCTATGCGACACAGTGGTGGCTCAGCGTGCATGTCTATCCGCTGAATGTCGGCGGCCGGCCGCTGCATGCGCTGCCCCCCTTCCTGCCGGCGACGACCATCGTCGGCATTCTGTGGGCCGCGGCGGGCGCGCTGATCGGCATGCTGGCGCTGAACCGGCTGCCCCGCCTGAGCCATCCCGTCTTCGCCGCCCAAAACTTCGGTCGCGCCAGCGAGGATCGCTTCTTCCTCTGCCTCTTCGAGGGTGATCCCGGGCTGACGCTGCGGGAGGCCGAGTATCTGCTGCGCCGCCAGAAGCCGCTGCGCCTCTCGGTCTTGGCGACATGAGGCGTGGCCTGATCCTGGCGCTTCTGCTGTCCGGCTGCGACGGCTGGCAGGCTGCCGCGCCCAGCCCGCCGCCCGCGCCGCCGCCGCCGGGCGCCGTGGCGCAGGGCGAGGCCGCGCGACGCCAGGCCCTGGCCCCGCCGGGCCCGGCCGTCACGCCGGCGCTGCTGGCGCATGGCGCGGATCGCTACGCCATCTTCTGCACCCCCTGCCATGGCGCGACCGGTGCCGCCGACGGGCCGGTGGTGGCACGCGGCTTCCCCGCCCCGCCGCCTCTGCCCGCCGAGGCCGCCCTGACCATGGCGGTGATCGCCGAGAACCGTGCCCGCGCGCATCCCTTCGCCGACCGGCTCTCGCCCGAGGATCGCTGGGCCATCGCCCGCTTCGTGGAGCGCCTGGCGCCATGAAGTGGCTGCTCGCCCTGGCACTCGGCGCCGTCGCGCTGGCGGTGTCCTTCGCCGGCAGCGCGGCGCTGCTGGAGGCCTGGCTCACGGGCTTCCTGCTCTGGCTGCATCTCGGCGTCGGCGCCATCGGCGTGCTGGCGCTGGGGCATCTGCTGCGCGAGGAGTGGCTGGCGCCGGTGCGCGCGCCGCTGGAAGCCGCGGCGCGCAGCCTGCCGCTGTTGGCGCTGATGGCGCTGCCGCTGCTGCTGGTGCCGGACCAGCTCTACCCCTGGGCGCATGTGGAGGCGGAGCCCGGCCCGCGCGCCGCGCTGCTGCAGCCCTGGGCCTTCCGGCTGCGCAGCTTGGCCTATCTGCTGGTCTGGGCGGCGCTGGGTTGGCGGCTGGCGCGGCCGGGGCCGCAGCGCGGCGCCTCCGTCCTCGCTTTGGTGCTGCTGCTGCCGACGGCGACGCTCGCCGGCTTCGACTGGGTGCTGTCGCGTGACACCAGCTGGTACGCCAGCCTGCAGGGCTTTTCCATGTGGGTGGCGGGGCTGGCGGCGGCGCTGGCGGCGGCCATCCTGGCCGCGCGGACGCATCCCAGTTCGGAAGGCCTGCCGGGACTGGAACGGGCGCTGCTGACGCTGGGCCTGGCGGTGCTGTGGCTGTGGTTCACGCAGTTCATCGTGGTCTGGATGGCCGACCTGCCGGAGGAGGCGGGCTGGTACCTGCGGCGGCTAGGGGAGTGGCGCTGGGTGCAACTGGGCCTCGCTTTGCCGGCGCTGCTGCTGGCCATCGCGCTCGCCGCGCCGCCAGATCATGGGCGCTGGCGCATGGTGGCGGTGTGCTGGCTGCTGCTGGTGCAATTCGCCGCGCATCTGTGGTGGGTGGTGCGGCCGGACGCGCCGCTGGCCACGCCCGCGCCCTGGCTGGACCTGCTGGTGACGGGCGGGCTGGGCCTGGCCTTCGCCCTGTGGTGGCGGGCTGGCCTGCGGCGCCTGAGCTAGCCCCGCCCACCGGCCAGCCGCCCTGCCTCCACGCTGCGGCCGAGCCGCAGCATGGCCAGGCAGCCCAGCGCCGGCCCCAGCGCCAGCACCGCGAAGGCCCCACCCCAGCCCAGCGCCGCCACCATCGGCGGCATCAGCTGGATGGTCACCAGCGTCAGCGCGAAGCCCAGGCAGGTCTGCACCGTCAGCATGGTGCCGGTGAGGCCAGGCTCCGCCAGCTCCGCCACGCTGGCCGAGAACTGCGCCGAATCCGCCACCACGGCGATGCCCCAGACCACGCCGAGCAGGATCCCCACCGCCGGATGCAGGCCAAACAGCGGCCCCGCCAGCAGGCAGCAGCCGCCGGAGACGGCCATGGCGGTGACGGTGACGCGCACCCGCCCGATGCGATCCGCCGCCAGCCCGGCGGCGACCGAGCCCAGCGCGCCGGCGGCGATCACCGCGAAGCTGGCCAGCGCGGCCTCCGCGGGCCGTGGCGCATCGCCGCGCCAGGCGGCGAAGCTCGCCGCGAAATACAGGCCGATCCAGGCCCACATCGCATAGAGCTCCCACATATGGCCGAGATAGCCGAGGGTGGCCAAGCGGGTGCCGCGGTTGCGGAACAGCGCCAGCGCGGCGGCGGGCCGGAAGGGCGGGGCTGGGGCATGGCGCGGGCCGAGCCGCACCAGGCCGATCAGCGTCGCGCCCGCGACGGCGGAGAGGCTGGCCGCCAGCATCACTGGCCGCCAGGCGGCGCCGCCGAATGCGGCCAGCAGATGCGGCGCGGCGGAGCCCAGCGTCAGCCCGCCCACCAGCAGCCCCACCACCAGGCCCATATCGCCGCGATCCGCCCAGCCGGCGGCGAGCTTCATGCCGACCGGATAGACGCCGGCCAGCGCCATGCCGGTGACGAAGCGCAGGGCGATCACGCCCTCCGACCCCGGCGGCAGCAGCAGGATCAGCGCATTGGCCGCCGCGCCGAGCAGCGCGCTGGCGGCGAAGACGCGGCGCGGGTCGTGCCGGTCCGGCAAGGCGAGGGCGGCGGAGAGCAGCGTGCCGAGCACGAAGCCCGCCTGCACCGCGCTGGTCAGCAGCGCCTGGAAGGTGGCGCCGCGGCCCGGCGCCTCCGCCAGCATGCCCGGGCCGGCGGCGGTGGAGGAGAACCACAGCGCCAGCGCCAGCACCTGTGCCAGCGTGATCAGCGCGACGTTCCGCACCTTTGGCGTAATGCCCAGCGATGGGCCGCAGCGGGATGGCCTGGCGGCAGCAGGCGGTCGGCGCCGAACAGCTTCTCGCGGTAGGTGCCGGGGGCGTAGCTGGTCTTGTAGAGGCCGCGTTCCTGCAGCACCGGCACGACGAGGTCGATGAAGTCCACCAGGCTCTCGGGCAGCACGGTGCGGGACAGGTTGAAGCCGTCCACGCTGGCGTCGCGCATCCAGCCTTCCAGCGCATCCGCCACCTGCACAGGGTCGCCGACGATCGGCGGCTGACGGCTGCCGAGAACGGACTGCTCCAGCAGCATGCGCGGCGTCCAGTCCGGGCCGGCGACCTTGGCCATGGCCTCGACATTGGAGCGGATCGCCTGGCTCTCGCCGGCGCGCACCGGCTCATCCATGCCGAACTTTTTCAAATCGATGCCGAGCGAGGCGGAGGCATGGGCGAGGGCGCCTTCCGCGCTGGCCCAGCTGGCGTAGTCGCTGAGCTTGTCGCGCGCCTCCGCTTCCGTGCGGCCGACCACGACGGTGGCGCCGGCGAAGACGAGAATGGAGCGCGGCGCGGCGGCTGCGCGCAACTGTGCGACGAGGCGCGCGACCACGGCGGGGTTGGTGCCATTCACAAAGACGCATTCGGCATGGGTGCCGGCAAAACGGCGGCCGCGTTCGCTGGCGCCGGCCTGGTAGAGCACGGGCGTGCGCTGCGGCGAAGGCTCCGCCAGATGAATGGCGTCGATCCGGTATTGCGGGCCGCCGTGCTGGATGCGGCGGACCCGCGCGGCATCGGTATAGACGCCGCCGGCGCGGTCGCGCTTCACCGCATCCCCGGCCCAGCTGCCCTCCCACAGCGCATAGACCGCCTGCATGTATTCATCCGCCAGATCGTAGCGGTCGTCATGCTGCATCTGCGCATCGTGGCCGAGTGCGCGGGCGGCGCTGTCCAGATAGCCGGTGACGATGTTCCAGCCGATGCGGCCGCCGGTCAGGTGGTCCAGCGTGCTCATCCGGCGCGCGAAGAGGTAGGGCGGCTCATAGGCCAGGTTGCAGGTCACGCCGAAGCCGAGGTTCTGGGTTACCGCCGCCATGGCCGGCACCAGCAGCACCGGGTCCAGCAGCGGCACCTGCACGCCGCCGCGCAGCGCCGCATCCGGGCTGCCGCCATGGACATCGTAGATGCCGAGCACATCGGCCAGGAACAGCCCGTCGAACAGCCCGCGCTCCAGCAGCCGGGCCAAGTCCGTCCAGTGTTGCAGGCTGGTGTAGTTCGCGGCGGTGTCGCGGGGGTGGCGCCACATCCCCTGCTGGATATGGCCGGGGGTCGCCATGTCGAAGGCGTTCAGGCGCATCATGCGGGGCGATTCCTCGGGCCGTGTTGGCCCGATCATGCCCGAGTTGCGGCGTCAGGCCAGCAGTTCGCGCAGCCGGCCGGTTTCGACCTTGCCCAGCGCCGTGCGCGGCAGGGCCGGCACGGTGACCACGGCGCGGGGAATCTTGAAGCGGGCGATCTGGCCCTCGAAATGCGCCAGCAGGCGGGTCGCTTCGAAATCCGGCGCGGGCACGACGACGGCGACCGGCACTTCCCCCCAGCGCGGATCGGGGCGGCCGATGATGGTGCCCTCCAGGATGCCGGGGGCGCTGCGCAGCAGGCGCTCGACCTCCGCCGGGTAGATGTTCTCCCCGCCGGAGATGATGACGTGCTTCAGGCGGTCAGTGAACCAGAAGCGACCCTGGGCATCGAGACGCCCGACATCGCCAGTGGCGAACCAGCCTTCGGAATCCAGCGCCGGCACATCCGGCCAGTAGCGGCGCAGCGTGGCGGGGCCGCGGATCAGGATCTCGCCTTCCGTCGCGCCGCCGGCGATGCGGGCTTCGGCATGCAGGGCCGGCCGGCCAAGCGAGCCGGGGGCGGCCAAGGCCTCGGCGCGGTCCTGGATGATGGCGATGGGGCAGGTCTCGGTCGCGCCATAGACCTGCTGCACCGGGATACCACGCGCATGAAACGCCTCGATCAGCGGCAGCGGCACGTCGGAGGAGCCGGCGCCGATGGCGCGCAGGCTGGAAAGATCCGCCGAGGCCCAGCGGGGATGGCTGACGAGAGCCTGCATCACCGCGGGCACCAGCAGGGTGAGGGTGGGGCGGTGGCGGACAAGATCGTCGAAGAAGGCGTCCGCGTCGAAGCGCGGATGCAACAGAACCTCGGCGCCCGCCATCAGCGCCGGCGTGGTCTGGATATTCAGCCCGCCGACATGGAACAGCGGCAGCACCGTCAGCACGCGGTCCTGTGCCGTGATTTCGAAGGCGTGCTGCGCGCTCAGCGCATTGTGCCGCAGCGCGCGCTGGTCCAGCACCGCGCCCTTGGGGCGGCCGGTGGTGCCGCTGGTATAGACCAGCAGCACGGGGCTTTGGTCATCGCCGTCATCCGGCGCGGGGCCGGGCGCGGCGAGGCTGGTGGCATCCACCGCATCCGGCATGGCCGCAAGCATGTCCGGCGTGGCCAGCAGCAGCTTCGCGCCGGCATCCTCCAGGATGAAGCGCCATTCCGGCGGCGCCAGGCGCCAGTTCAGCGGCAGCAGCAGCGCGCCGAGCCGCGCGCAGGCAAACAGCGCCACGATCTGCGACGGGTGGTTCTGGCCGAGGAAGGCGACGCGATCCCCCTGTCGCAGGCCGCGCGCCGCCAGCGCCGCCGCCATCGCCACCACCTGCCGGTGCAACTCGCCATAGCTCAGCGCCACATCGCCGAAGCGCAGCGCGATGCGATCGGGCGGCGGCGCGGTGAGCCAGTGCTTCACTGGTCCGTCTCGCCCTTTTCATAGAGCGTGTCGCGGCCGAGGCGATCCAGGCAGAGCTCCGCCGTCCAGGGCAGCATCAGCGCGCCGCAGCGGCTGTCGCGATACATCCGTTCCAGCGGCAGCGACTTCAGCATGGACTGCCCGCCGCAGGTGCGGATCGCCAGGGCGCAGAGCGCATTGGCATTCTCCATCACCGTGTATTGCGCGGCCAGTGCGCGCATCATCTGGTCCTTCGTCGGATCGGGCCGTGCATCGGTGATGGCCTGGAACCACAGCGCC
Organism: Falsiroseomonas tokyonensis; assembly: GCF_019024325.1. GTDB lineage: Bacteria > Pseudomonadota > Alphaproteobacteria > Acetobacterales > Acetobacteraceae > Falsiroseomonas > Falsiroseomonas tokyonensis. Next base: position 1,099,342 of record NZ_JAFNJS010000001.1, read on the forward strand.
TTGGTCTGTTCCAGCATGATGCGCATCTGCGCGACCGCGATCTGCTTCGTCGGATACATGCGGCGCTTCACCGGCGGCGTGCCCGGCACCTCGCCACGCAGGTATTTCACCGTGAAGTCATAGGCCGCCTGGCAGATGCCCATGTAGGTGGGCGAGAGGGTCATGAACATATGCGGCCAGCGCGTCGCCGCCTGGAAATACAGGCCCGGCGGCATCAGCGCCGCGTCCTCCGGCACGAAGACATCCTTGAAGAGCAGGTTGCGGGAAACGGTGCCGCGCATGCCGAGCGGGTCCCAATCGCCTTCCACCGTGACCCCCGGCGCCGTCGCCGGCACGCCGAGATAGAGCGTATCCCTGCGCGACAGTTTCTCGCCCTCATGCACTTCTGTGCAGAGGATGCCGTAGTAGTTCGCGTGGCCCGCAAGGCTGGCAAAGATCTTCTTGCCGTTGATGAGGAAACCGCCCTCCACGCGCCTGGCCGTGGTGCCGAAGGCCGCCGCGCCCGCCGCTGCCGCGCCGCCTTCCGAGAAGGGCTGCGAATAGATCGCGCCATCTTCCAGGATGCGGTCGTAATGCATGCGGCGCCGGCGGCGATGCGTCGCGCGGGCCTCGTCGGGGATGTCGAGATCCTCGGTCAGCGCGCCGGTCCAGAGGGTGGAGCAGACATGCATGTTCCAGGTCAGCGCGGTGGCGCCGCAGTACCGGCCGAGCTCCGCCGCCGTCATGCAATAGGCGCGGAAATCGGCGCCGAGCCCGCCCTCATCCTTCGGGATGCAGATACCCAACAGGCCTTCGCGATGCATGTCGCGGTAGTTGTCGGTGGGGAAGGTGGCCTCCCGGTCCCAGCGCGTGGCGCGGGGCGCGAGCACGCTGGCACCGAAGCGGCGCGCCTTGGCGGTCAGCTCGGCCTCGAAGGGGGTGAGGCGAAAGGCCGCGGCGTCGAAGATCGGGGCGTCGTCCAGCGAGGTGGCGGGCAGGGCGTCCATGGCTCAGCTCTCCAAGGCGTCGCGCAGCGCCGCGCGAAACGCCGCCGGCTTTTCGAGGTGGATCAGGTGGCCGGCCTCGGGGATGACGATGATCCGCGCGCCCGCAATCGTCTGCGCCATGCGCTGCATTGTCTTCAGCGGCGCGGCTTGGTCGCGCTCGCCGGCGATCAGCACGGTGGGCACGCTGATGCGCGCCAGATCGGCGCGGCGGTCGAAGGTGGTCAGGCAGCGCAGCGTCTCGCGATAGACTGCATCCGGCACGGCCTGCATCGCTTCCAGCGCGCGGGCATGGGCATCCGGCGCGGCCTCGGGGCTGAACATGCCTTGCAGCATCGCGGGTGCGGCGTCGCGCATGGTGCTGCCTTCCAACGGGCCGAGCCGCGCCTTCAGGAAGGATTCGGCAAAGCTCGGGTCGCGCCCGCCGAAGGCTGGCGTGGTGCCGTAGAGCACGAGCTTCGCGACGCGGTCGGGATGGGTGGCGACGAAATCCTGCGCCACCATGCCGCCCATGGAATGGCCGACCAGCGTGGCCTTGGCGATGCCGCGCGCATCCATCGCATCCAGCAGCGCCTGCGTCAGCGCGGGGAAGGTCATGGCGGGCAGCGGCGCCGTGCCGCCAAAACCCGGGAAGGGCCAGTCGAGGGCATCTCGGGAAATTTCGCCCCAGGAGGGGCCGCCGATGCCGTGCAGCAGGATGGTGGTCATGGAACGAGCCTCCCCTCGAGGACGACGGGCTCGCCATCCAGCGCGATGGTGCAGCCGAAGACGGGGATGTCGAAATGGCCCTCGGTGAAGCGGCCCGCGAATTCATTGGCGCCGGTCGAGAACAGGAAGTTCCCGGCCGCCGCGCGCAGTTCCGTGCCATTGGTGTCGCGCGGGCCGTAGAACATCAGCGCCTCCCGCCGCGCGCGGGGATTCAGGCCCCAGCCGACATGGCTGACCGCATAGGCCGCGCGATCGCCCCAGGCGGCCAGGTAGTCGCGCATGACGATGGCATCGGGGCCCGTGCCCTCGATCGCGGTGACATGGTCATCCACCAGCGTCAGGCGTACCGGGCTTTCGATGGTGCGCTTGAAGGTCAGGTTCACGTCGCCGGGCGCCAGCACCAGCGTTCCATTGACGGTGCCCGCGCGCGGAAAGCTGACGACGACGCCGCCCGGCCAGTGCGCGATGGTGCCGGGCCGGTCGGTCCAGCCCCAGACGCCGGCGGTGACGGCGCCGGCCATATCCACCGTGAGGTCGGTGCCCGCCGCGCTCGTCACCGTCATGCTCTTCGCCGCCCGCGTCCGCTTCACCGCGGCCTTCACCGGCGCCTCATCCTCCGGCCGCGGCACCAGCCGCTCCAGCGCCTCCGGATGCTCGTTGGAGACCATCAGGATGCGCGCGCCGGCGGAAAGAATCTCCTTCAGCTCCGGCGCGTGCAGCAGGCCTTCCAGCGTCAGGTCCAGCACCAGCGACGAGGCCTTAAGCGCCGCCAGCGCGGCGGGATGCCCCTGCAGGGCGCGCGACGCGCCGGTGGAGCGCACCGGTACGGGCGCGGATTGCCGCGGCGTCGGCACCACCAGGCGGAAGGGCCGGCAGCCCAGGCGATGCGCGGCGAGCTCCGCCAGGTCGATGTTCAGCGGGCGGGACTGGCTTTCCGCCAGCAGGCAGACGACCTCCCCCGGCTGCGCCTTGCACAGGCGGAGCACCGCCTCGAAGGCCTCGATCCATTGCGGCTCGATCCGGTCGTCGCGCAATCCCGGTCCCTCCCTGCCCTGGCCGGCAGGATAACGCTGGTCCGCGAGATATGAAAAGTCATATATTGACCGGCATGCAGACGGAACCGCGCTTCGTCCAGGACTATCTGCTGGCCCTGCTGGCGCGGGCGAGCCATGCGGCCTCGGCCGGCTTCCATGCGCAGCTGAAGGCCCGCGGCGTGGCGGTGCCGGTCTGGCGCGTGCTGGCGACGCTGGAGGGCGCGGGAGAGGGCGTCACGGTCGGCGAGCTGGCAGCCACCTGCCTGATGCAGCAGCCCACCATGTCCAAGCTGCTGGACCGGATGGCGGCGGAGGGTCTGGTCACCCGCCGGCGGGAAGGCCGGTCGATGCGCGTCCTGCTCACGCTTGGCGGTGTGACGCTGGCGGCCGAACTGGTGGCCGAGGCCCGCGCGCACGAAGCCGTCCTGCTGGCCCGCCATGCCGGAGCCGCGCCGGCCTTGAAGGCTCTGCTCAGAGAGATTGCGGGCTAGCGCGCCGCGCGGCCGCAGCGATCGACGACGCGGCGTCGGAAGCCGTGGACGCATCCCTTGGGCATGTCAGGCGTCCTTGTGCCTTGCTCCGATGGCTTGACACAGATCTTGCAACGCAGCCGCAGCCCGATCCGCCAGCGCCTTTCATTCGGGCACCAACCCCACAGCCGGATGCCCGCACAGACGGTCATCGACCAACTCAGCTAGAACATGCGCCATGTGCAGCGCCTCGTGGCAGCCGAAAGTGCCTGGCGCGAAGCGTTCAGCTTCCACCGGCTCAATCGTGTCCGGCATCGCTCGCCCCTCCTGCTTGGGGCCGAGCATATCGGGGATGCGGCACCACTGCGATGCGGACAGTTTCAGCCGGACATCTTCAAACTGAACCACTGTTGTCCGATAGGACGGTTGTGCCCTGGCAGGCCGCGGATGGCGCGGAAGGGCCGGGAGCCCTCGTCCAGGACGGCAGGGCGCGATGCGGAGACATCGCGCCGCGCGGGCCGGCCCGCCCTTGGCGGCCGCGCCGCGCCTTCCCATCTCCGCGCCATGCCCTCAATGGATAAGCTCGGCCGCATCGTCCTGGTGCTGCTCGTCGTCTCCGCCCTCGTGCAGATCGCGCGCCTCGTCTTGTCTTAACGCGCGCGCCCGGTAAGGGTGCGGTCGACATGCAGGGAGCGTGGGCAGTGCAGGTGGCGGTGATTGGCCTTGGGGCCATGGGCATGGGGGCGGCGCTGTCCTGCCTGCGCGCGGGGCTTTCGGTGACCGGCTGCGATTTTTCGTCTGCCGCGCGCGACAGCTTTGCCAAGGCGGGCGGCCAGGTGGCGGCCAGCGCGGGGGCCATCGCGGCGGGGACGCAGGCGGTGCTGCTGCTGGTGGTCAATGCCGCGCAGACCGAAGCGGCGCTGTTCGGTCCGGAAGGCTGCGCTGCGCGGCTCGCCCCCGGCGCCGTCATCATCGCCTCCGCCACCATGGGCCCGGACGATGCCCGGCGCCTGGCGAAGCGCGCGGAAGAAGCGGGTTTTCTCTACCTGGATGCGCCCGTCTCCGGCGGCGCGGCCAAGGCGGCGGCGGGGGAGATGACGGTCATGGCCTCCGGCAGCCCGGCGGCCTTCGCCAAGGCGAAGCCGGTGCTGGATGCGGTCGCCACCAAGGTGTGGGAGCTGGGCGAGGACCCCGGCATCGGCGCCACGGTGAAGGTCGTGCACCAGCTGCTGGCCGGCGTGCATATCGCCGTGGCGGCGGAGGCGATGGCGCTCGGCATCCGCGCCGGCGCGGATCCCCAGAAGCTCTACGACGTGGTGACGAGTGCGGCCGGCAATTCCTGGATGTTCGAGAACCGCATGGCGCGCGTGCTGACCGGGGACGATGCCCCGCGCAGCGCCGTGGATATCTTCGTCAAGGACCTCGGCCTGGTGGCGCAGATGGCGCGCGCGCTGGACCACCCGGTGCCGCTGGCCAGCCAGGCGCAGCAGCTGTTCACGGCGGCCAGCGCCATGGGCCATGGCCGCGCCGATGATGGCTTCGTCATCCGGGTCTGGCAGGCGCTGACCGGCATTCCGTTGCCGGGGGACGGAAAATCTAGCTGAAGGCGGTGATGATCACCGCGATCAGCAGGAAAAGGGCGGTCAGCGCACTGCCCGCGCGCACCAGCTCCCCTGCCTTTTCGCGATCCACAAGCGGACCGGCCGGCGGCCGCGGCGCATCCTTGCCGGTGGGCGTATCCCCATAGGGGTCGTGCAGGCCCAGGAATTCGGACCTCGGCTTTTTGGCCTGGGCTATATTTGCCTGGGACATGTATGACCCGTGGAGTGAACCTCGCTAAATTTAGCCGTGGCCTTGTTTACGGGAAACCAACCAACGGTTGCATAGAGCGTGAACAAAACAGAGTTTCACGTGGGTTTCGGGTAGGTTTCCGCCCGCACCTCCTCCAGGAAGGGGGCCCGCAGCCCGGCCGGGCAGACCAGCTCGGTTTCCACATGGTCGGGGTGCAGGGTGTGGCGCAGGAAGCCGGTGACGCGGTCCCCCGGCAGTCCCGGCTGCATCTCCGGCTCGCAGACGAAGGAGGCGGGCGGGGCCCAGGCAAAGACCACCTGGCCGCGCTGCTGCATGCGATGCAGGTGCAGATGGCCGGAGGCGACCAGGCGCAGCGCCGGATGCCCCAGCAGGGGCACCAGGGCTGGCCTTCCTTCGGGCGGCACGGACCAGTAGTCGAAGGGATCGCTCGGCTTCTCCACGAAGGCGGGCTTGTGCAGGAAGGCGGCGATGCGGCGGCGGCCGAGGCCTTCCAGGGCCTGCACCAGCCAGGCGGCCTGGGCGGCTTCCTCGGCCAGGCCCGTGCCCATGATCTCCGTGTTCAGCCCGATCAGCCGCCAGGCCTCCCCGCCCGGACCGTCCAGGTCGTGGCAGAAGCGATCGGCGCCGAATTCGGCCTGCCAGCGGGCCAGGCGGGCGGCATCCACCGGCTGGTCCGGCATGCTGCGGCGGTCGCTGCCCACATCGTGGTTGCCGGGAATGGTCAGCAGCGGCGCGCTGCCGGCGGCGCGGCGGAAGGCGGCGGCGGCGAAGGCGAGGTCGGCATCGCGCCCCGCGCCATCCAGCGAGAGATCGCCGCTGCCCACCAACGCCTGCGGCGGCGCCGCATGCAGCACCGCCTCGATCCGCGCCATATTCGCCTGGAAGACGGTGGTGCGGGGCCCGAGATGGGCGTCCGAAATCTGCGCGACGATCAGCGGCATGCGGGCTCCTGGACAGGCGGGGCGGTGGAGGCGCGGATCACCAGTTCCGGCACCAGGCGGATATTCTGGCGCGGCCGCGTGGGGTCGGCCATTTCCGCCAGCAGGATCTCCGCGGCCTGGCGGCCCATGGCGTCGTGCTGGATGCGGATGGTGGTCAGCGCCGGGTGGATGCGGTCGACGAAGGGCATGTCGTTGAAGCCGGTGACGGAGATATCCGCGGCGACGCGCAGCCCGGCCGCCTCCATCGCGTCATAGACGCCGAGGCAGAGCATGTCGTTGGCCACCGCCACGGCGGTGAAGCCCTTCCCCGGCTCGGCCAGCAGCGCCTGCATCGCGGCGCGGCCGGCCTCGCGCGTATAGGCCTGGGCAGGCCGCAGCGCCGCGGGTTCCAGGCCATGCTGCGCAAGCCTGTCGCGGAACCCCTGCAGACGGTCCGTGGCGGTGGAGACCCCCTCCGGCCCGCCGAGATGGGCGATGCGGCGATGGCCGAGCGCCACCAGGTGGTCCACCGCCAGGCCGATGCCGTGCCGGTCGTCATTGGTGACGGCGGAGACCGCGGCGCAGCCCGCCCCCTCCGGCATGCGGCGATTGATCAGCACGGCGGGAATGCCGAGCCGGGCGCAGAGCGAGATGGCGCCGGTGCCGGCGGCGGCGGAGGCCAGCATCAGCCCATCGACCAGATGCGTCGCCATGCGCTCGATCAGCAGCGCCTCCCGCGCCGGGTCGTTGTCGGTATTGGCCACCAGCGTGGCATAGCCCTGCGCCGCCAGCAGGGTTTCCACCGCATGCAGGATGGGCGGGAAGATCGGGTTGATCAGATCCGGCACCAGGATGCCGATGGTGCGGGATTTGCGGGTGCGCAGCCCGGCCGCCACGGCGGAAGGCCGCCAGCCCAGCCGGTCCGCCACAGCCGCCACGCGCAGCGCCACCGCCTCCGTCACCATGCCGCGGGTGGCGGGGTTCAGGGCGCGGGAGACGGTGGAGGCATGCACCCCGGCTTCGCGGGCGACATCGGCGATGGTGGCGCGGGGTGGGGAGGCGCCGGGGAGGGCGTCGGGATCGCGGGGTGGGGGCAGGGACATCCAGGCGGCTATAGCGCAAGCCCCGGAAAAGCGGGCACTGCAATCGATTGCAGATTTTTCTTGACCCTCGCCGCGGCAGGCCTTACCGAACCGTCAACGGAGGAAATGACCGCCCATGACCGACGCTCCCCCCGCCGCGGGGAAGGCGCCCGCCGCATCCGCCCAGCCGCCGCAGGCGATGACCCTGCCCCTGCAGGCCCCCGCCTTGCGCTTCGCCGCCTTCGGCGGGCCGGAGATGCTGGCCTGCCAGGACCTGCCCCTGCCTGTGACGGCGGCGGAGGAGGTGCTGGTGCGCGTCATGGCGGCCTCGGTGAACCCATCCGACGTGAAGAACCTGGCCGGCCGCATGCGCCAGACCGTGCCGCCGCGCACGCCGGGGCGCGATTTCGCGGGCGTGGTGGTGCAAGGCCCTGCGGCTTGGCAGGGCGTGGAGGTCTGGGGCACCGGCGGCGATATCGGCTTCACCCGCGATGGCAGCCATGCGCGCTACCTGGCGCTGCCGGTGGCTGCGCTGGCGCGGAAGCCCGCGAACCTCACCTTCGAACAGGCCGGCGCGGTGGGGGTGAACTACGTCACCGCCTGGATCGGGCTGGACTATGCGCAGCTCAAGCCCGGCGAGACGCTGCTGGTGCTGGGCGCCACGGGCGGCGTCGGTGGCGCTGCCTGCGGCATCGGCGCGGCGCGCGGCTGCACGGTGATCGCGGCGGTGCGCGGCGCGGCACCGGCCGACAGCGCGGCGCGGCATGCGACCCAAAGCTTCATCGACGTGACGCGGGACGATGTGGCGGCGCAGATCGCCGCCGCCACCGGCGGGCGCGGCGTCGACGTGGTCTATGACTGCGTCGGCAAGCCGGCGCTGACCGAGGCCGCGCTGGCCGCGCTGACCTTCGGCGGCCGCATGATCGTCATCGCCGGCACGCCGGGCGAGCAGGTGAAGTTCGAGCTGATCCCCTTCTATCGCCGCGAATGCAGGCTGCTCGGCGTGGACAGCCTGAAGCGCTCCGCCGCCGCCTGCGCCCCGATGATGGAGGCGCTGCGCCCCGGCTTCGAATCCGGCGCCTATCCGGCGCCCGTCCTTGCCGAAACCTATGACCTGGCGCGTGGCGCGGAGGCCTATGCCGCGGTGGCCCGCGGCACGCGCGGCCGCGTCGTGCTGACCATGGCCGATTGAGAGGGAACCCCCCGATGCCCGAAGGCCATATCACCTATACCAGCGAGAACCTGACCGAGGCCGTGCTGGCGCGCATCTCGCCCGAGGCCAGTCCGCGCATCCGCCAGATCATGACCTCCCTCGTGACGCATGTGCATGACTTCGTGCGCGAGGTCGAACTCGCGCCCGAGGAATGGGAGCAGGGCGTCGGCTTCATCACCGAGCTCGGCCGCTGGTGCGACGACAAGCGGCAGGAGGTCATTCTCCTGTCCGACATCCTCGGCGTCTCCATGCTGGTGGACGCCATCGCGCATCGCACCCATGCCAGCGTCAGCGAGACCACCGTGCTCGGCCCCTTCCACCGCGAAAATCCTCCCGTTCTGCAGAACGGCCAGAACATGTCGCCCGGCGTGGCGGGCGAGCCGCTGGAGGTGGAGGTCCGCATCCTGGACGAGGCCGGCCAGCCGCTGGAAGGCGCGCAGGTGGATGTCTGGCACACCTCGCCGGACGGCTTCTACGACAGCCAGCTGGGCGACGAGCACAATATGCGCGGCCGTTTCGTCACCGGCGCGGATGGCGTGCTGTCCTTCCCCACCGTGATGCCGGCCAGCTATCCGGTGCCGCATGACGGGCCGGTAGGGCGCGTGCTCGCCTCCATGGGCCGTAGCCCGATGCGGCCGACGCATGTGCATTTCTGGATCAAGAAGCCCGGCTACCGCGACCTGATCACCCACATCTTCAAGGATGGCGACCCGTATCTGCATGACGATGCGGTGTTCGGCGTGAAAGCCAGCCTCGTCACGGACTGGGACGCACCGAAGGCGGAAGGCAAGCCCGCGAAACTGCGCTACGAATTCCGGATTCCCCGGGAGGATGTTTCCTAAGATGCTGTTCCTGATCCACTGCACCCAGGTCGCCGATGGCGCCGCGATCCGCGAGGCGCATTACGACGCGCATCGTGCCTATCTCAAGGCGAGCCCCGTCGACATCAAGCTGGCCGGCCCCATGGTGGCCGATGACGGGGAGGCGCGGATCGGCTCCGTCTTCATCGTCGGCGTGCCGGACCGCGCGGCGGCCGAGGCCTTCGCCGCCGGCGATCCCTTCGCGCAGAACGGGCTGTTCGAACGCGTGCTGATCACCCGCTTCCTCGACATCACGCTCGGCAGGCCCGCCTTCGGCCCCGCGAAGGACTGATCACGATGCGCCGCAAATACATCCTGACCTGCGCCGTCACCGGCAATATCACCACGCCGGAGCAGACGCCGCATCTGCCGATCACGCCGGAGCAGATCGCCAATGCCGCGATCGAGGCCGCGAAGGCCGGTGCCGCCGTCGCGCATATCCATGTGCGCGACCCCGCCACCGGCAGGCCGTCCATGTCCATCGACCTGTACCGGGAGGTGATGGACCGCATCCGCGCCTCCGGCACCGATGTGGTGATCAACCTGACCACCGGCCCGGGCGGCCGCTTCGTGCCCTCCGAGCACAATCCGCGGGAAGCCGCCGCCGGCTCGACCTTGCTGCCGCCGGATCAGCGCGTGGCCCACATCGTCGAGCTGAAGCCGGAGATCGCGACGCTCGACCTGAACACCATGTGGTCCGGCAGCGCCGTGGTGATCAATGCGCCCTGGTCCGTCACGCGCATGGCGGAGCTGATCTATTCGGTCGGCACCATCCCGGAGCTCGAGGTTTTCGATTCCGGCGATATCGGCCTGGCGAAGAAGCTGATGGCCGATGGCGTGCTGAAGGGCCCCTGCCTGTTCCAGGTCTGCATGGGCATCCGCTATGGCTTCGACTGGGACCCCGCGACGCTGAACTACGCCAAGTCCATCCTGCCGCCGGGCAGCCCCTGGGCGGCCTTCGCCATCGGCCGCATGGAATTCCCCATGCTGGCGCAGGCCTGGTTGCTGGGCGGGCATGTGCGCGTCGGGCTCGAGGACAATATTTATCTCAACAAGGGCGAGCTCGCGGTCAGCAACACCGTGCTCGTGGAACGCGCCGTGCGCATTCTTTCCGAGTTTGGCGCGGAGCCGATGACGGCGGCGGAGGCGCGAGCGGAGCTGTCGCAGGTCGGCGGGTGGTCGCGGTGACCGATCGTGGCGTGCTGATCGTCACCGGTGCCGGGCGCGGCATCGGGGCTGCCATCGCCAAGGCGGCGGCGGCGGATGGCTGGAACGTCGTCGTCAACTACGCGCGCGACGCGGCCTCTGCCGAGGCCACCGTAGCGGCCATCAAGGGCGCTGGCGGCCGTGCCCAGGCGGTGCAGGCGGATGTGCAGTCCGAATCCGGCATCGCCGCGCTGTTCGAGGCCGCCGATACCATCGGTCCCGTAAAGGGCCTGGTGAACAATGCGGGCGGCAGCGCCCAGGCGCAGATCGCCGAGATCACCGCGGCCGATTACGACCTGATGATGGACGGCAATCTGCGCACCACCGTCTTCTGCTCCTCCGCCGCCGTGCGCCGCATGGCGACCGATCGCGGCGGGCAGGGCGGCGTCATCGTCAATATCGGCTCGCGCGCCTCCGTGCTCGGAGGCCAGCCGGGGCGGGTGATGTATGCCGCCGCCAAGGGTGCGGTGGATGGCTTCACCGCAGGCCTCGCCAATGAAGTCGGCAAACTTGGCATCCGCGTGTGCTGCGTGCGGCCGGGCGTGATCCGCACCGAAAGCCACGAGGCGCGCGCGGGCGCGGACCGGCTGAAGGCGATGACCTCGGCCATCGCGCTCGGGCGGCCCGGAGAGCCGGAGGAGGTGGCGAGCCTGGTGGCTTTCCTGCTCTCGCCGGGCGCGGCCTACATGACCGGCACGCTGGTGGATATCGGCGGAGGGCGCTGAGCGAGAAGGGCGCGCGACTGGCCGAGGCTTTCAAGGCCTGCGCAGCCCCCCTCACCCAAACCCTCTCCCCCCGTCGGGGGGAGAGGGCTGCGCAGGCTTGGCGCGCAGCGCCTAGCCGGAGCGGGTGAGGGGGGCACCGCAGGATCAAGACCGACTGCAACCAACCAGGCCGGAAAACCGGCCACCAAAAACGTCCAAGGGAATGAAAAACATGTCCGTGCAGACCACCCGCCGCACCCTGCTCGCCGCCGCCCTCGCCGCCCCCGCGCTGCTGCCCCAGGGCGCCCGTGCGCAGGCCGCCTGGCCCGCCGGCCAGCCCATCACCCTCATCATTCCCTTCGCCCCCGGCGGCCCCACCGATGCGGTCGGCCGCATGCTGGCGGAGGCGATGTCGCGCGATCTCGGCGTCAATGTCGTGGCGCAGAATGTCGGCGGCGCCGGCGGCACCATCGGCGTGAACCGCGTGGCCCAGGCGCGGCCGGACGGCCACACCATCCTGCTGCACAACATCGGCATGTCCACGGCGCCGACGCTGTATCGCCGCCTGCCCTACAACCCGCTGACCGCCTTCGAGACGCTGGGCCTGGTCACCGCCACGCCGATGGTCTGGCTGACCCGCCCCGATTTCCCCGCCGCCAATTTCGGCGAGATGATCCGGCTGATCCGAGAGGGCGGGGAGCGCATCAACCTCGGCAATGCCGGCCTCGGCTCCGCCAGCCAGCTCTGCGGCACGCTGCTGCAGGCGAGCCTCGGCACGCGCTTCACCACGGTGTCCTTCGCCGGCTCCGGCCCGATCTATCCGGAGCTGATGGCCAATCGCCTCGACATCTATTGCGACCAGACCACCAGCGCGATTCCCTTCATCCAGGCGAACCAGATCAAGGCGATGGCGGTGACGACGGCGGAGCCGCTGCCCGCCGTGCCCGGCGTGCCCACCGCCATCCAGGGCGGGCTGCCGGGCTTCGAGGTGGCGATCTGGCACGGCCTCTACGCGCCGGCCGGCACGCCGAAGCCGGTGCAGGACCGGCTGAACCAGGCGCTGCGCGCCGCGCTGGCCGATCCCCGCGTGGTGGAGCGCATGACCGGCCTCGGCAGCCCGCCGGAGCCCGTCTCGCGGCAGAACGGGGAGGTGCATCGCGCGCATCTGGCGGCCGAGATCGAGCGCTGGCGCCCGATCCTGCAGGCCGCTGGCCAGTTCGCGGATTGATCGTGTCATGCACGACATCACGCGGCGCAGCGCCATGACTCTCGCAGGCGCCCTGGCGGCCGGCGCGGCCAGCGCGCAAGGCCCGGCACGGCTGAACGTGGTGGCCTTCGCGGGGGCCTCCAACCTCGTCCTCTGGGCCGGCCAGGCCCAGGGCATTTTTGCCCGCCACGGGGTGGAGGTGGCGCTGGAGCTGACGCCGAATTCCCGCGCCATGGCTTCCGACCTCTACGCCGGAAAATTCGACCTGGCGCTGACCTCGGTCGACAATATCGTTGCCTATAATGAGGGCCAGGGCGAGGCGCAGCTGCCGGGGCCTTCCGACTTTGCGGCCTTCTTCGGCGTCGATGACGGCATGCTCTCGGTCATGGCGGCGGCGGATGTGCCCGACCTCGCCGGGCTGCGCGGCAAGGTCGTCTCCGTCGATGCCATGACCACGGGCTTCGCCTTCGTGCTGCGCGAGGTGCTGGGCCAGGCGGGCATCGCCGACCAGGTGGAATGGGTCGCCGTCGGCGGCGGCGCGCAGCGGCTGGCGGCGCTGCTGGAGGGCAAGCAGGCGGCGACGCTGCTGAACACCCCGCTGGACCTGGCGGCGGAGGCACGCGGCTTCCGGCGCTTGGCGCGCGGGCGGGATGCGGTGGGTGCCTATCAGGGCATCGTCGCCGCCGCGCGGCGCGGCGTGATCGACCAGAAGCGGGCGGCGCTGGTGGGCTTCACCCGCGGCTTCCGGGACAGCCTGGCCTGGCTGGATGCGAACCGGGCGGAGGCCGCGGCCATCCTGACGGCGCGCGCCAATATGCCGCCCCCGGTCGCGGCGCGGGCCGCCACCGCGCTGCTGGATGCCGAGCGCGGAATCTACCGCGACCTGCGGATCGACGAGGCCGGGCTGCGCACCGTGCTGCGGCTGCGCAGCAAATACGCCCAGCCAGCGAAGGAGCTGGGCGACATCACGCGCTACATCGACCCCTCGATCCGCGCGGCGGCGCTCGGCTGAGAAGCTAAGAAAAAAGCCCTCTCCCCCCGCAGGGGGGAGAGGGTTGGGTGAGGGGGGCGTGACGATAAGCCCCCACTTCAGACGCCCTCGCGACCGAACAACCGCCTCAGCCCGCCGGACTACCGCCCGGTCGAGAAACTGTAGGTGAGGGAGGCGGTCAGGCGCAGGCGGGGGGAATCGCGGTTCAACCCGGCGCCGGCCGCCAGCCCCAGGCTGAGCTGGTCGGTCAGTCCGCGGATCACGCCGGCCTCCACCAGGCTGTAGTCGCGCTCCCCCTCATCCTGCGTCTGCCGGGAATAGGCGGCGACCAGCACCGTCTGCGGGTTCACCACATGGCTGACCGCGGCGCCGGCCAGCCAGCCGGTGCGGCGCTCGCCCGGCTGCGGGTCGATGGTGGAGAGGAAGCCGGCATTCAGGTGCAGGCCGAAGCTGCCCGGCCCGCGGCCGGTCACCCAGCTCGTGGCCGCCGTCAGGTCCATCACCGTGCCGCCGCGGCCCGGCCCGAAGGGCAGCGATGCGCCGAGCGCCAGCGACACGGTCGGCAGCAGGCCGTCCTGGTCCGCCAGCCGCGCGGTCAGCGCCGGGCCGATGCTGCCCTGGTTCACGCCGCTGCCGTTGCCAAAACCGTAATCGCCGCCGAGGCTCAGCTCCAGCCGGTCGTTCAGGCCGTATTTCAGGGTCGGCGAGGGCCGGAAATCCTCGCGCCCACCGCGCCCACCGCGCGCCCGCTCATAGCCGAAGACGTTCTCCAGGGTGAACTCGCCGGCCTCCGAAGTGTAGGCATCGCCGACCGAGAAGGGCGCCCCGGCATTGGGCTAGGCCCCATCCTCCTCCGCCGCGGCGGCGAAGGGCAGCAGTGCGCCCAGCAGCAGGAGGAGCGGGAAGGGTCTGGCGGGCATCTGGCGGCTCCGTGGCGGCGCCGGTTCCTGTCCGGCCGGGGATGAACCAATCGGAAAGGCGGCGGTTCCGGTCGCCTATCGCTCGCAGCGCAGCAGCACGGTCGATCGGTTGGCGATGTCGCCCACATCCGCCGCGCTGCGCTCCGGCCCGCGGCTTTCGGCGGTCTGGAAGGACAGGCCGGCGCGGCGCAGGAAGGCCTGGGCGGCCTCCCCCTTCACCGCGAAATTCACATTGTCCACGTTCTGCACGCGGCGACTGTCCAGCTTCGCCACCACCACGCCCACCACATGGCCCTGCATGTCCAGCAGCGGCCCGCCGGAATTGCCGGGCTGCACCTCGGCGCTGATCTGGAAGTTGTTCTGGTCGTTGCGGATGCCGCCCAGCGCATTGATCTCGCCGCGCGTCAGCTTCGGGTCGGCCGAGAGCAGGCCGGTCAGCGGGAAGCCATAGGCCACCACCCCCTCGCCGCGCCGCACCGCGGGGCCGGCGCGAAAGGACAGGGCGGGGCCGGGATTGCCGGGGATGCGCAGGATGGACAGGTCGAGCGCCGCATCCACCTGCGCCGGCGGCACCGCGGCCAGCCAGCGGCCATCCGGCGCGCGCGCCAGGATGCGGTCGCAGCCCGCCACCACATGCTGGTTGGTCAGCACCCGGTCCGGCGCCACGACGAAGCCGGTGCCGGTGGACACGTTGCGGGCCTGCGGGTTCGGCCGCGCCTGCGCCACGGAAGGGGTGGGCGGCGCGGCGGCGCTGGCGGTGTGCAGTTCCAGCTGGCGGTTGGCGCAGATGTCCTGGTCGCGCGCCAGGCTTTCCCGCCCATCCTCCAGCACCAGGCGGATGTCGAAGCGGCAGCCGGCCTCGGCATTCGGGCGCAGGGTGAAGCCCGCATTGTTCGGCAGTGGGCCGCGATTCAGCAGGTTGCTGCCCCAATCCGTCCGGCCGCTGCGCACCGCATGCAGCGCGGTGGCCGGCTGGCCGGTGCGGTTGACGATTCGCACCGCGCCTTCCGGCGGGCGCAGTTGGCCGGCCTCCTGCGCCAGGGCCGGGGCGCTGGCGGGCAGCGGGCCCAAGGCGGGGGTCAGGCCAGCCAGCAGGGCGGCCAGGAACAGAGCGGGGCGAGGGTGGTTGCGCATGGCTAGCGGATGTCGTCCGCCGGCCCCCGCGCGTCAACGGGAAGCGCAACCGGGCCGCAAAACCTGCGCTGGATCAAGGACAGCGTTGTCCGTCCTGGCATGCTTCGGCCGGGCCGCCGCCGGCCTGGAAGAATTCGTCCCTTGACCTTCCCACATTGGGAAGACCCATCTGCCTGTCATGGAAAACCAGACCCCGATGCCCGAGGCCCCGCAGCCAAGCCTCCCCCGCCTCTCCCTGCCCATCGAGGGCATGACCTGCGCCAGCTGCGCCAGCCGGGTGGAGCGCGCGCTGATGGCGGTGCCGGGCACCAGCGCGGTGCAGGTGAATCTGGCCTCGGAACGCGCCGCGGTGCAGGGCAGCGCGCCGGTCGAGGACCTGGCCGCCGCGGTGCGGGCGGCCGGCTATGCGGTGCCGGAGACCGAGCGCCGGATCGGCGTGGAGGGCATGACCTGCGCCAGCTGCGCCGGCCGGGTGGAACGCGCGCTGCGGGCGGTGCCGGGCGTCGCCGAGGCCTCGGTGAACCTGGCCTCCGAAACGGCGACGCTCCGGCTGCTGCTGCCGGTGGAGGATTCGGTGCTGGCCGCCGCCCTGGCT
Organism: Falsiroseomonas tokyonensis; assembly: GCF_019024325.1. GTDB lineage: Bacteria > Pseudomonadota > Alphaproteobacteria > Acetobacterales > Acetobacteraceae > Falsiroseomonas > Falsiroseomonas tokyonensis. Next base: position 1,115,181 of record NZ_JAFNJS010000001.1, read on the forward strand.
GAGGCCGGCTACCGCCTGGCGGCGACCCCCGAGGATGGCGCGGCGGAGGAGGCGGCGGCGACGGCGAAGCTGGCCGCCCAGCGGCGGGACTTGGCGCTGGCCGGGCTGCTGGCAGCGCCCTTCCTGATTGGCATGCTCGGCATGCCCTTCGGCCAGGACTGGATGCCGAATGGCTGGGTGCAGCTCGCGCTGGCCCTGCCCATGCAGTTCTGGTTCGGCGCCCGCTTCTACCGCGCCGCCTGGGCCGCGCTGCGGGCGGGCACCGGCAATATGGATCTGCTGGTCGCCATCGGCACCTCCGCCGCCTTCGGCCTGTCGCTGGTCCTGCTGATCCAGCACGGCGGCGGGCATAGCCACGCGCTGTATTTCGAGGCGGCGGTGGTCGTCATCCTCTTCGTCATGCTGGGCAAGCACCTGGAGGCCCGCGCCCGGCGCGGCACCGGCGCCGCGCTGCGCGCCCTGCTGGACCTGCGCCCGCGCACCGCCCGGCTGCTGGAGGCCGATGGGACGGAGCGCGAGGTGCCGGCGGCCTCGCTGGTGGTGGGCGATGTGGTGGTGCTGCGCCCCGGCGAGGGCGTGCCGGTGGATGGCGTGGTGGAGCAGGGCGAGGCCGGCGTCGATGAAAGCGCGCTGACCGGCGAGAGCCGCCCGGTCGAGAAGGCGCCGGGCACAAAACTGGCCACCGGCACGGTGGTGCTGGACGGCCGGCTGGTGCTGCGTGCCACCGCCGTGGGCGGGGAGACCACGCTGGCCCGCGTCGCGGCGCTGGTCTCCGCCGCCCAGGCCAGCCGGGCGCCGGTGCAGAAGCTGGTGGACCGGGTGGCGGCGGTCTTCGTGCCGGTGGTGATCGTCCTCGCCGCGCTGACGCTGCTCTATTGGCTGCTGGCCGGGGCGGGGGCGGAGGCAGCGCTGCTGCATGCCGTGGCGGTGCTGGTCATCGCCTGCCCCTGCGCGCTGGGGCTGGCCACCCCCGCCGCCATCATGGCCGGCACCGGCGCCGCCGCCCGCGCCGGCATCCTGGTCCGCGATGCGGAGGCGATCGAGCGTGCCCAGGGCATCACCCTGGTCGCCTTCGACAAGACCGGGACTTTGACGGAAGGCCGCCCGCGGCTGGCCGCGCTGCATCCGGCCGAGGGGCTCACGGCCGAGGCCGTGCTGGCCCAGGCCGCCGCCCTGCAGTCGGGCAGCGAGCATCCGCTCGCCCGCGCCGTGCTGGCCGCGGCGGGCAACCAGCCGGCCGCGGCCGAAAGCTTCCGCGCCCTGCCGGGCCGCGGCGTGGAAGGCGTGGTGGGCGGGGAGCGCCTGGTGCTCGGCAGCCCGCGCCTGCTGGCCGAATCGGGGCTGGAGCCCGGCCCGCTCGCCGCGCTGGCGGAGGCCGAGGCGGCGCAGGGCCGCAGCCTCGCCTGGCTGCTGGCGCCGGGCGCCGGGCAGGTGCGCGGCCTGCTGGCCTTCGAGGATGCGCTGAAGCCCAGCGCCGCCGGGGCCGTCGCCGCCCTGCGCGGCATGGGCGTCGATGTCGCGATGCTGTCCGGCGACAGCCCCGCCGCCGCCCGCGCGGTGGCGGAGACGCTGGGCTTGGACCGCGTGGCCGCCGAGATGCTGCCGCGCCAGAAGCTGGAGACCATCGCCGCCTGGCGCAAGGAAGGCGCGCGCATCGCCATGGTGGGCGATGGTGTGAACGATGCCCCCGCGCTGGCCGCGGCCGATCTCGGCATCGCAATGGGCACCGGCACGGACGTGGCCATGGCGGCCGCGGGCGTCACGCTGATGCGGGGGGATCCGGCGCTGGTGCCGGCGGCCCTCGAGATTACCCGTCGGACATACCGCAAGCTGCAGGAGAATCTGGCATGGGCCTTCGCGTACAACCTGCTCGGCCTGCCGCTGGCAGCGGCCGGGCTTCTTTCGCCGCCCTTCGCGGGGGCGGCGATGGCGCTGTCCTCGGTCTCGGTGCTGACCAACGCCCTGCTGCTGGCGCGCTGGCGCCCGGCCGCCCCGGCCCCGCGCCCAGGCGCGTGAAGGCTGGCATGAATATCGGTGAGGCCGCCGCCGGCTCCGGCGTCTCGGCCAAGATGATCCGGCATTACGAGGCGATCGGGCTGATCGAGGCCGAGCGTCGGCCGAACGGCTATCGCAGCTACGGCCCGCAGGATGTCGCCGTGCTGCGCTTCATCCGCCATGCGCGGGACCTGGCCTTCCCGCTGGAGGATATCCGCAAGCTGCTGGCGCTGTGGCGTGACCGTTCCCGCGCCAGTGCCGATGTGAAGCAGATGGCGCTGGCGCATGTGGCAGCGCTGGAGACCAAGGCGGCCTCGCTGCAGGCGGTGGCTGACAGCCTGCGCCACCTGGCGCAGCATTGCAGCGGCGACGATCGGCCGAATTGTCCGATCCTGGCGGAGCTGGAGGGAGGCGCGCGGTGACGGAAGCGTTGAAGGTCGACGGCATGACCTGCGGCCATTGCGTGCGCGCGGTGACCAAGGCGATCCAGGCGCGCGACCCGCAGGCGAAGGTCGAGGTCGACCTCGTCGCCGGGCAGGTGCGGGCCGAGAGCCGGCTGAGCCGCGCGGAACTGGCCGCGGCGGTCGCCTCGGAAGGCTATTCGGTCACCGTCTGAGACGGGTTCAGGCCGTTCAGCGCGGCGGGCGCGGCGGCGGCGAGGGGCGGTGCGGTCAGGCGCTGATAGAGGCGCACCAGCCGCGCCGCCTCCGCCGTCCAGCCATAGCGGCTGAGCGCCGCCTGCCGGCCGCTTGCCCCCAGCCGCGCGCGCTGCGCCGGGTCCGCCAGGGCCTCGACCGCGGCGGCGATGGCGCCGGGATCGGTCACATCCACCGCCAGGCCGCAGCCGGCATCGCGCACCACCGCGGCCACTTCCGTCGCGAAATCCGGCACGATCACGGGCAGGCCGGCCAGCATGCAGTCGAACAGCTTGTGCGGCAGGGCCAGGCGGTGGTTCTCGACGCCCGGCTGGAACAGCACCAGGCCGATGTCGCAGCCGGCCGCCACCGCCAGCGCCTCCTCCCGCGGCATCCAGCCCAGGGACTCGATGCGCCCGGCGACGCCCAGCCGGCGGGCCTCGGCGCGGAAGGCGGCCTCGCTGGCATCGGTGAAGCGGCCGACCAGCTGCAGCCGGGCCTGCGGCAGCTGCGCCAGCAGACGCGGCATCAGCAGCGCGCCGCGGCTGGCGGTCAGCGCGCCCAGGTGCAGCAGTTTTGGCGGGCCGGGCGCGTGCCGGCGGGGCGCGATGGCGACCGGCGTGGCGTAGTTGCGCACCGGGATGCAGCGCGCCTCGCCGCCATAATCCCCGGCCAGCCCATCCTTCGCCACCACCACCGCATCCGCCCGCCCCGCCACCGCCCGGCAGAGCAGCCGCAGCGCCAGCCGCGCCGGTGGCCGCAGCGGCGCCGGCAGCACGGGATCGAGGCGCGAGGGATAGTGTTCGTGCACATCCAGCACCACCCGCGCGCCGCAGCGCCGGGCGGCGAGCAGGGCGGCCAGCCAGCTGTCGGGCTCATGCGCATGGATCACCCGGGGCTGCAGCGCCGCGGCGCGGCGGGCCAGCGCCGGGATGCCGCGCAGCCGGCCCAGCCAGCCGCGCGGCGCCGGGAAGGTCCGCAGCGCCACGCCATGCAGCCGATCCGGCGGCGCCGGCCCCCCCAGCCGCGGCGCCAGGTGCAGCAGGCGGAAGCCGGCCTCGGCCAGGGCCGCGCCCTCCTTGCCCACGATCCGCACATCGGCGGCCGGATGGGCGGCGGAGAGCATCAGCACCAGGGCTTCGTTCACTCGGCCTCGGCCCGGTCCCGGCGCGGCGTGGTGCGGCGGGGCACGTGGCCAGCCACCGCCTCCACCACCGCGACCAGCCGGGCGGCGATGCGGCGGGTGTCCAGGTGCCGCTCGGCCACGATGCGCGCGGCGCGGGCCATGGCGGCGCGGCGCGGCGGGTCCGTCGCCAGGGCCAGCAGGGCGCCGGCGAGCGCATCCGGATCGCCGGGCGGCACGGTCAGGCCGCAGCCGCCCTCGGCCAGCAGCCGCGCCGTGCGGCCCGGCGTATTGGTGACCATGGGCAGGCCGGAGGCCAGGCCCTCCGCCAGCTTGTTGGGCGCCGTCCATTCGGCGAATTCGGGCACCGGCGCCAGGCAGAGCAGGCCGATCTCGGCGCCGGCCAGCAGCCGCGCCAGATGCGCCTTCGGCATCGGGTCCAGGAAGGTGACGGGCAGCCGTTCCGCCGCGGCGCGGGCCACCAGGCCGGGCTTTTCCGAACCCTCCCCCACCAGGACCAGGTGCAGGCCGGTGCGGCGCAGCCGGGCCGCGGCATCCAGCAGCTGGTGCAGGCCATTGGCCGGGCCATGCGCGCCGGCATAGACGGCCAGGGTCTCCTCCGCCGCCACTTCCGGCGGGCGCCAGGGGGCGACGGCGGGGTGGAACAGCACCAGGTCCGCGCCCTGCGGCAGCACCCGCAGCCGGTCCGGATCGGCGCCGCGTTCCAGCGCCAGGCGGGCCATGCCCTCGGTCAGCGCCACCACGGCGGCGGCCTGGCGGCAGGCGGCATCGGCCAGCCGGCCGAGCGCGGCCAGCACCGGCGCCGGCACTGCGGCCCGGGGCGGGGCGCTGGCGGCCTCCTGCGCGCGTAGGTCGGCGGACGCCGCCCCGGCGCGGCGGGACAGCGCGGCGGGCAGTTCGGGCCAGGGGTCGCGGATCTCGAAGATGAAGGGCGTGCCGCGCAGCCGCCGCGCCAGCAGCGCCGGCAGCGCCACGGTGGGCGGGGTGGAGGAGGCGAGGATCAGGTCCCAGGGGCCGGTGGGAACCCCGGCCAGCGCCAGCCGCGTGGTGGCGGCGGCGAAGCGCAGGAAGGCGCCGGTGCGGGCCATCAGCTTCTGGCTGTTGCCGCAGCGGATGTCATACTCCACCACCTCGAAATTCCCGACCCGCCCCTGGCGGCGGCCCTGGCGGAAGGGGCCCGACAGGCCCGTGACGGCCCCATCGTAGCGGCCGCAGGCCAGCGTCACCCGGTGCCCGGCCGCGGCCAGCGCCCCGGCGTGGTGGAAGGCGCGCGTGGCGGTGCTGCCGGCGGGGGTGGAGAAGTGCTGGTGCAGGTAGAGGATGCGCAGGCCCTCGGCCCGGCCTTCCGGCGGCCCGGCCTGGCCGGTGCCGGTCGTGCAGCCGTTGTCAGCGCTGCGCACAGCGGATCACCGCGTCGATGACGCGGACCTGATCATCCTCGCTCATCCCGCTGCCGGAGGGCAGGCAGAGCCCGCGCTCGAACAGCGCGGCGGCCACCGCGCCACCGGCCTGGGGCGCGCCGCGGAAGGCCGGCTGCAGGTGCAGCGGCTTCCAGGCCGGGCGGCTTTCCACGCCCGCGGCCTCCAGCGCCCGGCGCAGTTCCTCCCGGTCCGCGCCGAAGCGGGCGGGGTCCACCTGCAGCACCGTCAGCCAGCGATTGGCGCGGCCCCAGGCGGGCTCCGGGATGAAGCCGAGGCCCGGCAGCTCGCCCAGCGACTCCACGTAGTTGGCGAAGATGGCGCGGCGGCGCTGCACCCGCGCCTCCAGCACCGGCAGCTGCGCCAGGCCGACGGCGGCGAGGACGGAGGAGATCCCATAGGTATAGCCGGTGGTCTCATGCTCGTAATGCGGCCAGGCCTCCTTCGCCTGGCCGGCCAGGTGGCGGGCGCGGGCGATCAGCGCCGGATCGTCGCTGGCCAGCGCGCCGCCGCCCGCGGCGGTGACGATCTTGTTGCCGTTGAAGGAGAAGACGGCCAGCGTCGCGCCGCGCCCGGCATGCCGGCCGCCGCGCTGCAGGGCACCCATGGCGGCGGCGCTGTCGCACAGCACCGGCACGCCCCAGCGGTCGCAGGCGGCGACGATGGCCGGCAGGTCGCAGCACTGGCCATAGAGATCGACCGGCACCACCACCCGCGGCAACCGGCCGCGCCGGGCGGCCAGCGCCAGTTCCTCGGCCAGCAAGCCGGGGTCCATGGTCCAGCCGGCCGGGGTCACGTCCAGGAAGCGGGGCACCGCGCCCATCTGCACGGCGGGCGCCACGGTGGCGACGAAGGTCATGCCGGGGGCCCAGACCTCGTCGCCCGGCTGCACGCCCAGCACGCGATAGCCCAGATGCAGCGCCGCGGTGCCGGAGGTGGTGGCCAACGTGGCGGCGAAGCCGGTGGCGGTGCCGATCGCAGCCTCGAAGGCCGCGGGGGTGGGGCCTGCGGGGGCCAGCCAGCCGGCATGCAGGGTGGCGCGCAGCGCCTCGATCTCCCCACCCGCCAGGTGCGGCGGGGAGAGCGCAAGGCGGGCCGGCGGCTGGCATCCCGGTGGCTGGCGACCCGGGAAGGGCAGCAGAGCGGCGGCGACGGGGGTGGGCCTCAGATGTCCCATATGAACCAGCAAATTGAATGTTGGCTTAATGATTCTTATACTGGTTGATGACTTTGCCCAAAAGCAAGCATTCCCTGCGCGTTTTCGGCGGGCCGCAACCGGTTGCATGACGATTTCGGGAAGGGTCCGGCGGTGGGAAGGGGTGGGCGGTCAGCCCTTGTCGCCACGTCGCGGATGATCCGAGGGGGCGAAGGCCGGCATGGTGGCGTGGCCGGGCGCGGAAACGCCCTGGCCGCGCAGCAGCACCAGCAGGCTGCGGAAGGCCAGCGCCAGGTCCCGGCCCAGCCGGGCGGGCCGGCTGGCATAGTCCGCGCTGAGCTCGAGCCGCTGCGGCCAGGCCACTTCATTGCGCCCGGCCGCCACCCCCGGCCCCAGCAGCCCGGGCCGCACCCGCAGCCCCTGCGCCTGCCGGGCCGAGTAATGCGCCAGATAGGACAGCGGCAGCGGCCGCGGGCCGACCAGGCTCATTTCCCCGCGCAGCACATGGACCAGCTGCGGCAGCTCATCCAACCCGCTGGCGCGCAGCGCGCGGCCGAAGCCCGAGAGGCGTTCCGCATCCGGCGCCCGGCCCTCTGCCATCGACCGGAATTTTATCAGCGTGAAGGGCCGGCCGTGGCGGCCGGCGCGGGGCTGCACGAACAGGATCGGGCGGCCGAGTCGCCACCAGACGGCCAGCGCCACGGCGGCGAAGACCGGCGCCAGCATCCCGAGCAGCAGCGCCGCCAGCACCGCATCCAGCAGCCGCTTGCCGAAGCGGTCATACATGGTTGTTGCCCCGCGCCTGCGGCGCCCGCGCCCCCAGGCCGAGGCTGAGCGCCAGGCCCAGCGCGAACCAGGCCATGCGATTGCCGAGGTCGGTGGAGACCATCACGGTCAGCGCCACCGGCAGCACCAGCGCCGCGATCCGCGCCAGCCGCGCCGGCGGCAGCCCGGGCGCCAGCCGCGCCATGGCGAGGGCGGCGCCGCCGAAGGCGCCAAGCCACAGCAGCAGCCCGGGCAGCCCGCCCTCGGCCAGCGCCTCCAGCGCATGATTGTGGGGATAGAGGCCGCGCCATTCGCCGTGCCCGGCGGCGATGGTGAAGCCGCCGGTGCCAAGGCCCCAGGGCGCGGATTGCCCCGCCCAGTGCAGCGCCGCCTGCCACAGGGTCTGCCGCGCCTCCAGCCCCGCGGGTTCCGCCGTCAGCCGTTCCAGGGTGCGCAGCCCTTCCGCCCAGTCCGGGTGCAGCAGCAGCCAGGTGAGGAAGGCGGCCAGGGCCAGCAGCACCGCCAGCAGCCAGCCGAGGCCGCCGCGCCAGCCCAGCCGCAGCGCCGGCGTCAGGGCGACGCCCGCGATCAGCGCCGCCAGGGCGGTGCGTCCGCCCGGCAGCAGCGCCGCGGCGGCCAGGCCCAGCACGGCCAGCATCCAGCCGAGGCGCAGCAGCCAATGCCGCGCCTCCACCGCCGCCAGCGCGGCCAGGGCGGCGGCGGTGGCCAGCGCCAGGCCGGCCAGCTGGTGGTGCACCCTGGCCTGGTCCAGGTCCTGCGCCACCGCCTGCCAGCCGCGCAGCGCGCCCAGGCCGATCACCACGGCCAGCAGCATTCCGATGCCCAGCGTGAAGCGGCACAGCGCCCGCCGTGCCGCCGGCTCCGCCCCCACCAGCAGCCCGGCGGCCAGCATGAAGGGCCCGGCCAGCGCCAGCTCCGGCAGTTTCTGCGCCAGCACGAGGCGGGAGGGGGACCATGCGCCGGCCACCACCAGCCAGAGCCAGAGCAGCGCGGCGGCGGCCAGCGGCAGCGCCAGTTCCGGCGCAACCACCCAGCGCCGGGTGGCCAGCAGCAGCGCGAGCAGCGGCAGCAGGCCGACCAGGCTGGCGAGCGTCAGGTCGAAGGGCAGGGCGCCGGCCAGGGCCGGGGCGGTCTTCAGCGCGCCGGCCAGCTGCAGCACCGCCGCGAGACCCCCGGCCAGGCTGGCCAGCAGGAAGGAGCCGAAGGTCGGCGGCACGGCCGGCGCGGCGGTCATTCGGCGGCCTCCAGCCGATAGGCCGGATGCACCGCCACCGGTCCCGGGCCGGCCAGCAGGATGCCCGCCGCCACCAGCCCCAGCGCCGCCATCGGTGCCACTACCAGCAGCAGCGCCAGCAGCAGCGGCCGGTTGGGCAGGGAGGGGCGCTGGTCGACGATCGGCGCGGAGACCAGCCGCGCCGCCACCGCCTCATCCGCCGCCACCACCAGGCCGACGCGCTGCTGCTGGGCCAGCATCTCGTAGAGGGATTGCCGGATATAGAGGTCCGATTCCCGCGCCAGCCGCGCCTCCAGCGCCGCGATTCGGCGCCGCGCCATGTCGGCGAGATCGGCGCGCACCTTGGCCTCGGCGAAGGCATGCAGCCGGCGCAGCGCGTCCAGCGCCCGTTCGCGATCGGGATGGGCGAGTTGCAGGGTCCAGGTGACGGCGCCCAGCGTCTGGGTCACCGCCAGGTTGCGCTCCAGCCAGGCGCGGGCGTCGTCCAGGTCGGTTTCCATGCGCAGGCCGAGCAGCCGGCGGAGCGCCCCCGCCGGCCCTTCCGCCCGCCGCGCCGCCAGGTCGGCCAGCAGCGGCGTCGACTCCGCCAGCAGCATCGCGGCCTCTGCCGAGCGCAGCGCGCCCAGGTAGATGGCGAAATTGCCGGTCGGCCGCGGATCCAGCAGACCGGAAAAGGCCGGGGAGGGCGAGAGCAGGGAGGAGGTGGCGATGCCCGTTGTCTCGGACGGGGCGACCAGCGCCTCCGCCACATGGCTGCGGGGCCAGGCGAGCACGATGGCAGCGCCGGCGGAAAGCAGCAGGACGGCCAGCAGCACGACGCGCCAGCGTAGCCTCCATAGCCGACCGACCAGGAACTCGAGCGGCATTCCGGCGCCTCCGCACACAGGATGTTGATGAACTGGAGGGATTGCAATCCGTCTTTGTTAGGAGAGGCGAATTTCCGTCACCAGCCGCGTCACCGGTGCCTCGGCGCGGATGCGCAGCAGGGTGCAGCGGGCGATCCGCCCGTAGGCCGGGCTTTCCCAGCCGGGTTCGAGGGCCAGCTGCAGCGCGCCCGGCGCCGCATCGCTGGCAATGGCCAGGTGCAGCCGGCCATCGGTGGCGCCCTGTCCGCCCTCCACCAGCCGCCAGTCGCCCGGCGGCAGGCGCCAGCGCAGACTGGCCTGGCGGAAGCGTCCGGCGAGGCGGTCCGTGACGGTCCAGACCCGGCCCTGCACCGCCAGGCTGCGGGCATGGCAATGGCCGGCGGCATCCCGGCGGGCCGCGCCCTCCGGCAGGTCCCGCAGCCGCGGCCAGCGGGCGAAGAGGAAGCGGCCGAGGCGGGGCATCGGCTCGGCCTCGTCGAAGAGCACCGCGTTATGGGCCGCGCCGCTGGCCAGCGCCGCCCACCACCAGCCGGCGGGGGGGTTGTAGGCCCCGGTGCCGGCATCCCGCAGCACGCAGCGCGCGCCATCCCGCAGGGTCAGGTGCAGCAGGTCCGCCTGGGCGGGCCGGAAGCGCAGCGGGCCGCAGCGCAGCAGGGCGGTGGCGCCGGCCTCGGCCCAGCCCTGGCTGCCGGCCGCCCGCCAGCGCGCAGGCCGCGCCAGCCGCGCCTCCGGGCGGGCCAGGCCCAGCCAGGCGCAGCCCGGATCCTGCGGCAGGTCGCCCCCGGCCCCCGCAAAAAGCCGCGCCGCGCGCTCCACGCTGCCGCGCGCATCCGCCGGCCCATGCAGGCCGAGATCGGCGAAGGCGGAGCCATCCTCCACGCCGAGGCCCGGGCCGCTGCCATCCTCCGCCGCCGTCACCCGGTGCAGCCAGGTGGCGAGCGCCGCGGCGCGGGCGGCGAGCGGTGCGGGGAAGGGGGCCGCGCCATGCCGGCGGCGCAGCCATTCGGCGATGGAGAGCACATCCAGCGCCAGCCGCGCATAGCCGGCCGAGACCTGGGCGAAGCCGCCATCGGGTGCCACCAGCCGCGCGACGGCCGCCGCCAGCGCCCGCGCCGCCCTTGCCGCGCCGGGCGCATCGCCCAACAGCAGGGCACAGGCGAAGGCGCCGGCGGGTTCGGAGATGGCGTGGTTGTTGTCCTGCGCCGCGGCATAGGCGCGGGTCGCCGCGATTCGCCGGGCGCAGAGGGCCAGCAGCGCGCGGGCGGCCGGCGGCGGGTCGCGATCCGCCTCCAGCAGCGCCAGGGCCAGGGCGAGGGACAGCGCCCGCAGCGCCGCCTCCTGCCCGCAGGCCCAGGCGGGGCCGCGGAAGGCGGGGTTCGCGGCGCACCATTCGGCCAGCAGCCGCTCTGCCCGGGCCAGATGCCCGGCGCCCGGACCGGCCTGCGGGTCCAGCCGCGCGGCCTGGGCCAGCAGCAGCAGGTCCGCGAATCGGCTGGCCTCCCAGACCGGGCGGATATCGCCACGGTCGAAGAGCTTGAGGCCGAGGGCAGGCGCCGCGGGATCATAGCCGCCATGCCAGTCCGGCTGGCGTGGCAGGGCGGCCGCGGCCTGTAGCAGCCGGGCGGCCTCCGCCGCATCCAGCGGCGGCGGGGCGGGTGCGACATTCGGCAGGAAGCGCCCCTGCGGCGCCAGCGGCCGCGCCAGTTCCCGCTGCGGCAGTCGCAGCGCCAGCCGGGCGCGGTGCCAGAGCATCAGCGCCACGGGGCGCGGGCCCAGCCGCCAGGCGGCATCGGCGGCGAGGGCCAGCCAGGCGGCATCCAGGCGTCGCCGGTGGCGCATTTCCGCGGTCGCGAGGCCCGTCGCGCCTTCACCGATGAATGGGGCTTGGTCAGACATGAACCAGGTGGCTATGCTCCATTCGAGCTAAACAATGAAGATGAAATTCATCCTACGGTTGGGTTCCTTGCGCGTCGCCTGGTTTCTGCTCGCCCTGCTGGCGGTCGGCGCGCCCGTCCTCGCGCAGACGCCCTTCTCAGGCCCCGGCTCGGAAGGCGCGACCCTGGCGCCACCCTCCCTGCCCTCCCTGCTGCCGAACGGCCTGCCGGTGCCGACCCTGCCGCCGGCGGCGCAGCAGGACATCCTGCAGCGGATGCGCGACGCCGCCGCGGGCCGCACCCCGACCCAAGCTGGGCCCCAAGCTGGGCCCCAGGTCGGGCCGCTGCCCGCCCCCAGCGCTCCCGCCCCGCCACCCGTGGCCGCCAGTGCCCCGTCCGCCCTTGCGGAAAACCTGTCCCAGATCGAGGCCTTCTTCGCCGAGAGGCTCGGCCTGCCGCTGCGCCAGTTCGGCTATGACAGCTTCGCTGGCGGCGCCCGCACGCCGCCCGCGATCGGCGCGCTGCCCGGCGACTATGTGATCGGCCGCGACGACGAGCTGGTGCTGGCGCTGCGCGGCCGCACCCGCGCCACGCTGAACCTGCGCGTGCAGCGCGACGGCACCATCCTGACCCCGGACCTGCCGCCCATCCCCGCCGCCGGCCGCACCCTGTCCGAGTTGCGCGCGGACCTCGAGGCGCGCGCGGCGCGCGACCTGCCGGGCACCGAAACCTACGTCTCCATCGGCCAGGTGCGGCAGATCTCGGTCTTCGTGGCCGGGGAAGTGCAGCGGCCCGGGATGCAGACCGTCACCGCGCTGTCCTCCGTGCTCGATGCGCTGATGCAGGCGGGCGGGCCGCGCCGCACCGGCAGCCTGCGCGCCATCCGCGTCGAAGGCCCCGCGGGCCGCCGCAGCATCGACCTCTACGCCGTCATCACCGGGGAGGGCGGCGAGGCCGACCTGACGCTGCGCGAGGGCGAGCGCATCATCGTGCCGCCGCTCGGCAGCGTGGTGGCCGTGGCCGGCGAGGTCACGCGGCCCGGCATCTACGAACTGCCCGCCCGCGCCACCAGCGCGCCGCTGGCCACCGTGCTGCGCCTGGCCGGCGACCCGCTGCGGCCGGCCGGCAACCGCTTCCTGGTGCAGGGCACCGATGCCGGCGGCCGGCGCAGCTTCGCGGAGATCAGCCCGCGCGAGACGGTGCGGCGCGGCGACAGCGTGCTGGTGCAGCCCGGCGCCGATGTGGTGGCGAACCAGCTGCGCCTGGCTGGCCACGTCACCGCCCCCGTCACCCGCGCCGCCGGCCGCAACGGCACCTCCCTGCGCGCCCTGCTGAACGATGCCCGCCTGGTGCGAGCCGACCCCTACCCGCGCATGGCCGTGGTGCTGCGGCTGGACCCGGCGACGCGCGGCCGCCGCTTCCTCCCCTTCGACCTGTCCCGCAGCCTGCGCGGCGAAATCGACCTTCCCCTGGCCGAGGGCGACGAGGTGATCGTGCTCGGCCAGTCCGACATCGCCTGGCTCGCCAGCCCGCCCGTGCAGCGCGCGCTGCGCGGCGAGGCGCCGGCCGAGGACGCCTGCCCGGCCCTGACCCAGCTCGCCATCGCCACCCGCAGCGCCCCGGCCCGCTTCGCCCATGCCCGCGGCGCCGGCTTCCCCGAGATCGGCACACCCGGCTGCCCGCCCGTCTTCCGCGAGTACCCGCAGCTTCTGGGCTTCCTGCTCGACACCTCCGTGCTGCTCAGCGGCGAAGTGCGCCAACCGGGGCTCTTCCCGCTGCTCGACGACACCGGGCTCGACCTGCTGCTGGCGGCCGCCGGCGGCGCCACCGACGGCGCCGACCTCTCCGCCATCGAACTCGCGCGCGAACCCACCGACCAGTCCGGCGCCCACCCGCTGTCCCGCCTGCTGCTCGATCTCCGCTCCGGCAACTTCCGGGCCGTGCGCCTTTCGCCCCGCGACGTCATCCGCATCCCGCGCGGCTTCTCGGACCGCGAATCCGGGCCCGTGGTGCTGGCCGGCGAAGCGGTGCGGCCGGGGACCTACGACATCCGGCGCGGCGAACGCCTCTCCGAACTCCTCGCCCGCGCCGGCGGCCTCACCCCGCAAGCCTACCCCTACGGCGCCGTCTTCACCCGCGACAGCGTCCGCCGCCGCCAGCAGGAAGGCTTCGCCCGCACCGCACGCGACCTGGAAACCTCCCTGGTGCAAGTCGCCGCCGGCCAGGCGGTTGCCGGCGGGCGCGCCCAGGGCGTCGACGTCGGCAGCGCCATCACCGCCGGCCGCGAACTCGCCGCCTCCCTCCGCCAGGCCCAGGCCGCGGGACGCATGGTGGTGGAAGCCGACCCCGTGCAACTCGCCGCCCACCCGGAACGCGACGTCCTTCTGGAACCGGGCGACCTCATCGTCATCCCGAAACGCCCCAACGAAGTCACCGTCGTCGGCGCCGTCCTCAACCCCGGCAGCCTGCAATTCCAGTCCGGCTGGCGCGCCAGCGACTACACCCGCGCCGCCGGCGGCCCCCAACGCTTCGCCGACACCGCCCGCGCCTTCGTCGTCCTGCCCAACGGCCAGGCCACCCCCGCCGGCCTCTCCGCCTGGCAAGCCGGCAATACTCCCATCCCCCCCGGCAGCCTGATCGTCATCCCCCAAGACCCCTCCCCCTACGAAACCTGGGGCTTCATCCGCGACCTCACCCAAGTGCTGAGCCAAGTCACCATCTCCTCCGCCGCCCTCGCCGTGATCGCGCGGGAGCTGCGTTGAGGGGGAGGGTGGTTGGCGCGGGCGGCCTTGCAGGGGGACGCTGTCCCCCTGCACCCCCTGCCAAGGGGCAGTGGCCCCTTGGAACCCTTCGAGTCATGTGCGGGAAGGGCGAGGGGCCGGAGCAACCGCATGTTCGGCGGTCCCGCAGGCCCCTCGCCCTTCCTGCACAAGGTCCCGTGGTCCAGGAGGCCACTGCCTCCTGGTGGGGGGTGCAGGGGGGCAAAGCCCCCTCGCAGACCACCTGCGCCGCCCTCCTCCTCCTCCTCACGCTGTTCCTGCCCGTCGCCGCCGGCGCGCAGGAGGTGCCGGGGACCGGGTCCAGCTTTGGCGGGGTGGGGCTGGTCGAGGTGCGGAATGCGCGGTTTCGGCCCGATGGGGTGGTGGAGGCGGGGTCGTCGGTGCGGCACCAGCGGCGGTTTCATTTCCTGAATTGGCAGGCTTTGCCGTGGTTGGAGACGACGTTTCGCCTGGCGGAGCGGTTGGATGGGACGACGGGGGCCGGGATGACGACGGACCGGTCCTTCGATGTGAAGATCCGGCTGGTGGAGGAGAGTGATTGGCTGCCGGCGGTGGCGGTGGGGCTGCAGGATTTCATCGGGACTGGGTTGTATTCGGCCGAGTATCTGGTGGCGTCGAAGCGGTGGGGGAATTGGGATGCGACGCTGGGGGTTGGCTGGGGTCGGATGGGGACGGGGGATGATTTCGGCAATCCGCTGGCGGTGATTTCGCCCCGTTTCGAGGAGCGGCCGCGGGAGGTGGGGCAGGGCGGGTCGGTGAATACCTTTCCCTTTTTTCGCGGCGATCAGGCGGCCTTGTTCGGCGGGCTGGAATATTCGCTGCCGCCCTTGTGGACGCCGCTCGGGACTGTGGAGGGGTTGCGGGGGAAGGTGGAGTGGTCCGGGGATGCCTTGCGGGATGAGCGGGGCGGCTGGCCGGCGCGGACCACCGGGTTGCGGGGGGAGGCGCGGAGCCGGCTGAACTACGGGCTGCACTGGTCGAACGGCTGGTTGGATGCCGGGCTGGACTGGGTGCATGGCACGGATCTGCTGTTCCGGATCTCGGCGCGGCTGGACCCGGGCCGGGTGCCGGAGCGGGAGCGGTTGCCCGCCTTGGGGGCGCGGCCGGTGGCGGTTGTGGAGCCCGAGGCGGCGGTGCGGGCGGCGTTGCGCGAGGCGGGCTTTCGCCCGGTGGCGGTGGAGATCCGGGGCGCCGAGGTGCGGATTGCCGTCGCTGGCGGCCGGCAGCGGCGCCTGGCGGGGGCGGCGGGGCGAGTGTTGCGCGCGGTGCAGCCGCATCTGCCGCGCGAGGTGGAGCGGCTGGTCCTGTCCTGGCGCCAGGCCGGGGTGGAGGTGGCGCGGCTGGTCCTGCCGCGGCGGGCGATGGAGGCGGCGAGCCGTGGCGATGGCAGTGCGGAGGAGGTGTTCTTCGCCAGCGCGCTGGGGGCTGCGGGCGCCGATGACTTCGGGCTGATCGATGGCGGCAGCGGCCTCGCCTGGGGGGCGGAGCCGCGGCTTTCGGTGTTGCTGGGCGATCCGTCCCGCACGCTGCGCTGGCAGGCGGCGGCGGTGGTGGGCGCGCGGTGGGAGGTGGGGCGGGGCTTCGCCATGGCTGGCAGCCTGTCGCGCAGCCTGGCGGGCAATCTCGCGGATGCGCCGCCTTCCGACAGCCTGCTGCCGCGCGTGCGCAGCGAGGCGGGGCGCTATGCGCGGGAGGGGGAGACGGCGATCCCGGCGCTCTACGGCGAGCGGATCTGGAGCCTGGCGCCGGACGTCTTTGCGCGGGCCACGGCGGGCTATCTGGAGCCGATGTTTGCGGGGGTCTCGGCGGAGGTGCTGTGGCGGCCGCATGACCGGCCTTACGCGCTGGGTGTCGATATCGCGCAGGTGGCGCAGCGGGACTATGACCAGCGCTTCGGCGTGCTCGGCTATCACGTCACCACGGGCCATGTCTCGGCCTATGCCGACCTGCCCTGGTACAATCTGCAGGGCGTGGTGCGGGCGGGGCGGTATCTGGCGGGGGATTGGGGGGCGACGGTGGAACTGTCGCGCCGCTTCGCCAGCGGCATCGAGATCGGTGGCTTCGCGACCATCACCGACGTGCCCTTCAGCCGCTTCGGTGAGGGCAGTTTTGACCGCGGCATCTTCATCCGCATTCCGCTCGACCTGCTGGGGACCGAGACGCGCACGGTGGCGCCGGTGGTGGTGCGCGGCGTGACGCGCGATGGCGGCGCGCGGTTGTCGGTCGACAACCCGCTCTGGGAGGTGACGCGGGAGGGGCGGCAGCGCGCGCTGCAGGATGGCTTCTTCGAGTTCCTGCGCTGAGCGCAGACCCATTGCCAAGCGGCGCAACCGGGCGAAGCATGCCGGTCGCAAGGCGCAGCAAGCGCGGCCGGAGGGACGGGATGGGCAAGGTGCAGGCAAGCCTGGCGCGCTGGGGCGCGCTGGCATTGATGATGGGCGTCGCGCTGCCGGCGGCGGCCGAGGTGACGCGCTTCGAGATTCTCTCGCGTGACGCGCCGGCCTTGGGCGGGCGCGAATTCGGCGCGCGTGGGCAGGCGGAAAAGATCACGGCGCGGGCGACGCTGGCGCTGGATCCGGCCGACCCGCGCAATGCGGTGATCGTCGACCTGGACCGCGCGCCGCGCAATGCGCAGGGCCGCGTGGAGGCGACGACGGATGTGGTGATCCTGCGCCCCGCGCGGCCCAATGGCACGCTGCTGTTCGAGGTGCTGAACCGCGGCCGCAAGCTGCTGCCCGGCTGGACGCAGGACACGGATGGCACGGCCGGCATCCGCCTGGCGCAGCCGGGCGATGCGGGCAACGGCTTCTTGCTCGACCAGGGTTTTACGCTCGTCTGGGCAGGCTGGCAGCATGACAGCCCGCAGGGGGCGGATCTGCTGCGCATCGCGCTGCCGACCGTGCCGGGCCTCACCGGCCCCTCCCGCGAGGAATGGACATTTTCAAATGCTACCAGCCCCCAGCGGGTGACGCTGAGCTATCCGGTGGCAGATCGCGCGAGCGCGCGGCTGACGGTGCGGGCGCGGACCGACATGGAGCGGCAGACGCCGGCCGGGCTTGGCTTCAGCTTCATCGATGACAGCACGATCGAGATCACGCGGCCCGCAGGGATGGATGCCGGCGCGCTGTATGAGCTGAGCTATACGGCGCGGGATCCGAAGGTGACGGGCATCGGGCTCGCGGCGATCCGCGACGTCACCGCCTTCCTGCGCCGCGTGACGGGCCCCGAGAATCCGCTGGCGGTACAGGGGCGGCCCACGGTGGATCGCGCCATCGGCCTCGGCATTTCGCAATCCGGCCGCGTGCTGCGGGATTTTCTCTATTTCGGCATGAACCAGGACGAGGCCGGGCGGCTGGTCTTCGAGGGCATGATGCCGGTGATCCCCGGCGCGCGCCGCAGTTTCACCAATGCGCGCTTCGGGCAGCCGGGCCGCAATCCCGGGCCGCAATATGACCGGCTGTTCCCGGTGCTCGGCTTTCCCTTCACCTATGCCGTGATGGAGGATGCGGTCAGCGGCCGGCGCGACGGCATCCTGCTGCGCTGCAGCCTGACGAATACCTGCCCCGCCATCATGCAGATGGATTCGGAATTCGAATTCTGGGGATCGCAGGCCAGCCTGCTGGTGACGGACACCGCCGGCAACCATCACGACCTGCCGGCCAATGTGCGCGCCTACATGGTCGCAGGCGCCCCGCATGGCAATCCGTGGAACGCCGTGGCGCGGCGCAGCGCAGCCTGCGCGATGCCGCTGAACCCGGTGAGCCAGGGCACGGCGCTGCGGGCGCTGATCGTCGCCATGGAAGCCTGGGTGCGTGAGGGTGTGGAGCCGCCGGCGACCCGCTTCCCGACACTTGCCGCCGGCACGCTGACGCGGCCCGAGATGGTCTATCCGGCGATCCCGGGCCTGCCCTATCGCGGGCAGTATGTGCGGGCGGAATTCATCGAGCAGACGGCGCCGCTGCCGAGCGTGCGCGGATCCTATCCGCTCTTCCTGCCGCGCGCGGGGCTGGACGGCAATGCGGTGGCCGGCATCCGCCTGCCGCTCATCGAGGCGCCGCGCGCCACCTATGTCGGCTGGAATGCGCAGGCGGGGGCGGATGGGCCACAGGAGATCTGCACCCAGGTCGGCGGCGTGGTGCCGCTCGCCGAAACGCGCGCCGCGGGCCAGGCGGCGGGCGATCCGCGGCCCTCGATCGAGGAGCTGTATCCGACGCCGGAATCCTACGTGACGGCGGTGCGCCAGGCGAGCGCACGGCTGGTGGCGGCGCGGCTGCTGCTGCCGGCGGATGCGGAAGCCGCGGTGGCGGCGGCGCAGGCTGGGCAGCTGGCGCGGCTGGCGCCTTAAGTCGCCAGCTCCTCCGGCACCGCGGCGATGCGGTGCCGGCGCAGCCAGGCGGAGAGGCCGGGATCGGCGGTGGCCACGCACAGCGGCACGGCCAGGATCATCCCGGCCGTGAAGGGCAGGGCCAGTAGCAGGGCCGGCGCGGAGACCAAAGCGAAGGCCGCCGTCAGCAGCAGGCCGATGGTGCTGTGCGGCCAGAGCAGGCGGGTGGCGTCGCGCCAGGAGACGCCGCGATCGGTGCGGTTCTGCGGCAGCCAGCCGGGGCGCGCGCCGAAGGGCAGCCGGGCCAGGAAGAGCGCCTTGTTCAGGTTTGACAGCGGCTCGAACAACTGCATGAAGACCAGCTCCGCCAGCGCCCCGCGCGCGAAGGCCGCGCGCCCGCCATAGGTCTGCGCAACGCGGCCTTGCAGCAGCACCTGCGCATAACCCGCCAGCTTCGGCGCGAAGTAGCAGAGCCAATGCGCGAAGACGGCCAGCGCCAGTGCGCCCATCGGCGTCGCGGCACCACCGCCCGTCAGGCCGTTTGCGGCGGCCAGCAGCAGCGCCAGGGCGTAGAGCGGCGCGCCCAGGAACAGCAGGATCGCCTGCAACAACTGCAGCCGCCCGAGCCAGGTCATCCCCGGCAGGCGGAACAGCCACAGGTACTGCATGTTGCCGGCACCCCAGCGTTCGTCGCGGCGCAGGAATTCCGGCAAGGCGGGGGGATTGGCCTCCTGGCTGCCGTCTTCCGCCGGCAGGCAGCGCACGGCCCAGCCGGCGGATTGCAGCCGCACCGATTCCACCATGTCGTGGCTGAGGATGCGGCTGCCATCCGGCAGCGCCTCCAGCTTCGCATGGTCGCGGAAGGGGGCGACGCGCAGGATGGCGTTGTGGCCCCAATAGGGGCCGGCATCCATTTGCCACCAGGCCTGCCCCGTGGCCCAGGCGCGCATGCCGGCGCGCATGCCGAACTGGAACAGGCGCGGGAAGGCCGCGGTGGCGGGCCGGCCGACGATCAGCTGCTGCACGATGCCGAGTTTCGGATCGGCCTCCATGACGGAAACCAAACGCAGCACGGCGCTGGCGCTCATCACGCTGTCGGCGTCGAGGGTGAGGAAGAAGGCCTCGTCCGTCAGCTGGTGGTCCAGCGCCTCCATCACATTGCCGGCCTTGTAGCCGGCATTGTCAGCGCGGCGGCGGTAGCGGGCGGTGGGATGCGCGGCGAGGAAGCTTTGCACGGCCGCTTCCTCGGCCGCGACGGCCTGCGGGTCCTGGGTGTCGGAGAGCAGCCAGAGGCGAAAGCGGTCGCCGGCCCCTTCCGCCTCCAGCTCGCGCAGCAGCCGGGACAGCGGCGGCAGGACCGCTGACATGTCCTCGTTGCGCAGGCAGACGAAAAGTGCGGTGACGGAGTCGGGCGGGCCGGGGCGCGCGCGGGCCAGCGCCGGCAGCACGGCGGCGGGCGGGTCCGGCGCGCGCAGCAGGATCACCAGCCCCACCAGCGCATTCGCCGCGGACAGCGCCGCCCAGGGGGTGGTCAGCGCGAGACAGCCAAAGATCGCCCATTCCAGCGCGCCGATGCCCCCGGGCCACAGCGCGCGCAGCGTGAGGACCAGCAGCAGCGCCGCGATCGCTGCGACCAGCAGGGCAAAGAGGCTTCGGCGGAGCAGGGGCGATTCGGCAGTCATCCCCCAGTCCTGTCGCCCGATGATGGCGCCGTTACGGCGAGAGCGGCAGCCCCGCCTGCGCCAGCCGCAGCGCCGCCACCGAAAGCCCCGCCCAGGCGAGGCTGGCGGCCGTCACCGGCCAGGCTCCGGCGCGGGTCAGCAGCCAGAAGCCGGGCAGGGCCTGCATGGCGTGGATCGCGAGGAAATGCGCCACCCGCAGGTCGCCGCCATCGCGCGCCCAGAAGAAGGGCGGCAGGCCCGGCGTGCCGCTGCCGCCGACCAGCGGGCTGCCGGCGCCGCCCATGGCGAAGCCGGTGACGCCGCCCAGCACCCCCGCCACCAGCAGCCCGAGCCCCACCGCCAGCCGCCAGGCCCGCGGCTGGCCCGCATCCCCGCGCCACAGCACCAGCAGGCCGAGCAGCGCGGCCATGGCCACCAGCAGCGCCGCGCCCAGCCCCATCAGGCTGAACATCAACTGGCCGAGGGGATCCTCGGCAAAATGGCTGGGCAGGCCGGCCGCCGCGCGCCAGGTGATCCAGACCTGCTCGAAACCCGCCGCCCCCAGCGTCACCCATAGCACCAGCCCCGCCAGCACGCCGCGCCGCGCCGCCGGCGCCAGCACGCCCCAGGCCCAGGCGAGCGTCCAGAACCAGGGGATGAAGGAGGCGGCGAATTTGGCCGGCTTGGTCCAGACGGAGACGCCATGGATCTGCCGCCCGTCCAGCGCCATGGCGGCCAGGCTGAAGGCCAGGAACCCCAGCGCCACCCAGCCGGCCCAGGCCAGCAGCCTATGGCGGCGGTGCAGCTCCGCGACCAGCGCCCTCATCGCCGCACCAGGCGCAGGCCGAGGAACAGCAGCAGCCCCGCCGGCCCGGCCAGGAAGGTGGGCGGCAGGCAGAGGCGGATCACCCAGGGGTTCATCCCCTCCGCCGTGCCGCGGCGGCAGATCCAGGCGCCGAGGAACAGGTCGAAGGCCAGGTAATGCACCCAGCCGGCCAGCAGCAGGCCCGGGTTGCGGAACAGCGCCGCGACCTCCGCCAGCGATCCGAAGCCGCCTTCCGCCCCGCCCCAATGGCTGGCCAGCAGCAGGACATAAAGCGCGGCCAGCAGGGCGGGCAAAGCGAGCCCGGCGAGCAGCCAGTTCGCCCAGCGCCGCCCCGGCGCCAGCAGCAGGGCCAGCCAGCCGGCCATGGCCAAGCTGCCGGCGGCGGAGAAGAGGGTTTCGAGGGGCACGTCCGGCTCCCGCAACTTGACGTTGGTCAGTCTCTGACTTGGATCTGACCATTGTCAAGTTGAATCGCCCGGCGCAGAGTTCGCCGCATGTCCGTCACCCCCAAAGCCCGCGGCCGCCACCACCATGGCGACCTGCGCCGCGCCCTGCTGGATGCGGTGGCCGAGATCGTCCAGGAATCGGGGCCGGAGGCAGTGACGCTGCGCGAATGCGCCCGCCGCGCCGGCGTTTCCCATTCCGCCGCCACGCCACATTTCGGCGACAAGCGTGGGCTGATGACGGCCTTCGCCACGGAACAGTCGCAGCGGCTGCGCGAAGCCATGGAGGCCGCCGTGGCGGCGCTGCCGGCGGAAGCCCACCCGGCGGAGCATCTGGCCGCCACCGGCCGCGGCTACATGGCCTTCGTCCGCGACAATCCGGCGCATTTCCGCCTGATGTTCCGCACCGACCTGATCGACACGGCGGATCCGGCCTGGGCGGAAGCCTCCAGCCGGGCGCGGGACCCGCTGGATACGGCGATGCGCGCCTTGGTGCCCGGGGCGGATGACCGCGCCATGCGGGCGCGGCTGGCGCTGGCCTGGGCCGGGGTGCATGGCTTCTGCACCCTGCGGGCGGAGGCCCCGCGAAGCGACCTCTGGTATCCGCCGCCGCGCGAGGCTGAGGTGGCGGAGGATCTGCTGGCGCTGCTGCTCGCGGCCTGCGCAACGGATCCCTGCGCTTAGGAAACCTGCGCGGATTGAAGCGTTGGCACCGGGACAGGTCCGGAGGCCACTTTCATGCCACAATCCCCCTCGCTGCTCCTGCCGCGCCTGGTCTCGGCGATCCTGCTGCTGACCGGCCTGGCCCTGGCGGGCGGCGGCGCCTGGCTGGCGCTGCTCGGCGGGTCCTGGTTCTACCTGCTGGCGGGCCTCGCCCTGCTGGCCAGCGGCGCCCTGCTCTGGCGTGGCCGGGCCGAGGCGCTGGTGGTCTTCGCGCTGCTCCTGCTCGGAACGCTCGGCTGGGCGATCTGGGAGGTCGGGCTGGACTGGTGGGCGCTGGCGCCGCGCGGCGGCATGCTGGTGGTGCTGGGCCTGGTCCTGCTGACGCCCTGGGTCACCCGCCCGCTCGGCACCCGCGCGCGGGCCGGCAGCGGCCTGGCGCTGGGCCTGGTGGTGCTGGCCACCGGCGTCACCGCCGGCATCGCCATGCTGCGCGACCCGCATGCGATCGAGGGCAACCTGCCGGACCGCCGCATCGCCGCGGCCCCCGATGGGGTGCCGCCTGGCGAGTGGCACGCCTATGGCCGCAGCGGCCTGGGCCAGCGCTTCTCGCCGCTCGACCAGATCACGCCGCAGAACATCGCCCGGCTGGAGGTCGCCTGGCAGTATCGCACCGGCGATACGCGCGGCCAGCCGGGGGAACCGCAGGAAACGACCTTCGAGGTCACCCCCCTGAAGATCGACAACCGCCTGTTCCTCTGCACCCCGCACCAGGCGGTGATCGCGCTGGATGCCACCACAGGCGCCGAGATCTGGCGCTACCGCCCCACCATCCTGAACGACCTGGCGCTGCAGCACCTGACCTGCCGCGGCCTGTCCTGGCTTTCGGCCGCCGAGGCCGCGGCCCCCGCCACGCCGCCCCGGCCGCTGGACCCCGCGCGCCAGGCCGACGCCCGCGCCGCCGTGCCGAACCTGCCCATCGCCACCGGCGGCGGCACGCCGAGCGTCGATTGCGGCGCCCGCCTGTTCATGCCGACGGCCGATGGCCGCGTCATCGCGCTGGACCCCGCCACCGGCGCCGTCTGCCGCAACTTCGGCGATGGCACGGGGCAGATCAATCTCTGGGCCAACATGCCCAACCCGCGGCCGGGCGGGTACTACTCCACCTCCCCGCCCGTGGTGGCCAATGGCGTGCTCGTCATCGGCGGCACCGTGCTCGACAACGTCTCCACCACCGAGCAGTCCGGCGTCATCCGCGGCTACGACGCGCGCAGCGGCGCCCTGGTCTGGAACTGGGATTCCGGCGCGCCGGACACGACCGCGCCGATCCCGCCGGAGGCGACCTACACCGCCAATTCGCCCAATGCCTGGTCGATCCTCAGCGTCGATGCGACGCTCGGCCTCGTCTACGTCCCGCTCGGCAACCAGCCACCGGACCAGTTCGGCGGCAACCGCAGCCCGGCGGTGGAGCGCTTCTCCTCCTCCGTCGTGGCACTGGACCTGACGGATGGCAGCCTGCGCTGGGTCTTCCAGACCGTGCACCACGACCTCTGGGACTACGACGTCCCCTCCCAGCCGACGCTGGTCGACCTGACCATCGGTGGCCAGACGGTGCCGGCCCTGGTGCAGCCGACCAAGCAGGGCGAGCTCTACGTCCTCGACCGTCGCACCGGCGCGCCCCTGCTGCCGGTGCGCGAGGTGCCCGCCCCGCAGGGCGCCGCGCCGGGCGACACCACCGCCCCCACCCAGCCCGTCTCCACCCTGTCCTTCGACCCGCCGATGCTGCGCGGGCGGGACATGTGGGGGGCCACGCTGGTCGACCAACTGGCCTGCCGCATCCAGCTGCGTCGCCTGCGCTACGAGGGCCGCTACACGCCGCCCTCGCTGCAGGGCTCCATCGTCTACCCCGGCAATTTCGGCGTCTTCAACTGGGGCGGCATCGCCGTGGACCCGGAACGACAGATCGCCTTCACCACGCCAGCCTACCTCGCCTTCGTCTCCCGCCTCATCCCGCGCGAGAACGCCACGGAGCTCTACGTCCAGGGCGGCAGCCCGCCGCCGGGCGCACTGCCCGCACTGAATGAGAATTTCGGCACACCCTATGCCGTGGAACTCAAGCCCTTCCTGTCACCCATCGGCCTGCCCTGCCAGCAGCCGCCCTGGGGCTATGTCGCGGGGGCGGACCTGACGGATGGCCGGATCGCCTGGAAGCACCGCAACGGCACCGTGCGCGACCTGACGCCCCTGCCGCTGCCCTTCCGCATGGGCGTGCCCGATCTCGGCGGCCCGATCATGACCCGCGGCGGCGTTGCCTTCGCCTCCGGCACGCTGGACAACTTCGTGCGCGGCTACGACGTGACGACCGGCGCACAGATCTGGGAATCCCGCCTGCCAGCCGGCGGCCAGGCCACCCCCATGACCTACACCGGCACCGACAACCGCCAATACCTGCTCGTCATCGCCGGCGGCCACGGCTCCCTCGGCACCACCGCAGGCGACTACGTCATCGCCTATGCGCTGCCGGGGCGGTGAGAGGGTGCGCGGGTGATTGCAGGGGGACGCTGTCCCCCTGCACCCCCTGCCAGGAGGCAGAGGCCTCCTGGACCTCAGGACCTTTGAGCAGGAATGGAGAGGGGGCCAGCGGTACCGCAGATCATGCGGTCGCTCCGGCCCCCTCTCCATTCCTGCTCATGATTCAAGGGTTCCAAGGGGCCACTGCCCCTTGGCGGGAGGGTGCAGGGAGGGCGGAGCCCTCCTTGCAAACCACCCGCGGCACCCTCACGCCATCCGGCGCAGCCAGGCGGCGTAGAGGCGGGGGCCGGCGAGGGCGGCGATGGCGATGAGCAGGATGACCAGGCTGATGGGGCGGGTGACGAAGACGGTCCAGTCGCCTTGGCTGATGGTGAGCGCCTGGCGCATGGCTTGTTCGGCCATCGGGCCCAGGATCATGCCGATGACCACGGGCGCCACCGGGAAGTCGAAGCGGCGCATGAACATGGCGATGATGCCGATGCCGTAGAGCAGCACGAGGTCGATGACGGAGTTGCTGATGCCGTAGGTGCCGATCGTCGCGAAGACGAGGATGCCGGCGTAGAGCTGGGGTTGTGGGATTTTCAGGATGCGCGCCCAGAGGCCGACGAGGGGCAGGTTCAGCACCACCAGCATGACGTTGGCGATGAACAGGCTGGCGATCAGGGTCCAGACCAGGTCGGCCTGGGTGGTGAAGAGCAGGGGGCCGGGCTGGATGCCGTAGGATTGGAAGGCGGAGAGCATGATGGCGGCGGTGGCGCTGGTCGGCAGGCCGAGGGTGAGCATCGGCACCAGCACGCCGGCGGCGGCGGCGTTGTTGGCGGCTTCCGGGCCGGCCACGCCTTCGATGGCGCCGGTGGTGCCGAATTCCTTTTCATGTTCCGGGCGCACCAGCTTCCGTTCCATGAAGTAGCTCAGCATGGTCGGCATTTCGGTGCCGCCGGCGGGCATGACGCCGAAGGGAAAGCCCAGGCCGGCGCCGCGGATCCAGGGCCAGAAGGAGCGTTTCCAGTCGGACTTGCTCATCATGATGCTGCCGACGTGGCGCACTTCGACGGGGCCTTCGACGTAGCGCCAGGCGAGGTAGAGGGTCTCGCCCACGGCAAAGAGGGCGACGGCGACGAGGACGACGTTCACCCCGTCCAGCAGTTCGGGCACGCCGAAGGTCAGGCGCGGCTGGCCGGTCTGCAGGTCGACGCCGACGAGGCCGAGCAGTAGGCCGAAGCCGAGGCTGGTGAGGCCGCGCAGCGCGGAGCCGCCGAGCACGGCGGAGACGGTGACGAAGCAGAGCACCATCAGCATGAAGTACTCGGCCGGACCGAGCTTCAGCGCGAGCTCGACGACGATGGGCCCGAGGAAGGCGATGCCGATGGTGCCCACCGTGCCGGCCACGAAGCTGCCGATGGCGGAGGTGGCCAGCGCCGGGCCGGCGCGCCCGTTCCGCGCCATCTTCGCCCCTTCGAGCGCGGTGATGATGGAGCCCGACTCACCCGGCGTGTTCAGCAGGATGGAGGTGGTGGAGCCGCCATACATCGCGCCGTAGAAGATGCCGCAGAACAGGATGAAGGCGCCGGTGGCGGAGACGCTGAAGGTGATCGGCAGCAGCAGCGCGATGGTCAGCGCCGGGCCGATGCCGGGCAGCACGCCGATGGCGGTGCCGAGGAAGCAGCCGAGCAGCGCCCAGCCGAGGTTGGACAGCGACAGCGCATGGCTGAAGCCGAGTGTCAGGCCCTCGATCGCACCCATCAGCCGGGGTCTCCGAAGACCAGCGTTTCCACCACGCCCGCGCCGATGTTCACGCCGAGCCCTTTCACGAAAAGCCCGTAGGCGGACAGCGCGACGATGAAGGCGATGACCAGGTTGCGCAGGAAGGCGCGCGACCCGAAGGCGGCGGCGACCAGCACGAATTGCGCGGTGGCGGCGATGGTGAAGCCCAGCGGCTCGATCAGCACCAGGTTGGCCAGCAGGCCCGCCAGCAGCAGGCCGAGCGCGCGCGGGTTCAGCGGCGCCGCGTCCTGCAGCTCCTCGATATCCTGCGACCAGCCGCCGCGGATCGCGACGGTGGTCAGCCCGATGCCGAGGCCGACGAGGCAGGCGGAGACCAGGTAGGGCACCACCTTCGGCCCGACCTGCGCGTAGATGGGCGAGGTCGGGATGATGACGGTCTGCCAGAGGGAGAGCAGACCGACGCCCAGCACGAACAGCGCCGCGGCAAGATCGGGGCCCGAATGGAGGCCGCGGCGGGCCGTGCTGGCGTTCATGTCAGCTCGCCAGGCCGATGTCGCGCAGAACCTGCTCGGTCTCGGCGTGGTCGCGGGTCAGGAACTGGGCGAAGGCGTCGCCGGTCAGAAAGGCGTCGTCCCAGCCGCGGGTGGTCAGGATCTCGCGCCAGGCCGGGCTGGCATGCACGGCGGTGACGTAGTCGACCAGCGCGCGGGTCTGCGCGGCATTGATGCCGGGGGCGCCGAACAGGCCGCGCCAATTGCCCATGACGATGTCGATGCCGCTTTCCTTCAGCGTCGGCACGCCGTCCAGGCTGCGCGTCTCGCCGGTGGTGGCCAACGCCCGCATGCGGCCGGCCTTCACCTGCTCGGCGAATTCGGAGACGCCGGAAATGCCGGCCTTCACCTGCGCGCCCAGGATCGCCGCCTGGGCCGGACCGCCGCCGGCAAACGCCACGTAGCTGGCTTCCCGCGCGTTGCGGCCCAGCGACTTCAGCATCAGGCCGAGGATGATGTGGTCGATGCCGCCGGCGCTGCCGCCGGCCACCGAGGTGCCGCCGGGATTCGCCTTCAGCGCATCGGTGAAGTCGGACAGCTTCTGGAACTCGCTGCTGGCGGGCACCACGATGATGCCGGGCTCCGTCGTCATGCGCGCCACCGGCACCACGTCGCGGATGCTGACCGGGGTGCGGTTGGTGATGCCGGCGCCGACCATCACGGCGCCGCCCACCATCAGGGCGTTCGGGCGGCCGCGGCGCTGGCTGATGAAGCGGGGCAGGCCCACCATGCCGCCGGCGCCGCCGACATTCTCGAACTGGAAGCTGCCGACCAGGTTCGCGGCGCGGGAGGCCTGTTCCAGCGCCCGGCCCAGCCCGTCCCAGCCGCCGCCGGGGCCGGCGGGGACGAAGACGAACAGGCTCTCGAAGCGCTGCTGCGCCAAGGCGGGGCGGCCGAGCAGGCCGGCCCCAAGGCCCGATGCAGCCAGGCCGGCGGTGGCGGCGATCAGGGTACGGCGGCTTGTCATGTTTCCTCCAATGGGCGCATTCCGAAGGCCACCTTAATCAGCCGCCCGCCGCGCCGGAAGTCCGGCGACCGGGGCGGTGGCCGCGGCCGAGGAACCTTGCCTATTCGTCACGCGTCCTGCTGCTGCCGCCGCTGATTTCGCGCAAGGAGCCGCCTTGATGAGTGCTTCGACCGTCCCGGCCAGCCAGGCCCCCGCCGCGGAGGGACCGACGCTGGCGCGCAGCATCGGGCCCTTCCAGCTCTTCGCCTATACGCTGGGCGGCATGCTGGGCGCCGGCATCTACGGCCTGGTGGGGCGCGCGGCCGGGGAGCTGGGCTCGGCCGTGTGGCTCGGCTTCCTGGTGGCGATGGTGGCGGCGCTGCTGACCGGCCTGTCCTATGCCTCGCTCGGCAGCCGCTATCCGCATGCGGGGGGCGCCGCGACCATCGCCCAGCGCGCCTTCGCCCGGCCGCTGCTGACCTGGGTGGTGGGGCTGGCGGTCATGGCCTCCGGCCTCTCCTCCGTCGCCACCCAGTCCCGCGTGGTGGCGGAGAACCTGCTGCGGCTGGCGGGGCTGGAGGGCGTGCCCACCCTCGTCCTGGCGCTGGGCTTCCTGCTGATCATCTGCGGCATCGTGCTGCGCGGCATCCAGGAAAGCATGTGGGTGAACATCCTCTGCACCACGGTCGAGGCCATCGGGCTGGTGCTGGTGATCATCGTGGGCATTCCCTATTGGGGCAGCGCCGACCTGCTGGAGACGCCGGGGAATGAGGGCATCGGCCTGTCCTTCCTGATGACCGGCGCGATCCTGACCTTCTTCGCCTTCATCGGATTCGAGGACACGATCAATGTGGCGGAGGAGGCGCGCGACCCGCGCCGCACCCTGCCCTTCGGCATCATCGGCGCCATGCTGGCCGCCACCGTGCTGTATATCGCGGTGGCGATCACCGCCGTTTCCGTCGTGCCCTGGCAGGAGCTGTCGGCGGCGCCGGGGCCGCTGGCGGAGGTGATGGCCCGCGCCGCGCCCTGGCTGCCGGGCTGGTTCTACGTCGCCATCACCGTCTTCGCCGTCGCGAATACCGCGCTGCTGAACTATGTCACCGCGTCCCGCCTGGTGTTCGGCATGGCCCGGCAGGGGCTGCTGCCGAAGCCGCTGGCCAGCGTCCATGCCGGTCGGCGCACGCCGCATGTGGCAACGCTGGCGCTGCTGCCGGTGCTGGTGGCGCTGGTGCTGGCCGGCGATATCAGCCAGCTGGCGGCGGCCACCGTGCTGCTGCTGCTGGCGGTCTTCACCGTGGTGAATGTGGCGCTGCTGGTGCTGCAGCGCCGGCCGGGCGAGCGGAAGGGCGGCTTCGAGGTGCCCTGGCCGGTGCCGGCGGCCGGCGCCCTGGTCTGCGCCGCGCTGCTGCTCAACCGCCTGGGCACCGGCGACTGGCGGGCCCCGGCGCTGGCCGGCGCGCTGCTGGCGGCGATCCTGCTGGGCTATGCCGTGCTGCGCCCGAAAGTGACGGAGGAGACACTGCCCGCAGCATAGTGCGCCGCGAAACCGCGTGAAGCGGCTGCGCCCTTGCAGGACGCGGCCACGCTCCGCATGGTGATGCTTCCACAAGGGAATCGGTCTTCCATGCGCGCTGTTCCGGCCTTCCGGCCGAAGCTGGCCCTCTCCGCGCTGCGGCAGGCGCGCCGCATTCTGCTGGCCCTGGTGTTCTGCACGCTGGGGGCCGCCGTGGCGGACGCGCAGCAATCGCAGCCGGCCAACCGCCAGGTGACGGTGCAGAACGAGACCGACCTGACGCTCAACTTCCTCTACGTCTTTCCGCGCGGTTCTGCCGATCGTGGCCCGGACCGGCTGGGCGACGAGATGGTGGCGCCCGGCACCACCTTCCGCGCGCGGCTCGGCCGGCAGTCCGGCTGCAGCTTCGACATCGTGGCGGTCTGGCAGGATGGGCGGGAGGAGACGCGCAACGGCGTCGATATCTGCCGCAACCCGCGCCTGGTCTTCGGCGACCCCGCCATGCCGACGCTGGAAGTGGCGGTGGCCAATCGCAGCGAGGTGGTGCTGCGCGAGCTCTATGCCAGCAGCGATGGCGGCGCCGAATGGGGGCCGGACCGGCTGGGCAGCCAGGTGGTGGAGCCGGGCGGCGGCTTCCGCCTGCGCATGCGCACCCGCGCCTGCCGCTTCGACCTGCGCGCCGTCTATGCCGATGACCGGGAGGAGGTGAAGTCCCAGCTCGACCTCTGCGCGGAGCGCGGCGTGGTCTTCGACCGCAGCGGCGTTCCGCCCTTGCCGCGCCACAGCCTGGTGCTGGTGAACCGTCACCTGGCCACGGTGCAGGAGGTCTATGTCTCCGCCAGCACCGACAGCGACTGGGGCCCGGAACGCCTGGGCACCACCACCCTGCTGCCGGTGGGGGAGGAGGCGATGGTGGAGCTGGAAGGCGAATGCGAGGCGGATATCCGCATCGTCTTCCCCAATGGCGGCGCCGAGGAGCGGCGCGAGGTGAATATCTGCGACATGCCCCGCATCGTGCTGACGCCCGGCTGGGTGCTGGGGGTGGAGCCGGCGGCCGAGGCGCCCCGCGTCAGTGCCGGCCCACCCGGCGCGGCCACGGAAGCCGAGCCCGGCCCGCTGCGCCTGCGCAATGCCGGCCCGCTGCCAATCGTCGAGATCTATGCCGCGCCGCCCGGCGAACCGCGCGGGCCGGACCGGCTGGGCGCCGATGTGCTGGGGGTGGGGGAGACGCTGGAGCTGGAGGCGCCCGATGCCGATGCCTGCGCGGCGGATCTGGTGGTGGTGTTCCGCGATGGGCGGGAGGTGAGCCGGCCGGGCCTCGACCTCTGCCAGGGCGAGGAGATCGAGATCCGATGATGCAGGCCCGCAGCTGGCTGGGCGCTGCCCTGCTGTTCCTCGCGCTGCCCTTCGCGGCCCAGGCGCAATCCGAGACGGGGGCGGGCGTGCCGGAGGCGCTGCGCGGCGCCTGGTTCGCCGGCGAATGCACCGATCCGGAGGCGATGCTGCTGGTCACCGCGCGCGCCGCCGCGCGGGTGGAGGCGGAGGCACCCTCCCGCCTGTTCCGCTTCCGCCAGCTGCGCAGCGCCGCCGGCTGGACCATCGGCACCGGCGGCGGGGCGGAGGCGCCGCGGCTGATGCTGCGCCCCGGCGGCGAAGCCGGGGCCGCGGGGCTGGAGACGGCGGAGCCCGAGGCCAAGCTGCGCGACGACCGCCTGCCGGGGGAGACCGAGCTGGC
Organism: Falsiroseomonas tokyonensis; assembly: GCF_019024325.1. Lineage (GTDB taxonomy): Bacteria > Pseudomonadota > Alphaproteobacteria > Acetobacterales > Acetobacteraceae > Falsiroseomonas > Falsiroseomonas tokyonensis. The sequence continues at coordinate 1,145,985 of NZ_JAFNJS010000001.1, forward strand.
CAGCTGGCGCCGCTGCCCCGCACCGCCGGTGGCGCTGGCCGCGCTGCATGGCGAAGGCGCTGCCTTCCTGGCCGCGCTGGAACACCTGGAGGCCGGCTGCGGCAGCGGCACGCCGGGCGCCTGCGCCGCGGCCATCGTGGCCCAGGCGGATGTCAGCGGCGACGGCGTGCTGACGGTGGCCGAGCTCGCCCGGCTGCTGCGCGGCGCCGCCTGGCTGGCGGCGGTGGAGGGCGGGGCGACGCAGGATGCGGTGGCGATCAGCCTCGGCGCCGGCAGCCTGGCCGGCATCCTCTCCGCCCGGCTGCTGATGGAAAGCCTGGATTATGACGGCGATGGCCGGATCTCGGCCGGGGAGCTGACGCAGGACCGCGTCGGCTTCGCCACCGCGCCGGGCACCGCCGCCGGCCGGCCGCTGCGCCTGGATGGCGTGGCGGAGGGTGCGGGCATGCTGCGCGGGCTGATGGAGGGGCTGGCGAACTGGCGCTGAGCGCCGGGGCTACTCCTCCTACTCCTCCTCATCCTCGGGCCGCCGCAGGCCTGGCACCAGCACGGTCGGCACGCCGCGGCGAAGGTCCCATTCGGCCAGCCGCGGCGCCGTATCATTGGCCGGCAGCGCCACCCGCAGCAGCGGGCCGGGGTCCGGCACCACCACCACCGGGGGCAGGACGGGCGGGTCCACCACGGGCGGCACCACCGGGGGGGCGATGACCGGTGGATCCACCGGCGGCGTCACCGGCGGCGGCAGGCCGCTGCAGGTGCTGGCCGCCATGACGCAGTTGTTGAACTGGTAGCCGGGGGAGGCCGCCGGCACCGCCACCAGCCGGGCCGCCGCCTCTCCGCCTACGCCGCCCAGCGTGCCCAGCAGGAAGGCGGACCCGCCCTGGCCCAGCACGCCGAGCCGCCCGGCCTCCAGTGTGCCCAGCACGGCCGCACGGTCCAGCAGCAGGAAGACCGGCGCCGCCCCGGCCTCCAGCGCGAAGACCGCCGGCCCCGCGGGTGCCGCCTGCGCCGGGCCGAAGCTGGCCAGCTGCGTCGGCTGCTGCGCCGGGGCCAGGCCCGGCCGGTCCGCCGCCAGGCCGACGGGAATGGCGGTGAGGCCGCCGGTGCGGCTGTCCATCAGCAGTACCGGCAGCGCCGCCGCGTCGCGCGCCACCAGCCGGCTGGCGGCGCCGGCGCCGAAACCCTGGGGGCTGGCCAGCAGCACGGCGCGATCGGCCTGCAGCACCGCGCCATCCAGCCGCATCGGCCCGGCCGAGCGCAGCACCACATCGGCGCCGCTGGCGGTGCCGGAGACGGTCATCGCCCCCGTCGACAGCAGGCCGAGCGAACCCTGCGCGCTGGCGCCCCGCAGCAGCGGCACGGCATTGCCCGCCCCTTCCAGCGCGATGTTTCCGGTGGCCGAAAGCCGCAGCCCGCCGCTGCCGATGCGGAGCCCCGCGCCGCTGGCCTCCTGGAAAATGTCGCCGGACAGGGCCTGCAGCGTCGCGCCTCCGGCGGAGACGGGTGCGGCGAAGCGCAGCGAGGCGGCGGAGAGGTTCAGCGCCCCGATGAGATCCAGCGCCTCCTCCACCGCCAGGGCGTCGCTGCTGGACAGCGTCAGCGCGCCCAGCTGGCCGCCGAGCAGCGCCACGTCATGCACCTGGCCGAACTGCGCCGCGCCCGGCGTGTCCAGGCGCAGCAGCCCGGTGGAAAGCCGCGCCCCCGGGCCGTCCTGGATGCCGGTCTCGGCGCGCAGATAGATGGTGCCGGCGGCGATCCCGCCCGTCAGCAGCAGCGGCGCGCTGCCTTCCTGGGCGATGGCGAAGCCGCCGGAGGCGCCGCCCGCGCCCAGCGCCGCCACGCGGTTGCCCTGCCCATCCAGCAGCACCTGCCCGGCCATGGCGCGGGCCGTCAGGATGGTGGCGGAAAGCCCGGCGCCGCGCAGCGTCTGGGTGATGTCGCCCGCGGTCGCCTCCAGCTGCGCCGTGCCGGCGGCGACCGGGGCCAGCAGGCCGAGCTGGGCGGCGGAGAGCGTCAGCGCGCCGGGCGCGGCCAACGCTTCCGTCACCTGCAACGACCCGTCCACCGCGAGCGCCAGGCTGCCGGCGCGGCCGCCCACGGAATCGACGGCATGCCGTCCGGCGGCATCCAGCCGCACCGGCCCGGCGGTCTCCAGCCGCAGCGTCGCCCCGCGCAGGGCGCCGCCAGCCACGTCCGTCAGGCCGTTCTCGGTCCGGAAGAACAGGGTGGGCGCGGCGATCGGCCCCTCCAGCCCCAGCGCCAGCGGCCCCTGCTGCGCCAGGGCGAAATCTCCCGCCGCCCCGCTGGCGCCGAGCGCGCCGAAACTGTTGCCGGACCCCAGCAGCGTGACATTGCCGAAGACGGATCGCGCCAGCAGCCGGGGCGCGGCGATGCCGGCGCCGCTCGTGGCCTGGTCCAGGCTGTCCGCGGCGAGGAGGGAGACGGTATCGCCCGCGCTCAGCGCGCCTTCCAGCGTCATGGTGCCGCTGGTGGCGACGCGGAACTGGCCGGTGGCGCTGCCGGGGCCGAGGCGCGGCAGGCTGTTCGCCGCATCCTCCAGCAGCACGTCGCCGGCGCTGGCCCGGGCCAGCAGCCGGCTGGCGGAGAGGCTGGCGCCGGCAGATTGGGTGAGGGCGGTGCCGGCCAGGTCCAGCTCCCCGCCCGTGCTCAGCGGCGCGGCGAGGTTCAGCGCCTGGCTGCTGTGCAGCGCCAGCCCGCCGGGCGCGCTGCTGGCGCCGAGCTCCGCCACCGCATTGGCTGGGCCGCGCAGCTCCACCGAACCGCCCGCCTGGATGAGGAGGCGCGGCGTGGAAAGGCCGGCGGCGGCGGTGGGGCTCTGCCGGAAACTGCCGCCGAATTCCAGCAGCAGCCGGGCGCCGGCCAAGCCGGCCAGCGGGTCCGGCGCCGCATCGCCGCTGCCGCGGAAGGCGAAATCGCCGAGCGCCGTGCCGCCGATCTGCGCGACGTCATTCGCCGCCGCGGCCAGCAGCACCTGCCCGGCCGGCGCTTCCGCCACCAGCCGTCCGGCGCGGATCGCGCCCACGACATCCTGGGTGACATCGCCCAGCCGGGCGCGCAGGCGGGCGCTGCCGGCGGTGACGGGGGCTTCCAGTGACAGCGCGGCGGCTTCCAGCGCCAGGGCGCCGCCCACCGTCAACGCCCCATCCAGCCGCAGGTCGCCGTCCAGCTCCAGGCGGAAATCCCCCGTCGCGCCGCCGCCGGCCAGGACGCCAAAGGCATGGCCGCCGCCATTCACCCCCACGCTGCCGCCGGTCAGCCGGGCGCGATCCGTCACCAGGGCGGAGCCCGCCCCCGCCCGCAGCGCGCCGCCGGCCGCAAGCGTCACGCTGGGCGCGGTGACGCTGCCCAGCAGGTCCAGCGCGCCGGAGGTGGCGAGGCTGATCGCGCCATCGCTGCGCAGCGTGCCGAGCGTGGCGATGGCATTGCTCGGATCCGCCAGCGTCACGGCGCCCAGCGCATCCAGGTCCAGCCGGATGGTGGACAGCCGCGCGCCCTGATCCTGCGTCAGCCCGCCGCCCAGGCGCAGCGCGATCTCCGGCGCGCTCAGCGGCGCGGACAGCAGCAGGTCCCCGGCGGTGGCGACCAGCAGCCGGTCGCCGGCCTCGCCATAGAGCTGGGCAATGCCGTTCAGCGCGGCATCGAGCCGCACCTGGCCGTCCGGCACACGCAATTGCAGCGTCTCTGCCACCAGGCGCGAATTGGCGGCCTGGGTGAGGTCGCCCTGGCGCACCTCCAGCGTCACCAGCCCGGCATTGACTCCGCCGGCCACCTCCAGCGGCCCCGTGGTGGTCAGCGCCAGGCCCTGGGGCACGAAGGCGTCGCCGAGGCGGGCGATGCCATTGCCCTCCCCGGCCAGGGCCACCGGGCCGAGGGCCGAATCCAGCCGCAGCAGCCCGGCCGTCACCCCGGCGCCGCTGGCCTGCTGGCTGACGCCGCGCAGGGCGAAGAGGTCCAGCCCATTGGTCGCCGTGAGGGGCGCGAAGAGGCTGAGGGTCTGCGGCGTCTCCAGCGCGATATCGGCCGCGGTCACCGGACCGTCGATGGACATGGCCAGGCGGCTGGTGACGTCGAAGCGGGTGGCGGCGCTGCCGCCGGCGATGGCGCGGATGGTATTGGCCGCGGCATTCAGCCGCACCGCGCCAGCGCTGCTCTGCGCCTCCAGCGTGCCGAGATCGAGCGCCGCGCCGCTGGCCGACTGGGTGATGTCCCCGGCCGAGCGCAGCACCAGGTCGCCGGTCACGCTGATGTCGCGGCGGATCTCGATGCCCTGGGCGGTGGGGCTGGTGGTTTCCAGCGTCAGCCGGCCTGTGGGTTTCTGGATCGCGGCCTCCACCCGGATGGCCTGTTCGGCCTGCAGGGTCAGCGCACCGGTGGTGGCGCCGATGCTGGCGGCGGTGATTTCCGCCGGTTCGGTGGCGCCGCTGAGCGTGGTGACCACGCGGAGCGTGACGGGGTCCACCAGCACGGTGCCGTTCGCACCGGCCTGCATCACCCCGTCCAGCGCCAGCGCGCCGCGGGACGAAACCTCGATGGCGCCGCCTTCCGCCGTGATGGCGCCGCGCATCTCCGTGCGCTCCGCCGCATGGACGATGACGGTGCCGCCCGGGGCCGAGATTTCGGCGCCCCGCGCCACCGTGGTGCGGGCGGAAAGGCGGCGCGGCTGGCCGATGCGGCTTTCCGCGCCGGCGCCCAGCGTCACCTGCCCGCCGGGGCTGGCCGTGATGCGGGCGGTGCCGCTGGCCTGGACGGTGCCGCTGGCCGTCGCCTCGATGCTGCGGGCGGCCAGCGCGCCGTCGATCCGCACGCCGCCGCCTTCCGCACGCAGCGCCACCTGCGCCGCGCTGGTGCTGCCGCCGGCCTGGACCAGGTTTTCCAGCACGCCGGAGGCGGCGCGGGCGCTGAGCAGCACGCTGCCGCCCTCGGCCTCGATCGTGCCGGACTGGGTGACCAGGGCGGTGGCGCCGGAGGGCGCGGTGGCGACCTGGCGCGTCACATCCAACGCCAGCAGCCCATCGCCAGCGAGGTCGAGCGCGAAAGCCTCCCCCGCCGCCAGCGCCACGCGGCCGAGCCGGGCGCGGATGGTGCCGGAATTTGCCACCTGCGGCCCGACCAGCGCGGCCAGCCCCTGCTGCGCCACGGTGACCTGGCCGCGGTTCTCCACCCGCGCGCCGGGCCGCGGCGCCCCGTCGAAGACCATGCGGCCGGCCACGAAGTTCTGGTTGGTGATGTCGGAGGTGGTGGCGATCAGCGCCCCCACATCCACCTGCGCCCCCTGGTGAAAGACCACCCCCGCCGGATTGACCAGCGCCACCCCGCCATTGGAGGTGACGCGCCCGGCGATGGCCGAGGGGTCGCCCCCCGTCACCCGGTTCAGCGACCAGGAGGTGGCGGCCGGCTGGCGGATATCCACCTGGTGGTTCCGGCCCACATCGAAGCGCTGCCATTCGATCACCGCGCGGTCGCTGGCCTGGTTCACCTGGGTGCGGCTGGCGGTCTGGCTGATGCTGGCCTGGCCGGCCACCACCGCGCCGCCCGAGGGCCGCGCATCCGGCGCCTGGCCGGCGGCGGGCGCGGCGGCGAGGCCGGATGCGGCCGCGAGAAGGCCGGGGGCAAGAAAAGTGGGTCTGCGGCGCATGCGGCCGCATCCTGCGTCAATCCTCACCCAACCATGAAGCGAATTTTCCACCCACCATGCACGCGGGCTTACCCACCCGCGGCGAATTGCCTGCAACCGCCCGGCAGGACAGGATGGCGCGCAGACGGAGGGCGTTGGTCAACAATGGATGTATTCGAGGCGCTGGCCACGCGGCGCAGCCTGCGCGGCTTCCGGCCGGATCCGGTGCCGCGCGCAAGCCTGGAGCGGATCCTGGCCGCCGCCGCCCGCGCCCCCTCCGGCTCCAATATCCAGCCCTGGAAGGTCCGGGTGACGCAAGGGGCGGAAAAGGCGCGGCTGAGTGCCGAGGTGCGCGCCGCGCATGACGCCGGCGCCACCGTGAAGCGGGACTACGAATACTATCCGACCCATTGGCGGGAGCCCTATCTGGCGCGCCGCCGCAAGGTGGGCTGGGGTCTGTATCAGCTGGCCGGGGTGGCGCGCGGCGATGCGGCGGCGGGGCATGCCCAGCGGGCGCGCAACTTCGATTTCTTCGGCGCGCCGGTCGGGCTGTTCTTCACCATCGACCGCGACCTGAACCAGGGGTCCTGGCTGGACTACGGCATGTTCCTGCAATCCATCATGCTGGCCGCGCGCGGCCTCGGCCTCGACAGCTGCGCCCAGGCGGCCTGGTGCGACCACCATGACGTGGTGCGGCGCGTGCTGGGCCTGGCGGATGACCAGGCGCTGGTCTGCGGCATGTCCCTTGGCTTCGCCGACCCGGACGAGCCCACCAACCGGCTGGAGACGGAGCGCGCGCCGCTGGCGGATTTCGTCACCTTCGGTCCGGAGGCGTGAGCCCGGACCCCGCGGCCGCGGTTCTCGACAGCCGGCAGAGCTGGATCCGCCTGGCGGCCATCGTCGGCCTGGCCACGCTGGGCGGCGCCGGCATGTGGTCCGTGGTGGTGGCGCTGCCCTATGTGCAGGCGGAATTCGGCGCGACGCGGGGCGAGGCCTCGCTGCCCTACACGTTGACCATGATCGGCTTCGCGACGGGCGGCATCCTGATGGGACGGCTGGCCGACCGCTTCGGCATCATGGTGCCGGTGCTGTTCGGCACGGTGATGCTGGCGGGTGGCTATGTGCTGGCCGCCATGGCGCCGAGCCTGACGGCCTTTGCGCTGGCGCAGGGCGTGCTGATCGGCGCGCTGGGGTCGTCCGCCGCCTTCGGGCCGCTGATGGCCGATGCCTCCCTCTGGTTCCGGCGGCGGCGCGGCATCGCGGTGGCGCTGGCGGCCTCGGGGAACTACCTGGCCGGCACGGTCTGGCCGCCCATCCTGCAGGCGCTGATCGTGGCGCAGGGCTGGCGCATGGCGCATCTGCTGGTGGGGATCGCACTGCTGGTCACCATGCTGCCGCTGGCCCTGCTGCTGCGGGCCCGGGCGCCGGTGCTGCGGGTGGCGCCCGTGGTGGCGGGGGCGCCGCCGCTGGCGACCGACCGGCCGCTGGGGATGGCGCCCAACAGCCTGACCGCGCTGCTCTGCTTCGCCGGCATCGGCTGCTGCGTCGCCATGGCCATGCCGCAGGTCCATATCGTGGCTTACTGCGGCGACCTCGGCTACGGCGTGGCGCGGGGGACGGAGATGCTGTCCCTGATGCTGGCCTGCGGCATCGTCTCCCGCATCGTCTCGGGCTTCATCGCGGACCGCATCGGCGGCCTGGCCACGCTGCTGCTGGGATCCGTGCTGCAGGCGGTGGCGCTGGCCTTCTACCTGTTCTTCGACAGCCTGGTGTCGCTGTACCTGATCTCGGCGCTGTTCGGCCTGTTCCAGGGCGGCATCGTGCCGAGCTATGCGGTGATCGTGCGCGAGTATTTCCCGGCGCGGCAGGCGGGCACGCGGGTCGGCATCGTGCTGATGGCCACCCTGCTGGGCATGGCGCTGGGCGGCTGGCTTTCGGGCCTCGTCTTCGACTGGACCGGCAGCTATGCCATGGCCTTCCTGAACGGCATGGCCTGGAATGCGGTGAATGTCGCGATCGTGGGCGCGCTGCTGTGGCGGGCGCGGCGGCTGCGGCGCGCGCCGGGCTGAGCTGTCAGGCGGCAACGGTCAGGCGGGGCGATCAGGCGGGGCGGTCCGCCGCTTCCATCGCCCGGGCCTGGCGCGCCATACCGGCGCGGGCGACGGCGGCCAGCAGCGCCTGGCGTTCCACGGGCTTGGAGAGGTGGCCGTCGAAGCCGGACTGCAGCATGGCCTGCACCTGTTCCGGCAGGGCATCCGCCGTCAGGGCCAGGATCGGCAGCCGCGCCGCCGGGCCCGGCAAGGCGCGGATGCGGGCGGTGGTGGCGCTGCCGGTCAGGCCGGGCATCTGCTCATCCATCAGGATCAGGTCCGGCAGCAGGCCGGTCTGCAGCATGGCGAGCGCGGCCTCCCCGCTCTCGGCCTCGATCACCTGGTGGCCGGACGGGCCGAGCAGGGCCATGGCGACGAAGCGGTTCGCGGCGACATCGTCCACCACCAGGATGCGCAGCGCCGCAGCAGGGGCAGCGGGCGCGACCATGGGTGGTCCCTCCGCCGCCGGGGCCTCTGCCGCTGTCGCCGGCAGCGGCAGCGTCAGGGTGAAGCAGCTGCCGCGACCCTGCGGCCCATCCGCATGCGCCAGGCTGCCGCCGAGAGCGCGCGCCAGGGCCGCGCTGATCGCCAGGCCGAGCCCGCTGCCGGTGCGGGATTCGGCGGCATGGCCCTGGGCGAATTCCTCGAAGAGATGCGGCCGCATGGCGGGGGCGACGCCGCTGCCGGCATCGGTGACGGCGAATTCCACCTGATCCCCGGCCGCGGCCACGCGCAGCGTCACCTGGCTGCCCTGCGGGCTGAAGCGGATGGCATTGGCCAGCAGGTTCATCAGGATCTGGCGAAGCCGCAGCCCATCCCCCATCACCGTCCGCGGCAGGCCGGGATCGAGCTGCAGCTCCAGCGTCACGCCCTTGGCCTGGGCGGAGTCCTGCATCATCGCCAGGCTGGTGCGCAGGAAGCCCTCCAGCTGCAGCGGTCGCGGCAGGGCGACGAAGCGCCCGGCCTCGATGCGGGAGATGTCCAGCACCTCGTTCAGGATGGCGAGCAGGTGGCGCCCGGCCTGTTCCAGCGTCACCGCCTGCAGTCGCTGCGTGGGCCCCATGGTCGGGTCATGCGCCAGCGCCTGGGCCAGGCCCATCACGCCATTCAGCGAGGTGCGCAGCTCATGGCTCATGCGCGACAGGAAGCGGGTCTTGTGCGCGCTGGCATGGTCTGCCGCATCGCGCGCCGCGGCCATGGCGGCGGTGGCGCGGGCCGCCGCTTTTTCCTTGCTCAGCGCCACCAGCAGCACCGTGCCGCCGGCCAGGAAGACGACGTTCAGGAAGACTAGCGCGCCGAACATGAAGCCCGCCGGCAGCTGGTTGCCGACCGGCCGCGGCGCGAAGGCGAGCGTGATGGCGGCGATCGCCAGGTAGGTGATGGTGACGCCCGTCAGCAGCATGATGAACAGCGGACGGGATGGCAGCGGCGCCGCGCGCTGGCCGCGCACCAGCTCGCGCAGCGCCAGGCCGTTATAGACCAGCATCACCAGCCCCATCAGCGCCACCCGCATGTCGATGCTGGCATGGAAGGCGGGCACCTGGTTGGCGGCGAGCCAGGCAATGGCGCCGATTGGCATCACCCAGGGCAGGGCTTGCCGGCCCTCGAACTGCCGCGCGCCGGTCCAGTGCAGGCTGAAGCCGATGCAGATCAGCGTATTCGCGAGGTCGATCGAGACCCAGTCCGGCATCACGCCACGGGCGCCGATCAGCACCGTGCCGCCGGAACCCAGCAGCCGCGCCAGGCCCCAGCAGGCCAGCGCCGGCTCGGCGCGATCCTGCGTCCACAGCCAGAGCATCGCCAGGCCGAGAAATCCGCTCAGGACTGCGGAGAAGACGAAGACCGTCGGTAGATGAATCTCAGGCAACCCGGTTCCGCCCCGCAGGCTTGGGGGCGCCTCGTCATGTTGCCTTGAAGTATAGCGCGACCTTTTGCGCACGCTCAACCGGCGGTTGCCGCACCGCATCTGGCGGCCGCCTTGGCCGCATCGCGCGGCTTCGACTCTAGGGAAAGTCGTAGAGCCGCCTTGCATTGTCGGACAGGATGCGGTTGCGGACCGCTTCCTCCGGCGTCCAGTCCAGCATCAGGTCCAGCAGGTCGCCGTCATTCGGCATGACGCGGCCCTGCATGTTCACATGCGGCCAGTCCGATCCCCAGATCAGCCGCTCCGGCGCATGCGCGACCAGGGTGCGGGCCAGCGGGGTGACGGAGGCATAGGGGAAGTCCTCCTTGGTGCAGCGCATGGGGCCGGAAAGCCGTACCCAGACCCGGCCGCTGTCCAGCATCCGCAGCAGGGTGCGGAAGGCGGGCTGCCCCGTGCCGCCGGCGGCCGGCACCGCGCCGAAATGGTCCAGCACCACGGGGCCGGGCAGCGCCATCAGCCGGTCCGCGAAATCCTCGAGGTCGCGCGGGGAGGGGTAGAACTGCACCACCCAGCCGAGCTCCGCCGCCATTGCCGCCGCATCCTCCGACAGATACGGCAGATGCGCGCCGTGATGCGGGCTGACGAAGCGCAGGCCGCGCACGCCGAGGGCATGCAGCCGCGCCATCTCGGCCTGGGTCGTGCCGGGCTTCAGCAGCGCCACGCCGCGGAAATGCTCCGGGAAGCGCGCCAGGGTGTGTTCGAGATGGGTGGTGTCCATGCCGTAGCCGCCGCCGCTGACGATCACGCCATGGTCGATACCCAGCGCCTTGTGCATCGCGATGCAGGTCTCCGGCAGCGCATCCTCCGAGATGTATTTGCTGCCGGGATCGAAGGTGTACTGCGCGGCCGGGCCGAACAGGTGCACCTGGCCATCCACCGATCCGGGCGGGCAGACCAGCCGCGGCGTCTTCGGATTCGGATCGGGCGGCGGTGTCATGGGTGGCATGCGGTGGCCTTTCATTCGGCGCGGATATTGGCGTCGCGGATCACCTGCCGCCAAAGCGGGATTTCCCGCGCGATCAGGGCCCGAAAGTCCTCGGGCGTATTGCCGACGGGCTCGACGCCGGCGCGGTCGAGCCGCGCCATCACCTCCGGGTCGCGGGCGGCGGCCATCAGGGCGCGGGACAGGGTGGCGATGGCCTCCGGCGGTGTGCCGGTCGGCGCCACCACACCCATCCACAGGATCCCCTCGAAGCCCGGCAGGCCCATCTCGGCGATGGTCGGCACATCCGGCAGCTTGGGCGAGCGTTCGCGGCTGGCGATGGCCAGCGCGCGGATCGAACCCTCCGCCAGGCTTGCGGCGGAGGTGGCCAGGCTGTCCAGCTTCAGCTGCACGCGGCCGGCGACGAGGTCGGTGAAGGCGGGCGCGGCGCCGCGATAGGGCACGTGCAGCACCTCCAGCCCCAGCCGACGCAGCATCAGCTCCATGGTCACATGCGGATGGGATCCGATGCCGGCGGAGGAGTAGGTCAGCTTGCCGGGATTGGCCCGCGCATAAGCCACGAATTCCGCGAAGGTCGCGAAGGGCGCCGAGCGCGGCGCGATCAGCAATTCGGCGATCTGCGCCACCAGGGAGATGGGCGCGAAATCACGCTCCGGCTCGAAGCCGCTGTTCGGCGTCAGGCTGGGATTGATGGTGTGGTTCGGCGCGGTGAAGAGCAGCGTATAGCCATCCGGCGTGGCACGCGCCACGCGCTGGGTGCCGACATTGCCGCCGGCGCCCGGCGCGCTGTCGATGATGACGGCGCTGCCCAGCAGCTCCGCCACCTTGCCCATCACCAGCCGCGCCGTGACGTCCACGGTGCCGCCGGGCGGGAAGGGGACGATCAGGCGGATCGGCTGGTTCGGATAATCCGCCGCGCGCGCCCGCGACGAAAGCAAGCCGAGGCTGCCGCCGGCGGCCAGCAGGCCGCGGCGGGTGATGGTGGCGATGGGCATGGCGGGGTTCCCCTTCACTGCCGCTCGATGGCGGCACGCTCGATCACCTGCGCCCAGGTCGCGATGTCGCGCTGCAGCAGCGACGCCATCTCGGCCGGCGTATTGGGTGCGGGCTCCACGCCCAGCGCCAGCAGCCGCGCGCGCATCGCCGGCATCGCCAGGATCTCCCGCAGATGGCCGTTCAGCAGCGCGATGATGGAGGCCGGGGTGCGGGCGGGAGCAAACAGGCCGTTCCAGCCGGTGACGGCATAGTCCGTGAGGCCGGCCTCGCGCAGCGTCGGCAATTCGGGCAGCAGCTGGGACCGCTGTTCCCCGGTGCTGGCGATGGCGCGCACCTGCCCGCCTTCCAGCGCGCCGCGTGCGGCGGCGTAGGATTCGAAGGCCAGCTGCACATCGCCGCGCTGCGCCGCGGTCAGCACCTCCGGCGTGGTGCGATAGGGGATGACGGTGGCATCCAGCCCGGCGGCGACGCGCAGCCATTCGGCGGCCAGGTTCTGCGTGCTGCCCGGGCTGATGGTGCCGATCGCCAGGCTGCGCCCGCCGCGCCCGGCCGCCAGCACATCCGGCACGGAGCGCAGCGCGGATTCGGCGCCCGTCAGCAGCAGCAGGTCGAAGGAGACCAAAGCGGAGATGGCGGTGAAATCCGCCACCGGATCGTAGGGCAGCGACTTGAACAGGGACTTGTTGATGGCATTGCCGGTGCTGAGGATCATCAGCGTCTGGCCATCCGGCGGGGCGGTGGCGCCGAGGCGCGCGGCGACGGCGCCGCCGGCGCCGGGGCGGTTGTCCACCACCACCTGCTGGCCGAGGCGCTGGGACAGCTGCTCCCCCACCAGCCGCGCCGTCAGATCCGCCAGGCCGCCGGGGCCGAAGCCGATGACGATGCGGATGGGGCCGCTGGGATAGGACTGGGCGCGGGCCCCTGCCGAGGGCAGCAACCCGGCGCCGAGCAGGGCGGTGCCGAGCAGCCGGCGGCGACCGGTGCTTGCGGTTGCGGATGGCGTCATGGGCCGTTTCCCCCTTTGTCCGGCCGGACCCTGTTCAGGCGGGGGCGGGGAGGCAAGCGGCAGCTGGGCCCATTCCGGCAGGCGGAAAAGCCGGCCGGCTTGACCCGGCGCCATTCCAGGAGGCGGAATGCGCGCCGAGGCGGCTGCAGCACCGCTCCGGCCCGGCGCCGGCATGGGGGAAGACGAGGATGACGCATCTGGCGATCCGCCGGAGATGAGCGGCCCGCCCGTGAATTCCGTGCTGCGCGCCCTCGCCCTGCTGAAGGAGCTGAACCGGCAGCGCCACACCACGGTGGACCAGCTGCACCGCGCCACCGGCCTTCCCAAGCCCACCATCATGCGGCTGCTGAATACGCTGATCACCTCCGGCCTGGTGGTGAAGGGGGAGCGGGGGCTGGGCTATCGCATCACCTCCCAGGTCGCGGCGCTGAGCTCCGGCTTCCATGGCGGGCCGCTGGTGGCGGAGGCGGGGCGCGCCTGGGCGGCGGACCTGACGCGGCGGCTGAAATGGCCGGCGGCCATCGCGGTGCCGGACCAGGGGCGCGTTGTGGTCGCCGTCAGCACCATGGCGGACAGCGCCGTCTCGCCCTTCCACGCGACGGTCGGCGTGCGCTTCAGCATGGTGACGCGCGCGATCGGCCGCGCCTACCTCGCCTTCTGCCCAGAGGATGAGCAGCGCATCCTGCTCAGCCTGCTCGCCGCCAGCCCGGATCCGGAGGACAATCCGCCGAACCTGGAACGCGTGGTGCAGCGGATGATCGCGATGGTGCGGCGGGAAGGCTATGCGCAGCGCGACCCCAAGGTGGAGCCGCGCAATTCCAATACGGTCGCGGTGCCGATCATGCAGGGCGAGTCCGTCGCCGGCACGCTTGGCCTCAGCTATTTCCGCTCTGTCGTCAGCCATGCCGCATTGACCGGGGAACTGGTGCCGGCACTGCAGGAGGCGAGCCGGCAGATCACCGCCTCCATGGAACGCCTGCAGCAGGGCCTGGCGCGGGCCGGGTAGTTCAGGTGGCCAGCGCGTCGAAGACCGGCGCCACATCCTCCAGCGCCTCCAGCCGCAGCAGGCGCTCCACCGCCGCCTCGGCCCGCGCCGGTTCCAGCACGTCCTTCGTATTGGCTCGGAACTTCGCCACGATGTCGTCGCGCGACATGGGGTTGCTGCGGGTGCCGCGCATGTCGTCGATGCGATGCCGCAGCACGCGACCGTCCCGCATGCGCAGCGTGACGGTGCCGCCGGAGCGCGTGGGCTCCGTCGCCGGATCGTCCTCGTAGAGCACGCGGTCGGCCAGCGCATTGATGACGGGGTCGCGCAGGCTGGATTCCTCGTAGGCGTCCTTGTCCATGCGGCCGCGCACCAGCGCCTCCGCCACCGTGTGCTGCAGGCTGATGCGGCCGTGCCAGGTGGTGGCGGGGCGGCGCTTGTCTTCCACCGGCTCGCACATGGTGGCGAAGGACCGCTTGCCGATCTGGCAGACCACCTCCGCGATGTCTTCGGGCTTCACGCCGTGCGTGCGGCGCAGGGCGATGGCGGCCTCGATATGCGGCATCATGGTGAAGGCGCAGGGATGCACTTTTGATGCGATGTTCAGCACCTCCCAGTTTTCGCCGAGGCCGTCGCAAAGCGCCTCGAAGCGCAAATCGTCGCGGCCCTGCACATGGCTGCGGAACCAGCCGAAGCGGCCGTCGAAGACCGGGGCAGGGCCCGAAATGCCGGCCTCGGCCAGCGCCACGGCGCGCAGCGCGCCGCTGGCGGCGAAGCCCACATGCATCATCTTGGTGGAGCTGCCATCCTCGAAGGAGGCATTCAGCCCGGCCGAAAGGCTGCCCGCCGCACCGATCGCATCCGCGATGACCGGCGCCGCCAGCCCGCGCAGTTTTGCCAGCGCATAGACGCCGCCAAAGACGCCGAAGACGGCGGTGGGATGGAATCCGAGATTGTGCAGCCGCACCGGCGTGATGCGACCGAGGCGGCAGGTCAGCTCGCTGCCCACCAGCACGGCCTCGATCAGCGCCTCGCCGGAGAGGTGGCGGCGTTGGCTTTCCGGGAAGGCGACGGCGACGCAGGGCGCGGTGGGATGGATGAAGCTCTCGATGTGGGTATCGTCGAATTCCAGAACTGCGGTCATCACGCCATTGACGAAGGCCGCGGTCATCGGCGCGACGGGCGCCGCCTCGCCCAGGATGCGCGCGCCGGTGCCGCTCTCCAGCGCCAGGGCGGCACGGCGCGCGGCGGCGACGAGGGGCAGCGGCTTGGCGGCCAGCATCCCGCCGACCAGGTCGAGGATGCGCAGTTTTGTCGACTCCACCACCTCCGCCGGCACCTGGGACAGCGTCAGGCCGGCAGCCCAGGCGGCGGCGCGGTGGTTCAGGCTGTCGCTCATTCGGCCGAAATTCCGGCGCTGCGGATGATGGCGCCGAATTGCCGTGTATCCTCGGCCAGATCCTCGGCGAGCTGGCTCGGCGAGCGAAAACTGGGCACCACGCCGATGCGGCCAAGCCGGTCGAGGAAGGCGGGTTCCTGCAGCATCGCCTCGACATGCCGCGCGAGGGTGGCGACGATCTCGGGTGGCATCCCCGCCGGACCCATCAGCGCCTGCCAGCCGGAGGTGCGGACATTGGGAAAGCCCTGCTCGGCCAAAGTGGGGATCTGCGGCAGCTGCGGCAGGCGGCGGTCGCCGACGGCGGCCAGGCCACGCAGCCTTCCCTGCTGCACATGCTGGATCACGACGGTGTCGATCAGGAAATCAATGTCGCCGCCGAGCATCGCCTGCACCGCGGGGGCGGAACCGCGGAAGGGAATGTGCACCGCCTCGAACCCCGCCTCACGCCGGAACATCTCCGTCATCACATGCAGCGTGGAGCCGATGCCGGAGGAACCGTAGTTCAGCTTGCCGGGGTTGCGTTTGCCGTATTCCACCAGCTCCGCCAGCGTGTTCACCGGCAGGGTCGGCCGCACCGCCAGCAGGCGCTGCGATTCGCTGATATTGGCAACCGTCGAAAAGTCCCGCACCGGGTCGAAGCCGACCTGCGTCATATGCGGCAGGATGGCGAAGATGGCATTGCCGGCGAGCAGCAGCGTGGTGCCGTCCGGTGCCGCGCGCGCCACCGCCCGCGCCGCGATGGCGCCGCCGGCCCCACCCTGGTTCTCCACCACCACCGGCACGCCGAGCCGCGCCGAAAGCTGTTCCCCCACCAGGCGCCCGACCAGATCGCCGGTGCCGCCGGCGGCGTAGGCGACCACCAGGCGGATCGGCCGGTCCGGGAAGGAAGCGAAGGCGGGCCCTGCGGCCAGCAGCGGCGCCAGGGCCAGCGCGCCCAGCAGGGCCCGCCGGGACGGCTGCGGCGGTGGATCGAGCTTCGGCATTCCTGGGGCTCCCTTGGCGGCGGCCATGGCATGGCATTGGCCGGCAGCCTACCGCGCCGCCGGCGGCGCCGCGCGGCGATCTCGAAGCCGTTCCGCATGCCGGAAAGCCACCCATTCCGCGGCGCGCCTTCCCGGCCTTCATGGCAAGGAAGGCGCGCGCGTTTCACGGAGGATCCGCATGCCCATCGTCACCGCCGAACTGCGTCCCTGCACCCAGCGGCAGGCGGATGCCGGCTGGAAATTCGCCCGCGCCACGGTGCCGGAGCTGCAGGGCTGGGTGCTGGTGCTGACCGATACGGACGGTGTGGTGGGCCTCGGCTACGCGCATGCGATACCCGCCATCACCACGCATGGCGCGGGGGCGGAGGCGGCGCTGCATTTCCTGCGTCCGCTGCTGATCGGCCGCGACCCGGCGGAGGCCGGCGCCATCATGGACCTGGTGGAGGCCACGCTGGTCGGCAACCGATCCGTGAAGGCCGCCATCGACATGGCGCTGCACGACCTGCTGGCGCGGCGCGCCGGGCTGCCGCTGTCCGCGCTGATGGGCGGCCGCTTCCGCGACCGCATCCCGCAATCGCGCATCCTGCCGATCAAGGCGCCGGCCGATATGGCGGCCTCCGCCGCCGCGCTGGTGGCCAAGGGCTATCGCACGCTGAAGCTGAAGCTGGCGGGGGAGGCTGCGCTGGATGCGCAGCGCGTGGCGGAGGTGCGTGCGGCGGTGGGCGCCGCCGTCACGCTGACGCTGGACCCGAACCAGTCCTACAGCGCCAAGGGCTTTCTCACGGCCTGGCGGCACATGGAGCGGCACGACATCGCGCTGGTGGAGCAGCCGGTGCCGGCGGGGGACTGGGCGGGCCTCGCGCTGGTGACGCGCACGCTGCCGGTGCCGATCGAGGCCGATGAAAGCGTCGAGACCATCGCCGACGTGCTCCGAGTTGTCGAAGGCCGCGTGGCGGATGTGGTGAACCTGAAACTCACCAAGCTCGGCGGGGTGCGCAACTTCGTGACCGCGGCGCGGATCCTGGAGGCGGGGCAGATCGCGGCGCGCGTCGGCGCCGCCTTCGGCCCGGCGCTGCTGCAGGGCGCCGCCGCCCATGCTGCGGCGTCCCTGCGGCAGCTGCCCTTCGCCTGCGAACTGTCGGAGCACGACCACATCCTGGACGACCCCTTCACGCCGCTGCCGATCGAGGACGGCATGATCGCCGTGCCCGCGGGGCCAGGCTGCGGCGTCGTCTATGCCTGATGGGGATCAGCGCAAGGCGAGCTGCTCTATCAGCCGCGCCATGGCGCGATCCTCCTCGGCCAGGGCGCGGCCGAATTGCGCGCGGTCCTGCAACTGCACCTCGTTGAAGGCGCGGCGCATCGCCTGGGCATAGTCGGGCGTGGCCGCGGCGGCGCGGAAGGTGCGGTCGAGCTGGTCCAGGATCGGCTCCGGCGTCTGCTTCGGCGCGAAGAAGCCGAAGCGCGTCACCAGGTCCACATCCAGCCCCAGCTCCTTCAGCGCCACCAGATCCGGCAGCGCGGCGCTGCGCGTGGCACCGGTCTGCGCCAGCGGAATGGTGCCGTGCGATTCGACGGTGGGCATGATGATGCCGGGCGCGCCCACCACCAGGTCGATATCGCCGGCCAGCAGCGCCGTCATCGCCGGCGCGATGCCGGCATAGGGCACGTGCAGCAGCTTCACGCCGGCGGCGCGCGCCATCGCCTCGCCGGCCAGGTGCGGGGAACTGCCGATGCCGGGGGAGCCGAAGGAGATGCTCTCGGGCTGTGCGCGTGCCGCGGCCAGCATCTCCTGCGCCGTGCGATGCCGAAAGCCGCGCTTCGCCGCGACCATGATGGGCAGCGCCACCAGCTGGCAGACCGGCGCGAAATCCGCCGTCGTATAGGGCTGGTTCTGGATGCGCGGCACTACGGTGAGCGCGGCGGTGCCGCCAAACAGCAGCGTATAGCCATCCGGCGTGCTGGTGCGGACGCGGTTGGCGCCGATGCCGCCGCCGCCGCCGACCACGGATTCGATCACCACCGGCTGGCCCAGCCGCTGCGCGAAATCGTTCTGCAACAGCCGGATATACTGGTCCGTGCCGCCCGCGGCATAGGGCACGATCACGCGGATCGGCCGATTCGGGAAGTCCTGTGCCGCGGCGGGGCGGGCCAGCAGGGCGGTGGCCGCGGCGGTGAGCGTGTGGCGGCGCGTGATGGGCATCAGCCTGTCCTCCTAGAGATGCCGGCCGCCATCCACCAGCAGCGACGTGCCGGTGGTGAGGCGTAGATGCGTGACGGCGGAGACCACCGCGAGCGCCACGTCATCCGCCTGGCAGACGATCTTCAGCGGCGTCAGCGCCGCCTGCTTCAGCACGGCCTCGCGGCTGCGGCCCGGCACGAAGCCGGTGTCGACGGCGGCGGGGGAGATGCCGATGACACGGATCTCCGGCCCCAGCACGCGAGCCAGCGAAACGCCCATCACATCTAGCGCGGCTTTGGAGGCGCAATAGGCGATGCTGCTGCCGAGCCCGTTCACCGCGGCAAGGGAGGAGATATTCACCACCACCGCATCGCCACTGCGCTTCAGCAGCGGCGCGAAGGCGCGGATGGTGGAATAGGGGCCGCGCACATTGGTGATCAGGATGCGGTCGAAGGTCTCGTCGTCCAGCGCCTCCAGATCCGCATGCGGCACGGCGCGGGTGGTGCCGGCGGAATTCACCAGCACATCGGCGCGGCCGAGTTTTGTCTCGACCTCCGCCGCCGCGGCGCGGATCGCGGCGGTATCCGCCATGGGCAGATGCAGCGGCAGATGGCCGCTGCCCGGCAGCTCCGCCGCCAGCGCCTCCGCCCGCTCGCGCCCGCTGTTGTAGCCGATGGCGATGGTGGCGCCGAGCGCGGCCAGCCGGCGGGCGGAGGCAGCGCCGATGCCGCTGCTGCCGCCGGTGATGACGACGACCTTGCCCGCCAGGTCATAGGGGCCGAGGGCGCCTGGATTCACGTCGCTCATGCGCTTTGTCCTTCTGCTGTCTCAGCCGGTCGTCAGGTTCAGCGCGGCCAGGAGCTGCGCCGTCGCGGCATCCTCCGCGGCGAGGAAGTCCTGGAACTGCGCGGGGGCGAGCAGCTCCACCTCGTTGAAGGCGCGCTGCATCGCCTGCGCATAGGCGGGGTCGGCGCCGCCCTCCAGCAGCAGCCGCGACCAGCGCTCGATCACCGCGGCATCGGTGCCCTTCGGCGCGAAGAAGCCGAAGCGGGTGACCAGATCCACCTCCAGCCCCGCCTCGCGCAGCGTCGGCAGGTCGCGCAGCACGGCGATGCGCCGCGTGCCGGTCTGCGCCAGCGGCACCACGCCACGCTCCACCAGCGGCATGATATTGCCGGGCGCGCCCATCACCAGGTCGATTTCGCCGGCCAGCAGCGCCACCACCGCGGTCGCCACGCCGGAATAGGGCACGTGCAGCAGCTTCACGCCGGCGGCTTTGGCCATCGCCTCCGCCACCAGGTGCGGCGTGCTGCCGATGCCGGGCGTGCCGTAGCTCAGCCCCTCCGGCTTCGCACGGGCCGCGCGCAGGAAGCCGGCGAAGTCCGTGAAGGGCGCGCCCTGGCGCGCCGCCAGCACATAGGGGATGGCGATGAGATTCGCGATCGGCGCGAAATCGGCGATGGAATAGTTCAGCTTCTGCAGCCGCGGCACCGCCGTCAGCGCCCCGGTGCCGGCGAAGAGCAGGGTATAGCCATCCGCCGGCGCCTGACGCACGCGATTGGCGCCGATGGAGCCGCCGCCGCCGGTGACGGAATCGATCACCACGGGCTGGCCGAGCGCCT
This sequence comes from Falsiroseomonas tokyonensis, assembly GCF_019024325.1. Lineage (GTDB taxonomy): Bacteria > Pseudomonadota > Alphaproteobacteria > Acetobacterales > Acetobacteraceae > Falsiroseomonas > Falsiroseomonas tokyonensis. The sequence goes on from NZ_JAFNJS010000001.1 coordinate 1,165,750, forward strand.
GGTTCAGCCCCGCCTGCAGCGGCCGGATGAACTGGTCCGCGCCGCCCGCCGCATAGGGGACGATCACGCGGATGGTGCGGTTGGGATAGGCCTGCGCGCGCGCCGCTCGCGCGCCCAGCATCAGCCCCGCCGCGGCCAGGGCGCTGCGCCGTGTGGTTCTCATCTGCTTTCCTCCTGCATGCGGAACAGCCGCGCCGGATTGCGCCACAGGATCTTCTCCCGCGCCGCCGCATTCGGCACGACGCGATGCAGCGCCGCCAGCAGCGGGCCGAAATCGGTGCGGGCCTTGGCGCGCAGGAAGGGCCAGTCGGAGCCCCAGATGCAGCGGTCGATGCCGAAGGCCTCGATCAGCGCGGCGATGTAGGGATCCGTATCGGCATAGGGCGACCCCGCCTCGGTGAAGCGGAAGATGCCCGAAAGCTTGATCACCGCAGCGCTGCCGCGGCCGAATTCCAGCAGGGCCTGGAAGGCCGGCTGCTGCAGCCCGCCCGGCAGCTCCGGCCGCCCCGAATGATCGATGACGACGGGCAGGCGCGCCGCGCGCAGCAGCGGCAGCGCGGCGAGGAAGGACTCGCCGTGGTGGTAATGGATCTGCGCGAACCAGCCGGCCTCGCGCGCCCGCGCCAGGGCCCGCGCGTGCAGCGGCGGGCTGGTGGGGAAATCCAGGTTGAAGCGGATGCCGACGATGCCGCCTTCCACCAAGCGGTAGATCTCCGCCTCCGGCGTCGCATCCGGCAGCAGCGCCACGCCCTTCAGCCTGCCGGCGGAGGCGGCGATGGCCTCGAGCATATAGGTATTATCGGCGCCGTAGCCGCCGAGCGGATTGATCAGCACGCCATGGGTGAAGCCGTGGCTTGCCAGCATCTGCAGGAATTGCGGCGCGGTGCCCAGCTCATTCGGCTGGATATCGAAGCCGCGATCGCCGCCCCAGCCCTGGCGGGTGAGGTCGAAGGCATGCGCGTGGGAATCGACGGCGGGCATGGCGCGTCCTTCAGAAGCCGTAGAGGCGGGCGGGGTTGTCCACCAGCAGGCGTTGGCGATCCGCCTGCGTCGGCGCGAAGTCCGGCACCAGGTTCAGCAGCTCCATCTCATCCACCGGCGTGGTCAGGTTCGGATGCGGGAAGTCGGTGCCCCAGAGCACCCGATCCGGCGCGGCGCGCAGAAGGGCGCGCGCGAAGGGCAGCGCGGCCGTGAAGGGGGACAGAGTCATCCGCTCCGCGCCGCTCAGCTTCACCCAGATGCGCTCGTCCTCCAGCAGTTTGAGCAGCATGCGGAAGGCCGGGCCGTCCACGCCCAGGGCGGGATCGACGCGGCCCATATGGTCGATCACCACGGGCATGCGCAGCGTGCGGATCAGCGGCGCCATCTCCGTCACGCCATCGCCCTGCAGCTGCATCACCATGTGCCAGCCGAGCGGCCGCACGCGATCCGCCGCGCGGCGCACCAGGTCCAGATCCGGCGCGCCGCCCAGCGACTTGATGAAGTTGAAGCGGATGCCGCGCACGCCGGCCGCCTGCATCTCCTGCAGCTCGGCCTCCGTCGTCGCATCGTCGATCATTGCGACGCCGCGATAGCGCGCGGGGTCGCTGCGCAGCGCATCGACCATGGCGCGATTGTCCGTGCCGTGGCAGCTGGCCTGCACGATGACGGCGCGGCCGAGGCCGAGGCGACGGTGCAGCGCGGCCAGCACCTCCTTCGGCCGATCCTCCGGCGTGTAGCGGCGGCTGGGCGCATAGGGGAAGCGGTCGGCAGGGCCGAAGACGTGGCAATGCGAATCGCAGGCCAGCGGCGGCACCTCGCATCGCGCCACGCGCCGGACAGCGTCCATTCCCTCGGCCTGCATGGCTTTCCCCCGACTTCTGCGCGGCAGGCTAATGCCCGGCCGCGGCACGGCAGAAGGAGGTTCTGCCCGCTTTCCGCATCGCGGAATTGTGGACGGTCAGGGCGGCGCCGGCGCCTGGCCCTGCAGGCGGTCCATGGCGGCGGTGATCTCGCGGCTGGCCTGCTGAAGCGCCGGCACCAGCTCCTCCACCAGCATGCGGTGGCTGACGGCGGAGCGGAAGAAGCTGAGACCGATGGTGCCGGCCACCGATGCGCCCTGCAGGATCGGCACCGCGACGGTGTTGGAGGAGCGCGGCTCCACCTTCGGGTCGCGCAGCGCGTAGCCCTGGCGCCGCACCGTCGCGACGATGGCGCGCACCACGCGGTCCAGCTTCGGCGGATTGTCCTCGTGGTTGGGTGAGGCCGCGAGCAGGCGCAGCAGGATGCGGCGCTCCGCCTCCGGGCAGCAGGCGAGATAGGCGCGGCCGAGGGCGCGCGTCACCAGGCTGTGGCGCACGCCGACGGTCGCGTGGAAGGGCGAGACGGTGCTGCTGGCCGCGGTGCTGGCCGCGATCAGGATGCGCCCGCCATCCGGCACCGCGATGGCCGCCGGCCAGCGCAGCCGGCGCGTGAGGTCCGCCGCCCAGGGCCGCCCGGCCTCCGCCACCAATGGCCCGCCATGGAAGCCGGCGCTGAGCGTCTGCACATCCGAGGTGACGCGATAGCCGATGCCACGCTCCCCCTTCGCCACCAGCCCAGCGGCGGCCAGCGTGCCGAGCAGCCGCATCACCGTCGGCTTCGGCAGCGCGGTGACGCGGTGCAGCTGGTCCACGGTCGTGGTCTGCTGCCTGTTCAGCTCCCGCAGGATGGACAGGGCGCGCAGCACGGATTGGACCGGCGGTTCGTTCAGCGGCTCGGCTCCGCCTGGAGGTTTGGTTCCGGCACGGTCTCCGCAAGATCGGAGACGGTCAGCACCAGCTTGCCGATCTGCGCATTGGCGTCCAGCACGGATTGCGCCTGCCCCGCCTCCTCCAGCGGGTGGATGCCGCAGATATGCGTGCGGATGCGGCCTGCCTCCAGCAGCGGCCAGACCTGGTCCACCAATTCGCGCGCGATGCGGCCCTTATAGGCGGGCGGGCGTGACCGCAGGGTGGAGCCGGTGAGGGTGAGGCGGCGGATGTAGATGTCGCGCGTGCTGATCTCCGCCTTGGGCGCGCGGTGGCTGGCGATCAGCACCAGGCGGCCATCGGGCGCCAGCAGGCTCATCTCCGGCGCGGTGTAGTCGCCGCCCTGCGAGTCCAGGATCACGTCAATGCCGGCGGGCGCCAGGGCGCGCAGCTGCTCCGCCCAATCCGCCGCGCGATAATCCACCACGCCGCTCGCGCCCATCTCCCGGCACAGCGCCTGCTTGTCGGCGCTGCTGCTGGTGGCGAGCACGGTGGCGCCGCGCAGCTGCACGCCGATTTGCATAGCGGCGAGGCCCACGCCGCTGGTGCCGCCCTGCACCAGCAGCGTTTCGCCCTCCGCCAGTCGCCCGAGCCAGATCACGTTGTTCCAGGCGGTGAAGAACACTTCGGGCAGCGTCGCCGCCTGCGCGAAGCTGAAGCCGCGCGGCACCGGCATGCATTGCGGCGCCGGCACCAGGCAGAACTCGGAATAACCACCGCCGGAGACGAGCGCGCAGACGGCATCGCCGACGCGCGGCCAAATGACATCCGGCGCCACCGCCTCCACCACGCCGGCGACGTCCAAGCCGGGGATATCCGTGACGCCGGGCGGCGGCGGGTAGAGGCCCTTGCGCTGCTGCACATCCGGCCGGTTCACGCCGGCGGCGGCGACGCGCACCAGCACCTCTCCCGGGCCGCAGGCGGGCACGGGGCGGTCCGCCAGCGCCAGCACCTCCGGCCCGCCCTGGCCCCTGATCTCAATCACGCGCATGCCCTGGCCTCCCTCCGGATCGGCTGCCCCTAGCATGGCGGCGCGGCGAGCAGGCCGGCCGTGGCGGCCTGTTCCGGCATGCGGAATTCACCGCCGATTCGCTGGATGGGCCGGGCGGAGCGTCTAGGCTGCATCGCAAGGCGCGGCGTGACGCGCCGTGGAGGAAATGCATGCTGTCCGGCCCCCAAGCGGCAGCCGATCGATGCGCTGTCGCGATCCGACGCCGCGCGCTGCTGGGCGCGGGCCTCGCCGCCTTCGCCACGCCGCTGGCCGCGCAGGAGGCCTGGCCGAGCCGGCCGGCGCGCATCCTGGTGCCCTTCGCCCCCGGCGGCACCACCGACATTCCCGCGCGCATCATCGCCGAGCATCTGGCGCGCAAGCTGGGCAAACCCTTCGTGGTGGAGAATCGCTCCGGCGCCGGCGGCGCGCTCGGCATCCGCACCGTGGCGCAGGCGAATGACCGGCACACGCTGCTGCACACCACCTCCGCCGTCGCCATCCTGCCGGCGCTGCAGCGCGACCCGGGCTTCGATCCGCTGGTGGACCTGGTGCCGATCACCATGACCACCGCCTCGCCCATCCTGCTGGTGGTGCGCGGCGATTCGCCGATCAAGGACCTGCCGGACTACCTGGCGCGGGCACGGGCCGCGCCGGGGCGGATCAGCTTCGGCACCGCCGGCATCGGCACCACCGTGCACCTGGCCGGGGAACTGCTGAAGCTGCGCGCGGGGCTCGATCTGCTGCACGTGCCCTATCGCGGCTCCTCGCCCTCCGCCACCGCGCTGCTGGCGGGTGAGGTCGATAGCGGCTTTCTCAGCCCCATCGAGGTGCTGGCGCATATCCGCGGCGGACGGCTGCGCGCTTTGGCGAATTGCGCGGCGACGCGCAGCGCCCTGCTGCCGGAAACGCCGGCGATGCCGGAGGCCGTGCCCAACTACGAAGGCGTGCAGCTCTGGTTCGGCCTTTTCGGCCCGCGCGACCTGCCGGCCGAGGCGGTGGCGACGGTGATGCGCGAGCTGGCGCCGCTGCGCCAGGGCGCGCCGCTGGCGGAGCGCATGGCGGAGCTCGGCGCCGAGACATTGCTGGATGGGCCGGAGGTGCTGGCGGCGCGGATGCGCGCCGAGGTGCCGCTCTGGCAAGCCATGGTCGCAGCCGCAGGAATCCCGCGCGAATGAACGACACACCTTTGGTCGACACGCATTTCCACGTCTATCTGAAGGACATGCCGCTGACCTCCTGGGCCTGGCACCACCCGCCTGAGGATGCTTCCGCCGAGCGCTTCATCGAGGTGATGGACCAGCACGGCATCGGCTTCGGCGTGATCGCGGCGGCCAGCCTGCATGGCCAGTACAACGACTACGTCATCCGGTCGCTGCGCCGCCACAAGCGGCTGCGCGGCACGGTCTTCGTGCAGCCGGAGACGGATATGTACACGCTGGAGCGGATGAAGGCCGATGGCGTGGTCGGCATCCGCCTGTTCTTCCGCCGCGTGCCGAATCCGCCGGACCTCACCAGCCCCGAATACCGTCTGCTGCTGCGCCGCGTGCGGGACCTGGACTGGCACGTGCACACGCTGGTCAGCAGCCCGATGCTGCCCGAGGTGATCCAGGCAGTGGAAGGCGCCGGCGTGAAGCTGGTGATCGACCATTTCGGCAAGCCGGACGAGGCGCTCGGCGTGAACTGCCCCGGCTTCAAGGCGCTGCTGGCGGCGGTGGAGCGTGGCCGCACCTGGGTGAAGATGTCCGGTGGCTTCCGGATGCCATCAAAGGACTCCGCGCGCAGCTATGCGCAGGCGCTGCTGCGCGTGTCCGGTGGCGAGAGGCTGATGTGGGCCAGCGACTGGCCCTTCGCCGCCTTCGAGGATCGCGTCAGCTATGCGCAGACCATCGCGGATCTGCACGACTGGGTGCCGGATGCGGCAACGCGCCGGCTGATCGGCGGCGAGACGCCGATGCGCCTGTAGTTCGACCAATGACAAGAAGGAGAAACGCCATGACCAGCATCACAAGGCGGCATTTCGGCGCACTCGCCGGCGGCGCCGTGCTCGCCGCCGCCGCGCGCCCGGCCGCCGCCCAGGCCTGGCCGAGCCGGCCGGTGACGGTGGTGGTTCCCTGGCCGGCCGGCGGGTCGACCGATGTGCTGGCGCGCTCCGTCTCGCGCCATTTCTCCGAACGCTTCGGCCAACCCTTCGTGGTGGAGAATCGCTCCGGCGCCAATGGCAATATCGGCGCGGCCTCCGTCGCCCGTGCCGCGGCGGATGGCCAGACGCTGATGGTCACGACCAACGGCCCCATCACCAACAACACGCTGCTGTTCAAGTCGATGCCCTTCAACCCCAGCACCGACCTGACGCCGATCGCGCTGCTGGCGGAACTGCCGATCGTGATCGCGGCGCGCGCTCAGATGCCCTATCGCACGGTGCAGGAACTGGTGGCCTATGCGAAGGCGAATCCGGACAAGGTGAATTGCGGCACGCCGCCACTGGGCTCCGCCGCTCATCTCGCCATCGAGCTGCTGATGCATCGCGCCGGCATTCGGCTGAACCTGGTGCCCTATCGCGGCTCCGCGCCGCTGACCAACGACCTGCTGGCGGGCGCGGTGGATATGGGGATCGATCTGGTCACCACCTACCTGCCGCATATCGAGGCCGGCACGCTGCGCGCGCTGGGCGTCACCTCCCTGGCGCCGATCCCGCAGCTGCCGGGCGTGCCGCCGGTGCAGGCGCAGGGCGTGGCGGATTACCAGGCCACCGGCTGGATCTCGCTGCTCGGCCCCGCGAATATGCAGGAGGAGACGATCGGCAGGCTGAACCAGGCGAGCAATGCCTATCTCGGCCTCGACCAGACCAAGGCGCTGCTGCCGCCGCTCGGCCTGACGCCGCTGGGCGGCACGCCGATGGACCTGACGCGCCGCATGGCGGCGGAGGTCGAACAATGGCGGCCGATCATCGCTGCCGCGAATATCTCGGTTGAATAGCGCACCACGAAAACGAGGATCGGACTGCATGACCTACGATGCGCTGCGCATCCGGCAGGAGCTGGAGATGCTCAACATCGCCTTCTGGCGCGACGTGGATTCCAACTGGGGCCGCGAAGCGCATGAGCACTTCACGGAGGACGGCGTCTATACCACCAGCCACAAGGCGCGCGTTGGCCGCGAGGCGATCCGCGGCTTCTACGCCGAGCGCGAGGGGCGCGGAGAGCGCGTGGCGCGACACCTGATCCACAACTTCCACGTCATCGTGCGGGATGCGGACCATGCCACGGCGGAATGGACCATGTGCCTCTATGCCGAGGATGGCGTGGCGCCGCTGATGTCGGAGCCGCCGATCCTGATCGGCGCGGTGACCGACGAATGCGTGCGGGGCGCGGATGGCCGCTGGCGCTATGCCTCCCGCACCACGCGGCCGCTGTTCAAGGGCAGCCGGCCGACCTCCGGCTGATGCCGCGGCCTTCAGCCCTTCGGCATCGGGTAGTCGTCGGCATTCAGCACCCAGCCCGGCTTGTTGGAGAAATCCACGCGCGGCGGGCAGAAGATGTCGACCATCTGGCCGGCCTCCTCGGCGCGGGAGGTGTGGATGCTGGGCGGCGGGATGACGGTGACGGAGGGCGCGCCGCAGAGCTCGTGCTCATCCTCCCGCCAATGGGTCTGGTCCGGCGTCCAGGGCCAGCGGATGTGGTGGGTATAGGAGCCGTTCAGCACCAGCGAGCATTGCTCGAAATCGTCGTGGTGGTGCGGCGAGAGCTTGCGGATGTCGCGCGGGCCGGCGGCGGGGTCCAGGTAGTTCACCATGAAGGTGGTGCAGCGCCAGATACGGCCGAAGCGCCCGGGCGTCTTCGGCACGTCCAGCGTATAGCTGCGGATGCGGAAGCCATCCGGCGGCGTCGGCCAATCCTGGATCGGCGGGATGCGCGGATCGGGCTGCAGGTAGTTCGCGGCATTGCTGCACTGGGCGGCGAGATCCTCGGCGCGCGGCGTGAAGAGGCGGGTGATGCGGCCCTTGCCCTGCAGGGTGATGCGGCTGTCGCCGGGCGGGATGAAGGCCAGGGAATGGCCCTCCACCGTCTTCGTCTCACCGCCCGCGGTGATGGTGGCGGACAGCCCGGGGTCCGGCAGCAGCAGCACGTATTCGTCCGGCTGGCCCTGGCGCGAAAGCACCGCGCCGTCCTCCACTTCGGAATAGACGACGACGAAATTTCGGCCGCGCACCAGCCAGGTGCGGGCGCCATCGGCCTGCAGCTGCGGCTGGGTCTCGTAGAACTTCGCGTAGTCGGCGGGGGCGTAGGGGCCCTCGGTCGGCTTGGCGCCGCTGGCCGGGGCGAGGGCCGCGCGGGGGTCGGAGGCGTGATAGGCCATGGCGTCTGCTCCAGCCCGTCTTGTTCTGTTGAACGAGACAGTGTTTCTTTTGATGGAGCAGTCTTGTTGTCAGCCCCTGGCGCTGTCAAGCACCCAGCCGAGGCGCGTGGAAATGCGCGCCGCCGCCTGCTGCACCTGGCGGATCTGCTCCGCCGCCGGGTCCCGCCGGATGAACTGGATGGAGCCGAGCAGCGCGATGGCGCCCACCATGCCGCCGCCGCCCTCGAAGATCGGCGCGGCCAGCGCGTTGACGCCGACGAGGCTTTCCTCCGCCGCCGTGGCCCAGCCCCTTTCTCGAATCCGCTCCAACTCCGTTCGCAGAAGGTCGGGATCGGTGATGGTGTGCGGCGTGCGCAGGTCGAGGCGCGAGAGCAACACGCGCTCCCGCAGCGCGGGCTCGGCATGCGCCAGGGCGAGCTTGCCCTGCGCCGTGCAATGCGGCGCCATCAGCGCGCCGGACTTGGCCGAGATCTCGATGGTGTCGTCGCCCGGCAGCGTCGCCAGCACCACGGCGCCCAGCGGCTCCGCACGGCTCAGCACCACGGTCTGGCCGACGCGGTCGCGCAGCGCACGCATCTCCTCCCGCGCCATGGTGGCCAGGTCAAAATTCTCCGCCACCGCGCGGCCCAGCGTCACCAGCCGGTGGCCGATGCGATAGCGGTCCTGCACCTGCACGATATAGCCGGCCTCCAGCAGCGTGCGCAGATGGCGGTGGATGCGGCTCTTCGTCGTCTCCAGCGCGCGAGCGAGCTCCGTGACGCCGGCATCGCCGCGGTGGCGGGCCAGATGCTCCAGGATCAGGAAGGCCATGGCCACGGCCTGCAGCCCCTCGCCCCGGCTCGGCCCGTCGATGCGCGGCATATGCGTGCTCCCTGCCGCTTGACAGCCCCCGCTGCGTCGGCACAAGTTGCTATCATCAAGATGATGTCTCGACTAACGGAACGTCAGTTGTCCGTCAACGCCGGTTCTCCAGGATCCCGCCATGCCCAATGAAGAGAATTTCCGCACGCGGCTGGCGCGCGGCGACCGGCTGGTCGGCAGCTTCATCAAGACGCCGACGCTGCATGCGACGGAAATCCTCGGCAGCATCGGCTTCGACTTCGTGGTGGTGGATGAGGAGCATTCGCCCTTCGACCGCGCCGCGACCGATGCCGCGCTGTTTGCCGCCCGCGCCACCGGCGCCGCTGGCCTGGTGCGCGTGCCGAGCCCGGCGCCGCACCACCTGCTCTCGGTGCTGGATTGCGGCGCCGCCGGCGTGCTGGTGCCGCATGTCGCCAGCGCCGCGCTGGCCGCCCAGGTCGCAGCCGCCTGCCGCTATCGTGGCGGCAAGCGCGGCTATTCCGGCAGCGTCCGCGCCGCCGGCTATGGCGGCGGCAGGATGTGGGACTACATCGATGCCGCCGATGCCGCGACCACCATCGTCGCGCAGATCGAGGATCCGGAGGCGCTGGACGAGATCGACGCCATCGCGGCGACGCCCGGCATCGATGCGCTGTTCATCGGCCGCGGCGACCTGACCGCGGCGATGGGCGCCGCCACCAATGACGCGCCGCCGATCCGCGATGCGGTTGAACGCATCGCCGCCGCCGCGAAGCGCGCCGGCAAGCCGGTGATGGTCTTCGTGGGTGGGATGAAGGAGGCGGAGTGGCTGGCCGGAATCGGCGCCACCGCCTTCGTCTATGCCTCCGACCAGGGCTTTTTGAAATCGGCCGCCAGCAGGGCGCTCGCCGAGATGCGCGCGCTGGCCTGAGAGAGGGAACGAATCATGTCACACGCCGATGCCGCCCAGATCGACCGCCTGATGCAGGGCGCCATCGACCTGCATTGCCACAGCGGGCCTTCCGTCATGGCGCGCGCGCTGAACCATGAGCAGGCGCTGGAACAGGCCGCCGCCGCGGGCATGCGCGCCGTGCTGTTCAAGGACCACTACTACCCCACCGGCCCTTTCGTCGACGTGCTGAAGGAAGGCGGCAGGGCCACCAAGGCCGAGCCGATCGGCAGCATTGTGCTGAACAACTCGGTCGGCGGCATCAACCCCTTCGCGGTGGAGCCCGCGGTGAAGTGCGGTGCCAAGGTGGTCTGGATGCCCACCGTCTCCGCCGCCAACCATATCCGCGAAGGCCACCGCAAGTCGCTGCTGCCGACCAAGGGCAAGATGCTGAAGCAGGTGGCGCTGACGGTGCTGGACGCGCGAGGCGATCTGCTAGATCCGGTGAAGCAGGTGCTGGACATCATCGCGGAACACGACGTGGTGCTGTCCTGCGGCCATCTGCATATCAGCGAGGTCTGGCCGCTGTTCGAGGAGGCGAAGAAGCGCGGCTGCAACCGGCTTCTGGTGAACCATCCGAGCTATACGGTCGGCGCCTCGCTCTCCGACATGAAGGAGCTGGTGGGCATGGGCGCCTGGATCGAGCATTCGATCTGCATGTTCATCCCCAACCGCATGAAGGTCTATGACGAGGCCTTCCTGAAGGCGATGATCGAGGCCGCCGGCGTGGATCGCACCTTCTTCGGCTCCGACCTCGGCCAGACCAATGCGCCGCTGCCGGTGGAGGGCTTCCGGCAGATCATCGGCCTGTGCCTGTCCATCGGCTATTCCGAGGAGGATGTGCGCAAGATGGTCAGCACCAATGCGGCGCAGCTGGCGGGGCTCGGCGCCAATACGCCGGCTCAGTAGGCCATCCAGCCGCCATCGACCATCAGGTTGTGGCCGGTGATGTAGCTGGCCTCCTCGCTGGCCAGGAACAGGGCCGCGCTGGCGATGTCGCCGGGGCGGCCGAGGCGCGGCATCGGCGTGCGGGCATGGGAGTATTCCAGCGCGTCGGAGCCCGGCCCACCGAGCGGCTTGCCGGTGAGGATGCGGCCTGGTGCCACCGCATTGCAGATGATGCCCTGCTCGGCATAGTCCACCGCCACCTGCTTGGTGATATAGGCTGCGGCCGCCTTGCCGGTGCCATAGGCGATCTTGCCCGGCGCGCAGACCATGCCGTGCTGGGAGGAGATATTGACGATGCGCCCGCGCGCATCGCCGACCAGCGGTTGGGTGAGGAACTGCTGCACCGCGCGCTTGCAGCCGAAGAACACGCCCTTTGCGTTCACCGCCATCACCTGGTCCCAGTCCTCCTCCGTCGTCTCCAGCAGCGGCCGCGCCTGGCCGAGCGTCGCGGCATTGTTGACGATGACGTCGAGCCGGCCGAATTCGGCGACGGTCGCCGTGACCAGCGCATCCACATCGGCCCAGACGGAGACATCGCAGCGATGGAAGCGGGCGATGCCACCTGCGGCCGCGATCACCTCCCGCGTCGGGGCGCCGCCTTCCTTCACCGTCTCCGTCACATCGCCGATGGCGACGCGCGCCCCCTCCTTCGCGAAGAGGATGGCAATGGCGCGGCCGATGCCGGAGGCGCCGCCGGTGACCACGACAACCTTGTCCTTCAGGCGCATGCGGCGGGTCTCCTGTTCCCTGGGAAGAGCCATTTTGCCCACGACATCGGAATGGAGCTAGGCTGAACCCGCCCCCAATGCCCGATCGGAGACCCGGCATGCCCTATGAGGTGAAGCGCGACTATGTCGGCTACGGCGCCAACCCGCCCGATCCGCAATGGCCCGGCGGCGCGCGGCTCGCGGTGAACTTCGTCATCAACTACGAGGAGGGCTCGGAGCCCTCGATCCAGAATGGCGAGGCGCATACCGAGACCGGCCACACCGAATCCCACGGCGGCGCGCCGATCCCGAAGGGCCGCGACCTGGCGGCGGAGGGCATGTTCGAATATGGCAGCCGCGTCGGCTTCTGGCGGCTGCACCGGCTGTTCCAGGAACGCGGCCTGCCGGTGACCATCTTCGCCTGCGCCCTGGCGCTGGAGCAGAACCCGGAAGCCGCCGCCGCCATCCGCGCCGCCGGCTATGACATCTGCTGCCATGGCTGGCGCTGGGTGAAGCATTACGAGCTGAGCGAGGCGGAGGAGCGCGAGCATATCGCGCGTGCCGTCACCAGCCTGGAGCGCACGCTCGGCCGCAAGCCGGATGGCTGGTACTGCCGCTACTCGCCTTCCGTGAACACCCGCCGCCTGGTGAACGAACACGGCGGCTTTCTCTATGACAGCGACTATTACGGCGAGGAACTGCCTTTCTGGGTGACGGTGGAGGGCAAGGGCCATCTGGTGGTGCCCTATTCGCTGACCAACAATGACGGCAAGTACAATATGCAGACCGGCAATGCGGAGCAGTGGTTCGGCTTCGTCCGCGATGCCTTCGACATGCTGTATGAGGAAGGCGCGCGCACGCCGAAGATGATGTCGGTCGGCCTGCATATGCGCCTGATCGGTCACCCGGCCCGCGCCGCTGGGCTGAAGCGGCTGCTGGACCATATGATGCAGCGGCGCGATGTCTGGATCGCGAAGCGGGTGGATATCGCGCGGCACTGGATGGCGACGCATCCCTATCCGGGCCGCGGGTTGAACGAATAGCGGTTCAGTGCGGCGCCGCCAGCGCGGCGCCCGCCTTATCGTGGGTGGCGAGCTGGTCCACCAGCGTCGCGCTGGCGGCGTTCATTCCATGCAACGTCACCGCCACGCCCTGGCCGCGGAACTTCAGCACCACGCGGTCCAGCGCCGCGATCGCCGTCAGGTCCCAGATATGCGCGCCGGTGACATCGATCACCACGCGCGCCACCGCCTCCCGCAGGTCGAAGGCCTGGGCGAAGGCCTCGGCGGAGGCGAAGAAGACCTGGCCGGTGACGGTGTAGCGCCGTTCCGTGCCATCGGCCGAAAGCGCAGACTCCACGCGGAACAGCCGCGCCACCTTGCGGGCGAAGAAGATGCCGGAGAGCAGCACGCCCACCAGCACGCCCTGCGCCAGGTCATGGGTCGCCACCGTCATGGCCACCGTCGCCAGCATGACCACGGAGGAGCTTTTCGGATGCACCCGCAGATCCCGCAGCGACTTCCACGAGAAGGTGCCGATCGAGACCATGATCATCACCGCGACCAGCGCCGGCATCGGGATCTGCCGCACCAGGTCGGCCAGCACCAGGATGAGGAACAGCAGGAACAGCCCCGCCCAGAGCGTGGACAAGCGCCCGCGGCCGCCCGACTTCACGTTGATGACGGACTGCCCGATCATCGCGCAGCCCGCCATGCCGCCGAAGCAGCCGGCGACGAGATTGGCGAAGCCCTGGCCATAGCTCTCGCGGATCTTGTCGGAGCCGGTGTCGGTCATGTCGTCGACGATCTGCGCCGTCATCAGCGATTCGAGCAGGCCGACCACGGCGAGCGTCGCCGAATAGGGCAGGATGATGCGCAGCGTCTCCCAGCTCAGCGGCACATCCGGCAGCAGGAAGGCCGGCAGCTCCGAAGGCAGGGCGCCCATGTCGCCCACCGTCCGCACATCGAGGCCGAGCCAGATGGCGGCCGCCGTCATGACGACGATGGCGACGAGCGGGGAGGGCACGGCGGTGGTGACGCGCGGCAGCAGGTAGATGATGGCCAGCGCCGCCGCGCACATGGCGTAGGTCACCCAGGTCACGCCGATCAGCTCCGGCAGCTGGGCCAGGAAGATCAGGATGGCCAGCGCATTGACGAAGCCGGTCATGACGGAGCGCGAGACGAAGCGCATCAGCACGCCGAGCTTCAGCGCGCCGGCGCCGATCTGCAGCAGGCCACAAAGCAGCGTCGCCGCCAGCAGGTACTGAAGCCCATGCTCCCGCACCAGCGTCACCATCACCAGCGCCATGGCCCCGGTGGCGGCGGAGATCATCGCCGGCCGGCCGCCGGCGAAGGCGATGACCACGGCGATGCAGAAGGAGGCATAGAGCCCGACCTTGGGATCGACGCCGGCGATGATGGAGAAGGCGATCGCCTCCGGAATCAGCGCGAGGGCCACGACGGTGCCGGCCAAAATATCGGCGCGGATATTGGAAAGCCATTCGGCGCGCAGCCGGGCGAGGGACATGAGGCAACTCCGGGAACATCGCCCCGCGCAGGAAAGCTGCGAAAGGGGGCTTGGGCATGATGGGCGCGGCAGGGATCACGCGCGGCGGCAGGACTGCCGCCGGCCGGGCCGGACAAATGCGGCCTGCCGCTCAGGGCGGGCCGGCGTCAGGCGTCAGGGCGGCGCGTTCGTCATCATGCCCTCGCTGGTACAGAACTTCGCTGCGTTGCACAATGGCCGGTGTCAGGGCGTAACCGCCGGCCAGGGCCGGGCGAAGCCCGGGTCAGGCGGTTGCTGGCGCGGGCCGCCGCCCCATATCCCGCCGCGCCGCCCTGCCCGAGGAGCCTCCATGCCCGTCACCCGCCTGCTGCGTGACCGGAGGGTATGGGGGGTGCTGGCCGTGGTGGCGGCGTTGCTGGCGCTGCGCTGGAGCGGGCTGCTGCCGGACCTCTCGCTGGATACGCTGGCGCGGCATCGCGCGGCGCTGGCGGCGCTGGTCGCGGAACATGCGGTGCTGGCGGCCGGCGGCTTCGTGCTGGCCTATGCCGCCGCCGTCGCGCTTTCCATTCCCGGCGCGGTGATCCTGACCCTCACGGGCGGCTTCCTGTTCGGCGCGGTGGCGGGCACGGCGCTGACCGTGCTGGGCGCGACCCTGGGCGCGACCCTCGTCTTTCTGCTGGCCCGCCGCATCTTTGGCGCCGATGCGCTGGAGCGGCTGGGGCCCGCGGCGAGCAGGCTGGCGGAGGGCATTCGCCGCAATGCCGCCTCCTACCTTCTGGTGCTGCGGCTTGTGCCTCTGTTTCCCTTCTTCCTGGTGAATCTGGTGCCGGCTTTTGCGGGCGTGCGGCTGCCGGTCTTCGTGCTGACCACTTTTGTCGGCATCATCCCGGCGACCGCGGTGTTCAGCCTGGCCGGGGCGGGGCTGGGCGAGGTGCTGGAAGCGGGCGGCCGCTTCGATGTGCGCAGCGTGCTGACGCCGCAGATCCTGGGCGCGCTGCTGGGGCTGGCGGCGCTGTCCCTGGCGGCGATTCCGCTGAAAGCGCGATTCACGACGAAAGGACCCTGATGATGATCGCCAGACGCAGCCTGCTGGCCGGCGGCGCCCTGCTGGCCAGCCCGGCCTTGGCGCAGGCGCCGCCGCTGCGCTTCGCGGTGGGGCCCTTCCAGCCGACGCCGGGCGACACGCGCCGCGCCTTCGAACCCTTCTTCGCGCATCTCGCGGCGCGGCTCGGGCGGCGGCACGAGTTGCAAGTCACCGGCGACTGGGCCGGCATCGCCGTGGCGCTGGGCAGCGACCAGGTGGATTGCGCCTGGATGGGCCCCTGGGGCTATGTGCTGGCGCAGGACCGCGCGGGGGCGGAGGCGATCGCCACCGTGCTGTGGCGCGGCAGCCCGACGTACCACGCCATCATCCTGGCGCGGCCCGACCTGCCCATCGCGCGCTTTCCGGAGGATGCGCGGGGGATGTCGATCTCCTTCGCCGATGCGGGGTCCACCAGCGGCTGGCTGGTGCCGCATCACTGGTTCCTGCGCCAGGGCATCGATCCGCGCACCTACTTCCGCTATCGCGACGGCGCCAGCCATGCGGCGAATGTGACCGCGGTGGCGAATGGCCAGGTCGACCTCGCCACCGATTACGACCGCAACCTGGCGGCGATGCAGGCGGCCGGGCGGGTGCGTGCGGAGCAGGTGAAGGTGGTCTGGCGCAGCGATCCGCTGCCCAACGATGCGCTGGCCGTGCGCCGCGGCCTGGCGCCCGAACTGCGCGCGGCGCTGGCCGAGGCGGCGCTGGCCAGTACGGCCGAGGTACTGCCCACCGACTACACAGGCTGGGTTGCCGCTACGGCCGAGACCTACGCCCCCATCGCGGCGGCCGGCCGCGCGCTGGGAAGGCTGCGCAACGCGTGAGGCGGTTGGCGTGGCTGGCCTTCGCCGCGCTGCTGGCGGGGTCTGTCTGGGTGGTGGGGCCGGATCCGGCGCGGCTGGCGTCGGGGCTGCCGCGGCTGGCCGGCTGGCTCGCCAGCGCCTGGCCGCCGGATTTCTCCGAACCGGGTGACATCGCCCGGCGCGCGGCGGAGACGGTGGGGATTGCGACGCTTGGCACCGTGGTGGCGGCGCTGCTGGCCGCGCCGGTGGCATTGCTGGCGACGCGGCCGGTGGTGCGCGCGCGATGGCTGCGGCAGCCGGCGCGTGGGCTGCTGGATGCGCTGCGCGGCGTGGATGGCTTCGTCTTCGCGCTGATCTTCGTCGCCGCCGTCGGCCTCGGCCCTTTCGCGGGCATGCTGGGCGTGGCGCTGCATTCCGCGGGGTCCTTGGGAAAACTGTGGTCGGAGGCGCTGGAGGCGGCGGATCCGCGGCCGGCCGAGGCGATCCGCGCCGTCGGTGGCACGCCCCTGCAGGTGGCGCGCCATGCGCTGATTCCGCAGACGCTGCCGGAGACGGCGGGCGCGCTGCTCTACGTTTGGGAGTTCAATATCCGCGCCTCCACTGTGCTGGGGCTGGTCGGCGCCGGCGGCATCGGGCAGGAGCTGAAGAACGCGGTGGATCTGCTCGACTTCAATCGTCTTTTCGCGCTGCTGCTGGTGGTGGTGGGGCTGACGCTGGCGGCGGATCGGATCAGCGCGGCGCTACGGAGGAGCCTGGCATGAGGATCGCACTGGACGGGCCGATGCTGGTCTTCGGCGGGCCCTATTCCAACCTGCAGGCGACGCAGGCCGTGCTGGCCGAGGCGGCGCGGCGCGGCATTCCGCCCGCGAACATTCTGTGCACGGGCGATGTGGTGGCCTATGGCGCCGATGCGGCGGCCTGCTGCGATCTGGTGATGGGCAGCGGCATTTTCGTCATTGCCGGCAATTGCGAGGAACAGCTCGCCGAGGCGGCAGGGGATTGCGGCTGCGGATTCGAAGAGGGCACCGCCTGCGACCTGCTGAGCCGAAGCTGGTACGCCCATGCCAATGCCGAGGTGACGCCGGCGCAGCGCGACTGGATGCGCGCGCTGCCGAAGCGGATCGTGCTGGCGCTGCCGGATGGACGGCGCCTGGCCGTGCTGCATGGCGGCGCCAGCGAGACGAGCCGCTTCCTCTTCGCCTCGACGCCGGATTCCGTGCTGGCAGAGGAGATCGCCGCCACCGGCTGCGACGGCGTGATCGCCGGCCATTGCGGCCTGCCCTTCGCGCGGCGGGTTGGCGATGCGCTGTGGCTGAATGCGGGCGCGGTGGGCATGCCTGCCGATGACGGCACGCCGCGCGTCTGGTTCGCGGTGCTGACGCCCGGGCCGGACGGGTTGGGCGTCGAAATCCTGCCGCTGGACTACGACCATGCCGCCGCCGCCGCGGCGATGCGCGCGGCGCGGCTGCCGGAGGGCTATGCGGCGGCGCTGTCCAGCGGGATCTGGCCCTCCGCCGACGTGCTGCCGGCCGCTGAGCGGGCGAGGCGCGGCCAGGCGCTGGCGCCGGTCGCGCTGATGTGGTGAGGCATCCCGCGCCGCATGGGGCAGCCTGCGGACAGCGGATGGGGGGACGGCATGGCAGCGAAAATCCGGGTCGGCATCGGCGGCTGGACCTTCGAACCCTGGCGCGACAATTTTTTCCCGAAGGGCCTGCCCCAGAAGCAGGAGCTGCATTTCGCCAGCCGCCAGGTCACGGCCATCGAGATCAACGGCACCTATTACGGCAGCCAGAAGCCCGAGAGTTTTGCCCGCTGGCATGACGAGGCGCCGGAGGATTTTGTTTTCTCGCTGAAGGCCAGCCGCTTCACCACTAACCGCAAGGTGCTGGCGGAATCCGAGGCCTCGGTCGCGCGCTTCCTGGCCAGCGGGCTGACGGAGCTGAAGGCGAAGCTTGGCCCGATCAACTGGCAGTTCCTGCCGACCAAGCAGTTCGAACCCGACGACTTCGAAGCTTTTCTCCAACTTCTGCCGAAGACGCAGGACGGCGTGGCACTGCGCCATGTGGTGGAGGTGCGGCACCCGAGTTTTGCCGTGCCGGAATTCCCCGCACTGCTGCGCCGCTACGGCATCGGCGTGGTGGTGGCCGACAGCGACAAGCATCCGGCGATCCACGACGTGACCGCACCCTTCGTCTATGCGCGGCTGCAGAATGCGGCGGAGGAGGAGGCGCTGGGCTATCCGGAGGCGGCGCTGGACGCCTGGGCGGAGCGTGCCCGCATCTGGGCCAAGGGCGGCGTGCCGAAGGATCTTCCCCTGCTGGCGCCGGCGGAAGCGAAACCGCCGAAATCGCGCGAGGTCTTCGTCTTCATGATCAACGGCTTCAAGCCGAAGGCGCCGCATGCGGCGAAGGCGTTGCTGGAAAGGCTTTGAGCGGGGCGAGGGTTCAGCGCGGCTGAGAGCCCCCACCCCGACCCTCCCCCGTAAACGGGGGAGGGAGAAGGGGCTGCTCCCTCTCCAGCACTTGCGGGGGGTTGCGGCGCTGCCGCAACGCCGAAGGCTGGTCGGGGTGGGGGTGTGGGTTTGTGCCCGACTAATACTCACACACCACATTCACCAGCGCCTGCCGCTTCTCCCGCAGCACCACCTCCACCGCGCGCCGCAGCGCCGCCGGCAGCTCCGCCGCCACGCTCACCCGCTCCCCATACCCGCCGCTGGCCTCGGCCAATTTCTCGAAGGCCGGCGCCGGGCTGAGATCGGCCAGCAGCGTGCCGCCCTGCTGCGCCGAGGCGCCGTCGCGATACATGGCCAGCGTCGAATTGCGCACCGCGCCATACATCGCGTTGTTGAAGACCACGATCAGCAGCGGCAGGTTGTGCGCGGCTGAGACCCAGTGGCAGGCGGTCGGGTTGTTGAAGACATAGGCGCCGTCGCCCAGCGTCGCCACCACCAGCCGCTCCGGCGCCGCCAGCTTGGCGCCGAGGGCTGCCCCGAAACCCCAGCCGAGGCCGCCGGCGGTGGACTGGCCGTAGAAAGTTCCGTGCGCCACGCGCGGGCAATGCGTCTGCCGCAGCGGGTATTCGTTCACCAGCATGGCCTCCGGCCCCACGGCCTCGGCGATGCAATGGCTGATCCATTCGGGCGTGATCGGCCCCTCCGGCGGCTGCGCCACCTGCGCCGCCCAGGCCGCGCGCTGCGCCGCGCTTTGCGCGCCGTAGTGCTGCAGGCGGCTTTGCACCGCCTCGCTCTCCGCCGGCAGCAGCGCATCGAGCGCCGCGGCGATGCCGTTCAGCCCCGTCGCGGGTTCCGCGGTGATGGCAAGGTCGGTCGGGAAGCTGCGCATCGGATAGCGGGTGAAGAGCGGGTCCTCGCCCAGGTGGATGATGCGTGCGTCTTCAGGCGGCCCCTGCAGATGCGGAATCCAGGGCACGTCGGTATCCACCACCAGCACGCAATCCGCCTGCGCCAGCAGCGGGCCGGGCTCGTAGCCGAGATGCATGGGGTGGTCGGCGGCGATATTCACGAAGCGGGGCGTGAAGGAGATCACCGGCACGCCGAAGCGACTCGCGAAAGCGCTGAGGGCCTCAAAGCCTTCGCGCGTGCGGCCGGCGGCGGAGGTGATGATCAGCGGCCGCTCGGCCTGCGCGATCCATTGCGCCGCCTGCGCCATCGCGGCCGGATCCGGCAGCGGTTTCGCGGGCACCGCGGCGCGCGCGGCATCGACGCGCGCGGCGCCTGCCGGGGCGGCCAGCGTGTCGCGCGGCAGCGTCGCATAGACCGGTCCACGCGGCGCCGTCATGGCGATGTGCAGCGCGCGGGTGGCGAGGTCCGCGGCCTGGTCGGGCTGGCGCAGCTCGCCATCCCATTTCACCGCCTCCCGCACCATGCCGGCCTGGTCGAACATCTCCTGCGCCCAATGGATGTGCCGCGTGCGGGCGCCGTGGCGGCCCTTTTCCGCATAGGGCGTGCGTCCCGCGAGGACGAAGACCGGCGTATGGTCGCGTGCCGCATTCAGGATGCCGTTGATCGTATTCGCCGTGCCGACATTCACATGCACCATCACCGCCTGCGGCCGGCCGGTGATCATGTAGGCCCCGTGCGCCATGGCGACGGCGGCATTCTCGTGCGGCACCGTCATCGGCACCGGCAGGCGATGGTTGCTGCCCTCCAGCTTCGCAAAAGCCTCGACGATCGGCGGGAAGTCGGTGCCGCCATTGGCGAAGAACCAGTCGACGCCGCAGGCCCCGAGTTGGCGCAGAAAAATTTCCGCAGCACTTTCCGTCATTTTTCTATCCCTCAGACGCCGGGCGTGGCCTCCGGCCGCTTGGCTTCGTCATGCCGCAGGCATGCCTTCGGCATGACGCATAAGCCGCGGCGGGTCACAGCGGCGCCGTGACCGGCCGCTCGGCCCGCAAGGCGGGCCGCAATTCACTCGTCAATTCACGGTCGCGCCCGACAGGCGGATGGCGTCGTGCATCACTGGCGTCAGGCGCTGGATGGAGGCCGCCATCTCCGCCGGCGTGCTGCAGACCGGGTCGGTGCCCAGGCGGATCAGCCTGTCGCGGAACTCCGCATCCTGGCAGGCGGCGCGCAGCGTGGTGGCGATGCGGTCCCGCACCGAATCCGGCACGCCGGCCGGCGCGGCCAGGCCGTTCCAGGTGGTGACCTCGAAGCCGGGGTGCCCCTGTTCCGCGATGGTCGGCACATCCGGCAGCACGGCGTTGCGCGTGGCGCCTGTCACGCCCAGCAGCCGCACGCTGTTCCCTTGCAGCGCCGGCAGCACCTCCACCGCATTGCCCAGATAGACATGGATGCGCCCGCCCAGGATGTCCTGCATGGCGAGCGGGCCGGAGCGGTAGGGCACATGCTCCATCCGCAGGTCGAGGCGTTGCAGCAGATAGGCCATGCCGAGATGGCTCAGCCCGCCCGTGCCGCCCGAGGCATAGTCGAGCTGCCCCGGCTGCGCCCGCACATGCGCCACGAACTCCGCCAGGTTGGTCGGCCCCAGGCTTTGCGAGACCACCAGCACCAGCGGGCTGGCCGCCGTGATGGCGATGGGCGCGAGGTCCCGCTGCGGGTCCAGGCTGATCCGCTGCATCAGCGGCAGCACCACGAGATGGGAGGCGCTGGCGCCGAGGAGCGTGTAGCCATCGGCCGCGGCGCGGGCCACCGCCTCCATGCCGATGATCCCGTTGCCGCCGGGACGATTGTCCACGACCACCGGCTGGCCGAGCTGCTTCGTCAGCCATTCCGCGCCGAGCCGCGCCACGCCGTCGCTCAGCCCGCCGGGGCCGAAGGGCACGATCAGCCGGATCGGCCGGTCCGGCCAGGTGCCTTGCGCCATGGCGGGGGCAAGGGGCGCCAGCGCGAGGCCGGCCAGAAGCAGAAGGCGACGCAGCATGTCGGGGCCCTCGGCAGGTTGTCCGGACATGTAAGCAGCATCGCGCGCAGCCTGGAACCCGACTTGTGTCCCAGTCAGGTCGAAAATTAACGCACTCAGGCGCGGAGCAGGATCAGCAGGGCGAGCAGCAGCGGCGCAAGCGGCTGGACTTTGCCAGGGGCCGCTCAGTAACCAACTGGGCCGATGGTCCGGATTGTCAGAAGGAAGGCCGCGGCGTGGTGGAGGTGAGCGGGATCGAACCGCTGACCTCGTCATTGCGAACGACGCGCTCTACCAACTGAGCTACACCCCCGTCCACCGCAGGGCGCGGGTTATGGAAGGGGCGCCGGAAGGTGTCAAGCGGGGGGACGGGGGCCGCCGCGTGAAAGCCTGCCGGCCCGCAATGCCTTGTTCGTTAGCCATCCCGCCACTAGGTTTCGCCCATCACGCCCAGGGGTTGCTGATGCTGCTCGATGCCGTTTTCTTCCTGCTCCGGGCGGGTCTCGACCTGTTCTGGTGGGCTGTGCTGCTGGCCGCCATCATGCAGACGCTGCTGTCCTTCAACGTGCTGGACGGCCGCAACCGCATCGTCTGGACCATCGCGGATTTCCTGTACCGGGTGACGGAGCCCGCCCTGCGCCGGGTGCGCGGGCTGCTGCCGAACCTCGGCGGCGTGGATCTCTCGCCCCTGGTGGTGCTGCTGCTGATCACCGCGGCGACCATCGCCCTTTCCGCCATCCAGGGTTACCTGCTGCGGAGCGGCCTCTACTTCTGACGCGGCCATGACGGCCTGGCGCCTGCGGCCGGATGGGCTGGACCTGGCCGTGAAGGTGCAGCCACGGGCCCGCCGCCCGGCCTTCGGCGGGCTGGCCGCGGATGGTGCCACGCTGAAGGTGGCGGTGGCGGAGGCGCCGGAGGATGGCCGCGCCAATCGCGCGGTGTGTGAGGCGGTGGCCCGCGCCCTCGGCCTGCCGAAATCCGCGGTGGAGGTGTTGCATGGCGCGACCAGCCGCCAGAAAACCCTGCGCATCACCGGCAACCCGGCCGAACTCTCGGCAAGACTGGAAGGCCTGACCGCATGACGGCCCAGATCATCGACGGCAAGGCGGTGGCCGCCAGGCTGCGCGAGGCCATCGCCGCCCGCACCGCTTCCCTCGGCTTCCGGCCCGGCCTGCGCGTGGTGCGGGTGGGGGAGGATCCGGCCTCCGGCGTTTATGTCCGCAACAAGGACAAGGCGGCGAAGGAGGTGGGCTTCGACAGCGCCACCATCGCTTTGCCCGCCAGCACGACGGAGGCGGAGCTGCTGGCCGAGGTCGCCCGGCTGAACGCCGACCCCGCCGTGGACGGCATCCTGGTGCAACTGCCTTTGCCGGCGCAGATCCGCGCCGATCGGGTCATCGCCGCCGTGGCGCCGGAGAAGGACGTGGATGGTTTTCATCCGCTGAATGCCGGCAAGCTCGCCAGCGGCCAGCCGGGCCTGGTGCCCTGCACGCCGAAGGGCGTCATGCACCTGCTGAAGGCGGCCGGCGCGGCGCTGCCGGGGGCGCGGGCGGTGGTGCTCGGGCGCAGCAATATCGTCGGCCGTCCCATGGCGCAGCTGCTGCTCGCCGCCGATTGCACCGTCACCCTGGTCCATTCCCGCACCCGCGACCTGCCGGCCGAATGCCGCCGGGCCGAAATCCTGGTGGCGGCGGTGGGCCGGCCCGAGATGGTGCGCGGCGACTGGGTGGCCGAAGGCGCCACCGTCATCGATGTCGGCATCAACCGTCTGCCCGACGGCAGGCTGGTGGGCGATGTTGCCTTCGCCGAGGCTGCGGCGCATTGCGGCGCCATCACCCCTGTGCCCGGCGGCGTCGGCCCTATGACCATCGCCTGCCTGCTGGAAAACACGCTGGACGCGGCCCTGGCCCGTCGCGGCTGAGGGTGCAAGCCCGCCGCCGCGCGCGGTAGGTAGCTCGGACCACCGAGGACATCGCTTCCATGCAGGGCAGCGCGCTGCTGATCGCCGGCACCTTCGTCGCCATCTGGGCCTCCGCCTTCACCGTGGCGGGGGTGGTGGTGAAGGAATGGCCGCCGCTCTGGTCGCTCGGCATCCGCTTCGGCCTGACCGCGCCGATGCTGCTGGTGATCGTGCTGGCGCTGCGGTCGCGGCTGCCGGCGCCGGGCGATATCGGCCGGGTCGTGGTGCTCGGCCTGTGTGGCATGGGCGGCTACCTCGCCTTCGCCTGGCTGGCCATGGCGCGCATCCCCACCGGACTTGTCGCCCTCATCTGCGCGACGACGCCGCTGATGGTGGCGGCCGGCGAGAGCCTGTTCCTGCGCCGCCCGCTGCCCGGTCTGGCCTGGGTGGGGCTGGCCATCGGGTGGTCCGGCGTGGCGCTGCTCGGCTTTTTGCGCGCGGTGGACGGGCTGGCGGCGGCGGAGGCGCTGGGCTTCGTCTTCGCCATCGGCGCCGCCATCAGCCAGGCGGTGGGGCTGCTGGTCTATGCGCCGGCCAAGGGGCGGGTCGATATCTGGATGGCCAGCCTCGGCCAGACCACCGTCTCCGCCGTGTTGTGCCTGGCGCTGGCGGTGGCGCTGGAGGGGGCGCCGCCCACCTCCGCCAGCTGGCCGACCTGGGCGGCCATGGTCTGGTCCATGGTGGTAGTCGGCATCGGCGCCTATGCGCTGAATTTTGCGATGATGCGGCGCGTCCCGGCCTCCACCGCCTCCGCCCTGCAATTGCTGGCGCCGCCTTTGGCCGCGGTCTTCGGCTGGGCGCTGCTGGGGGAACGGCTGTATGTCAGCGACATCGTCGGCGGGGTGCTGACGCTAGGCGGGCTGGCGCTGCTGGTGCATGCGCGCTCGCGGGCCTGACCCCCGGGAATTGCAATGCTGCCGGGTGCCAGTCCCAGTGCAGGATCATCCCATGCAAATGCGACGACGAGCTAGCATCGGCTTCTGAGCCCTCTGCCCGCCCCCAAGGGGGCGCCTCGTCCGTTCGCCTGCAGGATTCCCCGCCATGTACACCCCCGCCGCCTTCCGGGTCGACGACCCCGCCTGGATTTTTAGGCATGTCGAACGCAACGATTTCGGCATGCTGGTCACCGCCGAGCCCCTGATGGTCAGCCACCTGCCCTTCCAGCTGGTGCGGCCGGTGGGCGATGAACCCGCCCGGCTCCTCTGCCACCTCGCCCGCGCCAATCCCCATTGGCGCGCTTTTGCGGGGGGCGGGGCGCCGGCGCTGGCGGTGTTCCGCGGCGCGCATGCCTATGTCTCGCCGACCTGGTACGGCCAGCACCCCAGCGTGCCGACATGGAACTACGACGTGGTGCAGGCCGAGGGGATCGCCACGCTGACCGAGGATCCGGCCGAGATCGCCGGCCAGATGCGCGCCATGGCCGCCGCCTATGAACCCACACCCGGCTTCGACATGGACGCCCAGCCCCCGAAATACATGGAGGGGATGTTCAAGGCGCTGGTCGGTGTGACCCTCACGGTTCGGCACTGGACGGGCAAGCGCAAGCAGAGCCAGAATCGGCCCGAGGCGGACCGGCATGCGGTGGCCGCGGCGCTGGAGGCGCGCGGCGAGCATGCGGCCGCCGCCGCTCTGCGCGAGGCCAATGGCATTGACTGACGGACGCCCGGACATCGAGACCCTCGGCAGCCGCGAGGTCTATCGCAATGCCTGGATGACGGTGCGGGAGGACCAGGTGCGGCGCCGGGACGGCTCCACCGGCATCTATGGCGTGGTGGAGAAGGTGGATTTCGTCACCGTCGTGCCGCTGCACGCGGATGGCTCCATCCAGCTGGTGCAGCAATTCCGCTACCCGGTCGGCCAGCGGCACTGGGAATTTGTCCAGGGCATGTGGGGCCCGCCCGGCACCGACCCGGTCGAGGCCGCGCGCCATGAACTGCTGGAGGAGACGGGCCTGGCCGCCGCGCATTGGACCCATGCCGGCTTCCTGAACCTGGCCCAGGGCACCATGCGCCAGGGCTACGACATCTTCCTGGCCACCGGCCTGACCCAGGGCGCGGCGATGCCGGAGGTGGAGGAACAGGACCTGATCACCCGCGCCGTGCCGCTGGCGGAATTCGAGGCGATGCTGCGCGACGGCGCCATCCTGGACGCCACCACCATGGCCACCTTCGGCCTGCTGCGGCTGAAGGGGCTGCTGTAGGAGGGTCGCCTATTCCTTCGCCCAGGCCAGCACACACCCATCCGGCCGCTGCTCCAGCCGGGCGCAGCAGCCGCGCAGCAGCCCGAGCGGCTGCTCGCCCAGGCCATCCGGCAGGCTGAGCTCCAGCAGCACCTCCGCCTCCGCCTCGCTGAGCGCGGCATTCAGGCGGCTGCCATGCGGCAAGCGGGGCGCGGCCTCCTGCACCGCGGCGAGCAGCGCGATCTCCAGCGCCGCGCGGTCCAGCCGCACCGAGGTCAGCCGTTCCGGCGCCACCAGCTCCGCCCCATGCCGCGCGCCGAGCGCCACGCGCAGCAGCGGCAGCAGCTGGCGCAGCACCGTGGCGGGGGAGACCAGGGACGTCTCCGCCACCTCCCGCCGCGCCGCGTCGAGGAAGCCGCGCATCGTTTCCTCCAGCCGCCGGCTGGCCTGCAGGGCGCGGTCCAGCTGGCGCTGCGGCGCGCCCTCGCCCACGCTGCGCGCCAGCAGGTCCAGATTGGCGGCCAGCACCATCATGGCGTTGTTGATCTCATGCTGCACCGCCGGCGCCACGCGGCGCAGATGGTCCTGGCGCAGCCGGACGGGGTGGGTTGGCTGATCATCCGCCAAGCCGGGTCTCCTTCATCGCGCGGCCCCCAGGGTCTGCGCCGCATCCCGCGACGGATCCTGTGCCGGGGCCTGGGCCAGGGATTCGATTATATCTCGAAACAATCGCGCCGGCAGCGTGCCGCCGCGCACATCGGCCATCGGTGTCGCGTCATCATTGCCGAGCCAGACGCCGGCGACCAGCGTGCCGCCGCCCGCACCCGGGGGCGCGGCGATGAAGCCGATGAACCAGGCATCCCGGAAGTCCTGGGTCGTGCCGGTCTTGCCGGCCACCGCCCGCCCGCCGGGGGGCTGCGCGGCGCGGCCGGTGCCGCGCGCCACCACCGCCTCCAGCATCCGGCGCATCTCGCCGGCGTGCTCCGGCGTGGTCACCCGCAGCAGGGTGGGGCGCCCGGCCGGCACCGGCTGGCCATCGGCCCGCGCCGAGACCAGGCCGCGCGGCTCCGGCAGCAGCCCGCCATTGGCGAAGGGTGCGAAGGCCGCCACCAGGTCGAGCAGCGTCACCTCCCCGGTGCCGAGCGCCAGGGTGGCATCGCCCGGGAAGGGGCCGGGCAGGCCGAAACGCTGGGCGGTGGCCATCGCCGCGCGGGCGCCGCCGCCGCGGGCCAGCACGCGCACCGCGGCGGTATTCACCGAATGGGCCAGCGCCTCCTCCAGCGTGATCTCGCCCTGGCTGCGCCAGGCGCCATTGCCGGGGCGCCAGCCGCCCAGGTTGATCGGGCCATCCGCCACCATATCGGCAGGCGAAAGCCCGGCCTCCAGCGCGGTGAGGAAGACGAAGGGCTTGAAGGCGGAGCCCGGCTGCCGGCGCGCCTGGGTGGCGCGGTTGAACTGGCTCTGCCGATAGTCCCGTCCGCCGGCCATGGCGCGGATCAGCCCGGATTCCGCCTGCATCACCACCACCGCGCCCTGGCCGACGCCCGCCCGCGCGCCGGGGCCGGCCAGCAGTGCCTCCAGCCGCTGTTCCACCACCGCCTGGATCCGCAGGTCGAGCGAAGTGCGCAGCACCAGGTCCGCATTGCCGGGGAAGCGGGCGCCGAGGTCGTCCAGCGCCCAATCGGCGAACCACCCCGAATCGCGGGAGGGCCGTGGCGGGATGCGGATGTTCTCTGCCGCCAGCGTCGCCTGGCGCTGGGTCAGGGCGCCGGTCTCCACCATGGCGCCCAGCACTTCCGCGGCACGGCCGGCGGCGGCCTCGGGTGCCGTGCGCGGGTTCAGGCGGGACGGCGCCTTGGGCAGCCCGGCAAGCACCGCCGATTGCCACAGGTTCAGCCGCGTGGCGGGGATGCCGAAATACAGCCGCGCCGCCGCATCCACGCCGAAGGCACCGGCGCCGAGATAGACGCGGTTGAGATAGATCTCGAGCAGCTGGTCCTTGCTGAATTTCCATTCCAGCCACAGCGCCATCACTGCCTCCTGCGCCTTGCGCCGGAAGCTGCGCTCCGGCGTCAGGAACAGGTTCTTGGCCAGCTGCTGCGTCAGGGTGGAGCCGCCCTGGGCGATCTGGCCGGTGGACCAGTTCACCCAGGCGGCGCGGGCGATGCCGATGGGGTCGATGCCAAAGTGCTGGCGGAAGCGGCGATCCTCGATCGCCAGCAGGGCGGCGGGCAGATGCGCCGGCAGGTCGCGCAGCCGCACGATCTCCCCATGCACATCGCCGGAGGTGGCGATGACGGTGCCATTCGCCGCCTCCAGCGTCACGCCGGCGCGGCGGGTCTGGCTGAGCGCCAGGTCGGTGCGCGGCAGATCCCAGACCAGCACGAGCAGCACCGCCGCCATGGCCAGGGCGCCCCAGGTGCCGAGCAGCACCATCCAGCGCAGCCAGCGCCAGGCGGAGCGGCGGGGCGGCGGGCGCGGCGCCGCCCGTGCCGCCGCCACCTGCGCAGGGGCGGGGCGGTGCTTGCGTGGGGCGCGGATCGGCGGGGTGGCGGCGCGGCGAGTCACACCCCCACCCTACAGCATTTTCGGCCCTGCGGCCCGACACCCGGCCGGGGCCCATATGCAACGCCTTTGGCCATGTTAGGAATTTGCAACGAGGCAGCCGTCGAAGGCCCGCTTATCCTGCCTGCCCGAGCCCTCCGAAGGCCCCATCAGGAAGACACGCGCGCATGTCGAAACCCCTTCAGCCACAGCCGCTCGACTTCGCCGCGCTTGCCGCCGTCACCGGCGGGGCGGAGATCCGGGGGACGCAGGGCCATGACCTGCTCCAGGGCGGGGCGGGCTCGGACCGCATCCATGGCGATGCGGGCAACGACACCATCGTGGCGAATGGCGGTTACAACCTCGTCGAGGGCGGCGCCGGCGACGACGTCATCCATGCCGATGGCCCGATGAATGTCGTGATCGGCGGCACCGGCGACGACACCATCGTCACCGGCGCCGGAAACGACCTGATCATCTGGGCGATGGGCGACGGCAACGACGTCATCAGGGGCGCCCAGACCCCCTATGGCGTCCAGGGCAGCGACATGCTGGAGCTGCACCTGCCGCCGGAATACGGGATGGAGCAGGTGCTGGCCGGGCTTCAGCTCGACGATCCCTGGTTCGACCGCGCCGAGCTCGATGGCCGCTTCATCTCGCTGACCGGCAATGCCACGCTGACCATCGGCGGGGAGACGCTGCGCCTGGAAGGCATCACCCGCATCAGCTTCCCCGCCATGGTCTATGGGACCGAGGGCCAGGACACGATCTCCGGCGCCCATACCTCCCAGAGCATCTATGCCGGCGGCGGCGATGACGTGATCTTCGGCAATCGGGGCCATGACTATGTCAGCGCCGGCGATGGCAATGACCGTGTCGTCTGGCAGATCGGCGACGGCCATGAGGATGTGAATGGCGGCCAGGGCACCGATACGCTGCGGCTGGAGGATACCGGCATCCTGGATGCGCAGCAGCTGCTTGCGGCGATCGAGCTGGAGCCCGGTTCCGCCCAGCCGCAGATCCTGCCGGATGGCCGGCTCTCCGTCGCAGGGGTGGTGGGCAGCGTCACCATCCATGGCGAGACGATCAGCTTCCGCAACATGGAGTTCATCGAGCTCGGCGGCTACGAATATGTGGCCGGGCGGCGGAGCTGAGTTCAGCCGCCAAGCCGCTTCTGCAGCAGCACCAGGTCCAGCCAACGGCCGAACTTGCGGCCGACCTCGGGCATCCGGCCCGTCTCGACGAAGCCGGCGCGCAGGTGCAGCGCGATGGAGCCCGCATTGCCGGCCTCCACCGCGCCCACCATCACATGCCGCCCCTGCGCCCGGGCCTGCGCTTCCAGCGCCGCCAGAAGCGCCGCGCCGATGCCCTGGCGATGCGCCGCCGGGTCGACATAGACGGAATGCTCCACCGTGGCGTCGTAGCCGGCGAAGGGGCGGAAGGGGCCGTAGCTGGCGAAGCCGAGCACCGTATCGCCGCGCCGGGCCACCAGCACCGGCAGGCCGGCCGCGCGGCGCGCGGCGAACCAGGCGCCGCGGGTTTCCAGCGTCTCCGGCTGCAGGTGCCAGACGGCGGTGGTCTCGGCGATCGCCTGGTTGATCAGGGCGAGGATGGCGGGCAGGTCGGCCTCGGTGGCCTCGTCGATGGTCATGCATCCTCCAGGATCAGCCCGGCCGCCTTGTGGGCGACGGCCAGCACGGTCGCATTGATGTTGCAGACCGGAATGTCCGGGAAGGCCGAGGCATCCACCACCCGCAGCGCCGCCACGCCGCGCAGCCGCAGGCGCGGGTCGAGCGGGGCGCCGTCCCCGCCCATCCGGACCGTGCCGCAGGGGTGGTAGACGGTGCCGCCCGTCTCGGCGGCGAAGCGGATGAGATCGGCGTCCGACTCCACGCCGGGGCCGGGGCGCACTTCCTCCCGCACGATGCCGGCGAGCGGCGGGGCCGCCATCCAGCGCCGGGCGAGGCGGATGCCGCGGGCGAGGGCGGCGCGGTCCGCCGCCTCCGTCAGGAAGCGGGGCGCGATGACCGGGGCCTGGGCCGGATCGGCCGAGGCGAGGGTGACGCTGCCGCGCGACTGCGGCCGGCATTGCCAGACGCCGATGGTCAGGCCGGGCGCGTCCTCCGGCACGCCGATGCGGCCCTCGGCCCAGGAGAGCGGGCCGCCATTCAGCTGGATATCCGGCGCCTCCAGCCCCGGCTCGGTTTTCGCGAACACGCCGAACATGCCGGGCGACCAGGTCAGCACGCCGTCGCCGCGGGCGAGCCAGCGCACCACCTCCAGCGCCAGGCGCGGCCAGGTGATGCGGCGGTTGGCGGACCAGCGGTGATCGGCCAGGCGCCAGGTGAGCCGCGCGATATAGTGGTCCTGCAGGTTCCGGCCGATGCCGGGGATGTCCCGCTGCACGGCGATGCCCTGGTCCTGCAGATGCTGGGCCGGGCCGAGTCCCGAGAGCATCAGCAGATGCGGGCTGCCGATGGCGCCGGCCGAGAGAATCACCTCGCGCCGCGCCGCGACCATCTGTTCCGCGCCGCCGCGGCGGATGCGGATGCCGGTGGCCCGGCCCTCCGACAGCTCGATGCGTAGCGCCAGCGCCTGGTCGAACAGCGCGACGCCGCGCGCCAAGGCGGGTTTCAGGAAGGCGGTGGCGGCGGAGTGCCGGCGGCGGCCGTTTCGCGTCTGCTGGAAGGTGGAAAAACCCTCCCGCCCCCCTTCGGCCCCTGGGCCGTTCATGTCGCGCGGCGTGGGCAGGCCGATGGCGGCGGCGGCCTCCCGCATCTTCGCCACCAGCGGCGGCAGTTCCGCCAGGTGCTGCACATGCAGCGCGCCGGTGCGGCCGCGATGCGGGCCGTCCTCCTCCGCCCGTTCGTAAGCCGCGAAATGCGGCGCGAGATCGGCCCAGGACCAGCCGGCACAACCCTTCTGGGCCCAGAGGTCGTAATCCGACGGGTCCCCCCAGACATGCCCCAGCCCGTTGATCGAGGAGGACCCGCCCAGCACGCGCCCCCGCGGATAGTCGAGCGCCCGGCTGCCGGTGGCCGAATCCGGGGCGGTGCGAAATCCCCAGGTCAGGGCCTTGTGGGTCAGGATGCGGGCATAGCCGGCGGGGATGTGCAGATAGGGGTGGCGGTCGCGCCCGCCGGCCTCGATGACGGCGACACTTGCGCCCGAGGCGGAAAGCCGGTCCGCCAGCAGGCAGCCCGCGCTGCCGGCGCCGACGATGACGTAGTCGAACGCCGTCACGCCCCGACCCCCCTTGCGGTGCTCACGCACCCACACCCGGCACTGGCCCCACCTCCCGCGCCACCGCCAGCATCGATCGCCGCAGCCAGGCATGGCCGGGATCGGCCTCGAAGCGGCGGTGGAAGATCATCGAAAGCCGCGTATGCTTGAACTCCACCGGGCAGGGCCGCAGCGCCAGGCCGTAGGTTTCCGCCATGCGCTGTGCCAGCCGGGCTGAGAGCGACATCACCATGTCCGTCCGCGCCAGAATCTCCGGCACCGCGCCGAGATGCGCCACCACGGCGCCGAGGCGGCGCGGAAACCCGGCCTCCCGCAGCGGCTCGTCCAGCGCGCCGTCGCGGGATCCGTTCGGCGAATGCAGCAGATGCGGGAAGGCGGTGAAGCGGTCCAGCGTCAGCGGCCCCTCCGCCAGCGGATGCCCGGCGCGGACCAGGGTCAGAAAATTCTCGGGCAATAGCCGGACGCGGGTATAGAGCGCCGGCGGGTCGGGCAGCACGGCCACCGCCAGCTCCGCCTCCCCCTTCGCCAGCAGGTCCAGCGCATTGGTGCGGTCGGCATGGCGCACGGCGAGCAGGGCGTTCGGCGCTTCCTGGTGCATCTGTTCCAGCAGCGGCGGGACCAGCACGCTCTCGGCATATTCGGACAGCGCCACGGTGAAGACGCGGTCCGTCGTCGCCGGGTCGAAGGGGGCGTGGTCGGCGAGCGTGGTGCGCAGCCGGTCCAGCACCTCCGCCACCGGGCCGGCCAGCGACAGGGCCAGGGCCGTGGGCTCCACCCCACCGGGGCGGCGCAGGAACAGCTCGTCATTCAGCGCCGCGCGCAGCCGGGCCAGGGCATTGGAGACGGCGGGCTGCGACAGGTTCAGCTTTTCCGCCGCATGGGTCACATGCCGCTCCCGCGCCACGGCGTCGAAGACGCGGAGCAGGTTCAGGTCGAGGGTCTGCAGGTCAGCCAAGGTCGGGCATCCCGAAGGGTGAGGCGCGCGCATGGGACGGCGCGCGCATCATTTGTGGTGGTGATGATCGCTGTTCCATCCCCGTGTTGGAAGCCGCCAGCCCTGCGGGGCCATAACCCGGCCCACACCGGGGCCGTTGGCGCCCCGCCCGATGGAGACACGGATATGAGCCTCGACGAGCGCACCACCACCCCCTATGCCGCGCTGCTGCTGCGCGTGAGCATGGGTGTCCTGTTCCTGGCCCATGGCCTGCTGCTGAAGATCATGACCTTCGGCTTCGCCGGCACGATGGGCTTCTTCGGCTCCCTCGGCTATCCGCCGGTGCTCGGCGCCGTGGTGGCGGTGGCGGAGACGCTGGCCGGCATCGCGCTGATCCTCGGCGTCTGGGTGCGGCCGGTGAGCCTGCTGCTGCTGCCGATCATGATCGGCGCCACCCTCCAGCACGCCGGCAACCCCTGGATCTTCAGCGCCCCGGGCGGCGGCTGGGAATTCCCGGCCTTCTGGACCGTGCTGCTGCTGGTGCAGGCAGGCCTCGGCGCCGGTGCCTATGCGCTGGATCTGGGCCGCCTGACCGGCCGCGGCGCGGTGGCCGCCCGGGCCTGAACGATCAGGTGCCGGTGGAGCCGAATCCGCCGGCACCGCGCGCCGTTTCCGGCAGCACCGCCACCTCCCGGAACCGGGCGCGGACCACGGGCGCGACCACCGCCTGGGCGATGCGCATACCGCGTTCCACGGTGAAGGGCTCGCTGCCGGCATTCATCATGATCACCTGCAGCTCGCCCCGGTAATCCTCATCCACCGTGCCCGGCGTGTTGGGCATGGTGATGCCGTGCTTCAGCGCCAGGCCGGAGCGCGGCCGCACCTGCAATTCGTGGTCCGGCGGCAGGGCGATGCAGAGGCCGGTCGGCACCAGCGCGCGGCCGCCGGGCGGGATCACCACCGGCGTGGCGACGGCGGCCACCAGGTCCATCCCCGCCGCACCGGGCGTGGCATAGGCGGGCAGGGGCAGGCCCTCGGCATGCGGCAGGCGGGTGACCAGGATCTCGACCATTTATGCCAGTGTCTCCGCAATCCGCGCCGCAAGCCGCCGCGCCACCTCCGCCTTCGGCAGGCGAGGCCAATCCTCCACCCCCGATTCCGTCACCAGATGCACGGCATTCTCCGCGCCGCCCATCACATCGCCCGAGACGTCATTCGCCACGATCCAGTCGCAGCCTTTTCGCAGGCGCTTCTGCTGCGCGTGGGGCACGACGTTTTCGGTTTCGGCGGCAAAACCCACCACCAGGCGCGGGCGCTGCACCTGGCGCTGGGCGATGGTGGCCAGGATGTCCGGGTTCAGCGTCAGCGTGATCTCGGGCGGCGGCGCGCCGGGCACCTTCTTGATCTTTTGCGTGCCGATCTCGGCCGGCCTGAAATCGGCGACGGCTGCGGCGAAGACCGCCGCATCGGCCGGCAGCGCGGCCTCCACCGCCGCCAGCATGTCCCGCGCGCTTTCGATCTTCACCACGGTCACGCCGGCCGGGTCCGGCACCGCGACCGGGCCGCTGACCAGGGTCACCCGCCCGCCGAGCGCCGCCAGCGCCGCGGCGATGGCATGGCCCTGCCGGCCGCTGCTGCGATTGGCGATGTAGCGCACAGGGTCAATGTTTTCGTGCGTTGGCCCGCTGGTCACCACCACATGCCGGCCGGCCAGCGGGCCCTGGTGCAGCAGCGATTCGATGGTCGCCAGGATGGCCGACGGCTCCGCCAGGCGGCCAGGGCCGCTCTCGGGCTCCGCCATCGGCCCTTCCTCCGGCCCCACCACGGCAACGCCGCGCGCGGCCAGGGACTTCATATTCGCGACGGTTGCCGGATGCGCCCACATCGCCGGGTTCATCGCGGGCGCCACCAGCACCGGGGCGCGCGTCGCAAGCAGCACAGTGGAGGCCAGATCATCTGCCAGCCCGGTCGCCATCTTCGCCAGCAGATCGGCCGAGGCCGGCGCCACCACCACTAGGTCCGGCGCGCGGGCCAGGCGGATATGGCCGATCTCGGCCTCCGCCGCCCAGAGGTCGTCATGCACGCGGGCGCCCGAGATTCCGGCCAGCGCCTCCTTCGTCACGAAGCGGGCGCCGCCGGCGGTCAGGATGGGCGTCACGGCATGGCCCGCCTTGCGCGCCAGCCGCACCAGCTCCAGCGCCTTAAAGGCGGCGACGCTGCCGGAGATGATGAGGAGCAGATGGGCCATGCCGGGCAGGCTAGAGCATTTTCAAGCCAGGCGGTATCGCCTGGCGACTCGGAAAATGCGCCAGAACAACAAGCTGGAAGCGATCCGCCGTGCTTCGGCGGATCGCTTCCAGCCCGGGATGGGCTCAGCCTCCACCCCGGGTCACCACGCGCTGCGCCAGGCCGCGCCAGGCGGTCCAGGCGCGATCCGCCTCCGCCCCGCTGCGCCCCGCGGCCAGGCTGGCGGCGTTCAGCGCCGTGCGCGCGGCCTCCCGCTCCGGCCCCGTGCGATCCTCATAGGCGCGGCGGGCGCGGGCCAGCGCGGCCTCATCCGCCGCATGGGCGCGGGCGGCGGTGCGGAAGGTATCGAGGGCGCGGCGAGCGGCGCCGAAATCCTCGACCAGGGCGGCGAGCTCGGCGCGGCCCGGGGCCGTGGCCGGCAGCCTCTCCAGCAGGGTGCGCAGCGCCTCCAGCCGATCGGTGCCACCGGGCAGGCGGGCGATGTCGCGATCGAGCGAGAGGTCGCGCCAGGCGGGCGGCAGCGGCTCCGCCAGCGCGGTGTCCCAGAGCGGGATCTGCTGCGTGGTCTCCCGCTGCCAGGCCCATTCGAGGTTGGTGGGCGAGCCCTCCAGCCGCGCCTCCACGCGCTGGCCGAAATCACCCTCCGCCACCGGGGTGAAGCGCGGCGTCTCGCCGCGGCGCGCCGGCAGGTCCAGCACCAGCGTGCCGCGGGCGGTGCCGGGGTCCACGGCGAGCGTCACCGTATGCACCAGCTGCTGGGTGACCTGCACCGCGCCGCGCCGCAGGGCGACGGCGATGGGAACGGAGGTGCCGCGCTGCGCCACGCTGTACTGCACGCCCTGGTCGCGCGCGAAGGCGAGGATGCGCGATTCGCCCGTCGGCAGGCCGCGCAGCTCCGCATCCCCCAGGAAGCCGCCGGATTCGGCGCCGCCGCTGCCATAGACCGTGGCGAGGCCGCCGGGCAGCGCATGCGGCGTGGTGTTGCGCAGCCGCACCGCCTGCAGCGGATGCCGCCCGCCGAGCCCCTGCACCCACCAGACCCGCTCCGCCGGCAGCCGCGCATCGAGGAAGGGCACATTGGCGGTCTGGCCGGAGCGGATGGTCACCGGATCGGCCAAGGTGAAGGCGACGCGGCCGAGCGAGGCGGCGGCGGTGGCTTCCGCGGCGGCCGGCGCGGCTTCCATGACGGGGGCCGGCGCCGCCATGCGGGCCATGGCGCCCGGCGGGGCAAAGGGGGCCTGGGCCACCGGCGGCGGCGGCGGTACCGGGCGGCCGCCGGTATCGGCGCGCACCTCCACCTGGCCGCTGCCGAGAATCGGCAGTTCGGGCCGCGGCAGCAGCACGGGCGAGTAAAGCGCCTGGCGGAAGGCCGCGGCCTCGCTGGAGACCAGGGACAGGCGGATGCCGTCCCAGTCGGAGCCGGTGTGGTTCTCCACCACCGCCCAGCCCATCAGCCGCGCCTCCCCCGCCGCGCCGAATTCCGGCACGGCCAGGCGCCAGGAGGGTTTCCACAGCGGCGCGCCGGCGACATAGGTCAGCGAGACCTCCCGCCCCGCCGCGGCGCCGGCGCGGAGAGCCACCGAAAGCTGGCGGGTATCGGCGCTGCGCGTCTCGGCCAGGGCCTCCGCCGCGCGGGCCAGGCGGGCGGCGAGCGCCTCATCCAGCAGCCGCACCTCCTGCGCCTCCCGCAATTCGATACTGCGGAGGCCAGTGGCGGAGAGCAGGGTCAGGCGCAGGCCGTCCTTGCTTTCCGAGGCCTCGGCGATGCGGCCCTCCGTCTCCCCCACCGCCACGCGCTGGCCGCGCAGCGCGTTCAGCAGGGTGGCGCGGCTGGCGAAATCCTCGGGCCGGGCGGGCAGCCCCCGAAAAGCCTCGGCGGCCAGGTCCTGGGCGGGCAGGCGCAGGCCCTCCACGCGGCCCGCCGGGTCGGCCACCACCAGGGAGCGCAGGATGTCGTCCACATCGGCCAGCGGCACGCGGAAGGTCAGTGCGGGATCGGCGGCGGCCACCGGCCCCGCCCGCTCGATCTGCGCCAGCCCGGCGGAGGACAGCGTCACGCCGCGCACCGGCAGCTCCGCCGCCTGGGCGGTGAGCGCGGTGGTCGCCAGAAGCAGGGTGGCGAAGGCGCGGCGTGCGGTCATCGGGCGGTCCCCTGGTTTCCGCGCAGGCTGATGCCGAAGCCGGGCAGCTTTGCGGCCGCCCGGCACACGAAGGCGCGAGGAATCGGAGACCGTTGGAGAATACCGGGCGGGTCGGTTCCGCGGCGCTTTTCCGCCCCTGCAGCGTTGGGCGGCTTGCCGATGCAACCAGCATCGGCCGCACCGCCCGCCTTGCAGGAACGAAAAATCACCTGCGGACCCTCAGCCGCCTGCATTCTCCAACGGTCTCTCAGCCGCCCGGCGCGCCCTGGGTGTTCACATAGAGGCTGTAGAGCGAATGCGCCGCCGCCATGAACAGCCGGTTCCGGTGCCGCCCGCCGAAGCACACATTGGCGCAGCGTTCCGGCAGGTCGATGAAGCCGATCGGCGTGCCGGCGGCATCGAACACCTTCACCCCGTCCAGCCCCGGCGCGCCCATGCCCCAGCCGCACCAGAGATTGCCGTCCACATCCACCCGGAAGCCGTCCGGCGTCTCGCCCGGCGCGCATTTCACGAAGACGCGGCGGCGGCTGAGTTTTACGCCATCGCAGTCGAAGGCCAGGATGTTCCGCGGCTCCGACCGGCTCTCGATGACGTAGAGGATCTTTTCGTCGGGGCTGAACGCCAGGCCGTTCGGATGGTCGACATCATCCGCGACCAGCGTGATCTGGCCCGTGGTGCCGTCCACGCGGTAGACGTTGGTGTGCGGCAACTCGGGAGAATGCTTCTCGCCCTCATAGAAACCGCCGATACCGAAGGGCGGGTCGGTGAACCAGATGCTGCCGTCGGACTTCACCACCACGTCGTTCGGGCTGTTCAGCCGCTTGCCCTGGTAATTGTCCGCAATGACGGTGATGGCGCCGTCATACTCGATGCGGATGACGCGCCGGCCGCCATGCTCGCAGGCGACGATGCGGCCCTGGCGGTCGCGCGTATGGCCATTGGCGTTGCCCGACGGCTTGCGGAAGTGGGTGACCTGCCCCGTCTCCTCGTCCCAGCGCAGCACGCGGTTATTGGGAATGTCGGACCACAGCAGGCAGCGTTGGTCACCGAGCCAGACGGGGCCCTCGCCCCAGCGGCTGCCGGTCCAGAGCCGCTCCACCGAGCTCAGCGGCAGGCGCAGCTTGTTGAAGGCCGGGTCCAGGGTCCGGATGGCGGGGTCCGGGTAG
This sequence comes from Falsiroseomonas tokyonensis, assembly GCF_019024325.1. GTDB lineage: Bacteria > Pseudomonadota > Alphaproteobacteria > Acetobacterales > Acetobacteraceae > Falsiroseomonas > Falsiroseomonas tokyonensis. The sequence continues at coordinate 1,203,472 of NZ_JAFNJS010000001.1, forward strand.
CGCAGGCTTTCCTGCCAGGTCATCGCGATCTCCTCCTCGGGCCCGGCGGTCTTGGCGACGGGCATGGTCCTCGTCATGCTGGCGCGATATCGCCGGGAGGGGAACCATGACCGATCTGCCAAAGCGCATCGCCGATGAGGCGGCGCTGGAGGAGGTGATGTCGCGCCCCGACCCGGCGCTGATCGCCGACCTGGCCCGCGTGCCGGGGGACATCCTGGTGCTCGGCGCCGCCGGCAAGATGGGTCCGACGCTGTGCCGCCTGGCCAAGCGCGCCGACCCGGCGCGGCGCGTCATCGCCGTGGCGCGCTGGTCCGAGGCCGGGCTGCGGGCGCGGATGGAGAGCTGGGGCATCGAATGCCTCGCCGCCGACCTGATGGACGACGCGGCGCTGGCGGCGCTGCCGGATGCGCCGAACGTGGTCTTCATGGCGGCGATGAAATTCGGCAGCACGGGGAATGAGGCGCTGACCTGGGCGATGAATGTGCAGCTGCCGGCCCGCGTCGCGGCGCGCTGGGCGGCCTCGCGCATCGTCTTCTTCTCCACCGGCAATGTGCTGCCGATGTGGCCGGTGAACGGACCAATGCCGGATGAGGATGCGACGCCCGCCCCGATCGGCGACTATGCCGCGAGCTGCCTCGGCCGCGAACGTGCCTTCCAGCATGCCGCCGCCACCCGCGGCACGCGCTGCTTCGGCATCCGCCTGAACTACGCCATCGACCTGCGCTACGGCGTGCTGCATGACATCGCCACCAAGGTCCTGGCCGGCACGCCGGTGCCGCTGGCCATGGGGCATGCGAACGTCATCTGGCAGGGCGATGCCAATGCCTGGACTCTGCGCGCCCTGGCCGCCGCCGAGGAAAGCTGCCCGATCCTGAACGTGACGGGGCCGGAGACCGTTTCGGTGCGCTGGCTGGCGGAGCAATTGGCGCAGCGCATGGACCGCACGCCGGAATTCGCGGGGACGGAGGCGCCGAATGCGCTGCTCTCCAACGCCGCCCGCGCCTTCGCCCGCTTCGGCTACCCCCGCGTGCCGCTGCTGGTGCTGGTGGATTGGGTGGCGGACTGGGTCGCCAGCGGCGGCCGGGCGCTGGGCAAGGCGACGAAATTCGAGGTCCGGGATGGCCGCTTCTAGCACCACGATCCGCGCGCAGGGCGAACTCTCCGCCCGCGCCCGCGCGACGCGCCAGCGCATCCTGGATGCGGCGCTGGTGGAATTCGCCGAGAAGGGCATGGCCGGCAGCCGCGTGGACGAAATCGCCGCCCGCGCCGGCGCCAACAAGCGCATGCTCTACGCCTATTTCGGCAGCAAGGAGGAGCTGTGGCTGACGGTGCTGGAACGCGCCTATGCCGCGAAGCGGGAGGAGGAGCGGGAGCTTTCGGTGGACAGCCTGCCGCCGCTGGAGGCGATGGTGCGCCTCGTGGCCTTCAACCTGCGCTACACCAGCCGCCACCCCGAATTCGTGGCCCTGCTGAACCAGGAAAACCTGCACCGCGCCGCCTATCTGAGCCGGTCGGAACATGTACCGGCGCTCTATTCCCCGATGCTGGAGGCGCTGACCACGGTGCTGGCGCGCGGCGCTGCGGCGGGTATCTTCCGCGACGGGGTGGACGCCATGCAGCTCTATATCTCCATCCTCGCCTTGGGCCATTTCTACGTCGCCAATCGCCACACCCTGTCCACCATCTTCGGCACGCCGCTGGACACCGAAGCCGCCATCGCGGCGCGGGAGGCGCATATCTCCGACTTCGTCCTGGGCTACCTACGGCCTTGACCTGACCGCCCGGCCGAGACAAAGTAACCGCCTGGTTACTGGTTGGCGGGGGGAAACACCGTGGGTCTGCGCTGGCAGGACTGGCCCGAAAACGTGCTGGCGCGGCTGCGGGCCGGCTGCGCCATCCCGGCGCATCCGCTGGCGCTGAATGCGCGGCGGGAATTGGACCCGCTGCGCCAGCGCGCGCTGTCCCGCTACTACCTTTCGGCCGGCGCCGGCGGGCTCGCCGTGGGCGTCCACACCACGCAATTCGCCATCCGCCAGGTCGGGCTGTTCGACCGCGTGCTGTCCCTGGCCGCCGAGGCCGCGAGTGAGCGGGATGACGCGCCCATCCTGGTCGCCGGCGCCATCGGCCGCACGGAGCAGGCGGTGCGGGAGGCGCGGATCGCCCGCGGCCTCGGCTACCACGCGGTGCTGCTGAGCCTCGCCGCCTGGAAGGGCGCCTCGGAGGACGAGATCATCGCGCATTGCGCGGCGGTGGCGGCCGAGATGCCGGTCTTCGGCTTCTACCTGCAGCCGGCGGTGGGCGGCGTGAAGCTGCCGCTGTCCTTCTGGCGCCGCTTCGCCGCGATCGAGAATGTGGTCGCCATCAAGATGGCGCCCTTCGACCGCTATGCGACGCTGAACGTTCTGCGCGGCGTGCTCGAAGCGGGGGCGGTGGACCGCATTTCCCTCTATACCGGCAACGACGATCACATCGTCGCCGATCTGCTGACGCCCTTCGCGCTGGCCGGCGCCAAGACGCCGCTCCGCATCCTGGGCGGGCTGCTGGGGCATTGGAGCGTCTGGACCAAGGCCGCTGTCGACCTGCATGCGCGCTGCTGCGGCGCCGATGCCACGCCCGAATTGCTGGCGCTGGATGCGCAGGTGACGGAGATGAACGCCGCCGTCTTCGACGTGGCGCATAGCTTCCACGGCGTCATCGCCGGCTGCCACGAGATTTTGCGCCGCCAGGGCCTGCTGGAGGGCATCTGGTGCCTCGACCCGGCCGAGAGCCTCTCGCCGGGCCAGGCCGAACTGCTGACCACGGTGGCGCAACGCTACCCGCATCTGACGGACGATGCCTTCGTCCGCGCGAACCTCAACACCTGGCTCTCCTGAAGGATATTGGCAAACATGGCGGAACGCCGCATCGGCCTCATCATGAACGGCGTCACCGGACGCATGGGCATGAACCAGCACCTGATCCGCTCCATCGCGGCGATCCGCAAGGATGGCGGCGTGATGCTGAAGAACGGGGATCGCGTGATGCCCGACCCCATCCTGGTCGGCCGCAACAAGGAAAAGCTGGAGGCGCTGGCGAAGGCGCATGGCATCTCCCGCGTCTCGACGGACCTCGACGCCTGCCTGGCCGATCCGAAGGACACGCTGTTCTTCGACGCCGCGACCACGCAGATGCGCGCCGGCCTGCTGACCAAGGCGATCGAGGCCGGCAAGGACATCTATTGCGAGAAGCCGACCGCCGACAGCCTGGCCGATGCCATGGCCGTCGCGCGGCTGGCGAAGCAGAAGGGCATCAAGGCCGGCGTGGTGCAGGACAAGCTGTTCCTGCCGGGCCTGCGCAAGCTGAAGATGGCGATCGACAGCGGCTTCTTCGGCAAGATCCTCAGCGTGAAGGGGGAGTTCGGCTACTGGGTCTTCGAGGGCGACCTGCAGCCCGCCCAGCGCCCGTCCTGGAACTACAAGAAGGATGAGGGCGGCGGCATCATCCTCGATATGCTCTGCCACTGGCGCTATGTGCTGGATAATCTCTTCGGCAATGTCGAGAGCGTCTCCTGCCTCGGCGCGACGCATATTGAGACGCGCATCGATGAGTCGGGAAAACCCTATAAGGCGGATAGCGATGACGCGGCCTATGCGACCTTCCAGCTGGAAGGCGGCGTGATCGCGCATATCAACTCCAGCTGGGTGACGCGGGTGCGGCGCGACGACCTGGTGACCTTCCAGGTCGACGGCACGCATGGCAGCGCGGTGGCAGGCCTGCAGAAGTGCTGGACCCAGTCGCGCGTGAACACGCCGAAGCCGGTCTGGAGCCCCGACACGCCGCAGCCTATCAACTTCTACGAGGGCTGGCAGGAAATCCCAGACACCGAGCCGATGCCCAATGGTTTCCGCGTGCAGTGGGAGCTGTTCTTCAAATACCTGGCCGGCGAAGTCGCGACCTATCCCTGGGATCTGCTGGCCGGCGCCAAGGGCGTGCAGCTGGCGGAGGCCGGGCTGCAGAGCTGGGCGGAGCGCCGCTGGATCGATCTGCCGAAGCTGGAGGTGTGAGCATGCCCACCATCAAGCTGCCCGAGGGCGATTACACCCTGAAGGGCCCGCGCGATTTCCCGAAGGCGACGCCGCCTTTTCCGCGCGTCGCACTCGCCGCCGCGCATGTCGTGGCGGACACGATGGCCGAGCAGGACCCGTGGCTCGACGCCAAGATCGACTGGGACCGCACCATCGCCTTCCGGAAGCACCTGTGGTCGCTGGGCCTCGGCGTGGCGGAGGCGATGGACACGGCGCAGCGCGGCATGGGCCTCGATTGGACGGCGGCGCAGGAGCTGATCCGCCGCTCACTGGACGCGATGCAGGACCATCCCGGCGCGGTGATGGCCAGCGGCGCCGGCACGGACCACCTCGCACCCGGCCCCGACGTGACCGTGGACGATGTGATCCGCGCCTATGAGGAGCAGTGCGAGGCCGTGGAGGCGATGGGCGGCCGCATCATCCTGATGGCCTCGCGCGCTTTGGCGAAAGCCGCGAAATCGCCGGCGGATTACGAGCGCGTCTATGACCGCATCCTGTCCCAGGTGAAGCAGCCCGTCGTCATCCACTGGCTGGGCGAAATGTTCGACCCGGCGCTGGAAGGTTATTGGGGCAATCACGACCACATGGCGGCGATGGAGACCGCCCTGAAGGTCATCCACGCCCATGCCGACAAGGTCGATGGCGTGAAGGTCTCGCTGCTGGACGACCAGAAGGAGATCTCGATGCGCCGCCGCCTGCCGAAGGGCGTGCGCATGTACACCGGCGACGACTTCAACTACGCGGAACTCATCGCCGGCGACAGCCACGGCTATTCCGACGCGCTGCTCGGCATCTTCGACCCGATCGCGCCGGCGGTGGGCGGTGCGCTGGCCAGCCTCGCGAAGAACGACCTCTCGACCTTCCACGACATCCTGGCGCCGACGGTGCCGCTGAGCCGCCATATCTTCAAGGCGCCGACGCGCTTCTACAAGACGGGCGTGGTCTTCATGGCCTGGCTGAACGGCCACCAGGACCACTTCGTCATGATCGGCGGCCAGCAATCCACCCGCAGCATCCGCCATTTTTCGGAATTGTTTCGCCTGGCCGACAAGGCCGGCCTGCTGCGGGATCCGGACATGGCGGTGGCGCGGATGCGGAACCTGCTCGCGCTGCACGGTGCCGCCTGATGGAGATGTCGCTGAACACCGTCACGGTGAGGGAGAAATGGGGCCTCGCCGACTGTATCGAGGGCTGTGCGCGGCACGGTATCCCCGCCATCTCGCCCTGGCGTGACGTGCTGCAGGCCATGGGCGTGGAGCGTGCCGCAAAGCAGATCCGCGATGCCAGCCTCGCGGTCAGCGGGTTGTGCCGCGGCGGCATGTTTCCGGCCGCCGATGCCGCTGGCCGCGCCGCGGCCATCGAGGACAATCTGCGGGCCATCGAGGAAGCGCACACCATCGGCGCCGCCTGCCTGGTGATGGTGTGTGGTGGCCTGCCGCCGGGTTCCAAGGATCTGCCCGGCGCGCGCGCCATGGTGCGCGATGGGCTCGCCGCCATCATGCCAGCGGCGCGCGCCGCCGGCGTGACCATCGCGCTGGAGCCGCTGCATCCCATGACCTGCGCGGACCGCTCCGTGCTGTCGACGCTCGGCCAGGCGCTCGACCTCTGCGACGAATTCGGCGAAGGCATGGGCGTCGCGCTCGATGTCTACCACGTCTGGTGGGACCCGCAGCTGGAAGCGCAGGTCGCGCGCGCCGGTTCGCGCATCGCCGCCTTCCATGTCTGCGACTGGAAGGTGCCGACGCTCGACACCGTCTTCGATCGCGGCATCCCTGGCGAAGGCTGCATCGACATCCCCGCCATCCGCCGCATGGTGGAAGCGCAGGGCTACGACAGCTTCGCCGAGGTCGAGATCCTGTCGAAGCACTGGTGGCAGCAGGACCCGGACCAGGTGCTGCCCCTGCTGAAGGAACGCCACGCCTCCGCCGTCTGAGACCAACAAGAAACGGGAGAACAAGAATGACCGGCCTCCGCATCTCGCGCCGCGCGCTGCTCGGCACCGTCCTCGCCACGCCGGCGCTTGCCCAGGGCTGGGCGCCCACGCGGCCGCTGCGCTTCGTGGTGCCCTTCCCGCCGGGCGGCGCGACCGACGTCGTGGCGCGCGTCATCGCCGACCGGATGCAGGAAAAGCTGGGCCAGCCCGTCACGGTGGAAAACCGCACCGGCGCCGGCGGCAATGTGGGCGTGGAGAACGTGGTGCGCAGCGCGGCGGATGGCCTGACCATCCTCATGGGCACCACCGGCACGCTGACCATCAACCCGCATCTCTACACCAATATGGGCTTCAACCCGGCGACCGACCTGACGCCGATCGGCATGGCCTTTTCCACCGACCATGTGCTGATCGTGCATCCCTCCGTCCCCGCGCAGAACCTGCAGGAATTCCTGGCGCTGCTGCGGTCGCGGCCGAATGCGCTGTCCTACGGCTCCGGCGGCAACGGCTCCTCCACCCATCTGGTGCCGGAGCTGTTCAAGCTGGTGGCGCGGGTGGAGATGCAGCACGTGCCCTATCGCGGCAGCGCGCCGGCGCTGAACGACACGGTGGCCGGCAACGTCCAGGTGATGCTGGACCAGCTGCCCTCCGCCCTGCCGCAGGTGCAGGGCGGCCGCGTGCGGGCGCTGGCGGTCACGGGCCCGAAGCGCTCCGCCCTGCTGCCCAACCTGCCGACCTTTGCCGAGGCCGGGCTCGCGGATGCGCAGGCTACCTCCTGGGGCGCCGTCATGGCCCCTGCCGGCCTGCCCGCCGCGACGACAGAGCGCCTGTCCACCGTGTTGCGCGAAGTGCTGGCGGAGCCCGCCGTGCAGCAGCGGCTCGCGGCCGCTGGCGCCGATGCCGTGACCTCCACCCCCGCGGAGCTCGCCGCGACGATGCGGGAGGAGACGGCGAAATGGGGCCGCGTGATCCGGGAAGCGCGCATCACCGTGAACTGAACGCAGCCTTGACGGCGGCCGCAGCATCGCCAGGCTGCGGCCGCACCTTCCAAGGCCTCACGATATGCCTTCGCTGCCCCGCTGGGCCTGGATCGCCATCCTGCTCGGCCTGCTCGCCGCCACCGTGCTCATCCTGCTGGCCATGGGGCGGGAGCCGATCTGCAAATGCGGCAGCATCAAGCTGTGGCATGGCGAGGTCATCAGTGCCGAGAATTCGCAGCACATCACGGACTGGTACACGCCCAGCCACATCGCGCACGGGCTGATCTTCTACGCCGCCCTGCACCTGGTGGCGCGCCGCCTCGGCCTGCTGCCGCGCGCCGCCATCGCGACGGTGGTGGAGGCGGGGTGGGAGATCGTCGAGAACACCGATGCGGTGATCCAGCGCTACCGCGAGGCGACCATCGCGCTGGACTATTTTGGTGACAGCGTCCTGAATTCCGGCTTCGACATCGTCGCCATGTGGCTGGGCTTCGCGCTGGCCGCGCGGCTGCCGGTCTGGGGCAGCGTCGCGCTGCTGCTGGCGATGGAGGTGGGCGTCGCGCTGGTGATCCGCGACAACCTCACCCTGAATGTGCTGATGCTGCTTTGGCCGCTGGATGCCGTGAAGGAATGGCAGGCGGCGAGGTAGCTCAGCCCTTCGCCCAGTCCAGCTCCTCCGCCACCAGGCTCGCCCAATAGGCGGCGCCGAGCACCAGGGCGTCGTCGTTGAAGTCGTAGCGCGGCGTATGGACGTTATGAAAACTGCCATCGGCGTTCATGCCATTGCCGATGCGCATGAAGACGCCGGGCTTTTCCTGCAGCATGAAGGCGAAATCCTCCCCGCCCGTGCTGAGGCCGACCTCGCCGACCTTGTCCTGGCCGACCAGCGCGGCCGCGGCGGCGATGGCGACCGGCAGCTTCTCCGTGGCATTCACCGTGGGCGGGCAGAGCGGCACATAGCTGAAGGTGGCGGTGCAGCCCTGGGCGGCAGCCAGCGATTCGGCCAGCGCCTGCAGCCGGCTGCGGATGATCGCCTGGTCCGAGGTCTCGAAATAGCGCGCGGTGCCGCGCACCACGACCTTGGCCGGCATGACATTCGGCGAATCGAAGCTGCCGCCCGCGACATGGCCGACGGAAAGCGCGGCGCTGGCGGTGGGCTTCAGGTTGCGCGGCAGGATGGTGTGCACGGCCAGCAGGAACTGGCCCAGCGCCACGGTGGCATCGGTCGCCAGGTGCGGCGCCGCGCCGCCATGCCCGCCGCTGCCGTGGAATTCCACGCCCCAGAAATCGGCCCCCGCCAGCATCGGCCCCGGACGCGTCGCGAACTGGCCCACCGGCAGGCCCGGCGAATTGTGCAGGCCATAGACCGCATCGACGGGAAAGCGGTCGAACAGCCCATCCTTGATCATCGCCGGCGCGCCGGTGCCGGCTTCCTCCGCCGGCTGGAAGATGAACTGCACCGTGCCGGCAAAATCCGGCTGGCTCGCCAGGTAGCGCGCGGCGCCCAGCAGCATGGTGGTGTGCCCGTCATGCCCGCAGGCATGCATCTTGCCGGGCACGGTGGAGGCATGCGCGAAATCGTTCTCCTCCTGGATGAACAGCGCATCCATGTCCGCGCGCAGACCGATGGCGCGCTGCCCCGGCCGGCTGCCCTGCAGCGTTCCGACCACGCCGGTGCCGCCGATGCCCTCCGTCACCGCGATGCCCCATTCGCGCAGTTTCGTGGCCACCAGCGCCGCGGTGCGGTGTTCCTCGAACCGCGTCTCGGGATGGCGGTGGATGTCCTGGCGGATCGCGCGCAATTCGCCGTCATAGGCGCGGATCGCGTCGAGGATGTCCTTGCGCATGCGTCTCTCCAACTCAGCCGGGCCAGGCGGCCCTGGGCATCAAATCCATCGCGGCGGTATCGGGCTCAAGCGTCGCGCCGAGGCCGGGTGTCTCCAGGCTGGCAAGGTCCAGCAGTCCGTGGCGGATGGCAAGGCGTGGCCCATGCGCGGTATCGGCGTAGAGGCCGGGATGCGCTTCCAGGAACCGATAGGCTTCCGCCTTCGGTCGCCCCGCGAAGCCATCGACGAAATGGTGGCCGTTGCGCTCGACATGCGGCAGGCCGAGCAGCGCGACCAGCGCCAGGTCCTGCTGCACGCAGACGCCGGCCAGCGTGGTCAGGTCCTCGGCCGACATGAAGTAGCGGTCGCGCCCTTCCTCGGCATTCCAGGCGCGGCAGCGCGCCAGGTTGATGACGGATCGCCAGACGCCCTTGCAGGCCTTGGAGGAAACGCCCGCATAGCCCAGCGCGCGGCCGGTGACGAAGGCATCCAGCGGCCCGTCGCTTTCGTCGATGATGACGGGGCGTTCGGCCGCCAGGGCAGCCATGCCGGTTTCCAGCGCGCGGGCACGCTTCACCGGCTGCTCGATGTAGAGGATGGAGTTGCACAGCCGCGCCAGCCGCGGCTCGGCCTGCATGGCGCGCCACAGCGCCAGCGCGCCCTCCGCATCCTCGTATTGCTCATTGCCGTCGAGGCTGGCGTGGTAGGGCTCCGCCGCGCGGTCCAGCACCGCGGCGATGCGCGACAGGCGCTCCACATCGGCCGTGATGTTGCCGCCGACCTTCAGCTTCCAGTAGCGGTGGCCGTAGTGCTGCGCTACCTCCTCCAGCGTTTCCGGCAGCCCGTCATTCACGCGGCTGTCCTGATCCGCCGCGGTGATCGGATCGACCAGCCCCACGGTGTGCCGCGCATGCAGGGTCCGCAGCGGCTGTTGCGCCGAGAGCATGGCCGCAAAATCGAAGCGGGCGAGGTCCGGCGCCACGGCATGCGGCGCCAGGCCGCCGATATTGGCGCGCATGCCGGTGGCGAAGGAGACGCCGCGTGCCTTCAGCAGCGCATCCAGCATGGCGCGGTCCAGCAGGGCGCGGCCGTAGCTCGCGACCAGCGGATTCAGCCCCTCCGCCCCCGCGGCCGCCGTCACCGCGGCGTAGCTGTTGGCGAAATGGCCGAAGGCGGTGTCGGCGCCGGCGGCGAGGCTTGCCTCCGTCGCCAGTTCCAGCGCGCGGCGCAGCTGCTGCTCGTTCTGCGCATCCGACAGCTTCGGGTCCTTGTCGAACCACTTCGCCGCCAGCGTCTCCGCCGCCACGCCCCAGCTTTCCGTCCCGTCCTCCAGCCGGATGCGCGCACGCACCACTGCCTGGCGGCCCTGGGTCACGGTGATGACGCCGAAGCGGAAGGGCATGCGGAGCGCGAAGGGCCATTCGAAACGCTGCGTCTCCAGCAGCGTGAAGCGGATGCTCATGTCTCGAGGATTCCCCGCAGATAGCCGATCGCCCGTGCGGCGCTGGTTGCGCCGTCGGGATGATGGTCGAAAGGCTCCACGGCGCAGAAGCCGGAATAGTCGCAATCCTGCAGGGCATCGAGCACCGGACGGAAGGCATCGCGCCCCTGGCCGGGGCCGCGGCGGTTGCGGTCGTTCAGATGCACATGCGCGATCTGCCCGCCGGGGATGAAGCGGCGCAGCAGCGCGGCCGCGCTGGCCTGCTCGCCATTCCCGGCGGCGCTAACATCCAGCATGGTCTTCAGAGCCGGCGTGCCGATGCGCGTGACGATCTCCACCGCCTCCGCCAGGCTGCTGGCCCAGTTGGTCTGGCCGGCATCGAGCGGTTCCAGGCAGTAGGTCACGCTGTGCTGCGCCGCCCAGCCGCCGGCCTGCGCCATCGCCTCCTCCGCCCGCTGCGCATCGCCCTCGGCGGCCACGACGCGCTGCTTCGGCGATCCATGCACCAGCAGCGTGGCGCCGAGATCGGCGGCCAGGCCCACCAGCCGCTGCATCACCTCCAGCGTGCGCGCACGCAGCGTGACATCGGCGCTGGTGATCGAAAGCCCCGCGGGCGCCAGCAGCAACCAATGCAGTGACGTGATCGGCGCGCCTTCCTCCTGCGCCATGCGCCGCAGCTCCGCACGCCGCGCCGCCGGCAGCAGATGCGGCGCTTCGGCATCCAGCGTGAAGGGCGCGACTTCCAGCCCATCATAGCCCAGCGCCGCGGCAAGCCGCGCCTGTTCGTGGAAAGGCAGGCCAGCGACCACTTCGTTGCAGAGCGAGATGCGCATTATGTCAATAACTCCTGGACGCGCATCTCATGCGCGGATCGCCGCGCGGCGTCCAGTATGCGCAGCGGCAGCACGCCGCCCTCGTAAAGATCCGGTCCCCGCTTCACGCGCGTCGCCACGGCATTGAGGAAGGCCGCAAGCTGCGCCGCCACCACGCCCACCGGGTCCAGCGCCGCCGCGCCGAGATCCTCGGCCGGCGCATGGTCCGGCAGCCAGGCACCACTGGCCGCGGGATGATGCGCGCCGCGGCGCAGGCGCAGCGTCTCCGCCATGAAATCCACCTCGGCCAGCGCGGCGCTGCCGGCCACGGCCAGCAGCTTGCGGGTTTCCGCGCCGGGCACCACGGCATCGGCGTGTTCGCCGGGCAGCACGCAGCCGGCCTCGACCAGCGCGGTGGCGCCGGAGGGGAAGCGCAGCTGTATCACTGCCAGATCCTCCCGCCCCCGTCGCAGCGGGTCGGACAGGGTGGCGAAGACATGGCTTGGCGCCTCGCCGGCGATCCAGGGCAGCAGGTCGGCGAAATGCACCGCATCGTTCAGCAGCGCGCCGGAATCGCCGCGTGCGCGCTTCAGCCCGGACATGCGCGCCGAGAGGTGATGGATGCGCCCGAAGCCGCCCGCGCGCGCCAGGCGATGGATGGCCTGCGCCTTGGGATGGAAGCGGAAGAACAGGCCGAGCTGCACGATGCGGCCGCGCGCTTCCGCCAGTTCATGGAGCATCGCGGACTCCGCCGCGGTCTCCGTCGCCGGCTTTTCGAGGAACAGGTCGCGGCCCGCACGCAGCGCGGCCTCCGCCAGCGCGACATGGGTGGCGGGGGGCGTCGCGATCAGCACCGCCTCGCAGTCCCGCAGCGCCGTGTCGAGATCCGCGGCGAAGCGCGTGCCGGGTGGCGCCGCCGCGCGCATCGCCGCATCGGGCTCCAGCACCAGGGCCTCCCGCCCCAGCCGCGCCAGCGCCGCCAGGTGGACGCGCCCGAAGGCGCCGCAGCCGAGGAGCAACAGGCGGGTCATGCGCCATCTCCGCAGGCGCGGTGCCGGCGGTCAAGCGCTTGACCCCGCGCGGGGCGCGCGCGAGCCTGCCGCCATGTTCGATGTCCGGGCCGCGATCGCCGAGGATCTGCCGCGCGCCGCGGCGCTTTCCGCCGCCATCGGCTGGAACCAGGTGGCGGCGGACTGGGCCTTCTTCCTGCGCCACGGCGATCTGCGCGTGCTGGAGGATGGCGCGGGGGAGGCGCTGGCCGCCAGCGCGGCGCTGCTGCCCTATGGCGAGGCGCTTGCCTGGATCTCCATGGTGCTGGTGCGGCCGGACCAGAGGCGCCGCGGCCTGGCCAGCGCGCTGCTGCGCTGGGCCATGGATGCGCGGCCGGGCCGCACGCTGGTGCTGGATGCGACGCCGGCGGGGCGGGCGGTCTACGGCCCGCTCGGCTTCGTCGATGTCTTCGGCCTGGCCCGCTGGCTGCTGCCCAAGGACCTTGCGCGCCCGCCGGGCATCGCGGTGCGGCCGCTGGCCGTGGCGGATTGGCCTGAGCTGCTGGCGCTGGATGCCGCCGCCTTCGGCGCCGATCGCGTGCCGCTGCTGCGCGACTTCGAAAAGCGCCTGCCGCGGGCGGCCTGGGTGGCGCCAGGCGGCTATGTGCTGGCGCGCGATGGCCGCCTGACGCCACAGATTGGCCCCGTGGTGGCGCAGGATGCGGCCACCGCGCTGGCACTGGTTGCCGCCGCGCGGGCGGCGCTGGCCCAGCCCGCGGTGCTGGATGTGCCGGATCACGCCACGGCGCTGACGCAGGCCCTTTCAGCGCAGGGCGGCGTCCTGCAGCGACCGTTCACGCGCATGGCGATCGGCGCGATGCCAGCTGCGCAATCCGGGAAAAACTTTGTGCTCGCAGGGCCGGAGTTCGGTTGACGGCAGGCGCGGAGGGGTCGCACCATTCAGGTAACCGGTGGGTTACCCACCAAGGCAGGGGAGGCAGGAATGAGCATGTCGATCAATCGCAGGATGCTGCTGGCGGCGACGGGCATGGGCCTCGCCGCGCCGAGGCTCGGCCGGGCGCAGGGATCCTGGCGTCCTGACCGGCCGGTGACGATCATCGTGCCCTGGGCCGCCGGCGGCTCCACCGACCAGATGGCGCGCATCGTGGCGGCGGAGCTCGAAGCCGCACTCGGCCAGCGCTTCGTCGTGGTGAACCAGCCCGGCGCCTCCGGCTCCATCGGCACGCGCAATGCGCTGGAAGCGGCGAAGGACGGCATGACCTGGGCGGCCGGCGCCGCCGTCGATGTCGGCTGCTACAAGGTGCTCGGCCTGCTCGATACGGAGCTGAAGGACTGGAACCTGTATTTCGCGGTCGCCAATGTGAATGTGCTGGTGGCCAATCCTTCGGCGAATATCCGCGACTTCGGCGCGGCGATGGAAGCCTTCCGATCGCGCGGCGCCAGCCTTTCGGTCGCCACCGCCGGCGTTTCCTCCGCCGGGCACAATATGATGGAGGCGATCCGCGCCGCATCGCAGGTGCAGTACCGCCACGCCACGTATGACGGCGGCAATCCGGCGATGATCGCAACCGTGGGCGGCGAGACGCAGATGGGCGCGGTGCTGCTGGTGGAGGCGGCGGAGATGATCCGCGCGCGCCGCCTGATCCCGCTCGCGGTGCAGTCGGAACAGGCCGTCACGTTGCAGGGCGTGGGCGAGATCCCCTCGATCCGCCGCTGGCTGCCGAATGTGCCGGCGCCGCTGAACTATTTCGGCATCTGGACGCCGAAGGGCGTGCCGGAGAATGTCATCGCGACGATGAACCAGGTCTGGCAGGAGAAGATTGCCAATAGCCAGCGCCTGAAGACCTATGCGAATGAGCGCGCAGCTGTCTTCGCGCCGCTCTACGGCCAGCAGGCCTATGACGAGGCCTGGAAGATGGTGCGGCAGACCGCCTGGCTCTACTTCGATGGCGGCAAGGCGCGGGTCAGCCCGGATACGCTGGGCATCGCAAGGCTTTGAGCGGCGGCAGCGACCAGGCGCCGCTTTCACCGCGCGCCGATCTCTACGTCGCGGCGGTGCTGCTGGCGCTGGGCCTCGGGGTGATGGCGCTGGCCTGGCGCATGCCGACCTTCGTCGAGCAATCCGGCACGGGGCTGACGGCGCCGGGCATCGTGCCGGGCTTCCATGCCACCGTCGTCGCCGTGCTTGCCGTGCTGCTGGGGCTGCGCGCGATCCGGCAGGGGGCGCTGAAGGCCGGCACCCAGCGCGCCGGGGGTGGGGGCGGGGCGGATGCCTGGCGCCTGGCCATCGCCGCCACGCTCGGCGTGCTCTATGCCGGCGTGCTGGTCGGGCGGCTGCCCTTCTGGCTGGCCACCGCGCTTTTCGTCTTCAGCTTCACCGCGGCCTTCGAATGGTCCGTGGGGCCGGCGCGCCGGGTGCGGCGGCTGGCGGAGGCGGCGCTGCTGGGGCTCGCCACCGGGGGCATCGTGACGCTAGTCTTCGAACGGATCTTCCTGGTGCGCCTGCCTTGAGGATGCCCGCGTGAACAATCCCATCACCATGTTGGGCGACGGCTTCGCCCATGTGCTGCAGGGCGGCGCCGTCTTCCATGCCTTCTGGGCGGTGCTGATCGGCATCGTCGTCGGCGCGCTGCCGGGGCTGACGGCGACCATGGGCGTGGCGCTGCTGACCACGCTGACCTTCACCATGGGCCCGAATGTGGCGATGCTGGTGCTGGTCTGCGTCTATGTCGGCGCGATCTATGGCGGCAGCCGATCGGCCATCCTGCTGAACATCCCCGGCACGCCGGCCTCCGCCGCCTCCACGCTGGATGGCTTTCCGCTGGCGAAGCAGGGCTTGGCTGGGCGGGCCATGGGCATTTCCACGCTGGGGTCCTGGTGCGGCACGCTGTTCGGCACGCTGATCCTGGCGATGTTCGCGCCGAGCTTCGGCGAATTCGCGCTGCAATTCGGCAGCTACGAGATGTTCTGGGTGGCGCTGTTCGGCATCGTCATCGCCGGCAGCCTCTCGGGCGGCGATCCGCTGAAGGGCTATATCGCGGGCTTCCTCGGCCTGTTGGTGGCAACCGTGGGGCAGGAGACGAACCACGCCTATGCCCGCTTCGCCTTCGGCAATGCGGACCTGGCCGGCGGGCTCGGCCTGTTGCCGGTGCTGGTCGGCGTCTTCGGCGTGGCGGAGGTGCTGAACGCCATGCGCGGCCCGGCGGTGAAGGCCGTGTCGTCGAAGATCGACAGCGTCATCCCGCGCATCCGCGACGTGACGCAGTACTGGCGCACCATCTTCCGCTCCGGCGCGCTGGGCACCTTCATCGGTGCGATGCCGGGTCTCGGCGAGGATATCGCGGCCTGGACCAGCTATGCCGCGGCCAAGCGCGCCTCGAAGGAGAAGGAGCTGTTCGGCAAGGGCAGCGTCGAAGGGCTGATGGCGGCGGAGACCGGCGAGAGCGCCTGCGTGCCCGGCGCCATCATCCCGGTGCTGACGCTGGCCGTGCCGGGTTCCGCGCCGGCGGCCGTGCTGATGGCGGCAATGATGATCCACGGGCTGAATCCGGGGCCGATGCTGGCGATCACCGCGCCAGAATTTATCTACCAGATCGTCGCCATGCTGGTGATCGCGGACATGGTGAAGCTGCTCTACGGGCTGGTGCTGGTGAAGCCTTTGTTGTGGGTGCTGTTGATCCCCCGTGCGCGGCTGATGCCGGTGGTCTTCGTGCTGTGCACCGTGGGCGCCTTCGCCATCACCTCCCGCCTGTTCGACATCTGGGTGATGCTGGGCGCGGGCCTCGTCGGCTTCATCCTGCGCGAGCTGCGCTTCCCCATGGCGCCGCTGGTGCTGGGCATCGTGCTGGGCGATCTGCTGGACAAGAACCTGCTGCGCGGCCTGGTGCTGACCGGCGGCGATGTCTCGCCCTTCTTCACGCGGCCGATCAGCATGGCGCTGTGTGCGCTGACGCTGCTGGCGGTGGCCTGGGCGATCCCGGGCTTCGTGCCGCGGGTGATGGGGCTGATCAGGCGGCGCGCGGCCGCCTGAATAGCGCGTCCTATCTGCGGCCCGTAGGGCCGAGCGCGCGAATGCGCGCCGCGGCATCTGCGTCACGCCGCAGGCGTGCCTTCGGCACGACGAAGTCAAGCCGCGCGGATGCGTGGCGCCCGTCACGCCTTTGGCGTGCCTCCGGCACGACTGAGGGGCGGGAAGGTGAAACCTTCCCGCGGTTCCAAATCAGTCCAGCTTGATGTTCAGCTCGCGGATCTTGCGCCCCCAGAAGGCGTGTTCCGCCTTCACCGCCTCGAACCACACGCCGCGCGGACGCACCGGGGCGGGTTCCAGCCCGTCCTGCTCCAGCCGATTGGCGAAGCGGGGATTGGCCGCGGCCTGGCGCGCCGCCGTCTCCAGCCGCTCCATCTGGTCGGCCGGGATGCCGGCCGGGGCGAAAATGCCGTGCCAGCCGGTGATGGAGACGCCGGGCAGGCCGGCCTGGGCCAGCGTCGGCACCTCCGGCAGCGTGGCGATGCGGCCGTCGCCGGTCACCGCGATGGCGCGCAGCCGCCCCTCCCGTGCCAGCTGGATGGCTGGCGGCGGGGAGGAGAAGTTCATGGTGATGCGCCCGCCCACCACATCCAGCAGTGCGGGCCCGGTGCCGCGATAGGGGATATGCTCCATCTCCACGCCGACCGCATCGCTGAACAGCACGCCGGCCAGGTGGTTGGCATTGCCGACGCCGCCCGAGGAATAGGTCAGCTCCCCCTTCGGCTTGCTGCGGGCATAGGCGATCAGCTCCTGCAGCGTATTGATCGGCAGGCGCGGGTCGATCACCAGCACATATTGGTAGGAGGTCACCTGCGCCACCGGTGCCAGGCCGGTGATGAGGTCCACGCCGTCGCCGCGCTGCATATGCGGGTTCACCACCAGGTTGGTGGAGACGGCGAACAGCAGGGTCAGCCCATCCGGCCGGGCGCGCGCCACGCTGACCGAGCCGATATGCCCCGCCGCGCCGCCGCGATTCTCCACCACCACGGTCTGCCCGCCCAGCGCTTCGCTGAGCGAATGGGCGAATTCGCGGGCGGTCAGGTCGGTGCCGCCGCCCGGGGCATAGGGCACCACCAGCACGACGGGGCGGGTTTGCGCCAAGGCGGGGGCGGCGAGGGCGAGGCCACCGGTGGCGCCCAGCAGGGTGCGGCGGGAGAGGCTTTTCATGACTGTGGATCCTGGACGTTCCGAAACCATGGTTAGGGCAGTTGGCCGGCCGCTGCCAAGCGGATCAGCAACCGGAACGACGCCCCTCGGCGAAATCCAGCAGGCAGGCGGCGTAGCGCAGGGTGAAGCGCCAGTCGCCGCCGGCGCCATGCCCTTCCAGCCCGCGCGGCCGGTCCAGCAGCAGCAGGGCGGCGGTACTTGGCGCGAGCCGGGCGAAGGCGGCGGCGCGGCCTGCCGGGTCGGGCGCGTATTCATCCCCCGCGAAGGTCGCCACCGCCACCCGCGTGGTCGGCGCCCTTGCCGTGGTGACGACCTGCCAAAGATCCTCCAGCGCCCAGGCATGGGCCACGCTGCCGGTCGGGCCATGCGCCGCGGGGGCGATGGCGATCACCGCATCGGCGCGGCCCGGCGCATCCAGCGCCGCCAGCGCGTCCCAGGCGCCGCGGGACTGGCCGGCGGCGATCACGCGCGCATAGCCACGCGCCCGCAGCTCGGCCAGCGCCAGGCGCATGCGGGTGGCGCCCAGCTCCGTCTCATCCGTCTCCGGGTCCCGGTCCAGGCGCAGCACGTCGTAGCCGGCATTGTTGAAGGCGCGGGCATGCGGCTGCGGCTGGCTGCCGCGACTGTCCGCCCCGCCAGCTGCCCTTCCATGCGCCCAGAGATAGGCGCCGCGCGCCGCTGCCGGCCCCTGCCACAGGAAGCGCCCGTCCGGCACCAGCGCCCAACCCTCGCCGCCCGCCAGGGGGGTGCTGGGTGGCGTGGGGGCGGGGGAAGCGGCCTCCGGCCAGACCACGGCCAGGTCCTGCGCATAGAGGCGGCAGCCGATGCCGCCATAGGCGGCACAATTGCCGAGGGCACGGCGTTCCGTGGCGGCTGCATTGTCCTCGATCGCTGCCGCCCAGCCCCAGGCGCCGTTCTCGGACAGGGCAAAGGCACGGGGCGTCGGCTGCAGCAGGAAGCGGCGGTAATCCGCCCGCCCGCCTTCCCCCACATGCGGCACCCGCGTCGCATCCAGCAGGGCCGGGGTCTGGGCATGCGCCCCGACACCCGGGAGCAGCACCGGGAGAAGGAGCCAGAGCACGAAGAGGATCGCTGTCTTCAACATGTCGTGATCGATGGAACCAGACACCGATGCGCCTGTCTAGCGAGATTCATGCCGCTTCAGCGGCGGCGGGGGCCTGCACCTCCCTTGCCCCGAAGCGACAGGAACGGCATGTTCCGCCGCCTTTGCCGCGGGCGATCCCGACCCAGTGCCCCCGGCCGACCAGAGGACCTCCGATGCGCGTCAAGGACGTGAAGAAGGTCGTGCTCGCCTATTCCGGCGGGCTCGACACCAGCGTGATCCTGAAGTGGTTGCAGACCACCTACCAGGCGGAGGTGGTGACCTTCACCGCCGACCTCGGCCAGGGGGAGGAGCTGGGCCCGGCGCGCGACAAGGCGCTGCTGCTGGGCATCAAGCCCGAGAACATCTTTATCGACGACCTGCGCGAGACCTTCGTGAAGGACTTCGTCTTCCCGATGTTCCGCGCCAATGCGCTGTATGAGGGCTGCTACCTGCTCGGCACCTCGATCGCCCGGCCGCTGATCTCCCAGCGCCAGATCGAGATCGCGGAACAGGTGGGCGCGGATGCCGTGGCGCATGGCGCGACCGGCAAGGGCAACGACCAGGTCCGCTTCGAGATCGGCTATTACGCGCTGAAGCCGGACATCAAGATCATCGCCCCCTGGCGGGAATGGGAGCTGACCAGCCGCACCGCGCTGATCGCCTTCGCCGAGCAGCACCAGATCCCCATCGCCAAGGACAAGCGCGGCGAAAGCCCCTTCAGCGTCGACGCGAACCTGCTGCACAGCAGCAGCGAGGGCAAGATCCTCGAGGAGCCCTGGGACGCGCCGGATGAGATGGTCTGGCAGCGCACCGTCAGCCCGGTGGACGCGCCCGACCGCGTTACGGAAATCACCATCGAGTTCGAGCGCGGCGACGCGGTGGGCATCAATGGCGAGCGCATGTCGCCCGCGACCCTTCTCACCAAGCTGAATGCGTTGGGCAAGGAGAACGGCATCGGCCGGCTCGACCTGGTGGAGAACCGCTTCGTCGGCATGAAGTCCCGCGGCTGCTACGAGACGCCGGGCGGCACCATCCTGCACACGGCGCATCGCGCCATGGAATCCATCACGCTCGACCGCGAGGCCTGCCACCTCAAGGACAGCCTGATGCCGCGCTATGCGGAGATCATCTACAACGGCTTCTGGTTCAGCCCGGAACGGCGGATGCTGCAGGCGCTGATCGACGAAAGCCAGGCCAGCGTCACCGGCACCGTCCGGCTGAAGCTGTACAAGGGCAATACCATCGTCACCGGCCGGCAGTCGCCGCACAGCCTGTACTCGATGAAGCACGTGACCTTCGAGGACGACCAGGGCGCCTACGACCAGTTCGACGCCCAGGGCTTCATCAAGTTGAACGCGCTGCGGCTGCGGCTGGGCGCGATGGCGGGGCGCAAGGGCGGGGCGCTGTAGAAGCCACTGAATCTAGAGCAACATGCGTCCAGGTGATTCCATCTGAACGCATGTTGCTCCAGGTGTTGAGTCCCGGCTCAGTTCCCCTCGCGCTGCGCCAGCCGCAGCGGATGGGCGCGATAGGTGCCGAGGATGCGCAGATCGGCGGAGAAATACGAAAGCTCCTCCAGCGCCCGCGCCAGTCCGGGCTCGTCCGGGCGGCCATCGACATCGGCCAGGAACTGCGTCGCGGTGAAGGCGCCGCCGACCATGTAGCTTTCCAGCTTGGTCATGTTCACGCCATTGGTCGCGAAGCCGCCCAGCGCCTTGTAGAGCGCGGCCGGGATGTTGCGGACGCGGAAGACGAAGGTGGTCACCCAGTCGCCGGGCTCGAAGGGCCCTTCCAGCGGCGTGGTGCGGCAGACATAGAAGCGCGTGGTGTTATGCGCCGCGTCCTCCACATTCTTGCGCAGGATCTCCAGGCCATAGATCTCGGCCGCCAGTTCGCTGGCGATCGCCGCATCCTCCACCCCGCCACGCTCGGCGATCAGGCTGGCGGCGCCGGCGGTATCGGCCTCGATCACCGGCTGCAGCTTCAGGTCGCGCAGCAGGTTCAAGATCTGGCCCAGCGCCACCGGATGGCTGTGCGCGCGCTTCAGCGTGGCGATCGAAGCACCGCGGGGGGCGAGAAGACAGTGCTCCACGCGCTCGAAGTGCTCGCCCACCACATGCAGGCCGCTATCGGGCAGCAGGCGGTGGATGTCCGGCACCCGTCCGGCCAGCGAATTCTCGCAAGGCAGCATGGCCAGCCCGGCGCGACCCTCCCGCACCGCGGCGATCGCCGCCTCGAAGGAGGCGCAGGGCAGGGTGGTCCAGCCGGGATAGGCCTGGCGGCAGGCCAGGTCGGAATAGGCGCCGGGAAGGCCCTGGAAGGCGATGACGCCGGAAGTGACGGGCTGGGCAGTGGCTGGGGGCATGAGGTGCTGGAGGTCCTGCGCGTGGCGCCCTACGGGTTGTCGTTAACCGAAGGGGCCTATATTGTCCGGCAGGTTTTACGGCAGGCCGGGACCGGCGCAAGCCCGCCAGCCCGGCCTGCGTTTCATGCTGGCCGTGCGGTGGCCGCGTTCTGGCAGCCCTCAGCGGCGCTTCGGAAGGGTGCACTCCAGGATGAGTCTGGAAGTCAACAAGGTCTTCGCCGCGGTGCTCACCGCCGGCGTGGTGTTCATGGTCTCCGGCGTGATCGGCGGCGCCATCGTGCATCCGCGGAAACTGGAGACCAGCGCGCTGGCCCCGGCCGCCCCGCCCGCCGCCGCGGCCCCCGCCGCCGCGCCGGCCGAGGTGCAGCCGATCGGCCCGCTGCTGGCCGCCGCCAGCGCCGACAATGGCCGCCAGATCGCGCAGCGCGCCTGCGCCTCCTGCCACAACTTCGTCCAGGGCGGGCCGAATGGCGTGGGTCCCAACCTCTGGGGCGTGGTGAATGGCCCGCATGCGCATGCGGAGGGCTTCAACTACTCCGCCGCCCTGCGCGCCAAGCACGACGAGAAGTGGGACTATGAGGCACTGAACGCCTTCCTGACCCGCCCCTCCGCCGCCATCCCCGGCACCCGCATGGCCTATGCCGGCATGTCCAGCATCAACCAGCGCGCCGATGTCATCGCCTTCCTGCGCAGCCTGGCGACCGAGCCGGCGCCGCTGCCCTGAGCGAGGCGGCTGATTTCCTCCCGGCCGCGGAAGCGGCCGCGGAGGCGGCAGGCGCCGTCATCCGCCCGCTGTTTCGCTCCGCCCTGCTGGTGGAGGCGAAGGGCGATGCCAGTCCGGTCACCGAAGCCGACCGGGCAGCGGAACGCGCCATCCGCGCCCTGCTGGCCGAACGCCATCCCGACCACGGCGTGATCGGGGAGGAATATGGCGACACCAACCCGGACGCCGAGTGGGTCTGGGTGCTGGACCCGATCGACGGCACCCGCGCCTTCGTCACCGGCCGCCCGCTATTCGGCACGCTGATCGGCCTGCTGCACCGGGGCACCCCCGTGCTGGGGCTGATCGACCAGCCGGTGACCGGCGAACGCTGGATCGGCGTGACCGGCCAGCCCACCCGCTTCCTGTCCCGCTTCGGCGGCACGCCGCGCTGCCGGCCCTGCGCTTCGCTGGCGGAGGCCGAGCTCTCCTGCACCTCGCCCGACATGTTTGACGCGGAAACGGCCTCCCGCTTCGCCGCGGTGAAGGCCGCCGCCCGCCGCACCACCTGGGGCGGCGACTGCTACGCCTATGGGCTGCTGGCGCTGGGGCTGGTGGATATGGTGGTCGATGCCACCATGAAGCCCTGGGACTGGGCCGCGCTGGTCCCGGTGGTGGAAGGCGCCGGTGGACGCTGCACGGACTGGGCCGGCCGCCCGCTGCGCCTCGATGGCGACGGCAGCGTCCTCGCCCTCGGCGACCCTGCGATGCTGCCCGAGGTTTCGGCGCTTCTGGCCGGCTGAAGCCGCCCCGCCCGTTGCGGCGCGGCGGGTGAACCCCCAGACTAACGCCATGCAGACCCATCCCCTACGCCGGCGCGACCTTCTGTCCCTGACCGCCGCCCTCGGCCTTGCGCCGGGCGTCCTGCATGCCGCAACCCCCGCCAGCGGCACCGCCGAATCAGGCCAGGCGATCCGCACCCATGCCCTGTCGCTGCTCGGCCAGCCCGCCCTGCCGGCCGATTTCACGCACTTTCCCTGGGTGAACCCGGAGGCGCCGAAGGGCGGCGAGATCGCGCTGACCGCGCTGGGATCCTTCGACAGCTTCAACCAGTTCGTCCTGCGCGGCACCCCTGCGGTGGGACTCAGCCTGCTCTACGACACGCTGCTGAAGGAAAGCGCCGACGAGGCGAGCAGCGAATACCCTTATCTCGCGCAATGGATCGACCTGCCCGCCGACCGCCTGTCGGTGAGCTTCGAGCTGAACCCCGCCGCCCGCTGGCACGACGGCAAGCCCGTCACCGCCGCCGACGTGGTCTTCACCTTCAACGCGCTGCGCAGCCACGGCCGGCCCTTCTACCGGTCCTACTGGGGCGACGTGACGGAAGTGGTGGCCGAGACCGAGCGTCGCGTCACCTTCCGCTTCCGCAGCAACGAGAACCGCGAGCTGGCCCTGATCCTCGGCCAGATGCCCGTGCTGCCGGCCCATTGGTGGGAAGGCCGCGACTTCACCCGGCCGCTGCTGGATCCGCCGCTGGGCTCCGGCCCCTACCGCCTGGAACGCTTCGAGGCCGGGCGCAGCCTGGTCTATCGCCGCGTCCCGGACTGGTGGGCGCGCGATATCCCCAGCCAGAAGGGCACCCAGAACTTCGACGTGCAGCGCTTCGAATATTTCCGGGACACCACGGTCGCGCTGGAAGCCTTCAAGGCCGGCCAGATCGACTTCCGCACGGAAAACAGCGCGCGCGACTGGGCCACCGGCTACGACTTTCCCGCCATGCGCCGCGGCCTGGCGAAGAAGGACGAGCTGCGCCACGAACTGCCGACCGGCATGCAGGCCTTCGCCATGAACCTGCGCCGCCCGCTGTTCCAGGACGCCCGCGTGCGCCGCGCGATGATCGAGCTGTTCGACTATGAGTGGATGAACGCCAACCTCTTCTACGGCAGCTACACCCGCACCCAGTCCTACTTCTCCAACTCCGAGCTCGCCTCCTCCGGCCTGCCGACCGGCGCCGAGCTCGCCGTGCTGGAGCCCTTCCGCGGCCGCGTCCCGGCCGAGGTCTTCACCACCGAATACAAGCTTCCCGTCACCGACGGCTCCGGCAACAACCGCGAGGGGCTGCGCACCGCGCTGCGCCTGCTGCAGGAAGCCGGCTGGCGCGTGCAGAACCGCCGCCTGGTCGGGCCGCAAGGTCAGCCCTTCGAATTCGAGATCCTGCTGCAGGGCGCCACCTTCGAACGCATCGCCCTGCCCTACGTCCAGGCGCTGGAACGCATCGGCATGACCGTCCGCGTGCGCACCGTCGACCCGTCCCAGTACCAGGCCCGCACCGACGCCTTCGACTACGACATGACCGTCGACGTCATTCCGCAATCCCTCTCCCCCGGCAACGAACAGCGCGACTTCTTCACCTGCGCCAAGGCCCGCGAAAACGGCAGCCAGAACATCGCCGGCATCTGCGACCCGGCCATCGACGAACTCGTCGAACTCGTGGTCAACGCCCCCGATCGCGACCAGCTCATCGCCCGCACCAGGGCGCTGGACCGCGTGCTGCTGTGGAACAACTTCATGATCCCCAACTGGCACAGCCGAACCTTCCGCATCGCCTTCTGGGACAAATTCGGCCGCCCCGACCGCAACCCCCGCTACAACCTCGGCCTCGACAGCTGGTGGATCGATACCAGCAAGGACCGGGCCCTGACCGACGCACGGCGGACGCTGTAGGTGGCGATGGGGTTGTCTTTGCGCCTGTGGCTCGCAGGGGGGACGCTGTCCCCCCTGCACCCCCCTGCCAGGAGGCAGGGGCCTCCTGGACCACAGGACTATGAGCGGGAAGGGAGAGGGGCACAGCGGGGCCGCATGATCGGCGCGCCTGCCTGCCCCCCTCCCTTCCCGCTCATGATTCAAGGGTTCCAAGGGGCCACTGCCCCTTGGCGGGTGGGGTGTGGGGAGGGCAGCGCCCTCCCCACGGCCGCATAGCGCAGAACACGCCCCCATGGCCGCCTACATCTTCCGTCGTCTGTTGCTCGTGGTGCCGACCTTGTTCGGCATCATTCTCATCAATTTTGCCGTGGTGCAGTTCGCGCCGGGTGGTCCGGTAGAGCAGATGCTTGCCGAGTTGCGGGGTGAGGGGCAGACGCTCGGGCGTTTGACGGGGGAGGGGCCGGGCGAGGTTCGGGCGCCTGGCGGTGGTGGTGCGGGGGGTGGCGAGGGGCCGGTCGGGACCTATCGTGGGGCGCGGGGCTTGGATCCTGCGATCGTGGCGGAGATCGAGCGGATCTTCGGCTTCGACAAGCCGGCGCATGTGCGGTTCGGCGAGATGATGTGGGGTTATCTCACCTTCGATTTCGGGCGGAGTCTGTTCCGCGATCGGCCGGTGGTGGATCTGATCGTGGAGAAGATGCCGGTCTCGATCTCGCTGGGGCTGTGGTCGACGCTGATCATCTACCTGGTGTCGATTCCGCTGGGCATCCGCAAGGCTGTGCGGGATGGCACGCGCTTCGATGTCTGGACCAGCGGCGTGGTGCTGGTGGGCTATGCGATTCCGGGGTTCCTGTTCGCCATCCTGCTGGTGGTGTTTTTTGCCGGCGGGTCTTTCGTGCAGTGGTTTCCGCTGCGGGGGTTGGCGAGTTCGGGGGCGGAGACCTGGCCCTTCTGGCAGCGCGCGCTGGACTATGCCTGGCACATGGCGCTGCCGACGTTGGCGCTGGTGATCGGCGGCTTTGCCGGCCTTACAATGCTGACCAAGAATGCCTTCCTCGATGAGATCGGCAAGCAGTATGTCGTGACGGCGCGGGCCAAGGGGAATTCGGAGACACGGATTCTCTATGGGCATGTCTTCCGGAATGCGATGCTGCTGATCATCGCGGGTTTCCCGGCGGCCTTCATCAGCATTCTCTTCACCGGCGCGCTGCTGGTGGAGATCGTCTTTTCGCTCGATGGGCTGGGGCTGCTGGGGTTCGAGGCGGCGATCCGGCGCGATTATCCGATCATGTTCGGCACGCTCTACATCTTCACGCTGATGGGGCTGGTGCTGCAGATCGTGGGCGATGTGATGTACACGGTGGTCGATCCGCGCATTGATTTCGAGGCCCGCAAGTGAGGAGGGGCCGATGACGCCCATCACGCTGCGGCGCATCGCCAATTTCAAGGCGAACAGGCGCGGCTACTGGTCCATGTGGATCTTCCTGGTTCTGTTCGTGCTGACGCTGTTCGCGGAGCTGCTGGCGAACGACAAGCCGCTGGTGGCGCGGATCGACGATCGCTGGCTGTTCCCGGCGGTGGTCGGCGGCTATGCTGAAAGCGACGTGCTGCCGGATGGGCTGCCCATCACCATGGACTGGCACGACCCGACCCTGCAGGCGGAATTCGCGGAACGGGGCGGCTGGGCGATCTGGCCGCTGATTCCCTACCGGCATGATTCGGTGGTGCGGGAGGTCGGCCAGCCCTCCCCGGCGCCGCCCTCCGCGCGCAACTGGTTGGGCACGGATGACCAGAGCCGGGACGTGCTGGCGCGCGTGATCTACGGCTTTCGCCTCTCGGTGCTCTTCGGCTTCACGCTGACCATCGTGAGTTCGCTGGTCGGCATCGCGGCGGGGGCGGTGCAGGGCTATTACGGCGGCTGGGTGGATCTCGGCTTCCAGCGCTTCATCGAGATCTGGTCCGGCATGCCGCAGCTCTATCTGCTGATCATCCTGGCCAGCGTGGTGGAGCCTGGCTTTTTCACCCTGCTGATTTTCCTGCTGCTGTTTTCCTGGATGTCGCTGACCGGCGTGGTGCGCGCGGAATTCCTGCGCGGGCGCAACCTGGATTATGTGCGGGCGGCGCGGGCGCTGGGGGTGAGCGACGTGGCGCTGATGGCGCGGCACATCCTGCCCAATGCCATGGTGGCGACGCTGACTTTTCTTCCCTTCATCCTTTCGGGTTCGGTGACGGTGCTGGCGAGCCTGGACTTTCTGGGGTTTGGCCTGCCGCCAGGTTCGCCCTCGCTGGGGGAGCTGGTGAACCAGGGCAAGAACAACCTGCAGGCGCCCTGGCTGGCGGTGACGGGATTCGTCGTGCTGGGCGGCATGCTGACGCTGCTGATCTTCGTGGGCGAGGCGGTGCGCGATGCCTTCGACCCCCGCAAGCTGCCGGGGGGCGGGACATGACGCAGCCCTTGCTGGAGGTGCAGGACCTCTCGGTCGCCTTCGGCGCGAAGACCGTCGTGCAGGGCGTCTCCTTCACCGTGCAGCGGGGGGAGACGGTGGCGCTGGTCGGCGAAAGCGGCAGCGGCAAGTCCGTCACCGCCCTGTCCTGCCTGAGGCTGCTGGCGGGGTCCGGCCACAATCCGCAGGGCCGCATCACGCTGGATGGCACTGACGTGCTGGCTGCGAAGGGCGAGGATCTGCGCCGGCTGCGCGGCGGCGTGGCGGGGATGGTGTTCCAGGAACCCATGACCTCGCTGAACCCGCTGCACACGGTGGGCCGCCAGGTGTCGGAGGCAGTGACGCTGCATCGCAACCTGTCGGGCGAGGCGCTGCGCGCGCGGGTGGTGGAGCTGCTGACCCGCGCCGGCTTTCCGCAGGCCGAGGCGCGGCTGAACGCCTATCCGCACCAGCTTTCGGGCGGCCAGCGGCAGCGGGTGATGATCGCGGTGGCGCTGGCCAACGACCCCGCGCTGCTGATCGCGGATGAGCCCACCACGGCGCTGGATGTGACGATCCAGGCGCAGATCCTCGAACTGCTGGCCGATCTCAAGCGGCGCCTGTCCATGGCGGTGCTGCTGATCACGCATGACCTGGCGATCGTCCGTCGGCATGCCGACCGCGTGGTGGTGATGCGCCACGGCCAGGCGGTGGAGGCCGGCCCCGTCGCCGAGATTTTTGGGAACCCGCAGCACGACTACACCAAGATGCTGCTGGCGACGGAGCCGCGCGGCCGGCCGCAGCCGGTGGCAGCGGAGGCAAAACCGCTGCTGCAGGCCGAGCAGGTGAAGGTGCACTTCGCCATCAAGCGCGGAATCCTGCGGCGCACCGTCGGCCTGGTGAAGGCCGTGGATGGCGTGACGGTCGCGATCCGGGAGGGTGAGACGGTCGGCCTGGTCGGCGAATCCGGCAGCGGCAAGACCACGCTCGGCCTGGCGCTGCTGCGGCTGGAGGCCAGCGAGGGCCCCATCGCCTTCGAGGGCCAGCCGATCCAGGCGCTGTCCCGCGGCCAGCTTCGCCCGCTGCGCCGGCGCATGCAGATCGTCTTCCAGGACCCCTATGGCAGCCTTTCGCCCCGCATGACGGTGGCGGAGATCGTGGGCGAGGGGCTGCGCGTGCACGAGAACCTCTCGACCGCCGAGACGCAACAGCGCGTCGCCGCGGCGCTGGAGGAGGTGGGGCTGGAGGCCACCATGCTGGGGCGCTACCCGCATGAATTCAGCGGCGGCCAGCGCCAGCGCATCGCCATCGCCCGCGCCCTGGTGCTGAAGCCGCGGCTGGTGGTGCTGGATGAGCCGACCAGCGCGCTGGACGTCTCGGTCCAGGCGCAGGTGGTGGAGCTGCTGCGCGACCTGCAGGCGCGGCATCGCCTGGCCTATCTGTTCATCTCGCACGACCTGCGCGTGGTCCGCGCCCTGGCACACCGGATCGTCGTGCTGAAGGACGGGCAGGTGGTGGAGGAGGGGGAGGCGCAGGCGGTTGTCGAGGCGCCGCAACAACCCTACACCCGCGCCCTGATGGCGGCGGCCTTCAACCTGACCACCGCCGGGCATGAGGGTGTGGTGCGGACATGACCGAGGCCGATGACGCGCCGATGCCGCCGATCGAGCGGCTGCGGCTGCTGCTGGAAGCGCAGCAGGCGAAGCTCGGCGTGCATATCCGCAAGATGAATTCGCCCGGCAGCCCGGTCTATCGCTATGGCGAGAATATCTGGCCCGCCGGCACCATCCTCGTTACCTCCTTTGCCGGCACTGCGCTGATCCACTTCTATGTCGGCGCGGCGATCCTGGCGGTGGGCTGCTGGTGGTGGCTGGCCAAGGTGCAGCCGCGCATCCGCGACGGCGTCTTCGAACGCACCAGCCTCTGGGCGCTGCAGTCGGAGGAGCATTTCGACGCGCTCTGGGCCAAGGGCGTGCTCAGCCTGCATGCCGAATTGCCGGATGGCCGGAAGTTTGCCGCCGGGCGCCGCGACGACTGGCGCGGCTTCGTGCGGCTGGTGTCACGCGAAACCGCCCCCACGGAGGATGCCGCCTGATGGCCGTGCTGCTTTCGACCAAGCCCGCCGCCATGGCGATGTGGCGGGATGCGCTGCTGGCGGTGGATCCCGCGCTCGAGATCCGCATGTTCCCCGAGTCCGGCGATCCGGCGGATATCGAGGCCGCCGTGGTCTGGACGGCGCATGACATGGCGGAGCTGCGCCGCTACCCGAATCTGCGGCTGATCGTCTCGATGGGCGCGGGGGTGGACCATCTGCTGCGGCCGCCGGGCCCGCCGCCGGGCATCCCGGTGGCGCGGCTGGTGGACCGGATGCTGACGACGCAGATGGGCGAATGGGTGCTGCTGAATGTGCTGCGCTTCCATCGCCAGGACCTGGACTATCGCGCGCAGCAGCGCGACGGCATCTGGAACGAGCTGCCGGCGCCGGTGACGGCGGAGACGCCGGTGGGGTTTCTCGGCCTGGGCGAGCTCGGCAGCCATGCCGCAGGCCTGCTGCGCGGCCTCGGCTTCCCGGTGCTCGGCTGGTCGCGTCGGCCGAAGCAGGTGGCGGGGGTGGAGAGCTTCCACGGCGCGGACGGCCTCGCGCAAATGGCGGCGCGCAGCCGCATCCTGGTCTGCCTGCTGCCGCTGACGCCGGAAACGCGCGGCATCGTGGATGCCCGCCTGCTGGGCCTGCTGCCGCGGGGCGCCTTCCTGATCAATGGCGCGCGGGGGCAGCATGTGGTGGATGCGGATCTGCTGGCGGCCCTGGATTCGGGCCAGGTGGCGGCTGCCGCACTCGACGTGTTCAGCCCGGAACCGCTGCCGGCCGAGCATCCCTACTGGACGCATCCGCGTGTGGTGATGACGCCGCATGCGGCCAGCATCACCATCCCGGCCAGCGCCGCGCCGCAGGTCGTGGAGAACCTGACGCGCGCCCGGGCCGGCGAATCGCTGCTCAATCTGGTGGACTTCAGCGCCGGCTATTGATCAGGCGCCGCGGGGCCGGAGGCAGCGCGCGGGGCGCTGCCATCCGGTTCAGCCGGCCTTGCGGTTCTCTTCCGGCACCACCGTCTCATGCGCCGTCTGCTCGGCCACCGTCATGATGCTGCGCATGTCGCGCAGGAAGGCGGCGCCCTTCAGGGTGCGCTGCACCAGCACGCTGCGCCGGTCCATCGGGTCCACCTTGCGCCGGGCCAGGTCGAGCTCGCCCAGCCGGTCCAGGGCCCGAGTGATGGCGGGCTTGGAGACGTTCAGCTCCGCCGCCAGTCCGCGCACCGTATGCGGGCCGTCCGTCAGATAGACTGTGAGGAACACGCCGAGCTGACGTGCCGAGAGATCCGGCCCGTCCCGACGGACGAGCGCCACGACGGTGTCGCGGAGGATGCCGACCAGCTGGTCGGAATTTGCTTGAGTGGCCATGATGTTGCTTCCTTCTTCGACACGCATGCGGCTGGCCTGCGCCGACTTAGCCCCAGGTCCTCCTCGGCCCCTGGCGCGCCCCTCTGCCGTCCCGCTCTGCGAAGGGTTCGTTTCTGACACACCCGTTTGAGAGCGCCGCAGGCCTGAAAGTTCCCGTTTCATCTCGAATTCGTTACCGTCCTGCAGGGCTTCGTTTGGAAACCAAAGCAGTCACGGCCCTTGCCAGAGCGCGTGCCGCCTGAATTTCACCGCCTTCGGGCCGGCCGGGGCGCGACTGATCGTTCCATGCATATAAATCGATATGAGCCCAAGGCAGGCCCGGTGATACAAAGTGTTGCAGAAACAAAGCCGCCACCACGGCGCCAGCCATTGGCTTGCTGCTGACGTTGTTCATGTCTGCAATGGAGCTGTCCAGCCAAGAAACGTAATTTTTCATCAGCGGAAGTTGCCACACCGCATCGTGAACAGCTGTGCCCGCCAAGAGAATACTTTGTGCCAGTTCCGTATCATTGGAGAACAAGGCCGGCAAATCAGGCCCCAGCGCGACACGCGCTGCTCCCGTCAGCGTCGCGGCGTCGATCAGAAGGTCTGGCGCCTGTTCGCAGGCGAAGGCCAGAAGATCTGCCAGAACCAGCCGCCCCTCGGCATCGGTATTGCCGATTTCCACCGTCAGTCCTTGCCGTGTCCTGATGACATCCATCGGCCGGAAGGCGGCGCCGGAAACACTGTTCTCCACCGCGCCCACCAGCAGCAGCAGCCGGATCGGCGCCTTGGCGCGCATCAGCATCTCCGCCGTGGCGATCATGGCCGCAGCGCCGCCCATGTCCTTCTTCATGCGCAGCATGGCGGCTGCCGGCTTCAGGTCGAGCCCGCCGGTGTCGAAGCACACCCCCTTGCCGCACAGCGCCACCAGCGGCCCATCGGGCGCGCCCTGCCAGCGCAGGATGGCGATGCGCGGCGCGCGGGGGCTGCCCTGGCCCACCGCCGCCACCGCCGGGAAGCCCTGCTCGAGGGCGCTGCCGGAGATCTCCTCGAAGCTCGCGCCCTGCGCCGCGGCGAGGCGGGCGACGGCGGCGGAAAGCTCGGCCGGGCCGAGATGGTTGGCCGGCTGGTTCACCAGGTCCCGCCCCGCCCAGATGGCTTCCGCCTGCTGCTGGGCGGCTTCCGTCCCCGGGGGGGCGACCAGCGAAGCCGGCCGGCGCGGCGCGCGGGACTTCAGGCGGGCGAAGCGATAGGCGCCCAGGCACCAGCCGAGCGTGGCGGCCACCGGGTCCGGCGCGCCCTCGATCCGCCAGCAGCTGCCCTCCGGCAGGGCGAAGGGCATGGCGCCGAAGGCCCAGGGTGCGGCAGCCGTCTCCGGATCCTCGCCCAGGCCGAGCACCGCGCCGGCCAGGCCGCTTCCGCCGGGCAGCAGGCGCAGCTCCTGCGCCTTGCCGCTGAAGCCGCTGGCCCGCAGGAAGCCGGCACTGGCTTCCGGCAGGCTGGCGAGCAGGGCGGGAAGGCCGTCCGGCGCCACGGCATGAAGCGGCAGGGCGCGGTCGGTGGCCTCGGTCAGGCAGTCCAGCATGGAGTCTCCAGGGGCAGGCGGGGCGGAACGCTGGGCGATCTGCCCCGGGTACAATGATAGCGCTAATGTGGAAAGGAATAACAACCGGAAGATGCAATGATGCCCGGCCGCAGCTTCAACCCTGCCAGGGGCGGCAGGGCAGGGCTCTTGGCGGCGGCGATTTCCTCCGCGCCGGTCTTGCTGTAGGCCCCTCGGCCATGCGGATTCTGCTCTGGTACTGGGGCCGTCGTGGGGGCGGTGCGCAATTCACGCTGGGGCTGGCCCAGGCGCTGGCCCGTCGGCCCGGCGTCACGCTCAGCCTGTCCATCTCGCGGCAAGGCGAATTACTGGACGGGTTTCGCGAATTGAGCGTTTCGACCGACATCGTGGACACCTACCGCGATCTTCGGGGTTTCGCCACCGGCCTGCTGCGACTTCCCGCCCTGACACGGCGATTGCAGCGCAGCGCCGCCGCGGCGGATGTCGTGATCTCCGGCATGACGCATGTCTGGACGCCGCTGGTGGCGCCCGCCTTGGCCCGCGCCGGGCGCGCCTTCGTGCCGGTGGTGCATGACGCCGCGCCGCATCCGGGCGATTTCGGCTGGGCTTGGGATTGGCGCCTGGGGCGGGAACTGGATGCCG
This sequence comes from Falsiroseomonas tokyonensis, assembly GCF_019024325.1. Taxonomy (GTDB): domain Bacteria; phylum Pseudomonadota; class Alphaproteobacteria; order Acetobacterales; family Acetobacteraceae; genus Falsiroseomonas; species Falsiroseomonas tokyonensis. Next base: position 1,235,675 of record NZ_JAFNJS010000001.1, read on the forward strand.
CGCGGGCCGCCATCGCCTTGTCGGACCAGGTGGCGGATGCCCTGGCGCGCCGTCGCCCCGCCCTGCCGCTGATCCGCATGCGCCTGCCGGCCCTGCTGGCGCCCGCGCCGCGCCAGGATGCCCTTGCCGCACCGCCCGCCGGCAGCCTGCGGCTGCTGTTTTTCGGCCGCTTCCGCCGCTACAAGGGCCTGGATCTGCTGCGCGACGCCTTCCGCCTGCTGCACCAGGCGCATCCCGGGGTCACCCTGCGCGTGGTGGGGGAAGGGGATGCGGAGGCCTGCGCCCCCGGCCTCGGCGCGCTGCCCGGCGTGCGGCTGGAGCAGCGCTGGGTGGCGGAGGCGGAGATCCCCGCCTTGCTGGCCGCCGCCGATGCCGTCGTGCTGCCCTATCGCGAGGCCAGCCAGTCCGGGATCGTGCCGCAGGCGCTGGCCATGGGCGTGCCGGTGGTGGCCATGCCCGTGGGCGGGCTGACGGAGCAGCTGCGCGCCGGCGGCCTGCTGGCGGCGGCGGTGACGCCCGCCGCCCTCGCCGCCGCCCTGGCGCGGCTGACCGATCCGGCGGAACTCGCCCGGCTGCGCGCGGAGGCGCGCGAGGCAGGCCAGGCCGAGGCCGATTGGGACGGACAGGCCGAGGCCCTTCTGGCGGGCCTGGCGCGGATCGCCCGCTGATCCTCCCCTTGGATCCTCAGGGCAGGGCGGGAAGCCCCGTGGCCCAGTGCAGGATTCCCAGCGCGAAGATCGCGGCGCCAAGCGCCATGATGACGGGGGGCGGCACCGGCGTGATGCGCAGCGCCAGCAGCGCCAGGGTTCCGAACAGCGCACGCCAGAAGCTGGCGCCCAGCAGCATCAGGCCCAGGAAGGTGAAACCGGCGAACCAGACGGCCCGCATCGCCCGAAACATTCGTGAATCCTCATCCAGGCCAACGCTTCTGGCCCATGGCGGCCGGTCGGACAAGGTCCCGCCACCTGCTTGATCGAGGCGAAGGCCCATGCAACACACTCGCCTATCTGGTGTGGCTTCGCTGGATGGCCGGACGATGCAGATTGGGACGCTGCAGCACGGCCGGCGCTTGGCAGGCAACGGTCCAGCAGAATTCGACCTCAGCCACGCGCCGCGACGCCAGCGGCCGCCATTTCAGCCAAGGGAAAATCCCGCGTGACCCATCCCCTGTTGCGTCGGCTCGCCCATCTCCTGCCGCCGATCCAGCGCCTGTCGCAAAGCCGCGACGCCGCGCTGCGGGACAGGGATGCGGTGCTGGACCGGATGCAGGAATTGATCGACCAGCAGGCCGCGGAGGCAGCCGCCCTGCAGGCGGCCCGGAAGGCCGAAGCCGAGCGTGAGGCGGATGCGCGGATGGAGCGGACGCTGACCATGGTGCGTGCCGAATACACGGTGCTGCCGCGCTTCGGCTTCCATCAGCCGCTGGACTACAACGAGGTCAGCCTGCCACCGCATTTCGACCCGCCGGTGGTGCGGCCCGACCAGAAGCTGCCGCTGCCCGCGCCGGCGGACCGCTTCGGTTATCCGGCCGATGACGCCGCCTATCTCCGCATGGGGGAGATGGATGCGACGATCGTGCGCGACGCCATCGCCCGCCACCTGGGCGCGCCGCGCGACCTGGCGCTGCTCGATTTCGGCTGCTCCTCCGGCCGCGTGCTGCGGCATTTCGAGGCGGAACACGCCGCCCATGGCTGGCGGCTGCATGGCGTGGACATCCAGGCGCGCCCGATCGAATGGCTGCGCCTGCATTTCCCGCAGCACTACACGGTGACCACCGGCACGGTGCAGCCGCACCTGCCCTTCGAGGACAACAGCCTCGACGTGATCTACGGCTTCAGCGTCTTCACCCACATCAAGTACCTGTGGGACATGTGGCTGCTGGAGCTGAAGCGCGTGCTGAAGCCGGGCGGGCTGCTGGTGCAGACCATCCACACCGAGAATGCCTGGGAATACTACCACCGTTACAGGCACGAGGACTGGGTCCGGCGCGCCCATGCGGCGCGGATGCTGGACCAGCCGACCATGCAGGTGGACTGGCTGCACCACGGCGACATCGCCGTCAGCCAGGCCTTCTGGAAGGCCGAGGTCGCGCGCCGCAACTGGAGCCGCTACCTGGAGGTGCTGGAGCTGCTGCCGCCGCAGCACGCGCTGTCGTTCCAGGACGTGATGGTCTGCCGCAAGCCGGCGCGCTGAGGCGCCGCGCGCTTCAGAAGGGGAATGGCTCCGGCGGGTTGTTGGCGGAGCCGCGCGGCACGTCGAATTCGTGGATGCCGCCGACGCCGAAGCCGATCCACTGGCTGCCGGTCCAGGCATATTCGTATTCGTTGCCGATCCCCCATTCGCTGGCGGATTGGCCGTTCTGCCCCCAGGACCGCGTCGGCAGCCAGCGCTCGCTGTTGCTGTCGTAGTAGTCGGTGATCCAGAGCGTGCCGTCGCGGATCTGGGTCGGGTTGGGATGTTCCCATTTGGCGTAGATCTCGTAGTAGCCGCGCGCGCCCTGCAGCCGGTCGCCCACCTGGAAGCGGGCGAAATCCTCGGACAGCCAGCCGGCATAGAGGTCCCCGGATTGGCTGTAGAAGGCCCAGGCGTAATAGCCGTCGCGCCCGACATCGACCTGGTAGATCCCACCCTGGCCGAAGTCGTCCCATTCATTGCCGTCCCAGACATAGTCGTATTCCTGGCCCAGCCCGGCCTGGGTCACCGGCTGGCCGGTCTGCTCCCAGCTGCGCCCCTTCATCCAGCGCTGCGATTGCGCATCCAGGTAGTCGGTCACCCAGACCGTGCCCTCCGCCGCGCCGCTGGTGGACCCGCTGCGGTCGTAGATGGTGTAGGTGCCGCGGGCGCCGGGAATCTGCTGGCCGATGGCATAGAGACCCGCATCGGCCACGGCGAAGCCCGCATAGATGTCGCCGCTGGTCGCGTGCTGGAAATACCAGGAGAAGCGGGCCGGCTGTTCCAGGCTGGCCTGCACCGTGCCGGCGCGGCCGAAATCGTCCCATTCGTCGCCGTCCCAGGCATAGTCGAATTCCGAGCCCAGCCCGCCATAGCCGCTGGGCGCGCCGCCCAGCACATAGGCGGAATAGCTGGTCAGCTGCTGGTTCGCGCTGGCGTCGAAATAGCCGCCGGTGGTCCAGACCGTGCCATGGGCCATCGCCTGCCCGCCGAGCGAGGCGGTGCCGGTGATGGTATAGGTGCCGCCCGGCATGGTGACGGTATCGCCGACATCCCAGGCGGTGCTGTGGCCGACCATGCGGCCGAAGTAGCGATCCCCGTTCGGCATCTGGAAGGTCCAGTCGAAAAGGGAATCCGGGATCCGGTCGGCCTGCAGCGAACCGCCCAGCCCTACCTGCACCCAGGCGGTGCCGGTCCAGGCGCGGTCCAGCTCGCTGCCCAGCCCGGCATAGCCGGTGGCCGCCGTGCCGCCGCTTTCAAGGTTGAAGTCCACCTTGGCCTGCGCGTCCCAGTAGCGGGTGGTGCGCACCGTGCCCTCGCTGCCCGCCTCCGCCTGGTCCTGGCCGAAGGGTGTTTCCGTCAGGATGCGATAGGTGCCGTGGTCGGTGCGCAGCGTGTCGCCCGGCGCCCAGTCCACGCTATCGGCCAGCAGCGTGCCGAACAGCGCATCGCCGCCATCGGCATTGAAGACCCAGGTGAAGAGGCTGTCCGCCAGGTCGCCCGGATCGGCCTGATCCGCGCCGCCGCGGCCGAAACTGTCCCAGCCGGTGCCGTTCCAGGCGGCATCCACCTCGCTGCCCAGCCCGCCCAGGCCGGCCGGGCTTCCCTCTCCCAGCTGGGTCAGCATCCAGCTGCCGGTGCGGTCGCGATACCAGCCGACCGCGATCCAGCCCTCCTCCATGTCGAACTGGCCGAGATCCGTGCCCTGCGGATCGCTGGCGACGATGGTGTAGGTGCCATGCGCGGTGGCGAGCGTGCTGCCCACCACGTAGCGCGTGGAATCCTCAACCAGCGTGCCGCCCCAGCTGTCGCCGGTGGTGGCGCGGAAGGTCCAGGTGAAGATGCTGTCCGTTATTGCGGACATGGCCAGGCCAGGGCCGAAGGGGTCATGCGAGGCTCCTCGGCCCGTGCTGGGCCGGCCTGCGCAATCTGCCGCAAGGCGGTGAAACCGCCGTTAACCGCCCCGGCGGTGGAACCGCCGCTAACCGCCCCGGCGGTGGAACCGCCGCGAATTGCCCTTACGCGCCCGCCGGTCAGACCAGCAGGCGGCCGATGCGCTCCACCAGCGCGACGGCGGTATAGGGTTTGCCGAGGAAGTTCACCCCCTCATCCAGCCGGCCGTGGTGGATGATGGCGTTGCGCGTGTAGCCGGTGGTGAACAGCACGCGCAGGCGCGGGCGCCGCGCCAGGGCGGCGGCGGCCAGTTCCCGCCCGTTCATCGGGCCGACCAGCACCACGTCGGTGAACAGCAGCGTCACCTCCGGATGCGCCTCCAGCAGCGCCAGGGCGGCGGGGCCATCGGCGGCGGCGATGGGGCGGCAGCCGGCCTCCGCCAGGGCGGCCACCGCGAAGTCCCGCACCATGTCCTCGTCCTCCACCACCAGCACGGTTGCGCCCGGCGGCAGGGTGGGGGCCAGGCGCAGGCTGCCATTGGCGGCGGCCGGGCCGGGCTCGGCCGGCCGGGCGCGCTCGGCCGCCGCCGCCTCCGCCTCCCGCAGCCGCGGCAGGTAGAGCTTCACCGTGCTGCCCTGGCCTGGTTCGCTGTAGATCGCGGCATGGCCGCCGGACTGGCGCGCGAAGCCATAGACTTGGCTGAGGCCGAGGCCGGTGCCCTGGCCCGTGGGCTTGGTGGTGAAGAAGGGCTCGAAGGCGCGGCTGACCACATCGGCCGACATGCCGGTGCCGGTGTCGGAGACGCAGATCAGCACATATTGCCCGGCCTCCACATCCTCCCGCCCCGCCGCATAGGCCTCGTCCAGGTGGGCATTCGCCGTCTCGATGGTCAGCTTGCCGCCGGCGGGCATGGCATCGCGCGCATTCACCGCCAGGTTCAGCAGCGAGGCCTCCAGCTGGTTCGGATCCGCATGCGCGCGCCAGAGCCCGCCCGAGAGCACGGTCTCGATCTCGATATCTTCGCCCAGCGTCCGCCGCAGCAGGTCGGACATGCCGGCGACCAGGCGATTGGCATCCACCGGCTCCGGCGCCAGGGGCTGCTGGCGGGAGAAGGCGAGCAGCCGCTGGGTCAGCGTCGCCGCGCGATTGGCACCTTCCAGGGCATTGTCGATGCCCCGGCCGATGCGCCCTTCCAGCGCCTGGCGCGCGGCGGGATCGCCCTGGCCCTCCAGCTCCCCAAGGCGGCGGCGGGCCAAGGCGAGATTGCCGATGACGACGGTCAGCAGGTTGTTGAAGTCATGCGCCACGCCGCCGGTCAGCCGGCCCACCGCTTCCATCTTCTGCGACTGGCGCAGCTGCGCCTCTGCCCTGTCCCGCCCGCTGGCGGCGGCGACCAGCCGGGCATTGGTCTCGGCCAGGTCCCGCGTGCGTTCCGCCACGCGCTGTTCCAGCGCCTCGTTCAGCCGGCGCAGCTCCTCCTCCCGCCCCAGGATGGTGCGGGAGGCCTCGGCCAGGGCTGCGGCGGTCTCGGAGACTTCGCGGATGCCGCTCGGCACCGGCGCCACCGGCTCGCCCCGCCCCAGGGCCCGGGCCTGGGCGGCCAGGCGCAGCAGCGGATTGGCGATGCGGCGGCCGAGCACCAGCGCCAGCACCAGCGACAGCAGGGCAAGCCCGCCGCCGATCGAGCCGAGCAGCAGCAGCGCGCGGTCCAGCGGCTGGTTCAGCGTGGCGAGCGGCACGCCCACCGCGACCCGCCAATCGGCCAGGGCGGTCTTGGCGAAGCTGCCCAGCACCGGCGTGCCATCCGCCGTGAAGCCGTGCCAGCTGCCTTCCCACCCGCCGGTATGGCGGCGCAGATCCTCCGTCGCCAGCTGGCCGACGAACTCCTCGTGCCGGGTGTTGCGCGCCAGGATGCGGCCCTGGCCATCGACCACGGCGAGCGTCCAGCCCTCCGGTGCCTGGCGGTCCTCCAGCACATGGCGGATGCGGTCCGCCGGCGTGCTGAGGCTGAGGTAGAGCCCGCCCGGCTCGCCCTGCACCGGCACGCCGACCGGCAGCTCCACGGCGAACATCGGCACCTGGTGCAGGATGCCGCGGAACAGGTCGGTGACCACCAGGTGATTGCGGCCCGGCGCCGGCGGCGGCAGCGGGGAGGTGGTGGTCGGCGGCTCACCCGGCGCCAGCCAGGCGTTCAGGCGCTGCCGCCCGTCGGGGTCGCGCAGCACCGCCGCCATGCCCAGCCGCTGGCGCAGCTCCACCGTCAGGCGGTGAAAGCCCGGCAGGTCCCCCTCCGCCAGCTGCGGCGACAGGGCCAGCAGGTTCAGCGTGGCGGCGATGGCCGTCAGCTCCCGGTCCACCGCCAGGGCGACGGCGCGGGCGGTGTTCAGCGCCTCATCCTCCAGCCGGTCGCGCTGCGCCTCGGCGAAGCGGTTGGACAGGGTGGCGACGAAGACCAGGATGGGGAGCGCCAGCGCGGCCGCGAAAAGCACCAGGTGGCGCCGCACCGGGCGGCCGGCCGCGCGCCCGGGATCGGTCGCGGCGTCCGGCGGGGGCGGTCCAGGCGCGGCTGAGTCCAACGGGGGGCTCCGTCATGGGGCATGGCGTGGCGTCCCCGTCGGGCGCGCGGGCGTCGGGCGTTCCACCCGCCTCCCATGCCTTCTGGCGCGGCGCGGGGCAAGGCCGCCCCATGCGCCTGGCGGCGCGAAGCCGCTGGTATCGGGGCGCCGCCACCCCATATACCATGCTGGCGCTGGACCGATCCGCGCCGGGGCTGGGCAAGGGCCCCGGAGGACAATGGCATGTTCACCCGCACAAGCGGCGCCTCGAAATGACCCAGACCCGCACGAGCCGCGAGCAGCTGGTGTTCCGCCGCCCCTTCGCCCTGCCCGGCCTGGCGCAGAAGCTGCCTGCCGGCACCTATACGGTGGAGGTGGAGGAGGAGCTGATCGAGGCCCTGTCCTTCCCCGCCTGGCGCCGCACCTCCACCACCCTGACCCGGCGCCCCGAGCGCGCGGGCGAGCTGATCGAGGCCCATGCCGTCACTGCACGCGACCTCGAGGCCGCGCAGCTGATCGATGCGGCGTGAGGCGAGGGATCCACGAGACGAGGAACGCCGGATGAGCCAAAACATGCCCGCAACCCCCAGCACGCCCGCCCCGCGCTGGGACGGCCGCCGCGTGCTGTTCGAGGTGGTGGATGCGGACCAGCTGGTGCCCTGCGCCATCTCGATGAACGCGCTGCAGGACATCAGCGAGATACGCCGCTTCAAGCCGGCCGACCTGATGCAGTGCTTCGCCGCGCTGCGGCCGCGCATCGAGGCGATCGCGCTGGACAAGCACCGCGCCCGCTCCGGCGCCGCGGCGGGGCTGCTGCATATCTGGACCGAGGATATCGAGGACGCGGCGCCCGCCGCGCCGCCCCCTGCACCGCCTGCCTGAACCGAGCGGCCTGAACCGAGCGAAGGATCACGACCATGGCCAAGGGCCAACAGCGTTCCAACCGGGAAGCGAAGAAGCCGAAGGCCGCGAAGAAGCCGGAGGCCGCCGCCGCTTCCCCCTTCACCCGCGAGCCGACCAAGAAGGCGCCCCCGCCGAAGCCCGAGAAGGGCTGAGCGAAGCGGGCGCCGCCCGGGCCGGCCTGGTTTCCCGCCGCGGCGCCGCGCTGGCCTGATTCTTGGAAGGTCCCGCCCGTGCCATGATCGCCTGGCACGGTGCGGAGGCTGACCATGAAGACGCTGATCCTCGAACCCGGCTGGATCTGGGACGCGCAGGCCGGGTTGCGCAGCGGGCGCTTCGTGGTGGTGCGGGACGGCCGCATCGCCGATGTCACGACGCAGCGTCCGACGCTCGACGCCGAGCGGATCAGCCTGCCCGAAAGCCTGCTGCTGCCGGGCTTCGTCAACCTGCACAACCACGCCTTCAGCGCCCCGCTGTTCCGCGGCCTGGCGGATGACATCGCCGAGGGCGAGCTGCCGGGCGACATCGTCTATTCCCTGCTGATGCCGCTCGGCGACATCGCGGCGGAGGTGTTGGACGCGGAGGCCATCGGCGACGTGGCCGAGATGGCGCTGCTGGAGACGCTGAAGGGCGGATCCACCACCATCATGGATGTCTGGCGCCTGCAGCAGGCGCCCTTCATCGAACGTGGACGGCGGCTGGGGCTGCGGACCTATTCCTGCCCCTACCTGTTCTCGACACCCAAGATGGACATGGGGCCGGACGGCAGGCCGGTGACGGCGCCGGAAACGGCGGAGACCGGCTTCGACAGGGTGATGGAGCTGTTCGCCGAATACGACGAGGGCCCACGCGGGCGCACCCGCATCGGCTTCGGGCCGCATGGGCTGGATACCTGCACGCCGGAATTGCTCATCCGCATCCGCGACGTGGTCGACGATATCGGCTGCCCGCTGACCATCCATGCGGCGCAGAGCCAGGTGGAGCTCGACATCGTGCGCGCCCGCTACGGCAAGTCCCCTATCGAACACATCCGAGACCTCGGCCTGCTGCGGCCCGGCACGGTGCTGGCGCATTGCGTGATGGCCACCGATGCCGAGCTGGCGATGATCCGCGACCACGGCGCGGCCGTGGCCTCCTGCCCCTATGCCTTCTCCCGCTTCGGCGTCGCCGTGCCTTTCGCGCGGTTCCTGGAGGCCGGGATCAACCTTGGCGTCGGGACGGATGGCGTCGGCCTCGACATGGTGGCGGAGCTGCGCGCGGCGGCACTGCTGGCCAAGGTGCAGGCCGGGCGCGGCGGCATCGCGAGCGGGGAGGCGATGCTGCGCGCCGCCACGGCCGCCGGCGCCGCCGCCATCGGGCGGGAGGATCTCGGCACGCTGGCGGTGGGCGCGACGGCGGACTTGCTGCTCTTCGACCTGTCCGGCGCGCGCTACCAGCCGGTGTGGAACCCGCTGCAGGCGCTGCTGACCAATGGCGTGGCGGCCGACCTGCACACGATGCTGGTGGACGGCAAGCCGCTGATCCGCGACCGCCGGGTGCAGGGTGTGGACGAGGCCGCGGTGGTGCGCCGCGGCGCCGCCGCCATCCGCCGCGTCTGGGACGCGGCGCGGCGGCTGGGGCGCGTGCCCGCCGGCATTGCGGCGCGCATGGCGTAGCGCCCCCACCCAACCCTCCCCCGCAAGCGCGGGGGAGGGCCATGGGCATCAGACGATCTTGCGGTCGTCGGGCAGGTAGCGGTCGGTATAGGTGAAATCCATCGTCGGCGTGCCGGGAATGCCAAAAGCCTCCGCCACCTGGCGGGCGGAGGTCTCGAAGCGCTCCTTCACCACGCTGGAAACACCATTGGCGCGCACATGCGGCGTCAGCAGCGCGACCTCGTTGATCAGCTCGTTGCGTGCGATCTCCACCGCCGTGTCGATCAGCGGCTCGCGGCGCTTCAGGGATTCCATGGCGGCGGCGGGCTCGGCCAGCATGGCGCGCAGCCCGCGCACCGTCGCCTGGTTGAAGGCGCGCACCACATCCGGATTCTGCTCCGCGAAGGCTTTGCGGACCACGAGGCCCGAGGAATAGAGCTGCACGCCCCACTGGTTGTATTGCAGCCAGCCGATGTCGCGCAGCGGCACGCCGGTGCCCACCATGTTCAGCGCCGTGGTGGTTAGGAAGCCCAGCGTCGCATCCGCCCGGCGCTGGATCACCATGGTGTCGCGCAGCTGCGCCGTGACGGACAGCAGGTTGATCTTCGACACATCCAGCTGGTTGGCGCGGGCAAAGATCGGGAAGAGCAGATGCGTGCCCTCGCCCGGGGAGACGGAGACGCTGCGCCCCTCCAGGTCCTTTGGCTTGGTGATGCCCGAGGATTTCAGGAAGATCGCCGCATTGGGCGAGGCGTCATACAGCACGAAGACCGAGGTGACCTGGCTGCCCGGATTCTCGGTGTTGAACTTCAGCGCGAGGTTGGTGTCGGCGAAGCCGATGTCATAGGTGCCTGCGGCCACCTTGGTCAGCGTATCGCCGGAGCCGAAGCCGCGGTCGATCTGCACATCGAGGCCGGCTTCCGCGAAGAAGCCGCGGTCGGCGGCGAGCGTCCAGGCCGAATGGGCGGATTGCCAGGCCCAGTCCAGGCAGAATTTCACGGGCCGGCGGGCCCCCTGGGCCAGGGCGGGCGCGGCCAGGCTGGGCAGCAATAAGGCAGATGTCAGGACATTGCGGCGGGTGAATGCGTGCATCTTGGGCAGCCTCCGGTCTTGGATTGCGCGGTGCGCGGCGCGGCTGAAATCCAGCAAGCGCCATGCCGTGAACCGGCATCGCCCGGACGCTGGACAGAGGAAGTGTCGCGCCCGATCCTGGCGGCCGGTCACAAAGGACAGGACAAATGCGAGCGATGCGTTTCCTCGGCGTGATGCTTGCCGCGATGGCGACACTCGCCACGCCGGCCTTGGCGCAGACCTGGCAGCCCAGCCGGCCGATCGAGATCGTCGTGCCCTTCACCGCGGGATCCCTGGCCGACCGCAATATGCGCGTCGTCGCGCCCCTGCTTTCGGCCGAGCTCGGCGTGCCCGTGGCGGTCCAGAACATCCCCGGCGCCAATGGCTACAACCGCGTCTATCGCGCCGCGCCGGATGGCCAGACCATCGGCTATGGCGATCCGGTGGCGCAGATGGCGCTGGCCATCGTGCAGCCGCAGCCCTTCGACGTGCTGCGCTTCACCTGGCTCGGCCATTTCTCCGCCGGGGTGCAGACCATGGTGGCCTCCGCCCGTGGCCGGGTGGCGAGCCTGGAGGCGCTGCGTTCCATGCGCCAGCCGGTGCGCTGCGGCACCTTCGGCGGCATTTCCACCGGCGCCGCGCAATGCGCGCTGCTGGGTGCGCAGATGGGCTTCCCCGTCGCCTTCGTCTCGGTCCAGGGGCCGCCGGAACTGGTGCTGGCGGCGGTGCGCGGCGATGTGGATATCGCCTCCCTCGGCCCGACGCTCTGGCGCGACCATATCGCGGCCAATGCGGTGCGGCCGCTGCTGTCCTGGTCGGCGCAGCGCGATGCGCGGCTGCCGGAACTGCCGGCACTGAATGACATCAACCTGGCCAGCCTGGCCGATGTCACGGTCATCCGCGGCGTCGCAGCCCCGCCGGCGCTGCCGGCGGCAATCCGGGACCGCCTGATCGCGGCGCTGAATGCCGCCATGGCCAAGCCGGAGTGGGAGGCCTTCGTCACCCAGGCGCAGCTGGAGCGCGACTGGACCTTCTCCGCGACCTATCCCGAGAGCCTGGCCCGCGCCCAGGCGCTGCTGCAGCAGAATGCGGCCACGCTGCGCGGCGCCTTCTGATGCACAGCCTGCTGCTGCCGGGCTGGCGCGCGCGGATCGGCGTGATCAGCCCGACGGTGCTGGAACGCATCCCGCTGGATTTCCAGCGCATCGCCCCCGAGGGCTGCATGATCTGCGGCATCACGACCGGCATGGGCGGCTGGGCTGGCAACCAGTACGGCCAGGCGCTGGCGCAGCTGAAGGAGTCCGTGCGCTACCTGGCCGCGCGCAAGGTGGACTACATCCTGCACGTCGCCTCCCCCATCGTGGTGGCGCAGGGGCCGGGCTATGACCGCTTGCTGCTGGCCGAGATGGCGGAGGTCTCGAACGGCATCCCCTGCGGCACCACCATCCGCTGCGCGCTCGATGCTTTTGCCGCCCTTGGCGCCCGGCGCATCCTGGCCGTCACGCCCTTCCACGCGACGCTGAACGGCCAGATGCGCGCCTTCGTGGAGGCCGAGGGCTACGGCTTCTCCCGCATCGCCAGCGTGCCCGCGCATTTCGACTTCCTCCAGGACATCCCGCCGGATGTGCTGTTCCGCACGGCGTTGGCCGCAGCAGCCGAGGATCCGGATTTCGACGCCATCTGGCTGCCTTCCGGCCAGGTGCCGGCGGTGGAGGTGGTTCGAGCGCTGGAAGCCCGCCTCGGCAAGCCCGTCGTGGCGCAGAACCATGCGGACTTCCTGGCCGCCTTCCGCGCGCTGGGCGTCGGCGGCATCGCCCGCGGCCACGGCATGCTTCTCGACAAGTTCGCCAACTGATGGACAATCTCGCCCAGGCGCTGATGGAGGGGCTGGCCCAGGCCACCACCTTCGATGCGCTGGTCTTCATGATCTTCGGCACCGCCGTGGGCTATGTCTTCGGCATCCTGCCGGGGCTGCAATCCATCACGGCCATGTCGGTGTTCCTGCCGCTGACCTATTGGTGGACGCCGGCCCAGGCGATGTATTTCTTCGCCGGCATCATCGGCGCCGCCGGCAATGGCGGGGCCGTGACGGCCATCGTGCTGAACATCCCCGGCACGGCGCAGAATGCGGCGACGACGCTGGAGGGCTATCCGATGACGCGCGCCGGCCGCGCCGTCTTCGCGCTGAACCTTTCGGCCTCCGCCAGTTGGCTCGGCGCCGTCTTCGGCGTGGTGGTGCTGGTGGCGCTGGTGCCGGTCTTCCTGCCCTTCCTGCTTTCCTTCGGCCCGGCCGAGACCTTCTGGGTCGCGGTGTTCGGGTTGGTGACCATGGTGCTGGCGGTGGCGGGGTCGCCGGCCAAGGGGCTGGTCGCCATCGCCATCGGCGTCTTCCTCGCCATCATCGGCATGGGCGGGCCCCGCCTGCCGGTGCCGCGCTTCACCTTCGGCAGCAGCTACCTGCTGGATGGGCTGGAGATCGTGGTGGTCATCATCGGCTTCCTCGTCGTCTCGGAATGCCTGTTGCAGGTGGCGGGCGTCTGGGCGCGGGGGCGGGAGTCCGGCATCGCCACCAATGCCGTGGCGCGGGTCGGCGATGACTGGAAGCAGCAGATGCGCGATGGCTGGAAGGCGCCCTTCCGCCATCCCGGCATCTTCCTGCGCTCCTCCGCGCTCGGCACCGCCGTAGGCGCGCTGCCCGGCGTGGGCGGCACGGTCGCGCAATTCCTGTCCTACAACCTGGCCGTCGCCACCACCAAGGATGCCAGCCAGATCGGCAAGGGGGCGGAGGACGCGCTGGTGGCGACGGAGGCCGCGACCAATTCCAAGGAAGGCGGCGCGCTGTTCCCCACCCTGCTCTTCGGCATCCCCGGCAATGCGGAGATGGCGCTGGTGCTGGCCGCCTGGCAGATCCATGGGCTGGAGCCGGGGCCGAGCTTCATGACCACCCATGGCGCGCTGGCCTGGGCGCTGGTCTTCGGCCTGCTGTTTTCCAACCTGGTCGCCAGCGTCGGCACCGCGGCGGCCAGCCCCTGGCTGGCGCGGCTGCCGGGCTTCGACATGGGCATCCTGGCGCCGGCGGTGCTCGTGGCGTCCCTGATGTCCGCCTATACGGTTCGCTCCAATTTCCTCGATCTCGGCCTGCTGCTCGGCATCGGCGTGTTTGGCGCCTTCCTGCGGCTCTATGGCTATTCGGTGATCGGCGTGGTCATCGGCTTCGTGCTGGGCGATGTCATCGAGCGGAATTTCTACACCGCGCTGCAAAGCTCGCTGGGTGACTACACCGTCTTCATTGGCTCCCCGGTGGCGGCCGGGCTGGCGGCGATCACCGCCATCGCGGCGCTGGTCTGCGGGGCCAAGGTGGTGCGCGGGCGGCGGGAGGCGGCGGATGCGGCGGGCTTCTCGCGCGGTGCCATCCTGTTTGGCGCGCTGATGCTGGTGGCGGCACTGGCGCTGCTGTGGCAGGCGATGGCGCCGGGCTGGCGCGGCGGCATCGTGGCGCCGGGCGTGCTGGGCCTCGCCGCGCTACTGCTGGCGCTGGTGCTGGTGCAGGCCTGGCGGGGGCGGGAGGCCACTTCGGGGCCGGAGGCCGCGGCCACGCTGCGCCTGGCCGCCCTGCTGGTGGCGGCGCTGGGCGTGGCGCTGTGGCTTGGTTTCCTCGCCGGCATGGCCGCCTTCCTGGCCGCCTTCTGGATCGGCGTGCAGCGCCGGTCGCCCGGCCGCGCCGTGGCGATGGTGGCGATCTTCGCCCTGGCCCTGCCGCTGGGCTTTTCCTGGCTGGTGGACAGCCCGCTCTGGCGCGGCGTGGTGGCGCCGCTGCTGCCGGGCGTGATGGGCGGGGAGGTGATGCCGGCGCCGTAGAGCACGATCCCTCCCCTTGGACGGATCTGGTGCTCAGGAAGCTATTGCTATGGCGCCGGATCGCCCCTGCGGTGCTCAGTCGCGACCTCAGGCCTTGGCCGCCTCCTGCCAGGACATGTGCTGCGTCGAGCCGCGAGCGCGCACATCTGTCCTTATCTGCAGCAATCAGCACATAGGGCCGATGAGCCGCGCCTGACCAACGCGAAAGCCCATCCATCGCCGCGCGTCCGACTTCCTCCTTCGCGACACAGATGCCGGCATTCCCCATCACGAGAAGAATGTCGGCGATCGGGCCGCTACCAGGTCCCCGGACGCGTCGGCACTGTTTGACGGACACGAAGGTCACGCCATATGCGCCCATCACCTCCGCCAGCTTGGCGAAATCCATCCGTGAGCGGGACGGACGGTCGATCTTGTAGACCACGATCACATCGACCAGGCCGGCCTGGATAGCGCGCAGCAGGCGCTGCAGTGCCGGCCCCTTCAGCGTGCCGCCGGAGAAGCCGCCATCGTCGTAGCGGTCGCGCACCAGCATCCACCCCTCGGCGCGCTGGCTGGTGATGTAGGCCTCGCAGGCGTCGCGCTGCGCGTCGAGGGTATTGAACTCCTTCTCCAGCCCCTCGTCCGTGGACTTCCGCTTGTAGACGGCGCAGCGCAGCTTCGTCGTCGCAGGCATGGCCGGCTCTCCACTGGCACCACGCTGGATGACGAGCTGGTCCTGTTCAGCCGGCAGTCTTCATGCTGCCGCTGCGCGCGATGGTCGCACTGAACCTCAGCCAGCGCATCGCCGGCCAGACCGTATGGCTGGAACTGGTCAGCATCACGCCAGAAACAGGCGTGCCCAAGGGGGCGGCCAATGTGCGGGAGGACACCGGTGGTGACGTGCTGGCCTCCGGTACCACAATGCAGTGGAACCGCCCGGTGAAGAGCTGGAACGCCGGTGCGGTGATGGTCGACGCCTAGCTGAACCGGCGGCAGACGATCCGGGTCGGAGAAGGCGTGGTCTAAGCGCAGTTGGGGATCGAGGGCTTCGACGGGCGAATCGACCTCGAGGCATTGCGGCTCGTCGGGTTGCCGGAGGCCTCGCGGACCGTCCTATACGCCTGTCCCGCGGTGCCGGTGAGGACGCGGAGTCTGGCGCTGGAGACCAACTGGAAACTGCCAAGCCAGACTGCTGGGGCGCGTGCTGCTGCGGCTAGAATCGCCAAACAGGGCAGTCCACTTCAATCAGGCCGAAAGGGCTTGCCCCATTGTGCGGCGGCGATGCACGACGGCTGACCAGACGTTCCTGCAACAATGCAGGCGGCAGGAGGACCGGCGAGGCATGGCGAGCCGACGATCCCGGCGCAAGCAACCCGCTTCCGCCCCTTAGCCAGAAAGGCGATCACCATGAACATTCGTAAGCCTCTCCATCGCGCCGCCCTGCTCATGGGCTTCGCCATCAGCGCAACCCTGGCCGGCACCGCGGCCCATGCGCAGCATCGCAACTGCATCGACACCCTGGCCGGTCTGGGAGACGCGTCGCGCTTCGTCGGCGTCGTGAACCGCAGCCATCTGGTCGCGGATTTCCGCGAGGTCGGGCCCTTCACCTTCTTCGTGCCGACCAATGCGGCCGTCGCCGCCGTCACGCCCGGCCTGGTGAACATCCTGTTCCCAGCGGGTGCCGGTGGCGAATCCAGCGCCGACCCTGTCCTGGCGCCCGCCGCCGTCAACGCGCATATCCTCGACGGACGCTACACGTCGGCGGCGCTTGAGCCAGGTATGACGATGCCTGCCCGCACCCGCGCGGGCAACACGATCCAGGTGTCGAACGTCGATGGCAAGGTGACGCTGCGCACCGGCAATGGTGTTGTCGCCACGGTGCTGCGAGGGGACATCCCCTGCTCCAACGGCGTGATCCACATCATCGACCAGTCTCTGGTCCGCTGAGCCACCGCCTTACCGCCACGCGGTCGCAGGGCCGCGTGGCGTGCCGGCCTAGGGTGGCGCGTTCAGCAGCGCCGCCAAGCGCACCAACTCGGCGAGCGAGCGCGCGCCCATCTTCTGCATCGCGGCGCGGCGGTGGATCTTCACCGTGATCTCGCTGAGCCCCAGCTCCCACGCCGCCTGCTTGTTCATGCGCCCGGCCGTGACGAGTGCCATGACCTCGCGCTCCCGCACCGAAAGCGTTTCGAAGCGGGCGCGCAGGTCGGCACTGCTGCTGGCCGCGGCGCGCCGCGCCTGGTCGCGCTCCAACGCGTTGGCGACGGCATCGAGCATCTCCTGATCGCGGAACGGCTTGACCAGGAAGTCCACCACGCCCGCCTTCATCGCCCGTACCGACATCGGAATGTCGCCATGGCCCGTGATGACAATGGTGGGCAGCACGATCCCAAGCTCCTCCAGCCGGCCGTGCAGTTCGAGCCCATCCATGTCGGGCAGCCGCACATCGAGGATGAGGCAGCCCGGCCTGTCCGGTCGTGCCCTGCCAAGGAAGTCGCCCACCGACGAATGCGCCTCCGATGCCAGCGCAGCCGAGCGGAACAGGCGCACCAGCGCCTCGCGGAGCGGGGCGTCATCTTCCACGATATGGATTAGCGGCTCGTTCACGGCGCGGCCGGTAGCAGTACATGGAAGCACGCACCGCTCCCAGGCGCGCCGCTCACCCAGATTCGTCCGCCCTGCGCCTCGGCAGCAGTGCGGCAAATGGCGAGGCCGAGGCCGATGCCGTCCGTGCGGGTTGAGTAAAAGGGCTCGAAGACACGCAGCAGTCGGTCGGGCGGAATGCCTGCGCCACTGTCCGCCACCTCGATGAGCACGCCGGCGGCATGCGGCCTTGCTCGCAGGGCGATCTCGCGCAGCCCGTCATGCGCCACAAGCGCCTGCGCGGCGTTGAGCAGCAGATTCGTCAGGATCTGCTGCACCTGGACCGGGTCGGCCAGCAACCGAGGCGTGTCGGCCATGACCTCCAACCGCAGCGTCGCCTCCGCGAGGCGCAGTTCGCGCTGGACGAACTGCGCGGCATCCCGGATCGCGTGATGCGGGTCGAGCGCCACCGGCCTTGGCGGAGCGTTGCTCAGCAGCGCGCGGGTTCGGTCGACGACGTCACGCGCCCGCAGCGCATCGCCGATGGCCGCGACGATCGCGGCTTCGGCCTCGACGGTGTCGGGGTTCGGCCGGCGCAGCCAGCGCAGCGCGGCTTCGGCATTGGTGACGACGGCGGCGAGAGGGTTGTTCACCTCATGCGCAATCGCGGCGGTGACGAGGCCCATGGCGGAGGCGCGCAAGGCACGATCGACAGCGCGCTCCGCCTCGGTCAGGCGCATCTGGTCCGCCTTGTAGCCGGTGATGTCCACGACGCAGACGAAGAGCCTGGCGAGGCCCTCCGGATCCTGCGGCAGCCTTGCCATGACCAGGCAGTCGCGGAGGCTGCCATCCAGCCGCCGCACGCGGCTCTCGAAACGATAGAACCGGTCGCCCCGCGCCAGCGCCGCGAACCAGCGGGCGAAGGTCTGCGCCGAATTGGGCACCACCTCCGCGAGCGAGCCGATCAGCATTCGCTTGTCCGGCATGCCCATCAGCTCGAGCGTGAAGTTGTTCACGTCCGTCACCTGCACGGTGGCGTGCAGCCTGGCGAGTTCCCCGGGTGCGGTGGCGAGATGCTGCACAGGGTCGATACCGGCCGCGCGCAGGGCGAGAATGGCCTGTCCGACCGCACGCCAATCCTCCGTCCAGACGGAGATGCCTAGACCGTGAAAGGCATCTGTCAGCGTGGATGCGGGGGAGAGTTGCTCCATCGCGCTACTTCCGCTCGCCAAGCGCTTCGGCCAACCAATGCAGGATCGCCGCAGTCTCAAAGGGCTTGCTCAGGAAGCAGAGCGCCCCATCGGCCATCGCCTGCCGGCGGATCGCCTCCTCCGGGAAGGCAGTGATCACAATGACGGGCAGGCCTGGCATGGTGCGACGGATCTCCCGTTGCAGGTCGAGACCGTTCATCCCGGGCATCTGGATGTCCGTCAACACACAGTCCGGTGGCCGGAGCGTCGCCTCGGCGAGGAAGGAGAAGGCGTCGGCGAAGAGCCGCACCTCGTGGCCCATGGAGCGCAGGAGGCTGCGCAGCGCGACGCGGATTGCCTCGTCATCGTCCACCACGGCGATGATGCCTGGTACCATCGCCTAGAGCCCCGCCGCCGGCAGGGTGACGTGGAAGGTGGAACCTTCGCCCAGAGTGCTCTCCGCCCAGAGCCGCCCGCCATGCGCCTCGACGCAGTTGCGGCAGATGGCGAGGCCCATGCCCATGCCGCCGGCGCGGGTGGAGTGGAAGGGCTGGAAGATCCGCGCCAGCTGCTCGGGCGCGATGCCAACGCCGCGATCGCGCACCGCCACCTGCACATCCTGGCCGACATGCCGCAGCGTCAGCGTGAGATCCCGTGGCGCAGGCGTCTCCGCCATGGCATGCGCGCCGTTGAGCAGCAGGTTCACCAGCACCTGCTGGATTTGGATCTGGTCCGCCACGACCTTCGGCAGGTCCGAATCGGCATCGAAATGCATCGAGACACCATGGCCGCGCAATTCGCGCTCGACGATCATGATCGCGTCGCGCGCGGCCTCGGTCAGGTCCAGATGCCGATGCTGACGCGGCGTGTTGCTGAGGAAGGCGCGGGTGCGCGCCACCACGTCGCGTGCGCGCGTTGCGTCATTCACCACGCGGGCGATCGCGGCCTCGGCTTCGGCCAGATCGGGTATCGGCCGGTGCATCCAGCGCAGGCAGGCCTCGGCGTTCACGACGATGGCCGCGAGCGGCGAGTTCACCTCATGCGCGAGCGAGGCGGTGAGCGTGCCGACGGTGATGACGCGCGAGGCGCGCGCGAGTTCGGTCTCCGCCGCCACCAGGCGCGCATGTGCGGCCTTATAGTCGGTGATGTCGATCGCCGTCACCACGATGTGTGCGAAGCCGTCCAGCGACTTCGGCAGCTCCGCCATGAAGATCGTGTCGATCACGCTGCCGTCGGGGCGGGTGATGTGCGCTTCGGAGCGGAACACCGACTCGCCGTTCGCGAGGGCCACCAGCCATTGTACGAAGGTCTGGTCGGTGTCCGGTAGGATGCGATCGAGCGGACCGATGAAATCCTCGGGCCCTCTGGCGCCCATCATCTGCACCGTGAACGCGTTGACATTGCGGATGATGACCTTGCGGCGCAGCGTGCGCGCCTGTTCGGGATGCGCGGTGAAATGCGCCTGAATGTCGTGGATGCCCTGCTGCTTGAGGGCGAGGACGGCCTGGCTGGCGGCGGTCCAATCCTCCTCCCACAGCGAGACGCCGGCGCGTTCAAAAATGGCATACGCGCGCGCCTCGCCGCGCTGCAGGCGGTCCAGCAGGCGTAGGACGAGCATGAAGACGGCGAGCAGTGCCAGCCCGGCCAATGCCAGGGCCAACCAGCGCCAGGACGCCCCGGCACCGCCTGGCCCCGGCAGCGCCAGGATCGACGTGCCGCCGGCAAATGCCGCCGCTAGAACCAGCGCCGCAGCTTGGAAGTAGTGCCGCGACCCTCGGAGGGCCGTGGTGGGCATGCCCGATGCCCAGGGCGGCAGCTTCCCATTGACGTTGCGGGGCACCCGCAAGGCCTCCGGCGACTGTTGCGAGGGCCACAGGGAAAAGGCCTGCTTCATGATCCCGTCGGCGCCCGTCCGGGCGCCCCAGTCCTTGTCACCAGCGCATACCTCCCCACGCCCGCCTGCCGTCAAGCCTAGAGGCACGAGGCCGGACAACATAGCCCGCGGTGCGTGAGCAAGGCGCCTTCAAGGGCCTTCCGGCCTCATACCTTCGTATAGGCGACACGCCCTGCATGGTCGCAGGACATTGTGTGGGGCCCTGCGGCGCCGGCGGAGCCTCGCCCGGCGCCCGATGCGGCGAAATGACGTCTAGTCGGGCCTCGAATGATGGCGGCGCCAGGCGCTGGGGCTGGTTCCGGTCGCCCGCCGGAACACGCGGGAGAGGTGAGCTTGGTCGCACATGCCGCAATCCAACGCGATCTGCGCCAGAGGCACATCGCTGTGCAGCAGTTGCAGCTGGGCGTGCTGTACACGCAGGCGCAGAAGGTATTCGTGCGGCGTGTCGCCGAAGCTGGCCTTGAAGGCACGCGCGAAATAGCTGGCGCTCAGGCGAACCAGGGCTGCGAGATGCTCGACACGGATCGGCTCCTGCAGGTTCGCCTCGATATGTGCGATGACGCGGCTTTCTTGCCATGGCGCGAGGCGGCCGGTGCGTCGTTTTGCCGCCGGCGCCGCTGGCCGGCGCAGCATGGCGGAGGCGCGCGCCAGAAGGCCGCGCACCGCATCGGCGTTGTGCGGCAGGGCGCGGTCCGCCTCATCCAGCAGCTGCGCCAGGGCGGCCGCCACCATGGCGTTCGGGAGGGTGGGCGCCATCCGCGCCGGAACGGCGCCAAAGGGGGTGCGATCTTGCAGACTGGACATCGTCGTCTCCTTCTCGTTGCCGGCGTCCGACACAGGCCCGGTATTGCCGGGATGCGTTCGCGCTTCGAGGCAGAGCTTCTCTCAATGGAACGGGGAGGCGTGTGTGAAGCTGTGTGAAGAATCGCTTAGCGCCGGCTTCCCGCCGATCGGCCCGATGGGAAGCTTCAGGTTCCAGTCGACAGGAAATGATTCGCATCGCCGAATAGCGCAGCGCCGGGCGTGATCATGACCGTTCCGGATGTAAGCACCCTCGCCCCACCATGCGTCTGGACCTTCGGTCCCTATCGCCTCGATGCGTCTCGCCAGGCGCTGTTCGAGAACGACCGCCGCATGCGCCTCGGCGGCCGTGCCTTCGACATCCTACTCGCGCTCGTCGAACGTGCCGGCGAGCTCGTCAGCCGCGACGACCTCATGGCGCGCGCCTGGCCGAAAGTCTTCGTGGATGAAAGCACGGTGCGCGTGCATGTCGCGGCCCTGCGCAAGGTGCTCGGCGACGGACAGGCGGGGCAACGCTACATCGTCAATGTGCCTGGTCGCGGCTACATGTTCGCCTCCCCGGCCATCCGCGCGGAGGTGGCGGCCATGCCGGCGCCGTCACGCCGCGACACGCCCACGCATCTGCCGGCACTGTTGTCCCGCATCATTGGGCGCGACGCGCTGGTGCAGCAATTGGCCGCACAGATGGCGCAGAGGCGACTTCTCACCATCATCGGGCCGGGCGGGATGGGCAAGACCACGCTGGCCGTGACCCTCGCTGAGAGCATTCAGCATCGCTTTGCAGACGGCGCGCATTTCGTTGATTTCGCGGCACTCTCGGATCCGCATCACCTCGCGCCGGCCATCGCCGCGGTGCTCGACATTTCCGTTGTCTCGGGGGAGGTCACCACCGAGCTCGTTACGGCATTACGCGGGCGCTCCCTGCTGCTGATCCTCGACAATTGCGAGCATCTCATCGATGCATCCGCGGTGACGGCGGAGAAGCTGCTCTCTGGGCTGCCCGGGCTGCACATCGTCGCCACCAGCCGCGAGCCGCTGCGCGCCGCCGGCGAGTGGGTGCACCGGCTGTCGCCGCTTGCTGGGCCGGAACCCCTGGCGGCACTTCGCGCGACGGATGCGCTGGCCTATCCGGCGGTGCAGCTCTTCGTCGAGCGCGCCCGCGCCAGCCTCGAAAGCTTCGTACTGGGCGATGCCGAGGCACCCGCCGTCGCCGGCATCTGCCAGCGGCTCGACGGCATTCCGCTGGCCATCGAGCTTGCGGCCGCGCGCGTCGATTTCTTCGGCGTCATCGGCCTGGCGGAGCGGCTCGACGACCGGTTAATCACGCTCGACAAGGGCCTGCGCTCGGGCCTGACGCGGCATCGCACGCTGCGCGGCACGCTCGATTGGAGCCACCAGCTGTTGCCGCCCTTCGAACAGATGCTGCTGCGGCGCCTCGCGGCATTCCGCGCCGCCTTCCCGCTCAGCGCGGCGCAGGCCGTCGTCGGCGAGGCGGAAGCCGGCGCGACGGACGTGATCGAGGGCCTCGCCAGCCTCGCGGCGAAGTCGCTGCTGGTCGTGGACATCAGCGGCGATGCCGTGCGCTATCGGCTGCTCGCAATGACGCGCGCCTATGCGCTGGAGAAGCTTGCGGAAAGTGGTGAGGCAGCCTCCATCGCCGCACGCCATGCGCGGCATTGCCTCGCCTTGCTCGCCGCGGCCGAGCGGGACTGGGAGGCCATGGAAAAAGCCCCCTGGCTCGCGCGTTATGCCGGGTGGATCGATGACGTCCGCGCCGCGCTCGAGCACGGCTTCGCGCCGGGTGGGGAGCGGGAGACGGCCATCGCGCTCGCCGCCGCCTCCGCGCCACTATGGTTCGCGCTATCGCTGGTCGAGGAGTTCCGCGGCCGCGCCCTGCTGGCGCTGGACGCGATCGAGGGAACGTCGTGGCCGGGGACCGAGACGGAGCTGCAATTGTGCCTCGCCGCGGGTGCCGCGATCTTCAATACCCAGGGCCCCACGCCGGCGATGTCGGCGCTGTCGTCCCGCGCGCATGACCTCGCCACCCGCCGCGGAGCGACGACCTACCAGTTGCGCGCGCTCTGGGCGATGGCGCGTGAGCGCTACGTGCAGGGCGACTATCACGGCGCGCTCGCGCATTGCGAAGACTTCAATGCGCTGACCGCCACGGTCAACGACCTCGGCTCCGGCCTGGTGCGCGACAGGATGATGGCGCTGGCGTTGCACCTGGTGGGCCGGCAGGACGAAGCCGGTTTTTATGCCGAACGCGCATTGAACCATCCGGCGGAGGCGATCCGCAGCGCCCACAAGAGCTTCCACGAATACGACAACCGCGTCGCCTCACGCTCGCACCTGGCGCGCATCCTGTGGGTGAAGGGCGAGCCGGATCGCGCGGCCGACGTGGCGGAGGAAGGCGTGCAGCACGCGCTCACACTCGGCTACCCGCCGCCGCTTTGCTATATCCTGGCCTTCGCGGCCTGCCCCGTCGCCTTCTGGAATGGCGACCTTGTCGCCGCCGAGCGCTATGTCGGGATGCTGATGGCGCATTCCGCGACCCTCAGCTTCGGCTATTGGGAGAATTGGCGGCGGCTCTACGCGCAGGTGCTCGCACTCCCTGCCTCAGGCGGCGTGGCGCAGCCGGCCGGGGCGGTGGGGCCGATCCATGCCGATCTGCTCGGCACCTTCCACCCCGCGCTGCTCCTGCCCGCCGCCCTCCGGCGCGCGACAGCGAATTCGCCGAGCTGGTGCACGGCGGAAATCCTGCGCGCGCAGGGCACCGTGCTGCTCGATGCCGGGGATGCGCCGGCGGCACGGGCGATGTTCACCCGCGCGCAGGATATCGCGCGGCAACAGGGGGCGCTGGCCTGGGAGTTGCGTGCCGCGAAGAGCCTCGCGGCGCTGGACGGTCCGGGTGCGGCTCTGGCCGCTGTGGTCGCTCGCTTCGGCGTGACCACCCGAAGCCTGGACCACCGGCAGGCGGCCGCGCTGCTCAGCGGTGGCTGAGGCGGCGGCGGTCTCGTCCAAGCCGCGCCGCCATGCTGCAAGCGCCGGCGGCGTGCGGCGGGCCAGTCTGCTTGCATGAACACGAACCCAGCCATCGATGCCAGCCGGACGGCGTTGTTCTTCGTCAATCCCGACAATGATTTCCTCGCGGAGGACGGCAAGCTTTGGCCCATGGTGGCCGAGGTCACGCAACGCGTGGGCGTGCTGAAGGATCTGCGCCGCGTCTGCGCTTCGGCGCGTGCCAGTGGGCTGCAGGTGGTGATCGTGCCGCATCATCGCGCCCGGCCCACGGATTTGGCCGGCTGGGACCACCCCACGCCCTACCACCTGGGCGGCCACGCCGCGCAGGTCTGCGCGGAGGGCAGCCCAGGTGGCGACTTGCACCCGGACTTCGCACCGCAACCCGGCGAGCTGGTCTGCACCGAGCATTGGTGCAGCAGCAGCTTCGCCAATACCAACCGCGACACCCCACTGAAGCAGCACGGCATCACGCGCGTCATCCTGGTTGGGCTGATCGCCAACGCCTGCATCGAGAGCACCGCCAGGTACGCCGTCGAGCTCGGCTACCAAGTCACACTCGTGCGCGATGCGACCGCCGCCACCAGCGAGGCGGCGATGCACGCCGCACACGACATCAACGCGCCGACCTACGCCCATGCCGTGGTCACCACAGCGAAACTTGTCTCGGCCCTGGGCACCGGACGCCAGCAAAAGGAAATGCCCGCATGAGCTTCATCGCCCGAACCTCGCTTGCGCTTAGCGCGCCGAACCGGATCGTCGAGACGGCTGGCCGTAGCCTCGCCTATCGGCGTTTCGGCACGGGGCCGGACCTCGTCCTGTGCGTTCGCCTGCGCGGCACGATGGACAGCTGGGACCCGCTTTTCCTAGACGTGCTGGCGCGCCACTTCACCGTCACCGTCTTCGACTATTCCGGCCTCGGCCTGTCCACCGGCACCGCGAGCTACGGCAAGCGGGAGATGGCGCGCGATGTGGACGATCTGGTGAGCGCGCTCGGCCTCACGCGGGTCATCATAGGCGGCTGGTCGCTCGGCGGCTTCGCGGCGCAGACCTTCGCGGCCCTTCACCCGCACAAGGTCAGCCATGTTCTTGCGATTGGAACGATGCCGCCGGGGCCGATGCTCAAGCCGCCGGAGCCGCTGTTCCTGGAGACTGCGACAAAACTCTCCAACACGGTGGCCGATGAGTACATCCTGTTCTTCGAACCAGATTCAGCCGCCAGCCGGGCGCTCGGCGATGCCTCGATGGCGCGCATCGCCGCGCGTACCGAGCCGCGCGACCATCCGACGCCGCCCGAGGTCTTCCTCCGCTCGCTTCAGGCCTCGATCGAGCCGTCCGGCCCTTTTCCCGATCCTGACGACGCCTACGCCCGGTTCTATCGCAACACCGACATCCCGGTGCTCGCCCTGTCGGGCGACCACGACATCATGTTCCCGGTGGAGAACTGGTACGCGCTGAACGATCTGTGGCCGACGCTGTTCGTCGTCACGCTTCCCGACAGCGGCCATGGCCCGCAGCACCAATACCCCGAGATGTCGGCGGAGATCATCGCGAGCTTCGTGCGGCACACGGCCGCTCGGTAGGTCGCAACACAAACGTGGCAAGGATGGTCGTTCCAGCGGCGGCGCTACCTGCGCTACGCTGTGTCGGACGGGAGAGAGCGGAGAGGGCCATGACGAAGGTCGATGCAACTCGACGCGGATTGTTGGGTCTGGCTGCTGGCCTGGCTGCTGGCCTGGCTACGGGCGGCGCCTTCGCGCAGGGCGGTTGGCCCGCGCGCGTCATTCGCCTCGTCATCCCGTTTTCGGCAGGCACCACGGTGGACCTTCTAGGGCGGGTGCTGGCGGCGGGGCTGGCGCGGGAACTCGGCCAGGCCGTGGTGGTGGAGAACCGCGGTGGCGCCGGCGGCAATCTGGGCTCGGCCCATGTCGCGCGGGCGCTGGCCGATGGCCATACGCTGCTGCTCGGCACCATCGGCACGCATGGCGTGAATGCCTCGCTCTACGCCGACCAGGGCTTCAACCCCGTCGCGGATTTTGTCCCTGTTGCGCCCTTCGCTGCCACGTCGAGCCTGCTGGCGGTGCCGCCGGGCCTGGGTGTGACCGATGCCACGGCGCTGATTGCCCTGGGGCGCCGGCGCGGCGCCCCCCTGACCTTCGCCTCCACCGGGCAGGGCACCACCGCGCATCTGTCGATGCTGCTGTTTGCGAAGGTCACAGGCGTCACGGTGCAGCATATTCCCTACCAGTCGCCGACGCAGGCGATCGCGGATCTGCTGCAAGGGCGTATGGACGCAATGTTCTACAGCCCCGCCGTGTTGGGGCCGCATCTGCGCAGCGGGGCGCTGCGCGCGCTGGCGGTCACCGCGCCTGAGCGGCTGCCCAGCCTGCCCGAGGTGCCGACCACCACCGAGGCAGGGCTGCCGGGCCTGGTGGTGCAGGCCTGGTGCGGACTCTATGCGCCAACCGGCACGCCCGGCGACGTGCTCGCGCGGCTGGTGCCGACGATGCGTGTGCTCGGCACGGATGCCGGGCTGGTGGCGGCGCTCGCCCGGCTGGGCGCGCAGCCGATGCCTGGCGGTGCCGAGGATCTCGCCCGGCTCACGCGCGAGGAGGTTGCGCGGTGGCGCGGCCTGGTGGACCGCGCCGCGGATTAGCGATCCTGCGACGATGCCGCACCGCGCAGCGCCGCAAGCAGGGCTGGCCCATCCTCTGCCGTTTCGAACCCCACGGCATCCGCCCAGCGTAACTCCACGGCCGCCAGCGCTGAAGCCGGCGTGAAGGGGCCCGAGACCAGCATCGGCCAAGCGATCGCCGCCCGCAGCCGCCGTGCCCCTGCCACGCCGTAGAGGTCCGGGCCCGGACAGGCGCCCGCGCCGGCGAGGTGGACAAAGGCGACCTCTCGCTCATTCACCTCGCGCAGCACCGCCTCGGTTGCGGCGAGCGGTGATGGGCTATGGCCCTGCGAGGCACCAGGGGGGGTGAGGCGAAGGCCGACCCGTTCTGCCGCCCAGTCCGCGATGACGGCGTCCAGCGCCCCGAGCCCCAGGGCCGTCCTGTCCTCCGGCACGGCGATCTCGACACCATCGAACCCGGCCTGCCGGGCGTCCTCGGCCGCCTGGCGGCAATCGTCGATCCGGTCGGGCAGGGGGAGCTGCGCAAGGATGAAACCGCCTGTCGCATGCACCGCGGCGACCGTCGCCGGCCAATGGGCGCGGCGGAAGGTTGCCCTTGCCGCCAGCCGGCGCGTGATGACCAAGCCGCCGGGGCTGGCCTGGCGGCCATAGGCCAGGGGCGCGGAAGGCGGGTGAAGCGCGCCATCGGGGCTCCATCCCGCCCCCGGAAACACCGCGCGGTGGCACAAATCCAGGGCGCCGAGGTTGAGCGGCGTCAGCAGCTTGGCCATTCGGGCGGCGCACACGTCAGGCGACGCGCCGCGTCACGCCAGACGCCCGCCCATCACGGGGTGGAAGCGCCGCAGCGCCAGCCCGCCGGCGACCACGAAGGTGGCCAGCAGGGCGATCTGCGCGAGGAGGAAAGGCGGCTCCGACTGGGTCGGTGCTAGCGCCTGCAGCCTGCCCAGCTTGAGGAAGGCCTGCGCCACGCCGACGAAGCAGTTCAGGTAGAGCGACGCGGCCGCCGCCACGACATAAGTGGCGCGCCAGCGCCCCGCGAGGCGCCGCGCATAGAGCGCGTAGAACGCGACCGCGAGGGTGACCACCGAGATCGCGCCCACGACATGCGAAGGCAGGATCGCGCCGATGGGGAAGATGAAGCCCGTGACCACCGTCGCCGCGGTGGTTCCAAGGAACAGCGCGGACCAGCGCCCGGTCCAGTTGCCGGCCAGCATGGCACCAAGGGCGACAAGCCCGGCAACGATGCCGATCAGGCTCAGCACGACATGCAGCGTGACGAAGGTAGTGAAGGACAGGCCGAGGATCATGGCACGCTCCTGCGATATGAGGGGAGGGAGGTTGCGCTCAGGCCGCGACGGCCAGGCGTCGTTCAAGGAAGGCGAGCAGGTCGGCGTTGAAGACCTCGGGATGCGTGGTCGCGATGCCGTGGGAGCCGCCCGGATAGACCTTCAGCACCGCCCCACGGACCAGCTTAACCGAGGCCAGGCCAGCGGCGCCGATTGGCACGATCTGGTCGTCATCGCCATGCGCGATCAGCGTCGGCACGTCGAAGCGCCTGAGGTCGTCGGTGAAGTCCGTCTCGGAGAACTGCGCGATGCAGTCTAGCGCGGGCTTGATCCCCGCCATCATCCCCTGCTGCCAGAAGGCATGGCGGATGCCCTGCGAGACCGTCGCGCCAGGTCGGTTGAATCCGTAGAAGGGCATGGTCAGGTCGAAAAAGAATTGCGAGCGGTCAGCCAGGGTGCCGGCGCGGATGCCGTCGAACACCTCGATCGGCAGGCCGCCCGGATTGGCCGGCGTGCGGAGCATCAGCGGCGGCACGGCGCCGAGCAGCACCGCGCCCGCGACTCGCGCCGTGCCATGCCGGCCGATTGTACGCGCAACCTCGCCCCCGCCGGTCGAATGGCCGACCAGCACCGCGTTCTTCAGGTCCAGCGCCTGCATCAGCGCGGCGAGGTCGTCCGCGTAGGTGTCCATGTGGTTGCCCGACCAGGTCTGGTCGGACCGGCCATGGCCGCGCCGATCATGCGCGATGACGCGGTAGCCGCGCGCGCCCAGGAACATCATCTGCGCGTCCCAGGCATCGGCGTTCAGCGGCCAGCCATGGCTGAACACAACGGGCTGGCCACTGCCCCAATCCTTGAAGAAGATCTTCGTGCCATCCGGCGTGGTGAATCGTGGCATGGGCGGTGTCCTTCGCAACGGGGACCGCGATGCGCGGCCGGCGACACCATGGCGTGGCGGCGGCGGACGGGATTGCACGCGCGCGGCCGAATTTGGCGAATCCCGCCGCCGTCTCAGAAGGCCCAGCAGGCGCAGCCAAGCGCGCCCCAGAAGCCGCGGTCAGACCCCGCCGGCACGTCGGCCGCCCAGGTCCGGGCGTGGTCATGGCCATGCACGCCGCAGGCGGTGTCGCAGCAACGCGCCATCCTGCCCGGCCGGGGCTGATAACCGCCATGGCGGCGCACCGGTGACCAATCCGGCATGGCGGGCGGCAGGGGCGATGCCAGGCCGGCGAAATCGCCAGTGTCATACACGACCCGCCCGCCCAGCAGGGTCAGCACCGATGCAATGTCCTGGATCTCGTCGCCGGGCACGGCAAAGTAGTCGCGGTCGAGCACGGCAAGGTCGGCGAACTGGCCCAGCGCGATGCGCGCCCTTGCGGCCCTCCTCATTCGAGAACCAGGGCACGCGGTGGGTCAGCATGCCGAATGCGGTCATGCGGTCGAGCGTGTCGCACTCGGGCGTGACCCGCAGCCTGTCGAGCGTGCGGCCCGTCACCGGCCAGGACAGCGCGATCCAGGGGTTGTAGGAGGCCACGCGCGTCGCATCGGTGCCAGCCGAGACGGCGACTCCCATCTCGATCATGCGCGCCACCGGCGGTGTGCGCGCGGCCGCCGCGGCGCCGTAGCGTTCGACGAAGTACTCGCCCTGGAACGCCATGCGGTGCTGCACCGCCACGCCACCGCCGAGCCGCGCGATGCGCTCCAGGCTGCGGTCGCTGACAGTCTCCGCATGGTCGAAGATCCAGTGCAGGCCTTCGAGCGGGATCTCCGCATCCACCTTCTCGAAGACATCCAGTGCGCGGGTGATCGTTTCATCATAGGTCGCATGCAGCCGCCAGAGCCAGCGATTTGCCGTGAGGATGTGCACCTGTTCGAGCTCGCCTTCCATCGCCGCCGGCATCTCAGGCCGTTCGACGCGGAAATCCTCAAAGTCGGCGGCGCTGTAGACCAGCATCTCGCCTGCCCCGTTGAGACGGAAGTAGTCGTCGCCCTGGCCGTAGCGGGCACTCGAGGTCCAGCGCAGGAAATCGTCACGCTCCTGCTTCGGCTTCTGGGTGAACAGGTTGTAGGCGATGCGCAGCGTCAGCTCGCCCAAACCGCCCAGGCTCTCGATGATCGCGTAATCATCGGGATAGTTCTGGAAGCCACCGCCCGCATCGATCACGCTGGTAACGCCGAGACGGCTAAGCTCGCACATGAAATGGCGCGTGGAGTTGCGCTGGTATTCGGGCGGCAGCTTCGGGCCGCGCGCCAGCGTGGCGTAGAGGATGCTGGCGTTCGGCCGGGCCAGCAGCAGGCCGGTGGGATTGCCCGACGGGTCGCGCTGGATCTCCCCGCCCGGCGGATCGGGCGTGGCGCGGTCATAGCCCACGGCGCGCAGCGCGGCGGCGTTCAGCAGCGTGCGGTCGTACAAATGCAGGATGAAGTGGCGTGTCGGGCGCGGCGGCGTTGATCTCCGCAAGCGTTGGCAGGCGCTTCTCGACGAATTGGTGCTCGGGGGAGCCACCGATGACGCGCACCCATTGTGGCGGCGGCGTGATGGCGATCTGCGCCCGCAGCATCGCCATGGCGTCGGCCAGGCTACGAACGCCGTCCCAGCGCAATTCCATCGTGTAGTTCAGCCCACCGCGGATGATATGGATGTGGTTGTCGATCAACCCGGGGATCATGCGACGTCCACCGAGGTCGATGACCTGCGTCGCCGCACCCGCCAGCAGCAGGATGTCACGCGCCGATCCGATGGCGGAAAAAGCGGCCATCGGTGATGGCCACCGCTCCTGGCGCCGGCTGTGCGGGGTCCATCGTCGTGATGGCCGCGTTGTGCAGGATGGTCTGGGGGGCGGCGTCGGTCAATGCAGTGCTCCGGATCATGCCTTCGGGCGGGATTCGGCGGTAACGCGCCCGGGTAGGCGGCCCAGCACATGCTCGCCGCACTCCTCGCGCAGTGTGCTGAGGTTGACGCCCTGCCCCTCGAGGAGCCGGCGCGCCAGCGGCACCACCTGCTCGCCCAGCAGGATGCCGAGCAGTCCGACCAGCGCGATGACCGGCGGGGCGGGCGAGCGGATCTGCAACAACCCGTAGATCACCCCTACCAGCGCCCCCGCTCCGAGCGCGAGAAGATAGGCCTTCACCTCCGCTCAGCCTTCATGGCCGCCGAACATCGCCCCGGCATAGACGATGCCCAGGCCATAGGCGCCGCCAAGCCGTGCCGCGATGCCGGTCGTCAGGCCGTAGGTCGCGCCTCGGCCCCAGTCGCGCTGGAGTTCCAGAAGGTATTGCAGCGCCGTCATCGGCTGCGCCCCGGCCTGCACCATGCGGTCCATGGCGCGATCATGCGCCTCGTCCGAAACATCGCCGCAGGCATCGGCGATGACGCAGACGTCTTAGCCCTGCTCGAGAGCCGAGAGCGCGGGCCCGACGATGCACACCGAGGTCCACAAAGCCGCCAGCACGATGCGCCGTTGCCCGGCCTCGTTCACCCGGGCGATGACGGCCGCATCCTCCCAGCA
This sequence comes from Falsiroseomonas tokyonensis, assembly GCF_019024325.1. GTDB lineage: Bacteria > Pseudomonadota > Alphaproteobacteria > Acetobacterales > Acetobacteraceae > Falsiroseomonas > Falsiroseomonas tokyonensis. Next base: position 1,266,659 of record NZ_JAFNJS010000001.1, read on the forward strand.
ATTCATGGTGGTGCGGTCAATCATCGCGGCACCCGGGAACGGGCGTGTCACATCATCGAACATCGGGCCGGAGAAGGTCTTCTCGGCGACCGTTGTCAGCAGTGTCGCCGCACCGAAGCCCGCGGCGGCCTCGGCCACCATGCCCGCGTTATTGCGCAGCGAAACCCCGTCGATAGTGCGCGTGGCGAAGGCCATCTGCGACTGGAAGTCAATCAGGATCAGCAGGTGATTTTCAGGCGTGAGCAGCTTCAGGCTCGGTGCCACGGTAGCAAGGATGGGCATGGGATTTTCCTCGGCAAAGCGGCCTCGATGCAGGTCGCGTTGGGCGAGGAGGCAGGACTACACGCCGCTGGCAGAGCAGGATTGGATGGCACTACCTCACTTGCACTCTTTCGGCGCAACGAGAATTCGGCGAGGCCACTTCAGAGGGCGTTTGCTCGGTCGGCGGTTTCTCGCCTTCCAGGCTGCAAGAGAGACGGTGGTCACGTTGGCGGCTTGCGTCAGTCAGGGAAGTCCCCCGCGGCATGGTACCAACCTGATACGGGTGATGGACCCTAGCGGGCGGCAGCGACCGCGCGGCGATTGGCGCCATCCCTGCCCAGGACATGTGGGCTTTTTGGCTGCGGCGCCCGAGCGTCCGCTTTTAGTGCCAGGTGACGTCGTGCACGAAGGACGTGCTCGGCAGCGAATTGGTGGGCCCAACGTGAGACGCGAGGTAGCCGCGCACCACCTGGCCGAGCCAGCGCCCCTGCACGGGCATGGGAAGTCGTTTCAGTCAGCGAGACGCGTCTCACAGCGCCCAGCTAACGTTGGAGTCCGGTTCCCACCGCTGCTGGTCTCCTGGCCACCGCCACCGCCACCGCCGCGCACGCCGCCGGCACCGGCACGGCCGGCGTTGCCGTGGCCCGCGCTGGTGACCACGCTACCGAATCCCTCGCCCGGCTGCAGGCCGCGTCAGGTGCGATCGCCGCGGCCGAGGCGGCCCACGGGGCCTTTAACGCCTCGCGGAGCAGACCGGCGTCGCCGTCTCGGAGAGCGCCGGCGCCTTCGACCGCTTCGCGTTGGCCTCAGGCAACGGCCACGACCCGGTTGCGGCCACCCTGTTTCGCGGCGTAGAGCGCCGTATCCGCGCGGGCCAGCAGCGTTGCAAGCGCTTCCCCCGGCTGTGCCGCTGTCACTCCGATGCTGCAGGTCACGCGCAACGGCCCGACTTCGGTCGGGAAGACAGCGGCCTCGACGGCGCGGCGAAGCCGCTCGGCGACGGCGCCGGCCTCCGAGATCGTCACTCCGGGCATGCAGATTGCGAACTCCTCGCCACCCATCCGGCCGAACAGGTCGACGCGTCGCAAGTTCTCAGCCAGGACATCCGCAACCGCCATCAGCACGGCGTCGCCTGCGGGATGGCCATGCGTATCGTTCACGCGCTTGAAGTGGTCAATGTCCACCCAGGCGGCGCAGAAGCCTCCATCGCCACGCGACGCGAGCTCCGCCTCGGCACCACGCAGCAGCGCGCGCCGATTCGGCACGCCGGTCAGCGTGTCGCGGTCCGCCAGATGCTCCAGTTCGTCGTATTGCCGCTTGTCCAAGGTGACATCGCGCTCGAAGGCGGCGAAGCCGTCGATGCGGAGCTGCGCATCGAACAGCGGCACGATGCGCAGGTCCAGCCAGTAGGGCGCGCCGTTGCGGGCGTAGTTCAGGATCTTCGCCGATGTCCGTTCCCCGCGTCGCAACGCCGCGCCGATGGCAGCGGTGGTCGCCCGATCGGTGCCCGGACCTTGCAGGATGCGGGGTGAACGGCCCACCACCTCCTGAGGCTGCCAGCCGGTCAGGCGTGTGAAGGCCGGATTCACATAGCGGATGAAGGGGCCGGGCTGGTCGAGCGCCACATCGGTCACGATGACGACGTCGGATGCGCTTTCCACGAGGTCGCGGAACGCAATCTCCCGCGGCGCGGCGCTGCGCTGCATGAGCTGCTCGGCGATGTCGGACGCATTCATGGCGGATGTCCTGCTGATCGTGCGGGAGCGGTTCCCGGGGATGACACGGTGCCGCGGCGCCTGCCCGGGCGAGGGCGGGCCCGACGGTGTTAGGAGGCGAAGAGCTCGATCCGGTCGGCTGGGTTGCCGGCGAAGGTGACAAGCAGCAGGGCGGTCGCGTCGGGATCGAAATGCGTGCCGCTGCAGCGCGCGATCTCGGCCAGTGCTGCCGCTCGGCCGAGCGGTGCACGGTAGGCGCGCCCGGGCTCGACCATGGCTACGAAGGCGTCGGCGACGGCAACAATGCGCCCGAGGGGATGCAGCAGGCGGGACGGCCGGCCCGTGGGATAGCCCTGGCCGGCCCAGCATTCGTGATGCTCCCGCGCAGCGGCGATCACCCCCTCATCGAAGCCGAGGCCCGCCAGCACGCGCTGCCCGGCCGCGGGGTGCTCGCGCACTTGCGCACGCTCGTCCAGCGAAAGCTGGCGGCCGGAGTCGAGTGTGGCGGCGGAGATGAACAGCTTGCCGATGTCGTGCAGCACGCCGGCGGTGGCCGCGGTCACCGGATCGCCGAGTTGCTCCGACCCATATTTCCACATTGCCATGACCGTATGGGCGACGCGCAGGGAATGCTTTGCGCTCGGCATGTGGTGGCGACCCAGCTGGTCCAGCAGCGCGCGCATGGCTCGTGCTTGCCGTGCGTCGCCGCGGCAGCACAGATCGAGCAGCGACAGATCGTCGTTAGCCGGCATCCAAAGGGGACGCGGCGCGACCGCGATGCAGGTGTCAGGCATCGAAGCTCCCCAGGCAGCCCATTCCGTCTCGGGATAACCATGAACCGTGCAGCCGCGGCTCGCATGCCTGGAGTCGTTATGACTTGTAGGCTTATGTCAGCCGCACCGAAGGGCCTGCATCAGCGCCGCAACCAGCATCTGGCGGCGGAACGGCTTGGGCAGCATCACCGCTCTGCCGTCGCGGCACAGCTGCTCGACAATGGGGTCGACGTTGTGTGCCGTCACGAAGACCACCGGCAGCCCGGGCGACAGCAGCCGGGCCGCCTGGGCAAGCTGACCGCCGCTCATCCTGGGCATCACGACATCGGTCACCAACAGGTCGCAGCGCAGGTCGGCAGACAGGGCCTGCAAGGCGTCCATCCCGCTGCCAGCCGTACGCACGCGAAAGCCGAGCGCCGTGACGATCCGGACAATGTGGCTCCGCACGGGCTCGTCATCCTCGACGACAAGCACCCGGACCGTCGCGGACGCCGATGTGCCGTCGCCGGAGTTCTGACTGGCGCTGCATGCGCAGATGCCGCGGACAGCGTTTAACGGCTGACATGCCTGCCTGTCCCACGCAACACTGGGTGCTCGGACACTGAGGCGCGGCACATGGTCTGTGGGCGTGCCGCGCATGCGCCCCCGTCCTGGGCGCTCCCGCCTTCGGCCGACGAAAGGCCAACCCGGCCCGCCCGGTTCAGCGCAGGGCGGCATGCTGGGCGTCCGTGGCGTTCCAGCCAGCAGCAAGCCCGACGCATATGGGAGAGCCGATCACCGCTCCAGCGCCCCGCTCAAGACCTGTTCCAGTTCGCTCGTCCCGAACGACTTTTCCAGCAACGGCAGGTCCGATGCTCTCTCCCTGGAGTCAACGCTCCCTAGCGCAGCGTCGTCCGAGATCAGCACCGCGGGAAGCGCCGGGTGCAGTCGCCGCGCCTGTTCCACCAGCAGCGCTCCACCTGCGCCATTGGGCAGGACCGCATCCGCGAGCAGCAGCGCCGGGCGCGGACCCTGGCGCAAGGCCTCCAGCGCATCGCGCGACTTTGCGGCGGCGATCACGTCGCAGCCGAGTGCGTCGGGCAGCCGCGTTTCTTTGGTCCTTCCATTCGCATCGTCGTCCACCAGTAGCACATGCGGCCGTTTGGCGCCGTGGCGCAACGGCGGCGGCTCCGCCTCGCCAGCCGCCGCGGGCAGGTCGAGCGTCACGATCGTGCCGGCGCCAGGATCGCTATCGATCTGCAGCGTCGCCCCGTGCGCCGCGGCGAAGCCCCGCACGACCGACAGCCCGAGCCCCTGCCGCGAACCGGAGGTCACGAAGGGCTCCATGCAGCGCAGGCTCAGTGCGGGCGGCATCCCACAGCCGCCGTCGACCACCGCAATCATCACCCGCCCGGGCCGTGCCGACGCCTGCGCGAGAAGCCGCACTGGTCCACCGTCCGGCAGGGCGGCGCGAGCGTTCAGCACCAACTCCGACAGCGCCGCCTCCAGATCTTCGGCATCGACCAGCACCGGCGGAAGGTCGGGCTCGCAGGCCACCAGCACCGGCCAGTCCGGCGCGTTCGATGTCAGGCGCGCGGCCATTCGCGGCAGCAGCGCGTCCGGCGGCGTCTGGCCGAACCCCTGGCGGCGGTAGCTTGCGAAGCTCTGCACGCGCTTAGTCAGCGCCGCCAGGCGCTCCGCCGCATCCGCGACGAGCCGCACGACCTCCAGAAGGTCCGGCCGGCCGGCCAGCTCCTCCTCGAGGAACTCCGCATTGCCGAGAACGACGGTGAGGCCGTTGTTGACATCGTGCGCCAGCCGGCCTGTTGCCTCCGCCGCCGCGTCCAGCCTCTCGGCCACAATCTCGTCGTTCAGCGCGCCGAGCTCGGCCGTCGCATCGTAGAAGCGGACCATCAGGCCGGCCGGCGCCTGCGGCGGGCCGACCGGATCCACCTGCGCCGCGTACCAGCGATCGACCGGGCGAAGGCGGCAGACGAAACGGCTCGCCCCGCCGCCCTGCAGCACCGCCTCGAAGCGGGCCTGAAGCGGCACGCGGAGCTCCGGCAACACCTCCCAGATGATGCTGCCGGTCAGTGACCAGGCAGGCTGGCCCAGCAATTCGGCCGCGTGCGCATCCACGGTCACGAATCGGCAATCGGCATCGAGCCGATAGCTCCCTCCCGCCTCAGCGCGGCCGATCAGGTCGCCATCGTCGTCGCGCATGCTGCCCCCGGGCTCGCCAAGGCGCCGAGAGTGACACGGCTGCCTCGGTCTCGAATGTCGCCAAAGGTCAGGAAAGGTGAGCCATCGTGCCAGCCGGCCGTCATCGGCCTGCGGCTCCCCGATTTCCGTAGGCAATGTCGCGATTGACCATCGCGGGATACGGGCAGGTCGCACAACTCAGCACAAATGCTGGCTCGAAGGCCGGGCGGCGGCGGCGCTACCAGGATCGGCAGCTGGCCGGGCCATCCGGGCCGCCGCCGACGAGGAGCGCGCGTGATGCAACATCTGCCTGGCGGGGACATGCAGAGTGCCCAGGCTCCGCGGTTCGGCCGGCGACTCCTGCTCGGCGGTGCCACAGCGCTCGCCGGGATCACCGCCGCGACACCGCTGACGCGTACCACCGGGCCCGGCCAGGCACGCGCCACCGAACAACCGGCGCCATCAGCCGTCGTCGTGGCCGAAGACTGGCAGGATTTCGCCCGCCGCTTCATCACTCCCGAAGGACGGGTGGTGGATTCGGGAAATCAGGGCATCTCGCATTCGGAAGGTCAGGGCACAGGCTTGCTGTTCGCGTTGCGCTTCGGTGACCGCGCCAGATTCGAGCGTATCCTGGCATGGACCCGGGGCACATTGCGCCGGCCGCATGACACGCTGCTCGCCTGGCGCTACCAGCCGGGTGCCGCAACGCCGGTCGCGGACCTCAACAATGCCAGCGACGGCGACCTGCTCGTCGCCTGGGCGCTGGCGGATGCGGCGGAGCGCTGGTCGAGCGGCGAGTGGCGGAGTCTTGCGGCGGAGATGGCGCGCGACCTGCTGCGCCGCGCGGTGCTGCCGCGGCCGGAGGGTGCGATGCTGCTGCCCGGGGCGGAGGGCTTCCTCAAGGTCGACCATCTCGTCGTGAACCCCAGCTACTTCGTCCTGCCCGCCTTCCGCACGCTGGCGCGCGTCGCGCCGAGCCCAATTTGGCGTGAGCTCGAGGCCGGCGGCATCGCCCTGGCCGAGACGGCACGCTTCGGCCGCTGGCGGCTTCCGGCCGACTGGGTGGCGCTGCCGCGCGGCGCCGGGCGCCCGGCCCCCGCGCCGGGCTGGCCGCCGCGGTTCTCCGACGACGCGCTGCGCGTGCCGCTGAACCTCGTCTGGGCCGGCCAGGCGCAGCATGCGGCGGTGCGCGCTGCGGTCGCGTTCTGGACCGACCCGGGCCACCGCGTCATGCCCGCTTGGGTAGACCTGCGCACCGGCCTCGCCGCGCCCTATGCCGGCGATGCGGGACAGGAGGCGGTGGCCCGCCTGGCGTTCGCCGCGTCGGTGGGCAACAGGCGCGACAGCGCCTTGCCCGCGGTCGCCGATGCGGTGCACTACTACCCAGCGGCGATCACGCTGATGGCGCGCCTCGCATGGCAGGATCTCGGCCTCTCCGCGCCGTTGGTCCCGGGCTGCGCCAAACAGGCTGCCGTCATGTCGGCACGCCGGCGGGATGCGTGACAGATCCAGTCAGCGGTTCCCATCCGTTGCCACCAGGACGTATGGTGCGTCTCCCAGTCGTCGCGACTGGCGATTACGGAGCGTTGTGATGGATGTGGCGGCGCAGGTGCTGTTCGAACGCCATCCCGACCCGGTCTGGGTGCTCGATGCCGCCACGCTTCAGTTCCTGGACGTCAACGACGCGGCCATTGCGGCCTACGGCTATTCGCGTGCGGAGTTCCTGGCGGTCACGGCGGACGAGATGGGCTTGCCGGAGGATGCCCCCGCGCTGCGACACAGCCTGGCCTCCGCCCCCGGCGGTTCCGACCACGCCCGCGTCTGGCGCCATCGCAGGAAGTCGGGCCATGCCATCCATGTCGAGCTGACCTCCCAGGGCCTTGATATCGGCGGGAGGCCCGCCAGGATCGTCGTCGCGCGGGATGTCAGCCGCCACGTCGCCGGCGAACGGGCCTGCGCCGAGGCACTGCATCGGGAGGCCGGGTTGCGCCGCGCCGCGGAAGACGCACGCGGCCACTATCAGGGCCTGGTGCAGGTGCTGCCTGGGCGCTACCTGGTGCTGGATGCGGTGACGCAATCCGTCGTGGCAACCAGCGACGCCTACCTCGCCGGCGCAGGCCTGCAGCGCGACGCCGTGCTCGGCAAGCCGCTGTCCGGAATCTTCGGCCCGGACGATGCGGAGGCGATGCGTGCCTCCCTCAAGCGCGTCGTCGCGACGGGTCTGGCCGACACCCCCGGCCGGCCCGCCGGCGTCAACGCGCCGGTGCGCGGCACGGACGGCACGGTGGTGCTTATCGTCCACCAGCCGGGGGGGATCCCGGGCGACGGGCCGTGCGGGCGGGCGGACGTCCTTGCCCTCGAAGCGCGGCTCCAGGCGCAGGCGATGGAGGCAGCGACCCGGCGCCTTCGGGAGCAGGAGGCCACGCTGCGCAGCGCGCAGCAGATGCTCGGCATGGGCATCTGGCAGATGGAGTTGACGACCAACGCCCTTCGCTGGTCGGACAACCTCTATGCCCTGCACGGCGTCGCGCCGGATGAGTTCGGCCACACCCGCGATGCGTATGTCCGCCTGGTGCATCCCGACGACCGTGCCGCGATGCAGGACAACTTCGCGGCCTTTCTCGCGTCCGGTGACACGCATTTTCGGTTCGACCACCGCATCCTCCGCTCCGACGGCACCATCGTGCATGTGCGTGGCGAGGCGGACGCGACGGAGGCGGCCGGCCAGCGGATCCTCTCGGGCGTGGTCCGCGACGTCACACGTGACATCGAGGAAGCGGCACGGCTTGCGGAAGCGACCGAACTGCTGCGGATCGCCGGCCGAACCGCCCGCGTCGGCGGGTGGCGCCTGCAGCTGCCTTGCAGGCACGTGGAATGGTCGGCCGAGGTCGCGGCCATTCACGGCGTGCCGAATCTGCGCGGCATGCCGTTCGACGAGCTGTGCGACTTCTACATCCCGGAACACCGAAGCCGCATCCAGGCGGCGGTGGATGCCTGTATCCAGCACAGTACTCCCTTCGACGAGCCGTTCCAGATCATCGACGCCTGCGGTCGTCGCGTGTCGGTTCGCGTGATTGGCGAGGCCACGCGCGACGACGACGGGCGTGTCTTCGCGCTCCGCGGCGCCTTCCAGGACGTCTCCGAGCTGGTGGAGGCGCGGCAGCAGGCCGAAGAGATCGGCCGGCAGTTGACCAACGTGCTGGAGAACATCGGCGACGGCTTCTTCACCATCGACGCTGAATGGCGCTACACCTTCCTGAACCATGAAGCCGAGCGTCTGATGCAGCGCAGTGCGGCCGAGCTGCTGGGCCGAAGCGTCTGGGACGTGTTCCCCGAGGCCGTCGGATCGAAGCTCGCCCACGAATACGAGGCAGCGCTCACCGGGCAAGAGACGCGGCGCTTCACCGAGTTCTTCCCGCCGCTCGGCGCGTGGTTCCAGGTCACCGCCTATCCCGGCACGGAAGGGCTGGCGATCTACTTCCGGGACGTCACCCGCGAGCGTGCCGACCAGCAGGAGCTTCGCCTGTTGCAGGCCGCGGCGGCGCGCATCACCGACATCCTGCTGATCACGGAAGCCGAGCCGACCGCCGGTCCCGAAGGCCCCCGCATCGTCTATGCGAACGACGCCTTCGTCCGCCGCACCGGCTTCACGCGGGAGGACGCCATCGGCCGCACGCCGCGCTTCCTGCAGGGCCCGGCGACGGACCGGGCGGAGCTCGACCGCATCGGCGCCGCGCTGAAGGCCTGGCAGCCGGTCCGCGCCGAGCTCGTGAACTACACCAAGGCCGGAGAGGCCTTCTGGATAGAGCTGGACATCGTGCCGCTCGCCGACGAACGCGGCTGCTTCACCCATTGGGTGGCGACCGAGCGCGACGTGACCGAACGCAAGCGGGCGGAGACGGCGCTGCGCGCCAGCGAGGAACGCTTCAGGCTGGTCGCGCGCGCGACCAACGACATCGTCTGGGACGCGGACCTCGTCACCGGCGAGGTCTGGTGGAACGAGAACGGCCGGCAGCTGTTCGGCGAGAAGGCCGCGAGCGAGGCGGACCGCGTCCAGCGCTGGATCGACCTGCTCCACCCCGAGGACCGCGATCGCGTGCTGCAGTCGTCCCGCACCGCCATCGAGGGCGGTGCGGAGGTCACGCAATGCGAGTACCGGATGATCGATCATGCGGGCAGCACGCGCTGGATCATCGACCGGGCCTTCATTATTCGTGACGACCGGGGACGCGTGGTGCGCATGCTCCGCAGCATGGCGGACCAGACCGAACGGCGCGAGCTCGACGAGCGGCTGCGCCAGGCGCAGAAGCTGGAGGCGGTCGGACAGCTGACCGGTGGCGTTGCGCATGACTTCAACAACCTGCTGACGATCATCCTGGGGAATGCCGAGCTGCTGGTCGACGAGCTGCAAGCCCAGCTGGACCTCCGCCAGATGGCGGGCATGGTGATGACCGCGGCGGAACGCGGCGCGGAGCTGACCAGCCGCCTGCTGGCCTTCGCGCGCCGCCAGGCGCTGGAGCCGCGCTCGATCGATGTCGGCGCGCTGGCGATCGGGATGCAAGCCATGCTGCGCCGTACCCTGGGCGAGCACGTCCAGATCGCGGTGCGCTGCGCGCCGGAGTGCTGGCTCGCGGATGTCGATCCCGGCCAGCTCGAAGTGGCGCTGCTCAACCTCGCGATCAATGCGCGGGACGCCATGCCGCAGGGCGGCAGCCTGACCATCGAGACGGCGAACGCCTGGCTCGACGAGGACATCGCCACGCAGCAGTTCGACGTCCGACCCGGCCCCTATATCACCATCGTGGTCTCTGACACCGGAACCGGCATGGCACCGCATGTCATGGCGCGCGCGTTCGAGCCCTTCTTCACGACCAAGGAGGTCGGCAAGGGCAGCGGCCTTGGCCTGAGCATGGTCTACGGCTTTGCCCGGCAGTCCGGAGGCCATGCGCGCATCCATTCCGAACCCGGCCATGGCACGGTGGTAAGCCTCTACCTGCCGCGGTCTATGGAAGGGCAGGAGGCGGCGGCGGCACAGGACACACCTGCCGCGCTGCCACCCGGGCGCGAGCACGTCCTTCTCGTGGAAGACGACATGCTGGTGCGGGAGCATGTCAACGGCCTGATGATAGGCCTCGGCTACCGCGTCACCGCTGCCGCCGCCGGGCCCGAGGCGCTGGCGCTGCTGCGGCAGGTGCACGACTTCGACCTGCTGTTCACGGACATCGTCATGCCCGGCGGCGTGAACGGCGTGGAGCTTGCCAAGGCTGCGGTGGTGGTGCAGCCGCGGCTGAAGGTGCTGTTCACCTCCGGCTACAGCGAGCAATCCATTGTCCATGAGGGCCGGGTCGATCGCGGGGTGCACCTGCTGACCAAGCCGTATCGCCGCCACGAGCTTGCTGCGAAGCTTCGCCACGTGCTGGAAGCCTGATCGGCCGGCAATCGCCCCTGGCCCGGTCGCTTCCGGGCCCATTGCCCGGCGGCCGAACAGCCATGGGCATGATTTGGGATCGACACCAAAGCGTTAATCACGTAAATTTGCACTAACGAGGCGGGAACTTTCTGGAAGACAGCTGATGCAGTCCGCTCGGCCCGTTCTGATCGTCGAGGACGACCCCGGCGTTTCCGCGATGATCAACGCGGCCTTGACCCGCGACGGATGGCAGACCGTTACGGCGAAAACCCTCGCGGAAGGGCGTGCACGCCTGCGCGATGACCAGCCCTGCATCGCAGTCGTCGATCTGGGCCTGCCCGACGGCAACGGCATCGCCTTTGTGCGGGAAGCGTCCGGCCAGGGACGGCTTGGCATCATCGTGGTCAGTGGCCGCGGCGACGCGATGGACCGCGTCATCGGCCTTGAGGTCGGGGCGGACGATTACCTCGCCAAGCCCTTCTCCCCGCGTGAGATGGTGGCCCGCGTGCGCGCGCTGAGCCGCCGGCTGGAGCCGCAAGTCCCGACCGCAGAAGCGCCCGCCGCGGCCGAGCTCGACACGCGGCAGGCCTGGCGGTTCGGCAGCGTCAACCTGGAGCCCGCCCGCCACCGTCTGGTCGATGCCGAAGGGGCGGAGACACGGCTGACCGGCGGCGAGGCCAGGCTGCTGTCCCTTCTGCTGACGCAACAGGAGAACCTGGCGGACCGCGAGACCATCTCGGAGCGCGTGCTCGGGCGCCGCCTGCTGCCGGAACAGCGTGGAGTGGACCAGTTGGCCTCCAATCTTCGCCAGAAGCTGCACGAGGCGTCGGCCGGGCGCATCACGCTCGCCGCCGTCCGCGGCCGGGGCTACCGCCTCGTCTGGTAGCTCGCCCCCTCATCAGGAGCGGCTCATGCAGCAGCTTGCCCCGGAACCCCAGCGTCTCGGTATCCTCATGGTCGGCGATGGGCCGCAGATCGTCGACATGCTCCTGCGCTTTCTCCCCAGGCACGGCCACCAGTCCACCGGCGCCGGCGATGCGACGACGGCATCAGCCCTGGCGAAGGCGGACCCCCAGATTGGCGTTGTCACATCCGACGTGCGCATGCCCGGCGTGGATGGCCTGCAACTGACAGAGGTGCGGCGCCGCGACCGCCCCGAGGAAGCGGCGATCGAGGTGGTGCTGCTGACCGGCGGCGCGGGCACGGATGTCGCCCTCGGCGCGCTGCGCGCCGGCACCTTCGGCCTGCTGCAGAAGCCTCCCCGCCTGGCGGAGGTCGCCGAAGTCATGGATCGCGCCATTGTCCGTGGGGCCGCGCGCGCGCAGGCGGAGGTACACGCGGCCATGCAGGCCGCTCTCGCCGAAAGTACCCGGCTCGCGGCTGCGGCCTGGAAAGCCGGCACAGGAACTCGCACACCGTGGCAAGCTTGTGCGAGTGGCGCGCTGCGAAGAAGCGCATCGTCGCGTTGGCGCGTTGCAGCACGGTTTCGCGCCCGCCGCTGGCTTGTGATCGCACCGCCCTGCATCTACGATCTCGAAACGCTTGGCTGCCGCGCGGCTGGCGTGGAGGAAAGCGCATGAAGACGCCGCGCATCATCGTCGCGCTGTTCGCGCTCTCCGTGCTGCTGCCATTCGGGTTGCTGGCGGGCATCTCGGCCGAGCGCTGGACGTTGATGAAGGTCACTGCGGAGAACGACACGCTCAATACCGTCACCATCATCGAGCAGCAGGCCCGCCACATCTTCGAGACGCAGGAACTGGTGCTCAAACTCGTCGACGGCATGGTCCGCAACATGTCGGACGAGGAGGTGCGCTCCAGCAGCGTTGCCGCGCAGCTCGCCGAGTTGGCAAGCCAGCTTCCGCAGACCGTCTCCATCTGGGTGAGCAACTCGGAAGGCGCGATCATCGCCGCCAGCCTGCCGTGGCCATCCAGCCTGAGTCTTGCTGGCCTCGAATACTTCGAGGTGCATCGCCATGGTTTCGTGCCACACTTCATCAGCGAGCCCTATATCGGCCGCACCACCAACCTGCCCTCCTTCGCGATGAGCCAGCGCCGCTCCGCTCCAGGCGGTGCCTTCGTCGGCATTCTGCATGTCGCCATCAGCCCGCTGCACTTCGAGAATGCGTTCGGCGCGATGAAGCGCGGCCTGGGGGGCGCCGCCAGCCTGATCCGGGAGGACGGGGTCATCCTGGCGCGTCACCCGCCGGCCCCGGCGATCGAGCGGCTCGAACCCTCCAGCCCGCTCATGCGCGCCCTCGCCACCGGCTCGGCACGTGGCGAGCTGTACGCCAGCTCCTCGGTGGATGGGGTGGAGCGCGTCTATGCCTATCGGCGACTTGGCGCGTTCCCTGCCTTCATCGGCTACGGCGTCGACATGCCGGTAAGGGTGGCGGCCTGGCGAGCGGATCTGCTGCGCGATGCCCTGCTGGCGCTGGCCGCAACGCTGCTGCTGGCCAGCGCCACCTGGCTCGCACACCGCGCCTTCCGGGAGCGCTCCAACGCGCTGCATGCGCTGGAGCAGGAGACCGACCGGCGCATCGCCCTGGAGGCGCGGCTGGCGCAGGCACATGCACTGGAAGCGCTGGGGCGGATGGCACGGGGGGTGGCGCACGATTTCAACAACCTGCTGACGGTCGTCATCGGCAACCTGGAAATGCTGGAGGAATCCGCGACCAGCCCGGTCCAACGCGGCGTCGCGCATCGCGCGCGCAAGGCGGCGGAAGCGGGTGCGCAGCTCGCCGGCAGCCTGCTTGTCTATGCGCGCACGCAGGTGCTGCAGGTCCAGCCGGTTGCGATCGGATCGCTGCTGGAGGAGATGAAGCCCGTGCTGGAGGATCTGGCCGGGCAGAAGACGAAGGTCACGCTCGACATCGCGCCGGGCCTGCCGGACTGCCTCTGCGACCCCGCGCAGCTGCGCGCCGCCATCGGCAACCTGGTCGCCAACGCCCGCGAGGCAATGCCGGAGACCGGCGGCCGGATCGCGCTGGCCGTCCGCGAGGTCACGCTGACCGCCGGCGACCTTGCCGACAGCGACATCGCACCTGGGCGCTTTGTCGCCATCTCGGTGACCGACAACGGCCGCGGCATGAGCAGCGAGATCGTGGCGCGCGCCTTCGAACCCTTCTTCACCACCAAGACCGGTCGTCCGGCCTCGGGCCTCGGGCTGTCGCACGTCGGCGGGCTGGTGGGCCAGCTTGGCGGACGTGTGCGCCTGTCGAGCGAGCCCGGCACGGGCACGACGGTGACGCTGGAGCTGCCCGCGATGGCCGCGACCACGCGCCTTCCGCCCGCGTCCGATGAGCCCGCCAGTTCCTTGCCTGCGGCGGACGTCACCACGCCGCGTCGCGTGCTCGTGGTGGACGACCAGCCGGAAATCCGTGCCCTCGCGGAACGCATTCTGATCCGCGCCGGCTACGATGTCGCCGTGGCGGCCTGCGGCGCGGAAGCTGCGTCCCGCGTTGAGGCGGGGGAACGGGTCGACGTGCTGCTGACCGATGTCGTGATGCCAGGCGAGGTCAACGGGCTGGCGCTGCTGGAGCGTGTCCGCTGCATCAATCCAGCGGTCGCGGGGCTGCTGATGTCGGGCTACACGCCCGACACGCTCACGCTGAACGCCGCCGGCGCCGTCTTCCTGCCCAAGCCCTTCACGCGCCAGGCGCTGCTGGATGCGGTGAAGACCGCAATTGGCTGACGCGGCATGATCGTCCCGGGTGGATGGGGGCTAGGCACGTCGCCATAGACAAGTCGCGTTCCAGGCACATGCGTCGGCCTGTCAATGAGCCAGGCAGCGAGGCTCGTTGCCTGCTGGGTGGCCAATGATGAGCCGTCCGCAGCGCTGTCGCTCCCTTGCCCTGCGCGGCATGAAGAGCAGCCTCGTCACCTACCAGATAAGCTGCTGCGTCTCACGGATCTGGCTGACACGGCCTGCCAGCACGGTGACGAGGAAGGCGAAGTCGTAGCGTACCTCGATGCTTGCGGAGTTCGTCGTGCCATTGCCGGCGCTGCGCGTGACGCAGACGGTCAGCTTCGCCGGGTCGCTCAGCATCGGCGTGCGGGCAGCCAGCGCTTTGGGCGCGGTGCAGCCGGCCAGGGCCGGGTCGATCATCGCTGCGCGAGAGACGATTCCGCTCAACTCGCGGACGGATTGCGCGGTGAACATGTACCGGCCCAGATCTATGCCGCCGACGAGCAGGACAATCAGCGCCGGTGCGACCAGCGACCATTCCAGGGCAACCGACCCCGCCACTCCCAATCGGCGGCGGCGCGGCCTATTCGATGCGCAGCGTGACATTGCCAGTCAGCACCTTCACGTTCTTGAGAAGGGTGGCGTTGAAATCCTGCTGCGCGACGATCGTCAGCAAGCGCTGCCGGCCGGAGCAGGGGCTGGTGCAGCCCGGATCCGCCGCCGGCACGCCACCCCCCGCGGAGGGGCATTCGCAAGCCATCGTGACCTGCGGCGTGCGCAATCCGGCCTGGCCATTAAGTGCCGTGCTGACGCTGTTCCGGATGCCCGCCAAGTCGTCGGGGAAGGACAGCGCGTATTGCGCGCCGTCACGCGCCGCTGTCTCCAGCCGGATGGTCTGGTCGATGGCTCGGCCCAGGTCCATGACTCCGACCAGAACCGTCACCAGCATCGGCGCCGCGATGCAGAACTCGAGGGCGGCGAGGCCCCGCCGGTCGCGCGATGCCTTCCATGCCTTAAGCATCCCAACTAGCTCGCCAGCTTGACGAATTCGAGCGACGGCAAGCGCACCCCGCTTGCCGTGCAGCCCGAGGTGTCGAGCCCCGACCCGCCCTGGAATGTCATGCCCCGGACCACGAAGGCCATGCAGTTTGTCGCCGCAGCGGTATCCACGTTCGGCCCGCCCCGCAGTTCGACATTCGTCGTCGGTCCCACGATCGCGCCGCGCAGCAGCACGGCGGGACCGCCCTGGATGGTGATGCGCGCGACGCCGGTCTCCGCGGGCCAACGCCCGTCGCGATAGAAAAGCACGCCGTCGAGGCCGGTGGCGAGCTTCGGGTCGGCCGTCGTGCTGCGCGCGCTGAGGTTCACGATGGCATTCGCCTGGATGTCGATGGCACCGACATCGGACGGCTTGTTGCCGGAACCTGGCACCATGGCGATCGTCACGCCGTTGGTCGGCGAGGTGCAGAGCGGGCAGTTCACCTGCGAACCGCCGGAGACCGAGAAATTGCCCTGCGAGACGACGTAGATGCCAGGGCTGAGTTGCAGCGTGCGCCCGCCTGTCACCGACATGCTAGTATAGCAGCCTGGCGGGAGCGCGACGATGCCTTGTTCGGGCGATTCATCGAGCTTCTTCGGCGACGCGCAGGCGCTGCCGCGGGTCATGTCGTCGAGCAGGGCGGGCCCTTGGCTGGTGATACTCGCATAGGGATTGGCCGTGTCGGCCTGATAGAAGGCCGGCCGGTTGCGCGTGAAGGCCAGCTTCAGCAGCGCTTCCGCCGCTGTGCAGGTCGTGCAGCCCCCGCTCGAGATGAGCGAGGACACTCGCACGGTGAAGCTGCTGCCCGCATTGGACCCGCCCGACCCGAAGCGGAGGGAGTCCGGATGGCGGTAATTCGAGCTCAGGCCGCAATTCGGCGCCTGCAGGTTGGAGTTGCCGGCGAAGGCGATCGGCTGGCTGAGCGACAGCACGCAGGCGCCGCCAGGGTCGCTCTGCGCCACTGCCGTGGCAGAGGCGGTCACCACCGGCGCTGCGCTCATCATCGCCCGCACGAAGGGCATCGGCTGGGTCTGCTGGACAGTGACGGTGACCTGGCGCGGGCTCGTGGCTCGCAGGACCGCGACATCCACGTTCGTGATGCGTGTCTGCGTGCCGGTCTGGAAGCCGTTTCTCGCCGCCACATCGGATGCGAGCGCCCCAACGGCGACGTCGTCTGCCCCTCCGGCCATGCCGCGTGCTGCCGCGATCGCGGCCGCATCGACCGCGCTCTGCATGTTCCGGCGCACCAGGTACAGGTTGCCCACATCGGTCGCGAGCGCCGCGGCGCCGAGCAGCGCTGAGGCGCCGATCGCGACCGTGACGGCCACGGTTCCCCGGCGGTCGCGACGCAGCGCCCAGGCGGCTGACATACCCTGCGGCCGCGGAGCGGGTACACCCTTCGTGGTCGCGTGCTTTGCCGCCTGTGCGGCGCGCCGATCCGCCACTGGCGCTGTCGGGATGGGGACCATGCGGAAGGCTCCTTGATGAGCGCGCTGCAGAGCAGGGCATTGGCAGCGCCATCGCACGATGTTCGACGCCCGCCGGAATCGCCCGGCAGGTTTCGTCATGAGTTGTATGCGGTTCCCGAACCCGCGGAGGGCCATGACGGCGTCACCTGGGTCCGCATCGTCGTCGGAAACGCCTTGTCCGGACTGATGTGACCTTGATGCGGTGGCAGCATCCACCCCGCTCAAACCACCGCGCTGCGGGGGAATGGCCGCCCTACGATGTCAGCAAAGAAGTACACTCGAATACATCCGACTACACTTGAATTGCTTGCGTGACATTGTCGCAAATCGTCAGACACATTGTGAATGAGATATCAAACAAAGCAAAGCGGGGTGGGTTTAACTGACAATTCCAGTGTTGTTGGGCTTCGATCAACCGCGCATTGTGTTTCCGGCGACGGGAAATACCGCTGGTGTGCATGCGCTCACCGCGGACGCGCATTGGGTGCGTCCCAAAGCCTGTCGACCTACAACGCGGAGACAGAACATGCTGAACAAGTTCGTTACCGTCACCAAGCAGGCCGCCGCCGACCGCAAGGGCGTGACGGCCTTGGAATACGGCCTCATCGCCGCCGCGCTGGCCGTGGGCGTCATCGGTGCGTTCAGCGGCCTGTTCGGCCGGCTGGTCACCGCCCTCGGCGGCTTCACCTTCTAGGCAATGAACATGTTCGCGGCGCCGCTTCGGCGGCGCCGCACGAGGTGACCCGTGGCCATCCTGCATTCGGCTCTCCTCTACGGCGTCCCCATCCTGCTGATCGCCGCAGCCCTGCGTGACGTGGCCACGCGGACTATCCCGGATGGCTTCAGCATCGCGCTCGCAGCTGCCGGCTGCGGCCTGAGGGCGACCGAGGGGCCGCTCGCCGTGGTCCTCTCGCTCGGCAGCGCGGCGCTGCTGTTCCTGCTTCTCGTCCCGCTGCACGCCCGCGGCATGCTGGGCGGTGCCGACCTGAAGCTCGGCGCGGCCGTCGCAGTGGGCCTGCCGCCGTTCGGCACCATGGACTTCCTGTTGCTCACTGCGCTGGCGGGCGGCGTGCTCGGGTGCGTCTATCTGGCCCTCGCGCGCCTGCCCTCGCCGCAACCCTTCGCAGTCGGCATCCCGGCTTCCCTGCCCGGCCGCGTCCTGGCCGTCGAGCGCCGGCGCATCCGCCGGCGTGGCCCGCTTCCCTACGCCGTCGCCATCGCCTGTGGCGGCACGCTGGTCCGACTGATCCCCGCAGGAGGCTGATGCGCGATGATCCGCACCGTTCTCGGCGCCTGCCTGCTGATCGGCGCCGCCGGCTTTGGCTACCTGACCCTGGCAGCGCTGCGCACGGCGTCTCCGCCCGCAGCGCTGGCCGTCGAGGCCCCGCAACCCGCGCCGCCGGCGCGCGCCGCGCTGCTGGTCGCAGCGCGTGCGCTGCCCGCGGGCACGCTGGTGAAGGACGAGGACTTCGCGGTGCGTCACATCAACCCGGCGGAGCTGCCGGATGGCGCGCTCGAGCATTCTGACGAGGTGCGCCAGGAACTGCGCGGCGGCATGCTGCGCCGCTACCTCGACCCCGGCGCCACCGTGGCGCGCACCGACGTGCTGCGCCCGCGCGACCGCGGCTTCCTCGCCGCCGTGCTGCGCCCCGGCACCCGCGCCATCGCGGTGGGCGTGGATGCCGTGACGGGCGCGGCGGGATTGATCTGGCCGGGCGACCGGGTGGATGTGATCCTGACGCAGGAACTCGACGCCGCCGCCACCCCGCTCGGCCGCCGGGTGGTGGGGGAGACCGTGCTGACCGGTGTCCGCGTCATCGCCGTCGACCAGCATTTCACCCAGGGCGCCACGCTCGAGCCAGGCCCCGGCACCGGTGGCACGCAGCGCGGCATCGCACGGACCGTCACGCTCGAGGCCACTGCGGAGGAGGCCGAGCGTGTCGCCGTGGGCGGCCGGCTCGGGCGGCTGTCCCTGACGGTCCGCGCGATGGAGGACACAGCGCAGGCGTCGCAGGGCGATGCAATTCCGAATTCGGTCTTCGGCGGCGACGTCTCCCCGGCGTTGTCACGGGCCGGATCGGCGGTCGGGTCGCGCATGCGCGTCCTGCAGGGCAACGACACGCAGGAGGTCGTCTTCCGGTGAGATGGCAGGCCCGGTTCGCACTGCCCCTCGTCCTGACATTTGCCGCCCTGCTCGCCGCGGGCAGCGCCGACGCCCAGAGGCGGTCGCGCGACCCCGAGCCCGCATCACCTGCGCGGGATGCCGGCGCCCTACCCCGTGTCAGCCAGATCATGCCGCGCCGCGGTCCCGTGGCCAATTCGGAGCCCTTGGCGCCCGAGGCTGCGCTGCGATCGGAATTGACGCTGGAGGCCGGGCGGGGCCGAGCGGTGACGTTGCCGACGGCGGCCTCGACGGTGGTGGCGGCCGATCCGCGCATCGCCCGCGTTCAGCCCACCTCGCCGACCAGCCTTGTCATCATCGGCGTCTCAGCGGGACGCACCACGATCCTCGCCGCGGCCGAAAGCGGCGCCACCATCGCCGAGTATCTCGTGACGGTGCGCGGCGGCAACCCGCCGGCCGGTGCGTCCGCCCCCGCCGCCGCGCCTGCCCCGGCCGCAGCGCGGCCTTCCGCCGCTGCCATTCAGGCAGCGATCCGCCAGGCGGTGCCGACCCTCCAGGGGCTCGGGGTGCAGGCCACGGCGTCCGCCGTGATCCTGACAGGCACCGCCGCCACGGCTTCCGAGGCGCAGCGCGCCGAGGCCGTCGCCAAGGCCTTCGCCGGCGAGGACGGGCAGGTCCTCAACGAGATCGAGGTGATGTCGAGCATCCAGGTGAACCTGCGCGTCCGCGTCATGGAGATATCACGCGAGATCACGCGGGAGCTCGGCTTCAACTGGCAGGCCCTGGCGAATAGCGGGAACTTCGTGCTCGGCCTGCGCTCGGGCGCTGCCGCGGCCAGCGTGATCAGCGGCCTCACCACGGGCACCGCGACGCTCGGCGCGCCGACGCGCTTCGGCGCGGGCGTCACCTCCTCGCGCTTCGACATTAACGCCATCGTCGATGCGTTGGCGCAGGACCGCCTGGCCACCATCCTCGCGGAGCCGAACCTCACGGCCCAATCCGGCGAAACGGCAAGCTTTCTCGCGGGCGGCGAGTTCCCGATCCCGGTCGCGGCCTCGCAGATCGGCCAGATCACCATCCAGTTCAAGCAGTTCGGCGTCAGCCTGGCCTTCGTGCCGACCGTGCTCGGCCCTGACCGCATCAACCTGCGGGTCCGCCCGGAGGTCAGCGAATTGTCGGAGAACGGGTCCATCACCGTCCCGCTCGGTGCCGGCACGGTCCGCATCCCCGCCCTGGCGGTACGCCGGGCGGAGACGACGGTGGAGCTTGGCAGCGGGCAAAGCTTCGCGATCGCGGGCCTGCTGCAACGCAGCTCCTCCCAGGTGTCGGACGGCGTGGCCGGCCTGGGCGAAGTGCCGGTGCTCGGCGCGCTGTTCCGCTCCGAGCGCTTTCGCCGCAGCGAGAGCGAACTGGTGATCATCGTGACACCCTATCTCGTGCGCCCGGTCTCCGACCCGCGCCGTCTGGCCGGCCCCACGGACGGCTTCCGCCCCGCCACCGACCTCGACCGCCTGCTCCATGCGCGGCAGGTCGCGCGGGGCCTGCCGCACCAGCCGCTGCCGACCGAACGGCGCGACGCCGGCTTCATTCTGGAGTAGCGCCGATGCCCCGCACCACCTGCCTGACCCTGCTGTTGACCTGCAGCGCGCTGGCCGGCTGCGGTGGCGCGACGGATCCCTTCGACCGACCCGGCACATTGCGTGCGCGCGGCCTGAACGACGCCAACCTGCGCGCCATGATCGCCGATCCGTCGCACCTTGAGCGCGGCGTGGCCACCACGACGGAGCGCGGCGCGGCCGCCGCGACAGGCGTTGGCCTGCTGCGCAACGGCCGGCGGCGGGAGCTTCCCGGGGCGCCCGCGCAGGGGTCGCCGGTGTTCCTTCCAAGCGCGGCGGGCCAGAATGGCAATCGCTGACGCCGCGCCCCGCGCGACCGCACCCGCCATGCCTGAGCGCGTGGCTCTCCTGGCCTTCGCCACCGACGATGAAACGGAGGCGACGCTGCGCGCCGGCCTGTCCGACACGGTCGAGGCGATGCCGGTGCGGCGCGGCGGCATCCGCGCCGCGATCCGCGCGCTGGAGCGGGAACGGACACCGCGCGTGCTGGTCGTGGACCTTTGCGGCGAAGGCGATCCGATCGGCGCGCTCGACGCCCTGGCCGCGGTCTGCGAGCCGGACGTGACGCTGCTGGTCACGGGCGAGCAGTCCGACATCGGCTTCTACCGCGATCTCACGCGGGATCTCGGCGTGGCGGAATACCTGCACAAGCCGCTGACCCGTGAAAGCGTGGCGCGCGTATTCGGCCCGCGTGTCGCCGGGATGGCGGAGGCGCCGGCGCATCGCGGCAGCCGTATCGTCACGGTGTGCGGCGTGCGCGGCGGCGTCGGCGCCACCACCATCGCGGTCAACCTGGCGCTGCAGGTCGCCGAGACCACGCATGGCCATGTCGGGCTGCTGGACCTCCATCTTCGCGGCGGGACCGCGGCGATGATGCTCGGCCTGCGCTGCTCGGCAGGGCTGCGCGTTGCGCTGGAGAATCCGGACCGGGTGGACGCGCTGTTCCTGGAACGCGCCTCGGTCCTCGCCTCGGACCGCCTGCGCCTGCTCGCGGCCGACGAGCCGCCGGAGGCGGAGATCGCGCCGAAGCCCGAAGGCGTCACGCGCCTGCTCGATCTGCTGCGCGCGCGCTGCAGCATCGTGGTGGTGGACCTGCCCTATCCACCCGGGCCGATGGAACGCCAGGTGCTCTCGCTTGCACGGCAGCGCGTGCTGGTGCTCGGGCCGGATCTCGCAGGGGCTCGGGACCTGGTCGCGGCGCGCAAGCTGCTCGCGGGGCTGCAGGGCAACGGCCCGGTGCTCACCGTGCTGAACCGCGCCGGCGCGCCGGGCACGTTGCCGCTCAACATGATGCAGGAAGGGCTGGGCGGCCTGCCCGATGTGGTGGTGCCCGACCTGCCGAAGCAGCTTCCGCGCGCTGCCAACCTCGGCCGCCCGGCGCTGCACGACAGCGCCGCCCTGCGCAAGGCCCTGGCGCCACTGGCGTTGGAGGTGGGCGGCACGCGGCCGCACGCGGCGTCGCGCTCCTGGCTCGGGCGCCTTCGGGAGAGGATCGGGCGATGAAGCGCTTTGGCCGCAGATCGGACGCCCCGCCACCGGAACCCACGGCCGAATCCGCCACCGGCCAGCACGCCCCGCTCGCGCCCCGGGTGGAGCCCGAGGTCGCCGTCGCCGCGGAGAAGGCGCGCGTGATCGCGCAGCTGCGCACCACCGTGATGGACCGCATCGATCCAGCCGTCGCCGCCAGGCTGTCGCCCGAGCAGCTTTGCGAGCAGCTGGCGCGGCTGGTGCACGAGGTTGCCGGCCAGGAACGGCTGGAGCTCACGCTGCGCGAGCAGGCGGCGCTCGCCGAGGAATTGACGCAGGACATGGTGGGCTACGGTCCGCTCGACCCGCTCCTGCGGGACGAGACCGTGACCGACATCATGGTGAACGGTCCCGACTGCGTCTTCGTCGAGCGCCGCGGCCTGATCCAGCGGGAGTCGGTGCTGTTCCGCAGCGGCGCGCAGCTGGCGAGCATCGCGCAGAAGATGGCGGCCGCCGTCGGCCGGCGCGTCGACGAATCGAGCCCGCTGGTGGATTGCCGCCTGCCTGATGGCAGCCGCGTCAACGTGGTCTTCCCGCCGCTGGCGCTCGACGGCGCCTGCATCTCGATCCGGAAGTTCGCCAAGAAGAAGATCGACTTCGGTTCGATGGTTGCGAATGGCAGCATCTCGGAGCCGATGGCGCGGGTGCTGGAGATCGCCGGGCGCTGCCGGCTGAACATCCTGATTTCCGGCGGCACCGGATCGGGCAAGACCACGCTGATGAACGCACTCAGCCGCTGGATCGACCATGGCGAACGCGTCGTCACCATCGAGGACGCGGCCGAACTGCAACTGCAGCAGCCCCACGTCGTGCGGCTGGAGACGCGGCCGCCCAACCTCGAGGGGCGCGGCGAGATCACCCAGCGCGACCTGCTGAAGAACGCGCTGCGTATGCGCCCGGACCGCATCATCGTGGGCGAGGTGCGCGGCCCCGAGGCCTTCGACATGCTGCAGGCGATGAATACCGGCCATGACGGTTCCATCTGCACCGTGCACGCCAACACGCCGCGCGATGCGCTGACGCGGGTGGAGAACATGGTGCAGATGGGCACCACCAGCCTGCCCCCGCGCGCCGTGCGCATCCAGATCACCAGCGCCGTGGACCTGATCATCCAGGTGCAGCGCATGCGCGACGGCCAGCGCCGCGTCACGCATGTGACGGAGATCTGCGGACTGGAAGGCGAAGTCGTGACGCTGAACGACGTCTTCCTGTTCGAGTACCAGGGCGAGGACGCGAACGGCCGCATCCGCGGTCGCTGGGTCTCTCCCGGCATCCGCCCGGCCTTCGCGGACCGGCTGGAGTATTTCGGCCTCCTATCCGCCTGGATGGCGGCGACGGAGCCGCGCTGAACATGGCGAACCTCCCCCTGCTGGCAGCCTCCGCCGCCGGTGCCGCCTGCTGCGTCGCAGCGCTGTTCACGCTGCGCGCCCCGGACGGCGACAAGCAGGTGCGGGGACGCATGCGGATGGTCGCGCTGCCGGCCGCCGCGGCGGCGCCGCGGGGCCCGGACATCCGGCGCGACAGCGGCGAATCGGCGCTCGATCGAGCCCTGGCCCGCTGCGGACGTTCGCCGCACGTGCCGTCCGCCTGGCGGATTGCCTGGCCGCTGGTGCTGCTTGGCGGGATCGCCGCGGCGTGCGGTGCGGCCTTCGTGGCGGCGACGGTTCTCGGCGCGCCGGCGGCGCCCATCGCCGGGCTGGGCGGTTTCCTGCTGATGGTGAATGTCCTGTTCAGGGGCGAGGTGCGGCGTTACCGCGACCGGATCTTCCAGCAGATCCCGGACGCGCTCGGCCTGATCCTGCGCGCCATCCGCGCGGGGCTGCCGATGGCGGAGGCGATCGCCAATGCGGCACGCGAGGTCCCCTCTCCCACGCGGGAGGAATTCGCGCGCGTGGTCAGCGGCACCGCGATCGGCCAGCCGCTGGATCGCGCGCTGTTCGGCCTGGCGGAGCGGACCGGGCTCACCGAATACTTCTTTCTCGCCGTCACCATCGGCCTGCAGTCGCAGACCGGCGGCAATCTGGGCGAGACGCTGGAGAACCTGGCGGACATGGTGCGCAAGCGCGTCACGATGATGGCCCGCGTGAAGGCGGTGACGGCGGAAGGGCGGCTTTCCGCGATGATCATGGCGGGGCTGCCCTTCGCGGCCAGCGGTGCGATCGCGCTGACCAGCCCCGGCCATCTGGTGCCGCTGTTCACCACGGATGGCGGCATCCGCCTGCTGCTGGTCGGGCTGCTGCTGATGGGCTCCGGGCTGCTGATCATCCGGTGGATGCTGCGCTCCGCGGTGTCGGACTGAGCGATGGA
Source organism: Falsiroseomonas tokyonensis (assembly GCF_019024325.1). Lineage (GTDB taxonomy): Bacteria > Pseudomonadota > Alphaproteobacteria > Acetobacterales > Acetobacteraceae > Falsiroseomonas > Falsiroseomonas tokyonensis. The sequence goes on from NZ_JAFNJS010000001.1 coordinate 1,290,764, forward strand.
CGCGACGCTGGCCACCGTCCTGGGCGTTCTCGGCCTGCTGCTGTGGCTGGCGGGCGCCTGGCTGCTGCTGGGCCGTTCCCCGCGGGAGGAGGAGATCACCGCCCGCCTGCGCGCGCTGCGCGACGGCGGCACGCCGGTGCCGGGTGCGATGATCAGCGGGCGGTCGATGCTGCTCGGCGCATTGCGTCGGGTCGGGGAGGTGCTGCGCGACCGCGCCATCCTCTCGGCCACGGACCTCGCGGATCTCGAACGCACGGTCGCCGCCGCGGGCTACAACCCACGCCGCGCCGTCTCGGTCTTCATCGGCACCAAGGCGACCTTGTTCCTCGCCCTGCCCGGCGCCGGTCTCGGCCTTGCGACGCTGCAGGGCGATGGCAACGAAGTGACCTTCACGCTGGTGGCCGCGGTCGTCGGGCTGATGGGCCCCAACTGGGTCCTGGGCTTCATGCGCCGGTCCTACGTGGCCGCGCTGCGGCGCGGCGTGTCGGATGCGCTGGACCTGCTGGTGGTCTGCGCGGAAGCGGGGCTCGGCCTCGATTCCGCGGTGGACCGCGTGGCGCGCGAGCTCGGCCCCTCGAACCGCGCGGTCGCCGGCGAATTCGCCCTGCTGGCGCATGAACTGCGCGTCCTGCCGGATCGCCGCATGGCGCTCGAGCGTCTGTCGGAGCGGGCGCCGATCGACACCTTGCAGCGCCTGGCGGGCACCCTCTCGCAGACCTTCCGCTTCGGCACGCCACTGGCGCAGGCACTGCGCATCCTGGCGGCCGAATGCCGGCAGGATCGCATGCTGCGGCTGGAGACGAAGGCAGCGCGGTTGCCCGCGATGATGGTGCTGCCGCTGATCCTGTTCATCATGCCCTGCCTGTTCATCGTGCTGGTGGGGCCCGCGATCATCACGCTGTCCGAGCGAATGGGAGGCTGACGCATGGCTGGATTCCGGGGATGGCCGGGCCTTCTGCTGCTGGCCGGGCTGGCTGGCTGCGCCGGGGCGGCGTCGCCCGGCGCCGACGTGTCGGCGCGGCTTCGCGTGGCCGCTGTCGCGGAAGCCTCCGGGCAGTCCGAGATCGCCGTCTCGGTCCTGTCCTCCCTGGCTGCGTCGGCGCCGGACAACACGGAGGTGCAGGCCCGCTTCGCACGCAGCCTGATCCAGGCCGGCAATCTCGCCGAGGCCGAGGCGGTGCTGATGCGGACGCTCCGCGCCCGGCCCGGCGACGCGCGGGCGCTGCGCGAGCTCGGCCGGATGCGGCTGCTCGAGGGTCGCGCGGCGGAGGCGCTGGATGCCTTCCGCACGGTGCTGGCCGCGGCGCCGCGGGACGTGCCGTCGCTCGTCGGGTCCGGCGTGGCGCTCGACCTGCTCGGGCGCGAGGAGGCGAAGGCGAGCTACGCAGCCGCGCTGGCACTGGAACCCGGCAATTTGGCCGCCGCGAACAATCTGGCGCTTTCCCTGCTGCTGGCGGACCGACCGGCCGAGGCTGTCGCGCTGCTCGGCCCGCTGGCGCGCCGCCACGACGCGCCAGAGCGGGTGAGGAACAACCTCGCCGTGGCCGAGGCCGCGACAGCCGGTGCGAGCGGTGTGGCCCTGAGGGGCAGCTCGGGTTCGACGTCTCTCCGCTGATCATGAAGGCCGGGCTTGGCCTGGCCTGCACCTTCCGGCCTGGGTCCGCCGCGGACCGCCCGAGGCGCGGGTCTGCGAGGCGCTCGGGCGCGAGCTGATGGACCCGGAGCTGGCCGGGGACAACGCCACCGCGGCGCTCGAGGCAGCCCGGACCCTGATCGAGCGGGTGGTCGTCTCGCCGCCGGACGGCGACGGCGGGCCGCCCGGGATCGCATGGGTCGGAGCCTTCGGGGCGATGCGGGCGCTGGGCGGCGCCGTGCTACCGGTCGTTATTCGTGGGCGGACGGGACCGCTACGCGCAAGGCCCGCCTGCCGTTCGGCTGAAGGAGATCTCCGAGGGCAGAGCCCACCCTGCGAGGCCCCTCAGCGCAGCACCACCCCGGCCCTCAGACCCCCACCCGTTCGGCCGCCCCGCGCAGGAAGCCGCCAAGGGCGCGGTGGAAGACGGGCTCGTCGAGCAGGAAGGCGTCGTGGCCTTTGTCGGTCGAGATTTCGATGAAGGAGGTATTGGCGGCGGCGGCGTTCAGGGCGCGGACCAGGGCGCGGGATTCCTCGGTGGGGAACAGCCAGTCGCTGCTGAAGGAGGCGACGAGGAATCGGGTGGTTGTGTTGCGGAAGGCGGCGGGCAGGTCGCCGCCGTGTTCCGAGGCCAGGTCGAAGTAGTCCATGGCCCGGGTGATGGTCAGGTAGCTGTTGGCGTCGAAGCGGTGGACGAAGGTGCTGCCCTGGTAGCGCAGGTAGCTTTCCACCTCGAAGACGTCCTCGAGGAAGGTGAGGGCGGAGGCGCCGCGCAGCCGGCGGCCGAATTTGCGGCCGAGGGCGGCTTCCGAGAGGTAGGTGATATGCGCCACCATCCGCGCCACGGACAGGCCCTTGGCCGGGATGCGCCCGTCTTCCCAGTAGCGGCCGCCGACCCAGTCCGGGTCGCCGTGGATGGCGGCGCGGCCGACCTCGTGGAAGGCGATGTTCTGGGCGGAGTGGTAGGCGGCGCAGGCGATGGGGGCGGCGGCGGCGACCATCTCCGGGTAGGTGGCGGCCCATTCCAGCACCTGCATGCCGCCCATGGATCCGCCGACCACCGCCAGCAGCCGTGCGATGCCAAGGTGGTCCACAAGCAGCTTCTGGGCGCGGACCATGTCGCGGATGGTGATGGAGGGGAAGTCGGTGCCGTAGGGCCGCGTCCCGTCCGGCATGGGCTCGGCGGGGCCGGAGGAGCCCATGCAGCCGCCCAGGACATTGGCGCAGATGACGAAGTAGCGGTCGGTATCAACCGGCTTGCCGGGGCCGACCACGGCTTCCCACCAGCCCGGCTTGCCGGTGATGGGGTGGCGTTCGGCCACGTATTGGTCGCCGGTCAGGGCGTGGCAGACCAGCACGGCATTGCTGCGCTGGGCGTTCAGCTTGCCGTAGGTGCGGTAGGCGACGGCCAGCGGTGCGATGACCGCCCCGGAATCGAGTGCCAGCCCCGCCGGGAAGATGGCGCGCTGGTGGTCGATCTGCGGCGTGCGGGCGAGTGCCTCGGTCATGCAATCCCGGGGGTCTTGAACGGGCCGAGAAATAGGGCCGCGGATCCCGGGGGGCAACCGCTGCCTTGGCGGGGGGCTGTGCTGCGTCTATGCAGGGCGCCCCTCTTCCAGCCGGAACAGCCCCCATGAGCGTCATGCCGCGCCCGTCCATCCTCTCGGTGGAGCCCTATGTCGGCGGCGAATCCAAGGTGCCGGGGGTGAATCGCATCATCAAGCTCTCCTCCAACGAGGGGGCTTTCGGCCCGCCGCCGGGCGCGATCGCGGCCATCACCCAGGCGGCGAGGGAGGCGCATCGCTACCCGGATGGCGGCGCCAAGGCGCTGCGGGAGGCGATCGGCGCCCGCTTCGGGCTGAATCCGGAGCAGATCGTCTGCGGCAATGGCTCGGACGAGATCCTCACCCTGCTGATCCTGGCCTATGGCGGGGAGGGGACGGAGATCGTCATGTCCGCTCATGGCTTCCTGATGTACGACCTGGCCGGCCGCTGGTCCGGCTGCCGCGTCATCAAGGTGCCGGAGAAGGATCTGCGGGCCGATGTGGACGGCCTGCTGGCTGCGGTCGGGCCGCGCACGAAACTGCTGTTCCTGGCCAATCCGAACAACCCCACGGGCAGCATTTTGGCGCAGTCCGAGCTGGTGCGGCTGCGCCGGGGGCTGCCGGGGGATGTGCTGCTGGTGCTGGATTCGGCTTACGCGGAGTATGTCACGCTGCCGGATTACGACCCGGGCCAGGCGCTGGTCGATGCCGGCGACAACACGGTGATGACCCGCACCTTCTCCAAGATCTTTGGGCTCGGCGGCATGCGGCTGGGCTGGTGCTATGCGCCGCCGGCGGTGGTGGATGTGCTGGGCCGGGTGCGCGGGCCCTTCAATGTGAGTGGCGCGGCCATGGTCGCCGGCATCGCGGCGCTGGCGGAGCCGGGCTGGATCGAGGCCTCGGTCGCGCACAATACCGAATGGCGCGGCAAGGTGGCGGCGGCGCTGGAGGCGGCGGGGCTGAAGGTCTGGCCGAGCCAGGGCAATTTCCTCCTCGTCGATTTCGGCGCGGCGGAGCGGGCCAAGGCAGCCGATGCGCATCTGCGCGGCCGCGGGCTGATCGTGCGCGCCATGGGGTCCTACGGCCTGGCGGCCTGCCTGCGCATCACCATCGGCACCGCCGAGGAATGTCAGATGGTGATCGAGGCGCTGACCGAATTCTGCCGAAATGGCTGAGCCTCTCTTCGACCGGCTCTGCCTGCTCGGCGTCGGGCTGATCGGCTCCTCCATCGCCCGCGTGGCCCGGCAGCGGGGCGACCTGGCCCGCACGGTGGTGGCGCATGCCAAGACGCCGGCGACGCTGGACCGGGTGCGGGAACTCGGCATCGCCGATGTGGTGGAGGCCGATGCGGCGCGCGCGGTGCAGGGCGCCGATTGCGTGATCTTCTGCGTGCCCGTGGGCGCGAATGCGGCGGTGATGGCCCAGGTCGCGCCGCATCTGAAGCCGGGGGCCATCGTCACCGATGTCGGCTCCACCAAGATGAGCGTGTTCCGCGACCTCGGCCCGCTGCTGCCCAAGGGGGTGCACCTGGTGCCGGCGCATCCCATGGCGGGCACGGAATTCTCCGGCCCCGATGCCGGCTTCCCCGAGCTGTTCCAGGGCCGCTACACCATCCTGACGCCCCTGCCGGACGCCGACCCGGCGGCGGTGGAGAAGGTGCGGGAGCTGTGGCGCCGCTGCGGCAGTATGATCGAGACGATGGATCCGGCGACGCATGACAAGGTGGTGGCCATCGTCAGCCACCTGCCGCATCTGCTGGCCTTCACCATCTGCTCCACCGCCGATGACCTGGCAGAGGAAACGAAGGAGCAGGTGCTGAAATTCGCCGCCTCCGGTTTTCGGGACTTCACCCGCATCGCGGCCAGCGATCCCACCATGTGGCGCGACGTCTTCCTGAACAACCGGGAGGCGCTGCTGGAGATGCTGGCCCGCTTCACCGAGGACGCGCAGGCACTGGGCCGCGCCGTGCGCTGGGGCGAGTCCGGCTTCATCGAGGACCGCATCCAGCGTGGCCGGAAGATCCGCAAGGGGCTGATCGAGCGCAAGCAGGCCTGAGGGTCCGCCCAGCACCCTCCCGGCTGCGTCCTGCCTGGATCGGCGGATGCGGGAAGCAGGGCCTTCCTGCTCCCGCGGCAATCGGCGGATCGGATCTAGCCGCAGGTGATCCGCACCGCAGGGATCACCGCGCTCCACTGCGGGTTGGGGCTACCGGCCGCCGCCTGGTGCATGAACAGGCCATAGGAGGTCGGCGAAGCGGAGACGAGGAGCTGCGCATCGACGGGGGGATAGGGCGAGAGGTTGAATTGCAGCCGGATTCGTTGGGCGCCGCCGGTGTTCCGGATATCCGCCCGGTAGATCGTTTTCCTCAGCTGGGGCTGCGCGCGATTGGCGGGCGCCATCGCGAAATCCACCAGCACCCTGCCGTCGCAATAGAGATGGGCCGCCTGTGCCGGAGCAGCCAGCGTTGCAAGCGCGAGCCCAGCCGCGGCAACCAGGCCGATCCGATGCAGCGTCTTCATGGTGAATTCCCCTTTGCGTGGCGCGACGGTAGGGGGAACCGGTGCCGTGTTACCAATTCATTCGAAGGCAAATGGCGTCAGCCTCGCCTATGGACCGAATAGGACATCCCTGCATGCGCGAACCGCCGCGCAGGGATACCCTGTCTGGCTGCCACTGGGCCGCGCAGCGCCAATGGGCGACCAGGCCCGCCGAAAGGCCCCGGGGCCGGCTTCACGGAGCTGTTCCAGGGCCGCTACACTATCCTGGCCCCGCTGCTGGAGCATGATCGAGACGATGGATCCGGCGACGCAAGACAAGGTGGTGGCGATCGTCAGCCACCTGCCGCATCCATCCGGCTTCATCGAGGATCGCATCCAACGCGGCCGCAGGATCCGCCAGGGTCTGATCAAGCGCAAGCAGGCTTGAGCAGCGACATGGCCAAGGCCGCCCCCCCAAAACCCAACCGCAGCACCCTGCTGGCGGTGGAGGATATGGAATTCCTGCTGCGGGACGAGATGCGCTCGGCCCGCTTCGGCATGGAATACCTGAAGGCGGAGCTGGCGCTGCGCGACTGGGGCGTGCGCTCCACCATCGTGGTCTTCGGCAGCGCCCGGGTGCCGAGCCCGGAGGAGGCGGAACGCACGCTCGCCGCGGCCGAGGGGCCGGAGGCGCAGCGCTTGGCCCAGCAGCGGCTGGACTTCTCCACCCACTACGACAAGGCCCGCGCCTTCGCCCGCATTGTCAGCCTGCGCGGCGGGGCGCTGGCCGAAAGCGGTGGGCCGCGGGACAATGTGATCGCGACCGGCGGCGGGCCGGGCATCATGGCGGCGGCCAATCGCGGCGCGGCCGATGTCGGCGCGCCCTCCATCGGCTTCAACATCACCCTGCCGCATGAGCAGGCGCCGAATGAATGGTCGACGCCGGCGCTGACCTTCCGCTTCCACTATTTCGCCATGCGCAAGATGCACCTGGCGATGCGGGCCAATGCGCTGGCGGTCTTCCCCGGCGGCTTCGGCACCTTCGACGAACTCTTCGAACTGCTGACCCTGGTGCAGTCCCGCAAGACGGGTCCGCTGCCCATCGTGCTCTTCGGCAGCGCCTATTGGAACGAGGTGGTGGATTTCCGGGCCATGGCCCGGCACGGCATGATCGACCCGGCGGATCTCGACCTGTTCGAGGTGGTAGACGAGCCGGAGGAGGGCTGGGCGGCGCTGGTCCGCCGCGGCCTGAAGGCCCATACGCCCCCAACCGACCGGCCGGCGGCAGTCGCGGCGCCCAGGCGGCGTCCTCGCGGCTGAGCCTCACCCCCGCCGACGCAGCACCAGCACCCCCGCCACCCCCTGCAGCGCCAGCGTAACCCAGAGCGCGGCCTCGGCCCCCGCTGCCTCCCGCAGCAGGCCGAAGGCGGCCGGAGCGAAGGCATAGAGCGCCTGGTTGATCGCCTGCATCAGCGCCACCACCCGCCCAACCTCGGCCGACGGAAACTCCGCCTGGACGATCAGCGGCGGCAGCGACAGCAGGTTGCCCACCCCCAGCCCGAACAGGGCGCAGCCCGCCAGCAGCAGCGGCACGGATCCGCCGGCGGAGACCAGCGCCAGGCTGCCCGCCATCTGCACCGCGAAGGTGGCCGCCGCCGCCCAGCGCCGGCGCCGCCCGGCCGGCAGCACCCAGCCGGTGACGGTCCGGCCGAGCAGGGCGAAGACCGTGACCAGCGCCATGGCGAGCCCCGCCCCGCGCGGCCCCAGCGCCGGGACCAGCAGCGAAATTAGGTGCGTCACCAGCCCCATCTGCGCGAAAAGCCCCAAGGCGAAGGCCAGCGACAAGGCGCGGAACAGCGGGTCCCGCAGCAGCGCCCCCCGACTGCGCGCGGGCGCCGCCGGCGGCGCGGGCGGGGCCGCGCCGACCCGGCCATCCGGCTGCTGGCCGTATTCCGCCGGCACCCGGGCCAGAACCCGCCCGGCCAGCGGCCAGACCACCGCCAGCAGCAGCGCCGCCACCACCGCGGTGGCCGTCCCGAAGCCGAAGCCCGCGATCAGCCAGGCCCAGAGCGGCACCATCAGGATGCCGCCGGCGCTCGCCCCGTTGAAGGCCATGGCGAGCGCCGCCGGCCGCCGCCGTTCGAACCAGGGGGAGAGCATGGCATTGATCGCCGCCCCGCTGGTCAGCGCCCAGCCCATGCCGGTCAGGGTGGCCGCGGCGAAGAGCAGGGCGGGAAGATGACCGAATCCCCATCCGAGCAGCCCGGCCGCCGAGGCCAGCGCCCCCGCCCGGGTCACCGCGGCGATGCCCCAGCGCCGGTGCCAGTCCGGCAGCCCCGCCACCAGCGCGGCCGCCACCAAAAAGTGCCAGGTGACCGCCGCCGAAAGCAGGCCCAGCCGCCAGCCGCGGTTTTCCGCCAAGGTGGCGATGAAGATACCGGGGCCGTAGAAGCCGATTCCCCAGGCGAAGACCGCCAGCAGGAAGGCGCCCGCCACCACGCGCCAGCCCTGGAACGATGCCTGCATGGGGCGATCCTGGGCCATCCGGATGCGTCAGGGAAGCTGCCCAGGCGTTGGACATGTGTTGCCGCAACGCAATACGCATGCTAAGGCGCCGCCGCCGCATAAAGGGGGCGGTCACACCTGCCCCCCGGACCCGCGTGCCGCATTTCACGCTCCGACCAGAGACAGGACCGGGATCCCCTTGGCCTCCGAAGCGACCACCGTAACCTCGGCCTCCACCCAGGCCCCGAACCCCACCGGGCTGTCGGAGCGCTATGCGCTCGCGCTGCTCGGCATCGTCGATGACCTGCGCGCGACCGAGCCGGGTGCTGCGGACCGTATCGCGGCCGACCTCGAGCGTCTTTTCGGGCTCTGGCAGGGGGATGCGGGCTTCCGCGCCTTCGTCGCCGATCCGCGCCTGGATGCCGCCGAGCAGAAGCGCGCCATCTTCGCGGTGCTGGAACGGGCCGGGATCGGCACCGAGGTCCGCAACCTGCTGGGCGTGATGATCGTCAACCGGCGTCTCTCCGCCCTGCCGGCGGTCGCCGCCAGCTTCGGCGCGCTGCTCGCGGAACGCCGCGGCCAGCAGATCGCCACCGTCTCCACCGCCCATGGCCTGACCGACACGCAGCGCTCGCAGATCGTCGCGCGGCTGACGGAGGCCGGCTATTCCGGCGTGCAGTTGAAGGAAAACGTGGACCCGACCCTGCTGGGCGGCCTCGTGGTCCGGATCGGCTCGCGCCTCTATGACAATTCTCTCAAGTCCAAGCTGCAGCGCCTGCAGTACGCCATGAAGGGGGCCGCCTGATGGATATCCGTCCTGCCGAAATCTCGGAGATCCTGAAGGCTCAGATCTCCGGCTTCGACGCCGAAGCCAATGTCGCCGAGGTCGGCACCGTGCTGACCGTGGGCGACGGCATCGCCCGCGTCTTCGGCCTGCAGAATGTCATGGCCGGTGAGCTCGTGGAGTTCCCGGGCGCCGGCATCAAGGGCATGGCGCTGAACCTCGAGACCGACAATGTCGGCGTCGTCATCTTCGGCGACGACAAGGGCGTGAAGGAAGGCGACACCGTCTCCCGCACCGGCGAGATCGTGGACGTCGGCGTCGGCAAGGGCTTTCTCGGCCGCGTCGTGGACGCGCTGGGCAATCCGATCGACGGCAAGGGGCCGATCCAGATCGAGAAGCGCATGCGCGTCGAGGTCAAGGCGCCGGGCATCATCCCGCGCAAGTCGGTGCATGAGCCGATGCAGACCGGCATCAAGGCGATCGACGCCCTGATCCCGATCGGCCGCGGCCAGCGCGAGCTGATCATCGGCGACCGCCAGACCGGCAAGACCGCCGTCATCCTGGACACCATCATCAACCAGAAGGTGGCCAACGACGCTGCCGGCGCCGATGACAGCAAGAAGCTGTTCTGCATCTACGTCGCCATCGGCCAGAAGCGCTCCACCGTCGCGCAGCTGGTGAAGACGCTGGAGGAGAACGGCGCGATGGAATATTCCATCGTCGTCGCCGCCACCGCCTCCGACCCCGCGCCGATGCAGTTCCTCGCCCCCTATACCGGCTGCACGCTGGGCGAGTACTTCCGCGACAATGCCATGCATGCGGTCATCTTCTACGATGACCTGTCCAAGCAGGCCGTCGCCTACCGCCAGATGTCGCTGCTGCTGCGCCGCCCGCCGGGCCGCGAGGCCTATCCGGGCGACGTCTTCTACCTGCACAGCCGCCTGCTGGAGCGCGCGGCCAAGATGAACGATGACTTCGGCGCCGGTTCGCTGACCGCGCTGCCGGTCATCGAGACGCAGGCCGGCGACGTTTCCGCCTACATCCCGACCAATGTGATCTCGATCACGGACGGGCAGATCTTCCTGGAGACGGAGCTGTTCTTCAAGGGCATCCGCCCCGCCGTGAACGTCGGCCTCAGCGTCTCCCGCGTCGGCTCCGCCGCGCAGATCAAGGCGATGAAGCAGGTGGCCGGCAAGATCAAGCTGGACCTGGCGCAGTACCGCGAGATGGCGGCCTTCGCGCAGTTCGCCTCCGACCTCGATGCCACCACCCAGGCCCTGCTGGCCCGCGGCGCGCGGCTGACGGAACTGCTGAAGCAGCCGCAGTACAAGCCGGTTCCGGTCGAGGAGCAGGTGGTGGCGATCTTCGCCGGCACGCGCGGCTATCTCGACAAGGTCGCCCTGAACAAGGTCGGCGAGTTCGAGCGGCAGTTGCTGTCCAGCCTGAAGGCGCAGCAGCCGGAGATCCTGGCCTCGATCCGCACCGATCGCGAGATCAAGAAGGACACCGAGGCCAAGCTGACCGCCTTCCTCGACAACTTCGCCAAGTCCTTCGGCTGAGATAGAGCGCAATGGCCAGCCTCAAGGCACTTCGCGCGCGCATCACCTCGGTGAAGAGCACGCGCAAGATCACGCAGGCGATGAAGATGGTCGCGGCCGCGAAGCTGCGCCGTGCCCAGTCGCAGGCGGAGGCGGCGCGCCCCTATGCGGAACGCATGGAGCGCATGCTGGCCTCGCTCGGCGCCTCCGTCGCCGGCAGCCCGGATGCGCCGAAGCTGCTGGTCGGCAGCGGGGCGGACCAGGTGCATCTGCTGGTCGTGGTCACCGGTGACCGCGGCCTGGCCGGCGCCTTCAACACCAATGTCGGCCGCTTCGCCCGTTCCCGCATCCGGGAGCTGGAGGCGGCTGGCAAGACGGTGAAGGTGCTGGCGGTGGGCCGCAAGGGCGCGGCCTATCTGAAGCGCGACTACGGCAGCCGCATCACGGCCGAGATCTCTCTGGCCGGCAAGAAGCGCGTCGAATTCGTCGATGCGCAGGAGATTGCCGCCCGCATCACCGCGATGCTGGAAGCCGGCGAATACGATGTCTGCACGCTGATCTACAACCGCTTCCGCAGCGTCATCAGCCAGGTGCCGACGGCCCAGCAGATGATTCCGGCCGTGGTGCCCGAGGGCAGCGCGACGGAAGCCGCGACCGGCGCCCAGGCGCTGTACGAATACGAGCCGAACGAGGAGGAAATCCTCGCGACGCTGCTGCCGCAGAACCTGGCGATCCAGGTCTATCGCGCCATGCTGGAAAACGCCGCCGGCTTCTTCGGCAGCCAGATGACCGCGATGGACAATGCCACGCGCAATGCCGGCGAGATGATCAACAAGCTCACGCTGAACTACAACCGCACGCGACAGGCCAACATCACCCGGGAGCTGATCGAGATCATCTCCGGTGCTGAAGCTGTCTGACCAGGGAATTGGCACGATGAAGAACAACGTCGGCAAGGTTTCGCAGGTTCTGGGCGCCGTCGTGGACGTGCAGTTCCCGGCCGAGCTGCCTGCCATCCTGAACGCGCTGACCGTGAAGATCGAGGACCGCACCCTGGTCCTCGAAGTCGCGCAGCACCTGGGCGAGCGCACCGTCCGCACCATCGCCATGGACACGACCGACGGCCTGGTCCGCGGCACCGAGGTGGTGGACACCGGCGCCGGCATTTCCGTGCCGGTCGGGCCGGAGACGCTGGGCCGCATCCTGAACGTGATCGGCGAGCCGATCGACGAGCGCGGCCCGGTCGGCGCCGAGAAGTCCTACACCATCCACCGCGCCGCGCCGTCCTTCGAGGAGCAGGCGACCTCGGCCGAGATCCTGGTGACGGGCATCAAGGTGGTGGACCTGCTGGCCCCCTACCTGAAGGGCGGCAAGATCGGCCTGTTCGGCGGCGCCGGCGTCGGCAAGACCGTCACCATCCAGGAACTGATCAACAACATCGCCAAGGGCCATGGCGGCGTCTCCGTCTTCGCCGGCGTTGGCGAGCGGACCCGCGAGGGCAACGACCTGTACCACGAGATGGTGGATGCGGGCGTCATCAAGCTGAACGAGGGCAATACCGAAGGCTCCAAGGTGGCGCTGGTCTATGGCCAGATGAACGAGCCGCCGGGCGCCCGCGCGCGCGTCGCGCTGTCCGGCCTGTCCATGGCGGAATACTTCCGCGATGAGCAGGGCCAGGACGTGCTCTTCTTCATCGACAACATCTTCCGCTTCACCCAGGCGGGCGCCGAAGTCTCCGCGCTGCTGGGCCGCATCCCCTCCGCCGTGGGTTACCAGCCGACGCTGGCGACCGATATGGGCGCGCTGCAGGAGCGCATCACCAGCACGAAGAAGGGCTCCATCACCTCGGTGCAGGCCATCTACGTGCCGGCGGACGACCTGACCGACCCGGCGCCGGCCACCTCCTTCGCCCACCTCGACGCCACGACCGTGCTGAACCGCTCGATCGCCGAGCTCGGCATCTTCCCGGCCGTGGACCCGCTGGACAGCACCTCCCGCGCGCTCGACCCCCGCATCGTGGGCGAGGAGCACTATCGCGTGGCGCGCGAGGTGCAGCGCATCCTGCAGACCTACAAGTCCCTGCAGGACATCATCGCGATCCTGGGCATGGATGAGCTGTCCGAGGAGGACAAGCTGATCGTGGCCCGCGCCCGCAAGCTGCAGCGCTTCCTGTCGCAGCCCTTCCATGTGGCCGAGGTCTTCACCGGCTCCCCGGGCGTCTTCGTGAAGCTCGAGGACACGGTCCGCTCCTTCGGCGCGATCTGCGCCGGCGAATACGACCACCTGCCGGAAGCCGCCTTCTACATGGTGGGGACCATCGAGGACGCGGTGAAGAAGGGCGAGAGCCTGAAGGCCGCCGCCTGATTGAGCGGCCTGCCGGCGGAGGCGCCTGCCCCCGCCGGCTATCGACAGATTGAGGACAGGTTTCCCCATGGCCACCTTCCAGCTCGAACTCGTCTCCCCGGAAAAGCTGCTGCTCAGCCGTGCGGTGGAGATGGCCGTGCTGCCCGCCGCCGAGGGCGAGATGGGCGTGCTGCCCGGCCACGCGCCGATGATCGTCACCCTGCGCGGCGGGGTCATCGCGGTGACCGAGAACGGCCAGGTGACCGAGCGCCTCTACGTCGCCGGCGGCTTCGCCGAGGTGACGCCGGAGCGCTGCACCGTGCTGGCCGATGAGGCGACGCCGGTGGGCCAGCTTTCCAAGGCCGCTGCCGAGGCGCGCATGCGGGACGCCGAGGCCGCCTATGCCGCCGCCGCGATGGAAACGCCCGAGAAGCGCGACGCCAGCATGGCCCGCCTGCTCTCGGCCCGCGCCATGGTGCAGGCCGCCGAGGCGGCCTGACCGCCAGGCGCTATAACCGCTTGAATTCGGCACCCCGCCACAGAACATTATTCACGCCCGCCGCCGGCTGCCTCGCCGGCGCGGGTCGTCGCGCCGCGCGGTGCGGAACGCGCGCATCGGCCGGGCGGGATGCAGGATGAAGCACTGGCGTATCGAGCAGGTGGCCTGGGACAGCTTCGATCCCAGCCGGCTCGACCCCGAGATCATTCCGCTGGTCAAGGCCGCGGCGATGGTCGAGCGCAATGGCGACGACTACGCGCTATACCTGCAATCCGTCTTCCATGACGACCCGGACTTCCACCAGGCCGCCGGCCATTGGGCGGAGGAGGAGGTGCAGCACGGCGACGCGCTCGGCAAATGGGCCATGCTGGCCGATCCGGGCTGGGACTTCGAGGAAGCCTTCGCCCGCTACCGCGCCGGCTACAAGATCGACGTCAAGGCCGATGCCTCGATCCGCGGCTCCCGCACCGGGGAGCTGATCGCCCGCTGCATGGTGGAGACCGGCACCAGCAGCTACTACACCGCGCTGGGCGAGGCGACGGAGGAGCCGGTTCTGAAGGAGGTCTGCCGCCTGATCGCGGCCGACGAATACCGCCACTTCAAGCTGTTCTACGACCATATGAGGCGCTACCTCGCGCGGGAAAACCTGTCCTTTCCCCGCCGCCTGAAGGTGGCCGCCGGCCGCATCGGCGAAAGCGAGGACGACGAGCTGGCCTTCGCCTTTCATTGCGGCAACGAGCCGGTCGGCACGCCCTACGACCATGATCGCTGCATCGCCGGCTATATGGGCCGGGCGATGAACTACTATCGCTACCGGCACATCGAGCGGGGCATGGGCATGGTCTTCAAGTCGATCGGGCTGCAGCCGCGCGGCCGCATGTCTGCCCTCGCCGCCAAAGGCGCCTGGCGCCTGCTGACCTGGCGCCGCGGCCGCTATGCGGCGGCGCTGCGCCGTCCGCCGCAGCCCGGCCACGCCGCCCCGGCAGCGGCCTGACGCCGGTGATGCCCCGCCGGGCGCTGGGCCCGCTGTTGCTATCCCCGCTGCTGGCCCGCGCGGCCCTCGGCCAGAGCTTCACTCCGGCCAGCGCGCCGGACCGGCCCCTGTTCGAGCTCGCGCAGTCGCGCGGCTTCACCTTCGGCTGCGCCGTCACCGCGCAGCTGCTGGCGGATGAACCGCAATTCGCCGGGCTGGTGGCCCAGGAAGCCGGCCTGCTGGTGCCCGAATACGAGGCCAAGTTTGCCACCCTGCAGCCCGAGGAAGGCCGCTTCGACTTCGAGCCGCTGGATGCGCTGCTGCGCTGGGCGCAGCATTTCCGCAAGCCGGTGCGCGGCCATGCGCTGATCTGGCACAATGCCCTGCCCGACTGGGTGCCGCCCGCGCTGGCCGAAGGCCGCAGCCGCGCCCAGCGGGTGATGGAGACGCATTTCGACCGCGTCCTGGCGCATACCCGCGCCCGCATCCGCGACTGGGACGTGGTGAACGAGCCGATCGCCAATCCGCCCGGCAGCGACGTGCCGGAACCCGCCGGCAATACCGGCGACCTGCGCGACACGCCCTGGCTGCGCGCCTTCGGCCCCGACTACATCCCCATGGCCTTCCGCGCCGCCCGCCAGCGCGACCCGACGCTGCGGCTGACGCTGAACGATTATGGCGTGGAGGCGGACAGCCCGCCGGCGGAGGAGAAGCGCCGCCGCCTGCTGCGCCTGTTGCGCAGCCTGCGCGCGCAGAACGTGCCGCTCGACGCCGTCGGCATCCAGGGCCATCTGCAGATGCGGGAGGCCTTCAGCCCCGCCATCTTCACCACCTTCGTGCGGGAGATCCGCGCGCTCGGCCTGCAGGTGCTGATCACGGAGCTGGATGTGCGGGAGGTGAAGCCGCCGGTCGGCGATTTCGTCGCCCGCGACTCGGCCGTGGCGCAGCGCGTGCACGCCTTCGCCTCCGCCGCCTTCGAGGGCGGCGCCCGAACCCTGCTGACCTGGGGCATCAGCGACCGCTGGTCCTGGCTGCACCGGGAGGCGACGGTGGCGCTGGACCCCGGCGATGTGCATCGCGGCCTTCCCTATGACTGGGAGCTGAACCGCAAGCAGATGTGGCGCGCTCTGGCCCGCGCCTTCCTGGGGCAGCCGCCCGGCTGAGCCCGCGCTACGTCCCGAAGCGAGCGAATGCGCGCACCAGCTCCTCATAGATCGGCCGCTTGAAGCTGACGGCCAGCCCCGGCAGCTCCGCGAGCGCGGCCCAGCGCCAGGCATCGAATTCCGGATGCGGGTCGGCATCCAGGCGGATATCGGCATCCACGCCGGTGAAGCGCAGCGCGAACCATTTCTGGCGCTGGCCGCGATACTTCCGGGCGATGCGCATGGCCTGCAGCTCGGGCGGGAAGTCGTAGCTCAGCCAGTCCGGATGTTCCGCGATGATCTCGGCGCGGTCCGTGCCGATCTCCTCGGCCAGCTCACGGAGCACGGCGATGCGCAGATCCTCGCCGGGATCGACGCCGCCCTGCGGCAGCTGCCAGCCGCCGGCCGCGCCCTCCGCATTCGGCATGTCGGCGCGACGGGCCACCAGCACCTGGCCGGCGGGGTTGAACAGCAGGGCGCCGACATTGGCGCGATAGGGCAGCAGGGTCATGCCTGCCTTCTATCGCCTCAGCGCGCCGCCTGCGAGCCGGGGCGGCGCAGCAGCACTGTGACCGGCGCCAGCACCGCGCCGCGCTCCTCCAGCCCCGCCGACCAGGCCAGGATGGCGGCGGTGAAGAAGGGGGCGGGGTTGCCGAGCAGGCCAAGCGCCGATCCATGCTGTCGGGCCAGCGCCTCCAGCTCCACCAGCCGGCGCTCCACCTCGCTGCGGGTCTCGGAGGGTTCGTCCAGCACCAGGTCCACAGTGCGGCCGAAGGCGCGGGCGGGGGTGGGGGCGCCGGGGCGCGGATCGATATAGAGCAGGCCGCGCGCGGTCAGCGCCGCCTGGATGGTACCCAGCAGGTCGGCATTGGCGGCGAAGCGTTCGCCGCGCAGCCGGCCGAGCGCGCCGATCGCGCCCACCTGGCCCTGGATGCGGGCCAGCGACCAATCCAGCCGTTCCAGATTGTCATCGGCCGAAAGCCCGGTCAGCAGGGCGCGGTCGCCGGGGTCGGCATCCCGGCCGTAGCCGGCAGGTTCCAGCGGCAGGGCCACCAGCACCTCCATCCCCCGGGCCCGGGCGCGTTCCAGCAGCGGCTCGGGGCGCAGCGCATAGGGGCTGAAGGCCAGGGTCACGGCGCCGGGCAGGCGGCGGATGGCCTCGTCGGAATGTTGGGCGAACAGGCCGATATTGCCGATGATCAGCCCGATGCGCGGCCGCCGGTCCACTTCCCGGTCGAAGGGCCTTGCATAGGCGCGGATCGAGGTGCGGCCCTCCGGCCCGATCTTCGGCACCAGCCCGTGGCGGGACCGTTCCAGCAGCTGCGGATCGGGGTCCGGGATGGCGGGTTCCGCCTGGGCGGGCCGCGTCGTGGCGGGGGCCTGAGCCAGGGGCGGCGGCGCCGGTGCGGCTGGCAGGGCCGCTGGCATGAGGGCTACGGGCGCCGGGCTGACGGGAGGAGCCGCAGCAGCGGGTGTCTGTGTCGCTGTCGGGGCTGCCGGCGCCGCGGTGGCCAGGGCCAATCCAGGCGCGGGTTCCGCCGTCGCTGCAACGGCCGCCGGCGCCGCCTGCGGCGCCTCCGCCCTGCGGGTCGCGGCTGGCTGGGAAGGTTCCGGCGGCGGCGCCTCCGCCTGGCGCGGCGGCGGGCTGATGGGCGCGGCCTCCGGCTCGGCCCTGGCCTCGGCCACCGGGGCTGCGGTCTCCGGCGGCCCCACCCACTGCAGGGCACCGGCCCCGGCGCCCAGGACGAGCAGCAGTGCCGCCCAAAACAAGGCGAGGCCGCGCCGGGATGGGCGCAGCTTCACCGGCGTGGCGGCGCGGCCCGTTCTGCCGCGACCTCATTCCCCGCGGGGCGCGCCGGCCCGCTTCTGTCCCGGAGGATCACCGGGCGAGCGCGGCGCAAGGGGTCACCGCTGGGCGCGCCGCTGCGGCGCGGGGGCCGCGGCCACGGCGCGCAGCAGCTGCACCGCCTGCTGCAGCTGGTGGTCCGTTTCCGGCTTGGTCGGGTCGAAGGCCGGCGCACCCTCGGCCGGCTGCCGCACCACGCGGTCCAGCACCCCGGCCGGCAGGTTCAGCGGCGGCAGCGGCGGGGCCGGCGCCGCCTCCGTCGTCCGCTCGCCATTGTCGTTACGCAGCGACCGTCGCAGATCGGCCTCGCGGTCGCGCGTCGGGGCATTGGGGTCGGGCCGGCTGGCCAGCACCTCGATATCCGGCTCGATGCCCGTCGCCTGGATGGAGCGGCCGGAGGGGGTGTAGTAGCGCGCCGTGGTCAGGCGGATGGCGCCATTGCCCGGGATGGGCATCACCGTCTGCACGCTGCCCTTGCCGAAGGACTTCACGCCCATGACGATGGCGCGGCGATGGTCCTGCAAGGCGCCGGCGACGATTTCGCTGGCGCTGGCGGAACCGGAATTCACCAGCACCACGATGGGCAGTCCCTGGGCGATATCGCCCGGCCGCGCATTCCAGCGCTGCGCATCCTCCGGCCGGCGGGCGCGGGTGGAGACGATCTCGCCCTGGTCGAGGAAGTCGTCCGTCACCTGCACCGCCTGGTCCAGCAGGCCGCCTGGGTTGTTGCGCAGGTCCAGCACCAGGCCGCGCAGATTGCCGCCCGCCTGGCTGCGCATGGTGGTCATGGCGCGGCGCAGCGCGGCCTCGGTCTGCTCGTTGAAGGAGGAGAGCCGGATATAGGCGATGTCGTTGCCTTCCAGCCGGAAGCGCGCCACCTGCGGGCGGATCACGTCACGGGTGAGGGAGATTTCCACCGGCCGGGCCTCGCCCTCGCGCCGGATGGTCAGGCGGATGGAGCTGCCGCGCTCCCCGCGCATCTGCTCCACCGCATCCTGCAGCGACAGGCCCTGGGTGGACTGGCCGTTGAGATGGGTGATCAGGTCGCCCGGCTTGACCCCGGCGCGGGAGGCCGGGGTGTCGTCGATCGGGGAGATGACCTTCACATAGCCGTTTTCCTGCGTCACCTCGATCCCGAGGCCGCCGAACTCGCCGCGGGTCTGCACCTGCATGTCCCGGAAGGTGCGCGGGTTCATGTAGGAGGAATGCGGGTCGAGGCCCTGGAGCATGCCGTTGATGGCATTCTCGATCACGTCGCGATCGGTCACCGGCTCCACATATTCGGCGCGGACACGTTCGAAGACATCGCCGAACAGGTTCAGCAGGCGGTAGGTCTCCGCCCGGCCGCCTTCCTGCGCCCAGGCCTGGATGCCGGGCAGCGCCACCATGGGGCCGACCACGGCGCCGGCGACGAAGGCCGCCGCCACCGCGCCCGCCACGCCCAGGCGCCGCCGTCTGGACGTCCCGGCCGGGGGCATGGCCACCGGACCTGTTACGGGACCCAGGCTCGGCATCCTGCCGTTCCGTCGACCATCCTCGTGCCCCGACACGTCGCTCATGCGACCACCCGATCCTTGGGTCGCGGCCCCGCGGCCGCCGACCTGACCAACATGCCCCCGGGAGATGACCCGAAGGTTACCCCCGCGCCGCAAACCATGGGCGCGGATCGACCGGCTGCCCATTGCGGCGCAATTCCACATAAAGGGAACCGCCAGAAGCGCCAGTCCCGCCGAGGACACCGATCGGCTCGCCCGCCAGCAGCCGCTGCCCGGCCGAGGCGTCGAGCCGGTCCATGCCGGCCAGCACGAAATGGTATCCCCCTCCGCAATCCACAATCAACAACAGCCCGAAAGACCGGAAGGGCGCGGCATAGACGGCACGCCCGTTGCAGGGGGCGACCACCCGCGCACCGCCGGCCGCGGCATAGGTCAGGCCGCGATGCGGGCCGCCGGGCGCCGCCTCTCCCCAGGCGGTGGTCACCCGGCCCGCCACCGGCAAAGCGCGGCCGCCGGAGGGCACTGGCACCGCGGCCTGGCGCTGCGGCGCCCGAGTCGCGGCCGGCTCCGGTCGCTGCCGGGCCTGTTCGGCCAGCCGTGCCTCCCGCGCTTCCTCGGCGGCGGCACGGGCGCGTTCCGCTGCCTGGCGTTCCCGTTCGGCGGCGCGCGCCGCGGCGCTGGCCCTCGCGGCGGCCTCCCGCCGCTCCCGGTCCCGCTGCAGCCGGGCGAGCACATCCGCGAGATCGCCGGCCCGCGCCGCGGCGGCGGCGGCCTGGGTGGCGGCGCGTTCCTCCGCCGCTTCCGCATCGCCGCGGCGGGTGCGGGCCACGGCCAGCTCCGCCTCCAGCCCCGCCACCGCCTCTCGGGCCGCGCGTTCGGCGGCTTCCAAAGCGAGGGCTTCGCGGGCGGCCAGCCATTCGGCTTCCTGCGCCGCGGTCTGCGCCTGGCGCAGGGCGGTGGCTTCCTCCTCCAGCCGCCGGATCAGGCCGCGCAGCACCAGGGCGCCGCGCAGGGCATCCTCCGGCTCGCCGGGAATCGCCAGCACCGTCTCCGCCGGATAGAGCGACAGGCGCAGCATCACCGGCAGCAGCGGGCGCATGGCCGTGGCGCGGTCGGCGATCTGGCGGGCGGCGCGGGCGCCGGCGGCGCGGGCGGCCTCCAGCCGCTCGGTCACCGCCGCCACCTCGGTCTCCGCCGCCTGGGCCAGGGCGGCGAGCTCGACCCGTCTTGCGGCCAGCGCCACCTCCTCCTCCGCCAGGGAACGGGCGCGTTCGGCGGCTTCCTCGGCGGCGCGGCGTCGGTCCTCGGCGGCCTGCTCGGCGGCCCGCAGGTCGCGGAGGGTGGGCTGGGCCAGGGCGGATGGAGGGGCTAGCAGCAGGCCGAGCAGCAGCGTCAGGCGCGCCGCGCCATGCCCCCCGTTCCTGCACATCCGCGAAACCGCCAATCCCTGCACCCCCGGGCTGCATAGACCCCCGCCGGGCGCCGGGACAAGTTTTGCCGCCCCCGGGGCCAAAGTGTGCAGCCGCTTGGCTCCGCCATCCACCGGCGCCATGTCTGGACCACCAGGGGCATCAGGCCCCGAACGAGGTCGCTTATGGCGGAAGATCCCTACAAGGTTCTCGGGGTAGCTCGCGACGCGACGCCGGAGGCCATCAAGAAGGCCTACCGCAAGCTGGCGCGCCAGAACCACCCGGACCTGAACCCCGGCAAGCCGGAGGCCGAGGCGCGCTTCAAGGCGGCCTCCGCCGCGCATGACCTGCTCTCCGACCCCGAGCGCCGCGCCCGCTTCGACCGTGGCGAGATCGACGCCGAGGGGCAGGAGAGGCCGCCGCCCCGCCCGGCCGGCGGCTGGCGGCGCCATGCCGAGGCGCCGGAGGGCGGCCGCTACGACCCCTTTGCCGAGAGCGGCTTCGAGGCAGGCGATTTCGGGGACCTCTTCGCCGATATCCTCGCCCGGCAGCGGGCGGCGGAGACGGCGCCGCGGCCGGGGCGGGATGTCGCCTATCGGCTCAGCGTGCCCTTCCTCTCGGCCGTGCTGGGCGCGACGGAGCAGCTGGTGCTGCCCGATGGAAGGCAGCTCAGCGTGAAGATCCCGCCCGGCGTGGTCAGCGGCCAGTCGCTGCGCCTGCGCGGCCAGGGCGCACCCGGCCGCAATGGCGGGCCGGCCGGCAATGCGGTGATCGAGCTGGAGGTGGAGGACCATCCGCTGTTCCGTCGGGACGGCTTCGACCTGCATCTCGACCTGCCGGTGACGCTGAAGGAGGCGGTGCTGGGCGGGCCGGTGACCGTGCCCGCGCCGGCCGGCCCGCTGCGCGTCACCCTGCCCGCGGGCAGCGATACCGGCCGCCAGGTGCGGCTGCGTGGCAAGGGCGTGGCGGCGGAGGGCAGCCGCCCGGCCGGGGATCTGCTGCTGACGCTGCGCGTGGTGCTCGGCCCCCCCGATCCGGCGCTGGAAGCTTTCGTGCGCGACTGGACGCCCCAAAAACCTTTCGACCCGCGCGAAGCCATGGATGACACGCCATGATGACGCTGGAGGTGCTCTGCGCCCGTTTCGAGGGCCTGGACCCCGAGGATCTGCGCGGCTGGATCGGCGCCGGCCTGCTGCGCGCCGATGCCGAGGGCGAGACCCTGGTCTTCCAGGAGATCGACGTGGAGCGGGTGCGCCTGATCCTGGAGCTGCGAGAGACCCTGGCGCTGGAGGAGGAGGCGCTGGCCCTGGTGCTGTCGCTGCTCGACCAGATCTACGCGCTGCGCCGCCGCCTGGGCGAAAGCTAGCGAAGCAGCGACCGGCCCGTCATCGCCGCCGGCTGCGCCACGCCCAGCAGCGCCAGCAGCGTCGGCGCGATATCGGCCAGGCGGCCATCGGCCAGCGTCGCGCCGGCGGGCGCGTTCATCAGCATCACCGGCACCGGGTTGGTGGTGTGGGCGGTATGCGGGCCGCCGGTCACCGGGTCGCGCATCAGCTCCGCATTGCCGTGGTCGGCGGTGACCAGCAGGCAGCCGCCGGCGGCGCGGATGGCCTCCGCGATGCGGCCGAGGCCGGCATCCACGGCCTCGCAGGCCAGGGTCGCGGCGGCCAGGCTGCCGGTATGGCCGACCATGTCGGCATTGGCGAAGTTCAGCACGATCAGGTCGTATTTTCCCGACTCGATCGCGGCGACGCATTTCTCGGTCAGCTCGGGCGCGGACATCTCGGGCTGCAGGTCGTAGGTCGCGACCTTGGGGGAGGCGACCATGATGCGGTCCTCGCCCGGATAGGCCGTCTCCTCCCCGCCATTCAGGAAGTAGGTGACGTGCGGATACTTCTCGGTCTCCGCCATGTGCAGCTGGGTGAGGCCGGCGGCGGAGACGACGGCACCCAGGATGTCCGCCATGGATTGCGGCGGAAACAGCGCCGGCAGGAAGGGCGCCAGCTGGCTGCTGTATTCGGTCATGCTGGCCGTCGCGACGAAGCGGATGGTGGGATCGGCTTCGAACCCGGCGAAGCCGGGATCGACGAGGGAGGCCATGATCTCCCGCACCCGGTCGGCGCGGTAGTTGAAGCAGAGCAGCCCGTCGCCGTGGTTCATGCAGGCGAAGTCGCCGATGACGCTGGCCGGCAGGAACTCATCCGTCTTGCCGGCGGCATGCGCGGCGGCGATGGCCTCCTGCGCCGTGGCGAAGCGGGCGCCCTTGGCCCGCACCATCACGTCATGCGCCTGCTGCACCCGCTCCCAGCGATTGTCGCGGTCCATGGCGAAGTAGCGGCCGCAGAGCGTGACGATGCGCGCGCCCGCCGGCAGTGCCGCCTCGAATTTCTGGACGAATTCGGGGGCGGAGCTGGGGGCGGTGTCGCGGCCATCGGTCCAGCCATGCACCAGCACGGTGAGGCCGGCGGCGGTGGCGGCATGGGCCAGGGCCAGGGCGTGCTTCTGGTGGCTATGCACGCCGCCTTCCGACAGCAGGCCCATCAGGTGCAGCACGCCGCCCGAGGCCTTGGTGCGCGCGACCAGCGTGGTGAAGGCGGGCAGGCTGGCGAGGCTGCCATCGGCGACGGCGGCATCGATCCGCACCAGGTCCTGCATCACCACCCGCCCGGCGCCGATATTCAGGTGGCCGACCTCGGAATTGCCCATCTGCCCTTCCGGCAGCCCGACATCGAGGCCCGAGGTGCGCAGGAAGGCGCGGGGACCTGCGGCCCAGAGCGCATCGAAGGTGGGTGTCTTCGCCTGCCGCA
Organism: Falsiroseomonas tokyonensis; assembly: GCF_019024325.1. GTDB lineage: Bacteria > Pseudomonadota > Alphaproteobacteria > Acetobacterales > Acetobacteraceae > Falsiroseomonas > Falsiroseomonas tokyonensis. The sequence continues at coordinate 1,313,760 of NZ_JAFNJS010000001.1, forward strand.
CCGCATTGTCCGCCGCTTCCTCCCGCCATCCCCAGCCATCGAGGATCGCGAGCATCACGGGGCGGTGGGCGGCTGCTGGCATCTTTCGACAATGTCCTGCGTAAGGATCCCGCTGGCTGTACAGCAAGCGTGCGGGGAAATGAACGGGGCCGGGCGGTGGCTTCAGCGTGAGGCGCGCAGCTCCGCCATTTCCGCCCGCAGGGCGCGGATCTCGGCCAGCAGCATCTGGCTGTCCAGATGCGCCGCGCTGCGCGCCGCATCGGTCGCCGCCTGGCTGGCGGCGGCATCGGCGGATTCGCGCTGCTCGCGCAGCGTCTGGATGGATTCCACGATGACGCCGATGAACAGGTTCAGCACCACGAAGGTGGCAATCAGGATGAAGGGCAGGAAGAAGACCAGCGCATAGGGCTCCGCCTCCATCGCCGGCTTCACGATATTCGCCCAGTCATCCAGCGTCATCAGCTGGAACAGGGTGAAGAAGGCGGCGCCGAGGCTGCCGAACTGCTCGGGCATCGCCTCCCCGAACAGTTTCACCGACATCACGGCGAAGACATAGAAGATCAGCACCATCAGCAGCACGATGCTGCCCATGCCCGGCAGCGCCGCCAGCATCGCCTCCACCACATTACGCAGCGAGGGCACGATGCTGATCAGCCGCAGCACCCGCAGCACGCGAAGTGCCCGTAGGACGGACAGCGCCCCGGTGGCCGGCGCCCAGGAAATGGCGACCACCAGCACGTCGAAGATGCCCCAGGGGTCGCGGAAGAAACGGCCGCGGAAGGCAAAGATCCGGAGCGCGATCTCGGCCGTGAAAATCCACAGCAGGCCGGTATCCACCGCATGCAGCAGCCCGCCCCAGCTTTCCATGATGGTGTCCGAGGTCTCGAGCCCGAGCGTGACTGCGTTCAGCACGATCAGCCCGATCACCACCCGCTGGAACAGGGGCGACAGGACCAGCCGCGCGACACGCGCGCGCGGCGTCTCCGCGGCATCGGCGGGGGTGAGGACTTCCTGCATCGGATCGGGGCTTCCCTGGGCGGCGCGCAGGGAATGGCCTTTCCCCGCGCCGCGTTCAAGTCCCCGGAACGATTACATCAGGATCGCGGGCACGCCGAAGATATGGCGATGGAAATGCAGCAGCAGCGCCCAGAGCAGCAGCCCCACCAGCGGCGGCATCAGCCCGATCTCGCCCGGCACGAGCCGGTTGCGGCCGGCGGCGATGGCCGCGAAGGGGACGATGCTGGTGCGCGCGGCGAAGTCCGGCCAGGCCTGCGGATGCCGCGCCGCCAGCTTGGCGTCGATCGAGGGCATGCCCGCCAGCGCCGTCACCAGGAAAGCGCCGAAGAAGACGAGGGAGGCGGCATCCCCATTGCCCAGAATGTGGATGCCGGCCCAGAGGGCGAAGGACCACAGCATCGGGTGGCGGGTGACGCGCTGGATGCCGCGGGGTTCCTCCCCCAGCCCCTTGCCGCCCACCGCCGTGGGGTTGCGCTTGTGGCTGGTCATGAACAGCACCAGCGTCGGCAGCATCAGCGCCGCCAGCACCCAGCGCAGCCCGGGCCCCGCGAACCACAGCGGCGTGGTCGGCGCCGCCCGCCAGGCCAGCACCAGGAGCGCGATGGAGACGACGGAGGCGAGGGAGAAGCCGATCATGAAGGCCTTCTCGCCCACCGCGCCGATCACCCGGGCCCGCAGCGCGGTGCCCGAAATGCCGACATGCACGAAAATCCAGAGCAGGGCGGCGAGGATCAGCAGGGTCATGATGCGGCACTCCGGCGATGGCCGGAGCACTCAAGCAGGACGCCAGGCCCGGTGATAGGGATGGTTGGTGCGGATCGCCTGCACGCGGAACAATTGTTCGGCCAGCAGGCCCCGCACCAGGAAATGCGGCCAGGTCAGCGGGCCCAGCGAAAGACGGTGGTCGGCGCGGTCCAGCACCGCCTGGTCCAACCCCTCCGTCCCGCCGATCAGGTAGCAGACGGTCTGGGCCGCCTCGTCCCAGCGGGTGACCAGCGCCGCGAATTGCTCCGTGCTCGGCGCCTTGCCGCCGAGGTCCATCGCCACGACGAAGGCCGGATCGGGCAGGGCGGCGAGCAGGGCCGCACCTTCCCGCCGGCGGATCTCGGCGGGGTTGCCGCCCTGCGCCTCCGGCAGTTCGGTCACCGCCAGGGCCGGGCGGAGCCGGGCCGCGTGCTGTTCGAACAGCGCGCGTTCCGGCCCCGGCTTCATCCGGCCGATGGCGATCAGCCGGGCACCCCTAGACGTCGTCGTCCTCCTCGATGCCCGGCTCCGGCACGCTGCCGTCATCGGGCAGGGGCGTGCGGTCCTCCTCCGTCGCGGCGGCGGGGCTGTCCGGGCCCCACATCCGCTCCAGCCCGTACAGCGCGCGGGCTTCGGGCTTGAACAGATGCACGACCAGGTCGCCGGCATCGATCAGCACCCAGTCCGGGGAGGCCTGGGTGGCGTCGCGGCGCAGCTTCAGGCCTTCCTTCTCGAAGGCCTCCTCCAGATGCGTGGCGATGGCCTGCATCTGGCGGTCGGATTGCGCGGTGGCGATCACCAGGCAGTCCGCATAGTCGGCGCGGCCGGTGACATCCAGCACCAGGATGTTCTCGGCCTTGTCGGCATCCAGGCTTTCGCGCGCGGCGGCGACCAGCCGGTCGAGCAGCGCGGGTTCCACCTTCTGGCGCTCCCGGCGCGCGGGGCGCGGGCCAGAGGCGGTCTCGGCCTCGGCGGGCGCCTGGTCGATCGGCGGCTCGGCGGGCGGTTCCTCGGGAGTCGGCACCAGCGGCTCCGCCTTCTTCTTCCGCGCCGCGCGGGGTTTGGGCGCGGGCGGCGGAGGGGCGGATTCCTCCGGGGCGGGTTCCGGGGTCGCCGCCACGGCCGCCTTCGGCTTGCGGGTGGCGCGCGGCTTGGCGGCGGGCGCCGGCTCGGCCGGTACCGCGGCCATGAGCTCCGGCGCCTCGGCGGGCTTCGCCTTGCGCGTGGCGCGCGGCTTTGGCGCGGGCGCTTCTGCCGCTGGCGCGGGCTTGGCGGAGGCTTTTGGCTTGGCGGCGCGCTTTGCGGCGGCCTTGGGCTTGGCGACGGCCTTGGCGGGCGCCGTCGTCTTGGCGGCGGGCTTTGCAGCCGCCTTCGGCTTGGCCACAGCCTTGGCAGGCGCCTTGGCCTTGGCAGCCGGCTTTGCGGCGGCCTTCGGCTTGGCAGCGGGTTTCGCCGCGGCCTTCGGCTTGGCAACAGCCTTGGCGGGCGCCTTGGCCTTGGCAGCGGGCTTTGCGGCGGCCTTCGGCTTGGCGGCAGCCTTGGCGGGCGCCTTGGCCTTGGCAGCGGGCTTCGCGGCGGCCTTCGGCTTGGCAGCAGCCTTGGCGGGCGCCTTGGCCTTGGCAGCCGGCTTCGCGGCGGCCTTCGGCTTGGCAGCGGGCTTTGCGGCGGCCTTCGGCTTGGCGGCAGCCTTGGCGGGCGCCTTGGCCTTGGCAGCCGGCTTCGTGGCGGCCTTCGGCTTGGCGGCAGCCTTGGTGGGCGCCTTGGCCTTGGCAGCCGGCTTCGCGGCGGCCTTCGGCTTGGCAGCGGGCTTTGCGGCGGCCTTCGGCTTGGCGGCAGCCTTGGCGGGCGCCTTGGCCTTGGCAGCCGGCTTCGCCGCAGCCTTCGGCTTGGCCGCGGTGCGGGTGCTGGTGGCCTGGCGCGCGGCGAGGGCGCGGGGGCGGGGAGTCGCGGACTCCTCCGTCAGCGGCTCAGGTTTTTGTGGTGTGCGGGCGATGGCCGCCTCCTCTGGTCGAATGCGTTTCGGCAGGCTGTAGCACAACATGCGAGGTCATGCCGCGTTCGTCGCGGCGCGAATTGCGGTGGCGGAGGCGGGATGCTCCGTGCTCGGCACGAAGCACCAGGGCGCATGCCCCGGCACCTTGCCCTGCAGCAGGGCGCCAGGCCGCCGCCGGTGCCGCGCCAGGCGATGCGCGGCCTGGCTCGCCAGCGCCCGCCGCGTCCAGCCGGGGCGCGGTAGCACGGCAATGGGCGTCTCGGCCGCAATCTCCTCCCAGCCCTGCCAGCGCGGCAGCTGGCACAGGTTGTCGGCGCCGATCACCAGCACGAAGCGCGCGCGCCGAAAATGCCGCCGCAGCGCCCGCAGCGTATCCACCGTGTAGCGCGTGCCGAGCGCGGCCTCGATCGCCGTGGCGCGTATGCGGCGCCCATCGGCGATGGCCCGCGCCGAGTCCAGCCGCGCGGCCAGCGGCGCCATGCCGCGCGCCGGCTTCAGCGGATTGCCGGGCGAGACCATCAGCCAGACCTCGTCCAGCCGCAGCGCGCGGCGCACCCGCTCCGCCACATGGCGATGCCCGGCATGGGCCGGGTTGAAGCTGCCGCCGAGCAGGCCGATCCGCCGACGGCGGCGATCGCCCCGCGGATTGAGCGTCACGACCTCATCGGATCCGCACGCTGACCGTCACCGGCGCGTCCAGCAGCCCGGTATAGGTGGCGGCATAGTCGTGCCCCGCCTGCGCCGGGAGGGCGGGCGAGAAGCCGCCGAGGGAGACATATTCGCCCGCCCGCAGCCGCAGCCCCTGGGCGCGCAGATCCTCCACCAGCCAGGCGAGCGCGGCCAGCGGATGGCCGAGCAGCGCGCTGCCCGGCGCCCGCGCCACCTCCCGCCCGTCATCGGTCAGCGTCACCACCATGGAGGCCAGCCGCGCCGCGAATTCCGGCGTGGCCTGCACGGGAATCTCCTCGCCCAGCACGCCGAGCCGGGCGCCGACATTGATCGAGACCAGCAGCGGGCCGGACCAGGCGGTGCCGGCGCCATGCACCAGGTCGGGCAGCTCGATGAAGGGAATCACGGCGTCCAGGTGGCGCAGCAGCGCCACGGGGTCGCGGCCGGCTTCGTTCACCCCCTCATCCCGCACGCGCACCAGCAGGTCGCTTTCCACCGAGGGGACGATGCCGAAGCCGGCCTGGATCTCGGCGCCGGAGCGGGCGCGGACGGTGCCGTGGAAGATGGCGCCGGCCACCGGATGCGGCACGCCGAAACGCTGCTGCGCGGTGGCATTGGTCAGCCCCACCTTCCAGCCGACGCGGTCGCCCCAGGGCTGCGCCAGCACCGCCACAAGCCGGTCCCGCGCGCAGGTCGCATCGGCCAGCGTCATGCCGGGGGGCGGCAGCGGCGCCGCGCGGCGTTCCAGGATGGCGGCGGCAAGCCGCGCCACCTCCGGCACCTCCGGACAGGCGGCGAAGGCGGGGGCGGCGAGCAGCGCAAGGGCGGCGGCGGCGGCGGCGGTCTTCATGATCTTGTTTCCCCCCTTCCTCGGCAGGCCCGGTCAGGGCCGTGTCTGTCCCGTTCCGATCACCTGGTAGCGGAATGTGCACAGCTGCTCCGGCCCCACCGGGCCGCGCGCATGCAGCCGGCCGGTGGCGATGCCGATCTCCGCGCCGAAGCCGAATTCCCCGCCGTCGCAGAACTGCGTCGAGGCATTGTGCATGCCCACGGCAGACGAAAGCCGGGCCAGGAAATCCGCCGCCACGGCGTCATCCTGGGTGATGATCGCCTCGGTATGCTCGCTGCCGAAGCGGGCGATGTGGTCCAGCGCCGCCTCCAGGCCATCGACCACCTTCACCGAGAGCACCGCATCCAGCCATTCGGTGGCGAAATCCGCCTCCGTCGCCGGCGCCAGCTCCGGCAGAATGGCCCGCGCGCGATCATCGGCGCGGAAATCGCAGCCCAGTGCGCGCAGGTCCTGCACCAGGATCGGCAGCAGGGAGGGCGCGATGGCAGCGTCGATCAGCAGCGTCTCGGTGGCGCCGCAGACGCCGGTGCGGCGCATCTTCGCATTGGCCAGGATGCGGCGCGCCATTTCCGGGTCGGCGGCGGCGTGGATGTAGGTGTGGCACAGGCCCTCGGCATGGGCGAGGACCGGCACGCGCGCCTCCTCCTGCACCCGCTGCACCAGGCCCTTGCCGCCGCGCGGGATGATCAGGTCGATCAGCCCGGCGGCGCGCAGCATGGCGGCGACGAAGGCGCGATCGGCGGTCGGTGCTACCTGCACCGCGGCCTCCGGCAGGCCGGCGGCGCGCAGGCCTTCCACCATGCAGCCATGGATAGCCGCCGCGCTGCGCAGCGATTCCTTGCCGCCGCGCAGGATCACGGCGCTGCCCGCCTTCAGGCACAGCGCCGCGGCATCGGCGCCGACATTGGGGCGGCTTTCATAGATCATGCCGATGACGCCAAGCGGTTGCGCCACGCGGCGGATCACCAGGCCATTGGGGCGCGTCCATTCGGACAGCACGCGGCCCACCGGGTCGGGCAGCGCCGCCACTTCCTCCACCGCGCAGGCCATCGCCTCCACCCGCGCCGGCGTCAGCGCCAGGCGGTCGCGGAAGGCGGGGGAGAGGTCGGGGGCGGCGGCCAGGTCCTCGGCATTCGCAGCCAGAACCAGATCCGACCGGGCGCGGAGCGCGGCGGCGGCGGCCATCAGCGCCGCATCCCGCTGCGGTCGCGGCGCCGTGGCGAGGCTGCGGGCCGCATCGCGGGCGGCACGGGCAGCGGTCTCGAGCAGGCGGGCAACCTCGTCGGCCAGGGCGTTCATGGCGATATCTCCTGCCCCGAGAGGTAGCGCGTGGCCGGCGGGGAGGGAAGCACACTCGGTTACCGAGGCCGCAGGTGGTTGTAACAGGGGCTGGCGCAAGGCACCTCACGCCCGCGTGTCATCATCCTGCCTTATGGCGACGATGCGGTCTTGCGATTGGGGCGAAACGAGGACGGGGACTATCTCACCGCCAACGCCGCCGCTCCTGACGAAGGATGCCCCGGCAGAGACGAGTTGAGGATAAGAGAATGACCCGCATCAATCGCATCGCCACGGCGATGTTCGCCGCCGGAGCCCTGAGCTTCGCGGTGCCCGCCCTGGCCCAGGACGTTTCTTACCCCCGCGTGGTCGGGACTGGTGAGAATGCTTCCGTGGAGTATGGCCCTGCTGGTTCCCGTAACACGCTGGGCGGTGGCGCGGTGGTCGTGGCCACCGGCCATGACGGCCGCTGGCGCATCACCCATACCGATCCGAGCTACGCCCAGCGCGCCCCGAACGGCCTGGTACCGGTGACGGTGGGCAGCGGCGAGAACGCGAACACCGCCTGGGTTCCGGCCGGCGTCGCGCCGACCACCGGCCTGGCGGGCAGCTTCGCCGGCACGGGTGGCTGATCCGGCATCCGGCCGAGCCACTGAATAGAGACAGAGCGGGCGGCGGCCATGGGGCCGCGCCCGAGAGGGGGCCAGGACGGCCCAAGCAGATAGGATGATCGAGATGACCCGCTTCAATCGCATTGCCGCCGCGGCCCTGGCCGCCGCCACCGTGTCCCTGGCCGCCCCGGCCTTCGCCCAGACCATCGCCGAGAACAGCTACTTCCCGCAGGTGGTCGGCAGCGGCGAGAACGCTTCCGTGGTCTACGGCCCTGCCGCATCGCAGAACGTCGTGGGCGGCGGTGCCGTCTCGGTGACCGAGGAGCCGAATGGCAGCGTGCATATCCGCCATACGGACAGCAGCTTCGTGCAGCAGGGCCGCCAGGGCCTGGTGCCGGTGACGGTGGGCTCGGGCGAGAGCCAGCGCACCGTCTGGGTGCCCCAGGCCGAGGCCACGCCGCGCGCGGCGACCGGCTTCCGCGGCTGATACCAGCGCCATCGACGTGAGAGGGGGCGGTCCGCAAGGGCCGCCCCTTTTGCATGCGCGCTACCGGTTCACCCGCAGGCCCGCAAAACGAATAATGCCGTCGGGGCTCGGCACGAAACCCTCAACGCCGCGGCGCATCGCCCAGAACCAGCGGTGGTGATACAGCATCAGATGCGGGCGGTCTGCCAGCCAGATCGTCGCCGCTTCCCGGTACAGCGCGTGGCGGCGCGCCGTCTCCGTCACCTGCCGCGCCTCCGCGAACAGCGCATCGACGCGCGGATTGGCGTATTGGCCCCAGTTCAGGAAGCCGTTGGAGGCCAGCCAGAAGCTGATATTGCCATCCGGATCCGGCCGGCCGGACCAGATGGCGATCGCGGCCTCATAATCGCCGCGCCGCGTCGCGGCCACCATGGCGCCGGATTCCAGCGTCTCGATGCTGATGTCGAAGCCGCCTTCCGCCGCCATGGCCTGGATGATCTGCGCCACCTGCGATTCCACCGGCTGGTTCGGCACCTTCAGCGTGAAGGCGACGCGGTCGTGCCCGGCCTCCCGCAGCAGGGCGCGCGCCCGGGCCGGGTCGCGCGGCGGCGGGGCGAGGTCGGCGAAGTGATAGGCGGTGCCCGGCGCTTCCGGCTGGTTGTTGGCCAGGAACCGGCCCTCCAGCGCCACCTGGTTGATGATGCTGCGGTCGATGCTGCGCTCAAAAGCCTCCCGCACCCGCGGATCGGCGCCCAGCGGGCGCTGCGCCAGCGGGCCGTTGCCGACATTGATGCTGAGCGTCTGGTACGCGATGGAATCGCCGGCGACGAGGCGCAGGCGCTGGTCGCGCTCGACCGAGGGCAGGTCCACCGGCGCCACGCGCTCGATCAGGTCGAGCTGGCCGGCACGCAGGTTCAGCAGGCGGACATTGTTGTCGGGGATCGGCAGGAAGACCAGGCGATCGGCATGGATATTCGCGGCATTCCAGTGGCCCGCGAATTTTCCGAATTCAATCCGATCCTGAGCGACGCGGCGTGTCAGCCGGAAGGGGCCGGAGCAGACCGGGTTCTCCCCCACCCGCTCCGCCATCGGCAGCACGGCGGGGGAGAGCATCATGCCGGCCCGGTCGGACAGTACGGAAAGCAGCGGCGCGAAGGGTTCGGACAGCACCAGGCGAACGGTGCGCGCATCCGGCGTCTGCACTTCGGAGACCTGCTGCAATTCGGTGCGGCGACGGCTTTCGCGGGCGGTGCGGTAGCGGTCGAGATTGGCCTTCACCGCAGCGGCGTCGATCGGCGCGCCATCCTGGAAGCGGGCGCCTTCGCGCAGCGTCAGGGTCAGGGCGCGGCCATCCGGCGCCCATTCCCAGGCGGTGGCGAGCTCGGGGCGGAACTGCAGGTCCGGCCCCACATCGACCAGCTTGTCGCACATGGCGGCAAAGACCACGCGCTCGACGAAGCTGCCGGATTGCGCGGGATCGAGCACGGCGGGGTCGGCGCCGATGCCGATGCGCAAGGTGGTCGGCGCGGCGCCGGTCTGGGCCAGCGCGGGCTGCGCCAGAAGCAGCAGGGCGGCGAGGGAAAGGGCACGGCGCATCGGCGAGGTCCTCGGCCTGGGGAGGGTGGCATCCTGCGCGCATCCCAGCCGTGCCGGCAAATCCCCCCAGGTTCAGCTGCGGATCCGGAGGCGTCCGACGGGTCAGCTGGCCTGGGCCAGCACCACCAGGTCGTCGCGGTGGATGATCTCGTCCCGGCCGCGCCAGCCCAGGATCGCCTCCAGCTCCTCACTGCGATGGCCGGCGATGCGGGTGGCGTCGGCGGCATCATAGGCGACCAGGCCGCGCGCCAGCACGCGCCCCGCCTCGTCCCGCACGCTGACCGGGTCGCCACGCTCGAACCGTCCCTCCACCGCGCGCACCCCGGCCGGCAGCAGGGAGGAGCCGCGCGCCAGCGCCCGGGCCGCGCCGGCATCCACCACCAGCGCGCCGAGCGGCGCCAGGCTGCCCGCGATCCAGCGCTTGCGGGCGGAGCGGCCCTCGCCCTCGGCCAGGAACCAGGTGCAGGGCGCGCCCTGCTGCATGGCCTCCAGCGGCCGGTCCCGCGCGCCGAGGGCGATGGCCATGGCGCAGCCGGCGCCGGTGGCGATGCGGGCCGCGATCAGCTTGGTGCGCATGCCGCCGGAGGAATAGCCGGGCGGCGGCTCGCCCCCCATGGCCATGATCTCCTCCGTGATGTGCTCCACCACAGGGATATGCGCGGCGGCGGGGTCGCGGCGCGGGTCGGCGGTGTAGAGGCCGTCGATGTCGGACAGCAGCACCAGCGCATCCGCCTCCACCATCTCCGCCACCCGGGCGGCCAGGCGGTCATTGTCGCCGAAGCGGATTTCGGCGGTGGCCACCGTGTCGTTCTCGTTGATGACGGGGATGCAGCCCAGCGCCAGCAGCGTGTTCAGCGTGGCCCGCGCATTCAGGTAGCGGCGACGGTCCTCGCTATCCTCCAGCGTCAGCAGCAGCTGCGCGGCGTTCAACTGCACGGCGGCCAGCGCATCGGCCCAGGCGCCGGCCAGGCGGATCTGCCCGACCGCGGCGGCCGCCTGCTTCTCCTCCAGCCGCAGCGTTTTTTTCCGAGTGAGGCCGAGCGCGTGGCGCGCCAGGGCGATGGCACCGGAGGAGACCAGGATCACCTCCGCCCCCCGTGCCCGCAGCGCCGCCACATCCTGCGCCACGCCGGCCAGCCAGGCGGCGCGCGGCGCGGCGGTGGCATTGTCCACCACCAGGGCGGAGCCGATCTTCACGACGATGCGGCGGGTGGTGGCGAGGGAGGGCGGCATGGGCGGGTCTCAGCCTTGGCGGTCGGCCAGGATCTGCTGGTACAGCGCGTAGAGCACCTGCTTCACCCCGGCCCCGGTGGCGCCCGAGACCAGCAGCGCCGGCTGGCCCGCCGCGCGCGACAGGGCCTTGAGGCGGGAGGCGGTGGCCTGCGGGGTCATGGCATCCGACTTGTTCAGCGCCACCACCTCCGGCTTCTCGGCCAGGCCGCCGCCATATCCGGCCAGTTCCTCCCGGATCGTGCGATAGGCCGCGGCGGGGTCGGCGGCGGTACCATCCACCAGGTGCAGCAGCACGGCGCAGCGTTCCACATGGCCGAGGAAGCGGGTGCCGAGGCCGGCGCCTTCATGCGCGCCCTCGATCAGGCCGGGGATATCGGCCAGGACGAATTCCAGCGAGCCGTCGCGGGACGGCGTGCCATCCGGGTTCAGCCGCACCACGCCCAGCTGCGGATGCAGCGTGGTGAAGGGATAGTCGGCCACCTTCGGCCGCGCGGCGGAGACGGCGGCCAGGAAGGTGGACTTCCCGGCATTGGGCAGACCCAGCAGCCCGGCATCGGCGATCAGCTTCAGCCGCAGCCAGATGGAGCGTTCCTCGCCCGGCCAGCCCTTGTCGGCGCGGCGGGGGGATCGGTTGGTGGCCGACTTGAAGGCGGCATTGCCATGGCCGCCATCGCCGCCGCGGGCGATGACCACGCGCTGGCCGACCTCGGTCAGGTCCGCCAACAGGGTTTCCTTGTCCTCGTCCAGGATCTGCGTGCCGACCGGCACCTTCATGATGACGTCGTCGGAGCCTGCCCCGGTGCGGTCCTGGCCGGCGCCGTTGCCGCCCTTGCGGGACTTGAAGTGCTGCGCGTAGCGGTAGTCGATCAGCGTGTTCAGGCCGTCCACGGCCTCGATGATCACGTCGCCGCCCTTGCCGCCATTGCCGCCGTCCGGGCCGCCGAATTCGATGTACTTTTCGCGCCGGAAGGCGATGACGCCGTCTCCGCCGTCACCCGCCTTCACATGGACCTTGGCTTCGTCGAGGAATTTCATGCTGTGTCCGGTACCCGGAAACGCGAACGGGGGCCTGCAAGGCCCCCGTCCAAACGCTCGCCAGGAGGCCTGGGCCTTATTCGGCCGCGACGGCCATGGGCGTGATGGAGACCTGCACGCGGCCCTCGGCCTTGCGCTCGAACTTCACATGGCCGTCGACGATCGCATGCAGGGAATGCGTGCGGCCGACGATCACGTTGTTGCCCGGACGCATCTTGGTGCCGCGCTGGGTGACGATGATGTTGCCGGCCTGGACGAACTGGCCGTCCGACCGCTTGACGCCGAGGCGCTTGCCAGCCGAGTCGCGACCGTTGCGCGACGAACCGCCGGCCTTTTTGTGTGCCATGGTGGGGGTTCCTTTCTGTCGCTAGCGGATCAGGCCGCGGCGATGGCGGAGATGCGGAGCACGGTCTGCATCTGGCGATGCCCGTTCTTGCGGCGGCTGTTCTTCCGGCGGCGCTTCTTGAAGATGATCACCTTGTCGCCGCGCGTCTGGCCTTCGACCACGGCGGTGACGGTGGCGCCCGGGACGGTCGGCGCGCCGACGGTCAGGCCGGCATCGGTGCCGAGGGCCAGGACGTCGTGGAAGGTGATGGTGGCGCCGGGCTCGGCCTCGAGCTTCTCGACGGTCAGCACGGCGTCAGGGGTGACGCGGTACTGCTTGCCGCCGGTGCGGATCACTGCATAGGTCATGTTCGCGCTCGGGCTTTCGGAGGTCCGGTGCTGCTGGGCGGGTTCGCCCGGACGATGTTGGTGGTGGTTCGGCCATGACTGACCGCCAGCATCCCCAGGCTATTGGCACCTGGGTGGCCGGAGGGCGCAGCGTATAGCGGGCGGCCGCCGGGTGAGTCAACGCCGTGACGGCACGCCCCGGGTTGCGCCGGGCCGCCGCGCTGATTATAGGGCGCCACCGCCTGCGGAGAGGTGGCGGAGTGGTCGATCGCGTCGGTCTCGAAAACCGAAGTAGGTGCAAGCCTACCGTGGGTTCGAATCCCACCCTCTCCGCCAGTTCCCGTACGAGCCGTGCTCTCCGCCTGACCGACCGCCGCGCTGAGTGGCAGGTTTCCTGGGGTTTCTGGGACAGACCTGCTGACTGCCTCGGCGCGGAGAAGCCCGAAAATCGCTCTCCGGAGGCCAATTCTCTCCGAACCTCCTGACTTGGGCGATCTAGTACGGAACTGGAAAACCCAGGTAAAAGGCCGGTTTCCGCGCGGCCGGCACTCGCTCCGGTTCGAACCCCACTTGCTCAAAATCCGCACTTCGAGAGCTAACACTTTGGTACGGAAGACAGCGCGCTACGTGCGGATCTCATTTTGCCCACTCCGCTGACAACGCCTCGGCCTGCCGGAGCACAGTCTGGACGGCATCGTCTTGAAGATCGGGCGGGTAGCCGTGCTTTCTGAGGATTCGCTTCACCAACACCCGCATCCGCGCCCGGGCGCTTTCTCGGTGGGCCCAATCCACTGACAAATTGCCCTTAAGGCTCACAAGAAGCTCGTGCGCGATTACCTTTAGGGAAGCGTTCCCCATCAGTTCAACGGCGCTCTCGCTCTCGGCCAGTGCGTCATAGAAGGCAATCTCGTCCTGAGACAGGCCTTCATCCTCGCCGCGCCTGCGAGCGGCACGGACTTCCTTGGCGAGGTCAATCAGTTCCTGCAACACCTCGACGGTACTGACCGCGTTAGTGTGATAGCGTGCGATCGCGGCTTCAAGGCGCTCAGAAAAGCGCTTGGTCTCGACGACGTTTGTCTTGCTGCGCGAGCGGATCTCATCGTTCAGCAGCTTCCGCAAAGCCTCAAGCGCGAGGTTCTTCTTTTCGAGCTGTTGAATCTCGGCAAGGAATTCGTCCGACAGGATCGAGATATCCGGCGTTGTGATGCCGGCGGCAGCGAGAATGTCCACAATCTCCGTCGAGATGACCGCGCGATCCAGGATCTGCTGGATGGCGAACTCGCGATCGGCTGCGCTCTTGCCTGCGCCATCAGACGACTTTACTAGCGCGGCGCGTACCGTCTGAAAGAAGCCGACTTCATCACGGATGTCGCGGGACTCATCGCTTGCCGAGGCCAAGGCGAACGCCTTGGAAAGGGCGAGGACGGCATCCTGGTAGCGGCGGTTCTCGCGACGCTTGCCCTCCTCGCTGGTTTCCTTAGCCGCCGCGTCATGCTGGCGCGTCAGAATCCATTCGATCGCCTCAGCAAGCACAATCAGCCGTTCGTGCGGCGTGCCAGCCAATCCCCGATCATAGTCGAAGCCGTGATACATCGCCTTCACAACCTCGTACTTCTCAATAAGCACTGCGACCGCTTCGGCTTCGTCGATTCCGGCTTGGCGCTGGTCTGAGCCAGAATACTGGCCGAGAGCGTTTTTGAGGTTCTGGGCGATGCCGATATAGTCGACTACGAGGCCGGCTGGCTTGTCGCGGAAGACGCGGTTCACGCGGGCAATGGCCTGCATCAATCCGTGGCCCTTCATGGGCTTGTCGATATACATCGTGTGCATTGACGGCGCGTCGAATCCGGTCAGCCACATGTCACGGACGATCACGAGCTTCAGCCCATCCTTCGGGTCCTTCGCGCGCTTGGCCAAGAGATCACGGCTGGCCTTGTTGCCGATGTGCGGCTGCCAACCCTGCGGATCGGCAGCCGAACCGGTCATCACCACCTTAATCGTGCCCGCAGCGTCGTCATCGCTGTGCCAATCAGGCCGAAGCGCGATGATCTGTTTATAGAGCGCCACGCAGATGCGGCGGCTCATGCACACCACCATCGCCTTGCCGTCCATGGCGGCAACGCGATCCTCGAAGTGCCGCACCAAATCGGCGGCGACCATCGCCAGCCGCTTTTCGGAGCCGACGAGCGCCTCGACAGTCGCCCATTTGCGCTTGATGCGCTCCTGCTCCGTCGTTGCCTCGTCTTCGGTCAGCTCCTCGATCTCGGCATCGATTTTAGGCTTCTCTTCGTCGGGAAGCTCAATGCGCGCAAGGCGGCTCTCGTAGTAGATCGGCACTGTGGCGCCGTCTTCTACCGCCCGGCTAATGTCGTAAACGTCGATATATTCGCCGAACACGGCAGGCGTGTTCACGTCATCTTTTTCGATCGGTGTTCCGGTGAACCCAATGAAGGACGCGTTCGGAAGGGCGTCGCGCAGGTACTTCGCGAAGCCATAAGCGATCTCGCCGGTTTTCTGTTCAATCCTTGCCCGGAAGCCATATTGGCTTCTGTGCGCTTCGTCCGCAATTACGACAATGTTCCGGCGATCGGACAACATCGGATAGATCGCTTCGCCAGTCGCGGGCGAGAACTTCTGAATGGTCGTGAAGATCACACCACCCGAGGCCCGGCTGAGCGCCGATTGCAGATCATCCCGACTGTCGGCCTGAATCGGCGTTTGCCGGATCAAATCGCGGCACATCGAAAACGTGCCGAAAAGCTGGTCGTCGAGATCGTTGCGGTCAGTGATGACAACGATCGTCGGATTCTCAAGCTCAGGACGCCGCACGAGCTGCCCGGCATAGAACGCCATCAACAGGCTCTTGCCCGAACCCTGCGTATGCCAGATCACCCCGACTTTTCGGTCGCCCTGAGGTGCCGATGCCTCAACCGTCTTTTCCACAGCGTGCCGTACGGCATGGAACTGATGATAGCCCGCGATAATCTTCGCGAGACCCGAACCCGTTTCGCCGAACACCGTGAAATCGTGCAGCAGATCAAGCAGGCGGCGGCGATCAAAAATTCCTTCGATCAGGATATTGAGTTCCGGTTGGCCCCTCGCCGCGATGACTTTGCCGTCCGTGGTGCGCCAGGGCATGAAGCGCTCTTGATCGGCGGTCAGCGAGCCTACGCGCGCTGTGATACCGTCCGAGGTGACTAGGACGGCGTTCGTCCGAAAGAGCGAGGGGGTTTGCGCCTTATAAGTCTGAAGCTGGTTATGCGCGCCCGCAAGCGTGGCGCTTTCACCGCCAGGCGCCTTGAGCTCGATCACGCCGAGCGGTAAGCCGTTGATGAAGACAACGATATCCGGCCGCCGGTTGATGCTGCCTTCAATCACAGTGAACTGGCCCGTCGCCAGCCAGTCGTTCGCGGCAAGATCGTCGAAGTCGATCAGGCGAACCTTGTCACCGCGGATCGTTCCGTCATCTCTATAGAACTCGACATCGACGCCTTCGACCATCAGCTTGTGCAGGCGACGGTTCTCCTCAACCAGCGACGGCTTCTCGGTGGCCAGCACCTTCCTCAGGGCATCGCCGCGTGCCTCTGACGGGATCGCCGGATTGAGCCTTTCGATGGCAGCTTTTAGGCGTTTGATGAGTACGACATCGTCATAGGCTTCCCGTTCGGGCGCCTTTCCGTCCGGGCCGATCTCCGCGTCGGTGGCGACCGTATAGCCAAGGCCTGAAAGATCATCGAGCACTACCTGCTCAACAGCGGCTTCTGAGAGATATGCCATCAGGCAACCCTCCAAATGGGCTCGAAACTGGCGAAGACGCTTAACTCCTTAATCATGGAAGCCTCCCTCCATGAGCGAGATGAGCAGATCCTCAATCGCCTGGTCATGGTTTTCGGGCGGGTACCAAATCGGATGAATATCCGCTTGTCCGAGCTCAGTTCGCCGGGCTTCGCGGTCCGTCCCCTCAGTC
This sequence comes from Falsiroseomonas tokyonensis, assembly GCF_019024325.1. Lineage (GTDB taxonomy): Bacteria > Pseudomonadota > Alphaproteobacteria > Acetobacterales > Acetobacteraceae > Falsiroseomonas > Falsiroseomonas tokyonensis. Next base: position 1,329,891 of record NZ_JAFNJS010000001.1, read on the forward strand.
AGCGGTAGGAAAGCGAAATGCCGAGGGGTCTCGACGACCGCGGCCTGCTTTATCTCGCGGAGTGCATGAACGGTTCGATCGACCGACAGACTACACCCAAGAAAAAGTAGACTCGTATTGGCAATCAATAGCTTAAAGATCTCTCGGTATTTCCCGCCGTCCCCATAGCAGGCCGTATATTCAGCGCCAGTAAGAACGCGGCCTTGAGCGCTATCAGCTTCACCATGGAGCCGAAGAAGGCAATGGGGTTCGTCCGCCAGCCTTCGAGGCGCCTCATTCAGCCGATTCCCAGCAAACTCGTCCCTGAGACGGCAGTCAGAAGCCTCATAAACACGGTTCAGGACATAGTCGAAATTCGTTGTCAGGCAGCCACGCCTGAAGATCTGCGGGAGCAGTTGAACTGGTCCCTTCAAGGTCTTGATACGAGAACCGAACGCATTCTGGACCGCCTCCGCGAAGACATCGGGTCCCATACGATCGAGCACGAGCTGCGCCGCTACCTCGTATTCATATGCTGCCAAGTGTGCGCCGACCTGATCGGCAATTGCGGGATAGTCGGCGGTCAGCCCACCGAGAAAAGTGCCCCACAACGGAAAGCCTGTCGGTCGCGAAAGGCCAGCGCCAACGAAAGGAATGACGCTTTGTCGTTCGAGCTGCGTATGCAGCCGATTGAAACGGTCAAGACAATTGAGCCGCTCGAGGAACTCCCGGGCGCGGTCTTTCGCTTCTGCCTTTTGGTCAGTCACCCAATCAAGAAAATGAACCTCGTAGTCATTCGGGGCCATGGTCTGCAAAACTTCAGCAGGTGTCCACTCGAACGCACGGACCCGAACGAGGCCTTCATCATTGAGCTCTTCCACGAAGCGCTGACGGAAATACTCCACGCTGAACCCCCGTCAAACGAGCGCTGTGGCGTCACTGACGCGGACCTCGCCAGACATGAGCTTTGGAAGGAGAAGGTCCCGGGTGGCGGCTAGCGTCGAAGCCTCCGTGTCGTTTTGCTCAATTTTGAGCATCAAGGGGACAATTATATCCTTAAAATTACTAACTGTATTTTCGCCGGGCCAGACAATTAGCATATTCCCAACGTCGGTGTTCGAGACAAAAGGCTGCGCAGCGCCCTTCTTTATGATTTCGATATCAGCGTGTCGTAGCGACTGAAACAACCACTCCCCGGAAACCCCTTGAAATTGCGAGATGAGCGACGCGTTATTGTTTATCCAAGCTTTGCCGCGATGAGAGAAAAACTGACCGCAGTATGCACCTACACGGCCCACTGAGATTACAAAGCCTTCGGCATTGTGCTTCTCCGTGAAGCCCATGAAGCCGGCGCCCCCGAACACCGGTATCGTGCCGACAGAAGTGATACGCTCCTTCTCGAGTTGCTTTCCCCCTCGCAATTCCGCGAAGTCTCCAACCGGACGAAGCTCCCACCCCTCCGGCTTGCCTTTATCGTCGAGGCGGTCGGGGAAGAGAGACCAGATGTCCGCCGCGAGGTATCGCACGCGGCCGTCCATCTTGGCGCGGGTCGGGCCGAAATCGACGAACCAATCCTTGAAGATCGCCCGAGCGGTTGCTTCCAGCGTCTCGTTCATCCGCCGGTTCAACTCGATCTTGTCATCGAGCGCGCCGAGGACGTTGGCGATGGCCTCCTGTTCCCGCTTGGTCGGAAGGTCGATCTGGATTTTGGAGAGGTCCTTTACCGTGAGATAGGGCAGTGCGCTTCCAGACGAAATGAGGTTGAAGTCGATCGTGGAGAGCAGATAGTAGAACCAGACGGGATCGACTTGAGATGCGGGTACCGCCGACATCATGTTATTGTCGAGGGCTGTGGGTCGAACCAGTCTCCGGCGTCGGTTGTAAGTAAGAGCAATCCCTATTTTAGCAAATATGACGGCGTTTTTTGGATGAAGACGATAATGATGTGCCTGCTCGTCTGAGATCCAGTTGTTGGCGCGAGAGATATAAATCTCATTGCCAACGAGATTCATGTCGCTCACTTTGATAAATGGGTGATCGCCAACAGTTCTGCCCTGATCATCAAGACCAAATGCGTCTCCAGCCTGGAAACGGCAGATTGCTCCGAGCGCCGTTTGAGCCCACGCGTCAGCCATCGGAAATCCTTCCGAGGGCAGCTCTGATATCAGCACCCATTCGCTCTGATTTGATGAGTTGCTCGTCAAGAATGGAACGAAGGGCCGCCAAGCGTTCGGCAATGGGCACTTCGTCATCTTCGAGGTCTTGGGCTCCGACATAGCGCCCCGGCGCCAGCACGTAGCCGTGGGACTTGATTTCCTCCAGCTTTGCAGACTTGCAGAACCCGGGCACGTCTTGATAGGCGCCCGCTTCGCGTTCGCCGCGCCAAGCGTGATAGGCATGTGTGATCTTCTCGATGTCGGCGTCGGAGAATTCTTTGCGTGTGCGATCCACCATGTGGCCGAGCTTGCGCGCGTCGATGAATAGGATCTCGCCCCGTCGATCCCGCAACTTCGCATTGCGGGCGACGCCGTTCGACTTGTCCCGTGCCAGAAACCAGAGGCAGACCGGAATCTGTGTCGAGTAGAATAGCTGGCCAGGAAGCGCGACCATGCAATCGACCACGCCGGGCGCGCCGTTTACGCCCTCGATCAGCGCCCGACGGATTTCACCTTCGCTGTTCTGGGTTGAGGACAACGAGCCGTTCGCGAGCACCACGCCCGCCACGCCGGAAGGCGAGAGGTGGTGCACGATATGCTGCACCCACGCGAAGTTGGCGTTACCGGCCGGCGGGATGCCGTATTTCCAGCGCACATCCTCGCGCAGCCGGTCGCCGCCCCAATCGGAAATGTTGAAGGGTGGGTTGGCGAGGATGAAATCCGCCTTCAGGTCGCGCAGCTCGTCTTTGTGGAAGCTGCCTTCGCTGTTCCATTTGATCTCGGCGTCGATGCCGCGCACCGCGAGGTTCATTTTGCACAGCCGCCACGTCGTGTAGTTCGATTCCTGTCCATAGACGGCGATGTCGCCGATCCGGCCTTCGTGCTCCAACGCGAACTTCTCAGACTGCACGAACATGCCGCCCGATCCACAGCAGGGGTCGTAGACCCGGCCCTTGTAAGGCTCGATCATCTCAACCATCACCCGCACGACCGAGCGCGGCGTATAGAATTCGCCGCCGCGCTTGCCTTCGGAACCCGCGAACTGTCCCAGGAAATACTCATAGACGCGGCCCAGCACGTCGCGCGCCTCGCCCCGCTCGCGCCCTAGCGTGATGCCCGAGATGAGGTCGATCAGCTCGCCCAGCATCACCGCGTTGAGCGCGGGGCGCGCGTAGTCCTTCGGCAGCACGCCCTTCAGGTTGTCGTTGTCTTTCTCGATAGCGATCATCGCCTCGTCGATCAGCTTGCCAATCGAGGGCTGCTTGGCACTCGCCTGAAGGTTGGACCAGCGCGCGGTCGGCGGCACCCAAAACACGTTTTCGGCGGCGTATTCGTCACGGTCTTCCGCGCCTTCCGGGTAATCCGCCAGCAGCATCGCGCGCTTCGCCTCGAAGCTGTCGGAGATGTGCTTCAGGAAGATCAGCCCGAGCGCGACGTGCTTGTAGTCGGACGGCTCCATGTTGCCGCGAAGCTTGTCGGCCGTCTTGAAGAGCTCAGCCTCGAAGCCGAGGTCGCCGCCCTTGCCGTTGCCGTTCGGGCCCGCGGGCCTTTCGCGCGTCGGCGCCGGCGCGGCCTCTGCGACGGGTAATCCTGCAGCGCCGGCAAGCGACACTGAGCCGCCACGGCCGCGCCCAGGTGTGACTCGTCCATCGGCAATGAGCGCGCTTTTCACGGTATCATAGGTCGCCTCATCCCAGGCGAGGGCTTCTCGCAAACGACCGTTGCCGGCGGAGCCCCCTAGCTCGGCCAAGGCTGTCAGGAATCTATCTCTCGTCTCGGAGTCCATTACTGGCTGCCCTTCAAATTTTCGTCTGTCGGTGAAGGCAAATTCTTCTCGTCAACAGCCTGCAATTTTAGTCGCTCGAACTCCTCGATCGCCATCACTACGACGAACGGTCTGTCGTACTTGGTGACCGCAACCGGTGCGAGGCGTGCGGCATCGATCAGCTCACCGAAGTGGTTCTTGGCCTGGGCCGATGAGAACATTCTCATACCGAGTCTTGCTCCTGCGAATTGCAGTGTTGGCCAAGATGGACATACACGCAACCTCGGAACGATGATTTGGCCTGGACAATCGCTCCCCGCGCACGAGCTCACTGGTCTGCCTTGCCCACTCCCCCGGAAACGGCTCCATCAGCCCCGGCAGCGTCATCCCCTCGGGCTACCGCCCATCAAGGACCGCCTCAACGATGTCCGGCGCCAGCAGCGTGAGGCGGAGCTGCCGCGAGACATAGGACGAGTTGATCTTCTCGGCCGCCGCCAGTTCGTCGATCGTGCCGTAGCGACCCGTTTCGCGCCGCCGCCCTCCCGTCGCTCGAGCCGCACCGGGTGTCATGGGACGGTTGCGGCTTCGTTTCAGCCGGCAGCAACCGGCCGATAGCTGCCGGGCAGCTTTCCGAAGAGCAAACTCAGATAACTGTCATTCGGCTGATCTCCATCAGGGAGGGGCTGCCTCCGATTCACCATGCTGATCAACGCGCGGCCAAGACCCATCCGTTTAGATCGACGGAATTGTCCCAGGGTGCGATGTTCTCGCGCGGCGGGGGTAGAGGGACGGTGGGGTGAAGGTTAAGAGGCTTATCATTTCGAACTTCCGTGGGATCGCCCACGGTATGGTCACCTTCTCTGGGCATACCCTGCTGGTTGGTGGGAACAACGTCGGCAAGTCCACTGTCTGCGAGGCACTTGATCTCGTTCTGGGGCCGGAGCGGCTGTATCGGCGCCCGGTCGTCGATGAACACGACTTCCACTGCGGGCGTTACAAGGGCAAGGACGGCACCCCAATAGTGATCCGCATTGAGGCGGTCTTGACCGACCTGTCGCCAGAGGCGGAGCTGCGATTCTTTCGCCACCTGCGTCGCTGGGACATCTCCAAGAGCGACTTTGCTGACGAGGGCGATGGGGGCCCTGGGGCCGGTGACGGGCCACTAATCACTTGGGCGCTGCCCTTGGTCTTCCTCGGCCGATACGACAAGGATGAAGATGACTTTGTCGGCAACACCTTCTTCGACCATCCCATCGAGCCGCCTGACGACGATGATGAGACGCTGGAGGTCGCCCTGGGCACCGGGCGCCGGATCTTCGGTCGGGAGCATAAGCGGCTATGTGGCTTTGTGTTCCTTCGCACCCTCCGGACCGGTTCCCGCGCTCTCAGCCTGCAGCGAGGCTCTCTCTTGGACACCGTCCTCCGCCTGGGCGGCACGGGTCTCGCCGATATGTGGCAGGACACGCTCGACCGCCTGCAGGACCTGAAACCCTCCATCGGAGAAGTCGCCCAGCTGAAGCAGGTGCGGGCAGACATCCGCAGGCGGATGGCGCGCTTTGTGAACCTCGCGCCCGGTGAAGATGCGACCAGCTTCTTCGCCTCGGAGCTGACGCGCGAGAACCTCCGCGAGGTGGTGAAGCTCTTTATCGCGGCCGAGCCGATCGGCTACGCGGTGCCGTTTGCGCGGCTCGGCACCGGGTCCGTCAACCTGCTGGTGTTCGCGCTTCTGACGGTGATCGCCGAACTCAAGGAGAAGGGCTCCGTGATCTTCGCCATGGAGGAGCCCGAGATTGCCCTGCCGCCCCACACGCAGCGGCGGGTAAGCCAGTTCGTGCTAGCCGAGATGGGACAGGCCATCGTCACTTCCCATTCGCCCTATGTCATTGAGCAGTTCGAGCCGAAGGACATCGTGATCCTCGACCGGCAAAACGATGGCGCGCTGACCGGCGCCCCCATCGACCTGGGGACATTTAAACCAAAGGCCTTCAAGACAGAACGCCGTCAGTTCGCCGAATCCATTCTCAGCCGGGCCGTCCTCGTGGTGGAGGGATCGACGGAAACCGCGCTCTTCGCGGAGGCGTCCACGATCATGGAAACCTCATTGGGCGCCGACGCCTACGCCCACTTCGATCTTGCCGGCGTCAGCCTATTCAATGCAGGCAGCGAGACCGCTGTCCCGAAGTACGGGCCCGTGTTCAAAGCCATGGGAAAGCCGGTCTTCGGCGTCTGCGACAAGCCCAACAAGCCATTGACCGTCGACGCTATCGCGCAGTTGGGCGACTACACCCAGCACTGGACCTTGCCGCACAAGGGGATCGAAGCGCTTCTGGTAGAGGAAACGGCAAGCGCCGTGCACGTGCGCTTCCTAACCGAGGTCGAGGGTCGCTCTGATTACCCGACGCCCCTCGGGAAATATGACGCGCTGTTTGACACGGCCGCCAAGGCCAAGGACCTCGCGCTGGAGGTGCTGAAAGCCCGGAAGGGTGATGCATTCGGCTACGCTGCGATCTTCGTTCGCGCGTGTGAAACCGCGGACCAGCTTCCCAAGACGATCCGCGATATATTGGAAGCCATTCACAATGCCTTGGCACCGCCGGACGAGGGCGACGCCGGCGGGGACGGTTTGACCATGCTGTTCGGAGATGTCACCTGAAGCTGGAGCTGGATGCCAAGCGGGTGTCGATACTGGCCGCTGAAGGGCATCTCCTGGTGAAGGGAGGGCCAGGTGCTGGCAAGACAACGATCGCGCTTCTCAAGGCCCAGGCGTTGCTGTCGACGCTCGGAGCTGCCCAGGAGGTGCTCTTCCTGAGCTTCTCCAGAGCGGCCGTACGCGCCGTCTTGGTCCGATGCAAAACGATCCTCAAGGCGGCGGAGCGAAAGCAGATCGAAGTCCAGACCTACCACTCGTTCTGTCTGGAGCTGCTGAAGTCGCATGGGCGGCTGCTGACCGGCAAACCCACCTCGATCCGCTACCCGGATGAAGAACGCCTTCAGAAGGCGGCGTTCGACGGTGACTGGGCCGACGAGGCGGGGCGCCTAGCCCGCGAACAGGCCCTTTTCGGCTTCGACCAGTTCGCCGGCGCGGCGGCTGACCTGGTCGAAGGCTGCGCCGCTTTGCGCCGATTGATCGGCCGTAAGTATCCATTGATCATCGTCGACGAGTTCCAGGACACCGACGACGACCAGTGGCGGCTCGTGGCCGCCCTGTCGAAGGTCACGACCATCTTCTGCCTTGCCGACCCTGACCAGAGCATTTTCCAGTACCAGTCGAAGGTGGACCCACTACGGATCGAAAGGGCCATCGCCTTCTTGAAGCCGACGGTCACCGATTTGGCAGGTGATAACCACCGCAGCCCCAACAGCGGCATCCTCAAGTTTGCGGACGCCGTGCTGCACGACACCGCCTTGCCGAAGCCGTGCCCGGAAGTCGCCCAAATCAACTACCCGCCGCGGATGTTCTCGACAATGACCCATGCCGCTGTGATCTGGATGTTCGGACAGCTCGCCAAGCAGGGGATCGAAAATCCTAGCATCGCTGTCCTTTGCCGGAGCAACGCCCTGGTGTCCGACATCTCGACGATCCTAAGCGAGGAGCACGTCTACAAGACGTCTACCCTGAAACCGGTCGGTCACGAGGTGGTTTGGGACGCCGAGCTTTCGGCGGCGGCCGCCGTTGTCCTCGCCTCGATCTTGGAATGGCCCAGGACGCCGCCGGCTGAAAGCGCCGCCGCCACCATGCGGGCAGCGGCGGCCTATTGCCGGCTTAAGGCAGCCATCGACAACACGCAGACAGCCAAGGCCGCCGCAAAGGGCTTTGACGAAGCCGCTGAGGCAGCGCTCGCGGGGCGCCCATTGCGGAATAAGTTCGGTAAGGAAATCTCGGCAGCGGCGGCGGTCGGTGTCGGCTTGCTAGGGGATCCGGTGGTAGACTGGCGAGCCGCGCGCGCCGTCCTGGCGACCATCCCCGTCCTGGAAGATGTAGTGAGACAAGTCCGCCTGGTCCGATTGTTCCGGGCGACGGATGCGCTTGGCCGGGGCCTGTCCAGCATGTGGGTCAACACGGGAACCTACCAGGGCGCGACCATCTTCGTGAAGAAGACCCTCGATCAGGAGCGGCTGATGTCTGCCGAATTGGAACCGCAGGGCGTCCTGGTGATGAACATCCACAAGTCCAAAGGGAAGGAGTTCGACGGCGTTATCCTGGTAGAGGGCCAGTTCAAGTCCCACTTTTTCGACTTGGCTCGCGACCCTCCACCATCGCCACATGCCCGCCGCCTGCTTCGTGTCGCCATCACGCGCGCTCGCCGCCGAGTCGCGATCATTAGAGCGTCTGGCACGTACCCGCCCCTCGCGCCCGCCTAGCCAGGCGCGGGCCGGTTCCGCTTGCTGCAGGCCTAGCTAGCTTCGGCTAGGACTCAAACTTTTTTCGCAAGATAATGGGGCTTAACTGTTGCCCCCAATCCACCGGAAACGGTTCCATCAGCCCCGGCAGCGTCATCCCCTCCGGCTGGTGCCCGTCCAGGATCGCCTCGACGAGGTCGGGGGATAGCAGCGTCAGCCGCAGCAGGCGCGAGACATAGGACGAGTTGATCTTCTCGGCCGCCGCCAGTTCGTTGATTGTGGCGAAGCGCCCGGTCTCCATCATCCGCCGCCACCGGAACGCCCGGGCCAGCGCCTTTACCAGCGTGGTGTCCGCAGCCGAGGCGCCGCGGGGCGCCATTCCACTCGGCGTCAGTACCAACTTCCGCCCGCCCCACTGCTTCCTAACCGCCAGCGGCACCCGCACGGTCAGCATCTGCGCGGCGCCGGTCACGCTGCGGTCCTCGCTGGTTCGGCCGACTGCGCGGCAAGGTCCCGCGCCAGGCTCGCCAGTCCCTCCAGCTTCAGCCGCACGTCGGCGCCGCCAATGCCGATGTCCACCCGGTCAACCAGCAGGCGGATGATCCGCGCCTGCTCGGCGGGGAAGAGCTCCTCCCAAAGCGGGTCCAGCCGCTCCAGCGCCAGCCGAGCCTCGTCCTCGGTCATGTCCGGTGCCGACGCCCGTGCCGCGCGCCAGGCGCCCAGCACCACCTCCGGTTGGCGCAGCAGTCCCCGGACCTGGGCGATGACCACGCCCTCGATCTCCGCGGCGGAGATGCGCGCTATGGCCGGACCGTCTGCCGCGCTGCCCTTCAGCACCGACTGGCTGACATAGTAACGGTACTGTTGGCCGCGGCGCCCCCGCGCGTGGGTGGGCGACATGGCGCGCCCGTCGCTGCCGAAGATCAGCCCGCGCAGGAGCGAAGGCGTCTGGCAGCGGGTGCGGTTGGCGCGTGTCTTTGGGCTGATCGCCAGCAGGGCGTGCGCCGCATCCCACATCGCCTGGGGCACGATGGCAGCATGCTCGCCGGGATGCGACTTCCCCTTGTGCATCGCCTCACCGAGATAGGTGCGGTTGCTCAGCACCCGATAGACGTCGCTCTTGGTGAAGGCGCGGCCGCGCTTCGTGGTGGCGCCCTCGGCACGCAGCGCCTGGACCAGCTTCGTACCGGATTCCGTCTCGACGAAGCCTTCGAAGATCCGCCGCACCAGCGCTGCCTCGGCCTCGTTCACCAGCAGCTTGCGATCCTTGGCGTCGTAGCCGAGCGGCACGAAGCCGCCCATCCAGATTCCGCGCGCCCGGGACGCCGCCACCTTGTCGCGGATGCGCTCGCCAATGACCTCGCGCTCGAACTGCGCGAAGCTGAGCAGGATGTTCAGCGTGAGGCGACCCATGCTGGTGGTCGTGTTGAACGACTGCGTGACGGAGACGAAGGTCACGCTGTTCGCGTCGAACACCTCCACCAGCTTGGCGAAGTCCATCAGCGCGCGTGACAGCCGGTCGATCTTGTAGACCACCACCACATCGATTAGCCCGCGCTCGATGTCGGCCAGGAGGCGCCGCAGCGCCGGCCGTTCCAGCGTGCCGCCGGACACGCCGCCATCGTCGTAGCGATCCGGTACCAACACCCAACCTTCCGACCGCTGGCTGGTGATGTAGGCCTCGCAGGCCTCGCGCTGGGCGTCGAGGGAGTTAAACTCCATGTCGAGCCCTTCCTCGCTCGACTTCCGCGTGTACACGGCGGCGCGGATCTTCCGAATCGTGGCCGGGATCGCGATGTCGGCGGCGGGCTTGCGCTTCATGCCGTGCCCCTCCGGTTCTTCAGGCCAAAGAACAGCCAGCCATTCCAGCGCGTGCCGGTGATGGCGCGCGCGATGGAGGAGAGCGACTGGTAGGGGCGCCCCTGATACTCGTAGCCGTCAGGCAGCACGGTGACGCTGTGCTCGACGCCCTGGTACTCGCGGATCAGCCGCGTGCCGGTGATCGGCTTGTCGTCGCCGCGGATGCGCCGAAGGACGGGATTGCCCCCGTCGAGCTGTTCTCCCAGGGCCTCGAGGCGCTGGATCGTCTCGGGCTTCAGCCCGCCATAGGCCAGTTCCTGGATGCGGTAGGCTAGGCGACTTTCCAGGAAGCGCCGGTTGTAGGGCGGCGGCTCGGCCGCGAAGAGCTCCCGCCATTGCTGCTTCAGGTCCGGCGTGCCGGTGGTCTTCAGGGCTGCCAGGCGCCCGAGCACGTCGGCCGGTGGAATGGCGGGGATGATCCGCGCCGGCGGGGTTCCGGCTTTCGACTTGGTGGCGCGTGTCATGCGGGTCTCCGGTTGGTCCGGTTCGCATGCAGGCGCTGGGGGCCCGGGAAGTGTAGGCCACGTTCTCCCCGGTCAGCAGCCTCGCGCGCAGCTTCCTCGGCAGCGCGGCTCCGCAGCCGCAGCAGGCCGGCGGCCAGGATGCTGCAGACCTCGCGGAGGTGCGGCGGGAGGTGGGGATTGGCCAAAGGGCGGAGGGGTTCACTTGCCACCCCCACCATCTACCCAGGCACGCGGGAATCCGTCTCACGGGGTGCAGATTCGATTCGACAGACGCACGCGTGGGTTGATAGAACGAAAAATGAACATCATCGGGCGAGAGCATGGCCAGGGACCTCAAGAAGTTTGTCAATCCGAAGTTCTTGAAGACCGTCAATCTCGGCCTGTTCCGGCGGCTATTTGAGCGGCAGCCTGAGGCATTGCGCGGCTTCGACTTGGCTGACTTCGACGGTGACGAAGCGGAAGTCCGGGATCGGCTGAAGGTCTTCTTCGAAGGTACCGAGGATGCGTTGCCGCGCGGCATCGTGGCAGACCTCCACCACGTCGCTGAGCTCGGCACTGAGAACGGCATGCACTTGCTTCAGGAGCGTGCCACCGCCCGCGACATCAACATCGCCGCGCCGCTCGATCCGGATGGCAACCCAATCCCGCTCGATCCGAAGCACTTCGCCCTTCTTGCGTTTCTGGACCACCGCCCCGTCTTCGATGCCGCATCGGACATGCTGGCCCGCCAGGCCCGATCCTCCCTGGCCGAGTATGTCGGTCTTGATGAAGGGATCGAGCCGCGCCTCGATGACGACTCACGGGCGGCGTTCGAGGCCGCGGCCGCCGAGATGTTCCAGCGCGACCACCGCGGCGCCTTCTGTCGCGTGGGGTGGTACGAAGACGGCGACCAGACAGTCCTGGTCGTCACCCACGGGGCGCCTGTGGCCGTCGTACCGGTGATCACTGGAGACCAAGAGGACGTCATCAGCTATCGCAGCGTCGAATATGCCGTGCTTGCCTACAATGTGGGCACTGGGCGCATGGGTGTCGGCGGCGTCCGGAAGGCGCTGCGGGCGGAGCTGGCTGAGTTCTTCGCTGTGCATATGCTCAGGCGCCCAGGCTTCTTTGCCGGCGAGGACTGCCAGGACCTCTACACGCTGGAGCGCATCGAGAACGTGGGCTTCGGCTTCCGGGTGAACCACGCCTTCGATGCAGGCATCCAGCAGGTGGACATCGTCGAAGTGCAGATCGACCGCATCGGCACAGACCCCCGCAGCGGCGAGGTGGCGGTCGAAGCGCAGAACGTGACCCGGGACTTTCGTGGCAATGCGCTGACCCGGCTCAATGAATTCGGCGATCGGATCTCGTTCAGCACGGGCCGCTACCGGATCGGGCACATCATCATCCGCATCCACTTCGGAGATGGCCGTAGCCGTGCGTCTCGTGTGACCGTCAAAATCAAGCCGCCCTCCCTCGCCGTGTTCAAGCGGCAGCGCTTCGAGGCGCGGGTCATGGAGCTTCTTCGCCGGAATGGATTCTGCCGTGAACGACAGCCTGCCGAAGCTGCTGCTGCGGCGGAGTGAGGGAGGGCACGGCGCCGTTCTGTGGGGGCATGAGGCACAGCCGCATTTCGGCAGGGCGTTCGACCGCCTGCTGGCCGAAGGCCTACTGACGGAACGCGCGCCGGCGACAACCTGGCCACCTTGTTCGACCTGCGAAGGCCGCTGTGAGGGGCGGGATATCGTGGTCATCGGCGATCTGCTGGTCGCCGAATGCCCCGAGGATCACCGCTGCAACAGCACCCTGGCGCCAAACCTGATCCGCAGCTTCGAGATCGACGCGGCCGTACTGTGCCGCCTGATTGCTGCTGCGTCTGGCCTCTCCGGTGATCTGGCGACGGTAACGGATGGCGTCTGGGATCTCGGACGCCTGCCGAGTGGGCGATCGGTGATGCTGGCGCTCGATCCGATGGCCGCGGCCGACCCGCGGCTCGTGACCCTGATCCGCACCAGGGTGGAGCCAAATCAAACGACGCTCCTCCTGCCGGGCGCCGTCCCAGAATTGCAGCGTCAGCATCTCGCCGAGGCCGGGCTGCGCATCATGATGACGATGGAGGCGCTCGGTGATGCAGGATTCGCGCTGGATCCAGCCGCGCTCGCGCCGAGCATGCCGGGGAAGGTGCGCCTCAATATAGGCCGCGCCGGACGAACGGTGGCTCTGGATCGCCGACCACGGCAATTGGGCGACCAACCGCTCCGGCTGCTGGTGAAACTGGCGGAGGCGGCGCAACGCCATGGCGGGTTCGTCGAAACCCATGAACTCGACCGCGCAATCTACGGAGACCAGATTCGCCCCGCCGCGCGGGAGCCGCGGGACATCATTCGCCTTTTGAAGGATGGGCTGGCCGCGGGCCTGGAAGGTGCCGAAGCCAAAGCCGCACGCGACCTCATCGAGGGCAAACGACAGCCCAGCCGCTATCGCCTGGCGCTGATGCCCGAGGAAATCGACATCCGCCCCTGAATTCGGCGGCGCTCGACCATCCCACGTTAGACCCACGCTGCTCCCACCAAGCGCGCCTCGCCCATCGGCATCGTCCGCCCATCGCCACTCGATGGACAGGACCAGACGATGCCCTTCACCCCCACCCGCGCCGAAACCCATGCCCTGCAGCGCAGCGCCGACCGCGTCGCCCTGCGCATCATCCGCACCTGCCGCATTCCGCGCCATGAGCAGGAAGATCTCCGTCAGGACCTGCTGACGGACCTCTTCGCCCGATTGAAGGGCTTCGATCCGGCCCGCGGCGACCTCGGCGCCTTCGCCGCCGCCTGCTTCGACCACCGCGCCATCCGCCTCACCGAGCGCATCCTGCGCGGTCGCGCCACCATGGCGCCGATCTCGCTCGACGACCCGCAGCCCGGCGGCGAGGGCCCGACCATCGGCGACAGCGTCGCCGAGGCGGATGGCTACGGCGCCTGGCTTGGCCAGCCGACCGACGCCTTCGCGGTCGTCGAGCGCCGCATCGACCTCGACCGCGCGCTGGGCACCCTGCCGGCCGAGACACTCCCCCTCTGCGCCGAACTGACCGAGCGCTCCCCGCACGAGCTGGCCAAGGCCAGCCCGACGTCGCGCGCCACCCTCTACCGCCACCTGCGCGAGCTGCGGCTCCGCCTGCTCGTCGCCGGCATCCCGGCGGCGGCGTGAGACGGATTTGCGGGAGGCTGGGTAATACTCAACATGGACAGCACGATCACTGGCTTCCGCTCTGCGGAGCCGCCACTCACCGAGACGATGTTCTGCGCCTGGTTCGGCTCCGCCATGCCTGGTGACCGCATCGTCTATCACCGCGGCTTCCTGGCGGTCGACGGCTCGCCGCTCACCTCGACCGTGCCGGACGCCGAGCGTCGCGCTCTTCTGCGCGTCGCCGAACGCGCCCTGCAGCTGGCCGAGGACGGGTTGGTGCACCTCGTCCAGCGCCGCATGGGCGAAAGCGATTTCACCTACCTCGCCATCGCCCGCCCGTGCGCCCGAAGCCGCACCGGCACGCTGGCCTCGGTCCTGGCGGCGGCCAAGCCGACGAGCGTCGCCGCGTGATGGCGCCCACCCCTGATCCGGGCGCCGCGCGCGGCACCCACTCCAACACATCCAACCAGGAGAACGGCATGACGCCGCGGACCCCGCTTGACCACCTGCGTGAGAAACTCTGGCTGAAGATGCTGCCCGACAGCATCGACGTGCCGACCGGCCCGGGCGGCAGCCCGGTCATCACCAAGCCGATCGCGCAGGCGACGGTGGACGACGTGGCCTTCGCCGCCGAGGCGCTGTTTCGCCAGTCGGTCGCGCTGCATCGCAAGGCCGACGCGCTGCGGCAGATTCACGACCTGGCGCGCCGCGCCGGCGCAGTCGGCACGGTCAATGCGACGGCCGCCGCCGCCCGCATCGTGGACAGCGTGGAATGAGCGCCCCCTTCGCGCAGGCGCCGGGGCGCGGCTTCCGGATCATCACCGCCGACGAACGGCAGGCCGAGCCACGCGGCGTCAAGGCCTGCATCTTCGGGGGCAGCGGCCAGGGAAAGACCAGCCTGCTCTGGACCCTGCTGGCCAGCACCACGCTCTTCATGGACCTGGAGGCGGGCGACCTCGCGGTCGAGGGGTGGGGCGGCGACACGATCCGCCCGCGCACGTGGCAGGAGTGCCGCGACTTCGCCGCTTTCATCGGCGGGCCCAACCCGGCGCTGCGCGACGACCAGCCCTATTCCCCTGCGCACTACGCCGCCGTCTGCGAGCAGTTCGGCGATCCGGCGCTGCTCGCCCGCTACGAAACGGTGTTCATCGACAGCATCACCGTCGCTGGCCGGCTCTGCTTCCAGTGGTGCCGCGGCCAGCCCGAAGCCTTCGCGGAAAAGACCGGCAAGCCCGACATCCGCGGCGCCTACGGTCTGCACGGGCGCGAGATGATCGCCTGGCTGACCCATCTGCAGCACACGCGCGGCAAGAACATCATCTTCGTCGGGATCCTCGACGAGAAGCTCGACGACTTCAATCGCAAGGTCTTCGTGCCGCAGATCGACGGCAGCAAGACCGGCCTCGAGCTGCCCGGCATCGTCGATGAGGTGCTCACGCTGGCGGCGATCAAAGACGAGGCCGGCGCGCTCCGCCGCTCTTTGATCTGCCAGACGCTGAATCCCTGGGGCTATCCCGCGAAGGACCGCAGCGGCCGGCTCGACCTGGTCGAAGAGCCGCATCTCGGCCGGCTGTTCGAGAAGATCCGAGGCCCTGCCCGCCCCGTCGCCGAACGTCTCGCACTGCCTCCGCCGCCGCTCGCGCTGGCCGCCCCATCCGACACCCCGAACACCTGATCCGAGGAGATCCCGCATGGCTTCCTGGAACGACTACAACGACGCCTCGCAGAACCCGAACCTGGTCCCCAAGGGCACCATCGCCAAGGTTCGCCTCACCATCCGCCCCGGCGGCTTCGACGACCCGAGCCAGGGCTGGACGGGAGGCTACGCCACGCGCGGCAGCACCGGCGCCGTCTATCTGAACGGCGAGTTCACCGTGCTGGAGGGCCCCTACGCGAAGCGGAAGATCTTCACGCTGATCGGCCTCTACAGCCCGAAGGGTCCGGACTGGGGCAACATGGGCCGCAGCTTCGTGCGCGGCATGCTGAACTCGGCCCGCGGCATCTCCGACAAGGATGCCTCGCCCCAGGCCCAGGCCGCGCGCCGCATCGGCGGCTTCGCGGACCTCGAGGGGCTGGAGTTTCTCGCCAAGATCGACACGGGCACCGACGCCAACGGCGAGGCGAAGAACGAAATCCGCATGGCGGTGACGCCCGACCACCGGGCCTACGCCGCCGCCATGGGGGCGCACGCAGCTGCCCCCGGGCCCGCCTACGCGCCGCCGGCGCAGTCCTACGCCCCGCCGCCCGCGGCCCCGACGCCGGGCGCCTTCCCTGCCGCCGTGCCGCGCAGCCCGCCGGCGGCTGGTGCCGACAATCGCCCAGCCTGGGCGCGCTGAGGGAGGGCAGTACCAGCATGCTGCTCCGCCCCCGCCAGAAACTCTTCGTCGAGCGCAGCCTCCGTGCGCTCGGCGAGCACGGCAACACTCTCGGCGTCGCCCCGACCGGCGCCGGCAAGACCATCATGCTGTCGGCGGCGGTGGGCGAGCATATCGGCAGCAGCGCCGCGAAGGCCGCGGTCCTCGCGCATCGGGATGAGCTCACGGCGCAGAACCTGGCGAAGTTCCGCCGCGTGAACCCGAGCATCAGCACCTCGGTGGTGGATGCCGGCCAGAAATCCTGGGGCGGCCAGGCTACCTTCGCCATGGTGCCGACGCTGACCCGCCAGGCGAACCTCGAGGCGATGCCGGCGCTGGACCTGCTGGTGATCGACGAGGCGCACCACGCCGTCGCGGACAGCTATCGCCGCATCAT
>NZ_JAFNJS010000010.1 GCF_019024325.1 Falsiroseomonas tokyonensis
ACGATGCCTGCTCTCATCCCAAGAGCTTGAACCAGCCTACCCGTTCAGGGAATCCTCTGAATGGGGCAGTCCACTAGCGGATGCAGAAATGAGCTTCGATTTCTGGGGATCGCGCTGGGTCGTCGTTGTACGTGTCGCAGACGCCGATGCTCAGAGTGACTGGTTGGACGTAGGCGACGTCGAGACATCTGCGGCGACGGGCGTGCGGCGCATTGAGATCCGGGTCGCCGGCGTGCACCCGTTCATGACTCGCTTCGCGCACCGAGACCCGGAGGTGATGCAGGCCCTGGTGCGGGTCGCTGCTGCGATGGCTCTGTCGGAGGCGCTGTTGCGCAGCGCGGGCGGGGCAAACCCCGGAGCGATCCGGCGAACCACCAACGACCTTCTGCGCGACGTCTTCTCGACGACTTGAGGCGAGCAGCCGTGCCGGATGAACAGCCCATAGCAACGGTAACACCCATGCCGGACTTCGCCGAAGACCCCGAGGACATGCGTTGGTCGCCGCAACCAGGATCGGAGGCGGAAGGCCTGCTGGCCCACAAGCTCGGCGACAAACCGCCGGAAGCGCGGCTGCAGGTCCTTGCGTCGGCCAGATCCATTCTCGGCAAGGGGGTACCACCGGGCGAGGGCGGAACCGAGACCGGCCTCGTGGTGGGCTATGTGCAGAGCGGCAAGACTCTCTCGTTCATGTCCGTGATGGCCCTCGCGCGCGACAACGGCTTCCCGCTCATCATCTTGATTGCAGGGTCCTCGACTCAGCTGTCGGACCAGTCCTTCAAGCGCCTTCGCGACGATCTTCGTATCAGCGTCAACGGTCGCCGGCCCTGGGCGCTTTACCCAAATCCGCGGGCTGCAGAGGCTGACGGGATCGCCGGCATGCTGGATCAGTGGCGCGATCCGAACGTGCCGCCGAACCAGCGCAAGACAGTCGTGCTAGCGGTGATGAAGCAGTTCGCGAACCTGCGGCACCTCGCACGGCTGCTTCAGCAGCTCTCCCTGCAAGATATACCAACGCTGATCATCGACGATGAAGCCGACCAGGCGAGCTTGAACACCATGGCGCAGCAAGCAGCGCGCCTCCAGCAGAACCGGATGAGCACGACCTATCGGCGCATCCTAGAGATCCGACAGGCCGTAGGCTCCCACACATTTCTCCAATACACCGCGACGCCGCAAGCTCCGCTTCTGATCAGCATCATCGACACGCTGTCGCCGAACTGGGTAGAGGTGCTGGAGCCGGGCGGCGGCTACACTGGCGGGCAGACCTTCTTCCCGCCGCCACCGCCGCGACAGGCGCCGCCAACGCCGCAGCAGCTCGTGCGGCTGATACCTGCGGCTGAGATCCCGGCGGCGGGCAACCAGCCACAGGCGGCTCCACAGACGCTCCAGTTCGCGCTCCGCCTGTTTATGGTTGGCGTCGCCGCAGCCTTCGTGCTCGACCAGGACGGCAATCGCTCGATGCTGGTCCATCCGTCGGTTCGAACGGCAGATCACCAAATGTACGTGAATTGGATCCGCGACCTGTTCCATGGCTGGCAGGCTACTTTCAGGCGCGGCGACGCGGACCCTATCGCCCAGGCTCTGGCTGAGGAGTTCCGGCCTGCTTACGACGATCTGGCAGCATCGGTCGGTGAGACCATGCCGACCTTCGATGCGATCAAGAGCCGCTTTCGGCAAGCGTTCAATGAAACCGAGATTAAGGAGGTAAACCGCCGAGTTGGCGGTCCCCCAGTTATCATTGAGTGGGGACAGCGCACGGGTTGGATCCTGGTGGGCGGCTTGGCGATGGACCGCGGCTTCACCGTCGAGGGCCTGACCGTCACCTATATGCCGAGGAGCCTTGGCGGCGGCAACGCGGATAGCCTGCAACAGCGCGCTCGCTTCTTCGGCTACAAGGGCCGCTATCTTGGTTTCTGCAGAGTTTTCCTGCCACGCGACGTGAAGCGAGCCTTCGAGGATTACGTCCTGCACGAGGAAGCAATGCGGCGCGACCTGGTAGAGGTTCAACAGGCCAGGCAGCCGCTTGATACGTGGCCGCGGCGCTTCGTGCTCAGCCCAGCCCTGAAGCCCTGCCGCGACAACGTTTTGGAGCACGGCTATATGCGTGCGCCGGCCGTTCCGGACGACTGGTTCTTGGCGCAGGCGTACCTCGGGCGTGGTGGGTTCGAGGAGCACAACAGAGGGATCATTGCGCGCTTTGTCACGGGGCACGCATTCCGCCCGGACGATGGTCACCCCGATCGAACTGTGTACCAGCGTCACGAGATCACGGACTTGCTTCCGCTGCGCGACGTGATTGAGACACTGCTTGTCGACTACCGTCTCCGCGATCCGGGCGAGGCAGAACGCTGGGGCCTGTTGCTCGCCCAACTCGGCCGTATGCTGGACGAAGATTCCAACGCTCGCGCCGTTGTCTACCGAATGAGTCCCGCCGAAGCGCGCAAGCGCGCCATCTATGACACTGGCCGACTCAAGTATCTCTACCAAGGCGAGTACCCGGTTAACCCGCCAGATCGTCGGGGGACGATCTACCGGGGTGACAAGAGCATGTTCATCGAGGGCGTGGTCACCGTTCAAATCCACGAGTTGGATCTGACGCTGCGCGCTGAGGGCGGAGCGCCCGTCGCGTCCAACGTGCCGTTCCTCGCATTGCGTCTGCCGGCGGGGCAGGCTCAGCCGATGGTCTTCCAAACGCAACCCAACCAGCCGGTGCTCGGCCAAGAGGGTGAGGGGTGAACGCGGCCGAACTGCGCCGTCTCTTCCAGCGCCTTGCGGGCAACGCCGCGCCCGCAGAAGGCACGTTCGCTGCGCTGGAGGTGCCCGGCTCGGGTGGCCACATGGCTTTCCTCTCGGCGACCGGTACGCCCGGCTTACTGTTGAGTACGTCCGGCGATGGGCCGCGCCCGCCTCGTATCCGGCTGTCTGGCCTAGACGCGATGTTCGGTGTGCCATGCGCTGTATCGGTTGCTGGGGGCGTGCCCGAGGAGCGGCGCATGACCGTGCTTTCATGCACGGCGGGCGCTGATGTCAGGCCGCTGTTCGCTGAGTTCGGCGGCACGTTTCTGCGTCTGGTCGGACCTTTGCCGACGATGGAGCAAGCTTCGTTAGCTGTCGCGCGTTTTGCAGCGCTCCTGTCGTCCTTGACCCGCCCCTCGCGCCAGAGCGTCACGGGGCTGATCGGAGAGTTGATGGTCTTGCTGCTCGCCGCGGACCCGGCGACCGCGATCGCTTGCTGGCGGCGCTCGGCGGGCGACAAGTTCGACTTTGTCGCGCCGGATGCCAGGGTAGAATGCAAGGCGGCCTCGCCCGGGCTCCGGATTCACTCGTTCTCTTGGGAGCAGTGCAATCCTCCGGTTGGCCCTGCACTCGTCGCCTCGCTGTTCGTCGAGGCAACCGGTGGCGGCACCACGGTGCGCGAACTCCTCGATCGGATCGAGGCACGCCTTTCGGCAGTGCCGGAGGCGGCCGTGAAGCTGCGCGAGACGGTCGCGTCAACAATGGGGGCCGCGTTGCCGGAAACACTGGACGCAACGTTCGACGAGGCCACCTGCCGGGCAAGCTTGAGGTGGTTCGATCTCCGGCACGTGCCAGCCATTCGAGGCGACTTGCCGTCGGGTGTAGGAAGCGTGCGGTTCAGTTCTGACCTGACCCTGGTTGCACCGGTAGCGCCAGCGTTAGCGCACACCGGGCTGCAAGGGCTGCTTCCGGTCGCACACTGACGCTAGAACGGGTAGGCGTCTCACGGCGGGGCATGCGCCCCGCTAACTCCGCCGCACTTGTGGCGCGGGAAAATAAGGACTTCCTGGGGCGTTCAGCTCGGCTGGTTGATCGTCCAAGTCGCCAGGTTCGGAGAAATTGGGGCCGAAGAGAGGGACCTCACCGCCTTTTCCCGGGCGCGCAACCACCAACCTGTCCCCGAGAACCCCGCGGAACCGGCGGTTCCCGGCGGGCCTACCCCGGGGAGAGACAGGTAGCGAAGTGCGGAAGTGGCGTCCCCGGCGGGATTCGAACCCACGGCCCCCAGATTAGGAATCTGGTGCTCTATCCGGCTGAGCTACGGAGACGTGGCCTCAGGTTACCACAGCCCCCGCGGCGCCTGCGAGGGGGTGGGATGACAGCCCGCCCGCAATATCCCCATGATGCCCTCCGCAGCCAAGGAGGCGCCCCATGCCGGATCCCCTGCCCGAGCCGCTTTTCGACGCGCTGATCGCCCGTGCCGGCCTTCCCCTGACGCCCGCCGAGCGGGACAGCGTGCGCGCCGCGTCCCGGCATATCGCGGCGCTCACCGAAAGGCTGCGCCCGCAGGCCCAGGTGGCATTGGAACCCGCCACGGTGTTTCGGCCATGAGTGGCATGGGCGAACTCCCTCTCGGCCTGGCCGAGGCCGCCCGGCTGATCGCGGCGAAGCAGCTTTCCCCGGTCGAACTGGCCGAATGTGCCCTGACCCGGGCCGAGGCCCGGAATCCGGAGCTGCACGCCTTCATCCGCCTGACCCCCGACCTCGCCTTGTCCCAGGCCCGGGCGGCGGAGGCGCGGCAGATGTCCGGCGCGCTGAAGGGTCCGCTGGACGGCATCCCGATCGGCCACAAGGACATCTTTGAGACCGCCGGCATCCCGACGACCGGGCATTCGCGCATCCTCGCGGACCATGTGCCGGCCAAGGATGCGGCGGTGGTCCGCGCCTGGGCGGAGGCCGGGGCGGTCACCATCGGCAAGACCGCGACGCATGAATTCGCCTGGGGCGGCCCCTCCTTCGACCTGCCCTGGCCGCCCGCCCGCAATCCCTGGGACACGACGCGCTTCACCGGCGGGTCCTCCACCGGCGCCGGCGCGGCCGTTGCGGCCGGGCTGGTGCTGGGCGCCACGGGCAGCGACACCGGCGGCTCCATTCGCGGCCCCGCCGGGCTCTGTGGCCTGGCCGGCATCAAGCCGACCTATGGCCTGTGTTCCCGCAGCGGCGTGCTGCCGCTGGCGCATAGTCTGGACACCACCGGCCCCATCGCCTGGACGGTGGAGGATTGCGCCCTGCTGCTGCAGGCCATGGCCGGGCATGACCCGGAGGATCCCTCCTCCGCCGACCGCCCGGTGCCGGACCTAATCTCCGGCCTCGGCGGCGGCGTGCGCGGCCTGCGCATCGGCCTCATCCGCCACTTTCATGAGTCCGACCTGGTCGCCAGCCCCGCCGTCCGCGCCGGCGTCGACCATATGGCGGCGGTGCTGCGCGCCGAGGGCGCCATCCTGTCGGAGGTCACGCTGCCGCCGCTGCTGGATTTCCACGCCGCCGGCTGGCTGATCCTGATGTCGGAGGCGCATGCGGTGCACGAGCCCTGGCTGCGCACCCGCTTCCACGACTATGGCGAGATCCTGCGGGAAAGGTTGGCGCTCGCCACTCTGGTCTCGGCGGCGGACTACCTGCAGGCGCAGCGCCAGCGCCGCCGGCTCTGCCAGCAGGTTGCCGCGGCGATGGAAGGGGTGGACCTGCTGCTGACCGCGGCGCAGCCGACGGAGGCGCTGCCGATCGATCGCGTCAGCAAATTCGCCAGCCTGGAATCGCCCGGCCTCACCATCCCCTTCAACCTGACGGGCCAGCCGGCGCTGGCGGTCTGCACCGGCTTCGGGGAGGGTGGTCTGCCCGTCGGCGCCCAGCTCATCGGCCGACCCTTTGAGGACGCCACGGTGCTGCGCGCCGGTCATGCCTTCGAGCGTGCGACCGCCTGGCGGGCGCGGCGGGCCGCGTAGCCTTCAGGGCAGCACCAGGTCCCCCGGCGCCAGCCCCTCCCGGATCTCGACGCCGCCGGGGGTGCTGATGCCGAGGGTGACGGGCACCACCTCCTCCCGCCCGCCGCGGCGCACCCGGACGGCGCGGCCCCCGGGCCCGCCCTGGATGGCGTGCGGCGGCAGCACCAGCGCATCCGGCTTCTCGTAGATGATGATGGACAGGCTGGCGGACATGCCGACGGCCAGCATCCGCCGCTGCTCTGGCGACAGCCCCTCCACCGCCACGGAGATGGGGAAGCTCGGCATGCCGCTGCGGCTGCTGGCCTCGCTGCCGGCCTGGGCGGCCACGCTGGTGACGCGGCCTTCCAGCACCAGGTCACCGAAGGCGTCGCCCGTCACCGTCACCTTCTGGCCGATGCGCAGCTTGTTCACGTCAATCTCGTCCACCGTGGCACGCACCTGGAAGGTCTCCAGCGCGCCCAGGGTGAACATGGTCTGGCCACGCTGCACGCGCGATCCGGGCTCGATGGTCTCGGCGCGGCGGCCGCCGGGGCCTTCGGGCGGCATCAGCACCACGCCCGCCACCGGGGCCAGCACGGTGGCATTGGCGAGATCCGCCTCCAGCTCCCGCACCTTCACCTCGGCATTGGCGAGCTCGAGCTCCGCGATGCGCAGCGTCTGCGCGTCGCCGCGCGCCAGCGTCGCCTCCAGGTCGTTCTCCGCCGCCTGCACCTGCAGCTGCTGGTTCCGCTGCTGCTGCACCAGGGCGCGATGCTCATCCGCCGCGATGATGCCGCGCGAGAGCAGCATGCGCGTCTGCGCCACGCGCGCGGTGATGTCGGACAGCTCCAGACGCGCCTGGGCCAGGGCGCGGCGGGCGCGCGCCACCTCGAAGCCGGTGGCCCAGCCGCGCAGCTCCGCCACGCGCTGCCGGGCGCGGATTTCCGCGCTGCGCGCATCGCGCAGGCGCACCTCGACATCGTTCAGGTCGAGCCGCAGCAGCGGCTGGCCGCGTTCCACCTGGCTGCCGTATTGGAACAGCCTTTCCTGCACCAGCCCGTCGAAGGGGCCGACGACGCTGACCAGCGACCCTGCATCCAGCATGCCCACCACCGCGATGCGGGAGGAGATGGGCTGCGGCGTCAGCGTGATCGGCGGCATTCCGCCGGCATTCGCCTCCGGCGCGCCGCTCCAGCCCGTGGGCAGCGGCAGCCAGGCATAGGCGCCGGTGGCCAGCAGCAGCAGCGCCACGCCGGCCGCCCCGCCCAGGCGCGCCAGGCGCATGCGGCGGGCCTGGGCCTGGTCGCGGATCGCGCCCTGCTCCAGCTGCAGATAGGCGGTCTGCAGCTTGCGGTGCTGCTCGGCCAGGTCGCGGCTCAGCGCCGCCTCCGCCGCCGCCAGGCGCTCCGCCTCCGTCACATCGGTCAGGGAGGCGGTCAGGCCGAGGCGCCCGGCTTCGGGGCCCACGCGCAAGCGATAGGCGCGGCTGCTGACAGCCAGGCGCCGCCCGTCGAAATCCACCACCAGGCGCGGCGGTGGCGCCGCCGCGCCGATCGGTTCCAGCAGCGCATCCAGCAGCGCATCGGCGCGGCCATCCTGCGGCAGCAGCGCGGCCAGCGTGGCGCCGGGGGCGGTGGCCGGATCCAGGCCCAGCATGGCGGCCGCCGCGCTGTTCAGCGTGATGACGGCGCCATCGCTGCCCAGCGTCAGCACGCCATCGGCCAGCCCGTCCAGCGCCGCGCCGAAGCCCAGCTGCAGGCGATCATGGCTTTCGCGCAGCGCGAGCTCCGCCGCGGCGCGCGCCGCCAGCAGCAGCAGCCCCTCCCGCTTCGCCGGCGCCAGGTCGCGCGGCGCGGCATCCTGCACGCAGAGCACGCCCCGCGCCTGGCCCCGCACATCCCGCAGCGGCGCGCCTGCGAAGAATCCGCCGCCTTCGGCAAGCTGCGGCAGCACCAGCAGGCCCGGCGCGGCCATCGTCTCGGCCCATGCCTCGGCCAGGGCCGGCTCGGCCGGCGGTTGCACGAAAATCCGCCCGCTGGCGCAGCCGGTCAGCGTGGCGGCCAGGCGCGCGATGTCGTCGAGCGCGGCAGGCGCCTCGGCAGGCAGGGCTCCGCCCATCACCGCTCGTTCAGGCTGATGCGCCAGGTCTCCAGCGTGGTGCCCAGCACCTGGTCCATCGCCGTCAGCGCATTGAGATAGGCGATCACCGCGGCCAGTTCCGTGCTTTCCGCCTGCTGCAGCGCGGTCTGGAAGGAGACCACCTGGAAGTTGCTGGACCGCCCAGCCTGCAGCTTCACCAGCTCCGCCGCCAGCTGCTGCGCCGTCAATTCGCGCGCGCGGCGGGCGAGCTGCGCCTGGCGGCGCTGCGCCTCGATGCCGCGCACGGCATTCTCGGCCTGCTGGCGCAGCTGGTCGCGCGCTTCCTCGACCTGCACCTCGGACTGGCGCAGCGCGACCGTTGCGTTCACCTCCTGCTGTTCCCGCGACAGGCCGCCAATCGGGATGTTCACGCGCAGGCCGATATTGAAGTCGGACCGCACGGTGGACAGCGCGCCGATCGTCTCCAGCACCTGGGACCGCAACGCCTGCTGCCCGGCGCCGGCCACGATGGACACGTCCCAGAGCCGCTGGTTGCGCGCGATGTCGAGGTTGATGCGGTTGATCTCGATGGTGAGCAGGCGCGAGAGATAGGCCGGCTGCTTCGCATAGGCCGTGGCCAAAGCGCGGTCCATGTCGATTCGCACCGCGGGGGCGGAGGGACGTTCCGAGGCCCAGATGCGGGAGGCGGGATCGACCCCCATCAGCACCAGCAGCGAAAGCCGTGCCGCCTCGCCATTGTTGCGGGCACCGATCAGCTGCAGCTCCTGCTGCGCGATGGAGGCCTCGGACTGGATCAGCTCCACCTCCGCCAGCCGGCCGGCGGCGATCAGCGCGCGGTTCACCTCCACCAGGTCGCGCGCGCGCCGCAGGCTGTCCTCGGCGATGCGGGTCTGTTCCTGCGCCTGCAGCAGCGCGCGATAGGCCAGGATGATCTGCGAGATCTGGTCGATGACCTGCGCCTTCAGCCGCAGCTGCGCGCCCTGTTCGGAGATGCGTGCGATGCGCCGCGGCGCCAGCGCGTAGTCCACGCCGCCGCCGGCCAGCAGCGGCTGTTCCACCTGGAAGCCGATCTCGGACGGCGCCTGGCCCGGCTGGCCGCGCACATTGGTCTGCGTCGCCAGCCAGGACATGATGAAGCGCGCGCCGGTCGGCGTATCCACGCTGACCACGGGGCCGAGCGCGAGCTGCGTCGAATTCACGCCGGCATTGCGCTGGCGCGTGGCCTCCGCCGCCAGGGTCAGGCGCGGGGTGAAGCTGTCCTCCGCCACGCGCAGCGCGAAACGATCCGCGATGCGCTGCAGGTATTCCCCGCGAATGCCGCGGTTGTTGCGCAGGCCGAGGAAGACCGCCTCCGGCAGTGTCAGCGCCACGGCGCCCGCCGGCGGGCGGGGCTGCGCCACCGCCGGCGACGCGAGCAGGATCAGCGCGGCGGCGATCCAGCCGCGACCTCGCCTCAAAAAGCAGATGGCGCGCGCTGCGCGGGATGCATCCCTGCGAAGGGCTCCAGCCCCAGCCTCAACCTCCCATGCCACGCGGCTGACCCTTCTTCTCGTGCAGCGCAATGCGGATGCAACTATCTCACCTGGAAGCTGGCGGAGGCAATGCGCGGCCGCATGGGGCCTGCCTATGAACCGCATCGGCTGCGCCGCATGGACGGGCGCCCTGGCTTGCGGCACCCTGCAACCGTGGCGAGCACGGAGGCAGAGGCGATGGCGATGCGGCCCAACCTGTCCCTGCTCCTGTTGCTCGCCGGCTGCGCGACGCCCGAAGTGCTGCGCCGCCCGCCCGATGCCGCCAGCATGGAGCAGCGCGAGTCTCTGCCCATCCCGGCCATCGCGGAGCCGACCGGCGAGCCCGCCATCACCCTGCCGGATCCCACGCCCATCGCGCCTACTCTGCCCGCAGGGCTTCGATCGGATCCAGCCGCGATGCCATGACCGCCGGGTAGAAGCCGAAGAAGATGCCGACGGCGGCGGAGACCCCGGCGCCGAGCGGAACGGCGCTGGGCGACAGCACGAACTCCCAGCCCGAAAGCCAGGCGAAGAACCAGGCGCCGCCGATGCCCAGGAAGATGCCGATGATCCCGCCGGCCACCGAAAGGATCACCGCCTCCGCCAGGAAGAGCGTGCGGATATCGCCGGGCTCCGCGCCGATCGCGAGCCTGACGCCGATCTCCCGCCGCCGCTCCGCGATCGAGACCAGCATGATGTTCATCACGCCGACGCCGCCCAGCGCCAGCGCAATGGCGCCCACCGCGCCCAGCAGCAGGGTGAAGAGCTGCATCTGGTTCTGCATGCCGGCGATCAGCTGGCGGGCAGACAGCACAGACAGCCGCTGGTCGCGGATCTTTGGCGCGAAGTAGCGCTCGACCTGGCGGACCGCGGCCTCGGCCTCCGCATCCGGCCGGATCCGCGCCACCGCCATGGACATCGCGGGATTGGCCATGATGCGGCGCACATTCGGCACGGAGACGAACAGCGTATTGTCGATATCCACCGGCATCATCGGGCTCTGCAGCACCGGTTCCAGGATGCCGATGACGGTGAAGACATAGCGCCCGATGCGCAGGTTCGAACCCACGCGGACCGGCGCATAGGGCGTCGAGAGCTGCTGCGCCATGCCCTGGCCCAGCACGGCATAAAGCTCGTACCGGTCGAGATTCGAGATGAAGCGGCCGGACTGCGTGCGAAGCCGCGCGACGCTGGCGAAATCGGCGGTGACGCCGAGATGCGAGCCGTTCGAGACATTCCCCTCATGCAGCACGCTGCCGCCGCCGATGACGAAGGGCGCCACCTCCGTCACCATCGGCACCTCCCCCGGCAGCGCCTCCACATCCGCCAGCTGGAAATTGCCGAGGCCGCTGTCGGAATCGAGGCGCAGCATCAGGATATCCGTGCCGAGCTGGCGGAACTGGCGGATCGTCTCGTTGCGCGCGATGGCGCCGACATTGAGCATGGCGATCACCGCCGCGGCGCCGATGACGATGCCGAGCAGCGCGAGGGCCGAGCGTTGGCGCGAGGCCAGAAGATTGGCCACCGCTTCCGCCAGCACGCGCTTCAGCATGCGCGCAGGGTCTCCGTCAGCGCGCCATTCGCCAGCACCACCTGGCGCTCGCATTGCGCGGCAACGCCGGGATCGTGCGTGATGATCAGGATCAGCACGCCGAATTCGCGCTTCAGCTCCAGGAACAGGTCCATGATCTCCTGGCTCACCTTCGGATCCAGCGCGCCGGTCGGCTCATCCGCCAGCACCACGCGCGGCTCCCCCACCAGGGCGCGGGCGATGGCCACCCGCTGTTTTTGCCCGCCGGAAAGCATGGCGGGCATATGCTCCGTGCGTTCCGCCAGGCCGACGCGTTCCAGCATGGCCAAAGCGCGGCGCCGTGCCTCGGCCTCCGGCGTGCCGCGATACATCAGCGGCAGCGCCACGTTGCGCCAGGCATTCAGCCGGGGCAGCAGGAAGAAGGACTGGAAAACGAAGCCGATCAGCCGGTTGCGCAGCCGCGACAGCTCCCGCGCCTCGGCGCGCAGCACGTCCTGGCCGTCGATGCGGTATTGCCCGCTGGTCGGCTTGTCGAGCAGGCCGATGATGTTCATCAGCGTGGTCTTGCCCGAACCCGAGCCGCCCATGATGGAGACCAGCTCCCCGGCCGCCACCGTCAGCGACAGATGCCGCAGGATGTGCATCTCGCCTGGGCCGACGCGGAAGGATCGGCCGATATCGACCAGTTCGAGCATCCCGCCGATCTAAACGCTTCGGGCGCCAAGGCATAGGCCGCGGGCGCGGCCCGGCATCACTGGCAATTGGTGACGGCCACGGTGGCGCGGCCGGCCGCGGCCGCGGTGTCATAGACCACGGCGACACTGCCCAGGTTGATATTGCCGTTGGTGCCATTGCCGAAGCGGATGGTCTGGCTGGCATTGGGCTGCAGGCTGATGCCGGCAAGCTGCGGGCTGAACAGCGTCACGTTCGTGCCGAAGCCGGCAAAGGCCAGCTGCAAGGTCAGCGGCCCGCCGGTGCTGTTGCGGATCTGCACCATGTAGTCGTAGCGATTGCCGCCCGTGCCGTTCTGGTACACCGAGTCCACATGGACGCGCCCGCGGCAGGCCGCGCCTTGCGCCTGCGGCGCGGTCGCCGGCAGCAGGGCGAAAGCGGCGGCCAGGGCGATGGCTAGGCTCGGGGCAGTCAGCGTCACGCGCGACATCGCAGGCTTCCTTCGGCGGGGCGGAGCATGTTCGTTCCGCGATGGATCCGAGGCTAGGCGTGATCCCGCCCCTGCTCCAGGTCGCCGCCGCCTATGCGGGCGATAGGCGCGGCCATGGGGGCCTCAGCGGGCCGCCGCGCTGCCCACCGGCCAGTCCCAGGGCGGGAAGCGCAGCACCGGGATGCGGGCGATGGCCAGCGTCCGGTCCTCCACCGTCACCGGCACCTCGATCTCCGTCGCGCCATTGGGGCCGGGGCGGGACATCAGCGGCAGCATGATGCGCGCCGTCCCCGCCGCCCGCCGCCCGACCAGCCCGGCATCGGTCAATGCCTGCAGCGCCTGGGTGGCGCCGGTCAGGCGCAGCGTGCCGGCGCCCATCGGCTGCAGCGCCTCGTCCAGCGCGAGCGTCGCCGCGGCGGCCAGCTCGGCCGGGCCCCAACGGATGGAGAACTGGCGCAGCTCCAGGGACCCGCCGCCGTCGCGCCAGGCCTCCGCCCGCCGCGCCGGCTCCCGCCCCGGCGGCACCGGGCCGCTGAGTGCGGCCTCCGCCGCCAGGGCCTCGATCCGGCGGCCGAAGCCGGCGGCGGCATCGGCGGCCATGGGCAGGTCGATCGCCTCGGCATAGAGGTCGAGCAGCAGCGCCGGCTCATCCTCCGTCGCGGTGGAGGAGGAGGTGGCGGAAAGCCTGGCGCTGGCCACCTCCATCGGGCCGCCGGGGGTGGACAGGCGCAGGCGCTCGGCCAGCACCACAGCCTCCCGCGGCGGGGTGTTTTCCTCCAGCGGCACCAGGGCGACCAGCTGGTCCGCTGCGAAGCGGTATTCCGCGCCGGCCAGGCGCAGGCGCTGGGCGCCGGGCATCTCGACCCGCAGCCGGTTCAGCCGGGGCAGGGTGACCCGCAACACCACACGCTCCGCATCCAGCGCCATCCCGCCGGGCAGGGTGGCGCCGCCGCCCTCCAGCCGCACCGAGCCAAGCGTCAGCGTGGCCGAGAAGGGCCAGCCGCCGCGCACCGGCTGTGCATGGTCCACCCGCCAGCCCTGCGCCCGGCGGATCTCCACCCAGGTGGCGAGCCCGGCCTCCAGCTGGCTCGCCATCAACTGCCAGAGCACCGCATGGCCGGCGCCGAGCGCCACCAGCAGCAGCACGGCGCCCAGGGCGAGGCGGGGCCCGATCGGGCGACGGCGGGGGGTGGCGGGGGGTTTCACTGGCATGCGGGGCGAGGATATAGCGCGAAGCGGCCATCCCGTGCAGGCATCCCCCCATCCCCCGCGACCTTCCCCCCGATCCCGAACGTCTGCCAGCCGCCGCCGCGCCCCCGCTGCATGACGGGGCGATGTGGGTCTTCGCCTATGGATCGCTGATCTGGCGGCCCGGCTTCGCCCATGCCGGCAGCCATCCCGCCTTGCTGTCCGGCTACCACCGCCGCTTCTGCCTGTGGTCGCATCGCTACCGCGGCACGCCGGAGGCGCCGGGCCTGGTGCTCGGGCTGGACCGCGGCGGCGCCTGCCGTGGGGTGGTCTACCGCGTGCCGGCGGCGGAGGCGGCGGAGGTGCTGCGTTACCTGGACGACCGCGAACTGCCGGATGGGGCGGAGGTGGTCTATCACCGCCGGGTCCTGCCGGTGCGGCGGCTGGATGCCCCGGCCGGCCCGCCGGTGCCCGCCATCACCTATGTGGCCAACCGCGCCTGCCGGCTTTACGTGCGCGGCCTGCCGGAGGCGGAGGCGGCGCGGGCCATCGCCCAGGGCCACGGGCAGATGGGCCCGAACCGCGACTATCTGCTCAACACCCTGCGGCACCTGGCTGAGATGGGGGTGCGGGATCGCGGCCTGGCGCGGCTCGCGGCCCTGCTTCCGACGGCCAAAGATGCAATATCAGAATGATGCGATACAGGTTCGGCACGCTGCGTTCAAAGGCCTTGACTACGAATAATCCACCGCGTCTTCGCAGGCCCCCACTTGCGCCCGAGGGCCAAGCTGTTGCAGCCAGCTGCCGAAAACCAAGTCCAGCCCCGAAATTCCACTATCAGCAAATTCAATGGTTTAAGGCGAGGCAGCGCCGAGGATATTGACGTCTGATCAATGGTTTGGGACGGCAAGACAATAAATTATGGCAGGGGCGCGCCCGAAGATCCGATAAAGAGGCTCTGTCAACCCACAGATTTATCCACAGGGTTGTCCCGGGCGCCTTGCTGCGGCTCGGCCATCAGCCGGTCGGTCTCCTCCTCGATCTGCGTCTCCAGCGCGGAGAGCATCCGCGCCCGGTTCAGGCCCGGCGGCAGCGGCGGCAAAACGGAAATCCGGATCACGCCCGGCCGCTTCAGGAAATGCCGGCGGCCCCAGACGCGGCCGCTATCGGTGGCCACCGGCACCACCGGCGCCCCGGTGCCGGCGGCGATCGCCACCACGCCGGGTTGGTAGGCGACGCGCTGGCCCACCGCCGTGCGGGTGCCCTCCGGGAAGATCACCACCTGCCGCCCCTCCGCCACCGCGGTGGTCGCCGCCCGGAGCATGCCGCGCAGCGCCGCGCCCCCGCCGGCACGGTCCACCGGAATCATGCCCGCCTTGCGGGCATGCCAGCCATAGATGGGAATCGCGAGCAGTTCCTTCTTCATCACATAGGCGGGCTGTGACAGCAGGCTGAGCCAGATCAGCGTATCGAAGGCCGACTGGTGCTTGGCCGCGATCACCACGCCGCCTTCCGGCAGGTGGTGCCAGCCACGCACCTCCAGCCGCACGCCCACCACATGGCGCAGCGCCAGCATCACCGATTGGGCCCAGAACCGCGTCACCCAGCGCATGGCCTCGACCGGCAGCAACAGGGCCGGCAGGGCCAGGATGCCGATGAAGGCTGTGAGGCTGAAGAACAGGATGTTGAAGACAAGTGACCGCAGCCAGATCATCGCGAAACCTGTTCCTTTGCCGGCAGGAAGCGCGTCAGCCCGGCCGCTGCGGCCACATACTTCAGATATTCGCCGGATAGCAGGGTCCATCGGCGCAATCCCGGCACGCCGCGACCTCGTCCGCCCTGGCCCCCGGCCGAAGCGCCGGAGGCACCCGGCGCCGGCGGCGTATTGGCCCAGGCGCCTCGTCCGGCTGGGGCGGTGGCCTCCACCGGGCTGCCGGGCTCGGCGCGCAGCACCGCCGGCATCACCGGATGCGGCACCACCTCCAGCCCCGGCGCGGCGCGGCGCAATTCCAGAAGGGCGCGCGGCATGTGGTAGCCGGCCGTTACCAGGCGCACCGAGCCGATGCGCTGCCCCCGCACATAGGCCGCGACCTCCACCGCATTGCCCAGCGTGGTCGCCGCCGCGCGCCCCAGCGTCACCCGTCCGGCGAGCGCGGCCGGATCCCGCCCATGGGCGCGGGCGAGCTCGGCCAGGGTCAGCTCCTGATGCGCGCCGGAGACCAGCAGAAGCGGCGCCGCGCCCTGTTCCAGCAGCCGCAGCGCCGTTTCCACCCGGTCCCCGCCGCCAGTCAGCACCACGATGGCCTCGGTCGGGCGCAGCGGGTCGTCCACCGCGCTGTCCACCCCGTCCAGGAAGGCGACGAAGCCCCAGCCGAGCGCCAGCAGCCCGGCCAGCAGCGCAACACCCAGCAGGCGCAGCGGGCGCTTCACGGCAGCCGGCGCAGCCAGCGCCGCACGGTGAATTGCGCGGTGCCCCAGCCCACCAGGAAGGCGACCGGCGGCAGGGTCAGCAGCCCGGCCCAGGGCAGCCCCGCCAGGCTGTCCAGCCGGCCATCGGCCCCCACCCAGGGTCCTGCGAGATCCGCCAGCAGCGCCAGCGCCGGCACCGCCACCACGGTGCCCACCACGGCGCCGGTGGCCGCCAGCACGCCGAGCCGCCGGGCAAAGCGGCCGGCGATATCGCCATCCCGGGCGCCGAGGCCGTGCAGCACCTCGATCGCGTCGCGCCGGGCGGCGAGGCCGGCGCGGGTGCCCACCGCCACCACGGCGGCGGCAACGGCCGCGACCAGCACCAGCACGCCCAGCGCGATGGCCTGCAGGCTGCGCGCCAGCGCCGCCAGCCGCTGCACCCAGAGGCCATGCGCCTCCACCAGCGCGCCCGGCACCTGGTCGGCCAGGCGGTCGCCGATCAGCACCGGGTCGGTGCGGGCATTGCGCAGCCGCAGCTCGATCACGCCCGGGACCGAAATGGCCGGCGCATCGCCGAGCCAGGGGCGCAGCAGCGCGGTCAGCCGCTCCGGCTCCATCGCCTGGGCGGAGGCCACTTCCGGCATGGCGCGCAGCGCCGCCACGGCGCGCTGCAGCCGCGTGGCATCGGCATCCGGGATCTGCACCGTGACCGCGGCGGCGGCGCCGCGCTGCCAGCGTTCCGCCAGCGCGGCCGCGCCCTGCGCCCCGGCCAGCGCCAGGGCGGCAAGCAGCGCCATGGCGGCCACCAGGCCCGGCAGCAGCAGTCCGGAGAGCGCGCGGCGCAGCCCCAGCGGATCCCGCGAATAGCGCCGGCGCCTAGCCATGGTCGGGTGGCGGCCGCATTGGTCCCCTGGGCGGCGCCCGGCGCGGATCGGGCGGGCGCTGGATATAGGGGGGCGGGCGATTCGCCTGGCGCGGCGGCTCGGGAAATTCCTCGCGAAACTCCTCGGGCGGATAGTCCGCGGGGGGATAGTCCGGAGGGGGATAGTCCGCGGGGGGATAGGTTTCCTCCGGCGGGGGTTCGGCGAAGCGGTCCTCGGGGTAGGCCGCCTCACCCTGGGGCGCCTCGGGCCAGATGGTGGGGTCGGATTCGACCGCCGAGGCGGCGCCGCGCACGCCTTCCACGTCATGCAGCCGGCCGTCATGCAGCAGCAGGGAAGGGGCGGGGAAGCGCGCCACCAGGTCCTCGTCATGGGTGGCCACCACCACCGTGGTGCCCAGCCGGTTCATCTCCCGCAGCAGGGCCAGCAGGCGGCGGGCCTGGTGGCTGTCCAGATTGCCAGTCGGCTCATCCGCCACCAGCAGTGCCGGGCGGTGCACCACGGCGCGGGCGATGGCGATGCGCTGCTGCTCGCCGCCCGAAAGCTCCTGCGGCAGCGCCTCGGCCCGCGCGCCGAGGCCGACCCAGCGCAGGATTTCCGTGACATCGGCGCGCAGCGAGGCCTCCGGCCGTCCGGCCAGGCGCAGCGGCAGGGCGACGTTGTCGAAGGCGGAGAGATAGGGCAGCAGCCGGAAATCCTGGAAGACCACGCCGATCCGCCGGCGCACCGGCGCCAGGGCGGCGCGGCTGGCGCGGGCGGTGCGCAGGCCGAGCACCTCCACCTCCCCCCGCGTCGGGCGCAGCGCCAGGTGCATCAGGCGCAGCACGGAGGATTTGCCCGCCCCGGAGGGGCCGAGCAGCCACGTGAAGGACCCCTGGGGCAGGGCGAAGGTCACGTCGACCAGCGCCTCGGGCCCCCAGGATCCGCTATGCGGGCCGCCGCCGGGATAGCGGAGGCCGACCGCCTCGAAGCGCACCATCCGCGCTGTCTGCCACGCGGGCGGCCCCACGCCAAATGATCCTGGCGAGTCGCGGGCGGGAGCCGCAGGGCGGGAGTGGCTGGACGCGGGGCGCGCGGGCCGCAAGACTGCGCTTGATGCGAATTTCCTGCCCGAATTGCGCCGCCGAATACGATGTGCCCGATTCGGCGCTGGCCGCCGGGCCGCGCCTGCTGCGCTGCGCCCGCTGCGAGCACAAGTTCACCGCCGCCCTGCCGGAGGCCGTGGCGGAGCCCGCCGCCGAGCCGCCGGCGGCTGCCGCGGAAACGCCGGCGGAGCCCGCCCCGGCGGAAACCCCCGCCGCCGAGCCCGCGCCGCCGCCGCCGCCCGAGCCCGCCCGCCTGGCGCAGGACCGGCTGAGCGATGCCCCGGCCAGCCCGCCGGACCGCTTCGCTTTGGCCGGCTGGCTGGTCACGCTGCTGGTTCTGGTCCTCGCCGCCTATGCCGGCTTCGCCTGGCGCGCGGAGGTGATGGAGGCCTGGCCACCTTCGCAGCGCCTCTATGCCCTGCTCGGCTTGGCCTGAGGCCCAAGGCCCAAGGCCCAAGCATCGTCATCGTCCGGCCGGTTGACGCCGGCGGCGGGGCGGCGCGTTCTTGGCCGATGCGCCTGTTCCGAAGCTTCGAGACCGCCGTCGACCCGGTGGCGGCGCCTGGCCGCCAGGCCTCCCGCTGGTTCGGCCAGCCGGTGCCCGACCAGCCGCCGCCGGCCAGCCTGCCCGGCTTCTACTGGCACTTCGTCCGCCAGGCGCGGGCGCTGTTCGGGCTGCTTTTCGCCACCGGGCTGACCGTCGCGCTGCTCGACTTGCTGATCCCGATCTTCATCGGCCGGGCGGTGGGGCTGCTGGAACAGCACGGGCCGGAGCGGATCTGGGCGGAGGCCGGCTGGACGCTGGCCGGCATGGCGGCGGTGCTGCTGCTGGCGCGGCCATCCGCCATCCTGCTGCAGAACCTGGTGACCCAGCAGGGCATCATCCCGGCCGTCACCTCCATGATCCGCTGGCAGAGCCACTGGCAGGTGGTGCGCCAGGGCTGGGCCTTCTTCCAGGAGGATTTCGCGGGCCGCATCGCCAACCGGGTGATGCAGGCTGGGCCGGCGCTGCGGGAAAGCGTGGTGCAGTCGGTAAATGCCGTCTGGTACATCCTCGTCTATGGCACCGGGGCGGTGCTGGTGCTGGCCAGTACGGATTGGCGCCTGGCGGTGCCGATCCTGGTCTGGTTCGGCCTCTATGCCACGCTGCTGCGGCTGATCGTGCCGCGCATGCGCGACCGCGCCCGCAAGGCGAGCGAGGCGCGGTCCCTGCTGACCGGCCGCGTGGTGGACAGCTACACGAAC
This sequence comes from Falsiroseomonas tokyonensis, assembly GCF_019024325.1. Classification (GTDB taxonomy): domain Bacteria; phylum Pseudomonadota; class Alphaproteobacteria; order Acetobacterales; family Acetobacteraceae; genus Falsiroseomonas; species Falsiroseomonas tokyonensis. The sequence goes on from NZ_JAFNJS010000010.1 coordinate 18,830, forward strand.
ATCGTGACGGTCAAGCTCTTTGCCCGCGCCGAGCAGGAGGATGCCTGGGTTCGGGAGGGGGTGGAGCAGCTAAACCGCGACTTTGCCCGGCAGACCCGGCTGGTGACGCTGAACGGTTTTCTGCTCTCGACGCTGAACGCCCTGATGCTGACCTCCACCGCCGCGCTGGCCATCTGGCTGTGGTCGCAGGGCGAGATCCCGCTGGCCGTCGTGGCCTCCGCCCTGCCGATGGCCTGGCAGATCGCCAATATCTCCGGCTGGGTCGCCTTCAACGTGGCCGGCATCTTCGAGAACATCGGCGTGGTGCAGGAGGCGATGGGCAGCATCGCCGTGCCGCAGACCGCCCCCGACCCGCCGGGTGCGCGGCCGCTGGCCGTGACGCAGGGCGCCATCCGCTTCGAGGATCTGCGCTTCGGCTATGGCCGGGCCGAGGTCCCCGGCCTGCCCTCCCGCGGCGCCGTCCTTCATGATTTCGACCTGGCGATCGCGCCCGGGGAGCGGGTGGGGCTGGTCGGCCATTCCGGCGCGGGCAAGACCACCGCCATCAACCTGCTGCTGCGCTTCTTCACGCCGGAGGCCGGCCGCATCCTGGTGGATGGCCAGGATATCTCCTCCGTCACCCAGGAAAGCCTGCGCGGCGCCATCGGGGTGGTGACGCAGGACACCGCCCTCCTGCACCGCTCGATCCTCGAAAACATCCGCTACGGCCGGCCGGAGGCGACGCCGGCGGAGGTGGAGGCGGCGGCCAGGCGGGCGGAGGCGCATGACTTCATCATGGCCCTGGCCGATTGGCGCGGCCGCCGCGGCTATGACGCCCATGTGGGGGAGCGTGGCGTGAAGCTCTCCGGCGGGCAGCGGCAGCGCATCGCCATCGCCCGGGTGCTGCTGAAGGACGCGCCCATCCTGCTGCTGGACGAGGCGACCAGCGCCCTCGATTCGGAGGTGGAGGCGGCGATCCAGGAAAGCCTGGAGCGGCTGATGGCCGGCAAGACGGTGATCGCCGTGGCGCACCGCCTGTCGACGCTGGCGCGGATGGACCGGCTGGTGGTGCTGCATGAGGGGCGGGTGGCCGAATCCGGCAGCCATGCGGAGCTGCTGGCCGCCGGCGGGGTCTATGCGCGGCTGTGGCAGCGCCAGTCCGGCGGCTTCATCGGCGATTGACGCCGGCGGCCAAGGCTTCATGAACCATGTTGCAGCGCGTTCATCACCTTGACACTCCTGCCCCCAAGCCGTAGGAGCGGGCCGCCTTCCGGGCGGGGCGACCGCAAGGAGAGCGACGGATGGCGGAAGACGACGGCTTCGAGCAGAGGCTCCGGCAAGCCCGGGCGCGGCAGGGGATGGATCCTCCGCCGGGCCGCAAGGGCGCGCTGCCGGCCAGCGGCTGGGGCATCGGGTTTCGCGCGGGTGTCGAGGTCGTCTCGGCGCTGATCGTGGGTGTTGCCGCCGGCTGGTTCCTGGACCGCTGGCTCGGCACCTGGCCGTGGCTTTTCCTGCTGTTCTTCGTATTCGGCAGCGTCGCCGGGGTGATGAACGTCTATCGGCTGTTCAGTCCGCGCGGTGCCGCCAGGAAGCAGGATTAGAGGCTGCCGCATCCGCGGCGTTTGAGGGTTCCCCGCCACCCGGGGGACGGGAGATTGCGAGTGGCCGCCGAGACCGGGACGATCGACGCGCTGAGCCAATTCCAGCTCACCCCCGTGCTGGGCCCGGTGGGCGCGGCCGTGGGCTTTTCGCAGTCCAATGCGCATATGCTGCTGGCGGCGGGGCTGATCACGGCGCTGATCATGTTCGGCATGTCGGCCCGCGCGGTGGTGCCGGGGCGCCTGCAATCCCTGGCCGAGGCCTCCTACGAATTCGTGCACGACCTGGTGGTCGGCCAGGTGGGCGACGAGGGCAAGCGCTTCTTCCCCTTCGTCTTCACGCTGTTCATGTTCGTGCTCTTCGGCAATATGCTGGGGCTGTTCCCCTACGCCTTCACCTATACCAGCCATATCGCGGTGACCTTCGGCCTGGCGGCCATCGTCTTCGTGCTGATCACGGTGGTGGCGCTGTCCCTGCATGGCCGCAAGTTCTTCGGCTACTTCTTCCCGGAAGGGGCGCCGCTGTGGCTGGCGCCCATCATCATCCCGGTGGAGATCGTCTCCTACCTGTCGCGGCCGGTCAGCCTGTCCATCCGACTTTTCGCGAACATGGTGGCCGGCCACGTCATGCTGAAGGTGTTCGCCACCTTCGTCGTGCTGCTCGGCGGGCTTGGCGCGATCGGGCCGCTGGTGGCGGTGCTGCCGCTGTCGGTCAATATCGCCCTGGTTGGGTTCGAGGTCCTGGTGGCCTTCCTGCAGGCCTATGTCTTCGCCATCCTGACCAGCATCTACCTGCACGACGCGGTGCACCTGCACTAAGGCCAGCTTGGCCTGCGTCGCTCAGCCTCCACCCCAAGACGTTTCATTCAAGACGGAAGGATTACCCAGATGGAACTGGTGCTTGCCGCTAAGGCCCTCGGGGCTGGCATCGCCGTGATCGCGCTGTTCGGCGTCGGCCTCGGCATCGGCAACATCTTCTCCTCGCTGATCACCAGCGTGGCGCGCAACCCGGCGGCCCGCGATGCGGTCTTCCCGATCGGCATCCTGGGCTTCGCGCTCACGGAAGCCGTCGCGCTCTTCGCGCTGCTGATCGCCTTCCTGATCCTGTTCGCCTGAGTTTCGCGGCCGGCAACCGCCGGCCGGGAATTTCGCGACGGAGCGCGCCACCCTTCGGTGGCGCGCCACAGGGAAGCTGACGAGGAACACCATGCCGCAGCTCGATTTCGGCAATCCGCTGATGATCGCCCAGATCGTCTGGTTGCTGATCATCTTCGGGGTCCTCTACTTCGTGCTCTCCACCTATGCGCTGCCGCGCGTGGAGGAGGTGCTGGAGGATCGCCGGCGCCGGATCGAGGGTGACCTCGAAGCCGCGCAGGCTGCGAAGGCGGAGGCCGATGCGGCCATCGCCGCGCATCGTGACGCCACCGCCAAGGCGCGGGCCGAGGCGCAGGCGGCCATCGCCGCCGCCATGCAGTCCGCCACGCAGGAGGCCGCACAGCGGTCCGAAGCGCTGGCCGCACGGCTGGCCGAGCAGGTCGCGGCCGCCGAGGCCCGCATCGCCGCGGCGCGGGATTCGGCCATGGGCGCGCTGCGCCAGGTCTCCACGGAAACCGCGGAGGCGCTGCTGCAACGCCTGACCGGCCAATCCGAATCGGCCGCCGTGGCCGCCGCCGTCGATCGCGCGCTGACCGCGCGCGGCCAGGGCTGAGGAGCGCCGCCATGGAACACCACTACGAGCATTTCTGGCTCGACCCGAAGTTCTGGGTCGCCGTCTCCTTCGTGCTGTTCGTGCTGCTGGTCGGCAAGATGGCCTGGGGCCGGATCACCGCCATGCTGGACGCCCGCGGCGCCCGCATCCAGGCTGAGCTGGCGGAAGCCGCGCGGCTGCGGTCCGAGGCGGAGGCGCTGCGCAAGCAGGCCGAAGCCGACCGTGCCGCCGCCCTGGCCGAGGCCGAGGACATGATCGCCCGCGCCCGCGCCGAAGCCGGCCGCGTGGCCGAGGCCGCGGCGCTGGAGGCCGAGCACGCCGCCAAGCGACGCGAGCGCATGGCACTCGACCGTATCGCGGCCGCCGAGGCCGGCGCCCTGGCCGAGGTGCGCAACGCCGCCGCCGAGGTCGCCGCCGCCGCGGCGCGCGACGTGCTGGCGCAGACCATGAATGCCGAGAAGGACGCCGCGCTGATCGACCGCGCGGTGGCCGACCTCCCCCGCGCGCTTCGCGCGGCCTGACGGCCTCCGCCTTTTCGCGCCTGCCGAGCGGGGACCCCCAGGGGTCCCCGTTTTCGTTTTCGCGCCGTCCGGCGAACCGCTGTCACCTCGCCGGTCCCGGTTTACTTTGTGGCCGCAGGTCCTAGTCTCCGCGCACGAATTCCTTCAGGAGACCTTCGTGCGCCGACATATTCTGGCTGCCGCCCTGCTCGCCGGCACCGCCCTGTCACTTCCCGTCGCAGCCCAGGCCAATCTCTTCCGCTGGGCCAATGACGGCGACGTCAATTCGATGGATCCCTATGCGCGGCAGGAGACCTTCCTGCTGATGTTCAACGGCAACATCTACGAGCCGCTGGTACGCCGGAACCGCCAGCTGCAGGTGGAGCCGTCGCTCGCCGTCAGCTGGACCCAGCCCAGCCCGACCGTCTGGCGCTTCGAGCTGCGCCGCGGCGTCACCTTCCAGGACGGCACGCCCTTCACCGCGCAGGACGTCGTCTTCTCCTACACCCGCGCCAAGGCCCAGGGCAGCAATGTCGGCGGGAGCCTGGCCAGCGTGAAGGAAGCGCGCGCGATCGACGACCACACGCTGGAGATCGAGACCACCGCGCCCAACCCGATCTTCCTGGAGGAGATCACCGGCATCGGCATCATGTCGCAGCGCTGGGCGGAGGCGAACAACGCCACCCGTAGCGCCGACCTGACCACGGGCGCGGAGAATTTCGCGACGCGCAACGCCATGGGCACCGGCCCCTTCCGCCTGGTGAGCCGGGAGCCGGACCGCCGCACCGTGCTGGCGCCGAACCCCAACTGGTGGGACCGGCCGGAGCACAACCTGACCCGCGTCGAGTTCAACGTCATCTCCAATGACGCGACGCGCGTCGCCGCCCTGCTCTCGGGCGAGGTGGACATGGTCTATACCGTGCCGCCGCAGGACACCCAGCGCCTGTCCCGCACCAATGGCATCACCATCCACCAGCAGGCGGAGCTGCGGACCATCTACCTCGGCTTCGACCAGAGCCGAGCGGAGCTGCTGAAGTCCGATGTGCGCGGCCGCAACCCCTTCCAGGACGTGCGGGTGCGCCGCGCCTTCAACCACGCGATCGACCGCGCCAGCATCGTCCGCACCGTCATGCGCGGCCAGGGGCGCGCCACCGGGCTGATGATCGGCCCGGGGGTGAACGGGCATACCGAGGCGCGCGACCAGATCCCCGAATACAACCCGGATCTCGCCCGCCGCCTCCTGACGGAGGCCGGCTATCCGAACGGCTTCGGCGTGACGCTGGACTGCCCGAACGACCGCTATGTGAATGACGAGGCGATCTGCACGGCGGCCGTCTCCATGCTCGCCCGCGTCGGCATCCGGGTCACGCTGAACGCCCAGACCCGCGCCCGCTACTTCGCCGAGATCCTGGGCCCGCGCTACAACACCAGCTTCTACATGCTGGGCTGGACCCCCAATACCTACGACGCGCACAACGCCTTCTTCAACCTGATGGCGTCGCGGGAGGGCAACCGCGGCATGTTCAATGTCGGCGGCTTCAACAATGCCCGCTTCGACGAGCTGGTGAACCTGATGGCGGTGGAAACCGACACCGCCAAGCGCAATGGCATGATCGAGGAAGCCATGCGCATCCATACCGAGCAGGCGGGCCATGTGCCGCTGCACCAGCAGACGGTGATCTGGGCGGCGCGCAGCAACGTCCAGCTGCAGCAGCTGGCCGACAACTGGTTCCCGCTGCGCTTCGTGCGCATGGGCAATTGAGACCGGAGGGGCGCTTCGGCGCCCCTCCCACTACGGCAGTGGGGCTGACCTATCATGCCCCGCGCGCATGGGTGCATTGTTAGCTTCGGTGGCTCCCTTGCGCATGGGTGTTGCGATAGCATCGGGTCACACGCAATAAAAACCGAGAGCGACAGACGCCATGACCCAATTCCCCACCACCCTGACCCGCAACCCGAAGCCCCGCCAGCCGGACAATGCCCTGGCCTTCGGCAAGTCCTTCACGGACCATATGTTCCTAATGGACTACACCGAGGGGAAGGGCTGGCACGATCCACGCATCGTCCCCTATGGCCCGCTGTCCATGGACCCGGCCACCACGGTGCTGCACTACGCCCAGGCGGTGTTCGACGGCCTCAAGGCCTATCGCGGCGCCGATGGCACCATCCGCCTGTTCCGCGCCCAGCGGCATGCGGAGCGCCTGGGCAAGTCCTGCGCCGGCCTCTGCATCCCGCCGATCCCGGCCGACCTCGTGCGCCAGAGCTTCGAGGCGATCGTCGGCGTGGACCATGACTGGGTGCCGCGGACCGAGGGCACCAGCCTCTATATCCGCCCGACCGTGATCGCGACGGATGTGATGCTCGGCGTGCACCCCTCGCACAGCTACACCTATTTCGTCATCTGCTCGCCCGTGGGTGCCTACTACAAGGAAGGCGTGAAGCCGGTGCGGATCCTGGCGACGGACACGCATGTGCGCGCGGTGCAGGGGGGTCTCGGCGAGTCCAAGGCGGCGGCCAACTACGCCGCCTCGCTCTCCGCGCAGCAGGAGGCGGAGCGCCAGGGCTTCACCCAGGTGCTCTGGCTGGATGGCGTGGAGCGGCGCTGGATCGACGAGGTCGGCACCATGAACATCATGATGAAGATCGGCGACGAGATCGTGACCCCGCCGCTGGCCGGCACCATCCTGGACGGCGTGACCCGCAACTCCATCCTGACCCTGCTACGCGACTGGGGCCATACCGTCTCCGAACGCCCCGTCAGCATCCAGGAAGTGATGCAGGCCGGGCGCGAGGGGAAGCTGACCGAGATGTGGGGCACCGGCACCGCCGCCGTGGTCTCCCCGGTCGGGGAGCTCGGCTACAAGGGCGACCGGATCAGCATCGGCAACGGCCACACCGGCGCGCTGACGCAGAAGCTGTATGACAGCATCATCGGCATCCAGTACGGCCGCCTGCCCGATGCGCATGGCTGGATGAGCCCGGTGAAGGTGCCGGTCGAGGCCTGAACCCACGCCGCCGCGCCCGGACCCCCGGCGCGGCGGCCGGCCTCAGCGCCAATGGCCCGGCACCCAGACCCAGCCCTCCGGCCGGCGCCAGGCCCAGTGGCCATGCGCCCATTCCAGCCGGGCATCGGGCCGTTCCACCCATTCGCCGGGGATCCACTCATAGCCATGGCCGGCCCAGCGCCAGTGGCCGGGCTGCCAGGCCCAATGCTCGCCGCGCGGCGCCACGGGACGAACTTCGGCCCGCAGCGGCGGGATGGGCGGATAGGTGCCCTGCGCCAGGGCGACGGGGGCCGCGCAGCCCGTGGTCAGCGCGGCGGTGGCCAGCGCCAGCGGCAGGAACAGGCTGCGCGACAGGCCGGGACGAATGGCGGTTTCGGACACGACCCGATGTCTCCTCTCTGAGCAGGGAAACCTTGTCCCGGCCGCATGGAGGATCGGCCCGCGCCATCATGAAGACGGCGTCAGGGAAGGGGGGCTAGTCGCTTTCCAGCCGGTCGATGTCGTCGTCCGAGAAGCCGAAGTGATGCGCGATCTCATGGATCAGCACATTGCGGACCAGGCGGAACAGGTCCTCACCGGTCTCCACCCATTCCAGCAGGATGGGCTCCCGGTACAGGGTGATGCTGTCCGGCTCGCCGGGCGCGTCGAAGACGCTCTTCTGCGTCAGCGGCGTGCCGCGATACAGGCCGGTCAGCGCCCAGGGGCTTTCGAAGCCCAACTCGGCGGCGGTCTCGTCATCCGCCACCTCCTCCACCACGATGGCGGCGCCGCGGACCAGGTCGCGCAGTTCCTTGGGGATGGCGGCGAAGGCCTGCTCGGCCATCTCCACGATATCCTCCAGCGTCGGGGGGTGGCTGAATCGGGTCATCCCGTGCTTCCTTCCCGCCGCCGCGCCCCGCGTCAAGCCCGGCGCACCAGGCTGCCGGGAGATGCAAGATGATCCGCCCCCTCGATGCCCAGTCGCGGGCAGAGCTGCCCCGTACCCTGCCGCTCTGGAGCCTGGCGGAGGGGCGGGACGCCATCATCCGCCGCTTCCGCTTCGCCGATTTCTCCGCCGCCTGGGGCTTCATGGGCCGGGTCGCCCTGCTGGCGGAGAAGCTCGATCATCATCCGGAATGGTCGAATACCTGGAACCGGGTGGAGATCCTGCTGACCACCCATGATGCCGGCGGCCTGTCGGCGCGCGACGTCGCCATGGCCCAGGCGATCGACGCGATCGAACCGGGGCGGATCGTGTAGGGAACCGGCCCGAGATCGCTGGTCAGCGACCGTTGCTCTCGCCTACCCTTCCGCCACCGCGCCGCAGGCGCCACGACAAGGGAGTGGGTGGGATGATGCAACGCAGGACGATCTTGGGGGCCGGCCTGGCTGCGCCGATGCTGCTGGCGGGTGGCCGTGGCGCCTTCGCGCAGGGCTCCGGCCCCATCCGGGTGGCGACCGCGGGCCCGATGACGGGCCAATATGCCAGCTTCGGCGCGCAGTTCCGCGCCGGTGCGGAGCAGGCCGTGGCGGATCTGAACGCCGCCGGCGGTGTGCTCGGCCGGCAGCTGGCGCTGGAAGTGGGCGACGATGCCTGCGATCCGCGCCAGGCGGTCTCGGTGGCCAACCAGCTCGCCTCGCGCCGCGTGGTGATGGTGGCCGGGCATTTCTGCTCGGGCAGCTCCATCCCGGCCAGCAAGGTCTATGCCGAGGAAGGGCTCCTGCAGATCAGCCCGGCCTCGACCAACCCGACCTATACCGATAGCGGCGACTGGAACACCTTCCGCGTCTGCGGCCGCGACGACCAGCAGGGCCTCGTCGCCGGGCGCTACATGGCGCAGAACATGAAGGACCGCCGCATCGCCATCCTGCACGACAACACCGCCTATGGCCGCGGCCTGGCGGAGGAGACCAAGAAGGCGCTGAACGCGGCCGGCGTGACGGAGGCGCTGTATTCCGCCTATACGCCGGGCGAGCGCGACTATTCGGCCATCGTCTCCCGCCTCCAGCAGGCGAATATCGGCGTGGTCTATGTCGGCGGCTACCACACCGAATCGGGTCTGATCCTGCGCCAGGCGAAGGAGGTCGGGATGAACCTGACGCTCGTCGGCGGCGATGCGCTGGTGACCAACGAGTTCTGGCAGATCACCGGCGCGGCGGGCGAGGGCACGCTGATGACCTTCAGCAGCGACCCGCGCAAGCGCGCCAGCGCCGCCCAGGTGGTGCAGAGCTTCCGCGCCAAGAACATCGATCCGGAGGGCTATGTCCTCTACACCTACGCCACGCTGCAGATCTGGGCGGCGGCGGCCACGCGCGCCGGCAATACCGATGCCCGGCGCATCGCCGCGCTGCTGAAGTCCGGCGGCCCCTGGGCCACGGTGCTGGGCGACATCAGCTTTGACCGGAAGGGCGATGTCACCGTGCCGGACTATGTCTTCTACGTCTGGCGCAACGGCACCTACGCCGAGATGTGAGCGGGGCGGGGGGCGGCACCGCGCCGCCCCTCACTCCACCCGCATGCCGGTGGCCTGCACCACCTCCCGCCACCGGGCGGAGGCGCGAGCGACCCAGGCTTCCGCCGCGGCGCCGTCCCCGGCCTCCGGCGTCACCGCCCAATTGGCCAGCCGCGCCTGCGCCGCGGGGTCCGCGAAGACCGAGGCGACCAGCCGGGCGGCGGCTTCCCGTGCCGGCTCCGGCACCTCCTTCGGCGCCATCAGCAGATAGGCGAAGCGGATGTCGAAGCCGGCATGGCCCTGCTCGGCCACCGTCGGCACATCGGGCAGCATCGGCAGGCGCTGCGGGCCGGAGATGGCCAGCGCACGCAGCCGGCCATCCTTGACGAATTCGGCGCCGCCCGAGATGGCGATGAAGCCGGCCTGCACGCGGCCCGCCAGCAGCTCCGTCACTGCCTCCGCATTGCCGCGGAAGGGGATGTGCTCCAGCGCCGCCGGCGGCAGGCCCAGCGCATGGCTGAGATGGGCCATCGCCAAGTGTCCCGGGGAGCCATAGCCGGCGGAGGCGTATTGCAGCGGCTGGCGCCGGGCGCGGTCCAAAAATTCCGCCAGCGTGGTGATGCTGGCGGAAGGATGCACCAGCAGCACCACCGGATAGGTGCCGGCCACCGCCACCGGCCGCAGCGCCGCCGGGTCGAAGCCCAGGTTGCGGTACAGGTGCGGGTTCACGGTGAAGCTGCTGTCAATCGCCAGCAGCAGGGTGCGGCCATCCGGCGCGGCGCGGGCGGCCAGGGCGGCCGCGATATTGCCATTGGCGCCGGGGCGGTTGTCGACGAGGGCATTGCCCATTCCGTGCCGCGGCGCGGCCTCCGCCAGCAGGCGCGCGATGCCGTCCAGCGCCGCGCCGGGCGGGAAGGCGGCGATGATGCGCAGCATCTCGGCCTGCGCCCGCGCCGGCGCGGCGGCCAAGGCGAGCGCGGCGACGAGGCCGCCGCGGCGGGAAATGGTCATCCGGTCCTCCCCAGGCTGGTGCTTGCTGCCTATGCTGCCAATCTAGGCTGCCGGGGCGGATGAGGGGGGACAAGGCCGATGGCCGTGCGGAACGTGCTGTTCATCATGTGCGACCAGCTGCGCTGGGACCATATGGGCTGCGCCGGCCACCCCTTCCTGAAGACGCCGAACCTGGATGCGCTGGCCGCGCGCGGCGTGCGCTTCAGCCAGGCCTATGTGCAGTCCGGCATCTGCGGGCCCTCGCGCATGTCCTACTATACGGGGCGCTACGTCTCCTCGCACGGGGCCACGCATAACCGCGTGCCGCTCTCGGTCGGCGAGGTCACGCTCGGCTGGCATTTGCGCGAAGCAGGGCGGACGCTGGCGCTCGCCGGCAAGACGCATGTGCTGCCGGATGCGCATGGCATGAAGCGGCTGCAGCTGGATGGCCAGCACGACCTGGCCGCGCTGTTGCGGGAGGGCTGGTTCACGCTGGTGGACCGGCATGACGGCCATCATGCGGAGCCCGACAGCGCCTATGCGCATTGGCTGCGCAGCAAGGGCTATGACAGCGCCGATCCCTGGACCGACTACGTGATCGCCGTGCAGGATTCGGCGGGCCAGGTCCATAACGGCTGGAAGATGCGCAACGCCCGCCTGCCCGCGCGCGTGGCGGAGGAACACAGCGAAACCGCCTATACGGCGGATCAGGGCATCGCCTTCATGGAGCAGCAGGGCGAGACGCCCTGGGTGCTGCACCTGTCCTTCGTGAAACCGCACTGGCCCTATGTCGCGCCCGCGCCCTACCACGCGATGTATTCCGCCAATGAATGCCTGCCCGTCTCCCGCCACCCCGGCGAACGCGGCCCGGGCGCGCATCCGCTGCTGCGCGAATGGCAGAATGAGGAGGTGTCGCAGAGCTTCCAGCAGGAGGATTGCATCACGACGGTGCGCCCGGCCTATCAGGGGCTGATCACGCAGCTCGACGATCATCTGGGGCGGGTGTGGCAGGCGCTGGAGCGGCTGGGGCGCTGGCGCGACACGCTGGTGGTCTTCTGCTCCGACCATGGCGACTATCTCGGCGACCACTGGCTCGGCGAGAAGGAGCTGTTCCACGACTGCGTGCAGCGCGTGCCGATGCTGGTCTACGACCCCTCGCCCGAGGCCGATGCCACGCGCGGCACGGTGGACGGCCGCTTCGTCGAGGCGATCGACCTGGTGCCGACTTTCCTCGATGCGCTGGCGCTCGATCCCGCGCCGCATCTGCTGGAGGGACGTTCCCTGCTGGGGCTGACGCGCGGCACGGCGGAGGGCTGGCGCGATGCGGTGGTCTCCGAGCTCGACTGGACCTTTCGCGGGGCGCGGCGGCGGCTGGGCGAGAAGGTCGGGCAGCACCACGCCTGGATGATCCGCGATGCGCGCTGGAAATACATCCACTGGACCAGCGGCTACCGACCGCAGCTTTTCGACCTGGAAGCCGACCCGCAGGAGTTCTTCGACCTCGGCGCCGATCCCGCGCATGAGGCGGTGCGCCTGGCGATGCGCGAAAGGCTGCTCACCTGGTTCACCGGCCTCAAGCGCCGCACCACGCTGACCTGGGCGGAGGCGGAGCTGCGCACCGACCGGCACAAGGCGGCCGGTGTCTTCTACGGGGAGTGGTAGCCAGGCAACGATCCCGTCCTTTCCGCGTTGTGCCGGGGAAGGGCACAAGGCAGGGGAGGGGACGATGATCCGGCTGATCGCCGCCATCCTGGCGCTGCTCTGCGCCGCGCCGGCCCGGGCGCAGGTCACCATCGCGATTTCCTGCGGCGCCGTCGGCGTGGAATTCCAGATGTGCCGCGAGGCCGCCGAGGCCTGGGCGCGCGAGACGGGCAACCAGGTGCAGCTGGTCTCGACGCCCAGCGGCAGCACGGAGCGCCTGGCGCTGTACCAGCAGCTTCTCTCGGCGGGCTCCGCCGATATCGACGTGCTGCAGCTCGACGTCGTCTGGCCCGGCATCCTGGCGCGTAACCTGCTGGACCTGTCGCCCCATGTGCCGCGGGAGGCGCTGGAGCCGGTCTTCCCTGCGCTGGTGGAGAACAACACGGTCGACGGGCGGCTGGTGGCGCTGCCCTGGTTCACCAATGCCGGCGTTCTGTATTGCCGCCGCGACCTGCTGGAGAAATATGGCCGCCCGGTGCCGGAGACCTGGGCTGAGCTGGCCGAGACGGCCGCCTTCATCATGCAGGCGGAGCGCGCGGCCGGCGCCGATCGTATGTGGGGCTACGTCTTCCAGGGCCGCGCCTATGAGGGGCTGACGGTGAATGCGCTGGAATGGCTGCACAGCCACGGCGGCGGTCGCATCGTGAACCCGGATGGCCAGATCACCGTGAATACGCCGCAGGCCGTCACCGCCATCCGCCAGGCCGCCGGCTGGGTCGGCACCATCGCGCCGCGCGGGGTGCTGAACTATGCCGAGGAGGATGCGCGCGGCGTCTTCCAATCCGGCAACGCCGTCTTCATGCGCAACTGGCCCTATGCCTGGCCGCTGCTGAATGCGGAGGACAGCACCGTGCGCGGCCGCGTCGGCGTGGCGCTGCTGCCGAAGGGGGGTGAGGATGGCCAGCACAGCGCGACGCTGGGCGGCGAGCAGCTCGCCGTCTCCCGCCATTCGCGCCATCCGGAACAGGCCATCGCCCTGATCCGCTACCTGACCAGCGCGGCGGAGCAGAAGCGCCGCGCCATTGTCGGCGGCTTCAACCCGGCGCTGCGCCCGCTGTACGAGGATGCCGAGGTGCTGGCGGCCAATCCCTTCTTCGGCACGCTCTACGACAGTTTTGCCAATGCCGTTCCGCGGCCCTCCGCGGTGACAGGCCGCCGCTATAACCAGGTCTCCGCCGAATTCTGGAACGCGGTGCACGCCGTGCTGGCCGGGCAGATGGAGGCCGGGCCGGCGCTCGATCGGCTGGAGCGCAACCTGCTTCGCATCGGACGGGACGGCCAGTGGTAGAACGCGCGGGCACCATCCAGCAGCAGCGGCAGCGATCGGCCTGGATCTTCCTGCTGCCGGTGCTGATCACCATCGCCGCCATCGCCGGCTGGCCGCTGGGGCGCACCATCTGGTTCTCGCTGACCGATGCGCGGCTGGACGAGATGGAGGCCACGCGCTTCATCGGGCTGGAGAACTACCTGTGGCTCGCGCGCGATCCCGAATGGTGGGTCGCCGTGCGCAATACGCTGGTCTTTGCGGGCGTCTCCGTGACGCTGGAAACGCTGCTCGGCATCATCGTGGCGCTGGTGCTGAATGCGAAGATGCGCGGCCGCGGCGTGCTGCGCGCGGCCATGCTGATTCCCTGGGCGATCCCCACCGTGGTGTCCGCGCAGATGTGGGGCTGGATGCTGCACGACCAGTACGGCGTCATCAACGAGATGCTCATGGCGGTCGGCCTCATCGCGGAACCCCGCGCCTGGACAGCGAATTATTCGACGGCGCTCGCCGCCGTCATCGCCGTCGATGTCTGGAAGACCACGCCCTTCATGGCGCTGCTGACGCTGGCCGCGCTGCAACTGCTGCCGGATGAATTGTACGAGGCGGCCGAGATCGATGGCCTCGGCCCAGTCGGGCAATTCTTTCGCATCACCCTGCCGCTGATCTGGCCGGCGCTGATGGTGGCCATCATCTTCCGCACCCTCGATGCGCTGCGGGTCTTCGACCTGATGTTCGTGCTGACCGGCAATAGCCGCGCCACCGCCTCCATGTCCGTCTATGCGCGGCAGCAACTGGTGGACTTCCAGGATGTCGGCTACGGCTCCGCCGCCGCCACCGGACTGTTCCTGGTGATCGCGGTGGTGACCGCGCTGTTCATCACCTTCGGTCGCGTGCGGCTGGGCGGGGAGGCGGGCCGATGACTCTGCAGCAGATGAAGCCGATGCGCATCCTCGGTCGCGCCGGCTTCTTCCTGCTGGTGCTGGCGATCGTCGCCTACACCGTCTTTCCCTTCTACTGGGCCATCGTCTCCTCGCTGAAGGGCGGCGCCGCGCTGTTCAGCGTGGAGGCCTGGCCCAGCGCGCCGGAATGGTCGAACTACACGGCCGTCTTTCAGGAACAGCCCTTCGGCCGCAACATCCTGAACTCCGTCATTGTCGCGGGTTCGGTCGTCGCGCTGTCGCTGTTCCTCGGCGTCACCGCGGCCTTTGCGCTGGGGCGCGTGCAGTTCCGCGGGCGGGGCTTTCTTCTGCTGGTGATCCTCGGCGTCTCGATGTTCCCGCAGGTGGCAGTGCTGTCCGGCCTCTTCGAACTGATCCGCGCGCTCGGCCTCTACAACAACCTGTTCGGCCTGACGCTGAGCTACCTGATCTTCACCCTGCCTTTCACCGTCTGGGTGCTGACCACCTATATGCGCGAGATGCCGATGGAGCTGGAGGAGGCGGCGATGATGGATGGCGCCAGCCCCTTCGTGGTGCTGACCCGCATCTTCCTGCCGCTGATGGGCCCGGCCATGGCGACCACCGGCCTGCTGGCTTTCATTGCCGCCTGGAACGAGTTCCTGTTCGCGCTGACCTTCACCCTGACGGATGAGATGCGGACGGTGCCGGTGGCCATCGCGCTGATCAGCGGCTCCAGCAGCTTCGAACTGCCCTGGGGCCGCATCATGGCCGCCAGCGTCATCGTCACCCTGCCGCTGATCGGCCTGGTGCTGGTCTTCCAGCGCCGCATCGTCTCCGGCCTGACCGCCGGGGCCGTGAAAGGCTAGCCGACCACCTCGTCATGGCCGACGGGGTGGTAGCCGCGCCCGTACCAGATCAGCGCGCGGCCCGGCGCGCCCTGGCGGATGGCCCGCACCTCCGCGAAGAAGACGCTATGCGTGCCCTTCTCCACGACATCGGCGATCTCGCAGTCGAAGGACACCGCCGCGGCTTCCAGCACCGGGGCGCCGGTGACCAGCCTGGACCAGTCGCCATGCACGAAGCGGCTTTCGCCCTTCAGCCCGCCGATTCCGGCGAAGGCGTCCGAGATCGGACGCTGCCCGGCCGCCAGGGTGTTCACGCAGAGCACCCCATTCGCCTTCAGCAGCGCATTGCCGGAGGAGGTCCGGTTCAGGCAGACCAGCAGGGTGGGCGGGTCGTCCGTCACGCTGCAGACGGCGCTCGCCGTGAAGCCGCCGCGGCCCGCCACGCCGGCCGAGGTCACCACATTCACCGCCGCGCCCAGCCGCGCCATGGCGTCGCGAAATTCGTCCCGGCTTACGGTCATCGGCTTGTCGTCATCGGGGTCAGGCACCTTCAGTCAGCGCGCAAGATGGGTTGCCGTCGTCGGATTGGGAAGCGGCGGTCAGCAGGGGACCAGGCGGATATCCTCGACCTGCGCATCGATGCGGCTGCCGGTATCGTCCACATCGGTGGAGATCGCCACCTCCTGCAGCGGCGGCACATTGGCCCCGCCGAAGGCCGCGCGCCAATCGGCGCCGAGGTCCACCCGCTCCTCCACCCACCGTCCCTGCGGCGTGCTGGCCGGGCGCAGGATGCGGACGCGGGAGATGGCAGGGCCGTAGGGGCTGGCGAAGAACCGGCCCGCCCCTTCCTGCCCCGTGCCGCCCCAGACATAGGACAGGGTGCTGCGCGGCAGCCGGTGATCCCCCGCCACCGCCTGCGCCACCGCCATCTGCGCCCGCGCGGCGATGCCGGCATTGGGCCCGTAGTCGGAAAAGCCCACGGTCAGCGAAACGGCCCGGTCATCTCCGCCCTTGCGGGTCAGGTCGGTCGCGGGCGGCCCGGCATCGACGCGCCAGCGCCAGGCAAGGCAGGTCGCCGGCCCGCTAAGCGTCCGGTAGAGGAAGGCGGCCTCTCCGCTGCCCAGCAAACGGACCCCGCCGGTGGGCGTCGCTTCGAAGCGCGCGGGCGGGATGCCCTGCCACAGCACCTTGCGCCAGCCCAGCCGCTCAAGCTCCGGCGCCGTCCGCCCGGGGGCGATGGCGGCGGCGAGCAGGGGGGCGGCACAGGCCAGGCCCAGCGCCAGGGCGAGACGCTTCATGTCTCGTTAAGTGAGTGCCCCCGGCGCCTGAAACAAGGGCGCAACCGTCAGTCGGTCCCCTGGGCGCCCCCCTCGGCCAGCCCGCGCACGGCCAGCCAGTCCGGGCGGGTTACCCGGTACCAGAGATGGCGGCGCAGCCGATGGTCCTTCGGCAGGCGGGGGTGGTCGAATTCGCCCTGCCGCCGCATCCCCAGCCGTTCCATCAGCCGCCAGGAGGGCTCGTTCACCGGTGGGGTGAAGGCCACGATCCGCTCCAGGCCAAGCCGCCCGAAGCCATGGGCCAGCGCCAGCCGCGCCGCTTCCTCGGCGAAGCCCTGGCGCTGGTACGCGGGGGCGATGCGCCAGCCGATCTCGACGGCGGGGGTGAAGGGCGCCTGCCAGGGGATCTCCAGTAGCCCGACCACGCCGATGCAGCCGGCCCCCGGCAGCTCCACCGCGCCGAAGGAATAGCCGCGGTCCCGCTGATGGGCGATCAGCCGCGCCACCCAGGCATCGCTCTCCTCGCGGGTCATGGGCGCGGCGAAGTGGCGCATCACGGCCGGGTCGCCGTTCAGGGCGAAGACGGCCTCGGCATCGCTGGGAGCCAGGGGGCGGAGCGTGAGGCGAGGGCCGTGCAGATGCATGGGCCGATCCTATCGCCGGCATGACGGGCTTGCCATCGGCCCTCTTCGCGTTCGCGGCAAGCCGGCGTAGGTAGGGGGGAATGAGGACCGTCACATGATCCCACATACCCCGGACAGCCTGGCCGCCAGCGTGCCGGATGGCGCGCTGGTGGCGCTTCCCCCCGACAATTCGCTGCCCTCCGTGGCGCTGGCCCGCGCCCTGGTGCGGCGCGGTGCAAAGGATCTGCGGCTGCTCGGCGTGCCGGTCTCCGGCTTCGCGACGGACCTGCTGATCGGCGCCGGCTGCGTGGCGGAGGTGCAGACCAGCGCCGTCTCCCTCGGCGAGGCCGGCTTCGCGCCGCGCTTCACCGCGGCGCTGAAGGCCGGCCAGATCACGGTGCGGGACGCCACCTGCCCGGCCATCCATTCCATGCTGCAGGCGGCGGAGAAGGGCATTCCCTTCATGCCGCTGCGCGGCATCATCGGCAGCGACATTCTGCGAAACCGTCCCGACTGGAAGGTGGTGCCGAACCCGTTGGGCGATGGCGTCTCGGACCCCATCGTGCTGCTGCCGGCGCTGTCGCCCGATGTCGCGCTGATCCATGGCGTGATGGCGGATGAGGCGGGCAACGTCTGGGTCGGCCGCCGCCGCGAATGCGCGACGCTGGCCCATGCCAGCCAGCGCGTGCTGGCCACGGTGGAGCGCCTGGTGAAGGGCGACATGCTGGAGGATGAGCGCCTCGCCCCCGGCGTCATCAGCGGCACCTATATCGAGAAGGTGGCGGTGGCCGAGCGTGGCGCCTGGCCCGTGGCGCTGCTGGACGAGTACGCCTTCGACGCCGCGCATGTCGCCGAATATGCGCGCCTGGCCAAGACCGAGGCCGGCTTCGCCGAATACCTGGACCGCTACGTCTTCAACGCCCGCGCGCAGGCGGCAGAATAATGATCAAGCTCGAAGAGCGCCTCGCCGCCAGCCTGGCGCGGCTGATCCTGGACCCGGCGGCGCCGCCGGCGCGCCACATCGCGGTGGGGGCGGCCAGCCCGATTCCGGCGGCCGCCTGCTGGCTGGTGAAGAAGCAGGGCCATCCGGTGCGGCTCTCCCTGCTGCACAAGCGCACGGGCAACCCCTTCTCCGAGGGCTCGCGCGAGCTCTTCGACCTGACCGGGCAGGGGCGGATCGACCTGTTCTTCCTCGGCGGCGGGCAGATCGACGGGAAGGCGAACCTGAACCTGGTTGGCACCGGCGAATGGCCGGGCGGATCTCCCCAAGGCGGCGTGCGCTTCCCCGGCAGTTTCGGCAGCGCCTTCATGTACTTCATGACACCGCGCACCATCCTGTTCCGCGAGGAGCATTCGCCCCGCGTGCTGGTGCCGCAGGTGGACAATATCTCCGCCCCCGGCGTCTCCGAGCCCGGCGTCTTCCGGCGCGGCACGGCGCAGGCGCTGGTGACGGGCAAATGCGTCTTCGCCTTCCATCCGGACCGCGCCCGCTTCTCGCTGACCAGCCTGCATCCGGGCGAGACGGTCGACGGCATCCGCGCCGCCACCGGCTTCGACTTCGATGTGCCGGCCGATGTGCCGCAGACCCCCGATCCGACCGAGGCCGAGCTGGCGCTGCTGCGCGGCCCGATCTGCGACGAGATGCTGGAAACCTATCCGGAGTTCTGTGCCCGCGTGTTCGACAGGAAATTGGCGGCATGACCGACGCTGTCCCCATGACCCAGGGCAAGGGCCTGGCCCTGTCCCCCGGCGCGCTGGCCGGCCTCAAGGTCATCGACCTCACCCGCGTCCTCGGCGGCCCCTATTGCACCATGATCCTCTCCGACCACGGGGCGGAGGTGGTGAAGATCGAGCCGCCGCAGGGCGACGAGGTGCGCGACTGGGGCCCGCCCTTCGTGGAGGGCTCCGCCAGCTACTTCATCGGCGTGAACCGCAACAAGCAGTCCCTGGCGCTGGACCTCGGCAAGCCCGAGGGGCGGGACGTGCTGATGCGCCTGCTCGAAGGCGCCGATGTGCTGATCGAGAACTACAAGCCCGGCGCCATGGAGAAATGGGGCATGGGCTATGCCGATGTCCTGTCTAAGCGTTTTCCCAAATTGGTGCATTGCCGCGTCTCCGGCTTCGGGCCGGATGGGCCGCTCGGCGCCCTGCCGGGCTATGACGCGGTGATCCAGGCCATGGTCGGGCTCATGTCGATCAATGGCAATGAGACGACCGGCCCGCTGCGCATGGGCACGCCGATCGTCGACCTGGCCACCGGATTGTATTCCGCCATCGCCATCCTGATGGCGCTGCAGGAGCGCACGAAGAGCGGCCAGGGCCAGTTCCTCGACATGTCCCTGCATGATTGCGGCATGGCCCTGCTGCACCCCCAGGCCGCAAATTACTTCCTGAATGACAAGCGCCCGAAGGCCACGGGCAATCCACACCCCAATATCTCGCCCTATTCCAAGTATCGGACCAAGACCTGCGAGATCTTCCTGGCCGTTGGCAATGACCCCACCTTCCGGAAGGTCTGCAAGTTCCTGTCGCTGGACAGCCTGCCGGACGATCCTCGCTTCAAGACCAATGGCGACCGCCTGACGCATCGCGATACGCTGACGGAAATACTGGAAGCGCGGCTGGCGGCGGAGGATGGGCACGCGCTCTGTGACCTGCTGCTGAAGGCCGGCGTGCCGGCCGGGCCGGTGATGCATGTGGACGAGGCGATGAATGCGCCCCATACCGCACATCGCCAGATGGTCACGGAGCTCGGCAGCTACCGGGGCCTCGGCACGCCGATCAAGATGAGCCGGACGCCCGGCGGCACCCGCGCCGCCCCGCCCCGCTTCAATGAACATGGCGAAGAGATCCTCGCCCGCCACGGTTTCACGGCGGAGGAGGTGGATGCGTTGAAAGCGAAGGGGATTGTGGTGGCGGTACGCCGGACATGAGCACGACGAGACCAGATGCCCCGCGCAGCCTGCGCGCCATCGAGCAGCCGGCCGAGATCGAGCGCCTGCTGGCCCTCTGGGCCGCCGCCTTCGAGGAGAAGTCCATCCCGGCCCGCGCCAGGCCGCGGCTGCGCCCGGCCGCGACCGGCCGCAAGGCCGGCTGCACCCTGTGGCAGGCCAAGGTTTCGGGGCTGGAGATGAATATCTGCCTGGAGGAGGTCAGCTCCGAGCGCTGGCGCCTCGACCACGGCAACCAGGGCGCGCTGGCCATGCGGGACGGCGTCCCGGTGCTGCTGCGGCAATGGTATGTGAAGCGGGCCCCGGCCGATGCCTCGCTTTCCGCCGCCGAGATCGCCCAGGTGACGGAGGAGGCGCCCTTCTACGTCACCCCCGGCGTGCATCGCGGCGCCCCCTCCGAACGCCGGCTGTACCAGCTGGTGGCGGATCTTTCCGCCACGCCCGAGGTGATCCGCCAGCAGACCGCGGATGCCATCGCCCGCCAGACGGCGGCGACCGAGAAGTTCGGCTTCGCCTGAGATCAACGGCCGCCTTCGGCGGCGCGTTGATCTTCTTTTCGTGCCCTGACGCGCCGGGCGGCCGCTCCGCGGCCTTGGCTCGCCGCATTCGCGGCCTCGGCCGCCGATGGCGGCCGCAGGTCGTGCAATTCTGCCGTAGCTTCGATCGTGAGTCCTCTCCCCAAGCCGGGAGAGGGCGCGCGCGGCAGACCCGCGCAAGCACCGGATGGCGTCCGGCCCGCGCCGCGGCCTATCCAGCCGCATGCCGACCCAAATGACCGCCCGCCTCTGGATCCTGCTGCTGGCGCTCTCGGTCATCTGGGGCGGGTCCTTCTTCTTCATGGCCGTCGCGCTGCGCGGCTTTCCGCCCTTCACCATCGTGCTGGTGCGCGTGGCGCTGGCCGCCCTCACCTTGGCGCTGGCCTGCCGCATCCTCGGCCTGCGCCTGCCGGCCGGGCGCTCGGCCTGGATCGCCTGCGCCGGGATGGGGCTGTTGAACAATGCCATCCCCTTCACCCTGATCGTGCTGGGCCAGCAGTACATCCCCTCCGGCCTCGCCGCGGTGGTGAATGCCGCGACGCCTGTCTTCGCCGTGCTGGCGGCGCATTGGCTGACCACCGACGAGAAGCTGAAGCCGAACCGGCTGGCGGGCACGCTGCTCGGCCTGGTGGGGGTGGCCATCCTGGCCGGCCCCGCCGCCTTCGGCCGCGGCGCGGCCAATGAGGCGCTGGGCATAGCGCTATGTCTTGGCGCCTGCCTGTCCTATGGCCTGTCGGGTGTCTGGTCGCGTCGGCTGAAGCGCGCGGGCCTGGCGCCGCTGCCGGCGGCGGCGGGGCAGTGCCTGGCCTCCAGCCTCATCATGCTGCCGCTGGCGTTGGGCTTCGACCGACCCTGGACCCTGCCCACCCCGCCGGCGGAGGCGGTGGCCGCGCTGCTGGCGCTCGGCCTGCTGGCGACCGCGCTGGCCTATGCGCTGTACTTCGCCATCCTGGCCGGGGCCGGCGCCACCAATACCATGCTGGTGACGCTGCTGGTGCCGGTGACGGCGCTGTTGCTGGGCTGGCTGGTGCTGGATGAGGCGCTGGCACCGCGGCACCTGGCCGGCATGGCGGTGATCGGCCTCGGCTTGCTGGCGATCGATGGGCGGCTGCTGCGCCGCGTCTTCACCGCCCGTTGAGGGCTGGCCTGCGAGCATGGCCCGCATGGAGATCGTCAACGGCTATCCCTGCCGCGACTGCACCGATGTGGCGCGGGCGAAGAAGAACATCGACCCGGCGAAGCCCGAACAGGGCGCGGCACCGAAGCCGGAGCCCGCCTGGGTGGCCGCCGCCGCCGCGGCCGGGGTGCCGCAGCGGCTGCTCGACCTTTACGTCTGATCGATCAGGGCCAGCGGAAGTCGCGCACGAAGGCTTCCTGCGCGGCCGTCTCCGCCGCATGCGGCAGGTAGTGCGCGCGCACATGCGCCAGCGCATCGCCGGGCACCCCCGCCGCCTTGGCCAGGCAGCCCATGAACAGGCCGGTGCGGCCGACACCGGCGCGGCAGCCGATATGCACGGGGCGCTCCGGCTCCGCCTCCAACTGCCGGAGCACCTCGCCCACCGCCTGGCGCAGCGCCACGGGATCCGGCAGGCCGAAATCCGCGGTGGGCAGCTTCACATCCGCCAGCCAGGCCTTTTGCGCCTCCATCTCCAGGCAGACGCCGTAGGCGCCCGGCGGGATGGAATCGAAAGGCCTGCCGGTGATGGTCACGGCCCGACCGGCGACCGTCAGCGGCAGCCGTCCCCGCACCGTCACGGCTGGGGCGGAAGGCTGCGCAGATAGGCGATCAGGTCCGAAAGCTCCTGCTGCGTCATGTTGCGATAGGCCCAGAAGGCCATGGGCGGCGCCAGCGGCCGGTCGGTGGCGGAGATGCCCTGCGTCACCGCGCGGATGATCTGTGCATCGGTCCAGCCGCCCAGCCCATTGGCATGCGGCGTCAGGTTCGCCGCCACGGAAACGCCCCAGGGGCCGCGGAATTCCATGCCGCCGGCGCCCAGCCGGCTGCGGTCATTCTGCCCGGTGGGCAGCATCGGCGTATGGCATTCCATGCAGTGGGCGACCGCATTGGCGAGATATTCGCCCCGCGCCACGGGGGTGTTCGCAGGCTCCGGCACGCTGGTGACGGGCGGGCCATAGGCCGGCGGCAGGGTGATGCGATAGACGCTGCGCTCCACCCGGTTCTGCACCGGCGGCACGGTGCGCAGATAGGCGACCATCGCCGCCACGTCGCGATCCGACAGGCCGCGATACAGCGTCATCGGCATGGGCGGGCCGATCAGGCGGCCATCCGGGCGGATCCCTTCCCGGATCGCGCGGGCCAGCTGCGCATCGGTCCAGCGGCCGATGCCGGTCTCGGGGTCCGGGGTGATATTGGGGGCGACGGCGCGGAAGGGCGGCTCGTCGAAGACCGACCCACCGGCCAGGGTCTTGCCCGGCACCGGCCCCTGCGGGCCCATCGGCGTGTGGCAATTGCCGCAGGCCCCGGTGACCTCCACCAGGTGACGCCCCCGCTCCAGCAGCGCCGCATCCTGCGCCAGGGCCGGCCCTGGGCCTGAAGCCAGCAAGCCAGCCGCCAGGGCGGCGGCGCGCAGCGAGACACGCATGGACAACTTCCCCCGGATGATACGATCCCGGCGCGAAACCTGCCCCAGCGGCCGGGCAGCGACAAGCGGCCACCGGCGTCTCGCCTGCTCCAAGAAAGGCCCGCCGCGCCCCGGCGGGGTCCGGGCGCCGTGAATTCGGCGTGAGGCGCGGCCTCAGCGTTCGATGCGCACGCCCTGCCAGAAGGCGATATGGTCCTTGATGGCCGAGGCGGCGGCCTTGGGCTCGGCATAGTACCAAGCGGCCGCGGCGTTCACCTGCCCGTCCACCACCACGTCATGGTAGCGCGCCAGGCCCTTCCAGCCGCAGACCGTGGTTTTCGCGGAAGGGCGCAGCAGGTCCGGCCGCACCGTCTCGGGCGGGAAATAGACATTGCCCTCGACCAGTTCGAAGCGGTCGCTTTCGGCGATCACCGTGCCGTTCCAGATCGCGCGTGCCATGCCCAAACCTCGCCGGAGACCCCGCTGGCAGATGCGGCGGGATCGGGGCAGGTCAAGGGGCGGGGGCAGCCTCCGGCTCCGCCGCATCGCCCGATTCCGCGTCCCGTTTCAGCAGGATGTAGGACCGCACGGAGAAGGGCAGCATGCCGAGATAGATCAGCCCGCCCGCCGCCAGCGCCGCCCAGGGCTCCGCCACCAGCAGCGCGACATAGAGGCCGACGCCCAGCAGCAGCGGCAGCACCATGGCGCGCGGCACCCGGAAGTTCTTGAAGGACCAGGTCGGCAGGGTGCTGACCATCAGCACGCCGACCGCCACCAGCACCACGCCCACCAGGATCGGGTGGCGGATGGCGGCGCCGGTGTTCAGCCAGCCCCATTCGGAAAAGGCCAGGGCGCCGAACAGCGGGAACAGGGCGCAGCCGGCGCCGGCCGGGGCGGGGACGCCGGTGAAGAAGTTGTAGGCATAGGCGGGCTTCGGCGCCGGGCCGATATCCAGCGAGGCATTGAAGCGTGCCAGCCTGAGCGCGGAGCAGACGGCGAACAGCAGGCAGGGCACGAAGCCCAGCGGCCCCACCGTATGCATGGACCACAGGTACAGGACCATGGCCGGCGCGACGCCGAAGGACAGGAAATCCGCCAGGCTGTCGAATTCGGCGCCGAAGCGGGATGTCGCCTTCAGCAGCCGTGCCAGGCGCCCGTCCAGCCCGTCGATCACCGCCGCCACCACGATCAGCGCGGCGGCCAGCGCAAAGCGGTCCTCAATGGCGGCACGGATCGCCACCAGCCCGGCGCAGAGGCCGAGCATGGTCAGGATATTCGGGATCAGCCGGTTGAAGGACAGGCCTTCGAAGCGCGGGCGGCTGCGCGGGCGGAAGCGGCGCAGCCGGCCGATGCGGGGCGGCGCCGGCGGCAGGCCGGGCTCCTCGCTCATGCCGACGGCGCCGCGGTGTTCGACATGGGCAGCAGTTCCGCCACCACCGTCTCGCCGCCGATCATCAGCTGGCCGATCTGCGCCAGGGGGCGGCTGCCCTCCGGCAGGTAGACATCGGTGCGGCTGCCGAAGCGGATGATGCCGAAGCGGTCGCCCGCCTGCACCTGGTCGCCCTCCCGCACATGGCAGAGGATGCGGCGCGCGATCAGGCCGGCGATCTGCACCACCGCCACGTCGCGGCCATCCGGCATGCGGATGGCCAGCGCATTGCGCTCATTGTCCACGCTGGCCTTGTCCAGGCTGGCATTCAGGAAGGCGCCGGCGCGATAGGCGATGCGCGTGACCACGCCATCGACCGGCAGGCGATTCACATGCACGTCCAGCACGGACAGGAAGATACAGATCCGGTAGCGCGCGGCGGGGCCGAGGCCCAGCTCCTCCGGCGGCACGGCCATGCCGGCCAGCACCACCCGCCCATCGGCCGGCGCCAGCACCACCTGGCCGCGGGACGGTGGCACCCGTTCCGGGTCGCGGAAGAAATACAGGCAGAACAGCGTGAAGATGGCGCCGGGCCAGAACAGCCAGCCGCCCAGCAGCAGGCCGCCAACCACGGCGACGGCCAGGCCGCCATAGATGAAGGGACGCCCAGCCGGATGCGGCTTGGACAGGACGAGGCGGAGGCTGGAGATCAGGGCCATGCGCGCGGTTATGGTATGTTCATCCTTCCCGGACAACATGCATCCATGGACCACCTTCCGCACGGACCGTTCCTGGTCGCACTCGACGGGTCGCTCTCGGCCATGCGGGAGCATGCGCTGCGCTTCGCCTGGCGCGGCCGTGGTTGCGAGGCCTCGCTGGGTGACGGCCAGATCAACCTTGCGGCACAGGCCGGCTGGGTGCCCTTCACGGCGGAGCGGCCGCAGGCGCGGCCCGGCGCCTTCGCGGCGCTGGAGGAAATGCCGCGGGAACTGCCGCCAGGCTGGCGGCTGCGGCTGATGCCGGACCACAAGGTGCGGCTGGAGGCGGCGGTGGACCTGCCCGATACCGTCACCGCCACCACGCTGGTCTCCGCCATGGTGGGCTTCGCCCTGGCGCTGGATCCCTATCTGGACCGGCTGGAATCCGCCGGGATGGAAGCGGGCGCGGAGGCCGCGGGCACCGTGAAGACCTGACCCGGGAAGATCAGGTTCGGATTGCGGATCTGGTCCCGGTTGGCCTCGAAGATCACGGTGTAGCGGATCCCGCGCCCATAGGCGGCGCGCGCCAGGCGCCAGAGGTTGTTCCCCGGCTGCACCACCACGCGCCCCTCCTGCACGCTGCCCTCCGGCAGCTGGTCGCGCTGGAAGGGCAGTTCGATGCGGGCGGAGACGGCGCCATTGGCGGCCAGCTGGTCCACCCGCAGCCGGTGGCGGCCGATCGTCACATGCTCCGCCGGCGCCATGGACCAGCGGCCCTCCGCATCGGCCTGGGCATCGCCCGCATGGTGGTCGTTCACATAGACGCGGATGGCGGTGCCCGGCGTCGCGGTGCCGGCGAAGCGGATGGCGCCAGCATCGGTGTAGTCCACCACCTCCAGCCCCAGCGCATGGCCGGAGGCGGGCGCGGCGCCCTGCAGCACGCGGGCCGGCGCCGCATCGGCGGGCGGCAGCAGCACCACCAGGGGCCGCGCCGGCGAGGCCTCCGGCGCGGGCGGCGCTGCGGGTTGCGGCGGGGCCTGGATCTGGGCCTGGATCTGGGCTTGGGCGCGCAGCGCCGCCTGCCGGCGGGTCTCGTCCTCCGCGGCGCGGCGCGCGGCCTCGGCCTGGGCGGTGGCTTCCGCGGCGCGGGCGGCCTCCCGCGCCGCCTGTTCGGCCATGGCCTGGCGGCGGGCCATCTCGGCCTGGGCCAGGGCCTCGGCCTGCGCGGCTGCCTCGGCCTGGCGGGCGGCCTCCTGCGCGGCGCGTTCGGCCTGGGCGGCGGCGGCCTCACGCGCTTCGCGTTCCGCCTGGGCCAGCTGCTCGGCGCGGGCCAGTCGCTCGGCCTGCTGCGCGGCTTCGGCGAGGGACGCGGCCTCCGCCCGCGCGGCGGCCTCGGCGCGGGCGGCGATCTCCGCCTGGCGCGCGGATTCGCGGGCGGTGGCTTCCGCCGCGGCGGCGGCCTGGCGCTGCGCCGCCTGCTCGGCCCTGGCGGCCGCTTCCGCCGCGGCCAGCCGCGTGGCTTCGGCCTGGGCGCGCGCTTCAGCCTGCATCTGGGCCTGTGCCTGAGCCTGCGCCTCGCCTGCATCGGGGCGCGGCGCCTCCGCCACGGCGGTGGGTTCGGGCACCATCACCACGACGGTGTCGGGGCCGGCGAGCTCCGCGCCGCCGAGGCGGGCGACCAGGGAGAATTGATGCGCGCCGGGCCGCAGCGGGTCGTTCGGCAGGATCACCCATTCGCCACGCGCATCGGCGCGGGCGCGGCCGACTTCCCGCCCGCCCTCGAAGAGGATCACCTCCGCGCCGGGCGCCGCCCGCCCGGCCACGACTACGCCGCCCCGCTGGCCGACGCGCACCACATCGAAGCGCGGCGGTTCCGGCGCGGCGGCGGGTGGGCCGGGCGTCGCGGCCGGGGGGGCGACGGCGGCGCCGGGCGCGGGGGCCGGTGCGGCTGGCAGCTGCGGCGCCGCCGATGCGGTGCGGGGCTGTGGGGCAGCCGGCGCGGCGCGGGGCTGTGGCGCCGCCGGCGCGGCGGGTTGTTGCGTTGCCGCCTGCGCGGGCGTCTGGCTTGCCGGGGGGGTGGCCGGCGCCGCGCGAGTCTCGGCGCCCGGCATCGGCTCGTGGCTGACGAACCGGCTGGCAACAAAAGTGGCGAGGCCGGCACCGACCACGACCACGATCAGAAGGGCGCGCCCGCTGCTCGTCATGGTCACGTAACTAGGACGTGATGCCGTGTCGGCACAAGCGCCCTTGTGCCGCGCAAAGGCCTTGCGCGGCAAAGTTTTTCCTCGGGGATTCGCCGCCTCAACTCGCCTGCGCGCCGGAGGATGCGACCACCCGGCCCCATTTGGCGCGCTCCTCCGCCAGGAAGGCTGTGAAGGCCGCGCCAAGCCGGGCGCCGGGCACCGCGCCGCCCTGGGCGAAGCGGGCGCGCAGGGCGGGATCGGCCAGCGACTCGCCGCAGGCCGCCTGCAGCCGCTGCAGCACCGCCTCCGGCGTCGCGGCCGGGGCGACGAGGCCGAACCAGGCCTCCGCATCGAAGCCGGGCAGGCCCGATTCCGCCACAGTGGGCAGTTCCGGCGCCGCTTCGGCCCGCTGCGCGCCGGCCACCGCCAGGCCGCGCACCTGGCCGCCGCGCATCTGCGGCAGGGCGGCGGGCATATTGTCGAACATCATCTGGATCTGGCCGCCGACTAGGTCCGTCATTGCCGGCGCCGCGCCGCGATAGGGCACGTGCACGATCTCGATGCCCGCCATCGACTTGAACAGCTCCCCGGCCAGGTGGTTGGTGCTGCCATTGCCGGAGGAGCCGAAGGCCAGCCGCCCCGGCTCCCGCTTCGCCAGCGCCACCAGTTCCGCCACCGAGCGCACCGTCAGGCTGTTGGTCACCATCAGCACGATCGGCACGCTGGCCACCAGCGCCACGGGCGCGAAGTCGCGCTGCGGGTTGAAGGGAATGCTTCGGAACAGATGCTCGTTGATGGCGAGCGGGCCGGGCGCCGTCAGCAGCAGGGTCAGCCCATCCGGCGCGGCCTTGGCCACCGTATCGGCGCCGACATTGCCGCCGGCGCCGGCGCGGTTCTCGACGATCACGGGCTGGCCCAGGCGCTCGCGCAGCGCTTCCGCCATCTGCCGCGCGATGATGTCGTTCGACCCGCCGGGCGGGAAGGGCACGATGACGCGCAGCGGGCGATCCGGCCAGGTCTGTGCGAGGGCAGGGGCGGCGAGGCCGGTGGCAAGGACGGCAGACAGCAGGCCGCGGCGGTGCAGCATCATCGGACGATTCCCCATTCGGGCGGCTCGAACGGCCACCTCGTCCCATGGCCCTTATCGGTTGCGGCGCGCGCCCGCAATCACACCAACGCCTCCAGCCGCGGCGCGGCGTCCAGCAGGGCGCGGGTATAGGCGTGGCGCGGCGCGTCGAAGACGGCATCGCGGTCGCCCTCCTCCACCACCAGCCCGTTCTGCATCACCACCACGCGGTCGGCGATCTCCCCCACTGCGGCGAGGTCGTGGGAGATGAAGAGGCAGGCGAAGCGGCGCGCCTGCTGTAAGTCCCGCAGCAGGGTCAGGATCTGCTTCTGGATGGTCATGTCCAGCGCCGAGACCGGTTCATCCGCCATGACGAAATCCGGGTCCCGCACCAAGGCGCGCGCGATGGCGACGCGCTGGCGCTGGCCGCCCGAAAGCGCATGCGGGTGCCGCGCGCCGAAGCCGGCCAGGCCCACCTGGTCCAGCATGGCCTCCACGCGCCGGTCGCGCTCCGCCGCGCCGAGGCGTGGCAGGTGGCGCAGCGGCTCCGCCACGATCTGCGCCACGCGCATGCGCGGATCGAGCGAGGAATAGGGGTCCTGGAAGACGATCTGGCAGGCCATGCGGAAGGGCAGCAGCGCCGCGCCCTTCAGGCGAGAGATATCCTGGCCGCGGAACAGGATGCGCCCGCCGCTGGGATCGACCAGCCGCAGCAAAGCGCGCCCGAGCGTGGTCTTGCCGGAGCCGGAGCCGCCGACCAGCGCCACCGCTTCGCCTGCATGGATCGCGAGATCGACGCCGCGCACCGCCTGCACGGCGCGGCCGCGGGTGAAGAAGCGGCGGCGGCCGGCGAAATCCACGGTCAGCGCCTGGGCCTGCAACAGCGGTTCGGAAGGTGCGCGGAGGGGCGGCGGCGGGCCGCGGCGGGGCAGGGCCTCCACCAGCGCGCGGGTGTAGCTTTCCTGCGGCGCGGCGAGCAGCGCGCGGGCGGCACCCTGTTCGATGATGCGGCCGCGGCGCATCACCAGCGCGCGGTCGGCATAGCGCGCCACCAGGCCGAGGTTGTGCGTGATGAGCAGCACCGCGCTGCCCTGTTCCCGCGTCAGCGCCACCATCAGGTCCAGCACCTCGGCCTGGGTCAGCGTATCCAGCGCCGTGGTCGGCTCATCCGCGATCAGCAGCTTGGGTCGCAGCAGCATGACGGAGGCCAGCATGATGCGCTGGCGCATGCCGCCCGAGAATTCGTGCGGATAGGCGCGCAGGCAGGCGGCGGGGTCGGCGATACCGACGCGGGCCAGCATCGCCTCGCAGGCCTTGGTGACCCCGGCGCCGCGCAGTTTTGTGTGCAGCGCCAGGCCTTCGGACATCTGCAGGCCGATCGGCAGGGCCGGGTTCAGCGAGGTCATCGGTTCCTGGAAGACCATGCCGATGCCGGGACCGCGCAGCGGGCGCATCTTCTCCGGCGTCAGCACGGCGCCGTCGAAGGTGATGCCGCCGCCGGTGACGGTGAGGCCCGGCGGCAGCAGGCCGATGACGGCGCGCGCGGTGGCGGTCTTGCCGGAGCCGGATTCGCCGACCAGCGCCAGGATCTCGCCCGGCGCCAGGGTGAAGGAGACATCCTGCACCGCGGTGAAATCCGGCTTCGCGCCGATGCGCAGCCGGTCGATGCGCAGCAGCTCGCTCATGTCCGCGGGTCCAGCAGGTCGCGCAGCGCATCGCCGAGCAGGTTGGTGCCGAGCAGGCAGAGCGCGATCATCACCCCCGGCGCGATGGACAGCCAGGTGGCGGATTCGAGAAAGGGCCGCGCGGTGGAGAGCATGTTCCCCCAGCTCGGCGCCGGCGGCGGCACGCCGAGGCCGAGGAAGGACAGCGCGCTTTCCGACAGGATCACCCAGCCGAACATGGAGGTGGCGAGCACGGTCAGCGGCGAGACGCAATTCGGCAGCACATGCCGCCACAGCGTATAGAGCTCCGAATTGCCCAGCGCGCGGGAGGCCTCGATGAATTCGCGCTCGCGCAGCGAGAGGACGGAACCGCGCACGACGCGCGCGACGGCGGGTGCATAGGCGAGGCCCAGCGCCAGCACGATGCCCCATTTGGACGGGCCGATGACGGTCAGCAGGCCGAGCGCCAGCAGGATGCCCGGGAAGGCCAGCAGCGCATCGTTCAGCGCCATCAGCGCGCGATCCGTCCAGCCGCGGAAGAAGCCGGCGAGCAGCCCGATGGCGACGCCGATGGCCATGGCCACCAGCACGGTGACGGCGGCCACCGTCAGGCTGGTCTCCGCGCCGACCATGAGGCGGGAGAGCACGTCGCGGCCGAATTCGTCGGTGCCGAGCCAATGCAGGTCGGAAGGCGGGTTCAGCCGCCGGCGCAGATTGACCGCGCGCGGCGCATAGGGCGTCCAGAAGGCGGCGGTGACGGCGATGGCGGTGACCGCCGTCAGCAGCGTGCCGCCGATGACGAGATTGGCGCGAAGTCTCATTCGGCGGTCACGCGCGGATCGAAGATCGGATAGGCCAGGTCGACCAGCAGGTTCACCACCACATAGATGCCCGCGACAAACAGCATGACGCCCTGCACCACGGGATAGTCCCGCTGGAAGATCGCCTCGACCAGCAGGCGGCCGAGGCCGGGCAGGGTGAAGACCGTCTCGATCACCGCGATGCCGCCGAGCAGATTGCCCAGCACCAGGCCGATCAGCGTGAGCGTCGGCGCGAAGGCATTGGGCAGCGCGTGGCGGCGCATGACGGTGAATTCGGAAAGGCCCTTGGCGCGGGCATGGCTGATGTAATCCAGCCGCAGCACGTCGATGGTGGCCGCGCGCGCCATGCGGGTCATGCCGCCGAGCTCGATCAGCACCAGGGTGGCCACCGGCAGCACGATATAGGCGGCGGCCGCCCAGGGGTCCTCGGCGAAGGTCACGAAGCCCACCACCGGCAGCCAGCCCAGCTTCACGCCGAAGACCAGCAGCAGGATCAGCCCGAGCCAGAAGGAGGGGATGGAGAGCATCAGCGTGGCGAAGGCGACCACGGCGAGATCCGTCGCGCGGTTCTGCTTCCAGGCCGCCAGCATGCCGAGCGGCACCGCGACCAGCGTGGCCAGCGCCACCGCCAGCAGCACGATGGCGGCGGTGACGGAGAAGCGGGAGAGGATCAGCGGCAGGACTGGCTCGCCATTCGTGATCGAGCGGCCGAGATTTCCGCCGAGCGCGGCACCCGCCCAGTGCAGGAATTGCAGCGGCAGCGGCGCTTCCAGCCCCATGCTCCGTCGCAGCGCCTGGACTTCCTCGGCGGATGCCGCGTCGCCCAGCATCAGCTGCGCCGGATCGCCCGGGATCAGGCGCATCAGCAGGAAGACCGCGATCGCGACCAGCAGCAGGGTCGGGATCGCGGCGAGGGACCGGCGGGCCGCGTAGCCGATCACTGGAGGCGGACGCCCCAGAAGCGCGGCTGGCCGGTGGCCCAGGACCGGAAGCCGGTCATGCTGGTGCGATGCGCGGCGATATTGGCGTCGTTGTAGAGCACGATCATCGGCACCTCCGCGATGAAGCGGCGGTGCAGCTCATCGAACAGCGCCTGGCGGCGCGCGGGGTCCGTCACCTGCATGCTTTCCTGCAGCAGGGCCAGGGCCTCTGCATTGTCCCAGGCCTTGCGCGGCTGCGTCGCCTTGGGGCCGGAGACCATCTCGAAGGACAGGGACGGGTCGAGGCGGGCGGAATAGGTGAAGGCCATCATCTGGTAGTCGCCGCGCGTGTAGCGGTCGAGCTGCGTCGCCCAGTCCAGCACCTCGAATTCGATGTTCAGGCCGGCCTCCTGCGCCATGGCCTGGGTCAGCGTCGCCATTTCCAGCAGCGAATTGTAGCGCCGCGTGGTCAGCATGCGGATGGTCTGGCCGCGATAGCCCGCGGCGCGCAGCAGGCGCCGCGCCTCCTCGATATTGCGGGAAAAGCCCTGCTGCTGCACGGCGCCATGCGCACCGCTGGCGGTGGGGATGACGGAGGGGTTGTAGGTGGACTGTCCGTCGGACAGCGCGCGCACCAGCTCGGGGTAGTCGAGCGTCAGCGCGATGGCGCGGCGGATGCGCACATCCTGCAGAAGCGGATCGCGCGTCTGCATCAGCAGCGCCATCATGCCCATGGTGGTGGTGGCGGAAAGGCGGATATCGGGCCGCGCGCGCAGCTCCTCCAGATCCTGGTTGGCGATATCGGGGTTGATGTCGATGGCGCCGGAGAGCAGCGCGGCCTTGGCGGCGGAGGCATCGGGGATCACCAGCCAGCGCACGCGGTCCACATAGGCGGTCTTGTTGCCCGTATAGCCATCCACCTCGCCCGGCCGTGCGCTGTAGTCGGGGAAGCGCGTGACTTCCACGAACTGGTTGCGGCGCCATTCGCCCATGCGGAAGGGGCCGGTGCCGATGGGCGTGTTCCAGCTGCCATCGGCGTTCAGCGAATCGCGGTGCCAGATGCCGCTGCCGCCGCAATCCGCGCGCGCCATATTGGCCAGGAACAGCGCGCTCGGCCGTTCCAGGCGGAAGACCACGGTGCGCGGATCCGGAGTCTCGATGCCGGTGACCTTGGTGGCGCCGCGGCCATCGAATTCCGGCAGGCAGCGCCAATTGGTCTCGCGCCGCAGGTAGCGGTCCCAGGCGAATTTCACATCGGCCGAGGTCAGCATCGCGCCATTGTGGAAGCGCACGCCGTTGCGCAGGGTGAAGGTGTAGCTGAGCCCGTCTGGCGCGATGTCGATGCGCTCCGCCAGCAGCGGCCCGACCGAGGTGTTTTCGCGGTAGGCGACCAGGCCTTCCACGATATGCAGCACCACCGCATCGGTATTCGCATCGCGATTGGTGCCGGGATCGGTGGAGCGGATGTCCGAATTCAGCCTGGCGCGCAGCAGCGTTTCCTGCGCGGCCACGGGTGCCGCTGCGAGCAGTGTCGCGAGGGCAACTGCGAAGAACTTCATGCGGCGCTCCTCAGTTCCATGGGTTCCAGGCGATAGGTGGTGAAGCGGCGATCGAGCGCCGGCAGCATCGCCACCTCCATCACCCCATCCGCCGGCACCATCACGACCTGCGCGACGGTGGCGGACAGGTTGTTGGAGAGGTTGGGTCGCGGCGGGCGGCAGACGGACCAGGGCGTCTGGTAGTCGTCGAAGAGCGCGGCCTTCACCGCATCCACCGTGATGCTTCCGCGCTGCGGCGCCAGCAGGTCGCGCACGCGCAGGTCGCGGTACAGGCTGTCCGGCGTCGCCAAAATTCCGGTGTCGCGCAGCTTTGACAACGCGACGGGGCTCACCCAGTGGTTGGCGTGCACCAGCAGGCCATTGTCGGGATGCACCTGAAAACTCTCATCCGGGGCGCATTCGAA
Source organism: Falsiroseomonas tokyonensis (assembly GCF_019024325.1). Taxonomy (GTDB): domain Bacteria; phylum Pseudomonadota; class Alphaproteobacteria; order Acetobacterales; family Acetobacteraceae; genus Falsiroseomonas; species Falsiroseomonas tokyonensis. The sequence goes on from NZ_JAFNJS010000010.1 coordinate 52,407, forward strand.
ATCGATCGCGATGCCGCCGGCATGGCTGACGATCATGTTGTTCGAGGCCGATTTCGCCGTGGTGTAGACGGCGTGCATGGCCACCGCGAGCTGGCCCGCCATCAGCGCCTTGCGGCGGATCAGCGCCAGCGGCACGCCGGCGCTGCGATAGTCGCGGTCGCTCTCCAGGTAGTTCGCGGTCACCACGATGCCGGCGGCATTCATGCCGGATCGCGCCAGGCCACCGGCCTCGGTGAAGGTCAGCACATCCGGCCCGTCATCCCGGCGGATCTTCAGCACCACCGCGGTCTCGGCGCATTCCAGCTTCCAGTCCCAGTTCTGGGCATGGATCAGCTTGCCATCCGCGGTGATGCCCGGCAGCGCCACCACGCCGGTGCAGCCATCCGGGTCCGGATCCTTCTTGCGTTTCGCCAGCTTGAGGATCTCGGTCCGCGCATTCAGCAGCAGGATATCGGCCGGGTGCAGGCCGGCACCCTCGGCGATGCCGCGCATCTCCTCGGCCATATCGGCGTCGAAGCGGGCGATCTGCGGCTCGAAGGACAGGGCGATCTCGCGGATGCCGGCGGTATCCAGGCCGGTGGCGCCGAGCTGTTCGGAATAATGCGCGATGCCGAGGCGGATCCGGGCGGCCGCCTGCGCCCCGTATTGCCGGCCGCGTTCGCGCGGCGGGCCGGAAACCTCGATCAGCGGGGCGGGTGTGGCCAAGCCCGAGCACTCCATTTGGTTTTTGGTTGCGGAAAATACGGTAGGGCGGCAGATTACGCCCCGCAAGCGAAAAGAGCGCCCCCTGGAACCGACCCCGACCCTGCATCACGACCTGGCCCGCGCCGTGCTGGACCTGCTGGCGCAGGAAGGCGCGGTGCCCGGCACGCCGCTGCGGCAGGACGCGCTGGCAGCGAAACTCGGCGTCTCCCGCACCCCGATCCGCGGCGCGCTGGCGGTGTTGGCGGCCGCCGGCAGCGTAGAGCAGCGTGGCCGCACCCTGGTGCTGCGCGATGCCCAGGTGCCGATCCCGCAGCCGGCGGCGGAGGATCCGGTGGCGGCGCTGATGGTCGCCATCGCCCGCGACCGCGCCGCCGGCCGCCTGCCGGATTCGATGACGGAGGCGGAGCTGCAGCGCCATACGCGCGCCGCCCGCGGCGACCTCGGCCGCGCTTTGCGGCGGCTGGAGGAGCTGGGCATCGTCAGCCGCAACCGTGGCCATGGCTGGCGCTTCGCGCCGGACCTGGCGACGCCGGCCGAGCGCGATGCCGCCTATCGCTTCCGCATCGTCATGGAACCCGCCGCCCTGCTGGAGCCCGGTTATGCCCTGCCCCGGGGCTTCGCCAGGGAGATGCGCGAGGGGCACCAGCAGTTCCTGGAGGAGGCGTGGCAGGATTCCCGCGCCGTGGAGTTCTTCGAGCTGAACGCCGCCTTCCACCTCGGCATCGTCGCCGCCTCCGGCAATCGGTTCTTCCAGGCGGCGACGGAACAGCACAACCAGCTGCGCCGCCTGACCAATTACGGCTGGGTGCTCGGCCCTGGCCGCGTGCGGCAGAATGCGACGGAGCACCTGGCGATCCTCGATGCGCTGGAGCAGGACGACCGCCCCCGCGCTTCCCACCTGCTGGCCGAGCATCTGTCCTGCGCCCTGGCGCTGACGCCGGAGCTGGTGCGGTTGCGGGGCCAGCCATGAAATCGCTTTGGGAGGCGACGGCGGCGCCGGCGCCCATCCTCGCGCCGCTGCGCGGGCCGGCCGAGACCGCGGTCGCCATCATCGGTGCCGGCTATTCCGGCCTTTCCACCGCCCTCGCCTTGGCCGAGCGCGGCGTGGCGGTGACGGTGCTGGAGGCGGTGGCACCGGGCGCCGGCGCCTCCGGCCGCAATGGCGGGCAGGTAATCCCCGGCTTCAAGCATGACGTGGCCGATGCCATCGCCGTCTATGGCCAAGCCCGCGGCACCGCGATGCATGCGCTGGGCGCCCGCGCGGCCACCGAGACCTTCGCGCTGATCGCCCGCCACGGCATCGATTGCGACGCGGCGCAGAACGGCTGGGCGCAGCTCGGCGATACGCCGGCGGCGCTGGAGGCGATGGCGGCGCGCCTGGCCGCCTGGCGCCGCGCCGGCGCGCCGGTGCACTGGCTGTCGCGCGAGGAGGCCGCGGCGCTGGCGGGGACGAAGGCCTATCTTGGCGGCTGGCTCCATGCCGGGGGCGGCAGCGTGCAGCCCCTGTCCTATGCCCGCGGCCTGGCCCGCGCGGCGATGGCGGCCGGCGCCGTGATCCACGCCCCCACCCGCGCCACAGCCATCCGGCGCGAGGGCGCGGATTGGCGGGTGGAGACGGGGCAGGGGCAGCTACGCGCGCGCCGCGTGCTGATTGCGACCAACGCGCTGCCCGGCGACCTCTGGCCGGGGCTCGCGGATACCATGATCCCGGTCTGGAGCTTCCAGGTGGCGACCCAGCCCGGCGCGGTGCCGGCGGGCATGCCCGTGGTCTCCGACACCCGCCGCGTGCTGCGCTACTTCCGCGCGGACCGGGACGGGCGGCTGGTCGTGGGCGGCAAGGGAAGGCTGCGGGCGCCGCGCGACCTCGGCGATTTCGCCACCCAGCGGCACATGCTGGCGCGGCTCTATCCGCAGCTGGCAGAGGCGCCGGTGGAATTCGGCTGGGGCGGGCAGGTGGCGATCACGCTGGACCGGCTGCCGCGCCTGTTCCGGCTGGAGGACGGCGTCTTCGCCACCATTGGCTGCAACGGCAAGGGCATCGCCTGGTGCACCGCCACGGGGCCGGAGCTCGCCACCGTGCTGACGGGCGGCGAAAGCCTGGCCCTGCCGCCCGTGGAGCCCCTCCGCCCCATTCCGCTGCACCAGTTGAAGAAAATCTACGCCGCCGCCGGCAGCGTCTGGTTCCGGCTGCGGGACCGGCTGGAGCGGTCCACCCCCCGGAGCCCTGCATGACCGTCCAACCGCGTCCCAATGCCCTGTCCGAGTCCTACTGGATGCCCTTCACCGCCGCCCGCGCCTTCCGGGAGGCGCCGATGATGTTCGTGGGCGCGGAGGGCATGCACTACCTGGAATCCGGCGGACGGCGGGTGCTGGACGGCATGGCGGGGCTCTGGTGCGTCAATGCCGGGCATGGCCATCCGCGCATCACGGAGGCGATCCGCACGGCGGCGGGTCAGCTCGACTTCGTCTCCTCCTTCCGCATGGGCCATCCCGGCGCCTTCGCCTTCGCCGAGCGGCTGACCGCGGCGGCGCCGGAGGGGCTGGACCATGTCTTCTTCAGCAATTCCGGATCGGAGGCGGTGGACAGCGCGCTGAAGATCGCCCGCGCCTATTACCGGGTGCGCGGGGAGGGCGGCCGCACCAAGCTGGTCGGCCGAGCCAAGTCCTATCACGGCGTCGGCTTCGGCGGCCTGTCGGTGGGCGGCATCGGCCGCCACAAGCGCGACTTCGGGCCGCTGCTGCCCGACGTGTACCACCTGCCGCTGCCCTATGATCCGGCGCGCATGGGCTTCCCCAACGGCCGCCCCGCCGTCGGCGCCGATTATGCCGAAAGCCTGGAGGCGCTGCTGGCGGTGCAGGACCCCTCCACCGTGGCCGCGGTGATCGTGGAGCCCGTCACCGGCTCCGGCGGCGTCTATCCGCCGCCGCAGGGCTACCTGGAACGGCTGCGGGAGATCTGCACGAAGCACGGCATCCTGCTGATCTTCGACGAGGTCATCACCGGCTTCGGCCGCCTCGGCACCTGCTTCGCCAGCCAGGCCTTTGGCGTCACCCCCGACCTGATCGCCTGCGCCAAGGGGCTGACCAATGGCGCGGTGCCGATGGGCGCCACCCTGGTCTCCGCCGGCATCTACGAGGCCTTCATGGCCGGCCCGCCGGAAGCCGTGCAGCTGTTCCACGGCTATACCTATTCCGGCCATCCGCTCGCCTGCGCCGCCGGCCTGGCGGCGCTGGAGGCCTATGAGCAGGAGGGCATTTTTGCCAATGCCGCCGCGATGGCGGAGCCCTTCGCCCAGGCGCTGCACGCCCTGCGGGACGCGCCACATGTGGTGGATATCCGCACCATCGGCATCCTGGGGGCGATCGAACTGGCCCCCCGCGGCGGCACCCGCGGCCCTGCCGTGGCGGATCGCTGCTTCGCCGCCGGCGTGCTGGTGCGCGCCGCTGGCGACATGCTGGTACTCTCCCCACCGCTGATCCTGGCCCCGGCGGAGATCGACCGCATCGCCCAGACCATCCGCGACGCCCTGCTGGCCGAGGCCTGAACCCATTAAAAAGGGCGGCCCCCCTGCGGGAGCCGCCCCTTCAAATCGATCCGATAGGCAGGATCAGGAAGCGGTGACGGAGGCCGCTTCCGGCCCCTTCTTGCCCTGCACCACGCGCAGCGTCACGGCCTGGCCCTCGGTCAGCGGGCGCAGCCCGCTGCGCTCCAGCGCGGTCGCATGGACGAACACGTCCTTGCCGCCATCGCTCGGCGTGACGAAGCCGAAACCCTTCTCGGCGCTGTACCACTTCACGGTGCCCTGCACCTCCTCGCCCGCACCCGGCGGATGGGGGGTGCGGAAGCCCGCGCCGCCGCCGCCGGGGCCGGGACGGGGGCCGGCGCCCATGCCGCCGCGCGGCGGGGAGGGCGGGATCTCGCCGACCGGCCCGACCTCGAGCACCTCGGTCACCTGCGGGCCACGCTCACCCTGGCCGGTGCGCACGCGCAGCTTGGTGCCCGGCGCCACCGTATCGGCGCCGGCGCGCTGCAGCACGCTGATATGCAGGAAGGCATCGCCGCCGCCACCCTCGACCGCCACGAAGCCGAAGCCCCGCTCCGGATCGAAGCGCTTCACCACCGCGCTGACCTCCGGGCCGGAAGCCACCGGCGCCGAGGCACGGCGCGGCGCGGCGGAGGGCGCATAGCTGGGGGTGGGGGGGGTGCCCATCCGCCCTCCTGGGGCATGTCGTCGTCGAAGCCTCGCTTGCTGCGGGCTTTGCGGTCTCGCCGCCAGTCGTGCGTATTGGTCATCTCTGGACTCGCCTGTTCGGCCGCGGACATATCCGGCCCCGCCGTCTCGTGGATTCGAGCCCGGGGAGGTGGCCTGGCCCGCATCGGCCTGGGCGTCAGTATAGGTCACCCGCCGCCTGCTTCAATGTAGGAATCGCAATGAACGCCAGGAAAGCTGGAGCAGGTCCGGTCACGGCCCCGCCATGCAACGGCTTTGCACCAGCCGAAAGCATGGCATCCGGCCACTCAGCTGTAAAAATTTCATCCCCCCGCCGCATGTCACGCAGCCCAACGGTATCGGCTTCTCGTCTATCTGTGCTGATGCTTCCGCTTTTTCGCCCGGCCAAAGCAAAACCTTGCCCCGCGCCGGGCCGAGCGCCCGCACCACCCCCGCCCGCAGGGTGGTATCCCAGTGGCATCGCTCTTGCTTCCAAGGGCCGGCACCCTGAACGCACCCCATCGGAGGATCCGCATGACCCTGGCCCGCCGCACCCTGTTCGGCGCCACCGCCGGCATGCTCGCCGCACCCGCCCTCGCTCAGGCACCCGAACGCATCCGCTTCGTGCTGAACTTCCGGCCCGATGGCGGCACCGCCGGCTACCTGCTCGCCCTTTCGCGCGGCTACTACCGCGAGGCCGGGCTGGAGGTGACCATCGACGGCTCCTCCGGCTCCGGCGACGCCATCACCCGCGTCGCCTCAGGCAACTACCAGATGGGCAGCGGCGACATCGCCACCCTCATCGAATTCCAGGCCCGCAACCCCGCCGCCGCGCCCAAGGTGGTGATGGCGCTCCACGACTCATCCCCCCAGGCCATCATGAGCCTCGGCGGCACCCGCATCCTGAAGCCCGAAGACCTCGCCGGCCGCACCATCGGCCAAGGCCCGGCCGACGGCGCCTCCCGCATGTTCCCGGCCTTCTGCCGCATCAACAACATCCCCATGGACCGGATGCGGCTGCAACAAGTCACCCCCGCGCTTCGCGACCAGATGCTGATGACCCGCCAGGTCGATGCCGTCACCGGCTTCGACTACACCGTCTTCTTCAACCTCAAGGCCAACGGCGCCAAGCCCGAGGACATCCACACCCTTCGCTACGCCGACTACGGCATGGACTTCCCCGGCAACGCCATGCTCGCCAGCCGCAGCTTCATCGCCGAAAAACCCGACGCCCTCCGCCGCTTCCTCTCCGCCTCCACCCGCTGCTGGCACGACGTCATGGCCGACCCCGCCAAGGCCGCCGCCGAACTCAAACGCCAATTCCCTCTGCTCGAAGAACCCATCGAAGCCGAACGCATCATCTACCTGCGCGACCGCCTGATGATCACCCCACGCACCCAAGCCGACGGCCTCGGCACCCTCAGCGAAGCCCGCCTCACCGAAACCATCGCCCTGGTGAAAGACGGCTTCGGCCTGACATCGACGCCCCCCAACATCGAAATCTACGACGGCCGCTTCCTGCCGAGCGCGGCCGAGCGCCGTCTGCGGGGGTAGGGGCTGGACGGCGCTGGTGGCTTGCAGGGGGACGCTGTCCCCCTGCACCCCCTGCCAGGAGGCAGAGGCCTCCTGGACCACAGGACTTTGAGCAGGAATGGAGAGGGGGCCAGCGGTACCGCAGACCATGCGGTCGCTCCGGCCCCCTCTCCATTCCTGCTCATGATTCAAGGGTTCCAAGGGGCCACTGCCCCTTGGCGGGAGGGTGCAGGGAGGGCGGAGCCCTCCTTGCAATCAGCCAGCGCTGACCCGGCCGCCTACTCCGCAGCCGTCTCCTGCCCGGTCGGGAAGCGGCGGCGGACTTCGTCGCGGCGTTCGAGCCACCAGGCGTAGGAGGGGGGAAGGAGGGGGAGGGGGTTTTGGCCGAGGGTTTGGGCGGCGTGGGTGGGCCAGTTGGGGTTCCACATCATTTCGCGGGCGAGGGCGATGAGGTGGCAGGAGTTGGCCTGCAGGTAGGATTCGGCCTGGTGGGGGTCGGTGATGAGGCCGACGGCCATGGTGGGGAGGCCGGTTTCGCGCAGGATCTCGGCGGCGAAGGGCACGTGGTAGCCGGGGGTGCGGGGGACGACGGCGAGGGTGAGGGGGCCTTCGATGCCGCCGGAGGAGCAGTCGATCAGGTCGATGCCGCGGGGCTTCAGTTCGTGGCAGAGGGCGAGTGTGTCTTCCATGTGCCAGCCGCCGCCGCGGCCGTCGACGCAGGACAGGCGGATGAGCAGGGGTTTGGTGGCGGGCCAGGCGGCGCGGACGGCTTCGACGAGTTCGAGGCCGAAGCGCATGCGGCCTTCGCGGTCGCCGCCGTAGGCGTCGCTGCGCTGGTTGGTGATGGGCGAGAGGAATTGCTGGATGATGTAGCCGTGAGCGGCGTGGATTTCGAGGATGTCGAAGCCGGCGTCGTCGGCACGCTTGGCGGCATCGGCGTGGAGCTGGATGACGTGGCGGATGTCGTCCGCGTCCATCTCCTTCGGGATCATGGCGCCGGGCTTGAAGGGGATGGGGCTGGGCGCGAGGCCGGACCAGGGCGGGCGGCCGTTGGCGGCGTCTTCCTCGGTGAGGGGCGAAAAGCCGTCCCAGGGGGCGCGGGTGGCGACCTTGCGGCCGGCGTGGCCGATCTGCATGGCGGCGGCGCTGCCGTTCGCGCGGAGGAAGTCGGTGATGCGGCGCCAGGCGCGGGCCTGTTCGTCGGTATAGATGCCGGGGCAGTCGTAGGTCTTGCGGGAGCGTTCGGAGACGCTGGTTTCCTCGCAGAAGACCAGGCCGGCGCCGCCGAGGGCGAATTTGCCGAGATGCACCAGGTGCCAGTCGCCGGGGATGCCGCCGGGGTCGGAGCGGTATTGCGACATGGGCGAAACGACGATGCGATTGCGCAGGGTGACGCCACGCAGTGCGTAAGGTGTGAGCAGAAGGGGTGTGGCGGCGTCGGTCATCGGCAACTCCGGTCGTGCGGGCAGGTAGGCCTGGGCGCGGGTGGGATGCAAGATGGTGGCCATGGAAGCCAAGGGATGGATCGGCGCCTCGGTGCCGCGGCGGGAGGATGCGCGGCATCTGCTCGGCCAGGGGGTGTTCGCGGGGGATGTGACGGCGCCGGGGATGCTGGAGCTGGCCTTCTGGCGCAGCCCGGTGGCGCATGGGCGGATTGGCGCGGTGACGCGGCCGGCGGGGGTTTTTGGGGCAGGCGAGATCGGGCCGGTGACGCTGCTGCCGGCGGGGCCGGACATGCCGGGGTTCCGGCAGGCGCCCTATCCGCCGCTGGCCGATGGCGTGGTGCGCTTCGTCGGCCAGCCGGTGCTGGCGGCGCTGGCGGCCACCCGTGGCGCGGCGGAGGATTTGTGCGCGCGCTGCGAGGTGGAGATTGCGCCGCTGCCCGCTTTCGCCGATGTGCCGGCGGCCTTGGCGCCGGGGGCGGCGGTGCTGCATCCGGGCTGGGCGGACAACCGCTACGGCTCGGGCCATGTGAAGGCGGGCGATGTGGCGGGGTTGGATGCGCCGATCCGCATCCGCCGGAAGCTTGGCCTCGGCCGGCAATCTGCGGCGCCGATGGAGCCGCGCGCGCTGATCGCCGTGCCGGACCGACGCACCGGGGAGCTGGTGCTGCATATCTCCTCCCAGGGGCCGCATGTGCTGCGGCATGCGCTGGCGGCGATGCTCGGCCTGCCGGAATCGCGGCTGCGCGTGGTGGCGCCCGATGTCGGCGGCGGTTTCGGCGCCAAGAACCGCCTGATGCCGGAGGAGGTGGTGGCCTGCGCCCTCGCCCTGAAGCTGGACCGCCCGATCCGCTGGGTGGAGGACCGCCGCGAGCATCTGATGGCCGGCGCCCAGGCGCGCGAACACCTGTATGATCTGACCTTGCATGCAACGCGGGACGGCATCGCGCTGGGGATCGAGGGCGAGCTCTGGGTCGATGCCGGCGCCTATGCGCTGTGGCCGACCGGCGCCTTTGCCGAGGCCGGGATGGCGGCGCGCAACCTCGGCGGGCCCTATGGCATCGCGCATCTGGATGTGCGGCACCACACGGTGGCGACCACCAAGCCACCGATGGGCCCCTATCGCGGCGTCGGGCGGACGGGTGCCTGCTTCGCGATCGAGCGGCTGATGGATGCGCTGGCCGATGAGGTCGGTGTCTCGCGCTACGAAATCCGGCGCCGCAACCTGATCGCGAAGCTGCCGCATGTGACGGCGGCGGGGATGACGCTGGATACCGGCGACTACCCGGCGGCGCTGGAAGCCTGTGTCGGGATGCTCGACCTGCCCGCGCTGGAAGCCCGGCGCGCGGCGGGCGAAAGGGTCGGCGTCGGCTTCGCCATCTACACCGAGCAATCCGGCCACGGCACCGCGGAATGGGCCGGGCGCAAGGCGCGGGTGGTGCCGGGGCATGAGACGGCGACGCTCCGCATGCACCCCGATGGCAGCCTCACCTTGCTGACCGCCATCCACAATCACGGCCAGGGGCTGGAGACGACGCTGGCGCAGATCGTGGCGGAGGAGCTCGGCCTGCACCCCGAGGCCATCGCCGTCCGCCACGGCGATACCGGCTTGTCGCCATTCGGCTTCGGCACCTTTGCCTCCCGTTCCCTGGTCTTCGCCGGCGGCGCGGCCAAGGCGGCGGCCGAAATGCTGGGGGCAAAACTGCGGCGCATCGCCGCGCATTTCCTGCAGGCGGATCTGGCGCTGGTGGAGCTGCGCGGCGGGCGCGCCTGGGCGGGCGCCGCCTCCCTCCCGCTGGTCGACCTCGCCCATGCCGCCACGATGCGCCAGGAACGCCTGCCGCCCGGCGAGCCGCCGGGGCTGGAGGCAACCGCCGACTACTGCCCGCCCGAGGATGCCGGCGTCTTCTCCTATGGCGTGCATGCCGCCGTGGTGCGGGTGGATGCGGAGACCGGCGCGGTGGCGCTGGAGGATTACTGCGTGGCCGAGGATTGCGGCACCATGATCAACCCGATGATCGTCGACGGCCAGGTGAAGGGCGGCGTGGTGCAGGGCATCGGCACCGCGCTGACCGAGGAACTGCGCTTCGATGCCGAGGCCCAGCCGCTCTCGACCACTTTTGCGGATTATCGCCTGCCCGACGCGCCAAGCCTGCCCGAGATCCGCGTGTTGCACCTGGTGACGCCCGCGCGCTGCACGGTGCATGGCGCCAAGGGCGTGGGGGAGGGTGGCGCGATCGCCCCGCCGGCCGCCATCGCCTCCGCCGTGGAACAGGCGCTCGGCCTCGGCATGGTGGTGACGGCCACGCCGGTGACGCCGCGCCGCGTGCTGAGCGTGCTGCCATGATCCCGGCGCCCTTCACCCTGCGCCGCACCGCGGACTGGGACGCGCTGCCCGCGCTGCTGGAAGACGCGCTGCCCCTCGGCGGCGGCCAGTCGCTGATGCCGCTGCTGGCGCTGCGCCTGGCGGAACCGGCCGCGCTGGTGCCGCTGCGTGACCTGCCGGGCCTTTCCGAGATTGCCGAGCGCGACGGCGCGCTGTGGATCGGCGCCGGCGTGACCCATGCCCGGATCGAGGACGGCATCGGCCCCGTGCCCTTGCGCGAATGGCTCTCGCTGGTGGCGTCGGGCATCGCCTATCGCCCCGTGCGCAACCTCGGCACCCTCGGCGGCAGCCTGGCGTTGCACGACCCGGCTTCGGATTGGCCGGTGGCGCTGCTGGCGCTGGGCGCCAGCGCCGTTCTGCGCCAGGGCGACATGCGGCGGGTGCTGCTTGTCGAAAAATTCTGCACCGGCGCCTTCGCCACGGCGCTGCAACCAGGCGAGGTGATCGAGGCCGTGACCATCCCGATCCCGGCCACCGGCACGCGCTTCGGCTGGTGCAAGCTCGCCCCCGCCCCCGGCGCCTTCGCGGAAGCCCTGGCCGGCGTGCTGCACGCCCCCGGCGCCGCGCCGCGCATCGCGGTCGCGAGCCCCGCCGGTGCCCGGCTGATGCCCGAGGCGCCGCCGCCCGACGACCCGCATCTGGCGCGGCTGCGCGACGTCGCCATCCGGCGGGCCGGCGCATGACCCGGCTTTGCGTGAATGGCGAAACCCACGACCTGGCCTGCGAGGACCGGGACAGCCTGGCCGGCGTGCTGCGCGATCGCCTTGGCCTGACCGCCACGCGCATCGGCTGCCAGCATGGCAGCTGCGGCGCCTGCAATCTGCTGCTGGACGGCGTGCCGGTGCGCGGCTGCCTGGTGCCGGTGGCGCTGGCGGAAGGCCAGGCCGTCACCACCCTGGAAGGCCTGCGCGACGATCCCGTGATGATCCGCCTGCGCGAAGCCTTCACCGCGCACCACGCACTGCAATGCGGCTACTGCACCGCCGGCATGCTGGTCGCCGCGCGGGACCTGATCCTGCGCGGACGCGCGACCTCCGCGGCGGAGGTTCGGGCCGGCCTCGCCGGGCAGCTGTGCCGCTGCACCGGCTATGACGGGATCGTCGCCGCGGTGCTGCAGGCGGCTCAGTAGCCGCGCGCGCGGTCCACCACCTGGTGCAGCGCCTCGCCCTCGCGGAAGCGGGCGAGGTTGGCGGCGAAGGCGTCCAGGCAGCGTGGGGCGTATTCAGCTGGGTCGTAGAGTCCGCAATGCGGCGTGATGACCAGGTTCGGCGTGTCCCAGAGCGGGCTGTCCGCCGGCAGCGGTTCCTGCGGCAGCGCGTCCAGCACCGCGCCGGACAGGCTGCCCTCCTGCAGCTTCGCGGCCAGCGCCTCGGCATCCAAAATCTCGCCGCGGCCGATATTCACCACGCCCGCATGCGGCGGCAGCAGGTCCAGCTCCGCCCGGCCGATCAGCCCATGCGTCGCCGGCGTCAGCGGCAGGGCGATGAGCAGTACATCGGCCTGCGGCAGCCATGCGCGGAAGCCGTCGCCTTGCGTCATCACCGCCACATCCGGATGCGGCCGGCCGGACTGGCTGTTGCCGATGACGCGCATCCCCTGCCGCGCCAGCGCGGTGGCCGCTGCGCCGCCGAGCGCGCCCATGCCGAGCACCAGCACCGTCCGCCCCGCCACCGTCCCCACCGGCTGCGGCGCCCAGCGATGCGCGCGCTGCGCGGTGGCGAAGTGGGGCAGGCGGTTGTGCAGCATCAGCACGGAAAGCAGCGCGAATTCCGCCGCCTTCGAAATATGCGTGCCGCTGGCATTGGTCAGCGTGACGCCATCCGGCAGTCCCGCCTGCAGCAGCCATTCCACGCCGGCGCTGGCATAGCTGATCCAGCGCAGATGCGGCGCTCGCCGCGGCAGGTCCTGCAGCGGCGCCTGGCCCACCAGCAGCAGCACCTCCGCCGTGGCCAGCCCCTCCTCCAGCCCCTCGGGCGAGGCGCTGAAGCTCAGCGCCACCCCGTCGGGCAGCGCCGCCTGGATGCGGGATTCGAAAAAGATCGCGGCGAGGGGGGAGGCCGGGTTCACATGGGCATGGAGGCGCATCACTCCAGCCGGATGTCGTTGGCGCGGATGATGCGGCCGTAGCTCTCTGTCTGCTCGGTCAGGATGCGGCGGAAGGTGGCGGCGCCCTCGGCGCGGACCTCGCCGCCGATCTCGCCGATGCGCTGGACGATGTTCGGCTCCTTCAGCACGGCGGCGATTTCCTGCTCCAGCCGCGCGATGGTGGCGGGGGGCGTATTGCCTTGGGTCAGGATGCCCTGCCAGGTGCCAGAATCGGGCTCCGGCCAGCCGAGTTCGTGGAAGGTGGGCAGGTTGGGCAGGGCGGCCAGGCGCTTGCTGCCGGTCACGGCGATGCCGCGCATCTGGTTGTTCACCACGAAGGTCTGGGACTGGGTGGCGCCGGCGACGGTGAAGTTCGCCTCGTTCGTCACCAGCGCCGTCAGCGCGGGCGCGCCGCCGCGATAGGGCACATGCGTCACCGCCCCGCCCCAGGCATTGGCCAACGAGGCGGCGACGAGATGGGACAGCGTGCCGGTGCCGGAATTGCCGGCATTCAGCTTGCCCGGATTGGCCTTGGCATAGGCGGCCAGTTCCTGCGCGTTCTGCACCGGAAGCTGGTTGTTCACCGCCAGGATATAGGGCGCGTAGACCACCATCTGCACCGGTGCCAGGTCGCGCAGACTGTCGAAGGGCAGGCGCGGGAACAGGTGCGGATTGGTGGCGAGGACGGAGATGTCCAGCAGCACCATGGTATGGCCATCGGGCCGCGACTTCGCCACCAGGTCGGCGCCGATATTGCCGCCGGCGCCGGCGCGGTTTTCCACCACCACGGATTGCCCGATGCGCTGGCTGAGCGAGGGTGCGATCAGCCGGGCCAGGATGTCGCTGGTGCCGCCCGGGTTGAAGGGCACGACCAGGCGCAGCGGCTGGGTGAAGGTCTGGGCGCGCAAGGTGGCGGGGGCCGCCAGCAGCGGCGCCGCGGTGGCGGCTTGCAGGAATGTTCGGCGCTTCATGACCTGGTTTCTCCCCGGATGCGGGCCTCTCAGGGCCGCGTGGGGGCATGATCGCGCCGGGCGCGGCCGGGCTGCAAGGCCGCCAGCGACCGGCGGGCTCAGCGAAAATCGCGGCTGGGCGGCAGGCCGCTGCGCTTCGGCGCGCGGGCGCCGGGCTCCGGCCGCCGCACCTCATCGGCGCGGCCCAGCGTCCGCTCCGCCCAGGCGGAGCTGCCCTGCTGCTGCGGCAGGCTGTCCAGCAGCGCGGACCAGTCGCTCAGCCGGCGGGCGATGACATGCAGGATGGGGATCTCGGCATGCGTGTCCTCGCGCTCCAGCACGCCCTCCACCAGCAGCAGGCGGCCGGCGACCAAAGCGGCGCGGTCGCGGGTGGAGACGTCCTGGAAGACCACGATATTGGCGTTGCCGTGCTCATCCTCGATGGTCAGGAAGACCACGCCCTTGGCCGAGCCGGGGCGCTGGCGCATCAGCACCAGGCCCGGCAGGCGCAGCCGCGTGCCGGCCCGCGCGTGCTCCAGGCGGCGCGTATCGTCGCAGCCGCGGGCTGCCAATTCGCCGCGCAGCAGGGCCAGCGGGTGGCGGCGCAGCGTCAGGCCGGTGGCCAGGTAGTCGCCCACCACCGCCTCGCCTTCCGTCAGCGCCGGCAGGGTGGGCGTGGCCTCGGGCAGCATCGGCGCCTCATCCGTCAGCGCGGCGGCGACGGAATCCTGCGCGATGGCAAACAGCGGCAGGTCGCGCGGGCCGGAGGGGACGCCGCGCGCATCCCAGGCGGCCTCGCGCCGCGCGAGGCCCGTCCCGGCCTGGGCGAAGGCATTGGCCGCCGCCAGCACCTCCAGCGCCCGCTTGCCGGCGCCGCTGCGCCAGGCCAGGTCCTCGACCGAGGTGAAGGGCGCGCCGTTGCGGGCTTCCCGCGCCGCGACGATCGCCCGCGCCTCCGCCTCCGCCAGCCCCGTCACCAGCCGAAGACCGAGCCGCAGCGCCAGGCCATCCGGGCTGGCCGTGGCGGCTTCCAGCGTGCAGTCCCAGTCGCTGGCATTCACATCGACCGGGCGCACCTCCACCCCATGCTCCCGCGCATCGCGCACGATCTGCGCTGGCGCGTAGAAGCCCATGGGCTGGCTGTTCAACAGGGCGCAGGCGAAGACCCCGGGGTGGTGGCACTTGATCCAGGAGGAGGCATAGACGAGCTGCGCGAAGCTGGCCGCATGGCTTTCCGGAAAGCCGTAGCTGCCGAACCCCTCGATCTGGCTGAAGACACGCTCGGCGAATTCCGCCTTGTAGCCACGCGCCACCATGCCGGAGACGAGGCGGTCGCGATATTTCGAGACGCCGCCGGTCATCTTGAAGGTGGCCATGGACCGCCGCAGCAGGTCGGCCTCATCCGGCGAAAACCCGGCGGCGACGATGGCGAGCTTCATCGCCTGTTCCTGGAACAGCGGCACGCCCAGCGTCTTCTCCAGCACCTTCTTCAACTCATCCTGCGGGTACTGGGGGCCGGGGGAGGGGTATTCCGGCTTCTCGATGCCCTGCCGGCGGCGGAGATAGGGATGCACCATGTCGCCCTGGATCGGCCCCGGCCGCACGATCGCCACCTGCACCACCAGGTCGTAGAATTCGCGCGGCTTCAGCCGCGGCAACATGTTCATCTGCGCGCGGCTTTCCACCTGGAAGACGCCCACCGAATCCGCGCGGCGCAGCATGGCATAGGTCTCGGCGCATTCGCGCGGCAGCGAGGCCAGCGTGTGGTCCTTGTGCAGATGCTGCCGGATCAGGCCGAAGGCGCGGCGGATGCAGGACAGCATGCCGAGGCCCAGCACATCCACCTTCAGGATGCCCAGCGCCTCGATATCGTCCTTGTCCCATTCCAGCACGGTGCGGTCTTCCATCGCCGCATTGGTGACCACCGCAAGCTCCGTCAGCGGGCCGCTCGTGATGACGAAGCCGCCGACATGGGTGGCCGCATGGCGCGGCACGTCCTGCAATTCCTCCGCCAGCTCCAGCGTCATGGCGAGGCGCGGGTCGCTGACGTCCAGCCCCTCGCTTTCCGCCAGCTGCGCCAGCCCGATCTCCCGCCCCGGCCCCCAGCTGGCTTTCGCCAGGCGCGCGGTGACATCCTCCGTCAGCCCCATGGCGCGGCCCACCTCGCGGATCGCGCTGCGGGCGCGGTAGCGGATGATGGTGGCGCAGATGGCGGCGCGGTGGCGGCCGTAGCGGTGATACAGGTGCTGGATCACCTCCTCCCGCCGCTCATGCTCGAAATCGATGTCGATATCGGGCGGCTCGCCGCGGCTGGCGGAGACGAAGCGTTCGAACAGCAGGTCGTGCTTGTCGGGATCGACGGCGGTGATGCCGAGCACGTAGCAGACGCTGGAATTCGCCGCCGAGCCGCGCCCCTGGCACAGAATCCCCTGGCTGCGCGCGAAGCGCACGATCTCATGCACCGTCAGGAAATAGGGCGCGTAGCCGAGGCGGCCGATGAGGTCCAATTCATGCGCGATGCGGTCGCGCAGATTGGTGGTGACGCCGTAGGGCAGCGCCGCCAGCGCCTCCGCCACGCGGGCTTCCAGCGTCTGCTGCGCCGTGCGGCCGGGCTCCAGCAATTCCTCCGGATATTCGTAGCGCAGCTGGTCGAGCGAGAAGCCGGCGGTGGCCTCCAGCACCCGCAGCGTATTGGCGAGCGCCTGCGGGTGGCGGGCGAAAAGCCGCGCCATCTCGGCGGGCGGCTTGATGTGGCGCTCGCCATTCGGCTCCGCCTCATGGCCCAGCGCATCGACGGTGGTGCGCAGGCGGATGGCGGACAGCACATCGGCCAGGCGGCGGCGATCCGGGTGGTGGTAGCGGATATCGCCGGTGGCCAGCAGCGACTCCCCCGCGATGGCTCCGAGATCATCCAGCCGCTGCTGGTCGCGGCCGAGATAGGGGCAGGAGGCGGCGAGCAGCAGCGGCATGGCGAGCCGGTCGCGCAAGGCGGCGGCATCCGCGCGCCATTGCTGGCCATCGAAATCCGCGGGGGGAATCGCGGCGAGCACGAATCCCTCGGCGGTGGCAAAAAGGTCTTCGCGCGTCAGCCAGCATTCGCCCTTCGGCGCCGGCATGCGCCCCTGCGACAGCAGCTTCGTCAGCCGGCCATAGCTGGCGCGATCGGTGGGCCAGGCATGCCAGGCGCTGCCATCGGTCAGCACCAGCCGGCAGCCCACCACGAAGCGCAGCCCTTCCTGCTTCGCCGCGACATGGCCGCGCACCACCCCGGCCAGGCTGTTGGTGTCGCAGAGGCCGATGCCCGCCAGCCCCAGCCGCGCCGCCGTTGCCGCCAGCTCCGCGGGGTGGGAGGCGCCGTCGAGGAAGGAGAAATGCGACCGCGCGGCGAGCTCCGCATAAGTGCTCACGGCAGATGGCCATGCAGCCGCCAGCCGGAGGCGCCGCCGCGGCACACCAGCAGCCGCGTGCCGCAGGGCAGTTCCACCCGATAGGCATCGCGCCGCTCCGCGCCAGCGACCTCACGCCCTTGGGCGCGCCACCATTCCGGCTCCAGCCGCAGCGGCCCCTCCGCGGCCAGCACGCGCTGCGATCGGCCCTGCCAGCGCAGGCTGGCGGGCGGCGCATCCGGCAGCAGGGCCACCACCTCCAGCGGTTTCGGGCGGCGCAGGCGCAGCACAGGCTGCCCAGGATGCGCCCAGCCAGGCGGTGGCGGCGGCGGCACCGCCTGCGGGTCCAGCGCCGAAACGCTGCGCTCCGGCCAATGGCTCGCCACCGGCGCCACGCGTCGCACCCGCAGCCGCTGGCCGAGCCGGTCCAGCAATTCGGCCAGCGCCGCCATGTCCCGTCGCGCGCCGAGTCCCAGGCTGACCTGCGCGCCGGTCTCCATCCGGTCCGTGGCGCGGGCCTCCAGCGCCATGCGTTCGAAGCCGAGATCGGGTTCCAGCCGCCCGAGTCCCTCGGCGAACAGCCGCTTCAGATGCGCGGGCGTGCGATTCGGCTGGCCGGTGCCGATCGCCACCTCCTGCACCGCGCCATCCACCCGCCAGGCGAGCAGCGCCAGCCGGCGCGCCCCCAGCCCCGCCAGCCGCAGCTTCGTGCAGAGCCCGGCCAGCAGCCGGTCCAGCGCGGCCTCGATGGCAGGGCGGGTGATCAGCGGCTCCAGCAGGTCGAGCGTCTCGGACAATTCGGGGGGCGGCTGCACCGGCTGGATGGAATGCGGCCGGCGGCCGGTGACGGCATCCAGCGCATCCAGCAGCGCCTTGCCGAAACGCCGCGCCAGCGGGCCGCGCGGCTGGTCCAGCAGGTCGCCTACGCGACGCAGGCCGAGCCGGGCCAACGCCTCCAGCTCGGCGGCCCCCAGCCGCAGCGCCGGGCCGAGCGGCAGCGGCGCGGCCAGCGCGGCCTCGATGCCGGAGACGGCGATGGGCGCATCGGCCCGCGCCCGCGCCAGCGCCGCCGCGGTGGCCGCGGCCCCTGCGATGGCGCCCTGCACGGAAAGGCCATTCCGGCGCAGCCGATCCAGCGCATCGCCCAGCAGCGCGGCCTCGCCGCCCCACAGATGGTCGCAGCCGGTGATGTCGAGGATCAGCCCCTCCGGCGGGTCCAACGCCGCCAGCGGCGTGTAGCGCCGCGCCCACAGCGCCAGGCCGTGCAGCGCCCGCGCATCACCCTCCCGGTCCGCCGGGCGCAGCAGCAGGTTCGGTGCGATGGCCTGGGCATCGGCCAGCGCCTGGCCGGGCGCGAGGCCGATCGCCGCGGCCGCCGCATCCACCGCCGCCAGCAGGCGCCGGCTGCCGCTGGTCTCCCAGGTGGCGAGCGGCGCCTCCGGCAGATCGGGCTCCGCACGGCGGATGCGCGCCGTGGCCAGGTCCGGCAGGTGCAGCGCCAGGAAGCGCCGGCTCATCGGCCGCGCCGGGCGCGCCGCGTCTCCACGACCGGCGCCTCCGCCTCCTCCAGATCCAGCGTGCCGGAGGACGCCCGCCAGGTCACCGCCCAGGGGCCGCCCGGCCGGCCGCCACGTGCGCGCAGCAATTCCAGCTGCCAGCGCGGATCCGCCAGCCCGTGCCCCGCCCCGCCGGAGGGCAGCGGCCCGACGCGCCAATGGCTGGCGGCCGCGCTGGGGTCCGGATTCGGCGCATCCCGCCGCAGCACCAGGCCGAGCGCGCCGCCGGTCTCGGCGGCCAGCTGCAGGCGGCGCGTCGCGGTCAGGTCCAGCCGGGCCGTGTCCTCCGCCACCAGCAGGGCGCCAGTGACGGCGGGGCAGCGCAGCGCCTCCTCCATGGCCCAGAGCGCGTCGGCCCAGCGTTCCGCCCGCACCAGCACCAGGTTGGCCGGCGACAGGCCGCAGCGGGCGAGGCCGGGGGGCCAGGCCTGCAGGCCCTCGCTGCCGCCGGCGGCGATCCACAGCACGGTGCCGCCGCTGCGGGCCAGCAGCACGGCGCAGAAGGCCGCGGCCGCGCCGGGGGAGACGGCCGCCACCTCATGCATCGCCGCCCGCGCCAGGCCACCGCCGGGCAGGGGGATTCCCTCCGCCACCGGAATCGGATCCGTGCCATGCCGGGCACGGCCCACCCCCTCCAGCCGCGCCACCCGGGCGCGCAGGGCGGCCAGGACCGTGGGCTGGTCCAGCGGGGCCGAATCCGGCGGGGCGGGAAGAGGCGGTGGGGGCTGCATCGCGCCGACGATGGCCGAGTGATCCGAACAAATCAAGAACGACGGGGTGGCCCGAAACACCGCTTCCGGGCGGCGCCTGCCGCGCCGAGGGCAGGACGGCCGGCAGGCTTTTGAAAGCCTTGGCATCGCCTCCCGACGCCCTGGCCTGGATGGCAGCAATGCCAATTTTGCGAGGCTGCCGGCTGATCCCCTGCGGCGGCCGGGCGCGCCGCCCGCCGATCCGCCGACCGGAGCATTTTCAAGCCTTGCGGCTAGGCCGGCACCGGGGGCGCGCCGCAGATGCCGGCGCGTTCCAGCGCGGTGGCGACGCGGAACAGCACATCCTCCCGCCAGGGCGCGGCAATCAGCTGCACGCCGATCGGCAGGTCGTGCGGCGTGCCGGCCGTACCCGGGTCGGCCAGCGGCACCGCCAGCACCGGCAGGCCGATGCAGGAGATCGGCTGGGTATAGACGCCGAGATTGGGGCGGATCGGCAGGATGCGGCCATCGATCTCCGTCATCGCCTGGCCGATCGGCGGCGCCACGAAGGGCGTGGCGGGGGCGAGGATCACGTCCACCGTCTCGAACACCGCCAGCACCACGGCGCGATAGGCGGCGCGCAGGCGCTGCGCCTGGACCAGCCAGGTGGCGGGCAGCAGCGCGCCGGCCAGGAAGCGGTCGCGCGTCGCGGGGTCGAAATCCTCCGCCCGCGCGCGCAGGTCCGGCAGGTGCAGGTTGCCGCCTTCGGCCATGGTGATGAGAAAGGCGGCGGCGCGGGCGCGCGCGGCCTCCGGGATCGTCACGCGGCGCGTGGTGCCCAGCGCGCGCGCCAGCACCGCCACGGCAGCCAGTGCCTCCGGATGGCCGTTGCGGGCGAAGTGGTCGTCCGCCACCGCGATGCGCAGCCCCTCCAGCCCGGCGCCGAGCAACGGCGCGACCGGCTCCGCCGGCCTTTGCTGCTGCGCCGGGTCCTGCGGGTCGAAACCCTGCAGCGCGTCATAGGCCAAAGCGAGATCCGTCACGTCCCGCGCGAAGGGGCCGAGATGGTCCAGCGAGGTGACGAAGGGATAGCTGCCCTGCCGCGACAGCCGCCCATAGGTGGGCTTCAGCCCGAAGATGCCGCAGAGCGAGGCGGGCACGCGGATCGAGCCATTGGTGTCGCTGCCCAGCGTCAGCGGCACCAGCCCATCCGCCACCGCGACCGCCGGGCCGCCGGAGGAGCCGCCGGCGACGCGCGCCGGGTCGTGCGGATTGCGGCAATCGCCGTCATGCGCATTCTCCGTGGTGAAGCCGAAGGCGTATTCATCCATGTTCAGCGCGCCCAGGCAGACCGCGCCGGCCGCCCGCAGGCGCTGCACCAGGAAGGCGTCGCGCGCCGCCGCCGGCCGGCCGCGCTCGATCTTCGCGCCCGCCAGCGTGGTGACGCCTTCCAGGTCGAACAGGTTCTTCACCGCATAGGGCACGCCGGCCAGCGGGCCGGGATCGCGCCCCGCGGCGCGCGCGGCATCCACCGCCGCGGCCTCGGCCCGGGCGCGGGCGGCGGTGACCTCGGTGAAGGCATTGGTGCGGACATTGCGCGCGGCGATATCGGCCAGCGCGGCCTCCGTCACTTCGGTCGCGCGAAGCTGGCCGGCGCGGATCGCGGCGGCGGTGGCGGCGGCGTTCACTTCTGGCTTCCCGGCTGTGTGCCCTGGGCCACGAAGACCGGCGCGGGTTCGTCGGCGATGCCGAGCGGCCAGGCCTGCACCAGCGCCGCCATGGCGGCCGCCGTCTGCAGATTGGCGACCACGCCCGGCAGATGCGCGGGCGCGATCGGCAGGGCGATCAGCGCGGCAGCCTGGCGCGCATAGGACTCGGCATCGAAGGGGGGCTGGGTCATGCGCGCTCCATGGAAGTGTGGCGGGGGCAGGGTGGCCGGATTGCGCAGCAAGGGGCGTGCCAGCTTGCCGGGGCGCAGGGCTTGCCGCAGCCTCGGCCGGCAACCGGGGGAATCTCGTCATGACCGCACCGCCTGCTGATCCAGCCCAGGATTGGACCCAGGATTGGATGGGCGGCGCGACCACGCGCTTCGTGCAGGGCGCCGGCGGCGTGCGGCTGGCGGTGGTGGAGGGCGGCCGCGCGGATGGCCCGCCCATCCTGTTCATCCACGGCTTCTCCCAGGCCGCCCTGTGCTGGACGCGCCAGTTCACCGGTGACCTGGCGCGGGCGTTTCGGCTGATCGCCTTCGACCTGCGCGGCCATGGCAACTCCCAGAAGCCCGAGGCGGTGGAGGCCTATCGCAGCGCCGATCTCTGGGCGGATGACGTGGCGGCGGTGATCGCGGCGCTGGATCTGCGCCGGCCCGTCCTGGCCGGCTGGTCGTTTGGCGGACGGGTGCTGGGCGCGGTGGCGCGACGGCATGGCGTCGCGGATTTCGCCGGCCTGGTCTTCGTGGGATCCATCAGCAAGGGCGGCGTGCCGGATGCGGCGCGCTTCCGCGGCACCACAGGGCCGATCCAGGCGGCCATGGCCTCCACCGAGATGGCGGTGGCCGCCGACGCCACGCTGCGCTTCATCCGCGCCTGCACCGCCGCGCCGCTGCCGGCCGATCTGCAGCGGCTGATGGACCTGACCAACGGCATGGCGCCGCCCGCCGTGCGCGGCGCCATGATGGGCTGGCAGGTGGACCATGACGACATCCTGCCGAGCCTCGACGTGCCGGCGCTGGTGATCCATGGCGCGCAGGACCAAGTGCTGCTGCCCGCGGCCGGCCGCCACATCGCCAGCCTGCTGCCCGATGCTGAATTCCGCCTGTATGAGGCCAGCGGCCACGCGCCCTTTCTGGAGGAGCCGGCGCGCTTCGACGCCGACCTCGCGGCCTTCACCCGCCGCGTTCAGGCCGGCTGAAGAATTCGGCCTCCTCCGCCGCCAGGTGCTTCGCCCAGAGCGCCACGGTGGCCTCCGCGCGGCCGGTTTCCTGCCAGCGCCGGCCGAAGCCGGACAGGCCATGCGGCCGGCGCTTGCGGTCCAACCGCAGCTCCACCATGCAGCGCAGCAGCTCCAGGATGGATTCGCCCGCGATCGGCGGCGTGCCATCCACCCAGCCATGCGCCATGCCGGAGGTGGGGTCGATGAAGCCGGCACGCGCCGCAGCATCCGCCAGGCGGCGTTCCACCTCGCGCGAATGCAGCGCCTCCGGCAAATGCAGCGCGGCGGCAAGGCAGGCCTCTATGGCGTAGCTGCCCCAATTGGCGATGGTCGCCACCACCAGGATATCGGTCTCGACGCAGGTGCCGATCAGCCGGCCCGTCGGCACCACATCGCGCACCGCATCCGGGATGCGGCCCATGCCCACCTCGTTGCCGCCATCGCCGATGCCGATGGTCAGCACGCCGCGGCGCCTGGCTTCCTCGATGTACAACTCGACCTTGCCGACCACGTCGGTGACATCGAGGCCCGGGCCGGTATGCGTGGTGCCGGAGAAATTGGGTGCCGGCTTCTCGATGCAGACCATCGCCTTGGCGCCGGTGGCGTCGAAGCAATGCAGGGCTTCCGTCGCGGCGCGCACCGGGTCGATCGGCAGCGGCAGGATGGCGGCCTTGAAGGGGGTGGTCACCGCCATCTCCAGCCCGATCACCTCGAGCCCCGTGGCGCGCACCAGCGCCTCCATGCGCGCGATATTCGTCACCTCCGTCAGGAAGACCGGCGTGGCATCCAGCGCGACGGCCAAAGCGCGGCCGAGCAGCGCGGCGCCCACCGGGCCATCGGCTTCCGAGATCATTGCCGGCGGGTCGAAGAAGCCGGCGCAGACCAGCACCACGTCGCGCGGCCGCACGCGCTCCACCAGCGCGCGGGCAGCGAGCGATGACAGCGGCGCGCCCTGCAGGGCGCGTGCGGCCTCATAGAGTTCCTTGGTGATGTTGCGGCTGGTGATATCCGCGCCGCCGCCGGACATGAAGACCTGGGCGGAGACCAGCCGATCGGCCGATTCGCCCACCACCTGGCAGAGATCGAAGTCCGGTTCCATGGCCTGCTCTGTCTCTCCTCTGGCAGGGGCGGCGCCCTTCGGTGCCGTTCCTGGATGCACCCATTACGGTGCGAAGCGGGCCGAAGCCGCAAGCGGGCCGCGGCCCGCGGTCACGAAATGGATGGCGCCGCCGGGGCATCCGCGCCTCCCATGCGCCACTTCGCCCGCTTGCATCCTGGCATGCAAGATGTGTGGTCCTGAAAGGCGGAGATGGAATCAGGAGTCGCGCGCGGCCACCCTGATTCGCACGGCGGACAGGTGGGGTCTCGCCGGCAATGTCCTGACATTTTTCCATCGTTGCGAAAGCCTCCCGACCACTTCCCCCCTTGTGGAAGCCATGGCTAGTCTTGCCGCGCGACGCTCCAGGAGCCCAGATCCGTGACCCTTCCCGCCCGACGGGGCTTGCGTGCCGTGCCGACGCCATCGTCGCCGCAGCTTTCGCCGCCGGCCGGGACGCGCGGCACGGCGCGGGCCTTCGTGCTCAGCCGCGTCGCGCCGCTGAACACCGCGCATGCCGTGCCGCTCTATCTGCAGCTGGCGGAGCGTTTCGCGGCGCTGATCGGGCAGGGGCGGGATGCGCTGGTCGGCCAGTCGCTGCCCACCGAAAGCGAATGCATGGCGCATTTCGGCATCAGCCGGCCGACCGTGCGCCAGGCCATGGCGCAGCTCGCCTCGCAGGGCCTCATCACACGCGGCCGTGGCCGCGGCACCTTCGTGGCACCGCGCCGGCTGGACCACGATCTGAGCCTGGCCTTCGAGGATGAGGCGCGCCATGCGCGCAAGCGCATCTCCTTCCAGGTGCTGGAGCGTCGCACCATCCTGGCGCCGCCCACCGTGCAGGATGCCCTGGCGCTGGCCCCGGGCGCGGAGGTGGACCTGGTGGAGCGCCTGCGCCTGCTGGACGGAGAGGTCTTCGGCCATGAGCTGCGCTACCTGCCCACCCATATCGGCCGCCATGTCACCGCGCGCATGCTGGAACGCCAGCCGGTGAACACGCTGCTGCGCGCGGCAATGGGAGAGGCGCCGAAGCGCATGCGCCTGATCGTCCGCAGCGTGCCGGCCGATGTCCGCATGGCGCGGCTGCTTGCGGTCAAGCGCGGCACGCCGCTGCTGGAAAGCGAGCATGTCTATCGCCTGGCCTCCGGCGTGCCGGTGCTCTGCGGCTTCGTCCGCTTCCACGGCGACCGCTTCCAGTTCATCGCGGAGGCCGAGATCCGCACCGAGGCGCAGCTCTGATTTATCAGGACATTCGGCTGCTCAGCCCGGCTCGGGCAGCATCTCGGAACCCGGCACCAGGCCGCGCGGCATCCCGGCGACATGGTCCGCCAGCGTGCCGGGGCGCGTCAGCCAGATATCGTCGCGATGGCGCAGGATATGGCGCAGCGCCTCGCGCAGCGGCCGCAGCCGGAAGGGCTGGCCGACGACGAAGGTATGCAGCACGATGCTGCAGACCAGCGGGCGGCGCTTCGACTGCGCCAGCATCTCGTCGAACTGGTCGATGATCATCTCGGCGAATTCGCGGCCGCTGTGCTGGCGGAAGACCATCGCCGGGCTGTCGTTCAGCTCGATCGAATAGGGCACGGACAGGATCGGGCCGGCGCGCGTCGCCATCCAGAAGGGCTGGTCGTCCGCCGGCAGGTCCATCATGTAGCGGAAACCCTCCTCCCGCAGCAGGTCGAGCGTGGCATGGCTCTGCGCCAGGTAGGGGCCGAGCCAGCCGCGCGGCGGGGTGCCGGCATGGCGGGTGATGGCGTCGCGCGTCTCCACGATCAGGCGCCGCTCATCCTCCTCCCACAATATGTCCTGGCGTTCGGCATTGCTGCGGCCGTGGCCGATGAATTCGTCGCCGCGCGCCAGCAGGGCCGGCGCGATCTCGGGCATGTAGTCCAGCGCGGCGCTGTTGACGTTGTGGGCGGAGGGGATCTCCAGCTCGTCCAGCATCTCCAGCATGTTCCACAGCCCGACCCGGTTGCCGTAGTCGCGCCAGGCGTAGTTGCGGAAGGATTGCGGCGCGCCGGGCTGCGCGCTGTCGCTGCCCAGGCCGGCGCGATAGGCGAAGTGCTCGATGTTGTTGCAGACGACCACCGCGAGGCGCGCGCCATTCGGCCAGCGATAGTCGGGGCGCGTCGGGATGGCGCTGGGCGCGTAGCGACCATGGCTGGGCAGCTTCATGGGACGTCTCCTTTGGGGGGCGGGCGGGCCTCCAGGGGCGGCGGCGCCCTGTGACGCCCGGTTCGGCCGGCGCGGGCGGGATTGTTCGGGGTGGCCCAGCCGGATGTCAACGCGGCGATGGCCACCGCAATGGCGGCCACCCCCTCGCGGCAGGGGCCCCGGCGGGCTATCCTGGAGGGATGCGCTACATCTCCACCCGCGGCGAAGCCCCGTCGCGCGACTTCGAAGGCGTCCTGCTGGCCGGCCTGGCCGAGGATGGCGGGCTTTTCGTGCCGGAGAGCTGGCCGGTGCTGACCAGCGCCGAATGGCGCGAGTTGCGCGGCCTGCCCTATGCGGACCTCGCCGCCCGCATCGTCTCCCTGTTCACCGGCGGCCAGCCGGACCATGCCACGCTGCTGCCGATGCTGCGCCGGGCCTATGCCGGCTTCGGCCATCCGGCGGTGGCGCCGCTGGTGCAGCTGGATGCCCGGGTCTTCGCGCTGGAGCTGTTCCACGGCCCGACGCTGGCCTTCAAGGACATGGCGATGCAGGCCCTCGGCCCGCTGTTCGACCATGTGCTGGCGCGGCGGGGGGAGCGGGTGACCATCGTCGGCGCCACCTCCGGCGATACCGGCTCCGCCGCTATCGAGGCCTGCCGAGACCGGGCGGCCATCGACATCGTCATCCTGCATCCGGAGGGCCGCACCAGCCTGGTGCAGCGCCGGCAGATGACCACGGTGCTGGCGCCGAACGTCGCGAACCTGGCCATCGAAGGGTCCTTCGACGATTGCCAGGACCTGGTGAAGGCCATGTTCGCCGACGCGCCCTTCCGCCAGGACATGCACCTCTCGGCGGTGAATTCCATCAACTGGGCGCGGATCGCGCTGCAGATCCCCTATTACGTCGCCTCGGCGCTCGCGCTCGGCGCGCCGGACCGGGAGGTGGCCTTTTCGGTGCCGACCGGCAATTTCGGCAATGTTCTGGCGGCCTGGGCGGCGCGGCGGATGGGGCTGCCGATCGCGCAGCTGCTGATCGGCTCCAACCGCAACGACATTTTGGCCCGCTTCCTGTCGGGCAATGACATGACCATGCGGACGGTCGAGCCCTCCTTCTCCCCGTCGATGGATATCCAGGTTTCCTCCAACTTCGAGCGGCTGCTCTTCGAGCTGCTGGGCCGCGATGCGGCGGCCACGGCGGAGACCATGCGCCGCTTCCGGGCGGAGGGCCGTATGCCGGTTCCGGATGCCGCCTGGCGCAGCGCGACCCAGGTTTTCCGGGGTTTTGCGCTGGACGATGCCGGGACGCTGGCCGAGATCCGGCGGCTGCATAGGCAGGGCTACCTGGCGGATCCGCACACCGCCATCGGCACGGCGGCCGCCATGGCCAGCCCGCCCAGCGACCCCGCCATCCCGATCGTGGTCGCCGCCACCGCGCATCCCGCCAAATTCCCGGATGCAGTGCGGCAGGCGACGGGCATCGAGGCCCCCCTGCCTTCGCGCCTGGCCGACCTATATGAGCGTCCCGAGCGTTTCTCCCGCCTGCCGGCCGATCTCGGCCAGGTCGAGGCCTTCGTGCGACGCCACACCCTCCGCAACGTCGCCTGACCGGCGGCGAAGGACAGACATGAACGACGCGATCCGCCTGACCCGGCTGCCCAGCGGCCTGACCGTGGTGTCCGAGAAGATGCCGCGGGTCGAGACCGTCTCGATCGGCGCCTATGTCGATGCCGGCACCCGGCACGAGGATGCGCCGGAGAACGGCGTCTCCCACTTCCTGGAACACATGGCCTTCAAGGGCACGGAGCGCCGGGACGCGGCGGCCATCGCGCGCGAGATCGAGAATGTCGGCGGCCACCTGAACGCCTACACGTCCCGCGAAAACACCGCCTATTACGCCAAGATCCTGAAGGAGGACGTTGGCCTCGCCGCCGACATCCTCGGCGACATCCTGTCCCACAGCACCTTCGTGCCGGAGGAGCTGGAGCGCGAGCGCGGCGTGATCCTGCAGGAGATCGGCCAGGCGAACGACACGCCGGACGATATCGTCTTCGACCATTTCCAGGCCACCGCCTACGGGTCCCAGGCGATGGGCCGCCCGGTGCTGGGCACCGAAGAAACCGTCTCCGCCATGAGCCGGGAGGCGCTGACCGGCTA
Source organism: Falsiroseomonas tokyonensis (assembly GCF_019024325.1). Taxonomy (GTDB): domain Bacteria; phylum Pseudomonadota; class Alphaproteobacteria; order Acetobacterales; family Acetobacteraceae; genus Falsiroseomonas; species Falsiroseomonas tokyonensis. The sequence continues at coordinate 79,681 of NZ_JAFNJS010000010.1, forward strand.
TATGCGCCGCCATTACGGCCCGAGCCGCATGGTGGTGGCCGCCGCCGGCGCGCTGGAGCATGAGGATCTGCTGGAGCTCGCCCAGCGCCACTTTTCCGATCTGCCGACCGCCGTCGCGGCGCTGCCGGAGCCGGCGCGCTACACCGGCGGCGAGTTCCGCGAGGAGCGGGACCTGGACCAGGTTCACCTGTGCTTCGGCTTTCCCTCCGTCGCCGCCAACCACAAGCTGCACATGGCGACGCAGCTTCTGTCCACCCTGCTGGGCGGGGGCATGTCCTCCCGCCTCTTCCAGGAGATCCGCGAGAAGCGGGGCCTGGTCTATTCCATCTACTCCTTCGCCTCGCCCTTCCAGGATGGTGGGCTGTTCGGCATCTATGCCGGCACCGGCGAGGACCAGGCGGAGGAGCTGGTGCCGGTGACGCTGGAGGAGCTGCGCCGGGTGCAGACCGACGTGACGGAGGACGAGCTGGCCCGCGCCAAGGCCCAACTGCGCGCCAGCCTGCTGATGAGCCTGGAATCCACCGGCAGCCGCTGCGAGCAGCTGGCCCGCCAGCTGCAGGTGCATGGCCGCATCATCCCGACCGAGGAAACCAAGGCGAAGATTGCGGCGGTGACGGTGGCCGAGGTGCAGGAAGCCGCCGCCATGGCCTTCCGGGGCGCGCCGACGCTGGCGGCGCTGGGCCCGGCGGGCAAGGTGCCGGGGCTGCCCTCGATCATCGAGAGGCTGGCGGCGTGAGCGAGCTGGACCTGCTCTCCGACCTCGTCGCCGCCGCGCGGCGCGCGGGCGCGGACAGCGCCGATGCGCTGCATGTCCAGAACGCCTCGCTGAGCGTCTCCCGCCGCCTGGGACGGATCGAGCAGCTGGAGCGGTCCGAGGGGTTCGACATCGGGCTTCGGGTATTTGTCGGGAAGCGCCAGGCCATCGTCTCGACCACGGTCGCCGACCCCGCCGGCTTCGCCGCGCTGGCGGAGCGCGCCGTCGCCATGGCCAAGGTGGTGCCGGAGGATCCCTTCGGCGGGCTGGCCGACCGCTTCGACGGGCCGCGCGAGGCGGGGCCGCTGGATCTGGAGGATGCGACCGAACCCACGGCGGAAGACCTGATCGCCCGCGCTGCGGCGGCCGAGGAGGCCGCACTGGCGGTGAAGGGCGTGACCAATAGCGAGGGGGCGGACGCCGGCTGGGGCCGCATCCGCATCGCGCTGGCCACCAGCGCCGGCTTCGCCGGGCACTACACCCGCACCTCGCACAGCCTGTCCTGCACGGCGCTGGCCGGCCAGGGCACGGCGATGGAACGGGACTACGACTATTCCTCCGTCGTCCACCTTGCGGATCTGGAAGACCCCGCGGCGATCGGCCGGCGCGCGGCGGAGAAGGCGATCGCCCGGCTGAACCCGGTGCGGGCGAAGACGGCGCGCATCCCGGTGGTGTTCGACCCGCGCGTCTCCTCCTCCCTGCTCGGGCATCTGCTGGGGGCGATCAACGGCGCCTCGGTGGCGCGCGGCACCTCCTTCCTGGCGGAAAGCATGGGCAAGCAGGTGCTGGCCCGCGGCCTGACGGTGCGGGACGACCCGACCCGCCCGCGCGGCCTGCGCTCCCGCCCCTTCGATGGCGAGGGCATGGCCGGCGCGCCGCGCGCCATCGTCGAGGATGGCGTGCTGACCACCTGGATCCTGGACTGGCGCAGCGCCCGGCAGCTCGGCCTCGCCAGCACCGGCCATGCCAGCCGCGGCACCGGCGGCCCGCCCGGCCCGGCGGCCAGCAACCTGTGGCTGGAGGCGGGCAGCGTCACGCCGGTGGAACTGATGGCGGATATCAAGGAAGGCCTCTACGTGGTCGACCTGATCGGCATGGGCGTGAATGGCGTGACCGGCGACTACAGCCGCGGCGCCGCCGGCTTCATGATCCGCAACGGGGCGCTGGCGGAGGCGGTGAGTGAGATCACCATCGCCGGCAACCTGCGCGACATTTTCCTCAATCTGACGGCGGCGAACGATCTGGTCTTCCGGCGCGGCATGGATGCGCCGACCATCCGGATCGAGGGGCTGACGCTGGCCGGTGCTTGAAGCGGGGGGGCGGCGGGGCCTAGTCTGGTGACATGGACGGCACCATCGAGGCACGCCCCGAGCTCTCCGACCTGCTGGACCGCGTCCGGCGGGGTGAGACGCTGACCATCACGGAAAGCGGTCGACCGGTGGCCACGCTGGCGCCGGCGGAGGCGCCGCCGCAGGGTGATACCGCGGCCGCTGAGCGGCTGGTGCAGGACTTCGCGGCGCTGCGCAGCGAGATGAAGCTGCATGGCCTGCGCTGGGCCGACATCAAGGATGAGGGCAAGCGGGGCTTGTGAGCGCGCTGTTGCTGGACGCCTCCGCCACCGCGCCCTGGTTCCTGATCGATGAGGCTGATGCGGCCTCCGACGCCCTGCTGCTGCGGGTCGGGAAAGGCGGGGCGCTGGTGCCGGCCATCTGGCACTTCGAGGTCGCCAGCATCCTGCGCAGCGCGGAGCGGCGATCGCGCTTGACGGAGGACCTCGCCAACCGGGTCTACGATCGCCTGGCCGCCATGGCGATCACCACCGAAGCGCCGGAGCTTGGCCTGTTGGCGCGGCGCCTGCACGACCTGGCGCGGCGGCATGGTCTGACACCCTACGACGCCGCCTATCTCGACCTCGCTTCGCGCCGCCGCCTGCCCCTCGCCACCCGCGACGCGGCGCTGATCCGCGCCGCGCCGCTCGAAGGCGTCGCCCTCCTCCCAGCCTAATCCACCCGGATTTCCCGCACCTGCACCTGGTTGTCCGCACGGTGCGTCACCGCCACACCCGCCCGGTGCGCCCAGGGAATCATCATGTGGTACATCGGGATATGCCCGAGGTCCGCATTGTGCAGGGCATGCGCCTGGCGGATCAGGCCGCGCCGCGCCTCCGGGTCCTGCTCGGCGTCGATGCGCGGGATCAGCGCGTCGAATTCCGCATTCGACCAGCCGCCGGCATTCCAGGTCGCCGCCCCGCCCACGGCACGAGACGCCATCACCGCCCGGATGGTGTAGCTGGCATCGAAGGTCGGCACGCCCCAGGACAGGGCATACATCATCGGCTCCTGCCGCCGGATGCGCTGGCTGAACTGGGCATTGGGCTGGATGTTCAGCTGCGCCCGGATGCCGACCCGGGCCAGCATGCCGGCCACCGCCTGGCAGGCCTCGTCATAGGTGCCGGTCGGGCATTCGAAGGGCACGGAGAAGCCGTTGGGGTAGCCGGCCTCGGCCAGCAGGGCGCGCGCCTTGGCCGGGTCGTAGGGCAGGCGGCGGTCCGCCTCCTCCGACCAGCCATTGACGAACTGGGTCCACATGCTGGCCGTGGGCACGCCCTGCCCGCGAAGGGTGGTGCGGCGCATCGCCTCCATGTCCAGCGCATGCGCGATCGCCTGGCGCACCCGCAGATCCTTGAAGGGGTTGCGGCCGCGTACGTCGGAGCCCTCTAGCTCCGCCACATCCTGGCGCAGGCCGAGCCAGACCGTCCGGTTCTCCTGCCCCTGGAGAATCCGCAGCCGTGGGTCGCGCTGGATGCGGGCCACATCCTGCACCGGCACCACATGAACCATGTCCACCTCGCCCGAGAGCAGGGCGGCGACGCGCGTCGCATCGGAATTCAGCGTGACGTGGTGGTATTCGCCGACATTGCCGCGCGTCTCCCCGGCGCCCCACCAGCTGGGATTGCGCACCATCACGGTGCGCTGGTCGACCTCCCGCGTGCGGATCACATAGGGGCCGGTGCCATTGGCGTTGCGGACGGTGAAGCTTTCCTCCCGCTGCGCGAAGTTCTGGGGCACGGCGGCACGGTTCGCCTCGGACCAGCCGCGATCCATCATCAGCACGCGGGTCAGCTTGTCCGGCACCACCGGGTCCGGCACCCGGGTGATGACATCGACCGTCAGATCGTCCACCGCGACGACGGAGGCCACGGTATCCACATAGATGCCGTAGTTCGAGGTCGGCGCCAGCGCCCGGGTGATGCTGAAGACCACGTCGTCGGCGTTGAAGGCCTCGCCGCCGGCGAAGCGGACATTCGGGCGCAGCCGGAAGCGCCAGCGGGTGGGTTCCGCCTGTTCCCAGGCCAGCGCCAGGCCGGGCTGCACCTTCAGGTCGTCGGCCCGGTGGGTCAGCGTCTCATAGACCTGGCTGACCACCAGATAGGTGAACAGCGCATTGGTCGCATGCGGGTCGAGCGTCGCGGCATCCACGCTGGTGGCCATGCGGAACAGCCGCGGCGCCGCCGCCTGGCCCGCCCCCTGGCCGCTGCCCTGGGCCGCCGCCATCGGGGCCGCCGCCACCTGCGCCACCAGGGCGAAGCCCGCCGCCAGACCCCATCCCAGTCCCGGTCCCCGTCGTCGCATGATCAGCCCCTGTCTGCCTGGCCACAGGGTGGCCCGCGGCCCCTGGTGACGCAAGCGTAACGCAGGGGCGGTGGTGGCCTGGTGGGAACTGAGCAACGGGCCTTCGCAATTCGGCAAAGGGCTCCCTATATTACAGCCAGGAAACCCAGATCGGAGCCACGGACCCCATCATGCGCCGCAAAGCATCTTTCATGGCCGCCATCGCCGTTGTGGCGCTGGCATTGGCCCCCGCGCTTGCGGAAGCGCGCCGCGGCGGGGGCTTCTCCTCCGGCAGCCGGGGCACCCGCACCTACCAGGCGCCCCCTCCCACCACCACCGCCCCGGGTGGCGCCACGCAGATGCAGCGCACCCAGACCGCGCCTTCCGCCGCCACGACGGGTGCCGCGACGGCCGGCACGGCCGCGGCCGGCGCTGCCGCTGCACGCACCGGCATGCGCGGCGGGCTGATGGGCGGCCTGCTCGGCGCCGGCCTGATCGGCATGTTCCTGGGCGCCGGCCTGTTCGGCGGCATCGGCGGCTTCGCCTCCATCCTCGGCCTGCTGCTGCAGGTGGCGCTGATCGGCGGCGTGATCTGGCTGGTGATGCGCATGATCCGCGGCCGGCGCGAGGCGACGGCCGGTGGCCCGCCCAACGCCTATGCGCGGGACATGCAGCAGGGTGCCAATCCGCGGCCCCAGATGGCCTCCGCCATGGGCGGCATGGGCGCCCCGCGCGGCCCGGTGCCCGGCGCCATGGCCGCCACCCCCGCGGTGGCGACCCAGCCGCTGCAGATCGGCGAATCCGACTACCAGGAATTCGAGCAGAACCTGCATGCGGTGAACGACGCCTGGTCGCGCCAGGACCTGGAGGCGCTGCGCCGGCTCTCCACCCCGGAGATGACCAACTACTTCGCCCAGGACCTGAAGGACCTGCGCGCCCGCGGCTGGACCAATGTGACCAGCGGCACCCGCCTGCTCTCGGGCGACCTGTCCGAGGCCTGGCAGGAGAACGGCCAGCACTTCGCGACGGTGGCCATGCGCTACTCCATCGTGGACGTGACGACGGACGCCTCGGGCAAGGTGGTGGAAGGCCATCCGAGCGAGGCGCAGGAGGTGACGGAGATCCTCACCTACACCCGCTTCCCCGGCGAGGCCTGGCGCCTCTCGGCCATCCAGCAGACCGGCTGAGGCCGGCGCGCGGAGGGGGTTGGCCCCCCTCCGCGCTGGACTTCCCCCCGCGTTTGGGCTAGGCGTCCCCGCTGCGTCGGCACCCCTGGAGGCCGGCGCATTTTCTTTGCGCCCGGCCCGGCGAAAGCCGGCGGCCGGCGCAAGTTTCATTGAAGGAGCCTGGCAATGGTCCAGACAGTGCGGATCGAAGCCGTGGCGCGCGCAGATGCAGGTAAGGGGGCAGCGCGCGCGACCCGGCGGGAGGGGCTGGTCCCCGGTGTGGTGTATGGTGCGAAGCAGGCGGCGACGCTGGTGGCCTTCGACCCGCGCGACATCATGAAGGAACTCACCAAGGGCGGCTGGCAGTCGCACCTCTATGAGGTGGCGGTGAAGGACGGCCCGACCGAGCGCACCATCATGCGCGAGGTGCAGTTCCACCCGGTGACGGATCGCCCCATCCACATCGATTTCCAGCGCGTGGCGCCCGGTGCGCGTATCCGCGTCCGCGTGCCGGTGGTCTTCCTGCACGAGGACACCTCGGCCGGCATCAAGGCCGGCGGCGTGCTGAACGTGGTCCGCCGCGAGGTCGAGGTGCTGGCCGAGACCGACAAGGTGCCGGACCACTTCGAGATCGACCTGGCCGAGGCCAAGATCGGCGACAGCCTGCGCTGGTCCTCCATCAAGGACAATTTCGGCGCGCGCCCCGGCATCGTCGGCCGCGACTTCATGATCGCCTCCATCGCCGCGCCGACGGTGGATGAGGAACTGGCCCCGGTCGCCGTGGCGGCGCCGGAGCCCGCCAAGGGCAAGGGCAAGGCGCCGGCCAAGGGTGCCGCCAAGCCGGCCGCCGCCGCCGCCCCGGCCGCACCCGCCAAGAAGAAGTAATTTTCTTCCAGCAAGCCCTCTCCCCCCAACGGGGGGAGAGGGTTGGGTGAGGGGGGGCTGCACGGCCGGCCTTGGCTTCAGGCAGAAGCAGAACCCCCTTCGCCAAACCGACTTATTCGCAAAAGGGGTCCCTTGCGGTGGCGCTGCTTTGGGTCGGCCTCGGCAATCCGGGGCAGGAACATGCGCGGCAGCGCCACAACATCGGCTTCATGGCGATGGACGCCATTGCCCGCCGCCACGGCTTTTCGGCCTGGCGCAAGCGCTTCAAGGGGCAGGTGGCGGAGGGCGTGCTGGCTGGCCAGAAGATCCTGGCCCTGAAGCCAGAGACCTATATGAATGCCAGCGGCGACGCCGTGCAGCAGGCCGCCGCCTTCCTGAAGCTCGGCACGGCCGATATCTGGGCCTTTCATGACGAGCTGGACCTGGCACCCGGCAAGCTCAAGGTGAAGAAGGGCGGCGGCACCGCCGGCCATAACGGCCTGCGCGACATGCAGCGCGCCTTCGGCAATGCGGATTTCTGGCGCGTCCGCGTGGGCATCGGGCATCCGGGCCACAAGGACCGCGTCACCGGCCATGTGCTGGGTAATTTTGCCAAGGTGGAAACCTGGGTGGAGCCGCTGCTGGACGCCGTGGCCGATGCCGCGCCGCTGCTGGCGGAAGGCCAGCACGAGGCCTTCATGACGCGCGTTGCGCTGCTGACGCAGGAGAGCTGACCGATGAGCGGGCTGGACGATGACAGCGTCTTCGACGGCGGCTTCGGCGGACCGGGGCCGGAGGATTTTGCCAATGGCGCCGCGGCGCTGGCCGCCGGGCTGATCCGGGAAGCCCAGGGCCTGGCCCAGGCCGCCGCCGCGCTGCGCGCCACCGCCGCGCCGAACCCGCCGGGCGTGCCGGGCGGCGAGCCGGTCTCCGATATCCGCCGCCAGCGCATGGTGCTGCACACCGCCGGCGAGGCCGCGCTGCGTGCCGCCCTGGCGCTGGATGCCGCCGCCCTGCTGGCCGAATCCCGGGCGCCGGCCGAACAGGCCGCGCGCATCGCGGAGGCGGCGAAGAAGGTGGGCCTGCCGCCCGCCACCCTCGCCCCCTTCCTGCGCAGCGCGGCGCTGGATTTCCGGACCGATGACGCGGCCGCCCGCATCGCCGCCTCCACCCTTGCCACCGACCTCTGCGCGTTGCTCGACGCTGCGACTTCCTGAACGGATCACCTCCCATGGGTTTCAACTGCGGCATCGTCGGCCTGCCCAATGTCGGCAAGTCCACGCTTTTCAACGCGCTGACGCAGACGGCGGCGGCGCAGGCGGCGAACTATCCCTTCTGCACGATCGAGCCGAATGTCGGCCGCGTGGCGGTGCCCGACCCGCGCCTGGGCACGCTGGCCAAGATCGGCAAGTCCCAGAAGATCGTGCCGACCAGCCTGGAATTCGTGGATATCGCGGGCCTGGTGCGCGGCGCCTCCAAGGGCGAGGGGCTGGGCAACCAGTTCCTGGCGAACATCCGGGAGGTGGACGCCATCGTCCATGTCCTGCGCTGCTTCGAGGATGACGACGTCACCCATGTCGAGGGCAATGTCGACCCGGTGCGGGATGCGGAGACGGTCGAGACCGAGCTGATGCTGGCGGACCTCGACAGCCTGGAGAAGCGCGCCCATGGGCTGACCAAGCGCGCCCGCGGCGGCGACAAGGAAGCCACCGCGCAGCTCGCCTTGATCGAACCCATCATGGCCGCGCTGGCCGATGGCAAGCCCGCCCGCACCGCCATCCCGAAGGGGGAGGAGGAGGCGGTGCGCCGGCTTCAGCTGATGACCAGCAAGCCGGTGCTCTATGTCTGCAACGTGGAGGAGTCCTCCGCCGCCACCGGCAATGCGCATGCGGAAAAGGTCTTCGCCATGGCGAAGGCGCAGGGCGCCAAGGCGGTGATCGTCTCCGCCGCCATCGAGGCCGAGATCAGCCAGATGCCGGAGGCCGACCGCGCCGATTTTCTCGAATCGCTCGGCCTGGCCGATAGCGGCCTCGATCGCATCATCCGCGCGGGCTACGAGCTGCTGGGGCTGATCACCTATTTCACCGTGGGGCCGAAGGAAACGCGGGCCTGGACCATCACCCGCGGCACCAAGGCGCCCGGCGCGGCGGGCGTCATCCATGGCGACTTCGAGCGCGGCTTCATCGCCAGCGAGACCACCGCCTATGACGACTATGTCGCGCTCGGCGGCGAGCAGGGCGCCAAGGAAGCCGGGAAGATGCGCATCGAGGGCAAGGAATACGTGGTGAAGGACGGCGACGTCCTGCTGTTCCGGTTCAACGTGTGAGCGACAGCTTCGAGATCTTTGTCGCGACCGCGCCGGGGCTGGAGCCCCTGCTGTTCGAGGAAGTGCGGACCAAGGGTTTCCGGCGGCCCAAGGCGGTGCCGGGCGGTGTCGCCATCCAGGGCGGCTGGCCCGATGTCTGGCGCGCCAATCTTTGGCTGCGTGGCGCCGGGCGCGTGCTGGCACGCATCGACAGCTTTCGCGCCGTGCACCTGGCGCAGCTGGATGCCAAGGCGCGTCGCGTCGATTGGGCCAGCGTGCTGCGCGCCGATGTGCCCTTCCGGGTGGAGGCGAGTTGCGCCGGATCGCGCATCTACCACTCCGGCGCCGCCGCGCAGCGGATCGAGACCGCGATCCGCGAGACGCTGGGCGCGCGTCAGGCCGAGGATGGCGTGCTGGTGATGGTGCGGCTGGAAAACGACCAGTGCACCATCAGCGTCGATACCTCCGGCGAGCCGCTGCACAAGCGGGGCTACAAGCAGGCGGTGAACCCGGCGCCGCTGCGGGAGACGATGGCCGCGCTCTTCCTGCAGGCCTGCGGCTATGAGGGGCGGGAGCCGCTGGTCGACCCGATGTGCGGCGCCGGCACCTTCGTGATCGAGGCGGCGGAGATCGCGGCACGGCTGAACCCCGGCCGCGCCCGCGCCTTCGCCTTCGAACGGCTGGCCGGCTTCGACGACGCCGCCTGGCAGGCGATGCGCGCGGTGCGGCGCGAGCCGGCCTCCGCCGCGCGCTGCTACGGGCGGGACCGCGACGCCGGCGCCGTCGCGATGTGCCGCGCCAATGCGGAACGCGCGGGCGTGGCGGAAACCACCGACTTCGCCCAGGCGCCGATCAGCGAGCTGACGCCGCCCGAAGGCCCACCGGGGCTCGTCATCGTCAACCCGCCCTATGGCAGCCGGATGGGGGAGGGGACGGACCTCGCGCCGCTCTACGCCGCCTTCGGCCAGGTGATGCTGCGGCGTTTTGGCGGCTGGCGCGTCGGGATGGTGACCAGCGAGCCGAAGCTGGCGCATGCGACGCGGCTGCCCTTCCTGCCGAATACGGCACCGGTGCCGCATGGCGGGCTGCGTGTGGCGCTGTACCGGACGCTGCCGCTGGGCTGAGGCCTACATCCGCCAGCGGCGGTGCTGCCAGAGCCATTGGCCGGGGTGTTCGCGCACCCAGCCCTCGACGATGTCGTTCACCTGCTGGGTCGCGGCCTGGATATCCACCTGGCCTTTCGCGTCCCGCACCAGCTGCACCGCCTCCGTCAGCTCCAGCCGGAAGCGGCCGCCAGGCAGGCGGATGGCGCGGGCGCCGTGGATGGGGCAGTCGAAGCGCCGCGCCAGGCGGGCGAGGATCGGGATGGCCGTCGCCTCCCGCCCGAAGAAGCGGATTTTCGGGCCGCGGCCGAAACGCTGGTCGACCAGCATGCCGAGATGCAGGCCCTCATCCAGCGCCTCCATCATGCGGATGGGGGCGGCGGGGCCGGCGGGGATCAGGGTGCCCATCACGCCGCGACGCAGCGCCAGGATGTCCCGCGCCACGGCGGCATTGTTGGGCGTGCGGTAGAGCGCGGCTGCCGGCAGGCCATGGCGCATGGCGGCGACGGCCGGCAATTCCCAATTGGCGAGGTGGGCGGCGAAGATGATGGCGGGCTGGCCGTCGTCGCGCAGCCGCTCGAAGCGCGCCATGCTGTCCACATCCAGCTCGATGCGGCCGGTATTCGGGCGTTCCGGGTCGAAATCCCAGAGATCGCCGAGATGGACGTATTCGCTGGCGGTGCGGCCAAGATTCTCCCAGCTCTCGCGCAGGATCGCTTCGCGTTCCGCCGCCGACTTCTCCGGAAAGGCCGCGTCGATGTTTTCCCGCGCGATGCGGTTGGCCGATGTGAGTGGGCCGAGGGTGCGGGCCACCGCCGCGCCGATGCGCCCGGCGCGGTCCGGTCCCAGCGCGCGCACCATGGCGAAGCCGCCCCGGATCAGGGCGGCCAGCGCCTCCTCGCCGGCGCGTTTCAGGGTCGCCTTCAATTCAGAACTTCACGACGATCTTGCCGAAGACGCGGCGCGATTCCAGCCGCTCCAGGCCTTCCGTGAAGCGCTCCAGCGGCACGACGGTATCCAGCACCGGCAGGATGCCCTGCGACATCTTGCCCAGCGCGTCGCCCACATTGCGGATGGCGCAGCCGAAGCTGCCGAAGATGCGGAGCTGGCGCTGGAAGATCATCATCAGGTTGGTCTCGGCCGAGACGCCGGAGGTGCTGCCGCAGGTCACCAGCCGCCCGCCGGCGCGCAGGGACAGCAGCGACCCCGCCCAGGTGGTGGCGCCCACATGTTCGAACACGACATCCACGCCGCGCTTGCCCGTCACGCGGCGGGCCACCGTCGAAAAATTCTTCTCGCTGTAGTTCACCACATGGTCGGCGCCGAGCGCCTGTGCCTTGGCGCATTTCTCGTCATCGCCGGCGGTGGCGATCACGGTGCAGCCCAGCGCCTTGGCGACGCGGATGGCAACGGACCCGATGCCGGATCCCGCGGCCTGGATCAGGATGGTCTCGCCCGGCTTCAGCTGGGCGTTGTCGAAGAGCATGTGCTCGACCGTGCCGAAGGTGACGGTGGCGCAGGCCGCTTCCTCGAAGGGCACGGAATCGGGCACGCGCACCAGCAGCCGCGCGGGCACATTGGCGAGCTCGCGGGCGAAACCGTCGATATGGAAGCCGGCGACGCCTGAAACGTTCTCGCAGAAATTGTCGCGGCCTTCGCGGCAGGCGGCGCAATGCCCGCAGGTGCGGGCGCCATAGGGCACGGCGCGGTCGCCCGCCTTCCAGCCGGTGACGCCGGCACCCACCGCGACGACTTCGCCCGAGGCCTCCGCGCCCACCGCCAGCGGCAGCGTGCGCTGGGCGAAGGCCATGCCGCGCCAGCCCCAGACATCGATGTGGTTCAGGGAGACGGCGCGGATGCGCAGCTGCACCTCGCCCTCGGCGGGCGGCGGCGGCGCGTCGATCTCTTCCAGCCGCAGGTCGCGGTCGCCATGCAGGCGCAGGGCGCGCATCAGTTGGGTGCTCCACTGAGGACAAGACAGACGTTCTGGCCGCCGAACCCAAAACTGTTGGACAGCACGTTCTCGACCTTCGCGGCGCGGGCCACGTTCGGCACCACGTCGAGCGTGATGGCCGGGTCCGGCTCCACATGGTTGATGGTCGGCGGCAGCATCTGGTCGCGGATCGCCAGCAGGCTGAAGGCGGCCTCGATGGCGCCGGAGGCGGATAGCGTATGGCCGATCATCGACTTGTTGGAGGAGATCGGCGGCGCGGCGTCCCCGAAGACGGCGCGCATGGCCAGGTTCTCCATCTTGTCGTTCTCCGGCGTGCCGGTGCCGTGCGCATTGACGTAGGAGATATCGGCGGGCGTCAGCCCCGCATCCTCGATCGCGTTGCGCATGGCGCGGATCACCGCGCTGCCATCGGGGTTGGAGCGGGTGCGGTGGAAACTGTCCGACTTCTCGCCGGCGCCGCGCACCAGGCCGAGGATACGGGCGCCGCGGGCGCGGGCGTGCGACAGGCTTTCGAGGACCAGGCAGGCGGCGCCCTCGCTCATCACGAAGCCGCCGCGGTTCTTCTCGAAGGGGCGGGAGGCGCCGGTGGGATCGTCGTTGCGGGTCGACAGGGCGGAGAGCAGGGAGAAGCGGATCAGCGCCTCCGGCTGCACCGTGCCATCCGCGCCGATGGCCAGCGCGGCCTCCGTCTCGCCACGCTGGATCGCCTCGACGCCGAGCTGGATGGCCGACGCACCGGTGGCGCAGGCGGTGGTGACGGCGACGGGGGAGCCGCGCGTGCCGAAGCGGGCAGCCAGCGTCTCGCCGACGGTCTGGAAGGCGGCGGTCTCATAGAGTTCGGACCAGCCGGTCGCGGCCAGCGTCAGCGCGGGATAGGTGGCCGCGTCCGGTGCCACGCGGCGGGCGAGTTCGAAGCGGTGCGGCCACTCCACCTCGACCGGCGGCATGCCGAGCATCAGCGGGCCGGGGAAGGCGCCGCCTTCCAGGCCGGCCTCTGCCAGCGCCTCCTCCGCGGCCAGGGTCGCCATGCGGGTGACGCGCGGCGTGGCGGTCAGCACCCGGCCCTCGGCTTCCTCGGGCAGGTCGACCGTGCCGGCGATGGTGGTGCGCAGGTCGTTGGTGGGGAAGCGGGTGATGCGGCGGATGCCGGAGGTGCCGGCCAGCAGCGCCGCCCAGTTTTTCGCGACACCGAAGCCGAGCGGGGTGACCAGGCCGATGCCGGTCACCGCGACGATGGGGCGGCCGCGCGAATCAACGTCCGTCACGGCTGCTCCTCCGCCGGAATGGCCTGCAGATGCGCGAGCGCCTCGCCGCGCCAGGCGCCGAAGCCGGTCACCAGCAGGTCGGTCGGCGGCGCCTCGAAGGGCGCCTCGGCCGCCTCCAGCGACGGCGGCAGCACGCCTTCGGACAGCATCAGCGCGCCGAGCGCCAGGCTGGCCGGGAAGCTTGCCTCCACCCCCCAGCCGAGCCGGCTGCCGGCGGCGCGCAGCGTGACGTCCCGGGCGAGACCCGCCAAAAATTCGCGCTCGGCCGCGGTGGGGACGGCGCCGCCGGTGGCGCCCGAGAGCACCGCCAGCGGCCCCTCCGGCAGCGCCAGCCGGTCCAAGGCGCGGCGGGCGGCGGCGGCGCTGCCATCGGCCTGGTCGCGCCGCGCCTGTTCGCAGGCCACGCCCATCACCCGCGCGAGCCCCCGGGCGCCTCGGGCCCGGGCGCTGTCGGCCGTCTCCAGCACCAGGAAGGCGCCGAGCGTGCCGGGAATCGCGCCCGGCGCCTCGTCCCGGGCAAAGACGGGCGCAAAGCCGCCCTGCCGCAGCAGCCCGGCCGAGTGGTAGAGCACCATCAAATCCCAGCGCGCGGCGACGAAGGCGCCGCCGACCAGGGCGGCCTGGCCGCGGCCTTCGGCCAGCCGCGCGGCCGCGATGCGCACCGCATCCGCCCCGGCCTGTTCCTCCCCCATGAAGGTGCGCGACGCGCCCGTCACGCCATGGACGATCGAGATATTGCCCGCCAGCAGGTTGGAGAGTTGCGCCAGGAACAGCGTCGGCCGCAGCCCGCCGGCCAGCAGGGCGTTCAGCTGCAAGGCGGCCTCGGCCGGCGGCAGGGCGGCGAGTGCCGCCAGCACGCTTTCATCCAGCGCCATGTCCCGCTCGCCACCGCCGGCGGCGACGATGAGGTCCATCTCGGCGACCAGGGCGCGGGCGCCGGCATCGTCCAGCGCCAGGCCGGCGGCGTAGGTGCCGAGGCGCTGCCAGGGCTCCATCTGCCGCTGGTCGCCCTTCTTCGGGATCTGCCGGTCGAGCTCCAGCGCCGGGGCGGGATGCAGCGGGAAGGGGGCGTGGCTTTCGGCATCCACCGGCGCCGGGGTGCTCGCGGCAAGTGCGGCCAGATGCGCGGCGCGGCCCTCGCCGGCCGCCGAGACCAGGCCGATGCCGGTGATCCAGATCTCCATCAGCTGTGACCTGGCCCAGAAAAACCGGGCAGGCCGATGCGTTGCGCCGTCTCCGTCATGGCCGCGCGCAGCGCCTCGGCGGGGAAGGGCATGATCCGAAAGGTGATCTCGGCATCGGCGATGCGCTTGCCCTCGGACAGGATGCGCGCCTCGGCCACCGCATAGCCGGATCCGTCATGGCTGCGCTTCGCCTCCACCACCAGCTTCGCGCCGGGGCTGACGAAGCCGCGGAAATTGGCGCCATTGACCTTCAGCAGGAAGGGCATGCGTTCCAGCTTCTCGATCGCCAGCAGCAGCCAGCCGGCGGTCTGGGCCATGGTCTCCACCAGCAGCACGCCGGGGACGATGGGATGGCCGGGAAAATGGCCCTCGAAAACCGGGCTGGCCTCCGGCACCTGGCTTTCGACCGTGATGTGGTCCGCGCCCAGCGTCACCACGCGATCGACCATCTGGAAATATTCCAGCCGCATGGCGCGCGCCCCGTCAGTCCTTGGTCAGGCCTTGGCCTGCTTCGCCGCCACCAGCTCCTCGATCCGCTGGGCCAGGTTGCCCATGACGAAGTACTTCTCCGCGGGCGCGGTGCCGGCATTCACTTCCTGGGTCCAGCTTTCGACCGGCACCTTGATTCCAAAGGCCTTGTCGATGGCGAAGACGATGTCGAGGAAGTCCAGGCTGTCGATGCCCAGGTCGTTGATGACATGCGCTTCCGGCGTGATGGCCTCGCGCTGCACTTCGCTGTTCTCGGCGATGATATCGGCGATGCGGTCGAAAACCGGGGACGTCATGGGGAACAGGCTCCGGGCCGAGAAGGCGTTCAGGTCAGCGCGCCTCTTGGCCCGAACCGGCGGGATTGTCCAGCGCGGGGGCCGCGGGGGCGCCTCGTTCCCTCAGCGGTTCTGTCTCAGCTTTCGGCAAGGCAGTCGAGCAGCGGGCCGAGCTGGCCGATGCGGCGTTCGATATTCGCCGCCCGCCGCGCCGTGGCTGGGGAAGGGGCGGCGGCGGACCAGTTCAGCGGGCTGGGCAGGACCGCGGCCAGCAGGGCCGCCTCGCGCTGCGTCAGGCGGGCGGCAGGCTTGTCGAAGAAGGCGCGGGCGGCGGCCTCCGCGCCATAAATGCCCGGGCCGAATTCGACGATATTCAGATAGACCTCCATCACCCGCTGTCGCGGCCAGAGCAGCGCGACCTGCGGCGTCAGCCAGGCCTCCACCAGCTTGCGGAAGGGGTCGCGGCCCGGCCAGAGCAGCAGGTTCTTGGCCGTCTGCATGGTGATGGTGCTGGCCCCGCGCGGCCGGTCCCCTTCCCACCATTCCTGCAGCTCCGCCCGCAGCGCGCCGAAGTCGAAGCCCAGCGTCTGGCGGCAGAAGAGATTGTCCTCCGAGGCGATGACGGCCCGGGCGAGGGCGGGGGCGATGCGGTCCAGCGCCACCCAGTCGCGCTGCAGGCCATGGCCCTGGGTGGCGCGGATCAGCATCAGGGGCGTCACCGGGGGCGGGATGACGCGATAGGCCAGGATCAGGGCCGGCGGTGCCAGCAGAAGGACCAGCAGCAGGCGCCAAAGCCAGCTTCGCGGGCGCCATCCGGGGGCGGAGGGTGATCTGCGCAGCGCCATCATGCGGGCAGACTAGCCGCCCCGGCCGGGCATCGACAAAGCGGGGTGGCTCGCCATATGATTTTGCGAATCATTCGCAATAAAGGGGGGCGCGATGCCCGGCTACGAATGCGACCACCTGCTGCCGGCCCCGGGCGAGCGGCCGATGCAGGAGCTGGGAGCGGCGGAACTGCTGGTGGCCGGCGCCCTGCGGGCCTGGGTCGCGCCGCTGCTGGCCCCCGCCGGCCGGCATCCGGACTGGCGCCGCTACCTGGCGCTGGGCGGCGTGGTGGCGGAGGGGGCGGAGGCCTTCGACCGGCTCATGCGGCTGCTCGCGCATTCCGCACGGCGCAGCCTGGATGTGCGCTGCTGCCGCTGCCCCGGCCTGAGCCCGGACGAGGCCGCCCTGCTGCAGCTGACCGCGGCGGTGCAGGCCGGCCAGTCCTTCGCCGCGCTGGATGTGCTGATGGACTGGCTGCCCGAGCCCGCGCTGATGCCGGCGCTGGCCGCGGCGCGGGACTTTGGCGCGGCGCTGCAGCGGGCCGGCGCCATGCTGCCTGCCCCGGCCCTGGCGCCGCCCTGCGCCCTGGCCACCCCGTCCAGCCTGGGGCCGCAAACCCTGCACTGAGAGACCGTTTGAGAATGCCGGACGGGTCGGTTCCGCGGCGCTTTTCCGCCCCTGCCAGGTTGGGCGGCAAGCCGCCCGCCTTGCAGGGACGAAAAATCGCCTGCGGTCCCTCAGCCGCCGGCATTCTCAACCGGTCTCTGAGGGCCTTGGCCCTAGAGCACGATCCGTCCTCTCGGACGGATCTCGTGCTCTAGGAGTTATTGTTTCTAAAGCACGAAATCCGAGAACACTGATTCAGTGTTATCGGATAGTGCTTTAGCGCAGCCTCTCGAAGAAGCCCGTCTCCTCGTCCAGCCGGGCGTGCTCCATGGCGCGGAAATCGTAGCGCGAGACGATGCCGCGCACCTGGCCGTCCTCGCAGACCGGCAGGTGGCGGAAGCCGCCATTGTCCAGCAGGCGCAGCGCCTCGATCGCCCGCTGCCGGGGCGCCAGCGTCTCCGGCCGGCATGTCATCACCTGGTGCAGGCGGGTGGCCTGGGGGTCGCGGCCCTCGGCCAGGCAGCGCACCGCGTCCCGGCCGGTGAAGATGCCCTGCAGCCGGTCCCCCTCCTCCACCACCAGCACGGCGCCGACGCGGCGTTGGTGCATGGCGCGGCAGGCCTCGGCCAGCGTGGCCTGCGGCCCCAGCATGAGCGGCTTCTGGTCCCGGATGATCTCGTCCAGTCGACGATCCTGCATCTTCTGGTCCTCCTCCCTGCCCGCGATGGATGCTGCGGCGGGGCGAAGGCCGGCGCCTTGCGACAGGTCAAGGCGGCGACAGGATAAAGGCGACCAGGTCGTCGATCTGCGCGCGCGACAGGCCGAGCGGTGGCATCGGCGCATGCGGCGCCTGCAGCGCGGCGCGCAGCGTGGCGGCGGTGGTGCCGGGGCGGGCGGCGATGGCGCGGAAGCTGGGCACGGCATCGGAGGCGGCGCCCGGCGCCGCCAGGTGGCACTCGCCGCACCATTCCCGCGCCAGCCTCTGCCCCGCCAGCGGATCGCCCGGCAGGCCCTGCGCCTGCAGCGGCCCGGCGAACAGCATCAGGGCAGGGATGGCGCGGCGCAGCAGGGGGGCGGGCATGGGAACCTCCGGCGCGGATGATGCGCCGGCAGGCTGGCCCGGTCCGCCGCCGCGGGCATTGATCCCGGTCAAGCGGGGCGGGTGGCGCTACACCGCCTCTCCCACCCATTGCCCGTCGCGCACGGCGGACATCATCAGCCGCGGCGCCACCGCATCCCCGGCGCGCAGCACGGGCAGGCCGGCGGCCTGCAGCGCCGCCTCCAGCGCCTCCGCCCCCGGGCGGCGCGGCGTGGCATAGGCCAGCAGGGCGACCCCTTCGCGGGTGGTCTCGGCGCCGGTCAGCAGGTGGCGGATGCGCAGCACATCGCCCTCCAGCCCGGCGGGTTCGCGGTGGATCAGCACCTCCACCCGCGCGCCGAAGGCGGCAAGCCGCCGGTGCACGCCCTGGGCATAGAGCGCCGGCACATCGCGGGCGATGGCATCCCGCGGCGTCAGCAGCAGCAGCCGGTCGAAGCGGTCCAGCAGGAATTCGGCGGCGGCGTAGGTGGCGGCGGTGTGGTCGTGGTCGAAGAGCACGGCCAGGCCGCCCGGGCGCCGGTCCTCCGCCATCAGCCCCGCCAGGGCGCTGCGCAGGTCCAGCGCGCCGGGGCAGTTGTGGCGCAGCGGCACCATGGCGGCGCCGGTGGCCAGCACCACCTGGTCCGGCGCCAGGGCCAGCACATCCTCGGCCGTCTCGCCACGGGTCCGCGCCACGCCGGCGGCGGCCGCGCGGGCCACCAGATGGTCGAGGAACGCGCCGACATCGGCGCAGCCCGGCAGGCGCGCATGCAGACGTGCCGCGCCGCTCGGCTCCGCGCCACGGCCGAGCAGCGTCACCCGATGCCCGCGCTCCGCCGCCACCGCCGCCGCCTGCAGCCCGGCCACGCCGTCGCCCACCACGACCACATGCCTTGGCTGGGCGGCGGGGGCCGGCGGCGGCTCGGCATCGGCGAGCGTGCCGGCGCGGGGATTGACGCTGCAGGCGATGGTATTGCCGCGGTCGATCTCGCCCCAGCAGGCATTGCAATAGATGCAGGGCCGGATTTTTTCGACACGCCCGCTGCGCGCCTTCTCTGGCCAGTCCGGATCGGCCAGCAGCGGGCGGGTGAGCATGACGAGGTCCGCATCGCCGGAGTCCAGCAAAGCCGCGGCCATCTCCGGCGCCGTGATGCGCCCCACAGCAGCCAGCTTCACCCCGCCCGCCGCCGCCCGCAGCGGCGCCCAGGCGCCCCGGAACGGCATGGGCGCCTCATGCATGTCCGGCGCGTGCATCCAGAGGCTGGGGCCGTGGCTGCCCTGGCTGAAACACAGGTAGTCCGGCGGCGTCTCCGCCACCACGCAGGCGGTCAGCCGCGCCGCCTCTGCCGGGTCGATCGAGCCCGGCACGCCGTCATCCGCCGGCAGCTTCACGCCCAGGATGAAACCGGCGCCGCAGCGGGCGCGGACCGCGGCGAGAATGGCGCGCAGGAAGGCGCTGCGGCCCTGGGCGTCGCCGCCCCAGCGGTCCTGCCGCTGGTTGGTCACCGGCGAGAGGAATTGCAGCGGCAGGAAGCCGTGCGCCGCCGAGATCTCCACCCCCGAGAACCCCGCGCGCTGCAGCCGATGGGCGCTGTCGGCATATTCCTCGACCAGCCCCTCCACCTCGGCCGAGGTCAGCGCCCGCGGCACGGTCCAGGATGCCGCATCGACCACGGCGGAGGGCCCCACGGCGTTCAGCGCCCGGGCATCCCGATGCGCATTGCCGGCATGCCAGAGCTGGCCGACCAGCGCCGCGCCCTTCCCCTCCACCGCCTCCGCCAGCCGCGCCAGGCCGGGCAGCTGCGCCTCGTCCCAGGCAGCGACGCGGGCGGGCACGGCGGCGGAGCGGCAGGCGGCCAGCGCCTCCGTCACCACCATGCCGGCGCCGCCGGCGGCCCGCGCCGTAAGATGCGCCACCATCACCGGCGTCACCGCCCCCTCCCGCGGCATCCGGCTGCTCATGGCGCCGAAGGTGATGCGGTTGCGCAGGCTGCGGCCGGCCAAAGTGATCGGGCTGAACAGCAGGGACATTCAGCCGGCCACCGCGCCCGAAGCCTCGACCGCGCGGCGCCATTTCGTCAGCTCCTGCCGGTGGATGGTCGCCGCCTGTTCCGGCGTGGCGCCGGTGACGGTGGCGCCGAGCTCGGCCAGCCGGGCGCGGATTTCGGGCTTGGCCAGGGAAACAGCGACCTCCGCCGACAGCCGCTCGACGATCGGGGCCGGGGTGCCGGCGGGAGCAAAGAGCATGACCCAGGCACCGGCATCGAAGCCCGGCACCGTCTCCGCCACCGCGGGCACATCGGGCATCAGGGCGGAGCGTTCGGCGCCGGTCACCGCGATGGCGCGCAGGCGGTTGTCGGCCAGGAAGGGCGGCAGGGTCAGGATTCCCTCGATGCACATCTGCACGTCATTCGACAGGATGGCCTGCAGCGTGACCAGCCCGCCGCGATAGGGGACATGGGTGGCGGTGAGGCCGGTGGCCGCGCGCAGCATCTCCATCGCCAGGTGGTTGGTCGCCCCGACGCCGGAGGAGGCATAGTTGAGCCGACCGGGATTGGCCTTCGAATAGGCCACCAACTCCGCCAGGTTGCGCACCGGCAGGCTGGGCGAGACCACCAGCACCTGCGGGAAGGTGGCGAGGTGGCTGACGGCGACGAAATCCCGCGCCACGTCATAGGTCAGGTTCGGCATCATCGCCGGGCCGATCGCCATATTGCCGGGGGAGCCGACCAGGAAGGTCTCGCCATCCGGCCGGGCGCGGGCCGCGACCTCCGTGCCGATGCTGCCGCCCGCGCCGGTGCGGCTTTCGACGATGAAGGGCTGGCCGAGCCGGGCGGAAAGATCTTGCGCCACCAGGCGGGCCACCACATCCACGGCCGATCCGGGGGTGAAGGGGAAGATGAAGCGCACGCCGGCGCGGGGCCAGCTGCCCTGGGCCAGGGCCTGGCTGGCACCCAGCGCCGGCAGCAGCGCCATCAGCCCGCGTCGTCCGAGTGTGATGCTCATGGTGTCCTCCGTCCCGTCGCTTGCATGCGACTTGTGCGGCAGAGGCTGCACCCGGGCGTCCGGAATCCCAAGACCCGATTTGCAGCGGGCTTCCGCCGCCGCGCCACCGGCCATAGAAGCGCGGCGAGGCGGGGGAGGCAGGGCATGGGCCAAGAGGGGTTCTACGAGGCGGGTCGGCGCGTCGCGCTGCCGGGCGTCGCGCTCTGGGTCACGGATACGGGCGGGGAGGGGCCGCCGCTGGTGCTGCTGCACCCCAATACCGGCACCGGCGAGGTGTGGGAGAAGCAGGTGCCGGCCTTCGCCGCCGCCGGCTATCGCGTGATCACCTTCGACCGCCGCGGCTGGGGCCGCAGCATCCCGGACCCCACCAGCGGCCCGCAGCCGGGCAGCGTGGCGGAGGATCTGGAGGCGCTGGCGGCGCATCTCGACCTGCCGCCCTTCCACCTGCTCGGCGTCGCCGGCGGCGGCTTCGTGGCGCTGGACTATGCCGCCTGGCAGCCGGGGCGGGTCCGCAGCCTGGTGGTCGGCGCCAGCTACGGCCAGGTGATGGAGCCGGAGATCCAGGCCTTCTTCACCCGCATCGCGACCCCCGACTTCCAGCGCCAGCCCGGCGTGCTGCGGGAGGTCGGCCCGACCTATCGCGGCACGGACCCCGAGGGCACGGCGCGCTGGGTGGAGATCGAGCACCATGCGCGCCAGAAGGACGCCGTGCCGCAGCCGCTGCGCACGCCGAATACCTACGCCAAGATCGCCACCATCGCCTGCCCGTCGCTGGTACTGGCGGCGGGCGCCGACCTCTACGCGCCGCCCGCGCTGATGAAGCTCTGGGCGGCGCATCTGCGGGCCCATCAGTGGGACGTGCTGCCGGAGGCGGGGCACGCCATCGCCTGGGAGGAGCCCGAGGCCTTCAACGCGAAGGTGCTGGCCTTCCTGGCCGCTACTTCTCCGACGCCGCGATGATGCCGCCCGCCAGGCTGGCCGGGATCCGGTTGGTCCAGCGGCCACAATCCACCTGGGTCACGAAATCCAGCACCGCGCGGTTGAAGGCGTCCGGGTCCTCCAGGTTCATGGTGTGGCCGCATTTCGGCATCACCAGCAGCGCGCTGCTCTTGATGGTGCGCTTCAGATAGAGGCTGGCTTCCAGCGTGGGGTCGTCCTCGTCGCCGGCGATCACCAGCGTGGGCACCGTCATGGCGCGGAACTGCGCCTCGAGGTCAAACAGGCTGGGGCGGCGGCGCTGCACGCCGTTCATGGTGAGCGCGGAGCCCTCCGTGCTGTGCTCGCAGAGCTGGGCCTGGAATTCGGCATAGCCGCGCGGGTCCTTCTCCTCGAAGACCAGGCGGGTGGGGCCACGGCTGTAGGTCTTGCCGAACTTGTCCATGCCCTCCGCCCGGATGCGGGCGATGGCGGCGTCCGTCTCGGCATGGAACTGCGCGGTCTTGCCCGGGGCGGCGCCATAGCCGACGCCGGCGGCGACCAGGCTGCGGGCGAGGCCGGGGTGGCGCAGGCCCATATGCAGCGTGGCGAAGCCGCCCATGGACAGGCCCACCACATGCGTCGGGCCGAGGCCGAGGCCGTTGATGACGGCCGCGATGTCATCCGTCGCGCGGTCCTGGCTGTACTTCGCCGGGTCGCTCGGCACCTCGGAGGGGGTATAGCCCCGCGCGGCATAGGTGACGCAGCGATAGCGGCGGGAGAAGAAGCGCATCTGCGCCTCCCAGCTGCGATGGTCGCCGGCATATTCATGCACGAAGACCATCGGCGTGCCGCTGCCGGCCTCCTCGTAATGCAGGCTCACCCCGTCATCGGTCTGCAGCATCGGCATGGTGTTGGTATCCCAGGTTTGGCGCGGGATGGTGCCGCCCGAATCCCCTGGCCGCAAGCCGCCCATACCTTGACTCCAAGGGGGGGCGAGCGCATCTGCAATCCGGACCCATTGGGTCCCCTTTGAACACGGTAGAGGGAGCTTCCGCCTCGTGCTGCGGGTCTCGAAATTCACCGACTACGCCGTGGTGGTGCTTTCGCGCCTTGAGGCGGAAGGCGGGGTGCAGACCGCGCCAGGCCTGGCCGCCGGCACCGGCATCGCCGAGCCCACGGTCGCCAAGGTGCTGAAGATGCTGTCCCAGGCCGGGATTGTCGAGGGGTTGCGCGGCGCGCGCGGCGGCTACCGGCTGCTGCGGCCGCTGTCCTCGCTCGGCCTGTCGGAGGTGATCGTGGCCATTGATGGCCCGATCGCGCTGACCGCCTGCGTCGATGGCGGGTTCGGGCTGTGCGAGGCGGAGCAGACCTGCCCCGTGCGCGGCCGCTGGGACCCGGTCAATTCCGCCATCCGCGGCGCACTCTCGGCCATCATGGTCAGCGAGATCGCCTCCCCGCCCGTTCCCCGCCGCGCTGCCGCCCTGCAGCCCGTTCTCGTCGCCGAGTAGGATCAGCCGATATGGCCGCCGTCACCGAGACCATCGAAGCCGTCCAGTCCGTCGCCGACGGCGGGTACAAGTGGGGCTTCGAGACCGATATCGAGATGGACTTCGCGCCCAAGGGGCTCAGCGAGGACATCGTGCGCTTCATCAGCGCGAAGAAGAAGGAGCCGGCCTGGCTGCTGGAATGGCGGCTGAAGGCCTATCGGCACTGGCTGACCATGGAGGTTCCGCATTGGGCCGCCGTGTCGCATCCGCCGATCGACTTCCAGGACGCCTACTACTACGCCGCGCCGAAGCAGGGCCCGAAGTCGCTGGACGAGGTCGATCCCGAGCTGCTGAAGACCTATGCCAAGCTCGGCATTCCGCTGAAGGAGCAGGCGATCCTGGCCGGCGTCGAGGGCGCGGGTGACAGCCCCTCCGAAGGCGGGCGCATGCCGATCGCGGTGGATGCGGTCTTCGACAGCGTCTCCGTCGCCACCTCCTACAAGGAGCGGCTGGCGAAGGACGGGATCATCTTCTGCGCGATCAGCGAGGCGGTGCACACGCATCCCGAGCTGGTGCGGGAGTATCTCGGTTCGGTGGTGCCGCAGGGCGACAACTACTACGCCGCGCTGAACAGCGCCGTCTTCACCGATGGCAGTTTTGTTTATATCCCGAAGGGCGTTCGCTGCCCGATGGAGCTATCCACCTACTTCCGCATCAATGCGAAGAGCACGGGGCAGTTCGAGCGCACGCTGATCATCGCGGATGAGGGCAGCACGGTCAGCTACCTCGAGGGCTGCACGGCGCCGATGCGCGACGAGAACCAGCTGCACGCGGCGGTGGTCGAGCTGGTGGCGCTGGATGACGCGTCCATCAAGTACAGCACGGTGCAGAACTGGTACCCCGGCGATGCCGAGGGGAAGGGCGGCATCTACAACTTCGTCACCAAGCGCGCGGCCTGCCGCGGCAAGCGCAGCAAGGTGTCCTGGACGCAGGTGGAGACCGGCAGCGCGATCACCTGGAAGTACCCGTCCTGCCTGCTGATCGGCGATGACAGCGTCGGCGAGTTCTATTCGGTGGCGATCACCAACAACCGCCAGCAGGCCGATACCGGCACGAAGATGTTCCACATCGGCCAGCGCACGCGCAGCACGATCGTGAGCAAGGGCATCAGCGCGGGGCGTGGGCAGAACACCTATCGCGGCCTGGTGAAGATCAGCCCGAAGGCGTCCGGCGCGCGCAACTTCACGCAGTGCGACAGCCTGCTGATTGGCGACCAGTGCGGCGCGCATACCGTGCCGTATATCGAGAACCGCTGCATGACGGCGAAGGTGGAGCATGAGGCGACCACAAGCCGGATTGCGGAGGACCAGCTCTTCTACTGCCGCTCCCGCGGCCTGTCGCAGGAAGATGCGGTTGGCATGATCGTCAACGGCTTCTGCCGCGAGGTGCTGAAGGAGCTGCCGATGGAATTCGCCGTGGAAGCGCAGAAGCTGCTGCAGATCAGTCTCGAAGGTTCGGTGGGCTAAATCATGCTGAAAATTGAAAACCTGCACGCCAGCATCGACGGCAAGCAGATCCTGAACGGGCTGAACCTGACCATCCCGGCGGGTGAGATCCACGCCATCATGGGGCCAAACGGCTCGGGCAAGTCCACGCTCAGCTACGTGCTCGCGGGCCGCGAGGGTTACGAGGTGACGGAGGGTTCCGTGACCTTCGGTGACCTCGACCTGCTGGCGATGGAGCCGGAGGAGCGTGCGGTGGCCGGTGTGTTCCTCGCCTTCCAGGCGCCGGTGGAACTGCCGGGCGTGGGCAATGCCAACTTCCTGCGCACGGCGCTGAACGCGGTGCGCCGTGCGAAGGGCGAGGCGGAGATCGACGCCATCCAGTTCCTCAAGCTGGCGCGCGCCCGCATGAAGGTGCTGAACATGCCGGACGACATGCTGAAGCGGCCGGTGAATGTCGGCTTCTCCGGCGGCGAGAAGAAGCGCAACGAGATGCTGCAGATGGCGCTGCTCTCGCCGAAGCTGGCGCTGCTGGACGAGACCGATAGCGGCCTCGACATCGATGCGCTGAAGCTGGTCTCGGATACGGTGAACAGCCTGCGCGGGCCGGCCTTCTCCGCGCTGGTCATCACGCACTACCAGCGGCTGCTGAATCACATCGTGCCGGACCGGGTGCATGTCCTGTCCGCCGGCCGCATCGTGAAGTCGGGTGGGCCGGAGCTGGCGCAGGAGCTGGAAGCCTCCGGCTACGGCGCGATCCAGGCGGCCGCGGCATGACAGCGATGAACGGCACCGGGCCCGCCGCCTTCCTGGGGCGGCATGAGGGGCTGCGCGGGCGGTTGCCCGGCGCGTCGCTGCCCTGGGTGGAGGCGCTGCGTGACCGCAGCGCCGCCGCCTTCCGGGCGCAGGGCTTTCCGACACGGCGCGTTGAGGCGTGGAAGTACACGGACCTCGCGGCTGTCAACACCAGCGTCTTCGGAGAGCCGCTGACGGGCGTGGACGATGCGCTGGCCCTGCCGCCGGCGACCGGCCCGCGCGCGGTCTTCATCGATGGACGCTTCCGCGCGGATCTCTCGAACCTCGAGGGGCTGTCCTACACGGTCGAGAACCTAGCCTGGGCGCTGCCGACGCTGGAGACGCGCCTCGGCGCGCTGGTGCGGCCGGAGGAGCAGGCGCTAGCCGCGCTGAACGGCATGCTCTTCGAGGATGGGCTGGTGGTGACGGTGCCGGACGGCGTGGCAGCCGGCGTGCTGCATCTCGTCTCCTTCGCCACCGAGAGCGAGCGCGCGCCCGCCTTCCATCCGCGCCACCTGGTGCGGCTGGGCGAGGGTGCCTCGCTGACGCTGATCGAGACGGCGGCCGGGCCGGTGCGCGCGCGCTACCTGCACAACCCGGTCTTCGAGATCGAGGTGGCCGCTGGCGCGCGGATGAACCATGGCCGGCTGCAGCAGGAAGGGCGCGAGGCCTTCTTCCTGTCCACCGTCTATGCCCGCGTGCAGGAAGGCGGCACCTACGACAACTTCACCATGAATGCGGGCAGCCGCCTGGCGCGCAACGAGATCCATGTCGCGCTCTGCGGCCCCAAGGCCGAGTGCCACATGAACGGCGTGCAGCTGCTGGCCGATGGGCAGCATGCGGATACGACGACCGCGCTGGACCATGCGGCGCCCGACTGTTCCTCCCGCCAGACCTACAAGACGGTGCTCTCGGGCAAGTCGCGCGGCGTGTTCCAGGGCAAGATCCTGGTGCGGCAGATCGCCCAGAAGACCGATGGCTACCAGATGAACCAGGCGCTGCTGCTCTCGCCGGAAGCCGAGATCGACAGCAAGCCGCAGCTGGAAATCTACGCCGACGACGTGAAGTGCAGCCACGGCGCTACGGTGGGGGAGCTGGATGCGGAGCAGATCTTCTTCCTGCGCTCCCGCGGCATTCCGGCGGAGCAGGCCAAGGCCATCCTGGTCGAGGCCTTCCTGACGGAGGCGGTGGAGGCCGTGGCGGATGAGCATATCCGCGAGGCACTGACGGGCGCCGTCGCCGGCTGGTGGCAGCGCCAGGGCATCCAGGGTGGGATCGAGGCCGCGTGATGGACGGGCACATGGCGCCGCCGCTGAATCTGGACGCGATCCGCGCGGATTTCCCCATCCTGTCGGAGAAGGTGCGCGGCAAGGCCTTCACCTTCCTCGACAGCGGCGCCTCCGCCCAGAAGCCGCGGCAGGTGATCGGCGCCATGGTGCGGATGATGGAGACGGCCTATGCCAATGTCCATCGCGGCGCCTACCACATGAGCGAGCAGGCGACCGAGGCCTATGAGGCCGCCCGCGGCGCCGTGGCGCGTTTCCTGAATGCTGGTGATACCCGGGAAATCGTCTTCACCGGCAGCAGCACGAACGCCATCAACCTGGTGGCGCACAGCTATGGGCGCGGCGTGATGAAGCCGGGGCAGGCGGTGGTGATTTCCGAGATGGAGCACCACGCGAATATCGTGCCCTGGCAGATGGCGCGCGACGCCGTGGGCATCGAGCTGCGCGTGTGCCGGATCACGGACAGCGGCGAGCTGGACCTGGATGACCTCGCCGCCAAGCTGGCGGACGGCAAGGTCGGGTTGGTGGCGGTCACGCACATGTCCAACGTCCTCGGCACCGTCACGCCTGCCGCGCAGATCGCGCGCATGGCGCATGAGGCCGGCGCGAAGGTGCTGTTCGATGGCAGCCAGGCGGCGGTGCATCGGCGCGTCGATGTGCGCGAGATCGACGCGGATTTCTATGTCTTCACCGGGCACAAGCTGTACGGGCCGACCGGCATCGGCGTGCTCTACGCCAAGGGCGCGCTGCAGGAGGTGATGCCGCCCTTCCTCGGCGGCGGCGACATGATCGCCGAAGTCTCCTTCGAACGCTCCGTCTGGGCGCCCTATCCGGCGAAGTTCGAGGCCGGCACGCCGCCGATCATCGAAGCGATCGGCCTGCACGCCGCGATCGACTATGTCGAGGCCATCGGCATGCCGGCGATCGAGGCGCATGAGCGTGCGCTGGTCGATCGCGCCATGGCCCGCCTGCCCCAGATCGAGGGCGTGACCCTGCTCGGCCGCGCGCAGGATCGTGGCGGCGTCTTCGCCTTCGCGATCGACACAGCCCATGCGCATGACGTGGCGACGCTGCTGGATCGCGCCGGCATCGCCGTGCGCTCCGGCCGCCATTGCGCCGAGCCGCTGCATCAGCGCTTCAACGTCGAGAGCACCTGCCGTGCCTCCTTCGGCCTCTACACCACGCCGGCGGAGGTCGATCTGCTGGCCGATGCGCTGGGCCAGGCGCGGGAGTTCTTCCGATGAGCGGCGGCCTGTTCGACGATCTGCGCGACCTGTACCAGGAGGTCATCCTGGACCACGGCCGCAAGCCGCGGAACTTCAAGCGGCTGGAGGACGCCAACCGCACGGCGCGCGGCGACAACCCCATGTGCGGCGACCGCATGGAATTGTTCGTCAGGCTGGCCGAGGATGGCCATATCGAGGAGGCCGCCTTCCAGGGCCGCGGCTGCGCCATCTCCATGGCCAGCGCCTCGCTGATGACGGACACGATCAAGGGCAAGACGCAGGACCAGGCGCGCAAGATGGGCGAGAATTTCCGCGCCCTGGCCATGACGGGCGTCTGCCCCGACTGCGGCGGCGACATCGCGGAGGACAT
The DNA here is from genome assembly GCF_019024325.1 of Falsiroseomonas tokyonensis. GTDB lineage: Bacteria > Pseudomonadota > Alphaproteobacteria > Acetobacterales > Acetobacteraceae > Falsiroseomonas > Falsiroseomonas tokyonensis. The sequence goes on from NZ_JAFNJS010000010.1 coordinate 107,750, forward strand.
GGAGCGCCTGGCGCCGCTCTCCGGCGTGCATGACTTCCCGAGCCGCGTGAAATGCGCGACGCTGGCCTGGCACACGCTGAACGCGGCGCTGGATGGCGGCGCGAAGGAGGCGAGCAGTGAGTGAGACCCCGAATGCGCCGGTGCATGGCAGTTGGACGCCCGAGGGTGGCACGGAGCCGCCGGTGCGGGTGAACGAGGATGCCGTGATTTCCGTCCTCAAGACGGTCTTCGACCCCGAGATCCCCGTCGATATCTACGAACTCGGCCTGATCTATGCGGTCGAGATCGGCGATGATGGGCACGTCAAGGTGGAGATGACGCTCACCACCCCCTCCTGCCCCTCGGCACAGGAACTGCCGGTGCAGGCGGAGGAGGCGGTGCGGGCCGTGCCGGGCGTGACGGATGTGACGGTCGAGGTTGTCTGGGATCCGCCCTGGGACCAGAGCCGGATGAGCGAAGACGCGCGCCTCGCGCTGAACATGTATTGAGGGAGGCCATGCGATGAGCACAACCACCCAAGCCCGCCCACGCCGCGCCCTGCCGCCGCTGATGGGGCTGTCCGATGCCGCCGCGGAGCGGCTGCGCGGGCTCTACGCCACCGGCGAGGCCGGCAAGACCTTGCGCATTGCGGTGAAGACCAAGGGCTGCTCCGGCATGGCCTATGACCTGTCCTGGGTCGACGGGCCGGGGTCGGGGGATGAGGTGGTGACCGACAAGGGCGTCACCGTGGTGGTCGACCGCAAGGCGACGCTGTTCCTGATCGGCACGGTGATGGATTACGAGGTGAAGGCCATGTCCGCCGGCTTCACCTTCACCAATCCGAACGAGAAGGGCCGCTGCGGCTGCGGCGAGAGTTTCCACGTCTGACGGGCTGACCGCCCTCCCGGCCGGCTGACTCGACAGAAGTTCTTGCAAGCCGGGTTTGCGCCAAGGATGCTCGGGCCCAGCGGCGACGCAACGGATCGTCGCCGCAAAAGCTGCCGAGGAACCTGCCATGAAAGCTTCGCTCCAGAGAGTCGCGCCGGCCGCCTGCGCCTTCATGGCGCTGCTGGGAACGGCCTTGGCCGTCAGCCCGCAGGCCCGTGCCGAGCCACCCTCCGCCGAGGCCATCATCGAGGCCTTCGAAGGCGTGCTCGGCCCGATCCGCACCAGCCGCCCGAGCCACGCCAAGGGCACCTGCGCCGCCGGCCATTTCGTCGCGACGCCCGAGGGGGCCCGCTTTTCCGTGGCGCCCGTCTTCAACGGGCAGCGCGTGCCGACGATCATCCGCTTCGGCGTCGGGGTCGGCAATCCGGCCGGGCCCGATACCGGCCGGACGACGCGCAGCCTGTCCATCCGCTTCGAGACGCAGGCTGGCGACATCTGGGACATGGCGAATATCTCCGCCCCCATCTTCGGCGCGCCGACGCCGGAGGCGATGGTGGCCGGACTTGTGGCCCGGCGTCCGGACCCGGCGACCGGCCAGCCCGACCCACAGAAGGTCGCGGCCTTCCTGGCGGCCAATCCGGCCACCACGCTCCAGGCGCGCTGGCTCGCTGCCACCCTGCCGCCGGCGAGCTGGGCCACCACGCCCTATTGGGGCGTGAATGCCTTCCGCTTTCGCGGCGCCGATGGCGAGGTGCGGCATGTCCGCTGGGTCTTCGAGCCGCGCGCCGGCGTCCAGCGGCTGACCGAGGAGGAGATGCGCACCCGTCCCGCCAACTTCCTGGCCGACGAGCTGCGCGGACGGGTCGCGGCCGCGCCGGTGGAATTCGATATGGTGCTGCAATTCGCGGGCCCCGGCGACGACCTGGTCAACCCAACCATCGCCTGGCCGGATGACCGGCCACGCGCGGTGGTCGGGCGGCTGACGGTCACGGAGGTCGCCCCCGGCCCGGGCGGCGCCTGCGACCCGATCAGCTTCCTGACGCTCGACCTCGCGCCCGGCGTCGAATACAGCGACGACCCGACCCTGCACGCGCGCACCGGCACCTACGCCGTGTCGCTGTCCCGACGCCTGCAATAGCAGGGCAATAGCAGGGCCGGCTGCGGGCCAGCCAGGCTGGCCCGCTTCGGTGCCTGTCAGTTCAGCGTCAGCCCGCGCAGCAGCCCGGCCTTCTGCTCCACATCCTGCTGCACCCGGCGGCTGAAGTCGGCCTGGTTCAGGAAGAAGTTGGTGGGCTGGCTGCCGGTGCGCGCGGCGGCGCGGTAGCTGTCGCTGGCCGCCGCCGTGGCGCAGGCGGCCTCGATACGGGCGACGCGGTCGGCCGGCGTGGCGGCCGGCGCGAACAAGCCGCCGAAGCTGGCCGGCAGCACCTCGAACCCCTGCTCCACCGCGGTCGGCGCGTCCGGGAAATCCGGGTGGCGCTGGCTGTCGAACACCGCCAGCACGCGCAGGTCATTCCGCCCCGCCGCCGAGCCCAGGACGATGGAGCCGACATCGATGCGCCCGGACAGCACTTCCGTCATCACCGCCGCATCGGCGCGATAGGGCACGTGCTCCACCTGCACATTCGCCGCCTGCGCCCATTGCACCATGGCGAGGTGCGGGATGGAGGTGACGCCCAGCGTGCCATAGGTCACCTGGCTCGGCCGCGCGCGTGCCGCCGCCTGCAGGTCGGACAGCGTGCGGAAGGGGCTGTCCGGCTTGACCACCAGCGCCATGGAATTGTTGAACACCTGGCAGATCGGCCGGAAGGAATTGGCCTGCAGCCCGGAGGTCGGCTGGATCACCGGCAGGACGGAGGCGACCAGCGCGGGCACGAAGAGCAGCGTATAGCCATCCGGCGCCGATCGCGCGACGGAGGCCGAGCCCACCGCGCCGGCCGCTCCGTCGCGGTTGATGACGACGACGGTCTGGCCCAGCTGCGGCGTCATCGCTGCGGCGAGGGACCGCACCAGCAGGTCGATCGCATTGCCCGGCGGATAGGGCAGCACGACCTGCACGGGCCGCGTCGGAAACGCCTCCTGCGCCTGGGCGGTGGGCACGGCGAGCGCAAGCGCGGCGGTAGCGGCCACCACGGCGCGGCGGATGATCATGGACATTGCCTCCCTGGGTCGTGTTCTTGGACGTCTTGGTACAAGACGGCGATCAGCCCGCCGGCATCAGCTTGGAAGGGTCGGAGCCGACGCGGCCCGGCACCAGCTTCGACGGATCGGAGCCGACGCGCCCGCCCGCCCCATCCGTGTCGCGCGACAGGGTGAAGTCGTAGCGGATGCTCGGCATGCCGGGGACCGGCGCATCCGGCAGGTCGTCGCGCGGCGAGATGACGAGGGACTGCGAGACGCCGAAGACCGTGTCGCTGTCCACATGCGCGTCGCCGGCGAAATACAGCGCCGTCACCAGCTCCCGGTGCTCGGGCGCCGAGATCAGCACATGGATATGCGCCGGGCGGTAGCCGTGCCGCGCCTGGCGCTTCACCAGGTCGCCCACCGGCCCATCCATCGGGATGGAATAGCCGAGCGGCTTCACCGTGCGGAAATGGAAGCGGCCATTCTCGTCCGTGCGCAGCTGGCCGCGCATGTCCATCACGCTGGGGTCATGCGCCTGCAGGTCGTAGTGGCCCTCCGCATTCGTCTGCCAGACATCCATTTGCGCATGCGGCACGCCGCGGCCGGCAGTGTCGGTGACCTGGCCGTAGATCATGATCTCCGGCGCATGGGCGATCGTCACCAGGCTGCCGCCGAGCTCGATCTGCGGCGCGCCCTCGCGGAAGAAGGGGCCGAGCAGGCTGGTCTCGGTGCCCGCGGCCTCCCGCCCCTTGGCGTCGTGCATCACATTCACCAGGCGCGACAGGCCGATGACGTCCGACAGCAGGATGAACTCCTGCCGGTAGGGCGTGCAGGCCTGGCCGACGGCGGTCATGAAGGCGATGCCCTTCAGCCATTCGTCCGGCGTCAGGTTCGTCTCCCGCGCGAAGGCGTGCAGGTGGCGCACCGCCGCCTCCATGATCTCGCGTAGCCGCGGATCGGGCGTGGTGGCCATCTGCTCGATGACGGTATCGGTGATTCCCTTGGCGTCGATGTCCTGCATCGGTCCCTCCTGTCCTCGCAACGTGGGCGGATAGGTTGTGCTCGCCCGGGTTGCGGAATGATGTCGTTCAGCCCGGCTCGATCCGTGCGTCGCGGATGATGTCGCGCCACTTGGCCACCTCGGCCGCGGTGCGCGTCGCCAGATCCTCCGGCGTGCCGCCCAGCGGTTCCACGCCCTGGTTGCGCAGCGTCTCCAGCGCCTCGGGCTTGCGCAGCCATTCATTGGTCGCGGCGTTGATACGGTCGACGATCTCGCGCGGCGCGCCCGCCGGCATGTAGATGGCCCACCAGCCCTCCACGACGAAGTCGCGCAGGCCGAGCTCCTGCATCGTCGCCACATCCGGCAGGTTGGAAGTGCGCCGCGCGCCGGTGCTGCCGAGCACGCGCAGCTTGCCCTCCCGCACATGCTGCATCAGCGGCAGGTAGTGGTAGAACATCGCATCCACCTGGCCGGAGAGCAGGTCCGTCACCGCCTGGGCGCCGCTGCGATAGGGCACGTGCACGGTCTGCACCCCGGCGCGCAGATCCAGCAGCGCCTGGGACAGATGCCCGGTGGTGCCATTGCCGGCGGAGGCGAAGGTCAGCGGCCGGCGCTTTGCCAGTTCCAGCAGCCCGGCGAAATCCGCTGCGCCGAGTTCCGGCCGCACCGCCAGCACGACCGGCGCGGTGACGAAGGGCACCACGGGCGTGAAATCGCGCACCGCATCGGAGCCGGGTTCGCGATAGAGGCTCATATTCACGCCATGCGTGCCGCTGGTGCCGAGGATCAGCGTGTAGCCATCCGGCCTTTCCCGCGCGACGGCGGCGGCGGCGATATTCCCGCCGGCGCCGCTGCGATTGTCCACCACCACGGTCTGGCCCAGCGCCTGGGTCAGGTGGTTGGCGATGGCGCGGCCGAACAGGTCCGTGGTGGTGCCGCCCGCGAAGGGGACCACCAGGCGCAAAGGCCGCGCCGGCCAGGCCTGCGCCCTTGCAAGCCCGGGCGTGGCGAGGCCGAGCATCGCCCCGGCGGCAAGCTGGCGGCGGCTGATCATGCGGCGGAGCATGTGACGTTTCCTTTGGCCCTGATGGGCGTGACATGGTCTTCGAGTCCCGGCTCCGCCACGCCGCGCCGCATCACCAGGCAGGATGCTGGCAGGTCCTGCCGGAAACTGGCGCCGGAGTCGGCCAGGCGGTGCAGGAAGCGGTCGAGATGGCGCATGGCGCCGCCGGGCAGGTCGTGCAGTACCAGGAGAGGCCGCGGCTGGGCGAGGCACTGCGCCAAAGCGATGTCGGGCCAGCCCTCCGGGTCGCGCCAGTCGCCCGGCACGGCGGACCAGAGCACCACCGTATGGCGCTGCGCGGCCAGGTGGTCGCGCGCCTCGGCGCTCAGCAGATGCGGGCCGAGCCGGCCGCCGCCGCCGACGGGGCGAAACAGCCGGTCCGGATGCGCAAGCCGCCCGATCAGGCGCTGCGTGGCGCCGATCTCGGCCTCCGCATGGCCGGCATCCTGCCTTTCGCCCAGCGGACCGGAATGGGTGAAGCTGTGATTGCCGATCCAATGACCCTCGGCATGGGCGCGTTCCACCAGCGCCAGGCGGGCCGGTTCAACCAGCTTGCTGCCGATGACGAAGAAGGTCGCAGCAATGCCGTGGCGACGCAGCACTTCCAGCACATGCGGCGTCACCTCGGGTTCGGGCCCGTTGTCGAAGCTCAGCGTGACAACGGGCCCGGCCATGGGGTCAGGCCTCGTCCTCGATCGTGTTGCGCAGCACACCGAGGCTTTCGATCTCCACCTCCACCACATCGCCGGGGGCGAGGAAGCGCGGCGGCTTGCGGGCATAGCCGACGCCGGAGGGCGTGCCGGTGGCGATCACGTCGCCGGGCTCCAGCGTCATCACCTCGGACAGGATGGCGATCAGCTTCGGCACCTTGAAGATCATGTCGCCGGTGGTGCTGTCCTGCATCACCTCCCCGTTCAGGCGCGTCATGATCCGCAGGTTGTCGGCACCGGGCGAGACTTCATCCGCGGTGACGATCTCCGGCCCGAAGGCGCCGGTGCGGTCGAAATTCTTGCCGACGGTCCATTGCGTGGACTTGCGCTGGAAGTCGCGCACGCTGCCCTCGTTGAAGCAGGCATAGCCGGCGATGACGGACAGCGCATCGGCCTCGCGCACATGCCGCGCGCGGCGGCCGATGACGATGGCGAGCTCCGCCTCCCAGTCCAGCTTCTGGCTGGCGCGCGGGCGCAGCATCGGCTGGTCGTGCGCGACGAGGGAGGTGGCGCCGCGCATGAAGACGGCCGGGTAGTCGGGGATCGGGTTGCCGCCTTCCTTGGCGTGCAGCGCATAGTTCAGCCCGATGCAGATCATCTTGCCCGGCACCGGCACCGGCGGCAGCAGGGTGAGGCCGGCGAGCGGGCGGCGTGGCGCATCCTTGGCGCGCGCGGCGAGGCTGGCGAGGTAGTCCGCCCCCTTGGCCAGCAGCGCCGGCATATCGGCCGGCACATCGCCGCCCAGCCCGTCCAGCGCCACCACATCGGCGCCAAGGCGCAGGCCGAGACGGGGCTTGCCCGCATCCTCGAACGTCAAAAGCCGCATGAATCACTTCCTCCGAAGGCTGCAGGTTTTCCCGATAAAATGGGAAAGTCAACGTGTTTTAACGCTCTTGTCGTGCGCCGCGCCAGGCGCCATCCTGCATCCGAATGTCCTTCGCCCCCACCAGCCCGAACGGATCGCCGGATACCCAGGCCACCGCCGTCTATCGGCGGCTGCGCTCGGACATACTGGAGGGGCGCCTGGCGCCCGGGCTGCGGCTGAAGGTGCAGGAACTGGCCGGTCACTACGGCGCCGGCCCCGCGCCGCTGCGGGAGGCGCTGGCCCAGTTGGCGGCGGAGGGGCTGGCGCGGCGGATCGAGCAGCGCGGCTTCCGCGTGGCGGATGCCGACCCGGCGGGCTTCGCCGGGCTGATCCGCAGCCGCTGCCTGGCGGAGGCGCTGGCGCTGCGCGAATCCATCGCCCGCGGCGATGCCGCCTGGGAAGATGCGCTCGCCGCCGCCGAACGCCGCCTGGCGCGGCTGCCAAGGTCCACCGATCCCGCGCGCTTCGTCAGTAACCCGGCCTGGGAGAGTGCGCATCGCGCCTTCCACCACGCGCTGATCGCGGCCTGCGAGGCGCCGCCGCTGCTGGCCTTCTGCGACCGGCTGCGGGAGGAGGCGGACCGCTACCGCGCGCTGGCCAATGCCGTGGCCTATCCGGGCCGCGACGTCGCCGCCGAACATGCCGCCATCGCCGAGGCGGCGCTGGACCGCGACGCGGACCGCGCCGCCGCGCTGCTGTCCGAGCACCTGGCCGCCACCGGCGAATTCGTGCGGGTTGCGCTGGAGAAGCGGCATGCCTCTCAGCGCGGCGGCCGGCGCGCCGAAGCCGCCCCGCAGCCGCGCGCCTGAAGAGTCACGCCCAAAGGGAGAGAACGCCATGGCCGATGCCAAGACCCTGCTGCCGACCACCGTCGTCGGCAGCTATCCGCAACCCGCCTGGCTGGTGGACCAGGCCGTGCTCCGCAAGAACAACGTGGTGCCGCGCGTGCGGCTGAAGGAGATCTGGCGCGTCTCGGAGGATGCGCTGGAACAGGCGCAGGACGATGCGACGCTGATCGCGATCCGCGACATGGAACGCGCCGGCATCGACATCATCACCGATGGCGAGATGCGCCGCGAGAGCTACTCCAACCGCTTCGCCCTGGCGCTGGAGGGCGTGGACGTGGACACGCCGGCGATGGTGACGGGCCGCATGGGCAAGCCCACGCCGGTGCCGCGCGTGGTGGGCGCGCTGCGTCGCCGCCATCCGGTGGAGGTGCGGGACATGCATTTCCTGCGCGCCAATACCGAGCGCGGTGCGAAGATCACGCTACCCGGCCCCTTCACCCTGTCCATGCAGGCGCATGACGAACACTACAAGGACGAGGAGGCGCTCGCCATGGCCTATGCCGAGGTGGTGAATGCCGAGGCGAAGGACCTGGTCGCCGCCGGTGCCGATGTCATCCAGCTCGACGAGCCCTGGCTGCAGGCGCGGCCCGAACAGGCGAAGCGCTACGGCGTGAAGGCGATCAACCGCGCGCTGGAAGGCGTGCCGGGCACGACGGTGGTGCATCTGTGCTTCGGCTATGCGGCGGTCGTGTCCGAAAAGCCCTCCGGCTATTCCTTCCTGCCGCAGCTTTCGGATTCGCTCGCCGGCCAGATCTCGATCGAGGCGGCGCAGCCGAAGCTCGACCTCGGCATCCTCTCGGAACTGTCGAACAAGACCATCATGCTCGGCGTGCTCGATCTCGGCACGGAGGAGGTGGAGACGGCGGAGACGGTGGCGCAGCGGATCCGCGCCGGGCTGCGGCATGTGTCGGCGGAGCGGCTGGTGCCCGCGCCCGATTGCGGCATGAAGTATATTCCGCGCAGCCGTGCCTTCGCGAAGCTGAAGGCGCTGGCCGAAGGCGCGGCGATCGTGCGGCGCGAATTGGCCGGCTGAATCCATCGCCGCGCGCGGGTTTTCGCGCGCGGCTCGGCGCGCGCCTGCGCCATCCTTACATTGATTGACAAATCTGAACGGGATTTCTGCCGCATCAAGGATCATCATCCGCTTCGACATTTGCTGCGTGCCGGCCATCGCAAGGACGTCGGCCCCAGGGCCGCCGCCAGGGCGCTGCTTCGCCCGCTGTGATGTCCACCTCGCCAAGGTGAGGCTTCCGGCGCGCCATCCCATCGGCGGCACTGCGCTGATTGGGGTTCGATGCAGGCAACGGGAGAGGCGGTGAAGTGAGCGCATTGCAAGCCGAGCCGAACGGCGTCGTTCGGAATCCGCTGCGGGCCATGGCGGATCAGGTCAATATCAGGCTCGGCCAGCGCATCCGCGAGCTGCGCCGGCTGCGGCAGATGAACCAGTCCGATCTGGCGCGGGAGCTGGGCGTCACCTTCCAGCAGGTGCAGAAATACGAGCAGGGCGCGAACCGCGTCGCGGTCGGGACGCTGCTGCAGATCGCGCAGGCGCTGAAGGTGCGCCCGGAAGCCCTGCTGGGCGATACGCTGCCTGGCGGATCGCTGGCCATCTGCGGCAGTCCGGACAGCCTATCGCCGAAGATGTTCGCCGAGCAGTTGCAGCTGACCGAACTTTTCCTCTCCATCCCCGACCCGGTCTGGCGCCGCCGCGTGCTGGACCTTCTGGAACTGCTGAGCGCCGCGAGCCGTCGCGGCGACTGAAGCCTGCACCCGGAAAAAGGGGCTGCGTCCGATCAGCGGGGCGGCGTGGCGCCCTGTGCGACGGTCAGGAATTCCGCACGACGCGTGGCAAAATCCGCCACCTCGCCCACGCAGACCGTGCTGGTGCGGCCGCGTGGCGTCTGCAGGATGACAAAGAGGGTGCGGATTTCCTGCGCCCGCGCCGGCAGGCCCTCTCTTGGACGGATCATGCCTTCCAGTAGCAGGCCCACCAGATCACCCTGCCGGTAGGTTTCCTGATGCTGGATGTCGTAGATCGGCGACATGGCGCGGATCGCCGTATCGCGCCAGACCGGATTCTGGACCGCCTCGTTCAGCTGGGCCTGGCTCAGGCTTGCCGTCGCCGGATCCTCCGCGAAGCTGACCTGGCAGCCGGTGTCCCTGTCCGAGGGGCGGCGCACGCCGAAGATGGTGGCATAGGGCGGTCGCGGGGGCAGGGGGCGCACCTCGTAACCCGCGGGCGGAGAGACCGACAGGGCGGCGGCCGTTTCCGGAGCCGACTTGGCTGCCGCCACGCCTGCCAGCGCGCAAAGCGCCGCCGCCACCATCGCCACCCGCATCGCCATGTCCCATCCTGCCTGACGGCGCATCATCGCCGCAGCCCGCCGGGCGTTGCGACGCGCCATGGAACGTGAACACGATTCAGATGGGCGCGAGGCCCACCGTCAGCCCGCCGCAGACATACAGCACCTGGCCGGTCACGAAGCCGCTGCGCGCGTCGAGGAAAAACTGCACAGCATTGGCCACGTCCTCCGGCGTGCCGAGCCGCTTCACCGGCACGCCCTCGATGATCGCGCGGGTGCGTGGGCTGTTGTCGGGATTGGCGCGCTTGAACAGTTCGGTCGCGATCGGGCCCGGCCCGATGGCGTTCACCGTGATTCCATCGGCGGCCAGTTCCAGCGCCCAGGTCCGTGCCAGCCCGATCAGCCCGGCCTTGGAGGCGCCATAGGCGCTACGCAATTCCTTCCCCAGCGCGGCGCGGGAGGCGATGTTGACGATGCGCCCGAAGCCCGCCGCGCGCATGGCCGGCAGCAGCGCCTGCGCCGCCAGCACCGCGCTGCGCAGGTTGACATCCATGACAGTGGCCAGATCCTCGACCGAGGTCTCCTCCAGCGCCGCGGGCTTCACCACGCCCACATTGTTCACCAGCCGCGTCGGCGCATGCCGTGCGGCCACCTCGGCCAGCACCGCCCGCGTCGCCGCCAGATCGGCGAAGTCGCATTGAAGAAAGTCCTCGGCGGGTAGAGGGGCCGCGGGCGGGCGCAGGTCGAGGTTCGCCACCCGCCAGCCCGCCGCCGCGGCACGCTCCGCGACGGCCCGGCCGATGCCGCCCGAGCCGCCGGTCACCAGAACCGTCTCCGTCACCTGTAGGTTTCCTCCAGCCATCCCGCCAGGCGATCCGCCAGGGCTTCCCAGCCCAGGTCGAGCATCATCGCATGGCCCATCCCGTCCAGCAGCGCGAAGGGCGCGGCGTGCCAGGCGGCGGTGCGCACCACGGCATCCGGCGGCACCAGCGGGTCGCGCCTTCCGCCGAAGACCACCAGCGGCCGGCCGAGGCCCCAGGCCGGCGGCACCGGCTGCGGCGCCTGGGCTTCCAGCAGCGCCAGGCGGCTTTCGGCGCCCATCCGCGCCAGGTGATGCAACGCCACTGCCTCCGCCATGCCGGGGCCGAAAAGGGCGCGGCGCAGCAGCGCAGCCTCCGCCACCGTGCCGCCCGGCTCCGTCATCCGCGCCACGGCGCGCCAGAGTGGCGGATCGGCGAGGGCAAGGCGCCAACTGGCCCAGGCGAGGCCTTCCGGCGGCGCGGGGGCCAGCAGGGCCAGGCCGGCGACTTCCGGCGCGTCCAGCAGCCGCTGCGCCACCAGCCCGCCCAGCGAATGGCCCACCAGCACCACGCGGCGATGCAGCGCCGCCATGGCCGCCCGCGCATCGGCCATGTAGTCGGCCAGGCCTGCGGGCCGGTCCGGCGTGCCGCGGTTGAAGCCGGGGGCGAAGACCGCATGGCCGGCGGCCGCCAGCCTGGCGCCGAACCCCTCGGCCCAGACCCAGCTGCCGCAGGCCGCGCCGTGCAGCAGCAGCAGGGCCGGCGCATCCGGCCGGGGGGCCGGCGGGTCCCAGGCCAGCATGCGGCCGCGGGCGAAATGCATCTCGGAAGGGTCGGGCGCGCGCATCGCCTGCCATGGTGGCAAGCCACAGGCGCGGCGACAACTGTTCCAAGGCCGTCCGGCCGGGCTATACGCGTTGCCATGCCGCACGGACCCGATCCCATGCTGGCGACGATCGTCGCCTGCATCCTGCTTGCCTTCGTCATGGGTTCCCTGGCGCGCATGCTGCGGCTGCCGGCGCTGATCGGCTATATCGCCGCCGGCATGCTGATCGGCCCCTACCTGCCCGGCGCGGTGGCGGAACGCGGCATGGTCAGCGCCATGGCGGAAATCGGCGTCGCGCTGCTGCTGTTCAGCATTGGCCTGCATTTCCGGGCGGCCGACCTGCTGGCGGTCTGGCGGGTGGCGGTGCCGGGGGCGGTGGCGCAGATCGCCCTGGCCGGGCTGGCCGGCGCGCTGGTCGGCCAGGCGCTGCTGGGACTGGCGCCGGGCATCTCCTTCGCCTTCGGCCTGGCGCTGGCCATCTCCTCCACCGCAGTCGCCACCAAGGCGCTGGAGGAGCGCGGCAAGCTGGGCGGCGCGGCGGGGCGGCTCGCGCTCGGCTGGCTGGTGATGCAGGACCTGGTCGTGGTCTTCGCGCTCGTGCTGCTGCCGGCGCTGGCGGGCGGGGCGGGGGGCGGGCCAGGGGGCGGGCCAGGGGGCGGGGCCACGGCCATGCTGCTCGGCCTGGGGAAGGCCGCGCTATCGCTGGTGGCCTTCGTGCTGCTGATGGTGCTGGTCGGCCGCCGGGCGCTGCCCTGGGCGCTGACGCGTGTGGCCCGCGGCGGGTCGCGCGAATTGTTCACCCTGGCCGTGCTGGCCGCGGCGCTCGGCGTGGCTGCCATCGCCTCCTCCCTGTTCGGCGTGTCCTTTGCGCTGGGCGCCTTCTTCGCCGGCGTGCTGCTGGGGGAAAGTGACCTCGGCCACCAGGCGGCGGCGGAGGCGACGCCGCTGACGCGCATCTTCTCCGCCATCTTTTTCGTCTCGGTGGGCCTGCTGCTGGACTTCAGCCAGGTCGGTGGCACGCCGCTGGCGGCGCTGGCTGCCACGCTCTCCGTCATCCTGGCGATCGGCGGCAGCGTGCTGGCGCTGCTGCTGCTGCTGGGCGTGCCGGCGCGCACCGCGCTGCTGGTGGCGGCGGGCCTGTCGCAGATCGGCGAATTCTCCTTCCTGCTGACCGAGGTCTCGATCCGCCAGGGCCTGCTGCCGGAGCTGGTGCGCGGGCCGGTGCTGATGGCCGCCATCGGCAGCATCATCGCCACCCCCCTGCTGCTGAAGGCGGCCGATGCGCTGGCGCCCGCCTTCGAGCGCTGGCTGGCGGCCCGCGCCGCGCGCCGCCCGGCCGCCACGCTGCGCCAGGCGCCGCCACCGGTTCCCTGGCCGCTGCTGGAAGGCCACGCCATCGTCGTCGGCGCCGGGCGCGTGGGCGCCACCGTCATCGGCGCGCTGCGCCGCCACCACCTGCCCCTGATCGTGATGGAGGAGGATCGCGCCATCGCCGAGCGCCTGACGGCGGAAGGCATCCCCACCATCTGGGGCGATGCGACGCGGCCCGAAGTGCTGGCCGCCGCGCATCCGGAACGCGCCCGCATCCTGATCCTGGCCCTGCCCGGCGCGCTGGAGGGGCGGGAGGTGCTGCGCCTGGCGCGGCAGGCCAATCCCGCCATCCAGACCGTGGTGCGCAGCCATTCGGAGACCGAGGCCGCCTGGCTGGAGGCGGAGGGCGGGGTCGGGCTGGTGATGATGGGGGAGCGGGAGATCGCGCTCGGCATGGCCGATTTCGCCATGCAGCGCCTGGGCATCGCCGCCAGCACGGCGCAGGCGACCGTCGATGTGCTGCGTCGGCGGCACATGCCCGGCGTCGCCGGATGACATTTTTCTGACTGCACCGTCTGGACGGTTGACGAACCGTCCGGACGGTCCAGTTAACCGCCATGACCGACACTACCCCTCCGAATGGCCCCCCGAACGCCCCCCCGGATGCTCGCACCCGCATCCTCGACGCCGCCGAGGCGATCGTGCAGGCGCGCGGCGTGCCGGCCCTGACGCTGGAGGCCGCGGCGCGCAAGGCCGGTGTCTCCAAGGGCGGGCTGCTCTATCACTTCGGCAGCAAGGAAGCGCTGCTGACCGGCCTGCTGATCCGCCTGGCACAGGCGATGTCCGGGGATTTCGAGCAGGCGATGGCGCGGACGCCGGAGGGGCCGGGGCGGGTGGCGCGTGCCATGCTGAGCTGGGCCTTCGATGATCCGGGGCCGGGCCAGGAACACCAGGACCGCGCGGCCGCCGTCTTCCTGGCCGCCTTCCACCACGATGCGGCGCTGCTCGACCCGGTGCGGGAGCTGATCGGCGGCATCCGCGCCGCCATCGCCGCCGATGGCCTGTCGCCCGGGGTTGGCCAGGCGATCATGTGCGCCACGGATGGGCTCTTCATGTCGCATGTCTTCGGCCTGTATCGCATGACACCGGCGGAACTGGCGGAGGTTCGCCAGGCCCTGACCCGCCTGCTGGAGCCGGCGCGATGACCCGGCGCGGCAAGCTGATCGCGGCTGCCGCGCTGCTGCTGGCGGCGGGTGGCGCCTATTTCGCGCTGGGTGGCGCCGCGCCCCCGCCGCCGCCGCCTGCGGCCACAGCCCCGGCCGGCCCCGTCGGTGTCGGCGCGCTGGGGCGGGTGGAGCCGGCCTCGCGCATCCGCCGCCTCGCCCCCGGCAATAGCCAGGAAGGCACCCGCATCGCCCGGATGCTGGTGGAGGAGGGCGACCAGGTGCAGGCGGGGCAGGTGGTGGCGGAATTCAACGACGCCACGCTGAAGGACGCCGCCCTGGCCCAGGCGGAGGCGCAGCTCGCCCAGGCCCGCGCGCGGCTGGAACGCACCCGCGCCGCCGGCCGCGCCAGCGAGGTTGCCGCCCAGCGCGCCCGTGTCGAGGCGCTGCGCAATGCCGAGGCCAGCGCGCGGCGTGAGGCAGAGCGCGCCGAGCGGCTGGAACGCAGCGGCGCCGGGGCGGAGGCCACCGCCGAGCGCAACCGCTTCGCCGCCAACCGCGCGCGCGCCGAACGCGCCGAGGCCGAGGCGGCGCTGGAGACGCTGCTCAGCCCGCGTCCCGAGGACCTGGCCCTGGCCGAGGCCGAGCTCGCCGCCGCCGAGGCCGCCGTCACCCGCGCCCGGGCCGAAGCCGCGCTGGCCCGGCTGCGCGCGCCGATCAATGGCACCGTGCTGCGCGTGCTGGCCCGCAGCGGAGAGGCGGTGGGCAGCGATGGCGTGCTGGAGATGGCGGACCTGACCGCGATGGACGTGGTGGCGGAGGTCTTCGAGACCGACCTGCCCCGGCTGCGGCCCGGCGCGATGGCGGAGGTTGTCGTGCCCGGCGAGCCGGGTCGCTTCACCGCCCGGGTGCGCGAGATCGGCTGGCAGGTGCGCCGCACCACCCAGGCCAGCACGGATCCCGTCGCCGCCGTCGATGCCCGCACGGTGGAAGTGCGGCTGACTTTGGATGCGGAGGGCGTGGCCGCGCTGGCGCGGCGGTCCAATATGCAGGTCCAGGTGGCGATCCGGCCATGAGCGGCATCGCCCTGGTCGAGCGCCGCGCACCCGGGCCAGCCGCCGCCGCGCTGCTGGCGGTGCGCCTGGCCTGGCGGCAATTATGGTCGGAGAAGGCGCGGCTGGCCTCCGCCATCGCCGGCGTGATGTTCGCCTGCGTGCTGGTCTTCATGCAGCTGGGATTCCGCGCCGCGCTGTTCGACAGCGCCACGGCGCTGATCGGCGCCATGCGCGGCGACCTGTTCCTGATGCATCCACTGACCACGGCCAGCTTCCGGCCGGAGCCGATGCCACGGGTGCGCGCCTACCAGGCCCTGGCTTTGCCGGAGGTCGAGCGCACCGTGCCGATCTACCTGGCCCAGGCCACCTGGCGGAATCCGGAGAACGGGTCCCGCCGCGCCATCCAGCTGATCGGCGTGGACACGGATGCGGGGGTGCTGGACTTCCCCGGCCTCGCGCCGATCCTCGAAAGGCTGAAGCGCGCCGATACCATCGCCTTCGATGTCCGCTCCCGCCCCGAATTCGGCGCCGTGGCGCGGCTGCTGGAGGAGCGCGGGCCCTTCGATGTGCAGGTGGGCAACCGGGACATGCAGGTGGTGGGGCTTGTGGAGATCGGGCCCTCCTTCGGCGCGGATGGCAATATCGTGCTGTCGGACGTGAATTTCCGGCGCGTGGTGAAGGAAAGACTGGTCTCGGCCATCGACCTGGTGGCAATCCGCCTGCGGCCGGGCAGCGACGTGGCGGCGGTGCAGCAGCGGCTGCGCGCGGTGCTGCCGCCGGATGTCATGGTGCTGACCCAGGCGGAGCTGAACGCGCATGAACGCGCCTATTGGGAGGAGGCGACGCCGATCGGCTTCATCTTCTCCTTCGGCAGCCTGATGGGTTTGGTCGTCGGGATGGTGATCGTCTACCAGATCCTGTTCAGCGACATCGCCGGCCATCTGAAGGAATATGCGACGCTGAAGGCCATGGGCTATTCGAACTTCTACCTGGGACAGGTGGTGCTGGGCGCCGCGCTGATCCTGGCGGTGGCGGGATTCATCCCGGGCTTCATCGTCTCCGCCCTGCTGTATGACGTGGTCGGCGGCGCCACCTTCCTGCCGCTGGCGATGGACGTGCCGCGTGCCACCACGGTCTTCGCGATGATCTTCACCATGTGCGCGGTGGCCGGGCTGCTGGCGATGCGCAAGCTGCGCGATGCCAATCCGGCGGACATGTTCTGATGGACGCACCCGTCCAGCTTCGGGACATCACCTTCGCCTATGGCGAGGGCGAACTGCGCAAGGCGGTGCTGCGGGACGTGGACTTGACCGTGGCGCCCGGCGAGATCGTGCTGCTGACCGGTCCCTCCGGCAGCGGCAAGACCACGCTGCTGACGCTGATCGGCGCGCTGCGCGCGATGCAGGACGGCAGCGCCCGCGTGCTGGGCCAGGAGCTGCGCGGCGCGAACGAGGCCGCGCGCGTGCGCCTGCGCCGCAGCATCGGCTTCATCTTCCAGAGCCACAATCTGCTGGGCTTCCTCACGGCGCGGCAGAACGTGGCGATGGCGCTGGAGATGGATGCGCGGCTGTCCGAACGCCAGCGGCTGGACCGTGCGGCCGAGCTTCTGACTCAGGTGGGGCTGGCCGATCACCTGGAAAAACTGCCGGCGCAGCTTTCGGGCGGGCAGCGCCAGCGCGTCTCCGTGGCGCGCGCCTTGGCCGCGGAGCCAGGGCTGGTGCTGGCGGACGAGCCCACCGCGGCGCTCGACAAGGCCAGCGGGCATGAGGTGGTGATGCTGCTGCGCAACCTCGCGAAATCCCGCGGCGTGCCGATCCTGCTGGTGACGCACGACCCGCGCATCCTGGATATCGCCGACCGCGTGGTGGCGATGGAGGATGGGCGCATCGTCGATACGAGCGCCGAGAAGCACGCAGCCGCCTGAGCTTTCGTCCCTGCTGGAGAACCCGCCATGCGCTTCACCTACACCGCCGCCCCGATGCGCGTGGTCTTCGGCGCCGGGCGGCTGGCGGAGCTGGGGGCGGAGGTGGAGCGCCTCGGCATCCAGCGCGCCGTGCTGCTGGTCACGCCAACCCAGGCCGAGCGCGGCGCCGCGCTGGCAGCAGGGCTCGGCCCGCGCGGCGCGGGCTCGATTCCGCTGGCGGCGATGCACACGCCGGTCGAGGTGACGGAGCAGGCGCTGGAGGCGCTGCGGCGGCTGGGCGGCGACGGGCTGGTGGCGGTGGGCGGTGGTTCGGCCATCGGCCTCGGCAAGGCGCTGGCGCTGCGCACCGGCCTGCCGCAGATCGCGGTGCCGACCACCTATGCCGGCTCCGAGATGACGCCGATCCTCGGCCAGACCCAGGCCGGGCAGAAGCAGACCATCCGCTCCGCCGAGGCGCTGCCGGAGGTGGTGATCTACGATGTCGAGCTCACCCTCGGCCTGCCGCCGGCGCTGAGCGCGACCAGCGGGCTGAACGCCATGGCGCATGCGGTGGAGGCGCTCTACGCGCCGGACGCCAATCCCGTGACCAGCCTGCAGGCCGAGGAATCGATCCGCGCCCTGGCCGCTGCCCTGCCGGTGGTGGTGGCCAGGCCCGGCGATGTGGCGGCGCGGGCGGAGGCGCTGCAGGGCGCCTGGCTCGCCGGGGTCTGCCTCGGCGCGGTGAATGTCTCGCTGCACCACAAGCTGTGCCATGTCCTCGGCGGCAGCTTCGGCCTGCCGCATGCCGAGACCCATGCGGTGGTGCTGCCCCATGCCATGGAATTCAACGCGCCGGCCGCGCCGGAGGCGATGGCGCGGGTCGCACGGGCGCTGGGAGTGTCGGATCCGGTGGCGGGGCTCTTCGCCCTGTCGCGCCGCATCGGCGCGCCCCAGAGTTTGGCGGAGCTCGGCCTGCGCGAGGCGGATCTGGACCGCGCGGCAGAGATCGCGACCGCCAGCCCCTATCCCAATCCGCGCCCGGTGACGCGGCAGGCGATCCGCGCGCTGCTGGGCGCGGCCTTCACGGGGGCGCAGGCCTAAGGCAGGTGGGGAATCCACTCCTGCAGGTTCCGCAGCAGGCCGAACTCCACGATCTGCGCGTCTGTGGACTCGCCGAATTCCATCAGCCGCTGCAACCCGGTCAGCAGCGCGATCCGGTCGCGGTCCAGGCGAAGGCCGGTCAGCGCCTCGTACTGCGCCATCATCCGGACGGTCAGATCGGGCGCGATGAAGCTGGGCGCCAGGAAGTCGCGATGCCGGGGGCCGAAGCCGCTGCTGCCGAAGTCGAAGACGCCGTGCAGCCGGCCTGCCGCGTGATCGAAGGCCAGGTTCCAGCCATGCGTGTCGAAATGCCCGAAGACGATGCCGGCCGGGTCCGGCGGCAGGGCGGCGCAGTCGGCGGCGAGGCGCGTCGCGGCGGAACGCAATTCGGGCGGCAGGCGCGGCAGGGCCTCGTGCAGGATGGAGTCCGGCGCGGGCCAGTCCCAGACCGGCCCAATGCCGGCCTGCCGCAGCGGCGCGGGGTCCAGCCCGTGCAAGGCGACCTGGAAGCCGGCCAGATCCTCCGCCAGGCGCTGCCGTGCGGCCTCCGGCAGGGCGGCGTAGCCGGCTGGCAGCAGCGTGCCGCCGGGCAGCTTGGCGTGCCAGGCGAAACAGGGCGGGCCGGGGTGGAAATGGGTGCGCGGCACGGCCAGCGGCACCATCGGGGCGATCACGGCCAGCAGCCGCGCCTCCCGCTCCAGCGCGGCGATGCCGCGTTCGAAGCGTGGGAAGCGGAAGATCAAACGGTCGTCGACATCGACCGCCTGGCTCTCCCACCCATCCGCGATCAGGACAAAGCGCGCGTCGGAAAGGTTGGGAAAGGCGGCGAGGATGGTGGCGCGCAGCGCCTCCAGCCCTGCTTCCATCAATCGGCCTTGGCGCTGGCCTCGGACCGCGTGGTGCCGACGCGCTGGGCGAGGGCTGCGGCCATGAACTCGTCAATCTCGCCATCCAGCACGGCGGCGGGATTGCCCTTCTCCACGCCGGTCCGCAGGTCCTTCACCATCTGGTAGGGCTGCAGGACGTAGCTGCGGATCTGATGGCCCCAGCCGATATCGGTCTTGCCGGCTTCCACTGCGTCGCTGATCGCCTCCCGCTTGCGCAGCTCCAGCTCATAGAGCCGCGCCTTCAGCATCTCCATGGCGATGGCGCGGTTCTTGTGCTGGCTGCGGTCCTGGGTGGAGGCCGCGACCACGCCCGTGGGGATATGCGTGAAGCGCACGCCCGATTCCGTCTTGTTCACATGCTGCCCGCCGGCGCCGGAGGCACGGAAGGTGTCGGTCTTCAGGTCGGCGGGATTGATCTCGATCTCGATCCGGTCGTCGATCACCGGATAGACATAGACGCTGGCAAAGCTGGTCTGCCGGCGGGCGGCGGCGTCGAAGGGGCTGATGCGGACAAGGCGGTGCACGCCGGTCTCGGTCTTCAGCCAGCCATAGGCATTGTCGCCCGAGACCTGCAGCGTGGCGGATTTGATGCCGGCCTGCTCGCCCTCGGACTGCTCGGTCAGGCTCAGCTTGTAGCCGCGCTTCTCCGCCCAGCGCGTATACATGCGCAAAAGCATCTCGGCCCAGTCCTGGGCCTCGGTGCCGCCGGCGCCGGCATTCACTTCCAGATAGGCGTCGTTCTGGTCGGCCTCGCCGGAGAGCAGGCTTTCGGTCTCGCGGTGCTTCACCTCGGCGGCGTAGGTCTTGAGGTCGGCGACGGCGGCATCGGCGACGGCCACATCGCCCTCCGCCTCGGCCAGCTCGATCATCTCCAGCGCGTCGGCGACATTGCGCTCCAGCGCCTGCACGCCTTCGATCTGCGCGGCCAGGCGGTTGCGTTCGCGCATCACGGCCTGGGCGGCATCGGCCTTGTTCCAGAGGTCCGGGTCCTCGGACTTGGCGTTCAGCTCCTCCAGCCGCCGCACCGCCTCATCCCAGTTGAGATGGGCGCGCAGCAGGGCCAGGCCCTCGGCGATCTGGGTCTTCAGGTTCTCGGCATCGGCGCGCATGGCGGGTTACCTAGTGCCCGGCCGGGCGGCTGTCGAGACAGCACGGGCTGATGGCGGCCCGGCCCTTGCCGGGCCGAGGCCGCGGGTGGGCTGTCTAGTAGAGCCCGCCCAGGTTGCTATCCACGCTGGCCGCCGCCGTGCCCGGCTCCGTCGCCAGCGGGTCCACCGGCGGGCGGGCGCTGTTCTCGGTGCCGGGCTTGAAGGCTTCCAGGATGGTCTGGCCATTCGGCAGCTGCAGGCGTACCAGCGCCACGCCCGGGGGGGCGCGGAAGGGCAAAGCGGGGCTGTCACCCAGGGCCGCGGCGACCACATCCCGAAAAATCGGCGCCGCATTGCTGCCGCCGGTCTCGTTGTTGCCCAGGCTGCGCGGCTCGTCGAAGCCGACCCAGACGGCCACCACTAGGTCCGGCGTGAAGCCGACGAACCAGTTGTCCTTGTAGTCGTCGGTGGTGCCGGTCTTGCCCGCCACCGGGCGGTTCAGCCCAGCGCCGGCGCGGGTGCCGGTGCCGCGCTGGACCACGCCCTGCAGCATGCTGGTCATCTGGAAGGCGGAGACCGGGTCCGTCACCTGCCGGCGAGTCTCCGTCAGCTGCGGCGGACGGCCCGTCGGGTCGCTGTCGCAGCCGGTGCATTCACGCGCATCGGTGCGCCAGACCAGGCGGCCCTGGCGGTCCTGCACGCTGTCGATCAGCGTCGGCGTCACCTGGCGCCCGCCATTGACGAAGCTGGCATAGCCGGCCGCCTGGCGCAGCACCGTGGTCTCCCCGGCGCCGAGCGACATGGCCAGCACGCGCGGCATGTTGGGGATGACGCCGAAGCGCGACGCCACCTCCGCCACCGCCGGCATGCCGACCTGCTGGGCGAGGCGCACCGTGACCAGGTTCAGGCTGCGCTCCAGCGCCGAGCGCATGGTGACCCAGCCCTGCGGCGCGCCGCCGCCGTAGTTCCCGGGCCGCCACATGCCCTGGGGGGTCATGATCTCCACCGGCCCGTCCAGCAGCAGCTGGTTCGGCGGGATGCCGGCCTCCAGCCCCGCCAGGTAGACATAGGGCTTGAAGGAGGAGCCGGGCTGGCGCAGCGCTTGGCTGGCGCGGTTGAACCAGGACCGCTCGAAGGACCAGCCGCCGACCATGGCGAGCACGCGGCCGGTATTGGGGTCCATGGCCACCACGGCGCCCTCCACCTCCGGCATCTGCCGCAGCGCGAGGCGTTCCGGCTGGGCCGGGGTGCGACCCTGGGCGGCGGTGGCGGGCAGAGTTTCCACCAGCACCACGTCACCGGGCGAGAGCACATCCTGCATGCGCCGCGGCGCCCCGCCGACGCGGCCATCCCGCACCGGGCGGGCCCAGCCGGAGACATCGCTGAAGTTCAGGATGCCGGTGCGCGGCTGCGCGGCGGTGCGGCCATCCGGGCGCTCCAGCCAGGCCATCCGCGCCTCCCGGTCGCGCACCTCCAGCGCCACGGCCAGGCGCCATTCCGGCAGCGCGCCGGGCGGGCGGGCCTGCGCCTGCAGGGCGGGCAGCCATTCCGTCGGATTGGCGGAAATCCGGGCCACTGGCCCGCGCCAGCCGCCGCGGCGGCGGTCATAGGCCAGCAGCCCGTTGCGCAGCGCCGCCTCGGCCTCCCCCTGCAGCACCGGATCCAGCGAGGTGCGCACCACCAGGCCGCCCATCGTGGTCTGGTCGGCGCCGAAGCGGGCCACCAGCTCGCGCCGCACTTCCTCGGTGAAATACTGGCCGACCGGCACCACGTCCGGGCGGCGCTGTGGGCGGGGCACCAGCGGTTCGGCCTGGGCGCGGGTGGCCTCGGCCACCGTGATGGCGCCGTCCTCGGCCATGCGGCCGATCACCCAGTCCCGCCGGCTGCGCGCGGCTTCCGGGTAGCGGGTGGGGCTGTAGTTGTTCGGCGCCTTGGGCAGCGCGGCCAGGAAGGCGGCTTCCGCCACCGTCAGCTCGTCGAGCGACTTGTTGAAGTAGTTCTGCGCCGCGGCGGCCACGCCATAGGCCTGCTGGCCCAGGAAGATCTCGTTCAGGTAGATCTCGAGGATGCGGGCCTTGGGCATCGCCTGCTCGATGCGCAGCGCCAGGATCGCCTCCCGCACCTTGCGCATCACCGTGCGGTCGTTGCCGACCAGCATGTTCTTGGCGACCTGCTGGGTGATGGTCGAGGCGCCGGCCATGCGCCGGCCGGAACCCAGCTGTTCCAGGTTCGTCACCATGGTGCGGGCGATGCCCATGGGGTCGATGCCGTAATGGCTCCAGAAGCGCTGGTCCTCGGCCGAGATGAAGGCCTGCTGCACGCGCTGCGGAATCGCCTCGATCGGCACGAAGACCCGGCGTTCCTGGGCGAGTTCCGCCATCAGGCGGCTGTCGCCGGCATAGATCCGGCTCATCTGCGGCGCCTGGTAGTCGGCCAGCCAGCGATAGTCGGGCAGTTCGGCCGAGGCGGAGCGATAGAGCGCATAGGCCGCGACCGCACCGGTCAGGCCGACGGCCACCACCAGGATGAGGACGGTCTTGGCCAGCAGGCCCATGGTGCCGAAGAACCAGCTGCGGCGGCGTGGCGGCCGCGGGGCCTTGGGGGGGCGGGGCGGCTTGCCGCCGGAAGCGGGCGGGGCGCTTTCCGGCGTCGCCGGACGGCTGCCCACCATGGGGCCATCAGCGCGGAGGTCGTGGGTGTCCATGGGCTTCCCATACACTGTCCGGCGGCGCGGGGCACATGCCGGCCGCTTGAGTCAGCCTTGCGCCCGCGAAGACGTGTCCCGCATCTTGGTGCGCCGGCGCCCCGCTGCCAGGGCGTTCCCCGGCTTCGCGGCAGGCGGTGGTCATTCAGCCGAAGGCGGTGGCCACATCGCGGCCCTGCGCCAGCCAGACATGGATGGCCCGCCCCAGGGCGCGGGCCAGCTTGGCGCGATGGTCGGCGCGGCGCAGCGCCGCCTCGTCCCGCGGGTCGGACAGGAAGCCCATCTCGACCAGCACCGCCGGCACGTCCGGCGCCTTCAGCACCACGAAGCCGGCCTGGCGGTGGGCATTGTTCAGCATCGGCACATCCTCCGACAGCTCCGCCACCACCTGCTGCGCCATGCGGGCGCTGCCGATGCGGGTCTCGGCGCGGACCAGGGACATCAGGATGGCCTGCACCTCGGGCGGCACAGAGGGCAGGCGCAGCCCGCCGGCGCGGTCGGCCAGGTTCTCCCGCCGCGCCAGGGCCCCGGCGAGCGAGTCGGAGCTTTCGCCAAGGGTATAGACGCTGGCGCCGCGCGCCCCCGGGGCGCTGTCCGCATGCAGGGAGACGAAGAGCGCGGCCTGGCGGCGACGGGCGAATTCCACCCGATCGCCCAGCGGCACGAAGCGGTCGTTGCTGCGGGTCAGCGCCACCCGGCAATGGCCGCCGGCCTCCAGCACCCGCTTCAATTGCAGCGCCGCGGCCAGCACCACGCGCTTTTCCTGCGTGCCGCTGGTGCCGATGGCGCCCGGGTCGCGGCCGCCATGGCCGGGATCGAGCACCACCAGCGGCAGGCTGGCGGTGCGGCGCGTCGTGCCGCCGCCCTCGGCCATGGTGCCGCTGCCGGCGGCCAGCCGGGCGAAGGGCGCGGCGGCACCGGGCACCACCTCGATCACCAGCTGGCCGTCGCTGGCCTCGGCCCGCCGCAGGGCGACGGGGCCGGAGAGGTCCAGCCGCAGCCGGCCCCGTTCCAGCCGGGCGGCGCGCACCGGGCCGGCGCCGCGCAGCCGGGTGGCGGCGCGCCAGGCCTGGCCGGGCACTTCCAGCAGCAGCCGGTTCGGGCTGCGCGCGGCGCGCAGCCGCCAGCTTGCCCCGGCCGGCAGCCGAAGGGTGAGGCGCGCGCCGGGGCCCGTGGCCTCCAGAGTCGCGCCGGTGACGGCGGCCAGGGCTTCGCGCGGCGCTGGCAGAGCCGCCAGGCCGAGCAGAAGGCTCGCCAGGGCACGGCGACCGAGCATGGGCTGGGACCCCCTATGGTTCGGGCGGGGCCATCGGATCGGTCGGTGGCCGCCGCATGGCAGGCCGCGGCCCCCCGCCACGGCAGGCGACACCATCCCCCGGTGCGCGCCATGCCGGCATAATGCCACAATATGCCCGGGGCTTGCCAGCGCCGGTTGAGAAGCTGGTTGAGATGCGCGCCGGCGGCGTGCCGAGAGGCATCGGCAACTGCCCAGGGGGTGGCGGCTTCGGCCGGCGCCTTTTTCCGCCCGGCTGTCGCGGCGCCTTGTGGAGGCTGGACGGGCCGCCTATGGTGACCTGCCCCGGTGGCAACCGCCGCTGGTTGGGTTTGCGTGTCGCGCGGCCGCCTGGTCCCGCATTCGCCCGCGCTGTCGCGGCGGAGCGTGGGCCGGAATACCGGCCCTAGTCCTGGCATGGTGGAAGGGTCCTGGCCCTCGCCGTGTTTCGCCAGGTGCCGCGACGCCTTTCCAGCCGGCGCGGTGCCTGCACGGCCATCCCGTTCCCGTCTCGGGCCAGGATGCGCCCCACAGGCCTGCCGCCCGCCCGATTGCGCCTGCGACCGGCGCCCCCGCTGCTTGGGGCCTGCCGATTGAAGGGTTTCCGGGGCAGCGCGAGGCGCGCCCGCCGGGACCGGTCTGCCTGGATGCTTCCAGGTGCATCGGCCCCACTGAACCCAACAGGGCCTGCCCCGGGGTCTGACCCCAGGCCGGCCCGCCGCGACAAGGACCGGATCGCCGCCGCATGGACGATTTCCTGCCGCCGATCCGTCGTGTCTCGGGCCCCGCCACCCCCTGTCGCCGCAGCCGGCCCACCGGTGATCCCCCTGGGCAGCGCGGTGCGGAGTCCCCTCCTCCATGACCAAGCGCATGCTGATCGATGCATCCCACCCCGAAGAGACACGGGTGGTGGTGCTGGATGGCACCCGGCTCGAGGCCTTCGACATCGAGTCGGCCAACAAGATGCCCCTGAAGGGCAATATCTACCTGGCCCGCGTCGTGCGGGTCGAACCCAGCCTGCAGGCCGCCTTCGTCGAATATGGCGGCAACCGGCACGGCTTCCTCGCCTTCAGCGAGATCCACCCCGACTACTACCAGCTGCCCGTCGCCGACCGGCAGCGCCTGATCGAGATGCAGGCCGCCGAGGCGCGCGAGGAGCAGGAGCGGGAGGAGGCCGAGGAGGCCGCCCGCGAGGGCGACGAGGCGCTGAACCAGGCCCTGGCCGCCGCGGTGGATGGTGAGTCGGAGATCAACGAATCCGAGCGCGACGAGGACCGCGACGCGTTCCGCCGGGATGAGCCCCAGGAGGATAGGTCCCAGGGAGAGGACTCCCCCCGCGGTGAATCGGGCGGCGGCGCCATGCCCATGGCGATGGAGGTGGAGCGCATCTCCGCCCCCGTGACCGCCGAGCCCGCGACGGAGTCCGCCACCACGCCCGCGGCGGAGGCCGCTACCACGCCGGCCGAGGCGCAGAGCCCCGCCGAGCAGGCCGAGGCCGAGCAGCGCGCCCGGGAGGCAGCCGAGGATTCGGCGCTCGAGGCCGAGGCGCGCGAGAATGCCGAGGCGGCGGCCGACCAGGCCCAGTCCGAGGACGCCGCCGAGGAGGGCGACCAGGGGGACGACCAGGGGGACGACGACCAGGGCGGCGATGCCGAGGCCGGCGAGGAGGCCGCCGCCGAGCCCGGCGCCGCGCCGCGCCATGCCAGGTCGCGCCAGGACCGTGGCGGGCGTGGCCGCGGCCGCGGCCGCGACGGGGATCGCGGCCGGGGTGGCGACCGTGGTGACCGGGACCGTGGTGACCGGTCCCGCCAGGACGACGAGGTGGAGAGCGTCGGCAATTCCGAGGCACCGCCGCCCGAGATGGTGGGCGGCAGCACCGAGGACGATGCGCGCGAGCGCCGCATCCCGCCCCGCTTCCTGCGCCACTACAAGATCCAGGAGGTGATCAAGCGCCGCCAGATCATGCTGATCCAGGTGGTGAAGGAGGAGCGCGGTGGAAAGGGTGCCGCGCTGACCACCTATATCTCGCTCGCCGGCCGCTTCTCCGTGCTGATGCCGAACAGCCCGCGCGGCGGCGGCATCTCCCGCAAGATCACCTCGGCGGGCGACCGCAAGCGCCTGCGCGAGATCATCGACGAGCAGCAGCTGCCGCAGGGCATGTCGCTGATCGTCCGCACCGCCGGCGCGCAGCGGCCGAAGCCCGAGATCAAGCGCGACTGCGAATACCTGCTGCGCCTGTGGGACAATATCCGCGAGCGCACCTTCGCCTCCACCGCGCCGGCGCTGATCTATGAGGAAGCCGACCTCATCAAGCGCTCGATCCGCGACGTCTACGGCAAGGACGTCGAGGAAGTGCATGTGGAGGGCGAGGAGGCCTACCAGGACGCCCGCGAATTCATGCGCATGCTGATGCCCGCGCATGTGAACAAGGTGAAGCCGGTGCGCGACGGCGTACCGCTCTTCGCCCGCTACGGCGTCGATGCCCAGCTGGACGCCATGCACAGCCCGAATGTGCAGCTGAAGTCCGGCGGCTATATCGTCATCAACCAGACGGAGGCGCTGGTCTCCATCGACGTGAACTCGGGCCGCGCCACGCGCGACCGGCATATCGAGGACACGGCGCTGCGCACCAACCTGGAAGCGGCCGACGAGGTCGCGCGCCAGCTGCGCCTGCGGGACCTCGCCGGCCTCATCGTCATCGACTTCATCGACATGGAATCGTCGCGCAACGATGCCATGGTCGAGCGCCGGCTGAAGGAGGCGCTGAAGCAGGACCGCGCCCGCATCCAGGTGGGCCGCATCAGCCATTTCGGCCTGCTGGAGATGTCGCGCCAGCGGCTGCGCCCCTCGGTGGTGGAGCATGCCTATGTCGCCTGCCCGCATTGCCAGGGCCGCGGCATGGTCCGCAGCGTGGAAAGCAGCGGCCTGCAGGTGCTGCGCGCCATCGAGGAGGAGGGCGCCAAGCGCCGCGCCGCCGAGATCGTGGCGCATTGCGCCATGCCCGTCATGCTCTGGCTGCTGAACCAGAAGCGGGAGCGGCTGGGTCAGATCGAGCAGCGCTTCGGCATGCGCGTGCTGGTGCAGCCCGATGACACGCTGATCCCGCCGGCGCTGCGCATCGAGCGCACCCGCGCCGCCAATCCAGACGCGCTGCCGGAGCGCCCCTCCGCGCTGCGCATGGACTATGCGCCGGAGCCGGAGGCCTATGAGGCGCCGGAGGCCGAGGAGGTGGAAGCCGAGCCCGCGCCGCGGCCCGCCGCCGAGCCGCGCGAGGCAGCCGAGGTCCCGGGCGAGCGGCCGGCCGAGGGCGCCGAGGGCGAGGCGCGTCGCCGCCGCCGCCGGCGCCGGCGTGGCGGGCGCCGCGACGGTGCCGAAGGCCAGGCCGGCGAGGCTGCCGCCGAAGAGGGCAGCGCGGAGGAGGAGGCCGAGGAGGCCGCCGATGCGCTGGCCGAAGGCCCCGGCGAGGAGGGTGCGGAGCCTGGCGAGGCAGGCGGCTTGGCCGATGCGGAGACCCCCGAGGCCGAGGGCGAGGACGGTCCGGAGGATGAGGCGGCCCGCCGCCGCCGCCGCGGCCGCCGCGGTGGCCGCCGCCGGCGCGAGGAAGGCGAGCAGCCGGCCGAGCCGGTGGCCCTGCTGCCCAGCCCGACCCTGCCGCAGGCCCCCCCGCCGGCGCGCCGCGCGCCGACGCCGGCCGACCCCTTCGCCGGGCATATGGACGACATCTTCATGGCGATGGAGGCGGCCGAGCAGGCCGCCGAACGCGCCGTGACGAGCCGCCGCGCCGCCCCGGCACCGCTGCCGCAGGAAGCCCCGCCCCAGGCCGAGACCGCCGCTTCCGCGGTTGCCCCCATCGAGGCCACCCCGGCCGAGACTCCGGCAGCCCCGGCCCCCGAGGCGCCGGTGGCGGTCGCCCCGGAACCCGTCGCGGTGGCAGCCGCGCCGGTCGCGGAGGAGCCCGCGGTGCCCGCCGATTCGGCGCTCGCCGAGCCGCCCGCCGCCGCTGCGGCGCCGGAGCCTGCCCCCGCCGCCAAGCCGGAGGAGCCGGTCGCGGCCCCGCCGGTGGCGCCGATCGTGCTGGGCGAGGGCGCCGTGGCCGACCTGCCGCGCAAGCGCGGCTGGTGGCGCAGCTGAGCCTGGCGGAGCCAGTCCGCCTGGCCTGAGCCTGCCTGATCGGGGCTGGGTCGCCATGCATGGCGACCCAGCCCCGCATGGCTGCTTCCGCGCCCGCTCCGGTTGCCGCCGGGCGCTTCAGCGGCGAGGATGGCCCCCTGGTCCGTAGCCGGTCAGAGCCGGCGCGGTGGGAGGGAGACAAGGCGTGGCGCAACTGACGGTCCTCGAACCCGAGGGAATGTATCCGGATACGCTGCTGGAGCAGGAAGTCCTCGGCGCCGGAGTCGAGATCCTGCATGGCGGCGCGCCCCATACCGGGACGCTGGATGCGCTGCCGGATGCGGTCTGCGCCAAGGTCGATGGCCTGCTGATCTTCCGGCACTGGCTGCGCGCCGCCGACATCGCCCGGTTTCCGAAGCTGCGTGTCGTGGTGCGCATGGGCGTCGGCTACGACCGGCTGGACCGCGCCACCTGCGCCGCCCGCGGCATCACCGTCTGCAACGTGCCGGACTACGGCACGCAGGAAGTGGCGGACCATGCCATGTCGCTGGCGCTGTCGCTGCGCCGCGGCATCATCCTGCACCATGACCTGCAGCGCGCCGATCCGCCGGCCCCCTGGCGCTATGCCGACAGCCCGCTGATCCGTCGGGCGGAGGTGCAGGGCTTCGGCATCGTGGGTCTCGGCCGCATCGGCACCGCGGTGGCCCTGCGCGCCAAGGCCTTCGGCTTCAAGGTGCGCTTCTACGACCCGCATCTGCCCAATGGCGTGGACCGCGCGCTGGGCATCACCCGCGCCCGCACGCTGGAGGAGCTGATGCGCGGCGGCGATGTGCTTTCGATCCACGCGCCGGATACGCGGGAGACGCGCGGCATGATCGGCGCCCGCGAACTGGCCTGGCTGCCGGAGGCGGCGGTGGTGGTGAACACCGCGCGCGGCACCAGCCTGGACATCGATGCGCTGGAGGCCGGCTTGCGCTCCGGTCATATTGCCGGGGCGGGGCTGGATGTGATTCCGGTGGAGCCGCCGGTGGAGCCGGTGCCGGGCCTGCTGGCTGCCTATCGGGCAAGGGAGCCTTGGCTTCGGGGACGGGTGGTGATCACCCCGCACAGCGCCTTCCACACGCCGGAAGCCTGGCTGGACATTCGCCGGAAGAGCGTTGAAACCATGCGCGACGTGCTGCTCCAGGGGTTGTCGACCAATGTGATCCACCCGGATCAGGGGTAGTGCCACGGATTGAATACACGCGACCGGCGAACGTTCCGAAAGTGTTGAAAAAAAGAGATTGACCCAAAGCTTAATTTCACACAGGATTGTGAGGCCTTGTTCGGCCTCTGTCGCGACATTATTGCGGTGCACGCTAAGGAGATCAGTGTCTTGCACCGCCACCGGGCGATCTCGGACCTCTGGCGGCCCCCCGTGATGCGAGGAGATTGCTAGGCGTGCATGTCTTCCTGGACATCTCCCGGCTCCTGACGGTCGCGCACCGGGCGGCGCCTTCCGGTATCGACCGGGTGGAGCTGGCCTATGCGCGCCACTGGGCCACGAATGACCCGGCCAATTGCACCTTCGTGGCGGAGGTGCCGCTGCTCGGCTTCGCCGCCCTGCCCACCGCCCTGGTGCGGGAGCTGGTGGTGGCGCTGGAGGAGTCCTGGGAAAGTGGCACGCGGCTGGCCTCCGGCACGGCGCGCCGGGCGCGGCTGTCGCTGCCCTTCGGCCGTCCGGCGCTGACCGAGGCGCTGCGCCGGCCAGGGCCGAAATGCTTCCTGCTGGTCTCGCATCGTGCGCTGGAGCGGCCGGGGCGGATCGCCAGCATGCGGCGGAATGGCTGCCATTTCGTGCCGCTGATCCACGACCTGATCCCGCTGCACCACCCCGAATTCGCCCGCGCCGGCCAGGCCGAGAAGCACAAGCGCCGCATCATCACCACGGCCGCCATGGCCGATGCCATCATCGTCAATTCGGCGGCGACGGCGCTGGAACTTTCGCCCTGGCTGGCGGCGCGGCCGAACCGCCCGCTGGTCGCCGTCGCGCCGCTGGGCGTGACGCCGCCGGCGGTGGAGGCGCCGCCGGTGGCGCTGCGGCCCTATTTCGTGGCGCTCGGCACCATCGAGCCGCGCAAGAACCACCTGCTGCTGCTGAACCTCTGGCGGCAATTCGCCAGCAGCATGGGCGGCGCGGCACCGCGTCTGGTGGTGGTCGGCCGTCGCGGCTGGGAGAATGAGAACGTGCTGGACATGCTGGAGCGGTGTTCCGCGCTGGATGGCCTGGTGCGCGAATCCGGATCCCTGCCGGACCGCGAGGTCGCCTCCCTTCTGCGCGGCGCCCGTGCCCTGCTTTTCCCCTCCTTCGCCGAGGGCTTCGGCCTGCCGCTGGCGGAAAGCCTGGCGCTCGGCGTGCCTGCCCTGGCCTCGGACCTGCCGGCGCTGCGTGAGGTGGGCCGGCAGGTGCCGGACTACCTGGATCCGCTGGACGGCATGGCCTGGCGCAGCGCCGTGCTGGACTATGCCCGCCCGGACAGCGGTAGCCGCCGCGCGCAGATGAGCCGCATGAACGGCTGGAAGCCGCCGAGCTGGGATGCCCATTTCGTCGAGGTGGAGCGCCTGTTCCGCGACCTGCTGAAGCGCCCGACCGAGGCCCTTCCGGCGCCGCCCGCCCTGCCGGAGCGTGCCGCCGAAAGGCCGCTGGCCATGCCCGGCGCGCAGCGGCGCGATGAGAGCGCGCCATGAGCGCCGCGGCCTGCCACGCGGGTTGGCGCTGAGAACGGCCCCGGCATGAACCCCGTCCGCCCCCGCAGGGCGGCTGCCCGTCCCACCGCCATGCCCATCGCCATCCTCGGCGCGGGCTGCCGGTTGCCGGGGGCCGCGGATGTCCAGGCCCTCTGGTCGCTGCTGGAATCCGGCACCGACGCCGTCTCCACCGTGCCGGCCGACCGCTTCAACCAGGCCGCCTTCCTGCATCCGCGGCGCAGCGAGCCGGGCCGGTCCTACACCTTCGCCGCCGGCACGCTGGGCGATGTGCGCGGCTTCGATGCCGGCGCCTTCGGCATTTCCCCGCGCGAGGCGGCGGAGATGGACCCGCAGCAGCGCCTGCTGCTGGAGGTGACGCTGGCGGCGATGGAGGATGCGGGGCAGCGTCCCTCCGCCCTCGCGGGCCGCGATATCGGCGTCTTCGTCGGCGGCTCCTCGACCGATTACGGCGACCTGCGCCTGCTCGATCACAGCGGCGGCGACCGGTACTTCATGACCGGCAATGCGCTATCGATCCTGTCCAACCGGCTGACCAATGTCTTCGACCTGCGCGGCGCGGCGGAGACGATCGACACCGCCTGCGCCTCCTCCCTCGTCGCGCTGCATGCCGCCTGCCAGTCCCTGGCCGAGGGGCGGCTGGAAGCGGCGGTGGTGGCGGGGGTGCAGATGCTGCTCTCGCCCTTTCCCTTCGTCGGCTTCTCCCGCGCCGGCATGCTGTCCCCCACCGGCCGCTGCCGCGCCTTCGCGGCGGAGGCCGATGGCTATGTGCGGGCGGAGGGCGCGGCCGCCTTCCTGCTGAAGCCGCTGGATGCGGCCCTCGCCGCCGGCGATCCGATCCGCGGCGTCATCCTGGCGAGTGGCGTCAGCGCTGTGGGCCGTTCCATCGGCCTGTCCCTGCCGAACCGGGACGCCCAGGCGAAGCTGATCCGCCAGGTGATGCAGGCGGCCGAGGTCACCGGCGACCGGCTGGCCTATTTCGAGGCGCATGGCACCGGCACCCAGGCGGGCGACCCGGCCGAGGCCTGGGCGATCGGCCAGGCGGCGGCCGGGCGCGGGGCGCCGCTGCCCGTGGGCTCGATCAAGACCAATATCGGCCATCTGGAGCCGGCCTCCGGCGTCGCCGGGCTGCTGAAGGCGCTGCTGGTGTTGGAAAAGCGCCAGGTGCCGCCGACGCTGCACCAGGGCAATCCGAACCCGAGCATCGACTTCGCCGCGCTGAACATCCGCGTGCCGGCGGCGCTGGAGCCGCTGGCGGATCTCGCCGCGCCGGTGGCCGGCGTGAATTCCTTTGGCTTCGGCGGCACCAATGCTTCCGTCCTGATCGCCCCCGCGCCGCCGCCGCGGCGGGTGGCGCGGGAGGCGAAGGGCGCGCCGGTGCCGCCGCTGCTGCTCTCGGCCCGCTCGGCGGCAGCCCTCGGCGCGCTGGCGGCGGAATGGGAAGCGCGCCTGGCCCAGGCGAGCCCCACCGAGACGGCCCGCCTGGCGCGGGGCGCGGCGCGGCACCGCGACCTGCATCCCCATCGCCTGGCGCTGCGCGGCGCGGAGGGTGCGGCGCTGGCCGCCGCCCTTTCCGCCTGGCGCCAGTCGGATCGGGCAGGCACGGCGAGCCTCACCAGCGGTGTCGCCGCGGCCTCCGGCGGGCTCTGCTTCGTCTTCAGCGGCAATGGCGCGCAATTCGTTGGCATGGGGCGCAATGCGCTGGCCACCTCCGCGCCCTTCCGCGCCGGCCTGCTGGCCGCCGATGCGGCGCTGGCGCCGCTGCTTGGCTGGTCGCCGCGGGAGATGGTGGAGGCGGGCGTCACCGCGGAGCAGCTCGCCGCGACCGATATCGCCCAGCCGCTGCTCTTCGCCATCCAGGTCGCCAGCCTGCAGGCCCTGGCGGCGGAGGGGCTGCGGCCAGATCTCGTGCTCGGCCATTCGGTGGGGGAGGTGGCGGCGGCGCACGCCGCGGGCCTGCTCGACCTGCCGGCCGCGGCGCGGCTGGTGGTCGCCCGCTCCCGCCAGCAGCACCGCACCCGTGGCCAGGGCCGCATGGCGGCGCTCGGCGCCACGCCTGCCGATGCCGCGGCGCTGATCGCCGGCGCGGGGCTGGAGGGACGGGTCGAGGTCGCCGCCTTCAACGGCCCGGCTGCCGTCACCCTGGCGGGGCCGGAGGCGGCGCTGGACCGGCTGCGCCAGGCGGCGGAGGCCCGGCGCTTCGCCTATGTGCCGCTCGACCTGGACTATGCCTTCCACAGCGCTGCCATGGATGCGGTGCGGGACGGGCTGCTGGAGGAGCTGGTCGGGCTCGCCGGCCAGCCCGGCCAGGTGCCCATGGTCTCGACCGTCACCGGCGCGGTGCTGGATGGCGATGCGGTGGGGCCCGTCTATTGGTGGCGCAACCTGCGCCAGCCGGTGAAGTTCGAGCCGGCGCTGCGCACCGCCATCGCCCGCGGCGCCCGGCTGTTCCTGGAAATCGGCCCGAATCCGGTGCTGCAATCCTATCTGCGGGAGACGGCGCGCGCGGCGGGGGTGGAGGCGGCGAACCTCGTCAGCCTCAGCAAGCGCGATGCGGAGGGGGTCGATCCTTTCCCCGCCATCGCCGACCGCGCCTTCGCCGCCGGCGCCGATCCGCGGGAGGGCCCCGCCTTCGCCGGCCCCGCGCAGCACCGCCTGCCGCTGACGCCCTTCGACCGCAAGCCGGTCTGGCAGCCGGAGACGGTGGAGGCCAGCCACCTGGTCGATGCCGTGCAGGACCACCCGCTGCTCGGCATCCGCCGCGGCGCGGAGCCGGGGGTCTGGACCCGGTCTCTCGATACGGAGCAGTCGCCCTGGCTGGCCGACCACCGGCTGGGCCCGGATGCGGTGCTGCCGGCCGCCGGCATGCTGGACATGGCGCTGGCCGCCGCCCGCACCCGCTATCCGGAGGCCGCGGCGCTGGAAGTGGCGGAATTCCGCATCCTGCGTGCCGTGACGCTGGAGCACGGAAGGGCGCGGGAGCTGCGCTGCACGCTGGACGCCGCCACCGGCCTGTTCCGCATCGAGGGCCGCCGCCGCCTGTCCGAGGAAGCCTGGGCGCTGCATGCGGAAGGCGAGCTGCGCGCCGCCACCGCCGCCGCGCTGAACCCCCCGGCCGCCGTGGCGCCCGGCCCGGGCGGGACGCCGGCCGCGATGGATGGCGACGCCCTGCGCGGCATCGCCGCCCGGCTCGGCCTGACCTATGGCCCGGCCTTCGCGGCCGTCGACGCCGTGGCGCCGACCGCGGTGCCCGGTCAGGTGCGGGTGCGGCTGTCGCTGCCTGCGGTGGCGCCGCCGGATGACGGCTTCCTGCTGCATCCCTCCCGCCTCGATGGCGCCATGCAGGGGCTGTTCGGCCTGCTCGCCGACTCCCCGCCGCCGCCCGGCACCGGGCTGGTGCCGGTGCGCTTCGGCCGGCTGGTGGCGCTGCCCGGGGCCGCCGCTGCCGTTACGGCGGAGGTGACGCTGACCCGCCGCGGCATGCGATCGGCCACTGCGCGGATGGTGCTGCGCGATGCGGTGGGACGGATCGTGGCCCGCGTTGAGGATGCGGTGTTCCAGCGTTTCGCGCTGCCCGGCGCGGCCTCGGCGCTCGATGCCGCCTATCGCATTGGCCTGGCCCCGGCGGCGGAGGGCTCGCCGCCCGCGCCCGCCTTGGCGCCCGCCATGGAAGCCGCCCGCGCCGCTGCCGCGGGCCTGGACCTGACCGAGGCCGCGCTGCTGCTGGAGGCGCATGTCGCCGCGGCCGCGCAGGGCCTCTATGCCGCGGAGCCGTCCTTGCATGAGGCGGCGCCCGAGGCCTCCGCCTACGAGGCCTTCCTGCGCCGCGCCCTGGTCGAGGACGGCGCCGCGGAGCCGGTCCAGAAGGGCACGCCGGGCGGCGTCCGCCTGCTGCCCGAGGGCGCCCTGCCGGAGGCCGCCGAGATCTGGCGCTCCGTGCTGGCGGAACAGCCGGGCCTCGCGCTGGACCTCGCCTGGATCGCCGAAGCCGCGGAACGGCTGCCGGAGGCGCTGCTTGGCCGCGCCCGGGACCCGCAGCCGCCGCCCGCCCAGGGCGAGGCCATGGCCAGGCTTGCGGAGGCGCTGGCCGCCGCGGTGGGCGCGCTGGCCGCCGCCTGGCCGGAAACCCGGCCGCTGCGCATCCTGGAAGTGGGGGCCGCCGGCGGCGTGCTGGCGCGGCGCGTGCTGGCGCGGCTGGCGCCGATGGGTCGCGCTTTGGTCTATGTGGCGGCCGGCGAGGGGCGGGTGCCGCTGCCCGAATTGCCGGAAGGCATGCCCGCCGGCAGCGAGATCCGCGGCGTGACCTGGGATCCGCTCGGCACCGCCCCGCCGCCTTTGGTGGCGGACCTCGTCATCGGCCTGGCGCCGGCGGCGCGGGCCAAGGCGGGTTCGGCACTGGCCACCGCGCTGCGCCCGGCGCTGGCCGAAGGCGGCGCGCTGCTGCTGGTGGAGCCGCTGCCCGGCCGCGTCTGGACCTTTGTCTGTGGCCAGGACCCGGCCTGGTGGACCGGCCTCGGGCCGGATGCGGTGGGCGGATCGGCTGGCGGCGCGCTGCCGGATGAGTCGCTCTGGCTCGGGCGCCTGGCGGAGGCCGGCTTCCGCGCGGTGGTGGCGGAGCCGCTGGCCTGCGCGCCCTGGCCGGCGCTGCTGCTGGCCGCCGAACAGCCGCCGCCGCCCGCCGCCGCCCAGCCGGTGCCGCCGCGTAGCCTGATCCTGGCCGATGCCGCCTCCGCCCCGCTGGCCGAGGCGCTGGCGGCGCGTCTGCAACGCCGCGGGGCGGAGGTGGCGCGGGCGCCGCTCGGCGATCTGCCGGCGCCCGGCCAGCTGCGCGGCGCCCGCATCCTGGTGCTGGCCGCGCCGGCGGAAGCCGCGCTGGCGGAAACACTCGCCGCCGTTACCCGCCTGGCGGAGGCCGCGACCGGCACGGCCGCGGGCTTCGTGCTGGTGACGCAGGGCGGCCAGCAGCCGGCCGAGGGGCGCCATGTGCCGGAGGCTGCGGCGCTGCTCGGCCTGGCGCGGGTGCTGTCGAACGAGATGCCGGCGCTGCGCCCGCGGCGGATCGACCTGGCGCCGGGCATGACGCCGGAAGCCGCCGCCCGCCGCCTGGCCGTCGAACTCGTCCAGGCGGCGCCGGAGCCGGAGGTGACTCTGGGCCCGGATGCGCGGCTGGTGCCACGGCTGCAGGCCGGGCTGACCGTGCCCGCCCCGGGCGGTCCGCTGGCGCTGGGTATCGGCCAGCCCGGCCGGCTCGGCACGCTGCGCTGGGAGGCCGCGGCGATCCGCGCGCCGGGTCCGGGCGAGGTGGTCCTGCGGGTGGACGCCGCCGGGCTGAATTTCCGCGACCTGATGTGGGCCCAGGGGCTGCTGCCGGAGGAAGTGCTGGAGGCCGGCTTCGCCGGCCCGACGCTCGGCATGGAATGCGCCGGGGTGGTGGAGCAGGCCGGGCCGGGGGTCGCGCTGCGTCCCGGCACGCGCGTCTTCGGTTTCGCGCCGGGCGCGCTGGCCGCCCGCGTTATCACCCGGGTGGAGGCGATTGCACCGCTGCCGGAGGGGCTGGACCCGGTGCAGGCAGCGACCATCCCCGTGGCCTTCATGACCGCGCTGCATGCGCTGGAGAGCTGCGCCGATCTGCAATCGGGCGAGACCGTGCTGATCCATGGCGGCGCCGGCGCCGTGGGCCTCGCCGCGCTGCAGGTGGCGCAGGCGATCGGCGCCCGCATCGCCATGACCGCCGGCAGCCCCGCCAAGCGCGCCTTCCTGCGCGCTGCCGGCGCCGAGCTGGTGCTGGACAGCCGCGACCCGGGTTTCGCCGATGCCTTGCGTGCGGCCTGGCCGGAAGGCGTGGACGTCGTGCTGAACTCGCTCGCCGGCGAAGCCATGGAACGCTCGCTGGGGCTGGTGAAGCCCTTTGGGCGCTTCGTGGAGCTGGGCAAGCGCGACTATGTGGAAAACCGCCGCGCGCCGATCCGGCCGCTGCGGCGCAATGCCAGCTACTTCGCCGTCGATGTGGACGAGTTGCCACGCGCCCGGCCGGGCCAGGCCGCGCGGCTGCTGGGCCAGGTCCGGGACCGGCTGCAGGACGGCACGCTGCGGCCGCTGCCGCATGCGCTCTTTGCCCCGGCGGAGGTGGAGGCTGCTTTCCGCACGCTGCAGGCTTCCGCCCATATCGGCAAGCTGGTGATCCGCCCGCCGGCCGAGCGCCCGGCCGCGGCCGCTGCCTGGGCGGCGCCCGCGGACCAGACCATTGTGGTGGTCGGCGGCACGCGCGGCTTCGGCCTGGCGACGGCGCGCTGGCTGGTGGGCCAGGGCGCGAAGCATCTGGCCCTGATCGGCCGCCGGGGTGGCGAGGAATCTGCCGCCGCGCTGCGCGAGCTTTCGGCGCTGGGTGCCCGCCCCGCCTTGCACCTGTGCGACGCAACGGATGCGGCGGCGCTGGATGCGACGTTGAAGAAGATCCGGGCGGCGCGGCCGATCGGCGGCGTGGTGCATGCCGCCGCGGTGCTGGATGACGGCGCCGCCACGGCGATGGATGCCGCCCGCTTCCAGCGCGTGCTGGCGCCAAAATTGCGGGCGGCCGAGAATCTGGACCGGCTGACGGCGGGCGATCCGCTGTCACTGTTCCTGCTGTTCAGCTCCGCCACCACCGCCTTCGGCAATCCCGGCCAGGCCAATTATGTCGCAGCCAATGCGGCGCTGGAGGCGCTGGCGCGGCGCCGCCGCGCCGCCGGGCGCCCGGCGCTGGCCGTCTGCTGGGGCCCGATCGCCGATGTCGGCATGCTCGCCGATGACCGGGAGAAAGCGGAGAAGCTGAACCGCCGCCTGGGCGTGGCCGCCATGACGGCGGGCGAATCGCTCTCCGCCCTGCCGGCGCTGCTCGCCGCCGCGGATGCCGCGCCGCTGCTGGTGCGGCTGTCGACCGGCGAGGGGCGGCTCGCCTTGCCGATGATGGCGGAGCCTATGCTGGCCGTGCTGGCCGGCGCCGAGGCCCCCGCCGCCAGCGAGGACCTGCGCGCCCGCCTGCCCACCTTGCCGCGGCCGGAGGCGGAGGCGCTGATCCTGCGCCTGGTGACGGAAGAGATCGCCCGCATCCTGCGCCTGCCGCCGGATGCGGTGGCGGCGGAGGCCGCGGTGACCGGTCTCGGCCTCGACAGCCTCGGCGCGCTGGAGTTGCGCGGCGGGCTGGAACAGCGCCTGGGCTTGCAGGTGGCGTTGGCGGCACTCACGGAGGAGTTGACTGTGGGGGCCCTGGCGCGGCAGATCGCCGATGCGGCTCTGGCGCCGGCGGGCGATGAGGTCACCATCTCCACCCTGATGGAATCCTTCGAACCGAGCACAGATACGATCCGCGCCGCCGAATAGGGTTTCGGCGCCGCAGGGCAGGGGGTTCGGCAGGCCAGGATGAGTCGCGGTCAAGGGTTCGGGCTCTCCAACGCCGCCCGTCTGGCGCTCGTGCAACGCTTGGCGCGGCGGCGCGAGGGGCAGGAAGCGCAGGCGGCCTCCGACCAGCGCGGCTTCGGCGCCATCCAGGGCCTGCGCGACTGGGGCCTGATGCGGGAGGCGATGGGCGCGCTGTCCATCGAAAGCCCCTTCTTCCGCGCGCATGAGGGGCGGGCGGGCGCGCACAGCCTGATCGGCAACCGCGACACCATCAATTTCGGCTCCTACGACTATCTCGGCCTGAATGGCGACCCCCGGCTGCACCAGGCGGCGGCGGCGGCCATGGCGCGCTACGGCATCTCGGCCAGTGCTTCCCGGCTGGTTTCGGGCGAAAGGCCCGTGCATGGCGAGCTGGAGCGGCGGCTGGCGGCGCATTATGGCCAGCAGGCGGCCCTCGCCTTCGTCAGCGGGCATGCGACCAACGTGACCGTCATCGGCCATCTGATGGGCCCGCGCGACGTCATCGTGCATGACGCCGCCATCCACAATTCCTGCGTCGAGGGCGCCAAGCTCTCCGGCGCCCGGCGCGTCTCCTTCGCCCATAACGACGCCCGGGCGGCGGAGCGGGAGATGGCCGCGGTGCGGCGCAGCGCCGGCCGGGCGCTGCTGCTGGTGGAGGGGCATTATTCCATGGACGGCGACGTGCCGGACCTGGCCGCGCTGCTGCAGGTGGCCCGCAAGCACGATGCCTGGCTGATGGTGGACGATGCGCATGGCCTCGGTTGCGTCGGCGCCACCGGCAAGGGGGTCTTCGAGGCGGCGGGGGTCGACCCGTCCGAGGTCGATATCTGGATGGGCACCCTGTCCAAGACGCTCTGTGCCGCCGGCGGCTATATCGCCGCGCGCGGCGACCTGATCGACTGGATGCGCCATACCGTGCCGGGTTTTGTCTATTCGGTCGGGCTGTCGCCGCCGCTTGCCGCTTCCGCGGCTGCCGCGATGGACATCATGGCGGCCGAGCCCTGGCGGGTGGCGAAGCTGCAGGCCAATTCGCGCCTGTTCCGCGACCTCTGCCGCGCCAAGGGCTTCGATACCGGCAGTTCGGAGGGCCTCGGCATCGTGCCCGTGGTGCTGGGCAGTTCGGTGCGCGCCATCCGCGTCTCCGCGGCGCTGCTGGAACATGGGGTGAATGCCCTGCCCATCGTCTTCCCGGCGGTGCCGGAGAAGCTGGCACGGCTGCGCTTCTTCCTCTCGGCCGAGCATTCCGAGCAGGATGTGCGCGACGCGGTCGCGGCGCTGGTGGCGGCCACCGACGGTGTCGCGCCAGCCGACCTGGCCGGGTGAGCCTCCGCACCGGGCCCGTCCTCACCGCTGCCGAGGCGCGGGCCTTCCACGCGCTGCCGGGCCGGCTGCGCGGCCTCGGCTGGTCCGTGCCGCTGCGGTGGGAGGAGGCGCGGATGTTCGATCCGGGCTTCTTCGGCTTTTTGGGCGACCATGCGGTGGCGCGGTTTCTGGCTTGGCGGGAAGGCGAAGTGGTGGGCCGCATCGCCGCCTGCGTGCCGCAGGATGCGGCGGCGCCGGCCAGCTTCGGCTTCCTCTGCGCCGAACGGGACCCGGCGGTGGTCGAGGCCCTGCTGGCCGCGGCGCGCGGCTTCATCGCCGCCGCCGGCCGGGCGGAGATGACCGGACCGCTGTCCTTCACCATCAACCATGAGGTCGGCGCGCAGATCGGCTTCCACGATCGCCCGCCCATGCTGCGCATGCCCGGCACGCCGGACTGGCTGCCGGCGATGCTGGAGGCGGCCGGCCTGGCGCCGGTGCAGGATGTGGTGGCCTGCACGCTGGATGTGCCGGCGGAACGCCATGCGGCGCGCTTCGACCAGCTTGCCCTGAAGCGCCCGGCCGACATGGCGCGGCTGCGGCTGCGGGCGATGGACCGGCGCGACTATGCGGCGGAGGTCGCGCGTATCGCAGACCTCTACAACGATGCCTGGGGCGCCAACTGGGGCGCCGTGGCACTGCGCCCGGCCGAGGTGGCGAGCCTCGGCAAGCTCCTGCGCCCCCTGCTTTTCGCCGGCGAGGTGGTCT
Source organism: Falsiroseomonas tokyonensis (assembly GCF_019024325.1). Classification (GTDB taxonomy): domain Bacteria; phylum Pseudomonadota; class Alphaproteobacteria; order Acetobacterales; family Acetobacteraceae; genus Falsiroseomonas; species Falsiroseomonas tokyonensis. Next base: position 147,961 of record NZ_JAFNJS010000010.1, read on the forward strand.
TCGCCGAATGGGACCGCCAGCCGGTCGGGCTGGTCGCGGTGGTGCCGAACCTGGCCGCGGCCATGCCGGCGGATGGGCGGCTGCTGCCCTTCGGCTGGGTGCGGCTGGCCGCCGCGCTGGCGGGGCGGGTGGGATCAGCGCGCGTGCCCATGCTGGGCATCACCCAGGCCTTCCGCGGCCACCCCGCCTCCGCACTCGCCATGGGCGCGCTGCTGCGGGAGGCCATCGGGCTCGCCGGGCGGCGCGGCTGGAACAGCCTGGAAATCTCCTGGATCCTCGAGGGCAATGCGGCCATGCGCAACGCCATGGCGCGGCTTCCGGCGCCGGTTTCCGGGCGCTGGCGGATCTGGCGCGGTACGACCCTGTGAAACGCGGCGACATCGCGCCAGGCGGTCCTGGGATTGACAGTGCCGGCCCGCTTGGTGGCTATGCGGCATCCATGTCGTCGTCAGACCCCTTCGCTTCCGTTCCGGACACTGGATTGGAAGGCAGCCTGCCCGGTGGCATGCCGCTGGAAAGCTGCACCGGGCCGCATTCCCAGCCGGGGCGTGTTGCGGGGGCCCGCCCTGGACCGCGCCGCTTCCTCTTCCTGCAGGGCCCGATCAGCCCGGTCTTCGCCGAGGTGGCGGCCGGGCTGGCGCAGCTGGGGCATGAGGTGCACCGCATCAACCTCTCGCTCGGCGACCGGCTGTTCTGGCAGCAGCAGCCCGGCCTGCGGAAGGCGGTGGATTTCCGGGACCGGGAGAGCGCCTGGCCGGAGTTCATCGGCAGCTACCTGGACCAGCACGGCATCACCGATATTCTGCTGCTGGGGGAACAGCGCGACTACCATCGCGCCGCGATCGCCGCGTCGCATCAGCGCGGCATCGCGGTGGCGGTGACGGATTTCGGCTATTTCCGGCCAGACTGGGTGACGCTGGAGCGGGACGGGATGGGCGGCGACAGCCATTTCCCGCGCGACCCGGCGGCCATTCGCGCCCTGGCCGCTGGCCTGCCGCCGGCCGACCTGAACGAGCGCTATCGCGACGACTTCCGCCTGCAGGCCATGTGGGACGTGGCCTATCACCTGGCGAACCTGGCGCCCTGGCCCTTCCCGCATTACCGCAGCCACCAGCTGCATCACCCGGTCACCACCTATTTCGGCATCGCCCGGCGGCTGCTGCGCCGGCGCGCGGAATATGCCGAGGGCGAGCGCGCCCTGGCCCGCATCGGGGACGCGCCCTTCTGGCTTTTTGCCATGCAGATGGAGACCGATTTCTCGGTCCGCGCCTATTCGCCCTATCCCGACCTCGATACGCCGATCGCGGAGGTGCTGGACAGCTTCGCCCGGATGGCGCCGGCGGCGGCGCATCTGCTGGTGAAGGTGCATCCGCTGGACCCCTGCGTGAAACGCTGGCCCCGCCGGGTGGCGGCCATGGCGGCGCGGGCGGGCGTCAGTGGCCGGGTGCATGTGGCGCATCACGGCGCGCTGGACGCCATGCTGCAGCGGGCGCGCGGGCTGATCACCATCAACAGCACGGTGGGGCTGCGGGCACTGGCGCTGGGCCGGCCGGCCAAGGCGCTGGGACAGGCGGTGTGGAACGTGCCCGGCCTCGCGCATCAGGGGCCGCTCGACCGCTTCTGGGCGGAGGCGATGCTGCCCGACCTGGAGCTGCGCGATGCCTTCCTGGCTGCGCTGCAGGGCACGACGCAGCTGCGCGGTGTGTTCTACGGGCGGGAGGGCCGGGTGGCGGCGGTGCAGGCCATCGTCCAGGCGCTGCATGCCGACAAGGTCGGCCCGCGCCTGCCGGAAGCCGCGCCCGGACTGCGCGACGCGGGGGCATCGCAGGCGGCGGGCTGAGGCGCCACCGCGCCCCGCGAAGCCGGAGGTTTACGCGCGCGCGCCCATCTCGTTACTGTTTCGCGACGGGGCCGAAGAGCCCTGGCGGGATGGGAAGGAGGGTCGCATGCACATCTCACGACGCAGCCTGATGGCCACGGTGGCGGTGCCCGGGGTGTCCCTGGCGCAGGGCCGCTGGCCGAACCAGCCGGTGCGCTTCATCACGCCCTTCGCCCCCGGCGGCGGGGTGGATACGCTGGTGCGGCTGGTCTGCGCCAAGCTGGGCGAGCTGTCCGGCCAGTCCTTCGTGGTGGAAAACCGTGCGGGCGCGGGCGGCAATATCGGCATGACGGCGATCGCGCGCTCACCGGCCGATGGCACGGTGATCGGGCTGGGCTCCGTCTCCTCCCTCGCGATCTCGCCGACGCTGCGGCCCAACATGGCCTTCGATGTGGAGCGGGACTTCACCTATGTCGGCGGGCTGTGGCAGCTGCCGAACCTGTTGATCGTCAACAAGGACGTGCCGGCGCAGACGGTGCCGGAGCTGATCGCGCTGATCCGCGCCAATCCCGGCCGCTATACCTTCGCCAGCCCCGGCTCCGGCACCACCGTCCATTTGGCGGGCGAGATGTTCAAGCAGATGGCCGGGCTGGACATGGTGCATGTGCCCTATCGCGGCGGCGCGGCGGCGCAGCTGGATGTGCAGGCCGGGCGCGTGCACATGATCTTCGACAATATCCCGCAGAGCCTGGCCAGCGCGCGCGGCGGCCAGGCCCGGGCGCTGGCGGTCACCGGCCTGGAACGCAGCCCGCAGGCGCCGGAGGTTCCGACCATGGCGGAATTCCTGCCGGGCTTCGAGCTGACCTCCTGGGCCGGGATCGTCGCCCCGGCGGCGCTGCCGCGGGCCATGGTGGAGCGGCTGGCGGAGCTGACGCGCCAGGCGCTGGCCAGCCGCGACCTGCAGGCGAAATTCGCCGAGAATGGCGCGACCCCCTGGCCGATGGGGCCGGAGGCGCTGTTCGACTTCCGCAGGGCCAGCGCCGCCCAGCTCGCCCCGGTGATCCGCGCCTCGGGCGCCGTGGTGGAATAATGGAGGTCAGCCCTCCGGGCTGACCCGAAAGCGCATGCGCCGCACCGCCCAGTCGCCCAGCCGGGGCGGCAGCAACCCCAGAAGCCGCAGGCCGAGCGCCAAGGCCCAGGGGAAGGCGGCGCGCGGCGCGCCGGCGGCGAGCGCGCGGTGCACGCGATCCGCGGCCTCGTCCTGGCTGAGCACGAGCATCCGCCGGCCGTGGAAGCGCGCGCCCATGGCGCTGTCGAAGAAGCCCGGCGTCACCACCGTCACCCGGATGCCGGCCGGGCCGAGCTGGGCGCGCAGCGCCTCTCCCCATCCGATCAACCCTGCCTTGCTGGCGCAATAGCCTGGAAAATCCGGCAGGCCGCGCAGCCCGGCGACGGAGGCGATGAGCCCGATGCGCCCCGCCCGCCGCGCCCGCATCCCCGGCAGCAGCGGGCCGACCAGGTTGATGGCGCCGATCAGGTTCACCGCCACCTGCCGCGCCGCCGCCGCCGCATCCTCCGGCGTGCCATCCGGCGTGGTGCCGGCGGAGGTGCCGGCATTGGCGATGACGAGATCGACCGGCCCTGCGGCCTCGAAGGCCGAAAGGGCGGCGGCCAGCGTCGCCGCCTCGGTCACGTCGCAGGCCAGGGTGGTCACGGTGGCGCCGCGCGCGCGGCAGGCCTCCGCCACAGCCTCCAGCGCCGCGGCGCTGCGGGCGGTGAGCAGCAGGCGGGTGCCGGGCGCGGCCTGGCGCAGCGCCAGCGCGGCGCCGAGCCCGCGGGAGGCGCCGGAGATGACCACGCCCGTCATCGCCAGCCCCGCATCCAGGCGATGGCGCGGGTGACGAAGCCCTGGGCGGCGCGCAGCCGGGCGCGGCGGCCGGGAGGAAACAGGTCGGGGCGGTCCATGCGGTCCAGCAGCACCTCCGGCGGGCAGGGCAGCAGGGTGAGGGGGTCGATGCAGCGCGGATAGAGGATCAGCGCCCCGGCCACCAGCTCGTCCAAGGTCAGGCGGCGGGTCCTGGGTGGTGTCGCAACCGGGCCGTGGTCGGTGGTCAGGCCCCAGCCGGCATAGAAGGGCGTACCCCAGCAGGTCACGGGCAGGCCGCGCAGCAGCGCCTCGAAGCCGGTGAGGGAGGTGATGGTATGGACCTCGTCCACCAGCCCGAAGAGCGGCGCCATGGGCGCGCTGCGCAGCACCTGGTCCGCCACGCCGTCCAGCTCCGCGGCGGCGATGCGGCCGCGGCGGAAGCCGGCCTCGATATCCGGGTGCGGCTTGTAGATCAGCCAGGCCTCCGGCGCCGCCGCGCGTACCGCGCGCAAAAGGTCCAGGTTGCGGCGGATGGCGCCGGCGCCCTGGCGGATGGAGGCATCGTCCTCCACCTGGCCCGGCACCAGGATGCGGCGCCGGCCGGGCGGGGCGCCGATGGCGGGCACCGCGCCGCCCAGATTGTACTTGGTGACCCCGCGCGCCACCACGGCCCGGCGCAGCGCCCGGGCGCGGGCCAGCAGCGCCGGCGGGAAGGTCTCGGTTGCCAGCAGCCGCGCCAGGTCGCTCTCCCGCCCCGGATCGTAATAGGGGCCATGCTGGTCCAGCGCGAAGGAGGCGCCGGCCCGAAAAGCGGCGCCGAGGCCGGCGGAGCGGATGAAGCCATCCTCCAGCCAGGCCAGGGGCACACCGGCCGCGGCGCAGCGCGCCGGCAGGTCCTCCGGCGCGCTGGCGGACCAGGCCAGCAGCGCGCCGCCCCGGGCCTTTGCCAGTGTGATGGCCCGCGCCGGGCTGCCCGCGAATGCGGGTGGGGGGCTGGCGGAGGCGAGCAAATCGCGCAGCCGCTCGCGCTTGTAGGGGTGCACGCCGAGGCAGGCGGCGATGCCGCGCGACTCCGCCTCCCGCTCCCGCCACAGCGCCAGCAGGTCCAGCGCCGCCTCGATGGTGCAGGGCTGGCCGCTGAAGGGGTCGGCGGCGCGGGTTGCGGCGAGGATCGCGGCCCAGATGGCGGTGGGGTCGGCGCCGTCCAGCGGGCCATCGGCCAGCGGCACCCCGGCGGCCAGGGCCAGCAAGGCGAGGTCGCGGCTGGCGCCGTGCAGCGGCAGGCGGGTGTCGAGCAGCCGCCAGGGGTCCGGGGCCGGCAGGCTGCCGGGCAGCACCGGCGCGCCCAGGGCGAAGGGATCGCGCAGCAGCAGCGGCTCGGCCTGCGCAGCCTGAAGGCGGCGCAGCCTGGCCTCGGCCGCTTCCTTCTGCCGCGGGTCGCAGGGGTCGAGCAGGATGCAGCGGGCCTGGCCGGTGGCCAGCGGCAGGTCCGGCAGGCCCGGCGGTGCGCCGAGCCGTCCTTCGACCATCGTGGCCATCACTGCGCGCGCCAGGGCAAGGTCCGGCTGGGCGGGCGGCGCAGCCAGGGCGTCGGCGACCGGGTCCGGACCCGCGCCGACCACCAGCAGCACCGGCACCTGCCGCGTGCCCAGGCGGGGCGGGCGGAAGGGGCCGGGCGTATAGCGCAGCTGGGCCGGCCCGGGCGCGCCGACGGGCAGCGCCGCGACCGATTCCGTCTCCGCCGCTTCGGCCATCCAGTGACCGGGGAAGAAGGCCGGCAGATGCGGCAGGGCCGCAAGCTGCGCGGGGTCCAGCCGCAGCAGCGGCGGCAGGGCCGGCGGGGGCGAGCCGCCTCCATCTTGCACAGGTCGCTGCATGTTTTTGCATTTTGCCTAAGCGCTGCCGTTCGGCTAGTGTGCCACGCCATGATGCATCGCAAACAGGCCCCGGCCCTGCCGGCTGGCTCCCCTCGCGGTCGACTGCCGCTGCGCGCCTCGGTTGCGCTGCTGGGGCTGATCGCCCTGGCGGGATGTTCCCGCGGCGTGGGGGAGGGGCTGTTCTCAGGCCCCGCCGCGGCGCCTGCAAGCGCGCCGGCCTCGACCGATCCGGTGGTGATCTTCGCCGGCCAGGCGGCGCCCGGCACCTCGCAGCGGATCGCGCTGCCGGATGGCCAGACCGCGCAGGTTCGCGTGGTGCGGGCCTATAACGCCGCCAGCGGGCGAGAGTGCCGCGAACTTCTGGTGGGATCCGGCATGGTCGAACGCTCCCGCCTGGTCTGCGCCGTACCGGGTGGGTGGGTCGAGGCCCGGCCGCTGCTGCGGGGCGGCGGGGCCGCAAGGCCGTGAGTGCCGCCACCGGCGGCTCCGGCGGCCTGCCGGGTGATCTGCCGGAGCGCAGGAGCGAGTTCTACCGAACCCTGGAAGGCCTGCGGGTGCAGGGCCGGGTAATACACGCCCTGCTGCTGCGGGAACTGCAGACGCGTTTCGGGCGCGGCCATCTGGGCTTCCTCTGGCTGTTCCTGGAGCCGCTGCTCCTGGCGGGCGTGATCGGCCTGCTGAAATCGCTGATGCAGTCGCGCGAGATGGGCAATGTGCCGCCCTTCCTCTTCGTCGTGGTCGGCTACGCGCCCTACTTCGCCTTTCGCGCGATCATCAACCGCGCCACCACGGCCTTCCAGGCCAATATGACGCTGATGTACCACCGCCAGGTGCGGCTGCTGGACATCATGCTGGCGCGCAACCTGCTGGAGATGGGTGCGGTGACCTGCGTGCTCGTCATCGTGCTGGCAGGTACGGCCTGGATCACGGACTTCAGCCCGTATGATCTGCCGACCATGGTCTTCGCGCTGCTGCTGATGTTCGCCTTCGCCAATGGCCTGGGCCTGCTGGTCGCGGCGGGCGCCGCGCGGTGGGAGGTGGTGGACCGCATCGTCCACCCGCTGACCTATATCGCGCTGCCCTTCTCCGGCGCGCTATTCGCCCTGCATTTCCTGCCGGCCAGATGGCGGGAGATCCTGCTGTGGAACCCCCAGGCCAATATCCATGAGATGCTGCGCGACGGCATGTTCGGGGACCAGATACCGGCCTATTACGACCTGACCTATGTCATCGGCTGGGTCGTGATCGTGAACCTGCTCGGCATGGCCGCCGTGCGGGCCGTGCGCGCCAAGCTCGAGTTCTAGGGGAAGCGGGGCGATGATCTACTTCGACCGCGTCTCCAAGCACTACGATCTGCGCGGCGGCGGCAAGAAGCATGTGCTGCGCAATGTCTCCGGCATCATCCGGCCGGGCGATGCGCTGGGCATCCTCGGCCGCAACGGCGCCGGCAAGTCCACCCTGGTGCGCATGCTGGCCGGCGTCGAGCATCCGAATTCCGGCCGGATCGAACGGCGCATGACCGTGTCCTGGCCGCTGGCGCATGGGGTCGGGCTGCAGAACTCGATGTCGGGCGCTGACAATGCCCGTTTCATCGCCCGCATCTACAATCAGCCGATCAAGAAGGTGCTCGATTTCGTCGAGGACTTTGCCGAACTTGGGCCCTATATGGACATGCCGGCCAAGACCTATTCGGTCGGCATGATGGGCCGGCTGCTGCTCGGCCTGTCCTTCGCGGTGGATTTCGACTGCTACCTGATCGACGAGGTGACGGCGACCGGCGACCAGCGCTTCGTGGCGCGGGCCCAGGCGCTGCTGGCCGAAAAAACCCGCGGCCGCTCCCTGGTGCTGGTCAGCCACGTCCCGGAACACCTGAAAATGTATTGCCGCACTGCAGCGGTGCTGAATGAAGGCAGCCTGACCTTCTTCGAGGATGTCGATGAAGCTGTCGCCACCTATAAGGCCCTCTGAGGCTGTCTCCACCACCACGGGCGTCGAGGCGCCGCCGCGGCCGCGAGTCCAGCCGCGACCAAGCCTTCTCGCGCGGCTGCGGCCGAAGAGCGGGATGGGGTGGTATGTGCTGCTCGTCCTGCTACCGACCGCGCTGGTCGGACTCTACTACGCGACCTATGCGGCCGACATGTACGAGGCGGAGGCCCGCATCCTGGTGCGGGGCCGGCCGGGCGCGAACGCGTCCGGCGCCGGCGGCATCGCCAGCATCCTCGGCGCCTCGGCCGGCTCGCTGCGCACGGGTGCGGAGGAGGCGCAGGCCGTCACCTCCTTCATCGACAGCCTGGATGCGGTGAACGGGCTCGGCCGCCAGCTGGACCTCGCCGAGATCTGGCGCCGCCCCGAGGCGGACCGGATCTCCCGCCTCTGGTACGAGAACCCCGAGGCCGAAAGGCTGCTGCGCTACTATCGGCGCCGGGTGACGGTGGAATACGACCTCGAGACCGGCCTGATCACCCTGAAGGTCCTGGCCTACCGACCCGAGGATTCCAAGGCGATCGCCGAGGCGCTGCTCAGCCTGTCCGAGGAGCTGGTGAACCGCTTCTCCGCCCGCACCTCGCAGGACACGCTGCGGGTGGGCCGGGAGGAGGTGCAGATTGCGGAACGCCGGGTCATCGCGGCGCGCGAGGCGCTGACCGCCTTCCGCGAGCGCGAGCAGACGCTCGACCCGACCGCCGCCGCAGGCACGGCCGTCGAGACCATCGGGCGGCTGGAGGGCGTGCTGGCGCAGACGCGCGCGGAACTGCAGGAAAAGCAGGCCTTCATGCGGCGCGACAATCCGCAGATCCAGGTGCTGCAGAACCGCATCGCGGCGCTGCAGGCGCAGATCGCCGTGGAGCGCGCCAGGCGCACCCGGGGTGAGGAAAACCTGACGCAGCAGCTTTCGGGCTATGAGCGACTGACGCTGGAGCGCGAATTCGCCGAGCGGGTCTATGCCTCCGCCATCGGCTCGCTGGAGGCGGCCCGGGCCGATGCCCAGCGCCAGCAGGTCTTCCTGATGCGCGTGGTGGAGCCCAACCTGGCGGAACGCGCGACCTTCCCGAAGGCCATGTTCAACACCGTCACGCTGCTGGTGGCGCTGACTGTGCTCTTTGCCATTGGCTGGCTGATCATGGCCGGCGCGCGGGAACATGCGAGCTGACCAGGCCAGGCTGAAGCCGGCCCGCTGACCAAGGCGGGCCGGGCCTCGGCCCACCCGCCCGGCCCGCGCGATGCGCGCGGCGCCGCCGGGTGATGACCCGCTGCAACAGCTTGCGGGCAATCCTTCGCTGCCAGCCTCAACAGCATGGCATTTTGCGCCAGGACAGGACAATTTCACGCCGGCCAGCGGTTTGCCGGCCCCAGCTTCCGGATCGCGCCCGACATGCACCACCTCGACCGCCGCACGAACGCAATCCTGCGCCGACTGGTCCTTCTGCTGGCGCTGCTGCTGCCGGTCGCAGCCGGCGCGCAGGTGCAGCCGCCTGGCCTGACCGGGCAGGCCGCCACGCGGGGCCCCGCCGTTGGCACCTTGCCGAACCTGCTGGGCGCCGCGGCCGATACCATCACCACCTCCCGCGCCGGATCCGCCACGGCGGCGGAGGGCGGGCCGACCGCGGTGGGCCCGATCGGCGACCCTGCCCGCGCCGCGGGCCCGGCGACCGTCGTCTTCGGCGCGGCGCTTTTCACCCGGGCGCCGCCCTCGGCCACCGATACGCCGAATCCGAACTACGTGATCCGCCCGGGCGACCGCGTCTCCGTCACCATCTGGGGCTTCATCGAGGCTTCCGTGGTCGGCGTGGTGGATCCGGAGGGCAATCTCTTCCTGCCGCAGATCGGCCCGATCCGTCTGGCCGGCACCCGCGCCGGCGACGTGCAGCGGGTGGTCGAGGCCGAGGTGCGCCGCGTCTATTCGCAGCAGGTGCAGGTCTATGCCGTACTGCTGAACGCCAGCCAGGTCGGCGTCTTCGTCACCGGCCCGGTTCGGGCGCCTGGCCGCCACCTCGGCGCCGGGTCCGACAGCGTGCTCGACTACCTGACCCGCGCCGGCGGCGTGGATCCGGGCCGCGGTTCCTACCGTGATATCACGGTGAACCGCGGCGGCCGCACGGTGGTGCGGATCGACCTCTACCGCTTCCTGCTGACCGGCCAGCTGCCCAATATCACCCTGCAGGAAGGCGATACCATCGTGGTGGCGCCGCAGGGCGCGATGGTCGGGGCCGATGGCGCCGTGCGCAACAACTTCCTCTTCGAGGTCAGCGGCCGGACCATGCCGGGGCGCGAGCTGCTGAGCCTGGCCTCGCCGCTGCCCTCCGCCACCAATGCGGTGATCCGCGGCAGCCGCGGCGGCCAGCCCTTCGCGCGCTATGCCACGGTGCGGGAACTGGCCGGCCTGCAATTGCAGGACCAGGACACCGTCACCTTCATCACCGACAGTCCGGCGCCGACCGTGCGCGTCAGCGTCGAGGGCAGCCGCATCGGCCCCTCCGTGCTCATTGCGGACCGCGACACCACGCTCTGCACGCTGCTGGACCATGTGGCGGTGGACCCGGTGCTGGCGAATACGGCCGGCGTCTTCCTGCTGCGCCCTTCGGTCGCGGCGCAGCAGACGCGGGTGATCAACGAGGCGATGGACCGGCTGGAGCGCCAGCTGTTCATGTCCGTCTCCTCCACCACCGGCGTCGCCGAGATCCGGGCGGTCGAGGCCAACCTCGTCTCCACCTATATCCAGCGCGCCCGCCGCACCCGTCCGGAAGGCCGCCTGGTGGTGATGGACCGCACCGGCCGCTGCGCCGATGTGCGGCTGGAGGATGGCGATACCGTGGTCATCCCGGAACGGGTGCAGACGGTGCTGGTCTCGGGCGAGGTCTCGGTGCCGCAGGCGGTGGTCTGGCGCCCCGACATGCGCATCCCGGACTATGTGCGCGCGGCCGGTGGCTTTGCGGAGCGTGGCGTGGAAAGCCAGGTGATGATCCGCAAGGCTTCGGGCGAGCTGATCCTGGAGCCGACGGAAGGCCCGGCGCCGGGGGACGAGCTGATCGCTCTGCCGCGGCTGGATCCGAAGAACTTCCAGATCGCCCGCGACCTGCTGAACCTGATCTTCCAGTCCGCCCTCTCGGCGCGTGTCTTCATGAACTGAGGCACGCGCGGACGTGACCGACCCATCGCCGCGGCAGGAGCCGCGGCAGGGTCGTGCGGCGATTGCGGCGCGGCGCGCGGCGCGATACCAGAACAGGGCATGACCGGCCAAAGGCCGGCACCTGGCAGGGAGGCCGCACGAAGTGACCACTATTCCCACGGCGACCATCGGACGTCGCACCGCCCTCGGGCTTGGCGCCTCGCTTCTTGCTGCTCCCGCGGTCTGGGGCCAGGACCGCTACCCCAGCCGCCCGATCCGCCTGCTGGTGCCCTGGGCCGCCGGCGGCACCACCGATATCCAGATGCGCGCCTTGGCGGAACAGGCCTCCCGCCGCCTCGGCCAGCCGATCGTGGTGGAGAATCGCGCCGGCGCCGGCGGCATCCTGGGGCCGCAGCAGCTGCTGAACGAGCGGCCGGACGGCTATGTCATCAGCCAGATGCCGATCAGCGTGTTCCGCCACCCTCAGATGGCCCCCCGCGCGCTGTTCAACCCGCTGGAGGACTTCACCTACGTCATCCACCTGACCGGCTACCTGTTCGGCATCGTGGTGAATGCCGAGAGCCCGTGGCAGAACCTCCAGCAGTTCCTGGACTATGCGAAGGCCAATCCGGGCCGGGTGAACTACGGCACGCCGGGCGTCGGCACCTCGCTGCATATCACCATGGAACAGATCGCCGGCCAGCGCGGCATCGAATGGACGCATGTGCCCTTCCGCGGCTGGGCGGAGAACAGCCAGGCGCTGCTCGGCAACCAGATCCAGGCGAGCGCCGACAGCTCCGGCTGGTCAGAGCTGGTGCTGTCCGGCCGCATGCGGCTGCTGGTGACCTGGTCGGCCGAACGCGCCAAGCGCTTCCCCAATGTGCCGACGCTGAAGGAAAGCGGCATCGATATCGTCTCGGCCTCTCCCTATGGGCTGGCCGGGCCGAAGGGGATGAACCCGGACCATGTGAAGGTGCTGCACGACGCCTTCCGCGAGGCGCTGTTCGACCCGGCCCATGTCGCCATCCTGGACCGCTTCGACATGGCGCCCTTCCACCTCGGCCCGGACGAATATGCCGCCTTCGTGCGCCGGCAATATGCCGAGGAGGGTGAGATGATCCGCCGGCTGGGCCTGCGGCTTTAGTCCGAGGGCGCGCCTCGCCCACCCGGCGCGGATATGGCATCCGGCGGCATGACCTCCACCGCCCATATCCGCTGCGGCGACGACCTGCGCGACCTGCTGCCGCAGGCCGGCCTCGCCGGCAGCTACCTGCCGATCGCCGATCCGGTCTGCGTCGGCGCCGTCTCCGACGACGACGTCATGGCCTATCTCGGCCAGCGCGCCCGGGTGATCGCGCTGCATGCCGGGGTGGATGCGCAGGAAGCGCGGCTGCGGCTCGGCCGGGAATACATGGCGCTGAACGCGCTGGACCGCTTCGACCGCGTGCTGCTGTGGTTCGAGCACGACCTCTGGGACCAGGCCTGCCTGATCCGCGTCCTGTCGCTGCTGGCCGGGCGCGCGCCGCTGGACGGGAAGCTGTTCCTGATGCCGGCGGATGGCCGGCGGCCCTTTGCGCATCTGGCGCCGGCGGCATTGGCGGCACTGGTGCCGCAGCCGCTCGGCGCGCTCCAGCTTGAAGCGGGCGCCGAGGCCTGGGCCGCCTTCGCCAGCCCGGATCCCGTCGCGCTGGACCGGCTGACCCGCCGCGCCTTGCCGCTGCCGCATCTGGCCGCCGCGATGCGCCGCCATCTGCAGGACCTGCCCTGGCGCAGCGATGGCCTGGCCCTGACCGAGCGGCGCCTGCTGCAGGCGGTGGCAGAGGGAGCGGAAGATGAGGCCGCGGTGCTGCGCGTGCTGTTGCAGGCCGACCCCATCTTCCAGGTGACCGACCTGATCCTTCGGGACGTGGCGCGGCGCCTGTCCGCCCTGCCGCAGCGGCTGATCACGCCCCATCTGCCCTGGCGGCTGACCGAGCGCGGCGTCGCGGTGCTGGCCGGCACGGCGCGCCACCGCTCGACCCCCCGCTTCCAGGGCGGGGTGCAGGTGCGGCCGGATCCCGCCTGGTGGTGGGACCCGCGCGCGGCAGGGGTGCACCAGGCCACCTGACGCGCTCCTGGCAGGTTGAGCCCCTGGCAGGTTGAGCCCCGGGCGGCGCTGCGCCATGCTCCGCCCAGGGGAAACGTCAGGACAAATGACCATGCGGATGCGACGGATGGCGGCGGCGCTGGCGCTGCTGGGCGGGCTGGCGGGCGTGCTGCCCGCGGTGGCGCAGGAGGCCTGGCCGAACCGCCCGCTGCGGCTGGTGGTGGGCTTCCCGGCCGGCGGTCCCACCGACATCCCCGCCCGCATCATCGCGGAGAAGCTGCGCGGCCAGTTCAGCCAGCCGGTGGTGGTGGAGAATCGCAGCGGCGCCGGCGGCCGCATCGCGCTGGACCATGTGCTGGCGCAGCCGCGGGACGGCCATACGCTGCTGGTCTGCACCTATATCGACGCGCTGAATTCGATGAGCGCCAGCCGGCCCTATGCTTTGGGGGAGATGGCGCCGATTTCCCAGATCACGCGGGCCTATTACGCGCTGGTCGTGCCGAACGGCCTGCCGGCCGCGAATGTCGCGGAATTCGTGGCGCTGGCGAAGGCGCGGGCGGAGGGGATGGCCTTCGGCCATGTCGGCCCGGCCTCCATGCCCAACCTGGTGGCGCGGATGTTCGAGGGTGCGGCGGGGGTCAGCATGGTGGAGGTGCCCTATCGCGGCACGCCGCCGGTGTTGCAGGACCTGATCGCCGGCCGGCTGCAGCTTTTCGTGGGCCCGCTGGTGAACACCATGCCACTGGCCCAGGCGGGCCAGGTGCGGGCGATCGGCGTCACCAGCCCGCAGCGCCTGGCCGTGGCGCCGGAGGTGCCGACGCTGGTGGAGCAGGGGATGGAGCTGGTCGCCTTCGGCTGGCTCGGCATCTGCGGCGGCGCCGGCACGCCGCCGGCGGTGGTGCGGCGGATGAACGAGCTGGTCGTGGCCGCCGTCGCCTCCCCCGAATACCGGACCGCGGTGGAGGGCACCGGGGCCGCGGCCGTTTCCTCGACGCCGGCGGAGTTGGAGCGGCTGATGCAGGACACGGTGACGCAATACGGCGCGGTGATCCGGCGCTTCAACATCCCGATGGACTGACCGCTACCGCAGCTTCGCGAAGAAGCCCCGCAGCAGCGCCGCGGCCTCGCTTTCCCGCACCCCGCCCACCACTTCGGGGGCGTGGTGGCAGGTGGGTTGGGAAAAAATGCGGGGGCCGTGCTCCACGCCGCCGCCCTTCGGGTCATAGGCACCGAAGACCAGGCGCCTCACCCGGAAATGGGCGATGGCCTGGGCGCACATGGCGCAGGGCTCCAGCGTCACCCACAGCGTCGCCTCGGGCAGCAGCTTGTCGCCCAGCGCGGCGGCCGCGGCGCGAAGCGCCAGCATTTCGGCATGGGCGGAGGGGTCGCGCCGTTCCTCCACCTCATTGCCCGCCTGGGCCAGCGGCCGGCCGGCGGCATCGGTCACCACGGCGCCAACCGGCACTTCGCCGCGCGCGGCGGCGGCGGCGGCTTCCTGCAGCGCGATCTCCATGGGCGACATGGCGCTGCTTTGCCCGGTCGCCACGGCTCGGTCGAGTGGTTTCCGCGCGCAACCCGCGCCTCCGGGCGTGCCGGCCTGTGCAAAAGTGCTATAGCGGCGGCATGAAGAATCGCCCGGTCATCGGCGTAACCCTGGATGCGGAATCGGCCGGCGGCTGGTCCAAGCTGCCCTGGTACGCGCTCCGCCAGAACTATTTTGCCAGTGTCATCGCGGCAGGCGGCCTGCCCGTGGCGCTGCCGCACCATCCCGAACTGGCGGTCGAATATCTCGATGTCATCGACGGGCTGCTGGTGACGGGCGGCGCCTTCGATGTGGATCCCGCGCTCTGGGGCGGCGGCCCGCCGCATCCGAAGGTGACGCTGAAGCCTGGCCGGACCGATTTCGAACTGGCAGCCACCCGTGCCGCGCTGAACCGGGACATGCCGGTGCTCGGCATCTGCGGCGGCCAGCAACTGCTCGCGGTGGCCCTGGGCGGGACATTGATACAACATATCCCGGACGAGGTTCCGGGCGCGCTGGCGCATGAGCAGCCCAATCCGCGCACCGAGCCGGGGCATGAGGTGGCGATCACGCCCGACACGCTGCTGGCCCGTATCGTGGGTGGTGCCCGCATGGCGGTAAATTCCGCCCATCACCAGGCCGTGGCGACGCCGGGCCAGGGCGTGGTGAATGCCCTGGCGCCGGATGGCGTGGTGGAGGGGATCGAGCTGCCCGGCCACCGCTTCGCGCTGGGCGTGCAGTGGCACCCGGAATATGCGGTGGACCCGCGCGACCCCGATATCCTCGCGGCCTTTGTCGAGGCGGCCCGCCGATGACCGACCAACCCGAAGACACCGTTGGGAACGCCGCCGAGGACAGTGCCGAGCGCGGCGAGCGCATCGCCAAGTACCTGGCCCGCGCCGGCATCGCCTCCCGCCGCGATGCGGAGAAGCTGGTGGCCGAGGGCGTGGTGAAGCTTAACGGCAAGAAGGTGGAAGGCCCTGCCACCTTCGTGAAGCCGGGCGACCGCGTATCCGTCGCCGGCAAGACGGTGGCGACGGCGGAGCGCACCCGGCTGTTCCGCCACCACAAGCCGGATGGTGTCGTCACCACCCACAAGGACCCGCAGGGCCGCCCCACGGTCTTCGAACGGCTGCCGCCGGCGATCGGCCGCGTGGTCTCGATCGGCCGGCTCGATCTGACCAGCGAGGGGCTGCTGCTGCTGACCAATGATGGCGCCCTGGCCCGCAAGCTGGAACTGCCGAGCAATGGCTGGCTGCGCCGCTACCGCGTGCGCGTCTTCGGCCATGTGGATGAGCGCGCCTTCGCGGCCCTGTCGCGCGGCATCACCATCGAGGGCGTGGCCTACGGCCCCATCGAATGCGGCCTCGACAGCCGCCAGGGCGGCATCGCCTGGCTGACGGTGAGCCTGAAGGAGGGCAAGAACCGCGAGATCCGCCGGGTGATGCAGCATCTGGGATTGCAGGTCACGCGGCTGATCCGCACCGCCTATGGCCCCTTCCAGCTCGGCACGCTGCCCAAGGGCGCGGTGGAGGAGGTGCATCCCAAGGTGATGCGCGAGCAGCTCGGCATCGGCGAGGCTCCGGCCAAGCGCCGCCGGCGCGAGGTGGCGGAGGCCGAGGCGGTGGCGGCCGCCGCGCCCCCGCCGGAACCCGCCGCGCCCGTTTCCAAGCGCCCGCCGCGCCCCGGCAATATCCCGCGCGCCCGCAACGCCGAACCGAAAAGGCCGCCCCGTGCTTCGACTCGTCGCCGGACGCCACCGCGGGCGTAGGCTCGCGGCCCCGCCGGGCGAGACCACCCGCCCGACCAGCGACCGCGTGCGCCAGGCGCTGTTCGACATGCTCTGGCACGCCCCCTGGGCGGGGCGGGAGGCGGTGGAGGACCAGCGCGTGCTGGACGCCTTCGCAGGGTCCGGCGCGCTGGGGCTCGAGGCGCTGTCGCGTGGGGCGGCGCATGCCAGCTTCCTGGAGAGCGACCGGGTGGCGCTGGCCGTGTTGCGCCAGAACGTGGCCATGCTGAAGGAGGAGGCACGGTGCAGCGTGCTGGGCGGGGACGCGCTGCGGCCGCGCCAGGCGCCGGCACCCTGTGCCCTGGTCTTCCTCGACCCGCCCTATGGGCGGGAGCTCGTGCCCAAGGCGCTGGCGGCGCTGGCGGAGGCCGGCTGGCTGGCCCCCGGCGCGCTGGTGGTGGCCGAACTGGGGCGGGAGGAGGCGCTGGAACTGCCCGGCTATGCGGAGCAGGCGACGCGGGAACATGGCGCCGCGCGGCTGGTCTTTCTGCGCGCCGGCTGACTGCGCACAGCGGCAGGCTTCCGAGCATTGTAAGGAGACGTCGTTGGACCGGGGGAACCTCGGCCAAGTTTACGAACTTCTCGTTCCTTGCGGCGTAGAAAGTTCTGACCCTGCCGAGGGCGAAATCGTATCGGACCGCGCCAATGTCCCCGAATGCAACGGCCTGTTCGACCTGCCGGACCGCCAAGCCCCTGTTTCCCTTCACCATGGCCTTCCAGCCGGTGATAGACCTGCAGGAGGTGCGGATCGACGCGCATGAGGCGCTGGTGCGCGGACCTGGGAACGAGGGGGCGGCGAGCGTGCTGGCCCAGGTGAATGCAGGCAACCTCTACGCCTTCGACCAGGCCTGCCGGGTCAAGGCGATCGAATTGGCGACGCGTCTCGGCATCGACTGCCAGCTCAACATCAACTTCCTGCCCAATGCGGTCTATGAACCGAGCGCCTGCATCCGCCAGACCCTGGCGGCGGCGCGGCGCTGCGGCCTGGCTCCGAACCGCCTGACCTTCGAACTGACCGAGGGCGAGCAGGTGGTCGACCTGGCACACACCCGGGGCATCTTCGAGGAATACCGACGCCAGGGCTTCCAGGTGGCGCTGGACGATTTCGCCACCGGCTATTCGGGCCTGTCGCGGCTGGCCGACCTGCGCCCCGACATCATCAAGATCGACCGCGCCCTGGTGCAGGATTGCGATCGCGACCGCGTTCGGCTCGCCATCATCGCCAGCCTGGTCCGGCTGGGCGGCGACATCGGGATCAAGGTGGTGGCGGAGGGATTGGAGCGCCGCGAGGAGGTCGAGGCGCTGCGCGTAACCGGCCTGCGCTACATGCAGGGCTTCTACTTTGCCCGTCCCGTCTTCGAGGGACTGGCGCCTTCCGGCTCAGCCCTGGCGGGCCTACTCTGCCCGGCCTGACGGGCCTCGCCCGACTGCCGATACGCCCCTAGGGCCGCCGGCAAGCCTAAGCCTTGGGTAAGACTTCTCAGTCATCCTGCGCACCCGCGTTAGGCTGCGTGAGGCACCCGGATGTTAGGCTACAGGCTTCGAACAGCGAAGGCGTCTGGCATGAGTGCCCTGGACGCCCTGCGTACCAATGTGATGATCGCCGATAGCGAGCTGAACATCACCTATATGAACGCTGCGGCCATCGCCCTGATGCGCGAGGCCGAGGCCGATCTTCGCGCGGAACTGCCGCAGTTCAGCGTGGATCGCCTGATCGGCAGCAATATCGACATCTTCCACAGGTCGCCCGCGCATCAGCGCAAGATGCTGGCCGCGCTGGAGGTGCCGCACGCCGCCACCATCCGCATCGGCAGCCACGCCTTCGACCTGCTGGTGACGCCGCTGCGGGATGGCGGGCGGCGGACCGGCTTCGTCGTCGAATGGGCCAATGCCAAGGATCGCCTGCAGAACCTGGACTACGAGGCGCAGTTGGCCGCCATCAGCCGGTCCCAGGCCGTGATCGAATTCGCCACCGACGGCACCGTGCTGCACGCCAACGACAATTTCTTGAAGGCGCTGGGCTACAGGTTGGAGGAAGTGGTGGGCCAGAACCACCGCATCTTCGTCGATCCGGCGGATATGGATCCGGTGCGCTACAAGGCCTTCTGGGATGCGCTGCGGCGCGGCGAGTACCAGGCCGCGCAGTTCCGGCGCATCGGCAAGGGTGGGCGCGAGGTCTGGATCGAGGCCGCCTACAACCCGATCTTGGACAGCCATGGCCGGGTCGCGAAGGTGGTGAAATTCGCCACCGACATTACTGCGCAGGTCCATCTCCTGACCAACCTCAAGACGATGATCGACCGCAATTTCGGGGAGATCGACGAGGCGATCCGCAATTCCACCGCCGAGGCCGATACAGCCTCCGCCGCGGCGGGCGAGACGGCCAGCAATGTGCAGCTGGTCGCCGCGGCCGCGGAGGAACTGGCCGCCTCGATCGGCGAGATCTCGCGCAGCATGGCGAATTCGCGCGCCGCCACGGATGCCGCCTTCGACCAGACCGTGAGCGTGGCGCATAGCACGGAGGCGCTGGCCAATGCGGCGCAGGCGATGACCAGCATCGTCGGCCTGATCCGCAATGTCGCCAGCCAGATCAACCTGCTGGCGCTGAACGCGACCATCGAGGCCGCCCGGGCCGGGGAGGCGGGCAAGGGCTTTGCCGTGGTCGCCAGCGAGGTGAAGAACCTGGCCGTGCAGGCGGCGCAGGCGACGCAGCAGATCTCGGGCGAGATCGACGGCATCCAGGCCACCTCCGCCGCCGTGGCGGGGGCGCTCGGTGCCATCCGGGATGCCGTCACCACCGTGCGCGAAAGCGTCACCCAGACCGCCGCGGCGGTCGAGGAGCAGAGCGTGGTGACGCGCAGCATGTCCGGCAACATGCACGGCGCCTCCACCGCCGTGACCTCCGTCTCCACCAGCGTGAACGGCATCTCGAATGCCGTGCTGAAGGCGGCGGAAGCGGTGGCGACCACGCGGCAGGCGGCGGAAGTGCTGGTCCGCTGAGGCGCCGGCCTCGGCGGCCAAGGGGGGCTGGTTAGCCGCCGAGGCGGATGCCCAGCTTGGCGTACATCTCGGTCAGCCGCTGGCCGTAATGCGCGGCATCAAAGAGCACGGCCTGCTGCGGACCGCGGGCCGCGAGCTCCGCGCGCAGCTCGTCCTGGCCGTCCAGCGCCTGGATCGCCTCCGCCATCGCCCTGGTGTCGTAGGGGTCGACGGTCAGCGCGGCCTCGCCCACCACTTCGGGCAGGGAGGAGGTATTGCTGGTCATCACCGGCGTGCCGAGCAGCATCGCCTCCAGCGCCGGCAGTCCGAAGCCCTCGTAGAGCGAGGGAAACAGCAGCGCGCGGGCGCCGCGGATCAGGCTGACCAGCAGGCGGAAGGGCGCATAGTCCAGCAGGATGACGCGGTCGCGCAGCTTGCGGGTCAGCGACTGCACGCCGTCATAGGGGCCGGGATCGGCCATGATGCGGTGGTCATCGTCGTAGATCAGGCCGAGCTCCTGGCGCATCTGCCAGGCCTGCTTGCCGCAGATCACCAGCGGCTTCGTGCTGCCGGAGGCGAGATAGGCCTCGATCAGGCGCCCGACATTCTTCTTCGGCTCGATCGCGCCGAAGAACAGCCAGTACTCGCCCCAGTCCAGGCCGAAGGCGCCCTTCACCTCGGCGCGGGCCAGGTTCTCCGGCTTGCGCGCCAGGCGGTCCGGAATCTCGACGGACTGGTAGGTATTGGAGATCTTCTCCGCCGGGATGCCGAGGAGGTTTATGATGTCCCGCTTCGAGGCCTCGCTGACCGTCACGATGTGGTCGGCATGGTTCGCGATCGCCCGGCAGGTGCCCAGGTAGCGGCGCTTCACGTCCAGCGTCGCATAGGGCATGCGCAGCGGCACCAGGTCGTGGATGGTGTAGATGTTCTTCGTGCCCTCGATGCGGAGCGGCAGCGGATAGGTCCAGTGCATGACGTCCTGCTGATCCGGCAGGCGGACACGCCCCATCTTGTTCTTCACGCCGAAGCTCTGCACCGCCGCGCGGAACAGCTCTGGCACATTCCAAAGCCTGTCGGCATGCGGCAGCCGCGCCTCCAGCCCCTGCCGGATCACGCGGTCGGTCAGGGGTACCGGCAGGGCGTCCTCGCCGAAGGACAGCTTCACGCCATGAAGCGCGTCGTCGATGGCGCGTTTCAGCCAGTGCGGCGGCTTCGGCCGGGCATCGTAGAGGGTGACCTCGCGCAGCAGCTCGTCTTTGCCGACGGAGCCGCGCTGGCCGTAGAGCACGCCGACTTCTGCCCCCAGATTGCCCAGGCAGCGGGACAGGTTCCGGGCGTAGGTCGCCACCCCCGTGCCCTGGTCCAGTGCCAGGTTGTAGCCGTCGATGGCGATCCGTGGCTTCGACACCCGCGCCCCCCTCCTCAATTGGCCTGCGTCCTGCGCCGGCCGGTTAAGCGGGCTGCGGGAGCCGCCGTCAACCTCGGCGTCAGGGCGGTGCCGGTCCAAGCCGGCGGGCGCGACATGAGGCGACACGGTTCGACCCCGCCTTCGCCTTTCTTTTTCCGTAGCCCTGCGACATACGGAACGCTCTCCCCGATAGGTGAAACCAGATGCCTGAGACTGCTGCGCCGCCCGCCTCGGACCTGATTGTTCCTGTGATCCTGTGTGGCGGCACGGGCAGCCGGCTGTGGCCGTTGTCGCGGG
>NZ_JAFNJS010000011.1 GCF_019024325.1 Falsiroseomonas tokyonensis
GCCGGATGGCCCCCGCCCGCCCGTCGCCGCGCTGCGGTTCTGCGGCGAGCCTGCCACGGCAGGGCGGTCCTACTGCGGCGAGCATTACCGGCTTGCCTACCGCCGGCCTGGCGAGCCTTGGGACCGCAGCGCGCCGCCCGATGCCCCGCCCTGGCGGCGCCTCACCGTGCTGGAACGCTTCCCCATCGCGCCGCGCCCGATCTGGCCCGCTGCGCCGGCGCGCCGGCCCTGTATCCTCACGCAGATGGCCGCATGAGCGACCCGATCCAGGCTGACCGCGATGCACTGGCGAGGCAATGGCGGCAGGACGAGGCGCGCCGCCGCGCCATCGTGGCCGGCGCCCGGGATTGGGAGCAGGCCGCGCAGCTGCTGCACGCGGCCGGCGAGATGACCGACACCACCCTGGCCGGGCTGAACCTGCAGCCGATGAAGGCCAGGAAGGCGAAGGCTTAGATCAGGCCGCGCTTGGCTTCCGCAGCGACACCACCGGGCCGCCTTCCCGATAGCCCGCTGCTTCGGCGCAGATCAGCGGCATTGGATGCCGCGATGATCCCGGACGGCCGAGCATCGCAAAGCGACCGCTTCGCCTAATTCGCGGACGTGGAACACGCGGAAAGCTTCTTGGTTGGAGCAAGTCGCGTGGATCGTGCGGTCTGGAAGGCGGCGAGCTTCGACCACGGTCGGGCAAATGCCCCGAGCGAAGTTCCTGTGGATGACTTCCTGAGCTACCGCACGAGGATTGCCATACGGAGCTGGCCCGACCGTCTGCGCCGTGGCGGAAGATGTCGCCAGCAGCATGGCGGCAAGTGTCGCGCGGTTCATTGCTGCCGCTTCCGCAGCCGGACGCCAGCACCGCCTCCATTCTCCGCAATGAACTCCACCCCGGCAGCCTCCAACGCGGTGCGGATGGCGGCGAGGGTGGAGGCGTTGGCAGGTTGATCCGCCTCAATTCGGGTGACGGTGGCGGGCGAAACTTTCGCCGCCGCGGCGACATCGCGAACGCCCATCTTCAGCGCCGCCCGAGCCATCCGTAATTGTGTTCCTGTTATCATGCGAGCACCCCGTTGACAGCGCGAGGCGCCGGCACCTATGTTGGCACCACGTTATCGTATCAGCGCGATGACGGCAACGGCCGAGGCGTGCGGGTGGTGCCGCGCGCCCCGGCCTAACCATGAACGCGAAGGACCCACGCCCATGGCTGATGCCGAGGCTACACTGGCGCCACCTGCCAGGAGAAGATTTCTGACCACCACCGCCGCGGCCGGGCTGGCGCTGGTGGTTGCACGGGGGGCTGCTGCCCATCCCGCGCCGGCGCCAGTCCCGGATGCCGATGCCTCGCTGCTGGCGCTGGCGAACCGCTGGCGCGCAGATGGCGCCCCGGGCGAGGATGCGGCGATCCTGGCGGCGCTCGCCCGCACCCGGGAAGCCGAGGCCGAGTATTCCAGCGCCGTCGCCGCCGACGACGACGCGGCACAGGCCGCCGCCGCCGAGCGGCTGGAACAGGCGATTGCCGACATGGCCGAGCTGCAGGCCGAGGGGCTGCGCGGGATCGCGCTCAAGGCGACCCGCCTCTGCCGCAGCCTGGCCGAAGGGGGCGAGGGCGGCACGGTGATCAGCTACGCCGATGCACCGCTAGCCCGCAGCCTGGCCGCCGATCTGGCACGCCTGGAGCCGGTGGTCATCACCGGCGCGGCGCCTTCGCATGCGCGCGTGAACCCCGATGCCGAGCTGGTGCGCCTGTGTGCCACCTATCAGGCGGCCGTCGATGCCTACAATGCGGATAGCGGCAAGCTGGAAGCCGTGGATGACCCGCTGTGGCACCGGGTGCAGGAGCTCGAAGCCAAGATCGACGGCATCCAGCCCGCGGGCCTGGCCGGCGTCATGGCGAAGGCGCGCATCGCCCATGTGCGAGCCAAGGCTGGTGAGAGCGAGCCCTGGGCGACCGATGTGCTCAACGACATGATGCGCCTCTTCGGGCATGCCGCGGCCTGACCGGCATCACCAGCACTACGACCAGCCCCGGCCGGGAAACCGCGCCGGGGTTTTTCATGCCGCACGCAGCACGACCAAGGGTTATGCTTAGCCGCAGCACCTTGGAGAAAGCGGCGCCATGTGGGCAGCGATCCGTGAAGCCTACTGCATCGGCGTCGGCATATTCGGCGTGCCCTGGTTGATGACCCGCGAGCCAGCCTCGGACGCTTTGGGCCTCGTCCTTTGGCTGGCCGTGGGGGTATCGGCGTGGCTATTCGCAGCTATCGGCGCGAGGACCTACATCGTCTCGGCCCGGTCCGCGCGACGGTGAATACCGGCACCCACACCCGGTTGGCGGTCCTCGTCCTGGCAATGGCTGCGAACGCGGCACAGGCAGACGAAGCCTGGCGGCCGGACGCCCGGCTTGCCGGCGAGGCGGCCGGGCGACTGATTGCATGCGGGGCTCACCCGGAGCGGATGTTCAGTTTCTGGCGCGCGACTGTGAACCCTCTGGAGTTTCGCGTACCCGATCAGCGGGACGCCATCGCCGCCGAGTTCCTCACCTCGATGATGATCGGCATGCAGGCCCGCATTCCGCCGCGCGAATGCACGCGAATGCTCGGCATCCTCCACCAGCGGCTCGGCCCAGCGCCTTGAGGCCGGCGCGGTCGCCTCCGCCGAGTGTCCCCGGCGGAGGTGTGGGGCGGAGGCTACAAGCTTTCGTAGACCTCGACCGCTCCGGAGACGAAGCTCTCCAGCCAGCCGCCTTCGATGGCCGCTTCGTCGGGCAAATTCGGCCCGTTAAGATCGCTCCAAGACGCGAGCAGTGTCTCGTTCAAAGCGACGGCCGCAACATCGGCGCTGGCGGACCCGCTCCCGCGCTCGGCAGGCTTCTTCATCTCGGCGGTGCGCTGGCGGGGGATGCCGATCTCAAGAATGGTGGCAGGAGAAGTGCCCAAGGCGCGGGCACTTACCGAGCGGCCTCGCTGCTGCGTCGCGACCTTGCCCCGCGCCGAGTGGCGTAGCTGCGGAGAGGAAACCACTCGCTTCGCTTTGCGTGCTCCGATAGCCTTCCGTGACGAAACCGGGAGCCTCAGATGGCCAAAGACCCTGATCGCCCGCCGCCGCCGCGCCCAACGGAGCAGCGCAAGCCGGAGACGAACTGGCCCGCCCCCATGACGGAACCGACACCGCCACCAAGGCCAACGGAACGTCGTTGGCCGGCGCCCCCGCCAGAGCCGAAAGCAGAAGATTAGCTGGCGAGCGCGACGAGCGCGAAAGCGACTGCGGCGATGATAGGCGTAACGGCGAAGTAGCTATAGGCCCACCGAAGGCTGCGCGAGGCTGTTGCCAACCGGTCGCTGTTGCTGTCGATGCCTGCACCAAGGCCATCGGTGACCCATCTGAGCAGGACGGCTTCGGCCATGGCGGCGCCAGGCTCCAGGTCGGCCGGCTTGTTCCCGGGCACATCCCAGCTGCCAGGCAACAGTACCTGCAGCGCGGCTACGATGCTCGCAACCAAGCCAGCGAGGAACACAGCAGCGCCAATGCCGAGCGCCATCGAGGTTGTCAGGGTCAGCAGCGCCGCAATGGCCGCCGCCACGCCGGCCATTGCCCATCCTATCAGGGCGCCGGCTCGCGTCTCGACCGCCGCCAAGGCGGTGGCCTGCGACTGAAGGCGTATCTCCGCCTGACGCAGAGCTTCCTTCGCGAAGATCAATTGCTGATTGGGCACTTCATCAGCCATGCGCACCTCCCATCCTGGAAGCCTACACGTCCGCCGCCCGCTCCGCCTGGCGCGCCAGCGCTGCCACCGCCTCTGGGATCGCCGTGCACCCCATCACCCGGGCCCGCACCAGCCGCTGATCCTGCCGCGTCACGCGCGCCCAGGCGGCCGAGCTTGCCCCCAGCAGCTCCAGGCTGCCGTCAATTCCTCGTCGGTCACATCGGCGCCCGGCCGTGCAGGAAGCCCACGCCGGTGCCGACCTCGTCCGCCAGTGCCGCCGCAGCGCCGGTGACAATAGCGAATACCTTCCACGGTTCCCACCGACACAGGTGTCCTTCACCCTGCCCACCCTCTGCCCCACTTCTCATATCGCCTCAATTATCCGCTTTGTGGCACCAGCCATCCTTCCATCGGCGGTTCCCCACAGCGCGAGCACCAAAGCTCGCGCCGCAGCCCGAGCAGATGCAGGCGCTCGCCGCGCCCCACCAGCGCCACCAGGTCCTTCCGGGCCAGCGTGCGCACCCGACAGGCGCAGGGCAGCCGCACCGCCTCGTCGCGCGCCAGGAAGGCCACCGTGTAGGCCGGCGCGATACCCACCCGCCGGTCAGCCGCTGCCGGTGCGGTAGGGCGAAACCGGGCGCCGCAGGATCACATAGCCGCTTGCAAGCATCTGCTGCACCAGCTGGTCCGCGGCGAGCTGCGCCGTGTATTCGTGCCCCGTGCGCCGTGCCTTTCCGCGCCCATTGAACCGCATCGCGAAGGCCAGGCTGTCCGCGACCTCCTCGGGCGTCACCGGCCGCAGGGCCTGACCGTCATGCTCGACAGTGGGCTCCTCCGGCATCTGCGCCCCGGCCTCGCGCAGAAGGTCCACCACCGCCGCGTCAATGACCGTGACGGGTAGCGCCGGCCGCATCCCCCGACCCAGGCCACGGGCCTCTGCAGCCGCCTCCGCCAGGCTCCGGTTGCGGGTGCCAATGGCGCTGGTGACCACATCCCGCATCCGGCGGAGCACTTCGGGATCAAGCGGGCTGGCGGCATCCATGCCCGAAGCATGTTCTATTTCTGTTCACGCCACAAGACGGCAGAGGGCTCGACGCCACCTTCACAGGCCGGCGAGCCGCACCTGATGACGAGCGCAGGGCTCAGGCCAGCGGTAGCGGCGGGCTGTTGAGGGGATGATAGAGGGGACGCCCCCACCGGGGGCGCCCATCTCATTGAACTCTATCAGAAGACGGAGGAGGGGAAGGGATTCGAACCCTCGATAGGGTTTTACCCCTATAACGGTTTAGCAAACCGTCGCCTTCAGCCACTCGGCCACCCCTCCGCAAGGGTGTTGAAGTTGCACGACGTATGCCGGGCGTTCTTAGCGGGGCGGGACCGGGGGGGCAAGCGGCCCCAACCCGGTTCCGCCATGGATCAGGAGAGCGCGATCTCCATGCCGCGCTGCACCGCCGGCCGGGCCATCATGCGCTCGTACCAGGCGGCCACGTTCGACAGGTCGTCGAAGGGGACCTGGTGCCGCTCATGCCGCCAGGCCCAGCCCAGAATGGCGAAATCGGCGATGCTGGGCTCGCCTTCGGTCGCGACGTATTCCCGGCCGGCCAGGCGGCGGTCCAGAACGCCATACAGGCGCTTGGTCTCGGCGTGGTAGCGGCTGAAACCGTAGTCGCGGGCCGGGCCCTCCGGCTGCATCAGGAAGTGGTGCACCTGGCCGGGCATGGGGCCGAAGCCGCCCATCTGCCACATCAGCCATTCGGTGACCGCGACCTTGCCGCGGGTGTCCTTTGGCAGGAATTTCCCGGTCTTTTCCGCCAGATACAGCAGGATGGCGCCGGATTCGAAGACGCTGATCGGCTGCCCGCCCGGCCCATCCGGGTCGATGATCGCGGGGATGCGATTGTTGGGCGAAATCTTGAGGAAGGCGGGCTCGAACTGCTCGTTCTTGGAGATGTTCACCGTGTGGACGGCATAGGGCAGCCCCATCTCCTCCAGCGCGACGGAGATCTTGCGGCCGTTCGGGGTGTTCCAGGTGTAGAGGTCGATCATGCGAGGCGTCTCCTTGCTGGAAGCTTTGATCCCATGCTGCCGCGCGGGCGAAAAGGCCCAGCGAGGTGACATACGCCGTGCTTGACCGGGACGCTCGGGGTTTGCGACTCTGATGGCCGTGCAGCACCTCGCCCCTGTCGGCGCGCCTTCCTCGGGCGGCCGAGACGACGACACGCTCTGGGCGGTGATCGCCACCGCCGGGCGGCTGTCCCGCGTTGCCAATGTCTACCGCAACCGGATGGCGGCGCTGGAGGACCGGGCCTGGCGGGCGCAGCAGGTCTCCGCCTATGAGGATTTCTTGCGAAGGTCAAAGCAGCCGGTGCCGCATTACTCGGTGGCACCGATCCGGCGGGCGGATCTGCCGAAGGCCTGGAGCCCGCTGCCGGCGCT
The DNA here is from genome assembly GCF_019024325.1 of Falsiroseomonas tokyonensis. GTDB lineage: Bacteria > Pseudomonadota > Alphaproteobacteria > Acetobacterales > Acetobacteraceae > Falsiroseomonas > Falsiroseomonas tokyonensis. The sequence continues at coordinate 6,134 of NZ_JAFNJS010000011.1, forward strand.
GGGGTTTTTGCGGGGCCAGTTTATTTGAGGGCGGCGCGGGCCTGCGCGGCCAGGGCGCCGGCGGTCGCGATATGCAGCTCCGTCCTGCGGGAAAGGTCGGCCAGCACCTCTCTCAGGTAACGCACCCGATGCGGCGCGCCGAGCATCCAGGGGTGGATGCCGATTCCCAGCACCCGCCCGCCGCGCGGTTCCGCCAGCAGCCGGTCCATCGCCTCCGCCACCAGTTCCGGCCAGCGGGTCACCGGCACCCGGCGCAGCCACAGGGTCTGCACATCATCCCATTCGCCGGGCGGCGGCAGGGCCAGCAGGCCGGAGGCGTGCAGGTAGGGCTCCTCGTCATTGGCCCAGTCCAGGCCATAGTCGAAGCCCGCCTCGGCCACCAGTCGCGTGGTGGCGGCGGTGGCGCCGTGGTCCTGGCCGAGCCAGCCCGTGGCGCCGGGCCATAGTTTCGTCAGTTCATCCCGCACGAAGCCGATTTGCGCCGCCTCCTCCACTTCGCTCATGCGGCTGGTGGTCATGCGGCTGGCGGAGATGCCATGCGCCACGGGCTCGTAGCCCCGATCCCGATAGGCCGCGACCAGCTCCGGATGGCGCTGGGCCGCCAGAAGGTTCACGGCGACGCTGGCGGGCAGTTGCAGCGCGTCCAGCAGCGCCAGGATGCGCCAGGCGCCGATGCGGTTGCCGTAGTCGCGCTGGGTGTAGGTGGTCCAGTCCGGATTGCCGCTGAAGAAGGCGCCGCGAAAGCGCGGGTCGCGATGCGTGCCGCCGGGAGGCTGGATCTCGGTGTGTTCGAGATGCATCAGCAGATAGACCGCCACGCGCTTGCCGCCGGGCCAGCGGAAATCCGGCCGCGTGGGCTGCGCGCTGAAAGGGTGGATCGCGTGATCCATGCCGCGCCGGATCATGCGCCCAACGCCGCGTCGTGGTGATGTTCCAGATACCAGTCGGCCATCTCGGCGCCGGTCGTGAACCACACCCCCTCATGCCGCCGGATATGCCCGAGCAGCGCGTCGAGGAAGCGGATGCGGTGCGGGCGGCCCATGATGTAGGGGTGCAGCGCGATGCACATGACCCGCGGCTGGGTCGCACCTTCCGCATACAAAGTCTCGAACATGTCGATTCCGGCGCGCAGGAAGTCGGCCCCCTCCGCCGCGCCGGCGCCGATCATCACCGCGTCATTCAGGTCCATCGTATAGGGGATGGAGCAGAGCCGGCCGCGGCGCACGCGGATCGGCGTCGGCTGGTCGTCGTGATAGAAGTCGCAGAGGTAGGAGATGCCGGCTTCCGCCACCAGGTCCGGCGTGACCAGCGTGTTGGACGCCGCCGGGGAGAACCAGCCGCGAAGCTGCTTGCCCGTCAGGCGTTTCCAGGCGGCGACGCTGGCCTCGATCTCGGCGCGTTCCGCATCTTCGGGCAGGTTCCAGTGGTAGCGCGTGTTGAACAGGCCGTGGCTGAACACGTCCCAATCGCGCTTGAGCATCCCGTCCAGGATCTCGGGGAACATGTCGCCCACGCTCATGGAGAAGGAGACGCTGCCGCGGATGCCATGCGCATCCAGGCACTCCATCATCCGCCAGACGCCGGCGCGATTGCCGTAGTCCTTGAGCGAATAGGACAGCACGTCCGGATGCGGCGTGCGCGGCCAGGGGTCGCGCGGGCTGCCCTGCTGGGCGGGCAGGAATTCGTAGTGCTCGATATTCGGACAGACCCAGACCGCCAGCCGCGCGCTTCCCGGCCATGTCAGCCTGGCGCGGCGCGGCAGCGGCGCATGCGGGTAGCGGTCCTCGGCCGGGATCACGCCGCAAGCTGGTCCTTGATGAAGCGCCCGCCCTGCATGATCACGGACAGGTGCTTCCCCTGGCCCGTGAGGAGGGAAAGGTCCTTCAGCGGATCGCCCTCCACCACCACCAGGTCGCCGAAGGCGCCGGGCTCCACGATGCCGATCTGGCCTTCCATGCGCAGCAGCTTGGCGGCGTGGACCGTGGTGGAGCGGATCACCTCCATCGCCGGCAGCACGCGGCCGCGGATGACGAATTCGTCCGACTGGTGGCGGTGCATCTCGGCCAACAAATCGCTGCCATAGGCCATGGTCAGGCCGGCGCGCTGCATCTTCTCCAGGCTCGCGAGGCCCGCCAGCCGCACCGTGTCGATCTTCGCCACGCTTTCCGGGCCGAGGCCGTAGCTCGCGCCCTCGTTCTTCAGCGCCTCATAGGTCACCAGCGTCGGGCAGGCGATGGCGCCGGCCTTGGCGGCCTTGCGGGCGGTGGCTTCCTCGATGAGGTTGCAATGCTCCAGGCTGCGCACGCCGGCGTCGACGGCGCGGCTGATCGCCTCGTCGGTGTAGAGATGGGCGGCGACATAGGTCTGCGCCATCTGCGCCTCCTCCACCGCCGCGCGCATCTCGTCCATGGAATAGCCGAGGAAGGCGATGGGGTCGGTGGGGGAAGCCACGCCGCCATTGGCCATGATCTTGATGTAGTCGGCGCCGGCCTTGATTTCCTCCCGGCAGGCGCGGCGCACCGCGTCCACGCCATCGGCGATGCGGCCAAGGCAGCCGAGGCGCTGTTCCAGATAGGCCATGTCGCGCGAATCGTAGCGGCCGCGGCCGTCGCTATGCCCGCCCGTCGAGGAAATGGCTTTGCCGCAGAGCACCATGCGCGGCCCCTCGAAACCGCCCTCCTCCCAGGCCACGCGCAGCCCCTGCGTCGCGCCGCCGAGGTCACGGATGGTGGTGAAGCCGCGCATCAGCATGGCGTTCATGATGCGCGCGGACCGGAAGGCGATCACCGCATCCGGCAGCAGCGCGTTCAGCCCGAAATTCACCGTGGTCGAGATCACATGCACATGCGCGTCGATCAGCCCCGGCATCAGCGTGCGGCCGGCCAGGTTCACGGTGCGGGCGGCGGTGGCGCTGATCGGCTTGTCCGAGACCTCCTTGATCCGCCCGTCCTCCACCAGGACATGGCCCTCAATCCCGCCATCGACTCGGCCGTCGAGGATGCGGGCATGGGTGAAGAGGGTGGCGGTCATGGGTCACTCCGGTCGATACTGGGCGCAAGGCTAGACCGGTTTGGACCAGCGGGGGAGACGGGGATGGAGCGCGCGGCATTCGAGGCGGGGTTGGCGCGGGACGGGTTCCTGGAGACGGTGGAACGCGACCTCGCGCCCTCCGAGGCGACGCCGGAGCACCGCCACCCTTTCGACGCCCGGCTGCTGATCCTCTCCGGCAGCCTGGTGCTGGCCCAGGGCGAGGCCCGGCACAGCTACGGCCCCGGCGAGGTCTTCGACGTACCGCGGGACGCGCCGCATGCGGAAATCGCGGGACCGGAGGGCGCCAGCTACCTGGCCGGGCGCCGGCGCTAACCTCTAGAACCCGATCCCCTCCTCCGCCAGCTTGGCGCGGATCAGCGCCTTCGGCACCTTGCCGTAGCCCGATTTCGGCAGCGCATCCCATTGCACGATGCGCAGCGGCTGCTTGTAGCGGGCCAGGCGCGGGGCGAGGTGGGCCAGAAGCGCCGCCTCCTCCACCTCCATCCCCTCATGGCAGACGATGCAGGCGATGCCGGCCTCGCCCCATTTGGGATGCGGCATGCCGACCACCGCAGCCTCCGCCACCGCGGGATGGGTCAGCAGAGCCTCCTCCGCCTCCCGCGGATACACGTTCGATCCGCCGGAGATGTACATGTCCGACGCCCGGCCGGTGATGAAGAGGAAGCCCCGCGCATCGAGCATGCCGAGGTCGCCGGTATGGAACCAGCCGCCGGCGAAGGCCTTCGCATTGGCCTCCACATTCTCGAAATAGCCGGCGAAGACGGCGGGGCCGCGCACACAGATCTCGCCGATCTCGCCGGGCGGCAGGCGGGCGCCGCGCTCGTCGAAAATGGCGATATCCATGCCGGTGCGCGCCACGCCGCAGCTGCCGGCATTTTCGGGCGTGTGCTGGTCCGGGCGCAGCACGGTGATGTTGCCGGTGACCTCGCCGAGGCCGAAATACTGCACCAGGCAGGGGCCCAGCTTTGCCAAGGCCTCCTGCTGGTCCGCGTCGTACATCGGCGCGCCGGCATAAATCACATGGCGCAGGCTGGTGTGGTCGTGCGCATCCACGGCCGGGTGGCGCACCAGCGCGGTCAGGATGGTCGGAACGGTGAACATGTTGGAGACGCGGTGGCGCTCCACCAGCGCCCAGGCCTCGGCCGGGTCCAGCTTCTCGGCCCCCAGCAGCACCGTGGCGGCGCCGCGCGCCACCTGGCCGAGCTGGTGGATGCCGGCGCCATGCGACAGCGGCGCCACCACCAGCGAGGCATCGCGCTCGGTCGTGCCCGGCACCAGGTCCGCCAGGTGGTTGGTCACCACGAAGCCCATCTGCCCATGCGTCAGCACCGCCGCCTTGGGCCGGCCGGTGGTGCCGGAGGTGTAGAAGAACCAGCAGGGATCGCCGGCCTCCACCTCCGCCTCATGGTCCGGGGCGGGCGGCGTGGCGGCGGCGAGCAGCGCCTCGTAGTCCAGTTCGCCTGGCCCGGCATCGCCCACGGCGATGACCTGCCGCAGATGCGGGTTTTCGGCGCGCACCGCCGCCGCATGGGCACCGAAACCGGCATCCCGCAGCATCACCTTGGCGCGGGAGGAGGCCCCGAGATAGGCGACCTCGGCCGGCGTCAGCCGATAATTGGTCGGCACCCAGACCGCGCCGATCTTGAAACTCGCAAAAAGGCTTTCGAACATCGCGTTGGTGTTCTTCGAATGCACCAGCACCCGGTCGCCCTTGGCCACGCCCAGGCTGCGCAGCGCCTGGCCCAGCCGGTCCACCCGCGCATCCAGCTCGGCGAAGGTCCAGCTGCGGTCGCGCCAAACCAGGGCCGGGCGATCGGGGATGCGGCGCGCGGTCTGGGTCAGCAGCCGCCCGAGATTCATCGCCGTCGCCACGCGCATGCCCCACTCCCTCCGACTCTTGCCGGAGGATAGGGCTCAATCGGCCGCGACCTCCAGCACCCGGACGCGCGGCGCGAAGCTCTGGGCATCCGCCATCGCCCAGGCGTCCCGGAAGCGGGCATCCTGGGTGCCGCGCAGCAGCTCGCCCGGCGCCAGTTCGGGAAAGAGCTCGGCCAGGCTCTGCACCTGCCGGGCGGAGATGCGGCGGAAGAAGTGGTGCGGGCGCAGCTGGCCGGGGTGGTCCAGCCCCGCGGCCGCCACCAGCTCGCCCAGCGCCTCCAGCGTCGCCGCATGGAATTGCGCCACGCGCTGCGCCTTGTCCGACACCACCAGGGCACGCGACCGTGTCGGGTCCTGTGTCGCCACGCCCGTCGGGCAGCGATCGGTGTGGCAGGACAGCGACTGGATGCAGCCGAGGGCGAACATGAAGCCGCGCGCCGCATTGCACCAGTCGGCGCCCAAGGCCATGGCGCGGGCGATGTCGAAGGCGCTGGCGATCTTGCCGCTGGCGCCGATGCGGATGCGGTCACGCAGGCCGATGCCGATCAGGGCGTTGTGCACAAAGTTCAGCCCCTCGCGCATCGGCATGCCGACATGGTCCATGAATTCCAGCGGCGCGGCGCCGGTGCCGCCTTCCGCGCCATCCACCACGATGAAGTCGGGCGTGATGCCGGTCTCCAGCATCGCCTTGCAGATCGCCAGGAACTCCCAGCGATGGCCGATGCAGAGCTTGAAGCCGGCGGGCTTGCCGCCCGACAGGCGGCGCATCTCGGCGACGAAGCGCAGCAGCTCCACCGGCGTGGAAAAGGCGCTGTGGGCGGAGGGGGAGAGGCAGTCCTCCCCCATCGCCACGCCGCGCGTGGCCGCGATCTCGGCGCTGACCTTGGCCGCCGGCAGCACGCCGCCATGGCCGGGCTTGGCGCCCTGGCTCAGCTTCAGCTCCACCATCCGCACCGGCGGCGATGCGGCATTCGTCGCGAAGCGATCGGGGTCGAAGCGCCCCTCGGCATCGCGCGCGGAAAAATAGCCGGAGCCGATTTCCCAGATCAGGTCGCCGCCAGCCTCCAGGTGATAGGGGCTGAGCCCGCCCTCCCCCGTATCATGCGCGAAGCCGCCGGCCTTGGCGCCCCGGTTCAGCGCGCGGATGGCATTGGCGGAAAGCGAGCCGAAGCTCATGGCGGAGATATTGAACAGCGAGGCACTGTAGGGCTGCGCGCAATCCGGCCCGCCGATGGTCACCCGCGCCGCGGCGCGCGAAACCGGGCGCGGCGCCATGGAATGCTGCAGCCATTCGTAGCCGTCCTCATAGACATCGTACTGCGTGCCGAAGGGCCGTTTGTCGAGCTGGCCCTTGGCGCGCTGGTAGACCACGGCGCGCTTGTCGCGGGAGAAGGGCGTGCCGTGCTTCTCATCCTCGAAGAAGTACTGGCGCATCTCCGGCCGGATCTCCTCCATCAGGAAGCGGAGATGCGCGGCGATGGGGTAGCTGCGCAGGATGGCATGGGTGGGGTCGAAAAGGTCCCGGAAGCCCAGCGCCGAAAGCCCACCGGCCAGCAGCAGCAGCGGCAGCAGCCAGGGCCAGGCGCCTGGCGCCAGCAGCAGGCCCAGCACGATGGACAGCGTCGCCAGCACCACCAGGGTCAGCAGGATGTAGCGGGGTGACAGGATCAGGACGCGGTTGCGCAGCATGGGGGCCTCCGAGGTCTGCCAGTCTATTCGGCAGACCTCGCGAAACTGTTACGATAGGCGCGTGACGTCTTGGCGAATCCTGTCAGACGGGCCGGTCGCCCTTGTTCACTTTCAGCGTCCGGTTGTCCGCCGCCGGCAGCATCTTGGCGGGGTCGCGCGTCACGACGATGTCGAGCACCGTCGGGGTATCGGTGTTCTCCAGCCCGGCCTGGATGGCGGCCGAGAGCTTCTCAGGGTCCTCCACGCGGATGCCCTGGCAGCCCATGGCATTGGCGATGTTCGCGTAATTCATCTCGACGAGGTCGCTGGACTGGTAGCTGCCGGGGCCGAAGACCGCGTGCTGCAGCGCCTTCACATAGCCCGACGCCGCATTGTTGAAGATGCAGGCGACGATGGGGGCGCCGACGCGGCGCGCCGTCTCGAGGTCGCCCATCGACATGTTGAAGCCGCCGTCGCCGGTCAGCGAAACCACGCGCCGCCCCTTCCCCACCCCGATCTGCGCCCCGATGCCGCCCGGCACGCCATAGCCGATGGAAGCAAAGCCGCGATCCGCCACGAAGCCGCGCCCGGCCCGCTTGGTGTCGAAGAGCAGCCCGCCCCAATGGCCCGCAAAACCGCCATCGGCGACCAGCACGGCATCGGCCGGCAGGATCCTGTTCAGCTCGCCCATGAGGCGGCCGACATTGATCGGCGATTCCACCGATTCCAGCCGGTCTTTGGCCGATTCCAGCCAGGCTGCCATCCGCTTCGGCACCTCCGCGCACCAGTCCGCGCGACCGCCCTTGCGCGGGCCGAGCTCGGCCAGAAGGTCCTCGAGGCCACAGCGCGCATCGCCCACCAGCGCGACGTCCTGCCGCGTGGTGCGGCCGATTTCCTCAGCCACGATATCCAGGTGGATCAGCGGCACGCCGCTGGGCATCAGCGAGAAGCGCTTGGTCGCGATCTCGCCCAGCTTGCAGCCGACGACGAGCAAACAGTCGCTCATGCCGATCAGGTCGTTGGCGATGCGGGAATAGCGGCCGAAGACGCCGGCCGAGAGGGCATGGTTGCAGCCGATGGCGCCCTTGCCGGACATGGTATGCGCGACGGGGATGCCCTGCGCCTCCGCCAGCGCCAGCAGGGCGTCATGAGCCTCGCTGATATGCACGCCGCCGCCGGCCAGGATCAGCGGGCGCTCCGCCTTGGCGAGCAGCGCCGCGGCGCGCGCCAGGTCGTCCCGCGCCGGGCGGGACCTTCGGGCCTGGGCGCGCAGCGTGCCCGGGTCGAACCAGAAGTCGCCGGCGTCGAAGTCATGCTCGCCATGCGCCACATCCTCCGGCACCGCGATCAGCACCGGGCCGGGCCGGCCGCTGGTGGCGACGGCGAAGGCGCGGCGGATGTGTTCGGGGATGCGGGAGATGACCTCGACGCGGATCGCCTCCTTCACCAGGGGGCGCAGCACGTCGAATTGCCGCGCCTCCTGCGTCATGTTCTTCCAGGCGTGCTGGCGATTGGCGTCACCGATGATGGCGACCATCGGCATGCCGGCGTTGAAGGCCTCGGCCAGCCCCGTGGCGAGATTCGTCGCGCCCGGCCCGAGCGTGCCGTCCACCAGCCCCGGCCGGTTGGTCACCCTTGCATAGGCGTCCGCCGCAAAGGCGCCGCAACGCTCGTCGTTGATCAGGTAGTGCTGCACGCCGAGCACGCGGCAAGCCTCGTAGAAGGGCAGCAGCTGGAACCCGCCCATGCCGAACATCGGCCCCGGCTCATGCAGCTTCAGCATCTCGGCGAGCGCGGCGCCGCCGCTCATGCGGCGTGTGGCATTGGCTGACATAGTCAAACACTCTCCAGGATCTTGGCGACGAAGTCGCGGGTCGAAAGGCCGATGCAGCCGCCGCGCGCCTCCGCGGGCGCATTCAGGGCGGAGATGTAGCCATCCTCCCAGCTGCTGGTCGCATCGCCGATGCGGGCCGAGAAGGCGGAGACGGTGGCGGCGGCGATGCCGCGCGCGGCCAGCGCCGGCAGGCGCGACAGGCCGGCGCGATCGGCGCCGATGCCGGCATCGTTGTAGATGGCGGCCAGCACATCGGCCTTCACCGCACTGCCCGGCTTGCCGCCGAGCAGCCCGCCATGGGACCCGGTGACCACCACCTGCCCGGCATCCTCCGGCCCGACCAGCCCGTTCGAATCCAGCGCGATCACCCGCACCGGCCCGTCCTCGGCGATCACCCGCCGGGCCTCCTCCATCTGGCCCGGCGCCTCGGCGGGGGGCAGCCTGGCGGCCAGCAGGCGGTCCAGCGCCTCCGCCACCGGCATGCCATCGGCCAGGCCGAGCGCCGCGGCGGGGGCATTCACGGTGGAAAGCCGGCCACGGGCCAGCATATCGGCGCCATCACCGATGCGGGCCGTCTCATGCGCCACGGCGGCGGCGGGGACGAAGCGGGATTCCAGCCAGAACAGCCCGCCCACGCCGGCCCTTTCGCGGCCGATGCCGGCATCATGCAGCACCAGGCCGGCGACGCCGCGCCGCGCCGCGTACCAGGCCGCATAGATCCCGCCATGGCTGCCGCAGCAGACCACCCGGCCCCGCGCCGCGTCGTCCAGCTGCGTCACGCTGTCCCGCACCAGGGGCCCCGCGCCCGACATCGCCTCCGACATGGATTGCTCCCCATGGGATTGTCCCCCATGGCTTGATTCCTTCGCCCGCTGCCGCATGCTCCGCAAGCCCCCCGCCCGCGCGGACCAGAAAAGGGGGGCGGGGAAACGGGGACAGGCGGATGACGAGGACCGGCGACAATCGCGCGCGGCTGATCGCGCTCTATACCACCATGTGCCGCATCCGCGCCTTCGAGGAGACCGCGCTGGCCGCCCACAAGGCCGGCGAGATCCCGGGGCCGCTGCATGTCTCCATCGGCCAGGAAGCGGTGGCCGCCGGCATCTGCCTGAACCTGCGGCGCGACGACCGCATTACCTCGAACCACCGCGGCCATGGCCATGCTTTGGCCAAGGGCGCGGGTGTCTCGGGCATGATGGAGGAGCTGTTCGGCCGCGCCGGCGGGCATTGCCGCGGCAAGGGCGGGTCCATGCATATCGCGGATTTCAGCGTCGGCATGCTGGGCGCGAATGGCGTGGTGGCGGGCGGCATTCCCATCGCGGTGGGCGCGGCGCAGGGGCTGAAGATGATGGGGTCCGACGCCATCGTCGCCTGCTTCTTCGGCGATGGCGCGATCAACCGCGGGCCCTTCCTGGAAGGGCTGAACTGGGCGGCGCTGTATCGCCTGCCGGTGCTTTTTGTCTGTGAGGACAATGGCGTGGCCGCCTTCACCGCGACCGCCAGCGTCACCGCCGGGCCGGGCGTCGCGGCGCGGGCCGAATCACTCGGCGTGCCCTGCCTCAGCGTGGATGGGAACAATGCGGCGGCGGTGGATGCCGCGGCCTCTCGCCTGGTGGCGGAAATTCGCGGCGGCGGCGGGCCGCAGCTGCTGCATGCCACCACCTATCGCATCACCGGCCATACCAGCAGCGACCCCGCCGCCTGGCGCGACCCGACGGATGTGGAAGCCGCGCGGGCGGCGGAGCCGATCGGCCGGCTGCGCGCGCGGTTGGCGGAGGAGGGTGTCTCGCTCGCCGAGCTCGACGCGCTTCTCGGCGATGCGCAGGCCGAAATGTCGGCCGCCCGCGCGGCCGCGCTGACCGCGCCCTGGCCGGACCCGGCCGTCGCCTGGGAAGACGTGCAGGATTCGGGCGCCGTGCAGGGAGCCGCTTGAGATGGCCGAGATCACCCTGGTGGAAGCCGCCCGCCGCGCCGCGCAGCAGGAAATGCGCCGCGACCCCAGCATCTGGGTGCTGGGCGAGGATGTCGCCCGAGGCGGCCTGTTCGGCCAGTATCGCGGCTTCCTGGAGGAATTCGGCGAGGGGCGAATCGTCTCCACCCCGATCAGCGAAAGCGTGATCATGGGCGCGGGCCTCGGCGCCGCACTGGTCGGCACGCGGCCGATCATCGAGATGCGGATCTTCGACTTCGTCATGTGCGCGATGGACGAGCTGGTGAACCAGGTCGCCAAGGTGCGCTACATGTTCGGCGGCCAGGCGCGCCCGGCGGTGGTGATCCGCATGCCGCACGGCATCTGGCGCAATTCGGCCGCCCAGCATTCGCAGATGCTGGAGAGCTGGTTCACGCATATCCCCGGCCTGGTGGTGGTGGTGCCCTCCACCCCCGCGGATACCGCCGGCCTGCTGGTCAGCGCGCTGCGCAGCGACGATCCGGTGCTGTTCTTCGACCCCAAGAACCTGTTTCCCCTGACCGGGGAGGTGCCGGAGGTGATCGCGCCGATCCCCTTCGGCCAGGCGCGCCGGTCGCGCATGGGCGATGATCTCACCATCGTCACCTGGTCCGCCATCGTGCCGCAGGTGGAGGAGGCGGCCGCCACCCTGGCCGCACGCGGGATCTCGGCCGATCTCCTGGACCTGCGCACCCTCTGGCCCTGGGACGAGGAGGCGGTGGTCGCCTCCGTCGCCCGCACGGGCCGGCTGCTGGTGGTGCATGAGGCGGTGACCACCGGCGGCTTCGGGGCGGAGGTGGTGTCCCGGGTGATCGAGCGGCTGGGGCCGGCGGCGCTGAAGGCGGTGGCGCGCCTCGGCCAGCCGCGGGTCCCGGTGCCCTTCGCGCCGCCGCTGGAGGATGCGCTGAAGGTGGATGCGGCCAAGGTGGTGGCGGCGGCGGAGGCGCTGGTTCGGGCCTAGCAGCCCCCGCGCCTCGCACCTGGGACGCCCGGCTGCTATAGCGCCGGCCAGACATGGCCAGCGGAACCCAGGCGGTGACCACACCCTCCATCTCGACCGATACCAGCGGGCTGACCCTGCTCGGGCGGCAGGCCGGCGCGCCCGACGATCCGGATGCGGCGGTGCTGGAGCGGGTGCCCAACCCGCATCCCGGCACGCGCTACTGCGTGCGCTTCACGGCGCCGGAATTCACCTCGCTCTGTCCCATGACCGGCCAGCCGGACTTCGCGCATCTGGTGATCGACTATGTCCCTCGCGACTGGCTGGTGGAGAGCAAGTCGCTGAAGCTGTACCTGACGGCCTTCCGCAACCACGGCGCCTTCCATGAATCCTGCACCGTGGGAATCGCCAAGCGGCTGATCGACGAGCTGGCGCCGGAATGGCTGCGGATCGGTGGCTACTGGTACCCGCGCGGCGGCATCCCGATCGACGTCTTTTTCCAAAGCGGCGAGGCCCCTCCCGGCGTCTGGATCCCCGCGCAGGATGTACCCGGATACCGTGGCCGCGGCTGACGACATCCGGGCGGAGGCGCTGCGCCTCGGCTTCGACGCGGTCGGCTTCACCCGCGCCCATCTGGCGCCCGAGGCGCGGGAGCGGCTCGGCCGCTTCCTGGCGGAGGGTCTGCATGGCGACATGGGCTGGATGGAAACCCGCGCGGAGCAGCGATCCCACCCCCAGGCGCTGTGGCCGGAGGCGGTCAGCGTGATCTCGCTCGGCCTCAACTACGGGCCGGAACGCGACCCGATGGAAAGCCTCGCCTGGCGCGACCGCGGCACCATCAGCGTCTATGCCCGCAACCGGGACTACCACGACATCGTCAAGAAGCGGCTGAAGGCGCTCGGCCAGTTCATGGCCCAGCGCTTCAAGCACCAGCCGCTGAAGGTCTTTGTGGATACCGCGCCGGTGATGGAGAAGCCGCTGGCGCAGCAGGCGGGGCTGGGCTGGCAGGGCAAGCACACCAACCTGGTTTCCCGCAGCCACGGCTCCTGGCTGTTCCTCGGCGAGATTTTCACCACGCTCGACCTGGCGCCGGATTCTCCCGAGTGGGACCATTGCGGGTCCTGCCGCGCCTGCCTGGACATCTGTCCCACAAGTGCCTTCCCGGCGCCCTACCGGCTGGATGCGCGGCGCTGCATTTCCTACCTCACCATCGAGCATCGCGGGCCGATCCCGGAGGATCTGCGCCCGCTGATGGGCAACCGCATCTACGGCTGCGACGACTGCCTCGCCGTCTGCCCCTGGAACAAATTTTCCCGAGTTCACGCCGAGCCGGGCTTCCTGCCGCGCGCGGAGCTGAATGCGCCGCGGCTGGCGGAACTGGCCGCGCTGGATGATGCGGCGTTCCGGGAAAAATTCAGCGGCAGCCCGATCAAGCGCATCGGCCGCGACCGCTTCGTCCGCAATGTGCTGGTCGCCATCGGCAACTCCGACGACGCGGCGTTGCATCCTGTGGCCCAAAAGCTGTGCGAGGATGCGGATGACACCGTGGCGGATTGCGCCCGCTGGGCAATACAGAGGCTTGCTGCATGAGGGATGATTCCGCGCTGGTGCTGTTCAGCGGCGGGCAGGACAGCGCCACCTGCCTGGCCTGGGCACTCGATCGCTTCGGCCATGTCGAGACGCTCGGCTTCGACTACGGCCAGCGCCATGTGATCGAGCTGCAGACCCGCCAGGCGATGCGCGATGCGCTGTGCCGCGACGCCGGCTGGGCGGCCAAACTCGGCGAGGACCATGTGCTGGACCTGCGCGCGCTGGGCGGCATCAGCGACACCTCCCTCACCCGCGATGTCGCCATCGAGATGGAAACCGGCGGCCTGCCCAATACCTTCGTGCCCGGCCGCAACCTGATCTTCCTGACATTCGCCGCTGCGCTGTCCTACCGGCGCGGCATCAAGAACATCGTCACGGGCGTCTGCGAGACCGACTATTCCGGCTATCCCGATTGCCGCGACGACACCATCAAGGCGCTGCAGGTCGCCATCAACCTGGGCATGGAGCGGCGCTTCGTGCTGCACACGCCGCTGATGTGGCGCGACAAGGCGGCGACCTGGGAACTGGCCGAGCAACTCGGCGGCCCGACGCTGGTGGAGGCCATCCGGACCGTGACGCATTCCTGCTACCTCGGCGACCGCACGCCGCATGAATGGGGTGCCGGCTGCGGCACCTGTCCCGCCTGCGAATTGCGCGCGGCGGGTTGGAGAAAATACCGATGCAACTGACCCTTCGGCAGCAGGGCTTTTTGTTTCTTGCCGGCTTCGCCTTGTGCATTCCCGCCGCCAATTGGCTGATCGGCAATGTCGGCACATTCTGCGTGCCGAATGGCCCCTGCCTGATCCCGGTGGCGCCGGGCATCATGGCACCCTCGGGCGTGCTGATGATCGGCCTCGGGCTGGTGCTGCGGGACCTGGTGCAGCGGCGGCTCGGCGTCGGCTGGGCTTTTGGGGCCATCCTGGCCGGCACGGCGCTTTCCGCGCTGCTGGCGCCGCCCTCGCTGGTGCTGGCCTCCGCCGTCGCCTTCCTGATCTCGGAAATGGCGGACCTCGCCGTCTATACGCCGCTGCAGCGGCGCGGGCTGGTGCGGGCGGTGCTGGCGAGCAGCCTGGTGGGGCTGGTGATCGACAGCGCCTTCTTCCTGTTCCTCGCCTTCGGCAACCTGGACCTGCTGCCGGGCCAGGTGCTGGGCAAGCTGTGGATGGTGCTGGCGGCGCTGCCGCTGGTGCATTGGCTGAGGCGCCGCGACACGGCGATGGGCCTCGCATGAAGATCCTCCTCATCCGCAATTCCGAGACCGCGCCGGAAGGCGCCTTCGGCGAGTGGCTCGCCGCCCAGGGCCATGCGCTGGAGGTGGTGCGCGGCGAGGATGTGACGCACGAGCAGATGCAGGCGGCGGAGCTGGTGGTGATGTTCGGCTCCCCCCGCGCCGTCTATCAAACGGAAATCCCCTGGATCGCCGCCCAGCGTCCCATGGTCGCGGCGCGGCTGGCGGCCCGCAAACCCACCATCGGCATCTGCTTCGGCGCGCAGATGATGGCGGCGGCCGCCGGCGGCGAGGTCATGCGCAATCCGGACGGCACCTTCTACCGCGGCTGGCGCGGCATCGATGAGACGGCGGAGCCCGCCTTCGCCGGCCCCTGGCCGCGCTGGCATGGCGATGTCATCACCCCGCCGCCAGAGGCCGAGGTGATCGCCCGCGATGCCGGCACCGTGCAGGCCTTCCGGCTGCCCAAGGCCATCGCCGTGCAATTCCACCCGGAGGCGACGCCCGACATCATGCAGAACTGGGCCAGCCTGTCGCCGCCCGGCGCGGTGGACGAAGCGGCCCTGACCGAGGACAACGCCCGCCTCTTCCCGGCCCGGACCGAGGCGCGGGAGGCGCTCTTCGCCGCGCTGCTACGGGAAGCCGGCGTGTGATCCCGGTTCTGGAGACGCCGCGCCTGCGGCTGCGGCCGCATGTCGCGGCGGATTTCCCGGCGCTGGCCGCAATCTGGGCCAATCCGGAGGTGACCCGCCATATCGGCCGCCCCTCCACGGCGGAGGAAAGCTGGGCCCGGATGCTGCGCTATGCCGGGCTCTGGCCGCTCTGTGGCTTCGGCTATTGGGCGGTGGAGGATCGCGCGACCGGCGCCTATCTGGGCGATGTCGGCTTCGCCGATTTCCACCGGGCGCTCGACCCGCCGATGGACCTGCCCGAAATCGGCTGGGTGCTCGCCCCCCAGGCCCATGGCCGCGGCGTGGCGACGGAGGCCGCCGGCGCCGCGCTCGCCTGGCTCGCCCGCCCCTGCTTCTGCATCATCGCCCCGGCCAATGCCGGGTCGCTGCGCGTCGCGGCCAAGCTCGGATTCCGGGAGCAGGGCCTGGCCGCCTATCGCGACGACCAGGTGATGGTGCTGGTGCGGGAGGGCTGAGCCCCCCCTCAATCCGGCTGGATATTCGCCGCCCGGACCAGCCCGCCCCAGGTCTCCACCTGGCCCTTGAAGAAGGTGCCGAGCTCGGCCGGGGAGGACAGCACCAGCCGGGCCTGCTGCGTCTCCGTCATCACCGTGCGCGCCCGTTCCTCGGACAGCGTTTCCTTCAGCGCCGTGTTCATGCGCGCCACCTGGTCGGCCGGCGTGCCATGCGGGGCGAAGACGGCCCACCAGGCTTCCGCCTCCATATTCGGGAAGCCCGCCTCGGCCGCGGTCTGGGTCTCGGCCAGGCGGGTCAGCCGCTGCGGGCCGAATTGCAGGATGGGGCGCAGGGACCCGCCGGTGATGTGCGGCAGCAGCAGCGCGGCGCTGCCGATCATCATCTCCACATGGCCGGCCACCGCATCATTCACGGCGAGGCCGCCGCTGCGATAGGGCACATGCGTCAGCTGCACGCCGGCCTTCTCACCCACTCGAATCATCGAGAGATGCCCCAGCGTGCCATTGCCGGTGGAGCCATAGGTGACGCCAGGCCGCGCCTTGGCCGCCGCGACCACGTCGGCGATGCTGCGATAGGGCTTGTCCGGCCGCGTCGCCACCGCATAGGGCGAGCCGCCGATCAGCATCACCGGGTCCAGGTCCTTCAGCACGTCGAAGGGCGGGTTGCGCAGCAGGGCCGGGATGGTGGCGTGGCTGTCGAAGGTCAGCAGCCAGGTCTGCCCATCCGGCCGCGCCTTGGCGACGATATCCGCGCCAATCGAGCCCGCGGCGCCGGAGCGGTTCTCCACCACCACATTGGCGCCGAGCCGCTGCTGCAGCCCCGGCGAGACCAGCCGCGCCACGGCATCGGTGGATCCACCCGGGCCGAAGGGCACGACGATGCGGATGGTGGGGGTCTGGGCGCGCAGCAGGCCGGGGGTGGCCAGCAGCCCGGCCATGGCGCCGAGCCCGGCGCGGCGGGTCATTTTCATCCGTTTTTCCTCCCTTCGGCGGCCGGGCGCGGCCGCCTTTGTGCCAAGGCCGCGCCCGCTCAGTCGTCGCGGGTACTGGCCTCGAACAACTCCTCCACCGGAACCGCATGGGCGGTCAACCCATCGGTGAAGGCGTAGCGGCACATGGCCTCCAGCTCCGCCTTGTTGCGCAGGAAGCCATAGGGCCAGGGATCGCCGCCCATCTGGGCCGTCTGCGCGGCGGCTTCTGCGGCGATCCAGGGCAGCGAGACGCGCAGCACATTGACCATCGAAAGCTCCGCCACCGCGTGGTTCTTGGCGGCGTTGAAGGCCTCGAAGACCGCGCGCGGCAGGTCGGGCCGGCCCTCCACCAGGTCGCGGCGGATCGCGATGCAATGCATGATGGGGAAGAAGCCGGTGGCGGCGGCATAGGCCTGCTCCTCCGCCCGGCTGTCCGGAAACAGGCGGGCGACCGGCGCGGTCTGCTGGGTGAAGCAGGCGGGCGGGCGCGGGCCGATGAAGGCGTCGATCCGGCCCTCGGCCAGCATCGCCTCCAGCGTCTCGCCGGCGGGGATCACCTGCATGTCGATCTCGGGCGGCAGGCTGAGCGGCGTGCGCTCGCCGGAGGAGCGCCAGGCGATGGAGGAGACCTCCACCCCATAGTAGCTGCGCAGCATGCCGCGCACCCACATGGCCGCGGTCTGCTGATACTCCGGCACGCCGATCACGCGCCCCGCCAGGTCCTTCGGCCCCGCAATCCCGCGATCCGTGCGGATATAGATGGCGGAATGCCGAAAAGCGCGGGAGGGGAAGACCGGCACGCCGATATAGCGGCTGTCGCCCCGCGCGACGGAAAGGATGTGGCTGGCCATCGAGAGTTCGGTGATGTCGTAGCGTGCCTCCCGCATCGCGATGCGGAACAGCTCCTCCGGCTCCCCGGCGGTGGGCGTCACGTCATAGCCCGCGATCTTGATGCGGCCGTCCAGGATGGGCTGGGTGCGGTCGCTGCGGGTGCAGGCAAGGGTCAGAGAGGGCATCAGTCTTCCATGGCTCGGGCGATGTTTTCGGGCGTGAAGGGCCAGTGCCGCGGGCGGACGCCCAGCGCATCGCCGATGGCATTGGCGATGGCGCCGATCACCGGCCCCATGCTGCATTCGCCGGCGCCGAGCGGCGGCGCCTCGGGCCGCGCGACCAGCGCGACTTCCACGCGCGGCACTTCGGAGAAGCGGAGGATCGGATAGTCCTCCCAGCCCGTGGAGGTGACGTTGCGCGCATCGTGGCGCACCGCCTCCAACAGGCAGAGGGACGTCGCCTGGATGGCGCCGCCCTCGATTTGGTTCAGCGTGCCATCGGGGTTGATCACCTCCCCCACATCGGCGGCGAGCCAGAGGCGCCGGCAGAAGACGCGCTCCGCCGCCTCGATCTCCGCCACCGCCGCGCACCAGGCGCCGCTGCCCTTGTACCGCGCGACGGCGAGGCCCATGCCGAACCCCTCGCGCTTCACGCGGCCGGACCAGTTCGCCATTTCGGCGGCGCGGGTCAGCACGTCGCGCGCCCGCGCATCCTCCATCTGGCGCAGGCGATAGGCGAGTGGGTCCTGCCCCACGGCGGCGGCCATCTCGTTCATCACGCTCTCGATCGCCCAGACATTGGCGAGCGCGCCGAGGCCGCGCAGGGCGCTGGTGCGCAGCGGCATTTCGGCGAGATGGGTCATGCGCACATGCAGCGCCGGAATGGCATAGGCCGGCACCGCATTACGCTGCGCGCCGCCACCGCCGGCCAGCGGCGGGTTGATGGCATTCGGCACGGCGAAGGGCTCGGCGAGCATCGAGGCCGCGAGCAGCGTCGGCAGCGCGCCGCGGCCCGGCCGTCCGGAGTGGCCGTTGGAGGTGACGTGCTGCGTCCAGCGCAGCAGCCGCCCCTCCGCATCGGCCTCCGCCGCCACATCCACCAGCATGGCCGGCGAGGCCGGGCCCCAGCCCAGCTCCTCCGCCCGCGTCCAGAGCACGCGCACCGGCACGCCGGGATTTGCCCGCGCGAGCAGCGCGGCCTCCAGCGCCACGTCATCGGCGCCGTTATGGCCGTAGCAGCCGGCGGCCTCGACATGCTGGATGTGGAAGGCTTCGGCCGGCAGGCGCATGGCCTTCACCAGGTCGGCGCGCAGATTGTAGATGCCTTGGCTGTGGCTCCAGATTTTTGCGACTTCGCCTTCCCATAGCGCCACGGCGCAGCAGGTGCCGATGGAGGCGTGGGTGACGAACGGGCGGAAGAAGCGGGCCGCCACGCGATGCGCCGGTTCCGGCGTTTCGGCGGCGCGGTCCAGCACGGTGGTGGTCTCGCCGGGCGCCTCGGCCAGCCAGGTCTCGACATTCTCCGGCAGCGTGTCCTGCGCCGCCCATTCAGCGCGGGTGGCGACGCGCAAGGCGGCCGCTTCCGCATGGTGTTCCTGTGTCGCCAGCACGGCGAGAAAATTGCCGTCGCGATGGAGCCTGGCGCCACCGGGCAGCGCGCCCTCGCGCACCGAGATCAGCTTCGCGCCCCGCGCGGCGGGTCGCACCACGCGGGCATGCAGCATGCCCGGCAGCCGCAGGTCCTGGATGAAGCGGGGCTGCCCAAAAATCTTGTCGGGCAGGTCGAGCCGCGGCGTGGAGGTGCCGGCGATGCGGCGTTGATCCGCGCGCTTCGGCGTGCCGTCTGCGGTCGCCTCCACCGCCAGCAGCCCGGACTCCGCCAGCGACCAGTAGCTGCCGAGCACCCGGCCATCCGGCGCCACGAAATCGCCGTCGTTGACGAAAATATCGTCGCGGGAAACGCCGCTGCGCTGGGCGATGACACCGACGAAGATGGCGCGCGCCTCGGCGCAGGCGTGGCGGATCGCCATGCCGGATTCCTGGACCGAGAGGCTGCCGCTGGTCACCGCCTCATCGGGGCTGGTGGGTGTGGCCGCCGCCTGGACGCGGATGCGCGGCAGGGCCACGTCGAGCTCTTCCGCCGCGATCTGGGCGAGCGCGGTCAGGATCCCCTGCCCCAGCTCCACCTTGCCCGGAGTCAGCAGCACCGCGCCTTCCGGCAGCATGCGCAGCCATTGGTCGAGGCGCCGGTTCACCTGCAGGCTGCCCGGCAGCTTCGGCTTGCCATCCGCCGGCGGCGGCCCGTGGAAGGCGAGGTTCATGGCGCCATCTCCTCCGCCGCCCGCAGCACGGCGCGCAGGATGCGGTTGTGGCTGCCGCAGCGGCAGAGATGCGGGTCGAGCGCGGCGCGGAGCTGATCCTCGCTCGGCCGCGGCGTCTCGCGCAGCAGCGCCGCGGCGCGGATCTGGATGCCAGACAGGCAGAAGCCGCATTGCCCCGCCTGCAGCTCCAGCAGCGCCCGCTGCAGCGGATGCGGCGCCTCGGCCGTGCCGAGACCTTCGACGGTGGTCACGTTTCGCCCTGCCACATCACCGACCGGCAGCGTGCAGGCATACCGCGGAAGATCGTCGACCAGCACGAGGCAGGCGCCGCATTGCTCCGCGCCGCAGCCGAAGCGGGTGCCGGACAGGCCGAGCGGCCCGCGCAGCGCCGCCAGCAACGGCGCCTCCGGCTCGATCGGCACGGCCACCGCCGTGCCGTTCAGCTGGAAGGTCGTGCTCAAGCGGGCGTCATCTTCGCCATGCGGATGAATTCCGCCTGCCGCGTGATGTCGGCGCGCAGATAGGCGTCGAACTCCGCCATCGACATCGCCATGGGCTGCGCGCCGAGCCGGGCCTGCGCCTCCGCCGTCGCCGGCAAAGCGAGGATGCGGTTGACCTCGGTATTGATGCGCTGCCGCAGTTCCACGGGCGTCGCCGCCGGCGCCATGAAGCCGAGCCAGATGGAGGCCTCGTAGCCTGCCAGCGTCTCCGCTACCGCGGGCAGTTCCGGCATCAGCGGGCTGCGCGACGGGCCGGTGGTGGCCAGGCCGCGCACGCGGCCGCCCTCGATTTGCGGGCGCATGGTGGGGATGGCGTCGAACATGATGGGCACGGTGCCGGAGATGACGGCGGTGCGCGCCTCGTTGGAGCTGCGGAAGGGCACATGGGTCGCCGTGGCGCCGGCCATCGCCAGGAAGACCTCGCCGGCCACGTGATAGGGCGTGCCGGGGCCGGAGGAGGCGTAGTCGTACTTGCCCGGATTGGCGCGCAGCAGCGCGATCAGCTCCGGCAGGCTGTTGGCGGGGATGGAGGGATGCACGGCCAGGACGTGATGCGCGATATTGATGGCCGCGACCGGCGCCAGGTCCCGCATCAGCACATAGGGGCGGTTGGGCAGCAGCGTCTCATTCGCCGTATGGGTATTCGACATCAGCAGCAGCGTGTGGCCATCCGGGGCGGACTTGGCCACGGCATCGGTGCCGATGGTGGCGCCGGCGCCGGGCCGGTTCTCCACCACGAAGGGCTGGCCGAAGGCCTGGGACAGCGGCTCCGCCAGGAAGCGCGCCGCGACATCGGCGGACCCGCCGAGGCCGAAGGGCACCACGATCCGCACCGGCCGGTTCGGCCAGCCAGCCTGGGCCCGCGCCACACCTGGTGCGGCCAGCGCCGCACCGCCGGCAGCCAGCAACAACCTGCGTCCGATCATGATCTTCCTCCCGTGCAATCGTTTGGAGGGAAGATTGCCCCGGAGCGCCGCCAGGGCAAGGGTTTGCTTCAGAACCGCGCCATGCGCCCCTGCACCCGGGCCAGGAAGGCGGCGCGCCGGGCGTCGTCCGCGCGGTTCATGTCATACAGCGCGTGGTAGTCGATGGCGGCCCGGCCGGCCGTGATCAGGCGGAAGTAGCGGGTGACGGCCTTGCGCGGCGGGTCGCCCGCCAGGATCGCGGTCCAGCGCGGCCGGCCATAGGTGCTGATGCCGGCGATTTTGCCGATATGCAGCAGGTTGGGCCTGGCCACGCCCTCCTCCAGCCGGAAGGACACGCCGGGCAGCAGCACGCGGTCCATCCAGCCCTTCAGGATCGCGGGCAGGCCGAAGCACCAGGTGGGGAAGGACAGGACCAGCGCCTCCGCCTGCTCCAGCCGGCGCACATAATCCTCGACCGGCGCGCGATTGCCGGGGATCTCGTGGTAGCCGCGGCGCTCGGCGGCGGAGAGCACGGGGTTGAAGCCCTCGGCGTAGAGGTCGCAGAGGTCGACGCTGTGGCCGGCCTGTCGCAGCCCCTCCCGCGCCGCATCGCGGATGGCGGCGTGAAAACTTTCCTCCAGCGGATGGGCATAGAGGTAGAGCACGCGCATCAGGCGGCGCCCGTGATGACGGCGATATCCTCGGCCGGCAGGTCGATCGGCGTGCCGTTGCGGATCAGCTCGGCGAAACCCTCGTTCGGCGTCATGAAGGTCAGGCAGTAGAGTTTTTCCGCCGTGTCGTTGAGCACGACATGCTCGACGCCCGGGCGCAGCACGAAGGCATCGCCAGGGCCGACCGGCATCTCGACGCCATCCGCAAAAGCCTTGCCCGAGCCCTTGAGGACGAAGAAGCATTCCTCCGCCAGGCTGTGGGTATTGGGCGGCGTGCGGCCGCCGGGCGCAAAGATCTCCACCACCATGGTGAAGGACACGCCATCCGCCACGGGGTCGAAGAGGCAGGCGAAGTAGTTGGTGTCGCCCGGGGCGATGCGGAATCCGCGCAGATCGGCGGCACGCCTGGCCAGGACGGGAACGGACATCATCGGCGCGAATCTCCATTGCGGCATTCGGCGCGATCATTGCATGGAGCGTGCCAGGACCGCACCGGTGAGGCCCCATGCGCGTGCTGATGATCTACTGCCACCCGCGTCCCGACAGTTTTGCGGCGGCACTGCGCGATGCCGCGCGGCGCGCGCTGGAAGCGAAGGGGCATGAGGTGGAGCTGCGCGACCTCTATGCGGAGGGTTTCGACCCGGCGCTCTCCGCCGAGGAGCGCGGCCGGTACCACAGCGTGACGGACAACCTGGCCGGGGTGGAGGACCACGTCGCCAGCCTGCAGCGGGCCGATGCGCTGCTACTGGTGCACCCCACCTGGTGGTACGGCATGCCGGCGATGCTGAAGGGCTGGTTCGATCGCGTCTGGGCGCCGGGCGTCGCCTTCAGGCTGGGGGATGGCGCCATCACGCCGCTGCTGACGAACATCAAGCGGATCGGCGTGATCACCACCTATGGCTCGCCGCGCTGGCTGCTCTGGTACATCGGCCATCCCGACCGCAAGCTGGTGAACCGCGGCATCCGCCGGCTCTGCGCGCCCCGCTGCCGCACGGATTGGTACACCCTGACCCGCATGGACCACCGGTCGCGCGACGAATGCGCCGCCTTCCTGGCCCGGGTGGAGCGGGAGATGGCGCGCTGGTAGGCACTCCGTTAGGCTCCGGCAACAACCGGCCCGACAAGTGGCCGTGCAGGAGGAGCCACCATGAAAACCCTTGCCTTCGCGCGGCGCGCCGCGCTGATGATCGGCCTGGCGCTGGCCGCAGCACCCGCCCTGGCCGCCGATTTCCCGGCGCCGCGCGACCACAGCTGGGTGGCGCGGGATTTTCGGTTCCACACCGGGGAAGTGATGCCGGAGCTGCGCATCGGCTACACCACCGTGGGCGAGCCCGGCGGCATCCCGGTGCTGGTGCTGCACGGCACCGCCGGCAATGCCCGCAACATGCTGGTGCAGAGTTTTGCGGGCCAGCTGTTCGGCGAGGGCCAGCCGCTGGACGCGAAGCGGCACTTCATCATCATCCCCGATGCCATCGGCACGGGCCGCAGCAGCAAGCCGTCGGACGGGCTGCGCGGCGCCTTCCCGCGCTACAACTACGACGACATGGTCGCGGCCCAGCACCGGCTGGTGACGGAGGGGCTCGGCATTCCGCGGCTGCGGCTGGTGATCGGCAATTCCATGGGCGGCATGCATGCCTGGCTCTGGGGCACCAACTTCCCGGATGCGATGGACGCCATCGTGCCCATGGCGTCGCAGCCCACCGAGATGTCGTCCCGCAACTGGATGCTGCGGCGGCTGATGGTGGAAAGCGTGCGGCGCGACCCTGGCTATGCCAATGGCTTCTATACGCAGCAGCCGGCCTCGCTCGGCCGGGCCAATGTCGTCTTCGCCACCGCCACCAATGGCGGCACGCTGAACCTGCAGAAGATCGCGCCGACGCGCGAGGCCGCGGACCGGCTGGTGGAGCAGCGGCTGGCCGCGCCGCCACCGGCCGACGCGAATGACTTCGTCTATCAGTGGGATTCCTCGCGCGACTACAACCCGGCGCCGCGGCTGGAGCGCATCCGCGCGCAGGTGCTGGCGATCAATGCCGCGGATGATGAGCGCAATCCGCCGGAGACCGGGCTGATGCAGGCGGCGATGCAGCGGGTGGCGAATGGCCGCCTGCTGTTGATCCCGGCCAGCGCCGAGACGCTGGGCCATGGCACCACCGGCCAGGCCCGTTTCTGGGCCGAGGATCTGCGCGCCTTCCTGCGCGGGCTGGAATAGTCGCCGCTAATCCGCGACGCCCAGCGTCGCATCCAGCTCCCGCCAATCGGGCGCGGTCGCGTCGAGCACTCGGCCGGCCCGCAGCACGATACGGTCGGATTGCGGGCGGGAGAGCAGTTCCGTCATGAAGCGCGCGCCATACAGCACGAGGTCCGCGGCCGCGCCGACGCGGATGATGCCGTGCTGCGTGGCCACGCCCATCGCTTCCGCCGGCCGCGCCGTGGCCGCGGCGGGCCAATGCCCGAAGGGATGGTCGAGATGGAGGATGCGGGCGGACTCCCGAAAAACCTCCGTCATGTCGAGGTCGCCATAGGCGTAGAAGGGGTCGCGCGTATTGTCGGAGGCAACCGAGACGCGGATGCCGGCCGCCTGCATCTCATGCACCAGCGTCACGCCGCGCCAGCGGGGCGTGCGGTTCGCCACGCGGTCCTGCAGGTACATGTTGCACATGGGCAGCACGACGATGTCGATGCCCGCCTCCGCCACGCGGGCGATCGTCTCCTTCGCGAAATCCTCCGGCTGGATCGAGAGCGAGCAGCAATGGCCGCACTGGATCCTACCCTTGAAGCCGCGCTTCAGGGCGGTGAGTGCGATCTCGCGCAGGGCGCGTGCGCCGGATTCGCCGGATTCATCGACATGCAGGTCGAGGTCGAGGCCGCGCGCCTCGGCGAGCGAGAAGAAATGGTCCAGCTCCGCCTGGAAGGTGGCGGGCAGCGCGTCGTGGATGCCGCCGGTCGGACGCGTGACCATGCCGAGCACGCCGCCGGCCTCCGCCACCGTATCGGCCAGCAATTCCCCATCCGGCCCCGCAAAGCGGTCGAGCGGGCAGATGGAGGACATCTGCAGCGCGATGCGTCCGGCCCAGGCCTCGCGCAGCCGGCGGAAGACGCGCCAGGTGGTCAGGCCATGCGGCAGGTAGGTATCCAGATGCGTGCGGATGGCGACCGTGCCATGCGCGTAGGCGCAGCGCAGCGCGAAATCGGCGCGGGCTTCGATATCGGCCTCGGACCAGGCGGCGCCGCGGTCGCCCATCACGGCGGTGATGGCGCCGGCGAAATCGCCCGTCAGGTTGCGCATGCGTGGCCAGATATGACCTTTGTCCAGATGCGTATGCGCATCGACGAAGCCCGGCCAGACCTGGCCGCCGCGCAGGTCGATGCCCGCGGGCGCGGTGCCGAGCGGGGCAAGGGTCGCGATGCGACCGTGCTCGATCTGGATATCGAGGCGCAGCAGCCCGTCCACATCCGGCGGCCCGTCCAGGCCTTGCGTGAAGGCTGCATGCGCGCGGGCATTGCGCAGCCAGAAGTTCGGGCCGGCGGCGGCAAGCTGGGCCTTCATCGACGTTCCTTCATCGCGCTTTCATGCCAGTGACGCAGCGCCAGGTGTGAGATCAGGCTCATCGCCAGAAAAATTGCGATGCCGGTCAACGACACCAGCACCAGCGCCGCAAACATTTTCGGGATCTGCAGCTGGTACCCGGCCTCCAGGATGCGATAGGCGAGGCCGGAGGCGCGGCCGCCGGTGCCGGCGACGAATTCCGCGACGATCGCGCCGATCAGCGCCAGCCCGCCCGAAATACGCAGCCCCGCGAGAAAATAGGGCATGGCGGTCGGCAGCCGCAGATGCCGCAGCACCTGCCAGCGGCTGGCGCGATACAGGCGGAACAGGTCGGCCAGGTTCTGGTCCGCGCTGTTCAGGCCGAGTGTCGTATTGGACAGGATCGGAAAGAAGGCGACGATCCAGGCGCAGATCAGCAGGGCGATGCGGATATCGTCCACCCAGATGATGATCAGCGGCGCGATCGCCACCACCGGCGTGACCTGCAGGATCACCGCATAGGGAAACAGCGACAGCTCGATGATCCGCGACTGCGCGAACAGCACCGCCAGCGCCAGGCCCAGCACGGCGGCCACGGCCAGGGCGGCAAAGGTGATCTGCAGGGTGATGAGCAGCGAAACGGAGAGCGAGGGCCATTCGCGGATCAGCGTCTCGAACACCGTCACGGGCCCCGGCAGCAGATAGGGCGGAATCTCGTTGATCCGCACCAGTGCCTCCCACCCCGCAAGCGCCAGCAGGCCGATCAGCGTCGGCGCGATGATGCGCAGCCAGGCTTCCGCGGTCAGGCCGAAATGGCGCGGCGCGCGGTCCTGCAGCGGCGCATCGGCGGCCTCATTGGCCGAGAGCAGCACGGTCATTCTTCCATCGCCCGATGCAGTGCGGAGGAAATCTCGCGGCAATGCGCCGCGTAGTCGGCGGAGGTCCGGAAGGCCTCGCCGCGCGGATAGGGCGCGTCGACGGCCAGGTCCTCCACCACCCGCCCGGGCCTGGCCGCCATCACCACCACACGGCGGGACAGGTAGACGCTCTCGAAGACCGAATGGGTGACGAAGACCGCGGTGAAGCGCTCCGCCTGCCACAGCGTCAGCAGGTCGTTGTTCAGCTTGTGGCGGGTGATCTCGTCGAGTGCGGCAAACGGTTCGTCCATCAGCAGCAGCCGTGGCTTCGTCACCAGGGCGCGGGCGATGGAGACGCGCATCTTCATGCCGCCGGACAGCGCGCGCGGATAGCTGTCCTCGAACCCCGCCAGCCCGACCGAGGCCAGGGCGTCGCGCGCGCGGCGCTCCGCGGTCTGCCGCCCCACGCCGCCCAGGCGCAGCGGCAGCATCACGTTGCGCAGCGCGCTGGACCAGGGCATCAGCGTCGGCTCCTGGAAGACGAAGCCGATATCGCCGGTCTCCCCGCCGCCCGCCATTTCCACCCGGCCGGAGGAAGGCGGGATCAGCCCCGCCATCATCCGCAGCACGGTGGATTTGCCGCAGCCGGAGGGGCCGAGCAGCGAGACGAAGTCGCCACGCGCCACGGAAAGGTCGACGCCGCGCACCGCCAGCGTGCCATTGGCATAGCGCTTGGTGACGCCTTCCAGCGAGATGACGGAAGCCGGCCCCCGCGGCTCCGTCACCGGCGCGATGGGCGGGGCCTCAGGCAAGGCCCACGCGCTTGTTCACGAATTCCAGGCTGTAGGCCTTGGTGTAGTCCAGCCCTTCGGGATAGCGGCCGAGATCGCGCATGCCCTCGTAGAAGGACTTCCACCGCGCATCCGTCATCGCCCCGATGCCGAGCCGCAGCGAATCGCCGGAGTGGACGATGCCGGCCTCGTTCATCACGCGGATCGCATAGGCGATCTTGGCGTCATCCATCTCGGGATTGTCGCGCTTGATGGCGGCATTCGCGGCGCCGATGTCCTCCGCCTTCATGTAGGCGGCCCAGCCCTCGATCGTCGCATTGACGAAACGCTGCACCAGATCCTTCTTCTCCGCCACCATGCGGCGGGAGACGTCGATGGTGGTCTGGTAGTTCTGGTAGCCGGCATCGGCGATGAGGAAGACCCTGGGCGTCGCGCCGGCCTGCTGCGCGGCGAAGGGTTCGGAGCTGATGAAGCCCTGCTGGATCGCCATGCGGTCCGCCATGAAGGGACCGACATTGAAGGTATAGGGCCGGATCTGCTCATCGGTGAAGCCGAACTTCGCCTGCAGGAAGGGCCAATAGGTGACGCGGCCGGAGGCACCGATCAGGATCGGCCGGCCCTTCATGTCCTCGAAGGAATTGATGCCATTGCCCGCATGGGTCATCAGCACCTGCGGGTCCTTCTGCATGATGGCGCCGATGGTCAGGAAGGGCAGGTTTTCCCGCACATAGTTCAGCGCCTGGAAGCCGTTGGACATGATGAAGTCCACGCGGCCGGCCAGCAGCAGCTGCGCCGGGTTCTGCTGCGGCCCGCCCATGCGGATCTCGCAATCGATACCATGGCGGCGATAGATGCCGGCGGCGACGGCCTGGTAGTAGCCGCCATGCTCCGCCTGGGCCCGCCAGTTGGTCTGGAAGGAGACCTTGTCCAGCGTCTGGGCCAGGGGCACCCGCGCGCCCGGAACCGCCGCCAGTGCCAGGCCCATGCCGCCCGTCAGCAGGGCGCGCCGTTCCATTCGATACCGTGTCCGCATCGTCGATCCCTCCAATCGCTTGCCGACGGCCGCTTGCCGCAACCGTTCCTGTATCAGGGTTGCGCCGGCGCAGCGGCAAGGGGCGAGCAAGGCGCATGCCGCGCGAGATGGCACAGCCGAGACACCGATCCGCCCAAACCCTGCCCTTTTGCGCGCCCAGCGCCTGTTTTTTGGGCATTTCTGCCCCCTGCCCCTGTCGCGCCGCCCAGCTTTGGGGCCCTGCCCCGCCCTGGCGCGCTGGCATCGGGTTTGCCAGACTGGGCGGGTGACAGACCCTCAGCCCCATCTTCGCCTCGAAAGATTGACCAAGCGCTATGGCGCCCAGGCCGCGGTCGATGGCGTCTCGCTCTCCGTCGCGCGCGGCGAATGCATCGCGCTGCTCGGCCCCTCCGGCTGCGGCAAGACCACCACGCTGCGGCTGGTGGCCGGCTTCATCCTGCCGGATGAGGGCCAGATCCTGCTGAACGGCACGGCCATCGAGCGCGCGCCGCCGCATCGCCGGCAGATCGGCATGGTGTTCCAGAACTACGCGCTGTTCCCGCACCTGACGGCGGCCGGCAATGTCGCCTTCGGGCTCGAGATGCGCGATGTGAACCGCGCCGAGCGTGACCGCCGGGTGACGGAGGCGCTGGCCATGGTGGGCCTGGCGCATCTGGCGGATCGCTACCCGGCGCGCATGTCTGGCGGCCAGCAGCAGCGCATTGCCCTGGCCCGCGCCCTGGTGATCCGCCCCGAACTGCTGCTGCTGGACGAGCCGCTGTCCAACCTCGATGCCGGGCTGCGCGTGGAGATGCGGGAGGAGATCGCGCGGCTGCGCGACGCCGCCGGCATCACCACCCTGTTCGTCACGCATGACCAGGAGGAGGCGCTGGCGCTGGCCGACCGCGTCGCCGTGATGGATCGCGGCCGCATCGTGGAATGCGCGGCGCCGGCGGAACTGACGGAACGCCCGCGGCACCTTTTCACCGCCGGCTTCCTCGGCGCCCGCAGCGTGCTGGCCGGGCGGGTGGAGGATGGCGCCTTCCGGACGGAGGGCGGCGTCACGGTGCCGCTGCCGGCGGATGCCCCGGCCCGGCCGAGCCACCTGGTGTTGCGCGCGGCGCGTCTGGCGCTGCGGCCGCCCGGCGAGGCGGAGGCGCATCTGGCCCTGCCCGCGGTGGTGGAGGCGGCGACGCGGCTGGATGACAGCATCCATTACGAGGTTTCGGTGGGGCCGCATCGCCTGCGCGTGCACCGGCCGAGCGCCGAGCCCGCCTTCCCGCCCGGCGCCGCCGTGACGCTCGCGGCGCCACCGGAGGCGATCGCCTGGATCGAAGATTTCACCGCCACGACCGGAGCCCTGCCATGACGACCTCCCTCACCCGCCGTGGCCTGCTGGCCACCGCCGCCCTCGCAGCGCCCGCCATCTGGGGCCGCGACGCCGTCGCGCAGATCCGCCGCGGCGATGAACTGACGGTGGGCATCTGGGGCGGCGTGCAGGAACGCATCACCCGGCAGTACTGCGCGACGCCGCTGGAACAGCAGCATGGCGTGAAGATCAACTACATCCTCGGCGGCACGCCGGAACGCCGCGCGCGCGCCTATGCGGAGCGGGGCCGGCCCTCCTTCGACCTGCTCTATCTCAACATCTTCGAAAGCCGCCAGGCGGTGAAGGATGGCGTGACGCTCGCGCCCTCCGCCAATGTGCCGAATTTCGAGCATCTGTATCCACTGGCGCGCATCGGCGGTTATGGCGTGGCCTTCAATCCCGTGACCATCGTCTATGACCGGCGGCTTGTGGCCGCGCCGATGACCTCCTGGAAGGATTTCTGGCGCGACGACCTGAAGGGCAAGGTGATTTGGCCGACCTATCCGGGCGCGCAGGGCACGGCGGGCCTGCTGATGGCGGCCAGGGTCTGGGGTGGGTCGGAGAACGACATCGACCCCGCCTTCCGCAAGATCGCGGAGCTGAAACCCTTCGCCGCGATCCAGGGCAGCCAGGACCAGCTCTATGGCATGTTCGACCAGCAGGTCGGCGCGGCCAGCGTCGAGTTCGGCAGCTTCACCCGCACCTATGCGGAGACGCGCAACCCGAACATCGTCATCGCGGAGCCGACGGAGGGCCAGGCGGTCGCCGCCAACTACGCCTGCATCACCGCGGGCACGAAGAACCAGGCGCTGGCCGAGGCTTTCGTCAATCTGCACCTCAGCCCGGACTGCCAGAAGGCCTATGCCGAGCAGACCTATTACAGCCCGACGATCCGCAACATCACCCTGCCGCCGGAGCTCGCCGCGAAGCTGATCATGGGGGAGGAGGCGGTCTCCAAGCTGATCGACTTCGACTGGGATGTGGTGATCCGCAACCAGGGCCGCTGGTCCAGCCGCTTCACGCGCGAGATCGCGGGCTGACTCAATAGGGCGCTTGGCTGATGCAGGGTTCCCCCCGCGCGGGCTGGTTGGCCGCGCCCTATGTGCTGTGGCTGCTGGCCGCCTTCGCGGCGCCGCTCGGCGCGGTCGCGCTGCTCTCGGTGCAGGAGAGCAGCGAGATCTTTGCGCCGATCTCGCTGTGGCCCTCCGCCGCGCAGTACCAGGAGGTGCTGGGCGATCCCTTCTTCCTGCGGCTGCTGCTGAATACCGCGCTGCTGGGCTTCGCGGTGGCCGGCGCCTCCGCCCTGCTCGCCTATCCGCTGGCGCTGTGGCTGACGCGGCTTTCGCCGCGAGCAAAACCCTTCGGCTTCGCCATTATCCTTGTGCCGCTGCTGACCAATGTGGTGGTGCGCTCGCTCGGCATCATTCTTCTGCTGGCGCCGCGCGGCGTGGTGTCGAACGCGGCGCAGGCGCTCGGCTTTCCGCCGCTGAACCTGCTCTTCGGCTGGTTCGCCGTGGGGCTTTCGCTGGTGCAGGTCTTCCTGCCGTACATGGTGCTGGCGCTGTATGACGTGCTGGATGCGCAGGAAAAGCGGCTGGAGGAAGCGGCCGCCGGCCTCGGCGCCGGGCCCGCGCTGCGCTTCTGGCGCGTGATACTTCCGCTGTCGCTGCCCGGGCTGCGCGGCGGCCTCACGCTGGTCTTCCTGATGGCCTCAACCGCCTATGTCTCGGCCACCCTGGTCGGCGGGCGCAAGGTGCAGGTCACCGGCATGGTGGTGCTGCGGGAGGGGATGGAGATCCTGAACTACCCGATGGCCTCCGCGCTCGCCATGATGATGCTGGCCACTTCCGTCATCGTCACCTTCATCCTCGCCCGCGTCATCGGAAGGATGACGCCCTGGGTGGAGGCGCGGCCGCCACGACGCTGGCCCAGCCTGCCGCCCGCACTGCGCCGCGCGGTGGTGACGGTGGCGGAGGCGGTGGCGCCCGTCCTCTCCCGCTTCCTGCTGGTCTCGGCCATCGGCATCCTGCTGTTCCCGCTGCTGCTGGTGGCCGTTGCCTCGGTGAACGACACGCCGCAGGCCACCGTCGCGCAGTTCGTCGGCTTCACCTGGAAGTGGTACGCGGCGGTGCTGCAGAATGAGCGCTACCTGTCCGATGCCTGGACCAGCCTGCAGATTGCCATCTGCTGCGTCGCCATCTCCCTCGCTTTGGCCCTGCCCGCGGCCTTCGCACTGGTGCGCGCCGGTTTCGCGGGGAAGGAGGCGGTGGGCGCCTTCCTGATGCTGCCGCTGGCGCTGCCCGGCATCGCCATCGGCCTCGGCATGCTGCGGCTGCTGCAATGGTTCAACCAGGTGCCGCCCTTCCTGGGCGTGCTGGCGGTGCATGTGGTGCTGGTGACGCCCTTCATGCTGGCGCTGCTGCGCGCCTCCGTGGCGCAGCTGGACCGGGGGCTGGAGGAAGCGGCCGGCGGGCTGGGCGCGACGCCCGCCCGCGTCTTCCGTCGCGTCATCCTGCCGCAGCTGGCGCCGGGCATCGCGGTGTCCTGCGTCATCGGCTTCCTGCTGTCCTTCGGCGAGGTGACGGTCACCGCCTTCCTCACCACCGCCCGGCTGCAGACCCTGCCGGTGCGCATCTATGCCGAGGCGACCTTCAGCCTGGAGAATACGGTGAACGCCATCTCCACCATCTTCATCCTGGTGACGGTGGCGCTGCTGATCCTGGTGAACCGGCTGATGCCACTCGACCGCGTGTGGAAACGTTAGCGCGCCGAAAAAAGATTGCGCCTCCTGTCGAAATGACGGAGTCCCGGGTGTCTTCGTCACAGCCAGGCCATTCCCGGCCCGGCGCGAAGGAGAGACCCCGATGCAGTTCATGATGCTGCTGACCGAGACCGCCACCGAATTCGCCCATCGCGAGGACCCGGCCAAAGCGCCGGCCTATTGGGCGGGCTGGAGCGCCTTCATCGGCGCCATGGCCCAGGCCGGCATCATCGTGCGCGGCGATGGGCTGCTGCCGCCCGCCACCGGCACCACGCTGCGCATCCGCGACGGCAAGCCCATCGTGCAGGACGGGCCCTTCGCCGACAGCAAGGAACAGCTCGGCGGCTATTTCATCATCGAGGTGCCGGACCTCGACACCGCGCTGAGCTGGGCCGCCCGCGCGCCCTCCGCCACCTATGCGGCCGTGGAGATCCGCCCGCTGCTGCCGCCGATGCCCAGCGTCAGCGGGTGACGCCGGCGCACCAGGCGGCGGAGCAGGCGGCCCGCACCGCCTATGGCCGCCTGGTCGCCCGCCTCGCCGCCCGCACGCGTGACATCGCCGGCGCCGAGGATGCCCTGGCCGAGGCTTTCGGCGCCGCGCTGCGCCACTGGCCACAGCGCGGCGTGCCGGCTTCGCCCGAGGCCTGGCTGCTGACCGTGGCGCGCAATGCGCAGCGCAATGCGGGCCGGCATCGGCGGGTGCGGGAGGCCGCGGTATCCGAACTGGAAAGGCGGCAGGCGGAGCTGGCGGAGTCCGGCGCAGACTGGCCGGATGAGCGGCTGAAGCTGCTCTTCGTCTGCGCGCATCCGGCGATCGATCCCGGCATCCGCACGCCGCTGATGCTGCAGGTGGTGCTGGGGCTGGACGCTGCGCGTATCGCCAGCGCGCTGCTGATCGCGCCCGCCGCCATGGGGCAGCGCCTGGTGCGCGCCAAGGCGAAGATCCGCGACGCCGGGCTGCGCTTCGAGCTGCCGGAACGCGAGGAAATGCCCGACCGCCTTGGCGCGGTGCTGGAGGCCGTCTACGCCGCCTATGGCACCGGCTGGGACGGCGGCGGCCGGCCAGGCCTGGCGGAGGAGGCGATCGCGCTCGGCCGGCTGCTGGTCGAGGCCTTGCCGGGGGAGCCGGAAGCCAAGGGCCTGCTCGCCCTGATGCTGCATTGTGAGGCGCGCCGCGACGCGCGACGCGATGCCGCCGGCCGCTTCGTGCCGCTGGCCCGGCAGGACCCAGCGCTGTGGTCGCCCGAAATGATGGCGGAGGCCGAGCTTCTGCTGGTGGAAGGCGCCCGCGCCGGCCGCTTCGGCCGCTTCCTCTGTGAGGCCGCGATCCAATCCGTGCATGCGCAACGCGCCGCCACCGGCCGCACGGATCAGGCGGCGCTGCGGCTGCTCTATGACCTTCTGTCGCAGCAGGCGCCGAGCCTCGGCGTGCTCACAGCGCGCGCGGCGGCGCTGCTGGAGGCGGGCGACATCGCGGCGGCGGAGGCGGCGCTGGACGCGCTGCCGGCGGAACGCGTGGCCGCCTACCAGCCCTATTGGGTGACCCGCGCCGCGCTGCTGCGCCGCCAGGGCCGCGGGGCGGAGGAAGCGGCGGCGCGGCAGCGCGCCATCGGGCTGACCGAGGATCCCGCCATCCGCGATTTTTTGCGGGACTGTTGACGCCAAGGCGCGCGGCGGCGCATGCTTTCCCCAAGAAGGACGACGTCCTGCAATGCGAGACGACCATCTCGCAGGACGAGGGAAGGAAGCGTGGTGCCGGATAATGTGCAGAGCGCGGGCCTGCGGCCCGTGGGCGTGAAGACAGGCTTTGCCCTGGCGGTCGATATCGGCGGCACCTTCACCGATGTGGTGCTGCGCCATGGGAATGGCCTCGCCTTCACCGACAAGACGCTGACCACCCACCAGAACCTGCTGGAGGGCTTTTTCCGAGCGGTGGACCTGGCGCTGTCCCGCGCCGGCGTCGGCGCGGAGGCAGTGACGGAGGTGACGGTGCATGCCACCACCCTCGTCACCAATGCGGTGATCGAGCGCCGCGGCCCGCCCACGGCCCTGCTGGCCACGAAGGGTTTTCGCGATGTCCTGCGCATCCGCAACGAGCATCGCTACGACATGTTCGACCCGCAGATCGAATTTCCCGACCCGCTGGTCCCGGATGCGCTGGTCTTCACGCTGGACGAGCGCATGCTGGCCGATGGCAGCGTGGCGAAGCCCGTGGATGTGGCGGAGGCCGAGGCGGTGGCTCGCGAAATGCAGGCCGCCGGCGTGCAGGCGGTGGGCATCTGCCTGCTGAATGCCTATCGCAACGGCGCGCATGAGCGGGCGGCGCGGGATGCCATCCAGCGCGCGGCGCCCGGCATGGCGGTGACCCTCTCCTCCGAGGTCTCGCCGCAGATCCGCGAATATCCGCGCGCCTCGACCACGGTGATGAACGCCTATACCCAGCCAATCGTGGCACCCTATCTGGAGGCGCTCTCGGCCGAGCTGCGGCGGCGCGGTTTTCGGAACCGGCCGCTGATCATGCTGTCCAATGGCGGCGTCGTCGGCACGACCGTTGCCGGCGGCTTTCCCGTGCGCATGATCGAAAGCGGCCCCGCCGCCGGCGCGCTGGCCGCGGCGCATTTTGCCGAGGTGATGGGTTTCGAAAAACTGCTGTCCTTCGACATGGGCGGCACCACGGCCAAGGCCTGCCTGATCCTGGACCGCCGCCCGCTGGTGGCTGGCGAATTCGAGGTGGATCGCCGATATCGCTTCAAGCCCGGCAGCGGCTTTCCCATCACCATCCCCGCCGTCGACATGATCGAGATCGGCGCCGGCGGCGGCTCCATCGCGCGCATCGACAATCTCGGCCTGCTGAAGGTCGGGCCGCGCAGCGCGGGGTCGGAGCCGGGTCCCGTCTGCTACGGCCGCGGCGGCACGCAGCCCACGGTGACGGATGCCGATGTGGTGCTCGGCCTGCTGGATGCGGACCGCTTTCTGGGCGGCGACATGAAGCTGGACCGCGCCGGCGCCACGGCCGCGCTCGCCGCGCTGGGTGAGAAGCTGGGCGTCGATGCGGTGACGGCGGCGCGCGGCGTCTTCGAGGTGGTGTGCGAGCAGATGGCCGGGGCCGCGCGCGCCCATGCCACGGATCGCGGGCTGGACTGGCGCGGCCTGCCGATGCTGGCCTTCGGCGGCGCCGGCCCGGTGCATGCCTGCCGCGTGGCTGAACTGCTGGATTGCGCGCAGCTGGTCTTCCCGCCCATGGCGAGTGTGCTTTCGGCCTTTGGCACGCTGGTCTCGCCGGTGCGGCTCGACCTGGTGCGCTCCGCGCTGTCACCGCTGGCGACGCTCGACTGGCCGGCGACGCGGGCGCTGGTGGATTCGATGGCCGAGGAAGGCCGCGCCGCGCTGGCGGAGGCCGGCGTGAAGCCCTCCGACGCCACGCTGGAACTCGCCGTCGACTGCCGCTACCGAGGCCAGCAGAACGAGGTCACAGCGGACCTGCCACTTGCCGTGCTGGAAGCCGGCGACGCTGCGGCGCTGCGCCAGGCTTTCGAAGTGGCCTACCAGGCGCTCTACGGCATCACCCTGCCCGATGTCCCGGTGGAGGTCGTCACCTGGCGCCTCGCTGCGCGCGGGCCCATCCCGCAGGCGAGCCCGGCGCCCGCCGCCGGCGGCAGCACGGCCACGCCGCGCACGCAGCGCCCGGTGGCGGTGGAGCCCGCGGTGCCGCAGGTGCCGATCTATGACCGCGCAGCGCTCGCCGTGGGCCAGCGCATCGCCGGGCCGGTCATCATCGAGGAACGGGAAACCACGCTGGTGGTGCTGCGCGGCTGGACCGCCAGCGTGCACCCCACCGGCGCCGTGGTGGCGGAGCGCGAAGCATGAGCCAGCTCGACGGCATTGCCCTGGAAATCCAGTGGTCGAACCTCATCGCGACCGTCACCGAACAGGCGCGCGCGCTGCAGCGCATCGCCTTCAGCCCGATCGTGCGGGAGGCCGGCGACCTCGCCACCGCGCTGTTTGACCGGCAGGGGCGGATGGTGGCGCAGGCCGTCACGGGCACGCCCGGCCACATCAACAGCCTCGCCGCCGCCGGCCAGCATTTTGTCCGCGAGTTTCCGCCGGATACGCTGCATCCGGGCGATGTGCTGATCACCAACGACCCCTGGCTCAGCGCGGGGCATTTCTTCGACATCACCGTGATGACGCCGGTCTTCCGCGGTGGCCGCTGCATCGGCTTCTTCGGCAGCACCATCCACCACACCGATATCGGCGGATATGGCGTCGGCGCCGGGGCGCGCGACGTGCATGAGGAAGGCCTCTGGATTCCACTGGCAAAGCTCTATGAGAAGGGCGTGCCGAACGCGCTGCTGCACAGCATCATCCGTCGCAATGTGCGCACGCCGGAACACGTCTCCGGCGACCTCGCCGCGCAGGTCGCCGCCGGGCGCG
This sequence comes from Falsiroseomonas tokyonensis, assembly GCF_019024325.1. GTDB lineage: Bacteria > Pseudomonadota > Alphaproteobacteria > Acetobacterales > Acetobacteraceae > Falsiroseomonas > Falsiroseomonas tokyonensis. The sequence continues at coordinate 42,366 of NZ_JAFNJS010000011.1, forward strand.
TCGGCGCCGAACGTCTGAACGCGCTCTGCGACCGCACGGGCATGGACGATATTCAGGCGCTGGCGGAAGCCATCCTCGGCCGATCGGAAGAGGCAACCCGGGACAGCATCCGCAAGCTGAAGCCCGGCACCTATCACGGCGAGAGCATCTTTGACGTCCCAGGCGGCGCGAAGATCACGCTGAAGGCGGCGGTCACCGTGGATGTCGCGGCGGGTGACCTGGTCATCGACTTCACCGGCAGCAGCCCGGAGGCGCCGATCGGCATCAACGTGGTGCTGAACTACACCGCCGCCTATGCCAACTTCGCCGTGCGCGCCTGCCTCGACCCGGACCTGCCGAACAATTTCGGCAGCCTCCTGCCCGTCAAGGTCGTGGCGCCCGAGGGCAGCATCGTGAACTGCCGCTACCCGGCGCCGGTCAATGCGCGCCACGTCGTCGGCATGTATGTGCCGATGCCCGTGCTGAAGGCGCTGCACCAGGTGATGCCGGATCGCGTGCTGGCGGAAGGCTCCGGCGCGGTCTGGACCATTCAGATCCAGGGCCGGACGGAGGACGGCACGCCCTTCACCTCTTCCATGTTCAACTACTCCGGCGGCATGGGCGCGCGGCGGGACAAGCCGGGGCTGGACGCCACCTGCTACCCGACCGGCGTCGCCGCCGTACCGGTGGAAGTGCTGGAAGCCGCCATGCCCATCGTCTTCACGCGCAAGGAGCTGCGGCCGGGCTCCGGCGGCGCCGGACGGCAGCGCGGCGGCGATGGCCAGTTCATCGGTTTCCGCATGCGCACCAGGGAGCCCTGGCTGCTGAACGTGGTGGCCAGCCGCACGGATCTCGGCCCGGAGGGTCTGGAAGGTGGCGAGGGCGGCAAGCCCGGCCGCTTCCTGGTGAACGGTCAGCCGGTGAACAAGTCGCAGAAAATGGCGATGGCGGCGGATGATGACGTGATGATGGAAACGCCAGGCGGCGGGGGCTACGGTCCCCCCACCTGAACGACAGAGTCAGGGAGGAAACAGAAAAAGATGTTTGGACGACGCGCGCTGCTCGGCGGCGCCTCGGTGCTGGCCATGCCGGCCATCGCCACCGCACAGCCGCTGTTCACGCGGCCCGTGCGCTTCGTGCTCGGCTTCGCCGCGGGCGGCGCCGGGGACATCACGGTGCGGATGCTGACGCCGCATATGCAGGCCGAGATCGGCCAGCCCATCGTGGTGGACAACCGCCCCGGCGCCGGCGGGCTGATCAGCGGCGAGGCGGTGGCGCGCGCCGCGCCGGATGGCCACACCATGTATCTGCTGACCACCAGCAACATGGCCGCCCCCGCCTTCTACCGGACCATGCCCTTCGACGTGACGCGCGACTTTACGCCCGTCGGCCGCATGGTCTGGTACGACCATGTCATCGCCATCAATCCGCGCCTGCCCGTCAACAGCCTGGCGGAGCTGATCGCCTATGCCAAGGCGCGGCCCGGCGCGCTGAACATCGGCTCCATCGCCGTCGGCAATGCGCAGCATCTCGGCGTCGAGCTGTTCCGCGCCATGGCGCAGGCGGAGATGACCACCGTCACCTTCCGCTCCTCGCCCGAGCTGATCCTCTCGCTGTCCAATGGCGACGTGCAGGTGGCCGGCGAGCTTCTGGCGCCGCTGATCCCGCATGTGCGGTCGGGGGCCGTAAAGCTGCTGGCGGTGACGGCGCCGCGCCGCTTCCCGACGCTGCCCGATGTGCCGACCAGTGCGGAGAGCGGGCTGCCCGACTATATCGTTCGGTCCTGGAACGCGATCGTCTTCCCCGCCAATACGCCGCGCCCGCTGGTGGAGGCGATGAACCGCGCCATCCGCCGTGCGCTCGACGTGCCGGAAATCCGCAACCGGCTGATCGAGCTCGGCGGCCTGCCCGAGGCCAGCAGCCCGGAGGAGCTCGGCGCCATGATCCCCGCCGAGGTCGCCGCCTGGGGCCGCATGGCGCAGCTCGCGGGTGTCGAGAAGCAATGAGCGAGGCCGCGCTCAAGCAGGACCTGCTGCACGCCTACCACATCCTCGATGCCGATGGTCAGGCGAGCGGCATCGCCGGCCACCTGACGGCGCGGCTGCCCGGCGCCGATCGATTCTGGTCGCATCGCTGGGGCATCGGCTTCGACGAGGTGCGGGCGGAGGGGCTGATCGAGGCGGATTTCGACCTGCGCACGATCCGCGGCGAAGGCCGGGTGAATCCCACCCTGCATATCCACACCCGCATCTATCGCGCGCGCCCGGATGTCGCCTGCATCATCCACACCCATGGCAAGGCGGGCGTCGCGCTCGGGTGCGCCGGGATGACGCTGGAGACCATCACCCAGACCGGCGCCATCTTCCATGACGACATCGCGCTCTTCGACGAATTCCACGGCATCGTGCTCGACACGAATGAGGGCGATGCCATCGCCGCCGCGCTCGGCGGCAAGCGCGGACTGCTGCTGAAGAACCACGGCGCGCTGGTGGTGGGCGCCAATGTGGCGGAGGCCTGCATCGGCATGACGGTCCTGGAATGGGCCGCCGATGTGCAGCTGCGCGCCGCGGCCGCGGGACCCTTGCAGCACCTGGACCCGGCCGCCGCCGCGCAGTCGAAGCGCTTCCTGCTCGACCCGAAAAATCTGGGACTTCGCTGGGACTTCCTGAAACGCAAGATCGGCCGCAGCCGACCCTTCCTGGGAGACGCCACATGAAACGCCTGCTGCTCGCCAGCCTGATGGCCTTGGCGACGCTGCCTGCCCTGGCGCAGGAGAACTTCCCGAACCGCCCGCTGCGCTGGGTGGTGGGCTTCGGCGCCGGCGGCGTCGGCGACATGACGGCGCGGCTGGTTGGCCAGAAACTGTCGGAGGGCCTGGGCCAGCCGGTGGTGATCGAGAACCGCCCCTCCGCCGGCGGCATCCTGGCGACGGAGACGGTGGCGCGCGCGGCACCCGATGGCCATACGCTGCTGCTGGTGACGGCCACCGCGGCGACGGCGCCGCATCTGTTCCGGACCCTGCCCTACCACCCGATCGACGATTTCGAATTCGTCAGCCAGATCGCCTCCTTCCCGCAGATCATTGTCACCAGCGCCAGCTCGCCCTATCGCAGCCTGCAGGACCTGATGACCGCGGCGCGCGCGCAGCCGGGCAAGGTGAACCTCGGCTCGGTCAGCGTCGGCACCGCGCTGCATCTCTCGCTGGCGCTGTTCCAGTCGATGGGGCAGCTGCCGGTGGAGATCGTCACCTATCGCACGACCGGCGAGCTGCTGAACGCGACCGCCACCGGCGATATCGGCGGCGCGATGGAGGTGGCGGCGACCACGCTCGGGCAGATTTCGGGCGGGCGGCTGCGCGCGCTGGCCGTCACCTCGCCCCGCCGCAGCTCGGTGCTGCCGGATGTGCCGACCATCGCGGAAAGCGGGCTGCCCGACTACAACGTCGTCACCTGGAACGCGATGGCCGCGCCGCGCGGCACGCCGCGCCCGATCATCGACCGGCTGAATGCGGAGGTGCGCCGCGTGCTGGCCCTGCAGGAGGTGCGCGACCGGCTGTTGCCCCTGGCGGTGGAACCCACCCCCACCACGCCCGAGGCGATGCGGCAGATGCTGGTGGAGGAAACCGCGCTCTGGGGCCGCGTGATCCGAGCCGCGAATATCGAGAGGCAATGATGCACATCCCGACCATCGACTGGAACGCCATCCCCTGGACGCCCGTGCGCGAGGGCGTCGAGCGCAAGGGTTTCACCGGTGACGGCGCCACCCTCGCGCTGCACCGGCTGATGCCGGGGCATGAGCCGAAGCCGCATAGCCACCACTTCGAGCAGATCGTCTATATCCTGGCCGGCACCATCGACTTCCATATCGAGGGCACGGTGCATCGGCTATCCGCCGGCGGCCTGCTGGTGGTGCCGCCGAATGCGATGCATCACGGTGTGGTGGTGGGCGATGAGCCGGTGCTGAACCTCGATGTCTTCACGCCCGCGCGGCCCGAATATGCCTGATCTTTCCGTCAGGATCGGCGGCGTCACGCTGAACAATCCGGTGGTCATCGGCTCCGGCGATCATGTCATGACCGCCGGCGGCCTCGCCGCCGCGCGAGCCACCGGCGCCGGGGCGGTGGTCGCGAAATCGATCAACGAGAGCGAGGCGGCGAAGCGCCAGCTGGATGGCAGCGACCATGTGATGCTCGACAGCCGCTGGCGCCCCCTGCCCTGGGATTTCGCGCCGCCCGCCGATGCCATGGTCTTCGGCCGCTCCGGCCTGCAGCAGACGGCCAGCGCCGACTGGATCGCGGAGGTCGCGGCGCAGGACCGGCTGGCGGCGGAGACCGGGCAATACGTCATCGGCTCCATCATCCTGGCCAACCTCGACGTCGCCTGCGACCTGGCGCGGCAATACCAGGCGGCCGGCATCCGCATCCTGGAGCTGAACATCGGCGCGCCGCATGGCGACGAGGCGGTTCCGGGCGCCATCATCCAGGAACGCGCGGCGGGACGGGTGCAGGAGATCACGGCGCGGCTGCGCGCCGCCGTCACCATCCCGCTCTGGATCAAGCTGACGGGGCAGAGCGAGGATGTGGCAGGCCTCGCCGCGGCGGCCCGCGATGGCGGCGCGGATGCCGTCATCGTCATGGGCCGCTTCATGGCCCTGGTGCCGGATGTGGAGACGCGCGCGCCGATGCTCGGCACGGCCGGCGCCATCGGCGGCCCCTGGTCGCTGGCGCTGACCTGCCGCTGGCTGGCTCAGGCGCGCAAGAAGCTCGGCCCGGATTTTCCGCTGCTCGGCACCAATGGCGCGCGGGATGGGCTGGATGTGGTGCGCTTCCTGCTGGCCGGCGCGCGGGCGGTGGAGATGACCAGCGCGGTGATGGCGGGCGGTTTTGGCGTGGCGCGGGATGCAGTCGCGGAGATCGCGCTTTATCTCGCCCGCACCGGCGGCAGCGTGGAGGATCTCGTCGGCCTCGCCGCGGATCGGCAGGTGGGCTACGGCGTGCAGCCGGACCGGCCGGGCTATTGGCGCGACTTCGTGCCGCCGGAGGCGCGCTGAGGTTCTGCGCCGAGCCGCGCGCTGATCTCGCTGGCGGCCTCCTGCAAGGCCGCCAGCATCGCCGCATCGGGCGGGTCCTGCACGAATTGCACGGAGCCCACCAGGCCGAGCGAGCCCACCAGCATGCCACCTGCCGCAAAAATCGGCGCGGCCAGCACATTGATGCCGAGCAGCGCCTCCTGCGGCGCCGTTTCCCACTGCCGGGCGCGCACCTGTTCCAGCCGCGCCCGCAGCTGCGTGGGATCGGTCAGGGAATGCGGCGTCAGCGCCTCCAGCGGCCCGGACAGGCTGCGGGCCAGCGCCTCGGCCGGGCCGAAGGCGAGCATGATGCGGCCCTGGGCGGAGCAATGCGCCGGCGGGCGGTTGCCGGGCTGCACGCTGATCAGCACCTTGTTCGGCGCCTCCAGCGCATGCACCACCAGCGGGTCGCCGCCGGTCGGCACCGCCAGCAGCACGGATTGGCCCACCGCATCGCGCAGCCGGTGCATGGCGGGTTCCGCCACGCGCTTCAGGTCGAATTGTTCGCCGGCCGCCTGGCCGATCTGGAACATGCGCCAGGTGAGGTGGTAGCGCTCCGTCGTCTCCTCCTGCGCCACCAGGCCCGCAAGGCGCAGCGTGACGAGGTGGCGATGCACGCGTCCCTTGGGCTCGGCGAGGTGGCGGGCCAGGTCGGAGACGCGGAGCGGGCCGCCGGCGAGCGCCATCGCCTCGAGCACCCGCACCGCCATCAGCACGGACCGGACGGCGGTGGTGCCTTCCTCCGTCGCATCCTCCCCGGATGTCGCTTTTGTTTGGCTTGTCATTCCGGCCAGCCTGCGGCCCAAGGGGGGCGCTGTCCATCCCACCAGGAGGTCTTCATGGCCGGAACGCCCACCTACGCCACCCCGCCCGGCTTTCTGGGCGTCACCCGGCAGGACGCCGAGGGCGGCATCGCGATTGCCGGCATCCCGATGGATATCGGCACCACCAACCGCGCCGGCACGCGGGATGGGCCGCGCGCCATCCGGCAGGCGTCGCGCATGCTGGTGGATGGCGCGCATCCCGGCAGCTGGGTGGACCCGGCGGCGCTGCCGCTGGCCGATATCGGCGATTTCGAACTGGCGCTGGGCGATATCCAGGGCAGCCTCGCCCGGATCGAGCAGCAGGCGGCGGCCTGTGAGCATCTGGTGGCGCTGGGTGGCGAGCATGGCGTGACCCTGCCGCTGCTGCGCGCCCTGCGGAAGAAGCTGGGCGCGCCGCTCGGCCTGCTGGTCTTCGACGCGCATGTGGACACCTGGGCGGATAATTTCGGCCAGGCCTATGCGCATGGCTCCGTCTTCTACCACGCGATCCGGGAGGGTCTGGTGGATCCCCGGCGGATGATCCAGCTCGGCATCCGGTCCCCGGTGCAGCGGGAGGTCTGGGACTGGACTCTGGCGCAGGGCGTCACCGTGGTGACGGCGCAGCAGTTCCACGAGGCCGGGCCGCAGGCGGTGGCCGAGCAGGTGCGCCAGGTGCTGGGCCCGGCACCGGCCTACCTCTCCTTCGACATCGACGCGCTGGACCCCGCCTTCGCCCCCGGCACCGGCACGCCCGAAATCGGCGGTCTGGCGAGCTGGCAGGCGCAGGCGGTGCTGCGGCGGCTGGGTGGGCTCGATTTCCGCGGCATGGACGTGGTGGAGGTTGCGCCCGCCTATGACCATGGCGAGATCACTGCCTTGGCGGCGGCGAGCGTGGTTTGGGAGTATCTCTGCCGCGGGTGACTGAAAGCCTTCCGGCCGATTATGACAGTCGCCGGCTTTCCCACCGGATTTTTTTCAAAACGGCCAGAAAAATCTCTTGCATCCCGACGGGCTCGCCGCTATTTATCCGGCCGTGACGAGACGCTGTTGTCCCGCCACGAAAACCCGACGCCATCGCACGTGCCGCGAGCCCCCGCCTTTCCGGGGCACAGCAACGACGGGACGCGTCCTTTGTTCAGCCGGTCCGCAAGGGCCGGAAGGTTCGAGGGAACCGCCTGTGTCGCCTGATCGCCGCCGCGCGAAGCCGGGATCTCCCCCGCGTCTTTACGCGTGACCGCGCCCGAAGCGCCGCATTCCGCCCGTCCAGGCCCGAGGGTCTGAGGCGCCGGGATCGCGACGCTTCCGCCGCCCGCGTCCCGTTCCCCACCGCAAGGTGGCGGGCGTGCCGTGCGCGGTGAACCAAGGGCGCGCGCCGATCATGCCCGGGTTCCCTCCTTCCCGCCGCCGCGCCCCCTTCACGGGATGAGCGCGGCGGCGGGCCAATTTGGGGCGGCCGATTCAGACCTCCGGGCCCTACGGCCCTCCGGTCATCGGACGCCAAATGCCCGCGCAGTTGCGCACACTCCGGCCTCAGGGAGCCCGCCATGACCGTCCTTCGCTTCCGCGGCGCCACCGCACCGCTCCGCCGTCCCGCCTCCCCCAGCCTGCCGCGCGATGTGGCGGGCGTGGTCGCGGCGCTGCGGCCGGAGGATCCGCTGCACTGCCTGCGGCCGGCGACGGTCAGCGCGGCCGGCGCGACCTTCGCGGCGGCCTTCCCGGGCACCACCATGTATGCGGTGAAGTGCAACCCGGAGCCCACGGTGCTGCGCGCCCTCTGGGCCGGCGGCCTGCGCCATTTCGACTGCGCCTCGGCCGGCGAAGTGCGCCTGGTGCGCAGCCTGTTCCCGGAAGCGGTCATCCACTTCATGCACCCGGTGAAGGCCCGCGGCGCCATCCGCGAGGCTTTCGGCACACATGGCGTCCGCGACTTCGTCCTGGATTCCGCGGCGGAACTGACAAAAATCCTGGAGGAGACGGGGGGTGAGGGCCTGAACCTCATCATCCGCCTCGGCCTGCCGAAGGGCAGCGCGGTCTATGACCTTTCCGGGAAATTCGGCGCGGAGCCGGCGGAGGCGGTGGCGCTGCTGCGCGCGGCACGGCCTCATGCCGGCAAGCTGGGGGTGTCCTTCCATGTCGGCTCGCAGTGCCTGGAGCCCGCCGCCTATGCCCGCGCCATCGCGCTGGCGGCTTCCGTGATCCGGGAGGCCGGCGTGGCGGTGGAGGTCCTGGATGTGGGCGGGGGTTTCCCCGTCGCCTATCCGGATGTCGTGCCGCCGCCGCTCTCCGCCTTCATGGACAGCATCGCCACGGCCTTCGCCGAGGCGGCGCTGCCGGGGGTGGAGCTCTGGGCGGAGCCGGGCCGGGCGCTGGTGGCGGGCGGGGCTTCCGTCGTCGTGCAGGTGCAGGCGCGGCGCGATGGCATGCTGTTCATCAACGATGGCGTCTATGGCGCGCTGTCCGATGCCGGCGTGCCGGGCTTCCGCTTCCCGGTAAAGCTGATCCGGCCCGGTTCCGCGAGCGATGCGGAGACGGTGCCCTTCAGCTTCTTCGGCCCTACCTGCGACACCGCGGACCGCATGGAAGGCCCCTTCCTGCTGCCGGCGGATGTGGCAGAAGGCGACTGGATCGAGATCGGCCAGCTCGGGGCCTATGGCGCCTGCCTGCGCACCGGCTTCAACGGCATGGACCGCGCCGGCGTGGTGGAGGTGGCGGACCTGCCGCTGCTCGAAACGCCGGGCTATGTGCAGTCCGTGCAAGCGGCCTGAAGACCGGGAGGCGGCATCGCCGCCTCCCATTTGAAGAAAACCTGAACGGAGTGCCTGGACGATGAAGCATGCAGAATTTTCGGGCCGCCTGGTCATGCTGGGCTTCGGCTCCATCGGCCAGGGCGTGCTGCCGCTGATCCTGCGGCACATCGACATCCCGGCCGAGCGCATCACCATCGTCACCGCGGAAACCCGCGGCGAGGAGGTGGCGGCCGAATACGGCATCCGCTTCATCCTGCAGGCTGCCACGCAGGAGAATTTCGTCGAGCTGCTGTCGCCGCTGCTGGCGCCAGGCGACTTCCTGCTGAACCTGTCGGTGGACGTCTCCTCGGTCGAGCTGATGAAGCTGTGCCAGAAGCTGGACGTGCTCTACCTCGACACCGTGGTGGAGCCCTGGGCCGGCGGCTATACGGACCCGTCGCTGACGCCTTCGCAGCGCTCCAACTATGCGATGCGCGAAGCCGCGATCGCGCTGCGGCCGGACTTCGTCGGCGGGCCCACCAGCATCACGGCGCATGGCGCGAATCCAGGCCTGGTCAGCCATTTCGTGAAGCAGGCGCTGCTCGACATCGCCCGCGACACCGGCGCGCCCATCGCCACGCCGCCGCCCGCTGCCGACCGCACCGCCTGGGCGAAGATCGCCCGCGATCTGGGCGTGAAGGTGATCCATATCGCGGAACGCGATACGCAGGTGGCCGACCGCCCGAAGAAGCCGGGCGAGTTCGTCAACACATGGTCGGTCGATGGCTTCGTCGGCGAGGGCTGCCAGCCGGCGGAACTCGGCTGGGGCAGCCATGAGAAGGCGCTGCCACCGGACGGCCATCGCCACGGCTTCGGCTGCGATGCCGCGATCTACCTGATGCGCCCCGGCGCCTCCACCCGCGTCCGCACCTGGACGCCGCTGGAGGGGCCGATGCATGGCTTCCTCATCACCCACAATGAGAGCATCTCGCTGGCCGACTACTACACGCTGCGCGACGATACGGGCGCCGTGCTCTACCGCCCCACCGCGCATTACGCCTACCACCCCTGCGACGATGCGGTGCTGTCCGTGCACGAACTCGCCGGCAAGAACTGGGAGATGCAGCCGGAGAAGCGGCTGATGACGGATGAGATCACCCACGGGATGGACGAGCTCGGCGTGCTGCTGATGGGCCATGCGAAGGGCGCCTATTGGTACGGCTCCCGCCTGACCATCGAAGAAGCCCGCCGTGTCGCGCCGCACAACAACGCCACCTCGCTGCAGGTGACGGCCGCGGTGCTGGCGGGCGTGATCTGGGCCATGGAGAATCCGCGCATGGGCGTCGTCGAATCGGATGAGATCGACCACGCCCGGGTGCTGGAGATCTGCGCCCCCTATCTGGGCGATGTGGTCGGCGAATATTCCGACTGGACCCCGCTGGCGGGCCGTGGGGTGCTGTTCCCGGAGGATGTGGACAGCCAGGATCCGTGGCAGTTCCGCAACTTCCGGGTGACCTGAATTGGCGCCCCCCTCCATCGGCGGCATGATGCCCGCCGATGGAGGATTTTGCGGCATGAAGCGGTTTCTTTTGGCGGGCGCGGCCTGCCTGGCCCTCGGCGGGGCGGCCCCGGACGAGGCCGAAGCGCAAACCTTGCGCATCGCCATGGCGGCGGAGCCCACTTCCGCCGACCCGCAGCAATATGCGGCGGCACCCAACTCGACGCTCCACAATCACATTTTCGAATCCCTGGTCGCGCTGGATGCGCGGCTGAAGGCCGGGCCAGGCCTCGCCACCGGCTGGACGCGCCGCGACGACACCACCTGGGTCTTCGACCTGCGCCAGGGGGTGAAGTTCCACAACGGCCAGGACTTCACCTCGGCCGATGTGGTCTTCTCGATGTGCCGCATCCTGAACAATGAGAGCGAGCTGGCCGTCTCCTACTCCTCCACCGTCCGCCGCTTTACGCGGGTGGAGGCGGAGGGGCCGCATCGCGTGGTGATCGGCACGCGGGAGCCGGAGCCGCTGCTGCCGGCGGACCTCGTCAGCCTGCGCATCATCCCGGCCAGCCTGGTGCCGGCGCGGCCCATCGCCTTCACCCCGGCCGACAATTGCGCCGGCGCCGGGCAGCCCTGGCCGACGCTCGCGCAGTTCAACGACGGCTCCGCCGCCATCGGCACCGGCCCCTATCGCCTGCGCACATTCGGACGCAGCGGCGTGACGGAGTTGTCGCGCTTCGACGGCTATTGGGGCGAGAAACCGCATTGGGCGGAGGTGCGGCTGCAGCCCGTGACGGCCGCCGGGCCACGCCTGGCGGGGTTGCTGGCCGGCGATCATGACGTGGTGGAGGCGCCGGCCACCGGCGACCTGCCGCGCCTGCGCGCCAATGCCGCCACCCGGCTGGCCATCGCGCCGACCACGCGGCTGATCTTCCTGCAGCTCGACCAGCGGGAACCCGCGCCCTTCGTGAATGGCGGCACCCCGTCCAATCCGCTGCGGGATGTGCGGGTGCGCCAGGCGCTGTCGCTCGCCATCGACCGGAATGCCATCGCCAGCCGGGTGATGGACGGGCTCGCCGTGCCCGCCGCGCAATTCCTGCCGGAGGGCATGTTCGGCACCATCCCCGGCCTGCCCGTGCTGCCCTACGACCCCGCCCGCGCCCGCGCCCTGCTGGCGGAGGCCGGCTACGCCAACGGCTTCGCCCTGACGCTGCACGCCACCAACAACCGCTACGTCAACGACGCCCGCGTCATCCAGGCGATCGGCCAGTACCTGACCCGCATCGGTGTGCGGGCGGAGGTGGATGCCATGCCGTCCAACGTCTTCTTCGGCCGCCGCGCGCGGCGCGAATTCTCCGTCCCCATGGGCGGCTGGGCCGCCAGTGCGGAGGAGACGCTGCTGTTCTTCCGCACCTGGCTGACCACGACGGACCGCGACCGCGGCCTCGGCGGCAGCAGCTACGGCAACTGGTCCAACGCGGCCTTCGACGCCGCCGCCGTCACCGCCGTGACCACCATGGACGATGCCGAGCGCGGCCGGCTGCTGCGGGAGGCCAGCCGCATCGCGCTGGAGAAAATGCCGATCCTGCCGATCCACTTCGAAAGCGCCGTCTGGGCCTTTCGCCGCGGCCTGACCTATGCCGGGCGGATGGACCAGCAGACCCTGGCGCAGGAGGTCCACCCCGAATGACCCTTTCGCCACTTGCCCAGGCCTTCTCTGCCACGGGCCGCAGCGCCATTCCCTGGGCCGATGCGGCATGCGACCTCACCCGGCCGCTGACCCTGCATGGCTATCGCCCGACCAGCCATCGCCCCGAGAATCCGGTGGTGATCGTGCAGCACGGCATGCTGCGCAACGGCGACGACTATCGCGACTTCTGGATCCCGGCCGCCGACAGGCACGGCCTGCTGATCGTCGCGCCCACCTATGGCAAGCAGGCCTGGCCCGAGGCCGAGCACTACAACAACGGCCTGGTGCTGGACGAGGCCGGCCAGCCGCGCCCGCGCGAAAGCTGGGGCTACGCCATCCCGCAGCGCGTCTTCGCCGACCTGCGCACGGCCGGCGTCACGACCCGGACAAAGGCCCACCTCTTCGGCCATTCCGCCGGCGGCCAGTTTGGCCACCGGCTGATGTCGACCCAGCCGCATGACTGGCTGGAGGAAGCGACCATCGGCAATCCTGGGTGGTACACGCTGCCGACATTGGAAAAGCCTTTTCCGGAAGGGATGGGCGGCATCGGCCTCGGCGATGCGGAGGTCGAGGCGCTGCTGGCCTTCCCCATGACCATCCTGGCCGGCGACCAGGATATCGAGACGGATGGCCCCTCCCTCCCCTCCCAGCCCGCCGCCCTGGCCCAGGGCCCGCATCGCTTCGCGCGGGCGCACAACTACCTCTCGGCCGGCCAGGCGGAGGCGGCGCGGCGCGGCGTGCCTTGCCGGTGGAAGCTGGTGCCGGTGGCCGGCGTCGGGCACGACGGCCGGGCCATGTCCGCCATCTGCGCCGCGCTGTGGTTCGAGGGGCGGCTGATCTCGGCGGCGGAGGCCGGGGTCTCGTCGGAGAAGGTGGCCTGATCCCGTCACGTTGACGTCCGGCGGCGCAGCTTGTCATATCATACGATGACCTTGCCCCGCCGGACCTTTCACTCATGATGCGCCGCGACATCGGCATGGCGCCGCTGCGCCCCGCCGCCAATCTCACCGGCGCCCTGGTTCATCGCCTGGCGGAAGAAATCCGCTCCGGCCGCCTCGCCCCCGGCGCCCGCCTGCCGACCGAGCAGGACCTGATGCGGGAGGCCGGCGTCAGCCGCACCGTTGTGCGGGAGGCGGTGGCGGCGCTGCGGGCGGAGGGGCTGGTGGTCACCCGCCAGGGCGTCGGCGCCTTCGTGACGGAACGCCCCGGCGAGGGCATCTTCCGCCTCACGCCGAGCGAGGCCGAGGGGCTGCAGCAGGTCATCCAGGTGCTGGAACTGCGCCTGGCCCTCGAGGTCGAGGCGGCGGGCCTGGCCGCCGAGCGCCGCAGCCCCGCCGCGCTGGCGCTGATCGACGAGGCGGAGGCCACCTTCGATGCCGCGGTGGCCGCCGGCGGCGATGCGGCGGAGGCGGACTTCGCCCTGCACCGGGCGATCTTCCTGGCCACCGGCAATCCGCATTTCCTGCGCTTCCTGGAAGTGCTCGGCCGCCACGCGATTCCGCGCCGCGCGCTCGGCCTGGTGGAGCGCAGCGAGGCGGAGCGGAAGCAGTACCTGGCGCAGGTGCGCGGCGAGCATCGGGCGGTGGCCGAGGCGATCGCCGCCAGCGATCCCGAGGCCGCGCGGGCCGCCATGCGGCGGCACCTGGAGGCGGCGCGGGAGCGCTACCGCAAGCTGGCGGCGCAGGCGGCGGTGTAGCGCCTCACCGCCCCCAGGGCCGCTCCCGCCATAGCGCGCGATGCGTCGCATCCGCCTGCTGCAGGAAGGCGACGTAGTCCGCGGAATTGAGGTAGCGCAGCGGCTGGAAGGCGCGTTCGCTGCTGGCGCGGAAGGCGGGGTTGGCCAGCACCTTGTCGAGCGCCGTGGAAATCCGCGCCACCACCTCCGCCGGCATCCCCTTCGGCCCGCCCAGCCCACGCAGCGACCCGCCGCGGATGTCGTAGCCAGCCTCCTTGAAGGTGGGCACATCGGGCGCCATCGGGTGGCGCTCCGCGGACATCACGCCGAGCGTCCGCCAGGGCTGGCGCTGCGCGAAGGTCAGGCTCTCGCCGAGATTGGCGGTGGCCGCCGTGATCTCCCGCGTCATCAGCGCCTGCGCGCCGGGCGCCGTGCCGGCATAGGCCACCGGCTCGAACCGAACCCCCGCCGCCTGTTCCAGCAGCATGACGCTGATGCTGCCGGCCGAGCCCGGCCCCTGGTCGCCCACGGTGACCCGCCCCGGCTCCCGTCGCGCCGCCTCCACCAGCTCCGCGATGCTGCGGATCGGGCTCTCGGGATGCACCGCGATGGTCGCCGGGTCGTCCACCACCCCGGCGATGAAGGTGAAACTGTCCAGCGACCAGCGCGGGCGGCGCTCGATCGGGATGGTGACGATGCCGGGGGTGTTGATGATGCCGAGCGTATAGCCATCCGGCCGTGCATCGGCGATGGCGTTCAGCCCGATCTCGCCGCCCGCCCCGCCCCGGTTCTGCACCACCACGGGCTGGCCCAGCTCCGTCTCCAGGTATTGGGCCATGACGCGGGCGGAGATGTCGGTGCCGCCGCCGGCGGCGAAGGGCACGATGATGGTCAGCGGCCGGTCGGGCCAGGCGGCGCGCGCCAGGCGCGGCATAGCCAGCAGGCTGGCGCCCAGGGCAAGGCGACGGGTGAGGATCATGCGGCGGTCCTGTCTCATCGGTTCCAGCCGTGCGGGTCTTCCTCGCGCCGGCTCCCGCTCTGTGGCAGGTACGCCGGACGCCGGATCGGCATACCACTTGCATTTCGATCTGCCCATCGCCGGAGGGACTTGCATCCATGACCCAGGACAAACTCGTCGTCGCGCTGAGCGAGACGACCTACCAGGTGGAGCGCCCCTGGGGCGTCCGCGGCACGCGTTTCGCGGGCGCCGTGGTCAGCGACGTGGCGGTGGACAGCCAGGGCAATGCCCATGTGCTGCTGCGCTACGAGCCCTATGCGCGGCAGGCCGCGACGCCGGGCATCGCCGTCATCGCTCCGGACGGCACGCTGCTGCGCGAAATGCCGCTGCCGGAGGTAAGCGACGGCCACGGCATCGCCATCGGCCCGGGCGACGAGATCCTGGTGACCGACCGCGACCGGCACGAGATCCGCATCCTGGATGCCGACGGCCGCACCCTGCTCTGCCTCGGGACCCGCAACAGGCCGGGCCAGCCCTTCAGCCACCCGGCCGGCGCCGCCATCCATCCCTCGGGCGATATCTTTGTGGCCGATGGCTACGGCCATTCCCTGGTGCATCGCTTCAGTGCCGATGGCCGCCCGCTGCTGCGCTGGGGCGAGCCCGGCACGGGGCCTGGCCAGTTCACCACGCCGCATGACCTCGCCTTCGGCCGCAAGGGCGAGGTGATCGTCTGCGACCGGGAGAACAACCGCATCCAGGCCTTCGACACCGAGGGCCGCTTCCTCTGGCAGGCGGGAGATCTCTATCATCCCATGGGCATCGCCGTGGATGCCGAGGGCCGCATCCTTGTGACGGACCAGATCCCGCGCCTGTCGCTGTTCTCGCCCGAGGGGCGCCTCATCGGCCGCTGCCGCCCGGTGTTGAATGGCGGGCATGGGCTGGCGCTGGGCGCGGGGGGATGCATCCTGCTGGCGGAAATCGCCGAGAACTGGGTGACGCGGCTGGCACCGCGCTGAGAACAGGACTGCTCATGGACAATCCGCTGATCCGCCTGGCCGCGCACGCCGCGAGCTGGCGCGACCGTCCCCTGCCGGCGGAGGTCGAACACCATGCCCGCCGTGCCCTGGTCGACTGGTTCGCCGCCCTGCTGCCCGGCTGCGCCCAGCCGCCGGCGACGCTCATGGCCGGCGTGCTGGCCGACCAGCGCGGCAGCGGCCGCGCCATCTGCTACGTGGATGGCCAGCCGGGCGCGCTGCGCCACGCGGCCCTGCTGAACGCGACCGCCAGCCACACCGTCGAATTCGACGACATCTTTCGGGATGCCGGCTACCACCCCGCCTGCCCGACCATTCCCGCCGCGCTGGCCGCCGCCCAGACCAGGGGCGGCGACATGGACCTGCTGCTGCGCGCCATCACCGCGGGCTACGAGGTGGGCTGCCGCATCGGCGTCGCGGTGCAGCCGAGCCACTACCGCTACTGGCACACCACCGGCACCGTCGGCACCTTTGGCGCCGCCGCCGCGGTGGGCGTGGTGCTGGGTCTCGATGAGACGCGCATGGCCCATGCGCTCGCCACCGCCGCCACCATGGCCGGCGGCCTGCAACAGGCGTTTCGCGGCGAGGGCATGAGTAAGCCGCTGCATCCCGGCCATGCGGCGGAGGCCGGGGCGCTGGCGGCCCTCGCGGCCTCGGCGGGCGTCACCGGCGCGCTGGACGTGCTGCACGGGCCGGTCGGCTTCGCGGCGGCCACCAGCGAGGACAGCGGCAAATGGGACAAGGCGCTGGCGGGGCTGGGGGAACAGACCGCCATCACCAGCATGACCTTCAAGAACCACGGCTGCTGCGGCCATATCTTCGCGGGGCTCGATGCCCTCGCGGCGCTGCAGTCGGCGCACGGCTTCACGGCGGAGGACGTCGCCGCCATCCATCTCGGCGGCTATTCCGCCACCAAGGATGTGTGCGACCGGCCGGTTGTGGAGACCGAACAGCAGGCGCGTTTCTCGGCGCAGTACTGCCTGGCCGCGCTGCTGGTGCTCGGCGGCGTGCGGATCGCGGCCTTCACGCCCGAGAACCTGGCCAATCCACGCCTCCGCGCCGTGATGCCGAAGGTGACCGTCAGCCTGGACCCGGCGCTGGCCGCGGACTACCCGGCCCGCCGCGCCGCGAACCTGGAAGTCACGCTGACGGATGGCCGGGTGCTGCGCCACCACCAGCCCACCCGCAAGGGCGACCCCGACGCGCCGCTCAGCGAGGCGGAGCTGGACGCGAAGTTCATGGAATTGGCGCAGCCGATGGTGGGGCCGGCCGCAGCCGCGGACCTGCTGGCGCAGCTGCGGCTGGGCAAGGCGCTGCCGGGGCTCGTCACGCTCTCGGCACGATAATCACGAAATACGTTCGTGAATTGTGAGATATTGCAATCCGCTATTCCACCGCGTATTTACCGCCCGCCGGCGTGGATTGCCGGCTGGGGATCCCGACATGCCGCAGATTGCGCGCCGCCCGTTCTTCGCCCTCGCCGCCGGCCTGCTCGCCGCGCCCGCCCTCGCCCGCGCCAGCACCTGGCCGGATCGCCCGATCCGCCTGATCGTCCCGGTGGCGCCCGGCGGCAGCCAGGACATCGTGGCGCGCCATTCCGCCCGCGCCCTGACCGACATCCTCGGCCAGCCGGTGCAGGTCGAAAACCTGGCCGGCGGCGGCTCCAATATCGGCTATGCGGCGGCGGCGCGTGCGGCGGCGGATGGGAACACGCTGCTGGCCGGCGCCGACACGCTCTCCATCACCGGATCGCTGACGCCGCGGCTGGGCTTCGACCCGCTGGATTTCGCGGCCATCCACCGCACGGTGCGCGTGCCGCAGATCCTGGTGGTGCGGGCGGATGACCCGGCGCCGGATTTCGCCACCTGGTTCGCCGCCAGCCGGCGCCGGCCGCCCGCCATCGGCACGCCGGGCCACGGGCAGCTGGCGCATCTGCTGGTCGAACAGCTTTCGCGTGCCTCCGGCACCGCCTGGACCCACGTGCCCTATCGTGGCGGCGCGCTGGCGCTGAACGACCTGATGGGCGGCCAGCTGCAGGGCGTGATGATCAATATCGGCGCGGTAACGGATCATGTCCGCGGCGGCCGCCTGAAGGCCCTGATGGTCAGCCCCGAGGCCCGCGCCGCCGCCCTGCCCGACGTGCCCACCCTGGGCGAACTGGGCTTTGGCGACCTGACCGCCGTGGGCTGGCACGGGCTGCTGGCCCCCGCCGGCACGGATCCCGCCATCCTCACCCGGCTGAATGCCGCGAGCCGGGAGGCGGTGAAGCGGCCCGATGTGGCGGCGCGCCTGGCGGCGCTGGGCGTCGAGGCGACGGATGAGGCGCCGGAGGTGCTGCAGGCGGCGATCCGGGAGGATGCGGCACGCTACGCCGAGATCATCCGCCGCTTCGGCATCAGCGCGGCCTGAGCCTCAGGCTGGAATGGGATAGCCCGCGGCCACCGCCGCCCGATCCCATTCCAGCGTCTTGGCAAAATCCGCCTGCGTCACCGGCGCGAAGCCGGCGAGGCGCAGCGCCGCAGCGTGCGGCGTGAACCAGGGACGCGTCGCCGCCGCCGCGAAACTGGCGCGCAGCCGCGCCACCGCCTCGGCCGGCAGAGCGGGTGAGGCAACGAAAGCCGGCATGGGCGCCAGCGCCGTGCTCTCCAGCACCCGGATGCCGGCAGTGATCCCCGGCCGGTACTGCGCGATCAGCGCGTGCCAATAGGCATCGAGCGGCCCGACCTCGATCCGCCCCGCCAGCACCGCATCCAGCACGGCGCGCGCGGTGACCAGGTTGCCGAGGCTCTCGCGATACAGCGGCGCGCCATCCGCCCGGCGATGCGGCAGCAGGTGGTAGCGCGGTGCGTTGAAGCCGGAATGGGAATGCGTGACGGTCCAGCCGACGCGGTGCCCGAACGTGTCCTCCAGTCGGATGAAGGAACTATCGGCCCGCACGATCAGGTCGGAGCGATAGGCGGCGCGGCCCTGCGCCCAGTCCAGCGCGGGGATTGGCGCGGCGATGGGCACCACATCGGCGATCCGCAGCGCGATCGGGTAGCCGCACATCTGCACCAGGCCAAGATCCGGGCGGCGCCACAGCACCTCCAGCGGCTGCGGCGCCGGATAGGGCTCGTAGTCCAGCGCCACCTCGGCCTCGGCCGCCACATGGGCGATCAGCGCCTGCCAGGCGGCCTCGGCCTCCGGCGCCACGGCATACATGCGGGCATTGGCGATGAAGCGCGTCATGCCTTTTCCAGCAGTTTGAGTCGCACTGGCAGTTGCAGCATCAGCGCGCGGCGTGCGGCGGGGGAAAGCTGCGTCCAGACGGCGATCTCGAGCGTGGTGCGGCCGCAGCCGCGGCAGAGGCCGGTGGGCGTGTCGATCTCACAGACCTTGTTGCAGGGGCTCTCGATCATTCGCGCGCCGCCGCGCGGCCGGCGCGCAGGCCCAGCGCGAAGGACTGCGCCAGGCCATTGCCCGGCACGTAGCCCGCGGCACCGCGGCCCGAAATGCCGCAGGCCACGCCGCCGGCGGCAAACAGGTTTGGAATCGCGCTGCCATCGGCGCGCAGCACCCGCGCATCGGCATCCACGCGGACACCGCCCTGGGTATGCGCCAGCGCGCCGGTGACCTCAGCCGCATAGTAGGGCGCGACCAGCGGTTCCCAGCGACGCCGCCCCAAACGGTCCGGCCCCGCCAGGCTTTCGGCCAACGCCGCCCCCGGCAGGCCGAAGCGCGCGGCCAGCGCGGAAAGATCGGCGCAGCGCGCGACTGCGCCGAGTTCCACCGCGCGCCGGAAAGGCCCGCCGGCCAGCGCGGCCTGCTGCGCGGCCTCCCCCCACACTTCCACCGCCACGCCGTCGGGCTGTGCCAGCAGATGCGCGGTGAGCTCGGAGGGGCCGATATCCTCCGCCACGAAGCGATTGCCGAGCCGGTTCACCAGCACCGCGCCCAGCGACGGTAGGGCGGCGCCGAAGCGCGGCCGCACGCCCTCCACCAGATGCGGCGAGACATGCGGCTGGCCCTGGTACGCATCCATGCAGAGCAGCTCCGCCCCCAGCGCCGCCGCCCAGCCGATGCCGGCGCCATCCGCATGGCGGCCGCCGACATGCACCGCGCGCGCCGCCTCCGGGCAGTAGCGCGCCACTAACTCCGGCGCGCCGCCGAAACCGCCGGTGGCGAGCACCACCGCGTCGGCATCGATCTCGCCCGCGCTGGTCAAGACGCCCTGCGGCCGCAGTCCGGTGACCACGACGCCGTCGTGGAGCAGAATGCCCGGCTGGCGCGCGACGGCTTCGCGCAGCAGCGCCTGCAATTCCGCGCCGCTCTCGGCCGGCGTCGCATGGAGGCGCATCGCCGAATGGCCGGGCCAGCGGGAGGCGGTGTGCAGATGGATCGGCAGCCCCGCCACATCGGCGAGGAAATCCACCGCCTCCGCCGCGCCCTGCGTCACCGCCGCCAGCAGCACCGCATCCACCGCCGCGCCGCTTTTCGCGTGCACATCGGCGGCAAATTGCGCGGGCGAATCCTGTTCGCCGGCCGCGTCCTGCCAGCGCGTGCCGGCGGCGGAAATCAGCCCGCCGGAGACGGAGAGCGTGGTAGGCGCCGCCAGATCGCGTTCCAGCAGCGCCACGCGCGCGCCCTGATCCGCCGCCGCCAGCGCCGCCACCATGCCGGCCGCGCCGGCGCCGGCCACCACCACATCGAAGCTCTGCATGCGACCGGTATGGCGCGCGCGGCGCGGCCTGCCAATCCGCGGCTTGACAGGAGGGGGCGCTGGGCTTGTCGTTGTATCCCAGTGGTCACAAAAGGGGGTCTTTCATGCTCGCACGCCGCAGCCTGCTCGCCGCCGGTCTCGCTTTGCCGGCGCTGCCTGCCTTGGCCCAGACCTATCCGGACCGCCCCGTGCGCTGCGTGAACCCCTTCGCCGCCGGCTCCGCCGTGGATGTTGTGATCCGCCTGGTGGCGCAGGACCTGTCGGAGCGGATCGGCACGCAGTTCATCGTCGAGAACCGCACCGGCGCCTCCGGCAATATCGGCACGGAATTCGTCGCCCGGTCGCGGAACGATGGCTATACGCTGCTGGTGGGCTCGCCCGGCACCATGGGCATCAATCCCTTCCTCTTCCGCACCCTGCCCTACAAGGTCGAGGATTTCGTCGCGGTCAGCCACCTGGTCTCCTTCCCCCAGGTGATGGTGGTGAACCCGAACAGCCCGATCCGCAGCCTGGCGGACCTGGTGCAGGCGGCCAAGGCGCGGCCCGGAACGCTGAACTACGCGACCTCCGGCGCCGGCTCCACCAGCCACCTGGCCTTTGAGCTGGTGCGCGCGGCCACGGGGATCGAGATGACGCACATCCCCTTCCGCGGCGGGTCGCCCGCCATCCAGGCGGTGATGCAGGGCGAGGTGCAGGTGGCGATCGAGGGCCTGCCCTCCCTGCCCGGCTTCCTCTCCGCCGGCCAGCTGCGCGCCATTGCCGTGACCTCCGGCACGCGCGCGGCGAAACTGCCGGACGTGCCCTCGGTGGCGGAAACCGTGCCGGGCTTCGATGCCGCGGCCTGGGTCATCGTCTTCGCGCCCACCGGCACGCCGGCGCCCATTGTGCAGAAGCTTTCGGCGGAGATGCAGACCTCCCTCGCCCGGCCGCAGGTGCGGGATCGGCTGCAGGAACTGGGTGCCACCGTGATCGGCACGGATGCGGCGGCGACCAGCGCCTTCCATGCGGCGGAGCTGCGCAAGTGGCAGCGCGCGGTGCAGCTTTCCGGCGCCAGCGTGGACTAAGCATCCCAGGGCGGCACCGGCCCCAGGCGCCGGACCAGCAGCTCCGTCAGCGCCCTGACCCGCGCGGGCGGGGCGGTGCCGCCGGGGAAGACGAGCCAGATGCCCAGCTGCTCCGGCAGGCCGAGCGCCGCCGGCAGCGCCACCAGCTCCCCCCGCCGCAGATGCTCCCCCACATCCCAGGTGGAATGCAGCCCGATGCCGAGGCCCGCCAGGCAGGCCTCGCGCAGCGCCTCATTGCTGTTGGAGACCATGCGCGGCACCGGGCGCACCCGTTCCGGCGGCCCGCCACGCGGCGGCACCAGCACCCAGCCATCCACCCCTTCCAGCAGCAGCGCATCCTGCCGCAGCAGCGCCGCCCGATCCGCCGGCACGCCATGCCGGGCAAGCCAGGACGGCGCGGCGCAGAGCAGGCGCCGGTTATAGGCCAGCCGCCGCGCCGTCAGCGTCTGGCCGCTGAGCGGCGCGATCCGCACCGCCGCGTCGCGGCCGGACGCCACCAGGTCCAGCACCGTATCCGTCAGCAGCAGGTCCAGCCGCAGGCCGGGATGCGCCGCCAGCAGCTCCGCCATCACCGGCGCCAGCACCTTGCGGCCGAAGGTGGCGGGCGCGGTCAGGCGCAGCGTGCCGGAGAGCGCGCCGGACCCGCCCGGCAACGCCGCCTCCGCCTCCGCCGTCGCGGCGAGGATGCGCTCCACATGCGGCAGGAAGGCCTCGCCTTCCGCCGTGGCCCGCAGCCGGCGGGTGGTGCGGGCGAATAGGCGCTGGCCCAGCCGTGCCTCCAGCACCGTCAGGCGCCGGCTTGCGGCCGCCGGGGTCATGCCGAGGGCGGCGGCCGCCGCGGAGAGGCTGCCGGCCTGCGCGACGCGCTGCACCAGGCGCAGGTCGAGCAGGTCGAAGGGCGGATTGCTGATCATCTGCTGAGAGTGTTTCGCCGCGGAGGGTCATTTTCAACCGCATCTGCAGGGTCCATCTCCTCCGCCAGCACAGGAGACCGAATCATGCGCGCCGTGGCCTATACGCGAAGCCTGCCCTCCAGCGATCCCGACTGCCTGGTCGATGTCACCCTGCCCGACCCGGCGCCGCCCACCGGCCGCGACCTGCTGGTGGAGGTGCGCGCCATCTCGGTGAACCCGGTGGATGCCAAGGTGCGCATGCGCGCCGACCCCGAGGGCAAGCCCACGCTGCTCGGCTACGACGCCGCCGGCGTGGTGCGCGCCGTGGGGCCGGACGTCACGCTGTTCCGCCCCGGCGATGCGGTGTTCTACGCCGGCGACATCACCCGCCCTGGCACCAATGGCGCGTTGCACCTGGTGGATGAGCGGATCGTCGGACCCAAACCCGCAAAGCTTTCCTTCGCCGAGGCCGCCGCCGTGCCGCTGACCGCCATCACGGCCTGGGAGGCGCTGTTCGACCGGCTGCGGATTCCGCGTGGCACGGAGAGGCGCGAGGAGGCGGTGCTGATCATCGGCGGCGCCGGCGGCGTGGGTTCCATCGCCGTGCAGCTGGCCCGCCAGCTCACGGGGCTGCGCGTGCTGGCCACCGCCAGCCGGAAGGAAACGCAGGCCTGGGCGCGGCAGATGGGTGCGCATGAGGTGCTGGACCATTCCGGCGACCTGGCGGCGCAGGTGAAGGCGCTGGGCCTTCCGGTGACCGCCATCTTCGTCACCACGCATACCGAGGCGCATTGGCCCGCGATCTGCGAGATCATCGCGCCGCAGGGCGCCATCTGCCTGATCGACGACCCGAAGACCACGCCGGATTTCCGCATGCTGAAGCTGAAGGCGGCCTCGCTGCATTGGGAACTGATGTTCACCCGGTCCCGCTTCCAGACGCCGGACATGCAGGCGCAGCACGAGCTTCTGGTGGAGGTCAGCCGCATGCTGGATGCCGGCCAGCTGCACACCACGCTGGGCGAGCACTACGGCCCGATCACCGCCGCCAATCTGCGCCGCGCCCATGCCGCGGTGGAAAGCAGCACGGCGCGCGGCAAGATCGTGCTGGAAGGCTTCGCCGAAGCCTGATCAGCCGTGCAGGTGGCAGGCAACGCCGCCCTGGTTGTCGCCTGCCGCCGCGGTCCAGGCCGGCATCTGCGTGGAGCACTGCGGCATGGCGTGGACGCAGCGCGGGTGGAAGGGACAGCCGGGCGGCGGGTTCGCGGCGGAGGGGATTTCGCCGATGATGCGCGGCAACACGCCGCGGCGTGACGGATCGGGAATCGGCGAGGCATCGCGCAGCATCTGCGCATAGGGGTGCAGCGGATTGGCCAGCACGCGGCCGGCCGGTCCCTCCTCCACGATGCGGCCGAGATACATCACCGCGACCCTGTCGCAGAACCAGCGCACCACCGACAGGTCGTGGCTGACGAACAGGAAGGACAGGCCGCGCCGCTTGCGCAAATCCTGCATCAGCAGCAGCACCTGCGCCTGCACGGAGACATCGAGCGCCGAGACCGGCTCATCCGCCACGATCAGCTCCGGCTCCACCGTCAGAGCGCGGGCGATGCCGATGCGCTGGCGCTGGCCGCCGCTGAATTCATGCGCGAAGCGATCCAGCGCGGCGGGCGGCAGGCCCACCTCCTCGAGCAGGGCGGCGGCGCGGCGGCGTGCTTCCTTTCCCTCCGCCAGGCCGTGCACGCGCATCGGCTCCATCAGCGCATCGCCGATGGACTGCCGCGGGTCGAGCGAGGAATAGGGGTCCTGGAAGACGATCTGCATGCGCCGGCGCAGCGCCTTCAGCGCGGCGCCCTTGGCCGTCAGGACATTCTCGCCCTTCCAAGTGACGGTGCCGGCATCGGGCTCGATCAGTCGCAGCAGGGCACGTGCCGCGGTGGACTTGCCGCAGCCGGATTCGCCGACCAGGCCGAAGGCTTCGCCGGCCTTGATGGTGAAGGAGATGTCCTCCACCGCGCGCACGCGCACCGTGCGCGGCTTCGGAAAGCCCTTCTTCGCCACGAAGTGCTTGCGGAGGCCTTCGACGACGAGGACCGGTTCACTCATTGCGCAGCTTCGGATCGGTCGCGTCGCGCAGGCCGTCGCCCACCATGTTCAGCCCTAATACCAGCAGCAGGATGGCGATGCCCGGAAACACGGCGAGCCACGGCGCATCCAGGATGTTCTCAAAACCGTCGCGAGTCATGCCGCCCCAGGTCGCCGTCGGCGGCTTCACGCCGAGGCCGATGAAGGAGAGCGAGGCCTCGACGCGGACGGCGGTGGCCAGCCACAGCGTGCCCATCACCATCACCTCGGACAGGATGTTCGGCAGGATGTGGCGGAACAGCACGCGGGTATGGCTGAAGCCGAGCGCGCGGCCGGCCTCGACGAAGGCGCGCTCCTTCAGCGCCATGGTCGGCGCGCGCGCCACGCGGGCGAAGGGCGCGACCGCGGTCAGCGCGATGGCGACCACCAGGTTCACCAGCTCCGGCCCCAGCAGCGCCACCACGATCAGGCCCAATATGAGCGAGGGGAAGGACAGCAGCACGTCCATCACCTGCATCACGAACAGGTCGAATTTCCCGCCGATATAGCCGGAGACCAGGCCAATGGCGCCGCCGATGATGGCGGCGGCGAAGATGGCGCCGAGCGAGACCGTCAGCGAGATCTGCCCGCCCCACATGAGTCGCGAGAGAATGTCGCGGCCGAACTGGTCGGTGCCGAGCCAGAACTCGGCGGAGGGGGGCTGCAGCCGGTTGAAGATGTCCTGCTCCGCCGGGTCATAGGGCGCGAGCCAGGGCGCGAAGATTGCGGCCGCCATGATCAGCAGGCAGATCACCACGCCGACCGCCGTGGTCGGGTTGCTGCGCGCCTTGCCGAGCGCGCGCTTCCAGCCGGTGGGCGCGGGCGGCGCGACGAGTTCGGAGGTGGTGCTCATTCCGCCTTCACCCGTGGGTCGATCACGCCATAGAGCAGGTCGGTGATGAGGTTCACCACGACAATCAGGAAGCAGTAGATCACCATCAGCCCCTGCAGCATCGTATAGTCCCGCTGGTTCAGCGCCCCGACGATGATCTTGCCCAACCCCGGCCGGTTGAAGACGATCTCCGTCAGCACGGAATTGCCGAGCAGGATGCCGACATAGAGGCCCACGACCGTGACGATGGGGATGGAGGCGTTGCGCAGCCCATGCACCCAGACGACGCGCCGCCAGGGCACGCCCTTGGCGCGCGCGGTGCGGATATAGTCCTCACCCAGCGAGGCCAGCATCGCGCTGCGCGTCACCCGCGTGATGTAGGCCGCCATGATCAGGCCGAGCGCGACGGTGGGCAGCACCAGCTTGTGCAGCCGGTCCCCGTAATCGGCGAGATCCGCCCCGCCGATGACGGGAAACCACCGCCAGTGCAGCGAAAAGGCCAGCAGCAGAAAAATGCCGGAGACGAAGACCGGGAAGGACAGCCCCAGCAGCGACAGCACCCGCGCCGCCACATCCACCACGCCGTTGCGGTTCAGCGCCGCCCAGATGCCGACGGGCACGCCCACCACCACGCCGAAGATCATCGAGGCGATGGTGAGGTCCAGCGTATGCGGCAGCACCGCCGCCACCTCCGCCGTGATGGAGCGCCCGGTGACCATGGAGACGCCGAAATCGCCCATCAGCGCGCTGGTGATGAAGCTGAAATACTGCGCCCAGAGCGACCGATCGAGGCCAAGCCGCGTGCGCAGCGCCGCGATCGCCTCCGGCGTCGCCTGGTCGCCCAGGATCACCAGCGCGGGGTCGCCAGGCACGATGCGGACGATGATGAAGACCAGCGTCAGCACCGCGATCAGCGTGGGCACGGCGGCCAGAAGGCGGCGGATGACGAAGCCGGTCATGGCACTGCCCCCACCCCAACCCTCCCCCGCGAAGCGGGGGAGGGGGAAAAGAGCCACTGCTCCCTCCCCCGTTTACGGGGGAGGGTTGGGGTGGGGGCCGCGCCCCTCACCGCAGCCGCGAGGCTTCGGTGATCAGCGGCCCCAGGCTCATCGAGCCCTTCAGCTCATAGCCATAATCCAGGTTGTCCCGCCGCGCGAAGACCAGCAGCGTCTCGATCAACGGCACGCCACACACGTTCTGCACGAGGATGCGCTGCGCCTCGGCCCAGAGGCGCTTCTGCTCCTCCGGATCCGTGCTGACGCGCGCCGCATCGATCTGGCTGTCCGCCTGGTCGCAATGCGAGAAGTTGGTCACCGCCGTCGGCGTGCGCACGCGCGATCGGCCGTGGAAGAACTGCGTCAGGTAGATGTCGGCCACCGGAAAGCGCGCCGCGGAGTAGTAGACCATCGGCGACAGGTCCTGGCGGATCTGCTGGTGGAAGGTCGCGTGCTCCACCACCTGCAGGTCCAGCGTGATGCCGGCGCGGCGCAGTTGCTGCTGCACCACCTGCATCATGTTCAGCATCTCCGGCAGCTGCGTGTGGATGGCGCGGATGGTGATGCCGTTGGGGTGGCCCGCTTCTGCCAGCAGCGCGCGCGCGCGGGCCGGGTCGGCCGGCAGCAGCCCGTTATCCGCGCTGAAGCCGAGATAGCCGCGCGGCACCAGCGACTGCCCCTCGCGCGAGACATCCTGCCCGCGGAAGCGCACCAGCTCCGCCCGGTTCACCGCATGCGCCATCGCCTGGCGGATGCGGATGTCGTTGAAGGGCGGCTGCTGCGTGTTCAGGTTGATGATGGCGAGCTCACCCGGCTCGAAGACATCCACTACCGTATTCGGCACCGCGCGCGTGCGGTTCACCCAGGTCTGGTCGGCGCGGCCGTAGTTCAGATCCAGTTCGCGATTCTGGAAGGCCAGGTCACGGGATGCGTCGGAGGGGATGAAGCGGTAGCTGATGCGCCCGATCTGCGGCGCGCCCCGGAAATACTGCGCATGTGCGACAAGCTCCGCCGACTGGTTCGGCGTCACGCGGTCCAGCGCGAAGGGGCCGGTGCCGACCGGGTTGCGCACGAAGGTATCCCCGCGCTGCTCCACCGCGCGCTTCGAGACGATGTAGCCGCCCGAGTAGTTGGTCAGGATGCCGAGCATGCTCGGGATATTCTCCCGCAGCACGATGCGCACCGTGTGGCTGTCCACCGCCTCGATGCTCTCGATCGCGCGGTAGTCGGCGGCGAAGGCACTGGTGGCGGCGGTGCCGGCCTTGCGCAGCGAGAACACGACGTCTTCCGCCGTCAGCTCGCCGAAGCCGCCATGGAACTGCACGCCGCGGCGCAGATGGAAGGTCCAGGTCTTGCCGTCCGCGCTGCTCTCCCAGCGCTCGGCCAGGTCGGGCTCGATCTCGGCCGGGTTGATGGAGCCGGGCTTGAAGCGCACCAGCCCGTTGAACATCCAGGCGACGACGACGCGGTCGATGGTGGAGACGGCAAAATGCGGATCCAGCCGCCCCACATCCTGCGCCGCCATGCCGACGCGCAGCGTCTGCCCCTGCGCGAAAGCGGCACCGTTCAGCCCGATGGCCGATGCCACGGCCAAGGCGCTGCCAAGCAGCGCCGCCCGAATTCCCCGCATGAAATTATTCCCCGTTTGCCTTGCCGGGGAGCTTAGACCGCTATTTGCGCCGCCGTGAAGCGCCCGATATCGAATGCGCCCAGAGGCACATCCGTGGCGCCATCCATCACCAGATCGGACAGCACCGCCCCAACGCCGGGGCCGGTCTGGAAGCCCTCGCCGCAGAAGCCGAAGGCATGCAGCAGGCCCGGCGTGGTGGCGGACGGGCCGAGCACCGGGAAATGGTCCGGTAGCTCCCCATCCGTGCCGGTCCAGCTGCGGATCACCATGGCATCGGCCAGGCGCGGGATGACCGCGATGGCGCGCCGCATGGCACCGAAGGCGGCATCGGGGCGCGGCCGCGTGCGGGTGATGCCGGCATCGCTCTCCCCGCGGCCACCGCCGAAGATGACATTGCCGCGCGGGATCTGGCGCAGATAGAGATCGCCGCCGACCACGCCCAGGCTCTCGCGCAGGAAATAGGGCAGCGGCTCCGTCACCAGCATGTTCGGATGCAGCTTCTCGATCGGCACCGGCTCACCGAAGCGGGCCGCGATCTCGCCGCCCCAGAAGCCGGCGCAGTTCAGCAGCCAGGGCGCGGTGAATCGCGTCTCCTTCGCCACCACCTCGAATTGACGGCCGTCATGCGCGAGCGAGGTCACCGCGTGATGCTCGCGGATCTCGGCGCCGGCGGCGCGGGCGGCGCGCGCCAAGGCGGGGGCCAGCAGGCGGGGGTTGGCGCTGCCATCCTCCTCCATCAGGCTGCCGGCGACGACGACGTCGCTGAAATAGGGGTGCCGCTCGCGGATGGCATTGCGGCCGATCATGCGCGGGCGCAGGCCATATTCCTCGGCCAGCGCGTTCCAGCGCAGCAGCTCCGCCTCATCCGCCTCACTGCGCGCCAGCTTCAGATGGCCGCAGGGGTCGAACTCCACATCCGCGCCGGTCAGTTCCGTGATGCGCGACCAGATCTCCCGCGACTTGCGGGCCAGCGGCAGGCCCGCAGGGTCGCGCCCCTGCTGGCGCACGCCGCCGTAGTTCACGCCGGTCGCCTGGCCACCGACCAGGCCGCGTTCCAGCAGCACCACGCGCACGCCACGCTGCGCCAGGTGCAGCGCCGCGGAACAGCCCGCGCCGCCGCCGCCGACGATCAGCACATCCGCCTGGACCATCAATCCACCTGTTGCAGCGGCACCGGCTTGACCGGCGGCTGGCCCCGCAGCCGGCCGACTTCCGGCACCTCCACCTGCAGTTCCCGCGCCAGAACGGCGGCCGCCGGCGTGCCGCAGAGGCGGCCCTGGCAGCGCCCCATCCCGACGCGGGAGAAGGCCTTGGCGCGGTTCATCTCCGGCGCATCCGCCGCCGCCGCGCGGCGCAGCTCGCCCGCCGTGATCACCTCGCAGCGGCAGACGGAGGTGCTGTCATCCATCCGCGCGGCAAGCCGCGCCGGATAGGGAAAGGCCTGTTCCAGCGCGGCACGGAAGCGACGCTCCGTGCGCAGCCGGCCATCGAGATGATGGGTCAGCGCCATGTCGGAGGGCAGGTGCGCATCCGCCAGCAAGGCCAGCGCGGCGCGTGCGCCGCCGAGCTCCGCCACATCGACGCCGCCGATGCCCGCGCCATCGCCGGCCAGATACACGCCCGCCACCGGCGACCGCCCCGCGGCATCCTTGCGCGGCACCCAGTTCTGCTGCGTGCCATCATAATCGAAGGGCACGCCGGCGAGATCGGCCAGCTGCGCCTCCGGCTTCAGCCCCCAGCCCATGGCGACGGCATCGCAGGGCGTGACATGTTCCTTCCAGGCGGCGTCGCGCCAGTGCACGGCGGTCACGCCGTTCACACCCTCGATCGCCAGCGGCGTGATGTCCTCGTACAGCTTCACGCCGCGCAGCTTCAGCTGCGCATAGAGGCCCATGCCGCGCAGCAGCGTCGGCAGGTTCCACAGCATGCCGGCGCCGAAGCGCGCCTTGGTGAGGAGATCGGTGGTGTCCAGCACAGCGGCGGGCTTCGCGCCGGCCTTGGCATATTGCAGCGCCGTCAGCCACAGCAACGGCCCGGTGCCGATCAGCACGGGGTTGGCGCCCACGCCCACGCCCTGCGACTTCAGCGCCACCTGCGCCCCGCCCAGCGAGGTCACGCCCGGCAGCGTCCAGCCCGGCAGCGGCAGCACGCGGTCCATGGCGCCGGTGCAGAGGATCAGCGCGTCGTACTGCACCTCGTCCTGCGCGGCGCCGTTGGTCAGCGTATGCAGCACGCGGTCTTCCGGGCGGATGTTCCAGACCAGCGTATCCGGCCGCCAATCGGTGCGCGGCTTCAGCGCATCCAGCGTGGCATGCAGGCGCCTGGCGCGACCGGAATCGGCGCCATACAGGGCGGAGGCACCGCGGCTGAAGCCGGCCGGCGGCCGCTGGGTGATGCGGCCGCCGCCATCCGGCGCCTCGTCGATCCAGATGGGCGTGACGCCCGCCCTCACCAGCTGTTCCACCGCCCGAATACCGGCAGGGCCGGCGCCTACAACCACAGCCTTCATCGCCTGATCACCTCGATCCCGGGTTCGACCAACGTCGTGCAGGCGCGCCGAACGCCCTGCCCTGCCACCACCACCCAGCAATCCTGGCAGGCGCCCATCCAGCAGAAGCCGGCACGGCCGCCATCACCGAATTCGCTGGTGCGGACATGGCCAAGGCCGGCTGTCAGCATCGCCGTCAACAGCGTATCGCCCTGCTTCGCAGGAACCTCTACGCCATCGACCCTGAAGATGAGGGCGGGCCGGTCCTGGTCAACCAGTCTCGTCGCCGTCACAACAGGGCCTCGAAACGACAATTCACCTTGAGCTCCCCCACCGAGGCGGTGTTGGGCAGGCGCAGCACCATCTCGACCAGCGCCGCCACATCCTCCGGCCGGCTCATCGCCTCACGCGGGAATTTGGCGCCGAGCGTCATCTCGGTGGCGACAAAGCCAGGGCAGACGGCGGTGGCGCGGATGCCGTGTTCCCAGCCCAGGCGCCGCACCTCCTGCGTCAGCGCCACCACGGCGAACTTGCTCATGGCATAGCCGATATTCTCATTCGCCACGCGCTTGCCGGAGAGTGAGGAAAGGTTCACCACCCGCCCCTCCCCGCTGGCGACCAGATGCGGCCAGGCGGCGCGGATGACGCGCATGGGCGCCTTGACGTTAACGCGCCACATGGCGTCATGCGCCGACTCGTCCGGATCCAGCAGCAGGCCCTTGGGGTTGATGCCGGCCGCGTTGATCACCGCGTCGATCCGCCCGAAGCGCGCCATGGTGGCGGCGACCCAGGCCTCGGAACTGCCCTCGGCCTCGGCATCCCAGCGGTGCAGCATCAGGTCCGGCCCCGCCACCAGCTTGCCGGCATTGCGGATGCCGGCGCTGACCAGCCAGCCGGAGCCATGCAGCCGGCGCAGCACCTCCCGCCCGATTCCGCGCGACCCGCCGGTGATCAGGGCGACGCGGCCCACGGGGTCAAGCATGCGCCAATTCTCCTGTCGCAACATGGCAGCGCGCGGCATGCGCGGGTGCGACCTGGGCCAGCACCTGTTCCTGTTCGCAGCCCGCGCGCGCCATGGGGCAGCGCGGCGCGAAGCGGCAGCCGGCGGGCATGGCATCCAGCGGCGGCACGCGGCCGGGGATGGCGGACAGCGCCTGGCCCGGCTGATCGAGCCGCGGGATGGCGGAAAACAGGGCCCGCGTATAGGGGTGCTGCGGCTTCGCGAAAATCGCCTCGACCGGCCCCTGCTCGACGATCTCGCCGGCATACATCACCGCGACGCGGTCCGCGATCTGCGCCACCACGCCCAGATTGTGCGTGATGAACAGCACCGCCATGCCGAAGCGCGCGCGCAGATCCGCCAGCAGCCCCAGCACCTGCGCCTGGATGGTCACGTCCAGCGCCGTGGTCGGCTCATCCGCCAGCAGCACGGCGGGTTCGCAGGCCAGCGCGATCGCGATCATCACGCGCTGGCGCATGCCGCCGGAGAACTGGTGCGGATATTCGTCCAGACGCTGCGCGGCGGAGGGGATCTTCACCTCCTCGAACAGCTCCTTCGCCCGGGCGCGCGCCGCCTTGCGGTCCATGCCGCGGTGGATCCGCAGAACCTCGGCCACCTGGTCACCCACGGTCATCACCGGGTTCAGGCTGGTCATCGGTTCCTGGAAGATCATCGCCATGCGATCGCCGCGCACGGATTCCAACGCCTGGTCCGAAAGCCCCGCCAGGTCCCGCCCATCCAGAAGGATCTGCCCGGCGGCCACCCGGCCGAAGGGCGGCTGCACCAGCCCCATGACGGAGAGTGCGGTGACGGACTTGCCGCAGCCGCTTTCCCCCACCAGGGCCATGGTCTCGTCCCGCATCAGGGTCAGGGACAGGTCACGCACGGCCGGGTGCCAGCGGCCGCCGATTCGGAATTCGGTGCGCAGGCCGCGCAGCTCCAGGGCTGGGTTCGTCATCGCCGGGAAGCCTGCGCCAGCATGCGCCGCGCATCAAGCCGGAACGGTGAAGCGATCCTGGTTGAAGGCGGCCACCGGCAGGTTGGTGGCCCCGCGCGCCATCAGCTCCGCCACCGCGGCGCCGGCGGCGGGCGAGAGCTGGAAGCCGTGGCCGGAGAAGCCGAAGGAGTGGAAAAGCCCCGGCAGGCTGCGGCTTTCGCCGATCACCGGCATGTCGTCCGGCGGCCGCGCCTCCGTCCCCGTCCAGCTACGCACGATGCGGGCCTGGGCCACGCAGGGGAAGATCTCGGCCGCGATCCGCGCCGCATGGGCCAGGCTGCCGAAGAGGACGGTGGAGGTTTCGGTCGCCTTGTCGTTGCGGCCCTGATGGCCGCCGCCGATCACCACGGTGCCGGCGGCGGTCTGCTTGAAGGAGAGAGAACGAGAGCTGCAGCCAACAGTGGGATCGACGAAGGGCGGCAGGCGCTCCGTCACAATCATCATGCTGGCCTTGGTACCGCAGGGGATGGTCTCGCCGGCCAGCGCGGCAAGGTCGGGCGCCCAGGCGCCGGCGCAATTGGCCACGCGCTCCGCCTCGAACATCTGGTGGTCGGTGGCGACGCGGATGGTGCCCTCGGCCGTGCGTTCCAGGCCGGTGACGGCGACGCCCTCGTGGATCACGACGCCTGCTTGTTCGGCCGCGCGGCGAAAGGCCATGACGGTGCGCATGGGGTCGGCCGAGCCATCATCCCGCGTGACGATGGCGCCGACCACATGCGGGGAGACGGCGGGCAGCAGGCGGCGGACTTCGGCCTGGTCCACCACCTCCTCATGCGTCCAGCCTAGTGCGCGGACCTGCGCGACGCGGGCTTCGTTCTTCGCGATGTCGGCGGCGCTCTCGGCCACCTTCACCTGGCCCGTGGCGCGGAAGCCGCAATCATCGCCGACCAGCGCCTCGATGCCGTGCCACATCTCGGCGGCGATGACGGACAGCGCGATTTCCGGCAAAGCGCGGCCGAGACGGCGCACCCCGCCCGCATTCACCCCGCTGGAATGGCGCCCGACATGGCGGCGTTCCAGCAGCGTGACCTGCCAGCCGGGGGTGCGGGCCAGGTGGAGGGCGGTGGAGAGACCATGCAGCCCGCCGCCGATGACGAGGGCCTTTTTCACGGGCGAGGCCTGAAGCCCTCTCCCCCTCTTATGGGGGGGAGGGTTGGGTGGGGGGGACGTGCCAGTACACGGACAGGCGCATGTCCTGCGGAGCCCCCCTCACCCAACCCTCTCCCCCCAAGCGGGGGGAGAGGGCTATCGCCCAGGGCAGAGGCGCCCCTCATCCCGCCAGCGCCGCCAGCTCGCCCAGCGTCAGCGGCTTGGTCGGGAAGCGGGTGCGGAACGGGTCCACCTCGCCCCCCTCCACGCCGCGCGCCGCGGCGATCACCCCATGCACCGACGGCCCGCAGATCCGCCCCTGGCAGGGGCCCATGCCGGCGCGGGTGAAGGCCTTGGTCTGGTTGGCGCCGAGGCAGCCGAGTGCCACCGCCTGGCGCACCCGCCCGGCCGTCACCTCCTCGCAGCGGCAGAGGATGGTCTCGTCGGGGATGGCGGCCTCGGGCAGCGGCGGGAACATCGCGTCGAGGAACAGGCGCGGCGCCAGTTGGCGGTCGCGCAGCAGGCGCAGCGGGCCGGCGCGGCCGTCGCGCTCGTCGGTGGTGATGCGGCCCAGCGCGCGAGCGGCTTCCAGCGCGGCAATGCGGCCGGAGAGCGCGGCCGCGCGGGCGCCGCCGATGCCAGCCGAATCGCCCGCCACCATCACCCCCGGCACCGCGGTATTCCCCCAGAGGTCGAGCCCCGGCCGCCAGCAGCGCTGCACCGGGTCCCAGCCATGGGTGAGGCCGGCGATGGCCCGCGTCACCTGGGTATTCGGCACCACGCCATCATGCAGCAGCAACAGATCGGCCGGATGCGCCACGCCATCCACCAGGATGCGGGCGAGCCGGCCCTCGCCTTCCGCGCGCAATTCGCGGGCCGGAATCACCCGCACCGTGCGCTTCACCTGGCGCTGCCACACAAGGCCGCGCCAGAGATATTCCGGCGCCTTCAGCGCCCGCAGCAGATGCGGCCGGGCGCGCTGCAGGCCGCCGGGCGGGGAGAGGTCGATGATGCCCGCGATCTTCCCGCCCTTGGCCAGCGCCTGCACGGCATAGAGCCAGAGCAGCGGCCCCTGCCCGGCCAGCCAGACCGCGCCCTCCGGCACCAGCCCGCCGGTCTTCAGCGCGATCTGCGCGGCGCCCACGCTCATCACCCCCGGCAGGGTCCAGCCCGGGATCGGCAGCGGCCGTTCGGTGGCGCCGGCGCAGAGGATCAGCCGCTCCGCCTGGATGGATCGGGCCGCGCCGCCCTCGGACCAGAAGACCTTGCCCTCCGGCTCCACCGCCCAGAGGGTGGCGTTCGGGCGGTAGTTGGCGCCCGAGGCCCGGAAGGCCGCGGCAAGCTTGGCGCCGTCCTTGTCCTGGTCATCCTTCGCGTCACGCTTCTCAACCGCGCCCTTTGCCAGACGCGCCTCGACGGCGCGATGCACCTGCCCGCCCGGCGCGCCATTCTCGTCCAGCACCAGCACGCGCATGCCATGCGCGCGCGCCTCGGTCGCGGCCGCCATGCCCGCCGGTCCCGCGCCGAGCACCAGCACATCGGTGGTCTCCGCCACCGGCGGTTTCGCGGCGCCCTCGGCGGTCCATTCGTCGGCGACGCTCATGCGGCGTCCTCCACAAAACCGCGCGCGCCGTGCTGCATCTGCGCCCGCAATCCCGGCGTCACCGGCA
The DNA here is from genome assembly GCF_019024325.1 of Falsiroseomonas tokyonensis. Classification (GTDB taxonomy): domain Bacteria; phylum Pseudomonadota; class Alphaproteobacteria; order Acetobacterales; family Acetobacteraceae; genus Falsiroseomonas; species Falsiroseomonas tokyonensis. Next base: position 77,274 of record NZ_JAFNJS010000011.1, read on the forward strand.
CCAGGCAGGCCTGCATATTCTGCGCCTCCTCCACCTGCACCAGGCAGTCGAAGCAGGCGCCCATCAAACACAGCGGGCCGCGCGCCGCGCCCGTCACCGGCGTTTCGCGGAATGTCGTGATGCCGGCCGCGAGCAGCGCCACGGCCAGGCTTTCGCCAGCCCGCGCCGGCAGTTCCCGCCCCTCCCAGACAATGGTGCAGTCAGGGGGGTCAGTGCGACGAAACATGGGTCATTCCAACAAAGCGATCCGGATGCAGGTCGCGCGCATGTTCGGGCAGCACGCCGGCCAGCACCGCCTCCGCCAGCGGCCCCGCATGCACGGCGGCCAGCGTCACGCCGGAATGGCAGGTGGCGACGAAGCAGCCGGGATGCGTGGTGCTCTCAGCATAGGCGGGGAAGCCATCCGGCGTCATCGGCCGCAGCGCCGCCCAGCCGCGCACCATGCGCGCCTGCGCCAGCACCGGCAGCACGCGCAAGGCGCGCGCCGCCATGGTGGCCAGCGCCGCGGTGGTGGTGGCGGTGGCGAAGCTGCCGTCATCCTCGCTGGTGACGCCGATCTGCACGGTGCCGTCGCCGGTCTGGCGGATGGCACTCGCGGGCAAGGGCAGGATCGGCGCCAGGCGTTCGGTGACGATGTTCTGGCCGCGCACCGGCCGCACCGGCACATCCAGCCCGATCATTCTGGCCAATGGCGTCGTCTTGACGCCGGCGGCGACGACGATGCGCTGCGCCTCGACCTGGCTGCCATCCTCCCGCGTCACGCGATAGCCCCCGGCGATGGGCTCCACCGCCTGCACCGCGGCGCCCGGCAGATGCACCCCACCCGCCGCGCGCATCCCCGCCTGCAGCCCCCGCAAAAGGGTCAGCGGATCGACATGGCCATCGGCCGGCTGGTAGCTGGCGCCGCGTACCTCCGGCCCCAGCGGGCAGCCCGGCATCAGCGCCTGCAGCTGCGCGCGATCCAGCATCTGCAGGCCTTCCTGGCCCTGGTTGTGCATCCGCTGCACGAAAAGCTGCCGCGCCGCGAATTCCGCCTCGTCCAGGCAGAAGGTCAGCCCGCCCACCGCGCGATACTGCACATCCCGCCCCGCCAGCGCCGAGGCACGCTCCGCCAGCGCCGGCCACAGCGCCACGCTCTGTCGCGTCCAGGCCGCATAGGCCGGCATGCCGTCGCCTTTCGATTGCGACCAGACCAGGCCGAAATTGCCGCGCGCCGCGCGCAGCGCCACATCGCCCTCGTCCAGCACCACCACGCGCGCGCCGCGTTCGGCGCAGCCGAAGCCGATGGCGGAGCCCACCATGCCGCCGCCCAGCACCGCGACGTCGAAGAGACCGGAGGATGACATGCTTGCGAGGGTGGCGCGGCCGGGCCCATCCTGCAAGCCGGGAAGGTTTCGGGCCGCAAAGGCTCTTGGGAAGGACAGGACAAATGCGCAGCAGGCTGCTGGCCCTCGCCTTGGCTTTCGCGCTGCCCTCGGCCGTGATGGCGCAGACATTGCGCGTCGGGCTGATCGCGCAGGACATGGGCACCACCGACCCGCATCGCGCCAGCGCGACGCAGGACAAGGCGCCGCTCGCCTGGGCCTATGACGGGCTGGTGCGCTTCCCGCCCGGCTCCGCCGATCCGGCGAAGCTGGAGCCTGACCTCGCCGAAAGCTTCACCCGCAGCGCGGATGGCCTCAGCTTCACCTTCCGCCTGCGCCCCGGCATCCGCTTCCATGACGGCACGGCGATGGAAGCGGAGGACGTGGTCTTCTCCCTGCGCCGCGCCGCCGATCGCGCCCGCAGCGCCTTCTCCGGCGACTATGCCCCCGTGACGGCCATCGAGGTGCTGGACCCGATGACGGTGCGCGTCACGCTGCGCCAGGCGGTGGCCGGCGCGCTCGGGCTTTTCGCCAATTACCATGGCGGCATGATCGTCTCCCGCCGCGCCGATGCGGGCGGGCAGGCGCCGGGCACCGGCCCCTTCCGGCTGGAACGCGCCGGCGGTGGCGCGGCGCGGATGGTGGCGCATGACGCGCATTGGCGCGGCCGCCCGGCGATCCGCGCCATCGACCTGCGTTTCATCACCTCCGACGCCACGCGCGAGCTCGCCTTCACCGCGGGCGAGCTCGACCTCTTCATCGGCCGGCGCGAGCAGCGCTGGGTGGAGCGGATGCGCGCGCATCCGAATACGGTGGTGGAGGTCTTCTCGCCCGGCGAATTCCGCACCCTGCTGATCAGTAGCCGCAGCGCGCCGCTGAACGATCCCCGCGTGCGCCGCGCCGTGCAGCATGCGATCGACGCGCCCGGCATCGCCCGCTTCGTCGGGCTGGATGTCGCGACCCCCTGGGTCAGCCCGGTGCCGCCCGGCTATCTCGGCGCGACGGAGGATGTGCCGCGCTACCCGCACGACCTGGCCCGCGCCCGCGCCCTGCTGGCGGAGGCCGGGCATCCGGATGGCGTCACCATCCGCGCCGTCGTCTCCTCCAACTCCGCGCAGCAGCCGATCATGGAGGTGGTGCAGGCGCAGCTGCGGCGCGCCAATATCCGGCTGGACATGGAGGTGGTGGAACACGCGACCTATCACGCGCGGATCCGCCAGGACCTGTCGCAGCTGACCTTCTACGGCGCAGCGCGCTATCCGGTGGCGGACAGCTACCTCAGCCAGTTCTACCATTCGCGCAGCGCGCCGGGGCAACCGACCATGTCGCTGAACTTCGCCCATTGCAGCGCGGCGGATGCCGAGATCGACGCGGCGCGGGCGGAGCCGGATGAGGCGCGGCAGCTGGCGCTATGGGCCACGGCGCAGCGCAAGGTGATGGAAGCCGGCTGCAGCCTGCCGCTGTTCGACCTGAAGCAGGTCTGGGTGCGGCGCGCCGGGCTGAACCTGGGCTATCGGCTGGAGGGCTCGCTGAACCTGGGCCCCGCCATCACGGCGGCGACGCGGCTGGATTGAGGGAATAGGCCGCCCCTATGGCGGCCATCGGGCGGGGCTGGATTGCCACAAGGTGAGGCTGGGTTCAGAGGAGAGGAAGACGCCGGAGACAGCAGATGCGCAGCCCTTCGATCCTCGTTCGTTCCACACTCTGCATGGCCGGCCTCGGCATGGCCACGCTGGCCGCCCTGGCCAGCCTCACCGGCCCTGCCGAGGCCCAGAGCAACCGCTACTGCAACAACCGGCTGGAGGGATCGACCGTGCTGTCCACGGTGCGGCCGGGCGGCGGCTACGGCGTGATGTTCATCGACTACACCATCAGCGTGAGGAACGAGACGGCGCAGAACATCACGGCCCTGGTCTCCATCAGCGGCCTTGAGCGCTTCAGCTTCAGCGAGGTCCGGACCCCGCAATCGGTTCCCGCGCGGGCCAATGTCTCGCTCCGCATCGGCAGCTTCTCGGGGACGGCGGGGTCCCAGCCGCCCTCCGCCGCCGCGGTCCAGAGCGCGCTGCGCATCACCTGCTGACCGAACCGCGGCAAACGCGTCGCGCACGAAAAAGCCCGCCGCGGCCGAAGCCGGGCGGGCCGATCCTGGCAAGTACTGGCCGGCTATTACGGCCAGATGACCTGGTCGATGCCGTGGATCACGCCGTTGCTGGCCACGATATCGGCCGCGACCACGCGCGCCGGCTGGGCAGCGACATTCATGCCCGCGGAGCCGAAGCCCGCGGTCTGCTGGCCCGGGGACGGGTTGCGCAGCGTCACCGCGCCATTCGCCATCGCCAACGCGATGTCGGAGCCGTTGCGCGTCGTCAGGCGGCGCTCCGCGCCGGTGAGCTCCGTGGAGCGGAAGGCGCCGGGCACGATGTGGTAGTTGATCAGCGCGGCCAGGCGCTGGCGATCCACGCTCTCCTGGCTGCCGCCCGACTGGCTGCCGCTGCCGGTCAGCTGCTGCAGCAGGTTGGCGGGCGCGCCCTGGAAGGCGGCATCGATCGGCGCGAAGACCGTCATCGGCTGCGCGGAGCGGAAGTCCTCGACCATCCCGGCGCGGGTGATCAGGTCCAGGAAGCGGGAGAAGCGGCTGTCGCCGGCCATGGTATCGGCCAGGGTGCGGGTGGGCGGCACGGTCTGGGCGCGCAGCACGGCGGGGGCCGCCAGGGTGCCGGCGGCAACCATCGAACCGATCGTCAGGAAGCCGCGGCGCGGCAGGCTGGTCTGGATCATGGGGGCTTTCCTTATCAGTGGCCCGCACAGCCGAAGCCTCGGGGGCGGCCTGGCATTGCGGTCGGGGGCAGAACGCCGCCGCTACGGAATGGTTCAACCGCACCGAACCGAATTGGTCACCGCATCCGCCGCCCTAGGCACCCGCCATGGCTCCCTTCCCGCGCAATCCATCCTACATGGCGGGGATGACCGAGCCCTCGCTGCTGTGGTTCCGCCACGACCTTCGCCTTTCCGACCATCCCGCCCTGCTGGCCGCCGTGGCAGGCGGGCGCCCCCTTCTGCCGGTCTTCGTGCTGGATGACGCGGCCGCCGGCCCGCATCGGCCCGGCGGCGCCGCCCGCTGGTGGCTGCGCGGCAGCCTGGCTGCGCTGGGTCGGGACCTCGCCGCGCGCGGCGCCCCCCTGCTGCTGGCCCGCGGCCGGGCAGAGACGGTGCTGCCGGCCCTGGCGGCGGCCATCGGCGCCGGCACGGTGCATGCCGGCCGCGGATACGAACCCTGGGCCCGGGCGCAGAGCCGGCGGGTGCATGAGGCGCTGGCCGATGGCGGCCGCAGCCTGGCCCTGCACACCACTGCCCTGCTGCGGGAACCGCATGGCTTCGGCGCCGCCAGCGGCAAGCCCTATGCCGTCTATACGCCCTTCGCCAAGACGCTGCTCGCCGCCGGCGACCCGCCCGCGCCACGGCCCGCGCCCGATCGCCTGGCCGGCCTGCCGCATCCGCCGGGCGGCGAGACGCTGGAGGCGCTGGGCCTCTATCCCGTACCCGGTGAGCCCGACTGGGCCCGGGGTTTCGACAAGACCTGGCAGCCGGGCGAGGCCGGGGCGCAGGCGCGGCTGGCGCGCTTCGTCGCCGGCGCGCTGGGCCGCTATGGAACGGATCGCAATATCCCGGGCATCGAGGGCTCCTCCGGCCTTTCGCCGCATCTGCACTGGGGCGAGGTCTCGCCGGGCCAGGTCTGGCATGCCGCCCGCGCCGCGGGGGCGGAGGCCGGGCAGACCGAGACCTTTCTGAAGGAGATCCTCTGGCGGGAATTTTCCTACCACCTGCTCTGGCACCGGCCGGAACTGCCGGAGGTGCCGCTGCGCGCGGAGTTTTCCCGCTTCCCCTGGCAGGCGGATGCGGCGCTGCTGGCCGCCTGGCAGCGGGGGCGCACCGGCTATCCGGTGGTGGATGCGGGGATGCGCCAGCTGTGGCAGACCGGCTGGATGCACAACCGCGTCCGCATGATCGCCGCCAGCCTGCTGGTGAAGCACCTGCTGCAGCCCTGGCAGGATGGCGCCGCCTGGTTCTGGGACACGCTGGTGGATGCCGACCTCGCCTCCAACAGCGCCTCCTGGCAATGGGTGGCGGGCTGCGGCACGGATGCGGCGCCCTATTTCCGCGTCTTCAACCCGATCCTGCAGGGCGAGAAGTTCGACGCCGAGGGCCGCTATGTGCGCCGCTGGGTTCCGGAACTGGCCCGGCTGCCGAATGCCTTCCTGCACAAGCCCTGGGAGGCACCGTCCGAGGTGCTGGCCGCGGCGGGCGTCAGGCTCGGCACCTCCTATCCGCGGCCGGTCGTCGACCATGCAAAGGGCCGGGCCCGGGCGCTCGAAGCCTTCGCGGCGCTCCGCGCGTGATGCGCCGCCCGGAACATCTGTGGCGCGGCTTCGCCGGGCTGCGCGTGGTGGCCGATGTGCATGGCGATGCGGAGGCCTTCATCCATGCCATAGAGGGCGCGCTGGCGGCCGATATGTTCGTGCTGCAGCTGGGCGACCTGACCGACCATGGGCCCGACAGTCCGGAGGTGCTGCGCCGCATCTTCGCGCTGATCGACCGCGGCCAGGGGCTGTTCCTGCTTGGCAACCACGACCACAAGCTGCGCCGCGCCCTGACCGGCACCCCGCTGCGCATCCAGCCCGAGGGGCTGGGCCGGACCCTGGCGCAGCTGGATGCCGCGCCGGATGGCGAGCTGCTGAAGGCGCGCGCGGTGGAGGAGATCGCCCGCGCCCCCGCCTGGATCCGCGATGGCGGCCGCATCTTTGTCCATGGCGGCTATCACCCCGGCATGCTGCATAGTGCCCCGCCGCAGGATGCCGGGACGCAGAAGGCGCAGGGGCTGGTGACCCGGGCGCTGTTCGGCCAGGTCACCGGGCGCATGCGGCAGGATGGCTTTCCGGACCGGGTGCATGACTGGGTCGACAAGATCCCTGCCGATGTCACCGTGGTCTGCGGCCACGACCGCCGCAGCCTGGACGGCCGCCCCTTCGTGGCGGAGGGGGCCTTGGGCGGGCGGTGCATCTTCCTCGATTGCGGCGCCGGCAAGGGCGGGCACCTGGCCTGGATCGACTTGCCCTCCTGGGCCTAGAACGGTCGTCGAGGGAGCACTGCCATGACCGACCTGCCCAGCACCGTCGAAATCCGCGAGGAAGGCCCGCGCGAGGGTTTTCAAATTGAGCCGGGGCCGATCCCCACGGATCGCAAGGTGGCGTTGGTCGACGCGCTCTCCGCCACCGGCCTGCATCACATCCAGGTCTGCTCCTTCGTCTCGCCCAAGCTGGTGCCGGGCTGGGCGGATGCGGAGGCCGTGGTGGCCGGCTTCGCGCCCAGGCCGGGCGTGACCTACACCGCGCTGTGGTTCAACGCGGCCGGGCTGAACCGCGCGCTCGCCTTCAAGGACCGGCTGAAGGTGGAGGGCGCGGTCACCGTGGTGGCCAGCGAGGCCTTCTCGCTGAAGAACCTGAATCGCGACCGCGCGAAGAATCTGGAAGCCCAGCGCGCCAATGTGGCGGCGCATCTGGCGGCCGGCGTGGCGGTGCCGCGGATCAGCGTGCAGGCCGCCTTCGGCTGCAACTATTCGGGCGATGTGCCGCCGGCCAAGGTGGTCGAGGCGCTGGCGGATGCCTTCGCCATCGGCGCGGAACAGGGCCTGACGCTGCGCGAGGCGACGCTGGCGGACACGATGGGCTGGGCGACGCCGGCGCGGATCGAGCGCGTGCTGGGCGAGGTTCGCGCACGCTGGCCGGACCTGTCCCTCATCCTGCATCTGCACGACACGCGAGGCCTCGGAATCGCCAATGCCCATGCCGGGCTGCGGCTCGGCGTGTCCCGCTTCGACACCACGGTGGGCGGCCTCGGCGGCTGCCCCTTCGCGGGCCAGCCGGGCGCGCCGGGCAATATCGCGACGGAGGAGCTGGTGCTGCTCTGCGAGGAGATGGGCATCGCCACCGGCATCGATCTGGAGGCGCTGGTCGAGGCCGGGCGGCTGGCCGAGGATGTGGTCGGCCGCACCCTGCCCAGCACCATGCTCCGCAGCGGCACGCTGGCGCGGTTCCGCCAAGCCGCCTGACCTTCAAGCCCTCCCCCCTGCTTAGGGGGGGTTGCGGCACTGCCGCAACGCCAAGGGCTGGTTGGGTGGGGGGCCTCCGCCTCAGACCCCCGGCATCACCTGGCTCAACCGCCCGCCCATCCGCAGCGGCTCGATCCGTGTCGCGAGCCCCGTGGCATCATCGGTCTCGACAAACACCCCGCACACCGTCGCCTCGCCCTCGGCGGGCGCCAGCTTCTCGCCCGGCACCTTCTTCCAGAAGCGCAGCGCGGCGCCGCCCTTCTGCATGCCGATGACGCTGTCATAGTCGCCGCACATGCCGGCATCCGTCATGTAGCCGGTGCCGCCGACCAGGATCTGGTGGTCCGCGCTCGGCGTATGGGTATGCGTGCCCACCACCAGCGAGACCTTGCCATCGAAGCTGTGGCCCATGGCCAGTTTCTCCGACGACGCCTCCGCGTGGAAATCAACGAGGATCGCCTGCACCGTGCCGCCGGCCCCCATGCGATGCGGGGCGATGGCGGCCTGCACGCCGCGGAACGGGTCGTCCAGCGCATCCATGAACAGCCGCCCCATGGCCTGCACCACCAGCGCCTTCCGGCCATCGGCCAGCACCGCCACGAAGGCCCCCTTTCCCGGCGTGCCCGGCGGATAGTTCAGCGGCCGGATCAGCCGGGGTTCCGTTTCGATATAGGAAAAGATTTCCTTGCGGTCCCAGGCGTGGTTGCCCAGCGTCAGCACATCCGCGCCAGCGGTGAACAGCGCGCGCGCCATCTCGGGCGCCAGGCCGAAGCCGTGGCTGGCGTTTTCCGCATTCACCACGACCAGGTCGAGCGACAGCCGGTCCCGCAGCACGGGAATGGCGGCACCGGCGGCGTCGCGGCCGGAGCGGCCGACGAGGTCGCCGAGGAACAGGATTCTCAAGCTTTCGCGGCTCCGCAGAAGATCACGCCCCGCTCCGTCGCGACGGCGTCGAGGGGCGCGTCGTCCACCCCTGCGGGCACTTCGTCAACCTCCTGCGCCGCATAGGCCACGCCGATGGCGGTGGCGCCGGGCAGGCTGGCGAGCGTCCGGTCGTAATAGCCGCCGCCATAGCCCAGGCGCTGGCCGGCACGGTCGAAGGCCAGCAGCGGCACCAGCAGCCAGTCCGGCGTCAGCGCCGGCTGCTCCACGCCGGGCTGGCTGGTGCCGAGCGGGCCGCGCGCCAGGGTGTCGCCCGGCTGCCAGGCGCGGAAATGCAGCGGCTGGCCGCGCTTCGGTGTGACCGGCAGGGCGATGCGGTGGCCGGCTGCGTGCAGGGCGTGCAGCAGGGGGCGGATGTCGATCTCGGCGCCCATCGGCCAGAAGCCGGCGATGATGGCGCCGGGCGGGGGCGGGGCGTTGCGCAGCAGGTGCTCGGTCAGCGCGGCGCCGAGGGCGGGGTCGCAGGCGGCGCGGCGGGCGAGCGCGCGCTTGCGGGCTTCGGCCTTCAGGGCGGCAAGGAGTTCGGGGCAGAGCATCATGGGGTTCTGCCCGGATGGGCAGCGCGCTCCCTCCCACCCCGACCAGCCTGCGGCGTCGCGGCAGCGCCGCGACCCCCCCCAAGAGGGGGAGAGGGAGAAAAAGCGGAGCCCGCGTCAGTGAGCAGGAGGGGGATCAACCTGCGGCGCGCCCGGCGCGCCGAGGCCGCGACGGCGGCCCGCGCCCAGCAGGACTGCGGGCCGAGGCGCCCATGTGCAGGGCGCGAAGGCAAGCGCGTGGAGCGCGCGCCCGCCGTCTGAGGGTCAGAAAAAAGCTGCGGAGCCACCATGGCCGTGGGCGTGATAACCCTCCTGAGACCTGCTGGTGCAGGTGGGAACCAGATGCCCAGACCACGGCCTGGGCAGCGCCAGCCCCCGGAGGATGCTCATTGGCCCCGGGGGTTAAAGTGCCTCACCAACCGGGCAGCCCCGCTCTATCCACTTAGGGGCGGTCGAGGGTCTGGGCAATGCCCTCGATGCGGTCGGCGATGCGGGCCAGGCGCTCGGCCAGCTTCGGGTCCGGCTGGGGGGCGGCCATGTTCTGGCCGGCGCGCGCCTGGGACAGGGCCACCTTCAGGTCGTGCACCTCATCCGCCAGCAGCAGGGCGCCGAGCAGCAGCAGCCGGCTTTCGCCGAACTGGCCGCCCATCGCCTTGATGGAATTGACCCGCTTGTCCACCTCGCCGGCCAGGGAGACGAGATGTGCCTCCTGCCCGTCCTCGCAGGAAACGGGGTGGCTGTAGCCGCCGACGCGGACGGTGACCTGACCCATCTATTGATCCTCTCCGAGCGCCGCGCGCAGCCGCGCAATCGTCTCGTCCAACCGGTCCGCGATGGCGGCGACGGCGGCACGGGGCACGCCCTCTACGCTGGGGGCGCCCGCAGGGCCGCGCGGCTGGGCGGCGGCCTCCGCCAGGCGCTCCACCGCCTCCTCGAGCCGCGCCAGGGCGCGGCTGGTCGGGTCGCCCGTCTCCGCACGCGTAGCTGACACCCGGAAGCCCCCAAACCGTTCACAGGCCAGCCGCAGCGACTGCGCACATGCGCCTTGTCGCCACCGGTTCCGGCATGCTCAACGCTTTGCATGCACGGCGCGGCGGGTCAACGGTGAGCATGGTCTCGGGCGGCTTCGGCGCGCCCCCGCTGCCGCCCGCCATCACCATCCGCTCCGCGGCGGAACTGCGATGGCTGTCCAGCCAGGTGAAGCCGGGTTCGGTGCTGCTGCTCTCGGCGCCCGGGGCGGCCGGCTTCCTCGGGCCGCTGGCCTGGCGGGCGCTGGTGGCGCTGGCGCCCGGATTCCCCGATGCGCTGTGCTGCGGGGCCGCGGCCGGCGATGCGCTGGCGGCGCTGCGGGCCGGCTGCCGGCGGATCGTGCTGGAGGGTGGTTGTCCCGCCTTCGCGTCCCTATGTGAGGCTGCCGGGGAAACCGGTGCGCTGGTCCTGCCGGTCCGCCCCCCCGCACTGGACCTGCAGGCGCTGGACCTCCGGCGCCCCTTCGCCCGCGCAAAACTGACCGACTGGTGCGCGAAAGCAGCCGCGCCAGCGCATGACACCGCGCCATCCCTGCGCTAAACGCGGGCATCCATTGCCGCCCGCCGAGAGGATTCGAAGAAATGCGCCTGACGCCCAAGGTCCAGGAAATCCTGTCCTGGTATGAGAGCGACAATCCCGGGACCAAGGCGAACCTCGCCCGCATCCTGATGGCCGGCAAGCTGGGCGGCACCGGCCGCATGGTCATCCTGCCGGTCGACCAGGGTTTCGAGCACGGCCCGGCCCGCTCCTTCGCGCCGAATCCCGCCGCCTATGACCCGCGCTACCTGTTCGAGCTGGCGCTGGAGGCCGGGCTGAACGCCTATGCCGCGCCGCTCGGCATGATCGAGGCCGGTGCCTCCACCTATGCCGGCACCATCCCGACCATCCTGAAGATGAACAGCAGCAACAGCCTGTCCACCACCAAGGACCAGGGCGTGACCGCCAGCGTCGGCGATGCGCTGCGGCTGGGCTGCTCGGCCATCGGCTTCACCATCTACCCCGGCTCCGAATACCAGTTCGAGATGATCGAGGAACTGCGCGAACTGGCCGAGGAGGCCAAGTCGGTCGGCCTCGCCGTGGTGGTCTGGTCCTATCCGCGCGGCCCGATGCTGGACAAGGTGGGTGAGACGGCGCTCGATATCTGCGCCTATGCCGCGCATATGGCGGCGCTGACCGGGGCCCACATCATCAAGGTGAAGCCGCCGACCTCCGCCATCAGCCTGGATGCGGCGAAGAAGACCTACCAGGCGAGCCCGATCGAGGACGACGCCACCGCCCGCTTCAAGCACATCGTGCAGGCCTGCTTCGGCGGCCGTCGCCTGGTGGTCTTCTCGGGCGGCGAGGCCAAGGGCACCGAGGCGATCCTGGACGAGGTGCGCGCCATCCATGCCGCCGGCGGCAATGGCTCCATCATGGGCCGCAACGCCTTCCAGCGCTCCAAGGCGGATGCCCTGGCGCTGCTGGCCGCCATCATCAACGTCTACAAGCACTGAGTTTTCGGCCACCGGGGCCTCGGCCCCGGGACTTCGCCGCAGCCGGGTCCGTGAGGATCCGGCTGTTGGCGTTTCAGGACCTCAGCGCGAAGGGGCGAGGCTGGCCATATAGGCGGCCAGGTTGTGCCGTTCCTCCGCCGAGAGGGTGAAGGGCGGCATGGCGGCGTGCGGGCGCTGCAGGAAGGCCTCGATGGACTCCCGGCTCAGCCGGCCCTGCGCCAGCAGCACGAAGCTCGGCGTGCCGCTGCGGCGCGTGGGCTGCGCCGTCTCCGCCACGTCGTGGCAGCCGCCGCATCGGTTGTCGGCCGTCCAGCGGCCGCGCGCCGCCTCCGCCTGCCCGCCGCGCAGATTGTTGTAGGCCAGGATGCTGATCGCCAACGCGGCGACGACCAGGCCGGCGATCAGGCCGAGGCGCCGCGACTCGCGTTCGGCCGGGTTCGATTGGGAGATGGGCCAAGGCGGCCCGCCGCCGCTCGGAACGGTGTCAAAAGGATGCGCCTGGCCGGGCGCCGCTTCCGTGATCTGGATCAAGCCGAAAGCTTCGGCCGGCACCGAAGCCATCGGCCGCCGGATGCGGCAGGCTGTCGCACATGGACCTGCAAACCCTCGCCGTCATCGGCCTCGTCTTCCTGATCGCCGGCGCGGCCAAGGGGCTGATCGGCCTCGGCCTGCCGACCATCGCCATCGGCTTGCTGGCGCTGGCCATGCCGCCGGCGGAGGCCGCAGGGCTGCTGCTGCTGCCCTCCCTGGTCACCAATATCCTGCAGGCCAGCGGCCCCGGCTGGCGTGACCTGTTGCGCCGGCTCTGGCCCATGCTGCTGCTGCTGGTGCCCGGCACGCTGGCGGGAATCGGGCTGCTGACCGGCGGGGGCGCGCTGGCGCTGGGGCTGCTCGGCCTGGCGCTGGCGGCCTATGGCGGCTGGGGGCTCCTCGCGCCGCCCGTTGCGCTGTCACCCCGCATGGAGCGGCTGAGCGCGGCGCCGATCGGGCTGGCGGGCGGGCTGGTGACGGGGGCGACGGGCGTCTTCGTCATGCCGGTGGTGCCCTGGCTCGGCGCGCTGGGCCTGCCGCGGGATGCGCTGGTGCAGGCGCTGGGCCTTTCCTTCCTGGTGGCGACGCTGGCGCTGGGCCTGGCGCTGGCCTGGCAGGGCAGCTTCACGCCCATCTCGGCCGGGGCCTCGCTGCTGGCGCTGCCGCCGACGCTGGCAGGGCTGGCGCTGGGCAGCCGGCTGCGCGGGCTGATCCCACCGCCGCTCTTCCGCCGCATCTTCTTCGGCAGCCTGCTGGCACTCGGCGCCCATCTGGCCATCAGGGGGCTTGCGTGAGGCCCCCGGCTGGCGCCACAGACCGGCCATGCCCGACCCTGACGCCTGCCGCCTCTACCTCATCACCCCGCCCGCCTTGCCGGACCTGGCCGCCTTCGCGGACAGCCTGGCCCGTGCGCTGGATGCCGGCGACGTGGCCGCGCTGCAGATCCGCCTGAAGGGCGCACCGGATGAGGCGGTGCTGCGCGCGGCGGAGGCGCTGATCCCCGTGGCCCAGGCGCGCGACGTGGCGGTGCTGATGAACGACCGCATGGACCTGGCGAAGCGCGCCGGCTGCGATGGCGTGCATCTCGGCCAGGGCGATGGCGACCCGGTGGCGGCCCGCAAGCTGCTGGGGGCAGAGGCGATGATCGGCGTGACCTGCCATGCCTCCCGCCACCTGGCGATGGAGGCCGGCGAGGCGGGCGCGGACTATGTCGCCTTCGGCGCCTTCTTCCCGACGGGGACCAAGGAGACGGTGCACCAGGCCGATCCCGAGATCCTGGAATGGTGGTCCGAGATGTTCGAGCTGCCCTGCGTCGCCATCGGCGGCATCACCGCCCAAAACTGCCCGCCGCTGGTCCGCGCCGGGGCGGATTTCCTGGCCGTGGTCGGCGCCATCTGGAACCACCCCGAGGGCCCAGCGGCCGGGGTGCGGGCGATGAATGCGGCCATCGCCTCAGCCTGAGGGCCCATTCGGGGGGAAGCGGCCGCCAGACGGCGCGGAAGGCCAGCGCCCCGGCCAGGCCGGCCAGCGCGCCGAGGGGCAGCAGGAAGCCGATCTCGCCCGCGGTCATCGCCTCGACGCTGCCGAGCACGGCGGCCCCGCCGAGCGGTCCCGCCAGCAGGTGGCCCCACCCCCTCTCCCAGCCCCGCGCCACCAGCAGCAGATGCAGCGGCAGGCCGCCGATCAGGGTCAGCAGCAGCACGTAGGGCAGCAGGACGAGCGGCACCGCCAGGCTGCGCAGCAGGTCCCACGAAGCCATCGCCTCCGGCCGTGCCTCCGCCACCCCCATCGCCAGCGCGAAGAGGATGAAGGCCAGCACCGGCGCAAGATCCGCCGCCAGCGCCGCGGCCAGCACGCCGAGCGCGAGGCGCCAGCCCGACCGGCCGATGCAGCGCGAGACGAAATCCCTTTGCAAGCGCCGCACCCTTCCCGCCAATGGCCGGGACAGAGCAGCATGGACCGGCTGAACAGTCCGGAAATGCCCCGATGACCCTGCCTTTCGAAACCTGCGACGTCTTCACCACCACCCTGCATGGCGGCAATCCGCTGGCCGTGGTGCAGGGCGCCGCGGCGCTGGAGCCGGCGCGGATGCAGGCCATCGCGCGGGAATTCGCCCTCAGCGAGACCGTCTTCGTCCTGGCCGAGGATGCGGCCGAGGCGAGCGCCCGCATCCGCATCTTCACCCCGGCGCGGGAAATGCCTTTCGCCGGCCATCCAAACGTCGGCACCGCCGTGCTGCTGGCCCGCAGGCTGGGCCTGAGCGGGGACAGGCTGACGCTGCACCAGCCGGCGGGTGCCGTGACCGCCCGGCTGCTGCGCGAGGCGTCGGGCCAGGTGACCGGCGCCGAGATCACCGCGCCGCAGCCCTTCGCGCTGGGGGAGAGCCTGCCCGCGGCGGGCCTAGCCGCCTGCGCCGGCCTGCCGGGCCTGGTGGGCACGCCCGTGCTCGCTTCCTGCGGCGTGCCCTTTGCCATCGCGGAAGTGGCGGACGCCGAGAACCTGGCCGCCGCGGCGCCGGATGCCGCGGCGTTTCGCGCCCATCTGCCGGCGGAACGCGCCATCGGACTGCATCTGTTCACCCGGCTGGGTCCCGGCCGGCTGCGCACGCGGATGTTCGCGCCGCTGTCCGGCGTGGTGGAGGACCCGGCGACGGGCAGCGCCAATGTGGCGCTGGCCGGGCTGCTGCTGCATCGCCTCGGCGGCGAATCCCTGGCGCTGGAGGTGGAGCAGGGCATCGAGATGGGCCGGCCCAGCCTGCTGCGTCTGGAAGCCCGCGCCGTGCCGGGAAGCGGCATCCGCGTCAGCCTCGGCGGCGGCGTGGTGCCGGTCAGCGAGGGGCGGCTTTTTCTCTGATCCCGGCGGGCCGAAGCCGCGGCAGCCTTGGCGTCGGCCAGGAATGGATTACGATCCGCAACGGCGCGGCGGATGCAGCCGGCCCAAAGGATTGGGGAAATGTCCACCCGCGCCGCGGCATCCCGCGCCGCCACCCGGAGACCAAGCATGCTGCCCCGACACATCGCCATGCTGCTGGCGCTGTCCGCCGCGCCGACGCTGGCCCTCAGCCTCGCGCCGACGCCAAGCTTCGCGCAGGACTACAATCGGCGTCCCTCCTTCGGCACGGTCAATCTCAGCGCCAATTTCGCGCCCGACCCCTTCGTGGTGAACGTGACCGCCGGCGGCGGGCTGCCGGCCGAGCGCCTCGGCGGGTCGCAATGCGTGGGCTCCATCGCCAATGCGCCGGATGTGCGGCTGAACTACCGCGCCGGCCAGGGGCTGCCGCTGTATCTCTCGGCGGTCTCCCGCGCCGATGTGACGCTTGTGGTGAACCTTCCGGACGGCACCTGGGCCTGCAATGACGATTTCCGGGGCACCGATCCCGGTCTGATCTTCCGCCGGCCGCAATCCGGCCAGTACGACATCTGGATCGGCCATTACGACCGCGGGTCGCGCGTGCCGGCCCAGCTGCGGATTTCGGAAGTGCCGCCGAACTGAGGCTGCGTTCCGCGCCGGCCACCCCACATGGACGGGTCTGACCAAGAGGGCCGGCCGGCGCATGGACGAGTTGACCTTTCACGAAAAGCTGCACCGCCCGGGCAGCATCCTCGATATCGGCGCGCATGACGGGCTGCTGACCCTGCCACTCTCCCGCCTGCCCGGCGCCAGGGTGCTGGCCTTCGAGCCGCTGCCCAGCGCCTTCGCCCGGCTGCAGGCCGCCATCCACGCCGAATACGGCGCCATCCCGCCGCAGATCGAACTGCACCCGGAGGCGCTGGGCGCGCAGCCCGGCCAGCTGACCCTGTCCGTGCCCGTGCTGGACGGGGTGGCGCAGGAGCAATGGGCCTCCACCGCGAAAAGCTATGCGGGCTTCGACTCCGTCACCGTCGAGCGCCATGCCGTGCCGGTGACCACCATCGATGCGCTCGGCCTGCGCGACCTGATGCATGTGAAGCTGGATGCCGAGGGTTTCGAGGCCGAGGTGCTGGGAGGCGGCCGCGCCACCCTCACCCGCTGCCGCCCGGTGCTGAGCCTGGAGGTGGAGGAACGCCACCGCCCCGGCAGCACGCGGGAGGTGCCGGCGCTGCTGGCCGGCCTGGGCTACGAGACCTGGTTCGCCCTCGACGGCGGATGGCACAAGCACGCGGAGTTCGATGCCGCGACCATGCAGGTGGCCTCGCCGGACCCGGCGGTCTTCGCCGCCAGCGACCCCTACGTCTTCACCTTCTTCGCCTGGCCGGCCGAACGCTCCGCCGCCATCCAGGCCGCGCTAGCCTACGGCTGAGGGGCCGGCCAGCAGCTTCGGCGGCGCCGCCAAAGCCTGCTGCGGGCCGCGCGGGATGGCGGGCAACCAGAGCACGTCCTCAATATCCGTGGCCCCACTGGCCAGCATCGCCAGCCGGTCGAAGCCCAGCGCGATGCCGGAGGCAGGCGGCATGCCGGCCTCCAGCGCATTGAGAAAATCCTCGTCCACGTCCCAGCCATCCTCCCCGGTCTCCGCCCGGCGCTGCGCCACGTCGCGTTCGAAGCGGGCGCGCTGTTCCACCGGGTCGGTCAGTTCCTCGAAGGCATTGGCGAGCTCCAGCCCCGCCGCGAACAACTCGAAGCGCAGCGCGACGCGCCCATCGCGCGGGTCGCGCCGGGCGAGCGCCGCCTGGGGCGCGGGCCAATGGGTGAGGAAGGTGGCGCGGCCGCGGCCGATGGCGGGCTCGATATAGCGCATCACCAGGCGGAAGAAGCCATCCTCCCAATTATCCGTATCCGGCACCTCCAGGCCCGACTTGCGGGCATTGGCGCGCAGTCTTGCCGCATCGCCCTCCCCGGTCCGGGCATCCACCGTGCCCAGGATGTCCATGCCGCGGCAGTGGCGGCCGAAGGCCTCGGCCATGGTCAGGCGTTCGAAGGGCAGCGCGAAGTCGGCCGTCACCTCGCCATGACCGACCAGGCCGGGGCAGACGGAGCGCAGCAGCAGTTCCGTCTCCTCCATCAGCCCGGCCAGGCTGAGATCCGGCGCATACCATTCCAGCATGGTGAATTCGGGGGCGTGGCGCGGGCTCGCCTCCCCGTTCCGCCAGACCCGGGCGAGCTCGAAGACCTTGCCGGCGCCGCCGACCAGCAGCCGCTTCAGGGCGAGCTCCGGCGAGGTGCGCAGCCAGAGCGTGGTGTCCTGGCCGATGCCGAGATGCGGGCGGTAGTCGGTGGCGAAGCCGCGCAGATGCACCTCCATCCCCGGCGCCGGCACCAGGCAGGGGGTCTCGACCTCCAGATAGCCGCGCGAATGGAAGAAGCCGCGCACCGCGGCGGTGAGTGCCGCGCGGCGGCGCAGGAAGGGCAGCCGGGCGGCGAGCCTTTCGCGGGTCCAGGGGCGGCGGGGCGTCTCGGCGGGGATGGGAGCCTCGGGCATGGATGCGTTCCCCCTTGTTGATGCGGTGGGGTTGGGGTTTAGCAGCGCGGACCATGCCCCATCCCGCCGCGCCCCGAAACCATTCCCGCACCCTCCGCGACGCCGCCAGCCTGGCCGAGGCCGGGCTGCTGCGCCCGGAGGCCGATTTTGCCGGCATCGAGGCGGTGCAGGCGCGCTATGCCATCGCGGTGACGCCGGCCATGGCGGCGCTGATCGACCCCGCCGATCCGCGCGACCCGATCGCCGCGCAATACATCCCGGATCCGGCGGAGTTGCGGACCGCGCCGCATGAGATCGAGGACCCGACGGCGGATGCGCCCTTCACCCCGGTGCCCGGCGTGGTGCATCGCTACCCCGACCGCGCGCTACTGAAGCCGCTGCTGGCCTGCCCGGTCTATTGCCGCTTCTGCTTCCGGCGGGAGGTGGTGGGGCCGGATGGCGGGCTGCTGACGACGGAACAGCTGGAAGCCGCGATCGCCTGGTTCGCGCGGACCCCGCAGGTGCGGGAGGTGATCCTGACCGGCGGCGACCCGCTGATGCTGAGCCCGCGCCGGCTGTCCTGGCTGCTGGAGCGGCTTTCCGCCATTCCGCATATCGAGATTTTGCGGATCCACTCGCGGGTGCCGGTGGCCGATCCCGGGCGGGTTAATGCGGCGCTGGCGGCGGCGCTGACGGTTGAGAAGCCGCTGTATCTGTGCGTGCACGCCAATCATGCGCGGGAGTTCACGGCGGAGGCCATGGCGGCGCTTCGGCGGCTGACCGGGGCCGGGGTGGTGCTGATGGGGCAGAGCGTGCTGCTGCGCGGGGTGAATGATTCCGCCGCGGCGCTGGAAGAGCTGTTCCGGGCGATGCTGCGGGGGCGGGTGAAACCTTATTATCTGCACCAGCTGGACCCGGCGCCGGGCACCGCGCGCTTCGCGGTGCCGCCGGAGGAAGGGCGGGCGATACTGTCGGAACTGCGCTTCCGGGTGACGGGGCTGGCCTGGCCGACCTATGTGCAGGAACGGCCGAATGGCGGGGGGAAGGCACCGATTGGGCCTGGCTGGGCGGATGCCGCTGCCTTATCGTGAAAATGCTTGGAATGCCGCATCGAATGACCACATGTGCGCATCAAATGTGACGAGGGGTCCGTGACAACCCCAACGATCAAGTGTCCCTCACGACCAACGCCCCAAAGTCGAGCAGTTGGCAGCGCTTACGGCTGCATGGCCGAAAGCGTTCAATTTGTCGATCACATTGACCTTACACAACCCATATGGCGGATGAGCAACCCTGAACGAGATCAGTCGTAGCGTCGCTGCTGCAAAGGCGCAGCTGACAGCCAACGGACCGCTTCGGCTGCTGGTCGACAACTCTGTACTCGCGCATTCGGTGACTCACGTCACGGTGTCGGTCAAGTCGACTATTCCTTGGGGTCCGCTACAGGTTGATGGAGTCAAGACATTTAGAGTTCCGCGAAAGTTTGCGGACAAAGACACGGCAATTGGACAGGAATTGCGTTTTCTGGATGGCATAGCGCTGCTCTCCCAGCTCGATCTTCTTATCCTTCATCAGTCACGTGAACTCCGCAGTGAGCAGTGGCGCCAAACCGCAGGCCGCTATATGGGCTATGGAATTTATGATCGAGCAGTAAAGTATAAATTCACCCCATTTAATGAGCAACTGCATGATATTCATCGACTCGGCTGCGATATAACGGAACAATTCAGCACTAAACAAAAGCACCAGGAGTGGCTCAAACACATTTCTGACGAACCGTTTAAAACGCTGGTGGCGCAGTTAGGCAGCCATCACACTTTGGACGCCTGGCATGTTCACAGCGCGCAAGTCCATGGCATCGAATATTTCCTCACGACGGATTTTAAGATTATCAACGCGCTTCGCAATAAAAACCGGACGCTTCAGCGAGTACTTAAGGTCCGGGCGTTGCGTCCATCAGAACTGGCGGCTGAAATCGGACTACTCCCGGTCGATCTTGATAAGGTGCTGATACAGAGCGGCGATGTACCGATCAGTCTCGACCTGAAGGCGCAGCACGGTGGGCGACGGGTAAGGCGAGGCTGACGCATCGCCTGCTGAAGGTTGCCCCTGGCCGCCCGCCGTTGTATCCGCGCCCCACATTCCCACCGCTCATTCAGGACTACCCCACCATGGCGAAGATGCAGGCCAACCAGATGCGTGCCGGCATGGTCATCGAGTTCGAGGGCCAGCGCTACACCATCATCCGCCAGAACATCATGATCCCGGGCAAGGGCAACGCGATCATCCAGGTGGACATGCGGAACATCAAGACCGGCGCCAAGAAGGACCAGCGCTGGCGCACCGCGGATACGGTCGAGCGTCTGCAGACCGAGGACAAGGAGTTCACCTTCTCCTACGCCGAGGGCGACATGATCGTCCTGATGGACCCGGAGACCTACGAGCAGACCCAGGTGCCGAAGGATATCCTCGGCGAGCGCCTGCCCTTCCTGGTCGAGAACATGACCGTCGGCGTGCGCCTGATCGAGGGCGAGCCCGTCGCCATGACGCTGCCCGAGCAGGTGACGCTGGAAGTGGTCGAGGCCGACCCCGTCGTGAAGGGCCAGACCGCCACCAGCAGCTACAAGCCCGCCGTGCTGTCCAACGGCGTGAAGACCATGGTGCCGCCCTTCATCACCGTCGGCGAGAAGATCGTGGTGAAGACGGAAGACGGTTCGTACTACGAACGCGCCAAGAGCTAAGACCAAAGCCTAACCTGCTCCCGGAAGCCCCCCTCACCCGCTTCGGCTAGGCGCTGCGCGCCGAGCCTGCGCGACCCTCTCCCCCCAAGCAGGGGGAGAGGGCTCTGGGGGGCCTCCCAAGACCTGCTCATTCATTCCGGAATCGCTGCCCCCATGGCCGTCTCGCCCCGCCTCTCCCCCGCCATGTCGGTCCTCCAGGCCGCGATGCAGAAGGCGGCCCGCCGCCTGCTGCGGGACTTCGCCGATGTCGAATCCCTGCAGGTCACCGCCAAGGGCGCCGGCGATTTCGTCAGCCAGGCGGACCTGCGCGCCGAACAGACGCTGCGCGAGGAACTGTCCCGCGGCCGCCCCGGCTGGGGCTTCCTGATGGAGGAGTCCGGCCAGTCCGGCAATGACGACTGGGAATGGCGCTGGGTGGTCGACCCGCTCGACGGCACCACCAACTTCCTGCACGGCATCCCGCACTGGGCGATCTCGGTCGGCGTCGAGAAGCGCACCGGCGAAAACACCTCCGAACTCATGGCCGGCTGCATCTACAACCCCGCCGGCAACGAGATGTTCTGGGCCGAGAAGGGCATGGGCGCCTTCCTCAACGACAAGCGCCTGCGCGTCTCCGCCCGCCGCGACATGGGCAGCGCCCTGTTCGCCACCGGCATCCCCTTCGGCAAGATCACCCGCAAGGCCGAATTCAGCGCGACCCTGGCGCGCCTGATGCCGCAGGTGGCGGGCGTCCGCCGCTTCGGCGCCGCGGCGCTGGACCTCGCCTGGGTCGCGGCCGGCCGCTATGACGGCTTCTGGGAGCTCGGCCTGAACAAGTGGGACATCGCGGCCGGCCTGGTCATCGTGAAGGAGGCCGGCGGCTTCCTCTCCGACCCCGCCGGCGGCGAAACCCATTACGAGACCGGCGACGTGGTCTGCGGCAACCAGGCGCTGCACCCGAAGCTGCGGGAAGTGGTGGCGGAAGGCATCGCCGCCGCCCAGGCGCATCGCGCCGCCGCCGCCGGCTGAACCGGCGGGGTCCGTGAGAAGATATTGAAACCAGGGCCAAAACCTGGATCGGATGATTCCCACCGCGGGGCGATTGCTTTAGCCTCCGCGGCAGAATGATGCGCCGCACCCTCCTCGCCGCCCTGCTGCTGCCGCTCGCCAGCCCCCTGGTGGCCCCCTTGGCGGCGGGCCAGCCGCTGCCCGAAAGCCCGGACGGCGGCTGGCGGCTCGGCTTCGCGCGCGGCGAGGCGACGCTGGACGCCACCGCCCGCCAGACCATCGCAAGCCTCGCCCCGCACCTCGCCGCGCTGGATCGCGGGCGCATCACCATCACCGCCCAGGCCAGCGGCCCGGCCGACGACGCCTCCATCGCCCGCCGCCTCTCCCTCGCCCGCGCCCGCGCGGTGCGAGACGCGCTGGTGGAAGCGGGCGTGGAGCCGACGCGCATCGACCTCCGCAGCCTCGGCCTGCTGGACCCGCCCGCGGATGCCGCGGACATCCTCCCCCCGGGCCTGCCCCGGAACACCAGGTAGACGCATGACCAGCCCGACCGCCTACCTCTGGCGCATGCTCGCCTTCCTCGCGGCGGTCGCGGTGCTGGTCGGGCTGCTCGCCGGCGAACTCACCACCGCCTTCGCCGCCAACCCGATGCTGAACGGCGTCATCGCCGTGGTGCTGCTGCTCGGCATCGCCTGGAACATCCGCCAGGTGCTGGTGCTGACCGCCGAAGTCGAATGGCTGGAAGCCTTCCGCAACCCGGTCCCCGGCGCCCCCTCCCGCAAGCCGCCCCGCCTGCTCGCCGCCATGGCCAGCATGCTCGCCGGCCGCCGCTCCGAACGCCTCTCGCTCTCGGCCATGGCGATGCGCAGCGTGCTGGACGGCATCTCCTCCCGCCTCGACGAAAGCCGCGAACTCTCGCGCTACGGCA
Organism: Falsiroseomonas tokyonensis; assembly: GCF_019024325.1. Taxonomy (GTDB): domain Bacteria; phylum Pseudomonadota; class Alphaproteobacteria; order Acetobacterales; family Acetobacteraceae; genus Falsiroseomonas; species Falsiroseomonas tokyonensis. The sequence continues at coordinate 99,308 of NZ_JAFNJS010000011.1, forward strand.
CCGGGCTGCTGATCTTCCTCGGCTTGCTTGGCACCTTCTGGGGGCTGCTGATGACCATCAGCGCAGTCTCCGACGTGATCGGCGGCATGTCCGTGGGCTCCGGCGACATCAACGCCCTGTTCAACCAGCTGAAGACCGGCCTGGCGCAGCCGCTGCGCGGCATGTCCATCGCCTTCTCCTCCTCCATGCTCGGCCTGGCCGGCGCCCTGGTGCTGGGCTTCCTCGACCTCACCGCCGGGCAGGCGCAGAACCGCTTCTACTCCGAACTCGAGGACTGGCTCGCCAGCGCCACGCGCCTGTCGTCCGGCGCGCTCGGCGGCGACGGCGAAGGCTCCATGCCGGCCTATGTCCAGGCCCTGCTCGAACAATCCGCCGAGAACATGGAAGAACTCCAGCGCGCCATCAGCCGCGGGGAGGAAGGCCGCGCCCAGGCCAACCAGGCGCTGATGACCCTCACCGAACGCCTCTCCATCCTCGCCGACCAGATGCGCGCCTCCCAGGTCCTGATGACCCGCATGGCCGAAAACCAGGCCCAGCTCGCCCCCACACTGAACCGCCTGGCCGAGACCAACGCCCAAGGCGCCCTCGACGACGCCTCCCGCGGCCACATCCGCAACCAGGAACTCTACCTCGCCCGCATCCTGGAAGAGATGACCCAAGGCCGCATGCAAGCCACCACCGAAATCCGCAACGAAATCAAAATCCTCGCCCGCACCATCGCCGCCCTGGCGGAAGAACCGCCGCGATGAGGGGGGAGGTTGGCGCGGGTTACTTGCAGGGGGCGCTGCCCCCTGCACCCCCGCCAAAGGGACAGTGGTCCCTTTGGAATCCCGTTAAGGGGCAGGAGGGAGGAGGGGCCGGCGGTCCCGCACCATCCGCGCGCCCGCTGAGCCCCTCCTCCCTCCTGCCCCTCATCCCTGGGTTCGAAGGGGCCACTGCCCCTTCGCGGGAGGGTGCAGGGAGGGCAGCGCCCTCCCTGCGAACCACCCAGCACCACCTCTCCCCCTCACCGCGACGGTCCTAGCGCCATGGCGATCGGGGGGCGCAGGCGACGGGGTGGGGGGGGATTGGATGCTTGGCCGGGGTATGTGGATGCGTTGTCCACCCTGCTCATGGTCATCATTTTCGTCCTGTTGGTGTTTGTCCTGGGGCAGGGGTTTTTGTCGGTCGCCTTGTCGTCGCGGGACAGGGCTTTGGATCGGTTGAACCGGCAGGTCAGTGAGTTGTCGGAGTTGTTGTCGCTGGAGCGCGGCCAGGCGGAGGAGTTGCGGGCTTCGCTGGGTCGGGTGAGTGACGAGTTGCGGACGGCGATTGCGGCGCGGGATTCGGCCTTGGCGGGTTTGTCGGGGTTGCGGGAGGAGCGGGATCGGCTGGTGGGGGAGCGGGATGCCGCGCGGGCCGAGCGGTCCCGGCTTTCGGCCCGGCTGGCGGATCTGGAGTTGTCGGCGCGGGACGGCTCGGCGCGGATCGCGGAGCTGGAGGGGCGGCTGGCGGAGGCGCAGGCGCGGGCCGAGGCGGCGGGCGGGGATACCGCGCGCACGGTGCGCACGCTGACCGATGCGCAGCGCCTGCTGGCGGCGGAGCGTGCGGCGCTGGAGGCGGTACGGCGGGACCTGGAGGTGGCGCGGGGCGAGGTGCAGGCCCTGGGCCGCGATCTGGCCGGAGAGCAGCAGGCGCGTGGCGCGGCCGAGCGGGGCCTGGCGGAGACGCAGGCGGCGCGCGCGGCGACGGAGCGGGAGCTGGTGGAGTTGCGGGCGCTGACGGCGCAGCAGCTGGAGGCGCGGCGGCGTGAGGCGGAGGGGCTGGCGCGGGAGCTGTCGGCGGCGCGGACCAGCCTTCAGGCGGCGCAGCGAGACGCGCAGGCGCTGAACCGCGACCTGGCGGCGGAGCGTGCGGCGGGGCGTGCCGCGCAGCAGGATCTGGCGGCGCGGCAGCGGGAGGCCGAGGCGCTGGCCGCGCAGCTTGCGGAGGCACGGGCGAGCCTGGAGGCGGCGCGGCGCGACGTGGCGGCGCTGCGGGCGGAGGCGGCGCGGCTGGACCAGACGGTGACGGCGGATCGCGCGACGATCCAGGCGCGGCTGTCCGACATCGCCCGGCTGACCACGCAGATCCAGGGGCTGGAGGCCCTGCGCGCGCAGCTGGAGCGTCAGGCGGAGCAGGCCCTGGCGCGGGCGGGGGACGAGGCGCAGCAGCGGGCGGCGGCGGATGCGGCGCGGCGGGAGGCGCTGGAGCTGCTGGGCCAGGCCAATGCCCGCGCCGCCCAGGCCGAGCAGGGCCGTGCCGCGGCCGCGCAATTGGCGAGCGAGGCCGGGCGCCGGGCGGCGGAGGAGGAGCGCCGGCGCGCGGCGGCGGAGGCCCAGGCCGGCGAATATGGCCGGCTCTCCGAAAGCGCCCGCGTGCAGGTGGCGCTGCTGACCCGGCAGTTGGAGGCGCTGCGCAGCGAGTTGGCCCGCGTCGCCGCGGCGCTGGAGGCAGCGGAGGATTCGGGGCGCGACAAGGATGCGCAGATCGTCGCCCTCGGCCAGCGGCTGAATGTGGCTTTGGCGGCGCGGGTGGAGGAGTTGCAGCGCTACCGCTCCGACTTCTTCGGCCGGCTGCGCCAGGTGCTGGGCGATCGGCCGGAGGTGCGGATCGTCGGGGACCGCTTCGTCTTCCAGTCGGAGGTGCTGTTCCCGGTCGGCTCGGCGGAGATGTCGCCGGCCGGGCAGCAGCAGATTCGCGATATCGGCCAGGTGCTGCTGGACCTGGCGCGGCAGTTCCCGCGCGACCTGGGCTGGATCCTGCGCGTCGATGGCCATGCCGATCGCAGCCCCATCCGCGCCGGCGGCCGCTTCGCCAGCAACTGGGAATTGTCGGCGGCGCGGGCGATTGCGGTGGCGCGGCTGCTGATCGAGTCCGGCCTGCCCGCCAATCGCGTGGCCGCGGTGGCCTTCGGCGATACCCAGCCGCTGGAGGATAGCGAGACGCCGGAGGCCATGGCGCGCAACCGCCGGATCGAGCTGCGGCTGGAACCGGCCCCCACCGGCAGCGCGGGAGCAGCCCGATGAGCAGTGTGGTCGGCAAGGTGGTGGGCCTCGCCCGCTTCCCGGTGAAGTCCATGGCCGGCGAGGCGATGCCGGCGATGGAACTGCAATGGCGAGGCCTGGCGGGGGACCGCGAATACGGCTTCGTGCAGCAGGGCCATCACGGCCACTTCCCCTGGCTGACGGGGCGGGAGCTGTCCGGGATGGTCCGCTACCAGCCGCGCTATCTGCAGCCGGAGGATCCGCGGCGTTCGCCGGTGGCGGTGGTGGCGCCGGATGGCGCGGTCTTCGACCTGAAGGACGCTGCCCTGGCCGACCGGCTTTCGACGGAGTCCGGCAAACCTTCCGCGCTGCTGCATGTCGGGCGCGGCGTCTTCGATTCCATGCCGGTTTCCGTCATCACCACACGCAGCCTGGCGCTGCTGGAGACGCTGCATGGCGCGGCGCTGGATGCGCGCCGCTTCCGCATCAACATCCTGGTGGAGAGCGAGGCGCCGGATGCCGAATGGGCCGGCCGCGTGCTGGAATTCGGCGATGGCGCGCAATTGCTGCTGGCGGAGGGCGCGCCGCGCTGCGCCATGGTCACCATCTGCCCGGAGACCGCGGCGCGGGACCCGCGCGTGCTGCGCAGCGTGGCGCAGCATTTCGACAACCGCCTTGGCATGTATGCCGCGCCGGCCAGGCTGGGCATGATCCGGCTGGGCGATACGGTGCGCCTGTTCGATTGATGGCCTTTTCCTTCCGGATCTTCCCATGACCCAGCTGCATGTCGTTGACCACGCGCTGCTCGCCCATCGCCTGGCCGAGCTGCGCGATGCCGCCACCCCCTCCCCCCGCTTTCGCCGGCTGCTGGCCGAGATCGGCGCCATCCTGACGCTGGAGGCGACGCGCGCCTTGCCCAGCCGCACCGCCCGCATCACCACGCCGCTGATGGAGATGGATCACCAGGTTCTGGCGGCGCCCGAGCCGGTGCTGGTGGCGGTGCTGCGCGCGGGCCTCGGGCTGATGGAGGGCGGCATGCAGGTGCTGCCGGAGGCCCCCGTCGGCCATGTCGGCCTGGTGCGGGACGAGCACACGCTGAAGCCCAGCCAATACATGCTGCGCATGCCGCCCGAGGTGCGCTCGCGCGGCGCCATCCTGTTCGACCCGATGCTGGCCACCGGCGGCAGCGCGGTGGCGGCGGTGCAGCGGGTGAAGGAGGCCGGGGCGCCGAGCCTGCGCTTCGTCTGCGTGGTGGCGGCGCCGGAGGGCGTGGCGCGGCTTTCCGCCGCGCATCCGGACGTGCCGATCTACACCGCCGCGCTGGATGAGAAGCTGGACCATCGCGGCTTCATCGTGCCGGGTCTCGGCGATGCCGGGGACCGCTGCTTCGGTACGGTCGAATAGGGACTCAGATCAGCCTGGCCTCGAAGGGCGGCTTGAGGTCGGGCGCGTCGAATTCGACCACCCAGAGATCCGGGTCGCGCCGCACCTGGCGCTCGACATAGGCATCGGCCGCCTGCTGGTCCACCGGCACGGTGCCGGTGCCGCGCATCCAGGCCGGGCGGCCTTCCGCGTCGCGGACCTGGGACAGCACCACCATCGCATCCCGCGCCCGCAGCACGCACAGAATGCCGCCGCTATCGGGGTCGCCCTTGCGCAGCACGGCGCCGGCGCGACCGGCGATATCGGACAGCCGCAGGGCCATCGAAACCCAGATGCCGGCCTTTACCTTTGGATCCATGCGCGGATACTCGGCGGATGGCCTTGCGTGCGCAAGCCCGGGCGGGCGGGGCGAGTGCACCCGTGCTCAATTCGGCGGGCCGGAGCAGGAGGGGTGGAAGGTCGTGCCGCCGAGATAGACCTCGACATTGCGGCTGTTCCCCGGGGTGATGCTGTAGCTGGGTGCGCAGATCCACGTATAGCCGAAGCCATTGAAGGCGCGGGCGACGAAGGTGATGGCTTTCCGTCCGAAGGTCGGCGCGGGTTCGGTGAGGCAATGCCGCCGGCCGATCGGCAGGGTGAGATTCGGGCTGCCATTGAACAGCTGGATATCCGCGACATAGCCGCCCTGCTGGTTGATGCAGACGACCAGCTGATGCGGATTGGCCTGCGCCTGCACGCTGAGAGGCAGCATTGGAAGCAAAGCCACGACCGCCATTGAAATGACCCGCATGTTCGGCACCCCGTTATTTTCTGCCCCGAGTATGAGGCTGGCGCTTCGGCAACGTCCACGGCATGGCGACAATGGCAGCCATTGCTTTTTCCTACTGCCGCCACAACAGGGGTTACAGGATCGCCGCAGCCCGGATGGCGGCATCTTGCGAAGCGGCGCCCGCCGCGCCATTGACGGTGCGGACGGAGAGACCTCGCCATGGCGAAGAAGCAGGACCTGAAGACCCCGGAACTGACCGAGGCGCAGCGCGCCTATGAGGCGCGCCGCGCGGCCAAGGCTGGCATGAGTCTCGACAAGTGGCTGGCCGAAAAGGCCAGGCGCGCCCGTGCCGAGGATACCGCCGCCAAGCTGGCCGAGGCCGCGAAGGCCAAGGAGCCGGAGAAGAAGGGCTGGTTCGGCCGCATCCTGGACCGCGCCCACAAGCCGCTGAAGTAGCGCGCCTCACAACATCCGCAGCAGCGTGCCGTCGCGGCGCAGCGCGTGATGGTAGATGGCCCCGCCGATATGGGCGGCGAGCAGCAGGGGAAAGGCCCAGCCCAGCAGGCTGTGCCCCCAATGCAGCACCCCCGCCAGGCCGGGCGCGGCTTCCATGAACTTCGGCAGGTCGATGAAGCCGAGGAAGGCGGTCTGCCCCTGCAGCGGGAAGCCGTAGGCATTGGTGGTCAGGAAGCCCAGAACCGGCTGCAGGATCAGCGCGGCATAAAGCGCATGATGCACCATCGCCGCCGCCCGGCGCTGCACTTCCGGGATGTGGGGCGGCAGGGCCGGCGGCGGGCTGATGCCGCGCCAGGCCAGCCGCGCCACCGCCAGCCCCAGGATCAGCAGGCCGAGGCTTTCATGCAGCGCGTAGAAGGGCATCTTGGCGTCATCCTTCATGAAGCGGATGACAAGGCCGGTGGACAAGGCGGCGAAAAGCAACGGCACCGTCAGCCAGTGGAACCACTTGGCCGTGCGCGAATACTGGCCGTCCGGATGCAGCGCATCCTGCCCCCGGACTGGTGCCTGTAGCGGTGACGCGCCGATCCCTTCCATTGTCCCGAATTCTCCCCTGCCCTGCGCCATTATGGCATGAGGCAGGCGCGCCCATGGAAGCGAAACCGGGACGATGATCGCAGCCCACGCGGATTGGAGCCTGGCGCCGGCGAAACGCTGGATGGCCGTGGCGGAACGCGCGGGCGGAAGCTGGCGGGCGGAAGCACCGCGGCCGGTGGGCGATACCGCGCAGTTGCTGCCGCGGTTGCTGTCCAGCGGCCAGCCGGTGGCGCTGGGGCTCGATCTGCCGCTCGGCGTGCCGCGGGATTGGGCTGCGGCGCGGCCGGAGCCGGATTTTCCGAGCTTCCTGGCCGGGCTGGCGCAAGACCCCGGCTTCTTCTGCGTCGCCGCGACGCTGGACCAGGTCTCGCCCGCGCGGCCCTTCTACCCGGCGCGCGGCATCAAGGGGATGACGCGGGCGGCGCATGCGGCGGCGCTGGGGCTGGCGGGCGCGGCCTCCCTCTCCCGCCTCTGTGACCGGGCGACGGCGCTGCGCCCGGCGGGGGCGCCGGTCTTCTGGACGCTGGGCGCCAACCAGTCCGGCAAGGCCGCCATCGCCGCCTGGCGCGACTGGATCGCGCCCGCGCTGGCCGCCGGCGCGCCGATCGCGCTCTGGCCCTTCGCGGGGCCGCTGCACGGGCTGCTGGCCTCGGGGCGTATCACGCTGGCCGAGGTCTATCCGGCGGAGGCGCTGCGCCAGCTGGGCCTCAAGCTTTCCGGCAGCAAGCGGGTGCAGGCGCCGCGGCGGGCGATGGCCGAAGCGCTACGGGCAGCCATGGCGCGGCTGCGTGTGACACCCTCCCCTGCGCTCGCCGCCGCCATCGCCGATGGTTTTGGCGCCGATGCGGCGGGTGAAGACCGGCTGGACTGCGTGCTCGGCCTGCTCGCGCTGATCGCCGTGCTGGACGGCGCCCAGCCCGACCACATCCCGGACGATCCCTGGATCCGCCGCTGGGAGGGATGGGTGCTGGGCCAGACCGAGATGCCGCGTCAGGTGATCTCGGGATAGAGCCCCGCGGCGCGCGCCGCCTGCTTTGCCAGCGCCACCAGCAGGTCGAGCTGCGGCGTCGGCGTGCCGGTCAGCCGCGCCAGGTGCAGCGGGGTGGCGAACAGGCTCTCGATCTCCATCGGCCGGCCGAGCTCGAGGTCCTGCAGGATGGAGGGCTTGTGCGCCATGTTTGCGCCGGCCACGCGCGCCACATGCGAATCCGGCAGCGTGACGCCGAGGGCCGCCGCGATCGCCTGCGCCTCCTGCGCGCTGCGCCGCGCGGCGTCCCGCAGCAGCGGGTCCGCGAAACTGTCGCGCACGCCGCGGCGCGTCAGCACGCAGATCGGACCGTTGCCGAGATTGCCTAGCAGCTTGGCCCAGACCTCGAGCCGGATCTCCGGCGTCACCGGAGACGGCATGCCGCCCGCCTCCAGCACCGCGGAGATCGCCTTGGCACGGTCGCTGATGCGGCCATCGGGTTCGCCGAGGATGACGCGGATATTGCCGTGTTCGGAATGCACGACGCCGGGCGAGACGACCTCGCTCGCGGAGTAGACCACGCCGCCGATGGTGCGCGGCAGGCCCACCGCCTTCTCCAGCGCGCCACCGGGATCGACGGCGGGCAGCCGCATGTCGCGATGCGGGCCGGCGTGTCCGAGAAAATACCACCAGGGAATGCCGTTCATGACGAAGGCGACGGCGGTATCGGATTTCAGCAAGGGCGCGATGCTGGCTGCGACATCGGGCAGCGCCGGCGCTTTCACTGTGACGATCACCGCATCCTGCGGCCCGAGTTCGCGCGGATCAGCACTCGCCTTCGGGCGGCTGTGATGCGTGCCGTCATGCGCCTGCACGGTCAGGCCATTCGATTGGATGGCGGCGAGATGCGCGCCGCGCGCGACCAGCGAAACATCCGCCCCGCCGCGCGCCAGCCGCCCTGCGATATGGCCGCCGATCGCGCCGGCGCCATAGACGCAGATCCTCATGCCAGGATCTCCCATGTCGCGCGGGCCAGCGCCTGCACGCCGTTGCCGATGCAGGCCTCGTCCGGCTGATAGAAGGCATTGTGCAAACGGTCGTCGCGCCCCGGCGCGCCGCTGCCGATGCGCAGATGGAAGGCCGGCGCGCGCGCGGCGAATTCGGAAAAGTCCTCGGAGCCCATGGAGGCCTCGCCCTCGTCGATCACCTCGCCGAATTGCGCGCGCACGGCGGCCAGCACCGGCGCCATCACCCGGTCCTCGTTCACCAGCGGGGGCACCATGCGCTGGTAGTCGAGTGAACACGCCACGCGCATCGATGTCTGCAGGCCATCGGCCAGGCGGCGGATCGCGGCTTCGGCCGTGTTGCGCGCGGCCTCGTGCAACGTGCGCACCGTACCCTTCAGATGCACGCGTTCGGGAATGATGTTGTAGGTGGTGCCGCCCTGGAAGGCGCCGATGGTGACGACGGCCGGATGCAGCGGCTTCACCTCCCGGCTCACCACCGTCTGCACCTGGCCGACGAAGGCGCTGGCGGCGACGATGGGATCGACGGCGGCATAGGGATGCGCGGCATGGCCGGACTTGCCGCGGATGACGAGGTCGAAGCGATCGGAGGCGGCGAGGCAGGCGCCGCGCGCGAAGCCGAAGCGGCCGACCGGCAGGTCGGGCTGGTTGTGAAAGCCGAGCGCGATGTCGATTTCCTCCGCCGCGCCATCGGCGATCATGGCGGCCGCGCCCTGCAGCACTTCCTCGGCCGGCTGGAAGATCAGCCGCACGCGGCCGGAGAGATGCGGCGCGAGATCCTTCAGGATCGAAGCAATGCCCAGCAGGGTCGCGGTATGGATGTCATGCCCGCAGGCATGCATTTTCCCGTTGTTGCGGCTGGCGAAATCGAGACCGGTTTCCTCATGGATCGGTAGCGCGTCCATATCGGCGCGAATCGCCAGGGTCGGGCCCGGGCGGCCGCCCTCGATGGTGCCGACCACGCCGGTGCCGCCGACGCCGGTGCGATGCGGAATGCCGAGACGCGCGAGTTCCGCGGCAACGATGCCCGCGGTGCGTGTCTCCTCGAAGGCCAGTTCGGGATGCGCGTGCAGGTCTCGCCGGATCGCGACCAAGCCAGGCGCGATCCGCGCGGCTTCTTCCCGGATCAGACGCTCCGGATCATTGATGCGCATGCACCCTCGCTCCACGCAATTTTCGTGGCGACATGGTAGGTGAAGATGTCTTCATCACAAAGCACCCGGCTTGCCGGGCCAGGAAACCTCGTGCGATAGGCACGCCAAGATTTGTCGTGTCATAGGCACGCGAAGATTTTCGGGGGGATATCCATGACGGGACGATTGACGCGCCGCGCCATTGCCGCCGGCACCCTCATCGCTGGTGCCTCGCTGCTCACCGCGCCGCGCCCGCTGCGGGCGCAGGGCTTTCCCTCCGGCCCGATCCGTCTCGTCGTTCCCTTCGCGCCTGGTGGCAGCACCGATCTCACCGCGCGGCTGGTGGCCGATGGGCTGGGCCAGCGGCTGGGCGTGCCGGTGGTGGTCGAGAACCGCCCGGGCGCCGGTGCCACCACGGGCAGCCAGACGGTGGCCGATGCGGCGCCGGACGGCCAGACCCTGGTGATGAGCAATATCGCCAGCCACGCCATCAGCCCGGCGCTCTACGGCAATCTGCGCTACGACCCGGTGCGGTCCTTCACCCATATCGCCATGGTCATCACCAACCCCTCCGTCTGGGTGGTGAACCCGCGCAGCGAGATCGCGAATCTGGCGGATCTGGTGCGGGCGGCGAAGGCGAAGCCGGGCGGGCTGGACATGGCCTCCTCCGGCGCCGGCTCCTCCAACCACCTGCTGCTGGTGCGCTTCTCGGAGCTCGCCGGCATCGAGCATACCCACATCCCCTTCCGCGGCGCCGGCCCGGCGATGACGGCGGTGATCGCGGGCCAGGTGCCGATGATGTCGGACAGCCTGCCCTCCGCCGCCGCGCATATTCGCCAGGGCAGCGTCCGCGCCATCGCCATCAGCAGCGCCCAGCGCCACCCGGCCTTCCCGGATGTGCCGACCTTCCGCGAGCAGGGCTTCGATCTGTCCAGCACCTCCTGGTTCGCGCTCTCCGGCCCCGCCGGCATGCCGGCGCCGGTGGTGGAGCGGCTGCACCGGGAGACCATGGCGGTGATCGCCAGCCCGGAAAGCCGCCAGCGCTTCGCCGAGCTGGGCGGCACGCCGGGCGACATGACCCCGGCCCAGTTCACCACCTTCGTGGCGGAGGAAGTGGCACGATGGGCGCCGGTTGTGCGCGCTTCGGGTGCGACGCCGGCATCATGAACGTTTTGTAATGCTCTAGAGGAATGTCCGGACATCTCGCAGTTGGCGAGGCCGTCGCGGATGACTAGGGTTCGCAAGGACCAGGCCGCCGGCGCAAGCCGGCGGTTCGTCGTGTCCGGCGAATTTCGTACCCGATCGCTGGCCTGGGGCCGGTGGCGGGGCGGCCAAGAATGCGGCGCCGCGGCCCCAGGGCGGCGGCGCCGGTGTGGATCATCAAGACTTGTCCCCGCGGCGGGGCGGGCAGCAACGAGGTGCGGATGAAGATCAACGCGAAAGACCTGGCGGCGGGGCTGGTACTCCTGGCCTTCGCGGTCGCGGGCTTGTGGCTCAACCTGGATCACACGCTGGGCACCGCCCGGCGGATGGGCCCCGGCTACATGCCCATGCTGGCCTTCGGCCTGCTCCTCTTCATCAGCCTGATCGTGCTGGGCATGGCGCTGTTCAACGGGCCGGATCCGCTGGAACGCTGGGCCTGGCGCGAGTTGTTCCTGATCCTGGCCGCCATCTGCGTCTTCGGCCTGATCCTGGAGAAGGCCGGACTGATCGTGAGCCTGGTGGTGACCATTGCCATCTCCAGCTTCGCCGACCGAACGCATAGGCCGCTCGGCGTGCTAGGACTGGCTGCCTTCCTCGTCGCCCTGTGCTGGCTGGTCTTCATCTACTGGCTGGATATCCGCATTCCGGTCTGGCCGACCTATTTCGGCCCCTGAGGGATAACGATCCATGGAAACCCTTTTCACGAACCTCGCCCTCGGGTTCAGCGTCGCCTTCAGCTTCGAGAACCTGATCTTCGCGCTGCTGGGCGCCTTCATCGGCACCGCCATCGGCGTGCTGCCGGGCATCGGCCCGGTGGCGACCATCTCGCTGCTGCTGCCGATCACCTTCGGCATGTCGCCGACCACCGCCATCATCATGCTCGCCGGCATCTACTACGGCGCGCAGTACGGCGGCTCGACCACCGCCATCCTGCTGAACCTGCCCGGTGAGGTCAGTTCGGTGGTGACGGTGATCGAGGGCTACAAGATGGCCCGCAACGGCCGCGCCGGCGCGGCGCTCTGCACCGCGGCACTGGGCAGCTTCTTCGCCGGCTCCGTCGCCACGGTGGTGGTCGCGGCCTCCGGCCCGCTGCTGACCTCCGTCGCCCTGTCCTTCGGCCCCGCCGACTACTTCTCCCTGATGTTCCTCGGCCTGATCATCTCCGCCGTTCTGGCGCAGGGCTCCATCGTCAAGGGCATCGGCATGGTGGTGCTGGGCGTGGGCCTGGGCCTGGTCGGCACCGACGTGCAGACCGGCCAGCAGCGCTTCACCTTCGGCGTGCCGGAACTCTCCGACGGCGTCGGCTTCGTCGCCATCGCCATGGGCATGTTCGGCATCGCCGAGATCATCTTGAACTTGGAACGCCCCGAATCGCGCAACGTGCTGACCAACAAGGTCGGCAGCCTTTACCTGACGCGGGAGGAGTTCCGCCGCGCCGTTCCCTCCGTGCTGCGCGGCACCGTGCTGGGCACCGTGCTGGGAATCCTGCCGGGCGGCGGCGCCTCGCTCTCCGCTTTCGGCTCCTACATGGTGGAGCGGAAAGTCTCGAAGAACCGGCACCTGTTCGGCACCGGGGCGATCGAGGGCGTGGCCGGGCCCGAGGCCGCGAACAATGCGGCGGCGCAGTCCAGCTTCATCCCGCTGCTGACGCTGGGCATCCCGGCCAATGCCGTGATGGCGCTGATGGTCGGCGCGCTGATCATCCAGGGCATCCAGCCGGGGCCTCGCATGGTGGAAGCCCAGCCGGACCTGTTCTGGGGCCTGATCTGCTCCATGTGGGTCGGCAACCTGATGCTGCTGGTCATCAACCTGCCGATGATCGGCATGTGGGTGAAGCTGCTGGAAGTGCCCTATCGCCACCTCTACCCGGCGATCATGGTGTTCTGCGCCATCGGCATCTACTCCATCAACAACAACGTCTTCGACGTCTACCTGATGGTTCTGTTCGGCCTGTTCGGCTATCTCTGCTCCAAGCTGAAGCTGGAAGGCGCGCCGCTGCTGATCGGCTTCGTGCTCGGCCCGATGATGGAGGAACACCTCCGCCGCGCCATGCTGCTGTCCCGCGGCGACGTGATGGTGTTCATCGAGCGGCCGATCTCCGCCTCGATGCTCGCCATCGCCGCCATCGCCCTGCTGGCGATGCTGCTGCCGGGCCTGCGGTCCGGCAAGGAAAAGGCAATGGCAGAGGGCGGCTGACGCCCCTAAGCCAGAGGATCCAGGAAGGGGCCGCTCCGCAATGGGCGGCCTCTTTCGTTTGTGCGGGTCCGGACGCACCCTGCGCCCCACACGCATGGAGTCGCCCCGCATGGACCTGCAACTGACGGGCAAGGTCGCCCTGGTCACCGGCGCCTCCGCCGGCCTCGGCCGCAGCATCGCCCGCCTGCTGGCGGAGGAAGGCTGCAAGCTGGCGCTGCTGGCCCGGCGCATGAACCGGCTGGAGGATTTCGCCGCCACCCTGCCCGCCTCCGCCGAACCCCTGCTGTTGCCCGAGGATGTGACGGACCCGACGGCGGCGGAACGCACGCGGGATGCCGTGCTGGCCCGCTTCGGCCGCTGCGACATCCTGGTGAACAACGCCGGCGGCAGCCGCCCGCAGCCGGATCTGGGGCCGGAGGAGGTCTGGCAGGAATCGATGGAGCTGAACTTCCATGCCGGCCGCCGCATGGCGCACGCCATCATCCCGGCCATGCAGGCCAACAAATTCGGCCGCATCGTCAACATCACCGGCAGCGACGAGCCGCACATCATCAACGCCGCCAATGCCCCGAATGGCGCCGTCCATATCTGGGCCAAGGCGTTGTCCCGCCAGCTCGGGCGGGATGGCATCACGGTGAATTCCGTGCCGCCCGGGCGGCTTCGCTCCGAACAGATCGACGCCCGCATCCTGCCGAGCGAGGCAGCCCGCCAGGAATGGGCGGCGAAGGAAGTGCCGGTCGGCTTCATCGGAGAGCCGGACGACCTCGGCGTGCTGGTGACCTTCCTGTGTTCCCCGCGCGCCCGCTACATCACCGGCCAGGTGGTGCATGTGGATGGTGGCACGCACCGCTTCAGCCACTGACCTGCGCAGGGCGCGGGGCCGGGCTGGCGCGGCGGGTGTAGGGTTCCGCCGGCCGCAGGATCAACGCCCATGTCCCACCCCACGCATATCCGCCGCACCATCGCCCGCGCCAAGCAGCGCCGGCGCAAGGCGCCGGTCCCGCTCAGCCTGGCCGACCGGCTGGCCGATGCGGTGGCGGCCAGGGTGGGGTCCTGGCGCTTCATCCTGATCCAGTCCGGCCTGCTGGGCGTCTGGATCCTGGCCAATGCGCTGATCGGCTCCGAGGCCTGGGACCCCTACCCCTTCATCCTGCTCAACCTCGTCCTGTCCTTCCAGGCTGCCTATACGGCGCCCATCATCATGATGAGCCAGAACCGGCAATCGGATCTCGACCGCGACCGTTCCGTGGCGGATTATCAGGTGAACCTGCGGGCCGAGGCGGAGATCGCCCTGCTGCATGAAAAGCTGGACCTGATGCGCGAACGGCAGATGGTCGAGATCACCGATATGCTGCGCCGCGCGCTGCAGCGGATCGAGACGCTGGAGGCCGGGCGGGAAGGAGAGCCGAAATGAGCCTGCTTCTGCGCGGCCTGCTGGTCGCGGCCGGTGCCGTAACCGCGCTTTTCGTGGCACGGGACGCGCCGAATTTCGCGGTGGTGGAGGGCATGGTCGCGGTGGTCATCATCGCGGCCATCGTCCTGGTGCTGGCGCTGACCCGGAAGCGGTAGCCCCTCACCCCCGTTCCGCCGGCACCACCTGCATCCGCCGCAGATCGCCCCGGCGTAGCACCACCGCCTCCGCCGCCTGGCCAACCCGCTCCCCGGTCAGCCAGCGCAGCAGGTCGTCCACGCCGGCCACCTGCTGGCCGCCGATCGAGACCAGCAGGTCGCCGCGCTCCAGCCCCGCACGATCCGCCGGTCCGCCCTTCACGACATCCCCCACCAGCAGCGCGGTCGCCTGCGCCAGGCCATGGGCGCGGGCGAAGCGCCGCGGCACCGCCTCCCGCTGCCCGGTCAGGCCGAGCACCGCGCGCCGCACCCGGCCGAAGCGCACCAGCTGGCCCAGCACCAGCCGCGCGGTATTGGCGGCCACCGCGAAGCACAGCCCCTGCGCGCCGCCGATCATCGCCGTGCTGATGCCGATGACGCGGCCCTGGCTGTCCACCAGCGCGCCGCCGGAATTCCCGGGGTTCAGCGCCGCATCGGTCTGGATCAGGTCCTCGATCGGCCGCCCGCCGCGCCCGGCCAGGCTCCGCCCCAGCGCGCTGACCACGCCGGCGGTGACGGTGGAGGAAAAGCCGAGCGGATTGCCGATGGCCACCGCCACCTGCCCCACCCGCAGCGCGGCGCTGTCGCCAAGCTCGGCCGCCGGCAGCGCGGCATCCGATTCGGCGCGCAGCAAGGCGAGGTCGGTATCCGGGTCGTCGCCCAGCAGCCGCGCGGCGAATCGCGCGCCCTCCGGCGTGGTCAGCTCGATTCGCGTCGCACCGGCCACCACATGGCTGTTCGTCAGCACCAGCCCGTCCGGGGAGACGACGACGCCGGACCCGCTGCCGCGGCCACGCGCGCCCTCGATGGCGACATGCACGACCGCCGGCGCGGCGCGGGCGGCGGCGCGGGTGACGGCGAGGGAATAGGCATCCAGCAGGTCCGGATCCTGCAGGGGTATCGGGGCGTCCAGCATCGGGAAGATCCTTTCGCCTCCCAAAATGGGAAGCCCCTGCGCGCCGCCCAAGGGCCCCGCGAAACCGGCGCTTGCCAGCCCGGCCCGCAGACCGGATAGGCTGGCGTCATGGAGATCGTGCAGGCCGTTCTGGCCCTCATCGCGGCCTGTATCGGCTTCGCGCTGCTCGCGCGGCGGCTGAACCTGCCCTATGCCGTCATCCTGGTGGTGGGCGGCATGGTGCTGGCCTTCATCCCCGGCCTGCCCAGCGTCACGCTGGACCCGGAACTGGCGCTGGCCTTCTTCCTGCCACCGCTGCTGCAGGCCAGCGCCTGGCGCACGGACTGGCGCGCCTTCCGCGCCAATCTCCGGCCCATCCTGTTCCTGGCGGTGGGCGCCGTGCTGTTCAGCGCGCTCTGCATCGCGGTCGTCGCCAAGCTGCTGATCCCTGATCTGCCCTGGGCGGCCGCCGTGGCGCTGGGCGCCATCGTGGCACCGCCGGATGCGGTGGCCGCCGCCGCGGTGCTGGCCCGTCTGCCCATGCCGCGCCGCCTGGTGACGGTGCTGGAGGGTGAGAGCCTGGTGAATGACGCGACGGCGCTGGTGCTCTATCGCTTCGCCATCGCGGCGGTGGCCGCCGGCGGCATCGCGCTGGAACAGGCCGTCGCCTCCTTCTTCCTGGTGGCGGTGGGCGGCATCCTGATGGGGCTGGCCATCGGCTGGCTCGCCGCTTGGGCCTTCCGCCGGCTGGAGGATACGCTGCTGGAAATCGCCGCCAGCTTCGTCGCCTGCTTCGCCAGCTTCTTCGCGGCGGAGGCGCTGAACCTGTCCGGCGTCATCGCCGTGGTCAGCACCGGCCTCATCATGGGCCAGCTGCAGCATCGCGTGCTGCGGCCGGACAGCCGGATCAGCGCGCGCGCGGTCTGGAACTTCGTGGAATTCGTGCTGACCAGCCTGGTCTTCATCCTGGTCGGGCTGCAGCTGCGCGGCATCCTGGACCGGATCTCGGCCCATGGGGTGCTGGAGCTGGCGGGGCTGGCGCTGGCGCTGTCCGCGACGCTGATCCTCAGCCGGTTCCTCTGGGTCTTTCCCTCCGCTTTGGTGCCGCGCGTGCTGCCGGGGCCGCGGGAGGGGCGGCGGACGGCGCCCTTCGGGCATCTGGTGGTGATCTCCTGGGCCGGGATGCGCGGCGTGGTCTCGCTGGCCGCGGCGCTGGCCCTGCCGCTGGATTTCCCGCAGCGCGACCTGCTGGTCTTCCTCGCCTTCTGCGCCATCCTGGCGACGCTGGTGCTGCAGGGCACGACGCTGAAATGGGTGATCCGCCGCTTCGGCGTGACGGAACCGCGCGTGGCGGGCATGGGGCCGGAGGAAGCCGCCGCCCGCCGCCACGTCGCCCAGGCGACGCTGGCCGAGGTGGAGCAGCGCGCCGAGGATATCCTGGAAGGCGCCGTGGCGCGCGACCTCGTCAGTGAGTTCCGCGAAAGGGCGCGGGTCTATCACGGCGTCGCCGCCGGCTCCGGCCAGGCGGAGCTGGAGGCGCGGATGCGCATTCGCCTCGCCGCGCTGCGCGCCGGCC
This sequence comes from Falsiroseomonas tokyonensis, assembly GCF_019024325.1. GTDB lineage: Bacteria > Pseudomonadota > Alphaproteobacteria > Acetobacterales > Acetobacteraceae > Falsiroseomonas > Falsiroseomonas tokyonensis. The sequence continues at coordinate 116,121 of NZ_JAFNJS010000011.1, forward strand.
GGCGTGCGCTGCTGGAGCAGCATAGGATTGGCGCGGTGAACGACATGATGCTGGCCACGCTGGAGCATGAGATGGACCTCGAGGAGCTGCGCATCCAGCGCCTGCTCGGCACCCGATGACCCTGCTGGCGGATCAGTTGGAGGCCGCGCGGCGCGGCCTGCTCGACCTCTCCACCCGCAACCGGCTGTTGTCGCTGCCGAAGCCCGGCCGGTCCCGCGGCGTGCTGCTGCTGGATGACGAGGATGCGGATTTCGTCCTGGCCGCCCTGGCCGAAGGCCGCGCCTTCGGCTTCGAGGCGGTGGCCGATGCACCGGAAGCCCCACCCCGCCGCGGCCGCCGCGCCGTGCGGGTGGACGGCGTCGGCATGGCCGATGCAGCGCAGAGCCGGGAGGAGGCGCGCCGTGACAACCGCCTGCGCGCCCGCCTGCCGCAGGAGGACCTAGCCCGGCGCCTGCGCGACCTGATGCAGGATGCGCGCACGGCGCGGGAGGAGACGGGCATCGCCACCCTCTCCCTCGCCCTCGGCGCCCTGGCCTGGCGCGATCCGGCGACGCCGGAGACCGAGCGCCTGGCACCGCTCGCGCTGCTGCCGGTGGTGCTGGAGCGCCAGGGCGTCTCGCAGCAATACCGGCTGCGCGCGGCGGGCGGCGAGGTGGAGGAGAATCTCTCGCTCCGCCAGAAGCTGCTTTCAGAATTCCGCGTCGAACTGCCGCCCTTCCCAGAGGAGGGATTCGCGGTCGCCGCCTGGGCGGAGGCGGTGCGCGGCGCGATCGGCGCGCGCGAGGGCTGGCGGGTCGAGGCCGATTCGCTCGCCGTGGGCCTGTTCTCCTTCCAGAAATTCCTGATGTGGCGGGACCTGGACCCCGCCGTGAATCCCGGCCTGCTGGAGCACGGCATGATCCGCGCTTTGGTGGGCGGCGAAGCGCTGGAAGGCGCCGTGCCCTTGGACGCGGAGGCCGATGTGGATGCGGCGATCCCGGTGGAACGCCTCGACCACGTCATGGAGATGGATGGCAGCCAGGCCCTGGCGGCGGAGGCGGTGCGCCTCGGCGCGCAGGCCGCGGCCGGCCATGTGGTGATCCAGGGGCCGCCGGGCACGGGCAAGAGCCAGACCATCGCCACCATCATCGCCCAGGCCGTGCTGGATGGGCGCACCGTGCTCTTCGTCGCCGAAAAACTGGCGGCGCTGGAGGTGGTGGAGCGCCGCCTCGCCCAGGTGGGACTCGGACCCGCCTGCCTGGAACTGCATGCGGAGAAGCAATCGAAGCGCGCCGTGCTGGACGAGTTGCGCGCGACGCTGGCCGCGCCGCCGGTGCCGATGCCGGATCGCGCGCCGGTGCTGCGCCGGCTGGGCACGCTGCGCGGCCGGCTGAACGCGCATGCCCGCGCCATGGGCGCGGCGGTGGGGGAAAGCGGCCGGCCGCTGCATGCGGTGGTGGGGCGGCTCGCGGCGCGGCGCGCCCAAGGCGCCCCGCCCGCCGGCTTCACGCTGCCGGCGGGAGATTGGGATGCCGCCCGGATCGCCGCGGCGCGCGCGGCGGTGGCGGAACTCGCCGCCTGCGCCGCGGCGGGACCGGGCAGCATCTGGCGCGGCGTCGGCACGGAGATCCAGCCGATGGCGCAGGACCGTCTGCTGGCGCGGCTGCCGGCGCTGATTCGCGCGCTGACCGCGGGCGCCACCGCGTTGGCCCCGGCCGCCATGGTGCTGTCCGAGCCGGGACCGGCCGGCGCCGAGCTGCTGCTGACGCTTTCCGCCGCCATCGCCGCTGCGCCGGCCCATGACGCGGCGGCGCTGTCCCAACCTGCCTGGGCGGCGGAGCCGGCGCCACTCGCCGCCCTGGCCGAGGCCACCGCCAGGCTGCAGGCCGCGCAGCGCGATGCGCGGCTGCTGCCCGGCGCGTTGCAGGCGCGGGGCCTGGCCGAAGCCCGCGCCACCCTGGCCGAGGGCGGCGGCTTCTTCGCCTTCCTTTCCTCGACCCAGCGCGCCGCCAAGGCGCTGGCAGCAGCGGTGGTGGCGCCGGGGGCGGAGGTGCTGCCCACGCTGGACGCCGCGCTGGCCGGTCAGTCCGCCGCCCGCGCCCTGGTGCAGGGCGAGACCACCGGTCGCGCCGCCTTCGGCACGCTCTGGGGCGATGCGCCGGCCATGGCCGCGCTGGTCGACTGGCGCGCGCGGCATGGCGCGGAGGCCGCCGCGGCGCTGGCGGCCGGCATGCCGGTGCTGGAGGCCGCGCCGATCCAGGCCGCGCTCGACGCCTTAACCGAATTGTCCGAGGCCACCGCGCTCGACCTGCCCGCCGCCTTCGGCGCCGAGGACCCGCCGCTGGGCCAGATCGCGGCCCGGCTCGGCGACTGGGCCGCGCAGCCGGAGGCGCTGACGCCCTGGCTCGCCTGGCGCCGCGCGGTGCAGGCGGCGGGGCCGGACCTGGCGCCGGTGGTTGCGCGGCTGGCCGACGTCAGCCTGCCGCCGGACCAGGCCGCGGAGGCGCTGGAGGATGCGCTGGACGAGGCGCTGCTGAAGGCAGCTATGCGCGCCGACCCGGCGCTGGCCGCCTTCGACGGCGCCGGCTTCGACCGGCTCCTCGCCGATTTCGCCGAAGCCGATGCGGCGCGCATCGCTTTGGCGCGGCGGGAGGCCGCCGCCACCCATTCGGCCGCGCTCGCACGGGTGCGCGACATGCCCGGCCACCGCCTGCTTCTGGGCGAGTTCGAAAAGAAGCGCGGCCACCTGCCCGTGCGCGAACTTCTGGTGCGCGCCGGCAATGCCGTGCAGGCGGCCAAGCCGGTGTTCCTGATGTCGCCGCTTTCCGTCGCGCAGCTGCTGGCGCCGCCGCATGGCCTGAAGCCGGGCCTGAGCTTCGACCTGCTGGTGATGGACGAGGCCTCGCAGATCGAGCCCGTCGATGCGCTGGGCGCCATCGCGCGCAGCCGCCAGGTGGTGGTGGTCGGCGACGACAAGCAGATGCCGCCGACGCGTTTCTTCCAGCGCATGACCTCCGAGGAGGAGATGCCGGAGGAGGACGACGCGACGGAGACGGTCGCGGCGCGGGAGGTCGAGAGCATCCTGGGCCTGGCCAATGCGCGCGGCGTGCCCAACGTGATGCTGCGCTGGCACTATCGCAGCCGGCACGAGAGCCTGATCGCCACCAGCAATGCCGCATTCTACGGCGGAAGGCTGGTGGTGCTGCCCTCCCCCCGCGGCCGATCCCCGGCGCTCGGCCTGTCGCTGGTGAAGGTCGCCGGCGAATGGCAGGCGGGCGCCGGCGTGAACCGGGCGGAGGCGCAGGCGGTGGCGGAAGCCGTGCTGCGCCATGCGAAGGAAACGCCACAGCAGACGCTGGGCGTCGCCGCCTTCTCGCTGCGCCAGCGCGACGCGATCCTGGACGCGGTGGAGGCGCTGCGCCGCCAGGACGATTCCGCGGAAGGCTTCTTCACCGCGCATCCGCACGAGCCCTTCTTCGTGAAGAACCTCGAAAACGTACAGGGCGACGAGCGCGACGCCATCTTCATCAGCGTCGGCTATGCGCCCGGCGCCGATGGCAAGCTCGCCATGCGCTTCGGCCCGCTTTCCGCCGAGGGCGGCGAGCGCCGGCTGAACGTGCTGATCACCCGCGCCAAGACGCGCTGCGTCGTCTTCTCCGGCATCACCGCGGAGGACATCGACCTGTCGCGCGCCAGCGGCGCCGGCGTTGCCGCGCTGAAGACCTTCTTGCAGTTCGCCGAATCCGGCGAGGATCGGCGCGCCACCGGCAGCGAGGCGACGGCGCCGCTGTCCCGCCTCATTGCCGAGGAAATCAGCGCGGCCGGCATGCAGCCGGTGGCGCGCGTCGGCAGCGCAGGCCTCTTCCTTGATGTCGCGGCGCGGCGGGAGGGTGACTATGTGCTGGGCGTCGAGGCCGATGCCGCGGATTGGGCCTCGCTGCGCGGCGCGCGCGATCGCGACAATGGCCGCGCCGCCGCCCTCGGCCGCATGGGCTGGCGGCTGCACCGGGCCTGGAGCCTCGCCTGGCTGCAGCGGCCGGAGGCGGAGCGGGACAGGCTGCGCGCCGCGCTCGGCGTGGCGCCGCCGGCCGCCGCCGCCGCGCCCGCAAGCCCCGATCCGGGACTGGCGCCACCCTATGCGGAAGCCGCGCCGGCCAAGCCGGCCCAGGACATCGCCGCCGCCACCGCCGCCCAGCTGCGCGCCTTGCTGGCCGAGATCATCAGCGTGGAACAGCCGGTGCATGGCGAGGCGGTGCTGGAACGCGCGCGCATGGTGTTCGGGCAGGACACGCTCTCCGCCAGCGACCGCAGCGCCCTGACCCAGGCGCTGCGCCTGGCCGCGCAGCTGGAAGGCGTGGCGGAGGCCGCCGGCTTCTGGACGGCGGAGGGCGCCGGCCCCGTACAGCCGCGCGACCGCCGCGCCGCCGCCCAGCATCTGCGCCGCGCCGCCCTGCTGCCGCCGGCCGAGGTGGAGGCCGCGGCGCGCGCGCTGCTCACCGCCCTGCCCGGCTCGACGGAGGCGGAGCTGGTGGCCGGCGTGGTGCGGCTGCTGGGGCTGGAAGCCGCCGCCGCGCCCGCCATCGCGGCGCGCATCGCGGCGCTGGTCGGTGCCGGGGTGCTCAGCCCCTCGGGCTGAGTCGCTCGCGCAGCCAGGCCATGTCGCGGCGCAGCGCGTAGAACTGGCGGCCATAGGCGGCGGGCACCGACAGTTTCTGCAGCTTCGCCTCCAGCCCGTTGAGGCGCGCCAGCAGCGCGTCGCGCGCCGGCGGATCGGCGGCGCGCGGCAGCGCCTCCTCGATCCCGCGCAGGTCGTCGTAGTAGCGGTAGATGCGGCTTTCCATCTGCCAGGTGTAGAGCGGCGGGGCGAAACGGATCAGCGGCAGCGCCAGGGTCAGCAGCGGGATCAGCAGCACCCACATCCGCTCCACCGTCACCGCCACCCAGAAGGGCATCCAGCTCTGCAGGAAGGTGGGGCCGCTCTGGTACCAGCGCGCGGCGTCGCGGTGCAGCGGCACATCCGGGTTGAGCGCGGAGGGGAAGCGCCCCTCCGGCGCGAAGCTCTGCCGGCCGCGATGCTCGGCCTGCAGGATGCGGATGAACAGGCTGACCAGCTGCGGATGCACATCCGCCTTGGCGAGCAGGGAGGCCGCGGGCGCCAGCAGCACCACATCCTCCGTCGGCAGGTCGAGCGCGAGCGAGAAGCCGCTGCGCGGCAGTTCCACCGGCGTGACATAGGGCAGCAGGCGGGCATAGGCGGCCGCGCGGGTTTCGAAATCCACCAGCTCCACCCGCTCCGTCGCCGTCATCAGGCGGGAGATGGCCGGGCCAGGCTCCGCCGCGACGAAGACCGCTGCATCCAGCTGCCCGGCCAGCAGCGCCTCCGCCGCCTGGATGCCGGAAAGCGGCGAGGCCACGTAGCTGTCGGGCGACACGGCATTCACCTCCAGCAGCGCCAGCGCCAGGGCGCGGGTGCCGCTGCCCTCCGGCCCCATGGCGATGCGCGCTCCGTTCAGCTGCTGCAGCCGCTGCCGGCCGCTGTCGCGGCGCACGAAGACCCAGACGGGTTCGAAGAAGACGGCGCCCAGCGAGACCAGGCGCACCTCGTCGCTGTTGCGCGCGCCCTGCGCGGCGGCGGCCGGCGCGGCCACGGCGACGCCGGCCTGCACCAGCGCGAAATCGACCTTTCCTTGCCGCAGCAGTGCCAGGTTCTCCACGCTGCCCTGGCTTTCCACCAGCTCCACCGTGAAATCCTCGGCCCGCAGCGCCGCCGCATAGCGCTGCGTGGCGCGCGCATAGGCGCTGTCCGGGCCAGGTCCGGTGGCGATGCGCAGCAGCTGCGGCGGCGGCGGGGCGACGAAGCGATAGGCGACGGCAAGCCCTGCCGCGACCAGCACCACGATCAGGCCCCAGGTGCGCAGGAAGGTGATGATGATGGCCCACATGTTCCCGCAACGGATCAGCCGGGCCGCGGTTCGCCCGGACGTCGCGATTCCGTGCGCGACGCGATGCTGCCACGGCGTTGCAACCATTTCACGGCATGTCGCGTTGGACCGTCACCACAACGGTCCTCGGCATCGGGCGGCCACAATGGAAGGAACGATCGAATGACCAACAAGGCACGTCTTCTCGGCGCCGCGGCGCTTAGCCTGATGGTGGCGGCTTGCGGCACCGATCCGCAGGAGCGGGTCACAGGCGGCGCTGCCGCGGGTGCCGCGACGGGTGCCGGCGTGGGTGCGCTGGGCGGGCCGGTGGGCGCGCTGGCTGGGGCCGCGATCGGCGGCGGCGCGGGTGCCGTGACCGCCGCCACAACCTCGCCGAGCGAGGTTAATCTCGGCCGCCCGGTCTGGGACAACCCCGAGACCCGCATCCCCGGCGACGGCAATTCCAGCCGCGCGAGCATGAGCGGGTCCACCCGCCAGGTGCAGGAAGCGCTGAACCAGCGCGGTTATAATGCGGGCAGCGTCGACGGCATCATGGGCCCGCGCACCCGCAGCGCGCTGCGCGAGTTCCAGCGCGCCAACAACCTGTCCGCCACCGGACGCGCCGATTCCGCCACCATGGCGGCGCTGAATGTCAGCGGCGGCAGCACGCAGGCGACCCGCCCGGCCCGCACCAACCCGAACGCGGCCTATATGGGCGGCGGCGCGGTGGGCGGCACCTCCGGCGGCCAGATGAGCCAGACCAATGCGGACCGCAGCGGCGTGGCGACGGATGCCGATCCGGGCACCGGCGGCACGGGCGGTTCGGGCGGCAGCTCGCGCATGGGCGGCAACAGCCCCAACTACGGCGGCAGCGGCACGACCAACCCGATGGAACGCAGCGGCACGGCGACCGGCGCCGATCCGGGCGCGGGCGGTACCGGCGGTTCGGGTGGCGGCGCCATGACGCGGCCGACCCGCCCGGGCGTGCCCGGCATGCCGAATTCCTCCGGCACCGCGGCCGAGCGCAGCGGTGTGGCCACCGATGCCGATCCGGGCACGGGCGGCACGGGTGGTTCGGGCGGCTCGACCGGGTCCATGCCGCCGCGCTGATCCCGCTTATCGGGACCAGGCGAAACGGGGCCGGGGGCGAAAGCCCCCGGCCCTTTCGCCGTTCAGCCGCCCATCATCGTATTGGGCAGCCAGGTGACGATGCCGGGGAAAAGCGTAACCAGCGCCACCGCGATGACCATCAGGAAGAAGAAGGGCATCGTATTGCGCGCCACCGTCATCATCCCCTTCCCCGTCAGCCCCTGCAGCACGAACAGGTTGAAGCCGACGGGCGGCGTGATCTGGGCCATCTCCACAACCAGCACGATGAAGATGCCGAACCAGATCAGGTCGAAGCCGGTCTGCGCGATGATCGGCAGCACCACGGAAGCCGTCAGCACGATCATGCTGATGCCGTCGATGAAGCAGCCCAGCACCAGGTAGATCAGCGTCAGCACGGCGATGATCATGAAGGGGCTGAAGCCCTGGCTGCCGACCCAGGTGGCCATCGCCGCCGGAATGCCGGAATAGGCCATGGCCTTGGTCAGGAAGGCCGCGCCCGCCAGGATCAGGTTGATCATGCAGGACAGCTTTACCGCGCCCATCAGGCTCTCGCCGAAGGATTTGCGGTTCAGCGTGCCGCCCCAGGCGGACAGCGCCAGCGCGCCGGCCACGCCGAAGGCCGCGGCTTCCGTCGCGGTGGCCCAGCCGAAATAGATGCTGCCCATGACGAAGCCAATCAGCAGCATCACCGGGAAAAGCTGCCCGCTGGCGCGCAGCTTCTCGCGGAAGGGCATCGGCGCATCGGGCGGCGGCACCAGCTTCGGGTTCAGTAGCGACCAGATGGCGATATAGCCGGAGAACAGCGCCATCAGCAGGATGCCCGGGCCAAGCCCCGCGATGAACAGCCGGACGATCGAGACCTCCGCCGCCACGCCATAGACGATCATGACGATGGAAGGCGGGATCAGCAGCCCCAGCGTGCCGGCGCCGGCCAGCGACCCGATCGCCAGCGGCTGGTGGTAGCCGCGCTGTGTCAGCGCCGGCAGCGACATCTTGCCGATGGTCGCCGCCGTGGCGGCGGAGCTGCCGGAGACGGCGGCGAAGATGCCGCAGCCGATCACGTTCACATGCATCAGCCGCCCCGGCAGCCATTGCACCCAGGGCGCCAGGCCGCGGAACATGTCCTCCGACAATCGGGTGCGGAACAGGATCTCGCCCATCCAGATGAACAGCGGCAGCGCCGCCAGGGTCCAGCTGGCGAGCGAGCCCCAGACCGCGCTGCCCAGCACCTTCTCCGCCGGGAAGCTGGCCATGCCGGTCATCAGCATCGGCAGGGCGACGACGCCGACCAGGCCCGTCATCAACAGCCCCAGCCCGATCCAGACGCCGAGGCCCAGGATCAGGAACAGCACGCCGAGCAGCAGCAGCCCGGCCTCGGTCTGCGCGAGGTCCATGCTCAGATCTCCCCCATCGCGCGTTCCACCGCCGTTTCCTCCGCCACGCGGCGGTAGGAGGGCGTGCCCCCGGCCAGGTGCACCGCCAGGTCGTCCAGCAGCGCCAGGGCGAAAAGCCCGCAGCCCACCGCGCAGGCCGCCTGCGGGATCCAGAGCAGCCAGGGCACGGTGCCCTGCGCCACATCCTCGAACTGCCAGGAATCATAGGCGAGGTCGCCCACCGAATAGGCGAGGAACAGGGCAAGCCCGGCGCCCAGGACCAGCGCCAGCGCCTCCATCGCGAAGCGCGTGCCGCCCTTCACATGGCCGATGATCAGGTCGACGCGGATATGCGCGCCCTGGCGGAAGGCATAGGCCAGCGGCAGCAGGGCGGAACCGGCGACGGCGAAGGCGGTCAGGTCGTCCGCGCCATCCAGGGACAGGCCGAATTGCCGGCCGATCACCTGGAGCGCGATGATGGCGCCGATGGAGGCCAGCGCCACGCCGCCGGCAATCCCGCCGGCCAGGTAGAGCAGGTCCAGGCCGCTGCGCAGCGCGCGCATCTCAGCCGGCCGCCCGCAGGTCGGCGATGATCTTGCGGCCATCTTCCCCGGCGCGGCCGGCCCATTCCTCGGCCATGGTGGCGCCGACGCGCGCCATGCCCTCCATCAGCGCGGCCGAGGGTTCGGCCACGGTCATGCCGCGGCTGCCCAGCGTGGCCTGCGCCGAATCCCGCGCCGCCTCGCTCATCGCCCAGCCGCGCGTCTCGGCGGCGGCGGCGGCGCTGCGGATGGTGGCCTGCACCTCGGCGGGCAGCGCCTCCAGCGCGCGGCGGTTCACGAAGACCGCGTTCTTGGTCCAGGTGAAGCCGATCGGCGTGAAGAACTTCGCGTAGTCCCAGGCGGCGCTGTCCACGCCGGTGGCGGCGGAGGTGACCATGGCATTCACCACGCCGGTGGCGAAGGCCTGCGGGATCTCGGCCGCCTGCACCAGCGTCGGCGTCGCGCCGATCAGCGTGGCGAAGCGATTCGTCATCACGTTGAAGGTGCGCATCTTGGTGCCGCGCAGCGCTTCCAGCGTCTCGACCGGGAAGTTGGTGTAGAAGCCGGAAGGCGGCCAGGGCACGGTGTAAAGCAGCGACAGCCCCTGCCGCGCCAGCCGCGCCTCCAGCATCGGGCGCGACAGGTCGGCCAGCTTCTTCGCGCCGGCGTAGCTGGTGACCAGCTGCGGGATGCTGTCCACCTCGAGCAGCGGATCCTCGTTGCCATAGGCGGAGATCAGGATCTCGCCGAGCTGCACCTGGCCGGTCTGCGCGCCGCGCTTGATCTGCGGCAGCGGCAGCAGCGCGCCGTTGCTGTGCAGCTGGATGGCCAGCCGGCCGCCGGAGCCCTGCTCCACCGCCGTGATGAAGTCGCGGATATTGCGGGTGTGGAAATTGCCGTCCGGATAGGGCGTGGCGAATTGCCAGCGGGTGGTCTGCGCCCGGGCCTGCCGGGGCAGCAGTGCGGGCGCGGCAAGGCCGGCCGCCAGGATCGCGCGGCGAGAAAGGATCATGTCTGAAGCCCCCGATTGGCAGTGCGTTGTTCTGCCGGCGATCATCGGGGCCAAACGCCGCCGGGCGCAAGGGGCTGCTGCGGTGCAGCGAAAGGTTCGGCGAAGAGGACCGGGACTAGGAGGTAATCCTCTCCGTATTCGCGAAGTTGACGCACGCCCCACCGACCCAGACCTGGCCCGTCATGGTCAGCTGCTGTCCCTGGAAGTTGACGAACCTGCACTCGAAGCCATCCGCGGTCTGGGCGAAGACCGGCAGGACGCCGTGCGGGGGCAGCTGGGAGATCGACAGGCCTTCAACCCGAAGACCCGCTATGAACTGCTGCAGCGAGACGTCCTGCAGCGCCAGGACATCGATCCCCAGCCCGCCATCGAAGAAGTCGAAGCCGCTGCCTGGCGACCAGATGAAGCTGTCCGCGACCTGCCCGCCGAATGCCATATCCGCGGTGCCGTCGCGGTCGTTGGCGATGAAGGTGTTGTGGCCCTCTCCGCCGAACAGGATGTTGCTGCCGGCGCCGCCGAGCATGACGTCATTTCCGCTGGTTCCGAAGAGCAGGTCATGACCGGCGGTGCCCGTGATCACGGTCGGCGCGAGACTGTCCCTCATCTGCTGGATCAGGTCGTTGGTGAGCCGGGCGAGCTCGGCGGGATCCATCTAAGTCTGCTCGAAGAGACGACATCTGTTGATGCAACTCGGCCAGTTCGCTCGCGCTTGACCCTCCGCCCACCACACGGCGCAGCTTCTCGTCGTCCAGCTTCTCGATGCTCACCTGGGCCGGTCCTGGCGAATGCGCTGTCGCGGCAGACTGCGCCCTTTCGGAAGCCTTGCACGAGAGGAATGTTCTAATCGGCCCGGAGGCTGCGCCTGCGGCGGCCGAGGTTTCGTCGCGGAAGGTGGTGTTCGGGTCGAAGTCGGTGGACACGTGGCAGGTCACGCGCGGCAGAGGCCCCCAACAAGCAGGACATCGTGCTGGGTCGGCTGGCTGGATGGCCATTCAGTCGGGGGGCGCGCGCAGGCGCAAGCCGGAATTGTCCCGCCAAACCCGCCAGCCGCGCGCGCAAAACCCGCGCCTGACGGCGCGGCCGCGTGGCCAAGAACCAGGTTGCCAAGAGTGGAAGTGGCGTCCCCTAGGGGATTCGAACCCCTGTTACCGCCGTGAGAGGGCGGTGTCCTAGGCCTCTAGACGAAGGGGACCCGGACTGCTCGCGGCGCCGAAGCGTCGTGAGGTCGGCTGATTAGCCTTCCGCTGCCGGGGGATCAAGCCGCCCGGACGCGGTTTTTGTCACTTTCGCCATCGGCTTCGTCACCGCCGCCTGGCGACGGCCGCTACGGCAGGCTTCCGAGCAGAAGCGCACCGCCTCCCAGTCCCGCGCCCATTTCTTGCGCCAGGCGAAGGGCCGGGCGCAGGCGGCGCAGATCTTCTCGGGAAGATTCGGCTTGCGATGCGCCATCAATCGGCCACGCGCAACTCGCCCAGCACGCGTCCGCGCTGCGGGTCCAGCAGCAGCAGGCGCTCCGTGCCATCCGGCCGGGCCACCAGCACCGCGAACCGCCCCTCCGCCCCGGCCAGGGACAGCATGCGGGTGCCGGCCGGCTGGCCGAGCGAGGCGGGCGGCAGCGCGACCTCCCGCCCCGCACCACCCATGCGCTGGACGAGAACCACAACCAGGCCCACGGTGCCGAGAATAATCAGCACCCCCATCACCCCGACCAGCCATTTGAGCGCCGCCACGCAAACCTCCCTTCCCGGCCCCTTCGCGGGCCAGACCCATGAAATCCAGGCCCCGCCGGAGGCCGCCGGCCTGCGCGCGGACAGGTTCCTGACCGATGCGCTGGCCGGCGCGATAGGCGGCCTCTCGCGGTCCCGGGTCAAGGCACTGATCGAGCAGGGCCAGGCGAGTCGCGACGGCGTGCCGGTGCACGACCCGGCCGAGTCGGTGCGCCCGGGCGCGCGCTACGCCCTCCGCCTGCCGCCGCCGGAGGATGCGGTGCCGCAGCCGCAGGACATCCCCCTGACCATCCTCTTCGAGGACCGGGACCTGATCGTGCTGGACAAGCCGGCAGGGCTGGTGGTGCACCCCGCCCCCGGAAATCCCGACGGCACGCTGGTGAATGCCGTGCTGGCGCATGCGGCGGAGGATCTGACCGGCATCGGCGGCGAGGCCCGCCCCGGCATCGTGCACCGGCTGGACAAGGACACCTCCGGCGTCATGGTGGTGGCGAAGTCCCAGGCGGCGCATACGGCGCTATCCGCCGCCTTCGCCAACCGGGACCTGGACCGCGAATACCTGGCGCTGGTCTGGGGGCTGCCCAGCCCGGCGGAGGGCGAGATCACCGGCGACATCGGCCGCCACCCGATGGACCGCAAGCGGATGGCAGTGGTCACCCGCAACGGCAAGCACGCCCTGACCCGCTACCGCACGGAACGCGCCTTCGGCACCGCCTGCGCCCTGCTGCGCTGCCGGTTGGCGACGGGCCGCACGCATCAGATCCGCGTGCACCTGTCCCATATCGGCCATCCGCTGGTCGGCGACCCGGTCTATCTGAAGCGCGTGCCGGCGGCCGCGCGTAACCTGGCCGCCCCGCTGCGCGAAGCGCTGACAGGCTTCCCGCGCCAGGCGCTGCATGCCGCGACGCTGGGTTTCCGCCATCCGGTCACCGGCGCGGCGCTATCCTTCACCGCGGCCCTGCCGCCGGACATGGCGGAGCTGCTGCGGGCGCTGGAGGGGCATGTTACAGCGAGGTAACCAAACGTAAACCTACCTTGCAGGTCGGTTTTTCTTGATCCCGTCGCGGATACGATCTAAGACTCCAGCAAGCCAGCTTCGGGCGGGTGCCGCTTGCGCCCCCCGGCCCGGGTGCCGAACCCGGTGAAGGAGCGCCCCGCCATATCACCCCGTCGTGACCGGGTCAGGTATGGAAAGGGAGGGCCCGGCCGACGTTGGCAGAACAGCACAGCCGCCATGGGCCCCGCCGTCACGGGGGGCGTCAGGCGACGCAGGAGGCAGTTCTCACCATGGCTTCCACTTTGTCCATTCCGATGGCTCCCGAGGGTAACCTCTCCCGGTACCTGCAGGAGATCCGCAAGTTCCCGATGCTGACGCCGGAGGAGGAGTACAACCTCTCCAAGCGGTGGAAGGAGGAGGGCGACGAGCCTTCCGCCCATCGCCTGGTCACCTCCCACCTCCGCCTCGTCGCCAAGATTGCCATGGGCTACCGCGGCTACGGGCTGCCGGTGGGCGAGCTGATCTCCGAAGGCAATGTCGGCATGATGCAGGCCGTCAAGCGCTTCGACCCGGACCGCGGCTTCCGCCTGGCGACCTACGCCATGTGGTGGATCCGTGCCGCCATCCAGGAATACATCCTGCACAGCTGGTCCCTCGTGAAGATGGGGACGACGGCCGCGCAAAAGAAGCTGTTTTTCAACCTCCGCCGGCTGAAGGGCCAGATGGCGGCGCTGGAGGAAGGCGACCTGAAGCCCGAGCAGGTCGAGAAGATCGCCCGCGTGCTGGCCGTGCCGGAAGCGGACGTCATCTCGATGAACCGCCGCCTCGCCTCGCCCGACAACAGCCTGAACGCCCCGGTCCGCGCAGATAGCGACGGCGAGTGGCAGGACTGGCTGGTGGATGACGGCGAGAGCCAGGAGACCGAGCTGGCGGAGCGGGAGGACATGTCCAACCGCCGCGAGCTGCTGGGCGCCGCGCTGAAGACGCTGAACGACCGGGAACGCCATATCCTGATCGAGCGGCGCCTGAAGGACGAGCCGACGACGCTCGAGGAGCTGTCCCAGCAGTACAACATCAGCCGCGAGCGCGTGCGCCAGATCGAGGTGCGCGCCTTCGAGAAGCTGCAGAAGAGCATGAAGACGCAGATCGTCGAGCGCCGCCTCGGCACCGCCTGACCGTCCGATCGGCCGGATCGCCCGATCCGGCCTGCCTCACCCCAAGCCGCGCCCTGCCTCCAGCCGGAGGCGGGGCGTATGTCTTTCGCGGCACATCTTCACCCCTTGTTGCTGGCGAGCGCAGGCGGGGGCGGAACTTCCGAGGTTCGCCAGGCTTCTCCTCACCGTGGAATACGACCCCTCACCCCAAGGCCGCGGGCCCCTGCCCGATGAGCCCCCCGACGCCCCCCCCGATGCGACCCGCGCCGAACCGTGCCACCGCGAGGCGCTGAACAGCGGAGACGTCTTCTTCGCCGCGATCGAGATGACGCGGATGCCGATGATCGTCACCGATCCAAACCAGCCCGATAATCCCGTCGTCTTCGCCAATCCGGCCTTCCAGCGGATGACCGGCTATACGGCCGAGGACGTGCTGGGCCGGAACTGCCGCTTCCTGCAGGGCAAGGACACGGACCCGCTGCAGGTGGCGCAGATCCGCCAGGCCGTCGCGGCCCGCACCGACCTGGCGATCGAGCTGTTGAACTACCGGAAGGACGGGACGCCCTTCTGGAACGCGCTTTTCGTCAGCCCGGTCTTCGGCAGCGATGGCAGCCTGTTGTATTATTTCGGCAGCCAGCTCGACGTGACGCGGCGGCGGGAGGCCGAGATCGCGCTGCGCCGCTCGCAACGGCTGGAGGCGCTGGGCCAGCTCACCGGCGGCGTGGCGCATGACTTCAACAACCTGCTGCAGGTCGTCGTCGGATCGCTGGAAGTGCTGCGTCCGCTGATCGAGCAATCCGGCAATCCGCGCGCCCAGCGCCGGCACGAGGGGGCGCTGGAGGCGGCGCGGCGCGGCGCCAACCTCACCCGGCAGCTGCTGGCCTTCGCGCGCCGGCAACGGCTGGACGGCCAGCCCACGGATCTCAACGCCTCGCTGCGCAGCCTTTCGGAACTGCTGTCGCGGGCGGTGGGCGGCATGGCGCTGAAGCTGGATCTGGCAGAAGGCCTGCCGCCGGCGCGGCTGGATGCGGACCAGCTGGAATCGGCGCTGGTCAACCTGCTGATGAATGCCGCCGCCGCCATGCCACAGGGCGGCGAGGTGACGATCGCCACCCGCGAGGTGCCCGCGGCCGAAATGCCGGAGGCCGAGACCCTGGAGCCTGGCTTCGTCGAGCTGGCCGTGACCGATACCGGCATCGGCATCCCCACCGCCATCCTGGACCGCGTCACCGAACCCTTCTTCACGACGCGGGAGGTGGGCAAGGGCTCGGGCCTCGGCCTGGCCCAGGTCTACGGCTTCGTCCGCCAGTCCGGCGGCTTCCTGCGCATCGAAAGCCTGGAAGGCCGCGGCACCACCGTTCGCCTGCGCTTTCCGGCGCTGGGAGAGGAGATCTCCGTGGCGCAGCAGCCGGCACGCCAGGCCCCGGACCCGGTGGATGAGCCGCAGGGCCAGGGGGAACGGATCCTGGTGGTGGATGACGATGCCGAGGTGCTGGACCTCGCGGCCGGCATGCTGGGCGACCTGGGCTATCGCGTGGAGACGGCGGGCGACGGCCCGACCGCGCTCGGCCTGCTGGCGGATGAGGACCGGCATTTCGACCTGCTGTTCAGCGACGTGGTCATGCCCGGCGGCATCAACGGCATCACCTTGGCCAGCGAGGCGCGGCGGCGCCGGCCCGGCCTGCGGGTGCTGCTCTCGACCGGCTTCGTGGATCCGCGGGAGGAGGCGGCCAGCGCCGGCACCCGGCCGCATGGCTTCCCGATGATGCAGAAGCCCTATCGACGGGCAGAGGTGGCACGGCGCATCCGCCGCGCTCTGGACGGTCCGGGCGCCAAGCAGGGCTGAGCGGCGCCGGCGCGGGCGCCATCATCCCGGGCGATGGGGCCTATATGCCCACCGGATTGGACCCGGGGGGCAGCCATGCGCATCTTTCGTGTCAGAAAGACAGGAGCCCCGCCATGTCAGCCATCATCGAAGATGCCAAACGGGAAACCGAGGCACGCACCGCCCCCTACACCATGCCCGCCGGCGCCCGCATCGGCCATGTCCACCTGAAGGTGGCGGAGCTGGAGCGCAGCCTGCGATTCTGGCGCGACCTGATCGGGCTGGAGGTGCAGCAGCGAATCGGCGACCAAGCGGTCTTCCTCTCGGCCGGCGGCTACCACCACCATATCGCGCTGAACACCTGGGAAAGCGCCGGCGGCAGCCCGCCCGGCTTCGGCAGCACCGGCCTGTATCACGTGGCCCTGCTGCTGCCGGACCGCCAGGCGCTGGCCCGCGCCCTGAAGCAGCTGGTCGAGGCCGGCTGGCCGCTGGAAGGCGCGAGCGACCATGGCGTCTCGGAAGCGCTGTACTTGCGTGACCCGGACGGCAATGGCGTGGAGCTGTACCGCGACCGGCCGCGGGAGGACTGGCCGCGGCTGGAGGACGGCCGGCTGAAGATGTGCACCAAGCGGCTGGACCTGAAGAGCCTTCTGGCCGAGGCGGGCTGACGGCGCGCTACCGCCGCAGCGCCGCCAAGGACGCCGCCGCCAGCAGGGCGGCGGCGCCGAGATACAGCCACAGCGCCGGCACCAGGGGCAGCAGCACCCCCGCCACCAGCGGGCCGATCCCCGCGCCGATATCCCGCCAGGTGGCCAGCCGCGCCAGCGCGGCCACGCGCTCCTCCGGCGCCGCGCGGGCGGCGGCGACCGGGGCGGGCAGCGGCTGCAGCAGGCCGCGCAGCCCCACCACCACCAGGCTGCCGACCCAGAGCCAGCCCGCGCCGATCACCGCGAGCCCGGCCGCCGAGGCCAGGGAGACCCAGAGCAGCAGCCGCGCCGCGCCGATGCGCTCCGCCATCCGCCCGGCCGGCGGGCCCAGCAGCACCTCCGCCAGGTAGCGCGCGGACAGCGCCGCGCCGGCCGCCAGCGCCGCCCCCTGCGGCAGCGCGGCGGCGGCGAGGAAGGCGAGGCCCAGCACGAACAACCCATCCAGCGTCAGCCCCTGGATGAAGGACCAGACGTCCAGCGGCCTGGGCAGGGCGAAGCGCGGCCCGGCGCTGCGCAGCCGCGCCCCCTCCCCGTCCGGCAGGCGCCAGGCGAAGGGCAGCGCCAGCAGAGACAGCAGGCCGAGGCCGAGGAAGACCACCCGCGGTCCCGCCATCTCCGCCACCACGGCGCCGGCCAGCAGCCCCAGCATCGGCCCGGTGGCGATGATGGCGCGGGAGGTGCCGCTGCGCCGCGCGGCGCCGCCGGCCTCGGCGGTGGCCAGCGCCTGGGTGGCGATGTTCATGGCGGCGAAGGACAGGCCCCAGAGCAGCCGGGCCGGCAGCAGCCACCAGACCCCCGGCAGCACCGCATAGCACGTGGTGGCGCAGGCGGCGCCGAGCACCGCCCAGAGGCAGGCCTGGCGCGGGCCGGCCCGCTCGTAAAAGCTCGCCACCCAGCCATAGCCCAGGATCCGCACCAGCCGGTTCGCGGCCAGCAGCAGCCCGGCCTCCGCTAGCGTCACCCCGAAGGCGGCCGCATGCAGCGGCAGCAGCAGGTACAGCACGGTATCGCCCGGCAGGGTCAGTCCGAGCACGAGGGAGGCATTGCGGGAGGCGCGGTCGGCCTCGGCGCGGCTGATGGCGCCGGTCATGCCTCGGGCGGCGTCGAATCGCCCTCTCCCAGCGGCCGGGTCATCAGCACGCTGTCCACCCAGCGCCCATGCTTCCAGCCGATCGCGGGAATCAGCCCGGCATGGCGGAAGCCGGCGCGCCGGTGCAGGGCGATGGAGGCCGCATTGGCGCTATCGCCGATCACCGCGACCATCAGCCGGAAGCCGGCGGCTGTGCAGCGTTCAACCAGCGCCGAGAGCAGGGCGCTGCCGATGCCACCGCACCCGGCATCGGGGGCCACATAGACGCTGTTCTCCACGGCGAAGCGATAGGCCGGGCGGGGCCGGTAGGCGCTGGCATAGGCGTAGCCCAGCACCCGCCCCGCCGCATCCGTCGCCACCAGATGCGGATAGCCGGCCGCCAGCACCGCCTCCCGCCGCCGCGCCATCTCGGCGGCCTCGGGCGGGGGTCAGTTCGAAGTTGGCCAGGCCATGCGTCACCCAATGGGCGTAGATCGCGGCGAGGGCGGGGATGTCGTCGGTACGGCTGTCGCGGAGGAGGGGCATGGCCAAAGCCTGCCCCTGTGACAGTGGGATGACAACCGGATGTCTAGATGAATTATCGGCCGGAAATCACCGCGCCCCCGCCCGCCGGCGGGGGGCGGCGCGGCTCAGCCGAAGCCCTGGCCCTGCTTGCGATAGGCCTCGCGCGGCGGGGCGAAGATGTCCAGCACCCGGCAGCCCTCGGGCCCCGCCTTCATGGTGTGCGGCACGCCGCCCGGGGTGCGCCAGAAGTCACCCTTCTTCACGGCGATTTCCTCGCCGCCCTGGATGCGGATGGCGCTGCCATCCAGCAGCACGCCCCATTGCTCCTCCGGGTGGTCATGCAGCGTGCCCATGCCATTGGGCGCGATGGTGACGACGGAGAGCATGGCGTGCTCGCCCGGGAAGATGCGCGTGGTGACGCCGGGCGCCAGGACGCGGGCCAGGCCCTGCGTCTCGTCATCCAGGTTGTGGAATTCCTCGGCCTGGCTCATCGCGGTGTCTCCTCAACCCGCAAAGGGGTCGCGCAGCATGATGGTGTCGTCGCGGTCCGGGCTGGTGGACAGCAGCACCACCTGCGCCTCCACCAGCTCCTCGATCCGGCGCACGTATTTCACCGCCTCGGCCGGCAGTTCGGCATAGCTGCGCGCGCCGCGGGTGGAGCCGGACCAGCCGTTCAGCACCTCATAGACCGGCACCGCCTTCTCCTGCGCCGCGATCGAGGCCGGCAGGCGCTTCAGCACCTGGCCGTCCACCTGGTAGCCGGTGCAGATGCGCAGCTCCTTCAGCCCGTCCAGCACGTCGAGCTTGGTCAGCACCAGCCCCTCGATGCCGCCGACCTTCACCGCCTGGCGGACCATGCAGGCATCGAACCAGCCGCAGCGGCGCGGGCGGCCGGTGACGGTGCCGAATTCATGGCCGCGCTCGCCCAGCAGGCGGCCGGTGTCGTCCTTCAGCTCGGTCGGGAAAGGCCCGCTGCCGACGCGGGTGGTGTAGGCCTTGGCGATGCCAAGAACGTAGCCGATCTGCTTCGGCCCGACGCCCGCCCCCGCCGCGGCATTGCCGGCCACGGTGTTGGAGGAGGTGACGAAGGGATAGGTGCCGTGGTCGACATCCAGCATCACCGCCTGCGCGCCCTCGAACAGCACGCGCTTGCCCGCGTGATGCGCCGCGTCCATCAGCTCCCACACCGGCTCGGCATAGGGCAGCAGCTTCGGCGCCAGCGCCAGCAGCCGGTCCAGAAGGTCCTGCTTGTCGAAGGTCTCGGCGCCGAGGCCCTTGAGCAGGGTGTTGTGGTGCAGCAGCAGCTCATCGAGCTTGTGCGACAGCACCTCCGGCTCCGCCAGGTCCGACAGGCGGATGGCGCGGCGCGCCACCTTGTCCTCATAGGCCGGGCCGATGCCGCGGCCGGTGGTGCCGATGGCATGGGCGCCGCGCGCGACTTCGCGCGCCTTGTCGATGGCCGAGTGCAGCGGCAGGATCAGCGGCACGTTTTCCGCAATCCGCAGGTTCTCGGGGGTCACCGACAATCCCTGCGCGGTAACGCGTGAAATCTCGGACAGCAGCGCATCGGGGTCCAGCACCACGCCATTGCCGATCACGCCCAGCTTGCCGCGCACCACGCCGGAGGGCAGCAGCGACAGCTTGTAGACCTGGTTGCCCACCACCAGCGTATGGCCGGCATTATGGCCGCCCTGGAACCGCACCACGATGTCGGCCCGGCTGGCGAGCCAGTCCACAACCTTCCCCTTGCCCTCGTCGCCCCATTGGGCGCCGATGACGGCGACATTGGCCATCGCGACTACTCCTCAACCGGGCGCGGCGCGCCGGTGCTGTCCATCACATGCGTGCAGCGCAGCGACTGCGCCGTATCCGAGGCGGCCAGCTGCGCCACCGTCGCCAGGCCCCGGGCGCGCAGCGCGGTGGCCTGACCGGCATCGGCGCCCTGCGGCAGGAAGACGCGCATCCGTGGCGCTGCGGCCGGCACGGCGCGCAGCACGGCATCGGGATAGAGCGTCATGCCGGTGGCCGGCTCCTCGCCGGAAAGGTAGCGGCCACCACGCGCCAGCTCCCCGGTGCGGCCGGCGCCGAAGATCGTGAAGGCGACGCCCGTGTGGTATTGCAGGCCGCGGAATTCCAGCGGGTCCAGCGTGATGCGCAGCGCCGGCGCGCGGGCGCGGATGGCGGCGACCACCGCCGCCGCATGGTCCGCGATGGCCCGCGCCGCGGGCGGCAGCGCCTCCACCTGCAGCACGGCGAGCGCCGCATCGGCGGGGCCGGCGGCGGCCAGCAGGGCGGGCAGCAGCAGGGCGGCGCCACCGGCGCGGGCGGCATGCTCGGCGACCGCCGCGGCATCCTTGCGGTCCAGCGCGCGGGCAAGCTTGCGCCGGGCCTCGCCCTGCACCCCGGCCTCGTCCAGCAAGGCGGGGGCCAGGCGCGGCAGGGTGATGTCCAGCGAGGCATCGACGATGCCGACGGCGGCCAGCGCCTCCGCCGCCACGGCCGCGACCTCGGCATCGGCCTCGGCGCTTTCGGGGCCGATCAGCTCGACGCCGGCCTGGGGAAGCTGGCGGGCGGGGGCCAGCTGGGTGCCCTGCACGCGCAGCACCTGGCCGGCATAGCTCAGCCGCAGCGGGCGCGGCACGCGGGCCAGGCGGGTGGCGGCGATGCGGGCGACCTGGGGCGTAGTATCGGCGCGCAGCCCCATCATGCGGTGGCTGACCGGGTCCATCAGCCGGAAGGTCTGTTCCGCCACGGCGGCGCCGGAGCCAGCGAGCAGGCTGTCCTCGAATTCCAGCAGCGGCGGCTTCACCCGCTCATAGCCATGGCGGGCGAAGGTCTCGGCCAGCACCTCGACCAGCATCGCCTCGCGCTCCGCCTCGGGCGGCAGCACGTCGGACAGGCCAGCGGGCAGCAAGGCGGGGTTCGGAGGGTCGTCGGTCATCAGTCTTCAGCGCCGCGAAAAGGCGGCGCGTGTGTGGCAGGGGGGCGGCCCCTTCGCAACCCCTGCGGCTAGGGCCTGTGGACAGTTGGGGCCGGGATGTGGCCGGCGAGGGATTTTTCGGGCTGGGAAGGAAGACAGGGGAGCCGATGGCTATCCATCGGCGAGCATGGCTGACGCACCCAGCGCGGAAAAGCGCCGCCGGACGCGCCCGCAGCCCAGCTGTCCATAGGCCCTAGGGGAGCAGCACATCGAATTCCGCGCGCTGGCCCTCATCGGTCGCGGAAAGCCGCGCCAGCAACAGGGCGCGCTGCGGCGCGGCCACCCGGTTCAGCAGCCCGTCCCGGGCATTCAGCGGCTCATCCGGGAAATAGACCTGGGTGGTCAGGGGCGGGCCGCCCGCCGGGGGATGGGCGCGCAGGTGGATATGCGGGGTGCGGCCGGGATACTGGCCGGGGCGGATGGTGCGGAAGGCGTAGCGCCCCGCGGCATCGGCGCGGGCGCGGCCATAGCCCTGGAAGCCGGAATCGCGCTGCGCCAGGCGGCCCTCGCGCGGATGCAGGTAGATGCCGGCATGGTCGGCCTGCCAGATCTCCACCACGGCGCCGGGCAGCGCCGCGCCATCCAGGTTGCGCACCTGGCCCGCCAGCAGCAGCGGCCGGCCCTGCGCCGCCTGGCCGAGGCCGGCGACCTGGCGCAGATCGGCATCCGCATCGTCCGGGATGGCGCGGGGGTAATAGGGCCCCTCCATCTGCGCCGGCGTGCCACCGGAGGGCTGGGCCTGGGCGCAGCCAGACAGGATCAAGGCGGGGGTGGCGAGGATCAGGCCGCGGCGCGGCAGCAGCAGGGTCATGCCCGCAGGAATCGCGCGGCGGCCGCGCGCCGTCACGTCACGAAGCGTGACTTGCGGCCGGTGCCGCCCTGCCTGCAGGATCGGGCCATGCGCCTTGCCCTCCTGCCGCTTCTTCTGGCCACCGCCTGCGCCGATCCTGCGGCGCAACACCTGGGCGGCTTCGGCGACCCGGTGCGCGGCGCCGCGCTCTCCGCCCCCTGGTGGCTGGCCGATACCTCCCGCCTCGCCGGCAATCCCGCCCAGGCGGCGCGGGCGGCCGTGCAGCTGGAGGTGGTGGCGGATGCGTTGCGGACCGACCCGCGCTACCGGCACGAGGCCTCCGGCCCCGCCTTGCATGCGACCGGCCAGGGGGTGGCGGAACTTCGCCAGGCCATCGGCATCAGCCCGGAGGCGCCGCCCGCCTCCGTCATCGCAGCCCTTCGCGACGCCGCCCTGGCGCTGGACCAGGGCCGGCCAGCGCGGGCGGAGGCGGCGCTGACCGGGGCGGACTTCCCGCTGGGCCCGCAGGCGACGCTGGCCCGGCTGGCCGCCCTGCCCCGCCTGCCGCGCGTGGCGGAGGCCGCGGCGGCGGCCTATGCCGAGATCCGCCGGCTGGATGGCGGCCCGCGCAGCAGCTGAGCCGGCCCGGGAAGGGTCAGGCGATGCGCAGGCGGGCCAGCACCGCCTCCCCCTGCCCGCCCGAAGTCAGGCCGCCGGTACCCAGCGCATAAAGCGCGCGCCCATCCGGCGTCAGCGCCACCGCGGTGCTGCCCTCCACGCCTGGCGCCGGAATGGTCTCCGGCGCGCTGGCGCCGGGCGCCAGGCGCGCCAGGCCGGTCGCATGGGTGGCCGCATAGACCGTGCCATCGGCGGCGACCACGAAATCATCCACACCGCCCGTCATCTGCGCCACCACCTCCGGCGCACCGGATGGCGCGCCGCCGGCCAGCCGCAGTCGCAGCAGCTGTCGGGTGGCGGAATTGGAGATCAGCAGCGCATCGCCCTGCCGCTTCAGCCCATTCACGCCCGGCCCGCCGCGCCCGGCCACCGGCGCCAGCAGCGGATGGTCCAGCCAGGGCGTCACCGTGCCGGCATCGATGTCGATGGCCCAGATCCGCCCCAGCGCACTGTCGGCCAGCAGCAGGCGGCCGGGTGCCAGCAGCAGGCCGCCATTGGGGAAGATCGCCTCCGGCAGCGGGATGCGGCGCTGGGTGCTGCCATCTGCGGCCAGCAGCAGCACCAGCCCGCTGCCCCGCAGCGCCGCCGGCCCGCCGAGGAAGGAGGCGCCATGCGCCGCCAGCGCCTGCCGCCCATCGCCCAGCGGCGTCAGGCTGACCGGATGCACCGGCACCTCCGCCCAGGCCGCCGCGCCGCCGCCTTCCGACCAGGATTCGATGCGGCGGGCGAAGTAGTTGGTGAACAGCACCCGCCCGCCCGGCTCCACCACCAGGTTCTCCAGGAAGGTGCCGTGCGGGAAGCGCGCCAGGATATCCGGCGCGGGCTGGGCCGAGACGGGGCGCCCCAGAAGGGTGGCCGGCGCCAAAGCGAGGAAAAGGCGTCTCTGCAGCATGGCATCAGCCTCCGGTGATCTCGCGCGCCAGGGCGGCGGCATTCAGTTCGACCAGGTTCGGCATCGGCGCCACGCGCGGAAAGCCCGGGTAGCGCGCCGCCATCATCGCGGCGATGCGCCGCGCGGCCTCCGGCGTCAGGGGCGTCGCGACGGCGAGCTCGGCGCGCACCGCACGCTCCATGCTGCGGAGGTAGTCCAGCTGCTCGCGGATCAGCACGCCGGCCGGCGCGGCGGCGCCATGGCCAGGCAGCGCCGTGCCCACGCCGGCATAGCGCGGCAGCGCCGCTTCCAGCTGCGCGATCCAGTCCAGCACATGGCCATCCAGCAGCCAGGGCGTGGCGCGGTTGCCGCAGAGATCGGCGGTCACCAGCAGGTCGTTCGCCTCGGAATAGAGCAGCGTCATGCCGCTGGCCTCGCCGCGGCCGAGCTGGTCGACCCGCCATTCGGCACCGGCCAGCGTGATGCGCTCATCCGGCCGCAGCACGCGCGTCGGCACCGGCAGGCGGTCCGGCACGCGGCCTGGAAAGAAGCCCTGCATCTGGCTGATCAGCGCGGCACCGTTGCGGGCGATGTAATCCCGCGTCCCTTCCCCGGCCAGGATCGGCGCCTCCGGGAAGGCGCGGCGAACCACCTCGAGACCCGTCACATGATCGGCATGTTCGTGCGACAGGAAGATGGCCTCCACCGGCAGGCCGGTTCCGCGCGCATGGGCGACCACCTGCGCGGCCTCCACCGCGGTGCGCTGGCAGTCGACGATGACCAGGGAACGCGGGCCGAGCAGCAGGAAGGAATTGACCGAACCCTCGCCGGGCCGATCGTATTTCGCCACCTCCAGCCCCGCCCCGGGCGTGTAGGCCCGGGCGCCCGACAGCCCGAGGACGGAAAGCGCCCCGGTTGCCAGCGCCAGTCTGCGACGTGTGAACATCTTGGCCTCCTCAGCCCTGGAAGATGATCTCGGCGCGGAAGGCGCCGGGCGGGTCCTGGTGCAGGGACCAGAAGGCCTCCGCGATGCGCGCCGGATCGAAGCCGGTGCCGGGGGCGATCGTGCCCGCCACGGTGACGGTGCCGGCATGGATGCCGGCGGGCGCCAGTTCGGCATGCAGCGTTTGCGCCAGGCTGCGCAGCCCGGCCTTGCCGATGGCGAGCGAAGCGGCCGGCAGCCAGCCCGTGGGGTCCAGCGCCAGGCCGCCGCCGGTGAACAGGATGGACCCGCGCCCGGCCCGCCGCATGCCCGGCAGCACCGCCTGGGCGGCCGCCAGGGCGCCACCGACATTCACCGCGAAATCCCTGGCCAGATCCTGTGGCGACAGCGCGGAAGGTCCGGGTGCGGCCATGGTGGCGCGGTAGGCATTGTGGATCAGCACATCCACCGTCCCTTCCAGCGCCGCGGCCAGCGAGGCCGGGTCGGCGGCATCCGCGGCGCGCAGCTCGATCTCCGCCGCGGCGTGCCGCGACGGGTCCCGCGCCAGGCCGAGAACCCGGTAGCCGCCGGCGGCGAAGCGGCTGGCAAGCGCGGCGCCAAGGCCCGGGCCGTAGCCCAGGATCACGCAGCGGGGCGTTGATGCGGTCATGCGGGATGCCTGCAGGTTCTTGTTGTCGGACAGGCATGTTTGCCGGCAATGGCGATGAACAATCCGCAGCCGGGCCGATATCCACATGAGGCTGATTCATAATTCGGGGCTGGACCTCAATCTGCTGAAGGTCTTCGACGCCGTGATGGAAACCCGCAGCGCATCCCGCGCCGCGGCAAGGCTGGGCATCGGGCAATCCGCTGTCAGCCACGGCCTGGCGCGGCTGCGGGCGGCAACCGGGGACGCGCTGTTCGTTCGCAGTGCCAGCGGGCTGGAACCCACGGCCCGCGCGCAGCGTCTGGCAGAACCGGTGAGGGAGGCACTGCTGCTAGCGACACGCGCCCTGCAGCCGGCGGCGGAGGCATCCTTCGACCCCGCCGCCCGCCGCACCGAGTTCCGAATCGGCGCCGGCGACTACGCCGCTTCCGTGCTGCTGCGCGGCCTGGTGACGGAGATCGCCGAAGCGGGCTGGGACATCGGCCTGGCGGTGCAGCCGGTGAACCGGCGCAGCGCGCCCGAAGCGGTGGATGCCGGCGAGATCGACCTGGCTCTCGGCATGCTTGCGCCGCCGCGCCGCTGGCAGGAACGCCGCATGCTGTACGAGGAAGGCCATGCCTGCCTGTATGACGGCGCGCGACTGGGTCTGCCTGCGCCGCTGCCGTTGGCGGATTTCGCGCGGCTGCCGCATATCCTGCCGAGCCTGCATGGGGAATTCGCGAGCTTCGTGGATTCGGCGCTGGAGGCGCAGGGCCTGGCGCGACGCAGCATCCTGGCCACCGCGCATTTCCTCGCCATTCCGCTGCTGCTGAAATCCGTCCCGGCCGTCGCCACGCTGCCGCTGCGGCTGTCGCGGCTCTGCGCCAATGCGGCGGCGCTGACCACCAGCCCCCTGCCCTTCGAGGCGCCCCGCTTCGAGGTGAGCATGCTATGGCACAAGCGCGACACGTCGGTGCCGGCGCTACGCTGGCTGCGGGAGCGTCTGGCGGCGCATAATGCGCAGGACCAATTGTTCGCGTAGCGCGTTTGCCCGCGCCGCAACCCCCGATTGCCCAAAATATGCTTTCGCAACCAGGGTCCGGGCGACGCGCTTCTCACCCGACCGGTGCATCTCGCATCGGCGGGAGACGAACCGGATGCCGCAATTCGCAGCGACCATCAAGCATATCGGCGAGGGGGTGAAGGGCTTCACCATCAGCGCCGCGGTGAAGAACATCGAGGGCTGGGAGAAGACGCTGGAAAGCGTCGAGACGCCCGGTGCCAAGGGCATCATCCGCGACCTGGAGAAGTTGAAGAAGCTGATCCAGTCGGAGGAGATCGACGGCGAGGCGGTGAAGAAGCTGGTCGGCGCGCTCGGCGAGGGCACGGTCAAGATGGCCAGCCGCGCCGAGGGCAAGAAGGCCGAGCAGATGAAGGAACTCGGCGAGGCGCTGACCGGCGCCGCGAAGTGATCCCGCACCGCCCGGTGGCTGTGCCACCGGGCGGGACGCGGTTCAGAAGGCCAGCGGCGTCGCCCGCACCACCAGCGGCAGCGCGCGAACGGTTGCCAGCACCTGTTCCGGCACCGGCGCATCCAGCCCCACCAGGCAGATGGCGTCCCCCCCGGGCGCATTGCGGCCGAGGTGGAAGGTGGCGATGTTGATGCCCGCATCCGCCAGCGTCATGCCGAAGCGGCCGATGAAGCCGGGGCGGTCCTGGTTGGTCACATACAGCATGTGGGGCGCGAAATCGGCCTCCACCGCGATGTCCTTGATCTCCACCAGGCGCGGCTTGCCGGTGCCAACCAGCGTGCCGGCGACGGAACGGCGCAGCGCCTGCGTCACCACCGTGACGCGGACCAGCGTGGCATAGTCGCCACTGCGCTCCAGCACCGTCTCCGCCACCTCGATGCCGCGTTCCCGCGCCACCACGGGGGCGTTCACCATGTTCACCGCGCCCATCATCGGCGTCAGCACGCCGGCCAGCGCGGCCGCCGTCAGCGGGCGCTGGTTCAGCTCCGCCGCCTGGCCCTCATAGGCGACGTGGATCGCCTTGATCTCCTCGCCTTGGGCTGCCGTGAGCTGGCCGGAGAGCGCGCCGAGCAGGCGGGCGAGTTCCATGTAGGGGCGGAGCCGCGGCGCTTCCTCGGCGGTCACGCTCGGCATGTTGATGGCATTGGAGACGGCGCCGGTGAGCAGGAAGTCGCTCATCTGCTCGGCCACCTGCAGCGCCACATTCTCCTGCGCCTCGGCCGTCGCGGCGCCCAGATGCGGGGTGCAGACCACATTCTCCAGGCCAAACAGCGGGCTGTCCGTCGCGGGCTCCGTCTCGAAGACATCGAGCGCGGCGCCGGCAAGGTGGCCGGATTGCAGTGCCTCGAACAACGCCGCCTCATCCACCAGCCCGCCACGGGCGCAGTTGATCAGGCGCGCGCCCTTCTTCATGGCGAAGAGGCGCTCGCGATTCAGGATGTTCTTCGTCTGCTCGGTATAGGGCGCGTGCAGCGTGATGAAATCCGCGCGCGCCACCAGCGTGTCGAGGTCCACCTTCTCCACGCCCAGCTCCACCGCCCGCTTCTCGGACAGGAAGGGGTCGAAGGCGATGACCTTCATATGCAGCCCCACCGCGCGATTGGCGACGATGCTGCCGATATTGCCGGCGCCGATGAGGCCGAGGGTCTTGCCGGAGACCTCGACGCCCATGAAGCGGTTCTTCTCCCACTTGCCCGCCTTGGTGGAGGCCGAGGCCTCGGGCAGCTGCCGGGCGAGGGCGAAGATCATCGCGATGGCGTGCTCGGCGGTGGTGATGGCATTGCCATGCGGCGTGTTCATCACGACGACGCCGCGCGCGGTGGCGCTCGACACATCGACATTGTCCACGCCGATGCCGGCACGCCCCACCACCTTCAGCCGCGACGCGACCTCCAGCACTTCGCGAGTCACCTTGGTGGCGCTCCGGATGGCGAGGCCGTCGTAGTTGCCGATGATTTCGCGCAGTTCGGCCGGCTTCAGGCCCGGCTTGAAATCCACCTCGATGCCGCGGCGCTGGAAGATGGCGATGGCCGCCGGCGAGAGCTTGTCGCTGATCAGAACCTTCGGGGCCGCGCTCATGCCGCAGTCGCCTTCTGCTCGGCGGCAATGCTCGCAAAAGCCCAGTCGAGCCAGGGGAGGAGCGCCTTGATGTCGCTGGTCTCCACCGTGGCGCCGCCCCAGATGCGCAGGCCCGGCGGGGCGTCGCGGTAATTGGCGGCGTCGAGCGCGACGCCCTCCTTCTCCAGCATCCCGGACAGCTTCTTCGCCACGGCGGCCTGGCCATCGGCATCGAGCGCAGTGAACCACGGCGCCACGATCTTCAGGCAGATGGAGGTGCAGGACCGCGTCGCCGCGTCATCGGCCAGGAAGGCCGCCCAGTCGCTGCCGGCGACCCAGTCCGCGATCGCCGCGAGATTCGCCTCCGACCGCGCGATCAGGCCCTTCAGCCCGCCCACGCTTTCGGCCCAGCGCAGCCCGTCGATCGCATCCTCGACGCAGAGCATGGAGGGCGTGTTGATGGTCTCGCCCTTGAAGATCCCCTCGTTCAGCTTGCCGTCCTTGGTCATGCGAAAAATCTTCGGCATGGGCCAGGCGGGCTTGTGGGATTCGAGGCGGGCGACGGCGCGCGGCGACAGCGCCAGCATGCCATGCGCGGCCTCGCCGCCCAGCACCTTCTGCCAGGACCAGGTCACCACATCCAGCTTCGCCCAGGGCAGCTCCATGGCGAAGGCGGCGGAGGTGGCATCGCAGATCGCCAGGCCCTCGCGGTCATCCGCGATGAAGTCGGCATTGGGCAGGCGCACACCGCTGGTGGTGCCGTTCCAGACGAAGACGAGGTCGCGCGCCTTGTCGACCTGCGTGAGGTCCGGCAGCTGGCCGTAGCCGGCCGAGATCACGCGCACATCGGTCAGGCGCAGCTGCTTGGTGACATCCGTCGCCCAATCCTTGGAGAAGGACTCCCAGGCCAGGATATCGACGCCGCGCGGCCCGAGCAGCGACCACAGCGCCATCTCCACCGCCCCGGTGTCGGAGGCCGGCACGATGCCCAGCCGCCAGTCCTTCGGCATCCCGAGGATGGCCTTGGACAGGTCGATGGTCTCGGCGAGCTTCGCCTTTGGGTCCTTGGCGCGATGGCTGCGCCCGAGCAGCGCGCCGTCCAGCGCCGCCAGCGACCAGCCAGGGCGCTTGGCACAGGGACCGGATGAGAATCGGGGATTGTTCGGACGCAGGTCCGGCTTGGCGGTCATATGCGGCTCCCTTCCAGAAGCGAATGCGCTCCGGTGGGGGAGCGTGGCCCGCCGCGAGGGTTAGACCCGCGCCGGCGGCCGCGCAAGCATCAGGTCAATGCGCCTCGGGCCGCAGGAAGGCGCCGGAGCGCGCGGCCAGCGCCGTGCGCCAGGCCACCCAGACGGTGAGGCCGGTGTTCAGCGCCAGCGCCAGCCAGCCGAGGACGGGATGAAAACCCAGCGTTATCAGCATCACGGCGAAGGCGGCGGAGGGGAAGGTGACGCCCCACCAGGTCAGGCTGAAGGGTACCCGCGCGATCTCCCGCGCCAGGGAGATCAGCGCGGCCGCCACCAGCAGCGCCACGCCGGCGAAGGCCAGGGCCAGCTCGTCCCGCTGCCCGGTCAGGGCCACCACCGCCAGCGCCCCCACGGCGGGCGGGGCCAGGAAGATGGCGATGCTGGGCTTCATGGCCAGCGGCAGGGGCGGGCCGGCCAGCAGCCGGTGCAGCAGCAGCGGCAGCACCGCCAGCCACAGCACCGTGCCGACGCCGAACATCATCCAGGCCGCGTCATGAAAGCCCATGCGCGCGCCAATAACCGGCGCCAGGATATTGCCGACGAAGGGCACCAGCAGCGGTGGCGCCAGCATCGCCACCTCCCCTCGCCCGGCCAGCACCCGGCGCAGCAGCAGCATGGCCACCACCAGGTGCAGCGCCACCGACAGGCACCAGAGCCCAGCGCCGAGGCGCGGCGCATAGGGGAAGGCGGCGCCCGCCAGGATCATCAGCCCGACGGTCGGCGCCGCCGCGAAGGCGACGCGGACCGGGTGGCGCAGTTCGGCCAGCATGGCGTCAGGGTAGCGCCAGCCGCGCGCCACCTGGCCCGCCACCACCACCAGCCAGACCAGCGCCGCCAGCAGCAGCGCCACCTCCCCCAGCACGGCGGGCGCACCGAGGCTCACCGTGGCCTCCCGCCAGGCGAGGCCGAGTCCGCCGAGGCCCATGGGCAGAACCAGCAGCGGCAGCGGCAGATGCGCGATGCCAGGCGGCGCATGCGGGACCGGGACGGCGGCGACCACGGGTGCGGCGGGTGGCGGCGGCGCCGGGGCGCTCGGGACGGCGAGCGCCGGCGCGTCGATCGGCGCGGCGCCGGCCGGGATGGCTTGCTTCGGCTTGGCAGCGCGCGGCTTGCGCGTGCCGCTCACAGCGTCACCTCGCCGCGCAGCACGGGCACGCAGCCGCCGCCGACGGTGGCGCGGATGCCGTCCGGCGCGCGGCGCGCGGTGGTGCGCAGCAGGCTCGGCCGGCCCATCTCGACGCCCTGGGTGATGTCCCAGGCGCCCTGTTCGGCGCCCGAGAGCTTCAGCAGCAAGGCGGCGAGCGGCGTGGCGGCGCTGCCGGTCGCCGCATCCTCCACCGTGCCGCCGAGCGGCGCGAACATGCGCGCGCGCACGGCAGTCCCGTTCGGCGCATAGAGGTAGAGCGCGAAGCGCCTGGCAAGCTGCGGCACCGCTTCCAAGCCCGCCCGGAAGCCGGCGAAATCCGGTTGGGCGCGGGTGAGCGCTTCGGGCGTCACCTCGGCGATGACGAAGAAGTTGCCGGTGCCGGCACGCACCGGCGCGTGGCGCGCCGTCACGATATCGGCCTCCGCCAGCCCCGCCGCGCGGGCGATCAGCGCGGGCGGCAGTTCCACGTCCAGGGTCAGCGGCTGCGGCGCGGCGATGGTGGTGTCCTGCCCCTCCACCCGCACCTCGACCAGGCCGGCGATCTCCTCGAAGCGCAGCAGGCCGCCCACGGCGCGGTCGCGCAGCACGAAGCCGGTGCCGACATTCGGATGGCCGGCGAAGGGCATTTCGTATTGGCGGGTGAAGATGCGGACGCGGGCGGTGTTCGCGGGCCTTTCGGGCGGCAGCACGAAGGTGGTCTCGCTGAGGTTGAACTCGGCGGCCAGCGCCTGCATTTCGGCATCCGTCATGCCACGCGCATCGGGGAAGACGGCCAGCGGATTGCCGCCGAATCGGCGGTCGGTGAAGACGTCCACCGTGACGAAGTCGAAGCGCCTCACGGCAGGGTCTCCAGGCGGGCGGGGTCCATGGTGATGCCATGGCCGAGCGGGCCGTGTCCTTGCCCAAACCCGGGTGCGGCGCGCATGGCCGCCCGCACATAGGCGCGGGCGCGGGCCACGGCGTCGCGCAGCGGCATGCCCTGGGCCAGGCCGCAGGCGATGGCGGAGGCCAGGGTGCAGCCCGTGCCATGCGTGCTCGTGCCCGCGATGCGGGGGCTTTCGAAAGTCTCGGTGCCGGCGGCGGTGGCCAGAATGTCGGTCAGCACTTCGCCGTCGAGATGCCCGCCCTTCACCAGCACGGCGCGCACGCCCATCCGCAACAGTGCCTCCGCCGCGCGATGCATGGCGGGCACATCCTGCACCGGGAAGCCGACCAGTGCCTCGGCCTCCGGCAGGTTCGGCGTGATCAGCGCGGCCATGGGCAGCAGGCGTTCGACCAGCGTCGCCACCGCATCCGCCGCCAGCAGCCGATGCCCGCCCTTGGCCACCATCACCGGATCCGCCACCAGCGGTATCCCGGCGCCATGCGCGGCCAGCGCCTCGCAGACCGCCTCGATGGTGGCGACATCGGCCAGCATGCCGGTCTTGATGGCATCCGCGCCGAGATCGTCCAGCACCATGCGGATCTGCAGCCGGATGAAATCGGGCGGCACGCCCATCACATCCTGCACTCCGAGCGTGTTCTGGGCCGTCAGCGCCGTGACCGCCGTGGCGGCATAGCCACCCAGCGCGGTGACCGTCTTGATATCGCCCTGGATGCCCGCCCCGCCGCCGGAATCCGACCCGGCGCAAATCAGAACCCGACCCTTCGCACTCATTCGGCGGCAGCCACCTTCTTCACGGCGCCCGCCGCGGCGCGGGCGCGGATCAGCGCGGACAGCTCCGCCACCGTGCGGCGCATCTCGCCGGCGTCCTCTGCCTCCGCCATCACGCGGATCAGTGGTTCGGTGCCGGAGGCACGCACCAGCACGCGGCCGCGATTGCCCAGCTTCTCGCCCGCCGCGGCGATGGCCTTGGAGACCTCCGCATCGGCGAGCGGCGAGGTGCCGGTGTAGCGGATATTCTCCAGCAGCTGCGGCATCGGGGTGAAGCGGCGGCAAACCTCACTGGCCGGGCGTTTCTCCTCCACCAGCAGGGACAGCACCTGCAGCGCGGCAAACAGCCCGTCGCCCGTGGTGGCGAAATCGGACAGGATCACATGGCCCGACTGCTCCCCGCCCAGGTTGCAGCCGGCCTCCCGCATCTTCTCGCCCACATAGCGGTCGCCGACCTTGGTGCGGTGCAGCTTCAGGCCGAGGCCTTCCAGATGCCGCTCCAGCCCCAGGTTGGACATGACGGTGGCGACCACGCCGCCGCCGGCCAGCTTGCCCTCCCGCTGCCAGGCGCCGGCGATGGTGGCCAGGATCTGGTCGCCATCGATGATCCGGCCCTGCTCGTCGCACAGCGCCAGGCGGTCCGCATCGCCATCCAGCGCGATGCCGAGATCGGCCCGCCTTTCCCGCACCAGATCCCCCAGCTTCTGGGGCGCCGTCGCGCCGCAATCGCGATTGATGTTGAAGCCATCGGGGTTCACGCCGATGGAGACCACCTCCGCCCCCAGCTCCCAGAGCACGGTCGGCGCCACCTTGTAGGCGGCGCCATGCGCGCAATCGACGGCAATGCGCAGCCCTTCCAGGCTGCGGCCGCGCGGGAAGGCGGCCTTGGCGGCCTCGATATAGCGGCCGGGCGCATCGTCCAGCCGGCTGGCGCGCCCGAGCTTGCCGGGCGCTGCCAGCGTCTCCAGGAAATTCGGCGCATCCATCAGCGCCTCGATCTCGGCTTCCTGGGCGTCCGACAGCTTCAGCCCGTCCGGGCCGAACAGCTTGATGCCATTGTCCTCATACGGGTTGTGGCTGGCTGAGATCATCACGCCGAGGTCGCAGCGTAGGCTGCGGGTCAGCATGGCGATGGCCGGCGTCGGCAGCGGCCCGACCAGCACCACATCCATCCCCGCGCCGACGAAGCCCGCCGTCATCGCCGGCTCCAGCATATAGCCGGACAGTCGCGTATCCTTGCCGATGACGACGCGGTGCTTGTGCGTGCCACGGTTGAAGAAGCGCCCGGCCGCCTGGCCGAGGCGCAGCGCGGTGCCGGCATCCATGGGCGGCCTGTTCGCGGTGCCGCGGATGCCATCGGTGCCGAAAAGCTTGCGGGTCGGTAAGGTCATGTCCCGCTTATAGCGCCCTGGCGCCGCTTTGAAATCTACGCCCCCGTGACCGATTATCCCGTGACCATGGCGCCCGGCCCCGGGATGGCGCCCTCCGGGCACTTGCCCAGGATGATCATGCCCAGCACCTCGTCCTTGGTGACATCCGCGGTGCGGGCGCTGCCGACCAGGCGGCCGTTCTTCATCACGCTGACCCGGTCGGCCAGTTCGAAGACGTCGTGGATATCGTGGCTGATCAGGAAGATGCCGATGCCCTGCGCCTTCAGCTGCAGCACCAGCTCCCCCACCTGCGCCGTCTCGGCCGGGCCGAGCGCGGCGGTGGGCTCGTCCATGATCAGGATGCGGGCGTTGAAATGGATGGCGCGCGCGATGGCGACGGACTGCCGCTGGCCGCCGGACAAGGCGCGGACCGGTTCCTTGAAGCGCCGGAAATTCGGGTTGAGCCGCGCCATCACCTTGCGCGTTTCCGATTCCATGGTGGCGTCGTCCAGCATGCCCCAGCGCGTCGTGATCTCCCGCCCCAGGAAGATATTGGCGGCGGCATCGACGTTATCGGCCAGGGCCAAGGTCTGGTAGATCGTCTCGATCCCGTAGCGCTTGGCGTCGCGCGGCGAATGGATCTCGGCCGGCTGGCCCTCCACCAGGATCTCCCCGGCATCGGCGCGATAGGCGCCCGACAGGATTTTGATCAATGTCGACTTGCCGGCGCCGTTGTGGCCCAGAAGCGCGACCACCTCGCCGGGCATCAGGTCGACGGAGACGCCATCCACCGCCTTGATGCCGCCGAAGGCGATGGAGATGTCGCGCATTTCCACAAGTGGTTTGGGCGGCGGATTCAGACCTCCGGCCCCTTCGGGCCTGCGGTCATCCGACGCCTGTCGTGGTGTCATTTCAGCCGCCTCCGCCAGGCGCCGTCCAGCCAGACGGCGAAGACCAGCACCAGCCCCACGACGATGTTCTGCAGGGGCGTATCCACCCCAAGCAGCACCATGCCCGACTGCAAGGACTGCATCACCAGCGCGCCCAGCATGGCGCCCGCGACCGAGCCCAGCCCGCCGGCGAGCGAGGTGCCGCCGATCACCGCCGCGGCGATCACATAGAGCTCGTCCAGCGTGCCCGCCGCATTGGTCGCCGCATTCAGCCGGGCGGTCGCGATACAGGCCGAGAGCCCGGCCAGCGCCCCCATCAGCCCGAAGACCAGCATCAGCGTCCGTCGCGTATTCACGCCCGACAGTTCCGCCGCCTCCGGATTGCCGCCGATGGCGAAGACATAGCGGCCGAAGCGGGTGCGGGTGGCCAGCACCGTCATGGCGATGCCGACGCCGAGCGCCACGATCACCGGCAGCGCCAGGCCATGGGCGATGAAGAGCCCCTCCTCCGGCCAGGGGATGCCCTGCGCCTCCGCCATGCGTCGCGCCACGCCGGCGGGGATGGGATAGGCGTTCGCCACCGCCACGGCGCCCAGCACCGCCATGCAGGACAGGCCCATCAGCAGCCCCTCCGCCCAGCCCGGCCGCACCGGGAAGCCGAAGGCCAGCCGCCGGCGGCGCAGCATCGCCATGCCGGCGATGATGGCGATGCAGGCGAGTGCGCCCAGGATCCAGGAGGCATTGGCCCCGATCGCGCCCTGGATCCCGCCGCCCAGCATGCGGAAGCGGCCATCCATCGGCGCCACCGTCTGCCCCTGCGTCACCCACCAGGCGCTGCCGCGCCAGACCAGCAGCCCGCCCAGCGTGACGATGAAGGAGGGGATGCCGAGATAGGCGATGAGCCCGCCCTGCAGCAGCCCGATCAGCCCGCCGACCCCGATGCCGAGCGCGACCGCGATGAAGGCGGTGGCCGGATGCTCCAGCCCCAGCACCTCCGGCAGCCAGCGCGCCTGGGCCACGCCCACCACCATGCCGACGAAGCCGAGGATGGCGCCGACCGAGAGGTCGATGTTGCGCGTCACGATCACCAGCACCATGCCGCAGGCCATGATGCCGATGGAGGCGGTCTGGACCGAGAGGTTCCAGAGGTTGCGCGGCGTCAGGAAGGCGCCGCCCGAGAGCAGGTCGAACCCCACCCAGATGACCGCCAGCGCGGCCAGCATGCCGACCAGCCGCGGATCGATTTCAAGCTGCCGCATCCGGCGATGCTCAGTTGCAGGCCTGCACCCGTCCCGCCGGCACCCCCTGGCAGACCGCCGCCCGCGGCGCCCAGTTCGCCTCGATGATCAGGCCGAGATTGTCGCGCGTGATCGGCAACGGCGTCAGGAAGCGCGCCGTCATCGCGCGCTTCTGCGGCCCCTCGTTCCACTGCACCGCGCCTGGCACCTGCGCCAGGCGCGCGCCGCCGGCCAGGCGCAGCGCGATCTCCGCCGCGTTCTTCCCGAGGTCCCGCGAATCCTTCCAGATGGTCACGGTCTGCGTACCCTGGGCGATGCGGTTCAGCGCCGCGCGGTCCGCATCCTGGCCGGAGACCGGCACGCTGCCCGCCAGCCCCTGCGCCGCCAGCGCCGCGATGGCGCCGCCCGCCGTGCCGTCATTCGCCGCCACCACCGCATCGATGCGGTTGTTGTTGCGGGTCAGCATCTGCTCCATGTTTCGCTGCGCATTGGCGGGCAGCCAGCCATCCGTATAGGCCTCCCCCACATTGCGGATGCGCCCCGAATCCATATGGGGCTTCAGCACCTCCATGCTGCCGCGGAACAGGAAATCCGCATTGGGATCGGCGGAGCTGCCCTTGATGAAGGCGTAGTTGCCCTCCGGCTTCTGCGCCAGGACGCTGCGCGCCATCATGCGGCCGACCTCGACATTGTCGAAGGTCAGGTAGAAGACCTCCGGCATCTCGATCAGCCGGTCATAGGCCACCACCGGCACGCCCTCATCGATCGCCTTCTGCACGGCGGGGCGGATGGCGGCGGCGTCCTGCGCCAGGATGATCAGCGCCTTGGCCCCGCGCGCGAGCAGGCTTTCCACATCCGTCAGCTGCTTGGCCGGGGAGGATTGCGCATCGGCCGAGAGGTAGCTGCCGCCCCCTTCGCGCAGCGCCGCCTGGATCGCGGCCTCATCGGTCTTCCAGCGCTCCTCCTGGAAGTTGGACCAGGAGACGCCGACCACCGGCCCCCTGCCCTGGGCCCTCGCCACGCCGCCGAGGAAGGGTGCGGCCAGCGCCGCGCCCAGCGTCACCCGCCGCGAAACACCCTGCTTGAGTTCCGACATGCCCCGCTCCCTTGACCGCCGGCGTGATGGCCGGTGTTGGGCGAAGCCTCGACCAGCGTATACGCCGACGTCAAGCGCCGCGTGAAGGCACACACGGCGCCGTCAGCCCTCCTCCTCCTCCGCCCCGCCGGACAGGGCGCGCCAGACCGCCAGCGCCTGCACCGTCTCCGCCACGTCATGCACACGCAGCAGCGCCGCGCCGCGCGAGGCCGCGGCCAGGGCCGCCGCGACCGAGGCCGGCACGCGTTCCGCGGGCGCTTCCACGCCGGAAAGCGTGCCGAGGAAGCGCTTGCGGCTGGCACCGAAGACGATCGGGCAGCCGATTCCGGCCAGCAGCGGCAGGCGCTCGATCAGGGCCAGGTTGTGCGGCAGGCGCTTGCCGAAGCCGATGCCGGGGTCCACCGCCAGGCGGTCCCGCGGCAGCCCCATGCGCTCCGCCGCCGCGACCCGATCCGCCAGGAACTGCGCCACCTCCAGCGCCACATCGCCGTAGCGCGGGTCCTGCTGCATGGTGCGCGGGTCCTCGCCCAGCATATGCATCAGGATGACGCTGGCCTCCGACCGCGCCAGCACCCGCGCCGCCGCGGGATCGTGGCGCAGCGCGGTGATGTCGTTGACGATCTCGGCGCCGGCCTCCAGCGCCGCCAGCATGGTGGCGGCGTTGCGGGTATCCACGCTGATGGTCGCCGCCTTGGCGAGCTCCCGGATCACCGGCAGCACGCGGCGGCATTCCTCCTCCGGCGGCACGGGCTGGGACCCCGGGCGGGTGGATTCGCCGCCGATATCCAGCAGGTCCGCCCCGGCTGCGAGCATGGCATGGCCGGCCGCGATGGATTCGGCGATGCCGCGCCCGCCATCCGAGAAACTGTCCGGCGTGACATTGATGATGCCCATGACCAGCGGCCGGCCGCCGGCGCTCGGCATCTCCAGGCCCGCGAAGCGGGGCAGCGGCCGGGTCAGGGCGAGCACCCGGGGCTGCCACGCCTCCGGAACCTCGGATAGCGGCAGCGGCAGGGCGGGCGCATCCGGGCCGATCAGCTGCACCAGCGTGAAAGCCAGCGGCCCGCCCGCCAGCGGCAGCGCCAGCTCCGCCGCCTGGGCGGCGGCGGCGGCTTGGCCCTCGATCAGGCCGAGCGGCTCGACCCATGTTTCGATCACGACTCGCGGCCCCCGCTGCGATGGCGGGCGACGATGCCCCGCGGCGGGCCCGCCGCAAAGCGTCACGCGCCCCCAAAAGAAAACGGCCCGCTCGCGCGGGCCGTTCGCTGGTCTCAGTCGTCCGGGATCAGGTCCCCGGCTGCGGCGCCAGGCCCGGGCCCGGATTGGGCCGCGGGGTGGGGCGCCCG
Organism: Falsiroseomonas tokyonensis; assembly: GCF_019024325.1. Lineage (GTDB taxonomy): Bacteria > Pseudomonadota > Alphaproteobacteria > Acetobacterales > Acetobacteraceae > Falsiroseomonas > Falsiroseomonas tokyonensis. The sequence continues at coordinate 154,026 of NZ_JAFNJS010000011.1, forward strand.
CTGGTGGGCACGCTGCCGCGGCCCTGGTTCACCGGCTCATCCGGGCGCACCCGCACGATCGGCTCGCCCTTGATGATCAGCTTGATCTCATCGCCCGAGATGGTCTCGTGCTCCAGCAGGCCCTTGGCCAGCAGGTGCAGCTCGTCGATGTTCTCGGACAGCACCTTGGTGGCGCGGGCATAGGCGGCGTCGATGATGGCGCGGATCTCGGCATCGATCTTCCGCGCCGTCTCCTCCGACAGGTTCTTCGACTGGGTCACGCTATGGCCCAGGAAGACCTCCTGGTCGTTCGAGCCATAAGCGATCATGCCGAGGTTCTCGGACATGCCCCATTCGGTCACCATGCGGCGGGCCTGGTCGGTCGCCATCTTGATGTCGCCCGAGGCGCCGTTGGAGACCTTGTCTGGGCCGAAGATCAGCTCCTCCGCGACGCGGCCGCCCATCGCCATGGCGAGCTCGGCCTTCATCTTGGACTTGTGCTTCGAGTAGCGGTCGCCGGCCGGCAGGGACATCACCAGGCCCAGCGCGCGGCCGCGCGGGATGATGGTGGCCTTGTGGACAGGGTCGCATTCCGGCTCGTGCATCGCGACCAGGGCGTGGCCCGCCTCGTGATAGGCGGTCATCCGCTTCTCATCCTCGGACATGACGAGGCTGCGGCGCTCCGCACCCATCATCACCTTGTCCTTGGCCGCCTCGAACTCCGCCATGCCGACGGTGCGGCGGCCGGTGCGGGCCGCGAGCAGCGCCGCCTCGTTCACCAGGTTGGCGAGGTCGGCGCCGGAGAAGCCCGGCGTGCCGCGCGCAATGGTCTTCGGCTCCACGTCGGACGCCAGCGGCACCTTCCGCATGTGGACACGCAGAATCTTCTCGCGGCCGTTAACGTCGGGGTTCGGCACCACCACCTGCCGGTCGAAGCGGCCCGGGCGCAGCAGCGCCGGGTCCAGCACGTCCGGCCGGTTGGTGGCCGCGATGATGATGACGCCTTCGTTGGATTCGAAGCCGTCCATCTCCACCAGCATCTGGTTCAGCGTCTGCTCGCGCTCGTCATTGCCGCCGCCGAGGCCGGCGCCGCGGTGGCGACCCACGGCATCGATTTCGTCGATGAAGATGATGCAGGGGGCGTTCTTCTTGCCCTGCTCGAACATGTCGCGCACGCGGCTGGCGCCGACGCCCACGAACATCTCGACGAAGTCGGAGCCCGAGATGGTGAAGAAGGGCACGTTCGCCTCGCCGGCGATGGAGCGCGCCAGCAGCGTCTTGCCGGTACCCGGCGGGCCCACCAGCAGCACGCCCTTCGGGATCTTGCCGCCGAGCCGCTGAAACTTTTGGGGGTCACGCAGGAATTCGACGATTTCCTCGAGTTCCGACTTGGCCTCCTCGATGCCCGCCACGTCGTCGAAGGTGACGCGCCCCTGCTTCTCGGTCAGCAGCTTGGCCTTCGACTTGCCGAAGCCCATCGCGCGGCCGCCGCCGCCCTGCATCTGGCGCATGAAGAAGATCCAGACGCCGATGAGCAGCAGCATCGGGAACCAGGAGATCAGGATCTGGAACAGCGGGTTGACGTCGCTTTCCTCGGGCCGCGCGACGACGCGCACGCCCTTATCCGTCAGGCGGCTGACCAGCTGCGGGTCTTCCGGCGTGAAGGTGGAGAAGCTGCGCCCGTCATTCAGCTGGCCGGTGACGGTGCGCCCCTGGATGGTCACGTCGCGGACTTGTCCGGCGTTGACCTCATTCAGGAAGTCCGAATAGGCCACCTGCTGCGCCGTCCGGCTGGCCCCGCCCGAGGGCTGGAACAGGTTGAACAGCGCCACCAGCAGCAGCGCCACGATGACCCAGAGCGCCAGGTTCCGGCCGAAATTGTTCACGTTTGCATCCCTTTGGGGCTTCCCAATTTGGACTTCGAGAGCCCGCCAAGTTGGGCCGCTACGCACTCACAGATAGGTGCGCCGCCGCCAGCTTCCATCCCGAGCATTGAGACATCGTGGATGGGCGCGTGCAATGCTGCGCTCAACCCCCTGCGCCGCCCAGCGGCGCGAAGCGCAACCGGATGTCGAAGCTGGTTTGGAAATCAGAATAGGCGAGTGCGGGCACCTCGGCCAGCACAGTGTCGCGAGAAGCCCGATCGGCCCGCCAGAGGGCCGGCAGGGTGGCCGCCACCGCCGCCGGCAGCCAGGCCGGGCGCGGCAGGCTGGCCGCGGCGGGACCCAGCGGGCCGAGCCAAAGGCCAAGCGGGGGCTGGCCTTCCAGTCGGAACCGCCCGTCCCAAAGCGCGCCCGGCACAGCCGGCACGGCGGGCGCCATGGCCGCCGCCTCTCGCAGCAGAAGCCCCTGGCGGGTCAGCCGCGCCCCGCCCAGCGTGCCGGCGCCCTGGGCCAGCAGGCGGCCGACCGCCGCCTCGGAGGGCGCATAGGCGCCGCCGCCCACCATCCGGACCAGGCCGGCGAGCGCCGCCTCGGCCACCTCATCGCGCCCCAGCGCCGCCAGGTCGAGTCGGCCGAAACCCCATTCGGAAAGCTGCACCGCCACCGCCAGCCTCGCCGCCACCACCTGCGCCTGGCGCGCCCGCCGGGCGGCGAAGGCCCGCGCCGCCTGGTCCAGCGCGGCCACCGCCGGCCCCTGCCCCGCCGCATCGGCCAGCGCCGCGCGCAGCCGGGCGCGGGTGAAGCGGGGATCGGCGTTGGAGGGGTCGCGCAGCGGTGCGAGTCCCGCGGCGGCCACCACCGCCTCCAACCGCGCCGGCGCCTGGCCGAGCAGCGGGCGGATCAGCAGCGCGGCACCGGCGCTGCGCGCGGCCGCCATGCCTGCCAGGCCCGCGGCGCCGCTGCCGGCCAGGCCGCGCAGCAGCAGCGTCTCCGCCTGGTCCGCCCGGTGCTGGCCGAGTGCCAGCCAGCCGGCCCCTTCCGTCGTCGCAAGATCCAGCAGCGCCGCCAGCCTTCCAGCCCGCGCCCGCGCCTGGGCGCCGGGGCCGGGGGCCAGGCCGAGCCGCAGGATGCGGCTTTCGATGCCCCGCGCCACCAGCCATCCGGCGACGTCCGCCGCCTCCTTGGCGCTTTCAGCGCGCAGCCCGTGATCCACGATGCCGGCCAGCAGCCTTCCACCACGCGCCAAGACCCAGCGCGCAAGCAGCAGCGCCAGCGCCAGACTGTGGGGTCCGCCGGAGACACCGGCCAGGATGGTGGGGGTGGGGCCGAATGGGCCCAGGGGGGCCATGCAGGCGCAAAATTCCCGCGCCGAGAGCGGCGCGTCAGGCACGGTCAACGCAATTCGGGCGCCGGCCTCAGCGGCATTGGGCACGGCGGCGGGCATCGGCCACGCGTTCGGCCACCGGGCCGCGCAGCGCGGGGAAGCGTCCGCGCAGGTCGTTCAGCTGGCCGCAGGCAACGGTGTTGTTGTTCATGCCGATCAGCGCATTGGCGACGCCCAGCATCGCCTCCGGCGCCCGGCTGCCCTGCGGCGCCCGGCGATAGGCATCGTCATAGGCCACCGCCGCCCCGGCGAAATCCCGCTTCCCGGCCAGGGCGGCGCCGAGCAGGAGCTGCGCATCGGCGGCGCGCGCGGCATCGCGGGAGGCGATCACCTCCCGCGCCGCGGCCTCGGCGGTCGCCCAGTTGCGCCGGTCGAGCGCCGCCTGGCCCTCGGCCAGGGCGCGCTGCGGCGTCCGTGGCGGCGTGGCGGCGGGCGTCGCCGCCGCGGCCGCCGCGGGGGCTCCGGGCGTGGCCGCGGCGACCGGCGGGCGGGCCGGCGGGGTGGCGCTGCCCTGGCGCTGGCCCTCCAGCTGCTGCAGGCGGAAATCGACATCGCCTTCCAGCTTCTCCAGCCGTTCCTGCAGCGTGCGCTCGCGGAATTCGGATTGCTCGGCGCGGCCGCGCAGGATGCGCAGCTCCTCCTCGAGGCGGGAGACGCGGTCGAGCAGGGCGGCCACCAGCTCCCCCTGCGGCGCACCGCCTTGTGCCACGGGGCGGCCGCCCAGGGCGGAGGGGGCGGGCGCCGGCATCGGCGCCGCACCGGCGCCCGAGCGGCGCAGCATCTCCACCTCCTGCCGCAGTTGCAGGATCTGGTTCTGCAGGGCGATGCCCTCGCGCGTTTCCACCTGCGCCAAAGCGGGCGGCGCCAGCAGCGCGGTGCAAAGGCCGAGGGCCAGAAGGGCGGATCGGACGAGGCGCATGGCGGGCTCCTTCATGCCTGTGGCGCGGGCTTCCGATACGGCACGGCCGCATCCGGGGCCAGGGCCCGGGTCAAGAAAGTGCCGTGAGCAAAGCAGAACGCCCCCTGCCCGGTGGGGCGGGGGGCGTTCCGAACCCTGATGAGTGGCGGGCCTTCAGGCGAAGGCCCGCCGGCAGGCTCAGCGCACCACCGTGACGGCGCGGCGGTTCTGCGACCAGGCCTGCTCGTTGGAGCCGAGGGCGGCCGGGCGGTCCTTGCCGTAGGAGATGGTGGCGATGCGGGCCGGGGCGACGCCGCTGGCCACCAGAACGTCGCGCGCCGAATTGGCGCGGCGCTGGCCGAGCGCCAGGTTGTATTCGCGGGTGCCGCGCTCGTCGGCATGGCCCTCGACGGCCACCTGGACCTGCGGGTAGCGGGCCAGCCAGCCGGCCTGGCGCTCCAGCACCGTGCGCTGGTCGGCGCGGACGCTGCTGCGGTCGGTGTCGAAGAACACGCGGTCGCCGATATTGGCGACCAGGTCTTCCTGGCTGCCGGGGCGGGGGCCGCTCGCCGTGGTCTCGGCGCCGCCGCCAGTGGCAGCGGAGGACTGCTCAGTGCCGCTGCCGCAGGCAGCGAGCAGGGCCACGGCGGCGAACGCGCCGAGGAGCTTGGTGTTCATCGGAGTCGGAATCCTTCCAGGGTTGCCATTGGACGAGTCGGGGGACCGTCCGGCCAGGGGGTATGGTCAACAATTCGTGCGGCAGCAACAAGGCAAAACGCCCGCCGCGGCCCTATTGGTGCACCCGAAACAGTTACCAATCTTTTGTTACGAGAGGAGCGGGCTCCAGGCGGGGTCGGAGGCATCGGTCGGCGTCACGATCTGCCGCTCGTTGAAGCCGGCGATATCGATCTGCGCCAGGCGGGAGGAATAGCCGCCGCCCCGCGCATCCCGCGCCGCCGTCTCCCGATAGAAGGCCAGCACGCGGCCATTCGGCGCGAAGGTCGGGCCTTCCATGGACCAGCCCTCGCTGAGGATCCGCTCGCCCGAACCATCCGGCCGCATCACGCCGATGGCGAATTGGCCGCCGCTGATCCGGGTGAAGGCGATCAGGTCGCCGCGCGGCGACCAGACCGGGGTGGCGTAGCGCCCATTGCCGAAGGAGATGCGCCGCGCCCCGCCGCCATCGGCGGACATGACGTAGAGCTGCTGGTCGCCGCCGCGGTCCGAGTTGAAGACGATCTGCGTCCCGTCCGGCGAATAGCAGGGCGAGACATCGAGCGACCCGCCCGAGGTCAGCTGCCTTTCGCGCCGGCTGGCGATGTCGACGACGAAGATATTGGCATCGCCGCCGCGACTGGCGGACAGGATCACGCTGCGCCCATCCGGCGCGAAGCGCGGGCTGAAGGTCATGCCGCCAAAGCTGCCCAGCACCTGCTGCTGGCCGCTGTCCAGGTTGAACAGATAGACCCGCGGCTGGTTGCGGAAATAGGACATGAAGGCGACCTGGCGCGCCGTCGGGTGGAAGCGCGGGGTCAGGGCCTGGAAGCTGCCATCGGTCAGGAAGCGGTGGTTCTCGCCATCCTGGTCCATCAGCGCCATGCGGCGGGTGCGGCGGTCGCGCGGGCCGGACTCCGCAATGTAGACGATCTGCGTGTCGAAATAGCCCTTCTCGCCCAGCAGCCGCTCATAGATCACGTCGCTGATCAGATGCGCGATGCGGCGCCACTGCGCGGCCGGCGCGGTGAAGGCGGTGCCCTGCAGCTGGGTGTCGGCGAGCACGTCCCACAGCCGGAACTCGACGCGCAGGCGGCCGCCGGATTCCTCGACCCGGCCGGTCGTCAGCGCATGGGCGCCGATCACCCGCCAGTCCTGGAAGCGCGGATTGGCCGCCGCCAGCTCCGGCGTCTGGATGAAGGCCTGGCGGTCCACCGGGCGGAACAGGCCGGAATTGCGGAGGTTGGCCTGGATCACCCGGGCGATGTCACGGCCGAGGCGCTGCGCATCCGGGCTGGCACCCGCCATGTCCGGCACGGCGATCGGCACCGGATCGGTGCGCGCCCGCGTCACATCGATGACGGTGGTCTGGCCGGCACCCTGGCCTAGCGCAAAGTCGGGCAGCAGGCTGGCGACAACCAGGCCCCCGGCACCAGCGAACACCCTGCGGCGCGTGAATTCGAAGCCCGGCAGAGTCATCGCAGAAATCCCCTCGGCGAGAAATTGAACTGGAAGCGGTTTTCGCCCGCCTGCAGGCGGCCCGGCGGAACGGGCAGCGGGCTGCAAGCCGGATCGCGCAGGGCGCGCCGCGCCTGTTCATATAGCGCACGAGCGCGCGGTTCGCTCGGCACCCCTTCGGGTCCCGGCAGCACATTTCGGATCACGCCTTCACGATCCACGATGGCGATCAGGCTGACCCGCATCTCCGACAGGCCGAGCATGCCCTGGTCGACGCGCCAGCACTCGCCCACCCGCTCCCCGATCGCGGCCCTTTCGCCGGCATTCAGGGAATCGGTGGCATTGGGCGCGCCGCCGGCCGCGGCCGGGCGCGCCGGCTGGGCGGAGGGGCGGGCCGTCGGCGGGCGGTTGGCGGCCTGCTGCTGGCGCAGCCGCTCCAGCGTGTTCAGCACGCTGGTCGAACGCTCATCCGGCCGCGCGGTGGGCGGGGTGGAGCCGGTGCCCGGCTGCGTCACCGGCGTGGGCGGCGCGGGCGCGGGCGGCGGCGGCAGGGGCACGGCAGTCTGCGCCGGCGGCGCATTGGCAGGTGCCGCGGCCTGGGCCGGCGGGGCGGGTGCGGCCGGCGTGGCCGGCTGCGGCCGCGCCGGGGCGGGCGCCGGCGGCGTGGGGTTCGGCGCGACCGGCGCGGGCGAAGGCGGCGGCGGCGGCGGCATTGGCGGCGGCTCCGCCGGCTGCGGCGGCGGGGCGGAGGGCGCCGGGCTCGGCGGCGGCGCCGGGGTCGGCGGGGCGGGCGCCGGCGGGGCGGCG
>NZ_JAFNJS010000012.1 GCF_019024325.1 Falsiroseomonas tokyonensis
GCGGGGTGGAGCAGCCCGGTAGCTCGTCAGGCTCATAACCTGAAGGTCACAGGTTCAAATCCTGTCCCCGCATCCCAAACACAACACCCGAAAGCCCATCGGCATATCTGCCGATGGGCTTTCGGCGTTTACGCCCGCCCCGGCCGAACATGACCTTGCCTGTCAGGAGATGCTGCGGCCGTCGCTGCTCGCACAACCGTCGCCGGTCGGCGCAAGCCTCTATCCGCTCGACTTCCGCCCTTAAGGCGTCCGACCGGCTGACCTCGCTTCACGCTGCATTCTGACGTGCCAGGCGACGCCCATGGCCGGGATCCTTGACCCGACGGCACCAAGCTGAACATCAGCCAAGTGCCGGCGGACCGCGGGCACGACCTCATCGGCAACCCGAAACCGGCGGATGCCAGCCCGGATCGCCTGGTCCGCCGCGCCCACCGCATCCAGCTCCGCGGCGGCAGTCTGCGGCGGGAGCGAACCGACGCGACAACGCCAGGCCCTTGACCTGAACCGCCGACCCGCTGGAGACAGCAACTTGCGCACCGGCGCGTACGGCCCATCCCTGTCCGTCGCGCCCGTTCACATCGCCCCGCTCAGCGCCAGGCCAGAACCCAGCGAATTGCGTCGGAACAGCTCCGCTCCGGTACCGGACGGTCCCATGGGCCGCTTCGTGCTCAGTGTGACATCAGCACCGGCAGGGTCATCTGCTTCAGCACCGTCCGCGTGACGCCGCCCAGCACGAATTCGCGGAAGCGGGAGTGCCCATAGCCACCCATCACCAGCAGGTCGGCGCCGAGGTCTGCCGCCTCGTTCAGTAGCACCTCACCCGCGGCCACATCGCTGCCCGGGGCCAAGCGCACGGTAACCTTCAGCCCGTGCCGAGCCAGATGCGCAGCGATGTCGGCGCCCGGCTGCTCGCCATGGCCGTTCATACCCAGCTCCGGCGCGACCGTCAGTACGATCACCTCCCTCATCCCTGCGAAAAGCGGCAGAGCGTCGTGCACGGCGCGCGCCGCTTCGCGTCGCGCATTCCAAGCCACAAGCGCGCGGCGTCCGAGCCGGTGCGGTGCGCCTGAATGCGGCAGCAGCAGCACGGGCCGCCCGCTCTCGAATAGCGCCGCCTGAACGGCGGCGCTTCCTGCCGGGCTCGGGGAGTCAGGTTCGGCCTGCCCCATGACGACGAGGTCCGCGTAGCGTCCATGCAGCGCGAGCTGGGACGGCAGGCTGCCCGACACCTGACGCCACTCGCCAGACAGTTCGTCCCGGCGCAACCGCTCGCGGAAGGCAGCCTCGACAGGCCGCGCCGCCACGACCGCGTCGGCCTCCATCTGCGTGATCATCTCGGCCATGACAGCGCCGCCGCCAATCTCGGCCCCTGCGAAAACGGGCAGCAGGATGTCGATGACGTGCAAGCCGACGAGATGTGCGGCGTGCCGCAGGGCCAGATCAGCTGCGAAGTCCAGCCGCGCAGCACTTGCGGGTGCTGCGTCGAGATGGACGAGGATGTCTTTGATGGCCATCGCACTCTCCCGCTTCGAGCATCGCCACCTGCCACACTAATACGGTCGTGCTCTGAAATGGCCCGGTCACGAGAGAATGATGCAAAGCTTCCCACGCCGGTAGAACGAAACGCGTGTCGCCCAGCCTCAATGCGGGCGTAGCATCGCGTCGCACCCGCCGAAGCGGAGGAGCGCCATGGCTGCCACCAGCCTCGAGGTCTGGGACAGGACCATCCAGACCACCAACGTCTGGCTCGACGAGATCATGGAGAGGATCGGCCCCGCTCGGCAGGACGCTTTGCAGCCGCCCAGAGCCGTGCTGCGCAGATTGCGGGCCCGTCTGCCGGTCGAGCTCGCCGTGCATCTCGGCGCTCAGCTGCCGCTGCTCGTGGGTGGCACCTACGACGAGCAGTGGCACATCGGCGGCGAGCGCCTGCCAAGCCGAATGATGGAAGAGTGCCTCGAGAACGTGGCTCTGCGGCTTGGTCGGGCCCACCCGATCGGGCCCGACGCCATCACGGCCTGATCTTGGACGGGCCCCCCGCCCCCTCGCACCGTCTAGCCCGTCCCACTTCAACCCCTCGCGCGATGGGAGTTGGCTTATGAGGATCAAGGAGCTGATGACCCCCGATCCTGTCGTCGTACCACCCGACATGCGGGTGGAGGCGCTGGTGCGGCTGCTCGCCGACCGGCACCTGTCCGGCGTCTTCGTGGTGGATGCGGTGGGCGCGCCACTCGGCGTGGTCACCGAAGCCGATCTCGTGCGGCGCCTCGCGCCAGAGGATGAGGAAGGCCACAATTGGCTCGCCCGCCTCGTCGTGAACGCCGACCGTGCCGCCAGCGACTACGCGCGCGCCCATGGCCGGTGCGCGCGCGACGTGATGAGCCCGACACTCGTATCGGTGGAGGAGGACGCGCCGGCAGCCGAAGCCGCGCAGCTGATGCGCGAGCGGCGCATCCGGCGTGTCGCGGTGATGCGCGGGGGCCGCCTGGTCGGCGTGGTTTCGCGCGCCGACCTCCTGAAGGCCGTGGCAGCGAAGCCCGATCGCCTCGCCACCGAGACCGACGATGCACGGATTCACCGGGCCATTGTCACGGAGATGCGCCGCCAGCCTTGGGCCGACACGGAGTTGACGGCGGTGATGGTGACAGGCGGCGTGGTGTCATTTGAGGGGTACTGCCGTTCGGACGAGGCGCGCCGTGCCCTGCGCGTGCTGGCCGAGCGTGTCGAAGGCGTGCAGAGGGTGGAGGACCAACTCAAGGTCGGAGTGCCCCCGACCGGCGCCATGTTTCCGGGCATCTAGGGCATGCCGGGCAGCATGGTCCCGCAGATGGGTGAGGGACACCGGAACGGCGACGGCCAGGACGCCGATCAACGCTCGCATTGGCAGCGCTGGGGCTGGCGTTCAGTCAGGTTCCACCTCGTCCTGTGGATCGCCGTGGCGGCGCTCCTGCTGCTGTGGCTCTGGCCCGATCGCGCCAGATGACCGGCCACGTGCAGAACCTCGGGACGGGAACTGTGACCGCCACGCTGCGAGGCATGCCTTTCGCGGAACATGATCGACCGCTGCGCCTCGGTGAGTGATGTCGTTCACCCTGGCTGCAGCCGCGGGAAGGGCACAATGGCAGCGATGCATCCTGTCCTCAGGAAGATCAAGAGGCAGGCCGCCATAGGCCTGCTGGCAGTCGGCGTCATCCTCCCTCTCATGTTGGGTTGGCTCCTCGTCGGCCCCATTCGGCCCTGGACCGACGAGATCGCCGGCGCAGCCGCGCTGATTGGCTTCGCGGCCCTGCTCTGGAGCTTCGTGCTTTCGGGCCGGTTTCGCGCCATAACGGACGTGGTCGGCATGGACCGCACCATGCGCTGGCACCAGGCCACCGGACTTGCGGTGTCGCTTCTTCTGCTACTGGGCCATCCCTTCCTCTACACCCTGCCCGACGGGCCAGCGTTCATGCGCCCCGACGACCTGACGCACGCTCATGTGCTGGGCCTGGGCGGCGCATCCATCGTGACCGGGGTACTCGCCTGGCTGCTGCTTGGGCTGCTTACGCTAACGGCAATCGGACGCGATCAGCTTCCCTTTCGCTATGAGGCCTGGCGAGCCGGCCATGGCGCGCTCGCCATCTCCGTCGTGCTGCTCGGGTTGCATCATGCGCTGTCGGCGGGGCGCTACAGCGCATCACCCGTGGTGGCAGGGACATGGCTCTTGCTGGCCGACATGGCGGCCGCAACCTTGCTCTGGGTCTGGCTGATCCGCCCGATCGGCCTTGCCCGACGGCCCTGGCGCATCGCAAGCCTTCGCCCCGCGGCGCTGCGGACCTGGGAGCTGGTGCTGGAGCCTGTGGGTCATGACGGCCTTCGGTTCCAGGCCGGGCAATTCGCCTGGCTGAAGCTCGACCGCGCCCCTTTCGCACGACGCGAGCACCCCTTCTCGATCGCATCGCCGCCATCCGAGGCCGGGCGCCTGCGCTTCCTGATCAAGGAGGCCGGCGACTTCACACGCAGCATCGGCGCGCTGCCACCCGGTGCGCGCGCCTTCGTCGACGGTCCGCACGGCCATCTCGTGGTGGATGACCGCCCCGAGCCCGGGCTCGCCTTCCTTTGCGGCGGCGTGGGCGTCGCGCCAGCACTGGCGATCCTATGCGAGGAGGCGCGGCGACCGAACCCGCGCCCGATGCTGCTGGTCTATGGCAACCGGCTCGCCGGTCAGATCCTCGCACGTGAGGAGCTGGAAAGGCTATGTGCCGCCAGCCGGCTCGAGGTCGTGCATGTGATCGGCGAGCCCTCGCCGGACTGGATCGGTGAGACCGGTCAGCTGGACACCGCGGTGATTGCGCGGCACTGCGAAGTGGCTGCCAGGGAGGGCTGGCTCTTCGTGCTCTGCGGCCCGCCTCCGATGCTGCGCGAGGCGCGCAGAACGCTGAGGGCGCTCGGTGTGTCGCGAAAGCGCATCCTCGAGGAGCGTTTCACCTATGGATAATGCGTGCGGATCGCGTTCTGAAAGCCATTGAATCGTGGTGCGAAACTGGATGGCACGGCGTCCGTGTTATCCGGTGGCCCTGTACCGAAGAGAGCGACCGGGGCCCCCTACCGATCGAGCCGCGCACGGATCCGCACCAAGAGGCCAAACGTGCCTTCGCTGGCCAATTGGCGGAGGGCCTGGCGAAGGCGGCGACAGAGGGCAGCTCCGGGCGCCTCATTCTGGTCGCGCCCGCGTCCTTCCCCGGTGAGCTGCGCGCAGCCCTGCTCGACCGCGCGCGAGGTGGGGAGCCGTGACAAGGACCTCACGCGCATCCTGCTGGCCAAGATGGTGGAACATCTCGAACTCATCCGGACCGAGTGAGCTGAAGGTGCATCGCCGCGGCCGAGCCCGGCGCTGCCGGAGGAGGAGGAACGTGCCGGGCGCGCCGACAGCCGTGGCGACTCATCGGGCGAGCGCCTGCTCCAGCGGCGATGCGGCCTGCCCGAGACTTGCCGCCACGGCGGGATGAACGATGCGACCGGCATGCACGTTGATGCCATGCGCGAGGTGAGGGTCCTCCACCGCTGCGCGGCGCCACCCCCTGTTGGCGAGCGAAAGGACAAAGGGGAGCGTCGCGTTGTTGAGCGCGACCGCCGCGGTGCGGGCCACGGCACCCGGCATGTTCGTGACACAGTAATGTACCACGCCCTCCTCCAGGTAGGTGGGATCCGCGTGCGTCGTGGGGCGCGATGTCTCCAAGCAGCCGCCCTGATCGATGGCGACGTCAACCACCACGCTGCCGGGGCGCATGCGGCGCAGCATGTCGCGCGTGACGAGGCGCGGCGCCGCGCCGCCAGGCACCAGCACCGCGCCGATCACGAGGTCCGCCTCCAGCACCGCGCGCTCGATCGAGGCGCGCGTGGCGAACAGCGTCTCCACCATGCCTTTGAACTCCACGTCGAGCGCGAGCAGCGCCGGCGCCGCCCGGTCGAGGACGGTGACGCGCGCGCGCATGCCGTGCGCGATGCGCGCCGCGTTGGCGCCGACCACCCCGCCGCCGAGGATGACGACCTGCGCGCCCGGCACGCCGGGCACGCCGCTGAGCAGAATGCCGGCGCCGCCCATCTCCTTCTCCAGGCAGCGGGCGCCCACCTGGATGGCCATGCGGCCAGCCACTTCGCTCATCGGCGCGAGCAGGGGCAGGCCGCCGCGCGCATCCGTCACGGTCTCGTAGGCGATGGCGGTGGCGCCGCTCGCCATCAACGCCCTGGCCAGGGCCGGATCGGGCGCGAGGTGAAGGTAGGTGAACAGCAATTGGCCTGGGCGGAGCCGGGCCAGTTCGGGGGGCTGCGGCTCCTTCACCTTCACGACGAGGTCGGCGATGGCGAAAATCTCGGCCGCGTCCGCGGTGATGTCTGCCCCTGCGGCGCGGTAGGCATCGTCGCCGAAGCCGATGCTGGCACCCGCGCCCGCCTCGACGAGCACGCCGTGGCCGTGCGCCACAAGCTCGCGCACCGCGCCAGGCACCAGGCCCACGCGATACTCATGCACCTTCACCTCACGCGGAACACCGATGCGCATCGTCGCCGCCTTCCTGCGAAGAACCGGCGGCAGCAAAGCATGTGCAAAGCGACCCCAGCTTGATCCAGCGCAAGGACCGACCGCGCCCGGTCGGTCCAAGCTTCGGAAACAGCGCATGGCGCGCTGATGCGGGGAGACCAGCCATGGCCACCACCGGCCTCCAGGTCTGGGACAAGACCGTTCAGACCACCAATATCTGGCTTGATGAGATCATGGACGCGATCGGCCCGGACCGGCAATTCGCCTGGCACGTGCTGGGCGCCGTGCTGCGAACGCTGCGCGATCGCCTGCCGATCGAAATCGCCGTGCATCTCGGGGCGCAGTTGCCGCTTCTGGTGCGTGGTGCCTACTACGAGCAGTGGCACGTCGGCGGCGAGCATCCGACGGGGCGCGGCATGGAGGAGTTCCTCGGCAGGGTCGCCGCCAGTCTTGGCGACACGCGTTCGGTCGCCCCGGCAGAGGCGACGGCGGCGGTGTTCGCGACGCTGGCGCGCCATGTCGATCCGGGGCAAGTGGCCAAGGTGCTCTCCGCCCTTCCAGAGGGCATCCGTCGCCCGTTGCGCGACGCCACGGCCCTCTGATGAAGTCGATCGATCGGCGCCCTGCGACGAACGGAACGCGGCCATGCAGGGTGCCAGCCTGTCGCGACGACCGGCACCGGATCGTGATGCCGCAGGGGGCCATGAGCCGTGTCTTGCGGTCCGACGCGGCGCTCAAGGCCGAGGCGCAGCAGTGGCTTCCCGCGCCCGTGGGTGCCGAAGCGCGCGCAGGTTTGGCGAACGGGGGTAGCCATGCATATCACTGACATCCTCGTGCACCTCGACGCGACGGCGCAAGGACGACAACGGTTGCGGCTTGCTGCCGATCTCGCGCGGCGTCACCAAGCGCATCTGACCGGTCTGCACGTCTACGACATACTGATGCCGCTTGTCGTCGGCGATGCCGGCGGCAGCGCTGCATTGCTTGGTGAAATCATGGAACGCATGCGCCAGGACGCGCTGGCAGCGGCAACCGAGGTCGAGGCGGCGTTCCGCGAAAGGCTGCGGCAGGACGCATTGGCGGGCGAGTGGCGACTCGTCGAGGGCGCCGCGCCCGAGCAGGTCGCGCTGCACGGGCGCTACGCCGATCTGCTGGTGGTGGGCCAGGAGGATGGCGAGGGCGCGGCGACCAATGACGGCGCGGTCATCGCGGCCGCGCTCTTTTCCTCTGGCCGTCCGGTGCTGATCATGCCGCATTCGGGTCGTTTCGACACCATCGGGCGGCGGGTGCTGATCGGTTGGAATGCCGGCCGGGAGGCTGCGCGCGCCGTGCACGACGCGCTGCCGCTGATGGCCGGGGCCGAGAGCGTGACGGTGCTGGCCGTGAATCCGCGCACCGGCATCGGCAGGCATGGCGAGGAGCCGGGCGCGGACATTGCGCGGCACCTCGCGCGCCATGGGCTTCCGGTCACGGTGGAGCGCTGCGATGCGGCGGAGATCGGCGTCGGCGACATCCTGCTCAACCGCGCGGCCGACCTCGGCACAGACCTGATCGTGGTCGGCGCCTATGGCCATGCGCGCATCCGCGAGTTGGTGCTGGGCGGCGTGACGCGCACGCTGCTGCGCCAGATGACTGTGCCGGTCCTGATGTCCCATTGAGTCCGCCCCGCTCGACCTGTCCCGGAAGCAACCCGTGTTCCGCAGAGAGCCCCCCCTCTTCGCCAACCGCACCGAGGCCGGCCGTTTGCTTGCACGGCCCGTGCAGGCGCTCGGGCTCCGCGATCCGGTCGTCTATGCGCTGCCGCGCGGCGGCGTGCCGGTGGCCGTCGAGGTCGCGGCCGCACTCGGCGCTCCGCTGGACCTTGTGCTGGTGCGCAAGCTCGGCGCGCCGGGCCAGCCGGAACTGGCGATCGGCGCCGTGGCGGAGGGGGTAGGGACCGAGCCGGTGCTGAACGCCGAAATCGTCGCGGCGACCGGCGCGAGCGAGGCCTACATCGCCGCGGCCCGCGATCGCGAGATGGCCGAGATCGCGCGGCGGCGCGCACGCTACATGTCCGGACGCGCGGCGGTCGATCCGAAGGGGCGCACGGCGGTGGTGATCGATGACGGGCTGGCCACCGGCGCCACCGCCCGTGCCGCGCTGCATGCGCTTCGCCGGCGCGGCGCCGCGCGGATCGTGCTCGCCGTGCCGGTGGCCGCGGCCGAAGCGCTGGCTGCGATGCAGGGTGAAGCGGATGAGATGGTGTGCCTGGTGAAGACCAAGCTGTTCTCGGGCATCGGGGCCTTCTACCGTGACTTCCACCAACTGAGCGACGCGGAGGTCATCGCCGCGCTGGCCAGTCCAGAGCCCCCGGCCCAGGGCCGGCGCGTGCCCCGGCCCGGCGGCCGTACCGGGTGAAGCGGGGCGCGCTATTTGGTGCAGGAGCCGACGACGCCGCGCGCCGCTCGGGCGGGCGGTTCCCAAGCCGCGTCAACCTGCGAGCATGTGTCGGAACGGGAGGTGGGAAAGGTCTGCTCTCAGGTGATCCTCGCCGACATCCGAAATACTGAATTGCGCGAGACGGCTGAACCGACTTGGCGCTCGCCGCGAGCAGCAACCGCGCTTGCGTTGAGGCCGCTAGCCGGCGACGCGGCGCGATCAGCGTTCCGTGATGCCGCGGCGGCTACATGCTTGACCTGCGTCAACGCGGATGTGGCCACTCCGCGATTACGCTTCGGGCAGGCCGCCTCACGGGCATGTCTTGGACGCTAGCCAGAGGAGATCTGCGTCATGCGCGAACCCCAGAGCGTAACGAATTCGGAACAGAAGCCGGCGCAAGTGGGCGCTGTCCGAGCGGAGAGCCTCTTGCAGCCATTCGCGGCGCTGCGGAGCGAGATGGATCGGCTGTTCGACAGCTTCTGGCGCGGGATCGGGGCGGGCGGCGCGGCACGCCGCGCCGAGGCCGATCCGCAGCCGCTCTGGGGATTCGAAAGCGGCTTCGGCCTCGCGGTTCCGGCCATCGACGTGCTGGAGGCGGAGAAGGAATTCCGTATCAAGGCGGAGTTGCCGGGAATGGATGCCAACGACGTGGAACTCGCGCTTTCGGACGGCGTGCTGACGATCAAGGGAGAAAAGAAGGACGAGCACGAGGAGAAGACCGAGAACTATCGTTTCGCAGAGCGCCGCTTCGGTTCCTTCCGTCGTTCCTTCCAGCTTCCTCGTGGCATCGACCACGCGCGCGTCGCGGCGAGCTTCGACAAGGGCGTGCTGACGGTGACGCTGCCCAAGACGGCGGACGCAGCCGCGCAGCAGCGCAGGATCGACATCAAGCAAGGTCCGTGATCACCGGCCACCAGGCAGGAACAACATTCGAACGGAGGTGGTCGTGCCAGCCAAGCAGGTTCTGTTCCGCTCCGCGGCGCGGGAGAAAATCCTGCATGGCGCGGGGGCGCTGGCCGATGCCATCCGGGTGACGCTCGGGCCGCGGTCGAAATCCGTGCTGATCCAGAAGCACTGGGGCTCACCCATCATCTGCAACGATGGTGTGACCATCGCCAAGGAGTTCGAGCTGAAGGACGCCGAGGAGAATCTCGGCGCGCAGATGCTCCGGCAGGCCGCCGAGAGGACCGGCGATGCGGTGGGCGACGGGACGAGCACTGCGACCGTGCTGGCCCATGCCATCCTGGCCGACGGCATCCGCAACGTCGTCGCCGGGGCTAGCGCCGTGGAGTTGAAGCGCGGACTGGATCGAGCGACACGCGCGGCAGTCGAAGCGCTTCAGAGCCTGTCTCGTCCCGTCAAGACCCGCCGCGAGAAGGCACAGGTCGCCACCATCTCCGCCCATAACGACCCGGCGATCGGCGAGCTGGTGGCCGATGCGATGGAGCGGGTCGGCAATGAGGGCGTCATCACCGTCGAGGAGTCGAAGACGACGGAGACGACGCTCGAAGTCGTGGAGGGCATGCAGTTCGACCGTGGCTTCGTCTCGCCCTACTTCGTCAGCAATGCCGAGCGCATGGAGGCTGAGCTCGAAGACGCGTTCGTGCTGCTCGCCGACCAGAAGATCCGCACCCTGACCGACCTGCTGCCGGTGCTGGACCAGGTGGTGAAGGCGGCCCGCCCGTTGCTCGTGGTGGCGGAGGATGTGGAGGCCGAGGCGCTGGCGACGCTGATCGTCAACCAGCTGCGCGGCGGGCTGAAGAGCTGCGCCGTGAAGTCGCCCGGCTTCGGGGACCGCCGCAAGGCGATGCTGCAGGACATCGCAGTGCTGACCGGCGGCATGGTGATTGCCGAGGAGATCGGCCTGAAGCTGGACGCCGTGCGCCTGCCGCAACTCGGCCGCGCGAAGCGCATCGTGGTGGACAAGGAAAACACGACCATCATCGGCGGCGCCGGCGACCGCGCAGCGATCGAGGCCCGCACGAAGGAGATTCGCCGCGAGATCGAGAAGGCGACCAGCGACTACGACCGCGAGAAGCTGCATGAGCGCCTCGCAAAGCTGGCGGGCGGCGTAGCGGTGATCCGCGTCGGCGCGCCGGCGGAGCCCGAGATGAAGGCAAAGGAGGCGCTGGACGACGCGATCAGCGCCACCAAGGCGGCGGTGGCAGAAGGCATCGTCCCCGGCGGTGGGCTGGCCCTGCTGCGCTGCATCGAGGCGCTGGCACCGGTGGAAGCCGAATGCCAGGGGGACGAGCGCACTGGCGTGCAGATCCTGCGCCGCGCGCTGGAGGCGCCGGCGCGCCAGATCGCCGAGAACTCCGCGGCCGACGGCGGTGTGGTGGTGGCCCGCATGCTGGAGGGCGCCGGCAACCGCGGCTTCGACGCAGCGCGCAAGGAATATGTGGATCTGGTCGAGGCCGGCATCATTGACCCGACCAAGGTGGTGCGGGTGGCGCTTGAGAATGCCGTCTCCGTCGCGAGCGTGCTGCTGCTGACCGAGGCCACGATGACCGAGTTGCCCGAGCCGCCCAAGGTGCGCCGCGAGCAGCCCGACCTGCCGCTGTGACCGCACGCCGCCGCGTGCTGATCCTCGGCGCGGCGGGGCGCGACCCCCAGGACTTCAACCTGCTCTATCGCGACGATCCGGCCGTGGCGGTCGTGGCCTTCACCGCCGCGCAGAGCCTCGGCCATCGCTGCCCGCGTTGCTCCAGCACGGCGTGGACCAGGTGGTGTTCGCCTGCAGCGACGTCTCGCAGGCGCATGTCATGCGACGCCCCGCGGTGGCGCTGACCGCCGGGCGCATTTCGCGCTGCTCGGGTCGCGGCGCACCATGCCGCCCGCGCGCCTGCCCGTGATCGCGGTCTGCGCGGGGCGAAGCGACCGAGGCAAGTCGCAGACCATGCGCTGGATCGCGGAACGGCGGCGCGCGCACGGCTTGCGCCTCGGCGTGGTCGGCACCCGCTGCCCTTTGACGACCTCGCGCGCCAGGCCGTGCAGTGATCCGCCAGCCTGGCAGAGGTGGATGCGCAGCGCCGATATCGTCCTCGTCGCCAAGGCCAATGCGGCGCCAGAGGCGGATGTGTGGCGGGTGATGGCGGCGGCGCGCCAGCTCGACCCGGTCGCCGCGCTGCTGCGAACTGCCTCCCGCGTGACGCTGCCCGATGCCGAAGCGGTGGCCCGACCAGCCGGCGCACGCTTGATCTGCATCATGGCAGCGACGCGCTGACGCTGTGAAGCTGCACGAACCGAGGGGGGAGCCAGCAGCCATGAACCCGCCCGTGCCTTCCCCGTCCGGCAATGCGGCACCGCTTGGCGGGCATGCCCGGATCGTGAAGCCCGTCGCGGGGGGGCGGGTTCCGCCGAACCTCGCCGACTATGCCGCCACCTGTCGTGACTTCAATTGGCCGGCCGCCCGCGCCCTGCTGGACGGGCTGCCGGGCGGGCGCGGCCTCAACATCGCGCATGAGGCGGTTGACCGCCATGCCGCGGGCCCGCGCGCCGACCGCGCTGCGCTGCGCTGGATCGGGCGTGGGCGGCATCGCGTCTTCACCTGGCGTGAGTTGCGTGACGAGACCAATCGCGTCGCCAACATGCTGCAGGTGCTCGGGCTCGAACACGGCGCGCGGGTCTTCGTGCTGGCTGGGCGGATCCCGGAACTCTACCTCGCGGTATTGGGCGCGCTGAAGGCGCGCTGCGTGGTCTGCCCGCTCTTCTCCGCCTTCGGACCGGAGCCGATCGCCATGCGGCTCGAGATCGGCGAGGCCGACCTGCTGATCACCACCGAGGCACTCTACCGCCGCAAGGTGGAGGCGCTGCGCCACCGGCTGCCGCGGCTGCGGCATGTGGTGCTGGTCGGGGAGGCGGGCGCCACGACCGAGCTGCCCGGCACGCTCGACTGGCAGCGCCTGATGCAGGCAGCGGGCACGGCGTTCACCATCCCGCCCACCGACCCCGAGGACATGGCGCTTCTGCACTTCACCAGCGGCACGACCGGCCGGCCCAAGGGCGCCGTTCATGCGCATCAGGCGGTGGTGATGCACCATGTCACCGGCCGCTACGCGCTGGACCTCCACCCTGACGACATCTTCTGGTGCACCGCCGATCCCGGCTGGGTCACCGGCACCAGCTACGGGATCATCGCGCCGCTGACCAACGGCGTGACCAATCTGGTGGTGGAGGCCGAGTTCGACGCCGAGACCTGGTACGAGGTGCTGGAGCGCGAGCGCGTCAGCGTCTGGTACACGGCGCCGACTGCAATCCGCATGATGATGAAGCTCGGTCGCGCGGCGCTGGCTGGCCGCGACCTCTCGGCACTGCGCTTCATGGCGAGCGTCGGCGAGCCGCTGAACCCCGAGGCGGTGCTCTGGGGCGTCGAGGCTTTCGGCATGCCTTTCCACGACAATTGGTGGCAGACCGAGACAGGCGGCATCATGATCGCCAATTACGCGGCGATGGATGTGAAGCCCGGCTCGATGGGCCGGCCGCTGCCCGGCATCACAGCCGCCATCCTGCGCCGCGACGAAGCCGGCGGGGTCGACGAGGTAACGCGGCCGATGATCGAGGGCGAGCTGGCGCTGAAGGCCGGTTGGCCCTCGATGATGCGCGGCTACCTCCGGGAGGAGGCGCGCTACCGCAAATGCTTCGCGGGCGAATGGTACCTCACCGGCGACCTCGCGATGCGAGACGAGGATGGCTATTTCTGGTTCATCGGGCGCGCCGACGATGTCATCAAATCCTCTGGCCACCTGATCGGCCCCTTCGAGGTCGAGAGCGCCCTCATGGAGCATCCGGCGGTGGCGGAGGCCGCCGTGATCGGCAAGCCCGATCCGATCGCCGGCGAGATCGTCAAGGCCTTCGTCGCGCTGAAGCCGGGCCATGAGGCGAACGAGGCGATGCGCCGCCAATTGCTCGGCCATGCGCGCACGCGGCTCGGCGCCGCCGTGGCGCCGAAGGAAATCGACTTCCGCGCCAACCTGCCCAGGACACGCAGCGGCAAGATCATGCGCCGGCTGCTGAAGGCCCGCGAGCTTGGCCTGCCCGAGGGCGACATCTCCACCCTCGAAAGCGACGAGCGATGAGCACGAAGGTCCATCTCGACCGTGCGCACGGTCTGCTTCTGCTGCACCAGATGCTGCGGATACGCCGCTTCGAGGCGAAGTGCGCTGAGCTCTACCAGGCGCAGAAGATCCGCGGCTTCCTGCATCTCTATGACGGGCAGGAAGCCGTCTCGGTCGGCGTGATGCAGGCGCTCGGCCCGGCGGACGCGATCGTCGGCACATATCGCGAGCATGGCCAGGCGCTCGCCCGCGGCGTGCCGATGGGCCCGCTGTTGGCCGAGATGTTCGGCAAGCTGGAAGGCTGCTGCCGCGGACGCGGCGGCTCGATGCACATCTTCGATCGGGCGCGGCGCTTCCTCGGCGGCAACGCCATTGTCGGCGGGGCGATTCCGCTCGCGCTTGGCGTCGCGCTGGCCGATCGAATGCAGGACCGCCCTGCGGTGAGCGCCTGCTTCTTCGGCGAGGGCGCGGCCGATGAGGGCGAGTTCCACGAGAGCATGAACCTCGCCGCCCTCTGGCGCCTGCCGGTGCTCTTCGTCTGCGAGAACAACCTCTACTCGATGGGCACGCCGGTTGGGATCGCGGAGGCGGAAACTGCCATCTGGCACAAGGCCGCCGCCTACCGCATGGCGGGTGAGGCGGTGGACGGCATGGACCCGGTGGCGGTGGAGGTCGCCGCCCGCCGCGCGGTTGAACGCATCCGCGCCGAGTGCGCGCCCTACCTGCTGGAATGCCGCACCTACCGCTTCCGCGCGCATTCGATGTTCGACGCGCAGCTCTACCGCACCAAGGAGGAGATCGAGGCCTGGCGCGCGAAGGATCCGATCCTGCGCTTCCGCGACTGGCTGGAGCGCGCCGGCCACCTGCATTCCGGCGATATGGCGCGCCTGGAGACGGAGGTGGAGGCGGAGGTCGCCGCCGCCGTCGCCTTCGCCGAGGCCGGCACCCTGGAGCCGGTCGAGGATCTTGAGCGCTTCGTGACCATGGAGGAGGTGCCGCAATGAGCACCACCGCGCCGCCGCGCACCACCTATCGCGAGGCCTGCCGCCAGGCGATCCGCGCGGCCATCCTCGCCGATCCGCGCGTCTTCCTGATGGGCGAGGATGTCGGCCGCTACGGCGGCTGCTACGCGGTGACCAAGGGCCTGCTGGAGGAGCTGGGCGAGGCACGGATCCGCGATACTCCGCTTTCCGAAAGCGCCTTCGTCGGCGCGGGCATCGGCGCGGCGATCGCCGGGATGCGCCCGATCGTCGAGGTCATGACCTGCAATTTCAGCCTGCTCGCGCTCGACCAGATCATGAACAACGCCGCGACCATCCCGCACATGTCGGGCGGCCAGTTCGCCGTGCCGCTGGTGATCCGCATGGCGACCGGTGCCGGCCGCCAACTGGCGGCGCAGCACTCGCACAGCCTGGAGGGCTGGTACGCGCACATCCCCGGCCTGCGCATCCTGGCGCCAGCGACCATTGAGGATGCGCGCCACATGCTGGCCGCCGCGCTGGACGACCCCAACCCCGTTCTGATCTTCGAGCACATCATGCTGTACAACATGGAGGGCGAGCTCGATCCCGCCGTGCAGGGCGTGGACATCGCGAAGGCGCGGCTGCGCCGGCCCGGCCACGACGTTACGCTGGTCACTTATGGCGGCAGCCTATTCAAGACGATGGCGGCCGCCGAGACGCTGGCCGCGGAAGGCATCGAGGCGGAGGTGATAGACCTGCGCGTGCTCCGTCCGCTGGACACCGCGACCATCATCGAGAGTGTCGGCCGCACCCGCCGGGTGGTGATCGTGGATGAGGGCTGGCGCGCCGGCTCGCTTGCTGCCGAGGTGGCGATGCGCATCATGGAGGAAGCCTTCTTCGAGCTGGACGCGCCGATCCGCCGCGTCTGCTCGCGAGAGGTCCCGATCCCCTACGCCGCCCATCTGGAACAGGCGGCCCTGCCGCAGCCGGAGACGATCGCCGCCGCGGCGCGCGGGCTGGTGAGGCCGTCAGCATGAACGACTTCCGCATGCCCTCGCTCGGCGCGGACATGGAGGCCGGCACGCTTGTCGAGTGGAAGGTCGCGCCCGGCGACCGGGTCCGCCGGGGCGACATCGTCGCCGTTGTGGAGACGCAGAAGGGCGCGATCGAGATCGAGATCTTCGAGGACGGCGTGGTGCGGGAACTTGCCGTCGCGCCGGGCAGCCTCGTGCCGGTCGGCGCGCTGCTCGCAAGGCTGGAGGGGCAGGCGGAGGCGACGGACGCCGCGCCCGCGCCCGCGCCCGCGCCCGCGCCCACCCCGCCGCCGGCGCCCGCGCCGCCCGCTTCCATGGCCCCTGCAAGCCTGGAGCCGCCCGCGCGCCCGCGCGTGACGCCGGCCGCGCGCCGCCGCGCCGCCGAGCTCGGCCTGACGCTGGAAGGGCTGCACGGCACCGGCGTGGCGGGCGCGATCTGCCTCGCGGACCTGCCGCAGGCGCGGCCGCTCCGGGCTGGTGGGTTCGAGCCGCTCGGGATGCGCAGGGCGATCGCCGCCGCCATGGGCCGCTCCAAGCGCGAGATCCCGCACTACTACCTGGGCCAGAGCGTGGACCTCTCGCCGACGCTGGATTGGCTCGAACGGCTCAATGCCGGGCGAGGGCCGTCCCAGCGGCTCCTGCCGGCGGTCCTGATGCTGCGCGCCGCGGCGCTTGCGGTGGCCGGGAGCCCCGAGCTGAACGGCTTCTGGAAGGAGGAGGGCTTTCGTCCAGGCGAGGGAGTGCATGTCGGCTGGGCGGTGGCGTTGCGCGGCGGCGGGTTGGTCGCGCCGGCGATCCACCATGCCGACCGGCTGCCGCTCGATGCGCTAATGGCCGCGATGCGCGACCTCGTGACGCGCGCGCGCAGCGGTGGGCTGCGCGGCTCGGAACTGACGGACGCGACCATCACCATCACAAGCCTCGGCGACCGTGGCGCCGAGAGCGTGCTGCCGATCATCCACCCGCCGCAGGTAGCGATCCTGGGTTTCGGCCGGGTGGCCGAGCGCCCCTGGGTGGTGGATGGGGCGGTGGTGCCGCGCCGGATCGTGCAGATCACCTTGGCCGGCGACCACCGCGCCTCGGACGGCCATCGCGGCGGGCTGCTGCTGGCCCGTATCGAGGCGCTGCTGCAGAAGCCGGAGGCATTATGACGCGGGACGAAATTCTGGCGCTGGTCGCCGACATCCTGGGCGGCATCGCACCGGAAGCCGATATCGCGACGGTTCCGGGCGATGCGGACCTGCGCGATGCGCTGGACCTGGATTCCATGGACATCCTGAACTTCGTCGCCGCCTTGCACGAGCGAACCCGACGCCCCATTCCCGAGGCGGACACGCCGCGGCTGGTGACCCTGAATGGCGTGGTCGCCTACTTCCAGACTGCCGGGCCCTGACGCGGAGCGTGCCATGCCCATGCACCGGACTGCGCGGTCGCATGAGGGCTTCGACACGCGGCCGCCCCGAGCCGGCCGCGGGAGGCCTGCGGCAGCCATGTCCGGCACTCTACCTGCCGGGCGCCTTCATCCTGGCAGACCTGGCCGAGTTCGTCTGGTCCGCGAGCCAGCAAGGCGCGACGCCGGCCCAGCCGAAATCCTGCAATGCTTCAGCGTCACACCGCGACGCCGTCGTGCCCGCCGGTATCAAGGCCCCGCGGCCCCGCCGACATGGTCCCCGTCGCCCCGCCCGCGCCCGCCGCAGCTGGCTCCAATCCGCTCGTCGGGCTCGTCCCGCATCTCGCGGTTCGAAGACCAGGCGCGCCTTCGGCCTGAACCATGGCTGGATCTGACGATGGCCACGCCGACGCGACTGCGCGGTAGCCGCCGCACATCCGACGGGAATTCTCGCCGCGCGTCAGTAAAGCGTGGCAAGCTGCCGCCGCCCCGATGACGAGGATGGATGGCGCAGTGCCCTCGGCCGGCGATCCCCCTGCAACCGGCGGCGCGCCGCCGATCTTCGTCGCGCGCGCGCTCTGCAAGAGCTATGGCAGCGGCGAGGCCGCCGTGCATGCGCTGCGCGACCTCGACCTCGACATCCTGCAGGGCGAGTTCGTGGTCCTGATCGGCCCCTCCGGATCCGGCAAGTCGACCCTGCTGAACATCCTCGGCGGGCTCGACACGCCGAGTTCCGGCCGCGCGGCCTGGCGCGACCATGAGCTGGCCGGGGCGGACGAGGCGGCGCTGACCGCCTATCGCCGCGAGCATGTCGGCTTCGTCTTCCAATCCTACAACCTGATCCCGAGCCTGACCGCGCGCGAGAATGTCGAGCTGGTGGCCGAGATCGCGCGTGACCCGATGCGCGCCGAGGAGGCGCTGGCGCTGGTCGGCCTTTCGCACCGGCTCGGGCATTTCCCCGGCCAGCTCTCGGGTGGCGAGCAGCAGCGTGTCGCGGTTGCGCGCGCCATCGTGAAGCGTCCGGACGCGCTGCTCTGCGACGAACCGACCGGCGCGCTCGACGTCGAGACCGGCAAGCTCGTGCTCTCGGCCATCTCGCGGGCCAACCGCGAGGTGGGCGCGACGACGGTGGTCATCACCCACAATGCGGCGATCGCGGGTATGGCCGACCGTGTGCTGCACATGGGGGGCGGGCGCATCGTGGCGATCGAGGCCAACCGCCGGCGCCTATCGCCCGAGGAGCTGGTCTGGTGAGCATGCTGGACCGCAAGATGCTGCGCGACGTCCTGGCGCTGCGCGGCCAGGTCCTCACCATCGCGCTGCTCATCGGCGCCGGCGTCGCGGTGCTGGTGATGTCGGTCGGCACCTTCCTCTCACTGCGTGGGGCGCAGCAGACCTTCTATGCGCAGAGCCACTTCGCCGAGGTGTTTGCCGAGGTGAAGCGGGCACCACGCACGCTGCTGCCGCAGATCGCCGAGATCCCGGGCGTGGCTATCGTCGAGGGGCGCGTGACCGGCGAGGCGCGCGTGGACTGGCCGGGTGCTGAGGTGCCGGTCGCCGGCCGCATTGTCTCCCTGCCCTTGGCCGGCGGGCAACCGGCGTTGAACAGGCTGCGGCTGCTGGTCGGACGCCTGCCGGAGCCGACACGGCACGAGGAGGCGGTGATCCACGCCGCCTTCGCGGAAGCCCGGCGCGTGCGTCCGGGGGAGGAGATCGCCGTGATCCTGAACGGAAGGCGCCAGAGCTTCCGCATTGTCGGCATCGCCCATTCGCCGGAATTCGTCTTCACCTCCCGCCCCGGCAGCCCGCTGCCGGACGACCGCGGCTATGTGCTGCTGTTCGTCAACGAGACTGCGGTGGCACGCGCCTTCGACATGCAGGGTGCCTTCAGCGAGCTGGTGCTGACGCTGGCCCCAGGTGCCTCGGAACCCGCGGTGATCGCCGAGCTGGACCGGCTGCTGCAGCCCTGGGGCGGCCGCGGCGCCCATGGCCGGCGCGACCAGCCCTCCCACCGCTTCCTCGAGGATGAACTGGCCGAGCAGCGCACCTTGGCGGTGACCGTGCCGCTGATCTTCTTCGGCATCGCCGCCTTCCTGCTCAACGTGGTGCTCGGCCGGATGGTGGAGGCGCAGCGCGAGCAGGTGGCTGCGCTGAAGGCGCTCGGCTATCCATCGTTCCCGATCGCGGCGCATTACGCGAAGTTCGTCGCCGTGGTCTGCGGGCTCGGCGCGGCGCTTGGCGTCGCGGCTGGCGCCTGGATGGGCGAGGGGATGCTCGGCAACTACCGCCCCTTCTTCCGCTTCCCCGAGATGCCCTATCTGCTGCCGGCCTGGCTGCCGCTGCTGGCGGCGGCGGCAAGCTTCGCCTTCGCGCTGCTCGGCGTGCTGGCGGCGCTGCGGCGGATCCTGCGCCTGCCCGCCGCCGAGGGGTTGCGCCCGCCGCGCCCGGCCGCGCTCGGCGCCGGGGCGCTCGGCAGCGTCGGCGGCAGGCTCAGCGCCCGGGCGAAGATCCCGCTGCGCGGCCTGCTCGGCCGCCCGATCCGCACCGGTCTCACCATGCTTGGCATCGCGCTGGCGGTGCCGATGGTGGTGCTCGGCCTGTTCTGGTGGGACGCGCTGGACAGCATGGTCGCGCTGCAATTCGACCGGATCGAGCGCGGCGACGCCTTCGTGGCGCTGACCGACCCGCGGCCCGCCCGCGCCGTGCGGGAGATGGCGCGCCTGCCCGGCGTGCTCGCCGTCGAGGGCCAGCGCATCGTGCCGGTGCGGCTGCGCGCGGCGCAGCGCAGCCACCTGCTCGCCCTGAGCGGCCTGCCGGAGGGGGCCACGCTGCGGGTGCCGCGCGACGCCGACCTCCGCCCGGTGCAGATCCCGCGGGAGGGGGTGGCGCTCAGCCGCCGGCTGGCCGAGCGGCTCGGCGTGCGGGAGGGCGACCGGGTGCAGGTCGAGGTGCTGGAAGGCGCGCGCCGCAGCCACGACCTGCCCGTGGTGGCGCTGGTCGAGGACATCATCGGACTCACCGCCCTGATGGAGATCGGCGCGCTCAACCGGCTGCTGCGCGAGGATGATCTGATCTCGCATGTCGCGCTGCGCGTGGACCCCCTCGCGGCGCAGGCGCTGTGGCAGCTTCTGGCGGAGCGGCCGCGCGTCGCGGCCACCAGCGTGAAGGCGGTGTGGCTGCGGGTGTTCGACGAGGTGATCGCCCGCATGGTGCTGACCAGCGCGGTAATCCTGACCGGCTTCGGGATCATCATCGCGGTCGGCGTGGTGTACAACAGCGCCCGCGTGGCGCTGCAGGAGCGGGGCTGGGAGATGGCGAGCCTGAGGGTCCTCGGCTTCACGCGGCAGGAGGTGGCGCGCCTCCTGCTGGGCGAACTGGCGGTCGCGGTCCTGATCGCGGTGCCGCTCGGCCTGGCGCTGGCGCAGGGCTTCGTCGCGCTGATACTCGGCGCACGCAACAATGAGAGCTTCGACATCCCGGCGACGATCAGCCCGGCGACCTTCGCCACGGCGGCCCTAGTGGTGCTGGGCGCCGCGGCGGCCAGCGCCATTGTCGTGCGGCGGAGGATCGACCGGCTCGACCTCGTCGCCGCCCTGAAGGCGAGGGAGTGAGGATGCGGAAACTGCTCCGCCGCGCGCTGCTCGCGCTGTTCCTGCTGCTCGCCGCGGGCGGCGGCCTGTTCCTGGCCTTCCGCCCGGTGCCGGTGCCTGTCGAGACGGAGACGGTCACGCGCGGCCGCTTCGAGGCCGTGGTGGAGGAGGATGGACGCACCCGGGTCCGCGCACGCTACATCCTGTCGGCTCCCGTCGCCGGGCGGGTCATGCGGCTCGGCCTGCGCGCCGGCGACACGGTGGCGCGGGACAGCCTGGTGGCGGAGATTCTGGCCGCGCCCTCGGCACTGCTCGCCCCCCGCGCGCGACGCGAGGCGGAGGAGCGCGTCGGCGTGGCGGAGGCCATGCTGCAGCAGGCCAGCATCCTGGTGGAGCGGGCCGCCGCCCAGCAGGTCCAGGCCGAGGCGGACGCCGCAAGGATGCGCGCCCTGCAGGCACGCGGCGCGGCGCCGTTGCAGCAGCTTGAGCGCGCCGAACTGGCGGAGCGAACGGCCGCGCGGGACATGCTGGCGGCCGAACGCAGCCGCCACGCGGCCGAGCACGAGCTGGACCAGGCGCGCGCCCTGCTCGCCTCCGCCGATGTGCCGCCGGATTTCCCAGAGCGCCACGAGGTGCGCGCGCCGGTGGCCGGGCGCGTGCTGCGCGTGCTCCAGGAGAGCGAGGCGGTGGTCGCCACTGGCACGCCGCTGCTCGAACTCGGCGACCCGGCGGAGCTGGAGGTTGTGGTGGACGTTCTGACCATCGAGGCGGTCGGCATCGCCCCGGGCGCCCGGGTGATCATCGAGCGCTGGGGTGGGCCGGAGCCCCTGGAGGGCCGCGTCCGGCTGGTCGAGCCGGGAGCCTTCACCCGGGTCTCCGCCCTTGGCGTCGAGGAGCAGCGGGTGTGGGTGGTGATCGACCTGCTGGACCCGCAAGAGCGCCGGGCCGCGCTCGGCGACGGGTTCCGCGTGGATGCGCGGATCACGGTGGAAGCGGTGGACGACGCTCTGCTGGCACCGGTGAGCGCGCTGTTCCGGCGCGGCGAGGGCTGGGCCGTCTTCGTCGTGCAGGATGGGAGGGCGCGCGAGCGCCCGGTCGAGGTCGCCAGGCGCGGCGCCCGCAGTGCCATGATCGCCGCCGGCCTCGCAGCCGGGGAGAGCGTGGTGCTGTTTCCGCCGAGCTCGTTGCGTGAGGGGACGCGCATCGCCCGGGCGCAATAGGCCGCGTTCGCGCTGCTGCTCGAGATCGACCGGGCGCACCGCGAGCGTGCCGGACGCGACGAACTGCGGCGCATCGCGCCGAAGGGCTTCAATCCCTCCGGCGCGGCCTCGCTGCCCGTATTGCACACGCGCTGAGGCGACTGGCACCTCACCGCGCTGCGCTCCAACACCGCGCTCGCCCACCGGCCGGGGCAAGGTGGAGGACTGGATCGTCATCTACTTCCACCGCGAGGATAGGCCCGAAGGCCGCCGCACTGTCGTGACCGAGACGCGCGGCGCGATGCGCGGGCGGCGCGTGGTGCGCGGGCGCGAAGCCGAATGCGATGCCGCAATACCGCGCATGGGGACGACGGATGCATCATGACGCGCGATGCGGATCGCCGCGCCCGCATCCGAGCCGCCATCGGGTCCGCGCCGCGCATGCGCCCCGCCGGCGGTTCGATCCGTCTCGCCTGCTCGGCCGCAGCCTGGCAGAGCGCAACGGTCTCCCGCTGTCGAGCGGCCAGGGTTTCGGTACGCCGGCCTGGCCAACGCCGGTCTCCTCCGCCCAGCGGTCTGTCCGAACAACCGCATGCGCGTCACAGCGCGCATCGTCAGCGCCGCGAAGATGGACCTCGCTTCCGTGCCGCTCCGGGTGCAGGTCACGAAGAGGCGCTTGCCCTGACCAGCATCTGCCGCCTGCCGAGGACCAGGAAGGCCGTTGCAGGGAGCCCGCCCAAGAGCAGCAGCCAATCCTGCGGTACCGCCAGCAGCACGGCCGCCGAGCCACCGATGACCGCCCACAGCGCCGGGATCACCAGCAGCCACCACGGAACGGGTGCGGACGTCAGCAAGAGCATTCCGAAGGTGAAGATCGTCAACGGGCAGGGCGTGACGCCGAAGGCCGGGATCTCCGCCCAGGGATGCCCGATGAAGCGGCCGAGTAGCGGATAGAGCACGGCCGAACAGATGATCAGGAGCAGGCCGAAGAAACGCTGAATGCCGGCCACGCACGGTGCGAATACCAAGTCACGGCCCCGCGCCGAGGCGGCAACGAAGGCGGTGCCCTGCACGAGGAAGGCCACTCCGAACAGCCACGCCGCCCGGTTGATCGCGGTGAAGTGCAGCAGGTGGTATGCCACGCCCGTCCAAAGCCACATCGCAGCCAGCACCGCCGCAACCACTTGGCCGGCCAGTGCTCCACCGCGCAGCGCGAACACCAGCGAACCGATGCCGAGTGCGTATGCGGCGAGTTGCGCCGGCCAGATGCCAGCGTTGTAGGACGCGAAAAGCCCGAAGAACTGCACAGTGGTGAAGGGCACCATGCCGGAGCACACCCTCGGGGCCAAGAAGCCGGAGGCTGCGCCGATTGCCCGACCCTGGGCATGATCTGCGTCAAGGGATCAGCACGGCCACTGCGGATATCGATCGTCAATGACCTCGGCATGACGGCGGCCGGTCGCGGGATGTGGGTGCTTCGGCGCGACGCCGACATGATCGTGGTCCACGCCCGCCGGGTCATACCGCGACCAGAGTGCCGCCATCGCGCCGAACTCCGCCATTGCCAGCG
This sequence comes from Falsiroseomonas tokyonensis, assembly GCF_019024325.1. GTDB lineage: Bacteria > Pseudomonadota > Alphaproteobacteria > Acetobacterales > Acetobacteraceae > Falsiroseomonas > Falsiroseomonas tokyonensis. The sequence continues at coordinate 23,237 of NZ_JAFNJS010000012.1, forward strand.
AAGTCATCACCAGAAAAGCGGGCCCGAGCCCGATCGTCGCGGCGGGTCTGACGGCAAGGCAACCACGGAGCGGAAGGTCCGGGCGCCCGCCTTTCCGAATTTCCGGCCTCCGTAAGTGGTGGCTTGGTGTTTCGATCGTGAGACGGCGCGCCAGCATGGCTGAAGTGCCGTCCTGCTGAACAAGGCCGCGCACGGCGGCGCTGGCATGAGCGTAATGGCGGCCATGGTTATTCCCGGCTGCGCGGACTCGTTCCAGGCCGCGTGACACGCCGTTTTCTGGCGCAGATCACCGTGCAGCGCCTCATGTCCCACCGATCACGGCTTCATCGTCCGACAGCCCTCGAACAGCCTCGGCCGGCAGGTCCGCGATGTCGTAGCCGTTCGTCGGGTGCCGGATGGTGTTGCTCGTCACGGCCCTGGCTTCGCCGCTCTCCCGCAACGCGGCCCCGGCCTGGCGCAGCCGCAGCACGGTCTCCGCCATGCCAGCAGGATGCGCGCAGCCGGCGTATGGGGTAGGTACTTCGATCCCGTGACCGTTCCGACGCCGCCCAGAAACGTCAGAATGGTACCTTCCTGCGCCTGCCGCCTCCGTTGCCGCCGCGGCCGGGTCATGCGGCGGCCATCCGGCTTCGCCCGGCTATTCCGAGTCTGCCCATTCCACGTCGGCCCGTTCCAGGTCTGCCGCGGCCCTTGCGTTGCCGGGGAAAGACCAAGAGCTGGAGGTGCATCCGCCTGTCTCACTGCCACCGCGGCCCTGCCATGCTGCTGCACCTAGGGGCGAGCATCCGCATGTCAGCTTGCCAGCCGCTCCACCATAGCGGAAGGCCGGCACACCCGGCCGCACCTGCCTTGATGCCGAAGCCGCCCGCTGCACATTCGATGTCGCAACCCGAAACGGGCGGCGTATGATGCTGCCGGCCGGGCAGCCAGGGAGTGCGTGATGCCGCACCGCGGGCGTTTCATCCAACCCGCCGTCGTCGCGGGCCTTGTCTCGCGGTCCAGGCCGCACCGGCCTTCGACCTGCACGCGACCCCGCGCTCCGACGGCCGGCGGTAGGGTGTGGAGCGTCATCGCGCGCCGACCGACACGGGTCTCGCCCTTGTTCCGGGCCATTCCCGGGTGCCAGAGCACGCGCACCCAATTCAACGGCGCGCCGCGCTCGAGGCGACCGTGGCCGACGATACCATGGCAATGTCGCTGCTGACCGAACGCCAGCGCATCGAGCGCGCCGTGGAACACGTCCTGGCGGGCAACATCGCGCAGATGACGGATCCGGCGTTCATGCGCGAGATGAACGCCGGATCCGCTTCTCCGAGTACGCGGCTGTCGCGCCTCGCGGCGGACTGTTCGCGGCCTTGTCCGGCAACCCCACCCTGCCTGACTCGCTCGGGCGCTTCGCCCTCGACCTCGTCGTCGCGGCGCGGCGTGAGAGCGCAAGGCTGGCCGCGCCTATCCGCTCCTCCGGCGGCGTGGCGGTGTTTGTGCCGCGGGCCGACGACCCCGCCCACTGGGTGGAGGCCGGCCGCGCCTGCCGGCGTTGGGGCACCGGCGGCCGCCGCCCCAGCCGGGCGCTCATCGGCCAGGGACCGGCGCTGCCGCCCTCGCTCCGCCGGCCCGTCAGACAGGTCCTGGCATGACGCCGCCGGGGCGCGCCTTTCGTGACCGCGGCGCTGCAGGCCGGCTTCTGCTACTTCGCTGTGGCCTTCGCGGTCGGCTTCGTGCTCGGCACCCTCCGGGTTCTCGCCATCGCGCCCACGCTTGGCGAGGTTGCGTCCGTGGCGCTCGAGCTGCCCGCAATGCTGGCGGTCTCCTGGGTCGCGTGCCGGTGGCTTGTTCGCCGCTTCGCGGTGCCGGCCCGCCCGGGTCCACGCCTCGCCATGGGCAGCATCGCCTTCGCGCTGCTGATGCTGGCCGAGCTCGGCGTGTCGATCTTCGCCTTCGGCCGCTCCGCGGCGGAGCATGTCGCCACCTACCGCAATGCCGCGGCGCAGCTTGGGCTGGCTGCCCAGCTTGGCTTCGCGCTACTGCCGCTCGGCCAGGCCCTGCTGCGGCGCTTCGCGCTGCTGCCGCTCGGCCAGGCCCTGCTGCGGCGAGCGCGATGAACGGCGACGTTGTGGAGCCAGCGCCCCCCCTGAACGGGCTGAGCAGCGTGGAGGCGAGGGCGCGCCTGATCCGCGACGGGCCCAACGAGTTGCCGCACGGTGGGCGGCGATCGGTGCTGCGCATCGTGCTCGACACGGCGCGCGAGCCGATGTTCGCGCTGCTGCTCGGCGCGGGCGTGCTCTACGCGATGCTGGGTGAGCCGGCCGAGGCAGCGCTGCTGATCGGCTTTGCCGGTCTCTCCGTCACCATCGCCGTGGTGCAGGAAGCCCGGGCCGAGCGCGCGCTCGACGCGTTGCGCGACCTGTCCAGCCCGCGCGCCCTGGTGCTGCGCGATGGCGAACGCCGCCGCATCCCGGGCCGCGAGGTCGTCGTCGGCGACCTGCTCTTGCTCGCCGAGGGCGACCGCGTGGCCGCCGATGCGATGCTGCTGCGGGCGACGGCGCTGGAGGCGGACGAATCCCTCCTTACCGGCGAATCCCTGCCCACCCGCAAGGCGCCTGTCCCGGCAGGCGCACCGCCGCCTGACGACAATGCCCATCTGGTGCATTCCGGCACGGTGATCGTGCGTGGCGAGGGGCTGGCCCGGGTGGCCGCGACCGGGGCCGCGAGCGAGCTTGGCCGGATCGGTCGGGCGCTCGGCGGCATCGAGCGCGAACCGCCGCGGCTGCGCGTGGAAACGACGCGGCTCGTGCGCATCGTCGCCGCCCTCGGCATCGCGATCAGCCTGCTGGCGGCGCTGCTCTACGGCCTGGTGCTTGGCGACTGGGTGGAGGCGGCACTCGGCGGTATCGCTCTGGCAATGGCGATGCTGCCGGAGGAGTTCCCGCTGGTGCTCACCGTGTTCACCGTCATGGGCGCGCGGCGCATCGCGCGGGTGGGCGTTCTCACGCGCAGCGCGGCCGCGATCGAGACGCTTGGTGCAACGACGGTGCTCTGCACCGACAAGACGGGTACGCTGACGCAGAACCGCATGGCAGTGGCCGAGATACGGGAGGCCGGCGGCGCGGCGCTGCGGCTCGAGGCGGGGGCGACCGGGAGCAGTCTGCCCGCCTGGACCGCATCACTCGCGACGCTGGCCGCACGGGCGAGCGGGGATGCGGCATTCGACCCGATGGAGCGTGCCCTGCACGACCTGGCCACGGCGGGCATCGCGACGGGGGGCGCTGGTATCGCCTTGCGGGAGTACCCGCTTGAGACGGGCCGGCCGGCGATGGGGCGTCTGTGGCTCTCGGAAAGGGGGGAGGGCGGGACGGTCCTGGCCGTGAAGGGGGCGCCGGAGGCGGTCGTGCGCCTGTGCCGCCTCCCACCCACGGCAGCCGGCGCGGCAATGGCCGCGGCGGCGGAGATGGCGGGCCAGGGGCTGCGCGTGTTGGCCCTCGCCGAGGCGCGGCTCGCGCCCGGCGAGCCCCCGCCCATGAAGCTGGAGGAGGCAGCGCTCACATTCCGCGGCCTCGTCGCTCTGGCGGACCCACTGCGGCCTTCGGTGCCGGAGGCCGTGCGGCTATGCCGCAGTGCCGGCATCCGCATCGTGATGATCACCGGCGACCACCCTGCCACCGCGGCTGCCATCGCCGGCGCGGCCGGGCTGGACGCGGCGCCGCTGGCCACGGGGCCGGAGATCGCCGCCCTCGACGATGCCGCCTTCGCCGCCCGCGTGCGGGACATTGCGGTCTTCGCGCGGATCCGGCCCGAGCAGAAGCTGCGCATCGTCGAGGCGCTGAAGGCGGCAGGCGAGATCGTGGCGATGACCGGCGACGGGGTGAATGACGCGCCGGCCCTGAAGGCGGCCCACATCGGCGTGGCGATGGGCCAGCGCGGCACGGATGTGGCGCGCGAGGCGGCCGCGGTGGTCCTGCTCGATGACGATTTCGGCGATATCGTGCGGACGGTCGGCGCGGGGCGGCGAATCTTCGACAACCTGCGCAAGGCCATGAGCTTCGTTCTGGCGGTCCACCTGCCGACCGCGGGCCTGGCCTTCCTGCCACTGCTGCTTGGCCTGCCGCCGCTGCTCGGGCCGGTCCACATCGCTTTCCTCGAACTGGTGATCGACCCGGTCTGCTCGCTGGCCTTCGAGGCCGAGCCCCAGGAGGCGGAGGCGATGGCCCGGCCGCCGCGCGATCCGTCCTCGCCCTTGCTCTCCGGCCGCCTGCTGGCCTGGAGCGTCGTGCAGGGCCTCGTGGCCTTGGCCGCACCGGGCGGCGTCTATGTCGCTTTCGCCTGGCAGGGCATGCCGCAGGACGAATTGCGCTCGCTTGTCTTCGCGACGCTGGTGCTGACCGCGGTGGCGCTGACGCTGGTGAACAGGACGTTCTCAGCCTCACCGCTGGCGGGGTTGCGCCGCCCGAACCCCACCCTTGTCGCGGTGCTGTTCGGGGCGGCCGCCATACTCGCCGGCGCGCTGCTGACCCCACTGTCAGCCCTGTTCCGCTTCGGCCCGCTGCACCCTGCTGACCTGGCCATGGCGATCGGTGCGGCCCTCGCCGTATTGCTCACGCTCGAGGCGCTGAAGCCGGCGATCGCTTCGCGCGCCCTCACGCATTGATCACGCGCCCGGCCTCGAGACGTTCTAGAACGTCGTTGACGCACGACAACGGGCCGGTCGTCGTCGTGGCCCGGACCTTGCCTTCCGCGGCGGAAGCAATCGCCCCGGCGAGATCGCGCCGCGTGCCGGCGATGGAACCCCGGACAGTGATGCGCTTCAGCACCTGACGATGTCGCACTGAGCGAGGCCTTGGTGTCGCTGGCGGCGAAGCATGGCCGCTACGGCCATCGCCGCATCACCGCGTTGCTGCGGGCCGAGCGCTGGCGGGTGAGCGCCAAGCGTTTGGATCGCATCTGGCAGCGCGAGGGGCCCAAGGCGCCGCGGCGGCAGCCGAAGCCGGGCGGCCGTGGCTGAACGATGGCTGTTGCGTGCGTCTGTGGCCATGCTGGACGGGACATGGCTGGGCGTATGACTTCGTCCAGGACCGGACGCATGGCGGCAGGCGGTTCCGCATGCTGACGGTGATCGACGCGTACACGCGGGAGTGCCTGGCGATCGTGGTGGAGCTGCGGCTGACTTCCGACGACGCGCTGCAGGTGCGGTAGATCTGTTCATCGGGCGGGGTCCGCCTGGGCCTATCCGCCGTGACAACAGGCCGGTGTCCGCGGCGAAGGTGTTGCGCGGCTGGCTCGGTCGGCTTGGGGGCACGCCACCGTCCTTGCGCGCGCCGCCATCGCGCTCGGCTTGGCGGAGCCATTTCCAGATCCGCTGCGCCGTCGGCTCGAACTCCCCGGCAAGCTCCTCGGGGGTTCGGCCTGGTCGGACCGACTCCACCATCTGGCGCTTGTGGACAGCGTCGTTGTCGCGGATCAGGTGCAGGTCAAACTCGGCCGGGTCTGCCTGTGGATCAGCCGCAGCGATCGGATGAACTCGGCGGCGCGGTGGCGAAGCATGCGCTGGCTGATCACCCTGTTCGCCTTTACTTCGAGGGCGGCGAACAGCGTGGTTGTGCCGTGGCGCTTGGTCTTAGGTCATGGTCGTGCAACGGACGCACTTCATCGGAAGCTCTGGCCGAGTGTGCTCGGGCCAGACCGATCAATCAAGCCAGGCAAGAACAGTTGCCCCACCGCATCCATTATGATTGGCTGGCGCGCGCTGACGACCTGTGTGTTGATCCATGCCGCTTCAGGCTCGACAAGTATTCGTCGGGCGTGATTCCGGCTGACCGCGCAGGATCGAATTTATAATGATGTCTGGCAGGTGTCACATGGCATCAGCTGCCACACCCAAATGTAGCGATCAAACCCTTCATTTCGAATCTGCCGATAATATGATGACGAAGATCGCAAGATCATAGCCAATCCATTAGAATATTACAGAGTCGATTGTATTCGGATATGGTTTGGCTTCTGTGGAGATCCCGATATCGGCCACGACGCGCCCTGAGAGGGGAGACAGATGGTTGACCGGACAGCCTGCCCGCTCATCGTTCATTTGATCGACGACGATGCCGACGTTCGCTGGGGTATCGAGACGCTTCTCTCCTCAGCCGGCTTCAAGACGCAAAGCTGGCCCGACGCAGCATCGTTTCTGAATGCCCTACCTGAAATAAACCAGGCTCAGATCGGTTGCGTACTGACCGATGTGCGGATGCCCGAGATGGATGGGCTGGATCTGTTGCGTCGACTCACTCAATTGCGATTTGCACGGCCCGTCCTGCTCGCGACGGGTCAAAGTGACATTGCTCTGGCTGTTCGTGCCATGAAGGCAGGGGCCTTCGATTTCATCGAGAAGCCGTTCGAGGAGAATGCCCTTCTTACGGCCATTGCCGAGGCTTTCGCCTTGGCGGGCACTGTGCGCCCGCCTCCACGACATGACATCGTGGATGCGGCAAGGCGGATCGCCTTGCTGTCGCCGCGCGAACGCGAGGTGTTAGACCTCGCGATGACAGGCATGCCCAGCAAAGTCATTGCGCATGAGCTGAACATCAGCCCACGCACGGTCGAGGTGCACCGCCTGCGGCTCATGGCCCGGCTGGGTGTCGGAAGCCTTGCAGAGGCCGTGCGGTTGTCCGTCCTGGCCGAACTTGGTGACGGCGGAGCGGCCAGCCGCATATCGCCGCCTGATCAAGAGCGTGAAGGCTGATCGCGGTTCTGCCGGGATTCCCACGCTCTGCTGATCCAGCGCAATGCAGCCGTGTCTTTGCCCCGCATCATGCGCGCTGGTCTGAAGCGCGGAGGCCCATCTTGGCAGTTGATCAGCAGGGCAAGCAGTCTGACATGTCGTCCGACGTCGTATCGGCCCCGGATGGCCAAGCTTGCACCCTGCAGGACACATGCTGTGCATCGCCCGACGGCGCGTCAGCCGCCTTTGAGCATGTGCTCGAATGCTGTTCCTCCCTAGCCGGCGGCTTGGTTACTCTCTGGCTAAGCCCTCAGGCCGCCTCACGCGGTCCCCCATGCGCTGCCGCCCATCGGACGCCCGAGCTGGTTCGCAATGCCGTGCGGCGCGCCAGGCTGCTTCAGCACGCCGGCTGGGCCCCGACACTTCTGTCGCTGCCCCTGCGGGGGAATGGTAGTCCCCTCATTTCCTGCGCCGCGGTGCGGTTGGAATGCAGTAACGGCGAAATGTGGGGGTTGATGGTCGTGACCCGCCCGGCCGGCATGGCGGATTCCATAGCTGGCCGCAGCAGGCTCATCTCCGCGGCGAGACTCCTGGCCGACCGTCTGCAGGTCGAAGACATCTGCTGTGCCCTTCGCAGCGAGCTCCGCCTGCGGGACAGCAATGCGATCGAGGCGGTGGTGCGGCGACAGGAAGCCAATCACCGGATCAAGAATCAGCTGCAGATCGTTGCCTCGGCCCTGCTGCTGCAAGCCAGATCGGAGGTGGCCATTGGCGATGGCCGGGCCCAGTTGTTGCTCGCAGCGCAACGTGTTCATGCGATCGCGGAGATCCACAAGCTGCTTCAGGATACGGATGTGCCGGACATGTCCGATCCCGAGCCGTATCTGCGCAGCCTCGTCGCGAATATCAGCCTGGCCACTACGGCGGCCGGCACGCGGCCGGTGCAGATAGACGTCGAGCCAGGGCTTCGGATGATTGCGCCGCGTCTGTTGAGTCTTGGTCTCGTCACCACCGAGTTCCTCACCAATGCGCTGAAGCATGGCGTCGGCGCGATCCGGGTGGAGGTTCGCGCGGCGGGGCGGCACGCGCGCCTGTCCGTGGCCAGCGAGATTTTGTCGGATGCAAACCCGACACCGCGCATGGGCGGCCTCGGCCTGTCCCTGGTCCGCTCCCTCTCGATCGCGACCGGCCACCGCCGCCTCGGCGAACGCGACCTTGAGTTCAGTGCCATACTTTGAATGTCGCATATCGCACGTCTGGATGACCTACGCGCTGGCTGCGTCTCGAACCCTATCGGCTCGCGACGCGTCGCATGTCCGCGAGCCAACGGTGGATCAGTGGCGGCGAGCGATCTGGGAAGGCTCGCCCTGCGGCAGCGGGTTTCGCTTTGAGTGAACCATGTGACAGTCAATCGCGGACTTTGCCCCTGCGCGTCCTAGAGAAGGCCAAGGCTGCATTCACCATTCTGCGGCGGATCAACCGGACGTGCGTCGACAGACCAATCCGTCTGGCGTCTTGTTTCGCGGTGTCCGGGTCAGCCAGCCCGGGATACGCCAGTCGCGCACCTGCGCGCCCTGCAAGGGCACGGGGCGTTCCGCGCCTTGCCGTCGCACCAATCGGCCGAAGCCGCGCAGCAGGGCTCAGCGGGCTTACTGAGGACACGTTGTACCTACTCGCATGACCGCTCAGGGGATCGTAGGCTAGTCCAGAACCGCCACCCTTACAGGAATGCACCTTGGCTGGTTTGACGGACGGCGCTCACGGGGTATCCGGGCCTGGGAAGGCGGAATTACCGATCCTCCGTCGCTTTCGCACACGCCTCGCGCATCTGCTCATCGCCATATTCCTGCCGCTGATCGTGCTTTCTGCCGGGCTTGGCGTGATGATGGCGGTTGGCCAGCGCAACGACGCGCTACGACGCCTGAGCGAGACGTCACGTGTCCTGCATGTCGCGGTGAATCGAGAATTTGCCCTGATGATCGCGACGCTCGAAGCGCTCGCGACCTCGCCATCTGTCGACGACGCTCTGGCGGCTGGACCCGGAGCGCCGGGGACCTTGGCCTTCCACGAGCAGGCGACGGCGATGGTGACCAACGGCCATGGGGTACCCTTCGTAGTCTGGCTGCTGCCGGCACAGGGGGCGCGGCCTGTCGTCAACACCCTTCTGCCGGCGACAGCGGTGCCTCCGCCCCTGGCGGATCTACACTTTCCGGCGCGGCCCATCGGGGAGCCCCCGGCGCCCGACATCGCCTACCGCCAGGTGCTGGCGACCGGCGAACCCTACATCGGTGATCTCGTGCAAGGACCCGGTGATGGGTTCGCCGTCATCGTGAGTGTGCCGGTGCGCCGCGCAGGGCGCGTGGCGGCGGTGCTGGGCGCCGGCCTGAAGCCTGCCGCATTGGGGCTGGCGATGAGCCGACAATTGCCCGACGGGCCAGGCATCGCCGTGCTCGTGGACCGCGGCGGCGTGATCGTGGCGCGGAGCCACGATGAGGACCGCTTCGTCGGCAAAGCCGCCAGCGCCGAGACCGTCGCGCGCCTGTCAGATCCGCAGGCGCGATCGGGGACGGTCGCGGTTGCCTCATGGGAAGGTACCCCATTCTACGCGTCCTTCCGCCGGCTCAACTTGGCCGGTTTCACCGTGGGCTTCGGAGAGGCAAAATCCGTCGTCGACGCGCCGCTTTTGCGCGTAACGTGGCTGGCCGGTACAGGTGCGGCGCTCGCCTTGGTCCTTGCCGTCGGTGCGGCGCTCTGGCTGGGCCGTCGCCTGGGCCGCGAGATCGAGGCGCTCGGCCAGGACGCCGCGCTGCTTGTTTTGCGCAAGCCGGTTCCGGTGCGGGACGAACCGGTTGTCCAGGAAGTTGCCGCGGCACGCCGGGCGCTCGTCGAGGCGGTTACCGCCGCGATCGAGAGCGAGGCACAGTTGCGTCTCTTTATCGCCCGGGCGCCGGCGGCCATCGCCATGTTCGACAATCAGATGTCGTATCTCGCGGCAAGCCAGCGCTACTTGCTTGACTACGATATCGCGGTGGCGGGGCCAGAGGCTCTGCTGGGACGCAGCCATTACGAGGTATTTCCGGATATCCCGGAACACTGGCGGGCCATCCATCGGCGCGTCCTGGCGGGCGAGACGCTGGACGCCGCCGAGGACCGGTTTCCACGTGCCGATGGCCGCGTCGACAGCGTCCGCTGGGAAATGACGCCCTGGCACCATCCAGACGGATCGATCGGGGGGGCGGTGCTTTTCTCCGAGGTGGTGACCGAGCGGAACAGGGCGAACCAGGCGCTACGGGAGAGCGAAGCGCGGCTGCGCTCCATCCTGGCGACGGTACCCTCCGCCATGATCATCATCGACGACCAAGGCACCATTGAATCCTTCAGCGTCACGGCGGAGCGCATGTTCGGCTGCACGGCGGCGTATGCGGTCGGCCGAAACATCTCGATGCTCATGCCCGAGCCGGACCGGACGAGGCACGACTCGTATCTCGCCCGCTACCGCGAAACCGGCAAACGCCACATCATCGGCACCGTGCGAACCCTGATGGGACGAAGGCTGGACGGCTCGGAGTTTCCGATGGAGCTTTCAGTCGGCGAGGTCGAAGTTTCCGGGCGCCGGCTCTTCACGGGATTCATCCAGGACCAGACGGAGCGCGAAGGGGCTCAGCGCCAGTTGCAGACGGTCCAGGATGAGCTTCTGCATGTCTCGCGCCTGAGCGCGGCTGGCGAGATGGCCTCGACGCTTGCGCATGAACTGCATCAGCCACTGACTGCCATTGCGACATCCATCGGTGCGGCCAAGCGGCTGTTGGCCGGCACGTCCTTCGGCAGCGGCGAGGACGGGCCTGTTCAACGGAAGGTTCTTGAGGCCCTGGAGCGGGCCGCGGCGCAGTCGCTGCGCGGCGGCCAGATCATTCGGCGCCTTCGTGAATTCGTTGCCAAGGGCGAGTCAGAGCACCTGCCCGAAGACATCGGCCGCCTGATCGAGGAAACTCGGCCGCTGATTCTGGCCGGCGTTCGGTCCGGCCGGGTGCAGGTCTCCTTCCATCTTGAACCGGGGCTGAAGCCGGTCCTGATCGACAGGATCCAGATCCAGCAGGTGATCCTGAACCTTACCCGGAACGCCGCGGAGTCCATGGACGAGGGTGGGGCGCTGAGCCCCATGAGAAACGAGGTCCGGGTCGGCACTCGGACGCCGGAAGAAGGCTGGGTGGAAGTCAGCGTGGCAGACCGGGGCCCCGGCCTCGCGCCCGAAGTGGCCACGAAGCTGTTCACCGCCTTCGTATCGACCAAGGCGGGCGGGATGGGGGTGGGCCTGTCGATCTGCCGGACGATCGTCGAAGCCCATGGCGGCCGCATCTGGGCCATGCCCAACCCGGATGGCGGTACGGTATTTCGCTTTACATTGCCGACCATGCCGCCCGAGACATGCGCCAATGTCGATCGCATAACCGGGCTTGCCTGAGATCGTGGCAGACTGCGTGACACGTTGGTCGACCGCATCCGATACGGGCACTGGCTGCCCGCTTTCCTCAATCCAGCCATTGATGAGCTCTGGCCACGCGACCTAGGCGAGCAAAGCCGTTCTGATGGCAGCCAGGATCTCATCGACCCGGAACGGGTCGACCTGAACCAGGGTCAGCGATGACTGCTCCGCGCGCCGACGGGGCCGGTGCGCCTCGGCCGCGAGGACCACGACCGTCACGGGTCCGTCGCCCTGTACCAGATGCTCCGTCAGCCGTGCATAACTGGCTTGGTCGCGGTGCGTCGGGTCGAGCAGCACGCAATGCGGCTGGCCGCGCAAGACCGTCCCGGTCGCGGCCGGAAACTCCCATACCGACGTGAAGGCGCGCGACGTAATGCCTTCCGATTCCATCAGCAGCAGCAGTGCTTGGCGGACTGCCACATCCGCGCTGATGATCGAAACCTGCGGTTTCGCGGGGCCCATCGGTCTTCAGCAAGGTTGGCGGAAGACTCGGGCGCAGCATTTGGCAAATGCTGGCCTGCCCTCCGCGCTCATACCGATGGATGCGTGCGGCGCGGCGGCGTGGACGCTGGTTACCGTCAGCAGATCCATGACGAGGGCCTCCTCCGGCGTCAGGCGATGCCGTACTGCCGTGCTGGCGCACGGCGCCGGAGGAGCCTCGCGCATGCTGCCAAAAGGCATCTTGATTCAGATCAGCAGCGCGGCGCACATCGCTGAGCGCGGGGAGGACTACGTAGTTCTACGAGCAGGAAATTCCCGGAATAGGGCGCGCAGTCAGTCATTGCTAACCATGTTGGTGCCTTGAGGAGCATCGACCATGCAAACGGTGTCGCTGGCCCGCAGCCCTGCTATCGGCTTCCCGTTCCCCGTCGCCAGCCGGTCGGGACACACCACCTCGCCAGCACAGCTTTCCGGGCGGCCGATGCGCTGCGCACGGGGGACGTTGATCTATGCCGAGGGGGATAGCGTGCAGGATCTGTACAAGGTCGTCTCGGGCAGCATCCGCACCTACCGGACCCTGTCGGACGGACGCCGGCTAATCGCCTCCTTCGCGCTGCCGGGAGAACTCTTCGGCCTGGACGGCATCGGAACGCATCGTTGCGCGGCGGAGGCCGTGACGGATGCGGTGATGATCGCTTTTGCGCGGAAGGAGATCGAGGCTTGTGTTGAGCGTGATCCGCTCGCAGCCAAATGCTTCCAGATGTTCGCGCTGGAGAAGCTGATCTCCGAGCAGGATCGCTGCGTGCTGCTCGGACGCAAGACGGCCAGCGAGCGCGTCGCGTGTTTTCTTCTGGACCTGGCGGACCGCAGCGAGGGCCATCCGCACCTGATCGACCTGCCGATGTCCCGCTACGATATCGGGGACTATCTGGGGTTGAGCACCGAGACCGTCAGCCGGTCTCTCACCTGCTTTCGCAAGCGCGGCATCCTTGCAGACCGGGGCCCGCACCGCGTCGAAGTTCTGGATCGCGATGCGCTGGAAGATGCGGCCTCCGGTATCGAGACGCCTGCGACCGACTGCGCCTGCCTACGACCCGTCTGAGCGAACGGCCAGTCTGCCCTGCAGGACACGCCACCGCATGGCTGATGGCTAGCCGGGTTGCAGGAAGTGGCGTGCCGTTGACCTGGCTCAATGCGCCACGAAGCGCCTGGGTTGCGTGATGCTCCGTTGAAGACTGAGGAGATGTGACATGGCTGATTCCGTCGAATTTCCATTTCCGGCGCTGCGTCCCGAGGTGGCGCTGTCACATGCGCAGATCGGGCTGACCAGCCTGTCCCAGGCCTATGCGCGTGTTACGCACAGCCTTATGTCGGCCAGCATGGCGCAGATGGAGCTGATGCGTTCGCTCTGCGCCTATGGCCCGACGGACTGGCAGCGCACGCTGAATCCCGTTCCGCCGCACCTGGCCGCCCGGCAGTGGCTGAAGGATATCAAATACCAGTTCGGTTCCGTGACGCGGCAGGGGCGCCAGATCAGCGACGACCTGGCCGCCGGACTGTTTGGTGCCGCGGAGGGACTGATAGAGGACATGGCACGCCTTGGCACCGAAGACGGGCCCGACAAGCGCGCTCAACCGATGCCCTGATCGCCGCCGGCGATTCCATGACACCGTCCGTGCGACGACACGTGGCTCGCTCCCAGGGTGGCCAGGGAGGACCGCCGGCATGGTCCGCGTTGCGCTGAAAGCCGGCGGCACCGAGGGGATTGGTGCCGCCACCGCCGAGGCGCTGCTCCGCGCAGGCATGAAGCCCGGTCCGCCGCGGCTCAGTCCAGGCCTCGGTGGTGGCGTTCATCGAACGCTTGCGTTGCAAGCGGGACCATGGACAGCAGGGGAAGGCCTGCATGGGTCAGCCCTGCCAGAACCGCTCCCTCGCCCTCGTTGCGCGCGGCTCCCGCGGCCTCGGCTTCCGCGACATGTTGCATCAGCCGCCATTCGAGACGCAGCGCGGCGGCGATGGCCAAGGAGGCGAGGGCCAGGGTCTCGCGATTGAGGCTCATCGGCCCCTGCCAGCCTGGCTCTCAGCAGGTGTGCGCGGACGGTCGTCTCCACTGCGTCATCTGGCAGGATCGTGTCGGTGTCCATGATCGCGTCCTCCCACGGCGTCTAAACCGTGCGGGCGCGTGCGATCCGCGAACCGCGGTCCGAGGTGGCCGTCACATGCTGATCAATGTCAGCGTTCGCCCTTCGACGCGGCGCAGCCAGCGGTTCATGCTCAGCCGCGACAATGTCTCGGCCCGGCCTCGCTGCGCGCCTTTCGGCCGGCGTCCCCACTCAAACCCGTCCTGACACGCAGGCACGTCGTCGACCTCGGCATGGCGCCCTGTCGCGCGATGCCAAGCTGGGCCGATGGCAGGCACATCCTGCCGCAGAAGCCGCAGCACGGACGCACGGAACCTTGCGATGCCGAGGTCCATCTGGTCTGGCACAGCGCGGTGAAGGCCGTACTCTGCGGTGCCCGCACGGGACTGCCAGCACGCGTGCCCCGCCGCCACGCCTCTCTCGCCGAGCGGCCGGCAGTCCAGAGCAGACAACATGCCTCGACGCGCCGTGGCGGTTTCCTGCTGGAGCGCCCAGACTGGCGTCAGTTTCAGACGCTGCGCGACGAGTTGCCTGGCGCTAGATCGATCCAGCAGATCACGCCGACGTGGCGACCGTGCCCGTAGCTCCGTGATAGCATTCCACGATGCGTGCGATGGTCCTGAACCGGGCGTCCAGGCGCCTTGTCTGCACGACGGTGCCGGAGCCTCACCCCGATGAGGGTGAGGTTCTGCTCCGCATCCACGCCTGTGCGGTATGCCGGACCGACCTGCACGTCGTGGATGGTGAACTGCCGAACGCCAAGCCGGATCTTGTTCCGGGCCATGAGGCCATCGGCCGCGTCGTCGCAGCCGGCACCGGCGTGACGCGCTTCCGCGCCGACGATCGGCTCGGCGTTCCGTGGCTTGGATTCGCCTGTGGCGCCTGCCGCTTCTGCCGGACGGGACGCGAGAATCTGTGCCCGAAAGCGCGCTTCACCGGCTACCAGATCGATGGCGGCTATGCGGAGTTCGCCGTCGCGGATGCGCGATTCTGCTTTCCCATTCCGGATGCCTATACGGACGCCGAGGCTGCCCCGCTGCTCTGCGCCTGGCTGATCGGGCACCGCGCCTTGCGAATGACGCGGGATGCGCGGCGCATCGGTCTCTATGGCTTCGGCGCGGCTGCCCATATCGTTGCGCAGATCGCCCGGCATGAGGGGCGGCAGGTCTTCGCCTTCACCAGGCCCGGCGACATGGCGGCGCAGGATTTCGCGCGCGAACTCGGTGCCGCCTGGGCGGGCTCATCGGACGAGGTTCCGCCGGAGCCGCTGGAGGCAGCCATCCTGTTCGCGCCGGTTGGCGCGCTGGTGCCGGCGGCGTTGCGCGCGGTCGAAGCCGGCGGCACGGTTGTCTGTGCGGGCATCCACATGAGCGATATTCCGTCATTTCCCTATGCGCTTCTCTGGGGCGAGCGGATGCTCCGCTCCGTCGCCAACCTCACCCGTGCCGATGGCGAGGCCTTCCTTGCGCTGGCCCCGCGGGTCCCGGTCAAGACCGAGGTGCACACACTCGCACCCGAACGCGCCAACGAAGCCCTGGACCGCCTGCGCACCGGGGAGGTGCGCGGCGCCCTTGTTCTCGTGCCCTGATGGGAGGCCGGACGCGCGCCGCGGCGTCCGGCACTCCGGGCAACCGATCGGCGGCGATGGAGGAGACCGTCATGCCGCCAGGCATCGAATGGGCACTTGTGGCCAATGCAGGCCGCGCCCGGTTGTTCGAGCGCCGCATCCCCGCCGGCCCGTGGCGGGAACGTGTCGAGGACGCGGTCGAAGCCGAGAACCCGCCAGCGCGGGAACGCGGCACGGACCGGCCCGGGCGCGTGCACGAGAGTGCCACCACGGCACGCCACGCGATCGAGCCACGCACCGACCCGCATCGGGCCGCGAAGGTCGATTTCGCCGCACGCCTCGGGACCTGGCTTGATACGGCGGCGGCCTCCTATCAACGCCTTCTGCTGGTCGCGCCGCCGACCTTTCTGGGCAATCTGCGTGCGTCGCTGGGGCATGCGGCGCGCGGCAAGCTGCACGGGACGCTGGACAAGGACCTCACCCAGCTGCCGCTCGCTGAACTGGCGGAACGCCTGGGGGAGGCTCGCGCGGAGTGAGGCTTCCGGGCGGCCCGAGACAGACAGCATTCCGTAGACAGGGGGGGTGGTGGTCCCCAGGCTGGCCGCCCTTGATGAAGACCAACGGGAAGCCGGACGCGCCGCGCCAGGCTTTAGACGGCCGCAGGCTCACCGGATTTAGACGCTCTGGCAGCCCTTGGCTGCAGCTCGGCACGAGATCGGAGCCGAGGAGGAATTCGGAGAACTACCATCTCGGGGAGCGCCGCGTCGGGACGCCTCTGCCGCTTGTCGTTCGGGGAAGGAGATGTTCGTATCCGCTAGGCGGATGCTGCGCGAAGCGGATCGACAATGCCATCGTTGGCCCCAGCACCGCCTCTCGTAGCGATCCGATGCGCGAGACCAAATGGCGTACCGGGTTCAGGTGGATGCGCGCCATTGGTTTTCTTTCTCAGTGCTGGCGCCGCCTGCGAGGATGGGTCTGTTGCCACGCGCGTGTCGCGGACAAAGGTGCAGGGCCCGGGCCAGCAGCCTGAGCGGCGGCAGCGCGAATCCTCCTGCTTGGCAGAGTGCTGGTGGACAACGCCGGCCACTGTGCGCGAAGGCTCAGCCGTGGCACTCAGCGGTCCTCCAGCGCGCGCCGGAGACGTTGCAAGAGCGCGGCGCGGGAGCGGTCGTCCCGCGCTTGCTCGATCGCCTCCTCAATTCCGAGCAACAGCGCCGCGCGCTCATTGTGCCAGTCCGGGCGCCCGACGCGCTCGGGTTGCTCGCGGCGACGGCCGGAAGCCCCGGCATCGCGCTCGGGTGCGCGGCCGGGCGAAAGACGGAAGGCCTCGTCCAGCACGGGCTTTACCAGACCGGCCTCCGGTACGATGCCGCGGCCGAGTACGCGCTTCGCCAAGCCCTCGATCGCAGTTTCCTCCCCATGAACCAGAAAGACGCCGCCGCGCACTGGTCCGCGGGCGACGATCCAGCGGCCGAGTTCCGGTCCGTCGGCGTGGCCAGAATAGCCCTCCACCATCGCAATACGTGCGGCGACCTTCACCATCTCGCCCCGGATCCGGACCTGGGCGGCGCCGTCCTGCAGCAGCCGCCCCAGCGTGCCCATGGCCTGAAAGCCGACCAGCGCAACCACGGTCCGCGGATCCCAGAGCTTCGCCTGAAGGTGCGCTCGGATGCGCCCCGCCTCGCACATGCCGCTGCCGGCGAGCACAATCCGGAACCCCTCCTGCCGCGCGAGCCGCATGCTCTGCTGCGCGTCCTCCACCTCGTGCAGCCGCGGGTCGGCGAGCGCTGCGAGCAGCGCGGCCCCGTTCTCCAGCATCGCCGCATGCTGTGCGAAGACACGCGTGGCGCGGTTGGACAGCGGACTGTCGAGGTGGATATCCGCCTTCGGCACCTGGCCGGTCCGCATCAACGTGACGAGGTCCAGCATCACCTCCTGCGCCCGCTCCACCGCGAACACGGGAACCAGCATCGTCCCGCCCTGCCGCGCCGCGCTGCGCGCCAACTCCCCCAGCGCAGCCCGGCGCTCCGCCGGCGCGATGGCGGGGCGGTCTTCGTCGCCATAGGTGCTCTCGACGATGAGGTGGTCGATGCCGCCCGTGGGTCCCTCCGGATCGCGCTGCATGGGTCCGAGGTCGGGGCCGATGTCGCCGGAGACGAGCACGCGCACAGGGCCGTCCCCGTTGTCGAACTCCAGTTCGATGGACGCCGAGCCAAGCATGTGCCCCGCGTTCCAGAACCGCGCGCGAATGCCCTCTGCCGGGTTGATCCACTCGCCATAGCTCACCGGGTCGAATGACCGCAGTGCACGCTCCGCGTCCTGCGCGGTGTAGATCGGTGCGACCGGCTCGCGCCCGCGACGGCGGTTGCGGCGGTTAAGCTGCTCAACCTCCATCTCCTGGATGTGGCCGGCATCGGGCAAGAGGCAGGAGCAGAGGTCCCGCGTCGCCTCCGTGCAGTGGATGCGGCCGCGGAAGCCTGTCTTGACCAGGCGCGGCAGCAGGCCGCTGTGGTCGATATGCGCGTGCGTCAGCAGTACGGCATCAATGGCTCCAGGTTCGAAGGGGAAGGGCTCATAGTTCAGGGCCTTCAGCGTCTTGGGTCCCTGGAACATGCCGCAATCCACCAGGATGCGCGCCCCCGGCGCCTCGAACAGCAGGCAGAGCCCGGTCACCGTGCGGGCCGCGCCACAGACCTTCAGGCCGATTGCCAAGACACCCTCCCGCAGCTTCCCATCCGGTGCCAGTATAGGCGTGGGCGCGGGCGCCGGTCTTCACCGCGCCGACAGGAGGAGCGTCAGGAGCCGCCATCGTCGCCCCGCACGGGACCCGGCGACGTCGCCGGCCTGTCGGCTGGCGCGGTTCGATCGCGACTTCCTGCTGAGCCCCACCATGCGGGGCGTGCGGCTGCGGGTGGAATCCACCAAGGCAGCTGAGGCGCTGCGCGCTTGGGTCGTACGCTCCACCCTTGCGGTCTTCGGCAGCTTGCGGGTGCGGGAGCATGGGCCGGGCCGCCAGACCGTCTGGTACGAGGAGGCGCGGCGCTTTGGCCGTATCGCTCCGAGCGAGGCGGGGCGCTGCGGCCCGTGGCGGGCGTGCGGGACAACGTGATCGCGACGGGCGGTGGGCCCGGGATCGTGGAAGCGGCCTGTCGCGGGGCCTGGGAGGCCGGCGCACCTTGCATCGGCTTCAACCTCTGCCTGCCACGGGAGCAACAGCCCAACCCCTGCACCACGCCGGAGCTGACCGTCCAGTTCCACTACTTCGCGATCGGCAAGCTGCACAAGGCGATGCGCGCGCGGGCGCCCGGGGTATTCCCCGGCGGCTTCGGCACGCTGGACGAATTGTTCGAACTGCTGGCCCTGCGCCAGACCGGCCGCGTCGGCGGGCTGCC
Organism: Falsiroseomonas tokyonensis; assembly: GCF_019024325.1. Taxonomy (GTDB): domain Bacteria; phylum Pseudomonadota; class Alphaproteobacteria; order Acetobacterales; family Acetobacteraceae; genus Falsiroseomonas; species Falsiroseomonas tokyonensis. Next base: position 41,970 of record NZ_JAFNJS010000012.1, read on the forward strand.
GATCCTGCTGGTGGACGAAGCCTTCTGGCGCGGCCTGATCCGCTGGGACGTGCTGGTGGAGTCGGGCATGGTAGAGCCGGCTGATTTGGACCGGCTGACCTTCGCCGCCGTGCGGAGGATGCCGGGACCCTGCCAAAGGGGGCGGGCCCGGGCCGGATCACCTAGGCGTGCCTCGCCCAAGGCGGTTCAGCAGCGGCCAAACATATCCTCGAGCCGGACGATGTCGTCTTCCCCGAGATAGGCCCCCAGCTGGACCTCGATGATCGCCAGCGGAATCCTCCCGGGGTTCGAAAGCCGGTGCACGCAGCCCAGCGGCAGGTGGATCGCCTGGTTCTCGGTCAACAGGATCTCCTCGGCATCGCGCGTGACCAGGGCAGATCCCTGCACCACCACCCAATGCTCCGCACGATGAAAGTGCTTCTGCAGGCTCAGCTTCTGCCCCGGCTGGACCACGATGTGCTTGACCTGGAAACGGCCCTCGATGCTGAGCGTCTCGTAATAGCCCCAAGGCCGGTGGCAGCGGCTGTGCTGCGATGCCTGCTTCCGGCCCATTTCCTTCAGGCGCTTCACAACCCGCCTGACGTCCTGCGCCTGGTCGCGATGCACGGCGAGCACTGCATCGCCAGTCGCCACCACCACCACATCCTCAAGCCCGACGACCGCGGTCACCACGCCGTCCTCGCTGCGAACATAGCAGTCGCGCGAGCCGACCAGTAGCGCATCGCCCGATGCGGCATTGCCCGCGGCATCCTTGCGCCCGACCTGCCAGAGCGCATCCCAGCTGCCGACATCGCTCCAACGCAGTTCGGCCGGAACCACGGCGCCGAGCGCAGTGTGCTCGGCCACGGCATGGTCCAGGCTCAGACTGGGGCAGGCGGTGAAGCTGACCTCATCCAGGCGGATGAAATCGGGATCCTGCCGCCGCAGGCGAATCGCCTCCGTCGCATGAGCCAGCAGTTCCGGGGCATGCAGCGCCATCTCGCGCAGCAGGCCGCGCGCGGTGAACAGGTACATCCCGGAATTCCAGAGATACCGGCCCGAAGCCACGAAGCCGGCCGCGACATCCGCCTTCGGCTTCTCCACGAAGCGGGTGATGGCGTGGGCGCCGGCCGCGGCGTCCAGCGGCGGGCCGACCTCGATATAGCCATAGCCCGCCTCCGCCGATGTCGGACGGATGCCGAAGGTGACGATGCGGCCATCGCGGGCCGCCTCGGCGCCGGTCCGCAGCAGCCGGTGCAGCGCCGGCGTATCCTCGACCAGTGCATCCGCGGCCTTCATCCAGATCAGCGCATCGGGATCCTCCTCCGCCACGAGCAGCGCCGCCGCGCAGATCGCCGGCGCGCTGCTCCGGCCAATCGGCTCGAGCAGGATGCGGCGATCGGCGATGCCGAGCTCGGAGAGCTGCGCGGCGGCCAGGAAGCGGTGTTCCTGGTTACAGACGATGATCGGTGCGGCGAAGTCCGGCCCCTCCGGCCCGCAGCCCTGCGCCCGCAATACCGTCTCCTGCAGCATGGTCCGCTGGGAGGTCAGCGCCAGGAACTGCTTCGGCAGGCTCTCCCGCGACAGCGGCCAGAGCCTGCTGCCGCTGCCCCCCGACAGGATCACCGGCACGATACGCGAGGGCGCTGCCGTCCTGGCCAGCGGCGCAACGCCGGGGGCGCCGGCCAGCTCCGAAGCGGTGGCATCCACGGACAGCCCCGGGTGGAGGACGTTCAGGTCCATCTGGATGATCCTTCTGATCGATGCGCTTAGCCGACGGAATCGCTGATGCCGGCGGAGGCAGGCTGGGCCATCCGGTCGGCGAAGTAGGCAATGGTCCGGCGCAGCCCTTCATCCAGCGACACCCTCGGCTCCCAGTTCAGCAACTGCCGGGCTCGCGAGATGTCCGGGCAGCGCTGCGTCGGATCGTTCTGCGGCAGCGGCTTGCGGACCAGGCGCGACCTGGCGCCGGTCAGGGCGATGATCCTGCTGGCCAGGGTGAGCACCGAGATCTCGTGCGGATTGCCGATGTTGATGGGGCCGGGGACATCCTCGTCGGCACCCATCATTGCCACCATCCCGTCGATCAGGTCGTCGACGTAGCAGAAGGCGCGCGTCTGGCTGCCGTCGCCATAGATGGTGATGTCCTCGCCGCGCAGCGCCTGGACAATGAAGTTGGAAACCACGCGGCCGTCGCTGTCATGCAGACGCGGACCGTAGGTGTTGAAGATGCGGATGACGCGGATCTGGACGTTGTGCCGGCGGGAGTAGTCGAAGAACAGCGTCTCCGCGCACCGCTTGCCTTCATCGTAGCAGGCGCGCGGACCGAGCGGATTGACGTTGCCGCAATAGTCCTCCGTCTGCGGATGAACCGACGGATCGCCATAGATCTCGCTGGTCGAGGCCTGCAGGATCCGCGCGCCGACACGCTTGGCCAGGCCGAGCATGTTGATGCTGCCCAATACGCTGACCTTGGTCGTCTGCACCGGGTCGAACTGGTAATGCACCGGAGAGGCAGGGCAGGCCAGGTTGTAGATCTCATCAACTTCGACATAGAGCGGGAAGGTGATGTCGTGGCGCATCACCTCGAAGTTGGGCCGGTTCATCAGATGCAGGATGTTCTCCTTGCGCCCGGTAAAGTAGTTGTCGACGCAGAGAACGTCGTGGCCCTGTCCCACGAGCCGGTCGCAAAGATGCGAGCCCAGGAAGCCGGCGCCGCCGGTGACAAGGATCCGCTTGCGGTTCTTTGGCATCACGAGCCCTCGGATGGAGTTGTAGAATGTCGTTTCTGAGGTGAGCGTTTCGCGATCAGGCGACGTGCGCGTCTCAGCGTGCGCCGCGCGCGCAGAGCACGGCGGGAAGCGTCTTGAGCACGATGTAGAGGTCGAGCCAGAGGGACCAGTTCTGGATGTAGAATGTGTCGAGCGCTTCCTGCCGGCGAAGGTCCGCGTTGCTGCGTTCCGCGATCTGCCACAGGCCCGTGACGCCCGGCTTCACGCTCATGCGCAGCTGCTGGAACTCGCTGCCGAAGCGCGCGACGTGGTAGTCCGGGAAGGGACGCGGGCCGATCAGGCTGAGATCGCCGCGCAGCACGTTCCAGAGCTGCGGCAGCTCGTCCAGGCTGCTGCGGCGGAGGAAGTCCCCGATGCCCGGCAGCACGCGCGGATCCCGCGCCAGCTTCATGTAGCGGTCCCACTCCTCGCGGGCGGCCGGATCGCGCGCCAGCAGATCCGCCAGCAGGCGTTCCGCGTCGGTATGCATGGTGCGCAGCTTCAGCACCGCCACCGGCCTGCCATGCAGCCCCACGCGGCGTTGGACATAGATGGCGGGGCCGGGGCTGATCATCTTGATCAGCACGACCAGCACGCCGATCACGGGCAGTGCGACCATGAAGACAGGGATGGTGATCAGCAACTCCAGTACGCGCTTCAGGCGCCGCTGCAGTACCGCCTGAGAGAGGTTGGAAACCTCCAGCCCCAGATCGCCGCCGAGGCTGCGAAAGTTCACGCGGAGCGTCGGAAGATTGCCGGATTCCGGCACGGCGATGACGCGGTGAAAGGGCAGGCGCGCGATCTCGCCGCTGGCCACCTCGCCCGACATCGCGACGACGGCGACAGCCTTGCTGCCGTGCAGGCGCGCCGCTTCCGCCACCGTGCCCAGGTTCGCGAGCGGCATGGCGACTTCGCCCGAGATGCGGTCTGCTGCAAAGCCGATGGGACGAAGGCCGAGTTCGGGCTGCCGCAGCAGTCGTTCCGCCAGGCCGGCCGCCGCCGGTCCTGAGCCCACGACCAGTGCCGGCGAGCCCCAGGCGCCGTGCCGGATCAGCACCGGACAGACCAGGGCCTCGAGCAGCAGGCCGACCGCACCGGCCGTCGCACAGGCCAGAATGATGACCGGCAGCGCGGGCGTCGCAGCAACAGAGAAGGCGGCGAGGATCGTGACCGTGACGCAGGGCGCGACGACGGCCCCGATGACGCGCAGCCTGAGCCGCTCGAGCGCGCCGTGGCCCGCCGTGTCATAGAGCCCGAGAATCCGGTGGCATGCGAGCATCGCGGCACCGAGCGCGGAGGCCAGCGGCAGGTCCCAGTTCAGCGGTGCTTCGCCCGCATCGTGCAGCGCGGGCAGCGCCGTGAGAGCAAACAGGATGCCGATCTGCGCCGCCAGGATGTCCAGCGCCGGGAGGGCCAACGAATGCAGCGTCCATCGCCACGCACTCCGCAGCCGCTGACCGCTACCCAAGCCGCCCTGCCTCGGTGCAAAGCCAGCAAGGGCATCCGGGACCATGTCACTCATGCGATCTGCTCCAGCGACCTGTGGATGGGCATGGCGAGTGGCGACTGCGGCGATGACGACATCGCAGTGAGGAAAACGTGAAACGGCATCGCGGAGCGGCCCGTAGAGCGGCCTGCGGAGCGCGCGGCGCAATGCCCTGCCGCGTCACGCTTCACCGCCACGCCGTCGGCCTTGATGTGGCACGACAATGCGAAGCGCCCTTCGGCCATGCCACCGCCCCTGTCCCTGGCCGGTCATCCGTGATCGGCCTGCAAGGCAGAAGGTATAGGTGAAGGCCGTGGTGCCGCGGCCGGGGCAATGGGAGTATGCCCTACGGAGCCATCCTGTCCGCACGGCGCGTCCGCGACATCCCATGATGGCGCAGCAGCTGCGCCAATGCGCGCAGCATGAAGGCGGGATTGTTGCGGAAGTACCGCCCCGCGAGCCGACGCGGTTCGCTCGCCAAGCGGAACGCCCATTCAAGGCCGTTGCGCTGCATCCAGCGCGGTGCCTGCTGCTTCTCGCCAGCCGCGAAATCGAAGGCGGCCCCGACGCCGACGAGCACGGATGCATTCAGCCGGTCGACATGGCTTGCCATCCAGCGCTCCTGCTTCGGCGTGCTGAGGCCGACCCAGACGATCTGCGCACCGGATGCATTGATCTGTGCGATCACTGCCTCATCCTCCTCGGGTGTCAACGGGCGAAAGGGCGGGGCGAAGCTCCCCACCACCTGCAGCCCGGGGTGGCGGCGCGTGAGCGCGGCCGTGAGCTTGCCGAGCGTTTCCGGTGTGCTGCCATAGAAGAAGTGCCGGTAGCCCTTCAGGGCCGAGATCCGGCACATCTCCTGCAGCAGGTCCGGCCCATAGACACGCTCGACCTCCGGATGCCCCAGCCAGTGCGACATCCAGACCATGGGCACGCCGTCCGGAGTCACCAGTCCGGCCGCATTGTGGATGGCCATCAGCTCGGGGTCGCGCTGACTTTCCATCACGCCATGTACGCCGGTGATGCAGACGTAGTGACGTTCTCCGTTACGGATCCAGTTTTCCATCGTCGCCGTTGCGCGCTGCATCGTCAGGATGCTGACGTGGACCCCAAGGATGCTGAGGCGTCCCGATTCCGAAAGCTTGTTCATGACAGGCAATTCCGCTGCTGTTTACCTGCGCGTCTTAGCCGAGGGCGTGGTGCCGTGGCAGCGCGAAGTCCCTAGCCACCTTGGACCGGCCAGCTTCCAGGCGAACGCGTCCTGCGGCCAGATGGACTACTCCTCAATGGTTCTTCGGCGTGGCGTGCGGCCGCCGCATGATGACGCTGTGCATCGCGAGGAAGCTGGTCGATGCTGCATCAGGTGCTGCATCAGGTGCTGCACCGGGTACTGCATCGCGGGGCGATCCTCCGGCCACCCGAATTGGAGAAGCCCCCCCTGTGGACAGCGCCCCCTACGCGATGCTGCTTGACCACAAGCGGCCCGACGTCTCGCTCGCGGGCCATCGCGAGCGGGTCGCCGCGAACACCTTCATGTCCATCTGGCGGCGTCGCTACATCATCGTCCTGGTGGTCCTGCTCGCGCTCGGCGCGGCGGCTGCCGCGCTGATGCTGATGCCGCGGGTCTATTCCAGCGAGGCGGTGATCCAGCTGGAGTTGGCGCACCGCACCAGCGCGCGGCCGGCGAGCGCCGGCGCGCCGGCCGTCGTGCTGGAGCCAGCCGCCCTGGTCCAGAACGAGGCGCGGATCCTGCGGGGTCGCCCGCTCATGCGCACCGTGGTCGAGGAACTCGGGCTTGCCGAGCAGGCTGCCGCGCCAAACCGCCTGGCCGCCCTGCTCAACTTCCTTCCGGCGCATGTGGCAGACCGGGTCAGGCAGCTGGGCGAGCGCCTGCAGCCCAGCCCGGCTGCGATGGAAGCCGCGGAGCTGCGGCGCGACCAGGCCATGCGTGACATCCTCTCCCGCCTCTCGGTGACGACCGACAACCGCTCCTACCTGGTGTCCATCGGCTATCGTGCGAATGATCCCGAGCTGGCAGCCAGGGTCGCCAATGCCGTGGCCGCAGCCTATCTCCGCCGGGAGGTGGAAGAGCGGCGGGAGTCGGCGGAGCGCAGGACGGCGTGGATCGACGACCAGATCCAGCAGACATCGGCGGACCTCGAAAAGGTACGGGCCGAGATCACGCAGTTCCGCCAGCGCACCAACATCCTGGAACCTGGCCGCGGTGGTGCCGCCGGGGATGCGGAGAACGTCGCACAGCAGCAGTTGCGGACCCTCACGTCGCAGCTCAACGCGGCGATCCTCGCGCGCATGAACGAGGAGCGCCGGCTGTCGCGAGTGCAGGAGATTGTGTCCGCTGGCGGAACGCCCTCGGCATCCGACGTGCAGGGCCAGCCGCTGATCTCCGCGCTGCTCGAGCGCGAACTGGTGGCGCGGCGCGACCTCGGGCAGATGCAGACCCGTCTCGGCAGCCAGCATCCGCGCGTGGCGGAAGCGGCGGCTGGCCTGGCGGAGGTTCGCGGCCGCCTCGCGGCCGAATCCCGCCGCGCCATCGACATCGCCCGCGCCGATCTCACCGCCGCCCGGCGGACGGAGGCCGAGCTCACCGCGGCGCTGCAGACCCTGCAACGCGGGATGATCGAGGCGAAGCCGGACGAGGTCGCGCTGCAGTCCCTGCAGACCGGCGCGCAGGAGACGCAGGAGCGCCTGGCAGCGCTGATCCGCAGCCGGCAGCAGACACTGGCCGATGCCGCCATAGCGCCAGCCAGCGCCTTCCTGGTCATGCCTGCGGAGCCTATGCGCGCCGCCGCTTCGCCGCGCCCGATGATCGTCATGCTGATCGGCCTGGCCGGCGGCGGGATCCTTGGCATCGGCCTCGGCCTGCTGCTGGAGCGTCGCGATCTGGGTGTCCGCACGAGTGGCGACATCGAGGAGGCCGGCGGACCGCGCTGCCTGGGCATGGTGCCCTCGCTGCCGTCGCGCGACGTCGCGGCCATGGCGAAAGAGGCGGAGCACAAGGTCTCCGATATGCCGATCTTCCAGGAGGCCATCCGTTCGGTCGGCGCCAGCGTCGGGCTGTTCGACGCGGCGAGGGGTTGCCGGCTGGTGCTGGTGACGTCCGCGATGCCGGGCGAGGGGAAGTCCACCGTCTGCGCCGCGCTGGCCTGTGCGCTTGCGGCCTCCGGACGGCGCGTGATGCTGATCGACGGTGTTCCGGGGCGGCGCGACGTTCAGCCGGTGGAGCCCGCGGAGTTCGGCGACGGAAACCAGGTGGTGCCCGGTAGCCAGACCGACAGTGCGGCACAGAACACCATGGTCGTCATCCGCCGGCGCGCCAGCCTGCGCGCGGGCGCCGACGTGTTCGGCACCGACCGGTTTCGCGCGCTGATCGAAGAAGCCAGCAAGCAGTTCGATGTCATCATCATCGAAGGCGCGCCCGTGATGCTCGTCGCCGACTCGCTCGTCCTCGGGCGTCTGGTGGATACGGTCATCCAGGTCGTGCGCTGGGCCGACACGAAGAAAGCGATCCTGAGCGCGTCGCTGGAGCGCATGCGCGACCACGGCGTGGCCGTGGACGGCATCGTGGTGACGCGGGTGAACCTGCGCCGTCACGCGGCGCTGCGTTTCATGGATCAGTGTTCCTTCTATGTGAAGGAAAGGCGGTTCTATGATCGCCTGGCAGGCAATGGCCGGGCGTCCCGCAGGGCGCGCGCGATCTAGTTCCATGGACCGGTCCGCCGACCGATCCAGGGCGTGAGTACCGCCCGGCGCCTATGCGACGGGGCCGAGGAAGGCGGATGGTTCCGCCCTGCATTGAGGGCGGCCCAGGGCGGTCACGCGACAGGGCCATGGGTGCAAGGGGCGGTGCGTTAGACTGCCCTGAACCGGCAAAGCTCGCATGACGCCGGACAGCAGAAAGCCCTGGCCGGGGACGGTCAGGGCTTTTCCGCCGGGCGGACGGACCGGTTGCCGTCGCCGGTCAGAGAGTGCGCTCGAAGACGTTCACGACATCGCCGGGCAGCAGCAGGGACTGGCGGGTGCCGCGAAATTCGCGCGCGCGGCCATCCTCCGTGATCCGGGAGATCCCGACGTAGTCGGTCACCGCGCGGTAGTTGAAGCCGCCGACCACCGCGACCGCGGAGAGCACGGTCATCCCCGGCTGGTACGGCGTCTGCCCGCCGCGTTCGACCATGCCGAGGACGAAGATCGGACGGTAGGTGACGACCTCGACCGCGACGGAAGGCTCGTTGTACAGCTCGCGCTGGATCATCGCCTGTTCGATGGCGGTGGCCGCCTGTTCGGTCGTGCGGCCCGCGATCGGGATGGAGCCGACCATCGGCATGGCGATGGCCCCCGTGTCGCTCACCCGGAACTCGCGGGTCAGCTCCGGATCATTGGCCACGATGACGCGCAGCTGATCGCCCGGCCCGAGCCGGTAGGCGCCGCCCGTATGTTCGGACAGGATCGGCAGGTTGGCACCCGGAGAGGTGCACGCCGAGAGCAGGCCCGCCAGAACCGGCGCCGCCAGCAAGACATGCCGGCGTCCAGGCATGGCCTGGTTTCGGATATCTATTTGTGGAGTATATGTCATTGCCAGGACAGCCTCCTGATAAATTTGGGCGCTGCGGGGTATTAGGCAGGACTGAAATATCCAGCCGACCTCCCTTACGGTCTAATAATGGTTTATGGGCCGTCGAAAAGCAATCTTAGATGGCGAGCCGGAGGCGAAGGTGGAACAGGTTTCGATCAAATTCCTGAAATCCCGCCGGCGCATCCAGGCTGCGCACATGGCGGTAACTTGCGATGACGGAGGCGTTTCGGTTCAATAGCCAGCGCATGGTGACGGTGGCGACGCCTTGCCGCGCGGTCGCATCTGGTTCCTTGTATTCGAGCTGTTCCGCGCGCAGCTCGCCGCTGAGAATGACGTTGCGCCGCAGCTCGTAATCCGCCTGGAACCGACCGGAGGTGAGCACGTAGCTCACATTGCTGCTGCGCAGCGATTCCTCGATCGTGCGCTGCGCGCCGATCGTCAGACTGAGAAGCTGCGACGGCAGTAGAACAAGCTGCCCCTCGAAGGCGGGGCCGGAGATGTTGCGGAGCGCGGGATCGTCGAATTCGCGCCGCCGATAGCCGATGCCGAAGCTGGCATAGACCAGCGAGGTGATGTCGTAGCGCGCACCGGCGAGCACTTCCCAGGTGAATGAGTCACGGCCCCGCTGGTCGGCCCGATCGTAGGTGATCTCGCTCAGCCGCGTCGTCAGCATCACGCTGCGGCCGGGCAGGAAAGCATAGGAGGCCCCTGCCTCACCGGTCAGCCTGGTGTAGTCGTTCGCTGCGGCGCTGCCGCCGCGGAAGCCGGGGTCACTCTGTTCCTGGAAGCTGAAGCTGCTGCTTTCCAGTGCGCCGGTCAGGCTGACGCGATTGAGCGCTGCCACGCCGTTCGCGCGGAACGTCTCCACGTCGTAGCGGAGCGGTCTGGTCAGCGCGCCCTGCTGCACCTCGAAGCTGGTGATTTCGATGTGGTTGCGCGACCGGCCGTATGCGACGCCGACCGAGGAGGCCCGCCCTATGTCGTAGCGGGCGAAGGCATCCAGGCTGTAGTCGTTCCAGCCGTAGTCGTCATCGCCGAAGTAGCGGCGCGTGGCCTGTGAGGCGTTCAGGCCGAAGGCGTGCCGGGTCTGGGTGCTGGTGAGGTTCAGGGTGATCTGTTCCTCGAGGAACGCACTGGACTTGTCGCTGCCGCTGTTGGGCGCCGTGTTGTCGTCGTAGCCGCCGCCGAGGTCGATGGCCGCATCCAGGCGGAAGCCGGGCAGCCGAACGCCGAGCGGATCATAGGCCGGGCGGGGGCGGGTGAGCACGGTGACGCCCCGGGCCAGTTCCGCCGGGTTGCTTGGCTGCGCCGCGGCAGGCCCCGCACCCGACAGCACGGCCCCCGCAGAGAGCAGGGCCACGCAGGCACCCCGCAGAGGCACGGCCCCCACAGGTCCAGTGGCGCGGTTTCCGGGCCGGTCGGCGAGGCGGGGTGGCGGGCGGAAGTCCGGCGGTGGCTGCGTTGCGGTCATGCGCGAGCTCCCGTGAGCGCCTCAATGGTCCTGCACCACGGCGGTCGAGGTCAGGATCCTGCACGGCGCCGTGTCGACGGCGCAATGTTAATGCAAGATGCTAGACCGTCGGCAGCGCTTGCCGATGCGGTTTTGGAACAAGAACCCGTTACTTTCCCGTTCCGACGCGGCCGGGGCAGCTCCCTGGCCTGTTCTGCGCGCCGAGGCGCGGGGATGTGCGCCAAGTGCCCGATGCGGGAGCCTGGACCGGCTCCACATCGGCCGAGCCGTCCAACTCTTCCGGGGCATCCAGCCGTCCCCATCGGGTAGCGCCTGGAAATTGTGAGGGAGGCCGCCGGGAGCGCGGGTCCCAAACCCGTCGAGAGGCCGGGAAAGATGCACGCGATTGAAGTGGGCTATCGGAAATTTCGTTGTTTTTTCTCTTATGCTTATCCCGATTCAATGTATTTAAAAATCTATCCAGAAAATTCTCGTTGTCATTTTTTTTGCCACAACTAATATCGATGCGGCAACCATGTCTTAGAGGGAAGGTCGGCGGCTTCTGAATTAATGTGTCGCGCAAGATAATCAACCCACAAATGTTTCCTGATTTCCGTTGAAGCCGCAGCCAGAGAAAGGATTCGTCTCATGAGCCGTCGAGAAGGTGATGGGCTGGATGCGTCCGGTTCGATCCACACGATTATTATCGACACCCAGCGGCTTTTCCGGGATGCCCTGCGGCGCCTGCTGGAGGCATCGTCCGTCGACGTTGTCGGCGAGGGTCGTGATGTCGAGGAGGCGCTTCGGTCGATCCCGACCAACACATCGCTCCACCTCGCCATCTGCAGCTTCCTGTCCGAAGCGGACGCGCTGCGCGATCTTCCTCGCGCCGCCGAGCTTCGCCGGTTTCACCCGGGATTGAAGCTGGTCGTCCTGGCCGACCTGCAACAGCACAACATCCTTCTCGGCTCGCTCCAGGCCGGTGTCGAGGCGCTGCTCTCGCGGGATATCTCGAGCGATGTGCTCCAGAGAGCGCTGGAGTTGGTGCAACTTGGCCAACGCGTGATGCCGGCGGAACTGGTCCAGCTTCTGCGGGACCCTGCCTGCAGGCCGACCTCCAGGACAGCGCAGCAGGAGCCTGCCGTCGCAGCCTCGGACCTCAGCCGGGCGGCGTCCCTGACGCCGCGCGAGTGCCAGATCCTGCAGTGCCTGATGGACGGGCGCTCCAACAAGGAAATCGCCCGCGACCTCCGGCTCACCGAGGCGACGGTGAAGGCGCATGTGAAGGCGCTGCTGCGCAAGACCCACATGACCAACAGGACGCAGGCCGCGATCTGGGCGATCACCCACAATTTCCAGATCAACGACGTTCACGCGCCGGAGCCCTGTCGCGTGAAGGCGCAGCCGGATTTTGCTATGCCGCCGCTGCACATGCTGCCTGCGAATGGCAGCCTGGTCGGCGGCTCACTGCCGGTCGAGGAAGGGGTGCTGGTCAGGGAGTAGGTCTGGCAGGCTCGGCCGAAGGCGAGGCCGGACCGCACCGGCAGTCATTTGTCCGCGCCCGGATGATCCTGCGCCGGACCATCCGGGGTAGCCCATGGGGGCTGGCTCGGAACCCTTCATAGTCCAAGCTGCAACGCCTCTCGCCACCTAGCCTCTTCCCGCTGGCGTTCCAAAAGCGCTGACTCGTGTCGAAGCAAGGATTGGCAAAAGAGCAGCGCACCGATTTCGGTCGCCGATGTGGCATCGGTGGTCGAGGATGCGAGCCTGGTGGCGAACGGCAATGTGCTATGGAATGACAGCGACGCCGATGGCGATACGCTCAGCGTCACCGCCGTCAACGGCCAGGCCGCCGGCGTCGGCGCCACCATCCTCGGCATCTACGGCACGCTGCTGCTCGGCGCCGACGGCCAGTACAGCTACACGCTGGCCAATGACCAGGCGAACGTCCGGGCGCTGGCCGCGGGGCAGACCGTCACCGAGACGTTCCGCTATACCCTGTCCGACGGCCAGCCGCACTTCGTGCCGCGCCCTTCGCCCTGGCAGAACCTGATCAGCCAGTCGCAGGCCTTCGACAACGCTGCGTGGAGCCGCTTTTCCGTGCCCGGAACGCTGCCCGCCGTCGCCGCCCATGTCGCTGCGGATCCCTTCGGCACCAATCTCGGCGCCGACCGGCTGGCGCTCGCCGGCATCGCCTCAGGCATCTACTACACGCGGCCGTCACCGGGCAGCACAGCTTCAGCGTCTGGATGCGCCTGGTCAGTGGCAGCGGCGCGTTCAGCTTCAACTACTACGACGGCGTCGCCAAGGCCCTGCGATCCACCACCGCCACCGGCGAATGGCAGCGCTTCACCGGGACCCTCGCCGGCAACGTTGCCCTGGTGCACGACTTCAATCAGGCCGCGACGGGCGTTTTCGAGATCTGGGGCGCACAGCTGAACGCCGGTCCCGCCGCGCAGGACGACCTGCCCACCAGCGGCGCGCCCGCCACCATCACCGACCCCGCACCAACCGAGCTCACCATCGCTTCCACACGGACCATCTCCATCCAGGGCAACAGCGACAGCACCCTGCTGGACCTCGCCGCCTGTGCATCGCGACGTCTGGCGCCGGCACGCCGAAGCGCGATGCACGACGAGGGCTGAACGCTACCCGCGACCGTAGCGGAAGGCGATCACGCTGGCCGGATGTTCCGAGACGCGGCACTGGTCGCGCGATCGGCTGAGGTTGGCATCAGGGTCGGCAACACCCATCACGAAGCGGCCCTCGGGGTTCTGCTCATGGCTCTGCCGCAGCATGGCCAGCATCAGGTACCAGGACGCGCCCTCGTTGTCGGCTGGCGCGGCGCCTTCCAGGTAGTAGGTATTGCCACCGAAATGAATGCCCGAGAACATGGCCAGTGTCTGGCCACACACCCCGACCGTGGCGATGAAGGCCTGGCGCCGCCAGATCAGCGCGCGCAGGAAGGCGCGCATCCATTGCCTCGGCATGTTGAACCGTAACTTCTTGCGACGGCACATCGCACCGCGCAGCCGGGTCAGCAGCTGGACCTTGCCCAGCATGTCGAGGCCTTCGTGGATGGTCAGCACGATGTCCGGATGGCACTGCGCCGCCTTCTTTGCGTTTCGGCGCGCGTTGTTGCTGACGGCGGACAGGTACTGGTCCCAGCTGGCCCAGCGCGCGAAATCGACCGCCTGCACCGCCAGGCACGCGACATGGTCGATCGACACGCCAGCCAGGTCCCGCAGGTCCTGGTCGCGGCTGCGCTCAAGGCTCCACGTCGATCCGTATCGGTAGGTCCCCGGTCCGAGCGCGCGGAGCACCGCCGCCATGGCGCCTGTCCAGCAGTCCTGGTGGCCCGGCAGCAGTTGCAGACTGTCGAGAAACCGGCGGGACCTGGGGCCGATGGCAACGGCGCATTGCCCGATCTTGCTGCACCACGAATCACCGGACCGGAATACCTCGAAGAGCTCGACGCGGCAGAAGATCCGCCAGAAGCGGATGTGCCCCATCGCGCAGTGATGCGAGGCGCCGCAGCGGCCGGCGAAATCCTCCCAGTCGCGCACCGAGCTGCTGGCGAGCCGAACCCGCCGGACCGTCACGGCCGGTGCCAGGTCCTCCCGGCGCAACTCCAGGGCCGCAGACCCTGACATGTGGTTCATCCGGCAGGTCCTTTGCGGGCGATCCTGGCAGCAGGTGCTGCCTGGCCTCGTTCAGCCTTCCCTGAATTCCTCGAAGCGCCTGCGCTTCACAAGGTTGAGGAGGAACCGGTTCTCGGTCCGCACCAGGTACGGTGAGAAGCCGGATTTCCTGCAGCCGCGGAGCGAAGGGACGTTGTCGCGTTCGACGAAGGTGATGACGTAGCGGCATCCGAGATCGACGGCGCGCTCCGCGATGAGGGCCATGGCCGCGGACATGATGCCGTTGCCGCGATAGGCCACCGGCGTGTAGGCATTCTCCAGCAGCGCCTCGTTCTCCTGCAGCACCGGGAACCACTGCGCCGGGAAAAAGGACTGGATCTTCGCATTCTGGCTTGGCCCCATGAGCCACTGGAAATAGCAGGGCGATCCGGTGGTCTCGTCGACGGCGACGTAGCAGGTCGGGATCGCTGCCTCGTGATGCGCGCGGCGGGTACGGATCTCGACCATCTCCTTGCGGGCCAGCCCGGGCTGGTTTTCATCCAGCAGCACGGGCAGGTCGGATTCCTCGAAGGCGCGGATCCGGATCGGGATCTTCGCCTTCGGTGCGATCAGCGGAATCTCCAGGTCGCGGCGCAGCCCCAGGGCCACGCGCTGGTCGTAGATGAGGCCCATGCAGCGTCTGGCGAAGTCGGCGTATCGCCGTTCTGCCAGCAGTTCCAGCGCCACATTCACGGAGTTCGGTGCCAGTTTCATGGTCTCGGTTCCTCCCGCCTTTCGCGGCTGGGCAGCAGCCCGTGCCGCCGCCTGCCACAGGCGCCGCCGGCCATCATTTTTCGTTGGTGGGAATTTAGTAGGATCTGCGATACCGCCGCGCGAACCACAGCTTGCCCGCGATATTGTAACCGGGTCAAAATATCTTTGTATCTACCCCGAGTGGAGCAATGCAGCGGTCCTCGCCCGGGTTGAGGAGGCTCACTGGAAGCCTGCCGGTGCCGCGCCAGTCCACGATCGCCCAGCCGCGCTCGTGCGCCACGCGCCGCAGGGTGGCGGTGGGATCCACCGCGACGGCGCTGCCAGCCGCCGCCAGAAGCGGGATGTCGCTTTCATGGTCGGAATAGGCGACGAAGTCGCGCGCCGTGGGAAAGCGTTTTGCCAGCAGCGCGCGCACCGCCGCGAGCTTCGGTGCACCGCGCAGGTTGTCGCCATCGAGCGATCCCGCCAGCCGGTCCTCCGCGGTCCAGGCGACGCGCGTTGAGACCACGGCATCGAAGCCGAGCCGCGCCGCGATGGGCTCGACATAGAGATCAAGGCTGGCCGAGGCGAGCAGCAGCGCGTCCCCGGCCTGGCGGTGCCGCTGCATCGCCTGCAGGGCGGCGGGCTTCAGCTCGTGCGCCAGCCTGTGCGCGGCGAAGTCGGCGGCCAGCGCCGCAAGCGCGCTGCGTGGCCGGCCGCCGAGGATGGCGTCGAGGTAGGCCGCCTTCAGATCGCTGTTGGTGATCGCGCGCAGGCCGAAGCGTAGCGTGTGCAGCGGCAGCAGCGCGGTGCGCAGCTTCCGTGCCGGCCCCAGGCGTCGCGCGGCCTGCATCAGGAAGACCAGGAACAGGTCGCGCCGCGAGATCGTTCCGTCCAGGTCGAATACTGCAACGCGCACCGGCGCCTCGCGCCTGCCGCCGTCGCTCATCGCGCCATCCATCGAACATCCACTCCGCGGTTGCGGGCGATGATGCGCCGCCATGCGGGACGGGCAGAAGCGCCCAGTTGGACTAGCCCTCCTGAGACAGGCGCCATCCCGAAGAGAAGATGACCCGTACGATTCCCCATCGCACTGTCCGGGTGGCATCAGCAGGGTAAAGCCATGAAGCCTTCAGACCGCGACAGTGCCGGCGGCCAAGTGGCCTCCGCCAAGGGCGCGACCATGCCTCGGGTGACCGGGGATGCGGTATTCGGCCTGGCCTACCGGCTGCCGGCGCGTACGACGGCAGCGGAGGCCTGGGCGCAGCTGCGGGCGCTGCTGGAATGCGCGCGGCCCCATCAATGGGCGAAGAACCTGCTGGTTTTCGTGCCGGCGGTGCTGAGCGGCACGATCACCGACGTGAACCGGGTGCTGGCGGTGGCACTGGCCTTCGTGGCACTTTGCTTGATCGCTTCGGGTACATACCTGCTGAACGATATCCTGGACCGCGAGGATGACCGGCTGCACTGGTCGAAGTGCAAGCGCCCGCTGCCGTCCGGCCGGCTTTCGGTCGGCGTGGCGATGGTGGCGGCCCCGGTCGCCATCGTGCTTGGCCTGCTGCTGGCGCTGGCGGTGGGCGTCATGGCCGCCCTGGCGGCGGCCTGCTACCTCGGGATGACGCTCGCCTATTCCCTGGCGTTCAAGCGCATCCCCATCCTCGATGTCAGCGTCCTGGCCGGGCTGTTCACGCTTCGCCTCGTGCTTGGAATCGCGGCCGCGCAGGTCTTCGCCTCGCCTTGGCTGCTGGTCTTCTCGATGTTCCTGTTCTCCTCGCTATGTTTCGCCAAGCGGTATGTCGAGCTGGTGCGGGCCGGGCAGCGCGGCACGGCTGCGCTGGCGCATCGCGGCTACAAGGGCGCCGATGGCCCGCTGCTGCTGGTGCTCGGTCCCTCGGCCGGCATGGGCGCGGTCGTAACGTTGATCCTCTACGTCATCTTCGACGCCTTCCGGCAGACCTTCTACGGCAACACTGCCTGGCTCTGGGCCTTTCCGCTGATCCTGTTCCTGTGGGTCTCGCGCATCTGGCTGATGGCTGCGCGCGGCGAACTGGATGACGACCCCGTCGCCTTCGCCGTGCGGGACGCGCCCAGCATCCTGCTCGGCGCGGTCATGCTCTGCGCCTTCGTGCTGGCCTGGTCCGGCCTGTTCGGATGAACCGCACGGCATGGGGCCTGCTGCGCGGGCTGCCGCAGCCCGTCCGCTTCCTGCTGGCCGGCGGTGGCGCCGCCGCCGTCAACTGGCTTGTGCGCTTTCCCCTCTCGGCGGTCATGCCCTTCCTCGCCGCTGTGCTGGTGGCGGCGGTGATCGGGATGCTGGTCGGCTTCGTCCTCTACCGGGGCTTCGTGTTCCCGGCATCGGCGCGTCCGGTGCTGCTGCAGGCGCGCGACTTCTTCCTGGTCAACCTGCTGACCTCGGGCCTCGTGGCGCTGCTTGCATTGCTGTTCGTCGCGCTGGCCGTGCGGTTCGGCATGGGCACCGTGCTGGCGGAGGCGGTGGCGCATGCGGGCGCCATCGCTGCCGGTGCGCTGCTGAACTACCTGGGCCACAGCCTCGTCACCTTCGGGCCACGCGGCGCCGGGATGCGGGCCTGGCACCGCGTCTGAAGCATGAGGAGAAGCCTTGCCATGATCGACTCCACAGCGGTGCGCGCCGCGCGGCGGCAGGCGCTGGTCCTCACCGGCTTGTTGCTTGCGGTGGGCGGCCTCTATCTCGGGCTGCTGGGCTGGCGAAGCACGGATGTGGATTGGTGGTTCGTGCCCTGGATGGAGCACATCATCCAGCACGGCGCGCGGGCGTCGCTCGCCGAGCCGATCGAGATCCAGGTCGCAGGCGCACAGGGTTTCGCAAATTACACGCCGCCCTATCTGTACCTGCTGATCCTGGCAGGATTCGCGTCGGACGTGCTGTCCTCCTTCGCGCTTGTGAAGCTGGTGGCGGTCGGTGGCGCGGTGTTCTGTGCAGGCTGCGTCTTTTATCTTCTGCGGGCGCTGGTGCCCCCGGGCGTGGCGCTGCTCGGTGCCGCCGGCGTGCTGCTTCTGCCGACCGTCGCGCTGAACGGCGCGGCCTGGGGCCAGACGGATACGATCTGGTCCGGGCTGGCGGTGCTCGTGGTGGCCTTCGCGCTGCGGGAGCGCTGGGCCGCGATGCTGATCACCTTCGGCGTCGCGCTGGCCTTCAAGCTCCAGGCGATCTTCATCGCGCCCTTCATCCTCCACATCATCCTCTCCCGCCGCGTCGGGCTGCGCTACTGGCCGCTGCCGCTGCTGGCCTATGCGGCGATGATGCTGCCGGCCTGGCTTGCGGGCCGCCCCGCCTGGGATCTGGCGAGGGTGTATCTCGACCAGGCCGGAACCTATCGCTGGCTGTCGATGAACGCGCCCAATCCCTGGTCCTTCGTGCAGTATCTGCGGCTGGTGCCCTACGAGACCGGCGTCATCATCGGGACACTCGCCACCATCCTGGCCGCGCTGCTGCTGGGCGGGCTGTCGGTCCTCTGGCGGCGGCTGGAACGGGTTGACCTGCTGTTGCTGGCGGTCGTGGTGGCGGGCAGCATGCCCTACCTGCTGCCCAAGATGCACGACCGCTACTTCTTCCTGGCCGATGTGCTGGCCTACGCGCTCGCGATCAGCCGGCCTCGCCCGTGGACGATCGGCGTGGCGGTTGCGATCCAGCTCGGCTCGCTGGGCGCCTATGCGGCCCACATGCTCGACTTCGCCCCGGGGAAATACCTCGGCGCGCTGCTCATCGGCGCGGCGCTGGTGGTGGCCCTTGGCCAGCTGCTGCGGGCCTTGCGGCGGCCGGGTGCCGGGCTGTCGCGCCACGCTTCGCTCTGGCCGGCCAGGGCCGGCGCCCGGTCGGTTGGTTGAGGGGGATGACGATGCCCGCCAACGCAGGACCTGCCTCCGGGCATCGCACCGATTCCCTCGATGTCGGCCGCGGCATCTGCTCGGTGCTCGTGCTGCTGTTCCATGGCCTGCTGGTGCTGCGGATCGACGGCGTCGACAATCCCCACCTGTTGCCGGTCGATGTTTCGGATCCCTGGCTGCTGGCGCAGCATCTGCTGCTCGGCCTGGCCAATGGGCCGGCCTACGTCACCTTCTTCTTCGTCCTCAGCGGCACCGTGCTGGCGCTGTCGCTGGACCGCGACCCGCCCGCCCATGCGGGTGCCGTTCTGGGCTACCTGGTGCGGCGCGGCTTCCGGCTGTATCCGCTGCTCATCGTCAGCGCGGGCATCGCGGCGCTGCTGCATCTGTACTATTTCGAGCTGCGCGACTGGCCGCAGGCGACCAGCTGGTTCAACGACAGCTTCAAGATCGACCCGGCCGAGCTTCCGGCGGAGTTCCTGGCGAATGCGCAGGGCCGCAGCGCCACGCTCAATGGGCCGGCCTGGTCGATCAAGGTGGAGATCCTGGCCTCCGCGGCCTTCCCCGTGCTGTACCTGCTCTCGCTGACCGCGCGCCGCGCCGTGCCGGCGGCGCTGGTGCTGTGCGCCGCGATGTTCCTGCTGCCGGGCAGCGCCGCACGATGGCACCACATGAACGTCTTCCTGTTCTGCTTCTTCCTGGGCGCGCTGTTGCCGCGATGGGGGCGGCCCGTCGCGACCTGGCTGCTGCGGCTCGGCCGCTGGCCGCGGATGGCGGTGCTGGCGCTGCTGACGCTGGTCTTCCTGTTCTCGCGCAGGCTGCTGGCCCCCGATGCCTTCGCGCCGCCCGGCGCCGTGTTGCTGGAGGCGCTGTGCGCCGCGGTGGCCGTCGTGCTGCTGCTGCACGGGCGCGACCGCGTCTTCTTTCATGCCGCACCCATGCGCCTACTGGCCCGGCTGTCCTTCGGCCTCTATCTGCTGCATATGATCGTGCTCAGCGTCATCGGCCATGCGGTGCTGCCATGGCTGCCGGTGCAGCTCGGGCCGGTGGCGGCGCTGGGCTGGGGCCTGCTGCTGACGCTGTTGGCCTTCTGCATCACGCTGCCCCTCGCCTGGGTGCTGCACGCCCTGGTGGAGCGCCCGATGCAGCAGCTCGGCCGCGTCATCGCGACGCGCCTGGCGAGGCGCCCGAGCCCGCTGCAGCGCGCCGCCTGATGCCGACGGCGCCTTGGCAGGACCGCTTCCAGGCCCATCGAAGGCCGGGAGGAGATCTTCGACCTCCATGGCTTCAGGGCAGTGCGGTGAACGGGCCTGCTGCGTGACGCAGAAGCGGCGGGCCGGCTTCCCTTCGCAGCGGCGCCGCGCGCAGGCCGATCCACGGGAATGAGGCGACCCGCCGCGACAGGCCCAGGCGCCAAGCGGCAGGACACCAGGCCGCACGGCCTTGTCTCATCGTGCGGTTCCATGGCAGATCGGCCATGTCCTCGCTGCAGGTCGGTGCAACACGGCGCGTGGCGAAGCTTCAGCCTGGCCGGTCCGGGCCGTCCCCATCCGCAGCGCGCCGCTGCAGCACGCGGCGCGGCATCGATGCCGCGCCGCCCCGCGATTGCGCCCGGTAGATCATCGCACTTCCGCTGCCCAGGCCGAGCAGCACCCAGAACCAGATCCCAAGCATCGGCCCCTCGATCGCGACATCGAAGGACGCGTTCACCAGGATGGAAGCCAGGTAGCAGGCGAGGAAGAGAAACAGCCGGAACCAGGCCGGCTCGCCACGCTGCCGCGCCAGCAGCATGCTGCGTCCCATCATGCCGAACCACGAGGCCAGCATCGCCAGCCACAGGACCAGGCCCGGCACCCCGGTGCGTGCCAGGATGGTCATGTGGGCGTTGTGCGGGCTGCGCAGGATCGGCGTGCCGGGCACCACAGTGCCCTGATACCCATCCGATTCCGCCAGCGAGATGCCGAAACCCTTGCCGGTCCAGAAATATTGGCCGTGCACGGTGTAGCCCAGGATGTCGTCCCACCAGCGCAGGCGCCAGAGCTTGGTCCCGTCGAGCCCCGCCTCCGAGGTGTCGCTGAAGATGCTGAGCACGTTCAGCATGATCTGTTCGAGGCTCACCTCGCGGGTTGTGGCGCCGAGTTCGAGCCCGTCCGCCGCCACGGATGCGGCACCCGCCAGCACCAGAGCGACGCCGAGCGCCTTCAGCGCATCGAGGGTCTTGCCTGAAGCCAGGATTGCGCAGCCGACCGGCAGGGCGATCGCCAACATCCCGCCCCGGCTCTGGCCGGCCGTCATTCCGATCCCCGCCAGCAGCAGCAGCAGCCAGAGCCAGTTGACGCGCTGGAAGAACAGCAGGGCGAAGACCGTGGCGCCCGCCAGGTGCACCGCCACCTCCCCGGGCCGCAGCAGGACCAGCGGGAGGCCGGAGCCCGGCCAGGTGGGGACCAGCTGCGGGACCAGGGCCAGCGCATAGGGCACCAGGGCATAGCTGCCGAAGATCAGCGCGAATGTGCTGAACAGGCCGAGAATGAGGGGCAGCCGGCCCGGTCGCTGCAGCAGCAGCCCGCAGGCGATGAAGGCGAAGGCGCCATACAGCAGCAGCACGCTGTCCCGCAGCGCATCGATGCCGTGGATGCCGATATAGGGCACCGTCCGGATCACCCCCCAGAGGCACAGCACCGCCAGCAGCAGGTTCGGCAGGTTGGTCAGCGTGCCGTAGAGGCAGCCGCTGAACAGCAGCACCAGCACGCCCAGGCCGAGCAGGATTTCGCCGATATAGAGCGGCGCCAGTCCGAGATAGGCGAAGCCCTTGCCGAAGATCGCATAGCCGCACAGGCTCACGGCGAGGGCCATGAGATAGCGATCGCCAAGGCTCTGGCGCACGGCCGGGCGCGGCACGCGCCGCATCGCGGCGCCCGGGAGGGGCACGGGTTTCGGCCCGGGAAGGGGCAGGGCGTCAGGATGCCTCATGGCAGGCAGCACCGGCGCAGACGGGCCGCGATCTCGGTCCAGTCGCCGTGGCGCAGCACCAGCGCATGGGCGGCGGCGGCGCGCGCCTGCCATTCGGCGGGCGTCAGCGCCTCGGCCGCGTGCAGCGCCGCGGCGACCGCGGCGGCGGAATGCTCCGCGATGGGCAGCCCGGCCTGCTCCGCCACCACCGCCGCGCGCAGGCCGGTGCCCGCCGTGACGATCAGCGGCAGGCCGAGCAGCCCGGCCTCCAGCGCCGCAAGCGGAACGCCCTCATAGCGTGAGGCCATGACGAAGTAGTCGCATTCCCGCAGCACGGCATCGCGCATGTCGCCGAAATGCGGCCCCAGGATGGTGACGCGCCCAGCGATGCCGAGCCGCGACGCCATCCGCGCCAGCTCCGCCTGCGCCGGACCGCTGCCCAGCATCGTCAGCCGCCCGGCCCCGCCGGCGCTGGCATAGGCAGCGAAGCCTTCGAGCAGCAGGTCGAGGCCCTTGTGGGCGATGGCGTAGCGGCCGCAATAGGCGAAATGCGGAAACGCCGCGGAGGGTTGCCGCACCGCCGGCGCCGCCGGCACCGCGCCGAGGCGGGAGGACCAGGCGCCGTTGCCGATGATCGCGATCCGGGCGCGCGGTGCGACCCGCCGCAGGATCGCAGCCTCCTCCTCCGACAGCGCCTGCACCACCCGCGCGCCTTCCAGCAGCCTGCGCTCGAACAGCCGCAGGTAGAGCGCGGTGCTGCGCTTCAGCGTGCGGCCGGTGGGGTCGTAGATGTGGGAGAAGCGGCCATGCACGGTGATGGCGTAGGGGATGCCGCGGCGACGCAGCGCCTGCCCGAGCCCCGGCAGCATCGGCTCCCGGCCGCCATGGATATGGCACAGGGTCCCGGGCCCGGCGCCGGCGAGCAGCGCCTCGATCGCAGCCTGCGAAAGCCGCACCGTGCGCCCGCGCAATGCCGGCCCCTCCAGCCGGACGATGCGCGTCGGGCAGGCGGGATCGAGCGCTGGCGCGACATCGCCGCGGGCCAGCAGCACCAGGCTGGCCCGGTCGCCCGCCGCGCGCTGTTCCCGCACCAGGGCGCGGGCGACGTTGTGGACGCCATTCGCCTCGCTCGGGTGGCCCAGGCCGTCGGCGACGGCCAGGTGGCGGACCTCCAGCGCAGGCCCGCCCGGCTGCGCCGGCGCGGGTCGCTGGAGCGGCGGGGCGATGGCGTTCATGGGCTACTCCGCCGCCATCGCCGCCGGCTGCGGCGGTGCCGAGGCTGGAGCGGCCGGCAGGCGGGCCCGCCGCTGCGCGCCAAAGGCCCATTCCAGGTAGAGCGCCGTCGCCGCCATGCCCTTGCCGAAATCGTAGCGCGGCGCGTAGCCGAGCAGCCGCCGCGCCTTGCCGGAATCGACCGAGGCCTTCGCCGCGTACAGGCGCAGCAGCTGGGGATCAGGCAGATGGACCAGGCCGGTCGGGCGGCTGCCATCGCCGAAATACAGCCGGCTCACCAGGTCGTAGGCCGGCTTCGGCAGGGCATCGAGCCCGGCCTGCAGCAGGCTTCGCACGGCCGGCGCGCGCACCGCGATCTGCACGATCTTCTTCGGGTTGCGTGCGACCAGCTTGATGTCGTGCAGCAGGCCGCTGTTCTCCTTCGCGATGTCTGCCGCGGGGCGATAGACTGGGCCCGGGATGCGGAGCGCGCTGGCAAAGGCTTCGAAGAAGCGGCCCCAGGTCACCGGCTCCGGCCCAGAGATCACGAAGCGTTCGCCCACAGCCTCCGGACGCTGCGCCGCCAGGATCATGGCATCGACGACGTCGTCCACATGCACGGCGTTGCACAGGCCCTCGCCGCGGTCCGGCAGAATCACCGTGCCGTAGAGCAGCATCTCCGCCGGCGCGATGGTCCAGGGGCGGGAGAAAGGTCCATAGACGATGGTGGGCTGCACGATGGTGCCCTGCAGCCCCCGCGTCCGCACCGCATCCAGCACGGCCTGCTCCAGCTCCAGCTTCGTGCGCGTATAGACCCAGGACTTGTCACCATCCCGCGTCTCCTCGGTCAGCGGGCCGTCCGGAAAGGGCTCGTAGACCGAGAAGGTGCTGGTATAGACGAAGCGCCTGGCCTTGCTTGCCACGCAGGCGTCGATCAGGTTGCGCGTGCCCGTCAGGTTCTGCGCGGCGGAGCGGGGGTCGTAGGCGCAGTGGAAGACAAGCTCCACGCCGTCCAGCGCCTCCGTCACCGCCGCCGCATCCGCCAGGTCGACCTTGCGGATCTCCACCGGCAGCCGTGCCAGCCGGACGGCGGTGCCGATGCTGCGGACCAGGCAGCGCACCTCCGCGCCCTGTTCCAGCAGGCGTTCGGCCAGCCTGCCGCCGATGAAGCCGGTGGCGCCGGTGATCGCGACCTTCGTGCCGCGGGCCACGACCGGCTCATCCGGCTGGGGCGCGGCGGCGTCCCATGGCAGGTCCAGCGGCTCGCGCCGGGCGTAGCAGGCCTCGATCGTCTCGATCGAGCGCAGCCCCTCCACCCCGGCCACGCCAAGCTGGCGGCCACTGCCGATGCTCTTGCGGAAATCGGCCAGTTCGGCGCCGAACAGCTCGGGGAAACGCTGCTCGGGGAAGCTGCCGACACCGAAGCCATGCGCCTTGAAGGCGCGGACATTCTCGGAGCAGTACAGCACCTCGTTGCGGTAGAGGTGGACCTCGACGAAGCCATTGGTGCCCTCGATGCGGCAGGTGTTCGGCAGTTCGCGGCTGCGGCTCAGCTCGATCAGGCCTTGGCCGCCCGCGGCAAGCTCCAGCTCGATCAGGCAATCCGCCTCCACGCCCGTCAGCGCATCGTCGCGGTAGCGCAGGATGCGCGCCGGGCCGAGCCACCACAGGATCTCGTCCAGCGTGTGGGCGCCCGTGTCCATCAGCACGCCGCCGCCCGCAAGGCCGGGCTTGAGCAGGCCATCGGTGCTGGTCGCCCAGTTGAAGACGAAGCCCTCCCGCGCCTCGAACCGGTGGATGGTTCCGAGCACGCCGGCCTCGAGCAGCGCCTTCATCCAGCGCGTGACATGCAGGTAGCGCCGCAGAAGCCCGACCGAGAGGATCGTACCCGCGCTGTCCGCCGCCTCCAGCATCAGGCGCGCATCGGCGGCGCTGGTCGCCAGAGGCTTTTCCATGAACACATGCTTGCCCGCGGCCACCAGCGCCTTGCCGATCGGACCGTGCAGCGTGTGCGGTGCCGCGACGATCGCCGCGTCGAAGGCGTGGGCGACATGGGTCCAGTCCGCCGTCCTGACGAGGGACTTGCCGCCGCCGGCGATGGCGGCCGTGGCGGCGAGGTTGCGCTCCGATGGATCGACGAGGACGTCCGGCCGCCAGCCGATGCGGCGCAGGGCCGGCAGCAGATGGTGCTGGACCACCGCGCCGCAGCCGATGATGGCAAGCCGGGGTGGCTTCGCGTCAGGCATTGCATATCCTTTCGGGTGAATGTTGCGGTTCATGCCGACCCCACCGCGCGTGCGGCCGGCGCTGGGCCGATCAGGCGGGACAGCACGATCCAGGAAGCGATCAGCCGCACCAGGTTGGCGCCCAGATGCGTCAGGCAGATGCCGATCAGGCCAAACGGCCCGATCAGCGGCGGCGCGATGAGGAGGGTGGCCACCGCGCCGATGATGGCGACCTGGAAGGCCAGCTGGACGGCGCTGACGCCGTGCAGGAAGGACGCCACCACATCGGCCGCATAGCCCAGCAGCGTGGCGACGATGAGCAGGCGCAGCGCCGTCGACAGACCGAGATAGTCCGACTGCGGGCCATAGAGCAGCCAGAGCATCGTCTCGGGTACGGCCATGACCAGGGCGGCGAAGGCCAGTACCAGCGGGGCCACGATCACCGCATAGACCCGCGACGCCCGCCATGCCTCCGCCAGGCCCCTGGACCGCGCCTGCGACGCGGTGGGCGGGATGATGTTGCACAGGCTCAGCAGGATGGGCCCGGTCAGGTTGACGACGTTCAGCACCGCCTGGAAGGACGCGACCGCGGCCGCGCCCGAGGTGGCCGCCAGGAACCAGAGCAGGATTTGCGCGCGGCCATGCAGGAGCAGGCCGTTGCCGAGCGCCCAGCCGCCGCCGATGGACAGGTAGTCCAGCACCGTGGCGCGCAGCCGCAAGGGGCCGCAATGCCGCAGTTTCAATTGCAGAACCTGTCCCGCCGCGCCGAGGGCGGAGGTGGCGGCCATGCCATACAAGGCACCGCTGAGCGTGAGCATCCCGCCCGCTGACAGGCCGAGCACGAAGCCGGCCTGGCCGAGATAACTGACCGCATCGCCCAGCGTCGCGGCACGGAAGCGGAACACCGACAGAAGGCCGCGCCGGACGCCTTCCTGCAACTGCCAGGCCACAAAGCAGGCGAGCGCGGGCAGCACCAGCCCCGGCGCTCCGAGCAGGGCCACCACCAGCGCCAGCATAGCCCCCAACACCAGCGAATTGCCTGCGATCAGCACCAGGCTCGCCGTCAGCAGCCGCGGCTGGTCCGCCGGCGCTGCGGTCACCAGCCGGACCGAGAGCGGATGCAACACCTGGGTGGTGTTGACCAGCTGCAGCGTCAGCATGCCGCCGAACAGCATCGCGAAGACGCCGTATTCGGTCGCCGGCAGCCCGCGTGCCAGCAGCACGTTCAGCAGGAAGGTGCCGCCGCTGACGACGCCCTGGTCGATCAGCGACCAGGAGATCCGGGACAGGTGAAGCCTAATTGACACTGGCGCGGCCCATCGCCACGCCACCATGCCGGCGCATCACGGCGCGGTAGCCCGACAGCGCGCGCTGCGCCGCCCGGTCCCAGGTGAACTCCGCCGCGACGCGGGCCCGGGCGTGCAGGCCCATCTGCTTCAGCCGGGCCGGCTCCGCCGCCAGGCTCTCGATGGCGGCCGCGAGCGCGCGGGGGTTGCCCGGCGGCACCAGCATGCCGCAACGCTCGTCGATCTGGTGCGGGATGCCGCCGACCCGGGAGGCGAGCACCGGCACGCCATGCGACATCGCCTCGAGCACCACCAGCGGGAAGGTGTCGGCAAGCGTCGGGAAGACGAACAGGTCGGACTGGGCGAAGATCCCAGCGACCTCGGCATCGGAAAGCCGGCCGGTGACGATGATGCGCTGGTCCGGGCGCCCCGCCCGCAGGTGGCTGTCATAGTCGATCGTGTCGCGCCGCTCGCCGCCGATCACCAGGGTGAACGGGCATGCCAGCTGTCCGAAGGCGGCGAGCAGGTCCGGCAGGCCCTTGTTCGCCGTGTGGTTCGCCAGGAACATGCAGCGGATGCCCTGCGCGTCGGGCGGAATGCCGAACCTGGCGATGATCCCGGAATCCAGCGGCGTGGCGTCGCCCGCGGCTGGAAGATCGACGCCGTTGTTGACGACCAGGACGCTTCCGGCGAAGCCCATGCTGCGCACGATGTCGATGTCGGCTGGCGACAGCGCGAAGATCGCCGCGGCGCCACGCACCGCGCGGGCTACCGGCTCGTAGACAAGCCGGCGCCAGGCCTCGCGCCGTGCGGCACCGAAGCCGTAGATCGTCAGGCCGTTCGCCACCTCATTGAAGCCGTGGGTCGAGATGACGTAGGGCGTGCCCCTGGCGCGGCAGGCGCGCGCGATGCGCGCGAACTCCAGCGCCGGCATCGGGTTGTGGAGATGCACGATGTCGTGGCCTTCGGCCACGCGGCGCGGAATGTCGGAGCGGTAGAACAGGGTTGAATAGCGGTTGGGCAGCCAGGACCAGGGCAGCAGCGGCGGCAGCGCGCTGTGCACCGGGACGCGGCTGGGCAGCGGGCCATTGCCGTGCGGATGGATGCCGGCGCCGTTCATCATGCTGGCCACCGTGACGTCGCAGTAGGGGGCGAGCGCCTGGCTGAGCTGCTCTGCCGCCCGCGCGCCCCCGCTGACGGAAAGGTGCGGCGGGACCACGACCGCGGCCAGCACGCGCAGCCGCGGCGCGCCGGGCGCCTCGTCGCGGGACGGTCCGTGGTCGGCGAAGTCCGGCGGGCTCACAAGTACTTCTCGACGAGGCCGTGCGCGAAGTCCGGCGCCTGCCACAACTCCGTCAGCGTGTCGTCGATGGTCTGGCGCACGCGCCAGCCATACAGCTCCTCGATGGAACGGTTGTCGGCCGCAAGGATGGGCCGGTCCACCTGGCGGGTGCGGTCGGCGGTCTGCCTGATCTCGAAGTTGATGCCGGAGATGCGTCGCAGCTTCTCCACCACCTCCGCCACGGAATAGGTGCGGGAGGTGCCGAGGTTGACGGTGCGGGTGGCGCCGGCCTCCACCTCATTGTGCAGGGCCACGGCGCAGAACCCCGCCGCCGCATCGCGCACGCTAATGTAGTCGCGCCGCGGCGACAGGTTGCCGAGCTCGATCACGCTGCGCCCGGCCTTCAGCTGGCCGATCAACTCCGGCAGCAGGTGCGGATTGGTCTCGCCCGGTCCGATCACGTTGAACAGCCGCACGATGACCGCCTTCAGCCGGCGCTTGGCCGCGATCGCCTTGACGTAGTGCTCCCCATGCAGCTTGCTGAATCCGTAGATGTCGCTCGGGCCGAGCTCCGAGGTGGTCTCGTGATGCGGCCGGACATCCGGCTTGTAGACGGCGCCACTGCTGGCGAAGACGAACCGGCATCCCGCGGGGCAGCTGAGCAGGAGGTTCAGCGTGCCCTGGACATTGGTCGAGACCGCGAGCGCCGGATCGGCTTCACATTCCGGGATGTAGTGCAGCGCCGCCAGATGCACGATCACGTCGGGCCGGAATGACGCCATCATGGCCGCGACCTGCGCGCCGTCGCGGATGTCCACCTGCTCCAGACGCAGGCGGTCCCGGTCGTTCTCCGCGAACCGCCAATGCCCGTAGCGCAGCAGGTCGGCGATGCAGAGTGAGCCGTGCGGGCGGAGCAGGTCCGTGAGGTAACGGCCGACATAGCCATTGCCACCGGTGATGAGGATGCGCGTGTGCGTCATGGGTGATTCTGTTCCGAGCCGATGGATGTCGAAACTGGCCCGGCCTGCAGGCAGGTAGCCCTGCAGGCGCATCGCCTCGGGCCGCGGGACTGCGCCTCCGGCGCTGCCCCAGGGGCTGCCCCTGGCGGTCGCCGTGGGCGTGCCCAAACCTTCCGTCGTGCTGCTTCCGGCATTCCTCGGATCTGGCGTCACCCACTCCACGTCCCACCTCCTCGGATCGACCGCCGGACCGCCCCCCTGACCTTCTGATGCCGTGTCGGAGGACGGTCAGTGGCCGCATTGTCGGCCCGGAACGCGCCGAGGCTTAGGGAAATTGAGTGGTAGTCCCGTCGGTCAACGCACCCCGTCCGGACTGCCCCGTCTGCGCCGCGCGGACGAAAGCCGCGGCCGGACCGCCGGCCATCATCCCGGCGGGACGTCATCCCCATAGCGGGGCACACACCTTTGCGCCCGATGGCGAACAGCCTTTCGCTGATACCGATGGAGCCAGCAGCAATTCCACCAGGAGGTCGGCGATGGCAGTGAAGCGGGTTCTGGTTACGGGAGCAGGCGGGTTCATCGGACATCACCTGGTCAGCCACCTTGTGCGGTCCGGCCATTGGGTCCGCGGCGTTGATCAGAAGCAGCCGGAATACGCCGCGACGGATGCGGATGAGTTCCTGACGCTCGACCTGCGCGATCCCGCCAATTGCACGGCCGCATCGGCAGGCATCGACGAGGTCTATCACCTTGCGGCCGATATGGGCGGGATCGGCTACATCACCGCGGAACGCGCCTCCATCGCGCGCAACAACACGCTGATGAACATCGGCATGCTCGATGCCGCCTGCGCCGCGGGGGTCAGCCGCTTCCTGTTCTCATCCTCCGCCTGCGTCTATCCGCATCACCTGCAGACGAACGCCGACGTCGTGCCGCTGCGCGAGGACGATGCCTGGCCGGCGCAGCCCGAGGAAGGCTACGGACTGGAGAAGCTGTTCTGCGAGAAGATGTGCCAGTACTACAGTTCGGATCGCGGGCTGCCGACCCGCGTCGTGCGCTTCCACAATGTCTATGGTCCGCTCGGCACCTATGACGGCGGACGCGAGAAGGCGCCGGCGGCGATATGCCGCAAGATCGCCGGCATCGCCGACGGCGGCGAGATCGAGGTCTGGGGCGACGGTGAGCAGACGCGGTCCTTCATGTATGTCTCCGACTGCGTCGAAGGCATTCATCGGATCATGCAGTCGGACTACGCCCTGCCGCTCAACCTCGGCACCGACGAGATGGTGACGGTGAACGAGCTGGTGGATCTGGTCTCCGCCGTCGCGGGCAAGACCGTGCGGCGGCACCATGACCGGACCAAGCCGCAAGGCGTGCGCGGCCGCAACAGCGACAATACGCGGCTGCGTGACGTGTTGGGCTGGGAGCCGAAGATGACCCTCGCCGAGGGGCTGCGGCCGACCTATGCCTGGATCGAGCAGCAGGTGGCGGCGGCAAAGGCTGCGCCGGCGTCGGTCCTGATGCCAGCCTAGTCAGGCGCGTTGCGTACCGAGGCAAGGCCGGGCCGGATGGGCACATCCGGCCCGGTCCTGTTCTGGGCACGACGTCACTGGCTCAGCCGCCGCAGGCGACCCTGGCGTTCCTGGCCCGAGGCCGCGCGGAACGCATCCCAGGCGAGGAAACGGTCGGCCCAGCCCCAGCGCAGCGCATCGGGGTCGGCCGCCAGGTACTGGTTCCCGTCGAAGACGTTGTTGCCCCGCTGCATTGCCAAGGTTGCGTAATCCGCAATGAGGCCGGACGCGCCCGGCCTGCCCTCGCTGCGAAGCACCAGCAGATTGTCGCGGACGACGTTGTTCCGCGTCAGGTAGGGGCCGTAGGCGCCGGTCCCGCGATCCTGCTGGATCAGGGCTATGCCGTTGCCTGGTCCTGAAACCTCAATCCGGTTCTCCTGCACCAGCACATCCTGCGAATTCTGCACCTGGATCGCGCCGCCCCAGAGCCAAGTGTTGAATCCATGCCCGTTGCCGCGGAAGCGGTTGCCGCGGATCACCGCCGAATAGCTGATCTCGTGCGACAGCCCGCCCATGCTGTTGTCCTCAACGAGGTTGTCCTCGTACAGCGTCGCCCTGTTGTCGATGTCGGTCCAGAATCCCATGCCGTGGTTGCCGTGCAGGTGGTTGCCGCGCACGACGAGGTCGCTGGTCTTCGCGCATTTGGCGCCGCCGCCCTCCCAAAGCACATCCAGGCCGGCGAAGTGGCCATTGCCGGCGATCTCGTTGCCCTCGAACAGGATGCGGTCGCCGACGCAGCCGGCGCCCATGTTGCCGTTGTGGTGCAGCCGGTTGCTGATCACCCGGCTGCCGGTGCCGACCACCAGGCCGATCCCGTAGTTCAGCCGGATCTCGTTGTTGCGTACCAGCCAGTCCTGGGAGACGACGTCATGGCCGATGGCGCCGGCCTGCAGCGGGCTGGCATATTTCTCGACGATGAGATTGCTGATGGAGACGCCGACGGCACCGCCCATGAACGCGTAGGGAGCAACGCTGGCCTCGACCTTCCGGCCACGCGGATCCTCCGCGAGGTAGATTTGCTGCGTCGCGTAGTCGAGGAAGAAATGACCGGGCCGGAGCTGCCCGAGGCTGGCCGCGTGAAGCAGTGGGACATCGTCCAGGAACACCGCCTCCGGATGCGAACAGCGCGGCATGGTGGCGATGCAGCGCTCGGCGAATTTTCGCTGGCCACGCTGGGACTGGCCGCCTGCCACCCAATGGGAGCCGACGCGACGAAAGCCGGTCACCAGGCGAGAACCGTTCAGGATGGCGCCGGCCTCGCCGTGGAAGCTTTGGCCGCGCCTCGGCTGGATGGATTGAAGCCGGTGCTCGCCGGCCGCGATGCAGAAGGCCGCACCTTCGTCGGCCATCATGGCGGCGGCCCGCAGATCCGCTCCAGGTCCCAGGCGAAGCGAGCCGGGCGGGCAGGTGCTGCCGGCCACGGGCCCTGTAGCCCCGGCAGTCCGGACCTGGGGCGCTTCGGACCCGGCAGCGCTACTTGCGGCGGGTAGGGCCAGGAGCAGCAGCATGCTGCGGAACATCCGCGTGACGGTCATCGCATCCCCCGCGCATGGCGACATCCTGCCCGAACTGCAGCCCTGATCCATCATCCTTGAGGTCGGGCGAGGCATCTCAGAGGGGGGGCTCTCTTGTGCAGTGGAAGGCAAAATACTCGCCTGGATGGCCGAGAAGCAGAGTGTATCCAATATGGGTTGTGCAAATTTCATGTTACACAATTCATGGTTGTGTAACCGTTAATTCCGGCTTAGGGACTTCAATCGACTCACATGGCCGTGAGTCAAAGTCCAACCACTGGACCAAGCCAGAATTGCAGAGAGATATTTTGTATGCCACGAATCCCGACGAAGTTCGCGACAATTTTCTCAGGAATCCCATTGCAGTCGCAGGCAGGAAGTGATGACGGGGAACTGTCCGGCTTCAAACGATTAGTTTCGGAAAGTCCCTGGTTTCGATGGACGTCAAGCAGCGGGGTTAGGCCAGAGCCGCAGCCTGCGCCCGAATCCGCGCCGCAGCCGACCCCGGATCCGGAGCCTGTACCGACCCCGCCGCCAATTCCGACCCCCAGCCCGATCCCGACGCCCGAGCCTGCGCCGGAGCCCCTGCCTGCGCCGGAGCCCGAGCCTGTGCCGGAGCCTGCGCCCGAACCCGAACCCGAACCCGAGCCTGTGCCTGTGCCTGTGCCTGTGCCTGTGCCTGTGCCTGTGCCTGTGCCTGTGCCTGCGCCTATGCCCGAACCCACACCTGCTCCGCAGCCGGGGCCTGTTCCGGGCGCAGCCACTGCCCCTGACGGCGCCATCATCGTATCGGTCGGCGACGACATCCAGGCACTGGTCAGCGCAGCCCCCGAGGGCGCCGTGTTCTGGATCGAGGCCGGTGTGCATCGCCTTCAGTCGATCACGCCGAAGGACGGCCAACACTTCCTGGGCGAGGAAGGTGCGGTCCTCAACGGCTCGCGCCTGCTGAACAGCTTCAGCAAGGATGGCTCAGCCTGGGTTGCCAGCGGCCAGACGCAGGAGGGGATGCGGAACGCACTCGGTGAGGCCGCCGAGGGCTACGACCGCGCCGGTTACCCCGAGACGATCTACATCGATGACCAGCCGCTGAAGCATGTCGGGACCAAGGCGCAGGTGGTGGAGGGGACCTTCTTCTTCGACTACGCTGCCGACAAGATCTACATCGGCAACGACCCGGCCGGCCACAAGGTCGAGGCGAGCGTGCAGCCATGGGCCTTCGAGGGCGGTGCCTCCGACGTCGTCGTGCAGAACCTCACGATCGAGAAGTACGCAACGCCGATCCAGCGCGGCGCCATCGGGGGTGATATGCTGCCCGAAGGCTGGATCATCCAGGACAACGACATCCAGCTGAACTACGGCGTCGGCATCGCAGTCGGCAGCAACACCCAGGTCCTCGACAACCGCATCACCGACAACGGCAATATGGGTCTGGCGGGTGTCGGCGATTCGATCCTCGTGGAGGGCAACGAGATCGCCGAGAACGGCAACTGGGCCGGGATCGACGTGCTGTGGGAAGGCGGCGGCACGAAGTTCGCGCTGACCGAGGACCTGGTGGTGCGCGACAACTTCGTGCACGACAACCACGGTTTCGGCCTCTGGACCGACATCGACAACTTCAACACGCTATATGAGGGTAATCGCGTCGAGTACAACTCGCACGGCGGCATCGTGCACGAGATCAGCTACGATGCCGTGATCCGCGACAACGTGCTGACCGGCAACGGCGCCGACTTCAACACCTGGCTCTGGGGCGCCGGCATCATCATCCAGAACTCGCGCAACGTCGACATCTACGGCAACACCGTGGACATGACGGAAGGCGGGAACGGCATCAGCCTGATCCAGCAGGATCGCGGCGACCCTGCCCAGTTCGGCGGCACAGGCGAGTATGGCGAGTACATCACGATCGGCAACACCGTGCATGACAACGTCATCATCAGCCGCACGGCCGATCATGGCGGCGTCGGCGCGGTCGCGGATTTCAACGAGGCAGGCCTGCTCGCCGGTGGGAACAGCTTCGACAACAACGAGTACCAGGTGACCAATGCGACCGACGACCGGTTCGCCTACGGCGACTGGTATGACTGGAACGAGTACCGTGCCGTCTCGGGTTGGGATCAGAACAGCACCCTGACCATCCTCTAGCGCCTACCCAGGTCGGCGGAGTCATTCGCCGACCTGGACGACGCCCAATCCAGATCCGTTCCGACTTGAGTCGTCGGAACGGTTTTCCTGCTCGCGATTGTATGAGGTCGGTGGGCGTCCGGCAGGCCGCTGGTGCCCTCAGCCGGCTGGCGGATCGAGCCGGCTGATACCAGGCGGCAGGACGGAGGCGAGCAGCGCTCTCGTGTAGTCATGCGCCGGCGCGTGCAGCACCTGGGCAACCGGGCCGCGCTCCACCACCTGCGCCCTGGCGCAGCACCGCGACCTCCTCGCACAGCAACTGCACCACTGCCAGGTTGTGCGAGATGAACAGGAAGGCCAGTTGGTGGCGTGCCCGCAGGCGGCGCAGCAGATCGATGATCTGCGCCTGGACCGAGACATCGAGCGCCGAGGTCGGCTCATCCAGCAGCAGCGCGCGCGGCCCCGGCGCCAGCGCACGGGCGATGCAGACGCGCTGCTTCTGGCCGCCCGACAGTTCATGCGGATAGCGCCAGAGGAATTCCTCACCGAGGCCCACATCCTCCAGCAGCCCGTCGATGCGCGCGCGCAGCCTCGTGCGGCTCAGACCGCCCTGGATCTGCAGTGGCTCCGCCACCGCGTCATGCACGTACAGGCGCGGGTTCAAGGCGGAATGCGGATTCTGGAACACCACCTGCACATCGCAGCGCAAGGCGCGCAGCCTGGCACTGCGAGCGGTGGTGATCTCCGCGCCATCCATCAAGATCTGGCCCGAGGCCACGTCCTGAAGGCGCAGCAGCACCCGCAGCAAGGTGGATTTGCCCGAGCCCGATTCGCCCACCAGCCCGAGCGCCGCACCCGGCTGCAGCGCCAGGCTCACATCGCGCACCGCCGCCTGCGTACCGAAGCGCACGGTGACCTCGCGCAGCTCCAGCAGCGGGATCATGGCGCCACCGCCCAATCGCCTACGGCATGACAGGCCACAGCATGCGGTGCGCCGCGCAGCACCGGCCTGGCGCTGCGACAGACCGACATAGCCAGCGGGCAGCGTGGATGGAAGCGGCAGCCCTGCGGCGGGTCGCGCAGGTTCGGGATGCTGCCGGGGATGCCCGACGGCATATGGTCCGGCTGCCGCAGATCCGGCATGGCGGCGAGCAGGCCGCGTGTATAGGGGTGCTGCGGCTCGGCGAAGAGCGCCTCGGCCGGCGCATCCTCCACGATCGTGCCGGCATACATCACGACGATGCGCCGGCAGGCCGCGCCGATCACGCCGAGGTCGTGGCTGATCAGCATCAGCGTCAGCCCCAGCCGCGCGACAAGACCCGCGATCAGCGCCAGGATCTGCCGCTGGATGGTGACATCCAGCGCCGTGGTCGGCTCATCCGCCACCAGCACGCGCGGATTGCCGGCCAGCGCCTCCGCGATCAGCACGCGCTGGCGCATGCCGCCCGAAAGCTCGTGCGGGTAGCGGTCCAGCAGCGAAGCGGCCTGCGGCAGGCGCACGGAGTCCAGCAATTCGATGCAGCGCGCGCGGCGCTGGGCGCGGGAAAGGCCCGACTCATGCGCGCGCAGTACCTCCTCCATCTGGCGGCCGATGGTGAAGACGGGGTTCAGGTAGGTGACGGGGTCTTGGAAGACCATGCCGATGGTGCCGCCGCGCAGCCGACGCAGCGCGGCCGCGTCCATCGCCAGGATATCCGCGCCGTCGTAGCGGATGGCGCCGGAGACGATGCGCGCCGGCGGCGCCGGGTTCAGCCGCAGCAGGCTGCGCGCCAGCGCCGATTTGCCGCATCCGGTCTCGCCGACGATGCCGACGGATTCGCCGGACTCGATGGCCAGGTCGATGCCATCCAGCACATGCACGCGGCCCTCGAAGCCGTCGAAGGCGAGGCGGCAGTCCTGGATCTCGATCAAACTCACCCGCGCGAACTCCGTGGGTCGAGCGTATCGCGCAGACCGTCGCCGAACAGGTTGAAGCCGAGGACGGTGAGGAAGATGAACAGTCCGGGGAAGGCGGAATACCACCACCAGTCCGGCATATAGGTGCGGTCCGTGGCGATCATCGCGCCCCATTCCGGCGCCGGCGGCTTGGCGCCTAGGCCGATGAAGCCGAGCGAGGCGGCGGCCAGGATCGCCATGCCCATGTCCATGCTGGCCTTAACCACCAGCGGGCTGACGCAATTCGGCAGGATGTGGCGCCACAGGATATGGGCGTGGGAGGCACCCATGGTGCGCGCGGCCTCGACATAGGATTCGCTGCGCAGCGTCAGCGCCTTGGCCTGGATCAGTCGGACATAGCCGGGCCAACAGACGATGGCGAGCGCCAGCACGCCATGCAGGATGCCCGGGCCGAGCGCGGCGACGATGGCCAGTGCCAGCACCAGCCCGGGGACAGGGAGGAATACGTCCGTGACGCGCATGATGACGGCGCGGATGCGCCCGCCGAAATAGCCGGCCGCGATGCCCAGCGGCACGCCGACCAGCGCGGCGAGACCCGTGATGGTTACGCCGATCCAGAAGCTGGTGCGCGTGCCGATGACGACGCGCGTCAGGATATCGCTGCCCATCTCATCCGTGCCGAACCAATGCGCGGCGGAAGGCGGCTGCAGGCGGTTGGCCAGGTTCACCGCGCCTCGCGCGTGATCCGGATAGGGCACGATCCAGGGCCCGATCAGCGTCAGCACCAGGAAGGCCAGCACCAGCACAAGGCCCAGCATGGCCGAGGGGCTGCGCGTGAAGGTCCAGACAAAGAAGCGCGCCTGGCGGATGCTGCCGGCATGTTCCGTGCCGAAGCGCGCGAGGCGTGAGGGGGGAAGGCTCGCTTCGCTCATGCGCCGCGCGTCCCTGGGTCGAGCCAGCCATAGGCGAGATCGACGAGCAGATTGGCCAGCATGAATATCAGCCCAATCACCAGCGTCACCCCCATCACCGGCTTGAAGTCTGAGGCGATTGCGGAATTCACCGCATAGAGGCCGACGCCTGGCCAGTCGAAGACCGTCTCCACCAGTACCGTGCCGCCCAGCATCCAGCCGAAGCGCAGCCCGATCATGGCGAGCGTCGGCAGCATGGCATTCTTCAGCGCCAGCAGCCCGACCACGCGCGCCGGCATCACGCCATGGGCGCGCGCCGCGGTGACATGGTCCGATCCCAGCACCTCGATCATCTCCGCCCGGTTCACCCGCAGCACGGAGGCGAGGCAGGGCAGGGAGAGGACGAAGGCCGTCAGCACGGCATGGGATGCGGCATCGCGCAGGCTGTCCCATTGCCCCGTCATCAGGGAATCGAACAGCACCATGCCGGTGATGGCGGGCGGCGGATCGGCGGCGATCGACATGATGCCGCCGGTCGGCAGCCAGCCCCACCAGACGTCCACCACCATCTGCAGCAGCAGCGCGATCCAGAAGGCCGGCAGCGCGATGCCGGAGACGGCCAGCACCCGGGTGCCGTGGTCGAGCCAGGAACCGCGCCAAACGGCTGCGAGGATGCCGAGCGGAATGCCGACCACACAGGCAAAGCCCATGGCCAGGATCACCAGCTGGAAGGTCGCCGGCACATACCGCAGAAGATCCTCGCCCACTGTATTGCCGCTGGTCAGCGACCGGCCGAAATGGCCCTGGGCGAGATCGGTTACATAGCGCCAGAACTGCTCCGGCAGCGGCCGGTCCAGCCCGTATTCGGCGCGGATCGTCGCCACCATCTCCGGCGTCGCATCCGGCCCGGCGGCCAGGGCGGCGGGATCGGCCGGCGTGACATTGGCGATGATGAAGGTGATCACCACCAGCCCGAGCAGCATCAGCGCCACATGCACCAGCCGCCCGACCAGGTAGCGCGCCATGCTCATCCGCGCGCGGCGAACAGCGGGAACAGGTCCACCTCGCCGTCAGGTTCAGCGCCTGGTGCGCAAAGCCGCGCACGTAGCTGCGCATGGCCCATTGCTGGTTCGCCGTCATGCAGAACACCACCGGCTGCAATTCGACAACGCGCCGCTGGATGGTGGCATACATCGCCATGCGCTTCGCCGCATCCAGTTCCACCGCGGCCTCCGCCACCATGCGGTCGATCTTCGCATCGCGCAGATGGTGGATGCCCCAGAACTGGCCGGCGGCGGAGGACGCATATTGCGAGGCGACGGTGTCCGGCGAGGTGGTGACGGGCGTGACATAGACCGCCGTCATCGCCGCCGCCGTCTCCGGTTTCGCGCCGCGGCCGATAAGCGTCGGCCAGGGCTGGCCCACGATGTTCACGCGGACGTTGAGCGGCTGCAGCGCATTCAGCAGCACCAGGCCGATCTGCCGCTGCACCTCATGCCCCGCCACCAGCAGGTATTCCAGCTCGAACCCGCCCTGCGGCGTCGCGGTGCGGGCGATGTACTGCTTCGCGCGGTCCAGGTCCTGGCGCGGCATGTCGAGCGCGATGCGGCCCTCCGTCACGAAGGGGAAGGGGCCGTCCATCAGCTTGGCATCGCCCTTGTGGATGGCGATCAGCGCATCGTAGTCGAAGGCAAAGGCGATGGCCTTGCGCAGGTTGATATCGGCGGTCGGACCCTTCTGCGTATTCATCATGATGGCGAAGGGGGCCGCGCCCGTATCGTTCGTCACCACCATGTTCGGAATGCGCGCGAGTTGTTCCAGGTCGTCCGGCGTCAGCCCGGCGGCGATATCCACCTCACCACGCTGCAGCGCCGCCTTGCGGGGGGCGGATTCGCGCAAGGCGCGGTAGATCACGCCGGCGGGGCGGTCGGCCTCCGACATCGGCCAGCCCTTCCAGTATTACGGCACCGCCGCCAGCGACATCACCGTCTGGCCATCCCAGCGGCGGATGGTGAAGGGGCCGGAGCCGGCGGCACTGGTGGTCAGCCACTTCTGGCCGTCATCGTCCCCTTCCACATTCGCCATCACCTGCTTCGGGCTCACCACGAACCACAGCGGCAGGAAGGAGATGAAGTCGGGATAGGCGCGTTCCAGCGTGAAGCGCACGGTGCGCGCATCCACCGCCACCACATTCTCCGGCTTCAGGTGCCGCGACAGCATCCAGGAGATGCCCCCGCTGGAAGGAAAAGCGCACGGCTTCCGCATCCAGCACGTCGCCATTGTTGAACTTAGCGTTGCCGACCGGGCGGAAGGTCCAGGTCAGACCATCCGCGCTAGTCTGCCAGCTCTCTGCCAGCCACGGGATGATGCGCGCGGGGCGCCCTCGTAGCGCACCAGCGAATCATAGAGGCAACGCTGCATCATGCGCGTCGATCAGTCGTAGCGCTGATGCGGGTCCAGGATCGGCACGGGCTGATTGCCGGAGAAGACCAGGATACGGCGATTGCCCTCGCGCTCGAAGCCATAGGCCGGGCTGAGCGAGGCGGCGGCGACCAGGCCACCGGCACCAAGGAAGAGTTCGCGGCGGTTCATGCGTCGTCTCCTATTCTGCTGCCTGCACCGCGGCCTTCGCCGCGGCGGGGCTGACGTAACCTGCCTATAAATCCCGTTCCCCCAGCGCCGCGCTGCGCGAGGCGGGGTCGCCGAAGCCGGACCCGCCGCAGAGCCGCAGCTCGATCATCCGGCTGGTATCGGTCAGCGTCACCAATTCGCCCGCGCCGCAGTCGCGGGCGAGGTTGCCGTCGCGGTCCAGCACCGCGCCACGCGCGGCACCACCCTGCAACCCGCCGAACAGGCCAGGCGAGTCCACGCCCACGCCCTCCGCGGCGACGGAGGCCTGGGTGGGCGGCCCGTCATCATGCAGCTTGCGCATCCGTGTGCGCGTGCCGAGGCCGCCGCGATGCTGCCCGGCGCCGCCGGAATCCGCGATCAGCGACTTCTCCACCACCAGCACGGGGGAGCGTGTTTCGAACAATTCGATGGAGGTATTGGCGGCCGAGGTCGGCCAGAGCAGCGCGGATTTTCCATCATGCGCCGCACTCGCGCCCTGGCCGCCGCCCATGAAGAAGTGGTCGGCATAGAGCCGCCCCTTCGCATCCAGCCCATGCACCTTCACCGAGACGGGCAGTCCCGTATGCGCCTGCACCCTATCCGGCGCCGCATCCGACAGCGCGCGGAAAATGTTGGGCGCCAGGTGCCAGCCGGTGCGCGTGCGCAGTGCTAAGGCGGCAGGGCGCGTGCAGTTCAACACGGAGTGCTCCGGCGCCTTCACCGTGATCGGCCGGTAGCAGCCCGCATTGCCGCGCACCTGCTGGCTGAGGATGCATTTCAGCGGGTAGGAGCCATGCGCGATGGTGTAGCTGTAGGTGCAGTTCAGCCCGCCGAGCGGCAGCTGCTCCGGCGCGCCCGCAAAATCCAGCTCGATCTCATCGCCCGCCACCGTCAGCTTCAGCGGATAGTCCAGCCTGCGGCCCAGCGCGGCATTGCTGACGGTGGAGTGGTAGACGCCATCGGGCAGCGCGCGGATCGCATCGCGCATGGCGCGCTCCGCACGGCCCTGCACCACGGCGGCCAGAGCGCGAAGGTCCTGCATGCCGTAGTCGCGCATGAAGCCGAGCAGGCGTTCGCCGCCCTGCGCATTGGCCGCGATGAAGGAATGCAGGTCGCCCAGCACCTCCTCCGACTTGCGGACATTTTCCGCGATCATGTCGAAGAGCGTGTCGTTCGGCTCGCCGGCTCGGTACAGCTTGGCGGGTGGAATCTGCAGCTCCTCGTCGAAGATCTCGGTCGCCTTCAGCCCGTCCTTGATGCCGCCGATATCGCCCACATGGCCGACCGTGCCCATCAGCGCCACCAGCTGGCCATCCAGGAAGACCGGCGTGACGATGGCGATGTCGTACAAATGCCCGGCGCAGAGCCAGGGATCGTTGGTGATCAGCACATCGCCCGGCCGCAGCGTCTCCGCCGGATATTTCTGGAGCATCGCCTTCACGGCGCGCGGCAGGGTCAGGTTGAACACCGGCATGGCGCGCGGCGACTGGGCGAGGGATTCGCCGGCCGCATCCAGGATGTCGCAGGCGAGATCCTGCGCCTCGGAGACGATGAGGCTGAAGCCGGTGCGGCAGATGGCCTGCCACATCTCCTCCACGATGGTCACCAGCCGGCTCCACATGATCTCCAGCGAGACCGGATCGGCCTCGATCAGCGCGCGGGCCTCGGTGATCGGCGTGGCGGGGGTGATGCGAGCGGCGATGGGGGCGGCGACGCCGACGCGGATGCGCAGCGTGCCGGCGGCACCCACCGTCACACCGTCCTGCGGCCAAGGATGGTGGTGGCCTCCCGCTCCTCGATGATGGCGGGGCCCTGGATCATGCCCTCGGAGGCCAGAGCATAGCGGTCATAGACCGGCGTGTCGTGGAAGCGGTCGCCGAACCAAGCCATGCGACGGCCCTTCAGCGGCACGCCACCCGCCGGCGCATCCGCCTGCGCCACGGTCAGCGCCGGGGCGGGTCCTGCGGCGCGCACGCGGAAGGAGACGATCTCGGGGGAAACACCTTCGTAGACCGAGGTGAATCGCGCGGAATGAACGCGGCGGAAGGCCGCCATCAGCGCCGGCAGGTTTTGGCCGTAATGTCGCCCTCCGGCAGCGGCAGGTTGATCTCATGGATCTGGCCGGCCAGGCGCATATCCGCATTGCGCTCGATACTGATCTCGGCCTGGTCCACGCCGGAGGCGGTGAGCATCGCCGCCGTCTCCACCGCGAGTTCCGCCAGCACCTGCTGCATCACCGCCGGCGCCGCCGGATCCTCCAGCGCCACGGGCAGCGATCCCACGCTTTCGAAGGACAGCGGCGCGGCCAAGAAACCGAGCGCGGAGGCGGCGCCGGAGGCGGGCGGGATCAGCACTTCCTCCACGCCGAGGATGCGCGCCACCTCCACCGCATGGGCGGGGCCGGCGCCGCCAAAACCCACCATGGCGTAGCGGCGCGAGTCCTTGCCCTTCTCCACGATATGGATGCGCGCGGCGGCGGCCATGTTTTCCGTCACCGTGCGATGGATGCCCCAGGCCGTCTGCGCCGCCGAGAGCCCGATCTGCGCGCCGACCGAAGCCAGCGCCGCCTCCGCCGCCGCCTTGTCCAGCGCCATGCGGCCGCCGAGGAAGAAGCCCGGATCGTAGTAGCCGAGCATCAGTTTCGCATCGGTCACCGTCGCCTGCGTGCCGCCGCGGCCGTAGCAGGCGGGACCCGGATCGGCGCCCGCCGAATGCGGCCCGACCTTCAGCAGCCCCACCTCGTCGATGTTGGCGATGGAGCCGCCGCCGGCGCCGATCTCGATCATGTCGATGACGGGCGCCTTGATCGGCAGGCCGGAGCCCTTCTTGAAGCGGTGCAGCCGCGCCACTTCCATCATCGGCGCCACTTCGCAGGCGCCATCGGCGATCATGCAGGCCTTGGCGGTGGTGCCGCCCATGTCGAAGGAAATCACATCCTTCTGGCCGACCAGCCCGCCAAAGAAGGCGGTCGCCAGGCCGCCGCCGGCGGGGCCGGATTCCAGCAGGCGGATCGGGAAGCTGCGCGCCGCCTCGGGGCCCACCAGGCCGCCGGCGGATTGCATCAGCCGCAGCGCGCCGCGGAAGCCACGGCTCCACAATTCGCGTTGCAGCCGCGCCAGGTAGCGGTCCATCAGCGGCTGCACATAGGCATTGGCGCAGGTCGTGACAAAGCGCTGGTACTCCCACAGCTCCGCCACGACCTCGCTCGACAAGGACAGCGCGAGATCCGGGAATTCCGCGCGGATCGCGGCGGCCGCCGCCTTCTCATGCATCGGATTGCGATAGGCATGCAGGAAGCAGATGGCGAGGGCCTGCGACCCGCCCGCCACCAGCTGCCGCGCCGCCTGCCGCACCGCCTCGAGATCGAGCGGCGTCACCACCTGCCCATCACGGTCCAGCCGCTCCGGCACTTCCAGCCGGTTGCGCCGCGCCACCAGCGGATCGGGATATTGCAGGAACAGGTCGTAGATGTCGTAGCGCTGCGCCGTCCCCATCTCGATCACGTCGCGGAAGCCGGCGGTGGTGATCATGCCGAGACCGGCGCCCTTGCGCTCGTTCAGCGCATCGGTGACCAGCGTGGTCCCGTGCACGATTTCCGAGATCTCGGACAGCGCCAGCCCCGCCTCCGCCACCAGCGCGGCCAGGCCCGCCAGCGCGCCCTCGGCCGGATCCTGCGGCGTGGTCAGGCATTTGTGCAGGCGGATGGTCGCGGTGGCGCGATCCAGCAGGATGAAATCGGTGAAGGTCTCGCCGATGTCGAATCCGATCCGGTAGCGGGTCGCCGCGTCTGCCATCTGGCCAGCACCTCTCCTTGCAGCGGCCCGCGAAGGGCGGCCGGAAATGTTTGCCTGGCAGCTTGCAGTGCGGCGGCGCGCTTCTGAATAAGGGCGGCTCCTTACCCGAGATGCGCGTTCCGCCGAGCAAGCGGGCAGGGATGCCGGAATCCGGGCATCCTACAAATCCCGCACGATCATCAGCCGCCGTAACAGCTCGATGGCGGAGCCCGCATTCAGCTTGGCCATGACGCGGCCGCGATGGATTTCCACCGTGCGATGGCTGATGCCCAGGCGGCGGCCGATCTCTTTGTTGCCCTCGCCTCCCAGCAGCGCCATCAGCACGTCGCGGTCGCGCGGCGTCAGGCTTTCGGTCTGGCCGGGCAGGCGGTCGATCAGCGCCTGCAGCGGCTCCGCCTCATTGCCGAAGCCCGGCTCCGTCGGATGGACCGGCGGCGGGCGCGGGGCGAGCGCCACCAGGCGCAGCCGGATGGCGCCCGCCAGGATGCGCCGCGCGGTGACCACCCGGCTTGCCGGTGCGCGCGGCCAGTTGCTCGGCCATCGCCTCCGTATAGCCCACCGAATGCATCAGGATGAGGTTCGCCGCCGCCAGGCGCTGCGCCGCCTCGTCGAAATCGGCGATGTCATCCTCCCGCGCCACGGCGCGGGCGCTTTGCATCAGCGCGCCATGGGCGGAGCCGCGATGCTGCTCCGGCAGGGAATGCATCACGCCGATCCGCGCCTCCCCCATCACCAGGGCGCCGATCCAGGCATCCACCACCTGCTGGGCATGCACGAAGGGCGTGCGCAGGCGATAGGGCTGGAACAGGCTGGTGCTGGCCAGCACGATCAGGTCGTTTCCTTCCGCGTCCAGCCGGTGCAACAGCGGGGCCAGGCGGCGGGCCAGGAAGCCGGCGCCCAGCCGCACCCGCCTGCCATCGGCCAGGCGGGTGAAGAGCACCGGCTCCCGCTCCCGTGGCGCCGGCGGCGATGCCGGCCTCGTCCAGCCCGTCCAGCGCGCCGAATTCCCGCACCGCCACCTCATCCGCCGCGGCGCCGGCCAAGGCGAGCACCTCCGGCACCATATGCTCGCGCGGGGATTGGCCGATGCTGACGAGGGCGGGGCTTGGACGGGCCATCCGGCATTCCTGTCCGCTGTGTTCCTTGCGTATTGCGGTGGATGCGCGGCCTGTCCACCGGCAAGCGGGCGGGGGCGCATCATTCCGCCCCGGTCCCGCACCACCACACTTCGTTACCGCGCCCGGTTTTGGTCCGGGCGCGGAATCCGGTAAGCCCCCCGTCAGCATCACACCGGGCACCGTGCCAGACGCTTCCGACCCCCGCCTGCTGACCCGCCCGATGCCGCGCTTCCGCCCTGCGCCCGTCGCGGCGGCGCGGCGCGATCCGCCCCAGCTGCGGCCCAGCGCGGCGGTTGTTTCGCCATGGCTGGTGCCGCGCACCCGGCGGCGCACCCGCCGCATCCTGGCCTGGCTCGTCGCCTCGCTGCTGCTGCACGGGCTGCTGGCGCTTTATTTCGTGGCCCGCCCGCGGGAGGTGCAGGAACTGCCGGCGCCGGCGGTGGAGGTGGTCTTCGAGGGCGGCCAGCCGGAACGGCCCCTGGCCGAGCCCCCGCCCGGCATCGAGGCCCCGCCCGCCCCGCCGCCTTCCGAGGCCGCCGCGCCCCCGCCGCCGCCCCCCCCCGTGCCTCCGGCACCCCCCCCGCCGACCCAGGTGGCGCCCACCCCATCGGAACCGCTCCAGGCCGCCCCGCCGCTGCCGCAGGCCCCGCCGCCGCGGCTCGCGCTGCCGCAGCCTTCTCCCGCGCCGCCGATCCCTCTGCCCCAGGCGCCACCGCCGCCGCCCCAGCCCCGGCCACCCGTCGCCCAGCCCCAGCTGGCCCAGCCGCAGCCGCCCCTTTCCATCCCGCTGCCCCTGGCCCCGCCACCGCCGCCGGCCGAGGCGCCTGCGCCACCTCCCCCCGCGATGGCCCAGCTGCAG
Organism: Falsiroseomonas tokyonensis; assembly: GCF_019024325.1. GTDB lineage: Bacteria > Pseudomonadota > Alphaproteobacteria > Acetobacterales > Acetobacteraceae > Falsiroseomonas > Falsiroseomonas tokyonensis. Next base: position 86,794 of record NZ_JAFNJS010000012.1, read on the forward strand.
CCGCCCGCCCCGCCGCCACCGGCGCCGGAGGCCGAGCCGCAGCAGGCGGAGGCGCTGCCCCTGCCGCCGCCCCCGGCACCCGCCGCGCCCGCGCCCCGACGCTCGGCCCCGGCGCTGCCGCCGGGCGTGCTCTGGGCGCCGGGCGGCATCGCGCTCGGCCCCGCCGCCAGGCCCAGCCCGCCCGCGGGCCGGCCAACGGGGCGGGGGCTCGACCTTTCCGTTGATCCGCGGCTGCTGCAGGGGGAAACCCGCGCCGATCCGAACCTGAGGGTCACCGGCGCCCAGGTGGGGGCGGATTGGCGCGCGGCATTCCGGCGCTGGCTGGACCAGAACATCAGCTATCCGCTGGGCGCCATCCAGAACCGCGAATCCGGCACGGTGCGGGTGCGGGTGGTGGCGGCGCCGGATGGCAGGGTGCTGAGCGTGCGGCTCATCACCCCCTCCGGCTCGCCCTCGCTGAACTTCGGCACCACCTTCCCCTTCAGCGGCGCCCGCCTGCCGGCCTTCCCGCCGCCCGCGGATCCGGAAGGCGTGACCATCGACCTGACGGTGAACTATCGCCTGATCCAGCGCTGAGCCGCCCGCCGTGTGACGCTTTGTTGCATCGCGAAGCGCCGAGGCAACTCCGCACCCACAGCTGCCGTTGCTGCGCGGATGACAGATCCGCAACCCGATCACGGCCGCGTGCGCCGCGGCGCCGCCCTGGCCGGTGGCGTCGCCATCCTGGCCGCTGCCGGGCTTGGCGCCTGGCTGCTCTGGCCCGCGGCGGAGCAGCAGGCCGCCCCCGCGCCGCCGCCCACCCCGGTGGTGCTGGCCACCGCGCAATCCACCCGCCTGGTGCGGGAGGTGCCGGCGCTGGGCACCATCCTCGCCACCAGCAGCGTGCGGCTGGCCGCCGAGATCACCGGCCGCGTCACCAGCCTGCCTTTCGAGGAGGGCGCCGAGGTCGCCGAGGGTGAGCTGTTGGTCACCCTGGACCCCGGCCCGGCCGAGGCCGAATTCCGCGCCGCGCAGGCCGAGGCGGCGGAGCTGGAGCAGCAGCTGTCCCGCTCCTCCCGCCTAGCCCGGGGTGGCTTTGCCCCGCGCGGCGACGTGGCCGATCTGCGCCAGCGCCTGGCGGGCGCGGAGGCGCGGGCGGCTGCGGCGGAATCCCGCCTGTCCCAGTCCCGCATCCTGGCGCCCTTCGCCGGCCGGCTGGGGCTGAAGGAGGTCAGCATCGGCACGCTGGTGCAGCCCGGCACGCCGCTGGTGGCACTGGATGCGGTGGACCCGATCGACCTGCGCCTGGCCGTCCCGGAACGCGACGCGGCGCGCATCGCGGAGGGTGCCGCGGTGCAGGCCACCTCCACAGCCATTCCCGGCCGCGTCTTCGAGGGCCGCGTCCGCATCGTGGTGCCGCGCGTCGATCCGGTGCTGCGGACGGTGCAGGTGGAGGCGCGGCTGCCGAACGAGGACCGCGCCCTGCGGCCCGGCATGCTGATGCAGGTGCGGGTGGCGGCGGAGGTGGTGGAGCAGGCGGTGACGGTGCCGCCGCGCGCCGTGGTGCTGCAGGGGCCGGAGCATTTCGTCTTCCGCGTCGCGGACGGCATCGCCCAGCGCACCCCGGTCCGCATCGGCCAGCGCCTGCCGCAGCGCATGGAGATCCAGGAGGGTCTGGCGGCCGGCGACCAGGTGGTGCTGGAAGGGCTGCAGGGCCTGCAGGATGGCGCGCGGGTGCAGGCCGCGCCGGCCGATCCCGCGACGCCGGCGGCCGAGCCGGAGCCGGTGCCAGGCCCGGTGGCGCGCCGCTGATGCGCAGCCTGTTCGACCTGCCGGTGCTGCGCCCCGTCCTGGCGCTGGCCTTCAACCTGCTGCTGGTCGCCATCGGCATCGGCGCGGCCTTCAGCCTCTCCGTCCGCGAATATCCGGATGTTGACCCGCCCGTGGTCTCCGTCCGCACCCTGTATAACGGCGCGCCGGCGGAGGTGGTGGAGCGCGAGGTGACGCGGATCATCGAGGACAACCTCTCCGGCATCGCCGGCATCCGCATCATCCGCTCCATCACCCGCGACGAATCCTCCATCATCATCATCGAACTGACCACCGGCACCGACCTCGACGCGGCGGCGGCGGAGGTGCGGGACCGGGTCTCCGCCTCCCGCCGCGACCTGCCTACCGAGATCGAGGATCCGGTGGTGGAGAAGGCCTCGGCCGACGAGGATGCGGTGATGTACCTCACGCTGCGCTCGGAGAGCCTGGGCACGGCGGAGTTGACCGACCTGGCAGAGCGAAGGCTGGTGGATGCGCTGGGCATCGTGCCGGGCGTCGCCGGCGTCGAGATCTATGGCGGGCGGCGCTATGCCATGCGCATCTGGCTGGACCAGGCGGCGCTGGCGGCGCGGGGCCTGACGCCGGTGGACGTGGCCAATGCGCTGCGCGCCGAAAACCTCGAAGTCCCGGCCGGGCGGCTGGAGACCGGGCGGCAGGAGCTGACCCTGCGCGCGCTGACCCGCCTCGGCACGGTGCAGGATTTTGCCGGGCTGGTGCTGCGGGAGGGCGAGGCCACGGGCGATGGCCGCGTCCGCCTCGGCGATGTCGCGCGGGTGGAGGTGGGCGTGGAGAACTACCGCTCCGCCTTCCGCGCCGGGGGGCAGGAGGCGATCGCCATCGGCATCCTGCGCCGGTCTGATGCCAATGCGCTGGAGGTCTCCTCCGGCGTGGCGGAAACGGCGGAGCGGCTGGGCGGGTCGCTGCCGCCCGGCGTCTCCCTGCAGCTGTCCTATGACGAGGCGCTGTTCATCCGGGAGACGCTGGCCAATGTCGCCTGGACGCTGGCCATCACCATCGGCGTCATCGTGCTGGTCATCTACCTGTTCCTCGGCTCGCTGCGCGCCACGCTGATCCCGGCGGTGACCATCCCGGCCTCCATCATCCCCGCCATCGCGGTGGCCGCGGCGCTCGGCTATTCCATCAACGTGCTCACCATCCTGGCGGTGATCCTGGCGATCGGCTTCTGCGTCGACGATGCGGTGGTGATCCTGGAGAATATCCGCCGGCGGCAGCAGCAGGGCGAGCCGATCATGGTGGCCGCGGTGCGGGCGACGCGGCAGGTGGGTTTTGCGGTCTTCGCCTCCTCCGCCGCGCTGCTCTCCGTCATCCTGCCGCTGGCCTTCCTGCAGGGGAATGTCGGGCGGCTGTTCGCGGAATTCGCCGTGATGCTGGCGGCGACGGTGGTGTTTTCCACCGCCGCGGCGCTGACGCTGGCGCCGCTGCTCTCGGCGCGCTTCTTTGCCGGCACGCAGGAAGATGGGCGCCTCGCGCGCGCCAGCACGCGCGCGCAGGACTGGCTGCGCGACCGCTATCGCGGCGTGCTGCGCTTCCTGCTGCAGGCGCCGGCGCTGGTGCTGCTGGGCGGGCTGCTCTTCGCCGGCGCCGGCGTGCTGGCCTGGATGGCGCTGCCGCAGGAACTGGCGCCGGAGGAGGATCGCGGTTCGGTGCTGATCATCGCGGAAGGACCGCAGGGCGCCGGCTATCCGGATACGCTGGCCTCGGTCCTGAAGATCGAGGCGGCGCTGGCGCCCCTGGTCGGGGAGGATGCGCCGGCCGAGGAATTCCTGAGCATCGTGGCCCCCGGCCGCGGCGGCACCGCCACCACCAACCGGGCCATCGTCATCCTCCGGCTGAAACCCTGGGGCGACCGCGAGACCTCCCAGGCCGAGGTGGTGGCCGATCTGCGCGGCCGGCTGGCGGCGATCCCCGGCGTGCGCGCCTTCGCCGTGGCGCCGCCGAAACTCGGCCAGCGCCGCAGCGGGCGGCAGTTCCGCTTCGCCGTGGCGGGGACGGAGCGCGAGCGCGTGCGCGAATGGGGCGCGACGATGCTGGCCGAGGCAGGCGGCATCCCCGGCTTGGTCGCGCTCGATACCTCCGACAAGCCGACCAAGCCGCAGGTGGAAATCCGCATCGACCGCGATCGCGCCGCCGGCCTTGGCCTGAGCGCCGCCGCGATCGGGGAGACGCTGGGCGTGCTGTTCGGCGAGCGGGAGGTGACGCGCTGGCTGGACCGCGGCGAGGAATATGAGGTGATCCTGGCGGCGGAGGCGGAGGACCGCGCCGCGCCGGGCGATATCGGCACGGTTCATCTGCGCGCCCGCGACGGCACGCTGGTGCCGCTCTCGGCCGTGGTGGAGTTGCGCGAGGTCGGCACGGTGCAGGAACTGCGCCGCGTCGATCGCCTGGCGGCGGTCGAGATCGGCGCCAACCTGGCCCCCGGCGCCACGCTGGGCAGCATGATCGACCGCACCGAGGCCGCCGCCGCCGAGGCGCTGCCCGGGGAGGCGACGCTGCGCTGGCTGGGCGAAAGCCTGGACCTTCAGGAAACCGGCCAGGCCGTGCTGGTGATCTTCGCGCTGGTGCTGGTGCTGACCTTCCTGGTGCTGGCGGCGCAGTTCGAAAGCTTCCTGCACCCGCTGATCGTGATGACGGCGGCGCCGCTGGCGCTGGCGGGCGGGCTGCTGACCCTTTGGGCGGCGGGGCTGACGGTGAACATCTACAGCCAGATCGGCATGGTGCTGCTGATCGGCCTGGTGGCGAAGAACGGCATCCTGCTGGTGGAATTCGCCAACCAGCTGCGCGACGAGGGCATGGCGCCGGCCGAGGCGGCGGAGGAAGCCGCGGCGCTGCGCCTGCGCCCCATCCTGATGACCACCGCCGCCAGCATCCTGGGCGCCGTGCCGCTGGCCCTGGCCGGTGGCGCCGGGGCGGAATCGCGCAGCACCATCGGCCTGGTGATCTCGGGCGGGCTGCTGCTGGGCACGCTGCTGACGCTGTTCGTGGTGCCGGTGGCCTATGCCCGCCTGGCCGGCTTCACCAGCGCCCCCGGCGCCCGCGCGGCGGAGCTGCGGCGGCAGGAGGCCGAGCCGCAGCCGGCGGAATAGGTGCCGGACCGGGTGCAACCCGCGCGATGCCGGCGGGTTATGCCGCCTGTTTCGACAGGGGAGGGCATTCGGGGTGGATCAGGCCTGGCTGGAGGAGGTGCTGCGCCACCTGGTGTTCGACTATGGCCCGAATATCCGGGACCTCGGCATTTCCTACGCGCTGGCCTTCATCATCGGCTGGAACCGTGAGCGGGAGAGCAACAGCGCCGGGCTGCGCACCTTCCCCCTGGTGGCGATCGCCAGCTGTGGCTTCGTCCAGGCGGCGGAGCCGATCACGCAGAACAACCCCGAGGCGGTGGCCCGGATCGTGGAGGGCGTGATCACCGGCATCGGCTTCATCGGCGCCGGCGCGATCCTGAAGGGCGATGCGATGATCCGCGGTACGGCCACGGCTGCCAGCATCTGGGCCACCGGCGCCATCGGCGCGGCGGTGGCGCTGGGCAGCTACCATGTCGCCGTCACCATCTGCCTGTTCACGGCGGTGACCCTGTACCTGATGACGCCGCTGAAGCCCCGCCGGCCCGCCGCGCCGGAGCCCGGGGAGGGTTGAGGGCGCTTATTCCGGCCCCCAGGGCGAACTCCGCCCAGCCCTGCGCTTTCTGATCATGACCGCCCAACGGCATGAACGATTTTTCATGACGGAAATGTGTGGCGGGACTAGCGTGAAGGGCCGCCATATCCCGGGCGTCGCCAACCAAGGAGGAGAAGATCATGGCCTGGACCAAGCCCCGCGTCGTCGAGATTTCGCTCGGCTGCGAAATCAATTCCTACGCCTGCGCCGAAGTGGCCCGCAAGGTCTGAGCTTCGGCCTCGGCTACCGCGCCGGATGGCGATGAAGGCGATCCTGCTCGGTACCGGGGCCGGCGGCGGGTTTCCCCAGTGGAACTCCGCCGCCGAGGCCTGCCGGCGCGCCCGGGCCGGGGATCCGGCGGCGCTGCCACGCACGCAATGCGGCTTGGCGGTTTCCGCCGATGGTGCGCGCTGGGTGCTGGTGAATGCCTCCCCCGACCTGCGCGCCCAGATCGAGGCGACGCCCGCCTTGCATCCGCGGCCAGACGGTGGTCGCAAGCGCCATTCGCCGATTGCCGCGGTGGTGCTGACGGGTGGCGAGGTGGATGCCATCGCCGGGTTGTTGACCCTGCGCGAGGGCCACCGCTTTGTGTTGCATGCGCCGGCCTCCGTGCTGGGCGTGCTGGCGGCCAATCCGATCTTCGGCGCGGTGAACCCGGCGCTGGTGCCGCGCCACGAACTGCCGACTGACCGGAAGGTGGCGCTGGCGGATGCGGAGGGCCGGCCGCTCGGCCTGGCGGTCGAGGGGTTTGCCGTGCCGGGCAAGGTGCCGCTCTTCGCCGAGTCCGGTGGCGACCCCGGCCTGTCGGAGGACGCGACCATCGGCCTGCGCATCACCGATGACGCCGGCCATGCTCTGGTCTTCGTGCCGGGCTGCGCGGCGGTGACGGATGCGCTGCGCGCGCGGCTGGAGGGCGCCGATTGCCTCTGCTTCGACGGCACGCTGTGGCAGGATGACGAGATGCCGCGCGCCGGGATCGGGCCGAAGACCGGGCGCCGCATGGGCCATATCTCGATCGATGGGCCGGAGGGCACGCTGGCGCAGCTCGCGGGTCTGCGGCTCGGCCGACGCATCCTCGTGCATCTGAACAACAGCAACCCCGCGCTGCTCTCCGACAGCCCCGAGCACGCCGCGATCCTCGCCGCGGGCTGGGAGGTCGGCACCGACGGGATGGAGATCACGCTGTGAACGAAGTGTCCCGCACGCCGCTGTCGCCCGATGCGCTGGAGGCGGCGCTGCGCGCCATCGGGGCCGAGCGCTACCACATCCTGCATCCCTTCCACCGGCTGCTGCATGACGGGAAGCTGGACCGCTTCCAGGTGCAGGCCTGGGCGCTGAACCGCTACTACTACCAGGCCAGCATCCCGGCGAAGGATGCGACGCTGCTGGCCCGCCTGCCGGACCCCGGCATGCGCCGCGAATGGCGTCGGCGGATCGAGGATCACGATGGTGACGGCAGCGCGCCGGGCGGCGTGGAGCGCTGGCTGGCGCTGACCGACGGCCTCGGCCTGGACCGGGACGACGTGACCTCCCTGCGGCTGATGCTGCCGGCGACGCGCTTCGCGGTGGATGCCTATGTGCATTTCGTGCGCGATCGCAGCATCCTGGAAGCCATCGCCTCCTCGCTGACCGAGATGTTCAGCCCCGAGATCATCAGCGAGCGTGTGGCCGGCATGCTGCGGCACTACGATTTCGTCTCGCCCGAGACGCTCGCCTACTTCACGCCGCGGCTGACCCAGGCGCCGCGCGATGTGGACTTCGCGCTGGACCACGTGCGGGAACATGCGCGAACGGTGGCGGAACAGCAGGCGGTGCTGGGCGCGCTGCGCTTCAAATGCGACCTGCTCTGGGCGCAGCTGGACGCGCTGCACCATGCCTATGTCACGCCCGGCCTGCCGCCGCCGGGCGCCTTCCGGCGGCCGTCATGACCCCCGCCACCGTGCCGGCGCTACGCCGCGGCGTGCGGCTGCGGCAGGATGCGGCGCGCGACCGCTGGGTTGTGATGGCGCCGGAGCGGATGCTGGTGCCGGATGAGACGGCGCTGGCCGTGCTGCGCCTGGTGGATGGCACGCGCAGCCTGGGCGAGATCACCGCGGAGCTCGCCCGCGCCTATGCGGCGCCGGAGGCGGTGATCGCGGAGGATGTGGCGGCGCTGCTGGTGGACCTGTCCGACAAGGGGCTGGTGAGCCTGTCATGAACGCCGTCTCCGCACCCCTGGCGCTGCTGGCGGAGCTGACGCATCGCTGCCCGCTCTCCTGCGCCTATTGCTCCAACCCACTGCAGCTGGCGCAGGTCGCCTCCGAGCTGGATACCGAAAGCTGGGCACGGGTGTTCCGCGAGGCGGCGGAACTCGGCTGCCTGCAGCTGCATCTCTCGGGTGGCGAGCCCCTGCTGCGGCGGGACCTGGTGCCGCTGGTGGAAGCGGCGGTGGAGGCGGGGCTCTATACCAACCTGATCACCGCCGCCGTCACGCTGGATGCGAAGCGCATCGCGGCGCTGCGCGAGGCCGGCCTCGATCACGTGCAGATCTCGGTGCAGGACGCCGAGGCCGGCCGCGCCGATGCCCAGGCCGGCTTCCCCGGCGGCCATGTCCGAAAGCTGGCGGCGGCGGCGCTGGTGCGGGAGGCAGGGCTGCCGCTGACCATCAATGCCGTGGTGCATCGCCGGAACCTGCCCAGCCTGCCGGGGCTGATCGCGCTCGCCGAGGCGGCGGGGGCGGAGCGGCTGGAGGTGGCGCATGTGCAGTATTACGGCTGGGCGCTGGCCAATCGCGACGCGCTGCTGCCGGACCGCGCCATGCTGGACCGGGCGACGGAGCAGGTGGAGGCGGCACGCGCGCGCCTCGGCGGCCGGATGGTGATCGATTATGTGGTGCCGGACTACCACGCGACCCGCCCGAAGCCTTGCATGGGCGGCTGGGGGCGCCGCTTCATCGTGGTGAATCCCGCCGGCCGCGTGCTGCCCTGCCATGCCGCCGAGAGCCTGCCCGGGCTGGATTTCCCCAATGTGCGGGAGACCAGCCTGGCCGAGGCCTGGATGGGCTCCGACGCCTTCAACCGCTTCCGGGGCACCGGCTGGATGCCCGCCCCCTGCCGCGGCTGCGCCCTGGCCGAGGCGGATTGGGGCGGCTGTCGCTGCCAGGCCTATGCGCTGACCGGCGAGATCGACGCCACCGACCCGGCCTGTTCGCTGTCGCCGCATCACGGGGTGCTGGCGGATGCGCGGGCGGGGGCGGGCGATGACGCGCCGCTGGTGCATCGCGCGCAGGCGCGTTGAAGGCATGCGCGCAGGCGCGTTGAGGATTCGCGCGCAGGCGCATTGAGGGCAGGCGCGCAAACCTTCAGAAGACGTAGCCGCCCCAGTCCAACTCCTCGCGGAAGCGCGTCTCCACCAGCTTCCGCAGTTCCGCATCGTAATAGGCGCGATAGGGCGCGTGCTGGCCGCGGTTGCGATGCGGCAGCGGCGCCGCCGGCAGGCCGAGGGCGCGCAGGACCTCGCCGAAATCCTGCTCCAGGCGCTCGAAGCGCATCAGCCGGTCCAGCTCCGCATCCAGCGTGCCGCCCGGCCGGGTGCAGGTGAAATCGCGCAGCGTGGCCTGGCCCTCGATCAGCTGCAGGAAGGCGGCGCGGTCGAAACCCCCGATCTGGCGATCGGCCAGGCGATGCGGGGAGAAATAGGCGCTGACCAGCCGCTCGAACGGATTGCGGATGATGGAGAATTTGTAGAGTCGGTTGAAGACCTCCTCCGGCAGCGCCCGCTTGTAGTCGGCCAGGCGGGAATGCTTGCGGGTGCCGAGCGTGTCGTTCTGCACGTCGAAGCGTTCCGTGCCGTCCTGGCTGCCGGTGACGTGCTTCTGGTCCTCGGAATAGGGCAGCAGCACCTCGGAGACGGAATTGCCGCCCGACTTACCCCGGTGGATGAACAGGAAGGCGTGGCGGATCGAGATCACGGGTGCTGGACTCTCCCCCTGGCTGCGCGGCCGCGCGCAGGATCTATACGATTCGGGAAAGGAATGGTTAAGTCTTCCCGTAGCAGGGAGGGTGGCCACCGGTCCAGCCAGGCCCGTCCGCCTGGCACCACCTCGCATCGGGATCCCATGCTCGCCGCACGCAAGATCTTCCACCTGCATATCTCGAAATGCGGCGGCACGGCCTTCAACGCCCTGCTGGATACGCAGGCGCATGCGGAGCGCGCGCGATCGCCGGCGGATTTCGCGCAGCGGCTGCGCGACCGCGGCATCGCGCAAAGCGAGATCGCGAATCTCCAGGACCCCGCTTTGCGCGACACACTGGCCGAGGCCGCGCGCGAAAGCATCGCCTGGTACGATGTGCTGCACGGCCATATCGACATCGCCCCCTGGCTGGCGGCGGAGGATCACGTCGTCACCGTGCTGCGCCGCGCCGACCGGCGGGCGCTGTCGCAATTCCAGGACTACCGCCGGCTGGCGCCGCACGACTATGTGCACAAGCCCGCGGATTGGCAGCGGATGCACGAAGCCTGCCGCGGCCTGGCCGATTTCGCCGCGCTGCGCGATGCCTGCGCCGACAACCCCGCCTTCCGCAGCATGTTCGAGGACCATCAATGCCGGGCCCTGACCCAGCACAGCGTCCCGGCCGAGGCCTTCGATGCCATGGCGCCGGAGGAGCGGGCCGAGCAGGCCTGGCGGAGCGTGCAGGCCTATCACGCCCGGATCGGCGTGCTGGAGGAGGTGGACCGGCTGCTCGGCGCGCTCTCACGCGACCTGGGCTGGTGCCCGCCCGATCCGCTGGAAGTCCGCAACCCGACGCGCCCCGAACCGCACAGCGAGGCGGCGCTGGCCGCCGCCGCCGCGCTGACCGCCGGCGACCGCATCCTGCATGCGCGCGCGGTCGCCGCGCTGCGCGAAGCGCCAGCCACCGACTACACCCTGGCGGAGTTCGAGGCTGAGTTCGTCGCCGCCCGGCTCGCCACGCTGCAGCCCATGCGGATCGGCGCGGAGCAGGTCTTCGACATGAACATGCCGATCGTCGGCCGCGGCCTGCATGGCCGTGACGCCGCCGGCAGCCGGGAATGCTGCCGCTGGGTGGGCGCGAGCCGGGAGGCGCTGATCTACCTGCCGGTGCCGGGCCCCGGCGCGCGGCTGACGCTCCGCCTCTACAACAAGGGCTGGATCGATCCCGCCCTGCGCGACCGCCTGACGGTGACGGTGGATGGCATGCCGGTGCGGAGCTGGTCCGAGCCGCGGCGCGAGGTGGCGGAGGCGATCTGCTGCCGCGCGGTGGCCCGCCGCGGCTGGATGCGGATCGGGCTGCATGGCGAGCAGGCGCTGACGGATCGCGAAGCCGGCCGGCCGAGCGAGGATGCGCGCCGCAAGATCTTCAATCTCTGGCGCATCAGCACGCAGGTCGACTGACTTTCAATCGGCGCCGCGCCTTCATCGTTTCTTTACGTTTACGCCCTCATTTTCAAACCAGAGACTCACCTCCTGGCAGGATGCGGGCGCGGTGCAACGGGGCGACGGCCATGGGCCGTGCGATGGTTCGACGGGCGCCCTGGTTTGGGCAGAACCGCGGAGAGAGACGCTAGGCGGGGAGGTGGGGCGGCAGCCGCTGACCGATGCGGCCGCGTTGGCGGAGGAGGCGCGCAGCGCACTCCTGGCCCGCGCCCGGCAGGCCAGCGCCGGCGGCGATCCGCTGGCTGCGCTGCATCTGCAGGGCGAGGCCCTGCACCGCTGGCCGCTGCTGAGCGGGCGCGAGGAGGCGCTCAGCTTCGCGCGCGCCCTGCTCGACTTCAACCGGCCGCGCCGGCCGGAGGATGCGCTGGTGCCGCCCCATACGGCGGAGGCCCTGGCCCGCCTGCAGGCGGATTGGCCGGAGGAGCCGCTGGGCTGGATCGGCCTGGCGAAGCTGGCCGAATGGCGCGGCGCCTGGGCGGAGGCGGTGGTCCTCTGGCAGGCGCTCCTCGACCGCTTCCAGGCGCTGGCGCAGCCCGGCTGGTATGAGCAGGCCATGATGGCGGCCTGGCTGGCGCATGACGGGCCCGCCTTCAAGGCACTGCGCGCCACCCTGCGCGCCCGCTGGCCGCAGCACGATACCTGGTGGGACCGGCGCGCCTTCGGCCGTCGCAGCAATGCGCATGAGCGCCACGCGCCGGATGCGCCGTCCAGCCTACGGGATGTGGAGGACCTTCTGCGCTTCGGCACCCCGGACCAGGCGAGGCAGGTGCTGGAGGGGCTTCCCGAGATCGACCGCGAGAGCACGACCGGCCGCGCCTGCGCGCAGATCATCCGGAGCGTCGAGCATAGCGGGCTGATCGCGGATCTTGCGGCCGGCGGCGCCGATCCGGCGCGGCCCGGCACCAGCCTGGTCTGGCGCAATCCGGCGGGCAGCGATCGCGCGCTGATCGTCTTTTCCGGCGGCGCCCGGGGCTACTGGCTGCTGCTGGATGAGCTGCACCGCGCGCTGCGCGGCTGCGGCGTGCACCTGATCTATCTGCGCGACTTCGGCGCCAGCTTCTACCTGGCCGGCGACCCGGATCTCTGCATCGCGGATTATCGCGGCATGCTCGACCTGTTGCGCGCGCAGGCCGCCGGGCTGGGGGCTGCGCGCCTCGCCTGCCTGGGCAATTCCTCCGGCGGCTATGCGGCGCTGCGCTATGCGCTCGACCTGGGGGCGGAGGCAGCGCTGGCCTTCAGCCTGATGACCAATCCGGAGACGCGGCACGAACCGCAGGTCTCGCCGGCCATGCGCGCGGTGGCGGAGCGCAATCCGGGCCTCGTCTTCGACCTGGCCCAGGCCTATGCCGCCGTGGCGCGGCCGCCGCGCACCATCCTCTGCTTCGGCGAAGGGCATGAGGCCGACCGGCGGGAGGCGGAGCGGATGCGGGACCTGCCGGGCGCGCGGCTGGTGCCGGCCGAGGGCCTGGCCGACCACAGCACCATCCGCTGGTTCCTGCGCCAGGGCCGCCTGCCCGAGCTGGTCGCCGCGCTGTTCGAGGCGCCGCCGGCGTGAGGATCGCGCTCAGCGGCCTGCGGCTGGACTATCCCGGGGCGGCCGGCCCGGTGCGTGCCGTGGACGGGCTGGACCTGGAGGTCGCGCCGGGCGAATTCCTCGGCCTGATCGGGCCCAGCGGCTGCGGCAAATCCTCGGTGCTGGCCATGCTGGCCGGGCTGCGGGCGCCAAGCGCCGGCAGCATCGACTTCCCCGGCTGGACCGGCCGCCGCCCGCCCCGTCGGCTGATGGCTTTCCAGGATCACGGCCTGCTGCCCTGGCTCAGCCTGCTCGACAATGTCGCCTTCGGCCTGGAAGCCCAGGGCGTTTCGCGCGCGGCGCGGCAGGCGCGCGCGCGGGAGATGCTGTGCCGCCTGGGTCTCGCCGATTTCGCGGCGACGCGGCCCGACCAGCTCTCGGGCGGCATGCGCCAGCGCGCGGCGCTCGCCCGGCTTTTCGTGGCGGAGGCCGAGGCGATGCTGCTGGACGAGCCCTTCTGCGCGCTCGATGCGCAGACCCGCATGCTGCTGCAGCAGGAGCTGCTGGACCTCTGGTCCGGCACTGGGCGCAGCGTGGTCTATGTCACGCATGACATCGAGGAGGCGCTGCTGCTCTGCGACCGCGTCGTCGTGCTCTCGGCGCGGCCGTGCCGGGTGATCGCGGAGATCACGGTGCCCTTTGCCCGGCCGCGGCGCATCCTCGGCCGGCCACCGCCGGAGGTGACCGAGCTGCGCTGGCGCATCTGGGAGATGTTGGCTCCCGCCCGTCATACGGACGTCGTGCCAGCCCCTGCGCCCGAGGTTGCGCCCGCCATGGCGCCGGCCGCCTGATGCCGCATCTGCTCGCCCTGCTGGCCCTCGCCGCGGCCTGGGAAGCCGCCGCGCGCGCCGGATGGGTGGCGCCGCTGCTCTTCCCCGCCCCGACCGTGATCCTGGACTGGCTGCTGGCCAGCCTGCGCAGCGGCGAGATGGCGGAGGATCTGGCGGCGAGCGCGCAGCGCCTGGCCATGGGTGTCGGGCCGGGCGTGGGGCTCGGCCTGCTGGCGGGTCTCGCCATGGGCCTGCTGCCGCGCCTGCACCGGGCGCTGGATCCGGTGATCGCTGGCCTGCACCCGATGCCGAAGGTGGCGCTACTGCCGCTGTTCCTGGTGCTCTTCGGCTTCGGGGAGAGGGCGCAGGTGGTGCCGGTGGCGCTGGTCGCCTTCTTCCCCACGGCCATCGCCGGCGCCGTCGCCGTGCGGTCGATCGACCCGCTGCTCTGGGATGTGGCGCGCAACTACGGCGCCGGGCGGCTGATGCTGCTGCGCCGGCTGGTGCTGCCCGGATCCTGGCCGATGCTGCGGGCCGGCATCCGCCTGTCGCTCAATGCTGCCATCGTGGTGCTGATCTCGGTCGAGATGCTGACCGGCAGCGACGGGCTCGGCGGCGCCGTCTGGCAATCCTGGCAGACCATGCGGGTGGAGCAGCTCTACGGCACGCTGCTGGTCGTCGCCACGCTCGGCATTGTCTTCAATCGCTGCCTCGGCCGCTGAGATTGCGGAAAGGGATTCGATCGATGCGGACAGGGCAAAAACGAAAACGCGGCGTGGCCTGGAGGGCGTGGGCGGTGGGCCTCGCCTTCTGCCTCATCGCGGCGCTGCCGGGCGCGGCGCGGGCGGAGCGGGTGAAGCTGGTGGTGCTGCCCTTCCTCTCCCAGGCGCCGATCTTCATCGCGCTGGAGGAAGGGCTTTTCGCGGAGGAGGGGATCACGATCGAGCCCGTCGCCCTCTCCTCCTCCCACCTCGCCGTGCCGGGGCTGATGACCGGCGACCTGGACGCTGCCATCCCGCAGGCGTCCCCGGCGCTGTTCAATGCGGTGGCGCGTGGCGGCCGCGCCCGGCTGGTCGCCTCCGGCGTGGTGCTGGCGCCGGGCGAATGCTCCTATGCCGCCTTCTACGGCACCGGGCTGACGATGGCGGAGCTGACCTCCGGCCAGCCGCGGTCGCTGCGCATCAGCGCCGAGCCGAATGCCTTCGAGGGCTTCCTGGTGGACCTGCTGCGGCAGAGGCCCGGCGCGGAACGGCTGCAGGTGAGCTTCCGCGAAATGCCGGTGGCGGCGCAGCAATCGGCGCTCGGCGCCGGCGCGCTGGACCTTGCCTTCCTCTCCGAACCCTGGGTGGCGCGGCTGGACCAGGCGGGCATCGGTCGCGTCGCGGTGGGTGGGGAGCATCTGCTGCCGGGCGGGCAGTTCACCGCGCTGATGTTCTCCGAACGCATGCTGGCGGATGGGCAGGCGCTTGGCCGCCGCTTCCTGCGCGCCTATCGCGCAGCGCTCGCCCGCTACAACGCGGGCAAGACGCCGCGCAACCTGGAGATCCTGGCGCGCGCCACGCGGCTTCCGCCGGAGCTTCTGGCGCGGGCCTGCTGGCCGAGCATGCCGGTCGATGCGCGGCTGCAGCTGGACAGCCTGATGACCTACCAGCAGTGGCTGCGGCAGCGGCAGCTGATCGACCGCGTGCTGACGCCCGGCGAATTGGTGGCGGAGATCGCGCCGTGATCCCCTTCGAACGCGCCGAATTCGACGGCACCATCCCCGCCCGCCTGCGCCGCATCGCCACCGCCCTACCGCAGGCCGAGGCGCTGGTCGAGGACGGCCGCAGCCTGACCTATGCGGCGCTGGAGGCCGAGAGCGACCGGGCGGCCGCCGCCCTGTCCGACCTGCCGCCGGGCAGCGTGGTGGCGCTGGTCTTCAACATCGGCATCGAGGCGATCGTCGCCCTGCTCGGCGCCTTCAAGGCCGGCATCCCGGCCATGCCGATCGACCCGGCTGCGCCGCCGGAGGATGTCGTCGGCCTGTTCGGCCAGGTGGCGCGCATCGTCACCGCGCCGGCGCAGGAAGCCTGGTGCCGCGACCATGCGGGCAGCACGCCGGTTCAGGTGGGCCTGGACGCTGCAGCGCCCGCTGGCGTCCTGCGCGCGCCGCGGCCGGAGGATCCGGCCATCATCTACCTCACCTCCGCCAGCACCGGGCCGGCCAAGGGCGTGGTGCGCAGCCAGCGCTCGCTGTGCTGGCATGCCGGGCTGCAGACGCGCCACCACGGCTATGCACCGGGCGACCGGATCGCGCATCTCTCCTCCTTCGCCTATGCGGGCTCGACGCCGGCCGTGCTCGGCGGGCTGCTGGCCGGCGCCACGGTGGAGGCCTTCGACAGCCGCCGCCACGGCCTGCTCGCGCTCGGGCGCTGGGCGGCGGAGCGGCGGATCACCGTGCTGCCGGTGACGCCGCCGGTGCTGCGCGACCTGGTGGCGGCGCGGTTGCCGGAGCGGCAGGAATGGCAGCCACGCCGCATCATCGTGGGCGGCGAGGTGCTGCGGCCGGAGGATGTCATGGCGCTGCGCGACCGGCTGGGCTGGGACTGCGCGGTGGTGAACCGCCTGGCCAGCAGCGAGGCCGGCATGATCGCCGAATGGGTCATCGATCCCGCCGCCCTGCAGGGGCGGGAGGTGGTGCCGGTGGGCTTGCCGGTGGAGGAGCGCAGCATCGCCGTGCTGGACGAGCATGGCACGCCGGTGCCGGTGGGGGAGGTGGGGGAGATCGTCGTCTCCGGCGACTATCTGGCGAGCGGCTACTGGCAGCGGCCGGAGCTGACGGCGGAACGCTTCCGCCCCGATCCGCAACGCCCGGGCCGCATCTGCCTCTTCACCGGCGATCTCGGACGGCTGCATCCAGACGGGATGCTGGAGCATCTCGGCCGCGCCGACCACATGGTGAAGATCCGCGGCTATCGCGTGGAACTGGCCGCGGTGGAGGCGGTGCTCTGCCGGCAGGAGGGCGTGGCGGAAGCCGTGGTGCAGGCCATGCGCACGGCCTGCGGCGATCTGCGCCTGGCGGCCTGGGTGCAGCCGGTGCCGGGCGCCCTGCTCACCGGCCTCGGCCTGCGGCAGCGGCTGGCCTCGCTGCTGCCGGATTACATGCTGCCCTGGCGGATCGGCGTCTTCGAGAGCCTGCCGCGCTCCGCCGGCGGCAAGATCGCGCGCGGCCGCATGCCCGTGCTCAGCGGCACCCGGCCGCAGGGGCTGCCGCCGGCCGTGCCGCCGCGCGGCGAGACGGAACGGCTGCTCGCCGGCCTCTGGAGCACGCTCTTCGAACTCGACGAGATCGGGCGCGAGGACAACTTCTTCGAACTCGGCGGGGATTCGCTCGACATGCTGCAGGTGGCCGCCGGGCTTTACGAGCGGCGGTCGGTCTTCATCACCGATGCCGACCTGCTGGAGCATCCGCGCCTGGCCGATATGGCTGCGGCGGTGGATCGCCACGCGGACCGGGCGGCCTGAGGCGGCTGCGCGATGTATCCGCTGGAACCCCGCGCCGGCGAGATCGTCCGGCTGGCGGCGCAGGGCGCCTGGCTGACGGCGGAGACCGAGGCGCTGCTCTCGGCCATCGGGGTGGGGCCGGGTTGGCATTGCCTCGACCTGGCCTGCGGGCTGGGCGATGTGACGCGGCTGATGGCGGCGCGCGCCGGTGCCACGGGCCGGGTGGTGGGCCTCGATCTGGAGCGCCGCTTCCTGGACCACGCAGGCGCCTGTGCCGCCGGTTCGGTGGCGTATCTGCAGGGCGATGCCTGCCGGACCGGCCTGCCGGAGGCCAGCTTCGACCTGGTGCATGGCCGCTTCCTGTTTACCGGCGGGGAACGGTTCGCGGCGCTGCTGGCCGAGGCGATCCGGCTGGTCCGGCCTGGCGGCGTGGTGGCCCTGCAGGAGCAGGACCTGGCCTGCATGGCCTGCTTCCCCCCGCATCCCGCCTTTGCCCGGCTGAAGGCGCTGCTCGGCGCGGGGCTGGAGCAAAGCGGTACCGGGCGCAGCGTGGCACGGCGGCTGTTCGGCATGCTGCGGCAGGCGGAGCTGCAGGATGTGCGCTACCGCCCCTTCCTGGTCGGCTGCCAGGCGGGCGATCCGCAGGCGGACTGGCTGCCCGACACGGTCGATTCCCTGCGCGGCCCGCTATTGCGGGCGGGGCTGACAAGCTGTGCCGTGCTCGACGAGACCATGGCCGCCTGCCGCACCCACCTGGCCGATCCGGGCACCACGGCGACGATCTATGCGGTGGTGCAGGTCTGGGGACGGAAGGGCGGTGGAGAGGCGGCGTCGGCCGATTAGGGTGTGGACTCGGGACCGGGATGCGGCTGGTGAGGCAGGGATGGGGGGCTGGCGGAGGAGGCGCGACCGGTTACGAGCGGGCCGTAGCAGCTTCTTGCGCGGCTTCGATTGCGTCGCGACAGGATGCGCCAGCCCGAGTGAGAGGCGGCGGCGCGGTGCGAATCAGAGGGGAACTGGCGGAGGAGGTGCGACTCGGTACAGGCGGTCTCTAGGCTGGAGCCTTGGAGAGCGTAGCGAGGCTCGGTCGCCGATTGCCTCGCGACCTCCCGCTCATCCCACAGCCTGACGAACCTGACGAACTTGACGAAACGCCCTGCGACGACGATATTGCCGTCATGGCCGCTCCAACCGCATCCCAGCCCTCCCGTCGCCCGACCGCATCCAGTGCGGCCGCCCGACGTGGCGCCCGGATTGAGGTCCCTCCTGGAATCTCTCTTGAGGAGGCTCGCCGCGTCCTATCGGCTGTCGCCAGCAGCGCCGGCACCGTGGCCCGCACTGGTCGCACGCTGACGCTGGATATTGGCCCCGCCAAGCGGAAGGGGGACAGCCGCTTTCACATCACCAAGGCCCTTCGTCCAAAGGCGCCGGCTGCCGAGGTTGAAGCAGGGCGCCCCGAGCTGACGCCGGCAGAAGCCCGTGCCGCGCTGCGACGCGCCTACACGCGCGGCGCCGATGCAGCGGCGGAGCTGCTGGCGGGGCCGGACATGCTCTCCTCCGACCAGATCGCAGAGCGGCTCGGCCTGTCGCGTGAGGCCGTCCTCCAGAAGCGGCGGCGGGGAGAATTGCTCGGGATCGAGGGCGCCAAGCGTGGCGTGCGCTTCCCTGCGTGGCAGGTGGGGCCGGATGGCCTGCCCATCGCGGCGTTGCGAGAATTGCATGACGTGCTCGGCGAGCCTTGGGCCGTATTCCGCTTCCTGCGCCAGCAGCACCCAGAGCTTGGCATGCAGTCTGGCTTGCAGGTCGCTGCCGATCGGCGTCGCGCCGCGGAGCTCGTCGACCTCGCACGCAGTATCGGTGCCTTCGGCCCGACAGGCGCGTGATGGATCGGCGGGCGCGGGCCCGTCCGCCGCGGAGTGCCTCAGAACTTCATCCGTCGGTCGCGACGATTCCGGTGGGCGCGCGCTGGCTGAGATTCGTGCGCTCCACCCATGCCGACGCCCTTGGCGCCGGGCCTGGCAGATCCCGCTTCTCCGATCCCATGCTGGATCGCGGGAGGACGCCGCGATGGCTGCCGATGTATTTCGGCGAGAGCTTCACCCTCTGCCTGCAGGAAACCCTGCTGCGCGACCGGGCCAATGCAGCCCTGCCGGGTCCGTTCCTGGTCGCAGAGGCAGAATTGGCACTCTGGGATTGGGCGGTGATCGAGGTGATCCGGCCGGTGCGCGTGGTGGATCTGCGTGGTGCTGCGCTCGCCCGCTCGCGCGTGCCGACCGATGTCGTGGGCGCCGCAGACCAGCGCCTGGCACGTTCCTGGGCCGCAGCACTCCACCGACACCCGGCCAATTTCGATGGCATCGCCTTTCCTTCGCGCTTCCGGACCGGCGACAACCTCGCGCTCTTTCAGGCGCGGGTCGGTGGAGCCCTTCGGGTCGCGGCGCGGCGGCGAGTGCTGGATAGCCCAGTTGAACTTGGTCTGGCCTGCCACACGCTGGACCTCGGCATCATCCGGGCACCACGCGATCCCGAATAGGCACCTCCGGCCCGGGCTACCAGGCATTCCGCCCGTCCCGCTACCAGCTCACCTCACCGGTCGACTTCGTCAAGCGCAAGCACGACTTCGCCAAGGAGGCGCCTGACCTCGGCGACCTGCCTGCTCCGCGATGACCGCTCCCGTCCGGTGACCCTGAGGACCGCGGCAAAAACGGCGTCGGAGCGTGCCATCAGCGGGATGAGGTGTTCGCCAGTCGGCCCCCGCCTTCCGCTGATCCACCCCTTCACAGCGCGCTCGCTCGCCCGCGTCCAGCGCATGATGTCTTTCGCGGACCGGCCTGTGGCGGCGATCTCGCTTCGCAACGCGTTCCCGATCTCGCGCGCGTAGCACTCCCGCGCGTCCTCCGCATTCTCGAAGAAGGGCAACTTGTTGCCCTTCGAGTGCAACTGATTGCCCTTCTTTGTCCGCACAACACGATTCGCCCTCGCTATTCTCTGGGCGAAATTGCAACGCGGTCCGAACTGTCGCGCAGCTTCTGCTTTTCAGCAGGGGCAGCAGGGTCCCCACGCGGAGCGACGGACAACGAAGAGGGACGCAGCGTGGTGCAGGACCCTGGCGTGGACGATGAAAAACCAGCAATGACTGCCGGTATCCGCGCCGCAGAATACGTGCGAATGTCGACCGACCATCAACGCTACTCCACCGAGAACCAATCCGACGCGATCCGGGAATACGCCAGGCGACGTGGCATCGAGATCGTTCGGACCTACGCGGATCACGGCAAGAGCGGCCTCAGCATCGCAGGCCGAGATGCGCTGAAGCGGTTGCTCGATGATGTGCGGTCGGGGCGTGCCGACTTCACCACGATCCTCGTCTACGACATCAGCCGCTGGGGCCGCTTCCAGGACGCGGACGAGAGTGCCTATCACGAGTATGTCTGCAAGCGGGCCGGCGTCACGGTCGAGTACTGCGCCGAGCAGTTCGAGAATGATGGCAGCGTCGGCTCCGACATTCTCAAGAGCGTCAAGCGGGTCATGGCGCGGGAATACAGCCGGGACCTCGGCAACAAGACCTTCATCGGCCAGTGCCGGCTGATCGAGCTAGGCTTTCGACAAGGGGGGCCACCCGGGTTCGGACTTCGGCGAAAACTGCTCGACGAGGCTGGCACGTCGAAGGGCGTGCTGACGCGGGGTCAACAGAAAAGCATTCACATCGATCGTGTGGTGCTGGTGCCCGGGCCACCGCAGGAGGTGGAGACGGTACGCTGGATCTATCGCACCTTTGTCGAAGACGGCCGGCCGGAGCGGGAGATCGCGGCCATCCTGAACGACCGTAATCTGCGTACGGACCTGGACCGCCCCTGGACGCGCGGAACGGTGCACCAGGTTCTCATCAACGAGAAATACGTTGGCGATAACGTCTGGAACCGCATCTCCTGCAAGCTGCACGGCAAGCGGGTTCGCAATGGACGCGACATGTGGGTCCGTCGCGACGCCGCTTTCGAGGCTGTGGTCGATCGCCTGCTGTTCGACGCCGTGCAGGTCATCATCCAGGAGCGATCGCGCCGGCTCTCAGATGACGAGATGCTGGAGGTGCTGCGTCGCGCCCTCGCGCATCGTGGGTATCTCTCTGGCCTCGTCATCGACGAGACCGATGATGCGCCATCCAGCAGCGCCTATCAGGCACGCTTTGGGAGCCTGCTCCGCGCCTACCAGCTGGTCGGCTTCACGCCAGGCAGGGACTATCGCTACCTCGAGGTGAATCGGCTTCTGCGGGCGATGCATCCGAAAGTGGTCGCAGCCACCATCGAAGGCATTCGGGCTGCCGGCGGCTCCGTGGAGCAGAATCCGGCGACGGAGCTCCTGACGGTCAACAGGGAGTTCACCACATCCATTGTCCTGGCCCGGTGCCAGGAGACCGAGGCTGGTGGGCGTCGGTGGCATGTCCGGATGGATACGGGCATCGCCCCCGACATCACCGTCGCGGTTCGGATGGCGCCAGGCAATCGTGAGGCGCTCGACTACTACCTGCTGCCGCGCCTCGACATGAACCTGCCTCGGCTTCGGCTGCGTGAGAGCAACGGCATATCGCTCGATGCCTACCGCTTCGACAGGCTCGATGCGCTGTTCGACCTGGCAGCCCGAACTCACATCCTGGAGGTCGCATGATGGCCGACCCCAAGCCGCCCATGGTTCAGTCGGTCGCGGTCGATTTGATCGAGGTCATCAACCCGCGAGCCAGAAACCAGAAGACCTTCCAGGAGATCGTCGCGAGCATTGCAGCCATTGGCCTCAAGAGGCCGATCACGGTGGCGCGCCGCGTGGTCGCGGGGGCCGTGAAATACGATCTCGTCTGCGGACAGGGTCGGTTGGAGGCTTTTCGTGTCCTCGGCCAAGCCGAAATCCCGGCGATCGTGGTCGAGGCAGGCAGCGAGGACTGCCTGGTTATGAGCCTCGTGGAGAACTTGGCTCGGCGGCAGCACCAGGCGCTCGATCTGCTGCATGACATCGACGGCATGCGGCAGCGGGGGCATTCCGAGGCTGATATCGCGCGAAAGACCGGGCTGACGGGCGAGTATGTAAAAGGAGTGATTCGGCTACTCGGCAAAGGGGAAACACGCCTGATTCGCGCCGTCGAGAGCGGCCAAATTCCTGTCAGTATCGCGGTCGACATTGCCATGGCCAAGGACGAAGAGACCCAGAACGTCCTGCAGGACGCGTATGAGCGGAACCTGCTTCGTGGCCACAGGCTGATCGCCGCGAAGCGCCTCGTGGAGCAGCGCCGGCGCCGCGGCAAAGGATTGAACCCGAACGACCCGAAGCGCCATCGGACCCTGTCAGTCGAGGCCCTCGTCCGCACCTACCAGCAGGATACGGATAAGAAGCGCATGATCGTCCGGAAGGCGGAGGCGACACGGGATCGCCTCGTCTTCGTGACGGAGGCGTTGCGCGCGCTGTTCTCCGAGGATGCCTTCGTCAATCTTCTCCGTGCTGAACAGTTGGAAACCCTGCCGCGGGGCCTCGCCGAACGACTGCAGAGCAAAGGGGCCGATTGAGTATGGCAGACGATGCAAACGCGGGGCCGATCCGGTCGGCATTCGAGAGCGCCGGGATCAGGATCCCGATCGCTAAGATCGAGATGCTGCACTCGGTCCCGGCCAAGGTGAGACGGTCGTCGAAATACGCTCGTATCACCGCATCGATCCGAGAGGTCGGTGTCATTGAACCGCCCGTTGTCGCGCGCCATCCATCAAAGCCGGGACGCTACCTGCTCCTCGATGGCCACCTGCGCATTGCTGTTCTGGAAGAGCGGGGTGACCTCGATGTGGTGTGCCTGATTGCGACGGATGACGAGGCATTCACCTACAACAAACGCATCAACCGGCTCGCCATCGTCCAGGAGCATCGCATGATCCTGAAGGCGATCGAGGATAGGGTGCCGGAGGACCGGATCGCCCGCGCTCTCAACATCGATATCAATACGCTGCGCCAGAAGAAGAAGCTGCTGCACGGCGTTTGCCCCGAAGCCGTGGAGATCCTGACGGACAAGTCGGTCTCGTCGCATGTCTTCGCCGTGCTGAAGAAGATGGTTCCGATGCGGCAGATCGAAGCGGTGGAGCTCATGGTGGCCATGGACCGATATACCGAGAGCTATGCCCGTGCCCTGCTCGCGGCCACGCCGCAGACGCAGCTGGTCCCCGACGCGAAGCCGAAGCAGGTCAAAGGGCTCAGCCATGAGCAGATGGCCCTGATGGAGAGGGAGTCTGGGCAGTTGAACCGCGAGATGAAGGTCGCTGAGCAATCCTACGGAGCCGACCATCTCCATCTCGTGCTGGCACGAGGCTATCTTGCGCGGCTGCTCGGCAATGCGCGCGTCGTTCGATATCTCGCGCAGCAGCGTCCCGAGTTTCTGGCAGAGTTCCAGAAGATTGCGGAGATGGACAGCGTGGCCGCGTGACCGCATCGGGTCATTGATGGCCCACACACGATGGGGACCCGGACCCGAAAGCGCGGGGACCGCCGGAGACGCTGCACGAGGGGCAGATCGATGGCGGTGGTGGGGATGGCGGCGAACCCGACCGGAGCCCACCAGGCCGGCCGTCATAGGGCCGGCCAGATGTTGCCCGGCATGCCGGGAGGTAAGACGGAGGGGGTGCGAGGTTGGGCTGCGCACCCCCTCCCTGTGGGGGATGCTCATTGCGGACCGCCGTCACGGAACCCGCCGCTTTTTTACACCCACCGACAGCGTCGCCGCCGCCAAGTCGAACGTCGCCGCGGAGATGTTCCGCGCCATCACCCGCACCGTGTTGTTCGACCAGACCGCCGCATCGAGCTCGATGAACCGCGTTGACGACACCAGCGACGCCGACGCCAGGTCGCCCGCGCGTGCCCCGTTCACCGTGACGTCGAGCAGCGACGTCGCTCCCGGCGCCAGGCTCGGCAGATCCCAGGACACCTCCGCGGCAAACTCCCGTCGCCCCGAGCCGAATAGCGCTCCCGTCAGCAGCGGCGTGCCGTTCAGCACCGCAGGAGCTGCCTCCGGCAGCCCGTAGAGCCGCAGCGACTGCAGATCGATCGGCCCGTCGAAGCCGATCACCCCCACCTGCGCATAGGCCACGGACGCCCCCACGCGGATCGTCTGCCGCCGATTGAAGTTGGCATCATCCATCGGCGCGCCGGCGTTCCAGCCCTTAGCCGGGCCGTTCCACTGCATGGTGGTGATGGAGGCCAGCACGTCGCCCGCGATGTCCTCGCGGATGTTCCCCGCCCCGTCGAACACCCGCACGAACAGTCGCCCGCCCGAGGCGCCGCTCGTCAGCCAATGCGCCAGCGCGAATTCCTTGGCCTGGGTGGTGTCGAGCATCCACCCCAGCCCACGGTTCGCCGCCAGCGTCACCGCGCGATCGGTCGGCGTCAGGTCGGTCAGCCCGTTGAAGCAGAAATCCGCCATGAAGGTCGCGGTGGTGGTCGAGGTCGCGATGGTGATCAGCCCCTCGACACCCACCTCGGTCGCCGACTGCCGGAACGCCGCGGCGCGGGTGTTGGGCGCCCCAGCGAGGAAGCGGTGGAACCGCGACGCCGGCGCCCGGTGTCGGTTGATCACTGCATTGCCGCAGCGGTTCGCCGTCGCGGTGTAGTCGATGGCGACCAGGTAGGTGTTGGTCCAGGCGATGTCGTACTCGCAATCCTGCGCCCCGGCGGTGTGGCGGGCGGCCAGCGGTGAGCAGGCCTCCATGCGCATGTTGCGCGCGATGATGGCGGAGCCCGAGGTCTGGTTCAGGAAGGGGATGGCGATATTGCTGCCGGCCTGGCGCAGCTCGAAGTTCGGCGCGTCGAAGACGTGGCGGTTGTGGTTGGAATAGGCGCCGACCTCATTGCCGAAGCGCACGCCGAACCGATCCAGCGCGGCATTCACCCCCGTCGCCTGGGCGAAGTGGCCGCCATAGTAGCGGATCGAAGTGTTCCAGGCCGTTGCCGTCGCGCACCAGATGTCGAGGCCGATGCGGTTGTTGACGATGCGCCCCAGCGTGAAGGTGCTGTCCTCCACGCCGCGGCCATCGCCCAGCGTGCGCATGCCGATGGTGAAGCCTTCGACGCGGCGCAGCTCGATCTGGCTCGCATCGACGTTGCGCACGGTGATGCCGATATCGGCCTCGGAGGACCAGTCGGACTGGGTGGCGCGGATCACGTTCAGCCCGCTGTAGAGCTTTTCCGCGTTCCGGATGGTGCCGCCATCGCCCAGCACCAGCACGGAGGTGGGTGCCGTGCCAGTGTAGCGGATGGTCCCCTGCATGATCAGGCCGCGCGCCCCGCCCGGCAGCGTGACGGTGCCGGAGACGTTCCAGGTGCCGGGCGGGATCATCGCGAATTTCTGGTCTGCCCCGGCGCGATCGAAGCACGCCTGGATGGCGGTGCGATCATCCGCCACGCCGTCGCCCAGCCCGCCGAAATCGTTCGGCAGCACCGCCTCACGATCGCGCAGGTACTTCGCGAAGTCGCTCTTGTTGAGGTTGGCGTTGAGGACCAGGAGGTCGTCGATGCGGGCCGGCATGGCGTTCTCCGATCAGAGGGCGGTGGCGGTGACCGGGCCGGCGAAGGCGGAAACGTTGCCCTCGGCCGAGACGCTGCGCAGCCAGTACCAGCGGGCTTGGCCGGTGGTGAGGCCGATGCGGTCCCAGGGCAGTGCGGTCGGCTCGCTGGCCAGCTTGGTCGCGGCGGCGAGGCTGGCGCTGCTGGCCTCGAAGACCTGCAGGCGCACCCCGTCAGCCGGAAAGCCGCCCGACAGGCGCACGCCGCCGGTGATGCCGGTCGCGGCCAGGCCCGACGCGGCGGCCGGCACCAGCGCCTCGCGCCAGCCCGACACCGCGCCGCTGCGCGCCTGGGCGCGCACGCGGAACGCGGTCGGCTCGGCCGTGGGGATGGCGACAGCGGTGGCGCCGAAGCCGCCGGCATAGCCCTGCCAAACCGCGACGGCGGTGGGGCGAAATTCAATCTCGTAGCCGGCGAGATAGGCCGAGCCTACCGCCGACCAGGACACCGCGATCGCCGTTAAGGATGTCCCGAGCGGCGTCTCCACCAGGATGGCGGCCGGCGCGGCGATCACGCCCGGGTTCGGCAGCACCACCGACGGGTTCTGGCCCGTGGCCCGCTCATCCGTCGCCGGGTTCCAGGCCCAGACGGCGGGATCCTCCTCGGCCAGTTGCAGGTTCACCCCGCCATCCGGCGCCAGAGCCCAGCCGGTCACTCTCGCCGGGAACGGCGTCAAGCGTTCGAGCGCTACCGTCACCCCGTCCCAGGGCCGCAGGCGCAGCGCCGCAAGGTTAGCCTGCATCGCCACCTCGCGCTGGCGGCGGTTGCGCTCCAGCTCGATTTTCATCAGGCGCTGGACCGTCGCCGCCGAGGTGGTGAGGGGAAATTCCATGTCCCGGTAGATCGCCTCGCCACCATCCTCGGTGACGTAGTTGCTGGCGAGCAGCGGCGGCGCATCGGTCGGCTGCCAGGCGGCGGCCGGCTCGACATAGACGGCGCGCACGCCGTTGAAGAGGTCCCGCCGCGGCCGCGAGCCCACGATGGTCACGTCGCCGCGCAGATCGTCCGAGGTGAGGGTCGCGGCCGGCAGCGCGGGCGCCCCGGCATGGATGTAGAAGCGCCCTCCGCTCACGACCAACGCGCCGGCCATCGCGGCGACCAGCTTGCGGGTGATGGCGATCTTGCCCTCGCCGAGGGTGACGGCGCCGTTCACGGTATAGCGCCGCTCGGCGGTGCCATCGCGGCGGCCCATGATCTCGTCGCAGATGTTGGCGGCGGCCATGAGCGCCGGCAGGTCGATGTCCGCCCAGTCCGCGCGCCACCCGAAGGGCGAGGTCAGGTACCAGGCCAGGCAGAGCGCGGGATTGTCCGACCAGCCGGTGGCGCCGGTGCGCGGATCCAGGATGGTGTCCGCTCCCTCGACGATGGCCGAGAGGCTGGGGGCGCCAGAGGGGAAGGCCTCGGGCCGCAGCTTGAGGCGCACGGCGAGATAGGCGCGCCCCTGGCCACGATGGGCCGCGGTCCACTGGCCGCCAGTGTCCGCGACGAGGTTGGCATTGGCGGCCTGGCCCGGATCGCCCAGCGCGCGATCGATGCGCAGCAGGCCGGCAAACTTGGTGTCGGTGGAAGCGGTGCCGTTCAGGAACACCTCCGCGATGGCGCGCACGCGATGCGCGGCCAGCACCACGACGACGTGGAGAAATCCGTCGGCGCGGCCCTCGTCGTCAGTCGCGGAATGCAGGAACACCACGGGGCCGGAAGTGCGGCAGCGTCCGAAGACGATCTGGTGCTCGGTGATCGGTTGGCGGAAGGACTGGGTACGGCCGGCGCCGGGCGTGCGGGGGTCGAAGCCGGAGCCCGGGCCGGTGTCGGTCCCTGGCGTGACGTTGGCGCTGCGGGCGGCGGAGGGCGACTTGGGGCGGAAGACCGCGGCACCCACGGCGGAGACCACCAGTGCGGCCCCTGCGGCCGCCACGGCGCCCAGGACGCCGCCGCCAATGACGGCGGAGGCGGCGGCTCCCGCCGCGGCGGCGATGAAGGGAATGGCGACGGGCATCAGCCAACCCTCCAGGCGATGGTGCACGCGGTGATGGGGAGGCGAAGCAGCCCCGCGGGTCCGACGAAAGCGGCGCGGCCGGCGTCGAGCAAGACGCCCAGGCGGTCGGGATCAGTGGCCAGCACCACGTCGCCAGCACGGGCGAAGGGCACTGGCACTCGGGGGTAGCCGGCGGTGTCGGCCATCGCGGCGAGGGTCGGGCGGTGCTGCCACAAGGGCCGCTGGCCCGTGCAGGCCACCACCGCGGCCATGGCGAAGCGCCCGCAGTTCCAGCGCGCTGCGTCGAAGGGCCGATGCTCCGCCGCGCTGATCAGCGCCGCAATGCGGTCCGGCCAGTCCGGCAGCCGGGTCACTGGATCGGCAGCCGGATCTCCGCCTCCTGCAGGGCGGGAACGAACTCGAAGAACCGGTCGCCCGGATACTCCGCCTGCTGGTCGGCGTCGGTGTAGCGCCGCACTTCGGCCCGCTCGAGGTCGACCAGCCGGCTCTCGCAGGCCAGCGCCACGGAGGGCTCGGCGCCGTCCGTCACCTCCATGGTGTCCATCAGCCCCGCCCAGAGCGGAAACGGGTCCGCGACAAAGGCCCCCTGCGCGTCGAGCAGCGCGCCCCACAGCGTGACCGGCCGCAGGCGATAGCTGCGCTCGGCCAGCGCGATATCCACGACCTCCTGCGGCACGGGCGACAGCGCGAGTGTGAGCCGCACCGCGCGCAGCTCGACCGTCTCCTCCACATCCGAGATGGCGCCGATGCTGCCGGCGCCCTCGAACACCTTTCCCGCCCAATCGAGCAGCCCGAGCCCGGTCCAGACGCGAAAGGGGCCGGTGGCGAAGTCGAGCTCGACCAGCACGACCGGCGTGGCGATCGGTGCGGTGGCCGCTGCCGCCGCCTGATTGCTGAGACGCGGGGTGCCGGACATCAGAGGGCTTCCTCCAGGCGGATGGTGACGGCGGCAAAAGGCCCGGGCCGGGTCGGGTTCGCCGCCTCGTCGTCGGAGACCAGCCGCATCGGCACGCTCGGCAGCGAGAGGATCAGCGGCTCGCCCACCACCACCGCGGCGCGCAGTGGCGGCGCGATGGCGATGGTCGCCGTCCCGGCGCCGGAGGCCGCGACCGCAGCGGTGGCGATGTAGAGGCGCCCACCAAGGCCGATGTAGTCGCCGGCGCCGACCGCCACGGTGCTGGGCCACCAGCCCTGCGTGACGATAGACAGCGCCCCCCGTGGCGCACCGGCGGCCAGCGAAGGATTGCCCGAGCCCACCACCAGCCCGGTCCCGTCCGTGAAAATCGTGGCGTCCGAGAAGCTGTACGGCCCGGTTGGCACATCGCCCTGGCTGCGCGGATCGCCGGTGCGGTACTCCCGCCGCCAGTCCCAAATGCGAACCGTGTTCGCGGATCCGGCCAGTGCCGCCAGCAGCCCGTCCATCACCCCGGCCTGCACGCGGCCCAGCGGCTCGAAGCTGGCCTCCGCCACCCAGCGCGCCCCCTCGCGCCGCAGCACCTGCGTGGCGCGGGTGACGGGGGAGACGAAGCGCAGCGTGTTGTGCTGCAGGTAGAAGCTCAGCCGCGACGGCCGCAGCACGGCGGGCCAAGCGTATTCCGTCATGATGCCCTCCTTGGCCTAACCCCGCACGATGGAGGTGGCGCTGCCGCCGCGGCGGATGGCGTCGAGCGTCGCCGCGCTGGCCTGACGCACGATCTGCGCCGAGAGCACCCGCAGCCGCGCCTCGACACCGGCATCGGCGCCGCGCGCATCGATGGTGATGCTCTGGTTGATCACCGGGCCGCCGGGCGCCATGCCGTTGGGCAGCACCGTGCCGCTGCGGTTGGGCACGAACCATTCGGGGCCGCGCTCGCCGACGATGTAGGGCTGGCCGCTCGCCACCGGCCCGCCCTCGGCGCGGAACAACCCACCCAGCGCCGAGCCGATCCCCGAAAAGATCGAGCCGAAGTCAAAGCCGGCCAGGCTGGAGGTGACCGCCGTGCCCAGCGGCTCGGTGATGGTGCGTCGGACCACGATGCGGGCGATGTCCTGCAGGATGCCCTGCAGCACCTTGGAGAAACTCTCGCCCTTGATGATCGCGTCCTCGAAGGCGGAGGAGAAGGTCAGGCCCAGTTCGCGCGCCGTGTTGCTGGTGCGCTCCGTGGCCTGCTGGACGCGCTGCTGACTACGCTCCAACTCCTCCAGCGCGGCATTGGCCTCGCGCGAGATGGTCTCGTCGGGGATGGGTTGGCCGATGCGTTCGGAGCGCTCCACCAGCCGGCCGAGGGTTTCCAGGCGCCTTGTGTAGCGTTCCTGGGCGTTCTCGTTGTTCTGGATCAGCCGCTCGCGCTCGCGGATGATGTCGTTGATCTCGCGCTCGGCCTCGCGGTCGGGGCGCGGGATGCTGGCCACGCGGCGGGTGGTGCCCTCGATGCGGCGCAGCGCCTCGTCGCGCTCGCGAAGGGCGAGGGTTTCGAGGCGGGTGCGGTCGGCGGCGGTGATGCCGCCCGCGGCCTCCGCCTCACGCAGGCGACGGACGCGGTCCTCGTATTCGCTATTGATCCGGAAGCGGTCGTCGAGCGCCTTGCGCAGTTCCTCGGCATCCGCCGCGGTGCGGCGGCGGCGGGCCTCCGCGGCCTGGCCGGCTGCCGCCTCCTGCTCGGTGCGCTGGCGCTCGCCGGCGGCCTGCTCGCCGCGGGTGATCTCCTCCTGGAGTTCCGTGTACTGCCGGCGCAGCTCCTCCAGCCGGGCAGCGCGGTCTACGCCGGCCTGCTGCTGCGCGGTGCCAACCAGCCCGCCGCGGATCGAACCGCGGCGCGGCTGCGAGCGCAGGCTGTCGCGTCCGTCGCTCTCCGCCTCGAGGCGGGCGATCTGGGCGCGCAGCGCCTCGGCCTGGGCGCGGCGGTCCGCCTCCTGCTCGGAGGGCAGCAGCAGGCCGGAGCCGCGGCGCACGCCGTCCAGCACGCGCGCGGCGCCGGAGAGCGCCCGTGCCAGCGTGTTGGACAGGCCGATGGCTTGGTCGAGCCGTGCCAGGAACTGGTCGGCGGCGGCGGTCAGCTGGCCGAAGGCGCGGCCGACGGAGAGCGGCGCGCGCTCGAACTCGCCATTCAGCCGCTCGACGGCGCGCAGCAGCGCCGGGAACACCGTGTCGGCGGTGAGCTTGCCCTCGGAGCCGAGCTTGCGGAGTTCGCCGATGGACACGCCGAGCTCGCGCGCCAGCGCCTGCGCCAGCGTCGGCAGGCCTTCGAGGATGGAACGCAGCTCATCGCCCTGCAGCGTGCCCGAGGCCAACGCCTGCGCCAGCTGCTGGGTGGAGGAGGCGATCTCCTGCTGGCTCGCACCCGAGGCGATGGCGATGCGCTGGAGGCCGCCGACGAGGGTGGCGACCTGGTCGGAGGTGGCGCCGATCTCGCGGGCGGCGATCGAGAAGCGCGCGAAGGCGTCGACGCTCTCGCGGACGGCGACGCCGGTCTGCAGGCTGTCGCGATAGAGGCGGTCGTAGATCTCGCCGGCGCGCTCGACAGAGCCCAGCGCGGTGTTCAGCCGGCCCATGGACTGGGTCAGCGCATCGCCGGCGACCACCACAGCACGCAGGCCCGCGGCGAGTCCGGCGATCTGCACGCCGCGCACGGCGACGTCGAGCAGGTCCAGCGCGCGGGAGGCTCGGTCGGCGCCGCCCTGGATGCGCTCCAGGCTGCGATGGCCGGTCTCGCCGACCTCTCGCAGCTCCTGCTTGACTCGGGCGGCGTCGTCCAGCGACAGGCGGACCGAGACGCGGCGCGTGCTATCCGCCATGCGTCACGCCTCCTGCGTCAGTGTGGTGATCAGGACCCGGGGGGATCAGTGCGGCGCGCGGCGCTGCCGGCGGCGAGGCCCATGCGCATGGCCAGCAGCAGTTCCGCTGCGGCCCAGCCGGAGGCGCCCATCTCGCGCGCGGTGGCGAGCACGGCCGGCATGTCGAGGTCGAGGCCCACCATCGTCGCGGAGGCGCAGGTGGTGCCGGCGGCCCAACAGGCGGCGCCCTCGACGCTGGCTGGCGCGTGGGCGGCGTAGGGGCAGGTCAGGCCGCAGTCGCGATCAAGGGCCGCACAGCCGCGGCAGTAGTCAGGACCCTGGCCGAAGTGCCATTCGGCCCGAGCCCTTAGCCGTTTCCCTCCAGGGCCACGGCGGCGACCGGACCGGTGGCGCGATCCCAGAAGGCGGCGGCCATCTCGTCCATGTCCATCAGGCGCTCGACCGCGTCGGGCGAGAGCGGCAGCGGCTTGCCGGCGGCGTCGCCGACGCCCTCCCACGCGGTGACGGCGTGCCGGGCGAGCGCCTTGACCAGAAAGGCGAAGGCCAGGCCGCGCGCCATGTCGGGGTCGAGGTCGGCGTCGGACGCCCGCAGCGCGCCGAGGCGGCGGGCGGAGCCGGCCTGGGCGGCGGCCATCACGGCGGTGGTGACAGGGCGGATTTCCACGCGGACGCCGCGCGGCAGGTCGAGCCAGTACGGCCCGACCGGGAGGTCTAGGGTGAGCATGGGGTTCTCCATTTCGATGATTCTGGCGATGGTGCGCGCATCCCGAAGAGGTAGGGGCAAGCGCGCAAGGGCTCAGGCCGACCATTTGCGCGGAGCAGTTCAGCGCTGCGTAGATATCAGGGGTGCAGCACGAAGGTTAGGAACGTGGCTTCTTCTGATCCGGAGCAGTCGGTTGTGGCCGCAAACTTACAGCCTGGGTTTGGCCGAAAACCGGCTGTCTGTTTTTTGGCGGATCAGGCTGGAAGCGGACCTTGATTTCACGACCCGTCGGCGACGTTGCGACGGGGAAGTAGGGCCTGTTTGGACTGGAATGGTCGAAATCGCCGTTATTCTCGGGGGCGCACCCGTGTTGGTAGCAATGTTGCGGTCCAGACGAACTACGTCGGGGCATCCACCCAGGTCGGATCACCTCGCTGGGTGTACGAGTTTCAAGCGCCGCAGTTCATCCACAATCACCGGCCCGAGGCGCAGTGTGCCGATGTCCTCGATTCCAGCCAGCCACCTGCGCGCCGCATCAGGCGTTAGTACTACTGTGTCATAAAGAACTTGCCTGATTGGGCTGTGCTTTTGTATGCGTGGAGATTCTCACGCATGGAGG
>NZ_JAFNJS010000013.1 GCF_019024325.1 Falsiroseomonas tokyonensis
CACAACCCACTCGCGTGAGCCGCACCCGGCACAAGAGCCAAAGAGCAACCAATACTCTTCCCTCAACAGATATACAGATTGAATGAGCAGTGGGACCGATCGGCCAGCACCCCGTAGGATACCGACCTCTTTATCCCGTTACCTCCGCCTCGGCGGGCCGTTGAAGCTAGCGGAGTGTCCGCTCAGTTTCAAGTGGCTGCCTCGTCGTCGGTGGGCGCTTTCTAGTGGCGGGTGGCCTGCCTGTCAAATGGCCCTCCAGACCCCCCTCCCCGGCCGGCTAACCCAGGTAAACCCTGGCCTGGGACGCAAAAGGGGGCGGCCCATGCCGGCCGCCCCCGTCATCGAACCGCATTTTTTCCGAGGAAAAAGTTTCAGCTGTCCGCCCGGATGTTGTTGTCGCGGATGACCTTCCCCCAGCGCTCGATCTCCGCCGCCACGAAGGTCCGGCATTCCGCGGGGGTGGAGGCGACGATGTCGCAGCCCTGCTCCTCGATGCGCGCCTTCACCTCCGGCTCGTTCAGCACCTGGCGCAGCGCCGCGTGCATCTTGTCGACGATAGGCTGCGGCGTGCCGGCCCGGCCGAAGAAGGCCCACCAGGTCGGCGCCTCGAAATCGCCGAAGCCCTGCTGGGCGAAGCTCTGGGTGCCCGGCACATGCCGGGTCTCCCCCCGCGTGGTCACGCCCAGCGGCCGCAGCGTCCCGGCTCGGATATGCTGGGAGACGATGACCACATTGGTCATGAACAGCGGCACCTCATTCGCCACCGCCGCCGTCACGGCCGGCCCGCCGCCGCGATAGGGCACATGGGTCAGCTTGAAGTCGTTCTGCTGCTGCAGAAGCGTGGTCGAGATATGCGCCAGGCCGCCGACGCCGGAGCTGGCGTAGTTCAACGCCTCGGGGTTCCGCTTCGCTGCATCCACCACGTCCCGAAAATTGCGGAAGGGGGTGGAGCTATGCGCGGTCATCACCAGCGGGCCTGTCGCCACGAGGCTGACCGGCACCAGCGCCTCCAGCGTCTGGTAGTTCAGCCGCAGCAGGGTCTGGTTCGGCGCCTCATTGTCATAGGCCAGCATCCAGGCGCTGCCATCGGCCGGCGTCCGCGCCATTTCGGAGGCGCCAATGGAGCCCGAGGCGCCGCCCCGGTTCTCGATCACCACCGGCTGGCCGAGCACGGCCGCCAACCGCGGCTGGAACAGGCGCGCCACCGTATCGGTGGACCCGCCCGGCGCCCAGGGCACGATCAGGCGGATCGGCCGGTCCGGCCAATTGCCCTGGGCGCGGAGGACGGAGGGGGCGGCCAGGCTGGCGCCGAGGCCCAGCCCGGTCAGGGTCATCAATTGACGGCGCTGCATCATCTGCAGGTTCCTCCCATGGTTTCGTTGCGGACTGACCCTAAGGGCGGCGTGGCGGCTTCGCCAAGCCCGGGCGTTCCAGCATCAGCCGCGCAGCCCGTGCCGGCGGATCACCTCGCCCCAGCGCGCCACCTCCGCCGCCAGGAAACGGCGCGTGGCCGCAGGGCCGAGCGGCGCCACTTCCGCCCCCTGCGCCAGGATCTGCGCCCGTACCTCCGACTCGGCCAGGGCGGTGGCCAGGGCCTCGGCCATGGCCGCATGGGCGGCGGCCGGCGCCCGGGCGGGGCCGAGCAGCACCCACCAGGTCCCGGCCTCGAAGCCCGGCACGCCCTGTTCGGCCAGCGGCCGCACCCCGGGCAGGAAGGGGCTCTCCCCCGCCGTCGTCACCGCCAGCGCCCGCAGCGTGCCGGCCCGAAGTGCCGGGCCCAGCACTGGCAGATTCGACCCGATCAGCGGCACGAAGCCCGCGATCACATCCTCCGCCGCCTGGAAGCCGCCGCGATAGGGGGCATGGCGCAGATGGAAGCCGAGTGCCGCCTCCGCCGCCAGCATGGCCAGGTGCGGGATGGCGCCGGTGCCATTGGTGGCGAAGTCGATCGGCCCGGCCCGGGCCGCGGCCGCCAGCTCCGCCATGTCCCGCCAGGGCTGCCCCGCATGGGCGGCGAAGACCAGCGGGCCGGTCGCCACACGGCCGGCTGGGATGAAATCCTCCAACAGGTTGTAGGGAAGGTCGAGCACCGCGGCATTGGTCGCCTCGGTATCGAAGGAGAGCAGCCAGCTGCCGCCGTCGGGCGGCGCGCGCAGCGCCTCGATGGCGCCGGCCGCGCCCAGGCCGCCGGCGCGATTCTCCACCAGGACCGGCCGGCCGAGCCCCGCCGCCAGGTGCGGCTGCAGGATCCGGGCCAGGATGTCGTTCGACCCGCCGGCCGGGAAGGGCACGATGATGCGCAGCGGCCCGGCCGCCTGGGCGCGGGCCAAGGCGGGCGCGCAGAGCAGCCCCGCCGCCGCCAGCCCGAGGATACGCCGGCCTGGCCCGGCCATCAGCTTTCGGCGCGGATATTGTTGTCGCGGATCACGGCGCCCCATTTCTCGATCTCGGCGCGGACGAAGGCCTCGGTCTCGGCGGGGGTGGACCCCACGATATCCGCCCCCTGCTCCGCCATCCGCGCCTGCACATTGGCCTCCGCCAGCACCTGCTTCACCGCCTGCTGCATGCGATCGAGGATCGGCTGCGGGATCCCGGCGGGCCCGACCAGCAGCCAGTAGGTCAGCGCCTCGAAATCCGGGAAGCCCTGGCGGGTGAAGGGCACCACGCCGGGCAGGTAGCGGCTTTCGGTCTTCTGGGTCAGGCCCAGCGGCCGCAGGGCGCCGGCGCGGATGTGCGACAGGATGATCACGATATTCGACATGAACAGCGGCACATGCCCGGCCAGCGCATCCTGCAAGGCGGGGCCGCCACCACGATAGGGCACGTGCTCCAGCTTGAAGTCGCCGCGCTGCTGCAGCAGCACCGTCGCGATATGCGCGCCGCTGCCCACGCCCGTGGTGGCGTAGTTCAGCGTCTGCGGCCGCGCCTTGGCCGCCGCCACCATCTGGCTGAAATTCTGGAAGGGGGTGGAGGGGTGGGTCACCAGCGCATAGGGGCAGGTGCCGACCAGGGTGCAGAAGGAAAAGCCCTGCATCACCCGGTAGGGCAGCTGCATCAGGGTCTCGTTCGTGGCCAGCGTGTCATTGGCCAGCAGCCAGGTATAGCCATCGGGCGCCGCCCGCGCGGTTTCCGAGGACCCGACCGAGCCCGAGGCGCCGGCCCGGTTCTCCACCACCACCGGCCGGCCCAGCAGCTCGCTCAGCTTCGGCTGCAGGATGCGCGCCACCGTGTCGTTCGACCCGCCGGGCGGATAGGGCACGACGATCCGTACCGGGCGGTCCGGCCAGGTGCCCTGGGCGCGCACCAGGCCTGGTGCGGCCAGCGTCGCGGCAAGAGGAGCAGCCAGCAGCGAGCGGCGTTGCATCGTGATTCTCTCCGTTTCCCGCCGCTATAGCCGCATGCCGGGACGGTCCGATCAAGCGAGGAAACGCGATGGCGCCGAGAGGCCGCCCCTATGCCGCGTGCGCTCGGAAAGCCTTCCGCGCCAGGGCCGCGCCGGCCAGCGCCAGCATGGCGCCGGCAAGTCCGGTCCAGGCCAGGCCGGCGCCCGCGATCACCGCGCCGCCATAGGCCGCCCCCGCCCCCTGCCCCGCATAGATGACGGCGCCGTTCAGCGCCAAGGCCACCGACCGGTCCTGCGGCGCCAGCCCCATCAGCCGGGCCTGCACCAGCGGCGCCAGCGCGAACAGCGCGGCGGAGCCGGCGAAGACCACCAGGCTCAGCGGCGCCACGTGCCAGAGCGCGGGCGGCAAAGCGAGCAGCAGGGAATAGCCGAGCAGCGCCGCGGCCAGCACCAACAGCAGCGCCACCGGCACGCCCGCCCCGGCGGCATCCGCCCGGCGGCCGCCGAAGCCGATGCCCACCAGGCTGCCGAGCCCCACGAAGACCTGCACCGCGCCGATGCCCGAGCCCTCGATACCCGTGGTGCGGGTCACGATGGGGCCGAGATAGGCGGCGATGCAGAACAGCCCGCCGAAGGCCAGCGCCACCACGCCCAGCACCAGCAGGATCTCCGGCCGCAGGGCAAGGCCGAGCGAGCCCGCCCCGCCGCGATCGGTGCTCGGCAGGTGGGGCAGGCCGATGCGCACGGCGATGGCGGCGATCCCCGCCAGCAGCCCGGCAAAGACGAAGGTGCCGCGCCAGCCAACCGCCCCGCCGATCGCGGTGCCCATCGGGATGCCCAGCGAGAAGGCCAGGGTCAGCCCCGCCATCACCATGGCGATGGCGCGCCCCCGCTGCGCCGGCGGCACCAGCATGGAAGCCGCGACCGCCGGCAGCACCAGCGCGGCCGCAAGCGCCGTGGCCACCCGCAGCCCGAGCGCGGTGGCGAAATCCGGCACCGCCGCGGTGGCGAGATTGAGCACCGCGATCAGCCCGAGCCCCACCGTCAGCAGCAGCCGCCGCTCCACCCGCGCGGTGGCGGCCGCGATCGGCGCGCCGGCGATGGCGAAGGTCAGGGCATAGATGGCGGCCAGCTGCCCGGCGGTGGCCAGGCTGATGCCGAGATCCTGCGCCATGCGGGCGATCAGGCCGGTGAAGGCATAGGCGCCGGTGGCGGAGGCGAATTGCGCGCCCGTCAACAGCCAGACTCGGCGGTCCATGGATCACTCCTGGCCGCACGGGATCGCGGCGCGGCCTTCTGCCATGGACGGCCTTCGGTCCGGAAGCGCTCCCTGCGCCTCAGCCGCCCCAGGGATCGCCGAGCTTCAGGCCCGAGCGGCGGAAGGCGCAGCCCAGCGCGATGGCAGCCCCGGTGGCGGCATAGGCCTGGTGCGGCGGCAGGTGCCGAAGGAGGCAGGCCAGCGCCTCTCGCCGCGGGCCGCGCTGGGCGCAAGCCACGGCCAGCAGCAGGGCCGGTTCCTCCCCCACCAGGCGGGGACAGAGCGGGCAGCCGAGCATCAGCGGGTGCTGCGACAGGGCGCGCAGCAGCGCATCCAAGGGCTCCGCCGCCGCCATCGCATCCTCGGTCGCCAGCAGCCGGCGCAACGCCAACAAAGCGGGCTGGCCGAAGCGGGCTGCCTGGGCCCAGGCGCGGGCACAATCGATCAGCAGACGCTCGGCGGGCGGCAGGGCATCGGCCTCCGCGCCGGTCCAGGGCCATTTGGGGAGGCCGGTTGTCGCCATGGAATCGCTCCTGCGTGACCGGCCCAGGATTACAGCAATTGCGAGTCATTCGCAAATACTATGGCGACTCCCGGAAGCGGCTTCAGGAATCGGCAAGGCGAGCGGGAGCAGGGTCCGCCTCGCCCAGCGGTCCAGGATCCTGCCATGCGCCTTCCGCCGTCCCTGCCCCGGCCCGGCCTCCGAGCCCGCCGCCTGTCCCTGTTCCTGCTGGCGGCCCTGCTCGCCCTCCTGCCGGGCGGCTGCGCCCGGCTGCCGGCGGAGGAAGCCGCGGACGGCCCGGCGGCCAGCGCCGCCCGCACCGGCTTCGCGGCGCTTTCCGCCCATGGGGTGCCGCTCGGCTCCGCCCTCGCCGTGGCGC
This sequence comes from Falsiroseomonas tokyonensis, assembly GCF_019024325.1. GTDB lineage: Bacteria > Pseudomonadota > Alphaproteobacteria > Acetobacterales > Acetobacteraceae > Falsiroseomonas > Falsiroseomonas tokyonensis. The sequence goes on from NZ_JAFNJS010000013.1 coordinate 5,483, forward strand.
CGGACCGCCTGCTGACCAATGCCCATGTCCTGCCAGAGGGTGCGACGCGGCTGCAGGCGCGGCGCGGCGATGGCGCGGCCGTGGTGGAAGCAGTGGTGCTGGCCCGCAGCCCCGGCATGGACCTCGCGGTGCTCGCCGTGGCGCCGGGCGTCTTCCTGCCGGTGCCGCGCCAGGCGGGGCCGCCGCGACAGGGCCAGGCGATCTGGGCGATCGGCGCCCCGGCGGCGGGTCCCGCCCTGGCGCAGGGGGTGGTGGAGCAGCCGGAGACGGTGCTGGGCGGGCGCGGCCCCGGCTTCACCGCCCGAATCGGCGCGCTCATGGGCTATTCGGGCGGGCCGGCCCTGGATGCCGAAGGCCGGGTCCGCGGGCTGGTGACCGCCCTTTTGCGGGCCGGAGCGGCCCCGGCCCTGGCGGCGCTCACGGGTGTGGACGTGGTGGGATTATCACAAACCCGTGAAGGTCGTGAGGTTTTCATCCTATCCATCGACGCCGCGATGCACGAATCCGAGCGGATCGCGCCGCGGAACTGAGACGCGGAACCTAAAAGCTTGACGGGGGCGGGCCTACTGCGGCCCTTAAGGCGTGCCGCCCCCCATCGCGCGGCATCACCACCGCGACGCACCCCCCGGCGCGCCGCCTCGTAGCCAAGGGCAGATGCAACCGCGGTTTCCGGCGCAAGGCGCCGGTCGCGGACGCCACTGGTCAGCCATTTCCGGGCCATTGCCCGGGTCGATGACGCGAACCGGATGCCCCCGAGGCCGCTCCGTCCCGAGGCGGGTGGCGTGAAGGAGGACCGATTGTTGCCAACCCTGCCCAAGGGGCGCCTCGTGCTGCTGGCCTTCCTGGCCCTGCCCGCCGCCGCCCCTCTGCCGAGCCAAGCCAGCGACTTCGCAACCCAGCGTGGAATTGCGTCCTATTACCACCCGCACCGCTTCACCGGACGCACTATGGCCAACGGGGACCGTTTCGATCCCAATTCCAACTCCGCCGCGCACCGCACCCTGCCCTTCGGAACCGTGGTCGAGGTGACCAATCTGCGGAACGGCGAGACCCGGACCGTGGTCATCGAGGATCGCGGACCCTTCATCCGCGGCCGCATCATCGACCTCTCCCCCCGCATCGCGGAGGAGCTGGGCATGCTCGATGCCGGCCTCGCCGCGGTGGAAGTGCGCCCCATCAGCCAGGCGGACCAGCTGATGGAAGCCTTCAACCGCGCTCCGCAGCCGATGCTGGAAGTGGCCGAGAGCCTGGACTGAACCGTCCCCGCCTTCCGCCGCCCGCGCAGGCGGCGGAGGCCGGTCGCTACTGCGCGCCGGGCCCGATATCCCAGGGCGCGCGGCCGGATTCCCTCAGCGCCTCGCGGCGCGTCAGGCCGATATCCTTCAGCATCCGGTCATCCATCTCGGCCAGCTGCTGCCGCGTCGTGACATGGCGCAGCATCACCGCCAGCCAGTCCAGCCAGCCGGAAACCGGGCGGGAGGCAGCGTGGCGCGGCGTGAGCTGGCCCTTCCGCCGCACGCCACCACCAGGCGAGAGCAAGAAGCCGGACATGGGAGAAATCCTTCTGCTGATGAACCATCGGCAGCTTCCTTCCCTGGGCAGCATCAGTAAAACGACTTCTATTGACGTTGAGCATCATCATCGTTGATGCTTCCCCCATGACGCCCCTGCCGCCCGGCCTGGACCCGGACCTGCTGCGCGCCTTCGTGCTGATCGCGGAGGGGCGGTCCTTCACCCGTGCGGCGGACCGTGTCGGGCGCACCCAATCCGCCGTATCCATGCAGATCCGCCGGCTGGAGCAGCTGCTGGGCCAGCCGCTGCTGGTGCGCACCTCGAAGGGCGTGCAGACCACGCCGCAGGGCGCCTGGCTGCTGGACCGCGCGCGCGACCTGCTGGCGCTGAACGACGAGATCGTCAGCAATTTCCGCGCGCCCCCCATGGTCGGCTCGGTGCGCCTCGGCACGCCGGACGACTACGCGCTGAACTGGCTGCCCGACATCCTGGCCCGCTTCGCCGAGGCGCATCCGGCGGTGGAGCTGGACGTCACCTGCCTGAATTCGGATGTGCTGGTGGAGCAGTTCCGTCAGGGCCAGCTCGACCTCACCTTGGTCAGCGAGGGCCAGGAACCGCCCGGCGTCGCGGCGCAGCGCATCTGGCGCGGCCCGCTGCGCTGGGTCGGCAGCGCCACGCTCGGCCTGCACCGGCGGGACCCGCTGCCGCTGGCCCTGTCGCGCCCGAACATGCACATCTCCCGCCCCGAATTCGCCTGCGCCTGGCGGGAGGCGGCGCTATCCACCCTGCGCCAGGCCGGGCGGGGCTACCGGGTGACCTACAACTCCGCCACCCAGACCGGCTGCTTCACCGTGGCGCTGGCCGGGCTGGCCATCACCGTCAGCACGCCCACCACCCTGCCCCAGGGCCTGGCCTGGCTGGGCGAGGCGGAGGGGCTGCCGCCGCTGCCGGATATGGGAATCCTGCTGCTGCGGCACGAAGCCGCGCTTGGCGTGCCAGCGGTGGATGCGCTGGCCACGCATATTGCGGAGGGCTTTCGCCGCGCCGCGGATCCAGGGATCGGCCTGGCCGCCTGAGGCCGGCTACCAGCGACGGACGGGACCGCAATCCAGATGGACGAAGCCGTCGCGGCTGTAGAGGCCGACGCCGCCCAGCCGCATCTCGGAAGCCAGCCGCGCCAACTGCACGGCGCTGCGCCCCGGCAGCCGGCAATCCGCCGCCATGCCGGACATATGCAGCGAGACGCGGGAGACGCGGCGGCTGCGGCTGGCATTGCCGGCATTGGTCTCGGGCGTGCGATAGCCGCTGACCACCTCGAAGGTCTCGTCGCTGGCGTCCATCTGCCGCGCCACCGTCGACATCACGTCGAACAGCCGGGGATCCATCGGCGTGGTCTCGGCCCGCGACAGGTCGCGGAAGACGATATCAAGCTGGCGCAGCGCCTCCCGGTCGTAGCGACCATCGCGGAAATAGACGCCGGAGAAGCTGTCATTGGTGACCTGGCGGCGCACCCGCAGGCTTCGGGTGGCGCCCTGCGCCTGCACCGGCGCGGCCGCCGCCACGCTGCCGGCCAGCACCGCCGCCAGCAGGCCACGCCGCGGCAGGGCCTCGGCCGGGACCAGACCCTCCGGCCCGCAGCAGGGGCAGGCGCCGGACCACAGGCCGCCATGGCCGAACAGGCCCGGCATCAGCGCGCCGCCGTCTGGTTGCTCGCAGCCGGGCGCGAAAGCCCCGCCACCAGCCGCGGCACATTCGCCATGGCGCGGGCATAGGCGGCGTCCAGCCGGTAGATGTCGGGCCGGATCCGCACCCGCCCGCCGGCCTCCACCATCACGGTATGGTAGTGCAGCCGCACCGGCAGGCTGCGCGAGAGCGAGACCACGCTGGTGGCGCGGCTGGCCAAGGCGCGTTCCGCCCGCGCCAAATCCCAGCCCGGGGTGCCGGACAGCAGCAGCGCCATCAGCTGGTTCGGCTCCGCCAGGCGGATGCAGCCGGAGGAGAAGGCGCGGTCCGGGCGGCGGAACAGGTGCCGGTCCGGCGTGTCGTGCAGGAAGATGTCCTCGTTGTTCGGCATGATGAACTTCAGCCGGCCGAGGGCGCTGGAATCGCCCGCATCCTGCCGCACGAAATAGGGGAAGCGCTGGCCGTTGATGCTGGACCAGTCGATGGTGCGCGGATCGATCTCCATTCGCTCCCCACCCACCACGGTGAAGACGCGGAAGCCGCGCTCCATCATCGCCTGCGGGTCGCGGCGGAAGCGCGGCAGCAGGTCCTCCCGCGCATTGCGCTCCGGCACCCCCCAGGGCGGGTTGAACTGGATGGCGGTCAGCCGCACCGCCATCATCGGCGTGGCGCGGTCCGGCCGGCCGACGATGACGGCCATGGCGAGCAGTTCGCGCTCCCCCTCCATCACCCGCAGCCGGTAGTCAGGCACATTCACATCCACCCGGCGCTCCGCCGGCGGCGGGGCCGCGGCGCGGCGCATGTCCAGCGCGACGCGCAGCTGGTCCACCCGGGCGGTCAGCGGGCGGTTCAGCAGGCCGAGGCTGATGCGGCCGACGCGGCCATCCACCTCCAGCCCATTGGCGGCCTGCCAGCGGCGCACCGCATCCTCCAGCACCCGGTCATAAAGCGCGCCCGCATCCGGCGCCGCGGCCAGGACGGGGTCTTCCACCGCCAGCCGGGCGCGCAGAAGCGGCACGCGCTGCGCATCGACCATGCCGGGGTCGATGGTCGCATCGCCCGGGATGGGGGACCAGGGCTGGGCGGCGATCTGCCGCTGGCGCGCGAGTTCCGCCTTCAGGGCGGCGGCGTCCTGCGGGCGCAGCGCCGCGCGGTCCAGCAGCGCCGCCGGGTCCGGCGTGGTGGCGAGGTCCGCCAGCCAGGCTTCCATGTTCACGCCGGAGATGTCGCGCCGCAGGTCCGGCCGGCCCGGCATGTCCCGCACCCGGCCCAGCAGCAGGTCCGACAGCGCGGCGGCCGAGGCCGCATGCAGCGCGGTGCGATAGGCCGCCGGGTCGCTGGCCGCCAGGCTGCTGTCCGGAATGGCATAGTGGCGCGGGTCCAGCCCGTCCTCCTCCAGCCGCAGCAGCCGGTCCACCAGCTTCAGCAGGGCATCGGTGGGCGCCAGGCCCGGCGCGATGGCGGGCGGCATGGCCGCCGGCATGCTCGCCGGGCGGATGGTCTGGGCACCTGCGGGCGCTGCGACCAGGGCGAGGGCTGCGGCGAGGAGCGGCCGGCGTTCGATCTGCATGAGGCTGGAATACCGAAGCGGGCCCCCGGTTGCAAACACAACGGAGGCGTGAGCTTCCTCCGCTAGAGGCCTGTCCGGTCACGAAAGGCTTCCGGACGCCCCCGAGGCATGCCCGCCGCGCCTCAGCGCCCGCCGCCCACCGGCAGCACCGCGCCGGTGACATAAGCGCTGGCCGGGGAGAGCAGGAACAGGATGGTCTCCGCCACCTCCTCCGGCGTGCCCATGCGGCGCAGCGGGATATTCGGCACGATGCGGCCGATCCGCTCCGGGATGCCGGCGCTGGCGTGGATGTCCGTGTCGATCATGCCGGGCGCCACGGCATTCACGCGGATTCCCTCCCCGGCCAGTTCGCGGGCCAGCCCGAGCACCAGGGAATCCACCGCGCCCTTGGTGGCGGCGTAGTGCACGAATTCGAAGGCGGAGCCGATCTGCGCGGCGCGGGAGGAAACGGCGACGATGCCGCCGCCGGCGCCGCCCAGGCTGGTCGCCATGCGCGCGGCCGCCTGCCGGCAGGCACTCGCCAGGCCCAGAACGTTCACGCGGAAGACCTCGGCCCAGGTCGCGTCGGTCGAGGCCAGGAAGTCGGAGGCCGGGCCGGTGATGCCGGCATTGGCCACCAGCGCGTCCAGCCGGCCGAAGCGCGCATCCAGCCTGGCGAAGGCGCGGGCCGTGGCCTCGGGGTCGCCCGCATCCGCCTGCACCAGTTCCACCGCCGCGCCGGCGGCCCGGCAGGCGGCCGCGCTGGCCTCGGCCGCGTCCTGGCCCCCGCGCCAGGTCAGCAGCAGGTCATAGCCGTCGCGCGCCGCCAGCCGCGCCACCGCGGCCCCGATGCCCCGGCCCCCGCCGGTCACCAGCATCACTGGCCTTGCCATCCCGTCCTCCCCCCAAAAAGCGGGGACAGGACAGCGCGATCCTCAGCCGAGCGCCAGATAGAGCAGCCAGGCCACCAGCGCCGCCACCAGCAGGACGATGACGCCGGAGCCGAAGGCGGCGAGGCCCTCGTGGCGCCGCGCCCCCTCCTCCGGCTTGGCGATGGGGCGGGAGGGTGGCGCGGCCTCGGGCGGGGTGAAGGGGCTGCGCGGCCCGGGCGGCGGCGCCACGGCGTTGTCGGCCGGGACCGCGCCGGCGGACAGGCTCTCGGCCGGCCGCTTCGCGGCGGCTGCGCCTTCGACGCGGGACAGGTCAGCAGAAGCAATCGGGGCTCTCATGGGTCGCTCCTTCGGGCGCCAGGCCCGATGGCACGACAACGCATCAATCAGCGCTGGGTGAGCATCCAGCCGAGGAAAAAGATCACCGCGACGGCTACGACCAGGCCCTTCAGGATCGCCCAGATTTCGCTGCGGCTGCCCTGCGGCTCCGCCTCCTCCGGCAGGAAGGTGGGGCGCACCGGCAGCGCGCCATGGGCGAAGGGGTCGCGTCGTCGGGGGGTGGGGCGCTGCAGCGGCGCCTCTCCGCTCGCGGTGGCGTCCGGTGCTTCGGTGGCGGGGTTGGCACGTGCGGACCCGGCCATCGGCCCATGCTGGCCTGACATCACAGCTTCTCCCTGGCTGCCCGAGGGGACCGGCCGTCCGGCCCGCGGCTGATCCTAGCGAGGCCGGCGGGCACGGCACAATCGATTTGATTTCAATACAAAATACCCCGGCCGCGCCTTTCGCCGCCCCAGCCCGGCCGATTGACGCCGCGCCCGGCCCGGTCCACCCCTTGCGCGCTGCGCCAGAAGGGAGAAACGACGACACCATGCGGGCAAGTGCGGAGAGCGTGCGGGCACAGATCCTGGCCATCCTCGGCGCCTGGGGCATGCCGGAGGATCTGGCGGCGGAGACGGCGGAGGTGATGCTGGATACCGACCTCGCCGGCGTCGACAGCCACGGCATCGGCATGCTCGCCAGCTACGAGGGCATGCGCCATGCCGGCCAGGTGAAGCTGGACAGCCGCCCGCGCATCGAACGCGACAGCGGCGCGGTGGCGCTGGTGGATGGCGGCGCGGGGCTCGGCCATCCGGCGGCCAGCTTCGCGATGCGGCTGGCGATCCAGCGCGCCAAGCGCCACGGCATCGGTGCCGTCGCGGTGCGCAACAGCCACCATTTCGGCGCGGCCGGCTGGTATGTGAAGCTGGCGGCGAAGAATGGCTGCCTCGGCCTGGTGACCAGCGGTACCCGCACCATGGCCATGGTGCCGACGCATGGTGCGGTGCCGGTGCTCGGCACGAACCCGATCGCCTTCGCCGCCCCCGGCCAGCGCCAGCCGCCCGTGCTGCTGGACATGGCCACCACCACGGCGGCGGCCAACAAGGTGCGCGCCAAGGCGCTGCGCAACCGGCCGATCCCCGCCGGTTGGGTGATGGATGGCGCGGGCCAGCCTGTCACCGATGGCGCCGCCGCCGTCGCCCAGGTCTTCGAGAAGCCGGAAGGCGGCCTTTCCCCGGTCGGCGGCACGCCGGACATGGCCAGCCACAAGGGCTATGGCCTGGCGCTGATGGCGCATATCCTGGGGGCGACGCTGTCCGGTGCCTCCTTCTCCCCGATCCGCGTGCGGACGCAGCGACCCGAGGACCCGGACGATATCGGCCATTTCATGCTGGCGATCGACCCCGCCGCCTTCCGCCCGCAGGGCGATTTCGAGCAGGACCTGGACCAGGTGGTGGATGTGCTGCGCGCAACCCCCGCCGCCGACCCGGCCCAGCCCGTTCTCGTGCCCGGCGATCCCGAGCGCGCGGAGCATGCCGAGCGCAGCGCCCATGGCATTCCCATCCCGGCCGGGCTGGAGGCGCAGATCCGCGCCATCGCAGACCGTGCCAATGTGCCATTCCTCCTCACCGACGCCTGAAGGATTTTTGCTATGCCGCACCCCTCGCTTCGTCAGGCGCTTGCCGCCAACGAGTTCATCCTGGCGCCCGGCGTGTTCGACATGATCTCCGCCAAGGTCGCGGACGGGCTCGGCTTCAAGGCGCTCTACGCGACCGGTTTCGGCGTCACGGCCTCGCATCTCGGCCTGGCCGATGCGGGGATCGCGACCTACACGGACATGGTCAGCCGCATGGGCACCATCGCCAAGGGCTGCAAGACGCCGGTGATCTCCGATGCCGATACCGGCTATGGTGGCCTGCTGAACGTGCGCCACACCGTCCGCGGCTATGAGGATGCGGGCGTCACCGCCATCCAGCTGGAGGACCAGGAAGTTCCCAAGAAGTGCGGCCATACCCCGGGCCGCAAGGTGATCCCGGCCGAGGAGATGGCGCTGAAGATCCGCGTCGCGGCGGAGGCCCGGCAGAGCGAGGATTTCCTCATCATCGCCCGCACCGATGCCCGCACCGCGCTCGGCCTGGATGAGGCGATCCGCCGCGGCCTGATGTATGCCGAGGCCGGCGCCGATGTGATCTTCATCGAGAGTCCGGAGAGCGAGGCCGAAATGGCCGAGGTCGGCCGCCACATCAAGAAGCCGCTGTTTGCGAACATGGTCGAGGGCGGCCGCACGCCGATCGTCCCGGCGGACCGGCTGCATGCGATGGGCTACCGCATCGCCATCTATCCGGCGGTGGGCTTCCTGACCGTCGCGGCGGCGCTGGAGAAGGCCTATTCCCAGCTCAAGGCCGATGGCCACTCCAACAATATGGGCGTCAACGACGCCTACAGCTTCGCCAAGATGTGCGAGCTGATGGGCTTCCCCGAGGTCTGGGAATTCGACCGGAAGTGGGCCGAGGCCGCCGGCAACCTGCCCAAGGCGGCCGAGTGATGGCCCCGCCGGTGCGCGCCCTTCTCTTCGATGTCTTCGGCACCGTGGTGGATTGGCGCACATCGGTGGCGCGGGAGGTGACGCCCTTCCTCGCCGAGCATGCGCCGGGCACCGACCCGGTGGAATTCGCCGCCGCCTGGCGCCGGCGCTACCAGCCGGCGATGGACGCCGTGCGCAGCGGCGCCCGCCCCTTCACCCGGCTCGACATCCTGCACCGCGAAAACCTGGAGGCGGTGCTGGCCGACCACGGCATCGACCCCGCCGGGCTGGAAGAGGCCACGCTCGATCACCTCAACAAGGCCTGGCATCGCCTCGACCCCTGGCCGGACAGCGTCGAGGGTCTGCGCCGGCTGAAGACCCGCTTCATCATCGCGCCGCTGTCCAACGGCAATATCGCGCTGATGCTGAACCTGGCGAAGCGCGCCGGCCTGCCCTGGGACGCGATCCTCGGCGCGGAGGTGGCGCAGGCCTACAAGCCGAGCCCAGCCGCCTATCTCCGCACCGCCGAGATCCTGGGGCTGCCGCCGGAGGCCTGCATGCTGGTGGCGGCCCACAACGGGGACTTGGCCGCGGCGCGGCGCTGCGGCTTCCGCACCGCCTTCATCCCGCGCCCCACCGAATACGGGCCGGACCAGGCGAAGGATCTGCTGCCGGAGCAGGATTGGGACTTCGTCGCGCCGAGCTTTCCGGCGCTCGCGGACCAGCTCGGCTGCCCGCCCGCCTGACCACCGCTTCTTGATCCGCTCGCCTGGCGCCGCGAAACTGGCGGCGCAAACCAGCAGGCTACCCACCCCGCATGTCCTTCCCGCATGACGACCCCGCCTGGGCGGAGACCGCGCTCTTCCTGCGCAGCCGCCTCGCGCCGCCGGACCGCGTGGTGGCGCCAGATGCCTTCCGCTGGGCGATCCCCCGCGCGGAAACCTTCGCCGCCGCGGCCAGCCCCGCCGACTTCGCCTGGGTGGTGGTGCACAAGGGGGAGCTGGACCGCATCCCGCGCGGCTTCCTGGAGGCGCTGCCGGGCACGGCGCAGCCGGTCTTTGCCAATCCGGTCTTCGTCGTCTTCGCCCAGCCCGGCCCGGGCCTGCCGGATCTGACCGAGACCGACCATGTCCGCGCCTTCGAGGCCAATCGGCAGGCCCTGCCGCCCGTGCCCGCGCCCGAACCCGAACCGGTTGCCGCCGCCATGCCCGAATCCCCGCCCGCGCCGCCACCGCCGCCGCGCCCGGCGCCCTTCCCCCCCGCCCCGCCGCGGCCACCGCGCCCGCCGGCCCGCCAGGCGGCGGCACCGCCACGCCCCTGGCTGGTCCCCGGCGCCCCGGCCACGGCGCGGGAGGCCGCCTTCCAGGCCGAGCTCGACCGCCTGGTCGCCGACTATCTGGGCGATGCGCGGGATGAGGCGGTGCTCGACATCGCCTGCGGCACGGGCCGCCTGGCGCCGCTGCTGCCGGGGGCCGCGCGCATCACCGGCATCGACCTGTCGCCCGATTCCATCGCCGCCGCCCAGGCGCGCCATGCAGGCGATCCGCGCTTCACCTTCGCGCGCATGGATGCGGCCCGCCTGGCCTTCCCGGCCGCCAGCTTCGACACGGCGCTGCTGCTGGACAGCCTGGAGATGCTGGCCGATCCGGCCGCCGCCCTGGCCGAGGCCGCCCGCGTGCTGGCCCAGGGTGGGCGGCTGATGCTGAGCGCCATGAACCGCGACAGCCTGCCGCTGCGGGCCCAGCGCCGCCTCGGCCTGCCCGTGCCGCCGCTGGGTTTCACTGCCGCCGAGGTGACGGGGATGCTGCGCGCCGCGGGGCTGCAGGTGGTGCGCAGCGATGGCTGCTTCCTCTCGCCCGGCTGGGCCCTGCCCGGCGCCGCGCCAGGCCTCGCCGCGCTGGAGGAGGAGCCGGAGTTCATCGAGGCCGCCCGCCACCTCGGCCGCCGCGCGGGGCCGGAGGATGCGCTGGCCTTCGTGCTGCTGGCCCGAAAAGGCTGACGCCCCCGTCGACAAAAGGTCATCTTCCTGGTCCATAGACCCTTGAGCGGCGCGAGGCCGCCCTGGGGTGGGATCGCATGACCGAGAGCGACTACAGCTTTATCGACGCCGAGGGCCTGGACAGCGCCGCGGCCTATCGCCTGGTGGTGGGCTGCGTGGTGCCGCGGCCGATCGCCTGGATCACCACGGTGGATGCCAGCGGCCGGGTGAATGCCGCGCCCTTCAGCTCCTACAACTACGTCGCCACCAGCCCGCCCATGCTGGCGATCAATATCGCGACCCGCGCCGGCACGGATGGCCAGGTGAAGGACACCGCCCGCAACATCCTGGAAAGCCGCGAATTCGTGGTGAATGTCGCCACCGAGGCGACGATGGAGGTGATGCACCGCTCGGCCGCCGACTACCCGCCTGAGGTCAGCGAGGCCGAGGCGCTGGGCATCGCCCTGCTGCCGAGCCGGCGGGTGAAGCCGCCGCGCATCGCCGCCTCCCCGGTGCAGATGGAATGCCGGCTGGACCAGGCGATCACCCTCGGGCGGGGGATCAACACGCTCTATATCGGGGAGATCGTGGCCTTCCACCTGTCCAAGGCGGTCTTCGACGGCAGCCGGGTGGATGCCACGAAGATGCGCCCGGTGGCCCGCCTCGGCGGCCCCTACTACGCGGCGCTCGGCGAGATTTTCGAGCGGCCGATGCTGCAGCGGCCGCCCGGCGGCGAGGGCTGGGTGAAGAAGGGCTGACGCCCCGGGCGGCGCCGGCTCAGCCGCTGGTGATGCCGCCCTCGCGGATGATCGGCGTCCAGCGCGCCACCTCGCGCGCGATATGCGCCGCGAAATCCTCCGGCGAGCCGCCGACCACACTGCCCGCCTGGGTCTCGAAGATGCGCTGCTGCACATCCGGCATGGCGGCGATGCGGCCGAAGACCTGGTTGATCTGCCGCACCAGGCCCGGATCCATGCCGGCGGGCGCGACGATGCCGTGCCAGACCGCCACCTCGAAGCCCGGCAGCACGGTGGAGACGGCCGGCGCATCCGGCAGCAGCGGCGTGCCGGAGGCATTGCCCACCGCGATCGCCTTGGCATTGCCCTGGCGAATCTGACCGATGCCGGAGGAGACGGTGGGGAAGCCGAATTGCGCATCGCCGCGGATCAACGCCGTGACCATCTCGGCACCCGAGCGGTAGGGCACATGCACCATGCGGATGCCGGCCTCCTTCAGGAACAGCGCCATGAACAGGTGGCTGCCATTGCCATTGCCGGCCGAGGAATAGGTGAAGCCGTCCGGCCGCGCCTTGGCCTGGTCGATCACCTGCTGCACCGTGGTCGCGGTGACGGAGGGATGCGCCATCAGCACCGCCGGCAGGTTCACCAGGTGGATGATCGGCGTGAAGGCGGTGGGCGGGTCGTAGGACAGGCTCGGGATCAGCTCCTTGCCGATGGCATTGGCGCCGATATCGGCCATCATCAGCGTCAGCCCATCCGGCTTTTCCCGCGCCACGGCGGCGCCGGCGATGGTGCCGCCGGCGCCCGGGCGGTTCTCCACCACCAGCGTCTGGCCGCCCGTCACCTCGGAGAACTTGGCCGCGACCGTACGCGACAGCGTGTCGATCGCCCCGCCGGCGCCGAAGGGGACGATCAGGCGGATCGGCCGGTCCGGCCAGGCCGACTGCGCGCGGAGGATGCCAGGCGCCGCGAGCACCCCGATTCCGGCCAGGACATGGCGGCGCGAGATCCCGAACGACATGCTGCATTCCTCCCCAATTGCTTCGGCCCAAAATGGCCGAGTGCGGGCTGGCGCGCAATCGCGGAAGGGCATGTAGTGTGCCGGTCATTGCGAGTCGGATTCCTGCCATGACCTGGTCGATCGTTGCCCATGATCCGGAGACGGGCGCCTTCGCCGTCGCCGTCACCACCTGTGCCTTCGCGGTCGGCGCCTCCTGCCCCTTCGTGCGGTCCGGCGTGGGCGCGGTCTCCACCCAGTCGATGACCAACCGCTATCTCGGGCCCGCGGTGCTGGATGGCATGGCGCGCGGCCTGTCGCCGGCGGCGGCGATCGAGGGTGCGCTGGCGGGCGATGAGGGGCGCGGGCTGCGGCAGATCCATGCGGTGGACCGGCACGGCCGCAGCGCCGCCTTCACCGGCGCCAATTGCGTGGAATGGTGCGGCGATGTGACCTCTGCCCATGTCTCCTTCGCCGGCAATATGCTGGCCGGGCCCGCCGTGCTGGCCGATACCTACGCGGCCTTCGTCACCAATCCGGACCTTTCGGTGGCCGAGCGCCTGCTGGCCGCGCTGGATGCCGGGGAGGCCGCGGGCGGCGACCGGCGCGGCCGGCAATCCGCCGCCCTGGTGCTGACCACGACGGAGGATTTCCCGGACCTCTCGCTGCGCGTCGACGACCACCCTCTGCCGCTGGTGGAGCTGCGCCGGCTGTACGGCATCTGGCAGCGCGACCGCGCGCCGACGCTGCGCGACCAGCCTTCCAAGGCGCGCCCCTCCGGCATGACGGATCTCGACAGCATCGAGGCGCGCTGGATCGCCAAGGGCCTCGACCTGCGGCTGCGGCGCTGACGCGGGGCGTGCTCAAGCCCTGGGTCGCTGCGCTATCGGCCACCCTGCTGATGCAGACGGTTGGCACCTTCCTGAGCCAGGCGGTGCCGGTGGTGGCGCCGCTGATGACGGCGGAGCTGGGCGTGCGGCCGGAGGCCATCGGGAATTTCGCCAGCGTGAATACGTTGGGCGCCATCCTGTTCCTGCTGTTCGGCACGCCGCTGGTGGCGCGCTACGGGCCGCTCCGCATGCTGCAGGCGGGCGCGCTGCTGGGCAGCCTGGCGCTGCTGGCGGCGGCGGCGGGCATTGTCTGGATGCTGCCCTTCGCCGCGCTGCTGATGGGCATCGGCTATGGCCCCACGGGCCCCGCCGGCAGCCGCATCCTGCAGGCCACGGCGCCGCCGCGCCACCGGGTGCTGATCTTCTCGGTCAAGCAGGCGGGGGCGCCGGCGGGCGGGGCGCTGGCCGGGCTGGTGGCGGCGCCGGTCGCCGCCGCCTATGGCTGGCAGGCGGCGCTGCTGACGGCCATCCTGGTGGCGCTGGCCTGCGCCGCCCTGATCCAGCCGCTGCGCCCGCAGCTGGATGCGGAACGCGAGCCAGGCCAGAGCCTGCGCCAGGCCTTCACGCCCCGCCGCCTGGCAGCCCCGGTGAATGTGCTGCGGATGCATCGCGTGCTGCCGCCGCTCACCCTGCAGGCCTTCGCCTTCGCCGCCCTGCAGGGCAGCCTGTTTGCCTTCACCGTCACCTGGCTGGTGGAGGCGCATGGCATGGGCCTGGCCGCCGCCGGCAGCCTTTTCGCCGCCATGCAGGTGGCGGGCGTCGCCGGGCGGCTGGTGCTGGGCTGGGCGGCGGACCGGCTGGGGGACGCCACGCGCAGCCTGGCCATCCATGGCCTGGTGGCCGCCGGCCTCTCGGCGCTCTGGGTGATGTTCGGCCCCGGCGCGCATTGGGCGGTGGGCCTGCTGCTGGCGGTGGCCACCGGCTTCACCGCAGCCAGCTGGAACGGCATCTTCCTGGCCGAGGTCGCCCGGGTGGCACCGCCGGATCGGGTGGCGGAGGCCTCCTCCGGCGCCATCCTGCTGTGTTTCCTGGGCTATCTTTCCGCCCCCAGCGCCTTCGCCTGGGCGGTCACCACCACCGGCAGCTGGACCCTGCCCTATTTCGTCGCCTGCGGGCTGCTGGCCGTCGTCTCCCTCATCGTCTTCGCACTCAGGGCTGGACGCGAGGCCGACAGCCGGTAAACCGGACCCCGATTGCAGCAGGGGGCATCATGGCGGTCGCATTGGGCGTGGTTGGCTTCGGCATCATGGGGGAACGCCTGCTGCGCGCGGCGCTGGCGCATGACCCGGATGTGATCCGCCCCGTCGCGGTCTGGGACCCCTCCCCGGCCGCCGCGGCGCGGCTGGCGGAGATCGCGCCCGGCCTGCCGATGCTCGAAAGCCCGGCGGCGGTAATCGCGGCCTGCGATGCGCTCTACATCGCCTCCCCGCCCAGCTCCCATCTGGAACATGCCGGTGCGGCCTTCGCCGCCGGCCGCGCCGCCTTCCTGGAAAAGCCGCTGGCCGCCGACCTGGCCGCGGCGCGCGCCTTCGTCGAGGCGGCGGAAGCCTCCGGCGCCCGCGCGGCGGTGAACTTCCCCATGGCCTCCTCCCCCGCCGTGGCGCAGCTGCGCGCCTGGCGCGAAGGGCTGGGCGCGCCGCGGGCGCTGACCATCCGTGCGGAATTCGCCACCTGGCCGCGCGGCTGGCAGCACGCCGCCGCCGGCTGGCTGGCAAAGCGCGCCGAGGGCGGCTTCACGCGGGAGGTTCTGTCCCACTTCCTGTTCCTGACGCGCCGGCAGCTCGGCAAGCTGGTGCTGCTGGAACGCGCGGCCGCATTCCCCGCCGGCGATGGCGCGGAGACGGCGGTGCGCGCCCGGCTGATCGCCGGCGACACGCCCGTGCTGCTCTCCGGCCAGGTCGGCGGCACCGATCGGGACGAGAGCAACGAGTGGCGGCTGGAGGCCGAGTCCGGCAGCATCCGCCTGCGCGACTGGTCGCTGGCCGAGAAGCTGGACCCGGATGGCACCTTCCGCCCCTCGCCCGACGCGCTGCCGAACGAGAAGATGCGCCCCATGGTCCTGCGCGACCAGCTGACGAAACTCGCCGCCCTGACGAAGGGCGAGCCCCAGGACCTGGCCACACTGCGGGAGGCGCTGGAGGTGCAGGAGGTGGTGGAGGCGATCCTTGGCGCCTGACCGCCGGACCCTTCTGCTGGCCCTGCTCGCGGCCGGCCCGGCGCGCGCCCAGGCAAGACTCACGCCGCAGCCGGTGGACAGCGACGGGGGCGCGGCCCTGGTGGCGCGGCTGCGCCAGGGCGGGCTGGTGCTGTTCTTCCGCCACGCCGATACGCGCGGGCAGCCCTGCGACCGCAGTTTTCGTATCGGCGACCGGCCGGGCCAGCGCAACCTTTCGCCGCAGGGGCGCGCCCAAGCAGCGCGGATCGGGCCGCGGCTCGCGGAACTCGGCATCCCGGTGGCGCGGCCGGTGCTGGCCGGGCCGGTGTTCCGTGCCCGGGATACGGCGGAACTGGCCTTCGGCGCGGCCGAGGTGCGGGTGACGGACAGCCTGCTGGCGGATGACTATGCCGGCGGCCGGCTCGGCTGGGTGCTGGCGGAACATCGCCGGCTGTTTACCGAAGCCGTGCCGGCGGGCACGAACCGCGTGCTGGTCGGCCACCGCACCCCCGCCATCATGGTGGCGGGCGATGCGGTTGGGGGCCGCGCCTTCCCCGAAGGCTCCGCGCTGGTGCTGGCGCCGGAGGGCCAGGGCTTCACGGCGCTGGGCATCCTGGACCTCGTGCCGCTGCCAGGCGGCGGGTTCCACGACTGCGGCTGAGCCGGCAGGACCCGCCGCTTGGCGATGATGACGCAGTTCTGAGCCACCTGCGGAGGCAACCAAGCGACCTTTCGCAAGCTTCGGGCCGCATGCCCACCCTGATGCGATCCAACCCCGAGCATCTTCTCGCCCAGCAGGCGGCGCTGGCGCGTTTCGGCGAGTTCGCGCTGAAGTCGGAGGATCTCGACACCATCCTGCAGGAGGCCTGCCGCCTGGTGGCGGAGGCGCTGGGCACCAGCCTCGCCAAGGTCGTGGCGCTGGAGGAGGATGGGCAGACGCTGACGGTCCGCGCCGGCATCGGCTGGAAGCCGGGCGTGGTCGGCGGGCTCAGCACCCATCTCAGCACGGGATCTGAGGGACTGGCGCTGCGCAGCGCCGAGAGCGTGGTCTGCCAGGACCTGGCGAAGGAAACCCGCTTCGCCGTGCCGGATTTCGTCAAGGCGCATGGCTGCCGGGCCTGTGCCTGCGTCGTCATCATGGGTGTCGACGGAAGGCCGCCCTATGGCGTGCTGCAGGTGGACAGCCTGAGGCCGCATGCCTTCGGCGAGCAGGACATCGCCTTCCTGCGCAGCTATGCGAATCTCCTCGCCTCGGCGGTCGGGCGGCTGCGCGCCAATGCGCGCCTGCGGCGCAAGGCGGATGACAATGAAAGGCTGCTGCGCGAATTGCAGCACCGGGTGAAGAACAACCTGCAGGTGATCGTCGCGATCCTCGACCTGCAATCGCGCCAGCTGCGCGCGCCCGAAAGTCGCGCCGCGCTCCGCAGCGTCGGCCGGCGGGTGGAGGCGCTGCGCCTGCTGCACGACAAGCTGCACCTGTCCGGCGAGGTGGATGAGCTGGACCTGGGCGAGTACCTGGCCCAGCTCAGCGCCAGCCTGCTGAGCTTCCACGAGGATGGCACGGCACGGGTGCAGCTGGCGCTGGAGGTGGAGCGCGGGCTGCTGGTCTCGCCGGATCAGGCGGCGCCGCTCGGGCTCGCGGTGAATGAGTTCATCACCAACAGCCTGAAGCACGCCTTCGGCGAGGGTCTTGGTCGCATCGGCCTGACGCTGCAGGCCGCGCCGGCGCATCGCGCGCTGCTGCGGCTTTCCGACAATGGGCGCGGCCTGCCCATGCCGCGACCGAAGACCGGGACCGGCATGCGCATGATCGAGAGTTTCGGCCGCCAGCTCGGCTCCGCCGTGCATTGGACGTCGGACGGTACCGGCACGCGGCTCGAGATGACGATCCGCCTGCGCGGGGCCTGAAACCTATATCTCGTAGGGCAGGCCTACATAGTTCTCCGCCAGCGTCGTCATGGCGGCCTGGCTGGTCGAGACATAGTCCAGCTCCGCCACCTGCACGCGATGCTCGAAGGGGTCGGCGCCGTCGAAACGGTGCAGCATGGAGGTCATCCACCAGGAGAAGCGCTGCCCCTTCCAGATCCGGCGCAGGCAGATTTTGGAGTAGTCCTCCAGCAGGCCGGCGTCGTTCTTCGCGAAGAAGCGTTCCAGCCCGCGCGCCAGCACGCGGATATCGGCAATGGCCAGGTTCATGCCCTTGGCGCCGGTGGGCGGCACGATATGGGCGGCGTCCCCGGCCAGGAACAGCCGGCCATGGCGCATCGGCTCCACCACATAGCTGCGCATGGCGGTGACGCCCTTCTGGAAGATCGGGCCTTCCTGCAGCTCCTCCCCGCAGCCGAGGCGCTTGTGCAGTTCTTCCCAGATGCGGGAATCCGGCCATTCGTCCAGGTTCTCGTCCGGCGCGCATTGCAGGTAGAGGCGGCTGATGGTCTCCGACCGCATGGTGGCCAGCGCAAAACCCTCCTGGTGGCGGGCGTAGATCAGTTCCTCCGAGACCGGCCTGGAATGGGCCAGGATGCCGAGCCAGGCGAAGGGGTAGATGCGGTCATAGACGCGGATCAGCTCCTCCGGGATCGCGCCGCGGCAGATGCCGTGGAAGCCGTCGCAGCCGCCGATGAAGACGCAATCCAGCACCTGCGCCACCCCCTCATGGGTGAAGCTGATGCGCGGGTTCTCGCTCGTCACGTCGTGCACCGCGACGTCCGAGACCTCGAACAGGATCGCGGGGTTGCCGGAATGGGTGCCGGCGGCCAGGCGGGCGGCGATCAGGTCCTTCACCACCTCCTGCTGCCCATAGATGGTCACCACCTTGCCGGTCAGGTCCGTCAGCGGGATGCGGTGGCCGACGCCGTCGAAGCGCAGCTCGATGCCGTGATGCGCCAGGCCCTGGCGGTGCAGGCGATCCGCCACGCCGGCCTCCGTCAGCGTGTCCACACTGCCCTGTTCCAGCAGGCCGGCGCGCACGCGTTCCTCGACATAGGCGCGGGACCGCGCCTCCAGCACGACACTGTCGATGCCTGCCAGGTGCAGCAGGTGGGACAGCAGCAGCCCCGCCGGACCCGCGCCGATGATGCCGACCTGAGTGCGCATGCCGCTGTCTCCCCTATCCGACCTGCCCATGTGTCGCCGCCGCCAGCCTTGGCAATGGCCGGGCAGGGCGATTGTTGTATAGCATAACAATCAACCGCGCCGCCCGCCGCCGCGCAAGGCCGCTGATCCGGACCACTCCCGCATTGGGCGCGAAATCGGCCGGGCGTCCCGACACCGTCACCGGACCGTCAAGCGACTGCAATGCTGGCCGCGCTAGATCGCCGCACCCCTTTCCGGAGGTCGCGCGATGATCCGCCGCCGCACCCTTGCCGCCGCCCTGCTGGCCCCTGCCCTTGCCGCCCCCCGCCTGGCCCGCGCCCAGTCCGGCTGGCGCGCCAATTACCGCGAGCTGCGCCTCGGCATCTCCTCGGCCGAGAATGAGCGCGACGCGGTGGCCCGGCAGCAGCCCTTCCAGGACTATATCCAGCGCACGCTTGGCGTGCCGCTGCGCGTCTATCGCGCCACCGACTATGCCGGGGTGGTGGAAGCGCTGCGCAGCAGCAATGTGGAATTCGCCCGCTTCGGGCCCGCCACCTATGCCCTGGCCCGCCGCGTGATGGGCGAGCGCATCATCGCCTTCGCCCGCGACCGGGACAGTGAGGGCGGCACCGGCTATCACAGCGTCGCTTTCGTGAAGGCGGACAGCCCCTATCGGCGGATCGAGGATCTGCGCGGCAAGTCCTTCGCCTTCGCCGATCCCAATTCCACCTCCGGCTTCGCCTTCCCGGCCTATTTCCTGCGCAAGGAAGGCTTCGACCCCACCAGCTTCTTCGGCCGCACGGGCTTCTCCGGCAGCCATGAGCAGAGCGTCATCGCCGTGCTCAACGGCACCTACGATGCCGGCGCCACCTTCTGGTCCAATCCCACGCGCGGCAATATCCAGCGGATGGAGGAGAAGGGCATGATCCAGCCCGGCACCACCCGCATCGTCTGGACCAGCCCGCTGATCCCGAATTCCCCCTGGGTGATGCGCGGCGACCTGCCGGCGGATCTGCGGCGGGACTGGGCTGCGGCGGTCTTCGCCATGCCGGAACGCGACCCCGCCGCCTTCGCCGTCGCCGCATCCGGCGCCATCGGCCTGGTGGAGACGACGCATGCCGACTATCTCGACGTGATCGCAGTGGTCGAGGAGAACCTGCAGCGCCGCCGCCAGCGCTCGTGAGCGCATCCCTCGCCGCGGCCGAACAGGCCTGGCAGCGGCAGACAAGCCGGCGGCGGCTGGCGCGCGGTCTGTGGCTGGCGGTCTTCCTTCTGCTGGTCGCGGTGGCGGCGCAGCTGGGCGAGGTGAGCCTCGCGCGGCTGGCCGCCGGCATCCCCATGGCGCTGGACTATATCTGGCGCACCATCCCCGTGCTGCGGGCGGAGACGCTTTGGGCCGATCTCGCCGAGTGGATGTGGGGGCTCGACCTGTGGGTCGGCCTGCTGCTGGACACCGTGCTGATCGCCTATACCGGCACGGTGCTGGGCGCGGGCGCGGCGCTGCTGCTGTCCTTCCCTGCCGCCACCACCTTGGCGCCGGCCTGGTCCGTCTCCGTCACCCGGCGGCTGCTGGAGCTGGCGCGTACGGTGCCGGTGCTCGTCTTCGCGCTGATCTTCGTCTACGCCTTCGGCCTCGGCCCCTTCGCCGGCGTGTTGGCGATCGCGCTCCACACCATGGGCGCGCTCGGCAAGCAGTTCGCGGAGCTGCATGAGAATGCCGATCTGGGCCCGGTGGATGCGCTGCGCGCCACCGGCAGCGGCTGGGGCCAGGCCATGCGCTACGGCGTGCTGCCGCAATCCCTGCCCGGGCTGCTGTCCCTCGGCCTGCTGCGCTTCGAGATCAATGTGCGGGAGGCCTCGGTGCTCGGCATCGTCGGCGCCGGCGGGATCGGGGAGGAGCTGTACCTCTCCGTCCGTCAATTCTCCTACCCGGACATCTCCGCCATCCTGCTGCTGATCCTGCTGGCAGTGACGCTGATCGACCTGGGCTGCGAGCGCCTGCGGCATCGCGTGATCGGCGCCGAGGCGCTGCGCGCGGCATGAGGGCGCTGCGCGGCGCGCCGCTGATCTTCGGCGCCGGCTTCCTGCTGCTGGTGGTCGGCCTCTGGCGCGTCGATGCCTCGCCCGCCCGCGTGCTGGAGGGGGTGCAGAAACTGGGATGGCTGGTGGCGCTGATGTGGCCGCCCTCGCCCGGCGGTGCTTTGCGGGACCTGCTGGGCGCGCTGGCGGAGACGCTGGCCATGGCCTTCCTCGGCACGCTGCTGGCCGCCCTGGTGGCGCTGCCGCTGTCCTTCCTCGGCGCCGGCAATGTCGTGGCGAACACCTTGGCGCGCTTCACCATCCGCCGCAGCTATGACGGGCTGCGCGCAGTGGATAGCCTGGTCTGGGCGCTGATCTTCGTCTCCGCCGTCGGCATGGGCCCCTTTGCCGGCATCCTGGCGCTGGCCGTGCCGGATACCGGCATGCTGGCCAAGGTCTTTGCCGAGGCGCTGGAATCCGCCGAGCGTCGGCAGGTGGAGGGCGTGCGCGCCGCGGGCGGATCCCGCCTGCAGGCCATCCGCTTCGGGCTGCTGCCGCAGGCAGCACCCGTGATGCTGGCGCAGGTGCTCTATACCTTCGAATCCAACACGCGCTCCGCCACCATCCTCGGCGTGGTAGGCGCCGGCGGCATCGGCCTGGCCTTGTCCGACCGCATCCGAATCAACAACTGGGATCAGGCCGCCTTCATCGTACTGATGATCCTGGTGGCCGTTGGTGTCATCGACTGGTGCAGCCGCCGGCTGCGATTGAGGCTGATCCGCGCATGACCATCTACCAGGATCCCGCCACGGCGAAGAAGCAGCTGGGACTTGAGCCCTGCATCGACCCCACCGCCAGCGTGCGCGACACGCGCTTCGGCATCTACACGGAAGTCGGCGCCCGCACCTCGATCGCGGAGACGGAGTTCGGCGACTACTCCTACGTCGTGCACGACAGCCAGATCATCTACGCGACGATCGGCAAGTTCTGCTCCATCGCCAGCCACACGCGCGTCAATCCTGGCAATCATCCGCTGGAACGCGTGGCGCTGAGCCATGTCACCTATCGCGCCAGCGCCTATGGCCTGGGTGCCGACGAGGCCGGCTTCTTCGACTGGCGGCGCGGCTTCCGCGTGACGCTGGGACATGACGTCTGGCTCGGCCATGGCGTCATCGTGCTGCCGGGCGTCAGCATCGGCACCGGCGCGGCCATCGGCGCCGGCGCCGTGGTGACGAAGGACATCCCGCCCTATGCCATCGCGGTCGGGAATCCGGCACGCGTGCTGCGTTTCCGCTTCAGCGAAGCGGTGCGCGAAAGCCTGCAGCGCATCGCCTGGTGGGACTGGACACGGGAGCAATTGGCGAGCGGTCTGGATGACATGCGGAAGATGTCCGCAGAGTCCTTCTGCCAGAAATACGACCCGGCCTTCTGTCACAAAGACTAAGCACAGCCGTCACAAGACGGTCGCCACTCCCCGGCTAAGCCCCGCCGCATCGGATGGAGCGGCGCAGCATGGCCAGGCGGAAGAATGTACTTCTCATCGTGGTGGATCAGTGGCGGGCGGACTTCGTGCCCGCCCTCGGCGCGGACTTCCTGCGCACGCCGAACCTGGACCGGCTGTGCCGCGAGGGCGTGACCTTCCGCAACCATGTGACGAACACCGTGCCCTGCGGCCCGGCCCGCGCCAGCCTGCTGACAGGCCTGTACCTGATGAACCATCGCGCCGTGCAGAACACGGTGCCGCTGGATGCGCGCCACACCAATCTCGGCAAGCAGCTGCGCCTGATCGGCTACGACCCCGCGCTGATCGGCTATACGACGACCACGCCGGACCCGCGCAGCACCGGCCCGAAGGACCCGCGCTTCACCACGCTCGGCGACCTGATGGACGGTTTCCGCAGCGTCGGCGCCTTCGAGCCGAACATGGACGGCTATTTCGGCTGGCTGGCGCATCAGGGCTATGAGTTGCCCGCGAAGCGCGAGGATATCTGGCTGCCGGAAGGCGAGGATGCCGTGCCGGGTGCGACGAACCGCCCCTCCCGCATCCCGAAGGAACTGTCGGACACCACCTTCTTCACGGAAAAGGCGCTGACCTATCTGAAGGGCAAGGGCGACAAGCCCTGGTTCCTGCACCTCGGCTACTACCGTCCGCATCCCCCCTTCATCGCGCCGGCACCCTACAACACGATGTACGACCCGGCCGACATGCCGGCGCCGATCCGGGCCGCGCGTTGGGAGGAGGAGGCCGCACAGCATCCGCTGCTGCGCCACTATCTAGGCGCCATCGGCCAGGCGTCCTTCTTCCGCGGCGGCCAGGGCGCCGGCGCCGGGCTGGACGAGGCCAGCATTCGCCAGATGCGTGCCAGCTATTGCGGGCTGATGACCGAGATCGACGACGCGCTGGGCCGCGTCTTCGCCTATCTCGAACAGACCGGGCAGTGGGATGACACGACCATCATCTTCACCTCCGACCATGGCGAGCAGCTCGGCGACCATTGGCTGCTCGGCAAGCTCGGCTATTTCGACGAAAGTTTTCGGATTCCGCTGGTCATCAAGGGCGCGGGTGCGCGCCCGGGTGTCATCGATGACACGCTGACCGAAAGCGTGGACGTGATGCCGACCATCCTCGACATCCTCGGCGGCGAGGTGCCGCGCGCCTGCGACGGCCGTTCTCTGCTGCCGGTGCTGGCCGGCGAGACGCCCGCGGATTGGCGCAAGCTGCTGCACTACGAATACGACTACCGCGACATCCACTACTCGCAGCCCGAGACGGCGCTGGGGCTGACGATGGACACGTCGAGCCTCTGCGTCGTGCAGGACGCCGACTACAAATATGTGCACTTCGCCGCCCTGCCGCCGCTGTTCTTCGACCTGAAGCGCGACCCGAACCAGTTCGAGAACCGCGCCGAGGACCCCGACTACGCGGCGCGCGTGAAGGACTATGCGCAGCGCGCGCTGTCGCTGCGCCTCAGCCACGCCGAACGCACCCTCACCCATTTCCGTGCCACGCCGCAGGGGCTGGAGGAGCGCCGCACGGCGCCCGCCGCGCAGCCCCCGCGCGCCGCCGCCGCCGAATAAGGAGCCCCGCCATGCAGATCTCCCGCCGCCTGGTCCTGGCCGCGCCCGCTTTGGCGCTGCCACGCTTCGCCATCGCGCAGGCCGACAACCGGCCTTCCATCACCATCGCCGTGCAGAAGGTGGTGAACAGCAACACGCTCGAAGTGCTGCGCGAGCAGTCGAATGTGGGCGAGCGCGTCTTCTTCTCCTCGCTCTGGGAAGGGCTGATCAGCCGCGACTGGCTGGGCGAGCTCGGCGCCGTGCCGGGGCTGGCCACCGAATGGCGCCGCATCTCCGACCAGGTGGTGGAGCTGAAGCTGCGCCCCGGCGTGCGCTTCCACAATGGCGACGAGATGACGGCGGAAGACGTCGTCTTCTCCTTCTCCCGCGACCGCATGTTCGGCACCACGCTGGCCACCGCCCAGGGCCGCACCATCCCGATCGGCGAAGGCATGCCCGCGCCGCGCCCCGGCAAGGAACTGCCGCCGGAGGTGCCCGCCGTGGCGCGCCGGTCCTGGCCCGCGCTGGAGCGTGTGGAGGCCGTGGACAAGTACACGGTGCGCTTCCACAACGCGACGCCGGACGTGACGCTCGAAGGCCGCCTCTCGCGCTATGGCAGCGAGATCATGAGCCGCCGCGGCTTCGAGGAATCCTCGAGCTGGCTGGAATGGGCGCGCAAGCCGATCACCACTGGACCTTATATGGTGGCGGAATACCGCCCCGACGTGTCGCTGACCCTCGTCGCGCATGATGCCTACTGGGGCGGCCGCCCGCCGCTGAAGCAGATCCGCTTCGTCGAGGTGCCGGAGGTTTCCTCCCGCATCAATGGCCTGCTCTCCGGCCAGTTCCAATTCGCCTGCGACCTGCCGCCGGACCAGATCCCGGGCGTCGAATCCAACGCGGCCTTCGAGGTGCAGGGCGGCACCATCCTGAACCATCGGCTGATCTGCTTCGACAAGACCTATCCCGCGCTGCGCGATGCCCGCGTGCGCCGTGCCATCACGCATGCGATGGACCGCCAGGCGATCGTGGACAGCCTCTGGGCCGGTCGCACGCAGGTGCCGAAGGGCCTGCAATGGCCGTACTACGACCAGATGTTCCATTCGGATTGGTCGGTGCCCGCCTATGACCCGGCACTGGCCCGCCGCCTGCTGCGGGAGGCGAACTACCGCGGCGAGCCGATCCCCTATCGCCTGCTGAACAATTACTACACCAACCAGAACGCGACCGCGCAGGTGTTGGTCGAGATGTGGCGCCAGGTCGGCCTGAACGTGCAGATCGAAATGAAGGAAAACTGGTCGCAGATCCTGGAGCGCAGCCCGACGCGCGCCGTGCGCGACTGGTCCAACAGCGCGCCCTTCAACGATCCCGTCTCCTCCATCGTCAACCAGCACGGCCCGAACGGCCAGCAGCAGCAGGTCGGCGAATGGACGAATGAGGAGATGAACCGCCTGTCCGTCGAGCTGGAAACCAGCACGGATCGCGCCCGCCGCCGCGCCGTCTTCCGCCGCATGCTGGAGATCTGCGAGCGCGAGGACCCCGCCTATACCGTGATCCACCAGAACGCGACCTTCACGGCGAAGCGCAAGGATATCCGCTGGAAGAGCAGCCCCGCCTTCGCGATGGACTTCCGCAGCGGCAATTGGGGGGCCTGAGCCATGCTCCGCCGCCGTTCGCTGCTGGCCGCGCCGCTCGGCGCGGCGCTCGCCGCGCCCGCTTTCGCGCAGGCCGATACGCGGCCCGTCATCACCATCGCGGTGCAGGACATCAGCACCTCGAACATGCTGGAGATGCTGGCCGAGCAGTCGAATGTCGGCACCCGCATCTTCCGCAACTATGTCGAGCCGCTGGTCGATACCGACTGGATCGGCGACATGTCGATGAAGCCGGGCCTCGCCACCTCCTGGCGCCGCATCGATGACCGCAGCGTGGAATTCACGCTGCGCGAGGGCGTGCGCTTCCACAATGGCGATCCGCTGACGGCGGAGGAGGTCGCCTTTTCCTTCGGGCCGGAGCGCATGTGGGGCGGCGGCCCGGAAGGGGCAAAGGCCCCGCCCGCCGGCGCCGCGCAGACGGCGCGCCGCATCTTCCCCGGCTTCGAACGGATGGAGGTGGTGGATGCGCGCACCGTCCGCCTCATCAACCGCACGCCGGACCTGACGCTGGAAGGCCAGATGGCGCGCACCGCCGCCGTCATCGCCAATCGCCGCGCCTTCGAAGCGGCGCCGAGCTGGCAGGACTGGGCGCGCAGGCCCATCGGCACCGGCCCCTACTTCGTCGCGGAGTACCGGCCCGACCAGATCCTGGTGCTGGAGGCTTTCGACCAGCACTGGCAGGGCCGCCCGCCGATCCGTCGGCTGCGCTTCGTTCAGGTGCCGGAAGTGGCGTCGCGCATCAATGCACTGCTCTCCGGCGAGGCGGACTTCGCCTGCGACATCCCGCCCGACCAGATCCTGCAGATCGAGCGCAACGCGCGCTTCGAGGTCGCCGGCGGGCCGATCAACAACACCCGCATCATCTGCTTCGACCAGCAGCACCCGGTGCTGGCCAATCCGCTGGTGCGCCGCGCACTGAGCCACAGCATCGACCGGCAGGCGATCGTCGATGCGCTCTGGGCCGGGCGCGTTTCCATCCCGCGTGGCCTGCAATGGGACTTCTACGACGACATGCTGGTGGCCGATTGGCAGGTACCGCGCTTCGACCTGGCCGAGGCACGTCGCCTGCTGCGCCAGGCGAATTACCGCGGCGAGCCGATCCCCTATCGCTGCCTGAACAACTACTACACCAACCAGACCGCGACCGCGCAGATCCTGATCGAGGGCTGGCGCGCCGCCGGCGTGAATGTCCAGCTGCAGATGATGGAGAATTGGGGCCAGATCACCGGCCGCGCGACGCAGCCGGGAATCCGTGACTGGTCGCAATCCTCCTCCCTGCCCGATCCCGTCGCGCAGATGGTGCCGAATTACGGCCGCGGCGGCGCGCCCTGGGTGCGCGGCGAATGGCGGAATGAGCGCTTCGGCACGCTGGCCGAGGAGCTGCAATCCAGCACCGATCGTCCGCGCCGCAAGCAGGTGTGGGCCGAGATGCTGCAGATCATCGAGCGTGACGACCCCGCCTACACCGTCCTGCACCGCAACGGAAACTTCACCGCCAAGCGCCGCGACATCGCCTGGCGCGCCGCGCAGTCCTTCACCATGGACTTCCGCGCGAGCAATTGGGGAGCCTGAGAATGACCACCCTCACCCGCCGCGGCGCCTTCGGGCTGGCCGGCGCATCCCTCATCCTGCCGCGCTTCGCCATCGCCCAGGCGGACCAGCGCCCGACCGTCACCATCGCGGTGCAGAAGCTGGCGAATACCAATACGCTGGAGCCGCTGCGCGAGCAGTCCAATGTCGGCACCCGCACCTGGCACAGCTACGCCGAGACGCTGATCGAGCAGAGCTGGACCGGCGACCTCGGCCTGAAGCCGGCCCTCGCCGAATCCTGGCGCCGCATCGACGACCGCACGGTGGAGCTCTCGCTGCGCCGCGGCGTGCGCTTCCATGACGGGCGGGAGATGGAGGCGGAAGACGTCGCCTTCTCCTTCAGCGCGGAGCGCATGGGCTGGGGCCTGACGGTGGAGCAGGCGCGCAACCTGTTCGCCGTGATCCCCGGCCAGAACCCCGGACGCACGCCGCCGCCCGAGGTGCTCGCCGTGGCACGCCGCACCTATCCGGCCTTCGAGCGCATCGAGATTGTCGACCGCCACACCGTGCGCTTCGTCAACAAGGTGCCGGACGTCACGCTGGAAGGCCGCATCAGCCGCAATGTCGGCGCCATTTTCTCCCGCCACGCCTTCGAACAATCCGCCTCCTGGCTCGACTGGGCGCGGCGGCCCATCGGCACCGGCCCCTATCGCGTGGCGGAATTCCGGCCCGACCAGTCGCTGATCCTGGAAGCCTTCGACGATTATTGGGGCGGCCGACCGCCGATCGCGCGGCTGCGCTTCATGGAAGTGCCGGAAGTCGCCTCCCGCATCAACATGCTGCTCTCGGGCGAGGCCGATTTCGCCTGCGACATGCCGCCCGACCAGATCGAGACGGTGCAGCGCAATCCGCGCCAACAGGTGGTGGGCGGGCCGATCATGAACCATCGCCTGACGGTCTTCGACAAGAACCACCCGGTTCTGGCCAATCCGCTGGTGCGCCGCGCCTTCACCCATGCGATCGACCGCGATGCCATCACCGCCGCGCTTTGGGATGGCCGCGCGCCGGTTCCGAAGGGGCTGCAATTCGAATTCTACGGCGAGATGTTCCACGCCGATTGGGAAGCGCCGAAGTTCGACCTGGCCGAGGCGCGCCGCCTGCTGCGCCAGGCGAATTACCGCGGCGAGGCGATCCCCTATCGCCTGCTGAACAACTACTACACGAACCAGACCGCGACGGCGCAGATCCTGGTGGAAGGCTGGCGCCAGGCCGGGCTGAACGTGCAGATCGAGATGCGGGAGAATTTCCCGCAGGTCCTGTCGCGCGAGGGCCAGCGTGGCGTGCGCGACTGGTCGAACAGCGCCAGCTTCAACGACCCCACCGCCTCCATCACTGCGCAGCACGGGCCGCAGGGCCAGCAGTGGCAGATCGGCGAATGGCGCAACGAGGAATTCGGCCGCCTGTCCGGTGAGCTGGAGACCAGCACGGACCGCCCCCGCCGCCGCGCCGCCTTCCGTCGCATGCTGGAAATCGCGGAACGCGAAGACCCCGCCTACACCGTGCTGCACCAGTCGGTGAACCTGACGGCCAAGCGGCGCGACATCGCCTGGAACGCGGCACAATCCTTCACCATGGACTTCCGCAGCCGGAACTGGGGCGCATGAGCATGACCGGAATTACTCGTCGCGCCCTTCTCGGGGCCCCGACCCTGCTGGCGATGCCGGCCATCGCCCAAGGCGACGATCGGCCCACGCTGACCATCGCCGTGCAGAAGCTGTCGAACTCGAACACCTTTGAGCCGCCGCGCGAACAATCCAATGTCGGCTTCCGCATCCACGGCCTCTATGCGGAACAGCTGGTCGGCACCAACTGGCTCGGCAACGCGGAACTGGTTCCGGGGCTCGCCACGGCATGGCGCCGCCCGGATGCCGCCACGCTGGAGCTTACGCTGCGGCAGGGCGTGCGCTTCCATGACGGGCGGGAGATGACGGCGGAAGATGTCGCCTTCTCCTTCGGCGAGCGCCTGTTCGGAACACAGGGCGCGACGGGCGCGGGGCGATCCGGCGTGCTGGCAGGCACTGCGACGAAGGAGCCGCCGGCCGAGGTCGTGGCCGTCAGCCGCCGCACCTATCCGGGCCTGGAGCGGATCGAGATCACGGGGCGCAACACGCTGCGCTTCATCAACCGCACGCCGGATGTGACGCTGGAAGGCCGCCTGGCGCAGAGCGTCGGCGCCATCCTCTCCAGCCAGGCTTTCGCCGCGGCGCCGAGCTGGCTGGAATGGGGCCGCGCACCCGTCGGCACGGGCCCCTATCGCATCGCGGATTTCCGCCCCGACACCTTCCTCGTCATGGAAGCGCATGACAGCTACTGGGGCGGTCGGCCGCCGGCGCGGCGCCTGCGCTTCGTCGAGGTGCCGGAAGTCTCCGGTCGTGTGAACGGCCTGTTCTCCGGCGAGTACGACTTTGCCTGCGACATTCCACCCGACCAGATCAGCGTCGTGGAACGCAACAGCCGGTTCGAGGTCCTCGGCAGCCCCATCAACAACATCCGCAAGCTGGCCTTCGACAAGACCAACCCCGTGCTGGCCGATGCGCGCATCCGCCGTGCCATGACCCATGCCATCGACCGGCGCGTGCTGGTGGAGACGCTCTGGGCCGGGCGCACCGCGATTCCGCGCGGCATGCAGCTGGAAAGCTACGGCGCCATGTATCTGCAGGACTGGGAGAATCCGCGCTTCGACCCGACGGAGGCGCGCCGGCTGCTGCGGGAGGCGAACTACCAGGGCCAGCCGATCACCTATCGCCTGCTGAACAACTACTACACCAACCAGGTCGCCAGCGGGCAGATCGCCGTCGAGATGTGGCGCGCCGTGGGGCTGAACGTGCAGATCGAGATGCTGGAGAACTTCTCCCAGGTCACTGCCCGCACGCCGGGGCGCGGCATTCGCGACTGGTCCAACACCTCCATCTTCGGCGATCCCGTCGCCGGCATCCTGCGCAGCTTCGGCCCGCGCACCGAGGCCGAGCGCAATGGCGAATGGGCGAATGAGGAGTTCAACCGCGTCACCACCGCGCTGGAAGCCGAGACCGACCTCGAACGTCGGCGCGAGATGTTCCGCCGCCTGCTGACAATCGTGGAGCGTGAAGACCCGGGCTACATCGTGCTGCACCAGGCAGCCGCCTTCACGGCGAAGCGCAAGGACATCCAATGGCGCGCCGCGAATGGCTGGGCGATGGTCTTTGGACCCGGCAATCTGCGTGTCGGCGCATGAGCGCGCCGCTCGTCGCCATCAAGGGCCTGCGCGTCAGCTTCGATGGGCAGGCCGCGCTGCGCGGCATCGACCTGGATGTCGCGCCCGGTGAATCCGTCGGCCTTGTCGGTGAATCCGGCTGTGGCAAGTCCGTCACCTGGCTGGCCGCGCTGGGCCTGCTGCCCGGCCGCGCCAGCATTTCCGGCAGCGTGAAACTGGATGGGCAGGAGTTGTTGCCAGCGCGGCCGCAGGTGCTGGACCGCGTGCGCGGTGGCCGCATCGCCATGATCTTCCAGGACCCCGCCAGCAGCCTCAACCCGGTGCATCGCATCGGCAAGCAGATCACGGAGGCGCTGCGCCTGCATCGCGGCATGGATGGCCCGCAGGCGCGTGCCGAGGCCAAACGCCTGCTGGACCAGGTCGGCATCCCCGACGCCGCGCGTCGTCTGGATGCCTGGCCGCACGAGCTTTCGGGCGGGCAGAACCAGCGCGTGATGATCGCCATCGCGCTGGCCGGCCGCCCCGAATTGCTGGTGGCGGATGAGCCGACCACGGCGCTCGATGTCACCATCCAGGCGCAGATCCTGGCCTTGCTGCAGGACCTGCGGAAGGAGACCGGCATGGCGCTGGTGTTGATCTCGCACGATCTCGGCGTGGTCGCCGATAGCTGCGAGCGCGTCTGCGTCATGTATGCCGGGCGCATCGTCGAACAGGTGCCCACTGCGCGGCTGTTCGAGGCGCCGGCGCATCCCTATACGCGCGGCCTGCTCGGCGCGCTGCCGCCGCTGCATGGGCCGCGCCGCCCGCTTTCCGCCATCCCCGGCAGCGTGCCGGAACCCTGGGCCATGCCGCCCGGCTGCGCCTTCGCGCCGCGCTGCGCCATGCATGTCTCGGCCTGCGACGCGGCGGTGCCGGAGCCGGTGGGCCTGGCGCGCAACCATCGCGCCGCCTGCATCCGTGCCACCCTTCCCGCCCCGCATCCGGAGAACGCCTACGCATGAGGAAGGATGGGGAACTGCTGGTCGCGCAGGGCATCACGCGGCGCTACGCGATGCGGCGGGGCGTGCTGGGCAGGTCGGTCGAGGTGCGCGCCGTCGATGGCGTTTCGCTGACGCTGGAACGGGGCCGCACGCTGGGTCTCGTCGGCGAATCCGGCTGCGGCAAATCCACCACCGGGCGCCTGGTGCTGGGGCTGGAACGGCCGGATGACGGCAGCGTGGCCTTCGAGGGCCGCCCCATGCCGACGCCGAACACGCCAGAATGGCGCAAGCTGCGCGCGCGCATGCAGATGGTCTTCCAGGACCCGCTCGGCGCGCTGGATCGCCGCCTGCCGATCGGCGCGCAGGTGGCGGAGCCGCTGGAGATCCACAACGTGGGAACGCCGGCCGAACGCGCCACGCGCGTCGCCGAACTGCTGCGCGGCGTCGGGCTGCGCCCCGACCAGGCCGCGCGCTATCCGCACGAACTCTCGGGTGGCCAACGCCAGCGCGCCGTGCTGGCTCGCGCGCTGGCCACCGATCCTTCCCTGCTGGTCTGCGATGAGCCGATCAGCGCGCTGGATGTCTCGATCCAGGCGCAGGTGATGAACCTGCTGGTGGAGCTGCAATCCCGCCTCGGCCTCGGCATCCTGTTCATCAGCCACGACCTGCGGGCCGTGCGGCAGGTCAGCCACCGCGTCGCCGTGATGTATCTCGGCCGCATCGTTGAGGAGGGCGAGCCGGACGAGGTGCTGCACGACCCGGCGCATCCCTACGCGCAGGCCCTCGTCTCCGCGATCCCGCATCCCGGCAAGATCGGCCGCGGCATCGTGCTGCAGGGCGATCCGCCGAACCCCGCAGACCGCCCCTCCGGCTGCGCCTTCCATCCGCGCTGCGCCGTCGCCTCCGCGCTGTGTGCGCGCGAAACGCCCGTGCTGAAGCCACGCCCCGGCGACGGCCGCCGCGTCGCCTGCCATGTGGCCCAGGGCGAGATCGCGCCCGGCACTCTGCAGAAGGCCGCCTGACATGATGCGATTCCTCGCCAGCCGCCTGCTGCGTGCCGCCATCACCATCATCATGGTGGTGACCTTCGCCTTCGTCGTGCTGCGCCTGTCCGGCGACCCCGCGCAGATCATCATGGGCGCCGATGCGCCGCCCGAGGCCGTCGACGCCTTCCGCACCGCATGGGGCCTCGATCAGCCGGTCTGGCTGCAATACTTCCACTACTTCGGCGCCATCTTCCAGGGCGACCTCGGGCGGTCCATGCGCGACGGGCGCGACGCCATCGTGCTGGTGACGGAGCGCATTCCCGCCACGCTGGCGCTGACCATCCCGGCGCTGATCATCAAGCTCGGCCTCGGCATTCCCGCTGGCATCACCGCAGCTCTGCACCGCAATTCCTTCATCGACCGCGCCGTGATGCTGCTGGCCGTCGCGGGCTTCACTGTGCCCTCCTTCGTGCTGGGCCTGCTGCTGGTGCTGGTCTTTGCCGTGCAGCTCGGATGGCTGCCTTCCGGCGGTCAGGAAAGCTGGCGCCACGCCATCCTGCCCATCATTACCATGGGCGTCGGCGGCGCCGCCGTCCTCGCCCGCTTCACCCGCTCCGCCATGCTCGAAGTGCTGGGCCAGCCCTATATCCGCACCGCCTCCGCCAAGGGCGTGCCGTGGCACGCCGTGGTCTGGGGGCACGCGCTGCCGAACGCCGCCATCCCCACCGTCACCATCGTGGGCTTCATGGTCGGCAGCCTGATCGCCGGCGCCGTCGTCGTCGAAAGCGTCTTCTCCTGGCCCGGCGTCGGCCGCCTGCTCGTCGTCGCGGTCGCCAATCGGGACCTCGCCGTCGTGCAATGCATCCTGCTGCTGGTCGCGGCCACCATGGTCACCGCCAACCTGGTGGTGGATCTGCTCTACGGCCTGCTGGACCCGCGGCTTCGCAACCAACCCAAGCGCGCGGCGGCCTGAACCATGTCCGACATCACCGCCCCCCTCACTTTGTCCACCACCGCGCCCCGCAAGGCGCGGCCTCTGCCGCCGCCGATGGTGATCTTCGGCCTGCTCTGGCTGAGCCTGATGCTGGCCACCGCGCTGCTGGCCGATGTCATCAGCCCCTACGCCTACACAGCCCTCGACCTGCGCAACCGCCTCTCGCCCCCCATCGGCATGGGCGGCACCTGGCTGCATCCGCTGGGCACCGACGAGCTCGGCCGCGACGTGCTGGCGCGGCTGATCTACTCGATCCGCATGAGCCTGCTCATCGCCTTCGGCGCCACCCTCATCGGCGCCGTCATCGGCACCACGCTGGGCTTCCTCGCCGCCCACTTCCGCGGCTTCGTCGAACAGGTCGTCCTGGCCCTCGTCGACTTCTCCGCCAGCCTGCCCTTCCTGATCCTGGCGCTGTCGGTCCTCGCCTTCTTCGGCAACTCCATGGTGCTGTTCATCTGCCTGCTCGGCTTCCACGCCTGGGAACGCTACGCCCGCATCGCCCGGGGCCTCGCCATCTCCGCCAGCGGGCAGGGCTACGCCGCCGCCGTGCGCCAGCTCGGCGCCTCCCCCTGGCGGATCTACGGCCGCCACGTGCTGCCGAACATCGCCTCCACCCTCATCGTCTCGATGACCCTGGCCTTCCCGGAAATCATCCTGCTGGAATCCGGCCTCTCCTTCCTCGGCCTCGGCGTGCAACCACCCGCCACCTCGCTCGGCTCCATGGTCGGCTACGGCCGCGAATACCTGACCCGCGCCCCCTGGATCCTCCTCGCCCCAGCCTTCACCATCATCCTCACCACCCTCTCCGTCTCCCTCCTCGGCGACTGGCTCCGCGACCGGCTGGACCCGACCCTGCGGT
The DNA here is from genome assembly GCF_019024325.1 of Falsiroseomonas tokyonensis. Lineage (GTDB taxonomy): Bacteria > Pseudomonadota > Alphaproteobacteria > Acetobacterales > Acetobacteraceae > Falsiroseomonas > Falsiroseomonas tokyonensis. The sequence continues at coordinate 39,127 of NZ_JAFNJS010000013.1, forward strand.
GAGGTTGGGTTGCGCGGGTGATTGCAGGGGGCGCTGCCCCCTGCACCCCCGCCAAAGGGACAGTGGTCCCTTTGGAATCCCGTTAAGGGGCAGGATGGAGGAGGGGCAAGACGGGACCGCCTGATCCGCGGTTGCTTCAGCCCCTCCTCCATCCTGCCCCTCATCCCCGGGTTCGAAGGGGCCAATGCCCCTTCGCGGGAGGGTGCAGGGAGGGCAGAGCCCTCCCTGCGAACCACCCGTGCAAAACCTCCCTCAACCTCAGGAGTCAGAAGTCCATGCCCCGTTACGTGCTGGTCGCCTTGGATGGGTTGCGGCCGGACATGGTGTCGGTCGAGGCGACGCCGAATCTGGCGGCCCTGGTGGCTGCGGGGACGCGGCTTGCGAATGCGCGGAGTGTGTTCCCGAGTGAGACGCGCGTGGCGACGCCGTCCTTGATCACGGGCTGCCGGCCGGGTGGGCATGGCATGGTGGCGAATACGCTGTTCGATGCGGCGGTGGCGTCGGATCGCTTGTTGCGCACGAAGCTTGTGGCGGATGTGCTGGCCATGGCGCAGGGGCGGGAGAGTCCTCTGGAGCGTCCGAGCCTGGGCGAGCGCCTGGCCGAGGCCGGGCGCAGTTTTGCGCTGGTGAGCGCCGGCACGGCGGGCGCGGCACGGCTGCTGCATCCGGCGGCGGAGCGGCTGGGCGGCTTTCGCTGGAATGTCGAGGATAGCGAGGGCGCGACGGCGGCGGAGGTGCGCGCGGCCCTGGGCGAGACGCCGCCGCATGCCGTGCCCAATCTCGGCCGGGTGGCGCATGCCGGGCGGGTGCTGCTGGAGCATGTGCTGCCGAAGCTGCGGCCGGATGTCGCGCTGCTGTGGTTGTCGGAGCCGGATATCGCCTTCCATTGGGGCGGGCTGCTCTCGGCCGAGGCGCGGGAAGGGTTGCGGGCGGCGGATGCGGTGCTGGGCCGGATCGTGGCCTGGCGGGATGCGCAGCCGGATGCGGCGGAGATCGGCCTGATCGTGCTGTCCGACCATGGGCATGTGACGGGGCGCGGCAAGATTTCGCTGGCGGCGGAGTTGCGGCGCGCGGGTTTTCGCGCCGGCACCGGCATGGCGGCGGATGTGGATGTGGTGGTGGCGCCCGCCGCCGCGCCCGGGCTGTGGTTCCGCGACCCGGCGCTGGCGCCGCAGGTGGCGGAGTTCCTGGCAACCCAGGCCTGGGCCGGGCCGCTGCTGGCGCGCGATCCGGCCATCCTGCCCGCCGGCCAGGCGATGGCGCTGTCGGTGCTCGCCAGCGGGCATCGCCGCAGCGCCGATCTGGTGGCGACCTTCGCCGGCAGTGCGGAGGCGGATGAATGGGGCCTGGCCGGCCATGCGCCCTTCGATGCGCCGGATGTGCCGGAGGGTGGCGGCATGCATGGCGGGCTGCATCGGGCGGAGCTGGCGACGGTGCTGGTGATGCAGGGCGGCCCCTTCCGCCGCGGCGCCGTGGCGCAGGCGCCGGCGGACCTGACCGATATCGCGCCCACCGTGCTCCACCTGCTGGGCCTGGGCACGGAGGGCTGCGAGGGCCGCCCGCTGGCCGCCGCCTGGGACGCGGCACGCGACACCGCGCCGATCCATGAACTGGTGGAGATGCCGCGCGGCTTCGTGCTGGAGGCGTTGCGGGCGGAGCCGGGCGGCCGGCTCTACCCGACGGGAATGGTGCGCGCCTAACGAATGGGCGGCGCGTACATCAGCCCGCCGCGCGTCCACAGGTCGTTCACGCCGCGGGCCAGGCCCACCGGGGTGTTGCGGCCCAGGTGGCGCTCGAAGATCTCGCCGTAATTTCCCACCGCCTTGAGGGCGTTATAGGCCCAGCGGCGATCCAGGCCCATGAAGGGGCCGTGGTCGCCGGAGACGCCGAGCAGGCGGCGGATTTCCGGCCGCGGGCTGGAAAGCATCTCCTCGACATTGGCCTGGGTCACGCCCAGCTCCTCCGCCTCGATCAGCGCGAAGATGGTCCAGCGCACGATGTCGAACCACTGGTCGTCGCCATGCCGCACCGCCACCGCCAGCGGCTCCTTCGAGATGATGTCCGGCAGCACCACATGCTCGGACGGATTCTGCAGGGCAGATCGGATGCCGGCGAGCTGGGAGGCATCGGTGGTGAAGACATCGCAGCGGCCGGACTGGTAGGCGATGCGCGTCTCGTCATTCTGCTCGAAGACCACCGGTCGGATATTCAGGCGGTTGCTGCGTGCCCAGTCGGCCAGGTTCAGCTCGTTGGTGGTGCCGGAGGTGACGCAGAAGGTGGCGCCATCCAGCTGCGTCGCGCGGGTCACGCCCAGGCTGGTGCGCAGCAGGAAGCCCTGGCCGTCGTAGAAGTTCACCGCGGTGAAGTTCAGCCCGTTCGCCGTGTCGCGCGACTGGGTCCAGGTGGTGGTGCGCGGCAGCACGTCGATCTGGCCGGATTGCAGCGCCGGCAGCCTGGCGGCGGAGGTGACAACGACAAAGCGCGCGCGGGCCGCATCGCCGAAGACGGCGGCGGCGATGGCGCGGCAGGTATCGCCGTCGAGCCCGCTGTAGACGCCGCGGCTGTCCATCACGCCGAAGCCGGGCGCGCCGGGATGCGCGCCACAATCCAGCGCCCCCTTGGCGCGCACCGCGGTCAGCGTCGGCCCGGGTGACGCCATGGTCTGCGCCAGCGCGGGCAGCGCGAGCGACAGCAGCAGCCCCGCCGTGGCCAGTGTCCTGGTGATCATGCCTTCTCTCCCTGTATGCGGCGTGCGGTTCGTGCCGCCGCCATTTGCCAGGCCGCCACCACCCCCAGTGACAGGAAGGCCAGGGCGAAGCGCCCGCCATCCGGAATCACATGCAGGAAGGCCACCGCCAGGCCCATCGCACCCAGCGCCAGGCGCAGCAGAACGCCCATCGGCGCCAGCAGGAAGCCCGCATAGGCCGAGGTGAACAGCACCAGCGCGCCGGCCATGATGCCGATGGAGCCGATGATCTGCACCAGCCCGCCGCGCATCATGATGCCCGGATCGTAGATGAAGGCGAAGCCAACCGCGAAGCCCGCGATCGCGAAGCGGGAGGAATGCAGCGCCGTCATCAGCGGGCTGGCGCGCGCGATGGCGGCCGCGGCGAAGGCGGCGGCGGCCACCGGCGGCGTGGTATCCGCCAGCACCGCGAAATAGAAGACGAACATGTGCGCCTGCAGCATGTCCACATTCAGGTAGCTACCGAGTTCCAGCACCTGCGGCACGCCGATCGCGGCGGCGATGATGTAGCTCGGCGTGGTCGGGATCCCCATGCCGAGCACCAGCACGGTCAGCGCCAGCAGCAGCAGCAGCATGGCCAGGTCGCCGCCGGCCAGTTCCTTGATGATGCCGCCGAAGGCCACCACCATGCCGGTGGCGGTCAGGGCGGAGACGACAATGCCAGCCCCGGCGATGGTCACCGCCAGCGGCGCCATGGTCAGCCCGGCGCTGGCCAGGCTGTCCAGCACCTGCATCGGCGTCATGCGCGTGCGCCGCCGCAGGAAGGCCACGGCCACCATGGACAGCGTGGCGCAGAAGGCGGCGAAGTTGCCGGACCAGCGTTCCGTCATCAGCCAGACCAGCACGCCGATCGGGATCACCAGATGGGCATCGGCCAGCACCTCCCGCCAGGCGGGGATCTCCTTGGCCGGCACCGGCTCCAGGCCCAGCTTCTTCGCCTCGAAATGCACCGCGGCGAGGATGGCGAAGTAGTACAGCACCGCGCCGGCGGCGGCGGCGACCAGGATATTGCCGTAGGGGATATTGGTGATCTCGGCCATGACGAAGGCGGCCGCCCCCATCACCGGCGGCATCAGCGCCCCGCCGACGCTGGCCGCACTCTCGATCCCGCCCGCCACCGCGGGCCGATAGCCCACGCGCATCATCAGCGGGATGGTCATCGACCCGGTGGTGATGACGTTGGAGACGGAGGACCCGCTCATCGTCCCGAACAGGCCGCTGGTCACCACCGCCACCTTGGCCGGCCCGCCCGAATAGCGCCCGGCGACGGCGGTGCCGAAGTTGGAGAACAGCCGCCCCGTGCCGCTGCCCTGCATGAAGCTGCCGAACAGGATGAAGACGGCGATGATGGTGGCGACGATACCCGTCAGCGGCCCATAGACGCCGCCGGCGGTGGGCACGAGCCAGGAGGCCTCGACGATTTCCTGCGGCGAGAAGGGCCGCGCATTCAGCATGCCCGGCACCAGCCAGCCGAACTGCATATAGGCGAGCGAGACGGCCACCATGATGGCCAGCCCCGGCTCCACCGCGCGGCGGATCGCCTCCAGCAGCGTCACGATGGCGATGATTCCCAGTGCCATCATGGTGGGCGTGAAGGGGTCGACATATTCCATGCGGTCGGCGACCGCCATCCAGTTCCACATCACCCAGGCATGCGGCAGGCCGGAAGCCACGGCCCAGACCCAGTCCAGTACCGAGGGCCGATGCTTCGGCGACCGCGTCTTCGACGCCGGGTACAGAAGGAACAGCAGCGGCGTGAAGACCAGCAGGTGGAAGCCACGCATCTGGATCGGCTCGGGAAATCCCGTGCCGCCGAAATAGAGGTGGACCGCGGCAGCCGCCGCGGCCCAGCCCCAACAGACCCACTTCAGTGGGCCGGCGAGTTGACGCATCCTGCCGCGCCGGCCCTGGCGTCGATCAGCCCGGCATCACGCCGGCTTCGCGGAAGGCGCGCGCGGCGCCGGGGTGCAGCGGCACGCCATTGTACTTCCAGGCCACCGCCGGGTCGAAGGCGCCCATGCTGGCGTGGATCTGCGTCAGCCGGGAGCCGCGGTTCTTGATGAGGGTCCTGGTGATGCCATAGGCCACCTCATCCGGCAGCGTCTCATGCGCCAGGATGACGCTGTCCATGGTCGTCACCTTCAGGTCGCTGCTCTGCAGCTGCGGGTAGGTCGCGGCCGGCAGCACGCCCTCGGCATAGGCATAGGTGTCGATCAGGTGCTTGCGGACATCGTCCGGGAAGCCGACGAGCTGGGAGGCGCGGCGGCCCTGGCCGATCTCGGTCAGGATCGCGGCGGGCTTGGCCAGCGCGGCATAGAGGTAGTCCACCTGGCCATCGGCATAGGCCGCGCCGATATCGGCGTAGCTGCCGTTCAGGTAGCGGCCGCCTTCGCTGCGGATCCTGTCCGGGCTGGTGCCGAGGAAGCGAAGGATGCGCTGCAGCGTCATCTCGTCGGTGGAGGAGCGCTGCGGGCAGGCGATCTTCAGGCCGCGCTGCGTCAGGATCTCCCGCATCCCCTCCGGCCCGCTGCCCACGGCGCGGACCAGGTTGTGCTCGGTGGGGCTGTAGCCGGACCCCAGGCTGCGCAGCCGCTCATGCTTGGCGTTGTAGGGCTCCTCCCCCCGCGCGGCGGCGGCGGTGAAGGCATCGATGCCCCAGCCGAGCTGCGACTGGCCGTTGTTCACCCGGGTGGAATTGGCCAGGCCGCCGCCGGGTACGACGCGGATACGGATATTCGGGTTTTCCTCCCCGATCAGGGAGGACAGGCCGGCGGCCATGGTGTACCAGCCGCCGCCGACCGAGCCCGCGACCCATTCGAAGGTCGACTGCGCCTGGGCGGTCCGGATGGCCGGCGCCGAAAGGGCGGCGGCACCGAGCAACAGCGCGCTGCGGCGCGGAATCATGATGGCCATCGAGGGCCTCCCCGTTTGTCTGCGGGGGGATCATGCGCGACGCTTCACCCGGCTTGCAACCGGGTCGGCATCGGCTTCCCGGCGCCCGGCGGCGGCCGGCTGCTCAGCCCTGCGGCAGGTAGGGCCTGGCCGCCTGCATCGCCGGCACGCAGCGGGGCGCGGCCTCGGCCAGCACCGCATCCGGGCTGGTGGTGCCGATCCAGGTGGCCAGCCCAGTCCGGATCGCCCACCAGGGGTCCTCCGTCGCGCGCTGCAGCAGGACGGGGGCGGCAGAGGCGCCGCAGGCCGCGACCTGCGCGACCACGGCGGGCGGAGCATTGGCCTCCGCCAGGCGGGACTGCACCTCCGCGGTCAGCGGGTTCACCAGGAAGGCCATCACCAGCCAGGCGATCAGCTCGCCGATCATGCGCCAGGCCCGGCAAGGCAGGGGGGAAACATCGGCAAAACCCTCCGCAGAAGACAATCCGACATCGCGCGGCGTCGCCAGAGGGGCGCAGCCGCGCCAGAGGGGCCCGGATCGACGCCGATCTGGCCCTGGCGCGGGCCGGCTTCAAGCCCGTGCAGCAGCAGTTGCGTCGCAGGCGCAGCCTCCGCATGCTGCGGGAAAATCCCCCCTGCCGGAGAGAAAGATGCATCGCCGCAGCCTGCTGACCGGATTGGCCGCCGCAACCCTGCCCCTGCCCCTGGCCCGCCTGTCCGCCCCGGCGCTGGCCCAGGGGGCGGCCGCGCATACGCTGCGCTTCATCCCGCAGGCCGATGTGACCACGCTCGACCCGCTGAACACCACCAGCTACGGCGTGCGCAACCACGGCCATATGTGCTGGGACACGCTGTACGGGCCCGACACCAGCTTCGTCATGCGGCCCCAGCTGGCGGAAGGCCATGTGGTGGAGGATGACGGGCTGCGCTGGGTCTTCACCCTGCGGGCCGGGACGAAGTTCCACGACGGCACGCCGATCCGGGCCCAGGATGCCGTGGCCTCCATCGCCCGCTGGTCTGCGCGCGACACGCTGGGCCAGACCCTGCGCGCCCGGACGGAGGCGATGACGGCGCTGGACGACCGCCGCTTCGAGATCCGCCTGAAGCAGAAATTCGGTCCCATGCTGGAGGCTTTGGGCAAGCCTTCCTCCTACCCCTGCTTCATCTTCCCGGAACGCTTCGCGACGGTGGACCCGACCACCCCCTTCACCGAGGTGGTGGGCAGCGGCCCCTATCGCTTCGTGGCGAGCGAGCGGCTGTCCGGCGCCCGCGTGGTCTATCAGCGCTTCGCCGACTACGTCCCGAACCCGAACCCGCCCAGCCTGCTCGGCGGCGCGAAGATCGCGCATTTCGAGCGGGTGGAATTCAACATCATCACCGATGCCGGCACCGCCGCCGCCGCCATCCAGTCCGGCGAGATCGACTGGTACGAGCAGGTGGCGCCGGACCTGCGCCCGCTGCTGGCGCGCAACCGGGACATCACGGTGGAGCGGGTGGATTTCGGCGGGCTGATGGCGCATCTGCGCTTCAACCACCTGCATGCGCCCTTCGACGATGTGCGGGTGCGCCGCGCCCTGCTGCATTCGATCAACCAGGCGGATTTCATGACCTCGATCATGGGCACGGATCGCGCCCTGTGGTCGGACGGCATGGGCGTCTTCCCGCGCTCCTCGCCGCTGGTGAATGACGAGGGCCTCTCCGCTCTCACCGGCCCGCGCAGCTTCGACCGCGCCCGCGCGGCGCTGCGGGAGGCCGGCTACGCCAACCAGCCGGTAACGGTGCTGCACCCGACCGACGTGGTGAACAACAACACGCTGACCACGGTGCTGACCGATACGCTGAAGCGGTCCGGCCTGAATGCCGAAAGCGCCACCAGCGACTGGGGCACGGTGTTGCAGCGCCGCGGCCGGATGACCCCGCCGAGCGAGGGCGGCTGGAATGCGCTGATCGTGCTCTTCGGCGGCGTTGACCTCGGCAATCCGGGCGTGCATCCGCTGCTGCGCGCCAATGGCCGCCGGGCCTGGTTCGGCTGGCCCACCAGCCCGGCGCTGGAGGCGCTGCGCGACGAATGGCTGGAGGCGCCGGACCTCGACGCCCAGAAGGGCATCGCCCGCCGGCTGCAGGCGCAGTTCTGGCAGGACCTGCCCTACATCCCCCTCGGCCAGTATTTCGTGGATAGCGCCTGGCGGAAGAGCATTTCGACGCCGCAGAAGGGGATGGCGCTGCCGATCAACGTGCGGCGCGTCTGATGGCGTGATCGTTGCATGGGCGAGGCGTTCAACCTCGGAGGCCGCCCGCCCATGCTCGCCCGTCGCTCGCTCCTCGCCGGTCTCGCCGCCAACCTGGCCGCGCCATCCCTGGCCAGCGCCCAGGGCTGGTCGCCGGACCGGCCGATCCGCCTGCTGATCGGCTTCCCGCCCGGCGGCGCCTCCGATGCCGCGCTGCGCATCATCCAGCCCAGGCTTGCGGCACGGCTCGGCCAATCGGTGGTCATCGAGAACCGCACCGGCGCCGGCGGCAACCTGGCGGCGGAGGCCGCGGCGCGGGCGGCGCCGGATGGCACGACGCTGGTCTCCGCCAATATCGGCACGCTGGCGGTGAACCCCGCTTTGCTGAAGACCATGCCCTTCGACCCGATCGCGGACCTCGCCCCGCTGTCGATGCTGTTCAACGCCACCAATGTGCTGGTGGTGCCGGCCGCAAAACCCTTCCGCAGCGCGGCGGATATTTTGGGCGCGGCGAAGGCACGGCCGGAGACGCTGACCTATGGCACCGGCGGCGTCGGCTCCCCCGGCCATCTCTGCGGCATCTTGCTGGACAGCATCGCGGGGGTGAAGACGGTGGCCGTGCCCTATCGTGGCGGCGGGCCGCAGATGCTGGGGCTGGTGGCGGGCGAGCACGACTTCTCCTTCTCCCCCATCGGCACGGTGCTGACCCATGTGGCCGCCGGCACCATCCGGGCGCTGGCGGTCGCCACCCGCACCCGCGCGCCGGAACTGCCGGAGGTGCCAACCATGATCGAGGCGGGGTTGGCGGATTTCGAGGTGCTGAACTGGGACGGCGTGCTGGTGCCGAAGGCGACGCCGGCCGCCATCCGCACCCGCCTCGGCGATACGCTGCGGGCGGTGCTGGCGGATCCGGAGGTGGTGGTGGAATTCGGCCGCCGCGGCCTGACCCCGCGCCCGACCAGCGAGGCCGATTTCGCCGCCCAGCTCGCCGCCGACAGCACCAATTGGCAGCGCCTGATCCGCGCCGCCGGCATCGAGCCGAGCTGACCGGCCAGCTGAGACCTTTGCAGCCGGCGCATGGGGTGGTGTATCGCCGCTCCATGCTCCGACAATTCCTTCGCTTCTACCGCCCGCATCTGCGCCTGGTGGTGATCGCCTTCGGCTGCGCCGCGCTGTCCGGCGTGCTGGAGCTCGGCTTTCCGATGGCGGTGCGCGCCTTCATCGACCATCTGCTGCCGCAGCAGGAGATGGGCATCATCGGCCTGGCGGTCGCCGCGCTGCTCGCGGTCTATCTGCTGAATGCGGGGCTGATGGCGGTGGTCACCTATTGGGGCCATGTGCTCGGCATCGCCATCGAGACGGAGCTGCGCGCGCGCGCCTTCGACCAGCTGATGCGCCTGTCCTTCCGCTTCTACGACAACCAGAAGACCGGCCACCTGGTCGGCCGCGTCACCAAGAACCTGGAGGATATCGGAGAGGTCGCGCATCACGGGCCGGAGGATCTGCTGGTCGCCGTGCTGACCTTCGCCGGCGCCTTCGCGCTGATGCTGCTGGTCAGCCCCACGCTGGCCCTGCTGACCGCCGTGATCGTGCCGCTGGTGGGCTGGGTCGTCGCGCATTACGGCGGGCGGATGACGCTGAACTGGCAGGCCCAGTTCGGCCGCGTCGGCGCCTTCAATGCGCGCATCGAGGAAGCCGTCGGCGGCATCCGCGTGGTCAAGGCCTTCGCCAACGAGGCGCATGAGCGGAAGCTGTTCGCCGCCGACAATGCGAACTACCAGCGCACGAAGCTGGAGGCCTATCGCATCATGGCCGTCAGCATGACGCTGAATTACCTCGGCATGCGGCTGGTGCAGCTGGTGGTGATGTTGGCGGGTGCCGCGCTGATCGTGGCGGGCAGCCTGTCCATCGGCGATTTCGTCGCCTTCCTGCTGCTGGTGAATGTCTTCTACCGCCCGCTGGAGAAGATCAACGCGGTGATCGAGACCTATCCGCGCGGCCTGGCCGGCTTCCGCAGCTTTCTCGAGCTGATGGCGACCGAGCCCGATATCGCCGATGCGCCGGATGCCGTGCCGGCGCCCGCGCTGCGGGGCGCCGTGCGCTTCGAGGGCGTGACCTTCGGCTATGCACCCGGCCGCCCGGTGCTGCGCGACCTGTCGCTGGCGGTGGCGCCGGGGGAGACCATCGCGCTGGTCGGGCCGTCTGGGGCCGGCAAGACCACCATCTGCTCCCTGCTGCCGCGCTTCTACGATGTGCAGGCCGGGCGCATCACCATCGATGGCATCGACATCCGCCGGATGACGCTCGCCTCGCTGCGCGGGCAGATCGGGCTGGTGCAGCAGGATGTCTTTCTGTTCGCCGGCAGCATCCGCCAGAACATCGCCTATGGCCGCCTGGATGCGACCGAGGCCGAGATCCGCGACGCCGCCCGCCGCGCCCGGCTGGATGCGCTGATCGCGGACCTGCCGGAGGGGCTGGACACGCTGATCGGCGAGCGCGGCGTGAAGCTCTCGGGCGGGCAGAAGCAGCGCCTGGCCATCGCCCGCATCTTCCTGATGAACCCGCCCATCCTGATCCTGGACGAGGCGACCAGCGCCCTGGATACGGAGACCGAGCGCGCCATCCAGCAGGCCCTGTCCGAACTGGCCCAGGGCCGCACCACCCTGGTAATCGCGCACCGCCTGGCCACCATCCGCGACGCCGACCGCATCCTGGTGGTGACGGAGCAGGGCATCGCGGAGCAGGGCTCGCATCAGGAATTGCTGGCGGCCAACGGCCCCTATCGCCGGCTGCACGAGGCGCAGTTCGCGGAGGCGTCCTAGGTCCAGCCGGAGCGGCGCTCGCAGGCTTCGCGCGCACGGGGATTGGCACGCTCCCATTGGGTGATGGAGCGGGTCTCATTGCTCGACATGCGGTCGTTCATGCAGCTGCAATAGCTGCGCACCACGCTCTGCGGCACGCGCGCGTCGCGGTTGTCGCGCAGGCACTGGTTGATCCAGCGCCGGTCATCGGCAGAGGACGAGCCGGCGGTCGCGGAGCAGCCCGCGCACAGCGCGACGGCCAAGAGAAGAGCGAACTTCACGGCGCGGTTCCAATCTGGAACCGCAACCGTTGCATGGGGGCTGCGGGCCGTCCAGCGGGTCAGCGCAGGCGCCGCCGCTCCTCCTCGATCCGGCGCTGCTGTTCCTCCAGCTGGCGCTGCTGCTCAGCAAGCTGGCGATCGCGCTCGCGCAGATTGTGTTGGCGGTCGTCCCCGCCGCGGCGGCGCTCCTCGTCCCGCACCATGCGTTCACGCTCCCGCACCCGGCCGCGCTCATAGGCCTCGCGCTCCCGCTCCCGCGCCTCGCGATCGCGTTCGCGGGCCTCGCGCTCCCTCTCCCAATGTTCGCGGCGGCCTTCGTCCTCGCGTCGGCGGGACTCGTTCGGATCGCCCTGGAGCTGGCGCAGCACCTCGCCGAGGGGTCCCAGGTCCTGCGCCGGCGCCGGCGTGACGAAGGCGCAGCCGGCAATCAGGGCGGCACCCAGGCAGGCGTGGCGAAGGGTGCGGAGGTCATGCATGGCGGCGGCTCTCCCGGTTGTGGAAGATCAACGCGCCAAGGACGCCCTTCGTTGCGCTCAGCAGGCCTCGGCGCGGAAGACGCGGGAGGGGGTGACGAATTCCTCCTGCGCCGCGACCGTCAGGATCTCCCGCGACCCGGCCTCCGCCGTGCGCCGCAGCAGCCCGTAGATGGAAGAGGCGGCGGCCGAGAGCGCAACGGAAGGCTCGCCCCAGCGCAGACGGTGGAACAGGAACAGCGCCGCGATCGCATCCCCCGCGCCATTGACCGAGATGGGCAGCAGCGGCGTGCGGATGCGGAAGAAGCGCCCGCCCTCCCCCACCAGCAGGTCCATGGCCTCGGCCGGCGTATCCTCGACGCGCAGCGAGGTCACCAGCACGCAGCGCGGCCCCTGGGCCTGCAGCGCGGCGATGGCCGCCTTGGCGCTGCCGAGGCCGGTGATGGTGTGGCCCGTCAGCCATTCCAGCTCGAACTGATTGGGTGTCAGGATATCGGCGGCCGGCACGGCGCGGTCGCGCATGAATTCCGGGATGCCGGGTCGGACGAAGATGCCGCGCCCGATATCGCCGATCACCGGGTCGCAGCAATACATGGCCGCCGGATTGGCCGCCTTCACCTTCGCCACCGCCGAGAGGATCGCGGCGCCGGTGCCGGGGTCGCCCATATAGCCCGACAGCACCGCATCGCAGCGTTCCAGCGCGCCGCGCTCGGCGATGCCGAGAACCAGCTCCTCGATCAGCTCGCTCGGAAAAACCTGGCCGCGCCAGGCGCCATAGCCGGTGTGGTTGGAGAACTGCACCGTGTTCAGCGCCCAGACCTCCGCCCCCAGCCTCTGCAGCGGGAAGACGGCGGAGGCATTGCCGACATGGCCGTAGGCGACCCAGGACTGGATCGAGAGGATGTTCAGCGGCCGGCCGGCATCGGCAGGCGAGACGGCCTGGTTCATGACTTTCCCCGAAGGCGCATGCGATCATCCCCTGGCAACTGCGCGCCGAGGGTCCATCAAACGGGGCCTGGCCTCAATGGGCATGGCCCGCATGGTCGCCATGCACGCCGGCAGCGGAGCGGGCGCCGCGCAGCTCCGCCAGGGCGGTGCGGGCGGTCAGGAAGCTGGTCTGCAGGAACAGCGCCGACATCACCGCGGCCACCGCCAGGTCCGGCCAGCGGGTGCCGGTGCCGAAGACGCCCGCGGCCGCGGCCAGCACCAGCAGATTGCCGAAGGCGTCGTTGCGGCTGCAAAGCCAGACGGACCGGATATTCGCATCGCCGTCCCGCCACTTCCACAGCAGCAGGACGGAGAGCAGGTTGGCCGCGAAGGCGGCGATGGCGATGGAGCCCATGGTGATGGCTTCCGGCACCCCGCCGCCCAGCGTCCGCCAGACCGCCGCGCCCAGCACCCAGGCCGCGACCAGGCCGAGCGAAGCCGCTTTCATCAGCGCCGCCCGCGCCCGCGTCGCCGCGGCCATGCCGATGACGGCCAGCGAAAGCCCGTAGGTCGCGGCATCCATGGCGAAGTCGAGACTGTCCGCCTGCAGGGCCAGCGAGCCGGAAATGGCGCCGGCGATGAATTCGAAGAAAAACATCCCGCCGTTCAGCAGGATGATGATCCAGAGCACGCGCCGGAAGGCGGGATCCTGGCCCGTGAAGACGTGGGTGTGGCAACCGTCATGGGGCATGCGGGATTTCTGGTATTTCGGCCGTGACTTCGCAAGATTGAATCACGTCATGGTCTTATTTGGTTACAAGGTAGCGCGCAGCAACATTATAACCTTCTTGTCTTGTGCGCGACTTAAGAAGGCCGCCGCACCTTCCCGCCCCGGCCGCGGCCGGCGCAGGTTGCACCGGCGCAGGGCCTCCTCTATAGCCCGCTTTCCCGCGCCTGCCGGTCGCTGTCGGCGGGCCCATATGCGCGAGCACAATGCGATGAAGCCCGATATCCACCCCGAGTATCACACCATCAACGTCATCATGACGGATGGCACGACCTTCACGACCCGGTCCTGCTACGGGCAGGAAGGCGACACCATGCGCCTCGACATCGACCCGAAGTCGCACCCGGCCTGGACCGGCCAACAGCGCGTGATGGACACGGGCGGCCAGATCGCCAAGTTCAACAAGAAGTTCGCCGGCCTGGGCATCCGCAAGCCGGCCTGATCCGGCGCGGGTTCGGCTGTTCGGAAAGGCGCGCTCCCGGTCCCCGGGGGCGCGCCTTTCTGCATGGGCGCCCCCTCTTGAAGCGCGGCGGGCCGCTGACCAATTCCTGCGCTGCCGACGGTGCCCGATCGGGGCCGAAGGCGCGGTGACCGGAGAGCCGCCCGTTCGCGGGGGCATAGTTCCGGTGGACCGCGGCACAACCGACCTTGCTATCGCAGGAGGTCTTCCGTGAACGCTTTCGACTTCTCCCCCCTGTTCCGCTCCGCCATCGGCTTCGACCGCATGGCCCGCCTGGTGGAAAACGCCCGCGCGGCGGCCGAGGGGCCCAGCTACCCGCCCTACAACATCGAGAAGACCGGTGAGGACAGCTACGTCCTGACCATGGCCGTCGCCGGCTTCGGCCCCGACGACATCGAGGTGACGGCGCATGACAACACCCTGACCGTCGCCGGCAAGGCCGCGCCGGCCGCTACGGGCCAGGACAATGGCCGCGTGCTGTACCGCGGCATCGCCGGCCGCGCCTTCGAGCGTCGCTTCGTCCTCGCCGACCATATCGTCATCGAGGGTGCGCAGCTCGAGCATGGCCTGCTGCATGTCGCGCTGAAGCGGCAGGTGCCGGAGGCGCTGAAGCCGCGCCGGATCGAGATCCAGGCCCCCCGCCCGACGCAGCGGGTGCTGGAGAACGAGGCGCCGCAGGCCCAGGCCGCCTGACGGCGGAGGCTCGGTGAAGGGGCCGGCGGAGCGATCCGCCGGCCTTTCTAGTAGCGGCCTCAGCCCAGTGGCGGGACCTTGAAGAACAGGTCCGCCGCCGCCCGTCCGGCCTGGCGCTTGCCGATCTCGGCCTCGGCGCGGGCGATCTCCGACCGCAGTTCCTCGATATAGGCGCGCAGCTCGTCCACATCCCAGCGATCCATCACCGGCCGCTCGAAGCGCCCCTTGGGCTTCGGCGTCTCCTCCTCCAGGAACATCGCAATCCCCTTTCATCCTGCCGCGAGGCTTTGACCCGGCCTCCACCGCTCTCTATATCCGATGGAACGAGGCGCGGACGCCCCGGCGGAGCGGTTGCTGCCCGGGTCGCGGGCCGAACCACCAAAGGGTCCCATCATGAAGACGCCCCTGATGCCGAAGGCCACCGCCGTGTGGCTGATCGAGAAGACGTCCCTCTCCTTCGAGCAGATCGCCGATTTCGTGGGGATGCACCCGCTGGAAGTCCAGGCCATTGCCGATGGCGAGGTGGCGCAAGGCATCGTCGGCTACGACCCCGTGGCAAACGACCAGCTGACGCGGGAGGAGATCGTCCGCTGCGAGGCCGACCCGGCCGCCCGGCTGGTGCTGACCGAACGCTCCACCCCGCTGCCCAAGCAGCGCAGCAAGGGCGCGCGCTATATCCCGGTGGCCAAGCGCACGGAACGTCCGGATGCCATCGCCTGGCTGCTGCGCAACTACCCGCAGCTGTCGGACCCGCAGATCGTGAAGCTGCTGGCGACCACCAAGGAAACCATCGCCAAGGTGCGGGACAAGACGCATCCGAATACGCCGAACATCAAGCCGCGGGACCCGGTGACGCTGGGCCTCTGCACGCAAACGGCGCTGAACGAGGCGGTGGGAACGGCGAATGAGCGCCATGGCGGGCCGGTGCCCGCGCCGCTGCCGATGGACGACGCGGCCGCCTGATCGGCGGAGGTGGGACCCGGCCAGGCCTTCGGGCCGCCGGGCCCCGCGGCCTTTCCGGCCGCTGATACGGGCGGGTGCAGACCCCCCGCCCCGGCGCCCTCAGTGGCGCAGCTTCAGCTTTTCCATCTCTTCCTTGAGGCGCAGTTTTTCGCGCTTCAGGCGCATCAGTGCCAGGTCGTCGGGGCGGGGACGTCCCCCCTCCTCCGCGATTCGCGTCTCGAGCGTCGCGTGCCGCGCCTCAAGGGTGCGGATACGGGCAGCCTCGGCCATGCGCAATCATCCTTGTCCGTTGCCTTGCGGGGCAGCGGCGGCACGATCCACGCCGGGGGCGGGCGCCGCAGGGAGATACAGGCGGCATAACCGGCCCCGGGCGCGCAACCGTCCCTTCTGCGCCCGCACTTGGCATGTTATGCCGCTGCGCGGCGCTTTCCAGCGCCAAGTTTGAGACACCCCACTGCAACATTGGCAACTGAACATTGGGGGCCCATGCAGGCCGACCGCGATAGCCTCCTCCGCCGGCTGCACGAGCTGCGCAGCGAGCACCGGGACCTCGACACCGTGATCGCCCGGCTGGACGAGGCCGGGACGGATGCCTTGCAGCTGCAGCGCCTGAAGAAGCGCAAGCTCAAGCTGAAGGACGAGATCGCCTGGCTGGAAAGCCAGCTGGTCCCCGACATCATCGCCTGAGCCGTTTACCCTTACCGCAAGACGCCGAGGCACCGATGACCGAACAGACCGCCGCGCCACCCCGCGTGGGCGTCATCATGGGCAGCACCTCGGACTGGGAGACGATGCGCCATGCATCGGAGGTCCTGGGCAAGCTGGGTGTGGCCCATGAGACACGGGTGGTCTCCGCGCACCGCACGCCGACGCGCATGTACGACTACGCCCAGGCAGCCGCCGGGCGCGGGCTGAAGGTGCTGATCGCCGGCGCCGGCGGGGCGGCCGCCCTGCCCGGCATGGTCGCCTCCCTCACCGTCCTGCCGGTGCTGGGCGTGCCGGTGGAAAGCCATGCGCTGAAGGGCATGGATAGCCTGATGTCGATCGTGCAGATGCCGGGCGGCATCCCGGTCGGCACGCTGGCCATCGGCAAGGCCGGCGCCATCAACGCCGGGCTGCTGGCGGCCGCCATCCTGGCGCTGGAGGACCCGGCGCTCGCCGCGCGGCTGGCCGAATTCCGGCAGGCGCAGACGGATGCCGTGGCGGAGGCGCCGGTTTGACCGCCATGCTCCCGCCCGGCTCCACCATCGGCATCCTGGGCGGCGGCCAGCTCGGCCGCATGTCGGCCCTCGCCGCCGCGGCGCTCGGCTATCGCTGCCACATCTATGCGCCGGAGGATAACAGCCCCGGCATGCAGGTGGCGGCCGCCCGTACCGTCGCGCCCTACACCGATGCCGCGGCGCTGGCCCGCTTCGCCGCGGCGGTTGATGTGGTGACCTTCGAATTCGAGAATGTGCCGGCCGCCACGCTGGACGCGCTGGCGCCCCTGGTGCCCTGCCGCCCCGGCGTCGCCGCGCTGCGCATCGGCCAGGACCGCATCGCCGAGAAGCGCTTCTTCGAACAGGCCGGCATCCCGGTGGGCCCCTGGCGCGCGGTGCATAGCCTGGAGGATCTGCAGGCCGGCATCGCCGAACTCGGCCTGCCGGCGGTGCTGAAGACCACCCGCATGGGCTATGACGGCCGCGGCCAGGCCGTGCTGCGGCGGCCGGAGGAAGCGGCGGAGGCCTTCGAACGCCTCGCCCCGCATCCGCTGATCCTGGAGGCCTTCATCCCCTTCGCGAAGGAGGTCTCGGCCATCGCAGCACGGGGCGTGGACGGCACCGTGGTGACTTTCGACGCGGTGGAGAACCGCCATGCCCACCACATCCTGGACCTGACCTTCGCCCCGGCGCTGGTCGCCGAGTCGGTCGCCCACCAGGCCCGCGCGCATGTCGCCGCCCTGGCCACGGCGCTGGAGCTGGTGGGCGTGCTGGCGCTGGAGATGTTCCTGCTGCCAGACGGCACACTGCTGGCCAATGAAATGGCGCCGCGGCCGCACAATTCCGGCCATTGGACCATGGATGCCTGCCGGCACGGGCAGTTCGAGCTGCATATGCGCGCGGTGGCCGGACTGCCCCTGCCGGAACCGGGCCGGCACGCCGATTCGGTGATGAAGAACCTGGTCGGGCCGGAGAGCTTTGCCGCCTGGCCGCGCCTGGCCGCGGCGCCCGATGTTGCGCTGCACCTCTATGGGAAGGCGGAGGCGCGCCCGGGCCGGAAACTGGGCCATGCGACGCGGCTTTTGCCGTGCGGGACGCTTGCAAATACGTCCGAACCGGACCTGCTCGCGCCCCTGTGACCAATTTGCCATGGGGGACTGTGGCTTGATTATCACAGCGCGGCGATTGTGCTGCATGGCCGATGGTTAAGCGCGAAAACCGGTGTAGATAACCCTCATGCATCTGGTGCGGTGGCATGAACCGCGACGGTGAATTGGCCGAGCCACCCGGTGCCGCGTTTGTTCGAGAGGAGAAAATCAATGAGCCTGAGGAAAATTCTTCTGGCCGCGACGGTGCTGGCGATGCCTGTGGCCGCAAACGCGCAGCCGATCAGCGGCCTGTACATCGGCGGTGGCGCGGGTGTGAACCTGCGTCAGGAATCCGACATCACCCTGTCGCCGAGCATGGCCAGCACGGTCGGCGCGTCGCGTACCGGTACCGCCGAGTTCAACTACGGCTTCGTCGGCGTGCTCAGCCTGGGCTACGGCTTCGGTAACGGCGTCCGCGCCGAGATCGAGGGCTCCTACCGCACCAATGACGTGGACGATGTCTCCGGCATGGGCGTGCCGCGCAACGGCCGCTCGCTCGGCCGCGCCGTGACCTATGGCGTGATGGCCAATGCCCTGTATGACTTCGACCTGGGCCCGGGCAGCTTCTTCACCCCCTATGTCGGCGTCGGCGCCGGCTACCAGTGGGTGGACAACGACATCCGTGGCGGCGTGAACAGCGGCGCGACCGTGCGCATCGACGGCACCGACGGCAGCTTCGCCTACCAGGCGATCGTCGGCGCGGCCTTCCCGATCGCGCAGGTGCCGGGCCTGGCCATCACCGCCGAGTACCGCTTCCTCGGCACGCTGGACAACGAGGTTGACGCCCGTCGCGACAACTCCGGCCGCGGCACCGCGGAGATGGACAACTACAACCACAGCCTGCTGCTCGGCCTGCGCTACGCCTTCGGCGTGACGCCGCCGCCGCCGGTCGTGGCCCCGGCCGCCCCGCCGGCCGCCGCCCCGGCCGTCGCCCGCACCTACCTGGTGTTCTTCGACTTCGACCGCGCCGACCTGACGGACCGTGCCCGCCAGATCATCGCGGAAGCCGCGACGAACAGCCAGCGCGTCGGCACGACCCGCATCGAGGTCTCCGGCCACGCCGACCGCTCCGGCACGCCGCAGTACAACCAGCGCCTGTCCGAGCGCCGCGCCGCCGCCGTGGCGGCCGAGCTCGAGCGCCGTGGCGTGGCCCGCTCCGCCATGACCATCCAGGCCTTCGGCGAGAGCCGCCCGCTGGTTCCGACCGCCGACGGCGTGCGCGAGCCGCAGAACCGCCGCGTCGAGATCGTCCTGCGCTGATCGCAGGCTTCTCGCCGGAATTGGGGAAGGGGGCGCCGCGAGGCGCCCCCTTTTCTTTTGCGCAGGTCCCTTCCCTTTTGCGCGGCCGACTGGGAATTTGCCGGCCATGATCCTCATCGGCCGCAACCTCTCCCCCTTCGTCCGCCGCACGGCGGCCGCCCTCAACCTGCTCGGCCTGCGCTACACGCAGCGGCCCTTCAGCACGGTCGACAACGCCACCGAGATCCGCAGCTTCAACCCGTTGGGCCGCGTGCCGGCCCTGGTCATGGAGGATGGCGAGGTGCTGGTCGACAGCGCCGCCATCCTCGATGCGCTGGATGACCTGGCGGGGCCTGACCGCGCCCTGGTGCCCCGCGGCGGCGCGGCGCGGCGGGCGGTGCTGCGCGCCAATGCGCTGGCCACCGGCGCCACGGAGAAGGTGGTGGCCGCCTATTATGAATCGCGCCGGCCGGAGGCGCTGCGCTGGGCCGACAACCTGGCCAAGCAGATCGGGCAGGCCCAGGCCGGCTTCGCCGCCCTGGACCAGCTGGCGGAATCGGGCGGCTGGCTCTGCGGCGAAGCGCCGACGCTGGCCGACCTGACGGCGGTGGCCAGGCTCGATTTCGCCGATGTGGTGCTGCCCGACCTCGCGGCCGAACGATTCCCCGCCCTCTCCGCCCTGCGCGACCGCGCCAATGCGCTGGAGGCGATCGGCAGCACCCGCTGGCAGGCGTAGACGCGTCGCGAGCACCGTCCCGGAAGGCTCTGAGACGCGGGCAGAAACCGCGCTCACCCTGCACTGCAGCAGGCAATCCTTGTTAGGATTGCCTTAGAAGATGGCAACTCAAAAAAAACTGCCCTGATCCAGGCAATTCTGGCGACCAACCGCCTGATTTTAAGGATTTCTTATGTTGCGGTGCAGCATAATGCGCCCTACCTAGCCCGCGGGAGCATTCGCGCAGGCACGGCCACCAGGCTGAATAGGAGCGCGTGCCATGCGGATCGGATCCTTCACCCGCCGTGGACTCATCACCGGGGCCCTCGCGACCCCCTGCATCCTCCGCCCCCTCGCGGCCCGCGCTCAGGAGCCGGTCGATATCGAGCTGGTGCTGGCCGTCGATGTCAGCCGCTCGGTGGACGAGCAGGAGCAGGAGCTGCAGTTCAAGGGCTACGCCGCCGCCTTCCGCGATCCCCGGCTGATCGAGGGCATCGCCGGCGGCCCGCTGGGGCAGATCGCCGTCACCCTCTTCACCTGGTCCGACTGGCATATCCAGGAACTGCTGGTGCCCTGGACCCGCATCGATGGCGCCGCCAGCGCCGAGGGCCTGGCTCAGGCGCTGGATGCGGCACCGCGCCGCACCTGGCTCTACACCTCCATCTCCGGCGCCATGGACTATGCCGCCGGACTCTTCGGCCAGGGCTATGAGGGCACGCGGAAGGTGGTGGACATCTCCGGCGACGGCATCAGCAATTCCGGCCGCCCCGTGGCCGATGCACGGGCCGATGCGCTGGCCAAGGGCATCGTGATGAACGGCCTCGCCGTGATCGACCGCTCGCCGCAGCCCTGGGCGGCCGGGATGCCGCCGCTGGATGACTACTACCGGGACGAGGTGATCGGCGGCCCCGGCGCCTTCCTGATGGTGGCCGAGGGCTTCGAGGCCTTCGAGACGGCGGTGAAGCGGAAGATCATCCGCGAGATCGCCTCCGCCCCGCCACCCGGCCCGCTGGTCGAACGCGCCTATGCCTGAGCCCCGCGGCGGCCGGACCACCGGCCGCCGCACCGCGCATCAGGCCTTGCCGCGGCCGGTCTTGGCCTGCAGCTCATCGATGCGCATGGAAGCCTGCGCCTTGGAGAGCGAGGGATCGAAGTCCTCCTTCGCCTCCTCGCTCAGCGTCTTCAGTTAGGACGCCTGAGCGCCGGTCATCGCCTCGTCACCCGTGGTCCAGTCGGACGGATCCTTGATGGTATTGGAGCCTGGATCGGGCGCCGTCTTCGGATTCTCCTCCTCCGCCGCGGCCTGGTTGGAGGTCTGGTTGCGATCGGCCATGCTGGTCTCTCCCTTACGAGTTGCCAGAACGTTCACGTCGCGCCGAAGGTTTCGTGGGGCCCGCGCGCAGGAAAGCGGCGGTCCGGCATGAAGTGCCACATTTCGACCCCGAAACGCCCTTCGCAACATCAACTTTCCCAGCGCAGACTGCGGCGTTGCAAAAACCTGAGGGGAACCGCCCGATGCGCCGCCTTCTGCTCGCCAGCCTCGTTGCGACGTGCCTTGCCTCCGCGGCCCAGGCGCAGGGCCGCCAGGACTTCGCCATGGTCAACCGCACCGGCTACCAGATCGACGAGGTCTATATCGGCCCGTCCAGCAGCCCGAATTGGGGCCGCGACATCCTGGGCCAGAACGTGCTGGCCAATGGCCGGACCTTCAACGTGACCTTCTCCGGCGGTTCCAGCGAATGCCTCTGGGACATCAAGGTGGTCTATGCGGATCGCGACCAGTCGGAGCTGCGCCAGGTGAATCTGTGCCGCGTCAGCACCATCACCATGTTCTGGGACCGGCAGCGCAACGGCACCCGCTTCGTGGCGGAATAGCCAGGCGGGTCAGATCGCCGCCAGAACGCGCAGCACGGCCTCGCCATAGCGATCCAGCTTGGTGCGGCCGACGCCGGCGATCTCGCCCAGCTGGTCCAGGCTGCGCGGCCGCTGCGCGGCGATCTCGGCCAGGGTGCGGTCCTGGAAGATCACATAGGCGGGCACGGACTGCGCCTGCGCCTCGCCGCGGCGCCAGTCGCGCAGCGCCTCGAAGACCGCATCGCCGACCGGGGCCACGCTGCCGCCGGCGCTGCGGGCGTTGCGGGCGGGCGCGGCGGAGGCCTGCACCAGCTCCTCCCGCAGCATGACCTTCTCCTCGCCCTTCAGAATCGGCTTCGCGGCGTCCGTCGGCACCAGCTCCCCGTGGTTTTCCACCGCCACATCGAGTACCCCGCGCGCCACCAGCTGGCGCGCCACGCCGCGCCAGGCGGATTCGGAAAAATCCTTGCCGACGCCGAAGGTCGGCAGCTGGTCATGGGCGAATTGCGCAACCTTGTCCGTCAGCTTGCCGCGCAGCACGTCCACCACATGCGCGACGCCGAAGCGCCGCCCGGTGCGCAGCACGGCGGAGAGCATCTTCTGGGCCGCGACAGTGCCGTCGAAGAGTCGCGGCGGCGCGCGGCAGACATCGCAGTTCCCGCAGGGCGGCGGCTCGGGCTCCCCGAAGCAGCGCAGCAGGATCTGGCGGCGGCAGGTGGCGGCCTCGGCGATCGCCACCATGGCGTCCAGCCGTTGCCGTTCGATGCGTTTCTGCTCCGACGCCGCCGGGCTTTCCTCGATCCGGTGGCGGCCGAGCGCGATATCGCCGGCGCCATAGAGCAGCAGCGCGCGGGCCGGCAGCCCGTCGCGGCCGGCGCGGCCGATCTCCTGGTACCAGCTCTCCGGCGATTTCGGCAGATCCAGGTGGACCACCCAGCGGACATCGGGCCGGTCGATGCCCATGCCAAAGGCGATGGTCGCGCACATCACGACACTGTCACCGCGGGCGAAGCGGCGATGCGCGTCGCGCTTGGCCTCCGATTCCATGCCGGCATGGAAGGCCAGCGCGTCGTGCCCCTCCCCGCGCAGCCATTCGGCGGTCTGGTCGGTCTTGTTGCGGGTGCCGCAATAGACGATGCCGGCGCCGCCCTTGCCGGCTTCTTCCCGAAGGAAGGCGCGCAGCTGGGATCGCTCCGCCTCCCGCGGCGCGGCCTCGATGCGGATATTGGGGCGGTCGAAGCCGCCGCGGAACACCGGATCCTCGGCCAGGCCCAGCTGGCGGCGGATGTCCTCCACCGTGCGCGGATCGGCGGTGGCCGTCAGCGCCAGGCGCGGCACGCGGGAAAACCGTTCGGCGAGCACGCCGAGGCCGCGGTATTCCGGCCGGAAGTGGTGCCCCCATTGGGAGACGCAATGCGCCTCGTCCACCGCGAAGAGCGCGACAGGCAGCGTCTCCAGCCGGGACAGCATGCCCTCCAGCGCCAGGCGCTCCGGCGAGACGTAGAGCAGCTTCAGGTCGCCATTGTGCAGGTCGCGCAGCACGGTGCGCGATTCGCCCTCCGGCAGGTCCGAATGCAGCGCGGCCGCCGCCACGCCCTGCTGGCGAAGGGCTGCGACCTGGTCCTCCATCAGCGCGATCAGCGGCGAGACCACGATGCCGACGCCCGGCCGGCACAGCGCCGGCACCTGGAAGCACAGCGACTTGCCGCCGCCGGTCGGCATCAGCACCAGGCCGGAGCCGCCGCCGGCGACATGGCGCACCACCTCCTCCTGCCGCCCGCGGAAACCGGGGTGGCCAAAGACGCGGCTCAGCACATCGAGCGGGTCGGTGCAGTCCTCGGGGTGGTCCGGCATCGCGGCGGGGAATCGGCCGTCATCGGGCATGGCCCTGTCTGCCACTTCTGGCCCGCGGCGCCCAGGGCAGAGCGGCGATGGGGCAGGTTGCCCTGCCCCATCGGCGTCACGGATAGCCGATGATGACCTCGACCCGGCGGCTCTCGATCGGCACCGAATCGAAGGGCACGGGGCCGCGGCCGACCACCTGGATGCGGCTGGCGGCGACGCCACGCTTGATCAGCTCATCCGCCACCTGCTGCGCGCGGCGCTGGGACAGTTCCCGGTTGAAGGCGGCGCCGCCGGCCGGGCCGGCATAGCCGCGCACCTGGACCGGCACCTGCGGATGGCGGCGTGCCAGGCGGGCGGCATCGGCCAGCACGGCCTGCGCCGGCTCGTCGAGATCGACGCTGTCCACTTCGAAGAAGACCACGCGGGGCGGCTGGCCCACAAGTTCCCGCGGGTCCGCGGCACAGGCCGCCAGGATGACGGCCGGAAGCAGCCCGGCCAGGGCAAAGGCGCGGCGACGCATGCAAGACTCCAGGATTGATTTGTCCATAGGTCGCGCGCCGGAGCCCTTGGCGTCAATGATTGCTCGCGCGGCGCGCGAAGGGGCCGCGCGCGCGGCGCGCAAAGAGGCTCGCTCGCGCGGCGCACGAAGGGGATTGCTCACGCGAGTGCGAAGGGCGCCGGTCAGCCGGCGTTAACCGCCGTGCCGCATCCTGCCGCCGTGCCCCTTTCCGAAGCCTCCCTGACGAGCCTGCCGGACCCGCGCGGCTTCGATCCGGTGCGCTTTCCCGGCACCGCGGAAGGCGAGACCTGGCCGCCGCCCAACTTCGACTTCCAGGCGAGCTGGCTGCGCGAGCCGGGCATGGCCTTCGAGCGCGATCCCTCCGGCGGTATCGGCCTGGTGCGGCCCTATGCGCATATGCGGATGCTGGCCGACCTGGAGAATGCGCATCTGCTGCTGGATATCGCCCCAGGCACGCATGACTTCCGTCTGCTGCGCCTGGTGCCGGCGGCGCTGCGCTGCGTGGAGCGGATCCGCCCCGGCGATCCCGTGCCGGGGCCCCTGCTGGACGAGGATCCCGAGCCGGTGGCGGAGCATCACCTCTATGCCGCCACCTCGGAGCTCGTCGCCCGCCTCGCCTTGACCGCGGGCGAGGAGGGCGAGGCGCTGGCCGAGGCGATGCGCCGCACCCCGCCCGGCCCCTCCATGTTCGAAGCGGCGATCGCCCATTGCATCACCAAGGGCGGCTTTCCCATGGCCACCATGGCGCCGCTCGGCCGGCGGTTGCAGCTGCTGGCCAATGCGCATGCCCGCGTGCTGGCCGCCGCCGCCAGCCAGCCGGATTACGAGGCGATGGAGCGCATGGTGCGGCGGACGCGCGATGCACTGGGCAATGACCGCCGCTGGGCCGGGGACCTGCTGACCCGCGCGATGGAGGGGCTGCTGCCCATCATCGGCCGGCCGCGCCGCACCAGCGCCGCCCTGCTGGCCGGCGCCGAGGCCGCCATGCGCCGCCCGCTGCCGCTGGAGGCGCCGACCCGGCTGATCCGCGAACAGCTGGTGCTGCGGGACCAGCTGCTGGATCTCTCGGTCTTCTGGCACCGGCTGGCCGCCGCCTGGCTGGCGGTGGACCCCGATACGACCGACCGGCGGGAGATCGAGGCTTTGGCGCGCAATGCGCTGCGCCGTCTGGCGCTGGAGCCGCTGTATCGCCTGCCGGGATAGCGGCGCCGATCAGGGCAACGACTGCACATGGGCGACGAGCTGGTCCAGCGCCGTGCCCCAGCCCTGCTCGAAGCCCATCGCCGCATGGCGCTCGCAATCCGCTGCGTCCTTGTGCAGGGCGCTGGCGGTGTAGCGGGTGCCGCCCTCCACCGCCTCCAGCGCGATGATGCCGGTGAAGAAGGAGGTGGGGGCCGGGCGCCAGCCGGGCTGCAGCGCATCGGTGAAGACCAGGCGGCGCTGGTCCACGACCTCGAGGTAGCAGCCGGCATTGTCCATCGGCGGCCCCTCCGGCCCCTGCATCACGGTGCGGAAGATGCCGCCCGGGCGCAGGTCGATCTCCGCCTCCAGCGTGCGCCAGGGGGCGGGGGTGAACCACTTCACCAGGTGTTCCGGCCGCGTCCAGGCCATCCAGACCAGGCGCGGCGGCACCGGCACGATGCGGGTGAACTGCAGGTCCCGGGCAGGGTCGAGTTGGGGGGTGATCTCAGACGCCATCGGCTTGGTCCTTCATGGTGAGCAGGTAGCTGTCCAGCCGGTCCAGCCGGCCTTCCCAGGCGGCGCGCTGCCGCGCCAGCCAGTCCTCCGTCTCGCGCAGCGCCTCCGGGCGCAGCGCGCAGATCCGCACGCGGCCGCGCTTTTCCGTGCCGATCAGCCCGCCCTGCTCCAGCACGCGGATGTGCTGCAGCAGGGTGGGCATGGCCATGGTGAAGGGCTCCGCCAGGCGGCTGACGGAGGCCGGGCCGGCGCCGAGCCGGGACAGGATGGCGCGGCGGGTGGGATCGGCGAGGGCCTGGAAGGCGCGGTCGAGGGCGGCGGGTTGGTTAGTCATATGACTAACCATACAGATCGTCGGCGGGGGCGCAAGATCACTTAGGCGAATGACTATCTGTTGATCGGCGATCTTGCATGCGTGACAGTGTGGTGCAATGTTATGTTATAACATTTTGCCAAGGCCGCATGTTCATCGAAGGCTTCGCCGCCACCTTGGGTCCCGCCAGCCTCGCGAGCCCCTCGCCGCAGGTGCTTTCCGGCATCCTGCGCCCCAGCACGCATCTCGCCATCTGGACCCGTCGCCTGCCGCGCGCCATCGACCAGTGCGCCCGCAGCCTGGCCGCCCGGGGCCCCTTCGCCCTGACGGCGGAGGACAGGCCCGATGCGGCGGTGGACCGCATCGCCGCCGCCCTGCCCGCCGCGGTGCCCGCCGCCTTCCTGCTCGACCTGCTGCAGCTCGCCCGGCTCTTCACCCATCTGGCCGGCGATCCTCGCCTGCGGCTGCGGCTGGAGGCGCTGGCCGGGCCGGGCTGCCACCTCTGGCACGCCGATGCGGTGGGGCTGCGGCTGCTGTGTACCTATCGCGGCGCCGGCACCGAATGGCTGCCGATGCCCGGCGGCGCCGCGGCCGCGCGGCAATTGCGGGATGGCGCGCCCGCCATGCCGGCGCAGCGTCTCGCCACCGGCGACGTCGCGCTGCTGAAGGGCGAGGGATTTCCCGGCAATCGCGGCGCCGGCTTGATCCATCGCGCGCCACCCCTGCGGCCGGGTGCCCCGCCGCGCCTGCTGCTCTGCCTCGACGAAGCCGGACGGATCCCCCTGGAATGACCGACACCCGCCTGCCCGTCACCGTGCTCTCCGGCTTCCTCGGCGCCGGCAAGACCACGCTGCTGAACCACATCCTGGCGAACCGCGAGGGCCGGCGCGTCGCCGTCATCGTCAACGACATGTCCGAGGTGAATATCGACGGCGCCCTGGTCGGCAACAGCGGCACGCTGTCCCGCACCGAGGAGCGGCTGGTGGAGATGTCGAACGGCTGCATCTGCTGCACCCTGCGCGAGGACCTGATGCAGGAGGTGGCGAAGCTGGCCGCCGAGGGCCGCTTCGATGCGCTGCTGATCGAGAGCACCGGCATCGGCGAGCCCATGCCGGTGGCCGCCACCTTCGACTTCCGGACGGAGGACGGCTTCTCGCTATCCGACATCGCGCGGCTGGATACGATGGTGACGGTGGTCGATGCCCAGGCCTGGCTGCGCGACTATGCCTCCGCCGACAGCCTGGCCCGGCGCGGCCAGACCACGGGCGAAGAGGATACGCGGCTGCTGGTGGACCTGCTGGTGGAGCAGGTGGAATTCGCCGATGTGCTGGTGCTGAACAAGGCGGACCTGGTCAGCGAGGCCGATCTCGGCCGCCTCTCCGCCCTGCTCGCCACCTTCAACCCGCAGGCCGAGATCATCTCCAGCATTGAGGGCCAGGTGCCACTGGACCATGTGCTGAACTCGCAAAAATTCGACTTCGGGCGGGCGAGCCAGGCGGCGGGCTGGGCGCAGGCGCTGGCTGGCGAACACCTGCCGGAATCCCAGGAATTCGGCATCGCCAGCTTCGTCTGGAAGGCCCGCCGCCCGCTGCATCCCGCGCGCTTCAAGCGGCTGATCGAGGGCCCGCTGCCCGGCGTGGTGCGGGCCAAGGGCTTCTTCTGGCTGGCGACGCGCATGCCCTGGGCCGGGTCCTGGCACCTGGCCGGCGCGACCGGCCGGCATGAGGCGGCGGGCTTCTGGTGGGCCGCGATGGACCCCGCGGAATGGCCGTCCGAGCCCAGCTGGCGGGAGGGCGTGAAGGCGAACTGGCAGGCGCCCTATGGCGACCGCCGGCAGGAAATCGTCTTCATCGGCATCGGCATGGAGGAGGCGGCGCTGCGCCGCCAGCTCGACGCCTGCCTGCTGACCGAGGCGGAGATGCAGGGTGGCCCCAGGGCCTGGGCGAAGCTGCCCGACCCCTTCCCCGCCTGGCGCCAGGGCTGAGGCGCCTCAGCAGCGCCAGTCGGTGCGGTCGCCCTCGATCAGGCGCAGGCTGGCTTCCCAGGCGAGCATCATGGTCGGGCTGTTGGGGTCGCGGCCATACTGGCTGGCGGTGCGGAGCCGCACCTCCTCCGGCGGCAGGATCAGCTTCGCGCCACCGGAGAGCGCCGCGACCTGCGCCTGGCAGGCGCGCTCCAGGTAGTAGATCTGGTTCCAGGCCTCGGGGATGGAGCGGCCGGTGACCAGCAGCCCGTGGTTCACCAGGATCATGGCGCTGTGCTCACCGAGATCGGCGACCAGGCGGTCCCGCTCCTCAAGGTCCAGCGCGATGCCCTCATAGCCGTGATAGGCGAGGCGGCCGTAGAATTTCAGCGCGTGCTGGCTGATCGGCAGCAGGCCGTGTTCCTGGGCGGAGACGGCGATGCCGGCGGCGGTGTGGGTGTGCACGACGCACAGCGCATCCTCTCGCGCCGCATGGATGGCGGAGTGAATGACGAAGCCCGCCTTGTTCACCGTGGTCGGCGCGGCGGGGTGGTGCGGGTCCACCACATTGCCGTCCAGGTCGATCTTCACCAGGTCGCTGGCGCGCATCTCGTGGAACATCACGCCGTAGCGGTTGATGAGGAAGTGGTGCTCCGGGCCGGGGATGCGGGCGCTGATGTGCGTGTAGATCAGGTCCGTCATCTTGTGGTGCGCGACCAGGCGATACAGCGCGGCGAGGTCGCAGCGGATCTTCCACTCGGCCTCGTCGATCCCGGCGGGGATGCGGGAGGGGGCGTTGATGTCCATCGGGTCCGGTCCTTGGGGAGGTTCAGGCGACAGTATTGGCCAGGATGCCGAGGCCGGAAACCTCGAACTCCAGCCGATCGCCGGGCACCAGGAAGCGCGGCGGCTTCTGGGTCGCGCCGGTGCCCTCGGGCGAGCCGGTGGCGATGACATCGCCGGGCTGCAGGGGCGTGATGGTCGAGAGATAGGCGATGATCTTTTCGAGGCCGAAGAACATCGCACCGGCGGGGCTGTCCTGCACGGTGCGGCCGTTCAGGCGGGTCTGCAGGCGGAGTTGGCGCCAATCCGCGACCTCGTCCGCGGTCGTGACGTAAGGGCCCCAGCTGCCAGACTCGAAAAAATTCTTGCCGGCGGTGACGCTATGGGCCTGCCAGTCGCGCACGGAGCCATCGTTCAGGATGGTATAGCCGCCAACATGGGCCAGCGCCGCGCTCTCGGCGATGCGGTGGCCCGCCTTGCCGATGACGACGGCGAGTTCGCATTCATAGTCGAACTGTTCGGAAACGCCCGGTGGACGCAGCGCCGCGCCATGCGGGACCAGCGCCGCCTGGTGCTTCAGGAAGTAGGAGATATGCGCGGGGCCCTTCACCTCCCCGCCCAGCGGATGCGGCTTGGGGTAGTTCAGGCCGATGCAGAACAGCCGCGCGGCCGGCAGCGGCGCGGCGAGGGTGACGGCGGAGAGCGGCCAGCGCCCCGCCTCGGCCGGGGCGCCCTCGGCCAGCAGGGTGGCGAGGTCCGGGTTGCCGGCGAAGCCAACGACCTGCTCCCCCTCCAAACGCCCGGTGCGGGCCCGGCCATCGGCGGTGAATGCGAGGAGCTTCATCGCCTCACACCACCGCCGTCATGCCGCCATCCACATACAGCAGATGCCCATTGACGAAATCCGAGGCGCGGGAGGCCAGGAAGACGGTGGCGCCCACCAGTTCCTCCACCTTCCCCCAGCGCCCGGCCGGCACGCGCTGGCACAGCCAGTCCGTGAATTTCGGATCATCCACCAGCGGCTTCGTCAGGTCCGTGGCAAAATAGCCCGGGGCCACCGCATTCACCTGGATGCCGCCCTTGGCCCATTCGGCACACAGCGTGCGCGTCATCATCCGCACCGCGCCCTTGCTGGTGGCGTAGGGGGAGATGGTGGCGCGGCCGAGCTCCGACTGCACGCTGGCGATATTGATGATCTTGCCGTGGCCGCGTTGCAGCATCCGCCGCGCAACGGCCTGGGCCATGAAGAACACGGCCTCGACATTGGTGGACATCACCTCCCGGAAGGTCTCGGGCGTCACGTCGGTGGCGGGGAAGCGGCGGTTGATGCCGGCATTGTTCACCAGCACCTCGATCGGGCCGAGGCGGGTCTCGATCTCGGCGATGGCGGAATCCAGCGCATGCGGGTCGGTCACGTCGAAGCCGGCCTCGGTGACGTCCAGACCCTCGGCGGCCAGGGTGCGCGTCGCCTCCGCCAGCACCTTCGGGTCGCGCCCGTTCAGCACCACGCTGGCGCCCGCCTGGCCCAGGCCGCGGGCCAGGGCAAAGCCGATGCCGCGGCTGGAGCCGGTGATCAGCACCCGCCGCCCCTTCAGGTCGAACAGCCCTTGCGTCATTCCCGCCTCCTGCCCTTGATTGCGGCGCGAAGGTGCGGGGAAACGGGATGTCGGACAAGCCGGGGCTCTTGGTGGTGGGCGAGCTGCCCGATTGGGATCTTGAGGCCCTGGCCCGGCGCTTCACCCTGCACCTCTACTGGCAGGCGGCCAACAAGCCCGCGATGCTGGCGGCGGGCCGCGACAGCATCGTCGCGATCTCCACCAAGGGCGAGATCGGCGCCGATGCCGCGCTGATGGATGCGCTGCCGCTGACAAAGATCATCGCCTGCTATGGCGTGGGCGTGGATGCCATCGACCTCGAGGCCGCCCGCGCGCGCGGCATCCGCGTGACCAACACGCCGGATGTGCTGACCGAGGAAGTGGCCGACATGGCCATGATGCTGATGCTGGCCGCGGCGCGGAACCTGCGCCTCGGCGAGGCCTGGGTGCGGGATGGGTCCTGGCAGGCCAGGGGGCCGATGCCGCTCACCACGCGCATCTGGGGCAAGCGGCTCGGCATAGTCGGGCTGGGCCGCATCGGCAAGGCCATCGCGACGCGGGCGGCCGCCTTCGGCATGTCCATCGCCTATTCCGGCCGGGCGCCGCAGCCGGGCCTGCCCTATGCGCATTACCCGACGCCGGCGGCACTCGCCCCGCATGTCGATGTGCTCTGCGTCTCCGCCGCCGGCGGGGCGGCGACGCGCGGCCTGGTGGACCGCGCGGCGATCGAGGCGCTGAACCCCGGCGCGATCTTCGTCAATGTCTCGCGCGGCACGGTGGTGGATGAGGCCGCGCTGCTGGCGGCGCTGCGGGAGGGCCGGATCGGCGCCGCCGGCCTCGACGTCTTTCTCAACGAGCCGGCGATCGACCCCGAATTCCTCACCTTCCCCAATGTCGTGCTGCAGCCGCACGCCGCCAGCGGCACGGTGGAGACGCGGAAGGATATGGGCCGGCTGATGCGCGAGAACCTGGAAGCCCAGCTCGACGGCCGCCCGCTGCTGACCGCGCTCATCTAAGCCCTCCCCCGCACTTGCGGGGGAGGGTTGGGTGGGGGCTTAACGCCCCCCTCAGCTTTCCAGCACCGCCTCCAGCGTGATCTCCGCATTCAGCACCTTGCTGACCGGGCAATTCGCCTTGGCGGTCGCCGCCAGCTTCTGGAAGGTGGCGTCGTCGCAGCCCGGCACCTTCGCCTTCAGCGTCAGCGCCACCCGCGCAATCTTCCAGCCGCCCTCCACCTGGTCCATGCCGACCTTGGCCGAGGTGTCCATGCGGGTGGCCGTCAGGTTCGCGCCGGCCAGCTGGAAGGCCAGCGCCATGGTGAAGCAGCCGGCATGGGCGGCGGCGATCAACTCCTCCGGATTCGTGCCGCGGCCATCGCCGAAGCGGGCGTTGAAGCCATAGGGGGCTTCCTTCAGCACGCCGGACTGGGTGGACACATGGCCGGTGCCGTCCTTGCCGCCACCTTCCCAATGGGCGGAACCGCTGCGGGAAATGCTCGCCATGGGCGCTCTCCTGGTTATTGCGAGGCGGAAGATGGGGCGGGCACAGCGCGCTTGCCATGACATTCCCGCGCGGCCCCCATCTTGCCGCCGCCCCCCACCGCCTGTAGGCGAGCAAGGGACCTGCCTGGAGAACGCCCAATGCCCGTCGGCTTCCGCATCCTGCCGCGCACCCGCGCCGTGGCCCCCGCGCTGATCGAGCGCTTCCGCAAGCTGCCCGTGGCCAATGTCTCCGACAGCATGTCCCGCCTCTTTGCCGCCGGCCCGCGCCTGCGGCCGATGCATAAGGGCGGCGTCATGGCCGGCCCTGCCTTCACGGTGCGCACCCGCCCGGGCGACAACCTGATGGTGCACAAGGCCATCGACATGGCCGAGGCCGGCGACGTCGTGGTGGTGGATGCCGGCGGCGACCTGACCAATGCGATCATCGGGGAGCTGATGCTGGCCCAGATGGTGCGCCGCAAGCTGGGCGGCATCGTCATCAACGGCGCCATCCGCGACCTGGGCGCGCTGTCGCAGCAGCCCTTCCCGGTCTATGCCGCCGGCGTGACGCATCGCGGCCCGTACAAGGACGGCCCCGGCGAGATCAATGTGCCGATCAGCCTGGATGGCATGGTGATCGAGCCCGGCGACATGATCCTGGGCGACGAGGACGGCTTCGTCTCGATCCCCTTCGCGGATGCCGAGGTGGTCTGCAAGGCGACCGAGGCGAAGCACGCCGCCGAGGGCAAGCAGATGGCGGAGATCGAGGCCGGGACCGTTGACCGCGCCTGGGTCGATGCCACGCTGAAGCGGCTCGGCTGCGAGGGCGTCTGAACGTGTCCGCGGCGGTGCAGGTGCCGGTCCTCGGCCCTGCAGCGCCGCGCGGCCTCTGCACGGATTGCGGCGTTTCGCGCATGCAGGACGCCAAGGCCTGCGGCCGGGCCTGCCAGTTCATCCAACCCGATTACGCCGCGCTCGAGACCCAGGTGCATGGCCGCGCCCGCGACCCGGCCCGGCCGGACGAGCTGCATTTCGGCCCCTTTCGCCAGATGCTGCGGGCCCGCCTGGCGGAACCGCGCCCCGGCGCGCAATGGACCGGCATCACCACCCGCCTCGCCGAAAAACTGCTGGAAGCGGGCGCGGTGGATGCCGTGCTGACCATGGCGCCGGACCCCGAGGACAAGTGGCGCCCGGTGCCGGTCATGGTGACGAAGCCGGAGGGCATGGCCCAGTGCCGCGGCATGCGCATGGGCTATGCGCCGCTGCTGGCGCTGCTGGAGCCGGCGCGGGCGGCCGGCCACAAGCGCCTGGCCATCATCGGCATTCCTTGCCAGGTGCATGCGCTGCGGGTGCTTGAGGCGGAGCTGGGGCTGGAACGCCTCTACGTCATCGGCACGCCCTGCTCCGACAACACCACCACCGAAAATTTTCATCAGTTCCTGGCACTGCTGGACGCCGATCCCGACAGCATCACCTACCTGGAATTCCGCGCGGACTACCAGGTGCAGCTGCGCTTCGCCGATGGGCGGGTGCGGGAAATTCCCTTCCTGAAGCTGCCGATCAGCCAGCTTCCGCCGGACTTCTTCCCCCTCACCTGCCGGACCTGCGTCGACTACACCAATGTCCTGGCCGATATCACCGTCGGCTATATGGGCGGCCAGGGCGAGCAATGGCTGCTGGTGCGCAACGACCGCGGCGCCGAGTTGCTGACCCTGCTGGGGAATGAGGTGGTGACCAGCGCGCCCGGCAGCGCCGGCAAGCGGGCCGGCGCGGTGCGCGGCTTCCTGGCCAATACGGAGCGCGCAGCGGGCGGCCTGCCGCTGCGCCGCATGCCCGACTTCCTGCGCGGCATCGTTGGCTGGCTGATGCCGCGCATCGGGCCCCGCGGGCTGGAATTTGCCCGCGCGCGCGTCGAGATGAAGGCGGTCGAATCCGTGCTGCACCTGCGCCGGGCCCTGCCGGCGCGCGTGAAGAACATGGTGCCACCGCACCTCTGGGCGCTGGTCGCGCCCTATGGCCTCAAGCCCCGGGATGACGAGCGGCGCTGAGGCTCAGGCGACCGCGGGCGGCATCTGCGGGCCGGGCGGGCTGATGCTCGGCACCTCCGGAAACTGGCCCGGATAGGGCAGGTCCTCGCCCGGCACCGGCGTGCTCGGCGGCGCCTCGGGCGGGCTGGGCATGGTGTCCGGCTGCGGCGGCGGCGCCTCGCGCTCCGGCGTCGGCGGGTTCACCGGCGGCAGGCCGGGCAGCTCGGGCGGGGGCTGGTTCGGGTCGGACAGGCGGTGCTGGGTCATGCGAGTCAAACGCGCCGGCACGCGCCGCGTTCAATGCGCCCTGGCGGCGGCGTTGCGCTTGCGGGTCGCTGCGGCCTTGCGAGCCGAGGCCGAGCGCTGCTCCGGCGTTCGCTGCGCCGCGGCCTTGCCGCCCTTGCGGGAGGCGGCGTGGCTGTCCGGCTTGCCTCGGCCGGATCCGCTGCGATTGCCGCCGCCATCCTCCTTGTTCACGGTGGCCCAGGCACGGGCCTCGGCCTCCTCCTCCGGCACGCCGCGCTTCTCATAGCCCTCGGCGATATGGGCGGCCTGGCGCCTCTGCTTGTCGGTGTAGCTGGATTTGTCGCCACGCGGCATGGCACGGACCCTCCCGCCCTAAAACGCAGGGGCCGCTCGCGGGTTTCGGCAGGTTATCACGATTATAATTCGTGTAAATTGACATAAGACGTGAAATGGGCGTAGGAACCGCACCCCCACAACCGGGTGTGATCCCGCTATGGCTGACTTGCGTCCGCCGAGGCTTTTGCAGCTCCTCTCCCCAGGCCATACCGCCGTCGCCATGGACCGCCACACCCCCCTCCCCGCCGCCATCGCCCTTTCGGGCCTGCGCAAGCGCTTCGCCGCCGGCGGCACGCTGGCGCTGGACGATGTGACGCTGTCCGTCGCGCCCGGCGAGATCTTCGGCATCGTCGGCCGCTCCGGCGCCGGCAAATCCACCCTCATTCGCTGCGTGAACCTGCTGGAGCGGCCGGATGCCGGCGCGGTGCAGGTGCTAGGCCAGGACATGCTGGCGCTGGACGAGGCCGCGCTGCGCGCCGCGCGCCGCCGCATCGGCATGGTCTTCCAGCACTTCAACCTGCACACCCGCCGGACGGTCGCCGAGAACGTCGCCTTCCCGCTGGAAATCGCCGGCATCCCGCGCGCGGCGCAGCGCGAGAAACTCGCCAGGATCCTGCCGCTGGTGGGGCTGGAGGCGAAGCGGGATGCCTATCCGGCGCAGCTTTCGGGCGGCCAGAAGCAGCGCGTCGGCATTGCCCGGGCGCTGGCCTCGGACCCCGAGATCCTGCTCTGCGACGAGGCCACCAGCGCGCTGGATCCGGAGACGACGCAGGAGATCCTGGCGCTGATCCGCGACCTGCGGGGCCGGCTGGACCTGACCGTGCTGCTGATCACGCATGAGATGGGCGTGGTGAAGGCCATCTGCGACCGCGTCGCGGTGATGGAAGCCGGCCGCGTCATCGAGCATGGCCGCGTCTTCGAGGTCTTCACCCAGCCCGCCCATCCCACCACCCGCCGCTTCGTGGCGGAGGTGATCGGCCATTCCGTGCCGCCCTCCACCCTCGCCCGCCTGCCCGCCCCCCGCGCCGGCGAGGTGCGGCGCCTGGTGCAGGTGGTCTTCGCCGGCCCCGCCAGCACCCGTGCCGTGGTCAGCGAGGCCAGCCGCGATTTCGGCATCGACATCAACATCGTCTCCGGCCGCGTCGACGAGATCGCCGGCGAGCCTTTTGGCGTCATGGCGCTCGCCGCCTATGGCGCGCCGGAGCGGCTGGAGGCCGCCTTCGCCTGGATGCGCAGCCTGGGCCTCACGCTGACGGAAATCGAACCATGAACGCCGCCGCTTCACGCCTCCGGGCATCCGCCCTCCGGCGATCGGAGGCGGCATGACCTGGCTCGCCCCCGCCATCCAGGACCTGTTGATCGAGGCGCTGTGGCAGACGCTGGCCATGGTCGGCGCCTCCGCCGCCATCGCCGCGATCCTCGGCCTGCCGATCGCGCTGCTGCTGCACGTCACCTCGCCGGAGGGGCTGACCCCGAAACCGTGGCTGAACCGGCCGGTCGGGCTGCTGGTGAATGCGGCGCGGTCGACGCCCTTCATCATCCTGATGGTCGCCATCGTGCCCTTCACGCGGCTGGTGGCCGGCACCTCCATCGGCACCGGCGCGGCCATCGTGCCGCTGGCGCTGGCCGCCACCGCCTTCCTCGCGCGGCTCTTCGAGAATGCGCTGCGCGAGGTGGACAAGGGCGTGATCGAGGCGGCGCGCGCCATGGGCGCGACGCGGCTGCAGATCGTCTGGAAGGTCCTGGTGCCGGAGGCGCTGCCGGGGCTGGTCGCGGCCACCACCGTCTCCCTCGTCTCGCTGGTGGGCTTCTCCGCCATGGCCGGCGCGGTGGGCGGCGGCGGCCTCGGCGACCTCGGCATCCGCTTCGGCTACCAGCGCTTCATGCCGGAGGTGATGGCGACCGTCGTCGTCATCCTCATCCTGTTGGTCCAGGGCCTGCAATCGCTCGGCGATTGGCTGACCCGCCGCCTGTCGCATCGCTAAGGGAAGAATGACCATGATCGCACGTCGCCCCCTGCTGCTCGCCAGCCTCGCTCTGCCCTTCGCCGCGCAGGCGCAGACCGCCGAAGTCGGCACCGCCGCGCGGCCGCTGCGCATCGGCGTCACCGCCGGGCCGCATGCCCAGGTGATGGAATTCGTGCGTGACCAGGCGGCGCGCGACGGGCTGGTGATCCGCATCACGGAGTTCCAGGACTACATCCAGCCCAACGTGGCGCTGGCGGCCGGCGACCTCGACGCCAACAGCTACCAGCATCAGCCCTTCCTCGATCAGCAGGTGCGCGACCGCCGCCTGGCGTTGGTCGCCGCCGGCAAGACGCTGGTCTTCCCAATGGGCCTCTATTCCAAGCGCCACCGCAGCCTGGACGCGATCCCGAGCGGCGGCCGCGTCGCCGTGCCGA
Organism: Falsiroseomonas tokyonensis; assembly: GCF_019024325.1. Classification (GTDB taxonomy): domain Bacteria; phylum Pseudomonadota; class Alphaproteobacteria; order Acetobacterales; family Acetobacteraceae; genus Falsiroseomonas; species Falsiroseomonas tokyonensis. The sequence goes on from NZ_JAFNJS010000013.1 coordinate 75,741, forward strand.
ACGACCCGACCAATGGCGGCCGCGCCCTGGTGCTGCTCGCCGCCAACGGCGCCTTCAAGCTGCGGGAAGGCGCGGACTTCCGCGCCACCGTCGCCGATATCACCGAAAACCCGCGCCGCCTGCGCGTGGTGGAGCTGGAGGCGGCGCAGCTGCCGCGGGTGCTGGAGGAGGTGGACCTCGCCGCCATCAACACCAACTACGCCATGCCGGCCGGGCTGAACCCGGTGCGCGACAGCCTGGCCATCGAAAGCGCCGAAAGCCCCTATGCCAATCTGATCGCGGTGCGGCAGCAGGATGCCCAGGCCCCTTGGGTGCGCCGCCTGGTCGCCGCCTACCAGACCCAAGCCGTGAAGGACTTCGTCGCTACCACCTTCGCCGGCGCCGTCGTCCCCGCCTTCTGAGGATTTTTGGCCATGCTCCGTCGCTCGCTTCTCGCCCTGCCCGCCCTGCTGCCTCTCGCCGCGCGGGCGCAGACCGCCGAATTGGGCACCGCCGCCCGGCCGCTGCGCGTCGGCGTGACGCAGGGCGTGCATGGCCAGACCTTCGAGAAGGTGCGGGACGTGCTGGCCCGCGACGGCTTCATCACCCGCGGCGTCGAATTCGGCGACTTCATCCAGCCGAATGCGGCGCTCGCCGCGGGCGACCTCGACGCCAATGCCTATCAGCACCTGCCCTTCCTGGAGGCGCAGCGCGCCCAGCGCGGCTATGACTTCGTGCCGGTGGGCAAGACGGTGCTGACGCTGATGGGCGTCTTCTCCCGCACCCATCGCAGCCTGGACGCGCTGCCGAATGGCGCGCGCGTGGCCATCCCGAACGACCCGACCAATGGCGGCCGCGCGCTGCTGCTGCTGGCCCAGGCCGGCGCCTTCACCCTGCGCCCGGGCGCGGACCACACCGCGACGGTGGCCGATATCACCGCCAACCCGAAGCGCATCCGCATCGTGGAGCTGGAGGCCGCTTCCATCGCGCGCTCGCTGCGGGATGTCGATGCCGGCGCCATCACCGGCAACTACGCCGTGCCCGCCGGCCTGAACCCGCTGCGCGACGCCCTGGCGCGGGAAACCGAACAGAGCGTCTATACCGTGCTGGTGGTGGTCCGCCGCGCCGATGCCGAAAAGCCCTGGGCCAGGCGCCTGGCCGAAGGCTACCGCCACCCGGAGGTCCGCGCCTTCGTCGAACAAACCTTTGGCGGCGCGGTGATTTCCGGTGGCTGAGCGCCGGAAGCTGCATCTGGGCGCCTTCATGCGCCCGGTCAGCATCCACACCGGCGCCTGGCGCTACCCCGGCGCCTGGGCCGATGCCAACTTCAATTTCGAGCGGCTGAAATACCTCATCCAGAAGCTGGAATTCGGTAAATTTGACGCCTTCTTCATGGCCGACCACCTGGCCCTGCTGAACATGCCGATCGAGGCACTGCGCCGCAGCCACACCGTCACCAGCTTCGACCCGCTGACCCTGCTGCCGGCACTCGCCGCGGTGACGGAGCGCATCGGCCTGATCGCCACCGCCAGCACCACCTATAACGACGCCTACCACGTCGCCCGCAAATTCGCCTCGCTCGACCACATCTCGAACGGTCGCGCGGGCTGGAACCTGGTGACCACCGCGAATCCCGACGCCGCGCTGAATTTCGGCCAGGACGCGCACATGGCGCATGGCGAGCGCTATAAGCGGGCGCGCGAATTCTATGACGTGGTCACCGGCCTCTGGGACAGTTTCGCCGACGACGCCTTCATCCGCGACCAGGAGAGCGGCATCTTCTGGGACCCGGCGCGGATGCATGTGCTGGACCACAAGGGCCCGGAGCTTTCGGTGCGCGGCCCGCTGAACGTGGCGCGGCCGGTGCAGGGCTGGCCGGTGATCGTGCAGGCCGGCGCCTCCGATGCCGGGCGGCAGATCGCCGCGGAGACGGCCGAAATGGTCTTCGCCGCGGGCGGCACGCTGGCCGATGCGCAGGCCTTCTACGCGGACGTGAAGGGCCGCGCCGCCCGCTACGGCCGCGACCCCGAGGGCATCAAGATTCTACCGGGCGCATTGGTCGTGGTGGGCGACACGGTGGCGGAAGCCCGCGCCGCGCGCGACCACCTCGACAGCCTGGTGCACTACGACAGCGCCATCGGCTCGCTGTCCATCGCGCTGGGCGTCGATGCCCGTGCCTTCGACCCGGACGGCCCGCTGCCCGAGATCCCGGAGACCGAGGCGAGCAAATCCGGCCGCGAGCGCGCCATCAACCTGGCGCGGCGCGAAGGGCTGACGGTGCGGCAGCTGGCGCAGCGCCTCGGCGGCTACGCCGGCCTCGCCTTGGTCGGCACGCCCGAAACCATCGCCGACGAGATGGAGCAGTGGCTCGACGGCCGCGGCTGCGACGGCTTCAACATCATGTTCCCGCATGTGCCCGCGGGGCTCGATGCCTTCGTCGACAAGGTGGTGCCGGAGCTGCAGCGCCGCGGCCTGTTCCGCCGCGACTACGAGGGCACCACGTTGCGCGACCACCTCGGCCTGAAGCGCCCCGAAAACCGCTTCTTCCCGCCGGGCTGAAAGCTCAGCGGGCGGAGCGGATGACGGCAGATGCGCCAGCCCCGCAGGGCTGGCGCATTGCCAGCAGCCGCTGCGCCTCGGCCTCGTTGCCGATGCGCCGCTGGATGCCGGCGCCTTCCTCCAGCTCCAGATTGAAGCCCTGGCAGGTATCGGCGGCGGCGCGGCGGGCCTCCATCGGCACCGCATGCGGCGGCAGCACGCCGGAGGCCGCCGACATGGCGCGGAAGGAGGCCGCGGTGCCGGGCTCCGGCGGGCGCCGCGCGATGATGATGACGAGGGCGACGACGGCGATGACGAACAGCGTCCCCAGCCCGTAGAACAGATTCTGCCGCCGCATCCGCAGTCCCTCGTACATCGTCTCGGCGGGCAAACAACCGGGCCGCGCGGCGGGAGTCAATCTGGATCGTTTTTGTCACGACGAATTTGCCAGAATGCGTGGGATTCGTCCCCAAAACTGAGACCTTCAGAATTCAGCCCAGCTCGCCGTCGAAATCCGGGATCGCGGCGCGCGACAGCGGGATCGTCATCTCGCAGACCAGCCCGCTGGCCTGCCAGAGCAGGACGATCCGCCCGCCGAGCTGGCCGGCGATGGTGGCTTCCAGCACGCGGGACCCGAAGCCATGCCGGGCGGGCGGGGCCAGGATGACGGGCCCGCCCGTCTCGGCCCAGCGCAGGCGCAGCACGCTCTGCCCCGGCTCCGTCGCCCAGTCCAGCACCACCTGGCCCTCGGGCACGGAGAGCGCGCCATGCTTGGTCGCATTGGTCGCCAATTCGTGCAGCGCCATGGAAATGGCCTGCGCCGCTGTCGGCGCCAGCACCACGGGCGGGCCTTCCAGCCGCACGCGCAGGCCATCGGGCGAGAGGAAGGGCGCCATCTCCCCTTGCACCAGCTCGCGCAGGCCGACCCCGTCCCAGCGGCCCTGCGCCAGCAGCGTATGCGCGCGCGCCAGCGCGCCGATGCGGCCGAGCACGGCGGTGGCGAAGGCGTCCGGATCCTCCTTCGGCGTCATCCGCACCGCCGCCTGCACCACGGCCAGGGCGTTCTTGGCGCGGTGGTCCAGCTCCCGCATCAGCAGCGTCTGCCGCTCATCCGCCTCGCGCCGTTCCGTCACGTCCTGGGAGATGCCAAGCAGGCGCAGCGGCAATCCGCTGCGGGGGTCGCGCACCAGCTCGCCGCGTTCGGATATCCAGCGCAGCGCGCCGTCCGAGATCCGGCGGAAGCGGAATTCCGCCGCCCAGCGCCCCACCTCGCCCGTCAGCACCCGGCGCAGCTGCGCATCCACCGCCGGCCGGTCCTGTTCATCGACGCCGTCGCGCCAGACGGAGATGCTGGCCGCGGTCTCGGGATTCGTGCCGTAGAGCCGATGGCAGCTGGCGGACCAATGCACGGCGCCGCTGCGCACATCCCATTCCCAGGTGCCGACCTGCCCCGCATCCTGCGCCAGGCGCAGCCTTTCCTCGCTGGCGCGCAGCGCGGCCTCGGTGCTGCGGCGGCGGATCTCGGCCTGGCGGCGGCCCTCCACGTCCCGCGCCGCGACGGTGACGCCGCCACCCTGCGCCGGGTGCACGTTCAGCTCGAACCAGCGCCCGACGAGCGGGGAGCTGGCGCAGAAATGCACTTCCTGCCCGCCGGCCATCGCCGCCTCGATCACCTGCCAGCTGATACTGCCGCGCACGGCGGGAAACAGGTCGAGGAAGGGCTGGCCCAGCACCTGCTCCGTCCGCATGCCCCACATTTCCAGCGCCCGACGGCTGGCGAAGCGGATCCGGCCCTCGGCATCCAGCGCGTAGAGCATGTCGCCCAGGCTCTCCAGCACTTCCCGCGCCCGCTGCACCGATTCGGCCAGCGCGGCTTCCGCCACCTTCAGCTCCGTCACATCGACATGGGCGCCCAGCATGCGCAGCGCGCGGCCTTGGTCATCGCGCTCGATCTCGGCGCGGGCGGCGATCCAGCGGAGGCCATGGCCCGGGGTGCGGATGCGGTATTCCTGGGCATATTCGGTGGCGCCGGAATCGTCCGAGATGGCGTCCAGGTAGCGGCGCTCCGCGCGCACCCGGTCCTCCGGGTGCAGCCTTTGCACCCAATCGGCATGCCGTTCGTCCGCGGCCGTCGGGCCCAGGCCCTGCAGGTCCATGTATTCGGCGGACCGAACGTTCCTGCCGGTGGTCAGGTCGATCTCGAAGCCACCGACGCGGCCGATCTGCTGCACCCGGCGCAGGCGCGCCTCGCCAAGCCGCAGCCCGGCTTCCGCCTGGCGGCGCTTCAGCGCGGACCACACGCGCTCCGCCACATCCCGCGCCAGTTCTGCCTCCGCCGCCGTCCAGCGCCGGGGCCCCGGATGGTGCAGCTGCAGCAGCGCGGCCAGCCGCCCCTGCTTCAGCAGCGGCACCGTCAGGCTGCCCTGCAGCCCGCCCAGGAAAGGCCCGCCGGCTTCCGGCTCGCCGATGCCCAGGCTGTGGCCGGCCCGCAGCGCCTCGATCCGCTCGAGGCCACAGGATTCGAGGGCATGCGTGCCGACGGCGCTGGGCATGCGGCCATCGGTCCAGTCCGCCAGCACAGTGCAGCCGACGCCGGCGCCATCCACCTCCCCGAAGGCGCAGCGCGCCGCCTGCAGATGCGCGCCAAGCCGCGCGGCCGCCAGTGCCAGCACGCCTTCCGGTGAATCGAGGTCGCGCAAGGCGGTGTCGAGGTCGAGCAGGAAGGCGTCGCGTCGTTCGGTCAGCACCGCGCGGGTGGTCTCGAAGGCGGTCAGCAGCACGCCGGCGATGGCGCCGGTATCGTCGCGCGCGGGGCTGGCGAGAAGGTCGAAGAAGGCCGGCGCGGCGGATTCGCCCGCGGCCCCTTGGCGCGGCAAGGTCGCGATTCGGCCGGCCTGGCCCGCCAGGGCCGCCCGTACCAGCGGGCTGATATCGCTGCCCTCGGCCCAAAGCGATTCGAAGGCCCGGCCCCGCGCCGGTACCACCCCCGGCAGCAGCGGCAGGAAGGCGCTATTGTGCAGGCAGGCCAGGCGCGGCCCCCAGAGCAGCGCCTGCGGCGCGGCCGCATCCTGCACCAGGGCGGCGAGGCAGCGCAGCGCCGGGGGCCATTCCTCCGCCGGCCCCAGCAGATCGGCCACGCCGCGCTCACGCGACGGCATGGGCCTGTCCGGCTGGTCGGGGAGATCGGACCCTTCGGGCAGAGGCGTGATGCGACGCATGATCTCCTGATGGCTCCGGCGCAGGCCGTCGCTGTATCCCAGCCCGGCCGGGCGGTCACGCTCTCCGCAACCGCAACATACCGCGTGCTGGGCCCTCTGCCGGTCACAAAGCCTGAGCCTCGGGCGGGTTCCCCCGGCTTGCCGGGCAGCGGCTGGCCAGGCGCCGGCAGGCGGGGCTAGCCTGGACGCCGATCGCCCAGGACCCCGGACCGCCATGACTCAGATCCCGCCGCTCGCCCGCATCCTCATCATGGGGGCCGGCGCCGTGGGCGGCTATTTCGGCGCCAGCCTGACCCGCGCCGGCTGCGACGTGACCCTGGTGGATGCCTGGGCCCCGCATGTGGAGGCGATGCGCCGGGACGGGCTGACGGTTCGCGCGATGGAGGCGGAGGGCAGCTTCACCACCCCCGTCCGCGCCCTGCATATCAGCGACGTGCCGCAGCTGGTGCGGGAGGCGCCCTTCGACGTCGTCTTCCTGGCGGTGAAGTCCTACGACACGGACTGGGCCACGGCGCTGGTGCTGCCCTTCCTGGCTGGCCAGGGCTGCATCGTCTCCCTGCAGAATGGCATCAACGAGGAGGCGATCGCCGCCATCGCCGGCTGGGGCCGCACGCTGGGCTGCGCCATCGGCCTGCTGGCGGCGGAGCTGACCGGGCCTGGCCAGGTGTTGCGCACCTCCCGCCGCGGCAGCGCCACCGCCATCGGCATGCGGATCGGCGAGGTGCATGGGCGGATCACGCCCCGGGCGGAGGCCATCGGCGCGCTGCTGGCGCATGCCGACAGCGTGCGGGTGACGACGAATCTGTGGGGGGAGCGCTGGTCCAAGCTGACCATCAACGCCATGCGCAACCCGGTCTCCGCCATGACCGGCCTGAGCGGCCAGGAACGCGACCGGGACGATGCGGTGCGGGCGCTGAGCATCCGCCTCGGCAGCCAATGCGTGCGCGTCGGCCGCGCCATGGGGCTTGCGCTGGAGCCGATCAGCGGCCTCGACCTCGATCTGCTGGCGCAGGCGGAGGAGGATGCGGCTGCACTGGCCACGGTGACGCAGCAGATCCTGGCCCATTCGGCGGCGCGCAGCGCGGATCAGCGCCCTTCCATGGGCCAGGATGTGCGGAAGGGCCGGCGAACGGAGACGGAGGCGATCAGCGGCCTGGTGGCGCGGCGCGGCGCGGAGGTGGGCGTGGATGCCAGCCTGCATGCGCGGGTGAACGAGATCATGCGCCGGATCGAGCGCGGGCAGCTGCAGCCGGGGCGCGACCTGGTGCTGGGGCTGTAGGGCGGGAAGGCCTGCCGGCGCGCCAAGGGCGGCGCCGGCAGGGTCCCGCATACGGAGGAGGGGAAGGCCGCCATACTCCCGTTCGCAGCCGTTCGCGCCAAGCCAGGCCGACGCCAGAGCACCCGGAATTCTGTCAATAAGCCCCGTGACATAGCACAAATTCATATCGCGACCATTCGCTTGAATACGCGGCCGAGCGCGCCCATGATTAGGGGACGGATTTGCCGGGGCGAGCATCGTCCCCCATTCGATGGAGGGCGCAGGATGCCGAGGCGAGCGGAACCGCTGACGGTGGCGGGGATCAAGGCGAAGCCGCCAGGGCGCTATGGCGACGGCAACGGGCTGTATCTGCTGGTGCGGTCCGCGGAGGTGCGGTTTTGGCTGTTCCGCTACACGCCGCCCGGCGGGAAGATGCGCGAGATGGGGCTTGGCCCCGTGGCCTTGGAGGAAGGCAAGGCCGGGGTTCTGCTGAAGGATGCGCGCAAGCGCGCAGCTGAGCTGCGGAACATGCTGGGTCGTGGGATCGACCCAATCGACGCCGAACGCGAGGCGGAGCGGGCCGCAGTCGAAGCCGCCAAGGCCGCCGCTGCCGCCGCGGCGCCGACGACCTTCCGCACCGTTGCCGAGGAAATGCTGGTGGAGAAAGAGGCCGGGTGGTCAAACCCGAAGCACCGTCAGCAATGGCGCAACACGCTGGCGACCTACGCCTACCCGGTCATCGGGGCTTTGCCGGTGGATACGCTCGGCGCCGCCGACGTTCTGCGCGTGCTGCGGCCGATCTGGCACGAGAAGCCGGAGACGGCATCGCGCGTGAAGATGCGTGTGCTGGCGGTGCTGCGCTACGCCAAGGCGGCTGGCAAGCGTCCGAATGGCGCCAGCGCCGCCGAAATTGGCGAAGCCTTGCAGGCGCTGTTGCCGAGCTCTGCCGCGCTTAAACAAGCCGCCGGCTCCGGCCATCACCCCGCGTTGCCATGGGCGCAGATGGGCGCCTTCCTGGCCGTCCTGCGCCAGCGCGACGCCACCGCAGCCCGTGCGCTGGAATTCCTGATCCTGACAGCCACCCGCACCCAGGAGACGCTCGGCGCGCGGTGGCAGGAAATCGACCTGGCGGGCCGCCTGTGGACGATTCCGGCGGAGCGGATGAAGCGGCGCCGACAGCATCGCGTGCCCCTGAGTGCCGCCGCGGTGGCGGTGCTGGAGGGGATGCAGGAACGGGCCGGCGGAAAGGGCAGCCCCGTGTTTCCTGGCGACAAGCCCGGCGAGCCGCTTTCGCAGATGGCGCTTCTGATGCTGCTGCGGCGCATGAACTCGGCGGAGGAAGGCGAGGACGGAGAGAGGCGGCACCGCTGGCAGGACGCCACCACCGGCGACCCGATCACGGCCCATGGCTTCCGCAGCACGTTCCGCGACTGGGCTGGCGAGGCAACCAGCACGCCGCACGCGGTCATGGAGGCGGCACTCGCTCACACGCTCGGCAGCAAGGCGGAAGTGGCCTACGCGCGAAGCGACTTGCTGCCGAAGCGGCGCGTGCTGATGGAGGCTTGGGGCGAGTATTGCGCCAAGACCCCTGCCGCGGTGGTGGCGCTGCATAAACCCGTGACGGAAAGCGCCGCTGCGGGATAGGATGACATTCGGCGGGGCAGGGCCGGCCAGCCCGCGCGGACCTCCGACCGCGCAGCCCCGCCGCTATCCATCGGAGACGCGCGGAGGCGCGTGCCATGCCAAGACGCAAGACGGGCGCCCCCCGAGGGCGGCCGAAGGGCTCCACCCACCACGACGACAGGCGCCTTTTGCTCGCCATGGCGGAGATGATCCGGCTTGGCAGGGAGGCTCCCGGCGACCCGGGCAAGTATCACGGCGGGAGCTGGCGCGCGGCGCAGGCGGCGGTGGCAGCAATTCCGGAGGCGCCGCAATGGACCGAAGAACAGCGCAGCCGCGTTTGTCATAGGCTTCGCCGCTACTACGCGAAGGATGCGGCTTCGCTTAACGCCTCGATTGCCCGGAATGCCCGCGATACTGCGACCGCAAGGCAGCGGTGGCTTGGCCGATTGCTTGCAAGAAACGTCCCGCAACCGGGGGAATATCTGCCCCCCGATGCAGAGGCTGACGACGCCGTCGCCGCAGACGCGCCGAGGATGGTCAAGGCGGCGCCTCTGCCCGATGATGGCCAGACACGGCCCCGGCTGCGCGACGTCTTGGAGGCGCTCCAATGGGCGTCCCTGCCGCGCGATCCGAAGAAAAGTTAGGGTGCGATTTAAATCTCAATGCGCATCGTGAGATAGGCCGATATGCCTACCGCTAGAAGCCGAGCGTAGCCGCCCGGCGGAATGCGGAGTGACCCTCACATGCGCGAGATGACCACCACCCCCGAGCCCCTGCTGGTCCCGGCGCTACACGCCTTCGCGATGATCGGTGTCCGCCCGACGAAGGGCTGGGAGATCGTTAAGGATGGCCGGCTGGCCGCCCGCAAGCTGGGCAGCCGGACCATGATCGAAACCGCGAGCATCCGGGCATTCGTGGCCGCCCTACCCGCCGCGCGTGAGGCCGCCTGAGCGCCGGCCGCGCAGGACGCGCCGCGATGGCTGGCCCCACCCAGTTCCAGAACTCCGGCCTGTTGGAAGCCTGCCGCCTGTGGCGGAAGGTCTCGGCCAAGGGCACTGAATATCTGACCGGCCGGCTTGGCGGGGTGAAGGTCACGATCCTGCCGCGGCGCGCGGACGCCGAGGGCGACCATACCCACGTCATGTTTTTTTCCGAGCCGTCGAAGCGGCAGGAAGGCGGCGGGCGATGACCGCGACCGACCTCCCCGCGTTGAAAGCTGCCGCGGTGGCCGCAGCCGGCGCCATTGCCGAGGAGCTGCTGGGCGAGCGCAACCGCCACGCATCGGGCCGCGACCGCTGGCACTTCGGCCGGGGCAACGGGAGCCTGTGGGTTCACTTGGCCGGCGAGCGCGCCGGCACCTGGCACGACGGCGCGACCGGGCAGGGCGGCGACATGATCGCGCTCACGCAGCACGCCCGCGCGACCGATTTCCTGGGCGCGGTGGAATGGCTGCGCGGCTTCCTGGGCGAAGGCGCTGCAGATGCCCGCCCGATGGCCCGGCCCGCCCTGGCGCAGCCGCAGGCGCCGCGCGAGGCATCCGCGGATGATGCCGCCCGGGAGGCGCGGGCGCTGGAGACCTGGCACGGCGCCTGCGAAGGGATCGAGGGCAAGCCGGCCGCTGCGCATCTGCGGAGCCGACGCATCGACCCGGCGCGGCTGCCCGCCAACACGGGAAGCGGCTGGCCGGCGGCGCTGCGGTGGCACGCGGCATCCTCGGCGCTGGTCATCGCGGTGAACGACGCCGCCTCCGGCCTGGTGCGCGCGGTGCAGACCCTCGCCCTTCATCCGGACGGCACGCCGAGGCGCCGGGCGAACGGCAGCAAGGTCAAGCTTTCCTTCGGCCCCATCGCCGGCCGCGCGGTGCGCTTCGGCTGGCAGCACGACGCAGAAGGCCGGTGGGGCATCGCGGAGGGGCCGGTTACGGCGCTGGCGGCCGCGCAGCTACTCGGCCATCCGGTATGGGCCGCGCTGGGCGCTGGCAACCTGCCGAACGTGACGCCGCCGAGCTGGGCGCGGACCGCGACCGTTGTGGCGGATCACGACGACGCCGGCCTGGCAGCCGCGGAGGAAGCGGCCCGCCGCCTGGGCGCGCTGCTGCCCACGCGCATCATCCGCGCTGCGCAATGCGGCCTCGACGCCGCCGACCTCGCGGGAGCCGCGCCATGAACTTTGCAGCACTCCCCCAGGGTTTCGTGGAACACCCGTTCCAGGCCAGCGCCGCGCCGCCTGCCGCCCCGCAGAAGCGGGCGAAGGCAGGCGACAAGAAGGCGCCGAAGACTGGCGCCGCGCCGTGGCGGAAGGAGCTGCAGACCGACGACCGCGGCCAGCCTCACGCGAACCTGGCGAACGCCCTGACCGTCCTGCGCCGCGACCCCGCGCTGACCGAGGCCTTCGGCTTCGATGAAATGCTGCGCGGCGCGTTCGTCTGTGCGCCGCTGCCGGGCCGCGGCGACGATGCCGGCCCGTTCCCTCGGCCCCTCCGCGATATCGACGCGACCGCGACGCAGGAATTCATGCAGCGCGCCGGGCTGCCGAGGATCGGGCGCGAGACGATCTTTCAGGCGATCGAGGCCCGGGCCGCGGAGCGCGCCTATCATCCCGTGCGGGCATATCTCGACGGCCTGCGGTGGGATGGCCGCAAGCGCCTCGGCACATGGCTGGCGGATTATCTCGGCGCCGCTGCGACCGCCTACACCGCCGGCATCGGCCCGCTGATCCTGATTGCCATGGTCGCGCGGGTTAGGAGGCCGGGCTGCAAATCGGATCACATGCTGGTGCTGGTCGGGCCGCAGGGCGCGCGCAAATCCTCTGCGGTTCGCGTGCTGGGCGGCGCCTGGTTCTCCGACAGCCTGCCCGATATCCGCAGCGGCAAGGACGTGTCGCAGCACCTCCGCGGGAAGTGGATCATTGAGGTGTCCGAGCTGGCCGCGCTCGACCGGGCCGAGGCCGCCGCCTTGAAGGCGTTCGTGACGCGCGAGACGGAGCAGTATCGGCCGAGCTACGGGCGCGCCGAGGTGGTGGAGCCGCGCCAGTGCATTTTCATCGGCACGACCAACAAGGCCGCCTTCCTGCGCGACGAAACCGGCGGCCGACGGTTCTGGCCTGTTGAGGTTGGCGCCATCGATCTCGACGCGCTTGCCCGCGACCGAGACCAGCTTTTTGCGGAGGCTGACCACCTGTTCCGCCAGGGCGCAGCCTGGTGGCCGGCGACGGATTTCGAGGCGAAGCACATCGCGCCGCAGCAGGAAGCGCGCCACGAGGTTGACGCCTGGGAACAGGCGATCCGCGATCACCTGGCGACCGCCGCACGAACCACCGTGCTGGAGGTGGCACACGCAGCCCTGAGCCTGGATACGCGCAGCGTGGGGACCGCAGAGCAGCGGCGCATCTCGGCAGCGCTGGAGCGGATGGGCTGGGTTCGCCGCGCGTCGAACGGAAAACGCTGGTGGGTGCGGCCGGGGGAAAAACAGTGACGCACCGCCCGGCGCCCCTCATGGCCGATTTGCCAACCCATTGTTTTTGCTCGCACCCCCGATCCGGGGCAGTGACGCACATCAGTGACAGTGACGCACTTCTCCATATGACCCCATTGCGTGCGCGCAAGGCCTCGAAGGGAAAGTGCGTCACTGTGCGGCACTGCGGCACTGTCCCGAGCCCCCTCCCCGGCACCTTCCCCGACCACCTCAAAAAAATTGGGAACGATCTGGTGGGGGTTCGCCGTGAGGTGGTCCCGCCCCCGTGTGGGCATCGTCGCGAAAAGACCCTCCCCCCCCTCCCCCGGGGGGTGTGCCGCGGTCGCGCGCTTGGCAGCCGGCCGACCCCTCGCCCGCGACGCCTGGCGCCTGGCCTGGCAAGCCACGCGGCCCCCGCCTGGAGTGATGCGCGTCTCATTTCCTATTCTTGTGAGACCGCCTCGGCGCCGGAATTCCTCCAGTCGATTGCGAAACACGGCCTTGGACGTGGGTGGCAGTGCCGCATAAGCGCCATTATGGAATATGGCGCCGCTAAGCCGTTGATTTTCGGTGCGGCGCAGGCTGGCGTGAGACGGTCGCGACGCCGCGTGAGACGTCACCTCGCCCGATCTGAGACGCCACCGCAAGCCCCTCCGCCTGGCCGTCCTGGCGTCAGGGGACCGAACCACGCCAGCGCCGGCGATCCTGCGGCCGCGCTCGCCACGCTCGCCAGCCTGGCCCTGCAGCTGCCGCCGGTGGTGCTGGCCGCCCCTCGCAACGCCTTGGGAGCCGCTCCGGTGCGCTCCGGCCGGCTGTGCCGCGCCATGGTTGGTTCCGCAGCCGTCGCCGGCCAGCCCGGCGCGCGGACGACACCCTCCGCGCCCTGTCTCAAAACCCAGCTTCGATTTCCCGCCTGGTCCGGCATTGGGCGCTTGGACGGCATCAACCACTGACAA
>NZ_JAFNJS010000014.1 GCF_019024325.1 Falsiroseomonas tokyonensis
GGCACCACCATCATCGCCGGCCAGCGCACCGGTCGCCGCGTGCGGGCGATCGAGCTCGCGCCTGCCTATGTCGACCTGGCCGTGGCGCGGTGGAGGATGCTGCATCCGGACATGCCGGTGACGCTGGCGGACGATGGCCGCGACTACGACGCCGTCGCCGCGGCGCGGACGGAGGTCACCGCCAATGCAGCCTGATCTCGTCGTCTCCTCCCTGCCGGTGGCGTCCCTCGTGCCCTACGCCGAGAACGCGCGTACGCATTCGCCATCGCAGGTGGCGCAGATCGCGGCGTCGATCGCCGAGTTCGGCTTCGTGAATCCGGTGCTGGTCGACGCCGAGGGCGTGTTGATCGCCGGCCACGGCCGCGTCATGGCCGCGAAGCAGCTGGGCCTCGCCTCCGTGCCGGTGCTGCGGCTCGGCCATCTTTCCCCGGCCCAGGCGCGGGCCCTGCGGTTGGCCGACAACCAGATCGCGCTGAACTCCGGCTGGGACGAGGCGCTGCTGGCCGCTGAGATCGCGCGGATCCGCGACGAGGCGGTGGTCGACCTGGACGTGCTCGGCTTCTCCGGCATGGAGCTCGATCGGCTGCTGGCAGCCGCCGATGCCGGGCTCGGCGATGATGCCGATGACGCCCCGCCGCCGCCCGTGGTGCCAGTCACGCGCACGGGCGATCTCTGGCGCTGTGGCGAGCACCGCCTGCTGTGCGGCGACGCCACCAAGATCGAGGACGTGCAGCGCGCGCTCGGCGCCGGGCAACTGGCCGACATGGGCTTCGTCGATCCGCCCTATAATGTCGCCTATGAGGGCGGCACCGCGGCCAAGATGACCATCGCCAACGACGCGCTCGGCGGTGGCTTTCCCGAGTTCCTCCGCCCCGCGCTGGCCAACCTGCTCTCGATCACCAAGGGCGCCTGCTACGTCTGCATGTCCTCCTCCGAATGGCCGACGCTGCATCGCGTCTGGCAGGAGGCGGGCGGCAAATGGTCCAGCACCATCATCTGGGCGAAGAACACCTTCGCCCTCGGCCGCGCCGACTATCATCAGCAGTTCGAGGCCATGCTCTACGGCTGGAAGGCGGGCGCGCAGCACTACTGGTGCGGTGCGCGTGACCAGGGGAATGTCTGGCACTTCGACAAGCCGGCGCGCAACGACCTGCATCCCACTATGAAGCCGGTGGCGCTGGTCGAGCGCGCGATTCGCAACAGCAGCAAGCCGCGCGACACGGTGCTGGACTGCTTCGGCGGCTCGGGCACGACGATGATCGCGGCGGAGCGCACGGGGCGGCGCGCCGTGCTGCTGGAGATCGACCCTGCCTATGCCGACGTCATCGTGCGACGCTGGCAGGAAACGACCGGCGAAGCCGCGGTTCTGGAGGGTGATGATCGCATCTTTGCCGATGTCGCCGCGGCGCGTGGCGTCGTCGATCATGATGTGATCCAGACCGCCGAATCATAGCAATTCCGCGCCGCTGCATCTTGCTTGGCTCGTGCGCGGCACAGCGCGAATGGTCCGTCACACGCAGAGCACCCCGCCCTGCACCACGGAGACCAAGATGACCGACCGCGAAGCCCGCGCCACCCGCAACCAGGAACGCAGCCTGGCTGCCTTCCTGGCGAAGAAGGCCGAGTTCGACGCCCTCCTCGCGGAACTCCAGCAGGCCAGCGCGGACCATTTCGGCGCGGACCCCGAGACGGTGCTTTGGGGCGAAGCAGCCTGGCTTTCGGATGCCACCGCGAAGCTGAAGGACATCGCGGACCAGCATTTCCGCCGCGGCGAATACGAAGCCTGACGGGACCCCATCGCAGCTTGCTGCGATGGGAACCCGACGCGGGCCGTTCCCGCACCGCCCCGACCGGCGAGGCCGGCGGGGCTCCCGGCAGTAGGGGCCGATGACCGGCACCCGGAACGGGAGACCACCACGATGACCAAGCTTTCCGATAGCCAGCGCGTGATTCTGAGCGCCGCCGCGCAGCACGAGATGGGCCTCGCCCGCGCGCCGAAGACCCTGCCGGCCGCCGCCCGCAACGCGGTGTTCCGCAGCCTGATCAAGAACAACCTGCTGACCGAGATCAACGCGCCGCGGGAGCATGTCGGGCTCGGCTGGCGCCAGGATGAGGAAGGCACCTGGATCGTGGCGCGCATCACCGACGAGGGGCTGCGCGCCATCGGCATCGACCCGAACGAGGGCGACGCGGGGGCCGGCGAGCCCGACTGCTCGGGCATCGAGGGCAGCGTGCCCGACACGGCGCCCACGGTGGCGCCGGCCGCGGAGCCCGCCACACAGGACGCCCCGGCGCCCGAAGCCGCCCAGGCTGCGCCCCTGGCGGAGGAGATCGCCCTGCTCGACCAGGCCCTCGCGGCGCGCACCGCCACGCCGCGGACCAGCCTGCGCGACGCCACCACGGCGGTGCTCGCCGCCTGGGACGACGAGGCCAATCGCGAGGGCGACATGATCGGCGCCCTCGACGCGCCGATGGAGGCCCTGCGCACCCTGCTCGCCGGGAAGCCCGCCCGCGAGCCCGGCGCGCCGCGCAAGCCGCGCGAGGGCACGAAGCAGGAGCAGGTGCTCGCCATGCTCCGCCGGCCCGAGGGCGCCACGGTCGCACAGATCGCCGAAGCGACGGGCTGGGCACAACACACGGTGCGGGGCTTCTTCGCAGGGCTGAAGAAGAAGGGCCACAGCATTGAGGTGCGCGAGCGCATCCGCCAGGTCGGGCCGAACAAGACCGGCGCCAAGGGCTCCTTCACCATCTACGCCCTGGCAGGTTGACGCCAAATGGCATTGATCAGGGCTCGCTGCTGGAAGGCAGCGGACCCTGATGCCGTTCCCAGGGCTTCAGTTTCTGCTTCGGGGGATCGAGTGCCAGTACCAGTTCCTCGGCCGTCCACCCTTGACGCTTCGCAGCCTTCGCAACGCCGAGCAGCACCTCGCGCGCATCATCGATGTAAAGTTTCACGACCCGCGGCGTGCCGACACCGTTTCCCGCCAGAGCCATCGCTTTCGCCGTCTCATAGACCATCTTTTCGATGTCTTTCGGCCCTCTGCTCGGTGGCATGTTCGCTGCCCTCTGCTCCTCCGAACAGGATGCACATCGCGCATCGCTGCGCCCATCGAAAACCTACAGAGCACATCGATCATTCGAGTTGGCTGCGCTCTGACGCAGCGCGAATCGTCCGTCACCCGCAGGGCATTCCGCCCCGCCGAGACGGAGATGCCAATGAGCAAGACCAGCAGGCCGATTGACATCGCTAGCGCCATCGCCGCGATCGACACGCTCCTGCGCTCGGTGGAGGCGGGGTGGATCCCGGCCGCCCGCAAGATCAGCGCGGCCCGCCGCGCCCTCGATGCCCTGCAGGGCTCCCTGAGCCAAAGCGAGGCTTCCGCCGATGGCCGCTGAACGCCGCTGGATCATCCTCGCGCAGGATGGCCGGCATGTGACGATGGGGCGCGCGGCACCACCCAGCGAGGCCGAGGTAGAAGCAGCCGCCGCGGCGCTCGCCGCTCAGGGCCTCGCCGGCTGGCTCGCCACGCTGGACGGGAACTACTGGTCGCGCCGCCGCGTGGCGCTCGCGTCGGTGCAGATGCTCGGCGACGGCGCCACGCTGGATTGGTCCGCCGCCATCACCGCCTTTGAAGCCGCCCGTCAGCACGCACTGCGCTCCCTGTAGCACGCGCGCAGTCCATCCTCGTGCGGCGGGAGGTCGCCGCCATGCCCGAGCTGACCGCCTCCACGCGCGAGGCCGCCCGTCGCCTGGGCGTCAGCGACACTGCCATCCACAAGGCCGAACGCGCGGGCCGTATCGCCCGCGAGCCGGACGGCCAGTGGGACATCGACAAGACCCGCCGCCGCCTGACCGAAACCGCCGATCCCACCCGCTCGCCCCTGGCCAACGGCGCCGGCGCCGAGGGTACGCCCTTCGCCCGGCTTAAAGTGGCGCAGCTCGCGCTGAAGGTGGAAGCGCAGCGCCTTTCGCTCGACGAGACCAAGCGCCGCCTCGTCGATGTCACTGAGGCCAATGCCGCGCTCGACGAGATCGGCAGCACCATGCGCGACGCACTGCTGAACTGGCCGGCGCGCGTGTCCGGCCTGATCGCCGCTGAGATCAGCGTCGACCCGCATCTGCTGCAGACCATCCTGCAGAGCCACATCAACGACCTGCTGACGGAGGCGGCCGATCGCTTCGATCCCGCAGGCCTCGGAGGGGATCGGTCTCCGCAGCCGTGAGCATGTGCGCCGGCGTGTCGGCGCCATGCTCCGCCCGCCGCCGCAGCTCACCGTCTCGGAATGGGCCGAGCGCCATCGCATGCTCGGCAGCCGCGCCTCGGCCGAACCCGGCCCCTGGCGCACCAGCCGCACGCCCTACCTGAAGGATGTGATGGACGCGCTCTCCGCGGTGCATCCCGCTCGGCGCGTCGTCTTCATGAAGGGTGCGCAGGTCGGGGCCACGGAAAGCGGGAACAACTGGCTCGGCTACATCATGCACCACGTGCCGGCACCCGCCCTGGCGGTGCAGCCAACTGTGGAACTGGCCAAGCGCTTCTCGCGCCAACGCATCGACCCGCTGCTGGAGGAAACGCCCGCGCTGCGGGAGCGGGTCGCACCGGCCCGGGCGCGCGACAGCGGCAACACCATGCTGTCGAAGGAATTCCCCGGTGGCATCCTGGTGCTGACGGGGGCCAACAGCGCGGTCGGGCTGCGCTCGATGACGGCGCGGTTCCTCTTCCTCGACGAGGTGGATGCCTATCCCGGCGATGTCGCCGGCGAGGGTGATCCGATCGCGCTCGCGGAGGCCCGCGCCCGCACCTTCGGCTGGCGCCGCAAGGCCTTCCTGGTTTCGACGCCCACCATCGCCGGCCGCAGCCGCATCGAGCGGGAGTACCTGGCCAGCGACCAGCGGCGGTTCTTCGTGCCGTGCACGGCGTGCGGCGAGATGCAGTGGCTCCGCTTTGAGCGGCTGCTCTGGGACAAGGGCGCACCTGAGACGGCGCGGTATCACTGCACGGCCTGCGACCACCCCATGCTGGAGCACGACAAGACCGCCATGCTCGGCGGCGGGGAATGGCGCGCGACGGCCGATGGCCAGGATCCGCACACGATCGGCTTCCACATCTCGGCGCTCTACTCGCCGGTCGGCTGGCTGTCCTGGGAGCAAATCGCGCGGGATTGGGAGGCCGCTCAGGGCAAGCCAGAGGACATCAAGACTTTCAAGAACACGATCCTGGGCGAGACCTGGCAGGAGCAGGGCGAGGCCCCGGACTGGGAGCGCCTGGTCGAGCGCCGCGAGGATTTCGCCATGGGCGTGGTGCCCACCGGCGCGCTGGTGCTGACGGCCGGCGTGGACGTGCAGGACGACCGCCTGGAATGCGACGTCTGGGGTTGGGCCGAGGGCTTTTCGTCGTGGCTCGTTGACCACGTGGTCATCCCCGGCAGCCCGCGGGATCGCGAGCCGTGGGACGACCTGGCGAAGCTGCTGGCGCGCGACTGGCCCCGGCACGGTGGCGGGGCCATGCGCATCGCCCGCCTCTGCGTCGACACCGGCGGCCGGGACACGGCGGCGGTCTATGGCCACCTCCGCCGCCTGCGGGATCCGCGCATCGCGCCGACCAAGGGCATCGACGGCTGGAACCGGGCGCAGCCGGTGCAGGGCCCGACGCCGGTGGACGCGCTGGTCAACGGCCAGAAGCTGCGCCGCGGCCTCAAGCTCTGGACCGTCTCCGTCTCCACATGGAAGGCGGATCTCTATCGAAGGCTTTGGCTCGGCCGCGGTGACGCGGAGGAGCTGCCGCCCGGCTGGGTGCATCTACCGCGAGCGGTCGAGGTGGAGTGGGTCAAGCAGCTGGTCGCCGAGCAGCTGTGCACCACGAAGGATCGCCGCGGCTTTGCCCGTCAGGAATGGGCCAAGCTGCGGGAGCGGAACGAGGCGCTAGACTGCGCCGTGCTGGCGCGCGCGGCGCTCTGGCTGCTCGGCGCCGACCGCTACGGCGAGCAATTCTGGGCGCGGCTGCGGGATGAGGCGGCAGACGCGCCGCTGCGGCCGAGCGAAATTCCCGCCGCCGGGAATGTCGCTGACCCATCACCGCCATCGCAGGCGGCGCCGGCACAGGCGCTCGACACACAGCGCCCGCGGGGCTGGCTCACGCCGCGGAATGGCTGGCTTCGCTGAAAGGAGGACGACCATGGATCCGACCGTCCTCGCCTGGGCGCTGGCGCAGCCTGTCAGCAGCCGCGCCGCCGTGCTGGCCGCCGCCTTCACCGGCGGCACCACCCGCGTGACCTTCGACGGGCGAACGGTAGAGTATCGGTCCCTCGATGAGCTCGGCCGCGCCTTGTCCGTCCTGCATGCGGCCGAGAACGCCGCGGCGCGCCGCCCCAGCGTGACCCTCGCCAGCTTCTCGCGTGAGGGAAGCAGGTGATGGGGCGTCTCCGTGATGCCTGGCACGCCCTGCGTGGCTATGCCGCGGCGCAGGACAGCCGCGCCTCGAGCTGGGCCGCGTCCGGCGGCAGCGCCACGGCCGAAGTCGGAGCTGCCGCGCCCACCGTGGCGCGCCGCGCCCGCGACGCTGTCCGCAACGACCCCTATGCCGCCCGCATCGTCGATCTCTGGACCGGCAATGCCGTCGGCGCCGGCATCACCACGCGTTGGCCGCACAAGCCCCATGCCGAGGCTTGGCGCCGCTGGTCCGATAGCACCGCCTGCGACGCCGAGGGGCGGCTCGACCTCTACGGCCTGCAGGCGCTGGTCATGCGCGCGGTGGTCGAGAGCGGCGAATGCTTCGTGCGACTGCTGCCGGCCGACATCACGACGGCGAACCCGATCGGGCTGCGGCTGCAGGTGCTGGAGAGCGATCACCTCGACACGGCGCGCCAGGGCGTCATCGAGGGTGTCCCCACCCTGCAGGGCATCAGCCTCGGCGAGGCCGGCGAGCCGGTCGGCTACTGGCTGCATCGCGTGCACCCCGGCGCCTCCTGGGTCCTGCCGGGGGGTGCCACCTGGCTGAGCAGCCAGCGCGTCCCGGCCCGCGACGTGCTGCATGTCTATCGCAAGCGCCGGCCGGGCCAACTGCGCGACGTGTCCTGGCTGGCGCCGGTCCTGACGCGCCTGCGCGATCTCGGCGACTACGAGGCGGCCCTGCTCATGAAGGCTAAGATCGAGGCGTGCCTGGCCGCGGTCGTCTCCGAGGATGGCGATGACGCCATGACGGGCCCGGCCTCGGGTCTGCTGCGCGACGCGCAGGGCCGGACGGTGGAGAGCTTCGAGCCGGGGATGATCCTCTATCGCCGCGGCATGGGATCCGTGGAGGTGGTGAATCCCTCCGGCGGCGGCAGCCACGCCGCCTTCGCGCGCCGGGCGCTTGAGGCGTCCGCGGTCGGCACCGGCCTGACCTACGACCAGCTCGCGGGCGACCTCACCCAGGCGAACTACTCCTCGCTCCGTGCTGGCAAGATCGAGTTCCGCCGCCTCTGCGAGCAGGTGCAGTACGGGATGCTCATCCCGATGCTGGTGCGACCGATCGCGGATCGCTTCCATGCGCAGGGCGCACTGCTCGGGCTGTGGCGCGCCGAGGTGCCGGAAGGCCTCTCCCACGTCCCGCCCGCCCACGAGATGATCGACCCGTTGAAGGACACGACGGCGCTGATCGCCCAGGTCCGCGCAGGCTTCGTGCCGCAGCCCGAGGCGGTCGGCGCCTTCGGCTACGACTTCCGCCAGGTGGTGGAAATGATCCGCGAGGCCAATGCCCTGCTCGACGAGGCGGGCCTCTCCCTCGACAGCGATCCGCGCCGCGTCGCCAAGTCCGGCGCCGCGCAGGACGCCGCCCAGCTCGCGGCGATCGAGATCGCCGCCACCGGTGCCGCATCGCCGCGCGCCGAGCCTGCCCCAGGAGCACAGCCATGATCGCAGGCGCCTACGACTGGACCGACGACATGCTCAAGATCAAGAGCATGCAGAAGAAGTTCCGCGACAGCTTCAACGGAACCGAGATCAACCCGGCGCGGTGGGAGATCGCGGCGACCGGCGGCGGCATCACCCACACCGTAGCCGATGGCGCCGTCACCATCTCGACCGGCACCACGCTCGACGATGAGCTGACGCTCACCAGTCGGACTACCTTCACCATCCCGCTCCGGGTCATGGTGGCGGTGAACATGAGTCAGCGGATCGTTGGCCAGTCCGCCTGGCTCGAGCTGGTCAGCATCGATCCCACCACCGCCCAGCCGGATGGGCGCAGCGCCGCGGCTTGGCGGCTGGACGGGGCCAGCGCCACGCTCGCGAACTACGAAGTCCAGAGCGAGGGCGCCCCGCGCCTCGGCAGCACCTCGGGCAGCACCATCCCGACCACCGCGCCCGCGGGCTGGTCCGTGCTGGAGCTCGAGCCGACCAACGACGAATGCTACTTCCACGGCCGCCTGCTCGACACCACGGCGGCGCGCTCGAACTCCTATGTCCGCCACCAGCAGATCCCGGAGCCGAATGCGCTGTACCGCTTTCGGATCCGGGTGCGGAACCGGCAGTTCGTCAGCGGTGTGTCGGCCGTGGCGAACAACGGCAGCGGTGCGGTGCGCATCACGCGCGCGGCGCATGGCTTTGCCACCAACGACGTGGTGACCGTTGCCGACGTCTCGGGCGTCCCCGGCGCGAATGGCACGTTCACGATCACGGTGATCGACGCGAACAGCTTTGACCTGGTCGGTTCGACGTTCACCGGGGCCTATCTGAACACCGGCTGGGCCTCGGTCAGCCGGAACCTGGCGCCGGTCTCGAACACCGACATCAAGATCCAGTTCGTCACCATCGCGGACTATGCCGAGCTCACCACCGAGATCACCGCGGGCCGCGGCCAGTCCGTCGCGGGCCAGGGGCTGGGCGTGAACGTCCTCAGCACGGTGCCGCCGACGGTCACGCCGGTGGGCGGCCAGGCCCGCAACACCAGCGGCGCCGTGCCAGTGCTGGCTGCCACCGGCTACTCGGCCAATCCGACCGCTGTCACCACCGCCCGTGGCGTCGATCTGCTGGCGACGCTGATCGGCGCGCTGGTCACCAAGCCCTACGCGATCCCGGAGGCGGACTGGCAATATGCCGCCGCCGCGGGCGGGATCATCAACACCACCGACGTGGTGCTCCGTACCGCGGCCGCGGCCGGCATCCGGAACTACGTGACCTCGATCGACATCCGCAATGCGCACGCGACGGTGGCGACGGAGGTCGTGATCAAGGACGGGGCCACAGTCATCTGGCGGCAGTTGCTCCCGGCCGCGATGGCGGCTCCGGTGGAGATCACCTTTCCCACACCGCTGCGCGGCACCGCCGCCACGGCGATGAACGTCGCCTGCATCACCACCGGCGCGCAGGTCTACGTCAACGCGCAGGGCTTCGCCGCGCCGTAGCGGCGCTGCCCAGGAGCACATCTCATGACCGAGCCGATCGAACCGGGCGGGGACGTCCCCGCGCCGGAGCAGGAACCTGCGCCCGGTCGACTGCCCACCGCTGGGCAGTCGATAGTGGCGTGCCGCGCCCTGGCGGCGCCCGTCACAGTCAATCGCGCAGCCCGCACCGTCGAGGTGGTGTGGAGCACCGGCGCCCGGGCCCGCAATTTCGTGCCGCCCTATGGTCCCATCCTCGAAGAGCTCGACATGGCGCCCTCAGCGGTGCGCATGGAGGCGCTCCGCTCCGGCCGGGCGCCTGTTCTCGACACCCACCGCCGCGCCGGCACGCGCGACGTGCTGGGCCGCGTGACCGCGGCCCGCCTCGAGGCCGGCCGCGGCTACGCCACCCTCCAGTTCAGCGGCGCCGCTGACGTCGAGCCGGTTTGGCAGCGCGTCGCGGACGGCACGCTGCAGTCTGTCAGCGTCGGCTACCGGGTGCATCGCTACGAGCCGCGACCGGATGCCGCCACCGGCCAGACCATCCACCGCGCGGTGGACTGGGAGCCCTACGAGATCTCGATCGTGCCCGTCCCGGTCGACGGTCTCGCCGTGGTCCGTGGCGAGGGGGATCAGGACACCCCCGCCACCGCCATCGAATCCGCCCTGACCATCCCCGAGGAACCCACCATGCCCGAGACGACGCCGGCTTCGCCGGATCCCGCGCCGGCGCCGCCCGCGCCGCCCGTCGTATCCACGCCCCAGGAGAACCCCGTGACCACCACCGTCCCGCCCGAACCGACCCGCGCCGCACCGCCGGCCCCCGACCTGGACGCCATCCGCGCCGAGGCCGAGCGCGCCGCGGTCGAGCGCATCGCTGGCTATGAGCCGGTGCTCGCCGCCGCCCGTGGCCTCGTCACGCCCGACATGCTCGACACCATGCGCGAGGCCGCCATCCGCGACCGTGTCTCGCCCGAGGTGCTGCGCGGCCGCCTGTGGGAGGCCTTCACCAGCGGTGCCGCGCGCCCATCCCTCCCGGCGCGCCCCGACACCGGCCCATCCAACGAGGACCCCTCACAACTCCTCGACGCCATGGCCGAGGCGCTCGCCGCGCGAACCATGCCCGGCTACCAGGCGCCCGCGAACGGCCGCCACACCGAGTTCCTCGGCTGGCGGCCCTCCGACATGATCGGCGAACTGCTGCGCGCCCGCGGCGAGCGCAACGTCCCGCGCAACCCGACCATCCTCGCCGAGCGCGCCTTCCACACCACCAGCGACTTCCCCGCCCTGCTCTCCGCCGCGGCCAACAAGATGCTGCTGGCCGCCTATGCGCCGGCGGCACCCACCTACCGAACGCTGTTCCTGCGGCGCGATTTCCGGGACTTCAAGCCGCACCGCCACCTGCGTGTCGGTGACTTCCCCACGCTGCTGCCGCTGTCGGAGAATGGCGAGGTCCAGGCCGGCACCATGTCCGAGAGCCAGGAGCTGGTGTTCCTGCAGACCTTCGCGCGACGCATCCGCGTGACGCGGCAGATGCTGGTGAATGACGACCTCGGCGCCTTCACCGACTTCGCCAGCATGATCGGCCGGCGCGTCGCCGACTTCGAGAACGCCACGGCCTATGCTCTGGTGAACAGCGCAGGCGGCGACGGGCCGACGCTCACCACCGGCGCGGCGGCGGTGTTCGGCACGGCAGCGGCGCGCGCCAACAAGGCGGGCGCGGGCACCGCGCTCGACCTGCCGAACCTGGCGCTGGGCCGTGCCGCGGTGATGCGGCAGAAGACCCTCGACGGCCTGCCCATCGCGGTCGGCGCGCAGATGCGCCTGCTGGTCGGGCCGAACCAGGAGCTCGCCGCTAGGCAGCTCACCGTCTCCGTCCAGGCGACGCAGACCAGCAACGCCAATGTCTACGCCGGCTTCGTGCAGCCTCTGGTCGAGCCGCTGATCCCGAACCATCGCTGGTATCTCTTTTCGGATCCGATGGCCGCGCCGGTCTACGTCTACGGCTACCTGAACGGCGCCGAGGGGCCGCAGGTCACCACCGGCAATGTCCAGGGCGTGGATGGCGTCGAGGTCAGCGTGATCTTCGACTTCGGCGTGGGTGCCATCGACTGGCGCGGCGCCTGGTTCAACCCGGGGACCTAAGGGCACGCCGCTGCTGGGCGGGCAGTGCGCGAAAGCGTCCGCCCAGCCGCAAGGCGTCGCGTGTCGGCATGTGGCCATTTTCGCGGGCGGGAACCAGGAGCACCGGTCGCTGCCCGCGATCGGCGATCACCACCCGATGCCCGCGCTCAGCGCGCCGCAGGAACACAGCGAGCTTTCCCCGCATCGCGCGACTGCTGACCCTCACTTCAAATGCCATGTCGCGCCTCACGCAAAGCCGAGGAAGACCGCCAGGCTTCTGTTCAGCGCGGTGATCTCCTCATCTGAGAGCCTCCCGATCACGGACGTCGCTCGATCGCGGCGGATGCTGGTCAGCTTCTCCACCATCACCCAGCTTGGCTGACGGATCGACAACCGATCACTCGGCGCGACCGCCACACGCAGCAAGCCGGCATCGCGCTCCCGCGACGTCAGGGGGCACACCACCAGGCTGAGCGTCTGGTCGTAGATGTCGGACTGCACCACCACCGCCGGCCTCGGCTTGCTCGCGTAGTCGCCGCCTGCACGGTCGGCGACGACCACCACCTCACCGCGGCGCATCGTATTCGGGGATGTCGTCGTCTCCCTCGGGCCAGGCCGAATTGCGCTCGATGAAGCCCATCACCTCCCCGAACTCGTCATCCGCATCGACGAGCCGGGATTGCCGGCGCGCCTCCTCGGCAAAGCCGGGGGCGCGGGTGTCCGGAACCCAGATCTGGATCGGGCGCAGGCCTCGCTTGCGCAACTCCGCCCGGTGGGCAGCCACGCGCTTACGCACATCGGGAGCGGGCATCGGAACCTCCATGAGACGTTACATGTAACGCGCTCGGCGGCCCTCTGCAAGGCCGTTCTTCCCCACCAATCCAACCTTCACAGGAGCAATCCATGCGCAACTATGTGCAACCCGGCGACAGCCTGGCGCTCGCCGTCCCCTATGCGGGCGGCGTCACCTCCGGCCAGGGCGTGCTCGTCGGCGCACTCTTCGGTGTGGCCGCCGTCGATGGCGCGCAGAACGCCGTCATCGAATGCCAGACCAAGGGTGTGTTCGACATCACCAAGGAGCCAGCACTGGCCATCACCGCCGGGGCGCGGCTCTTCTGGGACAACACCAACCGGCGCCTGACCACCACCGCCACCGGCAACTTCCAGGTGGGCCTCGCCACCATGGCGGCGCTGGCGGCGGACACCACCGTCCGCGCCGTGCTGCTCCGCGTTCCGGCGTCCGGCACATGAGCATCGATCCGAAGGCCACGCGGGGCTATCGCAACCGCAACCCGGGCAACATCGAGCACGTCCCTGCCAACAAATGGCAGGGGCTGGCCGAGCCGCCGTCGGACGGGCGCTTCTGCCGATTCACCAGCCATGAGTTCGGCATCCGCGCGCTCGCCGCCCTGCTGGTCACCTACCAGGACCGGCACAAGCTGCGCACGCCCCGCGCGATCATCGAACGCTGGGCGCCCAAGGTGGAGAACGACACCGCCGCATACATCGCGGTGGTGGCGCGGCGGATCGGTGTCGGTCCGGATGATGCGATCGACCTGCATCGGCACGACCACCTGCGCCCGCTGGTGGAGGCCATCATCCACCATGAATGCGCCGGGCTAAGCTATCCGGCCGCGGTGATTGACCGCGCGCTCACCCTGGCCGGGGTCCCGCCCGCGCCGCCGGTGACATTGCGGGAGGTGGCCGCCGTCACCGGCACCGGCCGGGGTGCAGTGTTGGTGGGTGCGGCCGGGATCGCCACCGCGGTGGCGCAGGCGGCACCAGCCATCCAGGCGCTGGGCACGCTGGCGCCGGCTGTTGCCATCGCGGGCATCGTGGCGGCGGTGGTGGGCGTCCTCGCCTGGCGGCTGCGGCGGCCAGCATGAACGCCTTCGCCGCGGCCATGGATGCGCTGGCCGCGGATCCGAACATCGGCGCTGATGCGAGCTACAGCGCGGGTGGGACCGGGGCGCCGGTCCTGCTCCGCGTGCTCCGCTCGGCGCCGGATCGGCTGGGCGACGCCTTCGGCACCAGCGTGATCCAGGCATCAGACGTCCTGACGGTGGCGATCGCCGTGCTGCCCGCTGTCCAGACGGACGACACCTTCACCCTCGGCGCCGAGACCCTGACGGTCCAGCACGCCGAGCGGGACGCGGCCGGCATCGCTTGGCGCGTCTTCTGCCGCCGATAGGAGCATGACCATGATCGACCCCGAACGCATCGGCGGCATCGTCGGTGAGGCACTACTCGCCGGCGCCCTGGGTGCGCTCGGGGCGATGGCGCGATTCTCCTCCACCGACCGGCCGCTCCTGACGCGCGCCTATCTGCTGCACGCGTTGGCGGGCGGCAGCCTCGGCACTGGCGCGTGGCTGATCGCCCATGCCTTCGAGCTCGACGGGTGGTGGCTGTTTGCCGTCGCCTGGCTGGCGGGGACGCTCGGCTATGCCGCGCTGCACGACCTGCTGCTGCGCATCCTCAGCCGCAAATTCGGCGGGCGCTGATCCATGCGCCTCGGCGCCAGCATCGTGGGCGACCTCCGCAAGGTGCTGGCCGACCAGGTGCGCGCGGGCGAGCGCGCCGCGATGACCGCAATCCGCGCCGAGACCGAACAGGTAAAGGCTGAGCTGCGACGGCAGGTCACCACCGCCTTCGCGGGCAATGCGCGCGGCATCGCCAATGCCTGGCGGTCGATGATCTTTCCGCGGAGCGGCCAGTCGCTGCGGCCGGCGGGTCTGGTCTTCACAAAGGTGCCGAACGTCATCGATGCCTTCGAGCGCGGCGCCCTGATCCGCGCCAAGGGTGGCGGCAAGTTCCTCGCCATCCCGACCGGCTTCAATGCGGCGCGTGGCAGGCGAGGCCGTGGTGAGAAGGGCATGCGCGTGACGCCGGCGCAGATGGTCGCCTCCGGGCAGGCCTTCCTCCGACCGTTCAAGTCGGGCCGCGGGTTCGTCTGGTGCCTGCCGCTGCGCAAGGGCGAGCAGACCGGGCGGCGGCGCCGGACCCGGCTGGTGGCGGGCGGCGTCACCGAGGTCGGCACCGCCAATCGCAAGGGCCGCGAGGCCTGGGCGCGCGGACTGCTGGAGCAGGGGATGGTGCCGATGTTCCTCCTCCTGCCCCAGGTGAAGCTCGCCAAGCGGCTCGACGTGCGCGGTGCTGCCGAGCGCGGGCTGCGCCGCCTGCCCGGCCGCTTCGTGGCGGCCTGGGAGCGCGAAAGCGGTAGGTCAGCGTGAGCACGCGCGAGACCGCCATCGCCGCGCTGCACAGCCGGCTCGCCACCTCGCTGGCCGTTCGGAACCCAGCGCCTATGGTCGTGCGCGGCGAAACCATCCCGCAGCGCATCCCGTCCGGTGGCTTGGTCGTCATCCGTGATGGCGAGACGGTCGAGGAGACGCCGATCCTCTCCCCACTCGCCTGGCAAATCGAGCATCGTGCCGAGGTCGAGGTCATCGTCGCCGGCGCCGCGCCCGTCGCGCGCAACACCCTGCTCGACGCGCTGCTTGTCGATGTCGCTGCCGCCATCGCCGCTAACCGCACGCTGGGCGGCGCCGTCGAATGGGCGCAGCCCGGCAGCGCAGCCTTCGAGGATGTCGAGTTCGAGGGGGCCGCCGCGGCCCGCGCTGCCGCCATCCCCGTCACCCTCTGGTTCACCGTCGCCGGCTCGCCGCTGGCCTGATCCCCCTCCAGGAGAACGCCCATGCCCCGTGCCATCGGCGCGAATTGCCGCCTGCTGACCTTTCCCGAATCCACCTACGGCACCGCGCCAGGCGGCAATTGGCGGCGCATGCCCTTCCTGTCCTGCGATCTCGGCGCCGAGCAGCCGCTGCTCGATGCCGACGTGATCGGCGTGGGCAGTAATCGGGACCCCGCGGCGCCCTTCCTCGACACGGTGACGGTCGCGGGCCAGGCGGTGGTGCCGGTCGATCTGATCAACATCGGCCACTGGCTGCGGCTGCTGCTCGGCGCGCCGACCACCACCGGCACGACCAACTTCATTCACACCTTCGGCTCGGGCGCGGCTGCGCTGCCCAGCAACGCGATGGAGATCGGCTACCCGGACGTGCCGAGCTTCGACGTTTGCACCGGCGTCCGCGCCGACACGCTGGAGATGGACTTCACGCCGACCGGCGCGGCAACTGCGACTTTCGGGCTGCTGGGGCAGGGTTCGGTGCGCACGGGCGCGACGTCAGGCGGCACGCCGACCGGTGCGGCCTACACCGCCTTCAACAAGGCGCAGGGGTCCGTCACCCGAAGTAGCGTCGCTTTGGCGCAGGTCACCGGGGCGCGGCTCACCTATGCCAACGGCATGGAAGCCGTGCGGACCATCCGTGCCGACCGTCGCGTCGAGGGCGTGGATCCCGGCATCGCGCGTTGCACCGGCCAGATCACCGTCCGGTTCGAGAACACCACGCTGCTGGCCCAGGCCCAGGCTGGCACCTCGGCGGAATTCGCTCTCGCCTTCACCATCGACGCCAACCGCAGCCTGACCATCACACTGCACGAGGTCTATCTCGCGCTGGCCAAGACGCCGATCGAGGGACCGGCCGGGGTGGAGGCGAGCTTCGACTTCAGAGCCGCGTTCAACGCGACGGCGACGCGGATGATGACGGCGGTGCTGCGGAACCAGCAGGCGGGGACGGAGTATGCGTAACGCTCATCGAGTCGCCGGCATGAGCCAACATGCGAAACCTGCGGGTTCAGAGGTAGTCGTCATCCTTGGATCACATGCCGTGCGGCGTCCGCTCAGCGCTGCGCAGCTGCCTCCCGCGCGGCAGCGGCCTTCGCGGCGCCCTTGCGCCATAGCTTGACCGACGAGGCCAGCAGGATGGCGCCGAGTACGAGCTTCAACGCGCCGACCGGAATAAAGGGCAGCAGCGCAGCCCCTGCTATCGCGCCGAGGATCGACCCGGCCGCCATCGGCGCCGCGACCTCACGCAGGATTGCGTGGTCGCGGTAGCCACCGGCCCGGGCATGGCGCAGCACGCCGACGGCCACGGCGGGCAGGCTGACTATGAGGCTCGCCGAACCTGCCGCGCGTATGTCAAGGCCGAACCCAAAGATCAGTGTCGGGATGATGAGTTCGCCTCCCGCCACGCCGAGCAGCGAGGAGACGAGGCCGATGACCACTCCGGCGACTGCACCCGCCGGGGCGCGCCACCAGCCGCCGGATTCCGCCCCAAGGTGCAGCGCCTCCCCGACCATAGATTCGACAAGGAGCAGCATGCCGATGCCGGCCAGCAGCACGGCAATGACGCGCGTCAACCTGACGGCGTCGATCCGCGTGAGCAATCCGGCACCGAACCACGCCGCTGTCATCGCGGCGAGGGTGAGCGCAGCAATCTCGTGGGCATGCGGCCAGAGGTCCGGCGTCGTGCCGAAGCCGAGTCGGGCCACAGCGGAGGCGCCGAGGGTAACGAGGCTCACAAGCAGGTTCAGCCGCACTGCCTGGTGCGCCGCCAGCGCGAAAAGGCCAAGCAGGACCGGTAATCGGAACTCTGCACCACCGAGGCCGATCAGGCCGCCCAGCGTACCGATCGCGGCCCCCCAGCCGAGTGCGGAGAGTGACAAGGTTCTCATCTGCCGCAGCGACGTGCCATGGCGTCACCCCAGGCTTGGCGCGGGCGTGTGGCGAACGGTAGTGCGTTCGCGACAAGGCCGAGCTTGCCGTCGCGGGTCTGGTTCGACGGCCTGCCGTGGACCACAGGGCTCTCCTGTCGCTATCTTTGTTCAAAGATAGCGGTCGGTGGCTCCTGCTTGCAACCAGCAGCGGTGGCGCCTCTGCTGGCGCCGTGTTTCCCTCGCCCGATGGCGGCAAAGCGAAACAGCGGAGAGAAGGGCGCGCGCCGGGCACTGACACTGCGCCTCGCGCTCGGCGAGGGTGTGGCGCTCGGTCCCGGAAAGGCGGAGCTGCTGGAGGGCATCCGCGACGCGGGCTCCATCGCCGCGGCCGGGCGGCGGATGGGGATGAGCTACCAGCGCGCGCATGACCTCGTGGTGGCGTTGAACGCCGACTTCCGGGAGCCGCTTGTGGCGACCGCCATGGGTGGCACGGGCGGCGGCGGGGCGCGGCTCACATCGCTTGGCGAGGAGGTGCTGCGCGCTTACCGCGAGGCCGAGGCCGCCGCCGAGACAGCCGTGGCGGACCGACTCGCCTGGCTGCGCAGCGCGCTGGCGCGGCGCGACTGAGGCCGCACCAGCAATAGCAGACATCTTGGCGGCGGCTTCGCCAAGCGGACACGACTCAATCCGAACAACGGAGAATCCCATGCTCACCCTCGACCTCCCGGTCGAGCCGTACTGGCTCGACCTGCCTCGCGGCGTCCGCGTGGAAATCCGCCCCGTCACCACCGCGGTGATGGCCGCGGCCCAGGCCGGCTCGGCCCGCCGCCTCGGCGCGCTGCGGGCGGCATCCGAAGACCTCGACCCCGACATGGCGCGCGGCCTGGCCTTCGCGTTCCTCGTCAAGGCGCTCGCCCGCCATGCCGTCACCGCCTGGGAGGGCGTTGGCGACGCCGCGGGCAAGCCCCTGCCGCTCTCGCCCGAGGCCGTCGAGCGGTTGATGGACATGGACGAGATGGCCGCCGCCTTCTGGGACCGCGCCACCGGCCCCGTCGCCGCCGTGGCGCTGGA
Source organism: Falsiroseomonas tokyonensis (assembly GCF_019024325.1). GTDB lineage: Bacteria > Pseudomonadota > Alphaproteobacteria > Acetobacterales > Acetobacteraceae > Falsiroseomonas > Falsiroseomonas tokyonensis. Next base: position 18,112 of record NZ_JAFNJS010000014.1, read on the forward strand.
GGGAAACGGCTGAGGGCCCGGGCCGAATGGCACTTCGGCCAGGGCCCTGACTACTGCCGCGGCTGCGCGGCACTCGATCGCGACTGCGGCCTCGCCTGCCCCTACGCCGCGCACGCGCCGGCCAGCGTCGAGGGCGCCGCAGCCTGGGCCGCCGGCACCACCTGTGCCACGGCGACAATGGCGGGCCTCGACCTGGACATGCCTGCCGCACTCGCCACCGCCCGCGAGATGGGCGCCTCCGGCTGGGCTGCCGCCGAACTGCTGCTCGCCATGCGCATGGGCCTCGCCGCGGGTAGCTCTGCGCGCCGCCCTGATCCGCCCGGGCCCTGACCACTCCAACTGACGCAGGAGGCGTGACGCATGGCCGACAGCACGCGCCGTGTCTCGGTCCGGCTGTCGCTGGACGACGCCGCCCGCGTCAAGCAGGAGCTGCGCGAGGTCGGCGAGACGGGCCAACGCAGCCTGGAACGCATCCAGGGCGGCGCCGATCGCGCCTCCCGCGCGCTCGACCTGCTCGACGTCGCGGTCCGCGGCGTGCAGATCGCCGGCCTCGCTGCCGGGCTGCGCGCCGTGGTCGTGGCCGGCGACGCGCTCACCCAGTCCATGGGCCGGCTGAACACCGCGCTGGGCTCCGTCGAGCGTGCCGGCGAGATCTACGACCGCCTCTACCGCGACAGCCTGCAGACCGGCGTGGCGGTTCGCGAGAGCGTCGACGCCTTCGCCCGCTTCTCGATCGCAGCGCGTGAGATCGGCGCCACCTCCGACCAGGTCGCCACGCTCGTCGGCGGCCTGCAGCGCATCGCCATCGCGTCGGGCGCCAGCCAGCAGGAGATCGCCTCCAGCACGCAGCAGCTCGCCCAGGCGCTGGCGTCGGGCACGCTGCAGGGCGATGAGCTCCGCTCGATCCTGGAGGGCCTGCCCACGCTTGCGCAGGCACTGGCGCGCGAGCTCGGCGTCTCCATTGGCGAACTGCGCAAGCTCGGCTCCGAGGGCAAGCTCACCGCCGACACGGTCTTCCCGGCGCTGCTGCGCGCGGTCGAGCGGCTGAATGGCGAGTTCGAGCGCGCGCCGCTTTCCGTCGGCCGCGCCTTCGGGCAGCTCACCGCGGCCGCCGACCAATTCCTCGCCCGGCTCGACCAGGCCATCGGCCTGTCCAACGCGCTCGCGCGTGCGCTGTCCGGCGCCGCGCGCGTGCTGGACGGCGTGCGCCGTGGCTCCGGCCTGTTGCTCCCCTCTGAGCAGGAGGCCGACCGCCGCGCCCAGGCCGAGGCCCTGCGCGCCCAGATCGCCCGGCTCGAGGCGGAGAATGATGGCCGCGACAGCCTGCGCTCCCAGCCCCGGCGTGGCTCGATACAGGGCGGGCTGGTCGGCGCCGCCCAGCAGCAGGCGGGCGTGGACCGCGCCGCCCGGCTGGAGGAACTACGCCGGCAGTACAGCGAGCTTCAGGAGGAGATCACCCGCGGCGAGGCGGCGGCCGGCGAGCGCCAGCGCACCGAGCAGGAGAGCGCCGCTGCCCAGGCCGCAGAAGCGCGTCGCCGCCGCACCGCCGCGGATGCCGAGGAACTGCGCAAGGCGCTGGACGACCGCTTTCGCATCAACAGCGAATACGACGACCGGGTCCGTCGCCTGCGCGAGGCCGAGGCCGCCGGCGGGATCACCGCCGCTGATCGCACCCGGCTCGAAACCTTGGCCCTGCGCGAGCGCGACGAGGCGCTGCGCCGCATCGAGGGCACCACGCGCCGTGTCGCCGCCATCCCGCGCCCCGACCGCGAGGCCGAGCGCGAGATCAACGACATCATCCGCGAGCGCGAGCGGCTGATCCAGAACAACGAGAACGCCCAGGAACGCTACACCCGCCGCCTGGAAACCCTCGGCCGGCTGGTGGAGCGCTCCGAGCGCATCGGCCAGCCCATCCCCGACGAGACCGTCTCGCGCGAGGCCAATGCCGCGCTGGAGGAGTTGGAGCGCAGCCAGCAGCGCGTGCAGCAGGCGACCGAGCGCACCAGCAACACGGCGCGCGAGTTGGGCCTGACCTTCTCCTCGGCCTTCGAGGACGCGATCATCAAGGGCGAGAGTTTTTCGAAAGTGCTGCAGGGCATCCTGCAGGACATCGCCCGCATCGTCGTCCGCCGCACCATCACTGAGCCGCTCGGCACCGCAGTCACCTCCAGCCTCAGCGGCTTTGACTTCGGCTCGATCTTCTCGGGACTGGGCACGGCGCTGGGTGGGCTGTTCCGCGCCGAGGGCGGGCCGGTGGCGGGTGGGCAGCCCTACATCGTGGGCGAGCGCGGGCCCGAATGGTTCGTGCCGAACCGCAGCGGCACGGTGCTGCCCAACGGCATGGCGCCCGGTGGCCCCGTCATCAACCAGAGCATCACCATCGATGCACGCGGCGCGGATGCCGGGGTCGAGGCGCGGCTGCGGGTGCTCTCGGCGCAGATCGTGCGGCAGGCGAGTGCCGCCACGCTCGACGCCATCCGCCGCGGCGGCAGCGCCACCTCCATCGTGCGGGGATAGAGGCATGACGGAATACGCCTGGCCCGCCACGCTGCGCCCGTCGCGGCTGAGCTTCTACCTCCAGCACAACACGCTGCGCTTTGTCTCGCCCGTCACCCGCGCCACGCAGGTGCTGCGGCGCGAGGGCGCGCGCTGGGTGGCGGAGGCCAGCTTCGAGCCGTTGGGCCGCGTGCAGGCCGGGGTGATGGACGGGCTGCTGGCGGCATTGGCGGGGTCGGCCAACACCGTCCGCATCTGGGATTGGCGGCGGGAGTACCGCACCGGCGATCCGCGCAGCCAGGGCGATGTGCCGACCGGGCCGTACTCCTTCTCGGACGCGACCATCTTCACCGATGGGACCGGCCTGGTGGTGGGCTCGGGAAATCCGTCGCTGGCAGCCGGCGCGCCACGCGGCGCGCTGTCCATCGTCACGCAGGGCTGGTGGCCGAGCACGGTGGCGGTCGGCGCCGGCGACTACATCGGCCTCGGCGGGCGGCTGTACATCGCCACCGCCGCGGTCGCCGCCTCGGGCGCCGGCACCGCCACGATCGCCATCGCGCCGCCGCTGCGCGCCGCGGTGGTGGTCGGCGAGCCGCTGATCCTGTCCATGCCGAGCGTGCCGGTGCGACTGGTGTCGGATGACGAGGCGGCGAACCCAACGCGGCCCGGACCCTTCGCCGCCGTCACCATCCGCATGGAGGAGGCGCTGTAGTCATGTCCGGCACCCCACGGCTCAGCAACCAGGCAGCCTCCGCCGCCACGGCGCCGGTCGCCACGCCGGTCGTCCTCGTCGAGCTCGACTTCGCCACCGGCCCCTTTCGCGTCTGGACCGGGCTCGGGCCGCTCGATTGGGCCGGGAAGGTGTTCGAGGGCGCCGGGAGCATCGGCGCCATCTCGGATGTGGAGGAGACGGTCGAGCTGCGCGCGGTGCGCCTCACCCTCGCCCTGTCGCCGGTGCCGCAGGAGGTGGTGGATATCGCCCTGGCTGAGCGCAGCTACCGGCTGCGGCCGGTCACGCTGTGGGGCGCACTGCTCGATGCGCACGGCGCCTTCGTGGCGGACCCGTTTCCGCTCTGGGCGGGGCTGATGGACACGATGGAGGTGACGGACGGCGCGGAGCCCTCCGTGGCGCTCGCCTGCGAGAGCCGGCTGGTGGACCTCGAGCGCGCGGAGGTGCGGCGCTACACGGATGCCGACCAGCAGGCCGAATACCCCGGCGATCGGTTCTTCGAGTTCGTGCCGGCGCTGCAGGAGGCCGAGATCCGGCTGCCGAACCAGTGAGAGGCTCGCCCCCGGGCCGGCTGCCCGACTGGCCGGAACGGCTGGCGGCGCTGGTCACCACCGCCGAGCATCGGCCCTTCGACGCGGCGCGCTGGAACTGCGGGCGCTTCGCCATGGCGGCGGTGGTGGCCTGCACCGGGCAGCAGCCGTCGTGGCAGCACCGGCCCTCCCTCGCCGCGATGGCCGACACCGCAGGGTACCCGCGCGTGCCGGTCCCCTTCGCGCGCACGGGGGACGTGGTGCTGGCCGCCGACCCGGATCGCCTCGGCGTCGTGCTCGACGCCGGCCGCGCCGCCTTCGTCGGGCCCGCGGGTCTGGTCCGCCTCCCCATCACTGCCTGCGCCATTGCCTGGAGGGTTGGCTGATGCCCGTCGCCATCCCCTTCATCGCCGCTGCCGCGGGTGCTGCCGCCTCGGCCGTCATTGGCGGCGGCGTCCTGGGCGCCGTGGCGGCCGCCGGCGCCGCCCTGGTGGTCTCCGCCGTGGGTGCCGCGGTCTTCCGCCCCAAGTCGCCCTCCGCCGCCCGCAGTGCCAACGTCACGCCAGGGACGGACTCCGGCCCCGGCTCCGGCTTCGATCCCCGCACGCCCGGCGCCGGCCGCACCCAGTCCTTCCGCCAGCCCATCACCGAGCACCAGATCGTCTTCGGGCGCTGCCGCACCTCCGGCCCCGTCGTGTTCCTGCACTCTGCCACCGATGACGAGGGCCGCGCCGATGGCTTCCTCCATGTCGTCGTGGTCCTGGCCGCGCATCGCGTCCGCGCCATCGGCGAGGTGTTCCTCAATGGCACCGCCTCGACCGACGCGAAGTTCGCCGGGCTGCTGCGCATCGACCGTGCGCTGGGCGATCCGGGCCAGGTCGCCAATGCCAATCTGGTGGCGGATACCGGTGGCCAGTGGACCGCTGCGCATCGCGGCCAGGGGCGCGCCTATCTCGCGGTGCGGCTCAAGCTGCGGCCCGAGGCCTTTCCCTCTGGCGCGCCCAGCCTCTCCGCCATCGTCGAGGGGGCGGATACCATCCTCGACCCGCGCACCGGTGCCACGGGGTGGTCCGACAATCCGGCGCTGTGCCTGGCCTGGTACCTGACCTCGCCCTTTGGCTGGCGCGCCGCCTGGGCGGATATCGACCTGCCGGCGCTGATGGCGGCGGCCAACATCTGCGACGAGATCATGGGCCGGCGCGATGGGACCGCCGAGCGCCGCTACACCGTCAACGGCGCCGTCACCCTTGGCGAGGGCAAGATCGCCATCACTCGCAAGCTGGTCGCCGCCATGGCCGGCGCCTTGGTCGTGAGTGGCGGGCGCTTCTACATCCATGCCGGGGCGCCCGCGCTGCCGGCGGCGACACTCACCTCCGACGATCTGCGCGGCGACGTGACCATCGTCGGCTCGCGCCCGCGGCGCGATCTCTTCAACGGGGTGCGCGCCGTCTATGTCGAGCCGGCCGCCGCCTGGCAGCCGACCGATGCGCCGCCGCTGCTCGCCAGCAACTATGTCACCGAGGATGGTGGCGAGGCGATCTACCGCGACATGGAATTCCCGCTCACCACCTCGGCGACGACGGTCCAGCGCCTTATGAAAATCGAGCTGGAGCGTAACCGCCGCCAGCGTGAGGTGGCGATGCAGGCCAACCTCTCGGCGCTGCGCCTGCGGCCCTGGGATGGTGTGACCGTGGCGTTGGAGCGGCTCACGCCATTCCCGGCGCGCGTGACGGGCTGGGCGCTGGCGCCGGATGGCGGGGTGAACCTGCAACTGGCCGAGGAGGATCCCGCCGTCTGGGCCTGGAACCCGGCAACAGATGAGCGGGCCACGGGGCAGAACCCATCGGTGGTTCTGCCGAACCCGGGCGTCATCGCCGCGCCCGCGACGATCCTGGTGGAGACGCCGGTGGCGATCGCCTTCACTGCGATGGCCGTCTCCTGGTCGACGGTGGGCTCGGCCTATCTCGCCGGCTACGAGATCGAGCTCCGCCCCACGTCCGTCACGGTCTGGCAGGGCTATGCCGGCGGCTTCGGCGCCACGGCTGTCGCCATCCCCACGGCAGAGCCCACCGCCTTCCGGGTGCGGGCGCAGGCGCGCAGCGGCGCGGTGTCGGGCTGGCGCGAGGCGCTGGTGCCGGCCGCCGCCTCGGGTCTGGCCGCGACCGGCATTGTCGGCGGCGTGCGCCTGTCGGGCGGCTTTCCCGCGGATGCCGTGCGGCTGCAGGTGTTCGAGGCGAGCAGCGCCAGCCTGTCCGCAGCCGTGAAGCTCGCCAGCGAGCCGACAGCACTGCCCTGGGACCGCACCGGCCTCACCACCGGCGAGGCCCGCTGGTTCTGGCTGCGCAGCGTCTCGGCCGAGGGCAACGTCTCGGCCTTCGCCGGCCCGGTCACCGCCACAGCCCTCTGATCGGAGAACGCCATGCCGGCACGCATCGACGACCTGCTGGTCCTCAACGCCAACCTCAACAAGACCGACTTCGCGAAGTATCTGCGCGACCGTGAGGAGGTGCTGCCGAATGATTTCGGCGGGCTGGGCGATGGCGTGGCGGATGATCGCACCGCCATCCAGGCGGCCTTCGATCGGGCCGGTGCGGACCAGAAGTTCGCGATGATCCCGCCCGGCACCTGGAACGTCTCCGGCACCGTGACCCTGCCGGGCGGCGCACGCGGCCTGATCATGCAGGGCACCATCCGCTACACCGGCACCGCGCCCACCTCCGTGCTGGTGCTGGGCGATGGCGGCACCATCCGCAACGCCGAGAAGCTCTACAGCGGGCTGAACGTGATCCGGCAGACGCTGTCGGACTGGTCCTCCGAGGCGGATATCGGCATCACCGTGCGCAACGTCGATGCCAGCCAGATCGAGCTGCGCCGGGTTGAGGGCTTCACCATCGGCATACGGACCCTGGGCGATGGCCGCGGCGTGGAGGACAGCACCTTCACGCTGGGGCGCATCGTCAACAACCGCATCGGGCTCGATATCTGGTGCGCCACCGCCACGGCCTGGAACACCTCGATCCGCTACTATGGCGGCCACTTCGCCCAGGCGACGGGGGTCAATGCGGCGCAGGACCGCTTCGGAATCCGGCTCGGCAACGAGCCCGGCGCCTACACCAACCACAACCGCCATGTCTTCGACGCGCCGAACTTCGAGCTGCGCCAGGCCGGCAGCAACATCGCCATCCCCTTCCTGAACGAAACCTCCGGCAGCGCCATCATCGCGCGGAACATGCGCATGGAGGCCTGCTCACCGCTGGCCGCCCGCCACACCGCCGGGGCGCAGGACTGCGAGTACGACATCGCCTGGACCAACACCTACCTGGTCGGCATCGACTACACGGCGACGGCGAACCGCTGCGGCAATGCGGTGATCAACCGGCACCGCGCGCCCGCGTCGCGCTTCCAGCGCTTTCTCGCGGGCGTGCCAAACACCCGCGCGGCGGCGTTCCGGCAGTCGGCGACGGAGGTCGGGGTGGAGGGGCTGATCACCATCGCCACGTCGACCACCACCGCGACCTTCATGGCGGATTTCTGCTTCAACGGGCTGACCGACCTGACGCCGACCGATCGGGCCGTCACGCTGGCGGCAAACCGTGGGCTGGGGTGGATGCTCGACACCTCCCAGGCGAAGGAGTTCGCGCTGGCGCATTGGCTGACCAGCGGGGCCTCTGGCGGGCGGCTGTTCGTGCGGGTGTTCGACGGGGCGGGGAATGTCCGCGAGGACATCGCGGGCGATGTGCTGGCCTCGATCACCACCATGCAGTGGAACGGGCCGGCCAAGGGGTGGAATGCCGGCGCACCGATGGACGACGCCAACTTCAATCGCCGGCAGACCATCCGGGTCGGCGCGTCGGTGGCCTATGCCCAAGTGGGGGTGATCGGCTTCGATGGACCGATCGACCTGCAGTCGCTGCGGCTTTACGGGCTGCCGGAAGCTGCGCCCGCGGTGCTGAACGGCACGCCGCTGTTGACGGGCGCGCTGTTCGGCTCAGGGCGTCGGGAGTTGGCGGCGGAGGTCTCCTGGGATCTGCCGAGCCTGGCGCCGGGCGCGACGGCGCTGATCGACGTGACAGTGAACGGGGCACGGGCGGGGGATCTCGCGCAGGCGTCGCTGGTGTCGTCGACGCGCTTCATCGAGCTCGACGCGGCGGTCTGGTCAAACAACACGGTGCGCGTGATGGCGCGGAACATCTCCGGCGCAACGTTCGACTTGGCGGCGGCGACGCTGTCGGTGGGGGTGACGAAGCGGCAGGTGCCGTGAGGATGCGATGCGCTTGACGGGGGCACTACGTGCTCAGCATCCGGCGCAGCCACAGCAGCCGCCCGGCCATCGGCACTTCCGCCGGACGCTCATCTTCGCGATGAACGACCAGCGCTGGCTGACTGAAGGACGTCAGGCTGGCCCCTTATCAGAACGACCTGAGACCACGCAATCTTCTCCACGGAAATCTATCCGGCGACACTCAACAGGACAACAGCCGCGTTCCGCAGTGATGTGGCCATGAGTAGCGTTACGGCATCAACGGAACACCAGCACCGGGATACGGCAGCTTCGCAGAAGGGCCGTGGTCGTGCTGCCCACGATCATGTTGCGAAGCCGCCCATGGCCATAGGCACCCATGACGAGCAGGTCGATCCCGGCGTCCACAACATGCGCTGCAATGGCTGTCTCGGGCTCGCCATGGAGCACTTTGACGGTCGCTGTCTTGCCAGCGTCGGCGAGCAGCTTCGCGGGCTTCTCCAACATGGCCCGGCCCGCGGCCGCATCCGCCGTCACCGTCAGCAGTTCGCATTCCAGCCCATCGAGGGAGGCAGTTCGCGCCGCGTAGTCCACCACCTTCATCGCGGCGGGACCGCCATCATAAGCAATGGCGAAGCGGCGGATCGGCTTGAACGCGCGGGAGGCGACAAGCACGGGCAGAATGCTGGCGCGCAGCACGCGTTCCAGATTGGCGCCAAGATGGCCCACGGCAAAATTCGCCGCCTCGCCGCGCTTGCCGACCACCAGCAGATCCGCCTCCGCCTCGAACTCCACAACCGTATCGACGAGCGCACCATGCCGCTGCGTCAGCGTCACTTCGACGACGCCCGCCGCTTTCAGTCGGGCCTCTGCGGCGCTCAGCAGGGCGCGTGCCCGGCGAAGCGAGACCTTCCCGCGCGCTTCGTCCACCGCGGCCAGTTCACGCAGGAGTTCCTCCGACGCATCGACGCCGAGCGCGCCACTGCGATCCACCGGAAGTTCCGCCGTGGCGCGGTCCAGCACATGCAGCACACGCACTGAGGCGCCACCCATCCGGGCAGCTGCCCAGGCGGCGTGATCGAGGATGCTCTCGGCGTAGACCGAGCCATCCGTGCAGGCGAGAATCTTGGCCATAACTCTGTCCCCCCTCAGTGCAATGCCGGTGCGTCGGAGGCGCCCGGCTTGTCGTGGATGGCGAGCTTGTCCACCAGCGTGGCGCTCGCCTTGTTCATGCCGAGAATCTCGACCTCGGTCCCCTCGCGGCGGAACTTCAACACCACACGGTCGAGGGCGGCAACGGCCGTCAGATCCCAGATATGGGCGTCCGACACATCGATGACGACGCGTTCGATCGCTTCCTTCAGGTCGAAGGCGTCACCAAAGGCTTCTGCGGAGGCGAAGAAGATCTGCCCCGAGACGGTATAGGTCCTTTGCGTGCCGTCCGCGGAAAGGGCGGAAGAAATCTCAAAGATCTTCGTCACCTTGCGGGCGAAGAAGATGCCGGACAGCAACACGCCGACCAGCACGCCCTGCGCCAGGTCGTGGGTCACCACGGTCACGGCGACGGTGGCCAGCATCACGATGCTCGACTCCCTGGGATGAACGCGCAGATCCTTCAGCGACTTCCAGGAGAAGGTGCCGATCGAGACCATGATCATCACTGCGACCAGCGCACCCATCGGGATCTGCCGCACAAGATCGGCCAGGACCACAATGAGGAAGAGCAGGAACAACCCGGCCCATAGCGTCGAGAGCCGGCCTCGCCCGCCGGATTGCACGTTGATGACCGACTGCCCGATCATCGCGCAGCCCGCCATGCCCCCGAAGAGGCCGGAGACGATGTTGGCAACGCCCTGGCCGTAGCTTTCGCGGATCTTGTTGGAGCCGGTGTCGGTCAGGTCATCGACGATCTGCGCCGTCATCAGCGATTCGAGCAGGCCGACCACGGCGAGCGTGGCGGATGTCGGCAGGATGATCCACAACGTCTCCAAGGTCAGGGGGATGTCCGGCAGCAGGAAGATGGGCAGATCGGAGGGCAACTGGCCCATATCGCCCACCGTCCTCACGTCCAGACCGAGCCAGATCGTGGCCGCCGTCAGCACAACGATGGCCACGAGGGGAGAGGGCACCGCCTTGGTCAGCAGCGGCAACAGGTAAATAATGGCCAGTCCGACAGCGACGACGACGTAAGTGATCCAGGTGACTCCGGTCAGTTCCGGCAACTGCGCCAGGAAGATCAGAATGGCCAGCGCATTGACGAAGCCGGTCATCACCGAGCGTGATACGTAGCGCATCAGCACGCCGAGTTTCAGCGCGCCCGCGATCATCTGCAGGACACCGCACAGGATCGTCGCCGCCAGCAGGTATTGCAGCCCATGGTCGCGCACCAGCGTTACCATCAGCAGCGCCATGGCGCCGGTCGCCGCCGAGATCATGCCGGGCCGACCGCCGGTGAAGGCGATGACCACCGCGATGCAGAAGGAAGCATAGAGGCCCACCTTCGGATCGACGCCAGCAATGATCGAGAAGGCGATCGCCTCCGGGATGAGGGCGAGCGCGACGACAGTGCCGGCCAGGATATCGGCGCGCACATTGGGGAACCATTCGGCTCGGAGCCGGGCAAGGGACATGGGAGGACTCCGGGGACAAGTAGAAGCGCCGGCATGGTCAGCCGGGCCTGCGACAATTCGAACAGGAAGGCGACGAGGGCGCGGCCGCGGCAATGACCGGACGCCTGAGGGTGCGCGCCATTGGAGGCGCGACGGCTCAGGGGTTAGGGCGGCGCAAAAGACGTCATAGAAAGGCTCTAACAGACTTTCGCTGCATTGCACAATGCTTGTTGCAGCGCCGCGATCACCGCCCCCGGCGCCAGGGGCGTGACACTGGCAGCGTGAGAAGCGCAGCCAGGACCATTCCGAACAGGCTCCATAGAGCCTGCCTATGTAGCGTTATGCCGAGGTCGAGCAGCCATCCAAAGGCAGCCGGCGCCAATGCGGAGGCGATCACGCCCGCCCCCGCCACCGCCGCGCGGACCGCGCCCAGCCTCTCGAGGCCATAGAACTCCGTCCACATCGCCGTGGTCATCGTCGTGGATACGCCGGAGGTCAGGCCTGCGAGAACGAGATAGGAGACTGCGGCAATCTGGCTCCCTGAGCCCATCACGATGGCCACCATCGCCAGGGTCAGAGGCAGCAGGAAGACCGGCAGCAATGGTGTCGCGCCGATCCGATCGATCACCGGTCCCGCGCGCAGCATGGCGCCGGCGCGGGCCAAGGCATAGCCGGCAAAGGCCCCCGCCACCACGCCAAGGTCCCAGTTCAGTTCCATGGCCAGCCGTAGCTGGTGGAAGAAGAAGCCTGTCACGACGAAGGATGGCGCCAGGATCGCGGGCATTACCAGCCAAAGTCGATGATCGCGCCATAGTGAGGGCGGCCGAGGCGCCGCCGTGCTGCCAAGCCGCGACGGCGGCGCGGCCTCGGACCTCGGCAGCAAGCGCAGCGCCAGCCAGGCGCCGATCAGCAGCGCGCCCGTCGCACACCACCACAGTCCGCGCCAACCGATCCAGGGCAGCAGGCCGACTGCCATGGGCGGCAATGCGGCCTCGCCCAGCGCGAAGCCAAGCGCCACCAATGCCAGGGCCTTGCCCCGATCCGGCCCGAAGCGCCGGGCCGTCGCCGTCATCGCGGTATGGGTCAGCAGCCCCTGGCCCGCGATGCGCAGGAGGAAAAATGCCGCAGGCAGCGCCCAGACGCCCGGAACCAGCGCCATGGCCACACAGCCCAGCGCCAGCAGAAGCGTCGCGCCGAGCGTGTAGTGGCGCAGCGTAACCCGGTCGATCCAGCGCCCGGCCCAGCCGAGGGCGAAGCCGGAGGCCAGTGTCGCCGCGGCGTAGCTGAGGCCGAGCTGCCCATCCGAGATGCCGAAGTCGGCGCGGATTCCCGCTCCGGACAGTGCAATGAAGAAGGTCTGCCCAAAGCTGGACAGGCTCGCCAGCAGCAAGCCGAAGGCCAATGGGCGTGGATGGGAGCGGGCAAAGGACAGGTATTCGGCAAGCATGTTCAGTGACTACCGGCATCGCTGCCAATGCGGAACCGCATAACCAACTGGCGCTGCGGGATGGATGGCACTAGGCTTAACCATCCATGCAAGAAACCGTCCCTCTCGCGCAAGTCGCTTCGCTACATCAACGCAGGGGCAGCACAACGCCGCCCTGATTCTGGTCGCCTCCCCCAGTGCCCCATTCGCACCAAGGAGACCGCCAGCATGGATCACCTACCTACCGACGCCGTCCAATGGGACAATCATGACGTTGCGACCGAAGCGGCGCGACGGCGCAGCTTTGCCATCATCGCCCATCCTGATGCCGGCAAGACAACCCTCACCGAAAAGCTGCTGCTCAAGGGCGGCGCCATCCAGCTTGCCGGTCAGGTCCGAGCCAAGGGCAACCGTCGCCGAACCCGCTCGGACTGGATGAAGATCGAGCAGGACCGGGGCATCAGCGTCGCCACCAGCGTGATGACCTTCGAGCGTGACGGCCTGGTGTTCAACCTGCTCGATACCCCGGGCCACGAGGATTTTTCCGAGGATACCTATCGCACCCTGTCGGCGGTGGATGCCGCCGTGATGGTGCTGGATGCGGCGAAGGGCATCGAGAGCCAGACGCGCAAACTGTTTGAGGTCTGCCGGCTCCGCGACATCCCGATCATCACCTTCATCAATAAGATGGATCGTGACGGGCGCGAGCCGCTCGACCTGATCGATGAGATCGAGAAGACGCTCGCCCTCGACGTGACGCCCGCGGCCTGGCCGATCGGGGAAGGGCGCGATTTTCTCGGCGTCTACGATCTTCTCGATCCGGCTCTGCGCATGTTGGTGGATGGCGGTGACAATCACATTCGCCTGAGTGGCCTGGATGATCCCGCACTCGATGGGCTGCTATCCCCGGGGGGCGTTGCGACCTTGCGTGAGCAGGCAGGTCTCGTGGAGGCGGGATGCCCGGCCTTCGACAGCGATCAGTTCCTGCAAGGCACGATGACCCCCGTGTTCTTCGGCAGTGCCTTGCGGGACTTCGGCGTGGGGCATCTGCTCGACGGGCTTGCGCGGCTGGCGCCGCCGCCGCGACCGCGGCCCGCCGACACGCGCATGGTGGTTCCGGGAGAGGCGAACCTCACCGGCTTCGTGTTCAAGGTGCAGGCGAACATGGACCCGAACCACCGCGACCGTGTTGCCTTCCTTCGCATCTGTTCGGGGCGCCTGGAGAAGGGCATGCGGCTGACCCAGGTGCGGACCGGCAAGCACGTGCCTGTCAACGCGCCGCTGTTCTTTTTCGCCAAGGAGCGCCAGGTGGCTGAGGAGGCCTGGCCCGGTGACGTCGTTGGCATCGCCAATCACGGCACGCTGCGCATCGGCGACACGCTGACCGAGGGAGAGGCGTTGAACTTCCGGGGTGTGCCCTCCTTCGCGCCGGAGCATTTGCGACGCGCGCGCCTCGATGACCCCATGCTCGCCAAGAAGCTGAAAAAGGCGCTGGAGCAACTGGCCGATGAGGGCGTGGTGCAGTTGTTCAAGCCACTTGACGGCTCAGCGCCGGTCGTCGGCGTCTTTGGGCTGCTGCAGCTGGATGTGCTGACCAGCCGGCTGAAGGTGGAATACGGCATTCCGCTCGGTTTCGAGGTGACGCAGTGGGATCAGCTTCGTTGGATCGCGTCCGATGATCGGGACGCCATGGCCCGCTTCACGCGAGCGCATATCAATGATCTCGCGGAGGACCATGATGGCGAGATCGTAGCCCTGTTCGCCTCCAACTGGCGCCGGCAGCGCATGGAGGAGGAGTGGAAGGCCATCCGATTCCATACCGTGCGCGAGCAGCACGGGCTCTCGGGTGTCGTACAATGAACGGCAATCCGGCCGACGCACCTCCGGGCGTTGACGTCATGGCGATGAAGCAGCGCCTTCTGGCGGAACGCGCCGCGTTGGGAGGCATCAGCGCCGCTTCGGCGCAAAGCCGCGAGGCGGTGACCTTGGACCAGACCAGTGTCGGGCGGTTGTCGCGGATGGATGCGATGCAGCAGCAGGCTATGGCGCTCGCCACTGAACGGCGTCGCGCCGGGACCCTGGCCCGCATTGAAGCCGCGTTGGTGAGAATAGAGGCGGGCGAATTCGGCTGGTGCGTCCATTGTGGCGAGCCGATCGCGCCGGGGCGCCTGGCGCTCGACCCGGCGATCGCGCATTGCGTGACATGTGCTTCACGCTGAGCGTTGATTGTCTCAGACCACGGCTGTGATTGGCCGCGAATCAGAACTGCAGGTCCAACGAGTCCTATTCGGTATGCCGAGCCGAGCGATTGTATCGCCCACCTTCCCAAGCGGGAGGAGGGAGCGCGGTCAAGTGGTCACGGCTGGAACGACTGCAGCGCAAGCACTCGGCGACCTGGTCTGGCCGTCCCGTCACTCGAGACAAACCGGCGGCCCCGATCGAACGCATCGGAGCAGCACATCTGCGGCGCTGCAATAGGTTGCTAAAGCCTGCATTATTGATTAAAAACTCTCCATGTCGAGCAAAGGCTTCACTCCCCCCTGACGCGTCCGGTTGTTCCGCCACCTACGTGGCGATGAACGACAGGAGCCATGCGAAACCGGGAGAAGATGAATGCGCCTGCGGGTCGAAATTTCGCCAGGCGAGGCGATTGACAAAATCACCATACTAGAGATCAAGCGGTCCCGAATTGCGGATAGGAACAAGCTCGAACACGTCAGACGCGAAGCGGAAACGCTGCGCGAAGTCGTCGAGCCACTGCTTCACTCCAAGCCCACGCTGCGTCATCTCCAGACATCGCTGCAGGCCGTGAACGAGGCTCTCTGGACCATTGAGGACAGGCTGCGGGACCTTGAGGCGCGTGGCGAGTTTGGCGCCGACTTCGTTCGTCTGGCACGTGACGTCTACATGACGAACGACAAGCGGGCCGCGTTGAAGGCCGAGATCAATGCGCTGCTCGGCTCCGATATCGCCGAGCAGAAATCCTATGCCTCTTAGACGCCGGATATCAGCATGGCGATCCTGTTCATTGGGCCGACTCGATTGGGCGACGGTATTCTCGTCAGCGGGCTTCTCCACTGGCTGCATGGTCAGCATCCGCAGGAAGAGATCACCCTCGCCTGCGGCGCGCCGGCAGCGCTCGCATTACGCCACGCGTCGGGTGTGGCGTCGCTGCATATCATGCAGAAGCGTCCGCGCGGCGGTCACTGGCTTGACCTTTGGCGCGCCACGTATGGACGGCGATGGCGCCGCATCGTTGACTTGCGGCGCTCGGCGCTACCCTGGCTACTTCGTGCGGATGCGCGGCACAGCGTGCCAAAGGGCGCGCCGGGTGAGCATCGTGTCGCCCAGGCGGCCCGCACGCTCGACCTGCCGCCGCAGGCGCCGCGGCTATGGCTGGACGAAAGCCACCGATTGGCCGCAGCGCGACTGCTGCCAGAAGGGCGCCCCGTGCTTGCGCTCGGCACAGGCGCCAATTGGATCTGCAAGACCTGGCCAGCAACCCGCTTCGCAGAGCTCATCGACCGCCTCACCGGACCGGGTGGAGTGCTGGGCGGTAGCACGGTTCTGCTTGTCGGCGGAGCGGATGAACGCAAGTCAGCCGCGACGGTCATCGACGGTATCTCTCAGAACGGCTTCGTCGATGCCTTCGGCTACGACCTGCCGACCACGGCGGCGCTGCTGGAGCGCGCCGATGTCTTCGTTGGCAATGACTCCGCGATGATGCATCTCGCGGCCGCGACGGGGACGCGCACCATCGGCTTGTTTGGCCCGACGCAGGATGCGCAGTACGCCCCCTGGGGCAGGAATGCGCTAGTCGTCAGGACGCCGGAAAGCATCGCCCAACTTCAGGCGCTGCGCGACGCAGATGGCGCGCGCGCGTCGGCGAGCCAGATGACGAACCTGGAGGCTTGGTCGGTAGCGGACGCGATGCTGCGCCGATGGCCGGAGCTTGCCCATGGCTGACATGACAGCATGGGAGCCGCCAATGAATGTGGAGGAGCGCCTCAAGGCCCTCCTGCTGCCGGCGCGGCTGCAATTGCGCTACCAGGTGGCGCGAGAGAAGGCATGTGGAGAGGCAGAAATTCGCATGGTGCCGTTCCTCGCCGACCAGAGTAGGGCTTCGGTGGATGTTGGCGCGAACCGCGGCGTCTGGTCCGAGGTGCTTCGGTGCCACTCGCGTTGCGTCCATGCCTTCGAGCCGAACCCCAAGATCTATCGCCTGTTGCGCAGAAGTGCGGGCATCGGCGTGACGACGTATCCCATCGCGCTGTCTGACCGTAGCGGCACCTCGGCGCTGATGGTTCCGCGAGGCTCTCGCGGCTACTCCAACCAGGGCGCGTCGCTCAACCCGAAGAAGATCGGTGCGGCGGAACACCGCAGCGTTGAAGTGGAGACAAAGCGGTTGGATGACCTCGATCTCGGACCCATCGGCTTCATCAAGATCGACGTCGAAGGGCATGAGATGGCGGTGATCGCCGGGGCGGCTCGCACATTGGCCCTCTGGCGGCCGAACTTGGTGGTAGAGATTGAGGAGCGGCATACGCGCAGGCCGCTCGTCGAACTCCTCGGCGAGATATGTGCCCATGGTTATGATGCCTTCGCGCTTGACCAGGGCGTATTGCGGCGTGTGCAACAGATCGATCTGGCGCAGCGGCACGCACAGAGTGCCAATCTGCAGGATTACATCCTGAATTGGATCTTTCTGCCGCGTTGACCGGCCTCACCAAGGGTATGTCGCCCCCGCCGGTTTGCCTTCCTTGGCCAATTTGCGAGAAGGACGTGGACCAGCATGCGCTTCAAAGAACTGGATTTCCGGCCGACTCCCCTGGGCATATTGAGTCTGCGGTGCCGCAGGCCTCCGGACCAACATCAGGATATATATGAGATCAAGCTCAACGACGATTTTCTGATGTCGAGCCAGTTCACCTATGCGGAAATCGCCCTCGCCCGTCTGGGCCTCGCGGCGCTGTACGGGGCCGGGCTGGATGTCGTGGTTGGCGGTCTTGGACTGGGACATACCGCTGCCGCAGTGCTTGAGGATTTGCGCGTCCGCTCACTCCGCGTGGTAGAGGCGCTGCCGGACGTCATAGGATGGCACAAGGCCGGACTGCTGCCACTGGGCGCGGGACTTATCGCCGATCCACGATGCGAGCTGGTCCACGGTGACTTCTTCGCCTTCTGCGCGGCGCCTGATCAACGCTTCGCTTCTGGCATGCAGTCCGAGAAAGCTCATGCCATCCTTGTGGACATTGACCACTCGCCGAGCCGACTGCTGCATCCGAGCCATGCGCCGTTCTATGAGCCCGACGGCCTTCGTGGTGTGCTTGGCCATCTGTATCCTGGAGGCATCTTCGCCCTTTGGTCGGACGACCCACCAGATCCGGGATTCGTGGCGACGCTGACAATGATTTTCGCGGATGTCGAAACG
This sequence comes from Falsiroseomonas tokyonensis, assembly GCF_019024325.1. GTDB lineage: Bacteria > Pseudomonadota > Alphaproteobacteria > Acetobacterales > Acetobacteraceae > Falsiroseomonas > Falsiroseomonas tokyonensis. The sequence goes on from NZ_JAFNJS010000014.1 coordinate 35,574, forward strand.
CATGTTGTGCGCTTTGACAGCCTGCATGGTGATCATGAGGTGTCCAACACGATCTATGTGGCTCGCCGCAGTAGCGAACTTACCTGACCAGGCGATCCCGGCACCGCACCGCCCCATCGTTCGATGGCTCGCATGGTCTCGATCGTCGGGACATCATTCTGTGGAAGAGATCCCGATGGCTGAGCCTCCCAGCTGCCGAAAGAGCATTTCGCATGCGCGTCACCCGCACGCGCGCCGGACATGGAAGAATGCGAGCGTTACTTCACCCAGAGCCATGTCGTCATTCGTCATGCTCGCCGCCGGATCACGGAGGGGAAGGCGCGGTTCATGTCATGTGCCGGCTGTGCCGGGGGCTCCGCCCGTTCAGCCGCGGTCAGCATCGCAGCCCAGATACCGCGCGCGCATTGATCCTTCTCGACGGCTGTCCTGCCCTGGGGGAGGCAGGCAACGCCGGCCTGCAGCATTGCCGGCGTTGCCTCATGCGGGACGCATGCCAGGCCTAGCGCGCGCATCGCTACCACCGCCGCGGTCGCCGCTTCGGTGGCGCGTTGCCGGCGACTGTGTTTGGCGGTTGCCCACCATTCGGCGGAGCCCATGAAGCCATTTGGCGGCTGCGAGCCCTGGTGTTCGAAGACCAGGGGGTCCACGTGAAAGGCGATCCTGGCAATCAGTTCCTCGTCGTTCATTGTTCTCTCCGATGTGACGTGTGGTGGCGGCGGATGGCCTGGCGCCTCGTCTACCGCCCTCGAACCGTCCGCTGACGCAGGCGGGTCATGCGCGCCTCCAATTGCTTCTGATCATGTTGGGCGAGGATTGGTGCGATGCGCACGACGTCCAGTGCTATGGCCCAGGGTCGCGCCTGAAGGATCCGCAGGAGCAACTTCTCCTCGCCGATTTCGGCAGAGCCGCGTGTTCCGATCGTCCGATGTCGTTGGTTCGCGAGCATGTCGTTCTCCTTGCTCGGTCTTGATGCCAGGTCGCCAGCCGCACAGCGTCAGGAGGCAAGTCGCAAAGCCGCATCTCGTGCCTCGGCATCGCGGCCACGAGCCACAACCGCCTCGGTGGTCAGCATCAATCTCGCCGCGCAGGACGCCGCCTGCAGAACGCCTTGGAGGACCGGCAATGGGTCGATGATTCCAGCCCTGAGGACATCCACGACCTCACCCGAGGGCAAGACCAGACCGCCCCATTCGAAATCGTCGCGCCGGTGCACGCGCCGCAAGGCGGTAGTCGGCGAGATGCCGGCATTGTGGACGAGTTGCCGAAACGGTTCCTCCAATGCCCGCTGGACCAATGAGAAGGCGATGCGCGTCACGCGGTCCTGTGACAGGCGCCCCAGGGCAGCCAGTGCCGAGGCAGCGGACAACAGCGCCACGCCGCCTCCCGGAACAACGCCATGTAACGTGGCCGCATGAACTGCCCGTGCTGCGCGTTCGGCCCGCACGCGGGTATCGCCACCGTCATGGGCGCCACGGCCAGGCGTCTGCAGGACAAGCAGACGGCTTGGAGCGCCCGAGTGATTGCCATTGGGCGCAACGACCAGTGTCCGGGTCGCGTCGGCCAGGACGACACCAGCTTCACCAAGATGGTGCACCATCGGCGCGTCGCCCGTATCGCCGCAGATCAGTCTTGCGCCCGTCAGAACTGCGAGTTCTGACATCGTCGCGCCGCCATTCGTGTCGCCTGGCCTGATCGATGGCAGTTCGACCACCAGGGCCTTCAGGTCAGAATCGACCGACCATCGCCAGACCTGCGCGGCGAGATCCGCCCTGGCCCGTTCGGTAACAACGAGCAGCGGTCTGCGGGCGCGTCCGGCATGATCGAGCACCCGATCCAGTGCTGTGCCATCCGGGCTTGATGTGGTGAGCAGCAGGACCAGAGGGCGGTGCAAGCGCTTTCTGTCGCCACCGCGAGCACCGCCCGTCATCACCCGTGGGAACACGTAGCCGGCCTCAATCTGGAGCCCACCAACGCTCTCGATCCGCGGCGTTGAGCCGTATCCTCCATCGACGATGACGAGGCTTCCCGATCCACTCTCCCTGGCGATGTCTACGATGAGATCAGCCAGCCTTGAGTCGGCCGATGCCGTTCTAGCGACATGCCTCAAAGATTCCGCATCCTTCCCAGGCGTGCTGATCAGGCTGAGGTGGTTGTCAGCCTCCCCCAACGCCAGTTCGATCCCGCGACGCAATTCGGTCGGGTCGAAGCCGACACCTACGAGGTTGATGCCTTCGTGCACCAGGTGATGAGCCACCGCGACAGCGCTGGCTGTACCGTCGCCGGACGCCTGGCGTGCCCATTCCGCAGCCTGCCGCAGAAGCGCAGCCCCAGCAGTTTCTGCAGGATCCTCAAAAAAAACTGATGTGGCGACAGCGAGCCCGGTTTGCGCGACACGCAACGGGGCGTGGAGATCACCGACAAAGACGGGGCGCGCGCATGGGCCTAGTGTCACGGCGACCGCGTTTGCGGTCACCTGCATGCCGCGCTGGAAACTGCGGCGCATTGTATCCGATCTGAGAATGTCGAGCATTGGGAGTCCTTGATGAAATCTGTTTGCCTGTGATGTTTGCCGAGTGGTGCCGGACGGTGTGTCCCTCCACAGGCGCATTCACGGCGGATCGGACTGCACCAAGGGCGATCTAGTTTCGGCGGGCGCCGTTTTGGGGCGCTCCGACACGTCGGTGGACGCCGGCGAGGCGTTGTTCAGTTTCTGCCGTTGCAGTTCGGGCTTCGGCTCATCGCCCAGCACGCGCTCGAGGAATTCCGGCCAGACGGCATCTGCGCGCTCGGTCACGTCACGCGTCCGCGTGCTAAACGAACGCGATGCAGCGATAGAGGGGAGGTCCCAGGGCGGCGGCCTTCAAGGCCTGTCGGCAAGCCGAAATGTTGGACGTGTCGCCGAGCAGGCAGCAGCAAGAACAAATTCAGCGCGGTTGAATTTCCAGAGGCGGACTGCCGGTAAGGCGACAACGCACAGCCACGAGCGCCCTGGCGGAACACAGTGGGAAAAAAATCATACAATCTCGTCTCCTCTCTTGCCTAGGCGTGAGGGGAAAGGCGCATAGGTTCCGGCGCCGCCTCTCACTGGGGAGGCGGGCTAAGGGCCTCGCGCGACCGCCAGGAGGTCCTGCCCGCACCAAGGAACTGCGCCATGCGCTATCCTTACTGCAGGCATCAAGTGGACCGCTGTACGGGCGACGTGAGCGCTTGGCCCTGCCGCTGGAACGAAAGTTCCATCCACTCGAAGCCTCCCGGGGCACCAAGGGCGGTGACCAGGGGAAATACGAAAGCGGCGATCATTAGGATCGCGACGCTACGCTCGATCTATTTAGTCTCGTTCCGCCAGGTGTTGTAGGCCGGAAAACTCACAAAATTGTGGGTGTGGTCTCAGATGGGCAGTCTACCTTGCGCAGTTACAGCACCTCGTGGCGCGTCGTCCTGTCTTCCGGCGCCCATTCCGGTAGAGACGCGGGTTACCCCGCGCCCCCCGGACAGATCCGAGCGTGCGCTGATAATCCGGCTCCCGCTTCGGGTGTTTGATGATGAAGCGTTGTTGCGAATACGCGTGCTGGACCCTGGCTGGCGCCAGCCACCGTGCGGCGATGGTCGTCATCCGTGTCCAGGTCAATAGGCCCATATTGCTGCGGCGTCCGAGCGCCAGCTTCCAGTGCCAGATGGCTTAGTGCGCGAAGAACGTGATGGCCAACGAGTTGGCGGACACAGCGTAATGCGCGAGATAGCCGCGCACGACCTGGTCGAGCCAGCGCCCTTGCCCGCGGCGGAACCGGTCGCGCCATTTGAGACATGTCTCACCGCGCCCAGCGAAGGTTGGATTCCGGTTGCTACCGCTGCTCCAGCCGGTTTCCCAACCTCATTCTCTGTTCAGCAGTAGCCGGCGGTCACGGCCAGATTTGGCGGGGCTTTGCGCCCGAAGCTCGGGATAGCGACTGCCCCGAGGTTGGCACTTTCTCTCTCCGACCGACCAATTCTCTCTGCACCTCGGGACTTGGGCGATTATTTCCCAAGCCGACAACACGTTGATTTTGTTCGCTATCCAACCCGCCCGCACTGCTTTGAGTTGCGGTCGGCTTCGCCTGCCAATGACAACCCGGCGCCAACTCAGGGCGGCGACGCACCCGAGCCGGACCCCTTATCGGGCCGATAGGTGGCGGCAAAAATGTTGTCCGTGAGGAATTTCCGGAACGACGGGTCGTCCTGGAACATCTTGAAAAGCTCGACGTGGTCCGCGACGAGGTCGTTCATCGCCCGTTGGAGAGCTGCGTCATGCTCTATTCGGGCATTCTGCCGATCGGAGTTCCGGACCGCATTCTGGAAGGCCTTGTCCGCAGACACCTTGGCCGGCAACTCCTCGGTGATCACCTTCCGGATCTTGTCCCCGTCTTTCCAGTCGACGTTCCCAAACTGGTCGTTGAACGCCTGGATGATGTTGCTCAGTCGGTCCAGTTCGGGCTCTGGCTTTCGGCCGCCGCCACTGGTCGGCACTGGATCGACCTCGGCATCGGTGTCCGGCAAGGCCACAGCCATCGATGCCTGGACCTCAACCCGGTAGCTGTCCATGTCGACCGCCTCGAGGATGCCCTTCGATAGGTCTTCCTCCCGCGGCGCTGGCAGTTTCGGGATCAGGAAATTGAGGAAGGTGGCGAGCTTTTCCCACTCCGCATTGGTGTACGGCAGGATGGACGCCAGAAAGCCGTAGGTCCGAACGAACGCCTTCGCCTTCCCCTTGAAGTCGACCTGTCCATCCTCATCCAGGTCGCTCAGGTATGTGGCGACGCAGGCATCCAGGATGGGGTCCAGAGCATCCCGTGGCGCGCCGGACAGGTAGCGGGCGACGAGGTCGTCCACCTGAGCCGCGTCGTACACCTGGTGGCCGTCGAGCGCGGCCTTCAGGTCGTGCAGCTTATTCGGGTCGGTCTGCTCGCTGAGGATCGTCGTGCGGTAGTAGGGCGCGAAGGACGCCTCGATCACGTCAGCATCGTTCTGGAAATCGAGCACGAACGTGTCGTGCTTCTTCGGGTGCGCACGGTTGAGCCGCGACAGGGTCTGCACCGCCTTTACCCCGGAGAGCGCCTTGTCCACGTACATCGTGTGAAGCAGGGGCTCATCGTAGCCCGTCTGGAACTTGTCGGCGCAGATCAGGAACCGATACGGGTCCTTCTGGATGCGCTCCTCGATGGCACTGCTCGGGAAGCCGTTCAGCGATGCCTCGGTGACCTTCTGCCCGCCATACTCATGCTCGCCCGAGAAGGCGACGATGGCCTGGTACGGGCTCTTCCGCTCCCGCAGGTAATCTCGGAACGCGTGAAAGTACTGGATCGCGCGCTGAATGCCCCCCGTCACCACCATCGCTCGCGCGTCACCACCAATTTTCCTTCGGGCGATGACCTGGTCGTGGAAGTGATCGACCATGATCTCCGCCTTCTGGCGGATCGCGTGCTCGTGCCCCTCGACGTAGCTGCGGAGCTTCTTCTTCGCCCGGTTGGAGTCGAATTCGGGGTCGTCCTCCACCGCCTTGGCCAGGCGGTAGTAGCTCCGGATGGGCGTGTACTGGGCCAGCACGTCCAGGATGAAACCTTCCTGGATGGCCTGCTTCATCGTATAGGTGTGGAAGGGGCGGTGCTTGGTGACGCCGCCTTCAGTGAACGGCGTGCCGAACACCTCCAGCGTCTTGTTCTTCGGCGTGGCCGTGAAGGCGAAGTAGCTGGCGTTGGGGAGGACCTTCCGCGATTCCATGATCCGGTTGATCGTGTCCTCGACCGTCTCGTCCTCTTCCTGCCCCTCGCCGCCAGCGCCCGAGAGGGCGATGTTCATCTTGGCAGAGGTGCGGCCGCCCTGGCTGGAATGTGCCTCGTCGATGATGATGGCGAAGCGCTTGCCACGATGCTCATCGCCGATCTCGTCGAGGATCACCGGGAACTTCTGCACCGTCGTGATGACGATCTTCTTGCCCGTCTTCAGGAATTCGCGCAGCGCGCCGGACCGATCGGCATGCCCGACAACCGATGCCACCTGAGCGAACTGCTTGATCGTGTCCCGGATCTGCTTGTCGAGCAGCCGCCGATCGGTCACGACGATTGCGGTGTCGAATGCCAGGCGCCCCGCATGCTCCAACCCGACCAACTGATGCGCGAGCCAGGCGATAGAGTTGCTCTTGCCGCTGCCGGCCGAGTGCTGGATCAGGTAACGCCGCCCGACACCGTGATCCCCGGCGTGGCGCAGCAGTTCCCGCACCACGTCGAGCTGATGGTAGCGGGGGAACACCTGGCGCGGAGGCTTCTTCTTGCCGTGCTCGTCCCGCTCCTCGACGATCTGAGCGTAGTTCTCCAGGATCTCGGTCAGGCGCGGCTTGGTCAGCATGTCGCGCCACAGGTAGTCGGTCTTCAACCCGGCTCGGTTGGGCGGATTCCCGGCTCCATCGTTCCAGCCCTTGTTGAAGGGCAGGAACCAAGACTCCTTCCCCTTCAGATGGGTGCACATCCGAACCTCGGCATCGTCCACGGCGAAGTGGACGACGCAGCGCCCGAACTTGAACAGCGCCTCCCGCGGATCGCGGTCGCGCTTGAACTGTTCGACCGCGTCCGCGACGGTCTGCTTCGTCAGGCTGTTCTTGAGCTCGAAGGTGGAGATCGGCAGTCCGTTGATGAAGGTCGCCATGTCGAGCGACTGCGCACCGCCATCCTTGGCGTAGCGCAGCTGCCGCGTGACGCTGAAGATGTTCGCGACGTGCAGCTCGACGGCCTTGGCATTCGCGGCCGAGGGCGTGCCGAAGAACAGCTCGACGGAGACAGGGCCGTCCTTCACCCCGCTGCGAAGCACGTCGATCACACCGCGCTTCGCAACTTCGCCCTGCAGGCGATGGAGAAACTTGAGGCGCTTGGCCTCATCCTCCAGCCCAAGCTGCGTGACCGCCTCGGGCTGTGTGGCTCGGAGGAACGCCAGGAGCTTCGGCACATCCACCGCGTGGTCGCGGTCGTAGTCCTTGGGGTCGCCGAGCACATAGCCGGCGTCATCGACCAGCGATCGCGCGATGAGCGCTTCGAGGCCCTTCTCGCTGGTGTCGGTACTCACGCCGCGGGCGTGGTCACGCGGCCCGGCAGCCAGCCCTGACCGGCCAGCGTGTCGAGCGCCAGGCCGATCTGCCGCGGCGAGAAGCGGCGCTTCCGCTCACCCCAGCCATGCACACGAACGACGATGTCCGCCGGCGTCGCGTCCGGGGCATCCTTGGCGACCCAGTGCACGGTAGAGAGTAGCTCCAGCCCGAACGGCGTCTCGAAGCCCTGGACGAGCGCAGCCACGCGATCGAAATGCGCCCGCGTCGCCTCCTCTCCTTCGAGGAAGGTCATGGCGTCATCCACGGCACCCGGCACGAGGGTGAGCTGCTTGTCCGGGGCGTCGCCGCCGTCACGGTAGCCCGCAACCAGATGCCCCTCGACCTGGGCGAGGACATTGCCGAGGTTCTCGGCGAAGGGGCCGTAGGGCGCCTTGGCATAGCGCAGGCGCAGGGGCTGCCCGGCCTCCTGCATGAAGTACATGAGCTTGTGCACTTCCAGCAGCGTCACGAACGGGTCCATCAGGCCGCCCAGATAGCGGTGCATCAGCCCGACCAGCGCAGCCCGGCCGGCGGTCATCGGCGGGACCTTGCTCGAGGCCATGCCGCGGCCATCCACGGGGGCGCCGGCGGGCTCGAACAGAATGACCTCGAGATCGTTGATGCCGCGCAGCGCCTCGACGATGCGCGGCTTGACGTCGCGCCACTCCAAGCCGCCAAGGCCACTGCCCAGCGGCGGGATGGCGATGGAGCGGATGCCCCGCGCCCGGATCTCGGTGGCCAGGGCGACGAGCCCGCTCTCGATGTCCTCGATCCGGCTATTGCCGCGCCAGTGGCGTTTAGTGGGGAAGTTGATGATCCAGCGCGGCCGGGTCAGCTGTCCGACCTCGACGACAAACATCTGGCCAGGCTGCACGTCGCCCCGGTCGCACGCGGCCTTGTAGGCTTTGAAATTCTCCGGGAAGGCATTCTTGAACTGAAGTGCCACGCCGCGGCCCATTATGCCCACGCAGTTCACGGTGTTCACCAGCGCCTCGGCCGGCTCGGCGAGGAGGTCTCCGATTTTGCTGGTGATCATCCGATTCTCCTCCGCATCAGTAGTACCAGTCCGTCCGGACCTGAACAGGCGGCATGTGGTCCGCGCCGTCCAGTATTTCCCTCACGCGCTTCTGCATATCGATGGTCCGAACGCCGATCCTCTCGACAAGAGACCACGGGAAGCGTTCGTGGACGAGAAATTCAGCCTGCTTGCCTTCCTTCACATCGGATGAGCGGAAATCCGTGGCCTGGACCGCCGTCCAGTTGATATCGCTGAGCTGGCTCAAGTCTTTCCTGAACGACTGATAGTTCGCGCCGGCATTCCCAAGCGAGAAGGCCCACCGTCGCCCCACCTTGTCCGCGCGCTCCACCACGGTGTGGAGGTCCGCTTCAAGCGTGACGATAGGGACTTGGCCGCCCCGGTAATCGAGCCCCGGCGCGTTCCCCATATATAGCAAGTAGAGCATGATCGAGCGAGGACAAAAGTAGAACGGAACGTAGTCCCCGACATAGGTCTTCGGGTGGCAGGTAACCGGCAGCGTGAGCCGGCGGTCCTTGATCCCCTGCATGCCGATGACCGTTCCGGCACCGGCGCGCGCCCTGATGGCGGCATCGCTGTAGAGCCGCTTGTTCGCCACCACTGAGGCAAGCCGGTCCACATGCAGGATGTGGTAGATCTTCGGCTTCGCTGGCGGTGCAGCCGTCATTCATCGACCTCGGCAAGCGCCACGTCGGCATTGTCCTCGTCGTCGGCATCCTCGGCTGTCGTTGCCTCCTCATCCTCCAAAGGCGGAGCCTCGCCGTCGCTCTCGTCGGCGAGCATCGCCAAGGCTGCGGCGCGGACGTCGAGCTTCCCGGTAACTGCGTCGGCAATCAGGCGCTCCCGGTACTCCTCGACCAACTTGATCTCTCTAACGAGCTTTTCAGCTGCGGCATTGATCTCGCCCAGCACACGGTCGAGGTGGTTGGCGATCGCCTCTTGCTCGTCGGGCGGCGGTACGGGGACCTCAATCGCGCCGAGTTCGGGCTTCGTCACGTGCACCAGGCCGATGATGCCGTGCGCGTTATCCTCGACCCGCTTGGTGACTGCGCGCAGGGCGTAGAAGAAAAACCGGCGATGAAGCGAGAAGCTCTCCAGCTTGAAGATGTGCTGGTTGAGGTATGCGGGGAAGGCCCGATCCCATTCAAAGGAACCGAATGACGTCCCGCGGTTGCCTGACCAAGCGAACAGTAGGTCTCCCGGCTGAATCAGCAGTCGCTCTGGAAGGTCCGCCCGATCTGTGTAGTTGAACTGGTCGCTCCCGTTGAGGTTCTCGATGCGGATGATCGGCGTACCCGCGTCCTTCCAATCCGAGGGCTTGAACGCAATGCCATTGGAGAAGCGGGTCAGGTATTTCAGCCGCTTCAACTGCCAATGCGACGGGATCAGCGGGACCGAGTCGAGCGGCGTTGCCTTCATGGCCGCGGCCGGATTGACGCCCCGCGTTACGGCGTCGTTGATAATGCCCTGACGGCGCTCCTTCAGCACAGCAAGCATGCGGCGTCGGTTCCGGATCAGACGTGTCGTCAGCCGCCCGTGCGCGTCAAGGTGATCAGCAAGGCGTCGCTGCTCTTCGGGTGGCGGGAAGGGAATAGCCGTTGCCCCGAACCGATCCGTGTAAAGTCGTAGGAAGCCTGCGGTCCCGGTTCCAAGGCCCTTCGACTGCCGTCGGAATTCGGCGCCAAGCTCGCGGGTCTGCATGAGGTAGACGAGGAAACGAGGGTCGGCCGGGCATAAGGGTTGAAAGACCGCGTAGTCCGGGCTGACCAAGCCATCGCGCGTGGAGAATGCCATCATACCGCTCGAAGCGCGCATGCGGTTCAGTACGAACTGACCAGCCTGGACACGCTTGAAGCCGATCACGTCCGAGGCATCGATCGGCTTCTTCGAGACGTCTTTATGTGGGACCAAGCCCCGGAATTGCCGGAGAGACAGCAGAACTTCTTCGCCGGTCTCGGTCCGGTCGACCACCTCACGAAAGACATACTTCAAGCGCCGAACATCCCACTGGCTCGGCACTCGTGGCAGCCAAGCAAGGCTGCTCTCACGATATTCTGGATAAGGCGATAGCTTCGACCCCATGGTTCAGGCCGCGCTAACGACCTGGCGTAGCAGGTCCGCGGCTTCCCGCTCCAGCGCCAGAATGTCTTGCTCGATCGCAGCCAGGTCGCGCAACGGCTTCGGCTGATGGAAGTGGCGCGTGAAGGAGATTTCGTAGCCGATCTCCGTCCGGTCCTCGTCCACCCAGGCATCCTCCGCGTGCGGCAGCACCTCGCGTCGGATGAAGGCCTCAATGCCGCCCTCCTCCAGGAAGGGCACCTGCTCCGTGTCGCGCAGCTCGGGGTCGGGCTCGTACTCCACCACGACCGTGCGGCCACCCAGCTTCTGCTGGTAGCGGCCGTGCAGCGCTTCCTGCTCTGGCTCGGTGCCGGGCTTGGGCTTCGACTGCTTGCGAATGACCGGCGCCGCCTTCGGGTCGCGCCGCCCGAGCACGGCCAGCAGCAGCTTTTCCCGCTTGGCGGTCAGGGATTCGTCCTTCGCCGCGGCCGCGGTGCGGATCGTCGCGAGCACGGCGTTGATGTCCAGGTGGGGACCGGCGCCGAGCGTCGGCGCCACTGCGTCAACGAGGTCAGCGAGCGCCTCGTCCTTCGCCGCCACCGCGGCGCGACGCAGGCTGCGCAGCGAGGCATCATCAAGCCGTGCGGCCAGCCGGAGCGGACGCTCCACAACCACCTTCCAATAGCCGAAGGAAGCGTTCGGCAGCACCTTGGTGCGCACACGCCGCACCTCACCCGCTGCTGCCGGCTCCGGCAGATTGGCTTGGCTGAGAAAGACGTCGGAGACCTCTCGGATGTCGTCCGGCCCCATCTCGCAATTCTTCTTCCCGAGGTTGCGGCGTAGCGGGCGGGAGCATGCCGTCGCGTCGATCAGCTGCACCAAGCCTCGTCGCTCATCGGCCTTGCGGTTGCTCAGCACCCAGACGTAGGTCGCGATGCCCGTGTTGTAGAAGATGCCCTCCGGCAGGGCGACGATGGCTTCTAGCCAGTCGTTCTCGATCACCCAGCGGCGGATGTTGCTCTCGCCAGATCCCGCATCACCCGTGAACAACGATGAGCCGTTGTGCACCTCGGCGATTCGGCTGCCGAGCGGCGTGCTGCGCTTCATCTTCGCCAGCTTGTTGGCCAGGAACATCAGCTGCCCGTCCGAGGAGCGCGTGACGAGGCTGAATTCAGCGTCACCGCCATGCTGGATGACGAAGCGCGGGTCCTTCAGATCCTTCTTGCCGCCCATCCGCTCGAGGTCGGTCTTCCAGCTTTTGCCGTAGGGTGGGTTGGACAGCATGAAGTCAAATTCGAGCGAGGGGAACGCATCTGACGAGAGCGTGGAGCCGTGCTGGATGCGCTCCGCTTCGGCCCCCTCGCCCTTCAGCAGCAGGTCGGCTTTGCTGATGGCGTAGGTCTCGGCGTTCACCTCCTGGCCGAAGAGATGCGTGCTGATCTCCTTGCCATGATCTGCAGCGAGCTTGGTCAGCGCCTCTTCCGCGACCGTCAACATGCCGCCCGTTCCGCAGGCGGCGTCATAGATGAGATAGGTGCCGGACTCGATGCGCTCTGCGACAGGGAGGAAGATGAGGTTCGCCATCAGCTCGATGACGTCGCGCGGCGTGAAGTGCTCGCCAGCCTCCTCATTATTGTCCTCGTTGAAGCGACGAATTAGCTCCTCGAAGATCGTCCCCATGCTGTGGTTGTCGAGACCAGGCACACGCACCCGGCCGTCCTCATCCTTCACCGGATAGGGGGAGAGGTTGACGGATGGATGGAGGAACTTGTCGATGAGGGGGCCGAGCGCATCGGCTTCGACCAGCGTGTCGATCTGGTTCCGGAACTTGAACTTGGTCAGGATGTCCTGGACGTTCGGCGAGAAGCCATCGAGGTAGGCGGTGAAGTCGGCCTTCAGCTGCTGCTGGCGCGTTTTCGCGGTGAGGTCGCGCAGCGTGAAGGGCGAGATGTTGTAGAAGGCCTCGCCGGCCACCTGCTTCAGGGGCTGGTCCTGGTCCCGGACTCCGTTCTCGTCAAGAAACGCCTTGCGGGCGAGAACCGCTTCCTTCTTCGGTTCAAGTATCGCGTCAAGCCGGCGAATGACCGTCATCGGCAGGATGACGTCACGGTACTTTCCGCGGACATAAACGTCCCGGAGAACGTCGTCGGCGATTCCCCAAATGAAGTTCGAGATATTCAACCCGCTCAAGAATTCCCCCTCTTGCCGCAAGTCCCAGAGGGTGCCGCAGCCGATGCGGCACCTTAGCCTCTTGCCCTGGTCTCCCGCAACGAAGGCGGCCTGCTCCCCGCGGCCAAGGCGCTGGCCTGCTCGTGCCAGGATGCCGGGAAGGGCCGAAGCAGAGTTGGCAGGCCGACGTCGCACCGGCCCTCCAGGATCGCCTCGACCAGCTCCGGCGCCAGCAGCGTCAGGCTGAGGAGCTTCCCCAGGAAGGACCGATCCATCTTCTCGGCCGCCGCCAACTCGGTCAGCGACCCGTGGAGGCCCTGGTCAAGCATGCGCTGGTAGCGATGCGCCCTGGCTATTGCCTTCACCAGGGCAGGGTCGGCGCGGGTGGTGGTCGAAGACGAAACCTGCGAATCGGGCATCACGACCGTCTTCCTGCCCGGCCGGTGCCGGATGGCCAGCGGCACCCGGACCGTGATGCTGGTCGCCGTGGTCATGCTGCCGACCTCAGCGCATCGGGCGCAATGGCGCCGAGGTCGCGGACGAGTCCGCCGAGCCCGTCAAGCCGCAGCCGAATGTCGGCACCAGCCGGCCCTACCACCACCCGCTCCACCAGCGACCGCACAATCCGCGCCTGCTCCGCGGGAAACAGATGCTCCCAGAGCGGGTCGAGCCGATGCAGGGCGTCCTGCGTCTCGCCCTCAGTCAGGTCGGGCGCCTCCCTGCGCGCCGCCCGCCAGGTGCCGACCACGATCTCCGGCTGCCGCAACAGCGCCCGCACCTGATCCACCACCGCCGCCTCGATCTCCGCCGCCGAAACCCGGCGCACGATGCTGGCGTCGCCGGCCGCATCACCCTTCAGGACCCGCTGGGCCACGTAGTAGCGGTAGAGCCGGCCATTCTTCCGGGCGTGGGTCGGCGACAGCGCCCGGCCATCCACGCCGAAGATCAGCCCCTTCAGCAGCGCCGGCGTCTGCGCCCGATTCTGGTTGGCGCGGACCCGCGGGCTGACCTGCAGCACGGCGTGCGCCCGGTCCCACAGCTCCCGCGGCACGATGCCCTGGTGCTCACCGGGATAGATCTGCCCCTTGTGCGCGGCCTCGCCGACATAGGTCCGGTTGTTCAGCAGCTTATAGACGTCGCCCTTGTCGAGCGTTCGCCCTGCCTTGCTGGTGGCGCCCTCCGCCCGGAGGCGAGTCACCGTCTCAATGCCCGATCCTGTCTCGGCGAAGATTTCGAACACGCGGCGCACCCGCGGTGCCTCCTCCTCATTCACCACCAGCTTCCGTGCCACGACATCGTAGCCGAGCGGCACCTTGCCCCCCATCCACATGCCGCGAGCGCGCGAGGCGGCGAATTTGTCGCGGATCCGCTCGCCAATGACCTCTCGCTCGAACTGCGCGAAGCTGAGCAGGATGTTCAGCGTCAGCCGTCCCATGCTGGTGGTCGTGTTGAAGCTCTGGGTGACGGACACGAAAGTGACGCCGTGCGCATCCATCACCTCCACCAACTTAGCGAAATCCATCAGCGAGCGAGACAGGCGGTCGATCTTGTAGACCACGATCACGTCGACCAGGTCGGCCTGAATGTCGCGCAGAAGGCGCTGTAGCGCCGGCCGCTCCAGCGTGCCGCCGGAGAACCCGCCATCGTCGTAGCGGTCGCGGACCAGTACCCAGCCTTCGGCTCGCTGGCTGGTGATGTAGGCCTCACAAGCGTCGCGCTGCGCGTCGAGTGTGTTGAACTCCTTTTCCAACCCTTCGTCGGTAGACTTACGCGTATAGACAGCGCAGCGGAGCTTCTTGGTCGTCGCCGGCATGGCCGGCTCGATGCGGGCGCGACGGGTCATGCATCACCCCGCGCGCGCAGCCCGAAGAACGTCCAGCCATTCCACCGCGTCCCGGTGATGTGCCGCGCGATGGCCGACAGCGACTGATACGGCCGCCCCTCGAATTCGAAGTCGTTGATGCGCACGGTGACCACGTGCTGCACGCCCTGCCATTCCCGGATGAGGCGTGTGCCGGCCAGCGGGCGGCTGTCGGCGCGGATTCGGCGCAGGACGACGTTGCCGCCATCCAGTTGCTCGCCCAGCGCCACCAGCCGGTCAACGGTCTCGGGCTTCAGCCCGCCATAGGCCAATTCCTGGATGCGATAGGCCAGTCGGCTCTGGATGTAGGCCCGGTTCCAGGGCGGCGGCTCCTTGCCGAACAACTCCCGCCATTGCTCCTTCAGCGCGGCGGTGGGCGCCGCCTGCAGCGCGGCGAGCCGCGGCAGCACCTGCGTCGGTGGAATCTTCGGGATTGTGGGCGCTAGCGCGGGCGCAGTGGATCGTCTGGTCATGCGAGTCCCTTCCTGTTGGGGTTCGCATGCAGGCGCTGGTGGGCGGTGGAGTGTAGGCGAACGTCTCCCACCCCCCGAGCTATCTGTGCATCCCGCGCATGGTCTTCGGCAGCGCGGCTGCGCAGCCGCACCAGGCCGGCGGCCAGGATCGAGCAAACCTCCCGAAGGTGCGACGGGAGCTGCTGGTTCATCGGGCCGGATGCGGGAAGGCTCATCCCAAGCCATTACTCGGCAAGGCCAGAATCCGTATCACGTGACCGTTGCGCCGTGCTCACAACCTCCGATAGAAAGATTACGAATCATCAATTGGAGCTTCGCTTGGCCAAGAACGTCCGAAACTTCGTGAACCGCCTGTTCATGCAGACGGTCGACCTTGGCCTTCTTCAAGAACTCCTTGCGCCGCATGAGCCAGACATGGCCTTTAAGTGGCTTGAGCTTCCTGAAGACGAATCTGCCCAGCGGGATGCCCTCTTCCACCTCTTCCGGGAGCGCGGTGACGAGTTCCCCGATATATTGTTGGATGCGCTTCACTCAATACTGACACTTTCGACACCGAATGGAGCGCGGGCGCTTCAGGAGATTGCCGATGAGCGCGGCGTGCGACTGGCCGAGGAGGCCGAACCGGCACCCGCCGATGATCGGAAGCGCCTGACCGCGCGCCATCTCGCGCTGATCGCCTACCTGCACCACCGCGATATCTTTCAGCGAGCGGTCCATCGGCACGCGTTTTTCGCATCATCCCCCCTCAGGCTGATCGGAGCCAGGAAAGGAGTGGTGCCGCGGCACGAGGACGAGACGGCACGGGAAGCCTTCAAAGCCGCCTGCCGGGAATACTTCGCGCGACGTTACCAGGGGCGCATTTGCGACGTTTACTGGTACCCGGAAGCCACCCACATCAACCTGCTGGTCGAGCACGGGATGAACGCCGTGATCCTTCCCGTAGAAGAGGGCGGCCGGCAGACGACACGTCCTGTCCGCGAGATCACAGCAGACGCCATTTGCTTCGAGCCGGAGACGGGGCTCATCAAGGTGGCGGCCCGCGCCAAGGTCGAGCGCCTGAAGCTGGTGCACCTATTCGCCGAACATCTCCTCGACGATCCCGACTTTTTCTTTGGTCCGAAGAGCGATCAACTTTACCATCTGGCGCCCATCGAAAAGAAGGGCACCACCTGGAAGTTCGAGAACGACTGGGACGACGATCTGAAAAGCGTCAAGGTCGTCGAGATCGAGATCGATGAGGGGCAAGCAGGCAAAGGCGGCCGCGGAGGTTCCCCGTGGAGCCTCCGCATGACCGACACCCTGAATTCCGTGTCCCGGGTCGAGCGCGTGTGTCCAGACATCGATCTCTCGACCTTGAGGGTATCGGGGCTGAAGATGCGGATGCGCTTCGAAATCGACGGGGAGCGACGCGACGTCACGGTCGCGATCAAGGTGCCCAACACAGTCTCCTTTCGCGACCATCTGCTCGAGGCCCGGATATTCGAGCACCTTCGGCTCAACGGATTTCTGATGGATGACGACCCTGCTCGCCTCGCTGCTGCAGCAGATTGATCTGCATCCCATCCGCGCGCTGCCCGCCGCAGCCTGCGTAGGGTGGGAGCCGCTTCGAGATCACCTCCGCCAAGTGGGCATCCTGGCCTGGCGTCCACCGCTGGACGAGGCGGACGCAGCGGATGTCGAGTTTGTTGATGGCGAGCCCTACCTCACCGTCGTCCAAGATGATCTGCATGCGCGTTCGCTCGACATCGACTTTCGCGCGACGGCGGTCGCAATCCGCCGCGACAGCGGGATCACGGGTCCGCCTTTGGAACTGCTGGACGCACGGGTTGTGCGCATCGGTGCCGTCCCGGCCAAACCGTACCCGTGCGGCGTCTACCTGGTACGACTCCTGTCCGACCGGAATGCGCTGGACACCTTGTCGGCCATCAAGGCACGCCATGGTGCGGGTCGCGTGATCATCATGACACCGACATTGCGCTTCCTCAGTCCCGAGACGCTTCGTTTGATTCAGCCACTCGGCGTCACCATCAGCCCCGTCGCCGAGCGCATAGCTGGCGCCCTGCCCGCGCCTTTCCGAATCCTGCTCGACGATCTTGTCAGCGGACAGGATGCGTCTCCGCGCGAGGATGCTCTGCAGATCGACGAGATTCGCTCGGTTGCGGCCTTTCGGGGCAGCGAGCTTTCGCTGACCCCCCGTGAATTCCACGCCCTGCGAGAACTCGCCGGTGCGGCTGCCGACCGCGATCCCATCGTTTCGAGGGGTGCGATCCTGGATGTTCTCGCCAGATACTCGACCCATGGCGAGGAGCCGAGAGACGAGCAGGTGACACTGGTCATCTCGGCCATCAAGAAGGTCATTGCGGCAGCAGCGTCACCGGAAGAGAAAGCCTCGGACGCGCTCATCCGGACCGTTCGCGGTGTAGGGTACGAGCTTCGGCTGCCGGCTGACCGCATCTGGTTTCGACGCTCGGACGCACGAGCAGAATAGCTTCCACATAGGTTCGGATAGCTTCCACACAGGTTGAATCCCCCCGCGAACGGCACGGTCCGCCCATCAACTCGATGGAAAGGACCACCGATGGCTTCCCGCCCCAATCTCCCCGACCTCGCTCCGGCCCACCATCTCGCCGGCGTTGCAGCCTCGGCCCTGTGCCGCAGCCTCGGCCTGCCGCCTGAGGATCGCGAAGACTTCCGCCAGGATCTTCTTGTCGATCTTCTGACCCGTCTTCCTGCCTACGACCCTGCGAAGGGCGAGTTCGGCGCCTTCGCTCGGGTCTGCATCCGGAATGCTGCCGCACTGATCGCCGGCAAAGCCCGTCGCCAGCGCGCTGCCCGCCATCCGCGCTCCCTCGACGATGCCGTTCCCAACACCGAAGGCCTGACGCTGGGCGACACCATCGCGGAGGCGGATGGATACGGCGCGTGGTGCGGCCAGTCCACCGACGCCATCGGCGCGCTGGAACGCCGCCTCGACCTGGAGCGCGCGGCCGGCGCAGTCGCCCCCGAGGACTACCCGCTCTGCGCAGCGCTCAGCGAGCACACGCCGCACGAGTTCGGCGAGCAGAAGACGATGCCGCGCATGCGCATCTATCGCCGCATCCGGGAAATCCGCCTGCGGCTGCTCGCCGCCGGCATCCCCTCCGCCGCCTGATACGGATTTGGAGGTGGATGAGTAATGGCTGTCATGGACACCAGCATCACCGACATCCGCGCAGTGGTGGCGCCTCTCACCGAGGCTTCCCTCTGCGCCTGGCTGGGCGCCGCGGCTCCCGGCGACAGCATCACCTACCACCGCGGCGCGCTCGCCCGGCAGGTCTGCCCGCAGTTGCAGTGCCTGCCCGAGCCGGAGCGCACCGCGCTGCAGCGCCTGGCGGCCCGCGCCTGGAAGCTGGCCGAGCTCGGCCTTGCCGACATCGTGCAGCGCCGCCACGGCTACGAGGACTACGACTACATCCTCGTCGCCCGCCGTCGCCCGCGCCGCGCCTCCTCCGCCATCCTGCCGATGCTGCTCGCGGAGGCCGCGTGATGGACGCGCTCCGCACCAACCGCCCGACCCTCGACGCGCTGCGCCACATGCAGGTGAGCGACGTCATCGCGCTGCCCGCCGAGCATCTGGCGCTGCTGCAGACCGATGCGCGCGAGGCGCTGGATGCCGCCAAGCGCATGCAGGACTGGATCGAGGCCGCGATCGCGCTCCGCTACGAGCAGCGCGCCATCGGCGCCCGTGCCGCTGCCGGCAAGGACACCGGCACGGTCCGCTTCCAGGACGGCGCCGTGGAGATCGCGGTCGATCTGCCGAAGAAGGTGGATTG
>NZ_JAFNJS010000015.1 GCF_019024325.1 Falsiroseomonas tokyonensis
CGGTATGGCGACCGCTTCTGGCAGCAGCTGCGCGACCAGATCGCCGATGCTCCGCTGCGGGTGAGCGAACTTCCCGCCGCTGGGAATGTCGCTGACCCGCCGCCGCCATCGCAGGCCGCGCCGGCGCTAGCCGCATCCGACACCCAGCGCCCGCGTGGCTGGCTCGCGCCGCGCAGCGGCTGGCTTCGCTGAAGGAGGACGATCATGGACCCGACCGTCCTCGCCTGGGCACTGGCGCAGCCTGCCGGCACCCGCGCCGCTGTGCTGGCCGCTGCCTTCACTGGTGGCACCACGCGCGTGACCTTCGACGGCCGCACCGTGGAATACCGGTCGCTCGATGAGCTCGGTCGTGCGCTCTCGGTCCTGCATGCTGCCGAGAACACCGCGGCACGCCGGCCCAGCGTGACCTTCGCCAGCTTCTCTCGCGAGGGCAGCAGGTGATGGGGCGCCTCCGCGATGCTTGGCAGGCGCTGCGTGGCTATGCCGCCGCCCAGGACAGCCGCGCCTCCTCCTGGGCGGCCTCGGGCGGCAGCGCCACGGCCGAGGTCGGCGCCGCGGCCCCCACCGTGGCCCGCCGCGCCCGCGACGCCGTGCGCAACGACCCGTATGCCGCCCGCATCGTCGATCTCTGGACCGGCAACGCCGTCGGCGCCGGCATCACCACCCGCTGGCCGGACAAGCCACATGCCGAGGCCTGGCGCCGCTGGTCCGACAGCACCGCCTGCGACGCCGAGGGGCGGCTCGATCTCTATGGCCTGCAGGCCCTGGTCATGCGCGCCGTGGTCGAGAGCGGGGAATGCTTCGTCCGGCTGCTGCCGGCCGACATCACGCCCGCCAATCCGATCGGGCTGCGCCTGCAGGTGCTGGAGAGCGACCACCTCGACACGGCGCGGCAGGGCGTCATCGAGGGCGTTCCCACGCTGCAGGGTATCGGCCTCGGCGATGCGGGTGAGCCGGTCGGCTACTGGTTGCATCGCGTGCATCCCGGCGCATCCTGGGTGCTGCCGGGCGGCGCCACCTGGCTGAGCAGCCAGCGGGTCCCCGCCCGCGATGTGCTGCACATCTATCGCAAGCGCCGGCCCGGCCAGCTGCGTGACGTGTCGTGGCTCGCCCCGGTGCTCACCCGCCTGCGCGACCTTGGCGACTACGAGGCTGCGCTGCTGATGAAGGCAAAGATCGAGGCCTGCCTCGCCGCCGTCGTCTCCGAGGATGGCGACGAGGCGATGACCGGGCCGGCTTCGGGTCTCCTCCGCGATGCGCAGGGCCGCACGGTGGAAAGCTTCGAGCCCGGCATGATCCTGTATCGCCGCGGCATGGGATCCGTGGAGGTGGTGAACCCGTCTGGCGGCGGCAGCCACGCGGCCTTCGCGCGCCGCGCGCTCGAGGCGTCGGCCGTCGGCACGGGCCTGACCTACGACCAGGTCGCGGGTGACCTCACCCAGGCGAACTACTCATCGCTTCGGGCCGGCAAGATCGAGTTCCGGCGCCTCTGCGAACAGGTGCAGTACGGCATGCTGATCCCGATGCTGGTCCGGCCGATCGCCGGCCGCTTCCACGCCCAGGGCGCGCTGCTCGGGTTGTGGGGCGCGGAGGTGCCGGACGGCCTGTCCCACGTCCCGCCGGCCCACGAGATGATCGACCCGCTCAAGGACACCACCGCGCTGATCGCGCAGGTGCGTGCCGGCTTCGTGCCGCAGCCCGAGGCGGTGGGCGCCTTCGGCTATGACTTCCGCCAGGTGGTCGAGATGATCCGCGAGGCCAACGCCCTGCTCGACGAGGCGGGCCTCTCCCTCGACAGCGATCCGCGCCGCGTCGCGAAGTCGGGCGCGGCCCAGGACGCGGCGCAGCTCGCCGCCATCGAAATCGCCGCCACTGGTGCCGCGTCGCCGCGCGCCGAGCCGACACCCGGAGCATCCCCATGATCGCAGGCGCCTACGACTGGACCGACGACATGCTCAAGATCAAGAGCATGCAGAAGAAGTTCCGCGATAGCTTCAACGGCACCGAGATCAACCCGGCGCGGTGGGAGATCGCGGCCAGCGGCGGCGGCATCACACACACCGTCGCGGATGGCGCCGTGACCATCTCCGCCGGCACGACCCTCGACGATGAGCTGACGCTCACCAGCCGCACCACCTTCACCATCCCGCTCCGGGTCATGGTGGCGGTGAACATGAGCCAGCGCATCGTCGGCCAGTCGGTGTGGCTCGAGCTGGTCAGCATCGATCCCACCACCGCCCAGCCGGATGGGCGCAGCGCCGCGGCTTGGCGGCTGGACGGCGCCAGCGCCACGCTCGCGAACTACGAAGTCCAGAGCGAGGGGGCGCCGCGCCTCGGCAGCACTTCCGGCAGCACCATTCCCACCACCGCCCCCGCGGGCTGGTCGGTGCTGGAGCTCGAGCCGACCAACGACGAATGCTACTTCCACGGCCGCCTGCTCGACACCACAGCGGCGCGCTCGAACTCCTATGTCCGCCATCAGCAGATTCCCGAGCCGAATGCGCTGTATCGCTTTCGGATCCGCGTGCGGAACCGGCAGTTCATCAGCGGTATTTCGGCGGTGGCGAACAATGGCGGTGGGGCGGTGCGCATCACTCGCGCGGCGCATGGCTTTGCCACGAATGACACGGTGACGGTGGCGGACGTGTCGGGCGTGCCCGGGGCGAATGGGACCTTCACCATCACGGTGATCGACGCGAACAGCTTCGATCTGGTGGGCTCGACCTTCACCGGCGCCTATCTCAACACCGGCTGGGCCTCGATCTCGCGCAACCTCGCGCCGGTCTCGAACACGGACATCAAGGTCCAGTTCGTCACCATCGCGGACTATGCTGAGCTCACCACCGAGATCACGGCCGGCCGCGGCCAGTCGGTCGCGGGCCAGGGGCTGGGCGTGAACGTCCTCAGCACCATCCCCCCGACGGTCACGCCCGTGGGTGGTCAGGCGCGCAACACCAGCGGCGCCGTGCCGGTTCTGGCCGCAACCGGCTACTCGGCCAACCCGGTCGCCGTCACAACGGCGCGGGGCGTCGATCTGCTGGCGACGCTGATCGGCGCGCTGGTCACCAAGCCCTATGCCATCCCGGAGGCGGACTGGCAGTACGCCGCCGCCGCGGGTGGGATCATCAACACCGCCGATGTGGCGCTCCGGGCTGCGGCGGCTGCCGGCATCCGGAACTACGTGACCTCGATCGACATCCGCAACGCGCACGCGACGGTCGCGACGGAGGTGGTGATTAAGGACGGCGCCACGGTGATCTGGCGGCAGCTGCTGCCGGCGGCGATGGCGGCCCCGGTGGAGATCACCTTTCCCACGCCGCTGCGCGGCACCGCGGCCACGGCCATGAACGTCGCCTGCATCACCACCGGCGCGCAGGTCTACGTCAACGCGCAGGGCTTCGCCGCGCCGTAACGGCGCAGCCCAGGAGCACACCTCATGACCGAGCCAATCGAACCGAGCGCGGAATCCCCCGCGCCGGATCGACTTCCCGACGCTGGGCAATCGATCGTGGCCTGCCGCGCCCTGGCGGCGCCCGTCACGGTCAATCGCTCTGCCCGCACCGTCGAAGTGGTGTGGAGCACCGGCGCACGGGCCCGCAACTTCGTGCCGCCCTATGGGCCGATCCTCGAAGAGCTCGACATGGCACCCTCAGCGGTGCGCATGGATGCGCTCCGGTCCGGCCGCGCCCCCGTGCTGGACACGCATCGGCGTGCCGGCACGCGCGATGTTCTGGGTCGCGTCACCGCCGCTCGCCTCGAGGCCGGCCGCGGCTACGCCACCCTGCAATTCAGCGGTGCCGATGACGTGGAGCCGGTCTGGCAGCGCGTCGCTGACGGCACGCTGCAGTCTGTCAGCGTCGGCTACCGGGTGCATCGCTACGAGCCCCGGCCCGACGCCAGCACCGGCCAGACCATCCACCGCGCCGTGGATTGGGAGCCCTACGAAATCTCGATCGTGCCCGTCCCCGTGGACGGCCTGGCCGTGATCCGTGGCGAGGGGGATCAGGGCACCCCCGCCACCGCCATCGAACCCGCCCTGACCATCCTCGAGGAACCACCCATGCCCGAGACGACGCCGGCTTCGCCGGATCCCGCGCCGGCGCCGCCCGCGCCGCCCATCGCCCCGCCCCAGGAGACCATCGTGACCACCACCGCTTCGCCCGAGCCGACCCGCGCTGTCCCGCCGGCCCCCGACCTGGAGGCCATCCGCGCCGAGGCGGAGCGCGCCGCCGTCGAGCGCATCGCTGGCTACGAGCCGGTGCTGGCCGCCGCCCGTGGCCTGGTGACCGCCGACATGCTCGACACCATGCGCGAGGCCGCCATCCGCGACCGCGTCTCGCCCGAGGTGCTGCGCGGCCGGCTGTGGGAGGCCTTCACCAGCGGCGCCGCGCGCCCCTCCCTGCCGGCGCGCCCCGACACCGGCCCGTCCAACGAGGACCCGTCGCAGCTTCTCGACGCCATGGCCGAGGCGCTCGCCGCCCGCACCATGCCCGGCTACCAGGCGCCGGCCACCGGCCGCCACACCGAGTTCCTGGGCTGGCGGCCCTCCGACATGATCGGCGAGCTGCTGCGTGCGCGCGGCGAGCGCAACGTCCCACGCAACCCGACCATCCTGGCCGAACGCGCCTTCCACACCACCAGCGACTTCCCGGCGCTGCTCTCGGCCGCGGCCAACAAGATGCTGCTGGCGGCCTACGCGCCGGCCGCGCCGACCTACCGCACGCTGTTCCTGCGGCGCGATTTCCGCGACTTCAAGCCGCACCGGCATCTCCGCGTCGGCGACTTCCCGACGCTGCTGCCGCTTTCGGAAAATGGCGAAGTCCAGGCCGGCACCATGTCCGAGAGCCAGGAGCTGGTCTTCCTGCAGACTTTCGCGCGGCGCATCCGTGTGACGCGCCAGATGCTGGTGAACGACGATCTCGGCGCGTTCACCGACTTCGCCTCCATGATCGGCCGCCGCGTCGCGGACTTCGAGAACGCCACGGCCTACGCGCTCGTGAACAGCGCGGCCGGCGACGGCCCCACGCTCACCACTGGCGCGGCGGCGGTGTTCGGCACGGCAGCAGCGCGGGCCAACAAGGCGGGCGCGGGCACCGCGCTCGACCTGCCCAACCTGGCGTTGGGCCGTGCCGCGGTGATGCGCCAGAAGACCCTCGACGGGCTTCCCATCGCGGTCGGCGCGCAGATGCGCCTGCTGGTCGGGCCGAACCAGGAACTCGCGGCGCGGCAGCTCACCGTCTCCGTCCAGGCGACGCAGACCAGCAACGCCAATGTCTACGCCGGCTTCGTGCAGCCGCTGGTCGAGCCGCTGATCCCGGCAAACCGCTGGTATCTCTTCTCGGATCCGATGGCGGCCCCGGTCTACGTCTACGGCTACCTGAACGGCGCCGAGGGTCCGCAGGTTACCACCGGGAATGTCCAGGGCGTGGACGGCGTCGAGGTCAGCGTGATCTTCGACTTCGGCGTCGGCGCCATCGACTGGCGCGGCGCTTGGTTCAACCCGGGCACCTGACCCCGGCTCCTCCCGTACATCGTGAACCCATGCAGAGGGCGCCCCACCGGGCGCCTTCTGCGTTTCTGGAGACCTCATCGCCATGCGCAACTATGTCCAGCCGGGCGACAGCCTGGCGCTCGCCGTGCCCTATGCGGGCGGCGTTACCTCCGGCCAGGGCGTCCTGGTCGGCGCGCTGTTCGGTGTCGCCGCGGTCGATGGCGTGCAGAACGCCGTCATCGAATGCCAGACCAAGGGTGTGTTCGACATCACCAAGGAGCCGGCGCTCGCCATAACCGCCGGCGCCCGGGTGTTCTGGGACAACACGAACCGGCGCCTCACCACCACCGCCACCGGGAATTTCCAGGTGGGCCTCGCCACGGTGGCGGCGCTCGCTGCCGACACCACCGTGCGTGCCGTGCTGCTGCGCGTTCCGGCGTCCGGCGCATGAGTCTCGATCCCAAGGCCACGCGGGGCTATCGCAACCGCAACCCAGGCAACATCGAGCATGTCCCCGCCAATGCGTGGCAGGGGCTGGCCGATCCGCCCTCGGACGGGCGCTTCTGCCGCTTCACCAGCCACGAGTTCGGCATCCGCGCGCTCGCCGCCCTGCTGGTCACCTATCAGGACCGGCACAAGCTGCGGACGCCGCGGGCGATCATCGAGCGCTGGGCACCCAAGGTGGAGAACGACACCGCCGCGTACATCGCAGTGGTGGCGCGGCGGATCGGCGTTGGGCCGGACGAGGCGATCGACCTGCATCGGCACGATCACCTCCGGTCGCTGGTCGAGGCGATCATCCACCACGAATGCGCCGGGCTGTCCTATCCGGCCGCGGTGATCGATCGGGCCCTGACGCTCGCCGGGGTGCCGCCGGCGCCACCGGTGACGCTGCGGGAGGTCGCGGCTGTCACCGGCACCGGGCGTGGTGCGGTGCTGGTGGGTGCGGCGGGCATCGCGACCGCCGTGGCGCAGGCCGCGCCGGCGATCCAAGCCCTCGGCACGTTAGCGCCGGCCGTCGCCATCGCGGTCATCGCCGCCGCCGTGGTGGGCGTGCTCGCCTGGCGACTGCGACGGCCGGCATGAGCGCCTTCGCCGCGGCCATGGACGTGCTGGCCGCGGATCCGAACATCGGGACGGATGCGAGCTATCGCGCGGGCGGGATCGGGGCGCCGGTCCTGCTCCGCGTGATGCGCTCGGCGCCGGACCGGCTGGGCGACGCCTTTGGCACCAGCGTGATCCAGGCGAGCGACGTGTTGACCGTCGCCATCGCCGTGCTGCCCGCTGTGGACGCGGACGACACCTTCACCCTGGGCGCCGACACCCTGACCGTCCAGCACGCCGAGCGCGACGCGGCCGGCATCGCCTGGCGCGTCTTCTGCCGCCGATAGGAGCACCGCCATGATCGACCCCGAACGCATCGGCGGCATTGTCGGCGAGGCGCTGCTCGCCGGCGCCCTGGGTGCGCTCGGGGCGATGGCGCGCTTCTCGTCCACAGACCGACCGCTGCTGACCCGCGCCTATCTGCTGCACGCGCTGGCCGGTGGCAGCCTTGGCACTGGCGCCTGGCTCATCGCCCATGCCTTCGAGCTCGATGGCTGGTGGCTCTTCGCCGTCGCGTGGCTGGCCGGCACGCTCGGCTATGCCGCCCTGCATGACCTGCTGCTGCGCATCCTGAGCCGCAAATTCGGTGGGCGCTGATCCATGCGGCTCGGGGCCGCCATCGTCGGCGACCTCCGCAAGGTGCTGGCCGATGAGGTGAAGGCGGGTGAGCGCGCGGCCATGACCGCCATCCGCGCGGAAACCGACCAGGTGAAGGCCGAACTCCGCCGCCAGGTCACCACCGCCTTTTCGGCCAACGCGCGGGGCATCGCCAATGCTTGGCGGTCGATGATCTTCCCGCGGTCCGGCCAGTCACTGCGGCCGGCGGGGCTGGTCTTCACCAAGGTGCCGAACGTCATCGACGCCTTCGAGCGCGGCGCCCTGATCCGAACCAAGGGGGGCGGGAAGTTCCTGGCCATCCCGACCGGCTTCAACGCCGCCAGGGGGCGGCGTGGCCGAGGCGAGAAGGGCATGCGGGTGACGCCCGCGCAGATGGTCGCCTCCGGCCAGGGCTTCCTCCGGCCCTTCAAATCGGGCCGGGGCTTCGTGTGGTGCCTGCCGCTGCGGCAAGGCGAGCAGATCGGGCGGCGCCGCCGAACCCGGCTGGTGGCGGGCGGGGTCACGGAAGTAGGCACGGCCAACCGCAAGGGCCGCGAGGCCTGGGCGCGCGGCCTGCTGGAGCAGGGAATGGTGCCGATGTTCCTTCTTCTGCCGCAGGTGAAGCTGGCTAAGCGGCTCGATGTGCGCGGCGCGGCTGAGCGAGGGCTGCGCCGTCTGCCGGGGCGCTTCGTGGCGGCGTGGGAACGCGAGAGCGGCAGGGCCGCGTGAGCGCGCGCGAGACCGCCATCGCCGCGCTGCACAGCCGGCTGATCACGTCGCTGGCCGTCAGGAACCCAGCGCCGACCGTGCTGCGGGGCGAGACCATCCCGCAGCGCATCCCCGCCGGCGGGCTGGTCGTGGTGCGCGACGGCGAGGCGGTGGAGGAAACGCCGATCCTTTCCCCGCTCGCTTGGCAGATCGAGCATCGTGCCGAGGTCGAGATCACCGTCGCCGGCGCCACGCCCGCTGCACGCAACACGCTGCTCGACGCGCTGCTGGTGGATATCGCTGCAGCCATCACCGCCAACCGCAGCCTCGGCGGTGCCGTTGAATGGGCGCAGCCCGGCAGTGCGTCCTTCGAGGATGTCGAGTTCGAGGGCGCTGCCGCGGCCCGCGCCGCAGCCATCCCCGTCACCCTCTGGTTCACCGTCGCCGGCTCGCCGCTGGCCTAATCCCCCTCCAGGAGAACGACCATGCCCCGTGCCATTGGCGCGAATTGCCGTCTGCTCATGCTGCCCGAGACCGTCTACGGCACCGCGCCCGGTAGCAACTGGCGGCGCATGCCGTTCCTGTCCTGTGATCTTGGCGCAGAGCAGCCGCTGCTGGATGCCGACGTCATCGGCGTCGGCAGCAACCGCGACCCGGCCGCGCCCTTCCTCGACACGGTCACGGTCGCCGGCCAGGCGGTGGTGCCGGTCGACCTGATCAACATCGGCCACTGGCTGCGGCTGCTGTTGGGCCCGCCGACCACTACCGGCACCACCAACTTCATCCACACCTTCGGCTCGGGCGCGGCGTCGCTGCCGAGCAACGCGATGGAGATCGGCTATCCCGATGTCCCGTCCTTCGACGTGTGCACCGGCGTGCGCGCCGACACGCTGGAGATGGACTTTACGCCGACCGGAGCGGCGACGGCGACCTTCGGGCTGCTCGGCCAGGGCTCGGTGCGCACCGGCGCAACGTCGGGTGGCACTCCGACCAGCGCGGCCTACACCGCCTTTAACAAAGCGCAGGGGAGCATCACGCGCAGCGGCTCGGCCCTAGCGCAGGTCACCGGCGCGCGGCTCACCTACGCCAACGGGATGGAGGCGGTGCGCACCATCCGCGCCGATCGGCGCGTCGATGGCGTAGACCCCGGCATCGCGCGCTGCACCGGCCAGATCACCGTGCGCTTCGAGAACACGACGCTGCTCGCCCAGGCGCAGGCCGGCACCTCGGCGGAATTTGCGCTGGCCTTTACCATCGACGCGAACCGCAGCCTGACGATCACGCTGCACGAGGTCTATCTGGCTCTCGCCAAGACCCCGATCGAGGGGCCGGCCGGGGTGGAGGCCAGCTTCGAGTTCAGGGCCGCGTTCAACGCCACGGCGACGCGCATGATGACGGCGGTGCTGCGGAACCAGCAGGCTGGGACGGAGTATGCCTGAGCCCATTAAGCGGCCAGGACATCATAGATGGATTGCGGTTCTGCGCTGTCAGACCGCATCATTGTCTTGATGAATGGTCGGGGGGAGTAGAGGTTGGGAGTTCTTCAGCCGGTTTGGACGGAGCGGGCGACAAAAAGTTCTGGCCGGGACCCTTTGGGGATGCAGGCCACCTCGGTCCGCATCTACCGTACCCTGGTACCCGGGCTAACCAACGTGACGAACCGGCTCCGCTATTACAGCTTCTACTGCTGGACAGTGGCGACCTTTAACCGAGAGGTCCACAACAACGACACTGCACATTGGCGGCGCTTCATCCGCCGCGCCGAGGCCCTGCTTGCCCTCGCCAGTTACCGCCACGATAGGGACCGCTCGGGCGGCATGGCCGGGAGGGAATGGGCCGAGCGCTTGGA
This sequence comes from Falsiroseomonas tokyonensis, assembly GCF_019024325.1. GTDB lineage: Bacteria > Pseudomonadota > Alphaproteobacteria > Acetobacterales > Acetobacteraceae > Falsiroseomonas > Falsiroseomonas tokyonensis. The sequence goes on from NZ_JAFNJS010000015.1 coordinate 9,750, forward strand.
TCGCGAGCGCCTGTTGGATGGCATCAGTGTCCTCGATCTCTCCATTCAAGATGCGGCGGCAACGCGAGCTAGATCTCTCGACAGCTACCTCGGGGCGATCGGTGGAAATTTTGGGCAGTTCTACATCGCCAGCATGTTGGAGGTTGGCCTACTGTCCCCCTCGAAGGGCGTGCCGCTCATTGCGGATGGTCCGGGCCGCGCAATGGCGGCAGCCTATCGCCAGGCGGTGGGTCCGATGGGCGATGTTGCCCTGAAGGCTATCCTGACGGGCGAGGTAGCTGTTGCCGACCTGGAGGCCATCGGCGAGGCGATGGGGCCTCATTGCATTCAGCTGCCAAGCGAGGAGATGAATCTGCTCCGCGGCTTTATCCGCGGCGACGGTGGCCGACCAGGTGTCGGTGGTGCACGCCGATCCAGTGCCTGGCTCCTTCTCCACTACATGCGGCGTCTGCGCGAAGTTGGAGGCGACCCGAAAAAACATAAGGACGACCACGTTCGTGAGGCCTTCTACAACGGCTTGATGCCAGGGAAGGAGCCGTTCGAAGCGCCGGGCGAGACCGTCAAAGTTTGGCGTGCCTACCAGGCAAATGAGCTCTGCCATGCTGCGCTCGCCGCAATCTTCAATGTCATGCTGAATCACGCAGAGCGTGCTGACGGACCCGCGCCGGACGTGCTCTGCGCTGAGGTTTCCGGTCGGCTAGCAGAGGCGGCCGGCGCTACAACAAGTTGGGCTGATTGGGCAGAGGCTTGCGGCGAGCGGTTCACGCAAAAGGAGGCGGAACTTGAGGATGCAGCTCGACGCTGCCTGGTGAAGCTTCCTGAGCAGGAGGGATTGCCCGAAGGTGCGGTCGAGGCACTACAACTGCTTGGCACGCTTTGGGCGCGCTGGGCGGCTCGGCAGGATGGAGTATTGGCGGTGGTCGATCGGCACGCCGGTGGGGGCGCGCGCTCCCTATCCGCGGTGCTTCGAACGCTCAACGACCACCGCGATCAACCTCTTGCAGAGGCACTGGCCTCTGTCATGCGCCTCCACCTCATCCGCCAACACCTGGAGATTGCTGGCCACAAGCTGCTCGCGAACAGCCTCGATACCTTCCACTTCACCCTTGAGGACGGCCGGGTGTGCGAGAGCTACACACGCGCCTTCTTCAACACTGCGCCTCGGCTTACAAACCTCAGCCGCTTTCTTGAGGACGCCCGCTACCACGAAGGCAACCAGCTAACGGCCGATGGCCACGCATTCCTGGACAGCCATGCTCCTGACTAAGCTCCTCGACGAGGTGAAGAAGCAGAAGGGTTTTCACTCCTCCATCACCACCACCTTCTCGGTGGACGGCGCCTTCTACGACTCCGGCATTGAGCGGCGGCTGAACCGCGATAGCTGCCGCAACAACATTCTCCTTGCGGATGCGACGATGTTCGCGACGTCCCTGGCTACGTTGCCGGAGGCATTTTCGCGCGCGGGGCGTCGCTATGCAGTCGTGCCTGCCCGCGCCCAAGCCTGTTTCCACCCAAAGCTGATGATCCGCTTGGGTGAACGGCGGGCACGGCTTAGCGTGTCCTCCGCTAACGCAACCGCGGCAGGTTGGTGCAGGAATCTCGAGCTGGTCGGCTCTCTCGCCTGGGACGCCAGGGACGACGGCCTGGACAATGCCGCGCAAGGGCAACTGATCCGCAAAGCGTTCAACTACGTACTTCCCTGGATGAGGGCCGTGCCAGGTGATGCCATGGAACACAAGTTAGCGCTGCTGCACCGTGACAGCCCTTGGCTTGCCGAATTCCGTGAAAACATCGAGCCACTCACGCTGCAGGATGGAACGCAGATTGACCTGCTGCTGGAGCGGGGCGACGGGGCCGGTGTCGGCATTCTGGAAAAGCTACGTGGCATCATCGGCCATCGCCAAGCGCACCGCGTAGTGCTGATCTCCCCGTTCTGGGATGCCGAAGCCCAAGCCATCGAGGACATTGCGAGCGCCTTCCCCAGTGCAGAAATCGTTGTCGGGCTTCCCGACCGACGCCCCAATTTCCCCGCCTACATGAATCTCAGTCATCTGAACCTGCGGCTCGCTCGGCTGCCCGCAGCACTTGGCGCGATGCGCGACCTGCACGCAAAGCTTGTTATCATTCAGTGCGAGGAGGGCGACCACGTCCTCTACGGCAGTGCGAATGTGAGTCGTGCCGCCCTGGGCTCACCCGGTCGGGCCGGCCGAAATGCTGAGGCCTGCGTCTATCGGCGGTATCCACGAGACGAGGCACTCTCCTGGCTAGGGTTGGAACTGGACCAGCCATTCGATCGGAGCTTGCTTCCCTCGGTCCGACCAGAGCCCGAGCCTGCAGGTGACGCCGAACTCCTTCCCGGTACGGTCGAACTGGATGAGCAGCAGCTGAGGTGGTGGCCACTGTCCAGCGGGTACTTAACCTCAGCGACGGTCCTGTTGCCGGGCGGTTCTGAGCACGCGGTGCGCGTGGGGGGCAACGGTCAAGGACTTGCCGACATTCCAGGTACGCCGAGCTGGCCGCTGATCGTGCGCTTCCGCCTTGCTGATGGTCGCAGGACGCTGCCTGCCCTCGTACATGACCCTAAACGACTTTGGCTGGCCTCCCCGGGATCCTACGGCGGCGCCACGTCGCTCGTTACCGGCTTCGAACAGGGCCGATTTGACATCATGGATCTTGCGGAGCTGGCCGATCTGCTCTTCGAGCGGCCTGATCGTGCCTCGGGTGGCGGCGGAAAGGGAGGCTCGGGGGAGGAACACCGCGACCACTACGACAGCGAGGAGGAGTTCCGTCGCGAGACCGAGGACACCAGCCGCAAGCATGCGATCTCTTTCCAGGCCAACCACGGTATCTGGAGCGGCCATCCCATCCAGGCTCTGGCCTCTCGCATCGCCATGGGCTGCCTGACCGGTGCCCCCGACCCGCGCACCGAGCGCGAGCGTGAACTGCGCGAGGAGGACGACCTAGCAGCGGGAGAAGACGAGGACGGCGAGCATGACGCGATGCCTAGGCCGGAGGACGTCGCCAACCCAGCCGAACAGGAGGCATCCTCGGCGGCCCTCTCCCCAGAGGAACAGGCCAAAGCCGAGGCTCGGCGGCGGCGACAGCACGACAGGCGCCGAAAGGTGCTTTTGCGCGCGCTCAAGCTTTTCGATGCCTGGCTTGCCGAACGCGTCCAGAACGCGTCCTTGCCTGTAGATGATGTTCCCGCCAAGGCATCCTTCATTCTCCGCCTGTTGCACGAGGCAGCGCGGCTTCGGCCCGATTCTGAGACATCCGCTTTTGCGCCATTGCTGAGCGAGTTGCCGGTGGGCAGGGACCGCCTGAGCGGCACGACCACCCTAGTGATTTCGATCCTTGAGCGGATCTGGGCCAGCCAGAAGGGCCAAGCCCCCTTGGCGCAACGGCTTGATCCAGAAGCCCGCAACGCCCGCGATCGTACAGATGCACTCGCGTTTGCCCGTTACAGCCGATGGGCGGCGGTGCGTTCGCTCCTGCTGCTGGAGGCCGGTGGACCGGCCCTAGCCACGCTGCCCCTCGTCCTGCAGCGCCCGATCGTCGCCATTTTGCGCAGCACCTATCTCGTCGCTCCGGATGGCCCGGACGAACACGAAAGCCTTCAGAAGCTTGAGGCAAGTATCGGTGGCGAGCCAGAACTGGCTGATGCCACCTACGAGCGCCTACGGCAGTTCCGCCTCCAATCTGCCGCAACGCATTAGCTGCTCCTCTGATCTGGCAGCACCGAATGGCGGCGGCATCGACATGACAGCCGACCCGTAGCGGCTCACGTCAAGTGCCTGACATCGAGACGTCTCGTCCGAGTATCACGCAAATGGAGAAATGCATGCTCACCCTCGACCTCCCGGTCGAGCCGTACTGGCTCGACCTGCCGCGCGGCGTCCGCGTGGAAATCCGCCCCGTCACCACCGCTGTCATGGCCGCGGCCCAGGCCGGCTCCGCCCGTCGCCTCGGCGCGCTGAGGGCCGCGGAGGCCGACCTCGACCCCGACATGGCCCGCGGCCTGGCCTTCGCCTTCCTGGTCAAGGCGCTCGCCCGCCACGCCGTCACCGCCTGGGAGGGGGTGGGCGACGCCGCCGGCAAGCCGCTGCCGCTCTCGCCGGAGGCCGTCGAGCGGCTGATGGATAGGGACGAGATGGCCGCCGCCTTCTGGGATCGCGCCACCGGTCCGGTCGCCGCAGTGGCGCTGGAGGGAAACGGCTAAGGGCCCGGGCCGAATGGCACTTCGGCCAGGGCCCTGACTACTGCCGCGGCTGCGCGGCCCTCGATCGCGACTGCGGGCTCGCCTGCCCCTACGCCGCCCACGCGCCGGCCAGCGTCCCGGGCGCCGCGTGCTGGGCTGCTGGCACCACCTGCGCCACGGCGACCATGAGCGGCCTCGACCTCGACATGCCGGCCGCGCTCGCCACCGCCCGCGAGATGGGGGCGGCCGGCTGGGCCGCGGCGGAACTGCTGCTGGCCATGCGCATGGGCCTCGCCGCCGGCAGCGCCGCTCGCCGCAGTGATCCCCCCGGACCCTGACGACCCCACCGACGCAGGAGGCGTGACGCATGGCGGATAGCACGCGCCGCGTCTCGGTCCGGCTGTCGCTCGACGATGCCGCCCGGGTCAATCAGGAGCTGCGCGAGGTCGGCGAGACCGGCCAGCGCAGCCTGGAGCGCATCCAGGGCGGCGCCGATCGCGCCTCCCGCGCGCTGGACCTGCTCGACGTCGCCGTCCGCGGCGTGCAGATCGCCGGCCTCGCCGCCGGGCTTCGCGCCGTGGTCGTCGCCGGCGACGCGCTCACCCAGTCCATGGGCCGGCTGAATACCGCGCTCGGCTCGATCGAGCGCGCCGGGGAGATCTACGACCGGCTGTACCGCGACAGCCTGCAGACCGGCGTTGCCGTCCGCGAGAGCGTCGACGCCTTCGTCCGCTTCTCGATCGCGGCCCGCGAGATCGGCGCCACCTCCGACCAGGTCGCCACCCTGGTCGGCGGCCTGCAGCGCATCGCCATTGCGTCGGGCGCCTCGCAGCAGGAGATCGCCTCCTCCACCCAGCAGCTCGCCCAGGCGCTGGCCTCCGGCACGCTACAGGGCGATGAGCTGCGCAGCATCCTCGAAGGCCTGCCGACGCTGGCGCAGGCGCTGGCGCGCGAGCTCGGCGTCTCCATCGGCGAGCTCCGCAAGCTCGGCTCCGAGGGCAAGCTCACCGCCGACACGGTCTTCCCGGCGCTGCTGCGCGCCGTCGAGCGGCTGAATGGCGAGTTCGAGCGCGCGCCGCTCTCGGTCGGCCGTGCCTTCGGGCAGCTTACCGCCGCCGCCGACCAGTTCCTCGCCCGTCTCGACCAGGCGATTGGCCTGTCCAACGCGCTGGCGCGCGCCCTGTCCGGCGCCGCCCGCGTGCTGGACGGCGTGCGTCGGGGCTCCGGCCTGCTGCTGCCCTCGGAGCAGGAGGCGGACCGCCGCGCCCAGGCCGAGGCGCTGCGCGCCCAGATCGCGCGCATCGAGGCGGAGAGTGACGGCCGCGACAGCCTGCGCTCCCAGCCGCGCCGTGGCTCGATCCAGAGCGGTCTGGTCGGCACCGCCCAGCGGCAGGCCGGCGTGGACCGCGCCGCGCGCCTCGAGGAACTGCGCCGGCAGTACAGCGAACTCCAGGAGGAAATCACCCGCGGCGAGCAGGCCGCGGGCGAGCGGCAGCGCACCGAGCAGGAGACCGCGGCCGCCCAGGCCGCCGAGGCACGCCGTCGCCGCACCGCCGCGGATGCCGAGGAACTGCGCCGCGCGCTCGACGACCGCTTCCGGATCAACAGCGAATACGACGACCGCGTCCGCCGGCTGCGCGAGGCCGAGGCCGCGGGTGGCATCACCGCCGCCGATCGCACGCAGTTGGAGACACTCGCCCTTCGCGACCGCGACGAGGCGCTGCGCCGCATCGAGGGCACCACCCGCCGTGTGGCCAGCATCCCGCGCCCCGACCGCGAGGCCGAGCGCGAGATCAACGACATCATCCGCGAGCGCGAGCGGCTGATTCAGAACAACGAAAACGCCCAGGAGCGCTACACCCGCCGCCTCGAAACCCTCGGCCGTCTGGTCGAGCGCTCCGAGCGCACCGGCCAGCCCATCCCCGACGAGACCGTCTCGCGCGAGGCCAATGCCGCGCTCGAGGAGCTGGAGCGCAGCCAGCAGCGTGTGCAGCAGGCCACCGAGCGCACCAGCAACACAGCGCGGGAACTTGGCCTGACCTTCTCGTCGGCCTTCGAGGACGCGATCATCAAGGGCGAGAGTTTCTCGAAGGTCCTGCAGGGCATCCTGCAGGACATCGCCCGCATCGTCGTTCGCCGCACCATCACCGAGCCGCTGGGCACGGCGGTCACCTCCAGCCTCAGTGGCTTCGACTTCGGCTCGATCTTCTCGGGGATCGGCTCGGCACTGGGCGGGTTGTTCCGCGCCGAGGGCGGGCCGGTGGCCGGCGGCCAGCCCTACATCGTCGGCGAGCGCGGGCCCGAATGGTTCGTGCCAAACCGCAGCGGCACCGTGCTGCCGAACGGCATGGCGCCGGGCGGGCCGGTGATCAACCAGAGCATCACCATCGATGCCCGCGGCGCCGATGCCGGCGTAGAGGCGCGGCTGCGGGTGCTCTCGGCGCAGATCGTGCGCCAGGCCAGTGCGGCCACGCTCGACGCCATCCGCCGCGGCGGCAGCGCCACCTCTATCGTGCGGGGATAGCCATGACGGAATATGCTTGGCCCGCCGTGCTGCGGCCGTCGCGGCTCAGCTTCTACCTGCAGCACAACACGCTGCGCTTTGTCTCGCCGGTCACCCGCGCTACGCAGGTGCTGCGGCGCGAGGGTGCGCGCTGGGTGGCAGAGGCGAGCTTCGAGCCGTTGGGCCGCGTGCAGGCCGGCGTGATGGACGGGCTGCTGGCGGCACTCGCCGGTTCCGCCAACACGGTGCGCATATGGGACTGGCGGCGCGAATACCGCACAGGCGATCCCCGCAGCCAGGGCGACGTGCCGACCGGACCCTACAGCTTCTCGGACGCCACCATCTTCACGGACGGGACCGGGCTGGTGGTGGGCTCCGGCAATCCGTCCCTGGCGGCCGGCGCACCACGCGGCGCGCTGTCGATCGTCACGCAGGGCTGGTGGCCGAGCACGGTGGCCGTCGGCGCGGGCGACTACATCGGCCTCGGCGGGCGGCTCTACATCGCCACCGCCGCGGTCGCTGCCTCCGGCGCGGGCACCGCCACCATCGCCATCGCGCCGCCACTGCGCGCCGCGGTGGTGGTCGGCGAGCCGCTGATCCTCTCGCTGCCGAGCGTGCCGATGCGCCTGGTCTCCGACGACGAGGCGGCGAACCCGACACGGCCCGGGCCCTTCGCCGCCGTGACCATCCGCTTGGAGGAGGCGCTTTAGCCATGTCCGGCACCCCACGCCTCAGCAACCAGGCGGCGGCCGCGGCCACCGCGCCCATCGCAACACCGGTGGTGCTGGTCGAACTCGACTTCGCCACCGGCCCCTTTCGCGTCTGGACCGGGCTCGGCCCGCTCGACTGGGCCGGGAAGGTGTTCGAGGGCGCCGGTAGCATTGGCGCCATCTCGGATGTGGAGGAGACGGTCGAGTTGCGTGCCGTGCGGCTCACCCTCGCCCTGTCGCCAGTGCCGCAGGAGGTGGTGGACATCGCACTGGCCGAGCGCAGCTATCGCCTGCGACCGGTCACGCTGTGGGGCGCGCTGCTGGACGCGCAGGGCGCCTTTGTCGCGGACCCGTTTCCGCTCTGGGCCGGGCTGATGGACACCATGGAGGTGACGGACGGCGGGGAGCCCTCCGTCGCGCTGGCCTGCGAGAGCCGGCTCGTGGACCTCGAGCGCGCCGAGGTGCGGCGCTACACCGACGCCGATCAGCAGGCCGAGTATCCGGGCGATCGGTTCTTCGAATTCGTGCCGGCACTCCAGGAGGCGGAAATCCGGCTGCCGAACCAGTGAGCCGGCTGCCCGACTGGCCGGAGCGGCTGGCGGCGCTGATCAGCGCCGCTGAGCATCGGCCCTTTGATGCGGCGCGCTGGAACTGCGGGCGCTTCGCCCTGGCGGCGGTGGTGGCCTGCACCGGGCGGCGGCCGTCGTGGCAGCACCAGCCCTCCCTCGCCGCGATGGCCGACACCGCAGGGTACCCGCGCGTGCCGGTCCCCTTCGCCCGCGCCGGCGACGTTGTGCTGGCCAGTGACCCGGATCGCCTCGGCGTCGTGCTCGACGCCGGCCGCGCCGCCTTCGTCGGACCCGCGGGCCTGCTCCGCCGCCCCATTACTGCCTGCACCATTACCTGGAGGGTTGGCTGATGCCCGTCGCCATCCCCTTCATCGCCGCTGCCGCGGGGGCCGCCGCCTCGGCCGTCATCGGCGGTGGCGTCCTGGGCGCCGTGGCGGCCGCCGGCGCCGCCCTGGTGGTCTCCGCCGTGGGTGCCGCGGTCTTCCGCCCCAAGTCGCCCTCCGCCGCCCGTAGCGCCAATGTCACCCCAGGGACGGACACCGGCCCGGGCTCCGGCTTCGATCCCCGCACGCCCGGCGCCGGCCGCACCCAGTCCTTCCGCCAGCCCATCACCGAGCACCAGGTCGTCTTCGGGCGCTGTCGCACATCGGGCCCCGTGGTGTTCCTGCATTCCGCCACCGATGACGAGGGCCGCGCCGACGGCTTCCTCCACGTCGTCGTGGTGCTGGCCGCCCACCGCGTCCGCGCCATCGGTGAGGTGTTCCTCAACGGCACCGCCTCCACCGACGCGAAGTTCGCCGGCCTGCTGCGCATCGACCGCGCACTGGGCGATCCCGGCCAGGCGGCCAACGCCAACCTCGTCGCAGACACTGGCGGCCAGTGGACCGCGGCCCATCGTGGCCAGGGGCGCGCCTATCTCGCCGTGCGCCTCAAGCTGCGGCCCGAGGCCTTCCCCTCCGGCGCGCCCAGCCTCTCGGCGATCGTCGAGGGTGCGGACACCATCCTCGACCCGCGGACCGGCGCCGCCGGTTGGTCCGACAATCCCGCGCTGTGCCTGGCCTGGTACCTGACTTCGCCCTTCGGGTGGCGCGCCGCGTGGTCGGATATCGACCTGCCGGCGCTGATGGCCGCGGCCAACATCTGCGACGAGATCATGGGCCGCCGCGATGGCACCGCGGAGCGCCGCTACACCGTCAACGGCGCCGTCACCCTGGGCGAGGGCAAGATCGCCATCACCCGCAAGCTGGTCGCTGCCATGGCGGGCGCGCTGGTCGTGAGTGGGGGGCGCTTCTACATCCATGCCGGCGCGCCGGCGCTGCCGGCGGCGACCCTCACCTCGGACGATCTGCGCGGCGACGTCACCATCGTAGGCTCGCGCCCGCGACGGGATCTCTTCAACGGGGTGCGCGCCGTTTATGTCGAGCCCGCAGCCGCCTGGCAGCCGACCGATGCCCCGCCGTTGCTCGCCAGCAACTACGTCACCGAGGATGGCGGCGAGGCGATCTTTCGCGACATGGAGTTCCCGCTCACCACCTCCGCCGCCACGGTCCAGCGCCTGATGAAAATCGAACTGGAGCGCAACCGCCGCCAGCGCGAGGTTGCGATGCAGGCCAACCTCTCGGCGCTGCGGCTGCGGCCCTGGGACGGGGTGACGGTGGCGCTCGAACGGCTGACGCCCTTTCCGGCGCGGGTGACCGGCTGGGCTCTGGCGCCGGATGGCGGGGTGAACCTGCAACTGGCGGAGGAGGATCCCGCCGTCTGGGCCTGGAACCCGGCGACCGATGAGCGGGCGACGGGCCAAAACCCGTCCGTGGTGCTGCCGAACCCGGGGGTGATCGCAGCGCCGGCCGCCATCCTGGTGGAGACGCCGCTCGGGACGTCGTTCACAGCGATGGCGGTGTCCTGGTCGGCGGTGGGCTCCGCCTATCTCGCCGGCTACGAGATCGAGTTCCGGCCGACCTCGGTGGCGGTCTGGCAGGGCTACGCAGGGGGCTTCGGCGCCACCGCCGTGGCCATCCCCACCGCGGAGCCGACCGCCTTTCGGGTGCGGGCGCAGGCGCGTAGCGGGGCGGTGTCAGGCTGGCGCGAGGCGCTGGTGCCGGCCGCCGCGTCCGGCCTGGCCGCGACCGGCATCGCTGGCGGCGTGCGGCTCTCGGGTGGCTTCCCCGCGGACGGGGTCCGGCTGCAGGTCTTCGAGGCCAGCAGCGCCAGCCTCTCCGCCGCCACCAAGCTCGCCAGCGAGCCGACCGCGCTGCCCTGGGACCGCACCGGCATCACCGCCGGACAGACCCGCTGGTACTGGCTGCGCAGCGTTTCGCCCGAGGGCAACGTCTCCGCCTTCGCCGGCCCGGTCACCGCCACCGCATTGTAGGAGGCCCACCATGCCGGCCCGCATCGATGACCTGCTGGTTCTCAACGCCAATCTCAACAAGACCGACTTCGCGAAGTACCTGCGTGACCGCGAGGCGGTGCTGCCGACCGATTTCGGCGGGTTGGGCGATGGCGTGGCCAACGACCGCACGGCCATCCAATCCTGCTTTGACCGGGCGGCGGCCGACCAGAAATTTGCGGTCATCCCGCCCGGCACCTGGAACGTCGGCAGCGGGGTCACGCTCGGTGGCGGCGCACGCGGGCTGATCATGCGCGGCGTCATCCGGTACACCGGCGCGGCCAACGCCCCGGCCACCGTGCTGACGCTCGGCGATGGTGGCACCACGCGCAACGGCGAGAAGCTCTACGCCGGGCTGCAGGTGGTGCGGCAGATCCAATCCGACTGGGCCTCCGAGGCCGATATCGGCATCCTGGTGCGCAACATCGACGCCACGGTGGTCGACCTCCGCCTGGTCTCGGGTTTTTGCATCGGCATGCGCACGCTTGGCGATGGTCGCGGCGTGGAAGACAGCACCTTCCATCTGCTGCGCATCCTGAACAATCGCTATGGCCTCGACATCCGCGCCGAGACAGCGACCGCCTGGAACACCTCGATCCGCTACTACGGCGGCCACTTCGCCCTCGCCACCGGGATCAATCCGACGATCGACCGCTATGGCATCCGCTTCTCGCGCGGCGCCGGCGGCTACAACAACCATAACCGGCACGTCTTCGACGGTCCAAATTTCGAACTGCGCCAGCTCGACCCGAACGTGGCGATCCCCTTCCTGAACGAGACGGACGGCACCGCCATCATCGGCCGCGCGCTGCGGATGGAGGCCTGCTCGCCGATCGTCGCCCGGCACACCGGCAGCGCCACCGACTGTGAGTACGAGGTGGCCTGGGCCAATACCTATGCCGTGCGGATCGACTACACCGCGACCGCGGACCGCGCTGGCAATGCGGTGATCAACCGGCACCGCGCGCCGGCCTCGCGGCTGCTGCGCGTGCTGGAGGCGGTGCCGAACATCCGCGCCGCGGCCTTCCGGCAGAGCGGGACCGAGATCGGCGTCGAGAAGCTGGCGACGCTGGCTACATCGACCACCGCGGCGACCACCTTGGCGGGGCTGTGCTTCAACGGACTGGACGGGATCGCGGCCACGGCGCGCGGGCTGCTGCTGGACGCCAACCGCGGCATGGCCTTCGTGGTGGACACCTCCTCGGCCAAGGAGTTTGCGCTCGCGCATTGGCTGGCCGGGGGCGTCGATGGCGGGCGGCTCTTCGTCCGCGTGTTCGATGGGGCAGCCAATGTGCGGGAGAACATCGCCGGCGACGTGCTGGCCTCCGGCACCACCATGCAGTGGAACAGCCCGGCAAAAGGGTGGAACGCCGGCGCGGTGATGGCAGACGCTTCGCTGAACCGGCGGCAGACGATCCGGGTCGGCGCGGGCGTGGCCTTTGCACAGGTGGGCATCGTCGGCTTCGACGGACAGATCGAGCTCGAAGCGCTGCGGCTGTTCGGGTTGCCAGAGGCAGCGCCGGCCGTGCTCTACGCCTGCCCCTCGGTGCCGATCGGCACGCGCAGCTTGGCGCTGGAGACGACTTGGGACCTGCCGAGCCTGACCGCAGGCTCGACGGCGAACATCGACGTGACAGTGCCGGGCGCGCGGCGCGGCGACTACGCCGATGCCTCGCTCGACACGAGCAGCATCGCCTTCGTGCTCGACTGCCATGTCTGGTCGAACAACAGCGTGCGCGTCACGGCACGGAATGTCAGCGCCTCGACCGTCGATCTCGCCGTGGCAGCGCTGTCGGTACAGGTGGTGAAGCGGCGGGTGCCGTGACCTCATCAGCCTGCTAGAGGCGGATAAGCGTGCCCAGCGGTGCCATCATGCTGGGCACGCTCCATCCCTTTCGGCCGGCCTTATGACGGCCAGCCTGGTGGGCACCAGCAGGTTCGCCGCCATTCCCACCACCGCTCTCGATCTGCCCCTCGTGCAGCGTCTCCGGCGGTCCCCGCGCTTTCGGGTCCGGGTCCCCATCGACCCAGAGCATAAGCAAGCTGCGCCACGTTGGTCACGTTCCGCGATCCGTAGATCAGCCAAGCGTCGCCGGGTCCGCCTCGCGAGGGTGAAGCCAGAGAACCAGCAATCCGCGCTTCGATAGCGACTGCGGTGGGCGACGCCGCCGCATCGCCGATCTCGGCGCTATCCCTGTGTCGCAAGCAATGCCGGCAGCTCGGCAAGGCTATGGACTTCGTGGTCCGGTATCCCAGGCAGCCGTTCGCGCCGCTGGCTATAGCGATTGCACCACACCACGCGCATGCCGAAGGCCGAGGCGGCATGCGCATCCCAGGCATTGGAGGATTGGAAGGCAATAGCCTCCGCCGGGACACCGAGCCGGTCGACCGCGCGTTGATAGACGCGAGGGTCCGGCTTGAAGTTGCCGACCTCATCCACCGAGATCACCGCATCGAAGGCCCCGGCGAGCCCGGCGCCCTCCACCGCGCTTGCCAGCATGTCCGGCGAGCCGTTCGATAAGATGGCGGTGGCAAAGCCTGCCTCGCGCAGCGCGCGGAGCACGCCAGGCACTTCGGGAAATGTGCCGAGCGTGCGGTACAGATTCATCAGACGCTCGCGCAGCGGCCCGTCTGCCGGGAGATCAAGTGTCTCCAGCGCGAAGTCCAGGGCGTCGCCAGTGACCTGCCAGAACGGCACGTAGCGGCCCTGCAGCCCGCGCAGCCAGGAGTACTGCAGCTGCTTGTCGCGCCAAAGGGCGGTCAGCGGACCCGCCTTGTCACCCAACACGTCGGCGCAGCCGTCTGCCGCCGAGGCAAAGTCGAACAGCGTGCCGTAGGCATCGAAGACGCAGGCGCGGATGCCGGTCAGCATGGCGCGATCAGACCAGCGTGCCGCGGATCGGGTAATTCATCTCCTGAATGCGCTTGGCTCCACGGGCGATGCCCGCGAGGTCCGGCCGCGCGAAGGGCGCGTTGGAAATGTCGATCAGCTGCACTTCGCCCGCCGGGTTGATCAGAAACAGACCGGGCTCTGCGAAGGGCCGATCGGTTTCCTGGGCCGAGCGTGGGTTGGATACATAGAGGCCCAGCGCCTGCATCTGCGCGACAGTCAACCCGTAGCCCAGCGGGAAGCGCCAGCCGAACTCGGCATGGTCGGCCGCAGCCTTCTCCTCCGGATCGGCGGAGATGGCGGCGACCGAGACGCCGGCGGCCTCGAACTCCTCCAGCAGCTTATCGAGCGTGCCGAGATAGGGCTTGCAGAGAGGGCAATGCTTGCCGCGATAGACGATCAGCAGGCGCCAGCCCCCGGCCGCAGCCGGCGCGATTTCGCCGCCGCCGAGGCGCGGCACGGTGATCGCGGGAAAGGCCGCGCCGGCGGCAAGCTTCGTGGTGTGGGTCATGATCCAGGGCTCCTTGTCGCGTGATAAAACGTCACTCGGCCGCAGCCCGGTGTTCGAGCAGCCGCAAGACCTCTTCGGGGTCGGTGCGCTCGCGGTAATCGGTGCGCGTATCGGCGAAGAGGATCGTCCCATCCCTGCCGATGACATAGGTCGCCGACAGCGGCAGCGACCAGTCGTCGGGTGCGCCGTTCTTGCCGGGGATGTCGAGCTTGAAGCCGTCGTAGACGGTGCGGACCTCGGCGGTGAAGGCGTAGTGGACGCCGAAAGCCTTGGCGACCGTGTGGCCGATGTCGCTGAGCACGGGAAAGCTCAGTTCGTTCTTCGTCGCGGTATCAGCCACGTCATCCGGCTTCTCCGGGCTGATGGCGACCAGGCTGGCGCCGGCCGCGGCGAGGCGCGGCAACACCGCCTGGTAGGCCTTCAACTCCATGTTGCAGAACGGGCACCAGCCGCCGCGATAGAAGGTGACGACGACGGCTCCCTTGGTGAGCAGGCTTGCCACGTCGAATTCGGCGTCATGCTGGTCGCGCAGCTGGATGGCGGGGGCGCGGTCACCGACCTGCTTTGCGGTCTTTGCGATGCCGCTGGCGGCGAGGTGCGCGACATGTCCGTCCATCACCGCCTGGCGGTCGGTAGGAACGCGGGCGCGCCAGCCAGCCCTATAGGATTCAAGCTGCTCGGAGAGTGTCTCGGTCATAGGGTAGGTCCTTCTTGGTTAGACAGAGCGGAAGTGGCGGCGATGGGCGGCGCTCACGCCGGCGCATCCGCGATCTTGTCCTGCGTCCTGGTCTCGAAATCACTGGCATCATGGCGTTCGAGCAGCTGCTCATGCGGCTCGCCCCGCACCCGGTTCACCATGCGGCCGCGCTGCACCGCCGGCCGCGCGAGGATGGCATCGGCCCAGCGCTGGACATGTTTGTAGTCCTGCACGCTCAGGAACTCCGCCGCGCCGTAGGACCAGCCCTTCACCAGGCCGCCATACCAAGGGAAGACCGCGATATCGGCGATCGTGTAGTCGTCTCCAGCGAGATACGGGCTCTCGGCCAGCCGCCGGTCGAGCACATCGAGCTGCCGCTTCACCTCCATCGCGAAGCGGTCGATCGCATACTCGATCTTGGTCGGCGCGTAGGCGTAGAAATGGCCGAAGCCGCCCCCCAGATACGGCGCGCTGCCCATCTGCCAGAATAACCAGCTCAGCGCCTCGGTGCGGGTAGCGATGTCGGTCGGCAGGAAAGCGCCGAACTTCTCCGCGAGATAGAGCAGGATCGAGCCTGATTCGAACACCCGGATCGGCTTCGGTCCGCTTTGGTCCAGCAGAGCGGGGATCTTGGAGTTCGGATTGACCGCCACGAACCCCGAGCCGAATTGGTCGCCATCGGCGATCTTGATCAGCCAAGCGTCGTACTCTGCGCCGGCATGGCCGAGTGCGAGCAGCTCCTCGAGCAGGATCGTGACCTTCACGCCGTTCGGCGTGCCCAGCGAGTAAAGCTGAAGTGGGTGTCGCCCGACCGGCAGCTCCTTGTCATGCGTCGGGCCGGCGATCGGCCGGTTGATGCTCGCGAAGGCGCCACCATTGGGCCTGGCCCAGGTCCAGACCTTTGGTGGCGTATATTCTGGGGTATCTGCCATGTTCGCTTCCAAACGCGCTCGGGGTGGCTCTACGCAGCCGGTGGATAGTTGGACGGGAACAGGTGCCGCCGGGCTTCCTCGTCCTGCACCTTCTTGAACTCATGGTCCTGCCCGACCGCCCTCGCGCGCGCCGCGGCAGGACGGCTGTCGATAGCGGCGAACCAGCGCTTGATGTTCGGATAGGCCGCGAGCGGATCGCCCTCGCCTTTCAGCACGCGCGACGCCCGGTCGATCCAGCCCCAGGCGGAGATGTCGGCGATGGTGAAGCTGTCGCCGACGATGACGTCGCGTCCGGCCAGATGATCTTCCAGCACCTGGTAGTGCCGTTCCGCCTCGCGCCGGTAGCGGTTGCGCGCATAGTCCAACCCCTCGGGCGCGGCGAACTGGAAATGCACCGCCTGGCCGGAGAAGGGACCAAGGCCAGTGCCGAGGAAAGCGAGCCAGGACAGCAGTTCCGGCCGATCCTCAGGCGTGCCGAGCAGCTGGCCGGTCTTCTCCGCGAGGTAGAGTAGGATCGCCGTGGAGTCGAAGACGCGCGCCTCCTTGCCGCCCGGCCCCTCCGTGTCGACGATGGCCGGCAGCTTGCCGTTGGGATTGACGGCGCGGAAGGCGGCCAGATGCTGCTCGCCCTTGCTGGTATCGACCGGAACGACCTCATAGGTGAGCCCGGTTTCCTCAAGGAACAGCGAGACCTTGGCGGGGTTCGGGGTTGGGTGGAAGTAGAAGCGGATCATGGCGCGTTTCCTGTGTCAGTTTGTGCAGGCCGGTGGATCGAGCAGCGTCAGCGCCTGGCGCGCGGCGCCACGCAGCAGGGCAGGCTCCGGCCTGGCGCGTGACAGCACGCGCAGGCCCATCACCGTGGTCAGCAAAAGCCGCGCGAGGTCGCGCGCCGAGGGCGCTGCGGTGATGCTGCCATCGCGCTGCCCGGCGATGACGCAGCGATGAAAGAAAGCTTCCAGCTCCGCCAGCCTTGCCGCGATGACGGCGCCAATCTCCGCATCATGCGGCGCGACTTCCAGCGCCGAATTGACCAGCAGGCAGCCGCGCGGATCGGCAAGCGAACGCGCCACGATCTCGTTCAGGAAGGTCTCGATGGCCACGCGCGGTGGTTGCTTCGCTTCCAGGCGCTCGATTCGTTCGCGCATGTTGCGGTCGAGGTAGCGGTCGAGACACAGGGCGAACAGCGCGTGCTTGCTGCCGAACGCGTTGTAGAGGCTCGCCGGCACAAGCCCCATTGCCTCACCGAGGTCGCGCACCGAGGTCGCGGCGTAGCCCTGCCGCCAGAAGCGGTCGGTTGCGGCGTCGAGGACCGCGTTGTCGTCGAACTCACGGGTGCGAGCCATCAGGAAGCGATATTCCTCATTCTAGAGCGATCGTTTTAGAACATCTGCGATTGCCGGCAAGATCCAAATTTCTGCTCGACCCGCGTAACCTTCGATCGAAGTTCAGCGAAGCCGACGCGAGCGGGTGCTCCCGCGCCACTGAGGAGACAGACCGCTATGCCGAACCTGCCCCGCCGCCCCCTGCTGGCGGCCCTCGCCTTCAGCTGGGTCGCTGCCGCTGCTTCGACCGCCCGCGCCGCCGAGCGCGCGCCCTGGTCCGACGCCGCCTTCGCCGCGGCGCAGGCCGCCGGTCGGCCGTTGATCGTTGAGGTCACGGCACCCTGGTGCCCGACCTGCCGCGCCCAGGCACCGCATGTGGCCGCCACCCTGGCGGAGCCGGCGCTGGCATCAGCGCTGCTACTCACGGTCGATTTCGACACCCAGAAGGACGCGCTGCGCCGCCTTGGCGTTCGGCAGCAATCCACGATCATTGCCTTCAACGGCACGCAGGAGCGCGGCCGCATCATTGGCGTAACCGACGCGACGCAGATCCGCGACCTGATCCGCCGCGCCGTCTGACGCCGCGGCCATGGGAACGTTATTGCTGGCGGGGCTGGCGGGGATCCTCGCCAGCCTGTCGCCCTGTGTGCTGCCCTTGCTGCCGATCGTGCTCGGTGCCGCGACCGCCGAGCATCGCCTGGCGCCGTTGGCTTTGGCGGGTGGCCTGGTGACCGGCTTTGCCGGGCTGGGCGTTGTGCTTGGCCTGCTGGCGACGTCGATCGGTTTCGATCCCGAGGTGCTGCGGGTCGGGTCTGCGGTGATGCTGTTGCTGGCGGGCCTCGCCTTGTTGGTCGCGGGCCTCGCCACACGCCTGACCATGGCGGGCGAAGCGATCATGGCGCCGATCTCCGCCCTGGCGCAGCGCATGCCGGCGCAGGGGCTTGGCGGTCAGTTCGGGCTCGGCGTCGTGCTGGGCGTCGCCTGGGCGCCCTGCACCGGGCCTGCGCTCGGCGCGGCTTTGGGGCTGGCCGCCCAGGCCGGGACGGCGGCGCAGGCCACCTTGGTGATGGCGGCCTTCGCGCTGGGTGCGGCCCTGCCGCTTCTGGCGCTTGGTACAGTGGCGCGCAGTGCCATGCCGGCGTTGCGTCGGCATCTGGCCAAGGCGGGGGGCTGGGGCCGGCCGGCGCTGGGCGGCGTGCTGGCACTGGTTGGGGTGGCCATGCTGAGCGGCCTGGATCGCCGGGTAGAGGCGGTGCTGACGGCGGCGTTGCCGGACGGGTGGGTGGAGTTGATCACCCGGTTCTGAGCGGCGTCGAGAAGCAGAAGTGCAATATGAACAGGGATGAGTTTTCGACCATGAACCTTACCAGCACCCGATGAGGCGCCGCACCATCTTCCTCGGCGCGGCGCTCACGATCTTCGCATCCAGCCTTCCCGCGGATGCGCAGCAGGCCGGTCTCGTGACCAGGCCAAGCGCGCATGGGACCCGCGCAACGCTCGATCGCTTCGCGGCCGCGGTGCGCGAGGCCGGCTGGTTTGTCTTCACCGAGGTGGACCACGCCGCCGCGGCACGCGATGTCGGCATGACGCTGAGGGCGCGCACGGTGGTGCTGTTCGGCAATCCGCGCGCCGGCACGCCAGGCATGGCTGCAAACCCGATGCTCGCCATCGACCTGCCAATGCGTGTCCTGGTGTGGGAGGACGACCAGGGCCGGACCTTCGTCACCCGGAGCACCGGGGCGGATATCGCGGAGCGGGTCTTTGCCCGTCACGGCGTCACGGTCCCGCCCGAGGGCCAGCGCAGCACCGAGGCCTTCATCGAGACCCTGGTTCGCAAGGCCGCCGAATAGCGTGGCCGGCGCGCTCTCGGCCGATCCGCCGCGCGTCCAAGTGACGGGCCTCCTGCTCGGGGCGGCCGGCACCGTTCTGGCCATTGCGGGCATCTCCGGAATTGGCGATGCGGCGCTTCTGCCGGTCCTGGCCGTGGCGATCCTGCTTGGCGCCATGTTCGTCTGGCTCGACTACGGCTTCGCTGGCGGATTTCGCGCGCTGCTCGTGGAGCGTGATGGCCGCACGCTCGGCGCAGCCTTCATCGTGCCCGCGGTGGCAGCGCTGGTCGTGCTGCCCGTCGGCATGCTGGTGGAAGGCTATGGGCGCTTCGCCGCGCCCATCGGCCTGCCTCTGCTGGTCGGCGCAGCGATCTTTGGCGTTGGCATGCAGATCACCAATGGCTGCGGGTCGGGCACCCTGGTCGCGGCCGGCCAAGGATCGCGCAGGATGTGGGTAGCTCTGCCATTTTTCTGCTTCGGCGGCGTGCTGGGTACGTTGATGCTCCCTGCGGCGCTGCGGCTGCCGAGCCTAGGCGAGATCGATCTGCCGGCCCTGCTCGGCCCCTGGGGCGGGCTTATTGTGACCGAGGCGCTGCTCGGCCTCGGCGCGCTGGTGGTTCTGCGCGGCGCGCGCCCACCGCGCGAGCGATTGTTCGCAGGGGCGGCGATTGGGGCAGGCGCCGCGGCGCTGTTCCTCGTCTCGGGCACGCCCTGGGGCATCACGATGGGCCTGACGCTTTGGGGCGCACAAGCCTTGCAAGCCCTAGGATGGGACCTTTCTGGCTTCGAGTTCTGGTGGTCCGGCTGGACACGGGAAGCGCTCGACGGTCCGCTGCTCGCGATGCACGGTTCGCTGTCCGATGTAGGGCTGCTGCTCGGTGCCCTTCTCGCTGCGGCAGGGCAAGGCCGGTTGCGGCACGGCACGCCGATCGGCTGGCGCGGTGCCACAGGGGCGGCGCTGGGCGGGCTGCTGATGGGGGTGGGCGCCAGGCTGTCCTTCGGCTGCAATGTCGGCGCCTTCCTCGGTGGCGCATCATCGGGCAGCCTGCACGGCTTCGTGTGGCTCGCCGCCGCGATGCCGGGCTGCTGGATCGGGATCAGGATGCGGCCGATGTTCGGCTTCACGGCACGCTGACGTCTCATTGCAACGCCGTTACATCGGACCGCCGATAGTGGCCACCAGGTTGTTCCGTTTCTCGACTGGCGGCACAAGTCAGCATGTTGGAAATCCTTGTCACTTACAGCGGCTGGACCCTGCTGGCTTTCGTCCTGGCTGGCGCGGCCATCGGCGTGGTCGGGGGATTGCTCGGCATTGGCGGTGGCGTCATTGCCGTGCCGGTGCTGCTTGAGGTCTTCGCAGCAGGCGGCATGTCAGACGCCGATCGCGCCGCGCTGGCCATCGGCACCGCGCAGGCGGCGATCCTGCTGTCCTCACTGGCGGCGGCAGCGGCCCACGCTGCGGCCGGGACCATCGATCAGCCGATCCTGCGGGCCTGGATGCCCGCACTCCTGGCGGGCGCGCTGCTCGGGTTGGGGCTGGCACCCCTGATTCCTGCCTCGCTGTCGGTCGGCGCCTTCGCTGCCGTCGCCATTCTGCTTGGCATTCAGATGATGGCGGGTGCTCGCGGCGTGCTGGCTTCCGGCCTACCGGCCCCGCCGCTTGGCTGGCTGCCGCCGGCAGCCATCGGCGGGTTGTCCGCCGGCCTCGGGATCGGCGCAGGCACGTTGAGCGGCCCGGCCCTCGGCCTCTTCAACACGCCGATCAATCGCGCCGTCGGTGCCGGCGCCGTCTTCAATATCGCAGTCGCGCTGCCAGCGACGCTCGGCTTTGCCGCCCTTGGCTACGGCAGGCCCGGCCTGCCTCCTGATTCCCTCGGCTACGTCAGCCTGAGCGCGGCGATCCTGCTGGCCCTCCCAGCCACCGTTGTGGCGCCGTTTGCCGCGCGCCTCTCATCGCGGGTTCCGGTGCCGCTCCTGCGCCGCGTCTTTGCCGGCTGCCTTTTCGCCATCGCCCTGCGTGTCCTTTGGCGCGCGGCGGCCGGGCAATGAACGCTGGCTGCCTCGGTCGCCAGGATTGTATCAACCTCAATCGTCTACATCAGATGGCGGTCGTGTGGGGCCTGAGAGGTGCATGTGAAATTCCCGCCGAAGCCACATCGCTTCGCCGAAGTCCTCAGGTCTGCGATGGGCGACGATGTCCGCTGGCCTGCTCTCCAAGGCTCCAGCCTTGAGACCGTTCGCATCCGGGTGCACTCCCTCCGCCAGTTCCAATACGAGCCGCACTCTCCCCCCGACCGAGGGCCGCGCTGAGTGGCAGGTTTCCTGGGGTTTTCAGGGCAGACCTGTTGACTGGCCCGGCGCGGAGACGGGCGAAAATCGCTCTCCGGAGGCCCTTTCTCTCCGGACCTCCTGACTTGGGCGTTTCAGTACGGAACTCAAAAACCTAGGTAAAAGGCCGGTTCCCGCGCGGCGGACGCTTGCCCTGGTTCGAACCCCACTTGCCCGAAATCCGTACTTCGAGAGCGAACACTTTGGTACGGAACCCTCGGCGAGGCGGAGACCTGGCTTGTAGTGGTTCGACGGTCCACTCGATGAAACGCGCGAGAACGGTTTACCATCGCCACAGCCTTTCGGCTCAGTGGCTTTCCGTCAATTAACGCGCGATAATCTAACCGAGATGGCAACCTTCGAAGATATCAAAGCCGGGGCGCGGCTTCGCGGCCTGGACGCGGCCGGCATGGCCGAGATCGTCCAGGTCACCCGGTTCGGGCCGGATGCGCTCAACCTCGTCTTCCGCGTGAGCGGGCGCGTCGGGGAGCGGCTGGTCTACCGTGGCGAGGAGGCCGGTTTCGAGTTCCTCGAAGCCGGACGGGCCTATGCTTTCGACGCTGATGGCGGGCTGCTGCGTCTTGCCTCCGAGGCTTACAGGCTGCGGCTCGCCCATCTCTTCGACCCCTACCTTGCGGTCAGCGCGTCCCAGATCGAGGCGCTCCCCCATCAGATCACCGCCGTCTATGGCGAAATGCTGCCCAGGCAGCCACTACGCTTCCTGCTCGCCGACGACCCCGGCGCGGGCAAAACGGTCATGGCGGGTCTCCTTATCAAGGAGCTTCTGATCCGCGGCGATCTTGAACGCTGTCTGATCGTCGCCCCCGGTAGCCTCGTCGAGCAGTGGCAGGAGGAAATGTCGGAGAAATTCGGCCTGGCCTTCGACCTCCTGTCCCGCGACCAGATCGAGAACTCCGTCAGTGGCAACCCCTTCGCCGAGCGCAATCGCCTCATCATGCGTCTCGACATGGCGGCACGTTCGGACGACCTGAAGGCCAAGCTGCTGGCGGCGCCTGATTGGGACCTGGTGATCTGCGACGAGGCTCACCGCATGGCCGCGTCCTATTTCGGCGGTGAGGTGAAGGAGACCCAGCGCCACAAGCTTGGGAAGCTCCTCGGCGGCAAGGCGCGCAACTTCCTCCTGATGTCGGCGACGCCCCATAACGGCAAGGAGGCGGACTTCCAGCTGTTCATGGGGCTGCTCGACGCCGACCGATTCGAGGGCCGCTTCCGCGAAGGCGTCCACAAGGCAGACGTATCGGACATGATGCGCCGGCTGACGAAGGAGGAGCTGTACCGTTTCGACGGTACCCCCCTCTTCCCCGAGCGCAGGGCCTACACGGCCAGCTATGAACTCTCGCCAGCCGAGGCGGACCTCTACCAGGCCGTCACCACTTACGTCCGGGAGGAGATGAATCGGGCCGACCGCTCGGGCGACGGCAAGCGGCAGAACAGCGTGGGCTTTGCCCTCCAGATCCTGCAGCGCCGCCTCGCGTCCTCGCCGGCCGCCATCCATCGCTCCCTGGAGCGCAGGCGCAAACGGCTTGAGGAGCGGCTGCGGGAGGAGAAGCTCCAGCGCCAGACTGGCACAGCCCCCCTCACGCGGGCCCCCGCATTGCCGAGCTTCGACGCCGACGACCTCGACGATGCCCCGGGCGAGGAAGCAGAGGCGATCGAGGAACAGATCGCGGACCAGGCCACCGCCGCCGCTACGCTGGCCGAGCTCGAGGCCGAGATCATCATCCTCAAGGACCTGGAGGCGCAGGCGCTTCGCCTGAAGCTCTCAGGCAAGGACGCGAAGTGGCGGGAACTCGAGTCCATCCTCGACGACCCGATCATGTTCGACCAGGCCACGGGCCTACGCCGCAAGATCCTCATCTTCACCGAGCCGAAGGACACGCTGGAATACCTTCAGCAGAAGATCACGGCCCGCGTCGGCGACCCGGCTTCAGTGGTCGTCATCCATGGCGGCATCGCGCGGGAGGCCCGTCGCGCCGCCATCGCCGCCTTCAACTCCGATCCCGTGGTCCGGGTCATGATCGCGAACGACGCCGCTGGTGAGGGCGTGAACCTCCAGCGCGGCGCGCACCTCATGGTCAATTACGACCTGCCGTGGAATCCGAACCGGCTGGAGCAGCGCTTCGGCCGCATCCACCGCATCGGTCAGACCGAGGTCTGCCATCTGTGGAACCTCTGCGCGACCAACACCCGTGAGGGCGAGGTCTATCAGCGACTCCTGGAAAAGCTGGAGCAGGCCCGCGCTGCGCTCGGCGGCAAGGTCTACGACGTGCTAGGCGAGCTCTTCGAGGGCCAAGCCCTGCGCGACCTGCTGGTGGATGCCATCCGCTATGGCGACGCGCCCGAGACCAAGGCCCGCCTGTTCCAGAAGGTGGATGACGCCGTCGATGTCGAATCCATCGAGCGCCTGGTGGCCGAGCGCAAGCTCACCTCCGAGGGGATGGACCCGAACGCTGTCGCCGCCATCCGCGAAGAGATGGAGCGCGCCCAGGCTCGCCGGCTGCAACCCCACTTCATCGGTGCCTTCTTCCGCGAGGCGTTCCTGCTGCTGGGTGGCCGCATTGCCGAGCGCGAGAAGGGCCGCTTCGAGATCCTGCGCGTCCCGCCCTCGCTGAAGCACAGGGACCGGCTGATCGGCCGCGGCGACCCCGTGCTCGATCGCTATGCCCGGGTCACCTTCGACAAGACGCTGATCGTCGGTAAGCCGCAGGCCGAACTACTGGCGCCGGGCCACCCCCTGCTCGACTCGGCGCTGGACTTGGTGCTGGAGCGCTTCGCACCGCTGCTCCAGCAAGGTGGTGTGTTGGTGGACGACGGCGATGAGGGCCTCGCCCCGCGGCTGCTGGTCTATCTGGAACACGCCATTCGGGACGGCCGCGTGGCGAAGTCGGGGGAGCCGCGCGTGATTTCGCAGCGGCTGCAGTTCATCCATCTACGGGAGGACGGCACTGCCACTGATGGCGGGCCGGCGCCCTACTTGGACTGCCGCCCCATCACGGCGGAGGAACGCGAGCTGGTCGCTGACGCGATCGTCGCCCCCTGGCTTTCGGGCCGCGTCGAGCAGCAGGCGCTCGGACACGCCATCGCCAAGCTGGTGCCGGAGCACCTGGGCGAGGTGAAGCGCCGCCGGATCGCGGAGATCGACAAGGTGGAGCGGGAGGTGCGAGCCCGCCTCACGCGCGAGATCAATTACTGGGATGCCCGCGCGGCCCGGCTACGGGAGGAAGAACGCGCCGGTAAGGAGCAGCGCATCAACGCCAGCAACGCGGAGGCCACGGCGCAGCGCCTGGTCGAGCGGCTGCACAAGCGCCAAGAGGAACTGGCGCGCGAACGTCAGATCACCGCCCTGCCGCCGGTGATGAAGGGTGCCGCGCTGGTCATCCCAAAGGGGCTGCTGCTGGTCCGGAGCAAGCCTGTCGACGCACGCGTGCTCGCCGGTTTCGCCGAAGACGCGACGTCACGCGCGGAGGTGGAGCGCCTGGCGATGGAAGCCGTCATGGCTGCAGAGCGGTCGCTTGGCCACGAACCGCTGGATGTCTCTGCCGAGAAGAAGGGATGGGACATCGAGAGCCGCAACGCAAAAGCGGGCGCCTTGCGCTTCATCGAAGTGAAGGGCCGGCATGTCGACGGCGACGTGATCATGCTGACGAAGAACGAGCTGCTGGCCTCGCTGAACAGCCCGGATGCCTTCATCCTCGCAATTGTGCAGGTGGAGGCCGGCTTCGCGCGGGAGCCTGCCTACGTGCGCCGGTTCTTCCAACGCGAGCTCGGCTTCGCGGAAACCGCCGTCGCCTTCCACGTGGGTGATCTGCTGACCCTCGCGGCGAGGCCGGCATGACAGGACACGCTGTTCCAGAACTCCAACTGGACCTGCTCGTGGGACAGGTCATCCCGGATACGCGCGTTCTGGATGGCTCCCGCCGCTATGCCGCCCCGACAGCGCTTCGCGATGTTTTCGACAAAGCGACCCATGTCAGAGGCCTGCTCTCGGGCCTCGACCATCGTGGAGTGGAATGGCTTCGGCACACCGCCAAACAGCAAACCCTCCAGGCCTGCCATCTTGTGCTTGGCCTATATCCCGGCTGCCCAACCTGGGACGACGTGCTCCTCGACGCATTCGAAATTCAGGAGCAGGCCGCTGGCCGGATGCAATTCCGGGTCCGAGCTCGGCGCGATGGGCTCGACCGCCCAGGCAATCTGCTCTGGGTCAGCCGCGGAAGTGAGCCCAGCGTCCTCGTGGTAGGGAACCTCGGGAATGGCCTCATCACCACCCGCTGGGACGCGACGGATGCCAATCTGGTCTTGCCGCTCACCGACGTCGGCGAACAGGCCCTGATCAATTGGTTCGACCTGCTTCACGCCAACAGCAGTCCACTGACGCGCGACACGGCGAAGGCGCCGAGGCTCCAACTGCCAGACGGCGACGAGGAGGGCGAGCGTCTATGGCGCGATTACCTCGCGAAGCTCGCGGCGGTCGAATCGGAGCAGCCCGCACCGGTCGTGGACCCTGAGACCGGGGCAGTTGATCACCCGACTGACCCGCCGCCGTCGAAGCAGGTGATCACCGTTGCAGGCGTTGCACGGGCGACCTTCCCGCAACCTGATCCGGTCCTGCTGGCCGTGCAGGCTGCAATGGCCAGGGGGGCGCTGGTCTCGCTCGATCGGGTGGATCGGATTCCACCGCTCGACCTGCCGATCCGGCCAGAAATGCTGGGCGAGATCGGCACGCGCCGTGTCGGCGGCGCATCGCGGCGCGTCGCTTACCGCGTTAGCCTGTTCGACGAGAAAACGCAGAAGCAGCTCAACAACCGCCACGCCGATGCCTCCACGCGGCTGTCGGCCTTCAGCCTGATGGTGCGTGACGGGCAACGCTGGATGCCGCAGGCAGCCTTTTCGCTATTTGAGCAGGAACTGGCCGCGTCCCAACAGAAGTCGCGGGAGGTGCTTCTGGCGGCTATCGGCGGCAAGGCGGCCGCGGACGTCGTGACAGCGCTTGCCGACAAGGTCGCTCGGGAGCTGCGAGAGTTGGCGAAGCAGGCAGGCCTCACCACAGCGCCGCCCGACAGTCTCCTGGATGAAGTGCTGGCTGGCTTGCGCAAGCGGCTTGAAGGCCATCTGGGCAAGGAGGCTGCGCCCGGCATCACTCGCATGGAAGCGAAGCTCTCCCTGCACGAGGATGAGCATCATTCACCATGGGGCACGGTGCAAACCTTCCTCGCCTCGGCCGTGCGGCTGCCGCGTGAAGTGATGAGCGACCCATTCCGCATGCGCGGCTTGGTGAGCAAGCCCGAAGCGCTCCTCACCGCCTTCGATCTCTTCGGCGATCCTCTTGTGAAGCGATATCTCGACCGCCAGCGCGTGGACGATCAAGCCAAGCATGAGCTGGAGATGGTTGACGACATTCTCGCCACTGAGACCGCCACCCCCTGGCATCGCGCCCAGGCGCTGCATTGCCTCATCACCGGTGCGGCACCAGCCGACGTGACAAAGGCGCTGAAACAGGAACGCCCCACCGTATGACTACCCATCGCAAGAAGCTCATCGAAGTCTCCATCCCGCTGGAGGCGATCAACGTCGCCTCCGCGCGGGAGAAGTCTATCCGGCACGGGCACCCCTCGACGCTCCATCTGTGGTGGGCGCGGCGGCCTTTGGCGGCGTGCCGGGCCGTGCTGTTCTCGCAGTTGGTGGACGACCCCTCCGCCTGGCCGGATCGCTTTCCGACGCCGGCGGCAGTGGAGGCGGAGCGGAATCGGCTGCACAAGCTAATCGGCGGGACGAAGGAGGCCGAGTACAAGGACGGCCTGGTCGCCTGGGAAAGCTCGAACAACGAAGCGGTGCTGAACGCAGCGCGATGGGAGATTGCGCGCAGCGTGGCCTGGGGTCTCGGCGAAGAGCCGCCGCCGCCGGAGGATGGCGCGGCCATCCTGGCCTACCTCCAGGCCAAAGCGCCGCCGGTCTATGACCCCTTCTCGGGCGGTGGCTCCATCCCGCTGGAGGCGCAGCGCCTGGGGCTGCGGGCCTATGGGAGCGACCTCAACCCGGTGGCAGTGCTGATCGGCAAGGCGCTGGTCGAGATCCCGCCGAAATTCGCAGGTCTGCCGCCGGTGAACCCGGCCTCGCGCGACCAGCGAGCGCGGGGCGGGCGCTGGCAGGGGCGCGGGGCGCAGGGACTGGCCGAGGATGTTCGCCACTATGGCGTCTGGATGAGGGAGGAGGCCGCGCGGCGCATCGGCCATCTCTATCCCGAGGCGACATTGCCGGATGGCAGCAAGGCAACCGTCATAGCCTGGCTGTGGGCGCGCACCGTGCGCAGCCCGGACCCGGCAGCGAAGGGGGCGATGGTGCCGCTGGTCTCTTCGTTCGTGCTCTCTACAAAAGAGGGAAAGAAGGCCTGGGTGGAACCAGTCTTCGACGCCGCGGCGCCGGATGGCTGGCGTTTCGAGGTGCACACCGGGACGCTGACGAAAGTGGAGGAGGAGCGTCTTAAAAAGGGAACCAAGAGCGACGGACGCGGCGCCGGGTTTGCGTGCATTTTAACGGGCGCCGGCATTACCGGCGCGCACATCAGAGCGGAAGGCCAAGCGGGTCGGCTTGGCGCTCGGCTTCTTGCGATAGTCGCCGAAGGCTCTCGTACTCGCATTTACCTCTCGCCGACCGACCAGCAGGAAGCCCTGGCGGCATCTCTTGCTAACGACGAGCGGGTTCTCGATGCGCACATCGGAACGTTGGCTCAAGCTGTTCCGGAGCGGCTCACTGGCGGGACCTGCTACGCCTATGGACTGACGACCTTCGCCTCGCTCTTCACCCCGCGCCAACTGGTGGCGCTGACTACCTTGTCCGATCTGGTGGCAGAGACGCGAGAGAAAGTGCTGGCGGATGCCATGTATGCGGGCCTGCCCGCAGACCCCAGCTCCCTCGCCCAATCCGGCACCGGCGCCACCGCTTACGCCGATGCGGTAGCAACGTATCTTGGCTTTATGGTGGATCGCGCGACTGATCGGAACTGCTCAATTTGCTCTTGGGATGCTGGCCCGCCTGGCTCGAAGTCATCAACTGGCGGCTCCGCGCGAACTGCTGGCGTCCGTAATGTCTTTGCGCGGCAGGCTATTCCCATGACCTGGGACTATGCTGAATCAAATATCTTCAGCGAGTCAGGTGGCGGATTCCTTAGTGCATTGGACTGGATCATCCCAGCAATTCAGCGGAGTGCAGTGCCAATTGGGCCGGGTGGCCTGTTCCTGGTTGATGCTGCCAAGAATTCATTCCCAGTTCGTCCTGTGATTATCTCTACAGACCCGCCGTATTACGACAACATTGGCTATGCCGATCTTTCAGATTTCTTTTATGTCTGGCTCCGCCGCTGCCTGTCCGGCATTTGGCCTGACCTGTTCCGCCGCCTGACCACACCGAAAGAGCAAGAGCTCGTGGCCACTGCATACCGTCACGGCGGCAGGGACCAAGCCGAAGCCTTCTTCATGCAAGGCATGGGCGACGCGCTTACTGCAATGCGCAAAGCGGCCGTCGATGACGGGCCCTTGGCTATCTACTACGCCTTCAAGCAGGCGGAAGTGGCGCAGGAAGGGCTAACCTCCGCGGGCTGGTCATCTTTTCTTCAGGCCGTGGTTGATGCTGGGCTCGGTATCGATGGGACGTGGCCAGTCAGAACTGAGATGGCAAATCGAATGATCGGCAGCGGTACCAATGCACTCGCTTCCTCTATCGTCTTGGTGTGCCGCAAGCGCGCGCAAGACGCAGGCATAGCTACCCGTGCAGAGTTCATCCGTGCGCTAAAGCGCGAGCTGCCCGACGCGATAGCCGCGATCCGCCGGGCCGGCGTCGGCCCGGTAGATATGCAGCAATCGGTCATCGGCCCCGGGATGGGCGTCTTCACCCGCTTCGCCAAGGTGCTGGAGGATGATGACAGCGCCATGCCGGTGAAGACCGCGCTCTCCCTGATCAACCGCGTCTGGGACGAGATCGAGAATGAACTGACCGAAGCGTTCGACGCACCGACGCAGGTCGCGCTGGCCTGGTTCGCCACCTATGGCTTCGACGCGCGCCCCTCGGGCGAGCTGATCACGCTGGCGAATGCGAAGAACATCCCGCTTGCCACGCTGTTCAGCTCCGGCGTTTTCCAGGATCTGCGCGGCAAGGCCGGCCTCGTCGCGCGCGATGATCTGCCAGATGGCTGGTCGCCCGCCACCGACAGGGCTGCGACCATCTGGGAATGCGTTCAGCACACCATCCGTGTGCTGAACGCCGAGGATGGCGGCGCCGAGGCCGCGGCCGCGCTCGTCGCGCAGATGGGCCAGCGGTCGGAGGATGCGCGCGCGCTCGCCTACCGGCTGTTTGAAATTGCTACCCAGAAGGGCTGGGCGTCGGAAGCACTAATCTACAACGCGCTCGCGCAGGAATGGCCGAGGCTCGCAGAAATGGCGCCCGCCGTCATCGCGCGGGGCCCCGTGGCCGCCGCGCAAGCCACATTGTTCTGACCGACCAGGGGGAGAGTCGTATGTCGGCAGAAAAGGAAACGCTGCGTCGGGTCCAGGATGGCATCTTCCATCTGCAGCGCGGCTTGGTGCCTTTCGTCGAAGGCTGGATGCGCAAGTCGCATGGCGAGCAGTGGCTGGCCTACGCCAGCCGAGCAAGCGGCAGCGGCAACGGCGCGCTGGATGCCTATGGCTTGCTCAAGACCATGATCGATCGCTGGCGCGAGGTGTTCGAGGCAGCCTTTGCGCAGAAGGACCGCCATAGCGCCCGCAACTTCGTCTCCATGGCGCTGGAGGCGCGCAACGCCGTCTCCCACCTCACGCTGCCCCTCCAGGATGACGAAGCCCTGCGCTACCTGGATGCCATGTGGGCGCTGCTGCGCCTGACCAAGGCACCTGCGGTGGAAGTCACTGCGCTGAAGGCACTCTATGACGCGCAGCGGAACTCGGGTGCGGAGCGCGCCCCTCCGCCTGCTGAGGCGCCGCCCGCTTCGCCGCAGCTGACTCTCTCGCCAACCGATGGGCCGACGCGGGCGCTCAAACCTTGGACCGAGGTCGCGCTGCCGCACCCGGACGTCATCGCAAACCGCTTCAAGGAAGCCGAGTTCGCCGCCGACTTGTTCGCGGTGGATAGCGGCAATGTCGCGGTGGGCGATGCCTACGCGACCCCACAGGACTTCTTCGGCATCACCTTCCTTACCGAAGGCCTGAAGCGCGTCCTCGAGGCGGCGCTCCTCCGGCTGGCAGGGCGCGGCGGCGATCCGGTGATCGGGCTGCAGACGTCCTTCGGCGGCGGCAAAACGCATACCATGCTGGCGCTGTTCCACCTCGCCGCGCATCTGCGCGCCGGCGGTGACCCGCGCACGCTGCCGGGGCTGGCGCCGCTGGTTGAGAAGATCGGCGTCACGACCTGGCCGAAGCCTGAATTCGCGGTGTTCGTCGGCTCCTCGAAGGGGGCGGACACGTCGCTCACGCTGAAGAACGCGCCGGTGGTGCGGACGCTGTGGGGATACATCGCGTGGCGGCTTGGCGGCGAGCTTGGCCTGGAACTGGTGGCGGAGGCCGAGGCCGCGCGCACCAGCCCGGGCTCGGAGCTCATGGTGGAGCTGTTCCGCCTGGTGGGGCCCAGCGTCATCCTGCTCGACGAGCTGACGATGTATGCGCGGCAGCTCGACGAGGATCGGTTCGAGGCCTTTCTCTCCTTCATCCAGTCCCTCACCGAGGCCGCCAAGATGGTGCCCGGTGTGCTGATCGTGGGCTCTCTCCCGGAGAGCCGCGCCGAGGCTGGTGGCGCACGCGGCGAGATCGCGCTGTTGCGCCTGGAGAAGGTGTTCGGGCGCGTTCAATCGGCGTGGCTGCCCGCGACGGGTGACGAGACCTACGAGATCATCCGCCGGCGCCTTTTCCAGCCCCTCGACGCGGAAGGCGAGAAAGCTCGCACTGAGACGGTGAAGGCGTTCCACGACCTCTACCGGAAGAACCCCGCGGAGTTCCCGCCCGAAGCGCGCGAGGCCCGCACCCTCGATCTGATGACCCTCTCCTACCCCATCCATCCGGAAGTGCTCGACCGGCTGTCGAAGGATTGGGCCAGCCTGGAGAAGTTCCAGCGCACGCGCGGTGTGCTGCGCTTCATGGCGAACGTAGTCGGCGTGTTGTGGCACATGCAGTCGCGCGACCCGCTGATCACACCGGCGCGGATCCCGCTCTCGCACGAACGCATCCGCGCCAGCGTGCTGTACCCGCTGAATCCCGCCTTCGCCTCCGTGGTCGATCGAGAGGTGGATGGCGAGGGCGCGCTGCCGGCGCGGATGGAAGTGAACCCGACGCGGCGCATCTCGCAGTCTCGTGCCGCCACGCGTGCGGCACGCGCGGTCTTCCTGTGCTCGGCGCCGCTGGTCGGACAACCGAATGCTGGGCTGACTGGACAAGGATTGCGGCTGGCCTGCGCGGAGCCGGGTGACCAGCTGGCGATCTTCGGGGAGGCGCTGCGCGAGCTGACAGAGCGCGCCACGTATCTTTACGAGGAGGCTGGCCGCTACTGGTTCTCGACACAGCCCACGCTGAACCGGGTCGCCGATGAACGTGCGAAGGCGCTGCCGGAGCACGAAGTCGACGCGGAGATTATCCAGACCCTGCAGAACGACGCAGGCTCGAAGGGTGGCTTCCATCGTGTCTATGCCGCGCCAGATGATCCGGTGACGATCGACGAGGCGCAGTCGCTCTCGCTGGTGATCCTCGGACCGAACACGCCGCATGCGGGGAAAGGCGTCGGCCAGACCTTGGCTGCCGATGCTGTCACCGAGACGCTCACGCGGTGCCGGGCATCGCAGCGTCGATTCCGCAACACGCTGGTCTTCGTCGCCCCGGACGAGTCGCAACTTGCCGCCGCCCGCGAAGTGACGCGGCGCGCGATGGCCTGGGCTTCGATCGTGAAAGACGCGCAACTGCGCAAGGAGATGACGCAGGGCCAGGCTGACGACGCAGCGGAGAAGACCAAGACGAACACTGAGGGCGCACGGAAGGCGGTGCGCGGGGCGTGGAGCCACATCTTCTATCCGGTCCGCAGCGACACTGCCGGCAAGCCCTTCGACCTCGAGCATAGCCTGATCTCTGCGCGTGACCGCGCCGCGATCCCCGTGGTCGTCTATGACAAGGGCAAGGCCGACGGCGTGCTGCAGGAGCGGTTGGGCGCCGAGAGGCTTTGGATCGCGCTGAAGCCGATTTGGCCGGAGGATCGGCCACACCTGCCGCTTACCGAGATCGCGGACTGGTTCGCTTCCTACGTATATCTGCCGCGGCTGCGGGATCGGGTGGTTTTGGAGACGACGATCCGTGACGCCGTGGCCAAGCTCGATCCCGAGTTCGGCTATGCCGACAGCTTCGACGAGACAACCGGCCAGTATCGGAACCTGGTGTGGGCCAAGAACCCGCCAGAGCTGCCTCCCGCGACCGCGGTGCTTGTGCGCGCCGCAGAGGCGAGGGCGCAGTCCGCCAACAGGCCAAAGGCGTCACCGGAACAGCCGGGCAGCGGCCCGGGGCCGGTCGCACCAGGCGGACTGCCGAATGGCAGCACGGATCCGCGCGAACCTCCGGTGACGCCCGCCGCGCCGCGGAAGCCTCGTCGGTTCTACGGGTCCGTCGAGATCGACATGGTGCGCCCGATGAAGTCGTTCGACGCGATCTTCAATGCGGTGGTCATGGAGCTTCAGCGGACGAACGGCGCGAAGATCAAGTTGACCCTGGAGATCGAGGGTGAGGCACCCGAGGGCTTCGCTGAGGGAGAGGTCAGCGTCGTTCGGGACAATGCGAAGCAGCTGAAGTTCAAGCCTGAGTCGACCGGCTTCGAAGAATAGCGGCTCGCTGCACATCCCACTCCACTGGAAACGGCTCCATCAGCCCTGGCAGCGTCATCCCATCCGGTTGCCGCCCGTCCAGGATCGCCTCGACGATGTCGGGGGACAGCAGCGTCAGGCGCAGCAGGCGTGAGACATAGGACGAGTTGATCTTCTCCGCGGCTGCCAGCTCGTCAATCGTGCCGTAGCGGCCCGCCTCCATCATCCGCCGCCACCGGAACGCTCGGGCTACCGCCTTCACCAACGTGGTGTCCCCAGCCCACGCCGCCCGGTTCGTGGGGCTGGCAGGCGCGACCATCAGCTTCCGCCCACCCCGCTGCTTTCGGATCGCCAGCGGCACCCGGACGGTCAGCATCTGCGCGGCGCCGGTCATGCTGCCACCCTCGCCGGTTCCTTAGTCGGCGTCGCCAGATCCCGCGCCAGGTTGGCCAGCCCCTCCAACTTCAGCCGCACGTCAGCGCCGCCCACCCCGATGTCCACCCGGTCGACCAGGAGGCGGATGATGCGCGCCTGCTCCGCGGGGAATAGCTCCTCCCACAGCGGGTCGAGCCGCTCCAGCGCCAGCCGGGCCTCGTCCTCCGTCATATCCGGCACCGAGGCCCGTGCCGCGCGCCAGGCCCCGAGCACCACCTCGGGCTGCCGGAGCAGGCCCCTGACCTGCGCGATGACCGCGCCCTCGATCTCCGCGGCGGAAATGCGCGCGATTGCCGGGCCGTCCGCGGCGCTGCCCTTCAGCACGGACTGACTCACATAGTAGCGGTATTGCTGGCCGCGGCGCCCCCGCGCGTGAGTGGGCGACATGGCACGCCCGTCGCTACCGAAGATCAGCCCGCGCAGCAGCGACGGCGTCTGGCAGCGCGTGCGATTCGCGCGCGTCTTCGGGCTGACCGCCAGCAGGGCGTGCGCCGCATCCCACACCGCCTGCGGCACGATGGCGGCATGCTCGCCGGGGTGCGACTTCCCTTTATGCATCGCCTCGCCGAGATAGGTCCGGTTGCTCAGCACCCGATAGACGTCGCTCTTGGTGAAGGCGCGGCCGCGCTTCGTGGTGGCGCCCTCGGCACGCAGTGCCTGGACCAGCTTCGTACCGGATTCCGTCTCGACGAAGCCTTCGAAGATGCGCCGCACCAGCGCCGCTTCCGCCTCATTCACCAGCAGCTTGCGATCCCGCGCGTCGTAGCCGAGCGGCACGAAGCCGCCCATCCAGATCCCGCGCGCGCGCGACGCTGCTACCTTGTCGCGGATGCGCTCACCGATCACTTCGCGCTCGAACTGCGCGAAGCTGAGCAGGATGTTCAGCGTCAGCCGGCCCATGCTGGTGGTCGTGTTGAAGGACTGCGTCACCGACACAAAGGTCACGCTGTTCGCGTCGAAGACTTCCACCAGCTTGGCGAAGTCCATCAGCGCGCGCGACAGCCGGTCAATCTTGTAGACCACCACCACATCGATCAGCCCGCGCTCGATGTCCGCCAGCAGGCGGCGCAGCGAGGGCCGCTCCAGTGTCCCGCCAGAAACGCCGCCGTCGTCGTAGCGATCGCGGACCAGCACCCAGCCCTCCGACCGCTGGCTGGTGATGTAGGCCTCGCAGGCCTCGCGCTGCGCGTCGAGGGAGTTGAACTCCATGTCGAGCCCTTCCTCGCTCGACTTGCGCGTGTACACGGCGGCGCGGATCTTCCTGACCGTGGCCGGCATGGCGGCGTCGGCGGGCGGCTTCCGCTTCATGCCGTGCCCCTCCGGTTCTTCAGGCCGAAGAACAGCCAGCCGTTCCAGCGCGTGCCGGTGATGGCGCGCGCGATGGAGGAGAGCGACTGGTACGGACGACCCTGATACTCGTACCCGTCGTGCAGCACGGTGACGCTGTGCTCGACGCCCTGGTACTCACGGATCAGCCGCGTGCCCGTGATGGGTTTGTCGTCGCCGCGGATGCGCCGCAGGACGGGATTGCCCCCGTCCAGCTGCTCGCCCAGCGCCTCGAGGCGCTGGATGGTCTCGGGCTTCAGGCCGCCATAGGCGAGTTCCTGGATCCGGTAGGCCAGGCGGCTCTCCAGGAAGCGCCGGTTGTATGGCGGCGGCTCGGCCGCGAAGAGCTCCCGCCACTGCTGCTTCAGGTCCGGCGTGCCGGTGGTCTTCAGGGCAGCCAGGCGCCCAAGCACGTCGGCCGGTGGAATGGCGGGGATGGTCGGCGCCGGCGGGATGCCGGCTTTGGATTTCGTGGCGCGTGTCATGCGGGTCTCCGGTTGGTCCGGTTCGCATGCAGGCGCTGGGGTGCCGGGAAGTGTAGGCCACGCTCTCCCCGGTCGGAGGTCTCGCGCGCAGCTTCCTCGGCAGCGCGGCTGCGCAGCCGCAGCAGGCCGGCGGCCAGGATGCTGCAGACCTCGCGGAGGTGCGACGGGAGGTGGGGATTGGCCGCAGGGCGGAGGGGTTCGCTTGCCACCCCCACCATTTACCCAGGCACGCGGGAATCCGTCTCACGGAGTGCAGATTCGATTCGACATACGCGCGCATGGGTTGATAGAACGAAAAATGAACATCATCGGGCGAGAGCATGGCCAGGGACCTCAAGAAGTTTGTCAATCCGAAGTTCTTGAAGACCGTCAATCTCGGTCTGTTCCGGCGGCTATTCGAGCGCCAGCCTGAGGCATTGCGCGGCTTCGATCTGGCTGACTTTGACGGTGATGATGCGGACGTCCGGGATCGGCTGAAGACCTTCTTCGAAGGTACCGAGGATGCGTTGCCGCGCGGCATCGTGGCAGACCTTCATCACATCGCTGAGCTCGGCACTGAGAACGGCATGCACTTGCTTCAGGAGCGTGCCGCCGCCCGCGACATCAACATCGCCGCGCCACTCGATCTGGATGGCAACCCAGTCCCGCTTGATCCGAAGCACTTCGCCCTTCTCGCGTTTCTGGACCACCGCCCCGTCTTCGACGCTGCATCGGACATGCTTGCCCGCCAGGCCCGATCCTCCCTGGCGGAGTATGTGGGCCTTGATGAAGGGATCGAGCCACGCCTCGATGACGACTCACGGGCGGCCTTCGAGGCCGCGGCAGCCGAGATGTTCCAGCGCGACCACCGCGGCGCCTTCTGCCGCGTGGGGTGGTACGAAGATGGCGACCAGACAGTCCTGGTCGTCACCCACGGGGCGCCTGTGGCCGTCGTACCGGTGATCAATGGGGACCAAGAGGACGTCATCAGCTATCGCAGCGTCGAATATGCCGTGCTTGCCTACAATGTGGGCACTGGGCGCATGGGTGTCGGCGGCGTCCGGAAGGCGCTGCGCGCGGAGCTGGCTGAGTTCTTCGCTGTGCATATGCTCAGGCGCCCAGGCTTCTTTGCCGGTGAGGACTGCCAGGACCTCTACACGCTGGAGCGCATCGAGAACGTGGGCTTCGGCTTTCGGGTGAACCACGCCTTCGATGCTGGCATCCAGCAGGTGGACATCGTCGAAGTGCAGATCGACCGCATCGGCACAGATCCCCGTAGCGGCGAGGCGGCCGTCGAAGCGCAGAATGTGACCCGGGACTTTCGTGGCAATGCGCTGACCCGGCTCCATGAATTCGGCGATCGGGTCTCGTTCAGCACGGGCCGCTACCGGATCGGGCACATCGTCATCCGCATCCACTTCGGAGATGGCCGTAGCCGTGCGTCACGTGTGACCATCAAAATCAAACCGCCCTCCCTCGCCGTGTTCAAAAGGCAGCGCTTCGAGGCGCGTGTCATGGAGCTCCTTCGCCGGAATGGATTCTGCCGTGAACGACAGCCTGCCGAAGCTGCTGCTGCGGCGGAGTGAGGCAGGGCACGGCGCTGTTCTGTGGGGACGCGAGGCACAGCCGCATTTCGGCAGGGCGTTCGACCGCCTGCTGGCCGAAGGCCTGCTGACGGAACGCGCGCCGGCGACAATCTGGCCACCTTGCTCGACCTGCGACGGCCGCTGTGAAGGGCGGGATATCGTGCTCATCGGCGATCTGCTGGTCGCCGAATGCCCCGAGGATCACCGCTGCAACAGCACCCTGGCGCCATACCTGATCCGCAGCTTCGAGATCGACGCGGCCGTACTGTGCCGCCTGATTGCTGCTGCGTCTGGCCTCTCCGGTGAT
>NZ_JAFNJS010000016.1 GCF_019024325.1 Falsiroseomonas tokyonensis
GGGTTGCGCATCGGGCTGTCGTGCGGCACAGCGGGCTCATGATAATGCGCCCCTCGGCTTTCCTAGCTCTATTGGCCCTCAATATGCCTGTGGAAGCCCTGGCCGCCCTTTGTCCAGTCGCCTTGCCGGTCGCGGGCGAGTTCTCCTCCGGCTTTGGGCGACGCCATGGCGGGATGCATTCTGGGGTGGACTTGCGGGCGCCGGTTGGTACCCCGGTCTATGCCACGCTTCCCAGTACCGTAGTCTTTGCAGGACGCTACTTCGACTATGGCTTGATGGTGGAAGTACAACATGAGGACGGAACGCGGGCGCGCTACGCGCATCTCGCGCGCTTCGCGCCGGGGCTGGCCCGCGGCACGCGGCTTGCCATGGGCGAGGCCATCGGCGTGGTCGGCCGCACGGGCCGCACGACGGGCCCCAACCTTCATGTCGAGCTGCGGCGCGGCGGCCGCCCGATCGACCCGTGGCCTTGGATGACCCGCACGGCCTGCACGAGCTGGACCGAAGTCGCGGAGGCGGGACCCATCCGGTGAGGCAGGTAGCGATCTTTGCCGCCGCAGCGGTCGCGGAGATCGTCGGCTGCTACGCCTTCTGGGGCTGGTTGCGCCTCGGCAAGCCGTTCTGGTTCGCGGCCGCGGGCATGGTTTCCCTCGGCATCTTTGCTTGGTTGCTCACCCTGGTTGAAGTCGCCGCCGCAGGCCGGGCCTATGCGGTCTATGGCGGTGTCTACATCGCCGCCAGCCTGGTCTGGCTACGGTTCGTGGAAGGCGTGCCGCCCGATCGCTGGGACCTGATCGGCGGCACGGTCTGCCTCCTCGGCGCCTCGATCATTCTCTGGGCTCCGCGCGGCGCATGAGACGCCTCTGGCAGGAGCTGCGCGGCGCGGTCTCGGCAATGGTGCTGCTGGGGCTTGTCGCCCGCCTGCTGATGCCGTTGGGAGCCATGGCGGCCACGCAGAAGGTGGCCTTCGACATCGCATTGCGTGGACAGATTTGCCTTGGTTCTGGCCTGCCCGCCCCTGGCGAAACAACGGATGGGTCTCAGGCTGCCCGTGGCGACCATTGCGCACTCTGCCGCCTTCCTGACCCGACCGGCTTCGCGCCGCCCCTTTTGGTGCTGCTGCCAGCGCCACGCCTTGCAACAGTGCCTGTTGCCATATCCTGGCACGAGGAATCGGCCTGGAGTCCGCCAACGCGCGGTCCTCCGCCTGCACGCGCACCACCCTACCCTCCGACGCTCGCCTGAACAGCCGTTATGCAGGTGCCGAAGCCGGCGCCTGCCCTGTTTGCTTTCGGAAGGATCATCCCATGCGTCGCCGATTCCTGAGTGCCGGCCTGTTGGCCTGCGCTTCCGTTTCCCTGCTGCCTGCCTCACCCGCCTCCGCGCACGACTTTCGTGTCGGTGACCTCGTCATAGACCACCCCTGGTCCCGCGCGGTCGGGGCGAGCGCACCGACCGCCGCCGGGTACATGTCGATCGCGAACCGCGGATCCCTGCCTGATCGCCTTATCTCAGCCGAGACGCCAATGGCGCGGACCGTCGAAGCCCATGAGATGAACATGACCGACGGCGTCATGCGCATGCGGCCGATGCCGGGCGGCATTCCGCTTCCGCCCGGCGGCACGGTCTGGCTGCGGCCTGGAGGAATGCACCTCATGCTGGTCGGGCCAACCGGAGCCTTCGTGCCGGGTGGCAGCGTGCCCCTGACGCTGCGCTTTGAACGCGCAGGCACCGTGATCGTGGAGCTGGAAGTGGCCAGCGCCGGCGCCCGGGCGCCGGCCACCGAACATCAAGGGCACTGAGGATGCTCCGCGCAATTCGCTGGGCAGCCTGGGGGGGCGTTGCTGTCCTGGGGCTGCTGCTGCTGGCGACCACCGGCGGCTGGCTGGTGACCGACGGTCCTCTTGGGACAGGGCGCGTGGCGACGGGACCGGCGAGCCTGGCAATCGGCGGGCCATTCAGCTTGACGGACCAGCGCGGGCGCGCGGTCACCGAGCAGGATTTTCGTGGCCGGCCGATGGCGATCTTCTTCGGGTTCACCCACTGCCCCGACGTCTGTCCCACCACCCTCGGCGACATGACGAATTTCATTGCAGCGCTCGATGCCTCGGCGGAGCGGGTGCAATGGGTGTTTGTCAGCGTGGATGCCGAGCGCGACACGCCGCAGACGATGGCCGATTACCTGTCCGCCTTCGATCCGCGCATCGTCGGGCTAAGCGGCAGCGAGGCGCAGATCAGCGACATGGCGCGGGCCTTCCGGGTCTACTACCGGAAGGTCCCGCTCGAAGGCGGTGGCTACACGATGGACCACTCGGCCAGCGTATTCCTGCTCGATGCAGAGGGGCGCTTTGCCGGAACGCTCGACTACAAGGAGAGCGTGGACGTGGCGGTTGAGAAGCTTCGGATGCTTGCCACCCGGGGCTGAAGCCTCTGGGCTTTTCCTCCCGCCGCGGCCCGCCCCTTGGGCGGGCCGCGATTTATGGACGATCGCTGCTTTTGCGGTGCCGGTATGAGGACGGGGCGGGTGCCCCGCCCCCGGCAGAGTTCAGCCGCCCTTGAGCTCGGCCATGCGCTCCGTCAGTTGCCAGAGGGCACGGTTCAGCCTCACGTCCCCGTCGATGCCGGCAACCTCCCGCGACGTGACCCGGCGTGGCCGGTTTTGCGCGTCGCGCGTCCAGGCGGTTAGCCCGCCCCGAATGACATTCTCCTGCACCCGGTTGAACACGCGCCACAGGTCGTTACCGGCATCCGCTGCACGCCGCGGCGCCAGCATCTGCTCCGGCGTGATCGGCGTATCGGTATGGCCGTCCGCGTCGCCGAACCGCAGCGTCCGCGCGGCCTCCCCGAGGACCCGCTGCTCGTCCCGGGACAGTGTCACGCCTTGCCAGGCCTCCGCCGCATCCAGCGCGCGCCGCGCATCGTCGAGCACGGCATAGGATCCTTCGATCACCTGGCGCACCACGTCGCCCTTGTGCGGCACCCGCACCTCCGCCCCCTGCCGGTCTGCCACCACCATGCCGTTGAGGCAGATGAGGCGGAACACGCCGGACATCACGCGGTAGGCGCTCGTGCCGTCATGGGCGTTCAGCAGCACGATCTCCGGGAAGGTGTCGCCGACACGGCGCTCGGCGGCCAGCGCGGCGCCGGCATGCCGGAAACGCAGCATGTGCTTCGTGTGCCCGACGCGGCCGGCATCGCGGGTGCGTGCCTGGGCTGCCGACATCGGCAGGAACCCGTTCTCCCGCATGCCCGCGATGACATCGGCGGTCGGGATGTAGGCGTAGCGATGGCTGCGGCTCTCATGCGCCTCCGCCGCAAAGGCGGACGGGGCGAGGCGGCGGATTTCTTCGTCGGACAGGGCGGTGACGCCGTTGGAACGGAGAGCCTGGCGGTTGCGGATGAACGACATGGTGTCTGTGTCCCTTCTCTTCCTGCGCAGCGGGAAGCAGCCGCGCTGCTTCCTTGCCCGTCGGCGAGACCGGGGAAGGAGGGGTGGCATGCGGCAGGGCGAGGCCGGGTTGCGAGGGAGCGGGGTGCGCAGCGCCCTGCGAGAGAGCGGCCCTGCCTCGCCGTAGGGCGCATGCCGAGGGGAACCTTGGGGCGGCGCCCCATGGTTCTCCGCGGTGGGCCGCGTCCGCGGCCAGCGTCCTGCGTCAGCGACCGTCACCCGGAGGGCGAAGACCGGCGCAGCCGGGCTTCGGGAGCGGCCGGCGGACGCGAGTAGGGCGCGGCCCCGCCATCGCGGGGAGACGCCCTAGGTTCTTCAGATAAA
Organism: Falsiroseomonas tokyonensis; assembly: GCF_019024325.1. Classification (GTDB taxonomy): domain Bacteria; phylum Pseudomonadota; class Alphaproteobacteria; order Acetobacterales; family Acetobacteraceae; genus Falsiroseomonas; species Falsiroseomonas tokyonensis. The sequence goes on from NZ_JAFNJS010000016.1 coordinate 3,773, forward strand.
AAGGCGATGTCCTTCCGAGCGGCTCGCATGTCGCATCATGAACGTTCTGTCGGATAGCGACCCGGTCCACATGTTTTGTTTTGGTCGCGCAAGACGCTCGTCATATGCGGTTGCCATCCTCCCGGTGTACCGCACCAAAGGGGTGCGGGCATTTCCAGGAGATCTTTCATGTCCCCCTTATTCCGCACCGCATTTGCCGTGGCCATCGCGGTCGGCATCGCCGCACTGCCCGGCCTCGCGCGCGCCGATGGCCGGCCAGTGGTCTCCCTGGAGCCGATGTATCTCGGACGGCTGCCCGTCATGATCTACTCCGACCGCGCTTCGCCGGTGACCTCACTGCCGGTTCGGCGCGTGACCGGCAGCGGGCAAAACGTCGAAATCGAATACGACACCTCCGCCACACCGAGGCCTGTCGTCAGCTGCGTCAATCCACGCATTGTCGGAACCGGGGAGAACGCCAGCAGCGAGTGCAACGAGGCCGCGACCGCCGCCGCGCCTCACACGATGCCCGACATGGGTGGGGGCCATAATGCGGCACTCTGGAACCTCCAGCGGCTGTCCAATTCGGTCCGCTGACCATCCTCCAGACGTCCCGGTCAGCAATGCTTTGTCATGATCGGGACGTGTCCCATACATGTTGGCAAGGCATCCTCCATGTCGAGGGGTTGTTCCGCCTGCCCCTGTCCGACCATTCCAGGAGAGACCTGTGATCAAGCTGTCCCATCTGGCTGCCCTGACGTTGCTGGCGGCCGCCACCGCGACGCCGGCGATTCTCGCTCCAGCCCCTGCGCTCGCCTCACCGGAAGGCCACGGCAACAACGCCCAGCTACTCGGCCAGCCGGCCGCGCGCGGCACCGGCCGCGTGGTGCGGATCGAGATGACGGAGAATGCCTACAGCGTGCCGCGCATCCAGGTTCGCGCGGGCGAGACGATCCGCTTCGTGGCGGTGAACCGCGGCCAGTTCGTACATGAGTTTAGCTTTGCGCCGGCTGCCGTCGCGGCCGCGCACCGGCCCGAGATGGCACGTATGTTCGAGCACGGCATGATCACGCCGGAGCGCGTCGTCAGCCTGACGATGACGATGCCGGACGGCACGCGCATGGACCTGGCGCCGCCCAACACGGTGCTCGTCGAGCCGGGCAAGACCGGCGAGATCTCCTGGCGCTTCACGCGCGCCGGCACCATTGAGATCGCCTGCAACATCCCCGGCCACTACGAGAGCGGCATGGCGGCCGAACTCGTCGTGACGCCGCGCTGAACGACGGAGAACGCACATGACCAGCCCGCTTTCCCGTCGTGACTCCCTGAAGCTGGCCGCCGCCGCCGGGATGGCGGGCGTGGTCACCGCCTTCCCAGGCCGCCAGAGCTTCGCCAATGCGCATCGGGTGCAGGATCTGGCGGTGGAGGCTACGCGAATCACCGTTGATGGCGCGCAGACCAATGCGCTGACCATCGGCGGGACGGTACCTGGCCCGCTGCTGCATTGGCGCGAGGGCGAGGAGGTGGTGATCCGCGTCACCAACCGCCTGAGCGAGCCGACCTCCATCCATTGGCACGGCCTTTTGCTCGCCGGCGTCATGGACGGCGCGCCCGGCTTCAACGGCTATGAGGCGATCCAGCCCGGTCAGACCTACACCTACCGCTTCCAGCTGCGCCAGGCCGGCACCTACTGGTACCACAGCCACTCCGCGGCGCAGGAGCAGGCGGGCATGTACGGCGCAATCGTCATTGAGCCGGCACGGCCAGAGCCGGTGCGGGTCACGCGGGACTACGTCGTGATGCTCTCGGACCACAGCTCGGAGGCACCTGACGCCATCTTCCGCAACCTTCGGAATCGCGAAGGCTACTACAACCGTGGCCAGCGTACGCTCGTAGACTTCATGCGCGACGTCCGCCGCGACGGCTGGAGCGCCACGATGGCCGAGCGCATGTCCTGGGGGGAAATGCGGATGGACCCGACGGATTTGGCGGATGTCACCGGCTACCAGTTTCTGGTCAACGGACGAGGTCCGCAGGACAACAAGACCTTCCTGTTCACGCCGGGCGAGCGGGTACGACTGCGTTTTATCAACGGCTCCGCCATGTCCATCTACGACGTGGCAATCCCTGACCTGCGGATGACGGTGATTTCCGCAGACGGGCTGCCGGTGATCCCGGTACCGGTCGACGAGTTCCGCATTGGCGTCGGCGAAACCTACGACGTGGTGGTCAACCCGACGGAAGCGCGCGCCTTCACCATCATGTCAGAGCCCCTCGACCGCAGCGGCTATGCGCGCGCCACGCTGGCGCCGCGCCAAGGGATGGAGGCGCCGATCCCGCCACGTCGGCCACGGACTGTGTTGACCATGGCGGATATGGGCATGGCTCATGGTGGCATGGCGATGGGCAGCGGGGCGATGGCCGGCATGGACCATAGCGCCATGGCAATGGGTGGCGCCGCGGCAGGCGGCTCGGCGATGGCTGGCATGAATCATGGCGGCATGCCGATGGGTGGAAGCGGCACCGGCACAGCCGCCCCGGCGCCGGCTGCGGCTAATCCCCATGCGGGACATGCGATGCCTGGCGCTGCGGCCATGGCCGATCCGAATAATCCGCTAGGCTGGGAACAGGCCGGCACGCCGGCAGGAAAGCGTGCCCTGCGTTATGCGGATCTCCGTAGCACGCGAGCTCGGCCGAACGCGCCGCAGCCCTCGCGGGACATCATCCTGCGTCTTACCGGCCAGATGGGGCGCTATTCCTGGTCGCTGAACGACCGCCGCTTCGGCATGGAGGAGGGAATTCGGGTCCGCGAGGGCGATCGGGTTCGCATCCGATTCATGAATGAGACGATGATGGCGCATCCGATGCACCTGCACGGGATGTTCATGGAGATGGAGAACGGCGCGGGCGACCGGCTACCCTACAAGCATGTCGTGCTTGTCCGCCCAGGCGCTGAAGCCTCCGTCCTCCTAACTGCCGATGAGGTCGGCGACTGGCCGCTGCATTGCCATCTCCTGTACCACATGGAGGCAGGCATGATGACTCGCTTCATCGTCGAGCCTGCCCGTGTGGCGAGTGCGGGCTGATGCGGACTCTCCTGCTTGCTGCCGCCGCGGGGCTTTCCTTTGCGGCGGTGACACCCGCGCTTGCACACAACCATAACGCCATCAACTCAGTGGTCCGCCTCAATAATTTTGACTACGGCGGGTCTTCGCAGGGCGACCGCCTCTCATGGGATCTCGATGCCCTGATCGGCACATACGATCATCGGCTTCTTTTCCGTACTGAAGGCGAGCAAATTCGTGGCCAAACGGAGAAGGCTGAGATCCAGCTATTCTACAACCGCCCCATCTCGGAATTCTGGGACGTCAACGTCGGGTGGCGCCGCGACTTCTTCCGAACCAACAGGAACTACGGTGCTGTCGGTTTCAGGGGCATTGCGCCCTACTTCTTTGAGGTTGAGGCCACCGCCTATGTCAGCGAGGAAGGCGTGCTGAGCGGGCGTCTGGAGCTGGCGACCGAATTGCTCATCGCCCGCAGCGTCTTCAACGACACCGGGCCAGGGCTCTACCTCAAGCCCGCCATCGAGCTCAACGCGAGTGCCGGCAACGACCGCGAGCTGGAGGTCAGACGAGGAGTGACCGATATGGAGCTGTCGCTACAGCTGCGCTATGAATTCACGCCTCAGATTGCGCCCTATGTCCAGGTGGGGTGGGAGCGGCAGCTGGGCGAGACGGCAAACCTGGCGCGCGCCAACGGCGAGCGTGTTGCCAATAGCTACGCCGTCATTGGCATCCGGTCGCTTTTCTGATGCTTCCGAGGCCGCGTTTAGGAAAGTAGGCAGCGATGCGGAGCGATCAGTTGTCGCCCGAGGCGCATCTCCTTGTTGTCGAAGACGACGGGGAAATGCGGAATCTGATCACCAAGTTTCTGCGCCAAAACGGCTTCCGTGTCACCGGCGCGCGCGACGGACGGGAGATGTGGGATGTGCTGGGCAGTGCGCCGGTGGATCTCGTCCTCCTCGACGTCATGCTGCCCGGGCAATCCGGCCTCGACCTGTGCCGCGCCCTGCGGGCCAAGTCCGGCGTGCCGATCATCATGGTGACGGCGCGCGGGGAGGAGGCGGACCGCGTGCTAGGACTCGAATTGGGTGCGGATGACTACATTCCAAAGCCGTTCGGCCGCGCGGAACTGCTGGCGCGGGTGCGCGCGCTGCTACGCCGGTCCAGTGGCGCGGCCGGCGAGCCGGTGGCGGGCGCCATGGGCGACACGCTGAATTTTGGTGGCTGGTCGCTTGATGCGCGCCGACGTGAGCTGGCTTCGCCGGAAGGCGTAGCGGTGGACCTCTCAGGCGGCGAATACGACCTTCTGCTCGCCTTCTGCGAGCACCCGCAGCGTGTACTGAGCCGGGACCAGCTGCTGGATCTTGCGCGGAACCGGCATGCCTTCAACGGCACTGACCGGTCGGTAGATGTGATGGTGAGCCGATTGCGCCGGAAACTGGAGCCGACAGACGAGAGTCCGGCAGTGATCAAGACCATCCGGGGCGCCGGCTATATGCTGGTGCCTGCCGTGAAGCGCGGCGCGTGACGCGGCTCGGCTGGCTGGTTCCCAGGACGCTCGGCGGGCGTGTCGTCCTCGTCCTACTGGTTGGCCTGCTAACCTTCCACGTCGGCAGCCTCTGGCTGCACCAGGCGGGAACGGAGGCGCTGCTCGGCACGACATGGGAATCGGTGCTGGCTGAGCGGCTTGTTTCTGCCAAGCGGGCCGTGGCCGCGCTGCCGCTGGCGGAACGCGATGGCACGGCCCATGCCCTGTCATCCGCCAGCCTGGACCTGCATTGGACGGCAGAACCGGCCGTGAACCTGGTGGAGGAGGCAAGCCCGCGCATAGAGGCGCTGCGGGCCAGGTTGGGCGAGCTGGTGCCGGTCTCCGACCTGGCCGGACTTCGCCTAGGCTATGCTGGGCAGGGCGCGGTGCAAGCCGACCCGGCGCGCCACCTGCTGCTGGGTGCCCTGCCGCTGGCGGATGGAAGCTGGCTCAACTTCTCAGCGACACTGCTGCGCTCGGGCTCTCCTGAACATGCGACACTCCTGTCCACCACGGCCATGGGGGTTGGCATCCTCATCCTCGCGCTGTTCGTGGTCCGGCTGATTGGCCGGCCGCTGCGCGCACTGTCTGAGGCGGCGGATCGGATCGGCGGGGCCGGGCCGCAAGCGCCAATCCCGGACGAAGGGCCGCGCGAGGTCCGTCAGGCGGCGCAGGCCTTCAACCGGATGCAGGGGCGCATTGACCGCCTCATCGCCGACCGTACCCAGGCCCTGGCCGCGGTCAGCCACGATCTTCGCACACCCATAGCGCGGGTGCGGCTGGGCGCCGGCTTCCTGGACGAGGCCGAGGCGGCGCTCGCCATCGATGCCGACCTCGACGAGATGGAGGCGATGATTGATTCGACGCTCGCCTATCTGCGCGGCGAGACAGAGAGCGAGCCGCGCAAGCCGGCCGACCTGGTGGCGATGATCGAGACGCTGTGCGATGCGGCCGCCGATGCGGGCGCGGACGTGGCCTATGCCGGACCTCCGCAGGCGCGGCTGGTCTGCAGCCCAGTGACGCTGAAGCGCGCCTTCTCAAACCTCATCGACAACGCGGTGAAGTACGGGGGCAGCGCGCGGGTGGAACTCGTAGATCGCGAGGATGCCCTGGTTCTGCGCGTGCAGGACAATGGCCCTGGCATTCCCGAGACCGACCTCGAAGTGGTCTTTGAGCCATTCCGGCGACTTGAGGCCTCCCGCAACCGCGGCACCGGCGGCAGCGGGCTCGGACTGACCATCGCGCGCCAAGCCTTCGAGCAGCATGGAGGCGCTCTGCGTCTGGCGAACCGGCCGGACGGCGGATTGCTGGCCGAGGCCCTCCTGCCACGATCCGCGACCCAGGCTACCAAGGAGGCTGTGTCGTGAACCCAAGTGTGACGAAGCTTGCTGCTCTGCTGACCGGACTTACCATCGTTGACCGTCGTCGCTTCAGAACGGCGTGGATCTTGAACGTCGCTTGGGCGGAACCACGTCTAAATCGCTGCAAGCGCTCGCCGCGAACAGGAGGCAGTTGGGCGCACGATGGCAGATGTTGAGCATCACAGGCCTGGCCGCCTTCGGCGGACCTTTCGGACGTTCATCGCGGCCATTCTCCTTGTCGCCTTTAGCCTGCCGCTTTTGGCGGAGCCCCACCTCCACGGCGCTCACACACCGGGTGTCGATGGGGACGCAGGCCAAATCCATTGCGGCATGTCGAGTACCGGACATGAGCCTGCATTCGGGATGCTGGTGCGGGGGAGCCCAGATCTTGAGCACGTTCCAACGGATGATCTCGCCTGCCTCATCGCTGAGGGGTGTTGGTCTGGCTCTGACGGAGCATGCATCACGACTAGCCCATTGCATCCCGCCTTCGCGGCGATCTCGCCCGCCGGCCGTGACGCTGGGTCGGTTGGAATCACCGCTTGTCCGGACGTGCCACCTCCTCGTCGCGCCTGATCGGCAGCACTTGCGCCACGCGCACTGGACAGCTGCCCTTCAGCAGCATCGATAAACCCATTTACAAGGCGGCAGGGCGACTGGCGAAACGGGATCCAGCCTCGTGCCGGAAGACAGGAACTTAGAAAATGATACTCGGTATTTTCCGCGCAAAACTACGCCTCTTGGCATGCACAGCGGTAGTGGCCGCCGGCGCCGCTTTGGTCAGCGATCCGGCAAGGGCTGCAATCGGTGAAGAATACGAGCCCGGTGGCGGTGCGCCGACCAGCACGTGGTTCGCCCTCCGATCGGAAGCCGCCCAGCGGATCGACCGGGAGTACGTGACGGGCATGCGCCCTCATCACGCGGGTGCCTTAAGCATGAGTGCCGAATACCTGCGCGATCCGGGCCGATCGTCGCCGCTCCTCCAAGCGCTTTCGCGTGCGATCGTCGCGAACCAGACCTTCGAGATCGGGGTGCTGGACGAGATCGCTCGCAATCTCGACGCGCCACCCGTCCGGCTGTTCGGGCTGACGCTGCAGCCGATCGCGACTGACGGCATGGCGCAGGCCGAGCGGTTCCTCAAGGCTCCGATTCCGTCTAGGATGACCCATGCGATCGGGCCAGTTTCGGAGACCGATGTGCGCTTCGCCAAGGCGATGATCATCCATCACCAAGGCGCGGTGGAAATGGCGCAGGACTACCTGGCAAATCCCGGCGCACGAAACGGCTTTCTCGGATGGATGAACATCTACGTCCAGACGGACCAGACGCAGGAAATTGCTCTCTTGCAACGGATCACCGCGGCCTACCCTGGGAACGCCGATCTGATTGAAGTCCCGCCTTCCATGATCCACGGCATGGAAGGCATGCAGCACGGTTCAGGCGGTCACGGGGCGCACACGACAGCAACTCCTGCAAGTCCGACGCAGGGCGGCGGCAATCCGCACGCCGGCCACGCTGCACACGGAACCGGTGCTGGTGCGGCAGCCGACCGGTCCGGCGGCACCACAGGGGCCGCACGAGGCGGGCTGCACCAAGGCCATCATTGACCGAGAGCGCCCCGGCCACCTGGCCGGGGCGCTCCTTCTTGTTGGAGATTGAAGATGAAACTGTTTTCCACCGCGCTGTGCAGCGTCGTTGTCCTGGCCACTCTGGCGAACGCGCCCAAGGCGTATGCGCACTCTGACATTATCGCTTCGGAGCCTGCCGAGGGATCTGTACTGGTGAGTTCGCCGGAGCGCATTTCGTTGCGCTTCACAGCACCGATGCAGGTTACCTCGCTCCGCCTGCTCGACTTTTCGGGACGCGAGCGCGCCTTGCAACGCCAGGGCTCGCGCACTGCAGCCGTTACTGAAGCACAGGCTACCTTGACGTCGCCTCTGCCGCCGGGAGCCTTCCGGATTGAGTTCCGTGGCCTCTCCGCCGATGGCCATGTCGGCGGAGGCGCTGTGAATTTTCTGATTGATCCCAGCCGGCGCTAATCAACGGCTGCCGGAACAGGTCCCATGCCGATCACCGAACTGCTTCGCGCCACTTGGTATGTCGCCGCACTCGGCGGCGCCGGTCTCGCATTTTTCTTTGCGTTCTTCGTACGAGACCTGGCCGCTGGCGATTCGGCGCGGCTGCGTCGCTGGCGCGTGCTGGCCTTCGCGCTCGGGTCGGCCGCCGCCGTTGCCCTGCTCACCCTCAACGTTTCCGATCTTGCAGGCGGCTCCACCATCCTCGATGGCGAGCTCTGGGAGATAACCCTCGGATCGCGGGTTGGTATGGCTTACGGGGTAGGGCTGATCGGGCTTGCGCTTGGTATGGCCGCGGCACGCGGCGTCGCAATCGTCGGCGGCGTCCTAGCCTGTGCCAGCTTCACCCTGCTCGGGCACACGCCGGTGGCGGGTAGCTGGCCTCTGCCCTCGGCGCTGCTGCTCGTGCATCTGCTCGTCGGCGCCTTCTGGATCGGCAGCTTGCCACCGCTCACCTGGGCCGCGCGTCGCGGCGGAGAGCGCGACACCGCTCTGCTTCGCGATTGGTCGCGCGCTGCGGCCTGGGCTGTTCCGTTGATGCTCGCCGCAGGCGTCGTACTCGCTTGGCTGCTGACCGGAAGCGTCGCCAATCTAGTGGGAACGCGCTACGGCGTCGTGTTGCTTGCCAAGGCGACGTTGACATCCGGGATGCTGGCGCTTGCGGCTTGGCATCTCTGGCGCCTGACGCCTGCTTTAGAGACGAGGAAGCGGGGGGCGGGGCCACGGCTTGCGCGCTCCATCACCTTTGAAGCCCTCATCGCGTTGGCCGTCCTCTTTGCTGCGGCCGTGCTTGTCTCGATGCCGCCCCGGATTGTCGGTGCCTGATTCCTGACCGCTTTCGAAGTTGGAAGGCCATGTCCCGGCAGCGGCAGTGAACCGACTACTCGCACAGCGCCCAGTCGGCATCCGCAGGCTGGCCGTGCCTGGCACGCCGATGGGCTCACTTGGCATGGAAGTCCCTGGCCAGGTGCTGGATAGCTATGACGTCTGACCTGCCATGCGCGTGGCCGTTATACCACCTCCATGCGCTTCCGCGGCGGCGCACCAGTGTGATGTACGCTGAAAGTGTGGATTTGGTAGCGATGAGCCCTTGACCCTCCCATAAGGGCAATCACCACCTCTCATCTGGAACCAGAATTCATTAGGAGGGCGTGATGCATCGCTTTCGAATCGCGAACATGAACTGCGGCGGCTGCGCGAAGGGCGTCACGGCCGCGCTGCGACGGGCGGACCCTCTAGCGCAGGTCGACATCGCGCTGGAGCCGCGCGAAGCGGCCGTGATGTCGAGCCTGGAGACAGTGCACCTGGAGCAGGCGTTACGCGATGCCGGATGGCAGGTCGAGCGTATCGCTGCGTGACTGCAGGTCAGCGCGGCGGCGACACCGTTCTACGCGGCGCTGTCCGAGAAGCAGCGCCGCACCGCCGACGAGCTTATGGCCGAACACCTCCGTGGCATGCAGATGGGAATGCGGTGACATGAAGCGAATGAATGGCGTCCACGTGCAGAGCACGTCATCTTGGTGGCGCACTCGTACCGGAATCGCCGTAATCGGCTTCGCGCTGGTTGCAGCTTTTTACGTCCTGCGGGAGCATTGGGGTCACGCGTTCGGCACGCTTCCGTATCTCATTCTCCTGGCCTGCCCGCTCATGCACCTGTTCATGCACCACGGGCATGGCCACGGCAAAGACGGATAGACCCTGGTTCAGGCCGCGGAACTGGCGCCAAATGATCCACGATGTGCAGCGAGGATGGGCTGGCTTGGCTGCTCCCGCGGCACGTTACCTCGCGACTATGCTGGCTTTAAACCTAGTCTGGGAAGCAGCGCAGCTCCCCCTGTACACGTTGTGGGCAGAGGGAACGCCGGACGAGATCGCCTTCGCCGTCCTGCATTGCACTGGCGGGGACGCGATGATTGCGGCTGCCGCGCTTACGGTAGCGATACTGCTGACGCAATCCTGGCGCTGGCCGCGCCAGGGACGGGGCAGCGTCCTGGTGGTCGCAACCCTCATCGGCCTTGGCTACACGGTGTTCAGCGAGTGGCTGAATGTCGATCTGCGCCAGTCCTGGACCTACACGGCCGCCATGCCGCGACTTCCGCCGTGGGGAACCGGGCTCGCTCCTTTCCTCCAGTGGCTGCTTCTGCCGCCCCTGGCAATGCTGGTAGCGCTGCCGCCCGCGCGGCCTTTTACGCGCTGAGGAGTTGAACGGACATGGAAAATCACGCCCCCCGCACAGCCCACGGCGAACATGGCCCCGAGCTTGAAGGGACTGCGGTGGCAACAGGCACCGTGAAGGATCCAGTCTGCGGCATGATGGTCGACCCGGCAAAGACTGCTCACCACGCCGATCATGCGGGACATGCCTACCATTTCTGCTCAGCCGGTTGCCGCACCAAGTTCATCGCCGAGCCAGGCAAGTATTTGCAGGCACGCGCGCCGCTGCGTGCCGAGGCCGTTGCGTCGGGAACCATCTACACCTGTCCGATGCACCCTCAGATCCGGCAGCCGGGCCCGGGCAGCTGTCCGATCTGTGGCATGGCACTCGAACCAGAAACCCCCTCGGCCGAGACGGGACCCAACCCGGAGCTTGTGGACTTCACACGGCGCTTCTGGATCGGCCTTGTGCTGACCATCCCGGTCTTCCTCCTGGAAATGGGCGGTCACCTGACGGGGATGATGCACCTCGTCGGCGGGCCGCGCGTCGGCAACTGGATTCAGCTGGCGCTGGCAACGCCCGTGGTGCTCTGGGCTGGCTGGCCATTCTTCGTCCGTGGGTGGCAGAGCCTGGTGAACCGAAGCCTCAACATGTTCACGCTTATTGCCCTCGGCACCGGTGTCGCCTGGGTGTTCAGCGTCGTGGCGACCGTCGCCCCCGGTATCTTTCCCGCGGCGTTCCATGCGGCCGATGGCTCCGTCGCTGTGTACTTTGAGGCGGCGGCGGTGATCGTGGTGCTGGTGCTGCTCGGCCAAGTGCTGGAGCTGCGCGCACGCGAACAGACCGGAGGTGCCATTCGCGCCCTGCTCGACCTGGCGCCCGCCCAGGCGCTGCGGCTCCGCGAGGACGGGTCGGATGAGGAAGTGCCGTTGGCCGCGATCGTGGTTGGCGACCGGCTGCGTGTCCGCCCGGGCGACAAGGTGCCGCTGGATGGCGAGGTGCTCGAGGGCGCCTCCAACATCGATGAGAGCCTTGTGACGGGTGAGGCAGTGCCGGTCACTAAGACTGCCGGTGATCAGGTCGTTGGCGGCACGCTTAACGGCCAGGGCAGCTTCATCATGCGCGCCGATCGCGTCGGCCAGGACACGGTGCTGGCGCAGATCGTGCGCATGGTCGCGGGCGCACAGCGCTCGCGCGCCCCGATTCAGCGCCTGGCTGATCAGGTTGCCGGGTGGTTCGTGCCAGCGGTGGTAATCATCGCGCTGGTCGCCTTCGTGGCGTGGTCGGTGTGGGGACCAGAGCCGCGCCTTGCCTTCGCGCTGGTTGCTGCGGTGACGGTGCTGATCATCGCCTGCCCGTGCGCGCTGGGGCTGGCAACACCGATGTCCATCATGGTGGGCGTAGGCCGTGGCGCGCAGGCCGGCGTGCTGATCAAGAACGCCGAGGCGCTGGAGCGCATGGAGCGCATCGACACGCTGGTCGTGGACAAGACCGGCACGCTTACCCAGGGGCGACCGGACGTGGTGGCGGTGATCCCGGCGGCGGGCGTGGCCGAGGAGGAGGTGTTGCGCCTAGCAGCGGGGTTGGAGCGGCCGAGCCAGCATCCCCTCGCCGAAGCCGTTGTGCGAGCGGCGGAGAAACGGGGCATGATCGTGCCGCCGGTCGAGGGCTTCGATGCCCCTATTGGCCGCGGAGTGACGGGCCAGGTTGAGGGACGCCAGGTCGCGGTCGGCAACGCTCGCCTCATGGCGGAGGCCAACGTGGATCTCGGCGCCTTGTCGGCGGAAGCCGAGCGCCAGCGTGGGGATGGCGCAACAGTCTTCTTCGTGGCGGTGGATCGCAGCGCCTTCGGAATTGTCGCCGTGGCAGATCCGGTCAAGGCGACGACACCAGCAGCGCTCGCGGGGCTCGCGAAGGATGGCGTCCGGGTGGTGATGCTGACTGGCGATAATCGCACAACGGCCGAGGCCGTGGCGCGACGCCTTGGCATCACCGAGGTCGAGGCGGAGGTCCTGCCCGAGGACAAGCAGCGCATCATCGAAAAGCTGAAGGCTGAGGGGCGCCGCGTGGCCATGGCCGGCGATGGCGTAAATGACGCCCCAGCGCTGGCGGCGGCCGAAGTGGGCATCGCTATGGGCACCGGTACGGCGGTGGCGATTGAAAGTGCCGGTGTGACGCTGCTTGGCGGAGACCTCATGGGGATCGTCCGGGCGCGGCGGCTGTCAGAGGCCGTGATGGGCAACATTCGGCAAAATCTGTTCTTCGCCTTCGCCTACAACGCGGCTGGCGTGCCGATCGCCGCGGGGGTGCTGTATCCCATGTTCGGGATTCTGCTTTCGCCCATTATCGCGGCGGCAGCGATGGCCCTTTCCTCGGTGAGCGTAGTGGGCAACGCGCTGAGGCTCCGCGCGACGCGGCTCGATTAACGATACCCAGCGCTGAGGAGAAGGGACGGCAGACATGATGCAGGGAGCAACGATGGGTGGCGGGATGTTTTGGGGAATGGGTCTGGTTGGGCTGTTGTTCCTCGCCCTTATTGTCCTGGGGATCCTCGCACTCGCCAAATACGTATTTGGACCACGCATTTGACGCGAGCTCAGACCTGCCTACTCACCGCGGCAGCCGCTGTTTTCGTGGCGACGGCGGCCGCCGGTGGATGGCGCGTTTGGGGGCCAGGTAATCAAGGTGCAGATGGAGCTACTGCGGATCTTCTACTCGGGCAGCGTGTATATGCGGAGTACTGCGCCTCGTGCCACGGAGCGAACCTTGAAGGCCAGCCGGACTGGCGAACGCGCCGGCCGGACGGCAGATTGCCCGCCCCGCCGCATGACGCAACCGGCCACACTTGGCACCACTCAACGGCCCAGTTGATTGAGTTGACCCGCAAAGGGGTTGCTGGCCTTGTGCCCGGCTACGAAAGTGACATGCCCGCCTTTGAAGGCGTGCTTACCGACACCGAGATCGCCGCCGTCGTTGCCTATATCGCCAGTACTTGGCCGCAAGAACTCCGGCGCCGATAAGCTGACTTACCAGCACCAGCCGGTGGCGGAAGTCATTTCAACCAAATTGCGCTTCTTTGATTGGACGCCAAGTATTGTCTGTCTGCCCGTCGGTCACCGCCTGCGCCAGCAGCTTTGACACCTGCGGCGGATTGCTGGCTGCGGTCGCGCTGCCGAAACCACGGCAACGAAGGAGGATATGGCATGCTCTCAACGAAACGCGGCTTGGCCCTTGCGGCGCTTGGCCTTCTCGTGGCGCCGACAGTCGCCCGGGCGCAGGCGCTGCCGCGCGTCCAGGTCTGGCGGGATGCCGGCTGCGGTTGCTGCGGAGGCTGGGTGGAGCACATGCGAGCCGCCGGCTTCCCGTTGGAGGACAACATTGTGCAATCCGTCGCCGCAATTCGCCGAAGGCTGCGCACTCCATCGGACCTGCTATCCTGTCACGCTGCACTGGTGGATGGGTATGTGCTGGAAGGACATGTTCCTGCTGCGGCGGTAAAGCGCCTGCTGGCGACGCGCCCTGCCAGCATCCGGGGCTTGGCGGCGCCGGCGATGCCCGCCGGGTCGCCGGGAATGGAGATGCCAGGCGTGGCTCCTGAAACCTACGACATCATCGCCTTCGATGGTGAGCGCGGCCGGATGAGCTTCATGCGCTTCCGCGGTGGCGAGCCGGTCTGATCACGCCGGTGCGCTGCGTCAGGTGTCCTGCTTTCACCGATTCTGGCCGCAGTGGCCATGGGCCTGTCCAGCGTCTTCGTGCTCAGCAACGCGCTGCGGCTGAGGGGATTCCGCGCCGCAGCGCGCGGCGCCGGGGCATGAGGCAATGGTCGCATGCGCTTGATCCGGAGGATCCAGACGGTTCTTCGACAGTCACAATCCGACAAAGTATGTCAGGCACTACCGTACTACCGTCGCCGACGTTACCAGGGGATGCCTGCGGACCCGGTCAGGGATTCACCGCAGGTAAGCCGATCCCGAACGAGGAGACGAATATGTTGGAACGAAACCTGGCGCGACCACTGGCTCTGACACTCCTGCTCGGCCTCGGCGTGGCAGCGTGCGCGCCTCAGCAGAGCACGTCGGGTGCGGCATCTCCGAGCGCCCCTGCCGCCTCCATGCAAGGTCACAACATGTCTGGCATGCAGGGCCACAACATGTCGGGGATGCAGGGCCACAACATGTCGGGGATGGATCACCAGGCGATGATGGCCCACTGTGCCCAGATGCGGCAGCAGGCCCAACCGGGGGCAAGCGCACCTGCTGGAATGCAGCAGATGATGGCACAGTGCAGCCAGATGGAACGGTCGATGGGGTCGTCTCCGACCAGGTGACCGGGCTTAATACCGACGCCTCTTATTGCCGCATGTGGGCTTACCCAAAAAAGCGAGCCGCCGGATAACCGGCGGCTCGCCAAATCTGTGAGAGGAAAGCGGCTACTCTGCCGCGATCTGCACCGTCGCCTCGTCCCCTACCGTCATAGTGGCGGGCACGCGTAGTAGGGATGGCACCCACCCCTTGCCGGCCAGCAGCCTGGCCGCCGTCTCGGCCATATCGTCCTTCTTAGCGCCGGCCAGTCTGCACGCGGCGGCCTCGCCCGCACCCTCGCGGACCGCCTCGAGGATGAGTGCCTTCGGCACCCGGTCGAGATAGGACGCCCGCGTCGGTGACCACCACGCCGTCGGGTCCAGGCCGCCCAGCGTCGCCGCCCGCGCCGCCGGCCAGGCCGTGCCGTTCTCTATCGTCCAATCCGCATTGCCGGCATCGGCCGAGGCTCCAACGCAGGCCGCCAGCAGCGCGCCCACATCCTCGGTCCGGGCCGCCTCAATCCAAGCCCAGAGACCATCCGCCTGCGTTGGCAGTGCAGCACGCCACCGCTCAAGGATCACGGACAGGGCGACCGCCGCCTTCGAGGCCTCCACGCCTGGCACGCCGGCATCGAAGCCGGTGCCGGGCAGCGGCGACCGCACGACGCCGCCGTAGGGCCGCCGGTAGATCACCGCCAGCGCCATGCCATGAGTCGTCACGCGCAGCGCGAGGTCCGGCCGCTCCGCCAGCGTCGCCCGCAGCGCGGCCGTCCGATGCGCCAGCAGTTCCGCCCGCAGCGCGCCCGACATTGACGGCATCCGCTCCTCCTCGGCTTCCGGCGCGGAGCCTGCCGCATCGTCGTCCCTGGCCGACTCGTCGTCATTCGCCACCGCGTCAGGCTCCGCGTCCTCGGTCCGTACGAAGCCACGCTCGATCCTGACGCCCTCGCCCCAAGGGTCCAGGCAGACCACGGCTCCGGCAACGGCCAGGCAATCCGGCGTCCACCGCGTCTCACCTGCTTCCAACGCTGCAAGCTCGGCCTCGATGGTTTCCAGCCGATCCGCCGCCTCGCCCTCGGGGCTGTCGCCCAACTCGGCGACAATGGCGTCGTATTCCTCTGCCAGCGCCTCCTGACGCGCTGCCTGTTCCTCAGTCAGCGGCACCGCTTCCGGCTGCACCCGGCGCATCCGCCAGAGCCGATCCTGTGGGAAGTCGCGTGCGACCTCCACCCATCGCCAGCCCTCCACCCTGACCGCCTCGGCCGCTTCCATGAGCCGCGCCTCGACCAGCCGGTCCAGTAGGCCGGGGTCGGCGATCCATCCGCCGCCCTCGTCCAGGTCGAACAGGTCGCGATCAACGACGCCCCCCGCTGCCTCATAGGCCGCGAGTCCGACCAACCGCACGCGTCGGTCGGCCAGCAGCACCCGCCCCTCTGTCAGCAGCCGCCGGATGGTCGCGGGATGTGCATGGGCGGCGGTCTGCCGCCAGACCCGCTCCTGCGCCTCATGGTCGTCCGTCACCGCGAAGGCCGTCACGGCGTCCAGGGTCAACTCCCCGTTCCGGTAGGCGTCCAGCAGCGAGGGCGCCACCGCGGCGAGGCGCAGCCGCTGGCGTACCGTCAGGACCGATACGCCGAAGCGCTCTGCGATCCGCTCTGGAAGCTGCCCGGCGTTGGCGAGGCGGGCGAAGGCCTCGAACTGGTCGGCCGGGTGCATCGCCACCCGCACGACATTCTCCGCGAGGCTGGCCTCCGTCGCCTGGTCGTCCTCCACCACGCGGCAAGGAATGCGGGCGGTGCGGCCGATCCGCCCCTCTGCAGCCAGGCGCCGCAGCGCCAAGAGCCGCCGCCCGCCAGCGACGACGAAGTAGCGCCCGGTCGGTGCGCCACGCGGCCCGACCTCCCGCCGGACATTGAGGTTCTGCAGAAGTCCGTGCGCCTGGATCGAGGCGGCGAGTTCGTCCAGCCCAGCCTCGGCGCCGGTGCGGCGGACGTTCTCGGTGGCTGGGTAGAGCCGGTTCAGCGGCACGTTGATGGTGGGTGTCGCCGGGTTGGTGATGGTGCGTGTCACGGTCTGTGTTCCTTCTCTCTTCCTGCGCAGCGGGAAGCAGCCGCGCTGCTTCCTTGCCCGTCGGCGAGACCGGGGAAGGAGGGGTGGCATGCGGCAGGGCGAGGCCGGGTTGCGAGGGAGCGGGGTGCGCAGCGCCCTGCGAGAGAGCGGCCCTGCCTCGCCGTAGGGCGCATGCCGAGGGGAACCTTGGGGCGGCGCCCCATGGTTCTCCGCGGTGGGCCGCGTCCGCGGCCAGCGTCCTGCGTCAGCGACCGTCACCCGGAGGGCGAAGACCGGCGCAGCCGGGCTTCGGGAGCGGCCGGCGGACGCGAGTAGGGCGCGGCCCCCGCCAAGGGCAGGGGGAGACGCCATGACATGCTTCCTGGACGCGGGGCGGCGAGGCCCGGTAATTGGTGCGATGGACAACGAGATCGATGCACAGAGATCGGGCTCGGGAGAGGGAACGCGCCGCGCGCCATGGGACCTTCACCCGGCGCTGACGGCGGAGCGGCTCTCCGCCTGTGCACGCCTCCTCGCGCGCGGCCGCACCGACGCGGTTGCCATGGCCGATCCTTGGGCCGGTGACGACGCATGGTCGATCGGGTGCCGCGCCTACTCCTTCTCTCGTAACCGGCTGCGCCAAGCGGCGGAAGGCGGCCGGTACCCATGGCTCGGCGTACTGGACTCGACGCACCACTTTGTTTTCCTCATCGACGGCGTGCCGGTTCGCTTCTTCCGGGGCGATGCCGAGGATCCGACGAAGCGGACGCTGCGCCAGCAGGAGACGGAGGCGCAGCAGCTCGCCCTGGCATTCGGCGATGCCGACACGGCCGAGGGGTTGATGTTCCGCCTTGCCGTCGAAACGGGCGAGGGCGGCGAGGTGACCAGGGTGGTGTTCCTCGCGCTGCGTGGCGAGGACGGTGCGGTGGAGTGCTTCTGGCCGGTGCCAATGGCTCCGGATGAGGGGACAGGTTCGCGACGCAACGCCGGCCCAGCGCTGCAGCTTCCCCTCGCACCGGGCATAGCCGGCCCTAGCGGCAGGCGCAGAGCGCCGGGCGGGCAGGGTAGCAAACTCTGAGCGCCGCTCACACCACCGTCATCGCGGAACACGCTCCGGTCCGTCTAATGCTGGTAATGTAGAGACCATGCTGCTTCAGGATCCAGCATCGGAAGCGTTTCCTTTAGCATGGTGCCAGAGCGTTAGGCTCCTACATGCGAGATCCCTAAACCGAGCAAAATTCTTGCTTGTTACGAATTAAGCACGGAAAAGAATGAAAATTCTTGATCACCGTCCTGTGAATCTACAAAACTTAGACTTGTTAGGGACAGGATTCTGCAACTAGCCTTTCACAGCGCTCGGTTGCGCAAGCAGGCTGTCCTTGAAAGCATATTTCAGATTTTGCCGTATTGTTCTGGTTGCCATTGATACCCCTTGCGCACGGACCAGCGCGGCCCAGGCCAAACGTTACCTACCTTCGCCGCTCGCAACTTCAGCCGTAACCTCCATCCCCACGAGTCGTACGGGGACGGTGTGGGAGAGATCAGCGAAGGCGATCTGCGTGCTAAGTTGCGCGGTGGAGAGCGCATCACGGGCGTCATCGTCGTCGCCCGGACGATTGACGACGCGCTCGAATACACCCCGTTCCTGCTGCTCTCCTGGCGCCGCGGCTACTACCGCATTGTTCGCTGGCGCGGCGGCGAGCGACGCTACCGAGACTTCGACCGCCTCCTGCGGCTGGTGCGCGAGCTCGGCTGGGCAGACGGCGTCAGCGTCTTCGACATGGACGACCCGAAGCTCCGCCGAGTGCGTGCCGTCGCACACGCACTCGGGGTCGAGCCGACGCCGCGCGCGAAGAAGGGCGACGACGACGACATGCCGCCGATGGACATCTTCGGCAGCAACCCACCAGACGAAGACGAGGCTGAACCCGCTTCACCGGTGTGACGCCGCATGCCATGGCCGGACGGCCGTGACATGATTCTCGAACTCACCGCGTTTCTCGGCCTTGCCACAACCTGCGCGCCCGGCGTTGCGCCGGAGACCCTCGCTGCCATTGCACGCGCCGAGAGCGGCTTCAACGTGCTCGCCATCAACCTGAACGGCGCACACGGCGGGACGCAGTCTGTGGGTGGGAGGGAGGAAGCGATCGCGCTGGCAACGGAGCTGGTCGTCGTGCGTGGCCGCTCCGTTGACCTTGGCCTGATGCAGGTGAACAGCACTAACCTCAGTCGCCTCGGCCTGACGATCGCCGATGCCTTTGACCCCTGCCGCAGCCTGGAAGCCGGCGCCCGCGTGTTGGCCGAGGGCTACGCCGCCGCGGCGCGCGGCGAAGCCGACCCGCAGCGGGCGCTCCGCACGGCGCTCAGCCGCTACAACACCGGTCACCCAGAGCGCGGCTTCGCCAACGGCTACGTTGGGCGCATCGAGGCCTCGGCTGAGCGGGTAGTGCCCGCCATCCGGCTGCGCGGCGAGGCGTCGGTTAACCCCACACCCCCTGTGCCACTTCAGACGCCCGCCAGTCCCGCCCCATCTGGGCCGCCGGCTTGGGACGTGTTCGGCCAGGCGCAGCAGGCCCGACAGCATGTCTACCTGTCGGGTAACCCCACACCCTCCCCGCTCCCGGTCCAGAATCCGACCGCTTCGGTCAGGACCGCGACCGCATCCATCCCAGCAGGAAATCCCGCTCCATGATCGCGCCCGCGTTCCGCCTGCCCTCCCGCACGATCGCCCTCGGCCTCCTGGCCGGCGGCTTCGTGCTGCTCGCCGCCGACCCAGCTCTCGCGCAGGCCGTGGGCGGCGGCGGGTCCCTTGAGACCTTCCTCAGCAATATCGTGAACATTCTCACTGGCCGGGTCGGCCAGCTCATCGCGGTGCTCGCGATCGCCATCAGCGGGGTCGCGTGGATGATGGGCGCCGCCTCCCCGCGCTCCTTCTTTGGCACCGTTGCCGGCGTTGCGATCGTCTTCTCGGCTGCCTGGATCGTGCAGCAGATCACAGGCGGCGGCGGCATCTGACGATGGAGGAAGCCCGCCTCACCGAGGATACGCTGTTCCTGGCCTGCACCCGGCCGGCCATGGTTTGGGGCGTGCCGATCGAGGCGATGGCGGTCAACGCCATGCTGACGAGCCTCGTCTTCATCCTGATGAAGAACCCACTCTACGGGGTGGTTGGCATTGGCCTCCACGTCGTCTTCCGGGCGCTCGCCGACCGCGACCACAACTGCTTCCGGGTGCTGTTCCTGTGGGTCGAGACGAAAGGGCGGTCGCGCAACGGCAGCCTCTGGGGCGGCTCCTCGGTCAGCCCGCTCGACCTGCGCCCGGTCCGTCGGGCGCGGGAGCTGCGCGTCCATGCCTGACGGTGCAACCCGCCTCCGCGGTGCCGCGGCCGCGCTGCCGGCGGCGTCGGCTCGCGCCATCGGGCGCGAGCGGACGGCGCGAGACTACCTCCCCTACGTCGGCCACGCGGCGCCATGGGCGGTGCTTATGGAAGGGGGTGGCCTGCTCGGCATGCTGCGGCTCGCCGGCGGTGCCTGGGAAACCGCCGACCTCGCCGAGGTGAACGGCGTCCATGCCCGCCTCAACATGCTCTATCGCAATGTCGCCTCCGACCGCCTGGCGCTCATGGTGCACGTCGTCCGCACCTTCGCGGATGCGCGGGAATACCCGTCGGGCGACTTCCGAAGCGGCTTCGCCGCAACGCTCGATGCGGCCTACCGGGAACGCCTGCTCGGGCGGACGCTCTACCGCAACCACATCTTCGTCTCGGTCCTGCGCCGCCCTCCCCTGCCGGCTGGGGAACGCGTGGGCTCCTGGCTCGCGCGCCGCCGCGGCCCGGCGGTCGAGGCGACGACCGCCGACCTGCGCGCTCTCGATGAGACGATGGGGGTGCTTGCAGCCGACCTCGCCGGCCACGACGCCGTCCAGCTCGGCCTGCGCGAGGCGAACGGCATTGCCTTCTCGGAAATCGGAGAGGCGCTCCGCCTGGTGCTGACGGGCGAAAACCTGCCGGTGCCCCTGGTGAACGGGCATCTGGGCGGCGCCATCCACACTGACCGTGTCATCGTTGGGCGGCAGGCAATTGAGATGCGCGGCCCGGCCGGCTCGACCTACGCCGCCGTGTTCGGCTTGCGTGAATACCCGGCGACGACATGGCCAGGCCAGTTCGACGCGATCCTTGCCGCCCCCTACCGTTGCGTGCTGACGCAGGGCTTCGGCTTCCTGTCGAAGGCTGCCGGCCAGGGTGTCCTGACGCGCAAGCAGAACCAGATGGTCAGCGCGCAGGACAAGGCCGCCTCGCAACGCGAGGCGCTGAGCGAGGCGTCCGACCAGCTCCAGTCCAACGCCTTCGTCATGGGCGACCATCACCTCTCCCTCATGGTCTTGGCAGACAGCCTGCCGCAGCTCGCCGACGCGGCGGCCGAGGCCCGACGCGACCTGGCCGACGGCGGCGCAGTCATCGTCCGCGAGGATCTTGGGCTGGAAGCAGCCTATTGGGCGCAGCTTCCGGGAAATGCACATCTACGCGCCCGGCCTGGCGTGGTCAGTTCACGCAACTTCGCCGCCATGGCGCCGCTGCACGGCTACCCGCAGGGGGCGGCCACCGGCCACTGGGGCGAGCCGCTTGCGCTGTTCCGCGCCTCCGGCGGCACGCCTTTCCGATTCCACTTTCACGTCGGCGACCTCGGCAACGTGGCGATGTTTGGTCCCTCCGGCTCGGGCAAGACAACGCTGCTCGGCTTCCTGCTGGCGATGTCGGAAAAGGCCGGCGCGCAGGTCGTGCTGTTTGACAAGGACCGCGGTGCGGAGATCCTCGCCCGGGCCGTCGGCGGCACATACCTTGTCCTACCTTCCGGTGAGCCGACCGGCCTCGCGCCGCTCAAGGCTCTAACGAACGCTCCCGCCGACCTCGACTTTCTCGCGGGCTGGGTGCGCGGCCTGATCCAACCGGACGGCACCGCGCTGTCCGCCGAGGAAGAGCGCCGCATCGAGCTCGGCCTCGCCGCCGTCATGGCGCTGCCGCCCGAAGCGCGCTCGCTCGGGGAGCTGCGCGCCTTTCTAGGCCAGTCCGACCCGGAGGGCGCCGGCGCCCGGCTGGAAAGGTGGTGCGACGGCCGCGCCCTTGGCTGGGCCTTCGACGGCGAAGCGGATGCCGTCTCGCTCGACGCGCCCTTCCTCGGCTTCGACATGACCGCGCTGCTCGACGATCCCATCCTGCGCGGCCCGGCCATGGCCTATCTGTTCCACAGGATCGAGGCCCTCCTCGACGGGCGGCGCCTGGTCGTGGCGATCGACGAGTTCTGGAAGGCACTCGCCGACCCTGCCTTCCGCGCCGTCGTCAACGACAAGCTCAAGACCATTCGGAAGCTGAACGGCGTGATGCTGCTGGCAACGCAGTCCCCGCGGGACGCCCTCTCCAGCCCGATCGCCCATTCCCTTGTCGAACAGTGCCCGACGCAGCTCCTCATGCCGAACCCGCGCGCGGCGGAGGAAGACTACCGCGACGGGCTGAAGCTGACCGGGCCGGAGTTCCGGATGGTTCGCGAGGATCTCACCGTCGGCGCGCGTGGCCGGTTCCTGGTTAAGCAAGGCACCGCCTCCGTTGCCTGCGACCTCGACCTCTCGGGGCTGGAGGATTTCGTCGCCGTGCTGTCGGGGCGAGCAGCGACGGTCGCATTGATGGAACGGCTACGCGCAGTGCACGGGCCGACGCCGGAGGCGTGGCTGCCAGCCTTCCTGCGCGAATGGCGGACGGCAGGGGCATGAGGAAGGAGGCGACGATGCGAAAGGTGCTTCTGGCGGGGGTGGTTGTCCTCGCGACGACCGGCACGGCGGGGGCGCAAATCCCGGTAACCGATGCGGCGAGCCTCGCCCAGCAGATCCAGCAGGTGACGCAGCTCACGCAGCAGCTGAGCATGCTCCAGCAGCAACTCGCCCAGGCGCAGCAGCTCTATGGCTCGCTGTCACGGCTGACCGACATCAACAACTTGGCCGGGAGCCTGACGGCCGGGGGCATCCGCTCGCCCTTGCCGTCGAACGCCTACGACGCCGGGATGCTGCTCTCCGGCACCGGCAGCCCGTCCGGCTTCGGTACGCTTGGCGGAATGGTGTCAGGCGCACTTGGACGTACGCAGGTCTTCGCGCCGTCGGGAACCGACTTCCACTCGACGGAGCTGGTGCGGAACGCACAGTCGATCGCTGGCTCACTTGGCATGGCGCAGCGTCTCTACCAGGCCGCCGTGGACCGGCTGCCGGGCCTTCAGGAACTCCAGGCGCGGCTTTCGACAGCGCAGGACCCGAAGGAGACGATGGACCTCCAGGCCCGGATCGGGGCTGAGCAAGCCTTCATTGCCACGCAGCAGCAGCAGGCCCAGGCGGTGATGATGTGGCAGGCGGCCGAAGAGCGCAGCACCGAGCAACGGCGCCGCGAGGAGATGCGCCGCGACCTTGAAGCCACCTCTGACGCGTTGCTCCGGTGACCACAACCGGAGACATGGCGATGCGAACCCTCCTTGCTTCCCTCTTCCTGACCACGGCGCTATCCGGCGCCGCTGCTGCGCAGACCGATGCGCGAGACGGGCGGACTGTGGATTGGTACGGCCGGAACCCCTACGTGCGGATGACGGTGCTCGACCAGTGTCGCAACGACCCTGGGCGGCTGCGGAACCACCCAGACTGCATCAACGCGCAGCGCGCCGACCTCGCCGACGCCGGCAACCGCTTGACCGGAACCTATCGCGGCAGCCCGAACACGCCAGAGTGGTTCTCGCACCACCCCGACATGCGGCGCACGGCTCTTGGCGCATGCCGCAACATGAACGCCGAGGCCAAGCGGCAATACGGTCTCTGCGAGCCCGCGCGGCAGTCGGTTGTCAACGACCAGCTCCGCCTGACCAGCCGCCTGCCGCCCGAGATACCGCTCAAGTGATCACCGACATTTTCAGCCAGGTGAACAACCTCATCGAGGTGCCGTTCCTGGCGCAGGTAGACGCACTGATCGGCGTTCTCGTCGCGTGGCTCGCCGGGCCGATGGCGACGGCGCTCGTCATCTACGTCGCGCTCACCGGCTTCATGATGATGCGCGGCTTGTCGCAGGACACCTTCGCCGCGGTGCTCGGGCGCATCGTGCGGCTCTGCATCGTTGCGTGGATCGTCATGAACGCGGCGACCTACAACATCTGGGTTCGCGACCTCTTCTTGACGACGCTGCCGACCGAGCTGGCGAACGAGATCACGGCCACGACAGGCGCATCTCTGCCGTCCGCAGCCGCTTTCGATACGGTCTGGCGCAAGGCACTTGGCGTCGGCATGTCGGTTTGGAGCACGCTAGGCTGGACAGACATCGGCCCTTCGCTTGCCGTGCTCTTCATGTGGGTCTGCGCCGGCATCGCAATCTCCTTCTCTTACCTCGTCTGGCTCACCTCACGGATCGGCCTTGGTCTCGTCATCGCAGTGGGCCCGATTTTCGTGGCATTCGCCCTATTCCCCGCCACGCGTGCCCTGTTTGAGCGCTGGCTCGGACAGGTCGTTCAGTTCGTCGTCCTAGGCGTGCTGGCAGTCATGCTGCTCCAGCTGATGATCCTGGCGGAGGGCGCCCTCGTCGATCGGATCGTGGCGACCAGTTCCGCAGCCTCGCCTGCGCAGCGGCTGCAAATGCTCCTCGCGGTCTGCGTCCTGTTCATCATCTGCGCGATGCTCGCGATGCAGCTTCCCAGCTTGGCCTCGGCCCTTGCCGGCGGCTTTTCCTTCCACACCGGAACCCTGGCCCGCCTAACCTTCGGCAACGCCATCCAGGCCGCCCGCGGCCTGCCCGACGCCCGTGCCCGGGGCGCCGCGGTCATCCAGGCCGGCGCCTGGAACGCGGCGACCTCGCGCCGCGCCCTGACCGGAAGCGGCGGAAACATCCGCCCCCGCCTGCCCACGCCCCCTTCCCGCCTGCCGTAGGAACCACCTCCATGCGTGCGCATCGCGCGGACTCTATCCGTCGAAAAGAACATAACCGGAATCATCTCACCGTCGCCCTGCTGGCGCTGCTGGCGCTCGCGGGCTGCGCCGGCCAAGCACCGCCGGGCTGCACGGGTGCCGTGCGCCAGCTTAACCTGGACCGCTGGCAGGCCTCGCCGAACGACCTCCTGGCACCGCCGGCCGCGCAGCGCACGGCTGCCCTCGGCAACTGCGCGCCGCCCATGCTCGCCGAGGCTGCGCGCTGGGGCGCTGCGTCGTGAACGCCATCCAATCCCCAGGTGCCGCGTTGGCCGAGGCCGCCTTCACCGCCCGCCCGGTTCCCGCCGATCCGGAGTTGCTCGCCGCATACTTCGCCCAGGTGCAGAGCTTCGAGGCCGAACGCCTCCGCGACGAACGCCGCTCCCGCCGGCTGGCATGGACGGTCGCGGCCGTGGCCTCGGGCGTCGCCTTCGCGGCGTGCCTCGCCGTCGCCGGCCTCACGCCGCTTAAGACCGTGGTGCCTCTCGTCTTCCGCGTGGACGCCGCAACCGGGATCGTGGACGCAGTTCACGACCTTCAGGGCGGCCCGCAGACGCAGACCGAGGCGGTCGCGCGCTACTTCGTCGCACGCTACGTCCGCGCCCGCGAAGGCTACGCCTTTACAGAGGCGGAGTACCAGTTCCGCACGATCTCCCTGCTAAGCACCGCGACTGAGCAGGCGCGCTACGCTACCTGGTTCCGCGGCTCGAACCCCGAAAGCCCGCAGGTCACGCTCGGCCGTGTCGGCACGGCGCGCGTGACCATTAGGTCGATCAGCTTTATCGGCCCGAAGCTGGCGCAGGTCCGCTGGACGCGCGAGGTGCGGCGAGGCGAGGGCCGCACGGTCGATACGTCGCATTGGGTATCGACGCTTGGCTTCGACTGGTCACAGGCGGCCATTGGAAACCAGGATCGGTTGGAGAACCCGCTCGGCTTTCTCGTCACCGACTACCGCGTCGATCCGGAGGCGCCGTGATGCGCGCAGCAATCGCCGCTGTCCTCCTAGCCAGCCTCTCAGCCATGCCTGCACTCGCGGTCCAAGAGCCGCAGGCGGGCACGCGCGACCCGCGCGTGCGCACCGTCGTCTACGACGAGATGAACGTCGTGCGCGTCGTCGGCACCCTGCTCGCCTCGACGCAGGTGGTGTTCGGGCCGGAGGAGGAGATTGCCCACATCGCTGTCGGCGATGCAGCCGCCTGGCAGGTGGCACCGGCTGCCAACCTGCTCTTCCTCAAGCCCACGGAGCTGCGCGGCCCGACCAACATGCAGGTCGTCACGCGCCGCAGCGGCGGGGAGCGCCGCAGCTACCAGTTCGAGCTGCAAGCGCGCGACGGCGCCGTCACAGCCGACGCAGGCGAGGCTATGTTCAAAGTCATTTTCCGCTATCCCAGTGACGAGCGGCGCGCCGCCGCGGCACGGGCAGCCGAGGCTCGCGCGGCGGCTACAGAGCGGCTCGCCCGCGACCGCCTCGACGTTGACCACTTCTACGGCCCCCGCAACTGGCGCTACTCGGCACAGGGCTCGACCGCGATCGAAGCGACTGAGGTCAGCGACAACGGCCGCCTGACCGCCTTCCGCTTCCCGGCCAATGCCGAGGTGCCAGCGATCTACACGGTGGCGCCGGACGGCTCCGAGGCGATCGCCGCCCGAACGGTGCGCGGCGAGTTGGTGCTGGTGCACGCGACCGCGGCGCAGTTCCGGCTCCGGAGAGGCGGGGAGGTGCTCTGTGTCTTCAACCACGGCTACGACCCCCTTGGGCAGAACCCCGGCACCGGCACGGTAACGCCCGAGGTCGCCCGCGAAGTGCGCACGCCCCGGAGCACCCGGTGATGAGCGACGCGAACACCGAAGGTGTGACTGGCGAGCGCACGGTCTCCGCCGTCGCCGGTGAGCAGCGACGCCGCTTCAGCCGGTCACAGGGCATAGCCCTTGTCGCCCTCGCCGGCGGCCTGGCGTCGATGTTCATCCTGTTCCGCCCCGAGCCAACGCGCGTCGATCCACGCGCGGAACAGGATGCTGCCGCGCTCCGCGTTGGCCAGCGCGGCGCCTTTGAGCCGGCGCGCCTTCCGCCAGCGCTTCCTCCCTTGCCGGCAACGCCCGTGTCGCTGCCGATGGCCGCCCCTGCTCCGCAACTGCCCACGCAGCCGCTCCAGCTCCCAGGCAGCCCGACGCAGGATCCCCTCGCAGCGGCACGCCGGGCACCGCTGATGGCATTCGGCGGCCAAAGCAGTACGACGGCCGCAGCAGTCTCAGCGGAGCCTCGCGGGGCCGCCTCGGGTGAAGCTGAGGACAGCGAGCTCGCCGCCCGCCTCGTGCCGACGCGGCTCGAAGGCGTGCGTGCCAATGTCCTTCGGAACCGGCCGATGCTGGTGACGCAGGGCGCCGTCCTCCCCTGCGTGCTGGAGACAGCGCTCGACAGCACCCTCCCCGGCTTCGCCACCTGTGTGCTGCCGCGCGACGTGCTTGGCTCCACCGGCACTGTCGTACTGCTGGAGAAGGGCACACGCGTCGTCGGCGAGTTCCGCGGCGGCATGCGCCAAGGACAAAGCCGGCTCTTCGTGCTGTGGACCCGGGCCGAAACGCCGCACGGAGTGGTCGTGAACCTCGCCAGTCCGGCCGCCGACGCGCTTGGCCGCTCTGGCTTCAGCGGGGAGGTGGACACGCGCTTTTGGGACCGCTTTGGCGGTGCGCTGCTTCTCTCCCTCGTGGACGCGGGTGCCGCCTTCGCGGGTGACCAGGCGAGCGACGGCGGTACGGCCCGCTACTACGGCTATGGCGCGACTG
Source organism: Falsiroseomonas tokyonensis (assembly GCF_019024325.1). Lineage (GTDB taxonomy): Bacteria > Pseudomonadota > Alphaproteobacteria > Acetobacterales > Acetobacteraceae > Falsiroseomonas > Falsiroseomonas tokyonensis. Next base: position 31,049 of record NZ_JAFNJS010000016.1, read on the forward strand.
CCGGGCGCGGCGCGGCGGCCGAGGCGATCCGCAACACGATCAACATTCCGCCCGTTCTCCGAAAGAACCAGGGCGAGGAGGTCTCGATCTTCGTCGCGCGCGACCTGGATTTTTCCGGAGTCTACGACGTGCGCCTCACGAGGCTTGGCGCCCGATGAACCGGCACGGCGAGCGCACGCTGCGCATGCTGCTGGAGCCGCTCGCAGCCTGGCTGTCCGACCCAGCCACGACCGAGGTCTGCTTGAATCAGCCAGGCGAGGTCTTTGTAGAGCGGCACGGCGCCTGGGAGCGGCATGAGGTGCCGGTCCTCGACTTCGCGCGGCTGGACGCGATCGCTACCCTCGCCGCGGCGATGACGGCGCAGGATGTCGGGCCGTCGCGTCCGCTCTGCGCCACCGTGCTGCCCGACGGGCAGCGCGTGCAGGTGGTACGCCCGCCTGCCGTGGCGGTCGGCACTCTGAGCCTGACGATCCGCAAGCCAAGCGCCTACGCGCCGTCGCTGGATTCACTCCGCGAGGGCGGCACCTTCCAGGGCACGGGCACGGCGGACGGGGCGTTGTCGGAGGCTGACGCTGGATTGGTGGCGCTGCTGGCCGTGCGCGATTGGAGCGGCTTCCTGGCAGCCGCCGTGAAGGCGCGGAAGAACGTTGTGCTCTGCGGCGCGACGGGCAGCGGCAAGACGACGGTCGCCAAGGCGCTGATTCGCGCCATCCCCGAGACCGACCGAGTCGTCACGATTGAGGATACGCCCGAGCTGGAGGTGCCGCACGCCAACCGCGTCCACCTATTCTACTCGAAGGGTGCGCAGGGCCTCGCGCAGGTGACCGCCGGCGACCTACTGGAGGCCTCGCTCCGCATGCGCCCTGACCGCGTGCTGCTCCAGGAGCTGCGCGACGGCTCGGCCTTCACCTGGCTGCGCGGCGCGGCATCTGGGCATCCCGGCTCCATTACTACGCTGCACGCCGACGGCGCGCGCGGCGCCTTCGACGCGATGGCGCTGATGGTGAAGGAGCACCCGGCGGGCCGGCACCTCGCCGATGCCGACGTGCGCACGCTGCTGCGTCAGCTTGTGGACGTGGTCGCGCATTGCGACCGCAGCACCGGCCGCTTCCGCATCACCGAGGTCTGGTTTGACCCGGCGGCGAAGTGCCGATCCATTCCTACCGCTCACCTGGCTGCCAAGTGACGCGCTTCGGCTCCTGGCCCTTGGCGGGGAAGGCAATCGCCGTCGCTGCGGTGATCGGCGTGCTCGGCGCGCTCTGGTCCTGCTTGGCATCGCTCATCTTCCTGATCGGCACGGGACTTCTCGATGCGCAGCACGACGTGCCCCTGGCGCAATTCTGGACCTACCTCCGCTACTACCCGGACCACCCGGTTGTCAGCCTTTGGCTCCGCATCGCCGGCGGCGCCGCTACCGTCCTTGTGGTCGCCCTCGTTGCCGCTCTCGCAGTCCGGAGGGTGCGAGCCGGCGACCGCCCGCTGCACGGTGAGACCGGCTATGCGGGCGAGGCAGAGATCCGCGAGAACCGGTTCCGGGACGTCAGCGACAGCATCCATGTCGGTCGCACTGGACGCCGCTACCTGACCTTCGGCGGGCCGGAACATGTCGCGCTCTACGCGCCGACGCGCAGCGGCAAGGGCGTCGGCGTCGTTATCCCGAACTGCCTGCTGTGGGACGGCAGCCTCGTCGTCCTCGACGTGAAGAAGGAGAATTGGGGGGCAAGCGCCGGCATCCGCGCCGAGGCCGGGCAGCGCGTCTTCCTTTTCGATCCGCTTGACCCAGAGGGTCGTACCGCCCGCTACAACCCGCTGAGCTATGTGCGCCGCGGCACGATCGACGCCTTCGACGACATCCAGCGCATCGCGCAGATGCTCTACCCCGAGGCGACCGGCGACCAGGAATTCTGGACCAACAGCGCGCGCTCGGCCTTCATCGGCGTCACGGCCTTCCTTGCCGAGACGCCGGGGCTACCGCTGACGCTTGGGGAGGTGCTGCGCATGTTCACGCGCCGCGACCTGCAGGGCTACCTGACAGGGACGATCGAGGCGCGACGCCTCGCCGGGAAACCCTATACGGCCGCCTGCATCAGCGCGCTGAACGACTACCTCGGCGGCTCGGCCGACACCGTCAGCGGGATACGGAAATCTGTCACGACGAAGCTCGTGCTCTGGTTCAACCCGCGCATCGACGCAGCGACGGCGGAGAGCGACTTTGACCTCCGGCGGCTGCGCTACAACCTCCACGCCATCTACGTTGGCGTCACGCCGGACAATATCGACCGGCTGCGGCCGCTGCTCGCGCTGTTCTTCCAGCAGGTCGTGGACGTGACCGTGAAGACGCTGCCGCAGCACGACCCGGCGGCACGGCACCAGGTGCTCATGGTGCTCGACGAATTTCCGCTGCTTGGCGCCATGCCGACGTTGACGAGTGCCTTCGCCTTCGTGGCCGGCTACGGCGTGCGGATGCTGCTCGTGCTCCAGAGCAAGGCGCAGATGCGGGCGACCTACGGCCCGGACGTCGCGACAACCGTCCTCGACAACTGCGGCGCCGAAGTCGTCTTCGGCACGAAGGACCTGACGCTAATGAAGGAGCTGTCGGAGCGGCTTGGCTACGACACCGTCGAATCCCTCACCCGTTCCGGGCCGCGCTTCGGCGGATGGTGGAACCGCGACCGGCAAAGCCAGTCCGCTTCGGCGCAGCGGCGCGCGCTCATGCTGCCGCAGGAGATCGCGCGGCTTGGTGCGCGCGAAGAGATCGTCCTGCGAGCCGGCATGCGGCCGGTCCGCGCGACGCGCATCCGGCACTACGAGGAAAAGCGCTTCACGCGCCTACTGCGGCCGGCGCCGGTCGTGCCGCCGATCGCTATCGACGTCCGCTACGACGGCGGGAGCCCGCCGCTGCCCGAGCCGGTGCAGTCGGCGGCCGGACCCGTAGCTCCAGCCCCCACACTCGCACCGCCGATCGAGGTGCAGCCGCACCAGGCGGACGCGCTGTGGGCGGCGGTCGCTGGCGCGCCCGTCGATCTCTCGGAGATGGGCCTCGACGACGGCAAGGCGGCCGTCGCCGCCCTGATCGCAGCCGTGCCGACGGCGCGGAAGCCGGCGGCGGCCGAGGTGCAGGGCGAGGACAAGGCCGAGGGTGAACGCCCGAAGCCGCGGCCGCGGGGGAGGAGATTGGATGACGGTCGAGCCTCCCTTCCTCGTGCCGAGGCGCATCCGTGACCGGCCTGCGCAGAAGAGCGCGTTGCTTCGCCAGTAGATAGCGGAGGAGGTCGCCGACCGCACACTGTGTGCGGTCGCGGCCCTGGGGAATGTCGTGAACGCCAAGCAGGCCAAGGCCTGGATCGAGGCCGTAGTCGCGGCCCTACCGGTGTAATCGGAGAGAGGGAGGTCGTTATGCTTCAGCGTGCCCGCGAGGCCCTGACGCCGAGCAATGTCATAAAACAGGCGCCCATCACCGTCTCGCATCGCGCCGAAAGCGAGGTGCGACACACCGATCCGGAGGCTATCCGCCGCCGCTATTACACCCAGGACAGCGGTGTCGAGCGACGCTACTTCGACGACTACCAGGGCAAGAACCTTGCCTTCCAGGCAGGCGCCGGCCGCGTGGCGTCGAAGCGCGAGGACCTAAACACCATCCGCGCCATGCTCGATGTTGCGGAGGCGCGCGGCTGGCGCGAGGTCGCGCTCAAGGGGACAGCAGCCTTCCGGCGCGAGGCATGGATCGAGGCGGCGGCACGTGGCCTGCCCGCGCAGGGTCACCGCGCCAGCGACCTCGACCAGCAGGAGGCGGAGCGGCGCCGCGCGCTGCGCCAGCCGGTGAAGCAGCCGGTACAGGCCGCCCCGGCGCAGACGGTGGCAGCTCCCCCAGCCGCCGTGTCGCATCCCCGGAGCAAGGCGGAAGCAGGTCTCTCGGCCGATGGGCAGCTCGTCCTCCGCGCCATTGAGGCGAAGGTCGACGCCTCCATGCACAGACTAACGATGGAGGCGAAGGCCGAGCTAAAGGCCTTCGCTGTCACTGAGCTAGCCCAAAAGGAGAGCCGAGACGGGCCGGTCGCCCTGACGCCAAAGCAGCGCGGCGTGACGACTGCAGCCAGGCTCGTCGAGCCCCGCCAGCCTGCCCCGGCACCCGCCGCGCCAACAGCTGCTCAACTGCCGCCTGAGCAGTTCGAGCAGCGCCTCGCGCGGCGGCGCTGACCATGCCGCGCAACGGCGAGGATCCCTGGCGCCTGGCGGAGCGCCGGAGCGGGACGGACACCCCCCTCACCACAGGTCACCGCCCTTCCCTCTCGCCCGACGCCAAAGCGCGGCTGGCGCGCATCGTGCGCCGCGCGCCTGAAGTGATGGTGAAGATCACCGGCCGCTCGCGCGGCATCGTCCACCTGAAGTCCCACTTCGACTACCTGACGCGTAACGGCCGCCTGGAGGCCGAGACGCAGGACGGCCAGCCGGTCTCCGACCGCGCTGCCCTACGGGCGCTGCATGAAGACTGGCTCATGGCAAACGCGCTGATGGAGCGGGACCGCGGCGTGCGCGTCGGGCCGGAGAAGGCGCAATCGGTCGGCATCATCCTCTCGATGCCCGTCGGTGCGCCGCCCGACCGCGTGCAGGACGCCGCCCGCGCCTGGGCGCGGGAGACCTTCGGCAATCGCCACGATTGGCTGATGGTCCGGCACGACGACCGGGACCATCCGCACGTGCACGTCACCGTCCGCGCCGTGGGTAGCGATGGCCGGCGCCTGGTTGCCGGCCCGGCCGACCTCCAGGCGTGGCGGGAGCGGTTCGCCACCGAGCTGCGGCGGCTCGGAGTGGTGGCGGAGGCCACGCCGCGGCATGCGCGGGGCCTGGTCGCCAAGGCGGAGCGGACCGTGGTGCGGGAAGTGCGGCTGCGCGGCCTCGAGCCGCGCGCCGTCCGCGAGGAGCGGCGGAGGGCCGCTGGCGACGCGGCCGCGCCACTACGCGAGCCCCAAGGTTGGGAGAAGGCGATCCAGCAGCGGCAGGCGTCCATTCGAGCCGCCTACCTGACTAACGCCGAGATCCTGGACGCGGGCGACGAGACCGACCGGCGTCTGGCGGCCGACATCCGCACCTTTGTCGCGGGCATGCCAGTTCCACTGAATCGGCGGCAGGCGCTTGCAGCAGAACTGCGGCGCGGCCGGGACGCCCCCACCGCCACACCGCTGTTGCCGCCTGAGCCCGCAATCCCGACGCTTGGGCAGGGCAGCTTGCCGACGCCTGTCCCCGAACCCAATCCGCTGCGCCGCAGGAAATAGTGGATTGCACAGCGTGTGCGGTCCATCGCCTACTTCGACAATTAGCGCTTTAGCCATTGAAGGATGCGGGCCTCCTCGGCTTCGGCCGGCGCTTTGCTCGCGACCGCCCCTCGCGCTCCTCAGCCTCGGCGATCAGCCCTCGCGGCACTCCCTCCAAACCCTCTCGAACCTGCCCCCAACGCCCCAAGTTGCCGGTGTAGATCGCCAGGAGGCGGCGCAACTGTGCGCGGACCAGCCTCGCTGCCTCTTTGGCCTCCGCCCCCTGCCCAGCCGGATACTCGCCCTTCTGGACGGCAACGTTTAGAGCGCGGGCAATCTGGTTGACGTTGTTGCCGATACGCCTGAGCTCGCCACCAAGCTCCCGCAACGCCTCTGCCTCTTCCGGGCCCCACTGCGGGCGCCCAGCCAGGTGAACGACTGCGAGAGAGCGCAGGTAGGCGGCTACCGGCATGCCCCGAGCCCGTGCAGCGGCGAGCAGGAGCTCGCGCTCTCCTTCGCGCAGCCGCACCGTGACATGGAAGCCAGCAGCACCGAGGGGCGGCTCCGGCTCGTGCTCCGCGACGGCACCTTCGACCACCCTGCGAAGGGCGGCGGAAACGCCTCCGTGCGGCCTGGCCCAGGCCTTGAAGCGATCCGCGAGATCGCGGTCCACATAGGCGTTGAGGAGCGTCTTATCGGCGGGTACGGGCATGCTTGTCTCATAGAACACCTACAACAAGCATATCCGGCCCTAGTCCGACTTGGCCAGTACTCCCTCCTTCGAACGCACACTGTGTGCGATGGATCTGGGCAAGAGGGAGGGAGTGCTATGCAGCGCTCCGCTCTCATCCGTGATGGTCCCTACCGCACACCGTGTGCGATCCTTCGGGCCAGCACCCTACCCTATGCCGGCACGCAGGTCGTCGTTCCAGTCCTTGTTGGCCGGGAGCAGGCGCTCAAACGCGACCTCGAACCCAGCCGCAATCTGGGCAAGCCGCTCCGCCAGACGCTCTCCCCCCGTGCCGCGATCCGTCGCAGCCACCAGCAGGCTCCCCGGCACCAGCAGCGTCCGAAGGGACCCGATTGCGGCGTCCCGCCAACCGCCCCCGGTCGAGACGTAGCGCGTGCACTCTCGCCATCCCTCCAGACTGGCAAGGCTCAGCGCGTCGATCATGCCCTCGCACACAACGAGGCGCCGCGACTTTTCGGCGCCGGCCGCAAAGATCGCTTTGGTCCCACCGGCTACGAACCCCTTGTAGCGCGGGCCACGCATCTCCCATCCGACGATCCGGCCCTCAGCATCCGCATGGGCACCCCAGCCCGTGCCGAGAATGCCCTCGCGCAAACAGCCCTCTGCCACGACGCGGGAGACGGTCGATGCAGGCAATCCCCGCTCCCCGATTAGGTAGCGCCATCCTGCAGATCCTACCCGTGGCGGCGGCGCCTTGTGCCAAGCATCCGGGTCGAACTTCAACCGCTTCGGCGCCGCCTCGGCCGGTTGCAAGCTCGGCGCGATGCCGGCAAGCGGCCGTAGTCGCTGCCGCGCATGACCGAGGGTGCCGCCCCAGACGTGCTGCGCCAGGGCCAACACGTCACCGCGCCCGCTACCGAGGGGATCGAACCACCCCCTGCCCTCGTGCGTAACAATGACGATGCGCCCTGCGCCAAGCCGGTACTTCACCGCCCGGCGCGTGCTCTCAGCTATATCGAGCTGCCACCCCGCCCGTTCGAGCACCGTCCGGCAGTCCACCCGCGCTCGGAGCGCGTCGATCTCGTTGTCGTATCCGGCCATGATGCCCTCACCAGCGGCTTGAGAGGCACGCTCGGCGCGCCTTCCTGGTTGCCCGCTTTCAGCGGCCACGCGCACCGCCACGGCCGTTATCTGGGGTCACAACGCAATCCGGCCTGCGCCGGCCGCGCGGCGGCCCCGCCAGGCGATCCGAAGCGGGTGTGACGTGCCTTAAGGCGCGTGTCTGGGGAACCTTGGGGCGGCGCCACGTGGTTCCCCTTCAATCGGCGCCGGAGGCGCGGGAAGGAGCTATCTCACCTCGACCAGACGCAGGTCGCCGCAGGGCAGTTCCACCACCTCGCCTTCGACTTCCACCAAAGCGAGTCCGCTGCCGGACGGCTTCCTGTCGAGCACAAGGGCGCCGCGCTTCCCATCGGCCATCGCGACTACGACTTCCGGCCGCTTGCCCGGCTTGGTGTTAGACGGCGTCGTCAAGGGCTTGGGGGATGAGGCGGGCGGATGGCGCGACTTGTCTGCCGATGGACTAACGGGTGGCGCTCGCGCAGGCTCGGGCTCGGGCTCGTCGGCGACGGACGGGGGAGGGGTATCCGTCGGGGCTTCCGGGGGCCGCTCCAGGGCAATGCTGTGCGTCGGCTTCCCGGTCACGGCACCAATGATCCGCCGAGCCTCCGTCACCGTCAGCATTTCGTCCTTAGGCAGCGCCCCGACCGCCGTCTCCAGCATTTCTCGTGTTGGCTCCTTTGCCTTCTCCCACACCCCCTGGAGCTCGTAGAGCGCCCGCATATCGGCCTGGTCCAGGCGCGCCAGCAAGAAGGGCGGCAACGTCGGCACGGCGCGGAAGTGGCGCAGGCGCCAGTCCGGCAAGCCCGTGACGACAGCGATCTCCTTCACCTTCATCCCGCCTTCGGACAGCCGCCGGATCGCCTCCGCCAAGTCGCTGTTGTTGAGCCCGGCGCGGAGCTGGTTCTCGATGACCTGCGCCGTTAGTCCGGCCTGCTCCTCCTCCACCACGTAGGCTGGGATGTGGCTACGCTCCGCGAGCCTCGCCGCGCGCAGGCGCCGGGCGCCGTAGACCAGGCGGTAGCGGTCCCCAGCCAGTGGGCGCACGGCGATCGGCTGCAGGACGCCGACCACGCGGATGGAGGCGGCGAGCTGCTCAAGTTCCTCGGGGTCAAAAGCCTGCCGCGGCTGGTCCGGGTCCTCCTCCACCTGGTCAAGCCGCAGCTTCATTGCCGCGCCTGTGTCGTCGCCGAAAGAAGCCCGGAGCGAGGTCAGCATGCCGCCGCCAAAAGCTGCCTTAGCCATGAGTCAGCTCCATGCTGGTTTCGATGCGAGAGAAGATGGCGCGGATCTCCTCAGCTGCCTCGCGGCCGGCTTGACCCTTCATGCGCCAGACAGGGATGCCCTCACTGCCGGCCCTCGCATAAGCATCACGCTTTGCAACGATGCCGGGGAACAGAATTTTCCCTAGCTGGCCGGCAAGTTGCTCAAACAGCTCGCGCTCGCGCTTACTTTTGCGGTCGACCAGGGAGGGAAGGAGGCCAAGGAAGTGCGGCTCCTTCCGATTGTAGTGGGTGGCAACACCCTTGATGGCGCGCATGAGCTCGGTGATGCCAGCGAGGCTGTAGTCGTTGACGCCGATCGGCGCGAGGACTGCGTCGGCCGCGAGCAACCCGGCGAAGGTCCGCATACCAAGGGCAGGGGGCGTGTCTATGACGCAGATGTCGTAGGCTGAGTCGTTGGCGCGGATGCTGTCGCGGAATACGCCAATAACAGATTCTGGTGCCCGCTCGACCTCCATCAGCGCCCGCGTTGAGCGGGTGAGAGTGCCGCCCCCGCCGTCACGTGGCCGGACTGCGGTCGCTTCACCAAAAAGCTGCACGCTCTCCACGGGGCAGCCGTAGGCTTGGAGCGTGTACGAGAGATTGGCTTGCTGATCGAGGTCGATGACGAGGGTACGGTAGCGTTCTGCGAAGTACCAGGCAGCGTGCGCGACGATGTTGGTTTTCCCGACGCCGCCCTTCTCGTTCATCACCACAAGGGTCTTCATGGCGCAGCATCCATTGCAAGCGGCACCTTTTCGGCCGCCGCGGCGCGGGCAAGCTGTCCGTCGAAAGTCGCCAGCGGCAGGCTGCGGCGGGCGGCGAGTTCTAGGTAGGCAGCGTCGTAGAGGGTGAGGCTATGCCTGCGGGCGAGAGCGGCCGTGCCGTTCCAAGCGCGCGCGTTGGATTCCGCGTCGATCTCGATCGGCAGCTCGCCGAGCTGGCGCAAGACGGCGTCCACGCGCTCCGGCCTAACACGCCCCCGCCGTTCGGCCATGAGTAGGCCATTGCCGACCTCCAGCCGCCATAGCGCTGGCACGACGGCAGCTTCTTCGGCCACGCGGAGCGCGAGGGTGCGGGCCTCCTCCGCCCGGACCTCGCCGGCCAGCGCCCAGGCGAGGGTCACGGAAGCGTCGAGCACGAAGCCGGGCACCGGATCAGTACCGCCGACCTTCGTCGCGGAGCGCGAGGATCTCGGCGAGGGGAAAAGGGCCTCCGGCCTCCTCAGCAATCTCCTCGCGGAGCTTCATGAGAGCTGCGGCGGCGGCGCGCGCGGCGGCAACGTTGTGGCCAGGGCCGGTGCGGCTGAGCTTTGCGACCGGGCGCCCGTGTCGAGTGATGACTACCTCCTCGCCTCGCTCGACGCGATCGAGAAGCTCGGCGAGGCGGGTCTTGGCGTCGTGGGCGCCGACAAAGGTCGCGGCCAAATGGGTGCTGGACATGAGGGATAGATAGGACCGGTTGCCCGACCGGTTCAAGTGTCCTTTTAGGTGTGGGGTCTCCCGACGCTCACGCCAACTTGCGGATTGGCGGGTTCGATGGCGAGAGGGTGATGCCTGTCTCGGAGAGACTAACATTTGCCTCTGGATAGGCTGCCGTCGCGGCTGAAAGCGCGTCTAGGAACTGAGGCCGGAACTGCCGAGCATGTTTGAAGCCGCCGCCAAACTGTGCATGCAGGGAGGTCCAGCCGACAGGCGTGACGCGGTCGAGTACGTGGAGCCGGTAGGCAAGCCAAACGTAGATGTCGAGCGCCATGGACCGGTCCTTGAGCCGGCGGATGGCGCTTTCCAGGAGCGGCACGGGATGGTCCCGTAGGGCCTTGTAGAAGGTCTCGTCGAGCGTCACGACGTCGTCGAACAAACTGGCTTGGCCGCCTGCGTCGTCCTCGCGAAAGAAGAGGCCGCTGCGGACAATCGCACCCCGCTCAAAGCCATCCTGCGCGCGGCCCTGGGCATCAGCCGTTGTCCAAAAGAACTTAATCGAGCAGGCGCTTATGCGGCGTGCTTGGTCGCGTAGTGCGCGGGCGGATTCGCCGCCGACGGACATGCCCATGCGCCCCATCCAGTCGCGCATGGAGCCCCCGAGCCTGACCTCCCGGCTGCCCGTCCGGACTGCCTGCGTCTGGAGGTAGATGAGGATCATCCGCGCACGGGCGCCGTAGGGAACGCCCAGCAGCGTGGCAGGCCCCGGCCCCATCCGCAGGCGGCCTGGTTCGATGAGCAGCGTGACGTTGTGCCCGCGCTTTTCCCAGACTTCATCATCGTCGAGTTTCTTGTGCGGGAAGCCGGTTAGGCAGAAGCCGGAGTAGGTAATGCCGAGCCGCTGCGCGTCGTCGCAGAGGACCTCGGCAGCGATATCGACGAGGGTACGCTGCTTGGCCGGGACCATCTCCCGAGCCTTTTCTTTGCCGTGCAGCAGGACCAGCCGATGTAGCTCCCCCATGGCTCCCTCCTGACATACCCGATGCGAGCAAGTTGAAGGAGTTGGGTTCCCTAGGTCAAGTGTGGGGTTAACCGACGAAGCTATTTGAAGGGTATTAGATTCTTACTAGTAGAGTGGTCGGGAGACCCCACGGGATAACCCCGATTCGCGTCACCTAACCCCACACAGAGCGTCGGGAGACCCCACGGGACGAAGCGGGTCTGCTCTGGATAACTGAAGCGGTGTCGGGAGACCCCACGGGATAACTCAGCGTCTCTGGGCGCGAATCGAATGGCCGGAAAGGCAGATGGCGGCTTGCACGAAGGCGGGCTGCTGGGGCCGGACCTAACACCGCCTAGCCTCGTCGAGGATGCAACGAACCGCGAGGCCGGGATTGCCCGCTTTTACTCTCGACCAGGCCGTCCCGCTGCGGCGCGCGACCAAAGGCAGCTTTCCGGCCGCGGCGCCAGCGGCGCGCAGGAGGACCAGCTTCGCGGTCCCCTCGAAAGGTTGGTGTCGGACCTCGCCGAATTGTCGCTGTCCCGCGACGTGACCCATGAGCAGCGCGGTCGGCTGGATGGCCTGCTGCTTGTCGGCGAGGGTGGCCGTCGGGGCGCGGGAGCGGGGATGGGTCATGAGGGGCAAGGGCCTGCCGAATGACCGACAAGCTTTTAGCGTCGGATCTGAATTCGAGGCGCAATGAGGTGAAGTCCGCCCGGGTTGAGGCAAGTCGCGTCAGACGGTCACCCGCGATAAGTCTCCCTTACCGCGTGTGAGGAGATGCTTGCCGCAATGGCGGTTCTCCGCCAGAGTCCCGCCTCCGGGGGAGGGAGTTGGCGCATGGAGGCGGCGGCGATCAAGGAGACCGCGGTCTTGCCGATCGCCCGGCCCGACACCGCGGCCGTCACGCCGCTGGCCGCGGCAGCCCTGGCTGCGGCGAAGGCCTATGCTCGTGACGCGCTGGCGCCCGAGACGCTGCGCGCCTACGCCACCGACTGGGCCCACTTCACCGCCTGGTGCCAGGCTGCCGGCTGCGCCCCGCTGCCGGCCGAGCCCGCGGCGGTGGCCGCCTACCTCGCCGCCCAGGCCCCGCTCTACGGCCGCTCCGCGCTCGAGCGACGGCTGGCCGCCATCGGCCATGCCCACCGCCTGCGCGGTCTCGACTGGTCCGCCGGACATCCTGTCATCCGCACCACGCTCCGCGGCATTTTCCGGACCCATGGCAGCCGCCGGCGCCAGGCGGCGGCCCTGACCTCGGCCGAGCTGAAGAAGCTCGTCGCCGCCTGCGGTGGCGACCTCGCCGGCCTGCGCGACCGGGCGCTGCTGCTGCTCGGCTTTGCCGGGGCGCTGCGCCGCTCCGAACTGGTGGCGGTCGAGCGCGAGCATCTGCGGTTTACCGAGGCGGGGGCGCGTCTGATGCTGCCTTCCTCCAAGACCGATCAGGAGGGCAGGGGGGTCGAGCTCGGCATCACCCGCGGCAAGCGCCCCGAGACCTGCCCGGTGCGCGCCCTCGAAACCTGGCTCGAGATTTCGGACTGCCGCTACGGCCCGGTGTTTCGCAAGATCGACCGCTGGGGGACCATCGAGCACCGGGCGCTGGGCGGCGACGCCGTGCGCGACATCCTCCTGAAGCGGGCCGCCGCCGCCCGCATCACCGTGGACGGCGGCGAACGCCTGTCGCCGCACGGGCTGCGGGCGGGCTTCGTCACCGAGGCCTATATGGCCGGCGCCCGCGACGAGCAGGTCATGGACCATACCCGCCACCGCGACCTCAAGACCATGCGCGGCTACGTCCGGCGCGCGAAGCTGGTGACGGAGAGCGCGACCAAACTGCTCGACCTGTGACCGCGGCGCCGGCCGCCGAGCCGCGGGACGGGGAGGGGGCGGCCGCGCCTCTCGCGCCGGGCGACACCGACTGGCTCTACCACCATCTGCGGGTCACGGGCGCGCCGAAGGCGGTGGCGCTGTTCCGATCAGCCGCCGCCGGCGCCGGCGTAATCCCCTGGACCCATGACCACGGCGCCGCGGCAGAGCGCTGGTTCCACCTGCTCCTGGCCCCGCCGCCGCCGGCCCGCCGCACCATCAGCCTGGAGGGCGCCCGAATCCTCGCCGGCCAGCTTCGGGATGCGGTCGAAGCACGAGGCCAGCTGGTGGCCGAGCGCGCGCCGCAGAGCCGGGCCTGCCCACTCGACCTGCACCGCCTGCTGCCGGTGCCCGACCGCCTGCTGCGGCTCGGGCCGGACGACCCAGACAGCCGTGCCTGGCTCTGGTCGCACTGGGGCACGACGGAGGCGCTGCGCGGCGTGGTGGAGCTGCCAATCGGCGGGCGGGGCGGGGCGCGCCGGCGCGACCCGGGCCTGTTCTGGGCCGGCTTTTGGTCCGCCGACTGGACCCCCTGGCCCGTGCTGCTGGCGCTACGCGCCCGCTGGCCCGGCCTGCGCCTTGACCTGCGGCCACTCTACGATGGCCCCTGACGGCGACGTCGAGCTGGGCAACTCCGGCGCGCCGGCGCTGCGGCTCGGCAGCTATGAGGGACCGCTCGACCTGCTGCTCGAGCTCGCCCGGGCGCAGCGGGTCGACCTCGCCGCGATCTCAGTCGTGCAACTGGCTGAGGCCTTTGGCGCGGCGGTGGAGCGCGCCATCGCGGGCCGGCGGGTGCCGCTGTCGCAGATGGCGGACTGGCTGGTCATGGCCGCCTGGCTGCTGCTGCTGCGCTCGCGGCTGCTGCTGCCGGCGGGCTCCGAGCCGGACCGGGCGGCGCAGGCGGAGGCGGCCGAGCTGCGGCGGCGGCTGGCCGACCGCGCGGCGGTGCAGGCGATGGCGGACTGGCTCGAGAGGCGGCCACAGCTGGGCCGGGAGGTCTTCGGGCGAGGGGCGCCGGAGCCAGACCCCGCGCCAATGCCGCTGGCCGACATCACCGAGCTGCTGCGCGCCTGCCTGCGGCTGATCGCCCTGCCGATGCGCCACCTCGTCTACCGGCCGAACCCACCGCCGCTCTGGCGCGTACCGGACGCGCTGGCGAGGATCCGCGAGCTGCTGGCAGCACTACCCGTGCAGGGCGCTCCGCTTGCGCACTTCATCCCGGGCGGCGGCGAAAGGGCGAGCACACCGCTGCAGCGGCGTGCGGCGATCGCCAGCACGCTCGTCGCTGCGCTCGAGCTCGGGCGTGACGGGGCGGTCACGCTCGAGCAGGAGGCCGCCTTCGGCGCTATCCATCTTCAAAGTAGCGCGCGCCGACTGGGATCCGGGGTGCCCGGCTTGGGACAAGACCCGACATCGGTGCATCGTCCGCCTTCGCTGGATATCGAAGCAGCGTGACCGGCGCTGTCTGCCTTCAGAGAGATCGACCTCAACGCGAAAGCTCTCGCCTCGCTTGGCCCCTTCTAGTACTACTGTGTCATAAAGAACTTGCCTGATTGGGCTGTGCTTTTGTATGCGTGGAGATTCTCACGCATGGAGGC
>NZ_JAFNJS010000017.1 GCF_019024325.1 Falsiroseomonas tokyonensis
GGCCCACCGCGGAGAACCATGGGGCGCCGCCCCAAGGTTCCCCTCGGCATGCGGCCTACAGCGCGGCAGGGCCGCTCCCTCGCAGGGCGCTGCGCACCCCGCTCCCTCGCACCCGGCCTCGCCCTGCCGCATGCCACCCCTCCTTCCCCGGTCTCGCCGACGGGCAGTCGTCGCAGACATTTTCGGCTGGTTGAGAACCTGCGGGATTGATGCTGGAACGGTCGGCAAGGCCCATACGGCCATGCTGCTCGCGTCAAACGTCGAAGGAACTCAGGATAGGACAGGGCCCAGCGCTCCCCTCCGCGCACTCCCTTGCCAGTCGTCGCAGAGCATCTTGGGCGCGCTGGAGGTCAGCTATCTTGGCGTCGAGCGCCTTGATGCGGGTCTTCGCAAGCTCGCGGGCACGACTGCGATCCTCGCCGGCGTCCAGTTCCAGCAACTCCCTGATCTCCTCCAGGGTGAACCCCGCCGCCTGAGCCTGTCGGATGAACCGCAGGCGCCGCACGTCGTCCCGACCGTAGTGTCGAATCCCGCCCCCGCTCGCCGGCGTCCTGAGCAGGTCCCTGCGCTGGTAAAAGCGAATCGTTTCAACGCCCACGTCACCGGCAGCGGCAAGCTCGCCAATGGTCAGCGCCCCGGCCCCTTTAGACCTGTCGACGGAAAGCAATCGCACCCCTTGACTCCGTACCATAGTACGGAATCTATATTTGCGCCGACCGGATTTCAAGGAAACCGAACATGTCGGCCACAACCGTCCTTTCCCCTGCACCGAGCCGCCCCGCAGCGGCTAAAAAAGCGGTCATCCACCGCATGGTGATGCCGCACCACACCTGCCCCTACGGCCTGAAGGCCAAGGACCTGCTGGAGCGGTCCGGTTACGAGGTCGAGGACCACCACCTCACCACGCGCGAGCAGACCGACGCCTTCAAGGCGCAGCACCGCGTGGCGACGACGCCCCAGATCTTCATCGGCGGCGAGCGGATTGGCGGCCACGACGACCTGCGCAGGTTCCTCGGCAAGCCTGTTGCGGATCCGAAGGCGACCAGCTACCGGCCGGTCGTCGCGCTGTTCGCGATGACCGCGCTGATGGCGATGGCAGCAAGTCATGCTGTAACGGGAAGCCCCTTCACCATCCGCGCGGCGGAGTGGTTCATCGGCTTCTCGATGGTCGTGCTGGCGCTGCTGAAGCTCCAGAACATCGAGAGCTTCTCGACGATGTTCCTGAACTATGACCTGCTCGCCAAGCGGTGGGTGCCCTACAGCTACATCTATCCCTTTGCCGAAGGGCTGGCGGGCGTGCTGATGGTCGCGGGAGCGCTCACCTGGCTGTCGGTGCCGATCGCGCTCTTTATCGGCACCATCGGCGCGGCCTCGGTTTTCAAAGCCGTCTACATCGATCGTCGCGAGCTGAAGTGCGCCTGCGTCGGCGGGTCGAGCAATGTGCCCCTCGGGTTCATCTCGCTCACAGAGAACCTGATGATGGTCGCCATGGCGGTGTGGATGGTGCTCGCCGCGTTTGGCCTGTCGGTCGGCGCGGACCACGTGATGTAGCCCGTCGAGCTATGCCCCGCGCAGATTTGAGGAGTTCCCGTGATCGTCGTGCTCGTGCTGCTCGGTCATATGCGGAAGCTGCGCACGCGAGCACGCACTGGGCTCGCTGGAGCCCCCAACTGTCGAGAAGATGGGGTCCTGGATGAGGAAGACGTCTGACCGGTTTGCGCCTGTGGTGCGGCCGCGTGCCGGGCAGCTGGGATGAAACGCTGCGGCGTCTCGCAATCTGCTACGGCCAAGTTGTCGACTACCTTATCCAGCCGAGCTGGTGAGACGCGACCTATGCTTGGCGACACGCATCAACTACCCGCTTCACTTGCATCGGGTGCCAAGCGTGACCGCCGGCTGGCGTCGGCATGCCGCGCGCGGTGAGCGCCGCGGCGAGTTCGCGCAGCGTGGTCGCGCCAGCGCGCCGCGCCGCCTCAACATAGGGCAGCACGTCGGCGGCGCAGGCGCGTGAGACCTGCTGCTTCACCGCCGCCGCTGCGCGCGCCTGGTCGGGCGTGCCGGCGCGCAGGCGCGGGTTGCCGAGCACCACGCCTCGCGCCTTCGCCATGGCCAGCGCCGCGCGCGTGCGCTGGCTGATCAGGCCGGCCTCGAGCTCAGCAACCGCCGCCATCTGGGTGACGAGGAACTTGCCGACTGGACCCGACGGAACGGTCGGCAGGTCGCAAAACACCACGCCCCCCTCGCCGCTCCCTTCGACCACGCCTAGCAGGAAGCGCGCGTTGCGTGCCAAGCGGTCGAGTTTGGCGATCAGCAGCGTGGCGCGCTGCGCTCGGCAGGCGGTGAGCGCGGCGGCGAGTTGCGGCCGGTCGGCCCGCTTGCCGCTTTCGACCTCCTGGAATGCGGCCACGACCGTGCCGCAGGCCAAAGCGACGTGGCGCGCCACCGCCTCGCGCTGGGCGTCGAGGCCAAGCCCGGAGCGCCCCTGCCGTTCGGTGCTGACCCGGTAGTAGGCGACGAAGCGCACCGGCCCGATCGGGGTGAGGGCGAGGCTCTGGACGGTATTCCTAGGATCGGAGGGCATGCTGGAGAGCTTCTACCCCCCACACGGCCGGCTTGTCACGAATCTAAACGAGCGTTTGACGGTCCGTGACAAACTTCAGCAGGGGCTACCGACCTCGAAGGGCGGCTTGGAAGGCTGTGAAGCAGGATCAACCGCCCGCGGCCACAGCGCCGGACGTGTCCGTGGATGCCCGGATGGATGGAGGGCGGCTGTACGCCCCCCCCCCGCCACCTACTTGATCAGGAACTCGTCGCGCTTCCTGCCGGTCGCTTCCTGCGCGACAAGCCAATTTGGCATCCGCCCCCTGCCTGTCCATTCCTCACCGTTTGGCCCCCGGAACTTCGCCGCGACTTTGCTCCGGGTGTCTTGCCGCGTCTTGGGCGTACGTTTCGAAGCACGAGTTTCAACTAGCTCCTCGATAGTCAGCCCCAATTCCTCAGCTCTTCTGGTCATTTCCTCCAGAAGCGCTGCGCGCTCACCTTGAGTCTTTTCCTGCCGCTTTGCCTCAGCCGCATGAATCAGGTCTGTCAACTGCTTTACCGAAAGAGCGTCAAGATCAATGGATGCATTGCTGGCCATTTTTTGCCTCGAAAAAGGGGAGTGACCATGTAAGACATTTTTGGCGTTCTAGGAATCCTGTTTGGTTAGAGGTCAGACACATGTTGTGGAGCCCAGGTGAATTAGCTTTCATGGTAACCGGCCTCAGCTTCGCAATAGGGCCAGCCCCTGCTGGACGCCGTAAAGGAGCAGGCCGAAGCCGGCGGCATCCCATACACCCGCTATATCCGCCACCTAATGGAGCAGGCGGTTTCGCATCCTAGGAAGCAGTAAGCAACATAACGATGACCTGGAATTACCGCATCCTCCAGCATCCCGACGGCACATTCGCGCTGCAGGAAGTCTATTGCGATGAAAGTGGACGGCCCGACCGCTACACGGAGCAGCCCGTCAGTTTCGCCGTCGACGCGGATGAGGGAACAGACTGCCTGGTTGCCGCTCTGGAACTCGCCCTCTGCAACGCTAAGCAGCGACCCGTTCCCGAAGCCTCCTCTATCGGTGGGAATGAGTCGCAAGGATAAGCTTAAGGTTGTGTGACTAGTGATCGTTGTCAGCTATCATGGAGCCTCGAGCCGACACTTTTGAGCTGCGCAAATGAACCCTGGTCGACCCCACCCCGGACACGCCGTCCGCCATGACTGCCTTGAACCGCTCGGCCTCACCGTCACCGAGGCGGCGAAGGTGCTGGGCGTCAGCAGGCAGGCCCTGAACAACCTGGTCAACGGACAGGCGGGCATCTCCGCCGAGATGGCGATCCGCCTCAGCAAAGCTTTCGGCGGCGCACCGGAAACCTGGCTGCACCTCCAGATGGCCCACGACCTGGCACTGGCCCGCAAGCGCGAAGACGCGATCCGCGTCCGCACCATCACCGACGTGCGTAACAGCCGTCAGCCGAGGCTACTGTGAGGGCAAGGGATTCCATCGCCGCCGCGCCGCGCCGCGCCCTTCAGCCGTCGCTGCCCGCCCTCTGCCCCGTTGCCGCCGCTTCCGAGAACATGGCCAGCGGCGGCATCGAGGAACGCGGCGCGATTTTCACCCGCCGCGAAGTGGTGGATTTCATCCTCGATCTGTCCGGCTACACGTCGGACCAGCCATTGCACCGCATGCGGCTGCTCGAACCCTCCTTCGGCGACGGCGACTTTCTGCTGCCTGTCATCGACCGGCTGATGACCGCCTGGCAGGCCTCGCCCGAGCGCGGGCGCGATCCTGTCGCCGCCCTGTCCGACCGCATCCGCGCGGTGGAGCTGCACCGCGTCACCTTCACGGCCACCCGCCTGACCGTTATCGCCCGGCTAACCGGCCACGGGATGGTACCGGCGGCAGCGCGCGACCTGGCCGACTCCTGGCTGATCCAGGGCGACTTCCTGCTGATCGACCTGCCCGGCCGCTTCCACTTCGTTGTCGGCAACCCGCCCTATGTGCGGCAGGAGCAGATCCACGACGCGCTGCTGGCCGCATACCGGGCGCGCTACGCGACCGTGTATGACCGCGCCGACCTCTACATCCCCTTCATCGAGCGATCCCTGACGCAGCTCGAGGAGGGTGGGCAGCTGGGCTTCATCTGCGCCGACCGCTGGATGAAGAACCGCTATGGTGGCCCGCTGCGCCAGCTGGTTGCGGAGCGTTTCCACCTAAAAACCTACGTCGATATGTTCGGCACACCCGCCTTCCACACCGACGTGATCGCCTATCCCGCCATCACCATCATCGCGCGCCCCGCGGCAAAGGGCAGGCCTGGAGGGAAAGAGCGGCGCAAGGCGACCCGCGTTGCCCACCGCCCCGAGATCAGCGCCGCTGGCTTGGCGCAGCTCTCGGCCGACCTGACGGCCCCAAAACTGCCCAAGGACAGCCAGTCCGTCCGCGAGGTCGAAGGCGTCGCCGCCGGATCAGATCCCTGGATACTGGAATCATCGAACCAGCTCGCGCTTGTCCGCCGCTTGGAGATGACATTCCCGCCCCTGGAAGAGGCCGGCTGCAAGGTCGGGATTGGCGTCGCGACCGGCGCGGATCAGGCCTTCATCGGCCTCTTTGACGCGCTCGACGTGGAGCCTGACCGCAAGCTGCCCCTGGTCATGACCCGCGACATTCAAGGCGGCACGGTTCAATGGCGCGGCTTTGGCGTCGTGAACCCGTTCAGGGACGAGGGCGGCCTTGTAAACCTCGACGATTATCCGCGCCTGAAAGCGTATCTCGAAGGGCACAAGGCTGAAATCGCCGGGCGGCACGTCGCGCAGAAAGCACCCGCCAACTGGTATCGCACCATCGACCGCATCTATCCGGCCATCGCCGCGAAGCCGAAGCTGTTGATCCCCGACATCAAGGGCCAGGCGCATATCGTCCATGAGGACGGCCAGCTCTACCCGCACCACAACCTGTATTTCATCACGTCCGACACTTGGGACCTGAAGGCGCTTCAGGCCGTGCTGCTGTCCGGCATCGCCCGCCTGTTCGTTGCCGCCTATTCGACCAAGATGCACGGCGGCTTCCTGCGCTTCCAGGCGCAGTATCTGCGCCGCATCCGCGTCCCGGCTTGGCGCGACGTGCCAGAAGCGACCAGACGCGCCCTGATCGACGCCGCGGCAAGGGACGACCGCGACGCCTGCAACAAGGCAGTTTTTCAGCTCTACGGCCTTACCGCCACCGAGCGCGCCGCCCTTGGCGGCAACGGCGAGTAGGGGACAGCATGGCGCTTGATCTGGTGGATTACGAACGCAAGGCGCGCGACGCGACGATGGCCTTCTGGGGCAACCGGAAGAAGGCGCTCGAGGCCAAGGCCGAAGCTGGCAAGCTTGACCAGGGCGAGCGCGGAGCCGTCACCGCCGGCAACACCATGGACGGCTTCACCGCGCTTATCATCGATCTGGTGGAGGCCAATGGCCTCGCGCATGCCTCCATCTACCGCCACAGGCCGGTGCTGACGCTGCCCGGCTACTTCCGGCCGACGAAGCTATGGGACGTGCTGGTGATCCTCGACGGCCGCCTGATCGCCGCCGTCGAAATGAAAAGCCATGTAGGCCCGTCTTTTGGCAACAACGCGAATAATCGCGCCGAGGAATCCATCGGCACCGCGCATGACTTCTGGACAGCTTACAGAGAAGGGGCTTTCGGACCCCATTCACGTCCCTTCGTCGGCTGGCTTGTGATGGTGGAGGATGCGCCAAAATCGCGCCGGCCAGGAAAGCGCGAAGCTTCGAAGCATTTTCCGGTGTTCCCGGAATTTAAAAACGCCTCCTACCTGCAAAGATACGACCTGCTTTGCCAGCGTCTGGTACGGGAAAACCTCTACACCGCTGCCTGCACCCTGACATCCGAGCGTGCGGCAGTAGCGGGCGGCGCTTACAGCGACATGTCGGAGCTGACGAGCCTGAAAGCGTTTGTGAGTGCGTTCGCCGGGCACATCGCGGCCGAGGCGGCGCGGAGCACCGCCCAATGAGTGAAACAGGCGAAGATCCGTTTGAAAAGATCCGCACCGAAATCCTCCGGATCGAGGAAGACTGCATTCATTCTGGCAAGGCGCATTTCAACGCCGGGGAACGCTGGACCGCCCTTAATTCCTGGCTTGGCGTTCCGTCCGTGATCCTGAGCGCCCTAGCCGGAACGGCTTTCTTTAAGGACTACGCCACGGTTGCTGGCGGCATGTCAGCGATCGTCGCCATCCTCACGTCGCTAATGACATTCCTGAAGCCATCGGAGCGCGGGGCGGCCCATAAGAGCGCCGGCGACCAGTATCTGACGCTACGGAATGACGCCCGCATTTTCCGCGAAATCGAGATCGACCAGGCCGGCGATGCGTCCGCCGCTATCGCCACCCTCGCCACCTTCACCAAGCGCCGCAACGAACTGAATCAGGCCAGCCCACAGTTTTCGAACCGGGACTTTCAGAAGGCAAAGAAAGGCATCGACGCCGGCGAAGCGACGCACGTTGTGGACAAGGACAAGCCCTGATGTCTGTGCTCGGCTATTTGCAGAAGCGCGCCAGTGATGCTGTGTTGTCCGGCGACGAAAAAAACTCGATCACCACTTCAATCTCGACGCTGAAAACCAGGCTCGGATACCATTTTCCGACCGGCCTGAAAGAGCATTTTCGGTTCGGCTCCTCCACGCGCGACACCATCCTGCCGCGCCCGATGGATGAGCATTCCGACATCGATTATATGATCGTGTTCAGTGAAAGCGGATATACGCCACAGACCTACCTGGACCGCGTGAGGCGATTCGTTGAGACCTACTATTCGACCTCGGAAATTAAGCAATCCAGCCCGACTATCGTCTTGCAGCTGAACCACATCAAATTCGATCTGGTCCCCGCATTGCCGGAAGTATGGAGCGGTTATCAGATCCCCAACGGTTCGGGCGGATGGCAGAGTACTAACCCGAACGACTTTAACAAGAGCCTGGAAGCTGCGAACAAGGCCAACCTGTATCTTCTGAAACCGACAATCAGGCTGGCTAAATTCTGGAATGCGAAAGCGGGCTATGTGTTCGATTCATTCTCCTTCGAAAAGTGGATGATGAATCAATCCTACTGTGCTGTTTATAACCAGAGAGATTATCTTTTCACTGTTTTCGACACTCTGACCACGTCGGGCGTAAATGAGCAGTGGCGTCGTGACAAAATCGAACGGGCAAAACAGATCGTTGCTCAGGTCCGAAAGCTTGAAAAAGACGAAATGCCGTTTACCGCAGAAGCAGAAGTCAAAAAGCTGATTCCCGAATAATGGCGGCTGAATCAGCCGACTTCTTCACCGTCGGCCGCAGCGCCGCCAATCCGCCCTCTAGGCTCAGTCCGGAGCAACTCAGGGCCGCTTTCGGAAGGACGGCGGCGCCCAGGCCCGCTCGACTTCCTCCTCCTCTTCAGCCTCTCCTTCGTCGAAGGTCAGGAGCGTCAGCCGAAACCCGCCCTGCTGGCCGAGGGTCTGTTCGCAGAGGGTCCCGCGCGCGCGTTCCAGCCAGTGATCGGCAGCCAACTCGTGCCAGGCCGACACCTGCTCGGCCGCGAGCGTTGCACGGCTGGCAACTGAAGCGGGCGGCAGCGGATGACCAGCCGCCACGCTGAAGCGCGGAAAGTCAGATCCCCGATAGGCCCGCTGGAAGATTCCATCTCTGGAAACGACGACGGCAATGGCGTCGTCATGCAGATCGGCGCAGCGGCGCGCACAAGCTTCCTTGCTCACGTCGTAGCGGTCGGCCAGCTCGACGATGTGCGAGACCTCGAAATGCCGGCGCGCCCGCAGGTCCGCGCGAAACGGCGCGGACGGCATCAGGACGCCGGCCGCGAAGCGATTGGCCTGAGCTTCCATTTCGACATAGCGGTCGCCGCCCGGCTGGGTGCGGAAAACCGCCATGTCCTTCTTCGAGCACCGGAAGGCCTCGCCATTGCGCGGCGTGTGCCAGGGCAGCAGGAAATGGCCCAACTCATGGGCGATGGTGAACCGCCGCCGCCGCCAGCCGGCAGCCTTGTTCACCAGGATCGTCCCGCTGCTGCGGTCGGCGAACATCATCAGCCCGCCCTCGAAGCCTTCAGTTTCGAGGGTCTCGATCGCGGCGATGTCGAGCGCCGCCGCCCAGTCCTCGATCGGCACCGCGATCGGGAATGCGCCGGCCTGTAGCTTCTCGATCTCCGCCAGCATCGCTTCCGGCGTGGCGCAGTCCGCCAGGTCCATCCGGCTGAAATTCATCCGTCGCCTTCCCTCACCTTTTTCATCGCGCGGATGGTGGAGCGCAGGACGGCGCGGTCCCCCGTGGTCAGGCCCTTCAGGTCCCGGAACAGCGCGACAAGCTCAGGGTCTTCCTGCGGCGCGCCAGGGTCTTCGCCGATCAGCTGCGCGACCGATACCCGGAAATGCTCCGCCAGCTTGGTCAGCAGATCGACCGAGGGATTTTTGCTCTTTCCGGTTTCCAGTTCCCAGACATGGGCCTTCGACGCCTTCACGGCGTCGGCGACATCCTGAAGGGACTGTCCGCTCTTCAGCCGAAGCTCCTTGAGGCGTTGGGCGAGTGTGACGGGCAAGAAGTTCTCTCTTTGTTCTGGTTTTGCTGCCCTTCGAGGGTAACTGGCGTGTCCCGTACGGTCAATCAGACGAATTCGTCAGGCGGATGGTTGCGCAGCCGTGGCGGACGACTTATATGCACATCATCGTCTGATTGATCCGACGGCAACAGCAGAAGATTTTCATCATGGCCACCCCCACCACGCGCGCCCGGCTCACGGCTGAGCTGGCCGCGCAGATCAAGAAGCTCGCCGCCACGACGAGCTTCTTCCAGCACGAGATCGCTGCCGCGCTCGGGCTGAACCAGGGCCGCGTCTCCGAGGTGCTCTCCGGCAAGCGGTTCCCCTCCGTCCCGCCGGCGCGCTGACGAACAAGGAGAACCAGCATGAGCAAGAAGAAGGACATTCACGTGGTCCCCCATGACGGTGGGTGGGCCACGCGGCGCGAAGGGGCGGAGCGCGTCAGCTCGCGCCACGACACGCAGCGCCAGGCCATCGAGCAGGCCCGCGAATGGGGTCGGCGCGACCAGGTCGAAGTCGTGACCCATCGGCCGGACGGCCGCATCCGCGACAGTGACTCCTATGGCAACGATCCGTTTCCGCCGAAGGGATAACCATCATGGCCGACTACCGCATCGACTGCATCCACAAGCCCGACCGCAACAGCCCGCACGAGAGGATCACGCATGCGGGCGGCCCCAAGCCTGACGGGCAGGGCCGCTGGCAGGACACGGTTCCGAATATCGCGGCCTTCATCGAAGCCAAGACCCATCGGTTTTACGTGCAGGAGGGAAACACCAGGGTCTGGGTCGGCGTCAGGACCAGCAGAGCCGGCAACAAGTTCATCCAGACCTACGCCAACGACAAATGGGCAGACAACCTGCTCGCGCAGCAGGAATGCTAGGAACCGCCCGATGATCAAGATAACAGGCCTCGACAAGCTTCAGCGCGAGCTGAAGGACGCGCAGCGCGCTTTCCAGTCCCTCGACGGCACGATTGCGACGCTGCAATTCGACCCCCACGATCCGGCCAGCGTCCAGGGTGCGATCCGGCAGATGGAATCCGCCATCGACAGCAAAACCGCTCCGTACCGCAACAACGCCATGGTGATGCAGATAGCCGGCGGCATGAAGGACGCGTACCGGAAGGCGATCCGTGAAAAGGCGCAGGAGGCCAGGAAGCCGGTTTCCTGATGCCGCCGAATCGGTAAACGGCGCGCCGACTTCCGTGCCGTTTATCAAGATAGGAAATAAAGTGTAAACAAATAATACCGCATAATGAAGTCTTGTTATTTAAATCAGGTTTTATTGTGCCGGACTATAATGCGCCAGATGCTTTGCCTGAATTCGCCGCCGCTGCGACGCCGGCGAAGCGACCGGCGCAGGCCACTATTACCATGCAGATCGACGCCGACGTTGTGTCGTGGTTCCAGCAGAACCAGCCAGACGGCATGACCTGGCAGCAGGACATGAACAGCGTCCTGCGCTTCTACATGGACAGCCTTCAGGCGATGGAGCGCGACGCGCCTCAGCCCGACGCCGCGCCCGACTATATCCCGTTCTGACCTGCACAGGCTCACACGCGCCGCGCAGCGGTGCGCGTGACCTTCGACCCCCTTGGAGGGGGTGTAAGTCCAATACGGGGGTTTCTACCCCTTCAGCGCCCGCTACAGCGTTTTTTCATCAACGCCGAGCAGCGCCGCCGCGCCTGCCCGTGTTTCCTGTCCCGTCTCGATCAGCCCGCGCGCATGCGTCACCTGGTGCGGCGTCAGTTTGCGCGGCCGTCCGACCTGGACGCCGCGCCGCTTCGCCGCCGTCATGCCGGCGCGGGCCCTCCCCTCCCCCTGCCCCGTTGAACGCACAAGCATGCGCGGTTGGTCGCCGATGGCACGCCGTTGTTGACCTACGCATCAGGCCGGGGCCGGACGCGCGACGGCGAATTCGAGCCTCTGCAGCCTGTGACGGGGTTCCGAAATAGGGCGGAGTACTCTGGCGGGACCTCCAACGGGTACGATTCCAGCGGCTGTTGGCCAATGCGGCAAGCCTCGTGTCACCCGCGGTAAAAAGGGACTTATCGCGGGTGATGAAGTGGCGGACCTCACTGCGGTTGCCAGGACGGCCAGGCTGTGAATGGAGCCTGGCCACAGCTCTCCGCAGCGGGGCCGGGGGGGACGCCCGATGTCGTTCAGATCGGTACCAGAGTTGACTGCAAGCTCCGGCTCCCCCTTTAACGAGCGGACGTTGGCTCGGCATGGGGCGCACTGAAGGGTGTGCGCCTTAAGGCTTTCTCCTCCGGAAAGGGGCTACTCCATGCGCCCTTTGACGCTGTCGTCTTTTTGAGCGCCGCGGCCTGCTTGTGGCTCGGCGGCGTCAGTTGGACACGGTCTATTAGATCGCGTCTGTATATCGGAGTGATTGCTTTACGATACCGGTAGGATCCTTGTCGCTGGGCTTAGGCCGGCCTCGGCCACGTTGCTTGCGGGCCGCTGCTGCCCGCCGAGGTGCTCCTGATCTCGGCTTTGTAGAGGTGGCGGGTTCCGGACGGCGGCTGAGATGTCGGCCGGGTATCCGGTTCCGTCGGCGATTGCCCGTTAGACGGGGCTGAGCACGCGGATGCTGTGGCAAATTGTCGCCGAACCGCTGGCCAGGTCGAGGTGACGTTCCACCACCCGCTGTGTGGCATGGCGACCCGCGC
This sequence comes from Falsiroseomonas tokyonensis, assembly GCF_019024325.1. Taxonomy (GTDB): domain Bacteria; phylum Pseudomonadota; class Alphaproteobacteria; order Acetobacterales; family Acetobacteraceae; genus Falsiroseomonas; species Falsiroseomonas tokyonensis. Next base: position 11,802 of record NZ_JAFNJS010000017.1, read on the forward strand.
CGGCAGACGGCGGTAGAAGCCGCCATGGTAGCTATAGCGGCGCCCCGAACGGAGTGCGGCGAAGTCAGCGTCCCCCATCACCTGGACGTTGCACTTGTGGTCGCAGTCGACCACCACCACGGCGCCGACCTCCATGTACTCGCGGTGGTGCAGGAATTGCATGGCCGTCTCCCTCAGCCCTTCGGGGGATTCGGGTCGCGACCGTGACTGTCACTGCCGGCAATCCGGCCGTCGCGGTTGTGGATGCGCAGCTTGGTGCCGGCGTTGCGGGAGATCTCCCGACCGCGGTCGGCACTTCAGGTCGCCCAGCCGTTTTGTTCGGCGTGCTGTGGCAGGCGCCGTGCCGAGCAGGCGTTCCGCGAAAGTCTGCCAGGAGCAGGCAGGGTTCAAGCAGCGGAAGCGGCGCGCCTGGACCAGCAACGACACCGGGCGGCCCTGCCAAGGCAGATCGGACAGCGGACGAACATATCGGCTGTGGATCCGCTCGGAGATCGTCGCGCAGTCAGGGCAGGAAGCGGACGGCTGGCGCGGGCTGGTGATGATGTCGATCTAATCAGGCTTCGGTAGAACACGGTCGACCATCAGGCCGGCCGGGATCATCGGCAGAAGGCGCTTGGACAAGGACAGCTTCCGATATGAAGCAATGTCCGTCTCATGTGCTCATCCAGACCCTGAACGGCGACCCGCAGCACGGGAAATGCCGGAGAACCCAACATTCATGGACACAGCCAGGTCCCCCCGTCGAAGTGCCGGCCGGCGCGTTGATGGGGCGCCCGACTTGCTGCTGGACATACGCGCCGGCATCGCGCGCGGGCCGTCATATGGTTTGGTGAGGAGAGCGTCGAAATGACGTTAGTTGCCGACGCCTACGACTTCACGGCCTCGCTGATCCTGCTCGGCGACGCGGCGGACCGGCCGGTCAGCGAAGAGGATGAGGATGCGATGCTGTTCCCTGTGGTCAGGCGGCTCCGCTAACCCATCGGCTGCATGGTCAGGGCTAACCCGGAGCAGGCGCTCCTGATGCACAAACACCCCCTAAACGAGTGCCTTTCGATATACAACCGATGTCGCTTTGGATGCGCAAGGGCTCACGCGCCGCTGCGGCGATGAGGCAGTTGCAGGATCACCGCTACGATAGACGGAAGGCGTGGAGAAGGGCTCCGCGGCAGGAAGTTCGCGAATAATAGTGGCCCGTGCCGCCGGGGCATTCCTCGACCAAGGGGTGGCGTTGCGGCGGTGTTTAAGCGTGGTGCGAGCGGGCCTATAGCCCCTCCCCTCCCCTCCTCGTCTCACGCACATCGCTTAAGCCGCGCTTCGCGGTGTATATCGCACTGAGGGCGAATCGCCGTTATGCTGCGCGCGGCGCGATATCGGAGCGGAACATGATCCTCGTCGTCGGCAACACCAAGGGCGGGGTCGGCAAGACCACCCTCGCGGTCAACCTAGCGATCGCGCGCGCCCTCGCCGGCCGCGACGTGCTGCTGGTGGACGGCGACGAGCAGGCGACCGCCATCGGCTTCACCGAGCTCCGCACCGAAAAACTCGGCGCGCCCGGCTATACCGCCGTCTCCCTGCAGGGCGCAGCCATCCGCACCCAAACCCGGCAGCTTGCCCCGAAGTACGCGGATGTGGTGATCGACGTCGGCGGCCGGGATACCGGCAGCCTGCGCGCGGCCCTCACCGTCGCCGACACGGTGCTGATCCCGGTGCAGCCACGCAGCTTCGATCTCTGGGCGATCGACAACATCGCGGCCCTGGTGCGGGAGGCCCGGGAGATCAACGACCGGCTCCGCGCCGTCGTGGTGCTCAACGCTGCCGACGCGCAGGGCGCCGACAACGACGCCGCCGCCGATGCGCTCAGGGAGACAGACGGGCTCGAGTACCTCCTGACCCTGATCGGCCGCTGCAAGGCCTTCCCGAACGCCGCTGCCGCCGGCCGCTCGGTGCTGGAGCTGACGCTGCGCGACGCGAAGGCTGCACAGGAGCTTGCGGCCGTGGTCAAAGCAGTGTTTGTATAGCGTAGCGAGATCGGAGCGACATCGGATGGCCATCGCACGTAGGCCGAACAGCAATCGCCCCCCAGCCCCACCGGCCGCTCAGGAGCGGGCGGCGGAGGCGTTCATTCAGGGCGCGGCGAAGGCCGCTGCGGCTGACTCGGAGCCGGGCGCGCGCAAGACGCCGATCATGCTCCGCTTTGACGCCACGCTGCTGCGGCGCGTCGATAGCGCGGCGAAGCGCCGCGGCATCAGCCGAAGCGCCTGGATCGCTTTCAAGGTGAGCGAGGCGCTTGACGCGGAGGAGGCCTGACGTGGTGGCGCCGGGGAAGGCTCCTGCGAAGGCCGACCGCGCCGCACCTCGCGGCGAGAGCCAGCTCGATCTCTTCGCGGCGCTGCCCGGCGACCTGCCGACCCACGACCAGATGGAGATGATGGAGCGGCCCTTTTTCAGCCTCTCCAAGGGTAAGCGCACCGAACCCATCGACTACTGCGTCCGCAACGGCACCACTGAGATTCGCGTCCGGGTCACCGCCAATGCCGAGACCGGTATGGCCACCATCTGGGATGCAGACATCCTTATCTGGGCGGCAAGCCAGGTTCGCGAGGCGATGACTCGCGGCGTGCCCACCTCGCGCCGCTTCCGCGTCAGCCTCTATGAGCTGCTCCGCGCAATTGGCCGGCCGACTGGTGGGGCGGAGTATGGCCGCATCGTCGAGGCGCTGCGGCGCCTCAAGGGCACCGTCATTGAGACGACGATCCGCCAGAAGGGGACGCGACCCCAGGGCTTCGGCTGGATCGAGGAGTGGTCGGCGCCGACCGACGAGGAGGGGCGGTCGCTTGGCATTGAGTTCACTATCGCAGAATGGCTCTACCAGGGCATCTGCGACGACAAGCTCGTGCTCTCCATCGACCGCGAGTACTTCGCCCTTACCGGCGGGATAGAGCGATGGCTCTACCGCGTGGTGCGCAAGCACGGCGGCCACCAGGGCGGCGGCTGGGGCTTCACGATGGCCCAGCTCCACCACAAGTCGGGCTCGACGCGCCGGCTCGCCGACTTCGCGAAAGACGTGCGCAAGGTTGTCGAGCGGCAGCGCCTCCCGGGCTATTGGCTGGAACTTTACCGCACAGAAGGCAGCGAGGAGGCCTTGCGCTTCTCGGCGCGCGCCCTGCTGCCGACCGACCATCCCGGCTACGCGCCGAAGCGCCTGCCGCGGCTGCGCGTAGCCGCACGGCGCGAGCCCGGGACGACGGCGCCCGAGTAACCCTGCGCAGGGTGCGATAGCCCGATAGGACAGGCGGCGGCGACGGCCACGGAGCCAGAAAGGCCCGGGTGGGGCGCGATAGCCCGATAAAAAGGGGCCGGATGGTCCACTGCTGTTCCGAATTACGTCGGGGAGCGCCTGCATATCGGGCGATCACGCCCCGGAACGGGGGTTTGGACCGTCTTGCGAACCAATCCCGCTCAACCAGAAACCCTGCGGCCGCGAACATCGGGCTATCACGCCCCGGAACAGAGCAACTACCGGGTTCCGAACTTGTGGACAGTCGAAAGGCAGAGCTGTGAGTCATATCGGGCGATCACGCCCCCGCGACGACGGGCTATCGCGCCCGCCTTGCCCGGGCTTTCACGCCCCGAGTCTCGGCAGAAAACTCAGCCAGGTCAAAGGGATCGGGAGTCCGTAATATCCTTAATCCTACTTACGTAGACTCTCTTTAAGGAAAGCCGCCTGTGGATAACTGACGCCGGCTGCACTCGGCCCGAAGGAAGAGGCTTAGGAAGGGGTGCCAGTGAGACGGGCAAGCTACCGACCAGCAGGTGCGATCCAGAGGGGCGGGAGAGTACAGGCCCGACCGCCGCCATAATCATAGGCGGTCCGCTCGCAGTGCCGGCGGAGAGCGGCAGCGTCGTTCAACTCAGCGACCGAGGCGAGGAAGGAGGCACCCGCTGTCCCCGCGGCCCTCACTGTGCCGTCCCAGCGCCCGACGCCATAGCCCCCACCGAGCAGCAGCAGGGCAGCCAGGCCAAGGAAGGCCGACGTCCGCAGGTCGATCCTCCGGGCCAGGGACGCCATTTCCCGCTCGGCCCCGGCAGCGGCGGCCTCAGTCACCTTCCGAACCAAATCGCGCTCGCCGTCCGGCGTCAGTCCCCGCGCGCCGCCCGCGGCCTCTCGGGCTGCCGAGGCTGCCTCAAAGGTCGCCAGCAGGGCAGCGCGCAGCGGGCTGTCAGGGCGCATGCCTGCCCGCTCGCACCAGCCACGGACGTCGTCAGGCGTAGGCACTGGTGGGGCAAGGGAGGGAGCCACTGCCATCACGGCAGCCAGGCAGCTGCGCCGGCATCGGCGCGTCGCTTCTCGAGGTCGGCCAGCCAGTCCTCGACCATGAACTACTCTACAGGGTCGAGCGGGTTGGTGCCGTCGCCGGCCGCCGCGGCGTAGAGACCGAGGCCACGCTGGCGCAGTAGGTCCATACAGGCGAGGCGGTGCATCAGGACCGGCACCGCGCCTCCGTCATCGACCATCTCACGGAACCCGGGATGCTCCAGCGTGCGCTCGAAGGCGCCGATGACGGTGCGGCCCTCGCGGATGACGCCCTCGTTCAGCACGAGCAGCGTCCGCTTCGGCCGGAAGTAACCCGACTCCCAGATCGACAGCACATGCCGCAGGTCCTCTTCCTCCGGGCCGAGAAAGTAGAGGGCGAGGGGCTCAATCCCGCGCCGGTCGCAGAACTCCACGAGGCGCAGGTCCCGGCCGTACTCCTGCAGCACCCGATCGCCGCCGCCGAGGTCAAGCACCGCCGAGCGGCGCTCCTTCACCATCCGGTTCAGCACGCTCGTCAGCCAGGCCTTTACGTCAGGCAACTCCTCGGTCGGCGGATGCGTCGCGCCGTCGAACATGCCGGCGAGGGTGCGGCTCCGCGGGTCGCCGTCCGCCACGATCACCTCGCGGCCGGCGTTGCGCGCCCGCCAGACGAGCTCCGCCAGCCCGGTGGACTTGCCGCCGAAGCCGCGTCCGAGCCCGACCGCGAGAACCATCCCCGACGTCGGCTCGCCGGCCGGGCTGGCGCCATTCCCTTTACCCATCTGATTTCCTTCCACTACGCGCGTTCATCTCCGCCCTCAGCCTCGCCAAGGCGGCACCCGGGCCCGAAAGCGGCTCGGTCAGGCTTTGTGGTGGCGGCGTCGGTGCCGGCCTGGACACAGGCATCACCGCCGGCTTCGGGGGCTTTTCGGCGGCTCGCTTCTCCCTGAAAGCGACTACGTCCCGCCTTACCCGCCACCAGGTGTGGCGCACCGTCTCCGGCGCGATCGGCCCACCATCCGAGGCAGTCATGCCGAGGCGCGCAAAGCCCTCGGCGAGCGTGCGCCACTCCGGCCTCGTCTCCTCGAGAAGGGACGCGAAGGTTTCGTGCCGGGCCCGGAGCCAGCGGTACAGCGGTGAGCGTGTGATACCGGGCTTGGCCCTCGCGAGCTCCGCCAGCTGCTGCATCTCGGTGTCGGATCGCTTTGGCCTCATGGACACTCAGCATGCGCGAGAGCGATCGCAACGACACACGCGAGACGTGTAACTCCCGTGGATGTGAATCGCGCCAGTCGTGGAGGCAGGTGTGTGATGTCCGTGGACAGAAACAACCATAGCAGACCAAGGCATTGACCAATGCGGTTGGCGCCTTCAGCGCAAGGCAGCGGAGGAGCACCATGGCAGCGACAGCCCACGACGATGACCGCCTCGCGCGCCTCGAAGAGACACAGGACGCCCTGGTGCGCGGCGTGGCCCAAATGAACGAGACGCTCGCCACGCACACGGCCATGCTGGAGCGGATCCTGCTGGCGGCAGCCGACGAGGCGCCCGGAGGCGGCGACCTGGCCGAGGCGCTGCGCGACATTGCAACAGCGCTGGCCGCGCAAGAGGCGGTCCTGGCACGGTTGGATGCACGGCTCGGCGTATTGCCCGGTCAGATCGCCGAAGCCGTCGCCACGGCGACCTGAGCGCCCGCCGTGCTCACCTACTCCACCATCGCCGGCGGCCAGCCCGCGAACACGGCGGCGATGACGAACCACCTCCTGACCCAGACGCTGCCGCGCGAGGTGGCTGACCTTGCGCGCTACTACACGCGGGGCATGGAATGGGGCTCGGCCGAGGATCGCGCCGTGGCCAACTTGGCCGAGGGTGTAAGTAAAGAGCAGCTTTCGTATAGCGAAGCGATATCGGAGTTGATGCTCCGGCATGCCGACCGGGGCGCCAACCCTGATGACGAGGAAGCACGGCTCAGCGAGCGCCTCGCGCTGGCCTTGGAGCGGCGCGACTTCGAGGCGGCCTACGGGCCGGCCGTGGCGGAGCCGCGCCGGGACATGCACCCCCTCGTCTCGCGTGGCCTCAGGCTGGATCCGGACCGCGGCGTGAGGCGGGAGGAGATCAACGCGCTGCTTGCCGGCCGCCGCGCCGACGGGGAGGAGATCGAGGGCAAGCGCTACGCATCGGCGCGGCAGGTCACGGACCGGCGCACGGGCGAAGTGAAGGATCTCACCCCAATCGGCTCCGTCGACTTCTGCCTTACCCCAGACAAGTCCGTTTCGGTCGCCTGGGCCTTTGCCCGGCCCACCGAGCAGGCCTCGATCTACGTTGCGCACCGCGACGCCGCGGCCGAGGCACTGGCCGTCATCGAGGGGCGTATCGGGCAGGCCAGGAAGGGCAACGGGGGCCGAGACGGCGCCGACCCTGGCCACATCGCCTGGATCGCCTTCGACCACTACACTTCGCGGCCGACCCTCTGGACCTCCCGGCAGGAGGATGGCCGGACCGTCACCGAGAGCGTGGCCGTGCAGGTCGCCGGCGACCCGGACCTGCACACCCACTTCACCGTGCCGAACGCGGTGTTCTGCGAGAACGGCCGTGTCGGCTCGCTCGACCTCGACCGGCTCGATGGACTGATCAAGGAGGCTGGCGCTCTCTACCAGGCGCATCTCGCCGCAAACCTCCGCCGGCTGGGCGCGGAAGTGGTGCTGGACGACCGCACTGGCATGGCGCGCCTCGCGGCGATCCCTGACCACGTCCGGGACCACTTCTCGAAGCGCACCCTCGGCGGCGAGGAGGCGGCGCGGGCCTTCGCAAAGACCCTCGGCCTGGACTGGGACGCCCTGCCGCCGGAGCGCCGCACAGGCCTTCTGAAGGCCGGCGTGCAGGGGATGCCAGCCGGGCTCGATGTCGAAACCCGCGCGAAGCTCAAGAAGGACGACGTGGCGAACTTTGCCGACTGGCGTCGTCAGGCGGGCGAGCTCGGCTGGGAGTATGGCGGCATCGAGGGGCCGCCCCGGGAGGGACCAGCCGCGACCCGCGAGGAGCGCCTCGCGCAGGCCTACGAAGCGGCGCTGCCCTGGCTGGAGCGGGAGCTCGACCGCCGCGCCGTCGTCTCCGGGGCCGACGCGCGGACGGCCGCGACCCGCGGCCTCATTGCCGCCGGCATCGAGGAGACTGCCGACGTCGGCCGGGTGACCGCGCTGTTCCGGAGCGAAGGTGTCCGCCAGTACGGCGAGGCGACGGCGCTGGTCTGGGGCCGGGCCGGTGAGCGCGGCGAGGTCGGCATCACCACGGCTCTGCACGCTTCTGACGAGGTGGAGTTCATTCGGCTTGCCCGCAGCGCCGCTGCCGACCGTCGCGGTGCGCTCGGGGCAGGCGAGATCGCCGCCGCGGCCGAGCACGCCGGCCTCACCTTCGAGGGCGAGCACGGGGCGGCGCAGCGGCGCGCCATGCACTGCCTCGGCGAGGGCGGCCGGTTCGGCGTCGTGGTCGGGGCGTCCGGCAGCGGCAAGACCACGCTGCTTCAGCCCCTCGTGGCCGCCTGGACGGGGCAGGGGCGGGCGGTTCACGGCGTGGCGCTGGCCTGGCGGCAGGCCGACGACTTGGCCGACGCCGGCATCCCGCGCGGCAACGTTCGTGCGCTCAGCGTCTTCCTTGAGGCCGCAAAGGCGGACGGCATCGTACTCGACCGACGCTCCGTGGTGGTGGTGGACGAGCTCGGCCTGCTCGGCACCCGGCAGGGGCTCGAGCTGCTGCGTCTCCAGGAGGCCCGCGGCTTCCGCCTCGCCATGCTCGGCGACGATCGCCAGTGTCAGGCGATCGAGGCGGGGCCGATCGTCGACCTCGTCCGCCGCGCGCTCGGGCCCGAGGCGGTGCCGGAGATCCTCACCACGGTCCGGCAGCGGGCCGAGCGGGAGCGCGAGATCGCCGGTCACTGGCGCGAGGGCCGCGCGGCCGAGGCCCTTGCCATGAAGCGGGAGGATGGCACGGCCGAACTGGTGCCGGGCGGCACCCGCGAGGCGGTAGAGCGCGTCGCGGCCCTCGTCGGTGAGCGGCTCCGGGCGAATGCCGGCGACCCGGCCTACACGCTCACCGTCTCGGCGCCGACGAACGCCGACGCGCACCGGCTGGGGGTTGCCATCCGTGAGGTGCGGCGCGGCCTCGGACAGATCGGGGAGGATCAGGTCCGTGTGGGAGCCGCCGATCGCGATGGGAACGCCTACGAGATGGCGCTCGCTCCCGGCGACCGGGTGCGGCTCTTCGCCAGCACCCGGGCGGAAGGGGAGGGGGGCAGCATTGGCCGCAACGGCTCGGTGCTCACCGTGCTCTCGGCCGACGCAAAAGGAATGCTCATGCGGAACGCCTCCGGCCGCGAGGGGCGGGTGGCCTGGTCCACCCTCGCCGACCGCGGCACGGGACGGGTGCGGCTGGCCTACGGCGAGGTGATGACCACCCACACCGCGCAGGGCTCGACGGCGACCGAGCACATCCACGCCCTGCCGGCCGGCACAAAGGCGGTAACGGGCTTCGCGGCCTATGCCTCGGGCACGCGGCACCGCCGGACCTCCTGGCTGCTCGTCTCGGCTGGGGCGGAGCACGCCGAGGTGGTGCGACGCCGGCCGCTGAACGATGTTCGGCCGGTGGCCGAGGCCGACGCCTGGGCGAACGCGGCCCGCAACCTTGGCCGCCAGCCGCGGCAGGAGGGCGCGCTGGAGTTCCTCGCCCGCGCCGGCGAGGTCCGCCGCGGTGCCGCAAGGGCGCTGCGAGAGGGTGTGCGCCCCGCGGAACGGCGGGCGGAAATGGGGCTGCCAGAGACGACGCTCGGCGAGCGGCTGGCGCGGAACCGGCGCGACCGGATGGCGGCGCCACTGGTCGGGCGGCTGGCCGAGGCCGTCCGCGTCCAAGGGTCGCTCGTCGAGCGCCTCTCGCGCTTCGGTGCGGAGGTCACGGCGGCAGTGCGGGAGCGCTTCGCGCGGCTGCGCTCCTCGGCTCCGGACCGCGGCCATGAGGAGCGTTCCATGTCCTTGGATCGATGACCCAATGGCGTTGCAACATAACCAGTGCGCTGACCTTTGCGGCAGCAGCCTTGCCCGCCTGACCCTGTGCCGATACGGTTGTCAGTGTCGTCTTGCTTTGGAGACGTTTTTGTCCGAGTTCGCTCACACCGCCTGATCCAGGCGCGCTCTCGAAGGGGAGCGCACGATTTGCCCGAACCAGCGCTGGGTGGCGCTTGGTGAATCGCGCCTGACAGTAAGTGAGACCTGACGTTGAAGACCTCCCAGATTTTGCCGCTCACGGCCGAGCAACTGCCGGCTGTAAAGTCAATCATCGACGGCTTGGGCCTGTTTCCGTCCGAGCTTCTGGACGAGATGACAGCGCTCTTCCTGTCCGGGACAGTACAAGACGATCTCTGGTTCATCGTCATCGAAGACGGCGCGGCATGCGCCGTCGCCTATTGTGCCCCCGAGCGCATGACCAACGGAACCTGGAACCTGCTCCTGATTGCAGTCCAGGAAGAGCATCAAGGCCGAGGCCTCGGCAGGCAGTTGACACAGCAGTTGGAGCGAACGCTCCCTGGGCGGGGCGCACGCATCCTTTTGGTGGAGACATCGAGCCTCCCCAGCTTCGAGCGGACTCGAGCCGTCTACCGCCGCCTTGGTTACGTCGAGGAGGCGCGTATTCGCGAGTTTTATGCTGCGGGAGAAGACAAGGTTGTCTTCTGGAAGCGCCTGGAGTCCGTCGCGGGTTCGTAGTTGATACAGGGGCGAGGTCAAGGCCTCGTCCCACTGCGGACCAGCATCGCTTGTCGGCCCGCCTCGCAACACCTGATGGCCTGAGAGAGAAGCTCCCCTCCTGTTCTCTTGCGATAGCGGCGACTTTAATCAGCATGCCATCATTCACTGTCTTCAGGCGGTGATGCTGCGTCGCGCTCCACCCGCACCGCCAGGATTGGCACGGCCGGGGGCTCGCCGGCCCGGTCCCGGAAGTGCGGGTCGCGGTACCAGACGAGGCGGTCGAGCATCAGCAGCGCCAAGCGCCGGCGCAGCACGAGCAGCTTGTCGGGCGCCAGCCGCTGCACCTCCTGCGCCAGCATCAGCGCGCGCCGGCGCACGGTCTCGCTCTCGCTCTGTCGCGACGGGCTGAGCCATCCGAAGAAGCGCGGCCGGCTCTGCGTCGTCTCCACGACGGTGTCGCTGCCGCCGCGCTGGCTCACCTCCTCCGCCTGGCGCTGATCGAGGCCGCCGAGCGCAATCTCGGCGCCTGCGTTGGCGTAGATGTTCCGCGAGCCGTCCTCGCCGAAGGCAAGCCGCGTCTGGTCCTTCGACTGCACGACGATCGCCATGCGCAGGCCGGAGGAGCGGATGAAGGCCGTGGCGTCGGCCAGCACCTTGTGCTCGCCGAGCGCCCAGAACTCGTCGAGGAGCGCTAGCACGCGGTGTCGGTGCTCCCGCTTCTCACCGAACTCCTCCCGCGCCATGGCGTCGATCAGCTGCTGGAAGAAGATCGCGTAGATCGGCCGCATCCGGCGCAGATCCGACGGCTGGGCGCAGAGGTAGACGGACATACGGCGCGACCGCAGCTCGCGCACGTCGAAGTCGCTGGCTGCCGTCGCCGCGGCGATGCGCGGCACCTCCCAGAGCGACAGCGCCGTGAGGATCGTCTGCCGCACCCCGCGCGCCTCCTCGCTGCCCTTCTCCAGCCCGTCCGCCCAGCCGAGGGCCGTCTCGACGGCCGCGCGAGGGTAGGGGTGTCCCTCCCGCCTGGCGTCCGCCACCAGGGTACGAAGGTGGGCGACGCAGTCGCCCCGCCGGGCGAGGCCGGCCACGGTGGCGACAGTCAGCGGCGCGCCCGGCGTCTCGGACTGGATCACGGCGAGGGCGGTTGCGACGCGGCGGCCGGCATTGTCCCAGTACGGGTTGTTGGCCCGCGTCTCCGGCACGAGGGCGAACATCGCCTTCTGGAGGTCGTCGGTGGCGTCCGGCGTGCCGCGCCGGACCAGGCCGAGCGGGTTCCACCGGTGCGTGCGACCCTCCGGGTCGCCGAAGTCGAGCACGAAGACCTCGTCGCCCTTGCGCGCCCGCTCGGCCGCCGTCCAGCGCACCAGGTCGCGTTTGACCGAGAAAGCGACGAGGGCGCCGCCCCAGTTCATCGCGTTCGGCACGACGAAGGAGACGCCCTTGCCCTCCTCGGTCGGCGCGTAGACGGCGACGTGTTGCTGGCCGGGGAGGCAGGCGTAGCGCGAGAAAAGGCCGCGGCCCCACTTGCCAAGCAGGATGCCGTCCGGGACCGGCCGAGGCGCGAAGACGATGCCGCTCCCCTCCGCCTCGCGCCGGGTGGCGAAGTGGGATTCGCCGTGCAGGGGCCGGTCGCCGCGGCGCCGCACGGCGACAGCCGCGGTGCCCGTCAGCAGCAGAGGGGCAAGGCCCAGGAAGCCCGACAGGCAGACCGTGACCGCCGCCCACCAGTTGGCGCCGGCCTGCGGCGCGTAGAGCGTCCAGGCCGTCGCCTTCGTCCAGAGACCGGCAGCGGCGAAATAGGGGTGCGCCCCAAGCCCGGTGATCGAGAGATAGGTGGCCGAGGCGACTGGCACCGCGGCGAGCGCCGCAGCGCCAAGGGCGCCGGCGAGCAACGACCCGCGCAGCGTCATGACCGCAACTCCATCACCGCCGTCAGTCGGTAGGGATCCCGCGCGCAGTGCGCGACCAGGTCGACGTGCTGGCGGAGCAGGCCGTGCACCGTCGCCGCCTCCAGCGATCGGCCCTCCGGGCTCTGCCGCACCATCAGCGCCGCCGCCTCGATCGCCGCGGCCGGGTCTCCGCCGTGGATCGTGGTGACGGAGGGGTGGCCGACGACGCGGGCGCGGAGGAAGGCCCAGGCCTCTGCGCCGCGCAGCTCCTGGAACGGCAGCCAGTCCGGCCGCAGCCGCATCGCATCCTGGAGGCAGTCGGTCGCGGTGCGCCGCTCGCCGTCGAAGTAGAGCGGCGACCAGTTCTCGTGCGGCAGGTCCATCCACTCCGGCGTGTCCTCGATCGTTACGAGGCGCCGGTCGGCGGGCACGGCGCGGATGAGCGCCTCGGCGAAGGTGGTCTTCGAGGAGCCGATGGCGCCGGCGACGAGGATCGTCCGGCCCGCCTCGACGGCCCGTCGCCACCACGCGGCGCCGCGACCTGGCACGGCGGCGAAGTAGCCGCCCTCCTCGAGCCATTCGAGGGTGGGGGTGAAGTCCTTCGCGCGCCGCCGGATGGCGAGCGTGATCGTGCTGGGCGGCGCGGCCGGCGGCCGGGCCCCCATGATGCGCTCGCCGCCCGGAAGCACAGAGGAGGCCGAGGGCCGGTCAGGACCGACGCGCTTCGAGGTGCGCGAGGCGGCGAGGGTGAGGATGGCGTCCAGCCGCGCGAAGGTCAGCTCCGGCGCGTCGTGCCAGGTCCAGCCATCGTCCCCCTCCACTCCGAACCGGCCGGGGCGGTTCACCACGATCTCCCGTGTGCCGGGCCGCGCCAGCACCGCCGCGAAGGGCGCCAGCAGCCCCAGCAGCGTGGCCTCGCCGGCCAGCATCAGCGTAGCCTCAGGCGATAGGCGTCGGAGAAGTCGACGGGCTGCGTGACGAGGACGGCGATCTCCTCGCCCTGGTTCTTCGTCACGGTATTCGGGATGTTGATGCTGTCGCGCAGCACCGAGGCAACGGCGCCCTGTACGCCGCCGGTCTGGAGGTTGAGGTAGGTGCTGTTGTCATCACGCGCGAGCGCGGCCTGAACGGCTCCCTGCGCCGCGCTGATCGCGCTGCCGGACAGCATGAGGAACACCGCCCCGCCGAAGCGCTCCCAGAAATGCCGGTCCACGGTGCCGTCCATGCCGACGCGGCCGAGCGCGTCACCAACCGGCGCGCCGAGCGGGACGGGCACCCCCTGGGGCGTCCAACCGGTCGCCGCGAGGGAGAGGATCCGGCTCTGGCCGACGGCGACGTGGCTCTCGTAGCTGCCCTGGATGCGGGTGCCGGCCTCCATCAGCCGGACGCCGGCGGGAGAGAGCCAGTCCTGCGTGACGTGGCAGAAGAACGGGCCGGGCCGCTCACTGCTGACCGCGGTGTCGAGCGTGCAGCGATAGACGCCAGGCATGAGCATCAGGGTCGTGTCGAGAGGGGCGCCCGCGCGAGCGCCGGCGATCGATGTGCCACGAAAGGCCACGGAGGTGCCGCGGCGCGCCGGATCGCCCTCCGGCTCGCCCGTGGCGGTGCCCCGGCCGCCGCTTTCCGCGCCAGAGCGATCGTCGGCCGGGGGAGGGGCGGTGACGGCGTAGGACATCATGCGCGGCGCCCTCGGCCCTGTGGCCGCCTGTGCGGGTCCCGCCGTGAGCTGGGGTGGCTGGGGCGGAGGAGGGAGTGCGAAAGCGGCCGGCTCGGCCGGCGGCGTCGCCGGCGGCAGTTGGGGAGGGTCGAATGTAACGCGCCGCCCTATCCCGTTCATCGGCTGCGGCGGCTCCGGCGGCTCGTTCCCTGGATGCCGCCAGAAGACGAGGGCGATCAACGCCGCGGCGCCCAGGATCGATGCGGCGTAGGTCTGCTTCTGGGTGAGCAGCCGCCGGCCTGTGGTGTCAGGGGCACCGCGGTCCTCGGTCATCGCTGCCCCGTCCCCGCCAGCTCTCGAACCACGCTGGGGTCGGTCGTGCCGGTTCCCGGGTCGCGGCCGACCGGGTCGTAGGCGCGGTTGTAGACCGCGAGGACGGCGTTGCCGGGTAGCCGCAGGCGCAGTTCGCGGTGCACGCCGGGCACAATCCACCAAATGCCGCGCAGCCCGGGCTCGTTTGCCGGTCTAGCCACTGCCTGGACCGACTGCTCGGCGCCGGAGGCGTCGACCGTGAAGACGCTCGGCACCTGGCGGTTGCCGAGGTAGCGGAAGGCCGTGCGCGTCCCGTCGTCGCAGGTCTCGTCTGGCACCAGGTCAGCCGAGCCGCGGCCCTCGAAGGTCCAGTTGCGGCAGGCGAAGTCCACCGCCAGGCGGGCCCGCGCGACCTCAGCCTCGCGCCGGGCGCGGATGGCGGCGGCCCGTTCGGCCGCCTCGCGGCGGGCCCGCGCGGCCTCTGCCTCGCGCCGGGCGCGCTCATCGTCGGGATAGGTGAAGGCGAGCCCGTAGGTGGCGCCGGGATCGTCGGCGCATTCCGATCGGCCGTCCGCGCCGCAGGTGCGTGGCAGCGGGCGGACCTCGGCCGCGAACTGATAGACGCGGTCCGCGGCGCCGTGGCGCGCCGTGACGACCTGCAGCGTCGTCCGCCCGGGCGCCACGGCCCAGAGCGGCAGGACGTTGTTCAACGGCGACTGCGCGAGGGCCTGCGCGTTCGGCGGCTCCCAGACGGTCTCGACCCCGAGCACGACCCGCTTCACCTGCTCGTCCGAGCCGAAGGTGATCACCGTGGCGCGGCCGACGGTCCCCACCAGGAGTGTGCGGCCAGCCGGGTTGTAGGCAAGCGTCCGCATGTGCGGCTCGGCCGGGTCCACGGGCTGAGGCTCGTCGAGCGCGGCGACAGGTGAGGGGAGGGCGAGGGTGGCGGCCAACATCACCGCCGCGGCAAGAGAGGCGCGCCGCGTCATCGCCCGGTGTCCGGCTCGATGCTGTAGGTCACGACCTGCATCCCGGCCGTGTTCCAGTCGCGATCCTCAGCGAGCTGGGGCAGCTCGGGGCGCCACTGGAAATTCACCATCGCCGTCATCGGCGTGCGCGTCGTCACGCCCGGGCCGCCGGCGCCGCTCCGCGTCTCGACGCGGGTGAACTGCACCCGCCAGGTCTGGGTGCGGCCCTCGGAGGGATACTTGAAGTACCGAAAGCCCTCCGTCGTCCGCACCCCGCTGCGGCCGAGGGTGGCCAGCGGACTCTCGGGATTGGAGCGCGCCACGCTGGCGCGGAAGCGTTCCTGCATCGGCTCGGTGAGCAGGATTGCGCAGCGGTGCAGGTCGCGTTGCAGCGTCGTGGGGTTCGGCGTCGGCGCGTAGCCGTCGCAGGCCTCGACGAAGCGCCGGAGGTACTGCCGCGCGGTGTGGTCGGTGAAGGCGCGCGGCGCGTCACGAGCGGCGAGCGTCGGACTGACCTCCCCGGTGTCGCGGTCGAGGAGGGCAAAGTCGAGACGCGCCGGCTCGGCGCGCAGGATGACCGTCGCCGCCACGCCCACGCCAGCGAGGCCGAGGAGCGTGCCGAAGGCGCCGACGATCCAGCCGGCGCGGCGGAAGGCGAGGCCGGTGCGGCGCACCTCGTCGGCGCGCGCGGCTGCGTCGGCGAGGAATTGCTGGGCGGCCTCGGGGCTCAGGGGTTCGGCCGGCCACACGCCGGGCTTGAGGCGCAGGGGGGCGTTCATCGTAGTACGGCCCTTCCTGTCGGCGGGACCGTGTCAGGCCAGCGGTCAGGGTTCAGCCTGAAGACCGGCCCTGAGGGCTCGGCGAGGCGCCGTGCTTCGTCGGAGCAGGCAGCGGTGCCGAGCGTGGCGAGGGTCATGGCCAGGAGCAAGATACGGCGCGGCACGGCGGCGGGCTCCTATCGATTGGACATGGACGGCCCGGCCGGGCCGAGGGGGGGACGGGGTAGGGTGAGCGGGATCGGTCCAGGGAACGCGGATCCCGAAACTGGCTGCGGTGGCGATGGTAGGCCGCCCGGGGGAGGGAGGCCGCTGCCTCCACCCGAGCCGCCGCGCCCATAGGATCGGAGGTAGGGAAGGGCGAAGCCGGAGAAGCCGCCAGTGATCGCGGAGGCGATGCCCGGGAGCTGGTAGGTGATCCAGCCGCAGGCGACAAATAGCACCATGCCGGCCAGGAGCATTTGCACGCCACGGATCTCGTTTGCCATGCCGCCGGCGTTCGCCAGCGTAGCGACCTGCGAGAGGAGCTGCGTCTCGGCGCTCAGTAGCAGCGCCAGCAGGGCCGTCGAGAGAATCTGGAGGACGATGTTGGCGAAGACGGTGTTGAGCCAGCCGATCGCCATGTGGCGGAACAGCGGGAACACGAAGAGCCCCGCAAAGATCGGGCCGACGCCGACGAGCAAGGCGAGAATGATGAAGGCCTTCATCCAGACGAGGAAGGCGATGGCGATCGCGAAGACCGCGATGATCCAATAAAACACGACGATAATGCAGAGCCCGAGGCCGGCGATCGACCAGGGCAGGCTGCGGTAGACGGCGAGGCCCGATACCCAGGCCTTGCCCCAAATCTCATCAAACAGGGGGCCCGTTACCGGACGGTTGCCGAGCGAGCCGGCGAGTGCACGGCCGACCTCTGGGCCAAGGCCGTCAAGCAGCACGTCGCGCGCCCAAGGACCGTAGCCGCCAACCGTCGTAACGAGTGCCACGGCGGCGGCTCCCATCACGACCAGCCGCTCGACCTCACTCAATGGCTCGCCGTTTTGCACAAGCGCCTGCCACATCAGGCGACCGGTCACGTAAACGACGAGGGCTACCTTCAGCCAGCTGGCGACCCAGCTCGTCATGGCAGCGATCATCGCGTCCACGCCGGCGGTGAGTGGAAGCGCGACTAGGTCGTAGAGCCGACTAAAGATGTCCCAACCGTTCACGACCGCGGTCTCCTCGCCTCGGCCTCTGCGGCGCGCGCGGCGTCGCAGTAAAAGCGGGCCTGCTGCTGTGGCGTTAGTCGGCCGCAATGGGCGAGCTGCTGCGCGCGTTCCATGGGCCGGGCTACCCAGTAGCGTGGACTGGTTGGAGAGGTGAGGTCGCCCCTGTTGCGGCGCGCCTCGGCCTCCGCCTGGCGTGCGCGCTCCGAGTCTGGCGTCGCCGCCGGAGCCTCCGGTCGCATCCCTGCGCGTGCTCGCGCCTCGCGTTCGGCGACCACGATCCGCGCCTGGTCTGCATTTATGCAGTCCGATGTGCCGCGCAGCCGCCCCGGATCGTCGCGGCAGGCACGCGTGACCGCATCCAGCGCCCAGGGGTTGGCGGCGTACCAGGAGACGGTCCGGCGCTCCTGCGGTGGCAGCGGCTGAGCCACCCCAAGGGCGGCGCTCAGCGCCAGGAAGGCGAGCGTCCAGAGCAGCAGCCCCAGCCCCCCGAGCAGATCCGGGTCGAGTAGCCGCGGTGCCCGGCACCACGGCGCGACGTATCGACGGGGGGTCACCGCCACCACCCCCGACCCCGAGCCTCCTCAAGGATCTCGTCGATGCTCTGCTGGAGCCGCTCCTCGCGCTGCTGCTCGCGCACCTGCGTCTGCGCAATGAGGTAGGTCTGGATGTTCTGCGCCTGCACCTGCTGGTTCTGGATGTAGGCCTGCTCGACGCCAAGGCGGGCAATCAGCGCCTCGCGCTCCGAGGGATCGGGCGCGCCATTGATGCGGGCCTGGAGTTCGGCGAGGCCGGTCACTCGCTCTCCTGCCGACTGGTAAAGCTGAAGCGCAAGCGCCTGCGCGCCTGCGAGGCCGCCGCCGTTGGCGACGATCTGGCGCGTGGTCCAGGTGTCGTCGCGCGGCGCGTAGACAGTGTTGCCGGTCAAGGTGCCGTTGTAGAGGCCGGAGAGCGAGTTCAGCATGCCGCCCGCGCCGCCGGTCCCGTTCAGCAGACTCTGGGCGGCGTAGGGATTGATCGGCAGCGGGTTCCGGATACCCATCATGTGCAGCGCGGAGACGGCGCTGCCGAGGTCGGTGACGCGCGTGAGAGCCTGGTAGGTCATCACGAGCTGGTCGTACTGCTGCTTCATCTGCTGTAGCTGGCGGACCATGTCGCCCGCCTGCTGGGCCCAGGCGAGATTATCCGTCAGCTCCTGCCGGCAGGTCGGGCAAATGACGGTCCACTGCGCGCTGGCCGGCGACGGCACGGCGGCAAGGATGGCAAGCGCGGCGGCTGCCGCCAGGGTGGGGACGCGCGTCATGCCGGTACCTCCTTCTCCGCGGCGGCGCGGCGCCGCCGGAACTCGTACTCAAGGCTGCGGGGGTCGGCCCGCACCTCCTCGGGGAGCGCCTCGTAAGCGCGCAGCGCCGCCTCACTGGCCGAGAGCGCAGCGAGCTGCGGCAGGCCGCGCAGTCGCAGCTCGGCGATCAAGCTCTCGCGCCCCTTGCAAACCAGGAACTGGCCGGAGCCCTTCGCAAGCGCCCGCAGCGCGGCGAACTCGCCTTGCGTCCGCTTCAGGCGGCCGACGTAATCCTCCTCGGAGGCGCGTGGATTCGGCAGGTGGATCTGGTTCGGGCACTGCTCCAGCAGCTCGGCCGCAATCGGGCTGTTCGCGGCGTCCGAGGGCGACTGCGTGATGAACACGACGACGCCGTTCTTCGAGCGGATGGTGCGCAGCTGCGCCGCGATCGGCCGGTAAAAGGCCGGGTCCTCCAACACCCGCCAGCCCTCGTCCACGGGCAGCAGCAGGCGGCGTTGACCGTCGAGGTGCAGGCCGATGCGGTGGAAGAGGTAAAGTAGCGTCGGTGCCGCCGCGCGGCCGTTCTTCAGAATATCGGTGGCGTCGAGGCCAACCGTGCCGCCCGAAAGGTCGAGCGCGTCGCGTGGCGCATCGAGGACCCAGCCGAGCTCGTTCCCCCAGCACCACTTGAGGAGCCGTGCCCCGGCGCCGTCCACGTCCACGTCAGGCGCCAGGAAGGCCGCCACCTCGGCGAGCTGGCGATGCTCCGGCGGGTTCTCCATGACAGTGCGGATGCCGAGGGCGAGGAGACGCTCCTCCTCTGGCGCCAGGTCGCGCCAGCCGCCCTGGACGATGCAGCCGCGCAGCAGGTCGAGCAGGAAGTCGAGGTTCGCCGGGGTGGGCTCCAGCCCTTTGAGCGGCGCGAACATCGGGTTGCCGCCGCCCATCACGGCATAGGGCGCGCCGAGGTGTCCGAACAGCACGCGCCAGCCCTGCTTGTGGTCGAGGCCGACGACGTCGGCCCGCCCCGCCGTGCATGCGATCAGCGCACCGACAAGTGTTGTCTTGCCCGAGCCCGTCTCGCCGGTGATGAGCGTATTGCCGACGGCATCGTCGCCTTCCCCGTCGTGCCAGTGGAAGGGGTAGGCCGTGCCGGCCGTCGTGCGCAGTGTGATAATCGCCGGTCCCCAGCGCGAGACTGGCACGCCGCGCGCCGGTCCGTGCAGGGGCGCCATTGCGGCAAGGTTGCGGGTGGAGAGGGCGCCGGGACGCGCTCGAAGCCGATGGTTGCCCGCGAGCTGCGACAGCCAAGCCGCCATCAGCGCCTTGTTCTCGCGTGCGACGGCCGCACCGCAATTGGCGAGCGTCTTCCAGGCGGCGTTTACCACGTCGTCGAGGGGATTTCGGCCGGGGCCGCCGGTCGCTTCGTCGAGTGCCGCCTCAACCCGGGCCGCAGCCACCGATCCCAGCCCGGCGCCTTTCAGCGCCGCGGCGAAGCGCCGGTACCAGGGCAGCGCGCCGCCGGCGCGGTCGGAGAAGACGGCGAGCGAGACGCTGTGCGTTCCCATCGCCATTCTGCCGGAGGCGACGTGGTCGGCGGCCTCGTCGAGCTCGGCAATCTGGCTACGCGCTTTGTCGCCGGCCCAGACCATCTTGTTCTGCTGGCGCGTCAGCAGCCCGATGCCGCCAGAGGTCGCGTGACGCTCGAAATGGTGGAGGAGGGTTCCGCAGAACGGCGCGCGCTCAACCGCAGCGAGCATCCCCGGATAGGTGGAGGAGGGATAGCCCTTGAAGGTGAGGACGGCGACAAATCGGGTGTAGCCCGGGCCGCGCAGTTCCACGGATTCGTAGTGGAACGCCACCTCCTCGGCGAACATCGCCTCGGCAAGCCGGCCCGTGGTGAGCGGGACGGGGCGCCACACGCCCGTGGCGGCAAAAGCGAGCGCCTCGCCGATCTCGCTAAAGATCCCCTTGCCACGCTCCGCCAGGCCGAGTTGGCGTGGGCCGTAGTCGGCTAATTCCGACGCTAGCCAGTCGCAGATCCGCTCGAGCTGGCGGGCGCGGTCGATGGCGCGTTCACCGCCGGCGTCGACACCGCGCTTGCGAGCCTTGCGTCGCGCCCACCACTCGGCGCTGCCACCGGCCGCGGGGCGCAGGTGCAGGCCGATGAAGAGCCTGTTCTCGTAGAGCAGGCCGTCCAACAGCCTCTCGCAGTAACCGGACTGGAAGGCGCGCGCGAAGGGAGTGAGGCGTGGGTCCGGCTCCGGCACGTCCGCCGGGTCCGCGAGGCTCCGGCAAAGATAGATCGACATCACCAACCGGTCGCCAGCAGGGATGCCTATGTGAGTGCCGTTGAGGCGATCCAACCGCTCCAGAAGATCAGGATCGCCTCCCGTGTCAGCCAGGGGCAGGCCGTCGAGCGCCTGCATGGCGTAGACGCCGTCATCGGCGAGGCGCAGCACGCGGTTGGTGAGGTGCCCCTCGATTGGGACGTGCTCGCCGAGCGTCGGCGCGCGGGGCGCGAAGCGGCTAAACACTGGATACCAGGTCCTTCGCGCGCCGCGGCGTGCGGTCCGGCAGCGCGCGTAGCACGCCACCTATCGTCTGGCCGCGCGTGACGTACCACATGCGCAGCTCGTGGAAGAAGTGCGGGTTGCGGTTCGTCAACGCGACCATGGGCAGGTGCCAGACGAGGAAGGTGGCCCACCAGAGCGGGCTGCCTAGCAGCATGCCGAGCAGCCAAGTGCCGAAGAGATTGAGGTAGTAGCCCTCCATCGGCACGCCCCACCGCATCGCCGGGCGCGTGGCGGCGAGGAACAGCGTGTCACGTCCGGCGGCGGGGGACATGCTCAGCTGCCGATGAAGGTGTTGACGAAGTAGGCGCCGGTGAAGGCGGCGGCGCCGAAGAACATCGCCACGAAGCCGGCCGAGGGCGGCGCCATGCGCGCGGCCGCGGCGAGGAAGGCAATGACGACGCAGGCAATGATGAAGGCGATCCCGAAGGGACCGACGAGGAATGTCGCGAGCGAAGTCAGTGCGCGCGTCAGGACGTCTCCGCCACCCATGGGCGATCTCCTACCGGCCGGTCACGAGGTCCCGCCCCGGGCGGCCGCGACCCAGGTCGGGAAGGAGCGAAAGAAAGGGCGACGCCGGCGCGGCGCCGGGGGCCCGGTCACCATGACCGGTGGCAAGCGCTGCGGCGTGCTGGCCCACGCGGCGGGCGACTGCGGCCGCATAACCCTGAGCGCCGTCAAGGCGGCCGCTGTTGTAGAGCCGGAAGGCCGCGTCCCGGAGGTTCCCAGCCAAATGTGCGGCGCCTGCGCGCATGTTCTTGCAGGGATCGAGTGCGGTCTCGACGGTGAGGCCGTGGCGGCGCCAGTTGGCCCGGTGCGTGATCTGGAACCAGCCAAGCCCGAGCGTGTGCCCGGCGGCGTCGCGCGCGGCGGCGACTGCAACGGCTTCCGGGCGGGTTGCTGGGAAGAGGCTCTCCCCCGTCGCCTCATCACGAATGGCGAAGGGCTGGAAGGCGGACTCCCGTTCCGCAACTGCGGCAAGCTCGGGGAGCAGTCGCCGGTGTTCGTCGGCCAGGCAACTCGGGTCGCGCGCGATGCAAGCGAACAGTGCCAGACCGACAAGTGCCTCGCAGCCGGTCATCGCGCACCGCCAGTCCGGTGCCGATCACTACCCGAGCGGCGGCTCCGGGACGTCCATGCCGGGCGGCAGTGGATCCTCATGCGCCTTGACGTGCTTGGTGATGGCGCTGCGCGGAAGGACCGAGCGTAGCCGCGCGAGGCGCGGGCAATCCTCTTCGTAGAGGGAGACAGGGAGGGCGTAGGCCATGTCGTTGCGCAGGAAGCGCAGCAGGCGGTCGAGGTCGCGCCAGCCGCGCACGCCAGGTCCGCGGAAGAGTTCCATGGCGATGTAGCCGCGGCGCCAGGAGGGCAGCAGGTAGGGCACGTGGTCGACGCCACCATTCTGGTCGCGCCGTGCAACGACGAGCACGGCCTCGATGCGGCCGCCGCGCGCGAGACCCTCGCGCAAATCCGATTCGCCGAGTGTGTCGCCCACGCCGAATCCGCCTCGCCTTTGCCTGACGCAGACAGGCTAATGGCTTTGGCGAATTGAGGGAGGGTAAGCCTGCTGCCGATGCCGGATGTGGCAGAGGTGTGTACTGCTGGAAGTTGCACTTCAGTCACGCTCCAAATGCACGAAGCGTCGCAATGCTAGCGAAGGCAGAGGATCGTATTCAAGTTGGAGAACAGGGATTCTGCTGAGCAGATCCGCAATAAACCGGTCACTCCGACGTGAAGAACGAAACCGGAATAGTAAGAACGGTTCAAAAGCCGGGACGCGAGTCACAGCGCGCGCCATTCGCCTAGATCGTCAGAGTGCTGGCAGTTTGAGCCGGGAGTGCCTCGTCGTCGGCGACGACAAGTCCACGTGACTGCAAGGCTCACCTTGCTCACTCGATGCGGCAGGCCGTCTCCTTTGGAAGGCTGGGGCCGGCGCCACCTCGGGGAGTCGGCGTAGGAGCGACTGGCGCAGGACGCTGGCCGCAGACGCGGCCCACCGCGGAGAACCATGGGGCGCCGCCCCAAGGTTCCCCTCGGCATGCGGCCTACAGCGCGGCAGGGCCGCTC
>NZ_JAFNJS010000018.1 GCF_019024325.1 Falsiroseomonas tokyonensis
CTATCTCAGCCCTGTGGCATTCGAGCGCTCGGCCGATTCAGGCTAAACTCGGTGTCCGTCGAACCGGCAGCAGGCCAGCGCGACACGTTCGGCGGCGGCGTCGACGGTGTCGATGTGGTCCTGCAGCACGATCTGCCCGGCAGGGTGATCAAAGCGCTGGCCGGCGAGCCAGGCCCGGTGCGTCCGGCTCCAGGGCCTGCCTTCAAACCTTCGGCCGTGCCGCAGCAGGAAGCCCAGCAGTTGCTGCCGCGCTGCCTTCCCGCTGGCGACGGCCGCCGCTCGCGCACGCACCAAGTCGCGCATGGCTTCGTGGCTGGTATCGGGCACCCAGACCGGCGTGAGCTGGCCCGCGCGGTGCAGGCTCGCCAGCATCACCGCGTCGCGCCGGTCCGTCTTGACCCGGTCGCCCGGCTTGCGTGGGATCTGCGATGGGGCGACGACGATGCAGTCGTGTCCCCGAGCAGACAGCTGACGGTGCACGCCGTAGCCGCAGGGGCCGGCCTCATAGCAAAACCGCAGGCTACGCCCGCCCTTCCCAAGCTTTGCCACCAGCCGGTCGAGCGCCGCCAAATCGTTCTGAACCTCGCCGAGGAACCGCACCTCCCCGTGTCGGCCCTCGTCGGCCACCGCCACTGCAATCGTCGCCTTGTGCACGTCCAGCCCGATGAAGCTGATATCCTCCGCCACGGCCCGCCTCCTGTGCCTGAGGCTCTGCGCAGGACCATCCCGCGCAACCCTCGAACCAGCACATTGTGAGGCGGGTCACCGCCTCACGCGGACATCTGGTCTTTTGCGCACCCTTCGCGGTCTGGCTGTCGATGATCGCCGTCGTCGGGCTGGCTTCGCGTCCGGCCTGCTCGCGCACCGCGACGTAGAGGACGTGGTGGATGCGCTCGATGGTGCCTTCCCACTCCCAGCGCGAGAAGTAGTCCCACACCGTGCTCTTCGGCGGCAGGTCCTTCGGCAGCGCGCTCCATTGGCAGCCGGTCGAGAGCACGTAGAACACCGCGTTCAGCACCTCGCGCACATCCACTCTGCGCGGCCTGCCGCCGTGCTTCGCGGGCCGGATCAGCGGCGCCACCAGCGCCCATTCCGCATCCGTCAGATCAGACGGATACCGCAGGCCACGCCGATCTGCCGCACGCCGATGCTCTGCCGTCCACGCCATTGCCTGCCCCCGCGAATCGTCCGCAGGGCCAGCGAATCACATCCGATTCAGGCGATTCAATTCCTTTCCGGATGGGCTCTTCGATCTCTGTTACGACCACGTCACCGCCTAGAGTACCCAGGCCGCAAGGGCGCTTTGCGTTCAAGACGTGGGCCAACGTTTAGCGGGCTTGCTACCGCAGCTTGAGCATCATGCCCTCGTCGCAGTCCGCGCTACCATCATCTTCGGTCAAAGGCTGACAAGTTGACGGTGCCCCGTGAGGTTTTCATGGCCTGCAGCCCGCAACATCCCAACCGTCCTCAAGTCAATCCCGGGTGGCCAGCCCGTTCCCGCCGGCGGCGGTCGCCGCATGCCGCGGTCGATCGTCCGCCTCCCTCACCGCGGCGCGGCGGCGCGGCCGCCCCTTCGCCGGAGGGTGAGCAGTCGGGATAATCGGGTCGGCGGCCGCAGTCACACGCCTCAGCCAAGTTGTGCAGCGCGGCGGCCACGGCCCGGAGGGCCGCCGCCTTCGCCTCCAGTGCTGCCACGTGCTCGAGCGCCAACCTCTTCACCTCGCTGCCCGTGCGATTTGGGTTGCGCCACAGCCCGAGAATTTCGCCGATCTTGTCCAACGGGAGGCCGAGGTCACGGGCGTGGTGCACGAAGCGCAGCGTGCAAATGTCGGCCTTGTCGTAGATGCGATAACCAGCCTCGGTGCGGTCCGCCGTCGGGACGAGGCCGATGCTTTCGTAGTGGCGGATCATCTTGGCTGACACGCCAGATGCAGCAGAGGCCTCGCCAATGTTCACGGCCCGCTCCCCTTTGCCGGTGCGGTCACGCCGGAACGCCGCTCGGTGCGCGGTGGGCTTCACCCGCGCCGACGAGCGGCATCGCCTCGGAGGCGCCTGCGCTCGCCGCCATAGGTGGGCGGAAGGCGCGCAGGCGCAGCGCGTTGCTCAGCACAAAGATGCTGGACAGGCCCATGGCTGCGGCGGCCAGCACCGGGGAGAGCAGCAGGCCGAAGGTCGGGTACAGCAGCCCCGCCGCCACCGGGATCAGGGCCACGTTGTAAGCAAAGGCCCAGAAGAGGTTCTGCCGGATGTTGCGCATCGTTGCCTGTGACAGGGCGATCGCATTCGGCACGCCCCGCAGGTCGCCCGACATCAGCACCACGTCGGCGCTCTCGATCGCAATGTCCGTCCCGGTGCCGACGGCCAGTCCGACGTCCGCTGCCGCGAGCGCCGGGGCGTCGTTGATGCCGTCGCCGACGAAGGCGACCTTCCGCCGCCCGCCGTCCTTCAGGCGCTCGACCACCGCCACCTTGCCGTCCGGCAGCACTTCCGCCACTACCTCGTCGATGCCGAGGCGCCGCGCGATCGCATCCGCTGTGCGGCGGTTGTCGCCGGTGACCATAGCGACCTTCAGGCCAAGGCGGTGCAGCGCCTCCACCGCCGCGGGCGTTGTCTCCTTGACCGGGTCGGCGACCGCGATCGCGGCGGCGAGCCGTCCGTCCACCGCGGCGTAGAGCGGCGTCTTGCCCTCGTCCCCGAGGCGCACCGCGGCTTCGGCGAAGGCGGCCACGTCGTGGCCGAGCCGGGCCATGTAGCGGTCTGCCCCGACCTCCACCCGACGCCCTGCCACGATCGCGGCAACACCGTAGCCCGGCACCGCCTCGAAGTCCTCGGCCTCGCCCAGGGACAGTCCACGGTGCCGCGCCGCCTCGGCGATCGCCTCGGCCACCGGGTGTTCGGAGCGCGCTTCGACGGCGGCGACCAGCGCCAGCACCTCGTCCGCCTCAAAACCCGGAGCGGGATTCAGGTCGGTCAGCTCGGGCCGGCCCTTCGTCAGCGTCCCGGTCTTGTCCACCGCAACCACCGCGGCGTCACGGAGGCTCTGCAACGCCTCGCCCCTGCGGAACAGCACGCCGATCTCGGCGGCGCGGCCGGTGCCGACCATTATCGAGGTCGGCGTCGCCAAGCCCATGGCGCAGGGACAGGCGATGATCAGCACCGCGACTGCGTTCACCAGGGCGAAGGTCAGCGCTGGGTCTGGTCCGAAAGCCAGCCAGATCCCGAAGGTCGCGGCCGCGGCCGCCATGACAGCAGGCACGAACCACATCGTCACCCGGTCCACCAGCGCCTGGATCGGCAGCTTCGCACCCTGCGCCGCCTCCACCATGCGGACGATCTGCGCCAGCACCGTATCGGCGCCGACGGCAGTTGCGCGGAAGCGGAAGGCTCCGGCCTTGTTCACCGTGCCGCCGACCACCCGCGCGCCCGCCTCCTTACGCACCGGCACCGGCTCGCCGGTGACCATGCTTTCGTCCACGAAAGAGGTGCCGTCGAGCACCTCGCCGTCGACCGGCACCCGCTCGCCGGGGCGCACCAGCACGACATCGTCGGCCCGGACCTCACCGACTGGGACCTCCAGCGCCTCACCCCCGCGCTCGACGCGCGCGGTCTTGGCCTGCAGGCCCATCAGGCGCCTGATCGCCTCTGAGGTGTGGCCCTTGCTGCGCGCCTCGAGATAACGCCCGAGCAGGATTAGCGTGGCGATCACCGCCGCGGCTTCGTAGTAGACGTGGCGGGCGTCCGCGGGCAGCAGCGCGGGCGCGAAGGTGGCCACCGCCGAGTAGGCCCACGCCGCGCCGGTGCCAAGCGCGACCAGCGAGTTCATGTCCGGCGTGCCGCGCAGCAGGTTGGGCCAGCCCTTGCGGTGGAAGCGCAACCCGGGACCGAACACCACGAGCGTGGCGAGGACAAACTGCAGATACCAGGAGGCCCGCATCCCGATGGTGGCCTCCACCAAGTCGTGCACCGCCGGCACCAGCTCCCCACCCATCTCAATTGCCAGGACAGGCAATGTCAGCAGGGCGGCAAATAGCGTGGCGCGCCCGAGGGAGCGCTGCTCGCGCTCCCGTCCCTCGCGCTCACGCTCCTCGCGAGCTGCGGCGGCCTCGAGTGCAGCACGGCGGGCCGCGTAGCCGGCACGGTCTACCGCCATCTCAAGCGTGGCGGGATCCAAGCCGCCGACGTGGCGGACCACGGCGCGCCCGGTGGCAAGGTTGACCGAGGCTTCCCGCACCCCAGGCACCGCGCGCAATGCGCGTTCGATGCGTCCAACGCAGGATGCGCAGGTCATGCCCTCGACAGAGAGGTCGGTCGTCTCCTCCGGCACCGCGTAGCCTAGCCGCTCGACCGCGGCCGCCAGCGCCGGCAGGTCCGGCGCGCCCTCGAGGCACAGCTCGGCCCGCCCGGTAGCCAGGTTGACGGCAGCCTGCGCTACACCGGGCACCGTAGCGAGCGCCTTCTCGACGCGGCGCACGCAGGAGGCGCATGTCATACCCTCGACCGGCAAGGAAAGCGCGGCGGGCGGCAGGCCGTTGCGGATCGCGAGGTTTGCTTCAGGAGCCATGAGCTTTCTCCGCGGTTTGGATCGTCGGACCTGAGGTGGTGCTTCCCACCATGACAAGGTCAAGGCGGTCGGCCTGCCGGCCCGGATTCGGGTGCCGGAGGTGGAAGCGCCGGGCGGCACCACGAGGTTTCGCGGTGCCGGTCCCCTACCTGCCTGCCGCTCTTCCAGCGCTGCGCTCACCCTGCCCCCTTCACCGCCGCCCGCCCTGTTCGCCTCACCGCCGCGGCGTAGGGGCGACGACGGGTGCCACACCAGTGCCCTCCGGCAGGTCAAGATGCCGTCGGATGGCGCCGACCAGTTCCGGGCTGTCCCACTCGGCGGGGCCGATCTTCCGGGCAACCTCCCGCCCGTCTCGATCAATGAGCAGCGTCGTCGGAATACCAACCGCATTGAGCGCACGCGACGCCGCGCCAGTTGGATCCACATAGATGTTCAGGGAGCGGAGGCCGATTTCCTTGTAGAATACCTCGACGGCTGGTGGGCCGCCGCGATCGATGGATAGCGCCACCACCTCGAATCCATCACTGCCGAGCGCGGCCTGTAGCCGGTCCAGCGCGGGCATTTCCACCCGGCATGGGACGCACCAGGTCGCCCAGATGTTCAGCACGACTGCGCGGCCGCGGAAGTCCTCAAGGGTCAAGATTCGTCCCTCGGCGGTGACGAAACGCAGGTCCGGCACCGGTCGCGGCGAGTCGAGCGGCACGAGCGTGAGGCGGTTCGCCAGCGTACCGGACGTTGGGACCGCGGGCTGTTCCGGCAGTCGCGGCGTCGTGGGGATCATGACGAAGGCCAGTACCAGCACGGCCGTGACGGTCCCCGCCACAGCTATCCCAAGCGCGAGCCGGCGCGCGCTGGTGCTGCCGCTGCATGTGTGGATCACGACCCCATGCCCTCTCGACGGAGGCGCTCGACCAAGGACAGAATCGTGTCCTCCAACACCTGTGGCGTCACCGCACCGATGTGCTTGAAGGCGATCCGACCGTCGGCGCCAACGACGCAGGTTTCGGGCAGGCCGTACACGCCCCAATTAATTGCAGCCCGACCGTTCCGGTCCGCGCCTGTGCGAGTGTACGGGTCGCCCATCGCGTCCAGCCAGCCAGCCGCGTCGTCGGGCGCGTCCTTGTAATTTGGGTTATGCACTGGCACGACGCCCCGCTGCGCGAGCCGCATCAAGTGCGGATGCTCCTCGCGGCAAGCGACACACCAGGAGGCGAAGACGTTGACCAGTGACACTTTTCCGCGCAGGTCGGTGTCCGACAGGCCAAGGCGCCGTCCCTGGACAGGCGGCAGGTCAAATCTGGGTACAGTCTTGCCGATGAGGGGCGAGGGAACCAACCTCACATCGCGTCCAAGACTTACTGCGAAGCTTGCGGCGAGCCCGCCAAACACCGCAAGGGGCGCGAACAGGATGGCGCGCCGATGCCAGTAGCCCGGCCGTCGCCCAGCATCGGCGGGCGCACGGTGCGTGGCGCCGACCGGCGCATCGTTCGGCATGATGCCAATGTCAGAGCTCGTATTGCGGGAGGCTGTCATGCTCGAGTGCTCCTCTCCTGCCGTTCAACCAATCAATGCCAGGGCGGGGAAGGTGCGCAGCATCCAGGCCCCAAACCGGGTCAAGTCGCCAGTGATCATCGCCATGCCCATCGCCACCATCCCCGCGCCAGCTATCCGTTGCAGCCAGAGGCCAAAGCGTGCGGTGCGCCTGACGCGGGCGAGCAGCGCGGGCAGGTATAGCGCGGCGAGCAGGAAGGGCACGCCGAGCCCGGCGGCGTAGGCCGCGAGCAGGGCCACGCCGTCCGCCGCGCCGCGGGCCGCCGCCGCGGCCGCAAGCACCGCCGCCAGCACCGGACCGATGCAGGGCGTCCAGCCAAAGCCGAAGGCGACCCCCACCAGCACCGCCTGGGCGGGCGTACCGCTTCGAGCGCAGGGCGGAAGCGGAGGTCGCGCAGCAGCGGCACGGGAAGGCGCAGAAGGCCCATTTGCATCAGGCCAAGGATTGCCACCAGGATTCCGCCGACGACCGTGGCCTCGGTACTCCAACGTCGCAGCAGGCCGGAGAGGCCGGTGGCACCGGCGCCAAGCGCGACGAAGACCGCCCCGAAGCCGAGCACGAAGAACAGGCCGAGGCGGAAGGTCCGGCCGCGCCGCGCCTGCGCTCCGGCGAGGTCGGTGCCAGCGATCCAAGCCAGGTAGCCCGGTACCAACGGCAGCACGCAGGGCGAAAGGAAGGAGACGAGCCCCGCCCCAAAGGCCAGCGTCAGGCCAAGCGGGGAGAGGTCGATGTTCAGCATGCGCAGCGCCGGCCTTCAGTGATCGCGGGTGCGTGACTCCGCCGACGGCCTCCATTGCGGCCGTCGCTTTAAAGGGCGTGCGCCGCGGCTTCACCTGGGCCGTAGACAGCGACACCAGACGCGAGGTACCGATGAGCACCAGCAGAAGCGATGACACCCGGACCCGCCGAACTTTCCTTTCGGTCGAGGGCATGACCTGCGGCAGCTGCGTGCGCACCGTCGAGCGCGCGCTCGCCGGCGCCCCCGGCGTCGAGCGGCCCGTCGTGGATCTCGCGCGCAGCTGCGCCGTGATTGAGGGCTCCGCGCACCCCGAGAAACTCGCCGCGGCCGTCGAGGCCGCCGGCTATACTGCCCGGATCCTGCCGGAGGGCGAGACCGAATGGCCCGACCTGCCGGCGAACGAGCGCCGCCGCGGCGGCTGCTGCGGTTAAATTGCTTCCGGCGGCGCCCTGGGCGATCGGGTGCGCCGCTGTGGCCAATGCGCATCGCCGCGGCCATCCGGTGGCGGTCATAGCAGGCTCCGCAGCCGCCCCCAGAGGCCCTGCGGCGGAACCGGCCGAGGCAGTGGTGGGGCTTGGGCGTCGCCGTCCTCGTCGTGGGTCAGCGCGTTCAGGTACAGGGCGAGGTTCGTCGGGTTGAAGTCTAGGCCGTGGAACTTCGCCCTGAGCCGGCCCTCGCGGTCGATCACGTGCGTGACGACGGCGTGCATCTGCTGGCCGCCCCCCGTCGGCACGAAGACGAGGCCGAAGGCCTGGGCCAGCCCAACGGTTTCCTGCGGTCGTTCCGGCCCGCTCGTCAGGAAGGTCCAGTTGGCAGGTTCGAGGCCGTGCGTCTCGCCGAAGCCTCGCATCACCTCAGGCGTGTCGTGCTCCGGGTCGGTGGTGATGGTAACGAAGCGCACCTGCTCGCGCATGGGGGTGAGGTTCACCATCTCTTGGATGCGCGCGATCAGGTCCGCGTGCAGCGGGCAGGCGTCCGGACAGCTTGCGTAGATGAAGTGGAGCACCACCACCTTGCCGCGCAGGTCGGCGAGGCCGACCGGCCGCCCTTCGGCGTCCTGCAGCGCGAAGTCCGGCGCGGGGCGCGCCTCGAAGGGCTGGAAGAACTGCTCGCGGTCGTGCAGCCGGCCTTCGACCTCCTTCATCGAGTGGGCCCCGGCCGGCCGCGGCGGCAGGGCCAGGACGGCGGCGGCCGGAAGCGCCGCGCCCAAGGCGAGGAGGACCGCGCGCCGCCGCCTCACGCCACGCCCCGTTCCCGGCGGTGGATAGGCGCCGCCGCGGTCGCCGCCGCGTCCGCGGTCGCGTTGGCGTTGGCGGTCCCGCCGCCCGCCCCCTTACGCATCATGCAGAGGCCGAGGCCGCACATCACGAGGCAGGGCAGCACGCTCAGCAGAAGCGGGGCAAGGCCGGCGGCCACCAGCCAGCCCCAGCCGCCGAATGCCGCCGCGCCGCCCAGGGCCACGACCGCCACGGCGGCGAGCAGGATCTTGCGGTTGGCGAACCACCGCCTGGAGGACGAAGCGGCGCCGCAGCAGCCCGCGGACGAGGAAGGGGAAGGGGAAGGGGAAGGAGTGTTGGTCGCTGTTGTCTGCATGGTCGATCTTCTTGGTGAGGGGCAGGGGTGGACGTCGGGTGGTGTCAGGAGCGACCGGCAGCCGTGCCGAGGCGCTCCTCGCGCCGGCGACGTATGTCCGGCGGCCAGGTGCTCTTGATGAAGGCGATGACGGCTGCAATCTCGGCCTCCGTCAGCACGCCCTCGAAGGCGGGCATGTCGCTCTCGTAGCCGGGCAGGATCCCGGTCAGGCTCTTCCGCGTCAGCTCCATCAGCTGCGCGTCCGGGTGATGCCAGGTGTGCCCGGTGGCGTCGTGGGGCGGAGCGGGTAGGCGTCCGTCGGGCCGGCGCGCCTGCCAGTTCGGCTGCCCCTCGAGGTTCGCGCCGTGGCAGGACGCGCAGCTCTCGGCGTAAACGCGCCGGCCAAGCGCTACCTGTGCAGGGTCGCCCGCGTCGGCAATGGCCGGTGCCGAAGGTTCAAGCCAGCCGAACCCGAGCGCCGCCGCTCCGAGTGCGCCGGCGGCGCCGAACGCGAGCGCGCGGCCCTTGGTCATCCGCCCCGCCGCCCGAACACATACTTGGCCAGAGCGGCGACCGCGAGGACGAGCAGGGCGAGGAGCAGGAGCCCGACCAGCCCCATGCCCCACATCATCGCGGTTCCCATCGTCCCGCCGCCCATCATGCCGCACATCATCGATGTCTCCCGCTGTGGAACGGCCGCGCCCGGCCCTCGGCGGCGCTACTCGACCGCATAGACCGCGGGCTCCGCCGCCGGATCCCGTGGGATCGTGTAGATCGTGAAGGGCGCGGCCTTCGGGCCGCCCATGCCCGGGGAGCCCATCGGCATGCCGGGCAGCGAGATGCCGCGGATGTCCGGGCGCTCGGCGAGCAGGCGGTTCACGGGGCCGATGGGCACATGGCCCACGACGGTGTACCCATCCACCATCGTGATGTGGCAGCCTTCAAGTGTCGGCGGTACCTGCTGCTGTCGGCTGATCAGCGCGAGGTCGTGGCTGGGCAAGACCCGTACCTCGTAGCCGTTCTCGCGCAGGTAGGCTGCGTAGCCCTCGCAGCAGTCGCACTGCGGGTTCTTGTAGAGCGTGGCCTCGCGCGACGCGGCCGGGGGTTGAGCGGCGGCAGCGCGGACGGGCCGGGTCAGCGGGACGGCGGCGGCGGTGGCGGCCAGGACGGCGCGGAAGGTGGCGCGGCGGGTGGTGGGCATCATTCGCTGGTTCTCCTCTCTGGGTTTCGGTCAGGCCACACGGACCAGACCCATCATCCCCGCGGCCTGGTGCTCGAGGACGTGGCAGTGGAACATCCAGTCGCCGGGATTATCGGCGACGAAGGCGATCTCGACGCTTTCGCGCCGCGGGATCAGGACGGTGTCCTGCCACTCGCGGTGGCGGGTCGGGACGCCGTTGCGGGCGATCACCCGGAAAGAGTGCCCGTGCAGGTGCA
The DNA here is from genome assembly GCF_019024325.1 of Falsiroseomonas tokyonensis. GTDB lineage: Bacteria > Pseudomonadota > Alphaproteobacteria > Acetobacterales > Acetobacteraceae > Falsiroseomonas > Falsiroseomonas tokyonensis. The sequence continues at coordinate 9,862 of NZ_JAFNJS010000018.1, forward strand.
TCGGGTGCGGCCAGGCCGTCTCGTTACGGATCTCTAGCAGATAGGAGGCGCCGCGGCGCAGCACCGCCAGCGGCTCGTGCACATGGACGCCGGGCGCAGCCGCGGTCCCGTTGACCGTCCAGATCAGGCCTCGGCGCATCATCTCGCGCGCGTCCAGCCAGCGCCCGTCCACGAGCGCGCCCTCGAGATGGTTCATCATCCCGCCGCCGAGCACTACCGCATGCCGCTCGGCCCGCGCGAGGTTCGGCTCGGGGACCGGGTTGGCGGGCAGGGTGGGGATCGGCGCTGTGGGCGGACGATCGCGCAGCGGCTCCGCACCGTAGGCGATCTCGAGCAGCCTGTACTCAAGCTTGGCGTAGTAGGTGTCGAGCACACGGGCACGCGCCCCCGGCCGGCCGGTCATGTCGAGCACCAGATCCACGCGCATTCCCGGCCCGACCACGACGCGCCCGTCCTCGGGCGCGTGCGGCGTAACCGGCTGGCCGTCGAGAGCGACGACCACGGGCTCGTGCCCTTCGAAGACCAGACCAAAGATGCGCGCATTGGCGGCGTTGACCAGCCGCAGCCGCAGCCGCTCGCCAGACCGCACCGCGAAGCCCCCGTCCGTGACGCGGCCGTTCACCGTGACGGTGTTGCCGACGCGGCCCGTCATTCCGGCCTCCATGGCGTTGCCGAAGCCGCCCGCGATCTGTGCGTCCTCCAGCAGACGCCAGTCGTCGAGCACCCAGGTGACGTCGCGGTCGATCGTGCGCGGTAGTTCGCGCTCTTCGATGACGAGTGGGCCATAGAGGCCGCGCTCCACCTGCTCAAAGCTCCGGACGTGGGGGTGGTACCAGTAGGTACCGGCATCCGTGGCATCAAACTCGTAGGCGAAGCTCTCTCCCGGTGCGATCGGGGGCTGGGTTAGGTGCGGCACGCCGTCCATCGCATTCGGCACCCGGAGCCCGTGCCAGTGGATCGTAGTCTCCTCCGGCAGACGGTTCTCCAGCACCACGCGCAGCCGCTCGCCCTGGCGGACTCGGATTTCGGGGCCCGGGACCCGGCCGTCGTAACCCCAAACTGTGGTTTCGGGCTCAGAGTGAGGCGGGCCGGCAAGGGCCGCACGCCCGGGGCGCGCGATGAGCCGGATGGTGCTGCCGCCGGAGACGGCGCTATCGGCGGCCCGGGCGACGGCGGGCACTGGGCGGAGGCCAGTCGCCGAGAAAGCGGCCGCGCCGCCTAGCATGAGGAACCTGCGGCCGAGCATCGGCAGGCGGGAAATAGGCATGATGATATGACGTCCTTCCGCGAGTGCGGATAGCCAGCCGCCCGCACGAGCGGGCGGACAGGCGGCAATGGAGGCCCGGCGCCGACACGCGGCGCGGTTCCTTAGCTCAGGACGATGATTCTGGGAGGATGAAGGTCGGGCGAACCAGTCAGCCCGGCCGGGGCGAGCACAGCTGGGATGGGCTCGGCCAGAGGTGGAACGAGGAAAACCAAATGCGGGCCGGCGGGCGGCGCCATCGGAGGCACGGCACAGAGTGCCGCGCAGGAAGCTATGGCGGAGCCGGGGTCGTCGTCGCCGCACCCGTCGCAGCCAGGCATCTGCGTATCAGTGAATGGGGCCGCCGCCATGGCAAGGTTCATGGCCGTCGCGCTGGCAACGTGCAGCACCGTCCCGGCCGCGAGGGCCAGAATCAGAGCGAGCAACACCGTGCGCAGGAAACCATGCATGGACCTTAGATAGTGCGGCGTTGGCGCCGCGTCGACTCCCGAGTGCGAATTCCACGCGATCGTGGGCGGTGATCCCACGATGCGCCGCCACAGTGACCACCTTTCGCAGCATCTGCTGCAGGACCGCGAGATCGTCGGGCGGCGTGTCGAGGTCGCTTTGCACGCATCAATGATGCCGGATGCCGCCGCGTCGACTTAAGTGTTTTCAGCAAAATCCCACTGCTGCTACCCCGGCCAGCTCCGGCCTGCGGCGCGACACCGAGGCCAGCAACGGGCGTCCCCGGTAAGCGGAACCCATAGAGGCTGTGGGCATGTGCGGGCGCTTCACGCAGCGGTACACCTGGGCAGAACTCCACGCGCTACTCGACCTGATCGGGTCGCCTCGTAACCTCCGCCCTCGCCACAACATCGCGCCAACGACCAGCATCGACATGGTGCGCGCCGGCGAGGCCGGCCGCGAGCTCGCCGCGATGCGCTGGGGCCTGATCCCGGCCTGGTGGAAGAAGTCCGCGCAGGAGGTGCCGGCGACCTTCAACGCTCGCGCCGAGACGGTGGCGGAGAAGCCGATGTTCCGCGACGGTTTCAAGCGCCGCCGCTGCATCATCCCGGCGTCTTGCTTCTACGAGTGGACCGGCGGCAGGAAGGACCGCCAGCCGCACCCGTTTACAGCTGCGGACGGCGCCTCGGTACCCGGCCTCGGCGAAGGAGGTGTTGAGCTGCACCATGACCGTGTCGGGCGCCAGGACGGGACGCTCGGGGCGGAGGCGCTCCACCCGGCGCGCGCCACCGCGCTGCGCGAAGGGCCGGTGTCCAAACGGAAGAACGCCACCAGTGTAGCGACGATGATCCGGCGCTGCTCGAGCCCCTGAGCCCATCACAGGACGTTACTCGCGCCGTGCAGTAGAAGCTGGCCATGACGGTATTTCAGCCACCGCCCGCGTCGCCGTATGATGAGCTTGGTGCTCCATCCGGTTTACCGCCATGAGAGGCATCGACGCAGTGACCATGTGCGAAGTCAGCGAGGGTCTCGATTATCCGGCACTCCCCGACCACGCCACCTTCGCAGCTCGTCGCCATGCGGACCAGCTCGGCGCGAAGTGCCGCCAGTCTGCGAAGGCGCGCATCGATTTCAGCAATCTGTTCCGTCGCCAGGGCATGGGCCCGCGTGCAGTCGGCATCCGGCTGGTCCGCAAGATCAAGGAGCGCCCGGATCGCGTCGCTTTCGAAGCCAAGCTCCCGCGCATGGCGGATGAAGCCAAGGCGGCGCAGATGCGAGGCTCCGTAGGCGCGATGGCCACCCGCGGTACGTGCTGGTGGCGGCAGCCATCCCTCCTGCTCATACCACCTGATCGTCGTCGCTTTGACGCCCGTGGCACGGGCCAAGTCACCGATAGCGTAGGTCTCCATCATCCGCCTTCTGAGCCGCGGGTTTCCAGGAACCGCGCGAAGGCGGCGAGGGCCTTGTCGCTCGCGTGGTGTTCCAGTCCCTCGGCATCCGCCTCCGCCGTTTCGGCGTCGAGGCCGACCGCCAGCAGGAAGCGGACCATCAACTCGTGCCGTGCGCGGGCGGCGGCGGCGACCGCAAGTCCGGCCTCGGTCAGGAACAGGCCGCGATAGGGTTTGGTCTCCACCAGCCCATCGCGCTGCAACCGCGACACCGTTGCCGCCACCGTGGGCTGCGCCACGCCCATCCGGCGGGCGATGTCCACCGCGCGCGCCTCGCCCTCCTCCGCCAGCAGGTCGGCGATCAGTTCAACGTAATCCTCCGCAATGGCCGTCCGGTCCGCCTCGCGCTGCTGCGCAAAGCGAGCGGCCTGGTCCTCGGCGGGCGGCAGACGTTTGGGAGGCGCGCTCGTCATGGGTGCCCATGATGCCGGGTGCAAGCCGGTGCTTGCAATCTTGCAACAGCTTGGTAGTTTAGCATTAGCTTAATTCTGAAGTTTGTGCTGACTCTGGTTGGCTTGGCAAGAGGATGTAGCGCGATGTTCTCAATACCGAAGCGACGCCTGCTGGCAGGCGCAGGCGTGTCGCTAGGGGCCATTGCCGCCCCGCTGGCGGCCAGTGTCGCCGTGCGCACCGCCCTGGGCCAGGCGGCGCAGCCCCCTGCCGCATCGCAGGGCGGGCATCAGGCTGGGCATGCAGCTGGGCACGGCGCTCCAGGTATGGAGGGCGAGAATGCTGTGGTCGGACAGGTCGATCACGCCCGTAACGGCTTCGATCCGCACGAAATCCTGACCGATTGGGATGTCGGCGAGGTCTCGATCGATGCGCAGGGCCGCCGGGTGCGCGAATGGGTGGTGACCGCGGTGGACAAGGAGGTGGAGGTGGCGCCCGGAGTGATGTTCCCGGCCTGGACCTTCAACGGCCGCATCCCCGGCCCGACGCTGCGCTGCACCGAGGGCGATCGGCTGCGCATCGTCTTCAACAACGGCAGCGCGCATCCGCACACCATGCATTTCCACGGCATCCATTCCTGGCGCATGGACGGCGTGCCCTATGCCGGGCTGGTGCAGCCGGGCGGGACCTTCACCTATGAATTCGAGGCGAAGCCCTTCGGCTGCCACCTGTACCATTGCCACGCGATGCCGCTGAAGCGGCACATCCACAAGGGCATGTACGGCAGCTTCATCGTCGATCCCGACCCGTCGCGGCACCCGGATGCTGTTGCCGTCGCCGAGTCCCGCCTGCTCGGCTCCGCCCGCAACGCGGAGTGGCAGGAGATCATGATCTGCATGAACGCCTTCGACCTGAACTTCGACGATGAAAACGAAATCTATGCCGCCAACACCATCCCCTTCGCCTACCAGCAGAAGCCGATCCGCATCGAGCGTGGCCGGAAGCTGCGCATCTACCTGTTCAACATCACCGAATTCGACCCGATCAATTCCTTCCACATCCACGGCAATTTCTTCGACTACTACGACACCGGCACCACGCTGACGCCGACGCTGCGCACCGTGGACACCATCATGCAGTGCCAGGGCCAGCGCGGCATCATCGAGATGGACTGGTCCGAACACGAGCCTGGCCAATACATGTTTCACGCTCACCAGTCCGAGTTCGCCGAACTCGGCTGGATGAGTCATTTTGAGGTGGTGTGATGACGCCCGACAACATGCAGGCGCCCGTCCTCCGCGATCCCGCCGCGTCTCGAGCGCAGCCCTGGCGCACCGCCGGCTGGCTGCTGTTGCCGCTCGTCGTCCTCGTCGGCATCCTCGCCCTGCTGCTGATCGCCAAGCCGCTGGAGCGCCTGACGGAGGGAGCCCCGCCGGTTGAGCTCGCCAGCATCGAGCGGGTGCGGCTGACGCCGGGGTTGATCTCGCTCAGCGTCCGGGCTGACGGATCGCAGCCGGTCAGCGTCGCCCAGGTGCAGGTGGATGCCGCGTTCCGCAGCTTCACCATCGACCCGCCGGGGCCGATCGGCCGGCTCGGTTCGGCGCGCATCGACATCCCCTATCCCTGGGTCGCCGGCGAGGGCCACACCATCGTCCTGCTCTCCTCGAGCGGCGTGCCGTTCGAGAAGGTGATCGAGGTGGCGACTGCGACGCCCGTTTGGGACGGCCCTACGCTCGTCATGTTGGCCATTGTCGGCGTGCTGCTCGGCATAGCGCCGGTGGCGACCGGGCTGCTCGCCTTCCCGGCGATGGGCACGCTGGGCGCGAATGGCATTCGCTTCGTGCTTGCTCTGACCGTCGGCCTGCTCGCCTACCTGTTCTTCGATACGCTGAGCGAGGGCTTCGAACAGGCCGGCAAGGCGCTGGCACGGCTGCGTGGGCCGGCGGTGGTGCTCGTCACCATGCTGGTCACCGCGGGTGCGCTGACCATGATCGGCCGTCGCCACGGGCGCGCGCCGGAAGGCGTCGCGCTGGCCACCTTCATCGCTTTCGGCATCGGCCTGCACAACCTCGGCGAGGGCCTCGCGGTTGGCGGTGCGATTGCGGCCGGGGAGGCGGCGCTGGCCACCTTCCTGGTGATCGGCTTCACCATCCATAATGTCAGCGAGGGGTTCGCCATCGCCGCGCCCCTGGTCGGCCGCAAGCCGCGCTTCCCAACCTTCCTGGGCTTGGCGGTGCTGGCCGGTCTGCCAGCGGTGCCGGGTGTCTGGATCGGCGCGCAGGCGATCAGCCCGTTCTGGATCGCAATCTGCTTCGGCATCGGCGCCGGTGCCATCCTGCAGGTGATCGTCGAGGTGACCAGCATGATCGCCCGGCGCGGCGGCGCTGCTGCGTTGCTCTCTCCTGCCGTTCTGGTTGGCATCGGCGTCGGCTTGGCGGTGATGTACCTGACGGCGCTGTTCGTCTGAAATGAAGGAGGTTTGTCATGCTTCGCCGCCGCACCGTTTTGGCTTCGACTCTCGCCGCGACCGCGACGGTCGCCTCGCAATCATCGCTGGCCGCGGGCGATCTCACCCGGCAGGATCCGATCCTCGTCAACGTCGAACTCGGCCGGCCCGACGGGCGCCATGCCTTCGAGCCGAACGAGCTGACCTTCGAGACCGGCAAACTCTACCGGATGGTGCTGCGCAATGTCAGCCAGGCCCCACACTACTTCACCTCGAACGACTTCGCGGCACGCATCTTCACCCGCAAGGTCCAGGTGGTGCAGCAGGTCAACGGGCGCGAGACCGTGCTGGCAGAGTTCAAGGGCACGATCAGCGAGATCGAGGTGTATCCTGACCACGCCGCCGAGTGGTGGTTCGTGCCAGTCGGCACGGGACGGATCACCGACCTGCGCTGCGGTATTCGGGCGCCCGACGGACGCACCCATGCGGAGCACGGCATGACGGGCCGGATCGAAATCCTGTAGCGCGCCGCGCTTGCAGTTGGCCCTGGGCTGGGCGACGGCGGCGATAATCCTCAGACTGAACAAGAAACTTCTGTACTGCGCCGCCTTCAAGGAGTCAGGCTCAGCGGGCCGGCGCGTGCAGCGCGTCGACCATCGGCGGGTGACGGTGGCGGCGGGCGCCGCCTTTGAGATGCGGGTGGTCCGCCGGCAGGTCGACATGGATGTGTTCCACCGGCAGTTCCTCGGCCGCACGCCAATGCGCCGCGGCGAGTGCGACGCCGGCCCCGGCTAGCACTGCCATGGCGGCGAAGGCCCAGAGCATGCCCGTGGTCGCGCCGAGCCAGCCGGCCAGAGGATAGGTCAGCAGCCAGCATCCGTGGCTGAGGGCAAATTGCGCAGCGAACAGGGCCGGCCGGTCCCCGGCATGGGCGGATCGCCGCAGCAGCCGCCCCGAAGGGGTGAGCACCAGCCCGTTTCCGAGGCCGAGCAGGACCCACAGGATCAGCAGCGGCGCCCAGGCACCCATAGCGGCGGGTGCCACCGCCAGGCCAAGCACCAGCAGGGCGGCGCCCGCCAGCATCACCGGTCTGTCCCCCTTCTGCTCCACCAGCCGCGGTACCAGCAGCGCCGAGAGGATGGACCCGGCGCCATAGGCCGCGAGCGTCCAGGCCACCTCCGTATTGCCGAGCCCGAGGTTGCCGCGCACCAGCACCACCGTGTTGACGATGACCATGGCGCCGGCCGCCGCCACCGCGAGATTCAGCGCCAGCAGCCCGCGCAGCCGGGGTGTCGCCAGATACAGGCGCAGACCGCGCGTGGTGCGCGCCCATGCGCCCTCGGCGGCCACCGGCTGCGGCGTCGGCAGGACCACGGACAGCACCAGCAGGGCGGAGGCGCCGAAGCCGAGGACGGTGCCGGCGAACAGCCAATGGAAGCCGATGGCGGAAAGCAGCGCGGCCGCCAGTAGGGGACTGGCCAGCGCCTCCATGTCGTAGGCGAGGCGGGATAGCGACAGCGACCGCGTGTACTCCGCTTCCTCCGGCAGTACGTCCGGAATGGTCGCCTGGAAAGTCGGCGTGAAAGCGGCCGAGCCGGACTGCAACAGGCCGATCAACAGGTAGATCTGCCAAATTTCGGTGACGAAGGGCAGCGCCAGCGCGACCAGCGCCCGCACCAGATCGAGCACCACCAGCAACGTCCGGCGCGGCACCAGGTGCACGAAGGCGGCGGCCACCGGCGCGATGCCCACATAAGCAATCATTTTGATAGCCAGGGCGGTGCCAAGCACGGCTCCGGCATTGGCTCCGGCGAGGTCAAAGGCCAATAGTCCGAGGGCAACCGTCAGCAGGCCGGTACCGACCAGCGAGAGGATCTGCGCCGCGAAGAGCCGCGCATAGGTGGGGTTGGCGAGCGGGCTGAGCATCTCAGGTAGACCGTCGCGGCGAGGCGATGCGTGGTGTCATGACGCGCCTCACAGGTATTTGGTGATGGCCTTGAATGCCTCGATGGGACCGCGTTCGGCGCGCGGCAGGGCACCGACGGCATTGTCCAGGCAGTGGTCGAGATGATCGTGGATCAGCACGCGCTTGGCGTTGGCAATCGCGGCCTCCACGGCATGGAGTTGCTGCGCGATGTCGAGGCAGGGCCGGCCTGCCTCGATCATCTCCACGACGCTGCGGAGATGGCCTTCCGCGCGCTTGAGGCGCTTGACGATCTCCGGATGGGAGGTGTGGGTGTGGGTCGCGCTCATGATTATCCTATCCCCCTGGTGAGGATAAGCCGTGCCTGCTAGGAATGCCAGCTCGGTTGGCAACGCCCTTCGGATAGGGCATCGGGGCGGCGGGGGGGGCAGGCTTGGTCGTTCGGTTGTTGCTGGTCCTTCTTCTCGCGCTCGGCATGGCGGTGGCACCGCAAGGAGCGGTGCCGGCATCAGCGGCCACCGCCACCCATGGGCCGGATGGCGCCGATACGCCGGGACACGCGCATGACAGCGGCCAAGCGGAGCATGCCGCGCCGGATCATGTGCATGAGGCATTGCCTCCCCATCCTCGGCTCGCCGCACCCGGCACCCTGCTACCCGCGCGGGCGCCCCTCTGGCCGGCGATCTCCCTGCGACCGCCACCGGTAAGCCGGATGGAGCGGCCGCCGCGCGGCCTGGCCTGATCGACGGCGTCGTCGCCTCCGGCGGCCTTCCCACGCAACAGATTGGTGCAATCCATGAAATTTCCCGTACCGGGCGTCCCGCCGCGAGAGCTCGTCCCCGCCCTCGCCCTTTGCCTGCTGCTCCTGGGTGCCAGCGTGCAGGCGCTCGCCCATGCGGTCGCCGAAGGCGACAAGGGCTACATCCAGGAAATCGCGGGCATCAACCTGCTGCCCTTCGTCTATCTCGGGGCCAAGCACATGGTCACGGGCTACGACCACATCCTGTTCCTGTTCGGGGTGATCTTCTTCCTCTACCGGCTGCAGCACATCGCCATCTACGTCAGCCTGTTCGCGCTCGGTCACTCAACGACGATGCTGGCCGGCGTGTATTTCGGCATCGGCGTCAACAGCTACCTGATCGACGCGATCATCGGCTTCTCCATCGTCTACAAGGCGCTCGACAACCTCGGCGCCTACCAGCGTTGGTTCGGCGTACAGCCGAACACCAGGGTCGCAACGCTGATCTTCGGCTTCTTCCATGGCTTCGGCCTGTCCTCGAAAATCCTAGACTACGACATCGCGCCGGATGGGCTGCTGCCCAACCTGCTTGCCTTCAACGTAGGCGTCGAAATCGGCCAGCTGCTCGCGCTTGGCGCCATCCTGATCGCCATGGGCTTCTGGCGCCGCAGCCCTTCCTTCCTGCGACATGCCTACACCGCCAACGTCGTCATGATGACCGCCGGCTTCGTGCTGATCGGCTACCAGCTCACCGGCTATTTCGTCTCCTGAGGAGCACCCAACATGTACAACACCGACCTGCCGACTCGCGCCGAGCTGCCCAGCACGCGGCAGCTCCTGCGCTCCACCACCATCGCCGCCGCGACGGCCGCGGCCCTTCTCGTGATCGTGGTGCTGCCGGCCGAATACGGCATCGACCCGACCGGGCTTGGCCGCCCGCTCGGACTGACCGAGATGGGCGAACTCAAGGCCCAACTCGCCTTGGAAGCGGAGGCTGATGCGGCGTCGCCCGCGGCTGTACCGGGGCCGACCTCCGGCCTGCTGGGCACCGTCTTCGCCCGGCTGGTGATCGGCTCCGCAGCCGCCCAGACGCCGCCGGCGGCGCGATCCGACGAGACCACGCTCAGCCTGCGCCCGAACCAAGGCGCGGAGGTAAAGCTGGAGATGCGCCAGGGAGCCCGTGCCCGCTTCGCCTGGACCACGACCGGCCCGACGAATTTCGACATGCATGGTGAGCCGCCGAACCCGGGCCGCAATGCCGCGCGTAGCTATGTCAGCGGCCGGAACTCTTCGGGTGAACAGGGTGAACTGGTCGCCGCCTTCGACGGCACGCATGGCTGGTTCTGGCGCAACCGTTCGGGACGGGATGTCACCATCACGCTGACGACCAGCGGCGACTACGCCCGCATCATCCGGCCCTGATCATGGCCAAGCGCTCGCCTGATGGGCGCCGGTGACGCAAGCCGGGGTGCGTCCAATATGCTCGGCGCATCTCTGCAACGACAGAAAAGATAAGGGAACGCCCCATGTCCATACTTCGCCGCTATCTGCTGCTTGCCTCCGCGGCCACGCTCGGCGGCACCGCGCGGGCGGCCGAGCCGGTCCGCGTCACTGTCTGGCGCGACCCGTCCTGTGGCTGCTGCAGCGGCTGGGTTACGCACCTGCGTGCCGAAGGCTTCGCCGTGGATGATCAGGTAACCGAGGCGCTCGGCGTCGTGCGGCAGCGGCTTGGCACGCCCGCCGACCTGCTGTCCTGCCACGCCGGCGCGGCGGAAGGCTTCGCCTTTGAGGGCCATGTCCCCGCCGCGGCCATCCGTCGCCTCCTGGCCGAACGCCCGGCTGGGGTGCGCGGCCTAGCGGTGCCGGAGATGCCGATGGGGTCGCCGGGTATGGAAGTGCCGGGGCAGCCCACTGACAGCTATGACGTCATCGCCTTCGGCGAGGCACCGCACCGCCCCTACATGCGCTTCCATGGCGCCCTGCCGGCCTAAGCTGGGCCGCCTTGATGGCCAGCGAGGCGACAATCCGGCTCGGCGTGTTCCTCGGCGTTCTGGCGCCATGATCCTCCCGAGCGGGTTTGGGCGCGCGGCCCGGTGCGTCCACTCGGCTGGTGGCGCCAGCTTGGGTGGTGGGCGTTGCGATTTGGGCGGAAGTGCAAGACGTTTGCTTGCTGCCGGACCTGGACACTCCTTCAGGGCTTACGTAGACTGATGGATCGTCTGGAAGACGTCCAGGATGCTCGATTATCCAGAAATGTACGTAACCTCTTGAAAAATTGGAATTCTGTAATGCGTGACATCGAGTACGCGATCCGCTAAGGCCACCCCTGTATGATCGCCAAAGCAGCATCCTTCATGGTTTGCATCGGCCGAGGGCTATCAGTTCTCGTCTGCGCGATCATGCTGTTGACTGCGGTACTGCCCACGCACACTGCCAGTCAAGCTGCCACGCCTAGCTCAGCATTGTCGCAGATCATGGTGACAGACGGTAGCGATAGCGAAGAGCCCCTCAGCAGCGTGGATGGCACGCTCTGCCACTGCGCTAGTCACCACGGATCGAAGCTCGCTGCTGCGGCGTCCTTCAAAATTCAAGAGCGTGTCTCTCTTGTAGCAAGGCAAGTCTTCCCCGAAGACGGAGTCATGTTGAGGTCAGCCATGGCAGACCTCTTGACCAAGCCACCCCGCATCTAGCGTCACGCCATCTTTGAATCTGCCTTGTTCGGCACCTGAATGGTGCCGGGCAGGCTTTGCGTGGCCCGTGGTGATTAGGTGCGTTCATGCGTTTCAATGTGGTTTTTCTAGCGGCATCGCTTGCCGCAGTGCCGGCTGCCGGGTTCGGGCAGGAGACCAGCAGGCCCGGGGGACCAGCGATAATTGGTTCCCCCCAGCAGGCGATCAGCATGGCGCTGGCACGCTCGCCAGCTCTGCGAAGCGCCGACGCATCTCGGCAGGCCGCGCGGGCGGACGCATTGCAGGCGCCGCTGCGGCCAAACCCTGAGGCATCCATCGAAGTGGAGAATTTCGGGGGCATCGGCGGCCGCGGCGAGTTCCGTGGGGCGCGTGCCGTTGAAACTACGCTTGGGCTGTCGCAACGGGTCGAAATAGGCGGGCAGCGAGCGGCTCGCATTGCGATGGCTGCCCGAAGCGGAGACCTTGCGACCCTGGACTATGAGGCGGCCAGGCTAGATCTCGTTCGCGACGTGACGACGGCGCTTGTGGACGCCGAGGCGGCCATTCGAACCATTGCCGTGGAGCAGGATCGAGCCCGGCTTGCGGCGGAAACGCTGCGCGCGGCACGCGGCCGCGTTGAGGCCGGTCGTGAGCCCATACTCCAGGTTCAACGCGCTGAGGTCGTCCGTGCCAATGCAGAAATCGCCACCGAGCGGGCGCGGCGCGAGGCTGAGATGGCGCTCGCCAATTTGGCCGCGATGGTTGGGGAGCCAAGGGTTGAACTGGCGCGACGCCAGTCTTGGTTTGAGGAAGTCGGAGCAACTCCCAGGCCGCCCGTTCCGGCCGATCCGCTAGCTCGCTTGGTGGGCAATCCGGATCTAGCTCGCCTTGATGCCACGGTGTCCCAGCAGAATGCCAACTTAACTCTGCAGCGAGCCACCGCGATCCCGGATGTCACCCTGCAAGGCCAGGTCCGCCGCTTCCAAGATGGAGGTGAAACCGCCTTTGTGGCGGGGGCATCAATCCCACTGCCGTTCAGAGACCGCAACCAAGGCGGCATCGCGAGGGCGCAGGCGGAGCTGCTGCGGGCTGAGGCGGAGGCCGACCGCGGCCGGAGAAGCCTGGCTGCTGCGCTCGTGGCGGCCGAGCAGCGCATGGCACTGGCGTGGCGCACGATCCAGAGCCTGCGTCGGGAAGCCCTCCCAGCAGCGGAACAGGCTGCCAGGTCTGCGACGAGCGGCTTTGCGGAAGGCAAGTTCGGCTTTCTCGAGGTGCTCGATGCTCAACGGGCTCGGTCGGACGCACGAGCCCAGCTTATCGATGCCTATCGCGATTTTCATTCGCGTCGCGCGGTTGTCGATCGAATGCGTGGCCAGGAACCGACCGTACTGACGAACGGGGGCACTCGATGATGCCGCGAGTCATATGGATGGGCGGTGCGGTCCTGACCGGGCTGGCCCTGGCCATCATTTTCCCCAGCATCCCACAGACCGCCCGCAGCCTTGCTGGCTTGCCGATCCTCGCGCCAGCCGGCGCCTCCTCGCCAGCCGCACCGGCCCCACCGGCAGGCTCTGGCGGCCATGCTCACGGGGCGGGCGAAGCAGACCATGGTGAGGAAGGCAAAATCACCATGACGGCTGAACAGGTTACTGCAGCCGATATCCAGGTCGCGGCTGTTTCCTCCGGCGTCCTCGTCAGCCGGATTGCAGTGCCAGGCGTGCTCACCACGAGTCAGGATCGGCTGGCGCGGGTCACAGCCCGGGTAAGCGGCACCATTGCGGAGGTGCGTAAAGGGCTTGGCGAGGAGGTGGCGCCGGGTGACGTGCTTGTTGTGATTGAAAGCCGCGAGATTGCCGAGGCCAAGGCAGAATTCCTTGCTTCTTCGCGCTCCACTGCCCTGGCAGAAACCACGCTCGCACGTGAGGAGCGCCTCTCACGGCAACGCATCTCAGCTGAACAGGATCTTCTGCAGGCCCGCGCGGCCGCCGAAGAGGCCCGCATCAAGCTCGACCTCAGCCGGCAGCGGCTCTTTGCCCTCGGCCTGTCGGAGGCTGAGGTTGCGGCATTGCCGCGCCAGCCGGTGACGACGCTGCGCCGCCTTGAGATTCGGGCCCCGATTGCGGGCAGAGTGACGGCCCGGGCGGCGATCCTCGGTGCCGCTGTGGCAGCGGACGCCGAACTCTTCACCGTCGCAGATCTTTCCAAGCTGTGGGTCGAGCTGGCGGTTCCGCCGCGGGACTTGCCGATGGCACGCCAGGGCCAGGTCGTTACTTTTTCAGGACCGGACGATACCCGCGGCGAGGGGCGGATCATCTTTCTCAGCCCATTGCTGGATACTGAAACCCGTTCCGCCCGCGCGGTCGCCGAGATCGCCAATGCGGAGGGGCTGTTGCGGCCGGGCGCCTTCGTCACTGCTCATCTCGCGACGGCTGAACAGCCGGTGGACGTGCTTGTGCCCCGTGATGCCGTACAGGAGGTCGAAGGCGAAAAGGTCGTCTTCGTGCGCACGCCTGAAGGTTTCGAGAAGCGCGAGGTAGCGCTGGGCCGTGAGGATGCGAACGGCTTCGAGGTCATCTTTGGCCTGGACCCCGATACCGAGATTGCCGTTGGCAACGCCTTCGTGCTGCGAGCTGAACTCGGCAAGTCCGAAGCCGGTCACGGTCACTAAGGGGAACATCAGACATGATCGGCCCCATTCTCGATTTTTCTGTCCGCCAGCGCTGGACAATCGTGCTGTTCGCCATTGTCGCCGCCTTGGTGGGTGCCTGGTCGCTTGCGCGGCTGCCAATCGATGCAGTGCCGGACATCACCAACAACCAGGCGCAGATCAACACGCTCGCGCCCTCGCTATCGCCTTATGAGATCGAGAAGCAGGTCACCCTGCCGATTGAGACGGCATTGGCCGGGATCCCTGGACTGGAGAGCACCCGCTCGATCTCCCGCAACGGCTTCAGTCAGGTTACCGCGGTATTCACCGAGAGCACCGACATCTACTTCGCGCGGCAGCAGGTCACCGAACGGCTCATCGATGCGCGGGAGGCGATGCCCGAAGGCATTGAGCCTCGGCTTGGACCAGTGTCGACTGGGCTCGGCGAGGTCCTGATGTGGACCGTCCGCTTCGCGGACCGGAGGCCCGGCGATACGGTTCAACAGGGCGCTGCAGGCTGGCAGCCGGACGGAAGCTACCGCACGCCCGAAGGTGAACAATTAACTAACGACCTTGCGCGGGCGACCTATCTGCGAACCGTGCAGGACTGGATCATCCGCCCCCAGCTGCGCAACGTCCCGAACATTGCCGGGATCGACGCCATCGGCGGGTATGTGAAGCAGTACGTCGTGCAGCCCGATCCGGCGCGCCTCATGGGACTGGGCTTCACCTTCCGGGACATTGCAGACGCGCTCGAGCGCAACAATGCGAGCATGGGCGCAGGGTACGTCGAGCGCGGTGGCGAGGGCTTGGTGGTTCGCTCACCCGGCAGGCTCGCTTCGGCGGCCGAAATGGAACAGGTCGTGGTAGCGACGCGCGAGGGCGTGCCCATCCTGCTACGCGACGTGGCGCGTGTGCAGATTGGACAGGCGCCTCGCACCGGCAGTGCCAGCGGCAACGGCCAGGAAGTGGTAGTCGGCACCGCGCTCATGCTGATCGGCGGCAATAGTCGTACCGTGGCCGCCGCTGTCCAGGACAGGCTTAACCAGGTGGCGCGCGCGCTGCCGCCCGGGATCGAAGCCAAGGCAGTGCTGGACCGGGGCGTGCTGGTCGACTCCACCATCATGACCGTAGCCAAGAACCTGAGCGAAGGCGCCCTGCTCGTGGTCGCGGTGCTGTTCCTGATGCTGGGCAACATCCGCGCCGCCTTGATCACCGCGGCGGTGATCCCGCTAACGATGCTGCTGACGGCCTTCGGAATGGTGCGCGGCGGCATCAGCGCCAACCTGATGAGCCTCGGCGCGCTGGACTTCGGCTTGATTGTGGACGGCGCCGTCATCATCACCGAAAACAGCCTGCGCCAATTGGCCGAACGTCAGCACGAGAAGGGCCGGATCCTGACGCTGGAGGAACGGCTTCAGACCGTCGCCGACAGCGCACGGGAAATGATCCGGCCGTCGTTGTACGGCCAGGCAATCATCATTCTCGTCTATGCGCCGCTCCTGACCTTCACGGGCGTCGAGGGCAAGATGTTCGTGCCGATGGCCGAGACGGTCATCATCGCGCTGGCCTTCGCCTTCGTGCTGTCCCTGACGCTGGTCCCGGCACTGATCGCAATCGCCGTGACCGGGCGCGTGAAGGAGCAGGAGGTCTGGCTCGTTCGCGTTCTCAAGCGGGGGTACGCACCCGCGCTCAACCGTGCCCTGCGATCGCCAGTGCCAGTCATATCGATTGGGGCCTTGTTGTTCCTGGCGTCGCTGACTCTGTTTGGTCGCCTCGGCCAGGAATTCATCCCGACACTCGACGAGGGCAATCTCGCCATGCAGGCGCTGCGCATTCCCAGCACCTCGTTGGCGCAGTCGCAGGCCATGCAGTCGGCCATCGAGCGCCGCATCTCGGCCTTCCGGGAGGTCGCGTTCATCTACTCCAAGACCGGCACCGCGGAGGTGGCAAGCGACCCGATGCCGCCCAGCGCCTCCGACACCTTTATCATCCTGCGTCCTCGAGCTGAGTGGCCGGACCCCTCCTTGCCCAAGGATGAACTGGTCCGCCGCATCGAGGCGTCGGTTGCGCGGCTTCCTGGTAATGCGCTCGAATTCACGCAGCCGATCCAGATGCGGTTCAACGAACTGCTCGCGGGCGTTCGCGGCGATCTGGCGGTTAAGGTGTTTGGCGACGAGTACGGCCCGATGCTTCGGGCGGCTGGCCAGATTGCAGGAATACTGAACGGCATCCAGGGCGCCGCCGACGTGAAGGTGGAACAGGCGACCGGCCTGCCGTTCCTGGAGATCACGGTGGACCGGACCGAGATCTCGCGGCGCGGCCTTAGCGTCACCGCGGTCCAGGATGTGGTCTCAGCGGCTGTGGGTGGCCGTGAGGCCGGAGCGGTGTTCGAAGGTGACCGGCGCTTCGCCATCGTCGTTCGCCTGCCGGACGCCTTGCGCAGTAATCTTGATGCGTTGCGCAACCTTCCCGTACCGCTGCCCGCGCCGGAGGGACGTCAACTGGCTTCTGTCCCGCTACAGCAGGTGGCATCGTTTCGCGTGGTTGAAGGGCCCAACCAGATCAGCCGAGAAGATGGTCGTCGCCGCGTCGTGGTGCAGGCGAACGCCCGCGGGCGCGACATCGGGTCGATCGTGGCCGAAGCGCAAGCCAGGGTGGAGGCCGAGGTTCAGCTTCCGCCCGGTTACTTCGTCACCTGGGGCGGCCAGTTCGAAAATCTTGCCAAGGCTCGGGCGCGCCTGATGGTGGTGGTACCGGCCTGCTTCCTCATGATCCTGCTGCTCTTGTACGGCGCGCTGGGATCGGTGCGCGACGCGCTGATAGTCTTCAGCGGAGTGCCCCTCGCCCTCTCAGGCGGATTGCTCGCGCTATGGCTCCGCGACATGCCCTTTTCCGTGCCAGCCGCCGTTGGCTTCATCGCATTGTCGGGTGTGGCGGTACTGAACGGGCTGGTGATGGCGAGCTCGATCCGAGGGTTGCTGAGCTCAGGCAAGATGCCGCTGTACGAAGCCGTATTCCAGGGAGCCATGACCAGGCTACGGCCAGTGGCAATGACGGCACTGGTAGCATCGCTAGGCTTCGTTCCCATGGCGATTGCTACTGGCGCGGGAGCCGAAGTTCAGAAGCCTCTTGCCACCGTCGTCATTGGCGGCCTGATCAGCGCAACCCTTCTCACCCTGCTGGTGCTACCGGCGCTTTATCTTCGCTTCAACCGATCCCCGGCACCCACCAAGGATGCTCCGGCGGTCACTCGGGCGCAGCCAGCCCCAGCGGAATGAGAATAGGCGGCGTGGGAAGCGCCCATGCCGCCATCTGACAACACCACAACAAGGAGAATGTCGAATGAGGAAGTTCCTTCTGGCCGCTGTCGCCACACTGGCGCTGGGAAGCGCCGCAATGGCCCAAGGGCACGCCGACCGCGGACCCCACGGCGCACCAATGCAGGATATCGTTGGCATTCACGCCGAGCTTATGTTGGCTGAACGCACGGTGACTGTGCATCTCTATGACGAAAGCGGCAGCCCAGTGCCGGCGGCAGGCTACACCGGCTCCGCCCTGGTCGGCAGCGGCCAGGGGCGGCAGGTCGTGCAGCTTGCACCTACGACTGAGAACACGATGGCGGGCACTGCGCAGGCCGCGCTGCCGCGCGGCGCCGCCCTCACGCTGCAGATCCGCAACCCCGCGGGCCGCAGCGGCCAAGCGAGGTTTTAATCCGCTTCCGTGCGAGTCCTAGATGCAGCCGGCTTGCAGCAGCGGCACAGGAAAGGAAAGGGTCATGAGACGTCTTGTCGCGTTGGCAGTGTCCCTCTTTGCGTTGAATCAGCCTGGTGCAGTTGCCCAGCAAAATGAGGTTCCTGCGCAGCTTCTCGTTCCAGTGGTTCCTTTGCACGGTTCACCCGTCAGGGAGTCGCTTCCTCGCCTTCTTGCAGAGGATTGGCAGATCGCGGCTGCGTCCTTGCAGGGAAGGACCTTCGCCTATCATCTGGTGAAGCAGGGCGTGTTGATCGTCTGCCTAACCCAGTTGGAACGCGTTCCGCCCGGGTCGCAATGCATCCGCCTTAACGACGGCCCAATGCCTGTCATCAATGGAACGCCGCAGCCTTGAGGCCCCCTCTCCAGTCAGGAAGTGGATCTTCTTGAGCTACTTCCGGCCTATGGCGCCCGACCGGGCCGCCATAGGTAGGGTCCCGCTTCTGCGATTTGTTCAGCCACCCCTCGCAAAGGCACCTGCTGGTGGGTTTCTTGAAAAGGGGGCTTGAACCTCCAGCCGCTAGAGGTCCCATACCTAGGTCCGGCGGCATAGGATTGCGCAGATGAGCACGACAGCACGGCTGGTCTGGCGGGTTGAAGGCATGGACTGCGCCAGTTGCGTCGCCAAGGTGACGCGGGCTGTCGAGCGGCTGCCTGGGGTGGA
>NZ_JAFNJS010000019.1 GCF_019024325.1 Falsiroseomonas tokyonensis
CGCCTGGACCGCCGACCCCGACCGCGTCCTCGCCGCCATCAACCGCGGGAAGCAAGTGTTGGAGTCACTCCACTAGCGGGGCTGGCCTTCCCGGCGCGTCATTCTCGAGCTCTGGAGGAGGATCGTCAGCGCGCGCTTGCTCAGCGGCAGGCGGCAGGGCGTCTTCCAGATTTGCCTGCATGTCCTCCTGCGCACCGGCCACGGCGGCCGAGGCGCTGCGCTGAAGTGCCGGCCGAGGCGCTCTCTGCCGGTGGCCCTCCGCCTGCTTGAGCAGAGGAAGGTCGCCGCCGTCGAGGTCGTCGGCGAGGAGCTGCGCGAAGGCGTCCTCGTCCGTCCAACGGAAACCGTCCTTCGTGTGGCTGACCTCAAAGCCTTCGAGGTGCAACTCACCAAACAGGCGCTGGTGCCGGTACATGTTGGGCGCGCCGAATACCTCGTGGTGCTTCCAGCCCTCGTCGCCGCTGCCCTGAATGAGACGATTGCGGCGGAAAAGAGCGAAGCCTGCGCGCGCGCCCTTGCCGTCCTGCCGCAACGCGGCAAAGCCGTGCGCCCGCTGCCCACCTCCGAGGTCGAGGTTGATCTCCTTGCGCCAATCTCTCGGAGCGCCGTGCGGCTCGCGATAGAAGGGTGCTCGCAGGATCTGGGGTTCCTCATAGGCCAGCTCCTGAGTGTTCACCCGCAGCACAAGCGAGCCGTCCCGCAGGTAGCACCTGTAGATGTCAGTCAGATGTTCCTTGATTTTTCCCACCGTCCTCCCGACTGGGAGGTGGAATGGCTCTTCAAGCACGACCTCGGTGAAGTGCCCGGCCGCTCGGCCTGGACCCTCCCGGATCGCCAACTCCTCCAGCGAGTCCCGGACGATGCTCGCCACATCGAGGCGGACCGTCCGCTCGACAGCGTCGCCGAGGGCTTGCGTGCGGACCTGCCAGCGCGGGGCGAACCAGCACGCGGCCGACTTCATGCCCATCCCGAACTCCGACAGCCCCGAACGATCTGGCGGGACCACGGCAGGTCGGAAGGCGCGCGGGAAGTCCTGGGCGGCAATGCCAGCCGCGTTGTCGACGACCCGGATGCGTGCCGGCTGAGAGGCATCGACGTCAATATCCACGCGCAGCTTCCAGCCAGCGCCGTGCAGTGCGTGAAGAGCATCGCGGTTCTGCAGATAGCTTTGGACGGCGTTGTCCACGAACTCGGCAAGCGCGTGCCACGGCTTGTAATTGAGGTGCTTGAGGACTGAGAGGATAGCAGAGCCGGGCCGGATGCTTACGGACCGCGGAGGCGAAGTGTCCGAAGGCGCGGCAGCGTCAGGCGGCATGCCGCGCACCCCCGGGGCCGGGCAGCACCGGCGCAGGTTTTGCGAGGAGGCGGGCGTCTACGGCTAGGAGAGCCGAGGCGATGGCCTTGACCACCTCCACGTTTACTGCGTTTCCGAGCGCCTTGAACGCTGCGCTCCTCGTGCTCGGCAAGTGTTGCAGGTCGCCCATGCTCTGAAGGCGACTGCACTCCCGCACCGTCATGAAGCGCCGCTGCCATGCAATGACCGGAACCTGGCTGGTGGTCATGGCGACTAGCGACGGGGCCCGCCTCGGCGACTTCACACGAATTCCCGAGGGCCGAAACTGGAGCACCTTGCTCCAAATGTCGCGCGTCTCGTTGCGGCAGTTCCACTCGAGCTTCTGGAAGCTGGGGGCGAAACCAGCGATGCTCGGCAACCAAGTGTCGATCAGGCGCTGGTGACGTCTGTAGAAGGCTCTGTTCTTGGCAATGAACGCGACTTTCCAATCGGGGAAGGCAGCGCTGCGTTCGCGCGCGTAGGACGGGAGAGCCGCCTTTACCTCCTCGGGGGACTTGCGCGCGAGGCGCTCGCCTAATGCGCCTGCGTACCGCCCGAGGCCCCGATATTCGCGGGCGTGTGGGGTATCGACGGTGTAGGGATAGCTGGCGCCCCACTCCATGGCCCACATGGGCCAAGTCGGCAGAGGCTCGGACTTCGGCAGCTTTGCGAGCAACTTCTGCCAAGCGTCGAGGTAGGCCACGAAGTGCGGCTCGAGGTAGCGGGCCTCGGGCGGGTGATCGTCGAGGATCGTGCGGACGGTCAAGCCCTCGGGCGCCGTCGGCGTCGGCCAGCGAAAATCGCCCAGATCTCCGCGCCGCCCAACGATGAATGAACGCTCCCGTACCTGCGGAACACCAAACTGGTCGGGCGATAGGCGTGCCTCCGAGACGCTGTAGCCCGCCTGGAGGAGCTGCTGGCGTATCGAGGCCCAGGTCTCGCCGCCCTCGTGGCGCATGAGATTTGGGACGTTCTCCATCAGCAGCAGGCGCGGCCGATGATGGGCGAGAATTCCGACGATGTAGTTTGTTAGGTCGCCGTACTGAGGGCAGGAAAGCCCGCGCTGCTCGCCGGCCTTCGAGAAATTTTGGCAGGGAAAGCCCGCGCAGAGGACATCATGTGATGGCACCTCATCCGGCCGAACAAGCCTGATGTCACCCGCCGGGCGGATGCCGAAATTTTTCTCGTAGAGGCTGGCGAGTTCCGGGTCGGCCTCGCACGCGAAGACGCAGTCATGCCCAAGGGATGCGAGGGCTTGATGAAAGCCGCCCAATCCCGCGAACAGGTCGACAAAGCGCAAGCGCTCCAACGCTGGGCTTGGCTGAAGTGCCCCAGCAAACCCGTCCATGTCCCTCTCGAAATGCCAGTTTCGTCATTGATACGAGAAGCTGAGATGTAGGTTAAGCCCGATTCGCGATTCCTGGTCAGAAACCAATGAACTGGCGTGCCTTGCTGAGGTGCTGTCGCACCTGGACAAGCTGTGCCTCGGCCCAGATCGCCTCAACCCCGCGCTTTCGGAAAGCCCAAGAAGTGTCGAAGCCTCGGCCCGAGGCGTCCGACGTCTGTCACCTCGCATTCCCATACGGTCATAACCTGCCAGCCTAACGCCGTTAGGGCCGCTTCGGCTTGGCGGTCGCGCTCCCGATTTCGGGCGAGCTTCGGCAGCCAGTACTCCTGACGCGTGGCGGGTAGGGTCGCCGATCGGCAGCCCTCGTGCTGATGCCAGAAGCAGCCGTGCACCTGGATTGCTTTGCGTCGAGTGGGGAAGACAACGTCTGGCGTTCCCGGCAGGTCGCGGCGGTGCAACCGGAAGCGAAACCCCATTGCGTGGAGGAGCCTGCGGACCGCCAACTCGGGCCGTGTGTCCTTCTTCTTATTGCCACGCATCGTTGCACGCCGGCCTTCTGGCACATCTGCCCAAGGCTGGCGGGTGTGCCCACGTGCCGCCGTCAGCCCGCGAGCTCCGCTCGCCGTCCGGCGATAGCGCGGGCGAAAGCTGCAGCGGCATCCGCGAATTGCACGGTCGGGTCGGCGAGCGGGCGGACTTCTAACACGCGCGGCGCA
The DNA here is from genome assembly GCF_019024325.1 of Falsiroseomonas tokyonensis. Lineage (GTDB taxonomy): Bacteria > Pseudomonadota > Alphaproteobacteria > Acetobacterales > Acetobacteraceae > Falsiroseomonas > Falsiroseomonas tokyonensis. The sequence continues at coordinate 3,398 of NZ_JAFNJS010000019.1, forward strand.
GCACCAACGTAGGGATTGCCTTCCATGATGGCGAGCCACCCAGCCAAGCCCTGAGCACGAAGAGCTTCTTCAGCGCCGCGTACCTCATCCTCGGACGGATCGGAAGCGCGACCGAGCGTGACGTACCGACCATCGGTGCCAAGCACGATCCATCGGCGCTCTTTCAAGTTCCCTTTTGACGTTCGCACAGCGGACCTCGTCCTCGCGGCTGCCCCAAGAATGCCATGCGGGGGCGCCCGTCTGCCAGGTCAACGTCTTGGAATGCACGCCCTCTGCTGGTCGACCCAGGTGAGCGGGATCGGCTCGGACAACCGCTGCGGAACCGAGAAGTATGGTTCCCGGCCATCCAGGATCGCCTCTACCAGTTCCGGCGCCAACAGGGTCAGGTTTAGTAGACGACCAATATAGGCGCGATCGACGCCTTCCGCGGCGGCGAGTTCGCGGATCGATCCATACCGCCCCCCCTCCAGCATTCGCCGCCACCGAAACGCCCGCGCCAGCGCCTTCACCAGCGTCGGGTCGCCGCGCGTCTCGCCCGCGTCACCGCTGGCGCGAAGCGGTGCGCCATCCGGCCCGATGATCTGCTTCCGCCCGCCGCGGCGCCGGATCGCCATCGGCACGACCACCGTCATGCTGCTCATGCCGCCATCGCCTCCCGCTTCGCCGCCAGGTCCCGCGCCAGCCCGGCAAGCCCCTCCAGATTGAACCGGATCTCGGCCCCGGCCTCGCCGACCGTGACGCGCTCCACCAGCAGCCCAACGATCCGCTCCTGCTCGGCGGGAAACATCTCGTCCCAGAGGGGATCGAGCCGGCCGAGTGCGTCGCGGACCTCGGCCTCGGTCATGCTGGGGTCCTCCGCCCGCGCCGCGCGCCAGGTGCCGACCACCACCTCCGGCTGGCGCAGCAGGGCGCGGACCTGCGCCATGACCAGCCCCTCGATCTCGCCGGCCGGCAGCCGCCGGTGCGGCGCATCGTTCGCCCCGCCCTGCAGCACGGCCTGGCTGACGTAGTAGCGGTAGAGCCGGCCCTTCTTCCGGGTGTGGCTAGGCGACATGGCCCGCCCGTCCGGGCCGAACAGCAGGCCCCGCAGCAGCGCCGGCGCCCGCTGGCGCGCCTGCGCCGCGCGGACCCGGGGGCTCTCGGCGAGGATGCCGTGAACGCGATCCCATAGGTCCCGCGGGACGATGGCGTCATGCTCGCCGGGATACGCCGTCCCCTTATGCACGGCCTCGCCGATGTAGACCCGGTTCACCAGCAGCTTGTAGAGCGCGCTCTTGTCGAAGGGCCGGCCCGTCTTCGTCACGTGCCCTTCCGCCAGCAAGATCGGCAGCAGGCGAGTGCCGGAGCGAATCTCGGCGAACCCCTCAAACACGCGGCGCACCGTCGCGGCACCGGCCTCGTCGATCAGCAGCTTGCGGTTCTCGACGCGATAGCCGAGCGGCACCGGCCCGCCCATCCACATGCCGCGCGCGCGCGAGGCCGCGATCTTGTCGCGCACGCGCTCGCCGATCAGCTCGCGCTCATACTGCGCGAAGCTCAGCAGCATGTTCAGCGTCAGCCGGCCCATGCTCGTGGTTGTGTTCAGCGACTGCGTGATGGCCACGAAGGTGACGTCGTGCGCCTCGAAGGTCTCGACCAGCTTTGCGAAGTCCATCAGCGACCGCGACAGCCGGTCGACCTTGTAGACCACCACGACGTCGACGAGGCCGGACTCGATGTCGGCCAGCAGGCGCTTCAGCGCGGGACGATCGAGCGTGCCGCCGGACACACCGCCGTCGTCGTAGCGGTCGTGCACCAGGACCCAGCCCTCGGGCCGCTGCGAGGCGATGTAGGCCTCACACGCCGCGCGCTGCGCCTCAAGCGAGTTGAACTCCTTCTCCAGCCCCTCGTCGGTGGACTTCCGCGTGTAGACGGCGCAACGGAGCTTGCGCAGCTTCGCCGGCATGGCGGCATCGCGGCGGCTCATGAGCCGGGCTTCCGCAGGCCGAAGAAGACCCAGCCGTTCCAGCGCGTGCCGGTGATCGCGCGCGCAATGGCGGAGAGCGACTGATAGGGGCGGCCCTGGTAGCTGTAGCCGTCGCGGGTGACGGTGACGACGTGCTCGACGCCCTGGTACTCGCGGATCAGCCGCGTGCCCGCGATCGGACGCTGGTCATGGCGGATGCGGCGCAGCGTGATGCTCCGGCCGTCGAACTGCTCGCCCAACGCCTCGAGCCGCGCCAGCGTCTCAGGCTTCAGCCCGCCATAGGCGAGCTCCTGTGTCCTGTAGGCGAGCCGGCTCTCCAGGAAGCGCCGGTTGTAGGGCGGCGGCTCGGTGCCGAAGAGCCGGCGCCACTCGGCCTTGAGCTCGCCGATCGGCATGCCGGGCAGCGCGGCGAGCCGCGCCGGCACGTCCTGCTTCGGGATGGCGCTGATCGTCATCGTCGTGGTGGTCGGCTTCGCGCGTCTCATGCGACTCCCTTTCTCCTGGGGTTCGCACCAAGGCGCTGGCCGGGGACGGAGTGTAGGCGAACCGCGCTCTCGCCGGCGGGCTGGCGCGCGGCTTCCTCGACAGCGCGGCTCCTCAGCCGCAGCAGCCCACGGGCGAGCAGGTCACAGACCTCGCGCAGGTGGGGTGGGAGATGGAGGTTGATCGGGGGATCGTCGCGCTGCATCGCGTGACAATACGAATCGCCCCGCCTGTCGGGGAGTGCTGATTTGTAGCGCTACGCCCCGACCTGCCGGCCGAGCCAGATCACACGCCCGATCACGTGGATATCGTCGGGGTTTAGGCTCCGCTGCGGCTCGTAGGCTGGGTTGTCGGAGCGCACGGTGATCAGGCCCTTCCCGAGCTCGACCTGCACCCGCTTCACCTGCAGCCCGTTGCCGGTGCGGATGACGTAGATCCCGTCCTTGTCGGCCGGGTTGCTCTGCCGGAAGTCGATCAGCACCGAGTCGCCCGGCCGCAGTGTCGGCTCCATCGAATCGCCGTCGACGCTGATCACCGCGAGCTGGTCGAGCGGTGCCTTGGTGACGGTACGGATCCACTCCTCGCGGAAGGCGATGCGGTGCATCACTGATTCGCGGTCGATGTCCTGCCCAGGGCCGGCCGACGCTGTCGCGTCGTAGACGGGCAGGAGGGCCCAGGTGTCCCCGCCCATGGAGATGATCTCGGCGCTGGCGGGCCCGCTGTAGGCGGGCTTTGGCTTGGGCGCCGGCTTGCGCCGGACGCGCTGGCCGAGGACCGCCGCGGCCTCCTCCGGCGTGTTGACGGCAATGCCGACCTCGTCGCCCGCCTCCTTGCCGAAGAGGAGCTTCTGCCAGGTGATCCCGAGCGGCCCGGCGAGCTCGCGCGCGGCCCGCGCGGTGAGCGGCCGGCGACCGCTCTCGTAAGCGCGGTAGGTCGCCTCGGGCACGCCGGCGAGGCGGGCGAGCTCGGCCCCGGAATCGATGCCCTTCTGCTCGCGAAAGCGGCGGAGGCGGTGCGCGGCGGTCTCCATGCGATGCATCTTGTAGCGCCTATTGGGCGATTGTGTAGCAGGATTCGCGCAATACAAACAGTCTTGTTTGCCTGCCGCGACACAGCGTATCTCCCCGGCATGCCCGCCGCCCGGTCCTCCCCGTCGCCTCATCAGCCGGACCCGCCCGCACCCGCGCGGCGCCCGGCCGCCTCGCCACCGCGCAGCTTCGCCGAGGTGATCAACCTCTGGTCCTGCGCCGGCGAGCTCGCCGCCATCCTCGACGTCGAGGCGGTGACCGTCCGGGCCTGGCGCCGCCGCGGCATCCCCGCCCGCTACTGGGCGGCCGTCGCGGCTGCGGCGCGCTTCACCGGACGGCCGGTGGATGAGCGCCTGCTGGCCGAGCTCGGCGCGATCCGGAAGGGCCGCCTCCATGGGTAAGGCGTCGCGCGACAAGGGGCTGCGCCGCGAGCGCGCCATCGTCGAGATCCACACGAAGTGCGGCATGCACGCCGAGCGCGTGCCGCTCTCCGGTGCGCTGCGCTACCAGGGCAACGGCGCCGACGTCGACCTCTACGTCCGTGGCGCCGCGCCGCTCAAGGCCGAGGTGAAGGCCCGCGGCGAGGGCAGCGGGTTCAAGACGCTCGAACGCTGGCTCGGGGCGAATGACGCGCTCTTCCTGGTGCGCGACCGCGCCGAGCCGCTGGTCGTGGTGCGGCTGCATGCCTGGCTGGAGATCGCCTCCCGCAGCGCGCGCTTCGATCCCGACGCCGATGCGGCCCGTCGCGACCGACGCGGGGCGATCGAGGACGGCCCGCTGCCGCCTGCCGACGCGATCGCACGGAGTGCCGCATGAGCCAGCACCGTCTCCTTGAAATACTGCGGGCGCTGCTCGGCGGCGTCGCCTTCGCCCTCTCCATCATCGCCCTGCTCTGGGCCGCCGAACTCCTGGAGGTGACGCCGTGACCATCCCGAACCGCACCACGCTGGCGACGCTGCGTCGCATGCTGCCGGCGCAGGTCGCGAGCCTGCCGGCCGCCGACCTCGCCGCCCTGCTCGACGAGGTCGCTAAACTCAAGGCAGACGGCAAGCAGCTGTCCGACCTGCTGCATGAGGGGCTGGATCGCCGCTTCGGCGAGGCCGCCACCGCAGCGCGCCGGGCCGAGGGAAAGGACACCGGCCGCGTCCGCCTCGAGGCGGACGGCGTCGAGGTCGTCGCCGATCTGCCGAAGCGCGTGGAGTGGAACCAGGCGCGGCTCGCAGAGGCGGTGCAGACCCTGCGCGAATGGGGCGAGGACCCCGCCGACTACGTCGGCACCGAGCTCACGGTGACGGAAGCGCGCTTCGCCGCCTGGCCGCCGCGCATCCGCGCGCTGTTCGAGCCAGCCCGCACCCTCCGCCCCGGTCGCCCGACCTACGCCCTCACCCCGAAGGAGCCCGCATGATGGCGCACGAGCTTCGCATCCTCGTCTCGATCCCGCTGGAGGGCGACGCGATCGCCCGCGCGAAGGAGGTCGCGGCCTTCGAGCCGACGCTCGACGGCTTCGCCGAGGCCGTCGCCAGGGCGGGCGGCGACATCAAGGTGGACGTCATCAAGGCGAAGCCCCGCGCGCCGAAGGCGGAGGCGCACTGATGGCGATCTCCCTCGAAAGCCTGCGGCGCGGCGGCGCGGCGAGCCCGCCCCGTATGCTCGTCTACGGCGTCGCCGGCGTCGGCAAGACCAGCCTCGCCGCGGCCGCGCCGAGCCCGGTGTTCCTCCAGACCGAGGACGGCCTCGGCGTCATCGACGCACCGACCTTCGGCCTGCTGCGCAGCTACGCCGACGTGCAGGACGCGCTCGACGCGCTCTACGGGCAGCAGCACGACTTCCAGACCGTCGTGCTCGACAGCCTCGACTGGCTGGAGCCGCTGGTCTGGCGCGAGACCGCCCGGATCAACAACTGGTCCGACATCGAGCAGCCCGGCTACGGCAAGGGCTATCTCGCCGCCCTCGACGTTTGGCGCGGCTTCCTGGACGGCATGAACCTGCTGCGCGCCGAGCGCGGCATGGGCGTGATCCTCATCGCGCACTGCGACATCCGCCGCTTCGACAGCCCCGAGACCGAGCCCTACGACCGGTACGTCATCAAGCTCCAGAGCCGTGCCGCGGCGCTGGTGCAGGAGCACGTCGATGCGGTGCTGTTCGCGAACTACCGCGTGAGCACCGTCAAGACCGACGTCGGCTTCAAGAAGCAGGTGGTGCGCGGCGTCTCCGGCGGCGACCGCCTGCTGCACACCACCGAGCGCCCGGCCTTCCTCGCCAAGAACCGCTTCGGGCTGCCCGACAGCCTGCCGCTCGACTGGCCGGCGCTTGCCGCCGGTATCCCCTTCTACGCCCAAGAGACCGCGCCCGCCGCGGAGGAGATCCGCTGACATGGCCCAGCTCAACCAGCACTTCGACGCCAACGCGGTCGAGCCGGCGGCGCCCTTCGCGCTGCTCCCGCCCGGGCGCTACGTCGCCCAGATCGTGCAGAGCGAGATGCGCCCGACCAAGGCCGGGACCGGCCAGCTGCTCTGGCTCGAGCTCGACGTGATCGAGGGGCCCCACCAGGGCCGCAAGATCTGGGACCAGCTCAACCTGGTGAACCCGAACCAGCAGACGGTGGAGATCGCGCAGCGCGCCCTGTCTGCGATCTGCCACGCGGTGGGCCAGCTCCAGGTCAGCGACAGCGAGCAGCTGCATCTGCGGCCGCTGCAGGTGACGCTCGCGATCGAGGTGGACAGTCGGGACAAGCACCTGCCGCCGCACGAGCAGCGCAAGCAGAACAAGGTCAAGGGCTATGCGCCGCTCGGCAACGCGCCGACCGCGCGGGCCACGCCGGCGCCCGCGGCGCGCTCGGCCCCTCCGCCGCCGCGCCCGACGACGGCCGCGCCGACCGCCACGCCGCCCTGGCGCCGCGCGGGGTGAGCATGGCCGCGCTTCCTCCTCCCGCCACGCCGACGGTGGACGCGATCTATGCCGCCTACGAGGCGGCGGCCGACGCTGGCTGGCGCGAGCACCTTGGTGCCTCGCTGATCGGTACCGAGTGCGATCGTGCGCTCTGGTACACCTTCCGCTGGGCGACGCGGGCACGTCACACCGGGCGTCTCCTCCGGCTCTTCGAGACTGGCCAGCTCGCCGAGGCGCGGTTTGTCGCCGACCTGCGCCGGATCGGCGTGACCGTGCTCGAGGTAGATCCCGACACGGGCCGGCAGTGGACCGTGCGCGACGCCACCGGCCACTTCGGCGGCAGCATGGATGCGGTCGCCAGGGGTTTCCTGGAGGCACCGCAGGCTTGGCATGTCTGCGAGTTCAAGACGCACAGCGCGAAGTCCTTCGCCCGCCTGCTGGCGGAGGGCGTCGCCGCGTCGAAGCCGCTGCACTGGGCGCAGATGCAGGCCTACATGCAGCTCGCGGGCATCGACCGGGCCTTCTACCTGGCGGTGTGCAAGGACACCGACGCGCTGTACCAGGAGCGCGTCCACCACAACGCCGAGGCCGGGCTGCGGCTGCTGGCCAAGGCGGAGCGGATCGTGCGCGCCGCGCATCCGCCGGCGCGGATCAGCGACGATCCGGCCTGGTGGCAGTGCCGGCTCTGCGACCACCACGCCGTCTGCCACGAGGGCGCGGCCGCGGAGCGCCACTGCCGGTCCTGCCTGCACGCCACGGCGGCGGACGGCGGCGCCTGGCACTGCGCCCGGCACGGGCACTTCCCGGTACGCGACGCGCAGCAGGCCGGCTGCGCGATGCACCTCTACGTTCCCGACCTCGTCCCCGGCGAGCAGATCGACGCGGGCGAGGACTGGGTCAGCTACCGGCTGCGCGACGGCGCGGAGTGGCGGGACGGGATGGCCGCCGCATGACCCTTTCGCTGCGCCCCTATCAGCGCGCCGCCATCGACGCGCTCTACGACTACTTCGGCGGGAACACGGGCAACCCGCTTGTGGTGATGCCGACCGGCACAGGGAAATCCGTGGTCATCGCCGGCTTCATCCGCGAGGCCATCGCTGCCTATGCCGACACCCGCGTCCTGGTCCTGACCCATGTGAAGGAGCTGATCCAGCAGAACTTCATGGCGCTGCTCCGCGCCTGGCCCGAGGCGCCGGCCGGCATCTACTCCGCCGGCCTCTCGCGCCGCGACATCCGCGCCCAGGTGTTGTTCGCCGGCATCCAGTCCATCCATCGCCATGCCTACAAGGTCCAGCGCTGCGACCTGGTGCTGATCGACGAGGCCCATCTGCTCGGCCGCGGCGACAGCGGCATGTATCGCTCCTTCCTCGCGCAGCTGAACGAGGTCAACGCCGGCCTGCTGAAGGTGGTCGGCTTCACCGCCACGCCCTACCGGCTCGACAGCGGGCTGCTCCACGAGGGGAAGGACCGGCTGTTCACCGACATCGCCTATGAGGTGTCGGTCCTGAACATGATCCGCCAGGGCTACCTCTCGCCCGTTGTCCCTAAGCAGACCGAGACGCAGCTCGACGTCGGCGGGGTCGGCACGCGCGGCGGGGAGTTCATCGCCAAGGACCTCGAGGCGGCGGTGGACCGCGACGAGGTCACCCGCGCCGCCGTCGCCGAGATCGTGCAGCACGGCGAGGGCCGCGGCTCCTGGTTGGTCTTCTGCTCCGGCGTCGCCCATGCGCGGCACGTCCGGGACGCCATCCGCGAGCATGGGGTCTCCTGCGAGACGGTCACGGGCGACACGCCGGCGCCGGAGCGCGACAGCATCCTGACTGCGTTCAAGGCGGGGCGGCTGCGCTGCGTGACCAACGCCAACGTGCTGACCACCGGCTTCGACGCGCCCGGCGTCGACCTGATCGCGCTGCTGCGCCCGACGAAGAGCGTCGGCCTCTACGTCCAGATGGTGGGGCGCGGCACCCGGCTCGCGGAGGGCAAGGACGACTGCCTTGTCCTCGACTTCGCCGGCAACACGGCGCGACACGGCCCGATCGACATGGTGGACGGGCGGAAGCGGGAGCCCGCCGGCGACGGCGACGCACCGATCAAGGTCTGCTCGGCGTGCCAGACCATCAACCACGCCAGCGCGCGACGCTGCATCGAGTGCGACGAGGAGTTCCCGCCGCCGGCGATCAAGGTGTCGCCCGAGGCAGCGTCCAACGCGCTGCTCTCGACACAGATACAGGCCAGCTGGTGCGACGTTACCGGCGTCACCTACACGCGCCACGAGAAGCCCGGCAAGCCGGCCTCGCTGCGCGTCACCTACGACTGCGGGCTGGCCCGGCACAGCGAGTGGGTGTGCTTCGAGCACACCGGCTTCCCCCGCGAGAAGGCCGTGGGCTGGTGGCAGCGCCGTGCGCCGCAGCTGCCGGCGCCGTCCTCGGTTGAAGAGGCCCTGCAGCACATCGAAGCGCTGCGCCAGCCCCGCGCCATCCAGGTGCGGCCGCTGGGCCAGTACACCGAGATCGTCAGCGCGAGGTTCGAGTGATGAACGCACCGTGGAAGACGCTGCCGCCGGCAGTCTCACCGACGCATCCGGAGACGCCGGATGAGAAGGCGGAACGGAAAAGGGCGCGGCAGCGGGATTGGGCGCGGCAAAAATACGCCGCGGACCCGGAGAAGGCGCGGGAACAGAACCGCGCGCGCTATGCGGCCAATCGGCAGAAGCGGAACGAGTCGTCTCGCCGCTGGCGAGCCGCGAACCCGGAGAAGGTGATTGCGGCAACGGCACAGAAACGCGAGGCAGACCCGGCAAAGGCACGCGAGGCGAATAACCGCTGGAAGGCCGCGAACCGAGAGAAGGTACGCGAGCAGGAGCGCGCTCGGCGTAATGCGGCCCCCGAGAAAGCGCGCGAGGCGTGCCGCCGTTGGCGTGAGCGCAAGAAGGCCGAAGCAGCGGCCAAGCAGCGGCAAGGGGATCAATGAAATGCCGCACCTGCTCGCGCCCTGCCTGGCACTGGCTGTGGTGGCATCCGGCGCGCTCGCTTCGGGTGCATTGGACCGCGCTCTCGTGTTCGCCCGTCTGCCTCGACCTCTGGCGGGAGCGCTGCATGGTTGATGCGAACGAGCAGGAGGTCGCGGCGATGCGCGCGGCCGGCGATATCGCCGGGCAGTACATCGAGGCGGTCGGCCGCACCGACATGGCGACCTGGTCGGAGGCGGACTGGCGCGGCTTCATCGAAGCGATCTGCGGTGCCTATGTCGCTGCGCTCATCGAGCAGCAGATCGCCATCAACACGGCGGTGGCGAAGGTGCAGACATTGCCGCTCCCCGCGGTTGGTGGCCGATGAACCCGGTCGACATGCTCGCCGAGGCGGCGCAGATCTACCCTGCCTGGTGGTCGGCGCACGGCAACCGGCCGATGACGGTCGTGGAACTCGCGGAGCCGGTTCGCGCGGCGGTGGATCCTGACAGGCGCGGCCGCCAGTACATCGCCGTCAAGCTCTGCATGCTGGATGGGGTGCGCGCCGCCGGCTTCGTCCTTGCACGTCGGAAGAGCGTCGGGAAGTGGAGTCCGGGGCGCTACGTGCTGAACCGCGTCGAGGCGGCGAACGAATCGGACGCGCAGGCCGCGGCGGCGAAGGTGCAGGTCAGGCCTACCGCGGTCGTCCCCGCGCGGTCGATCCACGCCGAACTCGAGGTGGCGCGGCGTGCCCTGGAGCGCGCGGCGCGGCAGATCGCCGCTCTCTACCCCGAGGTCCTGCGCATCGACGCGGAGCGTGATGCCGCCATCGCCGCCCAGGAGCGGGCGGGCGAATGACCGACGCGGCCGGCTTCATGGCGAGCCACGGCGAGCGCCTCGTCGACAACGGCTACCCCGTCATCCCGATCATGCCGGGCAGCAAGGTGCCGGGGCGTTTCACTGCGGGGCGGTGGGTACCCTATGCCGATTGGACTCGGCATGCCGACCGGCCGACGAAGTCCTTCGAACTCGATATCTGGCGACGCTGGCCAGGCAGCGGCGTGGGCATCGCCTGCGGCGCCGTGGTCGGCATCGACATCGACGTCACGGACGCCGGGCTCGCCTTTGAACTCGCCCGGCTCGCCGGCGAGATGCTGGGCGAGACGCCCTGCATCCGGATCGGCCAGGCCCCGAAGCGCCTGCTGGTCTATCGCGCGGCGGCTGCCTTCCCCGGCCGCAAGCGGCTGCCGCTCGAGGTCCTGGCGCATGGGCAGCAATTCGTCGCCCACGCCACCCACCCCGGCACGGGGCAGCCCTATGCCTGGCCGGAGGAAACGCTGCTCGATTTGCCGCTAGCGAGCCTGCCGGTGGTGGACGAGGCCAGCGCGATGGCCTGGCTCGACCGGGCCTACGGCCTGATCCCGCCGGACCAGCGGCCCCATTCCCTCCGCCTCGACGGCAGCGAGGGCGAGTGGCGGGGCCCCTCCGATCCCCGCGGCACCTACGATGCGGTGAAGGCAGCGCTGGCGTACCTCCCCAACGAGGACCTGGATGGCCATTCCTGGATCACCATGGCCAACGCCATCAAGGCGGCGCTGGGGGAGGAGGGGCGCCAGCTCTGGCTCGACTGGTCGAAGTCGAGCGGGAAGTCTGGCCAATCGGGCAAGTCGGACACCGCGGAGCGCCGCTGGAAGACGCTGCGGCCCCACAGCATCGGCGCCGGCAGCATCTATGGCTGGGCCATCGCGCGCGGCTGGGTGCCGCCGCCCGAGGTCACGCTGAACGCCCAAGCGGCAGAACGGGCCGGACAGCCGCATCCGGCCGTCGGGCTTCTCGCCAAGGCCACGGCCGCGCCAGCGCCACCGCCGCGCTATCGCGTCCCGCCGGAGCTGCTGGCGGTCGACGGGGTGCTGAGGCGGTTCGTGGACTACGCCATGAGTACGGCGGTCAGCCCGCAGCCCTTCCTGGCGCTGGGCGCTGCCATCTGCATGGTCGGCGCGCTCGCTGGCCGGCGCTACCGGACGCCGACCGACCTGCGCAGCAACGTCTACGCCATCGGCATCGCCGACAGCGGCGGCGGCAAGGATCATGCGCGCCGCTGCGTGAAGCGCGTCCTCTACGCAGCCGGCCTGGATCGCTACCTCGGCGGCGAGGATCTGGCGTCCTCGGCCGGGCTGCTCACCTCCCTGCAGCGGCATCCCGCGCGGCTCTTCCAAGTGGACGAGTTCGGCCAGTTCCTGAAGCTCGTCCTCGCCCCGCGCGCCCCGGCGCACAAGGCGGCCATCTGGGCGGAGCTGACCAAGCTCTACACCTCGGCGGCCGAGCCCTACATCGGCGCGGAATACGCCGACCAGAAGGCGCGGCCGCGGGTCACGATCGAGCAGCCCTGCGCCTGCATCTGGGGCGTCACCGTGCCTGGGCCGTTCTGGCAGGCGCTGGAGGGCGGCGCGCTCGCAGATGGCTCGATCGCGCGCTTCCTGGTCTTCCTCACCGACGAGGACTACCCGGAGCGCAACGAGGCGCCAGCGCCGATGGACCCGCCCGCCGATCTCGTGGCCGCGGTGCAGGCGATAGCGCGCGGCGTGCCCGGACACAGCCACGGCGGCAACATCGCAGACGCGATGGAGGCCTCGGCCCCGATCCACGCCTACACGGTGCCGCTCAGCCCCGACGCGGAGGGGGCCATGCAGGCGGTGCGGCGCGAGGCCACCGACCTGCTGCGCTCGCACCGCGGGACCTACGCCACCGCCCTGTTCGGCCGCCACGCCGAGAACGCAGCGAAGCTGGCGATGATCGCCGCTGTCAGCCGCGACCCCGCGCGGCCGGTTACGGAGGCACGCGACATCGGCTGGGCGTCGCGCCTGGTGGAGCACTGCATCGGCACGATGCTGCGCGAGGCCGAAAGCAAGATCTCCGACAACGACACCGAGGCGAAGCACAAGCGGGTGCTGGAGATCATCCGGGACGGCGGGCGCCTGTCGCGCAGCGACGTAACGCGCCGCTCCCAGTTCCTGTCGCGCCGCGAGCGCGAGGAGATCCTGGCCTCGCTGGTCGAGGCGGGCCTTGTCGTCGTCGAGCAGGAGGCCGGCACGACCAAGCCCACCACCTACTACGCCGCGGTCGTGCCGAACGATCTACCGCTGTTCGCCGGGAGGGCGCGATGAAGGATCTCGCCGGCATGAGGGATCGCCGGAGCGGAACCCCAGGTGGGAGGCCGGTCCGCGGCGGATCTTCAATAGCTCAATTTTTCCCGCGCGCACGCGAATGCACATATGCGCGCCCGAACGTGGGGGGAGAGAGACCTATTGAATTATCATTATTATTGAATCTTCTCCCCTCCCCAAGGGGCGCCCGCATGCGCGCGCGCGCGACGGCCGTGGTCGGCTCATGACGCTGCCAGGCGCTCCTCGTCCGCCGCGCTCCTCGCTCGATCGCGGCGGTTCCAGTCCCGCGCGTGAGGACCAGCTCGATGCCATGCGCGCCGCCGCCTGGCACCGGCACGGCGTCGCCTCGCTTGCCATACACGACATCACCGACCCCTGGCTGCGCCAGGCGGTCATCAACGAGGCGACGCGGCGCTGGGGCCGTCGGCGCGCAGGAGGTCACCATGGCGACTAAGCGCAAGCGGAAGAAGAGCACGACGGCGGTGAGCGAGGAGATCGGCAAGCCCAGCCGCTGGCGGCTGCAGCACGGCGGCTTCAGCGACGGCGTGCGTGAGGCGGATCCCCAGACCGGCGCACCCGTTGTGCACCGCTACGCCATCGACACCCTCGGCGTCATGCTGAACAACGGGACCATCACGCGCGAGATGCACGATGCCGGGGCGATCTTCCGGCGCCAGTTCCGCATCGCCGCGCTCGACACGCTGCGCGCCATGCCGCTGATCCGCATCCCTGGCAGCACCGGCCTCGACACCACCACCGAGCAGCAGTTCCAGGCGCGGGAGAAGGTCGCGGCGGCAATCGCAGCCCTCGGTGGTCCGGCCAGCCCGGCTGGCGCCTGCGTCTGGCATGTGGTCGGCCTCGAGAACTCGATCACCGAATGGGCGCGGCGCTCCGGCTGGGGCGGAAGGCCGATCGGGCATGCACAGGGGCAGGGCGTGCTGGTGTCGGCGCTGGGCGTGCTCGCGATGCACTACGGGCTGACGCGGCGGGCAGCCTGACGCCGATCCTTCAGCGCTCTCGTTTGAGGCCGTTCAGACTTTGGCCGCGACCAGAACTCGTCATCGAGGAAGACTCGACAGGTTTGGCGTTCGGTAGCGAGTTCGGCGGCGCGGTGCTGGAACTTCCTGTAATCCTCTGCCGTCAGGGCCTTCACTCCAGTCCAGCGTGGCAGGCTTCGAGCCGCGCTTAAGCGGCGCAACTCGTAGGCCACCTTTTCATCGACGGGGATGTGCAGCAGAGGCTCGATGCGATCCAGATGAAAGGCCCCCCGGAGGTGATGGTGGCAGGCCGCGTCGCGGAGGAACAGATTGACGGCCTTTGCGCAACGCCCGTACTCCGCTGATAGGCCTTTCTTGCTGAGTGAACGGCGCAAGCCAGCGACCGTTGCTGCATGTCGCTGTTCGAATTCGCTGGACGACAGACCGCTGAATGCCTGCAGATTGAGGTCGCGGAAAAATGCGCGGACCGCCTCAAGTGTCCCCTCCGTTGAACCGCGCAGCGCCGAGGCGCCGACACATGCGTTGGCCACGCGTTTCTGCATGAATCGGAGGACATCGTCGTGCAGCGTCATGTCGTCGGCTTCCTCTGTGGTCACGACCTGAAAAAGCGGCACCGACCACGAATCTTGAAACGCTACATCTTCGCACTCCCCAACGGAATCTGGATTGGGTAGCTTCTCGATAGTCGCTGAAGATGCGGCTGCCGAGCGACGCTGCAGCTCACTTGAGACAGTGGCTCGCGAGCCGATGGTTCCTTCCTGGGCCCGTCGTATGCGGGGGGCGGAAGCGCGCAACATCGCTAGCGCCTGGCCCGAAATGTGGTTCGCAGTTCGCACCCTTCGGCCCTGATCTCAATCGCTTAGCTGCGAACCACCGCCGCGTCGGTTCGCAGCCGCGGTTCGCATGGTTCGCACCCCTCCTGATTCCGGATGGCCCGATGACGCTCCCCTGGATGGCAGCGAAGATCCTGCTGCGCCCGGTGGCGGAGCTGCGTGCGCATCCCGGCAACGCGCGCGTGCACGGCGCCGTGCAGATCGAGCAGATCAAGGCCAGCATGCTGGCCTTCGGCTTCACCAATCCGCTGCTGGTGGACGAAGCCGGCGTGCTGATCGCCGGCCACGGCCGGCTCGAAGCAGCCGTCGCGCTCGGCATCGAGAAGGTGCCGACCATCGTGCTCCGGCATCTCTCCGCGGCGCAGAAGGAGGCGCTGAGGCTCGCCGACAACCGCATCGCGGAGAACGCGACCTGGGACCAGGCGCTGCTGCGCGACGCGCTCGCCGAGGTGCAGGCGGCGCCGGACCTCGACCTCGGGACGCTTGGCTTCTCGGCCGCGGAGCTCGACGACATCCTCGCGGCGGCTGGAGATGCCGTGTCTGACGGCGACGCGCCCGAGGCCCTGTCGGCACCCGCGGTCCAGGGGGGCGGGGATGGCGCGGCGGAGACAGAGGCTGCGGCGGAGGATGACCCCGCCGACGCCGAGTCGGATCCGCCGCGCCAGGCCGTCACCAGGCCGGGCGACCTCTGGCTGCTCGGCGAGCACCGCCTGCTCTGCGGCGACGGCACCGACGCCGCGTCGGTCGCCCGCGTCATGGGCGCGGACCGGGCCGCGCTGCTGTTCACCAGCCCGCCTTACGGAAACCAGCGCACCTACACCACCGGCGGCGTCTTGGATTGGGACGCGTTGATGCAGGGCGTGTTCCAGCATCTCGACCGGGCTGTGCGCGCAGACGCGCAGCTGCTCGTCAACCTTGGGCTGATCCACCGCGACAGCGAGTGGCAGCCCTACTGGTCCGGCTGGCTCGAATGGATGCGCGCGCAGGGCTGGCGCCGCTTCGGCCTCTACGCCTGGGACCAGGGGCCCGGCCTACCCGGCGACTGGAACGGGCGCCTCGCGCCGGCCTTCGAGCTTCTGTTCCACTTCAACCGGGAGGCGAGGCAGGCGAACAAGATCGTTCCCTGCAAGTGGGCCGGCACCCCGAACAAGGGCAGCGGACTGCGCGCTGCCGACGGCGAGGTGAAGGCGTACACCCACATCGGCCTTCCGGTGCAGGACATGCGCATCCCGGACAGCGTGCTGCGCATCACCCGGCACAAGGGCCGCGGCATCGAGACCGAGCACCCGGCCGTGTTCCCCGTCGCGCTGCCCGAGTTCCTGATGCGCGCCTACACGGACGAGGGCGAGGTCGTGTTCGAGCCCTTCTCGGGCAGCGGCACCACGGTCCTGGCGGGTCAACGCACGGGGCGGCGCGTCCGCGCCATCGAGCTTGCGCCCGCCTATGTCGACCTGGCGATCGCCCGCTGGCGGATGCTGCACCCCGACCTGCCGGTGACGCTGGCCGACGATGACCGGGACTATGACGCCGTGGCCGCCGGCCGCGCGGAGGTGCTGCCCGATGCAGCCTGACCTCCAGGTCACCACGGTCCCGGTCGCCGCGCTGCTTCCCTACGCCGAGAACGCGCGGACCCACTCCGACGACCAGGTGGCGCAGATCGCCGCCTCCATCGGCGAGTTCGGCTTCGTGAACCCGGTGCTGATGGATGCCGCGGGCGTGCTGGTCGCGGGCCACGGGCGGGTCATGGCCGCGAAGCGCCTGGGAATGGTGGCGGTGCCGGCGATCCGGCTCGTGCACCTGACGGAGGCGCAGGCGCGGGCGCTGCGCCTGGCGGACAACCAGATCGCGCTGAACTCCGGCTGGGACGAGACGCTGCTCGCTGCCGAGATCGCCCGCATCCGCGACGAGGCGGTCGTCGATCTCGACGTCCTCGGGTTCTCGGGGATGGAACTCGATCGCCTGCTGGCCGCGGCGGATGCCGGCGTCGACGAGGATGCCGACGAAGCGCCCGAGCCGCCGGCCGTGCCGGTCACACGGACCGGCGATCTGTGGCGCTGCGGCGACCACCGGCTGCTCTGCGGCGACGCGACGAAGCTCGCCGAAGTGCAGCGCGCACTCGGCGCCGAACGCCTCGCCGACATGGCCTTCACGGACCCGCCCTACAACGTCGCCTACCAGGGCGGCACCGCGGCCAGGATGACCATCGCCAACGACGCGCTGGGCTCCGGCTTCCTCGACTTCCTCCAGCCTGCGCTGGCCAACCTGCTCTCGGTGACGAAGGGCGCCTGCTACGTCTGCATGTCCTCGTCCGAGTGGCCGACGCTGCACCGCGCCTGGCAGGAAGCGGGTGGCAAGTGGTCGAGCACCATCATCTGGGCGAAGAACACCTTTGCCCTCGGCCGCGCCGACTACCACCAGCAGTTCGAGGCGATGCTCTACGGCTGGAAGGCCGGCGCGCAGCACTACTGGTGCGGGGCGCGCGACCAGGGGAACGTCTGGCACTTCGACAAGCCGGCCAGGAACGACCTTCACCCCACGATGAAGCCGGTGGCGCTGGTCGAGCGCGCGATCCGCAACAGCAGCAAGCAGCGCGACACGGTGCTCGATCCCTTCGGCGGCTCCGGCACGACGATGATCGCGGCAGAGCGGACCGGGCGGCGCGCGGTGCTGCTGGAGATCGATCCGGCCTATGCTGACGTCATCGTCCGACGCTGGCAGGACGCGACCGGCGAAGCCGCAGTGCTGGAGGGCGAGGACCGCACCTTCAGCGACATCGCCGCATCGCGCACCCCGCACGCAGCCTGATCACGGCGCGCCCGGCGGCGCCTCGGACTCCTGCATCCAGGCCGGGATGTCGCGCTGGGCGTGCAGCACGCGCCAGACGTCGATGTGGTCGGGCTGCTCCCGGTAGAACACGATGAAGGGAAAGCGGCGCAGCGGCCAGGCGCGCAGGCCTTCGAGGCCCAGCTCGTAGGCGTAGCGGAGCGACCCGACGCCGGGCTGCGCGCCGAGGCGGCGGAACGCCTGCTGCAGCGCGTCGATGAATCGTAGGGCGAGGAGCTCGCCGCCCTCGGCCTGGTAATGGGCGATCGCCTCGTCGATGTCCTGCTGCGCGAGCTCCCGCGGGATGACGGGCCGCGCGGTCACCGCTTGTAGGGGCCGCGCACTCGTTGGCGCAGTCCGTCGAAATAGGCCTCGTCCGCCACACGGCCCGGGCGGGACGCCGCGCCGGCCAGCAGCAGGCCGCGCAGGTGCTGGCGCTCCTGATCCTTCCGGATGAGCTCGCGGACGTATTCGCTGCTCGTGCTGTAGCCGCCGCTTTCGACCTGCTGGTCGACAAAGGCCTTCAGCGCATCGGGGAGGGAGACGTTCATCGTGCCCATGGCCGGGAGGATGGCCCTCTTGGCAAAAATTGGCAAGCGCGGCGTCGGCCAGCCGCAGGCAGATGTGATCCGGAACGCGGAAAGAAAGCAATGATTGCAGCGCGGTAGATGCTTGGCTCGGCTCCGCCGCAGCGCGAATGGTCCGTCACGCGCAGGGGATGCCCTGCACCACACGACGGAGACCAGCATGACCGACCGCGAAGCCCGCGCCGCCCGCAATCAGCAGAAGAGCCTCGAAGCCTTCCTGCAGCAGAAGGCCCGCTTCGACGCGATGGTCGCCGAACTGCAGCAGATGAGCGCGGACCACTTCGGCGCGGCTCCCGAGGAGGTCCTCTGGGGCAAGGCCGCCACCCTCGAACACTGGAACAGCCGGCTGGCGAGCGTGACGGACTGCTACTTCAAGCGCGGCGAATTCGCCGAGTAGCGCGAAGCGCCCGCCGCGACGCGGCGCCGCCACCGCCCCGACAGGCCAGGCCTGCGGGGCTCGGGGTGGTAGCACCCGGTTGGTCGGGTGCCGAACCGGAGACCCCGACGATGAAGCTTTCCGACACCCAGCGCGTGATCCTGAGCGCCGCCGCGCAGCACGAGATGGGCCTCGCCCGCGCGCCGAAGACCCTGCCGGCCGCGGCGCGCAACGCGGTGTTCCGCAGCCTGATCAAGAACAACCTGCTCACCGAGATCAACGCCCCGCGGGAGCATGTCGGGCTCGGCTGGCGCCAGGACGAGGACGGGACCTGGATCGTGGCGCGCATCACCGATGATGGTCTGCGCGCCATCGGCATCGACCCGAACGCGGGCGACGCGCCGGAGGAGGACGAGCAGAGCGCCGAGGCCATCGCCCGCCGCAACGCCGAGCGCCGCGCCGCCGCGGAGGCCGCCACGCCGGCGGCCGACACGGCGCCCACGGGCGCGGATGAGGACGCGCAGGAGGGCGAGGACGCCCCGGTGCCGGAAGCCGCCCAGGGCGCGCCCCTGGCGCAGGACGAGGCGAATGCGGCGGAGGAGCCCGTGGGCCAGGACGACCCGACCTACCTGCCGATCGAGCAGGCGCTGATCCGCGCCATTGGCACGATCACAGCCCACGCTGCGGATCAGGGCGCTTGGTCGCGCTTCTGCGTGGACCACGCCGATCTGGTGGCCGACCTGCGTGCAGCCGCTGCGCGTCGGCCAGGCCGTACCCCGCGGGATCAGGCCACGAAGCGGGCCGACGTCACCCCGCGCAAGCCGCGCGAGGGCACGAAGCAGGAGACGGTGGTTTCGATGCTCCGCCGCGAGGAGGGGGCGACCATCGCGCAGATCTGCGAGGCGACGGGTTGGCAGCAGCACACGGTCCGCGGGTTCTTCGCGGGCCTGAAGAAGCGCCAGGGGATCGAGGTGCAGGTGCTGGAGCGGGTGCGCCAGGTCGGCCCGAACAAGGAGGGCGCCCGCGGCTCCTACAGCATCTACCGCATCGCCGACTGATACCGCCGACGCCGCGATCAGGGCCCGCCGCGTCGCGGCGGGTCTTAATGCTTCTCCCAGGGCGTCGGCTTGGGCTTCGGTGGATCGAGCGCCAGGATCAATTCCTCGACCTTCCACTTCTGGCGCTTCGCCGACTTCGCGACGTCCAGCAGCACCTTCCTGGCGTCATCGAGGTAGAGCTTCACCATGCGCGGCGTGCCGCAGCGGTGTTCGGCGAGCGCCATCGCTTTCGCGGTCGCTTCGACCATCTTCTCGATGTCCTTCGGCGCGCTCGGCTGCGTCATCTTCCTCGGCCCTCGATGGTCGAGGTGATGTCGCACGACGCGCCGCGCGGTGCCCATCAGAATCCGCGCTCGACTGCTCGTCATTCGCCTTGGCTGTGGGGAACCACAGCGCGAAGCGTCCGTCACGCGCAGGCAACCCGCCGCGCAGCACGGAGACGGACGATGCAGCAGACCGCCACCATCACGCACCTCAAGGGCCTCGCTGACCACGCCCGCCTGAGCCACGCGCACTGGCTGCGCAGCGCGCGGCAGGGTGGCAGCGGGAACTACGGCCCCGCCTACTGCATCGAGGGCGCCGGCATCTGGCGCCGCCGGCTCGGCGAGCTGCTGGCGCAGATCCGCGACGCGGAGCGCGCGCGATGAGCGCCCGCACGCTGCGCCGCTGGATCGTGCTCGGCCAGGACGGCCGGCACGTCACGCTGGGGCGGGCGGCGCCGCCCTCCGCAGTGGAGATCGCCGCGGCCAGCGAGGCGATGGCAGCGCAGGGGCTGGCCGGCTGGATCGCCACGCTGGGCGGCGACTACTGGGGCCGCGGGCGTGTGACGCTCGCGCCGGTGCAGATCATCGGCGCCGGCGCGACGCTGGACTGGGCGGCCGCGGTCGCTGCCTTCGAGCAAGCCCGCCAGCGCGCGCGGCACGCTGCCTGACCCACACCCCGCGCGCGGCGGGAGAGATGCCGCCGTGCCAGAACTCACCCCTTCCACGCGCGAGGCCGCCCGCCGCATCGGCATCACCGAGACGGCGCTGCGCAAGGCCGAGCAGACCAACCGGATCGCCCGCGAGCCGGACGGCCAATGGGACATCGACAAGACCCGCCGGCGCCTGGTGGAGACTGCGGATCCGGCCCGGTCGCCGCTGGCCAATGGCGGCGGTGGCGGCGGGGCGGAGGGAACGCCCTACGCCCGCCTGAAGGTCGCGCAGCTCGCGCTGAAGGTCGAGGCGCAGCGGCTCGCGCTCGACGAGAACAAGCGCCGGCTGCTCGACGCCGCCGAGGCCAACGCCACGATCGACGAGATCGCCGGGGCGATGCGCGACGCGCTGCTGAACTGGCCTGCCCGCGTCTCGGGGCTGATCGCCGCCGAGATCGGTGTCGACCCGCACCTGCTGCAGACCATCCTGCAGACGCACATCACCGACCTGCTCTCGGAGGCGGCCGATCGCTTCGATCCCCCAGGCATCGGCGGAGATCGGGCCGCGGACCCGTGACCATGTCCGGCGCCGGGCGGGGAGCATGCTCCGCCCGCCGCCGCAGCTCCGCGTGTCGGAATGGGCGGAGCGGCACCGGATCCTCGGCAGCCGCGCCTCCTCCGAGCCCGGCCCCTGGCGAACGAGCCGGACGCCGTACCTGCGGGAGGTGATGGACGCGCTCTCGGCGGTGCATCCCGCCCGGCGGGTGGTCTTCATGAAGGGCGCCCAGGTCGGCGCCACTGAGGCCGGGAACAACTGGCTCGGCTACATCCTGCACCACGTGCCGGCCCCGGTTCTGGCGGTGCAGCCCACCGTCGAGCTCGCCAAGCGCTTTTCGCGCCAGCGCATCGACCCGCTGCTGGAGGAGACGCCGGCCCTCAAGGAGAGGGTCGCACCCGCCCGTGCCAGGGACAGCGGCAACACGCTGCTGTCGAAGGAATTCCCCGGCGGTATCCTTGTCCTGACCGGGGCGAACAGCGCGGTCGGGCTGCGCTCGATGACGGCGCGATTCCTGTTCCTCGACGAGATCGACGCCTATCCCGGCGACGTCGAGGGCGAAGGCGACCCGATCGCGCTGGCCGAGGCCCGGGCCCGAACCTTCGGCTGGCGACGGAAGGCCTTCCTGGTTTCGACGCCGACGATCGCCGGCCGCAGCCGGATCGAGCGGGAATACGCCGCCTCCGACCAGCGGCGCTACTTCGTGCCGTGCCCGCACTGCGGCGAGATGCAGTGGCTGAAGTTCGAGCGGGTACGCTGGGAGAAGGGCGAGCCGCGGTCGGCGCGCTACCACTGCGAGGCCTGCGACGAGGCGATCGAGGAGCACCACAAGACGGCCATGCTGGCCGGTGGCGCGTGGCGGGCGACCGCCACCGCCGAGGATCCGCACACCGTCGGGTTCCACATCTCGTCCCTCTACGCGCCGGTGGGCTGGTACTCCTGGGAGCAGGTCGCGCGGGATTGGGAGGCGGCGCAGGGCAAGCCCGAGGACCTGAAGACCTTCAGGAACACGGTGCTCGGCGAAACCTGGCAGGAGCGCGGCGAGGCGCCGGATTGGGAGCGCCTGGTCGAGCGGCGAGAGGACTTCCGGATGGGCGTCGTGCCCGCCGCGGCGCTCTGCCTCACCGCCGGTGTGGACGTGCAGGACGACCGCCTCGAGTGCGATGTCTGGGGCTGGGCGGAGGGGTACACCTCCTGGCTGGTGGATCACGTGGTGATCCCCGGCAGCCCGCGGGAGCGGGAGCCGTGGGACGCGCTGGCGGCGGTGCTGGCGCGCGACTGGCCACGGACCGGCGGCGGCAGCATTCGCATCGCCAAGGCCTGCATCGATACCGGCGGCCGCGACACCGCGGCGGTCTATGGCCACCTCCGCCGCCTGCGGGATCCGCGCATCGCGCCGACGAAGGGCGTGGATGGCTGGAACCGGGCGCAGCCGATCCAGGGCCCGACGCCGGTCGATGCTCTGGTTGATGGCCGGAAGCTACGCCGCGGCCTGAAGCTCTGGACGGTGTCGGTCTCGACCTGGAAGGCCGATCTGTACCGCCGCCTCTGGCTCGGCCGCGGTGACGCGGAGGACTTCCCACCCGGCTGGGTGCACCTGCCGCAGGGCATCGAGGCCGAGTGGGTGAAGCAGCTCGTCGCCGAGCAGCTGCACACGGTGAAGGACCGCCGCGGCTTCGCGCGGCAGGAATGGGCGAAGCTGAGGGAACGGAACGAGGCGCTGGACTGCGCCGTGCTGGCGCGCGCCGCGCTCTGGCTGCTCGGTGCCGACCGCTACGGCGAGCGTTTCTGGGCCCAGCTGCGCGAGCAGGTCGCCAACGCTCCGCTGCAGAGGAGCGAGATTCCCACCGGCGGGAATGTCGCTCCGCCACCGCCACCGCAGGTCGCGACTGACAACCACCGCCCGCGCGGCTGGCTCGCGCCGCGCAGCGGCTGGCTGCGCTGAAGAGGGAGGACGCGCATGGACCCGACCGTCCTGGCCTGGGCGTTGGCGCAGCCGGCCGGCAGCCGCGCGGCCGCGCTCGCCGCGGCCTACACGGGCGGCACCACGCGCGTGATCTTCGACGGGCGAACCGTGGAGTACCGCAGCCTCGATGAGCTCGGCCGTGCGCTGGCCGTGCTGCGCGGGGCCGAGATGACGGCGGCGCGCCGTCCCTCGGTCACGCTGGCCAGCTTCTCGCGCGAGGGAAGCAGGTGATGGGCAGGCTGCGAGACGCATGGAATGCGCTGCGCGGCTATGCCGCAGCGCAGGACCAGCGCGCCTCCGCCTGGGCGCCGTCCGGTAGCAGCGCGACGGCCGAGGTCGGGATGGCCGCGGCGACGGTGGCGCGGCGCGCCCGCGACGCCGTCCGCAACGACCCCTACGCCAGCCGCATCATCGACCTGTGGACCGGCAACGCGGTGGGCGCCGGCATCACGACGCGCTGGCCCGACCAGCAGCACGCCGATGCCTGGCGCCGCTGGGCCGAGAGCACCGCCTGCGATGCCGAGGGGCGGCTCGACCTCTACGGCCTGCAGGCGCTGGTGATGCGCGCCGTCGTGGAGAGCGGCGAGTGCTTCGTCCGCTTCCTTTTGGCAGCGCCGTCGCAGACCAATCCGATCGGTCTGCGCTTGCAGGTGCTGGAGAGCGACCACCTCGACACGGCCCGGAACGGCATGGTGGACGGGGCCGCGACCATCCAGGGCATCGCGCTCGGCGAGGCTGGCGAGCCGATGGGCTACTGGCTGCACCGGGTGCACCCCGGCGCGGCCTGGATCCTGCCAGGGGCGACCTGGCTGAGTAGCGAGCGGATCCCCGCATCGGAGGTGCTGCACGTCTACCGCAAGCGCCGCCCCGGCCAGCTGCGCGACGTGTCCTGGCTCGCCCCGGTGCTACTCCGACTCCGCGACCTCGGCGACTACGAGGCCGCGCTGCTGATGAAGGCCAAGATCGAGGCGTGCTTGGCCGCGGTGGTATCGGAGGAAGGCGACGAGGCGCTGACCGGCGCGGCAGCCGGGCTGCTCCGCGATGCACAGGGCCGGACGGTCGAGAGCTTCGAGCCCGGGATGATCCTCTACCGCCGCGGCATGGGCTCAGTGGAGGTGGTGAACCCCTCTGGTGGTGGATCGCATGCTGCGTTCGCGCGCCGGGCACTCGAGGCCGCCGCGGTCGGCGCCGGCCTCACTTACGACCAGGTCTCCGGCGACCTCACCCAGGCGAACTACTCCTCGCTCCGCGCCGGCAAGATCGAGTTCCGCCGCCTCTGCGAGCAGGTCCAGTACGGCATGCTGATCCCGATGCTAGTGCGGCCGATCGCGGACCGCTTCCACGCGCAGGGCGCACTCCTCGGGCTCTGGGGCGCGGAGATGCCGGACGGCGTCAGCCACGTCCCGCCCGCGCACGAGATGATCGACCCGCTCAAGGACACCACCGCGCTGATCGCGCAGGTGCGCGCCGGCTTCGTGCCGCAGCCGGAGGCGGCCGGCGCCTTCGGCTACGACTTCCGCCAGGCGGTCGAGATGATCCGAGAGGCCAATGCGCTGCTCGACGAGGCCGGCATCTCGCTCGACACCGATCCGCGCCGCGTCGCGAAGTCCGGCGCCGCCCAGGACGCTGCGCAGATGGCCGCCGTCGAGATCGCCGCCACCGGCGCCGCGGCACCACCCCGCGTCGAGCCAACCCCAGGAGCCATCGCATGATCGCCGGCGCCTACGACTGGACGGACGACATGCTCAAGATCAAGAGCATGCAGAAGAAGTTCCGCGACAGCTTCAACGGGACCGAGATCA
>NZ_JAFNJS010000002.1:0-124109 GCF_019024325.1 Falsiroseomonas tokyonensis
TCGCCTGGACCGCCGACCCCGACCGCGTCCTCGCCGCCATCAACCGCGGGAAGCAAGTGTTGGAGTCACTCCACTAGATGGTCTATGTTGGCCTTTGAAAAAGAAAGGTGGCTATCGTTCGGGAATTTTGGCTGGTAGAAGTCTCTGTATAACTCACCGCAGCCGCCGACCATGCGTATAGTCGGAGCATCGAAAACAGGCTGTACGAGCCCTTGCAACTGAAGTTCATGATACAGACCGAAAAACCTGCTCCTATATCTCTGAAGTGCTTCCTGCGACGTAGCGGTGGTGTATCCAGAGGGAACTGAGCTTCCGTATGCGCCCCCAAAAAACCGCACCAGGCCGGTGGCGACGTCTACGTCCTCCTGGTGTATGGCAGTGGTGGCGAAGCGGACGTCCTTCAGACGCCCAAGCGCCATGACAGCCGCGAGTATCATGCGACTGTCACGCCCGCCAGTTAGGGTACAGACAGGGCTCCCTAGGCCACTGTCTATAGCCGCCTGAACGTTCAAAGCTACCTCTTCGGCGCCGCGTTTGATCAGCCCGTAGTATTCGTTGGGTGTCAGTTGTTCGTCCGGCAAACAGGGCTGCGTGAGCACCTTTCCGCCCTGCCTGGTTATGAGTATGCTCTCCTGTGTACCAAGAAGGCTGATACCTTTTAACGGTGTTCGGCGAACGCTTAGTTGCATTCCGATCGAACTATCGACAAGAAACATGGACGCAACGGAACCGATATCGAGATCTACGGTGTATCCAGCGTCCTCGAGAGCTAAAACCAGCAGGTGTAACCTGTTTGACACGAAAAAATGTACACCGTAGGATCCATAAAAAAGCGGAACCATCCCAAGAAAGTCGGCAGAGATTCGTATCTGGGGATCTTCGTTCGAACCTTCGCAGTTTAGAAGGGCGCATTGGCCATTCACGACGGGTGCGCTAATTTTAGGAACCACCTTGGGTCCTGCGGTCAGCGACGTTCCGACCATTGCGAGGCCGAACAGGGCGGTCATGCCTGCGGCAAGATTTTCCCGCAGCCCTGTGGTAAAAACGGCTAAGCAAGAAGTAAACTCATGCCGCATCATCTCTAGCTCCGCTAGGCGGCGCCTCTCAAATGATGGCCCCTGGATGACCAGAAAATCCCCGAAAACCCCAGAATTCGAAACGAATTTCGGTCTCTTATCATTATTAAGCAACGAAATGGCTCCTGGAGTCTATCGAGACTATCGAGTCGCGATGTGGGCGGCGGCAAGACTGAGGGCAGCGCGGAAGCAGGCGCCGCTTGTGCAGCCGGGGGTGGCAGCGACGCGGAACTTCTCGCATGAAGAAGCAGTTTTTCATGAGGTGCGCCAGTGATAGATGTGCTTGCTACAGCCCGGAAACTCCGATGACTGGCGGACATGGCGCAAACCATTGAACGGCCATAGGATTCGGCTGCAAACTAAAAACCCTGCAGTTGCCAGACACCATGTCCACCGAGATCGGCGCGGCGTCTTCCGGAGCCGTTGCCGTTGCCGGCATGGCGATCATGGCCCGTTTCGACGGTGGGGGCGCTGCGCGAGGTTGAGGTGTGGCTCTGCGTGGCGTGGCGTCTTGCGGGATGCATCGACGATCCTCGCGCGTACGAGTGCCTACGGCATGGCCGTCGCCGACCTGCTCAAGAACCCCGGCCGTCAGCTAGAGAGCGCCGCCCTGTTCGGCGAAGACATCTTCGAAAATTCCTGCAGTGAGCATGCGATCGTGCATAGTCCGGCGAAACACTACCACCCGCGGCTCAACCGGCCAACCCGAACGGATAAACCAGACCATCAAGAACGCCGCCGCCAAGCCCTTTCACTACCCAGGCATTGAAGCGCTGAAGGCACAGTTCCTCGCCTTTGGAACCGCCGACAACTTCGTTAAGCACCTCAAAGCGCTCGGATGGTGTTCGCCCTTCCGGCGCATCTACGACGCTTGGCAACGCGGGCCCTCACCACTCAAAATAAACCCACACCACACCACACCACACCACCCATCCCGAGACCGAACATCGAATGCAGTATCCGTTCTGACTAAAATAGTCGGAAGGGATTTCCCGCTCTGAACTCAATGGCTTGTAGAACACGAGATCCGTGCAATTGGCCGGATCGTGCTCTAGACTTGTTGCTCCAAAATACAGAGGATTATGAAAACGGCCTCCGTGTCACCTTGCCAGGCCGCCCGGCATTTGAAGCTACCCGTCCCTATTCCAGTGGAATCCGCAGTCGGGCGCCGGGTGCCAGGTCCTTGAACAGCTGGTCCTGACGGCCCGAAAGATGCTCGCGGCCGAAGGTGAAGCCGCGGCGCTGTTCCCGTTCCTCGATGATCGTCGGCTCCAGCACCGGGCCGACGGGCCGGGCGAAGATATCGGGTGGCGCCTGGATATCCCGGTTCGGCATCGGCGCCAGGTCTCCCACCACGATGGGTGGGCGGATCACCCCGCCGAGCGGCGGCGCGGGCGGCGGCGGCTCCGGCAGGGTGGTGGTCTCCAGCGGGCGGCGGCGCTGCGCCAGGGCCGCGCCGGGGGCCAGCAGCACCAGGCTGCCGAGGATCAGGCCACGCCGCATCATGCCGCAGCCTCCGAGGTCCTGAGGGGCAGGGGGGTCGTGCCGCGGAGATCGGCGGGCGGGTTGCCGCGCGGCGCGCCGAGCGGCGCGTCGCCGGCCTCCCGCCAAGCCTGAAGGACCCAGTGGACGGAGGGAAAGGCCAGCTCATCCCAGGGGATCTCGTCCCAGTCGAAAAGCCGGACCTCCAGGCTTTCCGGGCCGGCGGCAAAGCCCGGGCTGGCCAGGCTGGCGCGGAACAGGATCTGCACCTGGCCTATGCGGGCGATGGAATAGACCGCCAGGACGCCGTCCAGCTGCAGCTCGGCGCAGGCTTCCTCCCGCGCCTCACGCAGCGCGCCTTCCTCCACCGTCTCGCCGAGTTCCATATAGCCGGCGGGGATGGTCCAGAAGCCGCGGCGGGGCTCGATGGCGCGCCGGCACAGCAGCACGCGGCCTTCCACGGCCACGACGGAGCCCACGACGATCTTCGGATTTTCATAGGCGACGTAACCGCAATCATTGCAGGTCAGTCGCTCCCTGTCCTCCCCTTCGGGGATGCGGCGGACGAAGCGGGCCGTGCTCGTGGACATGTCTCAAGGGTGGCGCCGAAGCCGCTGCTTCGCAAGGCATTCTGCATCACGCCCTGGCCATTTCGGAGACGGTGCTTGCAGGGCCCGGACCGAGACCTGGCCGGACCGAGACCTGGTCGGACCGAGACCTGGCCGGAACGCCCGGCCGGGCGGATCAGACCCGAAGGTCGAGCAGCGACCCGCGCGGCATGGGCCCGCTGGGGGCGGATGGCTGTGCGTCCAGCGTGCGCTGCTGCGGCGCCGGCACCGGCTGCAGGGGTTGCGGCATGGCGCCGGTTCCGCGCGTTTTGGCGGCCCCTTGCGTCCGGGAGACCTCCGCCGTGAAGGCGGAAAGGGAGTTCATGGCGATCATGCGAACGACCATGAACCGCAGGTCTGAATGATCGGTGAATCGATAGGCGGAAATCGACGAGGAGGATCTGACGGGGCGCATGCCGGCAGCGTGCCGGCATGGGCCGTTAACGATCCAGCAACCTGTAGTGGCAAACGCGCCTCAGGTTGAGAATTCGTGAAGACTACTTCGCCCCCAGCACCGCCACGCCGGGCAGCGTCTTGCCCTCCAGCCATTCCAGGAAGGCGCCGCCGGCGGAGGAGACGTAGGTGAGGCGGTCCATCACCCCTGCATGGCGCAACGCGGAGACGGTATCCCCGCCGCCGGCGATGGATTTCAGCCCGGCGGAGGAGGTCAGCCCCGCGACGGACTGCGCCACCGCCACCGTCGCCGTGTCGAAGGGCGGGATCTCGAAGGCGCCGAAGGGGCCGTTCCAGACCAGGGTGGAGGCCTGGCGCAGCCGCTTCTCCACCAGCTCCACCGTGTCGGGTCCGACATCGAGCGCCATCATATCCTCCGGCACCCGGTCGATGGCGACGGTGCGATGCGGCGCCTGGGCGGCGAATTCGCCGGCCACCACCAGGTCCACCGGCAGGATGATCTCGCAATTCGCCGCCTTGGCCTCGGCCATGATGGTCCGGGCCGTCTCATGCATCTCGGCTTCCTGCAGCGACCGGCCCATCGGGTAGCCCTGCGCGGCGAGGAAGGTGTTCGCCATGGCGCCGCCGATCACCAGGACATTGACCTTGCGGGTCAGGTTGCCCAGCAGCTCCAGCTTGGTGGAGATCTTGGCGCCGCCGACGATGGCAACCACCGGCCGCGCCGGATTGCCCAGCGCCGCATCCAGCGCCTTCAGCTCCGCCTCCATCAGCCGGCCGGCATAGCTGGGCAGCAGGTGGGCCACGCCCTCCGTGCTCGCATGCGCGCGATGCGCGGCGGAGAAGGCGTCGTTCACATAGACATCGGCGAGCTTCGCGAGCGCCGCGGAAAGCGCCGGGTCGTTCTTTTCCTCGCCCGCATGGAAGCGGGTATTCTCCAGCAGCAGCACCTGGCCATCGGCCAGCGCGGCGACCGCGGCCTCCGCCTCCGGCCCCACGCAGTCCTCGGCCCAGGCGACGGGCCGGTCCAGCGCGGCGGACAGCGCCTCCACCATCGGCTTCAGCGACATCTCCGGCACCCGCTTGCCCTTCGGCCGGTCGAAATGGCTGCAGACGATGACGCGCGCGCCCTTCTCCGCCAGTTCGCGGATAGTGGGCGCCAGGCGCTCGATGCGGGTGCGGTCGGTGATCACGCCGTCCCGGACCGGCACGTTCAGGTCGGCGCGCAGCAGCACGCGCTTCCCGGCTGCGTCCAGCGCGTCAATGGTTTTGAAGCTCATGGTGGCGATCATCCTGCGGAGAGAAACGCTACGGGGTGTCGCATGATCCGATGGATCGCTGCTTTCGCATTCCTTCCGGTCCTAGCATCGGCCCAGGAAGGCTTCCAGTTGCCCTCCGGCAATATCCGCTGCGAGGTGATGGATCGCGCGCTGCGCTGCGAGATCGTGAACTTCAGCTTCGCCCGCCCGCCGGCGCCGGAGGAGTGCGACAGCGACTGGGGGCATGCCTATGCGCTGGCGGCGCGGGGCCCATCTGCCGTGCTCTGCGCGGGGGACCTGGTGGTGAGCCCGCGCCTGCCGGTGCTGGGCCATGGCGCGCGATGGAGCGGCGCGGGGGTGGTGTGCACATCCGGGCAGGCCGGGCTGCGCTGCGTGAACGGCGAGGGGCGGGGGATGGAGATGTCCCGCGCCAGGCTGAACCGGTTCTGAAGGGGGGGCGCGGGGCCCCCACCCCGACCAGCCTCCGGCGTCGGGGCAGTGCCCCGACCCCCCGTAAGAACGGGGGAGGGAGACGTTATCTCAGAGGCTGCCGAAGAGCGCGGCGGTGTCGCTCATGCGGTTCGAGAAGCCCCATTCATTGTCGTACCAGGACATCACGCGCACCAGGCCGCCATCGACCACCTGGGTCTGGGTGGCGTCGAAGGTGCTGCTGTGCGGGTCGTGGTTGAAGTCGATGCTGACCAGCGGCGCCGTGTTGTAGCCCAGGATGCCTTTCAGCGGGCCGGATTCGGAGGCCGCCTTCATCACGGCGTTGATCGCTTCCTTGGTCAGCCCCTCGGTCTTCGCGGGCACGAAGTCCAGGCTGACCAGGGAGACGTTCGGCGTCGGGATGCGGATGGCGGTGCCGTCCAGCTTGCCCTTCAGCTCCGGCATCACCAGCCCCACGGCCTTGGCGGCACCCGTGCTGGTCGGGATGGCGGAAACGGCGGCCGCGCGGGCGCGGTGCAGGTCCTTGTGCAGCGTGTCGACCGTGTTCTGGTCGCCGGTATAGGCGTGGATGGTCACCATATAGCCGCGCACGATGCCGAAATTGTCGTGCAGCACCTTGGCGATCGGCGCCAGGCAGTTGGTGGTGCAGCTGGCATTGGAGATGACGGTCATCTCCTTGGTCAGCGTCTTCTCGTTCACGCCATAGACGATGGTCGCATCGGCATTGTCGCCGGGGGCGGAGATGACGACCTTGCGCGCGCCGGCGGTGATCAGCGCGGAGGCCTTCTCCTTGCTGGTGAAGATGCCGGTGCATTCCAGGGCGACATCGACGCCCTGGAAGGGCACCTTGGTCGGGTCACGCTCGGCGCTCACGACGATCGGCGCATAGGTGCGGCCATTCGCCGTGATGATCATCTTGTTGCCGTCCACCGCGACCTCGCCGGGGAAGCGGCCATGCACGCTGTCGTAGCGGAACAGGTGCGCATTCGCCTCGACGCTGCCGAGGTCGTTGATCGCCACGCACTCCACGTCGGTGCGGTTGCTCTCGATCATGGCGCGCAGCACCAGGCGGCCAATGCGCCCGAAGCCGTTGATGGCAACCTTCACCGTCATCGTCGTCTTTCCCCTTTTGTGACCAAACCGAGCTTCAGCCGAGGCGCTTCTTCACCGCCGCCGCCGTGGCCTCCGCCGTGATGCCGAAATGTCGGAACAACTCCTCGGCCGGCGCGCTGGCGCCGAAACCCTGCATGCCGATGAAGATGCCATCGGGCCCGAGCCAGCGGTCCCAGCCGAAAGACAACGCCGCCTCGATGCCCACGCGCAACACGTCGCCGAGCACCTGGTTCCGATAGCCCTCGTCCTGCAGCGCGAAGATTTCCCAGGAGGGGAGGGAGACGACGGCGGTCGGGATGCCATCCGCTTCCAGCAGCGCGCGCGCCGCGACGGCCAGATGCACCTCGGACCCCGTGGCGATCAGCGTGGCGCGGCGCGGGCCGGAGCTTTCGGCCAGCACATAGCCGCCGCGGGCGGAGCGGTTCTCGCCCGGCTCGGCGCGCAAGGCCGGCAGGTTCTGGCGCGACAAGGCGAGCACCGAAGGCCCGTCCGCGCGCTTCACCGCCAGTTCCCAGCACTCGGCGGTCTCCATCGCATCCGCCGGGCGGAAAACCGCCAGGTTGGGGATGGCGCGCAGGGAGGCCAGCGTCTCCACCGGCTGGTGGGTCGGCCCGTCCTCGCCAAGGCCGATGCTGTCATGCGTCAGCACATGGATGACGCGCAGCCGCATCAGTGCGGAAAGCCGCAGCGCCGGCCGCAGATAGTCGGCGAAGACGAGGAAGGTGCCGGAATAGGGGATCAGCCCGCCATGCAGCGCCATGCCGTTCATCGCGGCGGCCATGCCATGCTCGCGCACGCCATAATGGATGTAGCGGCCGCCATAGCTGCCCGGCGCGACGGAGGGGATGCCCTTCACATTGGTATTGTTGGAGCCGGTGAGGTCGGCGGAGCCGCCCACCATCTCCGGCACCGCCGGCACCAGGGCTTCCAGCGCGCGTTGCGACGCGATGCGGGTGGCGATCTTCGGCCGGTCCTCGGCATGCTTGGCGCGCAGCGCCGCCAGCGGCTCGTGCCAGGCTTCCGGCAGGCGGCCGGCGAGCGCCCGCTCGAACTCGTCCTTCTGCGCATGGTTCGCCAGGCGCTTCAGCCAGGACCGGCGGGTGCCGGCGCCGCGGCGGCCGGCTTCCTCCCAGCGCGCCTTCAGGCCTTCCGGTACCTCGAAGGGCCCGTGGTTCCAGCCCATCGCGGCCTTGGCGGCATCGGCCTCGGCCTGGCCCAGCGGCGCACCGTGGCTGGAGGCGGTGCCGGCCTTGTTCGGCGCGGTGAAGCCGATGATGGTGCGGCAGGCGATCAGCGTCGGCTTGCGGTTGCGCATCGCCCAGGACATGGCGGCCGCGACCTGCTCATGGTCATGGCCATCCACCCGGCGGGTGGCCCAGCCATAGGCCTGGAAGCGGCGCAGCGCGTCGTCGGACAGCGAGATCGCGGTATCGCCGTCGATCGAGATATTGTTGTCGTCATACAGCACGCAAAGCCGTTCGAGGCGCATGTGACCTGCGAAGGAGGCCGCCTCGTGGCTGATCCCCTCCATCAGGTCGCCGTCGGAGGCGATGACCCAGGTGCGGTGATCCACCAGCGACTTGCCGAAGCGCGCCGCCAGCATGCGTTCCGCCAGCGCCATGCCGACCGCGGTCGCGATGCCCTGGCCGAGCGGGCCGGTGGTCATCTCGATGCCCGGATGCTCGCCGAATTCCGGATGGCCGGCGGCGGGGGAATGCAGCTGGCGGAAGCGCTTGATGTCCTCGATGGACATCCCCTCCTGCCCCGTCAGGTGCAGAAGGGCATAGAGCAGCATGGAGCCGTGCCCGGCGGACAGCACGAAGCGGTCCCGGTCCGGCCAGCGGGGGTCCGCGGCGTCGTATTTCAGGAAGCGCGTGAACAGCACGGTGGCGACATCCGCCATGCCCATGGGCATGCCGGGATGGCCGGACTTGGCCTGCTCCACCGCATCGATGGCGAGCGCGCGGATGGCATCGGCCATCCGGCGCTCCTCGCTGGCGGGGCGGGCAAGCAGCAGGGCCTGGGCCGCCTGGGCGGCGGTGGGCTCCGTGCGGGGTTGGGTATCGGGTTCGGTGGTGGCCAAGATCGTCCTCCGGCTGCGCCGCTATAGACAGGGCTTGCGGCGGCGACAACCCGAAGCGCCGCCCGCGCCCGGCCCTGCCGCGCGCGGAACGGTCGCCGCCGCCAGGCATCCGCCCGGCGCCTGGGCCGTTATTCCCGCATCCAGAGCGGAAGGAAGCCCAGCGATGAGCGATTTCACCACGCAGATCCAGGAACACATGGAGGTCGTCGGCCAGGATGGCGGCCATGTCGGCACCGTGGACAAGGTGGAAGGCGACCGCATCAAGCTGACCCGGAAGGACGATCCGGACGGCACCCAGCAGCACCATCACTTCCTGCCGCTGTGCCTGGTCTCCGCGGTGGCGGAAGGCCGGGTGCGGCTGAACCTGCCGGCGGATACCGCCCGCAACCGGGCGGTGGCCGGCGGCCAGGCCTGACGGTCCAGGCGGTCAGCGCATCAGGCCCTGGCGCTCCATCCAGGCCTGGATGCGCGCCGCCACGTCATCCGAATTGTCGTCCATCATGATCATGTGCGAGTTGCCGCGCACGCCCTCCGCCGGCATGTCCAGCGTCTCCGCCACGCCGCCGGCGGCGCGGATCTGGCCCTGCCAGCGCTCGATATTGCCGCGGATGCGCTGCCAGAAGGGGTTGTCGGACATATAGTCGCCCCAGACGACCAGGTGCGGCACCTCCCGCAGCGGGGCGGCATCGGCGGTGGCGGGCGGGGCGCCGGACGGTTCGACGGCGATCACCGCCTTGACCAGCCCCGGCGCGTTCAGCGCGGCGGTGAAACCGAAATTGCCGCCCTGGCTATGCACCAGCATCACGCAGGGGCAGATGCGCTGCACCAGCGCGTCGTAGGCCGCCTGCACCTGGCGGTCCGTGGTCACCCAGCGCGGCACCGCCTGCATCATGAACTGGTTCCAGGCGGCGACGGGGAAGCGCGTCTCGGGGAAGGCGCGGCGCTGGCTGGCCTCCAGGTTCCAGCCATCCGCGGGTCCGACGCGGAACAGGCCCCAGCCCTCGCCCATGCTGCGGAACACCGGCTCCCCGGCCAGAATCTGCGGGAAGCGCGCCCAGCCGGAGCGGCCACGCTCCATCGCATCCGTCACATAGACATCATGGCCGGCGCGCAGGAAGGCCATCTGCCAGCCGGGGCGGCCATCCGGCGTCGTCTCATAGGTCACGCCCGAAAGCCCGCCGCCATGCGCCAGGATCAGCGGCCAGCGCGCCCGTGGCGATGCCAGGCGGACGTACTGGGCATACATCTGCTCCACCTGGAAATGCCCGTTCGGATTGACCCGCAGCGGCGGCGCGCCGGGGGAGAAGACGATCTCCTGCTCCGGCAGGCCGGTGATTTCCGCCACCCTGCCGCCGACATGCAGGCTGCCGATCTCCCGGATCTCGAGCGGCCGGTTCCCGGCCGGCTGGGCCGCCAGCGGCATGGCCAGGCTGGCCGCACCCAGCAGGGCCGCTGTGAGGATGCGTCTCATTCCCAAAATTCCCTTTTTTCACAATGTCTTGCGGGCCGGCGTGCCGGGCTTCCGGACGTGACTCGGCCCGAGTGGCAACTGTAGTCTGGCACCATGTCCCACGCATCCTCCGCCCCCGCCCTGCCGGGCGAGCCGACCCGTGATGGCCTACCCCCCATGCCGCCCGGCCCGGCGCATGAGGAAAGCCACTTCGCCAGCCTGGCGCCGCTGCGCGACCTGCTGTCCGGGGCTGCGGATGGGCTGGTGCTGCCCTTCGCGGTGACCGCCGCGCTGGCGGCGCTGGGCGTGGCGCCGGCGCCGATCCTGCTCTCCGGCCTGGCGGTGGCGGCGGCCGGCGCGGTGTCGGCCGGGCTCGGCCATGCCATGGCCGCGCGCCGCGAGGCCGCGCACTACCTGGCCGAACGGGCGCGGGAGGAGGAGGAAAGCCGCCTCTACCCCGAGCGTGAGCGCTGGGAGGTGGCGGCGATCCTGCACCGCTACGGCCTGCGCGGGGACCTGCTGCGCCAGGCGGTGGAGGCGATCGCCGGCGATCGCCGGCGCTGGGTAGATTTCATGATGCGCTTCGAACTCGACCTCTCCGAGCCCGATCCGCGCCAGGCCGCTCGGTCCGCGCTGGCGCTGGGGCTGGGCCAGGCACTGGGCGGGCTGCTGCCGCTGCTGCCCTATCTGCTGGCCGCCGCGCCGGCCGATGCGCTGGTGGCCTCCGCCGGCCTGACGGCGGCGGGTCTGCTCGGGCTGGGCGGGTTGAAGGCGCGGGCCAGCGGTCTGCCGCCGATGGGCGGCGCGTTGCAGGCCCTGGCGCTGGGCCTGCTGTCGGGAATGGCCGCCTGGATGGCGGCAGCCGCGCTGGGCTAAAGCACTATCGGTTCACACTGAATCAGTCTGAACCGATTTCGTGCTTTAGAAACAATAGCTTCTACAGCACGAGATCTGTCCATTCGGACAGATCGTGCTGTAGCGGCGCGGCCCGCGCATGGCGGGCCGTGCGACCCTCAGTTCGCCGGCTGTGCCGGCTGGCCAGGCTGCGCCGGCTGGGCCGGGCGCTGCTGCTGTTGCTGCTGGCCGATGGACTGGCGCAGCTGCTCCAGCGTCGCCTGGGCCTGGCGGGTCTGCTCGCCGAGCTCGGTCACCTGCCGCGCCGCCTCGGCTGCCGCACGCTGGCGCTCGGCGAGCGCGGAGCCTGCCTGCTCGGCCTGCTGGCGCAGCTCCGCCAGGCGGCGCTGCTGCGCCTCCACATTGGCGGTCAGGCCCTGCAGCCGCTCCTCCGCCGCGCGCAGCTCCGCCGTCACCTCGGTCCGGCGCGCCTCAGCCTGGCGGGTCTCGCGCTCCGCGGCCTCACGCGCCTGGGCCAGGCGGCCGGCCTCGGCCTCGGCGCGCTCGGCGGCCTGGCGGCGCTGGTCGCGCTGGGCCTCGGCGGCCGTCGCCTCGTTGCGCAGGCTGGCCAGGCGCTGCTGCACCTCGCCCGCCTGGCGGGTTGCCTGCGCCATCTCGGACTGCGTGGCGGAGAGGCGGTTGGCCGCCTGTTCCGCCGCCTGGGTCGCCTGCTCCAGCCGGGCCTGCACCTCGGCCAGGGCGGCGCGGCGGGTGTTCAGGTCGGTCTCCAGCAGCGCCTGCTGGTCGCGCATGCCGCGCAGCCGCTGCTCGATTCCCGCCAGCTCCGCATTGCGCGCGGTCAGCCCTTCCTCCGCCCGGCCGGCCTCGGCGGCGAGTTCGGCAAGGCGCGCCTCGGCCGACTGCACCCCGGCCGTCAGCGCCGCCTGGCGGGCCTGCAGGCTGCGGAGCGCCTCTGACGTGGCGTCACGGCTTTCGGCGGCGCGCGCCTGGGCGGTCTCGGCCTGCTCGACCTCCACGCGCAGCGCATCGCGCCGCGCCTCGGCCTGGCGCAGCTCCTCGCGCGTCTGGGCCAGGCGCTGCTGCAGCTCGGCGGTCTCGGCGCGGGCGCTGCGGGCGGCCTCGGCGGCCTGCTGGGCCTCGGCCAGCTCCTGCCGCAGGGTGGCCAGGCGCTGCTCGGCCTGGGTGGCCTCTCCGGTCAGCTGCTGCGCGCGCGCTTCGGCGGCGGTGCGGGCCTGTTCGGCCTGCTGGGCACGGGCCTGCAGGGCGGGCAGGGCGCCGTTGGCGGCCCGTTCGGCGGCCAGGGTCTGTTCCAGCGTGGCGCGCTGCGCCTCGTTCCGCGCCGCCAGCTCGCGCGCCTCCCGCGCATCGCCGCTGACGCTCACGACGGTAACCCAGCCGATGAGGCCGAAGAGCAGGAGAAGACCTGCGGCGATCTGGGCCGGGCGTGGCCAAAGCGATGGGTTCATGATGCGCGGTCTCTCCGGAAAAGGGGGCGGCGAGGCTTGGGACATGCCTCGCGCCAAGCGCCCCAATCACGTGAAAGTTGCGCGTCGCGGCGCGAACCGGTGCGGTGTTACACGCCCGATGTGGGAAGCAGCCGGTTGGCCCGCGCGAGCACCGCCTCGAACAGCACCTGGCAGCCGGCTTCGGCCTCCGACGGTTCGATGCTCTCGGCCTCGTTGTGGCTGAGGCCGTCCTTGCAGGGGGTGAAGATCATCGCCGCGGGTAGGCGCCGGGCGACATAGACGGCGTCATGCCCGGCGCCCGAGACCATGCGGCGCGCCGGATAGCCCAGCCGTTCGGCGGCCTGTTCGACCAGGGCGACGCACGCCGCATCGAAGGGCTGCGCGTCGTAGTGCAGCACCTGGGTGAGTTCGAGCTGGCAGCCGGCCTCCTTCACCACCGCCGAGGCCATGGGCGGGAAGTCGCGGGCGAGGGCGGCGATATCGGCGCTGTCCGGGTGGCGGAACTCGATGGAGAACCGCACCTCGCCAGGGATCACGTTGCGGCTGTTCGGCTCGACCTTCAGGAAGCCCACCGTGCCGCAGCCGTCCTCGCCGCGGTCGCGCATCAGCCCGTCGACCAGGGTGATCACCTGCGCCGCCGCCACCAGCGCGTCCCGCCGGGTGGAGGGGGGCGTGGTGCCGGCATGGGCGTCCTGGCCGGTGATGCGCGCATCCCACCAGACCTGCGCCTGGGCGCCGGTGACGATGCCGATCTGCCGTCCCTCCTTCTCCAGGATCGGGCCCTGCTCGATATGCAGCTCGAAATAGGCATCGGCCGGGAAGGGGGCGGCGGGGTGTTCGCCCTGGTAGCCGATATCCTTCAGGGCCTGTTCCACGGTGACGCCCTGCTGGTCCGGCAGGGCGTAGCTGCGGGCCAGCGGATAGACGCCGGCCCAGGTGCCGCTGCCCATGAGGGACAGGCCGAAGCGGCTGCCTTCCTCGTCGGTCCAGTTCACCAGCTCCAGCGGCGCCTCCGTGGTGATGTTCAGCTCGTGCAGCGTGCGCATCACCTCCATGCCCGCCATGACGCCGAGCGCGCCGTCGAACTTCCCGCCGGAGGGCTGGCTGTCCAGGTGGCTGCCGAAGAGCACGGGCAGGCGGGACGGGTCGCGGCCTTCGCGGCGGGCGAACATATTGCCGATGGCGTCCACCCGCACCGTCAGGCCGAGCGCCTCGCACTGGCTGCGAAAATCGTCGCGGGCGGCCTTGTCGATATCGGTCAGGGTCAGCCGGCGCACGCCGCCCTTGGGCGTGGCGCCATGCCGCGCCATGGCCATCAGGCTGTCCCACAGCCGCTTGCCGTCGATCCGCTGGTTGGTGCCGCTCATCGCCGTCCCTCCGTCCGCCGCGCATGATCTGCCCCGGACTTTCCCAAATGGCCAGATCGCGGGCTTGCAGCGCGGCGAGGCTGCTGCGAATCATTCAGCACCCGAAGGAAAGGCCCCCGACATGGCGCATGCGCTGAACGCCGCCCCCGCCATCCTGCGCAATTCGGAGCTCGACGCCGAGGCGGTGCGCGCCGCGCGCGTCGATCTCGCCGCCGCCTTCCGCATGGCCGCGCGCCTCGGCATGCATGAGGGCATCTGCAACCACTTTTCGCTGGTGGTGCCGGGGCGGGACGACCTGTTCCTGGTGAACCCGTACGGCTGGGCCTTTGCCGAGATCACCGCCTCCCGCCTCCTCGTCTGCGATTTCGCGGGCAATGTGGTGGCCGGCGAGGGCGTGCCGGAGGCGACGGCCTTCTACATCCATGCCCGGGTCCACAAGAACCTGCCGCGCGCCAAGGCCGCCTTCCACACCCATATGCCGAACGCCACGGCGCTCGCCATGCTGGAAGGCCCGCCGCTGGCCTGGGCCGGGCAATCCGCCCTGAAATTCTACGGCCGCACCGTGGTGGACGAGCACTACAACGGCCTCGCCCTGGATGAGCGGGAGGGTGACCGCATCGCCGCCTCGATCGGCGATGCCGATATCGTCTTCATGAAGAATCACGGCGTGATGGTGGTCGGCGCCAGCGCGGCCGAGGCCTGGGACGACCTGTATTACCTGGAGCGCGCGGCGGAGGCGCAGCGCCTGGCGCTGTCCACCGGCCGCCCGCTGAAGCCGGTGCCGCCCGAACTGGCGCAGAAAACCTACGACCAGATGCGCGAGGGCGACCGCGAAAGCGCCTTCCTCCACATGGAAAGCATCAAGCGCCGCCTTGCCAAGGAGGAGCCGGACTACCTGGATTGATCCCCCCCGCCGCGGCCCGGCTCGACCCGCGCGGGCTGGCGCTGCTGCTGGTGACCGTCATCGGCTGGGGCTTCAACTGGACCTCGATGAAGCTGCTGCTGGGCGTGCTGCCGCCCTTCTCCATGCGCGTGGTCTGCGCCGCGCTCGGCATTTCCCTGCTATTCGCCATCGCGGCCTGGCGCGGCGAAAGGCTCACCGTGCCCCGGGCGCTCTGGCCGCGCCTGGTGGCGGCGAGCCTGCTGAACGTCACCGCCTGGATGGGCATGGCGACCTTCTCCCTGCTGTGGCTGGCGGCGGGGGAGGCGACGATCGTCTGCTACACCATGCCGGTCTGGACCTCGCTGCTCGCCTGGCTGGTGCTGGGCGAGCCGCCGAGCCGCCGGCGCCTCGCCGCCCTGGTGCTGGGGCTCGGCGGGCTGGTGGTGCTGGTGGTGGGGCCGGGGCTGGATGTCGGGCTCGCCAAGCTGCCGGGCGTGGTGGCGGCGCTGGGCGGGGCGGTGCTGTTCTCGCTCGGCACCGTCGTCACCAAGCGCTGGCCGCTGGCGCTGCCGCCCACCACCTCCGTCGCCTGGCAGCTCGTGGTCGGCTGCACGCCGCTGCTGGCCGGCGCGCTGATCTTCGAGACGCCGGACTTTTCCGGGTTGTCCGGGTGGGACTGGGCGGTGATGGTCTATGGTGGCGTCGGGCCCTTGGGCCTTTGCTACCTCGCCTGGTTCGCGGCGCTGCGGCGGTTGCCGGCGGCGGCTGCCTCCTCCGGCACGCTGCTGACGCCGGTGATCGGCGTCGCCTCCGCCGCGCTGCTGCTGGGCGAGCCGCTGGGGCTGCGGGAGGTGGCGGCGCTGTCCATGACCATCGGTGGGGTCATACTGGCGGTCCGCGGCTGATCCGGGCATAGGCCCGGCCATGACCGAGCATCCGCTGATCCGCCTCGCCCCCGGCGGCGACCGCCGCGTGAAGGGGGGCCACCCCTGGGCCTTCTCCAACGAGATCGCCATGACCCCCGCGCTGCGCGCCCTGCAGCCCGGCACCCCGGTGCGGCTGGAAGGCGATGACGGCGTGAAGCACGGCGTCTGGCATTTCAACCCGCATAGCCTGATCGCCGCCCGCCGGCTGGACGGCAATCCGGCGGCCACCATCGACGCCGCCTGGTACCAGCGCCGCCTCGCCGCCTGCCTGGCGCTGCGGGAGCGGCTGTTCGACGCGCCCTACTACCGGCTGGTGCATGCCGAGGCCGATGGCCTGCCGGGCCTGATCATCGACCGCTACGGCGATGCGGTGGCGATCCAGGCGAATACCGCCGGCATGGATGCCGCGACGCCCCACATCCTGGCCGCGCTGAACGCGCTGTTTGCTCCCCGCCTGGTGGTGGCGCGCAACGACAGCGCCGTGCGCAAGCTGGAGGGACTGTCCGAATCGGTCACCGCCCTGCAGGGCGAGGGCACCGCCACCGTCGAGGAATCCGGCCTCAGCTTCCCGGTGGACCTGCTGGGTGGCCAGAAGACCGGCTGGTTCTTCGACCAGCGCGCCAATCGCGCCATGGTCGCCCGCCTCTGCCGCGGCCGCACCATGCTCGATGCCTTCTGCCACACCGGCGGCTTCGGCCTGGCCGCGGCGGCGGCTGGCGCTTCCGAGGTCACGCTGCTCGACCGCAGCGAGCACGCGCTGGACCACGCCATGCAGGCCGCCCGCCTCGCCGGTTTTGCCGACCGCGTCACGCCCCTGAAGGCGGAGGCGCTGGAGCACCTGGAAAAGATGGCCGCCAGCGGCCGGAAGTTCGAGGTGGTGGTGGCGGACCCGCCCGCCTTTGCGAAAACCCGCAAGGACCAGCCGGCGGCGCTGCGCGGCTATGGCAAGCTGGCGCGGCTGGCGGCGGGGCTCGTTTCGCCGGAGGGCATCCTCTTCATCGCCTCCTGCTCCCACCACGTCTCGCCCGGCGATTTCACCGATGCGGTGGCCTGGGGCCTGCACCGGGCGAAGCGGGAGGCGCGGCTGCTGGCCACCGTCGGCGCCGGGCCGGACCATCCCGTGCATCCCGGCTTGCCCGAGAGCGCCTATCTCAAGGGCCTGCTGCTGCAACTCACGTGACCCGCCCGCCGCTCGCCGCCTTCCGCGCCACGGGCTACGAGGCCGCCGGCATCACGGTGCGGATCGGCCGGCGCAGCGCCACGATGGATGCTTTGGTGGCCGCGCACGGGCTGCGCCAGGCCGGCTTCGTCACCGCCTGGAACCCGCGCAGCCGGCGCATGCCGCCCGGCTGGAACCGCCGCATGCAGGCCCGGCTGCGGGTGGCGGCGCGGGATCTGGTGCTGGCCGAGGGTTTCGGCCGGGGGACGGGTCGCGGGCCGGGCTGGGCGGAGCACCACCTGCTGCTGGCCGGCGATCCGCGCCGCCTGGCGGTGCTGGCCCGCCGCTTCCGCCAATGGGCCATCGTGGTGGTCGAGGCCCGGCGCCCCGCCCGGCTGAGCCTCGCCCTGCACCCGCGGCCTCATTCCTTGCCGCGCGCCGGATAGGCGCTGTAGCCGCCGATCACCACGCGCTGCAGCCCGGCGAAACGGATCCGCTCCTCCCCCAGCTGGATGGTGCCGCGCACGCCCTCCAGCAGGATCTCGCCCAGGCCCAGGCGGGGCAGGGGGGAGCCGGGCTCCACCCGGATCGCCTGCAGGATCTGCTCCAGCGTGCGGTCGGTATCGTCCAGCTGCAGGGTGCGCACCGCATCGTTCACGGCGATCACGCAGTTGCCGTCGCCGGGATGCCAGACCCGGTGCTCATTGCCCGGCCGCAGCCTTTGATTCACCGGACCGCCATGCCAGCGGCCCTGCGCCGGCCGTTCCGGCAGGAGGTAGTCGAGGTCCCAGCATCCGGGGCGTCGGTTGGTATCGGTCACGGTCTGATCTCCCGCTTGGTTTTGCGGGATGGATCAAGCGCGGCGGCGTCTCACGCATCCAATCCGAAGGGCCTGTGGAGCCCATAGGCGAAATCGATGCCTGCCGGAACGGCCAGCTATTGGCCTTTTTCAGATGGTTAGTGGTCGTTGCTGGCCGGTCGGCCCTGCAGGATCAGGCGTTCCATGGCGCGGAAAATCACCGTCTCGCTGCCCAGCACGATTCGCCCGACCACGCCGGTCACATCGACCGCGGACCCCAGCAGGCGCGGCGCCGGGCTGCCCGATTCGGTTTCGATCCGCGCGAGCAAGCCCTCGGGCGTCAGGCCGGTGCCGATGAGGCGGAGCGTATCGCCGCCGCCGCCGCCGATCACGGTGTCGTCGCCATCGCCGCGATGCCAGTCCAGCACCTCCGGCCCCGCGCCGGGATGATTGTCGTTTTCCGCGAGGGTCGGGCCTTTGGCGGCTGGCTCGCGAAGCAGCTGGCGCGGCAAGTTGGACATGAAGCGTCTCTCCGATCGCTTCGAATTGGAACCAAATATCACTTTCGCGTGCAAGGCGCAAAATGCGCAGTAAATGATCTTTACAGGCGAATTCGTTCCAGCGGCGCATCTCCGCCGTGTGGAGGCGGCGCCGCGCGCGCCCCAGCCGCTCCGGTCACAGGAAACGCTCGCGGATATCCACGCTGCTCTCCCGCCCCAGCTTGTCGAAATGCGCGGCGATCCAGCCATCCGCCGCCTC
The DNA here is from genome assembly GCF_019024325.1 of Falsiroseomonas tokyonensis. Lineage (GTDB taxonomy): Bacteria > Pseudomonadota > Alphaproteobacteria > Acetobacterales > Acetobacteraceae > Falsiroseomonas > Falsiroseomonas tokyonensis. The sequence goes on from NZ_JAFNJS010000002.1 coordinate 18,147, forward strand.
CCGCCCATAGCGCTTCAGGGTCATGAGGAAGTCCCAGTCGCCGTTCAGCTTGGTGCTGAGCTTGAAGTCGCGCATCCGCGCCTCGTCCTCGATGCAATGGACAAACAGCTTGCGGTAGCGCGGCTGCTCCAGCCGCCCGGCCTCCAGCAGCCGCTGCACGAAGTCGATGGCGCGCATCTCCGCCATCAGGGAGGCATTGAAGCTGATCTCGTTCAGCCGGTTGACGATCTCCGTCGGCCGCGTCGGCAGCTCGTCCCGCACGATGGGGTTCAGCTGCACCAGCACGATGTCCGGCGGCCCACCCTGCTCATACAGCGGCCAGAGCGCGGGATTGCCGAGATAGCCGCCATCCCAGAAGGGCTCGCCATCGATCTCCACCGCCTTGAAGAATTGCGGCAGGCAGGCCGAGGCCAGCAGCGTGTCGACCGTCACCTCCTCCCGCGCAAAGACCCGCGGCTTGCCGGTGCGGACGGAGGTGGCGGAGATGAACAGTTTCGGGCCCTTGCCGTGGCGCAGGATTTCGGGGTGGATCTCCTCCTCCAGCACCTGGCGCAGCGGGTTGAACTCGTAGGGGGTGGGATTGAGCTGGTAGGGGGACATGACGCGGGTCAGCGTCTCGAAGGTCTGGTAGGCGAAGGACCAGGTCAGGTCATGGCCCCAGAGCGCCTTTTCCAGCGGCGTGTTCTGCAGCGGGCTCATGGACATGCGGCTGGCGGCATTGCGCCAGAAGCGCTCCAGCGCCCGGCGCGCCCCGTCCCGCCCGCCCTCGCAGAGGCCCTGGACGAAGACGGCCGCATTCATGGCGCCGGCGGAGGTGCCGGAGACCGCCTCGAATTCCAGCCGCTCATCCTCCAGCAGCCGCTCCAGCACCCCCCAGGTGAAGGCGCCATGCGTGCCGCCGCCCTGCAGCGCCAGGTTGATGCGGCGCGTGGTGGGGGCGGGGCGGGTGGTGCGTGGCGCGGGGCCGGGCGCGGCGCCGGCCGCGCCCAGCGTATCGGCCGCCTCCGCGCGAAACTCGTTTTCAATCATTAACTGCCCTCAAACGGCGGGCGCCGGCATCCGCCGGCTTGCCTTCGCGCCCTGCACTGTTCCACCCGGCAAGCCGGGCGGTCTGGGCGCGGGCCGCATTCGCGGCCTCGGCCCGTGCGAAGTGGCACGGGCCGCCAGCACCACCTCCACTGCCTCTCACTGCGCGGTCCAACCGCCGTCGATGGACAGCGCGCTGCCATTGATGCTGCCGCTGTTCGGGCCCACCAGGAACAGCGCCATCTCCGCCACTTCCTCGACCTCCACCCACCGCTTGGTGGGCTGGCGCTCCAGCAGGAAGTCGGTCAGCGCCTTGTCCTCGGAGACGCCGTGCTTCTCCGCCAGCGGCTTTACCTGGGCCTCCGCCAGCGGGGTGCGGACGAAGCCGGGGCAGATGGCGTTGCAGGTGACGGGCCCGCGGGCGATCTCCAGCGCCACTGACTTGGTCAGCCCCACCACCGCGTGCTTCGCCGCCACATAGGCGGTCTTGTAGGGGCTCGCGACCAGGCCGTGGGCGGATGCGACGTTCACGATCCGCCCGAAGCCGCGCGCCTTCATCCCCGGCAGCGCCGCCTTGATGGCGTGGAAGTTGGAGGTGAAGTTGATGGCGATGATCCGGTCGAACTTGTCCTCCGGGAACTCCTCCACCGGCGCGACGAACTGGATGCCGGCATTGTTCACCAGGATGTCGCAGGCGCCGAGCTCGGCCTCGCAGGCCTTCACCATGGCGCGGATCTCCTCGGGCTTGGACATGTCGGCGCCCGAATAGGGCGCCTCCGCCACGCCCATGGCCGCACCCACCGCGGCGCGGGCCTTGGCGATTTCGGCAGCGCTGCCGAAGCCGTTCAGCATCACCTTGGCACCCGCCCCGGCAAAGCCTAGCGCAATGGCCAGGCCGATGCCGGAGGTGGAGCCGGTGACGAGGGCCGTGCGGCCCTCCAGTTTACCCGCCATGTTCGTGCCCTCTTCCCGCATTGCAGCATGTTGCGCCAGAGCCTCGCGCAAATCCGTTAAGAAGGCGAGCCTCCCGCTCAGGGCAGGTGTTTCAGCCAGCCCACCACACGCTTGACCAGGGGCGACATCAGCTTGGGTGCGTAGAAGTCGCCCGCCGCCCGCTTCGCCGCCTCCGCCAGGGTGGGATAGGGCAGCACCAGCCCGGCCAGCGCGGAAAGCGGCAGCTTGCGGCCGATCATCAGCGCGAAGGTGCCGGCCATCTCCCCGGCATGCGGCGCCAGGATGCCGGCGCCGAGCAGCCGGCCCTTGGGCGTCACCACCAGCTTAACCAGCCCTTCCTCGATCCCTTCCGCCGCCGCGCGGTCGGTCTCTGCCACCGGAAAGCGCAGGATGTTGATCTCATGCCCGGCCTCGCGCGCCTCGGCCTCGGTCAGGCCGATCTGGGCGAGCTCCGGATCCGTGTAGGTCACGCGGGGCAGGGCGGCGTAGTCCACCTTGGCCGGCAGGCGGAAGATCATGCGCCGCGCCAGGATGCCGGCATGCTGGGAGGCGACGTGGGTGAAGGCGCGCGGGCCGATGCCCTCCGGGTCGGCGATATCGCCCACCGCGAAGACCCGGGGATTGGTGGTAGAGCGCAGCCCGGCATCGGTGGTGATGCCGCGCTTCGTCGCCGCCACCTGGCCGGCCGAGAGGTCCAACCCCGCCAGCCGCGGCGCCCTTCCCACCGCCAGCAGCAGGTGGGTGCCGCCGATCGCGCGCCCATCCTCCAGATGCGCCACCAGCCCCGGCCCGCCACCTTCCGGCCGGTCGGAGCTGACGCGGGCGAGCTTGGCACCTTCCAGCAGCGTCACCCCCTCCCGCAGCAGGGCGCGGCGCAGGCCATCGACGAGCTCCGGGTCGTCCCGGCCGGCGATTCGCCCGGCCTCGATCACCGTCACCAGGCAGCCGAGCCGGGCATGCGCCTGCGCCATCTCCAGCCCGATCGGCCCGCCGCCCAGGATGATGAGGTGGCCGGGCGGATCCTCCAGCTCGAAGATCGTCTCGTTCGTCAGCCAGGGCACCGGGCCGAGTCCCGGGATATCCGGCACGATCGCCTGGCTGCCGGCGGCGATGACGCAGCGGCGGAAGCTGATCCGCCGGCCGGCGGCCTCGATCATGTCGGGGGCCACGAAATGGGCGGAGGCGCGGATCACCTCCACCCCCATGCCGCGGTAGCGGGCCTCCGAATCGATGGGCGCGATGCGCGCGATGGCGCCCTGCACATGGGCGCGCAGCGTCGCCCAGTCGATCTCCGGCTCCGGCAGCCGCACCCCGAATCGCCCGGCCTGGCGGGCGGCATGGGCGGCATGGGCGGCGGCGAGCAGCGCCTTGGAGGGAACGCAGCCATAGTTCAGGCAATCGCCCCCCATGCGGCCGCGCTCCACCAGGGCCACCTTCAGCCCAAGGCCGGCCGAAAAGGCGGCGGCGGAGAGGCCGGCCGCGCCCGCACCAATCACAACCAGGTCGAAATCGGGCATCGGCAGGGTCCTTACGGCGGCTTGGGCGTGGCATCCGGCGCCCCTCATGCCCGATCCGCGCGGTTGACGGCAGGGGTGGCGCTTCCCTATACGTCCGGCCTCGCCGGGGTGGCCCTCGCCATATAGGGCCGCCGCCGGCAATTCCTTTAGATACCAGCCGGTGCGTGGCGGGCCAGGGGCATTCCCTGGGTGCCAGGATCCGGAGCCCGCGGGAGTGTGTCGTGAAGCGTACCTATCAGCCCTCGAAGCTCGTCCGGAAGCGCCGCCACGGCTTCCGCGCCCGTACGGCGACGGTCGGCGGGCGCAATGTGCTGGCCAATCGCCGCGCCAAGGGCCGCAAGAAGCTCTCCGCCTGAGATCGCGGCGGGCAAACTCGTGTCATGCCGGCGCGCCCGCCACGTCTGAAGCTGCGTCGTGAGTTTAAGCTGGTGGCGGCCCGCGGCCAGCGGGCGGCTCGGCCTGGGCTCGTGCTGCAGGTGCTGAAGGGCACGGACGGCCCGCTGCGGGTCGGCTTCACCGCCACCAAGAAGATCGGCAACGCCGTCATCCGCAACCGCACGAAACGGCGGCTGCGGGAGGCGGCGCGGCTGCTGCTGGGCCAGGATGCCCCGCCGGGCTTCGACCTGGTGGTGATCGGGCGGGAGGCGACGGCAAAGCGCGACTTCGCCACCCTGCTGGGCGACCTGCGCGGCGCGTTGCGCCAAGGCGGGGTGCTGCCGGCGAAGGAGCAGCCGCCCACGCCGCCGCTGGTGGATGCCCCCGCATGACCCCCCAGCAGCACCTGCTGCGGGGCGCGATCCGCACCTACCAGCTCACCCTCCGCCCCTTCATCGGCTGCAATTGCCGATTCTACCCGCATTGCAGCGAATACGGCCTGCAGGCGGTGGCCGAGCACGGCGCGCTGCGCGGTAGCTGGTTGACCGCGCGCCGTGTATTGCGCTGCAACCCCTGGCACCCGGGTGGCTATGACCCGGTGCCCCCTACTCCCCGGAACGTCTCCGAGGCGGACAACCTGCCCGCCCCGCGACCGACGAAAGGCTGAATCAGGCCGTCATGGACCAGAAGCGTCTCCTCGCCGCCATCGCCCTGTCGGTCGGCATCCTGCTGTTGTTCGACCTCTGGAACCGCCCGGCGCGGGAGGCGGAGCAGCGCCGCCAGGCCGAAATCGCGGCCCAGGTGCCGGCCCCCGCCAGCCCCGGCGCCACCGCCCCGGCCTCCCCGGTGCCAGTGCCGGCCACCGCCGGCGCACCGCTGGCCCAGCCCGGTACAGCCCCGGGCGCCACGACGGCGGCGGCCACGCCGAACCTGCCGCCCGAGCAGCGCATCCGCATCGAGAATCCGCGCCTGCAGGGCAGCATCAGCCTGCGCGGCGCGCGGCTGGATGACGCCATCCTGCGCGGCTACCGGGAGACGGTGCAGCCGGACAGCCCGCTGGTGCGCCTGCTGGCGCCGCGCAGCGATGCCAACCCCTATTTCGCGCAATGGGGCTGGACCGCCGCCGATGGCCGCACCCCGGTGCCGGGGCCGGAGACGGACTGGACCGCCGATGGCACGAACCTGACGCCCACCACCCCGGTGACGCTGCGCTGGGACAATGGCCAGGGCCAGGAATTCAGCATCCGCCTCGGCATCGACGAGGACTTCATGCTGACGGCGGAGCAGTCCGTCCGCAACACCGGCGCCGAGCCGGTGCAGGTGCTGCCCTGGGCCCGGGTGCGGCGTGAGCGCACGCCGCAGACCGCGGGCTTCTTCATCCTGCATGAAGGCTTCACCGGCGTGCTCGGCGGCCGGCTGACCGAGTGGAAGTACAGCGACGCCAAGACCGAGGCCGAGCGCCGCCGCGGCGCCGCGATGGAGCAGGAAAGCACCGGCGGCTGGATCGGCTTCACCGACAAGTACTGGCTGACGGCGCTGACGCCGATGAGCCAGGCGACGCCGATCCGCGCCGCCTATCGCCATTCGGCCGAGGGTGGCCAGGACCGCTGGCAGATCGACATGGCCCCGCCCAGCGCGCAGACGGTGGCCCCCGGTGGCGAAGCCGCCCTGGCCACCCGGCTTTTCGCCGGCGCGAAGGAAGTGCGGCTGCTGGACGGCTATGCCGACCGCCTGAACATCGAGGGCTTCGACAAGGCGATCGACTTCGGCTGGTTCTACTGGATCACCAAGCCCTTCTTTTATGCCATCGACTGGCTGTTCCAGATCTTCGGCAATTTCGGCGTGGCGATCCTGATCTTCACCCTGGCGCTGAAGGCCGCCTTCTTCCCGTTGGCCAGCAAGGCCTATACCTCCATGGCCCGCATGAAGGTGCTGGCGCCGAAGATGACGGAGGTGCGGGAGCGCTACAAGGACGACCCCGCCAAGGCGCAGGCCGAGATGATGGCGCTGTACCGGTCGGAGAAGGTGAACCCGGCCTCCGGCTGCCTGCCCATCCTGCTGCAGATCCCGGTCTTCTTCGCGCTCTACAAGGTGCTCTTCGTCACCATCGAGATGCGGCACGCGCCCTTCTTCGGCTGGATCCGAGACCTTTCGGCCCCGGATCCGACCAACCTGTTCAACCTGTTCGGCATCCTGCCCTACGACCCGACGCAGATCTCCAGCTTCCTGCACATGCCCGCCTGGGCCATCGCGATGGGCATCACGATGTACCTGCAGTTCAAGCTGAACCCGACGCCGCCGGACCCGATCCAGGCCAAGATCTTCGCCTGGATGCCGCTGATCTTCACCTTCATGCTGGCCAGCTTCCCGGCCGGCCTGGTGATCTACTGGACCTGGAACAACCTGCTTTCCATCGCCCAGCAGTATTACATCATGAAGGCGGACAAGAAGCGCCAGGCGCGCAGCCCGGCCGCGCCGCCGCCGGCCAAGCCGGCCACGCTCGCCAAGGCGGATGCCGCCGCCAAGCCGGCGCCGAAGGGCAAGAAGTGACCATTACCACCCCCTCCGGCACCCCGGTGACGCTGCCGCCGGGCGGGCTGGCGGAGGCGGTGGATGACGAGCAGCGCGCCGGGCTGATCGAGGCCGGGCGCCTGCTTTTCGCGCGGCCCTGCACCTTCTTCTACGCCTCCCAGGCGATCACCCAGCTGCCGCCGCTTGCCGGCCCCGAGGTCGCCTTCTGCGGCCGGTCGAATGTGGGAAAATCCTCCCTGCTCAATGCCCTGACCGGCCAGAAGGCACTGGCGCGCGTCTCTGTCACGCCGGGGCGCACGCGGCAGCTCAACTTCTTCCGCTGCGACGAGGGCCAGCTGATCCTCGTGGACATGCCGGGCTATGGCTATGCCAAGGCCTCCAAGACGCTGAAGGAGGACTGGCAGGGGCTGATGTTCGACTTCCTGCGCGGCCGGCCGACGCTGCGGCGTGTGCTGCTGCTGATGGATGCGCGGGTGGAAACCAAGCCCGCCGACCGTGCCGCGATCGAGCTGCTGTCCGATGCCGCCGTCGCCTTCCAGATCTGCATCACCAAGGTCGATGACGTGAAGAAGGCCCAGCTGGAAAAGCGGGTGCGGGAGCTGGAGGCGATCGTGAAGAAGCGCGCCGCCGCGCATCCGCTGATCCTGGTGACCAGCAGCGAGACCGGGCAGGGCGTCCCCGAATTGCGCGCCGAGCTGGCCGCCGTCGCGCGGCTGGGCTGAGCCTTCACGCCAGCTTAACCAGGCGGGGCGCAGCCTCTGCGCGGCACACGCCCGATCGGCGGGCGGCGCCTGTCCCGATCCGAGGATTTCGCTGATGTTCCGACGCCTGGCCCTTGCCGCCGTCCTGCTCGCGGCCGCCGCCGCGCCCGCGGCCGCGCAATGCGACACCCGCTTCACGCTGCGCAACAATTCCGGCAGCCAGGTGAACGAGTTCTATTTCGGCCCCTCCAGCAATTCCAACTGGGGCCGCGACCGGCTGGGGGAGAATGTGCTGCCGAATGGCCGGCAGGTCAGCTTCACGCCGGGCGGCCGCGGCGGCGCCTATGACTTCAAGGTGGTCTGGGCGAGTGGCGAAACCGCCGAGCTGATGCGGGTGAACATCTGCGAGGCTTCCGAGATCATCGCCACGCCGCGCGGCATCCAGGCGCGCTGAGGCCCACAGCGCCGGGGGCCAGCGGCCCCCGGTCTTGACCCTGGCCGGCAAAGGCCGCAAACCGCGCCGCCCGCGGCGGAAGGCCCCGGAGCGACCGGGGACGCCTGCCATGACCGACGACGCGCTCGACCAGATGGCGATCCTCGCCGGCGCTCTTCCCTTCCTGAAGCGCTACGACGACCAGATCGTCGTGGTGAAATATGGCGGCCACGCCATGGGGGAGGAGGAGACCGCGCTGCGCTTCGGCCGCGACATCGCGCTGCTGGAGCAGGTGGGCGTGAACCCCGTGGTGGTGCATGGTGGCGGCCCGCAGATCAACGCCATGCTGAAGCGGCTCGGCGTGAAGTCCAGCTTCGTGCAGGGCCTGCGCGTGACGGATGAGGAAATGCTCGACGTGGTCGAGATGGTCCTGGCTGGCCCGGTCAACAAGCAGGTCGCCTCCGCCATCACCCGCGCGGGTGCCATCGCGGTCGGCATCTCCGGCAAGGATGGCGGGCTGATCCAGGCGCGCAAGCTGACCCGCACCTATCGCGACCCCGACAGCCATATCGAGCGTGTGCTCGACCTCGGCTTCGTCGGCGAGCCGGAGCGGGTGGACCCGCGCGTGCTGCAGCTGCTGATCGGCGCGGATATCGTCCCCGTCGTGGCACCCGTGGGCGTCGGCGCCGATGGCCAGACCTACAACATCAATGCCGATACCGTGGCGGGTGCCATCGCCGGCGCGCTGGGCGCCGAACGGCTGCTGATGCTGACCGATGTGCGCGGCGTGCTGGGCCCGGATGGCCAGCTGATCCCGGAAATGACCGTGGCCGAGGTCAAGGCGGGCATCGAGGCCGGCTGGATCTCCGCCGGCATGATCCCGAAGGTCGAGACCTGCATCTACGCGGTGGAGCGCGGCGTGAAGGGCGCGGTCATCGTCGATGGCCGGGTGCCGCATGCGGTGCTGCTGGAACTGTTCACCGGCACGGGCGCGGGCACGCTGATCCGCGCCTGAAGCATTTTCGAGCCTTGCCGCGTCGCAAGGCGACTCGGCAGATGCGTTCCGACAATAGGCTGGAGCCCGCAACCCTCAAGCCGGCAGTCCCTCCAGCAGCTCCGCCTGCCATTGCAGCTCGGCCTCGCCGAGCGCCCAGCTGCCCTCCAGCGTGGGGTGCACCACCTCGGGCGGGCTCAGCCCGCCCAGCACCACCTGCACCTCCGCCGCCAGCGGCGCGGACCAGCCGGCGCTGTGGCAGAGGCCGGCGATGGCCCGCCCGCTGCGCAGTGCCAAGGCCGCCTCCACCCGCGCCTCCGTCACGCCGGCGGCTTCGGCCAGCTTGCTGAGCAGCAGGTCGCGGTCGCCGGCGCGGGCCGCGGCGAACAGGACGGCTTCCGCATCCTCGGCCGGCTCCTTCGCCGCAAGCCGCGCATCCACCCGCTTGCGCAGCGCGGCGGTCAGGTCGGCCGGCAGGTCGGATCGCGCCGCCAGCACACCCAGAAGATGGTCGGTCACGATGGCCCCCAAGGCGCGCGCCGCGCGGGCGGGCAGCTGGTGGCGCCGCACCAGGGCGGCCTGCCAGATCGGCCGCTTCTCGGACCCCGTCACCAGCCGGTCCAGCGTCGCCTCCCGGATCGCGGCGGAAGGATTGGCCAGCAGGGCGGCGACGGCCGGCACATCGGCGGTCTCGGCGATCGCATCCGTCACCGTCTCGCCCAGCCCGGCGCGAAGGGCGACGGCGCGGCGGGTGGCCGGCACGGGCGGCTCGGCGACCAGGCCGAGCAGGTCGGCCTCGGTCAGCAGCGGGGAGTGGCGGATCACCGGCTCCGCCACCAACATGGCGGTATCCCGCGCCAGGCGCAGGATCAGCTCGCGCGGCGCATCCGGCATTTCCCCCACTGCGGCGGCGATGGCGGCGCGCACTTCGGTCGCCGTATCCTCCACGAGCAGGGCCAGGGTGCCGGCGGAAAGCCGCGCCTTGCGGCCGCGCGGATCGGTGGAAAAGCTGGGGACCAGCGCCGCGATCCGCTTGGCCAGTTCCCGGCGCACCGCGGCATCGCTGTCCGCCGCCAGCAGCCGGGCGACGGCGGGCGGCGTGGCGGCATGGCCGGCGACTGCCTGGCGCACCTCCGCCGCCGGATCCGCCGCCAGGAAGGTGAGCAGCTCGGGCGAGGTTTCGGGCAGCCGGGCCACGGCCGCGCGGGCCTCGGCATTGCCATGCCGTGCGGCATGGCGGGCATCGGCGCTGTCGGTCACGCGCGCCGCTCGCCGCGGGCGCGCTTGGCCGCATACATGGCGGCATCGGCGCGGGACAGCAGCTCCGCCACCGTGTCGAAGGGTTCAGAGACGGCCAGGCCGATACTGGCACGCAGCGCCTGCGGCCCGGCTTCGGGCCATTCGGGCAGCGGCCCGGGCGCGCCGAGCGCGCTGATGCGACAGGCGGCCTCCTCGGCATCGGCGCGGTGCAGCCAGAGGCAGAATTCATCGCCGCCCAGCCGCGCTGCCAGGTCCTGCGGCGCGGCCAGGGCGCGCATCCGCGCGGCGACCGCGCGCAGCGCGGCATCGCCCGCCTTGTGGCCCAGCCGGTCGTTCAGCGGCTTCAGCCCGTCCAGGTCCAGGAAGACCAGCGCGCCGCCCTCGGCCAGCTGGTGCGGCAGAGCGGCCAGGAAGCCGCGGCGGTTCAGCAGGCCGGTCAGCGGGTCGCCATTGGCCGCGGTCGCCAGCGCCCGCTGGTGCAGCATCTCCGCCTGCAGCGCCGCGATGGGCAAGGCGAGGGCCGAGAGCAGGTCGCGATCGTCGGTATCCAGCGGCGGCTGGTCCGGGCTGCGCCAGGCCAGCAGGCAGGCGCCGCATTCGGTGGAGGCCAGCGCATGGTGGCTGGGCACCACGGGCAGGCCGGGCGCGGGCAGCAGGTGCAGCGGCGGCGGCGCCTTGACGTAGTGCGCGACCTGCCAGGCCTTGCCTTCCGGCACCAGCACCGCCGCACCCTCGCAGGACAGCGCCGCCGGCAGGGCCGAGAGCATGGCGCCCAGCGCCGCCTCCGCGCCGCCCTGCCGCTGGCCGAGGCGCAGCAGCCGGCCCAGCGCATTGGCCCGCCGCAGCGCGCGGGCCGCGACCTCGCCGCGCCGTTCCGCCGCGGTGATGTCCCGCGCCGTGCCACGCAGCCCCTCGCCATGCCGCATCAGGGTGAATTCCAGGCAGGCCTGGCCGCCATCGGCGCAGGAGAGCCACGCCTTGATCATGCGCTTCCGGCCGAAGGCGCCGAGGCCGAAGGGGCTGGGCCCGGGTCCGGCGAGCAGGGAGGCGGCGGGCAGGCCGATCAGCGATTCCGCCGCATGGCCCAGCACCAGCTCCGGCGCCAGGAAGGCGAAGCGGCCCTCGGCATCGGTCTCGAAGAGCATATCGGCCGAGAGCAGGGCGAAGTCGCGCCAGCGGGACCGGCTTTCGATCAGCGCGGTGGCCAAGGGGTCTGTGTCCCCACGCAGCTCAGGCTGGCTGAGGGGCATGCCAGGCTCTTCGCCAGGAGAAAGCGGGGGGTTTCCGTCCATGCGGGGCAGGGTAGGGGGCACGGATGAAGGGCCGGTTAGCAAAGCTCACCTGCTCCCCCATCGGGCCCCCCATCGGTCCACCCGATCCGGCCCGGCGATCTGGCGCCCGGCGCGTTGACAGCGCGGCGGCGGGCTATGCATGGTCGCCGGCACAAGCGGGAGCCTTCTCCCCACCGCCCTTCCAGACGCCAGGACACCCAGCACACCATGGACACGACGACGCGCCTGCAGTCCCAGATCGAGGCGCTGTGGGACCGCCGGGATACGCTGAATGCGCAGACCCAGGGCGAGGACCGGACCGCGGTGGAAGCCGCGCTGGAACTGCTCGATTCCGGCAAGGCGCGCGTTGCCGCGAAGGGCGCGGATGGCGCCTGGCAGGTGAACCAGTGGCTGAAGCAGGCCGTGCTGCTCTCCTTCCGCCTGTCCGACAGCGCGCCGATGGATGTGGGCCTGGGCGCCTATGACAAGGTGCCGCTGAAATTCGCCGATTGGGGCGCCAACCGCTTCAAGGAAGCCGGCTTCCGCGCCGTGCCGGGGGCGGTGGTGCGGCGTTCGGCCTATATCGCGCCGGGCGTGGTGCTGATGCCGTCCTTCGTCAATCTCGGCGCCTATGTCGATTCGGGCACCATGGTGGATACCTGGGCCACCATCGGGTCCTGCGCGCAGATCGGGAAGAACTGCCATATCTCCGGCGGCGCCGGCATCGGCGGCGTGCTGGAGCCGCTGCAGGCCAATCCCGTGGTGATCGAGGACGAGTGCTTCATCGGCGCCCGGTCCGAGGTGGCGGAAGGCGTGATCGTGGAGCGCGGCAGCGTGCTGTCCATGGGCGTCTTCCTCGGCGCCTCCACCAAGATCATCGACCGCGCGACCGGCGAGGTTTTTGTGGGCCGCGTGCCGGCCTATTCGGTGCTGGTCCCCGGCAGCCTGCCGGGCAAGCCGCTGCCGGATGGCTCGCCGGGGCCGAGCCTGTATTGCGCCGTGATCGTGAAGCGGGTGGATGCGCAGACGCGGTCCAAGACCTCGATCAACGAATTGCTGCGGGACTAGACGCCGCGTGAGGAATGATGTGCCGGACCCGGTGCCGCTGGCCCAGGCGCTGATCCGCTGCCGCAGTGTGACGCCTGCCGATGACGGGGCGATGGCGGTGCTGGAGGCGGCGCTGGCGCCCCTCGGCTTCGCCTGCCACCGGCTGCGCTTCGGTGAGATCGAGAATCTTTTCGCCATCCGCGGCGAGGGTGGCCCGCACCTGATGTTCGCCGGGCACACCGATGTGGTGCCGCCCGGCACCACCGGCTGGACCACCGACCCCTTCGGCGGGGAGGTGCGGGACGGCCTGCTGTTCGGCCGCGGCGCCACCGACATGAAGGGCGGCGTCGCCGCCTGGATTTCGGCGGTGACTGACGTGCTGGCCCGCCGACCCGACCTGCCCGGCACCCTTTCGCTGCTCATCACCGGCGACGAGGAAGGCCCCGCGGTGGACGGCACCGTGAAGGTGCTGGACTGGCTGCGGGATCAGCAAAAGATCCCCGACTGCTGCGTGGTGGGGGAGCCGACCAGCAAGGCCGTGTTGGGCGACACCATCAAGGTCGGCCGCCGCGGCAGCCTGAACGCCACGCTGACCGTGCACGGCACCCAGGGCCACAGCGCCTATCCGCAGCGCGCCGACAACCCTATCCATCGCCTGGTCCGCGTACTGGCGGCGCTGACCGGCACGCCGCTGGACCAGGGCACGGAATTTTTCGAGCCGACGACGCTCCAGGTGACCAGCTTCGATGTCGGCAATCCTGCCACCAACGTCATCCCGCCCAGCGCCACGGCGCGGCTGAACATCCGCTTCAACGACCGGCACACGGAAGCCAGCCTGACCGCGCATCTGCGCGCGGCGCTGGAGGCCGAGGCGCCGCGGCATGAGCTGGCCGTCTCCTGTTCCGGCGAGGCCTTCCTGACCCAGCCCGGCCCCTTCGTCGCGGCGCTGCAGGCCGCGGTGCTGGCGGAGACCGGCCAGGCGGCGAAGCTCGATACCGGCGGCGGCACTTCGGACGCCCGCTTCATCGCGCGCTTCTGCCCGGTGGCAGAGCTCGGCGCGGTGGGGGCCACCATGCACAAGGCGGATGAATCGACGCCCGTCGCGGAACTGCGCGCGCTCGCCCGGCTCTATGCCCGGGTGATCGAGGATGTGCTCGCCTGACCGGCGCCCAGACCCCGCCGCCCCAGGGGCTCCCCCCGGGCGTCCCCCCGGGCCTGCCGCCGGAGCCGCCGCTGCGCCTGGCGATCATCGCCGGGCTGCTCGGGGCCTCGCTGCTCGCGCGCGGGCGGGCGGAGGGCATGGCGCTGATGGAATCCTCGCCGGCCGGCGCGCTGCGATCCTTCGTCGCGGCCGCGATCTGCCTGCCGGCCTTCCTCGGCCTGCGCCTGTTCTCCTGGTCCGCCCTGGGCGGGGAGGACGGGCTGCTGCGGCCGCTGGCGGCGGAGCTCACCGGCTATGTCTACGGCTGGGTGCTGTTCGCCCTGGTCTGCCTGCCGGTGATCGCCGGCTGGGGCCGCGCGGCGCTCTGGCCGCGCTTCCTGGTGGCCTGGAACTGGATCAGCGTTGTGCAGTACCTGGCGCAGATCCTGCTGGCGCTGCTGCTGCTGGCGGGGCTGCCGACGCTGCTCGGCCAGGGGCTGACGCTCGCCGTGGTGGGCTATTCGCTCTGGCTGGAATGGTTCATGGCGCGGGCGGCGCTCGGCATCTCGGGTGGCCGGGCGGTGGGGCTGGTGGCGTTGGACGTGGCGCTGGGGCTGTTCATCGCGAGCTTCGTGCAGCGCCTTTCGCTGGGCTGAAGCATTTTCAAGCCTTGCGGCTCCGCAAGGCGACTCGGAAAATGCGTTAAACAATAAGCTACAGCCGCGCAACCAAAGGGGGGATCGGAATGTCGGCACGCTATGACGTGGCGCAGCTGCGCAGCTTTGCCATCGCGGCCTGCGCCGCGGCGGGGCTCGATTCGGAAAAGGCGCGCGCGGTGGCGGAGGTGCTGCTGGAAGGCGACCTGATGGGCCACGACACGCATGGTCTGGCCCTGCTGACGCCCTATCTCGATGCGCTGCAAAGCGGCGATATGCGCGCCTCCGGCGAGCCGGAGGTGGTCGCCGCGACCCCTGTCGCCCAGACCTGGGATGGGCGCAAGCTGCCCGGCCCCTGGCTGGTGCGCCGCGCCATCGCCCGCGCCGAGGCGGCCTCCGCCGATGCCGGCATCGGCGTGGTGAGCATCGGCCGCTGCCACCATATCGGCTGTCTGGCCGCCTATGGCCCGCCGGTGGCCGCCGCCGGGCGGATGTTGCTGCTGACCTGCTCCGACCCCGCCACCGGGTCGGTCGCCCCCTGGGGCGGCACGCGGCGCATCTACACGCCGAACCCGCTGGCCGCCGCCTGGCCGACGCCGGAGGGGCCGGTGCTGATCGACGTCTCCATGTCCGTCACCACCAATGGCATGACCGGCCGCAAGCGGGCCCAGGGCGAGCTTTTCGACCATCCGGTGCTGCTGGATGCGGAGGGAAGGCCGAGCCGCGATCCCAATGTCTTCTGGGCCGATGGCACGCTGATGCCGCTGGGCGGGGTGGAGGCGGGGCACAAGGGCTTCGCGCTCGGCCTGCTGATCGAGGTGCTGACCAGCGCGCTGGCCGGCCATGGCCGCGCCGATGCGCCCACCGGCTGGGGCGCCTCCGTCCTGGTGATGGTGATCGACCCGGCCCGCTTCGGCGGCACCCAGGCCTTCCTGCGCGAGACCGGCTGGATGGCGCAGGCGGTGCACGCCAATCCGCCCCGGCCGGGCGGAGAGACGCCGCGCCTGCCGGGGGAACGCGCCATGGCGCGGCGGGCGGAGGCGCTGGCGCAGGGCGTGACGCTGCATCCGGCGATCCCGCCGGCGCTGGCGAAGCTGGCGCAGCGATTCGAGCTGGAACTGCCTGCCGCCTGAGGCCTGCCAGCGCCGCTGGCTGGGCGCGGCCCAGGCCCGGCAATCTCGGAACAAGTTTCTTTCGTAACAAATTCTTCTTATTTCTCCTGGCGACCCGGCGGCTGGCGAGGGTGGTAGCCTGCCAAAGGGGGCAGGTTGCCTCCGCCAGACGGAGATCGCCATGACCCTAGGCGCCACCACGATCACCACGCCTCCCGACTATGCCTGGTTCCCCTTTCCCATCCCGGGGCATAGCGGCGAGATCACGGCCGCCTTCCTCAACCGGGACCTCGGCGCCGGGCCCATCGCGGCCGTGATGCAGATGGCCGCCGGCGCCCGCATCCCCGCCCATGTGCATGACCGATCGACGGAGGCCTTCCTGGTGCTGGAAGGCCGCTTCATCAACGCCGGCACCTCCTATGGCCCCGGCGCCTTCTTCACGGTGAAGCCGGGCGAGGTGCATGGGCCGCATGAGGCACCCGAGGGGGCTCGGATCCTGTTCCTGCAGTCCGAGGAGGTCGATCCCAGCGACTTCCGCATTGCCGAGTAGCCCCCCGAGCCCCTGGGAGATCGCCGAGATGACCAGCACCATCCTGCGCGCGGAGGAGGTCCGTTTCAGCCCCTTCAACCTGCCGGGCTTCACGGGCGGCACGGAGGCCGCCTTCCTCAACACCGATACGACGGCCGCCCCCTTCATCGCGCTGCTGCGCATGGAGCCCGGCGCGGAGCTGGCGAAGCATTACCACCCGAAGGCGATCGAGGCGGTCTATGTGCTGGAGGGCGAGATGATCAACGACGGCGAGCGGCTGCCCGCCGGCTCCATCGTCTCGCATGGTCCGGGCGTGGCGCATGGCCCGCATCGGACGGAGACGGGCTGCGTGCTGATGTTCATCCAGTATCCCGGGGTGGGTCCTGACGACAGCGTCTTCGTCTGACGGCGGCGGCGGTAGGGCCTCGGCGCATCACACCCAGTCCGGCGCCGGGTCGTAGCGGGCGAAGCGGAAGACCAGCCCATCGGGCGGCGCGGTCTGGCCCGCCTTGCCGCGGTCCAGCCCCTCCAGCACCTGGCGCGGCCAGGTGACGGGGCGGCGGCCCTGGCCGACCTCGTGCAGCGTGCCGACCAGGTTGCGGACCTGGTGGTGCAGGAAGCTGCGGGCCTCCGCGATGATGTGCACCTCCTCGCCCAGCCGCGTCACCTCCAGCCGGTCCAGCGTGCGGATCGGCGACTTCGCCTGGCAGGCGGCGGCGCGATAGGCCGAGAAGTCGTGCCGGCCGAGCAGCAGCTGCGCCGCCGCATGCATCGCTTCCGCATCCAGCGGCCGCTTCACATGCCAGAACTGGCCCGCCGCCAGGGCCGGCCGCGCCGGGCGGTTGAGGATGCGGTAGCGATAGCCGCGGCCAAGGCAGTCGAAGCGCGCGGACCAGTCGTCCGCCACCCGCGCCGCGGCCCGCACCACCAGCGGATGCGGCTGGGTGCGGAAATTGATGGCGTCCCGGACCCGCTGCGGCGGCAGGTTTAGCGCCAGTTCCAGATCCGCCACCGCGCCTTCCGCATGCACACCCGCATCGGTGCGGCCGGAGGCGGTGGCGGTGGGAGGCTGCCCATGGTTCAGCGGCGCGGCCGCTTCCTCCAGCAGTTTCTGCACGCTGGGCAGCTCCCCCTGCCGCTGCCAGCCGCAGAAATTCGTGCCGTCATACTCCAGCAGCAGCGCGTAGCGCGGCATTTTACGAAAGCTGCGTGGGCAGGCTGTAGCCGCGCAGGAGGTCGGCCGTGGGCATGGCGGCGCGGCCGGGGCGTTGCAGGCGCAGCAGGTGCAGCGCGCCCGCGCCGCAGGCCACGACATCGGGCGCCAGCAGCGTGCCGGGGGCGCCGCTTCCGGGCACGGCTTCGGCCGCATGCACCCGCAAAACCTCCGCGCCAGCCTGGAAGAAGCAGCCGGGCCAGGGGGTGAGGGCGCGGATGCGGCGGTCCAGCGCCGTGGCGGGCTGCGTCCAGTCGATGCGGCCATCCGCCTTAGAAAGCTTCGGCGCATAGGTGACGCCCGCCTCCGGCTGCGGCACGGACGGCGGGTTTTCGTCCAGCACGCGCAGGATCAGCCGGGCGCCGATTTCGGCCAGCGCGTCATGCAGTTCGGGCGTGGTGGTGCGGGGGCCGATCGGCGTGGCCTCCGCCAGCAGCATCGGGCCGGTATCCAGCCCCTCCTCCATCTGCATGATGGTGATGCCGGATTCCGTGTCCCCGGCCAGGATCGCCGCCTGGATCGGCCCCGCCCCGCGCCAGCGCGGCAGCAGGGAGGCGTGGATGTTCAGGCAGCCGCGCCGTGGCGCCGCCAGCATGGCCGGCGGCAGGATCAGCCCATAGGCCGCGACCACCGCCACATCGAGGTCCAGCGCCGCAAAGGCCGCGTGTTCCGCCGCATCCCGCTTCACCCGCGCCGGCGTGCGCACCGGCAGGCCCAGCTCCAGCGCTGCGCGATGCACGGGGCAGGGGGTTTCGCGCTGCCCGCGCCCGGCGGGTTTCGGCGGCTGGGTATAGACGCAGGCAATCTGATGCCCCGCCCCATGCAGCGCCCGCAGCGCGGGCACCGAAAAGTCCGGGCTGCCCATGAAGGCGAGGCGCAGCCGGGCGGTCACCCCTGCGCCTTCAGCTTCAATTCCTTGGCCAGCTTGCGCAGCAGCATGTTGCGCTTCAGCGCCGAGATATGGTCGACGAACAGCACGCCATCCAGGTGGTCGATCTCATGCTGCAGGCAGGCGGCCAGCAGGCCATCGCCCTCGATCTCGCGCTTCGCGCCGGTCAGGTCCTGGTAGCGCACCTTCACCCGGGCGGGGCGCGTGACATCCGCGTATTGGCCGGGCAGGGACAGGCAGCCTTCCTCGCGCACCGCCGTCTCGCTGCTCTCGGCCACGATCTCGGGGTTCACCAGCACCACCGGCGCCGGCACGTCGTTCTCATGCAGGTCGATCACCACCAGGCGCAGCAGCTCCCCCACCTGCGGCGCCGCCAGGCCGATGCCGGGGGCCTTGTACATGGTGGCCAGCATGCGGGCGGAGAGGTCGGGGATGCGCGAATCCCCCTGCGCCACCGGCTTCGCCTTGGCGCGCAGCCGTGGGTCCGGGACATAGAGGATGGGCAGCAATTCGGTTTCGGTGGTCATTTCGATCGCTTGCCCGCGCGGCGGGCGTCTGGGGTAGGCCAAAGGGGGGAAGGCCAGGAGATGACCCGGAGAGGTAGCCCCGCCCCGCCCCCCTTGCAACGGCCGGCGACGCCGCCAAGATTGCAGGAAGCGGGGTGCCTTCGGGCCCCGCGAGACCAAGGCTTCGCTCCTGAGCGAGGAGGCACCCGAGATCCATGTCACGACCTTCCCTGTTCGGCTCGCCCCTGTTCCTCGGCTTCGACCATCTCGAGCAGATGCTCGACCGGGTACAGAAAAGCGCCGACGGCTATCCCCCCTACAATATCGAGCAGACGGGCGAGACGCGGCTGCGCATCACGCTGGCGGTCGCCGGCTTCTCGATGGAGGAGCTGCAGATCACGCAGGAGGACAACCAGCTGGTGATCCGTGGCCGGCAGCGTGAGGACGGCGAGGGCCGGATCTTCCTGCATCGCGGCATCGCGGCGCGCCAGTTCCAGCGCGCCTTCGTGCTGGCCGAGGGGATCGAGGTGGAGGGCGCCTGGCTGGACAACGGCCTGCTGCATGTCGACCTGCAAAGGCCGCTGCCCGAGGTGCGGGTGAAGACCATCCAGATTGCCACCCGCGGCCATGGGCCGCAGCGCCCCGTAGTGGGCCAGGTGCCGGTCGGGGAAGGGCGGATCGGAGAGGCGCGGGTCGCCGATGGCCGCCTGAAGCAGAGTTGAGACCCGTATTGCGTGACCTTGGCACGGGCCATCACGGCCGTGCCGGAAGGAGATGACCATGTCCGACTTCGATGGCGGCGCCTCTGAGGGCCGCGTGACCCTGTCCCCGATGGCGCTGCGAAGCCTGTCGAACCTGGATTTCGCCCGGCTGGGCGCCGATGCGGTCGCCTATCTGCGGCCGGTGGTTCTGAACGGCGCGCTGGCCTTCGCGATCCATGCCGCCGATGGCACGCCGATCGGCGCCGCGCCCAATGCCGACCTCGCCGCCGCGGCGATCCGCCAGCACGACATGGAGCCGATGCTGGTGCATTGATCCGGGCGGAGGTTCCGCCCGGCCTGGGTCGCGTCTAGCCTGCCCGGATCAACCGGGCAGGAAATCCCTCATGACGCTGAACATCGGCCTGCTGCTGTTTCCGGATGTGCAGCAGCTTGACCTGACCGGCCCCTACGAAGTGTTGGCCGGGCTGCCGGGTGCGCAGATGCACCTGGTGGCGGCCGAGGCCGGGCCGGTGCGCGCCTCCACCGGCCTGACGCTGACCGCGACCACCGACTACGCAAGCTGCCCGCAGCTCGATATCCTCTGCGTGCCGGGCGGCGCGGGGATTGCGGCATTGATGCGCGATGCGACGGTGCTGGATTTCCTGCGGCGCCAGGCGCCGGGCGCGCGCTATGTCACCTCCGTCTGCACCGGCGCGCTGGTGCTGGGCGCGGCAGGGCTGCTGCGCGGCAAGCGCGCCACCACCCATTGGAATGCGCATCACCTGCTGGCCCCGCTGGGCGCCATTCCCGTGCAGGCGCGGGTGGTGCGGGACGGCAATCTGTTCACCGGCGGCGGCGTGACGGCGGGCATCGACTTCGCCCTGACACTGGTGGCGGAAATCGCCGGGCCCGAGGCGGCGCAGTCCATCCAGCTCGGCCTGGAATACGCGCCCGCGCCGCCCTTCGAGGCCGGCAGCCCGGAGACGGCGCCGCCCGCCATCCTGGCCGGCGTGCGGGACAAGACCGCCGCCAACCGCAAGGCGCGGGAGGCGCTGGTGGCCGAGGTGGCGAAGGGGCTTGGGCTCTAAAGCACTATCCGATAACACCGGTTCGATGTTATCGGATTTCGTGCTTTAGAAACAATGACTTCCAGAGCACGAGATCCGTCCAACTGGACGGATCCCGTGCTCTGGCGGGGCCCTCCCCCGAGGGAGAAAGAGCGCCGCCGCCCGTCAGGGGCTCTTCGGGTCGATCCAGCCGATATGGCCGTCGCCGCGGCGATAGACGACGTTCAGCCCATTGGTCGCCCGGTTGCGGAACATCAGCACCGGGACATGCGCCAGGTCCATGCGCATCACCGCCTCTCCCACCGTCAGGCGGTGGATCTCGGACGGGGTCTCCGCCACCACGGCCGGGTGGTTCTCGGCGCCATCGGCCAGGACGGGATCGGGCGTCTCCTCATCCTCCTCCTCATGCCGCAGCACCACCTGGCGGGCGGGTTCCGCCACCTCCGGTTCGCGCTCGCTGGCCAGGCTGCGGGCGTGGTCGTTCATGCGGCGGCGGTAGCGGCGCAGGCGCTTGGCGACATGTTCGGCCGCCACGGTGAAGGCGCGATGCGCATCGGCGCCTTCGCCTTCGCCGCGCAGGAACAGGTTGCGCCCGGCCTTCAGGTTGATGTCGCAGAGGAAGGCGTGGCCCTTGGCGTCCCGGCTGAAGGTCACGTTTGCTTCGACGGCGTGGTCGAAATACTTGCGCGATATGACCGTGAGGCCGTCCCTTACATGAGTCTTCAACGCCTCGCCGGTTTCGACCTGCTTGCCTGCGACGGTGATATGCATGCGAGCTTCGCTCCTTCCTCCGCTATGGGAAAGGCCGCGCCCGGATGGATAGGCGGCGTAGCAACCTGCCGCGGATCAGGCCGGGACGGCCTTCTCCCGCTTGCGTTGCACTGATGATGGGATGCGCAACGCCTCGCGGTATTTGGCCACCGTTCGGCGTGCGATGTCCACTCCCTCCTTGCGCAAACGCTCGACGATCGCATCGTCGGAGAGCACATCCTCGGTGGTCTCGGCGCTGATCATCTCGCGGATGCGGAAGCGCACCGCCTCGGCCGAGTGGCTTTCGCCGCCAAGTGTTCCGGCGATTGCGGTGGTGAAGAAATACTTTAGCTCGAAGGTCCCGCGCGGCGTGGCGATGTATTTATTGGCCGTGACGCGACTCACGGTGCTTTCATGCATGGCGACATATTCGGCAACGTCCCGCAGGATCAGCGGCCGCAGATGCGCTACGCCATGGCGGAAGAAGCCGTCCTGCCGGCGCACGATCTCGGCCGCCACCTTCAGAATGGTATTGGCCCGCTGTTCCAGCGATTTCACCAGCCAGGTGGCGGATTGCAGCCGGTCCGCGATGAAGGCTTTGTCGTCACGGGATTTCGCCCCCACCACCGCGCGGGCGTGAAAGCCGCGATTGACCAGCACGCGGGGCAGCGTCTCCGGGTTCAGCTCCACCGCCCAGCCGCCATCGGGCAGCCGCTTCATCAGCACGTCGGGCACCACCGCCATGGCCGGTGGCGCGTCGAAGCTCGCCCCCGGCTTGGGGTCGAGCCGCTTCACCTCCGCGATCATGTCCGCGAGGTCTTCCGAATCGCACTCGCAGACCCGCATCAGCCCGCGCAGGTCGCGCCGCGCCAGCATCTCCAGATTGTCCAGCAGGCGCTCCATGCAGGGGTCCAGCCGGTTGCGGTCGGCCAGTTGCACGGCCAGGCATTCGCGCAGGTCGCGGCAGAACATCCCGACCGGGTCCAGCCGCTGCAGCCGCGCCCGCACCCCGGCCACCTGTTCCACCGGGCAGCCCATGGCATTGGCGATCTGCCAGTCCTCGATGGTCATCCGCCCGGCGGGGTCGACCAGCGCCAGCATCTGCGCCGCAATCAGCCGTTCCTGCGGATCGCCGAAGGTCAGCCGGACCTGTTCGCCCAGATGCTCCCGCAGCGATTTCCGGCCATCCGCCAGGTCCTCGATGTCCGAGAGGCTGTCGTCGAAATCCGCGCGCCCGCCGCGGCCGCCGGATTCGGCAAAGCCGCCGCCGTCGCTGTCATAGACATTGCCGTAGTCGGCATCGAGCGGCGCGGCGGAGTCTGACGGCATCTCGCCGGAGGTCGCCGCGGCATGGGTATCGGCGGGTTCGGCGGCCGGCGCCTCCGGCGCCCGCTCATCGGCCCGCGTCGCGGGTTCGGGGCGGTCGTCGCGCTCGAGCAGCGGATTGCGCTCCAGCTCCTCCTCGACGAAGGCGGTGACTTCCACATTGCTGGACTGCAGCAGCTTGATGGCCTGCCGCAGCTGCGGCGTCATCACCAGGGACTGGGACTGCCGCAGGTCCAGGCGCGGTCCGAGTGCCACGACCCTCAGCCCCCGACCCGGCGATGCGAAGCCCTGCTCATGCCGGCAGACTAGAGCGAAAATCTTTCGCCGAGATAGACACGCCGCACACCCTCATGCGCGACGATGTCGCGCGGGTTGCCCTCCATCAGCACCTGGCCGTCGTGCAGGATATAGGCGCGGTCGATGATCTCCAGCGTCTCACGCACATTGTGGTCGGTGATCAGCACGCCGATCCCGCGATCCTTCAGATGTTTTACAAGATCACGGATCTCGCCGACGGCGATGGGGTCGATGCCGGCGAGGGGCTCGTCGAGCAGGATATAGGAGGGCTGGGTGGCGAGAGCGCGGGCGATCTCGCAGCGCCGGCGTTCGCCGCCCGAAAGCGCCAGCGCCGGGGCGCGCCGCAGATGGGCGATGCCGAATTCGGCCAGCAGGCTGTCCAGCATCTGCTCCCGTCGGTCACGCACCGGCTCCACCACCTCCAGCGCCGCGCGGATATTGTCCTCCACCGAAAGGCCCCTAAAGATCGAGGCCTCCTGCGGCAGGTAGCCGAGGCCGAGGCGGGCGCGGCGGTACATCGGCAGGCGGGTGACGTCGTGGCCATCCATGGTGACGATGCCCTCATCGGGCTGCACCAGGCCGGTGATCATGTAGAAGGTGGTGGTTTTGCCGGCGCCATTCGGGCCCAGCAACCCCACAGCCTCTCCCCGCCGCAGGTTGATCGAGACGTTCCGCACCACGGGCCGCTTCTTGTAGCGCTTGCCGAGGCCGGTCGCGACCAGGCCCGCATTCTCCGCAGCCAGGCGGATGGGCGGGGTGGTGCGCGGCTCGCCGGGGCGGTCGGTCGGGTGGTCCAGCATCGTCATCGGCCCTGCGACTGGCTGGGCTGGCGAGCCGGGGGCGGGGCAGGATTGCGCGGCGCCGGCCGCTGCGCCGGGGGGACGTTCGCCTGGCTCGGCTGCTGCTGCCCCGGCACGACCAGGCCCTGCACGCGGGTTCCCGGCGCCGAGACGAGGCGCGAGACGCCGGTCTGCAGGTTCACGATCGCTTCCTGGCCGTTCAACTGGTTCTCCCCACGGGTGATCCGGACGCCGCCGACCAGCCGCGCCAGGCCGGTCTGCGGGTTGTACATGCCGCGCTCGCCGCGCACGACTTCCTCGGCCGAGCGGATCTCGACCCCGCCATAGGCCTCGACGCGCTCGATCCGGCTGCTTTCATTGGCGGCCGGCAGCCCGGCCACGGGCGGCGCCGCGGGGCGGGCCGGGGTGGGGGCGGGGTTCGGCGTGGGCGCGCCCTCGGCCGGGGCATCCAGGAAATAGGCGACCAGCGTATCGGCCGCGATCCGCCGGCCATCGGCGCTGACCACCACGGCGTTGCCGCGGGCCACCGCCATGCGGCGTTGCGGCCAGTATTCGAGGCTGTCGCGGGCGGTGATGCGCTGGTCCGGCGTGGTCAGCGACAGGCCGCGGCCGGACAGCACCATCACCGCCTGGTCCATGTCATAGACCGCGCGCTCGCCTTCCGCGCGTTCGGTGGCGGAGGTGACGCGGACATTGCCCTCGGCCTCCAGCCGCCAGATCTCGCCGCCCGACAGCGGGCTCTCGCCCGGCTGGGCGGGGGCCGCCTGGGCGCCGCCGCGCGGGCGGTAGCGGGCGATCAGCCGGTCCGCATCCACCGCCACGCCGTCGCGCACCGCGCGCGCGGCGCCGCGGGCGATGACCACCTGGTCCTGCTGGCGCCATTCGATGCCGTCATTCGCGGTGATCTCGACCGGCCCGCCCTGGTTCAGGTCGAGGTTCTGCGCGCGCAAGGGCACTGCCAGCAGCGGCAGGGCCAGAAGCGGCAGGATCAGGCGTCCGATGCGGGTCACTGGCCACCTTCCAGCACGGTGCGGGCCCGGCCGGTGAAGACCACCACCTGGCCACGGTCGAACAGGCGAAAACCTTGCGCCGTCAGCGTGCCGAAGGGCCCCTGGGCCGCCACCGGCGCATCGCCGGAAGCCACGCCGGCCTTCAGGTCGATCGCCGCGCGATCGGTCACGAACTGGCTGCCATCGTCATGGTGCACGGTCACCTGGCCGCTGAGGTCGAGGTGGTTGGTCGGGCGGTTGAACCGTCCCTCCCGCGATTCGAGATAGACCCAGCTGCCATCGCCCATCAGCAGGTCGGCGCGCGGCGCATCCAGCACCACCACCTCCTCATTCCCGCCCTGGGTGGCGACGCTGGCGGTGACGGTATAGGGGCGGTTCTGCTCATCCACGCCCTGGTAGCGCGGGTCGACGATGCGCAGCGCATCCGGGGCGGCCTGCAGCACGCGACGGAAGGCGACGCGGCCGCGATCCGCGGCGCTGTCGATCTCGGGCCAAAGCGCGATGGCGGCCAGCAGCGCGACGGCCGCCAGCGGCAGGACGCGCTTGGCGACGCTGACCAGGATCCGGCGCCGCAGCAACTGCCCGGCACTCGGCGCCCGGCGTTCCCGGGAGGGAGCCAGCAGGCGCCGCGCGGGGGCGCGGCCGGCCGCGACCGAGGAGGCGTTGGGCCGAGCGGAGAGGGGCGGCGGCAATCTCACCGGATTTGTATGAGCCTCGCGGGGCGGGGGGTCAACGCGGAGATGACCCTGCCGGGCCGGCGGGACAAAAAACGTGCCAAGATTTCCCGCTCCTGCCCTGTCGCGGTTTACGCGATGGTCACTTTCCTGGCAGTCCGGTGCAAATCGCCCTGCGGGCGGAGGAAACCGGTCAGCCGGTCAATGCGCGAAGATGTCCGGGTCTTCGTAGCCCAGCAGGTCCAGCCGGCCCCGCATGGGAAGGAAATGGTAGCAGGCCTCGGCGATGTCCAGACGCCCCTCCCGCTCCAGCAGCGCCTTCAGCCGGGCCCAGAGGGCATGCAGGTGCAGCACGTCGGAGGCCGCATAGGCCAGCTGCTCCGGCGTCAGCTCCGCCTGGCCCCAGTCGCTGGACTGCTGCTGCTTGGAGAGATCGACGCCCAGCAGGTCCCGGCACAGGTCCTTCAGCCCGTGCCGGTCCGTATAGGTGCGCACCAGCTTGGAGGCGATCTTGGTGCACACCACCGGCGCCACCACCACGCCCAGGGCGTTGTACAGGGCGGCGACATCGAAGCGGGCAAAGTGGAAGATCTTCAGCACCGCGGGATCCGCCAGCAGGCGCTTCAGGTTCGGGCAGTCCGCGCCGCGGCCACCCAGCCGCTCGGGCAGGATCTGCACGCAATGCGCGGTGCCGTCGCCTGCGGAAAGCTGCACCAGGCAAAGCCGGTCGCGCCGCGGGTCGAGGCCCATGGTCTCGGTATCGATGGCGACGGAAGAGCCGAAGCTCACATCGTCCGGCAGGTCGTGCCGATGCAGTCGGATCACGGCGGCCTTCGTGAAAAGGGTGGAACCCACCGCCGTATTTAACCCCGTTTGGAATGGTGCCCAGGAAAGGACTCGAACCTTCACGACCTTGCGGTCACTGGCACCTGAAGCCAGCGCGTCTACCAATTCCGCCACCTGGGCAAGGGGCGTCTTCCGACGTGCGGCGGGGTTTACGGGCGGCCCCCGGACCCGTCAAGCGGGGGGTGTGCGGAATTCTTTCAGGAAAGCTGCAATGCTGTGGACATCGCTTGGCGCAGCCCAGCGCGGCCCATATGGTCCGGCAGCGCGAGGCCAGTGGATAGGGCCAATGGATATGGAGCACGGGTGATGCAGGTGGAGCGAGATCGCAAGGTGGCGACGGTGTTCGGCGGCGCCGGCTTCATCGGACGCTATGTGGTGCAGCGGCTGGCGGCGCAGGGCTATGTGGTGCGGGTGGCGACGCGCGACCCGGCGGGCACGCGCTTCCTGACCACCCAGGGCCGCGTCGGCCAGATCGTGCCGCTGCAGGTCTCCGTCACCGATCCAGCCGCGCTGGCTCGCGCCGTGCAGGGCGCGGATGTGGTCATCAACCTGGTGGGCATCCTGTATGAGCGCCGCCCCGGCGACTTCGCCCGGGTGCAGGGGGAAGCGCCGGGGCTGATCGCCGAGGCCGCCGCCCGCGCCGGCGCGCGCCGCATGGTGCATATCTCCGCCATCGGGGCCGATGCGGCCAGCGACAGCCTCTATGCCCGCAGCAAGGCGCAGGGGGAGGCGGCGGTGCGCGCGGCCTTCCCGCAGGCCACCATCCTGCGTCCCTCCGTCGTCTTCGGGCCGGAGGACCAGTTCTTCAACCGCTTCGCCGGCATGGCGCAGATGCTGCCCTTCATGCCGGTGGTTTCCGGCGCCAGCCGCTTCCAGCCGGTCTTCGTGGGCGACGTGGCGGATGCGGTGATGGTGGCGCTGGAGTCCGACGCGGCCCTGGGCACCACCTATGAGCTCGGCGGGCCGCGGGTGATGACGATGCGCGAGGTGCTGCGCTTCATCCTGGAGACCACGCGGCGGCGCCGCCGGATGCTGGAGATGCCGATGGGCTTCATGCGCTTCCAGGCCGGGCTGCTGGAGAAGCTGCCGAATCCGGCGCTGACGCGCGACCAGCTGCTGCTGCTGGGGCGGGACAATGTGGCGGCGGCCGGCGTGCCGGGGCTGGCGGAACTGGGGATCGCGCCGAAGTCGGTGGAGGCGGTGGTGCCAGCCTATCTGCGTCGCTACCGCGTCGGTGGCGGGCGGCGGGACCTCGCCACGGCCTAAGGCCGCTTCGGTCCCTTTATCGGCGAGGTCCATCTCGCCGATCAGGGGCCTGGTAAGGAATCGTCGGATATAGGACAGCAAGACTGTCATTGCGGCGCAAAACGGACTCGCATCCGTTGCGCGGCTGGTGTAGGAGGCAGTCCCCGCGCCGCCGCCGGATGGTCGTGCGCGAGTGAGGAGCCTCGCCGCCATGGCCGATCGGATGCTGCAATTCGTGCGCCTCGACCAGCACCAGCCGGACAAGCGCCCGGCCACGCTGCGTCGTGAGGATTTCGGCGAGATCTACCAGGAATTCGCGCCCGAGGCGGCGAAGGCGCAGTCCAGCCGCTGCAGCCAGTGCGGCGTGCCCTTCTGCCAGGTGCATTGCCCGCTCAACAACAACATCCCGGACTGGCTGAAGCTGACCGCGGAAGGGCGGCTGGAGGAGGCCTATGAGGTCTCCTCCGCCACCAACACCTTCCCCGAAATCTGCGGCCGCATCTGCCCGCAGGACCGCCTCTGCGAAGGCAACTGCGTCATCGAGAAGGATTTTGGCTCGGTCACCATCGGGTCGGTGGAGAAGTACATCACCGATACGGCCTGGGAGATGGGCTGGGTGAAGGCGCCGAAGCCGCGGCGGGAGCTGGCGCAGAGCGTCGGCATCATCGGCGCGGGCCCCGGCGGGCTGGCGGCGGCGGAGCGGCTGCGCATGCGCGGCTACCAGGTGCATGTCTATGACCGCTACGACCGCGTCGGCGGGCTGATGATCTACGGCATCCCCAACTTCAAGCTGGAGAAGGAGGTGGTGCTGCGCCGCTGGAAGCAGTTCGAGGAAGGCGGCATCCACTTCCACCTGAACGTCGCCGTGGGCCAGGACATCAGCCTGGAGGAGCTGCGCGTGAAGCACGACGCCGTGCTGATCGCGACCGGCGTCTACAAGGCGCGCGACATGAAGGCGCCCGGCATCGGCCTGCCCGGCATCGTCCCGGCGCTCGACTACCTCACCGCCTCCAACCGCGCCGGCCTCGGCGAGAATGTGCCCGGCATGGCCAGCGGCGCGATGAATGCCGCCGGCAAGCGCGTGGTGGTCATCGGCGGCGGCGATACCGCGATGGACTGCGTTCGCACCGCGGTGCGCCAGGGTGCGACCTCTGTCACCTGCCTCTATCGCCGCGACAAGGCGAATATGCCGGGCTCCATGCGCGAAGTGTACAACGCCGAGGAAGAGGGCGTGGTCTTCGAATGGCTCGGTGCGCCGGAAGCCTTCCTGGGTGAAGCCAGCGTCACCGCTGTGCGCGCGCAGCGCATGCATCTCGGCCTGCCGGATGCGACTGGGCGCCAGCAGGTGCAGCCGATTCCGGGCAGCAGCTTCGACCTGCCGGCGGACCTGGTCATCATGGCGCTCGGCTTCGACCCCGAGGACCTGCCCACCGCCTTCAACGAGCCGGGCCTGCCGGTGACGAAGTGGGGCACGCTGAAGGTGGACCACCGCACGATGATGACGGCGCTGCCGGGCGTCTTCGCCGCCGGCGATATCGTGCGCGGTGCGTCCCTGGTGGTCTGGGCGATCCGCGACGGGCGCGACGCGGCCGAGACCATGCACAGCTACATCGAGCAGAAGACCGCGGCGCTCGCCGTGGCGGCGGAGTGACGACCATGGCCGATTACGTCCAGGACTACCGCACCCAGCACGCGCTGCTTTCCTCCGAGGGCCAGATCGACCTGACCGAGCACGATGCCTGCGGCGTCGGCCTCGTCGCCTCGCTGGATGGCCAGGCGCATCGAAAGGTGGTGCAGGCCGGCATCGATGCGCTGAAGGCCGTGTGGCATCGCGGCGCGGTGGATGCGGATGGCAAGACCGGCGACGGCGCCGGCATCCATATCGAGATCCCGCAGGACTTCTTCGCGGAAGTGGTGGAGCGCGGCGGTGACCGGTTGCGGCCGGGCCGTATCGCGGTGGGCATGGTCTTCCTGCCGAAGACCGACCTAGGCGCGCAGGAACGCTGCCGCCAGATCGTCGAGACCGAGATCCTCGCCGCCGGCTACAGCATCTATTCCTGGCGCCAGGTGCCGATCGACGTCGCCTGCATCGGCGAGAAGGCCAATGCGACGCGGCCCGAGATCGAGCAGATCCTGATCTGGAATCCGCGCGGCGTGGACGAGGACACCTACGAGCGCGACATGTTCGTGATCCGCCGGCGGATCGAGAAGCAGGCCATCGCGGCGCAGATTCCGGAGCTGTACCTCTGCTCCCTGTCCTGCCGGTCCATCGTCTACAAGGGCATGTTCCTGGCCGAGAGCCTGACGGAATTCTACCCCGACCTGCTCGACGTGCGCTTCGTCAGCCGCTTCGCCATCTATCACCAGCGCTACTCGACCAACACCTTCCCGACCTGGCGCCTGGCGCAGCCCTTCCGCATGCTCGCGCATAACGGCGAGATCAACACCGTCCACGGCAATATCAACTGGATGAAGTCGCACGAGACGCGGCTGGCGCATCCGCTGCTCGATCCCTTCATGGACGACATCAAGCCGGTGGTGCAGGCCGGTGGCTCCGACACCGCGACGCTCGACAATGTCTTCGAGCTGCTGGTGCGCGGTGGCCGCAGCGCGCCGATGGCGAAGTCCATGCTGATCCCGGAAAGCCTGGGCAGCAACGCGACCATGCCGGACGCGCATCGCGAATTCTTCCTGTACTGCAATGCGGTGATGGAGCCCTGGGACGGCCCGGCGGCGATCGCGGCGACGGACGGCAAGTGGGTGATCGGCGGGCTCGACCGCAACGGCCTGCGCCCGATGCGCTACACCGTCACGCATGACGGCATCCTGGTCATCGGCTCCGAGACCGGCATGGTGAAGATCGCCGAGGACCGCATCCTGGCCAAGGGCCGCGTCGGCCCCGGCCAATGCGTCGGCGTGGAACTCGCCACCGGCCGCTTCTACGGCGATACGGAGCTGAAGGACCAGCTCAGCTCCAGCAAGCCCTTCGGCGACTGGACCAGCCGCACCACGCGCATCGACGGCATCGTCAAGGCCGGCGCGGATGAGCAGGCGGAGCTGACCGGGGAGGCGCTGCGCCGCCGCCAGCTTGCGGTCGGCTATACGCTGGAGGAGCTGGAGACGATCCTGCACCCGATGGTGGAGGATGCCAGCGAAGCGGTGGGCAGCATGGGCGACGACACGCCCATCGCCGTTCTGTCGTCCCAGTATCGCGGCCTGCACCACTATTTCCGCCAGAGCTTCAGCCAGGTCACCAACCCGCCGATCGACAGCCTGCGGGAGACGCGGGTGATGTCGCTGAAGACCCGCCTTGGCAATCTGGGCAATATCCTCGACGAGGATCCGACCCAGTGCGACATGCTGATGCTGGACAGCCCCGTGCTGTCCAACGCGGAATTCGCCGCCATGCGCGCCTATATGGGCGACACCGCCTGCGTCGTGGACTGCACCTTCCCGGTGGCGGAAGGCGAGGCCGGCCTGCGCCGGGGCATCGAGCGCATCCGGCGCGAGGCGGAGGAGGGCGTGCGCAGCGGCTGCGCGCATGTGATCCTGACGGATGAAGGGCAGGGGGCGGAGCGCGCCGCCATCCCGATGATCCTGGCCGTCGGCGGCGTGCATACGCATCTGGTGAAGAACTCGCTGCGCACCTTCACCAGCCTGAACCTGCGCTGCGCCGAATCCATCGATGTTCACTACATCGCCGTGCTGATCGGCGCCGGCGCCACCACGGTGAACGCCTATCTGGCGCAGGAGAGCATCGCGGACCGGCATCGCCGCGGACTGTTCGGCGAGCTGTCGCTGAAGGATTGCGTCGCGCGCTACAAGAAGGCGGTGGACAAGGGGCTGCTGAAGGTGATGTCCAAGATGGGCATTTCCGTCATCAGCAGCTACCGCGGCGGCATGAACTTCGAGGCGATCGGGCTGTCCCGTGCCCTGGTCGCGGAGTTCTTCCCGGGCGTCGCCTCCCGCATTTCCGGCATCGGCCTGTCCGGCATCGCGCGACGCGTGCTGGCGCTGCATGCCAAGGCCTGGGATGCGGATGCGGTGACGCTGCCGGTGGGCGGCCTGTATAAGCTGCGCAAGCGCGGCGAGAACCACGCCTTCGACGGGTCCTTGATCCACACGCTGCAGAAGGCGGTGGAGACGGACAGCTACCAGACCTTCAAGCGCTACTCCGAAGGTGTGCGCAAGCTGCCGCCGGTGGCGCTGCGCGACCTGCTGGATTTCCGCGGCGAGGGGCGCGTGCCCGTCTCGCTGGAGGAAGTCGAGAGCATCACCGAAATCCGCAAGCGCCTTGTCGCGCCCGGCATCTCCCTCGGCGCCTTGAGCCCGGAGGCGCATGAGACGCTTTCCATCGCCATGAACCGCATCGGCGCCCGTTCCGACAGCGGCGAGGGTGGCGAGGACCCCGCGCGCGCGCGGCCGCGCCGCAATGGCGACAATGCCAATTCCGCCATCAAGCAGATCGCCTCGGGCCGCTTCGGCGTCACCGCCGAATACCTGAACAACTGCAAGGAGATCGAGATCAAGGTCGCGCAGGGCGCCAAGCCCGGCGAGGGCGGGCAGCTGCCCGGCTTCAAGGTGACCGAGCTGATCGCCAAGCTGCGGCATTCCACGCCGGGCGTGATGCTGATCTCGCCCCCGCCGCACCACGACATCTATTCGATCGAGGATCTGGCGCAGCTCATCTACGACCTGAAGCAGATCAACCCCGAGGCCACCGTCTGCGTGAAGCTGGTGGCACGCTCCGGCATCGGCACTATCGCCGCCGGCGTTGCCAAGGCGAAGGCGGATGCGATCCTGGTCTCCGGTCATTCCGGCGGCACCGGCGCCTCGCCCGTTTCCTCCATCAAGCATGCCGGCCTGCCCTGGGAGATGGGGCTGTCCGAGACGCATCAGGTGCTGATGCTCAACCGGCTGCGGCATCGCGTGAAGCTGCGCACCGATGGCGGGCTGAAGACCGGGCGGGACGTGGTGATCGCCGCCATGCTCGGTGCCGAGGAATTCGGCATCGGCACGGCGTCCCTCGTCGCCATGGGCTGCATCATGGTCCGCCAGTGCCACAGCAACACCTGCCCCGTCGGCGTCTGCACCCAGGACGAGGCATTGAGGCAGAAGTTTGCGGGCACGCCCGAGAAGGTCATCAACCTGTTCAGCTTCGTGGCGGAGGAGGTGCGGGAAATCCTCGCCGGCCTCGGCTTCCGCAAGCTGACCGATGTGATCGGCCGCACCGACCTGCTGCGCCAGGTCAGCCGTGGCGCGGAGGATCTGGACGACCTCGACCTGAACCCGCTGCTGGTGAAGGCCGATTCCGGCGCGCATGCCGCCTATTGCACGCTGGAAGGCCGCAACGAGGTGCCGGAGACGCTGGATGCCGACATGATCCGCGACGCCGCGGCGCTGTTCGAGCGTGGCGAGAAGATGCAGCTGGCCTACAATATCCGGAACACGCATCGCGCCATCGGCACGAAGATCTCCTCCAAGATCGTGCGCAAGTTCGGGATGGAGGGGCTGCAGCGCGGCCATCTGACGGTGCGGCTGCGCGGCTCCGCCGGCCAGTCGCTCGGCGCCTTCGCGGTGCGCGGCCTGAAGCTGGAAGTCTTCGGCGATGCTAATGACTATGTCGGCAAGGGGCTTTCGGGCGGTACGATCGTGGTGCGGCCGGCGCCGTCCTCCGGCCTCGTCTGGCGGGACAATGCCATCGTCGGCAATACCTGCCTCTATGGCGCGACCGGCGGGGCGCTGTTCGCCGCGGGCCAGGCGGGCGAACGTTTCGCCGTGCGCAATTCCGGCGCGCTGGCGGTGGTCGAGGGCATGGGCGCCAATGGCTGCGAATACATGACGGGCGGCACGGTGGTCTGCCTCGGCGCGGTCGGCGACAACTTTGGCGCCGGCTTCACCGGCGGCATGGCCTTCCTCTACGACGCGGACGGCGCCTTCGAGCGGCGGGTGAATGCCGAGACGCTGCGCTGGCGCCGCATCGGCGCCTCCGCCCATTGGGACGAGGTGCTGCGCGAATATGTGGCGCGGCATGTGGAGGAGACGGGCAGCCCCTTCGCCGCCCGCCTGCTGAACGACTGGGCGCAGGAAAGGCTGAACTTCTGGCACGTCGTGCCGAAGGACTATGCCCGCTACCTGCCGCAGCCGATGGAGGAAGCGCTGGCCGTCGCCGCCGAGTGACCTTGGCGACGACCCGGCGCGCGCTGCTGGCGCTCGCACTGCCCGGCTGTGCCTCGGCGCAGCCGGTGGTGGCGCCTTCGGCCGGGGGCGCAACCGGCGCCGGCCTGCAGGCGCGGGCGGCGGTCAAGGGCCTGGCCTTCGGCGCGGCGCTCAGCACGCGGCAGATGGCGGAGCCCGATCTGCTGGCCGCCTTTCAGGCGGAATGCGGGTTGCTGGTTGCCGAATACGAGATGAAGTGGTCGCAGCTGGAGCCCACCGCCGGCAATCGCGACTATCGCCGCGCCGAACTACTCATGGCCTTCGCGCGCCGCCACCGCATGGCCGTGCGCGGCCACACGCTGGTCTGGCACGAAAGCGAGCCACGCTGGCTCAGCGACCTTTCCGCCCGCGGCACCGCCGCCGCCATGGCGCGCCATGTGGATGAGACGGTGCTGCGCTGGCGTGGCCAGGTCGCCACCTGGGATGTGGTGAACGAGGCGGTGGCGCCGGAGCACGGCCGGGGCGATTTCCTGCGCCGCACCTGGCTGCTGAACCGCATGGGGCCGGACTATATCCCGCAGGCTTTCCACATCGCCCGCGCGGCGGACCCTGCCGCGCGCCTCGCTTATAACGACTTCGGCATCGAGCATGCGACGCTCTGGTCGCGCCGCCGGCGGCTCGGCGTGCTCGGCCTGCTGCGCGCGCTGCGCCAGGCCGGCGCGCCGGTGCAGGTGCTGGGGGTGCAGGCGCATCTGCAGGCCGGCCAG
The DNA here is from genome assembly GCF_019024325.1 of Falsiroseomonas tokyonensis. GTDB lineage: Bacteria > Pseudomonadota > Alphaproteobacteria > Acetobacterales > Acetobacteraceae > Falsiroseomonas > Falsiroseomonas tokyonensis. Next base: position 51,945 of record NZ_JAFNJS010000002.1, read on the forward strand.
CCCTTCGAAGCCGGCGAATGGCGCGCCTTCCTGGCGGAGGTCGTGGCGCTGGGCCTGACCGTCGAGGTGACGGAGCTGGATGTGAACTGCGCCGCCCTGCCGGCGGCCGCCGGCCCGCGCGATGCGGCGGCGGCGGATCTGGTGCGCCGCTTCCTGGACGCGACGCTGGCCGAGCCCGCGGTGCGCAGCGTGGTCACCTGGGGCCTGACCGACCGCCATTCCTGGATCCGCCGCGGCCTGCTGCCGGAACACCGCCGGCGCGACACGGCGCAGCCGCGCCCGCTGCCCTTCGATGATGGCATGCGCCGCAAGCCGATGTGGCAGGCCATCGCCGCCGCGCTGGATGCCGCACCCACCCGAAGTTGAGCCCATGCCCGCGGGTTGGCCCGCCGGGCGTCGCGTGCAATATTCGCGGCCGTCTCAAATATCGGCACGCATGCGGATCCTTTTTCACCTTCCCCTCTCCCCCTTCGCCCGCAAAGTCCGGCTCGCTTTGGCCGAGAAGCGCCTTCCCTTCGACCTCCGGGTCGAACGCGTCTGGGAGAGGCGGGAGGAGTTCATGGCGGTCAACCCGGCCGGCACCGTGCCCGTGCTGCAGGAAGCCAATGGGCTGTTCATCGCGGATTCCTATGCGATCTGCGAATATCTGGACGAGGCCTATCCGGACACGCCGCTGCTCGGCCGCACGCTGGGCGAGCGGGCGGAGGTGCGGCGGCTGGTCGCCTGGTTCGACCAGAAGTTCTACACCGAGGTCACCCGCAACCTGGTCTTCGAGAAGCAGATGAAGCGGGTGCTCGGCCGCGGCAATCCGGATGCCACCGCGATCCGCGCCGGCTATGCCAACCTGAAGCCGCATCTCGAATATATCGGCTGGCTGGCGGAGACGCGGGCCTGGCTGGCCGGGCCGCAGATGGGGCTGGCGGATCTTGCCGCCGCGGCGCAGCTCTCGGCGCTGGACTATATCGGTGATGTGGATTGGAGCATCTCGGATGCGGCGAAGGACTGGTATGCGCGGGTGAAGTCCCGCCCCAGCTTCCGCCCGCTGCTCGGCGACCGCGTGACCGGCGTGGTGCCGCCGCCGCATTACGACGACCTGGACTTCTAAGCGGTCATTTGCACGGTTTCCGGAACGGTCCGTATACTTGATCGGATCGAGCCCGGAGGCCCCCCATGCTGCGCCTGTGCCTTGTGCCCCTGCTGGCTTTGTGGATGGGGTGGGGCGCCGCAGCCGCGCAGGTGGTGGAGGGGTCCTATACCCTCGGCGGAAAGGTGGTGGCGCTGCCGCCGGGGCCCTGGCGGGTGATCTTCCAGGACGTCAAGCCGGGCCGAAGCCGGGAGCTGACAACCCCCACCACGCTGCACCGCACCGTCCTGCTGCAGGAGGTCGGCGGCCGCGCGGCCGGCGTGATCCTCGCGAGCGCGGCGACGGAAGTGGGTCAGGTCTGGACGCCGCATGGGGTCTGCACCCGCGCCGACACGCTGCGCCGGCACATCGAGGTGGCGGTCCAGGGTAATCTGGATTGTCGCGGGCTGTTGAACCAGGGCGCCGGCGCCGGCCCCACCACGCCTGATTGGGTCCGCAGCCTCTATACGCTGGGCGAGGATCGCCCTGGCTTCATCCCGCCGCGCTGGATCGTGGGGCAGGTGGTGCTCTCCGAGGGCATGCACCTGCTGCAGGTGGACTACCGCTTCGCCCCCGCCGCCTATGCCACCGGCACTGCGCGCAATGCCGGCAACTGGTCCGATGGCATGCGCAGCGCCGAACAGACGACCTTCCTCGACCGGGTGGATGCCTTCACCCTGGCCGCGCGCGCCGAGCTGCGGCGCGGCCTGTACGGCCGCAGCCCCGCCGCGCCGCTGGCCTTCTGAGGCGCTCTAGCGCCGCGCCGGTCCCGCTTCGTTCAGCGCCAGGTTCTGCGCGGCCAGGTCCGCCGTCGCGGAATTCGGCGCCATGGCGATGGCGCGTTCCCAATCCTCCCGCGCGCCGGCGGTATCGCCGCGCAGCTGGCGGATGATGCCGCGCTCCAGCAGCGCCTCCGGATTCTGCGGGTCGATCGCCAGGGCGCGGTCGATATCGCGGGCGGAAAGCTCCACCCGGTCCAGGTGGCGCTGGGCGGCGGCGCGGAAGACCAGCGCTTCCGCCCGCTCCGGGGCCAGCACCAAAGCACGGTCCAGGTCCTCGATCGCCTCCTGGTAGCGGGACAGGCTGCCGAGCGCCACGGCGCGGTCCACCAGCAAGTCCACATCCTCGGGCGAGAGGGTCAGCGCCAGGGTGGCGGCGCCATAGGCACGATTGGCCTCGCCGGCCATCAGCCAGGCCTGGGTGGCCTGGGCATAGACCGCGGCGCGGGCCGGGTTGCTGGCCTGGGACCGCGTGGCCAGCGTCTCCAGCCGCTGCGCGGCGGAGGCGGGCTCGCCCAGTGCCAGCAGCGCCAGCGCCTGGCAGTGCCGCGCGCCATCCCCGCCGCCGCGGGCGTCCCATTCCGCGGCGAAGACGCGGGCGGCTTCCGGGTCGCTGCGCAGCAGGGCGATGCAGCGCTCGTAATCCGGCCCGTCCGCCAGGCGCGGCGGCTCCGGCGGCGTCGGCAGGCTGTCCTCGGCGGTCTGCGCCGGGGTTGGGGTGACGGTGACCCAGGCGACCGCGCCCAGCGCCGTGATCGCGGCGGCGGCGAAGGCGCCGAGAAGGACGGTGCGGGTCTGGCGTCGCATGGCATCCGATCCTACCCATGGGCGGGACGCGGCGCCAGTTACGGCATCGGGAGGATGTATCGGGATGCGGATGGTTGTGGCGGGTCTGGGCTATTCCGGTTCGGCCATCGCGGCAGAGGCGGCGGAAGCTGGCTTCGCGGTGGCCGGCACCGCGCGCGAACCGCGGCCCGGCCAGGCGCCGCAGGGCGTGGCGCTGGTCCGATTCGCGGAAGCCGGCGCGGCGATCCGCCAGGCGACGCATCTGGTGGTGACCGCGGCGCCGGAGGAGGCCGGCTGCCCGGTGCTGGCCACCCATGCCGAGGCTATTGCCGCGGCGCCGGGCCTCCGCTGGCTGGGCTACCTTTCCACCACCGGCGTCTATGGGGATCGCGGCGGGGCCGAGGTGGATGAGGCGACGCCCCCCGCGCCCGGCCAGGCGCGATCCGTGCTGCGCCTGCGGGCCGAGGAGGCCTGGCGCGCGGTGGCGGCGGCGCGGGGCCTGGCGCTGGACCTGTTCCGGGTGGGCGGCATCTATGGCCCGGGCCGCAGCCCGCTGGACGATCTGCGCCGCGGCACGGCGCGGCGCGTGGTGAAGCCGGGCCATGCCTTCAGCCGCATCCACCGGGACGATATCGCGCTGGCCGTGGTCACGGCCGCGCGGCAGGGCGGGCAGGGCATCCGCGTGCTGCACCTGGTGGATGACGAGCCGGCACCGAATGAGGCGGTGATCGCCGAGGCCGCCCGGCTGCTCGGCCTGCCGCCACCGCCGGCGATTCCGTTCGAGGAGGCGGCGCGCGGCATGTCGGCCATGGCGCTGTCCTTCTGGGCGGAGAATCGCCGGGTGGCCAATGCGAAGACCAAGGCGGCGCTCGGCCTGGCCTGGCGCTGCCCGACCTATCGGGAGGGGCTGGCGCGGATCCTCGCGGCGGGCTGAGGCGCGGCCTCAGTCCCGGTCCGGCGCGCCCAGCGGGAAATAGTGGCGATAGGGACGGCCGCCCTCCACGGCCCGCGCGACGGAGGGATGCGCCAGCAGCCGGGCGCGATAGGCGCGGAGGACGGGGAAGCTCTCCGCGATCGGGTGCGTCCAATCCGCATAGAACAGCGCCGGCGCGGCGGCGCAGTCCGCCAGGGTGAAGGTCTCGCCGGCGGCCCAGCGGCGTCCCGCCAAAGTGCCTTCCAGCCAGGCATAGGCGCGGTCCAGCCGCGCGGCGGCGATGGCACGGCCCGCCTCGGGGTCCATCGGCAGCTTGCCGAGCTTCGCATCCACCGCGACCTGCATGGCATCCATCACATGCAGGTCGAAGAAGCGGTCGAGGAAGCGCACCTCCAGCGCCTGCATCGGATCCGCCGGCAGCAGCCGGTTCGCGCCGGGATGCGCCAGCTGCAGGTATTCGATGATGATGCTGGTCTCCGCCACCGGGCGGTCGCCATCCAGCAGCAGCGGGAATTTTCCCATCGGCCAGCGGCGCTGCCATTCCTCCCGATTCGCGGCGGGCTCCTGCGGATCCAGGTTGCGGAAGTCGAATTGGTTCCCGGTCTCCCACAGCGCGATGAGCACCTTCTGCGTATAGGAGGAGAAGGGGTGGCCGAAGAGCGTCAGGGTCATGCGGGCGGCTCCAGCAGGCTTTCGACGGTCTCGGTCAGCAGCCGCAGATCCTCCGGCCGTGACAGGCGGTGGTCGCCGTCCTTGATGAGGTGCAGGCGCACGTCGCCGCCGGTCAGTGCCTCGACCAGCCGCAGCGCGTGCTGCCAGGGCACGTCCGGGTCGGCCATGCCCTGCAGGATGCGGACGGGGCAGGGCAGGTCGAGCGGGGCGGAGAGCACGGACTGGTGGCGGCCGTCCTCGATGAGGGCGCGCGTCACCGGCGTCGGCTCGCCATACTGGCTGGGCAGGTGGATCACGCCGCGCTGCATCAGCTCCGCCCGCTGCGCTTCGGAGAAGGCCGGCCACATCAGCAGTTCGGAAAAGTCCGGCGCCGGCGCCAGGCCGATGAAGCCCGCCAGGCGGTCGCGCCGCTGGCGCGCCAGCAGCAGCCCGATCCAGCCGCCCATGGAGGAGCCGACCAGCAGCTGCGGCCCCGTCGTCAGCGCATCGAAGACGGCGAGCGCATCGGCTGCCCATTGGCCGATGGTGCCGTCCTCGAATCGCCCCGCCGATTCGCCATGGCCCGAATAGTCAAAGCGCAGGAAGGCGCGGCCCGTGGCGGCGCAATGGTCGCGCAGCGCCAGGGCCTTGGAGCCCTGCATGTCGCTGCGAAACCCCGGCAGGAAGACCAGGCCGGGGCCGCGCCCGTCCAGCCGCGCCCAGGCCAGGCGGCCATCCAGCCGGCCGGTTTCCTCCCTCATTGCGGAAAGCCGCGCTTTGCCAGATTGGCCATCAGCGCGCCGATGCCGAAGCGCCAGGGCGGGCAGGAATCCGTGCGGTCGACCTCATTCTCCAGCGCGCCGAGGCGCGGCGTCGCGATGCGCACCACGTCGCCGGCGTGATGCGTGAAGCCCATGCCCGCCGCGCCGCGATCCTTGGATGGCGAGAAGGGCGTGCCGAGGAACAGCACCGCGCCATCCGGATACTGGTGATGCGCGCCGATCATCTGGCCCACCACCTCCGTCGGGTCGCGGGAGATGACGCCGATGCGGCCGGTTTCCTCCAGCGCGAAGCCGTCGCGGCCGGTGATGGTCAAAGTGAGTTCGCCCTGGCGCACATCCTCCAGCGTGAAACCCTCGTCGAACAGGCGGATCAGCGGACCCAGCGCGCAGGCCGCGTTGTTGTCCTTGGCGCGGCCCAGCAGCAGCGCGCTGCGGCCCTCCACGTCGCGCAGGTTCACGTCATTGCCGAGCGTGGCCCCGAGGATCTTCCCCTGCGCCGAGACCACCATGACGGCTTCCGGCTCCGGGTTGGACCATTGACTGACCGGATGCACGCCGACCTTGGCGCCGGGGCCGACAGCGGACAGCACGGGGGCCTTGGTGAAGATCTCCGCATCCGGGCCGATGCCAACCTCCAGGTATTGGCTCCACCAGCCCTTCTCCACCAGCGCCGCCTTCACCCGCGCGGCTTCCGGGCTGCCGGGCACCAGGTTCGCCAGGTCGTCGCCGATCATGCCGCGCACCTCGGCGCGGATCGCCTCCGCCTGGCTGGCATCGCCGCGGCAGCGCTCCTCGATCACGCGTTCCAGCATGGATCGCACATAGGTGACGCCGGCGGCCTTGATGACCTGCAGGTCGATCGGCGCCAGCAGCCAGGGCTTTTGCGGATCCTGTGCCGCGTGATGCGCATTGGCCAACGCCGCCGGCAGGTCCAGCGCCATGGGGCGGCCGCGCGCGGCGATGGCGGCCAGCGGGTCCTCGGTATTGAACCAGGCGCTGGCGGTGCCGAAGGCGGGGGTCATGTCGAAGGCCTGGCCCTGCCGCAGCGCGACGACGCAGGGCCCTTCCGGCGTCATCAGGCGCAGCGCGAAGCTGCCGGTCTCGAGATCCTGCGGCAAGGCGGGGGGCTGGGTCATGGCGGGCTGGCTTTCCCTTCTTGGACCGGCCTAGCCTAGCCGCAGCCTCGGGCCAGCCCAACCCGCGCGCAACACAGGAGATGCAGGCGAAACCGTTTTTGCCCGGGCCCTGCAATCGGGATGAAACGCAAAGCCGCGACATAGCGCGCCCCCAGCAAGGGAATGCCGCGAGGGCTGCGCCGGGCCTGCCCGGCCAGCCCATCGTGCGGCGCCAACCCATCCCGCGTGAGTAGGAAGAGATGAATATCACCGATCGCTACGGCAATACGCTGTCCACCACCAACCGGGCGGCGGTGGACCGCCTGGACCAGGGGATGGAGGCGATCCTCGGCTTCCGCGCCGATCCGCTGGCGGAGGCCGATGCCGCCATCGCCGCCCAGCCCGATTTCGCCATGGCCCATGCCTTCCGCGCCAATCTGATGGTGATGTCCGGCGAGGCCGCGGCCGCCGCGGAAGGCCTGCGCAGCGTCGCCGCCGGCGAGGCCCTTCGCCATGCCAATGCGCGGGAGCAGGCGCATCTGGCCGCCGCGCGCGCCTGGTGCGAGGGTGACCTGGCACTGGCCCAGGCCCGCTACGGTGCGCTCAGCGCGGCGCATCCGCGCGACCTCTGCGCGCTGCAGCTGGCCCATACCCTCGACTTCTTCCTCGGCAATGCCGCCGGCCTGCGCGACCGGCCTACGCAGGCGCTGCGCGACTGGCGGGAGGGCGAGGATGGCTTCTCCTGGCTGCTCGGCATGCAGGCCTTCGGGTTGGAGGAATGCGGCGCCTATGCCGCGGCGGAACGCGCCGGGCGGATGGCGCTGGCGCTGAACCCCCGGGATGCCTGGGCCACCCATGCGGTGGCGCATGTGATGGAAATGCAGGGGCGGGACGAGGAGGGCACGGCCTTCCTGGCCGCAGGCGAGGCGGAATGGAGCGCCGCCGGCCTGCTCGCCGTGCACAACTGGTGGCACCTGGCGCTTTATCACCTGGAGCGCGGCGCGCAGGCGGAGGTGCTGGCGATCTACGACCGCGCCATCGCGCCGCATGCCGGCAGCGTGACGCTGGAACTGGTGGATGCCTCCGCCATGCTCTGGCGGCTGATGCTGCGCGGCATCGACACCGGCACGCGCTTCGAGGCGGTTTCCGCCGCCTGGGAGAGGACGGGCGGTGCCGGCTTCTATGCCTTCAACGACCTGCATGCGGTGATGGCGCATCTGGGCGCCGGCCGGGCCGCCCTGGCCGACCAGGTGCTGGCCGAAATGCGCCAGGCCGCGACGGGGCAGGGCACCAATGCGCGGATCACCCGCAGCATCGGCCTGCCGCTGGCCGAGGGCTTCGCCGATTTCCACCGCGGGGCGCATGCGGCGGCGGTGGCGCGGCTGGCGCCGGTGGCGGGGCTGGCGATCGGCTTCGGCGGATCCAATGCGCAGCGCGACGTGATCTGGCTGACGCTGCTGGAAGCATCGCTGCGCGCCGGCGAGCGCGGCACGGCGCGAGACCTGGCGGCGCGGCGGCTGGCGGCGAAGCCCGAAAGCCCCTTCGCGCGAGCGCAGATGGCGAGGGTCCAGGCCCGCGCCGCCTGAGCGGCATCAATCAACCATTCGGTTGACAATCCTGGGGCGGCTGGGCATATTCAACTGCATGGTTGAATTATCCCCGCCCCAGCTCGATACTGTCTTCCACGCCCTCGGCGATGCCACGCGGCGGCAGATGCTGCGCCACCTGGCCGAGGGCGAGCGCACGGTCGGCGACCTGGCGAAACCCTTCGCCATGTCGCTGGCCGCGGCCTCCAAGCACATCAAGGCGCTGGAGGCGGCGGGGCTGATCCACCGCGAGGTGCGCGGCCGCACCCATCTGTGCCGCCTCGCCCCCGGGCCGCTGGCCAGCGCGCATCGCTGGCTCGGCTTCTACGAGCGCTTCTGGACCGAGAGGCTGGATGGGCTCGAGCGCCTCCTCCGCGAGGAGGATGCGCGCAGGACTCGGACCCCCGAAGGAGACAAGCGATGAACGACCTCATGACGCTCGACGCCTATGGCAGGCTCACCGAGCCTGCCACGCTCACCATCCAGCGCCTGCTGCCGGGCCCCATCGAGCGCATCTGGGCCTATCTGACCGAGAGCGAGCTGCGCCGGCGCTGGCTGGCAGCCGGCGAGATGGAGCTGCGGCTCGGCGCCACCACGGAACTGGTCTGGCGCAACGAGCAGCTGAACGACCCGCCGACGCGCCGCCCCGAAGGCTTTGGGGAGGAGCACCGGATGCAGGTGGAGATCACGGAGCTGGACCCGCCGCGCCGGCTCGGCATCAGCTGGGGCAGCACGGGTGGCGTGACCTTCCTGCTGGAGAAGCAGGGAAGCGAGGTGCTGCTGACCGTGATCCATCGCCGGGTGGAGGATCGCGCGACGCTGCTGAATGTCAGCGCCGGCTGGCACGCGCATCTCGACATGCTGGCGGCCGATGCGGGCGGTGGGGTGAAGCCGCGCCACTGGGATCACTGGCTGCGGCTGCGCGCCGAGTATGATCGGCGCCTGCCGGGCTGATTCCCCGGCTTCACGCGCGGCGCTTTCCGCGTGCAGCATGGCGGCAGCCGAAGGAGGCTCCGCCATGCCCGATAGCTTGCCGATCATCGACGTGGCGGGGCTGCGCGCCGCAGATCCCGCCGCGCGGCACGCCGTCGCCACCGAACTCGGCGCCGCCTGCCGCGGCGCCGGCTTCTTCCTGGTCACCGGCCACGGCATTCCGGAGGCGGTGACGCAGGGGCTGTTCGGCGCGGCGCGGGCGCTCTTCGCCCTGCCGGATGCGGCCAAGCAGGCCGTGTCCATCCGCCGCTCGCCGCACAATCGCGGCTATGTCGGCCTCTCCGAGGAACAGCTGGACCCCACCAAACCCGCGGACCGGAAGGAGGCTTTTAATGTTGGCCTCGACCTGGCGGCGGACGATCCGGAGGTGCTGGCCCAGAAGCCGTTCCGTGGCGTGAACCTGTGGCCGGAGGGCGCGCCAGAGTTGCGCAGCGCCATCCTGGCGCATTTCGACGCCGCCTGGGCCTTGGGCCGGCTGCTGCATCGCGGTTTCGCGCTGGACCTCGGAATTGAAGAAGACTTCTTCGAGGACAAGCTGGACCGCCCGCTGGCGACGCTGCGCCTGCTCCACTACCCGGCCGGCGGCGGCACCGATGCGGCGCTCGGCGCGGGCGAGCACACCGACTACGGCAATGTCACCGTCCTCGCCACCGATGGCGTGGCGGGGCTGGAGGTGAAACGCCGCGCGGGCGGGTGGGAGGAGGTGCCGCAGGTGCCGGGCGCCTTCGTCTGCAATATCGGCGACTGCCTGATGCGCTGGACCAACGACGTCTATGTCTCCACCCCGCATCGCGTGCGAGCGCCGGCCGCAGAGCGCTATTCCGCGGCCTTCTTTCTCGACCCGAATCCGGAGACGGTGGTGGCGGTGCTGCCTGGCTGCACCGGGACCGGCAACCCAGCGCGCTACCCCCCGGTCACCGGCGCCGATTACCTGCGCCAGAAGCTGGACGCGACCTATGCGCATCGGCGCGCGCCGGCGGGCTGATGGACGCCTCGCATCGGCGGGGGTAGGAACGGCGCGCCATGACCCTGCCCCCTGCCGTGCTCCAGGTGCTGCCCGCTCTGGCCTCCGGCGGGGTGGAGCGCGGCACCATCGAAATTGCCGAGGCGATCCGCGATGCGGGCCTCCGCCCAATCGTCGCCTCCGCCGGCGGTGCGCTGGTGGCGGATCTGGCGGCGCTCGGCGTGCCGCATCTGGCGCTGCCGCTGGCGACGAAATCGCCCCTCGGCATCTGGCGCAATGCCGCGGCGCTGACGGCGCTGGCCCGCGAGCACGGCGTGCGGATCATCCATGCGCGGTCGCGCGCACCCGCCTGGTCCGCGCTGCTGGCCGCGCGGCGCGCGGGCGCGGCCTTCGTCACCACCTATCACGGCGCCTATAACGAGAACCTGCCCGGCAAGCGGCTGTACAATTCCGTCATGGCGCGCGGCGACCGCGTGATCGCCATCAGCCGTTTCATCGCGGAGCTGGTGGAACAGCGCCACGGCGTGCCCCCCGCGCGCATCCGCCTGATCCCGCGCGGCGTCGACCCGCGCCGCTTCGACCCGGCCGCGGTCGTACCGGAGGCCATCGCCGCGCAGCGCCGCGACTGGGGCGCCGCGCCCGGCGAGGCGGTGATCCTTCTGCCCGGGCGGCTGACGCGTTGGAAGGGCCAGTCGGTGCTGGTGCAGGCGCTGGCGCTGCTGCCCGCCACCAGCCGCGTGGTGCTGGCCGGCGGCGGCCGCGACGGTTTCCGGGACGAGCTGCTGGCGCTGGCGGCGCGCCTCGGCGTCGGTGACCGGCTGCGCATCCTCGGCCATGTGCCGGACCTGGCGCTGGCGCTGGCCTCCGCCGATATCGTCGTCCATGCCAGCACCGATGCCGAAGCCTTTGGCCGCACCGTGATCGAGGCGCAGGCCATGGCGCGGCCCGTCATCGCCGCCGATCTCGGCGGGCCGCGCGAAACGGTCGAGCATGGCGCCACCGGCTGGCGCGTGCTGCCCGGCGATCCGGCGGCGCTGGCCGCGCTGCTGGCGCAGGTTCTGGCGATGCCGGACGCGGCGCGGCAGGCAGTGGGCGAGGCGGCCCGCCAATCCGTGCTGCGCCACTACAGCACCGCCGCGATGCAGGCCGCGACCCTCGACGTCTATCGGGAGCTTCTGGGATGACCGCCCCCGCCATCCTGGTGATCCGACTCGGCGCGCTGGGCGATTTCGTCCAGTCCTTCGGCCCCTTCGCCGCGATCCGCGCGCATCACCCGGGTGCCCGCATCGTGCTGCTGACCACGCCGCCCTTCGCCGATCTCGCCCGGCGCAGCCCCTGGTTCGACGAGGTCTGGTCCGAGGGCCGGCCCGCCTGGCACGACCCCCGCGCCGTGCTCGGCCTGCGCCGGCGGCTGCGCCAGGCGCGTTTCGGGCGGGTGTACGACCTGCAGACCTCGGGCCGATCCTCCCGCTACCGCTGGCTGGTGGGGCTCGGCGTCGAATGGTCTGGCGTGGCGCGCGGCGCCTCCCACCCCCATGCCAATCCGGATCGCGACAGCCTGCACACCATCGAGCGGCAGCGGGAGCAGCTGGAGGCGGCGGGCATCACGCGCTTCCCCGTGCCGGACCTCGGCTGGCTGGATGGCGACCTGACCGCCTTTGACCTGCCACGGCGCTTCGCCCTGCTGGTGCCCGGCGCCTCTCCTCAGAGGCCGGGCAAGAAATGGCCGGAGGGGCGCTTCGCCGCCTTCGCTGCGGAGAGCCCGGTGCCCTGCCTGGTGCTTGGCGGCAAGGCCGAGGTGGAGATGGCCGAGCGGATCGTGGCCGCGGCGCCGGGCACCCGAAACCTGGCTGGCCGCACCGGCTTCGCCGAGATCGCGGCCTTGGCGCGCCGCGCCAGCTTCGCCCTGGGCAACGACACCGGCCCGACCCATCTGGTCGCCGCCGCCGGCTGCCCGACGCTGGCGCTGTTCGGCGCCGAGAGCGACCCGGCGCTGTGTGCCCCGCGCGGCCCCAGCGTCGCCGTGCTGCGGCATGTGCCGCTGGCCGGGCTGGGGCTGGAGGCGGTGCGCGCGGCGCTGGCCGGCATCCTGCCGCTGGAGCTCAACTGAGGCTCAGCGCAGCCCGTACTGCGTCCAGGCGCGCAGCGCCTCGCTCTCCGTCTCGCTCAGCTTTTCGCCCAGCGCGCGCAGCGTGTTCACCAGCGTGGCAAACAGCACGCGGGCCAGGCGGGCCGCGCCTTCCGGCGTGGCCGGTTCATGCAGCTTGACGTAGCCGCGCATCAGCCAGCGCAGCAGGGCCGTCACCTCCCGCGCCGAGACGCAGAAGCCCTGCGCGGCGGCGGCTTCCGCCAGCTCCGGCGCCGCGGTGGCGGGATCCAGCGGCAGGGCTTCGGAGATGGCGTTCAGCAGGAAGCCGAGCTCGGCGGGGGTGAAGGCGGGCAGGTCGTGCGGCAGGCCCTTGGGGTCGCGCGAGCCCCAGAACAGGTCCCGCAGCAGCTGCGCCGCCTGGGCCATGGCGAGGTCGGGGCTGGAGCTGGGCGAGGGCGGGGCCTCGGGCGGCGGCTCGGCGGTCTCGGGCACCGGATCCGGAGCCGCTTCTGGCGCCGGATCGGGCGCCGGATCCGCCTGGGCCGCTTCCTCCTGCCCCTGCTCCTCCGGCATCAGATCGCTCGGCGCCGCACCACGCTCCGCGTCAAAAACCCAGCGCCGCGCCGGCGGGCCGGAGAGGGAGAGGCGGCGGTCGCGCGCCTCCTCGATCAGCGCGCCGAGCGAGCCCGCGCCGGCATAGTCCGTGCTGCGCAGGGCCGGGAAGGCGCGGGGCAGGGCCTGGCCGAGATCGGTCAGGCGCATCGCGCCATTCGGGCTGCGCGCCACCGCCTCCCGCACCCAGTCCAGCGCCTGGGCGCGAAGGGTGGCGAGGTCCGTCCCGCGCGGCTCCGCCAGGCGCGGCGGGGCGGGTTGCGCGGGGGGCGGGGCATGGGCGGAGAATTGCGCGATGGGCAGGTTGCCCATGCCGGCATGGGCGAATTCATCCAGCCCCACCACCAGATCCGCCGCCGCCAGATAGGCGGCCTTGGCGGTGTCCTGCGCCAGCACGGTGATGCGCCGGTCATGTGCCCGAAGCCGCGCGAGGGCCGGCAGGAAGTCGCTGTCGCCCGAGAGCAGCACGAATTCGTCGAAATGCGTGCGGTGGTCCAGCGCCTCCCGGATATCGAGGGCCATCTTCATGTCGGCGCTGTTCTTCAGCCAGGCGATGGGTGGGCAATCCACCACGTCGAAGCCGGCCTGCACGAAGGCGGCGCGGAATTCGGAGAAGTAGGTGCGGTTGCGCAGGTCTCGTGCGGCCCGGTACCGGGCCACGGGCCGGCCGAGTTGGAAGTCGTGGTATCCGCCCGGGTTCAGGTAGCAGCGGCGCACCAGGGTGCGCCGGGTGGCGGGCCTGCCGCCTTCCTCCCGCCCCTCCAGCCAGGCGAGCCAGGCGTCGGGGCGCTCGCCGAAGGCATAGGCCGCCCTCTCATCCCAGCGCAGCAGGGCCATGAAGACATTGTCGAAATCGACGTAAAGCGCCGCGCGCGGCGGCGGGTCTTGATCGGTCATGCAGTCATCCAGGCAAAAACGGAGAGTCATTCAGGGAATGGGGCGCCTGCCATGCCCTGCCGCGCCTTGACGGCGGGGCAACAGGCTGGCCATGGTCCGCGCCCCTTATCGCACAGCCCAGGAGCCTTGTATTCCAATGCCCGCGATCACCCTGCCTGACGGTTCCGTCCGCGATTTCGCCGGGCCCGTCACCGGCACGACGGTCGCGGCCAGCATCGGCCCCGGCCTGGCCAAGGCTGCGCTCGCCATGCAGGTGGATGGCGTGCTGCGCGACCTGTCGGACGAAATCTCGGCCGATGCCAGCCTGCGCTTCATCACCCGCCGCGACCCCGAGGCGCTGGAGATGATCCGCCACGACACCGCCCATGTGCTGGCGGAGGCGGTGCAGGACCTGTTCCCGGGCACCCAGGTGACCATCGGCCCGACCATCGAGAACGGCTTCTACTACGACTTCTTCCGCAACCAGCCCTTCAGCGTCGAGGACTTTGCCGCCATCGAGGCGCGGATGCGGGAGATCGTGGCGCGCAACGCGGCGTTTAAGCGCAGCGTGGTGTCCCGCGCCGAGGCCACCGCGCTGTTCGAGAAGAAGGGCGAGGCCTTCAAGGTCGAGTTGATCCGCGACCTGCCGGAGGGCGTGGAGATCAGCCTCTACAGCCAGGGCGACTGGATCGACCTCTGCCGCGGGCCGCATATGCGCTCCACTGGCGATGTCGGCACCGCCTTCAAGCTGACCAAGGTCGCCGGCGCTTATTGGCGCGGCAAGTCCGAGAACCCCGTCCTGTCCCGCATCTACGGCACCGCCTGGCGCGACCAGAAGGAGCTGGATGCCTATCTGCTGCAGGTCGAGGAGGCGGAGCGCCGCGACCATCGCCGCATCGGGCGGGAGATGGACCTGTTCCACCTGCAGGAGGAAGCCACCGGCAGCGTCTTCTGGCACCCCAAGGGCTGGAAGCTGTACCGGACGGTGGAAGACTATATGCGCCGCCGGCTGGACCAGGCCGACTACCAGGAGGTGAAGACCCCCCAGGTGCTGGATCGCCGCCTGTGGGAAGCCAGCGGGCATTGGGAGAACTATCGCAAGAACATGTTCATGGCGACGGTGGAGGACCAGGACGAGGCGCATCGCGCCCTCGCCCTGAAGCCGATGAACTGCCCCTGCCATGTGCTGATCTTCAACCAGGGCCTGCGGTCCTACCGCGAGCTGCCGCTGCGCATGGCCGAATTCGGCGCCTGCCATCGCTACGAACCCTCCGGCGCGCTGCACGGCATCATGCGCGTGCGCGCCTTCACCCAGGACGATGCGCATATCTTCTGCACCGAGGCACAGATCGCCGAGGAGACGGTGCGCTTCGTGGCGCTGCTGACCGCGGTCTATCGCGACCTGGGCTTCGACAGCTTCCGGGTGAAATTCTCCGACCGCCCGGCCGAACGCGCCGGCAGCGACGCCGTCTGGGACCAGGCGGAGGATGCGCTGCGCCGCGGCTGCGAGGCGGCCGGCGTCTCCTACGAGATGAATCCGGGGGAGGGCGCCTTCTATGGCCCGAAGCTGGAATTCGTGCTGCGGGATGCCATCGGCCGCGACTGGCAATGCGGCACGCTGCAGACCGACTTCGTGCTGCCGGAACGGCTGGGCGCGGAATATGTGGCGGAGGATGGCAGCCGAAAGCGACCCGTCATGCTGCACCGCGCGGTGCTGGGCAGTTTCGAGCGCTTCATCGGCATCCTGATCGAGCAATATGCCGGGCGCTTCCCGCTCTGGCTGGCCCCTGTTCAGGTGGTGGTCGCGACCATCGTCTCCGACGCCGATGACTATGCCCGCCAGGCGGCGGCGGCGCTGGCCAAGGCCGGGCTACGGGTGGAGTTCGACCTGCGGAACGAGAAGATCAACCGCAAGGTGCCGGACCATATCGGCGCCCGCGTGCCGGTGCTGGCCGTGGTCGGGCGGCGGGAGGCAGAGGAGGGCATGCTGGTGCTGCGCCGCCTGCCGGGGCGGGAGCAGGAGACGCTGCCGCTGGCCGAAGCCGTCGCCCGGCTGGCGGCGGAAGCCACCCCGCCGGACCGGGTCGAGGCTGAAAAGGCGCCTGTTGCGGCGCAATAACGCCATATTTTGCGGAGTCGCGCGCCTGGCTGGCGCTTGCTTCGGCCGGGTCGCATCGCCATAACAAGCGCGAATACGCCTTGAACCACGACAGGAGAGCGCTATAGCCCGAGGTCCAATGCCCGCCCAGTTGCCGACGCGCGACGGCCCGCGGGTCAATGAAGACATCCGTGTCCCCCAGGTCCGCCTGATCGACCAGGACGGCGAGATGATCGGGGTGATGTCTGCGCGCGACGCGTTGCTGCGGGCCTATGAGGTCGGGCTCGACCTGCTCGAGATCAGCCCCAATGCGGTGCCGCCCGTCTGCAAGATCACGGATTACGGCAAGTACAAGTACGAGCAGCAGAAGAAGGCCAATGAGGCGCGCAAGCGCCAGAAGGTCGTCGAGCTGAAGGAAATCAAGGTCCGTCCGAACATCGACGACCACGACTACGAAGTGAAGATGCGCCAGATGAAGGAATTCATCGGCGAGGGCGACAAGGTGAAGGTGACGCTCCGTTTCCGCGGCCGCGAGATGGCGCACCAGGACCTGGGCCTGAAGGTGCTGGACCGGATCCGGACGGAGCTGGCGGAGGCCACCAAGGTGGAATCCATGCCGCGCCTGGAAAACCGCCAGATGATCATGGTGCTGGCGCCTAAATAGGGCACCGGTGGATCATCGAGTTGGGAGCGGCCCCGCCATCCGGCGGGGCCTTTTTCATGGGTGGAGGCGTGGCTCACCCGGCCTCCATCGCCTCCTCCTTCTTCTTGCGGATGGTGGGCAGCAGCATCATCGTCAGCGCGATGCCGGCCAGCACCAGCAGCGTGCCGCTGATCGGCCGCTCGATGAAGGTGGAGGGATCGCCGCGCGACAGCAGCATGGCGCGCCGCAGGTGTTCCTCCATCATCGGGCCCAGCACGAAGCCCAGCAGCAGCGGCGCCGGCTCCAGCCGGAACTTCTTGAACATGTATCCGATGCCGCCCCAGACGGCCATCATATAGACGTCGAAGATGTTGTTGTTCAGGCTGTAGGACCCGATGCAGCAGAACACCAGGATGCCGGCAAAGAGATACTTGTAGGGCACCCGCAGCAACTGTACCCAGATGCCGATCATCGGCAGGTTGATGACCAGCAGCATCAGGTTGCCGACCCACATGGAGGCGATCAGCCCCCAGAAGAGCTCCGGCTGCGCCTCCACCATGCGGGGGCCGGGCTGGATGCCCTGGATGATCAGCGCGCCCGTCATCAGCGCCATGACGGCGTTGGACGGGATGCCCAGCGTCAACAGCGGGATGAAGCTGGCCTGCGCCCCGGCGTTGTTGGCGCTTTCCGGCCCGGCCAGGCCCTCGATCGCGCCATTGCCGAAGCGCTCCGGCCGCCGCGAGATCCGCCGCTCCACCATGTAGGAGCCGAAGGAGGACAGCGAGGCGCCGCCGCCGGGCAGGATGCCCAGCACGGTGCCGAGCAGCGTGCCGCGGATGGCCGCCGGCGTGGCGTAGCGCCATTCCTCCCGCGTCAGCCATAGCCGGCCGCGCTTGGCGACGATGCCCTTGCGGATCTCGGGATTCTCCAGGTTCACCATAATCTCGGCGATGCCGAACAGGCCCATGGCGAGCACCACGAAGTTGATGCCGTCCGAAAGTTCGGGGATGCCGAAGGTGAAGCGCTGCTGGCCGGTCTGCACATCCGTGCCGATCATGCCGATGCCGACCCCCACCACCACCATGGCGATGGCCGCCAGCACGCTGCCCTGCGCCAGGATGCAGGAGACGATCAGCCCCAGCAGCATCAGCGAGAAATAGTCCGGCGGCCCGAAGGACAGCGCCACGGAGGTGAGCAGCGGGCCGGACAAGGCGACGACGAAGGTGGAGACCGATCCCGCGAAGAAGGACCCGATGGCCGCCGCGGCCAGCGCCGCGCCGGCGCGGCCCTGCTGCGCCATCTTGTAGCCCTCGATGGCGGTGACGACGCCCGAGATCTCGCCCGGCAGGTTCAGCAGGATGGCGGTGGTGGAGCCGCCATACTGGGCGCCGTAATAGATGCCGGCCAGCATGATGATGGCGGTGGTCGGATCCAGCCCGAAGGTCAGCGGCAGCAGCAGGGAGATGGTGGCGGTCGGGCCGAGGCCCGGGAGCACGCCGATGGCGGTGCCGACCATGGCGCCGAGGAAGGCGAAGCTGAGGTTCTGGACGGTCAGGGCGACGGAGAAGCCGAGGATCAGGTTATCCAGCATGCGGCGCCGCCCTCAGCCGAGCAGGATGCGGTGGCGGCCGGCAAGGGCCCGGCCATTGGCGGGGCGGCCGGGCCTGGCATGGGTTGAGCGGGTTAGATTGTCTTTCATGGGGAGCCTCCATTTTTGGGGAATGCCGCCGCGACCGGGCGCTGGGCTCCGACTTGCTGCTGAAGATGCAGCAATTCCGCCAGACAAAAGCCGTAATTCTGTCCCAATTTTATATTGCTGCGTTCGAACGGTCCTATCGCGTGCCGTTGCCCCGGCGTTCCGGCGGCTTGGCCAGGGAAAACTTGACGCGGCTGGGGCGGAGGGCTAACCGCAAGCCCGTTCGGTCGCCCGGACACCCTTAGGTCGCCCCGCCTGATGCGGGTCGGCTCCGTCGCTCCGCGAAGGCTCGCGCAGCGGCGCGATTTCGTTTGGGCGATCCTGTGGTTGGAAAGGGCAGTACCGCCGCGATGTTTGAGGCGCTGGGCAACAGGCTGACAGGGGTCTTCGACAAGCTGCGCCGCCGCGGCGCGCTGTCGGATGCCGATGTGGCGGAGGCGCTGCGCGAGGTGCGCGTGGCGCTGCTGGAGGCCGATGTCGCCCTGCCGGTGGTGAAGGACCTGGTGAACCGCGTGCGCGACCGCGCCGTGGGCCAGGAGGTCATCCGCAGCGTCTCCCCGGCCCAGCAGGTCATCAAGATTGTCAACGACGCGCTGGTCGAAGCGCTCGGGGGCGGTGAGGGCGATGACGGCAAGCGCGGCATCGACCTGAACGCGCCTTCCCCGCTGCCCATCCTGATGGTCGGCCTGCAGGGTTCGGGCAAGACCACGACGTCCGGCAAGATCGCACTGCGGCTGCGGACGCGGGATCGCAAGAAGGTCCTGCTTGCCTCGCTCGACGTGCACCGCCCGGCGGCGCAGCTGCAGCTGCAGCAGCTGGCGGACCGCGCCGAGGTCACCTGCCTGCCCATCGTCGCGGGCCAGAAGCCGCTCGAGATCGCCGCCCGCGCGCTGGACGTGGCGCGCCGCGAACTGTTCGACGTGGTGATCCTCGACACCGCCGGCCGCCTGTCCATCGACGCCGAGCTGATGGCCGAAGTCGCCGCGGTGAAGGCCTTCGCCAAGCCGCATGAGACGCTGCTGGTGGTCGATGCGATGACCGGCCAGGATTCGGTGCAGACCGCACGCGCCTTCAACGAGCAGGTGGGCGTCACCGGCATCGTCATGACGCGCGTCGATGGCGATGCGCGCGGCGGTGCCGCGCTGTCCATGCGGGCTGTGACCGGCGCGCCGATCAAGCTGCTGGGCGCCGGCGAGAAGCTGGATGCGCTGGAGGATTTCCATCCCGATCGCATCGCCAACCGCATCCTCGGCATGGGCGATATCGTCTCCCTCGTCGAGCGTGCGGCGGAGACGATCGACCAGGCGGAAGCCGAAAAGCTCGCCCGGAAGATGCAGAAGGGGTCCTTCGACCTCGAGGACTATGCCCAGCAGATCAAGCAGATCGGCAAGATGGGCTCGCTGTCGGGCATCCTCGGCATGCTGCCGGGCATCGGCAAGATGAAGGCGCAGATCGAGAACGCCAATCTCGACCAGTCCATGCTGAAGCGCCAGGCCGCCATCATCTCCTCGATGACGGTGAAGGAACGGCGGAAGCCGGAGCTGATCAAGGCCTCGCGCAAGAAGCGCATCGCCGCGGGCTCCGGCACCACGGTTCAGGAAGTCAATCGCCTGCTGAAGCAGTTCGACGACATGTCGGACATGATGAAGCGGATGAACAAGATGGGCCAGAAGGGAATGATGCGCGGCGGCCTCGCCTCGCTGATGCCCGGCCTTGGCAACAAACGACCCTTTTGAAGATCAGGAGAAGGTAACCCTCATGGGCCTCAAGATCCGCCTCGCGCGCGCCGGCGCCAAGAAGCGTCCCTACTACCACATCGTGGTGGCCGACAGCCGTAGCCCGCGCGACGGCCGCTTCATCGAGAAGCTGGGCAGCTACAACCCGATGCTGCCGTCGGACCACCCCGACCGCGTGCGCCTGTTTGCCGAGCGCATCACGCATTGGAAGTCCGTCGGCGCGCTGCCGACCGAGCGCGTGGCGAAGTTCCTCGGCCATGCCGGCCTGGCGCCGATGCCGGTGTATCCGGAGCAGCCGAAGCAGTCCGCGCCGAAGAAGAAGGCGCAGGAGCGCGCCGCCGCGAACGCCGCGGCGGGCTGAGCTTAAAGGGCCGGACAGGTGGCGCGGGTGCAGCGGGTGATCGTGGGCGAGATCGGCAGGCCGCATGGCGTGCGCGGCCTCGTGCGCCTGCGCGCCTTCACCGCCGACCCGGCCGCCCTTGCCAGCTACGGCCCGCTGACCGATGAGGCCGGCACCCGCCGCTTCGCCGTGACGCCGCTGCCGGAAGGCATCGCCCGCATCGAGGGGATCACGGACCGCGACCAGGCCGCGAAGCTGACCGGCGTGAAGCTCTATGCCGATCGCGACCGCCTGCCGCCGCCCGAGGATCCGGAGGAGTTTTTCCTCTGCGATCTCGAAGGCCTTGCCGCCCATGGCGAGGACGGTTTCGTGCTCGGCGTGGTGCGTGCGGTGGAGGATCACGGCGCGGGGCCCTTCCTGGTGGTCGACGGTCCGTCGGGGGAGCTGCTGCTGCCCTTCACCAAGGCCGTGGTGCCGGTGGTGGATGTCGCCGCTGGCCGCCTCACCGTCGTGCCGCCGGCCGAGATCGTCGTGCAGCCCCAGCCCGGGGAAGACGCGGCATGACCTGGCAGGCGACCATCCTGACCCTGTTCCCCGAAATGTTTCCGGGGCCGCTCGGCCTGTCCCTCGCGGGCAAGGGTTTGCGGGAGGGGCGCTGGGCGATCGAGGCCATGGATATCCGCGGCTTCGCAACCGACCGGCACCGCAGCGTGGACGACACGCCCTTCGGTGGCGGCGCGGGCATGGTGATGCGGCCGGATGTGCTGGATGCCGCCTGCGAAGCCGCCACCGCCGCCAATCCCGGCGCGCCGCTGGTCTATCTGACGCCGCGTGGGCGTCTGCTGGACCAGGCGCTGGTCCGTGACCTCTCGGCCGGCCCTGGCGTGGTGCTGCTCTGCGGCCGCTACGAGGGCGTCGACCAGCGGGTGATCGAGGCACGGCAGATGGTCGAGGTCTCCGCCGGCGACTTCGTGCTGTCGGGCGGGGAGCCCGCGGCGCTGCTGCTGCTCGATGCCTGCATCCGGCTGCTGCCGGGCGTGATGGGCGGGGCGGCCAGCGCGGCGGAGGAAAGCCACGGCACGGACGGCCTGCTGGAATATCCGCACTATACGCGGCCCGCCGAATGGCAGGGCCGCCGCGTGCCCGATGTGCTGCTCTCCGGCCACCATGCCGAAGTGGCCCGCTGGCGCCGCGCCGAGGCGGAGGCCGCGACCCGCGCGCGGCGGCCGGACCTCTGGGACCAATTCACCCGCCGCAAGGCGGAGCAACCGAACACGGCCAAGGCGGGGCGGCTGGACGGCCACCCGGCCGCCGCCTAGATGCATCAATTGGAAGGAACCACCCGATGAACCTGCTCCAGCAGTTCGAGGCCGCCCAGCAGGCGCGCCTCTCCGAGAACCGCCCGACGCCGGCCTTCGATGCGGGCGATACGCTCCGCGTCATGGTGAAGGTCGTCGAAGGCGAGCGCACCCGCGTGCAGGCCTATGAAGGCGTCTGCATTGCCCGCAGCAACCGCGGCCTGAACAGCAACTTCACCGTCCGCAAGCTGTCCTACGGCGAGGGCGTGGAGCGCATCTTCCCGCTCTACTCCCCGAACGTGGCGGAGATCGTGGTGGTGCGTCGCGGCAAGGTGCGGCGCGCGAAGCTGTATTACCTGCGTGGCCGGACCGGCAAGTCCGCGCGCATCGAGGAGCGGGCGCGCGACAAGCGCGAGACCGCGGCAGCCTGACCCGACTTTGGCCCCGCCCATGATGGCGGGGCCTTTGTCTGGGGGAGGGCAAGAAGGCAAAAGGGGAAAGCGATGGCCGGGCCACGCACGCTGTTCGACAAGATCTGGGATGCGCATGTCGTGGAGACGCTGCCGGATGGCACCGCGGTTCTCTACATCGACAAGCACCTCACCCACGAAGTCACCAGCCCCCAGGCCTTCGAAGGGCTTCGCCTCGCTGGCCGCAAGGTGCGGCGGCCGGATGCCACCATCGCGGTGGTCGACCACAACATCGCCACCGATAGCAGCCGCTACGGCCGCATCGAGGATCCCGAGAGCCGCCAGCAGGTCGAGACGCTGGAGCGCAACGTCGTCGAATTCGGCGTGCCCTATATTCCGCTGACGGATATCCGCCAGGGCATCGTGCATGTGATCGGGCCGGAACTCGGCCTGTCCCTGCCGGGCATGACGCTGGTCTGCGGTGACAGCCACACCTCCACCCATGGCGCGCTCGGCGCGCTCGCCTTCGGCATCGGCACGTCGGAGGTGGAGCATGTGATGGCCACCCAGACGCTGCTGCAGAAGCCGGCGAAGAACATGCGGGTGACGGTGAACGGCAAGCTGCCGGCCGGCTGCACGGCCAAGGACATCGTGCTGGCCATCATCGGCAAGATCGGCACCGGCGGTGGCACCGGTCATGTCATCGAATATGCCGGCGAAGCGATCCGCGCGCTGGACATGGCCGGGCGCATGACGCTCTGCAACATGACCATCGAGGCCGGCGCCCGCGCCGGCATGGTGGCGCCGGACCAGGTGACCTTCGACTACGTGAAGGGCCGCCCCTTCGCGCCGAAGGGCGCGGATTTCGACAAGGCCGTGGCCTGGTGGAAGACGCTGCCCTCCGACGAAGGCGCGCATTTCGACAAGGAAGTGGTGCTGGACGCGGCCGAGATCGCGCCGCAGGTCACCTGGGGCACCAACCCCGAGGCCGTGCTGCCGATCACCGGCACCGTGCCGGACCCGGCGCTGGTCGAGGATGAGGACCGCCGCGCGCAGATGCAGCGCATGCTGCAATACATGGACCTGCAGCCGGGCCAGAAGCTGGAGGGCCTCAAGATCGACGTCGCCTTCATCGGCTCCTGCACCAATTCCCGCATCGAGGATATCCGCGCCGCCGCCGCCATTGCCCGTGGAAAGAAGGTCGCGGAAGGCGTGCGCGCCCTGGTCGTGCCCGGCTCCGGCCTGGTGAAGAAGCAGGCGGAGGATGAGGGGCTCGACATCGTCCTGAAGGAAGCCGGCTTCGAATGGCGTGAGGCGGGTTGCTCCATGTGCCTCGGCATGAACCCGGACAAGCTGAAGCCGGGCCAGCGCAGCGCCAGCACCTCCAACCGCAATTTCGAGGGCCGCCAGGGCCCCGGCGGCCGCACCCATCTCGTCTCCCCCGCCATGGCGGCGGCGGCGGCGATCCATGGCCAGCTGGTCGATATCCGCAAGCTGCAGGAGGGTGTGTGAGATGAAGGCCTTCACCACGCTCACCGGCGTCGCCGCACCCATGCCGGCCGCGAATATCGACACCGACAAGATCATCCCGGCGCGCTTCCTGAAGACCATCGCGCGCACCGGCCTAGGCAAGTCGCTGTTTGCCAACATGCGCTACAATGAGGACGGCACGGAGAACCCCGACTTCGTGCTGAACCAGGAGCCCTACCGGAAGGCGGAGATCCTGATCGCCTTCGACAATTTCGGCTGCGGCTCCTCCCGCGAGCATGCGCCCTGGGCACTGCTGGATTTCGGCATCCGCTGCGTCATCGCGCCGGACTTCGCCGACATCTTCCACTCCAACAGCTTCAAGAATGGCGTGCTGCCGGTGGCGCTGCCGCGCGAAGTGTGTGAGCAGCTGATGGAAGACGCCCGCATGGGCGGCAATGCGCGCCTCACCGTGGACCTGGAGCGCCAGGTGGTGGTGCGGCCGAATGGGGAGGAAATCCCCTTCAAGGTCGATCCCTTCCGCCGCCACCTGCTGCTGAACGGGCTGGACGATATCGGCCAGACGATGCAGCACGCGCCGGCGATCGACGGCTTCGAGGCCAAGCAGCGCGCGGCGCAGCCGTGGTTGTACGCTGAGACCTGAGTAGTTTGGGGGCCGTCCTGGCCCCCGCCCCGACCCTCCCCCGCGAGGCGGGGGAGGGAGAGCTTTCCCCGACAGGACACCCCCATGCCCGCGAACAAGAAGCTTCTCATCCTGCCCGGTGACGGCATCGGGCCGGAGGTGATGCGCGAGGTGCGCCGCCTCATCGACTGGATGGACCGCCGCCGCAGCGTCACCTTCGAGATCACCGAGGGCCTGGTCGGCGGTGCCGCGCTGGATGCCACCGGCTCGCCCTGCCCGGATGAGACGGTGGCCGCGGCCGCCGCGGCGGATGCCGTGCTCTTCGGCTCCGTCGGTGGCCCCAAGTGGGACAGCCTGCCCTTCGACAAGCGCCCCGAACTCGGCATCCTGCGGCTGCGCAAGGATCTCGGCCTGTTTGCCAATCTGCGTCCCGCCGTCGTGCTCGATGCGTTGATCGATGCCTCCGCGCTGCGGCCGGAGCTGGTGCGCGGCCTCGACATCATGATCGTGCGCGAGACCACCGGCGGCATCTATTTCGGCGAGCCGCGCGGCATCCATGTGAACGAGCAGGGCAAGCGCGTCGGCATCGACACGGAGATCTACTCGGAAGACGAGATCGCCCGCGTCGCCCGCGTCGCCTTCGACCTGGCCCGCAAGCGCCGCAACAAGGTGACGAGCGTCGAGAAGGCGAATGTCATGCAGTCCGGCCGCCTGTGGCGCGCCGTGGTGGGCGAGGTCGGCAAGGCCGAGTACCCGGACGTCGAGCTGGAGCACATGTACGCCGACAACTGCGCCATGCAGCTGGCCTCGCGGCCGAAGCAGTTCGACGTGGTGCTGGGCGGCAACCTCTTCGGCGACGTGCTGTCGGACCTCGCCGCGGCGCTGACGGGCTCGCTCGGCATGCTGCCCTCCGCCACTATCGGCGCGCTGCAGCCCGATGGCCGGCGCAATGCGCTGTATGAGCCGATCCACGGCTCGGCGCCGGATATCGCCGGCAAGGGCGTCGCCAATCCCAGCGCGCAGATCCTGTCCTTCGCCATGCTGCTGCGCCTGTCCTTCGGCATGGACGAGGATGCGGCGCTGATCGAGCAGGCGGTGGAGAGGGTGCTCGGCGGCGGGCTGCGCACGGCCGATATCATGGCTCCCGGCATGGCCCGCGTGGGCACCACCGTGATGGGCGAGGCGGTGCTGCGGGAGCTGGAAAAACTCTCCGCCTAGAAATGCGGATGGCGGGGTTGCGCGATCCCATCGCCCCCGCTATCTAGCGCCTCCCGTGCGGACCCGTAGCTCAATTGGATAGAGCACCAGACTACGGATCTGGGGGTTAGGAGTTCGAATCTCTTCGGGTCCGCCACGGGTTTCTTTTTCGCCAGGACACCGGCCCTTCGGGGCCGGTCTGCAGACCGGGTGGCGCGGGTTTGCAGACGGTGTTTCGGGGCGCAGCGCGCCGCTTCTTCCACATGATCCAGCTTGGTGCGCGGGGCGGTTCGGCTTCGCGCAAGGCCGGCCCGGGATGTCCCGGGCCGGGTCGTCTTGGTCAGGCGAAGATGAAGTCGCTGGCCGATAGGCCCGCTGCCTGCAGGCCACCGAGATCTGTGATATCGGTGAAGCGGGCGATCGAGACCGCCGTGTCCGGCGCCGAGACCACCAGCAGGCTGGCCACGTTCACCGTGCTGTTGAAGTACACGATCATGTCGCCCGCCTGCTCGCCCTGCGCCGCCTGCACCGCCAGGGCGCCGGAGGCGAAGCCCGTGTCGGTCAGCACCATAACGCCCTGGCCGTTCGAGCCCGCCGCCGCCCCGCTGTAGAAGCTGGACACCTGGCCGCCGGATGCGCCGCCGCCATTGATGAAGTTGGCGCCGCTGGCATCGTTCCGGATGCCCGCGGCGTCGAAGATCAGCGTGTCATCCGCCGCGCTGAAATCGGTGATGCTGGCGAAGGCCGGACCGGTGCCGGCCGCCAGCGGCGTCTGCGGGTCGGCGAAGCGGAAGACGAAGCGATCGGCGCCGGACCCGCCGGTCAGCACATCCAGCCCCTCTCCGATCAGCAGCGTATCGTCGCCGGACCCGCCATTGAGCACATCCGCCGAAAGGTCGCCGCGGCCGGTGAAATTGCCCGAATCGCCGGCCAGC
This sequence comes from Falsiroseomonas tokyonensis, assembly GCF_019024325.1. Taxonomy (GTDB): domain Bacteria; phylum Pseudomonadota; class Alphaproteobacteria; order Acetobacterales; family Acetobacteraceae; genus Falsiroseomonas; species Falsiroseomonas tokyonensis. The sequence goes on from NZ_JAFNJS010000002.1 coordinate 77,698, forward strand.
ACGTCGTTGCCGGCGCCGCCGATCAGCTGGTCGATGCCGGTGCCGCCGGTGATGGTGTCGTTGCCGTCATTGCCCAGCAGACGGTCGGCGCCGGCATCGCCGCGGATCGCGTCATTGCCGCCATTGCCCTGCACCTGGTCATCGCCCGCGCCGCCCAGGATGGTGTCGTTGCCGCCGCCGCCGCGCACGCTGTCATCCCCGCGATTGCCGAGGATGCGGTCGGCGCTGGCGCCGCCGATCATGCGGGAGCCGACCGCCTCGATCTCGCCGGAGGCCACCGGCAGCACCAGCTTGTAGCCCGCCGTGCCGTCGATCTCGCCCGTCGTGCCGGCGCCCGCGCTGCCATCGACGGTCAGGCCGTGGATGACGAATTCGCGCAGCTCCAGCGGGAACAGCTGCTCGGCGACGATGCCTGCGGCGAGGCCCTGGCCGGCGCCGATGTCGAAGGTCTCGTAGTAGCGGATGCTGCCATCCGGCGCCGTCGGGAAGCCGGACAGGCCGGCGCCGGGCGGGTTGGTCAGGTTCATCAGGATGGGCCCATAGGCCGGCAGGCCCTCGCCGAGCTCGACGAAGCCGTCACCATCGGTGTCGAGGCCGAGGGAGGGGGTGTTGCTCTCCTGCGGCTGGCCGGTGGGGGAGAGGCGGCCGTGGATGTGCTGGATGTGGATCTGGTCCGGTTCCAGCCCGTCGGCATGGACATGCACGGTCAGGCGGCTGCCGAGCCGCGCGACCTCGGCGAAACCGCTGACGCCGGAGCCGTTGAGGGCGGTGAATTCGACCCGGCCCAGGTCGATGGCCGTCAGCGTATCGCCGTTCTGATCGGCGCGCAGCGTGGTCTGGAAGATGACAGGCGGCAGGGAGGGACCGTCCCCATGGTTCGGATCGGGCGCGTGGTGAGAATGGCTCATCTTGGGCATCTCCACTCCGGCAGCGAAAATGCGCCGCCGTCCCCCGCGCTACGGGCGGGCGCGGGCGTTGGACGCGCAGATCACGGGAACGTCATCTCGGCCCGTGCATCTGCTCCGGATCCATGGATCCGGTCGAGGGCCGGGTCGCGCCCTTGGGCAGGCCCAGGGCGGTCAGGCGGTGGCGTCGTTCTCCGCGCAAGGCAGATACATCGGTGTTGCCGCCCGCGCTGGCCGCGGGGCAGCGAGCGACAACGGCATCCAATCCGGCGTCCCTTCGGGCAGGCATGGAAGGCCGCCCGGGGATGCGCCCTAGGGCGCTCCGCACCTCACGGAGCGCTGATCCCAGCCGGCGGCGCCGGCGGCGGGTCGCGGCGCGGGCGCAGGAAGGCGTAGACCACCAGCAGGAAGCCCGCGACCCAGGCGACGCCGATGATCCAGCTGCGCCAGGGCCGCAGCGCGGCCAGCCAGGCGGTGGCGCCGGCCAGGGACATGCCCTCGGGCCGCGGCGCCTCGGGATAGGCGATGCGCAGCGCCGGCGCCGGCCCGCTCGACCAGGCCAGCGCCACGCCCTGGCCATCGAGCAGCGCGATATCGCCCTGGCCGAGGCGGGGTGCCGCGGCCGGCAGCAGCGGCACCGGGCCCACATGGCGCAGCCAGAGGCCGGGATGGCCCCCCGCCGTCAGCAGCTGCGCCGCGATCAGCCGGTGCAGCCCGCCGAGTTCCAGCACGGGCCGGCCCTCCCGATTCGAGAGCAGGATGCGGCCGGCATCGAAGCGCAGCAGCGGGTCGCTGTCCGCCGGCGGCTCGATAGTGGCCGCGACGAAGGGGCCGGAGGGGGCGGCGGGGGTGCCGGGCTCGGCCAGCGTCACCCGCAGCGGCGCGGCGGCGGGCACCACGGCGCGCATCACCCAGAGCAGCGGGTTCAGCCCCTCCGCCACCAGTACCCGGCCGGGGGCATCCACCAGCACCTCCACCCCCGCGCCGAAGGCCGACGGCAGGTCCAGGAAGTCGCGCGGCGGGCCGGCCGGCGCCAGGCGCAGCAGGGAGGAGGGCAGCAGCTGCGCCGGGCCGCTGGCCGCCGCGCGGTTCACCACGACCGAGAGGGTGTTCTCCGCCGCCAGGGCGCTGGCCTGAACCGGCAGCACCAGCCGGGCGCTGCCCTCGGCCGAGAGGGTCGCGGCGCCCAAAATCTCGTTGTTCAGCAGCACGGTGCCAACGGCGCGCGCCCCGCCGGGGTCCGGCGCCGCGCGCAGCGCCACCTCCAACGCCTCCAGCCGCGTGCCAGGCGGGAGGTCGCGGGTGGAGAAGGACAGGGTCCATTCGGCCCGCGCGGCCTCCTGCGGCGCCGTGCTGCCGCTGAGCGCGGCGAAGGGCAGGGTGGCAGTGGCCGAGGACGCGGCAGCGCCCTCCGTGCCGCCGGAGACGGCGCCCATCAGCGCCGCCTCCCGCAACGGGCTGTCGAGCAGCCGGGCCATGCGTTCCGGCGAGGGGCCGCCCAGGGTCAGCACCGGCACGCCGTCCAGCATCCGCACCGCCGCGGCCTCGGCACCCAGTCCCACCAGCACGGCGCCGCTGGCCCAGATGCGGGTGCCGCCCGGGCCAGGCAGGGCGCGGCCGGGCGGGGCACTGGCGATCGACACCTCCCGCCCCGTGGCGGCCAGGGCCAGGCCGATCTGCAGCGCGGCGGTGGCCTCGGCCGGGCTGATCGGGCCGGGGCGCAGCAGCACCTGCGTCGCCTGCGGCAGCAGGCGGAACAGCGCCGCCACGGAAAGCTCCGCCGGGTCGGGCAGCAGCAGGGTCAGGTGGCTGTCCGGCCGCAAGCTGGCGCTGGCAGGATCGGGGTCGCCGACCAGCCGCAACTCGATGCTGAGGGCTCCATCGGGCTGCGCCAGCAGATCCTCCGGCAGCGGCATTTCGATGGCGAGCGGGCCGGGCGCGTCGCTGAAGGCGCGGCTTTCCAGCAGCCGGCCCTCCGCGCGAAGTTCCACGGCATGGCGGCCGCCGAAGGGGGCGGCGAGGTCGATCGCCAGCGCCAGGCGGCCCGCCAGGCCCGGCTGGTTGCGCGGCAGCGGCACCGTCAGCGTGACGCCGCGCTGGTCGAAGGGCAGGCCGGCGGCCGGGCCGAGCTCCGCCAGGCCGATCCGCCGCTGCAGCGGCGGGCCAGCGCGGGGTGCGTCTCGGGGCGCTTCGCGGGGGACAATCCCCGGCTGCGCCGGCTGGGGCGCCAGGCTGGCCGGCGGCGCCGGGGGCGGCGGCAGGGGCAGCGGTTCCGTGGCCGACGGCCGGGCGCGGGTCTGCGCCTGCGCCATGGGCAGGCCTGGCGGCAGGCCCATCGGCAGCAGCGCCAGGGCGAGGAGCGTCGCGGCGGCGCGGCGAAGGATTGGGCGTTCGGCTCGCACGGGTCCTCGGTCAATCAATGCGCCGCAAGCGGCCGGACCGGCAGCTGGGCGCGGCACCGGCCTGGGGATCGCGCGGCGAGCCAGGCTGAAGGGCGGTTACTATTCCACCCGCCGCGCGGCGGCGGCAAGGGAAGCTCTCAGTAGCGATCCGGCTCGGCCAGCAGCGGGAAGGCGGAATGCACATGCGGCGGCACCACCGGCGCCACCTGGTGCAGCATGGACCGCTCGACCGCGGCGAAGCTGGTGGCGCCCAGCAGGCCGAGGCAGGTCTGCACCTCGTCCTCCAGCAACTGCAGCACGCGCAGCACGCCGTGCTGGCCGGCGGCAGCCAGGCCGTAGCAGTAGAGCCGGCCGAGGCCCACCACCTCCGCCCCCAGCGCCACGGCCTTCACCAGGTCCGTGCCGCGGCTGATGCCGCCATCCATCCAGACCCGGGCGCGGCCGGACACGGCTTCCACCACCTCCGGCAGCACGGCGAGCGAACCGCGGCCGTGGTCGAGCTGGCGGCCGCCATGGTTCGAGACATAGACCACCTCGATCCCATGCTCGACCGCCATAGCGGCGTCCTCGGCCGTGCCGATGCCCTTCAGGATCAGCGTGACGTTCGGATGCGCCGCGCGCACGCGGGCGATGTCGGCCCAGGACAGCGCGGCCTGGTAGTTCATGCCGGAGGACCGCGCCCGCCAGTGCTTCACGAAGCGCTTGGCGATGTCGCGTTCGCGCCGGCTGTAATGGGCGGTGTCCACCGTGATGGCGAAGGCGTCGTAGCCCGCATCCATGGCGCGGCGGATGTGTTCGTCGATGAACTCCGGCCCGCCGCGGACATAGAGCTGGAAGACCTTGGCGCCATCCGGATTGGCCTGGGCGGAGCCCTCCAGCCCCGGCTCCGTCACGCTGCTGACGATGATCGGCACGCCGAATTCGGCCGCCGCACGGCCCGCCGTCGCCGCGCCACCGGGATCGAAGGAATCGAGCGAGCCGACCGGGGCGAGGGCCACCGGCAGCCGGATGCGGCGCTTGCCCAGGAAGTCCCCGCTGCTGTCCACCTGGCTGACATCGCGCAGCACGCGCGGGCGGAAGGCCCAGGCATCGAGCGATGCGCGATTGCGCATCATCGTGGTCTCGGTCTCTGTCGCGCCGACCAGGTAGTCCCAGATATTGGCGTTGAGCTTTAGCTTCGCGGCCTTCACCAGCTCATGCAGCGTCTGGAAACGTTCCTGGCCTTCGGTCGACATGCGTTCTTCCTTTCCCCCCGCCCTGGCGGGCTGCGTCGGCAGTCTGCAACGGCCTGCCGGCGCAGCCTAGAGCACGATCCGTCCTCTCCGACGGATCCCGTGCTCTAGAAGTTATTGTTTCTGAAGAACAAAATCCGAAAACACCGATTCAGCGTCATCGGAGGGTGCTCTAGCCTCGGGCTACAGGATGAAGTCGGAGGCGGTGAGGCCCATGACGCCGCTGACGAAGATCTGGAAGTCGAAGCCGCCATCCCCGTCCACATCGCCACGCACGAAGGAGCCGCCGAAGGCTTCCTGCGCCCAGAGATCGCCGGCCGAGCCGAAGAAGGGCTGCGCCGTGCCGGCAAAATGGAAAGCATTGGCATTGCCCGCCGCGCCATCGGCGTCGATCGCCGACAGGTCGATGCGGTCCACCCCCTTCTGCATGTCCATGATGACATCGGGGAAGTTCAGGCTGCTGTCGCCGATGCTGCTGAAGACGAAGCGGTCGGCATGGGCGCCGCCCGTCATCACGTCGCGGCCCGCGCCGCCCACCAGCCGGTCCGCGCCATCGCCACCCAGCATCGTGTCGTCGCCCGTGCCGCCCTGCAGGATATCGTTGCCCAGGCCACCGATCAGCGTATCGTTTCCGGCCCCGCCCACCAGCTGGTCGTTGCCGCTGCCGCCATCCATCCAGTCATGCCCGGATTCGCCGAACATCAGGTCGGCACCCGCCTCCCCGTGGATCTCATCGGCCTCCGTACCGCCCCAGAGCTGGTCGTCGCCGTTGAAGCCCCAGAGCGTATCCTCACCGGTGCCGCCCATGACGGTGTCGTGGCCGCCGCCCGCCTTCAGCTCGTCATGCCCGCCCTCGCCGCGGAGCAGATCATGGCCGCTGCTCGACGTGATGATATTGTGCGCGGAATTGCCGGTGCCGTTGAAATCGAGGTTGCCGAAGTATTCCAGCCGCTCCAGCGCCGGGCCCAGCGTATAGCTGGTGAGCGAGGTCCTGACCGTGTCGATGCCCTCATTCGCCAGCTCCGTGATATTGTCGCCGGCGCCGGCGACATAGAGGTCGTCGCCGAGCCCGCCCTGCATCACGTCGGCTTCCGTGCCGCCATCCAGCGTATCCATCCCCGCGCCGCCATAGAGCGCATCCTTGCCCGCGCCGCCCCGCAGCATGTCGTTGTCGGCATGGCCGAAGAGGCGGTCGTCGCCAATGCCGCCCTGCAGGTCGTCATGGCCATTGCCGCCGAGCAGGGAGTCGTTGCCCGTGGAGCCCAGAAGCGTGTCGCGGCCGTCGCCGCCGTCCAGCGTGTCGTTGCCATCGTTGCCGATCAGGTAGTTGTCCAGGCTGTTGCCGACCAGCTTCGCGCTATGCGGGCTGATGAACACCGAGGGATCCTGGTGGATGACCATGTCCTCGATATTGGCGCCGAGGGTGTAGGTGCCGCCCGGCTTCGTGATCACCAGAACCTTGTCGTGGCCGCCATCCGCCTGCTCGGTGATGACATTGGCGATGGCGCCATGGGTGTCGGCGAACAGGTAGATATCGTCGCCGGCCCCGCCCGCCATAAACGCGCCGGTCTGGAGATAGTCGTTGCCCGCACCGCCATAGAGCTGATCGGCGCCCCAGCGCCCGATCAGCGTGTCGTTGCCGTCATTGCCGTAGAGCCAGTCCTTGGCCTGGCCGCCATAGACCGTGTCATTGCCGCCGCCGGCGTAGACCTGGTGCGATTCTGTGCCCTGGTAGTCGAAGACGTCGTTGCCGTTGGTGAGGACCTTGATGACCATCGTCGCGTTTCCTTCTGATCGCGTTGCGGTGGCCGTCTTTTGACGATGGGTCGTTGCCGTTCGACGTTGCGCGAACGGCCTGCTGTTCGCGCCTGTTTCGGTTCAAGTCGTGCTCTGGAGGGCGCGCAGCGGCGCGTTTCGCCAGATGTCGGCCTGCACCGCGGGGTGCGGGCGCCGCGTAAGACGGTTTCGCGGTCCGCGGCGCAGGCGCTGCGGGCCTTGCCTCGCAGTCAGTCGCTCAGCTGCGCGGGCCGCGCAGGGTCCGGCCGCCCAGCGCCGTCAGCAACCCGCCCAATTCGGTTTGCCGCGTGCCGGCCGCGCCTTCCAGCGTATGCAACTGCGTGAGCAGGGCCACGCGCTGCGTCGCCGAGGGCTGCAGTTCCAGGGCAATGCCGGCGCTTTCCTGCCGGGTGACGCGGGCCGGGATCCCGCCGATGGCGGGCAGGTCCAGCTCGACGCTCGCGCCCCGTTCCGGCAGCGGGCCACCGCGGATCCAGGCATCCTCGGCCGTCAGGCGCATCGCCCAGCCCCGCATCCGCTGCGTGCCGAAGCGCACCACCACGGGCGTGGCGCCGGGCGAATGGGCGGTGGCGCGGCGTGGCAGCTCGATGCACACGGCCATGGTCACCGCCAGCACCGCCAGATTGTACAAGGTCCAGGTGATGATGACGGACTTGCCGTCGCCCGGGTCGCGTTCGAAGACCACGTCGGTGACGATGGCGTAGAGCAGCCCCACCAGGGTTGCCAGGAAGGCCAGCAGCATCGGCATCAGCAGCGGCCATTGCACCACGATCCGGGTGCGGTCGCCGCCCTTCGCCGTCACCTTGAACTTCTGGTTCTTGGGCTGCAGCAGGCCGGTCACCACGGCCTTCGTGATCTCCCGCGCGCCGAGCAGCTGGCTCACATCGTTCAGGATGGGCACGATCAGCCCGCCGGAAATCCAGTTCAGCACGATCAGCACGGCGGCGAAGTAGGGCAGGAAGTAGGACAGCACGCCGGGGACGGAGGCATCGACCACGGTCACGCCGAAGAACCAGTAGAGCAGCGGCACCACCAGGCAGGCGAGGCGGAAGGGATAGGTGCTGGCCCAGTAGAGGAAGGAATCCAGCAGCCCGAGGCGATCCACCAGCCGCAGCCGGCTTTTGGAAAAAGGGCCCATCGGGCCGCGCACGATCTGGATCAGCCCAAGGCACCAGCGCCCGCGCTGGGTGATGTATTCGCCCAAACCCTCCGGCGCCAGGCCCTCCGTCAAGGCCTCGTTCAGGTAGACGGTCGAATAGCCCTCCTCCTGGAAGCGCAGGGTAATGAGGAAATCCTCCGTCACGCTGCCGGTGGGAAAGCCGCCGATCGCCATCAGCGCCGACCAGCGCATGACGGAGGAGGTGCCGCAGCAGAAAGCGATGCCCCAGGCATCGCGGGCCGGCTGGATATGGTCGAAGAAGAAGCGCTGCTCGTCCGGATAGGCGCGCTCGATGCCCAGATTGTGCTGGATGGGGTCGGGGTTGAAGAAGTGCTGCGGCGTCTGCACCAGCCCCACCTTGGGGTCGTGGAACAGCGCCAGCGCCCGGTGCACGAAGTCCCGGTGCGGCACGAAATCCGCATCCAGCACGGCGACGAAATCCGGCGGATCCGGCAGCGCGGCCAGCACCTTGAGGCCGGCATTGATATTGCCGGCCTTGGCATGGGCATTGTCGGCCCGCGTCAGGTAGTTCGCGCCCAGCCTGTCGCACAATTCGCGCAGCCAGGGCCGCCGCCCGTCATCCAGCACCCAGACGCGGGTCGGCACATGGCGCGCTGCCAGGGCGCCGGCGATGGTCCGCTCCAGGATCGCCGCTTCCTCGTTGTAGCTGGCGATCAGGATATCCACGCGCGGCGCGGGGCCGGGCCGCCACCAGCCGGCATGGTCATCCGCCTCCCGCTTGCGGTCGCGGGTGCGCGACAGGATCAGGAAGGCGAGGGTGGAGGAAACGACGGTGCCGCCTTCCAGCAGCGCAAAGGTCCAGGACGCCACGGCATCGACCGACCATTCCAGCGGCGCCAGCGTGCTGGTGAAGCGCCAGGCCATGTAGCGCCAGGCCAGCAGCACGACGAGGGCGAGCGCCCCCGCCCGCACCACCGCATGATCCGGCCGGAACAGCGGCAGGATCATCAGGCAGAGCCCCGCCACGAGGATCGCCGGCGCCATGCTGACGGTGACGGGATCGAAGGCGAACATGGCCGCTAGAAGGGCGCGTATTCGGCGACCAGGCGGCGCCAGAAATCCAGCGGACGCGCGGCGAAGACCACGCGGCCGGTGCGGCCGACGGCGCAGCCCAGCTCCGGGTCCTGCGGCAAGACCGGCACGTTCAGCGCCACGTCGAAGCGCTTCAGCTGCTCCGCGCTCGGACCGATGGCGAGGCTGCGATAGATGCTCTCCGCACCGGATCCCGCCAGCCGCGCGACGCTGCCGGCAAACACCTGCCCGCTGCCCAGCAGCCGGAACTGCACGGGGTCCCCGACGCGCAGGCTGTTGTAGAGACTCTCCCGCACCGTCGCGGTGACCATGGTGGTGGTGCAGTCGACCAGGCGGGCCACATCCTGGGCGCGGCGGACATACTCGCCGGGGCCCGCCACCAGCTCCCAGAGGATGGAGCGCGTGGGGGCGCTGATCCGTGCCTCCTTGAAGCGCGCGGTGCGCACCCGTTCATCGTCGATCTGGCCGCGCAGCAGGTCCAGCCGCTGCTGCTTCTCGTTGATCTCCGTGCGCAGCTCGGCGACCCGCGTCGCAAGTTCCTGGGCGCGCTGCTGGGAATAGGGGCTGTCCGAGTAGGAATCGCCGATGAAGACGCCCTGGCGCGCCGCATCCAGCTCCACCGTCAGGTAGCGCAGGCGGTTGCGGCCTGCCTCCAGCTCCTGCTGCGCAACTTCGTAGGCGGCGCGGGAGCGGTTCAGCTCGACCACCGTCTGCACGCCGCTGCGGTTGAGCGAGGCCGTGCGCTGCAGCGTGGCATCCGCCTCCCGCAACCGGGCGGAGGAGCCATCGATCACGGCCTGGGTCTCGGCGATGCGCGCTTCCAGCTGGCGCACGCGGCCATCGGCATAGGCCGAGGCCTGGCGTTCATACCCGGCAAGCGCTTCGTTCAGCGCCGCGCGCAGATGCTGCAAGCGGCGCAGCTCGGCCGCGGCAAGGCCCGCGGCGCGTTCCAACTCCACCAGGCGCAGGTCGTCGGGGCGCGGGTCGATCACGCTGGCCACCGGTTCGCCGGCATCCAGCCGCGTGCCGAGCGAGCGCACGGCGAAGCTGACCTCGCCATCCAGCGGTGCGCGCAGCACGGTGACCTGGGCGTTCACGACGGCGCTGGCGCTGGTGCCGGCCAGCTGTTCGCCGACGATGGCATAGAGCGCGCCGCAGACGAGGATCAGACCCAGCAGGACCTTTGTGAAGCGGCCCCTCATCGAGGCGCGTCAGCCCGCATGCGATCGGGAAGCTGCGCCTGCAGCCTGGCCAGCGAATCCGCGATGGCGCGCACCTCGCTATAGCCGCGCAGGTCGGGCACCGGCCCGTCCAGCGATCCATCGGCCAGCGCGGTGGCCGCGTTGCGAAGCCGCCGCAGCGGCCGCGCCACGGCGGCACCCAGGACTAGGCTGCCGCACAGCGCCACGGCGGCAACCGCGATGAAGCTCAGCCCGAGGCGCTGCGTGATGGCGCGCGCAGGCGCTGCCGCCGCATCCGCCCGCTGCCGCAGCACCAGGCTCCAGCCGAAGCTGGGCAGGTTGCGATAGGCGATGGGCGCGATGACCGCGGTGACGTAGGCCTCGCCATCCGGCCAGGTTTCCACCCCGCTGCGCGTGGCGCCCTGGCGGGCCGCGAGGATGCTGGGCAGGGAGAGGTTGCGGCCTTCCAGGTCCGGCGGCCCGATCAGCACCGTGCCTTCGCGGGACACCAGAAGTACGTCGCGCCCGGTATCCTGCAGGGCTTCCCGCACCACCTCCCGCACCGCGGACCAGGCGACGTGGCTGCCGATGACCCCGGTGATGGTGCCATCGGCGCGACGCAGCGGCGCGGCGAAGTCGATCAGTCGCAGCGGCTCCGCCGCATTGGGGGCGATAAGGCGCTGCAGCAGCACCGCCTCATGCACGTCCCCGGCAAAGGGGCCCTGCAGGCCGGCGCGGAACCAGGGGCGCTGCGCCACGGACTCGCCCTCCAGGTTGCGGCCGGTGGCGACGACGACCTGGCCATCGGGCCGGGCCACGCCGATCCAGGCATAGCGTTCATTCAAGGCGGCGATGGTATCGAGCCGCAGCCGCAGGGTGTCGCGGTCCGGCGTGGACTGGGCGAAGCGCACCAGGCCCTCGAGCTCCCGCCACTGCACGTAAAGCGACCTTGCCAGCTGGCGCGCCACTTCGTCGCCGAGGACGCGCAGGATGGTCGTGCTTTCCCGGTCCGTGACGGTGCGCGCCACCCCGGCCGCCGTGACCACCAAAATGCCGCCGCAGATAAGGGAGGCCAGCGCGCAGAGGACGAAGATGCCGCTGCGAATACCGAGGGTGAAGGGGAGGCGCATCAGGCGGGCATCCTACCTGCGTACATTGCGCGGCCTTGCATCAGGTCCGCGCCCGGACGCGCTGTACTTTTGGGTGTGCCGTAAAGAGAACGCACCTCACAGAGTATGCATCATTCTTAACCACAACCCAAGGTAGGTGACCTGGTGGCAATCGTCCAGTCAGAATGCCGCCGCGTCCCACCTCCGATCCGGATCCGCATCCACCCGCGACGTCGGTGGAACGACGGCCAGGGGCGCCACGATCAGGGGCGCCACGATCAGGGGCGCAGGCGGCGCAGCGCCTCGAGGATGGTTCCGGCCCGCGGCAGCTTGGCCAACTCGGCCACCGGCACCGGCAGGCGGCGGCGCCAGTTCGGGCGCTCCCTGTCCGTGCCCGGCAGGTTCACCGCCTGGCGCTCCCCGGCCAGGTCCTCCGCCTGCACCAGCAGCAGGGCGGAGGGGGTGAGGGCGACCAGGGCATGGATGGCGGCCGCCAGGGCATCGTCCATCGCGCCGTCGGGCGTGGCACCTTCCGGCAGCAGGTTCGGCTCCGCCAGCGCCTGCAGCAGCGCGGCGCGATCCGCCGCGCGCTCGGCCTCCGCCGCCGCCACATCCGGCAGCAGGCCCAGCGCGGCGCGTTCGGCGATATCGGCGCCGTCCCAGAAGCCCTGCAGCGTCGCCAGGTCATGCGTGGAGACGCAGGCGGCGGCGCGGGCGGGCCAGGTCTCGGGCGGGGTGAAGCGGCTGCCGTGCCGCTCGAACCAGAGCACGCGGTAGGACAGGATATTGGCGGATTGCAGGGCATGGCCGATGCCCTCCGGCACCGTGCCCAAATCCTCCCCCACCACCAGGCAGTTTGCCCGCGTGCTTTCAAGCGCCAATTGGCCCAGCAGATCCGCGAAGGGCTGGGCGAGGTAGGTGCCCTCCGACCCGCGCGCGCCCTCCGGCACCAGGAACAGGCGCTTCAGCCCCAGCACATGGTCCACGCGCAGCGCCGCGGCGTGGCGCATATTCGCGCGGATCAGCCGGGCGAAGGGGGCGTGGCCGAGTGCCTCGCCATGCCGCGGGTCGGGCGGCGGCAGGCCCCAGACCTGGCCCTCCAGCGCGAAGGGATCGGGCGGCGCGCCCACCGAGAAGCCGGGCAGGAAGCGGCTGTCGCCGGACCAGATCTCGGCGCCATCCGGTGCGGCGCCCACCGCCAAGTCGCGATAGAGGCCCGCCCCGGCGCGGCCGGCCGCGGCCAGTTGGCTGTCGGCGATCCATTGCTGGAAGGCGGCGAAGCCGATGGAATCGGCGTGCTCCGCGCGGAAGGCGGCCAGGCCCGCATCCGCGCCATGCCGCAATCCGACGGGCCAGGCGCGGGCATCGCTATGGCCGATGCGATCGGCGATGGCGACGAAGGTGCAGAAGTGCTCCAGCGCCTCGCCACCGTCGCGGCGAAAGGCGGTCAGGCCCGCCGGCTCCGCCTTCAGGCGCCGCCAGGCGGCCAGCAGCACGGCCCGCTTGGCGGTCCAGACGGCGGCGTAGTCGACCGACTCGCCGGTTGCCAGCGCGGCGAAGATCGGCGCGGCCTGCGCCATCTCCGGCAGTTCGCCAACGCCTGGCAGGGCGGTGACATCGATGAAGATGGGATCGAGGAAGCGGCGGTCGGAGGGGTGGTAGGGGCTGGCGCGGGTCCGGTCGGTGGGGAAGAGCGCATGCGGCGGGCTGATGCCGACCACCGCCGCGCCCTGCTGCTGCGCGAGGGCGGCAAATTCGCCGACCGCGGAAAAATCGCCGATGCCCTGGTCCCGGGCGCCGCGCAGCCCGTAGATCTGCGCCGAAAGGCCGAAGCGGCGGCCGCCGGCATCGAGGTCCCCCGGCAGATGGCAGCGCGCCGGCGACACCGTCAGCAGGCAAGCGCGCTCCGGCGCCGCCTCGTCGCGCAGCACATGCCGCCCCGGCGGCAGCAGCGGCAGGCTGACCAGCCGCTGCGCCGCGGCGCGACCATCGGGCAGCACCAGCCGCTGCGTCTCCCCGGCCTCGGGCGGCACGGGGATGCGCTGCGTGTGGCCATCCTCCGCCGTCAGCAGCAGCATGCGCGGACGATCGGACAGCGGCAGCGCCAGCCGCGCCGGCGTCGCGCCGCGATGGGTGACGGAGGCGGGCAGGGCGGGCAGGGTGGAGAGGCCGTTCAGGCTGTCCCGGATCGCCGCGGCATTTTCGGCCGGCAGGCCCAGCGCGCCGAGCAGCGCGCGCAGCGTGGTGGGCGGCACCACCACCTCCGGCCCCGAGATCGGGTACCAGCTGGTATCGATGCCTGCGGCCTGGGCGAGGCGGGCCAGCAGCGCCGAATCGTCGGTGGCGACCGCGGCGCGCGGCGCCTCCGCCAGCAGCAGCACGGCGCGGGCGGGCAGCGTGGCGGGCAGGGCGGTGGCGGCCGGGTCGCTGCTATCCACCAGCAGCTTCCAGGCCTGGCCGGGGCGCGGCGGGGGCAGAGTAAGGGGCAGCGGATCCGCCCCGGCATTCAGCGCCAGCAGGCAGCGGTCACCCGCCTTGGCCAGCACGGCGACCAGCGCGCGGCGGTCGCGATCCTGCCAATCGTCGTCCTGCAGCGCGGCGCCATCCGGCCGCAGCCAGGCCACATCCGGCAGGCCGTCCGCCTGCACCACCCCAGTCAGCGGTGCGGCATCCTGCAGTGCCGGATGCGCGCGCCGCGCGGTGATCAGGCGGGCCGCGAAGTCGCAGAGGCCCTGGTCCATCGCCGGCCAGTTGAACCAGCTCAGCGCATTGTCCTGCGCATAGGCGTTGTTGTTGCCGCCCTGGCTGCGCCCGGCCTCGTCGCCCATGGACAGCATGGGCGTGCCGCGCGCCAGAAGCAGCGTGGCCAGCAGTGCGCGGCTGTCGCGCAGGCGCCGGGCCTTGACCTCCGCATCGTCGCTGCGTCCCTCGACGCCGCAGTTCCAGGAGAGGTTGTCGCCGGTGCCGTCCCGGTTCTGCTCGCCATTCGCCTCGTTGCGTTTTTCCGAATGGCTGACGAGGTCGGCGAGGGTGAAACCGTCATGCGCGGTGATGTAGTTCACGCTGTCCGTCAGTGGTCGGCCCGCGAAGACATCGGCGGAACCGGCGAGGCGCGTGGCCAATGCGCCGACGCCGCCGGCATCGCCGCGCCAGAAGCGGCGGATGTCGTCCCGGAAGCGGTCATTCCACTCGCCCCAGCCGGGCGGGAAGCGGCCGAGCTGGTAGCCGTCGCGGCCGATATCCCAGGGTTCCGCGATGATACGCAGTTTGCGCAGCACCGGGTCCTGCCGCATCGCCTGGATCAGCGGTGCATCGGGATCGAAGCCGGCGTCACGCCGCGCCAGCGTGGTGGCAAGGTCGAGGCGAAACCCGTCCAGCCCGGCCTGTTCCGCCCAATGGCGGAAGGCGTCCATGGCCAGGCGCAGCGGCCAGGGCCGGTCCAACGCCAGGGTATTGCCGGTGCCGGCGTCATTGGCGTAGCGGCGCGCATCCTCCGGCAGCAGCCGGTGGAAGGCGGCATTGCCCAGGCCCTTCAGCGAGAGGGTGGGGCCCAGCTCGTCGCATTCGCCGGTGTGGTTGAAGACCACGTCCTGGATGACGGCGATGCCCGCCGCCTGCAGTGCCGCCACCGCCGCGCGCACTTCCGCCATGCCGCCAGGCGCCAGGCGCGGATCGGGCGCCAGCAGCGCCACCGGATTGTAGCCCCAGTAGTTGGACAGTCCGAGCGGCGGCAGGTGGCGTTCGTCGATCCAGGCGGCGGCCGGCAGCAGTTCCACCACGGTCACGCCGAGGCGCTTCAGATGCGCGACGCTGGCCGGGTGGCCGAGGCCGGCGAAGGTGCCGCGCAGCCGCTCCGGCACTGCCGGATTGCGCTGCGAAAACCCCTTCACATGGAGCTCGTAGATCACCTGCGGGCCGGTCGGCGCGGTGCGGATGAGGGGCGGCAGCGGCGGGGTCAGAATCGCCTTCGGCAGATGCGGCGCGCTATCCGTCTCCTCCGGCATCTCACCCGTGTCGAACAGCGCCGGATGCAGCGCGAAGGGGCGGTCGAGCGCGGTTGCCCAAGGGTCGACCAGCAGCTTCTGCGGATTGAAGCGATGCCCGCGCTGCGGCTGCCAGGGGCCGGCGACGCGCAGCCCGTATCGCGTGCCGGCGGCGAGGCCGGCGACATGGCCGTGATGCACATCCCCGCTGCGGCCGGGCAGGCGGATGCGCGCCACCTCCCGGTCCTGCGCATCGAAGACGCAGAGGAAGACCGCGGTGGCGTCCGGCGCCGGAAAGGCGAAATTCGCGCCGTTGGCGTCGAGCGTCGCGCCGAGCGGTTCGGCCTGGCCTGGGCTGGCCTCAGCCTGCATGCGCAACCGCATCCCGGTACAGCGCGGCATAGCGAGCGGCGGAGCGGGTCCAGGAGACGTCGCAGCGCAAGGCATTGGCCTGCAGCTGGCGGAAGCTGGGCTGGTCGCGCCACAGTAGCGCCATGCGCAGCACGGCCGCTTCCAGCATCTCCCGGTTCACCGGCGAGAAATGCAGGCCGGTGCCCTGGCCCTCGGCCAGCGCCATCTCATTCGCGTCGATCACGCTGTCCGACAGCCCGCCCACATGGGCTACCAGCGGCAGCGCGCCGTAGCGCAGCGCGCAGAGCTGGGCGAGGCCGCAGGGTTCGAAGCGGCTCGGCACCAGCACCGCATCGGCGCCGGCATAGATCTGTCGCGCCAGGGCCTCGTCATAGCCGATCTCATGCCCGACGCGGCCTGGATTGGCCCAGGATGCACCGCGCGTCGCCGCCTCCAGCTCCGCATCGCCGGTGCCGAGGATGGCGAGCTGCGCGCCCTGGCCCAGCATGGTGCCGAGCGCGCCAAGGATCAGGTCCACGCCCTTCTGCCAGGTCAGCCGGCCGACGAAGCCAAACAGCAGCGCCTCCGGATCCTCCTCCAATCCCAGCCGGCGCTGCAGCGCGGCCTTGTTGGCGGCGCGGGGTGCGACGTCCTTCGCGCTGAAATTCGCCGGCAGCAACTTGTCCTTCGCCGGGTCCCACGAAACCGCGTCGATGCCGTTCAGGATGCCGGAGACGATGCCGGCGCGGCCGCGCAGCAGCCCGTCCAGCCCCATGCCCATCTCCGGCGTGCGGATTTCCGCAGCATAGGTGGGGGAGACGGTGGTGATGCGGTCCGCATACCAGAGACCCGCCTTCAGGAAGCCGGTGGTGCCGAAATACTCGACGCCTTCCACCGAAAGCGCCTGCGGCGGCAGGCCCAGCAGGGGAAACAGCGCCAGCGGGAATTTGCCCTGGAAGGCCAGGTTGTGCACGGTGAAGACCGAGGGCACGCGCTTGCCCGCATAGCGCAGATAGGCGGGCGCGAGGCCCGCCTGCCAGTCATGCGCATGCACCAGGTCGAAGCCCAGGTTGCGGATGCCGCCGGTGGCGATCAGCGCGGCCATGGCACCGAGCGCGGCGAAGCGCACGCCATTGTCGGCCCATTCGCCACCCTGCGGCGAGAGATACGGATTGCCGGGGCGGGCGAAGAGATGCGGCGCGTCGATGGCGATGATGTCCATCCCCGCCACCTCCGCGCGCTGCAGCCGCGCCGGCCCGCCGAACAGATCGTCGATCCGCCGCAGCGCCCGCCCGCCGCCCATCGCTGCCATGACGGAAGGATAGCCCGGCAGCAGCGTGGTGACGCGGATGCCCTGCGCCGCCAGCGCCGAAGGCAGCGCGCCCACCACATCGGCCAGCCCGCCGGTCTTCACCAGTGGCACGCATTCCGAGGCGACGGAGAGGACGCGCAGGCTCATGCCTCCAGCTTGTCGAGCATGGCCTGGGTGACCAGGCAGATGCCCTTTTCCGTGCGACGGAAGCGGCGGGCATCCTCCTCGGGATCCTCGCCGATCACCATGCCGGCCGGGATCCGCACGCCGCGATCGACGACCACGTTCTTCAGCCGGGCGCCGCGCGCCACATCGACATAGGGCAGCAGCACACCGCCTTCGACCTTGGTGTAGGAATGCAGATGCACGCCGGTGCAGAGCAGCGAGCGCCGCGCGAGACCGCCCGAGACGATGCAGCCGCCGGAGACGAGGGAGGAAATCGCCTCGCCCCGCCTTCCTTCGACATCATGCACGAACTTGGCCGGCGGCGTGACCTCGGCATAGGTCCAGATTGGCCAGTTGCGGTCGAACAGGTCGAGCTCCGGCACCACATCGGTCAGGTCGATATTCGCTTCCCAATAGGCATCGACGGTGCCGGCATCGCGCCAATAGGGGGTCGATTCCGCCGAGGAGCGGACGCAGCTGCGCTCGAAGCGATGCGCCACCGCCTTACCGTGCTTGACCAAGTAGGGGATGATGTTGTGGCCGAAGTCCCGCTGGCTATCGGGATCCGCCGCATCGCGCCGCAGCTGGTCGAACAAGAATTTTGTTTCAAAGACGTAGATGCCCATGGAGGCGAGGGCGAGATCCTCGCGGCCCGGAATGCCGGGCGGGTCCTTGGGCTTCTCCAGGAAGGCGACGATGCGGGCGTCGCGGTCCACATGCATCACGCCGAAGGCGGTGGCTTCCATGCGCGGCACGGCGATGCAGCCCACGGTCACGTCCGCGCCGGATTCGACATGCTGCTGCAGCATGTACTCGTAATCCTGCTTGTAGACGTGGTCGCCCGCGAGGATGACCATGTGGCGCGGCGCCAGGTCCTCGATGATGTCGATGTTCTGGTACACCGCATCCGCGGTGCCGAGATACCAGTTCTGCCCATCGCCGCGCTGGCTGGCGGGCAGGATGTCGAAGCTCTCGTTCCGCTCCGGCCGCATGAAGTTCCAGCCGCGCTGCAGGTGGCGGATCAGGCTGTGTGCCTTGTACTGGGTGGCGACGCCGATGCGGCGGATGCCGGAATTGATGGCGTTCGACAGCGCGAAGTCAATGATGCGGGACTTGCCGCCGAAGAACACGGCCGGCTTGGCGCGCCGGTCGGTCAGCTCCATCAAGCGGCTGCCACGTCCGCCGGCCAGGACGAAGGCCATGGCGGTGCGGGCCAGCGGCGCGGAGGCCTGGCTATGGCTGGTCGGCATGGTCTTCTCCCTCTTGGTCTTCAACAGTCTCCGGCATCAGGTAGATGGTGGCCAGGGGCGGCAGCACCACCACGGCGGAAGCGGGCATTCCATGCGCCGGCAGCTCCTCTGCCACCACACGCCCGAGATTGCCCACGCCCGAACCGCCGAAGCCGCTGGCATCGGTGTTCAGGACTTCCCGCCAAACCCCTGCCTGCGGCAGGCCGAAGCGGAGATGAAACCGCGGAACGGGCGTCAGGTTGCACAGGACCGCAACGGGCGGTCCACCTTCGCCATCCATGCGCAGCCAGCTGAAGGTGGAATTCTCGGCGTCATCCGCGTCGATCCAGCGGAAGCCCTCATACTCCGCGTCGCGCGCATGCAGCGCGGGGATGTCGCGGTAGAGCTGGTTGAGCTCGCGGACCAGGTTCTGCACCCCCTGGTGCGGCGGGAATTGCAGCAGCCACCAATCCAGCTCCCGCGCCTCGGACCATTCGCGCCACTGCGCGAATTCGCCGCCCATGAAGAGCAGCTTCTTGCCCGGATGGCCGTACATGAAGCCGAAATAGGCGCGCAGCGTGGCAAAGCGCTGCCAGTCATCGCCCGGCAGGCGGCCGAGCAGCGATCCCTTGCCATGCACCACCTCGTCATGGCTCAGCGGCAGCACGAATTTCTCGGAAAACGCATACATCATGCCGAAGGTCACCAGGTTGTGGTGCCAGCGGCGATGCAGCGGATCGAGCGCCAGGTAGCGCAGCGTGTCGTTCATCCAGCCCATGTTCCACTTGAACTGGAAGCCGAGCCCGCCATCCTCCGCCGCATGGGTCACACCGGGCCAGGACGTCGCTTCCTCCGCAAAGATCGCGGCCCCCGGCGCCTCCTCCGCCACCAGCGCATTCACCTGGCGCAGGAAGGCCACGGCCTCGTGGTTCTCCGTGCCGCCTTCCTCATTGGGAATCCAGTCGCCGGGGGCGCGGCCATGGTCGAGATGCACCATGGTGGAGACGGCATCGACGCGCAGCCCATCCGCATGGAATTCCTGCGTCCAGTACAGCGCATTGGAGGCGAGGAAGCCCGCCACCTCGCGCCGGCCGAAGTCGAAGGTCGCGGTGCCCCAGCCCTTGTGGAAGCCGCGCTTGGGATCGGGGTGTTCATACAGCGTATGGCCGTCGAAGCGGATCAGCCCGTGCTTGTCCTGCGGAAAATGCGCCGGCACCCAGTCCAGGATCACGCCGAGGTCATGCGCGTGGCAGGCCTCGACGAAGCGCTTCAGCCCGGCGGCATCGCCCATGCGCGCGGTCGGTGCATGCAGGCCGATCGGCTGGTAGCCCCAGCTCTCATCCAGCGGATGCTCCATCACCGGCATCAGCTCGATATGCGTGAAGCCCATCCAGGCGACATAGGGCACCAGGGCGGCGACCAGCTCGTCCCAGCTGTAGAAGCGGCCATCGGGATGGCGGCGCCAGGACGGCGCATGCACCTCGTAGATCGCGATCGGCGCGCGGGCGGAATTCTTCTCGGTGCGGCGGGCCAGGAAATCCGCATCGCCCCAGGGGAACTCGACCTCCTCCTCCACCAGGGAGGCGGTGGCCGGGCGCAGCTGCGCGGCGCGGCCGAAGGGGTCCGCCTTCAGCGGCTGCACCTGCCCGTCCGCGCCCAGGATCTCGTACTTGTAGGCGGCGCCGGCGCCGAGGCCGGGCACGAAAATCTCCCACAAGCCGCTGTCGACGCGCTTGCGCATCGGGTGGCGGCGGCCGTCCCAGGCGTTGAATTCGCCGACCACGGAGACCCGCTTCGCATTCGGCGCCCAGACCGCGAAGCGCGTGCCTTCCATGCCTTCATGCACCACCACATGCGCGCCCAGGCGTTCATGCAGCCGGCGATGCGTGCCCTCCACCAGCAGATGGTCATCCAGCGGGCCCAGCGTCTCGCCGAAGCGATAGGGGTCGTCCAGTTCCCAGACCCCGCCTGCATTCTCGGCACGTAGGCGATAGGCGAAGGGCAGGCGGCGCTTTGGCAGCAGGCCTTCGAAGATGCCGGCGGCGTCGCGCTGTTCCAGCGGCAGCGGCCGGCCGCCCTCGGCCGGCAGCACGTAGAGCCGCTCGGCATCCGGGACGAAGGCGCGGAGCACCAGCCCCTCCGCCTCCTCATGCGGCCCGAGCCAGGCGAAGGGGTCGCCATGGCGGGCATTTCGCAGCGCCTCAAGCTCGGCCGTTGGCATGCGCCAGGCTTCCATCATCGGCGCGTCACCTTCATCGGTTGTCGGGGCTTCGTTTGACCGGCACGTTCCAGATCTCCTCCGCATATTCCGCGATGGTGCGGTCGGAGGAGAACCAGCCGACATTCGCCGTGTTCAGCGCGGCGGATTGCCACCAGGCGGCCGGGTTGCGCCAGCGCTCGGCGACGCGGCGCTGCGCGTCGTAGTAGCTGTCGAAATCGGCGGTCACCAGGAAGTAGTCGGAGGCACGCAGCGACGCGACCAGGTCGCGGTAGCGCGTGGGATCGTCGGGCGAGAAGACGCCGGCCTCGATCTGCTCCAGCGCCTCCTGCAGCCGGCGGGACCGGGCGATGGCGGCGGCGCCCTGGATGCCGGCGGCGCGATGCTTCGCCACCTCCTCCGTCGTCAGGCCGAAGATGAAGATGTTCTCGTCGCCGACGCGTTCCTTGATCTCGACATTGGCGCCATCGAGCGTGCCGATGGTCAGCGCGCCGTTCAACGCCAGCTTCATATTGCCGGTGCCGGAGGCTTCCATGCCGGCCGTGCTGATCTGTTCGGAGAGGTCGGCGGCCGGGACGATCATCTCGGCCAGCGAGACGTTGTAGTTCGGCAGGAACACCACCTTCAGCAGGTTGCGCACCGTCGGGTCGCTGTTCACCACGCGGGCCACGTCGTGTGCCAGCTTGATGATCAGCTTCGCCCGGTGGTAGCTGCTGGCCGCCTTTCCGGCGAAGATCTTCACCCGCGGCGTCCAGTCCTTGGTCGGCTGGCTGCGGATCTCATCATACAGCGCGACCGCCTCGATCACGTTCAGCAGCTGCCGCTTGTATTCATGGATGCGCTTGATCTGCACGTCGAACAGCGCATCGGGGTCGATCTTCAGCTGGTACTGATCGCGCACCAGCGCGGCCAGCGCCTGCTTGTTGGCGCGCTTCACGGCGGCGAATTTCTGCTGGAAGCCGGCATCGGCGGCCAGCGGGCGCAGCTTCTCCAGCGCGCCGGGATCGTCCAGCACCTCGGCCCCGCAGGCCTCCACCAGCAGGCCGGTCAGGCCCGGATTGCACTGCTGCAGCCAGCGCCGGAAGGTGATGCCGTTGGTCTTGTTGGTCAGCCGCCCAGGGAACAGGCGGTGGAAATCGGCGAAGATGGTCTGCTTCAGCAGGTCCGAATGCAGCGCGGAGACGCCATTGACCTTGTGCGAGCCGACCACGGCCAGATGGCCCATGCGCACGCGGCGCCCGTGCCCTTCCTCGATCAGAGAGACGGAGGACAGCAGCCGGCCGTCATCCGGATTCTTGCCGCGTACCTCGTCCAGGTGGAAGGCATTGATCAGGTAGATCAGCTGCATATGGCGCGGCAGCAGGCGCTCCATCAGCGGAACGGGCCAGCTTTCCAGCGCCTCGGGCAGCAGGGTGTGGTTCGTATAGCTGATGGTGCGGCGCGTGATGTCCCAGGCCTCGTCCCAAGCGATGTCATGCAGATCGACCAGGATGCGCAAAAGTTCCGCCACCACGATGGCCGGATGCGTATCGTTCAGCTGGATGGCGACGCGGTCGGGAAGGGACCGAATATCGCCATAGACGCGCAGGTGCCGGCGCACGAGGTCCTGCAAGGCGGCGGAGGAGAAGAAGTATTCCTGCCGCAGCCGCAGCTCCTGCCCCGCAGGGCTTTCATCGGAGGGATAGAGCAGCTTGGAGATGCTCTCCGCCCGCACCTTCTCGCTCAGCGCGCCGATATGGTCGCCGGAATTGAAGGCCTCCAGCTTCAGCGCATCCGTGGCGCGGGCGGACCACAGCCGCAACGTGTTCACATGCGCGCCGCGCCAGCCGACGATGGGCGTGTCATAGGCCACCGCCTGCACCGTCTCGCCCGGCTTCCAGACATGCTGCACCCGGGCCTCGGAGACGGTGACGGCCTCCACCACCCCGCCGAAGCCGATGGTGTGGGAGATTTCGGGCCGGGCGAATTCCCAGGGGTTGCCGAAGTTCAGCCAGTCCTCTGGGAATTCGTGCTGCCAGCCGTCGCGGATGATCTGCCGGAACAGCCCGTGATCGTAGCGGATGCCGTAGCCGAAGGCGGGGATGCCGAGGCTGGCCATGCTTTCCATGAAGCAGGCGGCCAGCCGGCCGAGGCCGCCATTGCCGAGCGCCGCATCCGGTTCCGCGATGCGCAGCTTCTCCGGATCCACGCCCAGCGGTTCCAGCGCATCGCGGATGGTGCCGACCAGGCCCAGGTTGCAGACGTTGTCCCGCAGCAGCCGGCCGATCAGGAATTCCAGGCTCAGGTAATAGACCTGCTTCGCGCCCGACTGGTAGGTGGCCCGCGTCAGGTCGATCCAGCGATCGACGATGCGGTCCCGCACCGCGAGCGCCGTCGCGATGAACCAGTCGCGGTCGCGCGCGCCGAGCCGGCTTTTCCCCAGGTCGTAGGTCAGCTTGTGCAGGATGGTTGCGCGCAGCGCCGCCGCCTCGTCGGCCGGGGCGCCGGGGGCAGGGTGTTCCGGACGCGGCATCGTCGGGGTGTCCATGGCTATCGGCTCCTGGGGGCGCGTTTTCGCACCATCGCGCGGCGCGGTACCACGCTGCTTTGCAGCAATTTGTATGGCCCGCCAAATGAAAAACAAGCTGGAGCGGCGGCCCGACGGCCGCCGCCAGGCCGGCTCAATCGGCCGAGCTGCGCGCCAGGGCGGCAAGGCCCAGGAAGGCTGGCGCGGGGTGGGTCACGACCGCCAGAGGCACATCCGCCATCCAATGCCGCATCGGCGGCTTGGCCTCGAACTGGGCGCGGAAGCGCGGCGCATCCAGCCGCGGCAGCAGGCGCGGCAGGATGCCGCCGGCGATGAAGATGCCGCCGCGGGCGCCCCAGGCCAGCGCCATGTCGCCCGCATAGGCGGCCAGGAAGGCCAGGAAATGCGCCAGCGCCTCATCCGCCACCGGGCAGGTGCCGGCGGCCGCGACGATGGCCGCGGCATCGCGCTGCGGCGCGGCCACGCCCTGCAGCTCGGCCGCGATGGCGTGCAGGTTTACCAGGCCGCGGCCGGAAAGGGCTTCCTCCGCCCCCGCACGGCCGCAGCGGGCGCGCAGCGCGGCGATCACCGCATCCTCCCGCGGCGTCTCCGCCGCCAGGCCGATGTGGCCGCCTTCCGTCGGCACCGCGACCGGATCACCCGCCGTCGGCACCAGCCCGGCTGCGCCCAGCCCGGTGCCCGGCCCCACCACCAGCATGGGCGCGGAGGCCACGGGCGTGCCGCCACCGATCCGCACCAGGTCGCCCCCCGCCAGATGCGGCAGCGCATGGGCGAGTGCCAGAAAATCGTTCACCAGCCGCACGCGGCGCATGCCGAAGCGCGCGGCGATGGCGGCACTTTCCAGCGACCAGGGCGCATTGGTCAGCCGCACCGGCTCCGCCAGCACGGGCCCGGCCAGGGCCAGCACCGCCTGTTCCGGCGGCGCGGCGGGGGCGAGGCGCTTCAGCGCCTCCTCCATCGCATCCTCGGCGCTGCCGAAACCTGCCACCGGCAGGATCACGGGCGCGCCGATGCGCCCGTCCTGCAGCAGCGCGAAGCGGGCATTGGTGCCGCCGATATCCGCCAGCAGCGCCCTCAATAGGTGGCGCGCCCGCCGGAGATGTCGAAGACCGCGCCGGTGGAGAAGGAGCAGTCGGGCGAGGCCAGCCAGCAGATCATGCCGGCGATCTCCTCCACCTCGACGAACCGGCCCATGGGAATTTTCGACAACATGAAGGCGATATGGGCCTCCGTCATCTGGTTGAAAATATCGGTCTTGGCCGCGGCCGGGGTCACGCAGTTCACGAGGACGTTCTTCGTCGCCAGCTCCTTCGCCAGCGACTTGGTCAGGCCGATCAGCCCGGCCTTGCTGGCGGAATAATGCGCGGCATTCGGATTGCCTTCCTTGCCCGCGACGGAGGCGACATTCACCACGCGGCCCCAGCCATTGGCGACCAGGTGCGGCACCAGCGCCTGGCTGACGAGGAAGGGCGCGGTCAGGTTCACCTCCACCACGCGGCGCCATTGTGCCGGCGGGATCTCCGCCACCGGCATGTTGCCGCCGGTGATGCCGGCATTGTTGACCAGGATATCCACCTTGCCATGGGTGGCCAGCGTCTTCGCCGTCGCCTCCGCCACCGCCAGCTCATCCGCCAGGTCCAGCACCTGGGCGGAGACGCTGCCATCGGCGGCGAGCGCGGCGCGGCTTTCCTCGGTCTTGGCCGGGTCGGCATCCCAGATCGAGACGCTGGCGCCGGACTGGATCATGCGCCGCGCCACGGCCAGGCCGATGCCGCGGGCGCCGCCGGTGACGACGGCGACGCGACCTTGCAGGTCGAGCTTGTTCATGCGTTTTCTCCCATGCGATTCACGCCTCCGGTGCTCGTCGCCCTTCGGGCTCCTGCGCCCTCCAGCGATCGCATGGGGCCCGCTCCCTCAACCACGACCGACGAAGGGCATCTTGCTGGCCATGATGGTCATGGTCAGCACATTGGTTTCCAGCGGCCAGGCGGCCATCTGCGCGACGGCGCGGCCGACATGGTCCACCTTCATCAGCGGCTCCGCCTTGATCGACCAATCGGCCTGCGGCACGCCCTTGGCCATGCGCTCCGCCATCGGGGTCGCGGCATTGCCGATGTCGATCTGGCCGACCGCGATATCGAAGCGGCGGCCATCGAGGTTCATGGACTTGGTGAGGCCGGTGACGGCGTGCTTGGTGGCCGTATAGGGCGCGCTGCCCGGCCGCGGCGCATGCGCGCTGATCGAGCCGTTGTTGATGATGCGCCCGCCCATCGGGTCCTGCTTCGCCATCATGCGGAAGGCCGCATGCGCCACCAGGAACACGCCGTTCAGGTTGACGTTCACCACCTTGAACCACTGTTCGGCGGTCAGCTCCTCGAAGGGCGTGCCGGGCACGTTGTTGCCCGCATTGTTGAACAGCAGGTCCAGCCGGCCGAATTCCTTCTGGATCGTGGCGAAGGCGGCGTCGATCTGGGCGGGGTCGGTGACGTCGGCCGGGACCACCAGGGTGCCGCCGCCCTGGCACAGCCCTGCGGTCTCCTCCAACGCATCCTTGCGGCGGCCGAGCAGGGCCACGGTCCAGCCCTCCGCCGCCAGCGCGATGGAGGCGGCGCGGCCGACGCCGGACCCGGCCCCCGTCACCAGTGCATATTTTTGTGCCATTCCCGTTCCCCCAAAGGCCATTGCGACGGCAGGGTGGAGCGCCGGGGCCGGTCCTGTCCACCCGGGCGGCGCCTGGCGGGCTCGGGCGGCCTTGCGGCGGTTCCCATTCCAATGGGATAGCGAAAGGTGAAAATTCCGGCCGGGACATCCCCCACCCCATGAGCATCCACGCCGCGCTCACCCATCGCACCAGCTACCGCTACGACCGCCTGGTCGGCATGTCGCCGCAGCTGATCCGGCTGCGCCCGGCGCCGCATTGCCGCACGCCGATCCTGTCCTATTCGCTCGACATCTCGCCGAAACCGCATTTCCTGAACTGGGTGCAGGACCCGCAGGGCAATTTCATCGCCCGCGTCGTCTTCCCGGAGCGGGTGCGGGAATTCGTCGTCACGGTCGACCTGCTGGCCGATATGGCCACGATCAACCCCTTCGACTTCTTCGTGGAACCGGAGGCCGAGAGCTTCCCCTTCACCTACGACCCCGTCCTGGCGCAGGAGCTCGCGCCCTTCCGCCGCGTCTCTGCCCCCGGCCCGCTGCTCGAGGCCTATCTGAAAGGCATCCCGCGCGAGGCGCCGAGCACGGTGAACTACCTGGTCGACCTGAACCAGAAGCTCTCCACCGAGATCGACTACATCGTCCGCATGGAGCCCGGCGTCTGGACGCCGGAGGAAGTGCTGGCGAACCGCAAGGGGTCCTGCCGCGACTCGGGCTGGCTGCTGGTGCAGATCCTGCGCCACCTCGGCTTCGCCGCGCGCTTCGTCTCCGGCTACCTGATCCAGCTGGTGCCGGATGTGAAATCCGTGACCGGCCCGGTCGGCACCTCCGTCGACTTCACCGACCTGCATGCCTGGTGCGAGGTCTATGTGCCCGGCGCCGGCTGGATCGGGCTGGACGCCACCTCCGGCCTGCTGGCCGGGGAGGGGCATATCCCCCTGGCCGCAACGCCGGAACCCGCCTCGGCGGCCGCCATCACCGGTGGGGTGGACCAGGCGGAGACCGAGTTCGGCTTCCACATGGAGGTCCGCCGCGTCGCGCAATCGCCGCGCGTAACCAAGCCCTATGCGGAGGAGGACTGGGCGCGGATCATGGCGCTCGGCACCAAGGTGGACCAGGTGCTGTCCGCGCGCGACGTGCGCCTGACGGTAGGCGGCGAGCCGACCTTCGTGGCGGAGGGCGATCGCGACGCCGCCGAGTGGAACACCGATGCGCTGGGCCCGACCAAGCGCAAGCTGGCCGGCCGGCTGCTGCGCCGGTTGCAGCCGCTCTGGGCGCCCGGCTCCGCGCTGAGCTACGCCCAGGGCAAGTGGTATCCCGGCGAGCCGCTGCCGCGCTGGGGCCTGCATTGCCATTGGCGCGCCGATGGCGAGCCGGTCTGGACCGACCCCGCGCTGCTCGCCAGCGACGACGACACGGACAATGCGACGCCGCGGGACGCCACGGCCTTTGCCGCTTCGCTCGCCACCCGCCTGGGTCTGGATCCGGCGCTGCTGATGCCGGCGCGGGAGGATGTGCACTACTACCTGTGGAAGGAGCAGCGCCTGCCGGCCAATGTCGTGGCCGAGGACGCCAAGCTGAAGGACCCGCTGGAACGCGCCCGCCTCGCCCGCCTGTACGGCCAGGGCCTGGCGGCGGAGGTCGGCAGCGTGCTGCCGCTGCGCCGCGCCGGCGTCGGTGCCGAGCGCGCCTGGGAATCCGGCAAATGGTCCTTTCGGGATGGCGAGCTGTTCCTGATCCCCGGTGACAGCCCCATGGGGTTCCGCCTGCCGCTGGACAGCCTGCCCTGGGCCAGCGCCGAGGCCATCGAGGCGGAGCCGGAGCCCGACCCCTTCGCGCGCCGCGAACCCCTGGCGCCGCATCGCGAAGGCCCGGCCCGCGCCCGCATCGTGGAACAGCCGGTGCCGGAGCCGGGGAAGGAGGAGCCGGGCGTGGTGCGCACCGCGCTCTGCGTCGAGCCGCGCAACGGCCTGATCCACATCTTCCTGCCGCCGCTGGCGCTCGCCCAGGACTGGCTCGACCTGGTCGCCGCCATCGAGGCGACGGCGCGTGAGGCCGGCCGCAAGGTCTTCCTTGAAGGCTACCCGCCGCCGCACGATCCGCGCCTGCCGAGCTTCTCCATCACCCCCGATCCGGGCGTGATCGAGGTGAATGTGCATCCCTCCGCCAGCTGGCCGGACCTCGCGGCGCGCACCGAGACGCTCTACGAGGAAGCCCGCCAGATCGGCCTGGCCGCGGAAAAATTCATGCTGGATGGCCGCCATGTCGGCACCGGCGGCGGCAACCACATGGTCATGGGCGCGGCAACCCCGGCGGACAGCCCCTTCCTACGCCGGCCGGACCTGCTGAAGTCGCTGGTCGGCTTCTGGCACAACCACCCCTCGCTGTCGTATCTGTTCAGCGGCCTGTTCATCGGCCCGACCAGCCAGCATCCCCGCGTGGATGAGGCGCGCAGCGATGCGGTGCATGAGCTGGAGACGGCGCTGGCCGAAGTGCCGCCCCCCGGCACGCAGGTCTCGCCCTGGCTGGTCGACCGGATCTTCCGCAATCTGCTGGTCGATATGACGGGCAATACCCACCGGACCGAGTTCTGCATCGACAAGATGTACGATCCGGGCCGGGCCGGGGGGCGCCTCGGCCTCGTGGAATTCCGCGGCTTCGAGATGCAGCCGCATTGGCGCATGTCGCTCGCCCAGCAGCTTCTGCTGCGCAGCCTGGTCGCCGGCTTCTGGGAACGCCCCTATGAGCGCCGCCTGATCAAATGGGGCACGCGCCTGCATGACGACTTCATGCTGCATCACCACGCCCGCCAGGATTTTGCGGAAGTTATCGAGGAGGTGCGCGCCCTCGGCTTCCCCATCGAGGCCGCGTGGTTCGAGCCGCATTTCGAATTCCGCTTCCCCAAGGTCGGCGCCATCGCCGTCCACGGCATGGAGCTGGAACTGCGCAATGCGCTGGAGCCCTGGCATGTGCTGGGCGAGGAAACCACCTCCGGCGGCACCACCCGCTATGTCGACAGCAGCGTGGAACGCCTGCAGGCGCGGGTCACCGGCTGGGTGGAGGAACGCTTCACCCTGGCCTGCAACGGCGCCGCCGTGCCGCTGACGCCGACGGGGACGGAGGGCGAATACGTCGCCGGCATCCGCTTCAAGGCCTGGGACCCGCCTTCCGCCTTGCACCCCACGGTGCGCGCCCAGGCGCCGCTGACCTTCGATATCTGGGACAGCTGGACCGGCCGCAGCCTGGGCGGCTGCCAGCACCACGTCGCGCATCCGGGCGGCCGCAACTACCAGACCTTCCCGGTCAATGCGAACGAGGCCGAGGCGCGGCGCCGCGCCTTGTTCTTCCCCTTCGGCCACACGCCGGGCGCCATGCCGGCGCCGCGCGTGCTACAGTCCCGCGCCACCCCCCGCACCCTGGACCTGAGGCGCCACACCTGACCGACGCCCAACTGGCCGAGCCCCAGCCGGCCCCGACAGCGGCCGAAGGGCACAACGCCCCGCCGCAGCTGGATGAGATGGTGGACGGCCGCGGCCAGGTGCGGCCGCATTGGCGCGGGCTGCTCGGCGCCTTCTCCTCGCTCGGCTACCCCGCCGTCGCCGAGCGCGGCCGCCGCCTCGACCGCGCTTTCGAGGAGGAGGGCGTGGCGACGGTGCTGGCCGATTCGCCCAGCCGCACCCGCCGCCCCTGGCGTTGCGACCCGGTGCCGCTGATGCTCTCGGCCGCCGAATTCGGCACGCTGGAGGCCGGGCTGGCGCAACGCGCGCGGCTGCTCTCGGCCCTGCTGGACGACCTCTATGGCCCCCAAAACCTGCTGGCCGAGGGGGTGCTGCCGGCCACGCTGGTCTTCGGCAATCCGCATTTCCTGCGCCCCTGCCGCGCCCCCGCCGCCGTGCCCTTTCCCCGCCTGACCTTCTACGGCGCCGATCTTCTGCGTGGGCCGGATGGGCAATGGCGGGTGCTGGCGGATCGCGCCGGAGGTGCGAATGGCGTGGGATTCGCGGCGGAGAACCGCAACCTGCTGGCCCGCGCCCTGCCGGAGGCCTTCCGGGCCGTGCAGGTGCGCGCGCTGCGGCCCTTCTTCGATACCTGGATCGACGCGCTGCAGGCGCTCGCCCCCTCCGGCGTCGACAATCCGCGCCTGGCTTTGCTGACGCCCGGCGCCAAGCAGGAGACCTGGCTGGAGCATCTGTTCCTGTCCCGCGAGCTCGGCCTGGAACTGGTGGAGGCCGGCGACCTTACGGTGCGGGACGGCCAGGTGCTGCTGAAGACGCTGCGCGGGCTGAAGCGCGTCGATGTCATCCTGCGCCGGATCAAGGGCGAGGCCACCGACCCGCTGGAATTCGATGCCGGCACCGGCGTGCCCGGGCTGATGCAGACGCTGCGCGACGGCGCCGTGCGGCTGGTGAATGCGCCTGGCTCCATGCTGGCCGAGGCCCCCGGCGCCGCGCCCTACCTGCCCGCCTGCGCCCGCGCCCTGCTGCATGAGGAGCTGCTGCTGCCGGGCCTGGAGACGCTGTGGATGGGCGACCCGGCCGCCCGCGCCATCGTGCAGGCTGCGCCCGATGCCTGGCGCCTGCGCTCCGCCTTCGACCCCGGCCAGGCGACGCCGCTCGGCGCGCTCGAGGTGTTTTCCGAGAAGGGCAGCGCGGCGCCCTGGATGTTCGCCGCGACCCGGCCGATGTTCCCCTCCGCCGCCCCGCAGCTGGTGGGGGAGTCGCTGGAGCCCGCGCCGGTGGTGCTGCGCATGTTCCTGGCGCGGGATGCCATGGGCAATTGGCAGGCCATGCCGGGCGGCCTGGCGCATCTGCTGGAGGGCAGCGGTGCCATCGCCGGCCCACCGGCCCGCCGCGGCGCGGCCAAGGATGTCTGGGTGATCGCGGAGGATGCGCAGGACATCCTCGGCCCTTCCGCGCCCCGCGCCACCCAGCTGGCGATCCGCCGCGCCTCCGGCGACCTGCCGAGCCGCGTGGCGGACGACCTCTATTGGCTCGGCCGCTATGTGGAGCGGCTGGATGCGGCGGCGCGGCTGCTGCGCGCGCTGCTGTCGCGGCTGCTGCGGGGCGCAGCCCTGCCGCGGGAAATCGCGGAGGTGAAGGCGCTGGCGCGCTGCCTGCACGCCGCCGGGCTGATCGATGCCGAGGCCGCGGCCAGCCCCGCCGACGGCACCGCCCTGCCGCGCGCACTGCGCGCCGCCGCCGGGCCGGGCGGCGCGCTGCTCGGCCTGCTGGAGGCGGTGGAGCGGCCGCAGGTCGCGGTGCGCGACCGGCTGACGCATGACATGTGGGCCGCCTTCGCGCATCTGATCCAGGAAGGCCGCGCGCGCCTGCTGCTGGGCACCGGTGGGGTCGATGCCCTGTCCCAGGCGGCCACCGCCATCATCCGCTTCTGCGCCACGCTGTCGGGCATCGCGGCGGAAAACATGGTGCGTGGCGGCGCCTGGATGTTCCTGGACCTTGGCCGGCGGATCGAGCGCGCCAACGCCACGGCGCGCAACCTGGCGCATGCGCTGGACCAGCCGCCGCAGCGGCTGGAGGCGGGGCTGCGCCTGGCGCTCGAGATCTGCGACAGCGCGCTGACCTATCGCGCGCGGTATCTCGCCGCGGTGCAGGCGGCGCCGGTGCTGGACCTGGTGCTGGCCGACCCCGGCAATCCGCGCGCACTCGGCTTCCAGCTCTCCGCCGTCTCCGACCGGCTGGCCGAGATCGGCGGGGCGGAGGATGGGCTGGCGGCCACCGCCGCCTCGCTCGCCGCGCGGCCGCAGGCGCTGGTCGATTCGGTGCTGGTGGCCACGGACCGGGACGCGGCGACGGCCGCGCTGCCCGCCGCGCTGCATGCGCTGGAGACGGAGACGGCGGCACTCTCGGATGCCGTGGCGCGGCGCTATGTCAGCCATGTCCGCACCCATGCGCTGGGCGAGACGGATGCCGGGGGCCCCGAGGGGACAGGCGAGGGGACAAGCGAGGGGGCGAGCGACTAGATGACGCGCTACAGCCTGTCCCACCGCACCGCCTATCGCTACGGCCGGTCCGTCGACCTCGCCTCCCACCTGCTGCACCTGTCGCCGCGGGAGCTGCCAGGGCAGGTGGTGCGGCAGACGGCGATCGAGGTGATGCCGCAGGGCGGGCGGCGGCGGGATGGCCGGGACCATTTCGGCAATGGCGTCACCTGGCTGTTCCTAGGCAGCACGCATGACGCCTTCGAGGTGACGCTGGAGGCGACGGTGGAGGTGGATTTCCCGCCACCGCCGCCCGCCGGGGAGACCCTGCCCTGGGAAGAGGTGCGGGAGGCGGCGCGCAGCGCCGAGGGGTGGGACGCGGCGGAATTCACCCTGCCCAGCCACCACGCGCCGGCGGAACGCGCGGCCGGGGTCTATGCCGCCGAATCCTTCCCGCCGGGCCGGCCGATCATGGCCGGGGTGCGGGATCTCTGCGCCCGCATCCGCCGCGACTTCGCCTTCAAGGCGGGCGTCACCAGCATCTCAACGCCGGTCTCCCGCGTGCTGGAGCTGCGCGCCGGCGTCTGCCAGGACTTTGCCCATCTGATGATCGCGGGGCTGCGCGCGCTCGGCCTGCCGGCGCGCTACTGCTCCGGCTATGTCCGCACCCGGCCGCCGCCCGGGCAGGCGCGGCGCCAGGGGGCGGACCAGAGCCATGCCTGGGTCGGCTGCTGGCTGGGGCCGCGGCATGGCTGGGTGGATCTCGACCCGACCAACGATTTGGTGGTCTCGGACGAGCATCTGCTGCTGGCCTGGGGGCGCGATTTTTCCGATGTCAGCCCGGTCACCGGCATCCTGCTGGGCGGCGGGCGGCAGAAGCTGACGGTAGGGGTGGACCTGATCGCGGAGTAGCCGCTGTCACGGTTCCGACCCTCGACGCGCCGCGGGCTTCGGCGGCAAGGTCCGCGCCCGGACTTCGAGGACGCCGCCGTGACCATCCGCTTCGCCAGCTACAATATCCAATACGGCAGGGGCCAGGACGGGCTCTATGACCTGGAGCGCATCGCGCGGGAGGTCGAGCAGGCCGATGTGATCGCGATGCAGGAGGTCACCTCCGGCTTCGCCCGCAGCGGCTTCGTCGACCAGGCCGCCTGGTTTGCGGAGCGGCTGGATCGGCACATGGTCTTCGGCGCCACCTATGACGTGGATGCCAGCTACCGCGATGACAGCGGCCGGCTGGTGAACCGGCGGCGGCGCTTCGGCAATGCCGTGTTCTCGCGCTTCCCCATCCGCTCCACCCGCACCCTGCCGCTGCCCTTCCTGCCGCCGGCGGATGAGCAGGACATCCAGCGCTGCGCGGTGGAGGCGGTGATCGACCTGCCGGGCGGGCCGATCCGCGTCTATTCCATCCACCTCTCGCATCTGACGCCGGGCACGCGCATGCCGCAGATCGCCGCGCTGAAGGCGATGGTGGCCAGCGCCCCGCGCGACGGCATGGCCTGGGCCAATGGCCGCGACCATGACTGGACCGAGGGCTGGGCCGAACCCGCCCCGCCCGAGCCCTGCATCCTGTTCGGCGACTTCAACCTGCGGCCGGCCGACCCCGAATACCCGATGCTGGTCGGCGACCCCACCCGCCGCCGCGGCCGGGTCGCGGTGCGCGGCCAGTTCGCGGATTCCTGGGTGCTGGCCGGCAACGCGGAGAACTCCGGCTATACCCTGGCCGAATGGGCGAGCGAGGAGGGCGCGCGGATCGACTACGCCTTCCTGCACCCGTCGCTGGTCCCCGCCTTCCGCGCCGCCAGCATCGACACCGCGGCCAAGGGCAGCGACCACCTGCCGATCTTCCTGGAGATGGACTTCGGCTGACCCTTCTCCCTCCCCCGTAGTTTACGGGGGAGGGTCGGGGTGGGGGCAAGCGCGCCCTCACTCGATCCGGATACTCGCCCGCCGCGGCACCGCCGACCACCGCTCCACCTCCGCGAGATAAAAGCGCCCCCATTCCTCGCGCGTCATCGGCGCCGGAATCAGCCCCAGCGTCCCAAGCCGCGCCTGCACCTCCGGCACCGACGCCACCTGCGCAAAGGCGCCGTGCAGCCGGTCCAGCGCCGCGGCCGGCGTGGCGCGCGGCGCCAGGAAGCCGAACCAGCTGTCGGACTGCAGCGCCGCGACGCCGAGCTCCGCAAAGGTCGGCACCTCCGGCAGCATCGGGCTGCGCGTCGGGCTGGTGACGGCAAGGGCGCGCAGGCGGCCGGCGCGGACATGCTCCGCCACCTCCAGCACATTGCTCACCATGAAGTCGAGGCGGCCTGCGATCAGGTCCGTCTGGCCCTGCGGGCCGCTGCGATAGGGCACGTGCTCCAGCGTCAGCCCGTAGGCCTCCTTCATGATCTGATGCGCGGGCTGCCAGCCGGCCAGGGCGGCGCTGCCGGTCTGCAACGGCGTGGCGCTGGCCTTGCCGCGGGCGACCAGCGCGGCGAGGTCTCGGTCCGGGGATCCCGCGGGCACCACCAGCACATTCGCCGAATGGCCGGCAAGGAAGACGGCCGAGAAATCGCCCGCGGTGTCATAGGGCAGCCGCGCATAAAGCCCCGGCGCCACGGCATGCGCATTGGCGATCAGCATGATCGTGTATCCATCCGGCGCCGCCTTGGCGACGCGGTCGGAGGCAATGGTGCCGCCCGCGCCCGGCTGGTTCTGCACCACCATCGGCTGGCCGAGCAGCGGCTGCATGCGCTCCGCCAGGGTGCGGGCGATGATGTCCGTGGCGCCGCCAGCGCCATAGCCCACCACCAGGGTCACCGGCCGATCCGGAAAGCTGCCCTGTGCCTGCGCGGCGAAGGGCAAAGCGAGGCTGGCGCCCAGCAGGCTGCGGCGGTGCATGGCTGTCACTCCACCACGATGTTCTGGGCGCGCGCGAGGTCGCGGAAGGTCGCCAACTCCCGCACCATGAAGGCGCTGAAGGCCTCCGGCGTCGTGTGCTGCGGCATGTCCAGGTTGAGCTGGCTGTAGCGCTGCACCGTCTCGGGCTGGCGCAGGAAGGCCTGGGTTTCCGCCGAGAGCCGCGCCAGGATCGGCGCCGGCGTGCCGGCAGGGGCCGCCAGGCCGTGCCAGGAGGCGAGCTCGGCGCCGGGATAGGTCTCGTTCAGCGCCGGCAGGTCCGGGTAGATCGGCATGCGCGCCGGCGCCGTGGTGGCCAGCGCGCGGATCTGCCCGTCGCGGATCAGCTGCGTGGTGGTGGCCGCGACATCCAGCGAGCAGTCGATGGTGCCGGCCAGCAAAGCCTGCAGCAGCGGCCCGCCGCCTGCGAAGGGCACATGGGTCATGCGGATGCCCGCCTTGGCCATGAACAGCTCCATGCCGAGATGCAGCGAGGAGCCGACGCCGGAGGAGCCGAAGTTGATCGCCTCCGGCCGTGCCTTCGCCGCCGCGACGAGGTCCGCCACCGTCCGCACATCCGGCAGCTTGCGCGGATTCACCAGCAGCAGCGCCGGCGTCACCGCCAGGTTGGAAACCGGCGCAAAATCCTCGATGGGGCGGTAGGGCAGGGGCACCTTGCGCACGGCGGGCAGGATGGCATTGGCGGCGATATTGATCATGCCGACCGCCGTGCCATCCGCCGGCGCCTTGGCCAGCGCATCCACCCCGATGGCGCTGCCAGCGCCGCCGCGATTCTCCACGACAAAGCCCTGGCCGAAGGCGGTCTGGAAATGCGCTGCCAGCATGCGGCCGACCAGGTCCGCGGCGCCGCCGGGCGGGAAGGGGATGATGAAGCGCACCGGCCGGCTGGGCCAGGCGGGCTGGGCCCGGGCCAGGGATGGCGTGGCGAGGGCGGCGAGGCTCAGGGCGGCGAGCTGGCGGCGGCGCATGGGTGGTTCCTCCCGTTCCATTGGTGTCTTGCGTGACTTGGAACTTGGTTCCACGATATGGACACGACAGGACGCGGTCAATCGGGGAGAGGCATGGCGCGCAGCAGGCCGGCAGAGACGGAGGACGACCAGGCCGCGGTGCCCGGCACCCAGGCGCTGACCCGCGGCATCGCCCTGCTCGGCCTGGTGGCCGATGCCTCCGCGCCGCTGCGCTTCGCTGAGATCGCCGACCGCGCAGGCCTCGCCCGCCCCACCGCGCATCGCATCCTGGCCGCGCTGGTCGAGGCGCGCCTGCTGCGGCACGAGCCGGCGACCCAGACCTACGCCCTCGGCGCGCGCTTCCTGGAAATGGCGCATCGGGTCTGGGACGGGTTCGATCTGCGCGCGACGGCGGCGCCGGAGCTGGAACGGCTTGCCCGCCTGGCCGGCGAAACCGCGCGGCTGGCGGTGCTGGATGGCGACGGCGTGCTCTATGTCGACCAGCGCGATGCCGAGCAGGAGGCGGTGCGCCTGGTCAACCGCGTGGGCGCCCGCGCCCTGCCGCATGCCAGCGCCTGCGGCAAGGCGATGCTGGCGCAGCTGCCCGCCGCGGAACGCCGGCTGCTGCTGGACCGCCTGATGCCGCTCGCCGCGCCCGGCCCGCGCAGCATCACCGACCTGTCGGCGCTGGAGCGCGAATTGGCGCTGGTCGCGGCGCGCGGCTATGCGCTGTCCCTGGAGGAAGCGGCCGCCGGCGTGAATGCGGTGGCCGCCGCGGTGCTGGACCGCCGCGCCCGGCCGCTCGGCACCATCTGCCTCGTCGGCCCCGCCTTCCGCCTGGGCGAGCCACGGCTGCATGCGCTGGGGCGAGAGGTGATGGAGGCCGCGCGCCGCATCTCCGGCAATGCCGCGCAATCCGCCATGACGCTGACCGTGGCACCACGCCCAGCCAGCATTTCCGAAGGCGTGACGCTTGCCGTGCGGGCGGAGGCGCTGCTGGGGGAGGGGCCGCTCTGGCACGAGGGCCGGCTGCACTGGGTCGATATCCTGGGGCCCGCCGTGCATATCAGCGACACCGCCACCGGCGAGGACGCCGTCATCCCGGTGGAGGAGCTGGTTGCGGCCCTGGCACCGCGCCGCGACGGCGGGCTGGTCGCCGCCGCGCGGTCCGGCCTGCGGCTGCTGGATGCGGCGGGGCTGGGCCGCGTGGTGGCGGCGCCGATCGCGGAGGGCGCGCCGCTGCGGCTGAACGACGGCAAGTGCGATCGCGCCGGGCGCTTCTGGGTGGGCTCGCTCGCGCTGGATTCCACGCCGGATGCGGGCGCGCTGCACCGCATCGACCCCGCCGGCCAGGTGCGGGTGATGCAGGCGGGGCTGCATGTGGCGAATGGCATCGGCTTCAGCCCGGATGACGCGCTGCTGTATCTCGCGGACAGCGGCCGCCTGCGCATCGATGTCTTCGACTTCGACCTGGCCAGCGGCACCCTCGCCAACCGCCGCCCCTTTGTGACCTTTGCGGAAGGCGAGGGCGTGCCGGATGGGCTGACGGTGGATTCCGAAGGCTGCGTCTGGGTCGCGCTTTGGGATGGCTGGCGCGTCGCGCGCTACCGGCCTGACGGCAGCCTCGACCGCGCCGTGAACCTGCCGGTGCCGCGCCCCACCAGCTGCGCCTTCGGCGGTCCGGACCTCGCCACGCTCTTTGTCACAAGCGCCCGCGTGCGGCTGTCCGCGGCGGAACTCGCGGAGGCGCCCCTCTCCGGCTCCGTCTTCGCCATCGACATCGGCGGTCCCTTTGGCGGCCCCCGCGGCCTGCCCGAACCCCCCTTCCACGGCTAAGGATTTTCTTCACTCATGCCCAAGCTGTCCGGCGTGTTTCCCGTACTGCCGACGCCCTTCACCGCCGAAAATGCGGTGGATGAGGCGGCCTTCCGGCGGCTGATCGATTTCGCCGTGGAAGCGCGGGTCGATGGCGTGGTCTTCCCCGGCATGGCGAGCGAGGTGGAGACGCTGAGCGCGGCGGAGCGCGGGCAGATGGTCGCCGTGCTCGGCGCGCATCTCGCAGGGCGGCTGCCCTTCATCGTCGGCGCCAGCCATGCCGACCCGGCCGAGAGCGCGGCACGCGCGCGCGAAGGCATGGCGGTCGGCGCCGTCTGCGCCATGATCATGGCGCCGCCCCAGGCCGGCCAGGATGTGGCGAAGCAGGTCGCCTTCTTCCGCGCCGTGGCGGAGGCCGCACCAGGCCTCGTCATCATGCTGCAGAACGCGCCCGCGCCGAACGGCGCCGCGCTCTCGCCCGAAGCCGTCGCCGCCGTGGCGGAAGCGGTGCCCGCGATCCGCTACGTGAAGGAGGAAACCCTGCCCTGCGGCCAGCACGTCTCCCGCATCCTCGCCGCCGCGCATGGCCGGTTGGAGGGTGTGATGGGCGGCGCCGGCGCGCGCTTCGTGCTGGACGAATTCGCCCGCGGCGCCAATGGCACCATGCCGGCACTCGAACTCGCCGATGCCCATGCGGCGCTGTGGACGGCCTGGCAGTCCGGCGACAGGGCGCAGGCGCGGCGCATCTATACCGAGACCCTGCCGCTGCTGCTCTTCCAGATGAATTTTCGCGTGCGCGCGACGAAGGAAGTGCTGCGGCGGCGTGGCCTGCTGGAGCATGTGGGCGCCCGCGCCGCGGGGCCGCGCTTCGATGCGGGCGACCTCGCCGAGATCGGCGAGCTTATCGCCACGGCCGCACCCATGATGACGATGCACAAGCCGCGATGACCGCGTCCGATCGGCAGAGCGGCGAAGGCCGCGGCGCCGTGAATCGGCCGCGCCAGCAGCGCCCCGATCGCATTGCGCGCGTCACGGCGCATGTCGTCAGCATCCCGCGCGACGTGCCCTATCTCGGCCCGCTGCGCGACGGCGAGTTCGTCAATCGCGCCGGCTATATCGTGCGCCTCGGCAACCGCACCCTCTACCCGACACAGGACCGCAGCATCGTCCTGCGCATCGACACGGAACAGGGCCTGACCGGCTGGGGGGAGACCTATGGCATCGTGGCGCCGGGGGCGGTGCGCGCCATCGTGGACGACGTGTTGGCGCCGGTGCTGGAAGGCCGCGATCCCTCCGCCCCCGCGGTAATCCACGAGGATCTCTACGACCTCATGCGCGTGCGCGGCTTCTTTGGCGGCTTCTACCTGGATGCGCTGGCGGCCGTGGACATCGCGCTGTGGGACCTGCTGGGGCGGCGGCTCGGCGTGCCCGTCTCCACCCTCCTCGGCGGCCGGCGGCATGACCGCATCCCCGCCTATGTCTCGGGCCTGCCGCGCGCCACGCTGCCGGAACGTGTGGACTTCGCCCGCGACTGGCAGGCGCGCGGTTTTGCGGGATTCAAATTTGCCGCCGTCGTCGCCGATGATGGCGCGGAGGCGGAGATCGCGGCGCTGCGCGAGGGCCTCGGCCCCAAGGCCTCCATCATGGCCGACCTGCACTGGAAGAACAGCGCGGCCGAGGCCATCCGCCTGATCCGCCGCCTGGAACCGCACGGCCTCGCCTTCGCCGAAGCCCCCTGCGCCCCGGAGGACATATTGGGCGTCGCGGAGGTCGCGCGCGGCGTCGGCGTGCCGATCGCGCTG
This sequence comes from Falsiroseomonas tokyonensis, assembly GCF_019024325.1. Taxonomy (GTDB): domain Bacteria; phylum Pseudomonadota; class Alphaproteobacteria; order Acetobacterales; family Acetobacteraceae; genus Falsiroseomonas; species Falsiroseomonas tokyonensis. The sequence continues at coordinate 116,379 of NZ_JAFNJS010000002.1, forward strand.
GGTGAGGAGTTGCGCACCGTCTTCGAATGGCTGCCGCGCCTGCAGCATCGCTGCATGGCCATCGGCCAGCCGGAGATGGGCCATACCGGCATCACGGAATTTCTCCGCATCGGCGCGCTCTGCCATGCGCATCATGTCGCCATCATGCCGCATGCGGCGATCGGCGTCGGCCTTTTCATGGCGGCCAGCCTGCAGGCGGCGAGTGCGCTGCAAAAGCTGCCCTGGCACGAATACCAGCACAGCATCTTCGACCCGAACCTGCGCCTGACCCAACCCACCGGCCGCACCCACATGCAGTGCGAGGCGGGCTTCTATACCCTGCCGGACGGGCCCGGCCTGGGGGTGGAGCCCTCCGCCGCGCTGCTCTCAGAAATGGGCGCGTAACCAGCTTCCGTCACTTGGCGAAGCAGGGGCATCCACCCACCGGAGCCCCTGGCCATGCTGACGCTTTCCCCCGGCACCGACCGCCTGCTGAAGCTGCTGGCCTGGCCGGCCGCGATCTGGATCGCCTATGAGCTGACCTGGTACCAGCAGTTCAAGCTCACCGGCAACGAAGGCTCCGTCTACCTCTTCACCATCCTGTCCGACTGGCTCGGCACGCCGGGTGGCGAGAAGCCCTTTCGCCTGTTCGTCGCCATCCTGGAGATCTTCTGCGCCGTCTTCGTGCTGATCCCGCGCACGCGGATGTTCGGCGCGGCGCTCTCCCTCGGCACCATGTCCGGTGCCATCTTCTTCCACACCGTCAGCCCGCTCGGCATCGACCCCTATGGCGATGGCGGCCAGCTGTTCAAGGAAGCGGTCTTCACCTGGTTCATGGCGCTCTTCGTGCTCTTCGCCCATCGCGAGGAGGCGATCGCCACCCTGTCCTGGCTGCGCAACCGCTTCCTGCCGCGGGCGGCCTGAACCGTGGCCGCGCCGAAGCAGGTCGCGCTGCAGCGGCCGCCGCGGGATGTCCGCCTGGATGTGCTGCGCGGCTGGCTGCAGGTTTCTATCTTCATCGCGCATGCCTTCGGCGCGATCTGGTTCTGGGGCATCCATGCGAGCTGGGGTGTCTCCGACAGTTCCGAGCAGTTCGTGCTGCTCTCCGGCCTGGCGCTCGGTTCCGTCTTCACGCTGAAGCGCGCGCGGGACGGTTTTGGCGCCGCGCTGCGCGACCTGCTGCTGCGCATCCGCCGCCTGTATCTAACGCATGTCGTGGTCTTCGTGCTCTTCGCCGCCATGGTCTTCTGGGCGCGCATGACATCCCCCGTGCCGCCCGAGGCCGTGGGCTGGGGCTGGCTGGCGGAGGACCCGCTGCGCGCCATCGGCGGCATGCTGGTGCTGCTGTACCAGCCGGCCTTCATGGACATCCTGCCGCTGTTCGTCTTCTGCATGCTGCTGCTGGCGCCCTTCCTGTGGCTGCTGGAACGGCTGGGCGATCGGGCGCTGCTGCTGCCCTTCGCGCTGTATGCGGCGACGCAGGTCTTCGGCCTGACGCCGCCGGGGCTGGGGGGCACGGAGATCGGCTTCGATCCCTTCGCCTGGCAGCTTCTGTTCCTGCTCGGCGCCTGGCTCGGCCGTCGCGCGCTGCTCGGCGCGGCGCCGCTGCCGCGGCATCCGGCGCTGTTCGTGCTGGCGGGGGTGGTGGTGGCGGCGGGGCTCTGGGTGAAGCTCGGCCATTACGGCTGGGTGGTGCCGGCGCCGGCGCTGCTGGAGGATGCGGCGCACAAGCCGGTGCTCGGCCCGCTGCGGCTGGCCCATGCGCTGGCGCTGGCCTGGCTGGTCGCGGTGGTGGTGCCGCGCGACGCGCCCTGGATGCATGGGATGGTGCCGCGCGTGCTGGCGCTGATCGGCCAGCACAGCCTGCATGTCTTCTGCCTGGGCCTGTTCCTGTCCTGGGGTGTCGCCTCGGCACTGGCGCTGCATCCGGGCGGGGCCTGGTGGCTGGAACTTCTGCTGATCCCGGCGGGCACCGCCGCGCTGGCCGGCTTCGCCGCCATGCTGGACCGCCGGCGCCAGCCGGCGCGGCGGGCGCGGCTGGCCAACCAGCGGTGCTGAGGCGCCGCCCTTCCCGAACCGAGGCGCTGGTCAGTTCGAGCTGTGCAGCAGCGGTTCCGCCGGGTCGAAGATCTCGCCGGTGCTGCCATCGGTCAGGCCGAGATCGGTCAGATGCGGCCCGGCATTGCAGGCCAGCGAGATGCCGGTGATGCCGCGGAAGATGCGGTAGGGCGGCTGCCAGTCGCAGACGCGATCCGCCGCGGCGCGCAAGGCGGAGAAATTGCGGGCAGTGAGGGCGGGCGGCGTTTCCGCGAGCAGGCCGGCAATGGGCAGCGGCAGCACGGCGGTTGCCGCGCCGGCTTCCGCCACCGCCATGCCGCCGCCGGCCGCGATCACGGCATTCGCCGCGGCGGCCATGTTTTCCGCCGTGTCGCCCAGCACCAGCAGATTGTGGCTGTCATGCGCGATGGTGGTGGCGATGGCGCCGCGCATCGCGCCCCAGCCATCCGTCATGCAGGTTTTGGGCAGGGCCGGCGCACGGCCGTGACGGTGGATGATGGTCAGCACGGCATGGCCGGGCGGCACTTCGGCGACGCCATCGGTGACGGTGACCTCGGCCTCGCCCCAGACGGTGAAGCGGGAGCCGAGGATGCGGCGCAGCCTGGCCCGACCGTTCCGCACGCCCTTCACATGCAGGCGAAAAGCCTCCGGCGATTGCGGCGGCAGCTTCATCGTACTGGTGGGCGCATCCACGCGCCGTGCCGGCGGCGTGACCAGTGCGCCGTCGCGCGCGACGACCACGCCATCGACCAGCACGCGATCCACCGCGACGGTGGCGAGATCCGACAGCACGACGATATCGGCCCGCCGCCCCGGCGCGACCAGCCCGAGATCGTCCCGCTTCAACCCCATCGCGGCCTGCAGTGTCGCGAGCCGGATCGCCGAAATCGGCGATAGCCCGCGCGCGATGACCCGGGCCATGGTGTCGCGCAGGCCACCCTTGGCAACGAGTTCGTCCGGAAAGATGTCGTCCGTCGCCAGCACCAGGTTGGGCGGCAGCAGCGGCAGGGTGGCGAGGGCCGCGACGGCGCCGGGCAGCACCTGGTCGTGGCTGCCGCGCAGCTCCACCGTCAGCCCCGCGCGCAGTTTCTGCAGAAAATCCTCGGCGGCGGTGATCTCGTGGTCGGAGGTGACGCCGGCCGTGGCATAGGCCTGCAGGTCCGCATCCAGCAGCCCGCGCGCATGGCCATTGACGTTCTTGCCGGAGGCCATGCCGGCGCCGACGATGCCCGTCATGTGCTGCGTGCCGCGCAGCACGCCGGGCATGTCCATCACCTCCGCCACGCCGACCACTTCCGGCCAGGACAGCATTTCGGCCATCTCGGCCGCGCCGATCTCGGCGCCCGCCAGTTCCAAGCCGGGCGCGGAGGGCACGCAGGAGGGCGCCGCGACCAGCGTGCGCAAGGGCAGGTTGCGGGAGGCCTCGACCGCCCAGCGCACGCCGGGCACGCCCAGCACATTGGCCAGCTCATGCGGGTCCCAGACGCAGGTGGTGGTGCCGGCGGGGACGACGACGGCGGCGTAATCCGCCGGCGCCATGCAGCTGCTTTCGTAATGCAGGTGGCTGTCGATGAAGCCTGGCGCCAGGAAGCGCCCCGCCACATCCTCCACCCGCGCCGCATCCTCCCGCGCACCCGGCGGATGGACGGAGGCGATCAGCGGCCCGACGAGGCCCACATCCGCCGTGCGCAATTCGCCCGTCGCCACATCCACCACCGTGCCGCCCGTCAACAGCAAGTCGAAGGGCGCTACGCCGCGCGCGGCCTGGACGGCGCGGGCGCGGATCGCGGGATCGACGGGCTGGTTCACCGCGGCGCGCGCCCGGCGCTGAAGGCCAGCGTCATCTCATCCGTCCGCGCCTCATAGGTGAAGCCACGGCGCATCGCCCAGGTATTCACCTGGAAATACAGCGGGATCAGCGCCGTCTGATCGACCAGCGCCATGCGCGTCGCCTGCTGCGTCAGGGCGCGGCGGCGGTCGTCGTCGATGGTGGTGCGCGCCTGCTGGATGATGGCGTCGATCTCCGCATTGGAGAACCGCCCGCGATTGGCGGTGCCCAGGCCGAGCGTGGTGTTCCAGCTATGCACCTGCGTCTCCAGCATCCCCAGCAGTTCGGGGTTGGGCGAGAAGCCGGCGAGGTTCACGGAATAGCGCAGCGCCGCCGCCTCGCTCAGCCACATGGAGCGCGTCTTGGTCTCGACCGTCGGCGCCAGGCCGAGCCGCGTCCACATCTGGGCGATGGCCTGCACCACCTGCTCGTCATTGGTGTAGCGGTCGTTCGGGCCGTTGATCTGCACGGCGAAACCATTGGGGTAGCCGGCCTCCGTCAGCAGGCGCCGCGCCTCCGCCAGGTCGAAGGGCGGCGGCGTCATGTCGGGCGAGGTGCCGAAATAGCCGGGCGGGCCGAGGTCGCCGGCGGCCAGCGCCTGGCCCTGCATGATGCGGGTGACGATGGCGTCCCGGTTGATGGCGAGCGAGAGCGCGCGGCGCACGCGGGCATCGCGCAGCGGATTGTCGATGCGCGCGCCGTCGCGGCCACGGATGAAGGGGCTGTCCACGCGGTCGCTGTCCAGCGTCAGGAAGATCAGCCGGTTGGAGGGGCTTTCCGCCGTGGCGAAGCGCGCGGCTTCGGCCTTGAAGCGGGCGAAGTGGTCGGGGGGCACGATCTCGATCAGGTCGACATCGCCCGCCTGCAGGGCGGCGACGCGGGCGCCGGCATTGGCGATGGGGCGGAACTCCACGCGCTGGAAGGCCGGCGCGGTGCCGCCGAAGGCCGGGTTGCGCTCCATCACCACCGGGCTGCCGGGTTGCCAGGAGACATGGCGGAAGGGGCCGGTGCCGACCATGGCGCGGCCGGCATTGTAGTCCGCCGTGCTGGCGCCCTCGCCATGCTTGCGGGAGACGATCATCACCAGCGCCAGGAAGTTCGGCAGCAGCGGCGTCGGCTGGCTGGTGCGGATGCGCAGCGTGGTGGCGTCCACCGCCTCCACCCCCGTGATCGGCCGCGTCGCGTAGCGGAAGGAGGAGGGGGAGTTCGGCACGTCGCCGGCGCGGCTGATGGTGAAGGCGATGTCGTCCGCCGTCACCGGCGCGCCGTCATGGAAGCGGGCGGCGGGGTTGAGCTTCACCTCCCAGGTCAGCTCGTCGATCGGGCGCATCGATTCCGCGATGGCGGGGCGCAGGTCCTGCTTCGCGTCCTGTTCCATCAGCGGTTGGAAGACATGGCGGGCGAAGGCGATGTTGGTGATCAGGCTGGCGAAATGCGGATCCAGGCTGGTGGGGCCGGCCTCCACGCCGATGCGGATGTTGTCCTGCGCCATCACAGGCGTGGCGAACAGGGCGGCGCCCAGCAGGGCGGCGCGGAAGCTGCGGATCATGCGGCGTGGTCCTTGGCGTCGAGAGTCAGGCAGAGGTGATGCGGCGCGGTCCCTTCCTCCGGCATCCAGCCGGCGGGGGAGGGCCGAAAGATCGGCGTCGCGAAGGCGCCACGGACCGGAATGGCGGCGGGCCAGTCCGCCTGCCAGCGATGGCCCTGGATCATGGCGACCAGGAGCCCCACGGGGGCGACGCCGGCCGCTTCGAGCAGCTCCAGCCCGGCGAGCGCCGAGCTGCCGGTGGAGATCACGTCATCCACCAGCAGCACGCGGCGCCCGGCCAGCCGGTCCAGGATGCGCGGGTCCAGCCACAGCCGGCGCGGGGTGGGGGAGGTGATGGAATGGATGGGGACGGAGAGCCGTTCCTCGTACCAGCGCTTGCGGGACCAGCCGGGGGCGACCCAGTTCGCGTGGCCGAGCGCCTCCGCCACCAGCGGCGCAAAGACCTGGCCGAGGCTCGGCAGGCCCACCACGACCTCGGGCTGAAGGGGCCGCGCGACCTCCGTCATCCAGCCCGCCAGCCGACGGATCACCGGAAAGCTGGCCTGGTTGGCGATCAGCCCGGCGACCGCGAAATCCGAAAAATCACGCAGCGGAAGGTCCAGCCGCAAGCCGTCCGGCATCGCCGCCGGGTAGCGATCCTGAAACGGCGCGCGCGCGGCCGGCGGCGCGCCAAAATGCTGCCAATACGCCATCCGGGTTCCACTGGGTGTGCGGGCGGCAAAATGCCATGCTCGGCCCTTCAGCCGCAACCGGCGGAGCGCATCCGGATGATGCCGAACCTGTTCCACGCCCAGGCCAGCAACAATGCCTGGGCCAATCACCGCCTGCTGAAGGCCTGCGCGGCGCTGACGCCGGAGGAGCTGGCGGCGCCGCGCAGCGGCTTCTTTCCCAGCCTGATCGAGACGCTGAACCACATCCTGATCATCGACTGGTTCTATGTGGATGCGCTGGAGGGCGGCTGGCTCGGCCCCGCCGCCTGGGCAAACCGCGTGCCGCATCCGGACCTGCCCGGGCTTTGGGCGGCGCAGGTGGCGGTGGACCGGCGGCTGATGGCGCATTGCGCCGGGCTGGTCGAGGCGGATCTCGCCGCGATCGTGCGGGTGAACCGCGCAACGACGGTGCAGGAGGAGCGGCGGGACCGGCTGCTGCTGCACCTGTTCCAGCACCAGATCCACCATCGCGGCCAGGCGCATGCGATGCTCTCCTCCACCCGCGTGAAGCCGCCGCAGCTCGATGAATTCTACTCGGAAGGAGAGGCGCCGCTGCGCGCCGCGGATTTCGCCGAGCTCGGCCTTTCGGAGGAGGCGATCTGGGGCGCCGCCCATGCTATCCCGCCCGCCCGCACCGCCTGAGGCCACACCCTTGCCCCGCCCCGACGACTTTGCGCCGCGCCTGGCCGAGCTGACCGAATGGCGCCAGGATTTCCACCGCCATCCGGAGCTCGGCTTCGCGGAACACCGCACCGCCGCCCGGGTGGCCGCGCTGCTGCGCGGCTGGGGCATCCCTGTGACGGAGGGGCTGGCCGGCACCGGCGTGGTGGGGACCATCCAGGGCCGCCCGGGGAACCGCGCCATCGCGCTGCGCGCCGATATGGACGCGCTGGCGATGACCGAGGCGACGGGCCTGCCCTATGCCAGCGAGGCGCCCGGCCGCATGCATGCCTGCGGCCATGATGGCCATACCGCGATGCTGCTCGGCGCCGCCGAATGGCTGGCGGCGAACCGGGACCGGTTTGCCGGCACGGTTCAGCTGGTGTTCCAGCCGGCCGAGGAATCGCTCGGCGGGGCACGCGTGATGGCGGAGCAGGGGCTGTTCGAGCGCTTCCCCGTGGAGGCGATCTACGGCCTGCACAACCTGCCGGGCCTGCCGATGGGCACCATTGCCGTGCCGAAGGGCGCGGTGCTCGCCAGCTCCGACACCTGGGAAGTCACCTTCACCGGCATCGGCACGCATGGCGCCAAGCCGCATCTCGGCCGCGACGCGACCCTGGCGGCGGCCGCCTTCATCCTCGGCCTGCAGGCGATCGCGGCGCGGGAGGTGGACCCGCTCGGCACCGCCGTGGTCAGCGTCGGCCATATGGCGGCCGGCGATGCGGCGGCGCCCAATGTCATCCCCGGCACCGTCTTCCTGCGCGGCACCGCGCGGGCGTTGGACGAGGCGGTGCGGACGCATCTGGAGACCCGCATCGGCGAGATCGCCCAGGCCGTGGCCCTGCAGCACCGGGTGCAGGCGGCGCCGCGCTACATCCGCCGCCTTGGCCCCACCGTGAACCACCCCGCACAGGCCGCGGTGATGGTGGCGGGCGCCCCCCGCGCCC
>NZ_JAFNJS010000002.1:124117-896997 GCF_019024325.1 Falsiroseomonas tokyonensis
CTCCGCCTCCACCGGCACGGCGGCGGCGGTGCGGGACGACCATCCGCCGATCACCGCGGGCGAGGATTTTTCCGAGTTCCTGGCGCGCATCCCCGGCGCCTATGCCTGGCTCGGCACCGGCGACCCCGCCCATCCCGAGGGGTTCCACCACAATCCGCATTTCGACTTCCCGGACGCCGCCCTGCCGCATGGCGTGGCCTTCTGGTGCAGCCTGGTGGAGCGCGAACTGGCATGAGCCGCACGACCATCATCGATTGCGACCCGGGCACGGACGACGCCATCGCGCTCTGGCTGGCACTCGCCTCGCCGGAGCTGGATGTGCGGCTGGTGACGGTGGCGGGCGGCAATGTCGGCCTCGCCTCCACCACCGCCAATGCGCGCGCCATCGTGGGGCTGACGGGGCGGGACATTCCCGTGGTGGCCGGCGCCGAACGCTCCCTCATGGCGCCCTTCCGCTTCGAGACGGCAGTGCATGGGCAGGATGGGCTGGGCGGCGTGCAACTGCCAGCGGGTCCGCCGCTGGCGCCGGGCATCGCCGCGGATGCGATCCGCGACCTGCTGCGCGGCGCGCCGCCCGCCTCCGTCACCGTCATCGGCCTCGGCCCCGTCACCAACCTGGCGCTGGCCTTCGCGACGGAGCCGGCGCTGGTCGATCGGGTGGCGGAGATCGTGCTGATGTCCGGCGCCTGGTCCGAGGGCAACATCACCCCCGCCGCCGAATTCAACGCCTGGAACGACCCGGAGGCCCTGGCCATCCTGCTCGGACTCGGCTGCCGGCTGACCATGGCGACGCTGGACCTGACGGCCCAGGCCTTCGTGACGCCGGATGTGGTGACGGCGCTGGAGGCGCGGCCGGGCGGCGCCTGCTGGCGCGCCGCCACCGCCATCCTGCGCGCCTTGCCGCCCTCCCGCCGCATGGGGTTTCGGGGGTTCCCGCTGCACGACCCGACCGCCGTGGCCTGGCTGCTGGCGCCCGGCCTGTTCGGCGCGAAGGAGGCGCAGGCGGAGGTGGATTGCGGCCCGGGCCCCGGCCGCGGTCGCACGGTGATTGACCGCTGGCAGCGCCTCGGCCGGCCGCCCAACCTGACCCTGCTGGAAAGCCTGGAGGCGCCGGGCTTTTTCGATCTGCTGGCGGCGCGGATTTCCGCGCTGCCCTGAGGCGCCCTGGCTAGTCGCCCACGCTCTGCGCCAGCCGCACCGGGGGCCGCTGCGGGCCAGCCTGGTTCGGCGGGTTCCGGTCCAGCGGCGCCTCGATCAGCGGCAGGGTGGAAGCGGCGCTTTCCAGCACCAGGCGCAGGCTTTCGCTCGGGCTGCGCCCCGCATGCAGATCCTTCTGCAGCGCCTCCGTCACCGCGCCCAGCCGGCGGGCGCCGAGGGTGCGGGCGGCGCCCAGCATGCGGTGGGCGGCGTGGCGCAGGCGGGGGAGATCCTCGGCGATGCCGGGGGCGGAGAGGGTCTCGTAGCCGAACCGCACCTCGGAGACGAATTCCGAGATCACGACATCCGCCGTCGGGCCGAGATCCGCCGCCAGATTTCGCAGCGCCGCCTCATCCAGCAGCGGCTGCTGCGCATCGGCGGACGGGGACGTGGCGGCGCCGGGCAGCGAATCGCCGGCGGCGAGGCGGGCGACGGCGGCCAGCAGCGATTCGCGGTCGATCGGCTTGGCCAGGTGTCCATCCATGCCGGCGGCACGGCAGGCGGCCACCTGTTCGGGCAGGGCGGAGGCGGTGACGGCCAGCACCGGCACGCGGCGCCGCGCGGTATCCAGGGCACGGATGCGTCGGGTGGCCTCAAGCCCGTCCATCACCGGCATCTGGACATCCATCAGCACCACGTCATAGGCATCGCGTTCCACGGCGGCCAGGGCCTCGGCGCCATCGGCGGCGCTGTCCACCCGATGCCCGGCGCCCACCAGCATGGCACGCGCCACCATGCGGTTCGCCGCGACGTCGTCGGCCACCAGGATGCGCAGGCTGCGGCCCGGCGCGGCCAGGGTGACCTCGGTCGGCGCCGCAGTGGCCGCAGCCGCGACGGCCGGCAGCGGCACTTCCTTCAGCGGCAGTTCCACCCAGAAGCGGGCGCCCTGGCCCGTTTCGCTGTCGCAGCCGATGCGCCCGCCCATGGCGGCGGCCAGCCGGGCCGAAATCGCCAGGCCCAGCCCGGTGCCGGCGCCTTCCTGGCCGGCGACGGGGAAGAGCTGGGAGAAATCCTCGAACAGCAGGTGCCGCTTTTCCGGCGGCACGCCCGGGCCGGTGTCCTGCACCTCGATCCGCAGGCCGGCGCGGCCCTCCGCCAGGCGCATGGCGCGCAGATGCACCTGCCCGCCGGGCGGGGTGAACTTCACCGCATTGGACAGCAGGTTCAGCAGCATCTGCCGCACCCGCGTGGCATCGGCCTCCACCGCCTCCGGCGTGCCGGGGGCGATGTCCAGCGTCAGGGTCATGCCCTTGCGGTCCACCTCCGGCGCCAGCAGCCCGGCGCAGGCCTCCAGCAGCGGGCGGACGGCGACGTCGCGCAGATGCAGGTCGAGCTTGCCGGCCTCGATCTTGGACAGGTCGAGCAGGCTGTTCACCAGTTCCAGCAGGTGGCGCCCGGCCTCGTGCAGGGTCAGCACCTGGTCGCGCTGTTCCTCGGTCAGCGCCGGGTCGCGCAGCAGCACCTGGGCGAATCCGAGCACGCCGTTCAGCGGCGTGCGCAGCTCATGCGACATGCGGGCCAGGAACTGGCTCTTCGCCTCGCCGGCGGCGCGGGCATTGTCGCGCGCCTGGGCCAGGTCCTCCATGGCGCGCTTCAGCGGCGTGATATCCGTGCGGATGCCCACCGTGCCGCCATCCGGCGTGCTGCGTTCCGTGATCAGCACCCAGCGGCCATCCGGCAGCAGGCGCTCGATCGGCGGGTTGTTGGCGTGGCGCCACTGGTCCATCTCGTCGACGAAAGCTTCGATATCCCCCACCGCCTGGGGATACTGCCCGCGCTTCGCGCCCTCGCGCATGATGTCGCGGAAATGCGCGCCCGCTTTGATGAAAGGCGCGGAGATCGCGTAGAATTCCTTGTAGCGCTGGTTGCAGGCGATCAGCCGGTCGTCCGGGCCGAACATGACGAAGCCGTCCGACATGCTCTCCAGCGCATTCTCCAGCGTGGAGCGCCAGCGGGCGCGTTCCGCCTCCACCCTCTCCCGCTGCCGCAGGCCCAGCAGCAGGGCGGCGGCCAGGGCCAGCACCAGGGCCGCGAAAGCGGCGGAGACCAGCAGGCCGCGCTCGCGATCCGTGCTCCAGCCCTGCAGCGCCGCCTGCAGCTCCACCGTGGTGACGATGGACAGCGAGGGGTAGAGACTCGGCCGCACCGCAACCAGCACCGCCTGGTCGTTGAAGCGGCTGCGGGTCTGGCCCGCGGTGCTGAGCGCGGAGGAGGGCGGCGACAGGCGGCGGCCGATGCGCGTCTCGTCATGCGGCAGGGAGGCGAGGAGCGTGCCGTTATCCCGCTCCAGCGTGATGCGCAGCTCCGGCGCACTGCCGCCAACGCCCAGCAGGCTGCTGACCACCGGCACCGGAACCTCCGCGACCGCGGTCACCAGGCCCAGCACGGGCATCACCACGGGGCGGGCGAAGAACAGCGCCCATTCGCCGGTGGCCGGATTCTGTACCGGCCCGCCGATCATCAGCGTGCCGGTATTCGGCGTGGCATCGGTGAAGGCGGCGCCGAGCGGCAGCGGCAGCGGGCGGCGGCGGGAAACGGCGAGCGAGGTGGCGATGGGAATGCCATCCTCGCGCACCAGCAGGATGTCCCGGAAGGTGAAGTTCTGGTTGTTCAGCTCCCGCATCACCCGGCCGGCGGCATTGGCATCGAAGCGGCCGTCGCGGGCATAGGGGCTGAGGATGGCCGGCAGGCCCGCCAGCATCGCATCCACCTGCACGAAGCTGCGGTTGATGGAGCTTTCCACCGCGCGGCTGATGCGGTCCGCGGTATCCGCCGCGGCGCGCAGCGCCGCCTCTCGCGACCTTTCGAGCAGCATGGCCGTGGCCACCGCCTGCGCCAGCAGCAGCAGGACGACAGCGGCAAGGACGGCGAGGCGGAGGCGGCGGGCGGTCTGCATCTAATCGGGCCGGGCCCTGATGCCCAGGACCGGTGCGAGGTAGTCGTTCCAGGCATCCACGCAATCGGGCCCGCAGCGATTGACCCAGCGCGGCAGCACCACATCGGTCAGCAGGCGGCGGCGGCGTTCATTGTCGGCCTCGCTGACCGGCACCACCGTCATGTTGCCGCGGCGGCCGGCGGTGCAGCTGGGCAGGCCGGCATTGCAGGCCAGGCCTTCCCCGGTCTCGCGGTCCGCCGCATTCCAGATCTGCTGCTCCAGGTCATGGACGCCGGAGCGGATGATCGCCTGCAGGTCGGTGGGGATGGCGGCCCAGGCGGTGGCATTGGCGCCGAAGATGGAAATGCCCCAGGCCAGCGCCATGGCATGCACATGGGTGGTGATCTCGTGCAGCCCGATGGCATTGCCCGAAAGCGTGCCGGTGATGGCGCATTCCACCACGCCGCCGCGGATCGCCTGCACCACCTCGGCGAAGGGGATCACCACGGGGGTGGCGCCCAGCGCCTGCAGCATTTCCGACTGCCCGACGGAGGAGGAGCGGATGCGGCGCCCGGCGAGATCGGCGAGGCCGGAGAAGGGACGGTTGCAGAAGACGACCTGGGCGGGATAGGTGTAAATACCCAACAACTCGATCTGGTACCGCTCCCGCAGCACCTGCTCGATATGCGGGCGGAAGGCGCTGACGGTCTGGCGCAGGCTGGCCATGTCCGGCGCCAGGGCCGGCAGGTCGACCGCGTTAAATTCCGGCTCCTCAGTCGCGACGATCGCCAGCAGTGCCGTGCCGAAGGGCACGACGCCGAGCCGCATCAGCTGCAGCATTTCCTGCCCGCGGATCCCGCTGCGGTCGAAGGGCGCGATTTCCGCCTGCACGCGCCCGCTGGTCAGTTCCATGATCCGGCTGCGCCAGAAGGGCTCCTCATACCGCACGTACTGGCTGACATCGGCCAGGCCGCCGACAATCTTCAGGCGGATCGCGTGGGAATCGGCTCGCGCGGCCGAAGCGAGGGCGAGGCCGGCCAGCAGCAGGGCGAAAAGGATGGGAAAGCGGCGAAGCGCCGGCAGCATGCGTGGCTCCCTGTTGACGAGGGGCCCGGGGGATGGAAACGGGCCGCGGCGGTGCCGAGACATCGCGCGCAAGTATTATAGCAGTGACATTAACGTTCACAGCAACCCTAACGCGAGTGCGGTCGAAGGCAATCGCGTATTTTCATTCCGCACCCAGTTTCTGGGCGCTGGGCCCTGACTAAGGCCCCAAATTCAAGGCCTTGTCTCTCGCCGAGGGCGCGCTTACGCCAGCACATCCCGCAGCCAGCCCTCGGCCTCCTGCGGCAGGTCGGACCAGGCCACCCTGGGGCCGACGCTGGTCACCAGAAGCAGCCCGGTCTGGTCGAAGCCGCGCCGGGCCAGGGCGCGGCGGAAGTGGCTCAGCATATAGTCCGGCGAAAGGTCGGTGGAGACCAGGATGGCGTCACTGCCCATGGTCCAATGCGCATCAGCAATTTCCCAGACCGCATCGCGAACCGCAAGCCGCATGGCCTCGGCCTCGGCCGGTGCGGGGTCGGCGGCGGAGCTGTTTTCCGGCCGGTGGATTACGATGGACAGGGTCATGAAGCCCTCCGCACGGCAACTGCTGACCACGATATCGGCCAGCGCCTTTATGCGCTGAAGGCACGCCTGCATGCAATTATGCGCCGAAGGCAGGCCTGCATGCAATCTGGCGGCAGGCGGCCGCGGGGGGGAGGAGGCGGCCGGAGGAGGGGCGAAGGGGCTGGATTTGCCTGCGCCGCGCGGCGAGACTGCCGGGCCATGCAGCCCAAGACCCTGATCGCCAGCCACCGCGGCGGCCTGTTCCTCTGGCCCGAGAACAGCGCCACCGCCTTCCGCCACTCCGCCCGCCTGGCACTGGAACAGGCGGAATGCGACGTGCACATGACCGCGGATGCGGAGGTGGTCGTGATTCACGACGCCACGCTCGACCGCACCACCGATGCGCGCGGGCCGGTGGTGGCGCGGACCGCCGCGGAACTCGCTGCCGTGCGGGTGCGCGGCACGGCCGGGGAGGCGCCGCCGACCCTGGCCGGCTACCTGGAGATCCTGGCCGGCACGCCGGTGGCGCCGCGCATCGAGATCAAGTCCGATGCCGGCGGCCGGCCCTATCCCGGCATCGTTCCCGCCACACTGGCGCGGCTGGATGCGGCCGGGCAGCGGGGGCGCAGCTGGATCATCGGCTTCCATGCAGGCACCATGGCGGAAGTGCAGCAGGCCGGCGGCCTGGCGGGCGTCGCCTGGCTGCTGGAGCTTTCGACGCTGCGCGACATCGGTCTGCCCGGCCTGCTGGCCACCGCCAAGGCCTATGGCTTCCCCGAGGTCGGCATGCATGAAAGCGCGATCGATGCCGAGCTGGTGGGCGCCCTGCGCGGGGCCGGCATCGGCATCGGCACCTGGGGCGCCAACCACGCCCCCAGCATCCGGCGCATGCTGGGCCTCGGCGTGGACATCTTCGCCACCGACGATCCGCCACTCGCGATCGCGCTGCGCGACGCCGGCTGAGGCTTCCCAAAACACGGCGTTGCGGCGCGCCGCAAAGCCGTCCTAGGCTCCCCTCAACAAGACCGGCGTTCAGGGGAGCGCGTCCATTTGAGTGAAGAAACGCCGGATCTGGCGCCGATCCTGGCTGCGGAGGGTATCAGCCTGCGCTTCGGCGGCGTGCGGGCGCTGACCGATGTCTCTTTCGCCGTGCGCCGCGGCGAGATCTTTTCCATCATCGGCCCGAACGGCGCTGGCAAGACCTCCATGGTCAACTGCATCTCCGGCCGCTACCGGCCGACGCAGGGGCAGATCCGCTTCGACGGGCAGGACATCACCCGCCTCGGCCCCAATCGCCGCGCCGCGCTCGGCATCGGCCGCACCTTCCAGAACCTGGCGCTGTTCGGCCATATGACGGTGCTCGACAATATCATGGTCGGCCGGCACCACCTGCTGAAGTCCGGCTTCCTGCGCGGCATGCTCTATTGGGTGGGCGGTGCGCAGAAGGAGGAACTCGCGCATCGCCGCGAGGTCGAGGAGATCATCGACTTCCTGGAGATCCAGCCGGTGCGCAAGGCGGTGGCCGGCACGCTGCCCTATGGGCTGCGCAAGCGCGTGGAACTGGCCCGCGCGGTCGCCTTGAAGCCGAAGCTCATTCTCCTCGACGAACCCATGGCGGGCATGAACCTCGAGGAGAAGGAGGACATGGCCCGCTTCATCACCGACCTGAACGCCGAATGGGGCATGACCGTGCTGATGATCGAGCACGATATGGGCGTGGTGATGGACATCTCCCACCGCGTCATGGTGCTGGATTTCGGCCGCAAGATCGCGGAGGGCGAGCCGGATGCGGTGCTCGCCCATCCCGAGGTGCGCCGCGCCTATCTCGGCGAGGACGCGCTGGAAGCGGAGCCCGTGGAGGCATGAGGGCGCCGACGCTGGACACGCTGCCCAAGCTGCTGGCGCAGAATGCCCGCGAGCATGGCGCGGAGGTGGCGCTGCGGGAGAAGCAGTTCGGCATCTGGCGGTCCTTCACCTGGGCCGAATATCACGACCGCACCGGCGCCATGGCGCTCGGCCTGCGCGGCCTCGGCATCGGCGCGGGCGATGTGGTGGGGCTGATCGGCGACAACCGGCCGGACTGGGTGATGGGCGAGATCGCCGCCCATGCGGTGGGCGCGCGCAGCCTCGGCCTGTATCGCGACGCGCTGGATGAGGAGGTGGCGTATCTGCTGGCGCATGCCGGCGCGAAGCTGGTCTTTGCCGAGGATGAGGAGCAGGTCGACAAGCTGCTCAACATTTTCGACAGCGTCCCGACGCTGCGGCATGTGATCTATGCGGAGCCGCGCGGGATGCGGAAGCATGACGATCCGCGGTTGATGTCGCTGGAGGCGCTGCTCGCGGCGGGTCGTGCCTTGGAAGCCGAGCAGCCGGGGCTTTACGAGGCGCTTGTGGCGGCAACGGACGGCGAGAATATCGCGGTGCTCTGCACCACCTCCGGTACCACGGCGAGGCCGAAGCTGGCGATGCTGACCGCTGGCGCGCTGATCCGCCATTGCCGCGCCTATCTCAAGGCCGATCCGAAGGGGCCGCAGGACGAATATGTCTCCGTCCTGCCGCTGCCCTGGATCATGGAGCAGATCTACGTCCTCGGCTGGGGCTTGATCGCCCGGATGAAGGTGAACTTCGTCGAGGAGCCGGAGACGATGATGGCCGATTTCCGCGAGATCGGCCCGACCTTCGTGCTGTTTGCGCCGCGCGTCTGGGAACAGCTGGCGGCCGAGGTGCGGGCGCGGGTGATGGATGCCTCGCCGCTCAAGCGCCGCATGTTCGACCTCGGCCTGCAGATCGCGGATGGCAAGCGCTCCGCCATGGCGGACCTGCTGCTGTTCCGCGCGCTGCGCGACCGGCTGGGCTTTTCCAGGCTGCGCTCCGCCGCCACGGGTGGTGCCGCGCTGGGGCCCGAAACTTTTCGCTTCTTCCAGGCGATGGGCGTGCCGATGCGCCAGCTCTATGGCCAGACCGAGCTGCTCGGCGCCTATACCCTGCATCGGGCGGGGGAGGTGGACTTCGAAACCGTCGGCGTCGGCTTCGACGAATCCATCGAGATCCGCATCGACGCGCCCGATTCCAGCGGCGTCGGCGAAATCGTCACGCGGCACCCCAACATGTTCTCCGGCTACCTGGGCACGGAGGCACCGGCGGATATGCGCGACGGCTGGCTGCACACCGGCGATGCGGGCTACTTCGACAAGTCCGGCCACCTCGTCGTCATCGACCGCATCAAGGACATCGCCGAGACCCAGGGCGGCGATCGCTTCAGCCCGCAATACATCGAGAACAAGCTGAAATTCTCCCCCTTCGTGGCGGAGGCGGTGGTGCTGGGGGCGGGGCGGTCGCACCTGGCCGCCATGATCTGCATCCGCTTCCCCATCGTCAGCAAATGGGCGGAGCGCAACCGCATCGCCTTCACCACCTATTCGGACCTGGCGGCGCGGCCGCAGGTGCTGGACCTGCTGCGGGAGGAAGTGGCGAAGGTCAATGCACGCCTGCCGCCGGCGCAGCAGCTGCGGGAATTCGTGCTGCTCTACAAGGAGCTGGACGCGGATGACGGGGAGCTGACCCGCACCCGCAAGGTCCGCCGCGGCGTGATCGCGGAGAAATACGGCGAGATCATCGATGCGATCTACTCGGGTGCGGAGAGCATCCCGGTGGACACCACCATCGCCTTCCAGGACGGCACGACGCAGCGCATCCGCACCACGCTCGCCGTGATCCGCACCGAAGCCGCGCTGGCAGCGGCCTAGAGGACCCCCGCATGGACACGTCGCTGCTGCTGCAACTGACGCTGAACGGGCTGATCGTCGGCATGCTCTATGGCGTGGTCGCGATGAGCTTCGTGCTGATCTACAAGGCGTCCCAGGTGGTGAACTTCGCGCAGGGCGAGTTCCTGCTGGTGGGCGCCTGGGTCTGCTGGTGGTTCCTGACGGAATGGCAGCTGCCCTTCTATGCGGGATTCGCCTTCACCCTGGTCTTCATGATGCTGTTCGGCCTGGTGCTGCAGGTGGTGGTGCTGCGGCCGCTGATCGGGGAGCCGGTGATCAGCGTCATCATGGCGACCATCGGCCTCGGCATCTTCTTCCAGGCGCTGATGAAGTGGATCTTTGGCGTCTTCGCCAAACCCTTCCCGCCGATCTTCGCGATGGAGCAGGTGCGGGTGCTGGGGCTGGAGGTGCAGACGGTGTACCTGGCAAGCCTCGGCGTCTCGCTGCTGATCATGGCGGGGTTCGGATGGTTCTTCAAAGCCTCCAAGCACGGGCTGGCGATGCGGGCGACGGCCTTCGACCAGCAGGTGGCGCAATCGCTCGGCGTTTCGGTGCCCAAGGTGTTTGCGATGTCCTGGGCGATCTCGGCGGTGGTCTCTGCGGTCGCCGGCGTGGTGGTGGGCGTGGTGAACGGCGTGTCCAGCGCGCTGTCTTTCTACGGCATCAAGGTTTTTCCGGCGGTGATCCTGGGCGGCTTGGATTCCATCCTTGGCGCGGTGCTCGGCGGTGTCATCGTCGGGCTGCTGGAGAACTGGGCGCATTACATCGACAGCCAATGGCTCAACTGGGGCAACATGTTCCAGATCGCGCCCTTCTACGGGCTGGTGCTGATCCTGCTGATCAAGCCCTACGGGCTGTTCGGCACCAAGAATATCGAGCGCGTGTAGCATGACCGCGCTCACCCCCTGCGGCGATTGGCGCGCCAGCTACCGTGCCGACACCACCATCTTTCCCACGCGCAACAGCCGCATCGCGCTGCTGCTGGGCATCCTGCTTCTCTGCTGCGCGCCCCTTGTGTTCGGGCGGTTCGAGCTGTCGCTGCTGATCAATATCGGCTTCCTCGGCATCGCCGCACTCGGCCTGAACATCCTGGTGGGCTTCACCGGGCAGATCAGCATCGGGCACGCGGCCTTCTTCGGCCTCGGCGCCTTCGTCTCCGCCTATCTGCATGAGCGCTACCATGTGCCGGTGCTGCTCTGCATCCCGCTGGCCGGCATCTTCACGGCCTTCATCGGGCTGATCTTCGGCGCCCCTGCGGCGCGGCTGAAGGGGCTGTACCTGGCCATCGCGACGCTCGCCGCGCAGTTCATCCTGGAGGACTTTTTCGCCCGCGCGCAGTGGTTCACCGGCGGCGTGGCGGGGCGGATGACGGAGAGCCCCGTGCTCTTCGGCTTCGCCTTCGATCGGGACGAGAGCTACTTCTACCTGACGCTCGCCTGGGTCATCATCATGTTCACGGCGGCCGCGAACCTGATGCGGTCCCGCGACGGGCGGGCGCTGGTGGCGGTGCGGGACCACTACCTGTCCGCCGAGATGATGGGCATCAACCTGGCCTATTACCGCACGCTGAGCTTCGGCATTGCGAGCCTCTATGCCGGCATCGGCGGCGCGCTCTATGCGCACTACCTGCTGTTCGCCTCGGTCGAGGCCTTCAATATCCTGTTCTCCATCCAGTTCCTCGGCATGGTCATCATCGGCGGGCTGGGCAGCGTGATGGGCAGCCTGATGGGCGCGGCCTTCATGGTGATGCTGCCGGAAGTCACGCAGATGGGCGCGGACCTGCTGGCCGGCAGCAGCATCGACCGCGCGCTGAAGCTCGGCGCCAGCATCTCCTTCCTGCGGGAGATGGTGGTGGGGGCCGCGATCATCCTGTTCCTGATCTTCGAGCCCGACGGGCTCGCAAGGCGTTGGCGCCTGATCAA
This sequence comes from Falsiroseomonas tokyonensis, assembly GCF_019024325.1. Classification (GTDB taxonomy): domain Bacteria; phylum Pseudomonadota; class Alphaproteobacteria; order Acetobacterales; family Acetobacteraceae; genus Falsiroseomonas; species Falsiroseomonas tokyonensis. The sequence goes on from NZ_JAFNJS010000002.1 coordinate 135,484, forward strand.
GGCGTATTGGAAGCTCTACCCGTATTCGCATTGAACCAAAGGGGAGGAACGAAGACAATGAAGATGCAGATCCTGGCTGGCGCCGCGACGATCGCTCTTACGCTGCCGGTCGCGGCGCAGCCGATTCCCATCGGCCATCTGATGGACAATTCCGGCGCCACCAGCGATGTGGGCCAGCCCTATGGCCAGGGCGTCGCGGATGCGTTGGCCTGGGTGAACAGCCGGCGCAATGGCGTGGCGGGGCGGCCCATCAATGTCTCCGGCTTCGATTACGGCTATGCCGCGCCACGCGCCGTCAGCCAGTACCAGTCCTGGACCGGGCGCACGCGCGTCGTCGCCATCCAGGGCTGGGGCACCGCGGATACGGAGGCGCTGGTGCGCTTCGTCACCCGCGACCGCATCCCCTATATCAGCGGCTCCTATTCCGCCGCGCTGACCGATGCGGCCGGGCAATCCGGGCGCCAGGGGGTGGAGGCCGCGCCCTACAACTTCTTCTACGGCCCGTCCTACTCCGACGCGCTGCGCGGCATGCTGCAATGGGCGGCACAGGATTGGCGGGCGCGCGGCCAGCAGGGGCGGCCGAAATACGTCCATATGGGCGCCAACCACCCCTATCCGAATTCGCCCAAGGCGGCCGGAGAGGCGCTGGCCGCGGAGCTCGGCTTCGAGGTGCTGCCCGCGATCCAGTTCGCGTTGACGCCGGGCGATTACACGGCGCAATGCCTGACGCTGAAGAATGCCGGCGCCAACTACGCCTATCTCGGCAATACCGCGGGCTCCAACATCTCCGTGCTGCGCGCCTGCCAGACCGCCGGCGTGCAGGTCCAGTTCATGGGCAATGTCTGGGGCATGGATGAGAATGCGATGAAGGCCGCCGGCACGGCGGCGAATGGCGTGGTCTTCCCGGTCCGCACCGGCGCCGTCTGGGGCGGCGACGCACCGGGCATGGCGCAGGTGCGGGAGATCAGCCGCGTGTCCGACAGCGCCGGCACCGCCTACCGCCCAGTGCACTACATCTCCGGCATCTGCTCCGCCATGCTGATGGTGGAGGCCATGGAGACGGCCGCGGAAGGCGGCGGCCAGGTGACGGGCGAGCGCATCCGCGATGGCTTCTACGCGCGCCAGAACTGGGTGCCGCGCGGCTTCGAGGGCGTGTGCAATCCCTCCACCTATACGCCGCAGGATCATCGCGGCACGCTGCGCGTGGCCCTCTACCGCGCCAGCGTCAGCGGCGACACGACCCAGGGCAGCGTGGCGGAGCTGATGCAGGCGGGCACGATGAAGATCGAGAATATCGCGACCATCGACCTCGAGCGCCGCCGCGACTGGCTCGGCTGGTGAGCCAGGCGCTCGCCACCCCTCCGCCGGCGGCAAGGCCGGCGGAGGACCTTCTGCTGGAGGTGAACAATATCGAGGTCGTCTATAGCGACGTCATCCTGGTGCTGCGCGGTCTGTCGCTGGCCGTGCCGCGCGGGAAGATCGTGGCGCTGCTGGGGGCGAATGGCGCGGGCAAGTCCACCACGCTGAAGGCCATCTCCGGCCTGCTGAAATCCGAGGATGGCGAGATCACGCGGGGCGATATCCGCTTCGCCGGCGAGCGTTTGAACGGCGTGGAGGCGCATCAGATCGTCCGCCGCGGCATCTTCCAGGTGATGGAGGGCCGGCGCATCGTCAGCGACATGACCTGCCTGGAGAATTTGCGCCTCGGCGCCTTCACGCGCAGCGACAGCGCGGAGATCCGGCGCGATATCGAGATGGTCTATGGCTACTTCCCGCGGCTGAAGGAGCGCACGGGGCTGGCCGGCTATCTCTCGGGCGGGGAGCAGCAGATGCTGGCGATCGGCCGCGCGCTGATGGCGCGGCCGAAGCTGATCCTGATGGACGAACCCTCCATGGGCCTCTCGCCGCTGCTGGTGAAGGAGGTCTTCGGCATCATCCGCCAGCTCAACGCCGATCTCGGCATCACCATCCTGCTGGTGGAGCAGAATGCGCGCATGGCGCTGTCCGTCGCCAGCCATGGCTATGTGATGGAGCAGGGCAAGGTCGTGCTGGATGGCAGCGCGGAGGATCTGGCGAACAACGAGGACGTGAAGGAATTCTACCTCGGCGGCCACGGCGCCGAACGCAAATCCTTCCGCAACCTGAAATCCTACAAGCGACGGAAGCGGTGGCTGTGACCGGGTTCTTCGACGATCGCGAAACCCGCAGCGCCGACCAGCGCGCGGCCGAAAATGCGCAGCGCCTGGTGCGGCAGGTGGCGCATGCGAAGCGCCAGGCGCCGGCCTATGCGGCGATGCTGGCGGATCTCGACCCGCAGGAGGTGACGCTGGCGGCGCTGCCCGTCACGCGCAAATCGGATCTCATCGCCGCGCAGGCGGAAGCCCCACCCTTCGGCGGCTTCACCGCGCTGCCTCTGGCCGATGTGCCGCGCGTCTTCGCCTCCCCGGGCCCGATCCATGAACCGCAGGGCGCGGGCGCCGATCCCTGGCGCTATGCCCGCGCCCTGCATGCCACGGGGCTGCGGCGCGGCATGCTGCTGCACAACTGCTTCGCCTATCACTTCACGCCCGCGGGCATGATGCTGGAGGAAGGCGCGCGGGCGCTCGGCTGCCCGGTCTTTCCCGCGGGGCCGGGCAACACGGAAAGCCAGGCCCGCGCGGCGGCGCATCTCAAGCCCGCCTGCTACAGCGGCACGCCGGATTTTCTCAAATCCATCCTGGAGGCCGGCGATGCGCTGGGCCTCGACCTTTCCTCGCTCAGGCTCGGCCATGTCACGGGTGGCGCCTATCTGCCGGCGCTGCGCCAGTTCTACGCCGCGCGCGGCCTCACCGTCCGGCAGAGTTACGGCACCGCGGATCTCGGCCTGATCGCCTATGAGTCCGAGGCCGGGGAGGGGCTGATCTGCGACGAGGATGTGCTGGTGGAAATCGTCCGCCCCGGCACCGGCGACCCACTGCCGGAAGGCGAGGTGGGAGAGGTGCTGGTCACCACCTTCTGCGCCACCTATCCGCTGCTGCGCTTCGCCACCGGCGATCTTTCCGCCGTGCTGCCCGGCGCCTCGCCCTGCGGGCGCACCAATATGCGCATCAAGGGCTGGATGGGCCGCGCCGACCAGGCGGCGAAGGTGCGCGGCATGTTCGTCCGCCCGGAACAGGTGGCGGAGGTGTTGCGCGCGCATCCGGGCCTGGGCCGCGCGCGGCTGGTCATCGGGTTGGACGAAACGCGCGACACCATGCTGCTGCGCGTGGAGACACCGGTGCGCGATGCGTCCCTGGTCCAGAATCTTTCCGCCACGCTGCAATCTGTCACGCGCCTGCGCGGCACAGTCGAACTGCTGGAACCCGGCGCCCTGCCGAATGATGGCAAGGTGATCGACGACACGCGCCCGGCATGAGCTTCGCCTGGAACATCCCCGCCCGCTGCAATATCGCGGAGGAAGCCTGCGACCGCTGGGCCGATGGCAGCGGCCGCCTGGCGCTACTGCATCTCGATGGCGACCGTGTCGAACGCATCAGCTTCGACGAGCTGCACCGCCGCTGCTGCCGCCTGGCCAACGCTTTCCTTGCCCATGGCATCACGCGCGGCGACCGCATCGGCGTGCTGCTTCCGCAGGGGCCGGAGGCGGCGGTGGCGCATCTCGCCGCCTATCGCATCGGCGCCATCGCCGTGCCGCTTTTTCTTCTGTTTGGCGAGGAGGCGCTGCGCTTTCGTCTCGCGGATTGCGGCGCCACTGCGCTGGTCACGGACCAGGACGGCCAGGCCAAGCTCGATAGCCTACGCGCCACGCTGCCCGCATTGTCAAAGGTCTTTGCCATCGGTGGCGGCACCGGCGCGCTGGATCTCGCAGCCGAGATGGCGCGAGCGCGCGACAGCCATGCCTGCCTCGCCACCGGCCCCGACGACCCCGCCCTCATCATCTACACCAGCGGCACCACCGGCAGCCCGAAGGGCGCGCTGCATGCGCATCGTGTGCTGCGCGGCCATCTGCCCGGCGTGGAATGGCCGCATGACGGCTTCCCGCAGCCCGGCGACCTGTTCTGGACGCCCGCCGACTGGGCCTGGATCGGCGGGCTGCTCGACGTGCTGCTGCCCAGCCTGTTCCACGGCGTGCCGGTGCTGGCGCATCGCATGCAGAAATTCGATCCGGAATTCTGCTTCGACCTTATGGCGCGGCATGGCGTGCGCAACGCCTTCCTGCCGCCCACCGCGCTGCGCATGCTGCGCGGCGTGGCGAACCCCGGCCGCTTCGGCCATCGCCTGCGCAGCGTGGGCTCGGGCGGGGAGACGCTGGGGGCGGAGATGCTGGATTGGGGCCGCAGCGCCTTCGACCTGACGATCAACGAATTCTACGGCCAGACCGAATGCAACCTGATCGTCGCCAATTCGGCGCAGCTGTTTCCCGTGCGCCCCGGCGCCATGGGCCGCGCGGTGCCGGGCCATGAGCTGGCGATCCTGGATGCCGAGGGCCAGCCCCGGCCCGATGGCCAGCAGGGCGTGCTGGCCGTGCGCGCACCCGACCCGGTGATGTTCCTGCGCTACTGGAACAACCCCGCGGCAACCGCGGCGAAATTCCACGGCGACTGGCTGCTGACCGGCGACCAGGCGGTGCGGGATGGCGAGGGCCTCTTCACCTTCATCGGCCGCGACGATGATGTCATCACCTCCGCCGGCTACCGCATCGGCCCCGGGGAGGTGGAGGACTTCCTGCTCACCCATCCCGCCATCGCCCAGGCCGCCGTCATCGGCCTGCCCGATGCGCTGCGCACGGAACGTGTCACCGCCGTGCTGGTGCTGCGGCCAGGCTTCGCCCCCAGCCCGGCGCTGGTGGCGGAGATCCAGGCGCAGGTGCGCGCGCGCCTGGCCGCGCATCTCTATCCGCGGCAGATCGAATTCGTCGATGCGCTGCCGCAGACCGCCACCGGCAAGATCATGCGCGGCGCGCTGCGGGCGCGCTTCGCCGTAACGGCGGCATCGTGAGCGGCAGGCGCGATTCCCCCATGGCAGACTCCCGGCTCCCGCAACAGCCGGAGCCCTCTGATGCGTCGCCTTCTCCTCGCCGCCCTGCTGCTTCCGCCGGCCGCCCTGGCCGAGACCCTCGACGGCATCTCCTTCGAGGCGCCGGCAGGCTGGCAGCGGCAGGAGCAGCGCGGCGGGCTGGTCTTCACACGGCCGCTGCCGGCCGAGCCCGGGCGCCGCGCCGCGCGGCCCGGCAATGCGATGATCGTGCTCCGCCGCCCAGGCCCCGCCACTGGGGATTTCGAGGCGGCGATGAATGGCTGGGCGCGCGCGCCGGAACAGCTGGCGGAGGCGCGCCCCCGCCGCCGCGATGGGGAGACGTTGGAAGGCGGAAGGTTCCGCATCGAGGAACGCAGCGGCAGCCGCCCGACGCTCCGCGCCGTGCATATCGGGCTGGAACAGCAGGGCCGGCGCGTGCTGCTCGCGCTGCTGCTGGTGAACCCGCCGCGAGAGGCCGGGCGGGCGGCGCGCCAGGACTTCGCCGCCATGGTGCGATCGCTGCGCCTGAATGGCGATGGCCGCGGCTTCGTGCTGGATCCGCCACGTGGCGGCGGCGCGAAGCTGGAGGGGCATTTCACGCGCATGCAGACCGGCGTGGTGCCCAATGCCTTCGGCGGGATGGATTTCCGCGCCGATATGCGCAGCCTGACCTTCTCGCCCGACGGGCTGTTCCGCAGCGACCCGCCCGCCGCCCAAAGCCTGGCGGAGGCCTGCGCCGCCGAACCGCGTGGCTGCGGCACCTATACGCTCTCGGGCGGCACCATCACGCTGCGCGAGGTGGAGGACGAATTCGGCCGCGTCAGCCGCCGCACCCTGCCCATCGCGCGGCAATCCAACGGCATCACGCTGGATGGCGCCAATTGGCGCCGCGTGGAGCCCTTCGCGCCCGGCACGCGGCTGGACGGGCTCTGGCGCCATACCTTCGCCAGCAGCGGCAGCACCGCCTTCTCCAGCGGCTCCGTCGCGGTGGAGCGCAGCCTGGCCCTGTCGCGCGACGGCAGCTATCGCCGCACCGGCTGGTCCGGTGCCAGCAGCACCTCCGAGGTCGGGGGCGGCCGCAGCGGCGTCACCACCAGCGCGCCGCGGCGCGACAGCAGCGGCCGCTACGAGCTTTCCGGCCATGTGCTGCTGCTGCGCGACGAGGCGGGGCGCGAGGAGCGGCTTTCGATCTTCCGCGGCGACCCCGATTCGGAAAACCTGCTGGTGATCAACGGTCAGAACTACCTTCGACGATGAGAGGAGAAGCGCGATGATCTCCAACCGCATGCCCATGCTGGACTTCGACCTGGGCGAGGAGATCGACGCGCTGCGCCACAGCGTGCGCGGCTTCGCCGAGGACCGCGTCGCCCCCATCGCCGCCGAGATCGACCGCACGGATGAATTTCCGCGCTACCTCTGGCCGGAGATGGGCGCGCTCGGCCTGCACGGAATCACGGTGGAGGAGGAGCATGGCGGCGCCGGCATGGGCTATCTCGCCCATTGCGTCGCGATGGAGGAGATCTCGCGCGCCAGCGCCAGCGTCGGCTTGAGCTACGGCGCGCATTCGAATCTCTGCGTCAACCAGATCCGCCGCAACGGGACGGAGGACCAGAAGCGGCGCTACCTGCCGAAGCTGATCAGCGGCGAGCATCTCGGCGCGCTGGCGATGAGCGAACCCTCCGCCGGGTCCGACGTGGTCTCGATGAAGCTGCGCGCGCAGAAACGCGGCGACCGCTGGGTGCTGAACGGCACCAAGCTCTGGATTACCAATGCGCATTACGCCGAGACGCTGGTGGTCTATGCCAAGACGGACCCCGAGGCCGGGCCGAAGGGCATCACTGCCTTCCTGATCGAGCGCGATTTCGCGGGTTTCCGCCCCGCCCAGAAGCTGGACAAGCTCGGCATGCGCGGCAGCCCGACCAGCGAGCTGGTCTTCGAGGATTGCGAGGTGCCGGAGGAGAATGTGCTGGGCACGGTCGGTGGCGGCGTGCGCGTGCTGATGTCCGGCCTGGATTACGAACGCGCCGTGCTGGCCGCCGGCCCCATCGGCATCCTGCAGGCCTGCCTCGACCTGGTGGTGCCCTATATCCATGACCGCAAGCAGTTCGGCCAGGCGATCGGGGAATTCCAGTTCATCCAGGGCAAGGTGGCGGACATGTACACGGCGCTGAATGCCAGCCGCGCCTATGTCTATGCCGTGGCGCGCGCCTGCGACCGGGGACACGCCAGCCGCAAGGATGCCGCCGGCGCCATCCTGTTTGCCGCGGAGGCCGCCACCAAGGCGGCGCTGGATGCCATCCAGATCCTCGGCGGCAATGGCTATATCAACGAATACCCGGCCGGGCGCCTGCTGCGCGACGCCAAGCTGTATGAGATCGGCGCCGGCACCAGCGAGATCCGCCGCCTGCTGATCGGCCGCGAGATCTTTCGCGAGACGGCGTAGCGCGCCTTACAGGCGGAAGTAGCCGGCCAGCGCCATGATGGTGAAGACGGTCAGGCCGGCGGTCGCGATGATCCAGGGCAGGTCCTGCTTGAAGGCCTCGCTCTTCGAATCGACGATCTTCCGACCCATGTGGTCGTGCGTCTCTTGCGTCTCGGACATGATGTGATCTTCCCCTTGCTCAGTCCGCGCATGGCAGGGCGCGGTGCCTCATGGTTGTCCCGCAGCCGGCCAGACCCCATCCTCCCAAAATATCAAACTGACGGAGAGGAAGCCATGCCCGGTGTTCCCGATGTAACCCCCCGCGCCGCCTACCAGGCCCTGGCCGAGGATCCCGACGCCATGCTGGTGGACGTGCGCACCGACGCCGAATGGAACTTCGTCGGACTACCGGACCTGAACGAGATCGGCAAGCAGGTCACGCTGATCCCCTGGCAGGTCTATCCCAGCATGCAGGTCAACGGATCCTTCGTGGAGCAGCTGCACCGCGCCGGCGCCTCGCCCCTGTCCAAACTCTATTTCATCTGCCGTTCAGGCGCCCGCAGCCTGGCCGCCGGGCAGGCGGCGCAGCAGGGCGGTTTCCCGCATGCCTTCAACGTGGCCGATGGCTTCGAAGGCCCGGTGGATGCGGAAGGGCATCGCGGCGGCATGGCCGGCTGGAAGGCCGACGGCCTGCCCTGGCGGCAGCGCTGAGCCATGCCCATCGAACGGATGCCGTTGAACTCGGATTTCCTCTTCCGCCTGGAGCTGACGGTGGATGTCCCGCAGGTGATCGGCGCTGGTCCGATCGGCGAAAGGCGGGTGGCGCAGATCACCGGCGGGCGCTTCTCCGGCCCCGGCCTGGCCGGCAAGGTACTGCCGGGCGGGCAGGACTGGCTGGTGACGCAATCGGATGGCGGCACGCGGCTCGATGTCCGGGTGGTGCTGCAGGCCGATGACGGGCAGATGATCGGCGCCACCTACCAGGGCATCCGCCACGCCCCGCCCGAGATCGCCGCACGCCTGGCCGCCGGGGAGGAATTGCAGCCCGGCAGCTACTACATGCGCGTCGCCATGCGCTTCGAGACCGGGCCAGGGCCGAATGAGTGGCTGAACCGGGTGCTGGCCGTGGGCGTCGGGCATCGCCCGGCCAGCGGTCCGGTCTATGACGTCTACGCCATCCTCTAATCCTCGAAGAAGGGCGTTTCCGTCGCGGCGTCGCCGCGCAGCAGCAGGTCCAGGCTGAAGCGCGGCGCGCCATCCTCCGCCAGCCCATCGGGCTGGGCCACCAGCAGCGGGCGCAGCGCCTCCGGCAGGCTGGCCAGCACCGGGTCCGCCGCATTGGCCTCGGCGAAGGCGGGCAGGAAGATGGTGGTGGCGAGCCGCCCCATGATGCCGCTGCCGATGATCGCCAGGTTGATGTGTGGCGCGCGCGGGCCGGTCGCATCCCGATAGGCGCCGGGGATGATGGTGCGGAAGGCGAAGCGGCCCTCCGCATCCGTCCAGGCGCGGCCCCAGCCATGGAAGCCGGGATCCGCCTGCTGCCAGTCCGGGTCCCGCGGATGGCGGAAGCGGCCCGCCGCATCGGCCTGCCAGGCCTCCAGCACCGCATTCACGCAAGGCCCGCCGCCTTCCTGCAGCACGCGGCCGGTGAGCCACATGGGCGCGCCCTGCGCCGTGGGCGGTGCATCGGGCGCCATGCGCGTCAGGTCGTTGTCGCCCTCCCGGAAGAAGGTGTTGGGGAAGAAGGGGCCGATGGTGGCCCAGGCGGTGGGCACCAGCGGGGCGTTGGGGCGGCTCACAGCGGCGGAGTCGCGTGGCGGCCACGCAGCACCAGGTCATGCGTGTAGCCGAGCCAGTCACCCGCGATCTCCGTGGGCAGCACGCTGGCGGCGATGCAGCGCGCGCGCGCCGCCAGGTCCGGCACGGAGTTCAGGATGCGGTCCAGCCCGTTCAGCGGATCGCCCGGGAAATACATCTGCGTCACCAGCCGCATCAGCGAACCCGGGCCGAGGACCGAGATATGGATATGCGGCGGCCGCCACCAGCGGCCGCTATCCGGCACCGGATAGGCGCCTGGCTTGATGGTGAAGAAGCCGTAGCGCCCTTGCGCGTCGCTGCGCGTGCGGCCATTGCCGATGAAATTTGGATCGAGCGGCGCGTCGCGCTGGTCGATCGGGTGGAAGTAGCGGCCCCCCGCATTGGCCTGCCACAGCTCCACGATGGCGCCCGCCACCGGCCGCCCATCCTCGTCCAGCACCCGCCCGCCGACATGGATCAGCTGCCCCTGCGCCGCCCGCCCGGGCGCCAGCATCGCCAGGTTGTCATCCCCCGGCCGCAGTTTTTGCGAGAGGTCCAGCGGACCGGTCAGCTCCGTCCGCGTCAGCACCCGCCGGAACGGCGCGCGGGCCGGGTTGCGGCGCTGCGTGTTCGGGTAGCCCGGGATCGGCACCACCGGCTGCGTCGCCGGGTCCAGCGGGTCGAAGCGGTCCGGATGCTGCATCACGCTGTCCTCCCGGGGCGGATTGCTGCCGCCAATTGTCGCACCAGCGCATGCGGATCGGCCTCCAGCGCTGTCACGCCCACCGCGGCCAGCTCCGCCGCCGCCTGCGCCATGGAATAGCCCGCCAACGCCGCATGTCCCGCCGCCAGCCCGACGAACAGCGGCTTCGGCGAGGGCCGTTCGCGCAGTGAGGCCGCCAGCGCCTCCACCCGCCCGCGCAAGGGGCGGGAGGCGAGGGTGGTGTAGAACAGCACCGCCTCGATCTCCGGCCGCTGCGCCATCTCGAAGGCGATGGCGAAGCGCTGCGGCGCGGTCTCCGCCGGGCCGCCCTGGGCATTGTCCATGAAGCAGGCCGCGGGGCAGCCGGCATCGCCCAGAAGGTCCAGCATCATCATGCCGAGACCCGCCCCGGCGGTGACCATCGCCACGCGCCCGCCAGGGATCTCCACCATCTGGAAGCCCTCATCCCGCGCCCGGCGCTCCAGCGGCGTCATCGCCGCGGCCTCCAGCCCCGCCGAGAGCGCCGTCGCCTCCGCATCGTGCCGGAACCCTGCCGCCTCATCCCGCACCGCTTTGCAGTCGCAGGCCACCAGTCTGCCATCAGCGAGCCGCGCCAGCGGGTTGATCTCCAGGCTTTCGAGATCCTCCGCCACCATCACCCGCGCCAGCCGCACCACCATCCGCGCCAGCCGTGCCGCCAGATCCGGCGCGAAGGCGCCGCGCAGCATCCGCAGGCTGTCCGCCAGCGCCGCCGCGGCTTCCGGTGCCACATGCCAGCGCAGCGGCGGCGCGCCCGCCTCCACCTCCACGCCACCCTCCGGCGCACAGAGCACCTCGATGGCCTGCGCCGTGCCATCGACCCGCAGCGCCAGGAAGATCTCCTGCGCGATCGGCACCGGACGCTCCAGCAGCAGCGGCGCCGCGGCATCGCCCAGCCGCGCGCGAATGTCCTGCGCCAAGGCCGCGGGCGCTCCCCGCTGCACCAGGCCGCGCTTGCCGCGCCCGCCCTCCAGCACCTGCGCCTTCACCACGGCGTCGTCCCAGCCGGGCCGCAGCGCCTCCCGCAGCAGCACCCCCTCCGGCACCGCCAGGCCATGACGCCGGAGCGCCGTCTTGCCGTCCCACTCCGTCAGCCGCATCGTGACGCCCAACCGCCCGTCGCCAAAAAACCCGTCCGAGACGAATGAACCCAAGCTTCCTGCACGCACCGCCGCGGCGCGTCGTCATCATCAACCCGACGGGACGCTACGCAAGTGCCCAGGTCGCCGCCATGCGCGCCGCCGGCACCGCCCTTATCGCCGGCATCGCCCCCGGCCGCGGCGGCACCACGCTGGACGGGCTGCCGCTGCTCGACGACCTCTCCCAACTCGATGCCCCCGCCGACGCCGCCGTGCTCTACACCCCACCCGAGGGCGTGCTCGACGCCGTCCGCGCCTGCATCGCCGGACGCATCCCTCTCATCGTCGCCGCCGCCGAATACGTGCCGGTGCACGACAGCCTGAAAGCCGCCCAGGAAGCCCGCGCCGCCGGAAGCTGGCTCATCGGGCCCAACACCCTCGGCCTCTGCATCCCCGGCCAGACCCTGCTCGGCTCCATCGCCCCGGAATTCTGCACCCCGGGCCACATCGCCCTGCTCTGCCGCAGCGGCACCCTGACCCTGGCGCTCGCCCGCCTCCTCACCGAAGCCGGCCTCGGCCAGTCCGCCGTCATCCATATGGGCGGCGACCTCGTCATCGGCCGCAACCCGCACGAATACCTGGCTCCCCTGGCCGCGGACCCGAACACCCGCGCCATCCTCCTCTGCGGCGAACTCGGCGGCGACAAGGAATACGCCCTGGCCGAGGCACTCCCCACCCTCAACAAGCCCCTCATCGCCCTCATCATGGGCCGCCACGCCCCCGCCGGCACCCGCATGGGCCACGCCGGCGCCCTTGCCGGCGCCGACCGCGAAACCGCGCACGCCAAGCTGGACGCCCTGCGCCAGGCCGGCGCCATCGCGGTCGAGAGGCCGGAGCAGGCGGTCGCGGCCCTGGCGGAGTTGTAGGGCGCGCGGGTGGTGCGAGAGGGGCTTTGCCCCCCTCGCGCTCCCCCCACGAAGGGTCAGTGGACCCTTCGAACCCCGGTATGGAGGAGCAGGGGGGAGGAGGGGCATCGCGGGCGTGCCGGGACAGGCGGTTGCGCCGCGCCCCTCCTCCCCCCTGCTCCTGAATGGGATTCCAAAGGGACCACTGTCCCTTTGGTGGGGGGCGCCGGGGGGCAAAGCCCCCTGGCAACCACCCGCGCCGACCCTCACTCCGTCCGGATCCCCGCCCGCTGCACCACCTCTCGCCACTGTGGCACTTCCTTGCGCAGGCGGTCGGCCAGGCGGGTGGGGCCGTCGAGCAGCAGTTGTGCGCCGCTTTCTTCCATGCGGGTGGCGAGGGGGGTGCCGCGGGCGAGGGGGGCGACTTCGCGGGCCAGGCGGTCGACCACTTCGGGTGGTGTGTTGCGGGGGCCGAACATCGCGTACCAGATGCTCATGTCGTAGCCGGGCACGGCTTCGGCGATGGCCGGGGTATCGGGCAAAGCGGGGCTGCGGGTGCCGCTGGTGACGGCGATCGCTTTCAGGCGGCCGTCGCGGACGTGGATCAGGGCTTCGATGGTGCCGATCACCAGCAGGTCGGTATCGCCGGCGTAGAGGGCGTTGATGGCCTGGCCGGCGCCGCGATAGGGCACGTGCAGCAGGTCGATGCCGGCGCGCACGCCGAGCAGGGCGCCGCCGAGATGGGTGGTCGCGCCGACGCCGGAGGATGCGTAGCTGATGGCGCCGGGCCGGGCTTTGGCGCGGGCGATCAGGTCCGCCAGGTCCTTGATCGGGTGGTCGGGTTTCGCCAGCAGCACCATGGGCGCTTCGCTGACCATGGTGATCGGCACCAGGTCGCGGAACGGGTCGTAGCCGGGGTTGGACATCAGCGCCGGCACGATGGCGACGGAGGAGGTGGTGAAGAGCAGCGTGTGCGGGTCGTTGGCCTGCACCACGGCCTGCACGCCCAGCGCCCCGCCGGCGCCGGGCCGGGTTTCCACCACCACGGGCTGGCCGAGTGTGTGGCCGAGCGAATCCGCGATGAATCGGGCCGGCACTTCCACCGGGCCGCCGGCGGCGAAGGGCACGATGAAGCGGACCGGCCGGCTGGGCCAGGCGGCCTGGGCGCGCGCGGGCCTGGTGAGGAAGGGCAGCCCGAGCGTGGCGAGGCCAAGCCCGGCCAGGCTGTCCCGGCGGGTGATGCGCATGGTTTTCGTCTCCATCCCTTACCGTTGACAGCATCAACCACTTGCGCCCAGAAGCGCAAGCGTTGAGGAGGCGGCCATGGACGGGTTGAACGGCAGGAAGCCGCTGGAGGGGCTGCGGATCCTGGATCTGTCGCGGGTGCTGGCCTGCCCTTTCGCCACCATGCTGCTGTCGGAGCTGGGCGCCACCGTCATCAAGGTGGAGCAGCCGGGCGCGGGGGATGAGACGCGGAGCTTCGAGCCCTTCTTCGATTTCGGCGTCAGCGGTTATTTTCTCGCCTGCAACCGCGGCAAGCGCAGCATCACGGTGGATATGCGCAAGCCCGGCGGGCGGCAGCTGATCCGCGACCTGGCGGCGCAGGCGGATGCGCTGGTGGAGAATTTCCCGACCGGTGCGCTGGCGCGGCGGAAGCTCGACTATGCCGCGTTGCGCGAGGTGAATCCGCAGCTGGTCTATCTGTCCTGCACCGGCTTCGGCCAGACCGGGCCCTATGCGCATCGCAAGGGCTACGACACGGTCTTCCAGGCGATGGGCGGGCTGATGGGCCTGACCGGGGAGAAGGGCGGCGGGCCGGTGAAGCCGGGGCTGCCTGTGGCGGATCTCACCAGCGGGCTCTGGGTGGCGATCGCGCTGCTGGCGGCGCTGCGCGGGCGCGATGCAAGTGGGCAGGGCGCGCATGTCGATTTCAGCATGCTGGACGGGCAGGTGGCGCTGCTGACCATCGCGGCCGCGCGGTTGTTCGCGCTGGGCGAGGTGCCGCCGCGGCTGGGCACGGAGCATCCTGGCCGCGTGCCGACGGCGAGCTTTCGCTGCAAGGACGACCGCTTCCTGCATATCACGGCGAGCGACCAGCATTGGGCGCCGCTGTGTTCGGCGCTTGGCCTGTCCGAACTGGCCGGCCTCACGACCAATGCCGAAAGGCTGGAGCAGCGGGAGCGCATCATGGCGGCGATGTCCGCCGCGCTGGGCGCGATGACGCGGGCGGAAGCGGTGGCGGCGCTGGATGCCGCCAATGTGCCGAACGGCCCTGTGCTGGCGCTGGATGAGGTGGTGGCGGACCCGCATGTGCAGGCGCGCGGCAGCGTGGCGCAGGTGGCGCATGGCGCGGCGACCCATCCCGCGCTGCGCCTGCCGTTTCGCTTCGACGGCTTTGCGGACCCGGCGCCGCTGCCCGCGCCGGCGCTGGGCGCGGATACGGACGCGGTCCTGGCCGAGCTCGGCTATGACTCGAGAAGGATCGCCGCATTGCGGGAGGAAGGCGCGATATGACGGAGCCGCTGCTCTATGCCGAGGCCGACGGCTTGGTGACGCTGACGCTGAACCGGCCGGAGGCGCGCAATGCGCTGAACCTAGCGCTGGCCGAGGCACTCGCCGCCGCCTGCCGTCGCGCGACGGACGCTCAGGCGAAATGCGTGCTGATCCGCGCCAAGGGCCCCGTCTTCTGCGCCGGCGCGGATCTGAAGGAACGCCAGGGCATGGACGACAACACCGTGCGCGCCCGCCGCGTGAAGGGTTTCTGGGCCTATGAATCCATCGAGCGGCTGCCGATGCCGAGCATCGCGGTGGTCGAAGGCCCCGCGGTCGGATCCGGCGTGGAGATCGCCGCCGCCTGCGACATGATCGTCGCGACGCCTCGGGCCAGCTTCAAGACGCCGGAGGCGCTCTGGGGCACGGTGGGCGCGACCCAGCGCCTGCCGCGCATCCTCGGCAAGCGGCTGGCCAAGGACATGATGTTCACCGGCCGCGTGCTGGGGGCGGAGGAGGCGCTGGCCGCCGGTCTCGTCGCGCGGCTCGTGGAACCGGAGGCCTTGCAGCCGACGCTCGATGCCATCACCGCCACCATCCTGAAGGCGCCGGCCTCCGCCATGGCGCTGGCAAAGCGCTGCATCGACGAAGGGCTGGAACGCGATCCGCGCGGCGCCCTGGCGACCGAACTGATGGCGATCGAGGACAGCCTGGCCGCCGCCGAATGGCGCAAGACCATGTCGGGTTTCGGCCGATGAGCTGGACCACCCGCCTGTCGGACCTGCTCGACGCCAATGCGCGCGATCGCGGCGCGGCGGAAGCCCTGGTGGCGGAGGGTATGCGGCTAACCCATGCGGAGTTGCGCGCGGAAGCCCGTGCCGTCGCCCGCAGCCTGCTTGCGCTGGGCATCGGCCGCGGCGATTTCGTCGGGCTGCTGATGGGCAATGACGCGAAGTGGGTCGCCAGCTTCTATGGCGCGGCGCTGATCGGCGCGGTGACGGTGCCGATCAACACCCGCTTCAAGCCGCCCGAGATCGCCTTCGCTTTGTCCCGCGCGCGCTGCAAGGCGGTGCTGCTGGCCGACCGCTTTCTCAATATCGACTTCGCCGCAGCGGTGGATGAGGTGCGCGGCGACCTGCCCGACCTGCACCATGTCGTGGTGGCCGGCACGCCGTCCTGGGACGCCTTCCTGGCCCGCGCGCTGAACGACACCACGCTGGACGCCGCCATCGCCCGGGTCTCGGCGGAGGATGTGCTGCTGGTACAATACACCTCCGGCACCACCGCGCATCCCAAGGGCGTGCTGCTCACGCACCACAGCATGCTGCGCAACGCGACGGCCTGCGCGGCGAAGCTGGGCGTGCGGCCGGAGGATCGCTACCTGAACTGCCGGCCCTTCTTCCATGTCGCGGGATCCACCCTCTCGCTGCTCGTCTGCCTCGTCACCGGCGCCGTGATGGTGACGCCGAAAACCTTCGAAGCCGGCGCGGCACTGGATCTGCTGGAGCGCGAGCGCTGCACGCTGACCTCCGGCAATGACGCGATCTTCCAGCTGATGATGTCGCATCCGCGCTTCGATCCCGCGCGGCTGCATCTGCGCGGCGGTTGGGCCGCGGCGGGGCCGGAGACGATGCGCCGCATCGTGGAGGAGATGGGCGTGTCCGACCTGTGCTGGGCCTATGGCCTCAGCGAGGCTTCGCCCAATGTCGCGCTTTCCGATCACCGGGAGCCGGTGGAAGCCCGCATCGCCGGCGGCGCCGTGCCGCATGCGGGGCTGGAGGTCCGCATCGCCGACCCCGCCACCAACGCCGCCCTGCCGCATGGCCAGTCCGGCGAGATCCAGGTGAAGGGCTGGTCCGTCATGCGCGGCTACCTGAACGACCCGGACAATACCCAAAAGGCTTTCACGCCGGATGGCTTCCTGCGCACCGGCGACCTCGGCACGCAGGATGCAGAGGGCCGGCTGCGCCTGGTCGGGCGCATCAAGGACGTCATCCGCGTGGGCGGGGAGAATGTCGCGCCGGCCGAGGTGGAGGAGGTGCTTTCCGCCCACCCCGCCATCGCGCTGGCCCAGGTGGTTGGCGTGCCGGATGCGCGGCTGGGGGAGGTGGTGGCCGCCTTCGTGCAGCTGCGGGACGGGGCGGCGGCGACCGAGGCCGAGCTGCTGGCCTGGCTGAAGCCGCGCCTCGCCAATTTCCGCCTGCCGCGGCACCTGCGAATCGTGGAGGGCTTCGAGCAGATCGGCATGACGGCCAGCGGCAAGGTGCAGAAGGTGAAGCTGCGTGCGCACGCCCTGGCGCTGCTGGACCTGTGACAGATCAATGACAGAGCAAGTCGTCTAGGTGAAATCACCCGCATGACTAATAGGGACTTCACAGTTGGTGCCGGATTCTTCATCTGAACCCGATGGGATTTCGCAAGCGGTTCGGCCGCTTCACCATACCGGGAAGGATCAGGCGTCCGATGCTGGAAGGCGATGTGGTGGGTCTTGCGCGCAGGCCGGGCGATCTGCGCCGGCAATGCGCCGCCCTGCCGCTGACCGGCACGGGCCCGGCGCTACGCGTGGTGCTGGTGACCAGCCGAGAGACGCGGCGCTGGGTGATCCCCAAGGGCTGGATCGAGCCCGGCGAGCAGCCGCATCGCAGCGCGGCCCGCGAAGCCTTCGAGGAAGCCGGCATCCTGGGTGAGGCCGATCCCGACCCGATCGGCCAGTTCGCCTATGCCAAGCGCAAGGCCGGCGGCGTGCTGCTGCCCTGCGAGGTGCTGGTCTTCCGCCTGCGCGTCGCCCGCCTGCTGCATGACTGGCCTGAGCGGCGAGAGAGGGAGCGCCGGCTGGTCACCCCGGCCGCCGCCGCCGGGCTGGTGGCGGAGCCGGAGCTGGCCGCGCTGCTGCGCGGCATCGCCGGCTGACCTTCAGCGGCGGTCGGCCGCCGTAAGGTCGTAGGCGCGGCCGTAGCGCTTCTCCAGCTGGCGCTGCACCAGGTCCCAGACCGTTGTCATCACCAAGTACCAGAAGGCGGCGGCGAGGAACAATTCCAGCACCAGGAACTTCTCCTGGATCAGGATCTGCGTGCGCCGCAGCAGCTCCTCCATGGAAATCACACTGGCCACGCTGGTGGTCTTCAGCAGCCCGTTCACCGAATTGCCCAGCGGCGGGATGATGATGCGAAAGGCCTGCGGCCAGGTGATGGTGCGAAACACCTGGATCTTCTTCAGCCCCAGCGCCAGCCCGGCCTCCCGCTGCCCAGGGCCGACGGCGGAGATGCCGGAGCGCACGATCTCGCTGAGATAGGCGGCCTCGTTCAGCGCCAGGCCCAGCAGCGCGGCCTGGGTCACGCTGAAGCGCAGGCCGAACAGCGGCAGGCCGGTATAGATGATCAGCAACTGCACCAGCAGCGGCGTGCCGCGGAAGATCCAGCAATAGAAGGCGGCGAGCCCCGCCAGCCAGCGGTTGCCCGACAGCCGCAGCAGCGCCACCGCCACGCCCAGGATCAGGCCGAAGAACAGGGACGCCGCGGTCAGCCACAGCGTGGTGACCGCGCCCTGCAGCAGGAAGGGGTTGAACAGGTAGTCGAAGAACCCCTGCCAGGACCAGATATGCATGTTTCAGGCTTTCAAGCGCAGGGCGCCGCCTGGGCCCGCGCCAGGGGGCGCGGGCCGGCGGAGCGTCCTGGCGATTATTGCGGGCCGACGACCTCGAAGCCCGCCTCGTACTTGCTCACGCCGTAGCGGTCGAACAGGCGGTCGTAGCTGCCATCCGCCTTCATCTCCGTCAGCACCTTGGCGATTTCCTGCGCCAGGGGGCGGGACCGCATGGCGAGGCTGGCGGGGGTGGGGAACAGCCCGTGCAGCACGCGCGGGAAATCGCCGCGCTGGTCGTATTCGGCGGCCACCGCATCCACGCTCGTCACCGCCTGCACCTGGCCGGCGCGCAGCGCCTGGAAGGCGATGGCGAAGTTGTCGAAGGTGCGGATGGTGATGGCGGGCTTGCCGCGCGCCACCAGGTCGGCGCTCAGCGCCCGGGTGCGGGCTTCCTCGAAGCCGCCGAGCTCCACGCCCACCACCTTGCCCGCCAGGTCATCGACGCTGCGGATGTTCAGCGGATTGCCCCGCGCGGCGGAGAAAGCGACGGCCGCATTCTCGTAGCGCAGCATCTGCATGATCTCGGCGCGCGCCGGGGTGAAGAAGGTGCCGCTGTTGATCACGTCCCAGCGCCGCGCCGCCAGGCCCGGGATCATGGCGCTGAATTCGATGCGCACCCATTCCGGCGTCAGGCAGAGACGCTTGGCGATCTCCTCGCCCAGCTCGAAGCGCAGGCCCTGCAGCTGGCCCTGCGCATTGACGAATTGCAGCGGCGGCAGGGTCGGGTTGATCGACATGATCAGCGTGCCCGGCTTCACCAGCTCGGAATTCGCCACGCGCGGCGTGCAGCCGGCGGGGGCCTGGGCTGAAGCGTGGGGCGCGAAGGCGGGCGAGGCGAAGGCCGCGAGCGCGGCAGCGAGAAGAAGACGACGCATGTTGTGAAACTCCCTGTTGTTTGGAAGAAGGTTTTCAGGCCGCCTGGCGCGCACCCTCGGCGAGCAGGCCCATGCCCTGCAGCACGCCACTGAGCTGCGCCATGTCGGCGCCGGGCAAAGGCAGGCGCGGCGGCCGCGGATCGCCCATCGGCATGCCCATCAGCCGGAAGCCGGCCTTGGTGCCCGAGACATAGCGCGGGCCGCCGACGAAGGGCAGCAACGGCATCAGCTTGCGATACAGCGGCAGGGCCTTGTCCATGTCCTTGTCGAAGGCCGCCGCGTGGAACATTTCTGTCGAGAGCTTCGGCGCCAGGTTGGAACACACGGCCACCCAGCCGATGGCGCCCAGCCAGGCGCTTTCATAGCCGAGCACGCCGGCGAAGACTTCCATGCGGTCGCCGCAGAGATCGACGATGTCGCGCACGCGCGTCACCTCCAGCGTGCTTTCCTTCACGTAGAGGCAGCTCTCGATGGTCGCGAGACGCGCGAGGATCTTGGGCGTCAGGTCGACATTCGCCGTGGCGGGATTGTTGTAGACCATGATGGGGATGCCGATCGCATCCGCCACTTTCTTGTAGTGGACATAGAGCTCGTCCTCGGTCGGCACCGAATAGAAGGGCGGGATGATCATCACGCCATCGGCGCCAAGCGCCTCCGCCTCCTTCGAGGTGCGGACCACCTCGCGCGTGTCTTCCGCGCCGGTGCCGATCAGCACGGGCACGCGGCCGCGCGCGGTCTTCACCACCGTCTCGACGATGGCGGTGCGTTCCTCGGGCGAGACCGACAAGAATTCGCCGGTGGAGCCAAGCGGGATCAGGCCGCGTATACCTTCGCGGATCTGGAATTCCACGAGGCGCTCCAGCGCCTTCAGATCCACCGCCTCGCCGCCCTCGGTGAAGGGCGTGATCAGGACCGTGTAGCAGCCGCGGAATTTCTTGACGGCCATTGGGTTGCTCCCACTTCGCGAAAGGGCGACATCCATGCGCCTTTCCGTGAAAGCATCAAGCCCATCCCATGCGACTCACTCATGCCGCCATCACGCCGTCTGCCGAAGCGGTGGGCATCACCTTCGATGGCCGCTCGATTCCGGCGCTTTATGGAGAGACGGTGGCGGCGGCGCTTTCGGCGGCCGGTGAGCTGACGCTGCGGTATACGCAGTCCGGCGCGCCGCGCGGCCTGCATTGCGGCATGGGCGCCTGCTTCGATTGCCTCGTCACCATCGATGGCCGTGCCAACCAGCGCGCCTGCCTGGCCAAGGTGGCGCCCGGCATGGTGGTGGAACGCGCGCCCCCCGCGCAGCCCGCGCCGCTCGCGCCGCCGCCGCAGCCGCAGGCGGAGGAGGTGGCATGCGACCTGCTGGTGGTGGGCGCCGGTCCCGCCGGCCTGTCCGCCGCCATCGCCGCGGCGGAGGCCGGTTGCCGCGTGGTGGCGCTGGATGAGCGCGATGCGCCGGGCGGGCAATACCTGAAGCCGCTGGCCGCCAGCCATGCCCATGCGGCGCCGGACCGCCAGTTCCGCCAGGGTGCGGAGCTGCGGTCGCGGGCCGTCGCCGCCGGTGTCGACTTTCGGTTCGGCGCCACCGTCTGGGGCGGTTTTGGCGCGGACGAGATCGCGGCGCTGGTCGAGGGGCGCAATGTCCTGTTCCGGCCGCGGCGGCTGGTGATCGCGGCGGGCTCGCATGAACGCCCGGTGCCGATTCCCGGCTGGACCCTGCCGGGCGTGATGACCACGGGCTGCCTGCAGACCCTGGCGCGGGCGAATCGCGTCTCGCCCGGGGATCGGGTGGTGATCGCCGGCAATGGCCCGCTGAACCTGCAGCTCGCCTGCGAATTGGTCGAGGGCGGGGTGCAGGTGGCCGCGGTGCTGGAAGCCGCGCCCTTTCCAGGCTTTCGCGGGGTACGCCAGGCGCTGCGCCTGGCCGCCGGTGCGCCGGACCTGGCCTGGGACGGCGCGCGCTACCTGGCGGTGCTGAAGCGCGCCGGCGTGCCGGTGATCTGGGGCGCGCGGCCCCTTGCGGCGGAAGGCGAGGGCCGCTTCACCGCGCTGCGCGCCAGCACGCCGAAGGGCGAGATCCGTATCGCCGCGGATGCGCTGGCGCTGAACCTCGGCTTCCAGCCGGAGACGGGCCTGGCCCGTGCGCTCGGCTGCACCCATCGCTTCGTCGATAGCGGCCTCGGCCGGCTGGAGACGGTTACCGACACGGACGGTCGCACCAGCCTTCCCACGGTTTTCGCGGTGGGGGACGGCGCGCAGGTCGGCGGCGCGCGCATCGCCTTCGCGCGCGGACGCCTGGCGGGGCTCGCCGCGGCGCGGGATCTGCGGCCGGGCCTGCCGGACGACACCGCCAGCCGCCGCGCCCTGGCGCGGGCCATCGGCTTCCAGGACGCGCTGTGGCGCTTCTTCGCCGTGCCGGAATTCGATGCACGCAGCCTGGCGGACAGCACCACGGTCTGCCGCTGCGAGGAGGTCTCGGCCGGCACGCTGCGCGCCGCCATGGCGGCGGGGGCGGAATCGCTCGGCGCGGTGAAGAAGGCGACGCGCGCCGGCATGGGCCGCTGCCAGGGCCGCATGTGCGGCGCGACGGTGGCCCGCATCGTCGGCGCCTCGGAGGAAGCGGGCTTCGCCGCCCCCCGCGCGCCGCTGAAGCCGGTGCCGGCCATCGCGCTCGCCATGGAGAAGCCGGAATGGGTTGAGGGCCCCAGCGCCATCCCGCGCCCCATTCTGCCCACGCACCACACCCCCGCCACCGGGCCGGCGGAGGCCTGCGACGTGCTGGTGGTGGGCGGCGGCGCGCTCGGCCTCTCCACCGCGCTCTACTGCGCCCGCGAAGGCCTGTCGGTGATGGTCGCGGAGCGTGGCGAGCCGGGGCAGGGCGCCACCACCGGCAATGCCGGAAGCCTGCATATCCAGCTGCATGCCTATGACAGCGCCGGCGCCGAGGAAGGCCCGGACAGCGCCGCCGCCCAGGTGCTGACCATCGGCCCGGCCTCGGTCGCGCTATGGCGGGAGATCGCGGCGGAGGCCGGCGAATCCCTCGGCATCCGTACCGAGGGCGGCATCATGCTGGTCGAAACCCCGGAGCAGCTGCGGCGGCTGGAAGCCAAGGTGGCCATGGAGCGCCAATTCGGCGTGGACAGCCGCCTGCTGGGCGCGAATGAGCTGATGTCCGTCGCCCCCTACCTGGCCCCCGGCTTCGCCGGTGCCGCCTTCTGCGCGCCGGAGGGCCAGATGGACCCGCTGCGCGGCCTCTCGGCCCTGCTGGCCCTGGTGCAGCGGGCCGGCGCACTGGTGCGCGGCGGCACCACCATCGCCGCCATCGCGCGGGACGGCACCGGCTTCCGGGCGGAGACGGCGGGGGGCGGCGTGATCCGCGCCGGCCAGGTGGTGAACGCTGCCGGCCCCTGGGCCGGGGAGCTGTCCCGGATGCTGGGCGCGCCGATCCCGGTGGGGGCGGCGGTGCAGCAGGTGATGGTGACGGAGGCGGCAGGCGGCGAGATCATGCGCCACCTCGTGCTGCATGGCAGCCGGCACCTCTCCGCCAAGCAGGGCGATGCCGGGCACCTGGTGCTGGGCGGCGCCTGGCCCGGCGTGCTGGATGGGGCGGGCCGCCCGCGCAACCTGCGGCAGTCGATCGAGGGCAACCTCTTCGTCGCGGGCTCTGTCCTGCCGGCCCTGGCGGGGCTGCATGTGATCCGCGCCTGGACCGGGCTGAATGTGCAAGTGCCGGGGCCGATCCTGGGGGCGGACAGCCGGGTGCCGGGGCTGCACCATGCGGTGACGTTCAACGGTTGGACGCTGGGGCCCATCGCCGGGCGGCTGGTGGCGGAGGGAATCCGGGGCGGCGCCGGGGTCGGGCAGGCCTTTTCCCCCAACCGCTTCTGAGCGCGCTGCCGCCGCTCAATGCAACCTCGGCGCCTTCAAGAACTTGCTCCGATCCGCGCTGACCACCGGCAGCACCAGCCGCCGCCCGTCCCGCTCCGCCGCCACATTCACCGAAACCCCCGCCGCGCCGCGCGACCACAGGCTGCGCCATAGCGCCGCCAAGTCCGGCGCCTCGCTGTCATCCAGGCCGAGGATGCGGTCGCCCGGGCGAATGCCCGCGCGCTCCGCCGGCCCCTTGGCGGCGACGGAGGCCACGACCACCCCCTCCTCCTGGTCCGCGCAATAGACGCCGAGCCAGGGCCGCGGCGGCTTGTTGACGCGGCCATAGGCCAGCAGGTCGTCCAGGATCGGGTGCAGCAGGCCGATCGGCACCACCAGGTTCAGGTCCAGCTTGCGGCCCTTCTGGTCGCGATGCTGCAGCACCAGCGACCCGATGCCGAGCAGCGATCCCTCTGGCCCGATCAGCCCCGCCCCGCCCCAGGAAGGATGCGCCGGGGCGGTGAACAGCGCCTCCTCCAGCAGGTATTCCCAGTAGCCGGCGAAAGGCTCCTTCGCCACCACGGAGCAGGCCAGCGCACCGCCGCCGGCGGCGGTGCGGCCGGGCTGCGGCGCGGCGGCCAGCACGGTCTGCACCCCGGCCTCCGGCAGGGCGGCGGGGCCGAGCGGCATGGCCGGCGCCTCCAGCCGCCCCAGCGCCTGCACCAGGCCGAAGCCGCTTTCGAAGTCATAGGCCAGCGCATGGCCGGGCACGACGCGCCCCGCGGCGGTCTTGATCCAGATGCTGTCGGCTTCCCCGATCAGGTAGCCGATGGTCAGCACCAGCCCATCCTCCCGGATCACCACGCCGCTGCCCTCCCGCTCCGTCCCCAGGGTGCGGGCGGAGAAGGCATCGGCGGGCACGCGGGTCTTCAGGCTGACCACGGAGGACAGCGCGCGCGCCAGGTCGAAGCTGTAGTCGGCCGGATCGGGCCGCAGATCCTCGGGGATGTTCCAGTCCTCGTCCGCCATCAATCCACCCGTGCCTGGTCGCAGGATTCTAGTGCAAATGCGCCACGAGCCAAACCTCGGCGCCGGTGGTCGGGTTTCCGAAGATGTCGCGACAGCGCGGTTCAGTAGAGTCCGGCGCTGACAGCCGATGGGGCAGCCGATGGGGCAGCCGGTGCGACAGCCTGCTGGGCCGGTTCCGGCGGCGGCACGGGCGTGCCCGCCAGCAGCGGCTCCTCGCCCGTCTCTGCCGCATTGGTCCGGGGGCAGCGGAAGGCGATGGTATAGTCGCGGTCGCCGATCTGCGTGCGGGTCGGCGCGAAGCCGCGCCCCAGCCCGGTGCAATGGCGGCGCGCCCGGTCCACGCCCAGCCGCGCCGCCGTGGCGGCCGTGCTGGCATGGCTGGTCAGGCCATAGACCTCCGGCGCCAGCTCGGCGACCGGGCTGGCGGAGCTGCAGGCGCCAAGGGCCAGCAGCAGAAACAGGGCAGCGGGGCGTGGCAGGGTCATGGGCTCCACGGATCGTTCCGCCACCCTAAGCCCCCCGCCGCCCCGATGCCAACTCAGCCGGCCGCCTTGGCTTCCCGGCGCCGCCGGTGCAGCACGAATTCGGTGTAGCCGTTCGGCTGCGCCGCGCCCTCGAACACCAGGTCGCAGGCCGCCTTGAAGGCGGGGCCGTCGAAGCCCGGCGCCATCGGGCGGTACAGCGGGTCGCCGGCATTCTGGCCATCCACCACCCCGGCCATGCGCCGCATCGTCTCCTCCACCTGAGCGCGGGAGACGACGCCATGGCGCAGCCAGTTGGCTATGTGCTGGGCGGAAATGCGCAGCGTGGCGCGGTCCTCCATCAGCCCGACATCGTTGATGTCCGGCACCTTGGAGCAGCCGACCCCCTGGTCCACCCAGCGCACGACATAGCCCAGGATGCCCTGGGCGTTGTTGTCGAGCTCCGCCTGCACGTCCTTCGGCTCCCAGTTCGTGTCCTGGGCCAGCGGGATGGTCAGGATATCGTCCAGCTTGCCGCGGCGGCCGCCGCCCGCGATTTCCGCCTGGCGCGCGGCCACGTCCACCTGGTGGTAGTGCAGCGCATGCAGCGTGGCCGCGGTGGGGGAGGGGACCCAGGCGGTGTTGGCGCCGGCCTTGGGGTGGCCGACCTTCTGCTCCAGCATCGCCGCCATCATGTCCGGCATGGCCCACATGCCCTTGCCGATCTGAGCCCGGCCGCGCAGGCCGCACAGCAGGCCCACATCGACATTCCAGGCCTCATAGGCCGCGATCCAGGGCAGCGCCTTCATGTCGTTCTTGCGGACCACGGCGCCGGCTTCCATGGCGGTGTGGATCTCATCGCCCGTGCGGTCCAGGAAGCCGGTATTGATGAAGACCACGCGGTCCCGCGCCGCCTTGATGCAGGCCTTGAGGTTCACCGTGGTGCGGCGTTCCTCGTCCATGATGCCCATCTTGATGGTGGCGCGCGGCAGGCCCAGCACATCCTCGACGCGGGCGAACAGGCTGTCGGCCAGCGCCACTTCCTCGGGCCCGTGCATCTTGGGCTTCACCACATAGACGCTGCCGGTGCGGGAATTCATCCGCTTGCCGCGGCCGGGCGGCTGGATGTCGTGCAGCGCGATGGCCACCGTCACCATGGCGTCCAGCGCCGTCTCCGGAATCTCGGCCCCGTCCAGGGTCACCACATCCGTCATCATGTGGTGGCCGACATTGCGCACCAGCATGACGGAGCGGCCATGCAGGGTGACGGCGGACCCCGCCGGGGTCTTCCAGACGCGGTCTGGGTTCAGGCGGCGGGTGATGGTCTTCCCGCCCTTCTCCAGCTCCGCCGTCAGGTCGCCCTTCATCAGGCCGAGCCAGTTGCGATAGACGTCGATCTTGTCCGCCGCATCCACCGCCGCGACGCTGTCCTCGCAATCCATGATGGTGGTCAGCGCCGCCTCCATCACCAGGTCGGAGACGCCGGCGGGGTCGGTGCGGCCGATGGCGCTGGTGCGGTCGATATGCAGCTCCAGGTGCAGGCCGTTGTTCACCAGCAGGATGGCGGTGGGCGCCCAGGGCTCGCCCTGGAAGCCGACGCATTGGCCGGGGCGGGCCAGGCCCACCTTCCGGTCACCCTCCAGCGTCACCACCAGGGCGCCACCCTCGATGGCATAGGACCGGGCGCCGACATGGCTTTCGCCGCCGGCCAGCGGCGCGGCCTGGTCCAGCACGCGGCGCGCGAAGGCGATGACCTTCTCGCCCCGCTTCGGATTGTAGCCGCGGCCCTTCTCGGCCCCATCGGCCTCCGGGATCGCATCGGTGCCGTAGAGCGCATCGTACAGGCTGCCCCAGCGGGCATTGGCGGCGTTCAGCGCGTAGCGGGCATTGGAGACGGGGACCACCAGCTGGGGCCCGGCCATCTGGCCGATCTCGGCATCCACATCGGTGGTGCCGACGCTGAAATCCTCCGGCTCCGGCAGCAGGTAGCCGATCTCGGCCAGATGCGCCTTGTAGGCGGCCTGGTCGATCGGGCGGGCGGGGTTGGCGCGGTGCCAGGCATCGATCTGCGCCTGCAGGGCATCCCGCTTCGCCAGCAGCGCGGCATTGCGGGGCGCGAAGTCGCGCAGCAGCGCCTCGAAGCCGGACCAGAAGCGGGCCGGCTCCACCCCGGTGCCGGGCAGGGCCTCGGCCTCGATGAACTGCCGGAAGGCCGAGTCCACGCCGAGGCCGCCGATTCGGACCGATGCTGCCACAATTTCTCTCCCATGCTGCGCGGCGACCGGCCCCAGCCAGGGCCCTCGCCTGCCCCGGAAAGGGCCAATTCGCGCGTCATTAGGCGCAATCGGCCGGCCATCCAAGGGGCCTCGCCACCCCGGCCGCGGCTGCCGACCGGCGGGGCTCGGTCATGAACAGAGCGCAACTTGTGTCCAAGCCCCCCACGGGGCGAGACAGGTGACCAGGTGATGTGGTGAAATGACCTCACATTACACAAGACCCGTCCAAGGCCGCCGCCCGTGAATGCCACCTCCGCCGAGGCTTTCGAGCCACCCGCTCCCGAGGATGCCAGCCCTGGCGACCAGCGCCGGCTGGCGCCCGTGCATCCGCGCACGATGGTCGAACAGGCGGCGGAGGCCGTGGTGGCCGCCGCCGCGCGCGGCGTCTTCCTGCCCGGCGACCGGCTGGTGGAAGCCGAGATCGCCCGCGAACTGGGCATCAGCCGCGTCCCGGTGCGGGAAGCGCTGCGCCTGCTGGAGAGCCAGGGCATCGTCGTCTCCACGCCCTACAAGGGCATGCGGCTGATGCAGGTGACGAACCGGGCGGTGGCCGAGCTGATGCGGGTGCGCACGGCCCTCGAATCCCTCGCCTTGCGCGAAATCCTGGCCAGCGGCCTCGCGACGCCCGACCGCCTGGCCCCGGCGCGGCGCGCGGCGGAGCGCTACCATGCCGCGGCGGAGGGGCCGGATACGGCCGCGATCGTCGCGGCCGACGAGGCCTATCACGGCGAGCTCTGCCGGCTGTCCGGCAATGGCGTGCTGCACGGCATCTGGCTGAGCGTGGCGCGGCAGCTTTCCGTGGTCTGGGGCCTGGGCCATGACGTGCGCCCCAAGCCGCGGATTTCCGCCGAGCATGTCGAGATCCTGGACCTTCTGGAGCGCGGCGACCTGGCGGCGGCGCAGGCGGCGCTCGATCGCCATCTGAGCTGGCACGAGGACCTGGACTTCGAGAAGGCCGTGGACCGGCGCCGTGCGGCGAAGCCGCGCTGAGGCGCGGGGCCGCGAAGCCGCGCTGAGGCGGCGGGTCTCGGGCCCGGCTTGCGGCGCCGCGCCCCCGGGTCGATCCTTCGCTTATTCGGAGGATCCCGCATGTACCAGCCGCCCGACCACACCACCCAGCACTGGCAGGTCACCAAGCCCGCTGCCCGCGGCCGCCGGGGCATGGTCGCCAGCCAGTCCCGCGCCGCGGCCGAGGCCGGCATCGCCATCCTGGAAGCCGGCGGCAATGCCGCGGATGCGGCGGTGGGCATGGCCTTCGCCCTGGCCAGCACGGAGCCCTGGAACAGCGGCCTCGGCGGCATCGGCTTCGCCCAGGTGGCGGCCCCGGGCGGCCCGGCCGAGACCTTCGACTTCGGCCCCGTCTCCCCCGCCGGCCTCGATGCGAAGGACTTCCCGACCACCGGGCGGATGAAGCAGGACCTCTTCGCCTGGCCGGAGGTGGAGGGCGATCGCAACATCCACGGGCCGATGAGCTTCTGCATCCCCTCCTCGGTCGCCGGCTATGCGCTGCTGCATCAGCGCCGCGGCCGGCTGCCGGTGGCGGAGGTGCTGGCGCCGGCCGTGGCCCTGGCGAAGCGTGGCCTGGCGCAGGACTGGTTCACCACGCTGAAGATCGCCAATGCGGCCTCCACCCTGAAGCTCTATCCGGAATCGGCGCGCATCTACCTGCCGAACGGCCTGCCCCCCGTCGCCCCCTACCAGGGCAAGCCCGGCTTCTTCCGCCAGGGCAATCTGCCGGCGACGCTGGAGCGGCTGCAGCAGGCGGGCTTCCGCGACTTCTACGAGGGCGAGGTGGCGGCGGCGATCGCGGCCGATGTGCGGGAGGCGGGCGGCATCCTCTCCGCCGCCGATCTCGCCGGCTGCCAGGCGCGGGTGCTGCCGGCGGTCTCCGTCCCCTGGCGCGGCCGCACCCTGCACCTGTCCAATGGCCTGACCGCCGCCCCCACCTTCCGCCGCGTCATGGCGCTGATGGAGGGGGCGGACTGGTCCGGGCAGGCGCCGGGCACCGCCTGGCACCTGGCCTTCGCGAAGGCGATGCAGGAAGCCTATGCCGAGCGCCTGGCCGGGCTGGGCGATGCCGAGCCCAAGGGCGCCGATAGCTGCACCACCCATCTGAACGTGGTGGATGCGGATGGCATGATGGTCTCCATGACCACCACGCTGCTTTCCTCCATGGGGTCCCGCGTCGTGCTGCCGCGCTCCGGCGTGCTGATGAACAACGGCGTCATGTGGTTCGACCCGCGGCCGGGCAGCGCGAATGCGATCGGGCCCAGGAAGCGCCCGCTGACCAATATGTCGCCGGTCATCGTGGCCGATGCGGCGGGCCGGCCGGAAATGGCGCTCGGTGCCTCCGGCGGGCGGCGCATCCTGGCGGCCGTCTTCCAGATGCTGTCGCTGGTCAGCGGCTTCGGCATGGACCCGCAGGCGGCGGCGCATTTCCCGCGCCTCGATGTCAGCGGGCCGGAGGGTGCGACGGCGGACCGCACCCTGCCGCAGGCGACGCTGGACGGGCTGGCGGCGATGGGGCCGCTGGAGCTGGTGGAGCATGCGGTGCTGCCGGTGAATTTCGCCTGTCCCAACCTGATCCTGGTGCAGCCCGGCGGCGAACGCATCGGCGTGACCGATGTGATGTCCCCCTGGTCCGCGGCGCTCGCCCAGCCGTGAGCGAGGGCGGCCTCACCCTGGCGGAGGAGATCGTCCTCCTCGCGCTGGATGACGAGACGGGCCGCCCGGTCGGCCGCAGCGGCATGGCGCCCGACCGGGCGCTGGCCGGCGCCCTGCTGATGCAGCTGGCGCTGGCCGGTCGCGTCGATACCGACCGGGACCGGCTGATCCTGGTGGATGCGACGCCAACGGGCGATGCGGCGCTGGATGCCGCCCTGGCCCGGCTGGCCGCGCCCGGCGCGCCGGCCGATGCGCGCGGCGCCATCCCGCTGTTGGCGCGCGATGCGCCGGCGGCCCGCGCCGCGATCCTCGACCGGCTGGTGGCGCGCGGCATCCTGCGGCGGGAGGAGGGAAGGGTGCTCTGGATCCTGCCCGACCGCCGCTACCCCAAGACCCCCGGCCGGCCGGAGGTGACGGAGGCCCGCACCCGGCTGCGCACCCTGCTGCTGATGGAAGAAATCCCCGCGCCGCAGGACGCGCTGCTGCTCGGCCTGGCCCGCGCCGCCGGGCTGCTGCCGCTGCTGTTCTCGGAGGCGGAGCTGGAGGCGGTGCAGCCCTGGCTCGGCGTGGTGACGCGGATCGAGAGCCTGAACCGGTCGCTGGCGGTCGCGGTGTCCGACGTCCGGGGCGTCGGCCTCGGCACCGCCCAGCGGGAGGGCTGAGCGCGGCATACGATTTGCCTTGCCCCCTGTCAGAGGGGCAAGGCGTGAGACCAGTCAGGGCGGATGCCCAAGGCTTGTGCGCCATCCCTCGGTTTCTGATCGCTGGGAGCGCAACAATGCAGACGCGTCGCAATCTCCTCGGCCTGGCCGCCGCCGGCCTGGCTGCCCCCTTGGCAACACCGGCCTTGGCGCAGGCCGCCTGGCCCAACCGCTCGATCCGCCTGGTCGCCCAGTTCCCCCCGGGCGGGCTGGTGGATACGGTGGCCCGCCTGCTGGCGCCGGCCATGGCACAGGCGCTGGGCCAGAATGTGGTGGTGGAAAACCGCCCGGGCGCCGGCGGCATCATCGGCACCGACGCGGTCGCCAAGGCGCCGGCGGATGGCTACACGCTGCTGGTCAGCCATGCCTCCGTGCATGTCTTCTCCACCGCCACGCGCCCGACGCTGCCCTTCGACCCGATCAACGACTTCACCCATATGATGCATATGGTGGAGGCGCCGAACATCATCCTGGTGCGCGCGGCCTCCCCCTTCCAGACGCTGGAGCAGCTGCTGGCCATGGCGCGGACACGGCCGGTGCGCTTCGGCTCCTCCGGCATCGGCTCCGCCCCGCATCTGCTGGGGGCCATGCTGTCGTCGGAGGCGCGGGCGCCCAACCTCGACCACATCCCCTATGCCGGCAGCGCGCCGGCCATGCAGGATGTGCTGGCGGGCAATATCGAATGCATGGTGGACCCCATCACCACCAATACGGCGCAGATGCGGGACGGGTCGCTGCGGGCGCTCGCCGTCTCCACGCCGCAGCGGCTGGCGATGTTCCCCAATGTGCCGACCTTCGCCGAGCTGGGCTTCCCAAAGCTGACCTCGGCGCAATGGCTCGGCATCTCGGGGCCCAAGGGCCTGCCGGCGCCGATCGTGGAGCGGCTGACCGCCATCATCCCGCCGATCCTGCAGCGGCCGGAGCTTTCGGCCCGCTTCGTCGACCTGCAGACCATGCCGCGCAACCCGCCGCCGGCGGGCGAGGCCTTCGTCGGGCTGATGCGGCAGGAGATCGCGGAATGGACCGCCGTGGCGCGGCAGTTCAACATCGTGGTGGGCTGAGACCGAGTGGGCCCGGCCGATGCCGGGCCCATTTTCCTGTGCGGGTACTGCCGGCCGGGAACCGCGGCGAGGCGGCTGCGTCAGAGTGACGTCGCAGCGTCGCCGAGGATCACATGTCCAATACGAAGACGTCCATGTCCGACCAGGCCGCCAGCCTCGGCCATGGCGGGGAGCTGCACCAGACCGCAAGCCGCCCCGATGCCCGGATCACCACCAATCATGGCGTGCCGATCAGCGACAATCAGAACTCGCTGAAGGCCGGCCGGCGTGGCCCCTCGCTGCTGGAAGACTTCGTGCTGCGGGAGAAGATCCAGCATTTCGACCATGAGCGCATTCCCGAGCGCATCGTCCATGCCCGCGGCTCCGCCGCGCATGGCTTCTTCGAGCTGACGGACTCGCTCGCCGAATTCACCACCGCGAAGATCCTGACCGAGGTCGGCAAGAAGACCGAGGTCTTCACCCGCTTCTCCACCGTTGCCGGCGGCGCCGGCTCCGTCGATACGCCGCGCGACGTGCGCGGCTTCGCCGTGAAGATGTACACGGTGGAGGGCAACTGGGACCTGGTCGGCAACAACATCCCGGTCTTCTTCATCCAGGATGCGATCAAGTTCCCCGACCTGGTCCATGCCGCGAAGATGGAAGCCGACCGCGGCTACCCGCAGGCCGCCACCGCGCATGACACCTTCTGGGACTTCATCGGGCTGATGCCCGAATCCATGCACATGATCATGTGGGCCATGTCGGACCGCACCATCCCGCGCTCGCTGCGCATGATGGAAGGCTTCGGCGTCAACACCTTCCGCCTCGTCGATGCGAACGGGAAGGGGACATTGGTAAAGTTCCACTGGCGGCCGAAGCTCGGCACGCAGTCCACCTGCTGGGACGAGGCGCTGAAGATCGCCGGCGCCGATCCGGATTTCCACCGCCGCGACCTGCACGACGCCATCGCCGCCGGCGACTTCCCGGAATGGGAATTCGGCGTGCAGCTCTTCACCGATGAGGAGGCGGAGGCGCTGCCCTTCGACATCCTGGACGCCACCAAGCTGGTGCCGGAGGAGGTGAAGCCGATCCGCGTCGTCGGGCGGATGGTGCTGGACCGCAACCCCACGAACTTCTTCGCCGAGACCGAGCAGGTGGCCTATCTGCCGACCAACATGCCGCCCGGCATCGATGTCTCGGAAGACCCGCTGCTGCAGGGGCGGCTGTTCTCCTACCAGGACACGCAGCTCTCCCGCCTCGGCTCCACCAATTTCCATCAATTGCCGATCAACCAGGCGAAGGGCTGCCCCTTCCAGAACTTCCAGCGCGACGGGCATATGCAGACCCAGGTCATCCCGGGCCGCGCCAATTACGAGCCGAACAGCCTGGGCGAGGCGGGGGAAGTGGCCGGCCCCCGGGCGGATCCGAAGGGCGGCTTCCGCAGCGTGGCGGTGCCGGTGGGCGAGACCAAGGTGCGGCTGCGCGCCGAGAGCTTCGCCGACCATTTCAGCCAGGCGCGGCTGTTCTTCCGCTCGCAGACCGAGATCGAGCAGTCGCATATGGCCTCCGCCCTGGTCTTCGAGCTGTCCAAGGTGACGCTGCCGCATGTCCGCCTGCGGGTTCTGTCGCTGCTGCGCAATGTGGATGAGACGCTGGCCCAGCGGGTCGCCAATGGCATGAACCTCGACCTGCCGGAGGCGGCGACCCCGGCGGTCGCGCCGCAGGACCTGCCGCCATCCCCCGCGCTGCGCATCGTCGGCAAGTATCCGGAGACGCTGAAGGGCCGCGCCGTCGGCATCCTGGTCTCCGACGGCGCCGATGGCGCGATGGTGGAGGCGGTGCGCAAGGCGGCGATGGCGGAGGGTGCCAAGGTGATGATCGTGGCGCCCAAGGTCGGCGGCGTCACGCTGAAGGACGGCCGCAAGCTGCCGGCCGATGGCCAGCTCGCGGGCACGCCCTCCGTCATCTTCGACGCGGTGGCGGTGGTGCTGTCCGAGGCCGGCTGCACGCAAATGATGCAGGACAGCGCGGCGCAGGACTTCGCCAGCTTCGCCTTCGTCCATCTGAAGGCGATCGGCCATTCGCCGGAGGCCATGCCGCTGCTGAAGAAGGCGGGCGTCATGCCGGATGAGGGCATCCTGGACCTGGCCAAGGGCGTGGATGGCTTCACCGCGATGGCCGCGACGCGGCGATGGGCGCGGGAGCCGAAGGTGCGCATGCTGGCCTGAGATCGGCGGGAGGCACCGCCATGGATGGCTCCGCGGGGGCCTTTCATGGCATCCTGTCCTGCAAAGACGGGGGCCCCGATGTCGCTGACCATGCCGGAGGAGATCCTGCTCCTCCTCCTCGATGACGAGACCGGCAAGCCGGTGGGGCTGCCAGGCCCGGCCGGCGACCTGGCACTGGCCGGCGCCATCCTGATGGAGCTGGCGCTGGCCGGGCGCATCGACACCGACCTCGACCAGCTGGTTCTGGTGCAGTCGCGGCCCACCGGCGACGCGCTGCTGGATGAGGTGCTGGCCCGCCTGGCCAGTGCCGCTTCGGCGGGTGGCGCGGAACGGACCAGCCGCTGGTGGATCCAGGATATCGCCAAGACCGGCCCCGCGCTGCGCGCCCAGGTGCTGGAACGCCTGGTGGCGGGCGGCGTGCTGCGGCGGATCGAGGACCGCTTCCTCTGGGTCTTCCCGGAACGCCGCTACCCCAAGGCGACCGGCCGGGCCGAAACCGCGGAAGTGCGGCGCCGCCTGCGCGGCGTGCTGCTGGAGGACGAGATCCCCGACCCGCGCGACGCGCTGCTGATCGGCCTGGCGAAATCCACCGGCCTGGTGCCGCTGGTGCTGTCCGAGGCCGAGCGCGCCGGGGCCGCGGCGCGGCTGGACCATGTGGCGGGGCTGGAGGAGCTTTCCCGCTCGCTCTCCGCCGCGACGCGGGATGTCTATGCGACGCTGCTGCGCCAGGGCGCGGTGCATTAAAACCCGGGCCGTCAGCCCAGGCGCGGCGGCCGCCAGTCGAGGGCCAGCGCCGCGATGCGGGTCAGCACCGCGCCGATGACGGCCGCCACCACCACCACGATCACCTCATCCAGCTCGATCTCCGCCTTGCGCGCCATGAGGTAGGCGGACAGCGCCAGCGCCCAGATCAGCGCCACCTCGCCATAGAAGCCGGTCTTCAGATTGGGGATATTGCCGCCGCCGCGCAGCACGTCGCGCAGGATGCCGCCACCCGCGCCGGTGATGGTGCCCAGCATGGGGCCCCAGAGCCAGAAGGGCTCCGCCCGCATGCCGAAGGCGACCGCCACGCCCAGCACGGTGCTGGCGGCCAGCCCCAGCGCATCCGCGGCATCGAACAGCCAGCGGTCGATCCGCCGCCGCCGCATCGCCACCGCCAGCTGCGCCACCCAGAAGGCCAGGATCAGCCTTCCGCGCAACAACCCCCAGAGATGGGTGACCGCCCAGCAGAAGATCACCGTGCCGAAGATCAGCTTCAGGAACAGCGGGTCCTGGGCGATGCCGATGGGAAAGCGCCCCACCAGAAGGTCGCGCAGCACGCCGCCGGCGGCCGCCGTGACGCCGGCCAGGACGAAGGCGCCGAACAGGCTCCAGCCGCTCAGCCGGGCTGCGAGCGTGCCGGCCAGCGCGGCGGCCAGCGTGCCCAGCACCTGCAGCGTGCGGAACCAGTCGCTGTCGAGCGTCTTGGACAGCAGCAGCGGAAAGCGGAAGCGCGCGGCGATCTGGTCCAGCGTGCCATCCGCCCGCAGCGCCAGGATCGCCTCGTCGAAGGCCGCCACCGTCGCCGCGGGCGTCGTGGCGCGGCTGAAGGCCAGGTGCAGGGGGATGCGGTGGCGCATCGCCTGCTCCTCCACCGCCTGGCCCAGGCGCAGCTCGGTGATGGCAAGGGCGACGGACAGCCGCTCCGCCAGGAAGCCGTCGATCTCACCGGCCAGCAGGCGGCGCAGATTGGTGGCATCGTCATCCGCCGCGCGGACCTGGCCCGGGTCAGGTGGCTGGGCGATGACTTGGTCCAGCGCCGCGTCGAAATAGCTGTAGCCGGCGCGCACGCCCAGGCGGAAGCGGCCATTGGCCTGCAGATGCGCGGCCAGGCCCGCGGCATCGGTGAAGCGCAGCGCGGCGGCCTCGCCGCGCCGCATGATCAGCACATTGGTATCGAAGCGATAGGGGCGAGACAGCGCATAGGTCTGCTGCCGCGCCTCGGTTGTGGCGATGCCGGTGAAGAGGTCCATGCGCCCGGCAGCCACATCCTCCAGCAGCGGCAGGTAGCCGTGCTGCGTCCAGCGCAGCGCATGGCCGGCATGGCGGGCCAGGGCCTGGACCATCTCGATATCGAGGCCGGTCAGCGCCCCGTTGCGCTGATACTGCTGCGGTTCGGAGGCATACCATCCGGCGCGCAGCACCGGACCCGGCTGGGCCAGCGCCGGCCCGGCAAGGAAAAGCGGCGCGCCGGCCAGCAGGATCAGCCAGAGCCGGCGCGCGAAGGCCCGAAGCGGTTCAGCCCGAGGCATGGTCCTTGCACCATTGCGCAACCTGGGCATGGGTGGCGAACCACACCCCCTCATGCTTCTTGATCCGCGTCACCAGCCGGTCCAGCAGGGTGATGCGGCTGCGATGGCCGATGACATGCGGATGCATGGTCAGCAGGAACATGCCGCCCTCCGCATAGGCGCCGTCGAATTCGGCGGCGAAGATTTCCTCCACGGCCGAGGGCGGGGTGTAGGGGCGGAGCCCCGAGAAGCGCAGCATATTGAAATAGACCGCATCGTCCCGGATCCACTCCGGCGGCAACTCGACGATGCCGGTCGGCTCGCCCTGGTCCAGCAGCTCATAGGCATCGTCATCCGCCATCAGGGAGCTGTCATAGAGCAGCCCCATCTCCTTGATGATGGACAGCGTATCCACCGAGAAGTCCCAGGACGCCGTCCGCATGCCGACCGGCCGCTGGCCGCTGACCTTCTCCAGCGTATCCCGTGCCCGCAGCGTCAGTTCGCGCTCCACTCCGGGGGGCAGCTTGGTGTTCGCCTCATGGATCCAGCTATGGACGCCGATCTCGTGGCCTTCCTGCGCCACGGCACGGACCTCGTCCGGGTGCAGCAGGGCGGAGACGGCCGGGTAGAAGAAGGTGGCCGGGATGCCGTGCTTCGCCAGCAGGGCGCGGATGCGCGGGACACCCTGGCGGTTGCCGTATTGCCCCTGGCTGATGCGCATCGGGCTTTCGTCATTGTCGCGCAGCGGAATCGTCTCGTGATCCGCATCGAAGCTCAGCGTCACGCAGCAGCGCGCGCCGTCCGGCCAATGCGTCGGCCGCAGGCTGCGCCCGGCCCGCGCCCGGCCGACGATCTCGCGCCATTCCGGCTCGCTCCATTCCCACGGATTTGCGCTGGTCATGCTGCGGGGTTTCCCTGGCCCTGGTGAGCGGCCATGCTGCGCGTCCTCGCCCCGATCCGGAAGCCCCGCATGACCACGCCGACCGATCCCGCCCAGATGACGGCCGAACAGCTACTGGCGCTCTATGCCACGCGCCGCCTGTCGCCGGTGGAGGCGCTGAAGGCGGTGATGGAGCGGGTGGCGCGCTACAACCCCTGGGTGAACGCCTTCGCCACCATGAACCCCCAGGCGCTGCGCCAGGCCGGCGAGTCGGAGGCCCGCTGGGCCGCCGGCCGGCCGATCGGCATGCTGGACGGCGTCCCCTGCACCGTGAAAGATTTGCTCAACATTGCCGGCTTTCCCACCCGCCGCGGCAGCCTGACGACTGACCCAACCCCGGCGACGGAGAATGCCCCCGCCGTGGTCGGCCTGCTGGCCGAGGGCGCGGTCATCATCGGCAAGACGACCACCACCGAATTCGGCTGGAAGACGCCGAGCGACTGCCCGCTGCATGGCGTGACCCGAAACCCCTGGAACCCGCAGCGCTCCGCCGGCGGCAGTTCCTCCGGCGCTGGCGCCGCGGGGGCGGCCTGCTTCGGGCCGCTGCATATCGGCACCGATGCCGGCGGCTCCATCCGCATTCCGGCCGCCTATTGCGGGCTGGTGGGGGTGAAGCCGTCCTACGGCCGCATCCCGCAATGGCCGCATGGCGCCTTTTCCGGCGTGGCCTGCGCCGGGCCGATGACGCGCAGCGTCGGCGATGCGGCGCTGATGATGTCCGCCCTGGCCCGCCACGACCTGCGCGACCCGGTCAGCCTGCCGGATGACCCGCGCGACTGGCGGGCCGGCATGGACCAGGGGGTGGCCGGGTTGCGGGTGGCCGTGGTGCGTCGCCTGGGGTTCGAGCCGCCGCTGGACGAGGAGGGGGAGGCCGCGCTGCAGGTGGCCGCCAAGCTGCTGGCCGAGCAGGGCGCCATCGTCGAGGAGGCGGACCCCGAGCTGCCCGATACCCGCGCCATCTTCTCCCGCGTCTGGGGCGTGGCCATCGCCCGCATCTGGAACGGTGCGACGGAGGAAAAGCGCGCCCAGCTGGATGCCGGGATCGAGGAGGTGGCGCGCAGGATGGGCGATATGTCGGCGGCCGATTTCCTCGGTGCTGATATGATGCGGGTGGAGTGCGGCCACGCCATGGCGCGCTTCCACCAGCGCTACGACCTGATCCTGACCGCCGCCACGCCGACCGCCGCCTTCGATGCGGATGCCCCCACCAT
This sequence comes from Falsiroseomonas tokyonensis, assembly GCF_019024325.1. GTDB lineage: Bacteria > Pseudomonadota > Alphaproteobacteria > Acetobacterales > Acetobacteraceae > Falsiroseomonas > Falsiroseomonas tokyonensis. The sequence goes on from NZ_JAFNJS010000002.1 coordinate 173,112, forward strand.
CAAGCCGGTGGAGGCGCTGTGGCGCGACTGGGCGCCCTGGACCTTCGCCTTCAACCTGACCCGCCAGCCCGCCATCGCCGTGCCGATCGGCCTGGACGAGGCCGGCATGCCGCGCGCGGTGCAGGTGGCGGCCGCGCTCTATCGCGACGACCTGGCCTTCCGCGCCGCCCGCGCACTGGAACGTGCGGCCAGCCTCCCCCTGGCCAATCCGGCGGAAACCGGGCAGATGCGGGCGAAGCTCAACTGAGGGATTACCGCGCCATGCGCCTTGTCACCTTCACGCGCCCGGGAAAGCTGCAGCAGGAAGTCGGCGCGCTGGGGGAGGGCGACCAGGTTCTCGACCTGGCGGCCGCCGAGCCGCTGCTGCGCGGCCAGAGCATGCTGGACCTGGCCGCCGCCGAGCCCGCCCTGCTGGACAAGGCGCGCGCCGCCATGGCCAAGGCGCCGAAGGTGGAGGGCGCCAAGCTCTGCGCGCCGATCCCCCGCCCGCCGAAGAACGTCTTCTGCGTCGGCAAGAACTACCACGAGCACGCCAAGGAATTCGCCGGATCCGGCTTCGATGGCGGGGCCAAGGACGTGGTGCCGCCCTTTCCCGTCGTCTTCTCCAAGCCCCACACCAGCATCATCGCCACTGGCGAGAAGATTCTGGGGCATCTCGATACGACCGGCGGGCTGGACTATGAGGGCGAGCTGGGTGTCGTGATCGGGCAGGGCGGGCGCGGCATCTCCAAGGCCGAGGCGCTCAAGCATGTCTTCGGCTACACCATCATCAACGACGTCACCGCGCGCCACCTGCAGAAGCGCCACAGCCAGTGGATCCTCGGCAAGGGCCTCGACACCTTCTGCCCGATGGGCCCCGCCGTGCTGACGGCGGATGAGGTGCCGGACCCGACGAAGCTGGTGCTGACCACCTGGGTGAATGGCGAGCAGCGCCAGCACGCGCCGGTGGCCGACCTCATTTTCGACATCCCGACCCTGATCGAGGCGATCAGCGCCGTCATCACGCTGGAGCCGGGCGATGTGATCGCCACCGGCACGCCGGCCGGCGTCGGCATCGGCTTCAACCCGCCGGTCTTCCTGAAGTCCGGCGATGTGGTGAAGATCGCGATCACCGGCATCGGCGAGCTGGAGAATGCGGTGGCCTGACGAGGCCACTGGAAACGGGAGGAACCAAGAAAATGAACCGTCGCACCCTGCTGGGCGCCGCCGCCGCGCTGCCCTTCGCTGGCAGCGCCCTGGCGCAGACCGACTTCCCCTCGCGCCCGCTGAACATGGTGGTGGCCTTCCCACCCGGCGGGCAGGCCGACCTCGCCGCGCGGCCGACCGCGGCGGCCATGGAGAAGATCCTCGGCCAGGCGGTGGTGGTGCAGAATCGCGGCGGCGCGGCTGGGGCCATCGGCAATGCCTTCGTCGCCCGCAGCGTGCCGGATGGCTATACGACGCTGATGGCGCTGTCCTCGCTGGCGGTGATTCCCGAAGCCGAAAAGCTCTTCGGCCGCACGCCGCCCTATACGGTGGACCAGTTCGCGCCCATCGCCCTGGTGAATGCAGACCCCACCATGCTGGCGGTGCCGGCGAGCGCCCCCTGGCAGACGATGGAGGAGTTCATCGCCGCCGCGAAGGCGCGGCCGGGGGACATTCCCTACGGCTCCTCCGGCACCTACGGCACGTTGCATGTGGCGATGGAAATGCTCGCCGCCGCGGCGGGCTTTCGCGCGCTGCATGTGCCCTTCAGCGGCGCCGGTCCCGCCATCACCGCGCTGCTGGGCGGCCAGGTGCAGGCGCTGGCCTCCGCGCCCGGCACGCTGACGCAGCATGTGCAGTCCGGCCGCGTGCGCGTGCTGGGCTGCTGGGGCAAGGACCGCGTGGCCGCCTTCCCCGATGTCCCCACCTTTATGGAAAAGGGATTTTCGGAGGTCGAGTTCTACATCTGGGCCGGGCTCTTCGCCCCGGCGGCGACGCCCGCGCCGGTGCAGCAGAAGCTGCGGGATGCGGTGCGGCAGGCGGTGCGGGACCCGCAGCTGGTCGCGGCCTTCACTGCAGCCGGCGCGCCGGTGGCGTACCTCGACGCGCCGGAATTCGCCACGTTCTTCGCCGAGGACAGCGCGCGGCTGCTGCGTGCCGTCCAGCGCATCGGCAAGGTGGAGTAGGCTCGCGCATGCCGGGCGTCGCCTCCGGCCGCGCCGTCCTGGCCACGCAGGCGGCCGGGCAGGGGGACCCGCTCGTCTTCCTGCACGCCAATGTCTGCGACAGCCGCATGTGGTCCGCGCAGATGGCGGCGCTGGCCGCCACGCATCGCGTCATCGCCTATGACCGGCGCGGCTTCGGCGGCACGCGGGCGGAGGCCGAGGATTTCTCGCCGGTCGCCGACCTGATGGCGGTGATCGAGGCGCTGGGCGAGGGGCGTCCGTTGGTCCTGGTCGGCTGCTCCCAGGGCGGCAGGATCGCGATCGACGCGGCCCTGCGCCATCCCGCCCGCATCCGCGGCCTGGTTCTCATCGCCCCCAGCCTCGGCGGCGCGCCGGAGCCGGCCTATCCACCGGCGATCCGCGCGATGCTGGACCGGCAGAGGGCGGCGGAGGCGGTGGGCGACCTCGATGCGGTGAATGCGCTGAAGGCGCGCCTCTGGCTGGACGGGCCCTTGGCGGCGGAGGGACGGGTCGCGGGGCCGATGCGGGACCTGTTCCTGGAGATGAACGGCATCGCGCTCCGATCCCCGTCACTGGGCCAAAGCCTCGACACGGCGCCCGCCTTCGGCCGCCTGCACGAACTCCGCATGCCGGCGCTGGTGGCCTGGGGTGAGCTCGACTTCCCGCATATCCAGGATCGCTGCCGCCAGATGGCGGCAGCGATGCCCGCGGCCACCGCCCAGGCCTTGCCCGGCGCCGCGCATCTGCCGAGCCTGGAGCAGCCGGCGATCATCACCGACCTGCTCCAGACTTTTGTGCAGCGCCTGGACGGTTAGGCCGCCCCGCCCCAGTTGCGGGCCGAGAAATCCATGACGAAGGATTTCGAGGCCTGCCAGGGCAGGTCCTTGCGCTTGCCGGTGAAATTCGCCGTCTGGAACAGCACGGTATAGGCGGGGTCCTCGCGCTCCGTCAGGGTCAGCAGGCGGCGGAAGGTGTCGCGGCGTTTTGCCAGGTCACTCTCCGTCTGCAAGGCGTCCATCAGCCGCGGCGCTTCCTCGTTCTGCCACTGACCGCTGGCCCAGGTCTGGCCGCCCGGCGCATAGACGGACATCGGCGCGACGGGGTCGTTGAAGACCGCGGTGTTGGAATTGTCGCAGAGGCCACGGCCCTCGAAGCGGCCGATGATCTGGCCCCAATTCTCCTTCATCTCGATCTGCACGTTCAGCCCCGCCTGGCGCCAGCCCTCGACCAGGATCTGCGAGGAGGCCACCTGCAGCGTGTAGTAGTTGTTCAGCAGCTGGTACGGGATCGGCTGGCCCTGGTAGTTCGCCTCCCGCAGCAGGCGGCGCGCCTCGGCCAGGTCGAAGCGCGGCGCTTCCCAGTCGGCCAGGTACATGTCGCCATAGACCTCCCATTGCAGGCCGCGCGGCACCGCGGTGCGGCCGCCCCAGAGGCTGTCGACGATCGCCTGGCGGTCGATGCTGTGCGACATGGCGCGGCGCACCAGCGGGTTCGCCAGCACGGGATGCGTCTTGTCCCAGACGATCAGCCGGTTGTTGTTGATCGGCCCGCCGACGACGTGGTGGCGCGCGCTGCGTTCGATGCCCGGGATCTGGTCCGGCGGCAGGTCGCAGATGAAGTCGTAGTCGCCGGCCTGCAGCCCCGCGACGCGCGACGCCACATCCGGCACCTCGACGAAGCGGATGCGCTTCAGGGGCGGGCGGCCGCCCCAGTAGTCGTCATGCGCCTCCAGCACCAGGTCCTGGCCCGGCCGGAAGGAGGCGACGCGATAGGGCCCCGTGCCCACCGGCTTGCGCGCCCAGTCCAGCCAGCTTGCGGCCTCCGCAAAAGCGGCGCGGGAGAAGATGGCGCCCGTGGTGCGCGTCAGCCGGCCTTCCAGCGTCACATCGGGCACGGAATTCACGAAGCGCACGGTGCGGCGGTCCACCACCTCCATGCGTTCGAAATTCGGGAAATGCGCGCGGCTAATCGCGGCAGCCTCGGGCGGCGGCGTTTTGCCCGCGGCGCCGGCGGTGGTGGACACAAACAGGCCGCGGGTGTCGGCGGGCAGGCCGGTCCACATGCGCTCGTTGCTGAAGGTGAAGGCGACGTCCTCCGCCTCCATGATGCGGCCGTCATGCATGCGCACATCGTCGCGCAGCGTCAGCTCCAGCGTCTTTGCATCGATGCGGCGCCAGGATGTCGCCAGCACCGGCTCGGCGCGCTGCGTGCGCGTCCAGTCGATGCCGATCAGCGGCTCGGAAAAGCTGGGCATGATGCGGAAGCCGACATTGGACTGTTCGCGCATCGGCTCCAGCGTGCCGGAGATGCTGACGATCTGCACGGCGACCGTGATGGAGGGGCGCGTATCCGGCCCCGCATTCTGCGCGATGGCGAAGCGCGGCAGCAGTGCCGCGCCGGCGGTGGCGCCCAAAATATGTCTGCGCTGGATCATGATGGCGGCTCCCGTTCCGATCGGCGGCGGAAGCTAGGCGCGGCCGGTGACGGTGCGATGACCCGGCGGTGAAGCCTTGACGATGACGGGCCTTCCCAGGCCCCGGCGCGGATGCGAGGCTGCCACTGTTGCAGCGGAGAACGGATGATCATGGCGGCTGAGACGGACATCATCGAGTGGCTGTCCACACAACGCGAGTCGATGATCCAGGTGCTGCGCGAGATGGTGGACACCGATGGCGGCAGCTACGACAAGGAAGGCGTGGATCGCGTCGGCGCCCAGGTCGCGCGCTTCATGGCGGCGCAGGGCATTCCTGTCGAAACCCTGCCGCAGCAGAAGCACGGCGACTGCATCAGGGCCGTGCTGGATGACGGCAGCGGGATCAGCGGGGGCAATACTCGGAAAAACATCCTGCTGATGGGCCATCGCGACACCGTCTTCCCGAAGGGCGAGCCCACGCGCCGCCCCTTCACCATCGAGGGCGACCGCGCCTTCGGCCCCGGCGTCGCCGATATGAAGGCGGGGCTGGTGATGAACATGTTCGTCCTCGCCGCCTTCCGGAAATTCGGCGGCGCGCCGGGACCGCTGGTGGCGCTGTTCACCGGTGATGAGGAGATCGGCTCGCCGGAGGGCCGCCCGGTGATCGAGGCGGAGGCGAAGGCGGCGCGCGTGGTGTTCAATTCCGAACCCGGCCGGCCGAATGGCGGCATCGTCACCGGCCGCAAGGGTGGCGTCTTCTCGGTCTTCGACATCGAGGGCAAGGCCGCGCATTCCGGCGGCAATTTCGAGGCCGGCATCAGCGCCATCGGCGAGCTGGCGGCGAAGATCACCGCGATCCATGCGCTGACCGATCTGAAGCGCGGCATCACGCTGAATGTCGGACTGGTGACCGGCGGGCAGAGCGTGAACACGGTGGCACCGCATGCCCAGGGCCAGATCGACCTGCGCTATGTGGAACCGGCGGACCGTGAGGAGGTGATGGCGAAGATCCAGGCCATCATCGACAAGTCCTTCGTCCCCGGCACGCGCGCGAAGCTGACCATCAAGGGCGAGTTCCTGCCGCTGACGCAGTCGCCGGAGGCGGCGAAGCTGTTCGCCACCTATCGCGTGGCGGCCAGCGAATCCGGATTCGACCCGAGCGGCGAATTCAGCGGCGGCTGCGCCGATAGCGGCTTCACCGCGGCGATGGGCGCGCCGACGCTCTGTGCGGTGGGGCCGGTGGGCGGCAAGGCGCATACGCCGGAGGAGTATCTGGAACTGTCGAGCCTGGTGCCGCGGGCGCAGGCGGTGGCGCGGGCGATCTTGAAACTCGGCCCGGGTTGAGGGGCGGCGCTGCCCCCACCCCGACACAGCCTGTGGCGTTGCGGCAGCGCCGCAACCCCCCGCAGGCGGGGGAGGGAGGGGCCCGCGCGGAGCGCGGGGTTGCGGCGCTGCCGCAACGCCGCAGGCTGGTGGGGGCCTGCTACCCCTCCACGCGCCGCCACCCCTCCAGCAACCGCCAATCCTCCCGCGCAAACCGGAACCCATTCCCACCGCCGCGCCCCGGCTGGTCCTCCGCCCGGCTGATCTTCACGCCCTTGATGTGGCACAGCAGCAGCGCACCGACGCCGCCATGCGCCACGATCGCCACATCTCCCGGCGGCGCCTGCGCCAGCACCTGGCGCACCGCGCCGACGATCCGCGCCTGGGCATCCGCCGCGCGTTCCCAGCCCCGCACGCTGCGTGCCGGTTCGGCGAAGAATTCATCCGCCACCGCCTCGAACTCCGCCGGCGGCAGGTAGCCGGTGGCGCTGCGGTCATTCTCCCCCAGCGCCGCCAGCTGGGTGACGGGCAGGCCCCGATGCGCGGCCAGGATCTCCGCCATGTCGCGCGCCTTGCGCTCCTCGCTGCTGAACACCGAACGGATGGCCGGCACCCAGGGCTGCGCCAGCATGGCCCGCGCGCGTTCCAGCCCGCGCGGCGAGAGTGGCCAGTCGGGCACCGGCACGGCGGGGTCGATGGCGACCTCCGGATGTGTCAGGAAGTGGACTTGCGCCATGGCTGCCGTAAGGATGGTTGCGCTGCCACCCTACCACGGAGACAGGCTTGCCCAACCCACCCACCCGCACCCCGCCCGATACCGCGCCGAAGCTGCGCACCATTGCCATGCCGGCCGATGCCAATCCCTCCGGCGACATTTTTGGTGGCTGGCTGATGGGGCTGATGGACCTGGCCGCCGGCAATGCCGCCGGGCGCCGCGGCCGCGGCCGCTTTGCGACCATCGCGGTGGAGGGGATGAAATTCCACATGCCGGTGCTGGTGGGTGACGAGGTCAGCATCTTCGCGGAAGTCGTCTCGGTCGGCCGCACCTCCATGCGCATCGAGGTCGAGGCCTGGCGGCGCGAGCGCTCGGAGGAGGAGATGTGCCTGGTGACGGAGGGCGTCTTCACCTTTGTGGCCATCGACGAGAACCGCAAGCCGCGGCCGGTTCCCCCGCTGTGATCCGCGACCACGTCATCCGCTGGTCCGAATGCGACCCCTATGGCCACGTCAACCACGCGGCCTACCTGACGCTGTTCGAGGATCTGCGCGTCGCGCATTGGCAGGCACTGACCGGCGCGGCGCTGTCGCCGGACCGGCCCGGGCCGGTCGTGACGCAGCTGGAGGTGCGCTACCTGCGCGGCGTGCGCTTCAATGACGCGGTGACGCTGACCTGCCGCACCACCTCCTTCCGCCGCAGCTCCTATGTGCAGGATTATGCGCTGCTGGTGGATGGCGAGCCCTGCTGTACCGCGCGTGCCGTCTGCGTGGTGACGCGCCAGGATAGCGGGGAGAAAGTGGCGCTGACGCCGGAATGGCGCGCCGCCCTGCAGGCGCAGGGCGCCGAACCGTCCGGCTGAGGCGGCGCTACTGCCGCCAGGGCCGCCGCTGCCAAAGCCCCTGCAGCACCGCATGGTCGGCGCGCATCATCTCGCGATAGTCCTGTCCCACCAGCGGCCGCAGCGGCAGGCCCGTGCGCTCGGCATCGGCGATCAGCGCCGGGTCGGCCAGCGCCTCGCGGAAGGCGGTCTCCAGCTTCACGCGGATCTCCTCCGGCAGGCCGGGCGGCGCGCCGATGCCGCGGGCGGAGCCGCCGAGCACGTCGTAGCCCTGTTCCCGGAAGGTCGGCACCTGGCCGGTCGGCGCCCAGCGCGCCGGGCCCCCCTGCGCCAGGCAGCGGATGCGGCCCTCCCGCAGCAGGGTCACGCCCTCGCTCATGTTGAAGCTGCCGACTGGCAGGCTGCCGCCGAGCACGTCCCGCTGCACCGGCGCGGTGCCGTTATAGGGGATGTGCAGCAGCCGCACGCCGGCCGCTTCCTCGAAGCTCAACTGCAGCATGTGGTCGTCCGAGCCGATGCCGGCGGTGCCGACGCCGATCGATTCCGGGTCCTTCTTCGCCGCTTCCTTCAGGTCGTCCAGCGTGCGCCAGGGGCTGTCGGCGCGCACCCAGAAGCCGCCCGGATCATCCACCACATTGGCGATATAGGTGAAGTCCGCCGGCCGGTAGCGGGGCGTGCGCTCCACCGCGATGGCGTGCATGGCGGTATTGGTCAGGGCGCCCAGCGTGTAGCCATCCGGCGCCGCGTTGAACAAGGCCTCGAAGCCCAGCTGTCCGGCGGCGCCGGGGCGGTTGACGATGGCAAACCGCGCGCCGGGCAGGCGCGGCGTCACGAAATGCACGATGGGGCGGACCATATTGTCCACGCCGCCGCCGGGCGGAAAGGGGACGATCACCTCGATGGCGCGATCGCCCGGCCAGGCGGCCTGCGCCAGGCGCGGCGCGGCGAGGGTGGCCGCGGAGGCGGCGGCAGCCCCCAGAAGGGTGCGGCGGGTGGTCATGGACGGGTCCTCCCGGGGACGAGTTTGCGCGAGCATGCCGCCGGACGCAGCCGCAGGCAACTGCTTGAAGTGGCGGCAAATTTCGTTCTACACGCCGGAACGGTCGCCCAAGGCGCAGCCGATGGCGGCCAGAGCCAGCGCGTCCTGGGCACCGCCCGCCGCGCCAGCGCATGCTGGGGGGAAAGCAGGAGAGACCCATATGGCCCGCCGCCCCGCCTTGGCCGCCATCCTCGCCGCGATCTTCGCTGCCAGCCCGGCCCTGGCGCAGACGCCCTTTGCCTGCCGCCTGGTGGCGGAGGCGAAGGAGAGCCACCTGGTGGCGGAACGCTTCGAGATGGTGGTGCAGGCCGAGCCCCGCGAAGCGGCGCGCACCGAATACTGGATGATGGTGCGCAACCCGCATCCCTTTCCCGCCAGCCTGCAGGTCCGAATCAGCCTGCCCGGCGTGGTCGAGGCCTCGGCCGAGCCGGTGAAGGTGCCGCCGCGGCGCAGGGCGGAGGTGCTGATCGGCTGGTTCCCGCTCGACATGTCCCGCGGCCGCCGCGCGCCCCCGCTGATCGAGGAGGTGCAGGCCGCCCTGACCATCCCCTTCTGCGAGGTGCTGCGGCCCGAGGCCCTGGCCGGCCCTGTCGCCGCTGCCTCAGCCTCGGGCTCAGCCGGCGGCGCGGTCCCGGCGGGTCGCCTCCAGGTCGTCCGCGATGAAGGCGCGGATGATCTCGGGCAGCGTCTCTGACGGCTTGAAGCCCAGGCCCGGGGCGCGGGTGGCGGCGAAGGCGGCAGGCCAACCGGCGACGATCGCCTCCACCTCGGCATCCGGTACGCGCTTCGCCAGGGCGCGGGCCTCGGGGCCGGCCACCTCCTCCAGCGCTGCCAGCATCTCCGCAATGCTGGCGGACAGGCCGGGCGGGTTGATGCCGCGGTCGCGGCCCAGCGCGGCGCTGTCCATGCCCGCCGCATGCGCCAGCCACTCCACGGCCCGGCGCGGCGAGCACACCCAGACCCGGAAATCCTCCGCCACCGGATAGTTGGCGGGCAGCCCCAGCAAGGGCTCCCGCAGCACGGCGGAGACGAAGGAGGAGGCCGCGCGGTTCGGCCGGCCGGGGCGGACCATCACGGTCGGCAGTCGGATCGAGACCACGTCCAGGAAGCCGCGCCGCGTCGCATCCGCCAGCAGCAGCTCCCCGATCGCCTTCTGGGCGCCGTAGCTGTTGGTGGGCAGTTGCCGCGCCTCATCCGGCACCATCGCGCCTTGGCCGCCATCGAAGGAGGCGACGGAGGAGGTGAAGACCACCCGCGGCGGGTGGGGAAGTTTGCGGCAGACATCGATCAGCGCCTGGGTGCCGGCGATATTCACCCGTATGCCGAGGTCGTAATCGGCCTCGGCCGCCGCGCTGACCACGGCCGCCAGATGCACCACCAGGCCGGTGCCGGGCGGGATGGCGCGGGCCAGGTCCGCCGCATCGGCCACGTCGCCGGCGAGGCAGGTCACGGGGAAGGGGGCCTCCAGCGGGGCCGGCTGGTGCAGGTCGAACAGGGTCAGGGCGGAGATGGGCTTGCCGCCCACCGCCCCATCCGCCGCCAGCCGCGCCGCCAGCCTGCGGCCCAGAAAGCCGCCGCCGCCCAGGATGGTCACCTGCATGGCCTTTTCCCCTTTCCCGATTCCTGGCGGCCAAGTTGCCGGGGCGCGGGTCTGCCGCCAAGCGTCCCCGGCCGGCGTTGCCCCGGCCGGCCGGGCGGGCCACTCTCCGCCGCATGATCCCGGATCGCCCCGCCCGCCTCCTGCTCAACCGCCGCCACGGCACGCCCGGCGTGGTGGTGCTGCCCGAATCCGGCTTCCGCCGCGCCCGCGCGGAAATCGCCTCCTGGCCCGGCTATGCGCCCACGCCCCTGTTGCCGCTGGAGGATGTGGCGGCCGCGGCGCGGGTCGCCGCGGTGCATTGGAAGGATGAGGGCGGGCGCTTCGGCCTCGGCAGCTTCAAGGCGCTGGGCGGGGCCTATGCGGTGGCGCGGCTGCTGGTGGCGGAACTCGCCCGGCGCGGCGTGGCCAATGCCGCGACCACGGCGGAACTCGCCGGCGGGGCGCATCGCGACGCGGTGCGGGAGATCACGGTGACCTGCGCCACGGATGGCAACCACGGCCGCTCCGTCGCCTGGGGCGCGGAGCGCTTCGGCTGCCGCTGCGTCATCTTCGTGCATGAGACGGTGAGCCAGGGCCGCCGCGACGCCATCGCCCGCTATGGCGCGGAAATCCGGGTGGTACCCGGCAATTACGACGATGCGGTGCGCGCGGCGGCGAAAACCGCGGAGGCCGAGGGCTGGTTCGTCGTCTCCGACACCTCCTATGAGGGCTATACCGAGATCCCGCGCGACGTGATGCAGGGCTATCGCGTCATGGTGGACGAAGCCGCCGACCAGCTTCAGGGGGCCGCGCCAACCCATGCCTTCATCCAGGGGGGCGTCGGCGGCGTGGCCGCGGCCGTCGCCATCCACCTCCGCGCGCGGTTCGGCGCCGAGGTGAAGATCATCGTCGTCGAGCCCGAGCGCGCCGCCTGCCTGCTGGCCAGCGCCGAGGCCGGGGAGGCGGTGGCGGTGCCGGGCGATCTGGACACGCTGATGGCGGGCCTGGCCTGCGGCGAGCCCAGCCTGCTCGCCTGGCAGGAGTTGGAGCGCGGCGCCTTCGCCTTCATGGCGGTGTCCGACGACAGCGCGGTGGATTGTATGCGCCTGCTCGCCCGCCGCCGCCCCGCCATCACCGCCGGGGAAAGCGCCGTGGCCGGGCTGGCCGCGCTGCTGCTGGCGGCGCGGGAGCCGATGAGCCGCGCCATGCTCGGCCTCGATCCCGAAAGCCGGGTGCTGCTGTTCGGGACGGAGGGCGCGACGGATCCCGACCTGTACGCAAGGTTGATAGACCCGTCGGATTGACGTCGCTTTGCTGCATTGCGACATGCCGGGAACCTCGGGCGTGCTGCGGCGCTGCCCGAACGTTCCTATTGGAGAAACGCCCCATGAACCGCCGCACTCTTCTCGGCGCCGGCGTGGCCGCCATCGCCACCCCCCTGGCCAGCCCCGCTTTGATCTCCCCGGCCCGCGCCCAGGGCAATTGGCCGAACCAGCCGATCCGCTTCGTGGTGCCCTTCGCCGCCGGCGGCCCCACCGACATTCCCGCCCGCCTCTTCGCCGAGCGCATGGGCGCCGTCCTGCCGCAGCGCATCATCGTGGAGAATCGCACCGGCGCCGGCGTGCTGGTGGGCACGGAGGTGGTCGCCAAGGCGAATGACGGCCACACCTTCCTCTATACCACCGTGGCGCATGCCGTGCTCCGCGCCCTGTTCCAGCGCCTGCCCTTCGACCCCGATGCCGATTTCATGCCGGTGGCGCTGGTTGGCGTGATCCCCATGCTGATCACCGTGGGCAAGGATTCGCGCATCACCGACCTGCGCGGCCTGCAGGCGGCGCTGAAGGCGGATCCGGGCGGGATGACCTATGCCTCCTCCGGCAATGGCGGCGCGCTGCACCTGGCGACGGAGTTGATGCTGCGCGCCATGCAGGCCCGCGCCCTGCACGTGCCCTATCGCGGTACGGCGGCGGCCATGCCGGATGTGCTGAACGGCACCATCCCGCTGATCGTCGATGTCGCCACCAGCGCCGTGCCCTATGCCCAGCGCGGCGAGACCCGCGCGCTGGCGGTGATGGACACCGCCCGCCTGCCGCAGCTTCCCGATGTACCGACCACGGCCGAGGCCGGCTTCCCGGGGCTCGAGGCCTATACCTGGCACATGGTGCTCGCGCCCAAGGGCACGCCCGCCGCGGTGGTGCAGACCATGAACCGCGCCCTGATGCAGGTGGCGGCCGAGGCCGCGGTGCAGCAGCGCCTGTCCGACCTCGCGATGCGCCTGGTCACCGACAGCACCCCCGATTCCGCCGCCGCCTGGCTGCGGGACGAGACGCAGAAGTGGTCCGCGGTGGTGCGCGAGGCGAATATCACCATCAACTAGGACCTCCCCAGTCCCATAGGCCCGGCGATCCTTGTTGACGCCGGGCCGCCCTCTCCCCGACTGTTCCACCCAAGAATTCAATTGGGCGGCAGGATCGCCCGGGGAGAACATGTCCATGACCAATCCGACCTTCGGCCGCCGTCCCATCCTGGCGCTGGGCGCCGCGGGGCTGGCCGCGCCGGGGCTGCTGCTGCGCCCCGCCGCCGCCCAGCCTGCCTGGCCCAGCCAGCCGGTGCGCATGGTTGTACCCTTCGCCGCCGGCGGGCCCACCGATGTGCCGGCCCGGCTGCTGGCCGATGAGATGTCGAAGGTGCTGCCCAACCGCATCGTGGTGGAGAACCGCACCGGCTCCGGCGTGGTGATCGGCACGGACATGGTCGCCAAGGGGCCGCAGGACGGGTCCATGCTGCTGTACTCCACCGTCGCCCATGCGGTGACGCGGGCCATGTTCCCGACCCTGCCCTTCGACCCGATCGCCGATTTCACCCCCATCGCCCTGGTCGGCCAGGTGCCGGTCATCCTGCTGGTGAACAACGATTTCCCGGCCCGGACGCTCGCCGAATTCATCGCCCAGCTGCGCGAGAATCCGGGCAAGTACGACTATGCCTCCTCCGGCAATGGCGGCGCGGTGCATCTGGCGACGGAGCTCTTCCTGCATGCTGCCGGCGGGCTGAAGGTGAACCATGTGCCCTATCGCGGCAGCTCGGCCGCGCTGCCGGACGTGCTGTCCGGCCGGGTGCCGATGATCTTCGACATCGCCGCCTCCGCGCTGCCCTATGCCCGGTCCGGCCAGCTGCGGGCGCTGGGCATCAGCACCAAGGAACGCTCCCCGCTGGCGCCCGAGATCCCGACCATGATCGAGCAGGGCGTGGCGGGCTACGAGGCCTATACCTGGCACATGGTCTTCGCCCGCAGCGGCACGCCGCCGGCGGTGATCCAGCAGGTGAACCGTGCGGTGAATGCGGCGGTGAATATCCCCGCCGTGAAGGAACGTCTGCTGAGCTTCGCCATGCAGGTGGTCTCCGACAGCACGCCCGAAAGCGCCGCCGCCTATCTGCGCAGCGAGATCGCGGTGTGGGAGCCGTTGGTGCGCGCAGCGGGCATCCGGGCGAGCTGAGCCGTCAGGCGCCGGGGTCGGGCAGCAGCGCCTCCGGCACCGGCGCCGCCTCTGCCGCCAGCGGGTCGCGCGGCATCACGCGGTGGCGCAGCACCAGGCGGGCCAGTTCCAGCCGGCCCGCATCCTCCAGCCGCGTCGCCTCCCAGGCCATCGCGGCGGCGGAGGTCAGGTGATAGAGGGCGGAGGCCGCCTGGCGGGCCAGGGCCGGATCCGCCTGCGCACGCTCGGCCAGGGCCAGGGCGCGGTCCAAAGCTTCGGGGGCCTCGGGCAGGGCGGCGCCATTGCCCAGCAGGCCCAGAACATGCCGGCGCAGCACCGGCAGCGCCGCCTCCCGCTTCGCGGCGCGCAGCACGTCGAGCGCCACGATATTGCTGGTGCCCTCCCAGATGCTGCCGAGATGCGCGTCGCGCAGCAGCCGGGCATCCGGCCATTCCTCGATATAGCCGCAGCCGCCGCGCACCTCCATCGCATCGCCCGTCACGCGCCGGGCGTCGCGGCAGGCGCGGAATTTCAGCAGCGGCGTCAGGATGCGGAGCAGGGGATAGGCGCCCTCCTCGCCCAGATCGGCGCGGCGCAGCGCCTCCGCCGCCTGGAACATCAGGCTGCGCGCCTGCTCCATCGGCAGCAGCATTTTTGTCAGCTGCCGGCGCATCAGGGGCATGTCCACCAGGCGCTGGCCGAAGGCGCGGCGGCGATGCGCCACATACAGCGCCTCCGTCATCGCGCGGCGCATCAGCCCGGCGGCGCGCATGCCGTTGGACAGGCGGGAGTTGTTGACCATGTCGGCCATCTGCCGGAAGCCGGCCTCGGGGTCGCCCACCAGATAGGCCGTCGCCCCCTCCAGCCGGATCTCGCCGCTGGCCATGGACCGCGTGCCGAGCTTCGGCTTCAGCCGCAGGATGCGATAGGCGTTGTCGCTGCCATCCGGCAGCACCCTGGGCAGCAGGAACAGGGAAACGCCGGCCAGCCCCGGCCCCGTGCCCTCGCGCCGCGCCAGCACCATGGCGAGGCCCGCATCGGGGTTGGAGCAGAACCACTTGTCGCCGGTCAGCGCCCAGCTGCCATCCGCCCTCGGCGCGGCCATCACGGCGGTGGCGGCGATGTCGCTGCCGGCGCCCTGTTCCGTCATGAACATCGCGCCCTGGTGCAGCGCATCCAGGTCCTGGCTGGTCAGTGCCGGCAGGTAGCGCGCGACCAGCACCGGGTCGCCGAAGCGGCGCAGCGTGCGCGTCAGGCTGTCGGTCATGGAGACCGGGCAGCAGAGGCCGAATTCCGCCTGCACCAGCAGATAGGTGACCAGGTATTTGGCCGATGGCGGCATCGGCGCGGGCCAGCCCAGCACGCCGGCGCGATGCGACAGCGCGGCCAGGCCGTAATCGCCGAAGGCCAGCCGCTCCATTTCCCGATAGGCGGGGTGATATTCGATCTGCTGCCGGTCCGCGCCGCGCCGGTCGCGGCTGTGCAGCACCGGTGGGTTGCGATCCGCGATGGCGGCCAATTCATCCAACCGACCGCCGGCCAGCGCGCCCAGCCGGTCCAGATGCGGCCGCAGATGCGCCAGCAGGTCGGGCGGCAGGTACAGCCCGGCCAGGCGCTCCAGCATCGGATCGGCGCGCCAAAGGTTCAGGCCGCGGCTATCGGGCACCGCCTCCGCGCCCATGGGGACTTGCATCATAGGCCCAGCCGGCCCAGCGCCTCGGCCACCGCGGCCTCGGCCGGGGCGATCACCACCTGGCGCAATCCGGGCGGGCTGCCGGGCGCGGCGGGGGCGGGCTGCCATTGGCAGAGCACGGGCCTGGCGCGCAGGTTCTGCCCGCGCTCATCGAATCGCGCGCCCCAGCCGCTGGCGGTGCTGCCTTCCGGGATATCGGTGGCCAGCACGGCGGCACGGATGCGGTCGCGCTCCGTGCTGCCGGCGCGCTGCAGCGCATCCAGCACAATCCGCGTGCCCGTGAAGCAGGCCAGGCCGTGGCCGGAGCGCGGATCCGCCCCGTAGCGGCGCAGATAGGCCTCGGCATAGGCCCGCGCGCCCGGCGCCACCCTCTCATTCACCGCGGAGGGGGTGAAATCCGCGCTCATCGTGCCGGCGAAATCCGCGCCGATGCTGCGCGCCGTCTCGGCGAGGCCATAGCCGCCGGCGGTGCCGATCACCATCCGCGGCCGCCAATTCGCATCCCGCATGGCGCGGAACAGCAGGATCTCGTCGCCCGGCGCGCCGGCATGCAGCACCACCTCCGCATCCAGCCCGCGCAGCCGCTGCACCAGCGCGGCCAGGTCGGTGGGCCGCGGCGCATAGGTGGCGCGTTGCACCAGCGTCAGCCGGCGCTCCGCCGCCAGGGCTTCCTGCGCGGCGGCGACGGATTGCGGGCCCAGCGCATCCTCCTGCGCGATGGCCAGGCGCAGCGATTCGGGGCTGCGCGTGAGCGAGGCCGCCAGCAGCGCCACGCCATCCAGCGCGGTTGCGGCAAAATCCTGCGCGCGCGGGGCGACGCGGAAGACCCAGCGGAAATTGCGCTCCATCACCGCATCGCCGATGGCGCCCAGCTCGAAATAGGGCAGCCCCGCCAGCTCCGCGACCTGGGAGGCGGGCAGGGCAATGGCGGTGCTGAAGCTGCCGAGGATGGCGGTGACGCGGTCCGCCCCCTGACTCAAGCGCCGCGCCTCCGCCGTCGCGGCAGCCTCGTCGGGCGCATCGGCGCGCACCAGGCGGAGGCTGCGGCCGAGGACGCCGCCTGCGGCATTGCGCTCCTCCACCGCCAGTTCCACGCCGCGGAAGGATTCGTCGCCGAACAGGCCGGCGGGGCCGGTGAGGGGAAACAGCGCGCCGAGTCGGATCTCCGGGGCGGCGGGCTGGGCCGGCGCCTGCGCCCGCGCACCGAACGCCGCCAGGCCCAGGCCCGCCCCCGTCGAAATGGCCAGCCCGCCGAAACCCCGGCGGCCGAAGCCCTGCATGCTGATCCCCTTCCCCGGGCGCCCCCGCGACTTTCCCATGCGCCGCGCCGCGCGCACAACCCCGCTGGCGCGTGGCGCTGGCCTTGACGGGGCGCGCCGCCGCATGGTCCCTCGGACCCTCGCCGAGCCGAGGAACCGCCATGCCCAGCCTGCCCGCCGAGATGACGCTGATCGACCACACCCAGGGCGGCACCGGCAAGGGCGGTGGGCCGGAGGTGCTGGCGGCGGCGCGCGGCCCGGTGCCCAGCCCGGCGGGGGATGAGGTGCTGATCCGCACCCAGGCCGTGGGCGTGAACCGCCCGGACGTGGCGCAGCGCAATGGCAGCTATCCGCCGCCGCCCGGCGCCAGCCCCGTGCTCGGCCTGGAATGCGCCGGAGAGGTGGTGGCGGTGGGCGCCGCGGTGAAGCGCTTCAGGGTCGGCGACAAGGTCTGTGCGCTGACCAATGGCGGTGCCTATGCCGAGTATTGCGTGGCGCCCGAGGCGCAGACGCTGCCCTGGCCTGCCGGCTTCGACGCGCTGCACGCCGCCGCCCTGCCAGAGACCTATTTCACCGTCTGGGCCAATGTCTTCGGGCATGGCCGGCTGGCGGCGGGCGAAAGCATCCTGATCCATGGCGGCACGTCCGGCATCGGCGTGACGGCCATCCAACTCGCCAAGGCCTTCGGCGCGACGGTCTATGCGACGGCGGGCAGCGCGGAGAAGGTGGCGGCCTGCCTGGAGCTCGGGGCGGATGCGGCGATCGACTACAAGGCCGAGGACTTCGCCGAGCGCATCAAGGCGCTGACGGGCGGGAAGGGCGTGGACGTGGTGCTCGACATGGTCGGCGCGCCGTATTTCACGAAGAACCTGCGCTGCCTGAAGCTGGACGGCCGCCTGGTGATGATCGCCTTCCTGAACGGGCATGTGGCGGAACAGGTGGACCTGCGGCCGATCATGGTGAAGCGCCTGACCGTCACCGGCAGCACCATGCGGCCGCGCAGCACGGCGCAGAAGGGGGAGATCGCCCAGGCGCTGGAAGCCAAGGTCTGGCCGCTGCTGGCGCAGGGCCAAGCCGCGCCGCGCATCTTCCGCACCTTCCCTCTGGCGCAGGCGGCGGAGGCGCATCGGCTGATGGAAAGCAGCGCGCATATCGGCAAGATCATGCTGACCATGGGCTGAGGGGGCGCCGTGACGCTCTGGCTGGTCTTCGCCGCGGCGCTGCTGCTGCTGGGCCTGACGATGCGGCTGCGCGATCGTGGCTTGCGGCGGGCCGGGCAGGGGCTTTCGGTGCTGCTGGCGCTGGCCGCCACGCTGCTTCTGGCCCGCCGCCCCGGCACCGCCCTGCCGCTGCCGGGATCGCGGCCGCGGCCCTGGTATTCCCCCTGAGAGCCCCGCCATGAACCTGCACCGCCTGCTGCTGAAGCGCCAAGCGGAAGGCCGCCCGGTCCGCGTCGCCGTGATCGGCGCCGGCAAATTCGGCTCCATGTTCCTGCACCAGGCGCCGCGCACGCCGGGGCTGCATGTGCTGGGCATCGCCGACCTCTCCATCCCCAATGCCCGCGCCGCCCTGGCGCGCATCCATTGGCCGGCGGAAGCCGGCCAGGCGCCCGATGCCGCGACCGCCGCGCGCAGCGGCGCCACCTGGCTGACCGAGGACAGCCTGGCGCTGATCGCCGATCCGCATGTGGAGGTGGTGGTGGAGGCCACCGGCGACCCCGCCGCCGGCCTGGTCCATGCCCGCCACGCCATCCGCCACGGCAAGCATGTGGTGATGGTGAATGTGGAGGCCGATGTGCTGGCCGGCCCGCTGCTGGCGCGGGAAGCCGCGGCGGCCGGCGTGGTCTATTCCATGGCCTATGGCGACCAGCCGGCTTTGGTGGCGGAGCTGGTCGACACCATCCGCGCCGGCGGCTTTTCCATCGTCGCGGCCGGCAAGGGCACGAAGTATCTGCCCGCCTATCACGCCAGCACGCCCGACACCGTCTGGGACTTCTACGGGCTGACGGCCGAACAGGCGCGCGCGGGGGCGATGAATCCGCGCATGTTCAACTCCTTCCTCGACGGCACGAAGTCCGGCATCGAGATGGCGGCGATCGCCAATGCCACCGGCCTGGCGCCGCCCGAAGATGGCCTGGCCTTCCCGCCCGCCGGCACCAGCCAGCTGCCCGACCTGCTGCGCCCGCACAACGAGGGCGGCATCCTGCCGCGCAAGGGCATGGTGGAAGTCGTCTCCTCCCTGACGCGCGACGGCGCCGAGATTCCGGACAACCTCCGCTGGGGCGTCTATGTCGTCTTCGAGGGCGATACCGAATATGCCCGCCGCTGCTTCGCGGAATACGGCGTCGCCACCGATTCCTCCGGACGCTATGCCGCGCTGTGGCGGCCCTATCACTTCATCGGGCTGGAGCTCGGCGTCTCCGTCGCCTCCGCCGCGCTGCGTCGGGAACCCACGGGCAGTTCGGAAAGCTGGTCCGCGGATTGCGTCGCCATCGCCAAGCGCGATCTGCGGCCGGGCGAGGTGCTGGATGGCGAGGGTGGCGCCATGGTCTGGGGCAGGTGCATTCCCGCCGCGCGATCGCTCGCACTCGGCGCGGTGCCGATCGGGCTGGCGCATGGCGTGCCGCTGGCGCGTTCGGTGCCGGCCGGCGCGCTGGTGACGGAGGCGGATCTGCAGGCGGCGCGGCCCGGTGGCGCCGGGCAGGCGGCGCGGGAGATGCGGGCGGAAATGGTGGCACGTTCGGCGCGGGCTTGATGGCGCCGCGGCTTCCGAGGCCTGCGCAGCGACGGTCGACAAATGTCGAATTGTCAGCGTAATCGCACAAATCCAGGCTTTTCGCGACGCGACGGGCGCGGCTAGGTTAACGGCAATGCCCATGGCGTCTGCCTTCCGGCTGCTTTTCGCAGCCGTCATCCTCTTTGGCGGTGCCTGGCCCATCACCAAGGCCGCGCTGGCGGATGCATCCCCACTCTGGTTCGGCACGGGCCGATCGGCGCTTGCGGCGGTGGGCGCCGCCATCCTGCTGGCGGCGCTCGGGCGGCTGCGCTTTCCCGTGGCGCAGGACCGAAAGGCGGTGCTTTTCCTCGGCCTGTTCCAGCTTGGCGGTTTCTTCGCGCTGACCCATCTGGCGGTGGCGCTGGTGCCGGCGGGGCGCACGGCGGTGCTGTCCAATGTCGTGACCTATTGGCTCATCCCGCTTTCGGTGCTGGTGCTGGGGGAGAAGGTCTCCACCGCGCGCTGGATCGCGGCGGGGTTGGGGCTGGCCGGGGCGGGCGTGCTGATCGGGCCCTGGTCGGTGGACTGGACGCAGCACGATGCGCTGATCGGCCATCTGATGCTGGTGCTGGCCGGGCTGCTCTGGACCATTGCCATCATCGCCTCCCGCAAATGGCCACCCCGCACGCCGATGTTCGAATTGCTGCCCTGGTGCTTCGGCATCGGCGCGCTGCTGCTGGTGCCGATCACGCTGCTGCTGGAACCGGATGGCGGGGTGGGGCTGAGTTCCTGGCCCTATCTTCTCTACATCGGGTTGTTCGCGGCGCCGATCGGCACCTGGTGCGTGATCGAGGCCGGGCGGAAGCTGCCGGGGGCCGTGGCCTCCGTCGGCTTCCTGATGGTGCCGGCCTTCGGCGTGCTGGTCTCGACGCTCTGGCTCGGCGAGCCGCTGGGCTGGGATGTGATCGTGGGCGGGCTGCTGATCATCGCATCAGTTGTGCTGGCGGCACGCGGATGAAACGCTTCTTGGCGGCACGCGGATGAGGCTTGCCGTCACCGCGATGGGGCAGGGGTCTGCCGTCGTGCTGTTGCACGGGCTGCTCGGCGCCGGGCAGAATTTCGGCGCGGTGCAGAAGCAGTTGGCGGCCGATGGCTTCCGCGTGCTGGCGCTGGACCTGCGCAACCACGGCGCCTCCCCCCATGCGCCCGGCATGGACTATGCCGCGATGGCCGCCGATGTGGCGGAGACGCTGCAGGCGGAGGGCGCCTGGCCCGCCGCCGTGATCGGCCATTCCATGGGCGGCAAGGTCGCCATGGCGCTGGCGCTCGCGCGGCCGGAGGGGGTGGCGCGGCTGATGGTGGCGGATATCGCCCCCGTCACCTATCCGACGCCGC
This sequence comes from Falsiroseomonas tokyonensis, assembly GCF_019024325.1. Lineage (GTDB taxonomy): Bacteria > Pseudomonadota > Alphaproteobacteria > Acetobacterales > Acetobacteraceae > Falsiroseomonas > Falsiroseomonas tokyonensis. The sequence goes on from NZ_JAFNJS010000002.1 coordinate 193,707, forward strand.
TCTTCACCGCCTATGTCGCCGCCATGCGCGCCATGGAACTGCGCCCTGGCCTGACGCGGCGGGAGGCCGATGCGGCGCTGGCCCCGGCCGTGCCCGCCGCGCCGCTGCGCGCCTTCCTGCTGCAGAACCTGGATTTCGCCCAGACCCCGCCCGCCTGGCGAATCGGGCTGGAGGAGATTGCCGCGGGCATGCCGCAGATCGGCGGCTGGCCGGATCTGCCGGGGCGCTATGAGGGAAGGGTGCTGGTGCTGGCCGGCGACAAGTCCGACTACATCCGCCCCGAGCATGCGCCGCTGTTCCGGCGCCTTTTCCCGGCGGCCAGCCATGCCAGCATCCCCGCCGGCCATTGGCTGCATGCGGAGAATCCGCAGGCCTTCCTGGCCGCGGCGCGGGACTTCCTGGCCGGTTAGCTGTCCTGCGCCCCCACGGGGCGCGGGACAGCGCCATACTACGACCCGCCGCGGTTTCCGGAGCGCGCCTCGGGCACCACCTCGTCATCGGGCGGATCCTGGTCCGAGGGATCACCGCCGGGCGGGGTCCAGTCGCCGCTGTATTCGAAGTTCAGCGCAACGACGCCACCGGTCACCTGGTCCAGCGCCGCATCGTCCAGGGGGATCGGCTTCTTGGTCTCCGTCATGGCTCACGTCCTTCGGTCATGGAACTCGAAAACGTCTTGCGCGCCTGGAGCTGTTTCACCGAAAGCGAAGACGGCGAAACAGCTCGAGCTCATTGTCTTGACGCGTTTTCCGAGTCGCCTTGCGAAGCCGCAAGGCTTGAAAACGCGCTAGCGCGTCAGGACCAGCCGTGGCGCGGCGCGATCTCGGTGTGTTCCTCGTCGCTGCCCTGGTCATTGGTCGGGGTGCCGTAGTCGAAGCCCACCACGCCCTGGTCCGGGTCCTGGCCCGTCTGGTTGGGCTGGCCCGCGCCACCGACGACCGTCTCCGGCTCCGCATCCGTGATCGGCTGGGGCTGGCTGTTCAGCTTCATGCGCTGTCTCCCCCTGTGCAGGAGGGGATTCTGCCTATTTCAAACAGTCCGGGGAGCCTCAAGAATGCGATCAGGCCTCAGGTCGCCGCATAGCCCAGCCGCACCAGCGTGATCTCCGGCGGCACGCCGATCCGCACCGGCAGGATGGAGGTGCCGAGCCCGCCAGAGACGACCAGATGCTTCCCCGCCTCCTGCACATGCCCATAGGCATAGCGATTGCCGAAGGCAGAAGGCACATAGGGCGAGAAGCCCGCCACCCGCACCTGCCCGCCATGCGTATGCCCGCAGAGCGTCAGCGCCACGCGGTCCGCCGGCACATCGGGGAAGACATCGGGCTCGTGGCAGAGCAGGATCACCGGGTCCCGGTCCTGCACGCCGCCCAGGGTGCGGCCGAGGTGGTTGGCGCCCAGGAAGCGGCCGTCATCCGTCTCCCGGAAAGCCCAGAGGCTGCCGCTGCCCGCCACCCAGAAGCCGCGGCCGCGAAAACCCGTCTTCACCGCCGCATTGTGCAGCACGGAGATCCCGGCCTCGGCCAGCACGCGCGCCGTGCGCGGCACGCCGCGGCGGAAGCGCTGCACCTGCGGGTCGTCCCACCAGTCCCGATTGCCGAGCACGGCATGCACGCCATGTGGCGCCCGAAGCCCGCGCAGCACGGCCGCCGTCTCCGCCACCGGAATCGGGTGCCGCACCAGCGTGCCGCCGCCGACGTAATCGCCCAGCAGCACCACGAGGTCCGGCTGCAGGGCATTGGTGGCGGCGACGATCTCGGCCACGCGGTCCAGCGGCATTTGCGGCTCGCAGGCATGGATATCGGCCAGCGCCGCGATGGTGATGGGCCGGTCCCGCGGCCAGAGCGGCGGGTTCAGCCGGTATTCCGCCACGCCGAGCCGATAGGCGGGCTCGATCCAGAAGCCGTAGAGTCCGCCCACGGCACCGGCCAGGCCCATCCCCCCCATCATGGTCAGCAGCGCGCGGCGGGTGGACATGAGGGGCCTCGGTTGCGGGATGGCGAAGCGGGCCGATCTGAACCCGCATGACGATCGAAGACTTTCCCGCGGATCGCGCCGCGGCGCTGCACCGGCTCCAGGCCTTCGGCCCGCGCATGGGGCATCATTACGCGCGGGGCCGCAATACGGACCTCGGGCCCGGGCATCGCGCCGATGTCTCCCGCCTCTCGCCCGCGCTGCGCCACCGCCTGGTGACGGAGGCGGAGGTGGTGGCCACCGCGCTGCGGCTGCATGGTGCGGAGGCGGCCGGGAAATTCATCGAGGAAGTCTTCTGGCGCAGCTACTGGAAAGGCTTTCTTCAGTTGCGCCCGGCGCTGTGGGACGACTACCAGGCGGAACTCGCGCAGGACCTGGCGCGGCTGGAGGCGGAGCCGGAGCTGCGCGCGGGTTACGATCGCGCGGTGCATGGCGCGACCGGCATCGCCGGCTTCGACGCCTGGGCGGCGGAGCTGCGCGAAGCGCACTGGCTGCACAACCACGCGCGGATGTGGTTCGCCAGCATCTGGATCTTCACGCTCCGCCTGCCCTGGACGCTGGGCGCCGATTTCTTCCTGCGCCATCTGCTGGATGGGGACGCGGCCAGCAATACCCTGTCCTGGCGCTGGGTCGCCGGGCTGCATACCGCTGGCAAGGCCTATGTCGCGCGCGCCGAGAACATCGCCCGCTGCACCGGCGGGCGCTTCGACCCGGCCGGCCAGCTGGAGGAGGACGCCGCGCCGCTGCCCTTCCTGCCGCCGTCCGCGCCCCGCCCGCTGCCGGGGCTGGGCCCGCTGCCCGAGGGCCCCGTGGCGCTGCTGCTGCATGAGGACGACCTGCACCCCGAAAGCCTGCTGCCGGATGGGGTGCCGGATGGGGTAAAGGTCCGCGCCATCGCCGGCTTCGCCGTGCCGCAGGCGCGCTCCCCGCTCGGCTGTGCGCCTGGCGTCGCGCGGCATGCCTGGCAGGCCCTGGCCGATGGCCTGGCCCGCGCCGGCCGGCACTTCGACGCCCCCGCCACGGGCCTGGCGCCGGAGGCGGTGGCCGGATGGGCGGTTGGCCATGGCCTGCCCGTGGTGACGCCGGAAGCGCCAGTCGGCTGGACGGCCGCGGCGCTGGAGGGGCTTGGCATCCCGCTGCACCCGATCCGCCGCGACTGGGACGCAGCCTGCTGGCCCGAGGCGACGCGCGGCTACTTCGCCTTCAGGCAGCGGATCCCGGATTGGCTGGCTTCGCTGAGGCTTTCGCCAGCTTCGGCTTGAGCCGCGCCACCTTGTCCGCATCCGTCGCCCGCCACAGGTACCAGGCGGCGACGGAGCGCCAGGGCGCCCAGGCCGCGCCGATCTCGGCCATCTCCTTCGGCTTCGGCTGCGCTTCCAGCCCCGCCGAGACCTTCCAGCCCTCGCGCACCCCGAAATCATCCACGGGCAGCACGTCCGGCCGGCCGAGGGTGAAGATGAGAAACATCTCCACCGTCCAGCGGCCGACGCCGCGGATCGCGACCAGGCGCTCGATCAGCGCCTCATCGGCCAGGCGCGTGGCGACCTCGCTGCTCGGCACCAGGCCGCCCACGGCCTTTTCCGCGATGTCGCGGATGGCAGCCACCTTGTTGCCGGACAGGCCGCAGCCACGCATCGCCTCCACCGGCGTATCCAGCACCAGCGCCGGCGGCGGGAAATCGTGGCCGGGGTACAGCGCGACGAAGCGGCCCAGGATCGCCTCCGCCGCCCGGCCATGCACCTGCTGGTGGGTGATGGCGCTGACCAGCGCCTGGTAGGGCTCCCGCACCACCGGCACCAGCGTGCAGGGGCCGATGCGGCGGATGACCTGCTTCAACACGGGGTCGCGCCGCAGGTGGCGCAGCGCGGCGGCGGTCGCGATGGGGCGGGGCTCGGTCATCACCGCAGTCTAGTGCAGGGGCGATCCGAATCCAGTGTCGCGGCGGCCGGGTAATGCGGGATCCGGTACGGTTTTTGAGCGGCCGCTCATGTCCGCCGCGAAGCGTCGCGTTGCGGAAATGCCTTGCTGCGAAACGGGGTTTCGCGCGTTTCGGACCGTTGCGGTTCGCTTGAGAAGCGCCCTCGGACTGCGGCCTGATGGGCCACTGCCAAGGGAGAAAAAGGATGACCGCACAGCCCACCCCCCTGATGCCGGAGCGGCGGAGCCCGAACGACGACGAGACCGTCCTGGGCGCCGCCAGCCGCCATCCCTTCATCGGCCAGTTCCACAAGACCCTGCCGCATGACCGCTTCGGCCTGGTCGATCCCGCCGCCTATCAGCGCTTCGTGCAGGCCGCGGCCGATGCCCGCCCCGGCCCGCCCGGCGCGGGCTATGAGGGGCTGGATGGCGGCATCGTGCCGCCCGGCACCATCCCCAGCGGCGACCGCGGCGCGGCGCCCTTCGTCAGCCCGCAGAGCGGCAGGGCGCGGGAGGCACTGGGCCTCGATCCCTTCGAGGTCAATCTCTGGCCCGCACCGAAGGTGCTGTCGGACAGCACGGCGGCGGAGATGACGGAGCTGTTCTGGATGGCCCAGTGGCGCGACGTGCCGCTGGATTCGCTGCACAGCCCGGACCCGGCGACCATGGTCTCCGTCCAGGATGCGATCGCCGAACTGGCGCCGATTTTCCGCCGCGCCACCGCCGCGGATGGGGAGGCGGGGATCCGGCTGGGCCTCGACCTGCCCTGCGCGGCCGATGGCAGCCTCGACCTGACGCCCATGACGCTGTTCCGCAGCGGCTTCATGGATGAGGAGCGCGGGCCGCTGGTCAGCCAGTTCTTCCTGCACGACGTGCCCTTCGGCACGCAGACCATCAGCCAGGCGCAATTCCCCTATGCCGCGCGGCGCGACTACCTGCAGAACACGCAGGACTGGCTGATGGCGCAGAATATCGGCCGGGACACCCATTCCCGCCCCTATCCCGGCGCCAATGACGACCGCGCCGACCCCACCGCCTTCGAGCCCGGCAATCGCCAGCGCCATATCGGCAGCATGCGGGACCTGGCGCGCTTCGTGCACAAGGACGCGCTGCACCAGGCCTATTTCAACGCCGCCCTGCTGCTGCTGGACTGGGGCGCGCCGGTGGATGACGGCAATCCCTACAAGACGCGGCTGAAGCGCCAGGCGGGCTTCGCCACGCTGGGCGGGCCGAACCTGCTGACCATGGTCTCGGAAGTCGCCTCCCGCGCGCTGAAGGTGGTGTGGCGGCAGAAGTGGATGGTGCATCGCCGGCTGCGGCCGGAGGCCTATGGCGGGCTGATGACCATGCAGCATGTCCAGGACAAGGATTTCGGCCTGCCCGACTGGGTCTTTACCACCCGCGCCGCCGGCGCGATCCGCGAACTGAACCGCGCGGCCAATGCCGGCACGCCGCATGCGGCGGAGGACAACTTCCTGCTGCCCATGGCCTTCACCAGCGGGTCGCCCGCGCATCCGGCCTATGGCGCCGGCCATGCGACGGTCGCCGGCGCCTGCGTCACCGTGCTGAAGGCCTGGTTCGAGGAGAAGACGCCGATCAAGGCGATGGTCGAGGTTTCCCGCCACCCGCGGACCCGCGCCGCGCAGCACCTGCTGGATGCGACCGTCACCAGCGGCCCGCTACCGCGCTACCAGCGGGCGGATGCGGCGGAGATGACGGTGGGCGGCGAGCTGAACAAGATCGCCAGCAATGTCGCCATGGGCCGCACCATGGGCGGCGTGCATTGGCGCAGCGACAATACGCGCAGCCTGCGGCTGGGCGAGGCCATCGCCACCGTCATCATGGCCCGCGAGGTGAAGGAATTCGCCGAGCCCGACGTCTCCTTCACCTATTGCAGCTTCGATCGGCACGAGGTCCGCATCGATGCCAGCGGCATCCAGGTGCCGAGCGATCCGGCCCTGGAAGGCTGGTACGCCCGGCTGCTGCGGCGCTGCCATATCTGAGAACGGGGGGAGGGCGCGTGCCCTCTCCACCGCTCAGCGGAAGACCAGGTTCGGAAGCGTCATGGTCAGCGCCGGGATGTAGGTGATGACCATCAGGCAGGCGAAGATGACGCCGAGGAAGATCGGCAGGTAGCGCATCATCTTGTCGACGCTGGTGCCCGCCACCTGGGCTGCCGCGAAAAGGTTCACGCCGAAGGGCGGCGTGATCATGCCCATGGCCAGGTTCACCACCATCACCGTGCCGAAATGCACGCCGTCGATGCCGAAGCGTTCCGCCGCCTCGGCCAGGATCGGTGCCAGCACGATGATGCTGGCGCTGGTCTCGACGAACATGCCGATGACGAAGAGGAACAGGTTCACGCCCAGCAGGTACATGGCCGCGCCGTCGAAGGTGGCGACCAGCCACGCGGCGGCCGCATCCGGCACGCCCTGCCGGTTCAGCAGCCAGGAGAAGACGGCCGCGCAGGCGATGATGAACAGGATCACCGCGCTGCTGATCACCGACTTGCGGAAGATCGGGTACAGGTCCCGCCAGCCGATCTCCCGATGCAGGAACATCCCCACCAGGATGGCATAGGCGACCGCGACCACGCTGGCCTCCGTCGGCGTGGTGATGCCGCCATAGATGCCGCCCAGCACCACCACCGGCATGAACAGCGCGAAGCCGGCCTGGCGCGTCGCGGTCAGGAAGGGCAGCCGGCCCTCCCCATCCTGCTTGCCCCAGCCCTTGATGCGGCACCAGATCAGCACCGTGGCGACCAGCGCGCCGGAGATCAGGATGCCCGGCGCGATGCCCGCGATGAACAGCTCCGGGATGCTGACCTGCGCGGTCACACCATAGAGGATCATCGGGATGGAGGGCGGGATGATGACGCCGAGCTCGGCCGCCGTGGCCTGCAGCGCGGCGGCGAAGGCCACCGGATAGCCGGCGCGCACCAGGGCCGGGATCATGATGGCGCCGACCGCGAAGGTGGTGGCGACGGAGCTTCCGCTGATGGCGGCGAAGATCATGCAGGTGACGACGCAGGTGGCCGGAAGCCCGCCCTGGATGCCGCCCACGATGGATTGCGCGAAGGCGACCAGGCGGCGGGAGATGCCGCCAACATCCATCAGGTTGCCGGCCAGGATGAAGAAGGGAATCGCGGCCAGCGGAAACTTGTCCAGCGCCACGAACAGCTGCTGCGCGGCGACGATCAGCGGGAAGTTGGTATAGCCATGGATGCCGACGACGGCGGCAAGCCCGATGGCGACGGCAACCGGCACGCTGATGGCAAACAGCACCAGCATGACCGTCAGCATCATGCCGCTCATGCGGCGTACTCCAGCTCTTCGGCGCGGCGGTCGAGGAAATGCGCCAGCGCGCCCACCATGGCGAAGACCGCGCCGATCGGGATCGCCGCATAGCCCCAGGACATGGAGACCTCGAGCCCCGCCATTTCCTGGAACTGCACGCGCTGCGCCATGGTCCAGCCGAACCAGAACATGATGCCCATGAGGGAGAGCGAGCAGGCCAGGGCCGCGGCCTCCAGCCCCCGCTGCAGGGCGCCGGCGGACAGGCGATGCGCCACGTCGATCGAGACCAGCGCCCCGCCGCGCAGCGCCAGCGCCACGCCCAGATAGGCCATCCAGATCAGCGCGGTGCGCACCAGCGCCTCGGACCAGATGGAGGGGGTTTCGGTGGCGAAGCGCGCAAACACCTGCCACAGCCCGGCGGCCACCGCGATGGCCAGCGCCAGGCAGGCGAGGATGGCGGCAAGCCCGGTGGAAATCCGGTCCAGCCGCAGCACCGCCGCGCGCACCATCGCGCGGGCGCCGCCGCCGGAGCCGGCCCAGAGCGCCAGCAGCACGACGGCGAGCGTTGCCGCCCCCGTCACCTGCAATGGCACCACGTTCATCATGTTCATCGCATGGATTCCGGATGCGGCTGGGGCAGGGCGGCATGCCCGGCCCCGAGGAAGGATCTCAGTTGCCGCGCCATTCGCGGATGCGGCTCAGCATGGCGGCATCCAGCGTCCGCTGCCATTCGGCGAAGGCCGGTGCCAGGGCGGTCTGGAAGGCGGCGGTGTCCACCTCCGTCACCACCGTCATGCCGCGGCGGCGCAACTCCGCCACGCCCGCCTCCTCATCCGCCGTGACGCGGGCGCGGTTGGCCGTCTGCGCTTCCCGCGCCGCCTGCTGGAACAGGGCGCGATCGGCGGGGCTGAGGCGCGCCACCATCGCCGGGTTGCAGATCATCACCTGCGGCGAATAGACGTGGCGCGTCATGGTCATGTAGCGCTGCACCTGGTTCAGGTTGTTCGCCACGATGACCGAAATCGGGTTCTCCTGCCCATCCACCGTGCCCTGCTGCAGGGCCGGCACCAGCTCGCTGAAGGCCATGGGCGTGGGCAGCGCGCCCAGCGTGGTGAAGGCGCGCATATGCACCTGGTTTTCCATGGTGCGGATCTTCATGCCGCGCAGGTCGGCGGGCGTATGCACCTCGCGCCGCGAATTGGTCAGGTTGCGGAAGCCGTTCTCGATCCAGATCACGCCGACCAGGCCGCGCGGCTCGAAGCGCGCCAGGACCTGCTGGCCGATCTCGGAATCCAGCACCCCGCGCGCATGGGTCGCGTCGCGGAACAGGAAGGGCACGTCGAAGATGCGCACCTCCGGCACGAAATTGCCGACCGGGCCGGTGGAGGTGAAGGTGCAGTCGATGGTGCCGATTTGCACGCTTTCCACCATCTCGCGCTCATTGTCGTTGCGCTGGGTGGTGACGCTGAAGCGCCCGTTCGTCAGCCGCTCCATCGCCGTCTTGAAGGTATGGGCGCCGACGCCGGTATGGCTGTCGAGCGGCAGGGCGTGCTGCACGGTCAGGCGGGTCTGCGCCTGCGCTGGCAGGGCGAGAGGCAGCAGGGCCATGGCGGCAAGCGCCAGGCGGCCGTAGGCTTTCATGGATGGAGACTCCCTGGGAGATGCGCGCCGTTGTTTCGGCGCTGCATGCTGGATGCGTATAGATGCATTGCGGCCGCGGCATCAACCAGGGGGCAGGGCCGGCATAGGGGGGGCGCGGAACGTCCCGCGCCCGCCGTCAGGCCAGGCTCAGTTCGCGCGCCACTCCCGGATGCGGCGCAGCAGGGCGCCGTCCAGCGTGCGCTCATACTCGGTGAAGGCGGCGGCCAGCGCGGTCTGGAAGGCGGCCGAGTCCACCTGCGTCACCACCGTCATGCCGCGGCGGCGCAGCTCCTCCACGCCCGACTGCTCGTCGGAGGTGACGCGGGCGCGGTTGGCGGCGGCGCCGGCCTTGGCGGCTTCCATGAAGGCGGCCCGGTCGGCGGCCGTCATGCGCGCCAGCATGGCCGGGTTGCAGATCAGGATGGCCGGCGAATAGACGTGGCCGGTCAACGTCAGGTAGCGCTGCACCTGGTTCAGGTTGTTCGCCACGATGACCGGGATCGGGTTCTCCTGCCCGTCCACCGTGCCCTGCTGCAGGGCGGGCACCAGCTCGGAGAAGGCCATCGGCGTCGGCAGCGCGCCGAGGGTGGAGAAGGCGCGCATATGCACCTGGTTCTCCATGGTGCGCACCTTCAGGCCGCGCACATCGGCCGGCGTATTCACCTCGCGCCGCGAATTGGTCAGGTGGCGGAAGCCGTTCTCCATCCAGACCACGCCGGCCAGGCCGCGGGCGGAGAAGCGGCCGAGCATCGTCTGGCCGATCTCGCTGTCCAGCACGCCGCGGGCATGGGCGGTGTCACGGAACAGGAAGGGCACGTCGAGGTTGCGCGTCTCCGGCACGAAGTTGCCGACCGGGCCGGTGGAGGTGATGACGCATTCGATCGTGCCGATCTGCACACTCTCGATCGCCTCGCGCTCATTGTCATTGCGCTGGATGACCACGTTGTAGCGGGCGCCGGCCGCACGCTCGAAGGCTTCCTTCAGCGCGGTGGCGCCGGCGCCGTAGTGGCTGTTGAGCGGCAGCGGGTGCTGGATGGTGATCTGCGTCTGCGCGAGGGCCGGCGCGGCCATCGGCAGGGCGAGCGCGGCGGCCAGGGCCAGCCGGCGGGTCATGGTGATCAAAGGCATCTCTCCCCAGGGTTGGGGCGCCCTTGGCGGCGCCCCTTGCTGTCCCCGGGTATATTGAAGCGGCCCTGCCGCTTCAACCCGCGTGGCTAGAGCCGTTTCACCGTAAGCGAAGACGGTGAAACGGCTCTAGCTCTTTGTTTTGTCGCATTTTCCGAGTCGCCTTGCGAAGCCGCAAGGCTTGAAAATGCTCTAATGCGCGGCCACGGCGGGCAGCGGCAGGCCGAGATGCAGCGCCTCATTCGCCGCGGCCGTGCCTTCCCACAGCAACTCCACGCCGATCCAGGCGATCAGCGCCAGGCCGACATAGGCGATGATCTTGTAGCGATCGAGCAGCTTCGCCAGCGCGCCGCCCAGCAGGCCCATCAGCAGGATGGAGACGGTGAGGCCGATGACCAGCATGGTGATGTTGTTGCGCGCCACGGCGGCCACGGCCAGCACATTGTCCAGGCTCATGGAGACATCGGCGATGATGATCTGGCGCAGCGCCTGCATCAGCGTCTTGTCCGGCACCGCGTGGCCGGCTTCCTGTTCCTCGGCCTGGTGGCGCAGTTCCTTCCAGAAGCCCCAGGCGATGTAGAGCAGTGCCAGCCCGCCGATGATCTCGACCCACCAGAGCCCCAGCAGCCAGGTCGCGCCGAGCGAGAAGACGATGCGGAGGAATGCCGCGGCCAGGATGCCGAACAGCACGGCGCGGGACCGCAGGGCGGGGGGCAGGCCGGCGGCGGCCATGCCGATGACGACGGCGTTGTCACCCGACAGGATGATGTTGAGCCAGAGAATCTCCAGGAACTGCGGTCCCTGGGCAAGCAGCGAGTCCATACCATTCCTCCGGGCACGGCACGCTTCGTGGCCGTTTCAACCCGGGCGCAGGCTATGGCGCGCTGATCATTTTCCACAGTTTCAACGCGGCAATCCCGCGGCCATGCGCAACATGCCCGCGGGATTACCGGCGCGTCAGCCGTGGCGGATGGCGATGGTCTTCAGCGCGCCGAAGCCGTGCAGGGCGGCAAAGCCCTTCTCCCGCCCATGGCCGCTGCGCTTCACCCCGCCGAAGGGCAGTTCCACGCCGCCGCCGGCGCCGTAGTTGTTGACGAAGACCTGGCCCGCGCGGATGTGGCGCGCCAGCCGCAACCCGCGGCCGATGTCCCGGGTCCAGACCCCCGCCACCAGGCCATAGGCGGTGCCATTGGCGATGCGCAGCGCCGCGTCCTCATCGGTGAAGCGCGTGGCGACCAGGACCGGGCCGAAGATTTCCTCCTGCGCCAGGGTGTGGGCCGCATCGACATCGTCGAGCAGCACGGGCTTCACGTAGTAGCCGCCCTCCGGCGCGTTGGAGGCCAGCCGGCCCGTCGCCGCATGGCGCAAACCATCGCGCCGCGCGGTCTCGAGAAACCCTTCCACCCGCCGCTGCTGCGCCCGCGTCACCAGCGGGCCGAGGTCGAGGTCGCGCTCCGCCGGCCCGGCCTCCAGCGCGGCGAAGCGGTCTGCCAGCGCGGCCAGCAGCCGGTCATGCACCGAATCCTGCACCAGCAGGCGGGACCCGGCGGAGCAGGTCTGGCCGGCATTCTGGATGATGGCGCCCATCACGGCGGGCACCACCTGGTCCAGATCCGCATCGGCGAAGACGATCTGCGGGCTCTTGCCGCCCAGCTCCAGCGTCACGGGGATCGTGCGCTCCGCCGCCGCGCGCTGGATCAGCGTGCCGACCTCCGGGCTGCCGGTGAAGGAGATATGGGCGACCAGCGGATGCGCCGTCAGCGCCGCGCCGGCCTCCTCGCCGAGGCCGGTCACGACATTCACCGCGCCGTCCGGGAAGCCAGCCTCGGCGGCCAGTTCGGCGATGGCGAGGGTGGTGAGGGAGGCTTCCTCGGCCGGCTTCACCACCGCCGCATTGCCCATGGCCAGCGCGCCGCCCAGCGACCGGCCGAGGATCTGCATCGGGTAGTTCCAGGGGATGATGTGCGCGGTGACGCCATGCGGCTCCCAGACCGTCATGGCCAGGATCCCCTCGGCGGAGGGGATGGTCTCGCCATGCACCTTGTCGGCCGCGCCGCCGTAGAATTCGAAGTAGCGGGCGCAGGCGGCGGCGTCCTGGCGGGCCTGGCGGATCGGCTTGCCGACATCGAGGGATTCGAGGGTCGCCAGCTTCTCCCCGTCGCGCCGCACCAGCTCCGCCAGCTTCAGCAGCAGGCGGCCGCGCTCGGCGGCGGGCATGCGGCCCCAGGGGCCGGCGAGTGCGGCATCGGCTGCGCGGCAGGCGGCATCCACCTCCCGCGCCGTGCCGCGGGCGATGCGGCCGATCTCGGCGCCGTCGGAGGGGTTGAGGACGGGGAGCGCGGCATCCGAGGCCAGGGCGCGGCCGCCGATGAAATGCAGGTGCTGGGTCATGCCAGGCTGGTAGCGTCGGGCCCTGGCGTCTTCAAGCCGCGGCCTGGGCCAGCAGCCAGTCGCGGAAGGCCCGAAAACCCGGCTCCGCCTCCCGCCCCGCCGCATGCACCAGGTACCAGGCGGTGCCGCGCGCCACCGGCAGCGGGAAGGGCGCCACCAGCCGGCCGGCGGCCAGGTCATCGTCGATATAGGGCCGGACGCCCATGGCGACCCCGAGCCCATCGCCCGCGGCCTGCTGTGCCTGGCCGTAGAAATCGAAGACCGGCCCTGCCGCCGTGATGCCCGAAAGGCCCGCCGCCCCAAGCCAACGCGGCCAGTCCTGCGGCGCATGCGTCACCCGCAGCAGCGTCGCCTCGGCGAGTCCGGCCGGGTCGCGCAGCCGCCGGGCGAGCGCCGGGCTGCAGACCGGCAGCAAATCGGCGCCGAACAGCCGCGTCGCCACCAGCCCCGGCCAGTCGCCATCGCCCATGCGGATGCCGCAGGTCCAGCGGGGGGAAAAGGGCAGGGTGGCGCCGCCGGTGGCGATGCGCACCTCCAGCTTCGGCTGGCGGCGCTGCAGATCGGCCAGGCGTGGGATCAGCCAGCGGATGGCGAAGCTGGGGCCGACGCCGACCGTCAGCGCGCCGCCGCCGGCGGCCTCCGCCACCTGCTCCGTCAGCCGGGCGAGGGCGGCGAGCAGGGGTACCAGCCCATCGCGGTACTGCTGGCCGGCCTCGGTCAGGGCCAGGCGATCGGCGTGGCGGGTGAACAGCGCCAGGCCCATCCGTTCCTCCAGCAGCTTCACCAGGCGGCTGACGGCGGCGGGCGTCACATGCAGCTCCGCCGCCGCGGCGACGAAGCTGCCGGTGCGGGCGGCGGCCTCGAAGGCGCGGATGCCGTTGAGGAAGGGTTGGGCGGCGGGGGGCAGCATCAGGAAATCTCATCCTGGCCTCAGGAAATCCAGTTTGTGCGCGGAAGGATCGCGGCGCAATCAGGCGGCGGAGGATGCGCGCCCATGACCCTGCCTTTCATGCTGATGCTGTGGCTCGTGATGATCGCCACCTCGCTGCTGTCGGGCATCTTCGGGATGGCGGGCGGGCTGGTGCTGGTGGGCGTGCTGCTGCTGGTGCTGCCCCTGCCGGCGGCGATGGCGCTGCATGCGGTGACGCAGATCGCCTCCAACGCCTGGCGCGCCGCCTTCCTGCTGGGGCATGTGCGCTGGCGGATCGTCGGGCTTTACAGCCTGGGCTGCCTGGTGGCGCTGGGCCTCTGGTCGCTGGTGCTCTTCGTGCCGCCCAAGCCGCTGGCGCTGATCGCCCTCGGCCTCAGCCCCTTCCTGCTTCGGCTGCTGCCGGCCGGCGCCAAGGCGGATCCGGAACGGCCGTCCCATGCGCTGGGCAGCGGCATGGCCAGCATGTCGCTGATGCTGCTGACCGGCGTCGCCGGGCCGCTGCTCGATGCCTTTTTCCTGGGCGGCAGGCTGGACCGGCATGGCATCGTCGCCACCAAGGCGGTGTGCCAGGTGCAGGGCCATGCGCTGAAGCTGCTGTATTTCGGCGGGCTGATCGGCGCGGCGGAGGCGCTGGACCCGGTGCTGGCCGGCGGCGCCGTGCTGGCCTCGCTGCTCGGCACGTTGGCGGCGCGGCCGCTGCTGGCCGCGCTGACCGAACAGCAATACCGGCGCTGGGCCGGGCGGCTGGTGGCGGGCATCGCCGCCTTCTACCTGGCCCAGGGCGGCTGGCTGCTGGTCTTTCCATGACCCGTGACAGGAGACGATGCCGATGACCGATCCGAAGGAACCGCTGATCCGCGACCTGGTGGCCTGGATCGCCGCCGCGCCGCGCCCCTATGCCGAGGTGATGGAGACCTGGCGCACCAGCTGCCCGCGCCTGACGGTGTGGGAGGATGCGGCCGATCGCGGCCTGGTGGCCTGCGAGACGCGCAGCGGCGCGCTGTGGGTGGTGGCCACCCCCGCCGGCCGCGCCGCGATCACCCCAGCAGCGCCACCATAGCCCAGCCCAGCAGCACGACCCCGGCCAGCGAGGGCGCCAGCAGCCGCCAGATCTGCGCCGGCCTGGCGCCATCGGCCAGCAATCCGCAGATCATCGCCGTGCCGGCGAAGGACATGCCCGCCCCGGCGGCGCCTGAGAAATTGTGCAGGGCGGGCGCCAGCAGCGGCGGTAGCCCTGCCGCCTGGCCGAGCGCCGCCTGCACCGGCATCAGCGCGGCATTGGAGCCGACATTGCTGCCGGTGACGATGCCGGAGGCAAGCCCCAGCACCGGCACGGCATAGGGTGCCGCCGGCCCGAGCCCCTCCGCCGCCGCCTGCGCCAGCGCGCCGGCGATGCCGGCCCCGGCCATCCAGCGCGCCAGCACCACATAAAGCAACATGGCGAGCGCCGGCCGAAGCCCGCGGGCCAGCGCCGTGCGGCCGCGTGCCAAAGGCTCCGCCCGGTGCAGCATCAGGCCGCCCGCCACCAGCCAGAGCACCACCGCCACATGGGTGATGGGAAAGCCCGGCAGGTCGGCATAGGGCGTCCAGGCCGGCGCCGTGGTCCAGGACCGCGCCAGCAGCAGCGCCGCGGTCAGCAGCAGATAGGGGGCGAGCGACCGGAAGGCCCTGCGCCAGCCCTCGGCGCCGCGCGGCGGGTCCAGCCGGTACAGCATGGCCAGCAGCGGGATGCCGGTGGCCAGGATGCCCGCGACCTCGAAGGGGAACAGCGCGTGGGAGGCAAGCAGGATGCCGGACATGGCCAGCAGCACCCCCATCTGCACCGCCTTCTCCCGCGCGGGCACCGCCACGCCGGCGGCCGAACACAGCCGCCAGAGCACCGGCCCCATCAGCAGCAGCCAGGCGGCATTCGGCCAGGCGGTCAGCGCCGCCACCTGCTGCGCCGGCAGGCCGGTCAGCGCCGCGCCGAGCGAGGTGCCCGGCCCCAGCCCGCCCCAGGGCACCAAAGTGAGGGACAGCAGCGCCATGGCCCCCGCCGGCGCGCCACGCAGACCCATGCCGCGGATGGCGGAGAGCGCGAAGACCGCGCCGACCGCAAAGCCGGTGACGCTTTCCATGAAGCCGCCCATCAGCAGCGAAGCCACGAAGATGCGGCGCGGGGCGGGATCGGCCGGCGCTGCGGCGCCGCCGCGCCCGCTGACGGCGGCATGGAACAGCAACCCGCCCATCACCACCGCGATCGGCTTCAGCGCCAGGAAGGCGCCGCGCAGCGTCTCCTCCGCCAGGAAGGGCAGGGTGGGCGCATCGAGCGTCGCGACCACGGCGGGCAGGCTGGCCAGCAGGGCGGCCAGCACCGCCGGCACCGGACCGGCGCGGCCGGAGAGCAGCAGCGCCACCAGCAGCAGCAGCGGCGCGGCTTGCAGTAACAGCATCATGGCCTTGCCAATCCCACGGCGGCGCCCCGATCCTGCGCGCCATGCCCCTTCTCTACGCCGCCTATGGCAGCAACCTCGACCACGCCCGCATGCGCGACCGCTGCGCCGGCGCCGAGCCCGCCGGTACCGCGCTGCTGCCCGGCTGGCGCCTGGTGCTGCGGCGCTTCGCGGATATCGCGCCGCAGGCGGGCGCGCTGCTGCCGTTGGGGCTCTGGCGCATCCGGCCCGCGCATCTGCGCAGCCTGGACAAGTTCGAGGGCACGGCGCTCGGCATCTACGAACGCCTGAAGGTCACGCTGCCGGACGGGACGCAGGCCTGGATCTATGCCGGGCGGCGGCTGCGGGCCGGGCCGCCGGAGGGCTGGTATGTGCAGCATCTGCGCCTCGGCTACCGGGAATTCGGGCTGGAGCCCGGGCCGCTTGAGGAGGCCCTCGCGGCCTCGGGCTTCACCGGCTGAATCGCCGATTGAATTGGAATTGCCGCCTGGGCATTGGCCGCCAGCGGCGCCGCCCGGCGCTGCGCCACCTGCGCCTCCCGCCGCGTGATATAGAGGGCGGAGCCCACGATCAGCGCCGCACCCAGGCCGAGCCAGGCATCCGGCACCTCCTCGAACAGCAGCACGCCGGTGGCGGCGGCGAAGACCAGGCGCACATAGGAGATCGGCGCGACGACGCTGGCATCCACCATGCGCAGCGCATTGATCCAGAGATGCATGGCGAAAGGCCCGCAGAGGCCGCACAGGACCAATAGAAGAAGGTTGGTCCAGCCCGGCCAGGCCAGGCCCGGCAGTGCCACGGGCAGGGCGACGGCCACCGCCACCACGCCGATCCAGAACATGATGGTGCCGGTGCGCTCCGTCCGCGCCAGGGTCTTCGTGGTCAGCACGATCGCCGCCCCCATCAGCGCCGAGGCCAGCGACGCCGCCAGCGGCCAGTCCAGCGCCACGGCGCCCACCGAGCCCGGGCGGACAATGGCGACGACGCCGGCGAAGCCGATCAGCGTCGCGCTCCAGCGGCGCCAGCGCACCTTCTCGCCCAGCACCGGCCCGGCCAGCGCCGTGACGAACAGGACGGAGGTGAAGGACAGCACCGTGGCGGTGGCCAGCGGCAGGCCGACGAAGGCGATGTAGTAGGTGTACCAGGACACCACCGAAAGCAGGCCGCGGAAGACCTGCATGGGCAGGGCGCGGGTGCGCGGCAGGGTCGGGTCGCGCAGCAGCGCGGGCAGCGTCCAGCCGAGCTGGCCCAGCGCGCGCGCCAGCACGAGGGTGGCCAGTGGCACGCCCTCGATGGCCTTCACCACCGTGGTTTCCAGGTTGAAGATGAAGCCGGCCGCGACCGAGAGCAGCGCCGCCTTAGCGAAGGGGCTCACCGCCGGCGCGCCTCCGCCACGGTGATGACCACGGCGCCGGTCAGGATGATGGCGGCGCCGATCCAGCCGAACAGGTCCGGCACCTCGTTGAACAGGATCCAGCCGGCCGCCGTCACCACCACCAGGCGCAGATACTGGAAGGGCGCGATGGCGCTGGCCTCGCCATGGCGCAGCGCCTCCGTCACCATGAAGATGATGCCGGGCATGACGGTGGCCACCACCATCAACAAACCGAACTCGAACAGGCCGAGCGGCACCCAGGCATGCCAGGCCAGCGGCAGCACGCCAAGGCTGGTGAAGACGCCGACCCAGGCCAGCACCGTCAGCGTGCTGTCCGTGCGCGTCAGGCTGCGGGAGGACAGTGTGATGCCGCACCAGGCGATGGCCGCGGCGATGGCCGCCGCCGCCCCCAGCGCATCCACCTGCGCCCCCGGCCGCAGCATGACGGCGACGCCCAGCAGCCCCGCGATGGTGCCGAACCAGCGCCAGCGATCCACGCGCTCGCCCAGGATCGGGGCGGCCAGCAGCGTGGTGAACATCACATTGGTGAAGGACAGCACCGTGCCCGTCGCCATGTCGAGCCGGGTGAAGGAATAGTAGTAGAGTCCCCAGCAGATGAGGGAGGAGGCGCCGCGCAGCAGATGCATCGGCAGCCGCCGGGTACGGAACACGGCGAGGCCGCTGGTCGCGATGCGCGGCGTCACCCACAGAAGCTGGCCGAGGGCGCGGGCCATCAGCTGCACCTCCACCGGAATGCCGCGCGCGGTCATCCAGCGGATCATCAGCACCTCCGCCGCGAAAAGCACGGCGGCGGCGGACATCAAGGCCGCGCCCTTCAGATTGCCACTCATTGACGCGGCGCTGGTCCTGTCTAGCCTGGGGGCAGGGTGCTTTGGCGGCGGCATGTCGCGCAAGGGCGCCCGCGCGCATGACGGGTATCGGCGGAGAGGGATACAGCTTGGCTGCCAGGAACTTGGGCGAACGGGATGGGGCGCGGGAAGCGGTGGATCATGGGCCGATCCTGATCTGGGGCGCGGGGGCCATCGGCGGTACGGTGGGGGCGCATCTGGTGCGCGCGCGCCACGCGGTGGTGTTCTGCGACGTGGTGCCGGAGCATGTGGCCGCCATCGCGGACCCCGCGCGGGGCCTGGTGATCGAGGGACCGGTGGCGCAGATGAAGGTCAGCGCCCCGGCCAGCCTGCCGGGCGCGGTGAAAGGCGTCTTCCGCCGCATCTTCCTGGCCGTGAAGACCCACGACACGGAAGCCGCCTGCCGCCAGCTGCTGCCGCACCTGGCCGAGGACGGCTATGTGCTCTCCCTGCAGAACGGCCTCTGCGAGCGGGTGATCGCCGAGGTGTGTGGCGCGCATCGGACCATGGGCGCCTTCGTGAATTTCGGCGCGGACTGGATCGAGCCCGGCCGCATCCTCTACGGCAATCGCGGCGCGGTCGTGGTGGGCGAGCTGGACGGCGCGGCGACTCCGCGCGTGACGGCGCTGCACAAGCTGCTGGCCGAGACCTTCGAGCCGGATGCCGTGCTGACCCCCAATATCTGGGGCTATCTCTGGGGCAAGCTGGCCTATTCCAGCCTGCTCTATGCCCAGGGCCTGGCTGAGAAGGGCATTGCCGACACGCTGGCGCGCACGGAACTGCTGCCACTGGTCCGCGCGCTCTGCGGCGAAGTGATCACGGTCGCGCGGGCAGAGGGCGTGACGCCGCTCGGCTTCAACGGCTTCGATCCCAATGCCTTCGGGCCGGGCGGGACGGAGGACGCAGCGCGCGCCTCCATGATCGCCATGGAGGCCTTCAACCGCCCCAACGCCAAGACGCATTCGGGCATCTGGCGCGACCTCTGGGTGCGGCATCGCGCCACGCCCGCCGATGCGCAGATCGGCGCCGTACCGCCCATCGGCCGCGCCCATGGCCTGGCCTGCCCGAAGCTGGAGCGGTTGATCGCCATGATCCATGAATGCGAGCGCGGCGCGCGCCCGATGTCGGACTCGAACCTGACGGAGCTGATGGCATGAACATCCGATATGACGGCGTGGTGGTGGCGGTGACCGGCGCCGGCCACGGCTACGGTCGCGCCATCGCCCGCGGCTTTGCCGCCCTCGGCGCCAAGGTCTTCGCCTGCGACCTCTCGGCCGATGAGCTGAAGGAAACGGCGGAGACCGAGGGCAGCATCACCACCGCCGCCTTCGACCTGACGGCCAAGGGCGCCGCCGCCGGCTGGATCCGCGACATCGAATCCGCAACCGGCCAGCCCATCGGCGTGCTGGTCTGCAATGCCGGCGGCGTGCGCGGCCAGGTGATGCGCCCGATCGAGGAAGTGCCGGAGGAGGACTGGCACGCGATCTTCGACATCAACACCCACGCCGCCTTCAACCTGGCCAAGGCCGTGGCCCCCGGCATGAAGCGCGCCAAGACCGGCCGCATCGTCACCATCAGCAGCGGCGCCGGGCTGAAGGCCAGCCTCACCGGCATCCAGGCCTATTGCAGCTCGAAGCACGCGCTCGTCGGCCTGACGCGCCAGCTCTCCCGCGAATTCGGCCCCTTCGGCATCACGGTGAATTCCGTGGCGCCGGGCTTCGCCCTGTCCAACCCCGCCTCGATCAAGCAGTTCGAGAGCTATGGCGAGGAAGGCCAGAAGGCCATGCTGAACCGCATCGCCATGCGCCGGCTCGGCGAGCCGGAGGACATGGCGAACGCCGTGCTGTTCTTCGCCTCGCCGTTTGCGAGCTGGATCACCGGCCAGGTGCTGCAGGTCGACGGCGGCAGCTGATCAGCGCGGCGTCGTCGTCGCCGGCTGCGGCGTCTGGGGCGGCCGGGCCTGGCGCTGCTGGGCCTGCTGCCGCTGGCGCTGCTGGGCCTGCTGGCGCGCGGCGCGGCGCTGCGCCTCGGTCTGCTGCGCCTGCCGGCGCAACCGCTGGGTGCGGGTCTGCGGCGGGCCGCCGGGCGGCGTCGCGCTGTGCAGATCCTGGCGCATGTTCCAATTCTGCCCATGGACGGCACCGGAATTGGGACCGGTGATCGGCGCGCTCTGCGCCCGGGCCAGGCCAGGCAGCGCCAGCAGGCAGGCAAGAACGATGGCAGCGCGCATGGTCATTCCCTCCCGCTCATGCGGTGGGATTATAGACCAGGAAGCGGACGTTTCGCCAATCTCAAGAAAGGCGCGTCAACAGCCCCGCGAAAAGCCGCGCGCGCGGCACCAGGCTGCCAACCTGGATATGCTCGTCCAGCGTATGCGCCCCGGCCCCGGCCACGCCGAGCCCGTCCAGCGTCGGGATGCCCATCGCGCCGGTGAAATTGCCGTCCGAGCCGCCGCCCGAGGATTGGTGCGCAATATCGAAGCCCAGGCTCCGCGCCAGGCCGCGCGCCACATTGTACAGCGCCATGGTGCCTGAATCCGGCTCCCAGACCGGTCGCGTCACGCCGCGCGTCACCTCCAGCGCCACATCCGGCGCGGCGGGCTTCAGCGCCAGCATGCGCGAAACGCCGGCGTCGAGATCCGCCTGCCGCTTGGCCATGGACAGCACCTCGGCATCGCAATGCGTCGCCACGCAATTCACCCATTGCCCGCCATGGATCACGCCGGCGGAGAAGGTGCAGTCCTCCGTCGTCATCGCCTCGATCGCCAGCACCTGGCGGCACATCTCGCGGATCGCGCTGCGCCCCTCGCCGAGCGTCGCGCCGGCATGGCTCGGGCGGCCGGTGGTGCGCAGCCTGAAGCGGGCGATGGCATAGCGGCCGGTCACCACGCCGCCATCGGGGCGGGCCGGCTCCGGCACCAGCACGAAGCGGGCGCGGCGTGCCTCGGCCTCGATCATGTCCCGCGTCGAGGGGCTGCCCACCTCCTCGTCCGAGGTCAGCAGGAAGGTGACGGGCAGCGGCGTCGGCAGGCCGGCGCGCAGGATCTGGCGCATCGCCTCCACCGCCAGGAAGGTGCCGCCCTTCATGTCGAAGATGCCCGGGCCGCGGCAGGTGCCGCCCTCGCGCTTCCAGGGCAGTTTTTGCAGCGTCCCCACGGGGTGGACGGTGTCCAGATGCGCCAGCACCAGGATGCCGGGCGTGGTATCGCCGGCCGGATGCGGGAAGCGGGCGCGGATGCAGTCGCCGAAGCCGAGGCGGCCGGGGATGCGCTCCACCCGCGCGCCGAGCAGCGCCAGGTCGCGGCCGGCCAAATCCATCATCCGCCCCACCGCCGCGGCATCGAAGGTCGGGCTTTCGCATTCCACCCAGGGGCGCAGCCCGTCCAGCATGGCCTCGGTGTCGAAGGGCAGGTCGAGGGCGGGGGTGGTGGGGGCGTCGTCCATGT
This sequence comes from Falsiroseomonas tokyonensis, assembly GCF_019024325.1. GTDB lineage: Bacteria > Pseudomonadota > Alphaproteobacteria > Acetobacterales > Acetobacteraceae > Falsiroseomonas > Falsiroseomonas tokyonensis. Next base: position 215,099 of record NZ_JAFNJS010000002.1, read on the forward strand.
CGGGCTCTCCGGCGAAGGCGGCAGCCTGGGGGCAGGGGGGGCGGGAAGGCAAGACACCCGCCCCAGGACACCCGCCCCAGGACACCCGCCCCAAGACATGGGCGGCCGGCGCCTGGGCTGTTAGTGTGGCGGGAATGAGTGACACGCCCCAGGCTTCCCCACCCACTCCCCCGCCCGCCCAGCGGCTCCGCCTGGTGCCGCAGGCCGGCCCCGCCGCCTGGCGCGCCGCGGATCTCCGTCCCTCCGACTGGATGATCCCGGTGGGCGCCGAGGATCTGGCCGAGCTCGAACAGGCGCTGACCGCCCTCGGCGGCCGCGCCCCGGCCACGGCGGCGGAGGCGCCGCTGCCGCGCCTCGGCGCCGTGCTGCATGGCGCGGCGTCCCGCCTCGATACCGGTCGCGGATTCGCGCTGCTGCGCGGCCTGACCCTGGAAAGGCTGGGGGAGGCGCTGGCCGAGCCCCTGCTGATGGCCATCGGCACCCATCTCGGCCGGCCGCTGCCGGGCGAGGCAGGCGCGGTGCAGCGCCTGTCGAGTGCGGCCGGCGGCGCGCTGCGCTGGCGCTTCCATGCCGATGCGGCGGATGTCGTGGCGCTGCTGGTGATGCGCCAGCCGCCGGATGTGGACCCGGCCATGCTGGTCGCCGCCGCCTCCGTGCACAATGAGATGATGAAGCGCGACCGCGCGGCGCTGGAGCTGCTGTATCGCCCGCTGCCGCATGCGGCACCGGGCGGGGCGGTGCTGGACCTGCCGGTCTTCAGCATCGCCTCCGGCGCCTTCGTCGGCCGCTATGCGCGCGACGCGATCGATGCCGCGCAGCGCCTGCCGGAAACGCCGCGGCTGACGGGGGCGCAGATGCAGGCGCTGGACCTGCTCGACAGCCTTTGCGCCGAGCCGGGCCTGGCGCTGCGGATGGAGGTGCGGCCCGGCGACGTGCTGCTGTTCAATCCGCTGCAGGTCTGGAAGCGCCGGGCCGAGGGCCTGGCCGAGCCGCCAGTGGAACCCTCGCCCGCCGCCGAGGCCGAGCCGGCGCCGCCCGCGGCGATTTCCACCGGCAAGCGCGAATCGCTGCGCCTGCTGCTGCTGACCGAAACCTCCCGCGCCCTGCCGGAGGGGCTGCCGGCCCTGGTCGGTGCGCCCGAGAATGGCGGCATGGTGGGGGGCTAGGCGCATGCGCATCCTGGTGGCCAATGCCAATACCACCCAGGCCATCACCGCCGCCTGCGTCGCCGCCGCCCAGGCCGCGGCCGCGCCGGGCACCGAGATTATCGGCGCCACGCCCGCCTTCGGCCCGGCGGTGATCTCGACCCGGGCGGAGAATGCCATCGCCGCCCATGCGCTGCTGGCGACGCTGGCCGAATATGCCGGGACCATTGACGCGGCAGTGCTGGCCGTCAGCCACGACACGGCGCTGGAGGCGGCGCGGCAGCTGATGCCCTGCCCGGTGATCGGCATGACGGAGGCCGCCTGCCTGACCGCCTGCCTGGTCGGCGGCCAGTTCGGCGTGCTGACCCTGGGCCAGGCCGGACCCTATGAGGAGTTGGTGGCGCGCCACGGGCTGACGGCGCGCTGCGGCCAGGTGCTGGGCCTGCCGCTGACGCCGCAGCAGGCCATCGCCAATCCGGATGGCGCGGCCGGCCAGGTGCTGGCGGCGGCGGAGGCGATGGCGGCGCGCTGCGATTCGGTGGTGCTGGCCGGCGCGGCACTGGCCGGCATGGCCGCCGCCTTGCAGCCGCGCGCCGCCCTGCCCCTGCTGGATGGCATCGCCTGCGCGGTGAAGCTGGCCGAGGCGCTGGCGGCGCTGCGCCTGCCGAAGCCGCGCAGCGGCAGCTATGCCGCGCCGGAGGGCCGCGCGGCGCTCGGCCTTTCGCCCGCGCTGGCGGCGCTGCTGCGCGGCGCCTGACAGGAACTCCGCCGGTCGCGCGACGTTGCCTTGCCGACACGGAGGCAGCGCGATGCGGTTGGGCGGTGGACGCGAAAGCGGGAATGTCGAGGACCGGCGCGGTGGCGGCGGAATCGGCCGCGGGGGCATCGCCATCGGCGGCGGCTTCGGTGGCGTGGTGCTGGTGGTGCTGGCGCTGCTCTTCGGTGTCGATCCCTCGGTCATCCTCTCCGGTATGGACCCGGCGCCCCAGACCCAGCAGCGCCAGGCGGATGGCGCCCCGGCGCAGGATGAGGGTGCGCGCTTCGTGCGCCGCGTCCTGGCCGAGACCGAGGATGTCTGGACCCCCGCCTTCCGCGAGATCGGCCGCGAATACCGCGCGCCGAAGCTGGTCCTGTTCAGCGGCGCGGTGCAGAGCGCCTGCGGCGTGGCCCAGGCGCAGGTCGGCCCCTTCTACTGCCCGGGCGACCAGCAGGTGTATATCGACCTCGACTTCCTGGCCGAGATGCAGCGCCGGCTCGGCGCGCCGGGCGATTTCGCCGCCGCCTATGTCATCGCGCATGAGGTCGGCCACCATGTGCAGAACCAGCTCGGCGTGCTGGGCCGGGCGCAGCGCGGCGACAATGCCATGCAGGTGCGGATCGAGCTGCAGGCCGATTGCCTTGCCGGCCTCTGGGCCCGGCGCGCGCAGGATGCGCGGCAGATCCTGGAGGATGGCGATATCGAGGAAGGCCTGGGCGCCGCCGCTGCCGTGGGCGATGACCGGCTGCAGCGCCGGGGCGGCGGGCAGGTGGTGCCGGAAAGCTTCACCCATGGCAGTTCCGCGCAGCGCGTGCGTTGGTTCCGCGCCGGGCTGCAATCGGGCCAGCTGACTGCCTGCGACACTTTCGGGGCGCGCCAGCTTTAGTCTTTCGACGGCATGGCTAGACTAGGCGCATGCCGAAGATCGCAGTCGCCCGCCTCTGGTTCGAGGGCAATTCCTTCTCCCCCACCGTGACGGCGCCCGAGGCGCTGCGGTCCCGCGAATGGGTGGCGGGGCCGGAGGCGCTGGCGCGCTATGCCGGCACCGCCACCGAACTGGGCGGGCTGGCGCGCTTCCTGGCGGCGCGGCCGGATTGGCAGGCCACCATCCTGCGCTGCACCTCCGCCCAGCCCGGCGGCCCGCTGACCAAGGACGCCTTCGAAGGCTGGCTGGAGGAGGTGCTGAAGGGCCTGCGCGCCGGCGGCCCCTGGGATGGCGTCTATCTTTCCCTTCACGGCGCCTGCGTGGCGGAGGGGGAGCCGGCGGCGGATCTCGCCATCGTCCGGCAGGTGCGCGCGGCCATCGGCGCCACGCCGCTGACCGCCAGCTTCGACTTCCACGGCAATATGGCGCCCGAACTGGCGACCCTGCTGGACGGCGCCAGCGTCTATCGCACCTATCCCCACCTCGACATGGATGCGACCGCGCTGCGGGCCCTGGCCCTGCTGGAACGCCGCATGGCCGGCCAGCGCATCTTCGGAGCAATCGCGAAACTGCCGCAGGTGCTGCATTCCTTCCACATGCGCTCCGAGGCCGGGCCGATGGCGGAGGTCTGGGCGGAGGCCGCGGCGCTGGAGCACGGCGAGGTGCTGGAGGCCGCGCCCTTCGGCGGCTTCTCCTGGGGCGATACGCCGCATGCCGGCCCCAGCGGCATGGCCTGGGTCACCAGCCCGGAGGCCGCCAGCCGCGCCGCCCAGGCGGTGCTGGACGCCATCGCACGACGCCTGCCGCGCTTCGCCGTGACGCTGCCGGGGCCGGAGGCCGCGCTGGCCACGGCGCTGGCCGCGCCGCCTGGCCTGGTGGCGCTGCTCGACCCGGCCGACAATCCGCTTTCGGGCGGCGTCGCGGACAGCCCCGGCCTGCTGCGCGCCCTTGTGGAGGCGGCGCCGGGCGTGCCCACCGTCTTCGCCTTCCTGCATGACCCTGTCACCGTCACCGCGGCGCAGCAGGTGGGGGAGGGAGGCCTTGCCGACTTCGCGCTCGGCGCCCGCACCACCGCGGATTTCGGCCCGCCGGTCGCGGTCTCCGCCACGGTCGAAAAACTGACCGACGGCCGCTTCACCAATGCCGGCCCGATGGAGCGTGGCGCGCCCGTCGATCTCGGCGCCACCGCGGTGCTGCTGGTGGGCGGCTGGCTGCGCATCATCGTCACCAGCCGCAAGGAAGCCGCGGTGGACCCCGGCTTCTTCGCGCTGCATGGCATCGACCTCGGCGCCACGCGGCTGCTGGCGAACAAGGCGAAGAACCACTTCCGGGCCGCCTTCGCCGGGCGCTGCGCCGCGATCGTGGAATGCGATTGCCCGGGCCCCGCGGCGCTCGACCTCGCCGCGCTGCCCTTCCGGCATGTGCCGGCCGCCTGGCTGCGGCCGGTGGGCTGACGCCGCTCAGTCCAGCCGCGCGCCGGACAGGCGGACCACCTCCTGCCACTTGGTGTTCTCGGCGGCGATGAAGGCGGCGAATTCATCCGGGCCGAGCGGATGCGGCTCGGCGCCGATGCTGCGCTGGCGTTCCACCACCTCCGGGATGCGGCTGATCTCGGCGATGGCGGTCGCATAGCGCTGCAGGATGGGGCGCGGCATCCGCGCCGGCGCCTGCACGCCGAACCAGGCCACCGCCTCGAAGTCGGAGATGCCCGATTCCTGCACCGTCGGCACCTCCGGCAGGGCGAACCAGCGCTCCTTGCTGGTGACTGCCAGGATCTTCATGCGGCCCTCGCGCCCATGCGGCAGATAGGCCGGCAGATTGTCCACCGCGAGGTCGATATTGCCGGCGATCAGGTCCGGAATCACGCCGCCGGTGCCGCGATAGGGCACATGCGTCATCTGGATGCCGGCGCGCACCTTCAGGTATTCGCCGCAGAGATGGCCGGAGGTGCCGTTGCCCGGCGTGCCGTAGTTCAGCTTGCCGGGATTGGCCTTCGCATAGGCCAGCAGCTCGGCCAGATTTCGCACCGGCAGGTTGGCGTTCACCATGATGCCATTGGCCACCAGATTGGCCAGCGCGACGGCGGCCAGGTCCTCCTGCCGGTAGGGCATGCGGCTGTAGAGGAACTGGTTGATGCTGGCCGTGCCGATTGTGCACATCAGCAGCGTATGGCCATCGGGGTCGGACTTGGCGACCATGTCGGCGCCGAGATTGCCCCCGGCGCCGGGCCGGTTGTCCACCACCACCGGCTGGCCGAGCATCGGCGTCAGCCGCTCCGCCAGCAGCCGGGCCGTCAGGTCCGTCGCGCCGCCGCCCTGGAAGGGCACCACGATCCGCACCGGGCGGTTGGGGGCCCAAGGAGACTGGGCCTGGGCCTGGCTGGCGCCGATGAAGGGCAGGGCGAGGGCGGCGCCGAGCGCGCCGCGGCGGGTGATGGACATGATGGACGAGATCCCGGCTCTGGAAGCTGTTGGCTCAGCATTGGCGTGCCGGGCCCGGCTTTAGGATGGCGGGGCCGCCAGGCACAAGGCCGCCCCGCCGGCGGGCCCTATTCCACCCTGGCGCCGGAGCGCTGCACCACCACGGCCCATTTGGCGATCTCGGCCTTCACGAAGGCGTCGAAGGTCTCCGGGCTGGTGCCGCCATCGGGCGTGAGGTTGGGCGGCATGCCGCCGAGATCGGCCAGGCGGCGCTGCATCTCCGGCTCCCGGATGATGACGTTCATCTCGTCCGACAGGCGCTTGAGGACCGGCGCCGGGGTGCGGGCCGGGGCCTGCACGCCGAACCAGGCGGTCGCCTCCACGCCGGGGAAGCCGGCCTCCGCCGTGGTCGGCACCTCCGGCATGGCGGGCGTCCGTTCCTTGGTGGTCACCGCCAGCGGCCGCAGCCTGCCGTCGCGCAGATGGCCGATGACGGAGGGCAGGTTGTCCACGCCCACTTCCACCCGGCCGGCGATGATCTCCTGCAGCATCGGGCCGGCGCCGCGGAAGGGCACATGGGTCATGTCGATCCCGGCCTCCAGCTTCAGCAGCTCCCCGGTCATGTGCAGCGAGGTGCCGGCGCCGGAGGAGCCGTGGTTCAGCGTGCCGGGCCGCGCCTTGGCCAGCGCCACCAGCTCGCCCAGCGTGCGGGCCGGCAGCTGGGGATTCACGAAGATGGCATTGGGCACCCGCAGCATCAGCCCAACCGCGGCCAGGTCCTCCGGCTTCACCGGCATGCGGGCGCCATAGAGCGCGTAGTTGATGGCGCCGCCGCTGATGGTCTGCATCAGCAGGGTCTGGCCATCCGGTTCCGACTTGGCCACCACGTCATTGCCGATATTGCCGCCGGCTCCGGGCCGGTTTTCCACCACCACCTGGGTGCCCAGCCGGCGGCCCAGCGGTTCCGCCAGCAGCCGCGCGGCGATATCCGTGGTGCCGGCGGGGGGGAAGCCCACCACCAGGCGGATGGGGCGGGTGGGCTGCCAGCCTTGCGCGCGGGCGGCGCTCGGGACAATGGCAGGGGCGGCCAGGGCCGCGGCCAGCGTGGCGCGGCGGGTGATGGTCATGGATTTGTCCTCCGTTGATCGGCTGCGGAAACTTCTGCCCCGCTCTGCCGCTTGCAGGATGTTCCTGCCGCAACTGGCCGGGCCGTTGCAAGCTGGCAGCTTGCACGGGGGTTAGGTGCAAGCTGGCAGCTTGCACGGGGTTAGGTGCAAGCTGGCAGCTTGCGCCGGGGCAGGTGCAAGCCGCCGGCTTGCAACGGTGCTGGCGGGCTACTTGCCAGCCAGCGGGTTTTTCGCGACGAGAGAGGCGGCCTCCGCCCGCCTCGCCAGGCTGGGGGAGGGAAGGGCCCGTCGATGCAGTTCATGCGGCTTTACCTGCGGGTGCTCCAGCTTCTCGGGCCGGATCGCTGGATTGCCTACGGCCTTGGCTTCGCCGCCCTGGCCCTGGCCGGGCTGCAGTTCCTGGAGCCCGTGCTGTTCGGCCGGGTGATCGACCTGCTGTCCCGGTCCGAGCGGATGAGCAGCTCCGCCCTCTGGACCGAGGCGCTGGCGTTGCTGGTGCTGTGGGCCGCGGTCGGGCTTTCGCTGATCGGCGCCAATGTCGCCATCGCCCTGCTGTCCGACCGCATGGCGCATCGCAACCGCCTGACCATCATGGCGCGCTACTTCGAGCACGTCCTGTCCCTGCCGCTATCCTTCCACGGGGATACGCAATCCGGCCGGCTGATGAAGGTGATGCTGGTCGGCGCCGACAACCTGTTCGGCCTGTGGCTGTCCTTCTTCCGCGAGCACCTGACCACCTTCATCGCCGCCGTGGTGCTGCTGCCGCTGACCCTGATGATGAACTGGCGGCTCGGCCTGCTGCTGATCGCGCTGGTGATCCTGTTTGCCGTTGTCTCCGCCTGGGTGATCCAGAAGACGGAAGCAGCCCAGGGCCGGGTGGAGACGCTGCAGACGCGGCTCGCCGGCAATGCGCAGGATGCGCTGTCCAATGTCGTTGTGGTGCAGTCCTTCTCGCGCCTGGCCTCCGAGGCCCGGCTGTTCGGCGACATCGTGCGCCAGGTGATGGACAACCAGTTCCCGGTGCTGACCTGGTGGGCCGTGGTCTCCGTGCTCACGCGCGCGGCCTCGACCATCACCGTCATCGCCATCTTCGTCCTCGGCACCATCCTGCATGTGCAGGGCCAGGCGACCGTGGGCGAGATCGTCTCCTTCATGGGCTTCGCGACCCTGCTGATCGGGCGGCTGGAGGGGGCGGTGGGCTTCGTCTCCCGCCTGGTGTTCCAGATGCCGTCGCTGGAGGAATTCTTCGCGGTGCTCGATGCCCGCTCCTCCGTGCCGGAGAAGCCGGATGCGCTGACCATCGCGCGGGCGACGGGCGCGGTGCGCTTCGAGAATGTGGCCTTCGCCTATCCCGGCGGCCCGCCCATCCTGCGCGAGGTGGACATGGATGCGCCGCCCGGCCGCACCATCGCGCTGGTCGGCCAGACAGGCGCGGGAAAATCCACCGCCATGGCGCTGCTGCAGCGGCTGTGGGACCCGGTGGAGGGGCGCATCACACTGGATGGCCATGACCTGCGCGACCTGACGCTGGACAGCCTGCGCCGCAACGTGGGCGTTGTGTTCCAGGAAAGCCTGTTGTTCAACCGCACCATCCGCGCCAATCTGCTGATAGGCCGCCCCGATGCGACGCAGGAGGATCTGGAGCGCTGCTGCCGCATGGCGGAGGCGCATGATTTCATCATGGCCAAGCCGCAGGGATACGACACGCTGGTGGGGGAGCGTGGCAGCGCGCTTTCGGGTGGCCAGCGGCAACGCCTGGCCATCGCCCGCGCGCTGCTGAAGGATCCGCCGGTGCTGATCCTGGACGAGGCGACCAGCGCGCTGGATGCGGCGACGGAGGCCCGGGTGCAGCGCGCACTCCGCGCCCTGATGAACGGCCGCACCACCTTCGTCATCGCGCATCGCCTGTCCACGGTACGGGATGCCGAGGAGATCCTGGTCTTCGAGCAGGGCCGCGTGGTGGAGCGCGGCAGCTTTGCCGAGTTGGTGGCGCTGGACGGGCGCTTCGCGGAGCTGGTCAGGACCCAGCTGACCGGGAGTGAGCCCGCCGCTGCCTGAATGCGGCAGCGCACAACGCAGGCTTGCGGCGCGGGTGCCGCCACACGGAATGCTTGAACCCGCCCCCGCCGGCCTGTCACCATCCCCCGGCGGCCGGACGGCGCTGATCGTCCTTCCGCAACGGGAGGATCAACAACCATGACCATCGCCATCATCCTGAAGCGCAAAGGCGCCGAGGTGATCTCGGTTGCGGCGCAGGACGAGGTGGGCCACGTGGCACAGGTGCTGGCCCAGAACCGGATCGGTGCGGTGCTGGTGCGCGATGCCGGCGGCGACGTGCTCGGCATCGTCAGTGAACGCGATATCGTGCGCGTCGTCGGCGCCCATGGCGCGGAGGCGGTGACCATGCCGGTGGCACAGCTGATGACCCGCGCGCTGCACACGGTCACGCCGCGCACCCGCATCCCCGAGGCGCTGGGCCTGATGACCGACCGGCGCGTTCGTCACTTGCCGGTGTTGGAGGAGGATGGCAGCCTCGCCGGCATGGTCTCGATCGGCGACCTGGTGAAGGCGCGGATCGAGGAAGCGGTGCATGAGGCCGAGGAACTGCGGCACTACGTCGAAAGCGCGGGGTGACAAGATGCGGCTTGGGGTTCTGACCACTTTCCTGGCGGTGGCTTCCACCGCCGCCCTGGCGCAGAACCTCACGGTCGCGACCGGCGCGCCACCCACTTCGGTGGATCCGCATTTTTACAACGCGGCGCCGAACTTCGCGCTGTCCATGCATATCTTCGACCGCCTGGTGGAGCGCGATGCGGAGGTGAAGGCCTATCCGGGCCTCGCCGAATCCTGGACCGCGATCGCGCCCACCGTCTGGGAATTCAAGCTGCGCCGCGGCGTCACCTGGCACGACGGCACGCCCTTCACGGCGGAGGATGTGGCCTTTTCCGTCGCGCGGCCGCCCCTGGTGCCCAACAGCCCGGCCAGCTTCAGCCCCTTCGTGCGCGCCATCCAGCGGACGGAGATCGTGGACAGCCACACGCTGCGCTTCCACACGGCTGCGCCGCATCCGCTGCTGCCGGTGGAGCTCGGCTCCATCGCCATCGTGGCCAAGCATGCGGCGGAAGGGCGCACGACGGAGGATTTCAATTCCGGCCGCGCCGCCATCGGCACCGGGCCCTATCGGCTGGCCAGCTCCGTCCCCGGCGACCGCTTCGAACTGGTGCGCAACGCAGCCTGGTTCGGCCCGCGCCAGCCCTGGGAACGCGTGACCTACCGCGTCGTCGCCAATGACACGGCCCGCGTGTCCGCTTTGCTGGCCGGCGATGTCGACCTGATCGACCAGGTGCCGTCTTCCGACCTTGCGCGCCTGCGCCGGGACAGCCGTGTTTCCATTGCGGAGGTGCAGGGGCTGCGCCTGATCTTCATCGCCTTCGACCGGTCCCGCACCGGCAGCCTGCCGCAGGTGACGGACAATGACGGCCGGCCGCTGGAGGCGAACCCCTTCGACGACCTTCGGGTGCGACGGGCGCTGAACATCTCCGTCAACCGCCAGGCGCTGGTGGAGCGGGTGATGGAGGGTGCGGCGGCGCCCGCCGGCCAGTGGATGCCGCCCGGCACCACCACCCATGCGCCCGAAGTGCCGGTGCCGGACTTCGATGTGGAAGCCGCGCGCCGGTTGCTGGCGGAGGCGGGCTTCCCCAATGGCTTCCGGATGACGCTCTTCACGCCGAACGACCGCTACCCCAACGATGCCCGCACCGCCCAGGCCGTGGCGCAGATGTGGACGCGGATCGGCGTGCGCACGGCGGTGGAGGCGCTGCCCTGGACCAGCTATTCGGCACGCTCCGCCCGGCAGGAATTCCCCATCCGCCTGGCCGGCTGGGGGTCCTCGACCGGGGAGGCGGGCAGCTTCCTCATCAGCGTGCTCGGCACCTTCGACCGCCGGGCGCAGCGCGGCGCCGCCAATGCCGCGCGCTATTCGAACCCGGCGCTGGACGCGCTGACCGATCGCGCCGCGACGCTGCTGCCGCTGGAGGAGCGTGCGGCGGTGCTGCGCCAGGCGATCCGCCTGGCAACGGACGACGTGGCCATGGTGCCGCTCTACAACCTCACCAATTCCTGGGCGACGCGACGCGGGCTTGTGCATGAACCGCGGATGGATGAACGCACGGTCGCGATGGGCACGCGCCCGGCGCCGTAGGGCGTTGATGCAGGTCAAGGACCCCCGCGCCGCACCGGCCGAGACTGCCTGGACGACAACGCCAGGAGTCCCGCATGAACCACCAGCACCGCAAGGTCCTGCACGCCCTCTTCGCGCATCCCGTCAGCGCCAATATCGACCCGAAGCAGGCCTTCGCGGTCTTCGAGGCGGTGGGTGCGGAGGTCAGCACGGGCGGACATGGCCAGGTGAAGGTCTCCCTCAACGGCCATAGCCGAGGATTCCATGAGACCCGCCACAGCCTGTCGAAGCAGGAAGTGGTGGAGATGCGGTCCTTCCTGGCCAGTGCGGGCATCGACCCGGAGCGCGATTTTCCGCTCTAGCGCGCCCGGACCAAGGGGGTTGCTCATCCGGCCGGTTGGGGGCGATGCTCGCGCCACGAAGAGCAACATCCGAGGGACAGCTTCACCATGATCTTCCGCCGCCACATCCTCGCCGCCGCCGGCGCCGCCCTGGCCACACCCGCGCTGACCCGCGGCGCCGCCGCCCAGACGCGCTGGCAGATGGCCACCCCCTATGCCGACGGCAATTTCCACACCCGCAACATCCGCCAGATGCTGACGGAGATCGAAGCCGCCACCAGTGGCCGCCTGTCCATCCAGCTGCATTCCAACGGCGCGCTGCTGCCGATGCCGCAGATCAAGCGCGGCGTGCAGACCGGCCAGGTGCAGGCGGGCGAGATCCTGCTGACCGCCTATTCGAACGAGGATGTCTTCTTCGACGCGGATGCGATCCCGCAGCTGGTCACCAACTACCCGCAGGCGAAGAAGCTGGCGGATCTGCAGAAGCCCTATATCGAGACGCGGCTGGCGCGGCAGGGCCTGACCCTTCTCTACATGGTGCCCTGGCCGCCCGCGGGCCTCTATGCGCAGAACCCGATCCCGACCATCGAGGGCCTGCGCGGCCTGCGCTTCCGCACCTTCAGCCCGGCGACGAACCGCTTCGCGGCGCTGGTCGGCGCGCAGCCCACGCTGGTGCAGTCCGCCGAACTCGCCCAGGCCTTCGCCACCGGCGTGGTGCAGGCGCAGATCACCTCCGCCGCCACGGGCGTGGACACCGCGGCCTGGGACTATGCGAAGGTCTTCACGCCGCTCGGCTTCTCCATGACCAAGAACGCCGTTCTCGTCTCCCGCCGCGCGCTCGATGCGCTGTCCGCTGCCGACCAGGCCGCGGTGCGGACGGCGGCGGCGGCCGCCGAGGCGCGGGGCTATGAGCTGAGCGCGGAGGCGCAGCGCAGCACGGAGGCGACGCTGGGCAGCCGCGGCATGCAGATCGTCCCGCCCACCGAGGAATTCCTCGAGGGCCTGCGCCGTATCAGCACCACCATGACGGATGAATGGGTGGCCCGCGCCGGCGCCGATGGCGCGAAGCTGATCGCCGACTACAAGGCCTGAGCCAGGGCCGCGGCGTCGGGTTCACCGGCGCCGCATCAGGACGGCGGCCAGCTGGTCGGCAAACACCACCAGCACGGCCGCCAGCACCACCAGCACCGCGCCCAGCAGGCTGGGCAGCGCCGGCACCAGGCCGAAGACCAGCAGGTCGAACAGCACGGCCCACAACAGGGCGGTGTACTCGAAAGGTGCGAGGAGGGAGATCGGCGCGCGCGCCACCGCCTCCGTCATGCAGATATGCGCGAGGCCCCCCGCAATGCCGGCGCCGACCAGCCAGGCGAAGGACAGGCCGTGCAGCGACGCCCAGCCGAAGGGCAGCGTCGCCAGCCCGCCCGCGGCGCAGATCAGCGAGAAATACAGCACGATGGTGCCCGGCAGCTCCGTCGCCGTCAGCCGCTTCACCTCCACCCGCGCGCCCAGCGTGGTGGCGGCCGCGGCGAGTGCGGCGCCGACGCCGATCAGGGTGGCGGCATCCAGCCTCGGGCCGATGAAGGCCGGCGCCAGCATCAGCAGCACGCCGCCGAAACCCAGCAGCGCAGCGCCGCCCACCAGCCAGCTCGGCCTTTCCCGCAGTACGATGACGCCGACCGGCACCGCCAGCAGCGGCGCCAGGAAGCTGAGCGCGGTGGCCAGCGCCAGCGGCAGCTTCGACAGCGCCAGGAAGGAGAAGAACATGGAGGCGCATCCATAGGCGCTGCGGCGGACATGGCTGAAGGGATTGCGCGTGCGCAGCCCGCGCGGGAACTGGCCGCGCCAGGCCAGGTAGCCCAGCACCGGAATCAGCGCCCAGGCGCTGCGGTGGAAGACGATCTGCCCAACCGGCGCCTCGGCCGAGGCCAGCCGCACCATCATCGACATGATCGTGAACAGCAGCGTCGCCGTCAGCCGCAGGGCGATGCCCCAGCCCGGATGCTCCTTCCTGCCGCTCATGCCCACTCCCGCCGCCTCGGGTCGGTCCTACCAGAGGGCGCGGCGATGCGGCAGCCTGTCACAAGCGGGGCGGCTGCCTCGTCCTGTGCATGATCGCATGACAAGGAGCAGGATCATGACACCGCGCCTGGACTATTTCGCCGCCGCCCCCGAAGCCTTGAAGGGCATGCTCGCCCTGGAAAAGGCGGTGGCGGCCGGCCCGCTGGAGCACAGCCTTCGGGAGCTGGTGAAGCTCCGCGCCTCGCAGATCAATGGCTGCGCCTTCTGCATCGACATGCATGCCCGCGACGCCCGCAAGGCCGGCGAGACCGAAGCCCGCATCTATCTGCTGAATGCCTGGCGGGAGGCGCCGCACTATACGCCGCGCGAACGCGCCGCCCTGGCCTGGACCGAGGCGCTGACCCTGGTCGCCAGCACCGCCGCGCTGGATGCGGCCTGGGAAGGGCTGGAGGGGCATTTCACCGATGCCGAGAAGGTGGCGCTCAGCCTGCAGATCTGTGCCATCAACAGCTGGAACCGCCTGGCCATCGGCTTCCGTTCCGTGCCGCCGCTGCCGCAGGCATGACCGAGGACGCGCTGCGCGATTTCGTGCCGGTGCGGCCGGAGCTGGTCGGGCTGGCCTATCGCATGACCGGGTCGCGCGCCCAGGCCGAGGATATCGCGCAGGAGGCCTTCCTGCGCTGGGCCGCGACGGATCGCGCGGCGGTGGAGGTGCCGCGCGCCTTCCTGCTCAAGATCGCGGCGCGGCTCAGCCTGGACCACCTGAAATCCGCGGCGCATCGGCGAGAGGACTATGTCGGACCCTGGCTGCCGGAGCCGGTGGTGGAGGATCTGGCGGCGCCGCAGCAGGTGGCGCTGGACCAGGCGCAGGATCTCTCGGTGGCCTTCCTGCTGACGCTGCAGCGACTGTCGCCGGCGGAGCGCGCGGTCTTCCTGCTGCACGACCTGTTCGAGACGCCCTTCGAGGAGATCGCCAGCCTGCTCGGCCGCAGCGCCCCCGCCTGCCGCAAGCTGGCGGAGCGCGCGCGGGACCGGCTCGGCACGCCGGTGCCGCGCTTCGCGGTGGCGGAGGAGGAAGCGGCGCGCATCGCCCGGGCCTTCTTCGCCGCCTCCCGCGGCGGGGACCTGGCGCCGCTGCGCGACATGCTGGCAGAGGATGTGGTGCTGCATACGGATGGCGGCGGCGTGCGGCCGGCGGCGCGCAACCTGATCACGGGGGCAGACCGCGTTGCACGCTTCTTCCTGGGCCTCGCGACGAAATGGCCGGGGCCGGCGGTGCCGCTGCATGTCGGACGGATCAACGCGCTGCCGGGCTTCGTGACGCGGGAGGCGGATGGCCTGCCGCAGACCACGGCGCTGGACTGGCGGGACGGCCGCATCGTCGCGATCTATGTGGTGCGCAACCCGGCCAAGCTGGCGGCGATCCGGGCCGGGCTGGGCTGACGGCTCATCCCCGATCGGAGGAATCGCGTCGCTGCATCCAGGTCATCAGCCCCAGCACCAGGGCGATCACGCCGGCCACCGCCGCCACGCCCAGCAAGGCGAGCGAGATGCCGAGTTGCAGCACGCGCGCCACCAGCGCGATGGCGGTCATCGCCACCGCGATCCCGATCACCCATTTCAGCATGCGTCGCGGTCCCCCTCGGCTTCGCGAAATCAGCGCGCCGAGGGTGAAAGGGTTCCGTCAGTTGATCCGGCCGAGCATGCCCCGCACGATCACCTGCGCCTGGATCTCCGCCGCCCCCTCGAAGATCGACAGGATGCGCGCGTCGCACAGCACGCGGCTGATCGGGTATTCCACCGCATAGCCATTGCCGCCATGGATCTGCAGGGCGCAGTCCGCATTGGACCAGGCGACGCGGGCGGCGAGCAGCTTGGCCATGCCGGCCTCGATGTCGCAGCGGCGGTCGGCGTCCTTCTGGCGCGCGGCGAAGTAGGTCAGCTGCCGCGCCATCATGGTCTCCGCCACCATGAAGCCGAGCTTGCCGTAGACGCGCGGGAAATGCTGGATCGCCTTGCCGAACTGCTTGCGGTCCCGCGCATAGCCGGCGCCCAGCTCAATGGCGTTGCGCGCGACGCCGAGTGCGCGCGCGGCGGTCTGGATGCGGGCGCTTTCGAAGGTTTCCATCAGCTGCTTGAAGCCGCGGCCCTCGACGCCGCCGAGCAGGTTGGCGACGGGGACTTCGAAACCGTCGAAAGTGATCTCGTATTCCTTCATGCCGCGATAGCCGAGCACGGGGATTTCCGTGCCGCTCATGCCGGGGGCGGGGAAGGGGTTTTCGTCCGTCCCGCGCGGCTTCTCGGCCAGCAGCATGGACAGGCCCTGGTAGCCGGGGGCGTCGGGGTCGGTGCGGACCAGCAGCGTCATCAGGTCCGACCGCGCGCCATGCGTGATCCAGGTCTTCGCGCCATACACCTTGAAGACGTCGCCCTCGCGGACGGCGCGGGTGCGCAGGCTGCCGAGGTCGGAGCCGGTATCGGGTTCGGTGAAGACCGCGGTGGGCAGGATCTCGCCCGAGGCGATGCCGGGCAGGAATTTCTGTTGCTGCTCAGGCGTGCCGCCGAGGCGGATGAGTTCGGCCGCGATCTCGGACCGGGTGCCGAGCGAGCCGACCCCCAGGAAGGCGCCGGAGAGCGCCTCGGAGACCAGGCACATCGCCACCTTGCCGAGGCCGAGGCCGCCATGTTCCTCCGGCACCGTCAGGCCGAAGACGCCCATCTCCGCCAGTTTCTCCACCGTCGGCAGCGGGATCAGCGCGTCGCGGCGGTGCCAGTCCTGGGCATAGGGGGCGATCTCGGCGGCGGCGAAGCGCAGGAATTCAGCCTGGGTCGCTTCCAGCAGCTCGTCCTGCAGGAAGTCGGCGCCATGGCCGCCCTCCGTCGCGGCCTCCGCCAGCAGGCGGCGCGCGGCGTCCAGCGCGGGCAGGTCGGACAGCGCGGCCAGCGCCGGCTCGGCCAGGAAGCGGGCGACGGCTTCGGGCGAAACGCCCATATCGGCGGGGCGGATGAATTCGGACTGGCTCATCGGAATGCCGCCGGCGAGCTGCGCCAGATACTCGGCGAAGCCTAGATCCAGGATGGCCTGTTCCACCACGCCGAAGCGCCCGGCTGCCTCCAGCCGCTGCGCCCAGGCCAGCGTCTCCCGCAGCGCCGCCACATAGGTGGCCTGCCAGGCCAGGCCGTGGCCGGCGAGCTGGTGGCGCTCCAGCAGATCGGCGCGCACCTTGCCGGCGGGCGCCACCAGCGCCGCGATGGCGCGGCGGGTGTCGTCATGCAGGCGCTCCGCCGCCGCGAGGCCGGCGGCGGCGCGGGAGAGCAGGTCGCGCGTCGTGGTGAGGTTGGCGACGATCTGGTCCATGCGTCCTACTCCTGGGGGCCGGCGATGGTGCCGGCGTCGTGCAACTTGCCGATGGCGGAAGTGGTGAGGCCGAGCACTTCCGCCAGCACCCGATCGGTATCCTCGCCGAGACGCGGCGCCGGTGCCGCCGGCGCGCGTTCGGCAAAACCCAGCGGCACGGCCGGCGCCAGGATCTCGCCGACGCCCTGCTGGGAAATCTGCGAAAACATCGGATTGGCGGTGGAGCACCGCGCATCCTCGCGGACCAGCTGGCCAAAATCCTGATAGGGGCCCCAGAGCACGCCGGTTCCGGCGAAGGCTTCGCCGATCTCGGCCAGGGTGTGCTTCGCGAACCAGGGGGCGAGCACCGCATTGATGGCGTGGCGCGCCTCGAACCGGCCGCCCTCGTCGTTCAGGTCGACATCCAGCATGGGGCCGATCATCGCGATCTTCTCGGCCAGGCCCGTGGCCTTGCCGACGGCCGCCCATTGCCGGTTGGAGATGGCGCAGACCATCACGCGGCGGCCGTCCTTCGTGGGGAAGTCCCGCCCCCAGGCGCCGTAGAGGTCATTGCCCATGGGCGGGCGCACGCTGTTGTTCACCTGGACGTCGGCGACATAGCCGAGGGTGGCCACCGAGGCGAGCATCACGTCCGACAGCGCCAGCGTCACCTCCCGCCCCTGTCCGTCGCGCCGGCGGGCGCGTTCGGCGGCGAGCAGGCCGGTGGAGAGATAGAGGCCCGCGGCAATGTCCCAGGCCGGCAGCACATGGTTCACGGGCTCGCCCCCGCTGCCGGTCGCGGTCGGGAAGCCGCTGGCGCAGTTCACCGTGTAGTCCACGGCGCCCGAGCCATCATGATTGCCGGTCAGCCGCATCATGATGAGGTCGGCGCGGTGCTTGGAAAGCTCCGCATGGCTCATCCAGCCGCTGGCGGGCAGGTTGGTCAGCAGGATGCCCTTGCCCTCGCCCGGGGCACAGATCAGCGCGCGGGCGATCTCCCGCCCCTCCGGCTTGTGCAGGGCCAGGGCCACGCTGCGCTTCGATTTGTTCAGCCCGGTCCAATAGAGCGAGGTGCCGGTGGGGGCGAGCGGCCAGCGGCGGTAGTCGATGTTGCCGCCGATCGGGTCGATGCGGATGACCTCCGCGCCCATCTGCGCCAGCGTCATGCCGCCGATCGGGGCCGCGATGAAGGCGGAGACTTCCACCACCCGAAGATCGCCGAGAAAGCCCGCCATGTGAAAGTCCCGTATGTGCGGAGCCGGTCTAGACTATTTCGAGCCCCCGCAAAATTGCCACCAGGGCCCTCATCCTGCCGCCGGCTGGCCGCCTGGCGCGCCCGCAGACCAACTGCCCTCGGATCCTAGCCCATTGCGCCTTCGCTGGACGCCTTGGATCTCTGGATGACCCTCCAAGGTATGAGCCGCGAGGTGCCCGGAAGATGCAGTATTGCTGCGTCTTGGTCGTGTTACAGTTCGTTCCAGAAAATATTCGGGGCCAGAGATCATGGGTGTAGCTGTATCCGGCATTCCTGTCACTGATCAGCCTCGTGCAGCAGTCCACCCGTATCAGATGGAACGCATCGCAGCCCTGGATTCGATGCGTGGAATAGCTGCAGTTATCATCATCATATATCACAGCATTACAGTTTATCCCCAGATATTTCAGGTTCTCGACGGGGCCGGTCGCAATGCTTTCGAAGGCGGCGGCCTAACGGTCTTCCTGCTGACCACGCTGCCGCCCAGCCTGCTGTGGTCGGGGCGCGAGGCCGTGCTGTTCTTCTTTGCGCTCAGCGGCTTCGTCCTGACCCTCCCCTTCATGACGCAGCGGCCGCCGCGCTACGTGTCGTTCCTGCTGCAGCGATTCGTCCGGCTGCTGCCGCCCTGCGTCTTCACGGTCCTGGTCATCGTCGCCCTGATGTCGGTGCTGCCGGCCGGCACGAAGAACGACACGCCGATGACCGTCCTCGACTACTGCTGGTTCGAGGCGCCCGATCTCTGGATGGTTCTGAAGCAGGCCTTCCTGATCGGCGATTTCTACTCGCTCAACCCGGTGCTCTGGACGCTGCACTACGAATGGCACGCCTCCATCGTCTTCCCGCTTCTCGTCCTGCTGACCGCGGCGGGCACCCGGCTGACGCTCGCGGTGATGCTGCTGGGCACCGCCGTGGCCTATGCGGAGCTGCGGCTGACGGGCAGGACCGGCTATGCCATGACGTTGTACTACCTGCCCTACTTCGCGCTCGGCAGCCTGCTGGCGCGGCACCGGGCGGAGGTCCGGGCCTGGGTGGCCCGCCTGTCCGATGGCCAGCGGATCGGGCTTTGGGTCGGATGCTACATCCTTCTGAAGTTCCGGTGGCTGGTGCCGGCGCCGGCCGTGGTGGATGATCTGGTGAACGGTGCCGGCGCGGCCTTGCTCATCGCGCTGGTGATCAGTTCGCCTGCCATGCAGGCGCTGCTGATGCGGGGTCCACTGCCCTGGCTCGGCAAGGTGTCATTCAGCCTCTACCTGGTGCATCTCCCCGTCATCCTGATCCTGGTGAGCCACATGCCGGCGGAGGTGCCGCTACCGGTGACGCTGCTGCTCGCCGCCACCCTGTCCTTCGCCCTGGCCGCGCTGATGTTCAGGACCGTGGAACTGCCCTGCATCCAGCTCAGCCGCCGCATCGCCAAGGCGGTCGCCCGGCCTGCATCAGAAGCGGATCAGCAGCCGGGTGAAGACCGCACCCTCATCCAGCGCGCGTAGGCCCGCGCCGTCCGGCTGGCGGGTGATGCGGCGCAGGCCCTCGAATTCGATCTGCGCCTGCTCCGACAGCTGCAGCCGCACCCCGCCGCCCCAGGACGCCAGGCGCCGCGCGCCGACATCGCTGCCATTGTCCGTCGCGCGGGCCTCGTCGTGGAACAGGTAGAACTGCACGCCGCGCGGATCCCCCGACCAGGGCAGCGACAGATGGGTGTCGGCCCGGATCTCCAGGCTGCCGGCGATCGCCCGGTCGCCGGCCAGCTGCCCGGAATGGAAGCCGCGGCCCAGGCGGTTGCCGCCGAGGTAGAATTTCTCGGCGGGCGGCAGCGCGTCATCCGCCCATTGCACGGCGCCGGCGCCATACAGCGAAAGCATCCAGCCTTCCGCCGGCTGGAACAGCGGTTGCAGCCGGGATGCCTCGGCGACCAGGCGGGCAAAGCCGAAGTCGCTGCCGAACCGGGCGCTGGTGCCGTGGCTGCCGTCGCTGGCGCCGAACACTTCGAGCCCGCGATGCAGGCGCAGGCTGGCGGTGCTGACCGCGGCGGCGGGCGCGAAGCCGAGCAGCGCATCGCGCGCCTCGCCCTCCAGCCCCAGGCGCAGTGCGCGCACCGCGTCCCGGCTGAACCGCTCGCGCGGGGCACCATCGCCCCTGCGGAGCCGCACCAGGCTTTCGAAGGCATCGAGCTGCGCCGTCAGGGTCAGGTTGCGCGGGCGGGACCGGATCAGCGGCTGGGCCAGGCTGAGTCCTGCCACCCGCGTCTTCCCGGCATAGCCGAGCGCCGCCAGCGCCCCGCCCGGCGCGGCACGGCCGGCGCCGGCAAAGCCGCGCAGCCGCAGGCCGGAGCCGCCGAGGAAGACCTCCTGGCTGAACTGGCCGAAGGTCTGGCCATGCTGGTCGGACTGGAACACCGCCAGCTCGCTGCGCTCGCCGAAGCGGGTGAAGGCGTTCAGCTGGCCGACCAGAAGGCCCTGCCAGGCGCCGGTCGCGGTATTGCCGCGGTTGTCCAGGCTGGCGAAGCCGGAAATGGGTTCGCGTTCGAGTTGCACCAGCAGCTGCAGCGCGCCGGGGTCGCCCTCGATCGGGCGCAACAGCCCGCGGGCGGTGATGCCCGCAATGTCGCCGGCCAGCAGCAGGGCGCGTTCCAGCGCGGCATGGGGCAGGGGGCGCTGGCCGACCAGCGGGTCCAGGAAGCGCCGCACCTGCCGGGCCGCGGGGCCGATTGCGCCCTCCAGCGCCACCTCGGCCACGAAGCCTTCGGTGACCGTCAGCAGCAGGTCCAGCTGGCCCTCCGCCCCGGCCACCAGGCTGGCGCCGACCGCGACATAGGCGAAGCCGGCGGCGCGATAGGCGCCCAGCACGGCCAGCCGCGCCGCCTCGATCTCCGCCAGGGTGACGATGCGCTGGGCGAGATGGCCCGGGCGCAGCGCGGAGTCGGGCAGGGCGGTGTTGCCCCGGATCCGCACGGCGCCCAGCGCCAGGCGACGGCTGGCGCCCGGTCCGGTGGTGGCCAGGGGTTCCGGCGGCAGCAAGGGCGGGCCGAGGCTGGGGGCGGGGGCGGGGGCCACGCGCTCGATGAGGCCCGGCTGCGGCGGCACGGCCTGGGCCAGCGCCAGGGCCGGCGCGCAGGCCAAGGCGAAAGCGGCCAGGCGGGTCGCGGAAAAAGCCCGATACGCCCCCACTGCCACCCGAAACCCCGCGCCTTGTTCAACCGCCGCGCGATGGACCGTGGCGTAACGTCTAGCCTGGCGTCAACGCACCTTCGGCGCCGAGCATCGGAATCGGCCCCAGCCCGGGCAGGTGGCGGAAGGGCAGGCCATAGACGCGTTGCAGCAGCGCCGGGTGCAGCGCCTGCTCCGGCGGGCCGCAGGCGATCAGCCGGCCTTTTTCCAGCAGGGCCACGCGATCCGCGACGAAGGCGGCCTCCTGCAGGTCGTGCAGAACCACCAGCACCGCGAGGCCGCGGCGTGCCAGGCGCTTCAGCAGGCGCAGCAGACTGGCGCGGTGGCCGGCATCCAGGCTGGCGGTGGGCTCGTCCAGCAGCAGTGCCGCCGGCATGGCGGCGCCATCCAGCTGCGCCAAGGCGCGCGCCAGATGCACACGCTGGCGCTCGCCGCCCGAAAGCGTGGCGTGGTCGCGACCGGCCAGATGCGCGACATCGGCCTCGGCCAGGGCGGCGGCGATGGCGTCCTGGTCCCGTGCGGTCTGGGCCGGCTCGCCATGCCAGGGCAGGCGGCCGAGCGCCACCACGGCCCGCGCCTGCATCGGGAAGGCGACGCCGACATGCTGGCCCAGCACGGCGCGGCGTCGCGCCAAAGCGCGCGGATGCCAGGCGGAAAGGCTGCGGCCCTCCAGGCTTGCGGTGCCGGCGCCGGGCTTCGTCTCGCCGGCCAGGATCTTCAGCAGGCTGGACTTGCCCGCGCCATTCGGCCCGGCCAGCACCAGCACCTCGCCCGGCCGCAGCTCCAGCGACACATCGGTGAGCAGCGCGCGTCCGCCGGCGCGCAGCCCGAGGCCCTGGCCGGCGATCATGCCGCAGCCTTCCGGCGCAGCAGCCACAGGAAGAACGGTGCGCCGAGCAAGGCGGTGACCACGCCCACCGGCAATTCGGCCGGCGCCGCCAGGCTGCGCGCCGCCAGGTCCGCCAGCACCAGCAAGGCGCCGCCCAGCAGCGCGGAGCCCGGCAGCACCAGCCGATGGCCGGACCCGAAGCCAAGCCGCAGCAGATGCGGCACCACCAGGCCGACGAAGCCGATCAGCCCGGTGAAGGCGACGCCCGCGGCGACGGCGATGGCGGCCAGAGTCACCGCCAGGTGTTTCAGGGCTTCGACGCGGTGGCCCAGGTGAAACGCCTCCGCCTCGCCAAGCAGCAGCGCATCCAGCGGCCGGGCGAGGGCGATCAGGCCCAGCGTCGGCAGGCCGATCAGCACGGCCACCACCGGAACCTGCTCCCAGCGCGACCCGGCCAGGCTGCCCAGCGTCCAGAAGGTGATGTCGCGCACCTGGCGGTCATCGGCTGTGAAGATCAGCAGCCCGGTCAGCGCGCCGGCCAGGGCATTCACCGCGACGCCCGCCAGCAGTAGCGTGGCCACGCCGGTGACGCCGCCGATGCTGCCGAGGCGGGCCATCAGCAGCGTCGCCCCCAGCCCGCCGAGGAAGGCGGCCAGCGGCAGCATCCACAGCCCGAGCGCACCCGCGGCGACGCCGAAGACGGTGGCGCCGAAGACGATGGCGGCCACCGCCGCCAGCGCCGCGCCGGCCGAGACGCCGATCAGCCCCGGATCGGCCAGCGAATTGCGGAACAGTCCCTGCATCGCCGCCCCCGCCGCGCCGAGCCCGGCGCCGACCAGCGCCGCCATCAGCACGCGCGGCAGGCGTATGACGCCGAGTACCGCGGCATCCCGCCGGAATTCCGGCGGCAGCGGCGCCAGGCCCAGCCAATCCGCCAGCACCGCGCCGAGCCCGCCGGGCGAAATCCGCGCCGGTCCCAGCAGCACGCCCGCCGCCATGGCCGCCAGCAGCAGAACCGCGCCGCCGGCCAGGACGACGGCCGTCAGGTCACGCGCGGCCGGCGGGGCGATTCGAGAAATATGCATCACACCCAGGGCCGGGCGGGCAGGGAAGGCAGGTTCGCCCGGGGATGTAGCAGCGCCGCCAGGTCGCGCCGAGCATGGGCGGCGCGCGGGCCGAAGCCCAGCGCATAGGCGCCGTCCACGGCCATCACGCGCCGCGCCGCGGCGGCCGGTGTCACCGCCAGCGCGGTGGTGCGCAGCACGGCATCCACGCCACCCGCCTCGGCCAAGGCATGCTGCATCATCACGATCGCCTCTGGCGCCAGCAGTGCCGCGGCCTCGGCCGAAAGGGGGCGGTAGCCGGTGAAGTCGCGCAACACATTCTCCGCCCCCACGGCGCCGAGCAGCGCATCGGCATGGGTGCCGCGGCCGGAGACCAGCGGCGCGCCGCGCGCGGCGGAGAGCACGAAGATCGCCCGCACCGGGCGCAGCGCCGCCACCGGCGCATCCAGCCGCGCCCAGTCATCCGCCACCGCTTCCGCCAGCGGCCGGCCCTCCAGCCCCAGCGCCTGGGCGATGGCCAGGATCTTGCGCGGCACCGCCGCCGCCCCCGCGCCGTCCGGTATCAACGCCACCGGCGCACCGGCGGCGCGCAGCACGGCGATGGCCTGCGGCGGCCCGGCCTCATCCGACAGCAGGAGCAGGTCCGGATTCAGCGAGATCAGCCCCTCCGGCGCCAGGGACCGCAGGTAGCCCACCTGCGGCAACGCCCGGACCGGCGCGGGGAACAGGCTGGTGCTGTCCACCGCCGCCACCTGCGACCCGGCGCCGAGGGCGAAAACCGTTTCCGTCACCGCGCCGCCTACCGTCACAAGGCGGCGCTCGGCCGCCCGGGCCGCCAGCGGCAGCGTAGCCGCCAGGCCGAGCAGGGCGCGGCGCCGCATCACGCGGCGCGGTCCGAAGGCCAGGGCGAGCCGGACACCTCGGCCACCACCGCGCGCCAGTCCTCGCGTTCCGGCTGGCCCGGCTTGCGGGCGCCGAAGAGCAGGGCGATGGTCTCGCCCGCCGCGTCCAGCAACTCGATCGAGGTCACCTCGCCATCCGCGGTCGGCTTCACGACGCGCCAGGCCTCGGCGACCCCCGCCTCGCGCAGATGCAGGTTGAAGATCGGGTCCAGCACATTGAACCAGCCCGGCGTGGGACGCAGGCGGGTCACCGGGCCGGTGTGGATCTGGATGGCGCTGCGATTGCCGACGAAGACCATGATCGGCACCTCGGCGCTCGCCGCGCGCTGCAGCGTGGCGGCGGCGGCGGAGGGCGGCAGGCGCAGCGCCAGGTCCTCGCCGGCCAGCCGGAACGCCTGGCGGCGGCTGGCCTTGTGGCGGCGCAGCAGGGTGATGAAGTCGTGCGTGTCCTGCAGCGCCAGCCAGTCCTCGCGCAGCCTGGCCTGGTCCACCGGCGTCTCGACGGCGGGTGCCGTGGGCTCCGGCGGCGTCATCGGCGGCAGGGCGGCCAGCGGGGTGGCGAATTCAGCCACCAGCGCGTCCCAGGCGGCGCGGTCGGTTTCCTCGGTGGCGAAGACCTTGTGGACCGCCACGCCGTCCTTCTCGAAGATCTGGATCGAGGGGCGTTCGCCGGCCAGCGCATAGGCATGCGCCCAGCGGCTGGGAAACAGCCGCAGGTCGATATCGGGCCCCAGCACCAGGATATGGCCGGGGCCGGAGGAGACATCCTGGAAGGCGCCGTGCCGCTCATGCACCGCATGCTCGTTGCGGGTCAGCGCCATGATCCGGCCGAGGCGCGGCATGGCCCCGACCAGCGCCGCCCATTCCGGCTTCAGCGCCGTGACCGTGCCGGTGGCGCCGCAAGCGACCAGCGCGGCTTCCGTGGTGCCGAGGCGCTGCGCCGCGTCGCGGGCCCGCACCGGGCCCGACTTCAGCAGCTCCGCATGGCGTTCGTTCAGGCTGGGCATCTTGGGTTCACTCCCTGGATCAGAAGCTGACGCGCAGCGCGCCGCGGATGTTGCGGCCCACATCGTAGAAGGGCGGGGAGGGGTCGCTGTTCCAATTGGCCCGGCGGTAGGCCTGGTCGAAGACGTTATCGATCGCGAGGGAGAGCCGGACATTCGGGGCGAAGTTCGGCGTCCAGGCCGCATGCAGGTCGAGCAGCCCGTAGCCGCTGGTCTGCTGCGCCACGCCCGCCACATTCGGCGCCCGGTCCTGTTCGGCGGTGGCGGTGATGCGTCCGCCCACCACCACGCCATGCTCCAGGAAGCGATAGCCGGCCGAGAGCGTCACCCGATGCGCGGGGATGGAGGCCAGCGGCTGGTCGGTGACGCGGTTGTCGCCCTTCAGCGCCGCGGCGCCGATGCCGGCATACCAGAGGCCCGCATCATACTGCGCCTCCGCCTCCACGCCCTCGATCCGCGCCTCCGCCACATTGGCGCTGACGGTGGTGGTGCGCAGCACGGTCTGCTCGATGAAGTCGTCGATGTCGTTGCGGAAGGCCGCGACGCGGATGCGCAGGCGGTCGCCGCCCTGCAGCACGTCGGAGAAGCGGAGATTCGCGCCCACTTCCTTGTTGCGCGAGACCTCGGGCCGCAGATTGGGGTTGGGCACGAAGCTGTTGCCCGGGAAGTGCTGCCCGCCGACATAGAGCTCGGTCAGGGACGGCGCCCGGAAACCCTCGGCATAGCTGACATAGGGCTGCAGCCAGGGCGTCACCTGCCAGGCGAGGGAGATGCGGGGCGAGGCGCGTTCGGAATTGCGGTCGTTCCGCCCGTCCGGGCTTTCCTGCTCGAAGCGGTCGAGGCGCACGCCCGGGGTCAGGGTGAAGGCGCCGAGGCCGATCTCATCCTGCACGAAGAAGGCGGTGATGGATTGCTGGGCGGAAGGGAATTGCTGGCGCGGCACGCCGTTCGCGGTGCCTTCCTGCTCGTCCCGGTAGAGCTCGGTGCCGAAGGTCAGGGCGTGCCGCGTCGGGCCGAGGCCGAAGCGGGAGGTGTTCTGGGCATCAATGCCGACCGTCGTCAGCTCCGTCCGGTCGCGCACCCGCGTGCCGGTCAGGCGCTGCTCCGTCAGGTCCACATGGGTGCGGTAGAGCACCACCTGCGGGTTGAACAGCGGCAAGGCGGGGTCGTCATAGGACCAGCGGAAGGAAAGGTTTTCCGACACCGTGTCGCGGTCGGTGATGCCGGTGGTGGTCGCGGTATTGGCCGAGATCGGGATCTGGTGGTCGTCGCGGAAGCGCAGCGCGGAGAGCTGGAAGCGGTGATGGCCGGGGTTCCAGCTCAGCTTGCCGAGCAGGGAGGTCGCATTGTCCCCCGTATAGGGAATGGTGTTGTCCGCGCCGTCCGTGAAATTGTTGTTGGTGAAGCCCGCCACGGCGCCGAGCAGCGAGAAATCGCCGGCCCGCGCGCCGAGCGCCAGGCTGCCGCGCGGCCCGCTGCCCTGGCTCTGCCAGCCGGCGCCGAGCGTGCCGCCGAAGGCAGCCCCCGGCTGCAGGATATCCTCCACCTCGATGGTGCGCAGCGAGATCGCGCCGCCCAGCGCGCCGGAGCCATAGAGGGTGGAGGCCGGGCCGCGCAGCACCTCGACCTGGCGCAGCAGGTCCGGGTCGACGAAGGTGCGGCCGCGATGGCCGGCATTGAAATTGTTCCGCGCCCCATCGGTGCGCAGCACGATGCGCTCATCGCCCAGGCCGCGGATGATCGGCTGCAGCGCCGTCGTCCGGGGGGCACCGGAAGACTCGATGCCGGGGATGTCGCGGATCAGGTCCACCACGCTGCGCGCGTCGCGACGCTCGATCTCCTCCCGCCCCACCACCGTCACCGGCGCGGCGACATCGCCGGAGACGGCGGGCGTGCGGGTGGCCGTGGTGGTCACCGCATCGAGCGGCGTGACCGCGGTGCCGGCCGGCACGGCCGGCTGGGTGCTGGCCGGCGCCGCCTGCTGGGCGGAAGCCGGGGTGGCGGCGAGGGCAAGGATGGCGGCAGTCAGCGAGGCATGGGCCAGGCGGCGGTGAGCCATGGGGGCGCTCCGGTTCGAGGTCGGGGGGCCTGGCTGGCAGTCACGGGGGCTGGTGCGCGTGGGCTGGCTGGGCGGCAGGTCGCGGCTATTTCGTCAGGATGAGCTTGTCGTTGCTGGTCAGGCGCAGTCGGTAGATCTCGCCATGATGCTCGATCAGCAATTCACGCGCGCCGCGCAGCAATTCGGTGCTTGGCACCATCGCGGGGGCCGGTGTGTCCCGGGTCACGAGGGCGGGCTGGGTCATGTGGGGACTCACTGGGAGGTGTCACAAGCTTGCTACCGCAAGTGCGAGTCATTCGCAATAGATGTGACGCCGCGCCGGCATCCGGCGCGCCTCGGCGCCGGGACTCAGCCGCGGAAGTTGGCGGGGCCTTGCGCCCCGCCGGTCAGCCCCCGCGCGGGCCGCGCGGCCGGCCGCGCCGGATGACCTGCGCGCCGCGCCCGGCGCGGCTTTCGGTGGCCAGGGCCAGGGTGGCGGAGGCATCGGCGGCTTCCGCTTCCTGCAGCGTCTCCGCCGGTGGGGCCGAGACCTCCCCTTCGGTGGCGCCGAGCAGCGGCTTCAGCGTGCCATGCGTCTCGTAGAAGCCGCTATCGGCGCGTTGGGCCAGATGCGGCACGCCCTCGATGCGGAAGATGCGCCGCTGCATGGTGAGACGGGCCACCTGATCGTCGGTGGCGGGGATGAAGGCGCAACCCGCCGCGCGGGCTGCCCTGACCTGGTCGGGGGAGAGATCCATGCGCCGGGGTTAGCGCATCCGTCAGGCTTTGTCTGCCGGGGGAAGCGACGCCACAGCCTGTTGTTGTGCCTCCGCCGGGCCGGGGAACAGGCTCTCGGCGAGGGACAGGGCCAGGCGCACCGCCTCGCTCTCCCGCTCCGCATGCCAGGCGAGCGCCACGCCCACGGCATGGATCGGCCCGGCCAGCGCCCGGAAGGCGACTCCGGGCGGCCGCAGCCGCGCCATGCCGGCCGAGACCAGCGCCACGCCGAGTCCCGCCGCGACGAAGCCGAGCTGCGCCATGGCGGAGCCGACCTCCCGCTCCGCGCGCGGCGCGAAGCCGGCATCGCGGCAGGCGGCGACCATGGCATCCGAATAGGCAGGGCTGATGGCGCGCGGCAGCACCAGCATCGGCTCGTCTGCCAGTTCGGAGAGGTCCAGCGGACCGCTGCCCGCGGCCAGGCGATGCGCCTCCGGCAGCGCCGCCGCCAGCACGTCCCGGCCGAGGCTGCGCAGCCGCAGCGGGTGGCGATCGCGATCCAGGCGCAGCAGCGCGAGGTCCACCTCGCCCCGGCGCAGCGCCTCCACCGCATCGGCCGTGTCCATCTCCCGCACCGCGATGGCGGAGGACGGGCGCGCCGCCTGCAGGCCGCGCACCAGCGGCGGCAGATAGTCAAACAGTGCGGAGGTGACGCAGGCCAGCGCCACCGGCGCATGGCGGCCCTCGCGCAATTCGCGGGCGAGCTGTTCGACCTGGCCCGCGCCTTCGGCCAGGCGGCGCGCCAGCGGCAGAAGCGCCTCCCCGGCGCGGGTCGGGCGCACGCCCTTGCCGGTGCGGTGCAGAAGCAGCACGCCGAGCTCCCGCTCCAGCGCCTGGATCTGCGCCGTCAGCGGCGGCTGGGAAATGCCGAGCCGCGCGGCGGCGCGGCCGAAATGCCCTTCCTCGGCGACGGCGAGGAAATGGCCGAGGCGTCGGACGAGACGGAAATCCATGTGCCTTCAGCCTCACGCGATCCGGAAAGCCTATCGCGTTGTCACGGCAATCGGAATGGACGATGACGCGCATGCGGTCCACAAGAACCGCGGGCCCATTTCCGTCCACGGCAGATCGAGGAAGCCACACATGAAACTGCATCCCGTGAAGGTGCATCCCTCCAAGGCGCTGCTGGCGCGCGAGGACCAGCTGGCCTGGAAGATGGCTGGCGTGGCGACGGACAAGGTGGCGGTGCCGAAGGACACCGCCGCGATGATCATCAACCGCATGATCGACAATGCCAGCGTGGCGATCGCCGCGATCAACCGCCGCCCCGTCGTCTCCGCCCGCGGCATGGCACTGGGCCATGCCAAGAAGGCCGGCGGCGCGACCGTGTTCGGCGTGAAGTCCGGCACCACCGTCTCCCCCGAATGGGCGGCCTGGGCGAATGGCACGGCGGTGCGCGAGCTCGACATGCACGACACCTTCCTGGCCGCCGACTATTCGCACCCCGGCGACAACATCCCGCCCGTTCTGGCGGTGGCGCAGGCCATGGGCCGATCGGGGCGGGACCTGCTGCGCGGCCTGGCCACGGCCTATGAGCTGCACATCAACCTGGTGAAGGCGATCTGCCTGCACGAGCACAAGGTCGACCACATCGCCCATCTCTGCCCCGCGGCGGCGGCCGGCATCGGCACGCTGCTCGGCCTGAAGCAGGAGGTGGTGTTCCAGTCCATCCAGCAGGCGCTGCATACCAGCATCTCCTTCCGCCAGTCGCGCAAGGGCGAGATCAGCAGCTGGAAGGCCTATGCCCCCGCCCATGCCGGCAAGCTGGCGGTGGAGGCGGTGGACCGCTGCATGCGCGGTGAGGGCGCGCCGAGCCCGATCTATGAAGGCGAGGATTCGGTCATCGCCTGGGTGCTCTCGGGCCGCACCCAGGCCGACAGCAAGGGCCGCAAGACGGTCTATGACCCTATCTACTACGAGGTGCCGCTGCCCGAGCCCGGCGAGGGCAAGCGCGCCATCCTGGACAGCTACACCAAGGAACACTCGGCCGAGTACCAGTCCCAGGCGCTGATCGACCTGGCCTTCCGGATGCGGGAGCAGATCGCGGACATGGAGGCGATCGAGAAGATCATCATCCATACCTCGCATCACACCCACTACGTGATCGGCACCGGCGCCAACGACCCGCAGAAGATGGACCCGAAGGCGAGCCGGGAGACGCTGGACCACTCCATCATGTACATCTTCGCCGTCGCCCTGCAGGACGGGCGCTGGCACCATGTGGACAGCTACGCGCCGAAGCGCGCCGGACGGGCGGATACGGTCCGCCTCTGGCACAAGATCGAGACCACCGAGGATCCGGAGTGGACGCGCAAGTACCACTCCCGCGATCCGAACGAGCTGTCCTTCGGCGGCCGGGTGGAGATCCTGATGAAGGATGGCTCCAGGCTGGTGGATGAGCTGGGCGTGGCGAACGCCCATCCGAACGGCGCCCGCCCCTTCGGCCGGGAGCAGTACATCCACAAGTTCCGCACCCTGACCGAGGGCATCATCACCACGCGGGAGCAGAACCGCTTCCTCGAACTGGTGCAGGACCTGCCGCGGCTGACGGCGGAGCAGCTGGCGGGGCTGAACGTGGTGCTGCCGGCGGGGACGCTGGCCGAGGCGAAGCCGGGCATCTTCTGATGGCCGCGGTGGCGCTGCGGGACGCGGTGGCGGGGGATGCGGCGGCTTTGGCGTGCATCTACCTGTCGGCGCGCCAGGCAGCGCTGCCCGGCCTGGTGGAACGCTTCGACACGACACAGGTGGCGGGCTGGCTGGCAGGGCATCTGATGGCCCGGCACGCCGTCCGCCTGGCCGAGGCCGAGGGCCTGCCGGTGGGCTATGTCGGCCACGGGGTGGATCCTCAGCACGGGCCGATGGTCTTCCACCTCTACATCCATCCCGACTGGCGGCGCCGCGGCCTGGGCAGGCTGCTGCTGGCGGAGGCGTTAAGCGCCCATGCCGGGCGCCTGTCGCTGTTCTGCATCGCGCGCAACGCCGCCGCGCGCCGCTTCTACGAGACGCAAGGCTTCCGCATCATCGGCCGGTCCGATGGCGCCGAGACGGAAGAAGGGGAGCCGGATCTGCTCTACGCGATCTCTCCCACGCCGAAACACGGAGAATCCCAATGACCGAACCCACCCTCTACAAGGGCCTCGTCGGCGTCTACGCCGATGTCTCCGCCATCTCCAAGGTGATGCCGGAGACCAACAGCCTGACCTATCGCGGCTATGCCGTGCAGGACCTCTGCGAGGAGACCGACTTCGAGCAGGTGGCCTATCTGCTGTGGAACGGGGAACTTCCCACCGCGGCGCAGCTTCAGGCCTTCCAGGCGGAGGAGCGCGCCAATCGCGCGCTGTCGCCGGCGCTGCTGCGCGTGCTGCGGGACTTCCCGAAGGACGCCCACCCGATGGACGCCATCCGCACCGCCGTGTCCTTCATGGGCATGGAGGATCCGGAGGCGGGCGATGTCTCCGACGCTGCCCAGCGGCGCAAGGCGATGCGGCTTTTCGCCAAGGCGCCCACCGCCGTGGCCGCGGCCAATCGCCTGTCGAAGGGGCTGGAGCCGATCGAGCCCGATCCCGCGCTGCCCTATTGCGAGAACTTTTTCCACCTGGTCTTCGGCAAGGTGCCGCAGCCGGAGGTTATCAAGTCCTTCGACGTCTCGATGATCCTTTACGCCGAGCACACCTTCAACGCCTCCACCTTCACGGCGCGGACGGTGACCTCGACCGGGGCGGACATCCACGGCGCCATCACCGCCGGCATCGCCGCCCTGAAGGGGCCGCTGCATGGCGGCGCCAACGAAGCCGTGATGCATATGTTGAAGGAAGTCGGCAGCCCGGAAGCGGCGGTGGACTGGCTGGAAGGCAAGTTCGACCACCGCGCCTTGGTGATGGGCTTCGGCCACCGCGTCTACAAGAGCGGCGACAGCCGGGTGCCCACCATGACCAAATACGCCGAGAAGATGGCAGAGGTGGTGGGCGACCGGCGCTGGATGGAGACCAGCCGCGTGCTGGCGAAGCAGATGCTGGAGCGCAAGAACATCCATCCCAACCTCGATTTCCCGGCAGGCCCCGCCTACTACCTGATGGGATTCGACATCCCGATGTTCACGCCGATCTTCGTCTGCTCCCGCATCACCGGCTGGGCGGCGCATGTCTTCGAACAGGCCGCCGACAACCGGCTGATCCGCCCGCTGTCGCACTACACCGGCGTGGAGCAGCGTGCGGTTCCGCCTCTCGCAGCAAGGGGTTAATGCAATCCGTCGCGCCGGCTTCGGTCGGCGCGACGCAGCGATTTGCGCCGGCCGTGGCCGGCGCGATGGGCATCGCGCGGCGTCCTTCCCGCATCCTGCGCCGCGCTTCGTGCACAGCGGATGCACAAGCCTGCACCGCTTTCGTGCGATTCCGTTTGACAGGCAGGTTGCACACACGGATAGCGTGACGATGCACGCATCGCTTGACGCGATTCGCGCAGCTTCCGCCGCCAGATTACGCGACAGAACGCTGCGCATCGCGACAGCGAGGTGCGCAGCAGGAAGGATCGGTCCATGGACCGCAGGCTCGTGGGGCAAAGGATCGTGCATCGCACGCCGCGTCCCGCACCGTCGCAGGACATCACCCTGGCGCTGCCACAAGGCGCCATCGTGATGCCGCCTTGCGGCGGGAGAGTGGTCGGGGAAGGCGTCGCGCGGCATTCCGTCGCGCGCCACGCAATGCGGCAGGGCGCCGCGCGCCATGCGATGCGGCAGAGCGCCGCAGCGCGGGCGCCTTTCACCGGCACCGGCGCGAGACGGACGGCGGCAGGACGTGGCACGGCGCGATACGGGATTCGTGCCGACCTCGGAACCGCAGGTTCCAACCTGACTTTGTGGGGTGCGGCGCGGCGCGAGCCGGGCAGCCCCGCCAGCACCAGCGGAACACCAATCACCGGAACGAAGCGGAGATCCTGACCAACATGACCGACATCAACGAGACCATCGCGACCGAAGAGGCCGCGTCGCGCGCCCAGCCGATGGCGATGGCCGCCGCCCGCAAGACGGCGAAGAAGCCGGCCGCGAAGAAGCCTGCGGCGAAGAAGCCGGCCGCGAAGAAGGCCGCGCCGAAGAAGGCCGCCGCTGCCAAGAAGCCGGCCGCGAAGAAGGCCGCGCCGAAGAAGGCCGTTGCCGCCAAGAAGCCGGCTGCCAAGAAGGCCGCGCCGAAGAAGGCCGCCGCTGCCAAGAAGCCGGCCGCGAAGAAGGCCGCGCCTAAGAAGGCCGCCGCGCCGAAGAAGGCCGCTGCTGCCAAGAAGCCGGCTGCCAAGAAGGCCGCGCCGAAGAAGGCTGCCGCGCCGAAGAAGGCCGCCGCTGCCAAGAAGCCGGCTGCCAGGAAGGCCGCGCCGAAGAAGGCCGCTGCGCCGAAGAAGGCTGCTCCGAAGAAGGCCGCCGCGCCGCGCAAGCCTTCGCCGACCGCCGCCGCCAAGGCCGCGTCCTCCGCCCGTTCGGAAGCCGCCCGCAAGGGTGCGGCGACCCGCGCCGCGAAGAAGGCCGCCGCCGCTGCGGCTGCTGCCTCCGACGCGCCGGCCGCGACGCCCGAGGCCGCTTCCTAAGCCTTACCTGCCATCCCGGCGAAAGGGCGTCGTCCGCTTGCGGGCGGCGCCCTTTTCGCGTCCGAGGCCCCACGCATGACCCCTCGCATCATCGCCCTGCCGCGCGACCAGCGGCATCGCCTGGCGCCGCTGCTGGCCCTCTATGCGGCGGAGATGCGCGGCGTGCTCAACGGCGCCGTCACGGCGGCGCCGGAGGCCCAGGCCGCGCTGCTGGCCGCGCATCCGGTGGCGGAGGTGCTGCTGGCCGAGGATGCGGCCGGCGCGCCGCTCGGCTTCGCCATTCTCTTCGACCTGCCGGAGGTGGTCTTCGCCCGCCATTGCGGCATGCTCGACGACCTGTTCGTGCGGCCGGAAGCGCGGGGCCGCGGCCTCGCCCGCGCGCTGATCGCCGCCGCCGTGGAGCAGGGCCAGGCGCGTGGCTGGAGCCATCTGCGCTGGATCGTGCCGGAGGGCGATGTCGCCGCCATCGCGCTCTATGACCGCATCGCGACCCGCGCCGACTGGCGCAGCTATGTGGTGCGGATCGACCCGGCCGCCTCGCTGTGAGTCAGCCGAAGGTCCGCAGCAGGTCGTCCACCTGTTCCGCGTTCAGGCTCCGCACGCCGGGCACGCCGCGCAGCAGCAGCGCGAGGCGCGCGGCCTCCTCCAGCTCCTCCGCCGCATGCACCGCTTCGGCCAGCGTGGCGCCGGAGACGACGGGGCCGTGGTTCGCCAGCAGCAGTGCCTTGGCCGCGCGCGCGGCCTCATGCACGGCCGGTTCCATCGCCGCATCGCCGGGTCGGTAGTAGGGCACGCAGGGCAGGCGGCGGCCGATGCGCATGACGAAATAGGGCGTCAGCGGCGGGATCTCGGCATCGCCGCCTTCCGGCGCGAGGCAGGAGATGGCGGTGGCGTGGGTGCTGTGCAGATGCACCACCGCCCCCGCCTCCGGCCGCGCATCCAGCACGGCGCGATGCAGGAAGACCTCCTTGGACGGCTTGTCGCCCGAGAGATGCGCCCAATCCGGGGCGAGCTTGCTGATCCGCCCCGCCTCCAGCCGGCCGAGGCAGGAATTGGTGGGCGTCATCAGATAGCCGTCCGGCAGCCGCACGCTGATATTGCCCGCGGTGCCGACGCTGTAGCCGCGCTCGAACAGGCTCTTGGCGAGTTCGACGAGCTGGGTGCGGGCGGCCTCTTCAGACATGGGCGAAGGCCTTCAGGAAGAAGTCGCGGGCACCGAAATTGCCGGACTTCAGGGCCAGATGAATCCCGGCAGGCTCCGCAAAGGTCCAGGGCACGCCGGGGTCGATCTCGGCACCGATGCGCAGCTGCCGCACGCCGAGCGCGGAGACCACGGCGCCCGAAGTCTCGCCACCCGCCACCACCAGCCGGCCGACGCCACGTGCCACCAACCCCTGCGCCACGGCCGCCAGCGCGTGTTCCACCAGCGCGCCGGCAGCGTCCCGCCCGACCTTCGCCTGCAGCGCCGCCACCTTCTCGGGCGGCGCGCTGGCGGCGATCACCACCGGTGTCTCGGCATTCAGCTTGCCCTCGGTCCAGGACAGGGCCTGCGCCGCCAGCGCGGCGGCATCGGGGGTTGCCAGCACATCGAGCTCCAGCACAGGCGCGTGGTCGCGGGCAAAGCCGATCTGGCCGAGCGTGGCGCGCGAACAGCTGCCGGCGACGACCGCGCAGAAACCTTTGGCGGGCGGCAGGTCCGCGGCGTCGGGTCGCAGCGGCAGCAGGCCGCGCGCGCGGAAATTGGCCGGCAGGCCCATGGCGATGCCGGAGCCGCCGGTGATCAGCGGATGGCTCGCCGCGGCTTCCCCGATCGCGACCAGATGCGCATCCGTCACCGCATCGACGATGGCATAGCGCCGGCCGCCCTCGGCCAGGCGGGTCATGGCGTCGCGGATGGCATGCGCGCCCTGTTCCACCACGGCGAAGGGCACCAGCCCCACCGAGCCCTCCGTCTGCCGGCCCAGCACGCGCACCAGGTTGGGGTCGCGCATCGGCGTCAGCGGATGGTTCTCCATGCCGCTCTCGTTCAGCAGATGCGCCCCGGCAAACAGGTGCCCCTGGTAGATGCTGCGGCCATTGGCGGGGAAGGCCGGGCAGGCCAGGGCGAAGCCGGCGCCGAGGCGCTTCAGCAGCGCATCCGCGACGGGGCCGATATTGCCGGCATCGGTGCTGTCGAAGGTGGAGCAGTATTTGAAGAACAGCTGCTTCGCGCCTGCGGCCAGCAGCGCCTCCGCCGCCGCCAGGCTCTCGGCCACGGCCTCCGCCGCCGGCGTGGTACGCGACTTCAGCGCGACGACGATCGCATCGGCCTCGGGCAGCGGACCGTCTGGCACGCCGATCACCTGCACCGTCGCCATGCCGTGCTTCACCAGCATGGAGGCGAGGTCGGTCGCGCCCGTGAAATCGTCGGCGATGCAGCCGAGCAGCAGGGGCATGTCTCTATTCCTTGGGCGGCAGGCATAGCACATCGGCATGGCCGATGCGGGCGGAAAGGCGGGCGAGGCCGGCCTGGGCGCGGCGGTCCACGGCCCAATGCAGGATCCGGCTTCGGTCGCGGCGCAGCTGGCCCATGGCGGCCTGGGCATGGCCGCTGGCGAGCTGCGCCACCATCTCGGGGTCCTGGCGCGGAATCCGCCAGTCGCTCGGCGCGCGCTGCACGCTGTAACCGTGCGCCGCGAAGGCCGCCGCGATCACGCCCGGCGCGCGGGCGCCCAGCGCGATGCCACCGAATCCCTTGTCGCGTAGCTGGTCGCGGGCGAAGCCGCGGGCTACCAGCGCATCGGCCCGGTGCGGCGGGTCGAAGCGTTCGCGGCCGGTGACGTTCAGCGCGGCATAGAAGGGCAGCCGGTGCTTCGCGCAGCCGGCGGCCATGCGCGAGACCCAATCCTCGGAGACGAGGTCGCAGAGCGCGGTGTTCACCACCGCATCCACCTGGCCGAGCGGCAGGCCCTGCGGCGCCTCGCGCAGATCGGCGATCAGCCCTTCCATCCGCCAGGCGCCGCCGGGCGCATGCACCAGCAGCGTCTTGCGATTGGCGAAGGTGGCGGGCCAGTCCTGGTCCTCGGCGAAGGCGGCCGTGGTGGTGAAGGCGCGCGACAGCAGCCCGCCATCCGCATCCACCAGCGTCCAGGCCTGGGCGCGGCCGATGATGGGCGCCATCCAGCGCATCAGGGACCCGGTGCCGGCGCCGAGATCCAGCAGCCGCGGCCGCGCCGGCAGGGCGGCGGCCAGTTGCTCGGCGAGCGCCAGGTTGCGTGCGGCGCCGTCATGCGGCTCGCGCAATTCCAGCCAGTCGCCATCGAAGCTCTCGGCCATGTCAGCCTGCCTTGTCGAGTTCGGCGAGGAAGGCCGTCGCGCGATCCTCCCAGCGCGGCAGCTTCTGGCCGGCGGCCCAGGCGGCCTCCGCCATTTCCGCGCGCAGGTCGGTGTCGAAGATCACGCGGCGCATCGCCT
This sequence comes from Falsiroseomonas tokyonensis, assembly GCF_019024325.1. Taxonomy (GTDB): domain Bacteria; phylum Pseudomonadota; class Alphaproteobacteria; order Acetobacterales; family Acetobacteraceae; genus Falsiroseomonas; species Falsiroseomonas tokyonensis. The sequence continues at coordinate 251,407 of NZ_JAFNJS010000002.1, forward strand.
TGCCGAGCGAGACCACGTCGCCGGGCGGGGAGATCACGCCCGCCGCCACCGGCACCACCTCCGCGATCGCGCCGCCGGCGGTGATGGCCACGGGCAGGCCGCGCGCCAGCGCCTCGGCCGCGGCCATGCCATAGCCCTCCCAATGCGTCGCCAGCGCGAACAGGTCCGCGCCAGCCCAGAGCGCGTCCAGCTGCGCACCCGAAACCTCGCCGGCGAAGGTGACGCGGTTCGCCAGGCCCAGCTCCTCCGCCAAAGCGCGCAGGCCATCCGCATGCACCGCATCGCGCGGCGGGCCGACGATGGTCAGCGTCCAGTCCAGGTCGGAAAGTCCGCCGAGCGCCCGCAGCAGCACGTCATGCCCCTTGCGCGGCACCAGCGTGCCGATGGTGAGGATGGCGCAGCCCGGCCCGCCGGAGCCGGTGCTGCGCGGCGCCGGATCGGTGCCCGGCTCCACCACGCCGATGCGCGCTTCCTCCACGCCGAATTCCGGCGGCAGGCGGCGTGCGGTCAGCGGGCTGGTGGCGACGAGGCGGGCGAAGGCCGGGAACATCGCCTGTTCCGCCGCGCGCAGCGCATCGCGCACCGGGCCGGGATTGCCGTGTTCCAGCGCGGTCGGGTGGTGGATCAGCCCGACCGCCTTTCGCTGCACCAATTCCTCCAGCTGCGGCTGGAAGGCGGGCAGGCCGAGGCCGTCGATGATGATGCGCGCATCGGGCGGCACGGCGTCCAGCGCCGCGCGGGCGCCGGCCAGCGCCTCGGTATCCGGCAGCGGATGCACGCCGGGCAATTCGATCACCTGCACGGCATGGCCCTGGGCGCGCAGGCCGGCGACCAGGCGGCGGTCATAGCCGTAGCCGCCCGAAATGGCGTCGAAGGGGGCGGGGACGAGAAAGGCGATATCCACAGGTCAGACAGGTCCCTCGAAGGCGGCCCAGGCGACGTGGCTTTCGCGCAGCAGGATCTTCAGGCCGGTCACCGCGCGGCCGCCATCGCCCAGCACGCCATCCCGGCAGGCCTTGGCCAGCAGCCCGTGGATATGCAGGCAGAGATATTCGGTGGTGGTGTTCTTGCCCGCAAAAACCTCCTCGGCATCGAGGTTGCGGTAGTCCAGCGGCGCAAGGATGGCGCGCAGGTGATCCTTCGCCAGGCCGATATCGACCAGCAGATGCAGGTCATCCAGCTGCGGCGCGCGGAACTCCGCCTCTACGATGAAGGTCGCGCCATGCAGCCGCTGGGCGGGGCCGAAGGCTTCGCCGCGGAAGGAATGGGCGATCATGATGTGATCGACGACGGTCAGGCTGAACATGCGCACACTCACTCTTATAGATAGGTGACGACGGGGCAGAGCGGTTGATGTGCGCCCGATGGTGGCGACAGCAAGGCGCCATAGGCCTCCGGCAGGTCGGAAAACGCCGTGTCGGGGCCGAGCAGCGCATCGAGGCGCGCATCGTCCAGCAGCGACAGGGCCAGCGCGAGGCGTTCCCCATGCGTGCGGCGGCCGCGCATCGCGGGGGCGACATGGCCGACCTGGGTGGAGATCAGCGACAGGCGTTTCGAATGAAAGGCCTCGCCCAGTGGCAGCTCGCAGGACTTGTCGCCGAACCAGGAGGCCTCGACCACGCGCCCCTCGAAGCCGCAGCGCGACAGCGCCAGGCGCAGGCCTTCCGCGCTGGCCGAGGCATGGATCACCAGGTCGCGTTCCGCGGGCGCCTCCGCCGGCGCACAGAAGGTCGCGCCGAAGGACTGCGCCAGCTCGGCGCGGGAGGCGTCGAGGTCGCAGACATGCAGGTCGAGGCCGGGGATGCGGCCAAGCAGGAAGGTGACCAGCAGCCCCACCACGCCGGCGCCGACCACCAGCACCCGCTCCCCGACCAGCGGCCGCGCATCCCACAGGATGTTCACCGCGGTTTCCATATTCGCGCCGAGCACCGCGCGGCGGTCCGGCACGGCATCGGGGATGGGGATGCACATGCCGGCGGGCGCCACGAAGGCATCATGGTGCGGGTGCAGGCAGAAGACGCGCTTGCCGTGCAGATGCGCGGGCCCGGCCTTCACCGTGCCGACCGCGGCATAGCCATAGGAGAGCGGTGCCGGAAACTCGCCGTATTGCAGCGGCGCACGCATCGCCGGCCATTGGCTTTCGGGCACGTGGCCCGCGAAGACCAGGCGTTCGGTGCCGCGCGAGATGCCGGAGGCGTGGGTGACGACCAGCGCCTGGTCGGGGCCTGGCACGTCCAGCTCCTGCCCGCGCAGCTCGGCCTGGAAGGGGGCGGTGATCCAGAGAGCCTGGGCCTTCATGGCGCGGAACCTTCAGAGCAGATGCCAGGCCGCGCGCGGCCGAGGGCGATGTCGAAGAGCATATCCTCGCCTATGCGGTGCGGGGTCCATTCGAAACGCAGCCCCTGGGCGATGCGGTTCGCCGGCGGCAGGGAAAAGGCGGGGATGCCGGAGCCCAGGATGATGGGGGCCACGGTCAGGTGCAGCCGGTCCAGCAGGCCGGCCGCCAGGAAGGCGGAGACGGTGCGCCCGCCGCCTTCGACGAAAATTTTTGTCAGTCCGCGCGCGGCGAGGTCGCGCAGCAGGCCGGGCAGGTCCGGCTGCACCAGCACCTCCGCCTGGCCATGCGTCGCGGCGCCGGGCGTGCTGGCCACCAGCAGGGTAGGCGCCGCATTGTCACAAAAAACCTTGTGCGTGGCGGGCAGGCGGCGCTGCGGGTCCAGCACCACGCGCACCGGGTTCGGGCCGGTCACTTCGCGGGTTGTCAGCCGCGGATCGTCGTGATGCACGGTGCCGGCGCCGACCAGCACCACGTCACACAGCGCGCGCAGGCGATGCGTGTGCAGGATATCGCCGCGCCCGCCGATCCATTGGCTGGACCCGTTGTCGCAGGCGATGCGCCCATCCAGCGTCTGCGCCAGACGGCCGATCACGATGCAGCCATCGGGCGCCGTGGGCGGCGTCAGCAGCGGCGCGAAGAGCTGGCCGAGCGTGCCGGGCGGCACGGCGCCGTCGGCGCGCGCGGCCAGCAGCGCGTTCCAGTCGGCGGTTTCGGTGGCGAGGGCTGCGTCTGTCATCTGCGGGGGATGCTATGCCGAAGCGGCAGGATTGCGGCAACTCGCGCCTCAGCGCAGCGACGCCCCCGGGAACAGCGGCAGCAGCAGCTCCGCCGCCATGCCGGCCAGCAGCGGCAGCGCAAAACTCGCCATCAGCCGCAGCACGATGAACCGGCCGCCGAGGATCGGCAGTTCCCAGGCCAGGGTCCGATGCATGCCAAGGATCGCCCAGCCGGAGATCAGCGCCACCATCTGCGCCGGCCCCGCGCCCGCCTTCAGGAAGCCCAGCACCAGCGGGAAGGTCACGAAGGGCCCGCCCGGCAGCATGCCGCCGGCCAGCGAGGCCAGCACCACGCCCACGAAGCCGCTATCCGGGCCCAGCCATTGTTCCGCCCAGCCGGCCGGGATCAGCTCCGCGATGAAGGCGGCCATGGGCAGCGCCATCAGCATCACCGGCAGCACGCGCCACAGCGCGCCGCCCGCATCCGCCACCGCGCGACGGCCGAGCGCCGGGCTGCGCCGCAGGCACATGGCCAGCGCGCCGAGCGCCACCACCCAGATGGCGATCACGCCGAAGCTCATGCCGCGCGGTCCGGCCGCGTGGTGGCCACGCCCTGCATGCCGGGCGCATCCGCGGGGCTCCAGCGGATCGGCAGCCAGCGCGCGATCAGCCCGGCCAGGATCGGCAGCGGCAGGCCGCAGAGCAGGCGCAGCAGGGCGAAGTCATGCCCGAGGATCGGCAATTCCCACACGACGATGCGCTGGAAGCCGTTCAGCGACCAGGCGAGCACGAAGGCGATCAGCGCGCCGCGATCGGCCCCGGCCTGGGCCAGCACCAGCACGACGGGAAAGGCAGCCACCGGCCCGCCCGGCATGGCCATGCCTGCGGCGGTCGCCACCAGCAGCCCGCGCAGCCCGCTCTCGGCCCCCATCCAGCGGGCCAGCGCGCCGGGCGGCACCAGCTGGCGCAGCGCGGCAGAAAGCAGCAGCCCGCCGAGGATGGAGGGCAGCACGGTCAGGATCAGGTCCCAGGTGGCGCCCAGCGCATGCTGCACGGCAGCCCAGCCGCGCAGCCACCAGACCGCGAGGGCGGAGGCCAGGGTCAGGGCGGAAATAACCAGGAATGTTGCGTTGCGGCGGAGCATGCGGGGACGCCAAGCTGCGCCCCCGCATGCGATCCGGCAAGCGGCCCCGCCGTGACAGAGTCAGGCGCGGGCGGAGAGCGACAGCGGCGCATGCCGCCCGTCGCGGTGCAGCCCGCGGTCGCCATAGGTGCCGGGACCCGAGGGGCGGGTGGCGCCGGCGATGGTCTCGATGACGCGCGACTGCAGGTCGATGGCGCGTTCCAGCAGGCGGCGATTCTCCGCGCCCAGGTCGCGCAGCCGCAGCGCCAGCTCCTCCACCCGGGCGCGATCGGCGCCCTGCGCCTTGCTGTCGGTACGGCTGGCCGCGTCATAGGCGGCGGCGAAGGCGTCGGAGGCCTGCTGCTTCGGCCGCGCCAGGGCGGCGGCGGAGGTCAGGTCGAGTCGGGCCAGTGCCTCGTTCTCGGCGCGCAGCGCCTCGGTCAGGCGTTGGGCAGCGACGATCAGCGGCTGCATCATGGGGAAGATCCTTCCGGGGTGGCGGTGGGGGAGCGTGTCGTGCCGTTTTGGGTGCCGTGGTTTTGGCGGGCGTGGCTTTGTGCCGCCGGGTCTTGTCCGGCGAGGCGGGTGAGCTCGCGCAGCACCGCCTCTCCGATTCCGAGGCCGCCGGCCTTGGCCAGGTCCTTGGCGATGGCGTCGACCAGCATCGGGCGCCACTGGCCCTCCGCCGCGCCGCCGCCGAAGGGGGCCTTGGTGTCCAGCCCCTGGAACATCGGCTGCAGCAGCGCGCCGAGGGCCTGGGCCTCGAAATCCTGGGCCGCGCGCCGCAGCCCGGCCGGGTTCTGATTGCCGCGCGGCGTGGCCAGCGGGGCAGGGGCGGCGGTGGCGCGCGGGGGGGGGATGCTCATCAGCGCACCTCCAACTCGGCCTGCAGCGCGCCGGCCGCCTTGATGGTCTGCAGGATGGTGATCATGTCGCGCGGCCCGACGCCCAGGCCGTTCAGCCCGCGCACCAGCTCCTCCAGCGTCACGCCGCCGCGCAGGATGCCGAGGCGTCGGTCCGCCTGGTCGTCCACCTCCACATTGGTGCGCGGCACCACCGCGGTCTGCCCGCCGGCCAGCGCATTGGGCTGCACCACCTGCGGCGTTTCCGTGATGCGGATGGTCAGGTTGCCCTGGGCGATGGCCACGGTGGACAGCCGCACATTGGCGCCCATGACGATGGTGCCGGAGGCTTCCTCGATGACGACCCGGGCGATCTGGTCCGGCTGCACGCGCAGCTGCTCGATCTGGGCGATGAAGGCGACCGAGTCGCGCCCGGTGAGGCTGACGCTGACGGTGCGCGGGTCGGTGGCCGTCGCCGGATTGCCGCCGGTGCTGCCATTGATGACGGCGGCGATGCGCCGCGCCGTGGTCAGGTCCGGGTTGCGCAGCGACAGGCGCAGCCGGTCGCCGCCGGCAAAGCTGTAGGCCACCTCGCGTTCCACCGTCGCGCCATTGGCGATCCGGCCGGCGGTCGGCACGCCGCGGGTGACGGAGCCGGCGGCGCCGCGGGCGGACACCGCGCCGGTGACGATCGGCCCCTGCGCCACCGCATAGACCTCCCCATCCGCGGCCAGCAGAGGGGTGACCAGCAGCATGCCGCCGGTGAGGTTCGTGGCATCCCCCAGGGCGGAGACGGAAATGTCGATCCGGCTGCCGGTGCGGGCGAAGGCGGGCAGATTGGCGGTGACCATCACCGCCGCGACGTTCCGCGTATCCAGCTGGCGTTCCTGGTCGCGCGTGTTCACGCCGAGGCGTTCCAGCACGCCGATCAGCGACTGCCGGGTGAAGACCGCGCTGCGCAGCTTGTCGCCGGTGCCGTTCAGCCCGACCACCAGGCCGTAGCCGACCAGCTGGTTCTCGCGCATGCCCTCGACATCCGCGATGTCCTTGATGCGCACCTGGGCCAGGCCGCCCATCGGCGAGAGGAGCAGGATGAACAGCAGCACGGCCAGGCCGCGCCGCAGGTCGCTCATCCTCAGGCAAGGTTTTGTCGCCACACTGCTCCTCCTCGCCGCCGCCATCCTGGTGGAGGGGCGCGGGGGTGCCTCCGCAAGCCCTGTGCCAGGGCGGAGGCGGTCCGCAGGGCGTTCCAGGCGGCAGGATTTGCCGGGGCGGGGCAGGGGCTGCCGATGGGCCTGCCGACTGGCCGGCAGATTTGGGCGGCAGATTTGGGCGGAGGAGAATGCCGATGACGGTGGGACCGGTGCGGCCGACGGGGTTCAGCGGCGTGCAGGCGGGAAGGGCGCGTCGCGCGGGCGCCGCCTTCGCCCTGCCCGGCACGCCGGAGGAAACCGCCGCCCCGCCGGCGGCCAGCGCCCCGGCCGACCTGACCGGGCTGCTGGCGCTGCAGGAATCCGGCACCCCGGCGCCGCCCGAGGCGCCCGCCGAGCGGGGCCGCAAGCGCGCCAACCGGGCGCTGGAGGAGCTGCGCGGGCTGCAGCTGGACCTGCTGCGGGGCTCCGCCGGGGATGCCGCCCGGCTGGAGCGGTTGGAGCGCCTGGCCGCGCCGCCGGAGCCGGGCGTGGAGCCGGCGCTGGCCGCGCTGCTGGCCGAGGTTCGGCTGCGCGCCCGGCTGGAGTTGGCCCGCCGAACCGTCGCGCGACCGTCATCCAACTGAAAACCGCGCGCAGATCAGGAACTTGCGCCGAAACGAGGCCTTGCACCCGCCCCATTGCCGCCACTATGGTCCGGCCGCTTTCGCCACCCGGGCGCGGGGCCCTGGGCGGCAAAGTTGGGGAAGTCCTGCCATGCTGGTAACCTTGCCGCCGGACTATCGTCCGAGCAGCGACGAAGAGTTCATGAACCCGCTCCAGTTGGAGTATTTTCGACAGAAGCTGCTGAAGTGGCGGAGCGACCTGGTGCGCGAGGCGGGGGAGACCCTGACCTCCATGGGCCAGGGCGGCATCATCGAGGCGGACCTGACCGACCGCGCCAGCGTGGAGACCGACCGCGCGCTGGAACTGCGCACCCGCGACCGGGCCCGCAAGCTGATCTCCAAGATCGACCAGGCGCTGGAGCGGGTGGAGAACGGGACCTACGGCTATTGCGAGGAGACCGGGGAGCCGATCGGCCTGCGCCGGCTGGAGGCCCGCCCGATCGCCACCCTGTCCATCGAGGCGCAGGAGCGGCATGAGCGCATGGAGCGGGTCCACCGCGACGACTGAGCGCCGAAGGCTCGCCTGGCGGGCGGGCCCGACAGGTTGCGGCTATCGCTGCCATAGGCGACCGGCGGATTGCCAGGGCGGCTGCGGCGCCGGCAACATCGGGCGTCCAGGAGGCTTCCCACCATGCAGGCATCGCCCATCGCCATCTTCGCGGCCGGCTTCATCGCCGGCGGCATCCTCCTCGGCGGCGTCGTCGCCCAGGCCCGGATCCACATGCTCACGACGGCCGTTGGGGGCGTTCCGCCGAATTCGGAAGGCAGCCTGCTCTGCGTGACGGCCACCAATGCCATTCGCGCGACCACGGGGGCCAGCCGCAACGCGAGCGTCAATGTGCCCGGTGGCGTGGGGGTATCGTACGGCGTGACCATGCGCTGCCCGCCCTGAGGCCGGCGCCGCCGCCTCAGGCAGAGTGGTCCCGCCTCAGGCGGAGGGGTCCAGCAGGTCCTTCTTGCCGGCGCGATAGGCGCGCTGCGACGAGGCCTGGCGGCGGCGCTGCATCGCCTGCGCCGCCCGGTCCCGCGCCCCGCTGGCCTCGGCCAGCTCCTGCTCCAGCTTGCGGAAATGCGCCCAGCGCGCGGCATCCAGCGCGCCCGCCTCCAGCGCCGCGCGCACCGCGCAGCCGGGCTCGGTGGTGTGGCTGCAATCGCCGAAGCGGCATTGGCTGGCCAGCTGCTCGATATCCTCGAAGACCGTGCCGAGGCCGGCCTCGGCCTCGACCAGCCCGACCTCCCTTATGCCCGGCGTATCCAGCAGCAGCCCGCCGCCGGGTAGCAGGATCAGGTGGCGGGCGCTGGTGGTGTGGCGGCCGCGGGCATCGGCCGCGCGGATTTCCTGAGTCGCCATCCGCTGCTCGCCCAGCAGGGTGTTCACCAGCGTGGACTTGCCGACGCCGGAGGAGCCGATCAGGACGCAGGTCTCGCCCGGCCGGATCTGCGCCCGGATGGCGTCGAGCCCGATTCCCTGGCGCGCCGAGACGACCAGTACCGGGCAGCCGGCGGCCAGCTTCGCGACCTCCGCCGCCGCGGCTTCCGGCGCCTCGGACAGGTCGGCCTTGGTCAGCACCAGCACGGGCCGCGCGCCGCTCTGCCAGGCGGCGGCCAGGAAACGCTCCAGCCGGCGCGGATTGAGGTCCGCATTCAGCGAGGTGACGACGAAGACCACGTCGATATTGGCGGCGATCACCTGCAGGGTCTGCTGGCTGTCCGCCGCCCGGCGGATGAAGGCGGTGCGGCGCGGCAGCACGGCATGGATGGTGGCGCTGCCCTGGTCGGGCTTGGCGGCCAGCGCCACCCAGTCGCCGGCCGCCGGATAGCCCGCCTGCCGCGCCGCATGCCGCAGCCGGCCGGAGAGCCGGGCCTCCAGGATGCCGAGGTCGGTCGCGACCAGATCGGCCTCCCGCCGCTGCACGACGATGCGGCCGGGGATATGGCCGGCGGCTTCATGCGGGGCGAAGGCCTGCGCCCAGGACTCGGACCAGCCATAGGCCCCGATCAAGAGGCCGGCCCTCGCGCCGGCATCAGCCCACCCAGTCCGGCGGCGCGTCGTCCAGCTCGGGCGGCGGGCTGGCGGTGGGGTCGCGGCGGGGCAGGCGGGCGTCGTTTTCCGTCACCTTGCCGACGCGGTTGTCGACCGGCCAGGCCAGCAGCTCCTCCGCCGGGCAGGGCACCAGAAGCTCCTGCAGGTCCTCGGGCTCCGCCGGTTCCTCGCCCAGCCAGGCATCCCAGACCTCGAAGGGCAGCACCACGGGCATGCGGTGATGCACCAGGGCCTGCTTCTCATTCGCCTCCGTCGTGATGACGGTGAAGGTGCGCAGCCAGGCGCCGTCCGGCTGCTTCCAGCCCTCCCACAGCCCGGCCACCGCCATGGGCTCGCCGCTCGCCAGCGCCACGGCATAGGCCTGCTTGCTGCCATCCTCGGCCTTCTTCCATTCGTAGAAGGCATCCATCGGCACCAGGCAGCGGCGCTTGCGGAAGGCCTCGCGGAAGGAGGGTTTCTCGGCGATGCCATCGGCGCGGGCGTTCATCAGCTTCGCCGCGTCCTTCGTATCCGTGGCCCATCGCGGCACCAGACCCCAGCGCAGCCGGTCCAGGTGGCGTTCGCCGCTTTCCGGATGCCGGCGCACCACCAGGCTGTCCTGCGTGACGGCGATGTTCCAGGAGGCGGCGTGGTTGGGGATGGGATTGGTCGTGGCGAAGAACTGCGCCAGTTCGGAAGGCGATCGCTGCAACAGGTACCTTCCGCACATCCGCCGGCGCGCTCCCTTTCCTGGCCGTGGGCAGCCTAGCCTGCCTGCGCGCGGACGGGAAACGCGGGTCAAGGGAATGTCACGGATGCAACTCATGGAAGTATTATAAATACAAACAATCCACCATATGGCGAAAACCTGCTGAATTTGTGGCGAAAATACGGCTTGCGGGCGCTTTCCGGGGTTGTCCGGGCTGGCCTCATCGGGAATAGCCACAGGGCGACCAAGACCGCAGGGAGAACGACAATGACCATTCGCACCGCAGCCGCGGCCTTTGCCATGCTCGGCACCGTCGCAATGGCGACCCCCGCCGCCGCGCAGCAGGACACGCTGCGCTTCATGACCGGGCCGCAGGGCGGGTCCTGGGTGCCGATCGCCGGCGCGCTGAAGAACATCTGGGAACGCGCCATCCCCGGCCTGACCGTGCAGACCCTGCCGGGTGCGGGCGTCGCCAATGTCCGCGGCGTCGGCGGTGGCCGGGCGCAGGTGGCCTTCGGCAATTCCATCAGCACCGTGGACGGCCTGGCCGGCCGCGCACCCTTCCCCGAGGCGGTGAGCAATGTCTGCAACATCGGCTCGCTCTATCCGCAGTGGTTCCAGGTGGTCGCGCTGGCCGATTCCGGCATCAACTCGATCGAGGACATGCGCGGCAAGCCGATCGCGCTGCAGCCGCGCGGCAATACGGCCGAGGTGGTGACGCAGCACATCCTGCAGGCGGCCGGCATGTCCTACAGCGATGTCCGCGCCAGCTTCCAGTCCAGCTACACGGATGCGGTGGGCCTGCTGCGCGACGGCCATGCGCAGGTCTTCACGCTCGGCACCACCATCCCGGCGAGCTCGGTGATGGACCTGGCGAGTGCGCGCAACATCCGGATCGTCGACCTGTCCCGCTATGTCGACCGGATGCGGGAGATCAATCCCGGCTACCAGGGCGCGCCGCTGCCGGCCGATACCTATCCGCAGCAGCAGGGCAGGCCGACGCAGATCACCTACACGGCGCATCTGATCACCAACTGCGACCGCAATCCGGAGCAGGTGTACCAGATGGTGAAGCTGCTGTGGGAGAACGTGGACACGCTGCGCAACATCGTCAGCGCGATGCGCGAAAGCACGCCGGCGACGGCGGCGGCCGATATCGGCGTGCCGATGCATCCGGGCGCGGCCCGCTTCTACCGCGAAGCGGCGTCCCGCTGAGAACGTGACAAGGCGCGCCCGGCCCGGCTGGGCGCGCGAGATGACAGGAAGGGCCGGATGACGCGCTGCCGCGGCAGCACCGTCGCCGGCCCTGATGCTTCCGACCCGCAACAAGATTACGCAGCGTCCAGGATACGGGAATCACGGCGATGAGCTACGCGCGCGCCATGCATTGGTTGGCCGGCACCGTCGCGGCCGCCATGGCCGTCTATCATATGTGGGCCATCGCCGCCTCGCCGCCCGAGGCGGTGATCTTCCGCGGCACCCATCTGCTGTTCGCGATGGCGCTGGTCTTCATCCTGTTCCCGCTGCGCCAGCGAAAGGATGCCGAGCAGCGTGCGCCGGGGCCGGAGGACTGGCTGCTCTGCGCGCTGTCCATCTGGGCGGTGGGCCGGCTGTTCGTCGACTACGACTGGCTGGTGAACCGCATTCCCTATATCGACGATCCGCGTCCCGCCGATGTGATCGGCGGCTGGCTGCTGGTGGCCCTGATCCTGGAGGCGACGCGCCGCGTCATCGGCTGGGCACTGCCGGTCACGGCGCTGGTCTTCCTGAGCTGGTCCTATTTCTTCACCGATGTCGGCGCGCTGGCCATGCTGGACCAGCTGTACCTGACGACGGACGGCATCTTCGGCTCCACGCTGGGCGTCTCCGCCGGCTTCGTGGTGATCTTCGTGCTGTTCGGCTCCTTCATGGAGCGGTCGGGCGTCGGCAAGCTGTTCATGGACTTCGCCCTGGCGCTGACCGGGCGCAGCAGCGGCGGTCCCGGCAAGGTGGCGGTGATCTCCTCCTCGCTCTTCGGCTCCGTCTCCGGCTCCGCCGTCGCCAATGTGATGGTGACGGGGCAGGTGACCATCCCGCTGATGAAGCGCAGCGGCTTCCGGCCGCAATTCGCGGCGGGGGTGGAGGCGGTGGCCAGCACCGGCGGGCAGATCATGCCGCCGATCATGGGCGCTGCCGCCTTCGTCATGGCGGAGTTCCTGGGCGTCGGCTATCTGCAGGTCATCACCTGGGCGCTGATCCCGGCGCTGCTCTATTACGTCGCGACCTTCGCCGCCGTGCATTTCGAGGCGAAGCGCTCCGGCCTCGCCGGCCTGCCGGAGCATGAGGTGCCGAAGCTCGGCAATGTCATGCGGGAAAGCTGGCACCTGTTCCTGCCGATCCTGGTCATCATCATCGGCCTGTTTGCCGGCTATTCCGCGCCGCTGGTGGCGCTGATCGCGACACTGGCCTGCTTCCCCGCCGCCGCGCTGCGCGCCAACAGCCGCCACCACGTCAGCTTCCTGGGCGTGTGGGAGGCGCTGCTGGATGGCGCGCGCAATGCGCTCGGCATCGCCATGGCGTGTGCCTGCGCGGGCATCGTCATCGGGCTCATCGCGCTCACCGGCCTCGGCATCACCTTCACCCAGCTCGTGGTGAATGTGGCGGACAACAACCTGATCTTCGCCCTGGTGCTGACCATGATGGCGGGCATCATCCTCGGCATGGGGATGCCGACCACGCCGGCCTATATCGTCATGGTCTCCCTGCTGGTGCCGGCGCTGATCGCCATGGGCGTGGTGGTGCCGGCGGCGCACCTGTTCGCCTTCTACTTCGCCATCCTCTCGGCCATCACGCCGCCGGTGGCGCTGGCCGTCTTCGCCGCGGCGGGGCTGGCCAAGACGGATATGTGGAGCAGCGGCTGGGCGGCGATGAAGATCGGCGCGGCGGGCTTCATCGTGCCCTTCATCTTCGTCTTCCAGCCGGCGCTGCTGCTGATCGGCAGCTGGGGCGAGGTGGCGCTGGCGGTGGCCAGCGCGACGGCGGGCTGCCTGCTGCTGGCCGCGTCCCTGCACGCCTACCTGCTCCGGCCCATGCCGATGTGGGAGAGGGTGGCGCTGTTCGTCGCGGCGCTGGCCCTGATCAAGCCCGGCCTCTGGACCGATGGCATCGGCATCCTCTTCGGCGGCGGCGTGCTGCTGCTGCAGCTGGTGCAGCGCCGCCGCGCCACCGCGGCGGCCTGAGCCCCACCGCGCGTAGCGCGGCCAGACCGTTCCGCGGAGCGCAGCGCGGCCCGACTGTTCCGCCGCGCGCAGCGGCGGGCAACGCGGGCTCGCCGCCCGCGTTCCTCCGTCTCACCAGCACAAGGACTGACCCGATGCCGCAGATCAAGACCCGCGACGGCACCCAGCTCTATGCCAAGATCTGGGGCAGCGGGCGCCCCGTGCTGCTGACCCATGGCTGGCCGCTTTCCGCCGATAGCTGGGACGACCAGGCGATGGCGCTGGCCGAGGCCGGTTTCCAGGTCATCGCCTATGACCGCCGCGGCTTCGGCCGGTCCGAGCAGCCCTGGACGGGCTACGACTACGACACGCTGGCCGACGACCTGGCCGATGTGATGCAGGCGACCGGGGCCCAGGACGCCGCCATCATCGGCTTCTCCATGGGTGGCGGCGAGATTGCGCGCTACATGTCCCGCCACGGCGGCAAAAGCGTGCGCCAGGCCGGGCTGATCGCCTCGGTCGTGCCCTATATGCTGAAGACGCCGGACAATCCCGAAGGCGTGGCGCAATCCGTCTTCGACGAAATGTTGGCGCAGCTGAAGGCCGACCGGCCTGGCTTCTTCGCCGCCTTCTTCAAGCAGTTCTATGGCGTCGGCATGCTCTCCAGCCCGGTGAGCAGCGAGCTGGTGGACTGGACGGTGCAGACCGCGATGCTGGCCGGGCTGAAGCCGACGCTGGCCTGCGCCGCCGCCTTCGCCACCACCGATTTCCGGCCCGACCTGCCGGCCATCACGGTGCCGACGCTGATCGTCCACGGCACGGCGGATGCCACCGTGCCGATCGATGCCTCCGCCCGCCCCGCCGCGCGCGGCATCCGCCAGGCGCAGCTGATCGAGTATGATGGCGCGCCGCATGCCCTGGCCGCCACGCACAAGGACCGGCTGACGCAGGACCTGCTGGCCTTCCTGCGCAGCTGAACCCCCTAGAAGGGCAGGATCGTATCCAGGATCTGCTGCCCGTAGCGCGGGGCCTGTACGTCGGACAGCGTGCCCCGCCCGCCATAGGCGATGCGCGCCTCCGCCAGCCGGTCGTGCTTCACCGTATTGTCGCTGGCGATGTCCTGCGGCCGGATCACGCCGGTCACGGTCAGGTCGCGCAGCTCATGGTTCACCCGCACCTGCTGCCGGCCGGCGACGACGAGGTTGCCGTTCGGCAGCGTCTGGGTGACGGTGGCCGCCAGGCGCAGCGTCACCGTTTCCGTCCGCCGCATGGTGCCTACGCCGCTGCTGGTCTGCGCGCCATTGGTCTGCACCAGCGCGGAGGGGTCGATCGTATTGGGCAGCAGGCGGGTGAGGGAGCTTTCCAGCCCCAGCAGCCGCGGCAGGCCCAGCGTATCGGTGCCCTCGCGCTCACGCTCCGTGGTGTTCTGCAGCTGGGCGGTATCCTGGATGCTGACCAGCACCGTGATCAGGTCCCCCACCGAGGCGGCGCGCTGGTCGCGCAGGAAGGTCCGGCTGCCGGGGCGCCAAAGGCTGTTGCCGCCATGGGTCGGCGCCTGCGGCGTCGGCATCGGCATGCTGACGGGCTGGTAGCCCGGCGCCGCGGTGGGGCTGGTGACCGGCGCCAAGGCGGGGGCGCGGCCGATTTCGGACAGGCGCTCGCAGGCCGGCAGCGCCAGCAGCAGCGGCAGCAGAAGGCGAAGACGGGTCATCGGCGGGACTCCACACGGACACGGCCGGGCCCGATCACCCGTGCCTCCACCACGATTCGGCTGCCGAGGTTCATCACCGGCACCAGGGCGCCGCGCGCCGCCCCTTCCATCGCGCGGCCCTGCGCGGTCACGGCCAGGCCGGGGATGTCGTACTGCATGGTCACGGTGCTGCCGCGCTCCACCACCAGGGGCTGCGACAGGTTCACCATCATCAGCGGCTGGCCGGGCGCGGCCGGGCGCCGCAGCGCCTGGCCCACGGCCTGATCCACGCGGCTGGCAACCCCCGGGCGCAGCTGGGTGGCGGCCACGCGCTGCAGCCGCACATCCTCGGGCTGCAGCACCTCGCCCGCCGCCAGGCGGCGCGCGGCCACCAGCATCTCCGCCGTCACCACGGCGCGGCCGGCCACGCGCAGGCGCTGCGTCGCCATGCCCTCCGCCATCACCGCCAGGCTCGCGCCGAAGCGCTGCGTCGCCGGGTCGAAGACCACCTGCTCCACGGCGACCTGCGGAAAGGCAGCGGCCGGGATCAGCGGCGCGTTGAAGGCCTGCAGCTCCAGCTCGGCCTCCTCCTCCGCCCCCTGCGCGCGCAGCGCGATGCGCAGCGGCTCCATCACATCCTCCCGCGCCAGGGCGCGGCCGGGGCGGTCCAGCACCACGCGATCGGCACCGCCGGAGGGGCGCCAGGCGATGTTGTTGCGCCGCGCGATGGCTGCCAGCTGCGCGGCCTCCACCACCAGCTGCTGGCCGGGGGCGGGGGCGGGGCCGAGCGGCGTGGCGCCGCGCGCGCCCAGCCCCTCGAACAGGTCCTCGAGCTTGACCGTCGCATCCTCCACCATCGCGAAGGGGCGCAGCCGCGCCATCTCCTGCGCCAGGGCGGGTTGCGCGAAGGCCAGCAGCAGCAGGGGCAGGATGCGCATGGCCTTCACCGCAGCCGCGACAGGGTGGAGAGCATTTCGTCGCTGGCCGAGATGACGCGGCTGTTCATCTCATAGGCCCGCTGGGCGGTGATCAGGTTGGTGATCTCCTGCACCACATTGACGTTGGAGGTCTCGACGAAGCCCTGCAGCACCTGGCCGAAGCCGGGCGCGCCGGGTGCGCCCTGCTGCGCGGCGCCGGAACCCGGGGAGGCCAGCAGCAGGTTGTCGCCGATCGCCTCCAGCCCCGTCTCATTGGCGAAGATCGCGAGCTGGATCTGCCCCACATTCTGCGGATCCACCTGGCCATCCAGCTTGGCCAGCACCTCGCCATTGGCATTGATGGTGACGTCGCGTGCCGCTGCCGGAATGGCGATGCCGGGCTGCACCACATAACCATCCGCCGTCACGATCGTGCCCTCGGGCGACAGCGCGAAGGTGCCGTCGCGGGTATAGGCGGTCTCGCCGGAGGGCAGGGTGATCTGGAAATAGCCATTGCCGCGGATGGCGAGGTCGAAGCGGTTCTCGGTCTGCGACAGGTTGCCCTGTTCGGAGATGCGGTAGATCGCGCCGGTCTTCACGCCGAGGCCGACCTGCGCGCCGGACGGCAGCACGCTGCCGGTATCGGCGGACTGACTGCCGACGCGGCGCAGGTTCTGGTAGATCAGGTCCTGGAATTCGGCCCGCCGGCGCTTGTAGCCGGTGGTGCTCATATTCGCGATGTTGTTGGAGATGACCTCGACGTTCGTCTGCTGGGCCATCATGCCGGTCCCAGCGATGTGCAGGCTACGCATTTTCTTCAATCTCCCGCGGCAGCACGCTGGTCTTCAAGGTCCATGTCACCGGCGCCGCAGGATGCGGTCGACGGCGGAGCCGAGGCGCTCGCCTTCCTTCTCCGCCATCTGCGCGACGAACTGGAATTCGCGCATCTCCTCGGTCATCCGCGTCAGCTCGATCACCGGGCGGACATTGCTGCCCTCCATCGCACCCTGGACCACGCCGGGGCGGTCCACCGCCTCCGGCTGTTGGCTGGCCGGCGCGGCATAGAGGCGGTCGCCCTCGGCATTCAGCTGCTGCGGATCGGCGAAGCGGACCACGCGCAGCCGGCCGACCGGGCCGTTCTCCGTGCGCAGCGTGCCATCGCCCATCACCTCGATGCGGCTGTCGCCCTGCGCCACGCGGATCGGCTGGCGGTCGGTGTTCAGCACCGCGAAACCCTCCGCCGTCACCACCTGGCCATCGCCGTTCAGGCTGAAGCGGCCGGAGCGGGTGAAGCGCTCGCCGCGCGGGGTCTCCACCGCGAAGAAGCCCTCCGGCGTGCCGAGCGCCAGGTCCAGCGGATTGCCGGTGGTGGCGACGGCGCCCGGCATGGTGTCGCGCCAGGTGGCGCGATCCTGCGCGAAGGCCAGGTCGCGGCCGCCGGACGGCACCTGCGCATCCAGCTGCCGCTCCAGCACCGTGCCGAACAGCGGCCGCGCGGCGCGGAAGCCCGGCGTATCCGCATTGGCGATATTGTTGGCGGTGACCGTGGCGGCACGGGTCTGCGCCACCAGGCGGGACAGGACGATATAGCCGGGGCTGTCCATGGCAATCGGGCTCCGCGAAAGGTCTGGGACGGCGTTCGGGGGGGTGAGGGCAAGCCCCGTGCCAGCCGGGGCGGGGGTCGGGGGCGGCGCCGGCCATGCAGCTTCTGCCGGGTCGGGGCAGGAATCGCCGCCGCACCCGGCAAGCGCGGCCTGCATTCATCCCGCCCAGCCCGCCGGTTCATCCCCATCGGGCCGCCGTCACCCTTCCTTAAGGGACCCGCGTCATGCTGGCGGTCCCGGGACGCAGCCCGGCCATTAGGAAAGGCGCGAGCGGAAGCATGGCGGCGGCAGCGGCAGCCAAGATGGATGCGGCGGCGGAGGGCGAGGCCCCCCCGGCCAAGGGCGGCGGCAAGAAGAAGCTGCTGCTCATCCTGTTGCCCGTGCTGCTGCTGGGTGGCGGCGGCGCCGGGCTGTGGTTCACCGGCATCCTGCCTGGCCTGCTCGGCATGAATCCGCCCCCCGCCGAGGCGGAGGCGGCGGAGGCCGAGCCGGCCCCCCCGCCGCGCAGCCCGCCCGCCTTCGTCGAGCTGCCGGACATCATCGCCAACCTGAACGCCACCGGCCGTCGCCCGGTCTTCGTCCGGCTGAAGGCCAAGCTGGAGATCAGCCGCGCCGAGGACGCCGCCGCGGTGACCGATGCCATGCCCCGGCTGATGGACCTGTTCCAGACCTATCTGCGGGAGGTGCGGCCGGAGGAGCTGCGTGGCAGCGCCGGCACCCACCGGCTGCGGCAGGAGCTGATGGCCCGCGCCAGCCTGGCCGCCGCGCCGGCCCGCATCACCGACGTGCTGTTCATGGAAATGCTGATCCAATGAGCGGCGAGAATCCCAATGGCACGCAGGAGGAGGACGACCTCGCCGCCGCCTGGGGCGCGTCCCTGGAGGCCGAGGGCGCGGCCGCGCCGGACCCCTTCGACGATGCGGAAGCGGCCCCGCCGGCCGATGCCGCGCGCGTGCTCAACCAGGCCGAGATCGACAGCCTGCTGGGCTTCGACAATGGCCCGGCCGGCGACAATGGCGAAAGCGGCATCGAGCGGATCATCTCCGCCGGCCTCATCGCCTATGAACGCCTGCCGATGCTGGAGATCGTCTTCGATCGCCTGGTTCGGCTGATGTCCACCACGCTGCGCAACTTCACCTCGGACAATGTCGAGATCTCGATCGATGCGATGACCTCGCTGCGCTTCGGGGACTACCTGAACTCCATCCCGCTGCCGGCCATGCTGGCGGTGTTCAAGGCGGAGGAGTGGGACAATTACGGGCTGATCGTGGTCGACAGCAGCCTGATCTATTCCATCGTCGACGTGCTGCTGGGCGGCCGCCGCGGCACGGCCGCCATGCGCATCGAGGGACGGCCCTACACGACCATCGAGCGCACGCTGGTGGAGCGGCTGATCACCGTGGTGCTGGGCGACCTGCGCGCGGCCTTCGAACCCCTCTGCCCGGTGAACTTCCGCTTCGACCGGCTGGAGGTGAATCCGCGCTTCGCCGCCATCTCCCGCCTCTCCAACGCCGCCGTGCTGTCGCGCCTGCGGGTGGACATGGAGGATCGCGGCGGGCGCATCGAGATCATGCTGCCCTATGCGACGCTGGAGCCGGTGCGCGAGCTGCTGCTGCAGCAGTTCATGGGCGAGCGCTTCGGCCGCGACAGCATCTGGGAGACCCACCTGGCGGAGGAGCTGCGCCAGACGGACGTCTCGCTGGACGTGGTGCTGGACGAGCAGACCATGCTGCTGTCGCAGGTGCTGCGGCTGAATGTGGGCGACCGCATCACGCTGTCCTCGCCGCCCGGCGCGCCGGTGCGGCTGCGCTGCGGCGATGTGGCGCTGTTCGAGGGCCAGCTGGGCCGGCGGGAGAACCGCTTGGCGGTGCGCATCGACAGCGGCCGGGAAATCCCGCTCGAAGCCGCCCTGGGGCGCGCGGCATGAGGGCCTCGCTATGAGCACGCTGGAATGGCTCGCTCAGGGCGCGCTGCTGCTGCTGCTGGCGCTGGCCGTGCCCTTCGCCTGGCGGCTGGAACGGCAGATCGTGGCGTTGCGGCGGGAAGGTGCTGCGCTGGAAGCCGGCGCCGCCGGCATCGCAGAGGCCACCGAGGCCGCGGAGGCGACGCTGACCCGGCTGCGCGGCACGGCCGAACAGGCGGGCCGCGCGGTGGCCGAGCGTGTCGCGGTGGCGGAGCCGCTGCGGGAGGATCTGCGCTTCCTGACGGAGCGGGCGGAGATGCTGGCGGACCGGCTGGACGGCCTGGTGCGCCAGGCGCGCCCCGCCACGGGCTATGCCGGGCCCGGGTCCGAACCCGCCGCGGCGCCCGAACCGCCGCCCGGCCCCGCGCCGCGCAGCGAGGCGGAGCGTGAATTGCTGCGCGCCCTGCGGGGGATCCGCTGATGTCGCGCTTACTCTCCGTCCTGCATCGCCGCCTGCCGGCCAGGCTGGCGCGGCCGCGGCTGCTGCCGATCTGCTTCGGCATCATGGCGCTGCTCGCCGTGACGAAGCTGGAGCGCATGTGGCGGATGGGCGATGCCGGCTTGCCGGGGATCAGCTCGGCGCAGGCCGCCGATCCGCCGCCGGCGGCACCTGCCCGCCCGCCCGCCGCCGCCCCTGCCGCCGCCCCCGCCGCACCCGCCACGCCGCCCCCGCCGACGGCGGAGGAGGTGGCGGAACGGGCCGTGCTGGAACAGCTCCGGGCCCGCCGCGCCGCCATCGAGCTGCGCGAGGCGCAGGCCGTGGCGCGGGAGACCATGGTGGCCGCCGCCGAGCGCCGCCTGGCGCAGCGGGTGGAGGAGCTGGTCGCGCTGCAGCGCCGGCTGGAGGCGCTGGAGCGCGAGCGCGCGGCGCGCGAGGAAGCCGGGCTGCGGGGCCTGGTGAAGCTCTACGAAGGCATGCGCCCGCGCGATGCGGCGACGATCTTCGACGAGCTGGAGATGCCCGTGCTGGTCCGGATCATGGACCAGATGCGCGAAGCCAAGGCCGCGCCCGTGATGGGGGCGATGCGTCCCGACCGGGCGCGGTCGCTGACGGCGGAGCTGGCGCGGCTGCGCGCGGCCCGCGTGTCGGCCGAGTGACGGGTGCCAGGATGGCATCGCAGCTTTTCGCCAGGATGGCGGTGGATTGGACAACAGGGGCGCAAGGCCGATGGACAAGAACACGTCAGTCCTGATCGTGGACGACTACAAGACCATGCTGCGGATCATCCGGAACCTGCTCAAGCAGCTCGAATTCGAGAATGTCGAGGAGGCGACGGATGGCAGCGAGGCGCTGGCCAAGATGCGCGCCGGCAATTTCGGCCTGGTCATCAGCGACTGGAACATGGCGCCGATGACGGGCCTCGACCTGCTGAAGGAGGTGCGCGCCGATGCGCGGCTGAAGCACACGCCCTTCATCATGATCACCGCTGAGAGCAAGACCGAGAACGTGGTCGCCGCCAAGGCCGCCGGCGTCTCCAACTACATCGTCAAGCCTTTCAACGCCGAGACGCTAAAGGGCAAGATCGAGAAGGTGATGGCGAATGCCTGACGGAAGCCCCCCTGGCGGGCCCGATCCCTCACCGGATGGCGCGCGCATCGAAACCGCGGTGCGCGCGGTGCTTGGCAGCATGTCCGGCGACCTGACGGTGGTTGAGGCCGCGCTGCTGGCCGAGCTCGAAGGGCTCGGCCGCACCGTGGCGCGCGCGAAGCAGGAAATCGCCTCGCTCCGCGTCGACGACATCACGCTCAGCCACATCCCCTCCGCCACCGATGAGCTGGATGCCATCGTCGGCCACACCGCCCAGGCGACGAATGAGATCCTGGACGCCTGCGAGACGCTGGAAGCCGTCGCCGGCCGCATCTCCGGGGCGGAATCGGACGCCCTGGCCACCGCCGTCACCCGCATCTACGAGGCCTGCAGCTTCCAGGACATCACCGGCCAGCGCATCAGCAAGGTGGTGACGGCGCTGAAGGCGATCGAGGCGCGGATCGACCAGGTGGTGTCCCGCTTCGGGGCCGCCACCACCGGCCTGCCGCCGCCCTGCAGCGAAGCCCCGGCGCCGGCCCCGGCGGAAACCGGCGAGACGGAAGGAAGGCGCCTGGCGAATGGGCCGCAGCTTCCCGGCGGCGGCGTCAGCCAGGCCGATATCGACAAGCTGCTGGCGGACTTCGATTGAGACCCGCACTGGAAAGGTCGGCACCGCAAGGGGGCGGCGCGCCGCGCCACCCGCGCCGACTTTCCGGTGCGGTCGCCCTTCTGGCGGCAGGCCTCTGGGTCGCGGGGCCGGCCAGCCCGGCGCAGGCCCAGGACAGGGTGGCCGTGCGCGCCGGCGACCATCCGAGCTTCGGCCGCCTGGTCTTCGACTGGCCCTCCAGCGTCGCCTATCGCGTGGAGGAAGCGGAAGGCCGCCTGGTGCTGCGCTTCGGCACCGCCGCTGCCTTCGACCTCGGCGCCCTGCGCCGCCCGCCGCGCAATGTGCTGGGCGTGACCGCCGAGGCGACGCAGGCGGAGATCCGGCTCGCCCCCAATACCCGCACGCGGCATTTCCGGCTCGGCAACCGCGTGGTGGTCGATGTGCTGGACGCCGATGCGCCGCGCAATGCGCCGGCCGCCGCCCCGGCGTCCGTGCCCGCCGCCCAGGCCCAGCCGGCCCCGGCGGCGACCGCCGCCCAGCAGGCCCCGGCGACCGCCGCCCAGCCGCCAACGTCCCGCCCTAGCGCGCCCACGGCCCGCGCCGCTACGACGCCTGCCGCGACATTGCCCGCTGCGACTACGCCGGCCCCCGCCGAAAGGCCGGCGCGCGCCGCGACCCCGCCGCGCGGCCAGGCCATGCCCTTCCAGCCGGCCAGCCCGCCGCCGCCCGAGGCGCCGGTGCGCGTAGAGGCCGCGCCCCGCATCCCGGTGCAGCAGGAAAGCCTGCCCGCCGCCACGCCCCCCGCCGCCGCGCCCGCGCCGGCCAGTCCAGCCCTGGCCGCGCCCGCCGGGCCGCGGCTGGTGCCGGTGCGGCTGATGCCCGGCCCGGCGCTGTCCATCCCGGCCGCCGCCGAGGTGGGTGCGGCGCTGTTCCGCCGCGGCGGCATCTGGATGGTGGTGCTGGATGCGCCGCTGCCGCTCGACCTGGCCGCGCTGCGCGCCAATCCGGCCCTGGCCGGCGCGGAGACCAGCACCGGCCCGGATGCCACCACGCTGCGCCTGCCTGCCGCCGGGCTGCGCACGCCGCGGCTTCGGCGGGAAGGCAATGCCTGGCTGCTGGACAACCCGGCCGAGGAGGCGCCGCTGCGCGCCCTGCTGCCCGAGGTCGAGCCCGGCCCGCCCGCCCGCCTGCTGCTGCGCGCCGCCGCGGCCAGCGGCAGCGTCTCCGTGCTCGATCCAGAAACCGGCACCGCCCTGCTGGTCGGCACGGTGCGGGAGGGGGCGGAGGCCGTGCCGCTCGGCCGCCGCGCCGCGGTCTTCGACCTGCTGCCGACGCGCCTCGGCGCCGCGCTTCTGCCGCGCGCGGATACGGTGACGCTGCGCGCGCTGCCCGGCCGCTTCCTGGCCGGCGCCGCCGCCGGCGCGGAGCTGGCGCTGGGGCCGGAAGTGCCCGGTGCCGCCGCCGCGGTCGCCGCCGCCGCCATGACCCGCAGCTTCGACCTGCCGGCGGAAGCGCCCGCCGCGCTGCAGGAAAGGCTGCGCAACGCCACCGCCGCCGTGGCCGCCGCCGCGCCGCTCGGCCGCGGCGCCCCGCGGCTGCGCGCGGCGGAGGCGCTGCTGGCGCTCGGCCTGCCGCAGGAAGCGCAGTCCATGATCAGCCTGGCGATGCAGGAGGATCCGGTGGTGGCGGAAGCGCCGCGCGCCCGGGGCCTGCTGGGCATCGCCGCGCTGCTCGGCGGCAGGCTGCCGGATGCGGCGGGGCTGGATCATCCGCGGCTGCCGGAGAATGACGAGATCCGGCTGTGGCGCGGCCTGCTGGCTTCCGCCCGCGGCCAGGACGGGCCGGGGAATGCCAAGGGCATCGCCGCCAGCATGCCGCTGCTGCTGTCCTACCCCGAACCGCTGCAGGCGCGCCTCGCGCCCCTGGTGGCGGAGGCGCTGCTGGCCGGCGGCGAGGCGGAGGCGGCCCGCCGCCTGCTAGCGACCCGGGAGGCGGAGGAGCCGAGCCTGCTGCTGGCCCGCGCCCGCCTGCTGGAGGCGGAGGGCGAGGTGCAGCCGGCGCTTGCCGCCTATGACCGCATCGCGCGCGGCCGCGACCGCCGGGCACGCGCCATCGCCATGCGCCGCGCGGCGGAGCTGCGCCTGGCCCAGGGCCTGCTGGATGCCGCCGGCGCCGCCGCGGCGCTGGAGGCGACGCTGGCCGCCTGGCGCGGCGATGCGATGGAGACGGAAGCTAGGTCCCGCCTGGCGGAGCTGCGCCAGCAGGCCGGTGATTCGCGCGGCGCCTTCGACCTGCTGCGCGAAACCGCGGCGCTGTTCCCCGACCTGGCCGCCGGCCTGCGGCCGCGGCAGGTGGAGGCGCTGCTCGGTGCGATCGACCGCGAGCCGCCGATGGCGGCCGTGGTGCTCTACGATGCGCATGCGGACATGCTGCCGCCGGGGGAGGCGACGGAACACGCCCTCGGCGCGCTGGCCGACCGGCTGGCGGCGCTCGACCTTCTGGACCGCGCCGGCCATGTGCTGCGCCGGGCCATGACCCGCAGCACGGACCGGGAGGCCAAGGCCCGGCTCGGCGCCCGCCTGGCCGGGCTGGCGCTGGGCGCGGGGGACAACACCGCCGCCCTGGCCGCGCTGCAGGAGACGGAGGCGCCGGGCCTTTCGCCCGAGCTCACCCGGTCCCGCCTGCTGCTGCGCGCCCGCGCCCAGGCCCGCGCAGGGCAGGCCGCGGCGGCGATGGCCAGCTACCGCGAGGCCGGGCCCGCCGGCGCCGCAGAACTCGCCGTGCTGCTGGAGGAGAAGCAGGACTGGGCCGGCGCCGCCGCGGCGCTGCGCCAGCACCTGGAAACGCTGGTGCCGCCGCCACCGGCACCGCTGCCGGAAGCCCAGAAGTCGATCGTGGCGCGCATCGCCGCCCTGCTGACGCTGGCGGGCGACGAATCGGGCCTGGCGGCGCTGCGGGCCGAGGAACAGACGCGCATGTCCGACGGGCCGCTTTCCGAGGCGTTCACGCTGTTCACCTCGGGCCGCGTCGCGGGCCTCGGCGACCTGCCGCGGCTGCGGGAGGAACTGGATACCGCGCGCGGCCTGCCCTCCCGACTGGACCGGTTGCGGGAGGAGACCGCACCGACAAGGTGATTTTCGTGCCTCCCCCCGGGGGTGACCGGCGAACAAGCCGGTCCCCCCCGGGGGGGGACCCGCTTTTTTTGCGGCCTCCGGTCCCGAATTCGCTTGCACCCCCCCCTGGTTTGCCCCATATGCCGCCGCCTTGACCCGATCTGCTTTGAACAGCCGCACTCCCGCGGCGAGCGATCATCCCGGTCATCTGCTGGCTGGAAGGAGCCCAAACCATGGAAGCTCTCGTCCAACTGGGGATGGTCTCGGATCTCCCGAGCGACGCCCAGAATGATGAGAACCGCTCGGCGGAGACGAAGGACTATTTCGTCCATCGCAACGGCGTGCGCTATGCGGGAACGCATCTGATCATCGACCTGTGGGGGGCGACGAATCTCGACGACCCCGACCATATTGACGCGGTGCTGCGCGAGGGTGCGCTGGCCACCGGCGCCACCATCCTGCACGGCCATTTCCACCACTTCTCGCCCAATGGTGGCGTGTCCGGCGTGCTGGTGCTGGCGGAGAGCCATGTGTCGATCCACACTTGGCCGGAGCGCGACTATGCGGCGCTCGATATCTTCGTCTGCGGCGAATGCGACCCCTACAAGGCGCTGCCGGCGCTGAAGAAGGGTTTTCTCGCGGAGCGCGTGCAGCTGGCCGAGCACAAGCGTGGCTTGATCGGCTAAGTCCGGCCTCAGGGCCGGACGGGTTTGGGGCGGGCCGCAGGGTCCGCCCTTTTTTGCGCGCATGGGGTTGATGATGACGACCGAAAACTGGGTGAACGAGACGCTCTACGCCGAATGGGGCCAGCGCTTCCTGGTGAAGCGCGAACTGGCGCATCTTAAGTCTGAGTTTCAGGACATCCGCATCTTCGAAAGCCACCTGCATGGCCGCGTCATGCTGCTGGACGGCGTGGTGCAGATCACCGAGGCGGATGAATTCGTCTACCAGGAAATGCTCGCCCACGTGCCGCTGCTGGCGCACGGCGCCGCAAAGCGCGTGCTGATCATCGGCGCCGGCGATGGCGGCGTGCTGCGGCGCGTGCTGCAGCACCGCACGGTGGAGAAGGCCGTGATGGTGGAGATCGACGGCGAGGTGATCCGCCTGGCGAAGGAGCATCTGCCCGCGATCGGCGGCGATGCCTGGACCGATCCGCGCGCGACCGTGATCGTGGGCGACGGCATCGACCATGTCCGCACCGCGGAGCCCGGCAGCTACGACGTCATCATCGTCGACAGCACGGACCCGATCGGGGTGGGGGAGGTGCTGTTCACCGACGAATTCTACGCGAACTGCGCCCGCATCCTGACCGAGCGCGGCCTGGTGGTGAATCAGTGCGGCGTGCCCTTCATGCAGGCGGAGGAGCTGCGCGAGACCTCGCTGCGCCGCGCGAAATCCTTTCCGGATGTGTTCGCCTATGTGGCGGCGGTGCCGACCTATGTGGGCGGCTTCATGACGCTGGGCTGGGCGGCGAAGGATGCCGGCTGCCGCCGCGTCGATGTGGCGGAAATCCGCCGCCGCGCCGATGTGGCGGGGGTGCTGGACACCACGCGCTATTGGACGCCGGAGATCCATGTCGGCGCCTTCCAGCTGCCGCCCTATATCGCGATGCACCTGCCGCGGGGGTGAAGGCCCTCTCCACCCAACGGGGGGGCGGGATGCATGCCGACGGTTGGGTGAGGGGGGCTTCACGCCATCGTCCGCTGGCGAAGACCCCCCGCCCAACCCTCCCCCCTAAGCAGGGGGAAGGGCTATGCCACCCCGGGCGGCTGCGCCCTTTCGCCCGGCTGCAATCCGCGCAGGCGTGATTCACAAAATCTCTCGCTGAAGACATCGCGCAGCGAACTGGCGATCGCGTTGCGCGCGGTCTCGAAATCCTTGCGCGCCGCGGCATCGGCCGGGTCGGCCATCGCGCGCTGCTCGGCGGCGCGGATGCTGGCGACTTCCTCGTTCAGGCGCTTGGCAGAATCGCGCGGCAGGGCGCGGCCGGCGACATAGACGGCCTGGCTGATGCCGATCAGCGTCACCAGCTGGTCCGGCAGGACGAAATTCTCCAGGTCGCCGGTGCCGCTGACCACCAGCGCGACGGCGGCGAAGAGGCTGAACAGCAGCGCCTGCACCCGCGTCACATCGATCTCGCCATCCGATTCCACCAGGTCGGTCCAGCGCGGCAGCCGCGGCGTCGGGTCCAGCACGCCGGTGCCGAGCAGCCAGAGCCGGTTCGCCGTCTGCATCGGCGAACCCTCGGTCAGCCGCGCCAGGGTGGATCCGGTCAGCGTCACGCCCAGCAGCGTCAGCACGGATTGCGACAGGTTCGGCAGTTCCCCGGTGCGCCCCATGACATAGGCATAGACCCCGGCCAGCACGAGCGTGAACAGCAGCACCTGGAAGCGCGACAGGCTGCAATAGCCGAAACTGTCCTGGGCGATGACGGTGGGCCGCAGCGCATAGGCGAGAGGGGCGGGTGCGCCCGGGCCGAGCAGCCGGCGGCTATGCTCGTATTGCCGCGCATGGATGCGCGCCGCGGCGAAGGCGAGCACCAGATAGGCCGCCAGCACGGTCAGCAGCCCGACGGCGGCGGACAGGCGCAGGGTGGAAACGAAAAGCGGCTGGCGCGCATAGGCCCGCAGCTCCCGCCCCTGGGCGCGCAGCGCACTCGCCCCCTGCTGCACCGGATCCAGGCAGAGCAGCAGCAGCACCTGCCAGGAGGAGGGCCGCCAGCCGCTGTCCAGCGTGGGAAACAGCACGGAGACGACAGTCTCGCCATCCTGCGGCGAGGGCGGCAGCACGGTGCCGCGCTGCAGGTGGCTTTCGCGCAGCTCGATCGGGGAGATGCCGTCGGGATAGGCCACCGCCTCGAAGAAGGCATGGCGCCATTCGGCGGGGGTCAGCCAGTCGGGCCGTGACACCGCGATCTCCAGCGTCGGCACCGCCTTCGAGGTCTGCCGCACGGGGCCGAGGGGCAGGGAGGGCGCGCTGGTGTTCAGGTGCCGCGCCAGGTCTTCCATCATCATGAAGCCGGAGCCAACGCGCCAGGCCTGGTCGCTCGGCAGCGGCGCGCTGCACTGGATGGCGCGGGACGGGGCGGGCTGGCCCTGCGCCAGGGCCGGCAGGCCCGCCAGCGCCAGCAGCAATCCCGCGATCAGCCCGCGCAGCATGGCATCCGCCCCCGCAACCCGCGCCGAAGCCTGGGCGCGGAGCGGCGGATGGCGCAATGCCTATTCGGTTTCGCGCGTTTCAACCTGCCGGGTCATCCGGGCACGAAGCCCTGCACCAGGCTGCCCGCGATCAGCCGCCAGCCATCCACCAGCACGAAGAAGGCCAGCTTGAAGGGCAGCGCGACCACGGTGGGCGGCAGCATCATCATGCCGAGGGACATCAGCAGGCTGGCGGCCACCAGGTCGATCACCAGGAAGGGCAGGAAGATGAGAAAGCCGATCTCGAAGGCGCGGCGCAGCTCGCTGACCATGAAGGCGGGGGTCAGCGCGCGCCAGGGCGCCTCCGCAGCCCCGGTCATCGGCAGGTTGCCGAGGTCGAGGAACAGCGCCAGGTCGGCATCGCGCACCTGCGCGGCCATGAATTTCCGGAACGGCTCCGCCGCCGCCTGCAGCCCCTCCAGCTCCCCGATCGTGCCGGCGGCCATGGGCTGCAGCCCCTGCTGCCAGGATTGCTGGAGAACCGGCTCCATGACGAAAAGTGTGAGGAACAGCGCCAGACCGATCAGCACCGGATTGGGCGGGATGGAGGGCGCGCCGATGGCGCTGCGCAGCAGCGCCAGGACGATGGCGATGCGGGCGAAGGCCGTCATCATCACGATCAGCGAGGGTGCGAGCGAGAGCAGCCCGATCAGCGCCGTCAGCTGGATCAGCCGCGCCGTGGTGCCGGAGCTGTTGGCCCCGAGGTCGAGGCTGAGGCTCTGCGCCAGGGCGCTGCCCGGCAGAAGCAGCAGCAGGGGAAGCAGCCAGCGCATCATCGCGGCGGCACCTCCGCCCCCGGGGTGCCGGGGGGCAGCCAGCCGAGCACCACCTCCTGCGCGCCGCCCGTCAGCAGCAGCAGGGACCGGTCGTCGCAACGCAGCAGCAGCAGGCGCCGGCGGCCGTCCAAAGCGAGCGTTTCCTCCACCGCCAGCCGGCGCCCGGCGCGGGCACCCATGCCCGCGGCCCGCGCCGCGCGCCCGGCCAACAGCAGGGCGGCGAGCACGGCGACCAGGGCGGCGGCGGCGGTGAGGGTGGCGGTGATCAGGCTGGCGGTCTCGGTCATCCTGTCCTCTCGGCGCCGGCCTTTTGGCGGCGCATGCGGCGGGCCCGCATCGGGCTCAGCGGCGGGCCACCTCGGCCGCCAAGTCGTTCACCTGGTGCAGCAGGCTCTCCAACGCCGGGCGCAGCAGGCGGCCTTCCTCCGGCCGCAGGGCGAGCACGGCGGCGCAGAGCGCGGTGGCGTCGCGGTCCAGCCCCTCCAGGTCCACCTGGCGGCCGCCCTGCACCAGGGCGCGCGCCACCAGAACGGTGCCGCCCATGGCCTCGATGGCGGCATGCACGGCCTGGGCGTGGGTGGCGACTGACGGCATGGCGGCATTAGCGCAGGGCGGGGTGAAGGAAGTCTCAACGGCGGCGGATCCAGGTGAGAAAGGGGGTTCGGGCCCGGCGCTGGAAACTCTTCCTTCACCCCTGCGGGCCAGGATGGGCGCATGGACGCCATCCCACCTGCATCTGCCGCGCCTGCGCGGGCCCAGCCGGCCCGCGCCGTGGGGCCGCTGGACCTCGCCGCGCGGCGGGTGAACTGGCTGGACCGGCGGCAGGCGGTGCTGGCGCAGAACATCGCCAATGCCGATACGCCAAACTACCGGCCGCACGACCTGCTGCCCTTCGCCCGGCACCTGGCCGCGTCCCTTCCGCCGGCCATGGCGCGCACCGCGCCCACGCATCTGGCGCCCCGCGGCGGCGGCCAGGCCGGCGCGCCGGAGGATCGCCAGGTGGCGGAGGCGGTGCCGGATGGCAATGCCGTCTCCCTGGACCGAGAGGCGGTGCGCATCGCGGAGACCGATACGGCGCATGCGCTGGCCATGGCCGTGCATCGCAGCTTCATGGGCATGTTCCGCCTCGCCCTCGGCCGTCAGGGCTGAGGCGGGCGTCTGGAGGAGAGCAGGAGATGGATCTCGATCGGGCGCTGCGCATCTCGGCCGCCGGCATGGCGGCGCAATCCACCCGGCTGCGCGTGGTCGCGGAGAACCTGGCCAATCGCGACAGCACGGGGGAATCCGCCGGTGCCGATCCCTATCGCCGGCGCACCGTCACCTTCGCCAATCGCCTGGACCGCGCCATGGGCACGGAATCAGTCGAGGTCTCCCGCATCGGCACCCAGCCGGGCGAATTCCCGACCCGCTTCGACCCGGCGCATCCGGCCGCCGATGCCAATGGCTACGTCAAGCTGCCCAATGTCGACAGCGTGGTCGAGGTGATGGACATGCGCGAGGCGCAGCGCAGCTACAGCGCCAATCTTTCCGTCCTTGAGACCACGCGCGGCATGCTGACGCGGGCGATCGAGGCGCTGCGCTGATGGCCATTGGCCCCGCGGTGTCCTCTGTGCAGGCGGCGGCTGCCTATGCCTCGGCGGGGGCCGGGGCGGTGGGCGCCTCCGGCGCTTCCGCGGCGGCGGCCGGCGGGGTGGATTTCGGCGCGGCGCTGTCGCGCGCGATGGAAACCGGCGTGCAGATGGGCCGCACCGCCGATGCCAGCGCGACCCAGGCGCTGATGGGCCAGGGCAGCGTCTCCGACGCCGTGCTCGCCATCTCCCGCGCCGAGCTGGCGCTGCAGACCGCCGTCTCGCTGCGCGACCGGGTGGTCGCGGCCTATCAGGAGGTGATGCGCATGCCGATCTGACCCGGCTGCGCGCTGCCGCCCGGACCTGGCCTGCCGGGGGAGACGTGACGAGGCTGCCCAAAGGGGCGGCGACGAGGCGCCCGAGGGCGTCGGTGAGGGGCCAGGAGGGCCGGATGTCGGAACAGGCCATGGGCCAGGCGCTGAGGGAAGCGCTGTGGATCTCCACCCAGGTCATGGGACCACCCCTGCTGGCGATCCTGGCCATCGGCCTGGTGGTATCGCTGGTACAGGCGCTGACGCAGATCCAGGAGGCGACGCTGGCCTTCCTGCCCAAGCTTGTCATCGGCGGTGCGCTGATGCTGCTGCTGGGCCCTTTCACCACCACCGTCATGTCGGCCTGGACCGCCTCGCTCTTCGACCGGATGGTCGCCATTGGCGGGGCGCCGTGACCGAAGCCGACCTCGCTCTGGTACAGGCGCTGCCGGCGCTGGCCTTCCAGGCGGTGCTGGTCTTCGCCCGGCTGGGGGCGGCCGCGATGCTGCTGCCGGGCCTGGGGGAACAGGAGGTGCCGGCGCCGCTGCGGCTGGGCCTCGGCCTGGCGCTGCTGGCGCTGCTGTTCCCGGTGGTCGCCCCCGGCCTGCCGCCGGCGCCGGAGGATGCGGCGGAAGCGGCCCGGCTGCTGTCGATCGAGGTGGTGGTGGGGCTCTGGATCGGCGGGCTGGCGCGGTTGGCGATGACCGCCTTCGCCATGGCCGGCCAGGCGATCTCGGCGCTGATCGGCCTGGCGGGGCTGCTGGTGATGGATCAGACGCTGGGCGCCCAGGCCACCGCGCTGGGCCGCGCCTTCGCGCTGCTGGCGGTGGTGCTGGTGCTGTCCACGGGGCTTTATGCCCTGCCGCTGCGGGCGCTGGCCGAAAGCTATGCGGTGATCCCGGTGGGCGATCCCTTCCCGGCCGGGGCGGCGGTGGAGGCGCTGGCCCAGGCGGGGGCGGATTGCCTGGCCCTCGCGCTGCGGCTGGCCGCGCCCTTCGTCGTCGGGGCCGTGGTGCTGAACGTGGCGCTGGGCCTGCTGGCGCGGCTGGCGCCGCAGGTGCAGACCTTCTTCGTCGCGGTCCCCGGGCAGATCCTGGCCGGGCTGGCGCTGCTCGGCCTGCTGGCGCCGCCGATGATCGCGAGTTTCGCCGAGGCCGCGCGCGCCAGCTTCGGCGCCCTGCCGGGGCTTCGCTGAGCCATGGCGGAAGGCGGCGAAGGCGGCGATGCCGCCGATCGGACAGAGGCCGCCACACCGCGGCGGATCGAGAAGGCGCGGGAGGATGGCCAGGTCGCCATGTCGCGGGAGGCGGTGGGCTGGGCGGCGCTGGCCGGCGGCACCCTGGCCGCCATGCTGGCCCTGCCCGTCACCGGCAGCGAGATGCTGCGCGCCATGCGCGCCACGCTGGAACGCGGCCATGCGCTGGAGATGACGGACACCGTGCTGCGCCTGTCCGGCCACGGGCTGATGGCGGTGCTGCCGGTGGCGGCGGCGGCAGGCTTCGGGGCCGTGGCCGCCACCCTGCTGCAGACCGGCGGGCTGGTGACGGCGAAGAACATGGCGCCGCGGCTGGACAAGATCAGCCCCTGGGCCGGGCTGAAGCGCCTGGTTTCGCCGGAATCGGCGGTGGAGCTGCTGCGCAACCTGCTGAAGCTGGGGCTGGTGGGGGTCGCGCTGTGGTATGCGCTGGGCGACCTGCAGGAGATCCAGGCGGCGCTGCACCAGGCGCCCGGCGCGCTGCCTGCCACCGCCGGCGCCGCCGCCCTGCGGCTGATGCTGGCCGCGCTGGTCGCCTTCGCCGGCATTGCCGGGCTGGATGTGATGTGGGTGCGCTACCGCCACTTCAGCCGCCTGCGGATGAGCAAGCAGGAACTGCGCGAGGAAGCGAAGGACTCCGAAGGCGACCCGATGCTGAAGGCGCGGCGCCGGCAGATGCGCCAGGCGCAGGGCCGGCGACGGATGATGGCCGCCGTGCCGCGCGCCGATGTCGTGGTGACGAACCCCACCCACTACGCCGTGGCCCTGTCCTATGGCGGCGACAGCGCCGCGCCGAAGGTGGTGGCCAAGGGCGTGGATGCCATGGCCGCCCGGATCCGGGACGTGGCGCAGCAGCATGGCGTCCCCCTGGTTGCCAATCCACCCCTGGCCCGCGCCCTGTGGCGGCTGGAGGTGGATGCCGAGATCCCGCCCGAGCACTACCAGGCGGTTGCCGAAATCATTGCTTACGTCTGGAGACAACGTGGTGCATCCTCGCGTTCAGGTTGATCTTCATTCGGTGTTTTTCGCGTGGAACGCATGGGCAGCACAGATCCGGTGCCTCCCAGCCCCGGGGCCGAGGAGCGCGGCATGACCGAATCTCGAAACCGGTTGCAGGCGCTGCTGCGCCGTGCGCTGCGCCCCAACCCGGACCCCATGCTGCGGGCGGTGCTGGAAGCGGCCGGGGTGGGCATGGCCCTGCTGGATGCCGAAGATCGGCTGACCGCCTGGAACAGCGACTTCGCCGGCCTCTGCGGCCCCATGCTGCCGCCGCGGGACGGTCTGCCGCTGACCCAGCTCCTGGCGCGGGAGGGGCGGGAGGAAGTGCTGGCGGCGCTTTCCGGCGGGCAGAAGCAGCTGGTCACGCTGGCCGGGGAAGGCGGCCCGAAGCTGGAGGCGGAGCGCCGGCCGCTGCCGGGACCGGACCGGCTTTCGGTCCTGCGCCTGGCCCGCCCGGCCTCCCGCCCGCCGGAGCAGGCGGCGGCGGCGGCGCGGCTGCAGGCGGTGGGCGCACTGGCCGGCGGCATCGCGCATGACTTCAACAACCTGCTGACCGCCATCGCCGGCAGCGCCGAGGCCGCCCTGACCCGGGCGCCGGATGGGCCGGCGGCGCCGGAGCTGCGCCAGGTGATGGAAAGCGCCGGCCGCGGCGCCGCCCTGGTGCGCCAGCTGCTGGCCTTCGCGCGCCAGCAGGCGCTGCGGCCCCGCGTGGTGGACCTGAACGAGGCCGTCGCCTCGATGGGCGAGCTGCTGAAGCGGCTGCTCGGCAGCCGGGTGAAGCTGGCCCTGACGCTGGAGGAGCCGGCGCGGCGTGTGCGGATCGACCCGACGCAGCTGGACCAGGTCATCATGAACCTGGCGCTGAATGCGCGCGACGCCATGCCGGAAGGCGGCGCCATGCGGATCGGCACCGGGCATGCCGTGGTGCTGCGGCCGGAACAGCTGGGCAATGAGACGCTGCCCGCCGGCCGCTATGCCCTGCTCGAGGTCTCGGACAGCGGCGTCGGCATCCCGGCCGATGCCCTGCCGCGCATCTTCGACCCCTTCTTCACCACCCGGCGCGACCAGGGCGGCACCGGGCTGGGCCTGTCCACGGTGCATGGCATCGTCCGCCAGTCGGGTGGCTTCATCTCGGTGGACAGCAAGCAGGGGGAGGGCTCGCGCTTCCGCATCTGGCTGCCGCGCCATGACGGCCCGGCCGATCCGCCGGTGCCCACCGCCATGGTCGCCGCGCCAGGCCCGGCCCTGCCGGCGCCCGCGGTCCCCGCGGTGCATTACGGCAGCATGCCGGTGCTGTTGGTGGAGGATGAGGTGCCGCTGCTGCGCCTGGCCGAACGCGCGCTGCGCCGCGCCGGCTTCGAGGTGATGAGCGCCGGCTGCGCGGAGGAGGCGCTGGAGATGCTGGACCGCGGCGCGCCGGCGCCGCTGGCCATGGTCTCCGACGTGGTCATGCCCGGGATGGACGGGCTGGAACTGGCCGGCCGCCTGCGCGCCATCTGGCCGGACCTTCCGGTGCTCCTGGTCTCCGGCTATGCGGAGGCGGCGCTGGGCCGCGACCTGGCGGCGGAGCGGATCCGGCTTCTTGCCAAGCCCTATAGCCTGGGCTCCCTGGTGGCCGAATTGCGGGCCATCCTGCCGGCGGGAGCGGTAAAAGTTTCCTAAATGTTCTTGTCGGAATCGCTGTTCCGCGCGATATTCCGCTCAGCAGGCAGAGAGGCCTCGGCGGGCCCACAGGGCACAGCTGAAGGTTTTTCCCGCCAGGGGATTGACCGGCAGGTGGTGAACCTGCCTCAATTTCACCCATAGGTTGAGATCGGATTTCGGGAGAGCGAGCCGCATGGACAAGACCAAGGCTCTGGATGCCGCGCTGAGCCAGATCGAACGCGCCTTCGGCAAGGGCTCGATCATGCGGATGGGCAACAAGGCCGCGACGGATGAGGTGGAGGTGGTCTCCACCGGCTCCCTCGGCCTCGACCTCGCGCTCGGCATCGGTGGCGTGCCCAAGGGGCGGATCATTGAGATCTACGGGCCGGAAAGCTCGGGCAAGACCACGCTGGCCCTGCACATGATCGCGGAGGCACAGAAGAAGGGCGGCACCTGCGCCTTCATCGACGCGGAACATGCGCTCGACCCCGGCTATGCCAAAAAGCTGGGCGTGGATGTCGAGAACCTGCTGATCAGCCAGCCGGATGCCGGCGAGCAGGCGCTGGAGATCTGCGACACGCTGGTGCGCTCGGGCGCCATCGACGTGCTGGTGGTGGACAGCGTGGCCGCCCTGGTGCCGCGGGCCGAGCTGGAAGGCGAGATGGGCGACAGCCATGTCGGCCTGCATGCCCGGCTGATGTCCCAGGCGCTGCGCAAGCTGACGGGCAGCGTCAGCCGTTCCAACACCCTGCTGGTCTTCCTGAACCAGATCCGCCTGAAGATCGGCGTGATGTTCGGCAATCCGGAGACCACGACGGGCGGCAATGCGCTGAAGTTCTACGCCTCCATCCGCATGGAGATCCGCCGGATCGGCGCCATCAAGGACCGCGACACCACCACGGGCAACCAGACCCGGGTGAAGGTGGTGAAGAACAAGATGGCGCCGCCGTTCCGGCAGATCGAATTCGACATCATGTATGGCGAGGGCATCTCCAAGGTCGGCGAGTTGATCGACCTCGGCGTGAAGGCCGGGATCGTCGAGAAGTCCGGCGCCTGGTTCAGCTGCGACAGCCAGCGGATCGGCCAGGGGCGGGAGAATGCGAAGCAGTTCATGCGGGACAACCCGGCCATGGCGGAAAGCGTGGAGAAGCGCATCCGCGACCAGGCCAGCGGCCTGGCCAGCGCCATGCTGGCCGGGGAGGGCGAGGAAGCGGCGGCCGAATAGGGAACCTTCGGGCTTCCGGGCGTTGGATGACGGAACCGTAATTTAGCCTGGAGGCTTCATGGTCCGTCTTCCGCTCGCCGGCTTCGCTGCCGCTGTTCTTCTGCTGGCCACGCCGGCCTTCGCGCAGGCCCCTGCGCAGCTTGCGCCCGGTCGCTGCGCCGGGCAGGTGGATATCAGCCGCGCCATCGAGATCGCGCGCGGCGCCGGCATTGCCCGCGTGGACCAGGCGGAATGCGACGATCGGCACTGGGAGGTGAAGGGCCGCGACGCCCAGGGCCGGGAGATCGAGGTGGATGTGGCCCCGGCCGATGGCCGGGTGGTGAAGGTCGACCGCGACTGAGGCCGGGTGGCGGGGCGGCCGCGCATCGCCCCGCTTCCGGTTTGGCCTATTCTGCTCTAACGATCGCGGCCCCTTGCGAGACATGCCGAGACCATGAGCAGCAGCAACGATATCCGCGCCACCTTCCTGGATTACTTCCGGCGCAATGGCCATGAGGTGGTGGAAAGCTCCCCCCTGGTGCCGCGCAACGACCCGACGCTGATGTTCGCCAATAGCGGCATGGTCCAGTTCAAGAACGTCTTCACGGGCCAGGAAAAGCGCGGCTACCAGCGCGCGACGACGGCCCAGAAATGCGTGCGGGCGGGCGGCAAGCATAACGACCTGGACAATGTCGGCTATACGGCCCGCCACCACACCTTCTTCGAGATGCTGGGCAATTTCAGCTTCGGCGACTACTTCAAGGAACAGGCGATCGAGCATGCCTGGACCCTGCTGACCCGCGACTTCGGCCTGCCGAAGGACAAGCTGCTGGTCACCGTCTATTCCGAGGATGAGGAAGCGCCGGTCTATTGGAAAAAGGTGGCTGGCCTGCCGGACAGCCGGATCATCCGCATTTCGACCTCCGACAATTTCTGGCGCATGGGCGATACCGGCCCCTGCGGCCCCTGTTCCGAAATTTTCTACGACCATGGCGACCATATCCCCGGCGGCCCGCCCGGCAGCCCGGAGGAGGATGGCGACCGGTTCATCGAGATCTGGAACCTGGTCTTCATGCAGTACGAGGAAGGCCCGCCCGGCACCCGCGTGCCCCTGCCGCGCCCCTCGATCGATACCGGCATGGGGCTGGAACGCTTCGCCGCCATCCTGCAGGGCAAGCACGACAACTACGACACGGACACGCTGCGCGCCCTGATCCTGGCCAGCGCCGAGGCGACCGGCCAGGAGCCGGATGGCCAGTGGAAGACCAGCCACCGCGTGGTGGCCGACCATCTGCGCGCCGGCACCTTCCTGATGGCCGATGGCGTGCTGCCCTCCAATGAGGGCCGCGGCTACGTCCTGCGCCGCATCCTGCGCCGCGCCATGCGCCACGCGCACATGATGGGCGCGCGCGAGCCCCTGCTGCACCGGCTGGTGCCGGCGCTGACCCGCCAGATGGGCGCGGCCTATCCCGAGATCCTGCGGGCCGAAGCCCTGGTGGTGGAGACGCTGCGGCTGGAGGAGACGCGATTCCGCAGCCTGCTGGAGCGCGGCCTCGGCCTGCTGGCGGAGGAATCGGGCAAGCTGGGTGACAAGGGCACGCTGCCCGGCGACGTTGCCTTCAAGCTGTATGACACTTACGGCTTCCCCCTCGACCTGACCCAGGACGCGCTGCGCGGCGAGGGCAAGTCTGTCGATACCAAGGGTTTCGCGGCCGCCATGACCGAGCAGAAGCAGCGCGCCCGCGCCGCCTGGGCCGGCTCCGGCGAGGCCGCCACCGAAACCCAGTGGTTCGACCTGAAGGAGAAGCTCGGCGCCACCGAATTCCTCGGCTATTCGACCGAGAGCGCGGAGGGTTCGATCCTCGCCATCCTGGTCGACGGCAAGCCGGTGGAGGCCGCGCCCGCCGGCGCCGAGGTGGCCGTGGTGCTGAACCAGACGCCCTTCTATGCGGAATCGGGCGGCCAGGTCGGCGATGCCGGGCTGATCTCGGCGGGTGAGGCCTGCCGTATCGTGGTGCGCGACACGCAGAAGAAGCTCGGCGAGCTCTTCGTCCATTACGGCGTGGTGGCGCATGGGGAGGCGAAGCTGGGCCTGCCGGTGGTGGCGGAGGTGGACCACACCCGGCGCGGCACCATCCGCGCGCATCACTCGGCGACGCACCTGCTGCATGAGGCGCTGCGCCGCCGTCTCGGCACGCATGTGGCCCAGAAGGGTTCGCTGAACGCGCCGGACCGGCTGCGCTTCGACGTCTCCCAGCCCACGCCGATGACGGATGAGGACTTGGCCTGGGTCGAGACCGAGGTGAACGCCCGCATCCGGGAGAACGCCGAGGTGGTGACCCGGCTGATGACGCCCGACCAGGCGGTGGCGATTGGTGCCATGGCGCTGTTCGGCGAGAAGTATGGCGACGAGGTCCGCGTGGTCTCCATGGGCCACGACCCGCAGGCGGTGGAGCGCCACGGCGTCTATTCGCTGGAGTTGTGCGGCGGCACGCATGTGAAGCGCACCGGCGATATCGGCCTGTTCCGGATTGTCTCCGAAGGCGCCGTCGCGGCCGGCATTCGGCGCGTCGAGGCGGTGACGGGGGAGGCGGCGCTGAAGCTGCTGGAGGAGCGCGACCGGCAGCTGAACGAGGCCGCCGCCGTGCTGAAGGCGCGCCCCGCGGAGTTGGCCGATCGAATCACCAGCCTGCTGGAGGACCGGAAGAAGCTGGAGCGCGAGGTCTCCGAGCTGCGCAAGAAGCTGGCCACCGGCGGCGCCGCGGCGGAGGTCGAGGAGATTGCCGGCCTGCGCGTGGCGCTGCGCGAGCTGGGCGAGATGCCGCCCAAGGACCTGAAGGGCGTGGTCGAGGCCATCCTGCAGTCCGGCACCGCCGATGTGGTGGCGGTGGTGGCCACGGCTGAAGGCAAGGCCAGCGTCTTCGTCGGCATCGGCGAGGCGGCGAAGGGGAAGACGGACGCGGTGACGCTGGTGCGCGCGGCGAGCGCCGCCATCGGCGGCAAGGGCGGCGGCGGCAAGCCGGACATGGCCCAGGCCGGCGGGCCCGATGCGGCCAAGGCGGGTGAGGCGCTGGCAGCGGTGCGGGCGGCGCTCGGGGGGTGAGCGGGTCGGTCGATCCGGCCTCGGCGGCGGAGGTGCTGCGCCAGGCGCAGACCCTCATCCTCGGCCAGATCGACGCCAGCAAGTCGCTGGACCTCAAGGCGATGGCCGTCTTGCAGGCCTCCCAGGCCATGGCGGTGGCCGGCCTCGGCGGCGCGGCACTGGGGCTTTCCGGGCAGGATTGGCTGCCCTGGCGGGGTGCCGTCGACCTGCTGGCCACGGGCGGCATGGCCGCCATCGCCGCGCTGATCGCCGGCTGGTCGCTGCGGGGCAGCGAGATCGCGGCGCCGGCGCTGCGGCCCTCGACGCTGCTGGACCGAGAGGCACAGAAGCTGCCGCCGGCGCAGCTCTGCCTGTTCCTCGCCTATGAGCTGGACCGGGCGATCGAGCGGAACAACCTGGCCGCCCAATCCGCCGCTCGGCGTTTCGGCGCGGCGCTCTATGCCGCCATCCTCGCGCCCCTGTTCGGCGTTCTGGCGGCCGCGACCTTGGCCATCCCGCAGTGGCGGTCCTTCATCGGCATGGCCCTTGGCTGCCTTGCCGCGCTGCTGCTTCTCCGGCAGATGATCCGGCTATTTGGAACCAGCAGTCGGTAGCCGGCTGTATTTCAGCGGCCCGAAGGACTTGATGAGATAGTCCAGCTGCACCGGCGCGGCACCCGGCAGGAAGGGATTGCCGCCTGGCGTGACGGGCGCTGCCGCAGCGGGCTTCTCGGCCGGCTCGGGCGGTGCGGGTGGCTGGGCGGGCTTGTCCGACATGGGCAGAGTATAGGAAGCACACCAAGGCCATGCCAGTGCCAGACACACGCGCCCGCGCCCTCGGCTTCGCCCCCGGCCTTTTCGCCGCCGGGCCGCTGAACGCCATCACCGATGTCGCCGGCGTTCGCGTCGGCCAGGTCACGGTGATGGAGGGCGAGGCGACGCGCACCGGCGTCACCGCCATCCTCCCGCATCCCGGCAACCCTTTTGCGGAACGCGTGCCCGCCGGCCTCTTCGCCATGAACGGCTACGGCAAGATGGCCGGCGTGACGCAGCTGCAGGAGCTGGGGGAGCTGGAGACGCCGATCCTGCTGACCAACACGCTCGCGGTCGGCCGGGCGGTGGAGGCGCTGGTGGACTGGACTCTGGCCCAGCCGGGCAATGAATCGGTGCGCTCGGTCAATGCCGTGGCGGGCGAGACCAATGACGGCCGCCTGAACGACATCCGCGCCCGCGGCGTCACCCACAAGCACATGCTGCAGGCCCTGGCCGCCGCCACGGATGGCCCGGTGGCGGAGGGTTCGGTCGGCGCCGGCACCGGCACCATGGCCTTCGGCTGGAAGGGCGGCATCGGCACCTCCTCCCGCCGCCTGCCGCCGGCGCTGGGCGGCTGGCTGGTGGGCGCGCTGGTCCAGGCCAATTACGGCGGCGCCCTGGTGATGGATGGCCTCCCCGTCGGGCGGCTGCTGAAAAAGTACTACCTGGCGGAGCATGCGGCGGAACAGGCGGATGCGGATGGCTCCGTCATGGTGGTGGTGGCGACCGATGCGCCGCTGTCGGACCGCAACCTGCAGCGCCTGGCGCGCCGCGCCATGGGCGGCATCGCCCGCACCGGCGCGGCCTTTTCCGATGGTTCAGGCGATTACGCGCTGGCCTTCGCCACCCACCCCGCCGTGCGCCGCGCGGCAGGGCAAGGCGCGACCGAGGACTGGCCGAATGACCGCATGTCACCGCTTTTCGTCGCGGCGGCGGAGGCGACCGAGGAGGCGGTGCTGAACGCGCTCTGCTGCGCCACCACCGTCGAAAGCCGGCTCGGTGGGCGGCGCGTGGTGGGTCGCGCCCTGCCGCTGGACCAGGTGGCGGCGCTGCGCCGGGCTTAACCCTTCGCTCGCGCTTCTGCGGCAGTTTTCCCGCGGCAGCGGCGGAGGTGGCGTGGAGATCCTGGCGGGCGGGGTGGTGCTGGCCTTGCTGGTGCTCGGCCTGGGCATGCTGGTGCGGCGGCTGCTGCGGCGCCTGGCCGTGCTGCTGCGCGGCCTGCTAACGGTGCCGGCACGGCCGACCGGATACCAGTTGCGCGGCCTGCGCCTGGCCCATAGCCGCGCCCTCGTCCGCTCCGAACAGCGCCGGGCGGAAGCCCTGGCGGCAGAGGTCATGCGCCTGCGGGTGGAACTGCGGATGGCGAAGCAGGCCCCGGCGGAGCCGCGCTTCCAGCGGGCCAAGCGCGAATTCGCCCGCCGCTTCCACCCGGACCGCCTGCCGCCGCGCAGCCCGGACCGAAGCATCCGCATCGCCATCTTCCGCGAATACTGGGCTGTGCTGCGCGGCATCGAGCGCAGCCGGTAGCGCCTATCCCTCGCCCGCCACCGCATGCCGCAGCGCGCTGCGGAATTCCCGCCGGTGCAGCTCCCGCAGCACAAAAAGGCTGGTCGCGATCAGCGCCAGCGGATGCACCACCCATGCCAGCGCCGCCAGCCCGAAATAGTAGCTGCGCAGGCCGGTGTTGAAATGCCGCGCCGCCCGGTTCGCCACATCCGCAGCCATGTCGGCCAACGCCATGGCCTGGCCATCCGGCTTGCCGCAGGGAATGCCGCCCACCAGGATGGAAGTATAGTTGAACTGGCGCAGCGCCCAGGTCAGCTCGAAGAAGGCATTCACGAAGATCAGAAGCAGCAGGCCGATCTTGATCTCCCAGCTCGAATCATCCGGCACCGCCGCATAGGGCAGGGAGGCAACGACGCGCCGGCCGAGATCGGGCGCCCCCAGCAGCGCCACCAGGCCACCCAGGATGAAGATGCTGGTGGTGGCCAGGAAGCTGGTGCTGTTCATCAGATTGCCGATCGCCGCCATATCGGCGATGCGGTTTTCCCGCGTCAGCATCGCGCGCATCCAGCGGCGCCGGTATTCGTCCATGGCCGCGATCACACTGGCCCGGCGGATGCGGGGCACGCGGTCGACGATATTGGAATAGCCCAGCCAGCAGCCGGCGAAGATCGCCAGGGCCGACCAGTCGAGCAGGGTGAAGGCGAGCATGCGCCGTTATACCGCAGTGCAGCATAAGCCCGCCACCACCTTGTCGGCCGGGCGAAGGGCCCGGCCGAGCTGGCCGTGGATCAGGCCATCTTCTTCTTCAGGTTCTCGTCCAGCTTGGCGAGGAAGGCCTGGGTGTTCAGCCAGGGCTGGTCCTTGCTGATCAGGATGGCGAGGTCCTTGGTCATGTCGCCGGCTTCCACCGTCTCGATGCAGACCTGCTCGAGCGCATTGGCGAAGTCGACCACGTCCTGCGTGCCGTCGAACTTGCCGCGATAGGCCAGGCCGCGGGTCCAGGCGAAGATCGAGGCGATCGGGTTCGTGCTGGTCTCGCGGCCCTTCTGGTGCTCGCGGTAGTGGCGGGTCACCGTGCCGTGCGCGGCCTCGGACTCCACCGTATTGCCGTCCGGGGACAGCAGCACGGAGGTCATCAGGCCGAGGCTGCCGAAACCCTGGGCCACGATGTCAGACTGCACGTCGCCATCGTAGTTCTTGCAGGCCCAGATATAGCCGCCTTCCCACTTCAGCGCGGAGGCCACCATGTCGTCGATCAGCCGGTCCTCATAGGTGATGCCGGCCTCCTTGAACTTGGCGGCGAATTCCGTGTCGTAGATCGAGCGGAAAATATCCTTAAAGTTGCCGTCATAGGCCTTCAGGATGGTATTCTTGTGGCTGAAATACACGGAATATTTGCGCGCCAGGCCGTAGTTGAAGGAGGCCCGTGCAAAGCCCTCGATGGAGGCGTTCAGGTTATGCTGGCCCATGAAGACGCCCGGGGCCTTGAACGGGAATTCCCCGATCTCGACCGGTGCGCCGCCGCCCTCGGGCGTATAGGTCATGGTCACCTTGCCGGCGCCGGGGATCTTCATCTCGACGGCGCGGTAGATGTCGCCATAGGCATGGCGACCGACGACGATCGGCTTCGACCAGTGCGGCACCAGGCGCGGCACGTTCTGGCAGATGATCGGCTCGCGGAAGATCGTGCCGTCCAGGATGTTGCGGATGGTGCCGTTCGGGCTGCGCCACATCTTCTTCAGGCCGAATTCGGCGACGCGCGCCTCGTCCGGGGTGATGGTCGCGCACTTCACGCCGACGCCGTACTGCTTGGTGGCATTGGCGGCGTCCACCGTGACCTGGTCATCGGTCTGGTCCCGGTACTCGATGCCCAGGTCATAGTACTTCAGGTCGATGTCGAGGTAGGGCAGGATCAGGCGGTCCTTGATGAACCCCCAGATGATGCGCGTCATCTCATCCCCGTCCATCTCGACGACGGGGGTCTTCACCTTGATCTTGGCCATGCCTGTGTCCTTGCCTGTCTCTGCCGCCGGCCGACCGGGCCGGGACGACGCCATCACGCCGAAGGGTGGGAGGTGGCGGAACATGCCAATCGGACCCCGCCGCGGCAAGCCCATGGGGCCGCAACCTTTCCGCGCCGGATGCCAGGGGAAGGGCGCGGCATGATCGCGCCCGGCCGGGGCCTGCCGGCCTGGCTTGCCCTGCTGCTGGTCCTGGCCGGCCCAGCCGCCGCGCAGCCGCAGGGCGGGCCGCTGTCTGCGGGCGGAAGCCCGTGGCTCTGGGGCCTGGCGCTGCTGGCGCTGATCCTGGCGCTGGGCCTGGGCTGGGCCCTGCTGCGCCTGCGGGCGGCGGCCGCGCGCCACCAGCTGCTGGCGGCGCAACATGCCGAGCTGCGCGAGGTCGTGGACCGCGCCGAGGCCAAGGCCCGGCAGTTGGACGGCGCCTTCGCCGCCATGACCGATGGCGTGATGGTCACCGACGACGCGCTGCGCCTGGTCGGCTGGAATACGCGATTCCCGGATTATGCCGGCGTGCCGCGCCGCGCGCTGCGCATCGGCATGCCGCTGGAGGAAGTGCTGCGCCTGCAAGCGGAGGCCGGGGAATTCGGCCTGGTGGATCCGGAGGCGGAGGTGGCGCGCCGCATGCAGATCCTGCGCAGCGGCCGGATCCTGGAACGGTACACAAGGGAACGCCCGGACGGCACGCTGCTGCAGCTGCGCCGGGCGCCGCTGCCCGGTGGCGGCTTCGTGACCCTCTATACGCCGATTTCGCCCGCCACCGAGCAGAACGGCCAAGCCTCCGGCCTGGCGGGGGAATTCCGCCAGGAATGGACCAGCCGCGCGCCGCGGCTGATGGCTGCCGCCGCCGATGCGGATGTGCTGGCGGCCCAGGACGCCGCCCATGCGCTGCGCGGCATCGCCGCCAATGCCGGCTGGCCGGCCGCCGCGGCCCTGCTGGCGGAGGTGGAGGCCGCGGCGCGCGCCGGGGATGTGACGGAGCTGCGCCTGCTGACCAATCAAGTGCCGCTGGACCCGCCCGACGCCGCGTGACGTCCGGCCGGTGCTGGATTCCCGGCCCGGCGCGCCCAGATAGCAGTCCGGACGAGGGAGATCGGATGATGATTCTGCGAATGGCCGCCGGCACGATGATGGGCGCCGTGGTGCTGACCGGCGCCGCGGCCACGCTGGCGCTGGGCGCCGGCGCCGTCGGCACCGTGCTGCTGGCGCGCCGGCTTTGCGAGGAGCGCAAGGGCTGGAAGGACGGTGCGAAGGACGCGGCGGAGCCGGAGATCGGCATGCCCGAGGCCGGTATCCCCGACCCGGCGTAAGCCTTCAGTCAGGCAGGATGGCGGT
Source organism: Falsiroseomonas tokyonensis (assembly GCF_019024325.1). Taxonomy (GTDB): domain Bacteria; phylum Pseudomonadota; class Alphaproteobacteria; order Acetobacterales; family Acetobacteraceae; genus Falsiroseomonas; species Falsiroseomonas tokyonensis. The sequence goes on from NZ_JAFNJS010000002.1 coordinate 295,300, forward strand.
GGCCTCGATCTCGACGCGCGCTTCAGCCTCGACCAGCGCCACCACCTGCACCAGGGCCATGGCGGGGAAGTTGCGGCCCATCACGGCGCGATAGGCGGGGCTGAGTTCCGCCAGGCTGGCACGGTATTCGGCGATGTCCACCACATACCAAGTGAGGCGCGCCACATGCTCCGGCCCGCCGCCGGCCACCGCCAGCACCGCCAGGATGTTTTCGAGCGCCTGGCGCACCTGGGCAACGAAGCCCGTGGCAAATTTCCCGGTCGCATCCCAGCCGATCTGCCCGCCGACGACCACAATGCGCCCGCTTCCGATCATGCCGTTGGAATAGCCGCGCGGGGCGGGCCAGCCCGGCGGCTGCAGCGCGGTCAGCAGGTTATCGGGCATCCGCGCAACGCTCCTGGTAGCTTGTCAGCGCCGCGCGCAGATCGGCCGGGATCGGCACGGCGCGGCGTTCATCGAGATGGGTGGTGGCGGTCACCAGCTGCAGGCGCAGCAGCTCCGCCGATCCGCGATGCACATGCATGGTGAAGGCGTAGGACGCGCCGCCGATGCGGGTGATCAGCGGCGTCAGCAGCACTTGGTCGCCCATCAGGCCGGGGGCGAAGAAATCCGCCTCGGCATGGGCGAAGCCGGTGCCGATGCGGCGGGCGGCGTGCAGCGCGTGGAAATCGACGTCGAGCGCGTCGCGAAAAAAGTCCTCCACCGCGGCATTGGCGAGGGCGAACCAGCTGGCGAAGAAAACGATGCCGGCCGGGTCGCAGTCGCCAAAGCGGATGCGCGCGCTGGCATGGAAGGCGCGTGCGGGCAGGTTCTCAAAAGGCAGGGGAATCGGGCGGGTCATGCGCCGGCTTCGGCCTTCTGGCGCAGGGCGAAGCGCTGCAGCTTGCCGGTTTCCGTGCGCGGCAGGGATTCGCAGAAGACCACGCTGCGCGGGTATTTGTAGGGCGCGATCTCCGCCTTCACATGGTCCTGCAGGGCCTTGGCGAGCACGGGGTCGCCGCGAAAGCCGGGCTTCGGCACGATATAGGCCCGCACCACCATGCCACGTTCCGCATCAGGCGCGCCGACCACGCCGCATTCAGAAACGGAGGGGTGGGTCAACAATGCGGCCTCCACCTCCGGCCCCGCAATGTTGTAGCCGGCGGAGACGATCATGTCGTCGTTGCGCGCCTGGTACCAGAAATAGCCGTCCTCATCCTGGATGTAGGTATCGCCGGTGATGTTCCAGCCGTGCTGGACGTAGTTCGCCTGGCGCGGGTCATCGAGGTAGCGGCAGCCGGTCGGGCCCCTCACGGCGAGCCGCCCGGGCGTGCCGCGCGGTACCTCCTGCCCGGCCTCGTCCACGACCTTCGCGATATAGCCGGGCACGGGCAGCCCGGTGGCGCCAGGGCGGATGCGGTCCTCGGTGGCGCTGATGAAGATGTGGAGCATCTCGGTGGCGCCGATGCCGTCCATAAGCTTGAGGCCGGTGGCGGCGAGCCAGGCCTCGAAGATCGGCTTCGGCAGGGTTTCGCCGGCGGAGACGCATTTGCGCAGGCTCGACAGATCGTGCTGGGCGGCGTGGGCGGCCATGACGCGATAGGCGGTGGGGGCTGTGAAGCAGATGGTCGCGCGGTGCTGCGCGATGGCGGCGGGCAGATCCTCGGGCGGGGCGCGTTCCAGCAGCACGGCGCTGGCGCCGACGCGGAAGGGAAACAGCACCAGCCCGCCGAGGCCGAAGGTGAAGGCCAGCGGCGGGGAGCCGATGAAGATATCGGTGGGCTCGGGCCGCAGCACCTGCATGGCGTAGCCGTCGCAGATGGCCAGCATGTCGCGGTGGAAATGCAGCGTGCCCTTGGGCTCGCCGGTGGAGCCGCTGGTGAAGCCGATCAGGCAGATGTCGTCGGCGGCGCTGTCATGCGCGGGGAAGCCGGGCGCGGCCTGCTCGACCATCGCCTCCAGCATGCCATCGCCCCAGGTGACGAGGTGCCGCAGATCCGGCCCATCCGCCTTGCGGAGCTCGTCGGCCAGCCGCGCATCGCAGAGCGCATGCGTGATTCGCGCCTTGCGGAGCATCTGGCCGAGCTCCTTGGCGCGCAGCAGGGGCATGGAGGCGACCACCACGCCGCCTGCCTTCAGCACCGCAAAGTAGGCGGCGACCATCCAGGCATTGTTGGCGGAGCGCAGCAGCACGCGGTTGCCGGGCATCAGGCCGAGGCGTTCCACCAGCACGCGGGCGATGCGATCGACGCGATCGGCGAGCTGCGTGTAGGTCAGCGTTTCGGCCGGCGTGATGAGGGCAGGGTGGTCGCCGCGGCCGCGTTCGATATTGCGGTCCAGCAATTCGACGGCGCAGTTCAGCCGCGGCGGGTACTGGAATTCGGGCCGGTCGAGCAGGAAATCCGGCCACTGATCGCGGGGCGGCAGCCGGTCCTGGCAGAAGGTGTCACGCATCTCGTCCATCCTCGTTCTAGTCGAGTGACGTGCGAAGCTGGCGTTCGGATCGCGCGATGACGACGCGCTGAATCTCGGAGGCGCCTTCGTAAACGCGAAGCGCCCGGACCTCCCGGTACAATTCCTCGGCCTTATGGCCCTTGGTGACGCCGAGCCCGCCATGGATCTGGACGTTGCGGTCGGCGCAGCGTTGCGCGGCCTCGGTGGCGTGCAGCTTGGCCATGGAGGCCTCGCGGCTGACGCGCGGCGTGCCGGAATCCTTCAGCCAGGCGGCGCGATAGACGAGCAGGGCGGAGGCTTCGACATCCACGGCGCTGTCCGCGATGGCGGCCTGCGACATCTGCTGGTCGAACAGCGTGCCGCCGAAAATCTTCCGCGCGCTCGCGTGCTCCACCGTCATGTCCAGCGCGCGGCGGGCGAAACCGAGGGCGGCGGCGCCGACCGTCGCGCGGAAGACGTCGAGGGTGGACATCGCAACCTTGAAACCCTCGCCCGGCTTGCCGAGCATGTCCTCGGCGGCCACGCGCACATCCGCAAAATCCAGGCGGGCGAGGGGGTGCGGGGCGGTGACTTCGATGCGCTCGGCGACGGTCAGGCCTGGCGCATCGGCCGGCACGAGAAAGGCCGAAAGCCCCTTGGCGCCAGGCGCCTCGCCGGTGCGGGCGAAGACGATGGTGGTGGCCGCAATGCCGCCATTGCTGATCCAGGTTTTTTCGCCATTCAGCCGGTAATGGCCATTGCCATCGGGCGTCGCGGTCAGCGCGAGCGCAGACACGTCGCTGCCCGCCTCCGGCTCGCTCAGCGCGAAGGCGGCCAGCGCCGTGCCGGCGCGCGCACCCGCCAGCACTCGTTCCCGCTGCGCCGCGCTGCCGAACAGCGTGACAGGCCCGGTGCCGAGGCCCTGCATGGCAAAGGCGAAATCGGCGAGGCCGCTATGCCGCGCCAGGATATCGCGCGCGATGCAGAGCGACCGCACGTCCAGCACCCCGTCCGCCGGGCAGGGCACGCGCAGCAGCCCGGCCTCACCCATGGCGCGGGCCAGGCGGATGACGCTGGCATCCGCATCGTGCTCATCCGACAGCGCCTCGGCATGTTGCGCCGCCCAGGCCTCCACCTCCGCCGCCCATTCGCGGTGGCGCGGTTCGAAGAAGGGCCAGTCGAGGAAGGAGCTGTCGGCCATTAGTCGCCCTTGAAGACGGGGCGCTGCTTCGCCACGAAGGCGTCGAAGGCGCGCCGGAAATCCTGCGTGGTCATGCAGAGCGCCTGGGCCACCGCCTCGGCCTCGATCGCCTGCTCGATGGACATGGCCCATTCCATGGCAAGCATGCGCTTGGTCATGGCATGGGCGAAGGCCGGGCCTTCCGCGATGCCGCGCGCCATCTCGGCCGTTGCGTCCAGCACCGCCTCCGGCGCATGCAGCGCATTGAAGAAACCCCAGGCCAGGCCTTCCTCGCCGCCGAGGGACCGGCCGAGATAGAGCAGCTCGCTCGCCCGCCCCTGGCCGATGATGCGCGGCAGGATGGCGCAGGCGCCCATGTCGCAGCCGGCGAGGCCGACGCGGTTGAACAGGAAGGCCACCTTTGTCCGCGCCGTGCCGAGCCGCAAATCCGAGGCCATGGCGATGATCGCACCCGCGCCGGCGCAGATGCCGTCCACCGCCGCGAGGATCGGCTGCGGGCAGGCGCGCATCGCCTTCACCAGGTCGCCGGTCATGGCGGTGAAGGCCATCAGTCCACGCGTGTCGCGCTCCAGCAGCGGGCCGATGATCTCGTGCACGTCGCCGCCTGAACAAAAATTGCCGCCGGCGCCGGTGACGACGAAGGCGCGCACCTGTTCGTCATGTACCGCCGCCCGGAAGATGGCGGTGAGCTCGGCGTAGCTGTCGAAGGTCAGCGGGTTCTTGCGCTCCGGCCGGTTCAGCGTGAGCGTCGCGACGGCGCCCGCCACCTCCAGCTTCACATGCTGCGCGGCGTAAGCCGAGAGCGGGCCGGTGATGGCGGTGATCATGCGCTGGGCTCCGGCGGCAGGGCGTTGCGGACCGAGATTTTCGTGTGGCCGAGCAGGCGGAACAGCGCGCCACGCTCCACCGGCGTCACCCCGGCCAGAAGCTCCGCGATCCAGCCCTCATGCGCCGCGGATTGGCGGGCGAATTCGCGCCGGCCTTTTGCTGTCAGGCGCAGCAGCTGGGCGCGGCGATCGCCGGGGCGGGCACGGCGCTCGATCAGGCCCTCCGCCTCCAGCCGCGTGGCGAGGCCGGTGACATTGCCGTTGCTGACCATCATGCGGCGCGAGACCTCGCCCAGCGACAGCCCTTCCGGCGCGCGGTCCAGCGCGGCCAGCAGGTCGAAGCGGGGCAGGGTGGTGTCGAAGTCGCGGCGGAGGCGGGAGCGGATCTCACCCTCGATCAGCGTGGTGCAGGTCAGCAGCCGCAGCCAGAGGCGCAGCTCGTCCTTGTGGCCGGGGGGCGCATGGGCGAGGGCGGTCTCGGCATCCACGCTCATGTCTCGCCCCCATCCACCGCGATGGCCTGGCCATTGATGGCGCCGCTGCCGGGCCAGCAGAGTGCCAGCGCCGCGGCCGCCACTTCCGCCGGCTGCACCAGGCGGCGCTGCGGGTTGTGTTTTGCGAGCTCCGCGCGCGCGGCGGCTTCGTCGCGGCCGGTCTTCGCCATGATGCGGGCGACGGACTCCGCCACTATGTCGGTCTCGGTGAAGCCGGGGCAGATCGCGTTCACCGTCACGCCCTTGGTCGCCACTTCCTGCGCCAGGGACCGCACCAGGCCGAGCAGCCCGTGCTTGGCGGCGGCATAGGCGGTGACATAGGGATAGCCCTTGAGGCTGGCGGTGGAGGCCACCATCACCACGCGGCCGAAGCCAGCCTCGATCATGCCCGGCAGAACGGCCTGCGTGACCGCAACGGCGCCCATGACATTCACGCGCCACATTCGATCGAACAGCGCCGCATCCGATTTCAGGAAGAGCGCGCTTTCGGCCGCGCCGGCGGCATGCAGCAGGATGTCGAAACGCGGCAGCGCCGGCAGGGCATTGATATCGGCCGCGATGTGAACCGCGGCATCCCCCGCCGCCACCCGCGCCCGCAGCGGCGCCTCACGCCGCCCCAGCACCGTCACCCGCGCCCCGGCCGCCGTCAGCGCCGCGGCGCAGGCGGCGCCGATGCCGCTGCCGCCACCGGTCACCAATGCCGTCCTGCCCTGGATTGTGCCCGCCTGCATGATGCTTGAAGCCTAAAACATTGCGCGGGCCTTGCGCAACATCCGGTTGAACCCTCATTCCTTGAAGCCTAAACTATTCCAGAGAGCGACCAGGGGGCCGAGGTGATGCGGATCGCGGTGATCGGTGGCGGCCCGGCGGGCCTGTATTTCGCCATCCTGACGAAGCGGGATTTTCCGGCCTCCCGCATCACGGTGGTGGAGCGGAACCAGGCCGAGGACACCTTCGGCTTCGGCGTGGTCTTCAGCGACGCCACGCTGGACGCTTTCAAGCAGGCGGATGAGCCGAGCTATCGCGCCATCACCGAAAGCTTTGCCTATTGGGACGACATCGCGATTGTCGCCAAGGGGCAGGAGCACCGCGTTGGCGGTAACGGATTCTGCGGATGTTCGCGCCGCACGCTGCTGATGCTGCTCGCCGCGCGGGCCCGAGAGCTGGGCGTGGAGCTGGAGTTCCGGCGCGAAGCCTCGCCCGAGGATTTCCCGGATGCCGACCTGGTCGTCGCCGCGGACGGCATCAACTCCCCCATCCGCGAGCGCTTCGCGGAGCATTTCCAGCCCGAGGTCGACCTCCGCCCCAACCGCTTCGCCTGGATGGGCAGCACCCGGCCCTTCGACGCCTTCACCTTCTTCTTCAAGGAAACGCCGCACGGCATCTTCATCGCCCATTGCTACCAGTACGAGGCCGGCGCCAGCACCTGGGTGCTGGAGACGGACCCCGAGACTTTTGCGAAGGCTGGGCTGGAGGGCATGGACGAGGCGGCGAGCGCCGCTTTCCTCGAAGGCGTTTTCGCCGAGGAATTGCAGGGCCACCGCCTGATCACCAACCGCAGCCAGTGGCGCCGCTTCCCCACCATCAAATGCGCCCGCTGGGTGCGCGGCAATGTGGTGCTGCTGGGTGATGCCAAGGCCAGCGCGCATTTCTCCATCGGCTCCGGCACCAAGCTGGCCATGGAGGATGCCATCGCGCTGCACCAGGCCTGCCGGGCCGAGAGCAACGTGGCCAGCGCCCTGCACGCCTTCGAGACCGGGCGGCGGGAGGATGTGGAGAAGACGCAGCACGCCGCCAATGTCTCCCTCGTCTGGTTCGAGCATGTGAAGCGCTTTTGGGGATTCTCGCCGACGCGCTTCGCCTTCGGCGTGATGACACGCAGCAAGGCCATCACTTGGGACAATCTGGCGCTGCGCGCGCCGGATTTCGTGGCGGAGACGCAGCGCGCGGTGGCGGAGGAGGCGGGCGGTGACCCGCGCAGGCCGCCGATGTTCCAGCCGCTGGCGCTGCGCGACATGAAGCTGGCGAACCGCGTCGTCGTCTCGCCCATGTGCATGTACTCGGCGCAGAACGGTGTGCCCGGCGACTTCCATCTCGCGCATTACGGCGCGCGGGCCATGGGCGGCGCCGGGCTGGTCTTTACGGAAATGACCTGCGTCTCGCCGGAGGCGCGCATCACCCCGGGCTGCGCCGGGCTATGGAACGACGCGCAGCAGGCGGCCTGGACCCGCATCGTCGATCTGGTGCATGCGACCTCGGCCGCAAAGATCTGCCTGCAGCTCGGCCATGCCGGCCGCAAGGGCGCGACCAAGCTGATGTGGGAAGGCATGGACCAGCCGCTGGAGGCCGGCGCCTGGCCGATCCTCTCCGCCAGCCCGATCCCCTACTACAAGCACAGCCAGGTGCCGCGTGAGATGACGCGGGACGACATGGACCAGGTGAAGGCGGATTTCGTCGCCGCCGCCGAACGCGGCCTCGCCTGCGGCTTCGACATGCTGGAGCTGCATTGCGCCCATGGCTATCTGCTGGCGAGCTTCCTTTCGCCGCTGACCAATTCGCGCACCGATGAGTATGGCGGCCCGATCGAGAACCGCCTTCGCTACCCGCTGGAAGTCTTCGCGGCACTCCGCGCCACCTGGCCGGCGGAAAAGCCGATGTCGGTGCGCATCTCTGCCACCGACTGGGCGGAGGGCGGCCTTTCGGATGCGGATTGCCTGGCCATCGCGCGCGCCTTTGTCGCCGCCGGCGTGGATCTGGTGGATGTCTCCACCGGCCAGACGGTGGCCGATGCCAGCCCGGTCTATGGCCGCATGTTCCAGCTTCCCTGGGCCGACATGATCCGCAACGAGGCCGGCGTGGCCGTGATGTGCGTGGGCAACATCACCAGCGCGGACCAGGTGAACACCATCATCGCCGCGGGGCGCGCAGATCTGGTGGCGCTCGGGCGCCCGCATCTGACGGACCCCTTCTTCACCCTGCATGCCGCAGCAGCTTATGGCGTGCGGGATGTCGCCTGCCCGCCGCAATACCGCTGGGGCCAGGCTGCCGCGCTGCGCAATGCGGCGAAGGACCAGGCGGAACTGCGGGAGCTGAAGCTGAAGGCTCGGCCGGCGAGCCATGCACCGCGGGCGGCGGAATAGCGCCTCCCGCGGGATCGGCGCGCATCAGCCGCGCGGGGCGGCGGCGGGCAGCTCGACGCGCAGGCTGTTCTCGCCGCGGCTGAACACCGCCGGCACGGTGCCGGCCGGGGCGCGCTGCACGAACTGGTCATCGAGATAGGTCACGATGACCTCGCTGCCCGTCACCTGCCGCACCGCCACGGCGCCGCCGCCGAGGATATTGCCCTGCGGGCCGGGCCCATAGACGATCTCGGCGCTTTCGCCGGAACCGATGGTGCGGGGAAACTGGTCCTGGGCGAAGGCGCCCTGGCTCGACAGGCCGGCCAGCAGGGCGGTGGCGGCGAGGAGGCTGCGGAGGGTGGTGCTCATGTCTGCGATCTTTCCAGTTTGTGAGGCAGTCGACCCGATGTCGCTGCCGGTGACGGGAAGATGCCGCCGTAGCCCGCCCCGCGGGATTGCCTGTTCCTCTTCGCCCGGTATGCGCGGATGCATGGCTCCGTGACGACGCCAAGGCATCTGGACTGGAGCCTGCTGCAGGCCTTCGTCCTGGTGATGCGGACCGGCAGCCTCTCCGCCGCCGCGATCCAGCTGAAGCTCACCCAGCCCACCGTCGGCCGGCAGATCCGTACGCTGGAGGAAGCGGTGGGGGAGGCGCTGTTTGACCGCACGCCGCAGGGCCTGCGCCCGACCGATCGGGCCCAGGCGCTGTTCGACCATGCGCTGGGCCTGGAACAGGCGGCGCAGGCGCTGGCCACTGCCATGGCGGGCAAGCTGGATTCCCCCACCGGCACGGTGCGCGTCACCACCAGCGAGCCCTTCGCCGTGGAACGCCTGCCCGTCCTGCTGAACCCCTTCATGGAAGCCAATCCCGGCATCACCATCGAGATGCTGGCCAGCAACCAGGTGGAGAACCTGCTGCGGCGTGACGCCGATATCGCCATCCGCTTCGCGCGGCCGGAGCAGCCGGACCTGGTGGCGCGCCAGGTCGGCATGATGGAGCTCGGCGTCTTCGCGCAGGAGGGCTACCTCGCCCGGCACGGGGAGCCGCAGACCCTGGCGGAGCTGGCGCAGCACCGCATGGTGGGCTTCGACCGCGACCCCTTCGCGCGGCGCGTGGCAGAACGATTGGCGCTGCCGGTGGAGAGCTGGCGGGTGGTTTATCGCTCCGACAGCATGGTGGGCCAGCATGCGGCCGTGCGCGCCGGGCTCGGCATTGGCGTCATGCAGGTGGCGGTCGGCGAACGCGCCGGGCTGCGGCGGCTGATGCAGGCGGAATTCGCGCCGAAGCAGGCGGTCTGGCTGGTGGCGCATGCCGATGTCCGCCAGGGCCGCCGCTTCCGCGCGGTCTTCGACCATCTGGCGGCGGTGCTGCCGGGCGAATTCCGGGGCTGAATTCTACAGATGCAGGTAGGTGTCGCGCACCTCCGGCGCCGCCTCCAGCTCGGCGCTGGTGCCGGTCCAGACCGTGCGGCCCTTCTCGATCACCACATGGCGGTCGGCGAGGCGCGAGACGGCGGCGAGGTTCTTGTCGATCAGCAGGATCGCCTGGCCCTCCGCCTTCAGCTGCGCCAGCACGGACCAGATCTCGGCGCGGATCAGCGGCGCCAGGCCCTCGGTCGCCTCATCCAGGATGAGCAGCCGCGGATTGGTCATCAGCGCGCGGCCGATCGCCACCATCTGCTGCTCGCCGCCCGAGAGTTTGGCGCCGGCATTGCGGCGGCGTTCGCGCAGGCGGGGGAAGAAGTCGTAGACCGCGGGAAGGGTCCAGCGCGGCGCGCCAGCGCCGCGATGCGCGGCGGTGGCCAGCAGGTTTTCCTCCACCGTCAGGGTCGGGAAGACCTGGCGGCCCTCCGGTACCAGGCCGAGGCCCTGCTGCGCCAGGCGATGCGCGGGCAGGCCGGCGACCGCGCGGTTGTCCAGCACGATCTCCCCGCCCCAGATGCGACCGCCGACGCTCGGCAGCAGGCCCATGATGGCGCGGATGGTGGTGGTCTTGCCCATGCCGTTGCGGCCGAGCAGGGTCACCACCTCGCCGGGCCGGACTTCCAGATTCACGTCGAACAGCACCTGGCTGCCGCCATAGCCGGCGGTGAGGGATTCGAGCCTCAGCATGATGCCATAAGGGGAATGTCGTCCTCGCCGAGATAGGCGGCGCGGACCTCGGGGTTCTCGCGGATGCGGTCCGGCGTGCCGGTGGCGATCAGGCGGCCATAGACGAGGACGGAGATGCGGTCCGCCATGGCGAAGACGGCCTGCATGTCGTGCTCGACTAGCACGATGGTGTAGCGGCCACGCAAACCGCGCAGCAGGCCGACCAACCGCTCCGTCTCCTCCGGCCCCGCGCCGGCCAGTGGCTCGTCCAGCAGCAGCAGGCGCGGCTGGGTGGCGAGCGCGATGGCGAGCTCGAGCTGGCGTTTTTCGCCGTGGCTCATGGCGCCCGCCGGCGTCGCGGCGCGATGGGCGAGGCCCACCTGGTCGAGGGCCGCCATCGCCGCCGTGTTCAGGCGGCGTTCCGTGGCGGCGGGGCGGAAGAAGCGGAAGGAGGTGCCGTCGCCGGCCTGCACGGCCAGCGCCGTGTTCTCCAGCGCGGAAAAGGCCGGGATGATCGAGGTGATCTGGAAGGACCGCGCCAGGCCAAGGCGCGCGCGGCGGTGCAGCGGCAGGCCGGTGACGTCGCGGCCCGCGAAGAGGATGCGGCCGGAATCGATGGGCAGCACGCCGCTGATCTCGTTGATCAGCGTAGTCTTGCCGGCGCCGTTCGGGCCGATGATGGCGTGGATCTCGCCCGGCGCGACATCGAGCGAGACGTCGTCCGTGACGGTCAGCGCACCGAAGCGCTTGCGCAGGCTGCGGAGCGCGAGCACGGCCTCAGCCACGGCGCAGCATCCGGCCGAGTTGCGCCGGCAGGCCGGCGAGGCCGTGCGGCAGGAAGAGCACGGCGAGGATCAGCAGCACGCCGAAGATCATGCGCCAATGCTCCCACTGATGCGCCAGCCACTCCTCCAGCAGCACGAAGCCGAGCGCACCGATCAGCGCGCCATGCAGGCCGGAGAGGCCGCCGAGGATCACCATGAACAGCAGCTCGCCGGAGCGCTGCCAGGAGATATAGGCCGGTGCGACGAATTCGGTGGCATTGGCAAACAGGAAGCCGGCCGCGCCGCCGATGGCGCCCGCGATGACATAGGCGGTGAGGCGATAGGGATAGGGCGAGAAGCCGAGCGCCTGCGCCCGCATCGGATTGCCGCGCACCGCGCGCAGCACCCGGCCGAAGCGGGAGGCGAGCAGCATGTGACAGAGCAGCCAGCTCGCCGTCAGCGCGCCCAGGCAGACGAAGTGAAAGACCAGGCGGTCCGACAGGATGCGCGTGCCATTCACCTCGCTCCGCGCATAGAGCGTGTAGCCATCATCGCCGCCATAGCCGGAGAGCGAGCTGGCGGTGAAGAAGGCCATCTGTCCGAAGGCCAGCGTGATCATGATGAAATGCACGCCGCTGGTGCGGATTGCGATGGCGCCGGTGACCAGCGCGAAGCCGGCCGCCGCCAGCATCGCCACAGGCAGGACGACCATTGCATCGACGACCTGCAGATCGTCCAGGATCACCACCGCATAGGCGCCAAAACCCAGCATCGCCGCATGGCCGAGCGACACCAGCCCGGCCCCGCCCACGATGAAGGAGAGCGAGACAGCGGCCATGGCCAGGATCATGGCGCGGGCGAGCAGGGTGAGAATGTAGCCCTCGCCGAAGCCGGCGAAGGGCGCCAGGCCGAGGGCAGCCAGCAGCAGCAGCGCCGGCGCTTCCTTCCGCAGCCAGCCCATCAGGACGCGCGCACCGGAAACAGTCCCGCTGGCCGAAATGCAAGGATCGCGGCCATGGCGATGTAGATCAGCATGGAGGCCAACGCCGCGCCCACCTGCCGCGCCGCGGAGGGATCGAGGAACAGCCGCATCAGGTCCGGCGCCATGGTGCGGCCCAGCGTCTCCACCAGCCCGACCAGCAGCGCCGCGAGGAAGGCGCCGCGGATGGAGCCGATGCCGCCGATGACGATGACGACGAAGGCGAGGATCAGCAGGTTGTCGCCCATGCCGGCCTCCACCGAGAGGATCGGCGCCGCCATCACCCCCGCGAAACCCGCCAGCATGGCGCCGAAGCCGAAGACCAGCATGAAGAGCCGGCGGATATCCACGCCCAGTGCCGCGACCATCGGCGCATTGGTGGCGCCCGCGCGGATCAGCATGCCGACGCGCGTGCGCTCCACCAGCCACCAGAGCAGCCCCGCGGTGGCGAGGCCACCGGCGATGATCGCCAGGCGATAGTGCGGGTAGAGCAGCCCGTCCATGATCGGGAAGCCGCCGGTCAGCGCCGCGGGCATCGGCACCTGCAGCGGCGCGGAGCCGAACAGCAGTTTCACCCCGTCGTTCAGGATGAGAATGACGCCGAAGGTGGCCAGCACCTGCGCCATGTGGTCGCGGTCATACAGATGCCGGAACACCAGGAATTCCAGCACTAAGCCGACCAGCAGCGTCGCCGGCAGCGCCAGCAGCAGCGCGATCCAGAAGCTGTCCGTCTGCGCGGCGAAGTAGGCCGCGAAATAGGCGCCGAGCATGTACTGCACGCCATGCGCCAGGTTGATGAAATCCATCACCCCGAAGACCAGCGTCAGCCCGGCGGCGACGAGAAAAAGCAGGATGCCGAGCTGCAGCCCGTTCAAACCCTGGACGAGCAGCAGCGTCAGCGACATGCGTCAGCCCGCCGGCATGCGGCACTGCGCCGCGAAGGGGTCGGTCACGTTGTCATAGACCTTGCGCACATGCTCGGTCTGGAACTTGCCATCCGGCCGCTGCGCCACCTTGGCCAGCCAGAAATCCTGCACCGGGAAGTGGTTGGCGCCGAAGGCGAAGTTGCCGCGCACGCTGCGGAAATCCGCCGCCTTGATGGCGTTGCGAAGCGCGCTCTTGTCGGCCAGGTTGCCGCCGGTCTTGGTCACGGCGCTGCCGAGCAGGATCGCGGCGTCATAGGCATGCGCGGCGTAGCTGGCCGGCACGTAGTTGAACTGCGCCTCGAAGTCGCGGACGAAGCGGGCGTTCTGCTCATTAGGCAGCGTGGGCGTCCAGCTCGTGCCGGTCTGGAAGCCGATGGCCGCCTCGCCCTGCGCGGGGAGGGAGGCCTCGTCCACCGTGAAGGCCGACAGGAACGGGATATTGGCGAGGCCCGCCTGGCGGTACTGCCGCACGATGGCGACGCCCAATCCGCCCGGCATGAAGGTGAAGACCGCATCCGGCCGCGCCGCGGCGATGCGCGCGAGCTCGGCGGAAAAGTCCATCTGGGTCAGCGGCGTGAACATCTCGTCCACCACCGTGCCCTTGTATTCGGACTTGAAGCCCGCGACCGCGTCGCGCCCCGCCTGGTAGTTCGGCGCCAGCAGCATCACGCGGCCATAGCCGGCATCCTGCGCCGCCTTGCCCATCACCGCGTGGTTCTGGTCGTTCACATAGGAGGTGGCGAAGAAATACGGGTTGCAGCCACGGCCGGCGAAGGGGGAGGGGCCGGCATTGGTGGAGATCAGGAAGGTCTGGCTATCCGTCACCGGGCGCATGATCGCGGCCAGGATGTTCGAGAAGACCACGCCGACGACGAAATCGACCTTGTCGCGTTCCAGCGCCGCGCGAACCTTGGTGACGGCGGCATCGGGGCGCAGCTCGTCGTCGATCAGCAGCACCTCCGCCGCGCGACCGCCCAGCTTGCCGTCCAGGTGGCGCATGCCGAGCAGGAAGCCGTCCCGCAGATGCGTGCCCAGCGTCGCCGCGGGACCCGTGGCGAGCGCCACCAGCCCGATCTTCACCGGCGCGGCCTGCGCCCGCGCCACCATCGGCGCGGCCAGCGCGCCCGCCGCCAAACCCAGCGCATGGCGCCGGCCGAATTGGATGCTCATCATGGTCCCTCCGTCTCCCGTATTATTTTAAGCTTGAACTATCCCGCGCTTGCAAGCTGTTTGGCGCGCAGCACGACATCGCTGTCGGGATCCGCCATCGGTGCCAGCACGGTGAAGTGGTCGGCGCCCGGCAGCAGGGTGCAGCCGCCACGCCAGGCCGCCGCCATCTCGCGGCTCTGCCGGATGAATTCGCCGCTCTCGGCGCCGCCGACCACGCAATGCAGTGCGCCGGCGGGGCGCGGCAGGAAGCGCGGGGAGAGGCGGCGCGCCTCGGCGCGGTCCAGCTTCAGCGCCACGCCGATGCTGGTGTGGCGCAGCGGGTCCAGCTCGAAGACGCCGGAGATCGGCAGCGCGGCCTGCACCAGCCCGGCGGGCAGGGCGGGATCCAGCGCCGGCCAGTCGGTGGCCAGCAGCATCGCGGCCAGGTGCCCGCCGGCGGAATGGCCGCTCGCCACCAGCCGCCGCCCGTGCCGGCGGTGCAGCATGGCCGCTGCCGCATGGATCTGCGCCACGATGGTGGCCAGCGTGACCTGGGGACACAGGTCGTAGGAGGGCACGGCCACCGCCACCCCATGCAGGTTTAGCCCGCGCGCGCAGTGGGAGACGAATTCGCGGCCCAGCCCCTGCCAATAGCCGCCATGGATGAACAGCGCGATCGGCGCATCCCGCGCCGTCGCATCCGGCCAGAACAGGTCGAGCCTTTCCCGCGCGCCCGTCCCATAGGGCAGGGCGAGCTCCACCGCCGGGCAGGCCTCTCGCCATGCGGCGGATTCCGCCTGCCAGGCGGCGATATGGCGCGGATGGTCCGGGACGCGGGCGCGGTTGTTGTATTCAGCTTCGAGATCGAGGGTCATTGCGGCCCATTGCACGCGCCGGACCGCCTTCCGGCAAGCCCGAATTCCGCGCAGGCAGGGGCCCCGGTTCCTCAACCCGGGCCGGATCGGGCATGATGGGCGGATGAAAGTCTATCTCGCCGGCCCCGACGTCTTCCTGCCCAATGCCACCGAGATGGGGGAGGCGAAGAAGCGCCTCTGCGCCCGCCATGGGCTGGAGGGCGTGTTTCCCGCCGACCCGCGGCCCGAGGAGGTCGAGCCGGGCGTCCCCCTCTGGTACGCCATTTATCGGCGCAACGAGGCGCATATGCGCGCCTGCGACGCGCTGGTGGCGAATCTCACGCCCTTCCGCGGCCCCTCCGCCGATCCCGGCACGGTCTATGAGCTTGGCTTCATGCGGGCCCTCGGTCGGCCGGTGTTGGGCTATACCAACGATGCCGCGGATTTCACCACCCGCACCCTCGGCCTGGTCCCGGCGCCGGCCGCCCGCAACGCCGCCGGCCGCTGGCTGGACGGGCAGGGCATGGCACTGGAGAATCACGGCCTGGCCGACAATCTGATGATCGAGGGCGGCATCCGCGCGGCGAATGGCCTGCTGGTGCGCCGCGACGTGCCGGAAGCCGAGCGTTGGAGCGACCTGGCCGCCTTCGAGGACTGCCTTCAAGCTCTCGCGGCTTCGCTTCGTCGCGGTTGACAGCTAGGCCCCGAGGCGCGGAGCCTGCATCCCAGTTCACACCGATGCTGGAAACCCCATGACACTGCCCCCGACCGGCCGCCCCACCATCAGCGGCACGCGCCACGCCATCAGCGCGGGCCACTACCTGGCGGCCGCGGCGGGCTATGCCATCCTCGAGGCCGGCGGCAATGCGGTGGATGCGGGCTGTGCCGCGGGCCTCGCGCTGGGTGTGCTGCAGCCGGACCTGGTGAGTGTGGCGGGCGTCGCGCCCATCCTGATCCGCAAGGCGGATGGCACGGTGGAGAGCATCGCCGGCCTTGGCCATTGGCCGCGCGCGACCCCGCCCGATGTCTTCATGCGCGAGCATGGCGGCCAGATGCCGCCGGGGGTGCGCCGCATGGTGGTGCCCGCCGCCATCGATGCCTGGATCCAGGCCCTGTCCCGTCACGGCACGATGAGCTTCGGCGAGATCGCCGCCGCCGCCATCCGCTTCGCCGGCGAAGGCTTTGCGATGTACCCGCTGCTGCGGGAGAGCATCACGGCGCATGAATCCGAATACCGCACCTGGGCGCAGAACGCGGCGATCTTCCTGCCCGGCGGCAAGGTGCCGGCGCTCGGCCAGAAATTCGTGCAATCCGACCTCGCCCGAAGCCTGGCCTATATGGTGGACCAGGAACGCGCGGCTTCGGGCAAGGGGCGGGAGGCCGGCCTCCAGGCCGCGCATGACGCCTTCTACAAGGGCGACCTGGCGCAGCAGGTGGTGAAATTCGTCCAGGCCGAGGGCGGCTTCCTCTCGGCCCAGGACATGGCGGAGTATCGCAGCCGGATCGAGCCCGTGGTGTCCCGCGACTGGCGCGGACACACCCTGCTGACCTGCGGCCCCTGGTGCCAGGGGCCGGCGCTGACAGAGGCGCTGCTGATCGTCGAGCGCCTCGGGCTGGACGGGCTGGCGCATAACTCCGCCGCCTATATCCATGTGCTGGTGGAGGCGCTGAAGGGCGCGCTGGCCGATCGCGAATACCACTTCGGCGACCCGGCCATGGTGGACGTGCCGCTGGAGCAGCTTCTCTCGCCCGGCCATATCGCGGCGCGCGCGGCGGCCATCGACCTGAAGCGCGCGCATCCGGGCCTGCCGGAGCCCATCCTCGGCCGGGGCAACGACCTGCCCGAGGCGAGCCGCGCGGCCCTGCCGAAGGTGGAGGCGGATACCTCCTACGTCGCGGTGGTGGACCGCTGGGGCAATGCCTTCAGCGCCACGCCCTCCGACGGCTCCTGGAACGTGCCCGTGGTGTCGGGCACGGGCCTGGTGATTTCGGGCCGCGGTTCGCAGAACCGGCCGGACCCGGCGCATCCCTCCGGCGTCGCCCCCGGCAAGCGGCCGCGGCTGACGCCCAACCCGGCCATGGTGGTGACGAAGGATGGCGGTGCCATGCCCTTCGGCACGCCGGGCGGCGATGTGCAGATCCAGGCCATGCTGCAGGTCATGCTGAACATCCTGCATTTCGGCATGGAGGTGCAGGACGCCATCGAGGCCCCGCGCGTCGCCAGCTATTCCTTCCCCTCCTCCTTCGCGCCCTACGAATACTTCCCGGGACGCCTGGCGGTGGAATCGCGCATCCCGGAGACGGTGCGGGCAGAGCTTGCCGCCCTCGGCCATGAGGTGAAGCCCTGGCCGGACATCACCTGGCTGGCCGGCAGCGTGGAGGTGGTGCTGGATGATGTGGCGGCGGGCCTGAAGCGCGCCGGCGCCGATCCGCGCCGCCCCGCCTACGCCATCGCCTCGTGATTCCGCGCCGCGCCCTGCTGGCCGCGCCGGCGCTGGCGGCAGCGCCTGCGCGGGCCCAGGTGGGAGCCGCGGGCGCGGCGGTGGACCTGCTGCTGGTGCTGGCGGTGGATGCCTCCGGCTCGATCGACGCGGATGAATTCGCCCTGCAAAGGGATGGCATCGCGGAGGCCATCGCCCATCCCGCGGTGCTCGCCGCCATTCGGTCCCGGCCGCGCGGGGCCATCGGCGTCGCCATGGTGGAATGGGGCTCGCCGGGCGGGGCGGCGACGGTGGTGGACTGGATGCGCGTGACGGATGCCGCCAGCGCCACGGCCGCCGCGGAGGCGATGCGCGACGCGCCGCGTTCGCGCCAGTCCTACAACGCCATCGGCGACGCCATCCTGCACGCCACCGCGCTGATCGCGGCCGCCCCCTGGCGGGCGGAGGAGCGCACCATCGATGTCTCGGGCGACGGCCCCGATATCCGCAGCCTGACGCCGGCGGCGGAGGCGCGGGACTACGCCGTGGCACAGGGCATCGTGGTGAATGGCCTGGCGATCGAGGCCAGCTCCGCCTGGCGCGACGGCCGCCTCGCCGCGGCCTATGAGCGCGATGTCATGGGTGGCCCTGGCGCCTTCGTGATGCGGGCCGAGGACCGGCGCGACTTCGCCCGCGCCCTGCGCGCCAAGCTGATCCGGGAGGTGGCGCTGCATCCGGCAGGGGCACAATCCGCCCATGCCACAGGCAAGGTGGGCGCAAGCGGCGCCTAGCGGCCGCCCCGCGCCCCTTCCCAGCCGGGACCATTTCCCCCAAGGTCGTCCCAGAACAGGGAATGCTGGACTCTCAATGTGACCGAAACCGGCCGCGCTTTCGACGAGATGCATGAAGATGGCGCCGTGCGCCCTGCCTATGCCGGCATCGCCGCCTGGCTCCAGGCGCATGGACTGGAGGCCCTGGCGGTGAAGCGGGCGGAGGCCGAGGCCCTGTTCCGCCGCGTCGGCATCACCTTCGCCGTCTATGGCGAGGGCGGCGACCCGGAGCGGCTGATCCCCTTCGACGTCATCCCGCGCATCCTGGCCCGCGCCGAATGGGATCGCCTGGCCACCGGCCTGACCCAGCGCGTGAAGGCGCTGAACATGTTCATGGCCGATGTCTACGGCAAGCAGGAGATCCTGGCGGCCGGCCTGATCCCCCGCGCGCTGGTGCTGGAAAACGAGGCCTATTGCCCGCAGATGCAGGGGTTTGTCCCGCCCGGCGGCATCTACAGCCATATCTCCGGCATCGACCTGGTGCGCACCGGGGCCAACGACTTCTACGTGCTGGAGGACAATTGCCGCACTCCCTCCGGCGTCTCCTATATGCTGGAGAACCGGGAGGCGATGCTGCGGCTGTTTCCGGCGCTCTGTGCCAGCCACCGCTTGGCGCCGGTCAGCCACTATCCGGAAGATCTGCTGGAGACGCTGAAGGATGTGGCGCCGCCGAACTGCAAGGGCGAGCCCTGCGTCGCCATCCTGACGCCGGGCCATTTCAACAGCGCCTATTACGAACACTGCTTCCTGGCCGATGAGATGGGCGTGGAGGTGGTGGAGGGCGCCGACCTTTTCGTGCAGGACGACGTGGTCTTCATGCGCACCACCGCCGGGCCGCGCCGCGTGGATGTGCTGTATCGCCGCGTCGATGACGACTACCTGGACCCGAAGGTGTTCCGCCCGGACAGCATGCTGGGCGTACCCGGCATCTTCGGCGCCTATCGCGCGGGCAATGTCACCCTGGCCAATGCGCCGGGCGCGGGCATCGCCGATGACAAGGCGATCTACCCCTTCGTGCCGGAGATGATCCGCTTCTACCTGGGCGAGACGCCGCTGCTGCAGAACGTGCCGACCTTCCTCTGCGAGCGGGAGGCGGACCGCGCCTATGTGCTGGCGAACATTTCCGACCTGGTGGTGAAGCTGGCGCGGGGTTCAGGCGGCTATGGCATGCTGATCGGGCCGCATAGCACGGCGGAACAGCGCGCGGAGTTCACGCGGCGCATCCTGGAAAAGCCGGCGGATTACATCGCGCAGCCGACCCTGGCGCTGTCCACCGTGCCCTGCCTGGCAGGGGAGGAGATCGCGCCGCGCCATGTGGACCTGCGCCCCTATGTGCTGACCGGCAAGGCGGTGCGGATCGTGCCCGGCGGGCTGACCCGCGTGGCACTGCGGGCGGGGTCGCTGGTGGTGAATTCCTCCCAGGGCGGCGGCACCAAGGACACCTGGGTGGTGGATGACGCGCCCAGCCAGTCCCAGTCGCAGAGCCAGTCCCAATCCGGCGGCGGGCGGCAAAGCCAGAGCCAATCCCAGTCGCAGGGGCAGGGGTAGCCGCCATGCTCTCCCGCACCGCAGACAGCCTCTACTGGATGGGCCGCTACACCGAGCGCGCCGGCAACCTCGCGCGCGGCATGCAGGTGGCGCTGCGCATGGCCGGGCTGGGCGAGAGCCTCGGCGATACCGACAATGAATGGCGCAGCCTGCTGGTCGCCACCGGCGCCGAGCCCGGCTTTCGGGCCGAGCATGCGGAGGTGACGCCGGAGGCGGTGATCCGCTGGCTGGCGATCGACGCCAAGAACCCGTCCTCCATCGCCAATTGCATCGAAGCCGCGCGCAGCAATGGCCGCGCCGTGCGCACGGCCCTGACGGTGGATATGTGGGAGGCGCTGAACGACACCTGGCGCGAGATGCGCCTCCTGGCCGGCACCGCGACGGATGCCGACCGGCTGCCGGGCTTCCTGGACTGGGTGCGCGCCCGCACGCTGCTGTTCAACGGCGCGGCGGCCGATACCATGCTGCGCGACGATGGCTGGCGCTTCGTGCATCTGGGCGTGATGCTGGAACGCGCCGACAACACGGCACGTCTGTTGGACGCGAAGCACACGGCGCTGGATGGGCCGGAATCGGAAGGCGCGGTCGCCTATGCGCAGTGGCAGGCGCTGCTGCGCTCCGTCTCCGCCTTGCGGTCCTATCAATGGGTTTATCACACGCGGCTGCAGCCGAAGCTGGTGGCGGATCTGCTGATCCTGCGGCCGGAACTGCCGCGCTCCCTGCTCGCCTGCCATCGGAAGGTGGACCAGGTGCTGGACCGCATCGCGGAATCCAGCGGCGGCCGTCGCGGTGCCTGTCATCGCCTGGCGAGCGAGGCCCATGCGGGGCTGCGCGAGGCCCGCATCGAGGACATCCTAGCCGGCGGGCTGCACGACTTCCTGACGCGCATGATCGACCGCAATCTCGATCTCGGCCGCGAGATCGCCGACTTCTACCTGCACGCATGACCTATTGCGTCGGCCTGCTGCTGGATGCGGGGCTGGTGATGCTGTCCGACACCCGCACCAATGCGGGTGTCGACAACATTTCCGTCTTCGGCAAGACCTTCGTCCACGAGACACCCGGCGAGCGGGCCCTGGCGCTGCTGACGGCCGGCAATCTGGCGGTGACGCAGGCGGTCTGGAACCGGCTGCAGGAGGGGGTGAAGCTGGACGGCCAGCTTCTCACCCTGGGCAGCGCCGAAAACATGTTCCGTGCGGCGCAGCTGGTGGGTGCGGCGGTGCGGGAGGTCTTTGCCACCGATGGTCCCGGGCTGCGCGACCATGGGCTGGGCTTCGACGTCTCCATCCTGCTCGGGGGGCAGATCGGCACGGCGCCGCCCCGGCTGTTCCTGGTTTATGCAGCCGGCAATTTCATCGAGGCGACGGCGGACACGCCCTTCCTGCAGATCGGCGAGCACAAGTATGGCAAGCCGATCCTGGACCGCGTGCTGAGCCCGGCAACGCCGCTGGCCGATGGCGTGACGCTGGCGCTGATCAGCATGGACAGCACGCTGCGCTCCAACCTGACCGTTGGCCTGCCGATCGACCTGACGGTGATCCGCCGCGATGCGCTGGCCGTTTCGCTGCGCCGGCGCATCACGGAGGAAGACGCCTATTTCGCCTTCCTGCGCCAGCGCTGGTCCGAGAGCTTGCGCGAGGCCTACCAGGCGCTGCCGCGGCCGGATTGGCTGGATTAGCTACTCCAGCACTTCCTCCACCTCCGGCGCATCGGCGCGGCCATAGAGATAGAAGCCGCGCTTGCGCTCCGGCGTCCAGTCCGGGTCGTCCCAGGCGATCATCTTGCCCGGGTTCAGCAGGCCATGCGGGTCCGCGATGCGCTTGAAGTCGAGCTGTTCGGAATCGATGCGCTTCATCCCGCCTTCCTCCAGCGTGAAGGCATGCGGGTTGAAGATGGGGGCGCCGGCTTCCTCATGGATGCGGATGATCTCGGCCAGCCGCTCCTCCGTCGTGAAGCGCACCAGCTGCAGGCCGAAGCAGGAAACGACGCCGTTGAGGCGAACGAATTCCAGGTGCTGCATCACCTCATCGCCGAACAGCGCATCCATCTTCGCCACCAACTCGAAGTGGTGCGGAGCGGGGAAGAGGGTTTGGAGGTAGGTCAGGCCGCGATCAACCTTCAGGGCCTGCAGTGTGGTGTGGTTCCAGGTGAATTCATACAGCGGCGTTTCGGCGGCCTCGGTCGGCGCCGCATGGATCTGCCGGCCGCCGAAGCGCGCCAGCAGCGGCGGCAGCAATTCGAGGAAGGGCTCGGCCACCATGGCGAGGGAGGTCGCGGTGCCGGGCACCAGAATGCCGAGGAAGGGTTTGAAATAGCGCTGCGCCACGCCGGGCGCGACAACGCCGGCCATCTTCTTCACGATGCCGTCGCTGGAAACCAGGGCTTCGGAGAAGCGGGCGGCGGAGATGGTGTCGGGGAACTCGGACAGCACGTCGATCCAGTCCCAGGCCGGCGCCAGGGGCATCTCCAGCTCGGTGATGATGCCGTTGGTGCCATAGGCGTGGTTCGCCTTGTCGATCTCCGCCCCGCGCAGTTCCAGCACCCGCGGCTCGGCCTCCATCGTCACCACGCGCAGGCCCAGGATATTGCCGGGCTCGCGCAGCTTGCCGTAGGTGCAGGACCCGATGCCGGAGGAACCGCCGGCGATGAAGCCGCCGAGGCTCGCGGTGCGCTTGGTGGAGGGGTGGAAGCGCAGCTCGCCGCGCACCTCCCGCCGCGTGATCGCATCGAGGTCGATCAGCTTGATCCCGGCCTGTGCCCGCACGACGCCGGGCTTGGTCCAGATCACGCGGTTCAGGCCCATCAGATCCAGCACGACGCCGCCCTTCAGCGGCATGGCCTGGCCGTAATTGCCGGTGCCGGCGCCGCGCGGCGTCAGCGGCACCTGGTGCTTCACGCAGGCGGCCATGATGGCGATGACCTCGGCCTCGTCGCGCGGGCAGGCCACCGCCTCCGCCGTCACGCCGTTCAACTGGCGCTTCAGCACGGGCGAGTACCAGAAGAAGTCGCGCGAGCGCTGGCGCACCAAGGCGGGGTCGGTGATCCAGTCGATGGCCGGCAATTCGGCCATTACGGCTTGAACGGACATCAGGCCTCCAAGGGTGTGAAATCGCGCATCTTGCCGGGGTTGAGCAGGCCGAGCGGATCGGTGCGCTGCTTGAAGCCGAGCTGGTCGCCGGGCACGCGGCGATAGTTGCTGCCTTCCTCGATGGTCAGGACGTGCGGATTGGCGATGCCGATGTTGTGGGCCTCGAAGGCGGCCATGATCTCGGCCAGACGTTCGGCATTGGTCCAGCGGATGACGGGCAAGGCGGACATGGTGAGGCGGCCGCCGAAGCGGACGCATTCCGTGTGCATCCAGACCTCGTCGCGGAAGGGGATGCGCACGGCCTCGATCGCTTCCAGTGTGTTCTCGAAGGGGAAGCGGCACTGCAGATAGGTGACGCCGCGATCCTTCTTCAGCACCTGCAGCGTGGTGTGGTTCCAGCAGTATTCGTAGAAGGGCGTCGCGTCGCCATCGCGCTCGGCCTCCACGGTGGATTGCTCGGCGACGATGGTGCCGCCGTGTTCCGCCGCCAATTCGCGCAGCGCCAGCAGGGCGGAGGGCGCCACCATCACCAGGGCCAGCGCATGGCCAGCGGGCACGGCATCGGAAAGGCCGCGGAAGAAGGGGGGAAGCTGGCTGTCGAAGACGCCGCACATCTTCTTCGGGATGCCGTCCGCGAAACTCAGCTCCAGCGCGAAGCGGCTGGCGGGGACGAAGTCGGGGAAGGCGATGGCCACGTCGCGCCAGTCCTGCGCCGGCGTCAGGGGCACGCGGATGCGGGTCAGCACGCCGGTGGTGCCATAGGTGCGGTTGACCGGATTGGCCGCCATGCCTTCCAGATCCAAGATGCGCGGCGGATCGGTCATGGTGGCCACGCGGGCGCCCAGGAAATTCCCGCGCTCGCGCATCGTGCCGTGGCTGATGCCGCCGACCCCGGCGCCGCCACCGGCCACGAAGCCGCCGATGGTCGCGGTGCGCTTGGTGGAGGGCCAGAGCTTCAGCTCCCAGCCCCGCTCCCGCGCCCAGAGGTCGAGGTCGATCATCTTCGCCCCGGCCTCCACCTCCACCACGCCATCGGTCAGCGCGATCGGCGCGGACATCGCCGACATGTCGAGCACGATGCCGCCTTCCAGCGGCACGCATTGCCCGTAATTGCCGGTGCCGCCGCCGCGCTGCGTGACCGGCACGCGCGCCGCCCGCGCGGCGGTGAGGATGCGCAGAACCTCCGCCTCGTTGCGGGGTTTTGCGAAAAGCTCGGCGGACTTGCCGTCCAGCAGCGCCTTCAGGATCGGGCTGTACCAGTAGAAATCGCGGCTCTTCTGCCGCAGCAGGGCGCGATCGGTGGAGAGTTCGATCCCATCCAAGGCGGCGACCAGGGCTGCGATATCAGCCATGCGGGGAGGGCTCGTTGGCAAGAAAACCCTCGGCATCGAAGGCCGCGACCTGGCCCCAGAGCGTCGCCATCTTCTCGGCCGCGAAATCCAACAGCTGCTCGCCGATTTCCGTCGTCGCCAGCGAGGCATCGCCCACGGCGCCGGCCGGATTCAAATCCTGCGCCTGCCAGGCCAGCGGCGCGCCGGCATCGGGCGCCATGTTCGGCGCGATATTGGACACGCCCTGCCAGCGGCTCACGAAATTCACCGCCTTGTCCATCTTCACCAGATGAGGGGTCAGCGCGAGCATCACGCTGGTCTCGTCGCGGCCCGCATGGATGCCGTACTTGCCTTCCACCGGGTCCTTCAGCGCCTCCGGCTTGCCCATCCGCGCCCACATGGCGTTGATCGCCAGGATGCCGTGCTGGATGCGGATGCGGCGGCAGGCGATATCGAGCACCGACACGTTGCCGCCATGGCTGTTGACGATCACCAGCCGCTTCACGCCGGCCCGCGCCACGCTGGCGCCGATATCCGTCACCAGCGCCAGCAGCGTCTCTGGCGAGGTGGTGACGGTGCCGGGAAAACGCAGGTGCTCCACCGAGCAGCCCACGCATTGCGTCGGCAGAACCAGCACCGGCAGATCGGCCGGCGCCACCTTCAGGGTGCGCGCGATGACGCCCTGGTTGATGGTGGTATCCACCGAGACCGGCAGGTGCGGCCCGTGCTGCTCGATGCTCGCCACCGGCAGCACGGCCACGGTATTGGCCGGCAGGTCGCGAAACGCGGGCCAGGGCAGGTCCTGCCAGTAGCGGGTGGGAAGCGGGGCCATGGCGGGACCTTTCTCGAGGCGCCTCATGACTGCCGGAGATCGGCCGCCGGGGGCAGGTAGGACGGGTCGTAGATATCGGAGGCCGGCAGAGGGCGCGAGATGCCGAAGGCCTCCCGCACCGCGTCGATGTTGCGCTGCAGCCGCGCCATGTCCACCTGGCCGAAGCCGTTCTGGCGCACATGCGGCGTGAAGGTCAGACGGTCCAGCGCCATGCGCAGGCGCTCCGTCTCCAGCGCCACATCGGTCAGCGGCTCGCGCCGGCGGAGATTGGCGATGGTGGCGTCGGGGTCGCGCAGGCTGTCGTATTGCGCGCGCACCAGGCCGCGGATCAGGCCCGTGACGGCCTGCGGATTGGCCGCCGCCCAGCGCCGCGTGGTGATGAGGGAGGTTGCGAAGAAATTCGCGCCCACATCGCTGAACAGCATGGTGACGATATCCTGCTCCGCCACGCCCAGGCCGCGCAGCGAGAAGATGCCGGAGGTGATGAAGCCGGTGATGGCATTCACCCGGCCCTGCGCCAGCATCGGCTCGCGCAGCTGCGGCGTCACGCTCTGCCAGCGGACGCTCGCCGGATCAAAGCCGGCCGCCTTGGCAAATGCCGGGAAGAGCTGCCGGCCGGCATCGGATTCGGGGGCCGCCAGCGTCTTGCCCACCAGGTCGGCCGGGGTGCGGATGTTCTCGCGACGCAGGGTCATGACGGCCAGCGCCGTGGCGTCATGCAGGATGAAGGGCGTGAAGAGGTCACTCTCCGGCCGCTCCAGCTTCATGCGGATGGTGGGCGAGAGGTCGGCGACGCCGACATCATAGGCGCCGGCCGAGATCTTCACCGGCACGTCGCCGGAGCCGAAGCCGCGATCCATGGTGACGTTCAGCCCGGCCTCGCGGAAATAGCCCTTGTCCAGCGCCAGCACGAAGGCGCCCTGCGGGCCCTGCAGCGCCCAGTCCAGGGTGAAGCGCACATTGGTCAGGGACTGCGCGTGCACCGCGGGGGCGGCGAGGGCGGAGCCGATCAGGGCGAGGGCGTGGCGGCGGCGCATGGTGATCATCCTGGCGATGAAGATTGCCGCGCTGTTAGCAAGCCCGGTACGGCGGATGGAAGCCCGTTCTGCCCGAAACCTTGGCGTCGAAGCCCGGGGTCTGCTGCTTTCATGGGCGATCTGGCGAGGGACTGGGCGGATTACCGCAGCCAACCGGCGCGTGGCGCTTGCAAGGGCAGGCGCGCATTTGCACGCTGAAGTCCTGACGCCTTGCGAGGACCCACCGGATGCGCCCCACCGAAACCCCGCTGCTGCGCCGCTTCTGGTACCCCGTCATGCCGGTCGGCCACCTGGCCGAAGGCCCGAAGCCCTTCCGCCTGCTCGGCCAGGACCTGGTGATCTGGCTGGATGGGGAGGGCAAGGCCGCGGCCATGGATGACCGCTGCTGCCATCGCACGGCCAAGCTTTCGAAGGGCTTCTATACCTCCGGTCGCCTCGCCTGCGGCTATCACGGCTGGGAATTCTCGGCCGATGGCCGCGTCATGCGCGTGCCGCAGCGCCCGGTGGACCGGCAGGGCGCCACCAATATGCGCGTGCCCTCCTACCAGGCCGAAATCCGCTACGGCCATGTCTGGGTGGCGCTGGAGAACCCGCTGTATCCGCTGCCGGATTTCGAGGAGGAGGGCCTCGGCTTCCGGCGCATCGACGAATTCTATGAGGTCTGGAGCTGCGCCGGCCTCCGCCTGATGGAGAACAGCTTTGATAATGCCCACTTCGCCTTCGTCCACCGGACGAGCTTCGGCGACCAGGGCCACCCTGAACCCGCTAAGCTGGAGATCGAGGAGCACGAGGACGGCTTCATGATGATCACCGAGGTTCCAGTGCGGAATCCCGAGATCCAGAAGAAGGTCCTGAACATGGAAAGCGACACCACCGTCCGCCACATGCGCGGCCGCTGGTACGCGCCCTTCCTGAGAAAACTGCGCATCCAGTATCCGAATGGCCTCAGCCATTCCATCGTCACCTGCGCCACGCCGATCGACGATGCCTCCTCCATGGTCGTGCAATTCGTCTTCCGCAACGACACGGAGCAACAGGCCAAGGCCGCCGATGTCATCGCCTTCGACCGCATCGTGACGGATGAGGACCGCGACATCCTGGAAAGCACCGACCCGGACGTGCCGCTGGACCAGATAGGCATCGAGATGAACATGCCCAGCGACCGCCCGGGCGTGCTGATGCGGCGGATGCTAGCGCGCATGATCGCGGCGCATCAGCCGGCGCTCGAGGCGGCTGAATAGGGCCTGCGGACAGTTGGGGCCGGGATGCGGCCGGCGAGGGATTTTTCGTGCTGGGCAGGAAGACAGCGGAGCCGATGGCACTCCATCGGCGAGCATGGCTGACGCACCCAGCGCGGAAAAGCACCGCTGGACGCGCCCGCAGCCCAACTGTCCGCAGGCCCTCACGCATTGACCTGCGGCCGCCCGTCCCCGATGGACGGGCCGACCGGAGGACAAGCATGCCGAAGCCCGATATCCTGCTGCTGAGCGAGATGATCCAGCCCGCCGCCGTGGCGGCGTTGCAGGCGCTGTTCACCGTCCATGACGGCCGCAGCCCCGAGGGGCTGGAGGCGGCTCTGGCCGGGCAGGGCGGCGTCATCCAGGGCCTCGCCATTTCCGGCCGCAACACCGTGGACCGCGCCCTGCTGGACCGCCTGCCGGCACTCCGCATCGTCGCCTGCTTCAGCGCCGGCATCGACAAGGTGGATACCGCCGCGCTGGCCGCACGCGGCATTCCCCTGACGAACACCTCCGCCGTGCTGGCGGAGGAGGTGGCGGATCTCGCCATGGCGCTGCTGGTGATGGCGCGGCGCCGGCTGCTGGCGGCGGATGCCTATGTGCGCAGCGGCGACTGGGCGGCGCTTGGCGACTTCCCCTTCGGCCATTCCATCCAGGGCTGCCGCATGGGGCTGCTCGGCTTCGGCCATATCGGCAGCGCCATCGCGCGCCGCGCCCAGGCCGCGGGGCTCAGCCTGCGCTACTGCACCCGCAGCCCGCGCCCGGGCCTCGACCTGCCCTTCCACCCCACGCCCCTGTCCCTGGCGCAGGACAGCGACATCCTGATGGTCGCCACCACCGGAGGCGCCGCGAACCGCGACCTGGTGGACGCCCCCACCATCCGCGCCCTCGGCCCTGGGGGCACGTTGATCAACATCTCCCGCGGCGAGGTGGTGGAGGAGGCGGCGCTGCTGGCGGCGCTGGAGGATGGCGGGCTGGGCTCGGCCGGCCTCGACGTGTTTCGGAACGAGCCGCGCATCGACCCGCGCTTCACCGCCCTGCCGAACGTGGTCCTGGCCCCCCACATCGCCAGCGCCACTGTGGAAACCCGCGCCGCCATGGGCGCGCATGTGGTGCAATCCCTGCGGCGCGCCCTGCTGCCGGACTGACCCCGAAACCCGGCTGTTCCTGCCGCGTTCCTGGCGCTGAACCGGGAGCGCCACGACAGCATGAACCAGATTTCCATGGGGCGCCCCGCGGCCGCGCGGCACCTCCTCGACCGCTATCTCTCCGTCCGTGCGCGGACCGAAGCGCTGGCCGCGCCCCTCTCGGCCGAGGACCAGGTCGTGCAATCCATGCCGGATTGCAGCCCGACCAAATGGCATCGCGCCCATACCACCTGGTTCTTCGAGACCTTTCTCCTGCTGCCGCACCTGCCCGGCGCGCAACGGGTCAACGAGGATTACGCGACGCTGTTCAACAGCTACTATGTCGCCGCCGGCCCGCGGCATGCCAGGCCACAGCGCGGCATGATCACGCGCCCGAATGGCGCCGCCATCGCCGAATATCGCCGGCAGGTCGATGCCGCCATGGCGCGGCTGCTCTGCGCCGCGACGCCCGAGATCGCCTCTCTGGTGGAGCTCGGCCTGCAGCATGAGGAGCAGCACCAGGAGCTGCTGCTGACGGATGCGCTGCATGCGCTGTCCCTGAACCCGCTGCGCCCGGCCTATGATTCTGGCTGGCAGGACCCCGCGCCGGATGCGGCGATGGCTAGCATGCTGGAAGGGCCGGAGGGTCTGGTCGAGATCGGCCATGACGGCATCGGCTATTCTTTCGACAACGAGACGCCGCGCCACCGCCACTATCTGGCGCCCTTCCGCATCGCCAACCGCCTGGTGACCAATGGCGAATGGCAGGCCTTCATCGCGGATGGCGGCTACCGCAGCCCGCTTCTGTGGATGAGCGACGGCTGGGCCGCCTGCCAGGCGCAGGACTGGCAGGCGCCGCTCTACTGGGAGGAGCGGGACGGGGCATGGCGACAGTTCGGCCTTGGCGGGCTGCGGCCGATCGATCCCGCCGCGCCGGTCCGCCACATTTCCTGGTACGAGGCCGATGCCTTCGCCCGCTGGGTTGGCCGCCGCCTGCCCACCGAGCAGGAATGGGAAGCCGCCGCCACCCGCCCGGGCTTCGCCGAGGCCGAGGGCATCGCCTGGCAATGGACCGGCAGCGCCTATCGCCCCTATCCCGGCTTCCGCCCCTGGGAAGGCGCCGTCGGCGAATACAATGGCAAGTTCATGGTGAACCAGATGGTGCTGCGCGGCGGCTCGTTGGCCACCGCACCAGGCCATTCCCGCGCCAGCTACCGCAACTTCTTCCCGCCCGACGCGCGCTGGCAATTCACCGGCCTGCGCCTGGCGGAGGATGCGGCATGAGCGCCGCGGTCGAGCTGCAGCCGGCCCTGGTGGCCGATGCGATCGCGGGCCTGTCCGCCACGCGCAAGACTCTGCCGTGCAAATGGCTCTATGACGCCGAGGGCACGCGGCTGTTCGAAGCGATCACCCGCCTGCCGGAATACTACCCGACGCGGACCGAGGTGCAGATCCTGGACCAGCGCGGCCGGGACATCGCCCAGGCGGTAGGACGTGGCGCGGCCGTGGTGGAATTCGGCCCCGGCGACGGCGCCAAGGCGGTGCAGCTGCTGGGCGCGCTCCAGGCGCCGGCGGCCTATCTGCCCGTGGACATCGCCCCCGAATGGCTGGAGGACGTGGCAGAGCGCGTGACCGGGGCTTTCCCGCACCTGCCCGTGCGCCCGGTAGTGGCGGATTTCACCCGGCCCTTCGACCTGCCCGCCCATGCCGGCGGCAGCGCCGCGCGGCTCGGCTTCTTCTCCGGCTCCACCATCGGCAATTTCGAGCCGGAGGAGGCGGTGGCCTTCCTCGCCCGCGCCCGGGCTACCCTGGGGCCAGGGTCGCGGATGCTGCTGGGCGCCGACCTGGTGAAGGAGGTGGCGATCCTGGAAGCCGCCTATGACGACAGCGCCCGCGTCACCGCCGCCTTCAACCTGAACCTGCTCGCCCGGCTGAACCGGGAGGCGGGCGCCGATTTCGAACTGGACGGCTTCGCCCATGCGGCGCGCTGGAATCCGGGGCGGGAGCGCATAGAGATGCACCTGGTCGCCCGCCGCCCCCAGCGGGTGCGGCTGGGCGGCCGGGTCTTCGCCTTCGCCGCCGGCGAAAGCATCCACACCGAGAGCAGCCACAAATACCGCCCCGACCGGCTGCGCCAATTGGCCGAGGCGGCCGGCTGGCGCCAGGCGCGGATCTGGACGGATCCGGAGGAGATGTTCTCCGTCTGGCTGCTGGAGGCCTGAGGCCCCCGGCGGAACCTGCGGCCGGGGTCGCCGTTCTGGCGACGTCAGCCGGAGGGAGGAGACGATGCCGGAGAACCGGACACGCAGCGTGCTCGTCGTCGAGGACGAGGATCTCGTCGCCATGGCGACCGGGGAGGCGCTGGAAGGCCACGGCTTCCATGTCTGCGGCACCGCCGCGACCGAGGCCGCCGCGCTGCGCCTGGCCGCCGAATGCGATCCGGACTTCGCCGTGGTGGACCTGCAACTGGCTGGCGGCGGCAGCGGATTGAGGGTGGGGCGGGCGCTGGCGGCGGAAGGGGTGCAGGTGCTCTACGCCACCGGCCATGGCCCCGCCTGGCGGCAGGAGATGGAAGACACCGGCGCCCGCGGCTGCATCGCCAAGCCCTATGATCCGGGCGATGTGCCGCGCGCGCTGGAGGCGCTGGACCGCTTGCAGCTCGGCGCCGCGCCGCGGCGCCTGCCGCCGGAGATGCACCTCTTCGTCGATTGAGGGGCACCCCCGCCGGCGGCCCGGCTATTCCGCCGGCGGAGGTTCCGGCGCCTCGGGCTTCGGGATGGGCGGCGGTGCGGCGCCGGCCAGCAGGGCCGTGCGCGCCGCGGTCAGGATGGCGCGGCCACCGGCCTCGGGGTGCAGCACCAGCAGCAGCAGCGAACGGCCGGTGACCAGGTAGGGGTGGCCGAATTCGAAGGGCTCGGGCTCTTCCAGCTCGGGCTTGTTGGTGTCCACCAGCAGCAGCCAGCGCTGGCCCGCCGGCGGCTCCGGCAGGGCGAATTCCACCACGTTGTGATGCGCGTTCAGCACCACCAGCATGGTGGCATCGCCGGCGGGGCGGCGGATGCCGGTGGCCTGGGCGCGGCCATCCAGCAGCATGCCGAAGCAGCGCGCATTGGGATCGTCCCAGTGCCCGTTCTCCATCTCGGTGCCCGAGGGGGTGAGCCAGCTGACGTCCTTGATGCCCAGCTCCTCATCCATCGCGCCGTTCAGGAAGCGCGCCCGGCGCAGCACGGGGAAGCCTTGGCGCAGCGCGATCAGCTTGCGGGTGAAGGCGGCCAGGTCGCGGCCGGCGGCATCGATGGTGGCCCAGTTCACCCAGGACAGTTCGTTGTCCTGGCAATAGACGTTGTTGTTGCCCTGCTGGCTGCGGCCGAATTCGTCGCCCGAGAGCAGCATCGGCGTGCCCTGCGACAGCAGCAGCGTGGCCAGCATGTTGCGTTTCTGGCGCTCCCGCAGCGCCGTGATCTCGGGGTCGTCGGTCGGTCCCTCGACGCCGTGGTTCCAGGAGATGTTGTGGGCATGGCCATCCTGGCCGCCCTCGCCATTCGCCTCGTTGTGCTTGTCGTTGTAGCTGACCAGGTCGTGCAGCGTGAAACCGTCATGCGCGGTGATGAAGTTCACGCTGGCCCAGGGCTTGCGGCCGCGCCGGTTGAACAAGTCGGCCGAGGCGGTGAGGCGCGCCGCGACATCCGAGGACTGGCCCTCGTCGCCCTTCCAGAAGGCGCGGATGGTGTCCCGGAAGCGGTCGTTCCACTCGGCCCAGCCGGGCGGGAAGCCGCCCACCTGGTAGCCGCCCGGCCCGCAATCCCAGGGCTCCGCGATCAGTTTGACGCGGGACAGCACCGGGTCCTGCCGGCAGGAAT
Organism: Falsiroseomonas tokyonensis; assembly: GCF_019024325.1. Classification (GTDB taxonomy): domain Bacteria; phylum Pseudomonadota; class Alphaproteobacteria; order Acetobacterales; family Acetobacteraceae; genus Falsiroseomonas; species Falsiroseomonas tokyonensis. The sequence continues at coordinate 327,427 of NZ_JAFNJS010000002.1, forward strand.
CCAGGAAGCCGCCGCCCTCGTCGAAGCCGTGATCCTCGCGGCCAAGAATCGTCGCCAGGTCGAAGCGGAAACCGTCGACGCGCATCTCGGTCGCCCAGTAGCGCAGGCTGTCATTCACCATTTGCAGCACGCGGGGATGCGAGAGGTTCAGCGTATTCCCGGTGCCGGTGTCGTTGATGTAGTAGCGCGGCTGGTCCGGCAGCAGGCGGTAGTAGCTGGCATTGTCGATGCCCTTGAAGGACAGCATCGGGCCTTTCTCATTGCCCTCGGCGGTGTGGTTGTAGACCACGTCGAGGATCACCTCGAGCCCGCCATCATGCAGGCGCGCGACCATCTCCTTGAATTCGGAGAAGGCGAATTCTCGGTTGCGCGCATAGCGCCGCGCCGGGGCGAAGAAGGAGATGGTGTTGTAGCCCCAGTAGTTGGTGAGGCCCTTGTCCAGCAGGAACTGGTCGTTGAGGAAGGTGTGCACCGGCAGCAGCTCGACCGAAGTCACGCCGAGGCCGCGCAGATAGTCCACCACCTCCTTGGAGGCCAGGCCGGCATAGGTGCCGCGCAGCTCCTCGGGCAAGGCCGGATGCGTCTTGGTGAGGCCCTTCACATGGGTCTCGTAGATCACCGTGCGGTCCCAGGGGACGGAGGGGCTGCGTTCGCGGCCCCAGGTGAAGGCGGGGTCGATGACGCGGCATTTCGGCATCAGCGGGCCGCTGTCGCGCGTGTCGAAGGTCAGGTCGTCGCCGGTTTCCAGCTCATAACCGAAGCATTCCGGGCCCCAGGTCAGGTCGCCCACGAGGGCGCGCGCATAGGGGTCGATCAGCAGCTTGTTCGGATTGAATCGGTGGCCCGCCTCCGGCGCATGCGGCCCGTGCACGCGATAGCCGTAGATGGTGCCCGGCCGCGCATCCGGCATATAGCCGTGCCAGACCTCGTCGGTGAATTCGGGCAGCGCGATGCGCTCGATCTCGGTTTCGCCGGCATCGTCGTAGAGGCAGAGCTCCACCTTGGTGGCATTGGCGGAGAACAGGGCGAAGTTTACGCCCAGCCCGTCCCAGCTGGCGCCAAGCGGAAAGGGAAGGCCTTCGCGGATCCGGGAACGCCGCATGACCTGCGGCGCTTCATTGGCTGTCCGTATCCGCATCCCCAAGCCCCCATCCGTCCCATCCCGGCCCGAGACGGAACCGGCGGCTGCACAACATTCCAGGCCGCGCCGCGTTCCCGCGGCGCAGCAGAGGAATTTTTCGCCTGCGGATGGAACGAAGCGACCGCCTGCCGGTTTCCGGGGGCATGAGCAGCCCCCGCGTAACGCGTGCCCACTCCATGCCCTTCGGCGCATCGGTGCAGCCGGATGGCGCCCTGCGCTTTCGCCTCTGGGCGCCTGCCCATGCCGAGGTGGGGCTGGAGATCGACGGCGCGGCGCCGCTGCCCATGCAGCGGGAGGAGGGGGGCTGGCACGCTTTGCAGACGCGCGCGGCGCGCCCCGGCAGCCGCTACCGTTTCGTGCTGCCGGACGGGCTGCGCGTGCCGGACCCGGCCTCCCGCCACCAGCCGGAGGATGTGCACGGGCCGAGCGAGGTGATCGACCCCGCGGCCCATGCCTGGACCGATGCCGGCTGGCGCGGCCGCCCCTGGGCGGAGGCGGTGCTGTACGAATTGCACATCGGCACCTTCACGCCCGAAGGCACCTTCGCCGCCGCCATCGCGCGCCTGCCGTATCTGGCGGCGCTCGGCGTCACCGCCATCCAGATCATGCCGGTGGCGGATTTCCCTGGCGGGCGGAACTGGGGCTATGACGGCGTGCTGCCCTTCGCGCCCGACGCCAGCTACGGACGGCCGGAGGATCTGAAGGCCCTGGTCCAGGCCGCCCACGGCCATGGGCTGATGGTGATGCTCGACGTGGTCTACAACCACTTCGGGCCCGAGGGCGCCTATCTGCATGCCGTCGCGCCCCAGGCCTTCACGGATCGCCACAAGACGCCCTGGGGCGCCGCGCTGAATTTCGACGGCGCCGATGCCGCGCCGGTGCGCGCGTACTTCATCCACAACGCGCTCTACTGGATCGAGGAATTCCACCTCGACGGGCTGCGGCTCGATGCGGTGCACGCCATCATCGATGACAGCCCGAAGCACCTGCTGGAGGAGCTGGCGGAGCGGGTGCGCGCCGCCGTGCCGGACCGGCCGGTGCACCTGGTGCTGGAGAATGAGGAGAACGAGGCGCGCCGCCTGCAGCGCGACGCCCGCGGCCAGCCGCCGCACTATACGGCGCAGTGGAACGACGATGCGCATCACGTGCTGCATGTGGCCGCGACCGGCGAGCGCAGCGGCTACTACGCCGACTACCAGGGCGACACGGAAGCGCTGGCCCGCGCGCTGGCCGAGGGCTTCGCCTTCCAGGGCCAGATGATGCCCTATCGCGGCCATCCGCGCGGCGAACCGAGCGGTTCGCTGCAGCCCACCGCCTTCATCGCCTTCCTGCAGAACCACGACCAGATCGGCAATCGCGCCTTCGGCGATCGGCTGTGCCAGATCGCGCCGCGCGCCGCGCTGCGCGCCGTGGCGGCGGTGGCGCTGCTGCTGCCGCAGGTGCCGATGCTCTTCATGGGGGAGGAGTGGGACGCCGCGCAGCCCTTTCCCTTCTTCTGCGACTTTGGGCCCGAGCTGGCGGATGCCGTGCGCGAAGGCCGTCGCGCCGAATTCGCCCGGTTTCCAGAATTCGCCGACCCAGCAATGCGCGAACGCATTCCGGATCCAATGGCGGAGCCAACCTTCGCCTCCGCCAAGTTGCGGTGGGACGACGTGGCGAAGCCGTCGCATGCCGAGGCGCTGGGATGGCACCGCGCCATCCTCGCCGTGCGCCATGCCGAGATCATCCCGCGGCTGTCCGGGATCCGTCGCGGCGGGACCTGGCGCGTGCTGGGCGAAGGCGCCGTGGAAATCACCTGGGCGCTGCATCGTGGCGGCAAGCTGCACCTGGCCGCCAATCTCTCCGCCACCACCTTGCCCGAAATGCCAGAGGCTGGCCGCGTGATCTGGCGCGAGGGTGCGGCCACGGGCCTGGGCCCCTGGACCGTCCGCTGGTCCATCGAGGAATCCGCATGACCGAAGCCGTGACCCCGCGCGCCACCTACCGGCTGCAATTCCATGCCGGCTTCGGCTTCGCCGATGCGGCGCGGCTCGCGCCCTACCTGGCGCGGCTCGGCGTCAGCCATGTCTATGCCTCGCCCTATCTCAAGGCGCGGCCGGGCAGCACGCATGGCTATGACATCGTCGACCACAATGCGCTGAACCCGGAGCTGGGCGACGAACAGGCCTTCCGGGACATGGTCACCGCCTTCCGCGCGCATGGGCTGGGGCAGATCCTCGACTTCGTGCCGAACCACATGGGTGTGGGCGGGGCGGACAATCCCTGGTGGCTCGATGTGCTGGAATGGGGCGAGGCATCGGACTACGCGGGCTGGTTCGACATCGATTGGCGCCGCGGCCGGCTGCTGGTGCCGTTCCTGGGCGACCAGTATGGCGCGGTGCTGGAGGCAGGGCAGTTGGCACTGCGCTTCGATGCGGCGGCCGGAAGCTTCGCCGTCTGGGCCTATGACACGCACAAGCTGCCGATCTGCCCGCTGCATTACGGCCGCGTGCTGGGCGATGCGCATCCCGAGCTGGAACGCCTAGGCGACGCCTTTGCGGGTTTGCCGGACTGGCGTCCGCGCATCGTCGCCCGCGCGCGCGACCTGCAGGCGGAGCTTGCCGCGCTGGTCGCCGGCGATGCCGCGCTGCTGCGCGCGGTGGAGCAGGCGGTCGCCGCGCTGAACGCGGAGCCCGTCCGACTGGATGCGCTGATCCGTGACCAGCACTGGCGCGCCGCACACTTCCGCGTCGCGGCGGATGACATCAACTACCGCCGCTTCTTCAACATCAACGAGCTCGCCGGGCTGCGCATGGAGCTGCCGGAGCTTTTCGAGCATGCGCATCGCCTGGTCTTCGCACTGCTGGCCGATGGCACGCTGGACGGGCTGCGCATCGACCATGTCGATGGCCTGCTCGACCCGAAGGGCTATCTGGAACAGCTGCGCGCCGCCGCGCCGCGCCCCTTCTACCTGGTGGTGGAGAAAATCCTGGCGCGCCATGAGGCCTTGCGCGCGGACTGGCCGGTGCAGGGTACAACGGGCTACGAATTCGCCAACCTCGTGCTCGGTGTGCTGGTGGACCCGGCCGGTGAGGCGCCGCTGACGCGCCTCTACGCCGACTTCACCGGGGCGGAGCAAGATTTCGACGCCATCGTGCAGGACTGCAAGCTGCGCATCATGCGCAACGAGATGGCGGGAGAGCTGGCGATGCTGGCCCGCGAAGCCGCGCGCATCGCGCAGCAGACGCCGCGCAGTGCCGACTTCACGCAGAACATCCTCTCCCGCGGCCTGGCCGCCGTGGTGGCCGGCTTCACCGTCTATCGCAGCTATGTCGATGCCGCCGCCCCGCCGACGGCGGAGGACCGCCACGCGATCGAGGAAGCTGTGGCCGCCGCGAGGCGGCAGGAGCCGGACCTCGACCCCAGCGTCTTCGACTTCCTGCACCGCCTGCTGACCACCGACCTGGTGGCCGAGCCCCGCAGCGGCTTCAGCCGCCACGCGGTGCAGCGCCTGGCCATGCGGGTGCAGCAATACAGCGGCCCGATCATGGCCAAGGGCCTCGAGGACACGGCCTTCTACCGCTACAACCGCATGGTCGCGCTGAACGAGGTGGGGGGGCACCCCGACCATTTCGGCGTGTCGCTGGAGGAATTCCACGCCGCCAATGCGGAGCGCGCGCGGCACTGGCCCCAGGCGATGCTCTCCACCTCCACCCACGACACCAAGCGCGGCGAGGATACCCGCGCGCGGCTGGCCGTGCTGGCCGGCATGCCGGAGGAATGGGCGCGCCAGGTCCGCAACTGGTCCGCCATCCTGCGCCAGGGGGAGGGCGCGCCGGACCGCAACGACGAATACCTCTTCTACCAGCTGCTGCTCGGCGTCTGGCCCGTGCAGGGGCCGGATGCGGAGCTCGTCGCGCGGCTGGAAGGCGCCATGACCAAGTCGATGCGGGAGGCCAAGCGCCATTCCAATTGGGCCGCGCCCAATACCGACTATGAGGAAGCCGTTCTGGGCTTCGTCCGGCGGGCGCTGGACAGCCAGGACTTCCTCGCCGCCTTCCTGCCCTTCCAGGAAAGGGTGGCCCGGCTGGGGCTGGAGTTCAGCCTGGTGCAGACGGCGCTGAAGCTGACGCTGCCGGGCATGCCGGACATCTACCAGGGCGCGGAGTCCTGGGACCTCAGCCTGGTGGATCCCGACAACCGTCGGCCGGTGAACTATGCCGCGCGCGACTCGGCGCTGGAGTCGGTGACGGAAGCGCTGGCGAAGGACCCAGGCGGGGCCTGGGCGGCCATGGCGGAAGGCTGGCGCGACGGGCGCATGAAGCTGGCGCTGACCGCCCAGCTGTTGGCGCATCGCGCGGCGAATCCGGCGCTCTACGCCCAGGGCGACTACCAGCCGCTGGCGGCATCCGGCGCCGCCGCGCCGCAGCTTCTGGGCTTCGCCCGGCGGCACGGCGATTTGGAGATTCGCCTTGTCGGAGCACGATTCGCGCCGCAGCCGGACTGGCAGGACAGCAGCCTGGACTGGCCGGGGAAAGATACCGAATGGCGGGACCTGTTGACGGGGCAGGTGATCCGTCCGCAGGGCAGGTTAACGCCCGGTGAAGCCCTGCGCAGCCTGCCGGTGGCCGTCTTCGCGCGGATCCGCTGATACACTGCGATAACCGAAACATGCAGCTTGCCGCGAATCACACGCTGACATTCGCGGCGGTTCCGGCTATGCGACCGATATCGCAAGGAGCCAGTGCATGTCGAAGAAGTTTCTGACCGACGTCATCGTGAAGTCGACCGAGATGCCGGCCAATGCCGCCGGCCGGCTCGCGGCCGACATCATCGCAGCCATCAAGGGGGAGATCGTCCAGTCCGGGCGCTTCACCATCCCCGATTTCGGCGCCTTCAGCGTGCGGGAGACGGCGAAGCGCACCGCGCTGAACCCGCGGACCGGCGAGAAGGTGGCGGTGAAGGCCGGCGCGACGGTGCGCTTCAAGGCCAGCAAGGCGCTGAAGGAATCGGCGCTGGCCGGCATGAAGAAGGCGAAGCGCAAGGCCAAGGCCTGATCCCCGCGGGGCTTCGGCCCCGCGACCGTGACGCAAGGGGCACCGGATGGCGACATCCGGTGCCCTTTCGCGTTTACAGGCCGGCCTGGCTGACGAACTTCGTGTTCAGATAGGCCTCGATCGCCTCCGACCCACCCTCGGAGCCATAGCCGCTGTCCTTCATGCCGCCGAAGGGCACTTCCGGCAGCGCGAGGCCCAGGTGGTTGATGGTCATCATGCCCGATTCGACCCGAGCCGCGATGGCATTCGCCGTCTTGGCGCTGCGGGTGAAGGCATAGGAGGCGAGGCCGAAGGGCAGGCGGTTCGCTTCCTCCACCACCTCCTCCAGGTCGCCGAAGGGGGCGATCATGGCGACGGGGCCGAAGGGCTCTTCGTTCATCATCCGGGCATCGCGGCCGACGCCGGTCAGCACGGTCGGCTGGTAGAAATAGCCCTTGTTGCCGATCCGCTCGCCGCCCGTGTGCACCTCCGCCCCGCGCTGCCGTGCATCGGCCACCAGCCCCTCCACCCAGGGCACGCGCCGCTCATGCGCCAGCGGGCCCATCTGCGTGTCGGCATCCATGCCGGCGCCGACCTTCAGCGCCTTGGCATGGGCGGTGAACCGCTCGACGAATTCCGGGTAGGACTTCTGCTGCACCAGGAAGCGGGTGGGGGAGACGCAGACCTGGCCGGCATTGCGGAATTTCGCGCCGGCCAGCGTCTTCGCCGCGAGTTCGAGATCCGCATCGTCGAAGACGATCGCCGGCGCATGGCCGCCGAGCTCCATGGTCACGCGCTTCATGTGCTGGCCGGCGAGCGCCGAGAGCATTTTGCCGATCGGGGTGGAGCCGGTGAAGGTCACCTTGCGGATGACCGGGTGCGGAATCAGGTACTCGCTGATCTCGGCCGGCACGCCATAGACCAGGTTCGCCACGCCCTTGGGCAGGCCGGCATCCGCGAAAGCGCGGATCAGCTCGGCGGGGGAGGCCGGGGTCTCCTCCGGCGCCTTGACGATGATGGAGCAGCCGGTGGCCAGGGCGGCGGACAGCTTGCGGACCACCTGGTTGATGGGGAAGTTCCAGGGCGTGAACGCGGCGACGGGGCCGACCGGCTCCTTCACCACCAGCTGGTACACACCTTCCGCACGCGCGGGGATGACGCGGCCGTAGGCGCGGCGGGCTTCCTCGGCGAACCAGTCGATGATGTCGGCGGCCGCCATCACCTCCATCTTCGCCTCGGCCAGCGGCTTGCCCTGCTCCAGCGTCATCATCTGCGCGGTGGCATCGGCGCGGCTACGGAAGATATCGGCCGCCTTGCGCATCAGCTTGGAGCGGTCGAAGGCGGAGACCTTCTTCCACACGGCAAAGCCGCGGGCGGCGGCCTCCAGCGCCTCATCCAGGTCGTCGGTGGTGGCATGGGCAACCTGGCCGATGACTTCCTCGGTGGCCGGGTTCAGCACGGGCAGGCTACGGCCGCCGCGGGCGGCGCGCCAGGTGCCGTCGATGAACAGCTGGGTATCGGGATACATGCGCGTCTCCTATGCGTCTTGGCGCGGAAGGTGCCACAGGGACGCCAAAGGGGGAACCAGGGGGGAACCGGGGGCAGTTCAGCTGTTCGGCCCGCGCTCCATCGCATAGGGCTGCCAGCGGCGCAGGCCGGAGCCCGGCAGCACCGTGGGATTCACGCAGGACATCGGCCAGCGGCCGGACAGCACCAGCGCCAGCTCCTGCCCCGCGCGCCGCTTGCGTGCCTCGTCGAAACGGGCCGAGGCGCTGGCATTGTGCGGCGAGAGGATGACGTGGGGCATCTTCAGCAGCGGATTGTCCGGCTTCACCGGCTCGATCTCGAAGACATCAAGGCCGGCGCCGGCGATGCGCTTGGATTGCAGCGCCTCGATCAGCGCCGCCTCATCCACCGTCGGGCCGCGGCCGGTGTTGATGAAGATGGCGTTGGGCTTCATTTTCGCGAAGTGACGCGTGGTCAGCATATGGCCGGTCTCGGGCGTGGCCGGCGCGTGCATGGACAGGAAATCGGATTGCGCCAGAACCTCGTCCAGGCTGGCCGGCACCACGCCGAGCGCGCTCATCGTCAGCTCATCCACAAAGGGGTCGTAGGCCATCATGCGCAGCCCGAAGGCCTTGGCGCGCAGCGCGACCAGGCGGGCGACGCGGCCGAAGGCGACGAAGCCGAGCGTCTGGCCCATCAGCCGCGGCACGGTGGAAAGCTGCGGGCGCCCTTCCGTCCAGCGGCCCTCGCGCACCATGCGGTCCTGCTCGATGCAGCGGCGATGGGTCGCCAGCAGCAGCATCATGGCGTGGTCTGCGACTTCCTCGATGAAGGTGTCGGGGCAATTGGTCACGGCGATGCCCTGCGCGGTGGCGGCGACCACATCGACGTAATCCACGCCCACGGTGGCGCAGGTGATGACCTTGGCCTTGGTCAGCGCCTGGATCATCGGTGCGGAGAAGCGCATGCCCTTGGCATAGACTGCATCGGCCTCCGGCGCCGCGGCGATGAAGCCTTCCTCCGTCGCCGGGCATTCGACGATCTCGGCGCCGAGCCGTTCCAGCGCCTCCATCTCCAGCGCATAGCCGCCACCATGCGTGGTGAAGGAGGCGCCTGCGGGCGTCAGGATTCTGGGCTTGGACATGGCTGCGTTTCCCTTCGATTGACCACAGCTTGCATCCGCTACGGGGGGCCGACAAGCGCGCGGCGCGCTGCTAGCCTGCGTCTGCGACAAGGGAGAAGCGAAAATGGCGCGTTTGGCGGGCAAGGTCGCCTGGGTCACCGGGGCGGGCAGCGGCATCGGCGAGGCCGCGGCGCTGGCGCTGGCGGAGGAGGGCGCGGAACTGGTGCTGACCGGCCGCCGTCCCGCGCCGCTGGAGGATGTGGCGGCCCGCATCAAGGCCCAGGGCGGCACTGCGCATGTGCAGCCGGCCGACATGATGGATGCCGCGGCCGTGAAGGCGGTGGGCGCTTTCCTGGCCGAGAAATTCGGACGGCTCGACATCCTGGTGAACAATGCGGGACTGAACATCACGCAGCGCCGCTGGGCAGTTCTGGATGCGGATGGGGTGGATGAGCTGGTGCGCGGCAACCTGGCCTCCGCCTTCTATGCGGTGACGGTGGCGCTACCGCTGATGCGGCCGCAGAAGGACGGCGTGCTGATCCACACCGCCTCCATGGCCGGGCGCAATATCTCCATGCTTTCGGGTGCGGGCTACACGGCCGCCAAGCACGGCGTGGTGGCGATGAGCCACACCATCAACATGGAGGAATGCGTCAACGGCATCCGCAGCTGCGCCCTGCTGCCGGGGGAGGTGGCGACGCCCATCCTCGACAAGCGCCCGAACCCGGTGAGCGCAGAGGAGCGCGCGCGCATGGTGCAATCCGCCGACGTCGGCGATCTGGTGCGCTACATCGCCTGCCTGCCGAAGCATGTGACGATCAACGAGGTCTGGATCACGCCGACGCATAACCGCAGCTATGTGGCGGCGCTGAACCAGAAGCTCTGAGTCTACTCCACGCCAGGGAAGGGCTTGGCCTGCAGCAGCCGCGCCAGATGCGCGGCGCTGCTGGCCAGCATTTCGGCGGTCTCCGTCACCTTTTCCGGCGTCTTCTTCAGATCCTTGAAGTCGACATCGCCCATCGCCTCGCCCACCCAGTAGCAGCTGGCGGAGGGCGGGATGGTCCAGCCCGTGTCGTTCAGCGCCTGGAAGATCTGCGCGGCGGAGGCATGCGCGCCATCCTCATTGCCGACGACGGCGGCAACCGCCAGCTTGCCGTAGCTCGGCATGCGGCCCTGGTCGTCGGTTTCCGAGATGAAGGCGTCCATCCGCTCCAGCACCCGCTTGGCGACGCTGCTGGGCTGGCCGAGCCAGATCGGGCCGCCGAGGATCAGGATGTCATGCGCCAGGATCTTTTCCCGAAGCGCAGGCCAGTCGTCGCCCTCGCCCTCATCCGACGTCACGCCTGGCTTGATATTCAGGGCGGCGACGCGGACCGTTTCCGTCACCTCCACCTGCTGCTCCGCGAAGGCCGATTTCAGCACGGCGAGCATGGCGTCGGTGGAGGAGGCTTCGCTGGCATCGGACTTCAGCGTGCAGTTGAGGGCTAGCGCCTTGATCGCCATGGCGGGAACTCCGGAGGGGTCGCGGTGCAAGCGCCCCGCCGGCCCCTCGGTTCCGCGTCTATTCCTTCACAGCGCCGGTGAGGGAGGAGACGTAGTAGTCCACGAAGAACGAATAGAAGATCGCGACGGGCAGGGACCCCAGCAGCGACCCCGCCATCAGCGCGCCCCACTGGTAGACGTCACCCGTCACCAGCTCAGTCAGGATCGCCACCGGCACGGTCTTGTTCTCGCTGCTCTGGATGAAGGCCAGCGCGTAGATGAATTCGTTCCAGGACAGGGTGAAGCTGAAGATGCCGGCGGAGATCAGGCCCGGCACGGCCAGCGGCAGGGTGATCTGCCACAGGATCTGCAGCCGCGTCGCGCCATCGATCAGCGCGCATTCCTCCAGCTCGAAGGGGATCGACTTGAAGTAGCCGATCAGCAGCCAGGTGCAGAAGGGGATCAGGAAGGTGGGATAGGTCAGGATCAGTGCGAAGGGCGTGTCGAACAGCCCGAGCTGGAAGACCATCGTGGCCAGCGGAATGAACAGGATGGAGGGCGGCACCAGATAGGCGAGGTAGATCGCCAGCCCGACATACTGGCTGCCCTTGAACCGAAGCCGCTGGATGGCATAGGCCGCCAGCGTGCTGGCGAACAGCGACAGCACGGTGGAGCAGACCGAGACCAGCATCGTCGTCATCAGCCACTTCGGATAGGCCGTCTCGAACAGCAGCAGGCGGATGTGGTCGAGGGTGGGGGAGCTGATCCAGAAGGGATTGTGCTGGGCGAAGTCATACAGCTCGGCGTTCGGTTTGAAGGCCGTCACCGTCATCCAGTAGAAGGGAAACAGCAGGATGATGACGAAGCAGGCCAGCGGCAGGTAGAGCAGCACAAAGCGCCGCGACTTGCTGTCCCAGGCCATCGCCTCCGGCTGGGCGGAGGAGGTGTTGGTGGATTTCGCCTCGGGCGCATTCATCGCGGCGGCCTCAGTCATTGCCCTCTCCCTGCTGCCACTTGCGCCGCGCCAGGCCGAAATAGCTGAACAGCGTGGCGAAGACGAGGAAGGGGATCATGGAGACGGCGATCGCCGCGCCCTCTCCCAGCTGCCCGCCCGGAATGCCGCGCTGGAAGGCCAGCGTCGCCAGCAGATGCGTGGAATTCACCGGCCCGCCGCGCGTGATGGCATAGACCAGCTGAAAATCGGTGAAGGTGAAGATGATGGAGAAGGTCATCACGATCGCCAGGATCGGCAGCAGCATCGGGAAGGTGATGTAGCGGAAGCGCTGCCAGGCGCTCGCCCCATCCAGAAGCGCCGCCTCGTAGAGCGAGGGCGAGATGGTCTGCAGCCCCGCGAGCAGCGAGATGGCGACGAAGGGAATGCCGCGCCAGATATTCGCCGCGATCAGTGACCAGCGCGCCGGCCAGGCGGTGTTGATGAAGTCGATATTCGTGTCCCGCCAGCCCAGCACATCCACGAAGACATAGGAGATGATGGAGAATTGCGGGTCGTAGATCCACCAGAAGGCGATGGCAGACAGCACGGTGGGCACGATCCAGGGCAGCAGGATGATGGCGCGCAGCAGCGACTTCATCGGCAGGTGCTGATTCAGCAGCAGCGCGAGCCAGAGGCCCAGCGCAAATTTCCCGATGGTGGCGACGCCCGTGTAGAAGACGCTGTAGAAGACCGCGTTCCAGAAGATCGGGTCATCCGCCAGCCAGATGAAATTTTCCAACCCCACAAAGATGCCGCTGCGGCCGATGGTGGTGTCCGTGAAGGCAAGCCAGACGCCGAGGCCGAGCGGATAGGTCAAAAAGGTCATCAGCAGGCCGACGGCCGGCAGCAGGCAAACGAAGGCGAGGAACGGCTTCCAGTCGAACAGCCGCGAGAGCGCGCCCTGCTTGGGGCGCATCTTGGTCCAGGTCGGCGCGGCGGTTGTCGCGGACATGATGGCTTCCCGGATGGCGGAACGGCGCCCGCTTGTCGCGGGCGCCGCCCCGGATTGCTCAGCGGCGAGAGCGGAAGAAGCGGCGCGCGCGGCGCTCCGCCTCGGCGGCCGCCTGCTGCGGCGTCGCCTGGCCGGAGGCGACGGAGGCGCACATCTGCACCATCACGTAATCCGCATTGGCCGCGGCCGAGGCCTCGCTGATCGGGCCCTTGTAGCCGGCGTAGAAGGTCGTATCCATCACGCCCTTGAACACCGAGATCTTCGGGTCGCCGCTGCTCCAGGTCGCGCTGTTGTTGTAGGCGACCAGCGGCTGCGACCAGTAGCCGAGATTGGCCTGCAGCCAGGGGTCGTACTGCGCCGCCTCCAGCATGAACTGCAGGAAGGCCTTGGCGGCATTGGGATAGCGGCTGTGCCTGAAGACCATGGCGTTCAGCGTCAGCCCGGCCATGGGCGAGGTCTGCTGCGTGCCCTTGGGCAGCAGGGTCATGTAGGTGTCGTCCGCGATGGCGCGCATCGCCGGGTCGTTCTTCAGCGAGAAATACAGCGAGACGCCATTCGCCGTCAGGTGGCATTCGCCGGCGGAATAGGCGCGGTTGTTGCTGATATCGCCCCAGGCGATGGTGCCGGGGATGAAGGTCGCATAGAGGTCCTTCAGGTATTCCAGCGAGCGGATCGTCTCCGGGCTGTTGATGGCGACGTTGTTGTTCTCATCCACCAGATAGCCGCCGAAGGACCAGACCAGCCACTGCGCGAAGCCGTTGCCGTCACCCACCGCATTGCCCAGCGCGAAGCCGGAGGGCTTGCCCACCCGCTTCAGCTCCTGCGACATCTTCAGATAGCCGGCATGATCCTCGGGCGGGGCGTCGAAGCCGACGGAATTCAGCGTGGACTTGCGCCAGACCAGGGGGCCGCCGGAGGCGCCGAAGGGCAGGCCGACCCATATGTCGGTGCCGGCGCGCTTGCCGTAGCGCTGCGCCATGGCCTTCCAGCCACCGTATTTCTGGCCGAGATAGGCGGCGACATCGGCCATGTCGACCAGCTTGTCGGCGTAGATATGCGGCGCCTCGTTGAAGCCGATGATCAGGTCGGGGCCGGCGCCGGTATTGGCGGTGACGGCGGTCTGCTGGGTGATGTCCTCCCACCCCACGAAGTCGACGCGCACCTCGACGCCCGTCTGCTGCGTGAAGCGTGCGGCATTGGCGCGGAACACCTCCTCATCCGGCTGCACGAAGCGCACCGGGCGCAGCATGCGCAGCGTGGCACCGCGTTCGATCGGCAGGGAAGGGGCGGTGGCGGATTGCGTGGGGATATTGGACTGCGCGAAGGCGCGGGGGGCTGCCAGCGCCGCTCCGCCCAGTGCGAGCGCCGCGCGGCGTGTGATGAGGTAGGCCATTTTCCCGATTCCTCCTTGTTTGTCGTTGGTTGTCTTCAGCCTGGCAGGCGCGCTCCATCCGGCCCGAACAGATGCACCAGTCCAAGGTCGGGCAGCACCCGCAGCTTGTCGCCCGGGCGCCCCTGCACGCGTTCGCGGAAGGCGCCGGTCACCACCGTCTCACCCAGCCGCATCGTCACCTGCGTCTCGGACCCCGTCGGCTCGACCAGCACGATGGTGCCTTCGACGCCATCATCCGAAAGGCTCATATGCTCCGGCCGGATGCCGTAGGTGGCGGCATGGGGGGGCGCGCCCGGCGGCAGCGGCAGCAGCGCGCCGCCCTGCGTGCGGAAGCCCTGCGGCGTCACCTCGCCGGGCAGCAGGTTCATCGCCGGGCTGCCGATGAAGCCGGCAACAAACAGGTTCGCGGGCTTGTCATACAGCGCCAGCGGCGCGCCCGCCTGTTCGATCCGCCCGCCATTCATCACCACGATCTGGTCGGCCATGGTCATGGCCTCGATCTGGTCATGGGTGACGTAGATGGTCGTTGTGCCCAGGCGCTGCTGCAATTCGCGGATCTCGGACCGCATCTGCACGCGCAGCTTGGCATCCAGGTTGGACAGCGGCTCGTCGAACAGGAAGACCTGCGGATGCCGCACGATGGCGCGCCCCATGGCGACCCGCTGCCGCTGGCCGCCCGAGAGCTGGCGCGGATAGCGGTCCAGCAGCGCATCCAGGCCGAGGATCTTGGCGGCGCGCTGCACCTCCTCCTCCATCACCTGGGGCGGCGCCTTGGCCAGCTTCATGGAGAAGGCCATGTTCTGCCGCACCGTCATATGCGGATACAGCGCGTAGTTCTGGAACACCATGGCGATGTCCCGGTCCTTCGGCGGCACGTTGTTCACCACGCGCCCGTCGATCGCGATCTCGCCGCCGCTGATGTTCTCGAGCCCCGCGATCATGCGCAGCAGCGTGGATTTGCCGCAGCCGGATGGGCCGACCAGGACGACGAATTCGCCATCCGAGATCTCCACATCGACGCCGTGCAGGATGCGGGTGGTGCCAAAGGATTTGAGCGCCTGCCGCACCGAGACCGTTGCCATCTTTCCGTTCCGTCCTCCCACGTGCCGCCTTTACCGGCGACTACGCCCGCGAAGGCTACACACGCCTTCGCGCCCCGCGCAACCTCGCCACCGGCCGACGGGCGCCGCGGTTTGCAGGATTAAGGCGCGGAAGCCGCCAGCGCGGCGCATGGCCGTCCCGCCCGATCCTGCGCTGGACGAAGGCTGGGGCGCGGGTCTAGGCAAATGCTGCATAGCAGCAAGGCCGATCCCCCCATGCCTGAGCACTACAGGCGCCTCGCCGCCCTCCTCGGCGCCCTGACCGCGCTGGGGCCGCTGGGCGTGGACATGTACCTGCCCGCCTTCCCCGCCATGGGCGCCGACCTCGCCGCCAGCCCCGCCGCCATCCAGCGCACGCTCGCCGTCTTCCTGCTCGGCATGGCCGCGGGCCAGCTGGTCTATGGCCCGCTGTCGGACCGCGTCGGGCGGCGCCTGCCGCTGATGATCGGCATGGTGGTCTTCACCCTGGCCTCCATCGGCTGCGCGCTGGCGCGTTCCGCCGATGCGCTGGTGGCGCTGCGGCTGCTGCAGGCGCTGGGTGGCTGCGTCGGCGTGGTGGTGGCGCGTGCGGTGGTGCGCGACCTTTGCGACGAGCGCGGCGCGGTGCGCATGATGTCCATGCTGATGCTGGCCATGGGCGCGGCGCCGATCCTGGCGCCGATGCTGGGCGGCTGGCTGCTGGCGGCGCTCGACTGGCGCGCGATCTTCTGGTTCCTGGCCATCTATGGCGCGGTCGCGCTGCTGGTGATGCAGCAATGGCTGCCGGAAAGCCTGCCGGTGGAGCAGCGGCGGCAGGACGGGCTGGGCCAGGTGATGCTGGTCTATGTCCAACTGCTGCGCGATCGCCGCTTCCTGTCGCATGCGCTGGCGGGTGCGCTGCCGATGGCGGGGCTGTTCGCCTATCTCGTCGGCTCGCCGAACCTGCTGATGCAGGTGCATGGGCTGGGGCCGCTGGAATACGGCATGGCCTTCGGCGGCAATGCCTTCGGCCTGATCCTGGCGAGCCAGGTCATCAGCCGCCTGGTGCGTCGCAGGCAGCCGTCCCAGCTGCTGGTGGTCACGCTGTCGCTGCTGGCGGTGGCGGGGATCGGCGTGGTGCTGGCGGTCCTCAGCGGCGCCCTGCTGCCGCTGCTGGCCGCCTTCTTCCTGTATCTGGCGCTGATGGGATCGGTGCTGCCGCTGTCCTCGGCGCTGGCCATGGCGCCGATGGGGCGGATGGCGGGCAGCGCCTCGGCGCTGATGGGCACGCTGCAATTCGGCATTGGCGCCGTGGTGGGCGCGGTGCTGGGCGCCTTCGGCGGCACATCCGCGCTGGCCATGGGCGTGCTTATCGCGCTGGCGGGCAGCGGCGGCCTGGCCGCGCATCTGCTGCTGAAGCGCAGCGCGGCGGGGGCCTGAGCCTGGCTCAGCCCGCTTCGGCTTCCGCCCAGCCCGCCGCGATCGCCGCGGCCTCCGCCTCGAAGCGGCCTTCGAGGATGGCGTTGCGCAGCCGCGTCATCAGGGTCTGGTAGTAGCGGATATTGTGCCAGGTCAGCAGCATCGGGCCGAGCATCTCCTCGGCCTTGATCAGGTGGTGCAGATAGGCGCGGGAATGGTTGCGGCAGGCAGGGCAGTCGCAATCCGGGTCCAGCGGCCGCGTAGCCTCGGCATGCTTCGCATTGCGCATGTTTAGCACGCCGCGGCTGGTATAGGCGCGGCCGGTGCGGCCGGAGCGCGTCGGGATCACGCAGTCGAACATATCGACGCCGCGGCGGACGGATTCGATGAGGTCGGAGGGCGTGCCGACGCCCATCAGGTAGCGCGGGGCATCCTGCGGCAGCAGCGGCGCGGTGAAGTCCAGAACGCGCAGCATTTCCGCCTGGCCCTCGCCCACGGCGAGGCCGCCGATGGCATAGCCCTCGAAGCCGATTTCGGTCAACGCGGCCACGCTCTCGCGCCGCAAATCCTCGAAGACGCTGCCCTGGACGATGCCGAACAACCCGTGGCCGTCGCGCGCGACAAAGGCCTGGCGGGACCGCGCGGCCCAGCGCATGGACAGTCGCATGCTCTCGGCGGCCTGCTCCTCCGTCGCCGGGAAGGGCGTGCATTCGTCGAAGCACATGGTGACGTCGGCGCCGAGCAGGTGCTGGATCTCGACGCTGCGCTCGGGGGTGATGCGGTGTTTGGAGCCGTCGATATGGCTCTGGAAGGTCACGCCGTCCTGGTCCAGCTTCCGCAGGCCGGACAGCGACATCACCTGGAAGCCGCCGGAATCCGTCAGGATCGGCCCGTGCCAGTCCATCATCCGGTGCAGCCCGCCGAGCCGCGCCACGCGCTCCGCCCCCGGCCGCAGCATCAGGTGGTAGGTGTTGCCCAGCACCATGCGCGCGCCGGTGGACCGCACCGCATCAGCGGTCATCGCCTTCACCGTGCCGGCGGTGCCCACCGGCATGAAGACCGGCGTCGGCACCTCGCCATGCGCCGTGTGCAGCATGCCGGCCCGCGCCGCGCCGTCGCGCGCTGCCATCTTCCAATGCAGGGTCATTCGGCAGCGTCCTGTTCGCAGCGGAACAGCAGGCTGCCGTCGCCGTAGGAGAAGAAGCGGTATTCTTCGCGGATCGCATGCGCATAGGCCGCGCGCATGCGGCGCGTGCCGCAGAAGGCGGAGACCAGCATCATCAGGGTCGACTTCGGCAGGTGGAAATTGGTCAGCAGCGCATCCGCCGCGCGGAAGCGATGGCCGGGCAGGATGTAGATGCCGGTCAGCCCGCGGAAGGGCGTCACCGTGCCATCCTCGGCCGCCGCCGATTCCAGCGTGCGCAGCGCCGTTGTGCCGATGGCGACGATGCGCCGCCCGGCGGCGCGGGCCGCATTGATGGCGGCGGCGGAGCCTTCGGGCATCTCGCACCATTCCTGGTGGATGCGATGCGCCCGCGGATCCTCGTCCCGCACCGGCAGGAAGGTGCCGGCGCCGACATGCAGCGTCACCGACACCCGTCGCACGCCCCGCGCATCCAGCGCCGCCAGCAGCCGGTCCGTGAAATGCAGGCTCGCGGTCGGCGCGGCAACGGCGCCGGGATGGCGCGCAAAGATGGTCTGGTAGTCCGCCGCATCCTCGGCGCGCGGCTTGCCCTCGCGCTGGATATAGGGGGGCAGGGGAATCTCGCCCGCCTGTTCCAGCGCCGCGGCCAGCGCCGCCTGGTCCGGGCCGAAGTCGAACAGGGCGGAGCCGCCTTCCTGCCGCTCCACCACCCGCGCGGTGCAGCCGGGGGCGCCCTCGATCTCCACCACATCGCCCGCGCGCAGACGCCGCGCATTGCGCACCAGCGCCTGCCACAGCCCGCCGCCCTCGGCGCGGTTCAGCATGATCTCGATGCGCGCCTCGCCGCGCCGGGCGCGCAGGCGGGCCGGGATGACGCGGGTGTCGTTCACCACCAGCACGTCGCCCGGCTCCAGCAGCCCCGGCAGGTCCAGCACGCCGCGATCCGCCAGCCCTTCCGGCCGCACCACCAGCAGCCGCGCGGCATCACGCGGCCGCGCCGGCGCCTGGGCGATCAGGCGCTCCGGCAGGGCGAAGTCGAAATCCTCGGTGCGCAGCGGGGGAGGGGCAGGGGCCTCGGGCATGGGCGCGGCATGTGACCCGCCGCGCCCGCCTTGTCCAGTTGGATCAGCCCGCCGGGCGCCAGCGGACCACGTCGCTGCTGGCGGAGGTCTCGCCCTCGGTCACGCCGATCACGGCCGAGACATCCACCTTGCCGCGGCCCGGCACCTCCAGCGTCGGCGGCTCGACACTGATGATCTGCGAGCCGGCCGGCGCCTCGACATGGCCGGCGGGGCGAGCCTCGCTGGCCTCGGTATCGGCATCCCCCGCGCTGGTCGGGCTGCCGCGGCCGGCATAGCCCACGCCTTCCATCGGCGCGAAAGTATAGCGCGTCTCGGTCGCGCCATCCTCCTGCCGGGTCTCGTAGCGATAGATCGGGAAGCTTTCGGCCATGCGGGTCGGTCCTGTTTCGGTTGCGGTTGCAACGCAGGTCCCGCGCCGGGGGTTGCGCGCCCTATGCCCGCACCAGTCCTCGCATGGCCGGCGCCTCGTCGCTGCCGGGGAAGGCCCGCGCCACCGCGGCGTCGGGCAGGCGCAGATGGTCGCGCAGCAGGCCCTTGGCGATGCTGCGCAGGTCCCGGGTGGGCTGCAGGTCGCGGTTCTCGAACAGCTTGTCCTCGGCCAGGCCCGGCCAATCGGCCACCACCCGCCCGCCGGTCACCGCGCCGCCGGCCAGGAAGGCGACGCCGCCGGTGCCGTGGTCGGTGCCCTGGTTGCCGTTCACCCGCGCGGTGCGGCCGAATTCGGTCACCACCAGCACGGCGGTCCTGGCCCATTCGGCGCCCAGTCCCTCCTTCAGCTGTCCGAGGCCTTCATCCAGCGCCCGCAGCGGACCCATGATGCGGCCCATCTGCTGCACATGCGTGTCCCAGCCGCCGAGCTCCAGCGCCGCCACGCGCGGCCCGCCCGGCTCGGCCAGCAGGCGACCGGCGGTGCCGGCCAGCGTCGCGAAGGTCACCCGCTCCCGCTCCGGCGTGCCCAGCGCCTGGGCGACGAAGCCGCGCGCGCGCATGCCCTCGGCGAAGGCCGGGCCGATCAGCGGGTCGGCCTGCTGCAGGGCCGCCAGGCGGTACATCAACTCCGGCGCCGGCCGGTCCAGCCCCGGCGGGGCATAGGCGCCGACCGGCACCGGGCCGCGCAGCAGCAGCGGCACGCCGGTGCCCACCGCCAAGCCGGTGCGGGCCTGTTCGCCCGGTGGCAGGGCCTGCAGTGCGCGGTTCAGCCAGCCGCTGGCCATGCGCTGGCCGCTGCCCGATTCCAGCAGGTCCTGCGCCTCAAAATGGCTGCGGCTTCGATAGGGGCCGGCCACCGCATGCAGCATGGTGGCCTGGTCCGCCGTGAACATGCCATGCAGGTTGCCGAGCGCCGGATGCAGGCCGAAGGTTCCGCCGAGGTCCAGCAGCCCTTCTTCCTGCCCGGGCTCCGGCAGGGCGAGGCGTTCGCGCAGCCCCTTCAGCGCCGGGTCGCCATAGGGCTGCACCACATACAGCCCGTCCAGCGCGCCGCGCAGCAGGATGACGACCAGGCGGCGGTCGCCCGGCGCCTGGCCGAAGGCCAGCCGCGCCTGGCCGGCCACGAAGGTGGCGCCGAGGCCCAGCAACAGGCCGCGGCGGCCGATACGGAAGGAGGCGTGGGGCGCGGCGCCGCAGGCGGGGGATTCGCTCATCGGTGCATGAACTCCGGGCTGCCGAGCAGCAGGGTCAGCGCATCGCGCACCGATCCGGCGCGGCGCATCTCGGTGGCGGTTTCGGCGCGGGCGAGCGGGCCGAGGGCGGCCTCGGCCGCCGCGCCGGGATCCACCCGCTCCATCCGCCCGGCCAGGGTGAAGGCCCAGTCGACGCGGCGCATCAGCGCCTCCGGCGTCGCCCAATCCGCCGCCACATCGGGCCAGCCGATCGGCTGCTGCGCCGTCCAGAGCGGCTGGGAGAGGCTGCCCAGGCCGGCCAGAACCAGCCGCGCCTGACCCTCCCGCAGCCCCAGCGCGCGGCCGGCGGCGATGACATAGTCCATCGGCGTGCGGAACTTGCCGAGTGGCGGGTCCCAGGCCTGGGGCAGGGCAACCAGGGTGCGGGCGGCGGCGCCGAGGTCGCCCTTGCTCTCGCGCAGGCTGCGCTCCAGCGCGCTGACTGCCTGGGCCGGCGGCTGGTCCGCCACGAAATGCCGCGCCAGCTTCACCGCCAGGTGGCGCCAGGTGGCCGGATGCTCGGCCAGGAAGCGGATCGCCTCCTCCCCGGCCGCCTCGCCGGCGCCGAATCGGCGGCCGAGCAGGCGCTTCTCACCGGGTTCATGGTTGCGTCCGCGGAAGACGAAGCCGTAGGGCTCGCGCCCACCCTCAAAAGACCAGCCGGTGAGGATCTTGGCCAGTTCCTGCACATCGCCCTGGGTGTAGCCGCCGGCCGGCGACAGGGTGTGCAGCTCCAGCATCTCCCGCGCCAGGTTCTCGTTCAGGCCGCGGCGGGCGCGTTGGCCGCCGGGGCTGTTGGGGCCCAGGGAGCCGGCATTGTCCAGGTAGATCAGCATGGCCGGGTGCCGGGCCACCGCGACAGCCATATCGGCGAAGCGGCCGGTGACATGCGGCCGGATGGCATCCCGCTCCAGGCTGCCGATCAGCAGCGCGGTGCTGCCGGACCGGCGGCTGACGGTGAAATGGTTCATCCAGAAATCGACCAGCCTTTCCCGGAAGGGCTGGTCGGCGGTCAGCCGGCGGCTGGCCCAGGCCAGCGTCTCGGTCCGCAGCAATTCGGCCACGGCAGCGCGGGTCTGCATCGGATCGCCTTCCGGGTTGCGGGCGCGGCGGGCGGCGAGGTCCTTGCCGCGGACCTCCAGCGCCTGGGCCAGGCTGGCGCCTTCGGGCGGGGGGGCGGGCCGGTCGATCTGCTGCAGGAGCCAGGCCTCGGGCTGCGCCGGCGGCGCCTCCCCCAGGCGGAGACCCAATCCGAAGCGGATCGCGGCGATATGGGCCGGGGATTTCATGCGCTGCAATTTAGCACGCACGGCACGGCTGTCCCTGCAGGCTTTCGTGACATAGCGTGACCCTTGCCTCGGCTCCGGGCCCTCAAATCCGGCCGGCTGCCGCCCCGGATTCGCGCGCGAACGCTTGCAAAACCCGGTGGGAGAGGGCATGTCCCGCCGCGAGAAGACGATACTCGACATCATTGCGCGGGCGGCAACGGGCGAAAGCCCGCGGTCGGACCCGCTTTCGCCTATGGAGACCCATCGTGGCGCGCACTGAACTGGCCCTGATCCGCAACATCGGCATCACCGCGCATATCGATGCCGGTAAGACCACCACGACCGAGCGGATCCTGTACTACACCGGCAAGTCCCACCGGATCGGTGAGGTGCATGACGGCAACACCACGACGGACTACATGGCGCAGGAGCGCGAGCGGGGGATCACCATCACCTCCGCCGCCGTGACGGCGATCTGGAAGGATCACCGCATCAACGTCATCGACACCCCCGGCCACATCGACTTCAACATCGAGGTCAACCGGTCGCTGCGCGTGCTCGACGGCGCCATCTTCATCATCGAGGGCGTGGCCGGCGTGCAGCCGCAGTCCGAGACGAACTGGCGCCTGGCCGACCGCTACAACGTGCCGCGCATCATCTTCATCAACAAGCTGGACCGCACGGGCGCCGATTTCTATCGCGCCGCGGAGACGCTGACCGAGAAGCTGGGCATCAACTGGGTCACCCTGCAGCTGCCGATCGGCATCGAGGACACCTTCATCGGCGTCGTCGACCTGGTCGAGATGAAGGCCATCATCTGGAAGGGTGACGAGCTGGGCGCGCAGTACGAGTACCAGGAGATTCCGGACGAGCTGAAGGAGAAGGCGGCCGAGTACCGCCAGAAGCTGGTCGACACCGCCGTCGGCATCGACGAGACGGCGATGGAGGAATATTTCGACAAGGGCGACGTCTCCGTCGAGACCCTGAAGAAGTGCATCAAGAAGGGCACGATCAGCGGCGAGTTCCGCCCGGTGCTCTGCGGCACCGCCTTCAAGAACAAGGGCGTGCAGCCGCTGCTGGATGCGGTGCTGGACTACCTGCCGAGCCCGATCGACATCCCCGGCATCAAGGTGGCGCCGGAGGAAGGCCAGGACGAGACGGCCGACCGCCAGGTGATCCCGGCCGATCCGGACGCGCCCTTCGCCGGCCTCGCCTTCAAGATCATCAACGACAAGTACGGCAACCTGACCTTCGTGCGCGTCTATCGCGGCACGCTGCGCCAGGGCGACATGGTGATGAACACCACCAAGGGCCAGCGCGAGCGCATCGGCCGCATGTTCCAGATGCACGCCGACAAGCGCGAGGAAATCAAGGAAGTCTTCGCCGGCGACATCGCTGCCTTCGTCGGGCTGAAGGACACCGGCACGGGTGACACCCTGGCCGATGGCGCCGATCCGGTGGTTCTGGAGCGCATGGCCTTCCCGGTGCCGGTCATCGACATCTCTGTCGAGCCGAAGACCAAGGAGGGCGTCGAGAAGATGACGCTCGGCCTGCAGAAGCTGGCGGGCGAGGACCCCAGCCTGCGCCTGCGCACGGACCAGGAGACGGGCCAGACCATCCTCTCCGGCATGGGCGAGCTGCATCTCGAGATCATCGTCGACCGGCTGATGCGCGAATACGGCGTGGACGCTCATATCGGCGCGCCGCAGGTGGCGTACCGGGAGACGATCACCAAGAGCCACACCGAGACCTATACCCACAAGAAGCAGTCGGGTGGTTCGGGCCAGTTCGCCGAGGTGAAGATCGTCTTCGAGCCGAAGGAGCGGACCGAGGGCATCGAGTTCGTCAACGGCACCACCGGCGGCTCCGTGCCGAAGGAATACATCCCGGCGGTGGAAAAGGGCATCAAGGTGCAGGCCGATACCGGCGTGCTGGCCGGCTTCCCGACGGTGGACTTCAAGTTCACCCTGGTCGACGGCAAGTACCACGACGTCGACTCCTCCGCGCTCGCCTTCGAAATCGCCGCCAAGGCCTGCTTCCGCGAAGGCATGAAGAAGGCCGGCCCGGTGATCCTGGAGCCGATCATGGACGTGGAAGTCACCACGCCGTCCGACCATGTCGGCGACGTCGTTGGCGACCTGAACCGCCGCCGCGGCGTGATCCAGTCGCAGGACATGGCCGGCACCTCGGTCATCGTCCGGGCGCATGTGCCGCTGAAGGAAATGTTCGGCTACATCTCGAACCTGCGCGGCATGACCAAGGGCCGCGCCAGCTTCTCGATGCAGTTCCACCACTACGACCCGGTGCCGCGCAACGTCGCCGAGGAAATCATGAAGAAGTCCGCTTGATCCCATCCGGGACGGGCGACGGCAGCGGCGCGGGGGGCAACCCCCGCGCCGTTTTGCGTTTCAGCGCTTCAAGAAATGCGTGCCCAGCGCATCCAGCACCACCCGGCCTTCCGCGGTGGTGGCGACCAGGTAGCGCAGCTTCGCCACCGCCATCTCCGGCTTGCTGCGGCTCACGCGCATCTCCGCCACCTCCAGCCGCATGGTCACGGACTCGTCCGGTTCCAGCGGCGCCGGCCAGGACAATTCCACGCCGCCGCCGGCCAGGTTGATCTCGGCCAGCAGCCCGCTGCGGATCAGGTGGCCGACGGCCGCGGAATAGGTGTGCAGCCCGCTGGCCACCAGCCGGCCAAAGACGGAATGGCGCGCCGCCTCCTCATCCAGGTGGAAGGGCTGCGGATCCCATCGCGCCGCGAAATCCAGCACCTCCGCCCGCGGCAGGACGAAGCCGCCGAGGTCGAAGGACTGGCCCGGCGCCAGATCATCGGCCGAGCGCAGCGGCGTCATGCCGGGGCCGCGGCCGGTGCCCGCCGGAAGCCGCGGGCCAGCATCACCAGCCAGATCAGCAGGGTGAAGACGCCCAGGCTGCCGGCGATCGGGCGGCTGAAGAATTCCAGGAAGGCGCCGTCCGCCTTGATCATGGACTGCACGAAGGTCTGCTCCAGCATCTCCCCCAGCACCAGGCCCAGGATCAGCGGTGCGATGGGAATGCCGTGCTCCTCCATCACCCAGCCCAGGACGCCCATGGCCAGCATCAGCACCACGCCATAGAGGCTGTTGGTCATGGCGAAGCTGCCCACCAGGCAGAACAGCAGGATGACGGGCAACAGCAGGTTGCGCGGAACGCGCAGGATCTGCCGGGCCGACTTGATGGCGGCCCAGCCCAGCGGGAACATGATGAGATTGGCCAGGATGAAGATCAGGAAGACCGCGTAGATCAGCTGCGGGTTTTCCTGGAACACGGTGGGGCCCGGATTCATGCCCTTCATGTACAGCACGCCGATGACGATGGCGGTGATGCTGTCGCCCGGAATGCCGAAGACCAGGGCTGGGATCCAGGCGCTGCCAAGGGCCGAGTTGTTGGCCGAGGTCGCATCGACGATGCCCTCCACCTCCCCGGTGCCGAACTTCTCTGGCTGCTTGGAGAAGCGCTTGGCCACCGCATAGCTGATCCAGGCCGCGATATCGGCGCCGGCGCCGGGCAGGGCGCCGATGGCGGTGCCGATGGCGCTGCCGCGCAGGAAGTTCAGCCAGTAGCGTCGCGTCACCTCGCCCAGCCCGCGGAACAGGCTGCCCACCGCCTGCGGCACAGCCTTGGTCGCCAGGTCGAAGGTCACCGCGCCGCGCATCAACTCGCTCACCGCGAACATGCCGATCATGGTGGCGATGAAGTTCACGCCGCCCATCAGGTTCACGTCGTCGAAGGTGAAGCGCGGAAAGCCCGCCGCCGGATCGATGCCCACGGTGGCCAGCAGCAGCCCGAAGAACAGGGACAGAAAACCCTTCACCGGGTCGGCATTGGACATGAAGACGGCGCAGGTCAGGCCGAGGCAGGCCAGCCAGAAATACTCATAGGAGGAGAAGTTGATGGCGACTTCGGCCAGCAGCGGCGCGAAGGCGATCAGCACGGCCACGCCGATCAGCCCGCCACCCACGGAGAAGACCAGGTTCACGCCCATGCAGAGGTTCAGCTGCCCCTTCTGCGTCATGGCGTAGGATTCATCGGCGTAAGCCGCGGAAGCCGGCGTGCCCGGCATGCGCAGCATGGCGCCGGGGATGTCGCCGGCGAAGATCGCCATGGTGGTGGCGGTGACGATGGCGCCCAGCGCCGGCACCGGCGGCATGAAGAAGGTGACCGGCACCAGCAGCGCGGTGGCCATGGTGGCGGTCAGCCCCGGCATGGCGCCGACGAACATGCCGAAGATGGCGGACAGGCCGATGACGGCCAACACGAAGGGGTCGAAGACCAGGCCGAAGGCCTCGATCAGCGGATCCATGGCTTGGTCCTCACAAGACGCTGTCGAGGACGCCGCGCGGCAGCGGCACGCGCATCAGCCCGGCGAAGAACCAGTGCACCAGCAGCGTCATCCCCGCCGCCACCGGCAGCGCCACCACCGGCCGCGCCTGGAACCACAGGAACAGGCCCAGCAGCAGCAGGAAGGCGGTGGGGATGAAGCCCAACGGGTCCGAGACCAGGATATAGGCGAGGGAGGCCAGCGGGATCAGCAGGAAGGAGACCACGCGGCGCGGCTGCGCCATCCAACCCTCCACCACCAGCAGCGGGGCGCGCTGGCGCAAGCCGCGCAGCAGCAGCACCAGCGCGCAGAAGCCGATGCCGGCGGCCAGGATGCGCGGAAACAGGTTCGGTCCGTAGTCCTGGCCGGGGAAGGAGGGGAAGAAGGTGGTCAGCCACCAGACCCAGCCGGCGAAGCCGAGCAGCAGCGCGCCCAGCAGGGCATCATTCATACGCATGGCAGGCCTTCCGGACGCCGCGGAGCAGAAGGGGCGGCAAAAGCCGCCCCTAGGGGATCAGCCCAAGGAGGCGGCTTCTGCCGCCCCCGAGGGATCAGCCGCGCGCCAGGCCTGCGCCGCGCATCGCCTCGCCCATCGCCCGGTCGCCTTCCGCCATGAAGCTGGCGAAGCCGGCCGCATCCTGCCAGACCGTGCCGAAGCCGCGGCTGGTCATGAATTCCTTGAACTGCGGATTCTCATAGGCCGCCTTCAACGCGGTGCCGTAGCGTTGCGCGATCGGCGCCGGCAGACCCTTCGGCGCCGCGATGCCGCGCCAGGCGCCGACCGAGTAGTTGATGCCCAGCGTTTCGTTCAAGGTGGGCACCTGGGCGAACATCGGGTTCCGCGCCGGCGCCATGATGGCCAGCGACTTGGCCCGGCCGGCATCGATCATCGCCCGCGCCTCCGGCACCGAGCAGGTGACGATGTCGACGCCGCCGGCCGCCAGTTCCTGCATCGCCGGCGCCGCGCCGTTCGAGGGCACCCAGCGCACATGGTCGCCCTTCAGCCCCATCGCCTGCAGCCAGCCCACCAGCGCCAGGTGCCAGATGCCGCCCTGGCCGGTGCCGCTGGCCTTGAAGGTGCCGGCCGGCCGCGCCTTGATGGCATCCGCCAGCGCCTTGATATCGGCATAGGGCGAATTGCTGGCCACCTGCACGCCCGGCGGGTCCGAATTCATCAGCGCCAGCGGGGTGTAGGATTCGGGGTTGAGCTGGGTCAGCCCCTGCCAATGCATCATGGTGATTTCCACCGTGATCATGCCGATGGTGTAGCCATCCGGCGCCGCCGTCGAGATGGCCGAATGCCCGACCACGCCGGACCCGCCGGT
Source organism: Falsiroseomonas tokyonensis (assembly GCF_019024325.1). GTDB lineage: Bacteria > Pseudomonadota > Alphaproteobacteria > Acetobacterales > Acetobacteraceae > Falsiroseomonas > Falsiroseomonas tokyonensis. The sequence continues at coordinate 354,350 of NZ_JAFNJS010000002.1, forward strand.
GCGGTTCACGACGTTCACCGGCTGGCCGAGGTCCCGCTCCAGCAGGCTGCCCACGATGCGCGCCGTGGCATCGGTGCCGCCGCCGGCGCCCCAGGGCACGATCAGCTGGATCGGGCGGTTCGGCCAATTGCCCTGGCCGAGGGCCGGCATGGCGAGCGGTGCGGTCAGCGCGGCGCCGCTGGCGGCCAGCAGGGAACGGCGGGACAGCAGGGTCATCGGATCGTCTCTCCTCCTCTGCGCCCAGGTTGCTCCCGGGCACTTAGGGGCAAGGCTAGGCCGGGTTGCGCGGCGGCTTCAAGCCAGGAGAGGCGCGGCGAGGCGGTTTCGTTGCGCCGGGGTCAGTCCGCCTCCGCCAGCTGATCCTCCGCTTCCTGGGCCAGGCGATCCACGGCACAGCGGGCGGCGCGGCGCTGCAGATAGGCGCTGCGATAGACGGCATAGGGATCCAGCGCCTGCGCCTCGACCCGGCTTAGCTCGCCGGAGAGCTGGCTGTATTCCACCATCAGGTCGCTGCCGCGCCAGGGCAGGAAGAGGTGCGGGCCCAGCGCCTGGGCCAGGCCGGCGCTGCTGGCCAGCATCGCCCCGGCATCGCGCAGGGTGGAGGGGCCGAGGATCGGCAGTACGAGGTAGGGCCCGCTGGGAATGCCCCAGGCGCAGACCGCATCCGCCGGCAGAGCGACGCGCCGCGCGAAACCCCATTCCGCCGCGCTGTCCCGGACCCCGCCCAGCCCCAGGCTGGAATTGATGCCGAAGCGGGCCGTCGCATGCCAGGCGAGCTCGAAATCCCCCGCCGCCAGGCCGGAGATCGCCGTGATCGGCTCCCGCAGATTGGCGAAGGCATTCGCGATGCCCTGGCGCAGCGGTGGCGGCGCGTGGGTGACATAGGCGGTGACCACCGGGTCCAGCAGCCAGGACTGCACCACCCGGTTGAAGCCATGGATGCGACGGTTCACCCCCTCCAGCGGATCGGGGGCCGCCTGGGCGAGCCCGGGCGCCAGCAGCAGGGCCGCGAGGAGAAGCCGCCGCATCAGGCGGGCTGCCCGATGTCGTCGTGGATCGGCCGCACCACCAGCACAACGCCCTCCACCGCTTCCACCCGCACCGGCGCGCCGATCGGCGGCAGCGCCATGCCGGGCGGCAGCCGGGCGGGCCATTCGCTGTCGCCGAGCCTGACCCGCGGCGCGCCATCCGGCCCGAGCAGCAGCAACGCGCGGCGCCCGGCCAGCCCCGCCTCCGGCGCATTCACCCGGCGGTCCGGCCCGCGGCGGCCGCGGCGCAGCGCCAGGGAGGCCGCCACACCCGCCGCCAGCAGCACCAGGAAGACCAGCACGGTCGGCGCGAAGCCAAGCCCGGTGCCGAGCAGCAGCACCAGCCCGGTGCCGATCGCGGCCATGCCGGCCCAGAGAAGATAGACGCCGGGCAGCACCAACTCCGCCCCCAGCGCGACCAGGCCGAGCAGGATCCAGATCAGGCCCGGTTCCACGGACGATCCCCCGGCAACGCTCCGCCGCCCGGCACGGTAGGCGGCCGGTCGGGGCCGCCTTGCGTGCCGCGGAGCAATTCCATGGCCTGGGTGATGCCGCCGGCCAGCGCGGCACTCTCCATCGGCACGATGACGAGGCGGGAGGAGGGGTTGGCGGCCATCGCCTCGAAGGCCTTCACATACTTGTCCGCGATGAAGTAGCGCAGCGCATCGGCGCCCGCCCCGGCGGCGGCCTCGGCCACCATCTTCGTGGCATTGGCCTCCGCCTGGGCCAGCGCCTCCCGCGCCTCGGCATCGCGCAGCGCGGCATCGCGGCGGCCCTCGGCCTGCAGCACCAGGGCCTGCTTCTCGCCCTCCGCCTTGGCCACGCTGGCGCGCCGCTCGCGCTCCGCCGTCATCTGCAGGTTCATGGCGCGGATCAGCGTGTCCGGCGGCTCGATCTTGCGGATCTCGACGCGGCTTACCTTGGCCCCCCAGGGATCGGTCGCACCATCCAGGATATTGAGCAGCGAGGTATTGATGCGGTCGCGGGAGGAGAGCGTCTGGTCCAGGTCCATCTCGCCGATCACGGCGCGGATATTGGTCATGGCCATGGCGACCAGCGCCTGGGTCAGGTCCTGCACCGCATAGGCGGCCTTGGCCGGGTCCATGATGCGGTAATAGACGATGCCATCCACCGCCACCGTCGCATTGTCCTTGGTGATGACGGACTGCTCCGGGATGTCGAGCACCACCTCCTGCACATTCAGCTTGTGGCCGATGCGGTCGACGAAGGGGATGATGAGGTTCAACCCGGGGGAGAGCAGCCGGGTGAAGGCGCCGAAGCGCTCCACCGTCCAGACCTGGCCCTGCGGCACCGTGCGGATGCCCTGGGCGACGGTGACGACGGCCAGCAGCAGCAGCACGACAAGCACGATGGTCGGCAGGGACTCCATAGGGGCGCCTTTGGTCTCACCGGCATGCCGGCTTCGGGTGGAGTGGGGGGCGCCATGCTGGCGCGGGCTGCGGGCGCCATCCTGGCGCGGGATCGGACCCCCATCCTGGAGTACCGCCGCCGCGCCGTCCTGGCGCAGGCGGGCCAGAGCCTTCGCCTGCCGCAGCTCCCTCATTCTGCCCTGGATCGCCGATTCTTGCCAGAGGCTTAAGGCGCGGCCGGATCCTTACCGAAATTCATTATCCCGCAGCGAGGCATTGCCCTTGTGGTCGGTGCGGGGCGCCAGCGCCGTATCCAGCGCCCGGCTGAGCTTGCCCAGCGCGCCATTCATCGCCTTCGGCACCGTCTCCGCCTGGTGGGAAACCGCGATCGGTGCCTTGCCCGTCGGCCGCGCCTCCACCATGCAGCGCTTGTCCTGCGCGCCGCCCTTCAGGGCGTTCACATCGCCGAGATGAACCTCGACCCGCGTCAGATGCGCCTCGAACCGCCCCACCGCCTCGGCCACCGCCTGCTCCACCCGCGCGATCAGATCGGCGCCGCCCGCGCCATCGGGGGTGTTCACCTGGATCTGCATGCCGACCTCCCTTACCGTGAAGGAAGGCAACGCGCTGGCCGATCAGGGCGTTTCCGGCGATACTCCCGCTTTCGCCTTCAGCCTCGGCCAAGGAGCCCATCATGCAGAATTCGGAACAGATCTGGCAGCTCGTCGACCAGCGGCGCGAGCCCTATGTCGAGCTCTCGGACAAGATCTGGGGCATGCCGGAGCTCTGCTACGACGAACACCGCAGCTGCGCCGAACACAAGGCGATGCTGGAGGCCGAGGGCTTTCGCGTCACCACCAATGTCGCCGGCATCCCCACCGCGGTGATGGGCGAGGCCGGCGAGGGCGGGCCCGTCATCGCTATCCTCGGCGAATACGACGCCCTTCCGGGCCTGTCCCAGGAAGCCGGCGTGACCGAACCGCGCCCGGTCCCGGGCGAGAGCCGCGGCCATGGCTGCGGCCATAACCTGCTCGGCTCCGCCAGCCTGATGGCCGCCGCCGCGGTGAAGGACTGGCTGAAGGCCAACGGCCTGCCCGGCCGCGTGCGCTACTACGGCTGCCCGGCCGAGGAAGGCGGCGCCGCCAAGGGCTTCATGGTGCGCGACGGCGCCTTCGACGATGTCGACATCGCCATCACCTGGCACCCGGCCAGCTTCGCCGGCGTCGACGACATGATCTCGCTCGCCAATACCCGCATCGATTTCTCCTTCATCGGCCGCGCCAGCCACGCCGCCGCCGCGCCGCATCTCGGCCGCTCCGCCCTCGATGCCGTCGAACTCATGAATGTCGGCGTGAACTACATGCGGGAGCACATGCCGAGCGATGCCCGCATCCACTACGCCTATCTCGACGCCGGCGGCATCGCGCCGAACGTGGTGCAGTCCACCGCCAAGGTCCGCTACCTGATCCGAGCCCGCAACGTGACCGAGCTCAACGCCCTCGTCACCCGCGTGCGCAAGATCGCCGATGGCGCCGCGCTGATGACGGAATGCACCGTCTCCACCCGCGTCGTCTCCGCCGTCTCCAACCTCATGGGCAACACCCCGCTGGACAAGGCGATGCAGGCCAATCTGGACCGCCTCGGCGCGCCGGAATGGGACGATGCCGACCGCGCCAAGGCGGCCGAATTCCAGGCCACGCTGTCGGAGGAGGACATCCTTTCCGCCTGGCGCCGCGTCGGCGTGGAACCGCGCCCCGGCGAGGTGCTCTGCGAACAGGTGGTCCCGGAGAACGCCAAGGGCGTGCCGATGATCGGCTCCACCGACGTCGGCGACGTCTCCTGGAAAGTGCCCACCGTGCAGGCCCGCGGCGCCACCTGCGCCATCGGCACACCCTTCCACTCCTGGCAGCTCACCGGCCAGGGCAAGCTGCCCGCCGCCCACAAGGGCATGATCCACGTCGCCAAGGTCATGGCCGGCACCGCCATCGACGCGCTGCAGAACCCGAAGCTCATCGCCGAGGCCAAGGCCGACCACGCCAAGCGCACCGGCGGCAAACCCTACGAAAGCCCGCTGCCCGCCGACGCCAAGCCGGCGCTGGACATGAGCGTCTCGGTCTGAAGGTCCACGCAGGTGGTTGCAGGAGGGGCGCTGCCCCTCCTGCACCTCCCCGCAAAGGGCTTTGGCCCTTTGAACCCATGAACATGAGCGGAAATGGAGAGGGGGCCGGGGTGACCGCTTGTTCAGCGGTACCTCTGGCCCCCTCTCCATTTCCGCTCAAGGTCCTCGCGGTCCAGGGGCCGGGCCCCTGGCAGGGGGTGCAGGGGGACAGCGTCCCCCTGCAAAGCCACTCGCGCGGCCCTACAGATCCCCGAATGCGCGTGGCAGGAACAGGGCCAGGTCGGGGATGAAGGCCACCAGCAGCAGGGCGGTCAGCATGGCCAGGACGAACCACAGCACCCAGGGGATGGTGGATTCCATGGAGGTGTTGGCGACTTTGCAGGTCACCATCAGGTTCACGGCCATGGGGGGTGTGAAGGCGCCGATGGCGACGTTCATGGTCAGCAGGATGCCGAACCAGGTCAGGTCCCAGTCGAAGCTTCTGGCGATCGGCAGCAGGATCGGCAGGAAGACCAGGAAGATGGAGATGGCGTCGATCAGCATGCCGGCCACCAGCACCAGGGCGGTGATCATCAGCAGCATGATGGTTTCGTTGGCGGTGATGCCGACCAGGGTCTGGGCCAGGGCGTCGAAGGCGCCGACGGTGCTGCCGGCATGGGCGAAGATGCTGGCGAGTGCGATGATCATCAGCACCACGGCGCTGATTTCCGCGCTGTCGCGCAGCGTGGCGTAGATATCGGCCCAGCGCAGCACGCGGTAGATGACCAGCCCGACGAACAGCCCGTAGAAGACAGCGACGACGGCGGCTTCGGTGGGGGTGAAGGCGCCGGAGCGCAGGCCGCCCAGGATGACGATGGGCGCGAGGAGGCCCCAGATCGCGTCCTTGAAGGAAGCCCAGAGCGGCGGTCGTTTTTCCTCGGGCGGTGGCAGGCCGAAGCCGTGGATGCGCGCCAGCAGGATGGCCGGCACCAGCAAAGCGAGGCCGGCCAGCAGGCCGGGGATGACGCCGCCCAGGAACAGCGCTGGGACGGACACGCCCGGCACCAGCACGGCATAGACGATGAAGGGGATGGAGGGCGGGATCAGCACGGCGGTGGACCCGGCGGCCGCGATCAGGCTGGCGGAATAGGCGCGCGGATAGCCCTGCTTGATCATCGCCGGCAGCATGACGGCCGCGACCGCCGCGGAATCCGCGGCGCCCGATCCGCTGATGCCGCCGAGCACCAGGCAGACCAGCACGGCGACGATGGCGAGCGCGCCGCGCCGCGGCCCGACCAGCGCCTGGGCGAAGACGACGAGGCGCGCGGCGACGCCGGCGCGTTCGAAAACCATGCCGGCCAGGACGAACATCGGCAGCGCCAGCAGCGGGTATTTGGCGATGCCGGTCCAGATGTTGGTGGGCAGGGCCATGATGCCCAAGCCTTCGATGGCGATCACCAGGAAGCCGGCCAGGCCGAGCGAGACGCCGATCGGCACGCCCAGGAACAGCAGCGCGAAGAACACGCCGAGCAGGATGAGGGAGCCTTCGAGCGCCATGGCTAGCCGGCCTTTGCCACGCGGATCATGCGTCCCAGGATGCGCAGGCAGATCACGGCAGACAGCAGCGGCATCCAGACCGTGTAGTACCAGGACGGCACGCCGAGGCCGGGTGAGAGCACCTCGAAGCGGTATTCGTCCCAGGTGTACCAGGCGCCGTACCAGGCGATGAAGCCGAAGATCAGCAGGCAGGAGGCGAGCACCGCCTGTTCCACCAGCCGTGCGATGCGCAGCGGCAGGCGTTCGGTGAAGAAGGTCATGCGGATGTGGCGGTCGTTGCCGAAGGCGGCTGCGGCGCCGACGAAGGCCATCACCACCATCAGCGCCACTGAGTATTCCTCGGTGAAGGCGAAGGAGACGTTGGTGAAGTAGCGCACCACCACATTGCCGAAGGTGATCAGCGCCAGCACGCCCATGATGGCCGCGCCGATCGCGCCTTCGATGGTCACCGGGATGCGCGGGGGCGCTTCCCCCAGTTGCAGGCCGGGGGCCTGGATATCGGCGTGCTCGGTCATCGGGGCTTTCCGCCAGGCGGGCGCGGCGGGTCAGCCCCGCCGCGCCGGCAGTCCATCAGGCGCGCGCGCCGGAAACGGCGGCTTCGGCGCGGCGCACCAGGTCGGCGCCCACGGTCTGCGCGTATTTGTCGTAGACCGGGCGCGTGGCGCGGGCGAAGGCCTGCTTTTCAGCATCCGAGAGGATGGTGACGGTGACATTGCGCCGCGCCAGTTCATCGAGCGAGCTGCGGTCGCCATCGGCGCCGAGGCCCTTGCGGCTGGCGGCGATCTGCTCCTGCGCCGCCTGCTGCGCGCAGTCCCGCACCAGCGCCTGGTCCTCGGCCGAGAAGCTGGCCAGCACCGGCTTGGTCAGCAGGAAGATCCCGGCATCGGCCACGTAGTTCCAGATGGTCAGGTAACGCTGCGCCAGCGTGTCCATGCGGAAGCCGAGGAACAGGTTCACCGGATTCTCCTGCCCATCCACCGCGCCGGTGGACAGTGCCGGCTGCAGGTCGGCGAAGGACATCTGCACCGGATTGGCGCCAAGGGCGGTGAAGATCTCGGAGAAGATGGCACCGGCGGCGAAGCGGATCTTCATGCCGCGCAGGTCTTCCGGCGTGCGGATCGCCTTCTTGCTGTTGGAGATTTCCCGGAAGCCGTTCTCGCCCCAGGCCACCGGCTGCACGTCACGGGATTCCAGCGTGCGGAACAGCTCGGCGCCGATCGGGCCCTTGATGATGGCATCGAAGCCGCGGCTGTCCTGCAGCAGGAAGGGCAGGGAGAACAGGTTCATCTCCCGGATCTGCGGGGAGATGTTGATGGTGGAGAAGACCGCGAAGTCGATCACCCCCTGGCGCATCGCCACCAGCTCCCGCGTCTGGTCGCCGCCGACCAGCTGGCTGCCGGGATAGACCTTCACGTTGATCCGCCCGCCGGAGCGTTCGGTCACCAGCTCCGCCCAGCGGAAGGCACCGTCCGCCAGGGGGATGGTGCGGTTGCCGACGACGGAGAGCTTGTATTCGGGCTTGTAGCGGCTCTGCGCACGCGCCACGAGCGGCGCGGCGAGCGCGCCGGCGGCGGCGGCCAGCGCGATGCGCCGGGTGATCAGGCTGGTCATCGGTACCCCTCCCATTCTCCGCCGCGGCTTGCCGTGCGGCTTTTCGTGGCCGGCAGAATGCGGGGGGCCGCGCCCGTTCCGCAAGGGGGTGGTTTTCTAGGCGCCGGACCTGGCCAGCCAGGCGGCGGCGGCGTCGAAGGGCTCGGGGTCCAGCCCCGTCTCGGCGGGCGCGCGGCGCAATTCGGCATAGACGCGCTTCACCGCAGCCGGCACGTCCGGGTCTCGCAGCAGGGTTTCCGTACCGGCCTCGTGGTGGCGCAGCGCGGGGGTCAGGAAGGCCACCGTCTCCAGCGCCGTCTCCCGTCGCACCGGCATGCCGAGATGGGCGAGGCAGCCGCGCCAGTCGCGCAGCAGGTCGTCGTAGTGCAGGACGGTCCGCGGCAGGTCGCGGCTGCCGGCCTCGGCTGCCAGCACATGCGACAGCCACAGGGCCAGGGCGCGGGGCTTCGGCATCTTCTCCCGCACCTCCAGCGATCGGGCGACCTCCAGCGGGTTGCGCACCGGCAGCAGCGCCAGCGGCGTGGCGCCGAAGCGGGCGAGCGCCGGCAGCCAGACCGGCAGCAGCCGGCAGATGCGCGGATCCTTCAGCACGAAGGGTTCGGGGCCGGGGAATTCGGTGGCGAGCAGCTCCACGGCCTCGGCCACGAAGGGCTCCAACGCGTCCGGCGGCAGCAGGCCCGGCGGCAGCGGGCGCGGGTCGTCGTAGCGGCTGCCGGCGGCGGCCAGGATGCGGTCGTCCAGCGCCGCCACCTCGGCGGATTCCCAGAAGCCGCGCGGATTGTCCCGCGCCGGTTTCATCACCCGCGCCGGCAGCGAAAGCCCGTGCAGGGACAGCACGCGCGTGAGGGCGGAGGTGCCGGAGCGGTGCATGCCCAGCACCAAGACGGCAGGTCGGGCTTTGGGCGAAGGCGCCGGGGAGGGGGAGGCGGATTCCATCGGCGCGCAGACTGCCACGCCGCCCCGCGCCAAGGCAAAGCCGCAGCTACAGCAGCAAAGGCGTGTCACGGGCTTGACGCGAAGGGCGCGCGGCGGCGCCATGCGGGCCAACCAAGTTCCGGGAGTCTCGCCGCATGACCAAGCCCGTCCGCCTGCCTTTGCATGTCCTGGTCCTCGGCGGGGACGGCATCGGGCCGGAGGTCACGGCGCAGGCGCTGCGGGTGCTGCGCCGGATGCAGGCGAAGCACGACCTGCCGCTCACCATCGAGGAGCAGCCCTTCGGCAATGCCACCTGGCGCGCCACCGGCAGCCTGATGCCGGCCGAGACGCATGCTGCGGTGGATCGCGCCGATGCCGTGCTGTTCGGCGCGGCGGACAGCCTGGGTCGCGCCGCCATGCCGGCCGAGGAACGCGCCCGCGGCAGCCTGCTGTCGCTGCGCCGGCGGCTCGGCCTTTTCGCCAATCTGCGGCCGGTGCGGACGGAGCGCGCGTTGGACGCAGTCTCCCCCTTCAAGCCGCAGACGCTGGCGGGTGTGGACCTGGTCTTCGTGCGGGAGCTGTCGGGCGGCGTCTATTACGGGGAGCCACGCGGCATCGAGCGTGACGCGGATGGCAGGCGGCGCGGCATCAACACGCATATCTACGACGAGGACCAGATCATCCGCGCCGCGCGCTTCGCCTTCGCACTCGCGCGCGGCCGACGTGGCCTGCTGACCAGCGTGGACAAGGCCAATGTGATGGAGGCCGGGGCGCTGTGGCGCCAGGTGGTGACGGCGCTGCACCACGACGAATTCCGCGACGTGCGGATGGAGCACATGCTGGCCGATACCTGCGCGCTCATGCTGAACCGCGAGCCTAGGCGCTTCGACGTGATCCTGACCGACAACCTGTTCGGTGACGTGCTGTCGGATGCCGCCGCGGGCCTGGCCGGCAGCCTCGGCCTGCTGCCCAGCGGCAGCCTTTCGGCGCCGCGGCCAGATGGCAGGCGACGGGCGCTGTACGAGCCGGTGCATGGCTCGGCGCCGGATATCGCGGGGAAGGGCGTGGCCAATCCGCTCGCCGCCATCCTGTCCGTCGCGCTGCTGCTGCGCTGGTCGGCGGGGGCGGAGGAGGCGGCGCAGGAGGTGGAGGCGGCGGTGACCGCGGCGCTCGATGCCGGCGCGCGTTGCGCCGACATCGCTTTGCCGGGCGAGGCGGCGCTGGGCACGGAAGCGATGGGCGAGGCGGTGCTGGCCCGCCTTTAGCCCGGCGTCACACCCGTCGCCTCGTCATGCCCGCCCTGGCCGGTCAGCGCCGCCCAGGCACGAAAACGCGGGCTGGCGGGCAGGGCGCCGTCGGCGATGAGAGCCCGCCAATGGCCGCAGGCCTCGACGAAGCGCGGCACACTGCCGGGGAACATGGCCAGGCTGATCGCCTCCGCCATCGCCTCCTCCTCCACCCCATCCGCATAGGCCGCGGCCAGGTGCCAGGCGAAAGGTCGCCAGCGGGCGCGGCACACCTGCACGGCGAGGCCCGCCAGATGCACCAGGCGGATCGGCGCGGCGGGCGCCACGATCCGCAAGGTTGCCACGTAGCTCGCCTGCGGATCGAAGGGCGCCAGCTGCCGCCCCCAGTCGCGCGCCGCGAAGTCGAAGGCCTCCGCGCCGATGGCGAAGGCGGCTGACGCAAAGGCGGCACCAATGGTCTCGTCCGTGCCGCCGGCCGCGCGGAACTTCGCGATGTGATGCGTCGCCAGCGCCTCGTCGGTCGCGGCCAGCACCGCCATCCAGACGAATTCCCGGTCGTGGTGGCTCAGCACCCGGTCGTCCAAAGCCAGGGCCGTATAGGCGGCGTCGTAGCCTTCCAGCAGCTTGGGAAAGGCCAGCGCCATCAGCCCGTGATGCGGCAGCAGGTAGCCGCGCTTGGCGCGCACCTCGGCGAGCCGCGCCTCCAGCTCCGCCGTCGTCTCCGCGCCGCTCATTCGACGCGGATGTTCGCGCTGCGGGCGATCTCGGCCCAGCGGGTGACCTCGCTCGCCACCATCGCGCTGTACTCGGCCGGGGTCATCCGGTTGGGCGGGGCGCCGAGGCTCGCCAGGCGCTCGACCAGCGCCGGCGTGTTCAGCCCGGCGACGACCGCGCGGTTGATCTCGGCGGCCTGGTCGGCGGGCATGCCGGCGGGGCCCGAAAGGCCGAACCAGTTGGTGGCGACCAGGTCGGGGAAGCCGGCCTCCACCACCGTCGGCACATCCGGCCAGCGCGCGGCACGCTCCGGCAGTGTGATGGCGAGCAGGCGCAGCCGGTCGTTGTTGCCGATATCCGGCACCGCCGCGATCAGCCCCTCCACCTGGCCGCCGATGACATCCGCCGTGGCCGGGGCGCTGCCGCGATAGGGGACATGGGTGATATCGACCCCGGCCGCCCGCTTCAGCAGTTCCAGCTTCACATGGGAGGAGGTGCCGATGCCGGTCGAGCCGAAGCGCACCGCGCCCGCCTGCGCCTTCGCACGCGCCACGAGGTCCGCCATGCTGCGGATCGGCCCATCGGCCGCCACCGCAATGGCGGAAGGCACGGCGGCGACCAGCGCGATATGCCGGAAATCCGTCACCGGATTGTAGGGCACGCTACGGTTCACCGCCGGCCCGATTGCCTGGCTGGCGATATTGGACAGCAGGATCACGCCCTCCGCCGGGCCGCGGGCCACCGAATCCGATCCGATGGCGCCGCCGGCGCCGGCCCGGTTGTCCACCACCACCGGCGCGCCCAGCGCCTGCTCGATCTCACGCGCCGCCAGCCGGCCCAGCAGATCCGCCGTGCCGCCGGCGGGGAAGGGCACCACCAGGCGCAGGGGCCGGCGGGCGGATTGGCCAAGGGCGGGGGTGGCAAGGCCGGGGGCGAGCAGGGTGGCGGCCAGAAGGCTGCGGCGGCGCATGGCGGGATCTCCGAACTTGTATCCCACAGCATAGCCCGGCCCGCCGAGCCGCAAAGGGGGTGGTCGGCACAGGATGATCGATCTGTCTGTCGCCGAAGAATTGGAAAGACAGTCTCTTTGGGCGTTGCGTGAAGAAAAATTCGCGGTGTAGTCTGGGCTCGTCGAGGAACAGCCTTAGCCATGACCTTCATCCGCACCCGCTCCCCGCGCGAAACCATGCTGGCCGGCATCGCCGCCGCCGCGCGGCACCCTTTGGCGGAGCGCCCGCGGGCCGTCGCGGCCGCCATCGAGGCTTTCGCCGCCGATCCGGCGCTGCTGGAGGGGATGGACTGCCCCTGTTGCCCCGACCGCTACATCCGCCACCTGCTGCAGAGCGACGAGGAAGCGGGCTATGCCGTGGTGGCGCTGGTCTGGCGCCCGGGCCAGATGTCCCCGGTGCATGGCCACAAGACCTGGTGCGCCTTCGCCGTCCACCAGGGCACGTTGACCGAGACCTACTATGCCGCGGCCGAGGCCGAGGGCGACCTGCCGCAGCCGCGCAGCACGCAGCTGCTGCACCCCGGCCAGGGCAGCCACGGCCCGGCCGATCCCGCGCTGATCCACCGCCTGGCCAACCTCTCCTGCCGCACCGCCATTTCCATCCATTGCTACGGGGTGGGCTTCGACCGCTTCGGCCAGGACGTGAACGAGGTCCACGCCGCCTGACCGGCCCGCCCCTGGGAAGGGGGCGAGGGTGCGGGTAGGGTAAGGGTGTGATCTCCTCCCCCAGCCGCGCGTGAACCGGAATGTCCTGATCGGCCTGTGCTTCGGCCTGGCCGCGGCGCTGACCTGGGGCGGGCAGGCGGTGGTGACCCGCAGCGGCACCGTCGCCGGCTATTCGCCGCTGGATCTCGCCATGCTGCGCTATGGCGCCGCCGCGCTGGTGCTGCTGCCCTTCGCCTGGCGGGCGCGGCGGGTGCTGGCCACGATCGGGCTGCCGAAGCTGATGGGGCTGGTCGCCACCGGCGGCGCGGCCAATGCGCTGCTATTCGGCTGGGGGCTGGTCTATGCGCCCGCCAGCCATGGCGGCACGGTGGCGCCCATCACCGCCGCCGTCATGGGTGCCGTGCTGGCCGTGCCGCTGCTGGGCGAAAGGCCGACGCGGGGGCGGGCCATCGCGCTCGGCTTCATCGTCTGCGGCATCCTGCTGATCGGCTGGGACGGCATTTCGGGCAGCCATCCGGGCGCCTGGCGCGGCGACCTGATCCTGATCGGCGCCGGCACGGTCTGGGGCGCCTTCACCGTGTTGCTGCGGCGCTGGCGCATTCCGGCGCTGGCCGGCAATGCGGCCATGTGCATCCTCTCCGCCCTGGTGCTGCTGCCGCCCTGGCTCTGGCTGGGCGGCGGCGTGGTGCCTGACATGCCCTGGCAGTCCAACCTGCTGCAGGGCTTTGCGCAGGGTGTGCTCTCCTCCGCCATCGCCACGACGCTCTATGCCCGGGCGGGGGAGCTGATGGGCGCGACGCGCACCGCCTGCCTGACCACCATGGTGCCGGTGGCCGCGGTGCTGATGTCCGTGCTGATCCTGGGGGAGCCGCTGGGCCTGGCCAAGCTGGCCGGGGTAGTGCTGGCGGTCAGCGCCATGCTGATCGCCGTGCTCTTCACCGGCCGCCGGGTTTAGGGTGCGGCATCCTCTCGCGCCCAGCGCGGCATGCCGCAGCCGCCGAGTGCCGCCACGCGGTCCTTGGCCAGGGACTTTTCCCGGCTCAGCCGCCGGATCAGCGCCTCATCCGGGGTGGAACGTGCCCGCTCGGCCGCAATCAGCCGGTCCAGGTCCGTCAGCCGCTCCACCAGACGCAGCCTGAGCAGACCGCCCGACGCGCCGTAGCCTCCATCCATGACGCCCTCAGCCTCCACTTTCCGTCGCTGCGCGGGGGCGCGGCGGTTGGGAGGCCCGACATCGCGGGAACCGGGGGGTTCGCCGCCAGAGGGGCCCGGGCCTCTAGACAGGATGCTGGTCCCGCTTTCTGACGATTTCAAGACGAATCCGGGACAGCGGCTCCGCAAGCGGGTCACGCTTGCCTCAGCCCGCCGGGGCTTCCGCCGTGCTCCGCTCCACCATCATCGTCACGCCGCGCACGCCGGGCACCGTCTGCGCCAGCACCTTCAGCCCGCGTAGCACGGCCTCGTCCCGGCAATAGCCGTGGAATGAGACGACGCCATTCTTCACGTCGAAGAAGATGGCATAGGCGTCGATCCAGGGCTGCTGCTTCATCGCCTTGGCCAGCGCACGGCGGATCCGCTCATCCGGCGCATCCGCCATCAGCTCCGCGGAGGGTTGCAGCAGCGCGCGGATCAGGTCGGCGCGGGAGACGATGCCCACCAGCCGGCCGTCCCGCAGCACGGGAATGCGGCGGATGGCCCGTTCCTCCATCGCCTTGGCCAGGGTCTCCAGCGGCGTGTCCTCCTCCGCCGTCACGGCGCCACGGGTCATGGCATCGCCGGCGGTCTGGCCATGGGCGCGGGCGAAGCGGTCTGCCTGGGCGGCGGCGGATTCGAACAGGCCGGCGATCCAGGACCGCGGCGCATCGGCCGGCGCGGCCAGGCGGCGCAGCAGGTCCCCTTCCGTCAGCATGCCGAGCAGGCGCCCCTTCGCATCCACCACCGGCGCGCCGGAGAAGCCCCGTTCCGCCATGGCGCGGGCGGCCACGGCGATCGGCGTGCCGGGCTGGAAGGTGACCGGGTCGGGCGTCATCAGGTCACGCGCGCGCATGTCTCTCTCCTCCTAAGGCCTCTGCGGACCGAAGGGGTGCCCTATTATGGAATTTTTGTCACTTTGACCCTGTGGCAGCCCAGCTCGTGGTCACATGGGCGCAGGGTTCGGCGGCGCCCTCGGCGCGCAGCGTCACCTCGCCATAGGACAGGGTGCGGCCGCGCTTGATGACGCGCGCCTCGGCCAGCACGGCGGTGGCGGGCGGCCGGCGCAGGAAGGTGATGGCGAGGCTGGCGGTCAGGCTCTCGTCGCGCCCCTCGCTCAGGGACAGCAGCGCCACCCACATGGCGACATCGGCCAGCCCCATCAACGCGGGGCCGGAGACGGTGCCGCCGGGGCGCAGCATATCCTCCCGCGCCGGCAGGCGCAGCGTGGCGAGGCCCTCGCCATAGGACAGCACCTCGATCCCCCAGGCGCCGGCGAGCGGCACCCCTTCGCGCACCCGCGCCTGCATTGCGGCGATACTCATCGCCCGGCCACCACGCGGCCGAGGCAGGGGTTGCGGCCGATCCAGTAGCAGAGTTCGGCGGGGCGGGAGATGCCATACAGCGCCAGGTCGCAGCGCAGGCCGGGGGCGAGGGCGCCGCGATCGGAGAGGCCCAAAGCCGCGGCGGCGTTGCTGGTGACCCCGGCCAGCGCCTCGGCCACCGTCAGACGGAACAGGGTGCAGCCCATGTTCAGCATCAGCAGCAGGGAGGGGGCGGGGCAGGAGCCGGGGTTGAGGTCCGTGGCGAGCGCCATGCGCAGCCCGGCGGCGCGCATCGCGGCGATATCGGGGAAATGGGTTTCGCGGATGGTGTAGAAGGCGCCGGGCAGCAGCACGCCGACCGTGCCGGCGGCCGCCATGGCGGCGATGCCTTCGGCGCTGGCATATTCGATATGGTCGGCCGACAGCGCGCCGTAGCGTGCGGCGAGCGCCGCGCCGCCATCGTCGCGCAGCTGGTCCGCGTGCAGTTTCACGGGCAGCCCGGCGCGGCGGGCGGCGTCGAAAACCCATTCGGTCTGCTCGGCCGAAAAGCCGATGGCGCTGTCGGTGAAGGCGTCCACCGCATCGGCAAGGTTCTCGGCGGCGATGGCGGGGATGATCTCCTCCGCCACGTGCCGGGCAAAGTCAGCGGCGCGGCCGGCGTATTCCGGCGGCGTGGCATGGGCGGCGAGCAGGCTGGTCTGCAGCGAAACGTCCCGCAGCCCCGGCAGGCGCCGCGCGGCGCGCAGCATGCGGGCCTCGGTCGCGAGATCGAGGCCGTAGCCGGATTTCACCTCGAGGGTGGTGACACCCTCCGCCAGCAGCAGGTCGAGGCGCGGCAGGGCGGCCTGCACCAGCGCGTCCTCGGAGGCCTCGCGGGTGGCGCGGACGGTGGAGAGGATTCCGCCGCCGGCCTTGGCGATGGCCTCGTAGCTCGCGCCTTCCAGCCGCATCTCGAATTCGCGGGCGCGGTCGCCGGCGAAGACCAGGTGGGTGTGGCAGTCGATCAGGCCCGGCAGGATCCAGGCGCCGTCGCAATGCCGTGTTTCCGCCGCCGTGGCCGGCAGTTCCGCCCGCGGTCCGACCCAGGCGATGCGGCCATCCTTGGCGGCGATCGCGCCATCCTCGATCACACCGAGCGGGTCGCCGTCGCGCGGCACCATTGTGCAGAGATTCGCGTCCAGCCAGACGCGGTCGAAGATCATGCGGGCAGCTCCACCAGGGCGGCGAAGGCGCCAGTTTGGACCAGCCGGCGCACGGCTTCCATATCGGGGGCCATGAACCGGTCGGCATCCCAGGGCGCCGCGACGCCGCGGACCAGGGCATGGGCCGCCTGCAGGGGCGGAGAGGTTGTCAGCGGCCGATGGAACTCCAGCCCCTGCGCCGCACACAAAAGTTCGATGGAGAGGATGGACGAAAGATTTTCGGCCATCTCGCCCAGCCGCAGCGCGGCACCGGTGGCCATGCTGACATGGTCCTCCTGGTTCGCGCTGGTGGGCAGGCTGTCGACGCTGCGCGGCGTGGCGAGCGCCCGGTTTTCGGCGACCAGCGCGGCGGCGGTGACCTGCGCGATCATGAAGCCGGAATGCAGCCCGCCCTCCGCCACCAGGAAGGCCGGCAGGCCGCTGGTCACGGGGTCCACCAGCAGGGCGATGCGGCGTTCGCTGATGGCGCCGAGTTCCGCGAGTGCCAGCGCGATGGAATCGGCGGCGAAGGCCACCGGCTCCGCATGGAAATTGCCGCCCGACAGGATGTCGCCATCGGCCATGATCAGGGGATTGTCGGTGACCGCATTGGCCTCGCGTTGCAGGACCGCCGCGGCATGGTCCAGCAGGTCGAGGCAGGCGCCGGCGACCTGCGGCTGGCAGCGCAGCGAATAGGGGTCCTGCACCCGCGTATCGCCTTCGCGATGGCTGTCGCGGATGACGCTGCCGGCCATCAGCCCGCGCAGCGCCGCGGCACAGCGGATCTGGCCGGGCTGGCCGCGCAGCGCATGGATGCGTGCATCGAAGGGCGTGTCGGAGCCGCGCGCCGCATCGACGCTGAGCGCGCCGGCCACCAGCGATGTGTGCAGAAGATCCTGGGCCGCGAAGAGGTTTGCCAGGGCGATGGCGGTGGAGACCTGCGTGCCGTTCAGCAGCGCCAGGCCCTCCTTCGGCCCGAGGGTGAGCGGCACGATCCCCGCCTCGGCACCCGGCCTGCGCTCGCCATTGACGAAGACCTCGCCTTCGCCGACCAGCATCAGCGCGAGATGCGCCAGCGGCGCCAGGTCGCCCGAGGCGCCGACCGATCCCTTGGATGGAATAACCGGCAGCGCATCCGACGCCAGCAGCGCGAGCAGCGATTCCGCCACCGCTACGCGCACGCCGGAGGCGCCGCGCGACAGCGACAGCGCCTTCAGCGCCAGCACCAGCCGCACCACCGGCGCGGGCAGCGGCGCACCGGTGCCGGCGGCGTGGCTGCGCAGCAGGTTCAGCTGCAGCTGCGCGAGTTTCTCGGGCGCGATGCGCGTGGAGGCGAGTTTCCCGAAACCCGTGTTCACGCCATAGATCGGGCCATCCTCGGTGAGCCGCGCGGCGAGCACGGCCGCGCCCTGTTCGGTCGCCTCGCGCCAACCCTCCGGCAGCTCGAAGCGCGCGCCCGCCATCACGGCGCGCAGCGTGGCGAGGTCGATCATCGCAGGATGCCCGGCAGGTCGAGGCTCTTTTCGCGGGCGCACTCCAGCGCATCCTCGTAGCCCGCATCGGCATGGCGCATCACGCCCGTCGCCGGGTCGTTCCAGAGCACGCGGGCGAGCCGCCGCGCCGCGGCCTCCGTCCCATCCGCCACGATCACCATGCCCGCATGCTGGGAAAAGCCCATGCCGACGCCGCCGCCGTGATGCAGCGAGACCCAGGTGGCCCCCGAGGCCGTGTTCAGCAGCGCATTCAAAAGGGGCCAGTCGGAGACGGCATCCGATCCATCGCGCATCGCCTCCGTCTCCCGGTTCGGCGAGGCGACGGAGCCGGAATCCAGATGGTCGCGGCCGATGACGATCGGCCCGATCTCGCCGCGCGCCACCATCTCGTTGAAGGCAAGGCCCAGCCGGTCCCGCTGCCCGAGACCCACCCAGCAGATGCGCGCCGGCAGGCCCTGGAAGGCGATTCTTTGCTGGGCCATGTCGAGCCAGTTGTGCAGGTGCCGGTCGTCCGGGATCAGCTCCTTCACCTTGGCGTCGGTGCGCCGGATATCCTCCGGGTCGCCCGAGAGCGCGGCCCAACGGAACGGCCCGACGCCGCGGCAGAAGAGCGGCCGGATATAGGCCGGCACGAAGCCGGGGAAGTCGAAGGCAGTTGCAAGACCTTCCTCCTTCGCCATTTGCCGGATGTTGTTGCCATAATCCATGACGATGGCGCCGCGGCTCTGGAAATTTAGCATCGCCTGCACATGCGCCACCATCGAGCGCTTCGCCGCGGCGGCGACGGCGGCCGGATCGCTCTCCCGCATCGCGGCCCACTGCGCCAGCGACCAGCCGGCCGGCAGGTAGCCATTGGCGGGATCATGCGCGCTGGTCTGGTCGGTGACGATATCCGGCACCACGCCGCGCCGCACCAGCTCGGGAAAGATTTCGGCCGCATTGCCCAGAAGCCCGACGCTGATGGCGCGGCGCTCCGCGCAGGCCGCGCGAATCATCGCCAGCGCGGTGTCGAGATCCTCCGCCTTGTGGTCGAGGTACTTCGTCTCCAGCCGCTTCTCGATGGAGGAAGGCTGGCATTCCACCGCCAGCACGCAGGCGCCGGCAAAGACGCCCGCCAGCGGCTGCGCGCCGCCCATGCCGCCAAGCCCGCCGGTCAGGATCCAGCGCCCCGCCAGGTCGCCACCAAAATGCTGGCGCCCGGCCTCCGCGAAGGTTTCGTAGGTGCCCTGCACGATCCCCTGGCTGCCGATATAGATCCAGGACCCCGCGGTCATCTGGCCGTACATCATCAGGCCCTTGCGATCGAGCTCCGAAAAATGCTCCCAGGTGGCCCAGCGCGGCACCAGGTTGGAGTTCGCGATCAGCACGCGCGGTGCATCGGCATGGGTGCGGAACACGCCGACGGGTTTGCCGGACTGCACCAGCAAGGTCTGGTCCTCCTCCAGCCGCTTCAGCGTGGCGACGATGCGCTCAAAACTGTCCCAGTCGCGCGCGGCGCGGCCGATGCCGCCATAGACCACGAGCTCGCCCGGCTTCTCCGCCACCTCGTCATCGAGGTTGTTCATCAGCATCCGCATCGCCGCCTCCGTGGTCCAATGGCGGCAGCTGAGCTCCAACCCGCGCGGGCTGCGGATGGCGGGGGCGTTGCGGCGGCGCGGATCGGTCATGCGGGGGCTCCGTGTCTCACCGCCAGCATTGCGGCTGACAAAGATTATGTCTAGACATAATCGGATGACCCGCCACGCCGCCATCCGCGCCGAGATCGAGGCGCGCATCCTCTCCGGCGCGCTCCGCCCCGGCGACAAGCTGCCTTCCGAGGCCGAGCTGGTGTCGGCGCACGGCGTGGCGCGGATGACGGCGAGCCGTGCGCTGGCGGATCTGGTCGCCGCCGGGCTGGTGGTGCGCCGCCGCAAGGCCGGCAGCTTCGTGGCCGCCCCGCGCGCGGAGGAGGCGCTGCTCGGCATCCCCGACCTGCGCGCCACCATCGGCCCCGGCCACCGCCACGCCGTACTGTCCCGCGCGCTGCGGGCCGCCACGGCGGAGGACCGCGCCCGGCTGGGCGCCCTGCCGGGCGGTGCCCGCGTGCTGGCGCTGCGGGTGCGGCACGAGGCCGGCGGCGTGGCGATGGCGCTGGAGGACCGCCTCATCAGCCTGCACGCCGTCCCCGAAGCCCGCGCCGAGATTTTTGCGAATTCGCCGCCAGGCTCCTGGCTGCTGGATCGTGTCCCGTGGACCGAGGCGGAGCACCGCATCAGCGCCATCACCGCGGATGCGGAGACCGCCGGCCTGCTCGGCCTCGCGCCGGGCGCCGCCTGCCTGGTGCTGGACCGCCGCAGCTTTCGCGGGGCGGAGGCCGTGACCGCCGTGCGCCTGACCTATCCCGGCGACCGCCACGCCTTCACCGGCCGCTCCCGCCCATTGCGCGAGGCGCCGCAACCAGGAATACGGGACGCATGAGCAAGACCTTCCTCGCCAGCGCCGCGCTGCTGCCGCAGGGCTGGGCGCGGGACGTGCTGATCGAGGCTGATGCCGCCGGCTTCATCACCGCCGTCACCCCTGACGCCGCGCCGCTGGGCGCCACGCGCCGCCTGTCCGGCGCCGTGGTGCCGGGCGTGCCGAACCTGCATTCCCACGCCTTCCAGCGCGCCATGGCCGGCGGCGCTGAACGCCGCAGCCCGATGGGTCAGGACAGTTTCTGGACCTGGCGCGAGACCATGTACCGCTTCGTCGGCCGCTTTGCGCCCGAGGATGCCGAGGCCGTCGCGGCGCAGCTCCACGTCGAGCTGCTGGAGCACGGTTTTACGGGTCTCTGCGAATTCCACTACCTGCACCACCAGCCGGACGGCACGCCCTATGCGGACCGCGCCGAGATGGCGCTGCGCAATATTGCCGCCGCACGGCGGACGGGCATCGGGCTGACCATGCTGCCCAGCCTCTACCGGCATGGCGGCATTTTCGGCGTCGCACCGCATGACGGCCAGCGGCGCTTCCTGAACGACCTCGACGGCTTCCTCGCCATCGTGGAGGCCACGCGCGCCGCCATCGGCGCCGACCCGCAGATGGCCCTCGGCCTCGCCCCGCATTCGCTGCGCGCCGTCACGCCCGAGATGCTGCGCGCCATCCAGGATTTTGCGGGCCCCATCCATATCCACGCCGCCGAACAGCCGAAGGAAGTCGCGGAGTGCCTGGCCGCGACCGGCGCGCGGCCGGTGCAGTGGCTGTTGGACCACGCGCCGCTGGATGCCCGCTGGGTTCTGATCCATGCGACGCATATGGATGCCGGCGAGATCTCGGGCCTCGCCCGTTCCGGCGCCGTCGCCGGCCTCTGCCCGACCACCGAGGCCTCGCTCGGCGACGGCATCTTCGCGCTGCCCGCCTACCTCGCCGCCGGGGGACGCTTCGGCATCGGCACGGACAGCCATGTCGGCACCGCCCCGCGCGAGGAGCTGCGCCAGATCGAGACCAGCCAGCGCCTGCGCGACAATTCCCGCTCTGTCGCCACCGCCGACCAGAACCCGCATCCCGGCCGCACGCTGCTCGACGCCGTCCTCGTCGGCGGTGCGCAGGCCAGCGGCCGCCCCATCGGCGCCCTCGCGCCCGGGATGCGCGCCGATCTCGTCGAGCTCGATGCGCAACACCCGACCCTGCTGGGCCGGGACGGGGATGCGCTGCTCGACGCCTGGGTCTTCAGCGGCCAGTCCAACCCTGTCCGCACCGTCATCGTCGGCGGCCGCGTCGTGGTCGAGGCCGGACGGCATATCGACGCCATGACCATTCGGGACCAGTTTGGCGCCGCAATGCGGAGACTCTTGGCATGAGTGGACAGTTGGACGGCCAGGTGGCGGTCATCACCGGCGGCAGCCGCGGCATCGGCCGCGCCATCGCGCTGCTGTTTGCGCGCGAGGGCGCCGATATCGCCTTCTGCCACCTGAACGACGCCGAAGGCGCCGCCCCCGTCGTCGCGCAGATCGAGGCGCTCGGCCGCCGCGCCTTCGCGGCCTCCGTCGATGTCGCGGACCTGCCGGCGCTCCGCGCCTTCATCGCCCAGTCCGAACAAAAGCTCGGCCCCTGCGACATCCTGGTGAACAATGCCGGCCTGAACATCCGCGGCGCCATCGAGACCATCACCGAGGAGATGTACGACCGCGTGCTAGACGTGCATGTGAAGGCGAGCTTCTTCGCCGCCCAGGCGGTCTGGGCCGGCATGGCCGCGCGTGGCCGCGGCCGCATCATCACCACCGCCAGCCAGCTCGGCCTGAAGGGCGCGCCGAACATCGTGCCCTATTGCACCGCCAAGGCCGCGCTGATCGGCATGACCCGCGCGCTCGGCCATGAAGGCGCGCCCAAGGGCATCCTGGTGAACGCCATCGCGCCGGGGCCGGTCGCCACCGATCTCACCGCGCAGCTCGGCCCGGAATGGGCGGCCAATATCGGCGCGAAACTGCCGATCGGCCGCGTCGGCCAGCCGGAGGAGATCGCCGCCGCCGCGCTGCTGCTGGCCTCCTCCCCGGGGGGAGACTTCTTCGTGGGCGCGACGCTGTCGCCCAATGGCGGGGACATCATGCACTGACATGGCACGCCTCATCACCCTGAGCGCGGCGCAGGCCGCGACCGCCGTCGAATGGGCCGCGGCCGAGGGCTGGAATCCCGGCCTCTCGGACCTGCCCTGCTTCCTCACCCAGGATCCCGGCCTGTTCCTGGCCATGGAGGAGGACGGCGCGCTGCTCAGCCTGATCTCCGCCACGCGCTACGGCCAGGATTTTGGCTTCATCGGCTTCTACATCGCGCGGCCGGAGCTGCGCGGGCAGGGGCACGGCATGGCGGTGTGGCGCGCCGCCATGGCGCAGCTGGAAGGCCGCCTCATCGGGCTGGATGGCGTGGTCGCGCAGCAGGACAACTACCGCAAATCCGGCTTTCGGCTCGCCTGGAACACCATTCGCTTCGGCGGGGTCCCGCTTCGCCCGCCGGTGCCGGCGCAAGGCATCGTGTCCGCGGCGGAGGTACCCTTCGAAGCCCTGGCCGCGCTGGACCGCAGCGTCTTTCCGGCAAGTCGGGAAAGCTATCTGCGTGCCTGGATCGCCCAGCCCGGCCATGTGGCGCTTGCGCAAGTCACCGATGGCGCGGTCACCGGCTTCGGCGTGATCCGCCCGGCGCGGGAGGGCCACAAGATCGGCCCGCTGACCGCCGAGACCCCGCAGGTGGCCCAGGCCCTGGCCGCCGCGCTGATCGCCCGCGTGCCGAATGGCCCCGTCTTCCTCGACGTGCCGGAGCCGCATCGCGCCGCCGTCGCCCTGGCCGAAAGCCTCGGCCTGACGCCCGGCTTCGAGGCGGCGCGCATGTACACCGGCCCCGCCCCGCAGATCCGGGCGGAGCGGCTGTTCGGGGGCATGAGCCTGGAACTCGGCTGAGCCTTTCAGCCGGCGCGTGCCGCGCGCGCCGCCTCCAGCATCAGCATCTCGCCCAGGTTTTCGTGCGTCAGCACGCCGACCAGGCGGCCGCCCGAATCCACCACGCCGATCGGGCCCGCGGCCTCCTGCATCACGCGCAGCGCCTCCTCCAGCGCCGCGCGATGCGGCACCACCGGCACCTCCCGCCGCATCGCCTCCAGCACCGGCGCATCCGGGCCCTCCTGCTGCAGGGCGCGGATCAGGTCGCTGCGGGTCAGGATGCCGCGCAGTCTTCCGCCGCCATCGACCACGGGAAAGTCGGTCTGCGCGGTGCGGATCAGTAGCTCCGCCGCATCGGCAATGCGTGCCGTCACGGGCAGGCTCTCGAAGCGGGTGATCATGGCGTCTTCCGCCGCCATGCCGCGCGAAAGCTCCCGCAGCTGAACCGCTTGCGCCTCCGCCTGCGCGCCGAGCCAGACGAAGAGCGCGACGAAAACCATCAGCGGCGCGCCGTTCAGCAGGCCCAGCAGCCCGAGCCCGAAGGCGAGCGCCTGGCCGATGCCGGAGGCGATCTCGGTTGCCCGTCGCGCGCCCACGCGCATCGCCAGCAGCGCCCGCAGCACGCGCCCGCCATCCATCGGGAAGGCCGGCAGCAGGTTGAAGACCACCAGCGTGACATTCACCCAGAACAGCCGCGCCAGCATGCCATGCGCCGGGTCTTCGAGCGCGGTCGCCGCCGCCATCGCCGGCACGCCGCCGAGTGCCAGCAGCAGCAGAAGCGCGATCACCACATTCACCGCTGGCCCGGCCAGCGCCACCACCAGCTCCTCCGTGGGTTTTTCCGGGATGCGTTCCAGCCGCGCCACGCCGCCGATCGGCAGCAGGGTGATATCGGGCGTGCGCACGCCGTAGCGGCGGGCGGCCGCGACATGGCCGAATTCATGCAGCAGCACGCAGCCGAAGAGCAGGCAGATGAAGACGATGCCCTGCACCGCCGCCGGCAGCCCGCCCTGCATCCCATGCGCCACGCCGATCCAGGCCAGCAGCAGCAGGAAGGTCAGGTGCAGCCTTATCTCCGTGCCGGCGATGCGGCCGAGCGGGATGGACCAGCTCATGGCGGCGCTTCCTGCGGTGTCGGCCGCAGCCGGGTGACGGGAAAGCCCTGCGCCGCGGCGATGCCGACGGCCTCGGCATATTCGCCCGGCGGCAGCACCGGCCGGCGCGACAGGATCCAGAGGTAGTCCCGCCCCGGCGCGCCCACCACCGCCCAGCGATAGCCGGGATCCAGCCCGATCACCCAGTAGTCGCCATAGAAGGGCCAGAAGAAGCTGACGCGCAGCTTCGCATTGCCGCTGCCCTCCACGACATAGGCCTCGCCCTCCGCCAGCCGCGGCGCACCGGCATCGTCCAGGCAGCGGTTCAGCACGCCCACCTTGCCATCCGGCCGCGGCGTATAGGTGGCGGTGGTATGGGTGCAGCCGCGCGGGCCGTCCTGGAAGCTGTTGGGCAGGCGCGCGATTTCGAACCAGGTACCGGCGTAGCGGGCCAGGTCCACCTGCGGCACCGTCGCCACCGGCGGCCGATCTGGCGCGGTGGCGCAGGCGCCGAGAAGCAGCAGGACAGCAACCAAGGCGCGCTTCATGCGGGATACTCCGAGCCGGGCACCACGCCGGGCGGCAGGGCTGCCACGTGTTCGAAAATGGCGCCGGCGGTGGTGATCCAGATCGTGTCACGATGCTGCGCGATCTCGCCCAGCGCGCGGCGCAGATGCCGCATGCGATGCGGCTGGCCGATGATATACGGGTGCAGCGCGATGCCCATCACCTGCGGCAGCCCGTCCCGCACCTGGTGCAGGCGCTCGTGGAAATCGTCCAGGATCATCTCGGCGAAGGCGGCCGCGCCATCCTTGCGGCCGACGATGGCGGGGATGTCGTTCACCTCCTGCGGATAGGGCATGGCGAGCAGTTTTCCCGCGCGGGTGTTCATCCAGACCGGCGCGTCATCGGCGCACCAGTTCATGCTGTAGGCATACCCCGCTTCCGCCAGCAGGTCGGGCGTGACGCGGCTCTCGGCGATCCAGGGGCTGAGCCAGCCGCGCGGGGCCTGGCCCTCATGCCGGCGGATCGCCTCCGTCGATTCGGCAATCAGCGCGGCCTCCTCGGCCTCCGGCAGGATGGACTGGCGCTCGGAATTGGTGCGGCCGTGGCCGGCCATCTCGTCGCCCCGGGCGCGATGGGCGGCCACCAGTTCCGGCGCGTAGTCATACATGGCGCTGTTCAGCAGCACGGTGGCGGGCAAGCGCAGCTCGTCCAGCAGTTCCAGCAGCCGCCAGGCGCCGACGCGATTGCCATAGTCCCGCCAGGCGAAGTTCAGCACATCCGGCTGCGGCCCGCCGGCCGCCAGTTCCGCCCCCAGCCCCTCGGCGAAGGCGAAATGCTCCAGATTGACGCCGAGATAGACCGCAAGCGCCGCGCCGCCGGGCCAGGCATAGGGCGTGCGGCCGGACCAGCCGGCATAGTCGTAGCGTCCATGGGTAGGCAGCATGGCGGGCCTCCGGCAGCGGAAGCCGGCAGGTTGGGGTATTCGCGGCACAGGGCAAGCCCGATCGGTTCACCGAAGCGCCGGGGGGTGATGACCGTGGCTCCGCCCTGGCCTATTCTCCGCCGCGATATGACCAGGGCGAGACAGGGGGGGGATGCGGCGTCCGCGCTGCTGCAGCGCGAGGCGCGGGCGGCGCGCGGCCGCCTGGGCCTGCCCGTGGGGCTGGGCCTGGCGCAGATCCTCATCGGCATTGCCCAGGCCTGGCTGGTAGCGGGGCTGATCGCCGGGCTGCTGGGCTTTGGGGCGGCGGGCTGGCCGGCGCTGGGCGCCGTAGCCGCCCTGGCGCTGGTCTCCGCCGGGCTCGGCGTGGCGCAGGAAAGGGCGCTGCTGGCGGCCGGGGAGGCGGCGAAGGCGCGCCTCCGCGCCGATGTCTTCCACCGGCTGCTGGCCCAGGCGGCGGAGGATTCCCGGAGCGTCGGTGAGCGCGCCGCCCTGGTGGTGGACCGGATCGAGGCGCTGGAAGGCTTTCTCACCCGTTGGCTGCCGGCGGCCGCACTCGCCATCGCCGGCCCGATCCTGGTGGCCGGCGCCGCCTTCGCCGTGGATGCGACCAGCGGCGCCATCCTGCTGGCCGCCGCCCTGCTGGTGCCGGTCGCCATGGCGGTGACCGGCATCGGCGCCGCCCAGGCCAGCCGCCGGCAATTCGCCGCGCTGGACCTGCTCTCCGGCCGCTTCCTGGACCGCATGCGCGGCCTGCCCACCCTGGTGCTGTTCCGGCGGCAGGAGGCGGAGGCCGAGGCGCTGGGCCGCGCGGCCGAGGATCTGCGCCAACGCACCATGCGGGTGCTGCGGGTGGCCTTCCTGTCTTCCGCCTCGATGGAGGCGCTGGCCGCCGGCGCCATCGCCTGCCTGGCCATCCGGCACGGCGCGGTGCTGGGCCAGAACCATCCGGACCCGGCCGGCGCCATCTTCTGCCTGCTGCTGGTGCCCGCGCTGTTCACCCCACTGCGCGCCTTCTCCCAGGCCTATCACGAGCGCCTGGCCGCGCGCGGTGCGGCGGCCGAGCTGGCGCCGCTGCTGGAGAACGAGGCGCCGGGCGGGCTGAAGCTGGAGGAAGTGCCGGACCGCGTCGTGGTCAGTTTCCGGGATGTGCGGCTGACCTACGACCCCAGCCGCCCGCCCGCCCTGGATGGCCTGACCTTCCGGGTGCTGCCCGGCGAAACCCTGGTGCTGGCGGGACCTTCGGGCGCCGGCAAGTCCTCCATCCTGCGGCTGCTGATGGGGTTCCGCAGGCCGGATGCGGGGCGCATTTCGCTCAATGGCCAGGACGCCACGCTGCTGGCACCGGCGGAGCTGCGCCGCCTGTCCTCCTATGTCGGCCAGCGCGCCCATCTGTTCCGCGGCACGATCCGGGAAAACATCGCCCTGGCCCGGCCGGAGGCGACGGAAGCCGAGGTGGAGGCCGCCGCCACCGCCGCCCGCGTGACGGATTTCGCAAAGACCCTGCCGCAGGGGCTGGAGACCCAGGTGGGGGAGGGCGGCTTCGGCCTGTCCGGCGGCCAGGCGCAGCGGGTCGCCATCGCCCGCGCCTTCCTGCGCGACACGCCGCTGGTGCTGCTGGATGAGCCGACGGCGCATCTGGACCCGGGAACGGAGGCCGATGTGCTGGACAGCCTGCGCCGCCTCTGCACCGGGCGCACCGCCCTCATCGCCAGCCATTCCCGCGCGGCGCAGCGGGCGCTGGGGCGGGTGCTGGAGATCGAGGGCGGGCGCGCGCTGGGCCAGCGGATGGCGGGCGAATGACGGCTGACTTGCTCCGCGTTTTGAGTCTTTGGCGCGGCCGGGCCGGCTGGCTGCTGGCCGGCATGGCCATGGCCTGCGGCGCGGTGCTGGCCGGACTCGCGCTGCTGGGCCTCGCCGGGCGCGGGGTGGCGGAGGGCGTGACCCAGGCGGCCGTCTTCACAGGCGGCGCCGCGGCGCTGATCTGGCTTCGGCCGGTCATCATCCTGCGCCCCCTTTTGCGCTACCTGGAACGGCTGGTCACCCACGCCGCCACCTTCCGGGCGCTGGCCGATACCCGCATCTGGTTCTTTCGCAGGCTCGCCGAACGGCTGCCGGCGGGGCTCGGCTTCCGCCGGGCGGGGGACCTGCTGGGGCGGCTGGTCTCCGACATCGATGCGCTGGACCGCGTCTATCTCGGCGCGCTGGTGCCGGGCGTGGCGGGGGTGGCGGCGGTGCTGGCCATCGCGCTGATCCTGGGCGCCATCGACCCGGCCCTGGCGGCGCTGGTGGCGCTGCCCCTGGCGCTCGCTTTGCTGCTGCCGCCGCTGCTGGCGCCGGGGGCGGCCGCGGCCGGGCAGCGCGTGGCGGAAAGCCAGGGCGCGCTGCGCGCCGTGGTGGTCGATCCGCTGACCGGCATCGAGGATACGCTGGCCGCTGGCGCCGAGCCTCGCGCCAGCGCCCGCGTCGCGCGGGAAGGGGTGGCGCTGGCCGAGGCGCAGCGGGCTCTGGCACGGCGCGGCGCCTGGGGTGGTGCGGCCGGCGCGCTGCTCGGCCAGGCCGCCATGCTGGGCGCGCTGGGCTATGGCCTGGCCATGGGCGAGGCCGGGGTCGCCGCCGCGGTGCTCGGCCTGTTCCTGGCCACCGCGGCCGGGGAGGCGCTGGGCCTGATGCCGCGCGCCGGCGCCGCGCTGGCCGCCGCCGGGGCCAGCGCCCGCCGGCTGTTCGAGGCCGCCGACCAGGCCCCGCCCGTCGCCGAGCCGACCACGCCCGCCGCCATGCCGAAGGGCCATGCCATCCGCATCCGCGACCTGCAATTCGCCTGGACCAAGGACGGCCCGCCGGTCTTCGAGGGGCTGGACCTCGACGTGCCGGAAGGCGCGCGCATCGCGCTGCTCGGGCCCTCGGGCATCGGCAAGTCCACGCTGGCCTCGCTGCTGCTGAAGTTGGCGGCGCCGCAATCGGGCAGCATCACGCTCGGCGGCGCAGATCTCGCGACGCTGCCGGCCGATGCGGTGCGCGCGCGCATCGCCTGCCTGACCCAGGATGCACGGCTGTTCGACGACAGCATCGAGGCCAACCTCCGCATCGGCCGGCCGGAGGCGGAGGAGGGGGCGCTGTGGCAGGCGCTGGACCGCGCCGGGATCGGGGAGGTGGTGCGCAGCCTGCCGGAGGGCCTGGCGACCCGCTGCGGCGAGGCCGGCGCCCGCTTCTCCGGCGGCCAGGCGCGCCGCCTGGTGCTGGCCCGCGCCCTGCTGTCCGAGGCGCCGGTGCTGATCCTGGACGAGCCCGCCGCCGGGCTGGACCCGGAGACGGAGCGCGCCTTCCTGGAGACGCTGGGCGAGGCGACGGCCGGACGCAGCGTGATCCTGATCGTGCACCGGTTGGTGGGCGTGGAGCGGCCGACGCGCATCCTGCGACTGGCCGCGGGGCGCGCCATGCCGGCGATGGGGTAGCTAGGTGCCGTGCGCCGCGCGGCTATCCGCCGGCGCCTGGTCCCGTTCCCGCATCCCATAATCCCGCAGCACGCCCGCCACGCGCAGGCGGTAATCGGCGAAGACGCCGGCGCGGCCCTTCGCTTGCGTCACCCGATGCGCGCCACGGTTGCGCCAGGCCGCCACCGCCGCTTCGTCCCGCCAGAAGGACAGGGACAGCAGCTTCGTGGGGTCGGCGAGCGACTGGAAGCGCTCGATCGACAAGAACCCGTCCACCTCCTGCAACTCCGCCCGCAGCGCGGCGGCGAGGTCCAGGTAGTGCTGGCGCTCGCCCTCGGCTGGCCAGACTTCAAAGATCACGGCAATCATGGGGCCTCCCGCACCCAGCCTGACGGTCAGGCGGTGGCGATGCTACGGTGACGACCGAAGCGAGGAGGCGCCGATGCCCGCAGCCACACCCTTCGATCCGCGCGACCTGCCCGAGAGCAACGCCACCACCTATCCCGAACCCTTCGCCACCAGCGCTCGCCAGCGCTGGAACCGCAGGCTGGGCGATGCGGCGGGGCTGACGCAGTTCGGCGTGAACCTGACGCGCATCGCGCCGGGCGGCCGATCCTCCCAGCGCCACTGGCATCTGAAGGAGGACGAATTCGTCCTCGTGCTGGAAGGCGAGGCCGTGCTGCACAGCGACGCCGGCGAGCAGGTGCTGCGCGCCGGCATGTGCGTGGGCTTCCCGGCCGGCAACCCGGACGGCCACTGCTTCCTGAACCGATCGGCGCGCGACGTGCTGCTGCTGGTCATCGGCAGCCGGATGCCGGGGGAGGTCGCGACCTATCCCGACATCGACATGCTGGTGGGCCCCGGCCCGGATGGCGTGCGTCGCTTCACGCGGAAGGACGGCACGCCCTACTGAGGCTCAGAAAAAAGCTTCCTTCACGCCGCCCAGCCAGAAGCCGAGCGTCGCCTTGGTCTCTGTGGTCGGCACTGGCTTCTCGAAGACGATCTCGGTGCCGCCGACCAGCGCGCCGGTGCTGTCGGTGATCGGGTCGTTCACCTGGTCGATCAGCGCCTCCGCCTCCGCCACCGGCAGCACGCCGTAATGGCCCAGCGTGCGGGCCAGCACGCCGTACTTGGCGCGGGAGGATCCGTCCGCGATCTTGATGCAGATGCCCAAGCCCCGTTCCGGCACCAGGGCCATCACGAAACCTTCCGCGCCCCCCTTCAGCACCACGCGGCCCTGGGTCGCACGGAAGATGCGGGAGGTAGCGGAATCCATGCCCGAGATATGGTCCGGATGCGCCTGCATGGCGCCCAGCACCCGCTTCGCAGCCGCGCGCCGCGCCGGATTCGCGGAATAGCCGAGGCTGAGCCGCGCCGCCGCCTTGGCCAGGTCGCGCATCGGCAGCGCCAGGGCCGGCAGGCCGCAGCCGTCGCGGCCCATCGGCAGCCCGGACGCATCGCGGCCGATATAGTCGGACAGGATCTCGAGATAGAGCCTTTGGGCCGGATGCGCGGCATTCCCGTAGTCCAGGCCCGCGCCCAGGTGGCGCGCCACGGTCAGGAAGCCGCAATGCTTGCCGGAGCAGTTGTGGTACAGCCGCCGCGGCCCGCCCTCGGCGAAAGCGGTCGCCTGGTCGGCCTCGCGCCGCGGCAAAGCCGGGCCGCAGACCAGGGCGCTTTCGTCCAGCCCCAGCCGGCCGAGCCAGTCGCTGACCAGCGCGGTCTGGAAGGGCTGCGCATCATGCGAGGCGCAGGCCATGGCGATGTATTCGTCGGACAGGCCATAGGCCTCCGCCGCGCCGCTCTCGACCAGCGCCATCGCCTGGAAGGGTTTCAGCGCGGAGCGGGGGAAGGTCATCAGCCCCGCATCGCCCCAGCTGCCGACCAGCCTTCCCTCGAAATCGGCCACCACGACGGTGCCCCGGTGCACGCTCTCCACCACAGGGCCGCGCCAGATGCGCGCGAGCTCGACGAAGTCTGTGCCGTCCCTCATATCCGTATCCCTCCGCAGACCTGCCTTTGTGAAGCTGCATGTTCGGTTTCGCAAGCGGCATATGTCAGGCATTCCGCACCTCGTGTGTCAATGTGGCCTGACAGTCACCCGGCTTGACGATATGTCCATGCTGCGGTGCATCATGACCGCCGCCGCAGTGGAGTCAGCGCCACGTCCGAATCCCCAGGCCGCCCCCCAGGCCGCCCCCCGGGCCGAAACGGCGGCGCCACCGTGCCGCTGCTCGCCACCGTCGCCTTCGCCAATGCGCTGGGCGCCGTGATCTTCTTTCCGCTCGGCCCCTTCCTGGCACGCGACCTCGGCATCCCGGTCGAGGATGCGGCGCTGACCACCACCTTCTACACCCTGGCCGCCGGGCTGGGCGGGCTGGTCGGCGCGCTGCTGCTGGGCGGCGTCAGCCGGCGCGCGGCGCTGCTGGGCTCGCTCTGCGGCCTCGGCGTGTTTTCGTTGGCCACCTTCCTGGCGCCGAACTTTCCGCTGCTGCTGGCGGCGCGGGCCTGTGCCGGGGCCTGTGCGGGGCCGCTGATGGCGGCGGTGGTGACCAGCATCGCGGAATCGGTGCCGGAGGAGCGGCGCAACCGCGCCGTCAGCAGCGTGACGGGCGCCTATGGCCTGGCCCTGGTGGCGGGACTTCCGCTGGCGCTGGTGCTGGGCGCCACGGCGGGTGGCTGGCGGGTGCCGATCCTGGCGATTTCGGGCCTCTATCTGCTGCTGCTCTGGCCGGTCTGGTGGCTGCTCGGCCCGCGCCCCGGCCAGCCGCCGCCGGCGCCGCGGCCGCGGGTGACGCTTTCCGGCCTGGCGCGCCTGCTGGGGCGGGGGGAGAGCCTGACGGGGCTGGCGCTGATCGGCGCGGCCTCCTTCGCCACGCTGCTGGTTTCGCCGCACATCGCGGCCTATGCGCTGGGCAATGCGGGGCTGGGGGAGCCGGCGCTGCGGGTGATCTACCTGGTGGGCGGCGCGCTGGCCGTGCTCACCACGCGGGCCACCGGCACGCTGATGGACCGTGTCGGCGTGCTGCCGGCCTCCCTCACCGTGGGCTGCGTGCTGACCACGGTGCTGGTCGCGGCCTTCGCGCTGAGCGGGCCGGCCTGGCTGGTCACGGGGCTGCTCGGCACCGTGCTGGCGGTGCAACTGGCGCGCAGCACCGTGGCCCAGGGTAGCGCCACCCGCGTGGCCCTGCCGGCGGAGCGGATGAGCTATCAATGCCTGGTCGCCGCCACCACCAGTTTCGGCCAGGGGCTGGGGGCCGCGGCCTCCACCCTGGTGGTGCGGGAAAGGCCGGATGGCGGGCTGGACCATATGGGCTGGCTGGTCGGCGCCAGCATCGCGCTCGCCTGGCTGGCGCCGCTGCTGGTGGTGCTGCTGCACCGCCAGCTGGAGCGGCGTGGGGCGGAGTGAGGCTCAGCCGGTCGTGACGTTGGCGGCCCGCACCACCGGCCCCCAGCGGTCGAATTCGGCGCGGACGAAGGCATCGGTCGCCGCCGGGTCCATCCAGATCGGTTCGCTGGCCAGCGAGGTCAGGCGGGACTTCACTGTCTCCGACTCCAGCGCCTCCTTCATCGCCTGGGCCAGGCGGTCGATCACCGGGCCGGGCGTGCCGCGCGGGGCGAACAGGCCGGTCCAGCTGCGCACGGCATAGCCGGGCATGCCCTGCTCCGCGATCGTCGGCAGGTCCGGGCGGATGCGCACCCGCTCCGCCGTGCCGACGCCGATGATGCGCACGCGCCCGCCTTCGGCCGGGCCCACCACCGTCGGCAGGTTCATGAAGGCCATGGGGATGGTGCCGGCGATCAGGTCGTTCGCCACCGGCCCGCCGCCGCGATAGGGCACGTGCACCATCTCGGTGTTCGACATCATCCGGAACAGCTCCCCCGCCAGGTGGTTGGAGGAGGCGGTGCCGGAGGAGCCGAAGGACATGCCGCCGCGCGTCGCGCGAATCTTGGCCAGCAGCTCCTGCACATTGCTGACGCCGAGGCCAGGATGCACCGCCAGCACATTCGGCACGTCCACCATCATGGCGATGCCGGTCAGCGCGTCGCGCACGTCATAGCCCAGGTCGGGCGAGACCAGCGCGTGGAACACATGGTTGGAGGCGGAGGAGACCAGCAGGTTGTAGCCATCCGGCCGGGCGCGAACGATCTGCCCCATGCCGATGGACCCGCCGCCGCCGGCGCGGTTCTCCACCACCACGGATTGCCCGAGGCGTTCCTGCAGCTGCGGCGCGACCAGGCGGGCGACCACGTCGTTGGACCCGCCTGGCGCCCAGGGCACGATCAGGGTGATGGGCCGGGTCGGCCAATTGTCCTGCGCCCGGGCGAGGCCGGGTGCGAGGGCGGGCGCGGCGAGGGCGGCCAGGAGATGGCGGCGCTGCATGGGGATCCTCCGGTTCTTGTTCTGGCGCGAAGAATGCCGGGGCCGGGGGTCGCACGCCAGGGGGCAGGAAGGGTGGGGCCGCGCGACAGCAAGCGCGGCCCCTTCGCGGTGGTTCAGCCGAAGACGCTGAAGTCCGCGTTGGTCATCGCCAGGCCGGTCGAGACGACGGCGAAGGCCACCGCCGCGGTCGCGCCCGTGCCATCCGCATCGAAGGAGAGCTGGCCGGTCGCGGCATCGTACAGGATCCGGTCCTCGGCATCGCCCGCTGCGGCGCCCAGGAAGAAGGCATCCGCATCCGGCTGGCCCTGCGCCAGCCCGGTGAAGATGCTGCCCTGCAGCAGGATCCTGTCGGACCCCACGGTGAAGTCCGTGATGGTATCGACCTGGTCCTGGCCGAGCGCCGTGTTGAACATGAAGTCGTCGGCCTCCGTGCCACCCGTCAGCTGGTCTGCGCCCAGGCCGCCCATCAGCGTATCGGTGCCGGCGCCGCCCAGGATGGTGTCGTTGCCGGCATGGCCGATCAGCTGGTTGTTGGCACCCTGGCCCATGATCCGGTTGTCGAGCTCATTGCCGTCGCCGCGGGTCGCGCCGCCCAGCAGGTTGAGGTTCTCGACCTCGGCCACCAGGGTGTAGCTGATGCTGGACTGCACCAGGTCCGTGCCACCGCCGGCGAACTCGATCACCTGGTCGGAGCCACTGTCCACCACATAGCGGTCATTGCCCGTGCCGCCTTCCATGGAGTCTTGCGCCGCGCCGCCATCGAGGGTGTCGTCGCCCGCGCCGCCCAGCAGCGTGTCGCGCCCCGACCCGCCATTCATCCGGTCGTTGCCGCCGCCACCCTCCAGCCGATTGTCCTGGGCATTGCCAACCAGGCGATCCGCATGGGCGCTGCCCTGCACATTCTCGAAGCCGCTGAAGCTGTCGCCCGTCGCGTCACCGCCCGAGGCGAAGTCCTTCGCGAGGTTGATCGAGATGCCGCTGCTGCTGCCCGTGTAGCTCAGTGTGTCGCGCCCGGCGCCGCCGATGAAGACATCGAGGCCCGCCCCGCCGCGCACCAGCACGCCATTGGCGGCGGAGAGCGAGGCGGCATCCACCGTATTGCCCATGGCGCCGCCATAGATGGTGATCTGCGCATCGGGCAGGCGGGAGAAGTTCGCATCGGTCACGATGATGCTGTTGGCGCCGAGCTGCGACAGGCGGAAGGACTCGATGCCGCTGACGCCGGTGATGCCGACCAGGCCGGCGCTGCTGACATTGATGACGTTGCCGCTGCCGTCGCCGGTCTCGAGGCCGCCGCGGATCGAATCTGTGCCCAGCGCCGCGGCCGAGACCGCGATGATATTGCCGCCGCCGCCGAGGGAGAGCGTATTCGCCGTGCCTTCGCCGAGCAGGATGCGGTTGGCGCCGATGCCGACCGTGATGGTATTGGCATCGCCGTCGCCCACCAGGATGCGGCTGTCGCCGTCGCCGCTGGTGATGGCGTTCACGCCATCGCCGACGACGATGCGGTTGATGCCATCGCCGGCGGTCAGGGTGTTCTGGCCGTTGCCGGCCTGCATGTTGGTCGGGCCATCGGCCACGACGACGGTGTTGTTGCCGTCCTTCAGGCTGATGCGGCTGGCGCTGAGGCCGGAGACGGTGATGGTGTTGTTGCCGCCGCCGGCAAAGATGCTGTCGTCGCCACCGGCGAAGGTCAGGGTGTTGTTGCCATTGCCCAGCGTCACGGCATCGCGGCCGCCGCCGAAGGTCAGCGTATTGTCGCCGTTCTCGCCGGTGACGATATGGTCGTCATCGCCGAAGGTGCGGGTGTTGCTGACATTGCCCAGGTTGACATAAACGGTGGCCATGTTTTTCTTTTCCTTGCCGTGGGCTTGTCTTGCGAACCTGGTCCGGTGACATGCCGCGCGGACATGTCACGCCATCGCCGCGCGGCCGGATGACGCCATGGGGGCGCCGCGCGGCATTTGCGTTCCAATGGGTTGGACTGGGCAGGCAGGGGGAAGGGGAGGCCGGCCCCCCGAGCGAGGGGCAGGGACTGAGGACGGCCGGTCGGCACATCACTCAGTTCGTATTTAAGTAAATACGTTGTTTGGCGACGAACGCCTAACTAATTTTAGCGAAACTGTAAGTATTTGGCGGAAGGTGCCGCGACCGTGATGCGGCGGGCGGGCGCGTCGCCGCGCCTTTCCGCGGCCCTTCAGCCCAGCGCCGCCGCCACCTTGGCGCAGAAGGGGCCCACCGCATCCGGGTGCACCCAGCGCAGCACGGCCACCACCTCGCCGCCCGGCCAGATCCAGGTGACATTGCCGCCGGCGCCCATGGCGAAGACGGAATCGGCCGGCGCCTCCTTCCAGCGGCCGGCGCCGTTCAGCCACCAGAGGAAGCCGTAGCTCGGGTTCAGCGGGCAGGGGGCGATGGATTGTTCGATCCAGGCCGCCGGCACCACCTGCCGCCCCTCCCAGGCGCCCTTGTTCAGCACCAGCTGGCCGATGCGGGCCTGGTCCTCAGCATGGATGCGCATGCCGGCGCCCCAATGCGTGCCGCCGGGCACGGAGGGCAGGCGGCGGCCCTCGATCTCCACCCAGGCATTGTCATAGGGGTACCAGACCCAGTCCCGGCTGCCGCCGATCGGGTCCAGGATGCGCTCGGCGAAAACCTCCGGCAGCGGGCGGCGGAACAGGTGCAGCAGGGACAGCGACAGGCGGTTCACGCGGACGTCGTTGTATTCCCAATAGGTGCCGGGGCGCTGCAGGGCGCGGTCCATGCCCTTGGGGCCGGAGCCTTCGCGGGCCAGGTCGCGGCCGCGGTCGATGCGGTCGGACTTGCCAAACAGTTCGCCCTCCCACTCGCTGGTATTGGTCAGCAGGTGGCGCCAGGTGATCTCGGCATTCTGGTCGGATTCGAAGCCGCCATCCCGCACCCGCACGCGCACCGGCTCGTCCAGGTCCGGCAGCAGCCCATCGGCCTGCGCGATGCCCGCAAGCAGCGAGAGGTAGGATTTCGCGGCGCTGAAGGTCATGTCCGCCTGCCGCGTATCCCCCCAGGAGGCGACGCGCTGGCCGCGATGCAGCACCAGCCCGTTCGGCGCGCCGCGCGGAAACACCGGGCCGAGCACGGCATTGTACGGTGGCGGGTCGAAATGCCCGGCTTCGAGATGCGCCAGCAGGTCGCGCGGGAAGGGGGATTCATGCGCCTCGGCGTAGGCCACGGCGTCGGTCAGGCGGGGGGGCAGGTGCGGGGATGGCTGCGTCATGCGGCCAGGGTGCCCGCGCCTGCCGCGGCCTGGAAGCCCCCGCGAAACCTTTTGAACGGCTTTGGCGAAGTGCTGGCCGTGACCCGGTGAAGGCGTCGCCGCCCCCTGCATCCGCGGCGGAAAACGCCCATATACCGGTCCAACGCAGGAGAGATCCCATCATGACGACGGAAACCGCCACCCTGGGCGGCGGCTGCTTCTGGTGCATCGAGGGCGCGCTGCGCCATGTCAACGGCGTCAGCCGCGTGGAAAGCGGCTATGCCGGCGGCCATGTGTCCAACCCGACCTATGAGCAGGTGTGCGGCAAGCAGACCGGCCATGCCGAGGTGGTGCAGGTGGAATTCGACCCCGCCGTGGTGAGCTATGCAGACCTGCTGCGCATGTTCTTCACCCTGCACGACCCCACCACCAAGGACCGCCAGGGCAACGATGTCGGCCCGCAATACCGCAGCATCATCCTGTACCACTCGCCCGAGCAGCAGCAGACGGCGAAGGATGTGATGGCCGAGGTCGAGGCCTCCGGCATCTGGGGCGCCAGGCTGGTGACCGAACTGGTGCCGCTGGAGAAGTACTGGCCGGGCGAGGCCGAGCACCAGGACTACTTCGCCCGCAACCCCTGGTCGGGCTATTGCCGCGTGGTGGTGGCGCCGAAGGTCGCCAAATTCCGCAAGAGCTTCGCCCACCGCCTGAAGTCCGCCGCGGCCTGAGGAGAGACCCATGAGCCTGTTCAGCAAGGACAAGCCCGCCGAGACCTTCCCGGTGCAGAAGTCGGAGGCCGAGTGGCGGGCCGAGCTTTCGCCCGAGGCCTTCAAGGTGCTGCGCCAGCACGGTACGGAACGCCCCGGCACCAGCCCGCTGCTGTCCGAAAAGCGCCCCGGCACCTTCGCCTGCGCCGCCTGCGGGCATGAGCTGTTCGACAATGCGACGAAGTTCGAAAGCGGCACCGGCTGGCCCAGCTTCTTCCGCCCCCTGCCCGGTGGCATCGCCACCACCACCGACCGCAGCTTCTTCATGACGCGGACGGAGGTGCATTGCGCCAATTGCGGCGGGCATCTCGGCCATGTCTTTCCGGACGGCCCGGCGCCGACCGGGGAACGCTATTGCATGAATGGCGTTGCGATGGTGTTCCAGCCGGCGGGTTAATCCGCCGGCAAGCGGGACCCTGGACAATTCCAAGCCGGACAGCGATTCTGCAAAACGCACTTCCGCCGCTCGAAGGGCCTTCCCGTGCACTGGCGTAGCCTCGCCCTTTGCCTCGCGCTCCTCCTGCCGGCCGGAGCGCGGGCGGATCTGGTCTATGTGCTGAATTCGGCGGATGCCACCATCTCGGTGCTGGATGCGGCGACGCGCACGGAGCGCAACCGCATCCCCGTGCTGCGGGAGCCGCATCACCTGGTGGTGACGCCGGACGGCCGGGAATTGCTGGTGGCGGATTCCGGCGGCAACGAGGTCTTCTTCCTCGACCCCGCGACCGGCCAGGTGCTGCGGCGCGCGCCGATCTCGAACCCCTACCACCTGGAATTCAGCCCGGATGGCCGCTTCCTGGTCATCGCCAGCCTGCGCCGCGGTCAGGTGGATGTGCTGGATGCCCAGACGCTCGCGCTGCTGCAGCGCTTCCGCCCCGGCGACAAGCCCAGTCACATCGCCTTCAGCCCGGACAGCCGCATGGTCTATGTGACCATCCAGGGCGATGGCCAGGTCGCGGCCTTCGACCTGCAGACCATGACCGAGGCCTGGGTCGAGCCAGTCGGGCCGGAACCCGCCGGCATCATCTGGCATCGCGGCAAGCTGGTCCTTGGCATCATGGGCAGCACCCATTTCGTCACGCTGGACCCCACGACGCGGGAGGTGGCGCCGGCCTTCACCCTGGGCCGCGGCGCCCATACCATCTACCCCGCGCCGGATGGCCGCGCGCTTTATGCGACCAGCCGGGTGGACAGCCGGGTGGCCGAGATCGACCCCGAAACGCTCACCGTGCGCCGCACCTGGGCCATCCCCGGCGGGCCGGATTGCCTGACCTTCGACCCCCAGGGCCGGGTCTGGATGACGCTGCGCTGGTCCCGCTCCGTCGCCATCCTCGACCCGGCGGCGGACCGTTGGGAAACGGCGCGCGTCGGCCGGTCGCCGCATGGCATCTTCTACAAGTCGATGGGGCAGGGCGCCGATTTCGCCATGGCGCAGCCTGGCGCCGTATCCGGCACCCGGCCGCTGCCCGCGCCGCTGCCGGGCCGGCCGGGCGCGACGCCGCCGGCGGCGGCCGGGCTGGTGCCGGGCAGTATCCCGCCGCATCCGCCTGTGCGGCCGGCCTCTCTGCAACGCCCGCGATGAAGGCGGGCCGTCGGGCCCTGCTGGCGGGCGGTCTCGCGGCACTGGCCGCCCCGGCACTGGCCCAGGGGCCGCAGGGTTGCCGTGGGCAGGTCTTTCTCACCATCGACACGGGCTGGAGCCGGGAGGCCGATTCCATCGCCGCCATCCTGCGCCGCCATGCGGTCACCGCCACGCTCTTCATCGCGGACGAGCCCACCTATCGCGGCGACACCACCCTGTCCGAAAGCTGGGCGCCCTTCTGGCGCGCCCGGGTGGCGGAGGGCCACAGCTTTGCCAGCCATACCTGGCGCCACTGGTATTTTGCCAATGACCCCGGCCCGGGGCGGACCACCTTCCGGTCGCGCCGTGGGCAGGGGCAGGAGGTGCTGGACCAGGCGGGGCTCTGTGCCGAACTGGCCCGCCCGATCGCGGCGCTGCGCCGTTTCGCGCCGGAGGCGCGCGTGCTGCCGCTGTGGCGCGCGCCGGGCGGGATCGTCACGCGCAATGCGGTGGCCATGGCCGCCGCCTGCGGCCTGCGCCACCAGGGCTGGACCCGCAACGGCTTCCTGGGCGACGAGCTGGACAGCTCTGCCCATCCCAACGCCGCCCTGCTGCGCCGCAACCTGGCCAATATCGGGCACGGCGAAGTGCTCGTCATGCATTGGGGCGTGCGCAGCAGGCGCGAGCCCTTTGCCGGCATTCTGGAGGCGCTGGTCACGGGCCTGCTGGCCCGCGGCCTGTGCTTCGCGCCGCTGCCGCCCGAAGGCGTGGCCTGACGTGCTGTTTCAGCGCATTTTCCGGGTCGCCTTGCGAAGCCGCAAGGCTTGAAAATGCTTCAGCGATAGTTCGGCTGGTAGCCGGCCGGCGGGGCGCCCTGGTGCCAATTGCCGTACTGGTCGTACCAGCCGCCGTAGCGGGGGTCGCGCTGCTGGGCGACATACGGATCCTGCGGAATCCGCTCCGGCTCCGGCGCCGGGGTCAGCGCGCCGCCCACGGCACCCAGCGCGCCGCCGATCAGCGCGCCGCGCCCGGCGCTGCCGGTGACGGAGCCGATCAGCGCGCCGGCGCCGGCGCCCAGCGCACCACCGGCCAGCGCCCGCTGATTGCGGTCGTTCGGATCGCTGCAGGCGGCCAGCGCCAGGATGGGGGTTGCCAGCAGCAGGGCGCGGGATGGGCGCATGGAGGGTCTCCTCGTCAGGTGACAGATGTCGGGTCGCGCCCGGCCGGCGCCAAGTCCGGTCGGGGCGTCGTAACCACAACGTGCCGGCCGGATCGGGGTTCTTTTGTGGTCGCAAGCGCGCCTTCGCATGGCGCCAGAACGTGGCTTTTCCCTCATCTGCGCGGCCTGCTAGCCTGCCGTCTCGGCAAGACAACGGATGGGCGGCATGGACAGGCGGATGATGCTCGGCGGCGCCGCGGCGCTGCTGGCGGGCGCCAGGGCGGCAGGCGCGCAACAGGCCGTGCCGCATCACGGCGTTCCGATCCCGTCCGACCGCATGGCGCCGCTGCGCGGCCAGGGGCCGGTGGTGCTGACCCCCGCGCAATATGCCCAGCGCTTCGTCGACAGCCCCGCACCCGCCGGCCCGCCCGGCCGCTGGGTGAACCGCGCGCCGCTGCCGCTGCCGCGCACGGAAATGGCCTGGGCCGCCGAATGGGCTGGCAAGCTGCATGTCGTCGGCGGCTATGCCGAGCAGCAGGTGAACAACACCTGGCACCACATCTACGACCCCGTCACGGACAGCTGGCGGGAAGCCGCCCGCCTGCCGCGCGGCGCCAATCATGTGGGCGTGGTGGCCACCGGCGGCCGGGTCTATGCCTTCGGTGGCTTCAGCAACCAGAATCGCGGCGCCGATACGCTGGCCTTCGCCTATGACGTGGCCGCCGATCGCTGGGACCGGCTGGCCCCCATGCCACGCCCGCGCGGCGCCGGGGCGCTGGCCGTGCTGGACGGCAAGATCCACCATATCGGCGGCGCCTCGGAGCCGGAGGCGGAGCGCGCCTCGGTCGGCTGGCACGAGGTCTATGATCCGCAGGCGGACAAGTGGGAGATGCGCAAGGCGCTGCCCGGCGCGCGGGACCATGCCGGCGTGCTGGCGCATGACGGCGTGATCCACATCATCGGCGGCCGCTTCAACACCTTCGAATACAATACCGGCCTGCACCATGTGTACCTGCCGGCGCAGGACACCTGGGTGGAACGCGCGCCCCTGCCCACGCCGCGCTCCGGCCACGGGCTGGTGCTCTACCGCGGCCGTTTCTTCGCCATGGGCGGCGAGAGCGGCTGGTTCGAGAACCGCATGCTGACCGGCCGCGTGCACGGCCAGATGGAAAGCTACGACCCGGTCACCGACACCTGGCAGCACCACGCCCCGATGCCG
Organism: Falsiroseomonas tokyonensis; assembly: GCF_019024325.1. Taxonomy (GTDB): domain Bacteria; phylum Pseudomonadota; class Alphaproteobacteria; order Acetobacterales; family Acetobacteraceae; genus Falsiroseomonas; species Falsiroseomonas tokyonensis. The sequence continues at coordinate 395,439 of NZ_JAFNJS010000002.1, forward strand.
ACGCCGCGCCACGGCATGGGCGCCGTTACCATCGGCGATTTCATCTATGTCGCCGGCGGGGGTCCCGTGGTGGGCGGGGGAATCAAGACCGCGGTGCATGAGGCCTTTACCCTCGGGTGATGCGGCGCCGGTCCTTCCTGGCGGCGCCGTCGCTGCTGCTGGCGGCGCCGGCTGTCGCGGCCACGGCGCAGGGCGAGGCGGCGGCGGCCTTGCTCTCCGCGTTGCGCGCTGGCGGCGTGGTGGTCGTGCTGCGGCATGGCATCACGGATCGCAGCCAGGCCGATACCGGCCGGCTGGAAGACCGGGCGGGGCAACGCAACCTCTCCGAGGCCGGGCGCGCCCAGTCGCGCCGCCTGGGTCAGTCCTTCGCCGCGCGCGGCATCCGGCTGGGCGAGGTGCGGACCAGCCCGGTGTTCCGGGCGCGCGACACGGCGGAGCTTGCCTTCGGCGCCCGGGCGGTGGTGGAGGCGCGGCTGACGGCGGATGACTACACGCCCGATCCGGCGCTGCTGGCGGCGAACATCGCCTGGCTGCGCGACCGCGTCCGCCGCCCCTCCGCGCCCGATGCGGTGGATGTGCTGGTCGGCCATATCGTGCCGCTGGGCATGGTGCTGGGGCGCGGCCTGAGCCAGGCGGAGTATCCCGAAGGCGCGCTGGCCATTTTCGCGCCCCAGGCGGGTCTGCTCGGCATGCTGGCGGCGGAGACGCTGGCCTAGGGGTTGGGCTTCGGCGGCTCCCGGATCGCAACCTCCGAGGATTTCAGCACGCTCGGCACCAGCCGTTCCGAGAATCCGGCCAGGAAGCTCCAGACCACCAGCAGCGCCAGCTGCGCATTGGGCAGCACCAGGCTGAGCGAGGTGATCGGCGCCGTGGCCTCCTTCGGATGGGCGAACTGGTCGAAGCCCAATTGGGAAAAATTCGGGATCAGCGCGCCCCCCACCACGCCCGAGAGCAGGAAGAAATAGACGATGATGGCGCCCGTGGTGCCGACCGCGCCGCGCAGCACATTGGACCAGAGGCTGCGCGCATCGTTCAGCTCGCCCAGCGTCATGGCGGCGCGGTTCGCCTGCAGCGTCAGCAGGCGGCTGAACATGGCGCCGAAGAAGCCGGTGCTGGCGGCGGTATAGAGCGGCAGCCAGGCCCAGCCGGAAAAGGCCAGCGGCCCCGGCGGGACCGGGCGCGGCGCCAGGTAGATGGCGAGATAGGGCAGCAGGAAGATGGCGCAGCCCACGATGCCAAGGAAGGCGACCAGCCGCGCCGCCTTCTTCTGGATCGGCCGCGCGTGGAATTTGCGCTGCAGCGTCGTATGCGTCTCCTCCAACACCGCCAGCAGCAGTGCGCGCAGCCGCGTCGCGCCACCCGGCTTCAACCCGGGCGGGGTCTGCGCGGTATCGCTGACCAGCGGCAGTGCGGCATCGAAATAGGACTGCAGCCGCGGCGCGCTTTGCACCCGCTGCTCCACCGCCTGGTCCAGCCGGCGGCGCAGTTCCGCCACCAGCGTCTCCTCCGGCTCCAGCAAGGCGAGGCGGCGCTCGGCCTGGTAGATGCGGCTCCAGAGCAGGTCCTCGGGTTCCGCCGCGCCGTCCAGGCAATCGGCACGCAGCTTCGCGATGGTGGCGCGGATTTCCGAAAGCTCCGGCGGCAGCGGTCCTGACGAGGCCAATCGCCCTGCCAGGAAGTCGGCCCGTACCTCCAGCTGCGCCAGGTGGTTATGGACCATGGGATTCTGCGGAAGGATCGTCATGGCCTGCCTCCGGCGCCGCGGCAGGGATCAGGCCATGTTGCGCATGGCCTGGCAACGAAAGCCTGTCAGCCCAGCAGCGCCCGCATCAGGAAGCCCGCCGCCGCGGTCACGCCCAGCGTGCGCAGCAGGCCGAGCTTCAGGCCGAACAGGCTGACAGCCGCCAGCAGGCTCAGCAGCAGCGCATCCCAGTTCAGCGTGGCGAAATCCGGCAGGTCCAGCCGCAGCGGGCCGAAAGCCACCGGCTCGATCTCTGCGAAAAGCACCCGCAGCCCGAACCACAGCGCCAGGTTCGCGATCACGCCGACGACCGCGGCCGTGACGCCCGCCAGTGCGGCCTTGAGCCGCGGCTGGGCATGCAGCCGCTCCACGAAGGGGGCGCCCAAAAAGATCCAGGCGAAGCAGGGCGCGAAGGTGACCCAGAGCGCCAGCAGCGCGCCCAGCACGCCGCCCCAGAGGCCCTGGAAGCTCCCCTGGGCGCCGAAGCCCGCCAGGAAGCCGACGAATTGCAGCACCAGGATCAGCGGCCCCGGCGTGGTCTCCGCCAGGCCCAGCCCCGCCAGCATATCGGCCGCCGAAAGCCAGCCGTAATGCTCCACCGCCTCCTGCGCCACATAGGCCAGCACGGCATAGGCGCCGCCGAAGGTGACCACGGCGAGCTTGGAGAAGAACCAGGCGATATCGCCCCAGGGCACGCTGCCCAGCAGCAGCGCGACGGGCCAGGCCCAGAGCGCCAGCGCGATCAGCCCCGCAGTGCGGGCCTTGCGCGCCAGGCGCGGGATGCGGTCCGGATCGGCGGCAATGGCGGCATCGAGCAGCGCCGGCGGCCCCTCCGCCGCCTTGCCATGGCCGGCGCTGGAAAAGGCCTGCGGCAGCGCATAGCCGATCGCCGCCGCGGCCAGCACCACGACCGGGAAGGGCAGGTCCAGCGCGAAAAGGCCGAGGAAGGCGGCCGCCGCCACCGCCCAGGGCAAGGCGCCGCGTAGGGCGCGCCGGGCCACGCGCAGCAGCGCCTCCACCACCACCACCAGCACGGCGCATTTCAGGCCGAAGAACAGCGCCGCCACCAGCGGCACGGTGCCGAGCGTGACGTAAAGCATGGACAGCGCCAGCATCACCGCCGCGCCCGGCAGGATGAACAGCAGCCCCGCCGCCAGCCCGCCGCGCACGCCATGCATCAGCCAGCCGAGATAGGTGGCAAGCTGCTGCGCCTCCGGCCCCGGCAGCAGCATGCAGAAGTTCAGCGCATGCAGGAAACGGGCGTCCGAGATCCAGCGGCGCTGCTCCACCACCTCCCGGTGCATCACCGCGATCTGCGCGGCGGGGCCGCTGAAGGACAGCAGGCCGATGCGCAGCCAGACGCGTAGCGCCTCGCGGAAGCTGGGGAACAGGTGGCCGGGCTGGATGTCCATCAGACGGCGCTCCGGGTAGGCCAGTTTTGGGCAGGCCAGTTATGGACTTCCTCCGTGGCATCGCGGCACCACAGGTAGAAGGAATCGTACAGCGCCAGGCCCGCCTCTAGCTGCGCCAGGTCGTCGCCATGCAGGCGCGAAAGTCCGAGCGAGGCGGCCAGCAGCCCGGCACATTCGGGGGCCAGTTCCGGCCGCGCCGTATCCGCGCCGCGCACCAGCAGGGCCAGGCGCTGCAGCGCCGGACTCTCCAGCCCGAATTCGGCCAGCATGGTGTCGAAGCTGCAGGTCTCGCCGCGATGGCTCCAGAACACGCCGTCGATGTCGAAGGGCGTGGCGCCGAAGCGGTCGGCCACGGCCGAGACCTCGGACGGGGCGGTGAACAGGAACACCGCCTGGCGGTCGATGAAGCGGCGGATCAACCAGGGGCAGGCGATGCGGTCCACCTTCGGCCTGCTGCGCGTCACCCACAGCGTGCGGCCCTGCGCATCCCGCGGCGGCAGCAACGCATGGCGGAACAACGGCAGTCCGGCATCGCGCCAGGCGACAAAGCCGCCGGCCAGTGAACGCGCCTCGGCGCCGGCATGACGCAGCCAGGCGGCGGCGCCCTCGGATAGCTTCAGCCCATGCTGGCAGATCACCACGACGCGCTGGCCTTGGAACGACGGCGCCCAGTCGTCGACCCGGCGATAGTCGAGCGGCCTTGCAGCCGGCAGGCTGCGCGGGTCCTCGGCCACATGCTCGGCCACGCGGACATCGATGAGATGCGGCGCGTCGGATTGGCCAAGCAACTGGAACAGGTCTTCAGGAGATATCGAGGGGGCATGCAACATGAGCGTCCAACTCCCGTATCGGGCGGGTGGACGCGATGCTTGGGCGGATGCCTGATGGGGCGATCGCGACGGCCCCATATGGGAGCCTAGGAGCGTGATGCGCTTTGGGTCAAGTCTTCGCGCGCCGACTTTGCCACAATCACGCGTAGTCCTGGTTCGGCCAGATGTGGACTTCCTCCGTGGCGTCGCGGCACCACAGGTGGAAGGCGTCATACAGCGCGAGCCCGGCCTCCAGCTGCACCAGGTCGTCACGATGCAGGCGGGACAGGCCGAGCGAGGCGGCGAGCAGGCCGGCGGATTGCGGGGCCAGGTCGTAGCGCGCCGTCTCCGCGCCGCGCACGATCATCGCCAGGCGCTCCAGCGTCGGGGTGCGCAGGCCGAATTCCTCCAGCATCGTGTCGAAGGTGCAGCCATCGCCGCGATGGGTCCAGAACACGCCCTCGATGTCGAAGGGCGTGGCGCCGAAGCGGTCCGCCACCAGCTCCACCTGGGACGCCGCGACGAAGAGGAAGACGGCGCCGGGGTCGACGAAGCGGCGGATCAGCCAGGGGCAGGCGATGCGGTCCACCTTGGGCCGCGCGCGGGTGACCCAGACGGTGCGGCCCGCGGCGTCCCGCGGCGGGATGGCGGCGGGCTCCAGCAGCGGCATGCGGGCGGCGCGCCAGGCGGCGAAGCCACCCTCCAGCACCTGCGCCATCGCCCCCTCATGCCGCAGCCAGGCGGCCGCGCCCTCGCTCAGCTTCAGGCCCTTCTGGCAGACCAGGATCACGTCCCGGCCGCGGAATTCCGGCGCCCAGGCGGCGACATCGCGATGGTCCCGCTGCTGCGAGGCGGGCAGCAGCCGCGGATCCGCCGCGATATCCTCCGGCAGCCGCAGGTCGATCAGCACCGGCCCCTCGGGCAGGCCGATCAGCCGGGAGACCTGTTGGATGGTGAGGGCGTTTGCGGAGGGCATGGCGGTCGGTCCCGATCAGGCGCGCTGGCGAGGCGCCGATACCATGGTCGGAGTGCGTGGGGCAGGGCGGATCAGCGCGGCCCGCGCGGGGAGGACGGCACGCCGCAGCCGCAATCCTCGCCAGCCGGGGGCTGGGCGGGTGGGGGGGCCTGCTGCGCCGCGGCCGGCAGGGCCAGCAGCACCAAGCAGCCCAGCGCGACGATGAACTTCATGTCAGCCCCCTCACAAGCAGCGACAGGCCGGAGACCAGCAACAGGCCAAGCAATACCAGGCGGAACCCCTCCGCCGGGATCCGCCGATAGGCGAGCACGCCGAGCCAGGCGCCCAACGCGAGCGCCGGCAGCGCCACCAGCAGCATGCGCGCACTCTCCCGCCCGAAGAAGCCACCGGCCAGCAGGGCGATGGCGGCGGCGATCTGCATGGCCACGATGAACGGCTGGAAGATGGCCCGCGCCTCGTCCTTGCGCAGCCCCTTCAGGTCCCCCCACATCGCCGGCAAGGCGCCGGAAAAACCGCCTACGCCCCCCAGAATGCCGCTGGCGAAGCCGACCGCCGCATCCGCCCCGGCGCCAGCCCGCACGGCGGAAACGGGGCGCCGCCGCGCGATGCCGAGCAGCGCCCAGCCGGCATAGGCCACCAGCAGCAGGCCCACCCCCATGACGATGGCCGCCGCATCGACCCGCGCCAGCACCAGAACGCCGAGCGGCGTGCCGAGGACGCCGCCCAGGATATAGGGCCGCAGCACCTGCCAGCGCAGCGAGGGCCAGATGGCGCCCAGCGTGCCGAGCTGGATCAGCAGCGAGCCCAGCACCAGCACCGGCGCAGTCTGCTGCGGCGGCAGCCAGTGGAACAGTATGCCGGCGGCAATCAGGTTGAAGGCAAAGCCCGCGAGGCCGGAGGCGAAGGCGGCGATGAAGCAGCCGGCGAGCAGGATGAGGATCTCGAAGGACATTGCGGTTCCAGGCGCTGCCACGTCACGCCCCCGAACCAACCGCACTCCCGCCCGGCGCGCCACCCCCCAAGGGTTGCAAAAGCCGGCCGCCGGGCCCCGGCCCGCATGCCTTGTGCGCCTGCCGGGCGCGTGGTCCTGTCGCGCCAATCGAAAGCCGATGGGGAAGATGGAAACGATGGCGCTGCGCGGTGCGGATGTTCTGGTGAGGGGCCTCAAGGCCGCCGGGGTGACGCGGATCTTCACCCTGTCCGGCAACCATATCATGGAGGTCTTCGACGCCCTCGTCGGCTCCGGGATCGAGCTGGTGCATACGCGGCAGGAGGCCGCGGCGGTGCATATGGCGGATGCCTATGCGCGGCTGACCGGCCAGGTGGGCGTGGCGATGGTCACCGGCGGGCAGGGGCATGCCAATGCCACCGCCGCGCTGTGCTCGGCGCTGGCGGGTGAGGTGCCGGTGCTGCTGCTGTCCGGCCATGCGCCGCTGGCCGATCTCGGCAATGGCGCCTTCCAGGAACTGCCGCAGGCGGAGCTCGCCGCGCCCATCAGCAAGGCATCCTGGGCGGCGCAGACGGCGGCGGGACTCGCGCAGGATGTGGCGCGCGCCTTCGGCATCGCCCTGTCCGGGCGGCCCGGTCCGGTGCATCTCAGCCTGCCGACCGATGTGCTGGAGGCGGAGGTGGAGACGGCGCCGGTGCCGGAGGCCGCGGCCTTCGCCGGCCGCCCCATGCCGCTCGGCGCCCCCAGCGCGCTGCTGGTGGCCCAGGCGGTGGCCGCCGCCGCGCGCCCGCTGCTGATCGCGCCCCCGGCGCTCTGCACCCCCACGGGCTTCGCGGCGATGGCGGCGCTGGAGGCGGCGAGCGGCCTGCCGGTGGTGCCGATGCAATCGCCGCGCGGCCTGGCCGATCCCTCCCTGGGTGCCTTCCCGGAGGTGCTGGCGGAGGCGGACCTGGTGGTGCTGCTGGGCAAGCCGCTCGACTTCACCCTGAAATTCGGCCGCAGCCCGGCCACCGCCGCCACATGCGGCTGGATCCTGCTGGAGCCGGAGGGCGCGCTGGTGGCCCGCGCGCAGCGGCTGGTGGGGGATCGGCTGGTCCTGGCGGCCATGGCGGATGCCGCCAGCAGCATCGCGGCGCTGTCCAGCGTGATGCAGCCGGTCGCGGCCCAGGGCGGCTGGGCGGATCGCGTGCGGCAGGCGGTGGCCTGGCGCCCGGCGGACTGGGCGGCGCTGGCCGGCGCGCCGGCGGGGCCGATCCGCTCCGGAACGCTCGGCTTGGCGGTGGCCGAGGCAGTGGCGGCCCAGGATGCCACCTTCGTCTGCGATGGCGGGGAGATCGGGCAATGGGGCTTGGCCACCATGCGCGGCGGCCGGCGCCTCGTGAATGGCGTGGCGGGCGCGATCGGCGTCGGCATTCCCTTCGCCATCGGCGCCCGCGCGGCGCTGCCGCGGCCGACCCTCGCGCTGATGGGCGATGGCAGCTTCGGCTTCCACATGGCGGAGCTGGACACGGCCGCCCGTCACGGCCTGCCCTTCGTCGCCGTGGTCGGCAATGACAGCCGCTGGAATGCCGAGCACCAGATCCAGGTGCGCGACTATGGCGCCAATCGCGCGCATGGCTGCGAATTGGCGCCCGGCACGCGCTACGACATGATCGCCACCGCACTCGGCGGCCATGGCGAGCAGGTGACGGAAGCGCGGGACCTGGCCCCGGCGCTGGCCCGCGCCTTCGCCAGCGGCAGGCCCGCGGTGGTCAATGTGGTGATCGAGGGCCAGCCGGCGCCGACGCTGCGCAGATGAGGGACAGGCGATGAACGACCCGCATGCCGTGACCAGCCTGGCGGCGCTGGAGGCGCTGTATGGCGAGGTGAATGCGAATTCGCAGCTGAAGGTGCGACGCGACATCGACGTGCCGAGCCGCGACTTCATCGCCCGCAGCCCCTTCTGCATCCTGTCCACGCGCGGCGCCGATGGCGCCGTGCATGGCACGCCGCGCGGCGATGCGCCGGGTTTTGTCCATGTGCTGTCCGGCACCGAGATCGCCTTGCCGGACCGTCGCGGCAACAATCGGCTGGATGCGTTGCGCGACATCGTGGCCGATCCGCAGGTCGCGCTGCTCTTCCTGATCCCCGGCGTGGGGGAGACGCTGCGGGTGGCAGGCCGCGGCACCATCACGGCCGACCCGGCACTCTGTTCCCAACTGGCGGAGCAGGGCAGGGCGCCGACCACCGTGCTGCGCATCGCGGTGGAGGAGGTCTATTTCCAATGCGCCCGCGCCCTGCTGCGCTCCGGCCTCTGGGGCAGCACGCCGCGCCCGGCCGGCGTGCCGACGGCGGGCCAGTTCCTGAAATCCGCGACCGCCGGCGCCTTCGACGCCGAGACCTACGACGCCGAGGCGCCGGCCCGGCTGGCGGCCAACCTCTACTGACTCAGGCCGCCATCAGCGCCAGCCCCTCCGCCACCGAGACGAACTCGCCGCCCGCCACCACCCGGTCCTCGCCGAAGCGATCCGTGAAAATCCGGCGCACGGCGGGGACGAGGGAGGATCCGCCGGTGAGGAAGACGCGGTCCACCGCCTCGGCCGGCAGCGCCGCATCGGCCAGCGCGGCATCGACGGCGGCGCGCATCTGGGCGAGTTCCGGCGCGATCCAGCCCTCGAAATCGGCGCGGGTGATCTCCGCCGCCACCTCGAAATCCGCGTGGCGGAAGCGCAGCGTGGCGGCTTCCGCGCGGGAGAGGTCGGCCTTGGCGGTGGAGACGGCGCGGTAGAGCGCATAGCCGGCCTCGTCCTTCACCAGCCGCACCAGGCGGTGCAGCTGTTCCGGGTGTTCGGCGGTGCGGGCCACCGCCTCGATATCCCGCATGATCCTGGGCGCGCGCATCAGGGACAGCAGGTGCCAGCGGGCGAAGCTTCCATACCAGGCGGGGGGGATCGGCAATTCCGTGCCGGTGACGCGATAGGTGCCGCCTTTGCCCAGCAGCGGGGACACCACGCGGTCGATGATCCGGAAGTCGAAGGCATCGCCGGCCACGCCGACGCCCGCATGGCCGAGCGCCGTCACCCGCCGCGGCGGCCCGGGGTCGAAGCGAAGCAGGGAAAAATCGCTGGTGCCGCCGCCGAAATCGGCCACCAGCACGGTGGCGGGGCGGTCCAGCGCCTGGGCGAAGCGCTGGCCGGCTGCGGCGGGTTCCAGCGCCACCTGCACCTGCTCCATGCCGGCCAGCGCGAAGGCGCGGCGCAGGCGCTGCTCGCCCAGCGCGTCATCGGCCGATTCGCCCACGAAGCGCACCGGGCGGCCGACCACCACGCGGGCGCCCGCCAGGTCGTCCCGGAAGGGCGCCAGCAAGGCGCGCAGGAAGACCGCCACCAGCGGCTCCAGCGCCCAGGACTGGCCGAGGATGCGCGTCTCCTGGAAGCTGCGCTGCGCCAGGTAGCTCTTCATCGACATGATCAGCCGGGCTTCGAGCGGGTCGTCCAGATAAGCCTCGATGGCGGCGGGGCCGGCGGCGTGCGTCGTGCGGCCATCGGCGCCATTCCAGAAGCAGAGCACGGAGCGGAAGACATCCTCCGTCGCATGCCGCAGCACCCGCACGCTGCCATCGGCCGCCTGGGCGGTGACCACACTGTTGGTGGTGCCGAAATCGATGCCGATGACGGGTTGCATGGGGGAGGCTGCCTTGGGCCGGGGAGGGGCGCGGCTTAGACCCTACAAGCCGATCCCTGGCAACCCCGCGCTCAGCGCCGCTCGTAGATCAACCTTGCGCGCACCGTCCCCGGCAGGCCGCGCAGCTCGGCCAGGATCGCCTCGGCCTCGGCGCGGGCCTCGACGCTTTCCACCACCACATAGCCCAGCTCGGAATCCGTCTGGTAGTACTGCGCCGCGATGTTCAGCCCCCGCCGGCCGAAGCAGGCGTTCATCTGGGACAGGATGCCGGGCGCGTCGCGGTGCAGATGGGTCCAGCGGGCGCCCGTGGGGCGGGCCGGAAGCTGGACATTGGGCAGGTTCACGCTGCCCATGGTGGCGCCGCTGTCCGAATATTCCACCAGCTTGCGCGCCACCTCCACCCCGATGCGGTCCTGCGCCTCCGCCGTGCTGCCGCCGATATGCGGGGTCAGGATCACGTTCGGCAGGCCCTGCAGGGGGGAGACGAAGGCCTCCCCGTTCCGCTTCGGCTCCTCCGGGAACACGTCCAGCGCCGCGCCCAGGATGCGCTTTTCGCGCAGGGCCGCGGCCAGCGCCGGCACGTCCACCACCGTGCCGCGGGCATTGTTGATGAAGACGGCGGAGGGCTTCATGGCGGCGAATTCGCGCGCGCCCATCATGCCGATGGTCGCCGGCGTCTCCGGCACATGGATGGTCACCACATCCGACTGCGCCAGCAGGTCGTGCAGGCTGGCGGCGGGGGAGGCATTGCCATGCGGCAGCTTGCCGGTGTGGTCGTGGTAGAGCACCCGCATGCCGAAGGCCTCGGCGAGGACCGAAAGCTGGCTGCCGATATTGCCGTAGCCGATGATGCCCAGCGTCTTGCCGCGCATCTCCCAGCTATTGGCCGCCGACTTGTCCCAGCCGCCGGCATGGGCGGCATTGGACTTGTCGACGATGCCGCGCATCAGCATCACCGCTTCCGCCAGCGTCAGCTCCGCCACGCTGCGGGTATTGCTGAAGGGCGCGTTGAACACGGCGATGCCCCGCCTTGCGGCGGCGCGCAGATCCACCTGGTTGGTGCCGATGCAGAAGCAGCCGATGGCGATCAGCCGGTCGGCGGCGGCCAGCACCTCCTCCGTCACCTCGGTGCGGGACCGGATGCCGAGGATATGCACGCCCTTCACCGCATCGATCAGCGCCTGGCCTTCCAGGGCCTTCTTCTCGCGGTGGATGGTGACGTAGTCCGCCTGGCCGAACAGGTCCACCGCGCTATCGGCGATGCCTTCCAGCAGCAGGATCTTGATCCGGTCCTTGGGGAGGGAGATGCGGTCGTTCATGCGCCTGGCCGTGTGAAAGCGGGCGCCTTCTGCGCCCTGGCTGGCCGGGAGGCAAGGCCCGCCCGCCGCGGGTGAGCCCTTACCTTCAGGTCAGCCGGGCGCGTTCCAGGTCAGCCCCGTCTCCTCCGCCGCGTCCCCGGCCTGGCTCGTCAGCGGCAATTCCAGCGTGCAGGCCAGGCCCGCGGGGCGCCAATCCATCAGGATCCGCCCGCCCAGCTGCCGCCGCACCGTGCCATCCAGCACCCTTGTGCCGAAGCCGGGCTGCTGCGGGGTGCCGGCCACCGGCGGCCCGCCGGTCTCGGTCCAGGCGAAGCGCAGCCGGCCCGCATCCAAGGTCCAGCGCACCCGCAGCCGGCCGGTCTCGACCGAAAGCGCGCCATGCTTCACGGCATTGGTCGCCAGTTCGTGCACCAGCATGGCCAGCGGCTGGGCGGTGGCCGCGGGCAGCGCCACGGAAGGCCCTTCCAGCGTGGCGCGGCCCTGATGGCCGGGCGCCTCCCCGAGGAAGGGCAGCAATTCGCCGGTGAGCATGGCGAGCAGGTCGACCGCCGCCCAGCTTTCCTTGGCCAGCAGGTTATGCGCCCGGGCCAGCGCCGAGACGCGGCCCTGCAGGGTGCGGGAGAAGGTCTCCACATCCGGCGCCCGGGTCAGTCGCACCGCGGCCTGCACCACCGCCAGCAGGTTCTTGGCGCGGTGGTCCACCTCCCGCGCCAGCAGGGTCTGGCGTTCCTCCGCCTCCCGCCGCTCGGTGATGTCGAGCACGGAGCCGACATGGCCGAGATAGGCGCCGGCGGCATCCAGGCGGGGTTCGGCCGCGTCGATCGCGAAGCGCCAGCGGCCATCGGCCTGGCGCAGCCGGTATTCCACACGCAGCGGGGCGCGGTTGCGGACCGCTTCATCAAAGAGCAGTTCGGTTGCCTGGCGATCCTCGGGATGCACCGCCTCGAGCCACCCCGCGCCGAGACCCGTGGCCGGGGTCTGGCCGGTGAAGGCGTACCAGCTGCGATTCAGATGGGTGCAGCTGCCGTGCCGGTCCGTCACCCACATCATCGCCGGCGCCGCATCCAGCAGGGCGCGAAAGCGGCCCTCATTCTCCCGCAGGGCGCGTTCGGCCAGCACCTGGCGGGTGGTCTCGATGCAGGTGCAGAACAGGCCGGCGATGCGGCCCTGATCATCATGTGCCGGGCTGTAGGAGAAGGTGTACCAGCTGTCCTCCGGATAGCCGTGCCGGGTCAGCACCAGGTGCAGGTTTTCTCCCCAGGTCGATTCGCCCGCCAAAGCGCGCTGCACCATGGGCAGCAATTCGTCCCAGACCTCGGACCAGATCAGGCGGAAGGGGCGGCCCAGCGCCTCCGGATGGCGGTTGCCCAGCATGGGCGCATAGGCGGCGTTATAGAGGAAGATCAGCTCCTCGCCCCAGGCCAGGAACATGGGCTGGCGCGAATGCATCATCAGCCGGTAGATCGTGGCCAGTGCCGGCGGCCAGTCCCGCTGCGCGCCCAGCGAGGTCTGGGTCCAGTCGATTCCCGCCTTGCCCTCAGCCGGCACCCTGGCCGCACCCTCGCTCAAGCCTTCCGGCATTCTCGGCCTCGCAGCATCCGGCGGCCGAGGTTCGGCGCGCCGGCAGCCCCCAATGGTGGCGCGGTGAAAGCCCGGATCCGCCGGCCGCAGGGCGGTGCGGGCGCCGGGCAAGCCGGAACCGTAGCACAGGCGGCCCGGCGGCGCCGTGTCCATCAAGCTGAATTTTTTGACAGCTGCGCGGGGTTTCAGCTGTCGGCGAGCCGCCGCAGCACCCGCGCCAGCACGGCCGCCCCCTGCGCCACCTGGGCGGGCGATGAATACTCCGCCGGGTGGTGGCTGATGCCGCCGCGGCTGGGGATGAAGATCATGCCGGTGGGGCAGAGCGGCACCAGGAACTGCGCATCATGGAAGGCGCCGGAGGGCATGCGCTTCGGCTTCAGGCCGAGCTCCCGCGACGCCGCCTCGATCGCGTCCTGCACCATCGGGTCGAAGCGGGCGGGCAAGGCGTGGAAGGTCTCCGTCACCGTCGCGCGGCACTTCGTCATCGCGGCCTCAACGGTGGCGGCCACCGCATCGCCCCGCGCGGTCAGCACCGCCGCATCCGGGTGGCGCAGGTCGATGCTGAAGCGCGCCAGGTCGGCGACCGTATTGGAGGAATTGGGAAAAACCTCCACCCGCCCCACGGTGAAGCGCAGCACATCCTCCGGATCCGCGGTCAGCGCGTTCAGCGCGGCGATGGCGCGGACCATGTCCTGCACCGCGTCCTGGCGCAGGGACAGCGGCGCGGTGCCGGCATGGTCGGTCTTGCCGGCGATCTCCACCACGAACCAGCGGCTGCCCTGGATGCCGGTGACCACGCCGATATCCAGCCCCTCCGCCTCCAGCAGCGGGCCCTGTTCGATATGCGGCTCGACATAGGCGAAGGGAGTGAAGCCGAGCGGGCGGCGGGGGATATCGGCCTCCGCCGCCAGCAGCCGGGCCAGCTCCTCGCCGAAGCGCATTCCGTCCCTGTCCTGCACCTCGTCCCAGGTCTCGGGCGGGCGAAATCCTGAAAAGGCCATGCTGCCCATGCAGCCGGGGGCGAAGCGGCCGCCTTCCTCATTGGTCCAGGCGACGATCTCGATGGACCGCTTCGTGGTCAGGCCCGCCTCGCGGATCGCCTGCACCGCCTCCAGCGCCGCCAGCACGCCCCAGATGCCGTCGAAGCGGCCGCCCTTGGGCTGGCTGTCCATGTGGCTGCCGGTGAGGATCGCGGGCAGGGAAGGGTCGGTGCCCTCATGCCGCAGGAACAGGTTGCCCAGCGCATCGACGGAGGGCGCAAGGCCCAGCGGCAGCGCCCAGGACAGCAGCAGGCGGCGCGCCTGGTGGTCCAGGTCGGTCAGCGCCGCGCGGTTCACGCCATCGCCCGGGATGGCGCCGAGCCGCGCCATCTGCATCAGGCGGTCCCAGTGCCGCTGCTCGCTGACCTGCATCCCGACCGGCTCCTGCGTCATGCCTGCGGAGTATCAGGCGGCAGGTCGATGCGGAAGCGGAGGCCTTCGTCGCCGCCATGCTCGGGCGACTTGCGGAAGCGTTCGACCAGCCGGCCGCCGCAGGCCAGGATGACGCGCTGGGAGGCGAGGTTGCCGGGGTCCGTCGTCAGCTCCACCCAGGGCAGGCCGCGCGCCGCGGCCTCCGGCAGCAGCCGGGCGAGGGCCTGGCGCGCGAGGCCCTGCCCCTGGCGGGACGGGACGATGTTGTAGCCGACATGGCCCAGCACATAGGGCGGCAGCGCCGCCGAGCCGGGCTGCCAGCGTAGCCCGATCACCCCGCAGAAGCCGTCCTGCCAGATCCAGAAGGTCACGCCGGGCAGGCGTGGCTTCAGCGTGCCATCCGGCTGCCGCACCGGGTCGCCCGCGCCCTCGGGGTCGTGCAGGCTGGCGAGGAAGGCGTCCGCATCTGCCTCGATCGCCGCCAGATGCTCCGCCGCCAGCGCCTCGGCGCGCACCGTCGAGGGCTTCCAGCCGGCCCGCAGCGCCGCGACGTAGGACGGAAGGTCCCGCCGCGCGGGGATGCGCAGTTCCACCATGATCCCGCCTCCGATCGCGGCAGCATGGCCGGATGATTGACCAAGCCGCCAGCAGCGATGACGCATGGCTGCTCCGACGGACGCGAAAAGGGGGCTGACGCGGCGCGCGGCTGACCTGACACTGCGGGAAGACAATCTGGGATGCCGCCGCCATGCGACGCCGCCACCTGCTTGCCAGCCTGCCGCTGCTCGCCACCCCCGCCCTTCTGCACGCGCAAACCCCCTGGCCGGAGCGGCCGGTGCGCATCCTGGTGCCCTTCGCGCCGGGCGGAAATACGGATGGCCTGGCGCGGCTGACGGCGGAGATGCTGCAGGCCGAGATCCCCGGCGGCAGCTTCGTCGTGGAGAACCGCACCGGTGCCGGCGGGCTGATCGCGGCGGAGGCGATGGTGCGCGCGCCTGCCGATGGCCACACGCTGATGATGGTGGCGGTCGCGGTCCTCGCCGTGGCGCCGGCCGCCATGTCCCAGCCGCCGCGCTTCGATCCGGTGGCGGATGTGACGCCGATCGTGAACCTCGGCACCAATCCCTTCGTGCTGATGGCGCATCGCAGCGTCGAAGCCTCGGACCTGCCGGGGCTGATCGCCTGGATGCGGGCGCGGTCGGGCAACTTCCCCTATGCCTCCGGCGGCGTCGGCAGTTTTCAGCATTTGTCCATGGCGCTTTTGCTGCAGCGCCTCGGCATCCAGGCGGAACACGTGCCTTACCGTGGCGGCGCGCCGGCGCTGGCCGATCTCATCGCCGGGAACGCCCCGGTGATGTTCGCCAATCTGTCGGAGGCGGTGCCGCATGCGCAGAACCCGGCGGTGAAGCTCTACGGCGTCTCCAGCACGACCCGCGCCGCGGCACTGCCCGAGGTGCCGGCGATCGCCGAGGTGGTGCCGGATTTCGAGACCATCACCTGGAACGGGCTGATGGGGCCGAAGGGCCTGCCGCCGGCGCTTGTGGCGCGCATCCACGGCATCGTCGCCGCCGCCCTGCAGCGCCCGGCGGTGCAGGCGCGCATGGCGCAGATTGGCGCCGACCCGCTGGGCGAGGGGCCGGCGCCCTTCGCCGCCCGACTGCGCGCCGATGTGGCGCGCTGGGGCGATGTGGTGCGGAGCGCCGGGATCCGCCTGCAGTAGGTCCGCTTAGCGCGCGGACGCTGGAGCGCGCGCTCAGCGCGCGACGGCGCCGAGGCCCAGCCGCCGCGCCGTCTCCGCCGGCCCGGCGCCGGAGATCTCCGACATCTCCTGCAGGCTGATCGGCTGCGGCGGGCGGAGCGTGAATTCCAGCTCCCGCGGCTGGCGGATGAAGCTGGCCAGCGCCTGGCGCACCGGCAGGAAGGGGTCGGCCTGCGGTGCCGGGGCAGCGGCGGCCGGAGCGCCCTTGCGGGCCGGGGCGGGCGCGGTGCCGGGGCGGGCGGGCGGGGCCTCGCCCGGCACCGGCATGGCCAGCGCCATCTGCGCCAGCTGTTCCCGCAGCCGGTCCTCCGGCACCCGCTGGTTGCGCGCCTGCTGGGCGATCAGCCGGCCGACCAGGCCGTGGTCGCGCAGCGTCAGGGTCAGGCCATGCAGCCGCGCCTGCATGAACTGCGCCATATAGGCCTCCGACTCCGTCGGTTCGCCCGGCTGCGGCAGGGGCACGCCGGTGAGATTTGCGCTCAGCCCCAGCGTCGCCGCCTGGTCCCAGGTCAGGGTGAAGGGATCGACCTCCATCATCCCGCCCTCGCGCCGCCCGGTGGCGCGCAAGGCGGATCCGCCGGTGATCTCGCGATAGCCGAGCCCCTCCAGCCAGCCGGCGCTGCCGGCCGGCGGCACGATGCGCAGGCCCTGCAGATCCATGCTGGTCATGGCCAGGCCGCCGGGATCCATGCTGGCCTCCAGCGCGGTGCGGCCCAGTGCGAAGACCGGCTGGCCGCCGGCCTCTGCCGACAGGCCTTCCACCACGATGCGCTGCGGCGTGCCCGGCACCGGGTCCGGCACCTGCTTCTCCTCCATCACCGCGGCGACGCTGGTGGCCATGTCGATGCCCTGCAGGGCGACACGGCCCATGCGCAGATTGCCCGGGCCCATGGCGCCGAAGGGGGCCGCCACCTGCACGCCTTCCAGCGCCGCATCGGTCAGCCGCCCGGGCACCCAGTCGCGCAGCGCAAAGCGGCCGATGGTGACGTCAACCTGCTTGTCCGGGTCGCGCAGCCGGGCGCCTTCCAGCGTCATCGACTGGACCGAGAACTGGCGGACATCCGGCATGCTGCCATCGAGCGGTGGCAGGACCATGGATTGCACCGCGGCGCGGCCCAGGCTGAAGGCGTTGGCCGCCTTGCCGCCGCCCTGGAAATCCAGCCCTTCCACCGTGGCGGCGCCCAGCACGCCCGGCCCATAGCCCTGGGCGGTGGCGCGGGCGAGCGTCAGGCTGCCCTCGCTGCTGGTGCCGCGCAGCGCCTCCAGCTCCAGGGTGCCGAGCTCGAAGGTGGCGGGGTCGAGGCGCGCGCCCTCCGCCGGCAGGGACATGCCGCCGAGCACCAGGCGGGCGGCCTCGAACCGGTCCTCGCTGGCCCCGATATTGGTCACCAGCAGCACGCTCCGCGCCTCCGCCCGGCCGAGGCGGGTGGCGGTGACGTCCTGCACCACCAGCTCCGTCACCGCGATGCGCTCCCGCGGGGCGGTGATGGTCAGGTCACCGAGGCGCGCTCGGCCGGTGACCGGGTCCACCTCCCGGCTGCCGACGGCCAGCCGGGCCTCGGGGCCGAAGGCGGCGCGCAGGCGTTCCAGCGCGGCATCCAGCTGACGCTCCGCCTCCGCCTGGGCCAGCGCGCCCGCCCCGGCAAGGGCCAGGGCGCCGGTGAAGACGCCGGTCAGGATGAACATGGCAGGGCGACGGCGCATGGCGGGCTCCCGGATTGTTGGCGCCCAACCTATGCGGGAAGCCGCCGCCGCGTCCAATGCCGCGCGCTGCTCAGGATTGCGTGTTGTTTCAGGCGCCCGGTTTGTTTCAGGGCCAGGTCAGGCGATGGCGGCGGCGGCGCGGACGCCCTCGATCATGCTGGTCTTCAGCAGATGCGCCCGCGCCTTGGCCGGATCGGCGGCGATGCCCTGCAGCTCGGCCAGCCGCGCGCTGCGGGCGGCGGGGTCCTTCTCCTCCAGCGTCTTCTTGTTGGCGATGGTCATGGCCTGCAGGAAGGCCTCCGCCACATGGCGGCGCTGGCGGTCGTAGCGGTCCAGCAGGTCGTCCGGACCGCCGGCCAGCACGGCGGAGATGCGTTCGGCGGCCAGGATCGCGTCATGCACGCCAAAATTCATGCCCATGCCGCCGAGCGGATTGTTCACATGGGCGGCGTCGCCGGCCAGCAGCACGCGGCCGAGCCGGAACCGGGCCGCGACGCGCTGGTGCACGGCATAGAGATTGGTGTGCACCACCTCATAGCCCGCCGCGTCCGGGATCAGCGCGGCCAAGCGTTGGGCGGCCGCGGCGCGGTCCAGCAGTTCGGCCTCGGGCGCCGCCGGGTCGGTCGGGAAGACGATGCGCCAGAGGCCGGGCGGGGCCTTGCCCGGCACCTTGAAAAGCGCACACCAGGTGACGGGGTCCGAGACATAGGTGGAGATGGCATAGCCCTTCGCCGCCATGTCGCGCGGCGTGGTCACCACCAGGAAGCGCTCGGGATAGGTGAAACCCTCGAAGCCGATGCCCTGGCTCTTGCGCACCACGCTGCGGCCACCATCGGCGCCGAGCACATAGGCGGCGCGGTGCGTGGTGCCGTCCTCGGTCGTCACCGTGACGCCATCCGCATCCTGCGCCACGCCGGTGACAGTGACGCCCCATTGCACCGCGGCATGGCTGTGCCGCGCCAAGTGGTCGAGCAGGATGCGGCACAGCTTGTGCTGCTCGCATTGCAGCCGGAAGGGGAAGGGTGTGACATCGGCCAGGATGCCGAGGTCGAATTCCGCGACCACGCCTTCCTCCCGCCCCCGGAACTGCCAGACCGGCGCGCGGATGCCCTGCGCCAGCAGGTCCGCGGTGACACCGGACTCGTCAAACATCTCCATGGTCGGCGGGTGGATGGTGGCCGCGCGGGGGTCCTCGAAGGGCTCCGTATGACGTTCCAGCACGCGCACGGACACGCCGGCGCGGGCCAGCATCAGCGCGGCGCTCAGCCCGGCCGGGCCGGCGCCCGCGATCAGGACCTGCGGATCGGCCATGCGCTCAGTGCTCCGCCAGGATGCGGCCATGGCCCTCGATGCGGTCGGCGATGCCGCTGGTGCGCAAGGCGTGCCAGGCGAGAACGGCATTGATCGCCAGCACCGGCTTGCCGAGCCAGCGCTCGCCCTCCGCCGCCACATCGACGCCCACCAGGTTGGTGCCGACCTGCACCAGCGCCTCCACATCCGGCCCGTCCAGCCCGGTCAGGCTGGCGCGGATCTCGGCCGGCTGCACCTGGGCGATTTCGCGTGGGGAGGGGCATTTCAGGCCTTTGAGCCGCACCACCTCGAACCCTGCCTCGGCGAACCAGGCCTGCACCATGGCGTCCCCACGCGGCTGGTGCGGCGTCAGCACGGCGATCTTCTTCGCACCGAAGGCGCGCAGCGCCTCGGCCGTCGCAAAACTGCCCATGGTGACGCCGACGCCGGCCTTGGCCTCCAGCTCCGCATTCAGCTTCCGCGAGGCTTCGAGCCCGCCCCAGAAAGCTTCCAGCGCCACGCCCATCACCAGGTGTTCCGGCCCGCAGGTCATCACCTGCTCGATCGCAGCACCCAGCCCGTCCCGCATCGCCTGGACGTGCTCGAGAAAGGCCTGCTCGCTGGTCAGCGGCCGTTCCTTGATGGAGACGCGGGCCAGGTGGAAGGTCACGCCGGGCGGGCGCAGCGCGTCCACTTCCGGCTGCACGATCGTATTGGTGGAGGGCACCACGAAGCCGATCCGCTTCCGCCAGCCCAATGCGTCCGCCATGCCCGAAACTCCCAATTGTCCGGACAGGTTAGGCGCGGTCGCGGCGCGGGAAAAGCCGGGGTCAGGCCTCCGCTTCGGCGGGCAGGGGCCGGATCACGAGTCGATCGATGCGCTGGCCGCGGCGTTCCAGGACGCGCAGCGCATAGAAGCCGATGGTGACCTCCGCGCCCACCGCGGGAATGCCGCGCTGGCGCGCCACCAGCAGCCCGCCGACGGTCGCCGCCTCATCCTCCGGCAGGTCCCAGCCGAGCTCGCGGTTGATGTCCCGCACGCGCAGGTCGCCGCGCACCTCCACCTCGCCATTCTCCGCCAGGTCGCCGAGGATCGCCTCCCCGCGCTGAACGATCTGGCCGACCACGACCTCGACGATATCCTCCAGCGTGACGATGCCTTTGAGCGACCCGTATTCGTCCAGCACCATCGCCATCTTGATCGGCGCCTTGCGGAAATCCTGCAGCTGTTCGCGCAGCGGCCGCGTCTCGATCACCAGGGAGGCGGGATGCGCGACGGCGGCCAGGTCCATCCGCGCCGCATCGCCGCCGGCGGCCTGCAGCGCGCGCAGCACATCGCGCGCATGCACCACGCCCAGGATCTCCTCCCCATCGCGGCCCCAGAGCGGGAAGCGCGCATGCGGGGAGGCGAGCACCCTGGCCAGCAGCTTCTCCGGCGTTTCGGCGAGATTCAGCGCGACGACGCGGGAGCGGTGCGTCATCACGTCGCGCACCGTCATGTCGTCCAGCGCCAGCACGCCGCGCAGCATGCCGCGTTCCTGCCGCGCGGCGAGATCGGCCGGGCCCGCATGGCCCATGCCGTGCAGGTCGATAGCGCCGAGCAGTTCATCCTCGGTGATGCCGGGCCGATCGGCCTCCGGCGTCTTGAAACCCAGCAGGCGCAGCGTGCCGCGCACCACGATATTCACCAGATCCGCCACCGGGCCGAGCAGCCGCATGGTGCCGGACAGCACCGGCACCACGCGCATCGCCGCGGCATCCGGCGATCGCAGCGCCAGCGTCTTCGGCAGCACCTCGGAGAAGATGACCAGCAGCGCGGTCATGACGAGGGAGGCATAGGCCACGCCGCCCTCGCCGAACCAGGAGATCAGCAGGGCGGAGGCCAGCGCGGTGGCCGTCGTGTTTACCAGGTTGTTGCCGACCAGGATCGCGGCCACCACGCGGTCCTTGCGCTCGCTCAGCCGGCCGAGGGTGATGGCCTTGCGGTCGCCTTCCTTGGCGCGGCGGGTGACGAAGGCGCGGCTGGCGGCGGTGAAGGCGGTCTCCGTGCCGGAAAACATGGCCGAGGCACATAGCAAGGCCAGGATGATCCCGAGCATTGCCAGACTGGACGCGTCCATCGAGAAACTGCACCTCATCGCCAGGGCGCGCGCCAGGCCGCCGATTGCGGCCGGATCGTCGCCGGAGGCTGCCCCTAGCATGATTCGGTGCCCCGAGGGGGGCGGCGCGGCACACAAGGCCGCAAGCGGGCCCGGTCCTGGGTTCTCGGTCATTCGGCTGGACGGCGGGCGGCAGCGAGGCGATTGTTGCGCCGCAAGATGGCGCAGCGGGCCTTCCCCGGCGCCGAAGGATCCTTGGGACGATGGACCTCGCCTACCTCGCCGAATGGGCGAATCTGCTGATCCGCTGGCTGCACCTGATCACCGGCATCGCCTGGATCGGCACCAGCTTCTATTTCATCGGCCTGGACAACCAGCTGGATCCGCCGCGGGACGGCAACCCCCTGGTGAAGGGAGAGCAGTGGTCAATCCATGGCGGCGGCTTCTACCACAAGCAGAAATACCTGAACGCGCCCGCCAGCCTGCCGGAGAAGCTGCACTGGTTCAAATGGGAGGCCTATTGGACCTGGATCAGCGGGTTCTCGCTGTTCATGCTGATCTATTGGGGCCAGGCCAGCACCTATCTGGTGGACCCGGCGGTCATGGACCTTTCGCCGGGGGTCGCCGTGGCGATCTCGGCCGTCATGCTGGTGGCGGGGTGGGTGGTCTATGACCTGGCATGCCGCTCGAAATGGGGGGAGAACGAGGCGCTGCTCTCCGCCTTCGGGGTCGGGCTGCTGGTGGTCGCGGCCTTCATCGCTTGCCACGTCTTCTCGGGTCGCGGCGCCTTCCTGCAGATCGGCGCCATGACCGGCACCATCATGGTGGCCAACGTCGCCATGGTGATCATTCCGGGCCAGCGGAAGATGGTCGCCGCCATGCAGGCGGGGCAGGTGCCGGATGCGAAATACGGCCGCTGGGGCAAGCAGCGCAGCGTCCACAACACCTACCTGACCCTGCCGGTGCTGTTCCTGATGATCAGCCCGCACTACCCGATGACCTGGGGCGCGCAGTGGAACTGGGTGGTGCTGTTGGCCATCACGCTCGCCGGCGCGCTGGTGCGGCAGTTCTTCGTGCAGCGGCAGTTCGGCCGCAACCCGGTGGCCCTGCCCATCGCGGCGGTGGCTGTGATCGGCCTGATGGCCTTCGCCCTGATGCCGGCGCGCCAGCCGCCAGGGGCGGAGGCGCCGGCCTTCGCCGAGGTGCAGGCCATCACCGCCGCCCGCTGCGCCAGCTGCCACGCCGCCCGCCCGACCCAGGAAGGCTTTGCCGAGGCGCCGAAGGGCGTGCGGCTGGATGAGCCAGGGCAGATCCGCCGCTGGGCGCAGTCCATCCGCCAGCAGGTGGCGACAGAAGCCATGCCGCCCGGCAACCTGACCGAGATCACGGCCGAGGAACGCGCCAAGCTGATCGCCTGGGTCGCCGCAGGGGCGCCCCGCGAATGAAGGCCTCCGCACTGACCACCCATATCCTGAACACGGCGAGCGGCGGGCCGATGGCCGGCGTGCGGGTGGAGCTGTTCCGCCATGATGCCGGCGGCCCGGTGAAGGTGACCGAGGCGGTGACAAATGCCGATGGCCGCACGGATGCCCCACTGCTGACGCCCGAAACCTTCGCGCCCGGCACCTATGAGCTGCGCTTCCATGTCGGGGCGCAGTTCGGCGGTGATGGGTTTCTCGACGTCGTGCCCATCCTCGTCCGCCTGGCGGCGGGGCAGGGGCACTACCACGTCCCGCTGCTCTGCTCCCCGTGGTCCTACGCCACCTATCGCGGCAGCTGAGCCGCGACTTGCCCGGCAGGCGCAGCCGGGCCAGTTTCGCCGCCTGATCTTCGGGGTGGAACGCAATGGGCATCAAGGTCGCGGTCATCGGCGCGGGCACCATGGGGCATGCGCTGGCGCTGGTCTTTGCCCTGGGCGGGCATGAGGTGCGGCTGACCGACAGCAGCATGGCCACCCTCGACAAGGCCGGCAGCCTGATGGAGACGGCGCTGGAGACGCTGGTGGTGGCCGGCGAGGCGCCGCGCGAGGCCGATGCCGAATGGCTGCACCAGGCCGTGACGCGCCTGCCCGTGCTGGCCGAGGCGCTGGAAGACGCCGACCTGGTGCTGGAGGCGATCATCGAGCAGCCGGAGGCCAAGCGCGCCCTGTTCGCCGAGATCGACCGACTGGCGCCGGCGGCCGCCATCATCGCCAGCAATACCAGCTACCTCGACCCCTTCCCGCTGATCCCCGCGGCGCGGCAGGACCGGGCGCTGATCATGCATTGGTACACGCCGCCCTATCTGGTGGACCTGGTCGATATCGTGGGCGGCCCTTCCTGCGACCCGGCGGTGGTGACCTTCGCCGTGGAATTCTGCCGCGCCATGGGCAAGCGCCCAGTGGTGATGCGCAAATTCGTCCCCGGCTACATCGCCAACCGCGTGCAATCCGCCATCGCGCTGGAGGTCCAGAAACTGCTGGATGAGGGCGTGGCCACGGCCTCCGAGATCGACACCGCGATCATCGAGGGCATCTCGCTGCGCCTGCCGATCCTGGGTGTGCTGGCCAAGGCGGATTTCACCGGCCTCGCCTTCACCCAGACCAGCCTGGCCAACCGCATGTACGAGCCGCCGCCGGTGCGCGGCAAATGCGATGCGGTGGATGCGCTGGTGGCGCAGGGCCGCACCGGGGTGATGGCCGGCGCCGGCTTCTACGACTGGCCGGGCGAGACGGCGGATGTGCTGGAGGATCGGGACCGACGGCTGCTCGCGCTGAAGCGCGCGCTGCGACAGATCGGCACCATGGCGGGGGAGGGGCGGGAGGCATGATCACCTATGATCTTCGCGGCAAGGCGGCGCTGGTCACCGGCGGTGCCTCCGGCATCGGCCTGGCCACTGCGACCCTGCTGGCGCGCAGCGGTTGCGATGTCGCGATCAATTTCCTCGCCGGCGATGCGCGCGGCGCGGAGTCCGTCGCGCGGCTGCAAGGCGAGACCAATGCCCGCATCCTGGCCGCGCCCGGCAATGTGGCCGATGCGGCGGATGCGGCGCGGATGGTGCAGCAGGCCGTCACGGATCTCGGCCGCCTCGACTACCTCGTGAACAATGCCGGCACGCCCGGCACGCCCACTGCCATCGCGCCGCATGAATTCGAGCGGCTGACGGAGGAACTCTGGGATGCGGTGCTGGAGGTGAACCTCCGCGGTGTCTTCCGCTGCGCCAAGGCGGCGGGGCCGGCGCTGCGCGCGGCGAATGGCGCCATGGTCAACATCGCCTCCATCGCCGGCATCAATTCCGCCGGCTCTTCCATGGCCTATGGCGCGACCAAGGCCGGCGTGATCTCCCTGACCAAGAATCTGGCGCGTGGCTTGGCGCCGGAGGTGCGGGTGAATGCGGTGGCACCAGGGGCCGTCGACAGCACCTGGATGATCGAATGGACCGAGGAGCAGCGCCGCTCCTCGATCGAAGGCGCGCTGCTGAAGCGCCGCTGCAAGCCGGAGGACCTGGCGGAGGTCATTGTCTTCCTGCTGGCCGGCGCGGCGATGGTGACTGGCCAGACCGTGGTGGTGGATGGTGGGCTGACCACCTGATCCTCGCGCGGGCGTGACGCCGCCTGGCTTGCGGAACTTAACCAAACGGTTTACCATTTTGGCATCCATCGAGAGGTGCCGCCATGCCGCGCATGATCTTCATCAACCTGCCGATCACCGACCTGGAGCGCGCGATCGCCTTCTACGAGGCCATCGGCGCGCAGCGTAACCCACAGTTCAGCGACGCCACCGCGGCCTGCATGGTGCTGTCCGAAACCATCCATGTGATGCTGCTGACGCATGCCAAGTTCGCGCAATTCACCAGCAAGCCGATCGTCGATGCACGATCCGCCTGCGAGGTGATGCTGTGTCTCTCGGCCGAAAGCCGGGCGGAGGTGGAGGACCTGCTGCAGCGCGCGACGCGCGCCGGCGGCGCCAAGGACCCGACTCCGGTGCAGGATCACGGCTTCATGTACGGCCGCAGCTTCGCCGATCCGGACGGGCATATCTGGGAAGTGATGTGGATGGACCTGGAAGCGGCGAAGCAGGCGATGGGGGCGCCGGCATGAGCGGGCTGACGATCTGCCTGTGGTATGACGACGAGGCGGAGGAGGCGGCGCGCTTCTACGTGCAGGCCTTCCGGGATGCCGGCAAGCCGGCGGAGCTCGGACCGACGATGCGCCAGGGGGTGGATACGCCGGTGCTGACCGCGGAATTCACCCTGGATGGCCAGCGTTTCGTCGGCCTGAATGGCGGGCCCGCCTTCAAGCCGACCATGGCACATTCGCTGATGGTGGAATGCCGCGATCAGGCGCAGATCGACCACTTCTGGTCGCGCCTGTCGCAGGGCGGGGAGACCAGCCAATGCGGCTGGCTGATCGACCGCTGGGGCTATGCCTGGCAGATCCTGCCGGCGGAGATGATGGCCATGGTCCGCGACCCGGACCGCGGGCGTGGAGAGCGCGTGTTCCGGGCCATGCAGGGCATGACCAAGCTCGACATCGCCGCTCTGCGCGCCGCGCGCGACGCCGGCTGAGCCGGCTATTCCGCGGCCAGCGCCGGCGCCGCGGCGCGGAATTGCGGCGCGACCTTTTCCATGAACAGGCGCAGCGACTGCGCCGCCAGCTCGGCCGGCATGGGGCCGAGCCGGAAGCTGCCGATGACGCCGCCGATTCCCGTCGCCTCCAGCTCCGCCATCCGCGCCGCGACGGTGGCGGGGGATCCGGCGATCAGCGCCTTGGCGGGATCGACGCGCGCGGGGGGCACCGTCTCCTTCTTCATGATGATGCCCTGCTCGGCATAGATGCGCTCGCGCAGCGCCTTCCGCTGTTCCTGCATGGCGATGAAGTTCGGCACGGCGATGCGCGCGGCCTCCGCATCCGTCTCGGCCACGAAGATGTTGCGCCAGCACCAGCTCTCGGCGAGGCAGGCTTCCACCTGCTCCGGCCCGAAGCCCGCTTCCAGCATGGTGGCGCGGTATTGCAGCAGCCGGTCGCGCGTCGTCTCGTAGGACTGCACGTTCATCAGGAAGGGCAGGCCGCGCCGCGCCAGGTGCAGGGCGCCGGCCTCGGATGATGCCGCGCGGATCACATAGGGATGCGGTTTCGTGAAGGGTGTGGGGCGCAGGCGCGGGATGCTCAGCGTCCAGTGCTTGCCTTCGTGCCGCATGCCCTCAGAGCTGGTCCAGGCCTGGAGCATGATGCCCTCGGCCTCCTCATAGCGTTCCAGCGCTTCCTCGGCCGGGATGCCGTAGCCCTGGTATTCATAGACATTGTAGGCGGTGCCGCGGCCGAGGCCGACGATGACGCGGCCGCGCGAGAGATTGTCCAGCAGCGACATCTGCTCCGCCAGCCGCGTCGGATGATGCAGCGAGACCTGCGCCACCGCGAAGCCCACCTTGATGCGCTTCGTGGCGGACAGGATCGCCGCGGCGAAGGTCACCGGATCGACATAGGCGCAGTTGCCGTCGAAGTGATGCTCCGCCAGCCAGATCACCTCGAAGCCCAGCTGCTCGCAAAGCAGCGCTTCCTCCATCGCCTCGCGGATCGCATCGGCGTCCCGGTCGGGGTCGCGGCTCTCGGGGAAGAGGAAGTTGCTGAAGCGCAGCATGCGGCGGCTCCGGAACGTCAGGACAAAAGCCTAACACCCCGCGACGCCCGCGCAACCTTCCACTTGCATCGCGCCAATGTGCGGATGTTAGGATCATCCCTGCCCCTTGCGGAGGTTCACGCCTTGCCCAAGCGTCGCAGCCTGCTGGCCGCCGGCCTCACCCTGCCGGCCATCGTCTCCCGCGCCCAGGCGCAGGATCGTCCGGTGCAGCTGATGGTGGGCTTCGCGCCCGGCGGCAATATCGACCTGGCCGCGCGCATGGCCGCACCCTTCTTCGAGAAGTATCTCGGCCAGCAGATCATCGTGGTGAACCGGCCCGGCGCCGGCGGCATGATCATGCTGAACGACCTGGCCGCCGCCGCGCCGGATGGCCGAACCGCCGCGCTGGTCTCCTTCCCCGCGCTGGTCACCGCGCTGTACGACAATCGCCCGCGCTACACGGTGGACAGCTTCGCCTATGTCGGGCTGCTGACGGATGAGCCCTACACCATCTTCGTCGGCCCCAACTCGCCCTATCGCAGCCTGCCGGAGCTGATCGCGGCGGCACGGGCGCAGCCGGAGGCGGTGACCATGGCCGGCGCCGGCGTCGGCAGCGCGCCGCACCTGGCGCTGATGCAGCTGGAACGCGCCGCCGGCGTGCGCTTCACCTGGGTGCCGACGCCAGGCGCGGGCCAGGCGATGCAGCTGGTCCAGGGCGGGCATGTGGCGGGGTCCATCTCCACCGTCAGCCTGACCGTGCGCGCGCATATCCAGGGCGCGCTGCGCGTCCTGGCCCTGATGTCCGAAAGCCGCTGGGACCGCGCGCCGGACCTGCCGACGACGGGGGAGGCCGGCTGGCCGCTGGAAGCCGGCTCCGCCCGGGGCTTCGCCCTGCCCGCCGCCACGCCTGCGCCGATCCTGCAGCGCTGGGAGGAGGCGGTGCGGCGCACCGCGCAGGACCCGGAATTCAAGGCCATGACGGATCGCGACTACCTGATCCTGCGCTACATGGACCGCGCCGCCATGACCGCCTTCGTGCAGCGCGAGAATGCGGCCTATGGCGCGATCTGGCGCAGCACGCCCTGGAAGGCGTCCTAGGGCCTATGGACAGTCGGGCTGCGGGCGCGTCCGGCGGTGCTTTTCCGCGCTGGGGGCGTCAGCCATGCTCGCCGATGGAAAGCCATCGGCTCCGCTGTCTTCCTGCCCAGCACGAAAAATCCCTCGCCGGCCGCATCCCGGTCCCGACTGCCCACAGGCCCTAGTACACCGCGGCGATGCACTCGATCTCGAGCAGGAAGTCGGGCACCGGCAGGGCCGCCACCACGCAGGTGGTGCGCGCGGGCAGCGCATCGGCCGGGAAGGCCGCGGCATAGAGGCGGTTCATCTCCGCCACGTCGCCCGCCCGCGTCAGCAGCACATTCGCCTTCAGCACGCTGCGCATATTGCTGCCGCCTTCCTCCAGCGCACGCTTCAGATGGCCGATGACGATGGCGAATTGCGCGGCGAAATCCCCCTTCGGCACCCCATCCGGCCCCATCGGCCCGATGCCGGAGACATAGAGCGTGGCGCCGTGGCGGACTGAGAGGGCGAAGGGCGGCCAGGCGCGGCCGGTCTCGGGGGGCATGAAGCGGCTGATCTCGGGCATGGCTCTCTCCTGGCTTTACGGCGCCACCAAGCGCGTTCCACCATATCCGCGCAACCGCACCGCCCGGAGAAATCATGCCGCAGGTCGATACCGCCCGCTTCCTGAAGGATCTGCACGAGCTTCGAAAGATCGGCGCCTACAAGACCGGCGTGCATCGCCCGACCTATTCGCCCGAGGATATGGAAAGCCGCCGCTGGCTGATGGAGCGCATGGCCGAATGCGGGCTGGAGCCGGCAATCGACGGCATCGGCAATGTCATCGGCCGCCATCCCGGCGCCGGGCCGAAGCTGCTGGTCGGCAGCCATATCGAAAGCCAGAACCAGGCCGGCTGGCTGGATGGCGCACTCGGCGTGATGGCGGGCGTGGCGCTCGCGCGCGCAGGCCTGCCGGTGGATGTCATCGCCTTCGCCGATGAGGAAGGCCATTACGGCGGCTTCATCGGCAGCCGCAGCTTCATCGGCGAGCTGCCGGAGGAGGAGATCGACCGCCTGGCGAACCGCTACCACGGCAAGCCGCTGCGCCAGGCGCTGCGTGAGGCGGGGCTGGAGGGGAAGCCCCGCATCCAGCGGGAGCCCGGCCGCCACAAGGGCTTTTTCGAACTGCATATCGAGCAAGGTACGCAGCTCGAATCCGCCGGGCAGCAGGTCGGCGTGGTGACCGGCATCGTCGCCATCTGGCAGTGGCGCATCACCATCGAGGGCATGCAGGACCATGCCGGCGGCACCACCATGGCGGAGCGCCGCGATGCGGGGCTGACTGCCGTGCGACTGCTCGCCATGCTGGACGAACGCATGCCGATGGCCTGCGGCCCACGCAGCACCTGGACCTGCGGCCGCATCAGCCTCGACCCCGGCGCGGCCTCCATCATTCCGGGCCGGGCGGAGGTGCTGTTCCAGTTCCGCGACGTGGAGGAACCCATCCTGCACAGGATGGAAGCCTGCCTGCGCGCCTGCGTGCAGGAGGCCAATCGGCGCGAACGCTGCACGGTGACGCTGGAGGCGATGAGCCTCTCCAAGCCCGCGCTCTGCGATCCGGCCATGCAGGCGGCGCTGGCAGCGGCGGCGGAGCAGCTGGCGCCGGGCGGCTGGCGGCGCATGCCGAGCGGGGCGGGGCATGATGCGCAATACATGGCGAAAGTGATGCCGGCGGCGATGCTCTTCTCGCCCTCCATCGGCGGCATCAGCCACCACTGGTCGGAGGATACGAAGGACGAGGACCTGGCGAAATGCGTCGAGGTTCTGGCGGAAGGCGCGGCGCGCTACCTGGCAAGCTGAGCGCTTGCCTCAGCCGCCATGCATGCGATGGGCGAGGTCGTGCAGGATTGGGTGCGCTGCTGCGCGGCGACCGGACCCTGGGGATCGAGGAAGGCCAAATGCGACCCCTCGCAACCGCCGCGCAGCAGCAGGATGAGCGGCGCGATGATCCCGAGGATCCTCATGGGGCGCCCTCATTCGCGCAGGCTTGGCGGAAGCGGCATGGGGGATGCAGCCCGAACAGGCAGCCCGTCCCGCACCCTGGACGGTGTCCAGGGCAGCCCTTCCGGCAACGTTGTCCCGGAGCGACGGTTCCGGGCGCCCCCGCCTCAGCTCAGCAATGTCTCCGCCAGCCGCAGCAGCGACCCGCCCGGCTGCCGCAGTGCTTCCAGCACCCGAAAGTGGTCGGCGCCGGGGATCGGCACCAGCGGCCCGGGCGCATGGGCCGCGCTGCGCAGGGCGTGAAAGTCGCGGCTCTGGCGCACCAGCTCCGGCAGTTCCGCGCTGCCGTAGGCTACCGCCAGCGGCTTGTGCACCACGGGGCGGCGCATGGGCGAAAGCTCCGCGATCTCCGCCTCGCTCAGCTTCAGCGCCGCGTTCAGGTAGGTGTCACGGATCGGCGCCAGTTCGAAGATGCCGGAAATCGCCAGCCCGGCCGTCACCGCCGGATGCTCCAGCGCCAGGGCCGTCAGATGCCCGCCGGCCGACCAGCCGGAGGCGACCAGCGGCCCGGCGATGCCGTTCTGCGGCCCCTGCGCCGAAAGCCAGTCCAGCGCCCGCTGGATCTGCCAGGCGATGGTGGTCAGCGAGGCTTCGGGCGCCAGCGTGTAGCCGTTGAAGGCCACCGACCAGCCCATGGCCAGCGCGCCCTCGGCCAAATGGGAAAAGTTCTCGCGCCGGTTCCGCTGCCAATAGCCGCCATGGATGAAGACCAGGCAGGGCGCGGCCGGGTCGCGGCCCGGGAACAGGTCCCAGGCCTCCCGCTCGCCCTCGCCATAGGCCAGGTCGAGATGCTGCGGATGCGCGGCGCGAAAGGCCTCCGCCGCCGCATCGCGTTCCACGATCAGCGCCGGGCTGTCCGCGACGGCCTCGGCATTGTTGTAGGCCGCATCACGCGCCGCCTGGTCGGCGGTCGCCCAGAAATCCGGAAGCGCGCTCATGGCGTCAGCAGCCGGATCGGCTTGTCGGCGATATAGGCTTCGATGGTCTCGACCGCGCCGTGGAAATAGGCGGCGAAATTCTGGCGCGAGACATAGCCCAGATGCGGCGTCAGGATCGTATTCGGGCAGGCGAGCAGCGGGTGGTCCAGCGGCAGCGGCTCCCGGTCGAAGACGTCGATCCCGGCGCCGGCGATGCGGCCCTCGGTGAGCGCGGCGATCAGCGCCGGCTGGTCGATCAGCGGGCCGCGGCTGGTGTTCACGATATAGGCGCTGGGCTTCATCGCCGCGAGCTCCGCCGCGCCGACGATGCCGCGGGACCGGTCGGAGAGGATCATGTGCAGCGTCACCACGTCCGACTGCGCGAAGAGCTCCGCCTTCTCCACCCGCGTCGCGCCGGCGGCGGCGGCGGCCTCGGCGGTCAGGTTCTGGCTCCAGGCGATGACCTTCATGCCCAGCGCCTGGCCCACCTTGGCCACGCGCGTGCCGAGCTTGCCGAGGCCGACCACCCCCAGCGTCAGCCCTTCCGAGGAGGTGCCGATGCTGTTGGGTGCGCCGCTGGCTTGCCAGGTGCCGGCGCGCAGGCTGGCCGTCTGCGCCGGCAGGTCGCGCAGCAGGCCGAGGATCAGGCCCCAGGTGATATCGACGGTGGGCGCGCCGGCGGAGGGCGTGCCGCAGACAGTGATGCCCTGGGCATTGGCGGCGGCGACATCGAAGGCGCGGTTGCGCTCGCCGGTCGTCATCAGCAGCTTGAGGTTGGGCAGGCGCTTCAGCAGCGCGGCCGGGAAGGGCGTGCGCTCGCGGATCCCGAGGATGGCGTCGAAGGGCAGCAGGCGTTCGACCAGCGCGTCCTGGTCTGCCAGGTTGTCGCGGAAGACCTGCACGGAAAGGCTCGGCGGCAGCCGCTTCCAGGGGCCCATCTCCAGGGCCACGCCCTGGAAGTCATCGAGGATCGCCAGCCTGTTCAGCGTCGCCATGCCGTCTGCTTCCTTCCGTATCCTGGTGCCGGTCCTTGGCCACCGGGTCACCCGCAATGCGTGCAGCTTCGGCTTGGCGTCAATGGGGGGTGGGGATGAGAAGGCCCTCGGCCGCGCGTCGCAACCCATCCGGAAGTGCCGTCGGCCGGCGCTGCGTGGCGCGGTCCACATAGACGTGCACGAAATGGCCCTCGGCGCTCACCCGCTCCTCCGCGCCGCGGAAGATGCCGATGCCGTAGCGAATCGAGGTATTGCCCACGCGCTCCGCGCGCAGCCCGGCGGTGATGGGGTCCGGAAAGGCGATCGGCGCATGGAACCGGCACAGCGTCTCCACCACCACCCCGATCACCGGGCTGTCGACCAGGTTGATGGCGCCGGCCTCCAGCAGGAAGCGCGCCACCACCGTGTCGAAGTAGGAGTAGTAGGTGACGTTGTTGATGTGGCCGTAGATGTCGTTGTCCATCCAGCGGGTCGGGATCTCCAGGAAGTAGCGGTAGTCCGCGCGGCCCGGCAGCGTCCTGCTCATGCCAGCGCCTCCGCCACCAGGGCGGTGTCGACGCAGGCGGCGAAGCCGGGGCGGCGGGGGATGGCGCCGACGCCGAACATGGCGCCCTCCAGCGCGTCGAAAGCCGCTTCGGGGAAGACCGGGTCCCGCGCCCAGACGCCGAGCTGCCGGTAGCGGGCGATGCCGGATTCGAGGACTGGGCGCTCCAGCCCCTCGAAATAGGGCGCGACCGTCGCCGCGACCTCCGTCACCGGCGCCGCATGCAGCCAGCGCTGCATGGCGGCCAGGCCCCGCACCAGGCCGATCATCGCCTGCCGCTTGGCCGCAAGCGCGGCGCGCGTTGCATAGAAGGCGGTGTAGGAGGTGGGGCCGCGATCCGCCTGGGCGTGCCAGACCGCACCGCCGGCGGCGACCGCCTGGCTGGCGAAGGGTTCGAAGAGCTGCGCCACCTCGATCTCGCCTTCCAGCACGGCCGCCGCATTCTCCGCCATGCTCCGCCCCGTGGTCACCGCCAGCTGCTTCGGGTCTAGGCCAATCTGGAGAAGGTCCTGCTGCAGGCACCACCAGGGGGTGGGCACTTCGCTGACCACGCCGAGGCGCATTGCCGCCAGATTATGCAGGTTGAATCCCGGATTGGCGCCGCGCCCGACCAGCAGGAAGGGGTCGCGCATCGCCACGCCGGCGAAGCTCACCAGCGGGCTGTCCGGGTCGGCGGCATGGTCGCGGATCACCCGCATCGGGCCGGACCAGGCGAGATCCGCAGCGCCGGACAATAGGTTGGCGACCGCGCGATCCGGCTCCCCCACCGTGATCAGCTGCACCTCGACCCCCTGGGCGGCGAAGTCGCCGCGCGCCAGGGCGGCGTAGAAGGGGCTGTAGAACAGCGCCCGGAACGGCTCTTGCAAGACTATGGTGGTCACGCGTCTCTCCCGCTTCGCAGGGCATGAGACATCACCCAAGCCGCCGAGAGAAGGGACACACCCCATGCCGCTTTCCCGCCGCCTGCTGCTGGCCGGCCTTGCCGCGCCCGCGCTGCTTTCCAACGCCGCCCGCGCCCAGGGACGGCCGCTGCGCGTGGTGGTGCCCTTCGGCGCCGGCGGCCTCACCGATGTGGTGGCGCGGATCCTGGCCGAGCCGATGGCGCAGACGCTGGGACGGCCGCTGGTGATCGAGAATATCGGCGGCGCCGGCAGCACCATCGGGGCCGCGAACCTCGCCCGCTCCGCCCCCGACGGCAACAGCATCATGGTCGGCAGCGTCGGCCATGCGGCGATGAAGGCGCTCTACGCCAGCTTCCAGTACGACCCGGTGACCAGCTTCGCGCCCGTCTCCCTGGTCACCCGCCAGCCCTTCGTGGCCGCGGTGCATCCGGCGATCCCGGTGACGGATCTCGCCGGCTTCCTGGCCTGGCTGAAGTCCCGCAATGGGGAGGCGAATTTCGGCACCGCCGGCATCGGCGCCTCCTCGCACCTCGCGGCGGAGCTGCTGCGCAAGATGGCGGGCGTGTCCTTCACCGTGGTGCCCTATCGCGGCACCCCGGCCGCGGTCTCGGACCTGATGGCCGGGCGCATCGACTTCATGATCGACAGCCAGACCCTGCTGGCGCCGCTGATGGCGGATGGAAAGGTGCGGGGCCTTGCGGTGACCAGCGCGGAACGGTCCACCCTGCTGCCCGCTTTGCCGACCATCGCGGAGGCCGGCGTGCCGGGCTACGATGCCGCCGCCTGGCAGGCGATCTATGCCCCCGCTAGCACCCCCGCCGCGCCGATCCGCGCCATATCCGATGCGGCTTCCGCCGCGCTGCGGGACCCCGCGACGCTGCGGCGGCTGAACGAGGCGGGGGTCGATGCCTATGCGGACAATTCGCCGGAGGCGGCGGCGCGGCATCTTTCGGCCGAGGTCGCGAAGTGGGGCGGGCTGGTGCAGGAACTCGGCCTGCGCGGCTGAAAAGCGCCCGATTCGGGCTTCACGCGGCATGCCAATTGCGGGCGCCAAGCGCCTGCAAAGCGTCATGCCTGCGTGAGAAGGCTTCGCGCTCCGCCGGCGCATGGGTATAGAGCAGGATCACGCCGCCCGTCACACGCCCTTCATCCTCGCCCCAATGCCCTGGCCCCCCCTCTGGACGGAAAATCCCCCCTCGCGATGTCCGCTGCCGCCCCGTCCTCCGCGCCGCGCCTCGAACCCTTCCGCCTGCGCGGGGCGAATTTCAACCTGCTGGTGATGCGGCTGCTGGACCATCGTGTGGAGGCGCTGGTGCCCGCGCTGGGCGACCAGTTCCGCCGCGCCCCCGGCTTCCTGCGTTTCGCCCCGGTGGTGATCGGGCTGGACGACATTCCCGCACGGCCGGAGGAGGTGGACTTCGCCGGGCTGGTGCAGGGGCTGCGCGCCATCGAGATCGTGCCGATCGGCACCACCGGCGGCACGCCGGAAATGCGCATTGCCGCCCAGGGCGCTGGCCTGCCGCCGCTGCGCCAGGCCGGCGGGGCGCGGGAGGAGGAGTTTTCTCCCATGCCCGCACCTGCGCCCGCCATGCCGGTGGCCGCGCCGGCGCCCGTGGCTGAGGCCCCCGCGCCGCGCGTCGCCATGGTGGTGGACCAGCCGGTGCGCGCCGGCCAGCGGATCTGGGCGCAGGGCACCGACCTGATCGTGGTCGGCACCGTCAATCGCGGTGCCGAGGTGATCGCGGACGGCAATATCCACGTCTATGGCCGCCTGCTCGGCCGCGCCATCGCCGGCGGGCAGGACAATGCGGAGGCGCGCGTCTTCGCGTTGCATTTCGACCCCGAACTCGTCTCCATCGCCGGCTACTACGCCGTGCGGGAAGGGCTGGGGGAGGCGCCGATCGGCAAGACCGTGCAGGCACGGCTGGTCGGCGAGCATATGCGCTTCGATCCGGTCGGCTGACGCCACCGGAGACGCTTTTTGGAATGGTCGCGGCGCCCCCGGCGGGGGGCGCGGTTCAGGGGGTCAGCATGGCGGAAATCATCGTGGTCACGTCTGGCAAGGGGGGGGTCGGCAAGACGACATCGTCGGCCGCCATCGCCACCGGCCTGGCGCAGCGCGGCAAGCGCACCGTCGTCATCGACTTCGACGTGGGCCTGCGCAATCTCGACCTGATCATGGGTGTCGAGCGGCGGGTGGTCTTCGACATCGTCAATGTCATCAGCGGCGAGGCGCGGCTGAACCAGGCGCTGATCCGCGACAAGCGGGTGGACACCCTCTCGATCCTGCCGGCCTCCCAGACCCGGGACAAGGACGCGCTGACCAAGGAAGGCGTCGGCAAGATCATCGAGGAACTGTCGAAGGACCACGACTACATCGTCTGCGACAGCCCCGCCGGCATCGAGAAGGGCGCGCTGCTGGCGCTGTACTTCGCCGACCAGGCGATCATCGTGACCAACCCCGAGGTTTCCTCGGTCCGCGACAGCGACCGCATCCTGGGCGTGCTGCAGTCCAAGTCGAAGCGCGCCGAGGACAAGCGGGAGCCGGTCAAGGAACACCTCCTCGTCACCCGCTACGACCCCGCCCGGGTCGAGAAGGGGGAGATGCTGAAGCTGGAGGATATCCGGGAGATCCTGGCCATCCCGCTGCTCGGCGTGATCCCGGAGAGCGAGAGCGTGCTGAAGGCCTCCAACACCGGCAATCCGGTGATCATGGACCAGGAAAGCGCCGCCGGTCAGGCCTACAAGGACGCGGTCGGGCGCTTCCTGGGCGACAAGATCGAACACCGCTTCCTGGAGCCCACCAAGAAGGGTCTGTTCTCACGCCTGTTCGGGGGGAGGGCGGCATGAGCTGGCTTGCTGATCTCTTCAAGGGCCGCAGGGCCGAGCCGCCGACCGCGGCCAATGCCAAGGAAAGGCTGCAGATCGTCCTGGCGCATGAGCGCATCGGGCGGACGCGGGAGGATTTCCTGCCGAAGCTGCAGATGGAGATCGTGGCGGTGGTGGCGCGCTATGTCGCGATCGACCCCGGCCGGGTGAATGTCTCGCTCGACCGCGGCGGCGACATGTCGACGCTGGCCATCGAGATCGACCTGCCCGGCCCCGCCGCCAGCGCACCCCGGCGCGCCGCGGCAAGCTAAAGGGTCGGGCGCAGGATGCGGATGGCCTCGGCCACCCCATCCTCCTCGGCCATCCGGGCCGCTAGCTGCGCGGCGGCGGCGGCGAAGGCCGGATGGCCCACCGCCTCGCGGATCGCGGCGGCCAGGCGCGGCGCGGTCAGGGCCCGGTAGGGGATCGGCGCCGGCCCCGCGCCCAGCGCCTGCACCCGGCGGCCCCAGAAGGGCTGGTCGCCGAAGACGGGGCAGAGGACGGACGGGCGGCCGGCCCGTAGCCCCGCATCGGTGGTGCCGGCGCCGCCGTGATGCACCACCGCCGCCATGCGCGGAAACAGCCAGCCATGCGGCGCCTCCTCGATCACATGCAGCCCGGGCCGCGGTGCCGCCAGCGCCAGGCCGCCCCAGCCGGTGGCCAGCACGCCGCGCTGCCCGGCCAGGGCCAGCGCCTCCGCCACCAGCGCGCCCATCCGGGCCGCATCCTCGGCCGGCAGGCTGCCGAAGCCCAGATAGACCGGCGGTGGCCCGGCGGCGAGGAAGGCGGCCAGCGCCGCGGGCGGGCTCCACGGCCGCGCCGGCATCACCCAGGCCCCCGTCACATGCACCCGCGCATCCCAATCCGCCGGGCGCGGCAGCAGCGCCGGGCTGTAGGCCTGCAGCACCCCGGCCGGCGCGGCGCCTCGGCCAGCCGGCGGCAGCCCCAGCCGCCGCGCCCGCCAGTCGCGCAGCGGCACGCGCGCCAGCCGGTCCGCGGCGCGCAGCATCAGCGCATGGCTGGCGCGGTTCAGCGGGCCGAGCTCGGCGAAGGGCAGCAGCGGGGAGGGAAAGGCGCGGGTCGGCGCCAGCGCCGGCAGCGGCAGCGCGACGAAGCAGGGAATGCTCAGCCGCTCCGCGATATGCGCCCCACCCAGCGCCTTGGGATGGCAGACCAGCAGGGACGCGCCCTGCGCCGCCTGCCACTGCGCCTCCAGCAGCGCGCGGAACATCGGCCCGCGGCCGCGCAGCAGGCGCAGTGTCGCCAGCAGCCGGTGGCGGCCGGCAATGGCGGCGCGGCCCTGCGGCGTATCGATCAGCTCGAGCAGATCGCCGGGCAGGGGGGCGAAGGCCAGGCCTTCTGCCTCGATCGCCGCCTGGAAGCGGGGCGCGGTGGCCAGGCGCACGGGCAGGCCCGCATCCCGCAGGCCGCAGGCCAAAGCGAGGAAGGGCTGCACGTCGCCGCGGGTGCCCAGCGTCTGCAGGACGATCAAGCTCATCTCCTCACGCGGGTCCGGTCCCCGCCGCAGCGGGTTCCGGCGGGGCGGGCGCATGCCCATATAGCTGGCATGACCACGCTCTCCGTCCTCGACCTTTCGCCCATTCCCGAAGGCAGCGATGCCGGCCAGGCGCTGCGCAATTCCGCCGATCTGGCGCGGCATGCGGAACAGCTCGGCTACAACCGCTTCTGGATGGCCGAGCACCACAATATGCCCGGCATCGCCAGCGCCGCCACCGCCGTGGCGCTGGCCCATGTCGCCACCGGCACCAGCCGCATCCGCATCGGCGCCGGCGGCATCATGCTGCCCAACCATGCGCCGCTGATGGTGGCGGAGCAGTTCGGCACGCTGGCCGCGCTGCATCCCGGCCGTATCGACCTCGGCCTCGGCCGCGCCCCGGGCACGGACCAGCTGGCCGCCCAGGCGATGCGCCGCAGCCTGGTGCAGGAGGACGATTTCCCGCGCGATGTCATGGAGCTGCTGGCCTATTTCGAGCCGGAGCAGCCGGGCCAGCAGCTGCGCGCGGTGCCGGGGGCCGGGCTGGCGGTGGAGGCCTGGATCCTCGGCTCCTCCACCTATGGCGCGCAGCTGGCGGCCATGCTGGGCCTGCCCTATGCCTTCGCCTCCCATTTCGCGCCGGCGCAGATGCGGGCGGCGATGGAGATCTACCGCGCCCGCTTCCGCCCCTCCGCGCGCCTCGCCGCGCCGCATGTGATGCTGGGGGTGAATGTGGTGGCGGCGCCCACCGATGCGGAGGCGCGATTCCTGTTCTCCTCCTTGCAGCAAGCCTTCGTGAACCTGCGCACCGGCCGCGCCGGCAAGCTGCCCGCCCCGGTGGAGGGCTTTGCGGAGCGGCTGGACCCGCGGGCGCAGGCGATGCTGGACAATGCGCTGTCCTGCTCCATCGTCGGCGGGCCGGACACCGTGCGGCAGGGCCTGCAGTCCCTGCTGGCGGAGACCGGCGCGGACGAGCTGATGGTGACGGCGCAGGTGCATGACCATGCGGCGCGGCTGCGCTCCTTCGGCATCCTGGCGGAGGCCGCGCAGGAGGCCAGGCTCGCCGCCTGACGCGGCGCTGCATCCTTTCGCGCCGCCGGCCGTTACCCCTTCCACCCGCCGCTTTCCCGCGGCGTGGCTGGATCAAGGAATACGGAATGCGCCGCGCCGCTGCCGCATGAGAGGCCTGCACCGCCTGCCGGACCCGGTGGTCCTGCGCGACCCCGCCGCCGCCATGCTCGATGCGCTGCGCGATGCCGCGCCGGTCATCAGGGCGGAAGCCGCCGGGCTGGACGAGGATGGCAGCTTCCCGCAGGGCGGCCTGGCGGCCTTGCGGCAGGCCGGGCTGCTGGCCGCACCGCTGCCGGTGGGAATGGGGGGCGCGGGCCTCGGCACCTCGCCCGATGGCGCCTTGCCGCTGACCAATGCCCTGCGCCTGATCGGCCGCGCCAGCCTGCCGCTCGGCCGGGTCTTCGAGGGGCATGTGAATGCGCTGCGCCTGGTGCTGCGCCATGGCAGCCCGGCCCAGGCGGAGGCCGCGGCCCGGGATGCCCGGCAGGGGCGCCTCTTCGGCGTCTGGAACACCGATGGCTTCGGGGAGGCGCCGCTGGCCTTGGCTGATGGCGTGCTGCGCGGCCGCAAGATCCTGTGCTCCGGCGCCGGCTGGGTGGAGCGTGCGCTGGTGACGGCGCGCGAGGCGGCGGAGGCTCCGCCGCAGATGCTGCTGGTGGCCCTGGCGCCGGGCGAGCGCGCGGATCTCGCCCCCTGGACCGCGCAGGGCATGCGCGCCTCCGCCACCGGCGCGGTGGATTTCACCGGGCTGCCGGCTTCGGCCATCGGAGTGCCGGGCGATTATCTGCGGCAGCCCGATTTCTCCGGCGGCGCCTGGCGCTTCGCCGCCGTGCAATGCGGCGGGCTAGAGGCGGTGCTGGGCCTGCTGCGCGCGCATCTGCGGCGCACCGGCCGCGGCGGTGACCCGCACCAGGCGGCACGTCTCGGCCAGGCGGCCATCGCCGCGGAGACGGCGCGGCTCTGGGTGGTGGCGGCGGCCGAGCGCGCCGAGGCGGCCGAGCCCGCCAGCGACGTGGTGGCGCAGGTGAACCTGGCGCGGCTGGCGGTGGAGCGGGCGGCGCTGGATGTGCTGGAACTGGCGCAGCGCTCCATCGGCCTGCAGGCCTTCATGCGGCCCAACCCCATCGAGCGCGTGGCCCGCGACCTGGCCACCTATCTGCGCCAGCCGGCGCCGGATCGCGCGCTGGTGGAAGCCGCCGCGCATGTGCTGGCGGCGGAGGCCGAGCCCGGCGACCTGTGGGACCGATGAAGGCCGGCGACTGGCTGCGCGCGGCGGAGCGCGACCTGCCCACCGGCACGGACCCGGCCGCGCTGCTCGGCCCCGATGGCGCCGCGCTGGTGCTGGCGCCGCATCCGGATGACGAGAGCCTGGGCTGCGGCGGCCTGATCGCCGCCTGCGCCGCGGCGGGGCGGCGCGTGACCGTGGTGGTGGTCAGTGACGGCGCCGGGTCGCATCCGGGCTCGGAGGCCTGGCCGCCGCCGCGCCTGGCGGCGCTGCGGCAGGCGGAGACGCGCGCGGCGGTGACCGAGCTGGGGCTGGATGCGGGGCGGGACCTGCATTTCCTCGGCCTGCCGGACCGCGCCGTGCCGTGGCAGGGGCCGGCCTTCGACGCAGCCCTGGCGCGGCTGGCGCAACTCGCGCCCGCGCGCTGCACCATCCTGGCCGCCTGGCAGCACGACCCGCATGCGGACCACGCCACCAGCTTCGTGCTGGCCCAGGCACTGCAGCGGCGCCTGGCGCCCGGCGCGCGGCTGCTGGCCTATCCGGTCTGGGGCCTGGCGCATGCCCATCCGGTGCCCGGCTTCCCGCTGCCGCCGCCGCCCGGCATGCCGGCGCCGCCGCGTGGCTACCGGCTGGATGTCCGGCCCTGGCTGCCTGCGAAGCGCCGCGCCATCGCGGCACATCGCTCGCAGCTCGGCCAGGTGGTGCGCGACGATCCGGTTGGCTTCGTGCTGCCCCAGGCGCTGCTGGACCTGGCCTGCCGGCCGCAGGAACTGTTCCTGGAGGAGGCCGTATGACCAAGCCCAGCCTGCCGCCGGACTATTTCGAGGCGCTGTACCAGGCCGATCCCGACCCCTGGCGCTTCGCCGAAAGCGCCTATGAGCGCGACAAGTACCGCGACACGCTGGAGGCCCTGCCGCGCCCGCGCCATGCCAGCGCGCTGGAGGCCGGCTGTTCCATCGGCGTGCTGACCGCCGCCCTGGCGCCGCGCTGCGAGGCCCTGTTGGCGGTGGATGCCGCGGCGGCGCCACTGGAAGCCGCCCGCACCCGCTGCGCCGGACTGCCGCAGGTGACGATCCGCCAGGCGGTGCTGCCGCGGGACTGGCCCGAGGGCCGCTTCGACCTGATGCTGTTCTCCGAGGTCCTGTACTACCTCGACGCCGCGGACCTCGATCGCCTCGCGACGCGGGTCGCCGAGGCCCTGGCGCCGGGCGGCGACATCCTGCTGGTGCACTGGACCGGGGAGACCGACTATCCGCAGACCGGCGACGCGGCCGCGGAAGCCTTCTGCGCCGCGCTGGCGCCGCGGGCGGAGGTCACGCTTCGGCAGCGCAGGCCGCGCTATCGGCTGGATCTGCTGCGCGGCCGCTGACCCAGCTGCGCCCGAAGCGCAGTAACTTCAGCAGGGCGCGCAGCCGGGCCGTTTCGCCCGGCAGCTCCGCCATCCGCAGGGGGCGCCGCTGCAGGGCGGGGGCCGCGTGCTGCAAGGCCTCCCAGGCCGGCCAGAAATGCGGCATGGCGGCAATCTTCCGCAGCTGGTCCAGGGGCAGGCCCAGCGCCAGCGCCAGCCGGCGCGGATCACCCAGTCGCGGCCGGCCCTCATGCAGGCGCCGCAGCGCGTTCCGGCAGCGCAGCCGCAGCAGCGCGGCCAGCGCCGGCTCCAGCCTTTCATCCGCTGGCGCTTCCGGCTCCGCCAGGCGCCGGCGCAGCGTATCGGCCATGCCGCCCAAGGCGCGCCCCTGCAGGCGGCAGGAGACGATGACGCGCGCCGCCGGCGAATGTCGCACCCGCAGGCCGGCGCGCTGCAGCGCCGCGAACAGCGCCCGGTCCTCGCCCACCGGAACCTCCGGCAGGCCGCCGACGGCCTCATAGGCGGAGAGGCGCAGCGCGATGGAGGCGCCGGAATGCACCGCATGGCGCGGCCAGGGGTCGTGCGGATCGGCATCCACCAGGCTGGCCATCTCCTCCAGCAGCGCGGCGTAGCCGGATTCCAGCGCTTCCCGCCGCCGCATCGGCGCGGGCAGCAGGGCCGCCTCCTCGGGGTCGGGCGCATAGGTGCCGGCCACGGCATCCGCGCCGGCGGCGAAGGCCGCCAGGTTGGCGGCGATCCAGCCGGGCGTGGCGCGGCCATCGGCATCGGTGCTGAACAGCAGCGCCCCCTGCGGCGGGTCGGCGCCGAACAGGGCGGCACCCGCCTCCATCGCCGCCCGTCGGGCGCCGCCGGCATGGGCGCGGCCGGGCGGCAGCCGGCATTCCCCGACCTCCAGCCTGAAGGGCAGGCGGGGCGCCAGGGCGCGGGCCAGGCCGGCGGTGTCGTCGGTGCAGTTGTTGGCCATCACCAGCACCGCCACATCCGCCGCCGCCACGCCCTGCTGGACCGCCAGCGCGGCGAGGCAGGCGGGAAGCTGGGCGGCCTCATCCCTTGCCGGGATGGCGATGACGAGGCGCGGCATGGGGCGGGGCGACGATTGCATCGGGGTGGGGTGGCAACGCGGCCTGGCCCCCGCCGTTCCGCCCGGATCAGTCCAGCCGCCCCGGCAGGCGGCCGGCGCCCGGCCTCAGGCCGCCTTGCCCATGATGAAATCCGCCGCCCGCTCCGCGATCATCAGCGTGGTCGCGTAGGTATTGGCCGAGGGCATGGACGGCATGATGGAGGCATCCACCACCCGCAGCCCGGCCATGCCATGCACCAGCAGCCGGTCGGACACCACGGCGGTCGGGTCCGTATCCGGCCCCATCCGCGCCGTGCCGATCAGGTGATAGGTGGTGCTGCCGTTCTTCTTGGCGAAG
Organism: Falsiroseomonas tokyonensis; assembly: GCF_019024325.1. GTDB lineage: Bacteria > Pseudomonadota > Alphaproteobacteria > Acetobacterales > Acetobacteraceae > Falsiroseomonas > Falsiroseomonas tokyonensis. The sequence goes on from NZ_JAFNJS010000002.1 coordinate 437,674, forward strand.
TCCAGCAGCTCGTCGTCGGATTGCGCGGCGGGGCCGGGCAGGGTCTCGCGCTCCAGGAAGCGGGAGAGCTGCGGCGTGTTCAGCATGCGGCGCACCAGGCGCATGCCGGCCAGGTGCACGCGGATGTCCATCGGGTCCGAGAGGTAGTTCGGGTTGATCTCCGGATCCTCGAAGACATTCGTGCTGCGCGCGCGCACCCAGCCGGTGCTTTCCGGCCGGTGCTGCCAGGACCCGGCGGTGACGCCCGGATAGTCGTCCAGGATATAGACCTTGCCCTCGGCATAGCTGCCGGGGGTGAAGACGCATTGCAGGTCCGGCTGGTCCAGCCCCTCGAAACTCTTCCAGAAGACATGGACGTGGGAGGGGGCGGTGGCGAGGATATTGGGCTTGCCCATGGCCCAGCGCGCGAGCTGCGCGCCCAGCTTCAGGCCGCGCCCGAGCTGGTTCAGCGTCTCCACCCCCGGCTTGGCGCGCATCACGAGGCGGGAGGCGTAGTGGTCGCGGAAATTGGACCCGACACCGCGCAGCTCATGCACCACCGGCACGCCGAGACGGCCGAGCAGATCGGCCGGTCCGACGCCCGAGACCTGCAGCAGCCGCGCGGTATTGCAGGTGCCGGCGGAGACGATGACCTCCTTCCGCGCCAGCACGCGCTTCGGCGCCTCGTTCGGGCCGTGCAGGTATTCGATGCCGGTGGCGCGCTTGCCCTCGAACAGGATGCGGCTGGCCCGCGCATCGGTGCGCACCTCCAGGTTCTTCCGCGCCATGGCCGGGTGCAGGAAGGCGCGGGCGGCGGAGACGCGGCGGCCGTTGCGGATGGTGCGCTGGTAATAGCCGACGCCGGCCTGCTCGCCGGAATTGTAGTCCCTGGCGCGCGGGATGCCGAGGCCGAGGCAGCCCTCGATGAAGGCCTCGGAGACCGGGTGGATCCAGTCCATGTCGGTGACGGGGATGCCGCCTTCCGTGCGGCCGCGCGTTTCGTCACCCAGGCCGATGCGATTCTCGCTGCGGCGGTAGTAGGGCAGGCAATCCGCATAGCCCCAGCCGCGATTGCCGCGCTGCGCCCAGCTGTCCAGGTCCGCGGGCTGGCCGCGATTGTAGATCATGCCATTGACGGAAGACCCGCCGCCCAGCGTCCGCCCCTGGGTGGTGCTGATCCGCCGGCCGCCCGTCATCGGGATGCCCTCGGTCTTGAACTGCCAGGTGACGCCGGGGTCGGCCAGCGTCTTCACGAAGCCGGCGGGCAGGTGGATGAAGGGGTTGCGGTCGGGCGGGCCGGCTTCCAGCACGCAGACGGTCACGCCCGGGTCGGCGGTCAGCCGGTTGGCCAGCACCGAACCCGCGGCGCCGGAGCCGACGATGACATAGTCGAAGGTCTCGCTCACTTCAGCAGCACCACGGCCTCGATCTCCACGGCGATGCCGCGCGGCAGGCTGGCCAGGCCGACGGCGGAGCGGGCCGGGCGCCCGGCCTCGCCGAAGACCTCCACGAACAGGTCGGTGCAGCCATTGATGACCTCAGGCTGATGGCCGAACTCCGGCACCGCGCGGACCATGCCGAGCACCTTCAGGATGGTGTCCACCCGGTCCAGGGAGCCCAGCGCATCCCGCATATTGGCCAGCAGGTTGAGGCCGCAGAGCCTGGCGGCCGCATAGCCCTGCTGCACATCGAGATCGGCGCCCACCAGCCCGGTGATGGAGCTGCCATCGGCCCGGCGCGGCCCGACGCCCGAAAGGAACAGCAGCCCGCCGCCGATCCGCCAGGGCACGTAGTTGCCCATGGGCTTGGGCGTGGGCGGCAGGTCCAGCCCCAATTCCTTCAGGCGCGTCTCGGCGGACATCTTCGGTACACTCCCCCTTGGGGCGGCCATCTTGCCGCCGCCGTGGCGGCTGATCCACCCCCGGGCGATCAGAGGCCCAGCGCCGCGCGCACCCGTGGCCGCACCTCGCGGCCCAGCAGCTCGATTGAGCGCAGCATGCCGGGCTTGTCGCGCGCGGCGGAGCTCATCTGGAAGGTCAGGCGGTCGATGCCGCCCAGATCGCGGGAGGAGGCGAGCACCTTCTCCGCCACCTCCGCCGGGTCGCCCACCAGGAAGGCGCCACGCGGGCTGACCAGGGCGTCGAACTGCGCCCGCGTCGCCGGCGGCCAGCCGCGCTCGCGGCCGATCTTGGTGAACATGGCCTGCCAGCCGGGGAAGAAGCGGTCCCGCGCCTCCTCGCTGGTCTCCGCCACGAAGCCGAAGGCATGCACGCCGACGCGCAGGCTCTCCGGCGCATGGCCCGCCTGCGCGCCGGCGCGGCGATACAGGTCGACCAGCGGGCGGAAGCGCGCGATCTCGCCGCCGATGATCGCGATCATCAGCGGCAGGCCCAGCAGCCCGGCGCGGGCGAAGGATTCAGGGGTGCCGCCGACGCCGATCCAGATCGGCAGCTTCTCCTGCTGCGGCCGCGGGAAGACGCCCTGGCCATTCAGCGGCGGGCGGAACTGGCCGGACCAGCGGATATGGCTCGCTTCCCGCAGGCCCAGCAGCAGCTCCAGCTTCTCGATGAAGAGCGCGTCGTAATCCTTCAGGTCGAGGCCGAACAGCGGATAGGCCTCCACCGAGGAGCCGCGCCCCACCACCATCTCCGCCCGGCCGCGGGAGATCAGGTCGAGGGTCGCGAATTCCTGGAAGACCCGCACCGGGTCGGCGGCGCTGAGCACGGTCACGGCGCTGGTCAGGCGGATGGACTGGGTGCGGGCGGCGGCGGCGGCCAGGATCACGGGTGGCGCGCTGTCGAGATAATCCTCCCGGTGATGCTCGCCGATGCCGAAGACATCGAGCCCGGCGCGATCCGCCGTCTCCACCTCCTCCAGCAGGAAGGCCATGCGGTCGGCATCGCTGCCCTCCACCTGGCCATTGGTGCCGGTGAGCTTCGCGGCGAAGCTGTCGATGCCGATGTCCACTGCACTCTCCTTCTTCGCCAGGCGCGGCCGGCCCCGATCTGGCGCGCCGCGCCCGGCTTGTCGACCGGCCCTGTCCGCAGGCCCTAGGCTTCGGCCGGCGTGATCGCGGGCTGCAGCAGCAGGCGGACCAGGGGGTTCGGGAAGCGGCGGGACATGGTGACGGCGTGGAAGGTCTCCACGATGCCCGGCAGTTGTTCGCCTTCCACCAGCACGCCCGCCGCGATCTCGTCCTTCACCACGATGGGCGGCAGCACGGCCAGGCCGATATCCTCCCGCGCGAGGAGGCGCATCATCGCCATGTCCTCCACCTCCGCCACGATCTTCGGCCGCACGCCCAGCGCATCGGCCAGGGAATCGAAGCCGGTGCGCACGCTGCTGTCGAGCGTCGGCAGGATGATGGGATGGCTGCGCAACCGGTCCGCCAGGCTGGCCGCATGGCCCAGGCGATCCGGCGTGCCGACCAGGCTCACCGTCCGCTCCGCCAGGCGATGGGTGACGAAGGGCCGCAGGGCATCGGCGGGCGGCGCCTGGTTCAGCAGGACCAGGTCGAGGTTCAGCGCCTCCAGCGCCCGCAGCAATTCGCCGGCGCTGCCGGAGCGCAGGATGAGGTCGATCTCGGTGCGGCCGAGCACCGGGCGGAGGAACTCCATCTGGAAATTGCGCGACAGCGTGGCCAGCGAGCCGAGGCGCAGCGCCTGGCGCGTGCCCCCTGTCTGCCGCAGCGTGCCGAGCATTTCCTCGCCCGTGGCGAAGATGGCGTCCGCATGGTCCAGCACGATCTGCCCGGCCTCGGTCAGGTGCAGCGCCCGGCCGCGCCGCTCGAATAACGCATGGCCCAGGCGCTCCTCCAGCTTGCGGATCTGCACCGAGAGGGCGGACTGCGTCAGGTTCAGCCGTTCCGCCGTGCGGGTCAGGTGGCCGTCATGGGCGACGGCCCGGAAGTAGCGCAGGTGGTTGTAGTTCAGCTCGGCCATATCGTTCGTCTATAACGAACGATTCTACGCGAACAATGCATTTTTCTGGGTCGATGCGGATCGCTATCGAGGGCGCCGCCATCGATCCCGGGGATTGCCGTGTTGCTCACCCTGCTGCCCTTGTTCGCGCCGCTGCTGCTGATCGCCGCCGCCGTCTTTGCCTTCCGCCGCGGCGGGCCGCGGGTGCCGGCCCTGGCGGAGGCGGCGGGCTTCGGCGCGCTGCTGGTGGCCCTTGCGTCGCTCGCGCTGCTGCTCGCGCGCGGTTCCGGGACCAGCGGGCTGGTCGGTTGGGGTGGCATCGGCCTTTCCGCCCGGCTGGATGCGGTGAGTGCCGCCATGCTGCTGCTGGTGTCCTTCGTCGGCTGGGTCGTGCTGCGCTACAGCCGCACCTACCTGGATGGCGAGGCGCGGCAGGGCTGGTTCACGGGCTGGCTCTGCGCGGCGCTGGCCGGCGTGCTGTTCCTGGTGCAGGCCGGCAACCTGGCCCAGCTTCTGGCCGCCTGGATCGCCACCAGCCTGGCGTTGCACCGCCTGCTGCTGTTCTACCCCGAGCGCGTGGCGGCGCAGCGCGCGGCGCGGAAGAAGCGCGTCTTTTCCGCCATCGGCACCGGCGCACTGCTGGGTGCGGGGCTGCTGGCCTGGATCGGCTTCGGCACCACCGATATCGCCGCCATCAATGCGCTGGCCCGGGAAGGGCAGGGGTCCTGGCTGGCCGTCGCGGCCGCCGGCCTGCTGGCCCTGGCCGCGGTGCTGAAATCCGCGCAATTCCCGACCCATGGCTGGCTGACCGAGGTGATGGAGGCGCCGACCCCGGTCTCCGCCCTGCTGCATGCCGGCGTCATCAATGCCGGCGGCTTCCTGCTGATCCGCTTCGCCGATGTGATGCTGGCTGCCCCCGGCGTGCTGGCGGTGCTCGCCATGCTGGGCGGCTTCACGGCGCTGTTCGGCGCGCTGGTGATGCTGACCCAGCCGGCGGTGAAGACCTCGCTCGCCTGGTCCACCGTGGCGCAGATGGGCTTCATGATCCTGCAATGCGGGCTGGCGCTGTTCCCGCTGGCCCTGCTGCATATCCTGGCCCATTCGCTCTACAAGGCGCATGCCTTCCTCGCCTCCGGCGGGGCGGTGGAGCAGGTGGCGGGGCTGCGCCGGCCGGGGCCGGTGGCGGTGCCCGATGGGGCGGCGGTGGGCCGCGCCTTCCTGCTGGCGCTGGCCATCTATGCCGGGATCGGCGCCGCTTTCGGGCTCGCCTTCGGCTTCGGCCAGAAGTCGCCCCAGGCGCTGGCGCTGGGCGGCATCCTGATCTTCGGCGTCGCCTATCTGCTGGCCCAGGGCCTGGCGGATGCCGCGCCGCGGCCGCTGACGCGCCGGACGGCCTTCTATGCCGCCGCCGCCGCGGTGGGATACTTCGCGCTGCAGAGCGCCGCCGAATTCCTGACGGCGGGGGTGCTGCCCGCCACGCCGGCGCCCGGCCGGCTGGAATGGACGCTGATGCTGCTGGCCGTGCTGAGCTTCGGCCTTGTGGCCGTGGCGCAGGCGCTGTTCCCGCTCTGGGCCACCCATCCCGCCGCGGCGGGGCTGCGCGTCCACCTCTCCAACGGGCTCTACGCCAATGCGGCGATCGACCGGATGCTGGGCGGCTGGGCCCTGCGGAAGGCCTCGTGACGCCATGAAGACCGGGACCCTCCCCATGACCACGACCGAAGCCCCGCTGCCGACGCCCGATGCCATCCTTGCCGCGGCCGACCAGGCGGCGCGCGCCATTCCCCCGCTCTGGCCGCTGGCCTCCAGCGTCGCGGTCAATCCCTTCCTCGGCCAGGCGGGAGAGCCGCTGGCGATCGCGGCGGCCCGCCTACGGCGGGCGGCGGGCATCGCGCTGACCATGCCGCGCGCCTGGTATGCCGACAGGCTTATCTCCGGCGAGATCGCCGCGCAGGACCTGCAAGAGGCCTGGCAGGCGGCGCCGGCGGCGCTACGGCCGGCGACCCCCCAAGCCGTGACGCAGGCCTTGCGCCAGCAAGCCGCGCCGCCGCAGGCGCTGCCGACGGTGGCGGAACTGGCGCGCGAGGCCGCCGGCATCGACTGGCCCGGCCTCGTCAACGAACGCATCGGCCATTGGGCGGCCAGCCATTTCGACCAGGGCCAGGCGCTCTGGGCCAGCGCCCCCGCCGCCGGCGCCTATGCGTCCTGGCGGATGGTCGCGACGCATGACCTGACGCCGGAGATCCTCGGCCTTCCGGGCTTCGCGCAGGCCGTGGTGGATGCGCCGATCCGTGCGGAGGCGGCGATTGCAGACGCCGTCGCCCAGCTCGGCCTCTCGGAGGCTGCGCTGCCGGGCTATTTCCACCGGCTGCTGGTGACGCTGGGCGGCTGGAGCCAGGTGGCGCGCTATCGGCTCTGGCAGGCGGAGTTGGAGGGCGGCACGGATGCGACGGTGACCGACCTGCTGGCGATCCGCCTGAGCTGGGAGGTCGCGCTGCTGCGCCGCTATGGGGCCGCGATCGCGCCCGGCTGGAAGGCCGCCATCGCCGCCTATGCCGAGCCGGTGGCGCCGACGGCGGAGGATGTGCTGGACGCCATCCTGCAGGAAGCGGCGGAGCGCGGGGCGCAGCGGCGGTTTGGCGCGCTGCTGGCGCGGGCGCCGGCGCGGCTGGCCGACTCTGCGCGGCCCGCACTGCAGGTGGCCTTCTGCATCGACGTGCGTTCCGAAGTCTTTCGGCGGGCGCTGGAAAGCCTGGATCCCGGCATCCAGACGCTGGGCTTCGCGGGCTTCTTCGGCCTCGGCCTCGGCCATCGCCGCTTCGGCTCGGATGTGGTGGAGGCGCGGCTGCCGGTGCTGCTGAAGCCGGCCGTCTTCACCTGCTCCGGCGAAGCGACGCCGGAGGTGGCGGAGGCGGACCTGGCCGCGCGGATCGGCGCGCGCGCGAAGCGCGCCTGGGGGCGCTTCAAGCTGGCGGCCATCTCCTCCTTCGCCTTCGTCGAGGCCGCGGGTCCGATCTATGTCGGCCGGCTGCTGCGCGATGCACTGGCGCTGAAGCGGGCCGCGGCGCCGAAGGATCCGGCTCCGCGCCCGGCCCAGGCGCTGGACCTGGAGACCCGCCTGGCCACGGCCAGCGCCGTGCTGAAGGCCATGTCGCTGACCAGCGGCTTCGCGCGGCTGGTCCTGCTGGCCGGGCATGGCGCCAATGTGGTCAACAACCCGCATGCCAGCGCCCTGCATTGCGGCGCCTGCGGCGGCTATACGGGCGAGGTGAATGCGCGGCTGCTGGCCGCCCTGCTCAACGACAGCGAGGTGCGCGCGGGCCTTGCCGTGCGCGGCATCGCCATTCCGGAGGACACGCTGTTCCTCGGCGCGCTGCACGATACGACGACGGATGCGGTGACGCTCTACGCGGAGGATCATCCCTCCGCCGCGCATGCAAGGGATCTCGACCAGGCGGCGCGCTGGCTGGACTCCGCCGGGCTGCTCGCGCGCGATGAGCGCGCGCTGCGCTTGCCGCGGGCCAGGGGGCGCGCGGACATCCTGCTGCGCGCGCGGGACTGGGCGGAGCTGCGCCCCGAATGGGCGCTGGCCGGCTGCCAGGCTTTCGTCGCGGCGCCGCGCTCGCGCACCGCGGGGGCCGACCTGGCCGGCCGGGCCTTCCTGCACGACTACGACTGGCACCGGGACGAGGATTTCCGCGTGCTGGAGCTGATCCTGACCGCGCCCGTCGTCGTCGCCAGCTGGATCAGCCTGCAATACTACGGATCGACCGTGGCGCCCGAGGTCTTCGGCGCCGGCAACAAGTTGCTGCACAATGTCACCGGCGGGATCGGCGTGGTCGAAGGCAATGGCGGCCTGCTGCGGCCCGGCCTGCCCTGGCAATCGGTGCATGACGGGACGCGGCTGGTGCATGAGCCGCTGCGCCTTGCCGTGATGGTGGAGGCACCGGCCGAGGCGATCACCGCCATCCTCGACCGCCACAAGCAGGTGCGCGCGCTGTTCGACAATCGCTGGCTGCACCTGTTCACCCTGGACGAGGCGGGCCGCATGGCCAGGCGCTATGTCGGGGACCTGCGCTGGGAGGCGGCGGGCGAGCGGGCCGAGGCGGAGCCAAGCCTGGTCCCGGGCTGATCGGCCCGTTTCGTGGCAAAGTCGCGCGCCATGGCGATGAAAGCCTGGAAGGCCGCGGAGGCGTGGCGGCGGCTGGGGTAGTAGAGACACAGCGGCGGCAGCGCCGGGGTCCAGTCCTGCAGGACCTGGACCAGCCGCCCGGCCGCGAGATCCTCGCGGATATCGGGCTCCATGAAATAGCCGATCCCGACCCCATCCAGCGCCGCGAGCCGTGACAGGCTGGCCTCATCCAGCGTGATCGGGCCCTGCACGTCGATCTGCACGTCCTGCCCCGCCTTTTCGAAGCGCCAGCGATACAGCGCGCCATTCGGCAGCCGCACGCGGATGCAGGGATGCGCCAACAGGTCCTGCGGCAGCCGCGGCAGGCCATGGCGGTCGAGATGGGCGGGCGAGGCCGCGACCGCGAAGCGCCGCGGCGGGCCGAGGGGCAGGGCGATGGTATCGGCGGGCACGAGATCCGCGCCGCGCAGCCCGAGATCGAAGCCGGCGGCCACGACATCCACCAGCCGCCCCTCCGTCACCAGGTCGATATGCACCCGCGGATGGCGCCGCAGGAATGCCAGGATCAGCGGCGCCAGGATCTCGCGCGCTCCCGTGGGGAAGGCGTTGATCCGCAGCGTGCCGGAGGGGGTTTCCTGCTGCGCCCGCGCCGTGTCCATCGCGCCCTGGATGGCCCCCAGCGCCGGGCCGACCTGCTCCACGAAGCTGCGCCCGGCATCGGTGAGGGAGACGCTGCGCGTGGTGCGGTTCAGCAGCCGGACGCCCAGCTGCCGCTCCAGCTTGCCCACCGCATGGCTCAGCGCCGTGGTGGACAGGCCGAGATCCAGCGCCGCCGCGCGGAAGGAGCCGTGCCGGACGATGGCCAGCACGGCCTCGAGCTCGATCAGGCTGGGTCGCGCCATTATCCCGGTTTTCGTGATGCTGCGTGCCGCTTTGTCCCGATTATCCCGGGCATTGTCGAGCCCCAGATTGGCACTGCCATCATCAAGGAACCAGGCCATGCCCATCCCACTGCCCGAGCCCGTCGCGGCTTTCGTCGAGGCCAATGCCCGTCTCGACGTCGATTCCATGTTGCAGCCCTTCGCCCGGGACGCGGTCGTCCTCGACAATGGCAAGCGTTTTGCTGGCCAGGCCGGGCTGCGAAAGCTGTTCGAGGAGGAGGTGGTCCCGGTCCGGGCGATCTTCACGCCGGACACCGCCCGCCAGGAGAAGGACCAGCTGGTCCTCGAAGGCCCCGCCCATGGCGACTTCAAGGGCAGCCCGATCCGCTTCACCTATCGCTTCACCCTCGGCGGCGATGCGATCCAGGCGCTGGAGATCACGCTGTGAAGGTGGATCCGGAGGAATTCGCGGGCAAGCGCGTGCTTGTCAGCGGCGGCACCAAGGGGCTGGGACGCGCCACGGTCGACCGCTTCCTGGCCGGCGGCGCGCGGGTGATCACCGCGGCGCGCGGCCTGCGGCAGCCGGTGCAGGGAATGGACTTCGTGCAGGCCGACCTGACGACGGCCGAGGGCGGCGCGGCATTCCGATCGGGCGTGGGGCGGAGCCCCATGAGGTCGCGGACCTGATCGCCTACCTGGCTTCCGACCGCGCGGCCGCCATCCACGGCGCGGAATTCGTCATCGACGGCGGCACCGTCCGGACGGTGTGAGGCCGGCACGGCCCGCCCTTCGGCGGGCCGCAGATGGGGCCCTAGCTCGGTTCAGGCAGGCAGAGCCTTGTGCGCGCGAAGTAGCGGCGCGCCTCGCCCACGAAGGCCTGGATGTTCGGCGAAGCCCGCCGGCTCGCCTGGTAGACGAGGCTGACCGGCACGGGCTCCGGCTCGCTCTCCGCCAGGATGCGGCAGAGGCGTCCCGCCGCGACCGCTTCGCGCACCTGGTAGGACAGCAGGCGGGCGACGCCCTGGCCGCGCTCGACCGCATCGATCACCGCGTCCGCGGCATTGATCGACAGCTGCGGCGTGATCCGGACGACGGTCTGGCCCTGGGGCCCGAAGCGCCAGTCGTCGGTCGAGCCCACGCCGTCGAAGGAGATGATCCGATGCTGGCGCAGCTCCGCCGGCGCATTGGGCCGGCCGGCCCGCGCGAGATAGGCGGGGCTGGCGACGACGACGCGGTGCACCTCCGCCACCTTGACGGCGACCAGCGCGCTTTCCGCCAAGTCGCCGATGCGCACGGCGACGTCGAACCCCTCCTCGACCAGATGGGTGACGCGATCGACGAAGGTCAGCCGGATGACGAGGCCGGGATGGGCCGCGCCCAGCGCTTCGGCAACCGGCAGGACATGCAGTCGCCCGAACAGCACCGGCGCGGTGACCGACAGCGTGCCGCGCGGCGCGGCATCCTCGCCGCGTACCAGGCTGCGGACGCTTTCGATCTCGGCCAGCAGCTCGCGGCACTTGTCGGCAAGAAGCGCGCCGCGCTCGGTCAGGCGGACGGCGCGGGTGGTGCGGTTGAACAGCGCGACGCCGAACTCCGCCTCCAGCATCGCGACCGCGCGCGTCGTCGTCGCCGGCGACCAGCGCAGCTGGCGTGCGGCCTCGGCGAAGCTGGCGCGGTCGGCAACGGCGAGGAAGCCGCGCATGGCATCCAGGCGATCCATTCCATTATTTCAGGATTGGAAACAATGAACTGTCAATAGAAGGAATTATCATCGTCTCCTGATCGGCGCATCCAAGGCCTCGCAGCGGCCCCGCTGCCCGGAGCCAAGCCATGAGCCGCCTGACCATCCCCGCTCGCACCGCCGCCCCTGCCGCCTCTCAGCCGCTGCTGGACGCCGTCGAGAAATCCCTGGGCGTCGTGCCCAACCTGTTCCGCCTGGTCGCCCTCAGCCCGGCGGCGCTGGAGGGCCTGCTGGGCCTCAACGGGTCGCTGTCCAAGGCGCTCGATGCCAAGACGCGCGAACGGATCGCGCTCGCCGTGGCCCAGGTAAATGGCTGCGACTATTGCCTCTCGGCGCATAGCTATCTCGCCCTGAACATGGCCAGGCTGGACGCGGCCGAGATCGCCGCCAACCGCCAGGGTCATTCGAAGGATCCCAAGGCGGATGCCGCCGTCGCCTTCGCCGCCCGGGTCGCCACCGAGCGCGGCCGCGTCAGCGATGCGGACCTCGCCGCCGTCAAGCTGGCCGGCTTCACCGAGGCGCAGATCGTCGAGATCGTCGGCCTGGTGGCGCTGAACGTCTTCACCAACCTCATCAACAACGTGGCCGACACCGAGATCGACTTCCCGGTCGTCCGCGCCGCAGCCTGACCTCCGCCCGCACGGCGGAGGCGCACCTTTCCTCCGCCGGTCACCCCTTCGCCCCGGAGCGCATCATGGGTCACCGCTTTCTCGAACTGGCCACCAGCCCCGCCGCGCGCGCCGCCCAGGCCGCCCAGGGCAGCCGGGCGGCCTATGCCCGGATGGAGGGCGGCCAGGCGCTGTTCGACCAGCTCGGGCCGCGGGAAGCCGCCTTTATCGCGGCGCGCGACAGCTTCTACATTGCCAGCGTCAATCCCGATGGCTGGCCCTACGTGCAGCATCGCGGCGGGCCGCCGGGCTTCCTGAAGGTCCTCGATGACCGCCGCCTCGGCTTCGCCGACCTGGCGGGCAACAAGCAGTACCTCACGCTGGGGAATGTCGCGACCGAGGATCGGGTCGCGCTGTTCCTGATGGACTATCCCAATCGGCGGCGGCTGAAACTGCTGGGCCGGATGCATGCCGTCGATCTCGCGGCCGATGCGGCGCTGGCCGACCGCCTCGCTTTGCCGGAATACCCGGCGCGGATCGAGCGTGGCTTCGTGATCGTGGTCGAGGCCCTGGACTGGAACTGCCCCCAGCACATCACCCCGCGCTTCACCGAGGCGGAACTGGCCGAAGGGCTCGCCCCGATCCGCCACCGCCTGGAGGCGCTTGAGCGCGAAAACGAGGCGCTGCGGGCGCGCCTTGCCGAGGCCGGATAGGAGGTCAGACCGGAGGCTCGCCCCTGGACCGGGCACCGATCTGGAGCGCCGAGGGCCGGCGCGGCGTCTACAGCCCTGTCCGCCAGAGCCTCCGCGTGTCGCCGTCCCGACCGCGCGTCATTCCCACTCGATCGTCCCGGGCGGCTTGCTCGTGATGTCGTAGGTCACGCGGTTGATGCCGCGCACCTCGTTCACGATGCGCGCCGCCACGCGGGTCAGGAATTCCATGCTGAACGGGTAGACATCCGCCGTCATGCCATCCGTGCTGGTCACGGCGCGCAGCGCGCAGGCGCTGTCATAGGTGCGGCCATCGCCCATCACGCCGACGGTCCGCACCGGCAGCAGCACGGCGAAGGCCTGCCAGATGGCGTCATACAGGCCGGCGTTGCGAATCTCCTCCAGGTAGATCGTATCCGCATGGCGCAGGATATCGGCCTTCTCCTTCGTCACCTCGCCGGGGATGCGGATGGCGAGGCCGGGCCCGGGGAAGGGGTGGCGGCCGACGATGGTCTCGGGGATGCCAAGCTCGCGGCCCAGCACGCGGACCTCGTCCTTGAACAGGTCGCGCAGCGGCTCCACCAGCTTCATGCGCATCCCCTCCGGCAGGCCGCCGACATTGTGGTGCGACTTGATGGTGACGCTGGGGCCGCCGGTGGCGGAGACGCTCTCGATCACGTCCGGATAGAGCGTGCCCTGGGCCAGGAAATCGGCGCCGCCGATCTTCTGCTGCTCCTCCTCGAAGACCTCGATGAACAGCCGGCCGATGGTCTTGCGCTTGATCTCCGGGTCGGTGACGCCGGAGAGCTGGCCGAGGAAGAGGTCGCTGGCGTCGCGATGCACCAGCTTGATGTTGAAGCGGTCGCGGAAGGTGGAGACCACCTGTTCGGACTCATTCGCGCGCATCAGCCCGTGATCGACATAGATGCAGGTCAGCTGGTCGCCGATCGCCTCATGCAGCAGCACCGCGGCGACCGAGGAATCGACGCCGCCCGACAGCCCGCAGACCACACGGCCGGTGCCGACCTGCGCCCGGATCTTGGCGATCATCTCCGCGCGGAAGGCCCCCATGGTCCAGTCGCCGGAGCAGCCGCAGACGATGTGGGAAAAGTTCTTCAGCAGCGCGGCGCCATGCGGCGTGTGCACCACCTCCGGGTGGAACATGGTGCCGTAGTAGCGGCGCTCGTCATTGGCGATCACGGCGAAGGGCGCGCCCTCGCTGGCCGCCACCACGCGGAACCCTTCGGGCAGGCGGGTGATGCGGTCGCCGTGGCTCATCCAGACCTGTTCGCGCGCGCCGGGGGCCCAGACGCCCTGCGTGATTGCGCAGTCGCCGGTCACGTCGATATGGGCGCGGCCGAATTCCCGCAGATGCCCGCCCTCCACCAGCCCGCCGAGCTGATGCGCCATGACCTGCTGGCCGTAGCAGATGCCGAGGATCGGCAGCCCCATCTCGAAGATCGCCTGCGGGGCACGGGGGCTGCCCTCATCGGTTGCGCTGGCCGGCCCGCCCGAGAGGATGATGCCCTTGGGCGCGAAGGCCCGGATGCGGTCATCGGGGGCGGCGTTGAAGGGCCAGACCTCGCAGTACACGCCGGATTCGCGCAGCCGGCGGGCGATGAGCTGCGTCACCTGGCTGCCGAAATCGAGGATCAGGATCCGGTCGTGATGCTGCGCGAGGGGGGCGGAAGCGGCATCGGGGGCGGCGTGTGTCATGGCGCCTAACAGCACAGGGACGCCCCGCCGACAAGCCGTTTCGCCGGGGGGCAGACCCCCGGCGATAGGCTTGGCGTCAACCCGGCAGAGTGATCTGCTCCATGCCGAAGAACTTCACCACCTCGCCATTGATGGTGATCTGGCCATTGGCCGGGCCGTTGAAGACGATGGCATTGCCGTTGATGGTGTAGCTGGCGCCGTCATACATCTGCAGCCCAGCCTGCAGCTGCTCCATGGTCACGCCCTGCAGCATGACGTTGTCGGTGCCGTTGCCGCCATGCAACTCGTCGGAGCCGTCGCCGGGCTGCCACCAGAAGGTGTCGCTGCCCTCGCCGCCGAAGACCTTGTCGCCGTCGCCGGCGCCGCCGCGCAGATGGTCGTGGCCATCGCCGCCATGCAGCTCGTCCGTGCCGGCGCCGCCCACCAGCACATCGTTGCCGGCCTCGCCGAAGACCTTGTCGTCGCCGGATCCGGCATCGACGATGTCGTCGCCGGCGCCGGCATGCACCTCGTCCTGGCCGCCGCCGGAGACGATCGTGTCCTGGCCGCCGGCGCCGAACACCTTGTCCATGCCGTCGCCGGTGGTGATGGCATCGGCGCCCTCGGTGCCGAAGCGGTCGGTGAAGCTGCCGCCGGCCACGCGGGCCAGGTCGGTTTCGGGGATGGTCCGGGTCTCGCTTGCCATGGGGGCCTCCTGCGCCAGGGTTTCGATGCCCGGACGTTACGGGGGCGGGTGCGACGACGGAACGGGGGCGATTCCTCTGGCCGGGATAGGCAGGGGCTGGGGCTCAGCCGTCCTCGCGCATCCGCCCTTCCGGCACCGGGGCGGTGGCGGCCAGCAGGGTGTCGATCGGGTCCCAGAGCTGGGCGATCTGTTCCACCGCCTGGCCGGCGACGCGAATCGACTCCCGCATCGCCGTGCGGCCGCCCAGGTGGCGGTAGAAGAAGCGGCTGGGATTGGCTTCCAACACCCAGGCCATGGCGGAATTGCAGCCGATGGCGCGCAGATGCGCCGCCATGGCGCGCATCAGGCGGCGGCCGCAGCCGCGTTCCCGGAAATCGTCCAGGACATAGAGCGTCTCCACCTCGCCCTCCGCCAGGCCGCGGCGCCGGGCGCGGCCGCCGGAGGCAAAGCCCACCACCTGCGGCGCGCCCGAATCGGGCGGGGCGATGGCGACGAAGACCGCATGGCCTTCCCGCCGGTCCAGGATCGCCCGCTGGTAGAAGCTGGCGAGGCGGGTTTCGGAAAGCTCCGCCAGGTAGCCATCCCGCAGGATGCCGGCATAGGCGCTGCGCCAGGCCGCGACATGCACCGCGGCAATCCCCGCGGCATCGCCCGGCCGGGCGCGGCGGATGGAGATCATGAAGGCTGCCTTTGCAGCACCGCGGCGAAGAAGCCATCGGTGCCGTGGCTGCCGGGCGACAGCGCCATATAGGGCCCCGGGCCCGGCGCCTGCGTGCCGGGCAGCAGCGCTTCCCAGAGCTCGTCAAAGGGCATCGGCGCGAAATCCGCGTGGCGTTCCAGGAAGGCCGCCATCTGCATCTCATCCTCTTCCGGCAGCAGCGAGCAGGTAGCGTAGACCAGCCTTCCGCCCGGACGCACCAATTCAGATGCATCGTCGAGGATGGCGGCCTGCTTCAGCACCAGTTCGGACAGATCCCGCCCAGTGGTGCGGATGCGGGCATCCGGGTTGCGGCGCCAGGTGCCCGTGCCGGTGCAGGGGGCATCCACCAGCACCCGGTCGAATTTGCGCGAGTTTCGCTTGCGCCACTTGTCGCCGGAGGTGAGCAGGTGGCGTTCGGCATTGTTCACATCGGCGCGGCGCAGTCGGCGGCCGGCGCCTTCCAGCCGGGCGGCCGAGGTGTCGCAAGCGACGATATGGCCCTTGTTCGCCATGGTGGCGGCCAGCGCCAGGGTCTTGCCCGCCGCGCCGGCGCAGAAATCGGCCACCCGCATGCCGGGGCGCGCATCCGTCAGCAGCGCCACCAGCTGGCTGCCCTCGTCCTGCACCTCGATCAGCCCTTCGAGGAATGCCTTGGTGGCGGAAACCGGGCGGCGGTCGGCGATGCGCATGCCCCAGGGGGAGAGCGGGGTGGGGGTGGCGGCGATGCCCTCCGCGGCCAGCGCCGCCAGCGCCGCCTCCCGCGTCACCTTCAGCAGATTGGCGCGGAGGTCGAGCGGCGCGGCCTCCTCCATCGCCGCGGCTTCCTTGGCCAGCTTGTCGCCGAAGCGGGTGACCAGGCCCGGCATGGCCCAGTCCGGCAGGTTCAGCCGCGGCCCGTCCGGCATGCGCGGCAGCACCAGCGGCCGGCCGGCCAGCTTGCCCAGCAAGGCGCGCTCCTCCTCCACCAAGGGCGAGGCGGCGAAACGCTCGCCGGAGAAATTCTGCTCCACGCCGTCCAGCGTCCAGCCATCGGCCAGGATCAGATGCGCCCCCAGCAGCAGCCGGGCGGAGGGGGTCTGGATGCCCAGTTCGGAAAAATGCCAGGCGAGGCGCAGCCGCTGGCGGATCGCGCCCCAGGCGCGTTCGGAGACATTGCGGCGGTCGGAGCCGCCGATGTACCGGCGGGCGCGGAAGAAGTCATTGGCGATGGCATCGGCCGGGCGGCGAGGGCTGGCTTCGACCGCGGAAAGCAGGTCGATGGCGGCGGAGAGGCGGGCGGCGGGGGTCATGCTGGCATCCGGGCGGGCCGCGGCGGCAGGTGGCCGAGGGCAGGGGGCGCGCCGGGGTCGCCGGCGGGCAGGGCGCCGGGCGGCGAGCGCCCCCGGGTCGGACCCAGCATAGCGGGCTTTGCCGGCCACTGCGATTCCGCCGCGCGCGCCGCGAGATTTCACCCGATGGTGATAGGTAAATCTTCGCTAAGATGGCGCCATCGCGCCGATCGTGGCGGGGATGAGGCCTTGTTTCGACATGATGTTTTCGTCAGAGACGGGCCGCCGGGTGGGCCGCTGCGGTTACATGTCCTATAGACCTAGCCGCAAGCCCGCATCCAGCGGGCCGGAAGGGAGACCTGCCGACCATGCTCAAATCCGTTCTCGCCGCCGGTGCCGTCGCCATGCTGATCGGTGGCGCAGCCGTCGCGCAGCAGAAGGGCGCGCCGCAACAGGCGCAGCAGATGCCCGATTGGCGGGCTCAGCCGCGCTACGCCACCATCAACCTGCGCGCCGGCTTCGAGCCCGACCCGCGGGAAGTCCCGGTGGAAGCCGGCGGCGACCGCGAGGCCACCGGCATCGGCCCGGATTGCGCCGGCTGGATCGACTTCTCCAAGCCCGACGTGGACCTGAACTACACCTCCGGCCAGTTTCCGCTCTACATCTCCGTCGTCGCCAATGTGGACACGACGCTGGTGATGAACGATTCGGCCGGCAACTGGATCTGCAATGACGACATGGACGGGGTGAACCCCGGCATCGTCATCCAGCGTCCGGCCAGCGGGAACTACAATATCTGGATCGGCACCTATGAGCGGGGCCAGCCGCAGCGCGCCACGCTCCGCATCAGCGAGATTCCGCCCAACCGCTGAAGCGAAGAACCCTCTCCCCCAGCGGGGGAGAGGGTCGGGTGAGGGGGGGCGGGTAAGGCTACCCCTCCAGCCGGTAGTTCGGCGCCTCACGCGTCACCGCCACGTCGTGCACATGGCTTTCGCGCAGCCCCGCATTGGTGATGCGGCGGAACTTGGCCTTCGTCTGCAGGTCGGCGATGGTGGCGGCACCCGTGTAGCCCATGGCGGCGCGGAGGCCGCCGACCATCTGGTGGATGACGGTGCCGACCGGGCCCTTGTAGCCGACGCGGCCCTCTACGCCTTCCGGCACCAGCTTCAGCTTGTCCGCCACTTCCGCCTGGAAGTAGCGATCCGCCGAGCCGCGCGCCATGGCGCCCAGCGAGCCCATGCCGCGATAGGATTTGTAGGACCGGCCCTGGTAGAGGAAGACCTCGCCCGGCGCCTCATCCGTGCCCGCGAAGACGCTGCCCATCATCACGCAATCGGCGCCGGCCGCGATCGCCTTGGCGACATCGCCGGAGGAGCGGATGCCGCCATCGGCGATCGCCGGCACGCCACGCTCGCGGCAGGCGGCCGCACTTTCCATCACCGCGGTCAGCTGCGGCACGCCGACTCCGGCCACGATGCGCGTCGTGCAGATGGAGCCCGGCCCGATGCCGATCTTGACCGCATCGGCGCCGGCCTCGATCAGCGCCAGCGCACCCTCGGGCGTCGCCACATTGCCGGCGATGATCTGCACGGAGTTCGACAGCTTCTTGATGCGCTCCACCGCGCGCAGCACGCCGCCCGAATGGCCATGCGCGGTATCCACCACGATCACGTCGATATCGGCGGCCACCAGCAGGCCGGCGCGATGGAAGCCGTCCTCGCCCACGCCGATGGCGGCCGCGGTGCGCAGCCGGCCCATGGCGTCCTTCACCGCATTGGGATTGGCCTGCGCCTTGTCCATGTCCTTCACGGTGATCAGGCCGACGCAGCGATAGGCCTCGTCCACCACCAGCAGCTTTTCGATGCGGTGCTTGTGCAGCAGCTCCCGCGCCTTGTCCTTGGTGACATCGGCATCGGCCGTCACCAGGTTCTCCCGCGTCATCAGCTCATAGACGCGCAGGTTCGGGTCGGTGGCGAAGCGCACGTCGCGGTTCGTGATGATGCCGACGAGGCGCCCGGACTCGCGTTCCACCACGGGCACGCCGCTGATGTGGTGGTTCTCCTGCAGGGCGCGGACCTCGGCCAGCGTCTGGTCGGGGTGGATGGTGAGGGGGTTCACCACCATGCCCGATTCAAACTTCTTCACCTGGCGGACCTGCGCCGCCTGGTCCTCGGGCGAGAGGTTCTTGTGGATCACGCCGATGCCGCCCGCCTGGGCCATGGCGATCGCCATATTGCCCTCGGTGACGGTGTCCATCGCCGCGGCGACCAGCGGGATATTCAGCGAGATTTCGCGCGTCAGCCTGGTGCGCGTATCGGTCTCGCTCGGCAGCACGGTCGAATAGGCGGGCACAAGCAGCACATCGTCGAAGGCGTAGGCCTCCTCGAATTTCGCGCGGAAGGCCGCCTCACGATCGAGGGGGCTGGACTGGGTATTCGTGTCTGGGGGCGCCATGGCGGGAACCTCTTTCGATCCGCAACCTTGGCGGCCCCGCCTACACCGGTTCCGGGTGCGGCGTCCATAGCAAGGCGATGTCAGCCCTGTGTCGCGCTCGGCGCAGGGCTGGCCGCGGCCGTGCCGCGATAGCCGGTGGCGACCACGTAGAGCTCCGCGCTGTCCTTCCGGCTGGCCGGCGGCTTGGCATGGCGCACCACGGCGAAATCCCGCTTAAGCGTGGCGAGGAATTCCTTCTCGGACCCGCCCGCCAGAACCTTGGTGACGAAGCCGCCGCCCGGCGCCAGCACGCGGCCGGCGAAATCCAGCGCGATCTCGGCCAGTGCCATGATGCGCAGGTGGTCGGTGGCGTTATGGCCGGTGGTGTTCGGCGCCATGTCGGACATCACCAGGTCCGCCTGGCCATCCAGCGCCGCCAGCACGCGGTGCTCCGCCTCCACCTCCTGGAAGTCGCCCTGCATCAGGATGGCGCCGGCGATGGGGTCGATCGGCAGCAGGTCGATGCCCACCACCCGGCCGGCGCCACGCGCCAGGGCCACCTGGGTCCAGCCGCCCGGGGCGGCGCCCAGGTCCACCACCCGCGCGCCGGGCTTCAGAAGGCGGAACTTGTCATCCATCTGCTCCAGCTTGAAGGCGGCGCGGGACCGCAGGCCGCGGGCCTTGGCCTCCTTCACGAAGGGGTCGTTCAGCTGCCGTTCCAGCCAGCGCTGGCTGCCGATGGTGCGCCCCTTGGCGGTGCGCAGCCGGTCCGCGAGCTGGCGGGTATTGGAGGGTTTGCCCGCGGGGGACTTGCCGGAAGGAGGTTTGGCCATGGCGAGGCTTTACGCCCTCCTCGCCCAATCCGGAAAGCTTTGGCGGGACAGGGCCGGTTTCAGGCGCCGTCGCGCCAGCGCTTGATGAAGGCGCGGCCGATCCGCAATTCCTTGGCGATGGAACTGACGGAGCGACCCTCCGCCAGCAGCGCCATCACCTGCGGTTTGCGCGCCTCCCAGCCCGCACCGGGATCGGGGGCGGCGCTGGACCGGCTCCAGTGGCTGGCATGGGCATAGATGAGGTGCCCCGGTACCGGCTGGCCATTCAGCCGCGCGCCCCGGACAACGAAATGCCCTTTCTCCTCCATGATGGCGGGCGCCTCGATCACCGCGCCCTGGGCAATGGCCAGCTTGTCCGCATCCGCCAATGCGCTGCTATGGGACTTCGGATCGGCCTTCAGGAAGGTGGAGCACTTGGCTGTGAGAAGATCCGGCATGCTGTTCCTCGTCGATCCCGGGGCGGAAGCGCCGCCGCGCATCGGGCCATTTGGCCGAAGGATTGCCGCCGCGCCAGCCCCGCTCAGCCACAGCCGGGCCAGATTCGCGGCGGGCGGCGCTGCGCCGCGCGGTCCAGCCGCATCAGCCGCAGCAGGATCCCCTCCCGCAGCCCGCGATCGGCCACCGTCAGCCGCGGCACCGGCCAGACCTGGCGGATGGCGGCATAGACGGCGCAGCCCGGCAGCACGAAATCCACCCGGTCCGGCCCGACGCAGGGATGCGCCGCCAGACCGTCCCGGCCCAGGGCGAATAGATCCCCCAGCGCCTGGTCCGCGTCGCAGGCCTCCAGCACCTGGCCATCCACCAGCAGGCGGCGGTAGCGGGGCAGGGCCATGGCCACGCCGGCCAGCGTGGTGACGGTGCCGGAGGTGCCCATCAGCCGCACTCCGCCGGCGCGGATTTCCTGGCCGATGCAATGCACCGAATCGAAGCCCCGCAGCCGCGCCGCCACCTCCTCCACCACCGCATGGAAGCCGGCCTCGGTGAAGCAGGAGGGGCCGCAGCGTTCGGAGAGGGTGACCACGCCCACCGGGACCGAGATGGTGCCGATCAGCTCCGGCACCTGGCGACCGGGCAGGATGCGGATCCAGGCGATCTCGGTGGAGCCGCCGCCGATATCGAACAGCAGGGCGCGGCGGTCGCCGGCTTCCAGCAGCGGGGCGCAGCTTTCCATCGCCAGCTCCGCCTCCTCCCGCGCCGAAATGATGCGCAGGCGCAGGCCGGTCTCGGCCTCGACGCGCGCGAGGAATTCCGGGCCATTGGTGGCGCGGCGGCAGGCCTCGGTCGCCACCGCCTGCAGGGCGCGGACGGGGCGGCGGGCCAGCTTCTGCGCGCAGGCCTGCAGCGCCGTCAGCGCCCGGTCCATCGCCTGGTCGGAGAGCCGCCCGGTGGCGCCCAGCCCTTCGCCGAGTCGCACGATGCGGGAAAAGCTGTCGATCACCCGGAAACTGCTGCTGCCATTCGGCGTGCCGAGCAGCAGGCGGCAATTGTTGGTGCCGAGGTCCAGCGCCGCATAGGCGCTGGAGGCCGGATTCGCCTGCCAGGCCGGCGCCCCTCCGGATTCCGCCAGCCGGCCGCGGGCCTCGCCCATTGGGGCGGGGCGCAAGGCCGTCGGCAGGTGGAGGGCGGCATCTTCGGACATGGCTGAGACTAGATGGGCCTTCCGGTGGTCAATCCGAAGCCCCCAATCCGGGGGCAGGCCCATGATCCGGCGGGCGGCGGACCGGGGCAAGGCATTTTGCGCGCGGGCGTGTTGCCTGACCCCGAGACGCATGGTAGCACGCCGCTCCCGACGGTCAGGCGCAAGCCCGGCCGGCCCGGTGGGGGATAGTTTAACGGTAGAACTCCCGACTCTGACTCGGGCAGTCTTGGTTCGAATCCAGGTCCCCCAGCCATCTGGCTCGCCGCGCCCCGCTTGCCCGCTGCGAATGCTGGGCCGTTCATCCCACAGTGGCGGAGGCATCCGATGTCCGGGACGGTGGTGCTCTACGGCATCCGCAACTGCGACACGATGAAGAAGGCCTTCCACTGGCTGGACGCCCATGGCGTCGCCTATGGTTTCCACGACTACAAGAAGCTGGGCGTGCCGCCCGGCCTGCTGGAAGGCTGGGCCGAGCGCCTGGGGTGGGAGGCGCTGCTGAACCGCGCCGGCACCACCTTCCGCAAGCTGCCCGAGGCGGAGCGGGAGGGGCTGGACGCCCCGCGCGCCCTGGCCCTGCTGCGGGCGCATCCCTCCGCCATCAAGCGGCCAGTGCTGGAGGCGCGGGGGCGCCTGCTGCTTGGCTTTGCACCGGATGCCTACGACGCAGCCTTCGCCTGACCGGAAGGCCATAAATTTCGCCGCCAGGGCGCAGGTTGCGCTTGCCCGCCCGCGGCGGGGCACCCGACACTCATGCGCCGCCGGAACAACCTCGGCGGCCTCGAATGAAACGGGGAGTCTTCCTTCCATGCGTCTTGCCCAAATCGGCTCGACCCTTGGCGCCGCCCTGCTGGGCGTGGTGCTGGCGGTACCGGCCTTCGCGCAGCCGGCGGCCGATACCGTGGCCGCCATTCGCGCCCGCGGCTTCCTGAACTGCGGCGTCGCCCCCAGCACCGTCGGCTTCTCACTGCCCGACAGCCGCGGCGAATGGCGCGGCCTGGACGTCGATACTTGCCGTGGCGTGGCCGCGGCGATCTTTGGCGATGCCAGCAAGGTGCGCTTCGTCGCCACCACCACGCAGTCGCGCTTCACCGCGCTGCAATCCGGCGAGGTGGACATGCTGGCGCGGACCACCACCTGGACCCTGGCCCGGGAGGCCTCGCTCGGCCTCGAATTCGCCTCCATCACCTTCTATGACGGCCAGGGCTTCATGGTGCGCCGCGATTCCGGCGTGACCAGCGCCCGCGCGCTGGACGGCGCCACGGTCTGCGTGCAGCCCGGCACCACAACCGAGCTGAACATGGCGGACTTCTTCCGCACCAACCGGCTGCGCTTCACCCCGGTGGTGATCGAGAATATCGAGGAGATCCGCGCCGCCTTCATCGCCGGCCGCTGCGATGCCTATACCAACGACGCCTCCTCGCTCGCCTCCTTCCGCTTCAGCCAGGGCGCCAATGCGGATCGCTACGTGATGCTGCCGGAGATCATCAGCAAGGAACCGCTGGGCGCGGTGGTCCGCAAGGGCGACTGGAAGTTCTTCGACATCGTCCGCTGGACGCATTTCGCGCAGGTGACGGCGGAGGAGCTCGGCATTACCTCGGCCAATCTCGACAGCTTCGCCAACAGCACCAACCCCGATGTGCAGCGCTTCATGGGTCGCACCGGCGACCTCGGCCGCATGCTCGGGCTGAACAACGACTGGGCGGTGCAGGTCGTCCGCCAGGTCGGCAATTTCGAGGAAGTGTGGGAGCGCAACATCACACCGCTCGGCGTGCCGCGCGGCATCAATGCGCTCTGGACCAAGGGCGGGCTGCAATACGCGCCGCCGATGCGCTGACGTGACCGGGCCGGCGGTGCGCCGCCGGCCCGGCTTGACGCGACCCGGCTTGACCTGATGCGGGACGGCGCGGAGCCTTGCGCCGCAACCCGGATGATTGGCCCCCCATGCCTGACCCCCAGCGGCCTGACCCCCAGCGGCCCGAACCCCAGCTGCTCGACCGCCTGCGCGCCGCCGTCGAGGCCGGCTTCCCCGCCGAGGTCGCCTTCCTGCAGGAGCTGGTCCGCTTCCCCAGCCTGCGCGGGTGGGAGGCGCCGCTGCAGGACTGGTTCGCCCGCCAGATGGCGTCCCGCGGCTATGCGGTGGACCGCTTTTCGCTGGCCGATGTGCCGGCGCATCCGAAGACCGCGCCGATGGTGGATGCCGACCCCGCCGCCAGCATCCAGGTGGTGGCCGCGCATCGCCCGGCGAATCCCACCGGCCGCAGCCTGATCCTGCAGGGCCATATCGACGTGGTGCCGGAGGGCCCGCATGAGATGTGGACCCACCCGCCCTATGCCGCCGTGATCCGCGACGGCTGGATGTATGGCCGCGGCGCGCATGACATGAAGGCGGGCGTCGCCGCCATGGTCGCGGCGCTGGACGCCATCCGCGCCGCGGGGCTGGAGCCGGCGGCGGATGTCTATGTGCAGACGGTGACGGAGGAGGAGAGCACGGGCAATGGCGCGCTCGCCGCCCTGCTGCGCGGCTACCGCGCCGAGGCCGCCCTGGTGCCGGAACCCACGGGGCACACCATCACCCGGGCGCAGACCGGCACCATCTGGTTCCGCCTGAAGGTGCGCGGCGTGCCGGTGCATGTGATGGTGGCGCAGGATGGGTCCAACGCCATCATGTCCGCCTATGCGCTGATCAACGCGCTCTACACGCATACCAAAACGCTGAACGAGGCCGGGCGGAACAATGCCTGGTATGGCGGCCAGGTGCAGGACCCCATCAAGTTCAACCCCGGCATCATCCGCGGCGGCGACTGGGCTTCCTCCACCCCCGCCTGGTGCGAGGTGGATTGCCGCATCGGCCTGCTGCCCGGCACCACGCCGGAAGAGGCGATGGCGGGCGTGGAGGAAGCGGTGCGGCAGGCGGCGAAGGGCGATGCCTTCCTGGCCAACAACCCGCCCGAGATCACCTTTCATGGCTTCCAGACCGACCCCTATGTGCTCGAGCCCGGCAGTGAGGCCGAGGCGGTGCTGGCCGCGGCGCATCAGGCGGTGCATGGCGAGCCGATGCAGGCGCGGCTGTCCACCGCGGTGAACGACACGCGCTATTACGGCCTCTATTTCGGCATGCCCGGCCTCTGCTACGGCCCGCGCGGTGAAATGGCGCACGGTTTCGACGAGCGCACCTCGCTGGCGGATCTGAAGACCTGCACGCTGACCCTGGCGCAGTTCATCGCGGATTGGTGCGGGGTGCGGCCGCGGGCATGAGCGCGGCGGCGCGCCTGGTCGCCGCGGCGCGCGGCAATCCGGCGACGGCCGCGCTGCTGGACCTGCTGCCCGGCCTCGGCCTGCCGCAGGGCTTCCTCACCGCCGGCTGCCTGTTCCAGGAGGTCTGGAACCGGCAGGCCGGCCATCCGCCGGGCTGGGGCATCCGCGACCACGACGTCTTCTATTTCGACGACACCGACCTGTCCTTCGAGGCCGAGGATGCGGTGATCCGCCGCGTGCGGGCGGCCAGCGCGCATCTCGGCCTGGAGGTGGAGGTGCGGAACCAGGCGCGGGTGCATCTGTGGTATCCGCAGCGCTTCGGCCCGGGCTATCCGCAGCTGCGCTCGGCGCGGGACGGCATCGACCGCTACCTGGTGGCCTGCACCTGCATCGGCATCGAACTGGCCAGCGGCGCGCCCTACGCGCCGAACGGTCTGGAGGAGCTGGAGGCCGGGCGCCTGCGGCGCAATCCGCGGAACGATCGGCCGGACCTGTTCCGCGCCAAGGCCGAGAGCTACCGCGCGCGCTGGCCCTTTCTGGTCATCGAGGCGGGGTGAGGCGCCGGGTCACGGCGCCTTGTGGATCGGATCCACCCAGGCCACCGCCTCCGGCTTCTCCACCGGCTCAATGTCCAGGTTCACCACCACCGCCTCGTTGTCGCTGCGCACCAGCACGCATTCCAGCGTCTCATCCGTGCTGGCATTGATCTCCTGGTGCGGCACGTAGGGGGGCACGAAGATGAAGTCGCCCGGGCCGGCCTCGGCCACGAATTCCAGCTTCTCCCCCCAGCGCATCCTGGCGCGGCCCTTCACGATGTAGATCACCGATTCCAGCGCGCCGTGGTGATGCGCGCCGGTCTTCGCATTGGCATGGATATGCACCGTGCCCGCCCAGATTTTTTGGGCGCCGACGCGGGCGAAGTTGATCGCGGCGGCGCGGTTCATCCCCGGCGTCTGCGCCGTATTGGTGTCCAGGCTGTCGCCCGGAATCACCCGCACGCCGGTGTGCTTCCAGCCGTCATCCGGCGGCGTTTCGTGGCTGTGGTCGTGTCCGTCATGCGGCATCTGCGTTCTCCTCAATCAGCCCGCGCGCCGGAGGCACGCACCAGCGGCAGCCACAGGTCGATCTCGGATTTGAGAAAGTCCTCGAAGCGCTGGGGGGTCCAGCCGCGCATGGCGGGCGTGCCCATCTCGTCGAAGCGCCGGCCGATGGTGGGGTCGGACAGCGCCTGCTCGATCGCGGCGGCCATCCGCGTCACGATCGGCGCCGGCGTGCCGGCCGGCGCATAGATGCCGTACCAGGAATAGGCCTTGTAGTCGCCGAGCCCCACCTCCCGCGCCGTCGGCACCTCCGGCACCACCGGGCTGCGCTCATCCGTCGCGACAAAGATCAGCCGCGCCGTGCCGGCCTGGTGAAAGGGGGCGAGGATGGAGGGGATGTCGCTGGTGAAGGCGATCTCGCCCTGCTGCAGCGCCAGGTAGGTCTGCCCCGGATTGCGATAGGGAATGTGTTCCGCCGTCGCGCCGATGCGCGACAGAAAGGCGGAGGAGGCGATATGGCCGGAGGTGCCCGCCCCCGCGCTGCCATACGAATACTTGCCCGGATTGGCCTTCAGCAGCGCGATGAATTCCTGCGCCGTGCTGACCCCGAGCTTGGACGAGATCGCCATCCCGATCGGAATGAAGACCGTGGGGGCGATCGAAGAAAAGTCCTTCAGGGGATCGTAGGGCAGGCGGCTGTACAGGCCGATGGCCAGCGCCATGTTGGAGACGGTGGCCAGCAGGAAGGTCTCGCCATTCGGCGGCGCCTTCGCCACCACATCGGCCCCCAGCGTGCCGCCGGCACCGGGCCGGTTCTCGATCACGACCGGCTGGCCCAGGATCTCCGAGAGTTTCGGCGCCAGGACGCGGGTGGTGATATCCGTGCCGCCGCCGGTGCCGAAGGGCACCACGATGCGGATCGGCCGGGTGGGCCAGGCTTGGCTCTGGGCGGAGGCCAGGCCGGGCAGGGCGGCGAGCGGCAAGGCCAGGGCGGTGCGGCGGCTGAGGCGGGGCATCGGGGTCTCCTGCGGATTGCCCCCGATCAAAGCGCGCCTGCGCCCGCCCCGCGACCCCCCTTCGGAAAAATCAGGGCGCCTGCACGGGAATCAGGGGCGCATAGGGCCGGAGCGTCAGCGCCTCCTGCCGCGAGACGCTGATGCGGGCGGCGGGGACCAGGCGGCTGGTGCCGTCCGGCCCGCGCTGGCTGCGATAGAGCCAGCCGGAAAGCTGGCCATGCTGGGCGATGCTGCGGGCCAGGCGTTCGACATCCGGCCCCGGCCCCAGCGCGGCGAGCTCGGCCGGCGTCAGCCCCAGCAGCAGGTCGTCGCGAATCGTCACCACCTGGAACAGCCGGATTCGCCCCGCCGGCGCCGCGGCGGTGGCGCGGCCGGCGGCGGCCAGTGATCCGCCGACCAGCAGGCCGAAGGCCATGCGCTGCAGCAACCGGGTGGCGGGATGCGGTGTGGCGGACATGCGCTGGCCTCCTGCAGGAAGCGCAAACCTGCCCGTGAAATATTGCACCCTGGTGTCGCGGCCGGTTTCGCGGGCTTCGCGCCGGGCCTTCACCATCGACTCCAGGGGCGACGCGGAGGGCGTTCGGGGCCTGTGGATCACGAGGATATCGGGGACGAGGCGCCTTTGGCGGCCGCGCCAGGGCGGGCGCGGCCTTGTGGCGCGGGACGGCGGGGGGCGGGACGCGCTACCCTATGAACGAAACGGAAACATGGTGCGAGAACGCAAGCCTGCGGAAATTGCAACCGCAGATGTGTCCGGTACCCGTGGTAGTGTTCGGGGTGTGGCAACACTACATCTTGTTGGGGTGGGGCTGTCGGGGCATCCTGCATCGCATGGGGGAGTCGCACCCCGCTTTCGCAGACGGTTCGGGGGGTTGGTCGTGTTTGATGCAGTTCAGCTTGAAGGCCATGGCCAGGTTCGGATCGACCGGTCCCGCGATGCGCTGCTGACCGATTTCGGCAAGGCCACGCTGGATGACCGCTATCTGCTGCCGGGCGAATCCTACCAGGACCTCTTTGCCCGCGTCGCCTCGGCCTATGGCGACGATGCGGCGCATGCGCAGCGGATCTACGACTATATCTCCCGGCTCTGGTTCATGCCGGCGACGCCTGTGCTGTCGAACGGGGGTACGACGCGCGGCCTGCCGATCTCCTGCTTCCTGAACGAGGCCAGCGACAGCCTCGACGGGATTGTGGGGCTCTGGAACGAGAATGTCTGGCTGGCGGCGAAGGGCGGGGGAATCGGGTCCTACTGGGGCAATCTGCGCGGCATCGGCGAGAAGGTGGGCCGCAACGGCAAGACCTCCGGCGTCATCCCCTTCATCCGGGTGATGGACAGCCTGACGCTGGCGATCAGCCAGGGTTCGCTGCGCCGCGGCTCAGCGGCCTGCTACCTGCCGGTGAACCATCCGGAGATCGAGGAATTTCTGGAAATGCGCCGGCCGACGGGTGGTGACCCGAATCGCAAGGCGCTGAACCTGCATCACGGCGTGCTGCTGTCCGACGCCTTCATGCGCGCGGTGGAGAATGACGAGGAGTGGGCGCTGGTCTCGCCCAAGGACGGCGCGCTGATGCGCAAGGTCTCCGCCCGCAGCATCTGGATCCGCATCCTGACGGCGCGCATCGAGACCGGCGAGCCCTACATCATCTACTCGGACCATGTGAACCGTGCGCGGCCGGAGCATCACAAGCTGTCCGGCCTCGAGGTGAAGACCTCCAACCTCTGCTCCGAGATCACCCTGCCGACCGGCATCGACCAGCACGGGATGGAGCGCACGGCGGTGTGCTGCCTGTCCTCGCTGAATTGCGAGACCTGGTTCGAGTGGAAGGACCATCCGCGGTTCATCCCGGATGTGATGCGCTTCCTGGACAATGTGCTGCAGAGCTTCATCGATACGGCGCCGGATTCCATGGCGCGGGCGCGTTATTCCGCGATGCGGGAGCGGTCCGTCGGCTTGGGCGTGATGGGGTTCCACAGCTTCCTGCAGGCGTTGAACGTGCCCTTCGAGAGCGCGATCGCGAAGGTGTGGAACAAGCGGATGTTTAAGCACATCCGCGAGCAGGCGGACCTCGCCAGCCGCATCCTGGCGGAGGAGCGCGGGCCCTGCCCGGATGCGGCCGAATACGGCTTCATGGAGCGCTTCTCGAACAAGATGGCGATCGCGCCGACGGCCTCCATCTCCATCATCTGCGGCGGTGCCTCTCCGGGCATCGAGCCGATCGCGGCCAATGTCTACAACCACAAGACCCTTTCCGGGTCCTACATCGTCCGCAACCCGCATCTGAAGAAGGTGCTGGCCAAGCACGGGCGCGACGATGACGAGACCTGGACCAGCATCACCGTCACCAAGGGCAGCGTGCAGCACCTGGATTTCCTGACGGACCAGGAGCGGCTGACCTTCAAGACCGCCTTCGAGCTGGACCAGCGCTGGGTCATCGAACATGCGGCGGATCGCACGCCGTTCATCTGCCAGTCGCAGTCGGTGAACGTCTTCCTGCCGGCCGATGTGCACAAGCGCGACCTGCACCAGATCCACATGATGGCGTGGAAGAAGGGCGTGAAGTCGCTCTACTACTGCCGCAGCCTTTCCATCCAGCGCGCCGACACCATTTCGGCCAAGGTTGTCGGTCAGGGCGACGTCATGACCGCGCATAAGGATGAGGTGGTGCGCAAGTTGGCGGCGGCCGCGCCGCCCTCCGAGAACGCGAACGACTACGAGGAATGCCTGGCTTGCCAGTGAGAGGCTCTGCGATGCGAAGTGCGCAAACCCCCGATCCGGCTCATGTCGCGCGCCTGAAGGCGGCGCTGGAGCGGGATCTGGACCGGCTGTTGGAATGGCGCGGCCCGGTGACGGAAGTCCGTCGCCTGGTGGCCGAGCTCGACCGTCTGGATGCGCAGTCCCACCGTGCCGCGCCCGCCCATGCCGACCAGATGGCCCGTTGAACTTTTTGCACGGCGAGAATTTTCATGCCCGATGACGCGATGCCCCGCGATGAGCTTCCCATCCGCTTCGACCTGCTGACGGCGAATCCCGTCTACAAGCCCTTCCGCTATCCCTGGGCCTATGAGGCCTGGCTGCAGCAGCAGCGCATCCACTGGTTGCCAGAGGAAGTGCCGCTCGCGGACGATGTGAAGGACTGGCAGAAGAACCTGGCGCCGGGTGAGAAGAACCTGCTGACGCAGATTTTCCGCTTCTTCACCCAGGCGGACGTCGAGGTGAACAACTGCTACATGAAGCAGTATAGCCAGGTCTTCAAGCCGACCGAAGTGCTGATGATGATGTCGGCGTTCAGCAACACCGAGACGATCCACATCGCAGCCTATTCGCATCTCCTCGACACCATCGGGATGCCGGAAATCGAATACACGGCCTTCCTCAAGTACAAGGAGATGAAGGACAAGTACGACTACATGCAGAACTTCTCGGTCGAGAGCAAGACCGAGATCGCGAAGACGTTGGCCGCCTTCGGCGCCTTCACCGAAGGCCTGCAGCTCTTCGCCTCCTTCGCCATCCTCATGAATTTCCCCCGCTTCAACAAGATGAAGGGGATGGGGCAGATCGTCAGCTGGTCGGTGCGCGACGAGACGCTGCACTGCCTGTCCGTCATCCGGCTGTTCCGCACCTTCGTGCAGGAGAATCCGGAGATCTGGACCGAGCAGCTGAAGCAGGATCTCTACGGCATCTGCTCCACCATCGTGGAGCATGAGGACGCCTTCATCGACCTGGCCTTCGAGCTCGGCGGCGTCGAGGGCCTCGATGCGGCGCAGACCAAGCAGTACATCCGCTACATCGCGGATCGCCGCTTGCAGCAGCTCGGCCTCGAATGCCTCTACAGCATCGAGAAGAACCCGCTGCCCTGGCTCGATGAGATGCTGAACGCGATCGAGCACACCAACTTCTTCGAGAACCGCGCCACCGAATATTCCCGCGCCAGCACCGCCGGATCCTGGGAAGAAGCCTTCGGCGACGCCACCTTCACCAGTGCCCAGCCGGAAGGGGAGATCGCCCTGCCGGGTCGTTGACCATCGCCCGAGTGGACGGCGCGACGCGCGCCGCCTATCTCACCGGGCATGTTGATCGCGATTCGCGTTGTAGCCCTGATGCTGATCCTCCTGCTCGGCGGGATCTGGACCGCGGCCTGGCTTGGCCGCGACCCGGGGGAGGGGGTGGCGGATGCCTTCCTCCGCCGGATCGGCAGCTTCGTCGGCGCCGATATGCCGGCACCGGCCGCGGGCGGCGTGCAGCTGCCACAGGGCCTGGCGCTCGGCGGACCCTTCAACCTGGTCGACCAGACCGGCCGCGCGGTGACGCAGGCCGATTTCGCCGACCGGAGCCTGCTGGTCTATTTCGGCTTCACCTATTGCCCTGACGTCTGCCCGACCGAGCTCGGCACCATGGCGACCGCGATCGACGAGCTGGGCGAGCTGGGGGAGCAGGTGACCCCCGTCCTCATCACCATCGACCCGGAGCGTGACACGCCGGAGGCGCTGGCCGACTACGTCTCCCGCTTCCATCCACGGATGGTCGGGCTGACCGGCACGGCGGAGCAGGTGGCGGCCGCGGCGCGCGCCTATCGGGTGTTCTACGCCAAGGTGCAGCGGCCCGAGATGACGTCCTATCTGATGGACCACTCCTCCTTCATCTACCTGGTGGGTCCGGATGGCCGGGTGCGCACGCTGTTCCGGCCCGAATCGACGCCCGAAGCCATTGCGCAATCGCTTCGCGCCCATCTGCGCGGTACCTGAAATCATTCTGCGCTGGCTGCAAAAGAACGCTTTAATTGATTGTTTTTTCGCGTTTTTTGGGCGAATCCCTGCATGCGCTCCGGCCTCAAATGCGCTAAGCAGCAGGGCCCCCGCGCCACGCGGAGGGTTACGGCCGATCTGAACACTGGCTATTGTCACAGGGCGCCGGACCCCGGCGCCGAAGCTTTGGAGCCGCAGACTGCATGTCCGACGAGGAACGGGATCCGTCCGGCCGCGATGCAGGTCGCGCGCCGTCCAATCCGCCACGCCACACGCGGCGGCTCTCCGACAAGATCCTGATCGCCTTCCACCACGCCTGTGACCAGGGCGACTTCGAGGTGGCGGAGGAATTGCTGCGGATCCTGGAGATGATGCTGACGCGGCGCCCGGTCTCGCCCGATGTGAACCGCCGCAAGAACATGGAAAGCCTGGTTGCGGCGCATGAGCGGCTGTGGCTGCTACGCCATCCGGATGCGAACGAGACCTAGCGAGGCGATTGGCCAAGGTCGCGTGCCGCGCGAGACCGGCCAGGCGCCCGGCAGATGATGCGGCGCGGACCCTAAAGCACCAGCGCGGCGCCCTCCCGCAGCACCCGGTCCGCCGCCTCCTCCGGCCCGTGCAGCACCAGCCCCGGCAGGATGCGCGCCGGTCCCCGCCCGCCGCGGCGCCCTGCCAGCAGCACGCGCTTCGCCGGCTGGCCCGCGCGGGGCCAGAGCGGCAGCAGCGCCAGGCTGCCGCATCCCGCATCCCGCAGCGCCTCCACCGCATCGGCGAATCGGGCCGCCGGCAAAACCATTGTCAGGCTGCCGCGATGCGCCAGCCCCTGCGCCAGGAAGTCCGCCCAGTCCGCCAGCCCGACCTCCTCCGCATGGGTGGCGCCGGCGCGCAGCGCGTGTGGCGGCGGCGTGCCGGCGGGCCAGTAGGGTGGATTGGCGAAGGCATGCTGCAGCCGGGGCAGGGACCGGCGCAGGGCGGGGTCGGCCACATCGCCCTCCAGCACCGTGACCTGAGCCGCGAAGCCGTTGCGCGCCGCATTCTCCCGCGCCAGGGCCGCCAGGCCCGCATCGCGCTCCACCGCCAGCACGGAAAGCCCGGGCACCCGGGCCAGCAGGCACAGGAAGCCCGCGCCGCTGCCGCAGCCGGCCTCCAGCACCCTCTCGCCCGGCCGCGCCGGCACGGCGGCCGCCAGCAGCACTGCGTCATGCCCGGCGCGCAGCCCCTGGCGGGGCTGGAGCAGGCGAACCCGGCCGCCGAGCAGCCCGTCCTCCGTCAGCTCAGAGCAGGCCATCGCTTTCCCCGGCCTCGGCCAGCACGCGCCGCGCCCGGGCTTCCTCCGCCTCCGGCACCGCCAGGCGGCGGGGGAAGATGCCGATGCCGCCCTCGATCGCGCTGACATGGCCATCCAGCACCAGCGGGTCGCATCCGGCATCACGCAGCAGGGCCAGCAGGAAGGACAGGCGGATCGGGTCCGTGGTCGCCAGCAGCACGCGCATCCCACATCCCCTGCAGCCGAGTGACGGGCCGGGCCTTGCCGGATCACGGCGCGACCGCACCTGTGCCCGGCATGCAACCGCCGCCAACTTGCCCCCAGCTTGCTCCAAGGGGGGGCGGTGGCTAAGTTGCGCGACACTTGAACAAGGTCAATACCGCGTGGATCTGCCCGTCGCGCCAAGCGCCGAAGACGCTCCGGAGGCCCTGCGCGGCGAGGATGCCCTCGCCACGCTGACCGCCCTGGTGCAGCGCGACCTGGAGGCCTGCAACCGGCTGATCGTCGAACGGATGCAAAGCCCGGTGGCGCTGATCCCGCAGCTCGCCGCCCATATCGTGGCCGCCGGCGGCAAGCGGCTGCGGCCGCTGCTGACGCTGGCCGCGGCCCGGCTGGCCGGATACCGGGACGGGCAGCGCCATGTCGCGCTCGCCGCCTGCGTCGAGTTCATCCATACCGCGACGCTGCTGCATGACGACGTGGTGGATGAAAGCGCGCTGCGCCGCGGCCAGGCCAGCGCCAATGCGCTGTTCGGCAACAAGCCCTCCGTCCTCGTCGGCGACTTCCTGTTCGCCCGCGCCTTCCAGGTGATGGTGCAGGACGGGTCGCTGGAGGTGCTGCGCATCCTGGCGGAGGCCTCGGCCACCATCGCGGAAGGCGAGGTGCTGCAGCTGATCACCCAGAACGACACGGCGACGACCGAGGACCAGTATCTCGCGGTGATCGAGGGCAAGACCGCAGCACTTTTCGCGGCAGCCACCGAGGTCGGCGCCATCGTCGCGGAATGCGGCCCGGCCCGGCAGGCGGCGCTGCGCGCCTATGGCCACAACCTCGGCGTCGCCTTCCAGCTGATCGACGACGCGCTGGACTATAGCGCGGCGCAGGAGGCGCTGGGCAAGACGGTCGGCGACGACTTCCGGGAGGGCAAGATCACCCTGCCGGTGCTGCTGGCCTTCCAGCGCGGCGATGCGGCGGAGCGCGCCTTCTGGCGTCGCACGCTGGAGGAACGCGAGCAATCCGAGGACGATCTGCCGCTGGCCATCGCCCTGATGCAGAAGCACGCCGCCTTCGCCGACACGGTCGGCCGCGCGCGGCACTACGGCCAGGCGGCGCTGGATGCGCTGGAGCTGTTCCCCGATGGGGTGGAGCGCCGGGCGCTGGCCGGCATCGTGGAATTCTGCATCAGCCGGGCGCGCTGAGACCGACTTCCAGCGTCTCCCGCAGGATTCTTGCGAGCAGCGCGACCGCCGGCGCTGGCTCCGCGCCCTCCACCAGGGTCAGCGGCACCGCCGTCAGAGGCGGCAGGCCGGCCTCCCCTGGTGCGAGCGCCCGGACCCCGTGGCCGAGGCCGAGCGCGCTGCGCGGCGTAACGCCCAGCCCGGCCGCCACGGCGGCGCGCAGCCCCGCCAGGCTCGGGCTGCTGAAGGCGAGGCGCCAGGACATCCCGGCGGCCTCCAGCGCCGCCACGGCCGCGTTGCGGAACTGGCAAGGCGGCTCGAAGGCGACCAGAGGCACCGGCGTGCCTGCCTGCCAGCCCAGCGCGCCCTCGGCCGGCCCCAGCCAGGCGACCGGCACCTCCGCGATCGGCGCCGTCCGGTCCTGGCCACCCCAGACCAAAGCGAGGTCCAGCAGCCCGCGATCCAGCCGCTCCAGCAGCACGCCGCTGCCCTCCGCCCGCACCTCCACCCGCAGCCGCGGATGGGCGCGGGCGAAGCGGCCCAGCATCTCGGGCAGCCAGAGCTCGGCGAAATCCTGCGGCAGGCCAAGGCGCACCCAGCCTTCCAGATCGGCGCCGCGGATCGCCGCCACCGCCTCGTCATTCAGCTCCAGCAGCCGTTTCGCGTAGCCGAGCAGAATCTCCCCCGCCTCCGTCAGCACCAGCCCGCGGCCCTGCCGGCGCAGCAGCGGTCGGCCGAACTGTGCCTCCAGCCGCCGCAACTGGCCGCTGACGGCGGATTGGGTGCGGCCGACCTGTTCGGAGGCGCGGGCGAAGGAGCCAAGCTCCAGCCCCGTGACGAAGCTGTGCAGGATGTCGAGGTCGAGTGTGATCCGGCGCATGCTTCAGTTTCCCTGAAGCTTGATGCGAATTCTATCGAATATTCGGATGGATCCCCGGACGCTACCAATCCCGCATCAGAGAGGGAGTGGGGCGATGCCATTCGTGCATATCCGGACCATGGGACGGCCGCTGGCGCCGGCGGAAATCACCGAACTTCAGCTGGGCGCGACGCGGCTGATGGCGGAGGTGCTGGGCAAGAAGGCCGTGCTGACCGCCGTGGCGATCGAGCAGCTGCCGCCCGGCGCCTGGTCCGTGAACGGGGCGCCCGTGGCGCTGGCCGCGCATCTGGAGGCGACGGTGACGGCGGGTACCAACAGCGCCCCCCAAAAGGCCGCCTTCGTGGCGGCAGGGCAGGCGCTGCTGCGGCGTGTGCTCGGCCCGGCGCTGGCCGAGGTCACCTATGTCGTGCTGCGGGAGGTCCCGGCGGAGTCCTGGGGCTGGAACGGCCTGACCCAGGCGGCGCGCGCCGCCTGAGCAACCGGGCCGGATGGCCCGGCAGGCGTTACACCACCGTCAGGCTTTCCCGGCGCAGTTGCACCGTCACCGCATCCAGCGCGCGCGCCGTGCGGTCCACCATCTGCTCGATCTCATCCGTCTTCATGATCAGCGGCGGCGAGAAGGCGATGGTGTCGTTGGCCAGGCCGCGCAGGATCACGCCCTCGGCCTCGCCGGCCTTGGCGAGGCGCGGCCCGACCTTGGCGGAGGGCTCGAAGTTCTTCTTGTTGGCCTTGTCCGCCACCAGCTCGATCGCCGCGACCATCCCGATGCCGCGCACCTCACCCACCAGCGGATGGCCTTCGAACCGCTCGCGCAGCAGCTTCTGCATATGCGCGCCAGCGGTCTTCACGTGGTCGACGATGTTCAGCTCGTCGTAGATCTTCAGCGTCTCCAGCGCGACGGCAGCGGCGACGGGGTGGCCCGAATAGGTGAAGCCATGGCCCCAGGTGCCGATGGTGGCGGAGCCATCCGCCAAGCCCTGGAAGATCTTGTCGTTGATGATGATGGCGGAGATCGGCAGGAAGGACGCCGACAGCGCCTTGGCGCAGGTGATGATGTCCGGGGTGATGTCGTAGGTCTGGCAACCCCAGTAGTTGCCGGTGCGCCCGAAGCCGCAGATCACCTCATCCGCCACGAACAGAACGTCGTACTTGCGCAGCACGGCCTGGATCTTCTCGAAATAGGTCGCGGGCGGCAGCATCACGCCGCCGGCGCCCATCACCGGCTCGGCGAAGAAGGCCGCGACCGTCTCCGGCCCCTCGCGCAGGATGGTCTCCTCCAGCTCGGTGGCCAGGCGCGTCGCGAAATCCTCCTCGGATTCGCCGGGCTTGGCGCCGTGGTAGTGGTGCGGCGTCGAGACATGGATGATGCCGGCGATCGGCAGGTCGAACATTTTGTGGTTCGCCGGCAGGCCGGTGAGCGAGCCGCTGGCGATGGTGATGCCGTGATAGGCCTTCAGCCGGCTGATGATCTTCTTCTTCTCGGGCCGGCCGATGGCGTTGTTGTAGTACCAGACCATCTTGATGGCCGTGTCGTTCGCCTCGGACCCGCTATTGGCGTAGAAAACCTTGCTCATCGGGCAGGGGGCGCGCTCGATCAGCATCTCGGACAGGTCGATCAGCGGCTCGTGCGATTTCGCCGTGAAGGCGTGGTAGAAGGGCAGCTTCAGCATCTGCTTGTGCGCCGCATCGGCCAGGCGCTTGCTGTCGAAGCCCAGCGAGGCACACCACAGCCCGGCCACCGCCTCGATGTATTCCTTGCCCTGGTCGTCCCACACCCGCACGCCCTCGCCGCGCGCGATCACCAGCGGGCCGTTCACCGCATGGGCGCGGTGGTCGGTATAGGGGTGCAGCACATTGGCGATGTCGCGGGCGGCGTTGGAATTGCGGGCCGCATTGGCGGGGGGCGTCATGGCGCTCGTGATCCTTGGCGAGTGAGGGTCGCCGGGAAGCCTAGACCCTTTTCCAGCGCCTGTAAGCCGGGGAAGCGCGCTCGGGGTTGGTGCCCAGGGATGATGGTTGCGGGAGGCCCCGGCGGGCGGCAGATTGGGCGGCATGAGGGACCCCCGCACATGACCGAGATCAAGCCGCATTCCTCCCATTGGGGCGCCTTCCAGGCGGTGGTGCAGGATGGCCGCCTGGTCGAGGCGCGGCCCTTCGCGCGGGACCCCTTCCCGGGCACGCTGCTCGCCTCCATGCCGGGTGCCGTGCATGGGGCGGCGCGGATCGACCGGCCCTATATCCGCGCGGGCTGGCTGCGCGGCGAAAGGCGCGGCGCGACCCGCGGCGGCGACCATTTCATCCCCGTCGGCTGGGACGAGGCGATCCGCCGGGTGGCGGAGGAAACCGCGCGCATCCGCCAGGAACATGGCGCGCCGAGCATCCTCGGCGGGTCCTATGGCTGGTCCTCGGCCGGGCGCTACCACCATGCGCGGACGCAGCTGCACCGCTACCTCGGCCTCGGCGGCGGCTTCACCAGCCAGGTGACCAACTATTCCTACGGCGCCGGCATGACGCTGATGCCGCATATCCTGGGCACCAACGAGGTGATCCAGGGCCGCGTCACGGATTGGGGCAGCATCGCCCGCAACACGAAGCTGATGCTCTGCCTCGGCGGGCTGCCGCGGAAGAACGGGCTGGTGACGGCCGGCGGCGGCGGCGCGCATGAATACCTGCCGCTGATGCGCCAGGCGGCCGAGGCCGGGGTGCGCTTCGTGAACATCTCCCCCTTCCGCGGCGACACGGAGGATTTCCTCAACGCCGAATGGGTGCCGATCCGGCCCAACACCGATGCCGCGCTGATCTTCGGCATGGCACATGTGCTGCTGGAGCGGGGGTTGCAGGACAGCGGCTTCCTGGATCGCTGCACCGTCGGCTTCGACCGCTTCCGGGACTATGTGCTGGGCGCCACGGACGGCACGCCCAAGACCCCCGAATGGGCGGCGGCGATCACCGAGGTGCCGGTGGAGACCATCCGCCGACTGGCGCTGGAAGCCGCAGGCGCGCCCACCATGTGCACCGCCACCTGGTCCATCCAGCGCGCCGAACATGGCGAGCAGCCCTGGTGGGCGCTGGTCGCCTTCGCCGCCATGCTGGGCGGCATCGGCAAGCCGGGGCAGGGGATCGCCTTCGGCTATGGCAGCATCAACGGCATGGGCACGCCGCGGGTCGACCTGCCCAGCGTCTCGGGTCCCTCGGTCCGCAACCCCTGCGGCGCCTATATCCCCGTCTCCCGCGTCACCGAACTGCTGGAGCGGCCGGGCGAGATCCTGCAGTACAACGGCCGCGACCTGCTGCTGCCGGATATCCGGATGATCTGGTGGGCCGGCGGCAATCCCTTCCACCACCACCAGGACCTCGGCCGGCTGCTGCGCGGCTGGAACCGGGCGGATACGGTGGTGGTGGCGGAGCCCTGGTGGACCTCCGTCGCGCGCCACGCGGATATCGTGCTGCCGGCGACCACGACGCTGGAGCGCAACGACATCGGCAGCTCCTCCCGCGACCGCTTCGTCACGGCGATGCACCAGGCCATCGCGCCCGTGGGCCTGGCGCGGAATGACGTGGACATCATGGCCGACCTGGCCGATGCGGCCGGCTTCCGCGCCGCCTTCACCGAGCAGCGCGACGAAAGCGCCTGGCTGCAGCACATGTACGGCCGCTGGCGCCAGGCCTGCGCCAAGCACGGCGTGCTGGTACCGGATTTCGACGAGTTCTGGGCCACCGGCCATGTCGAGATCCCGCCTCCCGAGCAGGACTATGTCCAGTTCGCCGATTTCGCCGCGGACCCGGAGGCCAACCCGCTGGATACCCCCAGCGGCAAGGTGGAGATCTTCTCCGAGACCATCGCCAGCTTCGGATATGCCGAAACGCCGGGCCACCCGGTCTGGCATGAGCCGACCGAGTATCTCGGCAGCGCCATGGCCCAAAAATTCCCGCTGCACATGCTGTCCTTCCAGCCCTCCACCCGGTTGCACGGGCAGCTCGACAGCGGGCGGGTGGCGGCGGCGGACAAGATCCAGGGGCGGGAGAAGCTGCGCATGAACCCCGCCGATGCCGCGGCGCGGGGCCTGGCGGATGGCCAGGTGGTACGCGTCTTCAACGATCGCGGCGCGGTCGCGGCGGGGCTGGTGGTGACGCCGGATATCCGCCCCGGCGTGGTGGCGATGGCGACCGGCGCCTGGTGGAATCCGGAGCGCCCGGGCGCCACGGACAGCGCCTGCGTCCATGGCAATCCGAACGTGCTGACGCAGGACATCGGCACGTCCCGGCTCGGCCAGGGGTCGGCCGCGCAATCCTGCCTGGTGCAGATCGAGGCCTGGGAGGGGGAACTGCCGCCCGTGACGGTGCACGCCCCGCCGGCCGGCGCCTGCGCCCCCTGACCGCCAAAGCCCTCCCCCGCGCTTGCGGGGGAGGGTTGGCTGGGGGCCTCCGGCGGCGCGCCCCTACTGCACCGTGATCCCTTTCGCCCGCACCACCTCGCTCCACCGCGCCAGGTCGCTTTCCATCACCGCGGCCAGCGCCGCGCCATCGCCGGCGACCGGCGTCGCGCCCTGCTGCACGAAGCGGTCCCGCACCTCGGGGTTCTCCAGCACCTTGTTCACCTCGGCGCGGATCTGCGCGACCAGCGCCGCGTCCATCCCGCGCGGGCCGAGGAGGCCGTACCAGAAGGAATAGGTGAAGTCGTAGCCGAGCTCCTTCGCCGTCGGCACATCCGGCAAAGCGGGGATGCGCCCGCCGGTGGTGCCGATGGCGATCGCCCGCGCCCGCCCATCCCGCACCGCGCCCAGCACGGTGGGCGGCGCCGCGATCAGCAGGCCGACGCGCCCAGCCATCAGGTCCAGGAAGGCCGGCCCCATGCCGCGATAGGGCACATGCGTCAGCCGGATATTCGTGATGTCCTGCAGGTATTCCGTATAGAGATGCGGCGAGGAGCCGGAGCCCATGGAGCCGTAGAAATTCGCATCCGCCGCCTGGCCCCGCGCCGCCTCGATATAGTCGCGCAGCGTGCGGGCCGGCGCATTGCCGGGCACCACGAAGACGGTCGGGTAGTCCACCATCAGCGAGATCGGCGTGAAGTCGGTGCGCACATCGAAGCCGAGGTTCGGGTAGAGCGGCGGCGCCGTGGCCAGCGAATTGTCGGTCAGCAGCAGCGTCGTGCCGTCATTGGCCGAGCGCACGACATTGGTCCAGCCGACGATGCCGCCGCCGCCGGAGCGGTTGTCCACCACGAATTGGCCGCCGGTCTGCTCCCCCAGCCGCTGCGCCAGCAGGCGGGCGACGAAGTCGCTGGTGCCGCCGGGCGGATAGGTGATGAGGATGCGCACCTGTCGATTGCCCGGCCAGGCGGCGGGTTGGGCGAGCGCAGGGGCCGCGGCCAGCAGCGCGGCGGCGGCACCCAGCAGGATTCGGCGGAACATGGCGTTTCTCTCCTTGGCAGGCTGGGCCGTTTGCGGCCCTGGTTCTGGTTGGGGTTTCGGGCGCGGTTTCGGGCGCCGCATGGTGCAGAGCCAGCACATCAGGGGCGCAGCCTCTCGCTCGCCAGCCGCGCGCCATCCGCCATGCTGCGCAGCTTGGCCCAGACGACGTCGGCGGAGACGCGGCCGCGGCCCGCTGCGGTGTCGAAGCCGCAATCGGTGCCGGCCAGCAGGCGCTTCGGGTCGCCGAGGCTTTCCGCGATGCGTTCCAGCCGCTCCGCCACCACCTCCGGGTGCTCGACGAAATTGGTCAGGGTGTCGATAACGCCGGCGACCAGGATCTGGTCCTCGGCCAGCGGGTGCTTGCGGAACAGCCGGTGTTCATGCGCGTGGCGCGGATTGGCGAAGGGCAGCACGAAGCCGCCCACCTTGGCGTGGAGGATGGTGGGCAGGATATAGGCCAGCGGCACATCGGCATCATGCGGGCCCTCGTAATTGCCCCAGCAGACATGCAGGCGGATGCGGTGGCGCGGCAGACCCTCGATGGCGCGATTGATGGCGGTGATGACGCGCTCGCAGAAGCCGATGAAGTCGGAGAGGGGGCGGTCCTGGTAGGAGGCGTGGCGCTCCAGCGCCAGGTCCGGGCAATCCAGCTGCAGGATGAAGCCGGCATCCAGGATGGCGCGGTATTCGCGACCCAGCGCCGTGGCCAGCGCGGCGAGATAGGCTTCCTCGGACTCGTAGTGCTGGTTCTGCACCACGGCGGCGACGATGCCGGGGGAAGGGGCGGCGAGAAACGCCTCCCGGTACTGGCCCTTCGCGGGCGCCAGGGCGTTGGAAAATTCGGCGCATTCGGCAGCCATCGCGGCCTCGCCCACATAGGTCACCTCGCCCACCGCGGCGGGCAGGTTGGCCGTCATGCTGGCGGTTTCCTTGCCGGCATTGGCGGCCTGGAGGTCGGCCTTGAATTCCGGATAGGCGTCGATGTCCTGCCAGCCTCCTCGCCGGCTTTCGCCGCCCAACCCGGTCAGGCGGTCGCGCAGATAGAGCACGAAGGATTCGCGGCCCTGCTCGCCATTGTTCGGGATGTCGATGCCAGCGGCGATCTGTTTTGGGACGATGGCGGCCACAGCCGCCTGCGCCGCGGCCGCCAGTTCCGCGGCATCCACGGCCTCGCCCCGGGCGCGGCGGGCGTGCAGGCGGGTCAGGGCGCGGGGGCGGGGCAGGCTGCCGGTATGCGTGGTCAGGATGCGATCCGCACCGATGGACATGGACTTTTTCCCCCGATTTGGGAAAAGCCTATCTCCGCAGCCCATCCGCGACCAGGGTGCAGCCGGCGACGGCCATCAGGATGGCGAGCCCCGGCCAGACCGCGACCCAGGGCGCGCTGAAGACCAGGTCCTGCGCATTGGCCAGCATATTGCCCCAGCTTGCCGCGGGCGGGGCGATGCCGAGGCCGAGGAAGCTCAGCGTGCTTTCCGCCAGGATGGCGCCGGCCACCGTCAGCGCCGCGGCGATGGCGATGGGTCCGGCGATGTTCGGCAGCACATGGCGGGCGAGCACGCGGGCTTCCCCGGCACCCAAAGCGCGCGCCGCCCGCACATAGTCCCGCGCCAGCACGGACAGCGCCGCGGCACGCGCCAGCCGCGCCACGCCCACCCAGCCGAAGACAGAGAGGATGGCGACGATCCGAAAAATGTCGGAGGCGGGCTCGCCGCGCGGCAGGCCGATGCGCCCGGTATCGGCGGCGGCCAGCACCACCAGCACCGGCAGCGCGGGCAGGGCGAGCAGCCCATCCGCCAGTCGCATCAGCACCGCATCCACCACCCCGCCGCGCCAGGCCGCCAGCAAGCCGATGGCGGTGCCGAGCAGCGTCGCCGCCAGAGCCGTCGCCACCCCCACGGCCAGCGAGACCCGCGCGCCCTGCATCAGCCGCAGCAGCACGTCGCGCCCGAGATCGTCGGTGCCGAGGGGATTCTGGGCAGAGGCGGGGGCGAAGCGGTTGAACAGATCCGGCGCGAAGGGATCGAGGCCGAGCCAGCCGGCGGCCAGCGGCGCCGACAGCCCGGCGGCGGCCAGCAGGCCGAGTAGCAGAAGGCCCAGGCGGAGCCTCATGGCTTCTCCCTCCCCCCTGCAAGGGGGGAGAGGGAGACCAGTCATGCCCCTCATGCCAGCCGCGGGTCCAGCGCCCTTTGCCCGAGATCCGCCGCCAGCGTCGCCAGCATGGTCACCAGCGCCACCAGCAGCAGCGCCACCAACGCCAGGTTGGTGTCGTTGCCCATCACCGCGTCATAGATCAGCTTGCCCATGCCCGGCCGGGCAAACAGGGTCTCCGTGATCAGCGCGCCGCCCACCAGGCTGCCGGCATCCAGCGCCGCCACCTGCAGCACCGGCACCGCCGCATTCGGCGCGGCATGGCGCAGCAGCAGGCGCATCTCGCCGACGCCCCGGGCGCGGGCGGCGGTGATCCAGGGCGCGCGCAGCACGTTCGTCAGCTCCGCCGCGCTGTGCCGCGCATAGGCGGCGAGATTCGCCATGGCCAGCGTCGCCACCGGCAGCAGCAGGAAGCGCAGCGCCTCCCACCCGCCGGCCTCGGCCGAGCCGCCGGCGGGCAGCCAGCCGAGCGTGACCGCGAAGACGATGATCAGGAGGATGCCGAGCCAGAAGCTCGGCGCCGACTGGCCGAGGATGGCGATGGCATCCGCCAGGGGCGCTAAGCGCGGCCGCATCGCCGCCAGCGCGCCGAGCGAAAGGCCCAGCACCGCGGAAACCGCGATGGCCGCGCCCAGGAGCACAAGGGTCGAGAGCAGCGCCGGCCCGATGATCTGCGCCACCGGCTGGGCGAACAGCCGCGAATAGCCGAATTCGCCGCGCAGCAGCGCCGCGGCCCAGGCGAGGTAGCGGGTCAGCAGCGGCTGATCGAGCCCATGCAGCGCCCGCAGCCGCGCCGCATCCTCCGCCGTCAGCCGCGGGTCGCCGGCGAGTGCCAGGTCGATGGGGTCGCCCGGCATCAGGCCGATCAGCAGGAACATCGCCAGCGACAGCAGCGCCAGCGTGACCGCGATCTGCACGGCGCGGCCGGCCAGCAGGCGGATCATGCCTCCGGCCGGTGGCAGACGGCCTCGATGCGGTTGCCGGCGGGGTCGCGCAGGAAAGCGGCGTAGTAGTCCGCGTGGTAGTGCGGCCGCAGCCCCGGCGCCCCGTCATCCTGCCCACCCGCCGCCAAGCCGGCCGTATGGAAAGCGCGCACCGCCGCGCGGTCCGGCGCCCGAAAGGCCCAGTGGCAGCCAGGGCCGGCCGGCGCTGCCCCCGCGCGGATGGTCAGGTAGCCGGCGGCGTCGCGCGACCCGTAGCCGATGGCCGCTACCTCCCGCCAGACGCAGGGCATGTCGAGCAGCGGCATCACCGCATCGTAGAACGGCGCGGCACGCGCCAGGTCGCCGATGGCGATCGAGACATGGTCAAGCATCAGCGCGCCACCCGCCACTGCTCCACCCAGTTGGAGGAGGGGGTGAGATGCCCGGTCGGCCGCACGCCCTCCAGCCAGGTCGGCCAGACATGTGCATCGGAGCGGAACCAGAGCGGGATCGCGGGCAGTTCCTCGGCATAGATGGCCTGCAGCCGGTGCCACAGCGCGCGGCGGCGCTCGCGGTCCAGCTCGATCGGCAGGGCTTCGAGCAGCGCGTCCATCTCCGCATTGCGGAAGCCGGTGTAGTTCTGGCCGGACCAGTTGCGTTCGGCGGTCGGGATTTCGCTGGAATGCAGCGTGGTGCGGGGCACGTTCTCGGGGCTGCTGATCCAGGCAAACAGGGCCGCGCCGGTGAAGCGGCGGCGGCTGACCGTCTCGCCGAAGAAGACGCGTGGCGGCTCGTTGCGGATGCGCGTCTCGATCCCGGCCTGGCGCCACATGCCCTGGATCACCTGCTGCACCTGCTCGCGGGACCGGTTGCCGGCGGTGGTCATCAGCTCCAGCGTCAGGCGGTCGCCGGCGGCATTGCGGCGGATGCCATCCGGGCCTGGGGTCCAGCCGGCCTCGGCGAGCAGGGCCGCCGCGCGGGCGGGGTCGAAGGGCCATTGCCGCACGGCGTCGTCATGCATGCCGTCCAGCGGGTTCACCCCGGTATGCGCCACGGGCTGCCGGTTTTCATAGAGGCGC
Organism: Falsiroseomonas tokyonensis; assembly: GCF_019024325.1. Classification (GTDB taxonomy): domain Bacteria; phylum Pseudomonadota; class Alphaproteobacteria; order Acetobacterales; family Acetobacteraceae; genus Falsiroseomonas; species Falsiroseomonas tokyonensis. The sequence continues at coordinate 482,085 of NZ_JAFNJS010000002.1, forward strand.
GCGACGATCTGCGCCCGGTCGGTGGCGAGGACCAGCGCCTGGCGCACGCGCCGGTCGGCCAGGATCGGGTTGTCCAGCATCAGGTCGAGATGCTCGTAGATCAGGCCCGGCTTGTATTCGAAGCGGAAGCGGCCGCGGGCGCGACGCTCCAGCGCCGTCACCTGCTCCAGCGGCAGGCCGAGCTCGCCCGCCACCATGTCGAGCTGGCCGGCCAGCAGCTGGGCCTCCAGCGCCGCGGTATTCTCGATGGTGCGGATGGCGATGCGGCGGAAGGCGGGGGCGGGGCCGGACCAATGCGCATTGCGCTCCAGCGTCACGCCCGCGCCGGGTGTGGCGGCGGTGACCCGGTAGGGGCCGCTCCACAGGCCGGGGTTGGTGGGCTCCGTCTCATAGGCGCTGCGGGTGCGGTAGGTCCGCGGCTCGGCCTCCCAGCGGGCGCGCTCGATATGGCTGGGCAGCGGGACCCAATCGCCGGAGGCGCCATATTCGAAGGTGATCTGGTCGAAGCGCAGCGTGATGCGGCGCGCGGATTCGACGATGGCTTCATAGGCCCGGCGATAGAATTCGCTGCCGCCGAAGCCGGTGGAGAAGTCGCGGCCGGCCTGCCAGGCAAACAGCAGGTCCTCCGCGGTCACCGGCGTGCCGTCGCCCCAGGCCCAGCCCTCGCGCAGCTCCCAGGTCACGCGGATGCCGGCCTTGCCATCCGGCGTTTGCTCCCGCACGGCCAGGCCATTCTCCAGCGTCGGCACGGTGACGCAGCCGAGGCAGGTCAGCTCCCAATCCGCATCGCGGGCGGTGAGCGGCCGGCGGGTGAAGCCGGCGATATAGGACTTCGCCGCCATCGATTCGATGTTCGGGTGGAAGGTCGCGGGGTATTGGGTGATGCCGATGGTCAGCGTCTCGCGCGCCGGCTGCGCCAAGGCGGGGCCGGCGGCGAGGAGGAGGGCGAGGGTCAGCCAGCGGGCGGCCATTGGCGGGCTCCATGCCATACGGCGTGAATAGCGATCCGGTCAGGATGGACACGGTAGATCAGGCTATAGGGCGTCGGCGGCAACGCCATGATGCGGCGCGTGCCGCCATGAATACGTCCGGCCAGGGGAAAGCGGGTCAGCAGTTCCGCCCTCTGCATCAAGCCGGCGACCAGCGCATCGGCCGCCGCGGGATTGTCCTGCGCGATGTAGTCACGTGCCTCGCGCAGATGGCGCAGGGCCACCGGCATCCAGACCAGCTTCACCGGCTGGCGTGGCGGGCCCGTATGTCATCGGCCCAAGCCTGCATCTCCCGCATCACCTCGTCATGCGGAACGCCGAGGCCAGCTTCGCTTTCGGCCTCAGCCTGCGCCAGCGCGGCCTCGAGGGCGGCCTGGTCGGCGACGCGGTCGCGGATGGCCGCGGCGGCCAGCATCTCGGGCGTCGATTGGCGTGCCGTGGCGGCGGCTTGAAGCGCCGCCGCCACCTCCTCCGGCAAATCGACGCTGATCCGCACCATCCGCCTACCTCCCTTCTACTCGCTGCCGTCCTTCGGCTTCGCCTCCGCCAGCGAGGCGATGCCGCCATGCGCGCCGGACCAGCTCACCGGATCCTCCAGGAACTTGCGGACTTCCTTCAGCGCGGCCTCCGAGAAGTAGGGGCGTTCGCGGCAGACTTCCAGCACATCCCACCAGGTGCAGAGGTGGTGAAGGTTCAGCCCCATGGCCTTCATCTGCTCGAAGCTGCCGGGGAAGACGCCGTAGTAGAAGACGACGAAGGTATGGTCACAGGTGGTGCCGGCCTCCCGCAGGGCATTGGCGAAGCGGATCTTGGAGGCACCGTCGGTGGTCAGGTCCTCCACCAGCAGGGTGCGCTGGCCGACGGGCACCTCGCCCTCGATCTGCGCATTGCGGCCGAACCCCTTGGGCTTCTTCCGCACATAGGCCATCGGCGCCATCATGCGGTCGGCGATCCAGGCGCCGAAGGGAATGCCGGCGGTCTCGCCGCCGACCACCACATCGATGGACTCGTAGCCGATATGCCGGCCGATCTTCTCCACCGCCAGGTCGCAGATGCGGTTGCGGGCGCGCGGGAAGGAGATGATCTTGCGGCAATCGATATAGACCGGGCTCTTCCAGCCCGAGGTGAAGGTATAGGGCTCCTCCGGCCGGAAATTCACCGCCTTGATCTCCAGCAGGATCCGCGCGGTGGTCAGGGCGGCGTCGCGGTCCCAGTCGGAGGCGTGCGGGATGGCCATTGTTTCAATATCCTCTGCGCGGGCGATGGCCCGTTGGTAGCCGCCGAAGGCCGCTGCGTCCATGACGGCTGAGGTCTGGGCGCTGGCGGATCCGCGCGCCGGCACGGCGGCGCAGGCGCTGGGCATCGCGGAGCGTCTGGGGCCGCACCGGGTGATCCCCCTGGAATGGGGCATGGGGGGCCGGCTGCCCTGGCCCTTTCCGACCCTGATGGGGCTGACGCCGGCGGCGCGGGCACCGTTCGCAGCCCCCTGGCCGCGGCTGGTGGTCTCGGCCGGACGGCGGGCCGGCCCGGTGGCGCGCTGGCTCGGCGCGCGGGGCGCCCGCACCGTGCACTGCATGCGCGCCTTCGGCCGCTTCGACCTGTCCGTGATCGGCCGCCACGATGCGCCGGGCGAGGCACCCGATGTGCTGCCCATCCTCGGCGCCGCGCATCGGGTGACGGCCGAGAAGCTGGCCGCCGCCCGGGCGGAATGGGCGGCGCTGTCCGCCCTGCCGGCGCCGCGCGTCGCGCTGCTGCTGGGCGGGCCGGTGCGGGGGCAGGGGCTGGCCCCCGGCTTGGCCGCAGCGTTGGGCGCGCAGGTGGCGGGTTTCGCGGGCAGCGTGCTGGCCAGCGCCAGCCGCCGCACCGGCGCCGAGGCGACCGAGGCTCTGGCCCAGGCGCTGTCCCCCGTGCCGCACCGGCTGCATCGCTGGGGGGATACGGCCACGAACCCGTATCTCGGCTTCCTGGCCTGGGCCGATGCGGTGGTGGTCAGCGGCGACAGCGTCTCCATGCTCTCCGAGGCGCTGATGACCGCGGCGCCCCTTTTCGTCGCGCCCCTGGGCGGGGAGGGGCGGCGCCACCTGGCGCTGCATGAAAGCCTCTACGCCGCCGGCCAGGCCCGGCCGCTCACCGAGGCGCCGGCGCCCTTCGCCCGGGCGCCGCTGGACGAGGTGGGGCGGGTGGCGGCTGAAATCCGCGCGCGCGGCTGGCTGTGAGACGGAACCGTATGCCCCCTGCCCGCGAAGTACCCTCCATGAGCAGCACCACCCTCCCTGGCCCCATCGCCTGGCCCTGGCGCGACCGTGCCGGCCGATTCTCCTGGCTGCGCGCCTGCGTGCTGGCCGCCGCCCTGTCACCCGGCCTGGTCCTGCTGGCCCTGCTCGCCGCCGGCGAGATGGGTGCCGAGCCCTGGAAGGCCGCGACGCGGGAGGCCGGGACCCATGCGATGCGCCTGCTGCTGGTCAGCCTGGCGGTGACGCCGCTGCGCTACCTGGCCGATTGGCCGAAGGTGGTGACGCTGCGGCGGATGCTGGGGCTGGTGGCGCTCGGCTACGCCCTGCTGCACCTGTTGCTCTACACCGGCCACATGGCCTGGAACCTGGCGGATGTCGCCAGCGAGATCGTGCTGCGCTTCTACCTGACGCTGGGCTTCGCGGTGCTGCTGGGGTTGAGCGTGCTGGGCTGGACCTCCACCGATGGCTGGCAGAGGCGGCTCGGCCGGCGCTGGAAGCGGCTGCACAAGGGCGTCTATGTGCTGGCGGGCCTCGGCATCTTCCACGCCTTCCTGCAGGCCAAGTCGCGCGCCGATTCGGCGGTGGTGCTGGCCGGCATCTTCCTGTGGCTGATGGGCTGGCGACTGCTGCCGGGCTGGGCGCGGGCGCATGGCGGGGCGCTGGCCGGGCTGGCGGTGTTGGCGGCCCTGGGCGCGGCGGGGCTGGAATGGGGCTGGTATGCCGCCACCACCAACCTGCCCGCCGCACGCATCCTGGCCGCCAATCTCGATCCTGGCGCCGGGCTGCGGCCCGCGCAGGGGGTGCTGGCGGCCGGGCTGGCGGTGGCGGCGCTCACCGCCCTGCGCCGTCGCTTCGCCTGAGCCGGGCTTGTCGCGCGCCGCTCGCGGCGGCAGTTTCGCCGCGAAACGCCCGGAGGCCCGCCCATGTCCCGCAAGACCTACAAGCTCGCCGTGCTGCCCGGCGACGGCATCGGCAAGGAGACGGTGCCGGAGGGCCTGCGCGTGCTGGATGCCGCCGCCCGCCGCTTCGGCTTCGACCTGGAGCTGAAGCATTACGACTGGTCCTGCGAGACCTATGCCCAGACCGGCAAGATGATGCCGGATGACGGGCTGGACCAGCTGGCGCAATCGGACAGCGTCTTCCTCGGCGCCGTCGGCTGGCCCGGCGTGCCTGACCATGTCTCGCTCTGGGGCCTGCTGATCCCGATCCGGCGCGGCTTCGACCAGTACATCTCGCTGCGCCCCTGCAAACTGATGCCCGGCGGCCGCACGCCGCTCGCCAATCGCGGCCCCGAGGACATCGATTTCTACGTGGTCCGCGAGAATACCGAGGGCGAATACTCCTCCACCGGCGGCCGAATGTTCCCCGGCACGGACCGCGAATTCGTCACGCAGGACAGCGTCTTCACCCGCGTGGGCGTCGACCGCGTGATGAAATACGCCTTCGAGCTGGCGATGACCCGGCCGCGCCGGAAGCTGACCAGCGCCACCAAGTCGAACGGCATCACCTTCACCATGCCCTATTGGGACGAGCGATTCGCCGAGATGGCGAAGAACTACCCGGGCGTGACCACGGACCAGTTCCACATCGACATCCTGTGTGCCCATTTCGTGCAGCACCCGGACTGGTTCGACGTGGTGGTCGGCTCGAACCTGTTCGGCGATATCCTGTCCGACCTCGGCCCGGCTGTCGCAGGCTCCATCGGCATCGCCCCTTCCGCGAATATCAACCCGGAGAAGAAATTCCCGAGCATGTTCGAGCCGGTGCATGGCAGCGCGCCCGACATCGCCGGCAAGTGGATCTGCAACCCGATCGGCCAGATCTGGTCCGGCGCCATGATGCTGGAGCATCTGGGCGAGAAGGCCGCCGCCGACTGCATCGTGAAGGCGATCGAGACCCTGCTGGCCGAGGGCGGGCCGCGCACCCGCGACATGGGCGGCAATGCCGGCACGGTGGATGTCGGCAAGGCGCTGGCGGAGGCCGTGGCGCGGGGCTGAACGCCCCGCCGGGCGGCCCTGCGGCCGCCTCATCGAATCCGCCCGGCCCGAATGATGCACCCCGTCACTTGAACCGGGCGGCAAGACCGTCGTATAACTCGGGTACCAGTTGAGAACCATTCTCAACTTCTTCGCATCCCCGCCGCGCGGGAAGACGGGAGTGCCCATGGGTCGCGAATTCAGCCATATCGCCCGGCGCTGCGAGAGGGCCGTCGTCACTGCCTATCGCGAGCTGCGCGATGGCGGCACCGCCGACTTGGCCGCCTTCACCGCCTGCACCACGCTCTATCGCATCCATCACCCCGAATCCTCGGTGACGGAGGCGCGGCGCCTGGTCTCCGAATGGATCGACCATCACGTCGTCCAGGGCATGCAGACCGAAGCGCCTGGCTGCGATTGCGACTGACTGCGGTTGCGAATGATTCGCAGCTGCGGAGTCGGTTGGTGGGCGCGCGCCTGAAGGCGCGCTCAGCCCGCCGCCTGCACCGCCGCCAGCGTTCGCTCCGCCAGCGCCGGTAGATCCGCCGCCGCATCGGCCGCCGCCGCGGCCTTGCCCTCCCGCGCAGCCAGTTCCAGCACCCCCAGCAGATCCGCCAGCGGCCGCGCACCGGCCATGCGGGCGGCGCCCTTCAGCCGATGCGCGGCCGCGGCCATGCCCGGCAGGTCCTGCGCCGCCTGCGCCGAGCCGATCGCGTCCACATCGCGCTTCACCCCATCCCGGAAACTGGTCAGAAGCCCGGCCAGGCGCTTGGGATCCGCGCCGAACAGGCTGCGCAGCGCCTCGGGGTCGAAGAGCGGGGCGATCTCGGCCGGCGCCGCGCCGGGCGCCGTGCCGGCGGGCAGCTGGCTGGGCAGGAAGCGCGCGAGCGTCCGGGACAGCAGGTCGAGCGCCAGCGGCTTGGCCAGGAAGCCATCCATGCCGGCGGCGTAGCAGCGCTCATCCTCGCCCTTCAGGGCATTGGCCGTCACCGCGATCAGCGCCGTGCGCGGCCCGCCGGGGGTCGCGGCTTCCTCACGCCGGATGGCGCGGGACATGTCGAGCCCATCCATCACCGGCATATGCAGGTCGACCAGCACCAGCCGGTGCCGGCCCGCCTTCCAGCGCGCCAGGCCCTGCGCGCCATCCTCCGCCATATCCGCCTGGCAGCCGAGCAGCTCCAGCTGCCGGGCGAGCACTTCCCGGTTCACCGGATGGTCGTCCACCACCAGCAGCCGCGGCGCCTCCCCATGCGTGGTGGCGGCGGGCAGCGCCACGGCCGGCTCCACCGCCAGCGCCGCATCGGCCGGCGCCACCAGGCCGAGCCGCAGCGTGACGGAGAACCGGCTGCCGCGCCCCGCCGTGCTTTCCACCGAGACATCGCCGCCCATCAGCCGCGCCAGCCGCCGCACGATGGACAGGCCGAGCCCCGTGCCGCCGAAACGCCGGGTTGTGGAGGTATCCGCCTGGGCAAAGGGCTGGAACAGCTTCTCCAGCTGCTCCGGCGTCATGCCGACGCCGCTGTCCTCCACCATCAGGGAGACGATGACAGCGTCGTCGACGCGGTTGGCGGAGGCGCGCAGGCGCACGAAGCCGACATCGGTGAACTTGATGGCATTGCCCACCAGGTTGAACAGGATCTGCCGCACCCGCACCGGATCGCCGGCGACCAGGTCCGGCGATTGCGGCGTCACCGCGCCCATCGGATCGGCGAACAGCAGCAACCCGCGGCGCTTGGCCTCCACCGTCAGCGTATCGACCGCGCCTTCCACCAGGCCGCGCAACGAGAAGGGCAGGGATTCCAGCTCCATCCGCCCCGCCTCGATCTTCGAGAAGTCGAGCAGGTCGTCGATGATGCGCAACAGCGACCCGGCGCTTTCGCGGATGACGGCGACGCAGCGATCCTGCGCCGGGCCGGGGGGCGTGCGTTCCAGCACCTCGATCATGCCCAGCACGCCGTTCATCGGCGTGCGGATCTCATGGCTCATCGCGGCCAGGAAGGCGGATTTGGCGCGGTTCGCCCCCTCCGCCGCATCTCGGGCGGCGGCGAGCGCCTGTTCCACTCGCTTGCGCTCGGTGATGTCCATGTAGGTGCGGACGGCGCCGCCATCCTCCATGGTCCGGGCATGCACCTCCACCACGGTGCCGTCGCGGCGGGCGCGCTCGTAGCGCTCCTCCGCCAGCGCCTCCCCGGCCATGGCGCGGCGCGCCTCCTCCAGCCGGTGTTCGGAGCCGTCATAGTCGCCGCGCGCCAGCTGGAAGCCGACCAGCTCGGCAAAGGGCACGCCGGGCTGCGCCAGGTGGGGCGGCAGGGCCAGGATCTCCGCGGCGCGGCGGTTCATCACGCGCACCCGGCGATCGGGGCCCACCATGACCAGGCCCTGGCTCATATGCTCGATCGTGGCGCCCAGCGCCGCGCCAGTGGCTCGCGCCTCGTCCCGCGCGGCGGCCAGCGCCGCTTCCTGGCGCTTGCGTTCCGTCGCATCGGTCAGGGTGCGGACGATGCGGCCATCCGGCAGGCGGACCTGCTCCACCTCCAGCACCGATCCATCGGCCCGCTGCAGCTCGTAGCGCCCGGCGGGCAGGGGGTCGGCTTCCTCCGCCCCGGCCAGGGTGTCCGCGAATTCGCCGTGGTCGAGCTGCCAGGCGGCAATGCGTTCCAGCGGCGTGCCTTCCTCGGCCAGCTCCGCCGGCAGGCGCAGCAGTTCCACGGCGCGGCGATTGATCACCTGCACCCGGCGGTCGGGGGAGAACATCACCAGGCCCTGGCTGATATTCTCGATGGTCGCGGACAGCGCCGCCTGGGCGGCGCGCGCCAGGTCGCGCGCCTGGCGCAGCTCCACCTCCCGCGCCTGCAGGCGGGAGACGTTGCGATAGGTGGACAGCACGCTGCCATCCGCCAGCTTCTGGCGCGTGACCTCCAGCCAGATGCCGAAGGGGGAGGGGCGCAGGTCGGGCTCCCCGGTCGGGTTCAGGATGGCGTGCACGCGCTGCGCGATGGCGGCTTCCCGCGCCGCCTCATCCGCCGGCGGCGGGCCGTAGTCGCCACGGCGCTGCATCATCCGCAGGATTTCCCGGCCATCGGTGCCGGGCTGGGTCAGTGCCTCCGGGATGTCGTAGAAGCCCGCCAGCTGGCGGTTCAGCAGCCGCACATGCAGGTCGGGGCCCCAGAGCACCAGCCCATCATTCATCGCCTCCAGCACCAGCTCATGCGTGGCGCGGGCCGATTGCAGCTCCTCCTCCCGCGCCTTCAGGGCGGAGATGTCGCGATAGATCACCAGCGCGCCGCCATCCGGCGTGGGGACGGAGGAGGCCTCGATCCACTCCCCGCGGGCGCCGCGCACCAGCTGCGGCGGGCCGCCCGGCTCATGGGCCAAAGCCAGGCGGTCCTGCACCAGGGCCTCGAATTCCGCTGGATCCTGCGGCACCGGGCCGAAATCGCCGCGCCGCAACCGGTGGCGCATGGCGGCGACGGCGGAGGCGCCGGGCGTGCCGAGCTCCGGCGGCAGGTCGAACATGCGCATCGCCGCCGCATTGCCCAGGCGGAAGGTCAGGTCCTTGTCGATCAGCACGACGCCGTCCGTCATGCTGTCCAGGATCAGCTGGTACATGGCCCGCGCCGCGGCCAGTTCCTGCTCCCGCTGCTTCAGGCTGGTGACATCGCGATACATCAGCACCGCGCCGCCGCCGGCCACCGGCACGGTCTTCACCTCCAGCCACATGCCGCCCGGCGTCTGCCGGACATAGGAGACGCCGCCCGGGCGGCTCAGCAGGGCGGCGCGTTGGGCGACGCGGGCCTCCAGCTCCGCCTCGTCGCGCGGCGGCGGGCCGAATTCGCCGCGGCGGTCCTGGTAGCGCATCACCTCCAGCACATCGGCGCCCTTGACCGCCATATGCGCGGGGAATTCGCCGACGCGCAGCGTTTCCCGGTTCCAGAACTGCAGGCGCATCTCGGCATCCCACATCACCACGCCATCGGTCATGTGGTCGAAAACGGTCTGCAGCAGGTTCTGCGCGGCGGAAAGCTCGGCCTCCTGCCGCTTGAAGTCGGTGACCTCGGCGGCGCTCAGCACCCAGCCATGGGCCAGGCGGCGCAGATGGATGCGGAACCAGGCGCCCTCCTGCGTCAGCCAGTCCAGGCTGCGCTCGGCGGACCCGGCCTCGGGCAGCCAGCTCGCGGGGTCGGTCGCCGCCGCCAGGCCGGGATTGAGCGCCGCCGCCGCCCGGCCGATTCCGGCCAGCAACTCCTCCAGCTCCGGATCCTGCTGCGGGCGCGGCAGCAGCCGCCAGAGCGCCGCATTGGCGAAGGCCAGGGCTCCATCCTCGGTGAACAGCGCGAAGGGGCCGGCGAGATTCGCCAGCGCTTCCGCCTGGAGCGCGGCGAGCCCAGCCGCCGGCAAATCGCCGGCGGGTCGCGTGTGATGGAGCATCAGCGCATCATGCCCCAGATCCGGCCCGCTTGTATTTCGTCCCGGGTCGCGGTTTGTTTCAATTGTTTCGCCTAGCGCAGGCTTTGACGGACTCCCCCGAGGTTTGTAACAGGGGCCCTGTCAACGCGCGCCTGTCGCCGCACGCAGACGAGGAGGAGCCGGGCATGGCCGGTGGCACGACCAATCTGCTGGTGGTCGAGGATGATCCCTTCCAGCGGGAGACGATCTGCGCCTATCTGGTCGGCCAGGGCTTCGTGGTGGAGGCGGTGGCCGATGGCCGCGCCTGCCGCGCCGCCGTGGCGGCTTCCATGCCGGATGCGGCGCTGCTCGATGTCGGCCTGCCGGGCGGGGAGGATGGCTTCGCGCTCGCCCGCTGGCTGCGCGGCCAGTCCGCCCTGGTCGGCATCATCATGCTGACCGCGGCAGGCGACCTGGTGGATCGCGTGGTCGGCCTGGAATCCGGCGCCGACGACTACGTGACAAAACCCTTCGAGCCGCGCGAACTGCTGGCCCGCATCCGCGCCGTGATGCGCCGCGCGGGCGCCGAGGGCGCCGCCCAGGCCGCGGCGCGGCCGGAGGCGCTGGGCCCGGGCAAGACGCGAATCGGCGGCGCGGTGCTCGACCTGAAGCGCGGCCTGCTGGTCACCGCCGAGGGGCGGGAGGATACGCTGACCGAGGGCGAGTTCACCCTGCTCAAGCTTTTCGTCGAGAATCCGAACCGCGCCTTGCACCGGGACTGGCTGCTGGAGCGGACCTCGGGCGAGGAGGAGCCGGAGGCCTTCGACCGCGCCATCGACCTGCGCATCATGCGGCTGCGCCGCAAGGTGGAGCGCAACCCCACCCGGCCCATGGCGATCCGCACCGTGCGCGGGGTCGGCTACCTGTTCGACCCTGAGGCCGTTTAGCGCACGCTCAGCAACGCCCGGTCATGCCGCCAGGGCGCGGCGGGTGAGCTGCCGCTCCTCCGCGCTCGCCGCCACCTCGGCGCGATTGCGCGGCAGGGCGCCGGGATATTCGGCCTGCAGGAAGGCGATCATCTTCTCCCGCACCTCGCAGCGCAGGTCGAAGGTCTTGCCGGCATTGCTGGCGCTGACCAGCATGCGCACCTCCATGGTCTCTGCGCGCAGCTCCGTGACCTGCAGGTTCACCACCCGCTTGTCCCAGAGGATGGAGGCGCTGGCGATCTCCACCAGCTTGCGCCGCATGGCATCCACCGGCGCGGTATAGTCCACATGGATCATCGCCGTGCCGATCAGGCTGGCGCTTTCGCGCGTCCAGTTCTGGAAGGGGTGCTCCAGGAAGTAGCTCAGCGGCAGCACCATGCGGCGCCAGTCCCAGAGTCGGATGACGACATAGGTGGAGGTCACCTCCTCCACATTGCCCCATTCGCCCTCGACGATCACCGCATCCTCCAGCCGGATCGGCTGGGTCACCGCCAGTTGGATGCCGGCCACCAGGTTCTTCAGCAGCGGCTGCAGCGCAAGGCCCAGCACCAGGCCGGCGGCACCGGCGGAAGCCAGCAGCGACACGCCGTATTGCCGCACCCCCTCGAAGGTCATCAGCGCCACGGCGATGGTGACGGTGACGATCAGCCAGCCGGCCACGCGCTGGAGGATGCGCGACTGGGTGGTGTGCTTGCGGGCGAGGAGATTGTCGTCCGAGTCCAGCTTGAAGCGCCGCAGGTAGATAGTCACCCAGATATGCAGCACCGTCCGCGCCACCCAGCCGACCAGCAGGATGAAGCAGACCAGCAGCAGGTGGCGGATGGCATTGGCCTGGCCAAAGGTGAGCGGCGCGATGGATGCGGCGAAGGCCACCGCGATCATCATCAGGGTCAGGCGGCTCGGACCCTCCGTGCGCTGGACCAGGGAACGCCAGAACAGGTCGCGCTCCGCCACGAGCCGGGTTGCGGCCCGGAAGAGGATGCGATGCGCCTGGATGGCGACCAGGATGCCGGCGGCGAGCACGATGAGGCTGAGCAGCCAGGCCGGGATGAAGGTGAGGGAGGCGAGCACCTGGCGGGCCGCCAGCATGAAGTTGTCCAAGAGGGGACCCTTCTGGCAGTTCTGCCTGACCTAATGCTGCAGCGCGTCAGAAGTTCCCTGTCATGAAATGGTCGAATCCTCCCGTAACGCCCTGATACAGAAGGAAACATACTCGTCCTGGCGCAGCGGATGGGACTCTCCCCGCCGCCGCGCCTAACGACTCTCGCGCCCGCGGTCTCAGGCGATGAGGTATTCGCCGAAGACCCCGCCATTGACGAAGACGACCACCTTCTCGATGGAATTCGTGTCCAGGTTGAAGGTGTTGAAGCCGAAGCTGCCGTTGCTGTCCTCGAACTTCGCCAGCTCCTGCAGCGCCGCGGCCGTGCTGTTCAGGATCAGGTCGCCGGTGCTGATGTTCAGCCGCAGCGTATCGAAGCCGCTGCCGCCGGAGACCAGCGAACGCTCATTCGCCTGGGTGCCGAAGTCGAAGTTGAACAGGTCGTTGCCGCTTTCGCCATACAGTTCCACGCGGCGGGTGCTGTTGGTGCCATTGGTCAGGGTGTCCTGGCCGGAGCCGCCATAGGCGCGGCCGCCGGCCTCCAGCTCCATCCGGTCGTTGCCGGCATCGCCCGAGACCTTGTTCACCCAGCCGAGCGAGATGAAGTGGTCATTGCCGGCGCCAAGCTTCACATCGGTGCCGCCCATCTGCAGGCGGATATCGTCGAAGCCATCGCCGGCGTCGATGCTGCCGACATAGTCCCGGGCCAGCATCTGGTCGTTGCCGCCGCCGAGGCTGACGCTGTTGGCGCCGCGGATATCGAGGAAGTCCACGCCATTGCCGGCCGTGATCGTGCCGATGAAGCCATTGGCGAAGAGCGCATTGCCGCCGCTGCCCAGCGCCACGCTATTGGCGCCCTGGATGCGCAGCAGGTCATCGCCCGAGCCGGCGTCGACGCTGCCGATGAAGGAGGCCGCCTCCAGCGTATCGTTGCCGGCGCCCATGCTGACGGTATTGGCGCCCTGGATCAGGGCAACGTCGTTGCCGCTGCCGGCATCGACACTGCCGATGAAGCCGCTGGCCAGCAGCACGTCGTGGCCGGTGCCGAGGATGACGCTGCCGGCGCCCTGGACCAGCACCGTGTCGTTGCCGCTGCCCGCATCGACCAGCGCGACATAGGCGCTGGCCTCGAGGAAATCATTGCCGGCGCCGAGCAGGACCGAGTTCGCGCCGCCGCGCAGCAGCACCGTGTCGTTGCCGTTGCCGGCATCCACCGCGTCCACGAACATCTGGAAGTCGGCGAAGTCGTTGCCGCCCAGAAGGCTGGCGGTGCCCACGACCTGGGTGAAAACCAGCGAGTCGTCTAGCGCCGTGCCCACGAAGGTCTTCGTGTATGTGGTGATCGTTGCCATGCCGGATCCTCCCGCTTTCGCGGCGCAGACTGCTCGGCAGATATGTTAATTACAAGCCGAAATGATACCTCTTAGGGCAGGGACTCGTTTTTAAGACGCACCGGACGGCGCCTTCAGCGGAAATCCATGGCGCGCGTATACCCATCCATCCGTGGCGTGAACTGACGTTCCGTGCGGTGGGCCCAGAGATGCATCTGATGATGCAACGGAATCAGGGCGTTGTCGCGAAATGCGATCTCCGTCGCCTGGATCAGCACCGTCTCTCGCGCACCGTCATCCAGCTCACCCAGGGCGCGGTCCAGCAGCGCATCGAAGGCGGGGTTGGAATAGCGGCCCCGATTGAACTGGCCGCGGCCCCGCGCCTCATCCACGGTGCCCAGCAGGGTCACGAGGGGCGCTGAGGGCTCGCCGGTCTCCACATTCCACAGCCCGGTCCAGAAGCTGAATTCGCGGTTGCGGCCGCGGGCCACATGGGTGGCGTGCGGCATCGCCTCCACCTCCGTCCGCACGCCGATGCGGGTCAGCATCTGCGCCACCGCCTGGCAGATCTGCGCGTCGTTGACGAAGCGGTTGTTCTGGCAGTGGATGGTCAGGCGGAAGCCGTCTGGGAAGCCGCCCTCGGCCAGCAGCGCGCGGGCGCGGGCCGGGTCGAAGGGGGCGGGGGCCAGGCCGGGGGCATGGCCATAGGCGCCGGGCGGCATGAACTGGCCGGCCACCCGCGCCTGGCCGCCCATCACCCGGTCGACGATCGCCTGGCGCTGGATGGCGAGCGAGAGCGCCTGCCGCACCCGCGGATCGGCCAGCGGGTTGTGCGCCAGCGGCTGGCCGTCATTCCCGCGGATGCCCGGCGGTGCGCGTTCCGTCACATCCAGGTGGAAGCCGGCGACGGCCGGCGCGACCAGCGAGGCGACGCGCAGCCGCGCATCGGCGGACAGCCGCGGCAGGTCCTGCGGCGGCGCGGCGTCGATCGCATCGACATCGCCGGCCAGCAGCGCCGCGACGCGGGTGGAAGGCTGCGCCAGGTTGCGCAGCGAGGCCCGCGCCCAGGGCGTCGCCTCGCCCCAATAGGCGTCGTTGCGGGCCAGCGTGATGGACTCGCCGCGCGACCAGCCGGTCAGGCGGAAGGGGCCGGTGCCGATGGCGGCGCGGCCCGCATCGAAATCGGCCGTGGTCGCGGCGGTGGCGCGGATGATCGGCACCTGGCTGAGATAGACCGGCATCAGCGGAAAGGGCGTGGCGGTGCGCAGCACGACCGTCCGCGCATCGGGCGTCTCCACCGCCGTGATCTGGCGCAGATAGACGGCGAAGGAGGAGGGCGAGCCAGGAACGGCGGCGGCCCGCTGCAGCGTATGCGCCACATCCGCCGCGGTCAGCGGCGCGCCGTCATGAAAGCGCACGCCGTCGCGCAGCGTCAGGCGCCAGGTGGTGGGATCCGTCGCGGTCCAGGCGGTGGCCAGCGCCGCGGTCGGCCGCTGCCGCGCATCCAGCGCCACCAGCGGCTCATAGAGATGCGGCGCGAAGGCCTTGTTGCCGCCGAAATTGTGCCAGTGCGGGTCGAGGCTGTTGGGGAAGAGCTCCACCCCCAGCCGGATCTCCTGCGCCGCGGCCGGCGCGGCGAGGGCCAGCATCAAAGCGGCGAGCCAGGCGGTGCGCGGCGGGCGGGGCATGGCGGATCTCCGAAGGGTGATCCACGATGGCAAGGCCGTCGCTGTGCTGCAATACGGCTTGTATCCCGTCTATCGCTTCGCCCAGCTTATCGCCGCCCGCGCCAGCCCGTCGATCGTGTCGCAGACCGGGAAGGGCAGGGCCGGGCCGGCCGCGATGCCGAGCGGGATCTCGGTGCAGCCCAGCACCACCGCCCGCGCGCCGCGCGCGGCCAGGGCGCGGGCGGCTTCCGCCAGGGGCGCATAGGCGGCGGCGACGTCATTCGCCTTCACCCGCTCGATGCCCGGCGAGACCAGGCGCTGCATTTCCTCCTCGGTCGGCACCAGGCAGGTCCAGCCACGCGGTTCGAGGCGTTCCTGATACAGGCGCATGGCCAGCGTCCCCGCCGTGCCCATCAGCCCGATCGGTCCCGGGGTGACGCCAAGCCGCAGAAGTTCGGCCTCGGCGGCATCGACGATGTGCAGGATGGGCAGGGCGGTGGCCGACTGCATGCCCTCGAACCAGCCATGCGCGGTATTGCAGGGGATGGCGATGGCGCCGGCGCCGGCGGCCTCCAGCCCGCTTATGCCGCGCAGCAGGGCGGGCAGGGGGTCCTCGCCGCTGGCCATCCGCGCCGCGGTGCGGTCCGGCACACGCGGGTCGGACCAGAGCACGGCAGGGATATGATCCTGGTCGCGCGCGGCATCCGTCAGCAGCGTCAGGCGCAGCATGAACTGGGCCGAGGCGAGCGGCCCCATGCCGCCGAGCACGCCCAGGATCTGCGTATCGGGCTTCCCCACACCAAGACTTTTTTCCGACATGCCGAGACCTCGTCCTATGCTTGGCGCGACTCCGGAGTCCCGAACGATGCGCCGTCGTACCCTGCTCGCCCTCGGCACCAGCATGCCCTTCGCCGCCCTGTCGCAACAGGCCGGCGCCCAGCAGGCCTGGACCGCCGCGACCGAATACCCCGCCGGCGCCATGCCGGCCGAGGGGCTGGTGCGGCTGGCGGAGGCGGCGAAGCCGCTGGTGATCACGCCGGCCTTCGACGCGCCGGGCGGCGTGCGCTCCGCCGCCATGCCGCGCGCGGTGGCGGAGGGGAAGTTCGCCATCGGCGACGCCTTCGCGGGCGCGCTGGGCGGGCTGGACCCGGTCTTCCTGCTGTCCTCGCTGCCCTTCCTGGCGACCTCGGCGGCGGAGGCGAAGCGGCTGCTGGTGGCGGCGCGGCCGGCCTATCTGGCGGCGCTGGAGAAGCTGGATGTCACGCTGCTGCATGTTACGCCCTGGCCGCCCACCGGCATCTGGTCGCGCCGCCCGATCGCGACGCCCGCCGACCTGCGCGGGCTGAAGCTGCGCACCTATGACGCGACCGGCACGGAGACGATGCGGGCCCTGGGCGCGGAGGCGGAACTGCTGAGCTTCCAGGCGGTGGCGACGCGGCTGGCGGATGGGTCGCTGGATGCGGTGCTCTCCTCCGGCGATGGCGGCGCCGGGCGACGGCTGTGGGAGCATCTGCCCCATTTCACGGAAATCGGCTACGCCATGCCGGTCAGCCTGGCCTTCGGCAACCAGGAAAGGCTTCGCTCCCTGACCGAGGCGCAGCGCGCCGAGCTGGAACGCGCCGCGACCCGCACCGAGACCAGCCTCTGGACCCTGCTGGAAACCCGCGACGCCGCCAACCAGCAGCGCATGCGGGAGAATGGCGTGACCATCGCCCAGCCCGGCGCGCCGCTGTTGGCGGCGCTGAAGGAGGCCGGCGGCGCGGCGGTGCGGGAGTGGGAGGCGAAGGCGGGATCCGCCGGGTCCGAGATCCTCGCCGCCTATCGCAGCGGCGGCTGACTACAGCCCCGCCAGCCCGTCCCAGACCAGCTTGGCGCCGGTCACCGCCAGCATCGCATAGACGATGCGATAGAAGACCCGGTCGCTCATCCGCGCCTGCAGCCAGATGCCGAGCCTCACGCCCAGCGGGGCGAGGGGCAGCAGCACCAGGCTGGTCAGCAGGTTGGTGGCCGAAAGCTGGCCGAGGAAGGCATAGGGGATGAGCTTCACGTAGTTCATCACCGCGAAGAAGACGACCGTGGTCGCCGCCAGCGTCGCCCGGTCCAGCCGCAGCGGATAGAGATAGACCGCGAGCGGCGGCCCGCCGGCATGCGCCACCGTGCTGGTGAAGCCGGAGACCAGCCCCCAGAAGCCGCCCTTCACCCGGCTCGGCTGGGCCGGCGCCGGCACCGCGCGGCCGGGCCGCGCCTGCCAGAGGCTGCGCGCCAGGAAGGCCAGCGCGATGCCGCCCACCATCAGCTTCACGGCGGCATCGTTCATCAGCCCGAAGACCGCCGCACCGGCCGCAATCCCCAGAAGCCCGCCCGGCAGGATGATGCGCAGCTGCTCCCAGCTCCAGCGCCGCCACCAGGCGCGCAGCGAGGAAATGTCCATCGCACACAGCACCGGCAGGGCGATGCCGGCGGCCTGCGGCGCCGGGACGATCAGCGCCATCAGCGGCACCGCGACATTGCCGGCGCCGGAGGCGAAGCCGCCCTTGCTGACACCCGTCAGCACGAAGGCCGGCGCGGCGAGCACCCAGAACCAGGGGTCTGTGATGATGGACAAGCGTGGGACCCCGGGATGACGCGGTGGGAGGGGGGGTGTATGGCACGCGACATTCCCGCCTGCACCACCCGCCCGCATCAGGAGTTGCCTGCATCATGGAGCATATGACGGACCCGATGTGGCTGGCGGGCCTCGCCGTCGCGATGGCGCTGACCGGCATCGTCTCCGGCACGCTGGCGGGGCTTCTGGGCGTCGGCGGCGGCATCGTCATCGTGCCGGTGCTGTTCAACGTCTTTCCGCTATTCGGGATTCCGGAGGCGGTGCAGATGAAGCTGGCGGTGGGCACCTCGCTCGCCACCATCATCCCCACCAGTATCCAGTCCGCGCGCAAGCACTATCTGAAGGGCACCATGGACGTGCCGCTGCTGAAGTCGCTGGCGCCGTCCATCGGCGTCGGCGTGCTGCTCGGCACCGTGCTGGCGATCTGGCTGAAGGGGGAGGCGCTGACGCTGGTCTTCGCCACCATCGCCATCCTGGTCGCGCTGAACATGGGTTTCACGGGCGCGGACTGGAAGCTGCGGGACAGCTTCCCGGGCGGCGTGCTGCGCCAGGCGATCGGCGGCTTCATCGGCACGGTCAGCGCCATGATGGGCATCGGCGGCGGCACGGTGGGGGTGCCGATCCTGTCCATGTTCGGCGCGCCGATCCGCGGCGCGGTGGCCACCGCCAGCGTCTTCGGCATCATCATTTCCATCCCCGCCAGCATCGGCTTCATCTATGGCGGCTGGGGCGACCCGCTGCTGCCGCCGCTGAGCCTCGGCTATGTCAACCTGATCGGCTTCGCGCTGATCGTGCCGAGCTCGATGATCGCAGCCCCCTGGGGCGTGCACCTGGCGCATACCATCCCGCCGCTGCTGCTGAAGCGGGCCTTCGCGCTGTTCCTGTTCATCACGGCGATGCGGATGTTCTATTCGCTGACCGTGTGAGGCGGGAGCGCGGTGGTCAGCGCCGCCGCGCCTCGAAGAAGGTCTTGCCGCCGCGCGTGAAGCCGGCGGCCTCGTAGAAGCGCAGCGTCGCCTCCTGCTTCGAACCGCTGGCCAGCATCACCTTGTAGCAATCTGCCGCACAGGCCGCGTCCAGCGCCGCCCTCAGCACGCCGTGGCCGAGGCCGCGCCGGCGGAAATCGGCATGGGTGACGACATTCTCGATCACGGCATAGGGCCGGCCGCCGCGGGTGAGGTTCGGCACGACGACCAGGGTGCATGAGGCGACGGGACGCCCCGCTTCCGCCGCCACGAAAACGGTGGTCAGCCCGGATTGGAGCAGGGCCTGCCAGGCGGCCTCCGCCACGGCCGGGGCGGGTGGGGCATTGTCCGGGCTCAGATGCCGGTACAGTTCCAGCATCCCGGGCAGGTCCTCGGCCCGGGCCGGGCGGATCACGGCCGCCATGGCAGCGTCCCGGCCGGCAGGCGCCGCGCGGCCAGCGTCGCGGCCGCCATCAGCCCGGCGCTCAGCAGCAGCGCCAGGCAGGAGACGGCGGCGGCCAGCGGCGACTGCCCGCTTTCCTGAAGACTGAAGACCAGCACCCCCAGCGTCTGCGTCCCCGGCCCGTAGAGCAGGGAGGAGACGGTCACCTCGTTCACCGCCGTCAGCGCCACCAGGATGCCGCCGGCGGCCAAGGCGGGGGCCAGCGGCGGCAGGTGCACCGACCACAGGCGCCGCCACGGCCCGGCCCCCATGCCGCGCGCCGCATCTTCCAGCAGCGGATCGAGCCGCGCGGCCGCGGCCGCGGCGGGGCGCAGGGCGAGGGCCTGGAAGCGGGTGAGATAGGCGAAGAGGATCACCCCGAGCGTGCCATACAGCGCCCCGCCGCCCGGCAGCGACAGCACCACCAGGATGGCGGCCACCCCGGTGCAGGCGCCGGGCAGGGCATAGGGCAGGTCCGTCGCGGTGGCCGCCAGCCGCACCGGCCGGGCGCGCAGCGTCAGCGCGATGGGCAGCGCGGCGGCCGCCAGCAGCAGCGCGGCCCCGGCCGAGAGCAGCAGCGAATTGCCGAAGGCGCGCCCGGTCTGCGCATTGGCCGCGACGGCGGCGGCGAAGTGGCGCAGCGTCGCCGTCGTGGCGGTCAGCTCCATGCCGATGGCCGGCACCAGGGCGGCGGCCAGCAGCGCCAGCATCGGCACCGCCAGCACGATGGCCAGGTACAGCCCGACTAGCCCCAGCACCACAGCTTGACCCGCCGGCGGCAGCGGCACCGGCGCGAAGGGCATCCGCCCCGCCGCCGGCGCCCGCCGCGCCGCCAGCGCCTGCAGCACCAGCGCGGGCGCGGCCATGGCCGCCAGCAGCAGGGCCAGCGCCGCGGCCTCCGCCAGCGCGGCGGTGCCGCCGGAGGACAGGCGCTGCCAGATCAGCACCGGCAGCACCGGAAACCGCGCCGGGATGCCGATCAGCGCGCCCACGCCGAAATTGCCCAGCGCGGCGACATAGGCGAGGCCCGCGCCCGCCAGCAATCCCGGCGCCAGAAGCGGCCAGACGGCGCGGCGCAGCGCCGCCTCCGGCCCCGCGCCCAGGCCGCGGGCGGCCAATACCACCTCGCCCGGCACCCGGCGCAGCAGGGCGGCGGTGGCCAGCAGCACCAGCGGCGCCGATTGCACGGCCAGCAGCAGCGCCATGCCGGCGGGGGAATAGATCGGGTTGGGCGTGCCGATCGGCGGCGCCAGGTCCAGCGCCAGCAGCAGTGGGGAGGCCGGGCCGCCGGCCTGGATCCAGCCCAGCGCCATCACCTGCGCCGGCACCAGCGCCGGCAGCACGGCGCAGAAGATCAGCGTGCGGCGCGCCGGCAGGCCGCGCAGCAGCAGCGCCCAGGCCAGCGCCGCGCCGATCAGCGTAGCCAGCGCGGCGGCGCACAACGACAGGGCCAGCGACCGCCAGGCGGCGCGCCAGATCGCCGCATCGCCCAGCGCATTGACCACCGCCGTGCCGGCCAGCGCCTCCGCCAGCAGCCGCGCCAGCGGGATGGCGCCCACCAGCAGCAGCCAGCCGAGCGACAGCGCCGCAATGCCCCGCCCGAGGCCCAACACCTGGTCCCCGGGCGTCTGGTCCTGGTGCCGCGTCAATTTGGCAGCGGGCGCCTCAGCCGCCGGTCAGGGCGGCGAAGCGGCGCAGGATCTCGGCCTGGTCGGCCGCGGCGCGCGCCGCATCCAGCGGCATGATGCGGATCGACTTCGGATCGGGAAAGCCGGCGGGCGGCGCCACCTCCGGGTCGATCGGCAGGAAGCCCTGGCGGGAGGCCAGCTGCTGGCCCTCCCGCGACAGCAGGAAATCCAGGAAGGCAATGGCCGCCGGCACGTTGCGGGCGGTGGAGAGGATCGCCGCCGGTTCGGTGATGGCGGAGACGCCATCCTCCGGAAAGACGAAGCGCACCGGGGCGCCGCGCGCGGCCTCGCGGATCGGCAGGTAGTCGATGGCGATGCCGAAGGCGCGCTCGGCACCCGCCACCGCCTGCATCACCGGGCCATTGCCGCCGCGCGCCTGCACGCCGTTCTGCACCAGCCGCTCGACATAGGACCAGCCGAGAGCCGGGTTCTGCGCCAGCGCCGTGACATGGATGGCGGCGGCACCGGAGACGGCGGGCGAGGGCATGGCCACCTGGTTGCGCGCGCGGGGATCCAGCAGATCGGTCCAGGCCTTCGGCACGAAGGGCGCGCGGGCATGGTGGACGATACCGGTGGTGATCAGCTTGGTGGCGAAATAGCCGCGCGCGGCATCCACCTGCGCCGGCGGGGTGCCGCCCAACTGCACCTCCGGGCTCGGCCGCAGCCGGCCCTCGCTGCGCAGCCCCTCGAAGGTCAGGCTATCGGCCAGCAGCAGCACGTCGGGGCGGGGCTGGCCGGCGGCGATCTCGGCGCGCAGCCGGGTCATGATCTGGCCGGTGCCGGCGCGGATCCATTCCACGGTGACGCCGGGGTGGCGCGCCCGGAAGGCTTCCACCGTCTGCGCCGCATCGGGCTCGAGCTGCGAGGTATAGAGCACCAGCGGGCCGGTGATCCCGCCTGTGGAGCCCCCTTGGGCCAGCGCCGGGCTGGCGAGAAGCCGGCTGGAGGCCAAGCCTGCCGCGGCCAAGCCGAAACTCCGCCTGTCGAATGCCATCGTTTCCCCGCTGCATGAACGCTGCGCCGATCTAGAGCGGCCCGTGCGGGTCGGGCAGGGGGGGTGTGTGAACTTCGCGTGGCTTTTTTCGCCAAGCGGTCGGGTTCGGCGGCGCGGGGCCCCTCCCGCCCCGGCCGCCGCTGCCCCGATCCGGGTCAGGGAGGGGTCATGAAATTGGCTGTCGCGCTGGCGCGGCCGATCAGGGATTGCAGCTCCGGCGCCTGATGCCCATCCACCGCGGTCAGCGCGTCCATCGGGCAGAAATACTCATGCGGCTGCGGCATCTGCGACTTGGCGAAGCCGTTGTAGTGGCGCGCCTTCAGCCCGTAGAGCACGCGCACATCGCGCACCGGCAGCACCAGCGGCTCCCTCGGCGCCTCCCGCAGCAGGCGGATCAGCCGCCAGCGGGGGGTCTCGTCCTCCGCGCCCACGCGGTCCAGCAGCCAGCGCAGCGGGCAGACCACGAGCAGGGAGGTGGTGGAGGGGGCGAAGCGTGCCCGCTTGTCCTGCAGGTTGGTGATGGAGCCGCAGGCCTCGATGCAGAGGATATCGGCGTAGCGGTCGGCGGGGTCGGGGCTGAAATGCAGCCAGAGCCCGTCCGGGATGGTGCGGTAGGTATTGGTGCCCGGCAGCTTCAGGAAGGGCTGCGCGACCATCGACAGATCTCCCGGCCGGCCGCGCAGCCAGGTGCCCGGCTGCTTCGGCGTGCGCACCGCCCCCGGCGGGCGCTGCGGCCAGAGGCGCAGGCGGTTGCGCACGAGTTCGTCGAGTTCCTTGCCGGAGCCCAGTCGGAGATGCTCGCTCATATGGTTTAGATCTCCTGTGGATATCAACCCTGCGTAGATAGATTCCTCGAAAAGCCTTCGAGTTCAAGGCGAAAATTCAGGCTTCGTTAAGAAAACACCCGCCGGGGTTGCAGAATCGCCCCGACTACGCGGAAGGCCAGAGCGAGATGCGGCGCCCTCCCGGACCCCGCGAAGCGCGCGCGCAATTGCAGCGGCGGATTTTTCCACAGGCTTTCAATTGCTTGGGCGGGCGCCGCAATTGCAGCGCGGAGGATCTCGCGCCGTCGCAACGGTCAGCATCCATGTCCTGCCGGGGCCACGATTTTTTTCACTTCGGGGGGCGGCGGGGCGTCCAGGGCGGCGGTTGTGGGCTGCCACGCCGCCTCTACCGGCACGCAAACGCCCCGCGCGGCAGGGCCGGCGGGGCGTCGGGAAGGCGCAGCAAGGGGTCGGGGAGGCCCCAGGAAAGGTCAGCAAGGACCCCCCGGAGAAACGGACCGGGGGGGGGGTAGGATCAGCCGCGCGCGGCGACCTTCACATAGTCCCGCTGCGCCGGGCCGGTGTAGATCTGGCGCGGGCGGCCGATGCGCTGGCTCGGATCCTCGATCATCTCCTTCCACTGGCTGACCCAGCCTACCGTGCGCGCCACGGCGAAGATCACCGTGAACATGCTGGTCGGGATGCCCATCGCCTTCAGGATGATGCCCGAATAGAAGTCGACATTCGGATACAGCTTGCGGGAGACGAAATACTCGTCCTCCAGCGCCACCTTCTCCAGCGCCATGGCCAGATCGAGCAGCGGCTCGTCCTTGATGCCGAGCTCGGCCAGCACCTCGTGGCAGGACTGCTGCATGATCTTCGCGCGCGGGTCGAAGTTCTTGTACACGCGGTGGCCGAAGCCCATCAGCTTCACGCCGGAGTTCTTGTCCTTCACCTTGGCGATGAAGTCCGGGATGTTGTCGACGTGGCCGATCTCGCCCAGCATCTTCAGCACCGCCTCATTCGCCCCGCCATGCGCCGGGCCCCAGAGGGCGGCGATGCCGGCGGCGATGCAGGCGAAGGGGTTGGCGCCGGTGGAACCGGCCAGCCGCACGGTGGAGGTGCTGGCATTCTGCTCATGGTCGGCATGCAGGACCAGGATCTGGTCCATCGCCTTCGCCAGCGTGGGCGAGACCTTGTACTCCTCGGCCGGGACCGAGTTCAGCATGTGCAGGAAGTTGGCCGCGTAGCTCAGGTCGTTGCGCGGGTACACGAAGGGCTGGCCCAGGCTGTACTTGTAGGCCATGGCGGCGATCGTCGGCACCTTGGCGATCAGGCGGAAGGCCGCGATCTCGCGCTGATGCGCGTCGTTGATGTCCAGGTTGTCGTGGTAGAAGGCGGCCAGCGCGCCGACCACGCCGCACATGATCGCCATCGGGTGCGCGTCGCGGCGGAAGCCGTTGAAGAAGTTCCGGATCTGCTCGTGCACCATGGTGTGGTAGGTCACACCCTTGCGGAACTTCTCGAGCTGCGCCTGGGTGGGCAGATCGCCGTTCATCAGCAGGTAGCAGACCTCGATGAAGTCGGAATTCTCGGCCAGCTGCTCGATCGGGTAGCCGCGGTACAGCAGCACGCCCTCATCGCCATCGATATAGGTGATCTGGCTCTCGCAGCTCGCGGTCTCGCCATAGCCGGGGTCGAAGGTGAAGACGCCGAGATCGGCGTAGAGCTTGCGGATATCGACCACATCCGGGCCGACTGTACCCTTGAGGATGGGCAGGCTGGTACTGCGGTTGGACCCGTCGAGGGTAAAGGTGACGGACCCGTTGGCCGTGACGGTCATGGCGTGCTTCCTCGCAGGCAGGGGGCTCTCGGCGGGTAAAGGTGACGGTCGCCTTACTCGCGCCACCGTTATGGTGCGCCGCAAGATAGGAGCCTGTCTGCCCGCTTGGCAACGTGGGGCGGGATCAAGACTGCTTTCGCGTTAAGGATGGGTGCATGCGGCGGAATACCGCCGATTTTGGCGCCGCGCGCCTGTTGCGGCCCTCGCCGGCCATCAACCCCGCCGCATCAATTGCGGCGGCGCCAGGCCTCCGGCCGGGTGAAGCTGCCGGCCCAGAGGCCGCGCCCGGCCAGGCGGGCAGCGGTCTCCACCACCAGCATCTGTGGGTCTTCCTCGTCATAGGCCAGGGCCCAACCGGCGGTCACGAGGCCGGTGTTGAGCTCCGCCCCGCCGGCGGTGCAGCGGCCGAGCCCCCGCCCGAAGCGGTCCCGCCCATGCACCCGGCAGAGCACGGAGCGGTTGTTCACCAGACGGGAGAGCGCTTCCGCCGCCGCCGCGCCGCAATCGAACCAGCGGCCGGCGGCATCGGTGCAGGACTGCCCACGCTCCGGCGCATCGATGCCGGACAGGCGGAGCGTGCGGTCGCCGAGGCGCAGCGTATCGCCATCCACCACCCGGACCTCGGCGGCCAGCGCCGACCAGTCCTGTTCGCGCGGGGCGGAGCCCATCAGGTCCGGCGGCAGGCCGATGCCGGACAGGCCGGCGACGATGAGGGCCGCAACCAGCGCCACCAGGGGGGCGCGCCAGCGGCGGGGGGCGGGGGCGGGGCGGAAAATTCGACGGCGGCTAAACACGGGTATGGATGCAGTGCTCGGCTGGTTCACCTACGGGTAACCCATGCAGCCGGATGGGTGCAACCCATTCATTATCTTAATATTTAGGCGAAGAAAATTCGTTTCACCTTTGATTCCAGAAGGCTTCCGCGGCCAGCAGCTCGGCCCAGGCCTTTTCCGCCCGCGCCCGGGCGCGGCGGGATCGCGCCAGCACCCAGCCCTCCGCCACCCCCGCCGCCCAGGCGCCGTCCCCATGTGCCTCGCCCTCCACCAAAGCGCGCGCCACGCTCGCGTCATTGGCCAGGCCGAACTGCTCCTGCACCTCGGCCAGGCGCTCCAGGAAGCGCCGGCTGCGCTTGCGGCCGAAGAGCGGGGCGAAGAGCTCCGCCAGGTAGCGCAGCCGTTTGCCGTCCAGCCGGAGGGCGTGGAATTCGGCATCCGGCAGATGCGCGATCTCCGGCCCCACCGCCGTCATGCGGCGCCAGGCCTTGGCCAGCAGGTGGCTCGCCAGGTCCTCGAGCGGCGCGGCGCGGCGATCCTCGGCCGCGGCATCGGCCTCCGCCCGCCAGGGGCTGCGCAAATCCAGCGCCACCGCCTGCCACAGCAGCAGGCGAAATCCGGCGCCGCCCAGCACGGCGCGCAGCCTCGCATAGGCTTCCGCCCGATGCCGCTGGCCGGCGGCGAGCAGAGCCAGGATGCGCGGCTCCCCGGGCAGCGCCTCGGCCAGTTCGGCGCCGAGGCCGGCCAGGAACACATCCCAGTCCCGCGCCGGGCCGAGCGTCTTGGCCAGGCCCTTCAGCCCCTCGTCAAAGTCGCGCAGCGCCGGCCCATCCGCCGCGGCGCGGAAGGCCTTGAGCGCCGAGCGCAGCCGGCGCAGCGCGACGCGCATCTGGTGCACCCCGCTGGGGTCCTGCCCCGCCGCCGCCACCGGGGCGTGCCAGACCAGCACCTCCGCCAGATGGCCGATCAGCAGCCGCAGGGCGGGCTCGACGCCGAGTTCCTCGGCCAGCTTCGGCGCGCCCAGCCGGCGCGGGCGCAGCGGCGCCTGCCGGGCCCAGGCGCGTGCCTCCTCGGCCAGCGCGGCACGCGG
Source organism: Falsiroseomonas tokyonensis (assembly GCF_019024325.1). Lineage (GTDB taxonomy): Bacteria > Pseudomonadota > Alphaproteobacteria > Acetobacterales > Acetobacteraceae > Falsiroseomonas > Falsiroseomonas tokyonensis. The sequence continues at coordinate 507,917 of NZ_JAFNJS010000002.1, forward strand.
CGGCAGCAGCGGCAGGGCCTCGGCCAAGGCGAGCATGGTCTCCAGCACTTCCTCGGGCGGGCCGGTCAGGCTGAGCCGGGCGATCGGCTGCGCGCCGGCCTCCCCAGCCGGGCGGCGCAGCGTGCCATGCAGCAGGCTGGCTTCCACCGCGCCCTGCAGCGGCACGGTCACCCGGCGACCCTCGAAGGCCGCGATCGGCAGCAGTGCGGAACCCTCCGCGGCCTCCGGCACGCCATCCGGGACCAGCGACTCCTCGACCGGCACGGGGCTGCCGGGGCGCCAGGGGGCGCCGGGCTCGGGCAGGCTGCGCAGCAGGCGGCGCGGGGCGCGCGGGCCGGGGCCGGCCTCCAGCGCCAGGCCGGACTCGGCCAGCGCGCCCTTGGCGGTGTCGAGCCAGGTCAGTGTCACCGGGACGGAGCGTGTGCGCCCGGCGCGGCGGCCGGACAGCGCCGGCTGGCGGAACAGGCCGGCGGCCCCGGCGGGGTCCACCGCCGCCTCCAGCGTCAGCACGGGCGGGCTGCCGGACATCAGGCGGGAAGCTCCTCGGCCGAGGGCAGGTCGGCCGGCTGCAGCACGCGCAACAGGCGGCCGCCGCCGGCCTCCAGCCGGTTCCAGGGCAAGGCTATGGAGAATTCGGTCAGCGTGCCGGTCGGATAGCCCTCCGCCAGCCGGCGCGTCATCGGGCTGGCGGTGGCCATGGCGGCGGGGCCGGCCAGGGCCATGGCCAGGTCGTGCAGCCCGGGATTGTGGCCCAGCAGCAGCACGCTGCGCGCCGTCTCCCGCACCTCGCGCAGCACGTCCAGCAGGCTGGGCCAGGCGGCGAGGTAGAGGTCGTCCATCGGCTCGACCAGCGGCGGACCTTCCAGCGGGGCCAGGGCTTCCAGCGTCTGCAGGGTGCGGCGGGCGGAGGAGACCAGCACGATATCCGGCGCCAGCCCCAGCTCCCGCATCGCCGCCCCCATGGCGACGGCCGCCCTTCGGCCGCGCGCATTCAGCGGGCGGGCGTGGTCCGAAAGGCGCGGATCGTCCCAGGAGGACTTCGCGTGCCGCAGCAACAGCAATTGGCGCATGGTGGCCGCAGCATGCCATGCCGGGGGGCGGTTGGCGACCGATGCGCGGGAGGATGGCTTTTCCTTCATGGCTTTTCCTTCGCCGGGCCAGGGCCATCTGTGGCGCCCTTGGCTTGGGAATGGATCAAATGGTGGGTCAGGTGCTGGTCTTTGGGGCCACGGGCGGGGTGGGGGCGGCGCTGGCGCGGCGGCTGGCGGCGCGGGGCGCGACCCCCTTCCTGGTGGCGCGGCGAGAGGCGCCGCTGGCCGCGCTGGCGGAGGAACTCGGCTGCGGCCATTTCGCGGCCGACCTGCTGGACCCGGAAGGGCGGCGTGCGGCGGTGGCGGCGGCCGGCTCGCCGCTGGCGGGACTCGCGGTCTGCGTCGGCTCCATCCTGCTGAAGCCTGTGGCGCGGGTGACGGAGGCGGATCTGGTGGAAACCTTCCGGCTGAATGCCGCCGGCCCGGCGCTGGCGGTGCAGGCGGCGGCGCCGGCGCTGGCGGAGGGGAAGGGTTCCGTGGTGCTGTTCTCCTCGGTCGCGGCGCGCACCGGCTTTCCGAACCACCTGGCCATCGGCGCGGCCAAGGCGGCGGTGGAGGGGACGACAGTGGCGCTGGCCGCCGAACTCGCGCCACATATCCGCGTCAACTGCATCGCGCCGAGCCTGACCCGCACGGCGCTGGCCGAACCCCTGACCCGGAGCCCCCAGATGGCCGATGCGATTGCCAGGCAGCACCCGATCCCCCGGCTGGGAGAGGCCGAGGATGTGGCGGCGCTGGCCGATTTCCTGCTCTCGGACGCGGCCGGCTGGATGACAGGCCAGGTGATCGGCGTCGATGGCGGCCGCGGCGCCATTGCGGGGCGGGGCTGATGCGCCGGCGCGCGCTGTTGGCCGCCGTGCCGGGCCTGGTGCTGGCCGGAGCGGCCACGGCGACCCCCGCCAATCTCGATTTCCGCATCCTGCGCGGCGGTGCCAGCGTCGGCACCCATCGCGTCCGCTTCCGCGAGGAGGCGGGGCTGCTGGAGGCCGTCAGCGATGTGCAGATCGAAGTGAAGCTGATGAGCTTCACCGTCTTTCGCTACGCCCACCGCACGGCGGAGCTCTGGCGCGGCGACCGGCTGGTCTCGCTGTCCTCCCGCCTCGAGAAGAACGGCAGCACAACCGCCTGCGAGGCGCGTGCCGAGGGCGAGGCGCTGCTGCTGCGCGGGCCGGAGGGGGCGCAGCGCCTGCCAGGCCAGGCGGCGCCGCTGACCTGGTGGCGCAGGGCGACGCTGCGCCCGGGCGTGCCGCTGATCGATCCGCGGAAGGCGCTGCTGGTGGACCCGGAACTGCGCATCAGCCGCGCCCCGCAGGGCGGCACCCGCGTGGTGCTGGTGGGGGGCGAGGGGGCGGATGTGCTCTATGACGCCGCCGGCACCTGGGTGGGCTTCGCCACCACTGGGGAGGATGGCAGCGCCGTGCGCTACGAGCGGGCGTGACGACGCTTCGCCTCGTTCTTGGCGACCAGTGCAGCGAGGGGCTCTCCGCGCTGGAGGGGCTGGCCGCCGGCGATGTGGTGCTGATGGCGGAGGTGCGCGCCGAATGCACCTATGTGCGCCACCACAAGCAGAAGATCGTGCTGGTGCTGTCCGCCATGCGCCATTTTTCCGAGTTGCTGCGCGCGCGCGGGATCAGCGTGGATTATGTGAAGCTGGATGATCCGGCGAATAGCCACACCCTGGCCGGGGAGGTGGCGCGGGCGGCGAAGGCGCATGGCGCGCGGCGCATCGTCTGCACCCATCCCGGCGAACTCCGCGTGCTGGAAGACATGCAGGGCTGTGGCGCGGCGACCGGACTGCCGGTGGAAATTCGCGACGACACCCGCTTCCTCTGCAGCCTGGATCGCTTCCGCGCCTGGGCGGGGGAGAAGAAGCAGCTGCGCATGGAGTATTTTTACCGCGAGATGCGCCGCGCCACCGGCCTGCTGATGGAAGCCCCGGACGAGCCCGCCGGCGGCCAGTGGAACTACGATGCCGAGAACCGCGCCGCCCTGCCCGCCGGCCTGGTGCCGCCGAAGCCGCGCCGCTTCGCCCCCGATGCCGTGACGCGCGAGGTGATGGCCCTGGTCGAGCGCGAATTCCCCGACCACTTTGGCGATCTGCAAAAATTCGGATGGCCGGTGACGGCGGCGCAGGCGACCCAGGCGCTGGAGGATTTCATCGCCCATCGCCTGCCGCGCTTCGGCGACTACCAGGATGCGATGGCGGAGGGCGAGGCCACGCTGTTCCATGCCCTGGTCGGCGCCGCGCTGAATTGCGGGCTGCTGGACCCGATGGCCGCCTGCCGCGCCGCGGAAGCCGCCTGGCGCGCGGGCGCGGCGCCGCTGAATGCGGTGGAGGGTTTTGTCCGCCAGATCCTCGGCTGGCGGGAATATGTGCGCGGCCTCTACTGGCTGAAGATGCCAGGATATCGTGACACGAACGCGCTGGAGGCCCACCGGAAACTGCCCTGGCTCTACTGGTCCGGCGAGACGGCGATGGCCTGCATGGCAGCCGCCATCGGCCAGACGCGCGACCTGGCCTACGCCCATCACATCCAGCGGCTGATGGTCACCGGCAATTTCGCCCTGCTGGCCGGCATCGCGCCGGCCGAGGTGAACGACTGGTACATGGTGGTCTATGCCGACGCCTATGAATGGGTGGAGCTGCCCAATGTGCAGGGAATGGCGCTGCACGCCGATGGCGGGGTGATGGCCAGCAAGCCCTATGCGGCGAGCGGGGCCTATATCAACCGCATGTCGAACCACTGCCGCGGCTGCGCCTATGACGTGAAGCGGCCGACCGGGCCCGGCGCCTGCCCCTTCAACTTCCTCTACTGGGATTTCGTCGCACGCCACGCAGCGCGCTTCGCGAAGAATCCGCGCATGGCGATGCCGCTGCGGACGCTGGCGCGGATGGATGCAAAGAAGGTCGCGGCGATGCGGGCGGAGGCGAAGGGCTTCCTGGATGCGCTGGCGGAGGATGCGGAGCCGATGCTGCGCGCAAGGGGGCAGCAGAAGTTGCTGTAGCTGGCGCGCCTTGCCAAGCATCTCCCTCCCCCGCCTGCGGGGGAGGGCCGGGGTGGGGGTTGCCGCAGCGCCCCGGAGACCATCACGCCGCTGTGCGCGAAGCCCGCCCCGATTCCTCCGCGATCAGGCGGCGCACCGCCTCGGCCGGCATGGGGCGGCCGAAGAGCCAGCCCTGGCCCTGCTCGCAGCCTTCCGCCGTCAGGATGCGGGCCTGGTCCTCGGCTTCCACACCCTCCGCCACCACTTCCATGTCCAGGATGCGGCCGAGGCCCACGATGGTGGCGACGATGGCGGAAAGCTTCGGGTCGCGCGTCAGCTCCGTGATGAAGGCGCGGTCGATCTTCAGCTTGCCGAAGGGGAAGCGCCAGAGATGCGCCAGGCTGGACCAGCCGGTGCCGAAATCATCCATGGCGATGGACACGCCCAGGCCGCGCAGGTCCAGCAGCAGGCGAACCACATCCTCGGTATCCTCCTGCAGCAGGCTTTCGGTGATCTCGAGCTCGAGGCGATGCGGCGAAAGGCCGGACCGGGCCAGCGCCTCCGCCACCGTGCAGACCAGGTCGCCGTGGCGGAACTGGGCGGGGGAGAGATTGACCGCGACGCGCAGGTCGCCCGGCCAGCGGGCGGCTTCGGTGCAGGCGGCGCGGATCACCCAGGCGCCGAGCGGCACGATCAGCCCGTTCTGCTCCGCCATCGGGATGAATTCTGCGGGCGGGATCATACCGCGCCGGGGATGCGGCCAGCGCAGCAGCGCCTCGAACCCCGTCAGGCGGCGGTCGCGCAGGCGGCGCTGCGGCTGGTAGTGCAGCACCAGCGCCTCGGCCTCGATCGCCTGGCGAAGGTCGGCCTCGATCTCGCGCCGGGCCCGGATCGCCTCGTCCATCGCCGGCTCGAAGCCACGGATGGCAGGCTCGGGCTGGCCGCGGGCGGCGGAGAGCGCGGCCTCGGCCCGGGCCAGCAGCAGCTCCGCCTCCTGCCCATCCTGGGGCGCGACGGCCAGGCCCAGCTCGACGCTCAGCGTCAGGCCGCCGCCGCAGGCCAGCGGCAGCGGCTCGGCGAGCGCCTTGGCCAGGCGCTCGGCCAGGGTGATGGCATCTTCCTCCCCGATGATGGCGGTCTGCACCACGGCGAAGCGGTCGGCGGACAGCCGCGCGACCGTATCCTCCCGCCGCACCAGGGTGCGCAGGCGCAGCGCCAGCGCTTCCAGCACCGCATCGCCGGTGGCGCGGCCATGCACGGCATTGACGTCGCGGAAGCCGCGCAGATTGAGCACCAGCACGCCCACCTGCCGCCCCGTGGGCCGCGCCAGCGCCAGGGCCTGGGCCAGGCGGTCGCGCAATTCCGCATGGGTGGCGAGGCCCGTCAGGCTGTCGTGGCGCAGCAGGTAGCGGGCCCGGGCGGCGGCCGCTTCCTCTCGCCGGCCGCGCAGGCCGAGCCAGAGCAGCAGCAGCAGCGTGGCCGCGCCGAAGGTGGCGATGCTGGCCTGGGCCATGCGGAAGGCCTCCCGCAGGGCGGCGCGGCGCCCGGTCTCCCGCATCGAGACCACCAGCCAGCCGGCGACGCCTTCGGCATCGGCCAGCGGAACCTCGGCCTGCGGCAGGCGGGGCGGGGCGGCCTGCGTGCGCGGCGGCGCGGCGGCGGTTGCGCTGCTCTGGTACAGGAGCTGGCCATCCGGTCCCAGCAGCCGGTAGCCGGCGATCTCCACGGCCTCGGGCACACCGACGATGCGCGCCAGGGCGGTGGGATCCGGGGCGCCGTCGCGCAGCAGGGTGTGCAAGGCGGGCTCCCGCCGCAGCAGCTCGGCCGCGAAGGACTGGGTCCAGGCGATCGCGCCATGGTGCAGCACGCGGTCCAGCAGGAACTGGTTCACCCCGATCGCCGCCAGGGTCAGCAGGATGGCAAACGCGATCAGCCGACGCACCAGGCGCTGGATCGTATCCGAGGGCGGTTCAGCCGGAAGCGCTGGTCGGGCCATGGGCGCAGTCTGGACTGCATTCATGAACCCGGGATTGAGAAGCCGGCGGGATCGGTCCGGATTTGCCGCCCCGATTTGCCGTCCCGATTTGCCGCCCGGGGGGGCGGGCCAGTATAGCAGCCCGGCGCGGGCGCCCGGCGTGCCCGCCGCGGGATCGAGAGACGGAGAGCAAGGCCATGGCCGGCCATTCGCATGCGAAGAACATCATGCACCGCAAGGCGGCGCAGGGGGCCAAGAAGGCGGCGGCCTTCGGCAAGCTGATCCGGGAAATCTCCGTCAGCGCCAAGCAGGGCCTGCCCGACCCGGCCATGAACCCGCGCCTGCGCGCCGCGGTGAAGGCGGCGCTGGTCGCCAACATGACGCGCGACACCATCGACCGCGCCATCAAGCGCGCCGCCACCGCCGGGGTGGGAGAGGACTACCAGGAGATGCGCTACGAGGGCTACGGCCCCTATGGCATCGCCGTGATCGTCGAGGCGCTGACCGACAACCGCAACCGCACCGGCGGCGACCTGCGCTCCATCTTCGCCAAGAATGGCGGCGCGCTGGGGGAGACCAATTCGGTGGCCTTCCAGTTCGAGCGCAAGGGCGTGCTGCGCTATCCGGCCAGCGCGGGCGATGCCGACACGATGCTGGAGGCGGCGATCGAGGCCGGCGCGGATGATGTGGAAAGCGGGCCGGAGGGCCACGAGGTCTCCTGCGCCGTCGAGGATTTCGCCTCCGTCCGCGACGCGTTGGAGGCGAAGTTCGGTACCGCCGAGGCCGCCAAGCTGGAATGGTGGCCCACCACCACGGTGGACCTGGACGAGGAGCGGGCGCGGGAGGTGCTGAAGCTGCTCGACCTGCTGGACGACCATGACGACGTGCAGAACGTCTATGCCAATTTCGAGGTGGATGCGGCGGCGATGGAGCGGCTGAGCGCCTGACTAGCGCAGCCCCGGATTGTTCAAGCGCCGATCACGAAACCGTGTCGGCCTGAACTTCGGGGTTCGTCCCGCGATCTGTTCTCAACCGCGACGATGACAACGCGCCGCGCGAGACCAGACGGGACTTTCGCATCATGAGTCGCAACTTGCTCTATCCTGTGATCGGCGTGCTGCTGATTGCCGTGGGTGCCCTGGGCTACTGGGCATGGCAGGAGCAGAACCGCAACGCGGTGGAGATCAACCTCGGCGGCCGCAGCCTCAGCGTGGAGACACGCTGATGCTCGGCACCATCCTCATCATCCTCCTGATCCTGGTGCTGCTCGGCGGCGTCAGCGGCCGCTTCGGCGGCTATGGCTATGGCTTCGGCCATGGCGGCATGGGCCTGCTCGGCACCGTGCTGGTTATCGTCATCGTGCTGCTGGTGCTGGGGCGGATCTGAGGCACCAGTTGCATCCAGCCTTGGCTTGGGAGGGATTTGCGGCGATCATCCGCGCAAACGGAGGAGAACCGCCATGACCCTGATCCCGCGCCGGGCCGCGCTCGGCCTGCCCCTGATGGCGCTGGCCGCGCCCGCCTTGGGCCAGACCGCCGCCTGGCCGTCCCGCCCGATGCGCCTGATCGTGCCCTATGCGCCCGGCGGCACCACCGATGTGATGGCGCGGCTGATCACGGACCGGCTCTCGCCCAAGCTCGGCCAGCCCATCATCGTCGAGAACCGCCCCGGCGCCGGCGCCACCATCGGCGCCGCCGTGGTGGCGCAGGCGGAGCCGGATGGGTTGACCCTGCTGATGTCGAACAGCGGGTCGCATGGCGTCTCGCCCAGCCTCTATCCCAACCTGCCCTATGACCCGATGGCCGACTTCACCCATGTGGCGCTGGTGGTCACCAGCCCCTCGGTGCTCGTCGTCACCAAGGCCAATCCGGCGCAGAACCTGGCGCAGTTCATCGCCAATGTGCGCCGTGCCGGGGAGATCGATTTTGCCGTCTCCGGCATCGGCAGTTCCAGCCATCTGACGGGCGTGCGCCTGGGCATGGCGTTGGGGGTGAAGGTCACGCCCATCCCCTATCGCGGCGCGGGGCCGGCGATGACGGATACCATCGCCGGCGTGGTGCCCGCGATGATGGACAGCCTGCCCTCCGCCGCGCCGCATATCGCCAGCGGCAGCGTGCGGGCCATCGCGGTCTCCACCGCCGAACGCTCCGCCCGCTATCCGGACCTGCCGACGCTGCGCGAGGGCGGGGTGGATGTGGTGAATTCCTCCTGGTTCGGCATTTCCGGCCCGGCCCGGCTGCCGGCACCCATCGTGGCCAGGCTGGCCACGGCGATCCGCGAGGTCATGACGGACCCCGGCACCGTCGCCCGCTTCGAGGAACTGTCCGGCGCCCCGCCGCCCGAGAGCACGCCGGAAAGCTACACGGCCTTCATCCGCTCCGAGATCGCGAGCTTCGCGCCGATCGTGCGGGCCGCCGGGATCGAGCCGCGCTGAGAAGCTATTGTTCCTGAAGCACGAAACCGGTTCACACGGATCAGGTGTGAACCGATAGTGCTTCAGCGCGCCGGCGCGCCATTCACGCGCCGGCCGATCTCCTCGGCTTGCCGCGCCTGAGCGGCGACGAAGGCGCTGAATTCGGCGGGCGGCATGGCGATGCCTTCCAGCCCCTGGCTGTCGAATTGCGCGCGCACCTCGGCATCCGCCACCGCGGCGGCCACGGCCGCATGGATCCGCTGCACGATCGGCGGGGGCGCGCCGGCCGGCAGCCACAGGCCGAACCAGTTCACCACCGCGAATCCCGGCAGGCCGGATTCCGCCATGGTCGGCACCTCCGGCATGCCCTTCCAGCGCCGCGCGCCGGTCAGCGCGATGGCGCGCAGCCGGCCGGCGCGGACGTGTTCCAGCGCCACATTGGTGCCGACGAAGAACATGTCGACGCGGCCGGCCAGCAGGTCCGCCACCGCCTCCGCCACGCCGCGATAGGGGATGGAGAGCACGTCGACGCCCGCCATGGATTTCATCAGCTCGGCCGGGATGTGGCTGGCGGTGCCGTTGCCGGCATTGGCGTAGGTCAGGCGGCCGGGCTCGCGCTTCGCCAGCGCGATCAGCTCCGCCAGATTGGTCGCCTGCACGGAGGGATGCAGCACCAGGGCCTGGCCGAAATTCTGCACCGCCAGCGTCACATGCGTGAAGTCGCCGATCGGGTCGAAGTTCACGTTCGGATTGAAGGGCGGCGTGTTCACATGGGACGCCGTGGTGAAGAGCCATGTGTATCCATCGGCCGGCTGCCGCGCGACGTAGGCCGTGCCGATCACGCCGCCGGCGCCCGGGCGGTTTTCCGTCACCACCGGCTGGCCGAGGGTCGCGGTCAGGCGCGGCGCGATGGCGCGCAGGATCAGGTCCGGCGGCCCGCCGGGCGGGGAGGGGACCACGACCCGGATCGGCCGGCTGGGCCAGTCCGTCTGCGCCTGGGCCTGGCGGGCGAGGCCGAGGCCGGCGGCGCCCAGCATCCAGTGGCGGCGGGTGAGCGGCATGCGCGGGACTCCTTGCCTCAGATGCGGACGGGACCCTGGGACCGGATGGAGGCCATGATCGCCTCCAGCACCTCGACATTATGGACGGCATCGCCGGCCGGCCGGGCCAGCGGCGCGCGGGCCTCGGCCTGGCGGGCGAAATGCTCCAGCTCGGCGCGTTCCGTGCTGGTCTTCGGGAAGCGGATCACCTCCGGCCGCTGCTTCACCGTGATGTTGTCCGGGTCGATGCGGCAGATGGTCAGGTCCCAGGTGGTCAGGTGCTCGACATCGCCGACCGAGACCCAGGCCTTGCTGCCGAAGACCTGCATGCGCCAGGTCTCCGCGGTGGCGATGACGGTGCCGAGATAGCCGGTGGCGCCGCTGGCGAAGCGCAGCAGCATCGAGGTGGTGTCGTCCATGCCGAAATCCTGGACCAGGCGGTAGCTCTGCGCCGTCAGCTGCTCGATGGGGCCGGCGAGGTAGAGCATGGCGTCCACCACATGCACGCCGCGGCCGGTCATGCCGCCGGCCGGGGCCTCGGCGCGGTCGTGGCGCCAATGGCCCTGCGGAAAGCGATAGGCGCTGGGGCCGCAGAAATTGCCCTCGAGATGCAGCACGCGGCCCAGCGTGCCGTCCTCGATCATGCCGCGGATGGCGATCAGCGCCGGCTGGTAGCGCCAGTTGTAGCCGACGCCGAGGGTGACGCCGGCATCGGCGCAGGCTTGTGCTGCGCGCTGCGCTTCCTCCACGCTGACGCCAAGCGGCTTTTCGGTGAACACATGCTTGCCCGCGGCCGCGGCGGCGACGATCTGGCCGGTGTGCTGGCGATGCGGGGTGGCGAGCACCACGGCGTCGATCTCGGGATCGGCCAGCGCCGCCTCGTAGCTCGCGATCTCGCGCAGGCCATGGGCGGCGGCGAAGTCGCGCGCCTTGGCGGGGGTGCGGGTGGCGAAGGCGGTGAAGCGGATGAGGTCGCTCTGCCCCTGCACGCAGCGGACCAGATGCTGGCCCCATGTGCCGAGGCCGATGATGGCGGCGCGGATCATGCGGGGAAATGTCCTGTCTGGGATACAGGATCATTCACCATCCCGGACGGGCGGCATAGCCAGCCGGGCTCAGTCTTCCTCCACCCCCGCCGCAAAAACCTCCGCCACCGCCAGCCGTCGCCGCGACAGGTGTTGTTCATGCGACCAGCGGCAGATCGCCTCCAGCTCCGCACGGTTGGGGCCGATGCCATAGGTCCAGGGATCGGGGCCGAGCAGGGCCTTGGTCGCGGCCCATTCCTCGGCGTGGAAGGGCAGCATCTGGCTAAGCGAGGAATGGCGCAGGTCGGACTCGATATCGGCCAGGGCCAGGCGCTTGGCCTCGGCGAAGGCCTCCATCAGCCGCGGCGCCAGGGACGGATCGCGCGCCAGCACGTCCTGGCGGATGCCGATCAGGTGCATGATGGGGTGGAAGCCGGTGCGGCGGTGCCAGGCTTGCGCGGCCGCGCGCGGATCGGGGAACAGCCGGACGATGCGCGGGTCGCCGGCGGCGAAGGCGGCGGGCTCGGTGGGGGAGAGGATGGCATCCAGCTCGCCCGCCAGCAGCGCCTCGTTCAAGGTGCCCGCGATGGGCTGCACATCCATCCCCGGCGGCAGTTCCAGCGGCAGGCGCTCGCGCCGGCCGGCCGCGTTGGTGCCGGCGGTGCGCCAGGCGATGCCATTCACATCGACGCCGTGGTCGTCCGAAAGGATGCCGCGCAGCCAGAGGCCGAGCGTCATCTGGTATTCGGGGATGCCGACGCGGCGCCCATCCAGATCCTTCGCGGTGCGGATGCCGGCATCGGCGCGCAGATAGATGCAGCCATGCCGGAAGGCGCGGGAGACGAAGGCGGGGATCGCCGCATAGGCGGCCTCGCCTCGCGAGAGCTGCAGCAGGTGCGAGGAGAGCGAGAGCTCCGTCACATCGAATTCCGCGCGCGAGAAGGCGCGCGGAAAGCTCTGCTCCGAATGGATCGGCACCTGCACCAGGCGGACGCCCTGGATCCGCACGCGCCCATCGAACAGGGCGCGCACGCGGTCATAGGGCGCGCAGGCGACGGTCAGGGTCAGCAAGCGTTCAATCCGCCCGGATGCCGGCGCGGGCGATCAGAACCCGGAAGCGCTCCAGCTCGCTGGCGATCAGTGTACGGAAGGCGTCCGGCGTGCGGGGCGCGGCGTCGGCGCCCTCGGTCACCAGGCGGGCCTTGAGGTCGGCATCGCCCAGCAGCCCGTTCACTGCGGCATTGATCCGCGCCACCACCTCGGGCGGCGTCGCGGCCGGGGCGACCAGGCCGTGCCACTGCACCACCTCGAAGCCCGGCAGGGCGCCGGCGGCGATGGGGGCCAGGCCTGGCAGGGCGTCGGAGGGGGTGAGGGCGCTCATCCCCAGCCCCAGCAGCCGCCCGTCGCGGATCGAGGGCAGCACCACCGGGGCGCCCGCGAAACTCGCCTTCAGCCGGCCGGCGATAAGGTCCGCCAGCATCGGGCCATTGCCGCGATAGGGCACATGCACCAGCTCGATTCCCGCCGCGTCGCAGAAGGCCGCCATGGTGATGTGGGACGCCGCGCCATTGCCGGCGCTGCCATATTCCAGCGTGCCGGGGTTTGCCTTCGCCAGCGCGATGAACTCCGCCGCCGTGCGCGCTTGGACCGAGGGGTGGATGGTCAGGATGGAGGGCAGGGTGGCCACCAGCGCCACCGGCGCGAAGTCGCGCAGCACGTCATAGGGGTTGTTTGGGTAGATCCAGGGATTGACGGCCAGCGTGCCGACATGGCCCCACATCAGCGTATGGCCATCGGCCGGGGCGCGGGCCACCGCCACCGCACCCACCGTGCCGCCGGCGCCGCCGCGGTTTTCCACCACCACGGGATGGCCGCCCAGCGCCTGCTGCAGCTTCAGCGCCACCGGGCGGGCCAGCAGGTCGTTCGACCCGCCGGGCGGGAAGGGCACCACGATGGTGATGGGGCGGGACGGCCAGGGCGCCTGGGCCAAGGCGGGGGCCGCCAACGGTGCCAGCAGGGAGGCGTGGAGCAGGCGGCGGCGCGTGGGCATCGGAGGACGTTCCTTCCTTGGAATTGTCCCTACAATTGCCCGCCCTGCTGCACTGCGGAAGGGGGTGTAGCAAACGGGGTGGCGGAGTTGCTAGGCTGGCCGCCTTCGCCTGGAGAAAGCCGATGACCAAGATGCGGATCGAGGGGTCCTTCGTCGCCCTGATCACCCCCTTCAACGCCGATGGCAGCGTCGATTTCGGCGGCTTCCGGACGCTGATCGACTGGCAGGCGAAGAACGGCACCTCCGCCGTGCTGATCATGGGCTCGACCGGCGAGGTCTCGATGCTGACGCCGGAGGAGCGGCGCGAGATCGTCGAGAAGACGGCGAAGATGAAGACCGGGAACATGAAGATGTTCTACGGCTGCACCGGCACCAGCACGGCGGCGACCATCGCCTATCTCAAGCACGCCAAGGCCGCCGGCGCGGATGGCGCGATCCTGGCCGCCCCCGCCTATATCTGCGCGCCGGAAGACGATATCGAGGCCTTCTTCGCCGAATGCGCGGATGCGGTGGAGCTGCCGATCGGCATCTACAACAACCCGCCGCGGGTGAAGTCCGACCTGCATTGGGACCATCTGCTGCGGCTGATGAAGCACCCGAACATCGTCGTGCTGAAGGAAAGCACCACGCGCGTCGGCCAGGTGGCGCAGGTCTGCGCGGCCCAGCCGGATGCGACGATCATGTGCTGCGACAGCCCGAACCTCGGCCTGGTGGTGCCCACCATGTCGCTCGGCGGGCATGGCACGGCGAATATGACGGGCAATATCGACCCGGCGGGCCTGGCGCTGCTCTCCACCCCCTGGGCGGACCCGGCGCAGTCCGTGGTGTTCCGCGAAACCTACCTCCGCCTGCTGCCGCTGCTGCACTTCACCTATTCGGCGATCAACCCGGTGGCGGTGAAGTCGCTGATGAAGGCGGTGGGGCTGCCGGCGGGTGACTTGCGGCGGCCGCTGACGGGCCTGAAGCCGGACCACCTGGCGCGCGGCCTGGCCATCGTGCGGAACCTCGGCCTGGATGCGCGTAACGGCTGGAAGACCGCGCCCGCGCTGCCGCTGGCGGCGGAATAGCGGAAGGGGTCGCATGGCGCAGGAACGCTCGGCCCAGGAACTCTATCGCGACGATCCCGAACGCGCCGATGCCGAGGTTTTTGGGCGTCGCGGCGCGCTGGAAGGGCCCGCCCTGCAGGCAATGGAGGCGGCGGTCGGCGCACCCATCCCGGCCGCCGCCAGCCTGCCTCCCGGCACCCTGCCGGCCGCCATCGCCCGCCCCGGCGCCCAATCGGCAACAAACCCGGCGGCGCTGAACCTGCCGGGCAAGGCGCGCCTGCTGGTGCATGACGAGACGCCGCTCTGTGCCGAGACGCCGGAGGTGCTGCTGGACGAGGCGGTGACCTCGGCCCCGAACATGTTCATCCGCAACAATGGCGGCATCCCGCCGGAGGTGGCGGATCCACAGGCCTGGCGCTTCGTGGTGGACGGGGAGGTGAACGCGCCGCTCTCGCTGACGCTGGGCGAGCTGCAATCCCGCTTCCCGGTGGTGACGCGGCAGCTGCAGCTGGAATGCGGCGGCAACGGCCGCGCCTTCCACCAGCCGGCGGCGCGCGGCAACCCCTGGGGCAATGGCGCCATCAGCAACGGTGCCTGGACCGGGGTGCGGCTGCGTGATGTGCTGCAGGCGGCGGGGCTGAAACCCTCGGCCCGCTTCACCGGGCATTACGGCGCGGATCCGCATCTCTCGGGGGAGGCGGGGAAGGTCTCCATCGCGCGCGGCATGCGGATCGAGAAGGCGCTGGACGAGGATACGCTGCTCGCCTTCGCGCTGAACGGCGCACCGCTGCCGCGTCTGCACGGCGCGCCGCTGCGCCTGGTGGTGCCGGGCTGGCCGGGCAGCCTCAGCCAGAAGTGGCTGACCCGGATCTGGGTGCGGGACGCGCCGCATGACGGGCCGGGGATGGGCGGCACCAGCTACCGCGTGCCGCGGCATCCGGTGATCCCCGGCAGCGCGCAAGATGGGCGGGGTTTCGTCGAGCTGGAGAGCATGCCGGTGCGCTCCATCCTGACCAGCCACGCCCATGGCGCCCGGCTGGCGGGGGGCACCCGGCACCTCGATCTGCGCGGCGCCGCCTGGGCGGGCGACCTGAGCGTGCAGGCGCAGCATGTCAGCCTGGATTTCGGCGCCACCTGGCAGCCGATGACGCTGTTTCCGGCCGCGAACCGCCACGCCTGGCAGCGCTGGCAGGGCCGCGTCGCGGTGCCGGCGGATGGCTATTATGAGGTCTGGTACCGCGCGACGGACAGCGCCGGCCGGATGCAGCCGCACGCCGCCGCCAACTGGAATCCGCAGGGCTATGGCGCCAATCCGATCAGCCGTGCCGCCGTATTCATCGGCGATCCGCTTGCGGCCACCGCGTGATGGGGTGATCCTTTCTCCCGCCGAGAAGTGCGGGAGGACAAGACGCCATGACGCGCAGGACCGAACGGTCGATCCAGGAACTGTATCGCGATGACCCCGAGCGCGCCGACGCCCTGGCCTTCGGCCGACGCGGCGCGCTGAAGGGCGCGGCGCTGGCCGCCATGGGCGGCGCGATCGGCAGCGCCATCCCCTTCGCCGGCAACATGCCCGCCGGCACCTTGCCCGCCCTGTTTGCCCGCCCCGCCGCGGCCCAGGGCAATGCGCCGGCCACCCTCCAGATGGAGGGCAAGGGCCCGCTGATCATCCAGGGCGAGCGGCCGTTGAATGCGGAAACGCCCGAGACCCTGCTGGATGAGCCGGTGACCTCCGCCCGGAACATGTTCATCCGCAACAATGGCGGCGTGCCGGAAGTGCCGGCGGATCCGAAGACCTGGAAGCTGACGGTGGACGGGGAGGTGAATACCCCGCTCGAGATCACCCTGGGTGAGCTGGAGTCCCGCTTCCCCGTAGTGACGCGGCAGCTGCAGCTGGAATGCGGCGGCAATGGCCGATCCGCCTTCCAGCCGCAGACCCGCGGCAACCAATGGGGCAATGGCGCCATCAGCAATGGCGAATGGACCGGCGTGCGGCTGCGCGACGTGCTGCAGGCAGCGGGTTTAAAGCCGTCGGCCGTTGCCACCGGCCATTACGGTGCGGACCCGCATCTGTCCGGCGAGCCGGGCCGCCCCTCCATCGCGCGCGGCATGCAACTCGGAAAAGCGATGGACGAGGATACGCTGATCGCCTTCCGCCTGAACGGCGAGCCGATCCCGCTGGTGAACGGCGCGCCGCTGCGGCTGGTGACGCCGGGCTGGCCGGGCAGCCTCAGCCAGAAATGGCTGACCCGCGTCTGGGTGCGCGACAAGCCGCATGACGGCCCCGGCATGGGCGGCACCAGCTACCGCGTGCCGGTGCGCCCGATCGTGCCCGGCAGCAGCAGCAACGGCGCCGATTTCACCGACCTGGAGAGCATGCCGGTGCGCTCCATCCTGTCGTCGCACGCGCATGGTGCGCGGCTGCCGGCGGGCACCCGCAGCCTCGACCTGCGCGGCGCCGCCTGGGCCGGCGACCTGACGGTGCGGGCGGTGCATGCCAGCGTCGATTTCGGCGCGACCTGGACCGAGATGCAGGTGGCCGCCCCCGCGAACCGCCACGCCTGGCAGCGCTGGACCGGCCGCGTGGCGCTGCCCTCGGATGGCTATTACGAGATCTGGTACCGCGCGACCGACAGCGAGGGTCGCATGCAGCCGCATCTGCCGGCCAACTGGAATCCGCAGGGCTATGGCGCCAATGCCATCAGCCGGGCGGCGATCCTGGTCGGATGAGGCTGCGCACCCTTCTGGTCCTGGCGCTGCTGCTTCCCGCAGCGGCGCTGGGACAGGATGCATCCCAGCGCCAGGCCGATGCCGCGCGCGCCATCGAGCAGACGGCGGAGGAGGAGACGGTGCTGGCCGAGGGTGAGGGCCGGTCCGAGGTCTTCGGCTATTGCACCGCCTGCCACAATACCGCGCTGATCCGCCGCAGCCGCTTCACCCGCCCGCAATGGGACGGGCTGATGGACTGGATGACGGAACGCCACGGCATGAACCCGCTGGAGGGCGAGTTCCGCGACACCATCGTGGACTATCTGGCCCGCCACTACGGCCCGGCTCAGGCCCCGGCGCGCGGGCGCAACCCCTTCCTCAATTGAGGAAGGGGCGTCGCCGGCGCGTGCTGCCGCGGCAGCTTAACCGGGCATTCATGGCGCTGCCCTAACCCTTCCGGCCTCATCGCCAGGAAGGCACTCATGACTGCAAGACGCCCCATCTCCGCCCGCATCCTGCACCGGGCGGCGGGCCTGATGCTCTCGGTCTCGGCCGTCGCGCTGCTGGCAGGCCTGCCGCAGCGCAGCGAGGCGGAGACGGCGACCTTCTTCGACAGCATCTTCGAGGGGCGTGCCGAATTCGATCAGCGCGTGGGCACGGCGGGCGGCACGGTCAACATGGACCTGCTGTCCGGCCTGACCAGCAACCAGACGAGCTGGGCGCGCAGCGCCTTCACCATCAGCTCCGGCAATGGCGCGACGCGCACCACGCGCACCACCAGCTTCCAGAACGTGCAGGGCCCCAGCGGCACCTTCAGCAGCGGCGACAGTGTCCGCATGGTCGCGGACAACAGCGATCCCGCGGGCAATGGCCTGGTCTTCACCTTCTCCTCCCCCATCAATGCCTTCGCGATCGAGCTGGAGGGCTGGGCGACCTGCTGCTTCCCCTCCGCGCTCTACATCGCCTTCGACGGCGGCACGCCGATCCTGATCGGGACCGCGAACAGCAGTACCGACAACCCCGGCGCGGCCCGCTACAGCCAGACGATGACCTTCGTCGCCGCGATCAGCGACAGCGCCACCTTCTCCACCGTCGCCTTCTATGGCGACGCCACTGGCGACACGATGTGGGGCGGCGGCACGGTGCGCTACGCGCTGGTGCCGCTGGGCGGCCTGTCCGGCGGCGGCCAGGTGATCGATGGCAGCCAGGCCTTCTTCACCCAGTCCGACGGCGCGGCGCAGGCCACCACCGTGACCTTCAACGGCGGCACCTTCCGCCCGACCGAGGCCGCCGCGCTGACGCAGCCGGTGGTGATCCAGTCCGGCAACGGCATCATCGACACCAGCCAGGGCGCCGTCATCCTGCTGGGCGACCTCAGCGGCGTCGGCCAGCTGCAGCTGTTGGGCGGCGGGGTGCTGACCCTGCAGGGCAATGCCAGCAACACCGGCGGCGCGCAGGTGCAATCCGGCACGCTGGCCATCCAGGGCGCCTTCCAGGGCGCGGTGACGGTGCTGGCGGGCGGCACGCTGACCGGCGGCGGCAGCATCGGCGGCGGCAGCATCGATGGCATCCTCTCCCCCGGCAGCTCCCCGGGCAGCATCACCTTCACCGCGCCGGTCACCTTCGGCGCCGGCTCCACCCTGCGGCTCGAGATCGACGGGCCGGGCACCGGCACCGGCGCCGGCGCGCATGACCAGGTGCTGGTCACCGGCGCGGGCAGCACGCTGACCGCGGGCGGCACGCTGCAGCCGGTGCTGCGCGGCATCACCGGCTCCGCCACCAATACCTTCACCCCGGTGCTCGGCCAGACCTTCCGGGTGATCCAGGCCCAGGGCGGGCTGCTGGGCAGCTTCGCGGGCCTGACCCAGCCGGCGGAGGGGCTGCCTACCGGTATGCGGTTCGACGCCCTGTACGGCGCCAATACGCTGGACCTGGTCGCCACGCCCGCCAGCTACGCCAATCTCGCGTCGCTCGGCCTCGGCCAGCGGGGCAATGCGGTGGCGGTGGGCGGCGCGGTGGATGCCATCCGCCCGGCGGCCGGGCTGCGGATGGAGGGCGATGCGGCCACCACCTTCGGGGCGCTCTATGCGCTGCCGGCCTCCGCCATCGCCCCGGCGCTGGACCAGCTCTCGGGCAGCATCCATGCAGATGCGCTGGCCGCCGCGCTGGCGCATCGCCGCATGCTGGGCGCGGGCACCGCGCAGCGCATGGCCGCGATCCGGGCCGGGGATCCCGCGCTGGTCGCTGCCCAGGGCGCGCTGGCGCCGCGCGTGGCGCTGGACAGCGCGCGGACCGTGCAGATGAGCGCCATGCCCGGCGCCGGCACCGCGCCGGACTGGGATTCGGGCGCAGGCCTCGGCGATGGCGCCGATGGGGCGGAGGCGGGCTTCGCCGGCTGGTCCGTCTGGGGCCGGGCGATGGGCGGCTGGGGCAGCACCGATGGCGACGGCGTCTCGGCCGGCTATTCCCGGCAATCCGGCGGCGCGCTGGTCGGCGCCGATCGCAGCTTCGCCCCGGGCCTGACCGGCGGCGTGGCGCTGGGCTTCCTGCGCGGCACGGTGGATGGCGATGGTGGCACCGGGGAGGTGCGTTTGGACAGCTACCAGGCCAGCCTCTACGGCGTCTTCGCGCCGCCGAGTGCGGCGCGCGCGAAACCCTTCGTCGACGCCATGCTGGGCACCGGCCTCAGCCGCTACGACAGCCGCCGCACCATCAGCTTCGGCACCCTGTCCCGCCGCGCACAGGCCGATAGCGAGGGCACGGATGTGACGGCGGAACTCGGCTTCGGCCTGACGACGCGGCTGGAGGATGGGGTGGAGCTGGAACCCCGCGCCTTCCTGCGCTGGGACCGCATCGCCCGTGGCAGCTTCACGGAGACCGGCGCCGATTCGCTGAACCTCGCGGTGGATGGCCGGGACGCGGATGCGCTGCGGGCGGGCATCGGCCTCAGCGCCGCGCGCACCTATCGCCTGGCCGATGGCTATCGGCTGCGGCCGGAGGCACGAATCGGCTATGCCCGCGAATTGCAGGAGGGGCTGGGCCGCGGCACGCATCGGTTGGGCGGCGCCGCCTTCGGCGTCGACTCCGCCCGGGTGGGGCGGGACGCGGTGACCGCCGGCCTCGGCGCCACCGCCTATCGCGGCGACCGCTTCGCCGTGGTGGCGGATTATGACGTCGCACGCGCCAGCGGTGGTACGGAGCATGTGCTGACGCTGGGCCTGCGCTGGGTCTGGTAACCACTGTCAGCAAACTGTCACGCCGCGCGGACGGGGCGACGGTCTAGACAACCGCGCCTCGTTTCACGGAGACCGTCAGTGCGCTTCGAAGTGGTTGAGATCAGCCCCACCGCCAATAAGGTGCTTTTGGTGGGGCGGCTGGATGCCACCACGGTGGGGCAGGTGGAAACGCCCTTCACCGCCGCCATCGCCGCCTCCGGCCGCAATGCGGTGCTGGACCTGACGGGGCTGGAATTCCTCTCCTCGCTCGGCATCCGCCTGCTGCTCTCCTCCGCCCGGGTGGTGTCGCGGCGCGGCGGGGTGGTGGTGCTCTACGGCGCCCAGCCCATGGTGGCGGAGGTGCTGCAGGCCATGGCGCTGGACCAGGTGCTGCCCCTGGTCGCCACGGAAGCGGAGGCCCTGGCCCGCCTGCCCGGATGACCCTTCGCCTGGAGGTGCCGATCTCACTGGCCGGGCTGGAAGCCGCGCAGGATGCGGCGGAGGCCTGGGCCGAGGGGCAGGGGGTGCCGCCCGCTTTGGTGCTGCGGCTGCGCCTGGTGGTGGAGGAGCTGGTCGCCAACTTGGTGGAGCACGCCGCCTGGCCGGGCCTGCCGCAGGGCGAGGCGCCGCCGCCCGCGCGCCTCGAAGCCGGTTTCGAATCGGGCAGGCTGCGCCTAGTGCTGTTCGATGCCGCGCGTCCCTTCGACCCGATTACGGCGCCCGAGGCCGCCGCCCCCTCGCTGGACGATGACCGCGTGGGCGGGCTGGGCCTGGCCCTGGTGCGGCGGATGAGCCGGGACCTGGCCTATGCTCCCGGCCAGGATGGATGGAACCGGACCTCCCTGTTCATCAGCGAAACCCATTAGCGACCCGACAACACGCAAGGGTTGTGGAGGGCGTTGTCATCGAAGCTTCATCGAACTGCAATCGTGCTTACGCCAGAGCCGCCTAGAAGGCGCCCCGACGGCGCCGCCCTCTATCCGCGGGCCGTCCGAACAGCACCGGAGAGAGACACAGTGAACAGGCGCACCCTTCTGCTCGGCACCGGCGCGGCCTTCGGAGCCGGGATGCTGAACGCCCGCGGCGCGATGGCCCAGTCGGCGACGATCACCGGCGCCGGCGCCACCTTCCCCCGGCCGGTCTATGAGCGCTGGGGCAATGCTGCCCGGCAGCCGACCGGCATCCAGCTGAACTACCAGTCCATCGGCTCGGGCGGTGGCATCAACCAGATCACCAACCGCACGGTGGATTTCGGCGCCACCGACGCGCCGCGCACCGTGGAGCAGCTGCGTGAGGGCAACCTGATGCAGTTCCCGACCGTCATGGGCTCGATCGTGCTGATCGTGAACCTGCCGGGCGTGGCCGATCGCCAGCTTCGCCTGACGCCGGAAGTGATCGCGGACATCTTCTTCGGCCGCCTGACGCGCTGGAACGACAGCCGCATCACCGAGCTGAACCGCAACCTGCGCATCCCGGGCCTGCCGATTTCCGTGGCCTATCGCGCCGATGCCTCCGGCACCACCTGGGGCTTCACCAACTATCTGGCGCGCGTGTCCTCCGCCTGGAAGGACGGCCCGGGCGCCGGCACCTCCATCCAGTGGCCGGCCGGCCAGGGCGCCCGCGGCAATGAAGGCGTCTCCAACGCCGTGCGCAACACCCCGGGCGCCATCGGCTATGCCGAGAATGCCTATGCGGTGGTGAACCGTCTGGTGACGACGCAGATCCGCAACAAGGCCGGCAATTTCGTCGAGCCGGTGCAGGCCACCTTCGTCGCCGCCGCCGATGCCGCCGACTGGTCGGTGCCGAACATGGCGCCGGATACGCTGGACCTGCCGGGCGCCAATGCCTGGCCGATGACGGTCGGCACCTATATCCTGCTGCCGACCAACCCGGCGGCCGATAAGGTCGAGGCGAGCCGCAACACGATGAAGTTCTTCGACTGGTGCTTCAAGAACGGCGACCAGATCGCCGGCCAGCTGGAATACATCCCGCTGCCGGAAAGCGTGACGAACGTGATCCGCCGCAACTGGGCCAGCATGGTCAAGACGCCCTCGGGCGAGGCCATCTGGACCGCCTGAGGCCTGGCTGCGTGAACCACACCCCGGGCGCCCTGCGCCCGGGGATTTCGCCTGACCTGAACGCCCGAACCGAACTCCTGACCAGGACCCTGCCGTGAGCGACATGACGATGGGCGCGCGGGCCGCGCCGAAGCCAATCGGTCGGGGACGCGGGGTCGATATCGGGGATCTTCTGTTCGAATGGATGTGCCGCGGCGCGGGCATCCTGGTCCTGCTGCTGCTGGGCGGCATCATCGTCACGCTGTTCATCGGCGCGCTGCCGGCTTTCCGCGAATTCGGCCTGGGCTTCCTGACCAGCACGGACTGGAACCCGGTGGAGGGGCGGGAGAATTACGGCGGCGCCGTCGCCATCTTCGGCACCGTCGCCTCCGCCATCCTGGCCATCGTCTTCTCCGTCCCCGTGGCCTTCGGCATCGCCTTCTTCCTGACCGAGCTGGCGCCCGAGTGGCTGCGCCGCCCGGTGGGCACGGCGATCGAGCTGCTGGCCGCCGTGCCCTCCATCATCTACGGCATGTGGGGCCTGTTCGTGGTGGTGCCCTTCGTGCAGATGCACATCCAGCTGGCGCTCGGCGACTACCTCACCGCCATCCCGCTGCTGGGCTTCCTGTTCGAAAGCCGCTTCTTCGCCGGCACCTCGCTGTTCACCGCGGCCATCGTGCTGGCCATCATGATCCTGCCCTTCATCGCGGCCACCATGCGCGACGTCTTCCTGCAGGTGCCGCCGGTCTACAAGGAAAGCGCCTATGGCCTGGGCGCCACGCGGTGGGAGGTCGTGAAGGGCGTGGTGCTGCCCTATACGCGCATCTCCGTCGTCGGCGGCATCATGCTGGGGCTGGGCCGTGCGCTGGGCGAGACCATGGCGGTGACCTTCGTCATCGGCAACGCGAACCGCATGCCGCAGAGCCTTTTCGACCCCTCCACCACCATCGCCTCCATCGTTGCCATGGAGTTCCCCGAGAGCCTGATGGGCAGCCTGAAGCAGTCGGCGCTGTTTGCGCTGGGCTTTTTGCTCTTCGTCATCTCCTTCCTGGTGCTGGCGGCCTCGCGCTACCTGCTCCGCTCCCGGCTGAAGGCCTGATCCATGAGCAGCACGACCTTCCAGCCGGAGACGCGCGGCGTGGTCCGCCGCAGCCCGGCGCTCGCCTCGCGCCGCAAGATGGTGGACCTGACGGTCAAGTGGCTGTGCATGGCCGCCACGCTGATCGGCCTGTTCTTCCTGGCCTCCATCATGCTGACGCTGCTCTGGCGCGGCCTGGTGGCGCTGGACTGGACGGTGCTGACCGAGGAATTCCGCCCGACGCGCTATGGC
Organism: Falsiroseomonas tokyonensis; assembly: GCF_019024325.1. GTDB lineage: Bacteria > Pseudomonadota > Alphaproteobacteria > Acetobacterales > Acetobacteraceae > Falsiroseomonas > Falsiroseomonas tokyonensis. The sequence continues at coordinate 530,853 of NZ_JAFNJS010000002.1, forward strand.
GACGACACCGCGCCCAAGGGCGGGCTGGTGCATGCCATCATCGGCAGCCTGATCCAGACCGCCATCGGCACCGCCATCGGCACGCCGATCGGCCTGCTGGTGGGCACCTACCTGTCCGAATATGCGCGGGGCTCGGTGCTGGGCAATGTGCTGCGCTTCGTCTCCGACGTGCTGCTCTCCGCGCCCTCCATCCTGATCGGCCTGTTCATCTACCAGCTGGTGGTGCTGCCCATGGGCGGCTTCTCCGGCATTGCCGGCGCGCTGGCACTGGCCATCATCGTCATCCCCGTGGTGGTCCGCACCACGGAGGACATGCTGCAGCTGATCCCGAATACGCTGCGCGAGGCGGTGATCGGGCTCGGCGCGCCGAAGTGGAAGATGATCACGCTGGTCTGCTACAAGGCCGCAGCGTCCGGCATCCTTACCGGCATCCTGCTGGCGGTGGCGCGCATCGCCGGAGAGACGGCGCCGCTGCTGCTGACCAGCTTCGGCAACAATGTCACCAGCTTCGACCTGACCCGCGCCATGGCCAGCCTGCCGATCGCCATCTACCAGCAGGCCAATTCCGGCTTCCCCGACCTGATCCAGATCGCGTGGTCCGGCGCGCTGCTCATCACGCTGGGCGTGCTTGCCATCAACATCATTGCCCGCGCCGTGCTGCGCGGGCGCAACTGAGCCAGGAAGGGAAGGCCCGATGGGCTCGACGACCGAACAGACCGCCGCCAGCGCCCCCGGCTTCGGCGGCATGCAGGCCCGCTCCGCCGAGGCGCTGAACGCGCAGGCGCGCATCTCCGTCCGCAACCTCGATTTCTACTACGGCACCAACAAGGCGCTGAAGGGCATCAACCTCGACCTGCCGGACCGGCAGGTGACGGGCATGATCGGCCCCTCCGGCTGCGGCAAGTCCACGCTGCTGCGTGTGCTGAACCGGATGTACAGCCTGTACCCGGGCCAGCGCGCGGAAGGCGAGGTGCTGATGGACGGGCGCAACATGATCGACGCCTCGGTCGATCTGAACGAGCTGCGCGCCAAGGTCGGCATGGTCTTCCAGAAGCCCACGCCTTTCCCGATGACGATCTACGACAACATCGCCTTCGGCATCAAACTGCACGAGAAGCTGCCGAAGTCCGAGATGGACGACCGGGTGGAATGGGCGCTGACGCGCGCGGCCATCTGGACCGAGGTGAAGGACCGGCTGCAATCCTCCGCCATGGGCCTGTCGGGCGGCCAGCAGCAGCGGCTGTGCATCGCGCGCTCCATCGCCGTGCGGCCGGAGGTGATGTTGTTCGACGAGCCGACCAGCGCGCTGGACCCGATCAGCACGCTGAAGATCGAGGAGCTGATCGACGAGCTGAAGCGCGACTTCACCATCTGCATCGTCACCCACAACATGCAGCAGGCCGCACGCTGCGCCGACCAGGTGGCCTTCTTCTACCTCGGCGAGCTGGTCGAGGTGGCGCCCGCCGCGCAGCTCTTCACCGCGCCGCGCGAGAAGCGCACGCAGGAATACATCACGGGCCGGTTCGGCTGAGGAGCAGGCAGATGCCCATGGAAACCCAGTCCGACCACATCGTGCGGTCCTACGACGAGCAGCTGCGCCGCGTGCGCGACATGCTCGCCCGCATGGGCGGCCTGGCGGAGCGCCAGGTGAATGACGCGACCGTGGCGCTGGTGCGTCGGGACGCCGCGCTGGCGGCGGAGGTGATCGGCCGCGACGCCGCGCTGGACCAGCTGGAGCGCGAGATCGAAGCCTTCTGCATCCGCATCCTGGCCACCCGCCAGCCCATGGCGATCGACCTGCGCTTCATCGTGGCCGCCATGAAGGTGGCGCACAACCTGGAGCGCATCGGCGACTATGCCCGCAATGCCGCCAAGCGCAGCATCGTGGTGGGGCAGCAGCCGATCCTCGGCAGCCTGAACGGCTTTTCCCGCATGGCGCGCCTGGTGCAGGAAAACCTGAAGGCCGCGATCGACGCGCTGGTGAACGACGATGCCGAGGCCGCGGCGCGGGTCTGGGGCAATGATGAGCCGGTGGACGATGTCTACAACGGCATCTTCCGCGAGATGCTGACCTTCATGATGGAGGACCCGCGCAACATCACCGCGGCCACGCATCTGCTCTTCATCGCCAAGAACCTGGAACGCATCGGCGACCATGCGACCAACATCGCCGAGACGGTGCATTACGCCGTGCGCGGCGACAGCCTGCCGGATGAGCGGCCCAAGGCGGACAGCTCCGCCTATGCCGTGGTCCGGCCGCCCGAGTAAGGGAACGCCCCCATGCCCGAAGCCATCGGCAGCCTCGCCAAACCCACCATCCTGGTGGTGGAGGACGAGGCCCCCCTGCTGACGCTGCTGCGCTACAACCTGGAGAAGCAGGGTTTCCGCGTCGAGGAAGCGACCGATGGCCAGGAGGCGCTGATGCGCGTGGCCGAGGGCAAGCCCGACCTGATCCTGCTCGACTGGATGCTGCCGGCGCTCTCAGGCCTCGAGGTCTGCCGGCAGATCCGCCGGCGGCCCAATACCCGCGACCTGCCCATTATCATGGTCACCGCCCGCACGGAGGACCAGGACGCGGTGCGTGCACTGGATACCGGGGCGGACGACTATATCTCGAAGCCCTTCGTCATGGACGCACTGCTGGCGCGAATCCGCGCCCTGCTGCGGCGGTCGGGCGCCGTGCCGGTGAAGGGGCGGCTGAGCTACCGCGACCTGGTGATGGACCAGGACGCGCATCGCGTGACGCGCGGCAGCCGGTCGCTGCACCTGGGCCCCACCGAATACCGGCTGCTGGAATTCTTCCTGCAGCATCCGGGCCGCGTCTTCACCCGCGAACAGCTGCTGGATGCCGTCTGGGGCCGCGACATCCATGTGGAGCCGCGCACGGTGGACGTGCATATCCGCCGCCTGCGCAAGGCGGTGAACGGCGACAACGAGGCGGATATCATCCGCACCGTCCGCTCCGCCGGCTACGCGCTGGACGTCGAGGAGTAGGCGTCCGGCTCACGCCTCCCGCAGCGCGCCCTCCGCGACACGCAACTGCCGCCCGTGGAAGGCGGCGACGGCCGGGCGGTGGGCGATGGACAGCACGCCGGCGCCCGGCAGCCGTTCCGAGACCAGCCGGTACAGCGCAGCCTCCGCCGCCGGGTCCAGGCTGGCGGTGGCCTCGTCCAGGAACAGGAAGTCGGGCTTGGCCAGCAGGGCGCGCGCGAAGGCCAGGCGCTGCTGCTCGCCGCCTGACAGGCGCCGGTCCCAGGCATCCTCCAGATCCAGCCGGTCCTGCAGATGGCCGAGGCCCACGGCCTCCAACGCCTCCCGCACCGCGGCATCCGGCACCAGGGCGGCGTCCAGCGGGTAGCAGACGGCGCGGCGCAGGCTGCCCAGCGGCAGGTAGGGGCGCTGCGGCAGGAACAGCGCGCGGGCGCCATCCGGCACATGCACCTGGCCATGGCCGAAGGGCCAGATGCCGGCGATGGCGCGGAACAGCGTGGACTTGCCGCTGCCGGAGGCGCCGGAGATCAGCACCGCCTCGCCCTTCTCCAGTCGCAGCGTGGCATCGCGCAGCAGCACGCGGCCATCCGGCAGGCTCAGCGTGGCGCCGGTGAGCGTCACGGCCGCATCCCCGCCCGGCACCGGCCGCGGGCCGCTGGCGCTGGCGCGGGCCGCGGCGATGGCCCGGCGGAAACCGGTCAGCCGTTCCACCGTGGCGCGCCATTCGGTCAGGCGTGCGTAGTTCTCGACGAACCAGGACAGGGCGCCCTGCACCTGGCCGAAAGCGCTGCTGGTCTGGATCAGCCCGCCGAGCGGGATGGTCCCGGCGAAATAGGCCGGCGCCGCCACCACGATGGGGAAGATGCTGGCCACCTGGGTAAAGCCGGCGGTGAAGAAGGTGAGCCGCTTGGTGGCGGTCATGATGGCCCACCAGTTCTCGGTCAGCGCCTGGAAGCGGGTCAGCAGGCCGCGCTTCTCGTCCGCCTCGCCATTATGCAGCGCGATGCCCTCGACATTGTCGCGCAGCCGCACCAGGGCGTAGCGGAAATCGGCCTCTACCCGCTGTTGCAGGAAGTTCAGCCGGATCAGCGGCCGGCCGATGAGATGGGCGAGCCAGGTGCCCAGCGCGGAATAGATCAGCGCCACCCAGACCATGTAGCCGGGAATCGAGACGCCGAAGACCTCGAGCGGGCCGGAGAGCGACCAGAGCACGAAGACGAAGGAGAACAGCGTCACCAGGCTCGACATCAGGCCGAGGCCCAGCGTCAGCGTATCGTCGACGAAAAGCCGCAGGTCATCGGCCACGCGCTGGTCGGGATTGTCGGTGGCGGGGTCGGTCAGCGCGATGCGGTAATAGGCGCGGTCGGCCAGCCAGTTGTCCAGGTAGTCGCGCGTCAGCCAGCGGCGCCAGCGGATCTGCAGCGCCTGCTGCAGGTACAGCGCATAGACCGCGATCAGGATATAGGCCACGGCGAGGACGGAGAAGCCGGGGAACCAGGTGCCCGCGGCTTCCCCGCCAAGGAAGATCAGCGACCAGAAGGCGCCGGCATCCTTCGCCTCTAGCGCATTGTAGAAGGCGCGCTGCCAATAGGTCAGCAGCACCGTCATGCCGACCAGCGACAGGTTCAGCACCACCACCGCCGCCAGCAACAGCCGGGCCCGGCCCCTTTCCTCGCTGGTCCAGTAGGGGCGCGTCAGCGCCCAGGCATCGCGGAGGAAGGGGCCGATGCGGCGCATGCGAAGATATCCATGGGCAAGGTGTCAGGCTGTGCGCAGCGCCTCATCCAGCCTGGCGCGCCAGGCGCGGAGTCGGCGCAGGTTCACGCCGAAGTCGTAATAGCCGAGCAGGCTGCGCGAATACAGGAAGACGCCGGACCCGCCCACCAGCGGCACCACCTGGCCCTGCACCAGGTCCGGGAAATTGCCGAGGCGCGACCGCACCACCCATTGCACCTGCCGCCGGTCCGGCCATTCCGCCACCTTCCAGCAACGCTCCACCGGCTCCCCCAGCATGCGCAGCGCGGCCCAGGCGGCTTCCGCGGAAACGGGCAGCAGCGGCAGGCCGATATGCTTCTGGCTGGTCGTGCCGGGCGGGGCGAGGAGCGCGGCATTGGGCGAGGCGGGCAGCACCAGCCGGGTGAAGTCCAGCGGCTCCGCCGCCGGAAGCCCGGCCGCGCCACGGCCGCGCAGCAGCGCCGCGGCGCTCATGCCGCACCGCCGTCGCGCGGGGCGCGCAGGCGGATGACACCGCGGATCTCGGTCTCCGTTCCCACCGGCTTGCCCTTGCGCAGCACCTCCAGCTGCCCGGCGCGGGCCAGGCGGATGGCGGCGGCGCGGATCGGGCCCATCAGCCGGCGCCAGGCTTCCTCCTCCGGCGCCAGGGCGCGGGCCACTTCGCTGGGGCAGATGCTTTTGGCCGGGCCGCGCAGGGCGGTCTGGCGGAGGATTTCGGCGGTGATCGCTTCGGGGGAGGTCATGGCTGCCTTGCTAGAGCATTTTGCAGCCGGGCGGAAAGACGGCCGCGGCGGCGGTCATGGCACCAGCCAGCCGGCGGCGGGCGGCTGCCCCTCCGGCCAGGTGAACAGCGCCCGCCGATGCCCGGCCGCGGCCAGGTGCAGCCATTCCAGACGGACCACCTGCAGTCGCAGCACGCAGAAATTGGGCCAGCCTGCCGCGCTGTCGGTCGGCGCCGGCGGTGGGGCGGGGCACGGGGTGCCGGGGGCGGGTTCGATCGCGTAGCAGCGGCGGCTGAAGTCATGGCTGCCGGCCCAGGCGGCCTCCGCCACCGCATCGGCCCGGTGCAGCGTCACGCGCCCGGCCAGGCGCAGCTGGATGGCGGCCGCGGGGTCGTAGAAATGCAGCGCGGCGCGCGGATCGGAGGCCAGCTCCGCCACCTTGCCGGCGCGGCTGTCGCTGTGCAGGCGCAGGCGGCGCGCCCCCGCCTCGAAGCCGCGCAGCACCACGGATCGCGCGGCGGGGAAGCCATCCGCGCCCGCCGTCGCCAGGGTCGGCGTATGGAAGGCATAGCGCCGATCCGCCACGCCGCGGGCGAGCAGCGCGAAGGCCTCGGCAAGGGTCGCCTGGAGGTCCGGCGCCCCCCTTAGCGCCTCCGGCGTCCCCCTAAGCGCCTCCGGCGTGGGGCTCATGCGCTCCGGATCGCGTCGACCAGGGCGGCGGCGCTGTCCACCGCGGCCTCCGCCCGCGCGCCGATACACCAGTCCCCGGCGGCGCCGAGGCCGAGCGTCGCATCCCAGAGGCAGGGCGCGCCCAGCGGCGCCTCCACCAGCGCATGGCGCCAGCGATGCGCGGCGCTGAAGAAGGGCGGGGGCGGCGGCGTGCCTTGGCCCTGCAGCGCGGCAAGCTGCAGGAAAGCCTCCAGCAGCCTGTCCCCGGCCTGCTGCGGCGTCAGCTCCAGATGCTCCCGCGACCATTCGGGCCCGCCCTGCACCACCCACAATTCCAGGCTGGCATCGCGGCCGGGCTTCGAACTGTCGCGCGCCGCCCAGCCGATGGGGCCGTTATCCAGCCGCAGGGTATCGGGCAGGTTCAGCCGTTCCGGGAAGGCAAGCATCAGCGACCAGCAGGGCTCGAAGCGCACCGCCTGCAGCACGCCGGCCAGGTGCGGCGCCGGGTCCTGCAGCAGCGCCTGGGCCTGCGGCGCGGGCACCGCCAGCAGGACGGCATCGAAGGGGCCCTCCACCTCCGGCTTCTGGGTGGGCAAGGGACGGTCGGGGCGCACCAGCCGGGCGTCGAGGTGGTGCAGGTACCAGGCGCGCGGCGCGCCGGTGATGGCCGTCACATGGCGCACCAGGTCGATATCCAGCCCCTCCGCCAGCGCCCGCGGTACGGAGGACATGCGCGGCACGCCGACCATGCGGCCCGCATCGGGCCATTCCTGCGCCCGCGCCGCATCCAGCACCGCGGCGAAGGGGGCGCCATGGGCGGTCAGGTACTGCGCGCCATGGTCGAAGTTCAGCACATGCCCCTCGGCCTCCACCCGCCGCGTGGCCATGCGACCGCCGGGGCCGCGGCCCTTGTCGAAGAGCCGGACGCGCACGTCATAGGCGGCCAGGGTTTTGGCGCAGGCGAGACCGGCGAGGCCGGCCCCCACGATGGCGATGTCTTTCGGAGGCATGAATCCCTGTATGGCGTGGCCTGCGCTCAAGGCAAGTGTCTTGTGCAGTGCGGTATCCAGCAAGCGTGATTGGAGGCGATCCGGGCCGCAAGCGCGGCGCGGCTGCCACGCTGCCAAGCTTTTGCCATAAATCACGCAGACGTGGCGGATCGGAGACAACCGTTCCACGCCGCTCTGTGCTTACGCTTCCTGGCTGGAGGATCCTGGCATGGAGGCGGGGCCGCTGACGCTTTTACTGGTTGAAGACGACGCATTGGTCCGCATGACCCTGGTCGAGGGTCTGACCGATGCCGGCTATACGGTGCTGGAGGCCGAGGATGCGGAGGCGGCGCTGGGCCTGCTCGCGCGTCGGCCCGACATCGACGTGCTGATGACGGACATCAACCTGCCGGGTGCGGATGGCTTCGACCTGTCGCATGCGGCGCGACAGCTGCGGCCGCATCTGCCGGTGGTCTATGCCTCCGGCCGCTTTCGCGCGGCGGAGCCGGGGCGCGGCCTGCCCGGCGCGCCCTTCCTGGCCAAGCCCTTCACCGTGGCCCGCGCGGCCGAGACGATCGGCGCGCTGCTGCGGTAGCTCAGATCTCCAGGAAGACCGTCTCGCCCTCGCCCTGCAGGCGGATATCCAGGCGCCAGGCGCCGGCACCGGCGGGCTGGGCGACCAGCGTGCCGCGCCGGCCTTCCTCGACCAGGTTCAGCACGGGGTCGGCGGCGTTCAGTGCCTCGCCCGCGAAATAGGCGCGGGTGGTGACGTGCTTCATCAGACCGCGTGCGAAGATGGTCAGCAGGATATGCGGCGCCTGGGTCGCATTGCCGAGGCCGGGCACCGGGCCGGGCTTCAGCGTGGCGAATCGGAAGACGCCGTCCTGGTCCGTGGCGCAGCGGCCGAAGCCATGGAAGCCGCCGTCGTAGCGGCCATCCGGCCCGGCCTGCCAGATCTCCACCAGCGCATCGACGCAGGGCGCGCCATCCCCATCGGTGATGCGGCCGGTGAGGGTGATGCGCTCGCCCTGCGCGCCCGCATTCGGCCCGCCGGCACGCAGCAGGTCCGCCCATTCCGGGAAGTCGATCATGTGCCAGTAGGGGCCGGCGGTCTGGCTCGCGGTGGCCGGTGTGAAAGTGGCGGGGGTAGGGGTCATGGCGCTGACTCGAAGGGGGTAGCGGCCGGGCCGCGCAGCACGATGTCGAAGCGGTAGCCCAGCGCCCATTCGGGCTTCGTGATATCGAGGTCGAAGGTCGAGACCAGCCGGTTGCGCGCGGCTTCGTCCGCCGTGCAGTTGAACACCGGGTCCAGCGGCAGCAGCGGGTCGCCCGGAAAATACATCTGGGTGATCATGCGCTGCGCGAAGCCCGCCCCATGCAGGCCGAAATGGATATGGATCGGCCGCCAGGCATTGGCGTGGTTGCGCCAGGGATAGGCGCCGGGCTTGATGCTGACGAAGCTGTAACGGCCCTCCGCATCGGTGAACAACCGCGCGCGGCCTTCGAAGTTGGGGTCGAGCGGCGCGTCATGCTGGTCGCGCGGATGGTGGTAGCGGCCGGAGGAATTGGCCTGCCAGACCTCCACCATGGCACCCCGCAGCGGGCGGCCATCCTCATCCGTCACGCGGCCGGCGACGATGATGCGCTCCCCCATCGCGGCGCGGCCATTGACCTGCGACATGTCGACCTGCGGCGGGTAGAAGGCGGGGTCGAAGCGCGGCGCGCTGGTCTCGGTCAGGGTATGCGGCACCGTGACCAGCTTCTGCTTCGGATGGCGCTTATGCGTGCTGCCATAGGCCGGCGCGTCATAGGGCGGCTGCGTCGCCGGGTCCGGCCGGCGGAAGGGGATGGGGTCGGGCATGCCTCAGGCTTCCTCCGGCGCCGCGCCTTCCTGCAGCACGGCCTTGGCGATCTTAAGCGCGGCATTGGCCGCAGGCACGCCCGCATAGGCGCCGACCTGCAACAAAACCTCGCTGATCTCGGCCTGCGTCACACCTGTCGCGCGCGTGGCGCGCAGATGCAGCGCCAGCTCCTCGTGCCGGGCGAGCGCCGCCATCATGGCGATGCAGAGCAGGCTGCGCGTGTGGCGCGTCAGGCCGGGGCGGGTCCAGATCCCGCCCCAGACGCTCTGGGTGATCCAGTCCTGGAAGGGGGCATCGAGCGCCGTGACGCCAGCGGCCGCGCGATCGACATGCGCATCGCCCAGCACGGCGCGCCGCACCGCTTCCCCGGCCTCGGCGCCGGCAGCGGGGGCCAGGCTCGCAAAGTGGTCCTTCAACACGGCGGTGGCTGCATCGGCGAATTCCAGCGTGGGCAGATGGCCGCCGCCGAGGATTTCCACGTAGCGGCTGCCGGGCACTGCCGCTTGCACCGCCCGCGCCATCTCGGGCGGGGTCGCCACATCCTGCGTGCCGACGGCAACCGTGGTGGGGCAGGTGATGCGCCCGGCCACCTGTTCGGCCCGCGCATCGCGCAGCGCGGCGGCGGAGCCCGCATAGCCGCGGCGGTCCGTGCGCAGCAGCATCTGCCGCAGCCCCTGGGAGGAGGGGAGGGAGGTATCCACCACCCAGCGCGGCATGACCACATCCACCAGCGCCTGGGTGCCGATGGCGCGCACCGCCTCGATCCGGTCCTGCCAGGCCTGCGGCGGAAGGAAGTCCAGCGCCGTGTCCATCAGCACCAGGGACAGCACGCGGGAAGGCGCCATGGCCGCCATGGCCAGCGCGATGCGCCCGCCGATCGACAGGCCGAAGACATGCGCCCGGGCGATGCCCAGCGCATCCAGCAGCGCCAGCGCATCCGCCGCATGCAGTTCCATGGAATAGTCGCCATCGGTGACGCCCGAATGGCCATGGCCGCGCATATCCATGCGGATGACGCGGTGGCTGCGCGACAAGGCCGCGGCCTGCGGCGCGAAGATATGCATGGAGGTGCCGATGGAATGCAGCATCAGCAGCGGCGGGGCCCCTTCAGGTCCCTCCACCGCGACATGCGCGACGATGTCCCCCAGCTGCAGAAACATTCTGGCTCCCCGGCCGATCAGGTTAATTCGTATCACCTGATCGCGGGGAGCGGGAAGCCGGCCGCGCGATCGCGACGTGCCAGGATGCACGATTCAAGGCGCTTTTTGCGCCTTCCCCTATCGCCGGCCTGAAAGGTCAGACGCGCTCCAGCACCATGGCGATGCCCTGGCCGACGCCGATGCACATGGTCACCAGCGCATAGCGCTCGCCGCGATTGTGCAGCTCCTGCACCGCGGTCTGCACCAGCCGGGCGCCGGACATGCCGAGCGGATGGCCCAGCGCGATGGCGCCGCCATTCGGGTTCACATGCGCCGCATCGTCCGGCAGGCCGAGGTCGCGGGTGACGGCCAGCGCCTGGGCGGCGAAGGCCTCGTTCAGCTCGATCACCGCCATGTCCGACAGGCTGAGACCCGCCTTGGCCAGCACGCGCTTCACCGCGGGCGCCGGGCCGAAGCCCATGATCCGCGGCGCGACGCCGGCGGTGGCCGCGGCGACCACGCGGGCACGCGGCGTCAGCCCATGCTTGCGGGCGGCGGCCTCGCTGGCCACCAGGATGGCGCAGGCGCCGTCATTGACGCCGGAGGCATTGCCGGCGGTGACACTGCCGCCTTCCTTGCGAAAGGGCGTGCCGAGCTTGGCCAGCGCCTCCATCGTCGTGTCCGGGCGCAGATGCTCGTCCTGGTCGACGATGATGGGGTCGCCCTTGCGGCGGGCGATGCTGACCGGGACGATTTCCTGCGCGAAGCGGCCGGAGGATTGCGCCTTGGCGGCGCGCTGCTGGGAGCGCAGGGCGAAGGCGTCCTGGTCCTGGCGGGAGACCTGGAAATCCTGCGCCACGTTCTCCGCCGTCTCCGGCATGGAATCGATGCCGAAGCCCGCCTTCATCTTCGGGTTCACGAAGCGCCAGCCGATGGTGGTGTCGTAGATCTCGGCGGTGCGGCCGAAGGCCTCGGCGGACTTGCCCATGACGAAGGGGGCGCGGGTCATGCTCTCCACGCCGCCGGCCAGCATCAGATCGGCCTCGCCGGCCTTGATGGCGCGTGCGGCGATGCCGACGGCATCCATGCCGGAGCCGCAGAGGCGGTTCACGGTGGAGCCGGGGATCGATTCGGGCAGGCCGGCCAGCAGGGCGGACATGCGCGCCACATTGCGATTGTCCTCGCCCGCCTGGTTGGCGCAGCCGAAGATCACATCTTCCACCGCCGCCCAGTCGAGGTTCGGGTTGCGGGCCATCAGCGCCTTGATGGGCACAGCGCCGAGGTCGTCCGGGCGGACATCCTTCAGCGCGCCGGCATAGCGGCCGATGGGGGTGCGGGCGGCGTCGCAGATGAAGGCATCGGCCATGGTCGGGTTCCTCTATGCGTTGCCCGTGTCGTGCCGCCGAAGGATGACGGCGTCAACCGCCCCCCCCGCCTGGCTCAGCTCAGCGCGGTGACAAGCCATAGGCTGAGCGCCGGGAAGGCCACCAGCAGTCCGAGGCGGACCAGGTCCATCGCCAGGAAGGGCAGGACACCGCGATAGATGCGCGCCATCGGCACGTCCTTCGCCAGGCCGGAGACGACGAAGACATTCAGCCCGATCGGCGGCGCGGTCAGCCCGATGCCCACCACCACCAGCACCAGGATGCCGAACCAGATCGCCGTCTCCTCCGTCGTCAGGCCGAAATCCAGCGCGGTGATGACGGGGAAGAAGACCGGCAGGGTCAGCAGCATCATCGCCAGCTCGTCCATCACCGCGCCGAGCACGATGTAGGCGAGCAGCAGGATGCCGAGCACCACATAGGGCGGATAGTCCTGCTCGGAGATCCACAGCCCCAGCAGGTCCGGCGCCTGGCTCAGCGCCAGGAAGGCATTGAAGACCTCCGCGCCGAGCAGGATCGCAAAGATCATCGCCGTGGTCTCGGCGGTGGCGAAGAGACTTTCCCGAATTTGGCGCGGGCTCAGCGTGCCGCGCAGCACGCCGACCGCGAGCGTGCCGATGCAGCCGATGGCGGCGCTTTCGGTGGGGGTGAAGACGCCGCCATAGATGCCGCCCACCACCACCACTGCGATCAGCAGCACCGGGATGACATTGAGGAAGGCGGTGCGGCGCTCCGCCGGGCTGGGCGGTTCGGCGGGCGGGCCGAGGGCCGGGTTGCGGCGGACGATCAGCGCGATGGCCAGGATATAGAGCGCGACGGCGAGCAGGCCCGGGATCAGCGCCGCCATGAACAGCTTGGCGATGTTCTGCTCCGTGCTGATCGCATAGATCACCAGGATGACGCTGGGCGGGATCAGGATGCCGAGCGTGCCGCCCACCGCGATGGTGCCGGTGGCAAAGCCCGGATCGTAGCCGTAGCGGCGCAGCTCCGGCAGGGCGGCGCGGGCGAAGGTGGCTGTGGTGGCGACGGAGCTGCCGCAGACCGCGCCGAAGCAGCCGCAGGCGCCGATTACCCCCATCGCCATGCCGCCCGGCTTGCGGCCGATCAGCGCATTCGCCGCGGCGAACAAGTCCCGCGCCAGGCCGCCGCGTTCCGCCAGCGCGCCCATCAGGATGAACAGCGGAATGACCGAGAGCGTGTAGTTGGCGAACAGATGGTAGGGCGTGGTCTTCAGGTAGTTGCCCAGCGCCGTCCAGTCCAGGATGTGGACATAGCCGCCCATGCCCACCAGCAGCATGGCCAGGCCCACCGGCGCGCGCAGCGCGATCAGCGCCAGCAGCACGCCGAAGCCGGTCAGCGCCAGGGCGAATTCCGGCGCCATCAGAAACGCCCCCGCAGGAAGCGCAGCGCCCAGACCAGGGCGGCCACGCCCGTCATGGCGAAGGCCAGCGCGCCGATGGCGACGGCCCACCAATAGGGCAGCGCCAGCAGGCCGATGGTGCGCATGCCGTTGTTCAGCGTCTCGATGGCGCCGAGGCTCATGCGCTCCGCCAGCCACAGCGTGACCGCCGCCCAGACCAGCATCCAGAAGCCATCCACCACCCCGGCGACGCGGCGCGGCAGCCAGGTGGAGAAGGTGTCGACCAGGATATTGGCGCGCATCAGCGTGCCATAGGCCAGGAAGCCGAAGACGCCGACGCCGCTGGCGATGGAGACCATCTCGAAATCGCCGCGGATCGGCTGGCTGGTGGCCCAGCGCAGCAACACGCTGATGGTGGTGATCAGCGCCGCCACCAGCAGCGCGATGCCGCCGAGGAAGGCCAGCGCCCGCGCCGCGATGCCGATGGCGCCGCCCGGCGGCTGCCCCCAATCGGGGGTGGCTTCATCCCGCATCCGCCGGCGCTCCTATCAATCGGGCGCGCCGGCCCGTCGTTGCGATCAGGCGGCGTGCTTGGCGATCAGGCGGCGGGCATCGGCCAGCAGGGCCGCGCCATCAAAGCCGCGCTCGCGGGACCCGGCGACCCAGCTTTCGACCACCGGGCGCGTCGTCTCGATCCAGCGCTGCTTCTCCTCGGCCGAGAGCTGCACGATGGTGTTCTGGCGCCGGCGCTCCACCTGGGCGCGGACGATCGGGCCCTGCTCGTCCCAGGGCTTGGCCGCCATCTCCGCCGCCGCCATGCCGGAATTGGCATCCAGCACGGCCCGCAGCTCGGCCGGCATCGCGGCATACTTCGCCTTGTTCATCGCCAGAATGAAGGTGGCGGTATAGAGCGTGGGGGTGCCCGGGATCTCGGTATGGTGCGTCACCAGCTCCTGCAGCCGGATCGAGGGCACGACCTCCCACGGCACCACGGCGCCGTCGATAACGCGCTGGGAGACGGCCTCCGGCACCTGCGGCACGGGCATGCCGATGGGTGCGGCGCCGAGGGCGCGCAGCGCTTCGCCCGCCTGGCGGGTCGGGAAGCGCAGCTTCAGGCCGCGCATATCCTCCAGCCTGGTGACGGAGCGGTTGGAATGGATGACGCCGCCATCATGCGCCCAGATGACGATGGGATGCACATCGGCGAATTCCTCGCGCAGATGGGTCTGTGCGAATTCCTGGCAGGCCAGCGCATTCGGCCGGGCGCGCGCATCGGCGACGAAGGGAAGTTCGAAGACCTCGACGCGGGGGAAGCGGCCGGGGGTATTGCCGGGCAGCGTCCAGACGATGTCCACAACGCCATCCCGCGCCTGGTCGAAAAGCTGCGGCGGCGCACCGCCCAGCTGCATGGACGGGAAGACCTGCACCCGCAGCTTGCCCTGGGATTCCTCCTGGATCTTCTGCGCCCAGGGCATCAGAAAGTGGCGGTGCACATTGGAGACGGCGGGCAGGAAGTGGTGCAGCCGCAGCGTCAGCTCCTGCGCCCTGGCGCTGCGAACCAGCGCTGGCGCAGCAAGCGCCGCGGCACCGAGCAGGACGAAATCGCGGCGATGCCAGTTCATGGACAACAGACCCCCCTGTGCCACCCGTTCCGCGACCTTCGCGCCGGATGCTTGGCCGCAATCATGCCTTTCCTGCCGCTTTAGGCAAGGCGAAGCTTCGCCGCCTTGGCGGCGACCGCGGCGGCATCGTCGCCCGGGCGATAGATGGCGCTGCCGATGCCGAAGCCGGCCGCACCCGCTGCGCGCCAGGCGGGGATGTTACCCGCGTCGATGCCGCCCACCGGCAGCACCCGCGTGCCCGCCGGCAGCACCGCCAGCAGCGCCTTCAGCATGGCCGGCGACCCGGCCTCCGCCGGGAACAGCTTCAGGCCATCGGCGCCCGCCTTGAGCAGGGCGAAGGCCTCGCCCGGGGTGAAGAAGCCGGGGATGCAGATCATGCCCTCGGCCTTGGCGGCGCGCACCACGGCGGGGTCCGCATGCGGCGTCACGATCAGCCTTCCGCCGACGGCGGCGATGCGGGCGCAGTCGGCCGGATCCGTCACCGTGCCGGCGCCGATCAGCGCATCCTCGCCGAAGCGGGCGGACAGGATGCGGATGCTTTCCAGCGGCTCCGGCGAATTCAGCGGCACCTCCAGCACGCCGAGCCCGGCGCCGACCAGCGCCTCTCCGATGCCCACCGCCTCCTCCGGCCGCAGGCCGCGCAGGATGGCGACCAGGGGGCAGGCCGCGAGCCAGTCCTTCAAACCCATTGCAGGCTCCTGCCGATATGCCGCAGCCCGGCTGCGACGAGGTCCGGATCGTGCCGGGTCACCGCGATGCCGTTCTGCGCCAGCGCCGCCGCATAAAGCGCGCTGAGGCTGGCGGCACCGGCCAGATGCACCTGCGCCACGCCCTGGGCGGCGGCCGCGATCTCGTGCCCGATCAGCAGGCCGGACAGGAAACTGCGCGTTTCCGCCTGCGCCAGCCGGCCCATCAGATGCAGGGTGCGGGCGCCGAACAGATGGTGCAGCAGCCCGCCGGGCTGGCGGGCGCGCTCCACGCCGCGGGCGAAGGCCTCCGGCACGTCCGGACCCTCCACGCTGGTGCGCGCCAGGATGGTGTGCTGCGACAGCGCGGCGAAGGTTTCGCCGGTCATGTGGGTGGTGAAGCCGGTGACGCGGCCGCCCTCCAGCCGGGCCCATTTGCTGTGGGTGCCGGGCAGGCAGGCGAGGCCGCTGCCGATGGTCTCGGCCAGGGCCACCAGCTTGGTCTCCTCGCCGCGCATGACGTCCGGGATGCCGGAGCCGTCTTCCGTGGTCAGGCCGGGGATGAGGCGTAGCTCGGCGCCTTCGAAGGGGATGGGGGTGGTGGCGGCGGCGATCTCGGCCGGGCCGGCGGGGCAGCGCAGATAGGGGGCCTCGACCCAGCCCTGGCGGCTGCCGACCATGCCGCAGAGCAGCACTTTGGTCTCGCCCTCGACCAGCCAGGGGCCGATGGCTTCGCGCAGCGCGGCGGGGAAGCCGCCCTCGGGCACGGTCAGGATGCCGCCCGGCCGGTCGATGCGTGCTTCCGGCGCGCCGGCCGCACCGATGCGGTAGGCGCGCAGGCTCGTGGTGCCCCAATCGACGCCGATCATGCCTGGTTCCGTATTCCGTCCCGGGCAGGGGGATGCGCCGCGCGGCGGGCGGGCGCAAGCCCCCCCGGAATGGTCAGAAGGTCAGCTCGGCCACGCTGATGCGGCCCTCGGCGGCCGGCCAGGCGCGGGCCACCACGCGTTCCTCGTTGCAGATTCCGACCACGGCGCGGCCGGCTTCGCCAGCGGGCAGGCGGAGGGTGGCGGTGGCGGTCACGGCCACGCCCGGCCGCAGCTCCGGCGGCTGGCGGCCGTCCAGCAGCACGATGTCGCGGGGGATGCCGAAATAGCCGCGCGGGCGCTGCAGCAGCAGGACGCAGCCGGAAGCCTCGCGCTCCGCCGGCGTCAGGGCGCGGGCGGGGCGGAGATGCACCACATCCGAGCTGCGCGGGAAGGGGCCGCGGTAGAAATGCGTGGTGGTATGGCCGGGGGCGGCGACGACGATCTCCAGCGTCCAGTCCGGTGCCACCGTCACCGGGCCCCAGGCGCCGTCCGCGCCGGTGGTGCGGCGGTGCAGTGCCTCGCCGATGCGGGCGCCGGTGGCGGGGTCGGTGCGGAAGACCTCGACCTCGGCCGCGGCGAGCGGGCGGTTGGTGGGGGCAGGGCGGGTTTGCGTCACCAGGCCGGAGAGCACGGGGCGTGCCTCGGGCAGGGGGGCGATCCGTTCCGGTTCGCGGCCCGCGATGAAGCGGAACTGTTCGCGAAAAGCGCGCCAGTGATAGGCGACCTCGCGATGGTCCAGCGCGCCGAGCACCAGGTTGGTGGCGCCGCGCAGCTCAGGCCCGTCCACATCCGTGCCTGTCGGGCGGTCCGGCGTCGCGGACCAGATGGCGCGCGGCTGGGCATAGACGTCGTTCCATGCGCTGCGCAGCGTCAGGAAGGCGGTTCCGGGGACCACGTCGCTGGGGCCGGCATTCAGCCGGGACAGGAAGGGGCCGGTGCTGTTGAATTCGCGGTTGCGGATCTCGGGCCAGTCATAGACGCCGCGATTGGGCGTGCCGCAGAGGATGGCGTGGGAGACCTGATCGGACCCGCCCTGGTGCACAACGAAGTCGCGGATCGGGTTGCCGCCGCGGGAATTGCCGATCAGGGCGACGCGGGCCGCGCCGGTGCGGGCGCGCAGCGCGGCCACGGCCTCCGCCACCCGCTGCGTTTGCTCCGCGCTGCCGCTGCGGCCGGGTTGCGGCACCGTGTCGTCGTCGCGGGCCAGCGGGTCCGGCAGGTTCAGCGCCAGCAGGCGGTCGCGCGCGAAGCCATTGGATGCGAAGCGCCAGAGGGTGGTGAGCCACAGCGCGGCGTGGTCGCCATTGCCATGCACGAAGACAATGGGCGGCGCCTCCGCCGCCTGGGACCGGGCCAGGCGGGGCATTGCGAGAAGGGCGGCGGAGGCCAGCAGGCCACGGCGAGGGAGGTGCATGCGGCAAGCCTGCCCGCCCCGAATGAGGCGGGCAAGCGGCCGAACATCACACCCCCGGGACGCTGACCTGCTGCTGGTCGTTCTGGCCGCGCATCGCCCAGCCCGTGGTGCGGTTCTCGATGGCGACCGCCGCCACATACATCGCCACGCCCATCACCGCGGTCACGATCAGCCCGGCGAAGACCAGCGGCACGTCGAAGCGGCTGCTCGCCAGGATCATCAGATGGCCGATGCCTTTGTTGGCGGCCACCGTCTCCGCAATGATGGAACCGACGAAGGCCACCGTGATGGCGATCTTCAGCGAGGCGAAGAAATAGGGCATCGCGCGCGGCAGGCCGACCTTGCGGATGATGTCGGAGGGTTTTGCCCCCAGCGCCCGCAGCACATCGCGGAGTTCGGGTTCAACGGTCGCAATGCCAGTCGCGACGTTCACCACAATTGGAAAAAAACTGATCATGAAGGCGGTGATCACGGCGGGCACCGTGCCGATGCCGAACCAGATCACCAGGATCGGCACCACCGCCACCTTGGGCACGGAGTTGAAGCCGATCAGAAGCGGGTACAGCCCATGATAGAGCAGGGAGGAGCTGCCGATGGCGACGCCCAGCAGCAGCCCGAAGATCACGGCCAGGAAGAAGCCGATCAGCGTGGTCATCAGCGTCTGCCAGCTATTGTCCAGCAGCGGCACCCACCACTTGATCATGCTCTCCGCGATGGCGGTCGGCGCCGGCAGCACGAATTGCTGCACATTGAAGGCGCGCACGCCGGCTTCCCAGATCACGAACATGCCGATGATGACGAGCCAGGGCAGCCAGGCCTGCAGCCGCCGGCGGCGGCGCTGCGCCAGCGCCATGGCCTGCAGCCGGCGCAGCGCCTCGGGCGACATGGTGGCATCCGCCGGCGCCTTGGCGGCGGTGCCAGGGGCGGGGGCTGTGGCGGTCAGCGCGGCATCACTGGCCATGGACGACCTCCTCGCCCTTGCGGGCGGCACTGATGTGTTCGCGTAGATCATGCACCAGGGAGACGAATTCAGGCTTGTAGGTTGTCTCCAGCGTGCGCGGCCGCGGCAGGTCCACGATTCGCTCGGCGATGATCCGTCCGGGGCGGGACGACATGACCAGCACGCGGTCGGCCAGGTAGGCGGCCTCCCGCAGGTCATGCGTCACCAGGATCACGGTGGGCTTGCGGGCCATCCACACCCCCTGCAGCACCGCCCAGAGATCTTCGCGCGTGAAGATGTCGAGTGCCGCGAAGGGCTCGTCCAGCATCAGCAGCGCGGGTTCGTGGATCAGCGCGCGGCAGAGGCTGGCGCGCTGCTGCATGCCGCCCGACAGCTCATGCGGGAATTTCTTGTCGAAGCCGCCGAGGCCGACCAGCTTCAGCAGGTCCTGCGCGCGCGCCTCGTACATGGCGCGTTGGCTGCGCAGCTGGCGGCGATGCGGCTCCACCACCTCCAGCGGCAGCATCACGTTGTCGATGATGTTGCGCCAGGGCAGCAGGGTCGGGTTCTGGAAGGCCATGCCGGCGATGGAGAGCGGGCCGTCCACCTCCTGCCCCGCGACCAGAAGCGTGCCGGCGGTGGCGGGCCAGAGGCCGGTGACCAGCTTCATCAGCGTCGACTTGCCGCAGCCGGAGGGGCCGACCACGGCGATGAACTCCCCCTTGCCGACGGACAGCGTGGCGTTCTGCAAGGCCAGCGTGCCTTCCACGCCGCCATACCGCATGGCGACGCCGCTGATCTCGACGAAAGGTCGCTCCATCAGAATTCCCCGGCCCTTCCCTGGCGCGACGGGTCGCGCACGGTCCTGTGTGCGACAGGCGGAGGGGCCGGCGCAAGACGCGGACCGGCCCGCAAGCCGCGCTTCGGCCAGGGAATGGGCGTTTTTTGGCGCGCGCTTGGGCAGGCTGCCCAAGCGGAGGTCACTGGGCGGCCAGCACCGCGCTGCAGGCCAGGGGCAGTCGGGGCGGCGGGCCGGGCGGTCCGGGCGGGCGCGGCCGGGGATTTCGGGCCTCGTCCGAGAACCACCAGTCGAGGCTGGCGTCGCAGCCATCGCCGGGCGGTGGCGGCGCGATGTCGCGGCATTCCGGGCTATCGGCCGGGCAGCGCAGGCGCAGATGCATATGGCTGTCATGCCCCCGCCAGGGCCGCACGCGCCGCAGCCAGGGGGCGCCGGCATGGTCGGCGCAGAGGCGGCGCTTGATGGCGGGGTTCACCAGCAGCCGATCCAGCCCCGGCGCCTCCGCCGCGATTCGGATGAGGGTCGCGTGGCGGGCGGTCCAGCGGGCGGGGTCCACATCCTCCCCATCCGCGCGGACCAGGGAGGGGATGGTCAGCTCCTCCCGCATCGCCGCCGGCACGCGGGGTTTGGGGCGCAGGTCGAGCCAGATGTCGGCATCCAGCCCGGTCTGGTGGCTGGCATGGCCCCAGGGCATCGGCCCGCCGCGCGGCTGCGACAGGTCGCCGATCCAGAGGTCCGGCAGCCCCGCCGCCCGCGCCCGGCCCGCCACATGCGCCACCAGGGCGAGCGTTGCCGGATGGCCCCAATGGCGGTTGCGGGAAGTGCGGATGGCCTGCCAGCCCGGCCCATCCGGCGCCAGCGCCTGGCCGCCGGCCAGGCAGCCGAGGCCGGTGCCGCCGATGGCGCGCGGCGGACCCAGGGTGGGACGGGGCAGGGCGGCCCAATCCGCCGCGCGTGCCGGCGGGCCGGCCAACGGGCCGGGTTGCGCGGCGGCCGGCGCCACCGGCAGCGGCGCCAGCAGGCAGGCGGCCATCGCGGCGGGGCGGAGGAGGCGGAACAGGGTCATGTCCGGCTGATTAGGCGCCGCATCGCCGCCGCTCAACAAGCCTCCGCTCCCGCTCAACCCATCGCGATCAGCGCGCCGGCCGCCGCGATTTCTGACACATTTCGAGGCAAGACTGCGTTTCAGGCCGCAGGGGCCCGTCCGCCGGTGGGGCGGTGCCGGCGGAGCGGGAGCAGGGATCTTGGGTCGTTATCTGGTGACCGGGGGCGCCGGCTATGTCGGCAGCCACACCGTGCTGGCGCTGCGCGATCGCGGCGACGAGGTTGTGGTGCTCGATGACCTCTCGAAGGGGCATCGGGCCGCGGTGCCGGCCGGGGTGCGGCTGGTGGAGGGGCGCTGCGAGGACAAGCGCGCCTTGGCCGAGGCCTTCGGCGGCGGGCGCTTCGACGCGGTGCTGCATTTCGCCGCGCTGTCCCTGGTGGGCGACAGCATGCGCGACCCGCTGCGCTACATGTCGGAAAACCTCTCGGTGCTGGCCGCCGTCACCAAGGCCGCCGTGCAGCACGACTGCCGCCGCCTGGTCATGTCCTCCACCGCCGCGCTCTTCGGCTTCCCCGAGCGCATCCCGATTGACGAGGAGCAGCGCCTGGGCCCCGTCTCGCCCTATGGCGAGAGCAAGCTGATGTGCGAGCGGGCGCTGGACTGGGCGGAGAAGATCCACGGCCTGCGCTTCGCCTCGCTGCGCTACTTCAACGCCGCCGGCGCCGACCCGGCAGGCCGCGCCGGGGAGGATCATGACCCGGAGACGCATCTGGTGCCGCTGGCGATCGATGCCGCGCTCGGCCTTCGGCCGCCGCTGATGGTCTTCGGCACGGACTACCTGACGCCAGACGGCACAGGGGTGCGCGACTATGTGCATGTGACCGACCTGGCGGATGCGCATCTGCGCGTGCTGCCGCTGCTGGAGGAGCGGTCGGTGCGCTACAACCTGGGCAATGGCACCGGCTATTCGGTGCGCGAGGTGATCGACACGGTGCAGCGCGTCGGCGGCCGCCCGGTGCCGCATGCGCTGGGCCCGCGGCGGGAGGGGGATCCTGCGGTGCTGGTCGCCTCCTCCGCCAGGCTGCGGGCGGAGACCGGCTGGTCGCCGCGTTTCCCGAAGCTGGAGGATATCGTCCGCACCGCCTGGGACTGGCGGCTGGCGCACCCGCAGGGCTATGCGGGGGCGCGGCGAGCGGCCTGACCAGCCCGCAAAGAGCAGTGTGACGATCTTCTGGCCGGTGCCGGCTCGGCGACGGCAATCCGTGCGGCGTGCCGCTCCTAAACCGGTCGCCGGCAGCTACGTCTTTGCTCGCTTGGCTATCAGCAGCTTTTTGCGGAAGTCTTCAACTAGCGCCCATGGGCGTTCACGGTGAATGATTCGATGGCAGTTCGAACAAAGCATTGCTAGATCGGAAATTTTGCTCACTGTTGCGGTGTCCATTGTGTGCATAGGACGTAAATTATGGTGTACCTCGATGAAATTGCTTCCCATCCGCCCGTAATATGACTCGAAATCAAAATGACAAACTTCGCAAAAAAGCCGCCCATGTTTTCTTATGAAAGCAGCTTTAGCCTCTTTCACGAGGGTTTTATTGCGCTCCCGCCTATAGTGTGTTTTCTGGATAAGTTCTCCTTCAGGAAATTCGAGATTGCCGCCATCTGAATAGTCATCTTCAGGCAGCCGATTCTCATAGTCATGCGCCAGAAGCCGTAGTTGGTCCCACTGCGCCGGCGCTATTTCCGTTGGTCGCGTGTAGTGTTTGCCTGGCCCGCCGATGATTTCTGATGGGACCGCCACCCGAACCTGCAGAGGCTTGATGTTCTCGGGACGGACTCGCCACCGATACATCTTTAATTCATCCGAAAGAAGCTTGGCTTTCTGGATGACGGATTGACCCTTGTACGCCCCGCCGATATGCCCGAGAGCATCTAGCTCGTCTAACTCTTTGGCGCGTTGCCGGACAAGCGCAAGCGGGAAATTGGCGCCGTTCACCGCGAACGATGCTTGCTCATAGAAGCCGGCGAGATGCCAGCCAATACCCTTGTCATAGGCTGCAAACGCAATGTTGAAATCGCCTTCCGGCTGCTTGGGTTCATAATACATGTAGCCGTAGATATGCCCGTCAGCGCACACGTCCCGGCGAAAGTTCCAGTCCTCATGCGCGAAGCCATGAGTGACGACGTAGCCGCCATCACTCCTGCTACCTAGGCGGCCGCTCGAAGGGCCGGTCCATAGCTTGTCGTTTTGAACAACGCGCTGAAACAGATACCGCACCACAGTCCACCTCTAGCTTCTCCCTCTTTTTATCTTCCGACATTGTAACGTCCTTGGCTAGGGGCGGCCGAGCATGCGCTGTGACAGGCAGCCAGCCGCAGAACCGGCGATCAAATGTGGCATGACCCCAACCGCCCTGCTGCCACGAAGCCGCGCTAGCGGTCATGATGTTCCAGAATCAAACGCGCACGCCTCAGTTGCTACCGGCTGTGCGCCTTTAACTATCCGTTGAAGCGGAAGGCGCCGGCCACCTGGTCCTGCGGCTCCGCCTGGGCCGGCTGGCCCTGGTTGGCCTGGGCGCCGGCCTGGCTGGCCAGGTTCTCCTTGGCCTTGGCCTCGATCTGCCGCGTCACCTCCGCCAGCACCCGCGCCAGGTTCGGTAGCTGCAGCACCGGCACCACCAGCATGGCGGAGGCTTCGGGCTTGCCCTCCTTGACGGAGGCGGAAGCGGCCGTCTGCATGCCGAGCGTGATGCGCACGACGCCGCTGGCCACATGCACGTCGATGATGCCGTCGCCGAAGACGGTGGGAATGGCGGTCATGAGCGGGATTCCTATTGTTCGCGGAAGGCGCGGTGGAAGCTGTCGATCAGCGGCTGCATCATGTAGCGGGCGAAGGTGCGTTCCCCGGTCCGGATCTGCGCCTCCACCGCCATGCCGGCGCGCAGCGTCAGCCCCTCCACCGCCTGGATCTGGCTTTCGTCGAGCAGGATCTGCACCCGGTAGTAGCTGAGGCCGCGGCGCTCATCCTCCGTCACGTCGGAGGCGACGAAGGTGACGTGGCCGTGCAGATAGGGCACCAGCCGCTGCTTGAAGGCGGGCAGGCGGATCTCGGCCTGCAGGCCGTCATGGATCACGTCGATGTCGTTCGGCTGGACATGCACCTCGGCCACCAGCCGGTCCTCCGCCGGCACCAGGTCCATCACCGGATCGCCGGCGCGCACCACGGCGCCCACGGTGAAGACACGCAGGTTCAGCACCGTGCCATTCTCCGGCGCCACGATCTCGAGCCGGGTGGAGACATTCTCCGCCGCGCGCAGCCGTTCCTCGGTCTCGGAAAGGCGCAGGCGCACCTCGCGCAGCTCGGTCGAGGCTTCCTGCGTGCGGCCGGTCTCGATGCGCTCGATCTCGCGCTCCGCTTCCTCGATCTGGGCGCGGGAGCGGACCATCTGGTTGGCGATATCCGTGACATTGCCCTCGACCGAGGCCACCTGCCGCTGCAGCGCCAGCAATTGCGGCAGGCGCGCCAGGCCCTGGCGCAGCAGCTGGGCGGTGTTCGATTCCTCGGCCCGCAGCAGCACCAGCATGCGGCGCTGCGCATCCATCTGCCCCTCGGCAGAGGCGATGGTGGCGCGGTGCTGGTCGATGCGGGCGCGCAGCACCTGCACCTGGCTTTCCAGCGCCAGGCTGCGCGCCTGGAACAGGGCGCGCTGGCCGGTGATGACCTCCTCCGCGCGCGGTTCGCGGGAGGCGAGGAGATCGGGCGGGAAGGTGATGGAGGGCGCCCGCGCCAGCTCCGCCTCCAGCCGCGCATCCTGCGCCAGCAGCGCCCAGCGCTGGCTGCGCAGCGTTTCCGTCTGCTGCGCGGCCTGCGGCTGGTCGAGCCGCATCAGCACCTGGCCGGCGGTGACGACGTCGCCGTCCCGCACCAGGATCTCGCGCACGATGCCGCCCTCGAAATGCTGGATGGTGCGGCGCGTGCCTTCCACCTTCAGCACGCCTGGCGCGATCGCGGCCTCGGCCAGCGGCACCAGGCTGGCCCAGACGCCGAGCCCGATGACGAAGATGCCGACGATGAGGTAGCCCAGCCACATCGCCACGGCGGTGCGCGGCCGCTGTGCGTCCAGGATGGAATCCGGCTCCGGCGGCTGCCACAGGGCGGGCGGCGGCGCGGCGGGGCGTGGCGCGAGGCCGGTAATGGCCGGCACCGGCAATATGCTGCCGATCGGCTGCGGGCCGGAATTCGGGCCCATGGGAATGGCGCCGCTCATCGTGCTCCTTCCGCCCTTGGGGGCTCCCTGGGGGGCTGCTGGACGATTTCCGCCGGCCGGCTGCCTTGGGCCAGGCGCTTGAGGACTTCCGCGCGCGGGCCGAAGGCTTCCGCCGCGCCATCGCGCAGCAGCAGCACCTTGTCCACGCCCTGCACCAGGGTCGGCCGGTGCGAGACCAGGATCACGGTGGCGCCCTGCGCCTTCAGCATCTCCAGCCCCCGGATCAGCGCCTGCTCGGCATCGCCATCCAGGTTGGAATTGGGCTCGTCCAGCACGACGAAGCGCGGGTTGCCGTACATGGCGCGCGCCAGGCCGATCAGCTGGCGCTGGCCGCCCGAGAGGTGCTGGCCGCCATCGCCGATCTCGGTGTCGTAGCCCTGCGGCAGGCGCAGGATCATCTCATGGCAGCCGGCCAGCTGCGCGGCCTCGAAGACACCCTCCGGCGGCTCGTCGCGCATGCGGCTGATGTTCTTCATCACCGTCCCGTCAAACAGTTCCACATCCTGCGGCAGGTAGCCGACATAGCGGCCGAAATCCTCCCGCTGCCAGGTGAAGACATCGGCGCCATCAAGGCGGACGGTGCCGGCGGCGGGGGCGAGCGTGCCGATCAGCAGGCGGATCAGCGTGGTCTTGCCGGCGGCGGAGGGCCCGATGATGGCCATGCTCTCGCCGGCCGCCAGGTTGAAGCTGACGCCCTTGATGATGGCGACCGGCTGGCCCGGGAAGCCGAAGGTCACCCGTTCCGCCGCCACGCGGCCGGTGGGCGCCGGCAGCGCCATGCCCGTGGGGCGGATGCGCGGCATGGCGAGGAAGGCGAGCAGCCGGCGATAGGACTGCCTGGCTTGCACCAGCTGCTTCCAGCCGCCGATCATCTGCTCCACCGGCGCCAGCGCCCGGCCCATGATGATGGAGGCGGCGATGGAGGCGCCGGAGGTCAGCTGCTGTTCCAGCACCAGCCAGGCGCCGACGCCCAGCACGCCGACCTGCACGGCCAGCCGCGTGAAGCGGGTGATGGAGAGGAGGATGGCGGCGCGGTCCGCCGCGCGTTCCTGCGGGGGGATGGAGCTGGACAGCCCCTCGCGCCAGCGGGCCAGCACGGCGGGCGCCATGCCCATGCTGTCGATCACCTCCGCATTGCGGACCATGCTCTCGGCGCGGCGCTGATTGGTGATGCTGGCGGTGCTGGCCTGGCGCACCAGCTTGCCGGTCGCCCATTCATTGGCCAGCGTCAGCAGGAACAGGATGCAGGCGCCGCCGAAGGCGATCCAGCCGAGCATGGGGTGCAGGGCGAAGATCACCGCCAGGTAGATCGGCACCCAGGGCACGTCGAAGACGGTGAGCGAGGCCGGGGAGCCGAGCCAGGCGCGGCAGGCGCCGAGATCGCGCAGCGCCTCCATCCGGTAGGGGCGGCCGCGCAGCTGGCTCTCGATGGCGCGCAGGAAGGCCTCGGGCGCCACCTTGCCCTCGATCCAGCTGGCGAGACGCTGCATCACCTGGCCGCGCAGCCCGTCCAGGATCGCCATGACGAGCAGGGCGAAGATGGCGATGGCGGTCAGGTAATACAGCGTATCGATGCTGCGGGAGCCGAGGACGCGGTCGAAGACCTGCATCATGTAGAGCGAGACGGTGAGCTGCAGCAGGTTCACCACGCCGCTGAACAGCGCAACGCCGACCAGCTGCCGCCGTCCGGCCGCGATGGCGCGCGACAGCACCGTCTCCGGCGCGGACTCTGCGGCGCCGGGCAACAGGGGCATCGGGGGGCGCATATTCAGAAGACTCCCCCCGGCAGCAGGTCCGGGCGAAGCCACAGCGCAAGCGCGATGCCGCCGAGCAGGCCGAGCGCCACCAGATTGGCCAGGACGAGCTTCAGGAAGCCGGGCCCGCCGCGCAGCCGCGCCAGCTGGTCCCGCGCCGCTTCCAGGCGGATGGCCTCAACCTGGTTGTGCAGGGTGCGGAAGGCATGCGCCTGCAACTCCGCCTCCGCCTTGCCGCGCAGTGCCTCCCGCTCCGTCGGGCGGGCGGCTTCCACGGCCAGGGCGAAGGCCAGCAGGTCGCGCAGACGGTGCTCGGCCGCGCCGGTGACGAAGTCCTCCAGGCAAGGGCCGGCCAGGGGGGCAGTCGGGGTGGCAGCCGGGGCGGCAAGCGCCACCGGCGGCACGGGCCGGGGTGCCTGGTCGGCGCGGCCCGGGCTGGCACCGTCCTGGTGCAGGCCTGTGATGTGACTTCCAGACATTTAATGGTCCGTGCAACTGGCGGGCGAGCGGCGAAATACGCTCACCACTCGTCTCCTAGCATGCGAAGGCCTGACAACAAACAAACGTGAGGGTTAAACCGCACCAGGAAGACAATCAGGCGCGCCCGGCCGAGGGCTGGAAGCTTCGGACGCAATCGTTTCGGTATCGAAGTCGGGGGCGGGGATGGCCAGGTAGGCCATGCGCTTCGCTTCCATGCGGCCGCGCGTCACGGTGTCCAGGATCAAGCCGCAGGCAAGCGAAAGGAAGGCCAGCAGCACCAGGCCCATGGACAGCACGGCTGTGGGCAGGCGTGGCACCAGGCCGGTGGCAAGGAAGGTCTGGATCACGGGAATCGCCAGCACGACGCCGATGCCGGCCAGCAGCGCGGCCGCCAGGGCGAAGAAGGGCAGCGGCCTTTCCCGCCGCACCAGCAGCAGGATGGCGCCCAGTATGCGGAAGCCGTCGCGCCATGTATTGAGCTTGGAGGTGCTGCCGGGCGGCCGCGCGCGATAGGGGGTCGGGACCTCGCCCACCGGCATGTGCAGTTCCAGCGCATGCACGGTGAATTCGGTCTCGGTCTCGAAGCCTTCCGCCAAAGCGGGGAAGGATTTCGCGAAGCGGCGGGAGAAGACGCGGTAGCCGGAGAGCATGTCGCTGATCCGGTTGCCGAAGATCACGCGGACCATGCCGGTCAGCACCAGGTTGCCCAGCACATGGCCGGGGCGATAGGCGGCTTCAGCCTCCGTCACGCGGGTGCCGGTGACCATGTCCAGCTTCTGGTCGATGGCCAGGCGCAGCATCTCGGGCGCCGCGGCGGCCTCGTAGGTGTCGTCGCCATCGACCAGCACGTAGAAATCGGCCTCGATATCGGCCAGCATCCGCCGCACCACATGGCCCTTGCCCTGCTGCGGCTCCGACCGCACCAGGGCGCCGGCGGCGCGCGCCGCTTCCACCGTGCCGTCGCGGCTGTTGTTGTCATAGACATGGATGACGGCGCCGGGCAGGGCGGCGCGGAAGGCGGCGACCACGCGGGGGATCGCCACCTCCTCGTTGTAGCAGGGAATCAGGACGGCGATGCGGGGCGCAGCGCCCATTTGGGGGCTCATGCCGCGGCGGCCTGGAAGACGAAGCGGCGCGAGAGGAAGAAATTACCGGCCAGGCCCGCGATCGCGCCGGCCGCGACACCGATCACCGGATGCGCCGCCACGAAGGGCACGAAGGCGACCAGCGCGGCATAGGTGCCGTAGTTGCAGGCGAAGCCGACCAGGTTCACCAGCAGGAACACCGCCCATTGCCGCGCCAGGGGGGCGCGGGGCGCATTGCGAAAGGTCCAGGCGCGATTCAGCGCCCAGGTGGTGCTGGCCGCCGCCACATAGGAGACGGCGCGGCCGGAATAGAGCCCGAGCCCCATCGCCAGCCCGGCATAGAGCACCGCCGAATCCACCAGGAATCCCACCGTGCCCACCACGCCGAAGCGCAGGAATTGCAACAGCCCGTCCCGCCGGTGCGGCCCCAGGCGCGCGATCAAGGCTTCGGCGGTGCGTGCGGGCATTGGTCTTCCATGGGCTGGACGTGGTGTGGCGGGCGCGGTCGTCAAACCACGCCACGGTGACGAAAAGGCGGCAGCTTGCCGGCGCCGCGCCGGGCTGCGAGCCTCGGCGGTGTCACCAAGGGGGTTTTGGCGGATGCGGGTCGGCGTCGTGGGGCTGGGGCAGATGGGCTTGGGCCTGGCCGGGCGGCTGGTGGAGCAGGGGGCGGACGTCTGCGGCTTCGACCTCGATGCCGGGCGGCGCGCCGCGGCGCAAGCCCGGGGCGTGCGGGTGGTCGAGGCGGCGGAGGTCGTGGTGGCGCCGATGGTCCTGCTCTCCCTGCCGCAGGACCGGGCGGTGGAGGCGGTGCTGCTGGCGCTGCTGCCGGCGTTGCCGAAGCAGGCGGTGGTGGCCGATACCTCGACGCTCGACCCCCAGGCGGCGCGGCGCTTCGCGGCCGCGGCGGCGGATTGGGGCGTGGACTACCTGGATGCGCCGGTCTCCGGCGGCCCGGCTGGCGCCGCGGCCGGCACGCTGGCCATGATGCTGGGCGGCGAGGCGGCGGCGATCGAACGCGCCCGCCCGGCGCTGGCGCTGGTCGCCACGCGGCTGGTGCATGTGGGCGGCGCGGGGGCGGGGCAGGTGGCCAAGCTGGTGAACAACCTGATGGTGGCGACGCATCTCGCCGTGGCCGGAGAGGCGCTGCGCCTCGGCGCGTTGGCCGGCGTGGCGCCGGAGGCGCTGCTGCCCGTGGTCAATGCCGCCTCCGGCCGCTCCGCCGCCACCGAGGTCAATTTTCCGAAGTGGATCCTGCCCGGCGGCTTCGATTCCGGCTTCACCGCCGGGCTGATGCGCAAGGATGTGCGGCTGGCCCAGGCGCTGGCGGCGGATGTGGGCGCCGCCTTGCCGGTCTGCGCCGCGGCCGTGGCGCGGTGGGAGGCGAGCGAGGTCGCGGACGGCGCCGACTTCAACCGCGTGCCCGCCGCCATCTTAGGGGGCGCATAGCCATGTTCGAGGCGAAGGCGGTGCTGGCCGAGGAGATCGGCCAGCTGCTCGGCGGGCGCATCGGCAGCGTGCTGGGCGGGGAGGTGACGGAAGGGCAGGGCCAGCCAATCACGCTGCAGGACCCGGTGACCGGCATTGCCATGGCGGACTACGCCGATGCCGGCCCCGCCCTGGCGCGAGAGGCGGCGCGGGGTGCTGCGCAGGCGCAGCGCGCCTGGATGGCGCTGACCGCGGCGGAGCGCGGCCGCCGCATCTGGAAGCTGAGCATTTTGCTGCGCGCCAATGCGGAGGCGCTGGCCCGCCTCGAATCCGCCAATGCCGGCAAGCCGCTGCGCGACTGCCGCGCCCAGGTCGCCCGGGTCGCCGAGATGGCGGAATACTGGGCCGGCTGGTGCGACAAGATCGAGGGGCGGACGGTGCCCGTGCCCTCCGGCCATACCGTCATCATCCGGCGGGAGCCGATGGGCGTGGTGCTGGCCATTACGCCCTGGAATGCGCCGCTCTTCACCTGCGGCTGGAACGTGCTGCCGGCCATCGCGGCGGGCAATGCGGTGGTGCTGAAGCCCTCGGAATACACGCCGCTGACCTCGCTGGCCTTCGCCCTGCTGGCGGTGCAGGCGGGGCTGCCGCGCGGCCTGGTGCAGGTGGTGGCCGGGCTGGGCGCCACGAGCGGGGAGGCGTTGCTGGCGGCGCCGGAGGTCGCCATGGTGACCTTCGTCGGTGGTGCGGCGAGTGCCAGCCGCATCGCCGCCGCCTGCGCCGCGCGGATGATCCCCTGCCTGCTGGAGCTGGGCGGCAAGTCCGCCAATATCGTCTTTGCCAATGCCGACCTGCCGGCGGCGGTGCAGGGCGCGCAGCAGGCGATCTTTGCGAGTTCCGGCCAGAGCTGCGTCGCCGGGTCCCGGCTGCTGGTGCAGCGGTCCATCCACGACAGCTTCGTGGCGATGCTGGCCAAGGCCTCCGCAAAAATCCGGATGGGCGATCCGCTGGATGCGGCGACCGAGGCCGGGCCCGTCGCCACCGCCCGGCAGTTCGCGCATGTGACGGAGATGGTGGCGGCCGGGGTGGCGGAGGGGGCGCAGCTGCTGGCCGCGCCGCGCGGCAAGGCGCTGCCGGAGGAAGGCTTCTGGGTGATGCCGTCTATCCTGGCCGGCCTGTCCAACGAGGCCCGCGCGGCCCAGACGGAAATCTTCGGCCCGGTCGTTGCCGCCATTCCCTTCGAGGACGAGGCGGAGGCCGTGGCGCTGGCCAATGCCACCCCCTATGGCCTGGCCGGCGCGGTCTGGACCCGCGACCTCGGCCGGGCGCATCGGGTGGCCGCCGGGGTGCGGGCGGGCAGCTTCTGGGTGAACGGCTATGGCACCATCCATGTCTCGGTGCCCTTCGGCGGCTTCGGGGCCAGTGGCCATGGCCGGTCCTCGGGCGCCGAGGCGCTGGCCGCCTATACCCAGTCCAAGGCGGTCTGGATCGAGACGGCGGCGGATCCGGTGCTCGGCTTCGGCCATCGTCCCGCCTGATTGTTGCGGCCCTTGCATCGGGAAGGGGAAGCCTGTTCCCTTAACCCCCGCAGGGGCGGCGTGGGGCCGCGCGAGTCAATGGCGGCGCCACGAAGCGCCCAACCGTCTGGAGATGACAGAAGATGCTGCGACGCCACCTCTTGACCGGCGCCGGGGCGGCGCTGGGCGCCTCGACCCTCGGCGCGCCCAGCTTCGGCCAGGGCACCTCCGCCGGCGCCCGGGTGCTGAAGTTCATCCCGCAGGCCGACCTGGCGGTGATCGATCCCATCGTCACCACCGCCTATGTCACGCGCAACCACGCCTATCTGATCTGGGACACGCTCTACGGCTTCGATGCCGACTACAAGGCGCAGCCGCAGATGGCCGCCGGCCATACGGTGGAGGATGACGGCAAGCGCGTCACCATCACGCTGCGCGACGGGCTGAAGTGGCATGACGGCACGGCGGTGACGGCGAAGGATTGCGTCGCCTCCATCCGCCGCTGGGCGGCGCGGGACGCGCTGGGCCAGGTGCTGATGACGCAGACGGATGAGCTCGCCGCCTCCGGCGACAAGGCCATCGTCTTCCGCCTGAAGAAGCCCTTTCCGCTGCTGTTCGAGGCGCTGGGCAAGCCCTCCACCCCCGTCGCCTTCATGATGCCGGAGCGGCTGGCGACGCAGGACCCCGCGACGCCGATCCGCGGCGACCTGATCGGCAGCGGGCCCTTCAAGTTCGTGGCCGGCGAGCGCGTGCCGGGTGCGCGCATCGTCTATGAACGCTTCGCCGACTACGTGCCGCGCACGGGCGGCGAGCCGAGCTGGACCGCCGGTCCGAAGGTGGCGCGCTTCGATCGCGTCGAATGGCATGTGACGCCGGATGCGGCGACCGCTGCGGCGGCGCTGCAGAATGGCGAGATGGACTGGTGGGAGCGGCCGACCGGCGACCTGCAGCCGGTGCTGCGGCGGAACCGCAATATCGTGCTGGAGATCCCGGACCCGACCGGGCTGCTCGCCATCGCGCGCTTCAACCACCTGCACCCGCCCTTCGACAAGCCGGCGGTGCGCCGCGCGCTGCTCGGCGCCGTCAACCAGGCGGATTTCATGACCGCCGTGATCGGCACGGATCGCAGCCTGTGGCGCGAGGGCATCGGCTTCTTCCCACCGGGCACGCCGCTGGCTTCCGATGCGGGGCTCGAGGCCCTCACCAGCCCGCGCGACATGGACAAGGTGAAACGCGAACTGGCCGCGGCCGGCTACAACGGGGAGAAGGTGACGCTGATCGCGGCCTCGGACTTCCCGTCGCTGAACGCCCTGGCGCAGGTGGGCAACGATATGCTGCGCCGCGCGGGCATGAACGTGGACTATGTCTCCACCGACTGGGGCACGGTGGTGCAGCGGCGCGCGAGCCGCGAGGCGCCGGACAAGGGCGGCTGGAACATGTTCTTCACCTTCTGGTCCGGCCTCGACATGTTCAACCCGGGCGTGCACCAGAGCCTGCGCGGCCATGGCCAGCAGGCCTGGTTCGGCTGGCCCACCATCCCGAAGATCGAGGAGCTGCGCGCCGCCTGGTTCGACGCGCCGGACCTCGCCGCGCAGCAGGCCATCGGCCGGCAGATTCAGGAAGTGGCCTTCCAGGAAGTTCCCTACCTGCCGCTCGGCCAGTATTTCCAGGCGACGGCCTATCGCCGCGACCTGACCGGCGTGCTGAAGGGCCTGCCGCTGTTCTGGAACGTGGC
Source organism: Falsiroseomonas tokyonensis (assembly GCF_019024325.1). Classification (GTDB taxonomy): domain Bacteria; phylum Pseudomonadota; class Alphaproteobacteria; order Acetobacterales; family Acetobacteraceae; genus Falsiroseomonas; species Falsiroseomonas tokyonensis. The sequence continues at coordinate 563,340 of NZ_JAFNJS010000002.1, forward strand.
ACGGGGCTGAGCCGGCGGTCCGGCGCGGCGGTCGGCGCGCCGCCGCCCACAACATCCTGATCCCGCGCAAGCTGCGGGAATGGAGGATGAAGCTATATGGTCGGGTCTGCCCCGAACCCCGGGGCAGACCTGCGGGAGCTGCGGCCCAGGCCGGACCGCGGGGCCACCCTCGACCTTTGTGAAGTCGCCAAGCCCGCATGCCGACCGATCCCATGGCCGCAGAGCCCGGCCCGCCGCCGCCGAACGGGCAGGCAGACGCCGCGCAAGGGCACCGGCCCGGCCGGATTGTCCGCCATGCGGCCTGGGTGGAGGCGGAGGCCGCGCTGCTGGCGGCGGTGCGGGAGGAGGCCGGGGTCGTGGCGCTCCTGGGCGCCCCGGGTGTCGGCAAGACATTGCTGCTGAAGGTCGTGGAACGGCAGCTTCGCGCCGCCGGCATCCCGGCGCAGCGGCTTGAGTTCGGTGACCTCGCCGAGGAAGTGGCCGAAGCCGGGGCCGCGGTGCTGCTGGTGGATGAGGCGGATCGAATCGACGACACGACCCTGGCCCGGTTGGCGGCCGGCGGCGCCGGTCTGGCCGTGCTGGCGGCGCTGCCCGGCTTCGGCGCCCGGCTGGAGGGGCTTCCGCATCGGGTGGTGCGGCTGGGCGGGCTGCGCGCCGAGGAGGTGGAAGACTACGTCACGGCGCGGCTGGCGGTGCTGGAGGTGCCGGCGGAGCGGATGCCGCCGGATGCGGTGGCGGCCCTCGGCCTGGAATCGGCAGGCGTGCCGCAACGGCTGAATGTGCTGATCGGCAGCAGCCTTTTCATGGCCGGGCTGGAGAAGGCGCAAGCCGTCACCGGCGCGCATGTTCGCGGCGCGGCCGGGATGCATGAGCTTTCGGCGGTGCGGATGCCGGTGCTTGAAGCATCGCCGCCCGATTCCGGCGGGAGGTTCGACGGCGGGCCGGCGGACAGCACGGCCGGGGCCGAGTTGCATCCCGGGCCTGCCCTGCCTGCCAGGCTGGAAGCAGCGCCCGCGACGGAGCTGCTGCCGATCCTGGTGCCGGCCGCGTCGGAGGCACAGCGCGGTTCGCACCGCCTGCTGCCCTGGCTGGCGACCGCGGTTGCGCTGGGGCTGATCGGCGCTGCCGGCGCCTGGATGATCCTGGGGCCGGGCTCGTCTGGCGTGGCGCCGCGTGACGGCGCCGGGGCGGAGGTGGTGCGGACGGCACAGGCGGAGCCGGCAGAGGCGGCGCCAGGCGCCGCGCCCGCATCTTCGCCAGTCCCGGCGCCAGTCCCGGCGCCAGTCCCGGCGCCGGCCGCGATCGTGCCGGCCGAGCAGGTTGCGGTGGTGCCTGCCGAGCCGCCCGCGGTGGTGCCCGCGCTGCCGGTGGCGCCGCCGGCGCGCATCGTGCTGACCTACCCGCGCGGCGACGCCGCCGCCGCAGCGCGGGCGGAGGCGCTGGCCGTGGCGCTGCGCGCGGCTGGCCGGACTGTCGCCGCGCCCTTTCCGGTGTCCCAGGCCGGGGCGGAAGAAGTTCTGCGCTACTACTTCCTCGAGGATCGGGAGATGGCGCTGTCGGTCGGCGCCCGGGCCGGGCAGGCGCCGCGCGCGCACCGGCTGGGTGCGGTGCCGGATGGGGCGCCGCTGCCTCGGCCAGGTACCGTGGAATGGGCCCTGCCTGCCACGTCGGACGGCGAGCCGGCCGTGCGGGAGCCGCCGGCGCCCTTGCGGGCGGCGCCGGAGCTGACCCCGCTGGTGGCGCCAGAACCGCTTGCGCCGGCGCCCGGAAGCCTGGTGGCGGCGCGGCTGCCGCTGGAGATGGAGCTGCGCTGGCGGCTGCCGACGACCACCGCCTCGCCTTGCTGTTTCATCGAGGTGATGGGCCTGGAGGAGGGCGCCTGGCAGGCGGTGTTCTCGGGCTATGCAAGCGGTCCGGACCGCCATGCGGTCCCGCTGACGGCGGCGCGGCGCTATGCCTGGCGCGTGACGCAGGTCTCGCGCGACGGCCCCCGCTACGCCGCGGGGCCGTGGACGCATTTCACGGTTCAGGAGGTTGGGGAATGAGGCGTCCGGTGGTGCTGGGCCTTCTGGTCCTGACCGTTCTGTCCGCCTGCGCGCAGCCGCAGCCGGTGGGGCGGCGGGTCGTGCTGCCGCCGCGCACGGCGCCTGCGGAACCTGCCGAGCGGGGCGAGGCCTCCTGGTCCTTCAGCATCGCCAATGGCGTCTGCAGCGCATCCCTGGTGCAGGAGGGTGTGACACTGGCGGTGGCGGCGGGGCCGGGGCGCGACGTGACCTACACGGCGCAGGCGGGGCGGCGCATCAGCCAGGTGGCGTTCCGGGGCACGGAGGGGAACTGGCAACTGCGCTTCCCCGGCACCGCGACGCGCGTGACGCGGCGGCTGGATGCGGCGGGGGAGCGGCGCCTGCGCGCGATGCTGGCCGGCGGTACGCTGCGCTACAGCCGGCCGGGGGCGCGGGTGCTTGCGGTCGCGGTGCCGGATGCCGGCATCTCCGGCCGGGACTGGTTCGGCTGCGTCTCGGCGCTGCAAAGCGCGCCGCCGGCGCCCCGCCAGTCGGATGCCGATGCGCCTGCCTGAGGTTGCGGCTTGCGGGATGCGGCCAGGGCTGGTCTGATCCGTTCTCGGGAAGGCTGGAACGGGAGACTGGTATGCTTCGCAGGGACCTGCTGAAGTCAGGCGCAGCCATTGGCGGTGCGGCCGCCCTGCCAAGGTTTGCCATCGCACAGCCGGCACAGAACCGCATCATGAAGATGGTGCCGCAGGCGAACCTGACCAGCCTGGATCCGATCTGGACCACGGCGAACATCACCCGCAACCACGGGCACATGATCTACGACACGCTGTACGGCCTGGACGCGCAGTTCCGCCCGCAGCCGCAGATGGCCGCCGGCCATGTGTCGGAGGATGGCGGTAAGCGCATCATCATCACGCTGCGCGACGGGCTGAAGTTCCACGACGGCACGCCGGTGCTGGCCAAGGATGTGGTGGCCAGCGTCTCGCGCTGGATGAAGCGCAATCCCTTCGGGCAGAAGCTGGCCTCGCTGACGGATGCGCTGACGGCGCTGGACGACAAGCGCCTGCAGTTCAGCCTCAAGCGGCCCTTCCCGCTGCTGTTCGCGGCGCTCGGCCAGGTTTCCAACAGCCCGGCCTTCATCATGCCGGAACGCCTGGCCAGCACGGATGCCTTCACCCAGATCCGCGAAGCGGTGGGCAGCGGGCCCTTCCGCTTCAAGGCGGATGAGTACAATTCGGGCTCGATGGTGGTCTATACCCGCAATGCGGACTACGTGCCCGTTGCCTCCGGCACGCCGAGCCTGACCGCGGGGCCGAAGATCGTGCATTTCGACCGCGTCGAATGGCACATCATCACCGATGCCGCGACCTCCGCCGCCGCCATCCAGACCGGCGAGATCGACTGGTACGAGCAGCCGCCGCCGGAGATCCAGCAGCTGCTGCGCCGCAACCGCAATGTGCGGATCGAGGCGATCGACCCGCTGCCACTGACCGGCATCCTGCGCTTCAACCACCTGCACGCGCCCTTCAACAACAAGAAGCTGCGCCAGGCGATGCTGCCCGCGATCAGCCAGTCCGACTTCATGCAGGCGATCGTCGGCACCGATCCGGCGAACTTCAACGCCGCCACCGGCTTCTTCACGCCGGGCACGCCGATGGCCAATGACGCGGCGATGGCCGCGCTGACCGGCCCGCGCAGCATCGACCGCGCCAAGGCGCTGATGCGCGAAGCTGGCTATGACAACGAGCTGATGCGCCTGATCGGCCCGACCGACATCCTGGCGCCTTCCGCCATGACGCAGGTGGGCGCGGACCTGGTGCGGCGCCTGGGGTTCAATTCGGATATCGTGCTGACCGACTGGGGCACCACCGTGCAGCGCCGCACCTCGCGGGAGCCGGTGTCCGCCGGCGGCTGGAGCATGTTGTTCACCGCCTTCTCATCCTTCGACTTCGCCAATCCCGCGGCGCATTTCCCGCTGCGCGGCAATGGCACCGGCGCCTGGTTCGGCTGGCCCACCATCCCGAAGCTGGAGGAGCTGCGCGACGCCTGGTTCGAGGCGCCGGACGAGGCCGCCGAGCAGCGCCTGGGGCGGGAGATGCAGGAGGTGGCGATGGATGAGCTGCCCTATATCCCGGTCGGCGCCTATCTCTCGCTGACCGCGCTGCGCAGCAACCTCTCGGGCCGCGTGCCCGGGCTGGCGCTGTATTGGGGCATCAAGCGCGACTGATCGACCACCCGAAGAGCCACCCAGGAAGGGATAGTGCAGATGATCGGACGGCGTGGATTGATGGCGGCCTCGGCCGCGGCGGTGGCAGCCCCCAGCGTGGTTTCGGCGCAGGGCGGCGCGCAGCGCGTGCTGCGGGTGATCCCGCAGGCAAACCTCACCTCGGTGGATCCGGTCTGGACCACCGCGGTGGTCACCCGCAACCACGCCTTCATGCTCTACGACCAGATCTGCGCGCAGGACAGCAACGGCGAGATCAAGCCGCAGATGGCGGAGGGCTGGACCGTCGCCGACGACCAGCTCAGCTGGACCTTCGTGCTGCGCGACGGGCTCGCCTTCCATGATGGGGAGCGCGTGCTGGCGAAGGATTGCGTCGCTTCCATCAAGCGCTGGGCGCGGCGCGATCCCTTCATGCAGGTGCTGATCGGCAATGTGGCGGAGGTGGAGGCGCTGGACGACCGCCGCTTCCGCTTCCGCCTGCACCGCCCCGTGCCGCTGCTGACCATGGCGCTGGGCCAGACGCAGTTCCCCTGCTTCGTGATGCCGGAGCGCATCGCGGCGACCGATGCCTTCACGCAGATTCGCGACACGGTGGGCAGCGGCCCCTTCAAGTTCGTGCCCGGCGAATGGAATCCCGGCCAGCGCGCCGTCTGGGCGAAGAACGAGCGTTACGTTCCGCGCAGCGAGGCGGTGGATGGCCTGGCCGGCGGGCGGCGGCCGAATATCGACCGCATCGAATGGACCATCATCACCGACCCCGCGACCAGCGCGAATGCGATGATGCAGGGCGAGCAGGACTACTGGGAGTATCCGCTGCACGACCTGCTGCCGCTGATGCGCCGCAACCGCGAGGTGGTTGTGCAGCAGCGGCTGCTGGACGGCACCTACGGCATCTGCCGCTTCAACACGCTGCAGCCGCCCTTCAACAACCCCGCCATCCGCCGCGCCGTCGCCATGGCGGTGGACCAGCGCGACTACCTGCGCTCCGTCGCCGGCAACGACCCGGATGGCTGGGGCGTCTGCGAGGGAGTCTTCACCTGCGGCACGCCGCTGGCGAATGAGAGCGGCAGCGAGATCCTGAAGACGCGCAATATCGAACGCGCCAAGGCCGCGCTGCGCGAAGCCGGCTACAATGGCGAGAAGGTGGTGCTGATCGCGCCCGGCGACTATCCGCAGATCAACGCGCTGTCGCTGGTCACGGCGGATATCCTGACGCGGATCGGCATGAACCTGGAGGTGGTCTCCACCGACTGGGGCACGCTGGTGCAGCGCCGCGCGAGCAAGGAACCGGTGGAGCGCGGCGGCTGGAGCATCATCCACACCACCTCCTCCGGCCAGTCGCTGGCGCTGCCGGTCTATCACCTGTTCCTGCGCGCCAATGCCGACAGCGCCTGGTTCGGCTGGCCGAATGAGCCGGAGATCGAGCGCCTGCGCAGCGAATGGGTGCAGACCGGCGACCCGGCGCAGAGCCGCCGGATCGCGGAGCAGCTGAACGCCAAGGCGATGGAATCGATGTACTACATCCCGCTCGGCTTCTACTGGCAGCCGAGCGCTTGGCGCCGCAATGTCACCGGCGTGTTCCGCGCGCCGGCCACCGTCTTCTGGAACATCGGCAAGGGTTGATCCCATGATGCAGGCCACCAGGCGCGGCGTGATCGGGGCGGCGGGCGCGGCGCTGGTCGCGCCCCGGCTGGGCTCGGCGCAGGCTTCCGCGCGCATCCTGCGCTTCGTGCCGCAGGCCAATCTCTCGAACATCGACCCCGTCTGGTCGACGGCCGTGGTGGTGCGCAACCACGGGCTGATGATCTACGACACACTCTATGGCCTGGGCGCCGATTTCCAGCCGAAGCCGCAGATGGCGGCGGGCCACGAGATTGGCGACGAGGGCCGGCGCTGGACCATCACGCTGCGGCCGGGCCTGCGCTTCCATGATGGCACGCCGGTGCTGGCGCGGGATTGCGTCGCCTCCATCGCGCGCTGGGCGAAGCGGGACGTGCTGGGCCAGCGGCTGGACGGGCTGCTGGACGGCATGCGCGCCATCGACGACACGCGCTTCGAGATCCGGATGAAGAAGGCCTGGCCGGGGCTGGCCTTCGCACTCGGAAAGCCGTCCGCGAATATCTGCGCCATTATGCCGGAGCGCGTGGCGCAGACCGATCCCTTCCAGCAGATCCAGGATTTCACGGGCAGCGGGCCCTTCCGGTTCCTGCGCGACGAATTCCGAGCGGGCGACCGGGTGCACTACGCGAAATTCGACGGTTATGTTTCGCGCGACGAGCCCACGGACTTCATGGCGGGCGGCAAGCCCGTGCATTTCGACCGCGTCGAATGGCGGGTGATGCCGGACCCCTCCACCGCCGCGGCGGCGCTGCAGAACAACGAGGTGGATTGGTGGGAGACGCCGCTGGCGGACCTGCTGCCGGTGCTGCGCCGGAACCGCGACATCGTCGTGGACCTGGTGAATGGCGCCGGCAATCTCGGCGTGCTGCGCTTCAACTTCCTGCACCCGCCCTTCGACAATGCCGCGGTGCGCCGCGCCATCCTGCCGGCGCTAGACCAGCGCGCCTTCATGGATGCAGCGATCGGCACCGACCCGGAGATGTCCCGCGTGCCGGCCGGTGCCTTCACGCCGGGCATGCCGCTCGCGAATGATGCGGGGCTGGAGGTGCTTTCCGGCCCGCGCAACCTGGCTGCCGCCCAGCGGGCGCTGCGCGAATCGGGCTATGCGGGGCAGCGCGTGGTGATGCTCTCCGGCACCGATATCCCTGTGCTGCAGAACCTGTCCGTGGTGGCCGCCGACCTGCTGACGCGCATCGGCTTCAATGTGGATCTGCAGGCGATGGATTGGGGCACGCATATCCAGCGCCGCACCAATCGCGGCCCGGTGGACCAGGGCGGCTGGAGTGCCTTCTGCACCACCTGGGAAGGCTTCGACGTCTCCGTCCCCGGCAGCCATCAGCCGATCCGTGGCCATGGCGCCGCGGCCTGGGCGGGCTGGCCCACCATCCCGCGCCTCGAAGAACTGCGCGAGGCCTGGTTCGAGGCGCCGGACCTGGCGGCGGAGAAGCGAATCGCGGAGGAGATGCAGCGTGTGGTGTGGCAGGAGGTGCCCTTCCTGCCGCTCGGCCAGGTGCTGCCGCGCATGGCCTATCGGCGCAGCATCACCGGCGTGGTGAAGGGCGGCCCCGCCCTGTTTTGGGGCGTGCGCCGCGCCTGACCCCGCACCCGGGGGATTGGCACGGCACATGCACTGCAATCCACCCGGATGCGCAGGAGCCGGATGAACCGGCCTGAACGCTGGCGCATCGCACAGGGATAAGGCAGGCTGCCTCCAACGGGGGCGTCTGGGATCAAGGGGCTTAAAAATATGGAACGCAGGTCACTCCTCAAGGCCGGCCTGGCCGCCGGCAGCCTGGGCATGGCGGGCGGTTACGCGGCACCGGCCCTGTCGCAGGGGGCGAGGGCGCGCACGCTTCGCTTCGTGCCGCAGGCGAATCTGGCGAATTTCGACCCGATCTGGGGCACGCAGTATGTCGTGCGCAATGCCTCCGCCATGGTGTGGGATACGCTGTATGGCGTGAACGACAAGCTCGAGCCGCTGCCGCAGATGGTGGAGGGTGAGACTGTCTCCCAGGACGGTCTGACCTGGACCTTCAAGCTGCGCGCTGGGCTGCGCTTCCATGATGGCACGCCGGTGCTGGCGAAGGACGTGGTCGCCTCCATCACCCGCTGGATGCCGCGCGACCCGATGGGCCAGATGGTGCGCGCCATCCAGAAGGAACTGGTGGCGGTGGACGACACCACCTTCCGTTGGGTGTTGGGCAGCCCGTATCCGAAGCTGAAATATGCGCTCGGCAAGACCAACACGCCGATCTGCTTCATCATGCCGGAGCGCATCGCGACGAAGTTCGACAGCTTCACGCAGATCGACGAATATGTCGGCTCCGGCCCGATGCGCTTCGTGCGCAACGAATGGGTGCCTGGCGCTACCGCCGTCTTCCAGAAGTTCGACCAGTACGTTCCGCGCGGAGGCGCGGTCAGCTGGCTGTCCGGCCCGAAGGTGATGGGTGTGGACCGCGTCGAATGGGTGGTGATGCCGGACCCGGCGACCGCGGTGGCGGCGCTGCAGAACGGTGAGGTCGATTGGTGGGAGAACCCGATCACCGACTTGGTGCCGCTGATGCGCCGCAACCGGAACATCCGGCTGGATATCGCGGACCCGCTGGGCAACATCGGCAGCTTCCGCATGAACCACCTGCACGCGCCCTTCAACTCGAAGAAGATCCGCCAGGCTGTGCTCGCGGCGATGAGCCAGGAAGACTACATGCGCGCCCTGGTCGGTACGGATGATGCGCTCTGGAAGGCGCTGCCGGGCTTCTTCACCCCGGGCACGCCGGCCTATACGGAAGCGGGCGGCGACATCCTGAAGGGTGCGCGCAACATGGACCTGGCGAAGCGCCTGTTGCAGGAAGGCGGCTACAACAATGAGCCGGTGGTCTGCATCGTGGCGCAGGACCAGCCGATCACGAAGGCGCAGGGCGACATCACCGCGGACCTGCTGAAGCGCATGGGCATGAATGTGGACTTCGTCGCGACGGACTGGGGCACCACCGGCCAGCGGCGCGCCATGAAGAACCCGCCGGCCGCGGGCGGCTGGAGCATGTTCCACACCTGGCACGCTGGCGCCGACTGCGTGAATCCGGCTGCCTACAATGCGGTGCGCGGCACCGGGCAGCAGGCATGGTTCGGCTGGCCGGAGTCGAAGGGCGTCGAGGACGGCGTGACGGAGTGGTTCGCCGCCCCGAATCCGGCCGCGGAAAAGGTGGCGATGGACAAGATCAACACCGCCGCGATCGATGACGTGGTCTATGCGCCGACCGGCTTCTTCCTGGGCTATACCGCCTGGCGCAGCAATGTCACCGGCATCCAGAAGGGCCCGCTGCCCTTCTTCTGGGGCGTGAACAAGGCCTGATGCAGGACCGCATCCGGGCCGGGCAGGGACCCCGGCCCGGATGCACAGATGAACCGAAAGGTCTGAAAAGCGGATGTTCGCCTATATTGTCCGAAGAGTCCTCGCCACCATCCCGGTGATGGCGATCGTCGCATTGTTCGTCTTCTCGCTGCTCTATATCGCGCCGGGCGATCCGGCCGCGGTGATTGCGGGAGACCAGGCGACGCCGGACGATGTGGAGCGCATCCGCGCCAGCCTCGGCCTGGATCGTCCTTATCTGGTGCGCTTCGGCGCCTGGGTCTGGGACATCCTGCGCGGCGACCTCGGCGTCTCGATCTTCACCAACCTGCCGGTCAGCACCATGATCCAGCAGCGCATCGAGCCGACGCTGTCGCTGATGATCGTCACGCTGATCCTGGCGGTGTCCATCGCCGTGCCGATGGGCGTGGTGGCGGCCTGGCGGCAGGGCACCTGGATCGACCGCGCGGTGATGGGCTTCGCCGTGCTTGGCTTCTCCGTCCCCGTCTTCGTGGTCGGCTATGTGCTGGCCTATTTCTTCGCCCTCGAATGGGACCTGCTGCCGGTGCAGGGCTATACGCCCTTCGCGCGTGGCTTCTGGCCCTGGCTTGAGAACCTCATCCTGCCGTCCATCGCGCTGGGCAGCGTCTATATCGCGCTGATCGCGCGGATCACGCGCGCCACCATGCTGGAGGTGTTGCAGCAGGACTATATCCGAACGGCGCGCGCCAAGGGGCTCAACCAGTCCGGCATTCTGTTCCTGCATGCGCTGAAGAATGCCGCCGTGCCGATCATCACCGTCATCGGCATCGGCATCGCGCTGCTGATCGGCGGCGCGGTAGTGACGGAAAGCGTCTTCGCCATTCCCGGCCTGGGCCGGCTGACGGTGGATGCCATCCTGCGGCGCGACTACCCGGTGATCCAGGGCGTCGTGCTGCTGTTCAGCTTCGTCTATGTGCTGGTCAACCTTGCCATCGACCTGGCCTATACCCTGTTCGACCCGAGGATCCGGTATTGAGCACCACCACCCTTCCCCCCGGGGTCAACGCCGCCGTCCCGATGCAGGACATCATGCCGCCCGTTCGCGCGCGCGGCGGTCTGTTCGGCTTCATCCGGCGCAATCCCACCATTGCCATCGGCGGCCTGCTGGTCTTCCTGATGGTCTTCATCGCCGTCTTCGCGCCCTTCCTGACCAGCAAGGACCCGACGGCGCTGGCCCCCGCGCTGCGCACGCGCGAACCCTCCGCGCAGTTCTGGTTCGGCAGCGACATGCTGGGCCGGGATATCTATTCGCGCGTGCTGTATGGCGCGCGCGTCTCGCTGACCGTGGGCTTCGCTGTGGCCATCTGCGCCTCCGCCATCGGGCTCTTCATCGGCCTGATCTCCGGCTTCATCCGGGTGGCGGACAGCATCATCATGCGGATCATGGACGGCATGATGTCCATCCCCTCCATCCTGCTGGCGATCGCGCTGATGGCGCTGACCCGCGGCAGCGTGGGCAATGTGGTGCTGGCCATCACCATCGCTGAAATCCCGCGCGTCTCCCGCCTGGTGCGCGGCGTGGTGCTGAGCCTGCGCGAGCAACCCTATGTGGATGCGGCGGTGGCCTCCGGCACCCGCACGCCGATGATCATCATCCGCCACATCCTGCCGAACACCCTGGCGCCGCTGACCGTGCAGGCCACCTATATCTGCGCGAGTGCGATGATCACGGAGGCGATCCTGTCCTTCATCGGCGCCGGCACGCCGCCGATCATCCCGTCCTGGGGCAATATCATGGCCGAGGGCCGCGCCCTCTGGCAGGTGAAGCCCTATATCGTCTTCTTCCCGGCGCTGTTCCTGTCCATCACCGTGCTGGCCGTGAACCTGCTGGGCGACGGGCTGCGCGATGCGCTCGACCCGCGCATGGCCAAGAGGCTCTAAGCGAATGGCACTTCTCGAAGTCGATGCGCTGCAGACGCATTTCCGCACGCCCGACGGCATCAACCGCGCCGTCGATGGCGTCTCCTTCCATGTGAATGCCGGCGAGACCCTGGCCATCGTGGGCGAATCCGGCTGCGGCAAGTCGGTCACCGCCATGTCCATCCTGCGGCTGATCCCGGAGCCGCCCGGCAAGATCGCCGGCGCTATCCGCTTCAACGGCAAGAACCTTCTGGAGGCCTCCGACAAGGAGATGCGGGCGATCCGCGGCAACGAGATCAGCATGATCTTCCAGGAGCCGATGACCAGCCTGAACCCCGTGCTGACCGTCGGCCGCCAGATCGGTGAGACGCTGCGCCTGCACCAGGGCATGTCCGCCCAGGCCGCCGAGGATCGCGCGGTGGAGATGCTGAACCTGGTCGGCATCCCGGAAGCCAAGCGGCGCGTGAAGGAGTATCCGCATCAGCTCTCGGGCGGCATGCGCCAGCGCGTGATGATCGCCATCGCGCTGGCCTGCAATCCGAAGCTGCTGATCGCGGATGAACCGACCACGGCGCTGGACGTGACGATCCAGGCGCAGATCCTGGACCTGATGCGCGACCTGAAACACCGCGTCGGCGCGGCCATCGTGCTGATCACCCACGACCTGGGTGTTGTCGCCGAAGTCGCGGAGCGTGTGGTTGTCATGTATGCCGGCCGCAAGGTGGAGGAGGCGCCGGTGCATGCGCTGTTCAACAAACCGCGCCATCCCTACACCCAGGGCCTGCTGGGCTCCGTGCCCAAGCTCGGCTCCTCCCTGACCGGGGAGGCGACGCGGCTGGCGGAAATCCCCGGCCTGGTGCCGAGCCTGAAGCAGAAGATCCCGGGCTGCGTCTTCGCCTCCCGCTGCGCGCATGCGACCGACCTCTGCACCGCCGTCGCGCCGGCGCTGGAGGAGAAGGCACCGGGGCATGTCGCCGCCTGCCACTATGCCTTGCGTGAAGGGGCCCTAGCCGCATGAGCACCGCCCCCCTGTTGCAGGTCAATGACCTGAAGAAGCACTTCCCGATCCATGGCGGGTTCTTCGGCGGCGTGACCGCCAAGGTCTATGCGGTGGATGGCATCTCCTTCGACATCGCGAAGGGGGAGACGCTGTCGCTGGTCGGCGAATCGGGCTGTGGCAAGTCCACCGTCGGCAAGGCGCTGCTGCGGCTGTTCCCGCTGACCGATGGCCAGGTGATCCTGGACGGGCAGCGGATCGACGACATGCCGAGCGGCACGCTGCGGCCGCTGCGCCGGCGCATGCAGGTGGTCTTCCAGGACCCGTTCAGCTCGCTGAACCCACGCATGCGGGTGCGCGACATCCTGGCCGAGCCGATCCGCAACTTCGGCCTGGCCAAGAATTCGGCGGACCTGGAGGCGCGCCTGGCCGCGCTGATGGACAAGGTCCGCCTGCCGCGGGATGCGGTGAACCGCTGGCCGCATGAATTCTCGGGCGGCCAGCGGCAGCGCATCGGCATCGCCCGCGCGCTGGCCGGCGAGCCGGACCTGATCATCTGCGACGAGGCGGTCTCGGCGCTCGACGTCTCGGTGAAGGCGCAGATCGTGAACCTGCTGCAGGACCTGCAGAAGGAGCTCGGCCTAGCCATGCTCTTCATCAGCCACGATCTGGCCATCGTGGAACACATGACGCACCGCGTGGCGGTCATGTATCTCGGCAAGATTGTGGAGGTGGCACCGCGCCGCAGCCTGTTTGGCGCGCCGAAGCATCCCTATACGGAAGCCCTGCTTTCCGCCGTGCCGCAGCCGACGCCGGGCATCCAGCGGCAGCGCATCATCCTGAAGGGCGATGTGCCCAGCCCGATCAACCCGCCCAAGGGCTGCCGCTTCCACACCCGCTGCCCCTATGCCTTCGACCGCTGCCGGGTGGAGGAGCCCGTCCTGCGGCCGATCCAGGACGCGATGGGGGAGGGGCATGTGAGCGCCTGCCACCTGCACGACCTGCCGGCGGCGCAGAATCCGCTCTCCGAGGCCAAGGGGGCGCAGCTGCTGGCCGTCGGCTGACGGTTTCGCATTCGCCACGCTTGACGAGGCGCGGGACCGGGACGACTCTCCGAAGCCAGGGCGGCCCCCAGCCGGGGGCCGGCAGGCCAAATTCGGGGAGAGGCGCGATGCCGCAGGTGACACTGACGGTCAACGGCACGAAACACACGGTCGAGGTCGAGGCCCGCACCCTGCTGGTCGAGACGCTGCGGGAACAGCTGCGCCTCACCGGCACCCATGTCGGCTGCGATACCAGCCAGTGCGGCGCCTGCGTCGTCCATATGGGCGGCGATAGCGTGAAGTCCTGCACCATCCTCGCGGTCCAGTGCGACGGCAGCGAGATCACCACCATCGAGGGCCTGGCCGCGGCCGATGGCACGCTGCACCCGATGCAGGAAGCCTTCCGCGAATACCATGCCCTGCAGTGCGGCTTCTGCACGCCGGGCATGGTCATGTCCGCCATCGACCTGGTGAACAAGCACCCGGACGGCATGAGCGAGAAGGAGATCCGGGAGGGGCTGGAGGGCAACCTCTGCCGCTGCACCGGCTACCACAACATCGTGAAGGCGATCGCCGCCGCCCAGGACGTGATGCATGGCCGGGTGAAGGAACTGGCGCGCGCCGCCGCCGAATAGGCCGGAGTTCCGGTTGGGTGCTCCGCGGACCAGCCCCCCGGCAGAGGGGGCGCCGCGGCGGGCCAGCCTGTTGCAACGCGACGGGGAGGATCTGGACAATGAACGTGGTGACGCCCTTCGAGGGCATCGGCGCCAGCCTGCGCCGCAAGGAGGATTTCCGCTTCCTGCAGGGCCGCGGCCAGTACACGGATGACATCAACCGGCCCGGCCAGACCCATGCGGTGATGCTGCGCAGCCCGCATGCGCATGCGACCATCGACCGCATCGACACCGCCGCCGCCCGCGCCATGCCCGGGGTGAAGGCCATCTTCACCGGCCCGGATATGGCAGCCGAATCCATCGGCGGCATTCCCTGCGGCTGGCAGATCCACAACAAGGACGGCTCGCCGATGGCGGAGCCGATGCACCCGGCGCTGGCGCTGGGCAAGGTGCGCCATGTGGGCGACCCCGTGGCGGTGGTGATCGCGGAGACGCGGTCCCAGGCGCGGGATGCGGCCGAGGCCATCGTCGTGGACTACACCCCGCTGCCCGCCGTCTCCGGCACCGAGGCCGCGCTCGCGCCCGGCGCGCCGCAGCTGCATGAGGGTGCGCCGGGCAACCTCTGCTACGATTGGCATATCGGCGACAAGGCGGCGCAGGAGGCGGCCTTCGCCCGCGCCGCGCGGGTGGTGAAGTTCGAGACGACGAACAACCGCCTGGTGCCGAATGCCATGGAGCCGCGCGTCGCCATCGGCGATTTCGACAGCTTCTCCGGCGACTATACGCTCTACACGACGAGCCAGAATCCGCATGTGATCCGGCTGCTGATGGGCGCCTTCGTGCTGCATATCCCGGAGAGCAAGCTGCGCGTGGTGGCGCCCGATGTCGGCGGCGGCTTCGGCAGCAAGATCTACCACTATGCCGAGGAAGCCATCGTCACCTGGGCCGCCGGCAAGGTGAAGCGCCCGGTGAAGTGGACCTGCGAGCGCAGCGAGTCCTTCGTGTCCGACGCGCATGGCCGCGACCATGTCTCCACCGCGGAATTGGCCCTGGATGAACAGGGCAAGATCCTCGGGCTGAAGGTGCATACGCTGGCGAATATGGGCGCCTATCTCTCCACCTTCGCGCCCTGCGTGCCGACCTATCTTTACGCCACGCTGCTGTCGGGCGTGTATTCCACGCCGGTGATCTATGCCGAGGTGAAGGCGGTCTTCACCAACACCGTCCCTGTCGATGCCTATCGCGGCGCCGGGCGGCCGGAGGCGACCTATCTGCTGGAACGGCTGATGGATGTGGCGGCCGCCGAGGCCGGCATCGACAAGGTCGAATTCCGCCGTCGCAATTTCATCCGCCCCGACCAGTTCCCCTACCAGACGCCGGTCGCCCTGCAATACGACAGCGGCAACTACCACGCGACGCTGGATGCCTGCCTGGAGACGGCGGGCTGGGCCGGCTTCGAGGCGCGGCGGGCGGAGGCCAAGGCCCGCGGCAAGCTGCGCGGCATCGGCATCTCCACCTATGTCGAGGCCTGCGGCATCGCCCCCTCCGCCGTCGTCGGCTCGCTGGGCGCGCGCGCCGGGCTGTATGAGGTCGGCGTGATCCGCGTGCACCCCACCGGCAGCGTCACCGTGCTGACTGGCGCCCATAGCCACGGGCAGGGGCATGAGACGACCTTCGCCCAGCTGGTCGCCGAAAAACTCGGCGTGCCGACGGCGAATGTGGACATCGTGCATGGCGACACGGCGAAGGTGCCTTTCGGCATGGGCACCTACGGGTCCCGCAGCCTGGCCGTCGGCGGCAGCGCCATGGACAAGGCGATGGACAAGATCATCGCCAAGGGCAAGCGCATCGCCGCGCATCTGATGGAAGCCAGCGTCGAGGATATCGAATTCGAGCGCGGCACCTTCCGGGTGGCCGGCACGGACAAAACCAAGTCGCTGACGGATATCAGCCTGGCCGCCTACGTCCCGCACAACTACCCGATCGAGGAGATCGAGCCGGGGCTGGAGGAGACGGCCTTCTACGACCCGAAGAACTTCACCTATCCGGGCGGCTGCCATATCTGCGAGGTCGAGATCGACCCGGATACGGGCCACGTGGAGGTGGTGAACTTCACCGCCGTGGACGATGTGGGCCGTGTCATCAACCCGATGATCGTGGAGGGCCAGGTCCAGGGCGGCGTGGCGCAGGGCATCGGCCAGGCGCTGCTGGAGGCAGCGATCTACGACCCCTCGGGGCAGCTGATCTCCGGCTCATTCATGGACTATACCATGCCGCGGGCCGGCGACCTGCCGGATGTCGGCGTCGCCACCCATACCACGCTCTGCACCCACAACCCGCTCGGGGTGAAGGGCTGCGGCGAGGTGGGGGCGATCGGGTCGCCGCCGGCGGTGATGAATGCGGTGGTGGATGCGCTGCGCGACTATGGCGTGCGCCATGTGGAAATGCCGGCGACGCCGCAGAAGATCTGGGGCATCGTCAATGCCCACAGGCTTGCGGCCGAATAGACAGGGGATTCGGAAGATGTACGATTTCGCTTACCACAAGCCGGCCTCGGTCGCGGATGCCGTGAAGATCCTGGCCGCGGACCCCGATGCGCGGCCGATCTCCGGCGGCATGACCCTGCTGCCGGCGCTGAAGCTGCGGCTGAACAAGCCGACCGCCGTGGTCGACCTCTCCGGCATCGCGGAACTGCGCGGCGTGAAGCGGGACGGGGACAGCCTGGTGATCGGCGCCCTGACCCGGCACTACGAGGTGGCGACCTCGGCCGAGGTGAAGGCCTCCATCCCGACGCTGGCTGCCATGGCCGCAACCATCGGCGATACCCAGGTGCGCAACCGCGGCACCATCGGCGGCTCCGTCGCCAACAACGACCCCTCGGCCGACTATCCGGCGGCGCTGCTGGCGCTGGGCGCCACCATCCAGACCGACAAGCGCAAGCTGGCGGCGGAGGACTTCTTCACCGGGATGTTCACCACCGCGCTGGATGTGGGGGAGCTGGTGACGGCGATCCATATCCCGATCCCGAAGAAGGCCGGCTATGCCAAGATGCGCAACCCGGCCAGCCGCTATTCCATGGCCGGCGTCTTCGTGGCGCAGACCGCGTCCGGCGTGCGCGTGGCGGTGAACGGCGCCGGCGCCAATGGCGTCTTCCGCGAAAAGGCGATGGAGGCGGCGCTCGCCGCCAACTGGTCGGCGGATGCGGTCGCCGGCGTGAAGGTGGATGCCGGCCTGCTGAATGGCGACATCCATGGCAGCGCCGAATATCGCGCGCATCTGGTCACGGTGATGGCCAAGCGCGCCGTGGTGGATGCTGGCTGAGACCCAGCCAAGCCTGCGGGACCTGCTGGTGGCGCGCCATGAGCGCGTCACCGACGGCATAGGCTTCATGCATGTGCCGAAGCCCGCCAATTCGCAGAAGCGGCTGATCGTCACCTTCGCCACCCACACAACCGCGGCCGCTACGCCGCGATCGACAGCGTTCAACGCAAGATGCCGTCGGACCTGCTGGCCTTCTGCGACCCAGACAACAGCTACTAGCTGTATGACGACGGCGGAGCCCGCTTCGGCGCGCTGCTGCGCGAGCTGATAGGGCCCCACGCCCCCAGCCGGCACTTCACGCGGCTGGTGGAACAGACCTATGTGCAGCGGCCGGCGCTGGATCTGCCAGTGCCGACGCCGGCGGCGTGAGGGATCACGCCGCGCTGAGGGGCACCTGCAGGCAGAGGCTCTGCGTCGGCAGGACCTCGCGCCAGGACTCGATGAGCCGCTTATAGGCCAGGCCGACGCGGCGTGGCTTGCGGTCCAGGTCGTAGAGGCCGCGCGGATTCACCACCCCGGCCGGCTCTCGCAATGCGCTGGTCCAGTCGATCTGGTCGGTCAGCGAATACCAGGTGAAGCCGAGCACCGGGATGCCTTCCCGCCGCAGGCGCAGGATGCCGGACCACTGCTTCCACAGCCAGCGCTCCGCCTCGTCGCCATTCGGGCCCTCGTCCAGGTTGGTCTCGGTGTGCATCACCGGCAGGCCGTAGCGGGCATGGTAGTCGCGGGTGACGGTGTCGTAGCCGAAGACCTCGCCGGCCCAGCGGCCATGGCCCTCCGCGTTCAGCAGATGCTCGTTGGTCTGGTACCAGTCATTGCCCATGACGCAGTGACGCTTCAGGCGGTTGTCGAGGAAGAAGTGGTACTCGGCCCGTGTCATGCCGTTATCCAGCAGGAACTCGTACATCGTGCTGTCGACGCGGCGGCCGTAGTTCAGGTCGAGGGTCAGGAAGCGCTCCGCATTGCGGAAATCGGCATGGGGGACGGAGGCGGGGCATTCCGGGTGGAAGGCCTCCGTGCTTTCGGACTGGATGAAGATGGCGTCCGGCCGGTGCTTCAGGATCTCCCGCATCGCCAGCACATTGGCGCGCACCACATGCTTGATGGCGGTGACGTAGCTGCGGTCGTCGGCGCGCTGCTCGTTCCACCAGCCGTAGCGGGCGCTGAAGACGGCGGTGATGAACATCTCGTTCACCGGCGTATAGAGCTGCACCCAGGGGAAGCGTTGGGCAAAGGCGCCGGCATACTCAGCAAACAGCGCCGGGAAATCCGGGTTCTGGAAATCGCCGATCCAGTCGGGCACGCCGAAATGGCAGAGGTCGACGATCGGGCGGATGCCGAGCCGCCGGATCTCGGCGAAGGCCTCATCCGCAAAGGACCAGTCATGCAGCCCGGGGGCGCGCAGCGTGCTGTGTAGCTGGGGGCCGTAGCGGAGGGCATCGCAGCCCAGCTCCCGCACCAGGGCAAAATCCTCCCGCCACCGTTCGTAATGCCCGCATTCGCGCATCTGGTCCCGGCGCAGTCGTCCGCCCTGGATGGTAGGGGCGCTGTTCTCGATTCCGGTGGCGAAGAGGAAGCCGTGCTGCGACGCAGCGACGTTGGAACCAACTTGGTTCTGTGGCATAGGCGCGTCGAGCATGCGCGTGTTCCGGTTTGTTAGTGGCGAAGCGGCGAATCCCCTCGCGATACTTATAGGTTACTGATCACGCCGGCGTGAAGCGGAATTCGGCGCCGGCTTTGCAGCACCGCTCGCGGCGGGCATCCTGCCGCCAGCAAGGCAGGAGAAAGCGCGTGCAGATCGACGATCCGGCGGTCCTCGCGGAAGTCCGCGCGGTCTTCGACCGCTACGAGGCAGCGCTGATGGCAAATGAGGTGGCGGTGCTGGACGCCATCTTCTGGGCCGATCCCCGCACCGTGCGCTTCGGCATCGGCGAGATCCTCTACGGCATCGAGGCGATCCGCGCCTTCCGCGCCTCCGTCCGCGCCTATGCCCAGCGCATCCAGCGCCAGGTGCGCATCACCGCCTTCGGCCAGGATGTCGCGGCGACGCATCTGGAGTACGAACGCATCGGCACCGGGCTGATCGGCCGCGAGACCAAGATCATGGCGCGCATTCCGCAGCAGGGGTGGCGGGTGGTCTCGGCCCATGTCTCGCTGCTGGCGGCGGAGGATCCGGGCCGTGTGATGGGGATGAAGGCGTGAGTACGGAATTTGCGATGCGGCCCGAGGCCAGTGCCCCCCCGCATGTGGTGGTGATCGGCGCCGGCATCATCGGCGCGGCCACGGCGCTGGGCGCGCTGCGCGAGGGTTTTCGCGTCACGATCCTGGAGCCGGGCGAGCCCGGTGGGGAACAGGCCGCCAGCTACGGCAATGGCTGCTGGCTGAGCCCCATGTCGGTCATCCCCCCCTCCAGCCCCGGGCTGTGGAAGAAGGTCCCGAAATTCCTGGCGGACCCCCTGGGGCCGCTCGCGATCCGCTGGTCCTATTTCCCGAAGGTGCTGCCCTGGCTGGCGCGCTACCTCTGGGCTGGCTGGACCGAGGCCAAGGTGCTGCGCGCCGCCCAGGCGCTGCGCCCGCTGCTGGTGGGCAGCCCGGCGCTGCACAAGCAGCTCGCGGAACAGGCCGGCGTCGGCCATCTGATCGAGCAGCGCGGCCTGGTCTATGTCTATGAGAACCGGGCGCAGTTCGAATCCGAGGCGCTGGCCTGGCGGGTGCGCCGGCAGGTCGGCATCGAATGGCTGGAACTGGACGCGGATGAGATGCGCCAGCGGGAGCCGGAGCTCGACCGCCGCTATGCCTTCGGCGCGCTGGTGGAGGAAGGCGGCCATTGCCGCGACCCCGGCGCCTATGTCGCCGCCCTGGTGGCTCATGCACGGGCGGAGGGTGCCGAACTGCGTCGGGAAGCGGCGACGGGTTTCCGGCTGGAGGATGGCCGGCTGCGCGCAGTGCTGACCGGCTCCGGCGAGGTCGCCTGCGATCGCGCCGTGATCTGCGCCGGCGCCCATTCGAAGAAGCTCGCCGCCGCCGTGGGCTCCCGCGTGCCGCTGGAGACGGAGCGCGGCTACCACGCCATGGTCGCGGACGCGGAGGTCGGGCCGCGCATGCCGATGATGCCCTATGACGGCAAGATGTCGATCACCTGGACCGATCGCGGCCTGCGCTGCGCCGGCCAGGTGGAGATCGCGGGGCTGGAGGCGGCGCCGAACTGGAAGCGGGCGGAGATCCTGCGCGATCACCTTCTGCGCAGCTTCCCCGGCCTGCCGCGCGACCTGCCGGCGGAGCGGGTGAAGCTGTGGATGGGCCATCGCCCCTCCATGCCGGATGGCCTGCCCTGCATCGGACCCTCCGCCGCCACGCCGGACGTGCTGCTGGCCTTCGGCCATGGCCATACCGGCCTGGTCGCGGCACCGCGCACGGCCGCGGCGGTGGTCGATCTTCTGGCGGGACGGAAGCCGGCCTTGCCGGTGCAACCGTTTCGGCCCGAGCGTTTCGCGTAATCACGCTTTTCGCTGGTTTTTCTTGCCACCTGGTGCAATCTTGCATGGTGGCGGCCCTGCATCGTGTCGGGTCGTGTCCACAAGTACGGATTGCATAAGATCGTGTTTCCCGACAACGAGCAGGGCGGCGCCGGCCCCGTCGAAGCCGAAGTGAAGTGGTACAATGCCCGCAAGGGTTTCGGCTTCGTACTGGGTCCGGATGGACAGGACGTCTTCTTCCACGCCTCGGCCTTGACCGAGGCGGGCATTGAGCCGCCGGACACCGGCGACAAGCTGAACTGCGAGATCGGGACGGACCGCCAGGGCCGGCGCCTGGTGACGCGGATTCACTCCGTCATCAAGGGTCCGGGCGGCGACCGCGGCCCGCGTCCGGGCGGGTTCGGGGATCGTCCGCCGCGTCGGGATTTCGGGGGCGGTGGCTTTGGCGACCGGCCGCCGCGTCGTGACTTCGGGGGCGCGCCGGGTGGCTTCGGCGACCGCCCGCCGCGCCGGGATTTCGGCGGCGGCGGCTTCGGCGATCGCCCGCCGCGCCGGGACTTCGGCGCCCCGCAGGGTGGCGGCTTCGGCGGCGGCGGCGGTGGCGGCTTCGGCGCACCGCGCGGCAATTTTGGCGACCGTCCGCCGCGGCGTGACCGCGACGAGGGTGGCCCGACCTACGCCGTCAGCGGCACGGTGAAGTGGTTCGACCAGGTGCGCGGCTTCGGCTTCGTGACGCCCGAGGATGGCGGCCAGGACGTCTTCCTGCATTCCTCCGTCCTGCAGCGCGCCGGCCGGGCCGATGTGCAGCAGGGTGAGAAGGTGGCGCTGGACGTGCGCGACGGGCAGCGCGGCCGCCAGGCCGTGAACATGAAGGAATAGACCCCGCCTCCCATGGCGGGCTCCGGAAACCCCGGCCACGGAAGTGGCCGGGGTTTTTGCGTTAAGTTAACCCGTTTCGCGACCGACAAGCCCGAGCGGCTCGAATTCTTTACCAAACGTTCACCCCCTCCGGTCGAGTGTAGCAATGTGAGGCGACCCCCCCGCAGATGCGGCGGTTGATCGCCCGGCAGGCTGACAGGACGAACCCTAACGGGAAAAGCCCGGAGGACACCGAGATGTCGATTACGCATGTCAGGCCTTCATCCATGGCGTCCTACTACCCAATCCCGGATGAGGGCGGGCTGTTCTACGACCCGGTGCTGCGCATGGGCATCTCCTGGCTCGACACCCAGCCCAGCCGCCCGGAGCCCGGGCCGCAGGGGACCGAGGCGCTGATCCATGCCGTGGCCGCGGTGCTCGCCATCGCCGCCGCGCGCACCCGCCAGGCCGGCAACTTCATGGCGCTGCGCGATGCCGTGGACCGCGCCATGGGGCCCATGCCGTCCGATGCCGAAGGCACGCCCGACCCGCGCGAGGAGGGGCTGGAGGAGTTGCCGGCAATCCTGGATGCGCGCCCGGCGCATGAGGCCAAGCGCCTCACCGCCCTTCGGCGCCGCCAAGCCTGATCCTGACCCTGCCGCCTGCGCGCTTCAGCCGAAGCGGGCCGGGCGCAGCCCGCCGTGCAGCCAGGTGACCAGCGTATAGATGTCGTAGACCGGCAGGCCGAGCGCCGCCTGTAGCGCAGCCGCATAGGGCGGCATGTTCGTGCATTCCAGCACGATCGCCCCCACTTCGGGATGCCGCGCCAAAAGGGCGCGCCCCGCATCCAGGATGTCCTGCTCGGCCAGGGCCACATCCAGATCGGCCTTCTCGGCCTTGATCAGCACGCGGAAGAATTCCCGCCCGCCCTCCGTACCCTCCACCGGCACATCCAGCGGCACGCCGGCCGCCTGCAGATGGGCTGGGGTCAGGGAATTGCGGCTGACCGTGATCACGCCCACGCGCTTGCCCGGCGGCAGCATGGCCTGCACCCAGGGCACCTGCATCAGGGAGGAGGTCGCCACCGGCACCTTGACCGCCGCCGCCAGCTCCGCCTGGAACAGCGACAGGAAGCCGCAATTGGTGGTGATGGCCTCCGCCCCCAGATCGACCAGGTCCTGCGCCGCGGCGATGAAGTCGGGCAGCAGACCGCGCGCGCCCTGCAGCACCACCTTTTCCGGGCTCGCGCCCCGCACCACGCGGAACAGCACCGGGAAGGGCCAGGTGGTGCCATTGCCCATGTCGCCCGGAATGCGCGGGAAACGCGCCTCCAGCATCAGGATGCCGAGCGGGGCGCCGTAGATGGATTTGCCGCCGCGGGCGATGCGGGGAGAATGGACAGGATCTTGCATGGCTGAAGCCTAGCCGTCGGCCGCTTTCTGTCCAGCCCTGCCTGGCAAGGGGTTGCGCAGGATGCGCGGCGGCGGCTTTGCTGCGCAGGAACAGGTTGAGGACTGACCGAATGAAACTCCGACATCGCCTTCTGCTGCCGCTGCTGGGCGGCCTGCTCGCCGCGATGCCCGCCTTGGCGCAGGACAACTGGCCCTCGCGGCCGATCGAATTCCTGGGCGGCTTCCCGAATGGCTCCGGCGTCGACATCTACGCCCGCCGACTGGCCGCGCCGCTGTCCCAGGCGCTGGGCGTGCCGGTGGTGGTGAACAACCGCGTCGGCGCCGGCGGCAATATCGCCTCCGACTACGCGGCCAAGGCGCGGCCGGATGGCTATCTCATCCTGTTCGGCACCGCCGGCACGCATGCCATCAATGCGACGCTCTACCGCCGCCTGCCTTTCGACCCGATGCGCGACGTGACGCATATCGCGCATCTGGGCGATGTGCCGAATGTGCTGATCACCAGCATCCAGCACCGCCCGCAAT
The DNA here is from genome assembly GCF_019024325.1 of Falsiroseomonas tokyonensis. Classification (GTDB taxonomy): domain Bacteria; phylum Pseudomonadota; class Alphaproteobacteria; order Acetobacterales; family Acetobacteraceae; genus Falsiroseomonas; species Falsiroseomonas tokyonensis. The sequence goes on from NZ_JAFNJS010000002.1 coordinate 586,696, forward strand.
ATACCAGCTGCGCGGCGCTGGTGGCCGATGCCAAGGCGCGGCCCGGGGCGCTGAACTATGCCAGCACCGGCAATGGCGCCTCCACCCACCTGGCCGGCGCAGTCTTCGCCCGGGCGGCGGGGATCGACATGCTGCACATTCCCTTCCCTGGCCAGGGCCCGGCCGTCACCTCGCTGCTCGGCGGGCAGACCGACCTGTTCTTCAACCAGGTGGGCCCAGCAATAGGGCTGATCCAGCAGGGCGCCGTGCGGGCGCTGGGCGTCACCACACCGCAGCGCCTGGCCGCGCTGCCGGATGTGCCGACCATCGCCGAGGCCTGCAACCTGCCGGGCTTCGAGAGCACCACCTGGTACGGCGTCTTCGGCCCTCCCGGCATGCCGGCGGCAATCCAGCAGCGGCTGAACACGGAAATCCGCAAGATCATCGAGGCGCCGGATTTCCGCGACTGGCTGGTGAACAACCAGGGCATTTCGCCCTCCACCATCCGAACGCCGGAGGAGTTCCGGCGCGTGCATGAGCAGGACATCGCCCGTTGGGGCGAGGTGATCCGCGCCGCCGGCGCCCAAGTGGATTGACAGGGTCGGGGAGGGGGGCGCCGCGGCGCCCCCTTTTCAGGACAGGATGAACTCGGCGGCCGTCAATTCATGCAGCCCGGCGAGTACCACATACGTCTCTGGCACCAGATCCGGGTCGGCGCTGTCGAGCTGGATCACCGTATTGCCGCCGAACTGCACGAAGCGCAGGCCCGGCGTGCCTGGCGTGAAGCCGCCGGCGCCGAGCAGCACGAAGCCCTGGATGTCGGGCAGGGACAGGTCGCCATCGATGGCGGAAAAGTCCAGGCGATCCTCCCCCACCACGAAATCCAGCACCCGGTCCCGCGCCGCCAGGCTGCTCTCGGCCAGCGAGGTCCAGCGGAAGACGTCGCGCCCCTCATCGCTGCGCAGCAGGTCCGCGCCCGCCTGGCCGAGCAGGTAGTCGGCGCCATCGCCGCCGGAGAGCGTGTCGCGCCCATCTCCGCCGAAGAGGCGATCCTCGCCATCGCCGTCATCCAGGCTGTCATCGCAGGCATCGCCCAGCAGGCGGTCGCGATCCGCCCCGCCGAACAGCACATCGCCGTCCTCGCCACCGGCCAGCGTGTCGTTCCCGGCATCGCCGCTGAGCGTATCCGCGCCGAGCGACGACCTTTCTAGTTGCGCCTCCGGCGCTGGGCGGCTTCCTCCTGCCGCATGGTCACGAAGACCTCGTATTCGGAATGCTGCGTCGGCACCCAGCCGATGACATTGCCGCGTTCCACCGCGCGATGGATCTCGGGGTGGGCGGCGGGCAGGGCCAGGTGGAAGGCGGTGATATCCGCCTTGAAGCCATCCGGCGTGTCCTTGCGCACCACGATGGGGCCGTTCTTGATCGGGCGCGACTGCCAGATGATGCGCAGGTCGCGCATGTTTAGCAGGCCCTTTTCCGCCGTCGCCCGGAGCATGCCGCGCGAAAAACCCTCCGCCGGGTCGCCGACGCCGGAGGCCCAGGTGACGCCGGCATCGAACTGCCGGCCCATCACGGCGACGATCGCCTGTTCATGCCCGCCGGCGAAGCCGGTGCGGCCGAAGAACTGCTCCGGGTTGATGCCGGCGGCGCGCAGCTCGGCGCGGGGGATCAGGTAGCCGCTGGCGCTGTTCGGATCGGCCCAGGCCATGGTCTTGCCCCGCATCTGCTCCAGGCTGGTGATGCCGCTATCGGCGCGGGTGTACATGACGGCGATGTAGCTTGTGCTGCGATCCGCCTCCTGCGTCACCAGGATGGGCTCGACATTGCCGTTGGATTCCATCCAGGACGCGGCATAGGCGGCGGGCGACATGGACGCCATCTCGATATGCTTGCCCGCGAAGGCCTGGACCACGCCGGAATAGTCGCTGGCCTGGAACAGGCGGACGGGGACGCCGAAGGTCTCCTCGATCAACCGGCCATAGGCGCCGTAGCGCCCGATGCGATCCGCCTCATTCTCCCCGCCCAGGATGCCGATGCGGATCTGTGGCAGCTGATCCGCCCAGGGGCGGCGGCCCTTCGCCGGCATGGCCGGTGCCTGGGCGCGGGCGGCGAGGGGGGCCAGAGGGGGCAGGATGGCGGCGGCGGCGATCAGGCTGCGGCGGCGGATCAGCATGGGTGCGAGGGCCTCGGTGACGGTGCCGCGACAGTAGCGTGACACGCGGCGGGAATCACCAGGATTGGGCGTTCGGCCGCAGGATCGCCTTGGTGGTCGTGGCCAGGTTGCGCGGGGCCGGCTTGTCCATCTGCGGCCGCTCCATCCGGCCCCAGCCGGGCGCATCCAGCACGGTGCCGCCTTCCATCACCACGCGGCCGCGGACGATGGTGGCCACTGGCAGGCCCACCGTCTCCATGCCTTCGTAAGGGGTGAAGGGGCTGCGCGTGCTGTGCAGCTCCGCGCCGCGGATCACGCCTTCCTTCGTGGGGTCGACCACGGCGAGATCGGCATCCGCGCCGGGCTGGATCACGCCCTTGCGTGGATAGAGCCCGAAAGCCTTGGCGGGGGCGGCGCAGGCCATGCGGACATACTGCTCCATCGTCATGCGGCCCTGATGCACCAGGGTGAGCATGAGGCGCATGGAGGTCTCGACGCCGGGAAAGCCGCAGGCATTGTCCCAGAAGCTGGCGTGCTGCTTCTCCGCCATGGCATGCGGCGCGTGGTCCGTGCCGAGCATGTCGATCGTGCCGTCCAGCAGCGCGGCGAGGATCGGTTCCTGCTGCGCCCTTTCGCGGATCGGCGGGTTGAGGCGGGCAATGCGCGCCTTGTCGCCCACCAGATCCTCCGCGGCGAGCAGGAAATACTGCGGGCCGGTCTCCACCGTCATCGGCACGCCGCGCGCCTTGGCATCGCGGATGATGGGCAGCGAGCGCATGCAGCTCTCATGCACGATGTGGATGCGCGCGCCGGTCCACTCCGAGAGGGTGATGGAGCGGTTCAGCGATTCCAGCGCGACGATGTCTGCGCGCGCGGCCAGATGCGCCCAGGCGTCGTCGCGGCCGGCGGCCTTCATGCGGTTCTCGCGCCAGAAGAGCATGGGCGAGTTCTCGGCATGGATCGAGCAGCGAAGGCCGAGCTCGGCCAGGATCTCGAAGCCCTCCAGCACCGCGCCGTCATTTGGCGCGGGCAGGTTGCCGGTGGTATTGCCGTAGAACAGTTTTGTTCCAATGATCCCGGCCTCGGCCAGCTGCGGCAGAATATCCAGCGTGCGCTCGTCCAGCAGGCCGTAGAGGCCATAGTTCACATGCGCCTGGCGGGCGGCGGCTTCCTGCTTGATGGCCAGCGCATCCAGCGACCAGACGGGCGGGTCCGTGTTCGGCATGTCGAAGATGGTGGTGACGCCACCGGCGGCGGCGGCGCGGGTGCCGGTGGTCCAATCCTCCTTCTGCGTCATGCCGGGTTCGCGGATATGCGTATGCACGTCGATGGCGCCGGGGATGACGAATTTGCCGGCGGCCTGCATCACGCGCTTGGCGCGTGGCGCGAAATCGGGATGGCCGACGAAGACGATCAGCCCGTCCTTCACCGCGACATCGGCGGCGAAGCGGCCGGTCTCGTTGATGACGGTGCCGCCGGAGATCAGCAGGTCGGCTTCGAAATCGCTCATGTCAGATCACCCACCCGCCATCGACGGTGAAATCCTGCCCCGTGGTCTGGCGCGACAGGTCGGAGGCGAAGAACAGCACGGCATTGGCCACATCCACATCGGTGCTGATGCGGCGCAGCGCGTATTCGCTGGCGTGCTTGGTGCGCGCCTCCTCCAGGCTGATGCCGTCCTTGCGCGCCATCGTGGCCAGCACGTTCTGGAAGCGGTCGCCCTCCACCATGCCGGGGGCCACGACATTGACGTTGATGTTGTGCGGGCCGAGTTCCAACGCTGCGGATTTGCTCAGGCCCCGCAGGCCCCACTTGCTGGCGGAATAGGCGCTGCGCCCGGCGCGGCCGCGCATGCCGAATGTGCCGCCGACATTGACGATCTTTCCCGACTTCGCAGCGATCATCGTCGGCGCGAAGGCGCGCATGGTGAGGAAGCAGCCGGTGACGTTGAGGCGGAGGATTTCGTCGAACTCTTCCGGCGTGGTTTCCCAGAAGGTCTTGCCGAGCGGACCACGGCCGCCGGCGATGTTAATCAAGGCGTCGCAGCGGGTGAAGCTGGCCAGCACGGACTTCGCCATGGCGTCCACGCTCGCGGCCTCCATCAGGTCGCAGCCGAAGATTTCGGCACGGCGGCCCATGGCGCGGACCTGCTCGGCGACGGGCTCGATGGCGGCGGTGTCGCGGCCGACGAGGGCGAGATCCGCACCGTGTTCGGCCAGCAGCAGGGTGCAGGCGGCGCCCATGCCCTTGGCGGGGCCGGTCACCACCGCCACGCGGTTCTTCAATAGCATGTGTGGGTTCCTCCGCTGCGCGCCTAATGCCCCCACCCCGACCCTCCCCCGTAAGCACGGGGGAGGGAGAACGCGTGGCTCCCTCCCCTGCGAAGCGGGGGGTTGCGGCACTGCCGCAACGCCGAAGGCTGGTCGGGGTGGGGGCCTCTCCCTACTCCGCCTTCAACAGCCGCTTCGACCGCGTCCAGCCCTTCGCCATCGCGCGGCAATGACACGCCACATGCGGCGCCACCGCCTCGCACCATTTGCGGGCCTCGGCATTCACGCCGCGCAGCCGCTCCGCCGCCTCATTCGCCGCGGCGGCCAGCTTCGCCTCGTCGATGCCGAGGACCTTGCGGTCGCGCAGCTTCCACTGGCCGGCGACCATGACATCGGCGACCGCGCTTCCATCCTCGGTCCAGACCATCTGGTTGGCCGCATCGTTCAGCGGCGCCCAGTTCACATGCGTCAGATCCAGCAGCACCAAGTCGGCATTCTGGCCGACCTCGATGGTGCCGCCGCTGAGCCCCATCAGCCTGGACGAACCCTGCGTCGCCAGCCGCACCGTCTCCGCAGTGCCGAGCCAGTCGTCATCCTCCGCATCCTCCCAGAGACGGGAGGCGAAGGCGGCGAGGCGCATGGCCTCGAACATGTTCTGGTTGTCGGAGGAGGAGGAGCCATCGGTGCCGATGCCCACCGTGACGCCCGCCGCAATCGCCTTGCGCACCGGCGCGATGCCGGAGGCCAGCCGCATATTGGCGCCCGGATTGTGCGAGATGCCGGCGCCGCGTTCGGCCAGCAGCGCCAGGTCCTCCTCCGTCAGCCAGACGCCATGCGCCACGCTGAACCACGGCCCGACCAGGCCGAGCTTGTCCATATGGCCGAGCAGCGTCGCGCCCTCGTAGCGGATCGCGCCGCCCGCCGCCTGGTAGCGGGATTCGGCGACATGGGACTGCATCGGCAGCCCATGCTCGGCGGCCAGCGCGCGGCAGGCCTTCAGGAAATCATCCGTGCCGTGCAGCGGGATGGTCGGCGCCACGCCGAAGCGGATGTTGCGCGAGCCATGCGACCAGCCGCGGGCGATGGCGTCCATCGCGCCCAGGGTCTGCGCGGCGGGCGCGGCGGACATGGCCTCGACCTTGCTCCGGAACGGCTCGGGCAGGCTCTCGATCAGCCCGGGTGTAGCCTGGAAGAAGGTGAGGTCGCCCAGCATCGGCGCCAGCACGGCGCGGATGCCGACCGCCGCATAGGCCTCCGCCATGGCATCGAGCCCCTCGGCCGTCGGCAGCGGGATCTCGGAAGGCAGGTCATAGACCGCGGTGCAGCCCTTCTTCAGGTTCTCCACGGCGTTCAGCGCGGAGGACAGGTACTTGTCCTGCAGCAGCCGCCCGCCGGTGACCCAAGGCGCATGGGCCAGCAGCAGGGCCAGGTCCCATTTGTCGCCCGAACCCTTGGCCAGGCCGCCATGGCCATGGCTGTGGCCGTTCACCAGGCCGGGGATGATGAGGCGGTGGCTGGCGTCGTGGGTCTGCGCGGACTCCACCTTCGTGCCCGGCGGCAGCAGCGCGGCGATGCGGCCGTCCTCGACCAGCACCTCCTGAAAGCTTGTGGACAGCGCATCCGGCGCCAGAACGCGCGCGCCGGTCAAAAGAATCTTGGGCATGCGTTCCTCACTGGACATGGGGCCGGTGACGTCCGCACCGGCCGATCTTGGGCACCGCCGCTCATGCGGGCGCCCGGCGCCTGAAGGCTAGGCCGCCTTCCTCAAAACATCCGCTCGGACTTCGGCGGCAGGTAGCGGTCGGTGAACATGCTGTCCGCGCTCGGCGGATTGGCGACGCCCAGCGCCTCCGCATTCACCTGTACCAGCTGCTGCGCGCGCGCCATGTCGAGGTAGCCCATGCCATTGGCGCGGCTGTTCGGCGTGATGATGGAGCGGTCGCGCGTCATGGCGAAGCGGCGGGCTTCCAGCGCCTCGTCGAACAGCGGCTCGCGCCGCTTCAGCGCCGCCATGCCGCCGGGGATGTCGTTCAGCAGCAGCTTGAGACCCTCGATCGAGGCCTTCACGAACCGCGCCGCCACCTCCTGGTTCCGCTCCAGCCATTCGGCGCGGACGAAGACGCCGGAGCCGTAGAGGTCGAGGCCATGCTCGGCATAGGGCCAGGACAGGATGTTGTCCTCCGGGATGCCGAGGCCCACCAGGTTGAAATGCACGGTGAAGAGGAAGCCCGTGACGGCATCCACCTGGCCGGTACGCAGCATGGTGTCGCGCAGATTCGCGGCCATCGAGGTCCAGCGCACCCGGCTGGTGTCGATCCCCGCCACCTTGGCGAAGGCCGGGAAGAGAAGGCGGGAGCCTTCGCCCTCCGGCGCGCCCAGGCTCTTGCCCGCCACATCCTGCGGCTTCTCGATGCCGCGCCCGCGCATGGTGACGATGGCGGCCGCGGTGCGGTCGAAGACGGGGTAGAGCATCACCAGCCGGCTGTTCGGGTTCTCCGCATTGAACTTCACCGCGCCGGAGAAATCCGCGAAGCCGATGTCGTAGGCGCCGGAGCCAACCTTCACGAGGGCATCGCCGGAGCCGAAGCCGCGGTCCATGCGGACGGCCAGCTGTTCCCGCCGGAAGATGCCGCGATCCTCGGCGAGCGCCCACATGCCGTGGTTGCCCTGCAGCGCCCAGTCGAGCGTGAAGCGCACGGCGCTCTGCGCCTGGGCGGTGCGGATGGCGGGAAGGGCGAGCGTGGTGCCGGCGGCGGCGGCCATCAGGGTGCGACGGTTGAGCATGTGCGGATCCTCCTCGGTGGCCGGCACCATAGCCTGGAAATGCGGCCTGTCACGGCCCAGAGAGCCGGGCGGCGCCCTGGTTGCGCGCGAATCTGCCGTCGGCTTGGGCAGGCTGACCGCTTCGCAGGCAGCTCAGCCGCCGTGCTGGCTGCGCTGCGCCAGGTAGAGCGTGGCCGCCACCATGATCAGCGTGCCCCAGAGCAGGCTCCAGCCCGGCGCCTCGCCGAAGGCCACCAGGCCGATGATCGCGGCGGCCGGGATCTGCACATATTCGATAGGCGCCAGCAGCCCCACCGGCGTGCGCCGCGCGGCCCAGGAGGCCAGGAAGTCGCCCAATATGGCGCAGGCCGACCCCGCCATCAGCAGCAGCAGTGCGGCCAGCGTCGGCGTCTGCCAGACGAAGGCGGAGACCGGCCCCCAGATCACCACGGAACAGATCGCATACCACGCGACGACCCGCGCCGGCGGCTCGGTAGAGGACAGGTTCTTCACCGCCACCAGCACCATGGCGCCGGAAGCCCCGCCCGCCAGCGCCGCCAGCGTGCCGGCGGAGGGCGGCCAGGCCAGCCCGCCATCCGGCCCGATGATCACCAGCACGCCGGCGAATCCCACCGCCGCCGCGATCGCCCGGTCCCACCCCACCCTCTCCCCCAACAGAAGAAAAGCCAGCGGCAGCGCCCAGAGCGGCTTGGCATGCAGGATCGCCACCGCATCGGCCAGCGGCAGCCAGAGCAGCGCGAACATGGAGAGGATGAAGCTGCAGGACCCGGCGGCGCAGCGCGCCACATGGGCGCCGGGGCGGCGGGTGGCCAGGGCGGCGGTGCCGTGGCGCAGCAGCCAGGGCAGCATGACCAGGGTGGTGAAGACGCCGCGGGCGAAGGGCACGAGCGGGACCGGCAGGCCTTCCTGCATGGCGGCGCGGAAGCAGGCGCCCATCACGGCGAAGACCAGGCAGCAGGCCAGCATCAGGCCCATGCCCGCCAGCAGGCGGCGCCCCTCCGGGGGTAGGGGCGCCGCCCGCGGCATCGGGACTACTTGCGTTCCGGCGCCAGCTCCGCCTCAAGCTCCTTGATCCGGGCGAGCAGGGTGGTGCGCAGGCTGGGGGAGTTGTGCGGCTTGATCCCGGCCAGGGTCTCCTTCAGCTCCGCCAGCAGGCGGCGCTTTTCCTGGGGAGACCGGCGGATCGGGCGATTGTCGGAGAACTGGCCCTCATGCGAGCGCATCGGCGTGACCTTCCCGGGCTGTTGTTGATGGGCTGGGGTTAGGGGCAGGCGCGGCGGGCGTCAACGCGCGGCAGGGGCTGCCCCTTTCGGTGGCATCTGCCCTGCCGGCCGGCAGGGACGCGGCGGCGGAGGGCCGCCGGCTTGTCCGGACAGCTTGCCGAAAAGGACGCGGCAGCGCAGATATCGCCCCAACGCGGCTGCCGCGCCAAGGTGCCGATCCACTGGGACCACCAAAGGGGAACCAAGACAATGCCGAACGCATTCCAGCCCTCCCGCCGCGCCGTCCTGCTGGGGGCTGCTGGCGCCTCCCTGGGCACCCTGGCCGCGCCTGGCCTGCTGCGCGCCCAGCCCGCCGCCATCAAGCTGGGCATCCTGCAGCCCGTCACCGGCGCCCTGGCGCAGGATGGCGAATATGGCCGCCTGGGCGCCGAGCTCGCGATCAACGAGATCAACCAGACCGGCGGCATCAAGTCCCTGGGCGGTGCGCAGATCCAGATGGTCTTCGGCGATGCCCGCTCCTCGCCCGAGGGTGGCACGGCGGAGGTGGAACGCATGCAGGCGGAGGGTGTGGTGGCCGTGGTCGGCGGCTTCGCCAGCCCGATCTGCCTCGCCTCCTCCCAGGCTGCGGCGCGCTACGACCTGCCCTATGTGGCGGATGTCGGCGTCTCGGATGCCATCGTCACGCGCGGGTTGAAGAATACGTTCCGCTTCTCGCCCGGCTTCGGCAGCATCACGGCCGCGGCGCTCGACAACCTGGTGAAGCTGAATGACGCGGCGGGCAAGCCGGCCAAGACCGTCGTGGTGGTGCATGAGGACGGGCTGTTCGGTTCCGGCATGGCGCGGCTGATGGGCGCGGAACTGCCGAAGCGCGGCTTCGAGGTGCTGGAGACGATCAGCCACCCGACGCCGGCGCGCGACATGTCCAATATCGCGCTGCGCATCCGCAGCCTGAACCCGGACCTGATCATCCCCTCCAGCTACTACGCCGAATTCGTGCTGCTGAGCCGTACGCTGCAGCAGCGCCGCATCCGGCCGAAGGGCATCTACTGCGTGCTGAACGGCGCCGCTTCCAACTACCGCTTCCTGCGCGAATTCCCGGAGGCGGCGAACCTGGTGATGGACGTGAATCACTGGGCCGACCCGCGCAAGCCGAAGACCGCCGAGCTGCGCCGCACGGTGGAGGCGCAGGGCCGTTTCTGGCTGTACAACACGCCGATGAACTACTCGGCCGTGATGCTGGTGGCCGATGCGCTGGAGCGCGCGGGCGCCGCCGACCGCGCCAAGCTGATCGAGGCGCTGGCGGCGACCGATGGCAAGTTCGACCGCCACATCATGCCCTATGGCCCGACGAACTTCGTCAATGGCCAGAACCAGGCGGGCCAGGCGGTGAATACCCAGGTGCAGGGCAACGACATCAAGGTGATCTTCCCGAGCGAATTCGCCGACGCCCAGGCCGTCTTCCCCTGGCCGGCCTGATATCGCCATGCCCTCAAACGCCGGGCGGCGGCCGTCCGGCCGCCTTGGCTTCGCCGCACGGGCGGCGGCGGCCATTCGGCCGCGCGGCGCGCTGAAGACGCGCGCCGCATGAGGTCCTTCCCCGCTGAGATCGTGATGGAGGCCGTGGCCAACGGCCTCCTCACCGGTGCCGTCTATGGGCTGGTCGCGCTCGGCCTGACCCTGGTCTATGGCGTGCTGCACATCATCAACTTCGCCCATGGCGCGCTGCTGACCCTCGCCATGTATGCCGCCTGGGTCTGCTGGGCGGCCTTCGGGCTCGACCCCTATGTGGCGATCCTGCCGCTGGTGCCGTTGTTCTTCGTGCTGGGCTATGCCGTGCAGCGTCTGGTGATCGGTCCGGCAAGCGGCGGCAACGACCAGAACATCCTGCTGGTGACGCTGGGCCTCTCCATCGTGCTGGAGAACGCCATGCTGGCGATCTTCCGCTCCGACACGCTCTCCGTGCAGGTCGACTACGCCATGGAGGTGATTGAGGCCGGCCCCATGCTGCTGTCCTTCCCGCGCGTCGTCGGCTTCGGCGTCGCCTTCGTGGTGGCGGCGGTGCTTTTCGTGCTGCTGCGGATGACCGATACCGGGCGCGCGATTCGCGCCGTGGCGAAGGAACGCACCGGCGCGGCGCTGGTCGGCATCGATGTCGGCCATGTTTATGCCGTGACCTTCGGCATCGGCACCGCCTGCCTGGCCGTCGCGGCCTGCCTGCTGCTGCCGTCCTTTTACGTGAATCCGCGCGTCGGCAATGCCTTCGTGCTGGTGGCCTTCACCATCGTCGTGCTGGGCGGCATGGGCAGCGTGCCCGGCGCGCTGCTGGGCGGGCTGGTGATCGGCGTGGTGGAGAGCCTGTCGGGCCTCTATCTTGGCGACAGCCTCGGCCAGCTCGGCATCTTCGTGATCTTCATCCTGGTGCTGCTGTTCAAGCCGACCGGCCTGTTCGGGGCACGCGCATGACGGCGCGGGATGTCTGGCCCATCCTGCTGTTCGGCGCGATCGCGGCCCTGCTGCCGCTTTTCGTCACCGCCGGCACGCTGCTGAATTTTGCGATCTTCACGCTGATCCTCTGCCTCGCCGCGCAGGGGTGGAACATCCTTGGCGGCTTCGGCGGGCAGTATTCCTTTGGCCACGCCGCCTTCTTCGGCACGGGCGCCTATGCGGCCGCGGTGCTGCAGGTGCGCTATGGCGTGAACCCCTACATCACCTTCCTGGCCGGCATCGCCCTGGCCGCGCTGGTGGGCTGGGTGATCGGTTTCCTGTCCTTCCGCTCCGGCCTGCGCGGCAGCTATTTCGCGCTGGTGACGCTGGCCTTTGCCGAGGTGTTTCGCGTGCTCGCCAATGCGGCGAGTTTCACCGGCGGTGCGGCGGGGCTGCTGATCCCGCTCGACCAGCGGCCGGCCAACTTCCAGTTCGAATCGCGCGGCTGGTTCTACCTAGTGGTGCTGGCGCTGGTCGTCGTGGCGCTGCTGCTGACCCGCGCGCTCGAACGCTCCCGCCTCGGCGCGCAGCTGGTCGCGGTGCGGGAGAATGAGGAAGCGGCCCGCGCCGTCGGCGTGGATGCGCTGCGGGTGAAGCTCTCGGCCATCACGCTCTCCGCGGCGATGACGGGTGCTGCAGGCGGGCTCTATGCGCAGTATTTCCTCTATCTCGACAGCACCATTGCCTATGGCACCTGGATTTCGGTGGAGGCGCTGCTGGCGCCGATCATCGGCGGGGCAGGGACCGTCTTCGGTCCGGTCATCGGCGCCGTCATCCTGCATACGCTGGCGGAGCTCACGCGCATGATGGTGGGGCGCATCCCGGGCATCGACTTGGTGATCTTCGGCGTGCTGCTGATTTTGGTGGTGCGCTACCCGCCGCGGCACCTGCTGCGCTTCCTACGGTGGCGCCGATGAGCTTTCTGCAAATCCGCAATGTCTCGATGCGCTTCGGCGGGCTGCTCGCCGTTTCCGACGCCAGCTTCGAGGTGGCGGAGGGCAGCATCACTGGGCTGATCGGGCCGAACGGCGCGGGCAAGACCACGCTGTTTGCCATCGTCTCCGGCTTCCAGAAGCCGACCAGCGGCCAGGTGCTGTGGAAGGGGGCCGAGATTACCGCGCGCCCGCCGCATCTGCTGGCCGCCGAGGGCCTGTCCCGCACCTTCCAGATCGTGCAGCCCTTCGCCGGGCTTTCGGTGCGGGAGAATATCGCGGTGGGTGCCTTCCTGCGCCACAAGCGCCGCGCTGATGCGATTGCGCTGGCGGAGCAGGTGGCGGAGCAGGTCGGCCTGACGGCCGAGCTCGACAAGCCCGCCGCCGCGCTCACCGTCTCCGGCCGCAAGCGCGTCGAACTCGGAAAGGCGCTGGCGACGCAGCCGAAACTGCTGCTGCTGGATGAGGTGCTGGCCGGGCTCAACCCCAGCGAGGTGCGCGACATCGTCCCCGTGGTGCGCGCCATCCGCGATTCCGGGGTGACGGTCCTGATGATCGAGCATGTCATGCAGGCCGTGATGAACCTCTGTGAATCGGTGCATGTGCTGGCCCAGGGCCGCATCATCGCCAGCGGCACGCCGGCCGAGGTCGTGGCGACGCCCGCGGTGGTGGAGGCCTATCTCGGCCACGGCGCGGCCGCGCGCCTGGCGGGAGGCGCGCATGCTTGAGGTGCGGGACCTGGTCGCAGGCTACGGGCTGACGCGGGTGCTGGAGGGTGTTTCTCTCGATGTCACCGCGGGCGAGATCGTCGCCGTGCTGGGATCGAACGGCGCCGGCAAGACCACGCTGAACATGGTGCTCTCCGGCCTGGTGAAGCCGCGCGACGGAGAGGTGCGCTTTGCGGGCGAACGAATCACCGGCCTGTCGCCGGCGCAGGTGATGGCGCGCGGGCTGATCCAGGTGCCGGAAGGCCGCAAGATATTTCCCAATCTGAACGTGCGGGAGAATCTGGAGCTGGGCTCCTACCGCCGCGCCAAGGCGAGCCGCGCGCAGAACCTGGAAAAGGTTTTTGAGACCTTCCCGCGCCTGCGCGAACGCGTGGCGCAGGCGGCCGGCACGCTCTCGGGTGGCGAGCAGCAGATGCTCGCCATCGGCCGCGGCATGATGGCGGAACCCAGGCTGCTGATCCTGGACGAGCCCTCGCTCGGCCTCTCGCCGCTGCTGGTGGAGGAGATGTTCACGCTGATCCGCCGGCTGCATGGCGAGGGCCTCGCCATCATGCTGGTGGAGCAGAATGTCGCGCAGTCGCTCGACATCGCGGATCGTGCCTATGTGCTGGAACACGGCGTCTTCGCACTTGCCGGCCCCGCGGCCGAAGTCCGGGAGAATCCGGAACTGAAGCGCGCCTATCTGGGTCTCTAGGGCCGAAAACTTGGGGAAGGAAAAAGCATCATGGCCATCGTGACGCCGGGCGTCGAACCCGCCTCCACGCTGCTCGCTGCGCCGCCGCCCTCCTGGCTCGGCGAATGGGCCGGCTTCGCGGCCCGCGCGCGCTTTGCCGAACTGCCGGCCGAGGTCGCGCAGCGCACGCGTCTCGCGCTGCTGGACTGCATCGGCGCCATCGCGGCCGGCGCGCAGGAAGCCGAGACCCAGGCGCTGGCGGCCCGCATGATCGCACGGGAAGGTGGCGGCGACGCGCCCGTCATCGGCTTCGCGGGCGGCGCGCGGCCCGGCACGGCGGCCTTCCTCAATGGCACCGCCGGCACGATGTTGGAGCTCGATGAGGGCAACCAGTATGCGCGCGGCCATCCGGCCATCCATGTGGTGCCGGCGCTGCTGGCGGCGCCGCGCGGTGATGGCGCGGGATTCCTGATGGCGCTGGCGCTGGGCTACGAGATGGGCAGCCGCGTCGGCATCGCCAGCAAGCTGAATGTCGCGATGCATCCCCACGGCACCTGGGGCACGCTTGGCGCGGCCGTGGCTGTAGCCAAGCTGCATGGCGCCAGTGCGGCAGAGTTCCGCGGCGTCATCAACATGGCCTCCTCGCTCGGCCTGGCGACCTCGCGCAACAACATGCTGGAGGGCGGCACGGTGCGGAACACCTATGCCGGCGTCTCCAATATGCTCGGCCTCACCGTGTGGGACCTGGCACGCGCGGGCTTCGAGGCGGAGCGCGACGGCGTCGCGACCATCTTCGGCAAGGTTTCGGCCAGCGATTTCCGGCCGGAAGAAATGGTGGCGGAACTCGGCACGCGCTGGGAGGTGGCACGCAACTACTTCAAGCGCCACGCTGCCTGCCGCTACACCCATGGCGCGCTAGATGCGCTGGCCCGCATCACGGCGAGCACCGGCAAGCTGGACCCGTCGCAGGTGAAGTCCATTGCCGTGCAGACCTATGTCTGGGCCGCACAGCTCGACAGCCCCGCGGCGCCGAACATGCTGGCGGCCAAGTTCAGCATTCCTTTCGCGCTGGCCACCTTCATCGTGCACGGCGCGGCTACCGTGCCCGCCTTCCGCGGGCCGGCTCGTGAAAATCCTGAGATCCTGGCGCTGGCTTCGCGCGTGACCGTTGACGAGGAAGCGGCGATGACCGCGCAGCTGCCGGGCCTGCGCCCCGCACGCGTCACCATCACCATGCAGGACGGCACGCGGCACGTGGCCGAGGTTACGACCAATCGCGGCGACACCGAGGACCCCTTCACCGAGGCCGAGGTGCGCGAGAAATTCCATGAATTGACCGACCCGGTCTATGGCCGCGAACGCGCCGCGGCAATCGAAGGCGCCGTGATGGGAATGGGGCCGCACACCGAGGCCTCCGCATTGGTGGAACTGTTGAAATCATGAGTCTGGATGCCGTCACGCTGGCCGTCCTCAAGGGGCGGCTGGAACAGATCGCCGATGAGATGGATGCGACGCTCTATCGCAGCGCCTTCAATCCCATCATCGCGGAGGCGCGGGATGCCTGCCACGGCCTGTACCAGGCCGAGACGGGTGCGACGCTGGTGCAGGGCACCAAGGGCCTGCCGATCTTCGTCGGCGCCATGTCCTTCGCTGTGCAGGCCGTCATCAAGCGCGTGCAGGCCGGCGCGGGGCTTGAGCCGGGCGATACCTTCATCTTCAACGACCCTTATGAGGGCGGCACGCACCTCAACGATTTCCGCCTGGTGCGCCCCGTGTTCCGGTCGGGAAAACTGTTCTGCTGGCTGGCGAGCGTTGGCCATTGGCTCGACATCGGCGGCAATGTGCCCGGCAACTACAATCCGCGCGCGACCGAAAGCCACCAGGAAGGCGTGCGCTTCCCGCCCGTGAAACTGTTCCGCGCGGGCGTGATCCAGCAGGACATCCTGGACATCCTCGCCGCCAATTCGCGCGTGCCGCAATCCAACTGGGGCGATCTCAACGGCCAGCTCAATGCGCTGGATCTCGGCGAGCGGCGCCTGCTGGAACTGCTCGACGATACCGGCGACGACGTGGTCGAGGCTGCCTTTGGCGCGCTGGCCGATCGCGCCGCCGCGCTGATGCAGGCGGAGGTCGAGGCGCTGCCGGATGGCCACTACGCCTTCGAGGATTACCTCGACAATGACGGCGTGGTGGATGAGCGGCTGACCATCGCGCTGGACATGACGGTGCAGGGCGGGCGGATGACGCTCGATTTCTCGCGCAGCTCCGCCGCCTGCCTCGGCCCGATCAATATCAGCTACGCGACATCCGTCGCCGCCTGCTACGTCGCGCTGAAGCACGCCTTTCCGGATGTGCCGGCCAATGCCGGCGTGCTGCGGCCGATCGACTTCGTGATTCCGGACAACTCGCTGCTGGCCGTCGGTCCGCCGCGGCCGGTGGCGGGCTACACCGAGACCATCCTGCGGCTGATCGGCGTGATCTTCGGCGCGCTCGGCAAGGCGATGCCGGACCGCGCCACCGCCGCGCCCTTCGGCACCATCAATGCGCTGTCGCTCTCCGGCCAGAAGCAGGACGGCACGCGCTGGGTGATGTTCTCCTTCTTCGGCGGCGGGCTCGGCGGTAATCCGGAGACGGATGGGCTGCACCACGCCAACAACCCGATCTCCACCGCGACGATTCCGCCGGCCGAGATCATGGAGGCCGCCTATCCCGTGATGTTCACGCAATGGGCGTTGCGGCCGGATAGCGGCGGCGCCGGGCTGCATCGCGGCGGCGTCGGCGCGGTCTATGAGATCGAGGCGCTGTCGCCCGGCACCACGGAAGTGGCACTGCTGGGCGAGCGTGGCCGCTACGCACCCTTCGGCGTGACCGGCGGCAGCGAAGGCGCGCTGAACCGCTTCACCTGGCAGGACGGCACCGGCTGGCAGACGCCGCCGATGGCCAGCAAGATCGTCGGCGTGAAGCTGCAGAAGGGCCAGCGGCTGCGGCTGGAAAGCCCGGGCGGCGGTGGCTGGGGGGACCCGAAGCAGCGGGCGAGGGAGGACGTGGCGCGCGACCTGCGCCTCGGCTTCGTGACGGCGGAAGTGGCGAAGCGCGAATACGGATACGAGGCATGAGCGGCGAGACCAAGGGCGGCCCGATCGTGGGTGTCGATGTCGGTGGCACTTTCACCGACCTGTTCCTGTTTGATCCCGCCAAGGGCACCTTCCGCACGGAGAAGGTGCCGTCCAATCGCGGTGACGAGGCGGTGGGCTTCATGTCCGGCCTGCGCAAGCTCGGCGGCCCCGCGGGCTTCGAGGCGATCGTGCATGGCACGACGGTCGGCACCAATGCGCTGCTGGAACGCAAGGGCTGCAAGCTCGGCATCATCACCACGGCTGGCTTCCGCGACGTGCTGGAAATGCGCCGGCGCGACCGGCGGCATACCTGGGGCCTCTGGGGCGATTTCCTGCCGGTGACAGAGCGCGACATGCGCCTGGAAGTGGCGGAGCGCGTGCTGGCGGATGGCACCATCCACACGGCGGTGCAGGCGGAGGAAGTCGCGGCCGTCGCGCGCGAACTCCTGGCGCGCGGCGCCGAGGCCTGCGCCATCATCTTCATCAACTCCTACGCCAATGCGGCGAATGAGCGCGCGGCGGCCGCGGCGGTGCGGGCCATCTGGCCGAATCCGCATGTCTCCGTGTCCTCGGAGATCCTGCCGGAGATCCGCGAATTCGAACGCGCCTCCACCACCGCGCTGAACGCCTATCTGCAGCCGGTGGTGGCGAGCTATCTCGGCAAGCTGGAATCGGCGCTTTCCGAGGACGGGTTCGGCGGCCGCTTCCACATCGTGCAGTCGAATGGCGGCATCATGTCGACCGCGACGGCGCGCAGCGTGCCGGTGCGCACGGCGCTGTCGGGCCCCGCGGCCGGTGTGATCGCGGCGGCGGCCATCGCCAAGGCGGCGGGGTTCGAGAATGCCATCACCTGCGACCTCGGCGGCACCAGCTTCGACGTCTCGCTGGTCAGCCGTGGGCGGATGGAGCTGGCAGCGCAGGCCACCATCGACTTCGGCCTGGTGATCCGCAGCCCGATGATCGAGATCACCACCATCGGCGCAGGCGGCGGCTCCATCGCCCATGTCGATCGCGGCGGGCTGCTGCAGGTGGGGCCGGAAAGCGCCGGCAGCCGCCCGGGCCCGGTCTGCTACGGCCAGGGCAATACGCGACCGACGCTGACGGATGCGAATGTGGTGCTCGGCCGCATCAATGCGGACCGGCCCATCGGCGGCGCGCTGGCGCGGCTGGATGTGGAGGGTGCGAAGGCGGCCATTGCCGAGCATGTCGGCAATCCCCTTGGCCTCGATGCCATGCAGGCGGCGGAGGCCATCGTGCGCCTGGCCAATGCGAAGATGGCCGGCGCCATCCGCCTGGTTTCCATTGAGCGCGGGCATGATCCGCAAAAATTCGTGGCGCTGCCCTTCGGTGGCGGCGGCGCGCTGCATGTCGGCGCGCTGATCAAGGAGGTTGGTCTGCGCGCCGCGCTGGTACCGCGCTTCCCGGGAGTGACCTCCGCCATCGGCTGCGTCATCGCCGATGTGCGGCACGACCAGGTGCGCACGCTGAACCTGAACCTGGACGGCATCGATGCCGCCGCGCTGGATACGCGGATGGTGGAGGAGGCCACCGCCGCCCGCGCCGTGGTGGATGGCGCCGGCCTGCCGGTGACACGGACGGAAATCCGCTTCGAGCTCGACATGCACTATGCCGGCCAGACCCATACGGTGGGCGTGCCGATCCCCGTGCATGTGATCGACGGCACCACGGGCGTCTCCGAGGCGATCATCCGCACCGCCTTCGAGGCCGCCTACCAGACCGCCTTCAGCCGGCTGCTGCCGGGCCTGCCGATCCGCATCGTCTCGCTGCGCACCGCGGCCATCGGCGTGCGGCCGGACTTTGACCTGAAGGCGCTGGCGCCGCCCAAGGATGCGACGGTGGAGGGCGCGGCGCGTGGCGTGCGGCAGGTGTGGTTCGACGGCGCCTGGCACACGGCGCAGGTCTGGTCGCGGCTGGACCTGCCGGAGGGTGCGCTTGTGCATGGCCCGGCGATCCTGGAACAGGGCGATGCCACGGTGGTGGTGGACCCGGACCTTGTCGCGCGCGTCGATGGCTATGGCAACCTGATCATCGAGCGGGAGTGACGCCATGCTGAGCGATACCGCGCTGCTGCTCTGCGACCTGCAGAACGACTTTATCCATCCCGATGGCGCCTATGGACGGGCCGGGCAGGGGGCGGCGGAGATCGCCGCCATTCCCGCGCGCCTGAAGCCGCTGGCGGACAAGGTGCGGGAGAAGGGCGGCTGGATCGCCTCCACCCACTTCACCCTGTTCACCGGCAAGCAGGGCGAACCCTTCATCGACCCGCATCTGCGTCACCTGCGCCCCTTCCTGAAGAAGGGCGACTTCGTGCAGGGCAGCTGGGGGCATGCGGTGGTGGAGGAACTCGCCCCCTCCGACCTTCCGGTGGAGAAGGTGGGCTACGACGCCTTCTACCAGACGCGCCTGGAATGGATTCTGCGCAAGGCGGGCGTGCGAAAGCTGCTGGTGGCGGGCATCGTCACAAATGGCGGCGTTTCCTCTACCGTGCGCGGCGCGCATGTGCGGGAATTCGATGTGACCGTGCTGGAGGATGCCTGCGCCGCCTTCTCCCGCGAGGTGCATGAGACGGCGATCGCGGCGCTGCGTCCGGTGGCGAAGATCAGCACCGTCGCGGCCGAGCTGGCGAAGCTGCAATGAGCATCAGCCGCGAACAGGATCCGGTCTTCGATGCCGAGGTGACCGTCGCCATCATCGGCGCCGGCGCCGCCGGCCTAGTCGCGGCGCTCGCCTGCCGCGGTGCTGGGGCGGAGCCGCTGGTGCTGGAGCGGGATGCGGTGCCGCGGGGCAGCACCTCGCTCTCCGCCGGCCTAATCCCGGCCGCCGGCACGCGCTTCCAGCGCGCGCACGGCATCGCCGATGATAGCGAGACCTTTGCGGCGGATATCCAGCGCAAGGCGCATGGCGAGGCCGAACCCGGCACCGTCGCGACCGTGGCGCGCGAAGCCGCGCCGACGCTGGAATGGCTGGCCGAAACCCACGGTCTCGACTTCAGCGTGGTGCATGATTTCGACTATCCCGGCCACAGCCGCCGCCGCATGCACGGCCTGCCCAGCCGCAGCGGCGCGGAGCTGGTGGACCGGCTGCGCACGGCGGCGGAGGCGGCGGAGGTGCCGCTGCTGACGGAAGCCCGCGTAACCACCCTGGTGCTCGACCAGCACGGCACGATCCGCGGCCTGGTGGCGCAGCGGCCGGATGGCACGCAGGAACGCATCGGCGCCAAGGCCATCGTGCTCGCCTGCTGCGGCTATGCCGGCAACAAGGCGCTGGTCGCGCGCTACATCCCCGACCTTGCGGAGGCGGTGTACTTCGGCCATCCCGGCAATGAGGGCGAGGCGCTCGCCTGGGGCGAGGCGCTGGGTGCCGAGCTGCGCGACATGACCGGCCACCAGGGCCACGGCTCCGTCGCACATCCGCAGGGCATCCTGGTGTCCTGGGCCGTCATCATGGAAGGCGGCTTCCAGGTGAATGCGCAGGGCGCGCGCTTCTGGAACGAATCCAGTGGCTATTCGGAAGCGGGTCGCGCCGTGATGGGCCAGCCCGACCACATCGCCTGGGACATTTTCGACGATCGCATCGCCGGCATCACGCGGCAGTTCGAGGATTTCCGGCAGGCGGAGGCGCAGGGCGCCGTGCTGCGGGCCGACAGCATCGCGGAACTCGCGCGGATGACGAAACTGCCTCTGGAGTCAGAGATGCAGACGGTGGCTGCGTTGAAACAGGCCGGCGCCACCGATGGGTTCGGTCGCAACTGGGCCGGTGTGGCGCAGCTCGCGCCGCCCTATTGCGCCGTGCGCGTCACCGGCGCGCTGTTCCACAGCCAGGGCGGCATGGTGGTGGACGATCGGGCGCGGGTGCGTCTTGCCGCCGGCGGGATCGTGCCGAATCTCTTTGCCGCCGGCGGGGCCGCCTGTGGCGTATCCGGGCCGGACGCTTCGGGCTACCTTTCGGGAAATGGCTTGCTCACCGCCGTCACCCTCGGCCGCATCGCCGGGGAAGAGGCAGCGAGGCTCGCCCAAGCTTAAGGGACGGACCAGGATGGACGTGAACGTCACGCAGACGGCTGAGGACCAGTTCGGCATCGGCCAGCCGGTGCGGCGGAAGGAGGATGTCCGCCTGCTGACCGGTGCCGGCCGCTACACGGACGACATCAACCTGCCCGGACAGGCGCATCTCGCCATCCTGCGTTCGCCGCATGCCCATGCGCGCATCCTCTCCCTCGATACCAGTGCGGCCAAGGCGGCGCCGGGCGTGCTGCTGGTGCTGACCGGGCATGATGCGGCGGCCGATGGGCTCGGCCTTTTCCCAGTGATGGTGGAGGTGCCACCGATGGCCGGCACGCCGCCGCTCTATGCGCCGCCGCGCCAAATCCTGCAGACCGAGGCGGTGCGCTTCGTCGGCGACCCCGTCGTCGCCATCGTCGCCGAGACCCGCGCGCAGGCGATGGACGCCGCGGAGCTGGTCGAGATCGACTACGAGATGCTGCCCTCCATCACCGACACGGCGCGCGCCCTGGATGCCGATGCGCCGGTGATCTGGCCGGAGCGTGGAAGCAACCTCTGCGTCACCTGGTCGAATGGCCGCCAGGCGGAGACGGATGCGGCCTTCGCCAAGGCGCATACCATCGCGCGCGTCGAGCTGGTGCAGAACCGCCTCGTCGGCAATCCGATGGAGCCCCGCGTGGCCGTCGGCGCCTTCGACACCGAGCGCGACCGCTACGAGCTGCACAGCCCGAGCCAGGGCGTGATGAAGGTGCGGGAGTCCCTCGCCAAATTCATCTTCCAGATCCCGATGGAGAAGCTGCGCGTCGTCTCCCTCGATGTCGGCGGCGGTTTTGGCCTGCGCGGCAAGAATTTTCCTGAATCTGCCATGGTGCTCTGGGCCGCGAAGAAGCTGGGCCGGCCGGTGAAGTGGCGTGCGGATCGGACGGAGACCTTCCTGTCCGATCCGCATGGCCGCGACCATGTCACGAGGGCCGAGATGGCCTTCGACGCGAATGGCAAGGCGCTCGGCATGCGCACCAAGACCATGGCGGCGATGGGCGCCTACCTGTTCGATTTCGGCCCGCGCATCCCGACCGTCGCCGGCGCGCGTATCGCGGGCACGGTCTATGACCTGCAGGCGGTGAACCTGCAGGTGCAGTGCGTCTTCACCAATACGCATTCGACGGATGCCTATCGCGGCGCCGGCCGGCCGGAGATCGCCTATACCGTCGAACGCCTGCTGGATGTCGGCGCGAAGATGTTCGGGCTGGAGAAGGACGAGATCCGCCGGCGCAACTACATCCGCCCGGACCAGATGCCCTATGTGAACTGCGTCGGCAACGAGCTGGACAGCGGCGACTTCGCCGGCACGCAGCAGATGGCGCTGGACCTCGCGGATTGGACCGGCTTCGCCGCGCGTCGCGCCGCCTCCGAGGCGCGCGGCAAGAAGCGCGGCCGCGGCATCGGCTATTTCATCGAGGCCTCGGGCGGCCAGCCGCAGGAATGGGCGCGGCTGCACATGACCGCCGATGGCAAGGCGCGGCTACATGTCGGCACCTTCAGCCACGGCCAGGGGCACGAGACCGCCTTCGCGCAGATCGTCCATGCGCGCCTCGGCATTCCCTTCGGCGATATCGAGCTGGTGCAGGGCGACACCGACCAGGTGGAGCAGGGGTTCGGCACCGGCGGCTCCCGCTCCTCCCAGATGGGCGGCGTCGCGACCTCGCGTGCTTCGGAGGCCGTGCTCGCCAAGGCGAAGCGCATCGCGGCGCATCTGCTGGAAGCGGCCGTGGCGGATGTGGAGCTGCAGGCCGGCCGCTTCGTCGTGGCCGGCACGGATCTCGCCGTGACCTGGAAGCAGGTCGCCGCCGCGGCGCAGAACCCGCCGGAGGGCGAGGAACCGGGCCTCGATGAGCAGGTGCTCTATAAGCGCAGCACCGAATGCAACTTCCCCAACGGCTGCCATGTGGCGGAGGTGGAGATCGACCCGGAGACGGGCGTGCTGACGGTCGACCGCTAC
The DNA here is from genome assembly GCF_019024325.1 of Falsiroseomonas tokyonensis. Taxonomy (GTDB): domain Bacteria; phylum Pseudomonadota; class Alphaproteobacteria; order Acetobacterales; family Acetobacteraceae; genus Falsiroseomonas; species Falsiroseomonas tokyonensis. The sequence goes on from NZ_JAFNJS010000002.1 coordinate 609,061, forward strand.
GCCGCCGTGGACGACGTGGGCAATGTCATCAATCCCATGCTGGTGCATGGCCAGTCGCATGGCGGCATCGCCCAGGGCCTCGGCCAGGCGGTGCTGGAACATGCGGTGTACGACCGTGAGTCAGGTCAGTTCCTGACCGCCACCTTCCAGGACTATGCGATGCCGCGCGCCCAGGACCTGCCGGACCTGGCCATCGGCTTCAACATCGTCCCGACGCCGATCAACGAGCTCGGCGTAAAGGGCGCGGGGGAGGGTGGCGCCTGCGGCGCGCCGCCGGCCATCGTCTCGGCCGCCTGCGATGCGCTCGGCCTGGATCACATCGACATGCCGCTGACGCCGGAGCGCGTCTGGCGGGCGTTCCACCGCTAATCGGCGAAGGTCAGGCGCGGCTCGGCACCCCCGCCGGGCCGCACCCGCTGCTCCACCGTCTCCGCATTGCGGGTGGCGAGCCACAGAGCAAAAGCCTGCTGCGCCGTCTCGCTGCCTTCCAGGTCGGCGGCATCGGGGCGCAGCGAAGGCTTCGGCAGCGGCGCCCCATCCCAGGCGGCACTGACAAAAATCTGGTCCGTGGCGTAGCTCGCCTGGACGCGGATCTCGCCCTCGCCACGTTCGGCCAGCAACTCCTCCAGCTCCAGCAGCGCATGGCCGATGCGGCTCATCGTCTCCCGCCGCGCACCCCAGCGGCCGCCCAGCGCCTCCACCTCGTCCAGCAGGGCCTGGTTCATCCCGGCGCCAGGGCGGATGGTGAACGTGGCGCGCTGCGCCACCAGCGGCGCCGTGACCAGGTTCAGCAGGATGGCGATCAGCGCGCCGGCGGTGACCGGCGCCTTCAGCATCGGCGGCAGCAGCTGTTCCAGCACCGGCACGTTCAGCAGCGTGGCCAGGCCGAGGGCCAAGCCGAGCCCCACGGTGAAGGTGCGCCGCGCATCCAGCATCCGCGCGCCCATCAGCTGGCAGCCGGTCGCAATCATGAAGCAGCAGACATAGAGCAGCATGGCCGCTTCCACCGGCTCCGGCAGTTCCAGCAGCAGGGCCAGCAGCTTCGGGCAGCAGGCCAGCAGCAGCAGGGCGACGCTGCCCCAGATGGCGACGCGCCGCGCCAGCACGCGGGTTGCGATGGACAGGCCGACGCAGGCCGAGGAACTGCCCGCCGGCATGGCGCCGCCCAGCGCCGAAAGGCCGAAGGCGGCGCTATAGGCCAGCAGGCCGCGGCGGATCGGCGGCGTATCCGGCCGCCGCCAGCTGCCATCCGCCGCGCGCTGGAAGGCCACCAGATCCCCGGTCCAGGAGGCGAAGGAAGCGAAGAGCGCGACCATGAAGGCCGGCAGCATCCCGGGATCCAGCCCGCCGAAGGCGGGGAGGGAAGGGCTAGGCAGCGCGAACCAGGGCGCCTCGCGCAGCATCGACCCGTCGCTGAGCCCGATGCCATAGGGCACGGCGACCAGCGTGCCCGCCACCGCGCCCACCAGCACCGCGAAGCGCGCCAGCCGCCCGCCGGACAGCGCCACCGCCATCATGCCCAGCAGCGTCACCACCGTCACCGCCGCCGGCTCCGGCGTGGTGCCGGTGGAGGCGAAGGCACGCGGCAGCAGGCTGACGCCGATCAGCAGCACGACCACGCCGGCCACCTCCGGCGGGATCACCTTCTGAAGCCGCCGCAGCGTGCCGGCCAGCAGCATGCCGATCAGCCCGGTCAGCGCCGCGGCGATGGACACCATCTCCAGGCTCGCCGAGGAGGCGGCGGCGAGATAGACCGCGACGAAGACCGGGGAAGGGATGGCCGCGATCGGATAGCCGGACCCGATCGGCCCGCGCGTCAGCACCTGCAGCAGCCCGGTCAGCGCCAGGGCAACGACGGAGAGGCTGACGAAATTCAGCACATCCAGCGGCAGCAGCCCGAATTGCGCGCCCACCAGCCCCGGCAGGATCAGGTAGATCGACTGGATGCCGATCTGCTGAGCCGCCAGCCCCGCCGTCTGCAGGATGCCGGGCCGGCCGTCGATGCCGTGTTCCAGCTGCGCGGGGCGGGTGGTGGGGCGGTCGTTGCGCGGTGCCTGCAGCCAGCGTGGCAGCGCCTGCGCCAGGAAAGCGGAAAAGGATCTTGGGGGAATGCGCCAATTCCTCGCAGCAGTCATGGGGAGAACAGTTCGAGTTGCAAACGTCCTGCATGGCCAGCCGGAGGAGGCGCGGCCTATTGCGGGCGCATTGCACCAGGTGACAGCATCGCGAGACCGCCGGATCGGGCTTCCCGTTTTAGTGATGGCTCATACGGGCAGAAGGCCATCTTTCTGTAAAGACTTCCTTTGCCTTGCCGCCTGCTGGAAAGCGGGACGGCTAGGCCAGGCTGAGCTGCGCCTGGCGCCGGACCAGCCACACCGCACGCTCGAACTGCGCCGTGGCGGCCAGCAGCAGGGCGCGGGCCTCGGCCGTCAGCTCCGGCTCGCGTTCCGCCAGGCGCTGACGCAGCCCGGCCATCAGCGTGCCGCGGTCATCGGCCATGTCGCGCAGCATCTCGGCATCCGTGGCATCCCGGGCCTCCGCCAGGGCGCCGAGCAGCAGGTGCAGCGCCTCCGCAAGCCGTTCCAGCGTCGGGCGCAGCGGCGCGGCCGCCGTGCCCTGCCGCGCGGTGGCGGCGAATTCGCTCAGGGTCTCCCGCAGCGCGGCCAGGCCGGCATTCGCCGCCTCCAGCGCCAGCACGCGGTCGAGCACATCGCGGTCGCCGCCGCGCGTCAGCAGCTCCGCCAGGAAGCGGCCGATGGCGCCCTCCAGCGCGCGGCTCGCGGCCTGGCCGGTGCCGGCGGGTTCGGGCGGCAGCTCCGGCTCGGCGCGCAGCGGGTCGACGAAGGCGGGCAGGCGCAGCGCCAGGCGCTGCTGCTCGCGCGCCACCAGTTCCAGCGCCGTCGGCGGGTCGTCCAGTGCGCGGTCATAGAGGAATTGCGGGCGGGACGCCGCCTCGGCCGGGCTGTCGGGGCAGAGCCGGGTCAGCAGCGCCGCCATGGAGGCCGGTGCCATCACGCCGAGCAGCGCGGAGACCAGCTGCAGCAGCAGGAACAGCAGCCCGATGCGCGCCTGCGGATCCGGCGCCAGCTCCGTCGTCGCGGCCAGCACCAGCGGCAGGCCGGCCAGGCGCTCCAGCACGAAAAGGCCGAGGAACAGCGCCGCCCCCGCCGCCTTTACCAGCGCCTGGAACACCGCCAGGCGCCGCGCCGCGCCGGCAAGACCCGCAGACAGCAGCAGCACCGCGCCGCCGGAGCCGAGCGAGGCGCCATAGACCGCCAGCGCCGCCTGTTCGAAGCCGAGCAGGCCCGCCGCATGCAGCGTCAGCGCCAGGATGCTGACGGTGGAGGAGGACTGGGCGAGAAGCGTCACCCCCGCGCCGGCCAGGAAGGGCAGAGCGAGCCCGGCGCCGCCGGCCATGCTCGCCAGCAGCGGTAGCTCGCGCAGCGGCACGGCCGCGGTCTTCAGCAGGTCGAGGCCCAGGAACATCAGCGCCAGGCCCAGCAGGGCGCCGAGCGCCGGCTTCAGCCGGCCGCTGCGATCCAGGTTCAGCGCGCTGCTCAGCCCGACCAGGCCGATCAGCCACAGCACCGCCAGGCGGATATCCACCGTCGCGAGCAGCACCAGCCCGGCCGTGCCCGGATTGGCGAAGGCCGCGATCGGCAAGGCGCGGCGCAGGCCCAGCAGGCCGGATTGGATCATCGCGGTCAGGATGAAGGTGACCGCATTGCTGGATTGGGTGAGGCCGCCCAGCAGCAGGCCGGTGGCTGCGGCGCGCAGCGGGTTGCTGGTGGCGTGCGCCACCACGGCACGCATCCGCGGCCCCGCCAGCGCCTGAAGACTGCTTCCCAGGCCCTTGATGCCGATGAGGAAAAGGCCGATGCCGCCCAGCAGCGCCGCGATCAGCTCCATCGGTTCGTCACGGGCTTGGCTTCATATCAGGTGTCATCTATCAGTCATAAATCACGGATATTCATGGAATTTTGCCAGAACGGCGCTGCCCGCGCCATGGCCAGGTCCAGATCCGGGGTCGCGGCTTGGCCCGGGGGACGCGACAAGCGCCGCGGGCGCGGCTAGGCTCGGCGCAATCGGCTTCAAGAGAGCACGGACGTGCCGCCAGCGCTGGACATCACCATCCCGCCCGACACCGAGGCGGTCGCGCGCCTGTTGGACGCGCTGGAGGCCTTCGCCGAGGAAGCGGAACTGCCGCCCAAGGTCGCGCATCGCCTGGCCGTGGTGGTGGAGGAACTCGCCGCCAATGTCGCCATGCATGGCGGCAGCGGCCCCGGCGCGGCCACCTTCGTCGCCGTCACCGTGCGGCAGCAGGATGGCGCCGTGATCGCCAGCATCGAGGATGACGGCCGCGCCTTCGACCCCCTGTCCCGCGCCGCGCCGGATACCGAGGCCGCGCTGGAGGATCGCGACGTTGGTGGCCTCGGCGTGCATTTCGTGCGGCAGATGACGCGCAGCCTGGACTACAGCCGGGCGGATGGTCGCAACCGGCTGGTCGCCGTGTTGGATGCCTCCGGCTGAGCGGTCCGGCCCCCCGCGTGCAAGCCAGCGGCCTGGCCGCGCCGGCGTTGAGCGCCGTGCAGGAGAGGCTGGCGGGCCTGGCGGGCTTTTCCGAATCGGAGGTGCTGCGCAACCGGCTGCTGCGCGCCGCACCGCTGCTCTCCCGCCTGCCGCTCGACCGCGCCAGCATCGACCATCCGGACTGGGCCGCGCTGCTGGATGCGGTGACGGTGCAGGAGACGCGCATGTTCCGCGCCGCGCCGCAGATCGCCGCCTTCCGGGCCGAGGTGCTGCCGGCGCTCGCCGCGCGCGGGGCGCTGACACTGGTCTCGGCCGGCTGCGCCACGGGGGAGGAGGCCTGGACGCTGGCCATCCTGGCCGCCGGCGCCGGGGTGCCCTGGCAGGTGGAGGGCCTCGACCTCTGCCGCCCGGCGCTGGAGGCGGCCTTGGCGGCACGCTACCGCCTCGGCCCGCCCGATGCGCTGCGCGAAGTGCCGCAAGCGGACCGCGCCATGCTCGATATCGCCGATGGCTGGTTCGAGCCGGCCGAAAACCTGCGCCCGCATGTCGCCTTCCGCCGCGCCAATCTGCTGGATGCCTGCCTGCCGGATGAGGCGGCGGATGCCATCCTCTGCCGCAACGTGCTGATCTACATGACAGAAGAAGGCCGGCTTGCGGTGCTGCGACGGCTGGTCGCGGCGCTGCGTCCGGGCGGCGCGCTGCTGCTGGGCCCGACCGACCGGCCGACGCGCGACATCGGCCTCAGGCCCTGGTCGCGCGACCTGATCGGCATCTGGCGGCGGGAGGGCGCGGATGGCTGAGGCCCCCGCGGCCCTCCTGGCTGGCGGCCACGCCTTTGCCCTTCCGGCCGATGCCGAGGTGGTGGAAGCCGCGCCGCTGCGCCCGGCGCCGCTGGCCGGGCCCGGCATGCTGGGCATCGCCGTGGTGGCGGGGCAGGTGGTGCCGGTGATGGCGGCGGCGCCCGGCCTCCCTGGCGGCCCGGCCTGGGTGCTGCTGGACGGGCCGAATGGCCGCGTCGTGGTGGCCGGGGAGGCCTTTGCCGAAATCCAGCCCCAGGGTGCGAATCACGGCGCGCCGATGCTGGTGCCGCCGCGCCTGGCCGCGCGCCGCGTGCCGCCGGCGCTGCCGGCGGGGCCGGGCGGCTGGTCCGTGCCGATGCGCGGCGCCGCTGTGCGGCAGCTGGCGCTGGCGGCGGAGCTTGGCGGGCTGCGCCTGGTGCTGCCCTTCGCCCTGCTGGAACGGGTCCTCCCCATGCCGGTGCTGCGGCCGGCCCCGGCGGCGGGCGCCGCTGCGCTGGGCTATGCGGTGGCCGCCGGCGCGCCGGTGCTGGTGCTGGACCCGGCCTGGCTGCTGCAGGCGGATCGCCCCGTGGCGGCGGCCGGGCTGCTGGTGCTGTTCCGCCATGGCGGCCGCCGCCTCGGCCTGCCCTGCGACCGCATCGGCCCGGCCCGGCCCGGCGAGGCCACGCTGCTGCCGCGGCTGGAGGCGGCGGCCGAGGAACTTGTGGTCGCCCCGCTGGCCGAGGCCTCGGCGCCGCCGCCCCCCGAACCCAGCCGCGCCTTGCTGCTCTGCGCCGCCGGCGGGCAGGCCTTCGCCTTGCCGGTGGAGGAGGTGGTGGCGGTGATCCCGCCCATCGCCCCGTCGCCCGCGCCCGGGCTCGCGGAGCACCCGATCCATGGCTTCCGCGGTGTCACGGCGCATCGCGGCGATGTGCTGCCGGTGCTGGATGGCGGCCTGCGCCTGGGCGCGACGGAGGTGCTCGGCCGTCACGCCGCGGAAGCGCCGCTGCTGCGCCTGGCCGGGGCGCCGCCGGTGGCGCTGGCGGTCAGCCATGTCACCGGCCTGCGCCGCATCCCGGAACGGCTGATCGCGGCCGTGGCGGGGGAGGGGCTGGTCTCCGCCGTGGTGGCGATGGCGGAGGCGCCGCTGCCGGTCTGCCGCGCCGCCGTGCTGGGCGCCCTGAAGTGATCCGCGTCCTTCTCGTCGACGACAGCGGCTTCATGCGCATGGCGCTGCGGCGGATCATCGAGGCCGAGGGCGACCTGAAGGTGGTCGGCGAGGCCTCGGACGGGGAGGCCGCGATCGAGCAGGCGGCGAAGTTGCGCCCCGATGTCATCGCCATGGATGTGGAGATGCCGCGCCTCGATGGGCTGGAGGCGACGCGGCGCATCATGGCGCTGCCCGATCCGCCGGCGGTGCTGATGGTCAGCCACCATACCAGCGACGGCTCCGCCACCGCGCTGGCGGCGCTGGACCGGGGCGCGGTGGATTACCTGTGCAAGGATGGCGACCTCGGCGGCGTCGATCTCTCGATGCTCGATCGCGAATTGCGTGGCCGGCTGCGGCACTGGGCCGGGCAGCGCGCCAAGGTGCGGCCGGCGGCGCGGGGCGCGGCGCCGGTGCGGGTGGTGCGGGCGGCGGGCGGGGCCGATGTGGTGCTGCTCGGCGCCTCCACCGGCGGGCCGGATGCGCTGGCCGCCTTCCTCTCGGCCGCCGGGCGGCTGCCGGTGCCCTGCGTGGTGGCGCAGCACATGCCGGCCGACCTGGCGCCGGACCTGGCGCAGCACCTGGCCAGGCTTTCGGGCGTGCCGGTCGGCGTCGGGCGCGCGGGGCAGCGGCTGATGTCGGGCGAGGTCACCGTGATTCCGGGCGGCACGGATGGCCACCTGGCGCGCGGCCCGGGGGTGGATGGCGGCTTCGTCTTGCGGCTCGCGGTCGGCGTCGCGGCGGTGCATCCTTCGGTGGACCTGCTGTTCCAGTCGGCGGCGCTGGTGGCGCAGCGTGCGCTCGGCGTGGTGCTGACGGGCATGGGGCGGGACGGGCTGCTGGGGGCGCGGACGATGCAGGACAGGGGCATGCCGGTACTGGCCCAGACGGTGGCGAGCTGCGTCGTCGGCGGCATGCCCGGCGCGCTGATCGAGGCTGGGCTTGCCATCGAGACGGCGGACCCCGCCGGCCTCGGCCGGCGCGTGGCGGCGCTGGTGCGGGAGAAGGTGGCATGACGCCTTCACCCCTGGATCGCGACCTGCTGGACGCCTTCGTGCCGGAATTCGAGGCCGAGGCGGTCCGGCTCGCCATGGTGCGGGATGCCTCGCAGGCGGGGCGCGCGCTGGACCAGCTGCGCGCCATGGCCGCCGCACTCGGCGCGCCCTCGCTGGCCGCGCTGGTGGAGCGGACGGCGCAGGCGCTCGACCCGCTGGACTGGCCCGCCCTGCATGCGGGGGCGGAGGCGCTGGCGCGGCAGGCGATCGCGATCGGTGCGGCCGGCTCCGACCTGCCGCTGCCCGATTCCGCTGCCGAGGCCCCGCCCGAACCCCCGCCCGCCGAAGCGCCCGCCACCCTGCTGGACCGGGAGATGCTGGAGGCCCTGGCGCCCGAATTCGCCGCCGGCTGCGCGCGTCTCGCCGCCGCCCCGGATGCGGTGGAGGCCGGGCGGGCGCTGGACAATCTGCGCGCCATGGCGGGCGCCGTTGGGCTCGCCTCCCTGCTCGCCCTGCTGGCGCCGGCGGCGGGGCTGCTCGACCCCTATGATGCGGCCGCGCTGCGCGACCTGGCCGGCAGGCTCGCGGCGCAGGCGGAGCGGATCGTGCAGGCCGGCGCCGATCTGCCGCCGCAGGAGGAGGCCCGTCCAACCGAGGCCCCGCCGCTGGATCCCGACCTGCTGGCCGCCTTCGCCCCCGAATTCGCCGCCGCCTGCCAAAGGCTCGGCGCCGCCACGGAGGCTGCCGGCGCGGCGCGGGCGGCGGAGGCGCTGCGCGGCATGGCCGGCGCGCTGGGCCTCGATTCGCTGCGCACCCTGCTCGACGCCCTGCCGCTGGAGCCTTTTGCAGCCGCGGCGCTGCCCGGCCATGCCGCGGCCCTGGCGGCCCAGGCCCAGGCCATCGTCGCGGCGGGGCACGACCTGCCCCCGCCCGAGGCCGCCCCCGCCGGTTCGCGCCGCCGCGTGCTGGTGGTGGATGACAGCGCCATGATGCGCCGCCTGGTCCGCGAAACCTTGGCGCTGGATGCGGATTTCGAGGTGGTGGGCGAGGCCGCGGATGGCGTGCAGGCGCTGGCCGCCATGGCCCGCCTGGCCCCCGACCTGACCATGCTGGATATCGAGATGCCGGAGCTGGACGGCATCGGCGTGCTGCGTCGCTGGGCGCTGTCGGGTGGCGGCGCGGTGGTCATCGTCTCCTCCGCCGCAAGGCCGGGCTCCGCCACGGCGGCGGAAGCGCGGCGGCTCGGCGTTGCGGGCATCGTCGGCAAGCCCTCGGGCGCGCTGAGCCCCGACCTGCGCGAGCGCCAGGGCGTGGCGCTGCTGCGCACGGCGCGGCGCGCGGCCGGGCTGGCGGTGGAGGCGCCGAGATGATCGAGCCTGCGGGGGACCCGCAATGATCGAAGACGAGGCGCTCTGGCAGGAATTCGCGGGCGAGTCGGAGGACCACCTGGATGCGATCGACCGCATCCTCTCGGCCGGCGAGTCCGATCGCGGCGCGGTGGACCGGCTGTTCCGCGCCTTCCATTCGCTGAAGGGCATGTCGGATGCGCTCGGCGCGCCCGGCATGAAGAACGTCGCGCATCGCTGCGAGGATCTGCTGGGACTGGCCCGGAACGGCCGGCTCGCGGTGCAGGGCGCCGTCGCGGACGGTCTGCTGGCCGCGGTCGATACGCTTCGCCGCCAGCGCGCCACGGTGCTGCAGGCGCATCGCGACGTGCCGGCGCCGCCGGACCTGCTGGCCCGCCTGGCGGCGTTGGCGGAGGGCGGGCCGACCGCGCCCGTGGCGAAGCCTGCGCCCGCCGCGCCGGCGCCTCAGCTCGGTGCCGGCGCGGCGCTGCTGGGCGCGCTCGCCTCCCGCTTCGAAGCCGCGGCGCCGCTGCTGGCCGGGCTGGTGCAGGACCGCAGGGCGGAGGTGCTGCGCGAGGCCGGGGAGCTGGCCGAGGCGGCGCGCATGCTGGGCCTCGCGCGTCTTGCCGCCGCGGTGGAGCGGCTGGCCCAGGCGGCGGGCGGGCTGGCCGCGCTGCCGGCGCTCGGCGCGCTGCGCCGCGGCCTGGTGCTGCTGGCGGAACAGGCCGGGGAGCCGGCAGGGGCCGGGCCGCTGGCGGGGCCCAAGGGCGGCGAATCCGTCGCGCTGGGGCCGCGCCTGGCGGCGCTGACCCTGCAGCTGGAGGCAGCCCTGGCCGGTGGCGACGCCACCGCCGCCATGGCCGGGGCGGAGGAGGCCGCCGAGGTCGCCGCCGCCTTCGGGCTGGAGGGGCTGGAACACCTTCTGCTGGCCGTGGGCGACCTGGCGGATCGCGCGGCGGATCCGGATGCGGCGGCGATCCTCGCCGCCCAGGGCCCCGCCATCGTCGAGCGCCTGCGCAATGCGGCGGAGGGCGGGCTGGCGGCGCTGCGGGGGGTGGCGGAGGCGCTGCCGGGCACGGACCCGGCCGATCCGCGCATCCCCCCCGGCTTCGCCACGCTGCTGGGCGCCGAGGGGCGCCGCCGGGTGATCGCGGCGCTGGAGGGCGGCCGGCTGCTGGTGCGACTGCGCATGGCCATCGGCGTGCCGGCGGAGCTGGAGGCGGCGGTCGCCGCCGCGCTGGCGGCGGAGGCCGAGGTGCTGACCAGCCGCACCGTGCTGGACGGCCAGCCGCCGCATCTCGACATGCTGCTGGCCGGCCCGTCGGACTTCGATTTGTTGTCCCGCGCCCTGACCGCCGCCGACCCGGCCCGCCGCGTGGTGCTGGACCTGGCCCCGGCCGAGACCGGCCCGGCCCCCGAGACCCCGCCCGGCCGCGCCGCCCCCGTGACCATGCGGGTGCGGCAGGAGACGATCGACCAGATCATCGCGCTGGAGACCGAGGTGCGCGCCGCCGCCCTGGCGCTGGCGGAGGCGCTGGACGATGGCGGCGCGACGGAGGCGCTGGCCGTGCTCGGCGCGCTGGAACGCCGCCTGCCGCCCGGCGCGGCGCGCGAGCTGGGCGGCGCGCTCGGCCGGCTGCGGCAATTGCAGGAGACGCTGGAGCGCACGGAGAACCGCCTGGCCGTCGGGATGCGCCGGCTTGATGATGCGGTAATGGAGTTGCGCGTGGTGCCGGTGGGCACGCTGTTCGGCCGGCTGCCGCGGGTGGTCCGCGCCGTGGCCCAGGCCTCGGGCCGCGAGGTCGAGCTGGTGATGGAGGGCGAGGACGTCACCATCGACCGCAGCCTGGTCGAATTGCTGGCCGACCCGCTGCTGCACCTGACCCGCAACGCCGTGGACCATGGCATCGAACCGCCGGAGGAGCGGGAGGCCGCAGGCAAGCCGCGGCGCGGCACGCTGCGGGTTTCCGCCGCGCGGCGCACCGGCCAGGTGCGGGTGCGGGTTTCCGAGGATGGGCGGGGAATCGACCGCGGCCGCGTGCTGGCGCGTGCCATCGATCGCGGCCTTGTCTCCCCCGAGCAGGCCGCGGCGATGGGGGAGGAGGAGGTGCATGCGCTGCTCTTCCGCCCCGGCTTCTCCACCGCCGAGGCCGTGACGGAAACCTCCGGCCGTGGCGTCGGGCTGGACGTGGTGCAGGATGCGATCCGCCGCGCCGGCGGCACGGTGGAGATCGCCAGCGCGCCAGGGCAGGGCACCAGCTTCACCCTGCGCCTGCCGCTGACCGCCGCGGTGCAGCCCGTGCTGCTGGTGGAATCCGGCGGCCATCCCTATGCCCTGCCGGCGGCGCGGGTGGAGGCGGTGCTGGAGGCCGGCGCCTCGGCGGGCTGCGAGGTGCTGGCGCTGGACCGCCTGGTGGGCGCGACCGGCCGGCCGCCGGCGGGCGGCGGGGCCATCGTGATCGTGAAGTCTGGCGGCCGCAGCTTCGGCCTGGCGGTGGACCGGGTGCAGCGGCGCACCGACCTGCTGCTGCGGCCGATGCATCCCGCGCTCTCCGCCCTGCCGGGCATCGGCGGCGTCGGCGTGCTGGGCAATGGGGAGCCGGTGGTGGTTCTGGAACCGGATGGGTTCGCGCCCGAAGTGACGCCCGGGTGAAACCCGCGGGCGTTTCGGGCGCTGGACGCTGCACGCCGGCGAGGCTAGAGCCCGGCCTCTGCCGCGTGTTCTGCGATTCGTCTCCTGATCTGCTGCTTCGCTGCGTGGCCTGATGTTGTGTGGAAGGACTTGCCCGTGATTGACCGTCGCCATGCGCTCGGTGCCGGCGGCCTCGCGCTGCTGCTGGCCGCCTGCCAAAAAGTGGTTCCGCCGCGAATCCTGCCGGAGGACGGCACCATCGACCTGCTGACACTGCTGCGCGGCAAGCCGGAGCATCGCCGCTTCGCCGCCGCGCTGACGGTGGCCGGCGCGGCGCCGCGGCTCGGCCTGCGCAGCGGCGCGGTGACGCTTTTCGCCCCGGTGAATGAGGGCTTCGACGGGCTGCCGGCGCCGGTGCTGGCGCTGCTGGACAATCCGCCCGAGAACCCGACCGAGGCGCAGCGCGCTTTGGTGCAGCCCATCGTCTTCGCCAATGCCGCCTTCGGCCTGCTGCGGCTGGAGGATATCGCGGCGCGCCGCAATGTGGTGGTGACCTGGGACCGCGCCCGGCTGATGGTGCAGCCGACCGGCGCCCGCACCGCGACGCTGGCGCGCGAGGGTGTGACCCCCGTGGCCGGCCGGGCCCCGGTGGCCGTGACGCGGGCCAATGTGCTGGCCTCCGACGGCGTCTTCCACGTGACCAACGCGCCGGTCCTGCCGGGCTGACCAGCGGCCGAGACCCTCTCCCCTAATTCGGGGAGAGGGCTAGCCCGACTAGCCAGCGTAGCGCAGCGCAAGGGCGGTGATGTCGTCCGCCTGCGGGGCGCCGTTGGCGAAGGCGGTCACGGCGCGCAGCACGGTATCCACCACCTCGCGCGGGTCGGTGCCGGCGGCGGCCAGGGCCTGTTCCAGGCGGTCCCGCCCGAAGAAGCCGCCCTTGTCGTCCTCGGCTTCCGACACGCCGTCGGAATAGCAGAACATGGTCTGCCCGGACTTCAGCTGGAAGGGGTCGGAGGCATAGGGGATGCCCTCCATCACCCCCAGCGCCGGCTGGCGGCGCAGCTTTTCCATTAGCCGCGGCGCGGCGCCGGCGGCCACCAGGATGGGAATGTCGTGGCCGGCCACCGCGATCCGCCCGGCGCCGGTGGTGCCATCGATCACGCCCACTACGACGGTGACGAAGGTCTGGCTCTCATTGTCGATCGCCAGGTCGTCATTGGTCATGGCCAGGATCGCGCCCGGATCCGGCGCGCCATCGGCGGGCGCGAGGCGCTTGGCGGCGGCGCGCATCAGGCCCAGCGTGCGCGCCATGGTCAGCCCCGCCGGCGCGCCCTTGCCCGAGACATCGGCCACCGCGAACAGCATGTGCTTCGCATCCAGCCGGATGCAGTCGTAGAGATCGCCGCCCACCTGCCGCGCCGGCACCATGGCCGCATGCACGGCCAACTGCCCGGTGGCCGCCCCCGGGAAATCGCGCGGGACGAGGGAGAGCTGCGCGGCGCGGGCCGATTCCAACTCTGCCTCCAGCGCCGCCAGCCGGGCATCGGCCAGGTCGCGCAGCCGCTTCTTTTCCAGCACCGCGCCGAGCCGGGCCTTCAGCAGCGGCGGGTCGAAGGATTTCGGCAGATAGTCCTCGGCGCCCAGCTCGATGCAGCGGACGATCTTCTCCATCTCCGTCAGCGCGGAGATGACGATGACGGGCGGCGCCGCGCCGCGCGCCACGCGAAGCTGCTCAAGCACGCCGATGCCGTCCAGGTTCGGCATTTCCAGGTCGAGCAGCATGATGTCGAAGCGCGCCTTTTCCAGCGCCGCCATGCCCTGCACGCCGTCCTCGGCCATGGTGACATTGGGGTAGCCGAGCTCCGCCAGCCGGCGCTTCAGCACCAGCCGGTTGAAGCTGCTGTCATCGACGACCAGGATCGCGACATCCTCGCCCTGCAATTGGGTCTCGCTCACGCGCCCTTGCTCCGGTCTGACGCCATGGCTTCCACCACGCTGCGCGTTTCGGCCGCGAGTTTGGACAGGTCGATCATGGTCACGGTGATCTCCTCGGCGGCCGTCGCATTGGACTGGCCGATGCGGGACAGGGTGCTGACCCGGTCCGTGATGGAGGTGACGGTGGCCTGCTGCTCCTCCATCGCCACCGCGATGGCCCCGGCCAGCCGGGCGCTTTCCGTCACCAGGGTCTCCAGCTCGTCCATCGCTTCGCCCACCGCGGCGGCGGTGCCGCTGCCTTCGCGGGTGCGGCGGCCAGCGACGAGCACCACGTCCGCGATTTCCTGCGCCAGGCTCTCGCTGCTGGCGGCGAGCGCCCGCACCTCCTCCGCCACCACGGCCAGGCCGCGGCCGTGCTCGCCGGCGCGGGCGGCCTCGATGGCGGCGTTGATGGCGAGGATATTCGTTTGCGTCGCGATCTTGGCGATGGTGCCGGCGATGCGGGTCACCCGCTCGGTATCCTCGGCCACCGCATCCACCAGCTCGATCAGGCTGCGCAGCTTCACCAGGTTCTCGGCCAGAAGCGTCTTGGACTCGTCCGCGCGGTCGCTGCTGTCCTGCGTGGTGCGGTTGACCTCGCGCACCGCATCCTGGGTCTGGCCCAGCGCCTCCTCCACCTGGCGCAGCTCCGCCAGCTGGGTCATGGCGCCGTCCGAGACCTGGCTGATGGCGTCCGAGGCCTGGGTGGTGGCGATGGCGGTGCGGCGGGCGTTTTCCAGCGCCGTCTCGGTCAGGTTCCGGGCGGCGACCAGGTTCTCGCGGAAGACCAGCAGGGCGCGCGCCATGTCGCCCACCTGGTCCGTGCGGTCCGCCCCGGGCACGGCGGTTTCCACCGCGCCGCGGGACAGGCTGACCATGGCCATGGCCAGCCGCGACAGTGGCCGCGCCAGCAGCCGGACCAGCACCACCCAGACCAGGGCGCAGCCCACCAGCCCGGCAATGGCCGCGGCAATGACGATGGTGCGCGCCTGCTGTTCCAGTTGCCGCGCGGCGGCGAGCGATTCATCGGAGCTGCGCTTCACCTCCGCCCGCGCCGCCGTGGCCACGCGGTTGAAGGCGGAGGCGAAGTCCAGCCATTCCTCATGCAGCGGCCCGAACATGGCGCGCTGCCGGGCGGCGAAGGCGGCGCGCACCTGTTCGGTGAAGTCCGGCAGGCGGCGGGCCATGTCCACGCCGCCGCCCAGCACGATGGGGTCGATCTGCGGGCCGAGCAGGGCGACCATCCGGTCGAAGGATTCGCCGATCAGCTGGCCATTGCGCACCATGCGCTGGGCACTCGGGCCCGGCTGCAGCACGCCGGCAATGACGCTGGCGAAGGCGGAGGAGAAATCCGCGACGTTCAGCGCCAGGTCGTCCACCGCCGCATCGGCGTCCCGGTCCCTGAGGCCCAGGCGTTCGATGATCACCACCTGCCGGCCCACCACCACCAGCGCGGCGCCGGAAAGCAGGCCGACCACCACCACCATCAGCAGCGTGATCAGCCCGGCGCGGACGCCGATCCGGCCGAGCCAGGCGCCGAATTTGGAGGCCCCGGGCGCCGCGGTGCCGGCGCGCAGGCCGGCGTGATGCGGGGCAGCCTGGGCAGGGGTCTTGTCCGGCATGGCTCAGCCCTGGTCCTGGAAAGGTGCGAAGCGGCGCATGCGAGGGTCCGGCTGGCCTGTTTTACCTTGGTGTCAGGCTACAGGCCGCGCACCCCGGCAACAAGCGCGGCCGGTTTGACGTCGACGATCCGCCGCTGGATGCTCGGCCCAGGGGGGACCCCAAGGCGGGACCCGGAACGAGGAAACAGACCATGGCCGAGCATCCCTTCACGCTGGAAGACCTGGAAACCCTGCGGCAGTGGGATACGCCGACCATCTGCAATGCCTTGGAATTCGTCGCCCCGGCCCGGCGCGGCCATGGCTTCACGGTGCGGCCGCTGGTCGCCGCCGACCGCAAGCTGCAGCCGATCTGCGGCCTGGCGCGCACCGGCACCATCCGCGCCGCCGCCCCCTCCGGCCGGCCGAAGGAGGTGGACCGCAAGATCCGCCTCGGCTGGTACGAATATGTCGAGCGCGCCTCGCTGCCCACCATTGTGGTGCTGCAGGACCTGGACGACACGCCCGGCGTCGGCGCCTTCTGGGGCGAGGTGCATTCGGCGGTGCACAAGGCGCTGGGCGCGCAGGGCGGCATCACCAATGGCTCGATCCGCGACCTCGACATGCTGGCGCCCGGCTTCCAGCTATTGGCCGGCGTGGTGAATCCCAGCCACGCCTTCGTGCACATGGTGGCCTATGGGCAGGAAGTGACCGTGCATGGGATGCATGTGCAGCATGAGGATGTGATCCATGCCGACCACCACGGCGCGGTGGTGATCCCGCACGACGCCGTCCGCAAGATTCCGGCTGCCATCGAGCTGGGTGCGCGGAAGGAGAAGGTGATCCTGGACCTCTGCAAGGACCCGGATTTCAGCGCGGCGAAGCTGGCAGCCGCGATCGCGCAGGCGGACGAGATCCATTGACCCTGGGCCGGGCCGGCTGGCCGCTGGCCCTTTGGCCGGTTCTGGCCTTGGCCCAGGCGCCGGGGTGGGAGACGCGCGTGGTGGAGCTCGCGCCCGCCATGCGCGCCTGCCTCGCCACGCGGCCCGGCGGCATGGTGGTGGCGGCCTGGGAGGCGGAGCGCGGCCTGACCATGGCCCGGCTGCTGCTGCCCGGCGGAGCGCGGGAGGATTGCCTGGCGCATCCGAACGGCATGCTGGTGGAGCGCCGCGAAGCTGTGGCGGAGGCGGATCGCCGGCCGGATGAGGCGCTGCGCGCCTTCATGCTGGAACGGCGCTGCGTAGATGCCTGGCGGGTAGTGGACGAGGCGGGAAGGGAGCTGGGGTGGCTGGCATATCCGGGATGCGGGTAGGTTTGGGAAAGGTCCGCCCGGAATGGGTGGATCACTACGGCCATATGAACCTGGCCTATTACCTGGTGGTCTTCGACCTCGCGACGGATGAGGTCTGGCCGGAATGGGGCCTCGGCCCGGCGCTGCGGGCGCGGGGTCTCGGCACTTTTGCCGTGGAATCCTGGCAGGCCTATCGGCGGGAGGTCGTGCTGGACGCGCCGCTTGCGGCCGAAAGCGCGCTGCTGGCCTTCGATGCCAAGCGGCTGCTGCTGCGGCATCGGCTGTATCATGGGGAGGAGGGCTGGCTGTCCGCGGAGAATGAGGTGCTGTTCCTCTGCGTCGATCTCGCGACGCGGAAGGTGGCGGCCTGGCCGGAGGATGTGCTGGTGCGCTTCGAAGCGGTGAAGGTGGCGGAGGCGCCGCAGCGGCTGGCCTTGACGCGTCAGCGGTAGCCGGCGGCCTGCAGCTCGAACAGCTCGGCGTAGCGGCCGCCCTCCGCCAACAGTTCTTCATGCGTCCCCTGGCTCTCCACCTTGCCCTCCGCCAACACCAGGATGCGGTCCGCCATGCGGACCGAGGAGAAGCGGTGGGAGATCAGCACCGCCGTCTTGCCCTGGCTCAGCTCCTTGAACCGGGCAAATACCTCGTATTCGGCGCGGGCGTCGAGCGCCGCGGTTGGCTCGTCCAGGATCAGCACCTCCGCCTCTCGCATATAGGCCCGCGCAATGGCGATCTTCTGCCATTCGCCGCCCGAAAGCTCGAAGCCGTTCTTGAAGCGCTTGCCGATCATCTGGGCGAGGCCCTCCGGCAGGCGGGCGATCACCGCATCCGCCTGGCTGCGCTGGGCCGCGCGCTCGATGCGTGCCGTGTCCTCGCGCGCGGTGATGCGGCCGACGGCGATGTTGTCGGCGGCGGTGAAATTGTAGCGCACGAAATCCTGGAAGATTACGCCGATGCCGGCACGCAGCCCGTCCAGGTCGTACTCCCGCAGGTCGCGGCCATCGAGCAGGATGCGGCCCTCATCCGGGTCGTAGAGCCGCGTCAGCAGTTTTACGAGCGTGGTCTTGCCGGCGCCGTTCTCGCCGACCAGGGCCACCACCTCGCCGGCGTTCAGGGTGAAGGACAGGTGGCGCACGGCCCAGCGCTCGGCGCCAGGGTAGCGGAAGCCGACATCCTCGAAGACGAAACCCTGGCGGATCGGCGCGGGCATCGGCAGGGGATTGGTGGGCGACAGGATCTCGGCCTTCACCTCGAAGAAGCGGAACAGGTCGTCCAGGTACAGCGCCTGGCTGGCGGTGGTGGAGAAGCCGGTGAGCAGACCCTCCAGCAGTTGCCGCAGCCTTCGAAAAGAGCCGGCGAGGAAGGTCAGGTCGCCGACGCTGAAGGCGCCCTCCAGCGTGCGCCAGACGATGAAGGCGAAGGCGAGGTAGTAGCCCGCCGTGCCGATCGCGGTGAAGGCGCCGCCCCATCCTGCGCGCCGCAGTGCCAGCCTGCGGTTGCCCGCGTAGAAGGCGGCGGAGAGCTGTGCGTAGCGGTCGATGAGGAAGCCGTTGAGCCCAAAGACCTTCACCTCCTTCGCCGTCTCGGCGCTGGCGGCGGTGGCGCGGACGTAGTCCAGTTCGCGCCGCTCGGGCGCGCGAAAATAGTCCAGCGCATAGCTCTGCGCATTGAAGTGGGATTCGCCGAGGAAGGCGGGGACCAGGGCCACCAGCAGCAGGGCGATCAGCCAGGGGGCATAGAGCAGCAGGCCGGCGGCGAAGCTCGCCACCGTCAGCAGATCCTGCACCTGGTTGAGAAGATATCCGAGGAACTGCATCCGGCCGCTGGTCTGGCGGCGGGCGCGGTCGAGCTGGTCCTGGAAGGTCGCATCCTCGAAAGCCTTGAGGTCCAGCGTCGCCGCATGCTGCATCAGGCGGATCGAGGCGGTATTGGCGACGCGCTCGCCCAGCAGCGTATCCACCAGCCCCACCACGCGGCCGAGCAGGTCGCCCAATATGGCCAGGCCGAATTCCGCCAGGACCAGCCAGCCGAGCCAGTCGAGCCGGCCGGAGGCATACCAGGCCCAGGGGCTGTCCGGCCGCGGCGTTTCGCCCAGCAGCGCCACCACATCGTCGATGATCAGCTTGCCGAGGAACAGCGCCGCCACCGGCAGCAGGGCGCGCACCAGCCGCAGCGCGAGCGAGGCAGCGGTCAGCCAGGGGCTGGTCTGCCAGACCATGGCCAGGAAAGGCCCGAGGTTGCGCAGCGCCCCCAGCCGTTCGCGAAAGTTCTTCGCCTGGCGCGGCGGCGGGGGGCGGCGGCCGCTCATGCGCGGTTCACCACCCAGATGCCGGCGCCGATCAGCACCAGCGCGCCGAGCAGAGCGGGGGTCACGGGCTCGCCCAGGATCAGCGCGGAAAAGGCCACGCCGAAGGCCGGCGTCAGGAACAGGAAGGGGGCGAGGCGGGAGGCCGGATGCCGCGACATGATCCAGAACCAGGCGACATAGCTGGCGAAGGCAACCCCCAGAACCACATAGGCCAGTGACCACCAGACCACGGCACTCGGCGCGAAGACGCCGCGCTCGCCCAGCGCGAAGCCGAGGGGGATGAGCATGGAGGACACCAGCAGCTGATACAGCAGCGTGCGCTCCGGCGCGATGCGCGTCAGGCCGCTCGCCTTGATGGTGGCGATGGTGCCGCCCCAGGCGAGGCCGGCCAGCAGGGCCAGCGCGTCGCCGGCGAGCTGAATGCCGCCGAGCCTCTCGTAGAAGATCAGCGGCGGGCCGCAGAAGGCGAGCAGCAGCCCGGCCAGCTTGCGCCGCGTCAGCCGGTCATCCGGCAGCAGGAAGTGGGTGCCGAGGGTCGCGAAGAAGGGCCCGGTATAGAGCAGCACGCCGACCCGCGCCGCCGTGGTGCGCTCCAGCGCCGCGAAGATGGCGTAGAATTCCAGCGCAAACAGCGCGCCGCAGAGCAGCCCCGCCGCCAGCGTGCCGTCCCGCTTCACCAGGGTGACCCCTCGCCACCAGCACCAGGCGAGCAGCGGCGGCACCGCGAGCGCCGAACGCAGCCCCGCCTGCACCAGCGGCGAGATTCCCTCGCCGCCGAGCTTCATCGCCACCTGCGCAAAGCCCCAGCTGGCGCAGAGCAGCAGCAGAAGCGCGATATCGGCCGGGCTGAGGCGCGCCGTCACGCCTGGTGGCGCAGCACGCCGCCGACCACGGTGGCCGTCACCTGGGTCTCCGCGATTCCCTCGCCATTCAGCACGTCACGATCCAGCACGATGAGATCCGCCAGCTTGCCAACCTCCAGCGAGCCTTTTTCGGCCTCCTCCCGCTGCGCCCAGGCGCCCAGGGTGGTGTAGGCGCGGATCGCCTCCAGCGGCGTGATGGCCTGGGATGCGTCGAGGTCGGCGCCGGTGGTGGTGCGGCGAGTGACCATGGCGGCAAGCGCGGTCCAGGGGGAGACGCGGCAGACGGCGAAGTCCGAATGGCCGGGGGCGGGCACGCCGGCATCGATCAGCGCGCGATGCGGCCACATGTGGCGCATGGCGTCCTGCCCGCGATTGGCGACATAGGCTTCGCCGAGTTCGTCCATGAAGCCCGTGGCGGAGCTGTCCACGAAGCCGCCGCGCTTCAGGCGGGCCAGGATTTTGGGCGTGACGAAGCAGCAGTGCTCGACGCGCATGCGATGATCCGCCACGGGATGCGCGGCGAGGGCGGCTTCCATGACATCGAGGGCAAAGTCGATGCCGCGATCGCCGACGCCCTCGATCATCACCTGCAGCCCAGCGGCATGGGCGGCGGTCGCACGTTGCGTCAGGTCTTCCTTGTCATAGAGCAGCATGCCGGTATTGGGCACGGGCTCGCCGGGCACGGGCGTGCCGAGATAGGGATCCCAATAGGCGGCGGTGCGGCCGGAGGTGGAGCAATCCGGGCACCACTCCACGCCGATGAGCCGAAGCCAGTCATCACCAAATCCCGACTGGATGCCGGCGCCGATCAGCGCGGGAATCAGCGGCTCGTCGCGGCCGGAGGCGATGATGCCCATGCGCATCCGCCATTTCCCGTCGCGCCGCATTTTTTGGTAGGCACGGATCGCTTTGGCCGGCGTCAGCGAATTGGCAACGGAGGTAATCCCGGCGGCGAGGCACTGGTCCTGCACCTGCTCCATGCCCTCCGCGATATCCGCCTCGCTGTCCTGGCCGTGCACCGCATTGAGGAAGACATGCGCCGCCGTCTCCCGCACCAGCCCCGTGAAGCTGCCATCGGCCAGGCGGTCGTAGCGGCCGAAGGCGGGGTCGGGCGTGTCCCGCGTCACGCCACAGGCAGCGAAGGCGGCGGAATTGGCCAGGCCCAGATGGCCGTCGGTGCGCAGGATGAAGATCGGCCGCCCGAGGCTCGCCGCGTCCAGCTCCGCCAGCGTCGGATAGCCGCCGCTGGCACGCTCGTTCAGCCGGTAGAAGGCGCACCACTGGCCGGGTGTGGCCTGTTCGCAACGGGCACGGATGCGAGACAGCAGCGCGTCGCGTGTCGCCACATGATCCGGCGAGACCAGCGTCCAGGCGCGCAGCCGCAGCGCATAGGCATCCGGATGCGCATGGCTGTCCACGATGCCGGGCAGGACGCGCCGGCCCTCGGCATTGAGGATTTTGGTGCCGGGCCCCGCGAGGTCGCGCAGCCCGTCATCGCCCATCGCGACGATGCGGCCATTGTGGGACGCCAGCGCGGTACATTCGCGGGCCGCCGTATCCATCGTCGCGATGCGGCCATTGAGGAGCAGGAAATCGGGGCTCATGCCGCCATCCGGTCGATCTGGTCGCGCAGCCGGTACCAGCCGCCGACGAAGGGCAGGAACCAGGGCGTGCCGGTATAGGTCGGCCGCGTCGGGAAATTCAGCCCGTCCAGGGCAAAACGCTCATTCGCCGCGCCAGCCAGCTTCAGCGCCACGTTGTGGCCGAGCCAGGTAGCCATGGCGACGCCGCTGCCCTGGCAGCCGGCCGCGAAATGCACGCCATCCTGCACGCCGATATGCGGCAGGTAGTCGAAGGTGAAGGCCACGTAGCCCGTCCAGGCATGCGTGATCTTCGTCTGGGCCAGCTCCGGAAAGGTCGCCGTCATGTAGCTGTGCAGCGTCGGCGCGGATTGCTCCGCCGTCGCCGCCCGGAAACTCGCGCGGCCGCCCCAGAGCACGCGCTTGCCGTCTGGTGACGGTCGAAAATAGTTCAGCACGCGCTTGCTGTCCGAAATCATGCGGCGGCCGGGAAAGAGCCGGTCCATCGTCTCCGGCGGCAGTTCTTCGGTGGCGATGAGGTAGGAATTCAGCGGCACCAGGCGCCGCGCCAGCCAGGGCAAAGCGGTGCCGCGGGCGTCCTTGGTGTAGCCGTTGGTTGCCACCAGCACCGCATCCGCGCGCAGCTCGCCCTTGTCGGTGGCGAGGCGAAAGCCGCTACCCTCCTGCTTCACGCCGGTCACGCGCACGCCATCCACCAAATGCGCGCCCGCACCCTCCGCCGCCGCCGCCAGGCCGCGCGCATACTTTCCGGGATGCAGGCTGCCCGTCGCCGCGGCCGCCATGCCGCCGTGGTAGTGGTCGCTCCCCAAAAATTCGCGCTGGCGTTCCTTGGGCACCATCTCGGTCGGCAGGCCGGTGACCTTGGCGATCCACTCGGCTCGGCCCGCCATCGCCTTGTAATGTCCCTTGGACCAGGCGCCCATGTAGCGGCCGCAGCGGACATAGTCGCAGTCGATCCCCTCCCGCGCGATGGTCTCCTCGATGAAGGGGAAGGAGGCCGCGGCGGCCTCGGTGATACGCTGCGCCTGCTCGGGGCCGTACTGCGCCTCCAGCCCCGTGGAGGCGACCTTCAGCCCGCCCGAGACCATGCCGCCATTGCGGGAGGAGGCGCCCCAGCCGATCCGCTCCGCATCCAGCACCGTCACCTCGTGACCCAGGCGCCGCAGCGTCAGCGCGGCCGAGAGCCCGGCATAGCCGCCGCCGACGATCGCAACCGCCGTATGGTCGGGCAGGGGGTTGTCGCGGTCGGGCGGCTCGGCGGCTTCCCACCACCAGGGGCGCGCCTGGAAACCGGGCGCGAAGAGCGGATGAAGATCAGTCATTGCCGTGGCGCGCGTCCCGCTGTTCACTTGGTCCCAACAAGGTTCCCGCCGGAGACGCCCCGGATCAAGGGACCAAACAGGGGCTTTCACAACAAGGGGATTTCGTATGCAAAGCTTCCAGCAGGATTGCGTCGAATTGGCGCTGGAGAAATTCCGCCGTGGCGAGGTCAGCCGGCGGGGGCTCATGGCCGGCCTGGCGGCCTTGGGCGTGGCCGCCGCCATGCCGGATGCGGCGCAGGCGCAAGCGGCGCAGCAGCTGGTGATGGTGAACTGGGGCGGCATCGCCAACCAGGGCTTCGGGAATTTCTACGGCAAGCCCTTCAGCGATGCCAATCCGGGCGTGACGGTGGTGCAGGACAGCACTGGGCCCTCCGCCGGGCGCATCCGATCCATGGTCGAATCCCGCCGCGTCACCTGGGACCTCTGCGACAGCTCGGCCACCAGCTCCTACCTGCTGGGCGGGATGGGGCTGCTGAACCCGGTCGACTACAGCGTGGTGAACCGCGCCCATGTCATCGGCCCGACCTTCGCGCTGGAGCACGGCGCCGCGCCCTATTCCTTCAGCAACGTGCTGGTCTATGACAGCAGCAAGTTCAGCGAGGCGCCGACCAGCTGGGCGGATTTCTGGAACCTGCAGAAATTTCCCGGCACGCGGCTGCTGCGGCGGGATGCCGCCGGCGCGCTGGACGTGGCGCAGCTTTCCCTCGGCAAAAGCCCGGAGAATCTCTACCCGCTCGATATCCGCGCCTGCCTGGCGCGGGTGCGGGAGATCCGTCGCAGCCTGGTCTTCTGGAACAGCGGCTCCGAGTCCGAGCAGTTCATCCGCACGGGGGAGGCGGTGATGGGCATGCTCTGGCACACCCGCGCCAAGGTGCTGGAGCAGGAGAGCAACGGCCGGTTCAAGTTCATCTGGAACCAGGGCATTCTGCAGCCCGGCATCTTCGTCAGCCCGCGCGGCAATCCGGGCGGCGCGCTGGTGCAGAAGCTGCTGGCCTCCATGCTGGCCAATGCGGCGCCACAGGTGGAGCTGCTGAAGTTCCTCGGCAATGGCCCGACCAATCCGGATGCGGCGGCGCTCGTGCCCGAGGAATTCAAGAAGTACAACCCGACCGAGCCGGCCAATGCGCGGGTGCAGGTGGCCCAGGACGGCCGCTGGTGGGGGCAGAATTATGCCCAGGCCAATGCAGACTATATCGACATGGTCACCGGCTGAGGGCAGTTTTGCTGCGGCGCGGCATGACCGCGCCGCGGGCGGGCTGACAAGGGATTCCATGCCGACGATCCTGGTAAAATCCGGTGGCGAGGCCGCCATGCCGGAATGGCAGCGGTATTTTGCCGACTACGCGCCGGGGCTCGATGTGCGCTGGTGGGACGATGCCTCGGTGGCGCCGGAGGCGGTGGATTTCGTGCTGGCCTGGGACCCGGAGCCGGGCCGCATCGCTACGCTGCCCAATCTGCGCGCGATCTTTGGCGCCGGCGCCGGCGTGGATCTCATCACCGCCGACCCGGCCTTGCCGAAGCATGTGCCGCTGATGCGCATGGGCCCGGCCGGCGCCACGCAGCGCATGGGCGAATTCGTCTGCTGGGCCGTGCTGTCACTGCTGAAGGATGCGCGGCGGGTGGCGCTGAACCAGGCGCAGGCGAAGTGGAAGTTCCTCGACCCGGAGCACACCGCGCCGCAGGCGCCGGTCGGCATCATGGGCCTCGGCAATATGGGCAGCCGCGCCGCGGCGATGCTGCAGGGGCTGGGCTTTCCCGTGCGCGGCTGGTCCCGCTCGCGCAAGGACCTGCCGGGCGTGCGTTGCTTCGTGGGGGCGGAGGAATTCGACGCCTTCCTGTCGGAGACACGCATCCTGGTCTGCCTGCTGCCCGCGACGTCCGAGACCCGCGGGATTCTTTCCGCGCCGCTCTTCGCGAAACTTCCGCACGGCGCCGGGCTGGTGAATGTCGGGCGCGGCAGTCATCAGAACCTCGACGACATCATGGCGGCGCTGGACTCCGGGCGGCTTTGCGGTGCGGTGCTCGACGTGTTCGAGACGGAACCACTGCCGGCCGAAAGCCCGATCTGGGCGCATCCCAGGGCGATCGTCACGCCGCATATGGCCAGCCTGCCGAGCCGGCGCGAGCGCGCCGAATATGTGGCGCAGGCCATCGCCGATCTCGCGGCGGGCCGTCCCCTTGCAAACCTCTACGACCACGCGCGAGGCTATTGAATGGCTCTCCCCCCGCCGCCCGTACGGCCCGATCCGAACCATGTGCCGACCGAGCAGGAACTGCGCGAGGATCTGGCCGCCGCCTATCGCTTAATCGCGCTGCACGGCATGACGGACCTGGTCTTCACGCATCTGTCCGTGCGCGTGCCGGGGGAGGGGCACCGCTTCCTGGTGAACCCCTACGGCCTGCTCTTTGAGGAGATCACCGCCTCCTCGCTTGTGCTGGTGGATGCGGATGGCGAGCCGCGGCAGCCCACCACCTGGCCCGTGAATCCGGCCGGCTTCGTCATCCACTCCGCCGTGCATCGTGGCCGAGACAATGCGAATTGCGTGATGCACACCCATACCCTGGCGGGCATGGCGGTAGCCGCGCAACAGGGCGGCTTGCTGCCCCTGAACCAGATGATGATGGAATTCATGGGCCGCGTCGCGATCCATGACTACGAGGGCGTCGCCGATGATGACAACCTGTCGGAGCGCGAGCGCCTGGTGCAGGACCTCGGCGACAAGCCGGCGATGATTCTCCGCAATCACGGTCTGCTGACCGTGGGGCATACGGTGGCGGAGGCCTTCTACTGGATGTGGTATCTGGAACAGTCCTGCCGCATCCAGATCGCCGCGCAATCCTCCGGCGTGCCGCTGGCGGTCGCATCCGATGCCACCGTGGAGCGCACGCGAAAACAGTTCAGCACGGGGCCGACCAAGGGCTGGCTGCCCTGGCAGGCGCTGCGCCGCAAGCTGGATCGCGAGCAGCCGGATTATCGCGCCTGATGTCGGCCGCGGGACATGCGCTTGCCCTGCAGGGGCTGAGCAAGCGGTACGGCAGTTTCACGGCCGTCGCTGATGTGTCGCTGGCGGTTGGGCAGGGGGAGTTCCTGACCCTGCTCGGCCCCTCCGGCAGCGGCAAGACCACCATCCTGATGTGCATCGCCGGCTTCGTCGAACCCAGCGAGGGCCGTATCCTGCTCGACGGAAGGGACATCACCGCCCTGCCGCCGGAGCGCCGCGACTTCGGCATGGTCTTCCAGGGCTATGCGCTGTTCCCGCATATGACGGTGGCGGAGAACGTCGCCTTCCCGCTACGCGTCCGCAAGCTGGGGGCTGCGGAGCGCGATGCCAAGGTGCGCGCGGCGCTGGACCTGGTGCAGCTTTCCGCCTTCGGCGAACGCCTGCCGCGCCAGCTTTCGGGCGGCCAGCAGCAGCGCGTGGCCCTGGCCCGCGCGCTGGTCTTCGAACCCGCGCTGCTGCTGCTGGATGAGCCGCTATCCGCGCTCGACAAGAAGCTTCGCGCCGAATTGCAGGACGAGCTGAAGGCGCTGCACCGCCGCATCGGCCGCACTTTCGTGAATGTCACGCATGATCAGGAGGAGGCGCTGTCGCTGTCGGATCGCGTGGCGATTTTGAACCACGGCAAGCTGATCCAGCAGGGCGCGCCGACCGAGCTGTACGAAGCGCCGCGCACGCGTTTCGTCGCCGACTTCCTCGGCAAGTCCAATTTCCTTTCCGGCACGGTGCAGGAGGTGTTTGCCGGCGGCTTCGCTATCGGCGCCGGCGCCACGCGCGTGGTGACCGCGGCCGCGGAAGCGCCGCCGCTCGGCAGCCCCGCCCTGCTCAGCCTGCGCCCCGAGAAGATGGCGCTGCTGGCGGAGGGCGAGGCGGCCCAGAACAGCGTCGCCGGCACCATCGAGAGCTGGTCCTATCTCGGCGCCGGCTATGCGCTGAACGTGGCCACGCCGGATTTCGGCACGCTGCGCATCACCCTGCCCAGCTGGAACGCCCCCATCGCCCCCCGCGAAGGCCTGCCCGTCCGCCTCGGCTGGAGCGCCGCGGCCAGCGTGCCCGTGCTGGACGATCTGGCATGATGCGCCGGCAGGATCTCGGCTGGTGGTTGCTGATCCTGCCGGCCTTCCTGCTGATGACGGCCTTCTACGTGGCACCCATCGCGCAGGTGCTCGCCATCTCCTTCACCGAGCCCTCGCCCGGCCTGTCCAACTACGAACGCCTCTTCACCAGCGAAAGCGTTCAGCGCGTCATCCTCACCACGCTGCGCATCTGCATCCTCACCACGGCGCTGTCGCTGCTGCTGGGCTATGTGCTGTCCTACCGCATCGCCTTGGCAAACCCCTCCGCCCAGCGCTGGTGGATTCTCGCCGTGCTGGTGCCGCTGTGGATTTCTGTGCTCGTGCGCGCCTTCGCCTGGGTGACGCTGCTGCGCCGCCAGGGTTTGGTGAATGAGACGCTGATGGGCGCAGGCCTCATCACCGAACCTCTGCAACTCGTTTGGAACGAATTCGGCATCGTGGTGGGCATGGTGCACTACATGGTGCCCTATGCCGTGCTGCCGATGCTGGCCAGCATGCGGGAGATCGACCCGCGCCTGCTGGCCGCCGCACGCGGACTGGGCGCCAGCCGCATCACCATCTTTGCAAAAATCTTTCTGCCTTTGTCGCTGCCGGGGCTGCTGGCGGCGGGCGTGCTGGTCTTCATCTTCTCGCTCGGCTTCTACATCACGCCCGCACTGCTCGGTGGCGGCAAGACGCTGATGGTGGCGGAGTGGATCGGGCTGCAGATCCTGGACCTGCTGCGCTGGGGGCTGGGCACGATGATGGCCACCGTTCTGGTGGTGGCCATCCTGGTGACGCTGGCCATCTTCTCCCGCCTGGTCGACATGAAGCGCGTGTTTGGGGGCGGCGGGGCATGATGGCGCATCGGCCCGGCCTTTTCGCGCGCGGTTCCGCCTGGGTGGTGGCGCTGTACCTGCTGCTGCCGATCAGCATCATCATCCCCGTCTCCATGACGGACCAGCGCTTCCTGTCCCTGCCGAAGGAGGGACTTTCGCTGCAGCACTATGCGACGGTGCTGGGCTCCCCGGAATGGCTGGCCTCGATCTGGCAATCCTTCCTGATCGCCGTGGTGGCCACCGGCATCGCCGTGGCGGCGGGCACGCTGTGCGCCATCGGCTGCTGGCGGGTCGCCAGCCGGTCCACCAACCTGGTGCGGGCGCTGATGCTGCTGCCTATCATCATCCCCTCCATCGTCTATGCGGTCGGGCTCTACCGCTACTTCGCGGGGCTGGACCTGCTGGACCGCTTCATGGGGGTGGCGATCGCGCATGGCGTCACCGGCATCCCCTACGTCGTCATCACCGTCTCGACCGCCCTGGCCGCCTTTGACCCCCGGCTGGAACAGGCGGCGCGCGGCATGGGGGCCAGCCTGTCCCAGACCCTGCGCTGGGTGATCCTGCCACGCATCGCGCCCGGCATCCTCTCCGGCGCCATCTTCGCCTTCATCCACAGCTGGGACGAGCTGGTGATCGTCCTGTTCATCGCCTCCCGCGACGTCTTCACCCTGCCACGCCGTATCTGGGACGGCATCAACGAGAACCTGGACCCCGCCATGGCTGCGGTGGCGGTGCTGCTGGTGGTCTTCACCACGGGGCTGCTGCTGCTGGACCGGGCGCTGCGGCGGCGGCGTGATGGCTAGCGAGTTTCAGCTCCGCGCATGGGCAGTCATCGCGACTATTTTGGCGGGCTTGCTGTGGTTGCAACTACGCGGCGCCGCCGAAGATAATAGGCGACTCTGCGAGCAGATCTCCCTTCAAACAGATCTTTTTGCCGTAAATCCCGTTGTTGAGGCCGATCGGATCATCCGCCGGGTAACCGATGGTGTGGAACGGGTCACCATGGTCGGCGAAATCTTGGCAGAAGATTCCGAGTTTGGCGAAGCGGCGCGGTCCTGGGACGTGACGCTACGTAGACTTGAAGCTTTATGTGCTGCCCGTGGCTACGACCATCAAGAATGATGACGATGAGTGAATGTCCGGGGCGCATCGGCGCTCTGACTGCTGGCGGGCGATCTCATGTCCTCTTCGTGGTCGAGAGAAATTCAGGCGTAGCCGGAAGATCAGATTCATCGCGCACTTAAGCAGCAAAGGCTGGGTTTGCGCCAAATCCATGCTAGGCCCAGCCCATGGAGACCAGAGCCCCCACCCCGCGTGCCGTCCTCGTCGGAATCCAGACGCCGGAGGTGGACGACATCGCCCATGCCGCCAGCCTCGAGGAGCTGGGCCGGCTGGTGAAGACCCTGGGCTATGAGGTGGTGGGCGAGGTGTCCCAGCGCCGAGAGGGCACCGGCGCCGGCTCGCTGCTCGGCAGCGGCAAGCTGGCCGAGCTGGCGGCGCTGACCGGCGGCACGGGCGAGATCGGCACCATGGCGCCGAAGCCCACCGCCAAGGCGCGCCAGCGCTTCGAGAGCGCGCCAGACCAGGCGCCGGAAAGTCCGTCGGAGCCGGAGGCGCCGAGGCCCGAATTCGTCATCGTCGACCACGAGCTCTCGCCCAGCCAGATCCGCAACCTGGAACGCGCTACCGGCGCCCAGGTGCTGGACCGCACCGGCGTGATCGTCGAGATCTTCCACCGCCACGCCAATACGCGGGAGGCGAAGCTGCAGGTGGAGATGGCGCGGCTGAAATACGTCGCACCGCGCCTGCGTGAATCCTCCGGCGGCGGCGGAAGGCAGCAGGGGCCGGGCGCGGGCGAGACGACGCTCGACCTCGATCGCCGCAAGATCCGCGACCGGATCTCGGAGCTGAAGGACCAGCTGGAGGCGGTGCAGCGCGACGCCGACAACCGCCGCTCCGCGCGCCGCGACCAGCTGCGGGTCGCGCTGGTGGGCTACACCAACGCCGGAAAATCTTCGCTGATGCGGGCGCTGACCGGCAGCCAGGTGCTGGTCGAGGACAAGCTGTTTGCCACGCTGGACACCACCGTGCGCATCCTGCAGCCGGAGACACGGCCGCGCATCCTGGTCTCGGACACGGTCGGCTTCATCAAGCAGCTGCCGCACGACCTCGTCGCCTCCTTCCGCTCGACGCTGGCGGAGGCGCTGGAGGCCTCGCTGCTGCTCTTCGTGGTGGATGCGTCCGACCCGACCTATGAGGCGCAGCTGGAGGTCAGCCGCAGCGTGCTGCGCGAGATCGGCGCGGATGCCGTGCCCTCGCGCCTGGCGCTGAACAAGATGGATCGGGTGGATGCGGAAGCGCGCGCGGCGCTGGCGGCAAAGCATCCGGATGCGATCATGCTCTCCGCCCATGCGCCCGAGGATGTCGCGGCACTGCGGGAGACGCTGATCGCCTTCTTCGAGGCGCAGATGGAGGAGGACGTGCTGGTCCTGCCCTACGCCAAGCAGGGGCTGATCGGCGAGGTCTATGAAAGCGCACGCGTGATCTCGGAGGATTACAACGAGGCAGGCCGCGTCCTGAAGATCCGCGGCCTGCCCGGCGCGATTGCGAGGCTGCGACGCAGCCTCGCCTGACCGCTACCGCTTCGTCACGCCCCAGAAGACCGGCACCGTCGTCGGGCGCAGCCCCTCGATATTGCTGCGATGCGCGGCCAGCGTGCGGAACTGCCCGGCATTGATATAGGGCAGCACATGAAAGGCGCGCGCATGGACGCGGTGCAGGATTTCCTGCCGCTTGGCCGCGTCATTCTCCTCCCACCAGGACCGGCGCAGCGCCTCCAGCTCCGCATCGCAGGGCCAGCCGGTCAGGCCGCCCTCGCAGGGGCTGGCGAGATACAGGTTGGTCAGCGGGTTCTGGCCGTCCAGCACATTCGCCACCGTGACGAACATGTTCCAGCCGCCCTGGTCGACGGGCTCGCGCCGGTTGCGGCGCTGGGTGACGGTCGCCCAGTCCATGCTGGGGACGTCCATGTTCAGCCCGCCGCGCTGGAAGGCGGCGGCCATGGTCAGCGTGGCCGCATTGTTGATCGGGCTGTCGGCCGCGTTCATGAAGACCACGCGCTGGTTGGTATACCCGGCCTGCCGCAGCAGGGCGCGGGCGCGGTCCAGATTCTCCGCGCGCAGGCCCTCGGCGCCGGCCTCCGATTGCAGCGGCGTGTTGCAGAAGAAGTAGGCGGGGCAATAGGGCACCTGTTCGGAGGGCCGCACGCCCACCGCATTCAGCACGTCCTGCTGGTTGATCAGGTGCAGCAGCGCCTGGCGCGCCTCCGGCTTGTCGAAGGGCGGCTGCGTGTGGTTCAGGCGCAGCCACACCATGAAGCCCACCGGGTTCAGCGCGAAGGTGCGGATGTTGCGGTTGCGCTCCAGCACCGGAATCAGGTCGGGGGAGGGTTGCTCGATGAAGTCGATCTCGCCCGCCTGCAGCGCCGCCGCTGCCGTGGCGGGGTCCGGCATCGCCACCCATTCCAGCCGGTCGATCTGCACCACCTTGCCGCCCGCCAGCCCATCCGCCGGTTCCGAGCGCGGGCGATAGGCGGGGTTGCGCAGATAGACGGCGCGGTTGCCGACCTGCCATTCGCGCGGCTGGAAGATGAAGGGGCCGCTGCCCGTGGCATCCGTGATGGCCGTGGTGGCCGGCGTCGCCGCGATGCGTTCCGGCATGACGAACAGCGCGCTCGCCGTGGGGCGGGCCAGTGCTTCGGTCACTAGCGCGAAGGGGCGCGAGAGGCGGATGACGAAGGTCTTCTCGTCCACCACCTCCATCGCCGCCGTGGCGGCGGCCAGCGCGCGGCCCACGATGTCCCGCTGCGACCAGCGGCGGATGGAGGCTACGGCATCCGCCGCGCGCACCGGGCTGCCATCATGGAAGGCGAGGCCGTCCCGCAGCGTGAAGCGATGCTCCATGCCATCGCTGCTCGCCACATGGTCCTGCACCATCTGCGGCCGCGCGACGCCCTGGCTGTCCAGCGCGAAGAGCTGATCGTAGACCATGAAGCCGTGGTTGCGGACGAAGGCCGCGGTGGAATTCACCGGATCCAGGCTCGCCAGGTCATTGATCAGCACCACGCGCAGCGTGGACTGTGCCATTGCGACGCCGGAAGTCAGCGCCAGGGCGGCCGCCGCCGCCAAACCGAGCCAAGGCCTGCGCATCTTTTGTCATCCTGCCTAGGGAAGAAGCGGATGATCTCCGCGGACGGGCTGTTGTGCAATGTTGTTGCGTCATCGCCGGGTTGACGAGCGCAGATCGCCGCATGACAGTCCGGTCATATGCAGTGCGCGCACGAATGGGGTTTGGCGGCTTGATGGGCCAGGATGTGATCTTCACCGGCGGTCGCGTGTTTCGCGGCCTCGCCGGCGGCTTTGCCGAGGCGCTGGCGGTGCGGGACGGGCTGGTGCTCGCAGTGGGGACGGAGGCCGAGGTGCGCGCCGCCGCGCCGCAGGCACGCCATGTGGCGCTGGAAGGGCGCGTGGCGATCCCCGCCTTCAACGAGGCGCATATGCACCTGCTGCCCTACGGCCTGGCGCTGGCGGGCGTGAACCTGCGCGCCGAGGAAGTGCGCAGCCTGGATGAGGTGCTGGCACGGATCGGCCGCGCGGCGAAGGAGGCCCCGAAGGGCGCCTGGGTGCTAGGCCGTGGCTACGACCATGCGGAGCTGGATATCGGCCGGCATCCGACGGCGGCGGAGCTCGATCGCGTCTCGCCCGACAATCCCGTCTTCATCGTGCGCACCTGCGGCCATATGGGCGTGGCAAATACGGCCGCGATGCGCGCCGCCGGCGTCGGCCACAATACGCCGGACCCCGAGGGCGGCGTGGTGGAGCGCAAGGGCGGCGCGCTGACAGGCCTGTTCCAGGAACGCGCCATGCGGCTGATCCGCGACGTGATTCCGGAGCCGGACGAGGCGACGCTGGTCGATGCAATCGAGCGCGCCGGCAAGCACCTGGCGTCACTCGGCTTCGCCTCCGCCACCGACATGAATGTGGGCATGACGGCCGGCATGGCGGAGGTCGCGGCCTTCCGCAGCGCCGTGGCGCAGGGGCGGTCGCTGATGCGCATGTGGAACGTGCTCGCCGGCAATCCGGAAGGCATCGCGCTGAAAGCGTGGGAGGCCGGGCTGCGGCCGATGCAGGGTGACGACATGCTGCGCTGGGGCGCGGTGAAGGTCTTTGCGGATGGCTCCGCGGGCGGGCTGACCGCGGCCTTTTTCGACCCGTATCTGGAAAGCGCCGGCGGTGGCACCGGCGTCTTCACCTTCCCGGACGACAAGATCCACGCATTGCTAAAGCTGTTTCACGAGCAGGGCTGGCAGCTCGATATCCACGCCATCGGCGATGCGGCGATCGAGCAGGTGCTGGTCGGCATGGAGATGGCCGATAGCGAGGCGCATCCCTTCCTTGGCCGCCGCCACCGCATCGAGCATTGCGGCTTCCTGACGCCGCATCAGCGCAAGCGGATGCTGGCGCGCGGCATCCTGCCGGTGCCGCAGCCGGCGTTCATGTACGAGTTCGGCGACCTCTATATCCGCAACCTCGGTCGCGCCCGCAGCGAGGAAGCCTATCCGATGCGGACCTGGCTGGAGGAGGGGCATCATCCGGCGGCCTCCTCCGACTGCCCCGTCTCCTCCGTCGATCCCTTCGCCAATCTCTTCACCATGCTGACGCGCAAGACGAACCGCGGCACGGTGCTGGGGCCGAACCAGACGCTGACGGCGGAACAGGCGATCCACTGCCAGACCTGGTGCGGCGCCTATACCCAATTCGCCGAGGACCGCCGCGGGACGCTCGAGCCCGGCATGCAGGCCGATATCGCCGTGCTGTCTCGCGACATCTTTGGCTGCGACCCGGAGCTGATCCTGCGCGACACGCGCGCCGACCTGACACTGCGCGGTGGCGAGGTGATCTTCGACCGGCACGGGGCGCTCGCCCCATGCTGAGGCACGCCGTCCAACGCCTGATGCTGGCGGTGCCGGTGATGTTCGGCGTGCTGCTAGTCGGCTTCCTGCTGATGCAGGTGGTGCCGACCGACCCCGCCGTGGTGCGCGCCGGCCCGAATGCCAGCGCCGAGGTCATCGCGCAGATCCGTACCGATCTCGGCCTGGATGAGCCGCTCTATGTGCAGTTCGCGCTCTATGTCTGGCGCCTTGCGCATGGCGATCTCGGCGTCTCTATCATCAACAACGTGCCGGTCTCGGGCGAGCTTGCCTCCACCATCGGCCCGACGCTGGAGCTGATGGTGGCGAGCCTCATCTGGTCCATCCCGCTCGGCATCGCCATGGGCACGGTCGGCGCCTATTGGCGCGGGTCCCTCATCGACCGTGTCGTCATGGCCTTCAGCGTCGCCGGCGTTTCCGTGCCCGTATTCTTCCTCGGGCTGGTGCTGATCTGGTTCGTCGGCTTCCAGTGGCAGTGGCTGCCCTTCACGGGCCGCGAGGGTCCGCTCTGGACCTGGCAGGGCATCCGCGCGGTGATCCTGCCGGCGATCACCCTGGGCGGCGTTTTCGTGGGGCCCGTCGCACGCATGACGCGCACGGCGGTGCTGGATGTGCTGGGCGCGGACCATGTGCGCACGGCGCGGGCCAAGGGGCTGACGGAGCGGCTGGTGGTCACGCGCCACGCGCTGCGCAATGCGATGGTCCCGGTGGTCACGCTAATCGGCCTGCAGATCGGCTTCCTGCTCGGCGGCGCGGTGGTGACGGAGACGGTCTTCTCCTGGCCCGGCGTCGGGCGGCTGGCGGTCGGCGCCATCCTCTCCTCCGACTTCCCGATGGCGCAGGGCACCATCATCGTGCTGTCGATGGGCTTCATCCTGGTGAACCTCACCGTCGATCTTCTCTACGGCGTGCTCGATCCGCGGGTTCGGGCCGGATGAGCGCGACCGTGACAGAGGTTGTCCCGCCGACACGCCCCGGCACGCTGAAGATCCTGCTTCGGGAGCCGGCGGCCGCCGTCTCGCTCACCGTGGTGGTGCTGGTGATCCTCGCCGCGCTACTCGCGCCGTGGCTCGCGCCCTATGATCCCTTTGAGACGGATCTGATGGCGGTGATGCAGCCGCCCGACGAGAAGTACCTGCTGGGAACGGACGGGCAGGGGCGGGACATGCTGTCGCGCATGCTCTTCGGCCTGCGCGTCACGCTGGCTATGGGCGCGCTCAGCCTCGGCATCGGTGGCGTCATCGGCGTGGCCATGGGTTTTGCGGCGGCCTATTACCGGCGCATCGACGGGCTGCTGATGCGGCTGGCCGATATCATGCTGTCCTTCCCTGCCATCCTGTTTGGCCTGGCCATCGCCGCCATCTTCGGGCCGGGCGTGACGGCGGTGGTGATCGCGCTGGCGGTGGCCACCATCCCGCTGATGGCGCGCATCGCGCGGTCCACCGCGCTGGTGGTGCTGGGGCTCGATTACATCGAGGCGGCGCACGCCCAGGGCATGGGCGATGCGCGGCTGATCTGGCGGCACCTGATGCCCAACTGCGCCAGCCCGATCCTGGTCTTCGCCACGCTGCGCTTCGGCCAGGTGATCCTGCTGGGCTCGGCGCTGTCCTTCCTTGGTCTCGGCGCGCAGCCACCGGTGGCGGAGCTGGGCGCCATGGCGGCGCAGGGGCGCACCTTCCTGTTCTTCGCGCCGCATATCTCCGTCATTCCCGCCGTCGGCATCTTTGTCGTCGTGCTGGCCTTCAACGTGCTGGGGGATGCGCTGCGCGACGCGCTCGACCCCCGGCTCCGCGTCTGATGACAAACAGGGAGAAGAAGATGAATTTCCTCAAAGGCGCATTTGTCGCCGCCTTGGCGATGGTGACGGCGCTGCCGGCACTTGCGCAGACGCCGCGCAACACCGTGGTCTTCCTGCGCGAGATCGACGCGGACCGCTACGACCTGCATCGCTCCACCGCACGCGGCGCGGGCGAGATCGTGGGCATGATGACCGATACGCTGGTCACCATGGATTTCGACGGCCAGACCATTCGCCCCGGCCTGGCCGAGCGCTGGACGGTCTCGCCCGACGGCAAGCTCTATACCTTCCACCTGCGCCGCGGCGTCACCTTCTGCGACGGCAAGGAATTCACCGCGCAGGACGTGGTCTATTCCATCAACCGCTGGATCTCGCCGGAAACGCGCAGCCCCGTGGCCTGGCGCGCCGGCCCGGTGAAGGAAATCCGCGCGGTCGACGCCCATACGGTCGAGTATGAGCTGAACGCGCCCTTCTCCGAGCTGCTGTCGCAGCTGACGCTGTTCTTCGCCGGCATCATCGACAAGGCGACGGTCGATCGCCTCGGCCAGAATTTTGGCAGCCAGGGCTTCAACGGAACCGGCCCCTATTGCTGGTCCTCCTGGACCCCGCGGAACGAGCTGGTGCTGACGCGCCACCCGAACTACCGCTGGGGCCCGCCCATGTACCAGAACCAGGGCCCGGCGCATGTCGAGCGCATCGTCTGGCGCGTGGTGCCGGAACCCTCCGCGCGGCTCGCGGCCATTCAGACCGGTGCGGCCGATGTCACGCAATATGTGCCGACGGTCGCCATCAACAGCCTGCGCCGCGTGCCGACCGTGTCGCTGCTGACCCAGCCCAACTACTTCTGGGACTTCTACCTGGGCTTCAAGGTCGACAAGCCCGTGATGAACGACCGTGCCGTGCGCCGCGCCATCCACCAGGCCGTGGACCGGGAGGCGCTGGTGCGCGCCGTCTGGTTCGGCCATGCGCAGGCCGCGCGCAACATCATCAACCCGAATGCGCTGGACTATGACGCGCAGTCCGACACCATGGTCCCGGCCTTCGACCCCGCCGCCGCCCAGCGCACGCTGGAGGAAGCGGGTTGGGTGATGGGTTCGGACGGCGTTCGCGTGAAGGACGGCCAGCGCGCCACCTTCCTGACCTACGGCATCAACACGCTGGAGAACCAGCGCCAGAGCGAGATCATCCAGCAGGCGCTGCGCCGCGTCGGCATCGAGATGCGCATCCAGCTTTTCGATGCGACCGTCGCCTGGGGCCGCATGGCGACGCAGGAATTCGATGCGCTGTTCCTGTCCTATCCGTACTTCTCCGCCGGCGATGCGCTGAGCCTGTACTGGCACAGCCGGGCGCGGCCGACGCCGAACCGGATGAACTGGAACAACCCGCAGACCGATGCCTGGCTGGATGAGGCGCGCAGCGCGACGGATCCTGCCGTGCGCCGCACCGCGCTGGCGAATATCCAGCGCCAGCTGGCCGAGGAAGCGCCCTGGCTGACCACGGCGCGCGAGAATCTCTATGTCGCGGTCTCCAATCGCGTGACCGGGCTGCGCGCGCATGGCCTCTATGGCATCGGCATCTACAAGGCGCTCGACATGCGCACGACGCGCTGACGCCATGGGCGCCGAATTCCTGCTGACTTCGCTGATCGTGGTCGCCTCGCCCGGTACGGGCGTGGTGATCACGCTGGCGGCCGCGCTGTCGCAGGGGCGAAGGGCGGCCATCGTCGCGGCGCTCGGCTGCACGCTCGGCATCCTGCCGCATATGCTGGCGGCCATCACCGGCCTGGCGGCGCTGCTGCATGCCAGCGCCCTGGCCTTCGAGGCCCTGCGCTGGGCCGGCATCGCCTATCTGCTCTGGATGGCGTGGAGCAGCCTGCGCGCGGATGGGCCGCTTGCCATCCGAACCGATGCCGCGCCACGGCGCGACCAGGACGTGATCCTGGCCGCCATGGCGGCGAACCTGCTGAACCCGAAGCTGTCCATCTTCTTCGTGGCCTTCCTGCCGCAATTCGTGGCGCGGCAGGATCCGCAGCCGGTCGTCACCATGCTGATGCTGTCCGGCGTGTTCATGGCGATGACCTTCGCGGTCTTCGTTCTCTATGGCTGCTGCGCCGCGGCGGCGCGGCGGCATATCCTTTCGCGGCCTTCGGTGCTGGCCTGGATGCGCCGCGGCTTTGCCGCCGCCTTCGTGGCACTCGGCGGCCGCCTGGCGCTGAGCGAGAGATAACAGGGGGAAATACGATGGCCACCGTCATCCGCAATGCCGACCTTGTGGTCGCCTGGGACGCCTCGACCAAGCAGCACATCTACCTGCCCGATGCCGATGTCGCCTTCACCGGCGGCACGCTGTCTTTCGTCGGCCGCAACTATGACGGGCCGGTGGAGGAGGAGATCAGCGGCTCCGGCCTCATGGTCATGCCGGGGCTGGTGAACATCCATTCCCACCCGTCCAGCGAGCCGATGAACAAGGGGCTGATCGATGAGATCGGCTCGCCTGGTCTCTACAATTCCTCGCTCTACGAGTTCATGCCGATCTTCCGCGCCGATGCGGAAGCGGTGCCGAGCTGCGTCCGCGTCGCCCTCTCCGAATTGCTGCTCTCCGGCGTCACGACGGTGGCCGACCTGTCCATGGCGCATCCCGGCTGGATGGACCTTCTGGCGGAATCCGGCATGCGCGTCTGCATCGCGCCCATGTTCAAGTCGGCCAAGTGGTTCACCAAGAATGGTCATGTCGTCGAATACGAATGGGACGAGGCCGCCGGCGAGAAGGCGATGGCGGAGGCGCTGTCACTGATCGAGCGTGCGGAACAGCACGAAAGCGGCCGCCTGTTCGGCATGGTGGTGCCGGCGCAGATCGATACCTGCACCGACACGCTGCTGAAGGAAAGCTTCGCCGAGGCCGGCAAGCGGGGCCTGTCCTGGCAGATCCATGCGGCGCAGTCCGTGGTCGAGTTCCATGAGATCACACGCCGCACCGGCAAGACGCCGATCGGATGGCTGGACTCCATGGGCCTGCTCAGCGACCGCAGCATCATCGGTCACGGCATTTTTCTGGATGACCATCCCTCCACCAAATGGTGGACCGACAGCGACATGGGGCGGCTGGCCGAGACCGGCACGACCGTCGCGCATTGCCCCACCGTCTTCGCCCGGCGCGGAATCACTTTGAAGCACTTCGGCCGCTACAAGCGGGCCGGCGTCAACATGGGCCTCGGCACGGATACCTATCCGCACAACATGCTCGATGAGATGCGGCTGGTGGCCTATCTCGCCCGCACCCAGGCGAACGATCCGCGCAGCATGACGACGACCGAGCTTTTCGATGCCGCGACCATCGGCGGCGCCAAGGCGCTGGGCCGCGAGGATATCGGGCGCCTCGCCGCCGGCGCGCGCGCCGACTTCGTGCTGGTGGACGTGACCCATCCGATGATGCGCCCGGGCCGCGATCCCGTGCGCAGCCTGGTCTATGCGGCGGGCGATCGCGCGGTGCGCGATGTCTATGTGGACGGCAACAAGGTTGTCTCGGACGGCAAGGTCACCACCATGGACTACCACGGCGCCGCCGCGCATCTGCATGAGGCCCAGAAGCGCATCATCGAGAAGGCGCCGTCGCAGGACTGGGCGCATCGCCCGGTCGAAGTCTCCTCGCCCCCCACATTCCGGTGGTCATGACCCCACTCCTTGAGATCCAGGGGCTGCGGACGGTGTTCCGCAGCGCCAATGGCGATATCCCCGCGGTCGATGGCGTCGACCTGGCTGTGCCGCGCGGCAAGACGCTCGGCATCGTCGGTGAATCCGGCTGCGGCAAGTCCATGCTCTCGCTCTCCGTCATGCGGCTGGTGCCGCGGCCGGGGCGCGTCGCCGCGGGGCGTGTGCTGCTGGAAGGGCAGAATCTGCTGGATCTGTCGGAAGCCGGCATGCGCGCCGTGCGCGGCGGCCAGGTGGCGATGATCTTTCAGGAACCGATGACCAGCCTGAACCCGGTGCATCCCATCGGCCTGCAGATCATGGAGGCGATGCGCGCGCACGACACCAAGGCGAGCAACAGGGAATTGCGCGACCGCGCCATCGCCGCGCTGGACCGCGTGCGCATCCCCGCCGCCGCGCGCCGTTTCGACGAATTCCCGCACCAGCTTTCGGGCGGCATGCGCCAGCGCGTGATGATCGCCATGGCCTTGGCCTGCCGGCCGAAGCTGCTGATTGCGGACGAGCCCACCACGGCGTTGGACGTGACCGTGCAGGCGCAGATCCTCGACCTGCTGAAGGACCTGCAGGCGGAAACCGGCATGTCCATCGTGCTGATCACGCACGAACTCGGCGTGATCGCCGAAATGGCCGATGAGGTCGCGGTGATGTATGCGGGCCGCATCGCCGAACGCAGCACGGCGGCCGAACTCTTCGCCAGCCCGCAGCACCCCTATACGCTGGGCCTGCTCGGCTCCGTGCCGCGCCTGGA
The DNA here is from genome assembly GCF_019024325.1 of Falsiroseomonas tokyonensis. Taxonomy (GTDB): domain Bacteria; phylum Pseudomonadota; class Alphaproteobacteria; order Acetobacterales; family Acetobacteraceae; genus Falsiroseomonas; species Falsiroseomonas tokyonensis. The sequence goes on from NZ_JAFNJS010000002.1 coordinate 648,642, forward strand.
CGAAACGCGCGAGGAACTGCTGGCCATCGAGGGCGCAGTCCCGCCGCCCTTCGCTTTGCCAAAGGGGTGCCGCTTCGAGCCGCGCTGCCCCTTCGCCCTCGCCGCCTGCCGCAGCGCGCCGCCGCCGCTTGAGGAAGTGGCGCCCGGCCATTTCGCCGCCTGCATCCGCGCGCCGGTCGAGAACAGCCTGGACATCGCCGCATGACCACGCTGCTGCAGGTTGAGAACCTGACCAAGCACTATCCGGTGAAGAAGGGCCTGGTGCTGGCGAAGCAGGTCGGCACCGTCCGCGCCGTGGATGGCGTCTCCTTCCAGATCGAGCGTGGCGAGACGCTGGCCATCGTGGGTGAATCCGGTTGCGGCAAGTCCACGACCGCGCGCCTGGTGCTGCGCCTGATCGAGCCCACCTCCGGCACCGTGCGCTTCGACGGGCAGGAAGTTTCGGGGGCCGCGCTGCGCACGCTGCGGCGCCGCGTGCAGGTGGTCTTCCAGGACCCCTATGCCAGCCTCAATCCGCGCCTGCGCGTGGCGGATACCATCGCGGAGCCGATGGAGGTGCATGGCATCGGCACGCCCGAATCCCGCGCGGCGCGGGTGAGGGAACTGCTCGGCCTGGTCGGCCTCGCGCCCTTCCATGCGCAGCGCTACCCGCATGAATTCTCCGGCGGCCAGCGGCAGCGCATCGGCATCGCCCGCGCGCTGGCGGTGCAGCCGGAGCTGATCATCTGCGACGAGCCCGTCTCCGCGCTGGATGTCTCGATCCAGGCGCAGGTGGTGAACCTGCTGAAGGACCTGCAGCGCCGCTTCGGCCTGTCCTACCTGTTCATCGCGCATGATCTGGCCGTGGTGCATCACATGGCCGACCGCGTGGCGGTGATGTATCTCGGCCAGATCGTGGAAACCGCGCCGAAGCGCGCCATCTTCGATCGGCCCGCGCATCCCTATACGCGCGCGCTGCTCTCGGCCATTCCGCACCCCGATCCGCGGCGGCGCGGCCTGGTGAAGCCGATCGGCGGCGATGTGCCGAGCCCGATGAACCCGCCCCCCGGCTGCCGCTTCCACACCCGCTGCCCCTTCGCGCAGGATCGCTGCAAGGCGGAGATGCCGGTGCTGCGCGACATCGGCCCGGGCCAGCAGGTGGCCTGCCATTTCGCCGAGGTTCTGCCGCCCTTCGATGCCGCGTCCCATGAGGGCATCGCGCCGGTGGCGGCCAAGCGCCTGGCCCTCTACGCCGCGGCCAAGGCACGGCTGGCCGCCGCATTGCCAGGCCGGGCGCCCTAGGCTCTGATCCCCCGGCTGGACGGGGAGGACAGGATGGTCATGCAGCTCGTGGCGCCGCGGCTGATGCTGATGGGCGGTGGCGCGGTGAAGAAGCTGGGGGAGGTGCTGGCCCAGCTCGGGCTGTCCCGGCCGCTGGTGGTCACCGATCCCTTCATGGTCTCCTCCGGCCTGGTGGAGCAGGCGCTGGCGCCGCTGCGCGAAGCGGGCCTCGCGCCCGCCGTCTTTTCGGACACCGTGCCGGACCCGACCGATACCGTCATCGCCGCCGGCGTCGCGGCCATGCGGGCCGGCGACTATGACTGCCTGGTCGGCTTCGGCGGCGGCAGCCCGATGGATACCGCCAAGGCCATGGCGATCCTCGCCGCCGCGCCGCCGGGCGCGAAGATGCGGGACTTCAAGGTGCCGGCTGCCGCCAACCTTGGTGCCGTGCCCATCATCTGCGTCCCCACCACCGCCGGGACGGGCAGCGAGGCCACGCGCTTCACCGTCATCACCGATACCGAGACGGATGAGAAGATGCTCATCGCCGGCCTCGGCGCGCTGCCGTTGGCCGCGGTGGTGGATTACGAGCTGACCTTCGGCCTGCCCGCCCGCATCACCGCCGATACCGGCATCGACAGCCTGACCCACGCGCTGGAGGCCTTCGTCTCCGCCAAGGCCAACCCGGTCTCGGACGACTATGCCCGCAGCGCGATGCGGCTGATCGCGCCCAATCTCCGCCGCGTCTGGGCGGACCCGAAGGATGCCGCGGCGCGGGAGGCGATGATGCGCGGCGCGACGCTGGCGGGGCTTGCCTTCAGCAATGCCAGCGTCGCCCTGGTGCATGGCATGAGCCGGCCCATCGGCGCCCATTTCCATGTGCCGCACGGCCTGTCCAACGCCATGCTGCTGCCCGCCGTCACTGCCTTCGGTCTGGAGGCGGCGCGGCCGCGCTATGCCGAGGCCGCGCGCGTGATGGGCGTGGCCAGCGAGGCCGAGGGCGACCAGGCCGCCGCCCAGCGCCTGGTCGAGGAGCTGCGCGCCCTGAACCGGGACCTGGATGTGCCGAGCCCCGCGAAATGGGGGATCGATGCCGGGAAGTGGGAGGGGTTGCTGCCGCTGATGGCGCAGCAGGCGCTGGCCTCCGGCAGCCCGTCGAACAATCCCCGCGTGCCGGATGCGGCGGAGATCGTGGCGCTCTACCGGGCCAGCTACGCCGCCTAACCCTTCAGGCTGCCTGACCCTGGCGATCCGGCATGGCCGCCGCCGTCCAGGCGGCAATCCAGGCCGGCAACGCGGCCGGCGGCAGCGGGCGGCCGACGCCGAAACCCTGCGCCAGGTCGCAGCCGGCGGCGGCGATGGCGCGCCAGACATGGCTGTCCGTCACCCCCTCCGCGATCACCACCATGCCGCGCCGGCGGGCATGGCGGACCACGCGCTCCACCTCGGCCCGGGCGCGCCGTTCATGCGGCATGGCGAGCACCAGCTTGCGGTCCAGCTTCACCCCGGCGAAGGGCAGGTCCAGCAGGTCCCGGCGCCCGTCATCCAGCGCCAGGTCGTCCAGCAGCACGCCGAAGCCGGCCCGGCCCAGGCGAAGCAGCGCGCGGCGCAGCAAAGCGCGGTCGCGCACCTCCGTGCTCTCGGTCAGTTCCAGCAGCATCTCGGCGGGCGCGAGCCCGGCCTCGGCGGCCAGGCGCAGCAGCCGCACCGGCAGGTCCGGCCGCAGCAGCTCGGGCAGGGGCACGTTGAAGGACAGGCGGATGTGCCGCCCGGCGCGGTGCGCCGCCAGTTCCTGCATGGCGCGGCGGGCGACGGCCAGGGTCAGCAGCCCGGCCAGGCCGGCGCGTTCGGCCAGCGGGACGAAGGCATTGGCGCCGAGCGCGGCCCCCGGCCTTTCCCAGCGCGCCAGCGCCTCCACCATCACCAGGCGGCGATCGGCCAGCCGGACCATCGGCTGGAAGCGCACCGTGATCTCGCCCTTGGCCAGCCCCTCGGCCAGGGCCGCGGCATCGCTGGGATGGGATCGGCGCGCCTGGCCCCGGGCCAGGGCGGCGGCCAGCTGCGCGGCCTCGGGCGGCACTTCCGGCAGCCCCGCCGGCGCCGTCTGGCCGGGGCGCGCGACGACGACCACGCCGGTGCCGTTGAAGGGATCCCGCGCCGCGCTCAGCAGGGCGCTGCTGCCGGCGCCGCTTTCCACCACCAAATGGCGCGGCGCGTTGCCCGGGCCCACCATCTGGCTCAGGGCTTCCTCCGCCGTGGTCACCAGCACCGGCGGCGGCCCGGCCATGCGCCGCGCGGCGTCGCGGGTGGCGGCAATGACCAGGGGATCGCTAGCCACCAGCAGGACGATGCCCGGCTCCGGATCGGCGCGCCGCGGGCGCCTCAGCATGGTGATGGCATCCTCCGATCCAGGCCCGCGAAGCGCCGCAAGCTGGGCCAAGCTCGGCTTATCACGGAATCGTGACAAAACAAGACCCGGCAGCGAAAGGCCCGGCGATACGAGGCTCGGCGCGCCCGGCTTTCCGTTCTGGCGTTGCGATAGTCCATCAAGCCGCCAGGATGCCTGAAGATGCGGACATCTACCGGTTCATACAGAACACAGTCACGTGTGAGCCCCTGACGCCGCCCCTCAGGCCCGGCGGGGCAGCCAGGGCTCCTCGGCCCAGCGGCGGCGCAGCTCCGAATCGGCACGGGCCAGCAGCCGGCCCCAGGGCTCCGGCCCCAGGAAGCGGGGCGTCTGGCCGCGGCTGGCGCATTGCTCGGCGAAGTCGAGGTCGCCGGCCACGCCTTCCAGCCCGCCCAGCAGCGCGTCCCGGAAGCCCTGGGGCGCGGCCGGGTTCAGCGCGAAGCCGCGCTGCGCGGAGGCGATCAGGTCCACCGCCTGTTCCTTCAGCGTTGCCAGTTCCGGCAGCAGGGGGCTGCGGCGTGCGGCGGCGATGCCGATGCCATGCAGCTTGCCCTCCCGCAGCCAGCCGATCGCATCCGGCAGCGGCAGCATGGCCGCCGCCACATGGCCGGAGACCGCCGCCTGGCGGGCCGCGGCGGCGGAGGGAAAGGCGAAGCGCGGCAGGTCCAGCCGGCCATCCAGGCGCAGCGCCGCGAAATGCGCCGCGCTGCCGGGCGCCGGTGTGCCCAGCGTGCCGCGATCGCCCAGCTCGCGCAGTGCCGCCACATCGGCCGGCCCGCCATGGGCGCCGACCAGCACCATGCTTTCCTCCACCACCGCAGCCAGGGGCGCGATGCGGGTGCCGGGAAAGGGCTCGCCATTCTCCACGGCGCGGGCCAGCAGCAGGGGGGTGGTCACCACGCCGATGACCCGCCGCGCCGGATCGGCCTCGGCCAGCACGGAGATGGAATCCAGGCCGGAGCGGCCGGGATGGTTGCGGACCGCCAGGGTCAGCCGCGGCAGGGCGCGTTCCAGGAAGGGGGCGACCCCGCGTGCCCAGAGATCCACCGCCGAGCCGGGGGCCGCGCCCACCAGAAGCTCCGCCGGATTGCCGCGGGCCCCCAGCGCCAGGCGCGGCGCGGCCAGGCCCAGCGCCCCGGCCAGGCCGAGCAGCGCCCGCCGCGGGACGTGCGGTGCCGTCGCCTCGCCGGGCCGCTGGCGGGTCACGTCGCCTGGGCCTGCGGGGCGGCGGCGACTTCCTTCGGCCGCAGCGACTTGGCGCCGGTGTAGAGCACCAGCGGCGCCGTGATGAAGATGGAGGAGGAGGTCGAGAGGACGATGCCGAAGAGCATGGTCCAGGCGAAGCCCGCCAGCGCATCGCCGCCGAACAGCGCCAGTGGCAGGGCCGAGAGGAACAGCGTCATCGAGGTGCCGATGGAGCGGTTTAGCGTCTCGTTGATCGAGAGGTCGACCACGTCGCGTAGCGGCATCTGCTTGTATTTGCGCAGATTCTCCCGCATCCGGTCGAACACCACGACCTTGTCGTTCACCGAGAAGCCGACGATGGTCAGGATCGCCGCGATGGTCTGCAGGTTGAACTCGATCTGCGTGACGGCGAGGAAACCCACCGTCTTCGTGGTGTCCAGGATCAGCGTGATGATGGCGGCCAGGCCGAACTGCCATTCGAAGCGGAACCAGATATAGACCAGCATCGCCAGCAGGCTGATGCCGAGCGCGATCATCCCGCCGCGGAACAGTTCACTCGAAACGCGCTCGCCCACCGCTTCCACCCGCAGGATGCGGGTGCCGGGACTGGCCGCCTCCAGCGCGCCGCGCACGGCATTCACCGCGCGCTGCGTGCCGGCCTCGTCGCCCTGCACGGGCAGGCGGATCAGCACGGCATCCGGCGCGCCGAATTGCTGCAGGCCGACGTCACCCAGGTTGAGGCCGGAGGCGGCGGTGCGCAGCCGGGCGAGGTCGGCCGGGCCTTCCGTGCGAACCTCCATGACAATGCCGCCCTGGAAATCGATGCCGCGCTCCAGCCCCGGATAGAAGGCCAGAATGACGGAGGCGATGGACAGGAAGGCCGAGAGCACCAGCCCCGGGATCGCGCCCTTCATGAAGGGGATGCGCGTATCGTCCGGGACGATGCGGAACAGCGGGCGGGAGAGCAGGCGGAACATTCTTCTTCGATCCTCAGACCGGCAGCGTCTGGGGGCGGCGGCGGCGATACCAGCTGGCCACCATCAGCCGCACCACCACCGTCGCGGTCCACATCTGCACCACCGTCCCGACGGCCACCGTGACGGCGAAGCCCTTGATGGGCCCGCTGCCGAAGCCATAGAGGCAGGCCATGGCGATCAGATTGGTCAGGTTGCTGTCCATGATGGTGCCGGAGGCCTTGGTGAAGCCCAGCTCCAGCGCCGAGATGGGCGTTCGCCCGTTCCGTACCTCCTCCCGCACCCTTTCGTTGATCAGGATATTGGCGTCGAGCGCCGTGCCCAGCGTCAGCACGATGCCGGCGATGCCGGGAAGGGTGAGGGTGGCGCCCATGACCGACAATACGCCGACCATGATGACCAGATTGGCCAATAGCGCGATATTCGCGAGCCAGCCCAGGAACCCATAGGCCAGGCCCATATAGAGGAAGACGAAGCTGGCCCCCACGGCGAGGGAGATGATGCCGGCGCGGATCGCATCCGCCCCCAGCTCCGGCCCCACAGTCCGTTCCTCCACCACCGTCAGCGGGGCGGGCAGGGCGCCGGCGCGCAGCAGAACGGCCAGGTCGTTGGCCCCGCGCACGTCGAAGCTGCCAGAAATCTGGCCGCGGCCGCCTGTGATCGGCTCCCGGATATTCGGTGCGGTGATCACCCGCTCATCCAGCACGATGGCGAAGGGTCGGCCGACATTCTGGCGGGTGACATCGGCGAAGCGCCGGGTGCCGATGGAATCGAAGGTGAAGTTCACCACCCACTGACCGTTCTGGTCCTGGCCGGCGCGGGCATCGGTCAGGTTGGCGCCATCCACCTCGACCCGCCGGCGCACCGCATAGCGGTCCTGGAAGCGGTCGCCGGGGAGGAACATGGTCCCCGGCGGCGGCGTCGGCGCCTGGAGATTGGCGCTCTCGTCCAATAGATGAAAAGTCATGCGGGCGGTGCGGCCCAGCAGGTCCTTGATGCGGGCCGGGTCTTCCACGCCGGGCAGCTGCACCAGGATGCGGTTGGCGCCCTGGCGGGCGATCAGCGCCTCCGCCACGCCGGTCTCATCGACGCGGCGGCGGACGATCTCCAGCGACTGCTCCACCGCATTGCCCGCCTTGGCGCGCAGCGCGACCTCGGTCAGCGTGGCGGAAACCAGCCCATCGGGAGAGGTGGTCACCTCGATATCCGGCTGCTGCGCCCCGGCGCCGGCGGGCACCACGATCGCGGCCTCCCGCAGGATGCGGGCCATGTCGGCGGCGCGGGCGGGGTCGGACACGCGGACGGAGACGCGGCGCTCGGCCGGTGCGGCGTTCAGCCCGGTATAGAGGATGCGGGGATTGGCAGCAGCGGCGCCGCGGCGCGCGGTATCCACCAGCGCCTCCAGCCTTTCGCGGACCATGGCGGAGGTATCGACCTCGAGCAGCAGGTAGCTGCCGCCGCGCAGGTCGAGGCCGAGGCTGATCTGGCGGGCCCAATCCGGCAGCGCGCTGCGCGGGAACAGGTTGGGCAGGGAGACCAGGATGCCGAGGAGGCAGACGCCGATGATGGCGAATACCTTCCAGCGGGCGAAATACATCATGGAAGCAGCCAGACCCCGAATGGTGAAGGAGCGGCCCTTTACCCCATCCGGGGGGCGATGCCACCGGCCCGGAAGATGCGGCGCGGCCCCCCCTGATGCAAGCCCGGGCGGGACGCAGTATCACCGGCTGGCTTGAAGGAAGGGTTTTTCTCGATGTCGCTGCGCGTCGCGGTGCTCGGTGCCGGGCATTTTGGCCGTTTCCACGCGCTGAAGGCCAGCCGGGGCGGGCCGGACAATCCCTTGCGGCTGGTGGCGCTGCATGATGCGGACCCGGCCCGCGCCGCGGCGGTGGCCGCGGAATGTGGCGTGCCGGCCCTGCCGGCGGCGGAGGCGATCGCGGCGGCGGAGGCGGTGATCGTCGCCGCCCCCACCCGCTTCCATGCGGCGCTGGGCCGCCAGGTGCTGGAGGCGGGGCGGCACCTTTTCATGGAAAAGCCGATCGCCGCGACGCTCGCCGAGGCCGAATCGCTTTCCGCCCTGGCCGCGGCGCGCGGCCGGGTGCTGCAGGTCGGCCATATCGAGCGATTCTCCGCCGCCTTCCGCGCGGTGGTGGCCGCACAGGAGGGCAGCCGCGCGGTGCATTGGGAGGCGGTGCGCGTGGCGCCCTTCCGGCCGCGGTCACTGGATGTCTCGGTGGTGCTGGACCTGATGATCCATGACATCGACCTGGTGCTGAAGCTGGCCGGCGGGCTGCCCGAGAAGGTGGAGGCGGTGGGGGCGCGGGTGATGTCGGAGCATGCCGATTTCGCGGTCGCGCGCCTCGGCTTTCGCGGCGGCAGGGCGGCCACCATCACCGCCTCCCGCGTCTCGCTCGCCATGGAGCGGCGGCTGCGGGTGCTGGGCGGGGAGGGGGAGATGAGCGTCGATTTCCTCAACCGCTCCCTGGCCGTTCTGCGGCGTGGTGGGGCGGAGGAGGTGGCGACCATGCCCGGCTATGGCATCGACCGCGCCGGCTGGACCGAGCATGACAGCCTGGAGGCCGAGCAGGCCGGTTTTGCGAAGGCCTGCGCCGGGGAAGCGCCGGAGGTCGGCGCAGCCGAGGGCATCGCGGCGCTGCGCGTCGCGCTGGCGGTCGAGGCCGCGATCGAAGCCAACGACTGACGAGAGCTGCCTCACCGAAAGCGAAGACGGTGAAACGGCTCTAGCTCATTGTCTTGACGCGTTTTCCAAGTCGCCTTGCGAAGCCGCAAGGCTTGAAAACGCTCGAGACGCCTCAGCCCTGGGGGACGCCCTTTGCCCCCGGCCGAAGCCGCCGCCAGGCCGGCAGGATCAGCTTCTCGACCACGGGCACCAGGGCCGCGCCGAGGACGAGGCCCAGAAGGCCGGAGCCGAGCGCGGTCACGAACCAGGCCGCCGCGCCGCCGATCGCGGGCATCGCCGCGGCGGCGGCATCGCTGGCGGCGTGCAGCGCATGGGCCATGCCGCCAAGGCCGTATTCCTCCAGCCCATGCAGGATGATGCCGCCGCCTACCCAGACCATGGCCGCGGTGCCGACGATGGCCAGCACCTTCAGGAGATAGGGCATCCCAAGGACGATGCCGCGTCCCAGGGCGCGCAGCGGCGCGCTGCCGGTCTGCGCCATGGCGACGCCGGCATCATCCGCCTTCACGATCAAGGCGACGGCGCCATAGACCAGCACGGTGATGCTGATGCCCACCGCGGCGAGCACGGCGGCCTGGCCGATGAAACTCGCCTCCGGCACCGTCGCCAGGGTGATGGCCATGATCTCGGCCGAGAGGATGAAATCGGTCTGGATGGCGCTGGCGATCTTCTGGTCCTCCAGCGTGCGGTCGTCCTCGGCGAGGCCCGGGGATTTCGAGACCATCATCCCGTGATGCGGGAAGATCGCCTCGATGACCTTCTCGGCGCCCTCGAAGCACAGATAGGCGCCGCCCAGCATCAGCAGGGGCGTGATCGCCCAGGGAGCGAGCAGGCTGAGCGCGAGCGCCCCGGGCAGAAGGAACAGCAGCTTGTTCTTCAGCGAGCCCAGGGCGATCCGCCCGACGATCGGCAATTCCCGCGCCGCGGCGAAGCCGACCACATAGCGCGGCGTCACCGCGGCATCGTCGATGACCACGCCGGCCGCCTTGGCGCCTGCCTTCAACGTCTGCGCGCCGATGTCGTCGAGCGAGGCGGCGGCGACCTTCGCCAGGGCCGCGATGTCGTCCAGCAGGGCAATCAGGCCAACGCTCATGCATGATCCTCGATTCGGTTCAGCACGACGGCGGCCGCCGCGGCGCTAGGCAGACCTTCCTGCGGACGCAGCTTTAGCAGCATTTCCGCAAATCCGGCGCGCTGCGCGGCAGCGGGCGCGGCATCCAGCAGCAGCCCGGCCAGGCCCTCCGCCAGGGCCTGCGGCGTCGCTGCCTCCTGCAGATACTCCGGCACAACGCGGCGATCGGCGAGCAGGTTCACCAGACTTGCAAAGGGGACGCGGACCAGGCGGCGGACGATGGCGGCGGTGATCGGGTTCACCTTGTAGGCCACCAGATGCGGCACCCCGGCCACCGCCATTTCCAGGGAGGAGGTGCCGGACTTGATGAGACCCGCCCCGTGCTCCCGCGCCGCGGCGAAGGCATCGTGCTTGCCCGCCAGATCGGTCACCAGGAGGGTGCGGCCCGGCCAGTCCCGCACGCCGGCCTGCACCGCCTCCGCCACCACCGCCGAGACCGGCAGCGCCACCGTCAGATTCGGGACGCGCGGCGCCAGAAGCCGCAGCGCCTGGCCGAAGATGGGCAGCAGGCGCTTCACCTCCATCCGCCGGCTGCCGGGCATCACCACCAGCACCGGGGCCTCCGCCGCCAGGCCGTGGGCGGCCCGGAAGCGCGCGGCGTCCCCAGCATCAACGCCCGATTCCAGCACGGGATGGCCGACGAAGCTGGCCGGGATGCCGGCCGCCTCGAAGATCACCGGCTCGAAGGGCAGCAGGCAGAGGATATGGTCCACTGCCGCCTTGATCTTGGCGATCCGCCCGGGCCGCCAGGCCCAGATCTGCGGCGCCACGTAATGCACCACGGGAATGCCGAGGGGGCGGATGCGTTGGGCCAGGCGCAGGGTGAAGCCGGGGCTGTCGATGGTCACCACCACGGCCGGGCGGCGGGCCGCGATATCCGCCACTGTCTCATCCAGCCGCCGTGCCAGGCGGCGGATATTGGGCAGCACCTCGATCAGCCCCATCAGCGCCAGCTCGCGCATGGGGAACAGGCTCGGCAGGCCCTGCTCGGCCAGGCGGTCGCCGCCGACGCCGGCGAAGGCGAGGGAGGGGTCGCGCGCCCGCAGCGCCGCCAGCAGCCGCGCGCCCAGCACATCGCCGGAGGCCTCGCCGGCGACCAGATAGACCAGGCTCATGCGAAGCTCGCGGGTTTCGGCGCAGGGACGGGGCGGCGCGGCCAGTCGCGGTGGTTTCGCACGGCGCCGTTCGCCCGGACCTCCTCGACCAGGGCGGGGTCGAGCGTGGCAAACAGCCAGCCGGGCACGTCCATCCCCCCGGCCGCCACCACGCCATCCTCCGGAAAGCCGCGATCCGGCGGGCCGAAGACCGCCGCCTGGCCGTGATTTTCGTCCAACGCCACTGACCAGGGGGCGAGGCCGAGCGTCGGCGTGACGGCGACGAAGCACTGGTTCTCCAGCGCCCGCGCCGCGGCCCCGATCCGCACCCGGGCGAATCCGGAAAGACTGTCGGTGCAGGAGGGGGCGAGGATCAGCCAGGCGCCGGCCTCGACCTGGGCGCGGGCATGTTTCGGGAATTCCACATCGTAGCAGATCGAAATCCCGATGCGGCCCCAGGGCGTGTCGAAAACCGCCGGGCCGGCGCCGGAGGAGACGCCCCAGCGCTCGGCCTCGAAGCGGGTCATGGCGGTCTTGTCCTGGAAGGCCAGGCGGCCGTCGGGTGCAATCAGAGGCGCGCGGTTGATGATGCGCGGGCCCGATCGCATGGGCAGGCTGCCCGGCAGCAGCCACACCCCGGCGCGCATCGCCGCCTGGCGCATCGCGGCCAGGATCTCCTCGGCATGGGCCACCATGGCGGCCAGCTCCGTCGCCTCATCCGGCGCGGCATTGCCGGCGAGTGCTGCGCCCAATTCGACGCAGGCATATTCCGGCAGGACGCAGAGATCGGCGCGGCCGCGGGCCTCGGCCAGGCGCTGGTCCAGCCGGGCGGCGAAATCGGCGACGCTGGCGGGGTGCCCGACTTCCCAGGCCAGGAGGCCGAGGCGGAGGGGGCGCGGCAGGGGCTGGGTCAAAGCGTCTTGGTCCAGAAGACCAGGTCGTGCGCCGTTTCCGTGGCTTGGCCGATTTCCTTCCAGTTGAAGCTCACGACCAGATCCGGCCGCCTGGCATAGCCGCGCTTGCCCCAGAAGGCATCCAGCGGCGTGTAGCCGGCCGGCCGGCGCGGGTCGCGCTCATCGCGGGCCACGGCGCAGAAGGCGGCCCCCGGCAGGCCCAGACGGAGCGCATGCGCCTCCCGCTCCGCGAAGAAGCGCACCCCGGCGCCCTGGCCGCGCCATTCCGGCAGCAGCACCGATTCGCCGAAATAGCAGAAGCGGGCAGGGTCCAGCCCGGCCTCCCGGAAGCAGGCCAGCACCGGCGCATGCGCCTGGACCATCGGCTGGCAGGTGGCGGCGCCGACGACCTTCTCGCCATCCCGGCAGACCACGATCGCAGCACCTGGCGACTCCGCATAGGCGCGCAGATAGCCCTGCTCGTAGCCGCCATCGCCTTCATACAGGTAGGGCCATTCCCGGAAGACGGCGATGCGCAGCGCCGCCAGATCCGGCAGCAGCGGATGCAGCGCGGGGCCCGAAACTGTCTCGAAGCGCAGGTGGATTTCCGCCATGCCCGGATGCATAGGGTCCCGCGTGACGGCAGGAAAGAGCTTCGCGTGGAGATGGGAGTAGAGGCCGTGGGCCTGGTGGCGGGGGCGATGACGACCGCCGCCTTCGTGCCGCAGGCATGGAAAACCTGGCGCACGCGCTCGGCGCAGGATTTCAGCCTGGCATTGCTGGTGCTGCTGGTCGCGGGCAACAGCCTCTGGCTGGGCTATGGGCTGCTGAAGGGCGCGACCGGGCTGGTGGCGGCGAATATCGTCACCGTGCCGCTGACTGCCTTCATCCTGTCGGTGAAGCTGCGGCGCGGCTGAGGTGCGCCCTGCCGAGGCAGGGCGCCCCAAAAGTCAGGTGAGCGCGCCCACCGCCGCGTCGCGGCTCGGGTGGATCGCCAAAATCTTGTCGAAGCCGCTGATCTCCAGCACCTCGCGCACCGGCGCCTGGGGGGATGCGACGGCGAAGCTGCCGCCGATGGCCTTGGCCTGCTTGGCCGCCTTCAGCAGAACGCGCAGCCCGGCCGAGGAGACGTAATGCACCTCCGCCAGGTCGGCCACCACCTTGGCGCCACCCTCGAGCAGGCCCAAGAGCTTGGCCTCTGCCGCCGGGGCGGTGGCGGTGTCGAGGCGGCCCTTGAGCGCAGCCACCTTCACGCCCTTCTCGGTGCTTTCAGAAATATCCATGAAGCCTGTCCTGTCCTAGCTCGCCTGCGTCGGAGTCTGTTTAGACCATCGGCGCGTAGCGCGCGATCTGCGCATAGATTTCGCGAATGGCATCGGCGAGGGAGCGGTTCAACTCCTCCAGATCCGCCACCTGGTCGATGCGCGGCTGCACCTTGTCCAACTCCTGGTTGGAGAGGATCAGGGAAAACAGGCCGCCGGCACGGCAGAGGCCGATCAGCATCGAATCGCGCGGATCGGGGATGTCGTCCTGGAACAGCACGCCCATGATGCGCGCCTTCACCTCCCGCTCCTCCTTGTCGGAGATCACGGGGTAGCGGCGCTCCGGGAAGACCCAAAGGAAGCGGCCCTCGACGCGCTTCAGGATGCCCTTGGCGACCAGGCGCTCGAACAGCGCGTCGCGATAGGCATCGGCATCGGCGGCGAGCGTCTCGATCCAGTAGCGGCTGTCGCCGGCTTCCGGCGCGGCCACGATCTGCGCCAGCGCACGATCCAGCAGCGCATCGCCGGTCGGCGCCGGGTTCACCACATAGAGCCGGGTGGGGTCGGTATCGATCCGCCCTTCCAGCGCCAGCTCGGCCAGCACGGCGCCGGCGATCGCATAGTCGCCGGACGGCGCCGCGCGCTCCTGTAGCCGCCCGCTTTCATCATCGAGCATCAGGAGGAGGATCTCCTCCGGCATCGTCAACGGCATGGCGTCACAGGCTCCCTCAACACGCACCGGCTGGGCTTCCGGCATGGCGCAGGGAAGCGCGCGGCGGGTGCCGAGTCAACGCAGGCGCAGGGTCGTATGCGGGCGAGGATTCAGGCCGTGCCCAGTGCCTTCTCCGCTTCCGCCGCATCCAGGAAGGCGGCCAGACCCTTGCGGACCACATCGGGGTCCAGCTCCCGCAGGATGAAGACCAGGCGGGACCGGCGCGGTTCGCCTTCCGGCCAGGCGTCCAGCCGGATCGGCGGATGGAACAGGTGCTGCACGCCATGGATCACCACGGGCCGGTCCTCCCCCTGCAGGTCGAGCAGCCCCTTCATCCGCAGCACGGCCGCGCCACGCGTCATCGCCAGCATCTCGAGCCAGCTCGCCAGGCCGGTCCAGGGCAGGGGCCGGTCGAAATCCAGGCAGAGCGCCTGGATGCGCCCATCATGCCGGTTGGGGTCGTGGTGATGGTGATGGTGATGGCCCTGCGGCGCCGCGGCGCCGATCCAGGTGGCGACGTCCGGCGCCTTCACCGAGGTGTCATAGGGGCCGGCATCCAGCAGGCGCGCGGCCTCGATCTCGCCGGCCACGGCGGGCAGGATCGGCGCGATCGGGTTCAGCGCGCGCAGCCTTTCCTCCAGCAGCGCCACCTGCGCCGGCGGCATCAGGTCGGTCTTGCTGAGCACGATACGGTCGGCGACGGCGGCCTGGCGCAGCGCCTCCGGCTGCGCATCCAGCGTCGCCATGCCGGTCGCGGCATCCACCAGCGTCACCACCCCATCCAGCACGAAGCGGCGCGCCAGGCGGAGATCGGCCATCAGCGTGTGCAGGATGGGGGCGGGGTCGGCCAGGCCGGTGGTCTCCACCACCACCCGCGCCACCTTCTGGCCCGCCAGCATGCGGTCCCAGACGCCGTCCAGCGCCGTCAGCAGGTCGCCGCGGATGGTGCAGCACAGGCAGCCGGCATTCAGCAGCACCGTGTCGCCGTCCAGCCGCTCCACCAGCAGGTGGTCCAGGCCGATCTCGCCGAATTCATTGATCAGCACGGCGGTATGGGCCATTGCCGGCTGCTTCAGCAGGGCGTTCAGCAGCGTGGTCTTGCCGGCGCCGAGAAAGCCGGTCAGCACCGTGACGGGGATCGGGCCGCTCATCCGTGGTTGTGTCCCTTGTGGGCGTCCCCATACAGCGCCGCCGGATCCATCAGCGGCGCCGCGATGCTGGCGAGGCTGTCGCCGCGGATGGACTGATAGAAGCAGTTCCGCCGGCCGGTGTGGCAGGCGACGCCGAGCTGATCCACCAGCGCCAGCAGCGTATCGCCGTCGCAATCCAGCCGCAGCTCCACCAGCCGCTGCACCTGGCCCGAGGTCTCGCCCTTGCGCCACAGCCCCTGGCGGGAGCGGCTGAAATAGCAGACCTGGCCGGTGGCCAGCGTTTCCTCCACCGCGGCCCGGTTCATCCAGGCCATCATCAGCACCTCGCCCGTGTCATGCTGCTGGGCGATGCAGGCGACCAGCCCATCGGCATTGAAACGCACCGCGCCCAGCAGGGCTGCGATGCCGGCGGCGGAGGGCGGGGCGAAGGCGGGCGCCGCGGCGGGCGCCAGGGGTGTGTCCGTCATGACGGCGCATTATATGGGCAGCAGCGGAGCAGGGGACAGTGATGGCGGAGCCGATGCAGGCGGAACAGACCAGGGCAAGGGCGCCCGATGCGGCGCTGGAGCTGGCGCTGGACCGCGCGGCCGCCACCTGCCAGCGGCATGGCGCCCAGCTGACGGAGCTGCGCCGCCAGGTGCTGCGCCTGGTGCTGCAATCGGCGCAGCCGATCGGCGCCTATGCGCTGCTGGACCAGCTGAAGGGCGCCCGGCGCGGCGCGGCGCCGCCCACCGTCTATCGCGCGCTGGATTTCCTGCTGGCCCAGGGCCTGATCCACAAGGTGGAGCGGCTGAACGCCTTCATCGGCTGCGATGAAAGCGGCCATGGCCATGCCCATGGCTCCGACCACCCGCACCAGTTCCTGATCTGCGGCCAATGCGGCACCACGGCCGAGATCTGCGATTCGGCCACCATCGCCGCCATCGCCGCCGCGGCCGGGCGCAGCGGCTTCATTCCGCATCGCACGACGATCGAAGTCGAGGGGCTTTGCGCCCGCTGCGCCGCCCAGGCACCCGCCCAACCCCAGGCAGGCGCTTCCTGACGAGAATGCGTGCGATTCCACCGGGACTTGATCTATAACTTAGTTTGTTGATTTGAGAACGTTGCAACTCTGTTCCGGTCTGGCAGAACCATGGCATGACCCTCTGCCTGGATGTTCCGGATCGTCGCTTTGCCGCCCTGCGGTTGTTGCGGGACCTGCGGCAGGTCGATCAGCGTGCAGGAGTGAAGAACAGCCGCATCGCTTTCGACGTGGCCATGCTGTTCTACGAACAGGCGCAGCGGGATGCGGTGCCAGAGCTTTCGGTGGACCAGATCGCGGCCGCCACCGGCTATAGCGGGCCCACCATTCGGCTGGTGCTGAAGCGGCTGGCCAGCACCGGTGCCGTGGCCCCGGCGCGGCGCCTGGGCAAGACGCAGCTTTATGCCATGACGCCGGCGGGGATCGCCGGCTTCGATGGCTATGTGGAGGCGATTCTCGGCTTCGAAGCCCCCAATGGACGGGCCCCCTGAAACGAGGGCCCGGCGTCGGGCTCAGGCCGGCAGATTGGCCAGGGACTGTTCCAGGTCGGCGATGATATCCGCCACCTCCTCCAGCCCGATATGCAGCCGCACCGCCTGGCCCGGCAGTTCCGGCGTCACGCGGCGCACCAGCATGCCATTGGTCGGCAGCGCCAGGCATTCATAGCCGCCCCAGCTGGCGCCGATGCCGAACAGCTTCAGCCCGTCCACGAAGCGGAAGATATCGGCCTCCGTGTAGCGGGGCTGGAAGACGATGCCGAAGAGGGAGCAGGCGCCGTCGAAGTCCCGCTTCCAGATCTCGTGGCCCGGCGCGCCCGGCAGGGCCGGGTGGCGCACCTCCATCACCTCCGGCCGCCCCGCCAGCCATTCGGCGACCCGCAGGGAGCTTTCAGCCTGGTGCCGCAGCCGGATCGGCATGGTCCGCACGCCGCGCAGCGCCAGCCAGCAATCGTCCGGGCTGGCGTAATGGCCGAGGGCCGAGGCCATGTTGCGGACGATCAAGTGGTGCGCCTCGCTGGCCACGGTGACGCTGCCCAGCAGGATATCCGAATGTCCGCCGACATACTTGGTCAGCGCCTGGATCGAGACATCGCAGCCATGCACGAAGGGCTGGAAGCTGTGGATGCCCCAGGTGTTGTCGATCATGCTGACCGCGCCGTGGCGCTTCGCCACCGCCGTCAGCGCCGGCACGTCCTGCACCTCGAAGGTGTGGCTGCCGGGGCTTTCCAGGTAGAGGACCTTGGTGTTCGGGGTCCAGAGCTGCTCCAGCCCCGCGGCGTCGATGCAGGGATCGTAGAACTGCGTCTCGATGCCCCAGCCGGGCAGCACATTCTCGGCCAGGTTGCGGGCCGGGCCATAGACGCTGTCGGGCATCAGGCAGCGGTCGCCCGCCTTCAGCCAGGCCATCAGCGGCGCCGTCACGGCGGAAAGGCCCGTGCCGGTGATGGTGCAATGCGTGCCGCCCTCGATCTCCGCCACCACGTCTTCCAGGGCGTAGTGGGTCGGGCCGCCCTGGGTGCCGTAGGTCATCACCCGGTTGAAGCGCTGCTTCGCATTCTCCCGCCGCGCCTCGCAGGATTGCGCGGTGACGGTGGAGCCCCGGTAGACCGGCGGATTGACGAAGCCGAGCGCGCGGATCGGCGGCCGCGCCGCATGCGACATGCGGGTGGCGAAGGCGTGCTTGGGATGGCCGTTGGGATTCGCGTCGTCGGGCATCAGGTGGTTTCCTTGGGGGTTTCCGGGCGGCTCGCCCATTCGGTCCAGGACCCGTCATAGACCGCGGGCTCCGGCAGCCCGGCCCGCAGCGCGCCGAGCGCCACGACGCAGGCGGTGACGCCGGTGCCGCAGGAGGTGACGATGGGCCGCGTGGCATCGGCGCCGCGTTCGGCGAACATTTTCTTCAATGTCGCCTCATCCTTCATAACGCCATCCGGTCCCACCAGGTCGGCCGCCGGCAGCGACATCGCGCCCGGCATGTGGCCGGAGGGCAGGCCAGGGCGGGGTTCGGGCGCCGTGCCATCGAAGCGGGCCTTGGACCGCGCATCGAGGATCAGCGCCTCCCCGCCGCCCTGGCGGATGATGCGCTTGATGTCGCCGATGCCGGCCAGGCGCCGCGCGATCAGGTCCGCCACGAATGTCGCGCCCGGGGCAGGGGGCGCGTCGCCGGTCTCGACAGGCCGGCCCTCGCGCTGCCATTTCGGCAGGCCGCCATCCAGCACCGCCGCATTCTCATGCCCGAACAAGCGCATCATCCACCAGCCGCGTGGCGAGGCGCGCAGCCCGTGCTGGTCGTAGAAGACCACGCGGGTGTCGTTGCCCACGCCGAGCGCGCCGATCAGTTTCTCGAAGCGCGCCGGGGTGGGGACCATATGCGGCAGGCTGCTGTCGGGATCCGCCACCTGGTCGATATTGAACAGCCGGGCACCCGGGATATGGGCCGCGCGGAACCCGTCCGGCGCATTTCCCTGCTCGGTCGGCAGGTAGGTGGTGCAGTCGAGCACCACGAGGTCCGGCTTGCCCAGCTCCGCGGCCAGCCATTCGGTGGAGACCAGCAGGTCCATCTCGGTCACTCCGGCAATACGATGTGGATGCGGCGGTTCTGCCGGCCCTTGCTTTCCAGCTTCAGCACCTCGACCCGGCCGATCTCGCCGGTGCTGCAGACATGGGTCCCGCCGCAGGGCTGCAGGTCCACCGGCGCGGCCTCCGGCCCGATGCGGACCAGGCGGATGCGCCCGGCGCCGCGCGGCGGCTGCACCGACAGGGTGCGGACCATCTGCGGATTGGCGTCCAGCTCCGCCTCGGTGATCCAGGTCATGCCGACGGGGTGGTCGGCGGCCACCAGCTCCGCCAGGCGTTCGGTGAACCATTCTTTGGCGGGCGGGTCCGGCAGGTCGAAGTCGAGGCGGGATTTCTCGGCGCCAATCTGGTTGCCGGTGGCGTAGATGCCCGGCAGGACGCTGCACAGCAGATGCAGGGTGGTGTGCATGCGCATGTGGCGGTGACGGCGCGCCCAGTCGAGCGTCGCCTCCACCTCCGCGCCCACCGGCGGCACCGCGGTGCCGGGGGCCAGCGTGTGCAGGATGGCGCCCGCCTCGCCCTTGGTGGCTTCGACCACGGCGGCCTCGCCGCCCTCCCAGCGCAGCGTGCCGGCATCGCCGGGTTGGCCGCCGCTGCGGGCGTAGAAGACGGTGCGGTCGAGCACCACGCCGCGCTCGTCGGCGGCGACCACGCGGGCGGTCACCTCCCGGCGATAGGCATCCTCGGCGAACAGGGCTTCGGTCGTCATGATGTGGTCCATTCTTCTCGCAGCCGCGCCCGGTTCACCTGCAGCCACAGCAGGGCGAGGGCCGCCGGCGCGTTCTGGATGCGGTTGTCGGCGACCATGGCGAAGACGTCCGCCGCCGGCAGCACCATCACGCGGGTTTCCTCGTTCTCGGTCGCCAGCCCATGCGTGGTGGCCCCGGTCTCGGACAGGTCGACGCAGGCGCAGAGGAAATGCACCCGCTCGTCGCAGCCGCCCTGCATCAGCAGGAAGGCGCCGATCGGCGCCATGGCGCGGGCGGTCAGCCCGGTTTCCTCGGCCAGTTCACGGGCGCCCGAGACCTCCGGATCCTCGCCCGCCTCCAGCAGCCCGGCCGGGCATTCGGTCATCACCGGCGGCAGGCCGGCGGCCAGCGCCGGCAGGCGGAACTGCTCGATCAGGGCGATGCGGTCGGTGACGGGGTCGTAGGGCAGGATCACCACGCCCTGGCCGCGCCGCCACAATTCCCAGGTCAGGACGCCCGACGGCGTGCCATCGAAGCGGGCGTGACGGAAGCGGACCCGCTGCAGGGCGAAGCGCTGGCCCCAGACCACCTCATCCTCCAGCACCTCCAGCCCCGGCCAGGGCGGGATGGGCGGGGCCTTCGGGTGGCGGGGCTCGGCGGGAAAGGGCGGGGCCGGGGAAGGGGGCACTCTGGCGCTCATGCCCGGCGGACCCTACCCTTGGGCACCAGGAACGTCCATGTCCCCCATCCAGACCAGCTCCATCTCCCCCGCGGTTGCCGCCGCCCGGCGCCGCGCCATCTTGCTGGTGCTCGCCGCCTCGGCCACCTTTGTGGTCTCCGCCGCTTTGGTGAAGTCGATCGGGCCGGGGATTCCGCTGGCCCAGATCATCCTGTTCCGCAATGCCTTCGCCCTGCCGCTGCTGCTGGTGATGGTGGTGCAGGCGGGCGGGTTCCACCTGCTGCGCACCCGCCTGCCCTGGCGCCATGCCGAGCGCACCTTCTGGGGCATGTGCGGCATGGTCGGCGCCTTCCACGGCTTCGTGCACCTGCCGCTGGCCACCGCGACCGCGCTCGGCTTCACCATGCCGCTGTTCCTGACCGCGCTGTCGGTGCTGCTGACGCGGGAACAGGTGGGCTGGCGGCGCTGGTCGGCGGTGGTGGTGGGTTTTGCCGGCGTGCTGATCATGGTGCGGCCGGGCTTCGGCGGCGCGGCGCTGCCGGTTTTCAGCGTGGGCCTGGTGCTGCTCGGCGCCTTCGGCTGGGCCATGGCGATGATGAGCATCCGCCGCATGGGGGAGGCCGGGGAACCGGGCGTCTCCATCGTTTTCTGGTTCGCCGTCGCCTCCGCCACGCTGGCGGGGCTCGGCACCATCCCGGTCTGGGTCACGCCATCCCCGCGCGAATGGCTGCTGCTTGGGGGCATCGGCTGCGTCTCCGCCGTGGCGCAGCTGCTGATGACGGCCGCCTATCGCCGCGGCGAGACCACGCTGCTGGCGCCCTTTGAATATTCGGGCCTGATCTGGACCATGTTCGCCGGCATCCTGATCTGGTCGGAATGGCCGGATGCCTACGAACTGCTGGGCTTCGGCGTGCTGGTCGGCGCCGGCCTGTACATCTGGCGGCGCGAAGTCGTGCGCGCCGCGCGCGCCCGCCAATGATGCGCGCGGCGGCGCGGCGATGACGGGCTTCGACCCCCGGTCCCACCGAATGATCGCCGAGCAGCGCTGGTTCGAGGATTTCGTCCTCGGCGAGCGCTTCCCGCTGCCCAGCCGCACCATGACGAGCGGCATCTTCGCCGCCTTCCAGGCCGCCAGCGGCGACCACCACCCGATCCACTACGACCGCGACTACTGCCGTGCCCACGGCCTGCCCGACATGCTGGCGCATGGCTTCCAGGTGGCGATCCAGACCGCCGCCGGGGCCGGGATCTTTCCGCACCTGGTTGAGCAGTCATTGAAGGCCTTCCTGGAACAGTCCAGCCGCTTCCTGGCGCCGGTCCTCCTGGGCGACACGGTCTATCCCTGCCTGGAGGTGGACGAGCTCTCGCCCAACCGCTCCACCGGCGTGGTCGGCCTGCGCAGCACGGTGCACAACCAGCGCGGCGTGCTGGTGATGGAAGGCCGCCACCGCTACCTGATCCGCAAGCGGCCGGAAGCGGGCGATGGTGCCGAGACCCGTCCGGCGGCAGGCTGACCCGCACCGCAGCGCCGTCCGCCCGCGAAGGCGGTTCGGGGGCGTTCCGCCTTCAGCCGGCGGCCTTGGTCGGGGCCGAATTCGCCTGGGCCATCAGATGGCCGATCCGCCGCGTCGCGGCATGGTCCGGATGGGCCCGCTGCAGCACCGCCAGATGCGCCTCCGCCGCCGCCCGGTTGCCCTCGCGCAGCGCCGCCTCCGCCAGGTGCTGATGCGCCAGCGGATGGTCCGGCACCACGCGCAGCGCGGCGCGGAAGGCGCTACGGGCCGGCGCCTGCTCGCCCAGGCGTTCATGCAGCCGGGCGGCGAGCACATGCTGGTCCGCCTCCCGCTGCGCCGCCAGGCGCAGCTGGTCCTCCAGCACATCCATCGCCGCTTCCAGCGCCGCATCACGGTCGATCGCGGGCGGCCCAGGGGGCGGATCGCCGCCCACAGGGTCCAGCGGCGCGAATAGGCTGGGACGGTCGGGGAACCAGCGGCGGCGGACTTCCTCGTTCACCGCCTCGTAGCGCGCGAGGAAGGCGGCGGCCTCGGCCGGGTGGGGCTTCCAGCCGCGGCCGGGCAGGGCATCCGACACCGCCGCCATGAAGCGCCGCCAGGGCAGGGAGGCGGCGGTCAGCCCCTCCGGCCGCGCCTTCATGCGCTCTCCCATGCTGCGCACCAGGTCGATGGCGGCCGGCGTGATGGAGAGGTTGCTCTGGCGGTCCGGATGATCCGCCGGCACGGCCAGCGGCACCTGGCAGAGTGCGAGGAAATCATCCACCGCATCGCCATTCACCAGCTCGGCGCGCTCGAAGATGCGGATCATCATCGCATCGGCGCCGAAGACCGCGGCCCAGTCGTCCAGCAGCTTGGCATAGTCGTATTGCGGCAGGCGGTCCGGCCCCAGCTTCGGCAATTCGGGCGGGCGGATGCCGGCGACGCGCAGCGCCTGGGTATAGCCGCTGGCCGCATGCTGGTCCTGCCGGCGCAGATAGACCGCGACGCGGATGCGGGCGGCGTAGGGCGCCAGCAGGTCGCGCAGAAGGGCGATCTCCGCCTGGTTGCCCAGCAGCCCGCCGCATTGCTCGGCCGAGAGAATCACCAGCCGCGTGCCGGCGGGCAGAGCGGCCATCTCGGCCGCGAATTCGCGCCGGAACTGCGCCAGCCGCGCCTCCGCCCCGATGCCGTCCCACAGCGCCGGGTTGAAATGGCCGAGGCGGGAGAGCGGCACGAGGGAGGCCGGCAGCATGCCGTGATTGGCCCAGCCGGGGCTCAGCGGATAGCAGACCCCGAGCTTCGCCAGCGCCTGCCGCTGCCCGCCCAGCACCCGCTGGATGGAGGAGGTGCCGGTCTTCGACTGGCCGATATGGACGATGAGGTCAGGCTTTGGGGCGGTCACAGCGTCTTCTTGAACCAGATGCGGGCATGGCCGGCCGGCATGCCGTCCAGCCGGCCGAATTCGCTATAGCCGTTGCGCAGCCAGAAGTCGGGGGCCTGGAAGCTGAAGGTATCGGTATAGGCCTGGGCGCAGCCGCGCTCCCGCGCGATCGCCTCCGCCCGGCGCAGCAGCTCCGTCCCCACGCCCTTGCCGCGCAGGTCGCGAGAGAGCCAGAGCCAGTCGACGAAAAGCCAGCCCCAGAAGGTCAGGCCCAGCAGCCCGCCACGGGCGGTGCCATCCGGCGCGCGGGCCAGCAGGGTGACCGGGTCCCGGTCATAGGGGCCGCCCATTTCCTGGTTGAAGGCATGCAGGCCGCGCTGGATGGCGGCCACGGCATCGAGCTCGGGGAAGGTGTCCTCCGAGATCTCCACGCCGGCATCCGGGCTCATGCCGCGCGGCGCCTCGGGCTTCGCCGCGGAGGCCTTTGGCCGCTTCGTCCCGCCCCCTGCCGCCTTGGCCATGCGCCGCCGTCTCCGTTTCCATCTGTCGCGGCGCGGGAAGTGGCCACATCGCGCGGCGGCTGAAAAGCCCTGGCTATTGGCGCTGCAGCGCCATCAGCGCCTCCGCCAGCGCCCGCATCTCCGCCGCCGCCACCGATTTCGGCGCGGATTCGGTGACCCCGAGGCCGGCGGCGAAGGCCTGGGCGATGCCGGTGCGATTGCCGATGGCGGGCTGGAGCAGGGTCAGGTCCCGCCGCCCGAGCTCCGCCAGCACCTGCGCCAGCAGCCTGCCGCTGGCCGGCGCCCGGTTCAGCGCGATGGCGGCCGGCCGCTTTTCGCCCCGTGCCAGGTCCAGCGTCGCATCCATGGCCCAGAGATCGGCGGAGGAGGGCTGCAGCGGCACCAGCACCAGGTCCGCATTGCGGATGGCGATGCGGGCATCCGTATCGGCATGCGGCGGCGTGTCCAGCAGCACCACATCCTGGCCACGCCGCAGCTTGTCCAGCGCCGCGGGCAGGCGCCAGCCGGCCGGGGCATCCAGGTGCAGGGGCAGGGCGCGCGGCCCGGCCTTGGCGCGCTCCGCGCCCCAGCGCGTCAGCGTCTGCTGCGGATCCGCGTCCAGCAGCGCCACCTTCAGCCCCTGGCCGGCGAGGGCGGTGGCGAGATTGGCGCTGAGGGTGGACTTCCCGGCGCCACCCTTGCGCTGGGCCACGGCGATGACGAAGGCCATGCGGGCGACTCCACGACCTGTTTCGCGCAAAACCTAGCAAAGCCTGGGCCGCCGGTCGCCCTTACGGTGGGTCGCCCTTGCGGTGGGTCGCCCTTAGCGGCCGGTTGTGGAGGCGTCCGGCCGCGCCCCGGGGCGGGAGGGCACGGGGCTGTTGCCGAAATCCGTCACGCCGCCGCTGCGCTCAGGCCGCTGCGCGCCCGGCACGGCGGGGGCGGGCAGGGTCTCGTGGCCCGGCGGCGGGGAGGTGCGGGGCGGCAGGTTGCGCGGCGTGCCCACGCCGGGCGGCGGCGCCTCCGGCCGCGGACGCTCGGCCGAGGGCGCGCCGGCGGGGTCGCGTCGCATCTCGGTCGGCGGGGGTGCCGCATTGGCGGCGGGACCCTGGCTCGGCTGCGCGGTGGCGGCCAGCGGCAGCAGCAGGGCGGGGACCAGGAACAGGCTATGGATAGGGCGCATGCAGAACCAAGCGTCCGGCCCCGCCCCGAGTTCTTTGCGCCCCCGGCCGCCGCCGGGTTCTGGCGGCGCGGCGGCCGCGATAGGCTCGCTTCCATGGACATGCCGCTGGACCTTCTGACCCCCGCCGAAATGGCCGCGGCCGATGCGGCCGCCATCGCTGCGGGCATTCCCGGCCTCACGCTCATGCAGGCCGCCGGCCGCGCCGTGGCCCGCGCCATCCAGCGTCGTTTCCGGCCGGTCCGCACCCTGGTGCTGGCCGGACCGGGCAATAATGGCGGCGACGGCTATGTGGTGGCGCGGCTGCTGGACCAGGCGGGCTGGCCGGTGGCCGTTGCCGCCCTGGCGCCGCCCGCCCCGGGCAGCGACGCCGCCGCCATGGCCGCGCGCTGGCGCGGGCCGGTGGTGCCCTTTGCGGTCGCGGAGGTGGCGCGCGCCGGGCTGGCGGTGGATGCGGTCTTCGGCGCCGGCCTGTCCCGTCCGGTGGACGGGCTGGCAGCCGAGGTCCTGTCCGCGGTGCGCGCGCCGCTCGTCGCCGTGGACGTGCCCTCCGGCCTCGATGGCGCGACCGGTTCGGTGCGCGGCTTCGCGCCCCAGGCGGCGCTGACCGTCACCTTCCTTCGCCTGAAGCCAGGCCATCTGCTGTTCCCCGGCCGCGCCCTGTGCGGGGAGGTGGTGCTGGCCGATATCGGACTTCCAGCCGCGGTGCTGCCCGACATCGCCCCGCGCGCCTTCCGCAATGGCCCGGCGCTGTGGCGCCTGCCGGTGCCGCAGCCGACGGGCCACAAATATGCGCGCGGCCATGTCGCCGTGGTGGCGGGCCCGGCCATGACCGGCGCGGCGCGGCTGGCGGCGGCGGCGGCGCGGCGGGCCGGCGCCGGGCTGCTCACCCTCTGGGCGCCGGATGAGCCGACCGCCGCGGTGCTGCGCGCCGGCGCGCCGGGCGTCATGGTGGCCACCGGTCCCATCGCCGCGCTGCGCGAGGATGCGCGGATCGGCGTCTGGGTGATCGGCCCGGGCCTGCCGCCGGATGGCGCGACGCGGGACCTGGTGCGGCAGTCGGTGGCGGCCGGGCGGCAGGTGGTGGCCGATGCCGGCGCGCTGCGGGCGGCCACCGGCGACCCGGCGGCACTGGCCGGCTGCGCCGTGCTGACGCCGCATGCGGGGGAATTCGCCGCGGTCTTCGGCCGGCCGGGCGAGGATCGCCTGGCCGCCGCCCGCGAAGCGGCGCGGGCCACCGGTGCCGTGGTGGTGCTGAAGGGGCCGGACAGCTTGGTGGCCGCCCCGGATGGCCGCGTCGCCATCAATGCCAATGCGCCGCCCTGGCTCGCCACCGGCGGCACCGGAGATGTGCTGGCGGGCATCGTCGCCGGCCTGCTCGCCCAGGGCATGCCGCGCTTCGAGGCCGCCGCCTGCGCCTGCCACCTGCAAGGCGAGGCCGCCCGCCGGGCCGGGCCGGGGCTGCTGGCCGAGGACTTGCCGGGGCATCTGCCGGCCACGATCTCGGCGATGCTTCTCGACCCGGCGCGGGACCTCGGGCATGATCCCTGAAACACGCAGAAAGGTTCCGTGATGTCGGATGTGGCGGCCCCGCCAGGGTTCATCGACCGGGCCCTGCGGCGCGTGACATCGATCTGGCGCGACATCGCCTCCTCCGCCCCCGCGGGCGACGAGGGCATGGCCGCGCAGATGCGCGCCTGCCTGGATGCCAAGGGCGGCGAGGTCTCCGCCCGGTCCCGCGCCGCGCGGCTGGCGCAGAGCTACCTGGCGGGCGACCATGCGACGCGCGGCGAATTCCTGCGCGCACTCGCCAGCTTCGATTCGGATGCCGCCGCCGTCGCCAAGGCCTGGGAAGCGGTGGCCAACGCGCCGGATGCGGAAACCCGTGCCGCCGCCAAGTCGCGGCTGCGCCGGGTGCTGGAGCCGCCGCGGCTGCGCCTTTTGACGCAATTCACCACCCTGCCGGATGGCGTGAAGTTCCTGGTGCAGTTGCGCGCCGACCTGCTGGCGCGGATGCAGGGCGAGGCCATGCTGCAGGCGCTGGAAGGCGATCTGCGTGGCCTGCTGGCCAGCTGGTTCGACGTGGGTTTCCTGGAGCTGCGCCGCATCGACTGGACCTCACCAGCCGAACTGCTGGAGAAGCTGGTGGGCTATGAGGCTGTGCACCGCATCCGCACCTGGCGCGACCTGAAGAACCGGCTGGATTCCGACCGCCGCTGCTACGCCTTCTTCCACCCCCGCATGCCGGATGAGCCGCTGATCTTCGTCGAGGTCGCGCTGGTGCAGGGCATGGCGGCCAGCGTGCAGAGCCTGCTGGACGAGAAGGCGCCGCTGCTGGATGCGCGCCAGGCGGATACCGCGGTCTTCTATTCCATCAACAACTGCCAGCGCGGGCTGGATGGCATCTCCTTCGGCAATTTCCTCATCAAGCGGGTGGTGGAGCTGCTGAGCGCGGAATTCGGCAATCTGGACTGCTTCGCGACGCTTTCCCCCATCCCCGGCTTCCGCACCTGGCTGGAGGAGAAGCTGGAAGCCGGCGACACGACGCTGCTGACGGAAGAGGAGGCCCAGGCGCTGCGCGCCGCCGCGCCGCCCGATCCCGCCATCGCCGCCCCCGGCGCCGATCCCGCCCAGGCGGTGGCGGAGACGGCGCCACAGACGCTGCGCCGATTGATCGCGCGCCGCGGCTGGGCGCGGGTGGAGGCGACCGCCAAGGGCCTGGAGCCGATCCTGCTGCGCGCCTGCGCCCGCTACCTGCTGGCGGAATCGGGCCGCGGCGGCAAGCGCGCGCGCGACCCGGTGGCGCACTTTCATCTCTCCAACGGCGCGCGCGTGGAGCGGCTGAACTGGCGCGGCGATACCTCCGAGAAGGGCTTTCGCGAATCCTGCGGGCTGATGGTGAACTACCGCTACGACCCGGCGAAGATCGAGGACTACCACGAGGACTACGCCGGCGAGGGCAGGCGCGCGGCCTCACCGGCCATCCGCAAGCTGGCCAAGGCATTCATCTGAGGCTTCCCACGGCTTGAGCCTTCCGCCCGCGGCTGCGAGGATCGCCGCGGGAACGTCGGATGGATGCCTTGCAGGGAACGGGTGCGCGCGGCGTGCTGGGCGTGCCGGATTTCCGGCGCATCCTGCTGGTGGGGCTGCTGGTTTCCATCGCCCGCTGGCTGGAGATGCTGGTGATCGGCGTGGTGGTCTGGCAGCAGACGCAATCGGCCTTCCTGGTCGCCATGATGACGCTGCTGCGGCTGCTGCCGATGGGGCTGTTCGGCGCCTTCCTCGGCGTTGCGGCGGATCGCGTGCAGCGGCGTTCGGCCCTGCTGGCGATGCTCGGCGTGCAGGGCGTGGTGGCGCTGGGGCTTTCGGCGCTGGCGCTGGGCGGCGCGCTGGCGGTCTGGCATCTCGCCGTCGCCTCCTTCATCGCCGGCATCGTCTGGGCGGCGGACAATCCCGTGCGGCGGATGATGCTGGGTGAGGTGGTGGGCGCCAACCGGATGGCGCGGGCCGTCTCGCTCGATGTCGTCTGCAACAATGCCAGCCGCATCGCCGGGCCCGCGTTGGGCGGCACGCTGCTGGCGGCGGCGGGCCTCGGCCCGGCCTTCCTGCTCTGCGGCGGGCTCTATGCGCTGGCGGTGCTGGCGGCGCTGCGGCTGACGCATCGCAGCACGGTGCTGCCGCGCCAGGCCAGCGTGCTGCGCGACATGCGGGAGAGCTTCGGCCTGGTGCTGCGCACGCCGGGCATGGCGGGGGTGATGATCGTCACGCTGATCTTCAACCTCTTCGCCTGGCCCGTCTCCTCCATGATCCCGGTGATCGGGCAGGAACAGCTGCGCCTCGGCGCGGATGGCGTGGGCCTGCTGGCGGGGATGGACGGGCTGGGGGCGCTGCTGGGGGCGGCACTGCTGGTGCCGCTGGTGCGGCCGGCCTGGTACCGCGCCATCTATGTCGGCGGCACGGCCATGTATTGCGGCATGTTCGCCGTCTTCGCCGCCATCACCTCCGCCGTGCCGGCGGCGCTGGCGCTGCTGCTGGTGGGCGTCGGCAGCGCCGCCTTCGCGGCGATGCAGGCGACGCTGGTCTATACCACGGCGCCACCCGAGATGCGGTCCCGCGCGCTGGGCGTGCTGTCCGCCTGCATCGGGCTGGGGCTGATCGGCTTCCTGCATCTGGGGGCCATGGCGCATTGGCTGGGCGCGCCGCTCGCCACCATGGTGATCGGGATCGAGGGCCTTTGTGCCCTGGCGCTGACGCGGCGCTGGTGGCGCCGGCCGCCCGAGGATTGAGCGCCGCCGCGGGTGGCGGGCTGCTTCCTGTCAGGGCCCGGCCGGGCAGGCGTCTGGCAGAATATCGGAACGGTCGCGGCGTGCGGATCACGCTGATTGCAAGAACAATGAAAAAGCTCGCTCTGTCTCACGCGAAGGTGACAGACTCCGAGGATAAATATTAAGATACTCGGCGACAGGCGCGTAAAAATCTGCGCTCTTCGAACGAGATGGCCTCGCATCGGTTCCGGGAGCAGCAGGCGAGCCGATAAGTCCAGCAGTGTGCCCGCCCATTCCGACACAACTGTCAGGATGACATGACCAAGCCCCCGGCGCGTTTCCCCATTGTTGGAATCGGCGCCTCCGCCGGTGGCGTCGAAGCGCTGCGGTCGCTGTTTCGCGCCATCCGGCAGCCCATGCCGATGGCTTTCGTCGTGGTGACGCATCTGGCCCCCGGCCATCTCAGCGCGCTGCCCGCCATCCTGCGCGACTGCACCGACCTGCCGATCGTGGCGGCCGAGGATGGGCTGCAGCTTCAATCCGGCCATGCCTATGTGCTGCAGCAGAACGCCATCATCACGCTGCGGGGCGGCCGCATCCTGCTGCGGCCGCAGGCGATGGAGCGCGGCCGCGAACGGCATCCGATCGACGTCTTCCTTGCCTCGCTGGCGGAGGACCAGCAGGAATGCGCCATCGGCATCATCCTATCCGGCAGCGGCAGCGACGGCACGCTGGGGCTGAAGGCCATCAAGGCCGCGGGCGGCCTGAGCATGGCGCAGGGCAGCAACGGCATCACGCCGCAATTCGTCGAGATGCCGCACAGCGCCATCGCCGCCGGGGTGGTGGACCTGGTGGTGCCCTCCGAACAGATCGCGGCGCGGCTGGCCGAGCTGTCCGACACCTTCGCCGAGCCCGCCTATGAGCGGCTGAGCCAGGCGGCCAGCGCGGCCGCGCATGCCGCCATCGCAGAGATCCTGCAGGCGGCGGTGGGGCACGATTTCTCCGGCTACAAGGACCGCACCTTCTTCCGCCGCGTGCAGCGCCGCATCCAGGTGCTGCGGCTGCCGGGGCTGGAGGCCTATACCGCCCGCCTGCGCGTGGATCATGAGGAGGCGCGGCGCCTGTTCCACGACCTGCTGATCGGCGTCACCAGCTTCTTCCGCGACCCCGATGCCTACGCCGCCCTGGCGGAGCGGGTCATCCCCCGCCTGTTCGCCGGACGCGGGCCCGAGGAGGTGGTGCGCATCTGGGTGCCCGGCTGCGCCACGGGCGAGGAAGCCTATTCCCTGGCGATCCTGCTGCGGGAATGGATGGAGGCGCATCCCGGCGGCGCCAGGGCGCAGATCTTCGCCACCGATATTGACGAGGCAGCGCTCGCCATCGCGCGCCGCGGCCGCTATCCGGCGCCGCTGCTGGCCGGCATCGCGCCGGAGCGGCTGGCGCGGCACTTCACCGTGGATGCGGCGAGCTACGCCGTGGCCCGGCCGTTGCGCGACCTCTGCGTCTTTTCGCCGCACAGCCTGATCAACGACCCGCCCTTCTCCCGCATCGACCTCATCTCCTGCCGCAACCTGATGATCTACCTGGGGGCGGAGCTGCAGGACCAGGTGGTGCCGCTGTTCCATTATGCGCTGCGACCGGGCGGCTTCCTGTTCCTCGGCATCGCCGAGACCATCCTGCGCCACGCGCAGTTTTTCCGATCCGAGGACAAGGTGCATCGCATCTATCGCCGTCGCGACGACGTGGCCGTGGACGGTCCGGCGGCGCGGCTGCTGGTGGCGCCGCGCGGACCGGTGCGGGTCTGGCCCTCCCGCCCCCCGCCGCGCCCGCCCGCAGCCTCGCGCGGGACGGAGCTTCGCCAGGCGGCGGAGGCGGTGGTGCTCGAACGCTTCGCGCCGGCGCATGTGGTGGTGAACCGCGATGGCGACGTGCTGCACCAGTCGGCACATCTCGGCCGCTACCTGGAACCCGCCAGCGGCCGGCCGAGCCGCCAGCTGGTGGCCATGGCGCGCCCCGGCCTGCGGTCCGTCCTGCGTTCGGCGCTGCGCGAGGCGCTGGAAACCCAGGCCACGGTGGTGCGCCCCCTGGTGCAGGTCGAGGAAGGCGAGCGCCGCACCAGCATCGCCCTGACCATCGCGCCGATGGAGGCGCGGGAGACGGTGGAACGGCACTTCCTCGTCGTCTTCACCGATCTCCCCGGCGTCCCGCTGGCTGGCGCGCCGGTGGATACGGCGGGCCAGGGCCATGTGCTGCTGCTGGAGCGCGAGCTGCGCGAGGTGCGGGAGAAGCTGCAGGCGATCACCGAGGAATACGAGACGGCGACCGAGGAGCTGACCTCCGCCAATGAGGAAATGGTCTCGGTGAACGAGGAGCTGCAATCCACCAACGAGGAGCTGGAAACCTCGAAGGAGGAGCTGCAATCGGTGAACGAGGAGCTGCGCGCGGCGAATGTCGAGCTCTCGGGCAAGATCGACGAGCTGGATCGCGCCAATGCCGATCTGCACAACCTGTTCGACAGCACGCAGATCGCGACGCTGTTCCTGGACCGCCACATGGTGATCCGCAGCTTCACCCCGGCGGTGACCAGCATCTTCAACCTGGTGCCCGGTGACCGCGGCCGCCCGGTGACCGATTTCAACGGCCACCTGGACGCGGTGGACCTGCGGCGGGAAGTGCGCCGCGTGCTGGATGAACGCACCGCCATGGAACGCCGCGTGACGGCGCGCGACGGCCAGGTGCACTACCTGATGCGCCTGCTGCCCTATCGCACGGCGGAAGGCGAGGTGGATGGCGTGGTGCTGACCTTCTTCGACGTCACCAAGGTGGTGGAGGGCGAGATCCTCGGCACGCTGGTGGACGAGCTGAACCACCGCGTCCGCAACATGCTGCAGGTGGTGCAGGCGGTCGCCTCCAGCACCATCCGCCATGCCACGTCGCTGGAGGATTTCTCGGCCGCCTTCGGAGGCCGCATCAAGGCCCTGGCGCGGGCGCATGAGCTGGTGGGGGAACAGGGCTGGACCGCCGTGGACCTGGAGGCGCTGGTGGCGAAGGAGGTCGCGCCGCACGCCGACCGCACCGGCCGCATCAGCTTCGGCGGCGGCGTCGTGCCGCTGCGGCCCAAGGTGGCGCTGACGCTGGGCATGGTGCTGCACGAGCTGGTCACCAATGCCAGCAAGCATGGCGCGCTTTCCGTGCCACTCGGGCAGCTGTGGATCGGCTGGCGGATCGAGGGGCAGGGCGCGGCGGCCAGGCTGCACCTGACCTGGACGGAACGCGGCGTCCCACCGCCGCCGGAGCAGCCGCCGGAGTCGATGCGGCCCGACCACCGGCGCGGCTTCGGCACGGCGCTGATCAACCGGCTGCTGAAGCACGACCTGGGCGGAAGGATGACGCAGCACCAGGTGGAGGGCGAGCGCGTGACGACGCTGGACGTGCCGCTGAACGGCCCGCCGCGGCGGGACGAGGGCGATACGCTGCTGCCGCAGCTGAAGCGGTAAGGCCCGGCGGGGCCTGACGCCAATGGCCTCAGGTGAGCGCGAAGCGGACCGTGATGCGCGAGCCCGGCCCACCGGCGAATTCCACCAGCCCGCCGATGGTCTGCGCCATGGCCTGCACGATGCGCCCGCCGAGGCCGGTGCCGGCGGGCAGTTCCGCCCCGGCGCCGCCGATGCCGTCATCCTCCACCCGCAGCACGCCGGCGCCGTCCTCCATGGCCAGCGTCACCCGGATCGGCCCGCCCTGCGGTGCGTCCGGATAGGCGTATTTCAGCGCATTGGTCACCAGCTCGGACAGGATGACACCCAGCGAGACGGCGCGGTCCGGCGCCACTTCCAGCGGCGCACCGGTGAAGTCGATGCGTGCGGTTTCCACGCTGCGGCCGATCTCGGCCAGCAGGCCGCCCAGATAGTCGTTCAGCGCCACGGCGCGCACATCGGCCGAGGTATAGAGCCGGCGATGCACCTGGGCCACGGCGGCGATGCGGTGGCGCACGGCGGCCAGCGCGGCGCGCGCGGCGGGGTCCGCCACCGCGCCTTCCTGCAGGCGCGTCAGGCTGGCGATGATCTGCAGGCTGTTGGCGACGCGGTGGTTCACCTCCTGCAGCAGCAGCGCGCGGCTGGCGGCGAGTTCCTCGGCGCGGTCGCGCGCCTCCCGCACCTCAGCCTCGGCATCGGCCTGGCGGCGGCGCATGGCGGCGCGGTCCACGGCACCTTCGATGGCGCGGTGGAGCAGCAGGAGAAAACTCTCCCCCGGGGTCTTCACCACGAAGTCCTCGGCCCCCGCGCGCAGGGCGGCGACGGCGACGCGGGTCTCGTCCGCGCCGGTCACGAAGATCACCGGCGCCGGATCGGGCAAGGCGTGCAGCGCCGCCAACGTCTCCAGCCCATCCGCGCCGGGCATGTAGTGATCCAGGCAGATGGCGGCGAAGCCGCCTTCCCGCGCCAGTTGCAGCCCTTCATCCCCGCCATTGGCAGTCACCACCTCGTGCCCCATCCGCGCCAGGGCACGCTGCACCAGCCGGCACAGCGCCTGGTCGTCGTCGATATAGAGGATGCGGGAGGCGCGATCGGTCATGGGGCGGTGGGCGGCACCTGGATGACGGCGAGGAACAGGCCCAGCTGGCGGACCGCCTGGGCGAAGGTCTCGTAGTTCACCGGCTTGGTGATGTAGACGCTGCAGCCGAGCTCATAGCAGCGCCGGATCTCCCGGTCGTCATCCGTGGTGGTCAGCACGATGACGGGCGCCAGGCGCAACTCAGGGTCCGCCTTCAGCCGGGCCAGGATATCGATGCCGCTCATATCCGGCAGGTTCAGGTCGAGCAGCACCAGCACCGGCGCGCCGCCCTGGCGGTTCGGCCCGAACAGATGATCGACCGCGGCGGTGCCGGAATTCAGGTGCAGCACCTCGTTGTAGACGCCGGCCCGCTTCAGGTTCTTCTCGATCAGCCGGGCATGGCCGTCATCGTCCTCGATCATGACGATGGTGACGGCCTGGGCGGAAACATTCATGCGGGCTGGTCCTCCAGCTGGGGTGCGCCGTTCGGATTGGACGCCGGGTCGGGCGCCGGCAGGGCATCCGGCAGCAACAGGGTGAAGACGGAGCCCTCGCCGAGGCGGGACGCCAGGCGGATATCGCCGCCCATGCGGCGGGCGAGGGCGCGGGTATGGGCCAGGCCGATGCCCTCGCCCTTCTGGTCCTGCGGGCCGGAGCGGCGGAACAGTTCGAAGACGCGCGCATGGTCGCGGGTTGCGATGCCGCGGCCATTATCGACCACGTCGATGGCATGCATCCCGGCCTCCCGCCGCGCCCGCACCAGGATCCGGCCGGGCCGGCCGGGCTGCAGGTACTTGGTGGCGTTGTCCAGCAGGTTGCCCAGGATCTGCTCGATCGCCAGGCGATCGGTCTGCAGGGTGGGGAAAGGGGGCTGCAGGCGGAGTTCGGCGCCGGCATGGTCCAGCTGGTGCTGCAGCGATCCGGAGATGCCCTCCAGCAGCCCCTGCAGCGCCACCGGCTCCGGCGTCAGGCGGCGGCGACCCTCGCGGAACAGGGCCAGGATGGCGCCGATCAGCCGGTCCATGCGGTTGGTGGAGGAGCGGATGAAGCCGATCGCCTCCGGGATGTCTTCCTGCACCGCGTCGCGCACCTCCTGGGTCACCAGCTGCGGCGCCTCGGACTCGGCGCGCTGCACCACTTCCCGCACCGTGCCGATGGCGGTCTCCAGCTCCTGCGTGAAGCCCATGACGTTGACCAGCGGCGCGCGCAGGTCGTGCGAGACGATATAGGCGAAGCGCTGGATTTCCTCATTCGCCGCCATCAGGGACCCGGTGCGTTCCTGCACCCGCTGCTCCAGGCTGGCATTGGCCCGCTGCAGCGCCGCCTGCGCCGCGCCCAGGTCGCGCGTATAGCTGCGCGCGATGCGCAGCGTGCCCAGGGTGACCAGCCCGATCACCATCAGGCCGGCGATGGCCGACCAGGTCAGCAGCCCGCCGGTGCGCTGCAGGGATTGGCTGCGCCCTGCCTGCCGCGCCAGGGTCCGCTCCTCCACGCCGTTCAGCAGCAGGCGGATCTCATCCATCAGCGCCTTGCCGCGGCCGCCGCGGACCATGGCCAGGGCCGCGTCCTGGTCGCCGGCCTGGGCCAGGCGCACCGTCTCCCTCATCTCGGCCATCTTGGCCTCGACCTGTATGCGCAGCTCCCGCTGCGGGCCAACCCGCCCGCCATCGGCGGTCACCTGGCTGGCCAGGTCGCGCAGCGCCTCGTCATAACGGGACTCGGCATCGGTGAAGGGCGCCAGGTAGGCGGGGTCGCGGGTCAGCAGGTAGCCACGCTGCCCGGTCTCGGCATCCTGCAGCACGCCCAGCAGGTCCGTGGCGGCGACCCGGATCTGCTGCGTGGCGACCACCGCGGCGGCATAGCTACGGGTTTCCTGCACCAGCCAGACGAAGGCGACGCCAAGCGCGAGCAGAAGGGCAAAGCCGAGCGCGGTCAGTGCCAGGGTGATCCGGCCGAAGGTGGCCTCTGTCCAGGTCATGGATCCGTTTCGGTTTCATTGCAGGAGGCCACCAAGGGCAGCCACATCGCCGGGTGTAGGGTGGCGGCACAAGAGCGCGCCTGCAACCGATCCGCTCCCGACCTTCACATGGCGGTGAGGCCAGGTCGCGGTCCCGCCTTCCGGAACCCGGGCGCTTCGCCCCCTGCCGCCACCCGCCCGGGGCGGGCATGCGGAGAGCTTCGCACCCGTCGCTACCCCCCCTATGCTGGCGGCGGAAACGGAATGCCGAGGAGCAGCAGCATGACGGTGGAACGGCCGATCCGAACCCAGGCTTCGCCCGCCGACCGCCTTCGCCTGCTGCATGCGCTGGAGCGCAAGCTGCTCTGGCTCTCGGCCTGGATGATCCACAACGCCAACCACCTGCGGCCGAACCGGGACGGGCTGAAGGTGGGCGGGCACCAGGCCTCCTGCGCCTCCTCCGTCTCCATCCTGGCGGCGCTGTATTTCGAGATCCTGCGGCCGCAGGACCGGGTGGCGGTGAAGCCGCATGCGGGGCCGGTCTTCCATGCCATCAACTACCTGCTCGGCCGCCAGGACCGGGAGAAGCTGGCCACCCTGCGCCAGTTCGGCGGCATCCAGCCCTATCCCTCCCGCGTCAAGGACGGGGCGGAGGTGGATTTCTCCACCGGCTCCGTCGGCCTCGGCGTCGCGCTGACCAGTTTTGGCAGCCTGGTGCAGGACTATGTGCGCCTGCATGGGCTGGGGCGGCCGGAGCTTCCGGCCGGGCGGCATGTGGCGATCGTCGGCGATGCGGAGCTGGACGAGGGCAATATCTACGAGGCGCTGCTGGAAGGCTGGAAGCACGACGTCCGCAATGTCTGGTGGGTGGTGGACTACAACCGCCAGAGCCTGGACAGCGTGGTGCCGGACCGGCTGTTCGGCCGGATCGAGGGGCTGTTCCGCGACATGGGGTGGAACGTCGTCACCCTGAAATACGGCCGCAAGCTGGAAGCCGCATTCGCGCGGGAGGATGGGGAGGCGCTGCGCCGCTGGATCGACGACTGCCCGAACAGCCTCTATGCCGCGCTGACCTTCCAGGGCGGCGCCGCCTTCCGCCGGGCCATCCTGGCCGAGCTCGGCCGCATCGAGGGGGTGCGCGCCATCATCGACCCGCTGGACGATGACGAGCTGGCGGCGCTGATGACGAACCTCGGCGGCCATGACATCGAGACGCTGACCGAGGCTTTTCGGGCCGCGGATGCCGAGGGCGACCAGCCGACCTGCTTCATCGCCTATACCATCAAGGGCATGGGCCTGCCTTTTGCGGGGCACAAGGACAACCATGCGGGCCTGATGACCAAGGAGCAAATGGCGACCTTCCGGCAGGCCATGGGCATCCGCGATGGCCATGAGTGGGATCGGTTCGAGGGCCTGGACATCCCGGAGGCCGAATTGCAGGCCTTTCTCGCCAGCCTTCCCTTCGCCCAGCCCCTGGCGCCGGAAGGGCGGCAACTGCGGTCTGAGACCATCCCGGTGCCCGCCACCCTGCCGGCGCCGCGCATCCCGCCGGGGCGGATGATGTCCACCCAGGGCGCCTTCGGCGAGATCCTGGCGGAGATCGGCCGCGGCCAGGGGGAGAATGCGGCGCTGGCCGAGCGGATCGTCACCACCAGCCCGGATGTCACCGTCTCCACCAATCTCGGCCCCTGGGTGAACCGGCGGGGGATCTTCGACCGCCACCTGAAGAATGACGTCTTTCGGGATGCCAAGCTGGCCTCGGCGCAGCGCTGGGGCATGGGGCCGGAGGGGCAGCATATCGAGCTGGGCATCGCCGAGCAGAACCTGTTCCTGCTGCTCGGCGCGCTGGGGCTGTCCCATTCCCTTTATGGCGCAAGGCTGCTGCCGGTGGGGACGGTCTATGATCCCTTCGTCAACCGCGGCCTCGATGCGCTGATCTACGGCTGCTACCAGGATGCGCGGTTTCTTCTGGTTTCAACGCCCTCCGGGCTGACCCTCGCGCCGGAAGGCGGCCAGCATCAGTCGGTCAATACGCCGCTGATCGGAATCGCCCAGGACCGGCTGATGGCCTATGAACCGGCCTATGCAGATGAGCTCGCGATCCTGATGCGCTTCGCCTTCGACCACATGCAGAAGCCCGACGGCAGCGCCGTCTGGCTTCGCCTGTCCACCCGCGCTTTGGCGCAGCCGGAACGCCGGCTGGACCCGGCCGGCGTCATCGCCGGCGGCTATTGGCTGGTGCCGCCCGGGCCAGGCGCCAAGCTCGCCATCGCCTATCAGGGGCCGATCGCGCCGGAGGTACGGGAGGCCTTCGACGCGGTGCGGGAGGATGTGCCCGATGCCGGGCTGCTCGCCGTGACCAGCCCGGACCGGCTGCAGGCCGGCTGGCTGGAAAGCCGGCGCCAGGCGCGACAGGGCAGGGGCGCCGCCCCCTCCGCCATCGAGGCGCTGCTCGCGCCGCTGGACCGCGACGCCGCCCTCGTCACCATCCTGGACGGCCATCCGGCGGCGCATGCCTGGCTGGGTGCCGTGCGCGGCCAGCGCGTGGTGCCGCTGGGCGTCGACCGATTCGGCCAGGCCGGCGACCTTCCGGACCTCTATGCCGCCTATGGGCTGGACGCCGCCGCCATCCTGGATGCCTGCGCCGCCGCGGTGCTCGGCCAATGAGCCTGACCCGTCCACCCCAGCCGCCTCAGGCCCGCCCCGCCGCGCCGCAGGCGACGCCGGAAGATGTCCGCGCCGCCTATCGCATGCTGCTGGGCCGGGAGCCGGAGAACGAGGCGGTGGTGCTGCGCCACTTGGCCAGCAAGCCGACGCGGGCGGAGCTGCGCGCCCGATTCGTGAAGTCCGACGAATTCCGCCGCTTCCTCAAGCAGGTTGAGGGGCCGCGCACCGTTTCCACCGCCATGCCGCTCGCGCCCGACCCGGTGCCGGTGGAGGTGCATGCGGAAGGCCCCCGCCTGGCCGCGATGCTGCAGCGGGTGGGCAGCTACTGGGCCCGCGTGGGACAGGAGGCGCCGCATTGGTCCGTGCTGACCAATGACCGCTTCCGGCCGGAGAATATCGCCGAGAACCGCAAGGCCTTCTATGCGACCGGCGCCGGCGACCTCGACCTGGTGCGCCGCCTGCTGGCCCGGCACGGGATCGACCCCGCCAGCCTTCCGCGCTGCCTGGAATATGGCTGCGGCGTTGGCCGCGCCACGCTGGCGCTGGCCAGCCTGTTCCAGACCGTGGTCGGCTGCGACATCTCCCAGCCGCATCTGGACCTGGCCCAGCGCGAGGCGGAGCAGCGGGGCCTCACCAATATCCGCTGGCACGCCAGCACCATGCAGGGCCCGATGCCGAGCGGGCAGTGGGATCTCTGGTACAGCCGCATCGTGCTGCAGCACAATCCGCCGCCGGTCATCGCGCATCTGCTGCGCCTGGCCTTCGCCGGCCTGGCGCCGGGCGGGGTGGCCATCTTCCAGGTGCCGACCCACCGCAACGGCTACGCCTTCGCGATCGACACCTATATGGCGGCGACCGGCGCGGCGGACATGGAGATGCACATGCTGCCCCAGCGCGAGGTCTTTGCCCTGGCGGCGGCGGCGGGGCTGGAGGTGCTGGAGGTGCGGGAGGATGCCCATGTGGTGACCTCCGACCCGACGCTCTGGCTGTCCAATATGTTCGTCCTCCGCCGGCCGGGCTTGGCGACGGCGCCGATGGCGGGATAGGTAGCCACCGGCGCGGGCGTGGTGGAACGGTAGACACGCTGGTTTTAGGTACCAGTGGCGCAAGCCATGGGGGTTCGAGTCCCTCCGCCCGCAGGTCCCACCGGGGCCGCCCGGCGCCGCCATAGGCCCGGTTTCAGGCCATCGCCCATTGCCCCGCGCGCCCTTGGGCGGTAACGGGGCGGGCCTCAAAGCGTCTTGCGCCCGTCATGGGCGCCTCCATGCACGAAGAAGGTCAGAAATGCAGGTCACCGAGCTTCCCGCCGAGGGGCTGAAAAGGACGTTCCAGGTCGTCGTCCCGGCCGCGAGCCTGGCCGAGAAGCGCGAGAAGCGCCTGAAGGAGCTGGGCGCCGACCTGCGCCTGCCCGGCTTCCGCCCCGGCAAGGTGCCCACCGCCGTGGTCAAGCAGCGCTACGGTCAGGCCGTAGCCGGCGAGGTGCTGGAACAGTCGGTGGATGACGCGACGCGCCAGGTGATCGCCGATCGCGGCCTGCGGCCGGCCATGCAGCCGAAGATCGAGCTGGTGAACTACAGCGAGGGCGCCGACCTCGAATACAAGATCGACCTCGAGCTGCTGCCCGAGATCCCGATGCCCGACTTCGCCTCGATCGCGCTGGACCGGCAGAAGGCGACGCCGGGCGATGCCGAGATCGACGCCTTCCTGGCCACCATGGCCGGCCGCCTGGCCGAGCTGGAGGACGTGGCCGAGGCGCGCCCGGCCGCCAAGGGCGAGATGCTGGTGGTGGACTTCGAGGGCCGCACCAAGAACGAGGATGGCACCCTGTCCGAGCCCTTCCCGGGCGGCACCGCCACCGACACCCCCATCGAGGTGGCCGGCGAGGGCTTCATCCCCGGCTTCACCGAGCAGCTGGAGGGCATGGCGCCGGGCGAGAAGAAGGAGATCAACGTCTCCTTCCCCGCCGAATACGGCTCCGCCGCCCTGGCCGGCAAGGATGCGGTCTTCGCCATCAACGCCAAGGCGCTGAAGGTGAAGAAGCTGCCGGCGATGGACGACGACTTCGCTAAGAAGCTCGGCCTGGAGGACATCGCCAGCCTGCGCGCCAAGGTGGCCGAGAACCTGCAGGGCGAATATGACGGCCTGGCCCGGATGAAGGTGAAGCGCGCCCTGCTGGACGCGCTGGCCGAGAAGGCCGTGTTCGAAGTGCCGCCCGGCATGGTCGAGGGCGAATTCGCCCAGATCTGGCAGCGCGTCGAGCAGGACCTGAAGGCCGGCCGGCTGGATGCCGATGACCAGGGCAAGGACGAGGAGACGCTGAAGGCGGACTACCGCGCGATTGCGGAGCGCCGCATCCGCCTCGGCCTGCTGTTGTCCGAGATCGGCCGCACCAACAACATCCAGGTCACCAATGAGGAGCTGACCGGCGCGATGCGCCAGGAAGCCTCCCGCTATCCGGGCCAGGAGAAGCAGGTGCTGGAGTATTTCCGCAAGAACCCGCAGGCGATCGAGAGCCTGCGCGCGCCGATCTTCGAGGAGAAGGTGGTCGATTTCGTGCTGGAGCTGGCCAAGGTGACCGACCATCAGGTCGAGCCCGCGGCGCTGACGGCGCAGGACGACGCGGCGGCCTGAGGGTGGCCGTCCGGGGCTGCCGGACCGATTGGTTGCACGGGGCGGCGCCATCCAGGCTCCGCCCCGTTGCTGTTTCCGGCCGGGCGGCGCCCTTGCCTTCGCCCGCCCGGCACCCCAGTTCCGGCCGCCGGTCGGGGCCTTGGGACTGGGGGCCGTCCGGGGGGGGCTTTGCGGTTCGCGCGGCTTTCCCCATCTTAAAGGGAATGGCAGAGATTCGCTGTCAGGCTGGGGCCAGGCGCCTCCGCCATGGGATTGCGCCCAGGCCGGCGACGGACGGGCATGAAAGGGACCACCATGCGTGACCGCGATCCGGTCGAGATCTACAACAACCTCGTCCCCATGGTCGTCGAGCAGACGGCCCGGGGCGAGCGCGCCTACGACATCTATTCGCGCCTGCTGAAGGAGCGGATCATCTTCCTGACCGGGCCGATCTTCGACCAGGTTGCATCCCTGATCTGCGCCCAGCTGCTGTTCCTGGAAAGCGAGAACCCGAACAAGGAAATCGCCTTCTACATCAACAGCCCGGGCGGCGTGGTGACGGCCGGCCTCGCGATGTACGACACCATGCAGTACATCCGCAGCCCGGTTTCCACGGTCTGCGTCGGCATGGCGGCCTCCGCCGGCAGCCTGCTGCTGACCGCCGGCGCCAAGGGCAAGCGCTTCGCCCTGCCGAACAGCCAGGTGATGATCCATCAGCCCTCCGGCGGCGCCCAGGGGCAGGCCAGCGACATCGCCATCCAGGCGCGGGAGATCCTGAAGACGCGGGAACGCCTGAACAGGATCTACGTGCACCATACCGGCCAGCCGCTCGAGGAGATCGAGGCCAAGATGGAGCGCGATACCTATATGACGGCCGAGGAGGCCCGGGACTTCGGCCTGATCGACCAGGTGGTCGAGCAGCGCCCGGTGCCGCCCGCCGATTCGGTGAAGATCTGAGGGCCCTCGGGCTGCGGTGCGGCGGCTTGCCGCACCGTGACCCCCGGTTGGGGGACCCGAAGGGTTGCACTTTCCCCCGCGTGGATGCGGGGCTACACTTCTTTGTTTCCCGCCCCCCAGCCGGGGGGCAGGCATCCCGGTCCGTCAGCCTGCGAGGCGGCCGCGGCTTGAGGCTTTCGGAGCGCGCATGAGCAAGTCCGGCGACTCGAAGAACACCCTGTATTGCTCGTTCTGCGGCAAGTCGCAGCACGAGGTCCGGAAGCTGATCGCCGGGCCCACCGTGTTCATCTGCGATGAATGCGTCGAGCTTTGCATGGACATCATCCGCGAGGAGCACAAGACGCACCTCGTGAAGTCCCGCGATGGCGTGCCCACGCCGCGCGAGATCTGCAAGGTGCTGGATGATTACGTGATCGGCCAGGACCACGCCAAGAAGGTTCTCTCGGTCGCGGTGCACAACCACTACAAGCGCCTGGCCCATGGGGCCAAGGCGGGCGAGGTGGAGATCGCCAAGTCCAATATCATGCTGATCGGCCCCACCGGGTCGGGCAAGACGCTGCTGGCGCAGACGCTCGCCCGCATCCTCGACGTGCCTTTCACCATGGCGGAT
This sequence comes from Falsiroseomonas tokyonensis, assembly GCF_019024325.1. Taxonomy (GTDB): domain Bacteria; phylum Pseudomonadota; class Alphaproteobacteria; order Acetobacterales; family Acetobacteraceae; genus Falsiroseomonas; species Falsiroseomonas tokyonensis. Next base: position 690,549 of record NZ_JAFNJS010000002.1, read on the forward strand.
GCCACCACCCTGACCGAGGCCGGCTATGTCGGCGAGGATGTGGAGAACATCATCCTCAAGCTGCTGCAGGCCGCGGACTACAATGTGGAGCGGGCGCAGCGCGGCATCGTCTATATCGACGAGGTCGACAAGATCAGCCGCAAGTCGGACAACCCGAGCATCACCCGTGACGTGTCCGGCGAGGGTGTGCAGCAGGCGCTGCTGAAGATCATGGAAGGCACGGTCGCCTCCGTCCCGCCGCAGGGCGGCCGGAAGCATCCGCAGCAGGAATTCCTGCAGGTGGACACGACCAATATCCTGTTCATCTGCGGCGGCGCCTTCGCGGGGCTTGAGAAGATCATCGGCGCCCGCGGCAAGGGTTCCGGCATCGGCTTCGGCTCCGAGGTTCGCGCGCCGGATGAGCGGCGCACGGGTGCTATCCTCAAGGAAGTCGAGCCCGAGGACCTGCTGAAGTTCGGCCTGATCCCGGAATTCATCGGCCGCCTGCCCGTGGTGGCGACGCTGGAGGATCTGGATGAGAAGGCGCTCATCGAGATCCTGACCAAGCCGAAGAACGCGCTGGTAAAACAGTATCAGCGGCTGTTCGAGATGGAGGGCGCCAAGCTCACCTTCACCGAGGATGCGATGAAGTCCGTCGCGGCGCGGGCCATCCAGCGCCGCACCGGCGCGCGCGGCCTGCGCTCCATCATGGAGTCGATCCTGCTCGGCACCATGTTCGACCTGCCCGGCCTCGAGGATATCGAGGAGGTGGTGGTGAACCGGGAGGTGGCCGAGGGCCGCGCGAGCCCGCTGTTCATCTACGGTGAACGCCCCGCGGAGCAATCTGCAGGGTGAGGCTGCGGATGGCTTCCCTGGCATGAGGACCCCCGCCCGGCATCCGCGTGGGGGCGCGCCTTGTGGTGGTGGGGAAGGGGGGCCATCTGTTTTGATAATCCCGTGGCGCCGGGAGCCGTGCCGATAACCAGGCGCCCATGTGGGCCGCCTGGGGGCGGCTACCGCGCCGATCGTCCAAAGTGAGGTCCGATATGGCGGCCAATCCCACTGAACCTGTCCGCGGCGAACTGCTTCCCGTCCTGCCGCTGCGCGACATCGTCGTTTTCCCCCACATGATCGTGCCGCTCTTCGTCGGGCGCGAGAAATCCGTCCGCGCGCTGGAAGCGGTGATGCGCGACGACAAGCAGATCCTGCTGGTGGCGCAGAAGAACGCCGCCCAGGACGACCCGGGCTCGGACGACCTGTACCAGGTCGGCACCGTCTCCACGGTTCTCCAGCTGCTGAAGCTGCCGGACGGCACCGTGAAGGTGCTGGTCGAGGGCGGGCGCCGCGCGAAGATCGCCGCCTACAAGGGCACCGACCCCTATTTCGAGGCCTTCGCCGCGCCCGCCGAGGAGCAGGCCAAGCCCGAGGGGCGTGAGCTGGAGGCGCTGGCGCGCACCGTGGTTGCGCAGTTCGAGCAGTACATCAAGCTCAACAAGAAGATCGCGCCCGAGGTGCTGGTCTCGATCAACCAGATCGAGGAGCCGGCCAAGCTGGCCGATACGGTGGCCAGCCACCTGAACCTGAAGATCGCGGAAAAGCAGGAGCTGCTGGAGATCGAGGGCGTCGGCCCGCGGCTCGAGCGGGTCTTCGCCCATATGGAATCCGAGATCGGCGTCCTGCAGGTGGAAAAGCGCATCCGCAGCCGCGTGAAGCGGCAGATGGAGAAGACGCAGCGCGAGTACTACCTGAACGAGCAGCTCAAGGCGATCCAGAAGGAGCTGGGCGAGGGCGAGGAAGGCAAGGACGAGGCGGCGGAGCTGGAGGCCAAGATCAAGGCCACCAAGCTGTCGAAGGAAGCCCGCGAGAAGGCGATGGCGGAGCTGAAGAAGCTCAAGACCATGTCGCCGATGTCCGCGGAAGCCACCGTGGTCCGCAACTACCTCGACTGGATGCTGTCCATCCCGTGGAAGAAGAAGACCCGCATCCGCAACGACGTGGTCGCGGCGGAAGCGGTGCTGGATGCTGACCACTACGGCCTCGACAAGATCAAGGAACGGATCATCGAGTATCTGGCAGTGCAGTCGCGCAGCCCGAAGATCCGTGGCCCGATCCTGTGCCTGGTGGGCCCGCCCGGCGTCGGCAAGACCTCGCTCGGCAAGTCCATCGCCAAGGCGACCGGCCGGAATTTCGTGCGGATGTCGCTGGGCGGCGTGCGGGACGAGGCTGAGGTGCGCGGCCATCGGCGGACCTATATCGGCTCCATGCCCGGCAAGGTCCTGCAGGGCATGAAGAAGGCGAAGTCCTCCAACCCGCTCTTCCTGCTGGACGAGATCGACAAGCTGGGCGCCGACTGGCGCGGCGACCCGTCCTCGGCCCTGCTGGAGGTGCTGGACCCCGAGCAGAACACCACCTTCAACGATCATTACCTGGAGGTCGACTACGACCTGTCCGACGTGATGTTCGTGACCACGGCCAACAGCCTGCGCATGCCGCAGCCGCTGCTGGACCGCATGGAGATCATCCGCATCCCCGGCTACACCGAGGATGAGAAGGTCGAGATCGCCAAGCGCCACCTGCTCCCCAAGGTCAGCGAGGCGAATGGCCTGAAGAAGGGCGAGTGGAGCATCTCGGACGAGGCGCTGCGCGACATGGTCCGCTACCACACGCGCGAGGCGGGTGTGCGCAACCTTGAGCGCGAGCTGGCCGGCATCGCCCGCAAGGCGGTGAAGGAGATCGTCTCCAAGAAGGCGAAGAAGGTCGCGGTCACGGTCAAGAACCTCGACAAGTTCGCCGGCGTGCGGAAGTTCCGCTACGGCGAGGCCGAGGCGGAGGACATGGTGGGCGTCGTCACCGGTCTGGCCTGGACCGAGGTGGGCGGCGAGATCCTGACCATCGAATCCGTGGTCGTGCCGGGCAAGGGCGCGGTGAAGACCACCGGCAAGCTGGGCGACGTCATGCAGGAAAGCGTCTCCGCGGCGCTGTCCTATGTGCGGAGCCGCTCGATCAACTTCGGCATCAAGCCGACGATCTTCGAGAAGCGGGACATCCACGTGCATGTGCCGGAAGGCGCGACACCCAAGGATGGCCCCTCGGCCGGCGTGGCGATGGCGACCTCGATCGTCTCCGTGCTCACGGGCATCCCGGTGCGCAAGGACATCGCGATGACGGGCGAGATCACGCTGCGCGGCCGCGTGCTGCCGATCGGCGGGTTGAAGGAGAAGCTGCTGGCGGCGCTGCGGGCCGGCGTCACCACGGTCTTCATCCCGAAGGAGAATGAGAAGGACCTGGCCGAGATCCCCGAGAACGTGAAGAAGGGGCTGACCATCATCGCGGTCAGCCACGCGGATGAGGTGATCTCCCAGGCGCTGGCGCGGAAGCCGGAAGCCATCCAGTGGGAGGAGCCAGCCGAGCCTGCCCCTGCCGCCGGCGCGCCGGGCAGCGACGGTGCGCCGGTCCGGCCGCACTGAATCGGCCTTCTGGACCTTGAGCAGAGGGGCGCGCATCGGGCTGATGCGCGCCCTTTTCCTTTGCGGGCCTCGTCTCTTTCTGGCGCCCGGCGCCGTGTTTCCGGACGGATCAGGAAGGGCAGGTGGCGAGGGCTGGCTTTTCCACCGAATCTTCGGCACGAAGCGCGGAACGGGGCCGGGAATCGGGGCTGGTGGCGTTGACGGGGCTGAAAGCCGCCTCCTAGTGTGCCGCCATAGCGGGGCGTGATTCGGGCCCGTTCCATCAGCCATGCACAGGAACCTGAAGGGGGCTCCCATATGAACAAGCAGGATCTGGTCGCCGTCGTTGCGGAGGCCGCGGATCTTCCGAAGGCCAAGGCGAGCGACGTGCTCGACGCCGTTTTCGACGCGATCCAGACGGCGCTGAAGAGCAGCACGGAGGTCCGTCTGGTGGGCTTCGGCACCTTCAGCACCTCCAAGCGGAAGGCCGGCAAGGGGCGCAATCCCCGCACTGGCGAGGAGATCAAGATTCCGGCGACGACGACCGTGCGCTTCAAGGCGGGCAAGGGTCTGAAGGACGCCGTGAACTGAGCCATCCGCCTTCGCGGGTGATGTGGAAGGGCCGGCCCGCAGGGGCTGGCCCTTTTGCTTTGGGGGGCCTTGGCGGGCTGGTCCGGGCGTCGTAACTCCAGGCCCGCCCAGGGGCGCTTAGCTCAGCGGTAGAGCGCCTGTCTTACACACAGGTGGTCGGCGGTTCGATCCCGTCAGCGCCCATTTTTCCGCGGCAAAGCCGCGGAAAAATCCCCCGGAGGGAAAAGCGAAGCGACCTGCGCGGCACCGCCGCGCAGCGCGGCCCGCGGATGGCGAGTCTTGTAGCAACATGCGCAGATCACCCGCGCCGCCTTCCCGATCGTCGCGGTGGCGACCTGTGCGGCACCGCCGCGCAGCGCGGCCCGCGGATGGCGAAACCTGCAGCGACCAGCGCCGATCGCCCGCGCCGCCTCTCCAATCGACGCAGTGGCGACCTGCGCCGCGCGGCCCGCGGATGGCGAAACTTGTCGCCACCCGCGCCGAACACCAGAACTGCCTCACACTCGTCCGCGCCAACCGATTTGACGCGGGTGCGACATTTTTTTGTCGTGGTCTCACGCCCCGCTGCCCGCGGCCTGCCGCCCGCCCCCTGCGGATGGATCGTGCGAATCGCCGGTAGCACTGCCCCTCCCTTCGCCTACCCGGGCCGCCGCAGGCGCCGTTGCGTGCCATGTCCGGCCTGTTGACAGGCCGCCCCCGCGCCCCTATTCCCGGCTCACTGTTCGCGGGCGGGTGTAGCTCAGTTGGTTAGAGCGCCGGCCTGTCACGCCGGAGGTCGCGGGTTCGAGCCCCGTCACTCGCGCCACGCGAACAGTTTTCCCAAAGCTTAAGACAGGTTCAGGGTGCGCGCCGAAAGGCCGCGCGCCCCGCAACCTGTTCGTGGCCTGGGCGTCAAAAAAGCGATGCATGTCAACGCTTCCATCATGCATCGGGCCTATGGCGGAGGAGGCGGAGCGCGGCTAATCTGCGCTGCGCTGCAACGCGATGGGGACGGGGCCTGCGGGATTGGCGCAGATCGCCCTGCCTTAGCGCGCAGGTGGAATAGCCCGGGCGCCGGACGGCGCTCCGGACAGGCAAGGACAGCCGAGGCCCCATGACTCAGCCGCTGCTGGCAGAATATTTCCCGATCCTGGTGTTCCTCGGCATCGCCGCCGTCATCGCCAGCGCGATGGTGGGTGGGGCGCTGCTCGCCGCCAGGCAGAAGCCCTATGCCGAGAAGCTCTCGGCCTATGAATGCGGCTTCGAACCCTTCGACGATACGCGCCGCCGGTTCGACGTGCGGTTCTACCTCGTGGCCATCCTGTTCATCATTTTCGACCTGGAAGTGGCCTTCCTGTTCCCCTGGGCGGTGACGCTGGGGGAGATCGGCTGGTTCGGCTTCCTGTCGATGATGGGCTTCCTTGGCGTGCTGACGGTCGGCTTCATCTATGAGTGGCGCAAGGGCGCCCTGGACTGGGAATGAAGGCGGGCCGCCTGGCCCTGCGAGGGGGCCGCGGCGGCAGGTAGTGGGGCGCCAGGTGTATCGCCTGGGCCCATCTGGCAATGGGCGCCGGCGGGGCGCCCGGAGAACAGCATGAGCGGTTCAGACAGCAATGCGATCGCCTGGAACCGGGAGGCTCTGCCCCCGGGGGCTGCGCAGGACTCGGTGGTGCGGGGCATCACCGGGGAGATCGAGGAAAAGGGCTTCGTCATCGCCAACCTGGACAAGGTGGTGAACTGGGCCCGGACCGGCAGCCTCTGGCCGATGACCTTCGGCCTGGCCTGCTGCGCGGTGCCGATGATCCACGCCTATATGGCGCGCTACGACCTGGACCGCTTCGGCATCATCCCGCGCGGCTCGCCGCGGCAGAGCGACGTGATGATCGTGGCCGGCACGCTGACCAACAAGATGGCTCCCGCGCTCCGCAAGGTCTACGACCAGATGTCGGAGCCGCGCTGGGTGATCTCCATGGGCTCCTGCGCCAATGGCGGCGGCTACTACCACTACAGCTACAGCGTGGTGCGCGGCTGCGACCGCGTGGTGCCGGTCGATGTCTACGTGCCGGGCTGCCCGCCGACGGCGGAGGCGCTGGTCTACGGCATCTTGCAATTGCAAAAGAAGATCCGCCGGACGGGGACCATCCTCCGTGGCTGACGCGAACGCATTGCAGGCGCTGGGCGCCGCCATCGCCGAAGCCGCGGGCGCCGTGGTGGAGGAGGTCTTCGTCGAGCGTGGCGCCGAGCTGGTGGTGCGCGCCAGGCGCGACCAGATCGTGCCCTTCATGGAAATGCTGCGCGACGATCCGCGCTTCGCCTTCGAACAGGTGATGGACATTTGCGGCATGGACTGGCCGGAGCGCGCCGAGCGCTTCGAGGTGGTCTACAACCTGCTCAGCCTGGCGCTGAACCAGCGGCTGCGCGTGATCGTCTCGACCGACGAGGCGACGCCGGTGCCGAGCCTCATCCATGTCTGGCCCGCCGCCACATGGTATGAGCGCGAGGCGTGGGACATGTACGGCATCGTCTTCGAAGGCCAGCCCGACCTGCGCCGCCTGCTGACCGATTACGGCTTCGAAGGCCACCCGCTGCGCAAGGATTTCCCGCTGACCGGCCATGTGCAGGTTCGCTACGACGAGACGCGCAAGCAGGTGGTGAACGAGCCCGTCACGCTGACGCAGGACTTTCGTTCGTTTGACTTCCTGAGCCCGTGGGAAGGCATGACCACGCTGCCGGGCGACGAGAAGGTGCACCAGATCCGCAGTGAACGCGGGCAGATCGAGGGCCCCCAATCATGAGCACCGAGCTGGTCAGCGGCCTGCCACAGATGGACGGCCCGAACGCGTCCCAGAAACTGTTCGACGCCGATACGCACACCATCAACTTCGGCCCGCAGCATCCTGCCGCGCATGGCGTGCTGCGCCTCATCCTGGAGATGAAGGGCGAGGTGGTGGAGCGTGCCGATCCGCATATCGGGCTGCTGCATCGCGGCACTGAGAAGCTGATCGAGTACAAGACCTATCTCCAGGCCATGCCCTATATGGACCGGCTGGATTACGTCTCGCCCATGTGCATGGAGCACAGCTTCGTCCTGGCCACGGAGCGGTTGCTCGGCATCGAGAACGACGTGCCGCTGCGGGCCAAGTGGATCCGCACGATGTTCGCGGAAATCACGCGAATCCTGAATCACCTGCTGAACGTCACGACCTATGCGCTCGACGTCGGCGCCATCACGCCCTCGCTCTGGGGCTTTGAGCAGCGCGAGCATCTGCTGGAATTCTACGAGCAGGTCGGCGGCAGCCATTACCATGTGAACTACTTCCGCGCCGGCGGCGTGGCGAAGGACCTGCCCGCGGGGCTCGAGGATCGGATCGGCGCCTGGTGCCGGCAGTTCCCGAAATTCCTGGATGAGCTTGAGGGTCTGCTGACGCAGAACCGCATCTTCAAGCAGCGCACCGTCGATATCGGCGTGATGACGGCGGAACAGGCGATGTCCTGGGGCTTCTCCGGCCCCTGCCTGCGCGCCTCCGGCTGTGCCTGGGACCTGCGCAAGTCGCAGCCCTATGAGATGTACGAGCAGCTGGACTTCGAAATCCCCGTCGGCGTGCAGGGCGATTGCTACGATCGCTACCTGGTGCGCATGCAGGAGATGCGGCAGTCGCTGCGCATGGTCGAGCAGTGCCTGAACCACATCCGCCCGGGCCCGGTGAAGATCGCCGACCACAAGATCGCACCGCCGTCGCGCGGCGAGATGAAGCGCTCGATGGAAAGCCTGATCCATCACTTCAAGCTCTACACCGAGGGCTACCACGTGCCCGCCGGCGCGACCTACACGGTGACCGAGGCGCCGAAGGGCGAGTTCGGCGTCTACATGGTGGCCGACGGCACCAACCGCCCCTATCGCTGCAAGATCCGCGCGCCCGGCTTCGCGCATCTGCAGGCGATGGAGGCACTGTCCAAGGGGCACATGCTGGCGGATGCCGTCGCCATCATCGGCAGCCTCGATATCGTCTTCGGGGAGATCGACCGGTGAGCTTCGAACAGCCCACGCATTTCGCCTTCGACGAGGCGAGCGAGGCCGAGGTCGCGAAGATTCTCGCCAAGTATCCGGAGGCGAAGAAGGCCTCCGGCGTGATCCCGCTGCTCTATGTCGTGCAGCGCCAGATGGGCCGCGCGACCGGCAGCGCCTGGGTGCCGAAGGTGGCGATGGACGTGATTGCGGACCGCCTCGGCATGGCGCCGATCCGCGTCTATGAGGTCGCGACTTTCTACTTCATGTTCAACATGAAGCCGATCGGGAAGCATCACCTGCAGCTGTGTGGCACCACGCCCTGCATGCTGCGTGGCTCGGATGACGTGATGCGCGCCTGCCACGATGCGGCGCATGTGCAGGTCGGCCAAACCTCCGCCGATGGGCTGTTCACGCTGACCGAGGTTGAGTGCCTCGGCGCCTGCGTGAATGCGCCGGTGCTGCAGGTGGATGACGACTACTTCGAGGATCTCGACTACGACCGCACCGTCGCGCTGATCGAGGCGCTGAAGCGGGGCGAGCGTCCAACGCCCGGCAGCAGCATCGGCCGCCAGACCAGCGCGCCGGAAGGCGGGCCGCTGGTGCTGATCGACGTGCCCGGTGGCGTTGCAGGGGGAGGGGAATAGGCAATGGCACTCTCCGACAAGGACCGCATCTTCACCAACCTCTACGGGTTGCAGGATTGGCGCCTGCCCGCCGCGCAGCGGCGCGGCAACTGGGACGGCACATCCGGCATCCTGGGCAAGGGCCGGGACTGGATCATCGAGGAGATGAAGGCCTCCGGCCTACGCGGCCGCGGAGGCGCCGGCTTCCCGACCGGCATGAAGTGGTCCTTCATGCCGAAGCAGGCGAGCGAGCGGCCGCACTACCTGGTGGTGAATGCCGACGAATCCGAGCCCGGCACCTGCAAGGACCGCGACATCATCCGCCACGATCCGCATACGCTGATCGAAGGCTGCCTGATCGCCGGCTTCGCCATGGGCGCGCATGCTGGCTACATCTACATCCGCGGCGAATACTACAATGAGAGCCGCGTGCTGGATGCGGCGATCGACGAGGCCTATGCGGCCGGGCTGCTCGGCAAGAACGCAGCCGGCTCCGGCTGGGACTTCGATCTCTACGTCCATCGCGGCGCCGGCGCCTATATCTGCGGCGAAGAGACGGCGCTGATCGAGAGCCTGGAGGGCAAGAAGGGCATGCCGCGGCTGAAGCCGCCATTCCCCGCCGCCGTCGGCCTCTATGGCTGCCCGACCACGGTGAACAATGTCGAGACCATCGCCGTGGTGCCGACCATCCTGCGCCGCGGCGCCGCCTGGTTCGCGGGCTTCGGCCGGCCGAAGAATTCGGGCACGAAGATCTTCTGCATCCAGGGGCATGTGAACAAGCCCTGCAATGTGGAGGAGGAAATGAGCATCCCGATGCGGGAGCTCATCGAGCGCCATGCCGGCGGCGTGCGCGGCGGCTGGGACAATCTGCTCTGCGTGATCCCGGGCGGTTCCTCCACGCCGCTGCTGCCGAAGCACATCTGCGACGATGTGCTGATGGATTTCGATGCGCTGCGCGAGCACAAGTCGGGCCTCGGCACCGCCGGCGTGATCGTCATGGACAAGTCCACCGACATCGTCCGCGCCATCGCCCGCCTCTCGCGCTTCTACAAGCATGAGAGCTGCGGCCAGTGCACGCCCTGCCGCGAGGGCATGGGCTGGGTCAGCCGCATGATGGACCGGATGGTGCAGGGCCGCGCGGAGATCGAGGAGATCGACGTGCTGGAGGATGTGACCCGCCGCATCGAGGGCCACACGATCTGCGCGCTGGCGGATGGCGGCGTCTGGCCGGTGCAGGGGCTGATCCGGCACTACCGGCCGGTGATGGAAGAACGCATCGCCCAGTACAAGGCACGGCACGCGACGCCGTCCGCCTTGCCGATGGCGGCGGAGTAACGGCGATGGCAAAGGTCACGGTCGACGGGATCGAGGTCGAGGTCCCGAACGGCGCCACGGTGCTGCAGGCCTGCGAGGCCGCGGGCAAGGAAATTCCGCGCTTCTGCTACCACGAGCGCCTGAGCGTCGCTGGCAATTGCCGCATGTGCCTGGTGGAAGTGGAGAAGGCGCCGAAGCCCGTCGCCTCCTGCGCCTATCCCGTCGCGGATGGCATGGTGGTGAAGACGGACAGTCCCGTCGTGCGCAACGCGCGCCGCGGCGTCATGGAATTCCTGCTGATCAACCACCCGCTGGACTGCCCGATCTGCGACCAGGGCGGCGAGTGCGACCTGCAGGACCAGGCGGTCGGCTACGGCATGGACCACAGCCGCTACCGCGAGGCGAAGCGGTCCGTGAAGGACAAGAACATCGGGCCGCTGATCAAGACGATCATGACCCGCTGCATCCAGTGCACGCGCTGCGTCCGCTTCTCGGCCGAAGTGGCCGGCACCGCGGAGCTCGGCGGGACCAATCGCGGCGAGAACCTCGAGATCGGCACCTATGTGGAGAAGGCGCTGACCAGCGAACTCTCCGGCAATCTGATCGACATCTGCCCGGTGGGCGCGCTGACCTCGCGCCCCTATGCCTTCGTCTCGCGCCCCTGGGAGCTGCGGAAGACCGAGGGCGTCGACGTGCAGGATGCGACGGGCACGAATATCCGCATCGACACGCGCGGCCCGGAAGTGCTGCGCATCCTGCCGCGCATCAATGAAGATGTGAACGAGGAGTGGATGGCCGATCGCGGCCGCTTCTCCTTCGACGGCCTCAAGCGCAAGCGGCTGGACCGGCCCTGGCTTCGTGTGGACGGCAAGCTGCGGCAGGCGAGCTGGCCGGAGGCTTTTGCCGCCATCGCCGGCAGGCTGAAGGGCCTGCGGGGCGATCGCATCGGCGCCATCGCGGGTGACCTGGTGGAAGCCGAGAGCCTGCTTGCGCTGAAGGCGCTGATGGCGAAGCTGGGATCGGAGAATCTGGACTGCCGCACGGATGGCGCGGCGATCGACGTGACGCGGCCCGACTTCTACCGCTTCAACACGACCATCGCCGGCATCGAGGAAGCGGATGCGCTGCTGATCATCGGCAGCAATCCGCGCACCGAGGCCCCGGTCATCAATGCGCGCATCCGCAAGCGCTGGGTCGCCGGGCGTTTCCGCATCGGCCGCATCGGCCCGGCCGGTCTCGACCTGACCTACAGCCACGAGCATCTGGGCGAGGGGCCGGAGGCGATCCGCGCGCTGCTGGACGGCTCACACCCCTTCATGGAGGTGCTGAAGACCGCCAAGAACCCGATGGTGCTGCTCGGCCGCGGCGCGCTGATGCGGGCCGATGGGCTGGCGGTGCTGGCAGCGGCCTGGGAGGTGGCGCGCCAGGCCAATGCGCTGCGCGATGACTGGCACGGCTTTAACCTGCTGCACCTCTTCGGCGGCCAGGTTGGCGCGCTGGCCCTGGGCTTCCTGCCGGGCGCGGGCGGCCAGGATCTCGGCCAGATGCTGGGCGGCGGCGTGGATGCGCTGTGGCTGCTGGGTGCGGATGGGGTCGATCCGGCGACGATCGCGCCCGGCACCTTCGTGATCTACCAGGGCCACCACGGCGACCGCATCGCGGGCCGCGCCGATGTGATCCTGCCCGGTGCCGCCTATACCGAGAAGGACGGCACCTGGGTGAACACGGAAGGCCGCGTGCAGCGCGGGCACCTGGCCGTCTATCCGCCGGGGGAGGCGCGCGAGGATTGGCGCATCATCCGCGCGGCAAGCGAGGCGCTGGGCGCCACGCTGCCCTTCGACAGCCTGGCGCAGCTTCGCGCCGCGATGCCGCTGGAGGAGGGATTTGCGCGTCGCTTTGCGGCGGATGCGACGGGCCCGTCCGGTGACCCGGCCGCGATGTCTGGCGCGCCCTTCGTGCTGCCGCTGGCCAATTACCACCAGGCGGATGTCATCGCGCGCGCTTCGGATGTGATGGCGCAATGCGCAGCCACTTATGCGGCGCCGCTGGCCGTGGCGGCGGAGTAGGGACATGGACGCTTTCCTCGCCACCCCCATCGGGGTGCTCGCGCTGACGGTCGCGCAGGCCATGGCGCTGCTGGTGCCGCTGCTGATCGGCGTCGCCTACCTCACCTGGGCCGAGCGCAAGGTGCTGGCGGCGATGCAGATGCGAAAGGGGCCGAATGTCGTCGGGCCCTTCGGCATGCTGCAGCCCTTCGCCGACGCCATCAAGATGCTGATGAAGGAAACCATCATTCCTTCCGGCGCATCCCGCGTGCTGTTCATCATGGCACCGATGATCACCTTCATGCTGGCGATGCTGGCCTGGGCGGTCATCCCCGTGAATGATGGGTGGGCGATCGCCGATATCAATGTCGGCATCCTCTATCTCTTCGCGATCTCTTCGCTCGGCGTCTATGGAATCATCATCGCTGGCTGGGCTTCGAATTCGAAATACGCCTTCCTCGGCGCGCTGCGCTCGGCGGCGCAGATGGTCAGCTACGAAGTCTCCATGGGCTTCGTCATCGTCACGGTGCTGCTCTGCGTCGGCTCGCTGAACCTGTCGGAGATCGTGCGGGCGCAGGAGAACCTGTGGTTCATCGTGCCGCTCTTCCCGATGTTCGTCATCATGTTCATCAGTGCCCTGGCCGAGACGAACCGCGCGCCCTTCGACCTGCCGGAAGGCGAGTCCGAGCTGGTGGCGGGCTTCTTCGTCGAATACTCGTCGATGTCCTTTGCGCTGTTCTTCCTCGGCGAATACGCGAACATGATCCTGATGAGCGCGCTCATCACCATCCTGTTCCTCGGCGGCTGGTACGGGCCCTTCGGGCTGCTGCCGGCGCTCGGGCCGCTGTGGTTCGTGCTGAAGATCTGCTTCTGCCTCTTCGTTTTCGTCTGGGTGCGCGCGACCTTCCCGCGGTATCGCTACGACCAGCTCATGCGGCTCGGCTGGAAGGTCTTCCTGCCCTTCAGCCTGGTCTGGCTGGTCATCACCGCCGCGGCGCTCAAGATCTTCGGCTGGCTGCCGGGAGGAGTTTGATCCATGGCAACCCTCGATCGCGTCGCCCGCAGCCTGCTGCTGACCGAACTGGTCGGCGGCATGGCGCTGACGCTGAAGCAGTTCTTCAGCCGCAAGGCGACCATCAACTACCCCTATGAGAAGACGCCGCTCTCGCCGCGCTTCAAGGGCGAGCACGCGCTGCGCCGCTACCCGAATGGCGAGGAACGCTGCATCGCCTGCAAGCTCTGCGAGGCGATCTGCCCGGCGCAGGCCATCACCATCGAGGCCGAGCCGCGCGAGGACGGATCCCGCCGCACCACGCGCTACGACATCGACATGACGAAGTGCATCTATTGCGGCATGTGCGAGGAAGCCTGCCCGGTGGATGCGATCGTCGAGGGGCCGAACCTGGAATTCGCGACCGAGACCCGGTCCGAGCTGATCTACGACAAGGACAGGCTGCTGGATAACGGCGATCGCTGGGAAGCGATCCTGGCCCAGCGGCTTACCCTCGACGCGCCGTATCGCTGAAGGGCCGGGGTAATGATCGCCGCCATCGCCTTCTACCTGTTCGCCGCCGTGCTGATCGCCAGTGCGGTCATGGTGGTGACCAGCCGCAATCCCGTGCACTCCGTGCTCTTCCTGATCCTGGCCTTCTTCAACGCCGCGGCGCTGTTCCTGCTGGCCGGCGCCGAATTCCTGGCGATGATCCTGGTCATCGTCTATGTCGGCGCGGTCGCGGTGCTGTTCCTCTTCGTCGTGATGATGCTGGACGTGGACTTCTCCGCCATCCGGGAGGGCTTCCAGCGCTATGCGCCGATCGGCGGCGCCATCGGCCTGGTGCTATTCGCCGAGCTGATCTTCGTCTTCGGCAGCTGGAGTTTTGCCAGCGATGCCGCCGGCCTGCGGCTCAACCCGATGGAGCCTGGCGCCGACAATACGCGCGAGATCGGCCGCATCCTCTACACGGACTATGTCTGGCTGTTCCAGCTTTCGGGGCTGATCCTGCTGGTCGCCATGATCGGCGCCATCGTGCTGACGCTGCGCAACAAGCCCGTGGCCAAGCGCCAGGACATCGGAAGGCAGGTCTCCCGCATGGGCAGCGTGAACCTGCGCCAGGTGCGCAGCGGCGCGGGCCTGGCGGAGCTTGGCATCGAGCGCCCGCCGGTGGAGGCGCCGCCGGAGCCCAAGCGCGTCGAACACCATGGCGGGGGGCACCACTGATGCTGGCCATCGGCCTTTCGCACTACCTGACGGTGGGCGCGATCCTGTTTGTGCTGGGCATCCTCGGCATCTTCCTGAACCGGAAGAACATCATCGTCATCCTGATGTCGGTGGAGCTGATCCTGCTCTCGGTGAACCTGAACCTGGTGGCCTTCTCGGCGCAGCTGGGCGACCTCACCGGCCAAATCTTTGCGATGTTCATCCTGACGGTCGCGGCCGCCGAGGCGGCCATCGGCCTGGCGATCGTCGTCATCCACTTCCGCAACCGCGGTACGATCGAGGTGGACGACGTGTCCACGCTGAGGGGCTGAGCCCATGTATGTCGGCGCCATCTTCTTTCCGCTGCTCGGGGCCTGCATCGCGGGCTTCTTCGGCCGCTGGCTGGGCGACAAGGTCTCGCAATGGGCGACGGTGGCCTGCATGGCCGCAGCGGCCATCTGCGGCAGCCTGGCCTTCATCGATGTGGCGCTCGGCAGCGCGCCGGGCGTCGTGCCACTCTTCACCTTCATCGATGTCGGTGGCTTCGAGGTGGAATGGGCGCTGCGCTATGACACGCTGAGCGTGGTGATGGTGGCGATGGTCACCTTCATCTCGACGCTGATCCACCTCTACTCCGTGGGCTACATGTCGCACGACGCGACGGTGCCGCGCTTCTTCGCCTATCTCTCGCTCTTCACCTTCATGATGCTGATGCTGGTGACGGCCGATAACCTGGTGCAGCTGTTCTTCGGGTGGGAAGGCGTCGGCCTCGCGAGCTATCTGCTCATCGGATATTGGTACGAGAAGGAAAGCGCCAACCGCGCGGCGATGAAGGCCTTCATCGTCAACCGCGTGGGCGACGTCTTCTTCATGCTCGGCCTGGCGCTGACCTTCTGGACCTTCGCTTCCGTCGAGTTCGAGACGATCTTCGCGGGTGTCGAGGCGGCGCGGACCACCACCTTCCTCGGCCTGCCGGCGCTGGAAGTCATCGGTGTGCTGCTGTTCCTTGGCGCCTGCGGCAAGTCCGCGCAGATCGGGCTGCACACCTGGCTGCCGGATGCGATGGAGGGGCCGACGCCGGTCTCCGCGCTGATCCATGCGGCGACCATGGTGACGGCCGGCGTCTTCCTGATGTGCCGCGTGTCGCCGGTGCTGGAATACGCGCCGACCACGCTCACCATCATCACCATCGTCGGCGCCACCACGGCGATCTTCGCGGCAACCATCGGCTGCGTGCAGAACGACATCAAGCGCATCATCGCCTATTCGACCTGCTCGCAGCTCGGCTACATGTTCTTCGCGGTCGGCGTCGGCGCTTACCAGGCGGCGATGTTCCACCTTTTCACGCACGCCTTCTTCAAGGCGCTGCTCTTCCTCGGCGCCGGCAGCGTGATCCACGCCATGTCGGACGAGCAGGACATCCGCCGCATGGGCGGCATCTGGAAGAAGATCCCCTTCACCTATGTGATGATGTGGATCGGGTCGCTGGCGCTGGCGGGCGTGCCCTATTTCGCTGGCTATTACTCGAAGGACATGGTGCTGGAGGTGGCCTATGCCGCGCATAGCGGCGCCGGCAACTACGCCTTCGCCATGGGCCTGCTGGCCGCCTTCCTCACCGCCTTCTATTCCTGGCGCCTGATCATCCTGACCTTCCACGGCGCGCCGCGCGCGGATCACCACACCATGGAGCACGTGCATGAAAGCCCGTGGACCATGCTGGTGCCGCTGCTGGCGCTGTCGGTCGGCGCGGTGCTGACGGGCTACCACTTCTACGACCTCTTCGTCGGCCATCATCAGGAGCATTTCTGGAACGGCGCGATCTTCACCTCCGCCGCCAACCAGATCCTGGAACACGCGCATCACGTGCCGGAATGGGTGCCGCTGGCGCCGACCGTGGTCGGCCTCGCGGGCATCGCCCTGGCTTATGTGATGTACATGTTCGCGCCGAAGCTGCCGGCGATGCTCGCGAATGCGCTGCCGGGCGTGCACCGCTTTCTGCTGAACAAGTGGTACTTCGACGAGCTGTACGACTTCCTCTTCGTGCGGCCGACGCAGTACCTGGCGCGGGCTCTGTGGAAGACCGGCGACATGCGGCTGATCGACGGCATGCCGAATGGCGCGGCCGCCGCGGCGGTTTCCGTCGCCGGCGGGGCGGTGCGGCTGCAATCCGGCCGCGTCGCCAGCTACGCCTTCACCATGATCATCGGACTGGTGCTGTTCGTGACCCTTCTCCTGGTTGGAATGCCCTCCCGATGAATGCCGCTGGCTTTCCCATCCTCAGCCTCGTCACCTTCCTGCCGCTGGCGGGCGCGCTGGTCATCATGCTGGTGCGCGGGGAGGACGAGGTCGTCGCCCGCAATGCGCGCTGGACCGCCCTCTGGGCGAGCCTGATCACGCTGGCGCTGTCGCTGCTGCTCTGGACCGGCTTCGACCAGACCACGGCGGAGTTCCAGTTCGTCGAGCAGGCGGCCTGGCTGCCGGAATTCGGCGTCGGCTACCACATGGGCGTGGACGGCATCTCCGTGCTGTTCATCCTGCTGTCCACCATCCTGACGCCGCTCTGCATCCTGGCGTCGTGGGAGAGCGTGACCACGCGCGTGCGCGAATACATGGTCGCCTTCCTGGTGCTCGAATCCATGATGATCGGCATGTTCGCCGCGCTGGACTTCGTGCTGTTCTACATCTTCTTCGAAGCCGTGCTGATCCCGATGTTCCTCATCATCGGCATCTGGGGCGGCGGCCGGCGGGTGTATGCCGCGCTGAAGTTCTTCCTCTACACGCTGGCAGGCAGCCTGCTGATGCTGCTGGCGATCCTGGCCGTGTGGTATGAGGCCGGCACGACGGATATCCCGACGCTGATGCAGACGGCCTTCTCGCCGCGCATGCAGTTCTGGCTGTTCCTCGCCTTCTTCGCCTCCTTCGCCGTAAAGGTGCCGATGTGGCCGGTGCATACCTGGCTGCCGGATGCCCACGTCGAGGCGCCGACCGCGGGTTCCGTCATCCTGGCCGGCGTGCTGCTGAAGATGGGCGCCTATGGCTTCCTGCGCTTCTCCCTGCCGCTGCTGCCGCAAGCTTCGGCGGACTTCGCGCCGCTGATCTTCGCGCTGTCCATCATCGCGGTCATCTACACCTCCCTCGTCGCGCTGGCGCAGGAGGATATGAAGAAGCTGATCGCCTATTCCTCGATCGCCCATATGGGTATCGTCACGCTGGGCATCTTCACCTTCACCGCGCAGGGCCTCTCGGGCGCGCTGTTCACCATGCTGAGCCATGGCGTGGTGTCCGGCGCGCTCTTTCTCTGCGTTGGCGTGCTGTACGACCGGGTGCATTCGCGCGAGATCGCCCGCTATGGCGGCGTCGCCAAGATCATGCCGGCCTATGCGCTGGTCTTCATGGTCTTCACCATGGCCAGCGTCGCGCTGCCGGGCCTCGCGGGCTTCCCGGGCGAACTGCTGGTGATCGTCGGCGCCTTCAAGGTGAACCCCTGGGTCGCGCTCGGCGCCTGCATGGGCATGATCCTGGGCGCGGCCTACGCGCTCTACCTCTATCGCCGCGTGATCTTCGGCAAGATCGTGCGGGAGGATCTGAAGGCGCTGCTGGACCTGAGCCCGCGCGAATACGCCACCTTCGCGCCGCTGATCCTGCTGACCATCTGGATGGGGGTCTATCCCTCCTCCTTCCTCAACTTCTTCGAGGCGACCGTGGCCGCGCTGGTCGCGCGCCATGAAGCCGCCCTCGGCGCCGCGCGCCTGGCTGGGATGTGATGAGCCCGATGAACTGGACCCTTGCCACGCCGGAGATCGTCCTCGGCATCGCCGGCCTGCTGATCCTGGCCGCCGGCGTGATCCCGAAGAAGGAGACCTTCTTCCCCGTCTCCATGGCCGTGATCGGCGCCTTCGTACTGACCGCGGTGCTGGTGATCGGGCAGGGGGAGGGCACGGCCTTCCTCGGCCAGTATGTCTCCGACGCCTTCAGCCGCTTCGCCAAGGTGCTGATCCTGCTCGGCGCGGCGCTGGGCGTGGTGCTCTCGCTAGACTTCAACGAGAAGGCGGGCATCGGTCGCTTCGAATATGCCGTGCTGATGCTGTTCGCGACCACGGGCATGCTGGTCATGGTCTCGGCCAATGACCTGATGTCGCTCTATATCGGGCTCGAGCTGCTCTCGCTCTCGCTCTATGTCATCGCCGCCTTCGACCGCGACAACCCCCGCAGCGCGGAGGCGGGCCTGAAGTACTTCGTGCTGGGCGCGCTGGCCTCCGGCCTGCTGCTCTACGGCTCCTCGCTGGTCTATGGCTTTGCGGGCAGCACGAATTTCGACCGGCTGGCGGATGCGCTGGGCGGCGGCACGACAAGCCTCGGCCTGGTGGTGGGCCTGGTCTTCGTGCTCGCCGGGCTCTGCTTCAAGATCTCCGCCGTGCCCTTCCACATGTGGACGCCGGACGTCTATGAGGGCGCGCCGACGCCGGTGACCGCCTTCTTCGCCACCGCGCCGAAGGTGGCCGCCATCGCGCTACTGATGCGCGTGCTGGCCGGGCCCTTCGGCGATCTGGCGGCGCAGTGGTCGCAGGTGATCTGGGTAGCCTCGGTCGGCTCCATGCTGCTCGGCGCTTTCGCCGCCATCGGCCAGCGCAACATCAAGCGGCTGATGGCCTATTCCTCCATCGGCCATATCGGCTACGCGCTGATGGGCGTGGCGGTGGCCAGCGACATCGGGCTGCGCGGCGTGCTGGTCTATATGGCCATCTACATGGTCACCTCGATCGGCACCTTCGCCGTGCTGGTCGCCATGCGCCGCAATGGCCGTGCGCTGGAGGAGGTGGACGACCTGGCGGGCATCGGGCGCACGGATCCCGCCATGGCCATGTGGATGGCGGTGTTCATGTTCTCCATGGCTGGCATCCCGCCGCTCGCCGGCTTCTTCGGCAAGCTCTACGTCTTCCTGGCCGCGGTGCAGGGCGGCTACTGGGTGCTGGCCGCGGTCGGCATCGGCACCTCGGTGGTCGCCACCTACTACTACCTGCGCATCGTGAAGGTGATGTACTTCGACACCGGCACGGCGCCGCTGGATGCGCGGCCCGCGGGGCTGACGGTGGTGATGGGCGCCACCGGGATCGCCACGGTGCTGTTCTTCCTGTTCCCCGCGCCGATCATCGCCGCGGCGGAAGTGGCCATCACGGCCATCGCCGGATGAGGTGGTGACCCAGCCGATCGCGCCGCCGCCCGGCTGGCGGCTGCGCATCGAGGACAGCCTGCCCTCGACCAGCGACCTGCTGCAGCGCCTGGCGGTGGCCGGCGAAGCGGAGAGCCTGGCCATCCTCGCCCGCCAGCAGACGGGTGGGCGGGGCAGGGATGGGCGGTCCTGGTCCAGCCCGCCGGGCAATCTCTATTTTTCGCTACTGCTGCGCCCCGGCGGGCCGGCGCGGGAAGCGGGGCGCTGGGCGCTGGTCGCCGGGCTCGCGATGATCGAGGGGCTGGCTCCCTTTGCCGCGGATCCTGCCGCGCTGCGGCTGAAATGGCCGAATGACGTGCTGCTGGGCGAGGCCAAGTTGGCCGGCGTGCTGTGCGAGAGCGCGGCGAAGGATGACGGCACGCTCGACTGGTTCATCATGGGCATCGGCGCCAACCTTGCCGCCCCGCCCGTGCTGCCGGACCGGGCCACGGCCGGCCTCGGGCCGATCCCGCCCGAACAGGTGGCCTGCGCCATGCTGGCGGCGCTGGAACGCTTCCGCGCCCTGTGGCGCGCCGAGGGGTTCGACGCCATCCGCCGCGCCTGGATGGCGCGCGGCCCGGCGCTGGATGCGCCGCTGACGCTGCGCGGCGGGCGGTCCGGCCGCTACGCCGGACTGGCCGAGAATGGCAGCCTCTTGCTCTCCGCCGAGGGGCGGGTGCATGCCGTGGCGACCGGTGAAGTCGCTTTCCGCGAGGTGGGTTGAAGACGATGCTGCTGGCGGTGGATGCGGGCAATACCAATGTCGTCTTTGCCGTGCATGACGGGACGGAATGGCGCGGCCGCTGGCGCATCCGCACGGATGCGGAGCGGACCTCGGACGAATACGCCGTCTGGCTGCTGACCCTGCTGCAGCATTCCGGGCTGAAGCCCGCCGATATCACCCGCTGCGTCATCGGCACGGTGGTGCCGGCCGCGCTCTACAACCTGCGTCGCCTGTCCCGGGAATGGTTCGATTGCGAGCCGCTGGTCGCCCGCGCCCATCTGGATTGGGGGTTCGAGATCCGGGTCGATGCCCCGCATGAGGTGGGTGCCGACCGCCTGCTGAATGCACTGGCCGCCCATCACACCTATGGCGGGCCGCTGATCGTGATCGATTTCGGCACCGCCACCACCTTCGACGTGGTGGGCAAGGATGGCGCCTATCTCGGCGGGGTCATCGCGCCCGGCATCAACCTGTCCATCGAGGCGCTGCACCGCGCCGCCGCCCGCCTGCCGCGCATCGGCATCGGCCGGCCGCAGGCGGTGGTCGGGCGGAATACGGTGGCGGCGATGCAGTCGGGCATCTATTGGGGCTATGTCGGCCTGATCGAGGGGATCGTCGCCCGAATCCGGGCGGAGCAGGAGGAGCATCCGGTCGGCAATCTGAAGGTCATCGCCACCGGCGGCCTGGCCCCCCTGTTCGCGGAGGGCACCACCGTGATCGAAACGACCGACCAGGATACAACCTTGGATGGTCTCCGCCTGTTGGCGCTCCGCAACCCAGCCCCCATCTTCATGAGAACCGCGCGACGCGACGACCCCTGAGCCTACCCATCCCAGGCGCCCCGAAGGCGACGGGACAGCGGCGGCCGGGCCTCGCGAAGCGCCCCGATACGACGAACGCTGCATAAGACTGGAACAAGAAGAATGACTGGTGACCTGGCCTTCATCCCGCTCGGCGGGACGGGGGAAATCGGACTCAACTTCAACGTCTACCGCTGTGATGGCGCCCTGCTGGCGGTGGATCTCGGCCTCGGCTTCGGCGGATCGGAGCATCCGGAAGTCGAGGTCATGGTGCCCGACCCGGCCTGGCTGGCCGAACGGCGGGACAAGCTGGTGGGCCTGGTGATCACCCATGCGCATGAGGACCATGTGGGTGCGGTGGCCCATATCTGGCCGAAGCTGCGCTGCCCGATCTATGCTAGCCCCTTCACCGCCTCCGTCCTGCGCCGGAAGCTCGGCGAGGCGGGGCTGCTGCAGCAGGCGGAGATCAATGTCATCCCGCTCGGCGGCCGCTGGAAGCTGGGCGTCTTCGACCTGGAATTCCTGCGGGTCGCCCATTCCATCGTCGAGCCGCAGGCGCTGGCCATCCGCACGCGGCACGGCACCATCCTGCATACCGGCGACTGGAAGCTGGACCCCAACCCGCTGATCGGCCCGCCCACCGACGAGGCCGCCTTCGGGCGTCTCGGCGACGAGGGCGTGCTGGCCATGGTCTGCGACAGCACCAATGCGATGGTCGAGGGCCATTCGGGCAGCGAGGCGGAGGTCCGCCGCAACCTGGCGGCCCTGATCAAGGGGCTGAAGGGCCGCGTCGCCGTCTCCTGCTTCTCGACCAACCTGGCGCGCATCGAATCCATCGCGCTCGCCGGCCGCGCCGCGGGGCGGGAGGTGGCGCTGTTCGGGCGCAGCCTGCGCAATGCCGATGCCTCGGCCCGCGAATGCGGCTACCTCCGCTCCATCCCGCCCTTCCTGTCGGAGGATGACGCGGAGGATGTGCCGGACGACAAGCTGCTGGTGATCTGCACCGGCAGTCAGGGCGAGCCCCGCTCGGCTCTCACCAAGATCGCCGCCGATACCCATCCGCATATCTCGCTGGGGGAGGGGGATACGGTGATCTATTCCTCCCGCATGATCCCGGGGAATGAGCGGGCGATCCTGCGCGTGCAGGACGAGCTTTCCCGCGCCGGCGTCCGCGTGATGACGGCGGATGACCACATGGTGCATGTCTCCGGCCATCCGGCGCGGGATGAGCTGAAGCGCCTGTACCAGCTGGTCCGTCCGAAATTCGCGATTCCCGTGCATGGCGAATGGCGCCACATGAACGAGCACGCGAACCTGGCCGAGACCCTGGGCGCCATCGCCTATGTGATCGAGGATGGCGACGTGCTGCGCTTCGCCCCCGGCAAGCCGGATGTGGTGGAAAGCGTGCCGGTGGGCCGCCTGGCCATCGACGGCGACCGCCTGCTGCGGCTGGATGGCGATGTGCTGGCGGCGCGCAAGAAGATGCTGATGAACGGCGTCATCGTCGCCTCCTTCGTCGTGGATGGCTCGGGCAAGGTGCTAGGCAAGCCGCAGATCTCCGGCCCCGGCCTGTTCGATGAGACGGGGGAGGAGCCGGGGCAGATCGCGGCCGACCTGGCGCGCGCCGTGACGGAGCTGCCGGGCAATCTGAAACGCGAGGACGGGCTGCTGCGGGAGGCGGCGCGGACCGCAGTGCGCAAGGCCGTCGGCCGCCGGCTGCGCAAGCGGCCCTCGGTCGAAGTGCATCTGATGCGGGTGTGAGGGCCTGATGACCTGGTTCACCGGCGTGGTGGTCTATCTGCTGATCTGGTGGACCGCCCTGTTCATCGTGCTGCCCATCGGCACGCGGCCCGTGGATGTGGCGCCGGAGGATGGCGGCTGGCGCGGTGCGCCGGAAAAGCCGCTGCTGCTGCGCAAGCTGGCGGGCACCACGGTGCTGGCGGCGATTCTCTGGCTGGGCGTCTTCGCCATCATGGAAAGCGGCTGGGTTAGCTTCCGGGACGGCTGGTGGGCCTATACCGGCCCCGGCAGTTCGGCGGTCCTGCCGGGTCCCGCGCGGGGGCCTGCACAAAATTAAGGCGGCAAACCCGCCTCCCCGCGGGTGCCGCCCCATAATCAGGCATATCAGTTTTGGAAGCCTGTTTTTGGGCTTCCGACGACGGCGTTTGCTGTTGTGCCGCCTTGGGTGCCGAGGCCAATCTAGGTTCCAGAGGGAGGTTGATCCTCCTTCTGCCGTGTGACTGGCGTTTCCTCCCTAAACTCGGGCCGTACCCTGACGGGTGCGGCCCTTCTTTTTTACCCAGAGCCCGGGTGCTTGCAAGCACTATCTTAAGGGTCGAAGCATTTTTTTGCTCTTTCCTTACCCGAACGCTCGGGTGGACGTATTTTTATTGCTGCGGTGCAGCAGCCGTTGGAGGAAGTGGCAAAACGGCGCCCCTCCCTGGCGCCGGAGCGAGGCGGGCCCTACTTTGCCCCACCCGATCTCTTTGAGGAGCCGCGTCTTGCGCCTCTCCCGTGCCTTCCTGCCGACCCTGAAGGAAACCCCGGCCGAGGCGACCATCGCCTCGCACCGCCTCATGCTGCGCGCTGGGCTGGTGCGGCAGACCAGCGCCGGCATCTATGCCTGGCTGCCGCTCGGCTGGCGCGTGCTGCAGAAGATCGAGCAGATCGTGCGGGAGGAGCAGGACCGCGCCGGCGCGCAGGAAATCCTGATGCCGACCATCCAGTCCGCCGAGCTCTGGCGCCAGTCCGGCCGCTACGACGCCTATGGGCCGGAGATGCTGCGCCTGCGCGACCGGCACGACCGGGAGATGCTGTTCGGCCCGACCAACGAGGAAATGGTCACCGACATCTTCCGCGGCTTCGCCAAGAGCTACCGGGACCTGCCCCGGAATCTCTACCACATCCAGTGGAAGTTCCGGGACGAGGTGCGGCCGCGCTTCGGCGTGATGCGCGGGCGCGAATTCCTGATGAAGGATGCCTATTCCTTCGACCTGACGAAGGACGGCGCCCAGCACAGCTACCGCCAGATGTTCCTGGCCTATCTCCGCACCTTCGCCCGGATGGGGCTGAAGGCCGTGCCGATGCGCGCAGATACCGGGCCGATCGGCGGCAACCTGAGCCATGAATTCATCATCCTGGCGGAGACGGGTGAGTCCCAGGTCTTCGTCAGCCAGGACCTGCTCGACATGAACGCGCTGGCCGGCGCGCCCGATTACGGCGCGGACCTGGCGCCGGCCGTCGACGCCTGGACCAGCCACTACGCGGCCACCGAGGAGATGCACGACCCCGCCGCCTGGGAACAGGTGCCGGAGGCCAAGCGCGTCTCGGCGCGCGGCATCGAGGTCGGCCACATCTTCTATTTCGGCACCAAGTATTCCGCGACCATGGGCCTGTCCGTGCAGGGGCCGGATGGCAAGCCGGTGGTGCCGGAGATGGGCAGCTACGGCATCGGCGTCTCCCGTCTGGTCGGCGCCACCATCGAGGCGAATCACGACGAGGCCGGAATAAAGTGGCCGGATGCCGTCGCGCCCTTCAAGGCGGTGGTGATCAACCTGAAGCAGGGCGACACCGCCTGCGATGCGCTGAGCGAGCGCATGTACGCCGCCATCCCCGAGGCGCTGTATGACGACCGCACCGAGCGCGCCGGCCCGAAATTCGCCGATGCCGACCTGATGGGCCATCCCTGGCAGGTGGTGATCGGCCCGCGCGGCGCCGCCAACGGCGTGGTCGAGCTCAAGCGCCGCGCCACGGGGGAGAAGATGGAAGTCTCCCCCGAGGATGCGCTGGCGAAAATCCAGGGCTGAGCATGTTCAACGCCTTCGAACGCGCCATCGCCTTTCGCTATCTGCGCGCCCGCAAGGGCGAGCGTTTCGTCTCCGTTATCGCGATCTTCTCCCTCGTCGGCATCGCGCTGGGCGTGGCCACGCTGATCATCGTGATGTCGGTGATGAACGGATTCCGGATCGAGCTGCTGGGCCGCATCCTGGGCCTCAACGGCCATCTCGGCGTGCATGGCATCGAGCGGCCGATCAGCGACTACGATGCGGTGGCCGGGCGCATCCGCGGACTGCCCGGCGTGGTCTCCGCCACGCCGATCATCGAGGGTCAGGTGCTGCTGACCAGCGAGCAGGGCGGCGCCTCCGGCGGCCTCGCGCGCGGCATCAAGCCGGAGGATCTGCGCGCCCGCGGCCTGGTGGCCCAGAACATCATGGAAGGCTCGCTGGCGCGATTCGAGGGTGATGATTCCATCGTCATCGGCACGCGGCTGGCGCAGAAGCTGCGCATCGGCATCGGCGACAAGCTGACGCTGGTCTCGCCGCAGGGCCGCACCACGGTCTTCGGCACCGTGCCGCGGGTGCGCGCCTATACCGTGGTGGCGCTGTTCCAGGTGGGCATGCAGGAATACGACAGCAGCTTCGTCTTCCTGCCGATGCCGGCCGCGCAGACCTTCTTCCAAACAGGCGATGCCGCCACCCAGATCGAGGTCTTCGTCAGCGACCCCACCGGCGTGCGCGCGGTGACGCGGGAAATCCGCGCGGCGCTGCAGAACACGCCCGTTCGCATCGTCGACTGGCAGGACGCGAATTCCAGCTTCTTCGCCGCGGTGCAGGTGGAGCGGAACGTGATGTTCCTGATCCTTACCCTCATCATCCTCGTCGCCGCCTTCAACATCGTCAGCTCGCTGATCATGCTGGTGAAGGACAAGGGGCGGGATATCGCCGTGCTGCGCACCATGGGCGCCACGCGCGGCGCCATCCTGCGCGTCTTCCTGCTGTGCGGTGCCAGCGTCGGCGTGCTGGGCACGCTGATCGGCTTCACCGTGGGCCTCGTTTTCTGCCTGAACATCGAGGCGATCCGCCAGGCGATCCAGTCCCTGTCGGGCACCGAGCTGTTCAACGCCGAGGTCTATTTCCTGACGCGGCTGCCCGCCGTGGTGGACCCGAAGGAGGTGATGCAGGTGGTCGGCATGGGCCTCGGCCTGTCGCTGCTGGCGACCATCTATCCCAGCTGGCGCGCGGCCAAGACGGACCCCGTGGTGGCGCTGCGCAATGAGTAGCGCTGCGATCGCGGCGCACCGCAGGGCCGCAGGCCCGAGGAGCAGAGCGTGAATCGCAGCGCCAACGATCCCGTCCCCCTCGAACTGCGCGCCGTCACCCGCCGCTTCAAGACGGAAGCGGGTGTGCTGGAGGTGCTGACCGGCGCCGAACTCACCCTCGTCGCCGGCGAGATCGTGGCGCTCGTCGCGCCTTCCGGCACCGGCAAGTCCACCCTGCTGCACCTAGCCGGCCTGCTGGAAAAGCCGGATGCGGGGGAGGTCTTTTTCGCCGGCCAGGCCGCCGGCACGCTGGGTGACGATGCGCGCACCGCCATCCGCCGCACCGGCATCGGCTTCGTCTACCAGTTCCACCACCTGCTTCCCGAATTCTCCGCCATCGAGAACATCGCCCTGCCGCAGATGGCCAATGGCGTGGCCAAGGCCGCGGCCGATACGCGCGCCCGCGCGCTGCTGGCCGATTTCGGCCTGGCGGGGCGGGAGGATCATCGCCCCGGCAAGCTCTCGGGCGGCGAGCAGCAGCGCGTCGCCATCGCCCGCGCACTCGCCAACAGGCCGCGCGTGCTGCTGGCGGATGAGCCGACCGGCAATCTCGATGTCGTTACCAGCGACCGCGTCTTCGCGGAGCTGCTGGAGGCGGTGCGCGGGCAGGGGATGGCGGCGCTGATCGCGACCCACAACCCGGATCTGGCGCGGCGCATGGACCGGGTCGTGACGCTTCGGGACGGTAAGGTGGTGTCGGGTTAGCGGCTCAGCGCAGCAGGTCGGACAGGGCGCTGTCCTCGAAGAACTGCGCCCGGATCAGGTGGCGGATGTAGTCGGCGGAGGAGATCACCTTCAGCCGCTGCATGCGTTGCCTTGCCAGCTGCCAGTCGGCATCGCCGAAGCGCGCGGCCAGGTCGCCCAGTCTGGCCTGCATCGCCTTCGCATCCGTGGCGTCGGGCAGCCGCAGCGGGTAATCGGCGCCCAGCAACTCCGTCGCTTCCTCATCCGATTCGGCCACCAGGATCACGGCGCCGACATGGGCGGCGACGAAGCCCTTGGTGAAAGGCTTGAAGCCGGCGCCCCACATGCGGCGCGGCCGGAAGGCATAGTGTAGGTTGAAATCCGGCAGCGCCTGGTACCAGCCATTCTTGTTGGTGGTCTTGGCCTCCCAGACCGTCAGCGCCCCTGCTTCCTGCAGCGCCGCCAGATGCGCGGCGTTGTCGACATTGCCGAAATAGCCGCAGGCGAAGCGGTCCCACTGGCTGGGTGTGGCGGGGATGTCGAGGTCCACGTGGTGCGGGATGTGCACGACGGGCTGGCCCGGAAAGGCCGCGCGCAGGTGCCGGCTTTGCAGCGCGGAACAGGCGATGAAGGCATCCGCCTGTGCCGTGATGGCGGGCACCAGCGGGCCGTCGATGAAGTCCATCAGCACCACGCAGCCCGCCTGCTTCAGCCGCTGCCCCAGGTCGCGATCTGATTGCATGAGCGCCGTCTTGTTGACGATGGCGATCGCATCGCGCACCGGTTCGTCGGCAAAGCCGAAGCGCACGGTGCGGTCGTAATCGGCCGCGACCTCGGCAAAAAGCTGTGAAAGCTGGCGGCCCCGCAGATGCGCGGAACCGTTCCGCTGCGTCTTGCGGTCGATGATGAAGGCGAAGTCCCGGGTCATGGAAGGACTACAGGATCCGTCGCCAGGGCTCGCGGTAGGGCGCTTTCTCCACCACGATCATGTTGTTGTAGAAATGCAGGCTGCCGATGCTGTGCACAGGCGGTTTCCCTCGATGCCGGCGCATGATGCCGCGCCGGCCGGGGCGTGTGCAAGCTGGGTTACCGGGCGCCGCGATGCGGGATCTCCGCCGCCTCTTCCAACAGCGGGCCCACGACCTTGATGCGTCGCCGGCCGGCGGCGAAAACCTCACGGTAGGGCAGGTCTAAAGCACTACTGGCGGCAGTTCCAGGCGGGCACGGGTGGCGAGCGGCGCTCGGCATGGGCGATGCCGTCGCCGTAGGGCGCGAAGCCATTGCCCTGCTCCATCAGCACGCGGCCCCCCGAATCGGCCAGCAGCGCAGCGTAGGGGTGCTGGCCGGCGGCATGCACCTCGGCCGAGAGCATAATTGCCTGGCGTAGAAGGGTTTCGTCATCCGCCATGCCATGGCTCTCGGGCGCGTGGTAGGGAGGGGCCATGCGCCCCTTCATCCACCTGCACACCCATTCCGCCTATTCCCTCAGCGAGGGCGCCATCAAGGCCGACAAGTTGCCGGCCCTGGCGCGGGCGGCGGGGATGCCGGCGGTGGCGCTGACCGATTCGGGGAACCTGTTCGGCGCCCTCGAATTCTCCCAGGCCTGCACCAGCAAAGGCATCCAGCCGATCATCGGCTGCCAGCTTTTCCTCGGCCGCGCTGTCACAGATGAGGCAGGGCGCGGCGGCGACCCGGCGCGGCACCGGCCGGACCCGGTCGTGGCCCTGGCGCGGGATGCGCAGGGGCTGGACAACCTCCAGCGCCTCTCCTCGGCCGGCTATCTCGGCAGCGACGTCTCGGGCATGCCCTGCATCGGGCTGGAGACGCTGGCGGCGCATCAAGCCGGCATCATCCTGCTCACCGGTGGCACGCTCGGCCCGCTCGGCCGGCTGCTGGCGGAAGGCCGGCGGGATGCGGCGGCGAAGCTGCTGGCGCAGCTGAGGGAGATCTTCGGCCAGGACGATTTGGTGGTGGAACTCCAGCGCCACGGCCTGGCGCAGGAGAAGATGGTGGAGGCCGGGCTGCTGTCGCTGGCCGATGAGGCGAGCCTGCCCATCGTCGCCACCAACGATGTCTATTTCGCCGAGGCCTCGATGCATGCCGCGCATGACGCGCTGCTCTGCATTGCCGAAGGCCGCGTGATCGCGGAACCCGACCGCCGCCGCGTCACCGCCGAGCATTTCTTCAAATCCAGCGAGGCAATGCGCGCGCTCTTCGCCGACCTGCCGGAGGCCTGCGACAATACGCTGGCCATCGCGCGTCGCTGCGCCGTAATGGCGGAATCGAAGAAGCCGGAACTGCCCATCTGCCCCAAGGTGATGGAGGGCATGACGGAGGCCGAGACCGTCTTCGCCATGGCGAAGCAGGGCCTCGAAGGGCGGCTCGACGTGCTGGGCCTGGCGGAGGAGGCCCGCGCGCCCTACCGGGAACGCCTGGCCTACGAACTCTCGGTCATCGAGAAGATGGGCTTTTCCGGCTACTTCCTGATCGTCGCCGACTTCATCCAATGGGCGAAGCAGCAGGGCATTCCGGTGGGGCCTGGCCGTGGATCTGGCGCCGGCTCCGTCGCAGCCTGGGCGCTGCTGATCACGGACCTCGACCCGATGCGCTGGGGCCTGCTCTTCGAGCGCTTCCTGAACCCCGAGCGCGTCTCGATGCCGGACTTCGACATCGACTTCTGCCAGGACCGGCGCGACGAGGTCATCGACTATGTCCGCCGCGAATATGGCGAGGATCGCGTCGCGCAGATCATCACCTTCGGCAAGCTGCAGGCCAAGGCGGCGGTGCGCGATGTCGGCCGCGTCATGGGCCTGCCCTATGGCCAGGTGGACCGCATCGCCAGCCTGATTCCCTTCAACCCGGCGAAACCCGTGACGCTGGCGCAGGCGATCGAGGGCGAGCCGAAGCTGCAGGAGATGCAGCGCAGCGACGAACAGGTGCACCGCCTTCTGGAAGTGGCGCAGGAGCTGGAGGGGCTGTACCGCAACGCCTCCACCCACGCCGCCGGCGTGGTGATTGGCCGGCGCCCGCTGGTCGATATCGTCCCGCTCTATCGCGACCCGCGCAGCCCGGACCTCATCACCCAGTACTCGATGAAATACGTCGAGCAGGCGAGCCTGGTGAAGTTCGACTTCCTGGGCCTCAAGACGCTCACCGTCCTGCAGCGTGCCGTGCAGCTGCTGGCGGGGCAGGGGGTCACGATCGACCTCGATCGCATCCCGCTGGATGACGCCAAGACCTACGCGATGCTGGCGCGCGGCGATGCGGCGGGCGTGTTCCAGTTCGAAGGCCAGGGCATGCGCGACTGTTTGCGCATGATGCGTCCCGACCGCTTCGAGGATCTGATCGCGGCGGTGTCGCTGTATCGCCCGGGCCCGATGGCGAACATTCCCGCCTATTGCCAGCGCAAGCATGGCGAGCCCTGGGCGGCGCCCCATCCGAAGATGGCGGCGATCGTGGATGAGACCTACGGCATCCTGGTCTACCAGGAGCAGGTCATGCAGATCAGCCAGGAGCTGGCCGGCTATACGCTGGGCGGCGCCGACCTGCTGCGCCGCGCCATGGGCAAGAAGATCCGATCCGAGATGGAGGCCCAGCGCAAGATCTTCGTCGAGGGCGCCACGAAGAACGGCGTGCCCGATGCAAAGGCCGGCGAGATCTTCGACCTGATGGAGAAGTTCGCCGAATACGGCTTCAACAAGTCGCACGCCGCAGCCTACGCGCTCGTCAGCTACCAGACCGCCTGGCTGAAGGCGAACCACCCGGTTGCCTTCCTCGCCGCCTCCATGTCGCTGGACCTCGGCAATACGGACAAGCTGGCAGGGCATATGCAGGAGGCCTCGCGGCTCGGCATCGTCGTGCTGCCGCCGGACATCAACCGCAGCGGCGCCGAATTCCGCATCGAGGCGAAGGAAGACGGCACGCCGGCGATCCGCTTTGCGCTGGCCGCAGTGAAGCGCGTCGGCCTCGCCGCCATGAAGGACCTGGTGGCGCAGCGCGACGCCACCGCGCCCTTCGCCTCGCTGTCCGATTTCGCGGGCCGCGTGGACCCCAAGCACCTGAACAAGATGCAGCTGGAGAACCTGGCCAAGGCCGGCGCCTTCGACAGCCTGGAGCCGAACCGCGCCCGCATGGTGCAGGGCGTGGAACAGGTGCTGCGCGCCGCGCAGGAAGCCGGCGAGCGGCGGGCGAACCCGACGCGGGACATGTTCGGCGCCGAGACCGCGCCCCCGCCGTTGCGCCTGGCCGAGGTGCAGGATTGGCCGGAACTCGAAAAACTGGGCTACGAGGCCGATGCGGTGGGCTTCCACCTCTCGGCCCACCCTCTCGATACCTACAAGCGCGTGCTCGCCAAGCTCGGCGCCGTGCCGTCTTCCCGCATCGCGGATCGCGCGCGCGGCGGCTCGGGGCGGTTGAAGCTGGCGGGCACGGTGGTCGCGGTGAAGTCCGGCCGCACCAAGTCCGGCAACAAGATGGCCTGGATCCGCTTCAGCGATGCCGAGGGCAGCTTCGAGGTCACCTTCTTCAGCGAGAGCCTGGCCCGCGCCGATGGCATGCTGGCCGAAGGAACGGCCCTGCTGGTCACCACCGAGGTGCGGCTGGACGGCGACACGGTGCGGCTGACGGCGATGGAGGCGGAGCCGCTGGAACGCGTGGCCCAGGGCATGGGCCAGGGCATCCGCCTCTGGCTCGACCAGACCGCCGCCGTGGACCCCATCCGCGCCATGTTGGACCGGGAAGGCAAGGGACGCGGCGAGGTGCGCCTGGTCTCCGTCACCGGCCCGGGGCAGGAGGTGGAGATCGTGCTGCCGCAGCGCTTCAACCTCTCGCCCCGGCTGATGCAGGCGATGAAGGTGATCCCGGGCGTCGCGGATGTGGCGGAACTGTAGCCCTCTCGCCGCGATGCGCCGCCTCGGCTAGAAATCATCCGCCCGCAGGAGGGGGCCTGATCTGTCGCACGGCCATCATCCCTTGCTCGACCTGTCCCCCGACCGACGCGCCGCGGCGCTGATCGAGGCGGGGCTGCAGCACGCCCAGGCCACCCGGATGCGGGAGATGGCGGGCCCCTTCCTGGAAAGACTTGATCCGGAGGCGCGGGTCTTCGGCGAATTCCTGGTGGAGGAAATCGCGCGCCTCTCGGCCCGGGTGGAGGCCCTGTCCCAGCTGCGGGAGGCCGATGCCCTGTCGCGCGCGGAGCGCATGCGGATCGACCCGCTGCCTTTCATCCCCGCCGCGCGCCGTGCCGCCGCAGCCGGCCCCGAAGCTTCGCCGGAAGCCGGACCAGTATCCTTCGACGTGGCCTCGGACCGCTTCGCCGGCTTCGGCTGGTATCCGGCCGAGGTCACGGAGGATGGCGCGCTGCGCTGGTCGGGCCTCGCGCGCCAGGCCACCGTGCAGCTGCCGGCGCTGGGCGGTGGCGCGCTGCGCGTCACGCTGGCGCTGCGCACGCCCTTCGGCATGCCGCTGGACCTGGCGGCGCAGGAGGTCTTCCTGGATGGGCTGAAGCTCGACCTCCGCCTGCTGTCCCAGGATGGCGCGGTGGCCACCTGCGAGGCGATCGCCATGCTGCCGGAGCTGCCGGCCGGGTCGCGCATCACGCTGCTGCTGGCCGGCGATCGCTTCACCGACCCGGCCACCGGCCCGCTGCGCGACACCCGCGCGCTGGGGCTCGGCCTGGGTTGGCTGCGGATCGAGCGCGCCGCCTGATGTTGCAGGCTACAGCGCCGCGCATCGTCGTCACCGGCGACCTGCTGCGGCCGCAGGACAAGCTGTTCAAGTCGTCCCAGAACGGCAATATCCTGTGGTTCCACCGTCTGGTGCGCCGGTCTCTGGCCCGGGCGACCGGCCTGCCGGTGCAGGCGCTGCTCTGGGACGAGCCGGGCATCGCCCCGCCGGGCAGCGATGTGCTGGGCTTCGACACCCCCGGCTTCTACGCCGCCGCCGGTGTCACGCCGGATGTGGAGGGCTGGGTCGCGGTCTTCGATGCCATGGACCTGCCGCGGGAGGCCGCGGCACGGCTGGCCGCGCCCTTCGCCGGCGCGGCCGCCGTGGTGGGGTTCGAGCTGACGGAGCTGCAGAAGCGCCTGCTGACGCTCGCCGGCATCCCCTGGCTGGACGTGAACATCCACCCCTATCGCTTCGGCCCGGACGTGCTGTTCGCCATCCAGACCGACCACCCAGAGATCCTGGCCCGCCTGCTGCCGCACCATGCCGAGGACCATGTCTTCGAGCCCTGGGCGGATCTGCTGGCGGCCACCGCGGTGAAGATGCCGCCGCACCGGCCGATCGAGACCGCCTGCCTGCTGGTCGGCCAGACTCAGGTGGACCGCGCGCTGATCCGCCAGGGCAGGCTGCTGGACCTGTCGCATTTCGGCCCGGCGCTGCATGCGGTGCTGGGGCCGGAAGCCCCCGTCCTGTTCAAGCCGCACCCCTACAACCCGGATGGCTTCGGCCTGCACCATGTCGGCCTGCCGCTGTCCCGGATCCGGGAGACGCGGGAGAATGCCTATGTGCTGCTTGCGCAGGACGCGATCCGCACCGTGGTGGGCGTCTCCTCCTCCGTGGTGGCGGAGGCGCGCTTCTTCGGGAAGGAGGGCGTGTTCCTCGGCACCCCGCCCATGACCATCGCGCCGCGCCGCGCGGACCTGTCGCCGGGGCGGCATGCCAGCGTGGTGGATGCCTGGCTCTCCGCCGATTTCTGGCGCGACCTGCTGGCGCCGGTCGTGGCGGTGACCGCGCCGGACGGCCGCCGGCCGGTGCTGCCGCCGAATGCGCTGCGCACCTCGCTGCGCCAGTTCTGGGGCTGGGACGAGATCTTTTTCCAATTGCCCTGGGACCTGGCCCAGGCGCGGGCGAAGGAACGAGGCTGAAGCCTCCCTCTCCCGTTTACGGGGGAGGGTGGCCGCGCAGCGGCCGGGTGGGGGCGGGCGCTACCCCGCCTCCACCGGCTCCTCCCCGCTGAAGAAGGGCAGGAAGGCGCCCAGCACCAGGTCCGGCCGCTGCTCCGCCGGGTAATGCCCGGTCGGGATCGCCCAGCCGCGCAGGTCCGGCGCCCAGGGGCGCCAGGCCTCCATCACCGCCAGGTGCCGGCCGACATGGCTGTTGCTGCCCCACAGAACCAGCACCGGGCAGGCGATGGTCCGCTGGCCGAAATCGGCGCGGTCCATCTCGTAGTCCAGCGTCACCGTGGCGCGGTAATCCTCGCAGACCGCATGCACCTGCTCCGGCGTCGTGCAGCGCTTGTATTCGGCGAAGGCCTCCGGCGCGAAGATGGAAAGCCCGACGCCCTTCTTGTTCAGCTTGTAGTCGATGTAGTAGCCGAGGTCGGCGCAGAGCAGCTTCTCGGGGAAGGGCGCCTTCTGCGCCATGAAGAACCAGTGGTAGCTCTCCAGCCCCCAGCCCAGGGTGATGTTGGACAGCAGGTGCCAGGTCGGCACGATGTCGAGCGAAGCCAGGGCGGAGACCGCCGCGGGATGATCCAGCGCCATGCGGAAGGCGACGCGCGCGCCGCGGTCGTGACCGGCGACGCCGAAGCGGGCGAAGCCCAGCGCCTGCATCACCTCCACCCCGTCCTGCGCCATGGCGCGGAAGGAATAGGCGGCGTGGTCGGCCCCGCCCTCGGGCTTGCTGCTGTCGCCATAGCCGCGCAGGTCCATCGCCACCACGGTGAAGCGCCGCGTCAGCTCGCCGGCCACGCGGTGCCAGCTGACATGGGTCAAGGGGTTGCCGTGGATCAGCAGCAGGGGCGGGCCGGCGCCGCCGATCGCGGCCAGGATTTCGGCGCCGGAGGTGCGGATGCGCCGGTAGCGGAAGCCAGGCATCAGCGCGGCGGCATGGCGGCTCGGCGGATCCTGGTCCATGGCTTTTCCTCCATGGCCAGGGTTCGCCCGGCGCAGGGGCGGGTCAAGCCCCCCCCCGGCGGATGCCGGTCAGCCCCCGGCGGATGCCGGTCAGCCCCCGGCGGATGCCGGTCAGCCCCCGGCGGATGCCGGTCAGGCCCCCGGCGAATGCCGGTCAGGCGTCCGACAGCAGCCGGATCACTTCCCCCGCGCAGGCCTCGATCGCCGCCTTGCCGTGGTTGCGCTCCACATAGCGGCGCGCGGCGCGGCCCATGCGCATGCGCATGCCGTCATCGGCCAGCAGCAGTTCCACCGCATGGGGCAGCCCGGCCTCGGAGACGAGCAGGCCGGCCGCGGGCGGGATGCCGCCGCTGATCGTCTTCTGGAAGGCGATCACCGGCAGGCCGCAGGCCATGCCCTCCACCGTCGCGCGCGGCAGGCCATCCATGGTCGAGGTATGCACCATGATGCGCGACTTGCGCAGGACCTCGAAGACTTTGGGCTGCGGCAGGTGGCCGGCCAGGGTCAGGTTGGGATTGTCGCCATGCGCCTTCTGCAGCGGCGCCAGCAGCGGGCCGGCGCCGATCAGCACCACGCGATGCCGGTCGGCAAAGGGCAGCAGCACGCCCTGGTTCTTCCGCGTCTCGCCGAAATTGCCGACATTGGCGATGTCGTGCAGCGCCTCCCGCCGCGGCACCGGGCGGCCGTCGCCGACGGCGGTCAGGTCGATATACTTCGGCAGCACCAACGCGCGCTTCGCCTTGAACAGATCGGGGAAGTGCTGCTGCATCTGCTCCGGATACTCGCCGAGCACCAGGCTGGCCTGCGGCACCAGCGGGTCCTTCACGCCGCCGCCGATCACCAGGCCGATCTTTGTGCCCGAGGGCAGCGCCGCCTGGACATCCGCGTTCACGTCGTAGCCGAGGCCCTTGTAGAGGATCGCATCCGGCGCGAAGGCTGCGATCTCCGCGCGCAGCGCCGCGCTGGTCTGGCGATGCACGGCAAGCTTTGGATCGTCCGAGGGGCAGAAGGTGCCGGGCACGCTGTCCATCAGCAGCTCCCGCTCCGTCTCAGGGCCGGGATGCATGCGG
The DNA here is from genome assembly GCF_019024325.1 of Falsiroseomonas tokyonensis. Lineage (GTDB taxonomy): Bacteria > Pseudomonadota > Alphaproteobacteria > Acetobacterales > Acetobacteraceae > Falsiroseomonas > Falsiroseomonas tokyonensis. The sequence goes on from NZ_JAFNJS010000002.1 coordinate 726,176, forward strand.
AACATCCGCGCATCGATGCCCCGCGCGCGCAGCGCGCGCGCCAGGATGATGTCCCGCCGCGCGCCACCCATGGCGCGGCTGGAATGGGACATCAGGATCGCGACGCGCTGTACGCCCTTCGCCTCCACTGTGCTGCTGGTCACGCCGCTGGTCACTCCGCCTGTCACTCCGCCGCCCGCCTCATCTCCGGCGAGTAACCCTGGCGCGGCGCATAGGCCGCATCCAGCGCCGCCAGGAATTCCGCGCGCCCCATCACATCCCGCAGGCTGGCGCCGCAGGCCGCACGCAAAGCGGGGTTGGCGGCATCCACCATCACCCGCGCCAGGTCCACCGGCGCCGCGCGCTTGAAATGCAGGCCATCCAGGCCGGGTCGCACCTTCTCCGCCATGCCGCCGATGTCGGAGACGATCAGCGGCGTGCCGGCGCGGCGCGCCTCCTGGATCACCACCGGCGAATTCTCCCACCAGATGCTGGGCACCACCACCCAGCCGACCGAGCCCATCAGCTCCACCGCATCCAGCGGGTCGTAGCGGCCGGCGAAGGTCAGGCTGGGGCCGGCGGCCTCCACCATCGGCTCCAGCGTCGGGAACAGGCGCAGCACATCCTCGCGCTCCGCGCCGAAGATGGTCAGCACGATGTCCGGGTTGCCGCGCAGCGCCATGGGCAAGGCGCGCAGCAGCACGTCCAGCCCCTTGAAGGAGGTCGGCTGGCCGAAGAAGCCGAAGCGATGCGCCATTACCTCCGGGTCCGCGGTCCGGCGCGGCCGCGCCAGCATGGCGTCGCCCAGGTAGTTCTCCACCACCGGGTCGCGCGGCCGCGTCAGGCCCCAGTCGCGGTAGCGGGCGCGGATGAATTCGCTGGGGTGGATCACGCTGTCGAAGCGCGACAGCACCGAAAGCAGCGTCGCCTTGCGATAGGCGAAGCGCTCCAGCGTCTGGTCCGGGAAGCAGGCCAGGCAGCGCAGCGGCGATTCGCGCCGGCAGAGCTCCCGCGCCCGGGTCTTCACCATCTGGCCGTGATGCAGGCAGATCGCCAGCATTTCATGCAGCGTCATGACGAAGCGCGCATCCGGCCGCGCTTCCATCAGCTCGTCGATCAGATCGGCGCCGAGCCGCCAGTAGTGGTGGAAGTGATAGACATCGCAATCGAGGCCGGCCAGGAAATCCACCAGCACGCGGCGCTGGAAGGCATCCTCCCAGGCCAGCTTGTCCTCCGCCATCCCGGCGAAGGAGAAGACGTATTCACGGTCCCCGAAGGGCATCACCGTCTCGATCTGGCGAGTCTCGGCATACTGGGTGCCGACCTCGCAGGCACCGACGAAGATGACGTCGCGGCCGGCATCGCGCATCGTCTCGAACTGCCGATGGGCCGCCAGCTCGCCGCCGCCCTTGGAGAATTCGGGGTGCGAATGGGCGATGATGCAGACCTTGTCGCGCTCAGCCATGCGCCATCTCCGCCTGGCCAGAGGTCCAGAGCCGCGCCAGATGCGCGTTCACCAGCTCCGCCGCATGCGGGCTGCTCCAGCCACGCTGCACCGGCAGGAAGGCTGGCTCCCCGGCGCGCAGGCGCTGCAGGCGCAGCAGCCGCGCCAGCGTATCGGACAGCGCGGCCTCGCAGCCGGCCGCGCCGTGCAGCGCCAAAAGCCGCGCGAGATCGGCCGGGCCGAGGGGCTGGGAGAAGGCCTCGGCCGGGCGGCCGCGCGCCACCGCCTCGGCAAAGCGCGGCGCCTCCACCGCCAGCACGCCGGCGCGGCCCGCGGCCTCGCGCAGCGCCTGCACCGCCTCCGCCCCCACCAGGACGGGCAGGCGGCCGCGGCGCGCGAAGGCCTCGGCCACTGCTTCCGCCGCATCGCCCATCACCAGCAGCCGGTCGCAGCGCCCTTCGAATTCCGTCGCCGTCACCTGGAACAGCCGCGCCGCCACCGGATCGTCCGCCGCCAGGATCAGGCCGAGCCGGGGCAGGTGGCCGCCGGCATCGGGTGCGGGGCGCTGCGCGGCCAGCAGGGTCAGCAGCGGCCCGAAGGCGGCCTCTCGCCGCGCCAGCAGCAGGCGGAGCTGGGCGAGCGCGGCCGCGCCGGCGGCCTCGCTGGGCTCGGCGAAGGGGGTGGTGCGGCAGACCGCGTCCAGCAGGTCCGGCACGGTGGCGGCGCGCGGTCGGCAGCGCAGCCAATGCGCCTCCTCGCCCCAGGGCTGCACCTGCAGCACCAGGTCGAGCACCGCCAGGCGGTCCAGCCAGGCGGGGTCGATCCGGCCATAGCCGATCAGCGCCTGCGGCAGCGCCACCGCCTGCCAGTCCAGCAGCGGCAGGGCGACGGCTTCCGTGCGGCCGGTGGTGGCATCGGGCAGCAGGCCCAGCGGCACCGCCTCCAGCAGCGCCTCCCGCGCGAAGGCGGCGCTGCCGCGCACCACCACCATCACCTCCCCGGCCAGCGAGGTCAGCGTCTCCGCCTCCTCCAGCCCCGGCGCATCCTCCACCACCTTGCCGCGCGCCGGGATCAGCCGTGCGATCCAGTCCGCCAGCAGGCCGAAGGGGCGCGGGCCCTGGGCCAGCAGGGGGTGCAGGGTGGGGCTGGCGGCGCAGTCCTGGAGCAGGGCGAAGCCCGCCTGCATCGGCCGGGCGGCCAGCAGCGCGGCCAGGTCGCCTTCCGCCTGCAGCGGCTGCTCGGCCCGCCGGTCCCCGGCCTGCAGCACCAGCCGCCCCTCCGCCGGCAGGCCGGCCAGCAGCAGGGCGAAGCCATGGGCAGGCGGGGAGTCCTGGGCGGCCGCCAGGTCCGGCCTCGGGTGGAAGGTGGCGTGTTCGATGGGGCAGGGGCCCGCGGCCTGCACCACCAGGGCCGCGCCCTGAACCTCCGGCGCGCGCACCCAGCCGAGCGCGAGAGCGCGTCCGCCGGGCATCGGGGCGATGGCATCCAGGCCTAGCTGCACGTCGTCCTCAACCGGGCCAACCACCCAAACCCTCCTGCCGGGCGCATCCGCCCATCGGTGTTTCGCGAGCCCGGCGCGGTCAAACGGACTCCGGCGGGGCCTGTCAACCGCCGCGGGTGGAAAAGGCCGGTGCGGGCCACGCCGCTGCCGCCTGGGGACTAGGCCAGCCGGTGTGGCAGGCCCGATTCGTCCAGATAGGCCTTGAACTGCGCGTAGCGCGCCGGATAGGCGGAGAGGAAGCCCGAATAGTCCGCCGCGGCGCGCAGCGTGGCCAGGTCACGGATCCGAATCGCGTCCTCCAGCGGCATGGAGGGCAGCTTCAGGAGTTCGCACAATTCCTGCGTCCGCCGGTCGTGGGTCATCCAGAGCGCCGGGACCCCGGCCTGCAGCGCCGCCATATTGCCGTGGAAGCGGCTGCCGGTGCTGAAGTCGTAGCGGGCCATATGCGCCAGCCAGCTGTCCTGTTCGAAGAACTTGTGGAAATGCGTCCTGCAATAGGCGGCGTATGTCTCGGCCGGGATGCCCTGGGTCGAGTAAAAACGCTCCATCTTCGCATCGGCCGGCGGCGGCTGGTCCGCCTTCAGTAGTTCCTCGTAGCCTTCCTGCTGGCCGACCATGTCGAGCTCCTGCTCGACCGCCCATTTCACCAGCGGCGCCTCGCGGCTGATCGAGGTATAGTTGAAGGCGACGCGCGAACCCTGCTTCAGCGGCCGGTTCAAGGCATGCGGGAATTTCGGCGTCAGGCTGATGAAGCAGGACTGGCAGCCGAGCACGGCGGCCTTCTTGATGCCGAACTTCTCCAGCACCTCCGCCGTGAAGGCGCCGCGCACCGCGATGCGTTGCGACCGGTCCGCGATGATCCGCAGCAGGCGCAGCGTGGGTTCCGGCATGGTCATGGCGACTTCCCGCCCTGCCGCCGCCTGGGCGCCGAGGCCGAAGACGACCACCGGCTGGTTCGTCCGGGCCAGGTTCTGCGCCATGATGTCATGATGCGCGGACAGACCGCCCTCCGTCTCGCCCAGGCGGATGGCATTGGCCATGACAACGACGATATGCGTCATCGACCTTGCCTTCTCGGTCTCCTTCTCGGACCAGAGGCGGGTCGTGGGCAGGTCGGTATGGTTTTGAAGCAGCCGGCGGGCCGCCACGGCGTGCAGGATATTGCCCGTATTGTCCGGGCGGAAAGGGCGGTAGATCGTCCCTGTTCCAATGACGCCGGCGCCTTCAGTCATCCATCACCCAGTGGATCGCGGCTGCAGACAGCCTGTTTCGACGAGAACCCGCTGTGTCTTCGGACCGGACACCTCTGCGCAAGCGCGCGAAGCTTCATCATGGCGAAGCGGGCGATTCCCGTAAAGCTGAGGATGGATGGAGCGTCATGCCCCGGCAACCCGCCTGCTTGGCTGACAGCCGCGGGCAAGCTAGCCTTCGCCCGCCCACGACCGGGCCCGCAGGCGGCTGCAGGTCGGCCGCAACGCCACCCATGATCCACCCTCGAACCACCCAGGATCAGGAACACGATGTCCCACGCCTTCCATCGCATGCTTGTGGAGGAGGTCCTGCGGCCGCTGCGCAATCGCTCGGTCCTGTTCATGCCGAACACCGGCAATGCCGGGGATTCGCTGATCAACCTGGCGACCATGCACTGCCTGGATCGGATGAGCGTGCGGTACAAGGCGGTGGGCAATGGCGCCAAGGTGGATGGGGAGACGGTGCTGCTGGGCGGCGGCGGCAACTTCATCCCGGCCTATGGCACCATCCGCAAGGCCTTCGAGACCTTTCTGGACACGGCGCGGGAGATCATCCTGCTGCCGCACACCATCCGCGGCAATGAGGACCTGCTGCAGCGGATGGGCAGCAATGTCACGCTGATCGCCCGCGACGTGGAAAGCTATCGCCACGCCTCCGAAACCGCGACCAAGGCCCGCGTGCTGCTGGGCCACGACATGGCCTTCCACACGGATGTGGACCGTCTGCTGCACGCGAGCGATGCCGCCCTGCGCTTCCAACCCGCCTTCGAGGAGGCGCTGGCCGCCCGCAAGGTCGACCTCGCCGCGCTGCAGGCGAAGGAGAAGGTCTTCTTCGCCCGCCGCGACGTGGAGCGCGCGGGATCGATCGGCGGCGCGGATGCCGATATCTCGGCCATCTTTGCGCTGGGCACCTGGCCGGGCAAGGCGGAGATCTCCGCCTGGTGCTTCCTGGAGATGATCCGCACCGCCCCGCCCATCGTCTCGGACCGCCTGCATGTCGGCATCGGCGCGGCCCTGCTGGGCAAGGACTGCACGCTGCACGACAACAGCTATGGCAAGAACCTGGGCGTCTGGCGCCACAGCCTGCGGCACCACTTCCCGACGGTGTCCTTTGCCGCGGCGGGCTGAAGGGATCCGGTGATGGAGTTCGGTTTCGCCGTCCTGGCGCATCGCGCGCCGCAGGTCGGCCAGCGCCTGATCCGCCGTCTGCTGCGCCTCGGCGACGTCTACCTGCATGTCGATGCCAAGGTGGGGCTGGAGGATTTCCTTCCCCAGGACATCGAGGGCCTGCCCGGCCGGCTGCACCTGGCGCGGCGCCGCTTCGATATCCGCTGGGGCTCCTTCGCCATGGTGGAGGCGACGCTGGCCCTGCTGGCGGAAATGCGCGCCGCCAAGCCCTATCACCGCATCACCCTGCTGTCCGGCGACAGCTACCCGATCTTCCCCGATGGGCGGATGCGCGAATTCCTGGCCTCCTCCACCGAGGCGATTTCCGCCCGGCCCGTGACCCGCGATGCAAGGCGCAGCCGGACGGAGCGGATCTATGTGCCGGATACGGTGATCGGCGTGCTGAAGTCGCATTTCACCGATCGCTACCTGACGCCCGCCGATGTGCCGGACCTGCTGGCGGCGATCGGGCTGCTGCAGACCCGCACGGAATTCCTGCAGCGCACGCCGGTCCATCTCGGCAGCCAGTGGTGGTCCCTGACCCGCGATGCGCTGGACCAGATCGAGGCCTTCCTGCAGGCCAACCCCGATTTCATCCAGCACTTCCGCTATTCAGCGATTCCGGACGAGAGCTTCTTCCAGACCGCCTTCATGAAGGCGGTGGCCGATCCGAAGAAGCGCACCGATGGCCCGCTGCATATCCGCTGGGACACCAAGCCGCGCCCCTTCGTCTTCCTGCTGCCGGAGCAGATCGTCGACCTGCGCGCCTCGAACAAACCCTTCGTCCGCAAGGTGGCCGAGGAATCGGCCGAGCTGCTGGACCTGCTGGACGCCGAGACCTAGCCCCCCCAGGCGATGAAGGGCCCATTCCGGAAGCCGGCCCCCGCCTTGCCATAGACGAAGGGCGCCCCCTCCGGCGTCTCCACCCGCCCGCCGGCGGCCTCCAGCACCGCCTGGCCGGCGGCGGTGTCCCATTCCATGGTTGGGCCGAAGCGCGGATAGACATCCGCCACCCCCTCCGCCAGCAGGCAGAATTTCAGGGAAGACCCGATGGCGCGATGCTCGCCGATCGGCAGCCGCGCCAAATAGGCCTCGGTCTCCGGGTCCATATGCGACCGGCTGGCCACCGCGGTCCAATCCGCCGCCGGGCGCGGCCGGGCGCGGATCGGCCGCCAGGCGACGCGCTTCGGATCGGCGCCCGGCGGCAGCGCCGCCATCTCCGCCCCCAGGCCCACGGCGCCGCGCCAGATCCGGCCAAGTGCCGGCGCATAGACTACGCCGCCGCTCGGCCGCCCGGCCTCGATCAGCGCGATGTTCACCGTGAATTCGCCGGAAGGCCCCAGGAATTCCCGCGTGCCGTCCAGCGGGTCCACCAGAAGGAAGGTCGCCCCCGGGGGCGGGGCGACGCGCGCCGCATCCTCCTCGGACACCACGGCGATGCCGGGCGCCGCGGCGGGCAGGGCGGCCGCGATCACCGCCTCCGCCGCCAGATCCGCCTCGGTCAGCGGCGAGCCATCCGCCTTGGCCACCACGTCATGCGGCCGGGCGCGGATCTCCACGATGCGCTGCCCGGCCTCGGCGGCAATGGCGGAGAGGCGCGCCAGGAGGGGGCCGTAGTCGATCATTCCAGCGGGGTCCCTGAAGGAGTTCGGCGCATCTTGCCCGGCCGAGGGTGGTCATGGGATAGCCGAAAGGCAAGCAGGGCCAACCGCCACGCGCGCCAGGAGCCGGACGGACCGCCATGGACAGCCACCGCCACGACGCCATCCCGCCGAGCCGCGGCCTGCTGCGCTTCCTGACCTGCGGCTCCGTCGATGACGGCAAATCCACCCTGATCGGCCGGCTGCTCTTCGACAGCCGCCTGATCATGGAGGACACGCTCGCGGCCATTACCAAGGACAGCCGCAAGCACGGCACGGTGGGGGAGGAGGTGGACCTCGCCTTGCTGGTCGATGGGCTGGAGGCGGAGCGCCAGCAGGGCATCACCATCGACGTCGCCTACCGCTTCTTCGCCACGCCCCGCCGCAGCTTCATCGTCGCCGATACGCCGGGGCATGAGCAGTACACGCGCAACATGGCGACGGGCGCCTCCAATTCCGATCTCGCCATCATCCTGTGCGATGCGCGGCGCGGCGTGCTGACGCAGACGCGGCGCCACGCCTATATCTGCTCGCTCCTCGGCATCCGGCATGTCGTGCTGGCCGTGAACAAGATCGACCTGGTGGGGTTCGAGCAGGCCGTCTTCGACCGCATCACCGGCGATTTTGCCACCTTCGCCGCCGGGCTGGGCTTCCATACGCTCACGCCCATCCCGGTCTCCGCCCGCTTCGGCGACAATGTCTCCACCGCCTCCGGCAATACGCCCTGGTATCGCGGCCCGACGCTGGTGGCGCATCTGGAACAGGTGGAGCCGGAGGCTGAGGCGGCGGCGCGGCCCTTCCGCTTCCCCGTGCAATGGGTGAACCGGCCGAACCAGGATTTTCGCGGATTTTCCGGCACCGTCGCCTCCGGCCGCATCGGCCAGGGCGATCCAGTGGTGGTCGCGGCCTCCGGCAAGACGACCACGGTTTCCCGCATCCTGGGCCCGGATGGCGACCAGCCCGCCGCCGTCGCGGGCGATGCCGTGACCCTCTGCCTGGCGGAGGAGGTGGATGTGGCGCGCGGCGATGTCCTCGCCCCGCCCGCGGAACGCCCGGCCGTGACGGACCAGTTCGCGGCCCACATCCTGTGGATGGACGAGGAACCGCTGCTGCCCGGGCGGCAATACCTGATGCGCTCCGGCAATCTCTGGACGCCGGTCTCCGTCACCTCCATCCGCCACCGTGTCGATGTGAATACGCTGGAGCATCAGGCGGCGCGGCGCCTCGATCTCAACGAGATCGGCTTCTGCAACCTCTCGGCCGCCCAGCGCGTGCCGCTCGACCCCTATGCAGAGAACCGGCAGACCGGCGCCTTCGTGCTGGTGGACCGCTTCAGCAACCGCACCGCCGGCGCCGGCATGGTCGCCTTCAGCCTGCGCCGCGCCACCAATATCCACACCGAGGAATTTTTGGTCGACAAGGCCGCCCGTGCGGCGCTGGACCATCAGAAGCCGCTGGCGCTGTGGTTCACCGGCCTGTCCGGCTCCGGCAAGTCCACCATCGCCAAGCTGGTCGAACAGGCGCTGCATGCGGAGGGCCGGCACACCTATACGCTGGACGGCGACAATCTGCGCCACGGGCTGAACCGCGACCTCGGCTTCACCGATGCCGACCGTGTCGAGAACATCCGCCGCGTCGGCGAAGTCGCGAAGCTGTTCGTCGATGCCGGGCTGATCGTCATCTGCTCCTTCATCTCGCCCTTCCGCGCCGAGCGGCAGATGGTGCGGGAGATGATGGGCGCGGGCGAGTTCATCGAGGTCTTCGTCGACACGCCGATCGAGGACTGCATCAGGCGCGACCCCAAGGGTCTCTACGCCAAGGCGCTGGCCGGCACGATCCGCAATTTCACCGGCATCAGCAGCCCCTATGAGGCACCCGAAGCGCCCGAGCTGCGCATCGCCACGCCCGGCCTGACGCCGGAGGAAGCGGCGGCTCAGGTGCTGGCGCATCTGCGACGCGTGCTGGCCGGCTGAACCCATGTCCATGCATCTGCTGTCCGAGGGCCGCGCCCTGGCCTTCCTGCGGGAAGCCGACCTCACCGCCGGGCCCTGCATCTTCGTGCATGTGCCGAAGACCGCCGGCACCTCGCTGCGCGCCGAGCTCGCCGCAATCCTGCCGCCCGACGTCAATATCCATGTCGACTATACCGACACCACGCGCAGCTTCCGCGAGCGCATCGACGAGGCGGTGGAGCGGTTTCTCGACCAGGCGGGCCCCGGCGGCATCCGCTTCGCCTCCGGCCATATCGTCGCACGCCATGTCGCGCGCATCGCCGAACGCCTGCCAGATGCGCGCTTCATCACCATGCTGCGGGACCCGGTGGCGCGGGTGATCTCGGACTATCGCCACCAGCGATCGCCGCGGCAGCCCGGCTTCGAAGCCTTCCGCCAGCGCGTGCCGGATCTCGACGCCTATCTCGCGTTGCGCTGGGAGATGGACAAATCGGCCCTGCACCTGGTGCCGCAGGAGATCCTGGCGCGCGGCGACACGGCGGCCGCGATCCAGCACGTCGCGCGCCGCTTCGCCTTCGTCGGCATCCAGGAAATGTACGACCTGTCCTTCCGCGCCATCACCGCGCTTGCCGGCCGGCAGCAGGCGCCGCAGATCCGGGCCAATGTGAACATGGACGAGGACGGCACGGATGCGGTGGATGCCGCGACCGCCGCGCGCATCCGTGCGCTGAACCCGATGGACACGGCACTCTACGACCACTTCGCCGAGGCGCTGCGCACCGCGACGCCGGCGCTGCGTGCCGTGCTGGGATGACGCCGCTCCAGGCCTTCTTCGCCGGCGACTTTGCGACATGGCGCGCCAGCGCCCATCCGGCGCCGCCGCTCTGGCTCTTCGTGCATGTGCCGAAGACGGCCGGTTCATCGCTGGCCGCCGAGATCGCGACGGATGTCGCGCCCTATCGCAGCCTGCATATCGACCATCTCGACCGCAGCCGCCCGGCGCTCGCCCGTTACGACACCGTCGTGGAACAGGCGCTGGAGGAATTTGAAAAAGCGCCCTTCCGCTTCGCCTCCGGCCATGTGCAGCAGCGCCAGGTGGCGCGGCTGGTGCAGGGCGTTCCGGGGACGCGGCTGTTCACCATGCTGCGCGACCCGGCGGCGCGGCTGGTCTCGGACTATCTGTACCAGCGGTCGGAGATGCATCCCCTGGCCGAGGAGGTGCGCCGCCGCATCCAGGATTTCGACGCCTTCCTGGACCTGCCCGGCCAGCGCAACCGCGCCGCGCGGCACCTGGTGCCGAAGCCGATCCTCGATGCGCAGGACGCCGCCGCCGCCATCGCGCATATCGAGGCGAACTACGCCTTCCTCGGCCTGCAGGAGAGCTATGCGCTGGGTTTTCGGGCGCTGACGGCGCTGCTGGGCGCGCCCCGCGCGCCGGCCGCGCGGCTGCGGGTGAATGCGGCCGCGGCGGCGGAACGGGCGGAAATCGCCGCGCGCCTGTCCGACCCTGCGCTCGCGGCGCGCATCGCGGAGGCCAATGGCCTGGACCTTGCGATCTACCGCTATTTCGGCGCGCGCTGGGATGCCATCGCGCGCCGTCTGGAAAGCTGGCTCGACGGGCTGGGCTGAAGGGCCTCAGCCGGGGCCGACGGTGACGCCGCGCGGGGCGACCGGGCGGCTCGCCTCCACGGCGCTGGCCAGCACGCGGCCACGCTCGCCCCAACCCTCCTGCTCCTCGGGCGGCAGGCCTGCCAGGCGGGCGGCACGGCGAACCAGGGCGGGCAGCACCTCCAGCAGGGCCGCCATCATGGCGCGGTCCTGCGGCGAGGTGAGCTTGGCCATGGCCTCCGCCGTGGCTTCCGTCTCCAGGCGGTAATAGGGGCCGAACTGGTCGCTGCCGCCCTTCGGCCAGGTCTCGAACATGTTCGGCCAGCCCTTGATGCGGCGGAATTCCAGCCCGACGGTGCCGCGCCGATCGAAGAGCTTCAGCCGCACCTCCCGCCAGACGCCCGCCGCCGAGACCAGGCCGGTCAGGCCGAGATCCAGGTGCCGGTAGCTGCCATCGGCATTGGCGGTGTGCTGGTGCAGCTTGATGTCCTGGAAGTCCGATCCGCCCGGCGGCATCTCCGCGGCCAGCACCGGCATGGGGGCGGCAAGCGTCATGGGTGTGGTGGCGGGGGCGGGCGGCGGCAGCGGGCCGCCGGCCTCTCCGCCGGCCAGCGGCGGCTGGGTGGTGGCCGCGCGCGGCGGGGGGCCGGGCAGGCCGGAGGCGGCGGGCGGTACCTCGGCCAGCGGGGCCGGGGCGGCGCCAGGCAGGGGCACGGAAAGCCGCGCGGGCTGCGGTGCCAGGCCAGGTGTCCGCAGCCCGGGCTCCGGCAGCAGGCGCCGCGGCGCCCCGGCGGCGCCGGCCATCAGCGCCAGGGCGGAGACCTCCACCGTCAGCGCCGCCGTGCCGCGGTTGCGCAGCGCGAGGCCCAGAAGCAGCGCGCCGCCGAGGCCCGCCGGCAGCGGCAGGGCGATGCGCAGCGCGCCCGTCGCATCCGGAATCCGCCAGCCGCTGTCCCGCGCCGGGCCTGATTCGGGCCCGGCCGTCAGCGCCACCTGCAGGCCGGTGGCATCGCCCAGCCGGCAGGCGAGCTCGGCCAGCGCCAGGTCGGTGGCGCCGGGCGGCAGGCTGGGCAGACGCAACTGCGCGGTGCCGCCCGGTTCCAGCTCGAGCAGCATGCGCGGCGCCTCGCCGCCCGCCGCCACCATGCGGGATTCGGCGCCTTCCACCACAGCCGCCGCCCAGGCCGCTTCCGGCACCGGCAAGGCGAGCCCGGCGGCGGGGGCGGGCAGGTCGCGCGCGGCCCAGTCGAAGTGGCGCGGCAGCGCCAGGTGGTGCGGCGCCGCCGTCTCCGCCCGCAGGGCGAGCGGCGCCAGCGGCCCGGCGCCGGCGGCCGAGAGCTGCAGGGTCTCATTGGGCGCGACCTCGGCCGCGACTTCCAGCACCGCCTCCGCCGCGCCGGGCGGCGCCGGCTCGGGCAGGTCGAGCGCCAGCCAGCCGGGGGCGAGCGCCGAGCCCGGCACGGTCCAGGCGCCCAGCACCCGCCCCGCGGCCAGCAGCCGCACCCGCAGCAGGCTGGCGGCGCTGGCCTGGACGGCGGCGAGATGCAGCGCCAGGCCACAGAGCCCCTCCGCCGGGCGGCCCAGATGCTGGGTGACGCGGGCGGGCGGCGGCGGCGCCATGGGGGCGGGCGGCAGGTCGATCACCTGCTGCCGGGCGGCAGGCTGGCCCGCGGCCGCGGCCTGCAGCCGCAGCCGCGTGGCCTCCGCCGCGGCCAGCGCCTGCATGGCCAGGGCCAGCAGGCCGGGCAGGGGGTTGCTGCCGGTCACCTGCGGCAGGCCAGGGGGCAGGCCCGCCGCCAGCTCCGCCGCCCCCGCCGCATCCGCGGCCAGGATGGCCAGCGGGCGCAGGCCGGCGGGCAGCGGCTCCGCGGGGCCGTCGCTGGCGCCATCCTGCCGCAGCACCCCCTGCACCGGCCGCAGCACCGCCATCGGCAGGCTCTCCAGCCCCAGCATGCCGGGCGGGGCCACCACGGCAGGCTGCCCGGCGGCCAGGGCGGCGCGCTCGGCCGCGCCGATCAGGAATGCGGTCATGCGGGGGTCTCCGGCGAGGGATCGAGGGGCCGGCGCGTCGCGGCGGCGCGCAGCAGGCCGAGCCATTCGGGCAGGATGCGGTCCCAGGACCGCCGCGCCGCCTCGGCCCGGGCGCGGCCCGCCAGCGCGGCGGCGCCTTCCGGATCGGCCAGCAGGGCGCGCAGCGTGGCGGCGAAGGGCGCGGCCTCCGGCCTCGGCACCAGGCGAGCGAGGTCGGGCGCCGCAGCGCCGAGGCCTTCCAGCGCCGCTTCCGTGGCCACCACGGGGCAGCCGGCGGCGGCGGCCTCCAGGAAGACCAGCGGCATCCCTTCAAGCACCGATGGCAGCACCAGCGCGTCCGCGGCCAGATACCAGGCGGCGGGATCGGCCAGCTGTCCGAGCAGGCGCAGCCGCCCCTCCGGGTCCGCTGCCGCCTGGCGGTCCAGCAGCGGACGCAGCGGGCCGCTGCCGGCGCAGGCCAGCGTCATGCCGGATTCCGTCGCGATGCCGGGCAGCAGATGCGCGCCCTTGCCCTTCTCCAGCCGGCCGACGAACAGGACCAGCGGCGCATCCGCATGCAGGCCGAGCCCGGCGCGCAGCGCGGCGCGGACCATGGCGCGATCGGCCTGCGGCGGCGGCGGTGCGGGATTGTCGATCTGGGCGCAGGCGAGCGGCGGCAGGCCGAAGAACCGCTCCGCCCGCCGCGCACCAGGGGCGGAGACGGCGCACCAGGCGGCGCCTTCCAGCGGCAGATCCTCCACCGCCTCGGCCAGCCCGGCCGGCGCCGCTTCCGGCACCAGGTGCAGCACCACCAGCCGGGGCAGCGCCGCGCCGGCGCGCAGCAAGCCGAGGCCGGCATTGGGCCAGGGCAGGGGGATCAGCAGGATATCGGGGGCGAGGCGCGCGACCAGGGCGGTGGCCGCGGCCTGTTGGCCGGCGATCTCGGCCTCCGTCGGCACGCGGCCGCTCCAGCCGATCGGGGCGGCGCGCAGCGCGGGGGCGGGGCCGTGCGGCAGGCCGGCGGCCAGCTCCGGCAGTAGCGCGGCCTCCGCCGCCAGGGTCACGCGCAGGCCCGGCTGCGCGGCCAGCCGCGCCGCCAGCTGCAGCGTATGGCCCTCGGTGCCGCCGAAACGGGTGGAGGGCAGCAGGATGAGGAGATGGCCCAGGCGGCCGGAAGGCTGCGCGGTCATCCGGCCGCCCTGTCCAGCGCCTGCGGGCTGCGGCCCATCCGACTTCCCGCCCCTGTTGCCAATCCGGCCGATCCCTTAGCCCAGCCCCGCCGATGGCGCCAAGTCAGGCACCAAGGGCGCGAGGGCGCGGCTCCGGGCGGGGGATGCCGCGCGCCAGCCCGGCCAGGCTGCGCATGGCCGGCGCCAGCGCCGCCGGGGCGAAGTGGCGGCGGCCGAAGGCCTGGGCCGCATCGCCCATCCGCGCCCGCGCCGCCGGGTCCAGCACCAGCCCGGCCAGGGCCGCGACGAAGCCTGCGCGGTCCTCGGCCAGTTCATAGGCGGTGCCGGCGCCGCCGCTGATGCCGTAGAGCGCCTCCGCCGTCAGCACGCTGGGCAGGCCGTGGCAGAGGTACTCCACCGTCTTGATCTTCAGCCCGCCGCCGTAGAAGACCGGGTTCACGCCGATATCCAGCGTCGCCAGGAAATCCTCCGGCCGGTTCACCAGGCCATGCGCCACCACCCCTGGCCGGCCCGGCGGCACGGCGGCAGAGACCTGGCCGGCCACATGCAGCTCCGCCCCCAGCGGCGCGATGGCGGGCCAGACCTGGTCCAGCAGCCAGGTCAGCCCGTCCCGGTTCATCGGGCTGTCGCCGCCCAGGAAGCCGATCCGTACCGGGCCTTCGCCGCTGCCGATGGCGCGCGGCATCAGCGGCACGACATGCGGCGCCAGCAGCACCCGGCCGGGCAGCAGGGCCTCCAGCCAGGCGAATTCATCCTGCTGGATCGCCAGCAGCTGGTCGAAGGCCGAGAGGATCTGCAGCTCCTCCTGCACGCTGATCTCGATGAAGTGGCGGCGGCCGAAATGGGCGAAGTTGCGCGCCCGCAGGGACATGATGTCGTGCGTATCCAGCACCTTCAGCACCGGCTGGCTGATCGCGTGGCGCAGATAGGACAGGCGGATGTATTCCAGCACCACCGCATCCGGCGGGTTCTCCGCCAGGTGCCTGGCAAACAGCGGCAGGGCGGAGGCGATGGTGGAGCGCCGCTCGAAGGGCGTCATGCCGCGGGGCAGGATGGCATCCGGCGTGGGCGGCAGCGGACCGGTCGGGAAGATGCGGGACCGGCCGCCCATCAGCTGGCGCGCCTGCGCCTGCTCGGCCTCCGACATGCTGCCCAGGAAGAACAGGTCGAGATCCGTCTCCGACCGCGCGGCGCGGGCGAGCGAGGCGATGCGGGCATGGTTGCCCAGCCGTTCCTCCCAGAAGCGCAGGTCGGTGACCAGCAGGGTGCGCGGCCGCTGCATCGCCAGGCGCAGCTCCGCGGGGCTGGCCAGGTGGCGCGCCTCGGCCGCGACGCGGGTGGCATAGCCCTGCCAAAGCCGGGCCGAGGCCCGGGCCAGCTCCGGCCGCAGCGCCGGCTCCGCCACCAGGCGCTGCACCAGGGCGGCCAGGGCCGGGGCATCGGCCGCGGCCTGGAAGGCGGATTGCGGCGCGAGGCCCGCAAAAGCCTCCGCCGTGCCGGCCACCGGGCGGCCGCGCGCCAGCGCCTCCACCGTCTTGATCTTCAGCCCGGTGCCACCCTCATGCGGGTTCACCACCAGGTCCACCGCGGCATAGAGCTCGTCCGGATCCGGCACGGGGCCGAGCAGAACAAGGCCAGGCTGCGGCGCCAGGTGGCCGGCGGCGCTGCCGGCGATGCGCAGCTCCGCCCCCACCGCGGCCAGGGCCGGCAGGTCGAGTGCCGCCAGGAAGCGGTCCAGCGCGCGGGTGTTCATGGGGTTCGCGCTGCCGAGATAGCCGATGACGAAGCGGCCATCCGGCGCACGCGGCGGCAGGGGCGGGTGCTGGCCGGCCGGGATATGGCCCAGCGTCAGCACGGGCTTGGGGCTGTAGGACGCGAAGGCCTCGCGCTCCTCGTCCTGGATCGACAGCACCAGATCGGCCCTGCCGAAGCCGCGCGCCTCCTCCGCCTCCGTCGTGAAGAAGAAGGAGGGGTTG
The DNA here is from genome assembly GCF_019024325.1 of Falsiroseomonas tokyonensis. Lineage (GTDB taxonomy): Bacteria > Pseudomonadota > Alphaproteobacteria > Acetobacterales > Acetobacteraceae > Falsiroseomonas > Falsiroseomonas tokyonensis. The sequence continues at coordinate 741,893 of NZ_JAFNJS010000002.1, forward strand.
AGGCCCAGCGCGCGCAGCCGCGCATCACGCCCGCCGAACTGGTCGTGCGTGTCCAGCACCTTCAGCACCGGGGTCGGGAAGCGCAGATGCGGGGCGGGGAAGAAGGTGAAGGCGCGGCTGAGGAAGACGTATTCCACCAGCACCATGTCGAAGCCCGGCCGCCGCGCCGCGAGCCCGACCAGCGCATCCTCCAGCGCCGGCTGGATCCAGTCGTCCAGGCCGAAGCGGCCTTCCGCCAGGCTGGGCTTTTCCAGGCTGCGGTCATGCGGCACCAGGATCAGCTCGTCCCAGGTGTTTCGCATGGATTCAAGATGTTCGGGGGCGACTTTCTCACGGTCCAGCAGGCAGAGCGTGATGCCGTGGCCCGCCGCCTTCAGCCCGGAGAGCACGGCATGGATGCGGGCGCGGTTGCCGGCATCCTGCGGATGGCTCGGCGTGGGGGAGACGACCAGGATTCGCATGGGGCTCGGGCTGTCCGGAGGCGAGGCGCCAGGATAGGGATGGGGCCGCCCGCGGCAAGCGGCCCGCAAGCTAGGCTCGCCGCCGCCGGGGTTGCGGCAGCGGCGCCGCTGGGGCATACCGCGCCCGTCGACCCAAGGCGCAAGCCCGGGGGCGGCAAATTCGCACGCTCTGCACCTTCCGGGGCATACCCCGAGGGTCCGGTCCCCACCCTTCGGTCTGACGGGCGGGGGCGGCAGCGCGGAGGCACAACCGGACCACTGGAAGTAGAAAGGATTTCGCCGATGGCGATGCCCGACGTCACCCTGCGCGGCCTGCTCGAGGCCGGCGTCCACTTCGGCCACCATACCCGCCGCTGGAACCCCCGGATGGCGCCCTACATTTTCGGCGTGCGCAACCAGGTCCATATCCTGGACCTGCAGCAGACCGTGCCGATGATGGACCGCGCGCTGCGCGCCATCCGCGACGTGGTGGCCGCCGGCGGCCGCGTGCTGCTGGTCGGCACCAAGAAGGCGGCGGCCGACTATGTGGCCGAGAGCGCCGCGCGCTGCGGCCAGTATTACGTGAACCACCGCTGGCTGGGCGGCATGCTGACCAACTGGAAGACCATCCAGGGCAGCATCAAGCGCCTGAAGCAGATGGAAGAGCAGCTGGGCGGCAACATCCAGGGCCTGACCAAGAAGGAAGTCCTGATGCTGACGCGGGAGCGCGAGAAGCTCGACCGTGCGCTCGGCGGCATCAAGGACATGGGCGGCCTGCCGGACATCATCTTCGTCATCGACACGGTGAAGGAGAAGCTGGCGATCGAGGAGGCCAACAAGCTCGGCATCCCCGTGGTCGCCGTGGTCGACAGCAATGCGGACCCGATGGGCATCGCCTATCCGATCCCGGGCAATGACGACGCGATCCGCGCCATCCACCTGTATTGCGACATGGTCGCCGGCGCGGTGCTGGACGGCATCTCGGCCGAGCTCGGCTCCTCCGGCGCCGATCTCGGCGCGGCCGAGGAGCTGGTGCCCGAGGCGCTGCCGGATGTCGCCGAGGTGCTGCCCGAGGCGGTCGCCGCCGAGGTTGCGGCCGAGCCGGCCAAGGACGCGCCCGCCGCCTGATGCGCTGGCCCCCGGTGCATCCGGGGGCATCCGGCCGGGCGCTCGCGCCCGGCCATCCGGAAAGAAGCCGCGCTGGGGGACCCCTGGTGCGGCCGTGATTCGATGGGGATGACCGATATGGCCGAGATCACCGCGGCATTGGTGCGCGACCTTCGCGAGAAGACCGGCGCCGGCATGATGGACTGCAAGAAGGCGCTGGTGGAATCCAACGGCGACATGGAAGCGGCCATCGACTGGCTGCGTAAGAAGGGCCTCTCGGCCGCGGCCAAGAAGTCCGGCCGCGTCGCCGCCGAGGGCCTGGTGGGCGTCGCCTCCGGCCCCAATGTCGCCGCCATGGTCGAGGTGAATGCCGAGACCGACTTCGTCGCCCGCAACGACGCCTTCCAGGCCTTCGTGGCCGAGGTGGCGGGCCTGGCCCTGTCCGTGGGCGACGATGTCGAGGCGCTGAAGGCCGCGACCTATCCGGGCACCACGCACTCCACCCAGGAGGAGCTGACCCGCCTGATCGCCACGATCGGCGAGAACATGTCGATCCGCCGCGCCAAGGTGCTGCGCGTGCCCTCCGGCACCGTCGCCACCTATATGCACAATGCGGTGAAGCCCGGCCTCGGCAAGATCGGCGTGCTGGTCGCCCTGCAGGCCGAGAACGAGATCGAGGCGCTGGAGGCGCTCGGCCGCCAGATCGGCATGCATGTGGCCGCGACGCGGCCGGAGGCGCTGGACGTCTCCGCCGTCGACCCCTCGGCACTGGAGCGGGAGAAGGCGGTGCTGCGCGAGCAGGCGGCCGGGTCCGGCAAGAAGCCCGAGATCGTCGAGAAGATGATCGAGGGCCGCATCCGCAAGTACTACGAAGAAGTGGTGCTGCTGGAGCAGGTCTGGGTGCATGACGGCGAGACCCGCGTGAAGGAAGTGGTCAAGAAGGCCGGTGGCCAGCTGACCGGCTTCGCCCGCTTCCATCTGGGCGAGGGCATCGAGAAGGCGGCTAGCGACTTCGCCGCCGAAGTGGCCGCCGCCGCCAAGGGCTGAGGCGCAAGCCCGCCCGCCCCCCCGACCCGGCTGCCTGAAGGGGCGGCCGGGCGGGCGCATACCTGGCGCGAAGTCGGCCGCGCAGCTCCCCCGGCCCGGCTCGCGCCCGGGGCCTGCCGCCACAGGGCTGCTTTCCCTTCGCCTTGCCGCCGCCATGCCGCGGCGACTATGTTCCGCAACGCCAGCCTCCGGATTCCCGAGACCCGATGAGCAGACCTCCGATCTACAAGCGCGTCCTGCTCAAGCTGTCCGGCGAGGCGCTGATGGGCTCGCGGGACTATGGCCTCGACATCGCCGTGCTGAAGGCCATCGCGGAGGATATCCGCGACGTGGTGGAGCTCGGCGTCGAGGTCTGCATGGTGATCGGCGGCGGCAATATCTTTCGGGGCGTCGCCGGGGCCTCGGCAGGGATGGATCGCACCCAGGCGGATGCGATGGGCATGCTGGCCACGGTGATGAACGCGCTGGCCATGCAGAACTGGCTGGAAAAGCTGGGCGTGCCCACCCGGGTCCAGTCCGCCATCCAAATGGCCAGCCTCTGCGAGCCCTTCATCCGCCGCCGCGCCATGCGGCACATGGAGAAGGGAAGGGTGGTGATCTTCGCCGCCGGCACCGGCAACCCCTTCTTCACCACGGACACCGCCGCCGCGCTGCGCGCCAATGAGATGGGCTGCGACGCGCTGCTGAAGGGCACGCAGGTGGATGGCGTCTATTCCGCCGACCCGCGCAAGAACCCCAATGCGGAACGCTACACCACGATCACCTATCTCGATGTCCTGTCCCGCGACCTGGCGGTGATGGACGCCGCCGCCATCAGCCTGGCGCGGGAGAACAAGCTGCCGATCGTCGTGTTCAACATTCACGAGCCTGGTGCCTTCACCGCCGTCATGCGGGGCGAGGGGAAGTTCACCACCGTGGTCGATCCATAAGGGATAGCTGGCATGGCCGCTGACTTCGCCGAGTACAAGCGCGAGCTGCAGCGCCGCATGGACGGCGCGCTGGAGACGCTCAAGAAGGAATTCCAGGGCCTGCGCACCGGCCGCGCCAGCCCGGCGCTGCTGGAGCCGATCCGCGTCGAAGCCTATGGCAATGTGCAGCCGTTGGTGCAGGTCTCCAATATCTCGGTGGCCGGGCCCGGCCTGCTCTCGGTCCAGGTCTGGGACAAGTCCGTGGTGAAGGCGGTGGAGATCGCCATCCGCGATTCCGGCCTCGGCCTGAACCCGCAGACGGAGGGCCAGGTGATCCGCGTGCCGCTGCCGCCGCTGACCACGGAACGGCGCAACGACCTTGTGAAGACCGCCGGCAAATATGCCGAGGCCAGCAAGGTTGCCATGCGCGGCGTTCGGCGCGATGCGATGGAGACGGTCAAGGCCTGGGAGAAGGACAAGAAGTCCGAGGTCAGCCAGGACGACGTGAAGCGTTGGACGGATGAGATCCAGAAGATGACCGACCAGAGCATCAAGGCCGTGGATGCCACCCTGGCGGAGAAGGAAAAGGACATCCGGACAAGCTGATGGCACGCGAGGCGGCCTGGATCGTCGGGGGATGAGCGCTGCGACGAAGCCGCTGGATGGCGCGGCGGCGCGCGACCTGCCGCAGGGCGCCGCCCCGGCTCGCACCGGGTGCGAGGGCGGGCCGCCACGGCATATCGGCATCATCATGGACGGCAACGGCCGCTGGGCCAGCGCCCGCGGCCTGCCGCGGGCCCTCGGCCACAAGGCGGGAGCCGAGGCGGTGCGCCGGACCATCGAAGCCGCGGCCCAGTCCGGCGTCAGCTGGCTGACGCTGTTCGCCTTCTCCTCCGAGAACTGGCAGCGCCCGGCCGAGGAGGTGCGCGACCTGACCGGGCTGATGCGCATGTATCTGCGCTCCGAGGTCGGGACCCTGGCGCGGGAAGGCATCAGGCTCCGTGTGATCGGGGAGCGGGAGCGCTTCGGCGCGGAAACCGTGCAGGCCATTGCGGCGGCGGAAGCGGCCACGGCACATGGCACCCGGCTGAACCTGAACGTCGCCGTGTCCTACGGCGGGCGGGCGGAGATCCTGGCCGCGGCGAAGGATATCGCGCGGCGCGTCGCCGCCGGCACGCTGGATGCGGAAAAGGTGGACATGGCCGAATTCGCCGGCCGGCTTTCCACCGCCGGCATGCCCGACCCGGACCTGATCATCCGCACCAGCGGGGAGCAGCGCCTGTCCAACTTCCTGCTCTGGCAGGCGGCCTATGCCGAATTCGTCTTCCAGGACGTGCTCTGGCCGGATTACGACGCCGCGCATCTGGCGGAAGCGATTGCCGAATTCTGCCGCCGCGAACGCCGCTACGGCCTGCGGGTCGCGTGACGCGGGCCTGGCGATGATCACCGCGCCGGTTCCGGGCGAGCCCGGCGCCCCGCGCCGGCAGTGGAACGACCTGCGCAAGCGGGCGCTTTCGGCCGCCGTGCTGCTGCCGGCGGCGCTGGCCTGCATCTGGTTCGGCGCCGAATCCTTCACCGCCATGGTAGCGATCGCCGGCGCGGTGCTGGCCTGGGAATGGGTGCACCTGTGTGGCCGCCGCACTCGGGTCTTCCCGGGCCTCGCCGTGCCGCTGGTGGTCTGCGCCGCGGGGGCGCTTGCGGTGATGGAGCAGGTGCGGCTCGGTCTGGCGCTGCTGCTGGCCGGCTTCGCCGCCACCTGGCTCGGCGTCGCGTTGCTCGGCCGGCGGTCCGGCATCACCCAGCCGGCGCGGCGGCTCGCCCTCGGCGTGCTCTATATCGGCTTGGCCGGGCTCGCGCTGATCGAGCTGCGGCACGACAACGAGGCCGGGCGCGGCAATGTGCTGTTCCTGTTCGTCGTGGTCTGGGCCTCCGACATCGGCGCCTATATGGCCGGGCGGGCCTTCGGCGGGCCGAAGCTGGCGCCGTCCATCTCGCCCAACAAGACCTGGTCCGGCGCGCTGGGCGGCCTGGCCGCGGCGCTGATCTTCGGCGGCGCCTGCGCCCTGGCCTTCACGCCCGGCGCCTGGTGGCCGGCGGTCGCGCTGGTGGCGCTGCTGGTCAGCATCGCCTCGCAGGCCGGCGATCTTCTCGAATCCGCCATCAAGCGCCACTTCAAGGTGAAGGACACCTCCTCCCTCATCCCCGGCCATGGCGGGCTGCTGGACCGGCTGGATGGGGTGCTGGCGGCGGCGCCGGTGGCGGCGCTGCTGTCCACTATGCTGGGGCAGGGGCGGCCGCTTTGGGGATGGGCCTGGTGACGCGTTCGGTTTCGATCCTCGGCTCCACCGGCTCGGTCGGGCGGTCCACCATGGCGCTGCTGGATGCGGCGCCGGAGGGCGCCTTCCGGGTCGAGGCGCTGGTCGCCAACCGCGACTTTTCGCAACTTGCCGAACAGGCGCTACGCCACCGGGCGCGGCTGGCCGTGGTGGCGGATGAAGGCGCCTATGCGGATCTGAAGGCCGCCCTGGCCGGCAGTGGCGTCCAAGCTGCGGCGGGCGCCGCGGCGGTGGAGGAAGCTGCGGCGCGCCCGGCCGATTGGACCATGGCCGCCATCGTCGGCGCCGCCGGCCTGCGCTCCACCCTCGCGGCCCTCGGCCGCGGCGGCACCCTGGCGCTGGCCAACAAGGAAAGCCTGGTCTGCGCGGCGGAGCTGGTGCTGGCCGTGGCGGGCGCCGGCGGCGCCCGGCTGCTGCCGGTCGATTCCGAGCATAACGCCATCTTCCAGGCCCTCGATGGCCAGGACCCGGCAGGGGTGGAAAAGATCATCCTCACCGCCTCCGGCGGCCCCTTCCGCGAATGGCCACTGGAACGCATGGCGCGCGCCACGCCGGAGGAGGCGGTGCGCCATCCGGTCTGGTCGATGGGCGCCAAGATCAGCATCGATTCCGCCACCATGATGAACAAGGGGCTTGAGCTCATCGAGGCCGCGCGCCTGTTCCCGGTGCCGGAGGCGCGGATCGACATCCTGGTGCATCCGCAATCGGCCGTGCATGGGCTGGTGCAGTTCGCCGATGGCTCGCTGATGGCGCAGCTCGGTACGCCCGACATGCGCACGCCCATCGCCCATGCCCTGGCTTGGCCGAAGCGGCTGCATGTCGAGGCGCCGCGGCTGGATCTGGCGGCGATCGGCCGGCTGGAATTCAGCGCGCCCGACCCGGTCCGCTTCCCTGCGCTGCGCCTGGCACGAGAGGCCTTGCAGGCGGGCGGCGGCGCCCCGACTATATTGAACGCGGCCAATGAAGTGGCGGTGGGGCTTTTCCTCGACCGGCGCCTCGGCTTCCTCGAGATTGCCGCCGTGGTGGCGGATACGCTGGCGGGGCTGGTGGCGCCGCGGGCGGAAGGGCTGGAGGATATCCTGGCGCTGGATGCCGCCGCGCGCCGCGCCGCCCGCGACCATGCCGAGGCCCGCGCCGCGGTCGGGTGAGGGCGGGCGGCAGGCGGGACTGGCGCCGGACTGGCTGGCGCATCAATGACGGGCGCCTTGCGCGCCGCTGGAGAGCACCTTGGACTTCCTGCCCGATCCGATCCGCACCCTTCTGGCCTTCGTGGTCGTGCTGGGCGTGCTGGTGTTCTTCCATGAGCTTGGCCACTACCTCGCGGCCCGCTGGCGCGGCATCCATGTCGAGCGATTCTCGGTGGGCTTCGGCCGGGCCATCGCCTCCTGGACCGACCGGGTTGGCACGGAATGGCGCATCGGCTGGCTGCCGCTCGGCGGCTATGTGAAGCTGCACGGCCAGGAACAGCCGGAAGACGTTCCGGAGGAGGTGCGCGCCAGCTGGCGCCCCGGCCAGACCTTCCATGAGAAGCCGGTGCGCGACCGCGCCATCGTTGTGGCCGCCGGCCCGCTGGCCAATTTCGTGCTCGCCGCGCTGATGTTCGGCGCGCTCTACATGACCGTGGGCCAGCCCGCGGCGACCACCGCGGTCGGCACCGTGCAGGAAGGCTCCGCCGCCGCCACCGCCGGGCTGCTGCCGGGCGACCGGATCCTGGCGCTGGATGGCCAGGCGGTGACGCGGTTCGAGGAGGTGCAGCGCCATATCCAGCCCCGCGCCGGCACGCCGGTGGCGGTGACGGTGGAGCGGGACGGGACGCAGCGCACGCTGACCGCGACGCCCGTGCCGCGCACGACCGGGGAGACCACGGTGGGCATCCTCGGCGTCGGCGCCGCGCCGACGCAGTTCGAACGGCTGAACCCGCTCAGCGCCCTCTGGGCCGGCACGGTGCAGACGGTGGATATCACCAAGCAGACGCTGGCCGCCGTCTGGCAGATGATCGCCGGCGGAAGGGGGGCGGAGGATCTCGGCGGGCCGCTGCGAATCGCGCAGATGTCGGGCCAGGTGGCGGAGCTCGGCATTGCCAGCCTGGTCTCCTTCATGGCGGTGCTCTCGGTGAACCTGGCGCTGATCAACCTGTTTCCCATCCCGGTGCTGGATGGCGGCCACCTGATGTTCTACGCGGCGGAGGCGATCCGCGGCCGGCCGCTGCCGCCGCGCGCCCAGGAATACGGCTTCCGCGCCGGATTCGCGCTGCTGATCACCCTCTTCGTCTTCGCCACATGGAACGACCTGTCGCAGCTCGGCGTGGTGCGCTGGGCGGCGGGGCTGTTCGGCTGAACCGGCCGGGGCCCTCGCGGCCCCGGAAAGTCCTGCAATTTCAGCGCATCAGCGCGGCTTGGCGCGGTTTCCGCCGAAGCGCGGCGCGGGCCGCGCGGCGGGGATGGGCAGGCCAGGCGGGCAGCTTGCCTGCGGGGGTGGCGGGGGCCTTGCCGCTCGGGTAGTCTCCGCCGCCTTACTCACCCCGCCGGGGATATACCTCTTGGTCGCCAATCGGCTTCTCCTGCTCGCCGCCACCTGCCTCGTCCCGGTCGGCCTTGCCCTGACCGCGGAGGCGCAGACCCGTGGCCCTCGCGCCCCCGCCGCCGCATCGCCCGCCGCTTCCGGCGTGGTGCGCGGCATCGACGTGACCGGCAACCAGCGCATCGAGGCGGATACCATCCGCTCCTACATGCTGCTGCAGCCGGGCGATCCCTTCGATGCGGACCGGCTGGACCGCAGCCTGCGCACGCTGTTCGCCACCGGGCTGTTCCGGGACGTGACGGTGGCCCGCGCGGGAGACCGCATCCAGGTCGCGGTGCAGGAGAACCCGATCGTCAACCGCGTGGCCTTCGAGGGGAACAGCAAGGTCTCCGACGATGTGCTGACGCCGGAGGTGACGCTGCGCGCGCGCGCCGTCTTCACCCCGCAGGCGGCGCAGGCGGACCGGCAGCGCATCCTCGACCTCTATGCCCGCCGCGGCCGTTTCGCCGCCCGCGTCGAGCCCAAGGTGATCGAGCTCGACCAGAACCGCGTCGACGTGGTCTTCGAGATCACGGAAGGCGATGCGGCGCTCGTCAGCCGCGTCAGCTTCGTGGGCAATACCGCCTTCTCCGACAGCCGACTGAAGGACGTGGTCGCGACGCGCGAGCAGGCCTGGTACCGGATCCTGTCCACCTCCGACATCTATGACCCGGAGCGGCTGAACTTCGACCGCGAGCTGCTGCGCCGCTACTACCTGCGCCAGGGCTATGCCGATGTGCAGGTGACCGGCGCGGTGGCCGAGCTGGCGCCGGACCGCAGCGGCTTCTTCGTGACCTATACGATCGACGAGGGCCCGCGCTACCGCGTCGGCCGCGCCGAGATCACCAGCACGCTGCGTGGCGTGGAGCCCGAAACGCTGCGCGGCGAGCTCGCGATCTCCGAGGGCGACTGGTACGACGGCGATGCGGTGGAACGCTCGGTCGAGGCGTTGTCCGATGCCGTCGGCCTGCGCGGCGTGCCCTTCGTCGAGGTCCGCCCGCGCGTGGTGCGGGACCGGGAGAATCGCCGCGTCGACGTGACCTTTGAGGTCGCCGAGGGCACGCGCGCCTACGTCGAGCGCATCGACATCACCGGCAACAGCCGCACGGCGGACCGCGTGATCCGGCGCGAATTCCGCATCGCGGAGGGTGACGCCTTCAACGCCGCGCAGGTGCGCCGGTCCCGCCAGCGCATCCGCGACCTGGGCTATTTCGGCAATGCCGAGATCAACGTGCAGCCCGGCTCCGCGCCGGACCGCACGGTGCTGGTCACCTCGGTGACGGAACGCCCGACCGGCGAAATCTCGCTGGGCGGCGGCTTCTCCACCGATGCCGGCTTCCTGACCGACTTCGGCATCCGCGAGCGCAACTTCCTGGGCACCGGCGTCGACACGCGGCTGCAGACCCTGCTGGCGCAGCGCCGCACGCAGGTCGACTTCTCGATCACCGACCCGTCCTTCCTGGACCGCAACCTGGCGGCCGGCCTCGACGTCTTCTATATCACGCGCGACCTGCAGGACACGTCGAGCTATTCGGAGAAGCGCGTCGGCTTCGCCCTGCGTGCCGGCTACGAATTCAATGAGCGGGTGCGGCAGAGCTGGTCCTACAGCCTGGTGCAGCGCGACATCTTCGACGTGCAGACGGATGCCAGCCGCTATATCCGGGAACAGAGCGGCATCACCCTGCTGTCGCAGGTCGGCACCACCCTTTCCTATGACGTGCGCGACAGCCGGATCGAGCCGCGCAGCGGCTATATCGCGCGCGTCGGCACCGATGTGGCGGGCCTCGGCGGCGATGTCGCCTATATCCGCTGGCGTGGCGACGTGGCCGGCTACATCCCGCTGGAACGCTACCTGGGCGCGCCGGAATACGTGCTGGCGCTGCAGGCCGGCGTCGGCCTGCTGACGCCCTGGGGCGACCGGCCGGAACGCATCATCGACCGCTTCTTCCTGGGCGGCGACAATCTGCGCGGCTTCGCCCTGGCCGGCGCCGGCCCGCGCGATACCTCCAGCGCCGGCAATGACGACCCGCTGGGCGGCCGGCTGATCTGGACGCAGACCACCGAACTGCGCTTCCCGCTGCCGCTGCCTTCCGAGATCGGGCTGCTCGGCCGCGCCTTCGTCGATGTCGGCTCGCTCTCGCGCACGCCGGTCTCGGGCGTGGGCGTGCAGGACGATTCCTCGCCGCGCGTCGGCGCCGGCGTTGGCGTGTCCTGGCGCACGCCGGTCGGCCTGATCAATATCGACATCGCCCAGGCGGTGGTGAAGAAGTCCTACGACGAGACGCAGCTTGTGCGTTTCGGCTTCGGCACCCGTTTCTGAGCCACATCCGGAATTATCGACCCATGCGCCTGCGTCATCTCCTCGCGGCCTCGCTGCTCCTCGCGCCGTCCCTGCTGATCGTGCCGCAGGCGTCTGCCCAGCAGCAGCAGGGGCAGCAGTGGTTCGTGCCGCCCGGCCAGGCCCAGGGCCAGCCGCAGCGGCCCGCGCAGGGCCAGCCGGCGCAGCGCCCGCCGCAGCAGCGCCCGGCGGCCACGCCGGCCGGCCAGCGCCCGCCCGCGCCGGTCATCGCCATCGTCGACATCCCGGAGGTCCAGCGCCTTTCCGCCGCCTTCAACCAGGTGCGGGAGGAGATCGAGCGCCGCCGCGCCAGGCTGAACGAGGATCTGCAGCGCGAGCAGGGCCGCTGGCGCGAGGAACAGCAGGCCCTGGCCGCCGCCCGCGCCACCCTGGCGCCGGAACAGCTGCGCGCGCGGGAGCGGGAGCTGCAGGAACGCATCACCGATGCGCAGCGCATCTTCCGCGACCGGTCGCGCGCCATCGACCAGGCCGCCCAGACCGGGCTGCAGCAGATCGAACAGGCGCTGGGCGCCGTCATCCGGCAGGTCGCGGCCTCCCGCGGGGTGAACATCGTGCTGCCGCGCCCGCTGGTGATCTTCAACGATTCGGGCTTCGACCTGACGGATGAGATCTCGGCGCAGATGAACCGGGTGCTGCGCAGTGTGAACCTGCCGGCCGAAGGCGCCGCGCCGACCGAGGCGCCCGCTGCCGGCGCGCCCGCCGCCGATGGCACGCCGCCGCCGCCGCCGCCGCCCGCCCCGGCCGCCCCGGCCGCGCGACGGAACTGACCGATGGCGGCGGATCCGCGCTTCTTTCCCGCCGGATCCGCCCTGACCCTGGCGGAGGCCGCGGCCGCGGCCGGGGGTGAGCTGGTGGGCGGCGACCCTGAGCTGCCGATCACCGGCGTGGGTCCGCTGCAATCGGCGGGGCCGGCGGAGGTCAGCTTCCTCGACAACCGTCGCTATGCGGGGCAGCTCGCCATCACCCAGGCGGCGGCGGTGGTGCTGGCGCCGGAGATGCTGGCAAAGCTGCCGGAAGGCCGCGCGGCCATCGTCACGCCGCATCCCTATCTCGGCTTCGGCCGCATCGCCCGCGCGCTGCACCCGGCCGCCGCACCCCGCCCCGGCATCCATCCCAGCGCCGTGGTCGATGCCTCGGCACGGATCGGGCAGGGGGTGGAGGTCGGCCCACTGGCGGTCATCGAGGCGGGGGCGGAGATCGGCGCCGGCTGCATCATCGGGCCGCATGCCGTGATCGGTGCCGGGGTGGTGCTGGGGGAGGGCTGCCGGATCGGCGCTCATACCAGCCTGTCCCATTGCATCGCCGGCCGGCAGGTGGTGCTGCACCCCGGCGCGCGGGTCGGCCAGGAAGGCTTCGGCTTCGCCGTGACCCCGGAAGGCCGCTTCGAGACCATGCCCCAGCTCGGCCGCGTGCTGCTGGGGGACTTCGTGGAGCTCGGCGCCAATGCCTGCGTCGATCGCGGCAGCCAGACGGATACCGTGCTGGGGGCGGGCACGCGCCTCGACAACATGGTGCAGATCGGCCACAACGTGAGCACCGGCAAAGGCTGTGTGCTGGTGGCCCAGGTCGGCATCGCCGGCTCCACGCGCCTCGGCAACGGGGTGCAGATGGGTGGCCAGTCCGGCATCAGCGGCCATGTCGAGATCGGCGACCGGGCGCAGGTCGCGGCCCAGTCCGGCGTCATGTCCGATGTCGCGCCGGGTGAGGTCGTTGGCGGCTCTCCCGCCTGGCCGATGCGTGAGACCTTGCGGGCCTTTGCCGCGCTGCGGAAGCTGGCTGGCACCAAGCCGCCGGCCAAGCCGACGCCTTGATTCGCCCGACGCCTTAATTCGCCATGGAGCGAACGGAAGACAGGACCATGGACGCGACCGCAGAGAAGACGCCGGCCACCGCGGCGGAAGGCACCGTCGGCACCTATGACATCGCCCGCATCATGCAGGCGATCCCGCACCGCTTCCCCTTCCTGCTGGTGGATCGGGTGGTGGAGATCGTTCCGAATGTCTCGGCCGTGGGCGTCAAGAACGTCTCGATCAACGAGAACTTCTTCCAGGGCCATTTCCCGCAGCACCCGGTCTTCCCGGGCGTGCTGATCATCGAAAGCATGGCCCAGACGGCGGCCGTGCTGGTGGTGGAGACGCTTGGGCCTTCCGCCCAGGGCAAGCTGGTCTATTTCATGACGGTCGAGAGCGCGAAGTTCCGCAAGCCGGTGGTGCCGGGCGACCAGATGCGCGTGCATGTCCAGAAGGAAAAGCAGCGCGGCAACATCTGGAAGTTCACGGCCGAGGCGAAGGTCGATGGCAAGGTGGTGGCCGAGGCCGGCTATTCCGCCATGATCCTCGACAAGTGAGCGAAGCCATCCGCGTGGATTCCGAAATCATGCCGGTTACCAGCCATGGTGGCTTCATCCACCCCGCCGCCCATGTGGCGGACGGGGCCCAGATCGGGGCCGGATGCCATATCGGCCCCGGCTGCGTGGTGGGGCCGGAGGCGGTGCTGGGACAGGGCGTGGAACTCGTCGCCCATGTCGTGCTGGATGGCCGGGTCAGCCTGGGCGATGGGGTGAAGGTCTTCCCCTTCGCCACCATCGGCCTGCCGCCGCAGGACCTGAAGTACAAGGGCCAGCCCACCGGCGTGTCCATCGGCCCCCGCAGCCAGGTGCGCGAACACGCCACCATCCATCGCGGCAGCACCGGCGGCGATGGCATGACGCGGATCGGCGCCGATTGCCTGGTGATGTGCGTGGCCCATGTCGGGCATGACTGCAACATCGGCGACGGCGTCATCCTGGTGAACAACGTGATGCTCGCCGGCCATGTGGAGATCGGCGATTTCGCCGTGATCCAGGGTGGCGCCGCCATCCAGCAATTCGTCCGCATCGGCCGCATGGCCATGGTGGCCGGCATGTCGGGCGTGGAGCGCAACGTGCTGCCCTATGGCCGCGTGAAGGGCTTCCGGGCCAAGCATGCCGGGCTCAACACCATCGCCATGCGCCGGCGCCTGGGCCTGAGCAAGGACCAGGTGGTTACGGTGGCGCGTGCGGTGCACGACCTCTATCGCGGCGGCCGGCCGGATGAGGCGGTGGAGAGCGTCGCCGCCGCCTATCCGGGCAATCCGCAGGTGGCCGAGATCCTCGCCTTCGCCCGCAACCGCGGCCGCCACGGGCTGATCCCCTTCGGCCGCTACGGCGACGAGGAGGAGAGCGGGGAGGCCGCGTGACCGGCGCCCCGCTCGGACTGCCCCTCGGTTTGATCGTCGGCGGCGGTGTCATGCCGCTGCGCGTGGCCGATGCCGCCACCCGCGCCGGCCGCCCGGTCTTCGCCGTGCTGGTGGAGGGTTTCGCCGATCCCCGCGAATGGGCGGCCTGGCCGCATGCGGTGGTGCGCCTCGGCGCCATCGGCCAGATGCTCGGCCTGCTGCGGCGCGCCGGGGCGCGGCAGCTGGTGCTGGCGGGGCGCGTGACCCGGCCCTCCATCCTGTCGCTGCGGCTGGATGGGGAAGGCCTGCGGCTGATGGCCAAGGTGGGGCGGCGGGCGCTGTTCGGCGGCGATGACGCGCTGCTGACCGCCATCGTCACCGTGCTGCGCGAGGAAGGCTTCGAGCCGCTGGGCGCCCAGCAGGTATTTGCCGAACTGCTGATGGAGGCCGGCTGCCCCACCCGTGCCCAGCCGGATGCCGAGGCGCTGGAGGATATCCGGCGCGGCATCACGGTCGCGCGCCAGCTCGGCGCCGCCGATGCCGGCCAGGGCTGCGTGGTCCAGCAGGGCCTGGTCCTGGCGCTGGAGGCGATCGAGGGCACCGACGCCATGCTCGCCCGCGCCGGCGAACTGCGCCGCGAGGGGCCCGGCGGCGTATTGGTCAAATTGGTAAAACCGGCGCAGAGCAAGCTGGTGGACCTGCCCGCCATCGGCCCCGACACCATCCGCGCCGCCGCCGCCGCCGGGCTGCGCGGCATTGCGGTGGAGGCGCGACGGAACGGTCATGTGGGCACCATCGTTCTGGACCGCGACGCCACCATATCGGAAGCCGACGCCGCGGGGCTGTTCCTGCTGGCGATGGATGCCGACCAGATCCTCACGCAAGGGAATACGCCATGAGCCAGGGCTCGCTGCTGCACACCATGATCCGCGTCGGCAATCTCGAGCGCAGCGTGGACTTCTACACCAAGCTGCTCGGCATGAAGGAGCTGCGCCGCCGCGACGTGCCGGAGGGCAAGTACACGCTGGTCTTCGTCGGCTATGCCGAGGAATCGACCGGCGCCGCGGTGGTCGAGCTGACCTACAACTACGGCACCGAGAGCTACGAGATGGGCACGGCCTTCGGCCACCTGGCCGTCGGCGTGCCGGACATCTACGCGACCTGCGACAAGCTGCGCGCCGGCGGGGCCAAGATCACGCGCGAGCCCGGCCCCGTGAAGTTCGGCACCACGGTCATCGCCTTCGTCGAGGATCCGGACGGCTACAAGATCGAGCTGATCGAGCGGAAGTAACGCCGCCCACATGGCGATCCTGACGCCGCTGGAGGATGCGCTCGCCGGCATGACCGATGCCGCGCGGGCGCTGGCGGGGCGGGAGAGGGTGCGCCTGGCCGTCACCGGCCTGTCGCGCGCTGGCAAGACCGTCTTCCTGACCTCCCTGGTGGCGAACCTGCTGGCGGCGGGGGCGGGGGTGAACACCCTGCCTGCGCTGGCGGCCGCCTCCGGCAACCGGCTGCGCGGGGCGCGGCTGGTGCCGCCGGGGGTGGAGGCGACGCCGCGCTTCGACGCCGCCGCGCATCTGGAGGCGCTGGCCGCCGATCCGCCGCGCTGGCCGGAACGGACCGAGGATCTTTCCACGCTGGAGATCGCGCTGGACCTGGCGCCGGCCTCCTGGCTCGGCCAGGCGCGCGGCTGGGTGGCCGGCGAACGCCGCGTCACGCTGGAGCTGCTGGATTATCCCGGCGAATGGCTGCTGGACCTGCCGATGCTGGACCAGTCCTTCGACGACTGGTCGCGCGAAACCCTGGCCCGGCTGCGACAGGGCAGGCGCGCCGCGGTCGCCCGCGACTTTCTCGATTTCGTCGATGCCCTGCCGCCCGGCGCGCGGGATGACGAGGCGCTGGCCCGCCAGGGTTTTCGTCTGTACCGCGCCGCCCTGCTGCGCTGCCGGGACGACCTCGGCTTCCGCTTCCTGCAGCCCGGCCGCGCGCTGAATCCGGGTCCGCGCGGAGAGGCGCCGCTGCTGTGGTTCTTCCCGCTGCCCGGCGGCAGCCAGGGCGAATTGGGAAGGCTGCTGGCGCGGCGCCACGCCGCCTATCTGGCGGACCAGCGCAGCGCCTTCTTCGAACCCTTCTTCCGCCGCTTCCGCCGCCAGGCGGTGCTGGTCGATGCACTCGGCGCGCTGCATGCCGGGGAGGAAGCCTTTGACGACACGGCTGCCGCGCTCTCCGCCATCGCCACCGCCCTGCGCCGGGGCGGCGGCTGGCTGAATCTGCTGACCGGCCAGGGCGTGCAGCATGTGGGCTTCGCCGCCACCAAGGCGGACCATGTGCCGGCGGCCCAGCGCGACAAGCTGGTGGGGCTGCTGGGGGATTTGGTGGGGCGGGACACGGCGGGGGCAGGGGGCGCCACCACCTCCGTCCATGCCATCGCCGCCCTCCGCTGCACCCAGGACGACCTGGCGCGCGTCGATGGGCGGGACGTTCAGGCGGTGCGCGGCGTGCTGCTCGATGGCGGCCGCAGCGCGCGGATCTATCCCGGGGAGGTGCCGGACCGCCGGCCGGATCACGCCTTCTGGAGCCATGGCGAATTCCGCATGCCGGTCTTCCGCCCGCCGCGGCTGACCGGTGACGGGCTGTCCGGCATGCCCCATCTGGGGCTGGACCGGATGCTGGCATCCCTGATCGGAGACCTGCTTTGAGCGATACCCCGCGCGGTCCCCGCGATACCCCGCGCGGTCCCCGCGACGCCCCGCGCGGCCCCCGAATCCTGACCGAGGACAGCCTGGCCCCCGCGCCGCGCCTCGATTTCGGCTGGGACCAGGCGGTGGCGCCGGTGGCGCTGCCACCAGCCCCGCGCAGCCGCTGGTCGGCTCTGAGCCTGGCGGCGGGCGGCATCGGCGTGCTGCTGGTGGGCCTCTCCGCCATCGATGTCGGCGGCTATGTTGCGGACCAGTTCACGCGCGCACCCTGGCTGGGCTGGGTGACGCTATCCGTGGCCGTGGCGGGCTACGGGCTGATTGCGGCCGCCTTCCTGCGCGAGCTGCGCGGCCTGGCCGGCCTCGGTACGGTGGAGCGCGGTCGCGCCGCAGTGGCGCGTGGCGACTTCGCCGCCAGCCGCTCCGCCATCCTGGACTGGGCGGCCCGCCTGCCGGAGGCGCAGGAGATGCTGCCGGCGCTGCGCAAGGCGCCGGACCTGCCGACCCTGCTCGCCTTGCTGGAGGCCGGGCCGCTGGCCAGGCTGGACCGTGCCGCCGTCTCGGCCGGGCGCGCCGCCGCGCTGCAATCCCTGGCCGCCACCGCCATCGTGCCCTCCCCGGCGCTGGACGGCGTCTTCATCGCCTGGCGCGGCCTGCGCCTGGTGCGGGAGGTGGCGGCGATCCACGGCCTGCGCCCGGGCCTGCTCGGCACGCTGAAGCTGCTGCGGCGCACGCTGTTCGAGGCCGGGGCCGTGGCGGCAGCCGATGTCGCGATCAATGCGGCGGTCACGGCCGTGACCACCAATCCGCTGGTCGCCTCCGTGGTCGGCGATGCCGCGACCGGGGCGGTGGCGGCGCGGCGCATGCTGCTGCTGGCGCGCGCCACGGCGCGGGCCTGCCGGATCGTCACGCCGCGATAGGGCGGGGCGCATAGGCACAGCCTATGCGGCCGATCGCCTGGGCCCCTGTCCTTCTCCCGCGACCTCTCGCTAGATTGGCGATCGATAAACTTTATCTCCAATCAGCTTGAGCAAAGGTTGCGGTTGCATGGCCAGTGCCCCGAAATCCCTCCCCACCGCGCCGGTCCCGCTGGACGATGCGGCGCTGGACCAGGTGACCGGCGGGACGAGTTTTTCCGCCTTCATGACCAGCCGCATAACCTTCGCGGGCGATGACAATGTCACCCTCTCCGACAGCGGCGAAAGCGTCGGCGGCAAGGCGGGAGACGACACGCTCTACGGCGTCGGCGGCAATGACACGCTGGACGGCCAGGCGGGCGATGACGTGCTGGTGGGCGGCCAGGGCGACGACAAGCTGATGGGCGGCTTCGGCAGCGACACCTTCATCATCGGCCAGGGCGACGGCAACGACCGCATCTTCGGCGAGCGCAACACCAACCTCGGAGAGCATATCGGCCGCGGCGATACCGATACCATCGTCATCAACAACTACGACTGGGGCGATATCCGCATCGAATTCAGCAAGGGCGGCTTCAGCGGGGAGATGCAGCCCGATGGCACCCGCGCGCTCAGCACCAATTCCGCTGGCGTGATCTACTTCGGCGACCAGCGGGTGGAATTCCGCGGCATCGAGCGCATCCAGGTGCCGAACGGCGCCGGCTGAACCGCCGCGCCCTCAGGCCAGGCGCTGCGCCGGCCGCACGGGGCGGGCCACCGGGACCCGGGGCCGGCCGAGCGGCAGGGGCGCCTGGGCGAGGCTGCGCATCGCCTCCTCCCGCGGCATGCGGCCGGGCGCGATGGCGCCGTCTTCCTCCCGCTGCTTGGGGAAGAGTACCGAATGCCCCCAGAGGCAGCCCACCATCATCATGGCGCCCAGCGCCAGTTGCGCGGGCAGGGGCAGGGTGGTGAGCGCGATGATGGAACTGGTCCAGACCGCCGTGCCGATGAAGCCGAGGATCCAGTAGCTGACCTTGGACAGGGTACGCATGCCGCCCTCCGGAGCCGAACGGCTAATTTGCCGTTCGTTAGTCTATTTTTTAGACTTTCTCCGAGGCGGGGTCAAGCGGGAAGAATCGTCACAGCGCCTCGCCGGAAGCGGCCAGGATCCGGGCCAGGGCCTCGGATCGGCCAAGCGCCACCAGTACCGCATCGATCGGCGGACTCTGGGTGCTGCCGGTGAGTGCTACACGCAAAGGTTGTGCGATTTGGCCGAGCTTGACGCCCTTCACCTCGGCATAGTCGCGCAGCCACTGCTCCAGCTCCGCCCGCTCCCACGGCGCATCCGCCAGGAACTGGGCGAGGTCCGCGAGCCGCGCCCGCACCTCCTCCGTCAGCAGCGCGGCGGCCTTGGCATCCGGCACCGGGGCGCCATTGGCCACCGCGAAGATCGCCGCATCGGCCAGCTCCACCAGCGTCTTGGCCCGCGCCTTCAGGTCCGGCATCAGCAGCTGGATGCGGGCGGCGGCTTCCGTGCCGAAATCGATGCCGCGCCGGGTGAAGCGGGCCAGCACGTCGCGCACCAGCCGGTCATCCTCCGCCTCGCGCAGATAGACGCCGTTCAGATGGGTCAGCTTGGCATAGTCCATGCGGGAGGCGGCGCGGCCGACATCGGCCAGGTCGAACAGCGCGATGGCGCGGTCGCGCGGCACGATCTCCTCATCGCCATGGCCCCAGCCGAGGCGCAGCAGGTAGTTGCACAGCGCCTCCGGCAGGAAGCCCTGCTCGGCGAATTCCAGCGCGCCCACCGCGCCGTGGCGCTTGGACAGCTTGGCGCCATCGGCGCCATGGATCAGCGGGATATGCGCGAAATGCGGCCGCCGCCAGCCCATGGCGTCATAGACCATGCATTGCCGGAAGGTGTTGGTCAGGTGGTCGTCGCCGCGGATGACATGGGTGATGGCCATGTCGTGGTCGTCCACCACCACGGCATGCAGGTAGGTGGGCGTGCCGTCCGAGCGCAGGATGATCATGTCGTCCAGCTCGGTATCGGCGACGCGGACCTCGCCCTGCACCAGGTCGGCCACCACCGTCTCCCCGCCGCGCGGGGCCTTGATGCGGATGGCGGCGGGCAGGGAAGGGGCCTGGGCTGGGTCCAGGTTCATCCAGCGGCTGCCTTCGTATTTGAAGGGGCGCTTGGCGGCCTCGGCCTCGGCCCGCATCGCCGCCAGCTCCTCCGGCGTGTCGTAGGCGAGATAGGCCTTTCCGGCGGCCAGCAACTCCCGCGCCACCTCGGCATGGCGCGCCTCCCGGCTCGACTGCATCACCGGCGGCTCGTCCGGGCTCAGGCCGAGCCATTCCAGGCTGTCCAGGATCTGCTGCACGGCTTCCTGGGTGCTGCGCGCCTTGTCGGTATCCTCGATCCGCAGCAGGTACTGGCCGCCGTGGTGGCGGGCGAAGAGGTAGTTGAACAGGGCGGTGCGGGCGCCGCCAATATGCAGATAGCCCGTGGGCGACGGGGCGAAGCGCGTGCGGACCGACATGATGTTCCGTGTCCCGGCAGGAAAAGGGGACCGGCTGCTTAGCGCGGATCGCCGAAAGGCCGAAACCCAGGCGGCGACTCCTCATTGCGACCGACCATGAAGTCATCCACCATGGGTTGAATGTCCATCGCCCTTCACCCTGTTGAACGGCAGGGGGCGGTCGCAAGGATCGGCGACTGGCTGCTGGAGATGCTCGCCCGGCAGCAGGGGCGTTTCGCCCCCTGGCTGGCGGTGGCGCTGGGCGCCGGGGTGCTGTGGTATTTCGACCAGCCGGTGGAGCCGCGCGCGCAGCCGCTCTGGCTCGCGCTGCCCTTGCTGGGCCTCGCCGCCTTTCTGGCGCGGCGCTGGTGGCTGGTCGGCTGGGCGGCGGCCCTGCCGGGGGCGGTGCTGCTCGGCGCGGGCCTGGCCGCCTGGCATGCGGGGCGGCAGCCGGCGCCGCTGCACCTGCCCTTCAACGCGGTGGTCCTGGAAGGCGTGGTGGCGCAGGTGGAGCCCCTGCCGGAAGGCCGCCGCATGACGCTGCGGGAGGTGCGGCTTGGCCAGGGCCCGCCGCTGGACCGCCACATCCGGGTGCGGCTTCGCGCGGAGGACCCGATCCAGCCCCAGCCCGGCGACCGTCTGCGCCTGCGCGCCTTGCTGCGGGAGCCTGGCGCACCGGTGGTGCCGGGCGGCTACGACTTCCAGCGCGCCGCCTTCTTCTCCGGCCTCGGCGGATCCGGCTTCGCCCTGGATGTGGCGGAGCGGCTGGAAGGCGGCGGGGAGGGAGCCTGGTTCGCCGCCCTCCGCGCCCGGCTGGAGCGGGAGGTGACCGCCGCCATCCCCGGCGCGGCCGGGGCGGTGGCCGCGGCGCTGATCACCGGCACGCAGAGCGGCATCCCGGCGCCGGCCATGGTTGCGATGCGCGATTCGGGGCTGGCGCATCTGCTCTCCGTCTCCGGCCTGCACATGGCCATCGTCATGGGGCTGGTCTTCTTCCTGCTGCGCCTCGCGCTGGCGCTGCTCCCCTGGCTGGCGCTGCGGGTGCCGGGCAAGGCGGTGGCGGCGCTGGGGTCGCTGGCCGCAGGCGCCTTCTACATGCTGCTGACCGGATCCCAGGTGCCGATGCAGCGCTGCCTGGGCATGGCGGCGCTGGTGACGCTGGCGCTGCTGACGGGGCGGCGGGCGCTGTCGCCGCGCGTCATCGCCATCGCCGCGGCCGGCGTGCTGGCGGTGGCGCCGGCGGAGCTGCTCGGACCCTCCTTCCAGATGTCCTTCGCCGCCGTGCTGGCGCTGATCGCGGGGCATGAGGCCACGCGCGCCTGGCTTGCGCGGCTGCGCGCCGCGGGCGGCTGGTGGCGGCCGGCGCTGATCTTCGGCATCGGCCTGGTGCTGACCTCACTGCTCGCCGGCACGGCGACGGCGCCCTACGGCCTGCACCATTTCGGGCGGCTGCAGCTGTTTGGCATCCTGTCCAATCCCGTGGCGGTGCCGCTGACCTCGGTGCTGGTGATGCCGGCGGCGCTGCTGGCCATGCTGGCTTTGCCCTTCGGCCTGGCGGAATGGCCGCTCTGGGCCATGGGCTGGGGGGTGGAGGGGATCCTGCTGGTGGCGCGGACCGTCGCCGCCTGGCCGGGCGCCGCGCCCGCCTTGCCGCCGCTGCCCGGCTGGGGCCTGGCATTGGCCACGCTGGGCTTCTGCTGGCTGGGCCTGTGGCGCGGCGGGCTGCGCGCCTGGGGACTGCCGCTGATCCTGGCGGGGCTGGCCTCGCCGCTGGCCAGCCCGCCGCCGGACCTGCTGGTTTCCGCCGATGCGAGGATCGTGGCGCTGCGCACCGCGGAGGGCGTCTATCTGCACCGCCTGCCCGGCGCCCGCGTCTTCGTGCGGGACAATATGCTGCGCGCCATGGGCGCGACAGAAGCACGGCCCCTGCCGGAGACCGGCACGCTGGCCAGCGGCGCGCTGGCCTGCACCCCGGCCGCCTGCCGCTTCCGCCCGCGGCCCGATGCGGCGGAGGCGGTGCTGCTGCGCGGCCCGCCGCCCGCCCGGGGCCAGCGATCGGCGCCGCTGGATGCCTCGCCCTACTGCGACGGGGCGGCGCTGGTGGTGGCGCTGGAGCCGCTGCGGCCGCGCTGCGCGACGGGGGAAAGCATCGACCGCTTCGCCATGTGGCGCGACGGCGCACAGGCCGCCTGGCTGGGGCAGGCGGCGGCGCGGCGCCTCAGCGACCGGGCCTGGCGGGGCGACCGCCCCTGGGTCCCGCCGGAGCCCCTACCTGGTCGCGTGGAAACTTTGCCGCTCGCGCCCGTTGATGACCCGAGCCGGTAACACTTTTTTCGGAATATGTGACGAAGATCACGGAGTAGCGAGGCCCGAAGGAGGAGCGCACATGACAATGGCCCTGATGCTCGGTGCCGCGCTGGCGACCGGGGCGATGACCATCCTGGCCTGGCAGCGCCTGCAGGATTGGCGCAGCGCCCGCAAGCTGGAGTGGGACCCCTACTGAAGGGGCCCCGCCCTCTTCAGTAGCGGCGCAGCAGGCCCACCAGCCTGCCCTGGACCCGCACCCGGTCCGGGCCGAAGATGCGGGTCTCATAGGCCCGGTTCGCGGGTTCCAGCGCCACCGAATTGCCGCGCCGGCGCAGGCGCTTCAGCGTCACTTCCTGGTCATCCACCAGGGCCACCACGATGGCCCCGTTATCCGCGGTGTCGCCGCGGCGGATGATGACGGTATCGCCGTCCAGGATCCCGGCCTCCATCATCGAATCGCCCGAGACTTCCAGCGCGTAGTGCTCGCCCCCGCCCAGCAGGGCCGCGGGCACATCGACCATGGTGGTATCCCGCGTCGCCTCGATCGGTAGGCCGGCGGCGATGCGGCCGTAAAGCGGCAGGGCCACGGAACCCGCCTCGTTCGCCGCCTTCTGCACGCCGGCGAGGCCGGGCGCGAAATGGCCGCGGATGACATTGGGCGTGAAGGCCGGCGCGGCGGGGGCCGCCGGGGCAGGCACGGCTTCCGAACGGCGCGGTGCCACATTCTCCGGCAGCCGCACCACTTCCAGCGCCCGGGCGCGATGTGCGCGGCGCTTCAGGAAGCCGCGCTCCTCCAGCGCCGTGATCAGCCGATGGATGCCCGACTTCGACTTCAGCCGAAGCGCCTCCTTCATTTCCTCGAAGGAGGGGGAAAAGCCCGTCGCGCGCAGATGCTTGTCGATGAACATGAGCAGTTCGTGCTGCTTGCGCGTGAGCATGGCATTCTCCAGCACCGGCGGGCGGGCCCGGATGGCCCCGAACAAACAAGCAACCGGCGTGGATGTTCTATGTAGGTTCCGGATGACGCGTCAAATGTTTTCCACACGGTCTGCCGCAAATGCAGGCAGATCGGCGCGTCAGATGCCGAATTGGCCGAGCGGGATGGCCTGGACCTCGGCCCCCTCGGGCAGCGCCGGGGCCAGGGCTGGCCTCAGAATCAGCGCCTCCGCCCGCGCCAGGGTGGCGAGCATGGAGCTGTCCTGCTGCGGAAACGGCGTGGCGACATGATGCCCAGCCGAATCGATGTGCAGAGTCGCGCGCAGATGGTCGAATCGGCGGTCATTGGCCGGCAGAGGCGCACCGGCCCGCACCAGCATGGTCGGCGGCGGTGCGGCGGGCAGGCCGGAAAGGACGGACAGCGCCGGCAGCAGGAACTGCACGCCGCAGACGAGCGCCGAGACCGGGTTACCCGGCAGCCCCAGTACCGGCGTGGCGCCGAGCCGCCCCCAGATCAACGGCTTGCCCGGCCGCATGGCGATCTTCCAGAAGTCGAGGGAAAATCCATGTTCGCCCAGCGCCGCCTGGATCAGGTCGTGCTCGCCGACGCTGGCGCCGCCGGTGGTGACCAGCAGGTCGCAGCCCCGTGCCGCGGCGGCCGCGGCGGCGATGGCGTCCCGATCATCGGCGACGATCGGCAGCACCAGCGGGTCTCCGCCGCCGGCGCGGACCAGGGCGGCCAGGGCATGGGCATTGGAACTGACGATGCCGCCGGGGGGGATGGGCTCGCCGGGCAGGGCGATCTCGTCGCCGGTGGCCAGGATGCCGATGCGCGGCCGGCGATGCACGGCCAGCCAGGGGTGGTTTGCCGCCGCGGCCAGGCCGATGTCACGCGCGGAGAGGCGTCGCCCGGCCGGCAGCAGGGTCTCGCCGGCCGAGAAATCCAGGCCGCGGCGGCGGATCCAGCGGTTTGCGGTCACGGCTTCCCGCACCGTCACGACGCCATCGGCCTGGTCCGCATCCTCCTGCAGCAGGATCCCGTCCGCGCCCTCCGGCACGAAGCCGCCCGTGAAAATGCGCACGGCCTGGCCAGGGCCGACCTGGCCCGCATAGGGGTGGCCTGCCGGCGCCGCCCCGGCCAGTGCCAGCCGCGCGCCCAGCACCGCATCCGCCGTGCGCACCGCATAGCCATCCATGGCGGAGACATCGGCCGGCGGCTGGGTCAGCCGGGCCACCACGGGCAGCGCCAGCACCCGGTTCCACCCCTCCGCCAGCGGCACCGTCTCCGCCGCCGTGGGGCGGAGGGCATCCAGGATGCGGGCGCGGGCGTCTTCCAGCGGGATCATCAGGTCGCCTTGTAAGTGCCCGATTTTCCGCCGGATTTATGCACCAGCCGCACCGCCTCGATCCGCATGCCCCGGTCGGCGGCCTTGCACATGTCGTAAATGGTGAGGGCCGCGACCGTCACCGCCGTCAGCGCCTCCATCTCCACGCCCGTCTGGCCGGTGACCTTGGCCAGGGCTTCGATCTCCACCGCATCGGGCTCGGCGATGGTCAGGTCCACCGTCACCTTGGTGAGCGCCAGCGGGTGGCAGAGGGGGATCAGGTCGCTGGTCTTCTTGGCGGCCATGATGCCGGCGATGCGCGCGATGCCGAGCACGTCGCCCTTGCCGACCTCCCCTTGCCGGATCAGTGCCAGCGTCTCCGGCGCCATGACGATACGCCCGCGCGCCACCGCCACGCGATGGGTCTCGGCCTTGTCCGAGACATCGACCATGGCGGCCGCGCCGGCCGCGTCGAAATGGGTCAGCGCCATCAGATGGCGTTGATCAGCTCGCGCGCCGCCACTTCCACATCCGGCTGGCGCAGCAGGTGCTCGCCCACCAGCAGGCAGCGGGCGCCGGCGCGGCACATGCGGCGCACGTCGTCCGGCGTGCGGATGCCACTCTCGCCGACCGGGATGCGGTCCGCGGGGATCAGCGGAATCAGCTCATCCGAGGTGCCAAGATCGGTCACCAAGGTCTTGAGGTTGCGGTTGTTCACCCCGATCAGCCGCGTCTCCAGCCCCAGCGCACGGTCCAGCTCCCGCTGGTCGTGCACCTCCGCCAGCACCGCCATGTCCAGCGACCGGGCGATATCCTCCAGCTCCTGCGCCTGCTCGTCCGACAGAGCCGCCAGGATCAGCAGGATGGCGTCCGCACCCATGGCCCGGGCCTCGAAGACCTGCCAGGGATGCACCATGAAGTCCTTGCGCAGCACCGGCAGCGAACAGGCGGCGCGGGCCTGCACCATGTGGCCGAGGTCGCCCTGGAACCAGGGAGCGTCGGTCAGCACGGAGAGGCAGGCGGCGCCGGCGGCCTCATAGGCGCGGGCCAACTCGGCTGGCTCGAAGGGCTCGCGGATCAGGCCGCCGGAGGGGGAGGCGCGCTTGATCTCGGCGATCAGCCCGACCCGGCCTTCCGCCACGGCGGCGCAAAGCGCGCCGGTGAAGTCGCGCGGTGGGCTGGCGTGGCGGGCCTGGCTTTCGATCTCGGCCAGCGGCATGGCGGCGGAACGCTCCCGCACCTCCTCGTATTTGTCGGCGAGGATGCGGGCCAGCGTATCGGACAGGACGGGGGCGGAGACGTTCATCGGGGAGGGTGCTCGGGAGAGGGGGGCACGGCGGCGCTGGCGCGCAGCCGGTTCAGCACGTTCAACGCCGCGCCACTGTCGATGGATGCGGCTGCGAGAGGCACGCCGGCGCGGATGTCGTCCACCCGGCCCGCCACGACAAGGGCGGCGGCGGCATTCAGCAGCACGCAATCGCGATAGGCGCCGGGCGCGCCTTCCAGCAGCGCCTGCAGCGCCGCCGCATTTTCGGCCGGATCCCCGCCCTTCAGCGCCGAGGCCGGGGCGCGGGCCAGGCCGGCCTGTTCGGGCGCGACCTCAAACTCGCGAAAGCGCCCGTCGCGCAGCTCCACCACCTGGGAGGGACCGGCCAGCGTCAGCTCATCGAGGCCCATGCCATGCACCAGCCAGGCGCGCTGCGTCCCCAGCCGGGCCAGCGTCTCGGCCATCGGGCGCAGCCATTCGGGGGCGAAGACGCCGGTCATTTGCCGCGTCACCCGCGCCGGGCTGGCCATGGGGCCGAGCAGGTTGAAGATGGTGCGTGTGCCGAGCTCGACCCGCGGGCCGGCGGCGTGGCGCAGCGCGGCGTGGTGGCGGGGCGCCATCAGGAAGACCATGCCGGCCTCCTCCAGCACCCGCGGCAGCGCCTCCAGCGGCGTTTCCATCACCGGGATGCCGAGAGCGGACAGCGCATCCGCGGCGCCGGAGCGGGAGGAGAGCGCGCGATTGCCGTGCTTCGCCACCTTCACGCCGCAGCCGGCCACCACCAGCGCCGCGGCCGTCGAGATGTTCAACGTGCCGGCGGCATCGCCCCCGGTGCCGACGATATCCATGGCATCGGGCGGCACGTCCACGGCTACCATCCGCGCCCGCATGGCCCGCACGGCGCCGGTCATCTCCGCCACCGTCTCGCCGCGCACCCGCATGGCCATCAGCAGGCCGGCAATCTGCGCCGGCGTCGCCTCACCGGCCATGATCATGCCGAAGGCGACCTCCGCCTCGCTCTCCGCCAGCTTTTCGCCGGCGGCCAAGCGCGCCAGGATATTCTTCATGCGGGGACGCTGTTGCGGCGCGTGGCCAGGGCGAGGAAGTTGCGGAGCAGGTCGTGGCCGTGTTCGGAGGCGATGCTCTCGGGGTGGAACTGGACGCCCCAGATGGGCAGGTCGCGATGCGCCAGGCCCATCACCAGGCCGTCCGCCGTGCGGGCAGTGGGGATCAGCGTCTCCGGCAGGTCCTCCACCACCAGGGAATGGTAGCGCGTGGCGCGGAAGGGGGAGGGCACGCCGGCGAAAATGTCCGTGCCGCCATGGGTCACGTCCCAGACCTTGCCATGCACCGGCTCCGGCGCCCGCACCACCTTGCCGCCAAAGGCCTGCCCGATCGCCTGGTGGCCGAGGCAGACGCCGAGCAGCGGCAGCCGCGCCTCCGCGGCCGCGCCGATCAGGTCGAGGCAGATGCCGGCCTCGTTCGGCGTGCAGGGGCCGGGCGAAAGCACGATCGCCTCCGGCCGCAGCTCCATGGCGGCCTGCACCGAGAGGGAATCATTGCGCCGAACCTCAACCGCCGCCCCAAGATCACCGAGGAAGTGGTAGAGATTGAACGTAAAACTGTCGTAGTTGTCGATCAGAAGGATCATGATGGCCTGACTTTTGTCCCGGAACGCGGGGGAATCAAGCCACAGCCACCTCGCCGGCGCGTGACGGGGTTCCGCGGGCCGCGGGACGGGGCGTAGCCTGCCCGCAGCAACCAGCAAGGTTGGCGGAGGAAACATGCTCATCGCGGATGTCATGCGCAGGGTGCTGCCGATGCTCGGCGCGACCCTGATCTGGGCCGGCGGCGCGCTGGCGGCGGATCTGCCGGATCGTCCCATCCGCATCCTCGTCCCCTTCGCACCCGGCGGCACCAGCGACATCGTCGCCCGCGTGCTGGCCGAGGCCGCTGCCGCCCATCTGCCCCGCGGCGCGGTGGTGGAGAACAAGGCCGGCGCCGGCGGCAATATCGGCACGGTGGAGGTGGCGCGCGGCCCGGCGGATGGCACGCTGCTGCTGCAATGCGCCTTCGGCCCCTGCGGCGCCAATCCGGCGCTCTACGCCAATGCCGGCTACGACGTTCTGGCCGACTTCGCCCCGGTGATCCTGACCGGCGCGGTGCGCAACGTGATGGCGGTGCGGCGCGACCTGCCGGCGCGGAACGTCCAGGAATTCCTGGCGCTCGCCCGCAGTCAGCGCGGCGGCATCAGCTTCGGCTCCTCCGGCGTCGGCGCCTCGAACCACCTGGGGCCGGAGCTGCTGCGCGCGGTGACGGGGATCGAGATGGTGCATGTGCCCTATCGCGGCTCCGGCCCCGCCATCACGGACCTGGTCGGCGGGCGGATCGACGTCTTCTTCGACAACCTCCCCTCCATCCTGCCGCATATCCGCGCCGGCACGGTGCGGGGCCTGGCGGCGGTCAGTGAGGCGCGGCTGCCGGAGCTGCCTGAGGTACCGACCTTTGCTGAACAGGGTGTACCGGGCATGGCGATCGACAGCTGGTTCGGCTTCATGGCGCCGGCGCGTACGCCGCCTGCCGCCATCGCCGCGCTGAACGCCGCCTTCAACCAGGCCCTCTCCGACCCCCGCGTCCGCTCCCGCATGGCGGAGCTCGCCGTGGCGCCGCTGGGCGGCACGCCGGAGGCGATGGGCACGCATGTGCGGGCGGAAGTCGCCCGCTGGGCCGATGTGGTCCGCCGCCAGGGAATCCGCGCCGAATGACACCCTCCACCATCACCTGCGTCCGCACCCTGCGCGTGCCCGAACGCGCCAATATCCTGTGGGTCGAGATCGAGACGGCGGAGGGCCTGACCGGCCTCGGCGAGAGCTTTCGCGGGGCGGCCGCCGTGGAGGGCCAGATCCACGAGCTGGTCGCGCCCTACCTGCTCGGCATGGATTCCCGAAATATCGAGCGCATCCACCGGCACCTGATGACGCCCTATGTCGGCTTCGGTGCCTCCTCGGCCGAGATGCGCGCGGCCTCGGCGGTCGACATCGCGCTCTGGGACCTGATGGGCCAGCGGCTCGGCGTGCCGGTGCATGAGGCGCTGGGCGGGCTGAGCCGGGACCGCATCCGCGCCTACAACACCTGCGCCGGCTACGACTACAATTCGGCCAAGGACCGCCGGGATATCCGGGCCGGGGAGGCCGCCATCGGCCCCTATGACGACCAGGTCGCCTTCATGCAGCGCGCCGACGAACTGGCGCATTCCCTGCTGGAGGAGGGTTTTACGGCGATGAAGATCTGGCCCTTCGACGTCTATGCCCCCGCCTCCGGCGGCCAAGTGATGAACCTGGAGGATCTGAAGAAAGGCATGGAGCCTTTCGAAAAAATCCGCCGCGCGGTCGGTGACCGGATGGAGGTGATGGCGGAGCTGCACTCCATCTTCTCCCTGCCCGCCGCCACCCGCATCTGCCAGGCGCTGGCCCCCATCAAGCCCTTCTGGGTGGAGGACCCGATCGGCAAGATGGACGACACGGCGGCCCTGGTGGAGCTGCGCCGTGCCGTGCCGGGCATGCCGATCTGCGCCAGCGAAACCCTGGGCGGCAAGGTGGCGTTCCGGGACCTGCTGGTGGCAGGGGCCACCGATGTGGTGATGGTGGACCTGACCTGGTGCGGCGGCCTGACGGAAGCGCGGAAGATCGCGGCGCTGGCGGAGGCCTGGGCCCGCCCGGTGGCCCCGCACGATTGCACGGGGCCGGTGACCCTGGTCGCCAGCCTGCACTTCGCCCTGCACGCGGCGACGGCGATCCTCCAGGAGGTGGTGCGCGCGACGCTGGCCACCTGGTACCGCGATCTGGTGACGGAACTGCCCCGGCTGGAGCGCGGCTTCTGCCTGCCGATGCAGGGCCCGGGCCTGGGGACGAAGCTACAGCCGGATACACGCAAGCGCGCGAACATCCGCGAAAGCCGCAGCTGAACCTCGACGCCGCCCTGGGCGGGGCGGCGCCGGACCGGCTGCTGCTGGCCTGCACGGCCTATCTGCTGGCGCCGGCGCTGATCTTTGGCGGCGGCTTCTTTGCCTCCCCCTGGTGGGCGGGGTTCCTGGCGATCGGCCTGGTCGGCTTCGCGCTGATGCCGGGCTGGCGCGGCGGCTGGCCGCTTTCCGGCGCGGCGACTCTGGCCTGCCTGGCAGGCGGCCTCGCCTGGGGGTTCGGCAGCAGCGGCGCGCATCACCTGCTCTATGCCGCGGTGGATTGGCAAATCCGCGACGCGGTGCTGCACGACCTCGCCACCGGGCCCTGGCCGGTCGGCTATGTGGTGGGGGATGTGGTGCGGCTGCTGCGCGCGCCGCTGGGCTACTACATGCCGGCGGCGCTGGCCGGGCGGGTCGGCGGGCTGGCGGTGGCGGAGGCGGCGCTGTTTGCCTGGACGGCGCTGGGCCTGGCCCTGGTGCTGTCGCTGCTGATGGCGCTGGCCCGGCAGGCGGGACTGCGGGCGCGCTGGCTGGTGCTGGTCTTCCTCACCTTCGGCGGGCTGGACCTGCTGCCGAATGTCTTTCTCGACCTGACCGAGGGCGAGGGGCTGCTGAGCTACTGGCAGCGCGGCGGCGAGTGGTGGGCGCGCATCTTCCAGTATTCCGGCCATGCCACGCTGCTGCTCTGGGTGCCGAACCATGCCCTGCCGGCATGGATCCCGGCGCTGCTGCTGCTGCGCCATGCGCGGCAGGCGCGATTCCTGGCGGTGGCGGCGCTGCCGCTGGCGGCCGGGGCGGCCTGGTCGCCGCTCGGCGCGCTGGGGGCGGGGCTGATGACGGGGGTGGCCGCGCTCTCCGGCGGGTTGTGGCGCGCGGCGCTGATCGGGCCGGTGAACTGGCTCGGCCTGCTGCTGGCGGTGCCGCTGGCCTGGTTCCTGGCCGCAGGGTCCGGCGCCATTCCGCATGGCTGGCTGCTGGCGGAGCATGGCCTGGCGGTGCTGCCGCGGCTGGCGCTGTTCCTCGGCGTGGAATTCGGGCTGGTGGCGCTGGCCGTGCTGCTGCTGGTCCGATCTCGCCTGCTGGCGGCCGGGCTGGTCCTGCTGGCGATGCTGCCGCTCTATGTCTTCGGGCCGGGCAATGAGATGACGATGCGCACCGGCATCGCACCGCTCGCCATCCTCGCTGTGGCGGCGGGTGCGGCGCTGCAGCAGGCGGGGGGCTGGCGGCGCGGGCTGCTGGCCGGGCTGCTGCTGGTGGCGGCGCTGGGGCAGGGGCTGGAGGCCTCGATCCTCACCCGCCCGGCCTGGCCTTCCAGCCGCGACTGTTCGCTGCCGGAGGCCGCGGCCCAGTCCGTCTTCGACGCCACCGACTGGTCGCACTACGTGGTGCCCTGGCCGGAGCCGGAGTTGGCGCCGCTGATCGAGGCGCCGGTGATGCGGGAAATCCAGCCGGCGGCGATGGCCCGCTGCTGGCCTTAGCTATTGGTGGACGGGCACCACGGCCACGGCATTGTAGGGCGAGCCGTCGATCAGCCGGGTGCTCCAGGCCAGGTAGACCACCGCATTGCGCTCCTCATCCACGAAGCGGTGCACGCGGGTTTCCTTGAAGAACAGGCTGGTGCTGCTTTCGAAGACCACCTCGCCGCGGTCGCCGCGGCGCGCGCCGGCCTGGATCTCCACCGGGCCGGTCGCGGTGCAGGTCAGCGCGAAGCGGGCTGGGTCCTCTGCCACGCCCAGCATGCCGGAGAGGCCGCCGGTGCGCGCCTGGCTGATGTAGCAGGAGACGCCGCGCACCTCGGGATCGGTGAACCGCTCCACCACCACGCGGTGGCTACGGGTCAGGCCGAGATTGGTGATGGCGGTGTTCACATGGCCGATTTCCTTGGTCTCCTCGGCCCCGGCGGGGCTCCAGGCGAAGGTGGCGGCCAGCAGCAGGCAGGCGGAGAGGCGGAGCATGGTGCGGATCCTTCGAGGGCCGAGGGGGTAGGTCGTTCTAGTCGCCAAGCGCGACGCCGTCGCGCCGCGGGTCGGCAGCACCCCAGATACCCTGGGGCGTGATCCGGATCGCGGTCAGGCCGGAATTGATCTCCCGCACATCCACGCGATGGCCGCGCGCCTCCAGCGCCGGGGCGAGGGCGGCGGCGGGCGTGCCGGCCTCCAGCTCCATCCCCGCCGGGCCGACCACGCCGATGCGGGGCAGGGCCAGCGCGGCCTCGGGCGACATCTCCCAGTCCAGCATCGCGACGAGGCTTTGTGCCACATGACCGATGATGCGGGCGCCGCCGGCGGAGCCGACCAGCAGCACGGGGCGCCCGCCGCCATCCAGCACGATGCTGGGCGACATGGAGGAGCGCGGGCGCTTGCCGGGCTCGACGCGGTTCGCGACGGGGCGGCCATCGACCTCCGGCACGAAGCTGAAATCCGTCAGCTCGTTGTTCAGCAGGAAGCCACCCACAAAAATCCGGCTGCCCATCACGGCTTCGATGGTGGCGGTCATGGAGACGGCATCGCCGAAACCATCGACGACGGAGATATGGCTGGTGCCGCTGCCGTATTCAGCGGGCTGCGGTGCCAGCCCGGCCTCGCGCCAGCGTGGATTGCCCGGGCGGGGCGGGGCCATGGCGCGGTCGCGGTCGATCAGCTGGGCGCGGCTGGTGAGGTAGGGCGCTTCCAGCAGGCCGGCCACCGGCACCCGGACGAAATCCGGATCGGCGAGGTACAGGTTGCGATCGGCGAAGGCGAGCCGCCCGGCCTCGCCCAGCAGATGCGCCGCATCGGCCCCCAGCGGGTCCAGGCCGCGCAGGTCGAAATGCTCCAGCAGGCCGAGGATCTGTCCCACCGCGACGCCGCCGGAGCTCGGCGGGCCGAACCCGCAGATGCGGAAGGCGCGGTACGGGGCGCAGACGGCCGGGCGGAGCGCGGGCGCATAGCCGGCCAGGTCCGCCGGCGTCATGCCGCCCGGATTGGCGTGGTTTCGCACGGCGTCGGCGATGGTCTCGGCCAGCGTGCCTCGATGCAGCGCATCGGCGCCCTGCTGCGCCACCTGGCGCAGCGTCGTGGCGAGCGCTGGGTTGCGCAGCAGATGGCCGGCGGGCAGGGGCTCGCCATTGGGCGTGAAGAAGTAGGCCCGCGCGCCAGGGTCGCGCCGCAGCGAGTCCGCATTGGCGGCGATGGCGGCCGCCATGCGCGGGGAAACGGCAAAACCCCGCTCGGCCAGGGCGATGGTGGGTGCCATCAGCCGGGCCCAGGGCAGGCGGCCGGTCTCCCGGTGTGCGGCTTCCAGCGTCCGCAGCAGGCCGGGCACGCCGACGCTGCGGCCGCCCTCCATGGCCTGGGCGAAGCGCATGGGCGTGCCATCCGGGTTCAGGAAGAGCTGTGGCGTGGCAGCGGCGGGCGCCGTCTCCCGCCCATCCCAGGCGGCGATGGACTGGCTCTCGCCGTCATACTGCAGCAGCAGGGCGCCGCCGCCGATGCCACTCGCCTGCGGCTCCGTCAGCGTCAGCATCACCGCGGCGGCGATCGCCGCATCCAGCGCGCCGCCGCCCTCCCGCAACACCTGGCGCGCCGCCTCGCTGGCATGGGGATTGGCGGTGGCCGCCATATGGCGCCTTGCGGCGGAAGCCACAGCAGGACTTGCCGGCTGCGCCAAAGCGGGGAAGGCGCACAGAAGCAACAGAAGGATTCGAAGCGCCATTGGGACCACCCGCCTGATGCGCCTAGTCTAGGCCATGGCCGAGCCGAACGTCATGCACCGCGCCACCCGCCAGGCCTCCGAGGCCCGCGGCCGCCAGGCCGAGGCGGCGGCGGAGGCTGCCCTAGTGGCCGATGGCTTCGTCCCGCTCGCCCGCCGCATCCGCACCGGCGCCGGGGAGATCGACCTGGTGGTGGAACGCACGGGGCTGCTGGTCTTCGTCGAGGTGAAGGCCCGCGCGACGCTGACCGAGGCCGCCTTCGCCCTCGGCCCGCGCCAGCAGGCCCGGCTGATGGCGGCCGCAGAGGCGTGGATGGCGGCCAACCCCGGCCATGGCGCGGCCGGCGTGCGCTTCGACGTGCTGCTGGTGGACGGCCAGGGCAGGGTGCGGCGCATCGCCGATGCCTTCCGGGCGATGGGCTGATGCCGGTCGCGGTGGTCCTGCGGCTGGATGGCGGGGCCGAGGCCGCTCTGGCCCGGCTCGGCAAGCGCCTCGTCTACCCGCCTCACATCACCCTGCTGCGCGCGGAGGATGCGGCCGAGGCCGCGCTCGCCCGGGCCATGCCGACGGTGGAGGCGGCGCCGGTGGACTTGGTCTTCGCCAGCTTCGGCCTCTTTCCTGGCCCGCCCGTCTTCCTGTTCCTGGCCCCAGTGGTGACGCCCGCTTTGCTGGCGCTGCACATGGCCCTGGCCGCGGCGGTGCCGGACAGGGTGCTGCACCCCCATGTGCGGCCCGGCGCCTGGGTGCCGCATGCGACGCTGGCCGAGGGCGCGGTCGATCTGGACGCTGCCCTGGCGCGCTGGACCGGCCCCATCGCGGCACGTGGCCTGGCGCTGGAACTGGTGCGCTTCCCGCCGCCGGTGGTGCTGGCGCGGCGGGACCTTCCGGCGGGCTAGAGGGCCATATTGTCCAGCAGCCGCACATCGCCCAGCTTCGCCGCCGCCAGCAGCCGCCCCCGCCCGCCTTCCCATGGCGCCAGCGTCTCGGGTTGCACCAGCGCCAGGTAGTCTGGCACGAAGCCGGCCTCCCGCAGCTGCCGCGCGGCGCGGTCCAGCACCGGGCCTGGCGCGGCGCCGGCGCGGATGGTGTCCAGCACCGTCACCATCAGCCGAGGCAGCAGCGGGGCCAAGGCGCGCTGGTCCGGCGTGAGGCGAATGTTGCGGGAGGAACAGGCCAGCCCATCCGCCTCCCGCACCGTCGGATGCGGCAGGATGCGGATCGGCAGGTCGAGGTCGGCCACCACCCGCGAGACCACCTGCACCTGCTGCCAGTCCTTCTCCCCGAAGACCGCCACATCCGCCTGGGTCTGGCTGAACAGCTTCGTGCAGACGGTGGCGACGCCGCGGAAATGGTCGGGGCGCGCCGCGCCCTCGAAACCCTCGGCATGGCCCGCTACCTCGATGCGCGTGGCGCTGCCGGGCGGGTACATGGTGGGCACATCCGGCATCCAGACGATGTCGCAGCCCACCTCGCGCAGCTTGGCGAGATCCCCCGCCTCGTCGCGAGGATAGCGGGACAGGTCCTCGGTAGGGGCGAATTGCAGCGGGTTCACGAAGATCGAGACCGCCACCGTCTGCGCCACCTGCCGCGCCGCGGTGACCAGCGCGAGATGCCCCTGGT
Source organism: Falsiroseomonas tokyonensis (assembly GCF_019024325.1). Taxonomy (GTDB): domain Bacteria; phylum Pseudomonadota; class Alphaproteobacteria; order Acetobacterales; family Acetobacteraceae; genus Falsiroseomonas; species Falsiroseomonas tokyonensis. Next base: position 777,065 of record NZ_JAFNJS010000002.1, read on the forward strand.
GCAGCGCGCCCATGGTCGGCACCAGGCCCAGGCGGCGCCCCTCGCGCCGCGCCTCGGCCGAGGCGGCGCGCAGCGTCGCCAGGTCGCGGATGATCTGCATGGCGGTTCCCCCTGATCGCAAGCCAAGCCCGATTGCGGGAGCCTCGGCACCAGGGCAAGCCCGGGCGGCGCAGACCAGCCGGACGTTGCGGACATGCCGCGTCCGTGTAGGGCCGGCGTGGTGACAGGGAAGCGGAACGGAAGTTACCGTCCGGCGGTCTAAGCGACGGAGAATGAAGGCATGCGGATGGCAGCGCGGCTGCTCGGCCTGGCGCTCCTGGCCTCCTCCACCTGGACGGGGGCGGCGGATGCCAACGAGATCTGGCGCCGCAACAGCGGGCAGTGGACGGTGAAGCTGGTGCAGACGCCGGGCCAGCGCGCCTGGTGTTCCTGGGACACGCGCTTTCCCTCCAGCGGCCGCACCGTCTCCTTCATGCTGAACAATACCGGCCTGCACCTGTTCCTGGCCGCGCCGAACATGCGGCTGGACCGGCTGCGTGGGCAGCAGGCGATGATCCGCGTCGGGCAGGTGAACTATCCGGTGACCTTCGGCTTCGGCGACTTCAATGCGCGCACGAACCTCGGCGGCGCGGCCGGCCCGATCGCCAGCGACCCCACGGAGATGCGCAACTTCGTGGTGGCCTTCGCCGGCGCCAGCACAGCGAGCATCCGCTTCGCCACCGGCGTCGCCTGGGATTTCGGCCTGCGCGGCACCGCGGCCAGCCTGCCGCATATGGCGGCCTGCACGGCGGAGATGCGCCAGCGCAACGGCGGCGGCGGCGTCGATCTCGACCCGACCCGCGGCGCCCCGTCCCCGCGCAGCCTGGACCCCACCGTCCCCCAGGGCGCCCCGCAACCCGCGCCGCGCGGACTGCCGAAGCAATAAGCTTCAGCCGGGGCGCCCCGGCATGCGGTGCCGGAAGGCCAGCGCCTCCGCCACATGGGCGCGGCCGAGGCGCGCGGTCCCGGCCAGGTCCGCGATGGTCCGCGCCACGCGCAGCGTGCGCACCTGGCCGCGGGTCGACAGGCGCAGCCGCGTCGCGGCGGTCTCCAGCAGGGCCAGCGCCTCGGCCTCGGCCAGGGGCTGCAGCGCGTCCCACTCGGCCTCCGCATTGCAGCGCGCATCCCCACGGGCACGCTGGCGATCCCGCGCGGCGGCGACGCGGGCGGCCACCACCTCCGTCCGCTCGCCGGGGGGCGCGCGGGTGAGCTCGGCGGGGGGCAGGGGCTGCACCTCGATCACCACATCCATCCGGTCCAGCAGCGGGCCGGAGAGGCGCTGCTGATACTCCTGCCCGCAGCCCGGCGCGCGGGCGCATTCGCGGGCGGACTCGCCGAGATAGCCGCAGCGGCAGGGGTTCATTGCGGCGACGCATTGGAAGCGCGCCGGATAGGTCACATGCGCATTGGCGCGGCTGATGGTGGTGCGGCCGGTCTCCATCGGCTGGCGCAGCGCCTCCAGCGCCGCCCGCGGAAATTCCGGCCATTCATCCAGGAACAGCACGCCGAGATGGGCGAGCGAGATCTCCCCAGGCCGCGCCCGATGCCCGCCGCCGACCAAGGCGGGGACGGAGGCCGAGTGGTGCGGGTCCCGGAAGGGCGGGCGCTTCAGCAGGCGGCCCTCGGTCAGCATGCCAGCGACCGAATGCACCAGGGAAATCTCCAGCGCCTCGGCCGGCGTCAGGTCCGGCAATAGGCCGGGCAGGCGGGCAGCGAGCATGGATTTGCCGGCGCCGGGCGGGCCGACCATCAGCAGGTTGTGGCCGCCGGCGGCCGCGATCTCCAGCGCCCGCTTGGCGCTTTCCTGGCCGCGCACCTGGCTGAGGCAGGGGCCAGCCCAGGGCGCATCCTCCAGCCGTGGCGGCACCGGCTGGGCGAGGGTTTGGATGCCGCGGAAATGGTTGATCAGGGAGGGCAGGTCCGGCGGCGCCAGCACCTGGATGCGCCCGGCCCAGGCGGCCTCCGGCCCCTGTGGTGCCGGGCAGACCAGCCCCAGCTCCCGCGCCGAGGCCGCCATGGCGGCGGGCAGCACGCCGGCCACGGGGGCAATGCTGCCATCCAGCGCCAGCTCGCCCAGCGCCGCAAAATCATGCAGCTCGTCGCGGGGCAGCACCTCCATGGCGGCGAGCACGGCCAGCGCGATGGGCAGGTCGAAGTGGCTGCCCTCCTTCGCGATATCGGCGGGGGCCATGTTCACCAGCACGCGCTTCGGCGGCAGGGACAGGCCGATGGCGGTCAGCGCCGCGCGGACCCTTTCCTTGGATTCGCCCACCGCCTTGTCCGGCAGGCCGACGATCAGGAAGGCGGGCAGGCCGGGGGCGATCTGGACCTGCACCTCCACCGGCAGGGCCTCGATCCCGGCAAAGGCGAAGGTCTGGATGCGCGCGATGGAGCTCACGCATCCAGGGTTGATTGTTTACGGAACTAAATCAACCGGCATAGCCGGAAAGAAATCGCTCCAGCAGCATGCCCAGCAGGTCGACGTTGTAGCCGCCCTCCTGGATCATCGCCGCCGGCAGCCTGGCGCCCGCGATCATCCGCCCGGCTTCCGCAAAACCATCCGCGGTGACGGAGAGGAAGTTCAGCGGCTCATGCTCGCTGGCGTCGAAGCCGAGCGAGACAACCAGCGCATCGGCCCCGAAGTTGGCGATGGCGGTCAGGCCCGTGCCGATGGCCGCCAGCCAGGGCGCATCGCCGCTGCCCTGCGGCAGGGGCAGGTTCAGATTGCAGCCGAGGCCGGCGCCGCCGCCACGCTCCCCTTCATGGCCGACATACCAGGGATAGTAGCCGGAAGGGTCGCCATGGACGGAGACCGTCAGCACATCGGCACGGTCCCAGAAAATGCCCTGGGTGCCGTTGCCGTGGTGGCTGTCGATATCCAGTACGGCGACGCGCTGCGCGCCGGCCCGCTTCAGCGCTTCCACCGCAATGGCCGCGTTGTTCAGGTAGCAATGGCCGCCGGCGCGGGCGGCGTAGGTGTGGTGGCCGGGCGGGCGGCACAGCGCATAGGCGCTGCGGCCCCTTGCTGCTTCCTCGGCCGCGGCCAGGGCGCAGGCGGCGGCGCCGATCGAGGCCTGCCAGGTATGCGGCCCGATCGGGCAGCCGGCATCCGCCGTGTACCAGCCGACCTTGCCGACCAGCCCAGTGGGCACCGGCGCGCCCTGCGCCAGCATCTCGGGCGAAGGGTGGATATTCGCGACCACTTCCGGTCCCGCGCCGGGCAGGGCGCTCCAGGCCGCGTGGACGTCCCGGAGAAAGTCGAGATAGGCGGCGGGGTGCACCGCCTCCAGCGCCGCCCGGGGGGCGGGGGGCGGCAGCGCGGGGGCCAGGCCCATCCGGCGCAGCCCGGCTTCCAGCGAGGCGGCGCGGCCCGGCACTTCGTAGTTCTGGCGCACCTGGCCCCGCTGCAGGAAGAAGCGCGGGCTGTGCAATTCCTGGGCAGGATCGGCGAAGGTCTTCATGGCCGGGACGGTAGAGGCGCCAATGCCGCCTTGTCCATGCGGCCCGGCCGAGGCTAGCCTTCGCGCAAGACCAAGGGGGCTTTCACAAAATGAGCATGACGCGCCGTGGCCTGATGGCCGCGACTGCCGCAGCACCCGTCCTGATGTGCGTGGCGGATGCCCGCGCCCAGGGCATCGCGCCGCGCCGCGGCGGCACGCTGACCACGATCCTGCAGCCGGAGCCGCCGGTGCTGCAGATCGGCGTGAACAACCAGGGCCCGACGCTGATCGCGGCCGGCAAGATCTTCCAGGGGCTGATCAAGTTCAGCCCGAAGCTGGAGCCTATGCCGGAGCTGGCCGAGAGCTGGTCGCTGTCCGACGACAAGCTGACCTATACCTTCAAGCTGCGCCAGAACGTGAAGTTCCACGACGGCCGCCCGATGACGGCGGAGGACGTGATCTTCTCCGTCACGAAATTCCATCCGGAAGTGGCACCCCGCGCGCGCGCCATCTTCAGCCGCATCGACAAGGCGGAGGCGCCGGATGCGCATACCGTCGCGCTGACGCTGAAGGCGCCCTTCGAGCCCTTCCTGCTGATGTTCGATGTCACCGCCTGCGCCATCGTGCCGAAGCATCTGTTCGACGGCCAGGATTTCCGCACCGCCCCCGCGGTGCAGCGGCCCATCGGCACGGGACCCTTCAAGTTCGCCGAATGGCAGCGCGGCAACTTCATCCGGCTGGAGCGCTTCGAGGACTATTGGAAGCCGGGCCAGCCCTATCTGGACGCGATCATCTATCGCATCGTGCCGGACAGCCAGTCCCGCCGCCTGGCGCTGGAGACCGGCCAGGTGATGATGACGGCCGCCGGCGATATCGAGCCCTTCGACGTGCCGGCGATGCGCGCGCGGCCGAACCTGGAGGTGTGGACGGATGGCTGGGAATACTTCTCCCCGCTCTCCTGGATCGAGACCAATCACCGCGTGCCGGCGCTGGCCGATGTGCGGGTGCGGCAGGCGATCTCGCGCGCCATCAACCGCGACTTCATCGCCCAGCGGCTTTGGTTCGGCGTAGGCAAGCCGGCGACCAATCCCATCGCCAGCACCACCCGCTTCCACGACGCCAATGTGAAGCTGCCGGGCTTCGACCCGCGCGCCGCCGCGCAGTTGCTGGATGCCGCCGGGCTGCGCGCCAATGCTCAGGGCGTGCGCACCACCATCAAGCACCTCGTGCTGCCCTATGGCGAGATTTGGACGCGGCTGTCCGAATATCTGCGCCAGTCGCTGCGCCAGGTCGGCATCAACCTCGAGCTGGAAAGCACCGATGCCGGGTCTTGGGCGCGGCGGATCGGCGCCTGGGAATACGAGACCTCGATCAACTTCGTCTACCAGTTCGGTGACCCGACGCTGGGGGTGGAGCGGACCTATGTCTCCTCGAACATCCAGAAGGTGACGTTTACCAATACGGGCGGCTACTCCAACCCGCGCGTGGATGCGCTGTTCGCGACGGCGCGGGAGGCGCAGACGGCGGAGGAACGGCGTGCCGCCTTCAGCGAGGTCCAGAAGATCCTGGTGGAGGAAGTGCCGCAGATCTGGCTGATGGAAATGGCCTTCCCGACCATCCACGACAAGAAGGTGCAGAACCCCGTGCAGCTCGGCACCGGCGTGCATGCCAGCTACGACGACGTCTTCCTGACGGCCTGATCGCGTGGACCCGTCGCTGCTGCCTGGATTCCTGCTGCGGCGGGTGGCGAAGGCGGCGATCGTCGTGCTGGCGATCGTCGTCTGCAACTTCTTCCTGATCCATGCCGCGCCTGGGGATCCGGCCAGCGTGATTGCCGGGCAATCGGGCGCGGCGGATGAGCGCTTCATCGCGCAGTTGCGCGAACAGTTCGGGCTGGACCGGCCGCTGCTGGTGCAGCTGTGGATCTATGTGAAGGGCGTGCTGACGCTCGACCTCGGCTTCAGCCACCGGCAGCAGGTGGGCGTCGCCACGCTGATCCTGGAACGCCTGCCGGCGACGCTGCTGCTGACGGGCGCGGCCTTCCTGTTTGCCGTGGGCCTCGGCGTCACGCTCGGCGCGCTGGCGGCGGGGCGCGTCGGGCGCTGGGCGGACAGCCTCATCACCGTGCTGGCGCTGACCTTCTATGCCACGCCGATCTTCTGGGTCGGGCTGATGCTGGTGCTGGTCTTCTCCGTCTGGCTGGAATGGCTGCCGAGCTTCGGCATGATGACGGTGGGCGCCGATATCACGGGCCTCGCCCGCGTGCCGGACGTGGCGAAGCACCTGCTGCTACCGGCCTTGACGCTCGGCCTGTTCTACATGGCGGTCTATGCGCGGCTGACGCGGGCCACGATGCTGGAAGTGGCGGACCAGGATTTCGTCAAGACGGCGCGCGCCAAGGGTGTGCCAGAAGGCCAGGTGGTGCGAAAGCACGTGCTGCGCAACGCGCTGCTGCCGGTCATCACCTTCGCGGGCATCCAAGCCGGGCAGCTCATCGGCGGCTCCATCCTGGTGGAGACGGTCTTCGCCTGGCCCGGCATCGGGCGCCTGGCCTTCGAGGCGCTGCTGGCGCGCGACTATCCCGTGCTGATGGGCGTCTTCTTCGTCACCTCCGTCATGGTGGTGGTCTTTAACCTGGTGACGGACCTGCTCTATGCGGTCATCGATCCGCGCGTGGAGGTCAGCGGTTGAGGGATTTCGCGCGGCGCTATGCGCGCAACAAGGGGGCGGTGGTCGGGCTGCTGATCCTGCTGCTGGTGCTGGCCATGGCCCTGGGCGCGCCGCTGATTTTTCCTGACAGCCCCTGGGACATGGTGGCGGCGCCCTTCATGCCGCCGGGCGAGATGGACATGCTGCTGGGCTCGGACAGCCTGGGGCGGGATGTGGCGGCTGGCATCGCGCATGGTGCGCGGATCTCGCTGATGGTGGGTGCAGTCTCGACCGTGGTGGCGCTGGCGGTGGGCGTGTCGCTCGGCGCGGTGGCGGGTTATCTCGGCGGGCTCGCGGACGATTTGGTGATGCGCTTCACCGAATTCTTCCAGACCATCCCGAGCTTCGTGCTGGCCATCCTGCTGGTGGCGATCTTCACGCCGACGATCGGCAGCGTGGTCTTCGCCATAGCCGTCGTCTCCTGGCCGCCGGTGGCGCGCGTGGTGCGGGCGGAGTTCCTCTCGCTCCGCTCCCGCGAATTCGTGCAGGCGGCGGAGGTTCTGGGCAAATCGCGGATCAGCATCGTGCTGGGCGATATCCTGCCGAATGCGCTGTCGCCGATCATCGTGCTGTCCTCCCTGATGGTGGCGAATGCGATCCTGTTGGAATCGGCGCTGTCCTTCCTCGGCCTCGGCGATCCGAACCTGATGACCTGGGGTTTTCTCATCGGCTCCGGCCGCAGCGTCATCCGCCTCGCCTGGTGGATGAGCGTCTTTCCGGGCGTCGCCATCTTTCTGACCGTGCTGGCGCTGAACCTGGTGGGGGAGGGGCTTTCGGATGCGATGAATCCGCGCCTCGCCCGCAAGCGGGGGGCGGCCGCATGAGCCTTCTCCGCGTCGAGAACCTGACCGTTGCGCTGCCCGCCGGCGGCGACCGGGACCATGCGGTGACAGATATCTCGCTGCATGTCGATGCCGGCGAGATCCTCTGCATCGTGGGCGAATCCGGCAGCGGCAAATCCATCACCGCCAACGCCGTGATGGGGCTGCTGCCGCCCGGCCTGCCGCTGCGCGCCGGGCGCATCTTCCTGGGCGACACGGAGATCACGGCGCAGACGCCCGAGCAGCTGCGCGCGCTGCGCGGCAGCCGCATGGCGATGATCTTCCAGGAGCCGATGACGGCGCTGAACCCGCTGATGCGGGTCGGTGACCAGATCGCGGAGGCGCTGGCCGTGCATGGCGAGGCCGCGCGCGCCAAGGACCGCGTGCCCGAACTGCTGGCGGCGGTGAACCTGCCGGACCCGGCCTCGCTCGCCCGCGCCTATCCTTTCCGCCTCTCGGGCGGCCAGCGGCAGCGGGTGATGATCGCCATGGCCCTGGCGCTGGAGCCGGCGCTGCTGATCGCGGACGAGCCGACCACCGCCCTCGACGTGACCACGCAGATGCAGATCCTGCGCCTGATCCGCGAGATCCAGTCGCGCCGGGGGATGGGCGTGATGTTCATCACCCATGATTTCGGCGTGGTGGCAGAAATCGCCGACCGCGTCGCGGTGATGCAGCTCGGCCGCATCGTCGAGCAGGGGCCGGCGGCCGAAATTCTCAACCGCCCGCAGCACACCTATACCCAGGCGCTGATCGCCGCCGTGCCGCACGGCATCCCGGCCGCGCGGCCGGAGGTCGGCGGCGCCACCGTGCTGGAATCGCGCGGCGTGACGAAAACCTACAGCCGCGGCGGCTGGTTCGCACCAAGGGTCGAGGTGCGCGCGGTGCACGACGCGGATTTCGTGCTGCGCCAGGGCGAAACGCTCGGCCTGGTCGGCGAATCCGGCAGCGGCAAGTCCACGCTGGCCCGGTGTGTGGTGAACCTGGTGAAGCCCGAGGCGGGCGAGATGCTGTTCCACGGCAGCGACCTGCGCCCCCTGTCGCGCGAGGCCTGGAAACCCTACCGAAAACGCATCCAGATGGTCTTCCAGGACCCCTTCGCCTCGCTGAATCCGCGTCGCAAGGTGGGGGAGATCATCGCGGAGGGGCCGATCACCCATGGCACGCCACGCGCCGAGGCGCTGGACCGGGCGCGGGACCTGCTGCGACTGGTGCAACTGGATGCCGGCGCCATGGATCGCTTCCCCCACGAGTTCAGCGGCGGCCAGCGCCAGCGCATCGGCATCGCCCGTGCCTTGGCGATGGAGCCGGAATTGCTGATCGCGGATGAGCCGGTCTCGGCGCTGGACGTTTCCGTGCAGGCGCAGGTGCTGGAGCTGCTGGCCGAGATCCGCCGGCGGCTCGGGCTGACCATGCTCTTCATCACGCATGACCTGCGCGTGGCGGCGCAGATCTGCGACCGCATCGCGGTGATGCAGCGCGGCGCCATTGTCGAGATGGGCGAGACGGCGCAGGTCTTTGGTGCGCCCGCGCATGCCTATACGCGCCAGCTGCTGGACAGCATCCCGGGAAGGGGCTGGACTCCGCCCGATATCACTTGAGGTCCATATGAAACTCGATCCGGGCGCCCGCCGCGCCATTCTGGAGGCCTGCGATTCGCTGCGCGCGGAGGGCGAGCAGGGGCTGATGCGCCTGGTGCGCTGCCCCTCCACCCTGGGCAACGAGGCCTCGGCGCTGAACGAGATGGCGCGCGTCTACGAATCGCTCGGCCTGACGCCGCAGCGCGTGGCGACGGACCCTGCGGCGCTGGCCGGACACCCCGGCTTCTCGCCGCCGCTGATCAGCTATGAGGGGCGCGACAATGTGGTGGCGGTGCACCGTCCGCGCGCCGCAAAAGGCCGGTCGCTCGCGCTGCAGGGCCATGTCGACGTGGTGCCCGAAGGCGCCGAGGATGAATGGACCACGCCGCCCTATGCGCCGGAGATTCGCGGTGGCCGCATGTATGGCCGCGGCGCCGGCGACATGAAGGCCGGCATTTTGTCGTACATCATCGCCTTCCGCGCACTGAAGCTCGCCGGGCTGCAGCCGGCGGCGGAGGTGCAGATGCAGTCCGTGATCGAGGAGGAATGCACCGGCAATGGCGCGCTGGCCTGCATGCTGGCGCTGCCGAAGACGGATGCCGTGATCATCCCCGAGCCCGGTCCCGGCCTGCCCGCCATGTACAGCGCCGAGGTCGGCGTGGTCTGGGCCTGGGTCACCGTCACGGGCCGGCCGGCACATGTGCGGGACAAGCAGGCCGGGGTGAATGCGGTGGAGGCGGCGATGTCCATCTGGACCCGCTTCGAGGCCTATGAGCGTGACATGAACCGCGGCGAGTTGATCCACCCCAGCTTTCGCGGCGTGAACCATCCGGTGAACGTCAACCTCGGGACGTTCACGGGCGGCGAGTGGAATTCGTCGGTGCCTACGCGCGCGACGCTCGGCCTGCGCGTCGGCGTGATGATGGGGAACACTGCTGCCGCCGTGCGTGCGGACATCGAACGCATCGTGGAGCAGGCGCGCGGCGATGGCGCGCTGAAGGGCGCGAAGGTGAAGCTGGAGTTCAAGGGATTCATGGCCGATCCCTGCGTCTTCGACATGCAGGCGGAGATCGTGCAGGAGTCCATGCGCAACTTCGCCGACCTCACCGGCCACGAACTTCGAAAGTATCCGGCGACGGGCCTGACGGACGGGCGCTTCTTCACCCTCTACCAGGACACGCCGGTCGCCTGTTTCGGGCCGGATGCGCAGGACATCCACGGCATCGACGAAAGCGTCGGCATGGACTCGATGCACGACATCACGCGCACCATCGCGATCACCATGGCCGAATGGTGTGGAGTGGAATCCGCATGACCAGCAATTTCCGCCCCTCCGGCGCCCGCCTCTGGGACAGCCTGATGGAGTTCGCCCGCATTGGCGCGACCGCCAAGGGCGGCAACAACCGGCAGACGCTGACCGACCTGGATGGCGAGGCGCGCGCGCTGCTGCAGCGCCAGGCGGAAGCGGCGGGCGCGAAGCTGGTGCTGGACCGCCTCGGCAATATGGCGCTGACCCGCCCGGGGCGGGATCCTTCGAGAAAGCCGATCGCCATCGGCAGCCATCTGGACACGCAGCCCACCGGCGGCAAATTCGACGGCGTGCTGGGCGTGCTGGTCGGCCTCGAAATCCTGCGCGCGCTGGACGAGGCGGGCATCGAGACCGAGGCGCCGGTCATGCTCATCAACTGGACCAATGAGGAAGGCGCGCGCTTCTCGCCGCCGATGATGGGCAGCGGCGCCGCCATGGGAATCTTCCCGGAAGCCGAGGTGCTGGCCAAGACCGACAGCACCGGCGCCGTCTTCGGCGAGGAGCTTTCGCGGATTGGCTGGGCGGGGGGCGCCGATCCGGCCGCGCTGCAGAATCTCGAAGCCTATTTCGAGGTGCATATCGAGCAGGGGCCGCAACTCGAGAAGCTCGGCCTCGATATCGGCATCGTCACCCATGCGCTGGCGCAGCACTGGTTCGAAGTGACGGTCACCGGCGAAAATGCGCATGGCGGCAGCGTGATGGCCGGGCGGCGCGATGCCATGATGGGCGCCGCCGAGATGATTTTGGGCATCGAGAAGGCCGCGCTGGAAGCCGGCGCGCGGGCCACGGTGGGCCGGCTGACGGTGCATCCGGACAGCCGTAACGTGGTGCCGGACCAGGTCTGGTTCAGCCTGGATACGCGGCATGACGACGAGCACAAGCTGGCGGCGCTCGCCGAGGTGCTGCGCGGGGAGGCGGCGGCCATCTCGGCGCGACGCAACCTGTCGATCGCCGTGGAGGATTTCTGGATCTCACCCGCCACGCCCTTCGCCAGACCGCTGGTGGACCGGCTGGAGGCCTCCGCGCAGGCCCGCAGGATCAGCTACCAGATGATGCCCACCGCCATCGGCCATGACGCCGTCTACTGCGCGCGGCGCGTGCCGACAGTGATGGTCTTCACCCCCTGCCACGGCGGGATCAGCCACAACGAGGCGGAAAGCATCACGCCGGAATGGGCCGAGGCCGGGCTGCTGGTGGTGGCGGATGCGGTGCTGGCGACGGCGGGGGTGGCGAAGGGGTAGGGGGCGGCGCGCGGCCCCCACCCCGACCCTCCCCCGCAAGAGCGGGGGAGGGAGCAGTTCCCTCCCCTGCGAAGCGGGGGAGGGTGGCCGCGTCAGCGGCCGGGTGGGGGCAGCGCCCTACCGCCCCAGAAACCTCATCACCGCCGCATTGAACGCCTCCGGCTGCTCCCACTGCGCCGCATGCCCGCACTCCGCCAGGATCACCAGCTCGCTCCCCGGCAGCGCCCGGTGGAAGATGCGGAACACCGAGGGCGGCGCCCACAGATCCGCGTCGCCGCCGATCAGCAGCATCGGCATCGGCAGGCTGCCGAAGGCCGCCAGGTCCAGCCGGTTCATCCGCCGCTGCTCCTGCCGCTTGCCCGGAATCGCCGCGTGTTCCAGCGCCAGCCAGGCCGCCGTGCCCTCCGGGTTCGCGGCGCGATAGCTCGGCCCCACCTCGCGAAAATGCCCCGGCATCTCGGCGAAGCCCTTGGGCCGTAGGCTGGCGCTCAGCGCGGCATAGTCCGGATCCTCCAGCCCCATATGCGTGCAGGCCAGCACCATCCGCCCGACCCGCCCAGGGAAGGACAGGGCGAAATCCCAGGCGACGATGGCGCCGGCCGCGCAGCCCACCAGGTGCGCGCGCGCGATGCCGAAATGGTCGAGCAGCGCCAGCAAATCCTCCGCCGCGCAGCCGGGATCGTCGGTGGCGGGCGACCCCAGATGGCTGCGCCGCGAATAGGCAATGACGCGATAGCCTGCGCCGGCCAGCACCGGCTGCTGGTAGCCCCAGACGGCGTGGCTGCCGGTGCCGGGATGCAGCAGCACCACCGCCGGGCCTTCGCCGCCCGTGTCCCAGCAGGCCAGGCTGCCGCCGGGCACTGGCACCTGGTGCATCGTAGCCGGCACGGGGGCGGGCAGGGGCTGGCGCAGGGCGGCGTCGGACATCTTGGCCTCGTCTTCGAATCGCGGCGGCATCCTGGCGCAGCCGCGCCCGGCTTCCCACCCGCCCCCGCGGCTGGCACGGTCGCCGCCGAACTCCGGAGACCCTGAGCCACATGCGCATCGCCATCGGCGGCTTCCTGCACGAGAGCCACTCCTTCGCCCCGATCCCGACGCGCTGGGCGGATTTCCTCTCGCCTGGCGGCTGGCCCACGGTGCAGCGCCCCGCGACGCTGCTGGACACGCTGCGCCCCTCCGCCGTGCCCGCCGCCGGCGCCATCCGCCTGGCCGAGGAAGCCGGCGTCACCATCGCGCCCTTGTCCTGGGGTTTCGCCAATCCCGCCGGCCCCGTCACGGCCGAGGCCTTCGAGCGCCTCGCCGCGCTGATCTTCCACGACCTGCAGGCGGCGCTGGATGAGGGCCCGCTGGATGGCCTCTACCTCGATTTGCACGGCGCCATGGTGGCCGAACATTTCCCGGATGCCGAAGGCGAGCTGCTGCGCCGCGCGCGCGCCATCCTCGGCCCTGATGTGCCCATCACCGCCAGCCTCGACCCGCATTGCAACCTGACGGCGGCAATGGTGCAGCACGCCGACGCGCTCGCCCCCTTCCGCACCTATCCGCATGTGGACATGAAGGAAGCCGGCGCGCGGGCCATGCAGCTGCTGTTCGACCGCATCGCCCTCGGCCGGCCCTTTGCGAAAGCCTTCCGGCAGATCGACTACCTGATCCCCATCACCGGGCAGTGCACGCTGGTGCCGCCCATGGCCGACGCCATGGAAGCGCGCGCCGAGATCGCGGCGCGGGAGGGGGTGGCCGAGCTCGGCCTCTGCTTCGGCTTCCCCTATGCCGACTTCCCCGATTGCGGCGTGGCCGTCGCCGCCTTCGCCGCCGACCAGGACGCGGCCGATGCCGCCGCCGAGGCCTTCGCCGCGGACCTCGCCGCCCGCGAATCCGCCTTCGCACCCGATATCCACGAGGCCGCGGCCGGCGTCGCCGAGGCGATCCGCATCGCGACCAAGGCGGAACGCCCGGTGGTGATGGCCGACACGCAGGACAATCCCGGCGGCGGCGGCCATGGCGACACCACCGGCCTGCTGGCGGAGCTGATCCGCCAAAAGGCGGAAGGCGCCGTGCTGGCGCTGATCAATGACGCCGAAAGCGCCAGTGCCTGCCACGCGGCCGGCGAGGGGGCGGAGGTCTCCCTCAGCCTCGGCGGCAAGTCCGATGGCGCGCCGCTGGCAGTCACGGCGCGGGTGCTGAAGCTGACGGATGGGCGCTTCGTCTGCACCGGCCCCATGGCAGGCGGCAATGCGGCCGATCTCGGCCCCACCGCGCTGATCAGCCCCGCGCCCGGCGTTCGCGTGATCGTGACCTCGCGCAAGATGCAGGCCTATGACCAGGCGCTGTTCCGCCATGTCGGCATCGAGCCCGCCGCGCAACGCATCCTCGCGCTGAAGTCGAGCGTGCATTTCCGCGCGGATTTCCAGCCAATGGCGGAGGCGGTGCTGGTGGTCGCCGCACCCGGCCCGGTGGTGGCGGACCCGGCAACGCTGCCCTTCACCCGCCTGCGCCCCGGCCTGCGGCTGCGCCCCGGCGACAACCGGCGGACAGCCTGACCCTGTTGGCACTGGCGCGGCGGGGCGCCCGACCCTAAGTGGCAGGCCGCATCCGCCGAGGCACCTACTTGCTCCATCCCCTGCGTCCAGACGGCGCCGCGCCGCCTGCCAAGATCCGTATCGAGCGGATCGTGCATCTGCCGGAGGAATTCGCCGACCTCGCCGCCGATGCGCTGGGCGATGGCCAGCGGATGCTGGAGGTGCTGCGGGAGGATTGGCACGAAGGCAGGCTGCGCTTCGACGACTGGGGCGATGCGCTTTTCGCCGCCCATATCGGCAGCGCGCTGGTGGGCCTCTGCGGCCTGACGCGGGACCCCTATCTGAAGACGGAAATCGTCGGCCGGGTGCGGCGGCTTTATGTGCTGCGCGCGGCGCGCCGGTCCGGCGTGGGGCGGGCGCTGGTGACCGCGGTGGCGCTGCAGGCGGCGGAGTCCGGCTATCCGCGTCTGCGGGTGCGGGCGCCGGTGGCCGCCTTCGCCTTCTACGAAAGCTGCGGCTTCCTGCGCGCGGTGGGAGAGCCGGCGGCGACGCATGCGCGGATCCTCACCCCGGGCTGACGCGGCGACTCATCTCAGATGCGCTGCAACTCCAGGAAGGCATGCACCTCCGCCGCGGTCGGAATCGGCGCCACCGCGCCATAGCCGGTGGTGGACAGCGCGGCCGCGGCATTGGCGTAGCGCGCCGCCTGCCAGACATCATCGCCGGCGACCGCACGCGCCATGAAGGCCCCGGCCAGCGTATCGCCCGCGCCGGTCGCATCCACCGCCTGCACCGCGAAACCCGGGATGCGCGCCCGCGCCTCGCGCGTCGCTACCAGCAGCCCCTCCGCCCCCAGCTTCAGCAGCACCATGGGGCAAAGCCGCAGGTAGAAATCCGCAATCGCATCCGGCTCCTTCAGCCCGGTCAGCAGCCGCGCATCGTCCAGCGAGGGAAACACCAGGTCGGACATGCCGACCGCGGTGTGGATGCAGGCGGCGGCACGGTGCAACGGCCAGAGGCGCAGCCGCAGGTTGGTGTCGAAGGAAACGGTAACCCCCGCCTTGCGTGCCACCTGGATGGCATGGAAGCCCGCATCGCAGGCGGTGTCCGAAATGCCGAGGCTGATGCCAGACAGGTGCAGGATACGCGCGCTTCGGATCGCCTCCTCCGGCACGTCCTGCACCCGCATGCGGCTGGCCGCGCTGCCCTTCCGGTAGAAGGTGAAGTCGTGGCCCTGCGGGCCGTGGGTGACGAAGTAGATGCCGGTTGGCGCTTCCGGATCCGTGCGCACGGTGACGGTATCCACGCCCTCCATCGCCCAAAGCTCGGCAAAACTCTGCGCCGGGCGATCCTCGCCCATGCAGGCGATGATGCCGGCATCCGCGCCGCTGCGCGCCGCCGCGATGGCGGCGTTGGAGGTATCGCCGCCATGGCCCTCCAGATACAGGCTGCGGCCATCGGGCCCGATCGGCTGCTGGTTGAATTCCAGCATCGGCTCGCCGAGGCAGAGGATGTCGGGCATGGTCGTGTTCCCTGGTCGTGTTCCCGGGCGCGGATCCGTTTCGCCGAGCCTGCGCAGATCGGCACGCGGAGGCAATGAGGGGCCTCAGGCCTGGGCGAGGCCCAGCACGTCCCGCGCCGCGGACTCGATGGCCGCACGGTCGCCGCGCGCCAGCGCCGCCTCATCCACCAGCCGGCCGCCGATGCCGACGAAGGCGGCGCCGGCGGCCAGGTAGTCTGGGGCATTGCGCGCATCCACGCCGCCGGTCGGGCAGAAGGCCACCTGCGGGAAGACCGCGCGCAGCGCCTTCACATGGGCGGGGCCGCCGGCGGAGCTGGCCGGAAACAGTTTGACCACATCGGCGCCGGCGGCGAGTGCGGCGCGCACTTCGGTCGGCGTCATGGCGCCGAGCATGGAGGCGGCGCCCGCATCGCGCGCCGCGTCGGCCACCGCCGGGTCGACCCAGGGGCTGACCAGGAAGCGCGCGCCGGCGGCAAGGCAGGCCTCGGCCGCTTCGCGGTCCGGCACCGTGCCGGCGCCGATGGTCAGGGCTGGATCGGCGGCCAGCGCCCGAATCAGCCCGGGGGCATCCGGCACGGTCAGGGTGATCTCGAAGACGGTCAGGCCGGCGCCGCGCAGCCATTCCACGGCGAGCGCCGCCAGCCGCGCATCCGTCGTCCGCACCACGGGAATGACGCGCGCCGCGCGCAGCTTCGGGAGCAGGGGATGGCTCATGGATGTCTCTCCCATCGCCCCGGCCGCCGGGGCCGGGCGTCGTTGATCCGCCTGGCGCCATAGCATGGCGCGCGCCGGCTGGCGTCAGGGCGGCAGGCGGCGGGCCTGCAGCGCGGCCTGCATGCGGGACAGCCGCTCCGCCGCCGCGGGCGGGGAGAGCAGCGCGGCGGCCACCGCCAGCGCATCGCCCAAGACCAGCTGCGCCAGGCGGGTGGCCATGGGCGCGTGCAGCCCGGCCTCCTCCGCCACCGCACAAGGGATCAGCAGGGTGGCGGCGGCGGCGAGTGGCGTGCCGGGGCGGGTGATGGCGACCACGGTCGCGCCGGCGGCGGCGGCCAGCTGCGCGACCTCCACCAGCTCCCGCGTCAGGCCGGAGCGGGAGAGGCAGAGCGCCACCGCTTCCCCGTCGAGGGTCGCGGCCGCCATGGCCTGTAGATGCGGGTCGTGCCGCGCCACCACGCCGCGGCCGATCCGGAACAGGCCATGGGCCAGCGCCTCCGCCGCGGCGGCGGAGGCGCCCAGCCCCCAGACCTCGATCCGCGCGGCGCGCACCACCGCCAGGGCCGCGCGCTCGATCGCCGCCGGGTCCAGGCCGCGGCGCAGTTCGGCCAGGGTGGCGAGCGCGCTGTCGCAGACCGCGCCGGCGGCTTCCGCCACCGGGGTGGCCGGGCCGATGCGGCGGGGTGGCGGGGCGGCGCCGCCCTCGGCCCGCGCCAGGGCCAGGCGCAGCTCCGCAAAACCCTCCAGGCCGAGGGAGCGGCAGAAGCGGATGACGGTGGGTTCGGAGACGCCGGCGCCGCGGGCGATGCCGGCCAGGGTGCCGGTCGTGACGGCGGCCGGGTCGGCCAGGACCCAGTCGCCAACCTTGCGCTCGGCCGGGCTCAGCCGGTCCAGCAGCTGGGCGATTCGGTCGCGCATCCTCGCCCCCCCCCAGCCGATCCCGGCCTGACTACCGCCGGGCGGCGCGGGGCGGCAAGCGGCTCAGTTCACCCGTTCCATCGCCTCCGCCGTCGCCTGCAGGCGCAGCGCGGCCTCCCGCGCCAAGGCGGTGTCCTCGGCGGTGTCGTGCAGGCGGTCCTGCAGCAGCTGGGTGCTCTGGCCGAGATCGGAGACGGCGCTGTTCAGCGCGGCGAGCTCGGCGCGGAATGCGGCGATGGCCTGGCGCTGCTCGGCCAGGGCGGCGTCCAGGTTGCGGAGCGCGACGCGCAGGCGGCGCTCGCCGCTATTGGGGAAGGGCAGGATCTCGGCGGCGTTTGCGAGGGTCTCGCCGGGGGGGAGTTGTTCATCATCGCGCATGGATTGCCTCCGGCGGGGGTAGATGTTGCCGAGAGCTTAACAGTCCCATTTTCTGAGACAAGCGAAATCTTTTGGCGACAAGTTCACCGCAGCGCGACGGCCGCCAGCATGAGGCACGCCCCCGCCACCAGCGACAAGGCCCAGCGCAACCGCAGATAGGCTGGCGGCACAAGGCCGCGTCGTGCCGCCCAGCTTTCCACCGCCGCGGTGGCCAGGATGGCGCCGGCCAGCAGCGCCAGCCCCGGCCGCAGCGGCAGCAGCAGCGCCACCCAGCCGATCAGCGCGGGCATCACGCCGAGCGCCAGGCGCCCGGCCGCGGCTTGGGACTCGCCCGCCGGCGCGGCCAGCGCCAAGCCCCAATGCACGGCGCCGAGGAAGGCCAGGATGGTCGCGCCGTAGGCGGCCAGCGCCGGCGCCCATTCGGCCCCGGCCAGCACGCCGCCCGCGAGGCCGAGGAAAGGCAACAGCCCGGCGGCGCCGAGCCAAAGGGTCAGGGGAGGGATCGGGGCGGTCATCCCGTGCATCTCGGCCCGCCCCGTCACAAGGGAAGAGCCCGCTCGCGGTTTCATCGGGGCGGCGCCGGCGCTACACCCCGGGGCACCGGATCCAAGGAGCTGCGCGACATGGCCATCGGCCTCGAAATCCTGCTGATCCTGCTGCTGGTCCTGCTGAATGGCGTCTTCGCCATGAGCGAGCTGGCCATCGTCTCCTCCCGCCGCACGCGGCTCAGCGCCATGCTGCGGCGCGGGCATCCGGGGGCGGCGGCGGCGCAGGCGCTGGCGGATGACCCGCAGCGCTTCCTGCCCACGGTGCAGGTCGGCATCACCATGGTGGGCGTTCTGGCCGGCGCTTTCGGCGGCGCGCGCCTGTCGCAGATCCTGGGCGAATGGCTCTCGCGTTTCCCGCTGATCGGCAGCATGGGCCAGGAGATCGCCTTCGCGCTCGTGGTCATGCTGATCACCTATCTCAGCCTGATCCTGGGCGAGCTGGTGCCGAAGCAGCTGGCGCTGCGCAATCCGGAACGCGTCGCCGTCCTCGTCTCCCGCCCCCTGGCCGCGCTGGCGCGGGTCACCTCGCCCATCATCTGGGTGCTGTCCTCCTCCTCCGCCTTGGTGCTGCGCCTGTTCGGCAAGCACGACGTCTCGCAGAACCAGGTGACCGAGGAGGAGGTGAAGGCCGTGGTTGCGGAAGGCGCGACCTCGGGCGCCATCGAGCGCGAGGAGCGGCAGATGATCGAGCGCGTGCTGCGCCTGGCGGACAAGCCGGTGCGCGCGCTGATGACGCCGCGGACGGAGTTGGAATGGCTGGACCGCACGGCGCCGCCCGAGGATGTGGCGGCCCGGCTGCGCGCCTCCTCCGTCACCCGCTTCATCGTCTCGGACGGGCGGGTGGACAATGTGGTCGGCGTGGTGGCGGCGAAGGACCTGCTGGACCAGCTGCTGGAAGGCGCGCCCATGTCCGTGGCGCGCGCGCTGCGCCAGGCCCGCGTGCTGCCGGATACGCTCTCCGCGCTCGATGCGCTGGAACGGCTGCGCGGCGATCCGATCGGCATGGCGCTGGTGATGGACGAATACGGCAGCTTCGAGGGGGTGGTCACCGCCTCCGACCTGCTGGAGGCGATCGTGGGCGAGCTGGGCGCGCCGGAGAACGACACCAACCATCCGGCCGTGGTGCGCCACGATGGCAGCCTGCTGCTGGAGGGGATGATGCCCTCCGACGAGCTGAAGTCCCGCCTCGACCTGCCGGACCTGCCGCAGGAGGGCACCTATCACACGGTCGCCGGGCTGATGCTGGCGCTGCTGCAGCGCATCCCGAAGGAGGGCGACCGGATTTCCTGGGCCGGCTGGCGGTTCGAGATCGTCGACATGGACGGAAGGCGCGTGGACAAGGTCCTGGCGGCGAAGGAGGAGATACCGTCCTTTTGAGCGCGAAAGCCCTCTCCCCCGCTTATGGGGGAGAGGGTGGGGTGAGGGGGACGCGCCGGTCGTGCGACACCTCCGCCAGCGCCATCGCCCTACTTCCCCGCATGCGCCTTGGCGATGGGCGCGATGAACTGCGGCTCCGTGTCCCAGGGGAACAGGATCCAGGTATCCTGGCTCACCTCGGTGATGAAGGTATCGACCGTCGGATTGCCGGCGGGCTTCGCATAGACGGTGGCGAAGTGGGCCTTGGGCAGCATGGACCGCACCAGGCGGGCGGTGGTGCCGGTATCGACCAGGTCGTCGATCAGCAGCCAGCCCTCGCCCTGGCTTTCCAGCGCGGCGGCGGGGGGCTTCACCACCTGCGGCTCGCCGCGGTGTTCCTCGTCATAGGTCACGACGGAGACGGTCTCGATCAGCCGGCAATCCAGCTCCCGGGCGATGATCGCGGCCGGGATCAGCCCGCCGCGGGTGATCGCCACCATGCCCTTCCAGGGGCCACGTTCC
This sequence comes from Falsiroseomonas tokyonensis, assembly GCF_019024325.1. GTDB lineage: Bacteria > Pseudomonadota > Alphaproteobacteria > Acetobacterales > Acetobacteraceae > Falsiroseomonas > Falsiroseomonas tokyonensis. The sequence continues at coordinate 796,681 of NZ_JAFNJS010000002.1, forward strand.
ACCAGGCGCCAGGCCAGGGCCTTGGCGTCGCGGTGCAGCTGGTCCCAGGTCACCGTGTAATAGCGCGGCGCCATCGTCTCGTATCCTGCAGGCAGAGGTTGGTCAGGGTTCGGGCGTCAGAACATCTTGCCGCCGTCCGGCACCTTCAGGTCCGGCTTCAGCAGCACCACCGCGCCATTCTCGTCCGGCACGCCGAGCACCAGGATCTCGCTGTCGAACCCGGCGATGCGGCGCGGCGGGAAATTCACCACCGCCATCACCTGCCGGCCGATCAGCCGGTCCGGCGTGTAGTGGACGGTGAGCTGGGCGGAGGATTTCTTCACCCCCAGCTCGCCGCCGAATTCCACCCAGAGCTGGATGGCCGGCTTGCGGGCCTCGGGGAAGGGTTGCGCGTCGATGATGGTCCCGACGCGGATATCAACCTTCTCGAAATCGGCGAAGGAGATGGGTTCCATGCCTATCCGTAGCCTGTGCCGCGCCGCGGGGGAAGGCAGGTGGCAGGGTTGCAGGATGGCCGGGCCCGGCGCATGGGGCTTGGACCGACCCTCAAGGAGGCCAAGGCATGCTGCCCGTGACACCGACCTTCCGCCTGGACGGGCTGCGCGCCCTGGTCACCGGCGCCAGCAAGGGCATAGGCCGCGCCGGCGCCGTGGCGCTGGCCGCGGCGGGGGCGGAGGTGGTGCTGGCCGCCCGCAGCCTCGATGAGCTGGAGGAGACCGCCGCCGCGCTGCGCGCCGCCGGCCATGCCGCCCGCGCCCTGCCGCTGGACGTGACGGACCGCGCCGCGGTGCGCGCCCTGGTCGATTCGGCCGGGCCCTTCGACATCCTGCTGAACAATGCCGGCACCAACATCCGCGAGCCCTTCCTGGAGGTGCCGGACAGCTCCGTGGACCGGCTGCTGGACCTGAATATCCGCGCCATGTTCACCGTGGCGCAGGCGGTGGCGCAGGGCATGGTCGCGAAGGGCAGGGGCGGGGCCATCATCAACCTCTCCTCGGTCAATGGGCACGTCGCCGGCGCCAACCGCACCGTCTACACGGCCACCAAGCACGCGATCGAGGGGCTGACCAAGGCCATGGCCTTCGAGCTTGGCCCCAAGGGCATCCGGGTGAATGCGGTCGCCCCCGGCTTTGTCGAGACGCCGCTGACCCAGGCCTTCCTGGCCGACGAGAAGATCCGCACCAGCCAGATCCGCCGCATGCCGCTTGGGCGGATCATGACGGTGGAGGACATCATGGGCGCCATCGTCTTCCTGGCCAGCCCGGCCAGCGCCATGGTCACAGGCACCAGCCTGGTGATCGATGGCGGCTTCCTCACGCAATAGGCCCGTCTTGCCGCCACTGTCTTGCCGCCACTGTCTTGCCGAGCAGCCGCTCCGGCGGCAAAACACTGTCAACAATTTGCAAGGTGCCCCGAGCATGAAGCGCGACTTCCACGCCCCCGGCCGCAGCGCCGTCTATGCCGCCAATGGCATGGCCGCGACCTCCATGCCGCAGGCGACCCTGGCGGCGCTGGATATCCTGCGGTCCGGCGGCAATGCGCTGGATGCGGCGATTGCCGCCTGCGCCGTGCTGGGCGTGGTGGAGCCGCAGTCCACCGGCATCGGCGGCGACTGCTTCTGCCTCTATGTCCCGGCCGGGTCGGGCAAGGTCATTGCTCTGAACGGCTCCGGCCGTGCCCCGATGGGGGCGACGCCGGAGGCGCTGCGGGCAGCCGGGCTGACCGCCATGGTGCCGACCTCCGCCCATTCGGTGACCGTCCCCGGCGCCATCTCGGCCTGGGAGACGCTGAACAAGGCGCATGGCCGCAAGAGCCTGGAGGAGATCCTGGCCCCGGCCATCCGCTACGCCGAGGAAGGCTTCTTCCTGTCGGGCCGGGTCGCCTCGGACTGGGAAAGCTCGGCGGGCAAGCTGGCGAAGCATCCCGGCGCGGCGAAGCACTTCCTGAAGAACGGCGCGGCCTATGCGCTGGGCGACAAGTTCACCAACCCGGCGCTCGGCGCCACCATGCGCGCCATCGGTAAGCATGGCGCGAAGGCCTTCTATGAGGGCGCCATCGCGGCCGACATGGTCGCCACGCTGCGCGCCGCCGGCGGCACGCATACCGAGGCCGATTTCGCCCGCGGCGCCCGCGTCGCCGAATTCGTCGACCCGATCAGCCGGGCCTGGCGAGGCATGGAGATCTTCCAGTGCCCGCCGAACGGCTCCGGCCTGCTGGTGCTGATGATCCTCGGCATGATCGAGAAGCTGGGCACCGCCGAACAGGGCTTCCTGAGCCCCGAGCGCTTCCACCGCCATATCGAGGCCGCGCGCCTCGCCTACCGTGACCGCGACGCCTTCCTGGCCGACCCGTCCCAGGTCGAGGTGCCTTTGGCCAAGCTGCTGTCGGAAAACTACATCACCGACCTCGCCAAGCTGATCGGCGACGACAAGGCGATGGCGGAGATGCCGGAGGCCGGCCATGCCGACTGGCAGAAGCACAAGGACACGGTTTACCTCTCGGTCGTCGACCGCGACGGCAATGCCTGCTCCTTCATCAATTCGCTGTTCGAGGGGTTCGGCTCCGGCATCTATGCCGAGAAGGCCGGCGTCATGCTTCAGAACCGCGGCTTCGGCTTCCGGCTGCAGGAAGGCCATCCGAACTGCATCGCGCCCGACAAGCGTCCGATGCACACCATCATCCCGGGCATGGTGATGAAGAACGGCGAGGCGATCATGCCCTATGGCGTCATGGGCGGGCACTACCAGCCGATGGGCCAGACCCTGTTCCTGGCCAACCACTTCGAATACGGCCTGGACGTGCAGGAAAGCCTGGACGCGCCCCGGCTGTTCCCCACCGGCGGCAAGGTGCAGGTGGAGCGCGGCATCCCGGCCAGCGTGATCGACCGGCTGAACCGCCTGGGCCATGAGGTGGCGCTGATCGACAAGCCGCATGGTGGCGGCCAAGCCATCCTGATCGATCGCGCCAAGGGTTGCCTGGTCGGCGGCTCCGACCCGCGCAAGGACGGCTGCGCGATGGGATATTGATGCCGATGCAGGCCCTCGAAGCGGACATCACCACCCTCGGCGTCGATGCGGTGGTGACGGCGGCGAATGAGGGCCTGCGCGGCGGTGGCGGGGTGGATGGCGCGGTGCATCGCGCGGCGGGGCCGGAGCTGCTGGCCGCCTGCCGCGCCCTCGGCGGCTGCCCCACCGGTCAGGCGCGCCTCACCCCCGGCTTCCGGCTGAAGGCGCGCCACGTGATCCATGCCGTTGGGCCGGTCTGGCGCGGCGGCGGGCAGGGGGAGGCCGCGCTACTCGCCGGCGCCTATCGCGCCAGCCTAGACCGGCTGCGGGAGGTGGGCGGCCGCTCCATCGCCTTCCCGGCCATCTCGACCGGCATCTATGGCTTCCCGGCCGATCTCGCCACCACCCTCGCGGTGCAGACCGTCCGGGACGATCTTGCGGAGCGGGGCGATCTGCGTGTCCTCTTCGCCTGTTTCGGCGCCGCCATGCTGGCGCTGTATGAAAAGGAACTGGCCGCGTGACCGAACCCTGCGACTTCACCGCCGTCGAGGCCCGCCGTCTCATCGGCAGCCGCAAGCTTTCGCCGGTGGAGCTGCTGGAGAGCTGCCTCGGCCGCATCGCCGCGGTGAACCATGCGGTGAATGCCGTGGTCGCCCTCGATGAGGACCGCGCCCGCGCCGCCGCGAAGGACGCCGAAGCGGCGGTGATGTCCGGCCAGAAGCTGGGCCCGCTGCATGGCCTGCCGATCGGCATCAAGGACCTGGAGGAGGTCAAGGGCCTCCGCACCACCTGGGGCAGCCCGATCTTCGCCGACCACATCCCGACCAAGGATGAGGCGATGGTGACGAATATCCGCGCCGCCGGCGCCATCGTCACGGCCAAGACCAATACGCCGGAATTCGGCGCGGGGGCGAATACCCGCAACATCGTCTATGGCGCCACGGGCAATGCCTTCGACCCGACGCGCTCCGCCGCCGGCTCCTCCGGCGGTTCCGCCGTGGCGCTGGCCTGCGGCATGTTCCCGATCTGCTCGGGCAGCGATACGGGCGGCTCGCTCCGCAATCCGGCCGCCTTCAACGGCATCGTCGGCTACCGGCCCTCGCCGGGCCTGGTTCCGGCGGAGCGGCGCGGCCATGGCTGGTCGGCGCTGCCGGTGCTGGGCCCGATGGCGCGCACGGCCACCGATGCGGCGCTGCTGCTCTCCGCCATGGCGGATGACGATGCGGTGGACCCGCTGGCCTATACGCTGCCCGGCCGCCGGGTGCGCGGCGGCGACCGCGACCTGTTCCCGCCCATGGCGGTGGATCTCGGCAGCCTGCGCGTGGCCGCCACGCCCGATTTCGGCTTCGCGCCGACCGAACAGCATATCCGCCGCGTCTTCGCCAGCCGCGTCGCCGCGCTGTCCCCGCTGTTTGGCCGGGTGGAGGAAGCCACCCCCGACTGCCGCGGCACCGACGAGGCCTTCGAGGTGCTGCGCGCCGCCAGCTTCATCGCCAGCCATGCGGAGAAGGTGCGCACCCGGCCGCAGGATGTCGGCCCGAACGTCATCGCCAATGTCGAGGAGGGGCTGCGCTACAGCCTGGCGGACTATGCCCGCGCCGCCAGCGAGCAGACCCGCATCTACCGGGTCTGGCAGCAGTTCTTCCAGGACCACGACGTCATCATCAGCCCGGCCATCACCATCAGCCCGCGCCCCTGGACGGAGCTGTATCCGGCCGAGATCGACGGCCAGCCGACCCGCACCTATTTCCACTGGCTGGCCCTGGCCTATGCGGTGACCTTGGTGGGCCACCCCGCCATCAGCCTGCCGCTGGGCGTGGACGAGGCCGGCATGCCCTTCGGCCTGCAGATCGTGGGCCCCCGCGGCGGCGACGCCAAGGTGATGGCGGTGGCCGCCGCGATCGAGGCGGCGGTGGCCGGCGATGCCGGGCTGGTGCGGCCGGTGCCGGATATCGCGGCGCTGAAGGCCGCGCCGCCGATCTCCGGCATGCCGCATTTCCGCACCTGGGGCTGAAGACGCGCCCCGGCGCGGACTACCAGCGGCGATAGCCCCGGTCGTAGCCCCGGTCATAGGCATAGCCCCGGCCGTAATAGGGCCGGGAATAGCCATAGGAGCGGCGGTCATAGCCGCGGTGGCGATGGCTGTTGTCATTGGCCGAGGCCAGCGCTGCCACGCCGAGCGCGGCGCCGGCGCCCAGCGCAAGCGAGGCCGGCACGTTAAGAGTGCCATCGGGATTCTGGCAGGCGCCGAGCAGCAGGGTGGAAGCGAGGGCGAGGCCGGAAAGCACGCGCATGATCTGATCCTCCGAGGCTCGCTATATGGAGGGGCGCTGCGGCCGGGGCAGGGCAGGGCCAAGGCGAAGGCGTGCGGAAGATGGCGGCCACATGGCAGGCATTTCATCCGCCGGCGCGGCCTTGGCCCCGCGCCAAGTCTGGTTAAGCTGGCCGCCAAGGGCGCCCGGCCTTCCGCAAAGTGGCGCCCGACCGGAGACGCCCGATGACCCAGACCACCCGCCGCTTCCTGCTGGCTGCCCCGGCCTTGCTGGCCCTGCCGGCCTCGGCCCGCGCCCAGACCGCCTGGAACCCCGGCCGCCCCGTCCGCATCATCCTGCCCTATCCCCCCGGCGGCGGCACGGACATCCTGGCCCGCGCGGTGGCGGAGACGCTGCGGCCGGTCATCGGCCAGCCGGTGGTGGTGGAGAATCGGCCCGGCGCCAATGGCGCCATCGGCAGCGACGCGCTGTCCAAGGCCGAGGGCGACGGCACCACCATCGGCATGGTCACCTCCACCCATACGCTGAACAAGTATGTCATGGGCACGCTGCCCTACGACCCGCTGGCCGATTTCCAGCCGATCGCGAAGATGACCATCCAGACCCTGGTCATGGTTTCCGGCACCGCGCAGCCCTTCTCGGACCTGGCCGGCCTGCTGGCCGCGGCGCGCGCCCGGCCCAATGCCATCGGCTTCGGTCAGACGGAGGCGGTGACCCGCTTCGCCGGCACCGAATTCGCCCGCCTGGCGGGGGTGCAGATGGAGGATGTGCCCTATCGTGGCGGCGGGCTGATGATGAACGACATCGTCGCCGGCCACCTGCCCTGCGGCTGGACCAGCACGGCCAGCGCCATGCCGCATCTGGGCACCGGCAAGGTGCGGGTGCTGTGTGTCTCCACCGCCCGGCGCACGCCGCTGCTGCCGGATGTTCCGACGGCGCAGGAAGGCGGCGTCGCGGGCTATGACATCTCCAGCTGGGTCGGGATGTTCGGGCCGAAATCCCTGCCGCGGCCGCTGGCGGAGAGCATTCATGCGGCCGTCGCCCATGCCTATCGCGACCCCGGCCTGGTGCAGCGCTTCCAGACCCTGGGGCTGGAGGCCGATCTGCGGCCGCCGGCGGATTTTGCACAATTCCTGGTCAATGACGACGCGCGCTGGGCTGATGCGCTGCAGCATAGGCGCATCCAGCGGATGAACTGAGGGGGCCTGGCCCCACCGCCGGAGGCGGGCTTTACGCCCGCCCGCCGGAGAAGGCGTTGAAGGTCTGCAGGGTATAGGTGTCCTTCACCCCGGCCACCGTCTGCACCCGTTCCACCACGAAAAGCCCGATATCCTGGTCGGGCTCCAGGTAGAACTTGCCCAGAAGGTCATACTGGCCGCTGGTGGAATGCATCTCCGACAATTCGGGGATGCCATCCGCCATTTCCCGCGCCACGCGGTAGGCCTGGCCCATCTCGCATTTGACCATGACGAAGATGGCTCGCATCGGCTGCTCTCCTGGCTCCAAGGTGCGGCAGATTGGCGCGGCCGGGGCGCGGCGGGAAGGGGCGCGTCCGAAAGGGTGGGGGGGAGGCATGCCACTTGCATGGCGGCACACAAGTCGTCATCAAGGCTGGCTTGCAAAATCCCGGATCGTGGGTCATTTGCCCGGTACGGGCTATCGTAGCTGATCGACAACGATTTGCCTCGATCTTGCAGCCGGTGAGCACGGTCAAAACAGTCCCTCGCCGGCAGGTCGGCCGGTTCGAACCATTGCTGTCAGAACTGGGGTCGCATGCGCACATCCTCCCAGCTTGCCGTGATGGCCCTGATCGTCGGGGTCGGCGCGGCCTGGCATGTCTACGGCGAGCGGTTCGGCCTGCCGCGGCCCCTGGCGCTGGTGGGGCTGGAAGCGGCGGCGCCGACGGCGCAGCAGCGCGGCGGGCCGGGCGGGCCGATCGGCGTGGCGGTCGCCCCGGTGCGCACCGGCGCCGTGGTGGACCGCACGGAATCGGTCGGCACGGTGCGGGCGCGCAATGCGGTGGCCGTCACCGCCAAGGTCACCGGCATCATCACCAATATCCGCTTCGAAGAAGGCCAGAAGGTCGCCGCCGGCGACATGCTCGTGGATATGGAGGCCTCCGCCCTGCGGGCCGAGCTGGACCAGGCCCGGGCGCAATACGACGATGCTCGCAGCCAGGTGCAGCGCGCCCGGCAGCTGCAGCCCGGCCAGTCCATCGCCGCCCAGCGGCTGGAGACACTGGAGGCCCAGGCCCGCCAGGCGGAGGGCCGCGTCCGCGCCACCGCCGCGCGGCTCGAGGAATTGCGCATCGCCGCCCCTTTCCCCGGCCGCGTCGGCCTGCGCCAGGTCAGCCTCGGCGCGCTGGTGCAGCCGGGCACGGTGGTGACCACGCTGGACGATATCGCCCGGGTGCGGGTGGAATTCTCGGTGCCGGAGGTCTTCCTGGCCCGCGTCCAGGTCGGCAGCCAGGTCACCGCCCGCAGCAGCGCCTTCGGCGACCGCCGCTTCACCGGCACCGTCGCGGTGATCGACACGCGCATCGATGCCAATACCCGCACCGTCCGCGTCATCAGCGAATTCGACAATGCGGATGAGGCGCTGAAGCCCGGCCTGTTCATGACAGTGGAGCTGGTGCTGGCCACCCGCGCCAATGCCCTGCTGATCCCGGAGGAGGCGATCGACCCGCTGGGCGACCGCAGCTTCGTCTATGCCATCCGCGACAATCGCGCCCGCCGCCTGGAGGTCCGGCTCGGCCAGCGCCTGCGCGGCGAGGTCGAGGTGCTGTCCGGCGTCGAGGCCGGCGACGTGGTGGTGGTGCGCGGCATCCAGCGCCTGCGCAACGACGCCCCGGTGCGCGTGACCGAGACCATGACCCGCCCGACCTCCTGACCGGGGAGCCCGCGCGCCCCAGGGCGCGGCGGGCCCCTGAGACTTCACGCTCCTGCCCAGGGAAGCCTCGCGATGGTGCTCTCGGACATCTCGATCAAGCGACCGGTCTTCGCGACCGTGATCAGCCTGATGCTCATCGTGCTGGGCCTGGCCTCCCTGATGAAGCTGCCGGTGCGCGAATACCCGGCGATCGACCCGCCCGTGGTCTCCATCACAACCACCTATCTCGGCGCCTCCGCCGGCGTGATCGATACCCAGATCACCGAGATCATCGAGGCCGCGGTGGCGGGGATCGAGGGCATCAAGGTGATGACCTCGCTGTCCCGCGACGAGCGCAGCCAGGTCACCATCGAGTTCCAGCTCTCCCGCAACGTCGATGCCGCGGCGAATGACGTGCGCGACCGCGTCGCCCGCGCCCTGGCGCGGCTGCCGGATGCGGCGGATACGCCGGTGGTGCAGAAGGTGGATGGCGATGCGCGCCCCATCCTCTGGGTGGCGCTGGTCTCCGACCAGCTGTCCGGCATGGAGCTGACCGAGATCGCCCGACGCCGCTTCGCCGACCAGCTGGCGATCGTCGAAGGCGTGGCGCAGGTGCTGGTGCTGGGCGAGCGCAAGCCGTCCATGCGCATCTGGCTGGACCGCCAGGCGCTGGCCGCGCGCGGCCTGACCGTGCAGGACGTGGAGGATGCGATCCGCCGCGAGAATATCGAGCTGCCGGGCGGCCGCATCGAGGGCAATGCGCGGGAGCTGACGGTGCGGACCGATACCCGCATCAGCGACCCGGCACAGTTCCGCCAGGTGGTGCTGGCGCGCAACGGCGGCGGCCAGGTGCTGCTGGGCGACGTGGCGCGGGTGGAGGTGGCGCCGGAGGATACGCGCGGCGGCTATCGCATCAACGGCAAGTTCGGCATCGGCCTCGGCATCCTGCGGCAGTCCACCGCCAATACGCTCTCCGTCGCAGATGGCGTGAAGGCGGAGGTGGAGCGCATCCGCGGCAGCGTGCCGGATGGCGTCGAGGTGGTGATCGGCTACGACGAGAGCACCTTCATCGCCCAGTCGATCTACGAGGTGGAGCACGCGCTGATGATCGCGCTGATCCTCGTGGTCGTCGTGATCTTCTTCTTCCTGCGGTCCTGGCGCGCCACCATCATCCCGGCGGTCGCCATCCCGGTCTCCATCATCGCCTCCTTCATCGCGCTGTCGGCCCTCGGCTTCTCGCTGAACGTGCTGACGCTGCTGGGGCTGGTGCTGGCCATCGGCCTGGTGGTGGACGATGCCATCGTGGTGCTGGAGAACATCCACCGCCGGATCGAGGAGGGGGAGGCGCCGCTGCTCGCCTCCATCCGCGGGGCGCGGGAGATCGCCTTCGCGGTGATTGCCACCACGCTGGTGCTGATCGCGGTCTTCGTGCCGCTGTCCTTCATGGGCGGCAATACCGGGCGGCTGTTCACCGAATTCGGCTTCGCGCTGGCGGCCTCCGTGCTGTTCTCGGGCCTCATCGCGCTGACGCTGACGCCGATGATGTGTTCCAAGCTGCTGCGCGCGCATGAGGGCGAGAGCCGGCTGGTGCGCTGGACCGAGCCCTTCTTCCTCGGCATGAACTGGGTGCTGCGCACCACGCTGCGCCGCGCCTTGGCCGCGCCGGTGCTGACCATGGGCGCGGTGGCGGCGCTGACCGGCCTGGCCGCGCTGCTGTTCTTCGTCCTGCCCAAGGAATTCGCGCCCACCGAGGATCGCGGCGTCATCATCATCCCCACCACGGGGCCCGAAGGCGCCTCCTTCACCTATACCAATGAGCATGTGGAGCGGGTGGAGCGGGTATTGCGGCCCTATGCGGAGAGTGGCGAGATTTCCTCGCTTTTCGCCACCGTCGGCGGCTTCCAGCGCCCGGCGCAGGCGAACCTGGCCAATATCTTCATGCGCCTGGCCCCCTGGGACCAGCGCGACCGCAAGCAGCAGGTGATCGCGGCGGAGATGATGCCGGGGCTGCTGGCCATTCCCGGGGTGCGCGCCTTCGCGCTGAACCCGCCCTCGCTCGGCCAGCGCGGCTTCCAGCCGCCGGTGCAATTCGTCATCGGCGGGCCGGACTACAACGTGCTGGTGCAATGGCGCGACTCCTTCCTGGAACGCGCCCGGCAGAATCCGCGCCTGCTGAACCTCGACAGCAATTTCCGTGAGACCAAGCCGGAGATCCGCGTCGAAATCGACCGCCGCAAGGCGGCGGAGCTCGGTGTTTCCATCCAGTCCATCGGCCGCACCATCGAGACCATGCTGGGCTCGCGCGAGGTCGGCACCTATGTCGAGGCCGGGCAGGAGTACAAGATCCTGCTGCAGGCGCGGGAGGAAGACCGCGCCAGCCCCTATGACCTGCAGAACATCTTCGTTCGCACGAGCAATGGCGGGCAGCTGGGCCTGATCGCGGGTTCCGGCTCCTCCCAGGGCGGGCTTGTGCCTCTGTCCAATGTGGTGACGCTGACCGAGCGCGCCCGGCCGCAGAGCCTGTCGCGGGAGGATCGGGTGCGCGCCATCACCATCAGCGCCTCGCTCGCCCCCGGCTATACGCTGGGCGAGGCGCTGGGCTTCATGGAAGGCGTGGCGCGGGACGTGCTGCCGCCGGAGGCGCGGATCAGCTATCGCGGCCAGAGCCTGGAGTTCAAGGAAAGCTCCGGCGCGCTCTATGTCACCTTCGCGCTTGCGCTGCTGGTGGTCTTCCTGGTGCTGGCGGCGCAGTTCGAAAGCTTCATCCACCCCTTCATCATCCTGATGTCGACGCCGCTTGCCGTCACCGGCGGTCTCCTGGCGCTGCATGTCATGGGGCTGACGCTGAACATCTTCAGCCAGATCGGCCTGGTGCTGCTGATCGGGCTGATGGCGAAGAACGGCATCCTGGTGGTGGAATTCGCCAACCAGCTGCGCGACCGCGGCCTCTCCGTGCATGACGCGGTGATGGAGGCCTCCGTCGCCAGGCTGCGGCCGATCCTGATGACCTCCATCGCCACCGCCTTCGGCGCCCTGCCGCTGGCCATGGCGACGGGGGCGGGGGCGGAGAGCCGGGAGGCGCTGGGCGTGGTGATCGTCGGCGGCGTCACCTTCTCCACCATCCTGACGCTCTATGCCGTGCCAGCGCTGTACCTGCTGCTGGCGCCCTTCACCAAGCCGATCGGCGCCATCGCCCAGAAGCTGTCGGAGCTGGAGCGGCAGCAGCCCGTGCACCACCCCGCGCCGGCCGAGTAGGGGGCGCCGGCCCGCGCCGGCTGAGTAGTGGGCGCGAGCCCGCGCCGGGCCAGCGAGGTAGGCGCGGGCGCCGAGCCGGGCTAAATCCCCCCGAAGCAATCTTCGGGAGAGTTCGGCGTGGCGCATGCGGCAGTACAGACTTCCAAGGGCATCGAGGCCCGGACGGGTGGCCAGCTTCTGGCGGATGCGCTGGTCGCCAATGGCGCGACCCATGTCTTCGCCGTGCCGGGCGAAAGCTACCTCGACCTGCTGGATGGCCTCTACAACCAGCGCAACCGCATCGAGCTGGTGACCTGCCGCTTCGAGGCCGGCGCGGTCCATATGGCGGAAGCCCATGGCAAGCTGACCGGCAAGGCGGGCGTCGCCGTGGTCACCCGCGGCCCCGGCGCCTGCCACGCCGCCATCGGCGTCCACGTCGCCTTCCAGGACAGCACCCCGCTGGTGCTGCTGGTCGGCCAGATCCCGATGAACGAGACCGACCGGGAGACCTTCCAGGAGGTCGACTACCGCCGCTTCTTCGGCCCGATCGCCAAGTGGGTCACGCAGATCGACGAGGCGGCGCGGATTCCCGAACTCATCGCCCATGCCTTCGATGTCGCGACCAGCGGCCGCCCGGGGCCCGTGGTGGTGGCGCTGTCGGAGGAAATGCAGAAGGACCTGGCCAGCGTGCCGGATATCGGCCCGGGCGCTGTCATGCCGGCCTATCCGGCGCCGGCGGCGCTGGACCGGATGATGGAGATGCTGAGCCGCGCCGCGCGCCCGTTGGCGATCCTCGGCGGCAGCGGCTGGACGCCGGAGGGCAAGGCCGCGATCCGCGACTTCCTGGTGGGCAACGACATCCCCACCGCCGTCTCCTTCCGCCGCATGGGCCTGTTCGACGGCACCTCCGCCCATTATGCGGGCGATCTCGGCGTTGGCGCCGATGCCGGGCTGGTGGCCAAGGCGCGCGAGGCGGACCTGATCCTCGCCTTCGGCACCCGGCTCGGGGAGCCGGTGAGCCAGGGCTATACGCTGTTCGATTTCGCGGGAAAGCAGCCGATCATCCAGGTCCACCAGGACCAGGCGGAGATCGGCCGGGTGCATCGCGTGGCGCTCGGCATCACCGCCGACGTCAATGCCTTCGCCGCCGCCGCCAAGGCCCTGCCGCCCATCGCGCAGCCGCGCTGGGGCGACTGGCGCAAGGCGGTGCGTGCACAGCGTGAGGCGCAGGCCAAGGCGCCGCAGTATGAGGGCCCGCTGAACCTGGCCGTGGCGCTGCAGGAGCTGGAGAAGGTCCTGCCGGCGGACACGATCTACACCTCGGATGCCGGCAACTTCGCCACCTGGCCGAACCGCTTCATGCATGTGCGGGAAGGCCAGGATTTCCTCGGCCCGACCAACGGCGCCATGGGCTATGGCATTCCCGCGGCCATCGGCGCGGCCATCACCCATCCGGACCGCACCGTGGTCTGCTTCGTGGGCGATGGCGGCGCGCTGATGACCGGGCAGGAGATGGCGACCTGCTTCCACCACAACGCGGCGCCGATCATCCTGGTCTTCAACAACGGCATGTACGGCACCATCCGCATGTACCAGGAGCGCACCTATCCCGGCCGCGTCTCCGGCACCAAGCTGACCAATCCCGACTTTTCCCGCTTCATCGAGGCCTTCGGCGGCCATGGCGAGGTGGTCTCGGAGACGGCGGAACTGGTGCCCGCCTTCCAGCGCGCAAAGGCCAGTGGCAAGGCGGCGATCATCGAGATCCGCATGAATCCGGAACAGGTGACCAATCGCGCCACCATCGAACAGCTGCGGGCCCAGGCGAAAAAGGCCTGAGCCGGCGCCCGGTGCGGATCGGTGCCCCGGTCCGCACCGGTTGGATCGGCGGCACTACGGAGATCGGAACCGCGCCCCATCGGCGCGGATGAACACGCGCAGCGGCGTGGTGCCGGACCCCGAGCCATCCTTCGCCCGCCAGCGGCCGTTCTCGCACATCAGCCCGCCCGGTGCGGGTACCGCATCGAACTCGACCTCGTTGCGGAAAACCTGGCCTTCCGGCGAGATGGCGGCGAAGTCCGTGCGGCAGACCGGCCCCACCACCACGGGGTCGTAGCCATCGATCATCCAGCCCCCGCCGCCGGTGCTTTCGAAGCGGGGCAGCAGGGGCGGCCAGCTTGCCGGATCCTCGGCCTGCAAGGGGCCGGGGGCCAGCAGGCTGCCGCCAAGCAGGGCCGCGACAAGGGTGAAGGCGCGTCGCATCCGGCATCTCCATGAGGGGCTACACCAAGCACTACGGCGCAGCCCCCCATCCGGATGCAGGCGGCTATTCGGGCTGCAGCCCGGTGGAGCGCACCAGTTCCTGCCACAGGGCGCGCTGGGTCCGCATCAGCGCCAGGAATGCCTCGGGCGTCGAGGGATAGGGCGCATTGCCGTTGGCGGCTAGGCGCTCGATCATCTGCGGCTTCTTCAGCCCCTCATTGATGGCGGCATTCATGCGCGCGACGATCGGCTCCGGAATTCCCTTCGGGCCCATCACGGCCGAGAAGCTCGGCAGGTCGTAGTTCGGCACGCCCTGTTCCTGCACGGTGGGGAATTCCGGGGCCAGCGGCCAGCGCGTGGGATTGGTCACCGCCAGCGCGCGGATCTGGCCGGCCCGCACCGCGCCGATGACGCCGGAATAGCTGTCGAAGACCACCTGGATATTGCCCGCAATCAGATCCGCCAGCGCCGGCGCGGCGCCACGATAGGGCACATGGGTCAGCTCCGTCCCGGTGCGCTGCATGAACAGCACGCCCAGCATGTGGTTGGCGCCGCCGGCACCGGCGGAGCCGTAGTTCAGCTTGCCCGGATTGGCCTTCGCATGGGCCACCAGCTCCTGGATATTGGTCACCGGCAATGCGTTGTTGACGCAGACCATGGCGGTGCCGGTGGCGAAGGTGGCGATGCAGGTGAAGTCCTCCACCCCCTCATAGCCCGGCGTCTTGAACAGCAGCGGCGCGCCGAGGTGGGAGGAGGGGCTGGCCATCATCACCGTGTAGCCATCGGGCGCGGATTGGGCGACATGCGCCGTGCCGATGGTGCCGCCGGCGCCGGCGCGGTTGTCCACCACCACCTGCACGCCCAGCCCCTCGGCCAGCGCCTGCGCCTGCAGCCGCCCGGCAATGTCGCTGGCGCCGCCGGGTGGGTAGGGGACCACCAGGCGAATGGGCCGGGCGGGCCAGGGCGCCTGGGCGAGGGCAGGGGCGGCGAGCAGGCCTGCGGCGATGGCGGGCAGGTGGCGACGGCGCAGCATCAGGCGACTCCGGAGGGGAAATGATCCGCCCAGTTGGATGCAACTTCGCCGCGGACCGCAAGCCCTATCGCCCGACGGCGTAGCCCTGCATGCCGCGCGGATTGGCGCCGGCGAAAAGCTGGCCGTCCACCTCCTGCCGCGCGGCGCTGAGGCGCCCCTCGGACCAGTCGCCGCCGGTATCCACCTGGTGGCCGCGGGCGGTCAGCATGCGGGCGACCTCCGGCGCATAGCGGCCTTCCAGCACCACCTTGCCGGGGCGGGCGACGCGCGGCCAGAAGCTGCTGGGCCAGTGTTCCGTGTGGAAGGCGGGCGCATCGATGGCCTGCTGGATGTTCAGGCCGAAATCCACCATGCGGGACAGCATGATGGGCTGCCACTGGTCCTGCTGCTCCCCACCCGGCGTGCCGAAGCTCATCCAGGGGCGGCCCTCCTTCAGCACCATGGCCGGGGACAGGGTGGTGCGCGGCCGCTTGCCCGGCTTCAGCCCGTTCGGCAGGTTCTCGTCCAGCCAGAACATCTGCCCGCGCGTGCCGAGGCAGAAACCCAGCCCCGGCACGGCCGGGGAGGACTGGAACCAGCCGCCCGACGGCGTGGCGGAGACCATGTTGCCCTGGGCGTCGATGACATCGATGTGGCAGGTATCCGCGCCCGAAACGCCGAGGCGCGCCACCGTGGGCTCGCCGGCGCCCGGCGCGCGGGTCAGCATCTCGATCCGGCTGGCGGCGTCGTGGTCCACCCAGGGGGTGGCGAGGCCGGGCAGGGTGCCGGGGCGGAGATCCAGGCTCGCGGCCTCACCCACCAGCTTGCGGCGCTCGGCGGCGTATTCGTCGGACAGCAGGTGGTGGATCGGCACATCGACGAAATCGGGGTCGCCGTAGAAGGCCTCGCGATCGGCGAAGGCGAGCTTCATGCATTCCACTACGGTATGGACGAACTGCTCGCCCAGCGGGTCCATGGCGCCGATATCGAAGCCTTCCAGCAGCGCGAGGGTCTGCAGCATGGCCGGGCCCTGGCTCCAGACGCCGCATTTCAGCACGGTATGGCCGCGATAGTCGCGCCGCAGCGGGGCCTCCGTGCTGGCGCGCCAGTGGGACATGTCCTGCGCCGTCAGCACGCCCTTGTGGCGCTGGCCGGAGGCATCGAGCAGCGCGTCACGCGCGAAGAACTCCCCGATCGCCTCGGCGACGAAGCCGCCATACCAGGCATTCCGCGCCGCCTCGATCTGCGCCACGCGGTCATGGCCCGCCGCCTCTGCCTCCCGCAGCACCCGCTCCCATGTCAGCGCCAGGGTGGGGTTGGCGTAGAGGCCGCCGGCGACCGGGCCGCCGTTCTTCAGCCAGATCTCGGCGGAGGTCGGCCATTCGGATTCGAACAGCGGCTTCACCGTGTTCAGCGTGGCGACCACGCGGGGCACGTAGTGGATGCCGCGATGGGCGTAGCCGATGGCGTAGGACAGCACGTCGCGCAGCGACCAGGTGCCGTAGTCGCGCAGCATCAGCGCCCAAGCATCGAAGGCGCCGGGCACCATGGCGGGCAGGAAGCCGGTGCCGGGGATCAGGTCGAGGCCGAGTTCGCCCTTCACATGGGCGACGGTGAGCCCCGCCGGTGCCACGCCCTGGCCGCAGATCACGCGCTGCGCGCCGGCCTTGGCGTCGTGGATGATGATGGGGCAGTCGCCGCCCGGCCCGTTCAGATGCGGCTCCGCCACCTGCAGGGTGAAGCCGGCGGCCACCGCGGCGTCGAAGGCGTTGCCCCCCCTTTCCAGCACCGCCATGCCGACCTGGGATGCGATCCAGTGGGTGGAAGCGACGACGCCAAAGGTGCCGGCGATTTCGGGGCGCGTTGTGAACATTGGGGGGAAAATCCGTCTGGCGGCTTGAGGGCGCCGATAGGCGCAGGCAGAAGCGTCACGGTCAATATTGCGGTGCGCAAAGACGATGCTGGTGCCTGTGGTGGGGCCCTCCGGGGCGGGCAAGGATACGCTGATGGAGGCGGCGCGCGCGCGGCTGGCGCGCGATGCCCGTTTCATCTTCGCCCGGCGCCACATCACCCGCCCGGCCGATGCGGGCGGCGAGGCGCATTTCCCGATCAGCCCCGAGGAATTCCGCCGCATGCAGAAGGAAGGCGCCTATGCGCTGTGGTGGGAGGCGCATGGGCTGCTCTATGGCATCCCCGCCGCCCTGGAAGTGCCGCTGGCGGCCGGCCGCGTGGTGGTGGCGAACCTGTCCCGCACGGTGCTGGCCGAGGCCGCCGCGCGCTACCCAACGCGCATCCTGAACATCACCGCGCCGCCCGCCGTGCTGGCCGCGCGCCTGGCCGCGCGTGGCCGCGAGACCGAGGCCGACATCGCCGCCCGCCTGGCGCGGGAGGCGGCGCTGCCGCCGGGGCTGGAGGTAGAGACGGTGTTGAACGATGCCAGCGTGGAGGAAGGCGTCGCGCGCGTGTTGGCCGCGCTCAACCGAGCAGCGGCAGACGCTCGGCCAGCAGGAAGGGCGCAGCCGGCCCCGCCTGGGTGAACAGACAAAGCTCCGTCACCCGCCGCGGCTGCGCCGGCACATCGCCGAGATGCGCCTCCAGCGCCGGGCGCACCACTGCCATCTCGGCCTCGTTCAGGCGGCGCGAGAGCGTGACGTGGAACCACCACTCGGAAAAGACATAGTGGTAGCCCCAGCGGTGCAGGTTCTGGCGCTGCGCCTCCGTCATGCGTTCCGGCTTGCGGCGCGCGATTTCCTCCTCCGTCGGCGGCGCACGATGCGCGTCGAGGCCGGCGACGCAGGCATCGCAGAGCGCCTGCAGATCGTCGGAGCGCTGCGTCTCCAGCAGCGCCAGGAAGCCGTGATGCTCGGCGAGCTGCAGCGGGGGCAGGGCGAAGGGGCGCGTGCGCAGGGCGAGCGCCATGGCGTCCTCGCGCAGCGCGGCATAGCTGGTGGCGAGGCGGAAAGGCGGCTTCAGCGTGGCATGCAGGCCATAGCCGCGGGCGTCCCTTGTGAGCTCGGCGATATCCAGGCCGGGCAGGGCGGGCTGCGGGAGGGTGGCACCGGTCTCGGTGTCCCGACCGAGCCAGGTGGAGCCGAGCTCGTGCAGCGGGTCATCGATGCGCGGCGCCCAGTAGATGCCGACGCGCATCATGGCCGCAGCATCCCAAGACTCCCTCTCCCCCCAACGGGGGGGGAGGGTTGGGGTGGGGGCCGCCATTGCATGATGGGCGCAGTCAGGTGGGCGGGACCGGAACTGTACCGCGCCCGTGGCGAGGTCGTGCCGAAACGGCACTCCCCCCCCACCCCGACCCCACCCCCCCAAAGCGGGGGGAGAGGGAGAAGCAGGCCCCTCAAGCGATCCGCTCCCCGGCGCGCCACACCTTCCGCACCACGGCGTGCCCCTCATGCGGCCGGATCTGCACCAGGTCGGCGCGCAGCCCGGCCTCCAGCCGCCCGCGATCCGTGAAGCCGGCCATCCGTGCGGCGGTATCCGTGATCATCGCGATCGCGGCCGGCAGCGTCGTGTGGCCCTGGCCGGCGGCGAGCCAGGCGGCCTCGACCATCGCCGGCGGCACATAATCGCTGGCCAGCACATCCACCGCCTGGTCGTGCATCAGGTCGGAGACCGCCACATTGCCCGAATGGCTGCCGCCGCGGACGATGTTCGGCGCGCCGGCGATCACCTGCACGCCCAGCTTCTTCGCCGCCTGCGCGGCCTCCAGCGTCACCGGGAATTCGCTGATGCGGATGCCATCGGCGGCATTGCGGGCGATGCCTTCGGGGCTGTCATCGTCATGGCTGGCGAGTGGCAGATTGCGATAGGCCACCCGTTCCAGCAGCCAGCGCCGGTTCGGCTCCAGCAGCCGCTCCCGCTGCTCCAGCAGTTCCGTGATCCGCTTGTCCACCTGCTCGGCCGTCTTGCCGTTACGGATACGCATCTGGCGATAGCGTTCCACGTCCCGGTACTGCCCGACCCCTGGTGAGTGGTCCATGAAGCTGACCATGCGGACCAGCGGATGGTCGGCCGCCATCTCCACGAGTTCGCGCATATCCGCGGCCGGGATCTCGCAGCGCAAATGCAGAAAATGGTCGGATTTCAGCAGGCCGGTGCCGGCCAGCGCGTCCAGGTCCTGCACGCCCTCCACGAAGGTCTGCGTGCGGCCCACATCGAAGCCGAGGTCGCCGAGGCAGAGCGCGTCCAGCACGGTGGTGACGCCGGCGGCGGCCGTCTGGCTGTCATGCGCCAGCATGGCGGAGCGGGACGGCCAGCGCGCGGTGGCGCGCGGCTGCACCTGGCGTTCAAGGTTGTCGGTATGCACGTCAACGATGCCGGGGATCAGGTGGTCGCCATCCAGGTCGAGCGCGCCGGGGGCCTGGCTGCGGCCGGGCTGGATCTCGGCGATGCGGTCGCCGCGGATCACCAGCGTGCCGTGCAGCACCTCCCCCGCCAGGACGAGGTGGGCATTGGTGAGGATCAGTTCGGGGATCATGCGGCGTCCTGGATTGGCAAAACTTCGAACAGGCGATCGGCCACCTGCTCGCGGATTTCGGTGTCGTGGAAGATCCCGATCAGCGCCGCGCCGCGGGCCTTGGCCTCCGCCATCAGGGCCACGACAACCTGGCGGTTCACCGGGTCGAGGCTGGCGGTGGGCTCGTCGAGCAGCAGCACGGGGTAGTCCGCGGCGAAGCCGCGCGCCAGGTTGATACGCTGCTGTTCGCCGCCGGAGAAGGTGGAGGGCGGCAGGTCGTGCAGGCGGGGCGGCAGGTTCAGGCGGGTGAGGAGTTCCGTGGCCCGCGTCAGGGCGGCCTCGGCCGGCACGCCGCGGGTGCGCAGGGGCTCCGCCACAATTTCTCGGGCGCCGACGCGGGGGATGACGCGGAGGAACTGGGAGACATAGCCCAGCGTCTCCCGCCGGATTTCGCGCACCAGAAGCGGGTCGGCGGCCGCCAGGTCGACCAGCTCGCCGCGATGGCGGATCAGGATGCGGCCCGAGCCGGCACCGTAATTGCCGTAGAGGCAGCGCATCAGCGTGGACTTGCCGGCGCCGGAGGGCCCGGTCAGCGCGACGCATTCGCCGGGCGCCACGCTGAAATCCACGGCATCGAGCACGGGGATGCGGACATCGCCCTGCAGATGCAGCCGAAAGGCCTTGGACAGGCCCTCCGTGGCCAGGGCGACGCTCATGCCAGCACCGAGGAAACCAGGAGTTGCGTATAGGGGTGCTGCGGGTCGTCCAGCACGCGGTCGGTGAGGCCGCTCTCCACCACCACGCCGTGCCGCATCACCAGCATCCGATGCGCCAGCAGGCGGGCGGCGGCGATGTCATGCGTCACGATCAGCACGGCGAGGCCGAGGTCGGCGACCAAAGCGCGGATCAGGTCCAGCAGCCGGGCCTGGACGGAGACATCGAGACCGCCGGTCGGCTCGTCCATGAAAACCAGCTTTGGCAATGTTACCAGGGTGCGGGCGATCTGCAGGCGCTGCTGCATGCCGCCGGAAAATTTCGCGGGGACCTCGTCCATGCGGGTGGGGTCGATCTCCACGCGGGTCAGCCAGTGGGCCGCCTGGTCGCGGATATTCCCATAGTGGCGCGCGCCTGTGGCCATCAGCCGCTCGCCGATATTGCCGCCGGCGGAGACGGCCATGCGGAGGCCATCGCGCGGGTTCTGATGCACAAAACCCCATTCGGTGCGCATCAGGCGGCGGCGCGCGGCCTCGGTCATGCCGAGGACGTCCTGGCCGAGATAGGAGACCTCCCCGGCATCGGGGCGCATGAGGCCGGAGAGAACCCGGAGGAGGGTGGTCTTGCCGCTGCCGGATTCACCGACGATGGCGACGACCTCGCCGGGGTGGATGTCGATGTCCACGCTATCGAGGGCGGCGATGCGGCCGAAGCGGAGGGTGAGGTCGCGGGCGGTGAGGAGGGGAGTCTGGGCGGCAAGACCCCCACCCCGACCCTCCCCCGCAAGCAGGGGAGGGGGAAGATGGGCGCCTCCCTCTCCCGCTTGCGGGGGAGGGATGGGGTGGGGGGTCTTCGAGGAGCGCTCGTTCATTCCGCCGCTTCCTTCACCGCCTGCCGCTCGCTGCAGAAGTCCGTGTCCGAACAGACAAAAATCCGCCCGCCCACGTCATCCGTCAGCACCTCATCCAGATAGGTATCGCGCGACCCGCACAGCTCGCAGGCATGCGGCGCGCGGATCGGCCGGAAGGGGTGGTCGTCGAAGTCCAGGCTTTTGACCGACGTGTACGGCGGCACGGCGTAGATGCGCTTCTCCCGCCCTGCGCCGAACAGCTGCAGCGCCGGCATCTGGTCCATCTTCGGATTGTCGAAGGCGGGGATCGGAGACGGCGACATCAAGTAACGAGAATTCACCATCACCGGGTAGCTGTAGCTGGTGGCGATATGGCCGTGGCGGGCAATGTCCTCATACAGCTTCACATGCATCAGCCCGTAATCCGCCATGGCATGCATCCGCCGCGTCTCCGCGATGCGCGGCTCCAGCCGGCCCAGCGGCTCGGGGATCGGCACCTGGTAGACCAGGATCTGGTCCTCCCGCAGGGGGCGTTCGGGGATGCGGTGGCGGGTCTGGATGATGGTCGCGGCTTCCGTGCTTTCGGTGGTCGCGACGCCGGCGGTGCGGCGGAAGAAGGCGCGGATGGACACCGCATTGGTGGTGTCGTCGCTGCCCTGGTCGATCACCTTCAGCACATCGGCCGGGCCGAGCACCGCGGCGGTGACCTGGATGCCGCCCGTGCCCCAGCCATAGGGCAGCGGCATTTCCCGCGACCCGAAGGGCACCTGGTGGCCGGGGATGGCGACGGCCTTCAGGATGGCACGGCGGATCATCCGCTTCGTGCTCTCATCGAGATAAGCGAAGTTGTAGCCGCTCACTTGGCTGCCTCCACGCTCGCCCGCATGGTCCGGACGTTCTCAAGCTCCGACTGGAAGTCGACGTAGTGCGGCAGCTTCAGATGCTCGACGAAGCCGGTCGCCTCGACATTGTCGCAATGCGACAGGACGAATTCCTGCTGCTGCGCCGGGGCATCGGAGGCCTCGCCGAGTTCCGCCGCGCGCAGCGACCGGTCGACCAGCGCCATGGACATGGCCTTGCGCTCGCCATGGCCGAAGACGAGGCCATAGCCGCGGGTGAACTGCGGCGGCTCCGTGCGGCTGCCCTTGAACTGGTTCACCATCTGGCATTCGGTGACGGTGATGTCGCCGAGGTCGATCTCGAAGCCGAGCTCCGGCGGCGTGAAGCCGACCGCCACCTCGCCCATGCGGATCTCGCCGACGAAGGGATGGTTGCCGCCATAGCCGCGCTGGGTGGAGTAGCCGAGGGAGAGCAGAAAGCCTTCGTCGCCGCGCGCCAGCGCCTGCAGCCGCAGGGCGCGGTCGGCGGGGAAGGAGAGCGGTTCGCGCGTCAGGTCGCCCGGCTCGTCCTCGGACGCCGCCTCACGCTGCATCAGCCCCTCGCGGGCCAGCATTTCGGTGACGCGCGGCGTGGGTTCGCGGCTCGCTTCCGCCTCGGGCGCGCCGCTGGGCACATGGCCCCCGGCCGCCAGGGCAAAGTCGAGGAGGCGATGCGTATAGTCGAAGGTCGGCCCCAGAACCTGGCCGCCCGGCAGATCCTTGTAGGCGGCGCTGATGCGGCGTTGGATCGCCATGGTGTTGGTATCCAGCGGCACGCTGGCGCCGAAGCGGGGCAGGGTGGTGCGATAGGCGCGCAGCAGGAAGGCGGCCTCGATGAGATCGCCGCGGGACTGCTTCACCGCCAGTGCGGCGAGGCCCCGGTCGTGGCAGGACCCCTCCGCCATCACCCGGTCCACGGCGAGGCCCAGCTGCGCCTGCACCTGGTCCGCCGTCAGTTCCGGCAGGGAAGGGTCGCCGCGACGGGTCTCGTCGAGCCAGGCATGGGCGGCGCCGATCGCCCGCTCACCGCCCTTGGTCGCGACATACATGGCTCAGCCTTCCTCGATCGCGACGCTGCGCGGCAGGGCGGCGATGGCGTCGCCTGCGCAGAGGATCACATCCACCCCGCAGGGCGTCCGCGCCCGGTTCGCCGTCCAATCCGCCAAGAAGCCTGGCGGGGCGCCGCCCACATGCAGCCGGTGTTCGTCGCGGATGCCCGGACCGGTCAGCCGCCAGCCGCGTCCTTCGGTCAGCGAAGCCACCTCCAGGATCAGCGTGGCGCCGCGCTCCGGCTCCTCCTCCGTCCCCGGATCCAGCGCCGGCAGTGCGGCCTCCCGGTCCAGCACGAACTGCGCCGCGCCCGCGGTGACCAGCGGCGCACCGCAATGGAAGCGCACCCAGGCCGCCGCCTCGGGGCCGGCCCTGAGGCAAAGCCGCGTCTCGGCATCCACCAGGGTCAGCAGCACGGCCGCGGCGGCCGGGGACAGGCCCGGCGGCAATTCCGGCAGGTCGGGCACGCGCTGCACCTGACCGGGGCGGCTCATCGCCTGCAGAACGGCGCGGAAGCTGGCCTGGGCGTCCAGCACGGGGTCGGCGAAGCCGGGGAAGGTCGTGCCAGAGGCGCGCGGAGAGGTCGTGCCGGAGGCGCGCGGAGAGGGGCTGGTCATCGCATCTGGGTCATGGTGAAGAACTCCACGCGGGTGGCCGCGGCCTTCCGCGCCTGGGCTTCGCGGCGCGCCGCCTGGGCGCGCTCCAGCGGGGCGATCACCGCCGCCTCCAGCCCCGGCGCGCGGGCCGGGTCCTGCATCAGCGCATCGACCACGGCGGCGAGCTCCGCCTGGCGGGAATCCCGCCCGGCGACATAGCCATGCCCCACCGTGCCATCCGGCAGCCGCACGGCGCATCGGGTGACGGTCATCTCGCCCAGGTTGAAGGGGGCGCCATCCCCGCCGGCGCGGCCGCGCACCATAACCAGCCCCGTCTCCGGCCCGCGCAGGCGCCGATGCGCCGGCAGGCCGGGCAGATCCTGGAGCCGCGCGGCGATATCCTCGGCCGCGGCCCGCGCCAGGATGGACATCCAGCGACGGCGTGCGGGAGGATCGGGAAGGGGGGGTGTCTGGGCTTCGATCATGGGGCGCTCTATTTGTCTAGACAACTAGTCATCCGCCCCGATAAGGTCAAGCAAAACTCGCACAAGGCGACCGGGAGGGGTTTGAACTTTCGATGACGAACAAGGCAGCAAGGGGCTTCCCCCAGCGATGACCGACGACACCAAGCGGCCCGAGACCCTGCCCGCCGGCGGCCTGCTGGCGCGCGGCCAGGGGATCGCGCTGTGGCGGCAGATCGCCCAGCGGCTGGAGCGGGACATCGCCAGCGGCCTGCATCCCCCCGGCGGCCGCCTGCCGACCGAGGCCGAGCTCGCCGGCCAGTACAACGTCAACCGCCACACCGTGCGCCGCGCGATGGAGGAGCTGGAAGGCCGCGGCCTGGTCCGCATCGAGCAGGGCCGCGGCAGCTTCGTGGCGGAGGATGTGGTCGACTACAGCCTCGGCCCGCGCACCCGCTTCTCCGAGATCATCCGCCGGCAGAACCGCGAACCGGGCGGGCGCATCCTGCGCGTCGCGGAAACCGCGGCGGAGACGGGGCTGGCCGAGCTGCTCGGCATCCGCCGCGGCCGGCCGGTGATCGTGGTGGAACGCCTGGCCCTGGCCGATGGCCGGCCGCTGGTGCTCGGCACGCACCACTTCCCCGCCGCGCGCTTCGGCCGCCTGCCGGAGCTGCTGCGCGCCGATCCCTCCATCACCGCCGCCATGGCCGTCTGCGGCGTGCCCGACTACCGCCGCCGCGTCACCCGCATCACCGCCCGCCTGCCGACGCCGGAGGAGGCGGAGCTGCTGCAGCAATCCCGCAACCGCCCCGTGCTGGTGACCGAGGCGATCAACACCGATCCGGCGGGGGAGGTGGTGGATGTCACATTCGGCCGCTACGCCGCCGGCCGTGCCCAGCTTGTCGTGGAGTCCTGATGGTTTGGTCGATCGAGCGCGGCGACGCGCTGCTGGAGGGCGCGCTGCGCCTGGAACGGGTGGCGATGGCGGAGGGCGTCTTCGCCGCTGACCCGCCCGCGGCCGCGCGCCGCTTCGACGCCAGCGGGCTTTATGTGCTGCCCGGGCTGGTGGACATCCACGGCGATGCGCATGAGCGGCAGATGCAGCCGCGGCCCGGCATCGGCTTCCCGCACGGGCTCGGCATGCGCGATTCGGCGGCGCAGCTGCTGGCCGCCGGCATCACCACCGCCTGCCTCGGCGTGACCCTGTCCTGGGAGCCCGGCCTGCGCGGCATCGCCGCCTGGCGTGCCACCCTGGCGGCGGTGGAGGCGCTGCGCCCGCAGGGGGGCTGTGACCTCCGCATCCATTGCCGCTACGAGGCCGACAACCTCGACGTGGTCGAGGAGCTGCTGACCGATATGGAAGCCGGCCGCGTAGCGCTGCTCGCCTTCAACGACCATACGCCCGGCATCGTGAAGCGCCTGCCCGACCCGGCCAAGGCGGCCTCCTACGCCCAGCGCGGCGGCGTTGCGGTGGCCGAGATCACCCGGCTCGCCGAGGCCGCACTGGCACGGCGCGCCGAGGTTCCGGCCGCCCATGCGCGCCTCGCCGCCGCCGCCCGCGCCAATGGCATCCCCATGCTGAGCCATGACGACGCCACCCCCGAGGCCCGGGCGCATTTCCGCGATCTTGGCGCAAAGGTCTGCGAATTCCCGATGTCGGAGGCCGTGGCCGAGGCCGCCCGCGCGGCCGGTGAGCATGTGGTGATGGGCGCGCCGAATGTGGTGCGCGGCGGCAGCCATATGGGCTGGGGCTCCGCCGCGCCGATGGCGGAGCAGGGCCACGTGACCATCCTGGCCAGCGACTACTACTGGCCGGCGATGCTGGAGGCCGCCTTCGTCCTGGCCGGCCGCGGCGTGCTGGACCTGCCTTCCGCCTGGGCGCTGGTTTCCGCCAATCCGGCCGAGGCAGCCGGGCTTGCGGATCGCGGCCGCATCGCGCCCGGGCTGCGCGGCGACCTGGTGCTGGTGGATCCCGCCCGGCGCGCGCCCATCGCCACCTTCTGCCAGGGCGAGCTGGCTTGGCTGGCTGCGGAGGCGGCCGGGCGCATCGGCTGAAGGCCCCGCCTCACGCGCTTGCCACTGGAGCGTTCGCCAGGCCATCGGCTACTGCGACCGCAAAGGGAGGTAAGCCATGATGCGTTTCGCATGCCTGCTTCTGGCCGGTCTGCTGTCACTGGCCGAGGCCCGGGCGCAATCCGACCATCCGCTCCTCGGCCACTACCAGGGCTCGACGCTGCGCGACCGGGAGGAGGAGGCTTTCACCACCTATCCCCGCATCATCGGCTTCGAGAGCGGCACGCCGCTGATCGAGATGCGGGAGGGAAGGCTGACCCGCCTGGTCTATGACAACCCGCCCGGCCGCTCGACGCTGGAGGTGCTGCGCAACTACCTGGCGGCGCTGCAGGCGCGGCCGGGCTTTCGGCTGGACTGGCAATGCGCCGGCCGCGCCGATTGCGGCAGCACCGCGCGCACCCAGCAGGGGCGCGGCTGGAACGGGGTGAACGGCATGAATGTCGGCGCCGGCGGCGATGTCCGCTACGCCACCGGCCAGATCGAGACGCCGGAACAACAGACCTACGTCGCCATCGGCGTCACCCCACGCCAGACCCTGGTGCATGTGCTGGAGGTGGTGCCGATGCAGCAGCGGATGGTGGCGGCCGATGCGGCTGCGCTGGCGGCGGACCTGGACCGGCGCGGCCGCGCCACGCTGCCCGGCATCTTCTTCGACACCGGCGCGCATGCGCTGCGCCCGGAATCGGAGGCGGCGCTGATGCAGGTGGTCGCGCTGCTGCGCAGCCAGCCGAGGCTGCGGCTGCGGGTGGAGGGGCATACGGATTCGGAGGGCGATGACGCCTTCAACCTGGCCCTGTCGCAGCGCAGGGCGGCCGAGGTGCGCCTGGCGCTGATCACGCGCCACGGCATCGACCCCGAAAGGCTGACCTCGGCCGGCTTCGGGGAGGCCCAGCCGGTGGCCGACAATGCGACGCCGGAGGGCCGTGCCCGCAACCGCCGCGTGGAGCTGGTGCGGCCCTGAAATCCGGCCCGGCCGTGACGGTCAGCTGTCCAGCGTCAGGCCCAGCTCCTTGATCAGCGGCGCCCAGATCGCCGTCTCGCTGGCGATCAACGCGGCCAGGTCGGCACCGGTGCCGGGATAGGGTTCCAGGCTGATGGAGCGCAGCCGCGCCGCCACCGCCTCCGTCTCCAGCGCCTTCACCAGCTCCGCCTGCAGCCGGGCGACGATGGCATCCGGCGTGCCGGCGGGCACCGCGACGCCCTGCCAGGAATAGATATCGGCGCCCGTCAGCCCCTGCTCGGCCAGCGTCGGCACATCGGGCAGCAGGGTCAGGCGCTGCGGCGCGGGGATGCCGATGGCGCGCACCCGGCCCGCGGCGATATGCGGCGCGCCGGAGGCATAATCGATGAACATCGCCTGCACCACGCCCGCCACCATGTCCTGCACCGCCGGCGCGCCGCCCCTGTACGGCACATGGGTGATCTGCACATTGGCGGTGCGGGCGAAACGCTCGGTCGCCAGGTGGGTCGGCGTGCCGACGCCGGGCGAGCCGAAGTTCAGCCGGCCCGGATTGGCCCGCGCATAGGCCACCAGCTCCGGCCCCGTGCGCACCGGCACATCCGGATGCACCACCAGCACGAAGGGAAAGCGCGCGATCGGTGCCACCGGCTTGAAGTCGCGAATGGGGTGGTAGGGCAGGCGGGACGACATGGCCGGCGTGATGACCAGCGCGGTCAGGTCGGCCGAGAGCAGCGTATAGCCATCGGGCGCGGATCGCGCCGCGGCCTCGCTGGCCGGGATGGTCGCGCCGCCCGGGCGGTTGTCCACCAGCACCTGCTGGCCGAGCGGCCCGGCGATCGCCGCCCCAAGGGTGCGGGCCAGGAAGTCGGAGCCGCCGCCCGGCGCATAGGGCACGATCCAGCGCAGCGGGCGGGACGGCCAGGCAGCCCCGCCTGGGGCCTGGGCCCATGCCGAGGGCGCGGCGGCCAGGGTGGCGGTGGCTAGGCCCAGGGCGCGCCGCGTGATCATCCTCGAATCCCCTTGGGTGGAATATCCGGACATTCCGCGCCGAAGCGGGGCGGCTGTCTATCCTCCCTCCTCATCCTCCGTCGGCAATTCGCAACGATTGTGGATATGCGTCGCGGCCACCGCCGCATGGCCCATGGCGACGACGATCTGGTCCAGGCCGCGCACGATGTCGCCGGCGGCATAGAGGCCCTTCACGCTGGTCTGGTTGTGGCCGTCGACGACCAGCGCGCCCTTCTCGTCATGCCCGGCGCCGAGCGCGCGGCCGAGGCCGGAGCGGTAGGTCAGGCCGAGGGCGGAATAGAGCACCTCGAAGCGATGCTCCCGCCCGCCGGCGCGCAGTGCCGCGACGCGACCCTCGGCGATGTCGAGGCCGCTGATCGGATCCTCCACCACCTCGACGCCATCCCGCGCGGCCAGCGCCCGCTGCTCCTCGTCCAGCCTGGTGCCGAGGGTCAGCAGGGTGACGCGGTCCGAATAGGTGCGGGCGATGAAGCCGGCCTCGCCCAGGCCGCGGGCGCCATGGCCCATGACGGCGATGCTGCGGCCGCGCGCCTCGTAGCCGTCGCAGATCGGGCAGTAGCGCACCAGGCCGCGGCGGACCGCATCCGGCAGGTCGGGCAGGTCCGGCTCCACATCCACCGCGCCGGTGGCCAGCAGCACGCGGCGGGCCGTTACCTCGGTGACGTCGGATCCGCTTTCGATCCGGGCGGTGAAGCCCTGCGGCCCGCGCTGCAGCGCGGTCACCTCGCCGTGCCGGATGACGATGCCGTAGTGGTCCAGGCTGGCGCGTTGGCGGGCCAGCAGATCCGGCCCGCCGATGCCCTCGGCGAAGAAAGGGATGTTGTGGCTGGTGGGGATCCAGGCGGCGCGCGGCGCACCGGAATCCACCAGCAGCACGCGGCGCTTGAAGCGCGCGAGGTAGAGGGCGGCGGTCATCCCGGCGGGGCC
This sequence comes from Falsiroseomonas tokyonensis, assembly GCF_019024325.1. Classification (GTDB taxonomy): domain Bacteria; phylum Pseudomonadota; class Alphaproteobacteria; order Acetobacterales; family Acetobacteraceae; genus Falsiroseomonas; species Falsiroseomonas tokyonensis. The sequence goes on from NZ_JAFNJS010000002.1 coordinate 825,339, forward strand.
GGCGCCCACGATCAGGCAGTCATTCAGATTTTCGGGCATGCACCTCCAACGCGTGCCGGAGGTGAACGGTCGCGGTTGCGCAGGCGGATCAGCCCGGCGGCATGGCCTTCGCCCGCCGGATCGCCGCCTGCGCCATGGCATCCAGCGCATTGAGGAAGCGCGACTTGTCGGCGCCCCCCATCGGCGGCGGGCCGCCGCCCATGCCGAGTTCCCGCAGATGCTGGGACATGGCGCGGCCGGCGAGCGCGCTGCCGATATTGTTCTCGGTCCAGGGATGGCCCTTGAAATTCAAGGCGAAGGCGCCCTTGGCCAGGCAGCGGGCGGCGAGCGGAATATCCGCCGTCAGGCAGATATCGGTGAGCGTCGCCTCGTCCGCGATCCAGTCATCCGCCTTGTCCGCGCCATCGGTGACGATGACGATCCGCGTGCGCCCGCCCGGCGGCCGGATGGGGCGGGAGCCGTTGGAGATGAAGATGGTCTCGAAGCCGAGCCGCCCGGCAACTCGGAGAATCTCGTCGCGGACGGGGCAGGCATCGGCGTCGACCAGGAAGCGCGGTTCAGTGATCACCGCGCAGCAGTAGCACCCGGCAGCTCCACCGCGTAGGTCTCCAGCGCCGGCACGCTGCGGATCATGCGGCGCTCCACCAGGAATCGCGCGAAACGGTCGTAGCGGTTGCGGTCCAGCGCGCCGGGGCTCAGCGAGAAGCGGTTGGCCGTGCTGGCGAAGGCGCGGCGGTTCAGCTCGTTGTCCAGCTCGCGCCGCGGGCCGGCAATGAACATGCGCCAGGATTCCTCGGGGTTGTTCACCAGGAAGTGGGTCGCGGCCTCCGTCGCATCGATGAAGCGGCGCAGCAGCGGGTCCTGGGCGCGGTCGCGATGGGCGATGTAGATCAGCTCGTCATAGGCCGGCATGCCGTATTGCTCGGGGAAGAAGGCGCGGCCGGGGCGGTTCTCGAGGTCCAGCTGATGCAGCTCGAAATTGCGGAAGCCGCCGAGGATGGCATCCACCTGGCCCGACATCAGGGCGGAGGACAGGCCGAAATTGACGTTCACCAGCCGGATATCGGACAGGCGCAGGCCCACCGTCTCCAGCATCGCGCCCATGGTCACTTCCTCGAAGCCCGCGACGGAATAGCCCACGCGCTTGCCGCGGAGATCGGCAAGACTCCGCACCGGGCCGTCCCGCAGCACGGTGAGCGTCGAGAGCGGCGTCGCCACCAGCGTGCCGATGCGCATCAGGGGCAGGCCCTGTTCCACCGCCAGATACAGGTTCTTCTGGTAGTAGACGCCGATATCGCCCCGCCGGGCGCCGATCAGCCGCGGCGGGTCGTTGGGGTCGGCCGGTGCGACGATCCGCACATCCAGCCCCGCGCGGGCGAAGTCGCCGCGTTCCTGCGCGATGATGATGGGCGCGTGGTCCGGGTTGATGAACCAGTCGAGCAGCACCGTGAGCTGCGCCGGCGCGGGCTGCGCGAGCACGGCCCGGGAAGCCATTAGCGGCGCCAGCAGCAGGGCGAGCGCGAGAACAAGCCGCTTCATGTCGTGACCTTTTCGGTGAGAAGGGAATCGGGCTGCCAGGGGATCGCCCGGCGCAGCAGCCAGTCGGTGGCGAACCACAAAGCGAGCGCCATCAGCATCAGCACGAAGAGCGCCGCGAACATCACATCCGTCTGGCTGCGCCCATTGGCATGCAGCATCAGGTAGCCAAGCCCCGCCGAGGCCCCGACCCATTCGCCGACCACCGCGCCGATCGGCGCGACGGCGGCCGCCACGCGCAGGCCGGAGGCCAGCGAAGGCAGCGCCGCCGGAACCCGCACCCGCCAGAGCGTGGAGAGGCCGCCGGCGCCCATGGTGGTGGCGAGGTCCAGCAGCCCGGGCTCCGTCCGCCGCAGCCCGTCATAGAAGGCGGTGGCCACCGGGAAGAAGATGATCAGCGTCGCCATGGCCACCTTGCTGGCCATGCCGAAGCCCAGCCACAGCGTCAGTAGCGGCGCGATGGCGAAGACCGGGATGGCCTGGCTGATCAGCAGCAGCGGCAGCAGCCAGCGCCGCCCCTCCCGCCAGGCCACCAGCACCAGCGCGGTGGCGATGCCGAGCAGCGCGCCCAGCGCCAGGCCGAGCAGGATCTCGGCGGCGGTGATCAGCGCATGGTCCAGGATGCTCTCCCAGCGATCCGCCAGCGCGAAGGCGACGCGGCTCGGCGCCGGCAGCAGGAAGGGCGGCACCTCGGTCAGCCAGACGAAGCCCTGCCAGAGCAGCACGAGGCCGAGGGCGGCCAGGAATCCGCGGATCATGCCACCGCCTCCGCCAGGCGTTCGAGCAGCGCGGCCTGGGCCGCGAGCAGCGCCGGGTCGCCGGCCGGGCGAGGGGGCGCGCCTTCCGGCACCTCCACCGCCACCGGCACCGCCGGGCTGCCGGAGAGGACGAAGATGCGATCCGCCAGGCGCAGCGCCTCCAGCGGGTCATGCGTCACCAGCAGCACGGTGCGGCCAGCGAGCAGCCGGGCGGAGAGGGACTGCATGCGGTGGCGCGTCGGCGCGTCCACGGCGCTGAAGGGCTCGTCCATCAGCACCAGGGGGCGGTCTTCCATCAGCGTGCGGGCCAGGGCCACGCGCTGGCGCATGCCGCCCGAAAGCTGCGCCGGGCGTTTCTGCGAGTCCCCGGGGGCCAGGCCGACCTCGGCCAGCATGGCGCGGGCCCGCGGCAGGTCCGGCGCTTCGCCCCGCAGATGCGCGCCCAGGGTGATATTGCCGAGCACATCCCGCCAGGGCGCCAGCAGGTCCTGCTGCGCCATATAGGCGACGCGGCCGGCGAGGGGCGCGCCATCCCCGGCCTGCACTGCCCCGCCTGCCGGCACCGTCAGCAGCCCCGCGACCAGCCGCAGAAGGGTCGACTTGCCCGACCCCGAGGGCCCGAGCAGCGCCGTGGTCCGCCCGCCCGGCACGGCCAGGTCGAGCGCCCCCAGCACGGGCCGCCCGCCAAGCGACAGGCCATGCGGCAGCAGGATTCGGAATCCGGGTATGGCTAGGCTGGGCAAGACCACCGTTCCCTTCGCCGGCATGACCCGGATCAGGTTCGTGGGGTCGCGGGGACTGCCCCGCCTCTCAGCCCCCTATGGGCTCCCCCCGATGACCTTTCCTGTATGCGGTGCGCGCGGGCGGCTGGCAAGAGCGGGCGAATGCCGCGATTCGTCTCCTCCTCCCGCTTCTGTAGCCTGCGGAACAACTTTGGGTTCAAACTACAAGTATCGGATTTTAAAAGATAAATTTGACGGCCCGTGGCTCCGGGCCTAGGGGGGCGCCATGTCACCCGCCGCCATCACCCTCCTCGCCCTCGGCATGTCCGTGGATGCCTTCGCCGCCGCGCTCAGCCGTGGGGCGGTGGGGCCACGCGTGCGGATGGGTGATGCGCTGCGCACCGGCGCGGTCTTCGGCGTGGTGGAAATGGCGACGCCGGTGATCGGCTGGTGCGCCGGCATCCTGGCGGCGGGGCAGGTCGCGGCCGTCGACCATTGGGTGGCCTTCGCGCTGCTCGGCCTGGTCGGGCTGCATTGCCTCCATGCCGCGCTGAAGCGCGCGCCGGATGCGCCGCCACCTGGCCGCTCCGCCTGGATGCTGGTGGCGGTGGCGCTGGGCACCAGCATCGATGCCATGGCGGTCGGCGTGTCGCTCGCGGTGCTGGAGGTGGATATCTGGATCGTGGCGCCCGCCATCGGCCTGGCCACCTTCATCATGGCCACGGGCGGCATGATGGCCGGGCGCCTGCTCGGCAGCCGCTTCGGGCGGGGGGCGGAGGCGCTTGCGGGGCTGGCGCTGATCGCCCTCGGCACCTCCATCCTGGTCGAGCATCTGGCCGGATAGTCCCTGCCGCCCCATCTTGGCGGCGCATGCGCCCCCTTCTGATCGGCTCCGAAATCTACCGCGGCTCCACCTATGGGCCGAAGCACCCGCTGGCCATTCCGCGCGTCTCCACCATGCTGGACCTGGTCCATGCGATGGGCTGGGTGGCGCCGGGCCAGTACCAGGACAGCCCGCGCGCCACGCCCGACCAGCTGACGCGCTTCCATACGCCGGACTACATCGCCGCGCTGATGCGGGCGGAGGCGAGACAGGCGGTGGATCCGGCGCATCGCGAGCGCCATCGCATCGGCGCCGACGGCAACCCGGTCTACCGCGAAGTCTTCTCCCGCCCCGCCACCGGCGCCGGCGGGGTGATGCTGGCCGCGCGACTGACCGCGGAGGGCGGTGTGGTGCATGTGCCGGGCGGCGGCACGCATCACGGCCAGCCGGATCGCGCGAGTGGCTTCTGCTACCTGAACGACGCCGTGCTGGGGCTGCTGGAATGGCTCGACCAGGGCCTCGACAACATCCTTTACCTCGATATCGACGCGCATCACGGCGACGGGGTGGAGGCCGCCTTTGCGGATGATCCGCGCGTCTTCACCGTCTCCATCCATGAGGCCGGGCGCTGGCCGAATTCCGGGCCGGTCGAGAACCGGGCAGGGGGGCATGCCCGCAACCTGCCGGTGCCGGAGGGCTTCAACGACAGCGAGATGGATTTTCTTCTCCGCCACGCCGTCCTGCCGATCCTGCGCCAGCGTCGGCCGCAGGCCGTGATGCTGCAATGCGGAGCGGATGCGATCACGGAGGACCCGCTCTCCCGCCTCGCTTTGTCCAATGCGGCGCACCGGTCCGTGGTGCAGGCGCTGATGGGGCTGGCGCCGCGGCTGATCGTGCTGGGCGGCGGCGGCTACAACCCCTGGTCGGTCGCGCGCTGCTGGGCCGGGGTCTGGGCCACGCTGAACCGCCTGCCGATCCCGCCCCGCATCCCGGCCGCGGCGGAGGCCGTGCTGCGCGGCCTGGCCTGGACCCGCGCGGCCGGCCGCAATCCGCCGGAGGCCTGGTTCACCTCCATCGCCGATGCCCCGCGCCCCGGCCCGGTGCGGCCCGAGATCCGCGCCCTGGCGGCACGCACCCTGGAAGGCCTGCCGGAGCCTGCTAAGGTGCCCGCATGATCACACGCCGCCCCCTGCTCGCCGCCCTCGGCTTCTCGGCCGTCACCCCGGCGCTGGCCCAGCCCGGCGTGGACCGCCCGCAGCCGAAGCTGCCGACGGAGCCGCTGGTGATCGTCACCCGCAACGGCACTCGTCACACTTTCGCGGTGGAAATGGCGGTCAGCCCCGACCACCAGATGATCGGCCTGATGTTCCGCCCGAGCGTCGGCGCCGATGAGGGAATGCTGTTTGACTGGGGCCAGCCGCGCGAGAGCAGCATGTGGATGCGCAACACGATCGCGCCGCTCGACATGGTCTTCATCGCCGCCGATGGCCGCATCCACCGCATCGCCGAACGCACCGTGCCCTACAGCCTGACCCCGGTGGACAGCCGCGGCCCGGTGCGCGCCACGCTGGAACTGCAGGCCGGCATCACCGAGAAGCTGGACATCCGCGTCGGCGACCGGGTGCAGCACCGCATCTTCGGCACCGCCCCCTAACCCTTGCTCCCCGGGCCGCAGGCCCGTAGGTATCCGCCGGACGGGGTGTGGCGCAGCCTGGTAGCGCGCCTGTTTTGGGTACAGGAGGTCCTCGGTTCGATTCCGGGCACCCCGATCCTTCAGCCCTCCGCCAGGAAGTCCAGCAGCGCCGCGTTGAAGGCCTCGGGCTGTTCCCAATAGGCGGAATGGCCGGACTCCGCGATCACCACGCCCCGCGCATTCGGCAGGCGGCGCAGGAATAGGCGCTGGATCGCCGGTGGCGCCCAGAGATCGGCATCGCCGTTCACCAGCAGCGTCCGCACCGCCAGGCCGCGCAGCGCCTGCCAGGTCAGGGCATTCGCGGCCGGCTGGCGGAAGCGGCCGCCGGGATGGGCGCGCCGCTCCAGCGCCAGCCAGCGGGCCACCCCCTCCGGATTCTCCGCCCGGTAGCTCGGCCCGAGCTCCTGGAAGTCGATCGGCAGCTCGGTGAATCCGGGCGGCCGCAGCCGGGCGCCGAGCGCCAGGTAGTCCTCGTCCACCACGCCCACGATGGTGCAGGCCAGCGTCAGGCTGCGCAGCCGGTCCGGATGGGTCAGGGCGAAATCCGTGGCCACCAGCCCGCCCGCCGCGGTGCCGACCAGGTGGCAGGGGCCGAGGCCCAGCCGGTCGAGCAGCCCGAGAAGGTCCCCGCTGCCCGTCCCCGGCGCATCCTTCGGTCCGGTTTCCGAGCCGGCATGGCCCCGCCGGGAATAGGCGATGACCCGATAGCCGGCGCCGCGCAGCGCCGGCAGCTGGTGCTCCCAGATGTCCTTGCTGCCGCTGGCCGCATGCAGCAGCACCACCGGCGTGCCGTCCCCGCCGGTGTCCCAATAGGCCAAGCGCAGATCGGGCAGCGCGACCTCGCCCTCGATCATCACTCGGCGACAATGCCGGCGGAGCGGATCACGGCGCCGAACTGCCGGTTGTCCTCCCGCAGATCTTCGGCCAACTCCGCCGGCGCGCGGTAGCGCGCTTCCACGCCGCCGCGGGCCAGCCGCTCGATGAAGGCGGGCTCGCGCGTCGCCGCTTCGACATGGGTGGCCAGGATATTGACGATCTCAGGTGGGATCCCCGCCGGCCCCATCAGCGCCTGCCAGCCGGAGGTGTGGACATTCGGAAACCCCTGCTCGGCCAGAGTCGGCAGATCCGGGAATTGCGGCAGGCGGCGGTCGCCTACGGCCGCCAGCGGGCGCAGCCGGCCCTGCTGCGCGTGCTGGATCACCACCGTGTCGATCATGAAGTCCACATCCCCGGTCATCATCGCCTGCACCGCAGGCGCCGAGCCGCGGAAGGGGATGTGCAGCGCCTCGAACCCCGCCTCGCGGCGGAACATCTCGGTCATGATGTGCAGGGTGGAGCCGATGCCGGAGGTGCCGTAGTTCAGCCGGCCCGGATGGCGCTTCCCGTAGGCCACCAGCTCCGCCAGCGTCGTCACCGGCAGGCTGTTGCGCACCGCCAGCAGGCGCTGGGATTCGCTGATATTGGCGATCGGCGTGAAGTTGCTGGAGTCATAGCCGACCTGGCTGAGATGCGGCAGGATCGAGAAGATCGCGTTGCCCGCCAGCAGCAGCGTGTAGCCATCCGGCGCCGCCACCGCGACCGCACGCGCGCCGATCGCGCCATTGGCGCCGCCCTGGTTCACCGTCACCACCGGCACGCCGAGGCGCGGCGCCAGCGCATCGGCGATCAGCCGGCCCACCAGGTCGCCGGTGCCGCCGGGCGTATAGGCGATGATCAGCCGCACCGGCCGGTCCGGATAGGCGGCCTGGGCGGGCGCCAGGGCGGCCAGCAGCAGCCAGCCGGCCGCGGCCATGCGTCGTGTCCAGGCCTTCATCCTCGTCTCCTCCGCCGGCGCATCCCGGCGCGCCTTGCCGCCATGCTATCCGCGCGGCGCGGCGGCGGCGGCAGGCAAGTCGGCGCATTTCATCTGCCGGAATGCGCCGCGCCGCCGCGCTTCCCGTCCGCGGCCGCCCGGGCTTTCATGCGCCGAACCGCCGGAGACCGCGCCATGACCGAAACGCTGCTGACCCATCTCCGCCTGGCCGATGGCAGCCGGACGCGCATCGCCATCGCCGGCGGCCGCATCGCGCAGATCCTGCCCGAGGGCGCGCCGGCGCCGGAGGCGGCGGAGGTGATGGACCTCGGCGGGGCGCTGCTGCTGCCCGCCCTGGTCGATGGCCATATGCATCTGGACAAGACCCTGTTCGGCCTGCCCTGGCAGCCGCATGCCGCGCAGCCCTTCCGGCAGAGCCGCATCGAAACCGACCAGCGCCTGCTGCCCAGCCTGCCGCTCTCCACCGCGGAACGGGCGGGCGCGCTGATCCGCCGCTGCGTCGCCCATGGCACCGCGCATATCCGCACCCATGCCGACATCACCCCCGATTTCGGCCTGACCGCGCTGCATGGCGTGCTGGAGGCGAAGGCCGCGCATGCCCATGCGGTGACGGTGCAGGTGGTGGCCTTCCCGCAGGCCGGCGTGATGCGCCAGGGCGGCGCGCCGATGCTGGACCTGCTCGACTCCGCGATCCGCGAGGGTGCGGACCTGGTCGGCGGCATCGATCCCTGCGAGGTGGATCGCAACCCCTCCGGCCAGCTGGACGGCCTCTTCGCCATCGCGGCGCGCCGCGGCGTCGGCCTCGACATCCATCTGCACGAGCCGGGCGAGCTCGGCCTCTACAGTCTGCAGGAGATCTGCGCGCGCGCGAAATCGGCGGGGATGCAGGGGCATGTCACCATCAGCCACGGCTTCTGCCTCGGCCGCATTTCCGAATCCAAGCAGAAGGCGGCGGCGGCGCTGATGGCGGAGTCGGGCGTGTCCCTCGTCACCCATGGCGCCGGCGGGGCCACCCTGCCGCCCCTGATGCTGCTGCGGCGGGAGGGCGTGCGCGTCTTCTGCGGCAATGACGATGTGCGCGACACCTGGAGCCCCTATGGCAATGGCGACATGCTGGAGCGCGCCGCGGTGATCGGCTGGCGCGAGGATCTGCGCACCGACCCGCTGCTGGAGGACCTGTTCGCCATGGTCTCGGCCGAGGGCGCGCTGGCGCTGGGCATCGCGCAGCACGGCATTGCGGAAGGCCATCCGGCGAACCTGTTCAGCATCGCGGCGGAGAATGTGCCGGAGGCGATCGGCCAGCATCCGCCGCGCGGGCTGGTCTTCCATGCCGGGCGCCTGGTCGCGCGCGATGGCGCCTGGGTGGGTTGACGCCCAGCGCGGTCCTGCGAGGCTCCGCCGCATGCGCATCCATATCCAGAATCCCCAGGGCGAGACGCTCTTCCCCGTCACGCCCGCCCAGGTCGCCGCCGCCCTGGCCCGCCACCCCGAGATCGGCTCGCCCGAATTCTCCTATGCCGAGGACGATGCCGGCTTCGCCGCCGCCATGGCCGAGGCGGAGGTCCTGCTGACCTGGACCCGCGTGGTGAAGGCGCGCTTCCCGGTCGGCGCCCTGCCGGGCATCGCGCCCAGGCTGAAGGTGATCGCCTGCACCTCCGCCGGGCTCGATGGGCTCTCGCCCTTCACCTGGCTGCCGCCGGAGATCGTGCTGCTGAACAACCGCGGCGCGCATGCGGCCAAGGCCGGCGAATTCGCGCTGATGTCGCTGCTGATGCTGGCCAACCACATCCCCTTCTTCGGCACGCAGCAGCGGGGCGAGAGCTGGACCAAGCGCTTCGGATCGACGCTGGCCGGCCGAACGGTCTGCATCCTGGGTCTCGGCAGCATCGGCGGCACGGCGGCCAAGCACGCCAAGGCCTTCGGCATGAAGGTGATCGGCGTGCGCAACAGCGCCACGCCGCATGAGCATTGCGACGAGGTGGTTACCACCGCCGGCCTCGACTCCGCGCTCGCGCGCGCCGAATTCCTGCTGCTGGCCTGCCCGCTGACGCCGGAGACGCGCGGGCTGATCGACCGCCGCCGCATCGGCCTGCTGCCCGCCGGCGCCAAGCTGGTGAACATGGCGCGCGGCGCGGTCTGGGACCAGGACGCGGTCTGCGATGCGCTGGAGGCCGGCGCGCTGGCCGGCGTGGTGACCGATGTCGCGGTGCCGGAGCCGCTGCCGGCGGGCCACCGCCTGTGGCGCACGCCGGGCATGCTGGTGGTCCCCCACGTCTCCTCCGACGACCCCGCCACCTACAACGACGACACGCTGGACATCCTGTTCCGCAACCTGCTCGCCATGCGGGCAGGCCAGCCGGCGCCGAACCGGGTGGAGCCAGAACGGGGCTATTGATGGCGCCGGGCGGCAGGCCGTAGCGTCAGCCTCCGCTGAACGAGGATGCCGCCGCCATGAGCCTCACCCGCCGCACGCTTCTGGCCGCCACGGCGCTGGGCGCTGCCACGCCGGCACTTGCCCAGCCCGCCTGGCCGACGCGGCCCGTCCGCCTGATCGTCCCGGCGCCGGGCGGCGGCGGCACCGCGGATACGCTGGCGCGCATTTTTGCCCAGGAGCTCGAAAAGCGCCTGCCGCAGCCGGTGGTGGTGGAGAACAGGGGCGGCGCCGCCGGCAATATCGGCGCCAATGCCGCGGCGCGGTCGGATCCGGATGGGCATGCCATCCTCTGGGGCTGGGCCGGCACGCTGGCGACCAACCCGGCGATGTACCGGGACATGCCCTTCGACCCGGTCCGGGATTTCACGCCCGTCGTGCTGATCGGCAGCGTGCCCAACATCCTCACCGTGAACAACGACGTGCCGGTGCGCGACCTCGCGGCCTTCACGGCCTATGCCAAGGCGCATCCCGGCGGCATCAACCACGGCACCACGGGCAATGGCTCCTCCATGCATCTGGCGGCGGAGCTCTTCGCCTCCCGCACCGGGACGCAGCTGACCCATGTGCCCTATGCGGCGCCGGCGGCCGCCACCACGGACCTGATCGCCGGGCGCATCCAGGCCATGTTCAACCTGGTGACCGGCGCCAAGCCGCTGGTGGAGGCCGGGCGGGTGCGCGCCATCGCGGTGCTGGCGGACAGCCGCGTGCCGCAACTGCCGGATGTGCCCACGACGGCGGAGCTCGGCATGCCCGGCCTCGCCTTCGGCACCTGGTTCTGCCTGATGCTGCCGAAGGGCGCCGCGCCCGCGCTGGTCGCGCGCATCAACGCGCTGGCGAATGAGGTCCTGGCCGACCCCGCCGCACGCCAGCGGCTGGAGGCCGCCGGCATGGCCTTCGACGGTGGCGGCACGCCGGAACGCCTCGCCACCTATCTGCGCGAGGAGATGGTCCGCCACGCGGAGCTGGTGCGGATCTCCGGCGCGCAGATCAACTGATCGGTGCGGCCGCGCAAAAAAGCCCTCTCCCCCCGACGGGGGGAGAGGGTTGGGTGAGGGGGGCCGAGGGCGTTTTGCGCCCTGCTACACCCCCCGCGGCAGCAGCGGATCGCCCAGCGTCAGCATCAGCCGGTTGGCATTGGCGAACATCGCCACCGAATGGATCAGGTCGAGGATCTCGAGGTCGTCCAGCCCCGCCGCGCGCAGCGGCGCCAGATGCTGGGCGGTGACGGCGCCGGGGTCGCAGGTCAGCGCCTCGGTGAAATCGGCCATCGCCTTGCGGCGCGGATCGGGCTCCGCGGCCCAGCCCTCATCCAGCAGGCGCTGCATGGCGGGTTCCTCGCCCGTCAGCTCGACGAAGCGCTTGGCATGGACCGAGGTGCAGAAGACGCAGCCATTCACCATGGAGACCACGGCGGTGGACAGCTCGCGATCCGCGCGATCGAGCCCGCCCTCGGCGTACATGACGATATTGAATAGCGCGCCGCGCTCGCCCAGCGAGCCCGGATCATGCGCCAGCGTCAGGAAATAGGTGGAGCGCCGCTGCGCCGGCGGGCAGGCCTCCAACGCCGCGAGCTGTTCGGGGGTGGCGGTCTCGGCCTTCACGGGGGCCAGGCGCGGGCGCCAGCCGACGGGCTTCAGGGTGAAGCGGCTCATGCAGCCTTCTCCTGCATCAGGGCGCGCAGCCCGGCCAGCAGCCGCACCTGGTAGGGCACGAAGGCGATGAGCTGCGTCGCCGCCACGATGTCGCGGGAGGTCAGGCCGAGGGCCACCAGGCCATCGATATCCGCCTTGGAGGTGGATTCCGGCGCCATGGCCGTCTTCTCGGCATAGGCCAGCAGCGCGTCCAGACGCGGGGAGGGGGTGGGGGAAGGGGCAAGTCCGGCAAAATGCGCCGCCAGCGCCGCCTCGCCCTCGCGCTCCGCCACATGGCGGGCCAGCGCCGCACGCTCGGCCAGGCTCAGACCGCCCGGATCGGCGGGCAGCAGCAATTCGCGATAGGCGCCCTCGGCATGGCGCAGGGCTTCCGGGCGCTGGCGACGGAGGCGGCCCAGCGGGCTGTCCGGCGCCAGGCCGAGAATGTCTTCGATCAGGTCAGGCAAGTCGGTCCTCGGGTGGCTATTGCACCAGGATGTTGCCCTGCTGGACCACCTGGCGCCAGCGGGCCAGCTCCGCCGTCACCAGCGCGGCATATTCGGCGGAGGGCACGGGCCGCGGCTGGGTGCCGCGCTCCGCCAGCTGCGCCTGCATGGCGGGGTCGGACAGCGCGGAGCGGGCGGCATCCCCCATCCGCTGCACCACGGCATCGGAGGCGCTGCGATGGGTATGCAGGCCGAACCAGGCCTCGGCGGAGAAGCCCACCAGGTTGAACTCCGCCCCCAGCTCCGCCAGCGCCGGGACATCCGGCAGTTCCGGCAGGCGGACGGCGGAGGTGACGGCCAGGGGCAGGACGGTGCCGGCGCGGATCTGCGGCAGGGCGGTGGGCAGGTTGTCGATGAAGGTATCGACCTCGCCGCCCATCACCGCCACCATGCCGGGCCCGGCGCCGCGATAGGGCACGTGCTGCAGCCCGGCGCCGGTCTGCTGGTTGATCAGCTCCCCGGTCAGATGGGTGGAGGTGCCATTGCCGGCGGAGGCGAAGTTGCGCATCCCGGGCCGCGCCTTGGCATCGCGCAGGAAGGCCCGCACGTCGCCGCCCGGCACCTTGCCCGGATTGGCGACCCAGACATTCGGCACCGTCACCATCAGCGTCAGGGCGCGGAAATCGGTCTCCGCATTGTAGGTCAGGTTGCGGTAGAGCGCGGGGGCGATGCCGTGGGAGGCGATCTGCGAGACGAACATCGCATGGTCGTCGCCTTCGCGGGCGAAGCGGCCGGCGGCGGTGGTGCTGCCAGCGCCGGGCTGGTTCTCCACCACCACGGCGCGGCCTAGCCGGTCGCGCATCGCCTGGGCGACCAGGCGGGCCACCACATCCGTGGTGCCGCCGGGCGGGAAGGGGACGATCATGCGCAGGTCGCGATTGGGCCAGGCGGCCTGCGCCAAGGCGGGGGCGGCCAGCGCGGCGGCGCCGGCCGCCAGCAGGCCGCGGCGGCCCAGTTCTGCTTTTGTCATTCCCATCGGTCTCCCGGTTGTTTTCCCGACCTTCGCCAATGATCGTCGCCCTGTCGAGGCTTCCGATGCCGCTGGGGTCCGATTAGCGTACCGGCTGCATTCCAGAGGACCGGCCGATGACCGACCTGCCCCCCAACCATCCGCCCCATGACGCCGGCGGCCGCTTCGACGGCCCCGTGATCCGCGCGGAGCACGAGGCCGCGCATTGGGAGAAGGAGGCGGATGCGATCCGCATGCTGCTGTCCGACGCGAAGCGCCGGCTTTTCACCACCGATGAAAGCCGGCGGGTGCAGGAACAGCTGGACGACGCGACCTATTGGGCCATGCCCTATTACGAGCGCTGGATCCTGGCCTTCTCCAGCCTGATGATTTCGAAGGGCGTGGTGCCGGAGGCCGAGCTGCTGGCCGAGGAGGCGCGGCTGCGCGAAGCGGAGCTGGATGTGGTGGAGGATCATCACAACCACCATGACGATCACGGCCATGATCACGATCATGACCACGACCACGACCATGAGCATCACCCGTATCAGGAAGATCACGACGCGGCGGAGGAACGGCTCTCGCCGCTACGCCTGCGGGGCGTTGCCATGCGCAACCTGCTGCTGGCCAAGGGCGTGCTGACCGCCGCCGAGATCCGGGAGGAAATCGCGCGCATGGATGCGCGCAGCCCGCATAACGGCGCCGCGATCGTCGCACGCGCCTGGACCGACCCGGCCTATGCACAGCGACTGGAAGCGGATGCCGTGGCGGCGGCGGCGGAGCTCGGCCTGGATGCGGCGGGCACCAAGCTGGCCGCGCTGTTCAACACGGCGACGCGGCACCACCTGGTGGTGTGCACGCTGTGCTCCTGCTACCCGCGCAGCATCCTCGGCCGCCCGCCCGCCTGGTACAAATCCCGCGCCTATCGCGCGCGCGCGGTGCGTGATCCGCGCGGCATTCTCGCCGAATTCGGCACCAGCCTGCCGCCGCGGGTGGAGCTGCGCGTGCACGACAGCAATGCGGAGCTGCGCTACCTGGTGGTGCCGCAGCGCCCCGCCGGCACCGAGGGCTGGGATGAGGCCCGGCTGGCGGGGCTGGTGACGCGCGACGGCATGATCGGCGTCACCACGCTGTAGGGGGCGGAGGCGAAGACCCCCTCTCCCATGAGAGGGGGAGGGGCTTTTCTCTACTCCGCCGCGCGCGCCATGCCGAAGCGCGCGTTCAGCTCGCGCTCGACATAGTCGAGGCTTTCGACATCGGCGAACTTCATGTCGAGGTCGAAGAGATTGGCGCGATGCGCGGAGGGGCTGCGATCGCCGCAGGCTTCCTCCACCAGCACGGTGCGGAAATTGTGGCTGAAGGCGTCCATGGCACCGGCCCGCACGCAGCCGCTGGTGGAGACGCCGCAGATGATGACGGTGTCCACCTCGTCGTAGCGCAGGAAGGCCTCCAGTGGCGTCGCGAAGAAGCAGGAGGGCTTGTTCTTCATCACGACGCGATCGGCCTCGCGCGGCGCATAGGCTTCCGGCCATTCATCGGCGCGCGGGTCGCGGCTGTACTGGTGGTCGTTCGCGGTGCCGAGCTTCAGGTTCCACAAGCCGCGATAGCTTGGGTGCCGGCGGTCGTCGCGGCGGCTGTAGTAGATCGGCAGGTCGAGGCGGCGGAACAGCGCGGTCAGCCGCGTCAGCGCCGCGATCAGCGCCGGATCCTCCCGCCCGCATTGCGAATAGGCGGGGTCGACGAACATGTAGGTGGTGTCGATGTTCAGCAAAGCGGGGCGGCGGCCGATGCCGATGCGCCGCGCGAAGCCGCCCTTGCGATAGGTCTCCAGCTCCTCATCCGGCACGAAGCCGCGCCATTTCGCCAGCTTCTCGAGGTCTTCGGTCATGCTTGGGTCCTCCTGGGGGGAGGGTCGCGAGGGAGGCGCGCGGGGTCAAGCCGCGGCGGCCTTCAGCTTGCCAGCTTCAGGGTCACGATGCCGCCGACGATCAGCGCGATGCCGGCCAGGCGTCCCGCCGTGGCGGGCTCGCCCAGCAGCCAGATGCCGAGGATCGCGGTACCCACCGCGCCGATGCCGGTCCAGATGGCATAGGCGGTGCCGATCGGCAGCGACTTCAGCGCCAACGCCAGCAGCCAGAAGCTGGCCGCCATGGCGGCGATGGTCAGCACGGAGGGCCAGAGCCGGCTGAACCCCTGGGTATGCTTCAGCCCCATGGCCCAGCCGATTTCCAGCAATCCGGCACCCACCAGGTAGACCCAGGCCATCGCCAACCCTCCATGGATGGAGGGCTAGTTAGGGCCTGGGCGGCTGCGGGTCATCCCCGGCCAGGCGCGCGGCGCCCGGGCTGGGCGGCGGCTGCGCCACCATCAGGCCCCGACGCACCGCGGCCGCGACCTCCGCCCGATGCGTCGCGCCCTGGATCAGGGTGCGGTAGGGCGCGGGGGAGACCGAGAGGGTGCCGCGGAAGGGCTGGTCCATCAGGAAGACGAAGGCGATCAGCGCCGCGACGCCGGCGGCCTGGATGCCCAGCATGGCCAGCACATGGCCCTTCGGCGGATACAGCGCCCCGGTGGCCAGCAGCAGCAGCATCAGCAGGCGGATCAGCATCCAGAAGGCGCTTGGCAGGCCATCCGCCGCATGGCGCAGCCGTTCCTCCCGCGCCGTGTCCAGGTCATCCGCCTGCTGCAGCAGGTCCTGCGCCATCACGTCGGAAAGGCCGGCGGCGGCGGCGGCATAGGCGGCATGCTCCACCGCCTCGGCCAGGCGCTGGGTTTCCGGATGCCGGCCGTGATCGGCCATGGTCGGGAATTCCTGCTCCGCGATGCTGCGCAGATAGGCCAGCAGCCCGGCATGCAGCGCGGCGCCGGGCGGGCCGATCCGATCCGCCAGCCGCGCCATGCCGCCGATCGCCGAGACCTCCACCGAGACCACGCGCTGCGCCTCGGCCAGCTGGGTGCGGGCCTGGATGGCGCAGAAGGCGAGGGTGAGCGTCAGGGCGGAGACCACGGCGGCGGTGGTGCGCATCGCCATGTCGATATGCGCCTTGTCCTCCGGCAGCGGCAGGCGCGGCGCCACAAGGCGGCAGGTCAGCACCGCCAGCAGGGCGGCGCCCAGCATGTAGATGGCATAGACCGCGACATCCGGCAGGTCGTAGAGCAGCAGTGGCGGGGCGACGAGGGGCGGTTGCAAGGCGGCCTCCGGGGCGGGGCCGCAGTATCGGCGGGCGGTGCTTGACCGGGCGTTAGCGGAAGCCGGGCATGCTGGTCCTCGCCACCCCGGCGACAGGCGGCGCGCTTTTGTGTAAGGAAGCGCGCCGAGACCCTAGCCTTCCGAGGAAGACCGCAGCCTCATGTCGCGCGACAGCCAGATTGCCCGCATCCACCGCCAGCCGAAATCCGCCATGCAATCCGGCCGCGCCGGCGCCGGCGCCTGGCTGCTGGAATTCGCCCCCGGCGAGCCGAAGCAGCTGGACCCGATGACGGGCTGGCCGGGCTCCGGCGATACCCGGGCCCAGGTGAAGCTGCGCTTCCCGACGGCCGAGGCGGCCATCGCCTATGCCGAAAGCCGCGGCTGGCGGTATGAGGTGGCGCAGCCGCCGACGGTCCGCGCCGATATCAAGCCGAAGGCCTATGCGGACAATTTCAAGTTCGGCCGCGGCGAGAATTGGTCCCACTGACCCCGGCTTCGCACCCGTAGCTCAGCTGGATAGAGCATCGGATTTCTACTCCGTTGGTCGGGGGTTCGAATCCCTCCGGGTGCGCCATTTCCGCCTGTACCGCGCCGGCCCTCGCATTGCGGCCTGGCATCCGCTCTGATGTACTTCCAATACAATCCGGTCCCGTGCCAAAATTAGGATATCCCGCGAAGTGGATATCCTTTCAGCCGGTATAATCCCCGCCACCCGCATTGCAGGCGAATCTTGCGAAACGCGGCAAATCGGCGTAGCGCAGTTCTGCTAGCTGAATTGGGATGCAGGACATGGCTGAAAAATCTCCGATCAATCTCGACAGCCTGAGCGTGGCGGAACTCACCGCCCTTATCGCGGCCGCCGAGGCCAAGCGGCAGGAGAAGCTGGAAGGCGCCAAGGCGGCGCTGATGGAAGAATTCGCGCAGAAGGCGGCCGCATTGGGGATCGATGTCGGTGAGCTTTATGGCCGCGGCCCCCAGGAACCCTCCGCCTCCACCGGCCGCCGCAAGCCACGCAAGGATGCCGGACAGCCGGTGCCGGTCAAATACCGCTCGCCCAAGGGCGAGACCTGGTCCGGCCGCGGCCGCAGGCCCGGCTGGCTGACCGAGGCGCTGTCCCGCGGCAAGTCCGTCGAGGATTTCCGGGCCTGATCGGCCGGCCCGCCCCGCAAGGGGCGGGCCATCCTCAGCATGGTTGCGCGGCGGCTGGCCCATGGCAGTGGCATTGCGGTTCGAACGCTTTCTCTGGGCCCTTCCGGTCGCCTATGCGATCCATATTCCCGAGGAATTCCTGGCGGGATTCCCGGCATGGATGACCCTGCACATGCAGGCCCGGATGGACGACCGTGGCTTCCTGCTGAACAATCTCCTCTTCATGTGCATTCTGCTGGGGCTCTCCGCCTGGGCCTCCCGCAGCCGCTCCGCGATTTCCGCCTTTCTCTTCATGAGCTGGGCCAGCGGAAATCTTTTCTGGAATTTTATCTTCCATCTGGTCACCACCCTGATGGCGGACAGCTATTCCCCGGGGCTGGTCAGCGCCACGCTGCTTTATTATCCGATTGCCATCTGGGTCAGCGTTCTGGGCGTGCGCAGCGGGCGGATCGGCGCGGCGGGATTGGTGGGCGCGCATTCCCTCGGGGCCGGGTTGATGCTTTTCGTCATCTGGTCCGGCCTCTGGCAGTTCCGGCTGCCCTGGCTCTCCCCCGGCGTCTGAAAGCTCAGTTCTCCAGCGCCAGCAGCGCGAAGCTGGCGAGCCAATGGGCCCCCATGTAGCTGTCCTCCAGATGCGGCAGGCTGGCAGCCAGATGCGCCTCGGCCGCCGCCCGCAGCACCTCGGTGCGCGGATCGCCCTCCGGCAGCGTGGCCAGCAGGCGGCGCAGGCACCAGGCGCGGGACAGGTTCAGCCCGTCCAGATGCACGATCCGGCCATCCTGCCGGTCCGAGACGCGGGCAGGGGTGAAAAGGCTTGCGGGCTGCCGCGCGGCCAGGCGGGGCAGGAAGGCGTCCCGCCAGGGGCCGAAGCGCGCGGGCCCCAGCAGCCGTGCCATGCAGGCGGCCTCGACCAGGGCCGGGGAGAGGAAATCCTCGCCCGAGGGCTCCCAGGCCTGGCAATCGGTATCGGCGCCGTACCAGCGCCAGGCGGTGTCCTGCAGCAGGGCCAGCAGCGCCGGGTCCTGCGCCTCGGCCCAATCGGCCGCGAGCAGCAGGGCGAAGGCAGTATTGCCATGCACGCCGGCGCGGATCGGGTAGTCCGCGCGCGGCAGGTGGTCGCGGAAGCGCGCGGCGAAGTCCGCCGCCAGCGGTGCCAGCACGGCATGCCAGGGGGTGCCAACAAGCTCCGCATGCAGCTTCAGCAGCCAGGCCCAGCCATAGGGCCGCTCAAAGCCGCGCGCGGAGGGGCGGGCGAGATAGGCGCGCTCGGCGGCAGTGTTCTCCGCGGTGAAGGCGGCGTCGAAGCGCGCCCGGATGGCGGGCGCAGCCGGCAGATCGGGAAAAAGCTTCAGCAGCCTGGCCAGCAGCCAATGCGCATGCACGCAGGAATGCCAGTCGAAGCTGCCATGGAACATGGGATGCAGCAGGGCAGGGCGCAGCAGGTCCATCGGCCCGGTCAGCACATGGTCCAGCTTCTGCGGCCATTCCTGCCCGACATGACCCAGCGCGATTAGCGCCAGATCCTGCGCCTGAAGCGGTTCCAGCCCAGGATCCGGCATCTGAATTATTTTCCCCATCCGGCCGCCCGCACGACCGTCTCCGTCTCCATCCGCTCGGGCTGGGGAAAGGCAAGCGGCGCGGCCATGCGAATGGAGCATGCACGATGCCGTGGCAGCCGGGAACGGGCCGGCGGGCCGTCTGGAATCGGGCTTCGAAATCCCCTTATCGTCCCCATGACGCGACAGGCAGAGAGGACGCCATGACCATCCAGCTCGGCCAGGTGGCCCCCGATTTCGAAGCCGAGACCACCCAGGGCAGGCTCCGCTTCCATGAATGGCTCGGCAATTCCTGGGGCGTGCTGTTCAGCCACCCGAAGGATTTCACCCCCGTCTGCACCACGGAGCTCGGCGAGACCGCGCGGCTGAAGCCGGAATTCGACAGGCGCGGCGTGAAGGTCATCGGCCTGTCGGTGGACAGCCTGGAACGCCATGCGGGCTGGGATGCGGATATCGAGGCCACGCAGGGCCATGCGGTGAACTTCCCGATGATCGCGGACCCGGAGAAGAAGGTCGCCGCCCTCTACGGCATGGTGCATCCGGATGCCGATCCCGCCATTACCGTGCGCACCGTCTTCGTCATCGACCCGGCGAAGAAGGTGCGGCTGTTCATGGTCTATCCGCCCAGCACCGGCCGCAACTTCGACGAGATCTTGCGGGTGATCGACAGCCTGCAGCTGACCGATGGGAAGAAGGTGGCGACGCCGGTGAACTGGCGGCCGGGCGACCGCGCCATCATCCCGCCCGCCATCGGCGATGAGCAGGCCAAGACGCTGTTCCCGCAGGGGTGGGAGGCGGAGCGGCCCTATCTCCGCTGGGTCGAGGTGAAGGCCTGACCGCGGTGGCCCGCATCGCCGACGGGTTCTGGGGGGCGGTCGGCGAGACGCCGCTGATCCGCCTCAGGCGCGCTTCCGAGGCGACGGGCTGCGAGATCCTCGGCAAGGCGGAGTTCATGAACCCGGGCGGCAGCGTGAAGGACCGCGCCGCCCTCGGCATCCTGAAGGCCGCCATGGACCAGGGCCTGCTGGTGCCCGGCCAGCCCGGCACGATCGTGGAGGGCACGGCCGGCAATACCGGCATCGGCATCGCGCTCGCCGCCAATGCCATGGGCTGGCGCAGCGTGATCGTGGTGCCGGAGACCCAAAGCCGGGAAAAGCTGGACTACCTCCGCATGATCGGCGCCGACCTGCGCGCGATTCCGGCAAAGCCCTACAGCGACCCCGGCAACTACGTGCACTTCTCGAAGCGGCTGGCGGAGGAGCTGGGCGCGGTCTGGGCCAACCAGTTCGACAACCTGGCCAATGCCCGGGCGCATGAGGCGACCACCGGCCCCGAGATCTGGAACCAGACCGGCGGCCGGATCGACGCCTTCACCTGCGCCTGCGGCACCGGCGGCACGCTGGCGGGCGTGGCCCGCGCGCTGAAGGCGAAGAAGCCGGGCGTGCGGATCGTGCTGGCCGATCCCGGCGGCTCCGGCCTGCTGGACTGGGTGAAGACCGGCACGCCCAGGGCGGAGGGCAATTCCATCACCGAGGGCATCGGCCAGGCCGCCCGCGCCCCCGGCAACCTCGCCCAGGCCCGCGACCTGATCGACGACGCCATCCGCATCGAGGATCCCGAGATGCTGCAGCAGGTCTTCGACCTGCAGGCGCATGAGGGGATTTCGGTCGGTGGCAGCGCCGGGCTGAACGTGGCTGCCGCCATCCGCGTGGCGCGCGACCTCGGGCCGGGCCATACCGTGGTGACCATCCTCTGTGACGGCGCCGCGCGCTACCAGTCGAAACTGTTCAACCCTGGCTTCCTGCGTGAGCGTGGCCTGCCCACGCCACCCTGGCTGGAGTGACAGGCCATGGCGCTCGAAATCATCGAACTCGCCCGCACCATCCGCGCCCGGGACCCGGCGCGGCCGAGCTGGGTGGAGGCGATGCTGTCCTATGCGGGGCTGCATGCGGTGCTCTGGCATCGGCTGTCGCATGGGCTGTGGGGCCTCGGCCTGCCCGCGGCCGCGCGCTTCTCCTCCCACCTGGCGCGCTGGCTGACGGGCATCGAGATCCATCCAGGAGCAAAAATCGGCCGACGGCTGTTCATCGACCACGGCATGGGCGTGGTGATCGGGGAGACGGCGGAGATCGGCGACGATGTGCTGATCTATCATGGCGTGACCCTCGGCGGCCTCTCCGGCCAGCCGGGCAAGCGGCATCCGACGCTGGAGGATCACGTGACGATCGGCGCCGGCGCGCAGGTGCTCGGCCCCATCCGCATCGGCCGCGGCGCGCGGGTCGGCGCCAATGCCGTGGTGGTGGCGCCGGTGGCGCCGGGCTGCACCGTGGTCGGAATCCCCGCCCGTCCGCCGCGCGGCCAGCCCTGCCAGGACCCCTCGATCGGCTATGGGTTGAGCGCCACGGTGGATGAGGACCCGGTGGGCGAGCAGCTCGCGGCGCTGCGGGCGGAGCTGGTGGCGGTGCGCGCGGAGGTGGCGGCGCTGCGGGCCGCGCAACGGGAAGGGGAATGCGAGGGGGTCTGACCCCGGCTTGACGCGACCGGATGCCGGGCGGAGTTTCGCCCGGCCAGCAAGGGAGCAAGGGGCGCATGACCGAGGAAAATCCCGTTCTGATCACCAGGGACGGACCGGTGGTGCGTGCCGTGCTGAACCGCCCGCATCGCCGCAACGCCATGAGCCAGGCGCTGGTCGAGGCGCTGGACGCGCTGCTGGCGGAGCTGAAGACCGACACCACCGCCCGCGTCCTGGTCCTGTCCGGCGCCGGCGGCCATTTCTGCGCCGGCCTCGACCTGACCGAGGTGGGCGCCGTGGAGACGCCCGAGGAGAAGCTGGCCCGCCAGCACGCCCGCAACCAGAAGACCGGCGCCCGCTTCAACGCCATCGCCGAACTGCCCCAGGTGGTGATCGCGGCGGTGGAGGGCGCGGCCTATGCCGGCGGCCTCGGCTTCGTCACCGCGGCCGATATCTGCCTGGCCTCGGCGGATGCGCGCTTCTCCGCGCCCGAGGTGCGGCGCGGCCTGGTGCCAGCGCAGATCCTGCCCTGGCTGGTGCGCCGCATGGGGCGCAGCGAGGCCGCGCGGCTGTGCCTGCAGGGCCATGTGATGGATGCGGCGGAAGCGGCGCGCTGCGGCCTGGTGCACCAGGTGCTGGCCGATGCGCAGACGCTGGAACTCGCCGTGCAGGCCACCATCGGCGACATTTTGCAGGGCGCGCCCGGCGCATTGGCGGAAACCAAGGCGCTGCTGGCGGCCCTCGGCCCCGTCTCGCCGCCCGAATATGCCGAGGCCGGTGCCCAAAGCTTCGCCCGCCGCGCCGCGAGCCCGGAGGCCGAGGAAGGCATCGCCAGCTTCAAGCAGCGCCGCAAGCCCAGCTGGATGACCGCGTGACCTTGCCCTCAGACGCCGGGCGTCGGCATCCGCCGACTTGGCTTCGCGGCACGGGCCGCGGCGGCCATTCGGCCGCTTGGCTGATGCGAGACGCATCAGTCGCCTGTCGCCTGCCATCATAGCATCGGGAGGAATTCGCCATGACCGCCTGCATCGTCGGCTGGGCCCATACCCCCTTCGGCAAGCTCGAGGACCCGGATATCGAGAGCCTGTTCGGCCGCGTCGCCCGCGCGGCCATCGAGGATGCGGGGATTTCGGCGGCGGAGGTGGATGGCGCCTTCGTCGGCGTCTTCAATGCCGGTTTCTCCAAGCAGGACTTCTTCGCGAGCCTGCTGCTGCAGACCATCCCGGAACTGCGCTTCAAGCCGACCACGCGCTACGAGAATGCCTGCGCCACCGGCTCCGCCGCCATCCATGGTGCGCTGGATTTCCTGGCGGCCAAGCGCGGCCGCTTCGCCCTGGTGGTGGGGGCGGAGAAGATGACGGCGACGCCGGGCGCGCAGGTCGGCGACATCCTGCTCGGCGCCAGCTACCGGAAGGATGAGGGTGAGATCCCCGCGGGCTTCGCCGGCGTCTTCGGCCGCATCGCCGAAAGCTACTTCCAGCGCCATGGCGACCAGTCCGACGCGCTGGCCGCCATTGCCGCGAAGAACCACAAGAACGGCGTCGCCAACCCTTACGCCCAGATGCGCAAGGACCTCGGCTTCGCCTTCTGCCGCGCCGAATCCGAGAAGAACCCTTTCGTCGCGCCCCCGCTGAAGCGCACGGACTGCTCCCTGGTCAGCGACGGCGCCGCGGCGATGATCCTGACCGATGAGGAAACCGCGAAATCCATGGCCAAGGCGGTGCGCTTCCGCGCCGCGGTGCAGGCCACCGATCTGATGCCGATCGCCTCCCGCGACGTGATCCGCTTCGAGGGCGCCCGCGCCGCCTGGGGCCAAGCGCTCGGCCAGGCGGGCCTTTCGCTCGCCGATCTCAGCTTCGTCGAGACGCATGACTGCTTCACGGTGGCGGAGCTGATCGAATACGAGGCGATGGGCCTGGTGCCGGAAGGGCAGGGCGCCCGCGCCGCGCTGGAGGGCTGGACCACGAAGGAGGGCCGGCTGCCCGTGAACCCCTCCGGCGGGCTGAAATCCAAGGGCCATCCCATCGGCGCCACCGGGGTCTCCATGCATGTGCTGGCCGCCATGCAGCTGACCGGCACGGCCGGGGAGATGCAGCTGCCCAGGGCCGACCGCGCCGGCGTCTTCAACATGGGCGGCGCGGCGGTGGCGAACTACTGCTCGATCCTGGAACGCGCTTGAGCCAGGCGCCGGCGCCGAGGCGGACCGGATCCTTCACCTGCACCTGGTCGGCGGAGATCGAGGACTTCTTCCGCCGGCGCCGGGTCTTCCTCGCCCATCCGCTGAAGGTGGACGGCGTCTTCCAGCATGGGGAGACGGTCAGCCTGCCCTATGCCTGGCGGACGGAGGCCTATTCCGCCATGCCGCGGCGCGGCACCGCCAGCCTCGGCGCCTTCAGCTACAGCCACAGCCCGGGGCTGCAGGCCGGGCGCTATTGCTCGCTCGCCGCCCGCATCGCCGTCAGCGCGGATGAGCACCCGATGCAGCGCGTCTCCACCCATGTCTTCAGCTATCGCGCCACCTTTCAGGCTTTTGGCGCGGCGGAATTCGGCAAGCACTATCCGCTGCGCCCCTTCGAGGTGATGGGGCCGCCGCCGGTCATCGGCCATGATGTCTGGATCGGCCAGGAGGCCCTGCTGAAGCGCGGCATCACCATCGGCCATGGCGCCGTGGTGGGCGCGCGCGCCATCGTCACGCGCGACGTGCCGCCCTACGCCATCGTCGCGGGCTCCCCCGCCCGCATCAAGCGCTACCGCTTCGGGGAGAAGGTGATCGAGCGCCTGCTGGCGCTCGCCTGGTGGCGCTACCGCTACACCGATTTCGCCGACCTGGACCCGGAGGATATCGAGGGCTTCGTCGACCAGCTCTCCGCCCGCATCGCCTCCGGCGTGGTGACGGAGCTGCCGGAGAACTGGATCTTTCCGACCGTCGAGCTGGAGGCCCTCCTGGCCTAGGCCGCCTCCACACGCCCGATGAAGGTCCCCACCTCCCGCGACAGGGTGGTGGCCTGGGCGGCCAAAGTTTCGGCGGCGCCCAGCACGTCATTCGCCGCGCGACCGCTGCCGGAGGCGCTTTGGCGCACGGACTGGATGGTGCCGGCGACATCGCGAGTGGCGCTCGCCGCGGCCTGGATGCTGCGGGCGATTTCCTGCGTCGCCGCGCCCTGTTCCTCCACCGCCGCGGCGATGGCGGCGGCGATCTGGTTCACCTCCTCGATCACGGCGGAGACGCTGCGGAAGGCCTCCACCACATGCCGCGTGGCGCCCTGGATCTGGCCGATCTGCGCGCCGATCTCCTCCGTCGCCTTGGCGGTCTCCGAGGCGAGGGTCTTCACCTCGCTCGCCACCACGGCGAAGCCCTTGCCGGATTCGCCGGCGCGCGCTGCCTCGATGGTCGCGTTCAGCGCCAGCAGGTTGGTCTGGCCGGCGATATTGGAGATCAGGCCCAGCACCTCCCCGATTTTTTGGGCCGTCTCGGCGAGGGAACCCACCAGGCCATCGCTGCGCCGGGTTTCCTCCACCGCGCGGCTCGTCACCTCGGTGGAGCGCGCCAGCTGGCGGCTGATTTCCTGCACGGAGGTCGCCAACTCCTCCGCCGCGGCGGAGACGGATTGCACGTTGGAGTCGGCCAGGTCGGCGCTGCTCGCCACCTGCCGGCTCTGCTCATCCACCTGCCGCGCGCCCTGGCTCATGCCGCGCGCCGTCTGCTCCAGGGTGGAGGAGGCGTCGGAGACGGTGCGCACCAGCGTGCCGATGGTCTCCTGGAAGCCGCGCACATGGCCGGCGACGCGCAGCGCACGTTCCTCCCGCGCCTGCCGCTCCGCCTCCTGCTGCTGTTGCAGGCGGCGGCCCTCGGACAGGCTTTCGCGCATCTGCTGGGCGGAGCGGGCGATCAGGCCCAGCGCGTCCTTCCGGTCCACGCCGGGGATGGCGACCTCGAAGCGGCCCTCGCCCAGGGCATGCAGGCTCTGCCCGATCTCGCCCACGATGCGGGAGACGATGCGCAGGATCTGCCGCGTCACCAGCAGCAGGATGGCCAGGATGGCGCCCAGCCCGGCCAGCAGCAGCAGGGCCTGCTGCCAGGCATCCTCCCGCCGTTCGGCCACGGCCTCCGCCAGTTCCTGCTGGCCGGCGGCGATGAGGCCGGCATAGGCCTCCGCCTGCGCGGCGAAGCCCGCCATCCAGTTGGCGGCCGGGATGCTGGTGCCCTGGTCCGCCTGCATCGCGGCGCGCTGCGCGAGCAGGGCGGCGCGGGCCGGCGAGGCGTCGAAGGCGGCCAGGCGGGCCAGCAGTTCGGGGGAGGCGAGGCTGCCCAGCCGCTCCCGATAGATGTCCTGCGTCGCCAGCCCGCGCCGGAACAGGGCGACGGAGGCGGGCGGCGGGGTCGCCATGCCGAGCATCCGCAGGCCCCCGCCGCGTTCCATCATATTGCCGTTGTGCAGGCTCAGCAGCGCGTGGTTGGCCAGGCCGATCCGCACCAGCTCGCCATCCTGCGTCGCGATGGCAAGCTGCCCGGCCAGGGCCAGGGCGGTCTCGGAAATGGGCACGAAGAGCGCCGCGGAATCGGTGGGCCCGACCGTCCGGGCCGCCAGGCCACGGCGAAAGGCGGCAATCCGCGCCTCCTGCCCCAGGATGCCTGCGATCAGCTCCCGCGCCCTGGGCGAGAGGTTTGGCAGCGCCGCGGCCCGCTCCCGCAGCTCGGCCAGCGCGGCATCGGTTTCCCGCGCCGCCGCGGCATTGGTGGCGATGGCCTCGGGCGTGCCTTGCTGCAGCACAGGCAGGGAGCTCGTCGCCTCGATGGGCAGGCTGGCCAGCAGGCGGGTGGTGGTGGCGCTCAGCGCCTCCAGCCGCAGCATGCGGCCGGTTTCCTGCCAGACGGCATAGACGCGCTCCGCCTGCGGCAGCGCCATGGCGACCACGCTGGCCAGCGCCAGCCCCGCCAGAAGATAGAGCAGCGCGGTCAGGCTCATCCTGCGCATCTGGGTCTCGCTCATTGCCGTGAGGCCGCAGGATCGCCGGAAGCCCTTAACCGGGCGTTTCAGCCCGGCAGCAGGATGCAGACCGCCGCCTGCGCGGCGATGCCTTCTCCGCGGCCGGGAAAGCCCAGGCGTTCCGTGGTGGTGGCCTTGACCGAAATGCGGTCCAGCGGCGCGCCGAGCAGGGCGGCCAGCCTTTCGCGCATGGCGGTGGCGTGGGGGGTGATCTTCGGCCGCTCGCAGATCAGCGTGACATCGGCATTGGCCAGGGTGCCGCCACGGGCGGCGATGCGGCCGGCGGCGTGCCGCAGGAAGTGGGCGCTGTCGGCGTCCTTGTACTGGTTGTCCGAAGGCGGGAACCAGCGGCCGATATCGCCTTCGGCCAGTGCGCCGTAGATCGCATCGCACAGCGCATGCAGGCCGACATCGGCATCGGAATGGCCATCCAGCCCCATGGGCCCCGGGATGGTGACGCCACACAGCACCATGGGGCGGCCCTCGACCAGGCGATGCACGTCGAAGCCGGTGCCGATGCGGGGGATCAGGGGTGTCGTCAGGGCCGCCTCCATCCGGGCCAGGTCTTCCGGCCAGGTGATCTTGATGTTCTGCTCATGCCCCGGCACCAGCGCCACCGCCAGGCCGGCGGCCTCCAGAAGCTGGGCGTCGTCGGTGGCCTCCGTGGTGCTGGCGCGGTGGGCGGCGAGCAGGGCCGGGTAGCGGAAGGCCTGGGGGGTCTGGGCGCGGAACAGGCCGGCGCGGGGCACCGTTTCCTCGATCAGTCCCGCGGCACCGCGCTTCAGCGTATCCGTCACCGGCTGGGCTGGGATGGCGCCTGGGTGATCGGCCAGGGCCGCGCGCAGGGCGGCGATGGTGCCCGGCGGCACCACCGGGCGCGCCGCGTCATGCACCAGGACGATATCCGGCGGGTCGGCGGCCAGCGCCTCCAGCCCCGCCCGGACGCTGGCCTGGCGGGTGGCGCCGCCGGCCACGGGCGGCAGGCAGGGCAGGCCGTGCAGCATCGCCCGCACCGTCGCGCGCTGATCCGGCGCGCAGACGGGCAGCAGGGCGTCCACGCCGCCATCCCGCAAAAGCGCCTCCGCCGCATGGCGCAGCACGGGGCGGCCGGCGAGGTCCGTATACTGCTTCGGCCGGTCGGCACCGAAGCGGCTGCCGCTGCCAGCGGCCATCAGAAGGGCGATGCAGATCATGCGCCCAGGCTAGCCGAGGCCCGCGCATCGGCCCAGGCCAAGGCGGGCGGGAAGGGGGCTGCCGGATAAAGTGGCAGAGGCCCTTGGCGCCCTATGCTTCGCATTGCCGAAAGGCGA
Organism: Falsiroseomonas tokyonensis; assembly: GCF_019024325.1. Lineage (GTDB taxonomy): Bacteria > Pseudomonadota > Alphaproteobacteria > Acetobacterales > Acetobacteraceae > Falsiroseomonas > Falsiroseomonas tokyonensis. Next base: position 852,909 of record NZ_JAFNJS010000002.1, read on the forward strand.
GGCCAGCCTTATCTTGCCCAAATCATGAGCATGACCGCAACTTCCACCCTTCCCAGGCTGCGCCCGATCGACCTGGGCGGCGCCATCATCGAGACGCCGGTCATCCTGGCGCCGATGTCGGGCGTGACCGACCTGCCCTTCCGCCGCCTGGCCCGCGCCCAGGGCACCGGCCTGGTGGTCAGCGAAATGATCGCCTCCAACGCCATGGTGCGGGAGAACCGGACCACGCTGAAGATGGTGGAGGTGGATGGCGACGGCGCCTCCGTCCAGCTCGCCGGCTGCGACCCCCAGGTGATGGCGGAGGCCGCGAAGCTGGTGGTGCAGCACGGCGCCAGCATCGTCGACATCAACTTCGGCTGCCCGGTGAAGAAGGTGGCGCTCGGCCAGTCCGCCGGCTCCGCCCTGATGCGGGACGAGATCGGCGCGGCCCGGATCCTCGAGGCGGTGGTGAAGGCGGTGGATGTCCCCGTCACGCTGAAGATGCGCATGGGCTGGGACCACCAGTCGCTGAACGCGCCGAAGCTGGCCCGCATCGCCCAGGATTGCGGGATCCGCATGGTGACGGTGCATGGCCGCACACGGCAGATGTTCTACAATGGCACCGCCGACTGGGCCTTCGTGGCCCAGGTGAAGGCGGCGGTGGACCTGCCCGTCATTGTCAATGGCGACATCCTGAGCCCGGAGGATGCGGCGGAGGCGCTGCGCCAGTCCGGCGCCGATGGGGTGATGATCGGCCGCGGCTGCTACGGCCGCCCCTGGCTGCCGCGCCGCGTCGCGACCTATCTGCAGACGGGTGTGCTGGAGCCGGAGCCGGATATCGCCCTGCAATATGCGACGCTGCTGACGCATTACCACGCCATGCTGGAGCATCACGGCCGCGACCCAGGCATGCGGCTGGCCCGCAAGCACATTTCCTGGTATTCCAAAGGCCTGCATGGTTCGGCGGAGTTCCGGTCTGAGGTCAACCGCACCGATTCGGTCGAGGCGGTGCTGGAGCTGATCGACCGCTTCTACCTGCCCCTGATGGAACGCGGGGCCGAGGAGCGGCTGGCCGCATGAGGTCCACCGCCCTGTCGCGCGCCGCCCGTGCCCTGCGGCTGCCGATGCCGGCGGCGGCGCCCGCCGTGCCGGATTCCATCGCCGTTCTGGGCGCCCTGCCAATCGCCGCCGTGGTGCTGGATGCGCAGAACCGCTTCCGCTTCGCCAATCCGGCGGCGGAGCTGTTCTTCCAGCATTCCGCCGCCTCGCTCCGCAGCTATTCGCTGCACGACCTGCTGCCGCCCGACCATCGGCTGTTCGCCATGCTGGCCCAGGTGCGGGCACATGACGCGCCGGTATCCGACCACGACCTGGCGCTGGAAAGCCCCCGCCTGCGGCGCCTGGGCGTAGCCGCGCAGGGCGCGCCGCTGCCCGAGATGCCGGGCGGGGTGGTGCTGACGCTGCAGGACGGTTCCACGGCCCAGATGTTGGACCGGCAGCTGAATTTCCGCGGCGCCGCGCGCAGCGCCTCCGCCATGGCGGCGATGCTGGCGCATGAAGTGAAGAACCCGCTTTCGGGCATCCGCGGCGCCGCCCAGCTGCTGGAACAGGGCGCTAGCGAGGGCGACCGGGAGCTTTGCCAGCTGATCCAGGACGAGGCGGATCGCATCCGCCACCTGGTGGAGCGGATGGACATGTTCTCCGACCGCCCGGTGGAGCAGGCGGAGGTGAATATCCATGAGGTGCTGGACCATGTGCGCCGCATCGCGCTGTCCGGCTTCGCGGCGCATCTGAAGATCCACCAGGACTACGATCCCTCCCTGCCGCCGGTCTGGGGCAACCGGGACCTGCTGATCCAGATTCTGCTGAACCTGGTGAAGAACGCGGCGGAAGCCGTTGATTCGCGGGACGGGGAGATCTGGCTGGGCACCGGCTATCACCATGGCGTCCGCATCGCCGTGCCGGGCAGCCAGGAACGGGTCGACCTGCCGCTGCAGGTGGTGGTGCGGGACAATGGGCCGGGGATTCCGGACGCCGTCCGCGCCACCCTCTTCGAGCCTTTCGTCACCACCAAGCGGGGCGGGCAGGGGCTGGGCCTCGCTTTGGTCGCCAAGCTGGTGGCCGACCAGGGCGCGCTGATCGAATGCGATTCGCGGCCGGGCCGCACCGCCTTCCGCCTGTCCCTGCCCGTGCCGCCCCCAACCCCCCGCCGATCCGGAGTTGCCGCATGAGTGACGCTGCCGCGGTCTCCGCCACCACCCGCACCATCCTGATCGCGGATGATGATCGCGCCATCAGGACCGTTCTGTCCCAGGCGCTTGGCCGATCCGGCTACCATGTGCGCGCAACCTCCTCCGCCGCCACGTTGTGGCGTTGGGTGGAGGATGGGGAGGGCGACCTGGTGATCACCGATGTAATCATGCCGGATGAGAACGGGCTGGACCTGGTGCCGCGCATCCGCCGGGTGCGGCCGGATCTGCGCGTGGTGGTGATGTCGGCGCAGTCCACCTTCTCCACCGCGCTGAAGGCCACCCAACGCGGCGCCTTCGACTACCTGCCCAAGCCTTTCGATCTGAAGGAACTTTTGGCCGTTGTCGGCCGGGCCTTGGCGGCGCCGTCGCAGCCTTCGGTCGCGGAGGCGGAGGAGCCGGAGGAGCGGCTGCCGCTGGTCGGGCGATCCGCCGCCATGCAGGAGATCTACCGGACGGTCGCCCGCCTCACCACCACCGACCTGACCGTGATGATCACCGGCGAGAGCGGCACGGGGAAGGAGCTGGTGGCGCGTGCCCTGCACGATTACGGCCGCCGCCGCAGCGGGCCTTTCGTCGCCATCAACATGGCGGCGATCCCGCGCGAGCTGATCGAATCGGAGCTCTTCGGCCATGAGCGCGGCGCCTTCACCGGCGCGCTGAACCGCGGCGTCGGCCGTTTCGAACAGGCCGCCGGCGGCACGCTGTTCCTCGACGAGATCGGCGACATGCCGCCCGAGGCGCAGACCCGGCTTCTGCGCGTGCTGCAGGAAGGCGAATTCACCACCGTCGGCGGCCGCCAGCCCATCAAGGCCAATGTCCGCATCGTCGCCGCCACCCATCGCGACCTGCGGCAATCCATCCGCGGCGGCATGTTCCGGGAAGACCTGTTCTACCGGTTGAACGTGGTGCCCATCCGCCTGCCGCCGCTGCGCGAAAGGCTGGAGGATATCCCCCTTCTGGCCCGCCATTTCCTCGAACGCGCCCGCGCCGCAGGCCTGCCCCAGAAGCAGCTCGACCAGGGCGCGATGGACCGCCTGAAGCAGCACGCCTGGCCGGGCAATGCGCGCGAGTTGGAAAACCTGATGCGCCGGATGGCGGCGCTCTACCCGCAGGAGATCATCGGCGCCGATGCCGTGGGCGCCGAACTCGCGGAGGCCGCCGCGCCGCCCGAGGAAGGCCCGCGCGCGCCCGAAACCCTGGAACAGGCGGTGGAGCGCCACCTGGCCGGCTTCATGTCCGCGCACAAGGACGGCATGCCGATTCGCGACCTCTACGACCGGGTGCTGGCGGAGGTGGAGCGGCCCCTGCTGAAACTGGCGCTGTCCGCCACGCGGGGCAACCAGATCAAGGCCGCGGCCATGCTCGGCCTGAACCGCAATACGCTGCGCAAGAAGCTGCGAGAGCTGGACCTGCCGGTGGTGCGGGGCCTGCCCTGACCGCCTACCGCCCGGGGGCACCCTTCGCCTTCGGGGCCGGCTCGGGCATACTGGGCCGGGCATGAGCGCCACCTTCACCAGACGCCTGAGCGATATCCTGCTCGGCCGGGCCACCACGCTCGGCCTGGCGGTGACGGCCGTGCTGCTGGGCGTTGCCACCTTCGTGCTGCTGGCCGGCGGCAGCCCCTTCGGGCCAACCAGCCCGGGGCAGATCGTCGCCGTGGTGCTCTGCAATGCCGGCGTGCTGCTGCTGCTGGCGGGCTCGCTCGCCTCTCGCCTCGTGCGGGTCTGGGCGGAGCGGCGGCGCGGCTCGGCCGGCGCCCGGCTGCATGTGCGGCTGGTGCTGCTGTTCGGCGGCGTCGCCGTGGTGCCGGCGCTGATCGTCGCCGCCTTCGCCGCCATCTTCTTCAACCTCGGCATCCAGGCCTGGTTCAGCGACCGGGTGCGATCCACTCTCGAAGCCTCGCTCGTCGCCTCCCGCGCCTGGATGGACCAGCACCGGGACGAGATCCGGGTGGATGCCCTGGCCATGGCAGCGGACCTGAACCGCGCCGCCCAGGTCTTCCTGCCGGACAATATGCCGGCCTTCGAGCGGCTGCTGGCGACGCAGACCTCGATCCGCGGCCTGACCGAGGCGGTGGTCTTCGAACCCACCCTCGGCCGCGTCATGGCCGCCGCCGGCTTCACCCCCGGCGCGATGATCGAGCCGCCGCCGGGCTGGGCGCTGGAACAGGTCCGCCAGGGCGAGGTCGCGGTGGTGCCGGGCGAATCGGATGCGCGGGTGCGGGCGGTGACCAGCCTCGATATCCCGCCCGGCCTGCTGCTGCTGATCGGCCGGCCGCTGGACGGCAGCGTGCTGGACCATATGCGGACCACGGAGCTGGCCTTCCAGGAATACGACCAGCTCGACCGCAACCGCGGCAGCCTGCAGATCACTTTTGCCATGATCTTCGCCTGCGCGGCCCTGCTGGTGCTGCTGGCGGCGGTGCTGGTGGGGCTGGTCTTCGCCAATCAGATGGCCCGGCCGATCTCCCGCCTGATCACGGCGGCGGAGCGAGTGAGGGCCGGCGACCTGGCCACAAGGGTGGAGGAGGGGACGCAGGATGACGAACTCGCCAGCCTTTCCCGCGCCTTCAACCGCATGACCAGCCAGCTATCGGCCCAGCGCGGCGAGCTGATGGAGGCCTATCGCCAGATCGACGAGCGCCGCCGCTTCACCGAAACCGTGCTGTCCGGCGTCTCCGCCGGCGTGGTCGGGCTGGATGCGGAAGGACGGATCAACCTGCCCAACCGCACGGCGAGCGAGCTGCTGGGGGTGGACCTCGATGCCGCCATCGGCCTGCCGCTGGCCGGCGTCGCCCCGGAATTCGCGGCCCTGGTGGCGGAAGCGCGCGGCCAGCCGGACCGGGTCCGCACGGCCGAAATCCCGATCGGCCCGCCATCCCATCGCCGCAGCCTGATCGCCCGCATCGGCGCCGAGGGCCAGCCCGGCCGCGTCGCCGGCTTCGTGCTGACCTTCGACGACATCACAGAGCTGCAATCCGCCCAGCGCAAGGCCGCCTGGGCCGATGTGGCGCGGCGCATCGCGCATGAGATCAAGAATCCGCTGACCCCCATCATGCTCTCGGCGGAGCGCCTGAAGCGCAAATACCTCAAGGAGATCGGCAGCGATCCCGAGACCTTCCGGACGTTGACCGACACCATCGTGCGCCAGGTCGGTGATATCGGCCGCATGGTGGATGAATTCTCCGCCTTCGCCCGCATGCCCCAGCCGGTGATCCGCCCGGACCGGCTGGACCAGGTGGTGCGGGAGGCGCTGGTGCTGCAGCAGGGCGCGCATCCCGATATCCGCTACGAGACGACCATCCCGGAAGACCTGCCGCCCCTGCCCATGGACCGGCGACTGATCGGCCAGGCGCTGACCAACCTGCTGCAGAACGCCGCGGATGCCGTGGCCTCCGCCCATCGGGAGGAAGGCGAGCCGGGCCGGATCACGCTCCGGGTCGAGCCGAGGGAGGAAGGTTTCGCGGTGGTGGTCGAGGATAACGGCATCGGCCTGCCCGATGGCGAGGAGCGCGCGCGGCTGACGGAGCCCTATGTGACGCACAAGGCGAAAGGGACGGGCCTCGGCCTTGCCATTGTGAAGAAGATCATGGAGGACCATGGCGGGCGGCTCGAGCTTGAGGACCGGTCCGAGGGTCCGGGCGCGCGGGCGCTGCTGATTCTTCCTCGGGTTGCGCCGAGCGATTCGAAGGACTCGGGGCCGCTTCAGGTACAAGTGCGCGAGGAAACGCCCGTCATGGGCGCATCTGCGGGGCGCGGCGATGGGGCAGGCTGACCATGGCGCATGAAATCCTGATCGTCGACGATGAGCCGGACATCCGCGCCCTGATCGAGGGCATCCTGTCGGATGAGGGCTATGAGACGCGGCAGGCAGCGAATTCGGACCAGGCGATCGCCGCCTTCAAGGCGCGGCGGCCGTCGCTGGTGGTGCTCGACATCTGGCTGCAGAATTCGCGACTCGATGGCCTTGGCATCCTGGCGGCGCTGCATGGGGAGGAACCGCGGGTTCCCTGCGTGATGATCTCCGGCCATGGCACCATCGAGACCGCGGTGCAGGCGATCCAGAACGGCGCCTACGACTTCATCGAGAAGCCCTTCAAGTCCGACCGGCTGCTGCTGGTGATCTCCCGCGCGCTGGAGGCGTCCCGCCTGCAGCGGGAGAATAGCGAGCTGCGGCTGCGGGCGGGGGCAGAGGCGGAGCTGGTCGGTGTTTCCGGCCCCATGACCCAGCTGCGCCAGGCGATCGACCGGGTGGCGCCCACCGGGTCCCGCGTGCTGATCAGCGGGCCGGCGGGGGCGGGGAAGGAGGTGGCGGCCCGCATGCTGCATGCCCGGTCCCGCCGCGCCGATGGGCCCTTCGTCGCGCTGAACTGCGCCACCCTGGCGCCCGGGCGCTTCGAGGAGGAGCTGTTCGGCGTCGAAGCCGGCAGCGACCCCACCGCCCAGCCGCGCCGCGCCGGCGTGCTGGAACGCGCCCATGGCGGCACGCTGCTGCTGGACGAGGTGGCGGACATGCCGCTGGAAACCCAGGGCAAGATCGTCCGGGCTTTGCAGGAGCAGGGCTTTGTCCGGATCGGCGGTGCGCAGCGGGTGACCGTCGATGTGCGGGTGATCGCCACCACCAACCGGGACCTGCAGGCCGAAATCGCCGGCGGGCGGTTCCGGGAGGATCTGTACTACCGGCTCGCCGTGGTGCCCCTGAAGATCCCGCCGCTGCGGGAGCGGCGGGAGGATATTCCCGCGCTCGCCCGCCACTTCATGGCCCGCTCCGGCGAGACCAGCGGCATGGCGCCGCGCGAGCTGTCCGAGGATTCGCTGGCGGCCATGCAGGCCTATGAATGGCCCGGCAATGTCCGCGAATTGCGCAACCTGATCGACTGGCTGCTGATCATGGCCCCGGGCGATGCGCGGGAGCCGATCCGGCCGGACATGCTGCCGCCCCAGGTGGGTGCCTCGGCGCCCGCGGTGCTGAAGCTGGACCGCAGCTCCGAGATCATGACCCTACCGCTGCGGGAAGCTCGTGAACTGTTCGAGCGGCAATACCTCGAAGCCCAGCTGCTGCGCTTCGGCGGCAATATCAGCCGCACGGCCGCCTTCGTGGGGATGGAACGCAGCGCGTTGCATCGCAAGCTGAAATTCCTGGGGGTCCATGCCGAGGACCGCGCCCCGGCCGCGGCCGCCGGGGGCTAGCCACACGCAACGAGATCACAAGATTATCGCAGCCTGCAGCCTGGGCCACTTCGCCCAGGCTTAGTGCCCGAACGGGCGCCGCGGCCCCTGCCGCGAAAGCCAAGCGGCCGGGTCGGGGCACTGCCCCGACGCGCCGGCGTTTGAGGGAAAGCAAAGATGTCGAAGATCGCCTATGTGAACGGTCGCTACCTGCCGCAGTCCGAAGCCTCGGTGAATATCGAGGATCGCGGCTACCAGTTCGGCGATGGCATCTACGAGGTCGTCCATCTGCATGACGGCCGCTATGTGGATGAGGATCTGCACCTGGCCCGGCTGGAACGCTCGCTGGGCGAGATCCATCTGGCCATGCCGATGTCCCGCGCCGCGCTGTCCATGGTGCTGCGGGAGGTGGCGCAGCGGAACCGGGTGCGGGAGGGGCTGCTTTACATGCAGGTCACGCGGGGCGTGTCCCGCCGCGACCATGCCTTCCCGGCGAAGCCCGTGCCGCCGGCCCTGGTGGTGACCATCCGCCGGGTGCCGCCCTATCCCACCGATGTCGACAAGTGGCAGGCCGCCTGCATCACAATGCCCGACCTGCGCTGGGCGCGGCGGGACATCAAGTCCGTGAACCTGCTGCCGAATTGCCTGGCCCGGCAAAAGGCGCGGGAGCAGGGCGCCATCGAGGCGATCCTGTATGACGAAGCCACCGGCATGGTGACGGAGGGGGCAGCGACCACCTTCTGGATCGTCGACGAGAATGGCGCCATCCGCACCCGCTTCCTCGACCACGTCATCCTGCCCGGCTGCACCCGCGCCGCGCTGATGGCGGAGCTGCGGACGCTGGGCATGGCCTATGACGAGCGCGAATTCTCGATCGACGAGATGCGGCGGGCGAGGGAGGCCTTCATCACCTCCGCCACCTCCTTCGTGAAGCCGATCACGAAGATCGACGGCCAGCCGGTGGGGGATGGCAAGGTCGGGCCGGTGGTGCGGCGGCTGTTCGACATCTTTGCCCGCCATGTGAAGGGCGACGTGAAGAACGCGGCGTGACCCCGCCCGCCTGCATCCTCTGGGATTGGGACAACACCCTGGTCGACGGCTGGGCCGCCATCCAGCATGGGCTGAACGCGACCTTTGCCGAATTCGGCATGCCGGCCTGGGACCGGCAGACGGTGCTGGCCAATGTCCGCGGCTCCCTGCGGGATACCTTTCCGGGCATGTTCGGCGCGGAGTGGGAACGGGCGCGGGATGTCTTCTACACCGCCGTCCGGTCCTGCCACCTGGAGGTGCTGAACCCCATGCCCGGCGCCGCCGAGGCCATCGCGGCCGCCGGCGCGCTGGGACCTCAGGGCGTCGTCTCCAACAAGCAGGGGCCGCTGCTGCGGGCGGAGGCCGCGCATCTCGGCTGGGCCGGCCATTTCGCCGCGCTGGTCGGCGCGGGTGATGCCAGCGCGGACAAGCCCGCCGCCGCGCCGCTGCTGATGGCGCTCGAATCCTGCGGCATCCAGCCGGGCCCGGCGGTGTGGTATATCGGGGATACCATCCTGGACATGGATGCGGCGCGGGCCGCCGGCTGCACCGCGGTGCTGCTCGGCCATGCCCCGCATGACGGCGGGGTGGCGGCGGCGCGGCCCGATCTCGTATTCGATGACGGCCATGCGCTCGCGGCAGAGTTGCAGCACCTTGCCAGGGCAGGGGTTGGCGAGGGAGATTAGCGGCGTCCGCGCCGCTGGTTCACCCCGGTTGCCGGATGACGTCGCCGGTCGGCTGATGGTGGTCCAATGCCACCTGTCGCCCGGTGCGCCGCCTGCATCGGGCCGTCCAACGGCCAAGAAGAAGAAGGAACCCTCCCCATGGCCGAAAAATCCCAGAACGTGCAGGACGTGTTCCTGAACCACGTCCGAAAATCCAAGACCCCGGTGACGATCTTCCTGGTCAATGGCGTCAAGCTGCAGGGCATCATCACCTGGTTCGACAACTTCTCCGTGCTGCTGCGCCGCGACGGGCATACCCAGCTGGTCTACAAGCACGCCATCAGCACCGTGATGCCGGGCGCGCCGATCATGCTGTTCGATGCGACGGCCGCCGGGGCCGGCGCCGCGCCGCCCGCGCAATCCGCCGAGGGTGCGGCGCCCGTTCGTGAAAGCCGGCTGACGCTGGGCCGCGAGGTGAATCCTGTCGGATCGCGCGATTAAGGCCGGGGACCCCAGGTCCCAGGACACCGGCGGCGGCCCCGTGAAGGCCGCCGTCATCCTGCCCTATGACCGCACGCTGCGCGGCGGCGCGGCGCATGGCGAATCCGGCGCCAATCGCGCGGCGGAGGCGAAGCTGGCCGAGGCGGTGGGGCTCACCGCCTCCATCGGCCTGACCATCGTCCATTCCGCCATCTTCCCGCTGCGCATGACCCGGCCCTCCACCCTGCTGGGGGAAGGCCAGGTCGAGATGGTGCATGAGGAATGCGAGCGCCACGGCGTGACGGTGGTGGTGGTGGATGCCGCCCTGTCTCCGGTGCAGCAGCGCAACCTGGAACGCGCCTGGGGCGCCAAGGTCATCGACCGTACCGGCCTGATCCTGGAGATCTTTGGCGAGCGCGCCCGCACGCGGGAGGGTTCGCTGCAGGTGGAGCTCGCCCATCTGTCCTACCAGCGCACCCGTCTGGTGCGGTCCTGGACCCACCTCGAGCGTCAGCGCGGCGGCTTCGGCTTCCTCGGCGGCCCGGGCGAATCGCAGATCGAGATCGACCGGCGGCTGATCGACGAACGCATCGTGCGCCTGAAGAAGGAGCTGGAGCAGGTGCGCCGCACCCGCGGCCTGCACCGCTCCGCCCGCGCCCGCGTGCCCTACCCGGTGGTGGCGCTGGTGGGCTACACCAATGCCGGCAAGTCCACCCTGTTCAACGCCCTGACAGGCGCCGGCGTCTTCGCCCAGGACCAGCTTTTCGCGACCCTCGATCCCACCATGCGGGCGATCAAGCTGCCCTCCGGCCGCACCGTCATCCTCTCCGACACGGTGGGCTTCATCTCCGACCTGCCGACCCAGCTGGTGGAAGCCTTCCGGGCGACGCTGGAGGAGGTGGCGGCGGCCGATATCATCCTGCATGTCCGCGATGCCGCCCACCCGGACAGCGCCGCCCAGCGCGCCGATGTGCTCGGCGTGCTGGCCGAGATGGCCGAGGGCGAGGACGCCACCATGGATGAGGGCTGGCCGGCCCGCGTCATCGAGGTGCTGAACAAGGCCGACCTGATGGGCGGCGTGGACGCCGTCCCCGAAATCCCCGGCGCCATCGCCGTCTCCGCACTGACCGGCGACGGGCTGGATGCGCTGCGGGAGGCGCTGGACGCGCGGATGACGGCCGGGATGGAAACCGCGGACTACCGCCTGGCGCCCGCGGATGGCGCCAGCCTCGCCTGGCTCTATGAGCATGGCGAGGTTCTGGCGCGCGAGGATACGGAGGAGACGATCCGCGTCTCCGTCCGCCTGACCCCCGCCGATCGGGCACGTTTCGAACAACGGGGGCCGTGATGCGCTTCGATACCAGGGCAGCGCGCGACGTCGCCGTGCTGCTGCGCGACGCGACGAAGAAGGAAATCCTGCCCCGCTTCCGGCGCCTGGCCGCGGGCGATATCCGCACCAAGTCCAGCCCGCTGGACCTGGTGACGGAAGCCGACGAGGCCGCCGAACGCATGATCGAGGCCGCGCTCCGCGCCCGCTTCCCCGGCTGCGTGGTGGTGGGGGAGGAGGCGACGGCGGCCGATGCCTCGCTGCTGGCGAAGCTGGCCGATGCGGACCTCGCCTTCGTGGTGGACCCGGTGGACGGCACCGCAAATTTCGCCGCCGGCATGCCGCTCTTCGGCTGCATGGCCGCGGCCTTCGTGAAGGGCGAGGTGGTGGGCGGCTGGATCCACGATCCGCTGGGCGACGACACCGCGGTGGCGCTGCGCGGGGAGGGCGCCTGGTTCGAGGATGCCGAGGGCCATCGCTTCGCGGATCTCCGCGTCGCCGCGCCGGTGCCGATGGGGCGCATGATCGGCGCCGTCTCCTGGGGTTTTCTCAAGGAACCGCAGCGCAGCCAGGTGGCCTCTCGCCTGCCCAAGCTCGCGGGCATCGTGAACTACCGCTGCGCGGCGCATGAATACCGGCTGGCCGCCAGCGGGCACGCGCATCTGCTGTTCTACAACAAGCTGATGCCCTGGGATCACGCGCCCGGCTGGCTGCTGCACCGGGAGGCCGGTGGCTATGCCGCCCGCTTCGACGGCAGCGACTACCGCGCCAGCGAGCATGTCACCGGCGGGCTGATCTGCGCCCCCGACAAGGCCTCCTGGCAGGAAGCGCGGGACGCGCTGCTTGGCTGAGGAGGAGGACGAGGGCGAGGACGGCCCGCCCGGCCTGCCCCCCGGCACGCCCTTCTACATGACCCCCGCAGGCCATGACGCCCTGCGCGCGGAGCTCCGCAAGCTCTGGGACGAGGAACGGCCCAAGGTGGTGGAGGTGGTGAGCTGGGCCGCCGGCCTCGGCGACCGGTCGGAGAATGCGGACTACCAATACGGCAAGCGCCGCTTGCGCCAGATCGACAGCCGCGTGCGCTTCCTCCGCAAGCGGCTGGAACGGGTGCAGGTGGTCGATCCGGCGGCGCAGGCGCGGCGGGACCAGGTCTTCTTCGGTGCCACCGTCACCTATGCCCGGGCCTCCGACGATGCCGAGGTGACCATCACCATCGTCGGCGTGGATGAGGCCAACAGCGCCGCCGGCCGCATCTCCTGGGTCGCACCGGTGGCCCGCGCGCTGCTGGGCGCGCGGGTGGGCGATACGCGCAGGCTGCGCACCCCGGCGGGGGCGGAGGAGATCGAGGTGGTGGCGATCGCCTATCCCTGAGCTAGCGGCTGCGCGTCCAGCTTCGCGAATAGGCGCGCCCGCCGAGGCCGCTCGCGCTGCGGGTGCCGCTCCATTGGCCCGGTGCCATGCGCGTGACCTGGCGCTGGCGCGCGGCCGCCTGGCCCTGCGGCCCCGTCACGCTGCCGCTGCGGCTGCAGGTGCCGTCCGCGCAACCGGTAGACCGGCTGCCGGTCCAGGTCCCATTCGGCGTGGTCACGCTGCCCGACTGCTCCCAGGCGCCGGCGGCGGGTGCCGCCAGCATCGCCGTGGCGGCGAGCAGCAGGATGCGGCGCATCGCGCTCACCGGCTCGGCAGCCGCGACAGCGCATCGCGGCAGGGCTGGGACAGCTGGGCGGAGTGCTGGCGCAGGCAGGCCAGGATGCGGCCCTCGCCGCGCGGCGTATTGGCGCAATGGGCCTGGTAGTCGGCGCCGCAGGCCTGCATCAGCGCGCGCTGCTGCGGCCCCTGCTGGGCGGCGGCGGGCAGGACGGGGGCGGTGAGGAGCAGCGTGGCCAGGATCAGCTTGCGGGACATCTCGGTTTCCTTTTGATCAGGTGCGCATGGGCGCCGGGGGTGGCAGGACCGGCGGCCCGTCCTCGGCTGGCGGCAAAGCGGGAGGCGCGCAGGCGAGAGGCTCCGCCCCGCCCAGCAGCCGCCAGGATGTCCCGCGCATGCGCCAGGCGAGCCCGGACTCCAGGTCGAGCGTCAGGCATTCCACGCTCTGTCCGCTGCAACCGGCCAGCGGCAGAAGGGCCGCGAGCCAGAGGCGCCGGGGCAGGGCATGACGGGTCGTGCGGGTCATCGGGGCTGATACGGCGCGGCCCGCCAGAATCGCCGCGCCGCGGCGCCGAAAATTCTCGCGCCTGGGCAGCGACGATTCCCGGCGCAGCCGCCGTATCAGTCCCAGAACGGCTCGCGCCAGGGTGGCGCGGCTGCGAAGGTGGGGCCGATGGGAACGGCAGGATGGGCGTGACCGCGGAATGGGTCTCCGCGCCGGCGGTTCCGGAGGCCGGCGAGGCGGCGCTGATGGCCCGCGTCGCGGCGGGGGAGGAAGCCGCCTTCCGCCTGCTCGCCGAGCGCCATGCGCCACCCCTGCTGCGCTTCGCCGACCGCATGCTGCGAAACCGCGCGGAGGCGGAGGAGGTTGTGCAGGAGGTGCTCTGGCGGCTCTGGCGGCAGGCCGGGCGCTTCGATGCGGAGCGCGGCCGGCTGGCCACCTGGCTGCATGCCATCGCCTGGCGTCTCTGCCTGGACCGGCTGCGCCGGCGCGGCGCCGACTTGCCGCTGGACGCCGCGGCGGAGGCGCGCGATGCCGCGCCCTCGCCGCTGGACCTCGCCAGCCGGCAGGCGGAGATGGCGGCGCTGGCCGTTCATCTCGCCGCCCTGCCGGAACGGCAGCGCGCCGCGCTGACGCTGTTCTACCACCAGGAAATGGAGGGTCCGGAGGCCGCTGCCGTGCTGCGGCTGGACCTGCGGGCCTTCTGGTCGCTGCTGCGCCGGGGCCGGGCGGCGCTGCGCGCCCGCATGCGGGGAGACTGACCATGGATATCCAGGATTTTCGGCAATTGCTCGACACCCATGGGGCCGACCCGGCGCGCTGGCCGCAGGCGATGCGGGCTGCCGCACTGACGTTGCGCGATCGCAACCCGCAGGCCCAGGCCGCCTGGCGGGAGGCTTCGCGGCTGGAGGCGCTGCTGCGCACCCGCCCGGCGGAGACGGCCGAGGACCGGCTGCGCGCAGCACGGGTGGTGGCCGCCAGCATGGCCCGCATCCGCGCCGAAGCCGCGGCGCGGGAGGCGAGCCTTGCCGCGCGCCTCTGGCAGGAATGGCGCTGGCTGTTTGCCCGGCCGGTCGGGGTGGGGCTGGCAGGCGTGATGCTGGCCGGCTGGTTCGCCGGCCAGGGCCTTCTGCCGCTGCCGCCGCGCGGCGATCCGGTGCTGGAACTGCTGCTGACCGAACCGCTCGCGCTGTTTGAGGAGGATGTCTCGTGACCGGCCTCTCCCGCCTGCGCCTGGCGCTGCTCGCCTCGCTCGGGCTCAACCTGTTTGCCGGCGGCTATCTGGCGGCGCAGGCCTGGCGCCAAGCGGCGCCGGTCGAGGTCGCGGGGCTGGCGCTGGAGCTCAGCGACCGTCCGCTGCGCCGCCTGATGGACGCGCTGCCGGAAGCCGATGCGTCCCAGCTGCGCCAGGCCTTCGTGCCCCGCCGCCAGGCCGTGCTGGCGCGCTTCCAGGCGCAGCGGGATGCGCTGGCCGCGGTGCGAAGGGAGCTGCTGCGCGATCTGGTGGACCCGGCCGCGCTCGCTTCCGCCATCGCCGTGGTGCAGCAGGGGCGCGCGGATCTGGCCGCGGAACTGGCCGCTCTGCTGCAGGAGGTGGCGCCGCGGATGTCGCCGGAGGGCCGCCGCGTGCTTGCCGAATTCCGCCTGGCGCGCTGATGCGATTTGCGGATGGCGATCATCCCGGGCGATGATTCGCGCCCGGGATGCCGCCGGTCCATCTGGTGCATCGACCACCTCCAGGGGGAGACCGCGCCATGTCCAGCATCGCCGACCCGACCAACCCGCTGCCGCCGGGCCTCGAGACCGTCATCCTGCCGCGCAGCCATGATATCGGCGGCTTCGAGGTGCGCCGCGCCCTGCCGGCGAAGGAACGCCAGATGGTCGGGCCCTTCATCTTCTTCGACCAGATGGGGCCGGGCGAGTTCCTGACCGGCACCGGCGTGGATGTCCGCCCGCATCCGCATATCGGCCTGTCCACCGTCACCTATCTGTTCGAGGGCGAGATCTTGCACCGGGACAGCCTGGGCACCGAATTGCCGATCGCGCCCGGCGACGTGAACTGGATGACGGCCGGGCAGGGCATCGTGCATTCCGAACGCACCGCCGCCGCGCGCCGCGCGGCGCCGCATCGCCTGTCCGGCATCCAGTCCTGGGTGGCGCTGCCCAAGGCGCATGAGGAGACGGCGCCGGCCTTCATGCATCACGGCAGCGCCGAGCTGCCACGGCTGGATGCGGAGGGGGTCAAGCTGCGCCTGGTGGCCGGGCAGGGCTGGGGCCTTTCTTCCCCGGTCGCGACGCTGAGCGAGCTGTTCTACGCCGATGCCGTGCTGGCCCCCGGCGCGCAGCTGCCGATGCCGGACCAGCAGGAGGAGCGCGGCGCCTATGTCTTCGCCGGCAGCGTCGAGGTAGCTGGCCAGGTCTTCGAAGCCGGCCGCATGCTGGTCTTCCGCGCCGGCGACCGGATGTCGCTGCGCGCGGGGCCGGAGGGCGCGCGGCTGCTGCTGCTGGGCGGGGCCACCATGGATGGCCCGCGCTACCTGTTCTGGAACTTCGTCAGCTCCTCCCGCGACCGGATCGAGCAGGCCAAGGCGGATTGGGAGCGTGACCGCTTCAACATGCCGGTGCCGGGCGAGACGGAATGGATCCCGCTGCCGGAGCGGAAGGTGGTCCGGGCCGGGGAGCGGTCGCCGACCAGCTGAGGGCTGGAGCCGTTGCACCGCAAGCGAGGACGGTGGAACGGCTCCAGCTCATTGTTTTATCGCGTTTTCCGAGTCGCCTTGCGAAGCCGCAAGGCTCGAAAACGCTTTAAGCCACGACCGTCTGCGGGTCGCCGTAGCAGAGCCGGCAGCTTTCCCGCTCCGCATGGCGCCCGGCTGCGAAGAGGTCCAGCACTTCCCGCCGGGCGGGGGAGAGCAGGGTGTCGATCAGGCTGTCCCGCGCCAGGTTGCCGACCGGCTCCCGCCGCTCGAAGTCCATGCAGCAGATCGTCACCGTGCCGTCGCAATCGACGATCAGGCAGTCCGAAACCTGTTCCGGCCGGCAGCGGATGGGGGAGGCGCCGAGGCTGATCCGGTCGAAGGTGGTGCGGTCGCGGCTGCAGCGGCTGGCCAGCCCGTCGAAGGCCACGCCATTGGCGCCGCGCTCCAGGAACCAGGCGCGGATCGCCGGCAGCTCCGCCAGGTTCAGCCGGCTGACCGGCACGCTGACATAGACCTTGCCGGGGAAGTCCCGGAGGATCGCCTCGATCTTCGGCAGCACGCGTTCCAGGCGCAGCGGTGCCATCAGCTCCGCATAGACCTCCGGCACCAGGGATTCGAGGTGCACGGCGATCTGGGTGACGCTGTCGAACAGCGCCTTGTGCCGCCGCGGGTTGTAGGCGGCGCCATTGGTATTGACCGAGACCAGCGCTTCCGGGAACAGCGCCCGCACCAGCCGGGCGCGCTCCACGACCAGGGGATCGACCAGCCCATCGCCCCAGAGCCCGAGCGAGATCTGGCCGCGGATGGAGAAGTGGTGCTCCGCCATCTGCCGCAGGATGCCTTCGAAGAGCGGCATCGGCATCGGGTGGCGCGGCGCCTCCGCCGTTTCCGGCTTGTTGGTCGGACAATGGATGCAGGAGGCATTGCAACTGCCGGTGGTGCCGAAGCAGACGAAGTCGAAGGCGGCCGGCAGATCCTCCGCCCGCACGCCGCGCTCGGCGGCGATCAGGCGGCGGATGCCGAGGTTCAGCTCGGCGCGCAGATCCCGCATCGCGGCCCAGGCGCGGGGATTGGCATGCTGCCGCTTCAGGGTGGCATCCAGCCGGGCGAAGGCGGCCTCCAGCTTGCCTTCGTCGCGTTCCAGCAGGGCCAGGACCGTCTCCGCCTGGGGCAGGTTGGGGGACAGGGAGAGCGCCCGGCGGCAGGCCGCGGCGGCCGCATCCTTCGAGCCCGTCTCATGCAGCCGCTCCGCCAGCCCGGCGAGCACCACGGCCTCCGACGGCACCTCGGCCAGCGCGGCGAGGTAGTGCGATGCGGCCTCGGCGCGGTCATGGCGGGCGAGGGCGGCCTCCGCCGCATGCCAGGCCGCGTTGAACTCCAGCCGCGACAGCTCCGCGATCGCGGCGGAGAGTAGCGGATCCGCGCCGGCGCGGTGCAGAGCCGCGCGCAGCAGCGCCAAGCCCTCCCGCCGCTCGCCCTGCAGGCCCAGCAGATGGCCCAGATGCAGCGCCGCATCGGCGCTCTCGGGGGCCAGTGCCGCGGCCGCACGATAGGCGGCCAGGGCGCCGGTGTGATCGCCCATCTCCCTCAGCGCATGGCCCTGCTGGATGCGGATCGGGGCGCGTCCGGGATCGAGCGCCAGCGCGGCCGCATAGGACGTGGCCGCCATGGGCCAGTCCCGCCGGTCCCGCGCCTGGTTGCCGGTGCGGATCAGCGCCGCGACGCGCCGCTGGCGGATATCCAGCTTCCGCCAGAGGCGCTGCAAGCGAGCCTGAAGGCCGGCCGCTCCCTCCATGGTCTCCCCCGGACTGTCCCTTATCGCAATGAATGACGCGGGGCGGCGCCTGGCGCAAAGGGAAATGCCGGGTCGAGGGCGAAGTTCACCCTCCGTTCCAGAGGTCCGGCCAAGGCAGGGCCGGAGTTCACACCGGCGCCTGGAGTAGCGCAACAACTGACTTTCGTAGCACTACTACATGCCCGGTCACGCTGTAGCTCAGCCCTTTTCCGCAGCCTTCACCGCCTGCCACTCGGCCTCCATCGCCGCCAGCCCGGCATCTGCCGGCGCCAGTCCGCGCTGCGCCAGGCGGGTCTCCACGGCCCGGAACCGGCGCTCGAACTTGGCATTGGCGGCGGCCAGGCAGGCCTCGGGGTCCAGGTCCAGCTTGCGGGCCAGGTTCACCATGACGAAGAAGAGGTCGCCCAGCTCATCCGCCTGGCGTGCCTTGTCCATCGCCGGCAGCTCCGCCCGCAGCTCCGCCGCTTCCTCCTCCAGCTTGTCCAGGACCTGGCCGGCATCCGGCCAGTCGAAGCCGACCCGCGCGGCGCGGCGGGAGATTTTCAGGGCGCGGGTGAGGGCGGGCAGGCCCACCGGGATGCCGGCGAGCGTCCCGGTCTCGGCGCGGGCGGCGCGCTCGGCTTCCTTCTGCGCCTCCCAGGCCGCGGTCTGCATGCCGGCGTCGCGGGCCGCGGCCTCCCCGAACACATGCGGATGGCGGCGGATCATCTTGGCGGCGATGGCTTCCGCCACCTGGGCGAAGCCGAAATGCCCGGCCTCCGCGGCCATCTGTGCGTGATAGACGACCTGGAACAGCAGGTCGCCCAGCTCATCCAGCAGCTGGGGGAAGTCCGGGCCCCGGGCGATGGCATCCGCCACCTCGTAGGCTTCCTCGATCGTGTAGGGCGCGATCGAGGCGAAGTCCTGCACCCGGTCCCAGGGGCAGCCATTCGGCGCGCGCAGCCGGACCATGATCTCGAGCAGCCGCGTCAGCGCGGCGGCCGGGTCGGCTTGGGGGGCGGTGGGCATCGGGCGCGAATCTCCGGGGCAGGCGGCGGCATCCTGGCGCAGCCCCGGCAATCCCCAAAACCCTCCCAGCTTTTATCCCCATGTCCGTTTGTCGCATAATGAATATTATGGAAAGAAAAGCCCTGGGGACAAGTCGGGGAGAACTTCAGACAAAGGATGAGGATAAGGAAGAGGCTGCAGCCAAGCCTGGCGGGCGGCCCTGGGGAGACCGCTGGAACGGAGGGTGAACCTCAGCCCCCTCGGTCAGGCGGCGCGGATCTCCAGCACCATCCCGTCATGCCCCGGCTCCACGCCGGTGGGCAGCATGCGGCGCAGCTCGGCAAAATCCATGTCGATGCCCATATGCGTCAGCACCGTCCGTCGCGGCCGCAGCCGCGACACCCAGGCCAGCACCTGGTCGACATTCGCATGCACCGGATGCGGGCTGCGCTGGAAGCAGCCGACCACCCAGGTATCCAGCCCCTCAAGCCGCGCCAGGCTTTCCTCCGGCATGGTCACCACATCGGTGGAATAGGCAAAGCGGCCGATCCGGAAGCCCAGCGTCTCCATCACCTTGTGGTCCTGGCGGAAGACCTCGGCCCGCATCCCGGCCATTTCCACCGTCTCCCCCGGGGCAATGATCCGCGGCGTCAGCGCGGGCCGGTAGAAGCCGGGCGGTGTCGGCGGGCGGAAGGCATAGTCGAAGCGCTGGATCAGCAGATCCAGCGTCTCGGCGCTGCCGAAGGCCTCCAGCGCCGTGCCGCGCAGCCGGTTGACGCCGCGCAGGTCGTCGATGCCCAGCACATGGTCGGCATGGGCATGGGTGAAGGCCACCGCATCGATCGTTGCGAATCCAAAATCCAGGAACTGCTGGCGGAGGTCAGGCCCGGCATCGATCAGCAGCCGGCTGCCGGCCGCATCCTCCACCACCGCGGAGGTCCGGCTGCGGCGATTGCGCGGCTCCGCCGGGTCGCAGACGCCCCAGGCACCGCGCCCATCCTCGCCGCCGATCTGCGGCACCCCGGCCGAGCCGCCGCAGCCCAGCAGCGTCACCCGCATCTAGATCGCCCGGGCGAATAGGCGTCGGAAGTTGCTCGTGGTGAGGTCGGCCAGCGCCGCGATGCCGAGGCCCCTCACCTCCGCCAGCCTGGCCGCCGTATGCACCACATAGGCCGGCTCGCAGCGCTTGCCGCGCAGCGGCACGGGGGCGAGGTAGGGGCTGTCCGTCTCCACCAGCAGGCGGTCCGCCGGTGTCTCCGCCGCAACGGCGCGGATGGCATCCGACTTCGGGAAGGTCAGCATGCCGCTGAAGGAGATGTAGCCACCCAGCCGCACCGCGGTGCGTGCCAGTTCGGCGCCGGAGGAAAAGCAATGCAGCAGGAAGGGGAATTTCCCCCGCGCATCCTCATCCTCCAGGATCGCCGCCATATCGGCATCCGCGTCGCGGGCATGGATCACCAGGGGCAGGCCGGACTGGCGGGCGGCGGCGATGTGGCGGCGGAAGCCGGCCTGCTGCACGGCCCGCGGCGCCTTGTCGTAGAAATAGTCCAGGCCGCTTTCGCCGATCCCTACAACCCGCGGATGGTCGGCCTCCGCCAGGATGTCCTGAACGTCCGGCACCTCGCCCTCCCCGGCATTGTGGGGGTGGATGCCGACGGTGGCGAAGACGCCCTCATACTTGTCCGCGATGGCCCGCACGGTGGCGGCCTGTTCGCCGAGGCGGGTGCCGATGGTGACCATCACCCCCACGCCAGCGGCCTTGGCGCGGGCCACCACCTCCTCCTGCTCCGCCCCCACGAAATGATCCAGGTGGCAGTGGCTGTCGACGATCAGCATGGTCAGGCGGTGGCCTCGATCTTGCGGAACAGCGGCTCCGGCGGCGGCAGGGTCAGGCCGGCGGGCAGCGGCGTCGCCAGTGCATCGAGCCCCCTCGCCGCCTCCGGCACGCCCAGCTGGTCCAACAGCTTGGCCATGGTGGTCGGCATGAAGGGCTGCAGCACGGTGGCGAAGGCACGAAGAGCGTCATGCAGGTGGCGCAGAACGGCGAGCCCCCGCGCCGGGTCGGTCTTCTTCAGCGCCCAGGGGGCGGCCACGGTGATATAGCCATTGGCGTCGCGAACCGCGGCCATGATGGCCTCCAGCGCCAGGTGGAATTCCTGGCGGTCGAGATGCGCGCCGACCACCCCGGGCAGCGCCGCGACCTGGGCGGCCAGCGCGGCATCGGCCTCGGTGGGCGCCGTGGCTTCCGGCAGCTGCGCCTCGGCATTGCGCTGGATCAGCGAGAGGGTCCGGTTGGCCAGGTTGCCCAGCGCATTGGCCAGCTCGCCATTCAGCCGATTGACCAGAGCGGTGCGGGAGAAATCGCCATCCTGGCCGAACGGCACTTCGCGCAGCAGGAAGTAGCGCAGCGGGTCCAGGCCGAATTCCTCGACCAGCGCCACCGGATCGATGACGTTGCCGAGGCTCTTGGAGATCTTCTGGCCCTCATTCGTCCACCAGCCATGCGCGAAGACGCGCTGCGGCGCCGGCAGGCCCGCGGCCAGCAGGAAGGCAGGCCAGTAGATGGCGTGGAACCGCAAAATGTCCTTGCCGACGACATGCACCTCCGCCGGCCAGAGCTTCCAGAGCGGCGCGTCCTCGTCCGGATAGCCCAGCGCCGTGATGTAGTTGGTCAGCGCGTCGATCCAGACATACATCACATGGCTGTCGTCGCCCGGCACCTTCACCCCCCAGGTGAAGGAGGTGCGGGAGATGGACAGGTCGGAGAGGCCCGACTTCACGAAGGCCACCACCTCGTTCCGCCGGCTGGCCGGCAGGATGAAGTCGGGATTCGCCTCGTAATAGGCCAGCAGCTTCTCGGCCCAGGCGGAGAGGCGGAAGAAGTAGGAGGGCTCCTTCACCCATTCCACCGGCGCGCCGGAGGGGGCGTATTTCTGGCCATCGCGCTCGACCAGCTCGTCCGGGCCGTAGAAGGCCTCGTCGCGCACCGCGTACCAGCCCTCATAGGCGCCGAGGTAGATTTCGCCGCGTTCCACCAGCTTTTCCCACAGCGCCTGGCAGGCCCGCTTGTGGCGCTCCTCCGTCGTGCGGATGAAGGCGTCGTTGGAGAAGCCCATGGTGGCGGTCAGGTCCCGAAAACTCTGGCTGACCTTGTCGGTGAAAGCCTGGGGATCCATGCCGGCGTCCTGCGCCGCCTTCTCCACCTTCTGGCCGTGCTCGTCCGTGCCGGTCAGGAAGAACACTTCCCGCCCCTGCAGCCGGCGCCAGCGCGCCATTACATCGGCGGCGAGCGTCGAATAGGCGTGGCCGACATGCGGCTTGTCGTTCACGTAGTAGATGGGCGTGGTGATGTAGGAGCTTTGGGTCACAGCATTGGCTTCCGGTTTCTCGCCCATCAGCGCCGACCCCCTAGCGACGGGACGGCGAGAGCCAGAGTAGCGCCGTCAGCACCGCCTGCTTGCGGTCCAGGCTGAGCACATCCGTCTCGGCTGCGAGCCGTCCGAGGCTATCCCACAGGGTCGACCACTCGGCAAGCGGACGCTCGCCCAGCCAGCCGGGCGCACCCTGCCCACGCGCCGCCTGCCGCACCGCGGAGGAAATCGCCCGCCGCAGCAGCGCGATGAAGGTCGCAAAGCCGCTGCCGTCGCGCTTGGCGGCCACTGCATCGGCGATCCGGTGCCAGTTGCGGCGATCGCCCAGCTCGCCCAGCGCCTGGTCGACCAGCGCCTGCAAAGCGAGCCCCTCGCCTTCCGCCAGCGCCACCGCCTGGCCCGCCGAGCCCTCCGCGATCCGGCCGAGCGTCGCGCGTTCTGTCGCGTTCAGCTCCGGCAGCAGCCGCCCCAGCAGCGGATCGAGCACCGCGGCATCGAGCGGCGAAAGATCCAGCCGGCGGACGCGGCTGCGGATGGTGGGCAGCAGCCGGTCAGGCGCCGCGGTGGTCAGCACCAGCACAGCGCGGGGCGGCGGCTCTTCCAGCGTCTTCAGCAGGGCGTTGGCGGCCTCGGGGCGCAGCATTTCGGCGCCATCCACCAGCACGAAGCGCCAGCCGCCCTCGGCGGGGGTCATGGCCAGGAAGCGGATGGCATCCCGCACATCCTCCACCCGGATCACCAGCTTCACGCCGCCCTTCTCCCCCGTGTTCGGGCGCAGCGCCCGCAGGTCCGCATGGGCGCCGGCGGCGATGCGCCGGAAGGTGGTGTGCTGGGGGTCGAGGTTCAGCGGCGTGCTGCCCAAGGGCACGCTGCCCTCCGCGCCACCGGCCAGCAGCCAGCGCCCGAAGCGGTAGCCGAGCGTCGCCTTGCCGATGCCCGGCGGCCCCGCCAGCATCCAGGCATGCGGCAGCCGGCCGGAGAGCGCCGCGCGCTGCAGCGTCTCCGCTGCCGCGACATGCCCGAACAGGTCCGGCATGGCCCGAACCGCCTGGTCCGGATCCTCCGCAAAGACCTGTTCCTTGGGGGCGCGGGGGGCGCGGCTCATGGCAGGCGGTCGTCGACCAGCGTGGCGATCCGGGCCGCCACCGCATCCGCCCCCGGCGTCGCATCCACCAGGGCGCAGCGCCCGGGCTCCGCCGCGGCGATGCCCAAAAATCCGTCGCGGATGCGCTGGTGGAAGGCGGTGTCCAGCCGCTCGTAGCGATCCGCCGCCACGCCGCGGCCGCGGGCGCGCGCCATGCCGGTCTCCACCGGCAGGTCCAGCACCAGGGTCAGGTCCGGGGCGAACCCCTCCAGCGCCACCGCCGCCAGCTGTTCGATCGCAGCCTGCGCCACGCCCTGCCCGAAACCCTGATAGGCGCGGGTGCTGTCGGCAAAGCGGTCCGAAATGACCCAGATGCCGGCCGCCAGCGCCGGGCGGATGGTGGTCACCAGGTGGTCGCGCCGCGCGGCGAAGACCAGCAGCGCCTCCGCCACCGGATCCAGCCCCTGCCCGCCCAGCAGCAGCCGGCGCATCGCCTCCGCCCCCGGCGCGCCCCCCGGCTCGCGGGTCAGCAGCACCGGCAGTCCGCGCGCCGCCAGATGCGCGGCCAGCCGCCGGGCCTGGGTGGACTTCCCCGCGCCCTCCCCGCCTTCGAGCGTGATGAATCGTCCGCGTTGCTGCATGGCCCTATCTCGCCGCTATCGGCGCGGCGCTCAAGCCATGGTGCTAACGCGCCGCGGCCTCAGCTGCCGAACCAGCGCCCGATCACGGCCGGGATGCGCGGCAGCAGGCCGAGCCGGTCCACATCGGCGCCAGCGATGAGCGGCACGTTCATCTCCGGCACGCCCTGGCCCGCGATCAGCAGCGTGCCGATGCCCTGGCCCTTGCTGACCGGCGCCGGCACCGGCGCGTCGTAGCGCACCCGCACCTCCAGGTTGCGGCGCCACTGCCGCGGCAGGGTCAGCACCAGGTCGCGCCCGGCGACCAGCGGCACGGTGGCACGTTCGCCGAGATAGACCGGCACTTCCTCCACCGTATCGGCGGCGCGGAAGACCACGACATTCTCGAATTCGCGGAAGGCCCATTCGAACAGGCGCTCGCTTTCCTCGGCCCGCGCCCGCATCGAGGGCAGGCCGTTCACCACCAGGATCAGCCGCCGCCCGCCGCGGATGGCGGAGGCCGTCAGGCCATAGCCGGCTTCCTCCGTATGGCCGGTCTTCAGCCCATCGGCGCCGGCCACGCGGCTCAGCGCCGGGTTGCGGTTCTCCTGGGTGATGTCGTTCCAGCGGAAGCTGCGCTCGTTGTAGAGGCTGTAGTATTCCGGGAAGTCGCGGATGATCCGGCGCGCCAGCGTCGCCAGGTCGCGCGACGTCATGCGATGTTCCGGGTCGGGCCAGCCGGTCGCGTTGCGGAAGGTGCTGTCGCGCAGGCCGATGCGGCGTGCCGTCTCGTTCATCAGCTCTGCGAATTGCGTCTCGGACCCGCTGATGCCCTCCGCCAGCACGATGCAGGCGTCGTTGCCGGACTGGATGATGACGCCGCGCGACAGGTTCTCGACGCTGATCGAGGAGCCGACCTCGACGAACATCTTGCTGCCGCCCATGCGCCAGGCGCGCTCGCTGACCGGCAACTGCTGGTCCATGCGCAGTCGGCCGTTCTTCAGCAGTTCGAAGACCACATACATGGTCATCAGCTTGGACATGGAGGATGGCGGCATGCGGTCATCCGCCGCCTTCTCCAGCAGCACCGCGCCGGTGTCGAAGTCCATGATCAGCGCGTGCCGCGCGCTGGTATCCAGCGGGCCCAGCGGCGTCGTGGCCGGGCTGGTCGGCGGCGGGGCCGGGCGCGCGGCGCGGGGCGGCGTCGCCGGGCGCTGCTGCGCCAGGCTCTCCGTTGCGGCCAAACTTGTCGCGAGGCCGGCGGCGGCCCCCATCATGTCCCGGCGGCGCATTGGCAGCCTCCCTTCTGGAGCAGTCCCGAGCCTCGCTGCCTGGCGAAGGCGGCCCGGAAATGCGTTATTCAAGTTCGACTCGTGGTCAGTCCACGAGAATGCGCGCTTCGGATACGCCCGCCCGCAGAGTCCCCTCAAGCGCCCTGTCGGCCTCGGCCGCCGCGTTGAAGGGGCCGAGCCGGACGCGGTAGCTGGGCTGCACGCCCCGGCCCCGGCCGCCCAGCACATCGACCCGCGGCAAAAGCCCCGCCAGCCGCGCCGCCTGCCGGTCCGCCATGTCGCGGCGGGAGAAGGTGGCCAGTTCCACCCAGAGCATCCCGGGCCGCGCCGGCACGCGGCTGACGCGCTCGGGCAGCCGCAGCGGGGGCGCCGAGCCCGTGGCCGCGGCGGTAGCGCCGGCCGAGGCGCCGGCGCCCGGGAATTGCCGCGCCTGGCGCAGCCGGGTGGCCTGAGTCGCGCCCGGCGGCGGCGCCAACTCCTCCCGCCCCACGGCGCCGACCGGGGCGGCGGCGATTTCCAGCGTCTGCGCCTCCGTGCTCGGCAAGCCGCCGGCCAAGGCGCGGGAGGGTTCGCCCACCACCTCGATCCGCACCTGGGCGGTGCCGCCGGGGCGGATGCCGATCAGCTCCGCCGCGCGCCGCGACAGCGCCACCACCCGGCCGGGGTTCTGCGGCCCGCGATCATTCACCCGCACCTCGACGCGCAACCCGGTCTCGAGATTGGTCACGGCCAGCACCGCCGGCAGTTGCAGCGTGCGGTGCGCGGCGGTCAGCACCGCAGGATCGTAGATTTCGCCATTGCTGGTGCGGCGCCCGGCCCTCGCATCGGCCGCCACGGCAGCGAGGCCGGTCTGGTCCAGCGCAAAATCCTCGCGAGGATAGGACCAGAGCCCGCCCATCTGGTAGGGCTCGCCGATCATGTAGCGCGGCTGCGCCGTGGGTGCCGGGGGGCGCGGCGCGCAGCCGGCCAGCACCGCCGCGGCCAGCGCCGCCGCCAGCCCGAAGCGGGCCAGGCGCATCAGGCGACGCGATCCGACAGCATGCCCACCGCGAGGGCATAGAAGTTGGAGGGGTTGTAGCGCCGGATGACGTTGAAGTTGTGATAGACGAGAAAGGCCTGCCCGCTCGGCCCCGGAATCAGCACCGCGGCCTGCATCTCGAGCGGCGGCAGTTCCACCCCATCCGGCCGGCGCACGCCCATCCGCACCCAGTCGCGCAGCGGGCGCATATTCTCGCGGCGCGCCTGTTCCGTGTCGAAGCCGGCGGGCAGCACCACCTCCCGCCCCCAGAGCTCGTCGTCGCGCCAGCCGGAGCGGGAGAGGTAGTTGCCGATCGAGCCCAGCGCATCGGCGCGGTTGTCCCAGATGTCGCGCCGGCCATCGCCATCCAGGTCGACCGCCAGGCGGTCGAAGTTGCTGGGCATGAATTGCGGATGGCCCATGGCGCCGGCCCAGCTGCCGCGCATGCGGTCCGGCGTGACATGGCCGGCATCCAGGATCTTCAGCGCGGCCATCAGCTCGTTGCGGAAATAGCTGGACCGCCGCCCGTCCCAGGCCAGCGTGGCCAGGGACTGGATGACGTTCATATTGCCGGTGAAGCCGCCGTAGTTCGTCTCCAGCCCCCAGATCGCGGTGACGATGCGGGGCGAGACGCGAAAGCGGTCCTGCACTGTTTCCAGCGTCGCGCGGTTGTCGGCGAAGGCGCGGCGGCCGGCATCGATGCGCTGCTGGGACAGGCGGGCGTCGCGATACTGTTCCCAGGTCTGGGTGAATTCCGGCTGCCGCCGGTCCAGCTCCAGTACCCGGTCATTCGGCTGCAGCCCGTCCAGCGCCCGGCTGACCGTATTGGCGGAGACGCCGGCGCGCCGGGCCTCCGCCCGCACTCCGTTGAGGAAGGCGGCGAAACTTTCGCTGGCCGCCTGCGCGCGCGCGCCGACCAGAAGGGCGGGAAGGGAGAGGAGGATGCGCCGAGTCGGAACCATCGGCGCTGGATGCCACAGGCCGGGGGGCCGGGGCAACGCACGGTTGCGCTGGTGCCCCCCGCGCCCCGCTTCTATCGCGCCGCGGCCGCCGCCATTTCCTCGGCGCGGGACTGCAGGCGCGCGAGGACCGCGGCGGCACCCGGATCGGTCAGCCGGCCGTCGCGCTTGCGGAGCCGGCCATCGACCATCACCGTCTCGATCTCCCCGGCGCCGGCCTGCAGCAGCACCAGGCCGGCGGGGTCGGAGCGCGGGGCGGTCAGCGGCTGGTCGGCGCGCACCAGCAGCAGGTCGGCGCGCTTGCCCGGCGTCAGGCTGCCGGTGACGCGGTCCAGCCCCAACCCGCGGGCGCCGCCGATGGTGGCGAATTCCAGCATCTGCCGCGCGGTGACGGGCGGCGTCGCCGGCACCCCCTGCCCGGCCGCCAGCGCCGCCGCATTGATCCGGTGCAGCTCCGCCGCCATGGCCACCCGCAGCTGCGGCAGCAGGCCGCCGCCGACCATGGAGGGGATGTCGGTGCCGACCGAGACCTTCATCCCCGCCGCCGCGGCCTTGAACATGGCCGGGTGGCCATGGCCCATGCGCATCTCCACCTCTGGCGTCGAGCACAGCATTACGCCCCGATCGGCGGCCAGCTTGTACTCATCGGCCTCGTGGGTGTTGGCATGGACGATCTGCAGCCGCTCGTTCAGCAGCCCCTCGGCATCCAGCTGCGCCAGCAGGCGCGTTTTGCGATTGGGATAGATGCCGGCGCCGGTGTGGATGGCGATCGGGACGCCGAGCTCCGCGAGGCGCTTCATATCGGCCAGCGCCGGCGCCAGCGGGGTGAAGTCCGGCCCCTGCAGGCAGGTCCAGATCCGCACCAGCCCCTCGGCGCGGGCGGCCAGCAGGCTTCGGGCATGGGCGATCATCCGGCCGCCGAGCGCGGCCGCATCGCCGCCCTGCGGGATGGGGGGCGCGGTATAGGCCAGCACGCCGCGGATGCCGGCGGCATCCAGCCCGGCCAGCGCCGCATCGGCATGGTCGGGGGACATCGTCTCCCGCGACCAGTCCATCACGGTGGTGACGCCGGCGGCGATCTGCTCCAGCCCGCCGGCATGGTCGGCCAGTTGAACATCGGCCGGCGTCATGCGGTTGGAATGGCGCAGCACGATGGTCTGGAAATAGCCGCCGAAGGAATGTTCGGTGGACAGGCCGCGCTGCATGGATTGCGCCAAGTGGATATGGCCATTGACCATGCCCGGCAGGGCGATGCGCCCGGCGCCCTCGATCACCAGCGCACCCTCCGGCGCCGGGATGCTGGCGGCGATGGCGCGGATCACGCCGTCCTGCACCAGGATATCGCCCTGCGGCAGGTCGCCGATGGCGGGGTCCATCGACAGCACGAAGGCGCCACGGACCAGGATGGGCTGGCCGGCCGCGGGCGCCGGCGCTTGGGCGGCGGCAGGCCGGGCGAGGCTCGCCAGCAGGGGCGCCGCGGCGCCGGCGGCCAACAGGCTGCGCCGGCCGAGGCCGGAGCCTTCGGTCTTGTTCATGTCAGGGTCCGTTTCTTCCCGCCGCCCCTCCGCAACGGAAGGCCGGCGCGGGGACGATGCCCGCAATCGATTGCACCCGCAAGAGCCTTCGCGAAACGCCGCGTTGCAAGCTTGGCCGTCGCCCGCCGCCGCGCGCCACGGCAGTTTCCCGCCACCACGACGGAGACTGCCATGCGCCACCCCGAACTCCTCATCCTGCTCTCGGCCCCGCCCGGCCCCGGCTGGCAGGACGCGGCGGAGACGCTGCGCCAGGCCGGGCACCTGCCGATCGACGCCGCCGGGCTGGAACGCGCCTTGGCCGAGGGCGGCCCCGGCCTCACCGCCGCCCGCCGCCTGGCCCGCTTCTGCGATGCCGCCGTGCTGCTGGGCGCGGCTCCGGGGCTGGAGGGCGCCTTCCGGGCCAGCCGGCGGCCGGTCTATGCTGCGGCGGAACAGCTCCGGCCCGCCGCGCCCCGCCCTGCCCCCTCCCTGCCCTGGTATGCGCTGCGCTCGCTGGACCGATAGGGGCCCCCGCGGCGGATGCGCGACTTCTCCTGGGACGACGCCAAGATCTTCGCCGCGGTGGTGGAGGCCGGCGGCTGGCGCCGCGCGGCGCAGCGCCTCGGCCTCAGCGCCGCCACCACCAGCCGCCGGGTCGATGCCTTCGAGGCCTGGGCCGGGGAGAAGCTGCTGGAACGCCGCCCGGACGGGCTGCGCCTGACCCCGCGCGGCGCCCGCGTGATGGCGGCGCTGCAGCAGATGGGCCAGGCCGCAGACAGCATCCGCCGCGCGACGGCGGAGCGGGAGCAGGAGGTGGTGCGGATCTCCGCCACCGCCTCCATGGCCCTGGTGCTCGCCGAGCATATGTCTGCCCTGGCCGCGGCCACGCCGGGCGTCGTCATCTCCCTGCTGCCGTCGCGCGCTATCCTCAGCCTGGCGCGGCGGGAGGCGGAGATCGCCATCCGCATGCGCACGCCGCCCGATTCCGGCAGCCTGGTGATGCGCCGCCTGGCCCGGGTGCGGGTCGCGCTCTACGCCGCGCCGTCCCTGGTGCCGGATCCGGCGGCGGCCGATCTGCGCGCCCTGCCCTATATCGGCCTGGCCCGCCCAGCCGCGCAGTCGCGCACGGTGCGGGCGCTGGAGGCGCTGGTGGGGCTGCGCCCGCCCGTCGCGGTGCTGGACGATACGCCGATCCGGCTGCGCGCCTGCATCCAGGGCCTCGGCATGGCCCTGCTGCCCTGCCTGCCGGCGGAGGCCACGGGCCGGCTGCACCGCATCGCCAGCCTGCCACCGGATTGCGACGAGGATGCCTGGCTGGTGATGCATGAGGACCTGGCGCCGCTGCCCGCCCTGCGCGCGGTGGCGGAAGCCGTGGCCGCGCTGTTCCACCGCCAGCGCGCCGCCCTGATGGGCGAGTGAGGCCCGCGGTCAGAACCTGGCGGTAAAACCCACCGAGCCGAAGCTCTGCAGCCCGCCGCGCTGGCCGTAGAACTCCTCGGTCCGCCAGACATGGCTATAGGCCAGGCGAAAACCACGCCAATGCGCGACCAGCCCCGCCGTCGCATCCGCGACCAGCGGCCGCTTGTCGACCGAAGGCCCGCCATCGCGCCAGGTATTGCCATCCAGGAAGATGTCGCGGGCGATGGCGCGACCCTGGCCGCCGATGAAGGCATACCAGCCGAATTCCTCCCGCGGCTGGAAGAAGGCGGAGCCCACCAGGCCCGGCCGGATGCGCGGCGCGCCGTAATCGGCCTCCAACCCCTGCCCCACCCGGAAGGTCACGCCGGCGCCGCCATAGGTCGAGACGTTGCCCAGCGCCACGGTATAGGAGGTCAGCATATCCGCCTGCAGGCTGCCGAGCTCCAGCGGCGCGCTGCGCAGCGTGCGCTCGAAGACCATGTTCAGCGCCAGCTCGTCCTTCAGCTGGCTGTCCCAGCCCTTGGTGGTATCGACGCGGATCGCCTCATGCACCGTGTTCTGCACGAATTCGCCGAGCGCCGAGGGCCCGATCACGCCCGCCTGCAGTTCCAGCGTGGTGAGCGAGAAACCGGTCTCGCGCTGCAGAACCAGGGCGCCGTAGAGGTGCCCGGCATAGGGCCGGTCATTCGGGTCGGGGATGCGCCGCTGGGTGTCCTCGGGCGTGTAGATCGCCTGCACGAGGCCAGCGCCCCAGCGCACCTGGCCGGGGCCCAGCAGCCGCGTCGCCTGCTCGTTCAGCCAGCGCAGGGGCGTGGGCAGTTCCGCCGAAGGCGACCGCCAGGCGATCTGCAGGCCGCTGGTATAGTTGCGGTCGGTGCCGCCCAGCGTGTCGTTCTCGTAGTTGAAGGTCCAGCTGCCATAGGGGTCGGGCGGCGGCGGCGTCACCTCTCCCACCGTCGGCGTCAGCGAATCCGGCAGGGCCGGCAGTAGGCCCTGCGCCGAGGCGACGGGCGCCAGGGCGGAGGTGGCGAGGAGGAAGCTGATCAGCAGGGGGGCGTTGCGCATGGCGCGGTCTATCCGTTGCGGGGGACGCAGGCAAACGCCGCGACCCCGCCCCTGGCCATCTGTTGATCGTGCCCGCCGCGGTCACATCCGCGATATCATACCATGCCCATCGCCCCCGCCGCGCTGGTGGTGGCGGTGACGGTCACCCAGTCATGCCCGCCGACGAAGGCGCCCACCTGGCGCTGGTTCAGGCCGATGACGGAAAAGCCGGCCGCTTCCGCCATGGCCGCGAAGCCGCGGGCGTTGAAGGCCCAGATATGCTGCTCGGCCGGGAAGATGGATTGCAGCTCGGCCAATGGCGAGCCCACCACCAGCATCCCCGGCTCCATCGACCGGTATTCGGACAGCACCGCCAGCGGGTCCGGGCAATGCTCCAGCACCTCGAAGGCGGTGATCAGGTGGATGCGCCGCCCCGCCGCCAGGCTGCGGGCTTCCGCCACATCCCCCACCTCGAAGCGGCAATGCGCCAGGCCGAGATTGCCGGCCACCACCCGCGCGGTGCGGATCGCCGGCGCGTTGAAGTCGAAGCCCAGGAAGCTGCAGCGGCCCTGGATGTTCTGCGGCGGCTGCACCGCATTCATGATGACGCCATAGGAACAGCCGGCATCCACCCAGAGGATCTCCTCCCCCGGATAGCGGTCGCCGAGCAGGCGCAGCGCCACCTCGATCTCCCGCGCCGCCTGGTTCAGGCGCGTGACATGGTCCAGCCCGCCGCGCAGCGTATCAAGGCGCGTCACCAGGTCCGGCGCCGGCGCATGCGCCCCCATCGCCGCGGCTTCCGCCTTGTAGAAGTCGATGTATTCGCCGAAGGGTTTTGCGGGCTTGGGATAGAGCACCGGCCGCGGCGCTTCCGTCCGCAGGCGTAGCGCCAATTGCCCGGTGCGGTTGGCGCCCAGGTCGAAGCGCGCCCAGCCGGCCAGCAGCGCGGTGATGCGGAAGGCGCATTCCTGCGCCACCAGGGCGGCGTGCCAGAGCCCCTCGCCTGGCGGCTGCGTCGCCAGGTGCTGCATCAGCGCGGCCAGCCGCCCGGTCAGGTCGGGATCGACCAGAGTGATGGGCGTGCCCGGCGCCTGCATCAATTGGCGCGCCTGGTCCTGCAGCGCCTGGGGCGTGGGCGGCGGCGGCGGACGGTCCAGCATCAGCGTGGCCAGGACATCCCGCGGCGTGGCGCCGCCGGCATTCAGCGCCGCCGCCCCGCGCAGCGTGGCCTCCAGCTGCTGCAGCATGTAGTCGGCGCCGAAGCCGCCGGGCAGCACCGCCAGCTTTTCCGGCAGGGTGGCGGAGATGCGTTCCAGCAGCAGCAGGAAGGCCTCCACCCGCCCCTGCCCGCCATCGCGCCGCATCGCGGCGAGATTGGCGACGAGGATCGCATTGGTGCAGCCGATGATGTGCAGGAAGGGCGCCAGTAGCGGGCTGGCGGCCAGTTGGCGCAGCCGGAAATCCTCGGCGCAGGGCAGCAGCAGCACCGCCGCCTCGTGCCGCGCCGCCACCTGCGCCACCGGCGCACCGCGACCCGCGATCTCGAACAGCGTGGCGAGGATGGCCAGGCTGCCGCCGCGGGCGGGCATGGCCAGCGGCCTGCCGCGCTCCAGCGGCTCCAGGATGCTGCGCCGGGCGGCGGCCCAGACATGGTCCGGCGACAGCAGGTCCAGCAGGCCGCGCAGCAGCGGCAGATCGAAGACCAGGTTGCGCTCGCAGGGCGGCGGCGTGGCCTCCGCGGCCGGGCGCCGCACCAGGTCCAGCAGATCGGCCGGCGCCTTGTCGGACCAGTTCTGTCCCGGCCAGAACAGCGCGCCCAGCGTCGCCGGCCCCTGCCGCGTTTCCGGCAGCGCCGCCAGCACCATGTCGCCGATCGCCAGGCCCTTCTGCCGGGCGTCGTCGATGATCGGATCGATCTCCTTGTGCGATTTGGTGAAGGGCACCTCGATGGCCAGCATGCGGAAGCCGTCGCCGGCATTGGGCAGGTCGAAGCGGGCGCGCAGGATGGGCTGGGCCAGGCCGTGTTCCACCTGCGGCGGCGCGCTGGGCGGCACGCCATCCAGCGTCAGCGCCACATGCTCCACCATCGCCCAATCCAGCACCGAGACCAGGTGGATCGACAATTCGAGCTGGCGCAGCTGCGGCGCGCGCAGGCGGATGGTGGCGCGGCGGCTCGGGCCGGTCCAGCGCGACAGCGTCTCGCCCTCGCCTTCCCGCACATGCCAGCCCTGGCCATCCAGCGCATCGGCCATGCGGAAGCGGGTGAGCCCGCCATCCAGCAGGGTGGCCACCAGCGCCGGATCCGGGCGGTGGAAGCTGCGGCCGCGGCGCGACGGCCGCTGCGTGGTCAGCCTGCCACGCGCCTCCTCCCACAGCAGCTGGTCGATGCCGGTGTATTCGGCGACCAGCGCCTCCGCCTCCGCGCTCAGCTGCAGCGGCGCCTCCGACGGCGCCACGTTCAGCGGCCGCACCGGATCGGGCGGCGCCCAGCCATAGGCTTCCGCGATGCGGGCCAGCGCCTCATCCACCGCATCGGTGGTGCCGACCACGTCGAAGGCGGCCAGGTTGGCGCGCGCGGTGGCCAGCAGCGTGGCCTCGTCCATCACCTCGGCGGTGCCCAGGCCGCAGATCATC
The DNA here is from genome assembly GCF_019024325.1 of Falsiroseomonas tokyonensis. Classification (GTDB taxonomy): domain Bacteria; phylum Pseudomonadota; class Alphaproteobacteria; order Acetobacterales; family Acetobacteraceae; genus Falsiroseomonas; species Falsiroseomonas tokyonensis. The sequence continues at coordinate 886,391 of NZ_JAFNJS010000002.1, forward strand.
CGCGCCTGGAGATTGCGGAAATGTGCCTCCGCATAGGGGATCCGCGCCTCCAGGAACTCGGTGAGCGTCAGGTTGCGGGCGGCGAGGAAGGCATTGCGCTGCTCCTCCGGCAGGTCCGCCAGGCTGGCATCCACCTTGCGGCGCCAGTAGCGGTACTGGCTGATCAGCCGCGCCCGCGGGTCGCGCAGCACCGTCACGGTGAACAGCCGCTCCCCGGCCGGAAGGCCGGCGGCGATCGCGTCCAGCTGGTCGTGGTCCAGGTGGCTGCCGATGCCCAGCGCGCGGAACGCCGTCGCCACCTGCGGCAGCAGCGGATCCGCCGCGCCGGAGGGCATGGCCATGCGCGAGGTGCTGGCGATCTCATGTTCGGCGAAGTGCTGCGCCAGGGCGGCGCCGAAGGCGGTGCCGGCGGTCTTCGGAATATGCAGGAAGCCCAGCCGCATTCCGGCGGCCCAGCCGGGCTGTCGCCCCTGGGCGCCACTGACCATCTCATGCCCCGGCTGCAAGGCGGTGACAGGTGCGTTCATCGGAAGGGATCCTCCTCGATCCTGGTCCAAAGGTAGTCGCCATGCGGCGCGGTGGTGGTCAGCGTCTCGTGGCTCAGCGGCGGCGAGAGATGGATGCCGCCATCGGCGGCGACCCTGGGCTGCAGCAGCCGCACGCGGTAGCCGAGCAGGGCGAGATGCGCCCAGACGGCATCGAAGGCATCGCGCAGCCGGGGCGAGCCCAGCCGGTAATGGCCGGAGGACCATTCGGTGATGATCTTCAGCCGCGGCGACTGGCGCAGCGTCTCCAGCGCGCCCAGCAGCGCGAAGGGCTCCGACCCCTCGATATCCAGGTGCAGCAGGTCGAGCTTGGGCAAGGCGAGATGCGCCAGCACGCGGTCGATGGTGGTGCTGCGCGCCGTGACGGTCAGCATCAGCCCCATGCCCTTGATCCAGCGCCCCTGCGCATCCTGCAGCCGGCCCACCGTGCCGGCGGACCACAGCGCCTCGGCGAAACCGTCCTGCCCGGCCTCGGCCGGCGCGACCCCCTGGGGCGTCGCGCAGATCGCGCCGCCGCCCAGGTATTGCGGGTCGAAGTGGAAGGCGATGTCCTCATCCGGCGCATCCGACAGCGCGCGGGCGACGATCTCGGTATTGCCGATGCTGCCGTTCCAGTAGATCGACTTCATCAGGAAGGGCAGGATATGCGGGTTCGGCTCGACGCCGATCACATGCCCTTCCGGCCCCACCAGCCGGCCGGCGAGGCAGACGAAGTAGCCGAAATTGGCCCCGGCATTCAGGTAGGTATCGCCGGGCCGCAGCAGTTCCTGCACCAGCCGCGTGGTCCAGGCCTCATGCACTCCATCGCGCGTCACGCCGATGGCGACATCGAGGTTGAAGGCCGGCACCACCATGAAGCCGCCCCAGCTGGCCTCCACCAGCAATTCGCCGGGCCCCAGCGGCAGCACGCGTCTTTCCCGCAACCGCTGCTCTTCGCCCATGCTGCTGCTTCTCTGCAGGTAGCTCATGCCAGGTGTTCCTTCAGCGCGCGCAGGGCGATCAGCCCGACGAACCAGGCCAGCAGCGCCGCGGCGAAGACGGTGAGCGTATTGGCGATGCGCGCCGGATAGACCGCGCGTTCCGGCGCCACCGGCCGCACCACCGGGGCGAGATAGACCTGCTGGCGGGAGGCTTCCGCACGCGCACGGTCCAGCGCGGCCATCGCCGCCTCATAGGCGCGCTGGGCGAAGATCGCCTCCGTCTCCACCGCCTCGAAGCCGCCGATGCTGTGGCTGAGTGTCCGGCTGCCGGGATCACGCTCCGTCAGCCGCCCCTGCACGGCGGCGATCTGCTGCTCGGTGCTGCGGATATTGCCGAGCAGCTGCATCACCGGCGTCGCCGTGTCGCTCATCACCGCGCGCAGCGTGGCGAGCTGGCCCTGCATGGCGATCAGCTCGGAGCGCAGCTTCACCAGGTGTTCCGCATAGGCCTGCGCGTCCCGCCGAGGGTCCACTTCCTGGCTGCGGTCGCGGAAGGCCTGCACGGCGGCGCGCGCCGCGGCGAAGCGGCGTTCCGCCAGCGTCACGTCGTGTTCCGCCGCCGCCATCAGCTCCGCGCGGCTGCGTTCGGACATGCCGTTCACCAGCTCCTCGGACGCTGCCTCCACCGCCTGCGCCAGCGCCAGCGCATCGGCCGCGCTGAAGGCGCGCACCTCGACCGAGACGATGCCGCTGGCGCGGTCGAAATAGGGCTGCACCTGCCGCCGCCAGGCGCGCAGCGCCACTTCGAGCGGCGCGGCGGGGTCGAGCCAGGCCAGCGGATCGGCCTCCGCCCGGCCGAGGATGCCGCGCACATCGGTGTAGCGCGACACGGCGAGGATCGCCGCGCGGCTCTGCAGGTGCTGCACCACCGCATAGGCATCGGTATTGCCCGCGGTGGCGCCGGCCAGCATGCCCGCCGGCAGCGCGGCGCGCGCCGGATCCGCCGGCCGCACCGCGAAGCGGATCTCCACCGCATACTGGTCCGCCGCACCGAAGACCTGCCAGGTGCTGAAGCCCAGCGTCGGCAGCACCACCAGCAGCAGGAAGCCGAACCAGGCGCCCGGGCGCCAGCGCTGGCGCGGCGCCGGCGCCGGCGGGCGCTGCGGCGGCGGGCGCTTCAGCCCCGCCTCCGCCGTACGCGCCACATCGAGGACCGGCGCCGGCCGGGTCACCGTCTCAAGCATCGGCCACTCCCATCAATTCGGAATACCGCTCCAGCGCCGCATCCACCGTGTCGAAGGCGATGAGGTCCCCGCCATGCAGGATCGCGCAGCAGTCACACAGACTGCGGATCGTGTGGCTGTTGTGCGAGACGAGGATCAGCGAGGCATGCCGCAGCCGGTCGCGGAAGGCCGCGACGGAGCGGGCGCGGAAGCGCGCATCGCCCACCTCCGTGATCTCATCCACCAGGTAGACGTCGAAATCGATGGCGAGCGAGGCGCCGAAGGCAAACTTCGCCATCATGCCGGAGGAATAGTGTTCCAGCGGCGCGTCCATCTCCCGCGCCATCTCGGTGAAGTCGGCGACGGAGCGCACCATCGCGGCCGCATCCAGCCCATAGACGCGCGCCAGGAACTGCAGGTTCTCCCGCCCGCTGAGCTGCGGGTGGAAGGTGCCAGAGAAGCCCATGGGGAAGCTGACGCGCCCATGCCGATGGATGCGCCCGGCATCCGGCGGCTCCGTCCCCGCGATCAGCCGCAGCAGCGTGGACTTGCCGGCGCCGTTCGGCCCCAGAACGCCCACCTTCAGCCCCGCCGGAAAGGCGATGGAGGCGTCGCGCAGGATGGCGCGCCTGCCGCCATCCGCCATGCGATAGGACTTGCTGACCCCGTCGAGGATGACCATCAGGCGGGCCGCCGCATCTGCCGCGCCGCGGCGGCAAACAGCGCGGTGCCCACCAACAGGCAGCCGATGGTCCATTGGAACAGGTAGGGGATGTCGAGGAAGGGGCTCTCGTAGCCGTGGAAATAGGCCTGCCGCATCCATTCGGTGACATGCACCAGGGGGTTCAGCAGGATCAGGTTCCGGATATCCTCCGGCATGTCGAGCGGATGGTAGAAGACGCCGCAGGTGAAGTATTGCAGCCGCAGGAAGCTGGGCCACAGCTTCTCCCAGGCCGAGGTGACGGTGGAGGCCACCATGTTCACGCAGGCGACGCCGAAGGACAGCAGGAACAGCATCAGGTAGCAGGCGACCATCGCCGCCGGATCCTCCGGCAGCTTGCCGACGCCGAGCGCGATCAGCAGCGCGAAGGTGACGGCGGCGACGACGAGATCCGTCACCGCGGACAGCACCGCCTTCGCCGCCAGGATGTCGAACAGCCCGACCGCCGGCACCAGCAGCAGCGACCGGTTGGCTGCCGGCAGGTCCATCGCGCGCTCCGTCATATGCGCGAAGAACAGGAAGGACAGCACGCCGGTCATGTAGAAGGTCAGCATGGCATCGCCGATCGGCGGCCGGCTGTCGTGGCCCAGGAAGAAGAAGACCGCGCTCAGCAGCAGCACATGCGACAGCGGCTCGACCAGCGCCCAGGCGTAGCCGAGGCGGCTGCCGCTGAACATGGTGCGCGTTTCCCGCAGCAGCAGCGCATCGACGATGCGCGCGCGCGTCGCCACGGCACGGCGCAGCGGCGGTGGCGGCGGCGCGACCGCCGCGGTCGGCAGGCGTGCCCAATCGGCCTGCACTTTCGGACGCTGCGGCGATGGCGCTGCGCTGTCTCCGGGCAGCTCCGCCGCGCCGGCTGCGGGCAGCTCCGCTGCATGGGCCGCCGGCAGCTCCGCTGCATGGGCCGTGCGGATCTGCTCGGCATGCGGCGCGTGCAGCGCCGAAAGCCGCGCCGCGCGATTGGCGGCCGCGATCGCATCGGCCGTCTGGCCGAGTTCGAGCAGCCCGGTGGAGGCCAGCCGCCAGCCCTGGTGGGACTGCGGCGCCGCGCCGATGGCCCGCCCGGCGGCCAGCAGCGCCGGTCCGGGCTGGCCGGCGCGCAGCAGCAGGCCGGCCAGGTGCTCCATCGGCTCCGGCGCCTGGGGCGCGGCCTCGGCGGCGATGCGCGCGGCCTCCAGCGCCTGCGCCTCCCGCCCCAGCAGCATCCAGGTGCCGGACAGCGCGCGCGCCACCATGGCGCTGCTGGCATGGCCGGCCCAGGCCGGCAGCAGCAGCGCCTCCGCCAGCCGGTGCCGGCCGGCGACCAGAACCAGGGAGGCGAAATGCACCCGCGCCGTCTCCGCGCCCGGATCCCGCGCCAGGCCGAGCAGCGCCGCCACCAGGTCCGGCCCCGGCCCGCCAACCGGCAGGCCGAGCTCACGCAGCGCCGCCTCCAGCCCCGCCGTCTCGGCTCGCGGCAGCCATTCCGCCAGCGCGTCGCGACGGTCGAGCAGCAGCAGCGCGAGCAGCGCCGCGGCCGGGTCCGGATGGGCCCAGGCCTCGAACATCCCCGCTGCCTGTTCTGGCAGACCGGCCTCGATCGCGGCGCCGATCGCCGCGAGAGGCCGCCGAGCATCCTGCCCCGCCGCCATGATCGCGCCCTTCCCGCTAGCCGAGGAGTTCGGCGGGTTGCGCGGCGGAGCTCAGCGGCTGGGGCGCCTCCTGTTCGGCCTCCTGCCCTGGCGCGTCCGGCGGCAGCATGCCGGGCGGCAGGCTGACGCGCAGATACAGCGCGGCATTGCTGTTCGTGTCGTGGCGCGGCCCGCGGGGCTCGGCCGGAGGCGGCGGTCCGGCCTCGATCCGCCGGGCGAGCTCGGCAAAGTTGCCGATATCAAAGAACTCGACGCGGCCCGGGTGATACCGGGAAAATTGCAGGAAGGCGCGGGTGCGGGAGGCGATGACGCGGCAGCCCATCTCCACCGCCATGGCGATGGGCCCGCTGCTGGACTGCCCGACCTCGAGATAGGGCAGCACCACCGTGTCGCAGAGCGCCATGGCGGTCATGAACTGCGCGTCGTCCAGCACGCCCATGAAGTGCAGCCGGTCGTGCAGGTCCTGCGGGTGGCGCGCCAGCAGCTGCGCGGCGGAACCATCCAGCGCCAGGCTGGTGCTGGCGCTGCCGTCGCGCAGCGTGTCGATCACGCTCTGCCCGATGCGGCCCTGCGCCAGCAGCTTGGTGATGTAGCCGTCGCGCGGCTGGTTGCGGGCGATGGCCTGTGGGTGGATGCCACCGAAGACCAGCAGGTGGTGATCCTCCGGCAGGTAGCGCAGCGCCTCCACCGCCGTCTCGAAGCCCTTGTAGGGCGAGAGGAAGCCGAAGGTGCCGATCAGCTTCGCCTCCGGCGGCAGGCGCTTCATCATCGGGAAGGCCTCGCGCGTCGCCGTGGCGCGAATCGCGGCGGCCGCCTCGGGCGGCACGAAGGCCAGCGGGTGGTGATGCACATCGGCCAGGCGATGCACGTCGCGCAGCAGGCGCATGTCGCGCCGCGTGTGGGTGATGACATGCACCGGCTTGCGGCGCTGCTGCCGGCGCAGCTCCGAATAGATGCCATGCGCCAGGAGGCGGGAGCGGATGCTGTCCAGCGCCCCGTTGGTGGCAGCCCCCAGCTTCAGGCGCGTGAGCTGCTGCCAGATCTGCTGCGGCGGCATCGCCGATTCATCGAGGATGGTGTGGAAGGTGACGGAGAGCGCGGGGGCGGCGCGTGCCAAAATCCGGAACCGACGCACGATTTGAGGCATAGTCCGGCCCAGAGTGCCGTGCTCAAGTTGCAGATTGACGCTGTCGAATTCTTTGAGACGAAGCGCTATTTCCTGTATATGCGCATCGGCCAGGCGCTGCACGTTGGGGTGGGTGTTGCGCAGCAGGTACTGATCCAGGTCGAAAACCTGCAGATCCATCCTCGGCCGCAGCTGCTGCTCTAAAGCCCTGGTATATCCTGCGATTCCGCAAAGCTCGTCATAGGTGCTGATGATCGCCAGGCGCGGGCGGTGCGTCATGCGGTGAGCCGGATGACGCGTTTTGGATCCGATGTGCACAGCCGATGCGTTCCTGTTTGCGTTTGTTCAGCAACTCAGGGTAGATCGATACACCTTTGCGTCAATGCTTTGCAAGAGTGTGGACACGGCGATGCACAACCATGGCGACAAGAGGTCGATCCCGTTTCGCGCAACTGTCCTTGTTTTTGAAACAAGACACGCAGTCCGCCGGTTCGGATCACGCGCATGACCCCCGCCGCACTCGGGCTGCTCGAGGCGCCAGTCGCCCCGGCCCCGCCCCGCCTGCCGCCCCGCCCCGCCTGGCGCCCTTTCGCCGGGCCGCCGATCTGGCTCGACCTTTCCCGCCTGCTCTGGCGCGTCTTCCGCGGCACATTGACCGGGGTGGACCGGGTCGAACTTGCCTATGCCGAGCATCTGCTGGCCGAGGCCGGCGACCGGCTGCGCTTCGTCGCCTTCGACTATCGCGGCAGCTTCGGGCTGCTGCCGCATGCGCGCACGGCGGCCCTCGTGCGGGCGGTGGGCCCGGCCTGGCAGGCCGGCACTCTGGCGCGGCTGGCGCCGCAGGCCCTGGCGCTGTTCGCCGGCAGCCTGGCCCGGCTTCGCCCCCTGCCCCGGCCTGCGATCGGCGCGCCGCGCCCCGTCTATCTCAATGTCTCGCACCACCCGCTGGCGCATACTGAAGCCGTGGCCCGGATGCTCGCCCGCACCGGCGCGCGGCTGGTGCCGCTGGTGCATGACCTGATCCCGCTCGACTTCCCGGAATATGTCGCGACGGCGGAAACGCTGCGGCACCAGCGGCGGATGGCGACCATCACCCGGCATGCAAGCGCCGTCATCGCCAATTCCGGCGCCACCGCCTCCCTCCTCGCGCCCCTGCTGCCGCCCGGCCTGCCGCTGCTGGCGGCGCCGCTCGGCGTCGTGCCGCGCCCTGCGGCCGCCCTGCCCCCGGCGCTGCAGGGCCTGCCCTTCTTCCTCTGCCTCGGCACCATCGAGCCGCGGAAGAACCACCTGATGCTGCTGCATCTCTGGCGGCGGCTGGTGGAGGAGGCGGGAAGCGGGCCGGTGCCCAAGCTGGTCATCGTCGGCAATCGGGGCTGGGACAATGAGCAGGTGCTGGACCTGCTGGACCGCTGCGCCCGGCTGCGGCCGCATGTGCTGGAACTCGGCCGGGTCTCGGATGCCGTGGTGGCCGGGCTGATGGACCAGGCGCGCGCCCTTCTCATGCCCTCCTTCGCCGAGGGTTTCGGCCTGCCGGTGGCGGAGGCGCTGGCCCGCGGCACGCCGGTGCTCTGCAGCGACATCGCGGCGCATCGGGAAATCGGCGGCGCGGTGGCGGACTACCTGGACCCGCTGGACCTGCCCGCCTGGCTCGCCGCCGTGCAGGACTACGCCGCGCCGACCGCGCCCCGCCGCGACGCCCAGCTGCGCCGCCTGAAGGGGTGGGAGGCGCCGGACTGGCCGACCCATATCGATTCCGTGCTGGGCTTCATCGAGGAGCTGGCGCCCGCCGGGTGATTCCCTGGCCCGGCGGTCTGGGCTAAAGCTGCTGCGCGGGATGGGTGGCCGAGTGGTTTAAGGCAGCGGTCTTGAAAACCGCCGTGGGTTCACGCCCACCGTGGGTTCGAATCCCACCCCATCCGCCAGTATCACCAATCCGATCAGTGGCTTAGGCTTCACGTAGGGGATTGTCCCCTCTATCGTCCCCTCATCACCCGGCCGCTACCCCTGCCCTGCGCCTCGCGCTCTCCACCCTGCGCGCCTCGCCTCGGCCTGCGCGCGCCGCCAGGAATGAGGGGGGTGGGGGTGGGGGTGGGGTCTTTTCGCGGCCCGCGGCTGGCAGGGGACGGGTCCCCCTCACGCCTTCCCCTTCCCCTATGCTTCCCCTTCTGGTCATCGCCAGATTTTTCCGGCTGGCCTGTGAAGGTGGAGCCGCGCTCAGGTGTCGTCGGGGATCGGCGGCCAGGTGCTGCGGTTGAGGGGTGGCGGCCATTGCCTCCGGGCTTTCCAGAACCGGGCCTCGCGCTCCATGCGGCGGTGCGCCGGCCGCCAGAACCATTCGGGGTGCCGGCCGGAGATGCTGGCGATCATCTGGAGGGGCGCCCGCTGCGCCAGGTCGGGATTGCCGCCGGCGCCGAGGTAGGCGTTGACGGCCAGGGTCACGCAATCGCCCTCGGGCAGACCGGCGCCATGGGCGTTGCGATAGGCAAGGATGGTGGTGAGTAGGAGCTCGCGGGGCCAGGTCGTGACAGGGAGGCCGGCGCGCTCGTCCACCATGGCCGGAGGGTAGCGCGTGCTTCGGCTGGAGTGGAAGGCTTGTGCAGGCCGGCGGTGAACGCGTAGCTCGAGCTTAACTGAACAGGCGGCACTCGCGGCACGACGGGCTTGGCGATCTATTCATTGTCGGGGCGGAAGACACCCTGCAGCGCGCGCGTCGGCCCTTGTTCTGACGAGGAGGCACCCGCCTAGGATGCGGCCCCGGTAATTCGCCTCCGCGTCCTCGCTTGGCAAATCGGGCAAAGCGGCGAAAACCCGGAGATTTGGCGCTGGTGACAGTGGGAACGTGTCATCGCACCCGCACAGCGGCCGGTTTCTCTCAAGAAATACAACATCGACCAAGCATCGGCGCCGAACTTCTCGGCATTGGGCGCGACCATCTGCCTGTGCTCGCTCTCGGTTCTGTCGATCTTGTTGAGATCGGGCTGCATCTGCGATAGCCGCTTCGTGTGCTGCGCGAATGTCAGCGTCAGAGAGACGCGCGATGCGGTACTGCCACATCTCCTCAACGCTCGGCGGCTTGCCCTCTTCGTCGCAGGCCAGCAAGGGAATGGCGGCAAGCATGGTGATGGCGAACCGCCTCATGTGCCCCTTTCCTCTCATCGCTGCAGCGGCAGTCTGGCGCCTTCGCCACCCCGCCTAGTCCTAGATTGCCGCATCCGATGCGTTTCTGTCATCTCGGCGGCGCGCTGGCGGGGGAGGCCGATCTCGGTAAGGGTGGCGCGAGTGTCCGAAGCGCGGACACTCGCCTGCACGCCCTTGCCATGCTCGGCCTGCGTCGCGACCTCGCCCCGCTCCTGCGCCGCCTTCAGCTCTGCACCAATGCGAGCTTCGGCCAGCAGCAGGTGGTGGACATGAAAAACCCCGGCGCGGTTTCCCGGCCGGGGCTGGTGGTGGTGGTGCGGGTGGTGCTGGTCAGGCGGTCGCAGGACCGAATAGGCGCATCATGTCGTTGAGCACATCAGTGGCCCAGGGCTCGCTCTCGCCAGCCTTGGCTCGCACATGGGCGATGCGCGCCTTCGCCATGACGCCGGCCAGGCCCGCGGGCTGGATGCCGTCGATCTTGGCTTCAAGCTCCTGAACCCGGTGCCACAGCGGGTCATCCACGGCTTCCAGCTTGCCGCTATCCGCGTTGTAGGCATCGACGGCCGCCTGATAGGTGGCGCACAGGCGCACCAGCTCGGCATCGGCTTCCCGGGTGCTGGCGAGCGCCGCCCGGATCGCAGCGTCGGCAGGCACCATCTCGCCAGCCGTAATCGTGGTGGTAGGTTGGTTGATAGCCATCGGTCGCGTCTCCATAGGACTGCGGTTGGTGGTCAGGCCGGGCGGCGGTGCTGGTAACACCTCGCTCGGCCGCCCTTACCGTTACGCAATCTTGCGCCCTGTGCAATTGCCTATTTGGCGTGCGTGCCGGGGACTGCGATCACCTCGCGCTAAGAGCGCGGTCTTTCCGCTTTGGCAGCGGCGCCAGGTTCAGCGCGACCAGCACCCCGTCCGACAATTCGCCAGCCGCGTGAAGCATCTGCGCGGCATGTTCCCAGCTCTCGGCGCCGGCCACGATGGCGCGGCGGCGCGCTTCATCCTGCCGCCACTGCCTCGCCAGTGCATCCCGGTCGGTCTGGATTGGGTCGCTCACGCGGCCATCTCCATGGTGAGAAGGCTCCGCCGAGCTGGCGCTTTCGGCTCGGCCGGCGACGGGGCGCTGGGAAACAATTCCTTGGCGAATAGGCGGCGCCACGGCTCGGCCTCGGCCGGCGCCGCCTTGTTCCACCGCTCGCCAGGCCGGAGGTAGGCCGCGGCGTGATGCTCGGCGCAGTAGGACCGCCCTGCCGTGGCAGGCTCGCCGCAGAACCGCAGCGCGGCGACGGGCGGGCGGGGGCCATCCGGC
>NZ_JAFNJS010000020.1 GCF_019024325.1 Falsiroseomonas tokyonensis
TCGCCTGGACCGCCGACCCCGACCGCGTCCTCGCCGCCATCAACCGCGGGAAGCAAGTGTTGGAGTCACTCCACTAGCTGGGGCACGGCATGGTCTCGGCGAGCCATGAGGCGGCGGCGCCGCAGCCACCCGGGTTCGGAGTGGACCGTGCGCTCGATCCCGAACCACGGCGGCGTTCAGCGGTTGCACGGCGCCGACGTCCTGCTCGCGGGATCGCTCTCGTCTGCCGCGCTCAACGATCCTCGCGCGGCGGTGCTCCTGTTTCGTTTCACGATCCCGGCGACGGTGTTCTTACTCAGCCCGACCTCGCGGCCGACCAGGCGGTAGCTGCGGCCCTGAGCGAGAAGGGCCAGCACCTTGGGCGCCATCCGGTCCGACTTCGGCCGCTGCCCGGGTTGGCGCCCCAGCCGCTTGCCGCGGGCCTTCGCCGCGGCGATGCCCGACCGGATCCGTGTCTGGATCAGCTCGCGCTCGAACTCGGCGATGCCGGCGAGCAGGGTCGCCATCATGCGCCCGTGCGGCGTGGCGAGGTCGAACGCCATGCCGTTCAGCGCCACCAGCGACACGCGCCGGGTTTCCAGCTCCTTGAGCGTCGCCAGCAGGTCGGTCGTGCTGCGGCCCCAGCAAGACAGCTCCGTCACCAGCACCGCGTCGATCTCGCGCCACTGGGCCAGCGCCATGACGCGCCGACGCTCGACCCGGTCCAGCCTCATGCCCGAGGCGGTCTCCTTGTAGGTGCCGACCACCTTGTAGCCGGCGCGGACGGCGAACGCCGCGAGGTCGCGCTCCTGGCGTTTGCAGGACTGGTCGGCGGTCGAGACCCGGCAGTAGAGCGCGGCGCGTTGTCCCAGTTGAACTTCTCCTGCCTGCCGACCCGCAAGCCCCTGTTCCTGCAAGGACCTGGGCTGTAGCAGGCAGACTACACCCCAACCGGGACAACCCGCCATGCCGAGACGCCGCGCGCTCACCGAGGCGCAGTTGGAAGCGTTGTTCGCCCTGCCGGCCATCGAGGCCGACCTCATCCGGTACTGGACGCTCGACCCTGCGGGCCTGGCCGCCGTGGGCCGGCGCCGCGGCGCCGCCAACCAACTCGGCTACGGCCCTGCAGCTCTGCGCCTTCCGCTATCCCGGCCGGCTGCTGCGGCCCGGCGAGGCTATCCCCGAGCCATCGCTGCGCTTCGTCGCGGGACAGGTTTGGGTCGGTGCCGACGCCATCGCCGCCTACGCCGCCCGGCGGCAGACGCGGCAGGAGCAGCTCGACGACCTGCGCGAAGCCTTCGGCTTCCGGATGTACGCGCCGGGGCATGGCCGCGAGATGCTCGCCTGGCTGCTGCCGGTAGCGCTGGCCACCACGAACGCTCTGGCGATCAGTGCGGCGCTCATGGACGAGCTGCGCCGGCGCCGGATCGTCGCCCCGGGCCCGAGCGTGCTCGAGCGCCTGGTCGCGGCGAGCCTAGTCCTGGCCGAGCGCCACGTCGCGGGCCAGCTCACCCGCAACCTGACATCCATCCAAACCGAGGCGCTGGACCTTCTCCTCACGTCCCAGGAGGGCACGCCCTGGAGCGTGCTGGCGTGGACGCGGCAGCCACCCGGCGCACCAGGCCACAAGGCCCTCGCCCGCATCGTGGAGCAGCTGGTCCATCTGCGCGCCGTCGGCCTCGATCCCGCCCGCGCCGACGGCGTGCACCCGGCGCGGTTGCGCAAGCTGGCTCGCGAGGGTGGCCGCTACACCGCCCAGCACCTGCGGGCCCTCTCGCTGCTCCGCCGCCGGGCAACCCTGGTCGTGACCGCGCTGGACACCACGGCCCGCCTGACCGACGACGGCGTCGGCCTGTTCGATCGCGCGGTCGGCCGCCTGTTCCGCCGCGCCGAGGCCCGCGAGGAGGGCACCCTCATACGGGATGCCCGGGCCATCAACGACAAGGTGCGCCTGCTGGTGCGCCTCGGCGGCGCGCTGATCGCGGCAAGGCAGGGGGACGCCGATTTGGACGGGGCTGTCGCGGACTCGGTCGGCTGGGAGCGGCTGGCAGCGAGCGTCGCCGACGCCGAGCGCCTAGCCCGCCCGGACAAGGTGGACCTGCCGACCCTGGCCGCGCGAGCTTGGCCGGTGCTGCACCGGCTTGGATCCGTCTTCCTCGGCGCCTTCCAACTCCGCGCCGTGCCCGCCGCCGCGGCAACGCTGCGCGCGGCGGACCTGCTACGGGTGGCCTACGACAGCGGCGGCCGGCGGTGGCCCAGGAGCCCTGCCGACCAGCTTCCTCCGCCCGGCCTGGCGCGACGCGGTGCTGGACGGCGGCGGCAAGGGCCACGCCGAGCACCGCCGCACCTGGGAGGCTGCCACGCTGCTCGCGCTGCGTGACCGGCTGCGCGCCGGCGACATCTGGGTGGAGGGCAGCCGGCAGTGGCGGGCCGTCGAGGACCAGCTCATCCCGCCCGCGCTGTTCGCCGCTATGCGCGAGGCCGGGCCGCTGCCGGTGGCCGTGCCCGCGACCGCGGAGGAGTACTTGGCCGGGCGCCGCGCCCTTCTGGAACGGCGCATGACGGAGGTCGACGCCAAGGCCGCGGCGGACACGCTGGAGGACGTTCGGATCAGCGGCGGTACGATGAAAATCGCGCCGCTCAAGGCGATCACCCCGGAGGCGGCGGAGGACGCGGCCGAACGGTTCTACGCCATGATGCCCAACGCCCGCATCACCGCCGTGCTGGACGACGTCCATCGCTGGACCGGGTTCGCCGACGCCTTCACCCACCTGCACACGGGCCTCCTGGCCGACGATCCGCGCGTCGTGCTCACCGCCGTGCTGGCCGACGCCACCAACCTCGGCCTGACCCGAATGGCCGCGGCCTGCGCGGTCGCCAGCTACCGCAAGCTCGCCTGGGCGGCGGGCTGGCACCTGCGCGAGGACACCTATTGCCAAGCCCTGGCCACCCTGGTCGACGCCCAGCAACGCCAGCCGCTCGCTGCCTTGTTCGGTGCCGCCGACGTATCCAGCTCGGACGGCCAAGCGTTCCTGACCGCCGGGCGCGGCGAGGCGCTCAGCGCCCACAACGCCCGGCACGGGCACGGGCGCGAAGGGTCCGGGCTGTTCTACACCCACGTCTCGTCCCGGCACGCGCCCTACCACACGGCGTCGATCCCGCCCTTGGGAGAGGCGGCCTACGTCATCGACGGCCTGCTCTACCACGAGGCGGACCTCGGCATATCCGTCCACCACACGGACGGCGGTGGGGTCAGCGACCACGTGTTCGCCTTGGCGCACCTCCTGGGGTTCCGCTTCGCGCCGCGCATCCCCAACCTCGCCGACCGCAAGTTCCACGCTTTCGGTCCGGCCTCGACGCGGCCGGAACTCGCGCCGTTCATTGCGGGAAAGCCCGACGGCCAGTTGATCGCGGCGCAATGGGGCGACCTGCTGCGGCTGACGGCCTCGGTGCGCACGGGCACCGTCAGCGCCTCGTTGCTGCTCAGGCGTCTCGGCGCCTACCCGCGGCAGAACGGGCTGGCCCTGGCGCTGCGGGAGATCGGGCGCATCGAGCGGACCCTGCACGCGCTCGACTGGCTGGAACGGCCCCAGCTTCGCCGGCAGGCCACGGCGGAGCTGAACAAGGGCGAGAGCCGCAACGCCCTGGCCCGCGCCGTGTGCTTCCATCGCCTCGGCCGGCTGCACGACCGCACGGCCCAGGCCCAGCAGCACCGGGTCAGCGGCCTCGCCCTGGTCACGGCCGCCATCGCGCTCTGGAACACCGTCTACCTCGGCCGCGCGCTGGAGGCTGCGCAACGCCGCGGCGACAGGGTCCCGGATGCGTTGCTGACCCACTTCGCCCCGCTCGGCTGGCAGCACCTCAACCTCACCGGCGACTATCTCTGGGGTGCCGACGCCAGCCTTGGCCCAAACGGCTTCCGGCCGCTGCGCGGTGCCGCTGTCGCGCTGCCCACGGCCGCCACCGCCTGACCACGTTCCCGGTCCGTGCCACCAGCCGGGCTATCCTGCCCGTCCTATGGCGTGACCCCATGTTGAAGATCGGCCAGTGCCAGCCCGCGTAATGCGCGTCGAGGAAATCGACGACCGCCCCGATGCGCAGCCGGTCGGCGGCATTGCCGAGGGCGCCGCCGATGACGAGGCCGAGCGCCAGGGCCTCAACCTTCGATGTCGTGCGCCAGAGCCAGTGCAGCAGGAACGCGGTGATGGCGAGGGTGACCAGCACCAGCACCCAGGCGGCGCCAGCTGCGCTGTCGGCGAACATGCCGAAGGTCACGCCGGTGTTGAAGCCGAGCCGCAGGTTCAGCACGGGCAGCACCGTGATGCCCCCGCTGTAGGGCGGCCAGAGAGCGGAAAGCGCCCAAAGCTTGGTGGCCTGGTCGACAGCGCCGGCAGCCAGGGCCGCCATGATTCCAATCGAGCGCATCAGCCTAGCCTCAGCAGGAAGGGAAAGGTCTGGACGAACCAGCCCGCAATTCTGGTCATTTCGCCCAGCATCATCAGGACGCCCATAGCGGCCATGACGAGGCCGGAGGCGACCTGCGCCCCGCGGCCGAAGCCACGCCATTGCCGCAACGTCGCCGCGGCCGCCGGCAGGTAGAAGGCGACCAGCAGGAAGGGCACGCCCAGCCCCAGCGAGTAGGCAAGCAGCAGAGGCGCCCCGGCGCCATCACCTTGGATGGCCGCGACCGCCAGCACGGCACCCAGGACAGGGCCGATGCAGGGCGTCCAGGCGAATCCGAAGGAGACGCCAAGCAGCGCCGCGCCACCGGGCGTGCCGCCCGCGGCGAGGGCCGGCAGCCGCACGTCACGCAGCAGCCAGGAGGGGCGCAGCGCGCCGATCTGCACCAGACCAAAGGCCAGGACCAGCGCCCCGCCGGCGATCTGGAACTCCAGGCTCCAGCGCCGCAGCCATTGCGACAGCGCCGATGCGCCGAGCCCGAGCAGCACGAAGACCAGCGAGAAGCCCAGGACGAAGCTGGCACCCAAAAGCATGGCACGGGCGCGCGGCGGCGCATCGCGTACGCCGGTGCCGCAGGCATAGGCCACCCAGCCCGGAACCAGAGGCAGCACGCAGGGTGACAGGAAGGAGACCAGTCCGCCGCCGAACGCCAGGAGAAGGCCGAGGGCCGAAAATTCAAGCGTCATGCGGCTCGCTTTTCCTGCGGGTCGCGGCCAGGCCGGTCAGTCCTGCGAACAGGACGGCCAGCAGCGGCCAATCTCCAAGGCGGGCATAGGGCGTCCGGCCCGGCAACGCTGCGGGTTGTGCCGCGTCCAACACGCCACGTTTCGCGTCTGCCGCCGCCTTATCCAATTGCAGTGCAGCTCGTCCACCAGCGGAGCCGCTGAATTCCCAGAAAGTCATCGATCCTCCAACTGGACATGGCTGATGAAGAAGCGACTCCGTGGCAGCGCCGGCAGCCGCGAACGGTCAATCTGCAAATCCTGCTCCGGCACGTCGTACCGGAGGCGACAGGCAAGGAACTCCACCGCCACCTTCATCAACTCCAGGGTGATCCACTCGCCGGGGCAGCGATGATTCAGATGGTGATCCCCCGGACCTTGCGGGATGAAGTTGAAGGGGCTGCCGTCCCACGCCTGGAACCGCTCCGGGCGGAATTCCTCTGGGGCGTCCCAGCTCCGCGCGTCATGGTTGGTGCCGTACAAATCCAGCATCACCCGCCGGCCGCGCGGGAAGCGGTAGCCCTTCCAGTCGAAGTCGCTGCGCACCCGCGCCGCAACGGCGGGGAAAAATGGGTAGAAGCGGCGTACCTCCTGCAGGAACCGCCCCGCATAGCCGTCCTCGCAGGCACGCAGCCGCTCTCGGCACTCCGGGTGCTGGTGCAGCGCATGGGCAACGTGTACTATGTACACCGAGACCGCGACGGTCGGCCGCAGGAGGTTTAGCAGTTCCACAGCCGCCACGCGCGGACGCAGCAATTCGCCATTTAGCTCACGATGCCAGGCGATCGCGTGCGCCGGACTCTCCTCGGCAGGGGTGAGCCGGCCGGCACGAATCTGCCGGATGATGTCGCCAATCCATCGCTCGGCCCGGCGGCGGGCTAGGCGTGACCACCAGTGCTTCGGCCCGATCGCCCCGGCAGCATCGAACAGGGCCGTCAGCTCCCGCGTGCGGCGCGGCACCTCCGCCGCCTCCAGGGGGATACCAGTCCACTCGCAGACGGCTCGGGTCAGCAGCTCCTGCACCTCGCTATAGAGCGTCACGTGGCTGGAGACCGCCCATTTCTGGCTGGAGGCACGCCAGGCGTCCGCGCTGAGGGCGCCTAACCGGCCGATGCGCTCAGGTGTCATCAGCGCCATGAACATCGCCTTGCGGTGCCGGTGCGCGGCAGCATCGAGCCCTTGCACGCCGCCTTGGCCCAGCAGCGTCTTTTGAATCCGCAACGGCATCGCGCCGCGCCGCTCGAAGCGGTCTATGTCACACAGCAGCTCTGCGGCCTCCGGCCCCTTCATGCAAATAGTCCGGCGTAGCAGAAGCCGGGCCTCGAACAGGTCAGCTCGGTAACGCGCACATCGAAGCGATATGAAATCGTACGGCGCCGACAGTAGCGCCAAGGTACTATCGAATTGGGTGTCGCGCGGGATAGGCGGCATGAGGGCGATTTCCATTCGGATGCTTGCGGGGCTTCACGAATTAAGCGGCTGCAGCATCAATATTAAATGATGCGCCTGCGATGGCAGCTACGACTTGTGTGCCCGGACGGCCGCCGCAGCGCCGGCCGGCATTGCCTGGCACGCGACCGCTAGGGAAAGGCGCCTGCCGTCCTCGTGACCGGTCACCATCGCTACGGCACCCGCGTCATCAGGCCGTCTGTGGGCTGCTCCTGTCGCTCCTCAGGCGCGGCAGGGATCGGAGGGGCCGTAGGGGAGGCCGACCGGCAGCTGGAGGATCGCGCCCGCTTCGAGCCGCGGCCTGCGCAGGCCGCGACGGTGCGCTCCAGTTCGTCGCGGAACTCCGCCAGGCGGTGAAGTCGTCGCTCGACGTCCGCGAGCCGCGCGCTGGCCACGGCATGGACCTTGGCGCGGTCGCGGATGGAGTGGTCGGCGAGGGCAAGCAGCGTGCGGATCTCGTCGAGCGGGATGCCGAGCTGGCGGGCACGCCAGAGGAATGTAAGCCGCGCCAGGTGTGTCGGTCCGTAGAGGCGATGACCGCCCCTGCTGCGGTCCGGGGGCGGCAGGATGCCGACGCCCTCGTACCAGCGGATGGTGGTCGCCTTGACGCCGGTGCGGCGTGCGAGTTCGCCGATCGTCATCCGCGGCGCGTCCCCGGCTGCTTCTGACGTCCTGCGGCCTGCTTCCCGGGAACGTGCCGCATCGCGCGTCGCGGAAGCCATGACCTTCAATCGTCCTCGCGCCGCCACAACTCCCTCAGGTCATCGGCGGCCAGCCTGAGGTCGTACTGCCGCCCTTCGGCGTTGCGGGCATCATCGATCTCCCAGGCCCGACCGTCGTCCTCGCGCTCGATCTCGCCCCAGCGTACGAAGCCCAAGCCGCGCAGCGCGGTTTCAATCCTGACACGCTCTTCCGGCGACGGCCGATCATCGTCGGCGCGCGGCGCGGCGCCGGGCAAGACGGCCAGTGCGGCGGCCAGGATCCAGCCGAGGGGGAGGGGGGCGCGGCGCAGACGTGCGGGCATCGTCAGCGCTTTCCCGGCTGCGGGACGACGCGCAGGTAAGGCTTTAGGGTCTTCCAGCCATCCGGGAACCTTTTCTTCGCCTCGTCGTCACCGAGGGACGGCACGATGATCACGTCCTCACCCTGCCGCCAGTCCGCGGGCGTCGCGACGCTGTGCTCCGCGGTAAGCTGCAGCGAGTCGATCACCCGCAGGATCTCGGCGAAGTTGCGGCCCGTGCTCGCGGGATAGGTAAGCGACAGCTTCAGCTTCTTGTCGGGCCCGATCACGTAGACGGACCGCACGGTCAGCGTGTCGTTCGCGTTCGGGTGGATCATCCCATACAGGTCCGAGATCGTGCGGTCGGAATCCGCGATAAGCGGGAAGTTGAGTGCATGTCCCTGGGTCTCGGCGATGTCGCCTGCCCAGGCCTTGTGGTCCGGGAGAGGATCGACCGAGAGCCCGATGACCTTCACGCCACGCCGGTCGAACTCCGGCTTGAGACGCGCCACGGCGCCAAGCTCCGTGGTGCAGACGGGGGTGAAGTCCTTCGGGTGGCTGAACAGGACCGCCCAGGAGCCCTCGATCCACGCGTGGAAGCGGATCGGGCCCTCGGTGGTCTGGGCCTCGAAGTCGGGGGCGGTGTCGCCAAGCTGCAGCATCGCAGTCTCCTTCCGCATCATCGTTGGCGTCGGCGCAACGCGTCGTCGCCTTCGCAGGCCACCACCTCGACGTTCTGGCGCGCCGAGGGGCGGAGCATGCAGGCATCCCACACACTCGAACGTTCAAACACCCATTCCAGCGTTTTTGCAAGGGGGGCAGACCGTGTGAGCCGCCATGGTCACGGCGTCATCGGACGGCTGCCGGTGCTGCCGCCATCCTCTCACCGGCATTCAGCTTCAAGCGGTGCCAGAACCGGCCCGCTCCCGCCGCCGCAGACACGCGAAGCCAATTGCCATCAGTGCGAGGCCAGCCGGGATCGCGTGGCCGAGCTGGGCGAACGGCGTCGGCGGTACGGCCGCAGGCAGGTCCGTCGTCAGCGTTCCCACCTCCCCGAGCGCGAGCAGGGCGAGGCGCCTGCCCCGTGCATCGAAGACAGCAGAGATTCCGGTCTGTGCCGCCCGTGCCAGCGGCAGCCCCTCCTCGACGGCCCGCAATCTCGCGGCGGCGAGATGCTGCCAGGGCCCGGCCGAGCGGCCGAACCAGGCGTCGTTGGTGATGTTCACGAGCCAGGCCGGCCGGGGCGAGGGTGCCACCGCGCCGGGGAAGATTACCTCGTAGCAGATCAGCGCACCGAAGGGCGGCAGGCCCGGCGCGGAGAGCGCGACCGGCCCAGGCCCCGCGCTGAAGTCCATCCCGCCTGCGGCGATCCGGATCGGCAGCAGTCCACCCAGCGGCATGTACTCGCCGAACGGCACGAGGTGCGACTTGTCGTAGATGGCACGCATCTCGCCTGCGGCGTCGAGCGCGATAAGGCTGTTCCACAGCCGCGCCGGCCGGTCGTTGGCGTCCCATTCGGCCCGCACCGTCCCGGCGAGCAGCGTCGCGCCGGGCGGCAACGCGGCAGCGACCAGCCGCTGCGCCTCGGGATCCTGGGCGAGCAGGAACTGGGTGGCCGTCTCCGGCCAGATCACGGCTACCGAGGCCCCGCCCGGCATGCGCCCAGCGGCGGCGGCGGTCAGGTCGAGGTACCGGCGCAGGATGTCGACGCGCCGGTCCTCGCGCCACTTCTCCGCCTGCGCCACGCCGGCTTGCACCAGCACGAGCCGCACTGGCGGTCTCGGCGGCTCCGGGCCAGAGAGCCGCCACGCGCCGAAGGCGGCGAGCACGAGCATCCCGGCACCGCCCGCCGCCCAAACCCGCCGGCTGGCGACGGCCGGAAGACCCGCGAGCAGGAGCGTCAGCAGCGACAGGCCGTGCACGCCGAGTACGGCCGCTCCCTGTATCGGCAGCGCCGCGAAGGCCCAGGCGCTGCCAAGGGGGTTCCACGGGAAGCCGGTGAACAGCACGCCGCGCAGCATCTCGGCGAGCGTCCAGGCCCCGGCGAAGCCGACCACGCGGCGCCAGCCGGGGGGCAGGAACCAGGCGGCGAGCACCGGCGGCACGGCGTAAAGGGCCATCACCGCGGCAAGCGCCGGCGCGGCCATCGGCACCAGCCACCACCAGCGCGCCGGATCGGTCAGCAGCGCCTCCGTTACCCAGTAGAGCCCGCCGAGGTGGTGCCCAAAGCCCCAGGCGAAGCCGCGCGCTGCCGCGCCCCGCCAGGAGCGGGCGGCACCGAGCAGCGCGAGCAGCCCCGGTACGGCGAGCAGCAGCACGGGCAGCGCGTGAACCGGCGGGAGCGCCAGGGCCGAGAGCAGGCCGAGGCCGAAGGCCGCCGCGAGCGCCCGCCAACGCGGCTGGGCGGCGAGCCGGACGAGCAGGCCGTGGCCCGGCGCACGTTGCAGCGCGGCCGCTCCCGCCGGGCCCGCCGTGTCGATCCGCGGCGTCAGGGCGGGCCACCGTGGCGACCAGCGCCCGAGCCCGCCGGCTCACTCCGGATCAAGGCGCGGCTCCGGGGCTGCCGGACCAAAGCGGTTCAGCGGCAGCTTGAGGTAGGAGGAGCCGTTCGCCTCGGGCTCCGGCAGGCGGCCGCCGCGGAGGTTGACCTGCAGCGCGGCGAGCATCAGCCCGGGCAGGGGCAGTGTCCGGTCGCGCTCCTCGCGCAGGCGCACGAACTCCTCCTCGCCGACGCCGTCGCGGAGGTGGACGTTGCGTGCCCGTTGCTCGGCCACGGTCGCCTCCCAGCGTGCCGCGCGCCCGCCCGGGCGGTAGTCGTGGCCGGTGAAGAGGCGCGTCTGCGGCTCCAGCGCGAGAATTCGTTGGATGCTGCGGTACAGCGCCCGCGCGTCACCACCGGGAAAATCGGCCCGTGCCGTGCCGGCGTCCGGCATGAACAGGGTGTCGTGGATGAAGGCGGCGTCCCCGACGAGGTAGGTGACGGAGGCCGCCGTATGGCCCGGGGAGAAGATCACCTCGACCTCCAGCCCGCCGACCCGGAAGCGGTCACCCTCGGCGAACAGACGGTCCCAGTAGCGGCGGCCCTCTGCTTGCAGCTCCGGCAGGTGGTAGATGTCCGCCCAGATCCCCTGCACCGCGGCGACGCGCTCGCCGATGCCGGTCGGTGCGCCCAGGCGGTCGCCTAGATAGGCCACAGCGGACAGGTGGTCGGCGTGCGGGTGGGTATCGAGCACCCACTCCACGGTCAGGCCCCGCGCCCGGACGTGGTCGGCCATCTGGTCCGCAAGGTGGGTGTCGGTGGCGCCGGAATCACGGTCGAACCCGAGCACCGGATCGATGATGGCGCACCGCGCCGTCCCGGGGTCCGCGACGATATAGGCAACGCTTCCGGTGCCCTCGTCGTAAAAGCCATCCACGACCGGTCTGCGTGACGTCATCGCCTCTCCTCCGTCGCTTGCTAGGCCGGCGCGGCGATCGAGAGGACGGCAAGCATCGCCGCGCCGAGCGCGATGCGGTACCAGGCGAAGGGCGCAAATCCGTGCCGCCCGACGAAGGCGACCAGCCATCGGACGACCACGAGCGCCATGGCGAACGCTGCGGCGAAGCCGACGGCGATCAGCGCGCTCCCTTCGCCATCCAGCGCCGCGCGGTTCTTGTAGAGGTCGAAGGCCGTGGCCCCGAGCATGGTCGGGATCGCCAGGAAAAAGGAGAACTCGGCGGCCGCCGGGCGATCCACCCGCAGCAGCAGCGCACCAAGGATCGTAGCGCCGGAGCGCGACACGCCGGGGACCATCGCGAGCACCTGGAACGCGCCGATCGCCAGGGCCGTCCGGAGCCCGACCGCCTCCGCCTCGTGCACCCGAGGCTGCGGCCGCGCCCGCTCCACCACCAGGATGGCGACGCCACCCGCGATGAGTGCCGCGGCGACGATCCAAGGCGAGAAGAGCACGCCCTTGATGGTCCCGTGCGCCAAGGCGCCGACCACGGCGGCCGGTAGGAAGGCCAGCGCCACCGCGGCCGCGAACCGCCGAGCTGCCGGGTCGCGTGGCAGGCCGGCAGCGGCGCCGAGCAGGCGTGCCCGGTAGACCCAGCACACTGCGAGAATGGCACCGAGCTGGATGGCGATCTCGAAGACCCGGCCGGGTGGCCCGCGGAAGCCGAACAGGTCCACCAGCAAGATCAGGTGGCCCGTCGAGGAGACCGGCAGGAACTCGGTTACCCCCTCGACGGCTCCCAGCAGCGCGGCAAGCGCCCAGTCAGTCCCACCCGCCACGGCGCCCGGTCAGCCCTGAGCCGCGAGCGCCGGCCGACCGGTGCCCGCCGGCGCCGGTGGCGCCGCCGACGGAGGCGCGGCCGTCGTCTCGCCCCCGCCCAGCAGGCGGAGCCCGTTCAACACGACGAGCAGCGACGCCCCGACATCGGCCGCGATCGCCCCCCAAAGGGAGGCGAGGCCCGCCACCGTCAGCCCGGTAAAGAGCAGCTTGACCGCGACGGAGAAGCCGATGTTCTGCCGGATGACGCGCAGCGTCGCGCGCGAGTGCCGCACCAGCCAGGGCAGCTTGGCGATGTCGTCCGACATCAGCGCGACGTCTGCCGTCTCGATCGCCGCGTCGCTGCCGATCGCGCCCATGGCGATGCCAAGATTGGCCCGTGCCATGGCCGGCGCGTCGTTGACGCCGTCGCCCACCATCGCCACCGCGCCGTACCGCGCCACCAGATCCTCGACCGCCGCCACCTTGTCGGCCGGCAGCAGCTCGGCGCGCACCTCGTCCACGCCCGTCTCGCGCGCGATCGCCTCCGCCGTGGCGCGGTTGTCGCCGGTCAGCATAACCACCCGCTCGATGCCGGCGGCGTGCAGCGCGGCGATCGTCTGCCGCGCGCCCGGGCGCAGGGTGTCCGCCACCGCGACCAGGCCCCAGACGCCCGCCTCGTCGCCGACGGCGACGACGGTGCGGCCGGCGCTCGCCAATTCCTCGGCGCGGTGGAGCGCCTCGGGCGTGGCCAGCCCGCGCTCCTCCAGGAAGCGCCGCGAGCCAAGCCAGGCGGACCGGCCCCCGACGCGGCCCGTCAGACCCTTGCCGGGCACTGCCTGCACCGCCTTTGCCGGGGCGACGGCAACGCCTGCTTCCGCGGCGCGATCGAGGATCGCCTTGGCCAGCGGGTGCTCGCTGCGCGCCTCAAGCGCCGCGGCGAGCCCGAGCAACGCCGCCTCGTCGCGCCCGCCGAGCGGAGCGAGGGCCACTACCCGTGGCCGGCCCTCGGTGAGCGTCCCGGTCTTGTCCATGGCCATCGCGCGGATCTTGGCGGGCGTCTCCAGGTGCAGCCCGCCCTTCACCAGCACGCCCTGCTTTGCCGCGCCGGCCAGCGCCGCGACGATGGTCACCGGGGTCGAGATGACGAGCGCGCAGGGGCAGGCGATCACCAGCAGCACCAGCGCGCGGTAAAACCAGATGTCCCACGCCCCCCCAAGGAGCAGCGGCGGGACGAGGAATACCGCGAGCGCGAGCACCATAACCGCCGGCGTGTAGACGCGGGCGAAGCGCTCGACCCACTGCTCGCTCGGCGCCCGGCGGCCCTGCGCCGATCCGACCATGCGAATGATCTGCGCAAGCGTGGTATCGCGCGCCGCCTTGGTGGTCTCGACTTCGAGCGCCCCGTCGCCGTTGATGGTGCCGGCGAACACCTCGGCGCCCGGTGCCTTGTGGACGGGCACGCTCTCCCCGGTGATCGGCGCCTGGTTGACCTCGCTCTCGCCCGCGGCGACGCGGCCATCAAGCGGCAGCTTATCACCGGGCCGAATCAGGACGCGCGCGCCGACAGCCACCTCGGCCGCCGGCACCTCGCGCTCGCCGCCGCCCGGCAGCAGGACCCGCGCTGTGGCCGGGGCGAGCTCCATCAGGGCGGCGACGGCTCGCCGGGCCCGGCCGAGACTCCATCCCTCCAGGGCTAGGGCGAGGGCGAAGAAGAAGGAGACGATCGCGGCCTCGAACCATTCGCCGATGCCGACGGCACCGGCCACCGCGACGACCATCAGCAGGTTCATGTCGGGCCGCAGGCGGCGGGCGGAAAGCCAGGCCTTCGGGGCCACATAGCGCACGGCGCAGGCGATGGCGGCCGCGTAGGCCAGGATCGCCGGCAAGGGCGTGCCGCCGCCACCCTCCTCGGCACCGAGCGCCGCAGCGAGGCCGCCGCCCAGCCACGCGTGCAGCGCGACGCCGGCCACGGCCAGTACGCCGCTTGCGGTGGTGAGCCAGGTCTGGACGCGCCGGCGCCGATCCTCCGCGGCACCGGCGGCGGTCTGCTCCCCCTCCTGCCAGGGCTCGGCGCGCATGCCGGTGCGGGCGACGGCCTTCTCGATCCGGTCGGCGAGCTCTGGCGACACCGCGCCGGTGATCGCCATACGCCCGTTGAGCAGGTCGAAGGAGAGGCGGTCCTCGGTGCCGACGACCGGCCCGACCTCACGCTTCAGCGCCGCCACCTCGTCACCGCAGTCCAGCCCGTGCACCTTGAAGACCACGGCGTCCGGCGCATGCGTCGGCAGTGGCGGGGCGAGAGCCGCGGCAACATCACCCCCACATCCCAAGCCGCAGGCGTCCGGGGCCGCTGGCTCAGCCGCCTCGGACCACGGCTCGGCACGCATGCCGGTGCGCGCCACCGCGTCCCGGATTGCCTCGACCGACAGGGCGCGGCCGGGAGCAGGTGCGATAATCATCGCACCGCGGCCCGTGTCGAAGGCCAGCGCCTCGGCGCCGCCGACCACGGGGCCGACCGCTTGCGTCAGGGCCGCCGCCTCATTCTTGCAATCGAGGCCCGCCACCCGGAAGAGCTGCGGGGAGGGGCCCTCAGGACCGGCATCCCAGGCCGTGGCGCGCATGCCGGTGCGCGCGACGGCCGTCTCGATCTCCGGCCCCGTGGCCGAGCCCGCCGCCGTCACGGCCATCAGCCCCTTTGCGGGGTCGAAGAGCAGTCGCTCGGGACCGCCCACCACAGGGCCGACCTCGCGCCGCAGTGCCGCGACCTCGTTCTGGCAGTCGAGGCCCTCGACGCGGAAGAGCTGGAAGGCGGCCGTGGCCGGGCCTGTGGTGGGCGCCGTCATCTCCCACGGCTCGGCGTCCATGCTGGCCTCGCGGATCGCCGCCAGGAGGTCGTGCTCATCGCCACTGCGCGGCCCGCCGATGACGGTCACCGCTCCGCGCTCGGTGTCGAAGGCGAGCGCGTGCGTGCCACCCACCAGCGGCCCGAGCGCGCGCTCCAGCAGCGCCACCTCGTTCTTGCAGTCGAGCCCCCGCACCCGCAGGAGCAGCGCCGGCGACCCGGGAGCGCCGACCCGCGCCATGGCGCTCATCCCCGTCCTCGCCACCGCCTCGACGACGGTGGCCGCCGAGACGGGATGCGCCGGCGCAGCAGTCATGATGCCCTTCGCGGTGTCAAACCAAAGCCGGTCGTCGCCGCCGACCAGCGGGCCCACCGCCTGCCGCAGCGCCCTGACCTCGTTCTGGCAGTCGAGGCCCCTGACCTGGAAGACCAGCGGCTCCGGCCCCGGCGTGGCGGGGCGGGCCTTGGAGGCGGGCGCGACGTCGTCCAGCAGCAGCTCAGCCCGCATGCCGGTGCCGGCGACCGCGCGCGCGATCGCCTCGGCCGACGCGCTACCCGGCGCGGCCACGCTCATGAGGCCGGCCCGTGTGTCAAAGGCCAGGCCGTCCTCGCCGCCGACGAGCGGCCCAACGGCGCCCTTCAGAGCCCGGACCTCGTTCTGGCAGTCGAGGCCCTCGACCCGGAAGCGCAGGGGCGCACCCGCCCGGCCGGCGCCGGCAGCGCCGCGTTGATCACCGTCCATCACTTCCCTCCTCCTCGACCTCGGCCGCACTCATGGGCTCCCCGCCGCCAGGCTCGGCGACGTGGCCCACCATGTCGCGGATCACGCAGCGGACCCGGTCGTCGGACGCCACGTAGAAGACCTGCTTGCCGCGCTTGCGGGCGGTCAGAAACCGTGCCGCCTTCAGCACGCGCAGGTGATGGCTGACGAGGGCGTGCGAGAGCCCGACCCGCTCGGCGACGTCGCCGACGCACCGCGGATTGCCAAGGCAGGCCAAGGCGATGCGCAGCCGGTTTGGGTCGCCCAGCATACGAAACACCTCGGCGAGCTCCTGCGCCTGCTCGTCGGTGAGTGACGGCTCGTCCATCCGACCCTCAAATATTCAAAGCATTGTTTGTATATAGCGACGCCGGAAAACGCGTCAAGGCTGCCTTCCGTCCGCAATCCCTGCCGTTTCCTTTCGCCGCTCCCCGAGAAACCCGTCCAGAAGCAGCAGGGCGACGCCGACGCAGATGGCCGCATCGGCGAGGTTGAAGCTCGGCCAGTGCCAGCCGGCGTAATAGAAATCGAGAAAGTCGGTCACGCCCCCGTGCCGCAGCCGGTCCACGACGTTGCTGATCGCGCCGCCGGCAACGAGGCCAAGAGCGACTCCGACCCAGGCCCGCTCCGCGCGGGCCATCCACACGCACAGCATGGCTACAACCGCGAGGGCGACGGCCACGAGCGCCCACCGGCCGGCCTCGCCGAAACCGGCGAAGAGGCCGAAGCTCACGCCCGTGTTGCGGTGGAAGGTCAGGTTGAAAAACGGGACTATCGGTATCGTCCGGGGCGGCTGCATCACCACCTCGGCGATCCACCACTTGGTGCCCTGGTCGAGCGCGAAGGCAGAGGCAAGGGCCAGGAGGCCCACACGAAAAGGGTGGTGAGGACTGCGGAACACGCGGCACTCCGGTCGTTGGCTAAACAAGCAAACGTTCAAACACCCGTTTTGATCTTTTTGCAAGGAGGGGCTTGGTATGCCACCACCACGTTGCACTTTGGCGCCGTCGCGGCGGGGAGTGTCACCGGCCAGCCCTTCGTGCGCAGCAGCACATGCAGATGCCGGTAGCCGTAGCGCACCCGTACCGCCGCCAGGTCACGCAGCCGCAGGCGCAGCTCGGCCTGCGGGTCCCGCCGCAAGCGGTATCGATGCAATGACCTCCGGAAGCCCGTCGCTGAACACGCCCGCCGCTCGCCTATGCCGTAGGCGCCCAGCAGATGGCGCACCACGTCGCGGCGCACGATGGGCCTCACCACTTTCGGCGTAGAACATCCTGCAGCATCGTCTTATCGAGCGTCAGGTCGGCGACCAGCCGCTTGAGCTTCGCGTTCTCCTCCTCGAGGTGCTTCAGCCGTCGGATCTCGACCACACCCATCCCGGCGAACTGCTTCTTCCACCGGTGGAACGTCGGCTGGATCATGGCACCCTCCTCCAGGGATTAAAGTGCCCAAAAAAATTGCGCCCCGGGCGGACCAGTTCTCCGGGTCAGGACCAGTGGCTCGTTCAAGCGCTTGGCCAGTTCAAGCTAAACTTGGTGTCCACCAAATCGGCAGAAGGCCAAGAAGGCGGGCCAACAGCAGGTGGCTAATCCGCGCTCTGACGCCTGATTCGATTCTTTGCAACCCGCGGAGACTTGATACCCCGTTCATCAACTCAATGTCCTCCGTCGGCTCCCTCGCACTGCTGACGCTCAAAGAGATTGTAGGATGACCGCCGCTACCGATCGTCAAGCGCCGGACGGGCGACGCACGCTCTGGATTGTGCTGCTGCTGAATGTCGCCATCGCGGCGGGCTTCTTCGGCACCGGACTGTTCGCGGACTCCAGCGCCCTAATTGCCAACGGCGTGGATAATCTGTCGGACACGGCAGTATACGCGCTGAGCCTTATCGCGCTGACCCACGGGCAGACCTGGAAGACCCGAGCCGCCACTGCGTCCGGGGTCATGCTGCTGATCTTCGCCGGTGGCATTCTGATCGACGTCGGCCGCCGTTACATCCAGGGCAGTGAGCCAATTGGGCCGACGATGATGGTGATGTCGGCAATCGCCGGCGTCGTAAACTACATTTGTCTCCGGCTGCTCCAGCGGCTGAAGCAGAAGGACGTGAACCTTCGTGCCGCCACCACCTTCAGCTTCAACGACTTCATCTCCAACGGCGGCATCCTGGTCGCTGGCGTGCTGGTGCTGTGGCTGGGCAGCAACTGGCCCGACCTACTGGTCGGACTCGCGACCGCCATCATCGCGATTAAGGGCGGTATCGAGATACTGCGCGACGCGCGCGCTGAAACCAAGAGCGACGAAGGCAAGACATCAACCGGCTCTGGCGCCTAGTTGTCTGGTTGCGAGACGTCCTTGGCGGCTTCAACGATGAGGCGTGCCTTGGCGATGTCAGCCGGGCCTGCCCGGCCCTCAGGCTTGGCCCCGACGAGCTTGCGTCGCGCTTTGAGGCGCTCGGCGACGAGCTGGTCGAGCGTCTTGCCGTTGAGCACGCGCTGGCGGCGGGCGTTGTAGGCGGCATTGAAGCCGCGGAGCAGTTGCTCGAGCTGGACGTGCGACCAGATGGTGATGTGTTGATTGCCACTGAGAGCTGACCCGGGGTTGCCACGAGGATCTGACCCGGGTTGTGGGGATGCGGGGTTCTCGGATTCTGTCAGGTGGGCTGTGGCTTCCTTTCACGATGGGCCTGGGTTGCGGAGCTGTTCCTGAAGCGGAAGCTGTCGTTGCCGGTCTCCAGGATGTGGCAGTGGTGGGTGAGCCGATCGAGGAGCGCCGTCGTCATCTTGGCATCACCGAAGATCGCCGCCCACTCACTGAAACTGAGATTGGTGGTGATGACGACACTGGTCTGCTCGTAGAGCTTGCTGAGAAGGTGAAACAGCAAGGCACCGCCCGAGGCGCTGAACGGCAGATATCCAAGTTCGTCGAGGATCAGCAGGTCGGTATGGAGCAGGCGGGCGGCAATCTGACCTGTCCTTCCGGCGGCTTTCTCCTGCTCGAGGGCGTTGACCAGTTCCACCGTGGAGTAGAACCGCACCCGCTTGCGGTGATGCTCGACCGCCTGGACGCCAAGCGCGGTGGCGACGTGCGTTTTTCCGGTGCCTGGCCCGCCGACCAGCACGATGTTGTCGGCTTTCTCCATGAAAGCACCGGCATGCAGTTGGCGCACCAGGGCTTCGTTGATCTGGCTGCTGGCAAAGTCAAAGCCCGTCAGGTCCTTGTAGGTCGGGAACCGTGCGGCCTTGAGCTGGTAGGCGATGGAGCGGACCTCCCGCTCGGCCATCTCGGCCTTCAGCAACTGCGACAGAACCGGGATCGCGCTCTGAAAGGCGGGCGCGCCCTGCTCGGTGAGCTCAGCCGCGGCCTGCGCCATGCCGTGCATCTTGAGGCTGCGCAGCATGATGGTGACGGCGGCAGCCGCCGGGTCATGACGCATGGCGGCCTCCATTTCTCAGACGCAGGCTGTCATAGCGGGCGACGTTGGCCTTGGGCTCCTGCGCCAGCACCAGGGCCTGGGGCGCTTCGATCGGCGGGACCTGGGAGGCTGTCCCGTCGGTCAGCCGGTGCAGCAGGTTCAGGATGTGGGTCTTGGTCGACACACCGGCCTGCAGCGCCATCTCCACGGCAACCAGTACAGCCTGCTCGTCGTGCTGCAGCACCAGGGACAGGATCTCCACCATCTCCCGGTCACCACCCGACCTGCCGTGCAGTTGGCGCTGAAGTTGCCGGAATGCCTCTGGCAGCTCGGCGAAGGGCGCGCCGTTGCGTAGGGCACCGGGCTTTCGCTGGACCACGGCCAGATAGTGGCGCCAATCATAGACCGTCCGGCCCTGCCCATGCGATCGCTCAATGATCCGCTGGTGCTCGCAAAGCACGGCTCCCTCGGCGACGATCACGATGCGCTCGGGATAGATCCGCAGGCTGACCGGACGATTGGCGAAGGAGGCGGGCACGCTGTAGCGGTTGCGGTCGAAGTGCACGAGGCAGGTTGGCGAGACCCGCTTGGTCTCATCCACGAAGCCGTCGAAGACCCGTCTGACCGGCATCAGGCAGTCCACCTCCTGCCGCCAGACCGCGGCGACGCTGCCGGGTTCGGCGCCGTGCGGGATCTCCTCCCACAAGGCGAAGCATCGTTGCTCCAGCCAGGCATTCAGCGCCTCCAGGCTGGCGACCTGCGGCATGGGCTGCCACAGCCGGTGCCGGGTGTCCTGAACGTTTTTCTCGACCTGACCCTTCTCCCAGCCCGATGCCGGATTGCAGAACTCGGGCTCGAACAAATAGTGGCTCGCCATGGCCAGGAAGCGGGCATTGACCTGCCGCTCGCGGCTCGGACCGATC
Source organism: Falsiroseomonas tokyonensis (assembly GCF_019024325.1). Classification (GTDB taxonomy): domain Bacteria; phylum Pseudomonadota; class Alphaproteobacteria; order Acetobacterales; family Acetobacteraceae; genus Falsiroseomonas; species Falsiroseomonas tokyonensis. The sequence goes on from NZ_JAFNJS010000020.1 coordinate 19,802, forward strand.
CGGTCCACGGCGGTGCGCATGTTGTCGTAGATGCCGCGCTGCGGCACGCCACCCAGCACGCGAAAGCCGTGGTTGTGGGCGTCGAACAGCATCTCGTGCGTCTGCAGGAGGTAGGCCCGCACCAGGAAAGCCCGGCTATGGCAAAGCTTGAGGTGGGCGACCTGCAGCTTGGTGCGCTCGCCGCCGATGACGGCATGCTCCTCGCTCCAGTCGAACTGAAACGCCTCGCCCGGGCCGAAGGCCAGCGGCACGAAGACGCCGCGGCCGGCGGTCTGCTGCAGGCGCTGCCAGTCGTCCCGCCAGGCGTGCACAAAGGCAGCGACCCGCCGGTACGAGCCATCATAGCCGAGCCCGGCCAGCTCCGCGTGGAACTGCCGCGCCGTGCGTTTCTGTTTGCGCGGCCTGCGGGCATCCGTCCGCAGCCAAGCCGCCAGCCGCTCGGCGAAGGGATCGAGCTTGCTGGGGCGATCGGGCGTCCTGAAAACAGGCTCCACCGCCTCGGACCGCAGGTACTTGCGGATGGTGTTCCGCGACAGGCCGGTCCGGCGAGCGATCGCCCGGATCGACTGGTGCTGCCGGAAATGCCAGCGCCGGATAACGCTCAACAACGCCATGTCCAACACTCCCGCTGCCCCCGCCCAAAGGGCCGAGGCTAGCGTCCGAACATGGGTCAACTCTCAGTGGCAACTTCACCCCAAACCGGGTCAGTTCTCAGCGGCAATCAACAGATTTGCGGACGGACGGTCGGTCCATCTAGGCGGACAACTCCATGGCGACCAACAGGCAGGGCGCCGCCGCCATCGCCGCGTCGAGCCGGTCGAGCACGTCGCCGTGGCCGGGGATGAGGCGCGAGCTGTCCTTCACCTCAGCGCGGCGCTTAGGGGCCGGCTCTCCTAAGCTCAGAACCTATTAAGGTCTCACGTCCGAACCAACTGGGCGAACACATTTCAGGACCGCTTGATGCTATTGCCGCTTCCGTCGCCAGCCGTCCCAATCGATGTCTTCGCTTTCGAGGACGGTCAGCGCTCCATCGTCGATGATGGCATCGAGAAAGAGCACCAAATGCAGCGCCGACGACCGCGCACTCGGAACGATGAGGCTGTCGAAGCCGAGGAATCGCGCCGCCGCTGCCAGGGCCTGTGTTGGCCCGTAGTCAAAGCTCGCATAGCGCGCCGCCTCCACACCGAGCGGCGCCAGCGCAGCGACATCCGAAAAGCGCAGGGACCGCTCGGTCCGCGCGCCAATCCGATGGACCTGATGCTGCACCTTGCTGGGCCAGACTGGTTCCAGCGAGAGCCTGTAGCCAATCTCCGTCAGCGCGCCGTCGCGTGCGAGGCTCGTGTAGAGGACTTCGAACTCGCCAGCAGGGCTCCAGCGGCCTTCCGCCGTTGAGCCGCGAAGCGGATCACGGCCCCGCGACGTGACTCTCCAGACATCGCCTGCAAAGGCCTCTGGCTCCATGGCTTCGAGGGCATCAAGGATGACCCGATCATGGCGCCGGTTCGTCATGGTCAGGTGTAGGTCCCGTCACCGAGGCTTTCGATCACGGCCAGGACGAGATCGGTCAGACCGTCATGGATGAGGTCGATCGCACGTGCGCCGTCCATCATCGGATGCTTGGCGTACAGCCAGATCCGGGTTTCTTCCGGCGTATAGAAATCGGCAAGGCGATCCACGACATACTTCAGGTCGGAGATGACGAGCTGCGTCTTTGGATGGGGAGAGGCCTTGCCGGCCGCCCAGCGAGAGACGGTCGCTTGGGAGACCTCCGTGATGTTGGCTAGATCGGTTCCCTTGAGCCCGCCGCGCGTGCGGAGGTCATCAACGATCCTGGCGACTGCGCCGCTCACCGCCGCCCGCCCATAATTGATACGAGTTCGCACGTATCTTCCTGCCTGCCGCGGAAGGCTGGAGCCCTGGAGCGCGAGACATCGGTGCCGACAGCCTCAGCTTCATGAAGGCCGCCGAGCGCGTCCCGGAAGCGGATGAGACGGGTCTTGGACTCGCCGACCAGCTTTTGCACTTGCTCGTCGCCGAACTTCAGCTTGGCTGCCTGTCTGGCGGATCGAACGGCGGGGTCGAGCATGCGAAGCAGGAAATGCTCGGCGCGCCGCGCCTCCGGCAGTCGGTCGAGTTCTGCGATCTGGCGGAAGCGCTGCGTGATGAAGTGTGATTGCGGGCTCTCAGCCATGTCGTCGAGTCCTGATGGGCAGCACGACGTGTCGTTGCACGCGAAGCGCGACTTCGTACCGCGGACCGCGAAGAATGCCTCCGCTTGTTTCTCCGAAAGATGGCGATCGAGATCAGCCACGTAGATCCGGGCACCGAGGCCGCCGCCCTTGCCCTCCTGAGGAAGCTTGCGCCAATCAGCAGCATTGAAGCTCTCGCTCAGCGCAATGCCATGGCAGATGCCGCCCGCAGTGCCGAAAGCCAGTGTCGAGAGGCCAGCAAACCCGCCTGCCATGTCAATCACGATAGGTCGGCCAACCGCATGCAGGTGCCTTGCGGTTTCGAGAAGGTGGCGTGTGCCAGCGCCGGTGGCCTTTGCACCAAAGCCCGAGGCGCGGAGCCAGAGGTTTTGGAACGGTAAATCTGCGACGCCGTCGAGAAGGACCGATCGCAGCTGCGGGTCCTTCAGGGCGGCGGTCGTGGTAATTATCTGATAGTCTATGGCGATAGACTTGCCGCCGGCGCGATCGAGCTCCCGACGGAGCCGAACGCATCCATCGAGGTCTACGGTGTGCCAGGGTGCCACATCCGACTCGACCAAGTGGGTCGGGGCGAGAACTGTAGTGCCGCCGTTCGCGACGGCGAACTCGGCCATTTGCTTGAAGAAGTCCGCGTTGCGCTCCCTGCCGAAATCGTCAGGTGTCCAGGGACGTTCAGCATTTCCCCAAGGCAACTTGGCCACGGCCGTCGCGAAGCGGCCAGGCGCAGCCGTCTCGGCAAAGTTCAGATCGATAACGATCTCAGAGCCACGCGCCTTGAGTGCCTGAAGCAGGCTTTGCTGGCGCCGAATGTGTGCCGCATCGAAAACAAAGCGCTGATACGGCATGCGATTCGCCGCAACCATGGCCTCAAGCCGGTGCTGGCCGGTATGTCCCACCCGGAGAAAGGGAGCGAGCGGGGAGGGCCGCGCATGGAGCAGGTGAATGTTGTTGGCGGTCATGGCCGAGCCTCCGCGCAAGAACCGAGCACTCATCGTTCGGCTTTCACAGGATAGGAATTGTGAAAGACAAATGCAAGAGACCGACCGGGTGCGCAAGACCTGGCTCGCCTGCGCCCTCGGCCACAAAGCCTGGCGCGACGTACGCAGCGTGCCCTACCAGCCTGCTACAGCTGCTCGAGGCGCTTGCCCTGGCCAAGGGCGATGGCCGCTACGCCCGCATGCTGAAGGGCTTGGCGCGGGTGCAGGTCCTGCTCCTAGACGACTGGGGTCAGACGCCGCTGACCCCTGGGGCGCCCGGACCTGCTGGAGGTCATCGACGACTGCCACGGCCGCGTTGCCACCGTCGTTACCAGACGTCAAATCCCCTCGACTTTCAGCCGAACCTCAAGCTCTTCCACAAAGGAGGATCGGCCGAGCCGGCGAACACGACCGTATCGATCAATGGTCCAGCCTGAATAAAGCATGTGGACGGCGTCGCGCGCGCGGGTCAGGCCGACGTAAAAAAGGCGACGGCTCTCGCTTAGCTCGGCCTCGCTCTCCTTCGCCCACGGCATCGCACCCATGTCCATGCCGACCATGAACACAACGTCGTACTCGCAACCTTTGGCAGAGTGCAGGGTCAGCATGTTGACGTGCTGAGGCGACCCGTCGCGCCCGCCGAGGCTTGATAGGTCGAGGTCCACCAGCCTGCCCTCGGGTGCAAACGCCACGCCCATGCGACGAACCTGCTCGCGCTGGTCGGCTAGGCTCGGCTCGGCGGCCGAAAGCGGATCGACCAGTTCAGCCCGGATTGCTGCGACGAACGGGGCTGCAGGAGTGTCGTCGCCGCGATGCCTGAACAGAAACTCGGTGACCACGCGGGCGGCTCGGCGTTCCTCTATCTCGCTAACACGGCCCGACCGGAAGCCGGTCCAGCGCTGGATAAGACCGGTAAGCTGCGGCCGGCCCCGACGCCAGCCGCCCGAGCACCATGCGGCGCAGTCCTCGATCCAGCTCGTAAGCCCAACCTTCTTGTATGGTGCAGCGTTATCGACCCGGATGTAATCGAAGCCGGCCGCGGCGAGCGCGTCCGCGAACAGGTCACCTACAGGCGCTGCCCGATAGAGGATGGCGATATCACCCAGAGTGCGCCCCGGCTTTTCGGCCAACGCTTCAGGGATTAAGTTGTCGACGACATGCGCCGCCTGATCTTTGAGTCCGCCCGGTCGCTCGACGAAGGCGACCACGGCTTGGCGCGCGGGGTCGTGTGGGCGATAGCCGCGCGCCTCCCCAAGCGCGAGCTCTGAGGCACGAATGATCTGACCGGCCGAACGATAGTTGAGCTGGAGCCGAACGCACTCGACGTCGTCGCGCTGGCCGAGTTCGAGCAGCAAGCCGCCGTCCGCGCCGGTAAACCCGTACACTGACTGATCCGCATCACCGACTGCGAACAGGCGGACTCCGCCATCGAAGGCGAGCCGATGGATAATCCGGTGCAGCGGGAGCCCGAGGTCCTGATACTCGTCGACTGCTAGGATAGGCCACCGAGCGGCGATGACTGGCAGCACCCAGTCGTTGTCGTTGACGAGACGATTGCCCTGGATGACTAGATCGTCGAAGTCGACCAGCCCCGCATCCCGCAGCGCGCGCTCGTAGCCGATCGTGATGCGCGCCAGATCAGGGTCTGCCATCCAATCGGGCAGGTCCCGGTCGAGATGGACGCGGCGGTACTTACCCATGTGATGGAGCCGATAGGGTTGGTTGATCCCAAGCAGGTTTTCGGCAACCCGTGTGAACGTTGTCTCAATCTGCCGCGTGGTCGCCACAGTGATGGGGTCCGGCACCTCGATTCCGGCAAAGCGGGCGTAAGGCATGAGCAGATGCCGGAGACAGAAGCCATGCACGGTGCCGATGAAGAGGTTGGGCGCGTCGCGTAGGCCAAGCGCTTCGAGGCGGCGGCCGAGTTCGCGCGCGCACTCCTGGCTGTAGGTGATGCAAGCAACGCCTCGCGGCGCGCGCACATCTTCCGCCAGCATCCGCGCGAGCTTCAGGACTAGCGTCTTCGTCTTGCCACTTCCCGGACCCGCGAGCACGACGCAATGGCCGCATGAGTTGTAGGCCGCCTGCTGGCCGGCGTTGCCCTCCAGGTCGCCGACATGCCGGAGATAGGCGGCGCTGCTTTCACGCGACGGCATCGCGAACACGCTCCAGCGCGTTACGGATGTAGGTCGGGCACCTCGCGGCAGTGACGTGCGCTGCGAGACGCTGCGCAAAGCGCCCCTTGCCAACCCGCTCGATCAGCTTGATCAGCCGATCGGCATCGAGGGACGCTGGGTCAACGACCCAGCCATTCAACACCGTTCGCGTTGCAGGGCGAAGCGGTAGCTCATCACTCAGAATGCGGGTCATAGCGTGTCCCATGCCCGCGACGAATAACTCGGGCTCGAGCGTCCCGGTGTTGAGGAAAACGCCATGCCGCTCGCCGCGCCGAAAGACCGCCGCATCGGCTAAGTCAGCGTAGACTGGACCCGGTTCGACAATTTCCAAAATATTGACCAAGCGCCGAAGTGCGAGCGGTGTGCCTGCGTCAGTTGGGTCGAGATCGGTCAGGATGACATGAGGGATCGACAAGCCAGCCGATCCCAGCAGCTTCACATAGGGGGTGAAGTTGGTCCCGGCGACTGAGCACACTGAGATGCCGAGCCGGTCGAGGTGGATGTCGAGCGCCTCGGCAAAGGCAGGGACGAGGAATCGCTCGGCATCGCCTTCAACCAGGATAACGCCTCGCGCGAAGAACATCTCGCCGCGCGTTACGTCGATGTACCGCTGCAGGTCGGCCTCGTCGGCCGCGGTGAGCGGCGCGGTCGCAGTCGATACGCCGATTGTCTGATCGGCCGCGCCATCTCGGCGGAGCAGCACGATCGAGCGGATTGGTGCCACGCTGGCTATATGCGGTGAATGCGTCGTCAAAATCGTCGTCAGCCGCGACGGGGCTGCTTCCGCGTAATTGCCATCGGGTTCGTTCTCGTCGCCGCCGCTTTCTGGTTCGGTCAAAAAGTGTCTAAATACGAGGCGTTGCACCTGCGGATGGAGATGCGCCTCGGGCTCCTCCACCGCCAAAAAGGTGTGGTCGCGCTCGCCTTCTTCGACGAGCTGATCGAGTTCAAGGCTCTTCAAGGCCAGGAAGATTAGGTTGGCCGTGCCCAGGCTTGCGTCGGCGACGCCTCGCGCGCCGTCGTCGATCAGCAGCTGCAGCGCCCGAAGCAGCGCGTCAATGCGTGTCGGCGCCAGCCCGAGCGCGATCGAGGTCGCATGCGCCGGCCCGACTATCGCCTCCAGCCGATCGCTGATTGTGCGAGCCACGGCGTCGACCTCGTCGAGCCGCGTCAGCGCCTCCTGCGCCGAGTTGACGGCGGTCTCGACCGAGTCCCGGTCATCATCGTCGAGCGCCGCTGTCAGCCTCTCGATCATGGGGCGTAGCGGTGAGCGTCGCCACGTCGCCAGATCCTTCTCCGCGTCGCGCAGGGCGCCCAGCACGTCGAGCGGCAGCATGCGTCGGAGGCCCGAGCGGATCGCGTTGTCGGGGTCCGTTCCCCCAAACACCAGATACTCGTAGTCGGCCAGGCTCGCCGGTTCCCCGGCGAGGCTCGCTTTGGGCTGAAACCGATATGTCAGTCGCGAAATCATCGGCGGCCCCGGATCGACGATGCAGTCGCCCAGATGCGCCAACAACCGGGCATCGGCATCAAAGTCAGTCAGGTCGACTGAGATCTCGATTGTTGCGCCCAACTTTTCGTCGCCGAGGCCATCCCAGAAGTGCTCCAGCCCGAGCTGGCGGTCGCGCTCGGAAAGGCCGGGGTCAAGAATGAGCTGAAGGGCGAACAGCAGGTTGCTCTTACCGACCTTATTCTCGCCGACGATGACGAGGTTCTCGCCAGTGTCGACCTCGAATTGGCCGAAGTTTGCGAAATTGCTGATTTTGATCTTGGAAATTCGCATGGTGAAACGAGCCTAGGTGATACCTCGAACGCTGGCTAGTACTACTGTGTCACATAATGGTGACGCTGAGTGAGGCGGTGGCAGCAGGGACATCGCGGCATGCTGCGGGCAAGTTC
>NZ_JAFNJS010000021.1 GCF_019024325.1 Falsiroseomonas tokyonensis
ATGGCCGCGCGGCCGACGGCGAGGTTCGGCAGGTCGAGAGCAGAGCCCGCGCCGGCCTTGTTCGCGCGCCCCGCGCCCGTGCCAAACACCGTGGCATTGCCGGTGGTGAGCGTCGGGCCGTCGCCATTGCCGCTGTTCAGCAGCTGGTACGCGGTGGCGTTCTCGAACTCGGCGACGCGCCGCCCGATCGCGGCGGCGAAGTCGGTGAAGGCGCCGAGGTCGTCGTTGACCAGCATCGGTCGCGTGACGCGGATACGCCGCGCGAAGGTCTGCAGGACGACGATCTCCTGGCTCTCGGACATGGTGCCGACCTGGATCTCACCATTCTCCAGCAGCGGTAGGAGCGTCGGGAAGTCGCCGATGCGCAGGTGCCGGTGCGGCTTGAAGTCCCGGAAATCGCGGCGGAGGAAGATCTGCCGGTAGGTCGGCTGCGCCGGCTGGTAGGCGGCGAGCAGCATCTTGTTGGCGGCGGCCGAGAGCAGGGCCGGAAAGTCGGAGCTGGTGTGGAAGGCGCGCTCGGCGAGGAGCGTCGGGTTGCGTGGCGGGTTGCGATCGCCCCGGCGGGCGAGGAGCTCGCGCAGCATGTCGGAGGGGCGCCAGCCCATGAACTCGGCGTGGCGGCCGGCGCCGGGGCCGGTGCTCGGCGGCTGGTAGCCCGGCATGGAACGGGCGGCGAGTGCCTCGGCCATGGCGTCGAGCAGCTGCGCCGGATCGTCCTGCCCGGGGCCGCTCTCCGGGCGGGCCGGCAGCGTGGGGCGGGCGGTCTGGCTCTGCGTGAGGGCCTCCCACAGGCGGGCGCGCAGCACCTCAGGGCTGGCGCGATCGCGCATGGCCGCCTGGCGCTGCGCGTCGATGGTGTCGGCGGGGAGCAGGCCGCGCGCGGCGGCGAGCACCGGCTCGTAGCTGGCGATGCGCTCGGCAACGGCGCGCTCGGCCTCGGCGCGGATCGCGTCGAGGTCGGTCGGCGGGGCGGCCGGCGCGTGCGCGGCGCGGGTGGGCTCGGGCGGCGGGGCGCTCGGCGTAGTGGTCACGGGATTCTCCTGGGGCGGCGTGGACGGCGCGGCGGAGGGCGGCGCCGCGGGCGGGGCAGCCGGGGTCTCCGGCGTCGTCTCGGGCATGATGGGTTCCTCGTCAGGCAGGGCGGGTTCGATCGCCGGCGCGGGGAGGCCCTGCTCCCCCTGCGCGCGGACCGCCGCCTCGCGATCCACCGGGACCGGCACGACGGAGATCTCAAAGGGCTCCCAATCCACGGCGCGGTGGACGGTCTCGCCGGTCGCGACGTCCGGCCGCGGCTCGTAGCGGTGCACGCGATAGCCGACGCTCACCGCGCGGAGCGTGCCGTCGGCGATGCGCTGCCAGACGGGCTCCACATCGGCGGCGGTGCTGAACTGCAGCGTGGCGTAACCGCGGCCGCGCTCGAGGCGGGCAGCGGTGACGCGGCCGAGCACGTCGCGGGCATCGCCGCGGCGGTGGGTGTTCAGCACCGGGGCCTGGCCCGAGCGCAGCGCGTCCATGCGCACCGCGTTCGGCGCCATCTCCAGCTCCTCGGTGATGATCCCAAGCGCCGGGACGAAGTTGCGGGCGCGGGCGCCGGTCGACCACACCACCTCGACGGTGCGCGCGGCACGATCGACGGTGGCTGGGGCCGCCAGCGCACGCTGCGCCACGATCGGCATGGCAGGAGCATCCGGTGCGGCATCGCTGCCGCCCGGCTCGGTCGTCTCGGTCATGGTGGATTCCTGGTGGCCGCCGCCGCTACGGCGCGGCGTAGCCCTGCGCGTTGACGTAGACCTGCGCGCCCGTGGTCAGGCAGGCGAAGTTCACGGCCGTCGCCGCCGTCCCGCGCAGCGGCGTCGGGAAGGTGATGTCCACCGGCGTCGCCATCGCCGCCGGCAGCAGCTGCCGCCAGATCACCGTCGCCCCGTCCTTGATCACCACCTCCGTCGCCACCGTGGCGTGGGCGTTCCGCAGGTCGATCGAGGTGACGTAGTTCCGGACGCCGGCGGCGGCCGCCGCTTTCAGCACCACGTCGGCCGTGCCGGTAATCCCGCCCGCGGCGCCGGCGTACTGCCAGTCGGCCTCCGGGATCGAGAAGGGCTTGTTCACCAGCGCGCCGATCAGCGTCGCCAGCAGGTCGATGCCGCGGCCGGTGGTCACCGCCGTTGGGTTGGCCGATAGCCCAGTCGCGACCAGCACCGGCAGCGCGCCGTTCGTGTTGCGCGCCTGGCCGCCCACTGCCGTCAGCGTCGGCGCGATGCTGCTCAGCACGTTCACCCCAAGCCCCTGGCCGGCGACCGACTGGCCGCGCCCTGCGGTGATCTCGGTGGTGAGTTCGGCGTAGTCCGCGATGGTGACGAACTGCACCTTCACATCGGTGCTCGAGGCCGGCGCCAGGTTCCGGCTCACCGAGGCCCAGCCGGTGTTGATGTAGGCCCCCGAAAAGGTCGAGCCGACGAGGTCGAAGCTGTTGGCGTCGATGACGGTGATGGTGAAGGTGCCGTTCGCCCCCGGCACGCCGGAGACGTCGGCGACCGTGACCACGTCGTTCGTCGCGAAGCCATGCGCCGCGCGGGTGATCCGCACCAGGCCGGAGCCGTTGTTGGCCACCGCCGAGATGCCGTTGACGTACTGCCGGTTCCGCACCCGGATCCGGAAGCGGTAGAGCGCATTCGGCTCCGGGATCTGCTGGTGGCGGACATAGGAGTTCGACCGCGCCGCCGTCGTGTCGATCTGCCGGCCGTGGAACCAGCACTCGTCATTGGTCGGCTCGATCTCCAGCACCGACCAGCCCGCCGGGGCCGTGGTTGGGATGGTCGAGGCGGAGGCGCTGACGAGCCGCGGCGCGCCCTCGCTCTGCACCTCGTAATTCGCGAGCGTCGGGCTGGTGCCGTCGAGGCGCCAGGCGGCGGCGCTGCGGCCGTCCGGCTGGGCGGAGGTCGGATCGACGGAGACCAGCTCGAGCCAGACCGACTGGCCGGCGATGCGCTGGCTGAGGTTCACCGCCACCATGACGCGCAGCGGGATGGTGAAGACGGTGCGGCTGGTCAGCACGATCTCGTCGTCGAGGGTCGTGCCGGTGGAGATGGTGACGGTGCCGTCGGCGACCGCGAGCGCCATGCCGCTGCCGCTGGCCGCGACGTCCCAGCGGGCCGGGTTGATCTCGGTCCCGTTGAAGCTGTCGCGGAACTTCTTCTGCATGCTCTTGATCTTGAGCATGTCGTCCGTCCAGTCGAAGGCGCCGGCGTTCATCGGGGTTCTCCTGCAGGAGGCGCCGCGGCGCCGGTGGCGGCGATCTCGACGGCGGCCATCTGCGCGGCGTCCTGCGCGGCGCCGGACTTCGCGACGCGGCGCGGGTCGGTGTCGAGCGAGATGCCGGCCTCGTCGAGCAGCGCGTTGGCCTCGCGGATCATCTCCACCGCGGCGCGGAAGTCGTAGCCGAAGGCACCGGCGGCCTCGGGCTGCGGCACGAAGCCCGCACGCACCTGGGCGATCAGCGCGGTGGTGTCCTTCAGCGGGTCGATCATCTCGTGCGCGGGCGGGACGTGGCTGACGCCATCCGGCATCTCGGCGCCCCACAGCCCGAGCAGCGCGCCCTGTTGGTGGAAGCGGTCCGCGATGGGACGCACCAGCATCGGGATCAGCATGCCGTACTGGACCTGCTCGCAGAGCCGGCGGAACTCGATCTTGCCGGCGCGGAGCGATGAGTAGTTCGCCTGCGTCAGGTCGCCCGAGACCTGGTCGTAGGTGAGGCCCGCGCCCACGGCGGCGGCTTCGAGGGCGCGGCGAGCAAAGGCGGCGTGGCTGCCTCCCCCGCTCGGGTTCACCACCTCCACTGAGCCCATGCCGCGGCGGTAGAGGATCATCCCGGGCTCGAAGCTCTCGACCGTCCGGCCCTGTGCATCGCGGAGCAGCCCGGCTGCCGCGCCGGTTAGCGCCTCGTCGCCTTCCTCAGACACCACCGCAGCCAGGCAGGCCTCGATCTTCGCCTTCATCAGCAGGGCGGCCTCGTAGTCGCCGAGATCCCGCAGCCGCAGCAGCACCGGCGCGAGCCAGGAGACGTCGCGCAGCTGGCCTGGGCGGCGCTTGCGGTAGATGTGCAGCACATCGCTGGCCGGGATGCGCTCGCTGCTGAGCCAGGTCGAGCCCGGCAGGATCCAGGCCGCGCCGGGATGCACCCGGTGCAGCCAGTAGCCGACCGGCTCGCCGGCCTCGCCGAGGGCGATGCCCTGGATGGTCGCGGCCCCGTCGACGATGCCGTTCCGCGCCGTGTCGAGGTGGTCGCTCTCCAGCACCTGCAGCCGCAGGCCGATCGGATTGGCGGGCGACGGAAGCACCATGAGGAAACGCACGAAGCACTCACCGCTCTCGACCACCGCCCGCATGACCAGCGCCTGCAGGCCGTAAAGGTCGAGCCGCCCCTCGGCGTCGCAGGCCGTGCTCTCCGCCCAGCGCTGCCAGGCGCGGCTGTGTGCGTTGTCGGGCCAGCGGGTGGTGATGCCGGCGCCGACCGCGTTGCCGGTCCAGAGGTCGACGATGCGGCTGGCATAGGGATCGTTGCGCACAGCATCGCGCGCACGCCGCGCGACCGTCGCTGCGGCGGTGCCGACCTCGGCCGTCGCGCTGCCGCCGGACGGTGCCCAGGCGGAGGCACGCTGGTCCTGCGCCGCGGCATAGCCCCGGAGCGCGTTCCACGCGTCTCGTAGCCGGCCCATCACGTGCTTCCCCCGCGAGAGAAGCTGGCCAGCGTGACGGACGGCCGGCGCGCCGTCGTCATCTCCGCGCCGCGCAGCACGGCGAGCGCCCGGCCGAGCTCATCGAGGCTGCGGTACTCCACGGTCCGTCCGTCGAAGGTCACGCGGGTCGTGCCGCCCGTGTAGGCGGCGGCCAGGGCAGCGGCGCGGCTGCCGGCGGGCTGCGCCAGCGCCCAGGCGAGGACGGTCGGATCCATGCGCGTCCTCCCTTCAGCGCAGCCAGCCGCTGCGCGGCGCAAGCCATCCGCGCGGGCGATGGGTGTCGGGTGCGGCCTGCGCGGGTGGTGGCCGAGCGACATTCCCGCTGGTGGGAAGTTCGGCCGCCGGCAGCGACAGCGCATCCGCCATACGCGCCCAGCGCCCGTCGCCCCAGCCATCCATGCCGAGCACCGCAGCGGCTGCGCGCGCATAGACGCGGCAGTCGAGCGCCTCGTTGCGTTCCCTGGTCTTCACCCACTCCAGCCGGCGGAAGCCGTTCCGCCCAGCACGGGCCACCAACTGCTCCGCCGTGATCTGGCGGCAGAACTCCTCGCCCGCCGCATACACCGGCAGGTGCACGTAGCCCGGCGGGAAGGGATCGCCGCTCTCCTCCGTCGGCCGGTCGAGCTTCAACCAGCCGTAGGTCTCGGCCTTCAGGAAGGAGGATCCCACGGGCCAGACCTTCAGGCCGCCGAGCTTGCGGCCGTTCTGCCGCACCTCTGTCGCGGCCGGCTGACCGACCGCGGCGCGCAGCCCGTCCTGGCCCTTCACGGCGATCGCGCGGCCCGCGCCGGCCCGCCGCACGAAGGCGTAGACCTCCGCGGTGGTCATGCCGTCGCCGCTGTCGATCGCCGCCATCGCCACAGGCAGTCGGTGCCCGCTGGCGTGTCGCCAGGTCTCGCCCAGCAGCAGCCGCAGCTCCTCCCAGACCGCCGCCTCGAACGGGTTCCCGGCCAGCACGCGGTGCTCGACCAGCCATGACTGGCGGTCCTGCCCCCAGGCCCAGAGGCTCGCCTCGAGCCGGTCGCGCTGCACGTCCACGCCGGCCGTCAGTAGCAACCCGCCCATCGGCACGGTGCCCGCCGTCCAGTTCTCGCGGCGGTCATAGAGCCGCTGCCAGTCCGGCGCCTCGCCCGCTTCCTGCCAGGTCTCGCCTAGCACGGTGTTCCGGAAGGTCTTGATGGCCCGGTCGTCGCCCTGCGCGGCGAGCCAGAGCCGGGCGATCTCCGACCAGGGCATCCATCCGGGCGGCGAGTAGAGCGCCGAGATGTGGAAGCCGACGGCGTGCGGGTCCGACGCCGTGGCGGTGGCCCGCCACTCCCCCGCGGCCAGCATCGCCGCCTTGTGCTGCTCCCCGATCGCCCCGTCGCAATCCTCGCAGAGATACCGCGCCGTCTCCGGCTGGCCCTCGTCCCAGACCAGCCGCTCGAAGCGCAGATGCTGGCGGTGGCCGCAATGCGGGCAGGGCACGAAATAGCGCCGTTGGTCACTCGCCAGGTACTCGCGCTCGATTCGCGACAGCCCGGCGATGGTCGGCGTGCTGACCAGCAGCATCTTGCGCCGCCAGCCGAAGGTGCGGGCCCGTGCCTCGGCCAATGCGATCGGGTCACCTTCGCCCTCGACGTCGCCGGGATAGGCGTCGATCTCGTCGAGGAACAGGAAGCGGGCCGACATCGAGCGCAGCCCGACCGCGCTGTTGGCGCCGGTCATCACCAGCTGCCCGCCGGGGAATTCCTTCGAGAGCTGGCGATTGCCGCTGTCGCGCGAGCGCGCCGGCGCCACCCGTTCCCGGATCGCGGGCGTCTCCTCCACCAGTGGATCGATGCGCTGGTCTGAGAAGCGCTTGGCCAGTTCAGTCGTCGGCTGCACCGCGAGCATCGGCCCCGGCGCGTGGTGGATGGCGTAGCCGATCCAGTTGTTGCCGCACTCGGTGCCGCCGACCTGCGCGCCCTTCATGAAGACCACGCGCCGTGCCGGGTGCGCCGGCGACAGCGCGTCCATGATCTCGCGCAGATAGGGCGTGCGTGCGGTGCGCCACGGCCCGGGCTCGGCGGAGCCGCGGCTGCCGAGCAGGCGATGTCGGTCGGCCCATTCCGACACGAGCAGCGCCGGCTCCGGCGCCATGCCGTCGCGCCACGCCTGCAGTATTTCGGCGTCGCCCTCGAAGCGGCCGAGCTCGTCGAGCAGATGCTCGCCCACCATCAACCGACGCTCACTCGGACATCGTGCCGCTCGGCCAGGTGCTGGCGCAGGCGCGTGTCCATCATGGTCTGCAGCCGATGCACATCGACGCCGAGCTCGGCCGCCATCTCGGCAGCGACGCGGGCGGGCCAGGCTAGGATGGCGTCGCGCTCCTCCTTGGCGAGCCGGTGCACGAGCAGGAGCGCGCGAGCCTTGTCGACCAGCTTGCCCTTTCGTTCGTCGAGCCGTAGCCGACGCTCCTGCGCCTTCAGGACCTCGTTCGCCGTGCGCGCATCGTGGAAGGTGTTCTGGGCGGCGCGCGGCAGGGGATCGGCGGCCGGCGGAATCGCGGCGACAGGCGGCGGCGATGCGGGCCGGGGTGCTGCCACTGCTGGCTGCACCAGAGTCGCGGTCTTCCGGACAGGATCGCTGCTGTCCGCCAGCCGCGCGCGAACCTTCTCGACATCCCAGGCGCCGTCGGCCTCGGGCGCGATGCGGCCGGCGCGCTGCGCCTTCTGCAGCGCCGTGTGGGAGATGCCGAGGCGGCGCGCCACCTCGCGCTGCGAGGCCACGCGGCCCGGCTGCGCGGTGGCGATCATGATGTGATCGAGACCCCTCGAAGAAAGCAATCGCCGTCGTGCCGATGGCGCTTGGCTCAGCCCCCGCCGCAGCGCGAATGGTCCGTCACGAGCAGGGGATGCCCTGCATCACGACGGAGACGAACATGACCGACCGCGAAGCCCGCGCCGCCCGCAATCAGCAGAAGAGTCTCGAAGCCTTCCTGCAGCAGAAGGCGCGCTTCGACGCGATGGTCGCCGAGCTTCAGCAGATGAGCGCGGATCACTTTGGCGCGGATCCCGAGGAGGTTCTCTGGGGCAAGGCCGCGACGCTCGAACACTGGAACAGCAGACTGGCGAGCGTGACGGATTGCTACTTCAAGCGCGGCGAATTCGCCGAATAGCGCGCCGCGCCTGCCGCCACCGCCCCGACAGGCAAGGCCTGCGGGGCTCGGGGTGGTAGCACCCGGCTGGTCGGGTGCCGAACCGGAGACCCCGACGATGAAGCTTTCCGATACCCAGCGCGTGATCCTGAGCGCCGCGGCGCAGCACGAGATGGGACTCGCCCGCGCGCCGAAGACCCTGCCGGCCGCCGCCCGCAACGCGGTGTTCCGCAGCCTGATCAAGAACAACCTGCTCACGGAGATCAACGCCCCGCGGGAGCATGTCGGGCTCGCCTGGCGACAGGATGAGGACGGGACCTGGATCGTGGCGCGCATCACGGACGAGGGGCTGCGCGCCATCGGCATCGACCCTAACGCGGGCGACGCGCGCGAGGAGGACGAGCAGAGCCCCGAGGCCATCGCCCGCCGCAACGGCGAGCGCCGCGCCGCCGCGGAGGCCGTCGCGACGGTGGCGGACACGGCGCCCGCGGACGCGGAGGAGGAGGCGCCGCAGGGTGAGGATGCCCCGGCGCCGGAAGCCGCCCAGGCCGCGCCCACGCCCGCCCCGCGCGCGAGCCTGCGCGACGCCGCGCAGCGGGTCCTCGACGCCTGGGACGACGAGGCCAACCAGCGCTACGACCTGACGGACGCGATGGACGCCCTGCGCGGGATCCTGGCGAAGCCGGCGCGCGCCATCCGCGAGCCCGGCGCGCCGCGGAAGCCGCGCGAGGGCACGAAGCAGGAGCAGGTGCTGGCCATGCTGCGCCGGCCCGAGGGGGCGACGGTCGCGCAGATCGCGGAGGCTACGGGCTGGGCGGCGCATACGGTCCGCGGGTTCTTCGCGGGGCTGAAGAAGCGCCAGGGGATCGAGGTGCAGGTGCTGGAGCGGGTCCGCCAGGTCGGGCCGAACAAGGAGGGCGCGCGCGGGTCTTACAGCGTCTATCGCACCCGGGATTAGGGGGACGACATATCAGGGCGTCGGCGCGGATCGACTGGCCGCGCCGAGCCTTCCGAAGACGAGCCAGACCCGATTCACCGCCTCATTTTGCCCAACGCCTTTTTTCGTTGACGTGTCTCTAACTGTCGAATTAGATCTGCGCTGCGGAATCACCCGCGACGGAGAAGACCACCTCATGTCTAGGAAGATCACCCGGAAGGCCCGCGGCTGGCGGCCGTCAAAGTCGCAATGGGTCGCCATCGGCAGTGCCACTGCCGGTATGGGTGTTGCTGCCGGCCCGGTCGGGGCCGCGCTCACGGCCGCTGGCGCCACGCTCGGTGCCTGCGGTGCCAACTGGCTCGAATGGACGGACGATAGCGAAGAGGCAAACGACGACTGAACGAGCGCAGACCGACTTGACGTTCGCGTGTTGCGGGGATGGCGCCTCCTCGCTTCACGTCCAAAAAGAAGGGAAGCGACTGGTGACGCGACATGTGCGACTGCAAGTAAATCTGCCAGTCGATACGTTCCAAGCCCTGAAGACTACAGCTGCGGCACGTGGGTTGAGCGTGCAGGCCCTTGCTCGGGAAGCCCTCGACGAAAAATTCGGATCAGCTATCCCGACGGCCGCCGAACCCCAGGCGGAGCAGGGCCCTGGCTACCGATGGAAAACCGTCTTTCTACCCGACGGATCGCTGATTTCATTCACCTACGAGCAGAAGACCCACATAGCGACGGTGAAGGGCAACGAGTTGATCTACGATGGCAAACCGACGAGTCCGGGCGAGTTTGTCCGAGTGATCAGCGGCGGCCCGCGGAACGCATGGCGAGATACGTGGATCAAGCGCCCGACTGACGTCGGCTGGATTCATGCACGCCAGCTTCAGGCCGAAACCGCTGAACAAGATCACCTTTCACTGACACTCATCGTCGAACCTACCGCAAACGCGGTGGGCGCGATGGTGGAGCAGTCCCTTGTCCAGCCGGTCGAGCTCCCACCAACGGCACATCGCCGCTTCGGGAGCTACCCCATCTCTGAACGTATGGGCCCACGCTACCTAGCCGCCTGCCTCGGCGTGCTACGAATCTTCGACACACGCTCGACCTCGCCGGAAGGTTTGGAGGCGATTAGCGAAGCAAAGGGCATGTTCAATCGCATCGTCCGGAAGGACCGACACGATTGGCAGCAAGTGCAGCAGGCTATGGGCAACCCTGATTATGCAGCGTGCCGGCAGGCTGCTGCATGGCTCAGCGAGCTTCGAGGGCTCGCGAAGAATGGCACAAGACTTGATGAGCACCTCGCGCATCCGACGGCCGCAATCGTGCTGAATGGGCTTTCGCTGGCGAGGTTGAAACTGGAGCGCGACGGCTTCTTGCCAGCATGACACCTGCAGTTGTTTGCGCTCTTGAGGCCGAGACATGCGCTGCAAGTCTGGCCCTGCTCAGTCGCTGCTCCGCCCTAACCGGTGCCCGCCAGTTTCATACGGGGAAAGATGCCTCGACCGTTCTCGCAAGTCGACCGGCGGCGATGTCCTCAAAGACCCTCTCCTCACCGGCAAGCACGGCGGCCCGCCCGGTGAAGGCCTGCCAGCGCCGCACGGCTACGTCGAGGTAGCGTGCGTCAATGTCCATCGCGTAGCAGAGGCGGCCCGTAGTCTCCGCCGCGATGATCGTGCTGCCGCTGCCGCAGAAGGGCTCGTAGACCGCGTCGCCTGGCGCGCTGTTGTTCAGCATCGGCCGGCGCATGCACTCCACCGGCTTCTGCGTGCCGTGGACCGTCGCCGCGTCCTCGTCGCCGTCGATGCCGATCGGCCAGAGCGTCGCCTGGTCGCGCGCGCCTTGCCAGTGGCCGGTCGCTCCCTTGCGCACCGCATAGAGGCAGGGCTCGTGCTGCCAGTGGTAGTCGCCTCGCCCGAGCACGAAGCGCGACTTCGCCCAGACGATCTGGCTCCGCACGGCGAAGCCGGCGGCCTCGAGGCTCTCGATCACCGTGCGCGCGTGCACGCCCGCGTGCCAGACATAGGCGACGTCGCCGGGGAAAAGCGCCCAGGCCTCGCGCCAGTCGGCGCGGTCGTCATTCGTCACCTTGCCGGTGCGCATCGTGGCCGAGACACCAGCCTCGTTCCGCCACTCCGGATCGTAGTTCACCCCGTAAGGCGGGTCCGTGATCATCAGGTGCGGCCGCGCGCCGTCCAGCAGCCGGGCCACATCGCTGGCGCTGGTGGCGTCGCCGCATAGCAGGCGATGCGGCCCGAGCAGCCAGAGATCTCCGGGCCGGGTGACGGGCGCCTCCGGCGGCTCTGGCGCCGGCGCGTCAGGAGCCCCGCCCGGCGCGGGTGCGTCCTGCGTGGCATCACCCAGCAGCCGATCCAGCGTCGCACCGTCGAAGCCGATCAGCCCGAGGTCGAACTCGTCGGTGCGCAGCGCCCGCAACTCGGCAGCGAGCAGGCTCTCATCCCAGGTGGAGTTGAGCGCCAGCTGGTTGTCCGCCAGCCGGAACGCCCGCGCCTGCGCCTCGGACAGGTGCCCGAGCCGGATGGCGGGCACCTCCTCGAGGCCGAGCGCCTTCGCGGCGAGCACGCGGCCATGGCCGGCAATCAGCACCCCCGCGTCGTCCACCAGCACCGGGACGTTGAAGCCGAACTCACCGATCGAGGCGGCGAGCTGCGCCACCTGCTCGGTGGGATGGAGCCGGGCGTTCGCGGCGTAGGGTGCGAGCGCCGCCACAGGCATCATCTCGACGCGGAGATCAGGCAGCATCGGCCGTCGCCTCCCCACGGGTCACGGCCACGGCGTCGTAATCTGGGCCGATGCCGTGCCCGCCATCGTCCAGGATCACCGGCACGTCGGGATGCAGCATGCGCCAGCGCGCGATCGCCAGGTCGACATAGGCCGCTGCGAGTTCGATGGCGCGGACGCGCCGACCCGCGCGCTGGCCGGCGAGGATGGTTGTGCCGGAGCCGCCGAACGGCTCGAACACGACGTCGCCCTCGTCCGTGTAGGCGCGCATCAGGAACTCTGGCAGCGCGACGGGGAACACCGCCGGGTGCTCGGTCTCGATGCCACGACCCTTGTGGCGGGTGATGCGCAGCACGCTGTCCGGGATGCGCATCTCCTGCACCGGCAGGCCGATGTGGGTGTAGGCCTTCACCTCGCCGTCGGCGGCGCGGAGCCCGCTGCCCTTGTTCGGCGTGCCGGCCCATTTGCACGGCACGATCTTGTTGGCCTGGCGCGCCTCGCGATTGAAGTGGAAGACCAACTCGAAGGCCGGCGCGAGGCGGCCGTTCCAGTCGCCGGGCAGACCGGGCCCCTGGTCCCAAGCGTAGAGCCCGAAGCGCCGCCAGCCCTGCGCCCGCATCCAGTCGAGCCAGCCCTGCCAATACGGCTGCCATTCCCCCTCGCGGTGGATCAGCCCGAGATTCACCAGCACCTGCGCGTCGCGGCGCAGCGCGCCGTCGAGATGCTGGAACACGTCCTGCATCAGCGCGTCCCAATCCGAGACGCCGCCGGTGGTGTAGTCCCGCTGGTTCCCGTAGGGCGGGCTGGTGAAGAGCAGCGCCGCGCGATCCGCAGCCATGACGCGCGCCACGGTGCTGCGGTTCGTGCTGTCGCCGCAGGCCAGGCGATGCTCGCCCAGCAGCCAGATGTCGCCGACCCGCGTGACGGCCTGGCGTGGCGGCTCCGGTTCGGCATCCGCGGGATCCGCAACCGGCTCGGCGCCATCCGCGTCCGGCTGGTTGCCAGGGGCCGGCTCGGCAACGCTGGCAACCGCCGGCGCCGTCAGGTTGCCGGCCTCGGTTTCCAGCCCAGCCAGCAGCCGCTCGATCTCGGCGCCGTCGAAGCCGGTCAGCGCCAGGTCGACGCCGCCCATCTCCTGCAGCTTCGCGACCTCGGCCGCGAGCAGCGCTTCGTCCCAGCCGGCATTCAGCGCGATGCGATTGTCGGCGAGGCGATACGCTGCCTTCTGGGCCTCGGTCAGGCCGCCGCGGACGATCGTCGGCACAGTGTCGAGGCCGAGGGACTTCGCGGCCAGCAGCCGACCATGGCCGGCGATGATCTCGCCACGCTCGTCCACCAGGACCGGCGCGACGAAGCCGAACTCGAGGATGCTGGCCGCGATCTGCGCCACCTGGTCGGCGGAATGCGTGCGCGCGTTGCCAGCATAGGGCAGCAGCGCGGCGACCGCGCGCGCCTCGACGGCGCTCGCAGCCCAGGGGGCCTGAGGCATCTGCACCTGCGTGATGATGGAATGGAGGGCGGCGCCGCTGGCAACCTGGCAACCTGGAAAACTGGCCTGGCGCTAGGAACCTTGCGCGCTTCCGCCCCCCGCATACAGCGGGGCCAGGAAGGACCCTGCGGTTCGAGAGCCACAGTGGCTGATCAACTGGCGAGTGGCTCGGGAGCCGCGGTGCTCGACGCACCTTCTCGACGTGTCACCAACATAGCCAACTCGATTTGTGCGCCGCCAGGGGACCTATTGTAACACGGTCCGGCATGGTCCGGGATCTGGCTTTCGGATTCTGCCCGCTGCATCCGCCTCTTCCAGGACCGTCGAGGCTTGCCGGTGAAGTCTGGTCTTGGTGAACCGGCCATGTGCCGCGATACGATGGGTGCGCCCGCGTTCCATTCCTGAGGGGTCTAGAGCAAATGGTTCGAGACGACGTACTGATCCGCCGCGCTGAGGTTGTACGCATTCATCTCGATGCCCTGGATGCTCTGATGAAGGAGCCCTGTCCGGGTGCGTCTGAAGCGATCAGAGCAAGCCTGTCGCTGCGTTTTCTTTTCGACGGTGCGCTTGCCCAGGTCGCGCACGCTGCAGGTGTCCCACTTCTCATCCCAGCGCCGACACTGGATGGCGTGCCTATCGACCAAGCGCTGCTGTTTGCCTGCGGCGGGTACGAGGTTGGCAGGGCGCACGTCAGGCCACATTATTTCTATCGAGAGCCCGGAATTCAGAGCCCCCACAGGTCTCAGTTCGAGCGACAGATCTCGGCGTCGCCAGAAACGCACGCATTGAGCGAAGTGAAGCTCGGCCGGTTCGGGCAGCTTCCCTGCCTTGCCTTTGTGGGCAAGGTGCTCAAGCGCGAGGAGACGGTGCGATACGTCGCTAACAAGTGCGGCGGCGCCCACCATTCCGACGACATGGCGAAGTTCGACGAGATTGACCATCATCTAACGAAAGTCGGTCACGTTCTGCGGGTCGGGGGTAACGGCCTCTCCGTCGTTTTCTTGGAAGCGCTGGGGACCGCTTGGTTCCTTCTGAACGCGCCGGCTGTTGTCGGCCTGCGTACCGCTCTGCGCGTTCCGGTAGAAGCGGTTCACACGCCAGTTCCGCACTCAAGTTGAGCCAGACAGAACGGGCCGGCCTCCACCGCCTCCCGCCATGAGCCAAAACCCGACCTGAGCTGAAGTCCGGGTCGAACCCATCACGCACGCGGCCTCGTGAGGATTCTCTCACGCTGCCTGTAACCGTGGCGTCAGCCCGAAATGCATAGCCAGGATGCCAAGGCCTGCGACCAGCATGCCGCCCGCGATCGGCTGCGGCACTGGCCTGCCGCTCCAGCCTCGACGTGCGGCCCATTCACGAACCGACATCTCGAGGCCCACGACAAACCAGACGCAGGAGCCGGCTGGGCTATCGTGCCCACCGAGCGCATCCAGCGCCGCGAGCACGCGGCGGCGCGCCTCGAGCTGGCGGTTGGAGAGCCGGTCTGCTGTCGAGCCCGGCAGCCGAATCAGCTGCGACGTTGACATGCTGTCGATCGCGGCGCTGCGGAATAGCGTGCGGAAGATGCAGCCCGCCTCATGCATCTGCGGGGTGATATTGCCGTTGGCCAACATCAGCCCGAGCGTGTCCACGGCGCGGCGATGCTGGACTGGGCTGCCGGTCTCGGGATCCGCCTCGCGGATCGGCTCCGAGAAGCCACCATGCTGTAGCCGCCACTTCGACGGCTTCGCCAGATCGTCGAGCTTCGGCTTCGCCACCTTGGGCTTGCGCTTACCGGCCATGGTGGTTCTCCCCGTGACGACGCCCCCAGCGTCGGTTGGCCTCGTTGGTGATGGCCTGACGGAGCCAGTCGTCGGTGATCTCGGCGACAGGCAGCGCGGCCACGCCGTGCCGATGCCAGGCGGCGGCGCGCATGGCGTTCACCTCGCTGTCGTTGGTCGGACTGCGCGTGCCGTGGTCGAGGCAGGACCGGGGCGGCAGTGGTGCGCCGTGCATGCTCATGCCCGGCCTCCCGTGGGGTCGGTCGCCCAGAGCAGAAGGGCGATGGCATCCGCCTCGTTGTCGTCGGCCGGTGCAAAGCCGCGAGCCTGGATGGCGGCGACCATCTTCGCCTTGTCGGCGTTGCCCTTGCCGGTGGCGTAGCGCTTGATCGTGCCGACCGGAACGCCCTCGTAGGGGACGTCGTGCTCCTCGCACCAAGCGGTAAGTATGCCGAGGAAGCCGCCGTAGATGTGCGCCGCATCGGTGCCGGCATGGGCGCGGACTTCCTCGAACACGATCCGTGCCACACCGCCGGACAGGGCAGCCAGCTCAGTCAGCCAGCCACGGAAGCGCAGGAAGCGCATCCCCCCACCCTCGAAGCGGGTGGGCTTGAAGGTCATCGTGCCCGAGGTGATGCCCCCGTCGTGGCGGCGCAGCGCCCAGCCGGTGGTGGTGCCGAGGTCGAGGGCGAGCACGGCGTGGTGCGCCAGGCTGATCGCGGGCGGGAGGGCGATGGGGGGGCCGCTTGCATGGGCGGCGGGCATGGTGAGAGTCGCGGGTGCCATGGTGGTCTCCGAGAGGGGATGATCCTGGTGAGGGCGGCGACGGCGCGGTTCTTGGCGGAGCTCGCCGTCGCTGCCCGGCTTGGCGTGGGGTGGCCCCAGTGGGGGCGGTCCACGCGCCCAACCCGATCGCCCGAGCTGTGGTGTGCGCGCGCCGATAAGGCGCGCACGCACACCCCCGTAGGGGGTGGGAGCAACACCTAACTCCTCCAGCCGGCACAAGCCTCTGATCCGAAACGGAAAAAGAGGAGTTAGGTGTGAAGCGGGAGGAGTTAGGGACCTAACTCCTCTATCCTCCCAAGCCTTTGATTTCATGGCGTTGTCTTCGGGGAGGAGTGAGGAGTTAGGCCTAACTCCTCAGGAGTGAGGTCGTCCAAGACGCCTTCCGGGTAGACCCAGACCTCCGGATTTTCGACGTCCAGGCAGTTGCCGGATTGGGGGCATTTGAAGTGGCTGGGCAGGACGCGGCGGGCGCTGGTGGTCACCTCGCCGGTCTGCGGATCCACGGTTTCGATCTCGGGGCCGAAGGTCATGCCCTCCACGCAGAGGTACCCGAAGCGCGACCGAACGACGCCAAGGCCGAACTCGGTGCCGTCTCGGCGGAACTTCACGAAGCCCTTCGTGGCGAGCACGCTCAACCGCTCGCGGATCGTATGCTTGCTCCCAAGCCCGACCTTGTTCTCGAATTTCTCGGCCAGCTGCATGGTGGAATAGAGCCGGCCTTCAGCTGCCTCATCGAGCAGGATGCCGAGGATCACATCCTGCTTGCGCAGCCGTTCGGCATCGAGCTTGCGTCCGATGTCCTGCCTGACCAGGCGCTCGCCGCGGCGATCGAATTCCACCCAGCGGCCCGCGATCTTGTCGACCAGCATCGGCTCGAGACCGGGTCCGTTGCGGAGCTCGACATGCAGCTCGCGCTCGGTCTGATCCTCGTCGGGGCGGAACAGGATAGCGCCCGAGGTGTAGTAGCCACGCAGCGCGCTGGCGCCGGAGAGCGACAGGAAGGGATCGTCCTTCACCTGCTGCTTGCTGAGCTTCTTCGTGTGGTGGGCGAGGATGATGCCCGCCTCGGGGGCGACCTGGTCGCGCAGCGCTTCGACCCGGCCCTGCAGGAAGAACATCATCGCCGCGTTGTCGTTCTCCCCTTCGCCTGCCGGCCCGCCGTCGAAGAGATTGCGGATGGGATCGATGCAGATGATGTCTGGCGGCGCGTCGGGGAATGCGGCACGGATGGCCGCGGCCACGAGGGGCACGCCCTGGTCATCGAGCAACATGCGCAGCTTCGGGGTGACCACGAGGGTATCGCGCGCGCGGGCCACGACGGCGGGGTCCAGCCGGAGCTGCTGCAGGCGCTCGCGCAGGTAGTGGTACTGGATCTCGGCTTGGAGATAGAACACGCGCAGCGGGCGTGGTGCCGTGAAGCGCAGGAACGGCGCGCCGGCGGCGGCATGCACCAGCAGGCTGATCAGGAAGTCGGATTTGCCGACCTTGGGCGCGCCGCCGAGCACCAGCATCCCACCCGGGGTCAGCAGGCGCGGACCGATCAGGTCGTCCGGCATGGGGGATTTGTCGTCGAGCAGCGCGCCGAGCGTGTGCGCGGCGATGGCGCTGTGCGGCGGGGCCGCGGCGCGGAGCAGGGGCTGCCCGTTGCGGTCGACGTGCAGGGCCCAGATCGCGTCAGCCTCTGTCTTGAGCCGGTCCAGCGGCCAGGCCGGGCGGAGGCAGGCGGCATTGTACTGGCAGATCGCCTCCCAGCCCTCGTCGCCGGTGATACGGCCCTCGTGGACCATGCGAACGAAGTGCCCAATGGCCGCGCTGGCGCCCTGGAAGCGCGTCCATGCGTCCTGGGCGGCTTCCCGCACCGGCGTGGTCAGGACCGCATCGAGGCCGGGGCGGGTTGCGCCTGGGGCGGCGGTGGGCGCCGCGAGCCCCGGCATGGTGGGCATGGCCGCCACTGCCGCGGCGAAGTCGGGGAGCTCGACCTCGACCCTGGGTCGGTGCTCCCGGATCGTGACGCGCCGCTGCACGCCGTGCTTCTGGTGGATCGTCCCGGGCACGCGGATCGGCTGGTGCGCGGAGCGGAAGTGCAGGTCGCCACCGACTTTCTCCGCGATCTCGCCCCGCAGCGTGCAGAGGCGCGCCAGGTCCTCACCCTCGGCCGGCTCGGTGAGCCGCCACCAGGCATGGAGCTTGGCGGCACCCTCGGCGGTGCGGCCGCCGCTTTCGACCAGGAGGGTGGGCGGGCCCAGGTGGTGGACCAGGTGCGCCAGCTTGGCTGCGATGTCGCCGGCATCGAGGTCGACCACCACGGTCTGCATCTGCAGCACATGCTCGGCGCGGGCCTGGCCCTGCTCGGCGACGGTGCCGGGGATGACATAGACGGCGCTGCCTTCGCGCGCGGCCCAGGTGGCATACGCGCTGAGAGATGCGGCGGCGTGCCGATCGGCCGGCACCCAGATGTTGTGCGGCTTGGTGTCGAGGCCCTGGCCATGGTCGACGAAGCCGCGGACCGGGATCAGCCCATCGCAATAGCCAAACACCACCTCGAGGAAGGCGGCGATCTGCTCGATGTCCGGCGCGATGGATCCAACGGCCGCCGGCATCGGCTGCCCTGCACCGGGAAGTCGATCGAGGGCGATCTGCCCGGCGATGGGAAGCTCGTTCAAGCCCTCATCCGGCAGCGGCGCGGCATCGTTGAAGTCGCCCCATGCCGTCATGCAGGCTGCACCCAGCACCGTTTGGCCCAGGGGCAGAAGCGGCACTCGAAGTGATCGGCCTGGTTCGCGACCCGGGGCAGCAATTCGCCAGCATCGGTCGCGGCCAGGATGCGCACGGCCCGGTCCGACATGCGCTGCGCCAGCTCCGCGTTGAACGGCACCAGCTCGTGGTGCAGCTCCGCCGTGTCCTTGTTGATGGCGGTGAAGAGGGCAGGATTGTCCGCCACGCCCGGGACGCTGGCGTCCATATAGGCCTGGTAGACCGCGATCTGCGCCGCATAGATCGGCTTGGCCACGGCGACGCCCTTGCTGGACGTCTCGCGCCAGGCCTTGGCGTTCATGGTCTTGCATTCCCATAGCGCCGGGAACGCCATGCCGGGGATGGTCGGGCCGCCAGCGAAGACGCCATCGACATGGCCGCGGATGCGACCGCCCGCGACCGAGAAGCCGAACTGATCGCCGTGCTCGCTACCGCCGCGACGGGTGTAGAGATCGAAGCCGGCTCCCCGCAGCCAGGCAACGGCCACGTCCTCCAGCGCGTGGCCGATCCCGAAGATGCGCAGCAGCCGCCCGTCGAAATCTGCGCCCTCATCCTTCGGCGCCTTCACGAACTCGAACTGCAGCGCGCGCTCGCAGGCATGGCCGAGGCGGGAGCCGCCCAGGTAGCTGCGCGGCGGCGTCGCCTGATTGGCGGCGACCAGCGCCGCGTCGATGGCGGCATTCACATGCGCTGAGGTCTGGCTGCGGCTGTTGAAGTCGAGCATCAGAACGGCACCTCCGTCGCAGCGTCCTGCCGGGCGATCGCCTGCATCGCCTCCTGGAAGCCGCCGACGGCGACCTCGATCAGCGTCAGCACCTGCGCCTCGCTCAGCTCCTGGAAGCGGGTGCCCCAGCCGATCTCGGCCATGGTCTCCGCGACGCGGCGCATGGCGGCGCGCATCGCCGCCTTCTCCTGCTCGGTGAGGTCAACCATGGCGGACGACCTCCCCGCCAAGCGCGACCAGAAGCCCTGGCAGGCGATGCAGCAGAAGCAGACCGAGGGCCGCGGCTTCTTCCGCGGCGCCGGGTCGAACCAGCCAAAGCCACGCGCCGGGCGGGAGCAGACGGCGCAGGGCGGTTCCGGGGAGCGGGCCATCGATCATGCGGCCTGCCCCAGCGCCGCGGGCTGGGCGCTACGCACGAGATGCTGGATGGCCTGGCGGTTGAACTTGAAGGTGAGCAGCGCCGAGGCCTGGTACCGGGTCATGCCGAGATCGGCCCGTGCCGCCGGGGGCAGATGGATCAGCTGGCGTTCGGTCGGCGGCTCCCGCAGCCAGCGCCGGCTCTTGTGGGCGCTCTCGTCGGTCTCGTAGGCGTTCAGCCAGTCGTCCGCCGCGGCGAGCGCCACCAGCCGCTCGCCGATGGACAGCAGGCGCGGCCGCTCCTCCTTCGCCCCGCCGACCGCGTGCCAGGCTCCGTTCAGGAAGAAGATGCCCGCCCAGCCGTTGAAGCCATTGGCCAGCAGCGCGGCGTCATCGCCGAACAGATCGCACCACTGGAAGGCAGAGCGCCGGAGGAGATCAATCTCCGTCATGATGAAGTCGGTGAGCGGCGCCGTCTCGCGCCCACGGGGTTCGAAGGCGTGCCCGCAGATCGGGCACTCCATCACTGCGATCGGCACCTCAGCCTCGCAGGAGGGGCAGGTCTTCGTCGGCGGCTCACCTTCGCCGGGCTGGCTGTCGAGATCCACGTCTTGCTCCAGGCAGCCGTGGATCTGTGAGGAGATGCCGAAGTCGAGGACGATGCAGTCGCGCTTGACGATGCCGGGATGCTCGACCGGATCGACGGTGCGCAGCCCGCGGCCCACCATCTGGATCATCGTGCACTTGAACGAGCTGGGCCGCAGCAGCACGACGCAGGAGGTGGGCGGGTGGTCCCAGCCCTCGGTCAGCACCGCCACGTTGACGACAATGCGCGCCTCGCCCTTCGCATAGGCGGCCAGGACGGAGCGGCGCTCGCCCTCCGGCATGTCGCCGGTGACCACGACGGTGGGGACGCCAGCCGCGTTGAAGGCAGCGGCGACGTGCTCGGCATGGGCGATGGTGGAGCAGAAGGCTACCGTCTGGCGGCCGCCGGCCTTCTCCTGCCAGTGCTTCACCACGGCGTCCGTGACCGGCACCGTGTCCATGACACGGGCGACCTCGCCCATGTCGAAATCGTCGCCGCTGCGGCGCACCGCGCGGAGCTCATCCTGGACGCCGACATCGATAATG
The DNA here is from genome assembly GCF_019024325.1 of Falsiroseomonas tokyonensis. Lineage (GTDB taxonomy): Bacteria > Pseudomonadota > Alphaproteobacteria > Acetobacterales > Acetobacteraceae > Falsiroseomonas > Falsiroseomonas tokyonensis. The sequence continues at coordinate 20,529 of NZ_JAFNJS010000021.1, forward strand.
AAGGTGCGGGGTGCCACCAAGTGGCCGGAGGCAATAAGTTCGCCGAGGCGGATCTGGTCGGCAACGTTGGAGAAGACCTGGCGCAGCCCGATCTTATCGCCGCGGTTCGGTGTGGCCGTGACGCCATAGATGCGGCAGGCCGGGTTGCGATCCAGGGCGCGGTCGATGATGCGGCGATAGCTGTCGGCGACGGCGTGATGCGCCTCGTCGATCACCAGCAGGTCCAGCGCCGGCATTGCCTCGAGGTTCGCCTGGCGCGTCAAGGTCGGCACCATGGCGAAAGTGACCTGGCCGCCCCAGGATTTCTGGCCGGCATCCACCACCGAGGTCGAGACGCCCGGGTTCACGCGACGGAACTTCGCCATGTTCTGCGTCGTCAGCTCATCCCGATGCGCGAGGACCGCGGCCTTGGCGGCACTGCTGCCGATATGCTCGCCCACCGCCGCCGACAGCATGATCGTCTTGCCGGCGCCGGTCGGGGCGACGCCGAGGGTGTTGCCGTGCTCGCCGAGCGCACGAAGGCTGCGCTCGACGAAGAGCTTCTGGCGGGGGCGGAGCATCATGCTGGTGCGGCCCTCCCTCAGCGCGCCCAGGCGGGACGCGGATCGGTGCCAGGAGCGGGCTGCTGTGCCGAGGCCGGGAAGGCGCCCTGGTGCATGGCCGGCGCGGCGGGCGGCGCCGTGTGCGCGGGCGGGGCGTAGCCCTGTGCCGGCGGGGCATAGGCCGGTGGTGCGTATCCGGCCGGCGCAGCGGTGCGTCCCATCGCCTGCGCGTAATCGCGATGGTCCGGCGTCACCGCCATGCGGATTTCGTTCTTGGTCTCGCCGCCCGCATCGGTGCCGTGCTCGATCTTGGCCACGAACTCGAGGCCATCGAGATCCGCGAAGCCACCGATGCGGCGCGCCGCCTGCGCCTGGGGCGAGACATCCTTGTCGGAGATGCCGCGGGCGGAGTTCAGCATCCCGCGCAGAAAGCTGCGGCCCATCCCCGCCCATTCCGGCCCCTTCGGGCTGTGGAGGCCGATCAGCGTGAAGACCTTGCGCTTGGCGTAGGGTCCCTCCAGCACGGTGAACTCGCCATTGAGATAGACGGCGCCAGTGCTGCCGCGCGTGGCGTAGCCACCAGTCCAGCCCTGGCTCGGATCGTCGAAGCCGCCGGGGCGGATGGTGAGGCGGACCTTCGCCAGCGTCCCCTTGGGGATCAGGTTCGGGTTGGACTGAGCGTCGTTGTAGTCGTTCCAGGCAGCCATGGTGCTTCTGCTCCGATCAGGTGTTGGGGGTGGGGGCGGGCAGCGCGATCGACGGCGCGCCGTGCACGTCGATCGGCGGCGATGGGCTGCGGATTTTCTGGAAGAGCTGCCCGAGATGCGGCGGCTCCAGCATGTCGAGCCGGCCGCTGCGATCCTTCGCGGGATAGCCCCAGGGGTTGAGCGTCTGGCAGACCAGACCTCGGAAGGATGCGACCGCAGGCTGGCCGGGAGCGGCGTCCGGCTTGATCTCGGCCAGCGTCATGACCTGATCGACGATGCCGGGCAGCTCGAGGCCGGTCTTGCTGCCGTCGATCTGCGGCACGAAGACGCGGCGATTGAAATCGTCGAGCTTCTCGTCGAGGATTCCGACGAAGATCACGTTGCGCCCGCGCGCATGCTGCAGATGCGTGAGCCAGGCGATCATCTCGCGGCCATGCAGGCCGTAGGCGCCGCGAATGTCGGGCTTGCCGGTCTTCTCCGAATGCGCCTCGGGCTGACCGCGGCACCACTGGAAGCAGAGCCGGCCGGCGACCGTGATGCTGTCCACGAAGATGGTGGCGAAGCCGTCCATGCGCGCCGGATCGCCATAGGCCTGCAGGACGCGCGCATACTGCGCGGCGGAATAGGGCTGGTCGTCGCGCAACGCGGGGTTGGGGCCGGCCAGGAACAGCGCGAGGTCGCGGCATTCCTCCCAGGTGCGCGGGCGGATGGATGCGCCACGCCAGTGCTGCACGGCGAGATCGCCCGCCTCGAGGTCGATGAAGAGCGTGCTGCCCTCATCGAGCGTAAGGAGGAGGTAGGTCTTGCCGATGCCGCTCTTGCCGAAGATCACGGCCTTGATGCCGCGCGCCTCAGCCTGCCGCTCGTC
>NZ_JAFNJS010000022.1 GCF_019024325.1 Falsiroseomonas tokyonensis
ACCGCCTTGACGAACTCCTGCCGTGGAACTTCACGCCCGCCGGGTCACCTGCGGGGACCGGCTGACGCTTACCCTGCTGCCGAAGCGGTGGATTGTGGAGCGAACCATCGGATGGATCAGCCGCAACCGGCGGCTGGCCCGTGATTTCGAGCGGCATTGCCGCATCGCCGCTGCCTTCGTTCGCATGGCCATGATCCGCATCATGCTTCGACGACTGGCCGCAAAGCCCTCAGCGTGAATCCGAACTTCCCGGATGGGCTCGAAGAGGTTGTTGACCTTGTTGTGAGCGGAGAGGAAACGCTGTGCTAGTCGAGGCGATTTGAACCGCTTCATCTGGCGCTCTCTTCGTCCCCGCGTAGAGTGACTTGGTGGCGGGTGAGTTCATCCCGGCCCGCTACTGGAGCAGCACGCCACCCGCGAGCAGTCATCAGCTTAACAGTGCCGTCCACGGCGTCAGGGCGGACCACCGTGGTGACCAGCGCCCAATCCCGCCCGTTCAATCCGCATTGAGGGGCCGCTCCGCGGTCGTTGGGCCAAAGCGGTTCAGCGGCAGCTTGAGATATGAGGTGCCGTTCGCCTCGGGTTCCGGCAGGCGGCCGCCGCGCAGATTGATTTGCAGCGCGGCGAGCATCAGCCTGGGTAGGGGCAGCGTTCGGTCGCGCTCCTCGCGAAGGCGCACAAACTCTTCCTCGCCGACGCCGTCGCGGAGGTGGACGTTGCGTGCCCGCTGCTCGGCCACGGTCGCCTCCCAGCGTGCCGCGCGCCCGCCTGGACAGTAATCGTGGCCGGTGAAGAGGCGCGTCTCCGGCGGCAGCGCGAGAATTCGTTGGATGCTGCGGTACAGCGCCCGCGCGTCACCACCGGGAAAATCGGCCCGTGCCGTGCCGGCGTCCGGCATGAACAGGGTATCGTGGATGAAGGCGGCGTCCCCGACGAGGTAGGTGACGGAGGCCGCCGTGTGGCCCGGGGAGAAGATCACCTCGACCTCCAGCCCGCCGATTTGGAAGCGGTCACCCTCGGCGAACAGGCGGTCCCAGTGGCGGCGGTCCTCTGCTTGCAGCTCCGGCAGGTGGTAGATGTCCGCCCAGATTTCTTGCACCGCGGCGACGCACTCGCCGATGCCGGTCGGTGCGCCCAGGCGGTTACCCAGGTAGGCCACGGCGGACAGGTGGTCGGCGTGCGGGTGGCTATCAAGCACCCACTCCACGGTCAGGCCATGCGCCCGGACGTGGTCGGCAATCTCGTCCGCAAAGCGGGTGTCGGTGGCGCCGGAAGCGCTGTCGAACCCGAGCACGGGATCGATGATAGCGCACCGCGCCGTCCCGGGATCCGCGACGATGTAGGCAACGCTCCCGGTGCCCTTGTCGTGAAAGCCGTGCACGATTGGTCCGCGTGACATCATCGCCTCTCCTCCGTCGCTTGCTAGAACGGTGCGGCAATTATATGGACAGCGAGCACCGCAGCGCCGAGCGTGACGCGGTATCAGGTAAAGAGCGCGAAGCCGTGACGCTCGACGAAGGCGGCGAGCATCGGACAACCACGAGCGCCGTGGCGAACGTCGCGGCGAATCCAACTGCGCTCAACGTGCTGCCCTTAACATTGAGGGCTGCGCGGTTCCTGTAGAGGTCGAAGGCTGCGGCCCCAAGCAGGGTAGGGCAAACGACCAAGCCACTTCTCGTATTAGTCGCCCATCCCGCATCTCCTCCCGTCCCCTACGGCGAACAGGAGCGCGCGCCGCCGTCGAAACTACGCCGCCCACTACTCCTGCTGGCGGACGCCCATGAACTGCAGCAGCAGCATGAAGAGGTTGATGAAGTTCAGGTACAGCCCCAGCGCGTCCATCACGCTACGCTTCGCCGCCAGGTCGGCCCCCTCGGCGTAGGCGTGCTCGACGTAATCAGCCTTGATCCGCTGGGTGTCCCAAGCCGTTAGGCCAAGGAACACGATCACGCCAATGACGCTGATCGCGAACTGCAGCGCCGTGGAGCCGATGAACATGTTCACCAAGCTCGCAATGATGATGCCGATCAGGCCCATCATCATAAAGCTGCCCATTCGCGTTAGATCGGCCTTGGTTGTGTAGCCGTAGAGGCTCATGCCGCCGAACATTGCCGCGGCGACGAAGAAGGCGCGCGCGACCGAGGCGCCGGTGTAGATTAGGAGGATGTGTGAGATGCTGGCGCCCATTACCGCCGCGAAGGCCCAGAACAGCAGCTGCGCGGCTGTTTTGGACAGCCGATTGATGCCGAAGCTCAATACCAGAACAAAAGCCAGGGGCGAGAACATGGCGATGTAGGCCAGGATCGTCGGCTGGACCGCGACGCCGCCTGGCGTCATCACACGCTGATAGAACAGCGCCTGCAGCTCAGGGGTATTCGCGATCAGGTACGCGACGGCGCCGGTCAGCAGTAGCCCCGAAGCCATCCAGTTGTAGACGCGAAGCATGTGCGCCTGGAGCCCGGCATCGACGGCGGCCGCGTCGAGGGCCGCCGTGCGACCTGAGCTTGGCGCACCCGTCGTGGGTTGATAATCGGGATGAAGGGCCATTGTCGTGAACTCCTTGTTCGAGGCATCGCCATTCGGATTCAAAGGTGGAGGCATTGTCGTCTGGCACAAGCGGGATTCGGGGGACGCGTAGCCGGATGCGGCGCCCCAACCCGCACTTGTCCAGGAGCGTCGGCGCGGGCCTCCCCTTGGCTTGCGCATGTGCGCCCGACTGTTTGAAAAAGGCATCGCCGCAGTAAAGCATGATGTTCAGCACGAAGACGGTCATGCTTCCTAGCGTCCCACTCGTGAACATGTCGAACATGCCCAGGATCCCGCCCCGCGTTGGACGAGGATCTCGCCCTCACCGCGGCGTCCAGACTGGAACGGGCAGGTAGGTGTCGAAGCGGTAGACGATCAGCGCATTCAGCGTGAACCGGACGCGCTTCTTGAGCAGCGTAGCTTTGGCCAGCACACCGAGGCTGAGACTGGTCGCAAACTGCTCGACGGCCAATGCCATGCGCTATTCTCCACGCGGCTGCAGCGCCGAGGGCTCGCGCGCCGTAGCTGTTCGTTCCCACGCTTAGGGCCCCTCCGCGCGCTGCCGCGCCGGCTGCGCCGCGGCCGAAAGATTGCGCGCGGTGTTCGCCAGGGCGAGGTGGCTGAAGGCTTGCGGGAAATTGCCGAGCTGGCGTCCCGCGCGCGGGTCGTACTCCTCGGCTAGCAGCCCGACATCGTTGCGCAGCGCAAGCAGGCGCTCGAAGAGCGCCCGCGCCTCGGCGCGGCGGCCGAGCAGGGTCAGCGCGTCAGCGTACCAAAAGCTGCAGGCGAGAAAGGCGCCCTCACCAGGCGGCAGCCCGTCCCCGGCTTCGGCCGTGTCGTAGCGCAGCACCAGGCCGTCGACCACCAGGCGCCGCCCGACCGCCTCCACCGTGCCGCGCACGCGCGGGTCGCCAGGCGGCAAGAAACCCACCTGTGGGATCAGCAGCAGGCTCGCGTCGAGCGTCTTGGAACCGTAGGATTGGACGAAGCTGTTTAGCTCCGGGTCGAAGCCCCGCCGGCAGACATCCTCGTGGATAGTCCGCCGCAGCGCGCGCCAACGCTCCACCGGGCCCTCCAGTCCGAACTCCTCCACGCCCCGCACGGCACGGTCCAGCGCCACCCAGGCCATGACCTTCGAGTGGACGAAGTGCCGGCGATCGCCGCGCACCTCCCAGATGCCCTCGTCCGGGCGGTCCCACACGGCCATGACCTGCTCGGTCAGCGCCCGCTCCAGCGCCCAGCCGGCCGCGCTCGGGGCGAGCCCCGCGCGCCGCCCCTGGTGCAGTGCATCGGCCACCTCGCCGTAGACGTCGAGCTGGAACTGGGCGTGGGCGGCGTTGCCGACGCGCACGGGGCGGGAGCCCTCGTATCCCGGCAGCCAGCCCAGCTCTCGCTCGCCCAGGTACCGCTCGCCGGCCAAGCCGTACATAATTTGTGTTTGCGAAGGACTCCCGGCCGCCGCGCGCAGCAGCCATTCGCGCCAGGCCCGCGCCTCCTCGAGGTAACCCGCGTCGATCAGGGAGATTAGCGCGAGGGTGGCGTCGCGCAGCCAGCAGAAGCGATAGTCCCAGTTGCGCGGCCCGCCGATCCATTCGGGCAGCGAGGTCGTCGGCGCGGCGACGATGCCCCCCGTGGGCGCGTAGGTCAGCGCCTTGAGGGTGATATGCGAGCGCAGCACTGCCTCGTGCCAGTCGCCGGTGTGCCCGCAGCGCGCGGACCATTCGGTCCAAAATGCTTCGGTGTCTGCGAGGGCAGCGTTGGGATCCGCAGGCGGGGGCGCGGGCAGGTGTGAGGGGCCATAGGTGAGAACAAAGGGCACAGCCTGCCCCGCCTCCACAATAAACTCGCCCCGGGTGATTAGGTCCTCGCCGTGCAGCGGCACCGGCGTGCGCAGCTCGACCATATCCGGCCCGGCGATTGCGCGCAGGCCGCCCCCCTCCGGCAACCGCGTTACCCAGGGCACGTGCGCACCGTAGCCGAAGCGGAGCAGCAGCTCGGTGCGCATCGCCACCCGCCCGCGGTGGCCGACGACAAGCCGGATCAGGTCCGAGGCGTGCCCGCGCAGCGGCATGAAGTCGACAAGCGTGGCGGCGCCCTCGGCGGTCTCGAATTTTGTCTCGAGGATCAGCGTGCCGGGGCGGTAGCGGCGCGTTACGCGCGGGGCCGGGTCGGACGGGGCGACCAGCCAGCGCCCGTGCTCCGGCCCACCAAGCAGCGCCGCGAAGCAGGCGGGGCTGTCGAAGCGGGGCCAGCACAGCCAGTCGATCGAGCCGTCTCGCGCCACCAGCGCCGCCGTCTCGCAATCTCCGATCAGGGCGTAGTCCTCGATGCGTGCCGCCATACCTCCTTCCCCCGCCGTTAGCCATTGCCGCGGAAGGCGGGGTAGAGGGTCATGCCGCCGTCCACGTAGAGCGTCGTGCCGACGACGTAGTCTGAGGCGTCAGAGACGAGCCAGACCGCGGCCTCCGCCACGTCCTCGGGCTCGCCGATGCGGCCATAGGGGATCAGCGCCAGCAGCATCGCCTCAGCTGCCGCCGTCTCCCATGCCTCGCGGTTGATGGGTGTGCGGATGGCCCCGGGGGAGATCGCGTTCACGCGGATCCGCTTCTCAGCGAGTTCCTGCGCCAGGGTCTTCACGAGCATCGCCACGCCGCCCTTGGAGGCGGCGTAATTGGCGTGACCTGCCCAAGGGATCACGTCGTGCACTGAGCTCATGCAGACGATCTTGCCCGCCGCGCGCGAGGGGCCGTCGGACGCGACCCCCTGCGCCAGGAAGGTACGCACCGCTTCCCGTGCGCAGAGGAACTGGCCGGTGAGGTTGACGTCGATCACGCGACGCCACTGCGCGGCTGTCATCTCCGCGAAGGGTGCATCCTGCTGGATGCCGGAGTTGGCAACAAGGATGTCGAGCCGGCCGAAGGCGCCGAGGAAGGCGCCGAACATCGCCTGCACCTGCGCCTCGTCCGAGACGTCGGCGCCGAGCGCAATTGCCTCACCACCCTCGCGGAAGATCTCCTCCACGAGCGCTTCCGCCGCGTCTCGGCCAGAGCGGTAGTTGATCCCCACCGCAGCGCCGGCCCGCGCGAAGGCGCGGGCGATACCGGCGCCGATGCCGGAGCTGGCGCCGGTGACAATGGCCTTCTGGCCGGACAAGGGCCGATGCGCCTCAGTCATCTCTATCTCTCCCTCGGGCCCTAGACCACGTACCGGTCCCAGCCGGCGTAGTGCTCGTCGGTGCGCGGCCCGCGCGGCAGACTGAGCGCGATCAGCAGCACGCCTGCCGCGACGCTCGCCCAGGCGGCGACGGGCGAGGCCACGCCCTCCAGGAGCCAGGGCGCGACCGTCAGCCAGGCGCCGAACAGGGCGTTCACAAACCGCAGCGGCCGCGCGACCTCAGCCGTGGCGATGATTGCCACCGTGAGGGCGAGCGCTCCCACCACGTGGTCGCTGTTGGCCATCGGCCCCGACGTGCCGAAGACTAACCGGGTAAGCATGAGGAACACGCCGATCGCGATCGAGACCCCGAGTGTCCAAGGCAGCGTTATGCCGCGCGTCGTGTCCGCCCAAAAGACAGGCCAGCTAACGAGAGCGTCCGAGTTGTCCTCCTGTCCGCCATCGACCGCTTCGCCCTTGAAGAAGGTGCGGAACAGCGGCTTGCCCCGGCAGTGCGACCAATAGAGGAACTGGCCCATTGCGATCACCTCGTCCAGCGCGAAGGGAATCATAACCAGCATTGCGAGCGCAGCGATGAGCGCCGGCGTGCTCCAGGTCCCGATCATGATTGGCTGGATGATAATGAAGTAGACGCTCACCACCCCGAGCGGGATCACCAGAATGCCGAAGAAGGTCACCATCCAGGGCATCGTGCGCCAGCGGGCACGGGTGCCCATCACCGCCATGAGGATCTCGAGCATGTAGCTGACCGCTCCAAGCCCGGCGTCCGGGATCGGCCAGGCCTTCGAGACAGAGGAGGTGATGATCTCCGCTGTGCCGTTCCTGGGGTCGGCCGGGTCGCCCGCAAAGAAGGGCTCCCAGACGAAGTCCACGTGGCCGAGCTGGTAGGCCGTGAGCATGCGCGAGATGAGGAGGCCGACGAGGCCGAGCGCCGCGATCGGCAGCCGCTGCGCCCCAGTCGAGGGGCAGTAGGTCCAGCCCGGCGGGATGACCTTGGGGTCCATCATGCCGGCCATGCTCATGCCCGGCATCATCGGCACGAGGACCGCGAAGGCGATTACTAGCGCGCCGACCAGCAGGTCGGTATTGTACTGGGCGGCGCTCGGGCTCCAGAAGAAAAGAGGTGCGAACAGGAGCCAGATCCCGATGCTGGCGTTCGCCCATTGCGCGAACCAGGATGTGCGCTTCGAAAGCGATAGGGCGCCGAACAGGGCTATCAGCAGCCCGCTCACGACATCGCTGGCCATGAGCGCGCTGGCCCGCCACTCGACCGAGGGCAGCCCGCGCTCCTGCGTGATCGCGCGCACCGCGGCGCTGACGGATTCGGTCGTCACGGCGTCGTAGACCAGCGGGCTGGCGGCAAGCCAGAGGCCCAGGCCAATATTGGCGAAGTGGGCCCAGCGGGTGCGCCGCGCATCCGCCTCCATCGCCGCCATGTGGTCATGCCCGCCCATGCCCGCCATCGCGCCGTGCCCGACATCCGCCTTGCCCTTCCCGGCGTGGCCCATGGCAGCATGATCCACGGCTCCGTCTCGTGCTGCGGCGGGCGAGCCCTCGGCCTTGGTCGTCTCTGAGGCGTCCGGCGACCGCCGCTTGCCGTACCAGGCGACGAGCGAAGGGTTGAGCTTGTTCGCCTTGTACCAGCCGACCGGGTTGCGCTTCAGCGCCTCGACCATCCTGGGCAGCGCCTCGCGCAGTGAGTGCTTCGGCTCCCAATTAAGGAGGCTGCGGGCTTGCGAGATGTCGAGGATGTAGTGGTCACTCGACTGCTCGACCATCCAGGGCTTGACGAACTCGTCCCCGCCCAGCACCTCGTTCTGGAGCCACACGCCCGCCATCGCCAGGGTCTTTGGCACCCGGACAGTGGTCCATTCCTCTCCGTGCAGCGCCTCGCCGATGATGTTCTGGACCTCCGCATAGCCAAGCGCCTCTGGCTCGCCGACGAGGAGCGGCAGCTCGGGGGGGAGTTCACGGCGGCGCTCGATGAGGCGCGCGATGGCGTCGGTCAGGTCGTCAAGGTGGAGGAAGGACTGCCCAGCGCAGAGCATCCCGGGGTAGACGTGAGCGGCAAGCCGGTGCTCGTAGATGCGCGCCACCTGCTCGGCGATGAACGGCGAGTGGCCGAAGTCGTCGTAGACTCCGGCGATCCGCAGGAACACCACGGGCACTTTGCCGTGTCGCTCCCGCAGAAGCGCCTCGGTGCGTACCTTCGACTCCGGGTAGGCCCAGGATGGTTCAATGGGCGAGGATTCGTTGATCCTCTCGTCCGGCCGGTCGGTCGGCTTGTGGACGAGCATCGTGCTGGCATAGATGAACTGGTCGACCTCGAAGGCCTGGAGGGCATCGATGAGCCGGCGCGTGCCCTCGACGGTGATCTTGTCGTAGAGCGGGTTGGCCTCGCCCGAGACGTCGTAGTAGGCGGCGAGGTGCACGACCGAGGCAATGCGGTTGCCGAAGCGGCGCCTCACCTCCTCGAGCGCCGCCTTGACCCCGTCGTCCGAGCTCAGGTCGAAGTCGATGGCGTGGGCCGGCGCAGGCGGGTCGGGTGGCCCGGCGCGGTCCAGGCCTACAAGAGGCAAGCCCGAGGCGGCGAGCCTGCCAATCAGTGCCGACCCAATGAAGCCGCTGCTGCCGGTGATGAGAACGGGCCCGTCTGGGGGCGAAGAACCGAGCATGCGAGAATTCTCCGTGGGGCGCCTGCCAATGCTACCGACAATCCGACGCCATGCGGGCTCCGCCTCTCCTCGATCGATGGCCGTCATCGAAGATCCTCCTTGAGCAGCTCTGTGTTGATCGCAAAGGCCGCCATCGCGCCCTCGGCCGCCGCGACCACGGTGAGCTGCACGCGGCGGGACGCATCGCCCGCAACGTACAGACCCGGAACGTCGGTGGTTTCATACCTGCCGGTCTGGACGTCGCCCCGTCGCGTCAGCGTGCAGCCGAGCCTCTGGGCGAGGTCGCTGGACTGGCGGTCGTCGCTGGCGAAGAATAGGGCGCGGCGCGAGAGCGCCTCGCCAGTCTCAAAGCGGATGCACTCCAGCTCGCCGTCACGGGCCTCGAAGCGGGCGATGCGCTCCTCGCGCAGGCCGATCCCGTTGCGGGTCAGCTGGTCAAGGTCGTCCGGCGGTAGCCCGGCCGGCCCGTCGGTGCACAGCACGAGGTCGCGGCTCCAGACCGTCAGCTCTAGGGCGAGGGCCTTGCCGGCCTCGCTATGACCATGGATGGCAAGCGGCTGGTTGCGGTGCTCCCAGCCGTCGCAGTAGGGGCAGTGGAACGCGCTCCGGCCGTAGATCTCCGCGAAGCCCTCGACCTCCGGCAGCGCATCCACGACACCGGTCGCCAGCAGTAGCTTGCGCGACGCCTCGACGCGGCGGCCGCCGCTGTCCAGGGTGATCTCGAAATCGCCGTCGGGGCGGCGCCTAGCGTCGGTCGCCTCGGCGTTCCGGATCTCCACGCCGTCGTAGGCGCCAAGCTGCTCGCGCGCCAGCCGGCGCATCTCGGCGGGGGGCGTGCCGTCCCGGGTGAGGAAGCCGTTGAGGTGCCGGGAGGCCGCATTGCGCGGCCGCCCGGCGTCGCACAGAAGCACGCGCCGGCGGCAGCGCCCCAGGATCAGGGCCGCGCTCAGGCCGGCCGGCCCTCCACCCACAATGATGACGTCGTACATAGTCGCTCCCGTGCTCACCTGCGTCTGGCCTTGGGCCGGAGCCCGCCGCGGGCAATGGCGTTGCCCGCGGCAATCCGGCTGCCGCCTTAGGCGGTCCCGACCATAGCCCGGCAGCTCTCGGCGCAGCGGCGGCACGCCTCGGCGCAGCGCCGCATCTCCTCATGCTGACCAAGGCGGTCGCAGTCGTCGGCGCATTGCGCGCAGATCTCGGCGCACTCGCGGCAGAGGTGCGCATGGTGCGAGGAGCGCCGGGCCATGAAGTCGGCGGTGACAACGCAGATCTGAGCGCAGTCCGTCAGCAGCCGGATGTGGTCCTCCCGCGCGTGCTCGCCGCCGGTGCCGAGGCAGAATGCGATGGTCTGGAGGCAGATCTGGTGGCAGTCCAGGCACTCGGCGATGCAGCGTTGCATCGCGGCGTCCGGTGCCTGGGAGGTGGTGGTCTGGCCGCTCATATCTGGTGTCCTTCCTGGGGAGTGCCGTGTCACGCCTGGGCTCTCGCCTGCCACCCGCCGCCGTGGGACGGCGGCGGGTGGCGCGGCGGCCGATCAGCCGCGCTGCTGGTTCGGCGCGGGCGTGGCGGGATCGGAGCCGCCCTGGCCTCGGTTCATCCCCTCCATCATCTTGTTGCAGTTCTCCATCATCCGGTTCATCTGCGCTGGGTCCATCTGGCCCATCATGTTCATCATCCCCATCATGCCGCGCATCCCGGATCCCTGGCCGGGCTGCATGCCCGTCATGCCCTGGCCCTGCCCGGGCTGAGCCGGGGCGGGCTGGGCCTGCTGGGCAAGGGCGCCCTGGGTGGCCAGGAAGCCGCTGACGAGGGCGGCGGCGGCAAAGAGCGCAGTGTGCTTGCGGGTCATGCTGTGTTCCTTTGTTGATCGCGTGGTTGTGGGAGTGGTGCCGGACGGCGGCGCCGTCAGGCGTTCTGGCGCGACGCGCGCGCTTCCGGCCCGGGGGCGTTGGCCTGCGAGTGGCAGGACTTGCCGTCCTTGCCGCCCATCATGCACAGGCCAAGCGCGCACATCGCCGCGCAGGGCAGCAGCGAGAGCACGAGGGGGGCGAGCCCGAAGGCCACGAGCCATGGCCAGCCGAACGCAAGACCCGCGATGACTAGCGTGACAACCCCGAGCATCACCGCCCGGCGGCCACGCAGCCATGAAGGCAGGCGGTCGGCAAGGCGCCACCGGTCCGGTGGGGTCTCGCCGGGTGAAGTGGGCAAAGTGAGAGCGTTCATGTCTTTTCTTCCCATCCGTCAGACCCGGCAGTGGTCAGACCACCGCCCTGGCGGGCGGAGGCTGGTGTGCCCTAGTCCTCGTGCGCTTCTTTCGCGTAGCGGCGGCAATTGCGGGCCACCGACGGCGGCACCGCGCTCGCTAGACCACGGCGCGAAGATTGGGAGAACACCGCCCAAAAGGCGGGTACGCCCGCGTGTCAGACGGAGTGGATGGGAGGGAAGAGGCTGGGTTCAACCGTCCGGCCGAAGAGGACGGAGGGCGGCACCGGAGCCCAAATCTTAGACAGCGGTGGCACAGACGGTGGCTGAGCTACTGGACTGGGTAGCGCTACAGCGGTGCACCCAATCATGGCGGCGGAGCAGGCAGGCAGTCCACCCTTCGGCGTAGGTGCATCGCTGGGAGCACTGCTCATAGCAGTTTCACTCATCAAGGCACCGCAGTTCAGCATTTCCGTCGGTGCGAAGCGGGCAGCCATCGCCATCGCCGGACCTAGAAGCGCGACGATCGTCAGGATAACCGTAATCCGTCTGATGATTGCTACCCGCATGGTTTTGTGAACGGCCCGACTACGGCGGAGTTTCAAGCGCAAGCGCATCTATTGTCAAACCTGCAAACAAGCGGTCGGAACAAATGGCGAGCCGGCGCGGTAGAAGGCTTCGGCAAGAACCAGTTTGTGCGGTCCTTGCCCTGGTCAAGTGCTGAGGGGCCTATGGAGCCAGCGGGCTTGGCACGCGACGCATGCGTGCCGGCGGAGGCGCCCGAACGTCCTGGCAGGTTTCTCCGCTGCTGGAGTCGGCGGCAGATTCCCTGTTGGCGCCCAGGCCGGCACTCTGCAAGGTTCCGCCGCCGCCGGCCGGCGAAGGTCAGAACCAGACCAGCCTGTCCGCCGAAAAACAGGCGGGTCACTCGCCCCTTGATCCCACCGTGGACCGCCGCCTATTCTGCTCTATGGGTTTCTCGCTCTTCCGACGCTTGATCGTGGTCCTCTCCGTGCTGGCGCTTTTGCTGGCAGGGTTGGCCACGACCTCCGTCGCAGCAGATGCACCATGCGGTATGGAGATGGCTGCGGCAGCAGCCGACGGTGACTCTTGCGACGGCGGTAGCATGCCGGATAATCCCGAGACGGTGCCCGACGCGTCGGTGTGTTCTGCGAAGTGCCCCGTCCTGCTGCTCGACTGGGCTGTTGCACCGCCCGCCGTGGCATACCTCGAGTTTACCGTGCAGGCGCCTCGCCGCCATTCCGTGCAGGCTGGCATTGGCATCGTTCCCCCGTTCGAACCCCCTCGCGCCTGATCTCTCCCGGCCTCTGAAGACCAAGGCCGGTCTCGGCCGAGCCGCACAGGCGTGACCCTGGACGGCTCTGCCGCGTAGCGCCGCATGTGCAAGGCGCGCAGCTGGCTGTGCCAGCTTGCGCACCGTTTGTCGGCGGCTTGCTGAGCTCAAGACGCGAGGACCAACTCAGTGAGTATTTGGAAAATGTCCGCCCGCTCGGCCATGCTGGCCGTGGCGATGGCGCTGACGCCCCCTGCTGACGTTCTCGCCGCAGGCGCGCAGGACTATGAATTCCAGCTGGTGACGCCCGAGGTGAGGCAGGGCGTGGGCGCGGTTATAGTGATCCGGCTCGTCCACAAGTCGTCCAGCCGCGCCGTCTCGGGCGCTGTGATCTACGCCACGCGCCTCGACATGTCGCCCGAGAGTATGCCGACGATGACCATGCCGGTCACGCCGGTGCTGGGCGGCGATGAGCCTGGCGTCTACCGCTTCCGCGCCGACCTGGTGATGGCCGGCGGTTGGGCACTGACGCTTGCGGCCAAGGTGCAAGGCGAGCAGGGCACGGTGCAGAACCGTCTTGTCCTTTACGCGGTCCAGTAGGGGCGGCCACCATGCGACGTATGGTTCTGACGGCGTTGGCCGTGCCCGTAGCGGTCGGCCTGGCGGTCGGCGGCTACCAAGTTGGACGGTTGGATCTGGTTTCAGGGCTGGGACCAGCCGCCGCCTCGGAGAAGCAACAGGCAAGCGAGCCGGCGAGGCCCGCCTCCGAACGCGTCCTCTACTACCGCCACCCCGACCAGCCGGAATACGCGGCGGGGCCGCGCCGGACCGACGATGGGCGGGACTTTCGCGCGGTCTATGCCGGCCAGGACCTGGAGCCGGAAGACCCGGCCGCGCCGGCGAACGCGACGGTCGCAGCCCAACCAACCGCGGGTAGCCCGCGGAGGATTCTCTACTACCGCAACCCGATGGGTTTGCCGGACACCTCGCCGGTGCCCAAAAAGGATTCGATGGGGATGGACTACATCCCAGTTTACGAGGGCGAGGACCAAGACGGGTCCACGGTGCGGGTTGCGCCGGGCCGGATCCAGACCACCGGCGTGCGCTCCGAACCCGTCGCCCTGCGCGAGCTGGTGCGCCCGGTGCGCGCCCCCAGCATGATCCAGCTGGACGAGCGACGGGTCTCAGTGGTCGCACTACGGGCTGAGGCTTTCATCGACCAGGTCGAGGACGTCACCACCGGCGACCGCGTGCGGCGCGGCCAGCCGCTGCTGCGCCTCTACTCGCCGGAGGTGGTCGCCGCCGGCGCTCAATACGTCTCGGCACTCGGAATCCCCGCCGGGACCAGCGGGGCCACCGCCGACGGCGCCCGCCGACGGCTGGAGAACCTCGGCGTGCCGCCGCAGCTCCTGACCGAGATTGAGCGGACGCGGCGCATCCCGCAATCCTTCGTCTGGCCAGCCCCGCGCGACGGTGTGGTGCTGGTGCGGAACGTATCCGACGGCATGCGCATGCCGGCAGGCGAGATCCTGTTCCGCCTGGCCGACCTCTCTGTGGTCTGGGCGGTGGCCGACCTGCCCGAGCGCGAGCTGGGGAGCCTTGCACTCGGCCAGAGGGTTGAGGTGCGCCCGCGTGGCCTGCCCGGCCGCAGCTTCGCCGGTCGCATCGACCTGATCTACCCCCAGCTCAACACGGAGACCCGCACGGCCCGAGTTCGAGTTGAGTTGCCCAACCCTGGGGGCGTGCTGCTCCCGGGCATGTACGCCGAGGCAGAGATCGCCTCAGGCGGCGGAGGGCCGGTGGTCGCTGTCCCCAACTCCGCTGTGATCGACAGTGGCACCCGACAAGTGGTGATCGTCGACCTCGGCGAGGGGCGCTTTGAGCCGAAAGAGGTGAGGCTTGGCCGCCGCGGTGGCGGCTTCGTCGAGATCCGGGATGGCGTGGTTGAAGGCGACCGCGTTGTGGTCGCCGCCAACTTCCTGATTGACGCGGAAAGCAACCTGCGTGCTGCCCTGCGTGGCCTGGCTACGGCTGCCGGGGAGGAAGGCAAATGATTGCCCGCCTCATTGCCTGGTCGGCGCGCAATGTCTTCCTGGTGCTGGTTGCCACCGCCTTCGTGGTGGCGGCTGGGATCTGGGCGGTGCGCAACACCCCGCTCGACGCGCTGCCTGACCTCTCCGACGTCCAGGTCATCGTCTACACCGACTACGCGGGCCAAGCCCCTCAGGTGGTCGAGGACCAGGTCACCTATCCGCTCGCCTCGGCCATGCTCACGGTGCCCCGCTCCAAGGTCGTGCGCGGCTTCTCATTCTTTGGTGCCTCCTACGTCTACATCATCTTCGAGGACGGCACGGACCTCTACTGGGCGCGCAGCCGCGTGCTCGAGTACCTCAATGCCGCTTCGGGGCGCCTGCCGCCTGGAGCGAGGCCGGCGCTCGGGCCAGATGCCACCGGCGTCGGCTGGGTCTACCAGTACGCCCTGCTCGCCAAGGACCTCACCCTGGCAGAACTCCGCTCCCTACAGGACTGGCGCGTCCGCTACGCCCTTGCGCGCGCCGAGGGCGTGGCCGAGGTCGCCAGCGTCGGCGGCTTTGTCAAACAGTACAACGTGGTGGTCGACCCGCTGCGGTTGCGCGCGCTCGGCATTTCCATGAGCCAGGTGCGTGAGGCAATCCGGACGAGCAACCAGGATGTCGGCGGCCGCACCGTCGAAATGTCCGAATTCGAGTACATGGTGCGCGGCCGCGGCTATTTGCGCGGCGTCGAGGACATCGAGCGGGTCGTGCTGCGGGCCGCAGGAGGTACGCCGGTGCTGCTCAGTGACGTCGCGCGCGTCGAGATCGGGCCGGACGAGCGGCGCGGTATCGCCGAACTAAATGGCGACGGCGAGGTAGCGAGCGGCATCGTTCTGCAGCGCTTCGGTGCTAACGCGCTCGATGTGATCCGCAATGCCAAGGCGCGTCTGGCCGAAATCTTGCCGAGTTTGCCCGCGGGCACCGAGATCGTGCCGGTCTACGACCGCTCCCACCTGATCGAGGCCGCGATCAAGACGCTCAAGGTCACGCTGATCGAGGAAAGCGTTATCGTCGCCCTGGTGACGGTGGTGTTCCTGCTGCATGTCAGAAGCGCACTCGTCGCCATCCTGATGCTTCCGGTCGGCGTGCTGATGGCCTTCATCGCCATGAAGGTGATGGGCATCGGCTCGACCATCATGAGCCTCGGCGGCATCGCCATCGCAGTCGGCGCCATGGTGGACGCAGCGATCGTCATGATCGAGGCCGCTCACAAACACCTGGAGCGCGCGCCGCCAGATAAGCCGCGTCTCGAAGTGCTAATCGTGGCTGCGACCGAGGTTGGGCCGGCGCTGTTCTTCAGCTTGCTTGTTATCACCGTATCCTTCCTGCCGATCTTCGCCCTGGAAGCGCAGGAGGGACGGCTGTTTGGGCCCCTCGCCTACACCAAAACTTTTGCCATGGCGGCGGCGGCGCTGCTCTCCATCACGCTCGTCCCCGCGTTGATGGTGGTCTTCGTGCGCGGCCGGATCGTGCCCGAGCACCGCAACCCGGTAAACCGACTGCTGATCTGGCTCTACCGCCCGTTCATTCGCGTCGTACTGCGGGCGCGCGTCCTGACCATCCTAGTCGCCGTCGCGGCGCTGGGTGCCGCCGCTTGGCCGGCGATGCGGCTCGGGGGCGAGTTCATGCCCACCATGAACGAGGGCACGCTGCTCTACATGCCGACCACGCTGCCCGGCCTTTCGGTGACGCGGGCAGCGGAGCTGCTGCAGACGCAGGACCGGATCATCCGCTCCTTTCCGGAGGTCGCCTCGGTCTACGGCAAGGCGGGGCGGGCCGCGACGGCGACCGACCCAGCGCCGACCGAGATGTTCGAGACGGTGATCCAGCTGAAGCCAAGTTCCGAGTGGAGGTCGGACGTCACGGTCGACGGCCTGATCGCCGAGATGGACCGGGCCTTGCAGTTCCCAGGCGTCAGCAACGCCTGGACCATGCCGATCAGGGCCCGCATCGACATGCTTTCTACCGGCATCCGCACCCCCGTCGGCGTGAAGGTGTTTGGACCCGATCTCGCCGAGATCGAGCGCCTTGCGCGCCAGGTTGAGGCGGTGGTGCGTGCCGTCCCCGGAACCTCGAGCGCCTATGCCGAGCGGATCATTGGCGGCTACTACCTCGACATCATGCCCGACCGTGACGGGATTGCCCGTTACGGGCTCTCGATTGACGACGTGCAGGCTGTGGTGGCCACCGCGCTTGGTGGCGAGACGGTGACCACCACCGTCGAGGGGCGCGAACGCTACTCGGTCAACGTACGCTACCCGCGCGAGCTGCGCGATGACCCACAGTCGATTGCGACGGAGGTGCAGGTGCCGCTACCGGCCGGCGGCTCGGTCCCGCTCGGGGAGGTGGCGACCATTGGCCTCAGCCGCGGCGCGACCTCCATCCGAACCGAGAACGGCCAGCCCGTGGGTTACGTCTTCGTTGACATCCGCGACCGCGATTTGCGGGGCTATGTCGAGGAGGCGCGGCGCGCCGTTGCCGCCGAGGTTGCCTTCCCGCCGGGCTACCACGCGACTTGGAGCGGCCAGTTCGAGTACCTCGAGCGGGCCGAGGCTCGACTACGCATCGTCGTCCCGGTCACGATTCTTATCATCTTCCTGCTGCTCTACCTGAACTTCCGCGCGTTGGCGGAGACGCTGATCGTCATGCTCTCGGTGCCCTTCGCGCTGGTGGGCGGCATCTGGCTCGTGTGGTGGATGGGGTTCAACCTGTCGGTCGCGGTCGCCGTCGGCTTTATCGCGCTGGCCGGCGTCGCGGCCGAGACCGGCGTGGTGATGCTGATCTACCTCGAAGCCGCGCTAGTGGCGATCCGCGCCCGCTGCGCGGCGGAGGGGCGGACACTAACCCGCGCTGATCTGCGCGACGCCATCATGGAAGGCGCAGTGGAGCGCGTGCGTCCGAAAATGATGACTGTCGTCGCCATCATGGCCGGACTGCTGCCGATCCTCTGGAGCGAGGGCACGGGCTCGGAGGTGATGCGGCGGATCGCGGTACCAATGGTGGGCGGCATGGTCTCGTCAACCGTGCTCACGCTCTTGGTGATCCCGGCCATTTACAGCTTGGTGAAGGGCTGGGGCCTGCCGCGGGAGACGGAGGCCGCCGCCCTGACCAATCGCGCCGACACTCGCCCGGTCCACGGCGCGCGCCCCGCACCGGCGCGCCGCGAGCCGGTTGGGAAATGAAGGGGCACCGGGATGACGAGGACAATGCGGCAGCGGGCCAGCAGCCAAGCCCAACCGCGGTCGGTCGGCCGGCGGCCGGAGGAGCCGGGGGCAGGCACTCGAAACCAGCGGCCGCTGGGCGGCCAGTTCGGACGGGTGGTGCCGGCCTCGGATACGTGCGGCAGGCGGCGTCCGCCTGCCGCCGGAAGCGTGCCCGCGAAGGGCATATGTGCAGTGCAACCAAGGAGCAAAGACATGACCACGAGAAGGCCGCTGACCATGGCCGCCGCTGCGGCGGCGCTGCTGACCCTGACCGGCGCCGCGGGCCATGCCCAGCAAGGCTCGGCGGCCATCGCGACTGGCACCGTCCAGAAGGTGGACGCCGCCGGCCGGATGTTGAGCCTCGCCCATGGCCCCATCCCGGAAATCCGCTGGCCGGCGATGACGATGGATTTTCCCGTGGCGCCTGGCGTGGACCTGTCAGCGCTCACGCCCGGACGGCAGGTGGAGTTCACTCTCGCGCCGAGGCCTGGGGCGGGCGGTGGCTACGTCGTCACCCGCGTGGTCCCGAAGGGTTAAGCGTGGTCGCTGCGGCGGCGGGCGCCGTCGCTGGCCGAAGGCGTGGCCGTGCCCTTCTGTCGGGCACAACCTTCTCAACCTCCGGCGGAGGAGCCGTTCGTTTCAATGTTCTTGACACCTAGCGGACGGCGCGCTTCCGCCGAGGAGCGGCGCCACATTCGGAACTGTTTGGAGTGCCGCCGCGCCTGCCTCCGCGCGGCGATGGCAGCCCTCGAGCGCCGCGGCCCGGAGGCGTCTATGCCTCTGATCCGCACAATGCTCGACTGCGCGCAGGCCTGCTTGATCGCCGCGGACTTTATCACGCGCATGCCGTCGCTCCGTGCCAAGTTGTGCGCGGCCTGCGCGGCGGCGTGCGAGGCCTGCGCCGAAAACTGCCGGCGCATGGCAGGCGAACTGCCCGAAATGCAGGACTGCGCGGAGGACTGCTGGCGCCGCGCAGATACCTGCCGCGGGATAGTGCCCGCCGGCTCAATCGGCGCCGTCGTCAGCTGAAACATCCCATGCCGAAGCCGGTCGAGGTGGGCGTTGCTGCCCGACGCTCTAGGTGAAGAAGGAGCATAGGCGAATGAATGGGCAAGTGAGGACTATTCCTGGTGCTCGCGCTCTCCGACAGCATCCCATGACGTTCCACCAGGGTGGCGGTGGTCGTCGGCTCGGTCCTGAACCTTATCACGAAGGAGGACGGCTTGGTCGAACTGAACGTCTCGAAGGCACCGTGCACTTTCGCCCCCGATTGCGGCCACTCATTTCCCGCCCATTCCCAAGCACGGCGTTCGGGAAGGCAAGCATCGACCTTTCCACCTGGCCTCTCAGCACCGGTGTCGGCCACGCCCGAGCCCGCGGGGGCGCGGTGCCGACCCCGCGCCGAGCGGAGAGAAGGGTCCTGTCCACGACCGAGAGATCGCGCCGATGACCAGCCACCGTTTCCCTCCCGAACGGCGCGGCCTCCTAGTCCTGTCCCTGAGCTTGCTATCCCTGGCCGGGCTCGCTGCGGGCCTTGCCTTGTGGGCGGTCCCGCTCGGCAAGCCGGCGCCGCCAGCTAGGGTTGTGCCGGGCGCTGCGCCGCAACCGTCGCGCGGCATGGTGATGCGTGAGAGACCCGTGCCGGTTCCCGACCTTGCGTTCACTGACGCGGAGGGCAGACTGCTCAGCCCAGCGGACTTCCGGGGTAGGACCGTCTTGCTGAACATCTGGGCGACGTGGTGCGTGCCCTGTCGCGAG
Source organism: Falsiroseomonas tokyonensis (assembly GCF_019024325.1). Classification (GTDB taxonomy): domain Bacteria; phylum Pseudomonadota; class Alphaproteobacteria; order Acetobacterales; family Acetobacteraceae; genus Falsiroseomonas; species Falsiroseomonas tokyonensis. The sequence goes on from NZ_JAFNJS010000022.1 coordinate 18,908, forward strand.
GAGATGCCCGCCCTGGACCGGCTGCAGGCTGAGCTGGGCGGCCCCGATTTCGAGGTCGTGGCGCTCTCGATCGACCGCGGCGGTGCCAACCCAGTCCGCGCCTTCTACGACCAGATCGGGATCGCGAACCTCGCCGTTTACCTTGATCGCCCAAACGTATCCAGCCGCGCGCTCGGCGTCGTGGGCATTCCAACGACGCTGCTCATCGACCGCGATGGCCGCGAGATCGGCCGGGCTATCGGCCCGCTGGAGTGGGACAGCTCGGAGATGATTGAGCTGATCCGGCGCGCGATGACGGCGGCGCCGTCACGTCCATGAACGTACCTGCCTCCTCCACCGCGTAGGAAACCACATGCTCGCCCTCCCATTTCCGATAATTGACCCGGTACTGGTCCAGGTTGGGCCCATCGCTATCCGCTGGTACGCCCTGGCCTACATTACGGGCATCCTGCTCGGCTGGTGGCTCGCGCGCCGGCTGGTCGCGCGGCGCCCGACGGCCGCGACGACCGAGCAGGTGGAGGACTTCGTCACCTGGGCAACGCTCGGCATCATCTTCGGCGGGCGGTTCGGCTACGTGCTCTTCTACCGGCCCGGATACTATCTGACCGCGCCCTGGGAGGCGCTCTACCTCTGGCAAGGGGGGATGAGCTTCCACGGCGGGGCACTGGGCGTGATCCTGGCGTTGTTCCTCTTCGCGCACAGCCGCAAGCTCGACGTCCTTTTCTTCGCAGATCGCATCGTCTGCGTCGTCCCAATCGGCCTCTTCTTCGGCCGCCTCGCCAACTTCGTGAACGGGGAGCTCTGGGGCCGTGTCAGCGACGTGCCCTGGGCGATGGTCTTCCCGGGCGCCGGCCCCGAGCCGCGGCACCCGAGCCAGCTCTACCAAGCCGGCCTGGAGGGGCTGGCGCTATTCGGGGTGCTGATGTGGCTCGTCTCTCGCCCCTGGATGCGAGCGCGACCGGGTCTGCTCTCCGGTGCCTTTCTTGCGGGCTATGGGGTGGCGCGCATCATTGGCGAGTTCTTCCGCCAGCCAGATGCGTATCTGGGCTTCCTCTTCGCGGGGGCGACCATGGGGCAGCTTCTTTCGCTGCCCATGGTCGCCATCGGCGCCTGGCTAATGCTGCGGGCGAGGCGTCGAGGTGCCCCCGGCGCGCAGCCTCTTGGGATCCAGCAAGAATCTGTAGCGCCGAGCTTGGGCAAGAAGCTCGGCGGGAAGTAGCGATGAGCGGCGACTCGCTGCGGCGATTCTTGGAGAGGACCACGGCGAGAAGTGGCGCTTGGTCATTGGGTGCTCGGCGGGCTGGTATACCTGCTGCCCGGACTGCTGCTGGCGGAGCGCTTGCTGCGGGAAGGCGAGCCACAAACGCGTCGGCGTGCTCCCTGGTGAGCAGCCCTCCTGCTCCTCAGGCGTTATGCTCCTGGGACATCTGTCCGATCGCGGCGTCGCCCGGGTTGCGGGGGGGGTGGCCGCCGCCCATATCGCGGTCGCGCGGCTGGGGCAGACAATAATTACCGCGACGGACGAAGGAGGAGCGCGCATGATCCAGCTCGGCCAGGTGGCCCCGGACTTCGAGGCGGACACGACCAAAGGCCGCATCCGCTTTCACGAGTGGCTCGAAAGCTCCTGGGGCGTTCTGTTTAGCCACCCCAAGGACTACACTCCGGTCTGCACGACGGAGCTGGGCGAGACGGCGCGGCTGAAACCCGAGTTCGACAAGCGCGACGTGAAGGTGATCGGCCTGTCGGTGGATCTCGTCTCCTCTCATGAGGGTTGGGAGAAGGATATCGCCGAAACCCAAGGGCACGCGGTCAACTTCCCCATGATCGCCGACCCGGAGCAGAAGATTTCCAAGCTTTACGGGATGGTCCATCCGGAGGCCGATCCGACCATTACCGTGCGCACCGTCTTCGTCATCGACCCGAATAAGAAGGTGCGGCTGATGATGGTCTACCCGCCCTCCACTGGGCGGAACTTCGACGAGATCCTGCGCGTGATCGACAGCCTGCAGGCCACCGACACCAAGAAAGTGGCGACCCCGGTGAACTGGCGGCCCGGCGACCGGGCGATCATCCCGCCTTCCATCTCGGACGAGCAGGCCAAGACCCTCTTCCCCCAGGGCTGGAAGGCGGATCGCCCCTATCTGCGCTGGGTCGAAGTGAAGTAGGAGGCCGCTGAACCATGGGCGCGGAGCGCTCTTGCACCGCGCGCATGCCACGGCAGGCGCGAGGCGGCCAAAGATGGCCGTCGAGCACGCTGACGCGGATCGCGGCTGCCGCCTCCAGCTTGAATGCGTCCAGGAAGCTCCGGCGCCGTTTTACGCTCTCCACCATGAACACCTCCAGGCCCTTCAGCCTATCAGGGGTGTCCATCCAAGCGGTTCTTCTGCAGGAGAAATTCGCCGCAGCCGACCGCTCCGGTTCAGGCCAAGATCACGAACCTGCGGCGCATGGAGGCTGCGCTCTAGGACGTGCTTGCGGACTGCGCCGACGGGCCGCACTGGAGTGCCCACTGATCGAGACATTGTTCAGCGACAGCGAGCACACCGGAATGACCGCCTTGTCGTAGGTCCTTCGGCACGTCTGGCGGGGGAGCTTGCCCTCGATGTTCCCTCCGCCACTCTGGGGCGGGCTATGCAGCGGAGGCGAACTCTATAGTTCATCCGCAACGGCGTAGGCCCCACAGGCGTTGAAAATTTCGTTCCGGGCTCACCGGCATTCGGTCGATCAATAGGCCCAGCGGGTAGCGGGAGCGGAGTGAGTCATCATGGGCATCTACGGGCGGTGGATCCTACCACGCCTGATCGACTGGACGATACGCGCCGAGGACCTGGCCGGCCTTCGATGCCGCTTGGTGCGTCGCGCGCAAGGGCGCGTGCTCGAGGTCGGATTTGGCTCGGGACTGAACCTGCCGCTGTAAGCGTCAGCCGATCCCGGCCTTGAGTTGATGGTGCTGGTTCGCCGAAGTGGTTGTCATGACGGACAGCACGACA
>NZ_JAFNJS010000023.1 GCF_019024325.1 Falsiroseomonas tokyonensis
GATGCCTGCTCTCATCCCAAGAGCTTGAACCAGCCTACCCGTTCAGGGAATCCTCTGAATGGGGCAGTCCACTAGTTTAATGACCGCGACCAAGGAGCAGGCATGCAGGCGACTTCCAAGGGGCGCGCGATCGCTTGGTTCCTGCTCGTCGTCCTGGGGGTTGCAAACGTCGCGGGATACGCCTTCGACCTGTACCAGCGGTTCTGGTGGTTCGACCGGATCCTGCATGGTTGCACGATCCTCGCCGTCACGCTCTGGCTGGCGTTGTTCGTGTTCGGCCCGGTGATCGAGGGTGGGCGCGGCCGGAGCTTCCTGGCCGTCCTTCTCCTCGCAAGCGTCGGGATCGCCCTCGGCGCCCTGTGGGAGGTGGCCGAGTGGGGCTTCGACCAGATCGCGCCCGGCGACGTCATCAAGGGCAAGCACGACACCATCATCGACATCGTCATGGACACGGCCGGCGCCCTGCTGGCGGGCATCCTCGCGCTGTGGCTCGCACGCTGGCCGCCGGGGACGGGTGGCGAGTCCCGCTGAGCGGCCCGGCACGTCCGCCCGCGGGTGCCCCCGGGCGTGGTTGACGGGAACGGCGTACGTTTGCGGGCACGGGGCGTTCGCGGGAGGTGGCCGAGGGGCTCGCGTCGCGTCCGGCGCAGCGAGCCCACGTCGCCGACGACCCCGGAGGCACGACGCCGATGTTCTTCGACAGTTGGTTCGGTCTGCTGCGGGTGCTGGTGGTCGGCACCCTCGTCTACGCCGCCCTGGTGGTTTTGCTGCGCGCCTCGGGCAAACGCACGCTGGCCAAGCTCAACGCCTTCGACCTCGTCGTCACCGTGGCGCTCTGGGCTCGCCCCTGGCGACCGTGCTGCTCAGCAAGTCGGTGGCCCTGCTGGAAGGCCTGGTCGCCTTCGCCCTGCTGGCGGGGCTGCAGTTCGGGGCCTTCAGTTCTCGGTCCGCTCGCCGCGCTTCGATGGCCTCGTGAAGTCCGAGCCGACCCTGCTGCTGCACCGCGGGCGCTTCCTCGACGGCGCGATGCGCATCCAGCGCGTGACCCGTGCGGAGGTCCTCGCCGCCCTGCGCGGATCGGGCGCCGCTGATGCCGGGTCGGTCGCCGCCGTGGTGCTGGAAACCGACGGGAGCCTCAGCGTCGTACGGGACGCGGGTGGCGCCGGGAACGTAGGCACCCTGGAAGGTCTGGCGGCCACCAGGGACGAAGCGTGGTAGCCGCGGAACAACCTTTCGGACCCCATGCCAACGGCGTCCCGCACCTTTTCGAAGTTCAACCGCGTTGAGCGTCTTCGAAACGAGGGGCACGCGATGTTCGACGAAGCGCTGGGCCGTCTCCAGGCCTTGGGGAACTCTGCCGTCACCATACTGCCCAGCCTGCTGCTGGGCCTTGCCGTGTTCGGCCTCGGCCTGCTTGTGGTACGGGGGGTGCGCGCCGGGGTGACCCGCGCCGCGTCGCTGCGCGAGGCTTCCGCCGGCTCGGCCGCCGTGCTGGGGCGCATCGCCGGCGGCGTTGCCACGATCATGGTGTTCCTCGTCGCTGCCTCGATCGCCTTTCCCTCGGTGTCGGCGGGCGACCTGTTCAATCTGCTGGGCATCGGCGGCGTGGCGATCGGCTTCGCCTTCCGTGACGTGCTGCAGAACCTGCTGGCCGGCATCCTGATCCTGCTCACGCGCCCGTTCCGCATCGGTGACCAGATCCAGCAGGGCGGCCAGGAAGGCACCGTGGAGGACATCTGGGTGCGGGCGACGGTGCTGCGGACCTACGACAACCGCCGCATCCTAATCCCCAACGCGGCGCTGTTCACCAGCCAGATCGAGGTGATCACCGCCTACGACAAGCGCCGGCTGGCCTTCCCGTTCACGATTGGCAACGGCGACGACGTGAGGCTGGCGCGTCGGGTCGTCGTCGCGGCGCTCCGCTCCGCGCCTGGCGTGCTGTCCGAGCCGCCGCCGGAGGTCCTGATCACCGGGCTTGGGGACAGCGGCGCGGAGATGCAGGCCCGCTTCTGGATCGACCCGCCGCGCCGGCGGCAAGCGGTGGACGCGTTGGACGGCGCGATCGAGGCGGTCAAGGACGCCCTGGCCGAGGCGGGCGTGGACCTGCCCTACCCGACCTCGCAGATGCTGTTCCACGACCAGACCGAGGAGACGGACGGCGACCGGGCCCGTCAGCGCGAGGGCTGGCCCGCCGCCGGCCGCCAGCCGCCTCGGTCCCGCTGGCAGGCCGGGCGGAGCGAGGCGGCCGCCCGTGGCGGCGAGCCCGCGCCGGCGCGGGAGGATCGGACCTGACCTCGTCCCTGCGGAGCCGGCTGGAGGCGCTGGGCGACGCATTCTGGCTGCGCCCGGCGCTCGTCGTGGCCGCCGGCATCGTGCTCGGCGAGCTGGCGGTCTGGGCCGAGCGGGCGGGCCTGGACGTGCCCTTGCTGCCGGCAAGCTGGGTGTATGCCGGCGGCGAGTCCGGCGCCCGCTCGTTGCTCGGCGCCATCGCCTCCTCCACCATCGGCGTCGCCGGCACCACCTTCTCGATCACGGTGGCCGCCCTCTCGCTGGCCTCCGGCCAGATGGGGCCGAGGCTGCTGCGCAACTTCACCCGTGACGCCGGCAACCAACTCGCGCTCGGCATCTTCCTCGGCACCTTTGCCTACGCGCTGGTCGTGCTGCGCACCGTCCGCTCGGTGGACGAGACGCCCTTTGTCCCGCATCTCGGGGTCACCGGCGCGCTGCTGGGGGCGCTTCTCTGCGTCGGTACGCTGATCTGGTTCGTCCACCACGTTGCCACCGGCATCAACGTCGAGACCGTGATCAACCTCGTGCACGAGGATCTGCGCGAGGCCCTGGCCCGGCTCACGTTCGACCGCCCCGACCCGGCGGCGCCACGCGAGCCGCCGCGCGGCCATCCTGTGACCGCCCGCGAGGGCGGCTACCTCCGCGCCCTCGATGAGGCGGCGCTGTCCGACTGGGCCGAGCAGCGGGGCGCGGTCGTGGTCCTGCTGGTCCGGCCAGGCGACTACGTGTTCCCCGGCGCGCCGGTCGCCGAGGTCAGCCCCGCCGCATCTGCCGGCGATGCGGCGGCGCCGGTCCGCGCCGCCCTATCGCTCGGGGTTCGCCAGGCGGCGGGCCAGGACCTGGAGTTCACGGTGCGGCAGCTCGTCGAGGTGGCCGTGCGGGCGCTCTCCCCCGGCATCAACGACCCGTTCACCGCCATGGCCGTGCTGGAGCGCCTGGGCGCCACGCTGTGCGAGCTGGCGCCCCGGCACTTGGCAGGCCCCATCGTGCTGCGGAGCGGGCGTGCCGTCCTGCACCGCCGGGCGATCGGCTACGACGGCCTGTGCGATGCGATGTTCCACATGATCCGGCAGAACGCGGACGGGTCCGCGGCCGTGCTCATCCGCCTGCTGGAGGTGCTGACGGACGTGCTGGCGGTCGAGGCATCGTCAGGCCGGCGCGCGGCGTTGCGGCGACATGCCGACTTGGCGCTCGCAACGGGACGGGCGGGCCTGCAGGATCCGGCTGGCGTCGCGGACCTCAATGCGCGGCACGATTCGTTTCTGCGCGCGACGGCATCGACAGGTAGCCCATGACGCGTGAGGAGCGCCCCATCGGGTCGAGCACAAGATGGCGTGCTACGCGAACAAGAACTTCAACTGCGACCGCAGCTAGAGCTGGGTTTGATCGATCCGCCGTGCAGCTCTCGATTGACGCAATTCAGATCAGAACTTGCGCGTGCCTCACCCTGTTGTGCCGCGGTGCCCAACCGCGCCAGTTGGTCGCGCGCCTTAACCGGAAGGTCCATTGAGCAGCAAAGCCTCAACCTGATCCGGCATTCCTTGACACGGTTGCTCGCTTTCCTCCGCTCCGAGACGGGCGGCGGCTTCCTGCTAATCGCCGCCTCGCTGCTCGCGCTTCTGTGGGCGAACTCGCCTTATGCCTCGTTTTACTTCGCCATGCTGGGCACGTATGCGACCATCGGGGCTGGCTCGTTCTCGCTGTCGCTGAACCTGCTGCACTGGGTGAACGACTGGCTGATGGCGGTGTTCTTCCTGCTGGTCGGGCTGGAGATCAAGCGCGAGCTGGCCGTGGGCGCGCTGTCGTCGCCGCGGCTCGCGGCCCTGCCCGCCGTCGCCGCCCTGGGCGGAATGGTCGCCCCGGCCCTCATCTACGTCCTGATCGCCGGTGGCGACCCGGAGGCGCTGCGCGGCTGGGCCATACCCGCCGCCACCGACATCGCCTTCGCGCTCGCCGCGTTGTCTCTGCTCGGCAGCCGTGTGCCGGTCAGCCTCAAGGTTTTCCTCGCGGCGCTGGCCACCATCGATGACCTCGGCGCCATCGTCATCATCGCGCTGTTCTACACCGCCGATCTGTCGCTTCCCATCCGCGGCCTGGCAGGGGCTGCGCTCGTCGCCTTGGTCATCCTGAACCGCTCAGGCGTCGTCCGGCTGTGGCCCTACCTTCTCGTGGGCGCCCTCCTTTGGCTGTTTACTTTGAAATCCGGCGTGCATGCGACCCTCGCCGGCGTGGCGCTCGCCCTCGCGATCCCGCTGCACGACGAGGATGCCAAGGACGAGCGCGACACCTCGCCGCTCACCCGCCTGGAGCATGCGCTGCACCCGGCGGTGGCCTACGCGGTCATCCCCGTGTTTGGGCTCGCCAACGCCGGGGTGTCGTTCGCGGGTCTCGCGCCCTCCGCCCTGCTCGACCCGGTGCCGCTCGGCGTGCCCGTGCGCATGCATGGCCTGCGGCCCTCCCTGCGCCTCGAACGTTGTTGAAGGTATTGAGGTTGCGACGATGCTTCGTCGCGGATGTACGTAGCTTCACGTAGACCTCGTCTCAAAAGAGAGGAAAACGAGTAGCCGTTGAATACTGCCCGGCGGCGCGCCTGGCGCCGCCGGGTGCCTGAGCGCCGGCTACTCGGCTGCGGCAGCGCCTCCGTTTTGCTCGTCGCGGGCTTGTAAACTCGACAGAAAGTCGCAGGCGCGCTGGGCATGTGCCGCAGCCACGAAGATGAAGCGCTTGTCGCTGGCCAGCACGCGGAGCCAGGAGCCGATGTAGGCGGTGCTGTCCTGCCGCAGGTCGTGGTCGATGCCGAGCGAGGCGCAGGTGAAGGCCGCCACCAGCTCCGCCAGGATCTCCTCCACGGCCCGCGCCTCCTCACTGTGCCGGCGCGTGATGGTCTCCCGGTTCAGCCGCGATGGGTGACCCGTCCAGTGGCCCATCTCATGCGCCAGCGTCGCGTAGTAGGCCTCCGGATAGATGAAGTCGGCGATCGCCGGCATGCGGATGTAGTCGAGGTTGGGGGTGTAGAAGGCGCGCTGCCCGCCCGGGCGGATGTCGGCGCCGGTGTTGGCGAAGAACCGCTCCGCCACCTCGATCCGCGGCACCGGTGCGGCTTCGGCCGGGTCGCTGGCCGGGTGGAAGCGCTCCGGCAGGCCGTCGATCTGGCAGGCGTTGAACACGGCATAGCTCTTGAGGAACCAGATGCGGCGCTCCTCCTCCTCGCCCTCGGGCGTCTCCTCAACCCGGCGGATGGTGTCGCTGTAGGTGACGGTGGTCGCCTTCTCGCCGCGACGCACCTGACCCCCCAGTTCCTGCGCCTGGCGGTAGGTCATGAAGTAGGGCGAGGTGTAGCGGTGGGCGCAGATGGCCATCCACAGCACGAGGGTGTTGATGCCGCGGTAGGGCTGGCCGGTGTGGCGGAGGGGGAAGCCGGCGCCAGTGGTGCGCCAGGGGCGGCGCCAGGGCTTCAGGCCGAGTTCCAGCTCGGCCAGGATGGTGTCGGTGACGGTCTGGTAGAGATCCGTGCGCTCGGTGCCGCTGCACCCTGTGGCGCTGCTGGTCTCGGTGCTGGCGGTGGTGCGGGTGGTGCTGTTCTTCCTCATCTGGTCTCTCCTCGAAAAGCGACAGCTTTTCGGGGGCGAGGCCCGCGCCAGTGAGCGGAGGGAGGGGGTCCAGGTCAGCGGGGCCGGAGGGGTATCTCCCGGCATTCTGCTTCTGAATGTCGGGGACACCGGCCCGGCTGCCCGCAGGGTCGCCTGGACGCCCGGGAGGCCGCAGGCCTCCAGAACAGGGCTGCGTCCGCGGCCAAGGGCCGGCACTTGTTCCGCGACAATCAGGATGGTTTTCGCATTGCCTCGCCTAATCTGCTCCCCGGGGTGACCTGTTGCCTCATCTGAGATGCTCCCGAGCGGCCTGGAGCTGCGAGGGACGGGATGAGGCGGGTGAGCATGGCGACACGGGACGAGGCGATGGCGGCAGTGCGCGCACTGCATTCGGCCTGGCCGCTGAATCTGGCACGTGAGGTGGCGGCGCGCCGGCTCAACCGCTCCCTCGCCGAGGAGGCGGCTCTTCCCCAGCGCTGGCAAACCCCACCCGCGGCCCTGCTCCGCCGCCTCGCCGCGCCGGCTCTCCACGATTCCGCACCAAGCGCGCGGCATGCATCGGTTCACGCCAGCGTCGGACCGGCGCCACCAAGTCCTGAGCAAGCGACTGGCACAGGCTCGCCGGCATGAGCTTCGTTCCCGCGCTCGATCCCGAGGTGCTCCGGCGGATGCGCGAGATCATCGTCACCAGCATCGCCACCCGCTCCGCCAGCCTGCGCGAGGCCGCAGCCGAAGCTCGCGATCTCGCGCGCGGCCTCTGCCCCAGGCTGTCGACTGCGGCACTGAACGAGGCAGTGACAACGCTGCTGATCGAGCTCGGCGCTCATGCGCCGCCGGCACCTCCCGACCTGGACGGACAGGGGCTGCGTCCGGCCGATCCCGCGGAGGTGGCCGATAGCCTAGCCTTCGCCCTGCGCTTCGACGAGCGCGGCAAGGCGCGCCGGACTGGCGTCGAGTACACCTCCAAGATCGCCGCTGAGCAGCTGGTCCAGCGCCTGCTAGCCAGCGGCTTGAGGCCAGCGCGTCGGTTGTTCAATAGACAACGCGAAGCCCGAATTCTTCGGGAGCGCCACGTCAAGTATGGGCGGTTCTTTCCCGTCTTGAGCTGGGTGGACCGGGAAGACTGGAGCGGACGGTTACCCCACAGTCGGCCCTGACTGAACATTGGACTGAGCTCTTCGTCTTGGATTTACCGCACCTCGTTGTCTTGCGCTGATCATCCCGCGCAGCAAGACAGCTTCGCAACCTCTTTTGAGAAGCTCAACGCGGCCAGCTTCAGGGCCTCAACCGTCGTCAGGTACGGGAAGATCGTGTTGGACAGGTCGGCCACAGTCAGCCCGTGCTTCACCGCCAGGACGGCGGTCTGGATGCTGTCCCCGGCTTCCGGCGCCAGGATGTGCGCGCCCAGGAGGCGCCCGCTGCCCCGCTCCGCCACGAGCTTGACTAGCCCCCGCGTGTCGCGGGCGGCCAGCGCCCGGGGCACTTGGTCGAGCGACACGATTCTAATCTCGACCTCCAGCCCTGCACGCCGGGCCGCCACCTCGGTCAGGCCGACGCTCGCCATCTGCGGATCGCTGAAGACCACCTCCGGCATGGCCGTGGCATCGTAGCGCGGCGCGCCTTCGTTGCCGAGCGCGTTCTCTGCGGCGACCTTGCCGCCGTGGGCGGCCATGTAGACGTACAGGTCCCGGCCGGTGACATCGCCCGCGGCGTAGACCCCCAGGCGCGTCGTGCGCATCCGGTCGTCGACCTGGACGGCGCCGCGGCCGTCCAGCGCAATGCCAGCATCCTCCAGACCCATCCCAGATGTGTTCGGGGTCCGGCCCGTGGCCACGAGCACGCGCTCGGCCGAGAGCGTCACGGCGGTACCCTCGGCGTCCCGGGCGACAAGTTCGACCTCGCCGTCCCCGGCCTGCCGGATGGCCTCGTAGGACATCCCACAGCGGACATCGACGCCTTCGGCGCGGAGATACTCGGTCAGCGCCGCGCTCACCTCCGGCTCCGCGCCGGGCAGCAGCCGGGACCGGCACACGATGGTCACGCGCACGCCGAAGCGGGCGAACATTTGGCCGAGCTCGACGCCGATGACGCCGCCGCCGATCACCAGGAGGGAGGCGGGGAGCGCCTCGATCTCCATTGCCGTCGTGCTGGTGAGCCAGGGGACCGTGTCCAGCCCGGGGAGCGCCGGTGCGGTGGGCGACGTCCCGGTCGCGATGATGACCCTGGCAGACCGGTAGGCCGTCTCCCCGACCATGACGGCGCCGTCCGGAGCGAGACGTGCACGTCCCGGGACGTAGGTGACATCGGGGTAGTGTGGTAGGAGATCGGCATACTTAGCCTGCCGGAGGCTGCCAACCAACTCGTCCTTCTGCGCGACGAGGGCCTTCCAGTCCTCCAGCCGCGCCGATGCGGTGATCCCGGCGAAGCGCGAGGCCGCACGCGCCTGGTGCAGCGTCTCCGCCGCCCGGATGAGCGCCTTCGACGGCACGCAGCCAATGTTGACGCAGGTGCCGCCAATGGTTCCATCGCCAACGAGCGCGACCTTCGCGCCAAGCTCCGAGGCGCGGATCGCCGCGGAGAAGCCTGCCGACCCGGTGCCGATCACGACGAGATCCGGCTTGCGCTCTCCACGGCTCGACTTGGCGCTGCAGCAATCAAGTTCGGCGGGCTGCGGTGCGATGAAGTTCACGGTGATTCCTTTGTTTGTTGCTTGCGCCGGAAGCCTAGGCGGAGCGCCGACGTTGATAGGCCGCATAGGCGACGATCCCGAGGAATAGGATCATTGCCGGGATCAGGACGTAGTCGAGGCAGCCAAGCACGGCAGAGAGGCCGACAGCGCCGGGCAGGACGGCCAGGACCGGCGTGAAGCAGCACAGCGCGGTCACCACGAAGCCGACGATGCCGGTGGCCATGAGCCTGCGGTTTTCCATGTCAGCGGTCCTCGCCTGCGCGCCCAGCGGAACTGCCGGGGTCGAGCACCGCAGCCGCGGCGGCAGTAGGCGCCAAATGGGCGACGAAGCCCGCCGGAGGGCAGCAGAGGCCGCCCAGGAATACGGCGACAGCGCCGAGGGCGAACAGGCCCGCGGAGACGGCGGCCAGGGAGAGGGCGAGCCTCATGCCCTGTCCTCCTCGGGCCGAGAAGCGAGCATCGGCACGAACAGGCCCTTGCCGACTTGCAGCGCCGCTTCCAACGAGAGCCGGAACCCGGCGCCACCCGGGTCAACCCGCTGGCGCCACGCCGTGAGGTGCTCGTCCGAGCAGAGGAACACCTTCACGGTGCAGCCCGAGGTCGCGCCGCACCCGTCGGCGTACCGGATCCCCGTCCACGCAACGGCAGTGGCAGGCGTCGCCGAGGCAAGCGCGCGCCCCTTGTCGCGCGTCGTGATCCCGATGGGCATACCGCACTCAGGGCAGGAGGACTCGATGGCCGTATTGCAGCCGAGCATGGCCCCCAGGCCGAGGGCATCAATGGCGCAAAGGGCATGCACCGCAGCCAGCCCATCCAGTCGGACGCGATGGCCGGTCTCCCGCGCGCTGAAGGGGTAAGCTGCCGTCACGGCTGTGCCGCGCTCGTCGAGGACTACGAGGTCCCGCCGCTGCAGCTTGCGCAGCACTTCGACGACTGCGGGTTCATCCAGGCCGGTCCCGGCGGCCAGCCGCGCCGCGTCTGACGCCGCGCCAGAGCGGGCGAAGCCGCGCAGGACCGCCTGCCAGATCCGGTCCTCGGTCGTATTAAGGCCCGACCACTTCTCCGCCCGCCGCGCCACGACCATGCTGGCGGCGAGCGCCTCGCGCGCCGTCGGGTCGGTGATGGGCGACCAGTCCGGCATCGGCACGCCAGGGCGCAATGCGAAGGACTCGCCGACGGCGCCGAATGTCCGTTCGATTGTATCCATGAAACCTCGGTCGGCGTTGTGGGCTGCCCTATTGCACCGCCCGCGATGGAAACCCAGCGCCTGTCGTCGCCCGTACCAGGGCCGCGATGTCCGTTCGGGCAGCATCGAAGGTCACAATCGCCGTGACCGTTCCGTTGCCCTCGGAGAGCGCCACCCGGCTGACGCCGGGCACACGGGCGAGGGTGCGCCTCACGATAGGCGCGCAGGTGATGCAGGAGACATTCTGCACCTCGAGGGTAGCGGTCTGCTCGGCGGCGAGGGCTGTGGTGCCGGTGGTCAGGACGAGACCCAAAGCGGCGGAGAGGCGGGCGATCGGCTTCATGTCGGGCTTTCGTTCGGGTACGGCTACAGGAGGATCGACGCGGCGTAGGGGAAAGCGAGGGCCGCCGCGACGAGGGCGGCCGCGCTCCAGAGGGCGACCTTCGCGATCCGGTCGGAGGCCGGTCGGGCGCAGTACGAGCCCTCGGCGCAGGCCGCGGCCTTGGGCTTGCGGTAGACCCCGTAGAACCCGCCCGCGAGGCAGGCCAGGGTGACGGCAACGAAGACCGGCTGGTAGGGCGCCAGGACCGTTAGATTGCTGATCCAGGCACCGCTGACGCCAACGAGGAACAGGCCGAGGGGCAGGAGGCAGCAACTCGACGCGCCGAGGGCAGCGAGCAGCCCCGCAGTGGCCAGCAACGCCTTGGACGAGCCACCTCCACCCGCCGCCCGCTCGACCGCTTCTCCCGGAGCAAGGACACTTCGCTCCGCCTGATCGCTCATCGCCGCTTGGCCCTTCGCCGTCATCTGGGCCAAGATGAGATCTGTAGTAACTACAGGTTCAAGGGGGAATTTACGCCCTCTGGAGATGACAATGGACCGCAGCCAGCAGGGCATTTCGATCGGCGACCTCTCCAGGCGGACGGAGGTCAACATCGAAACCATCCGGTACTACGAGAAGATCGGCCTGCTGCCCGTCCCGGGGCGGACTGAGGGGCGGCACCGGGTGTACGGGCCTGCACACGTCGCGCGGCTCACTTTTGTGCGTAGGAGCCGCGAAGTGGGCTTTAGCCTCGACGAGGTCCGCAGCCTCCTGAAGCTCGTCGACGGCGGCCACAGCTCGTGCTCGGACGTGCAAGCCGTGACCCTCGACCACTTGCATGAAGTGCGGAAGAAGATCGCCGACCTCCAGCGGCTGGAGCGGATCCTTAGCGAGGTCTCGTCACGCTGCCAGGGTGGGTCGGTTCCGGATTGTCCCATCGTTGAGGCTCTGTATGCGCCGGCACACGGCGCCGAGGCCTGACCGCTCCTGTGAGTCTCGGGAAAGTGCCTTGAAGCTGAAGTTGCTACAGGTTCCAGGGTCCGCCCGGGTGTCCGCATGCGCCGCACCCTCACACAGGAGGAGAGGCCCATGCCTGACACCTACGACCTCGTTGTCCTCGGGTCTGGGACCGCCGCCCAGGTCGCGAGCAGCCGCGCGCGGGCCGCGGCCTGGACGGTCGCCGTGGTCGATCACCGGCCGTTCGGCGGCACCTGCGCGTTGCGCGGCTGCGACCCCAAGAAGATGCTGGTCAGCGGGGAGGAGGCCGTGGACGCCGTCCGGCGGATGCGCGGCCACGGCGTCGAGGGCGACGTGCGGATCGCCTGGCCCGACCTCATGGCCTTCAAGCGCAGCTTTACCGGCCCGGTACCAGAGAAGCAGGAGCAGCGCTACCGTGAGCAGGGCATCGATGCCTTCCACGGCCTCGCCCGGTTCACCGGTCCCGACACCGTCACCGTGGACGGGCGGGAGCTCAAGGCGCACCACGTCCTCATCGCGACCGGAGCCCGCCCCGTGCCGCTCGGCATCACCGGCGAGGAGCACGTCGCCACCAGCGACGATTTCCTTGAGCTTGAAGTTTTACCCGCGCGCGTCGTCTTCATTGGGGGCGGCTACATCGCCGCCGAGTTCTCCCACCTCGCCGCGCGCGCCGGGGCCAAGGCAACCGTCCTCCAGCGCGGCGCCCGGATGCTGCCGGGCTTCGACCCGGATCTCGTTGGCTGGTTGATGGAGAGGTTCGACGATCTCGGCATCGATGTGCGCACGAGCACCACGGTGCAGCGGGTCGAGGCGACAGATCGAGGATACTTGGTGCACGCCGTCGCCGGTGGCCGGGAGCAGACCGTGGCGGCCGACCTGATCGTGCATTCAGCGGGCCGTGTCCCTGACCTCGAAGCGCTCGACCTGGTCGCGGGCGGGATCGTGCTGGAGGGCGGGCGGCTGAAGCTCAACGAATTCCTCCAGAGCGTGTCGAACCCCCGAGTCTACGCGGCCGGCGACGCGGCGGGCAGCGGGCCACCGCTCACACCCGTGTCGAGCCATGACGCCAAGGTGGCCGCGGCGAACCTGATCAAGGGAAACCACGCCAAGCCCGATTATCGTGGCGTTCCTAGCGTGGCCTTTACCGTCCCGCCGATCACGACCGTGGGGCTGGGCGAGGCGGAGGCGCGGGAGCGCGGACTGAAGTTTCGAGTCAAGTCGGAAAAGGTGCCGCAATGGTTCACGGCCCGACGGCTTGCCGAGCGCATCTACGGCTTTAAAACGCTCGTGGAGGAGGACACTGGGCACATCCTGGGCGCCCACCTCGTGGGCCCCCACGCGGACGAGGTGATCAACCTCTTCGGGCTGGCGATCCGGCACGGCCTGACGGCCGCGGATTTGAAAGAGACAATGTTCGCCTATCCAACCGGCGCCTCGGACATCGGCTACATGATTTAAGCGCGTCCCGACACTGGTGATCGCAGGCCGAGGCAACGTGCGAACCGTCCGCTCCCCGCCCTTTCGCGACCATCAACAAAGGCAGATCCGCATCGCCATAACCCGGGCCGTAGCGCGACGCGAGTTTGTAGTGCTGTCCTGGTGCTACCTGGGGTGGGATAGATCTGCGTACACCACAGTCTAAGCCCATTGCTCGCCACGCTAACTGAAGAAGCAGCCATCGCTGCCGCTGCAATTATCGATGGTAATCGGGATGCTCAGAACCGGGTAATCCGGCCCCACCCGCTCAAGCAATGCGACGTTCCTTCAGCAGAATCCATACCCCGCCGAAATTCAGTAGGCAGCCGACGACAACAGCCACATGCCAGATGACATGGTTCCACGGGAGTTCGGGTCGACGATAGAAAAGGATCCCCGCAGTGTAGGCCACGGCACTACCAAACAGAAATACCAGCGAGACCGGCGAGAGCAGGTGAAAGATCGTGCGGCCGTAGAGCAGCACTGGCGCCCATCCTTGCACCATGTAAAGCGCGTAAGTGATGCTATAGAACCACTCCCGTCTGCCTCCCGCGGCCGCCGCGACCTCGCCGCCGATTCCCAAGGCTGCAGCCCCCCACACCAACGCCAGCATCCATCCTGCTTGCCGCGGCGGCAGCTTGAAGGGCGCGAGCGGCGACCATCCCGCCGCAATGATCAAGAAAATCGCGCCATGATCGAGGGCGGCAAAAATCCGCCGGAGGCCCCCCTGCGGTGTTAAGTGAAATAGGATTGAGGCGAGATAAAGCGTCAGCCACGCTGCAACAAAAATCACAACCGCCGAGCGCTCCGCCCACCTGACGCCGCTCCCAGCGCTGGCGCCGGCGCGGACGAGGCGCGTGCCTAATCCGGCGGCTATGAGCAGCCCGGCGGCGTGAACGGCCGCGGCTGCAACATCCTCGGCTGTCGGCACGGCTCACCTTCCATGTCAGCGGCTTGGCCAGTAGAAAACATTCCGTGGGCGCGGTGTCGACAAAGCCAACCGCTTTTGAACACGACTTGTGTCGTCATGCCTCAGGGATGACGGTGCGTGTACGCATCAGGTGCGGCTAATCGTCAAAGAGTGGCCTCCGCCGCCCGAGCTTGGGCGGTGGAGGCCTGCGGGCCGGCAGCGCGCGTCTCCTGCGCCTAGTCCGCGTTTTTGGTGAAGAATGCGTCAAGAGGCCCGTCCATTTCGGGCTCAAGGGAGGTCAGTAATCAATGAAGCGCCCGCACGATACCCAGGCATCCCACGACCACTCCTGCCATGTCCCTCACGGCATCACCCCGGCGCATGGCCAAGCGGAGACGCAGGCCCGCGCGATCGGCGCGCATGGCCAGACTGACCCGCGCGCCCACCAGCACAGTCCCGGGGCCGCGCATCACGCCGACCCGCTCGCGCCCGACGCCGCAGTGCTGGTTGAAGATCCAGTCTGCCACATGCGGGTGAACCCGCACGAGACGCCGCATCGCACCGAGCACGAGGGGCGGACCTTCTACTTCTGCACCGCGCGCTGCCGGGAGAGGTTCGTCGCGGAGCCGGTGCGCTTCCTCTCGCCCAGCGAGCGCGAGGCGCCGCCGGTGCCCGAAGGGTCGATTTACACCTGCCCCATGCACCCCGAAGTGCGCCAGGTCGGCCCTGGCGCCTGCCCGATCTGCGGCATGGCCCTCGAGCCCGAAGTGGTCACGGCAGAGGAGGCCGAAAACCCCGAGCTGCGGGACTTCACCCGTCGCTTTTGGGTTGGCTTGGCGCTGACCCTACCGGTTCTAGCTCTAGAAATGGGCGGGCACCTCCTTGGGCTTGACCATCTGATCGAGCGCCGCACTTCTAACTGGCTCCAGTTCGCCTTCGCGACACCGGTGGTCCTCTGGGCGGGGTGGCCCTTCTTCGTTCGTGGCTGGCGGTCCGTCGTCAACCGCAACCTCAACATGTTTACCTTGATCGCGATGGGGGTAGGCGCGGCCTTCCTCTTCAGCCTTATCGCGACGTTAGCGCCCGGCGTCTTCCCGGCAGCCTTTCGCGGCCCGGACGGATCGGTTGCGGTCTACTTCGAGGCGGCGGCAGTGATCGTCGTCCTCGTGTTGCTCGGCCAAGTGCTCGAGTTGCGCGCGCGCGAGCGCACCTCGGGGGCGATCCGAGCTCTGCTCAACCTCGCCCCTGCGACGGCGCGGCGGCTCCGCGAGGACGGCTCCGACGAAGAGGTGCCCCTGGCGGAGGTGCGGGTCAGCGACCGGCTGCGCGTGCGCCCCGGCGACAAGGTGCCGCTCGATGGCGAGGTCCTCGAGGGCCGCAGCAACGTGGACGAGAGCATGGTCACGGGCGAGCCGATGCCGGTGACGAAGGAGCCTGGTGCGCGGGTGATCGGCGGCACCCTTAACGGCCAGGGGTCCTTCATCCTGCGTGCGGATGCGGTCGGGCGCGACACCATGCTCTCGCGCATTGTCGAGATGGTGGCCCGCGCGCAGCGATCGCGCGCGCCAATCCAGCGCCTGGTCGATCTCGTCGCGGCCTGGTTCGTCCCGGCCGCAATCGCCGTCGCCGTCCTCGCCTTCATTGCATGGTCCGTCTGGGGCCCGGACCCGCGAATGGCCTACGCCATGGTGGCGGCCGTGACGGTGCTGATCATCGCCTGCCCCTGCGCCCTTGGCCTCGCCACGCCGATGTCGATCATGGTGGGCGTGGGCCGCGGCGCCCAAGCCGGCGTGCTGGTCAAGGATGCCGAGGCGCTGGAGCGGCTGGAGAAGATCGACACGCTGGTGGTGGACAAGACTGGCACCCTGACTGAGGGGCGGCCGAGCGTGACCGCAATCCGTCCTGCTCCTGGCTTCGCCGAAGAAGAGCTGCTCCGCTTCGCCGCTGCTCTGGAGCGCCCGAGCCAGCATCCACTCGCCGAGGCGGTGGTCCGAGCCGCGGAGGAACGCGGCTTGGCGCCCCTACCCGAGGTGCACGGCTTCGACGCTCCGACCGGGCGCGGCGTCACCGGGGAAGTGGAGGGGCGGCGCATAGCCCTCGGCAATGCCCGCCTCATGGCCGATCTTGGCGTGGATCTCGGACCACTAGCCGAAGCCGCAGAGGCACTGCGGCGCGAGGGAGCAACCGCTTTCTTCGCGGCCGTGGATGGCAGGCCGGCCGGCGTCCTCGGCATCGCTGACCCGATCAAGGCAACAACCCTGGAAGCCATCCACACGCTCCGGGGCGAGGGGGTTCGGGTGGTGATGCTGACAGGCGACAATCGCACCACCGCTGAGGCGGTGGCGCGCTCCCTCGGCATCGACGAGGTCGTGGCCGAGGTGCTGCCGGAGGACAAGGCCGCGGCTGTCGAGCGACGTAAGCGTCAGCCGATCCCGGCCTTGAGTTGATGGTGCTGGTTCGCCGAAGTGGTTGTCATGACGGACAGCACGACA
>NZ_JAFNJS010000024.1 GCF_019024325.1 Falsiroseomonas tokyonensis
CTCATGTTCACCGCCACCATGACCCGGAGCGGGATGGTGAAGGTGGTGCGGCTGGTGAGCGTCAGCTCATCGTCGAGCGTGGTGCCGGTGGAGATGGTCACCGCGCCGTCGGCGACGGTGTGGGTGATGCCTCCGCCTGTGGCCGCGATCTCCCACCGCGCCGGGTTGATCTCGGTGCCGTTGAAGCTGTCGCGGAACTTCTTCTGCATGCTCTTCACCTTGAGCATGTCGTCGGTCCAGTCGTAGGCGCCTGCGATCATTGGGATGCTCCTGGATTGGGCGCAGCGCCCGCATCCGCACGCGGCGAAGCAGCGCCGGTGGCGGCGATCTCGATGGCGGCGAGCTGCGCAGCGTCCTGGGCGGCGCCAGACTTCGCGACGCGGCGCGGATCGCTGTCCAGCGAGAGGCCCGCCTCGTCGAGCAGGGCGTTGGCCTCGCGGATCATCTCAACGACCTGGCGGAAGTCGTAGCCGAAGGCGCCGACCGCCTCGGGCTGCGGCACAAAGCCGGCGCGCACCTGCGCGATCAGCGCGGTGGTGTCCTTGAGCGGATCGATCATCTCGTGCGCGGGCGGTACATGCGAGAGGCCGTCCGGCACCTCAGCGCCCCACAGCCCGAGCAGCGCGCCCTGCTGGTGGAAGCGATCGGCGATGGGCCGCACCAGCATCGGGATCAGCATCCCGTACTGCACCTGCTCGCAGAGCCGGCGGAACTCGATCTTGCCGGCGCGCAGGCTGGAGTAGTTCGCCTGGGTGAGATCGCCGGCGACCTGGTCGTAAGTGAGGCCGGTGCCGACCGCGGACGCCTCCAGCGCACGGCGTGCGAAAGCCGCGTGTGACCCGCCGCCGGAGGGATTCACGACCTCCACGGATCCCATGCCGCGGCGATACAGGATCATGCCCGGCTCGAAGCTCTCCACCGTGCGGCCCTGGGCGTCGCGCAGCAGGCCCGACGCCGGGCCGGTCATGGACTCGTCGCCGTCCTCGGAGACCACCGCGGCCAGGCAGGCCTCGATCTTGGCCTTCATGAGGAGCGCGGCCTCGTAGTCGCCGAGATCGCGCAGCCGCGTCAGCACCGGGGCGAGCCAGGACACGTCGCGCAGCTGGCCGGGGCGCCGCTTGCGATAGATGTGCAGCACGTCGCGGGCCGGGACACGCTGGCTGCTCAACCAGGTGGCACCACCCGGCAGCACCCAGGACGCGCCGGGATGGACGCGGTGCAGCCAGTACCCGACCGGCTCGCCGGCCTCGCCGAGGCCGATGCCCTGCAGGGTGGGGACGCCCTCGATGACGCCCTGCCGTGCTGTGTCGAGGTGGTCGCTCTCCAGCACCTGGAGCCGCAGGCCGATCGGATTGGCCGGCGTGATGTCGGCGGGTAGCAGCCGGACGAAGCATTCGCCGCTCTCCACGACCGCGCGCATGACCAGCGCCTGCAGGCCATAGAGATCGAGCCGCCCCTCCGCGTCACAGGCGGTGCTGTCGGACCAGCGGCGCCAGGCCTCGGCATGCGGCTTGTCCGGCCAGCGGGTTGTGATGCCGGCGCCCACAGCGTTGCCGGTCCAGAGGTCGACGATGCGCGCTGCGTAGGGGTCGTTGCGCACGGCGTCGCGGGCACGGCGCGCGACGGTGGGTGCGGCGGCACCGACCTCGGCCGTGGCGCTGCCGCCGGAGGCCGCCCAGCTCGAGGCGCGAGTGTCCTGCGCGGCGGCATAGCCGCGCAGGGCGTGCCAGGCATCACGAAGGCGCCCCATCACTTGCTTCCCTCGCGGGAGAAGCTGGCGAGGGTGACGCTGGGGCGGCGCGCGGCGCTGTTCTCCGCGGCGTGCAGCACCGACAGGGCGCGGCCGAGTTCGTCCAGGGAGCGGTACTCCACGGTTCGGCCATCGAAGGTCACGCGCGTGGTGCCGCCCGTGAAGGCCGCGGCCAGGACGGCGGCGCGGGTGCTGGCAGGCTGCGCCAACGCCCAGGCGAGGACGGTCGGGTCCATGATCGTCCTCCTCTCAGCGAAGCCAGCCATTGCGCGGCGCGAGCCAGACCCGTGGGCGCTGGCTGTCTGATGGCGGCACCGCCGCGGCCTGCGACGTCGGCGATGGGGGAGCGACATTCCCAGCGGCGGGAACCTCGCTTGGCCGCAGCGGCGCGTCCGCCGCCTCATCCCGCAGCCGCGCCCAGAACTGCTCGCCATAACGATCGGCGCCGAGCAGCCAGAGCGCGGCGCGGGCCAGCACCGCGCAGTCCAGCGCCTCATTGCGTTCCCGCAGCTTGGCCCATTCCTGCCGGGCAAAGCCGCGCCGATCTTTTGTCGTGCGCAGATGCTCGGCGACCAGCTGCTTGATCCATTCCACCTCGATTGCGCGCGGCAGATGCACCCAGCCGGGTGGCAGCTCCTCCGCGTCACCGCGGCCGAGCCAGAGCCGGCGATAAAGATCGGCCTTCCAGGTCGAGACCGACACGGTCCAGAGTTTCAGGCCGCGGCGCAGCTTCTGGCCGTTGACCAGCGCGTCCACCGGCGTCGGGCCCTGCACCGGCTGCGCCCGGTTCCAGCCGTCGATGCCCTTGGTCGGCGCGATGCGCGGATCCCGCAGGCGGCGAAGGTGGCCATAGACGGCGGCGGTGTCCCTGCCGCCGGTGTCGACGCAGAGACGGGCGATCCGCATGGCACCGCCGCCCTGCCGGGGCCAGTCCCGCGCCAGGAGCTTCGCGAGCTCGTCCCAAGGCTCCCGGTCCCGCGGGCTGCCGGCAATGACCACGTGGTCCACGAGCCACGACGAGAACCCCTCCGCCCAGCCCCAGACGTCGCATTCCAGGCGATCATCCTGGACGTCCACGCCGGCTGTGAGGACCAGCGCGCCGGGCGGCACCACGCCCATCGCGAAATTCTCGCGGCGCTCGACCAGCCGCTCCCAATCCGGAGCCTCGCCCTGCTCCTGCCAGGTCTCGCCCAGCACCGTGTTCTTGAAGGTCTTGATGTCCTCGGGCTTGCCCTGGGCGGCCTCCCAATCCCGCGCGATCTGCTCCCAGGAGAGCCAGCCCACGGGCGAGTAGAGCGCCGAGATGTGGAAACCGATGGTGTGCGGGTCCTGGCCCTCGGCCGTCGCGCGCCATTCACCGCCGCTGAGCATCGCGGTCTTGTCATGCTCCTGCATCGGGTGGTCGCAGGCAGTGCAATGATACCGCGCGGTCTCCGGCGCCCCTTTCTCCCAGAGCAGCCGCTCGAAGCGGAGCCACTGCATCTCGCAACACGCCGTGCACGGCACAAAGAACCGCCGCTGGTCGGAGGCCAGATACTCCCGCTCGATCCGGCTGCGGCCGGCGATGGTCGGCGTGCTGACCAGGAACGCCTTGCGCCGCCAGCCGAAGGTGCGGGCGCGCGCCTCGGCCAGAGCAATGGGATCGCCCTCGCCGGCGACATCGCCGGGATAGGCATCCACCTCGTCGAGGAAGAGGAACCGCGCCGTCATCGAGCGCAGCCCGACCGCGCTGTTGGCGCCCGTCAGAACCAGGATGCCGCCGGGGAATTCCTTCGACAGCATGGTGTTGCCGCTGTCGCGGGCACGGGCCGGAGCAACCCGCTCCCGCAGCGCTGGCGTTTCCTCCAGCAGCGGGTCGATGCGCTGGCGCGAGAAGCGCTTGGCGAGTTCCACGGTCGGCTGCACCGCCAGCG
This sequence comes from Falsiroseomonas tokyonensis, assembly GCF_019024325.1. Lineage (GTDB taxonomy): Bacteria > Pseudomonadota > Alphaproteobacteria > Acetobacterales > Acetobacteraceae > Falsiroseomonas > Falsiroseomonas tokyonensis. Next base: position 3,664 of record NZ_JAFNJS010000024.1, read on the forward strand.
CCGGTGCCGGCACGTGATGCATGATGTAGCCGAGCCAGTTGTTGCCGCTCTCCGTGGCGCCGACCTGCGCGCCCTTCATGAACACGACGCGCCGGGCGGGATGCACCGCCGACAGCGCATCCATCACGTCCTTCAGGTAGGGCGTACGGCTGGTCCGCCACGGGCCGGGCTCGGCCGAGGCGCGGCTGCCCAGCATGCGGTGGCGCTCGGCCCATTCCGAGACGGTGAGCTGCGGCGGCGGCCGGAGCATGGCGCCGACGCGGCGCCGCACATGCTCACGGCTGCGGAGACCGGTCCCCTCCGAGGCCTGCTGGATCGAAGCGATCGGCCGCCTCCGTCAGCAGGTCGTTGATGTGGCTCTGCAGGATGGTCTGCAGCAGATGCGGATCGACGCTGATCTCGGCGGCGATCAGGCCTGAGACGCGAGCCGGCCAGTTCAGCAGCGCGTCGCGCATGGTGCTGCCGATCTCGTCGAGCGCGGCATTGGCCTCGGTGACGTCGAGCAGGCGGCGCTTGGTCTCGTCGAGCGAGAGGCGCTGCGCCTCCACCTTCAGGGCGAGCTGCGCGACCTTCAGCCGGGCGAAGGGCGTGCCATCCGCGCCGGCGCTACTGGTCAGGGGCGAGCGGGCGGGATCGGCGGTCTCGGTCAGGCGGCGGCGGGTCTTGCCGATATCCCACTGGCCGTCCGGCTCGCGGGCGATGCGGCCAGCGCGTTCGGCCTTGTGGATGGCGGTGTCGCTGACGCCGAGGCGGCGGGCGGCCTCGCGCGTTGAGGCGGTCAGTTCCGGCATGGCGGCGACTCTGCCTCCCATCGCGGAGCCGCGATGGGGGCCCGCAAGCCGCCGCGCGTGATGGCGATGCCGGCCTTGTCAGAGGGGACGAAGGGTGCGCTGGCGGGCGGCTTCAAAGGCGGTGATGGCGGCGGGCCAATCCAGCGTGGCTTCGTCGCCGAGCATCTGCACCGGCGCGAGGGCCACGCGGCGTCGCGACCAGTAGTTCCCGTCGAGTGTGGCGAGCCAGCCTGCCAGCCCCTGTGCGGCAAGCGCCGCGGCGGCGGCCTCGACCTCGGCTTCGCTGGGCGGCGCGGCGCGGCCCATCGTCACGTGCCCGCCATCCTGCGCCAGGATGATCCAGCGTCGCTCCGTAGACTTTGGCTTCAGGCTCATCTGCGTGTCCGTCTAGCGGGGCGGGATGCCCTGCGCGTGACGGACGATTCGCGCTGTGTCGGAGCGCAGCCAACTCAATAAAGCGCCGAAAATCTGGATGATCCCCGGCGCTCCTGATGATGTTCGGTCGCGTGGCTGGTGCGCTTCACTCCGCGAGGGCGTAGATGGTGAAGGAGCCCTTCGCGCCGGTCTTGTTCGGGCCGACCATCCGCTCGCGCGACTTCACCTCGATCGTGTGGCCCTTCTTCTTCAGCCCCGCGAAGAAGCCGCGCACCGTGTGCTGCGCCCAGCCCGTCGCCTCGGCGATCTGCGCGACCGTGGCGCCCTCGGGGCGGCGCAGCATGGCCAGCACCTGCTCCTGCTTCGTGCCCTCGCGAGGCTTGCGCGGCGCGCCGGGCTCGCGCGCGACGCGGGCGGGCTTGCCGGCGAGGGCGGCGCGGAGGGCCTCGATGGCGCGGCTGATCGGGTTGTCGGTCGCGTCCTGCGCCGGGCTGGCGTCCCAGGCGGCCAGAACCGCCGCGGCGGCGTCGCGCAGGCTCGCGCGCGAGGCGGGTGTGGGCACGCCCTGGGCGGGTTCGGCTTCCTCCGCGGGGGCATCCCCCTCGGCGGCGTCGTCCGCGCCCGCGGGCGCCGTGTCGGGCACGCTGCCCTCGATGCCGGAGCAGTCGGGCTCGCCGGCCACCGCGTCGCCCTCGTTCGGGTCGATGCCGATGGCGCGCAGCCCCTCGTCGGTGATGCGCGCCACGATCCAGGTGCCGTCGTCGTCCTGGCGCCAGCCGAGACCGACATGCTCCCGCGGGGCGTTGATCTCGGTCAGCAGGTTGTTCTTGAGCAGGCTGCGGAACACCGCGTTGCGGGCCGCGGCAGGCAGGGTCTTCGGCGCGCGGGCGAGGCCCATCTCGTGCTGCGCGGCGGCGCTCAGGATCACGCGCTGGGTGTCGGAAAGCTTCGTCATCGTGGTGGTCTCCGGTTCCGGGTGCCGGTCATCGGCCCCTACTGCCGGGAGCCCCGCCGGCGCTGCCGGTCGGGGCGGTGCGGGAGTTACCCGCGTCAGAGGGCGTACTCGCCGCGGCGGAAATGCTGGTCCGCGATGTCCTTCAGCTTCGTGGTGGCATCGGAAAGCCAGGCAGCCTCGCCCCAGAGCACCGTCTCGGGGTCCGCGCCGAAATGGTCCGCGCTGGCCTGGGTGAGTTCCGCGAGGAGGGCGTCGAATTCGGCCTTCTTCGCGAGGAAGGCGGCCAGGCTGCGTTCCTGGTTGTGGGCGGCGCGGGCTTCGCGGTCGGTCATGGTCGTCTCCGTCTGTTGCTGCAGGGCATCCCCTGCGTGTGACGGACCATTCGCGCTGTGCCGCGCACGAGCCAAGCAAGATGCAGCGTCGTGAGATTGCTATGTTTCGGCGGTCTGGATCACATCATGATCGACGACGCCACGCGCCGCGGCAACATCGGCGAAGATGCGATCATCACCTTCCAGCACGGCGGCCTCACCGGTCGTCTCCTGCCAGCGCCGCACGATGACGTCCGCGTAGGCTGGATCGATCTCCAGCAGCACGGCGCGCCGCCCCGTTCGCTCCGCCGCGATCATGGTGGTGCCCGACCCGCCGAAGCAGTCCAGCACCGTATCGCGCGGCTTGCTGCTGTTGCGGATGGCGCGCTCGACCAACGCCACGGGTTTCATCGTCGGGTGTAGGTCGTTCCGCGCCGGCTTGTCGAAGTGCCAGACGTTCCCCTGGTCGCGCGCGCCGCACCAGTAGTGCTGCGCGCCGGCCTTCCATCCGTAGAGCATCGCCTCGAATTGCTGTTGGTAGTCCGCCCGACCGAGCGCGAAGGTGTTCTTCGCCCAGATGATCGTGCTGGACCATTTGCCACCGGCCTCCTGCCAGACGCGATGCAGCGTCGGCCATTCGGAGGAGGACATGCAGACGTAGCAGGCGCCCTTCGTGACCGAGAGCAGATTGGCCAGCGCCGGTCGCAGGAACTCGGGGAAGCCACCGCCCAGTGCGTCATTGGCGATGGTCATCTTGGCGGCGGTGCCGCCCTCGTAGGCGACGTTATAGGGCGGATCGACGAAGCCCATGTCGGCCAGGCGGCCGGCGCCGAGCGCACGCTGCACATCCTCGATCTTGGTGGCATCACCGCACAGCAGGCGGTGCTCGCCGCAGCGCCAGAGGTCGCCGGTGCGAGTGACTGGCACCGCGGGCGGTTGCGGCGCATCGTCAGCATCATCGCCGAAACCAGCATCGGCTGCCGCGAGCAGCCGGTCGAGCTCCATTCCCGAGAAGCCCAGCACATCCAGGTCAACCACTGCCTCGTCGCGGATGCGAGCGATCTCGGCGGCGAGCAGCGCCTCGTCCCAGCCCGAGTTCAGCGCAATTTGGTTGTCCGCCAGGCGAAGGGCACGCGCCTGCGCCGGGGACAGATGGCCGAGCCGCAGCACCGGAACGGCGGTCAGGCCGAGCTGCTTCGCCGCCATGACGCGGCCATGGCCGGCGATGAGCACGCCTTCGGCGTCGACCAGGACAGGGTTCACGAAGCCGAACTCGGCAATGGACGCCGCGATCTGCGTCACCTGCGTCGGCGAATGCGTGCGCGCGTTCTCGGCGTAGGGCACGAGGGACGCGACCGGCAGAGCGGAAACGATGAGATCAGGCTGCACTGGCGGTGACCTCCTGCCTCGCCGCGGCCACGGCGTCGTAGTCGCGACCGTCATCGGCCAGCGTCACCGGCATGTCCGGATGCAGCATCCGCCACCGCGCCACGGCTAGGTCGACATAGGCAGGCGCGAGCTCGATCGCCCGCACGCGGCGACCGGTGCGCTGGCCGGCGATGATGGTGGTGCCAGCGCCAGCGAAGGGCTCGAACACCACGTCGCCCTCATCGGCGTAGGCCCGCATCAGGAAGTCCGGCAGCGCGACGGGGAACACCGCGGGATGCTCCGTCTCAATGCCACGAGCCTTGTGCCGCGTGATGCGCAGCACGTTGTCCGGGATCCTGGTCTCCTGCACGCCTTGGCCGGCGTGCTGCCATTCGCCGACGGTGCCGTCCTTGGCGCGGAGGCCACCCTTCTCGGAGTTGACGTGCCCCGCCCAGCGGCAGGGGATGATCTTGTTAGGGCGCCGGGCCTCGCGATTGAAGTGGAAGAGCAACTCGAAGGCGGGCGACAGCCGCCCGTTCCAGTCGCCCGGGAGGCCGGGCCCCTGGTCCCAGGTGTAGAGACCGAAGCGGCGCCAGCCGCGGGCGCGCATCCAGTCGAGCCAGCCGGCCCAATAGGGCTGCCATTCATTGTCGCGATGGATCAGCCCGAGGTTCACCAGCACCTGGCCATCCGGCCGCATAGCTGCGTCGAGATGCTGGAACACACCCTGCATTAGCGCATCCCAATCCGTGACGCCGCCGGTGGTGTAGTCCCGCTGGTTGCCGTAGGGCGGGGAGGTGAAGAGCAGCGCCGCGCGGTCGTCGCCCATGAGCCGCGCCACGGTGGCGGCGTCGGTGCTGTCGCCGCAGAGCAGGCGGTGGTCGCCCAGCAGCCAGAGATCGCCGGGGCGGGTGACGGACTGGCGCGGCGGCTCCGGATCGGCATCGGCGGGATCCTCCGCCGCTTCCTCCCCGGTGGCCACCGCGCCCGCCGCACCGCCCCCCTCGGCAGGATCCGCGGAAAGAGCCTCGAGCGCGTCGCCGTCGGACACGGCATCTCCAGCCGCCGCGAGGATGTCCGCGAGCTCATCCGCCGAGAAGCCGAGCGCGCCGAGGTCGATGTCCTGCGCCGCCTGCACCGCGGCCAGCGCATCACGCAGCAGCGCTTGGTCCCAGGTGGCATTCTCCGCGATGCGATTGTCGGCGAGGCGCAGCGCCTCCTTCTGCGCGGCGGACAGGTGGCGCAGCACGATCACCGGCACCTTGGCGATGCCGAGCGCCGTTGCGGCCTCGAGCCGGCCGTGACCGGCGATCAGCACGCCATCCTCGTCCACCAGCAGCGGATTGGTGAAGCCGAAGGCGAGCATGCTGGCCTTGATCTGCTCCAGCTGCTCGGCGCTGTGGACGCGGGCATTGCCGGCATGCGGGCGCAGCTCCGCCACCGGACGCAGCACAATCTTCGCCGCCATCCAGGGGAGCGTCATGATGCCATCCGGTTTGCAGGTGGTTTGCAGGGCCGCGGCCCGGCGTCGGTTTGCAGCTAACGATTTGAAGCCGCGGGCGAAGGCTGCAAACCGCAACCCATATTTTCGGCCTGGCGCTAGCGATGTTGCGCGCTTCCGCCCCCCGCATACAGCGGGGCCAGGAAGGAACCATCGGCTCGAGAGCCACTGTGGCTGATCAGCGGGCCAGTGGCTCGGGAGCCACTCGGCTGCAGTCGCAATTCAACGACTGTCGAAACACTATCCCTTCTGGTTCCGGTGCCGCAATCGGGTTTCAGCAGCACCGTGACTGCGTGGTGGACAATGTCCATACAGAGTCGTAGAAGCAGCTTCGGAGGCCACCATGCCCATACCCACCAAGCGCATCACCACCCCGACCCGACGCCCGGCGAAGGCCCAGCCAGCCATCACCGTCGGCGCGATCAACATCCGCGTCCGGCCCGAGGAGCGTGCCCTGATCGACCAGGCCGCCGTGCTCTCGGGGAAGTCGCGCTCCGAGTTCATGCTGGAGGCTGCGCGCCGCGCTGCGACCGACGCCATTCTCGACCGCACGCTGTTCCGCACCCAGCCGGCTGCGTACGCCAAGTTCCAGGCCCTACTCGACGCGCCGCCCAACCCGAACGGCCGGCTTCGCAAGCTACTGGAAGCTGCGCCTCCGTGGGAGTGAGTGCCGAACGGCTGAGCGCCCCGGCGCCACTCGACGACACGCACGACCTGGCGTTGTTCGATAGCGGCGAGGCCTCGCTTGACGACTGGCTGCGACGGCGTTCGCGCGCGAATCAGGCAGCCGGCGCTTCACGAACCTTCGTGGTGTGCCGCGCCGGCTTCGTGGTGGGGTTCTACTGCTTGGCGGCGGGGGCTGTGGCCGTTACCGCCGCTCCAGGGCGTGTGAAGCGCAACATGCCCGACCCGATCCCGATGGCGATGCTGGGCCGACTGGCGGTGGACCGCAGCCTGCATGGCCAGGGCATCGGCCGGGCTCTACTGCGGGATGCGGTCTTGCGCGTGCTACAGGCCAGGGAGGTGCTGGCGGTGCGCGGCGTGTTGGTGCAGGCCCTGAACGCCGACGCTCAGCGCTTCTACCAGGCCTGCGGCTTCACGCCGTCACCGATCGACCCGATGACGCTGATGGCCACGATGGCGGACCTGAAGGCCGCCCTGGGCTGAGGCTCAAGCGGCACGCTCCCGAGGGTGCAGGCCGTAATGGGCCGCCAGCACGCCGAGCGCCGTGAGCAGGATGCCCTGCGCCTGGACGTGATGGACCGGACGTCCCGACCACCCCTGCCGCAGTGCCCATTCCCGCAGGGAGCACTCGAGGCCGAGCACGTGCCACAGGCAGCTTCCCCCGGCGCTGTCCGCGCCGCCGAACAGGTCCAGGGCCGCGGCCAGCCGACGCCGCGCTGCAGCCTGGCGTTCGCTCAGCAGGTCGCCGCCACCGCCCTGGACGCGGAGCAACTGCGTGGTACGCATGCCGTCCAACGCCGCGAGGCGGAAGGTCACCCGGAACATCGCTCCGGCGTCGTGCATCTGCGGCGTGATGCTGCCATTGGCCAGCATCAGCCCGAGCGTGTCGACGGCGCGACGATGGGCGACGGGTGAGCCCGTGTCCGGATCCGCATCGCGGACCGGCTCGGAGAAGCCGCCGTGTTGCAGACGCCACTTTGAGGGCTTCGCCAGGTCGCCCTGCTTTGGCTTCGCCGCCTTGGTCTTGCGCTTACCGGCCATGATGGTTCTCCCCGTTGCGACGCCCCCAGCGCCGGTTTGCTTCGTTGGTGATGGCCTGGCGCAGCCAGTCGTCGGTGATGTCGGCGACGGGCAGAGCGGCGACGCCGTGCCGATGCCAGGCAGCCGCGCGCATGGCGTTCACCTCGGTGTCGTTGGTCGGGCTGCGCGTACCGCGGTCGAGGCAAGAGCGGGGCGGCAGCGGTGCGCCAGGGAGCCTCATGCACGGCCTCCCGTGGCATCGATCGCCCAGAGCAGCAGGGCGATGGCATCCGCCTCGTTGTCGTCGGCCGGAGCGAAGCCGCGGGCCTGCATGGCGGCGACCATCTTCGCCTTGTCGGCGTTGCCCTTGCCGGTGGCGTAGCGCTTGATCGTGCCGACCGGCACGCCCTCGTAGGGGACGTCGTGTTCCTCGCACCAAGCGGTGAGCATGCCGAGGAAGCCGCCGTAGATGTGCGCCGCGTCCGTGCCGGCATGGGCGCGGACTTCCTCGAAGACGATCCTCGCCACACCGCCGGACAGGGCGGCGACCTCGGCTAGCCATGCGCGGAAGCGCAGGAAGCGCATCCCGCCACCTTCGAAGCGGGTCGGCTTGAAGGTCATGGTGCCGGAGGTGATGCCGCCGTCGCGCGACCGCAGTGCCCAGCCGGTGGTGGTGCCGAGGTCCAGGGCGAGGACGGTGTGGTGCGCCAGGCTGATCGCGGGCGGGAGGGCGATGGGCGGGCCGCTTGCATGGGCGGCGGGCATGGTGAGAGTCGCGGATGCCATGGTGGTCTCCGAAAGGGGATGATCCTGGTGAGGGCGGCGACGGCGCGGTTCTTGGCGGAGCTCGCCGTCGCTGCCCGGCATCGGGTGGATGACCCTGGGAGGGGGTGGGCCACGCGCCCAACCCGGTCGCCCGAGGTGTGGTGTGCGCGCGCCGTTGAGGCGCGCACGCACACCCCCCGTAGGGGGGAGGCAAAAAACCGAATCTGCCAATCTGCTCCAAGTAACTAATTTCAAAGCATAAAAAGCAGATTCGGAGCAGTTACGGACAGATTCGTTACGCGAAACTGCTTTCTGCCAGAAGCCGTTAATATGATTGACGAAAAGCAGTTTCGCAGTTTCGGCAGGGAAGCAGATTCGGACCGAAACTGCGCAGTTTCGGGAGCAGTTTTGGTCAGTGCGGAGGCGCATCGAGTGGGCCATCAGACGGCCTCCTCGGGGTCGTGCAGCACCCACACCTCGGGGTTCTCGACCTCGAGCAGCGCCTCGCTCCGGGGGCACTGGAAGTGGCTCGGGAGCACCCGGACGGTGGCCGGGATGATCTCGCCGGTCTCCGGATCGATGGCCTCCTCTCCGGTGCCGAGGAGCATGTCCTGGACGACGAGGTAGCCGTTCTTCGACTTGGTGTAGGGCTGCCCGAGGTCGCGCGCTTCGCGCCGGTACTTGATGTAGCCCTTCATGGCCAGGACACCGATCCGCTCGCGGATGTTGTCCTTGCCGCCGAGCCCGCGCTTGTTCTCGAACTTCGACGCGAAGGCGTTGGCGGTGCAGAGCCGGCCTTCCTCCGCCTCCTCGGCGATCAGGCGCAGGATCACGTCGTGGCGGCGCGTGCGCTCGGCGTCGAGCTTGCGGCCGATGTCTTTCCTGACCAACCGCTCGCCCGTCCGGTCGAGCTCGACCCAGGCGCCGCCCCGTTTGTCGACCACCATCGGCTCGAGGCCAGGCCCGTTGCGGAGCTCGACATGCAGCTCGCGTTCGGTGTGCTCCTCATCGGGGCGGAACAGGATAGCGCCCGAGGTGTAGTAGCCACGCAGCGCGCTGGCGCCGGAGAGCGACAGGAAGGGATCGTCCTTCACCTGCTGCTTGCTGAGCTTCTTCGTGTGGTGGGCGAGGATGATGCCTGCCTCGGGGGCGACCTGGTCGCGCAGCGCTTCGACCCGGCTCTGCAGGAAGAACATCATCGCGGCGTTGTCGTTCTCTCCTTCGCCCGCGGGCCCGCCATCGAATAGGTTGCGGATGGGGTCGATGCAGATGATGTCCGGCGGCGCGCCGGGAAATGCGGCGCGGATGGCAGCCGCAACGAGGGGCACGCCCTGGTCGTCGAGCAACATGCGCAGCTTGGGGGTGACGACGAGGGTGTCGCGGGCGCGGGCCACGATCGTGGCGTCGAGCCGGAGCTGCTGCAGCCGCTCGCGTAGGTAGTGGTACTGGATCTCCGCCTGGAGATAGAACACCCGCAGCGGGCGCGGAGCCGTGAAGCGCAGGAACGGGGCGCCGGCCGCGGCGTGTACCAGCAGGCTGATCAGGAAATCCGACTTCCCAACCTTCGGCGCTCCGCCGAGCACCAGCATCCCACCCGGGGTTAGCAGGCGCGGCCCGATCAGGTCGTCCGGCATCGGCGTGGTGTCATCCAGGAGGGCGCCCAGGGTGTGCGCCGCCGGGATGGTGCTGGGCGGCGGGGCCGTGGCGCGGAGCAGCGGCGGGCCGTTGCGGTCGACATGCAGGGACCAGATCGCATCGGCCTCCGCTTTGAGGCGGTCCAACGGCCATTCCGGGCGAAGGCAGGCGGCATTGTATTGGCAGATCGCCTCCCAGCCCTCGTTGCCGGTCATGCGCCCCTCGTGGACCATGCGGACGAAGTGGCCGATGGCGGCGCTGGCGCCCTGGAAGCGGGTCCAGGCGTCCTGGGCGCCTTCCCGCACTGGCGTGGTGAGGACGGCATCGAGCCCTGGGCGGGTGGCGCCTGGGGCGGCGGTGAGCGCCGCGAGGCCGGGCATGGTGGGCATGGCCGTCACCGCCGCGGCGAAATCGGGGAGCTCCACCTCGACTCTGGGGCGGTGCTCCCGGATCGTGACCCGGCGCTGCACGCCATGCTTCTGGTGGACCGTGCCGGGCACGCGGATGGGCTGGTGGGCGGAGCGGAAGTGAAGGTCGCCGCCAACCTTCTCCGCGATCTCCCCGCGCAGCGCGCAAACCCGCGCCAGATCCCCGCCCTCGGCCGGCTCGGTGAGCCGCCACCAGGCATGGAGCTTGGCGGCACCCTCGGCGGTGCGGCCGCCGCTCTCGACCAGCAGGGTCGGTGCGCCGAGGTGGTGGACGAGGTGCGCCAGCTTGGCGGCGATGTCACCGGAGTCGAGGTCGACCACCACCGTCTGCATCTGCAGCACATGCTCGGCGCGAGCCTGGCCCTGCTCGGCGACAGTGCCGGGGATGACATAGACAGCGCTGCCTTCGCGCGCGGCCCAGGTGGCGTAGGCGCTGAAGGATGCGGCGGCGTGGCGGTCGGCCGGCACCCAGATGTTGTGCGGCTTGGTGTCCAGGCCCTGGCCCTGGTCGACGAAGCCGCGGACGGGGATCAGCCCGTCGCAATAGCCGAACACCACGTCGAGGAAGGCGGCGATCTGCTCGATGTCCGGCGCTACGTGGCCGCAAGCAGTCAGCGTCGACTGCCCATCGCTGGGAAGCCGATCGAGGGCGATCTGCCCACCGGCGGGAATTTCGCTCGCGCTATCCTCCGGCAGCGGCGCGGCATCGTTGAAGTCTCCCCATGCCGTCATGCAGGCAGCGCCCAGCACCGTTTGGCCCAGGGGCAGAAGCGGCACTCGAAGTGATCGGCCTGGGCGGCAACGCGGGGCAGAAGCTCGCCGGCATCCGTCGCGGTCAGGATGCGCACGGCCCGGTCCGACATGCGCTGTGCCAACTCGGCGTTGAACGGCACCAGCTCGTGGTGCAGCTCTGCCGTGTCCTTGTTGATGGCGGTGAAGAGCGCCGGATTGTCCGCGACGCCCGGGACGCTGGCGTCCACATAGGCCTGGTAGACCGCGATCTGCGCCGCATAGATCGGCTTGGCCACGCCGACGCCCTTGCTGGACGTCTCGCGCCAGGCCTTGGCGTTCATGGTCTTGCATTCCCACAGCGCCGGGAACGCCATGCCGGGGATGGCGGGGCCGCCGGCGAAGACACCATCGACATGGCCGCGGATGCGACCGCCAGCGACCGAGAAGCCGAATTGCTCGCCATGCTCGCCACCGCCGCGGCGGGTGTAGAGATCGAAGCCGGCACCCCGGAGCCAGGCAACGGCCACGTCCTCCAGCGCGTGCCCGATCCCGAAGATGCGCAGCAGCCGGCCGTCAAAGTCGGCGCCTTCGTCCTTCGAGGCCTTCACGAACTCGAATTGCAGCGCGCGCTCGCAGGCATGGCCGAGGCGGGAGCCGCCCAGGTAGCTGCGCGGCGGCGTCGCCTGGTTGGCAGCGACCAGCGCCGCGTCGATGGCGGCATTCACATGCGCGGAGGTCTGGCTGCGGCTGTTGAAGTCGAGCAT
>NZ_JAFNJS010000025.1 GCF_019024325.1 Falsiroseomonas tokyonensis
GAGATGCCGTTGATGACCTGCCGGTTCCGCACCCGGATCCGGAACCGATACAGCGCATTCGGCTCGGGAATCTGCTGGTGGCGAACATAGGAGTTCGAGCGCGCCGCCGTGGTGTCCATCAGCCGGCCGTGGAACCAGCACTCATCATTGGTCGGCTCGATCTCCAGCACGGACCAGCCGGTGGGGGCGGTGGTGGGGATGGTGCTGGCCGAGGTGGTGGCGAGGCGCGGCGCGGCCTCGTTCTGCACCTCGTAATTGGCCAGCGTGGGGCTGGCCCCGTCCAGGCGCCAGGCGGCGGCGTTGCGGCCGTTGGGTTGGGCGGTGGTGGGGTCGATGCTGACCAGCTCGAGCCAGACCGACTGGCCGACGATGCGCTGGCTCATGTTCACCGCCACCATGACCCGGAGTGGGATGGTGAAGCTGGTGCGGCTGGTCAGCGTGAGCTCGTCGTCGAGTGTGGTGCCGGTGGAGATGGTGACCGCGCCATCGGCGACGGTGAGGGCGATGCCGCCGCCGGTGGCGGCGACCTCCCACCGAGCGGGGTTGATCTCGGGCCCGCTGAAGCTGTCGCGGAACTTCTTCTGCATGCTCTTTACCTTGAGCATGTCATCGGTCCAGTCGTAGGCGCCGGCCATCATGATGGGTCTCCGGGAGTGGGTTCCGCACGCGGCGATGCGGCACCGGTGGCGGCGATTTCGATGGCGGCGAGCTGGGCGGCGTCCTGTGCAGCACCCGACTTCGCGACGCGGCGCGGATCGCTGTCGAGCGACAGGCCCGCCTCGTCGAGCAGGGCGTTGGCCTCGCGGATCATCTCGACCACCTGGCGGAAGTCGTAACCGAAGGCGCCCACCGCCTCGGGCTGTGGCACGAAGCCGGCGCGCACCTGGGCGATCAGCGCCGTGGTGTCCTTCAGCGGGTCGATCATCTCGTGCGCCGGCGGGACGTGGGACAGGCCCTCCGGCACCTCGGCACCCCACAACCCGAGCAGCGCGCCCTGGGCGTGGAAGCGGTCGGCGATCGGCCGCACCAGCATCGGGATGAGCATCCCGTACTGGACCTGCTCGCAAAGGCGGCGGAATTCGATCTTGCCGGCCCGCAGGCTGGAGTAGTTCGCCTGGGTGAGGTCGCCGGCGACCTGGTCGTAGGTCAGGCCGGTGCCGACGGCCGAGGCCTCCAACGCGCGGCGGGCGAAGGCGGCGTGGCTGCCACCGCCCGAGGGGTTCACCACCTCCACCGATCCCATGCCGCGGCGATACAGGATCATGCCGGGCTCGAAGCTCTCCACCGTGCGGCCCTGCGCGTCGCGCAGCAGGCCCGACGCCGGGCCGGTCATGGCATCGTCGCCATCCTCGGACACGACTGCCGCGAGGCAGGCCTCGATCTTGGCCTTCATGAGGAGCGCAGCCTCGTAGTCGCCAAGGTCCCGCAGCCGGGTCAGCACGGGGGCCAGCCAGGAGACGTCGCGCAGCTGGCCGGGGCGCCGCTTGCGATAGATGTGCAGCACGTCGCGGGCCGGCACGCGCTGGCTGCTCAACCAGGTGGCGCCGCCCGGCAGCACCCAGGACGCGCCGGGATGCACGCGGTGCAGCCAGTAGCCAACCGGCTCACCGGCCTCGCCGAGGCCGATCCCCTGCAGGGTGGGGACACCCTCGATGGCGCCCTGCCGCGCCGTGTCGAGGTGATCGCTTTCCAGCACCTGCAGGCGCAGGCCGATCGGATTGGCCGGCGTGATGTCGGCGGGTAGCAGCCGGACGAAGCATTCGCCGCTCTCCACCACCGCGCGCATGACCAGCGCCTGGAGGCCATTGAGATCGAGCCGCCCCTCCGCGTCACAGGCGGTGCTGTCGGACCAGCGGCGCCAGGCCTCTGCATGGGGCTTGTCGGGCCAGCGGGTGGTGATGCCGGCGCCGACCGCATTGCCCGTCCAGAGGTCGACGATGCGGGCAGCGTAGGGGTCGTTGCGCACGGCATCGCGGGCACGGCGCGCCACGGTGGGTGCGGCAGCTCCGACTTCGGCTGTGGCGCTGCCCCCCGAGGCGGCCCAGCTCGACGCGCGGCTGTCCTGGGCGGCGGCATAGCCACGCAGCGCCTGCCAAGCATCGCGGATGCGCCCCATCACCTGCTGCCCTCGCGAGAGAAGCTGGCGAAGGTCACGCTGGGCCGGCGTGCCGCGGTGTTCTCGGCGGCATGCAGGACCGAGAGCGCGCGGCCGAGCTCGTCCAGGGAGCGGTATTCCACGGTGCGCCCGTCGAAGGTCACGCGCGTGGTGCCGCCAGTGAAGGCAGCGGCCAGCACAGCGGCACGGGTGCCAGCAGGCTGGGCGAGCGCCCAGGCGAGGACGGTCGGATCCATGTTCGTCCTCCTTCAGCGAAGCCAGTTGCTGTGCGGTGCCAGCCAACCGCGGGGGCGCTGCGTGTCAGATGCGGATGGCGCCGGCGCGGCCTGCAATGGCGGCGGCGGGTCAGCGACATTCCCAGCAGCGGGAAGTTCGCTCACCCGCAGCGGAGCATCGGCGATCTGGTCGCGCAGCTGCTGCCAGAAGCGGTCGCCATACCGATCCGCGCCGAGCAGCCAGAGCGCGGCACGCGCCAGCACGGCGCAGTCCAGCGCCTCGTTCCGCTCGCGCAGCTTGGCCCATTCCTGCCGGGCAAAGCCGCGCCGATCCTTCGTCGTGCGCAGCTGCTCCGCGACCAGCTGCTTGACCCATTCCACCTCGATCGCGCGCGGCAGGTGCACCCAGCCGGGTGGCAACTCCTCCGCGTCGCCGCGACCCAGCCAGAGCCGGCGATAGAGATCGGCCTTCCAGGTCGAGACCGACACCGTCCACAGCTTGAGGCCGCGCCGCAGCTTCTGGCCGTTGACCAGCGCATCCACCGGCGTCGGGCCCTGAACCGGCTGCGCCCGGTTCCAGCCATCGATCCCCTTGGTGGGCGCGATGCGCGGATCCCGCAGGCGGCGGAGGTGGCCATAGACGGCGGCGGTGTCCCGGCCGCCGGTGTCGACGCAGAGCCGGGCAATGCGCATGGCGCCGCCACCCTGGCGCGGCCAGTCGCGCGCGAGCAGCTTCGCCAAGTCGTCCCAGGGATCCCGATCTCGCGGACTGCCCGGGATCACCACATGGTCGACGAGCCAGGAGGAGAAGCCCTCCGCCCAGCCCCACACATCGCATTCCAGGCGATCGTCCTGCACGTCGACGCCCGCGGTGAGGACCAGCGTGCCGGGCGGGACGATGCCCATGGCGAAATCCTCGCGGCGCTCGACCAGGCGCTCCCAATCCGGCGCCTCGCCCTGCTCCTGCCAGGTCTCGCCGAGGACTGTGTTCCGAAACGTCTTGATGTCCTCGGGCTTGCCCTGCGCCGCCTCCCAATCACGGGCGATCTGTTCCCAGGAGAGCCAGCCCACCGGCGAGTACAGCGCCGAGATGTGGAAGCCGATGGTGTGCGGGTCCTGGCCTTCACTCGTCGCGCGCCATTCGCCGCCACTGAGCATGGCGGTCTTGTCGTGCTCCTGCATCGGGTGGTCGCAGGCGGTGCAGTGATACCGCGCCGTCTCGGGTGCGCCTTTCTCCCAGATCAGCCGCTCAAAGCGCAGCCACTGCATCTCGCCGCAGGCGGTGCAGGGCACGAAGAACCGCCGCTGGTCGCTGGCGAGATACTCCCGCTCGATGCGGCTGCGGCCGGCGATGGTCGGCGTGCTGACCAGGAAGGCCTTGCGGCGCCAGCCGAAGGTTCGTGCCCGGGCCTCGGCGAGGGCGATGGGGTCACCTTCGCCGGCGACATCGCCGGGATAGGCGTCCACCTCGTCGAGGAACAGGAACCGTGCCGTCATCGAGCGCAGCCCGACCGCGCTGTTGGCGCCGGTCAGGACCAGGATCCCGCCCGGGAATTCCTTCGACAGCATGGTGTTGCCGCTGTCGCGGGCGCGGGCCGGGGCAACCCGCTCCCGCAGCGCGGGCGTTTCCTCCAGCAGCGGGTCGATGCGCTGGCGCGAGAAGCGCTTGGCCAGTTCGACGGTCGGCTGCACCGCCAGCGCGGGTGCTGGCACATGGTGCATGATGTAGCCGAGCCAGTTATTGCCGCTTTCCGTGGCGCCGACCTGCGCACCCTTCATGAACACGACGCGCCGGGCGGGATGCACCGCGGACAGCGCGTCCATCACGTCCTTCAGGTAGGGCGTGCGGCTGGTGCGCCAGGGGCCGGGTTCCGCGGAGGCGCGGCTGCCGAGCATGCGATGGCGCTCGGCCCATTCCGACACGGTGAGCTGCGGCGGCGGCCGGAGCATGGCGCCGACACGCCGGCGCACATGCTCACGGCTGCGGAGCCCGGTCCCCTCCGA
Organism: Falsiroseomonas tokyonensis; assembly: GCF_019024325.1. GTDB lineage: Bacteria > Pseudomonadota > Alphaproteobacteria > Acetobacterales > Acetobacteraceae > Falsiroseomonas > Falsiroseomonas tokyonensis. The sequence continues at coordinate 4,336 of NZ_JAFNJS010000025.1, forward strand.
GGCCTGCTGGATCGAAGCGATCGGCCGCCTCCGTCAGCAGGTCGTTGATGTGGCTCTGCAGGATGGTCTGCAGCAGATGCGGATCGACGCTGATCTCGGCGGCGATCAGGCCAGAGACACGGGCCGGCCAGTTCAGCAGCGCGTCGCGCATGGTGCTGCCGATCTCGTCGAGCGCGGCATTGGCCTCAGTGACGTCGACAAGGCGGCGCTTGGTCTCATCCAGCGAGAGGCGCTGCGCCTCCACCTTCAAGGCGAGCTGTGCGACCTTCAGCCGCGCGAAGGGCGTGGCATCCGCGCCGGCACCGCTGGCCAGCGGCGAACGGGCGGGGTCGGCGGTCTCGGTCAGGCGGCGGCGGGTCTTGTCGATGTCCCAACTGCCGTCCGGCTCGCGGGCAATGCGACCAGCACGTTCGGCCTTGTGGATGGCGGTGTCGCTGACGCCGAGGCGCCGCGCGGCCTCGCGCGTGGAGGCGGTCAGTTCCGGCATGGCGGCGACCTCCCGCCGCGCGTGATGGCGATGCCGCGGTTTCAAACGCGACCCAGCCCCTACTCTCGGAGCATATTGCGTGAATATCTCTTGTCGGCGCCTTCCGATGCGGTAATATACTCCATGAGTACATACCCCGGAGGCCTACATGAGCAGCACCCCGTGCCTAGTCGTTCTAACCGCCAGGGGCCCAGCCCGATTGCTTGCCGAAGGCGGCACCCAGGCTTGGCGTCTCAAGCCCGAAAATGTGCGCCGCGTCGGCTACTGCGTCTGTGTCCAGAACCGTCACAACGGGCACTGGGGCGGCGCCGACCAAGAGCACCATCATGGGTTCATGGTGGGGCGTATCAGCGAAGTCGTGCCATCTCCGGAGGGGCGCCCTGAGCGTTATCTCGTTAAATTCGCCGAGTATGCGCGAATTGACTATCCGAATGCATGGCCTGGGCTCCGGAATCCAATTCGCTATGCCACGCTTGAAGAGTTCGGGATCAGTGACCCCGACACGCTCAACTGGCACCGGATGCCGGAGATCGCAGCCGGAGGGACAACCGTGGCCGCGCCATCGCAGGATGAGGAGAAGGACGGCTTTGGTCCGCTCACCATTGCAGAGGCGAAGGCGGGCCTAGCTCTCGGCTTAGGCATCCCTGAGAGCTCGATAGAGATTTCGATCCGATATTAGTTTGTAGCGACTTCGGTTCGGGAGTGAAGCGCTACCCGCTGCCTGTCGGGCAGCGGGTTTGGGCACGGGCGAAGTCAGCCGGCGATACCGTAGATGGTGAAGGCCCCCTTCGCGCCCGTCTTGTTCGGGCCGACCATCCGCTCGCGCGACTTCACCTCGACCGCGTGGCCCTTCTTCTTCAGCCCGGCGAAGAAGCCGCGGACCGTGTGCTGCGCCCAGCCGGTGGCGTCGGCGATCTGCGCCACCGTCGCGCCCTCGGGCCGGCGCAGCATCGCCAGCACCTGCTCCTGCTTGGTGCCCTCGCGCGGCTTGCGGGGCGCGTTGGCGTCCCGCGGGGCGCGGGCGGGCTTGCCGGCAAGCAGGGTGCGCAGGGCCTCCATCGGCGCGTCGAGGGCGCCGATCATGTCGCCCTCTCGGTTCGCCTCGTCATCCCAGGCGGCGAGCACCGCCGCGGCAGCGGCGCGCAGGCTGTTGCGCGGCGTGGCGCTGCGCACCGCCAGGGCCTGGTCGAGCATGGCGATCTCCTCCGTCAGGGGCGCGGGCTGGGCGGCGTCGGCGATCTTGGCGTCCTGTGCGGCGGGCTCCGCGGCCGGCGCCATCGCGGGCGCCGTGTCGGGCACGCTGCCCTCGATGCCCGAGCAGTCGGGCTCGCCGGCCCCCGCGTCGCCCTCGTTCGGGTCGATGCCGATGGCGCGCAGCCCCTCGTCGGTGATGCGCGCCACGATCCAGGTGCTGTCGTCGTCCTGGCGCCAGCCGAGACCGACATGCTCCCGCGGCGCGTTGATCTCGGTCAGAAGGTTGTTCTTGATCAGGCTGCGGAACACCGCGTTGCGGGCCGCGGCCGGCAGGGTCTTGGGCGCGCGTGCCAGGCCCATCTCGTGCTGCGCGGCGGCGCTGAGGATCACGCGCTGGCTGTCGGAAAGCTTGGTCATCGTGGTGGTCTCCGGTTCCGGGTGCCGGTCATCGGCCCCTACTGCCGGGAGCCCCGCCGGCGCTGCCGGTCGGGGCGGTGCGGGAGTGGCCCGCTTCATTCGGCCCATTCGCCGCGCTTCAGGTAGGAGTCCGTCACCCGCGCCAGCAGGCTGTTCCAGTGCTGCAGGCTGGCATGCGCGCCCCAGAGCACCGTCTCGGGATCCGCGCCGAAGTGGTCCGCGCTCATCTGCTGAAGCTCGGCGACCATCGCGTCGAAGCGCGCCTTCTCGGCGAGGAAGGCTTCGAGGCTGCGTTCCTGGTTGCGGGCTGCGCGGGCGGTGCGGTCGGTCATGCTGGTCTCCGTCTGTTGCGGCAGGGAATCCCCTGCGTGTGACGGACCATTCGCGCTGTGGCGCGCACGAGCCAAGCAAGATGCAGCGTCGTGAGATTGCTATGATTCGGCGGGTTGGATCACACCATGATCGACGATGCCGCGGGCCGCGGCGACATCGGCAAAGATGCGATCATCACTCTCCAGAACCGCGGCTTCGCCGGTCGTCTCCTGCCAGCGGCGCACGATGACGTCGGCATAGGCAGGGTCGATCTCCAGCAGCACAGCGCGCCGCCCGGTGCGCTCCGCCGCGATCATCGTCGTGCCCGAGCCGCCGAAGCAGTCCAACACGGTGTCGCGCGGCTTGCTGCTGTTGCGGATGGCGCGCTCGACCAGCGCCACCGGCTTCATCGTCGGATGCAGGTCGTTGCGCGCAGGCTTGTCGAAGTGCCAAACATTCCCCTGGTCGCGCGCGCCGCACCAATAGTGCCGCGCGCCGGACTTCCAGCCGTAGAGCATCGCCTCGAACTGCTGGTGGTAGTCGGCCCGCCCGAGGGCGAAGGTGTTCTTCGCCCAAATGATGGTGCTGGACCATTTCCCACCCGCCTCCTGCCAGACGCGATGCAGCGTCGGCCATTCGGAGGAGGACATGCAGACGTAGCAGGCGCCCTTGGTCACCGAGAGCAGGTTGGCCAGCGCAGGTCGGAGGAACTCGGGGAAGCCGCCGCCGAGCGCGTCATTCGCGATGGTCATCTTGGCCGCGGTGCCGCCCTCGTAGGCCACGTTGTAGGGCGGATCGACGAAGCCCATGTCGGCCAAGCGGCCTGCGCCGAGGGCGCGCTGCACGTCCGCCAGCTTCGTCGCGTCCCCGCACAGCACCCGGTGATCGCCGCAGCGCCAGAGGTCGCCGGTCCGGCTGACCGGCACCACCGGCGGCGGCGGTGCGTCATCGGCATCATCGCCGAGCCCCGCGTCCGCGGCCGCCAGCAGCCGGTCGAGCTCCATGCCCGAGAAGCCGAGCACGTCGAGATCGACCACCGCCTCGTCGCGGATGCGGGCGATCTCGGCTGCGAGCAGCGCCTCATCCCAGCCCGAGTTCAACGCGATCTGGTTGTCGGCCAGGCGCAGGGCACGCGCCTGCGCCGGGGACAGATGGCCGAGCCGCAGCACCGGCACCGTGGCGAGCCCGAGCTGCTTCGCCGCCATGACGCGGCCGTGCCCGGCAATCAGCACGCCCTCGGCGTCGACCAGCACCGGGTTCACGAAGCCGAATTCGGCGATGGACGCGGCGATCTGCGTCACCTGCGTCGGGGAATGCGTGCGCGCGTTCTCGGCGTAGGGAATCAGCGCCACCACCGGGAGGGCGGAGACGACGAGATCAGGCTGCATCGGCGGTGACCTCCTGCCTCGCCGCGGCCACGGCGTCGTAGTTGCGTCCATCATCCGCCAGTGTCACCGGCAGGTCGGGGTGCAGCATCCGCCAGCGGGCGATCGCCAGATCCACATACGCAGGCGCCAGTTCGATGGCGCGCACGCGGCGGCCGGTGCGCTGGCCCGCCAGGATGGTGGTGCCGCTGCCGCCGAAGGGCTCGAACACGACCTCGCCCTCGTCGGTGTAGGTCCGCATCAGGAACTCGGGCAGCACCACCGGGAACACCGCGGGGTGCTCCGTCTCAATGCCGCGGCCCTTGTGGCGGGTCAGGCGCAGCACGTTGTCGGGGATCCGGAAGTCCTGCACCGGCAGGCCGGCGTGCTGGTACTCCGAGATCGTGCCGTCGGCGGCGCGTAGCCCGCTGCCCTTGTTCGGCGTGCCAGCCCATTTGCAGGGCACAATTTTGTTCGCCTGCCGGGCCTGGCGGTTGAAGTGAAAGACCAACTCGAAGGCAGGCGCGAGGCGGCCGTTCCAGTCGCCGGGCAGGCCGGGCCCCTGGTCCCAGGTGTAGAGGCCAAAGCGGCGCCAGCCGCGGGCGCGCATCCAATCGAGCCAGCCGGCCCAGTAGGGCTGCCATTCGTTGTCGCGGTGGATCAGCCCGAGGTTCACCAGCACCTGGCCATCGGGCCGCAGGGCCGCGTCGAGGTGCTGGAACACGCCCTGCATCAGCGCATCCCAATCCGTGCCGCCGCGAGTGGTGTAGTCGCGCTGGTTCCCATAGGGCGGGCTGGTGAACAGCAGCGCGGCGCGGTCCTCACCCACCACGCGCGGCACGGTAGCGGCGTCGGTGCTGTCGCCGCAAAGCAGGCGGTGGTCGCCCAGCAGCCAGAGATCGCCGGGGCGGGTGACGGCCTGGCGCGGCGGCTCCGGAGCGGCATCGGCGGGATCCTCCGTCGTCTCCTCCGCATCCGCCGCGCCAGTCGCGCCGTCCCCCTCAGCGGGATCTGCGGACAGAGCCTCGGGCGCGTCGCCGTCGGACACGGCATCTCCAGCCGCCGCGAGGATGTCCGCGAGCTCATCCGCCGAGAAGCCGAGCGCGCCGAGCTCGATCTCCTGCGCCGCCTGCACCGCCGCCAGCGCATCGCGCAGCAGCGCCTGGTCCCAGGTCGCGTTCTCCGCGATGCGATTGTCGGCGAGCCGCAGGGCCTCCTTCTGCGCCGCCGACAGGTGCCGCAGCACGATCACCGGCACCTTGGCCATGCCGAGCGCCGACGCAGCTTCCAGCCGCCCATGGCCGGCGATCAGCACACCGGCTTCGTCCACCAGCAGCGGGTTGGTGAACCCGAAGGCCAGCATGCTCGCTTTGATCTGCTCCAGCTGAGCGGCGCTGTGCACGCGGGCGTTGCCGGCATGCGGGCGCAGCTCCGCCACTGGACGCAGCAGGATCTTCGCCGCCATCCAGGGGAGCGTCATCGGGCCATCCAGATTTAGGAGTGGGTGCAAACCATGCGGCCGCGGCTGCAAACTCAGCGCGGCATGGTTTGCGGGTTATCTGTTTGATCGCACGCGGAAAGGGCTGCAAACCGCAACCCGGTTTTATGGCCTGGCGCTAGCGATGTTGCGCGCTTCCGCCCCCCGCATACAGCGGGGCCAGGAAGGAACCATCGGCTCGCGAGCCACAGTAGCTGGTCAGGGGGTCAGTGGCGCGAGAGCCACTCGGCTGCGGTCGCAATCCAACGACTGTCGAAACACTATCCCTTCTGGTTCCGGTGCCGCAATCGGGTTTCAGCAGCGCCGCGACTGCGTGGTGGACAATGTCCATACAGAGTCGTAGAAGCAGCCCCGGAGGCCACCATGCCCACACCCGCCAAGCGCATCACCACCCCGACCCGACGCCCGGCGAAGGCCAAGCCCGCCATCACCGTCGGCGCGATCAACATCCGCGTCCGGCCCGAGGAGCGCTCCCTGATCGACCAGGCAGCGGTACTCTCGGGGAAGTCACGCTCCGAGTTCATGCTGGAGGCTGCTCGCCGCGCTGCGACCGACGCCATTCTCGACCGCACGCTGTTCCGCACCCAGCCGGCTGCGTACGCCAAGTTCCAGGCCCTACTCGACGCGCCGCCCAACCCGAACGGCCGGCTTCGCAAGCTGCTGGAGACCGCGCCTCCGTGGGAGTGAGTGCCGAACGGCTCAGCGCCCCGGCGCCACTCGACGACACGCGCGACCTGGCGTTGTTCGATAGCGGCGAGGCCTCGCTTGACGACTGGCTGCGGCGGCGTGCGCGGGCGAATCAGGCGGCCGGCGCGTCACGGACCTTCGTGGTATGCCGCGCCGGCTTCGTGGTGGGGTTCTATTGCCTGGCGGCGGGGGCTGTGGCCGTGACCGCCGCTCCAGGTCGCGTGAAGCGCAACATGCCCGACCCTATCCCCATGGCGATGCTGGGCCGACTGGCGGTGGACCGCAGCCTGCACGGCCAGGGCATCGGGCGGGCTCTGCTGCGAGATGCGGTCTTGCGCGTGCTGCAGGCCAGCGAAGTCCTGGCAGTGCGCGGGATACTGGTGCAAGCCCTGAACGCCGACGCCCAGCGCTTCTACCAGGCCTGCGGCTTCACGGCGTCGCCGATCGACCCGATGACGCTGATGGCCACGATGACCGACCTGAAGGCTGCCCTGGGCTGAGTCTCAGGCGGCACGCTCCCGCGGTTGCAGGCGATAATGGGCGGCCAATACGCCGAGCGCTGTGAGCAAAATCCCCTGCGCCTGGACGTGATGAACCGGACGTCCTGACCACCCCTGCCGCAGAGCCCATTCCCGCAGGGAGCATTCGAGGCCGAGCACGTGCCACAGGCAGCTTCCCCCGGCACTGTCCGCGCCGCCGAACAGGTCCAGGGCCGCGGCCAACCGGCGGCGCGCAGCAGCCTGGCGTTCGCTCAGCAGGTCGCCGCCACCGCCCTGGATGCGGAGCAACTGCGTGGTGCGCATGCCGTCCAGTGCTGCGAGACGGAAGGTCACACGGAACATCGCCCCGGCCTCGTGCATCTGCGGCGTGATGCTGCCATTGGTCAGCATCAGCCCGAGCGTGTCGACGGCACGACGATGCGCGACGGGTGAGCCCGTGTCCGGATCCGCGTCGCGGACCGGCTCGGAGAATCCGCCGTGTTGCAGACGCCACTTCGACGGCTTCGCCAAATCGTCCTGCTTCGGCTTCGCCACCCTGGTCTTCCGCTTACCTGCCATTGTGGCTCTCCCCGTTGCGACGCCCCCAGCGTCGGTTGGCCTCGTTGGTGATGGCCTGACGCAGCCAGTCGTCCGTGATGTCGGCGACAGGCAGCGCGGCCACACCGTGTTGATGCCAGGCAGCCGCACGCATGGCGTTCACCTCGCTGTCGTTGGTCGGGCTACGCGTCCCGCGGTCGAGGCACGAGCGCGGCGGCAGCGGTGCGCCAGGGAGCCTCATGCACGGCCTACCGTGGAATCGGTCGCCCAGAGCAGAAGGGCGATGGCATCCGCCTCGTTGTCGTCGGCCGGCGCGAAGCCGCGGGCTCGGATGGCGGCGACCATCTTCGCCTTGTCGGCGTTGCCCTTGCCGGTGGCGTAGCGCTTGATCGTGCCAACCGGGACGCCCTCGTAGGGGACGTCGTGTTCCTCGCACCAAGCGCTGAGCATGCCGAGGAAGCCGCCGTAGATGTGCGCCGCATCGGTGCCAGCATGCGCGCGGACCTCCTCGAACACGATCCGCGCGACACCGCCGGACAGGGCGGCGACCTCGGCTAGCCATGCGCGGAAGCGCAGGAAGCGCATCCCGCCGCCTTCGAAGCGGGTCGGCTTGAAGGTCATGGTGCCGGAGGTGATGCCGCCGTCGCGCGACCGCAGTGCCCAGCCGGTGGTGGTGCCGAGGTCCAGGGCGAGCACGGCGTGGTGCGCCAGGCTGATCGCGGGTGGGAGAGCGATGGGCGGGCCGCTTGCATGGGCGGCGGGCATGGTGAGAGTCGCGGGTGCCATGGTGGTCTCCGAGAGGGGATCGTCCTGGTGAGGGCGGCGACGGCGTGGTTCTTGGCGGAGCTCGCCGTCGCTGCCCGGCTTGGGGTGGATGACTCTGGGAAGGGGTGGCCCACGCGCCCAACCCGGTCGCCCGAGGTGTGGTGTGCGCGCGCCGATGAGGCGCGCACGCACACCCCCCGTAGGGGGGAGACGAAAAACCGAATCTGCCAATCTGCTCCAAGACACTGATTTCAAAGCAGAAAAAACAGATTCGGAACAGTTTCGGACAGATTCGTTGCGCGAAACTGCTTTCGGCCAGAAGCCGTTGATCTGATTATCGAAAAGCAGTTTCGCAGTTTCGGTAGGGGAGCAGATTCGGACCGAAACTGCGCAGTTTCGGGAGCAGTTTCGGTCAGTGCGAAGCCGTATCGAAATGGCCATCAGGCGGGCTCCTCGGGGTCGTGCAGCACCCACACCTCGGGGTTCTCGACCTCGAGCAGCGCCTCGCTTCGGGGGCACTGGAAGTGGCTCGGGAGCACCCGGACGGTGGCCGGGATGATCTCGCCGGTCTCCGGATCGATGGCCTCCTCTCCGGTGCCGAGGAGCATGTCCTGGACGACGAGGTAGCCGTTCTTCGACTTGGTGTAGGGCTGCCCGAGGTCGCGGGCGTCGCGCCGGTACTTGATGTAGCCCTTCATGGCCAGGACACCGATCCGCTCGCGGATGTTGTCCTTGCCGCCGAGCCCGCGCTTGTTCTCGAACTTCGACGCGAAGGCGTTGGCGGTGCAGAGCCGGCCTTCCTCAGCTTCCTCGGCGATGAGGCGGAGGATCACGTCGTGGCGGCGCGTGCGCTCAGCATCCAGCCTGCGCCCGATGTCTTTCCTGACCAGGCGCTCGCCTGTCCGGTCGAGCTCGACCCAGGCGCCGCCGCGCTTGTCGACCAACATCGGCTCGAGGCCCGGCCCGTTGCGGAGCTCGACATGCAGCTCGCGTTCGGTCTGCTCCTCATCGGGGCGGAACAGGATGGCGCCAGAGGTGTAGTAGCCACGCAGCGCGCTGGCGCCGGACAGCGATAGAAAGGGATCGTCCTTGACCTGCTGCTTGCTGAGCTTCTTCGTGTGGTGGGCGAGGATGATGCCTGCCTCGGGGGCGACCTGGTCGCGCAGCGCTTCGACCCGGCTCTGCAGGAAGAACATCATCGCGGCGTTGTCGTTCTCCCCTTCGCCCGCGGGTCCGCCGTCGAAGAGGTTGCGGATGGGGTCGATGCAGATGATGTCCGGCGGCGCATCGGGGAATGCGGTGCGGATGGCCGCGGCGACGAGGGGCACGCCCTGGTCGTCGAGCAGCATGCGCAGCTTCGGGGTGACCACGAGGGTGTCGCGGGCGCGTGCCACGATGGCGCGATCGAGGCGCAGCTGCTGCAGGCGCTCGCGCAGGTAGTGGTACTGGATCTCGGCCTGGAGATAGAACACCCGCAGCGGGCGCGGGGCAGTGAAGCGCAGGAACGGGGCGCCGGCGGCGGCATGCACCAGCAGGCTGATCAGGAAGTCGGATTTGCCCACCTTCGGCGCACCGCCGAGCACCAGCATCCCACCCGGGGTAAGCAGGCGCGGCCCGATCAGGTCGTCGGGCATCGGGGAGGTGTCGTCGAGCAGCGCGCCGAGCGTGTGCGCGGCGATGGCGCCGGGCGGTGCTGCCGCGGCCCGCAGCAGGGGTGGCCCGTTCCGATCGACATGCAGTGCCCAGATGCTGTCCGCCTCGACCTTGAGGCGGTCCAGGGGCCAGACCGGGCGAAGGCACGCGGCGTTGTACTGGCAGATCGCCTCCCAGCCCTCGTCGCCGGTGATGCGGCCCTCGTGGACCATGCGGACAAAGTGACCGATGGCGGCGCTGGCGCCCTGGAAGCGGGTCCACCCGTCCTGAGCCCCCTCGCGCACCGGCGTGGTGAGGACGGCATCGAGCCCCGGGCGGGTGGCGCCAGGGGCGGCGGTGGGCGCCTCCAGGCCCGGCATGGTGGGCATGGCCGCGACCGCCGCGGCGAAGTCGGGGAGCTCCACCTCGACCCTGGGGCGGTGCTCCCGGATCATGACGCGCCGCTGCACGCCGTGCTTCTGGTGGACCGTCCCGGGCACGCGGATGGGTTGGTGGGCAGATCGGAAGTGCAGGTCGCCACCGACCTTCTCAGCGATCTCGCCGCGCAGCGCGCAGAGGCGGGCCAGATCCTCGCCTTCGGCCGGCTCGGTAAGCCGCCACCATGCGTGCAGCTTCGCGGCACCCTCGGCGGTGCGGCCGCCGCTTTCGACCAGGAGGGTGGGCGCGCCCAGGTGCTGGACCAAATGCGCCAGCTTGGCCGCGACGTCGCCGGCGTCGAGGTCGACCACCACCGTCTGCATCTGCAGCACATGCTCGGCGCGGGCCTGGCCCTGCTCCGCGACGGTGCCGGGGATGACATAGACGGCGCTACCTTCGCGCGCGGCCCAGGTCGCGTACGCGCTGAGGGATGCGGCGGCGTGCCGATCGGCCGGCACCCAGATGTTGTGCGGCTTGGTGTCGAGGCCCTGGCCCTGGTCGACGAAGCCGCGGACCGGGATCAGCCCGTCGCAATAGCCGAACGCTACGTCGAGGAAGGCGGCGATCTGCTCGATGTCCGGCGCGATGGACCCAACGGCCGCCGGCATCGGCTGCCCAGCACCGGGAAGTCGATCGAGGGCGATCTGCCCAGCGGTGGGAATGTCGCCGACTTCCTGCTCCAGCAGCGGTGCGGCATCGTTGAAGTCGCCCCATGCGGTCATGCAGGCTGCGCCCAGCAGCGCTTGGCCCAGGGGCAGAAGCGGCACTCGAAGTAATCGGCCTGGGCGGCAACGCGGGGCAGAAGCTCGCCGGCATCCGT
>NZ_JAFNJS010000026.1 GCF_019024325.1 Falsiroseomonas tokyonensis
GAACTTGCCCGCAGCATGCCGCGATGTCCCTGCTGCCACCGCCTCACTCAGCGTCACCATTATGTGACACAGTAGTATTAGGTTGCTGTCGGGAAACTCCGGCTGGAGGGCCACCGCAGCGATCCGGGACAGGCCGAGTTCCATGAACGACCAGCCGGCCTTGGTCGAGATGCCCAACTCCAACGCCAAAGGGAAATCGTAGACCTCGCCGATCAACCCTTCCTGGCCGGTCTCCCGGAGCACGATGTTGAGGATGTCGATGTATGCCTTGCCAAGCTGGACGAAACGGAAGCGTACTTGGTCCTCAATGAGGTCGAACTCCCTGCGAACGACGTCGTCCACGACGATCTCGCCAGGATCCCTGACCCGGCTGGCGGGGTTCCGCTCGCGCTGGATCCTGTTCTTCTCACGCTTCTTGTCGTCGTGCCGTTTCTGGCGTTCGACGGCCTTCGCGAGCATGACCGGATAGGGCACTCCACGCATCCACCGGACGGCAATGCCCGAAACGAGGCCAGCAAAACCGACGTCCCCGCGATTCACCTCCCGGTGGATCCTAGCGAAGATCCCGCCGTACCTGTCGGACGCTCCCTTTTCGAGCGGGCTGATGGGTATCAGTTCGAGTGTCTTCTCCTCCGCGACCTTCTTCAGCATGTTGTCGTAGAGCCGACGCAGCCCGAACGGATCGACGGTCCAGTTCGTCGCCAGCAGCGTCGCTGGAAGACCAATCTTCTCGTGTGCAGCGAGGCTCGCCACGGTCAGGCGGTTTCGCAGCCCCTCGTCGAGGCTGGCGAGGGTCCTTTCGACGTACCCGCGGACCTCGTTCCTGGCGGCCTTGGAAATCAGCAGTCCGGCGGCTGCCCTCACCCGTCCGGCATCCTCGTCGTGCGGCGACTCGGTCGGCATGGTGCCGCCCAAGGCTCCGAGCAGGCGTTCCGGAACCTCGGACGCCGTCCGCAGGAACGCCGACTGAACCTCGTAACCGACGAAATCGTCCAAGGGCTTGTCCGGCCAGTCCTCGTAGTCGACGAGGAACACGTTGCCGACGATGTCCGCGGACATGCGCCCGGCGCGCCCAGCGAAGTTCCACAGCGCCGCGGGAGCGAGCGGTTTCTTAGTGCCCCTTGTGGGCGTATCGATGAAGACGTTCCTTGCCGGAAGGTTGATGCCCTCGAACAGCGTCGTTGTGCAGACGAGAAATTTCACGTGGCCGTCGCGGAAGGCGCCCTCGAGGGTCTCGCGAAGGAGAGTCGGCATCTTGCCATAGTGGAATGCCACGCCCTTCCGGATCATCCCGGCGAGCGTGTAGTCGGGATGAATGTGCTTCTTTACAAAATCGGAGATGGTGGACAGCGCGGGGTCGCCATTGTCCTCAAGGCCGTGCGACAGTTGCCGCGCGACCTTCTCCGCGTCCGTTGGGCCTGTCGCGTAGACGAGGGATCCCCCTGTCGAGCCCAGCTCGAGGGCCGCGGCCGCCAGTCGACTGTCCGGCAAGTCGAAACCCCGCCCGCTCCGGTAGGTGCCGAGCCGCCGCGGACCTTCCGGCGTCAGAAGGTCCAGTTCGAGCGCGTTGCCGACTTTCGCCTTCCTCAACTGGATCCTGTTCTGGAGGACGGAGGAAAGTTCGGAACGCGCCACGGTGAGGTCGGGCGCGCCGAACGAGGCGCCGACCGCCTCAAAGCCGCGGGCACCCGGTGCGAGGAGCACGAGGCGCGTCGTCCCGCTTCGGCTGACCGCCTGCTCGACGCTGTCCTGGAGGATCATTCCTCTGGAGCCGTCCGAGAGGTTCTGGGCCTCGTCGACGACGACGAGGTCGAACGTCATTGCCGACGCGGCGAGCAGCACTTGGAGGCGTTCCTGTGTTAGCACGAAGACTTGGCGGTCCGGGCCGGAGGGGTCCTGCGTCGGCACGGTGGTGATCCTCACGTCGGCCGCCTCGCCGAGGCGCCTCTGGATCTTCGCGCTCACCTCCGAAAGGAGCGCCCGCGTGGGAGCGACGTAGACGGCGTGGAAGGACGCCGCCCGCTCGACCTGCCGGCACAGGTGCTCGATGACGAGGAACGACTTGCCCGCAGACGTCGGCGCCGAGATGGCGATCGCCCGCGCGTCGGGCAACTCGTCCCAGACGTCCTTCTGGAAGTCGGTCAGGGGGATCCACTGGTCTCCGACCCTGACGGTGTTCAACTCGCGCGAAAGGGTCCGGCGGAGAGCGTCGAGGAACGAGGGCCCGGTCTCGGCACCCTCGCGGCCAACGCGGTCTAGCGCGGGGAAGTTGCCGAGGTCCGTCAGGATGCGGCGGCCGCGCTGGTACGCTCCCTCGTCGCCCCCCGCGACGATGAGCGAGTTCAGGGCGATGGACTGCGCCATGCGCCGGTAGGCGAGATCGTCCGTCTGCACGAAGACGCCCGCGCAGTAGAGGAGCTTGTGCAGATCCTCGTCGGAGGGCGGCTCCGTCACGATCTCGATCTCGGCAGCGATGGAGCGGGCGGCGCCCGAGCTCTCCAGACGCCGCAATATGTCCGAGAACGCCGCGTGGCCCGCCATGCGGGCCGAGAGATCCAATGCAAAGCTCATGCCGGGTCGCCTCCCGCGTCCTCGTCGTCGTCCATGGCGAGGTCGTCGCCGTCGAGCGGCAGCTCCCGTTCGGCCACGCCCATCGCCACATAGAATGCCTTCCGCAGTTCGCGCACGTCAGGCACCGCCACAAACAGGACGATCGCCTTCGCAGGGTCCGCACCATGCTTCAGCAACTGCTTCCTCGCTGCAATCCGAAGGTTTCCGTGGTCGGCGGCGTAGCGTTCCGCGAAGTCGCGCTCGTGGATGTCGGGGGGCTGGTCGTCGCGTATGGGCAGGCGCTTGCCGAAGTGCCCCGGTTCCGAATGGCAGATGATCCCGACGAACCGTTCCCTGCGTCTGAGTTCGGGGTGGCCGATTACGTCGAAATGGTCGAGTGCGCGCTGCCTTGCCTCGCCCTCGAGCGCGTCTAGGTTCCCGAGGTCCGCGACGATCTCGTACTCGCGCAGGTACTGGCGGCGGTCGCCCAGGAACTCGGCGGCCGACGCGGCGTAGGACGCTACGCCCCGCCGGCCCTCGCTCGCCAGCTTCGACTCCAGGAAGTAGATCGTCAGCGCGCCGTTCTCGAAGACCGCGTGGATGCCGTCGAGCCCATGGACGGGCATGTTGGCCGCCGTCTTCAAGGACATCTTGCTCGCCACCTGCGCGGCCCCGAGGTGCTCCTGCACCAGGCAGTACGCCAGCACTTCGCCCAGTTCGCTTGCGCGCTCGGGATAGCGGGCGTTGAAGTCGATGAAGAGGTTCCTGACGGCCTGGTAGCATCGCGCGACCGCCGTCATGTCCGCAGCGATCTCGCGGCGGAACCTCTCCTGCCTGCGCCGGGGGAGTGCGTAGTACATGCACTCCGTCCAGAGGATGTCGGCGAGGTCCTCCACCCTTGGCCTGTCCTCGCCAAACCGGACGTGCAGCAGCCCCGTCCGGGGGCCTTCCCAGGCTTCGTCATGGACCGCCCGGACGCAACAGTTCACCACGCCGTCGATTTTTGACGGATTCAGCAGGGTCGCGAGCGCGCGAGCGAGGGCTCCCGCGTCGGCATCGGACCCGTCGCGATCCGCTTCGCCGTTCGCCATCCTAGCCCGAGGCACAGGCACCGGCGCTCGGGTTCCCCGGGCGGCGGCGTGGCGGGTATAACTTCGATTCGGTCGGCTGCATCGATCCGGCTCGTGCAAGGCCGTCGATTACAGCCGATGGGCAGCCCAACCGCAACCTGAGCGCGAACGGCTTGTTGCTATATGCAAGATTTCATCGGGCGTTGGCGGGGGGCGTCGAGCCCGACATACTTCCTGGAGCACTCGATGGGTGACCAAGGAATGATTGACGACGGTGTAGTCGCCAGCGCCCCTGACCTGATCGTCATCTCGAAGGCAACGACCATGCGCCAGCCGTACGCAACTGCTCAAGCCTGCGACCGGGAGTGCCCGCTGCTTCCCAGGAGGCTTTGATCCGATACGGGAGAATTCATGCGGCCACTAAGGGCTGGATGAACGACCGGCAGGTTTTGGGATTGGGCCGAACCTAGCTGAACGGCGAGGATGACCGCAAAGCCGCCATTCGCAGCACCCATCGCCAACGCCCCGGTCGTACCCGAATCCGGCTAATATGCCGATCGGACATCAGGCGTACTCCGTCCCCGCCTGCTGGTTCCGAAGTACCGCTGTCATCATCCGTGTCGCCGTCGGGTTGAACGCGGCGCGGAAATCGAAGCTCGCCTCCACCCCGGCCGGCCCCTCGACCGGCGTCTTGGCCAGCGCGAGATAGACCTCGTGCAGTGTGATGGTCAGGCTGCGGTTGGCGTCGATCGTGAAGGCCATGGCGAACTCCGCCGCGTTGCCGGCCTGCGCCTGGGCGAGCAGCGTCGTGTTCTCGAAGCGCACGGTGATCTGGCCGGTGCAGCGCGCGATGCCGGGATCCACGCCCTCGACGCGGCGGTCGGCGCGGATGGTGCGCACCGCCTCCATGCCATTCGCGTAGGTGAGCCGTGCGCCAGTGACCTGCGCCAGCGCCACGCTGCTGCGGGTGATCGACCCCTGCGCCTTGTTGAAGGCCGTGTAGGCGGCGCTGGTCGGCGTGCCACCTGAGGTAGCGCCGGTGCGCACCGAGCCCTGGCCCAGCAGCCCGAAGGTCGCCGTCGCTGCGCCGGTCGGCGTGAAGTCCATCTCCAGCGTGTCGGCTCGCACGCCGGTGCAGACGTCGAAGCTTGGCACGTCCGGATAGCCGATCTCCATCGCATTGCTGGGCAGCGAGGCGGCACCCGAGCCGAAGGTGTGGATGAAGTTCGTCGTGCCGGTCGTGGTCGGCGCGCCGAGCAATAGCCTTAGCCAGTGGCCGATGTTGATGAGATCGACCGGCACCACCGCCTGGCCGGCCACGGTCACCGTGTCGAGGAAGGGCGCGGCGGGATCGCGGTTGCTGCCGACACCGATCACGTCGGCATCCAGCAGCGGTTGCTCAGCGCCCAGGTCACAGGACAGGAACGGCATGCGCCGCCAATTGCTGCCGGGCGCGGTGCCGTAGGTGATCTCGGGCAGCATGAGCAGACGGCAATTCGCGCCAATGGCACGGGGCATGGGCTTTCTCCTGGGAAGGGATCAGGCCAGCGACGAGCCGGCGGCTGTGAACCAGAGGGTGATGGGGATGGCGGCGGCACGGGCCGCGGCAGCGCCTTCGAACTCGACATCCTCGAAGGACGCGCTGCCGGGCTGCGCCCATTCTACGGCGCCGCCGAGGGTGCGGTTGGCGGTGATGGCCGCGGCGACATCGACCAGCAGCGCGTCGAGCAGGGCGTTGCGCGCGGCGGGCGTGGCGCCGGCGACGGTGATCTCGACCTCGGCGCGATGCTCGATCTGCCAGGCCAGCGGCGAGAGTATCGGCGTCTCCTCCACCGTCTCGCCGTCGCGGACCACGACGATGCCGCCCGGTGGAATACGCTGCGGGATGGTCTCGCCCCGCAGCACAAGTGGGGTCGGGTTCTTGGCGGCCAGCGACGTGACCAGCCGGCTGTGCAGCGCGGTGATGGCCGTCTCGCGCGTGCTCACGCGGCCCTCCCGCTCTCACGTTCCCAGGCCGCCACGAAGCGCCCCGGCAGGCGACGCAACCCCCGCTCGGCGGCGCCGCGCACATCGAGCCGCTTGGCGAGCTTCACCTGAGGCAGCAGCAGGAACATTGGCACCATCCCCTGTTCCAGCAGACCCCGCGCCCAGGCCTCACGCCCCTTGCGGTTGGCGGTGCCGACTTCCGTCACGCCGCCCGCTACCAGCCGGGTTCGGCGACGCCGCCCGGTCTGCTCGCCCTGCCGCAGCGGCAGGCACCAGACGAAGCCCCGGCCCGACTTGAAGGGGCGCAGGAAGGCCTGGCCGGAGGTGACCATCTGGGCCGGCGTGACGCGCATGCCCTTCTCACCGCGACCCCGGCGCCCGCGCGCGGCGTTGAAGCCCGTGGGGATCGCCAGGAACTTTCCACCCCCCTTGGCCCGGATCAGCGCGCCGCGCTCGAAGGCGTCGATGACGTTCGGCACCTTGGTGAAGACCAGCCCCGCCGGCCGCAGCGACTGCCCAGACCGCGGGAAGATCTTCGACCGCCAGGCATTGGCGATGCCGCGGGCGTTGCCCGAGAAGGCGGTGGTGACCTGCCGCCGCAGCTCGGCCTTCACCTGTTCGGTCTCGGCACGGATCGCGGTCATGGCCGCGCGCTCGCCTGCGCGCACCTCGTCCGCCAACACCTTGCGCAGATCGCCCACGATGCTGGCGCCGAGCCGCATGGATCAGCGTCCGCCGAACTTGCGGCTGAGGATCCGCAGCAGCAGGTCATGCAGCGCTGCATAGCCGAGCGTGCCGGCGAGCCAGGCCACCGCGAAGAGCCACCAGCCGTCGAGCTCGAAGGCATGCGCGATCAGCCAGGCGCCGGTGCCGAGGCTGCCGCCAGCCAGCGCGTGCAGCAGATAGGCCCGGGTGAGCAGCGGCCGGTCGGTGGAGGAGAAGCGCGCCATCGCCCCGAGCGCGCCCAGGGCGCCGGCGAGCAGTGCCTCGCCGACGATGCCGCCGATGCGTTCGGGGTCGATCATGGCGGTGCTCCTACCGGCGGCAGAAGACGCGCAAGGCGATGCCCGCGGCGTCCCGTTCGGCGTGCCGGACGGTCAGGGTGTCGGCGCCGAGGGTGAAGGTGTCGTCCGCCTCGACCGCGGGCAGCACAGAGATGGCCACCGTCAGCACGTCGCTGGCCTGGATGACGCTGGTGCTGAAGGCGTCGCCGAGCCGGTCCGGCGCCGAGCGGACCACGCGCAGCAGCACCGGCGCCCCGGTCCCGCCGGCGCGGTAGGTCGCAGGCGTGCCGATGTTCGGATCCGCGGCCAGCGCATCCATGGCCGCGGCGAAGGCGCTCACGCTGGCCGCCGCAGCCGCCAGGCGAGCACGCCGACGACCGCGGCGGCGATGACCGCGATGGCGACGGCGGGCGCCAGCGTGCCCAGCGCCTGAATGGCGGGGGCGGCCTGCGCCACCGCGGTGGCGATGCCCGCCGCGCCCACCAGGACCGCGCCACGGCCGGTTCCCGTGGCCGCCGCCACCTCGCGGAGCGTTGCTGGCGCGGCTGGCGGAACCCCGGCCAGGGTGAGCGCCCGATCGATGACGCCGGCCGGATAGCTCAGCCCGGCGCATTCGTGGTGGATGATCGCCTCCACCAGCGGGCGGAGGTGATCGTGCCGATGCAAGTCGATCGGATCGTCCGGCCCAACACCGATCCGCCGCGCCACCACCGCGATGTACGCGGCGGTGTCGTTCTCGATCTTCGGCGCCCAGCGCTCGATGATGGCGCGCGGCGTCCGCAGCTTGTGCCGGTCCTGGTAGGTGACCAGCAGCGCCGCGAGCGCGCGGATGCCGAACTCGTGGCTGGTGAAGCGGCAGAAGCGTCCATCCGAGGGCGGCTCAGCCAGGCCCTGCCATTTGTTGGCCGGGACGTGCTCGATGTTGCCCGGGTTGCGGTTGCGGTAGCCCCGCGTGGCCTTCGGAACGATGCTCATGTGCCGATCGCCGGCACGCGGTTGAGCCACACCCGGACGGTGGTGTCCGCCGCGAGCGCCGCCAGGCTCGCGATGCCGACCTGGAAATTGCCGGTGGCCGTGGTGGTGATGCGCCGGTTGGTGTTGTCCCAGAAGACCCGCGCTCCGGCGGTGATCGCGAGCGCCGGCTCCTTGGTGATGTCGAAGACGCCCTGGGTGGCGGCCTCGATGATGGCATTCTGCGCGCCATCGACGGCGGCGACGCCGAACAGCGCGCCGACCAGGACCCCCTGGCCGGAGAGGATGCCGCCCGCATAGGGGACGGCGATGGCCAGGCTGTTGCCCGGCTGGACGTAGTTGCGCATGGCGATGGGAGCTCCAGAAACGCAGAAGGCGCCCGGTGGGGCGCCCTCTGCTGGGTTCACGATGGACGGGGAGCCGGGATCAGGTGCCCGGGTTGAACCAGGCGCCGCGCCAGTCGATGGCGCCCACGCCGAAGTCGAAGATCACGCTGACCTCGACGCCGTCGACGCCCTGGACGTTGCCGGTGGTGACCTGCGGCCCCTCGGCGCCGTTCAGGTAGCCGTAGACGTAGACCGGGGCGGCGAAGGGATCGGAGAATAGGTACCAGCGGTTGGCCGGGATGAGCGGCTCGACCAGCGGCTGCACGAAGCCCGCATAGACGTTGGCGTTGCTGGTCTGCGTCGCCTGGACGGAGACCGTGAGCTGCCGCGCCGCGAGCTCCTGGTTCGGCCCGACGAGCAGGCGCATCTGCGACCCCACTGCGATGGGCAGGCCGTCGAGCGTTCGCTGCCGCATCACCGCCGCACGGCCGAGCGCCAGGTTCGGCAGATCCAGCAGCGTACCGGCGCCGGCCTTGTTGAGCCGGGCGGCACCGGTGGCAAAGACCGGGGCCGCGCCGGTCACCAGCGTCGGGCCGTCGCCGTTGGCGCTGTTCACCAGGGCATAGGCCGTGGCGTTCTCGAAGTCGGCGACCCGCCGGCCGATCATGGAGGCGAAGTCGGTGAAGGCGCCGAGATCGTCATTGACCAGCATCTGCCGCGTCACACGGATGCGGCGCGCGAAGGTCTGCAGAAACACCAGCTCCTGGCTTTCCGACATGGTGCCGGCCTGGATCTCGCCATTCTCGGACAGCGCCACGAGGTTGGGGAAGTCGCCCACGCGCAGGTGGCGGTGCGGCTTGAAGTCGCGGAAGTCGCGGCGGAGGAACAGCGTGCGATAGGTCGGCTGCGCCGGGGCATAGGCCGCGAGCAGCATCTTGTTGGCCGCGGCCGAGAGCAGCGCGGGGAAGTCGCTGGTGGTGTGGAAGGCGCGCTCGGCCAGGATGGTCGGGTTGCGGGGGATGTTGCGCTCGCCGCGGGCGCGGAGCAGTTCGCCCATCATGTCGGAGGGGCGCCAGCCCATGAATTCGACGTGGCGGCCGGCGCCGGGGCCCGTGCTGGGCGCCTGGTAGCCGGGCATGGAGCGGGCGGCGAGCGCCTCGGCCATGGCGTCGAGCAGGCTGGCGGGGTCGTCCTGGCCGGGGCCGGTCTCCGGGCGCGCCGGCAGGGAGGGGCGCGGCGCGCTCTGGGCGAAGGCGTCCCACAGGCGACCACGCAGGACCTCGGGGGAGATGCGGTCGCGGATGGCGGCCTCGCGCATGGCGTCCAGCATGTCGGCGGTCACGAGGCCACGGGCGGCGGCCAGCACCGGCTCATAGGCGGCGATACGCTCGACGGCGGCGCGGTCCGCCTCGGCGCGGATGGCCTCGAGATCGGGCGCGGTCTGCGCGGCGCGGGTGGGTTCCGGCGGGGCGGTGGTGGTCACGGGGCTCTCCTGGGGCGGGGTGCTGGGCGGCGCGGGCGGCGCCGGCGCGGGATCCGGCGAAGCCGGCGTCGTCTCGGGCATGGGTGGTTCCTCGGGGATG
>NZ_JAFNJS010000027.1 GCF_019024325.1 Falsiroseomonas tokyonensis
CTATCTCAGCCCTGTGGCATTCGAGCGCTCGGCCGATTCAGGCTAAACTCGGTGTCCGTCGAACCGGCAGCAGGCCAATTTGGGACTCAATGTTCGAAAACGATCTTCGGGTTTTTCACGCCACCCGCCTGCACGACACGCACACGATCAGGACTGAGGGTCTTCGTAAACTAAACATCGCAGAGCGCGTCGCCGCTGTTCGGGCCGCGCTCGCTGCCCTCGGAAAGGGCGGCCTTGCCGAAGAATTCGACGCGGCTGTCGCCCGCTTCAATCTCAGCACCCCCGAATTTCGTTACAGAGAGCGGAAAGTTTACGCCACGCCCGCGCGCCGCTTCCTTCACGATGGCGGCTGCGATGTCTTCTTCGAGAACTTTGGTGGCGAAGCCATCGAGCGCATCTGCTTGCAGGGCTCAGCGACGCTTCGAGAGGCGCTCTCACACTTCGGGGACCCTTCGGTGGTCGTCTTTCGAATTCCGTCTTTCCGGACGTGCAAGAGGAGCGAGAGCGCGCTGCCGAACTGCATGCTGGACCTCATGCTGCAACGTCAGGGGCTGCTGGATCATCGACCGGGCTATTGGGACGTGGTGATCGAGCATGACGTTCCCCCTGACTGGATCGAGGCAGTAGTCCCTCAGCATGACCCGTCAGTCGCGGGGTAGAATGATCGTCAGCGGTTAGTGCGGTCGCCATGACTTACCTCTTTCCGCCAACTCTGGCTACGTGCCAGTCTGAATGCTGGAGAAGACGAGATGGCTAAGCAATCACTTCGCGGAGTTCGACGCGCCTTACGAAGAGCGGCGGCTGACGCCCTTGCTAAGACAGGCCGCATCGAAAGCTCCCTTGCGAAGATTGCCGATAGTCCGCCGGTTAATGCTGCTGCACGGGCCGCAATAGCCCCACCAAAGAGGGCCCGATAGCTAGCACTTTCACGCGGAGCATCTGCGACCACAGCCAAGAAGCCGCTAGCCTCGATCCCAATGCTCCCGCCAACATGCAGAGATGACCGTTTGTTCTAAGGTCTGGGTGAGTGGATGGGCGCTCCGCCGGATGGCCGATGGTTCGAAGGATGTTCGGGTGGACTAGTCCTTCACACACCTTCAGGCGCCGCATCGGCAGCCACATGCGCAAGGCGCTCCATAAGCCGTGCTTCAGTGACGTTCAGCCAGCCAACTCGATAGCAATGAAGCGCCAGAGGAAACAGGGTGACCTCATGATCTGCATAGATAACTGTCGCGCTCTGAGTTTTGGTTGAGCAACCAAGGGGCATTCGGCCAGTCTGACGTGTGAAATGGACCAGTGATTCCAATTCACGATGATCTTCGGCCGGTCGATCCGTCCACTTTACATCGTACGCGTAAATAGGGCGACCTGTTGCGGGATCGATAAAGACAATATCAACTTCACCGCCGCCTCTTTTGTTCCAGCGAGCGTAGTGGACGTTCGGCAAATCGGCGCTGTGCAGCCACTGCGTAATGGTCGCTGTCTCGGCAAGTGCTCCAAGAGCCTGACTATTCGCTGCCACAGGTCCGAATAACGCTGCCCGCATCGATGGATTTGTCAGGTATACCTTGAAGTTCATCTGTCTTTGAAATCGTTGGGCTTTTTCGTCCACCCGACGGACAGTGTGGATCAAAAACGCAGCCTCAAGATACTCAAGGTAGCGAAGTATCGTATTTTTCGCTACCGATGCATTTTTGGAAAGATCATCAAGGCTTACTTCTTGCCCCGTATTGTATGCGATGGCATTAAATAGTCGCTTAAGTTCCTGAATATCTTGAATGCCGTACAGGCTTGGTAGGTCATGCGCAAGTACCTTCTGAACGATGTCGTTACCGACGAACCGCTGGAATTCGTCACGAATGGCCGGATTCATCACAGCTTCTGGGTAACCGCCATAGTTTAGGTAGTCCAAAAATGCATCGTTCAAAGACGGTAGGTCAAGCGCACTAAACAGCGGAACGCGCCCCTGCCGCTCGGTACGACGCACGAGGGTTTCCTCTCGACCCGTAAATGCAAGAAATTCGGCGAACGTGAGTGGAGGCAGGTTGAAATCGGTAAAGCGCCCAGCGCCACTTTCCTCACTCCGGCGCTTTAAAGCCGCAGTAGCTGAACCGGAGCAGACAAACCGGGTTGCCGGATATCGGTCCACCAAATCTTTCAGATGCCGCTCCCAGTCTTTAAGATACTGGATTTCGTCGAAGATCACGAGACGCGGTCCGTCTGGGTCGTGGTGTTGCTCTTTCTCGAATAATGCGAGGAACTGAGAAAGGGCGAGGTCTGTGTAGGTCGGAGTGTCGATAGAAGCGTAAAGGACCGGACCAAGTTCACCGCTGGTGGCAAATTCTCCGATCATCTGCTGCAACATTGTTGTCTTCCCAACTCGACGCGAGCCGAGAAGAATCACCGCGCGCTTAATTGGTGCGCGGACTAGCTTGCAGAGGGGGTTGAAATATGCTCGCCGAGGTAGGCTGTAGGGCGCTCGGCCAAGGTCGAGCGGCCCGCTCCACCATGGGTTGTCCGAACGTAGCCTGTGCGAGATATCACCCGCTGAGATGGTCAACATACCAACCAACATCAGTCTTCTGATCTTGGTTGTCCAGCGCGGATTTTTCGGTTAATTATCAGGGGCTTGTGGTGTGCTGATAGTGCTACGCTACGCGTCGGCGCAGAGGCACCGCAGCCGGTCAAGCCGGAGCATCTCTTCGCCGGTCGGCGACCGCCGCAGCCTGTAGCCTCGTCTCGGCCAGAACGGGTTCCTGCCGGACTTCGGCGATGAGGAACTGGCCCGGCCGTAGCCCGGCGGCCCGGAGCCGGTCTCGGTGCCACGCGACGTGCGCCTTGGAGGTCATGGCTTCTGCTGCCCATCCCCCGACCGCGCCTGCGACGCGAACTCGCGCATCATCGCGTCCAGCATCAGGCCCCGGAAATCGGCATTGGACATGAACTGCTCGGCCATGGCGCCATTGCGCTCCACTCGGCCCAGCACGGCGTTCATCGCCGCTGGGTCAAAGGCGTGGCGGAAATTGCCGAGGGTGTTGGTCCGGGCCTGCTCAGCAAGCTTATCATCCTTCGCGAGATCGAGGACGATCTGCTGCATGAAGAGCTTGTCGCTTTCGTTGAAGTCGGTGCCGAACCGCTCGTTGGCGAGGGTGATGACGGCCGAGAGCGGCGACAGGTCCTCGTCCTTCGCCTTCCCGGTGCCGACCTCGGCCGGGCCTATGAGCGTCTGCGCTTCGCCAACCGGCAGGGCGACCGTGCCCTCGAAGGTCTTGTCGAGCCGGTAGTAGGTCAGCGTCACATCGTCATCGAGGTCGATGGCGCCACCGCCCTCGCGCTTCGGCAGCTTCGTTCGCAGCAGGCGGCCATAGGCGTAGAGCTTTTCAAGGTCGGCATCGGCGAAGGCTGCGATCTGGCTGACGAAGCCGTATAGCCGAACGTAGGTGGTCAGCATCGACCGGAATTCCTCGCGGCGTTCTTCGTCCTGCTCGGCTGTGAAGCGCGTCACTGCCGGGTCGATGCCCTTATGCAGGAGGCCCTGATCAGCGGGCTTCTGCTTATCCTTCGGCTTGAAGAAGACGCGCGCGAAGTCCTCCACTTCCTGCTTCCAGAAGAACTGGAACGCTTCGAGGTTGGTCTTCAGGTGATAAAGCTGGTTCGGGTCGGTCGGCTCGTCGATCTCGGGCCGCTCGTAGTAGGGCGCAAACGCCTCCTTGATCTCCTCCGCGTCGTTCTCGAAGTCGAGGACGAAGGTGTCCTCCTTGCCCCGGCACATTCGGTTCAGCCGCGAGAGCGTCTGCACCGCCTTCAGGCCCTTGAGCTTCTTGTCCACGAACATCGTGTGCAGGAGGGGCTGGTCGAAGCCGGTCTGGTATTTCTCAGCTACGAGCAGCAGTTGGAAATCATCCCCGGCGAAGCGGTCGCGTAGCTGCGCCTCGGGGAAGCCGTTCATCCCGGTCTCGGTATAGGGGCCGCCATCCGCGATCACCGTGCCGGAGAAGGCGACCAGCACGCCGAGGTCGGTATAACCCTTCGACTTGATGTAGGTGTCGAACGCCTCCTTGTAGCGGACGGCGTGCAGGCGCGACCGGGTGACCACCATGGCCTTGGCCCGGCCGCCGATCTTGTGCCGGGTGTGGGCGCGGAAGTGCTCCACCATCACCTCGGTCTTCTGAGCGAGGTTGTGGGGATGGAGGGAGGCGAAGCGGGCGATGGCGCGCTTCGCCTTGTCCTTCTCGACCTCCGGGTCGTCGTCCACCGCTTTGGCGAAGCGGTAGTAGGTCTTGTAGGTGGTGTAGTTGCGCAGCACGTCGAGGATGAAACCCTCCTCAATGGCCTGCCGCATGGAGTAGAGGTGGAACGCCTCCGGCTTGCCGTCCGGCCCCGGCTGGCCGAACAACTCCATGGTCTTCTTCTTCGGCGTCGCGGTGAAGGCGAAGAAGGACAGGTTCGGCTGTCGCCCGCGTGCGCCGATGGCCTTCTGGACCTCGGCCTCCACCTCGTCCTCGACGCCGTTGTCGTCGGTGTTCTCGGCTTCTGCCTTTTCGAGTGACGTGGCGGCAAGCGCCTTCTTCAGGCTGGCCGCGCTCTCCCCGGTCTGGGAACCATGCGCCTCGTCCACGACGATGGCGTAGCGCCGGGCGTCCGTGGCCGAGAGCTTGCCGAGGATAAAGCCGAACTTCTGGATGGTGGAGATGATGATCGGCGTGCCCCGGTTCAGGGCGGCGGCAAGCTGGTTGCTGTCGCTGTCGATCTTCTCGACGACGCCCTGCTTGTGCTCGAACTGGTAGATCGTGTCCTGCAACTGCTTGTCGAGCACGCGGCGGTCGGTGATGACGATGACGGAGGTGAAGATCGGCTTGTCGTCGGCCCCGTGCAGGCCGGAAAGGCGATGCGCGAGCCACGCGATGGAGTTGGACTTGCCCGACCCGGCCGAGTGCTCGATCAGGTAGTTCTCGCCCGCGCCGTGGCTGCGCACATGGGCCAGCACTTTCCGCACCGCATCCCACTGGTGGTAGCGCGGGAAGACGATGGCCTTGTCCTTGCCCTTTTCTGTCTTCTCAACGTGAACAAACCGGCCGAGGATGTCGAGCCAGTTGTCCCGCGCCCACACCTCCTCCCAAAGATAGGCGGTGCGATAGCCGTTCGAGTTGTCCGGGTTGCCTGCGCCTGTGCCACGCCCACGATTGAAGGGCAGGAAGAAGGTGTCCTTGCCTTCCAGCTTGGTCGTCATGAACACGAGGTCCGGGTCCACGGCGAAGTGGACCAAGGCACGCGCCTTCCAGCGAAGCAGCGGTTCCCGTGAATCCCGGTCGTGCCGGTATTGGTGTTTGGCGTGCTCGACGGTCTGGTTGGTGAAGGGGTTCTTCAACTCGGCTGTGGCGACCGGCAGACCGTTGACGGCGAGCACAAGGTCAATGGAGAGCGCCGGGTCCTTGGTGGCGTAGCGGACCTGCCGGGTGACGGTGAGGACGTTCTGCCCGTAGGCGGCCAGCGCCTCTGGATTCAGGCCGGAGGCGGGTCGGAAGAAGGCGAGACGCAGTTTCACTCCGCTGTCAGTGACGCCGTGACGCAGCACGTCCAGCGTGCCGCGAAGGTCCAGTTCCTTGGCGACGAGGGCGACCACCTTCGCTTCGACGGCAGCGCCGTGGAACTTCGAGAGCTTGGCCCATGCGTCTGGCTGGCTCGCCTTGAGGAAGTCGGTCAGGACGGCGGGCCAGAGGGCGAGCGCGGCGTCGAAGCCCGCCGGATCGCCCGTCTGGTAACCGCCCGCCGCAAGCAGGCTGTCCTCGATGGCGGCCTCGAAGCCTTTCTCCTTGTGGTCAACCATCACTCCGCCGCCTGTCGGAGGCGAGCCGAGCGGCTCTCGATCTGTCCAGTCACGGCTGCGGTGATCAATGCGCGCCTCCGTTCGTTAAGCTGGTCGGCAATAGCTTCGCTGGTTTCACGTACTGTAGTGAGCTTCTGCAATCGGCTCTCAAGTTCAGAAACGATGGCGATCTGTTCACTTTTGGGAGGCACAGGTATAGTAAAACTACGCACAAGGTCCGTATTAAGATTCGGTTGCCCTTGCCCTTGACCGTAGAATTCGCGAATATAAGTAGTGCTTGCCTTAAGAACCCAATACAAGAAGTCTTTGTCAATTTTTTTATTAAGATTTAATAAAGCCACTGATCCATCGTTGATGCATCCTTGTATACGAATAATTTTCGGCACACCTAATGTCGCGCCGCTATTAGTTAGAAGGAGCGTGTCGCACGAAACCATGCGACTCGCCTTTACCCCGGCCTGCGTCAAATACTCAGTTGTATTGAAAAGTTCTTTTTGATCATCTTTGGTAACTTCGGCTACCGTAATCCAAGGGCAAAAGTCGCCACCAAAAAACTCCGGATTTCCAGCCGGTCTCGGAGACGCGCCTCGGACAACTGTTGCGATGTGCCTTACTTTGCATGTGCTCCAATGTGCTGGGATCGCGCCGATCCAAGGAACTCCCGACTCCTGCGTGCGAGGTGTCGTGCGGAAGCCCTTTGTGACAGCCCGAATCATGAGGCATCGCTGTTGCTCGCGGAGGCGCTCATTCAGGGCGTGTTGTTTCTCTATGAGCGCGTCGATGTTAGCCGTTTCGCGGTCGAGGAAAGCTACGAGGTCTGCCTGCTCATCTGGTGGCGGAACGGGCACACATAGATCGCCAATATCGTCCCAACTCGCGCGCGGCATCTTCGCGCCGTAGGTGGTAGCCGTCACAGCCTTAACAAAGCCGGGCGTCACTAATACTACTGTGTCACATAATGGTGACGCTGAGTGAGGCGGTGGCAGCAGGGACATCGCGGCATGCTGCGGGCAA
>NZ_JAFNJS010000028.1:0-2500 GCF_019024325.1 Falsiroseomonas tokyonensis
TGGGATGCGGGGACAGGATTTGAACCTGTGACCTTCAGGTTATGAGCCTGACGAGCTACCGGGCTGCTCCACCCCGCGGTGGTTTGGAATGAGATGATGTTCCGGTGTGGTGGCCCGGCGGCGACCTACTCTCCCGAGCCTTGAGGCTCAGTACCATGGGCGCTGGGGTGTTTCACGTCCGAGTTCGGGATGGGATCGGGTGTATCATCCCCGCGATGGCCACCGGGCCACCAGACCGGAACATCATCTGATGTGGTGTGATTTGGTTGTGTGTGTGTTGGGTAGGCTGTGCGGTTTGGTGCTGCGCGCGGCGCCTGGTTGTTGCCAACCGTGGGCCGGTGCGGTGGGGTGGTATGAGCTCTATCGGGCGATTAGGACCGCTCAGCTGAGACAGTTACCTGTCTTACACCTGCGGCCTATCAACGTGGTGGTCTTCCACGGCCCTCGGCGAGACCTCGTCTTGAGGCTGGTTTCCCGCTTAGATGCCTTCAGCGGTTATCCATTCCGCACTTGGCCACCCAGCCATGCCACGGGCGTGACAACTGGTTCACCAGAGGTGCGTCCATCCCGGTCCTCTCGTACTAGGGACAGATCCTCTCAAGTCTCGTACACCCACGGCAGATAGGGACCGAACTGTCTCACGACGTTCTAAACCCAGCTCACGTACCGCTTTAATCGGCGAACAGCCGAACCCTTGGGACCTGCTCCAGCCCCGGGATGCGATGAGCCGACATCGAGGTGCCAAACCTCCCCGTCGATGTGGACTCTTGGGGGAGATCAGCCTGTTATCCCTAGAGTACCTTTTATCCGTTGAGCGATGGCCCTTCCACGCGGGACCACCGGATCACTAAGGCCGACTTTCGTCTCTGTTCGCGCTGTCGCGCTCACAGTCAGGCGGGCTTGTGCCTTTGCACTCAACAGCCGATGTCCGACCGGCTTGAGCCCACCATCGCGCGCCTCCGTTACCATTTGGGAGGCGACCGCCCCAGTCAAACTGCCCACCACGCAGGGTCCCGGCTCGGGGTGACCGAGCTCGGTTAGACGCCAGAAAGGCACAGGGTGGTATTTCAAGGTTGGCTCCACCGAAGCTAGCGCCCCGGTTTCATAGCCTCCCACCTATCCTACACAGTCCCTTCCTGGCGCCACTGCGAAGCTGCAGTAAAGGTTCATAGGGTCTTTCCGTCTGACCGCGGGTACCCCGCATCTTCACGGGGAATTCAATTTCGCTGAGCCCATGCTGGAGACAGTGGGGAGGTCGTTACGCCATTCGTGCAGGTCGGAACTTACCCGACAAGGAATTTCGCTACCTTAGGACCGTTATAGTTACGGCCGCCGTTTACTGGGGCTTCGGTTCGATGCTTGCACATCTCCCCTTAACCTTCCAGCACCGGGCAGGCGTCAGACCCTATACGTCATCTCTCGATTTCGCAGAGCCCTGTGTTTTTACTAAACAGTCGCCACCCCCTGGTCTGTGCCACCCACCCACACTTGCGTGCAGGCAGGTCTCGCTTATCCCGAAGTTACGCGAGCAATTTGCCTAGTTCCTTCAGCATGGTTCCCTCAAGCGCCTTGGAATACTCGTCCAATCCACCTGTGTCGGTTTAGGGTACGGTCCATATGTCAGAGCTATTTCCCGAGCAGATCCAACAGCCTCTCCAATCCAATAAGGAAAAACTGCACTTCACTGCTGTCACTTCTGACGGGCCCAGGAATATTCACCTGGTTTCCATCGGCTACGGCTGTCGCCCTCGCCTTAGGGGCCGGCTCACCCTGCGCGGATTAGCCTTGCGCAGGAACCCTTGGATTTTCGGCGGAAGGGTTTCTCACCCTTCTTGTCGCTACTCATGTCCGCATTCGCACTTCCCATACCTCCACGGCCCCTCACGGATACCGCTTCACAGGCCTAGGGAACGCTCCGCTACCGCACGCATTACTGCGCACCCACAGCTTCGGCTCGTGGCTTGAGCCCCGTTACATTTTCGCCGCAGAACAGCTATTAGACCAGTGAGCTATTACGCTTTCTTTAAAGGATGGCTGCTTCTAAGCCAACCTCCTGGTTGTTTTGGCCGTCCCACATGCTTTCCCACTTAGCCACGAATTAGGGGCCTTAGCTGGTGGTCTGGGCTGTTTCCCTCTCGACAATGGACCTTAGCACCCACTGTCTGTCTGCCAGGCTGCACTCATCGGCATTCGGAGTTCGGTTGGGTTTGGTAGGACTTTGGGTCCCCCTAGCCCATCCGGTGCTCTACCTCCGACGGTGATCGCCTGACGATCTACCTCAATAGATTTCGCGGAGAACCAGCTATTTCCTGGTTTGATTGGCCTTTCACCCCTAGCCACAGATCATCCCCGACTTTTTCAACAGGCGTGGGTTCGGCCCTCCAGTAGGTGTTACCCCACCTTCAGCCTGTCCATGGCTAGATCACCAGGTTTCGGGTCTCATGCCGGCAACTGAACGCCCTGTTCAGACTCGCTTTCGCTGCGCCTTCACCTATCGGCT
>NZ_JAFNJS010000029.1 GCF_019024325.1 Falsiroseomonas tokyonensis
CATCGACCGCCTTGACGAACTCCTGCCGTGGAACTTCACGCCCGCCGGGTCACCTGCGGGGACCGGCTGACGCTTACTCAGCGACCGTCACCCGGAGGGCAGAGACCCGCGCAGCGGGCTCCGGGAGCGACCAGCAGTCGCGAGTAGAGCGCGGCCCCTGCCAACGGCGGGGAGACGCCACGACATGCTTCCT
Source organism: Falsiroseomonas tokyonensis (assembly GCF_019024325.1). Taxonomy (GTDB): domain Bacteria; phylum Pseudomonadota; class Alphaproteobacteria; order Acetobacterales; family Acetobacteraceae; genus Falsiroseomonas; species Falsiroseomonas tokyonensis. The sequence goes on from NZ_JAFNJS010000029.1 coordinate 194, forward strand.
GGACGGGGGGGGGCGGCGGAGGGCGGCCGGTCGCGGTCCTACACCTTCGTGGCGTGGATGATCGCCTGCATCAGCAGGCTCTGGGCGTCGACCAGGACGTGCCGCTTTGCTCGCGATGAGCATTCGTCCTGAGTAGGCTCTCCATTTGGCGGGCGTCGAAATTTGCCGCAATTAAGTTCGTCGACAGGGTCGGGGAGGTTAGGGCAGGTAGGCGCCTCCGCTGATATGGATCGACTGGCCGGTGATGAAGCGGCTGACCGGCAGGCAGAGGTGGAGGATCATTGCCGCCACCTCCTCCAGCGGCACTCCGACAGGCCTGGGAAGAAGACGCCGCTTAGAGACATTTTCCTATGCTGAGCGTGTAGCCGTCACGGGGCTGACAATCATTGATAGCCGAGTTGCCGTCGCACCACGCCTGAGCCGACGAAGTGGGTCAAAAGCCTGTAGTTCCGCTGCTCGTACCTGACCCTCCCGGCGACGATGGCAGGCGCCACGCCGAGTTCATCCGCAAGCGCGAGCACGTTGGTGGTCGATGGGTCGGAGCGCACCAGGCTGCTCCCCCATATGGCACCAGGAATGAGCGCCTCGCGGGCCCACTCGTCAGCCTCGACCTCCTCCACCGAATGAGGCTCTTCTCCTGGAAGAAGGGCAGCCGAGAAGTCGTCGAGGTAGGGCTTGAACTCGCCGCGCCCAAGGTGCCGACCCACATGCGCGAGCTCATGAGCTAGGCAGTACCAGAAGTTGTCGAGCCGGTCGTAGCGCAGGGTGAGAGAGATGACCGGCATCCCATCCACAAGTTGCAGGGCAGCACCATCAAGGTGGGTGCGGCTTAGGTGCGGAACGACAACGAAGCGGATCCCGTGCTGCGCCAGGAACTTGCGTGCCTGGCTCGGGCCGTCGCCATGACGGCTCAGCTTCACCACGCTTCGCAGGAACTCCAGATCGACGGCCGAGGGATCAAAGACTCCTACCTCCTTTTCCTCTTTTGCCACCGCCATGGAACGCCAGCACCAAGCGGCCCGTGCGTGGAGGTCCACCTTTGAGCTCTGACGGAGGTGGTCGTTCTTCCGATACAGCGCGCAAGTCGCTGCCAGCGGCCCTCCAGCCTGATTCTGCAAGCGTTTCATGAGCTTCGCGGCCTGTGCAGCGACGTCACCGGTCACCCGACCAAACCACCCGCGCTCTGCCATCTCGGCGACCGGGAATCGGGTCCAATCCAGGTCAGCCGGTTGCTGCCCGACGTCGTCATCCTGATCCTCCCGCAAGAGGACCTCGGCTGGGATGCCGAGCCGCGTGCTGAGAGCGCGGATCATCGCGAGTGTCAGCGGACGCTTACCGCTGAGCACCTCTGATACCTTGGCGCGCCCACCCAAAAGCGGCTCGAGATCACGACGCGCGAGACCGGCCTGCTCCATGCGGAACAGGATCGCCTCAACCGGGGTCGGCGCGCCAATGGGAAAGTGCTCTTCCTCGTATCGATCCACGAGGGTCGCGAGTACGTCAAGCTCGTCAGCCTCCCGCGTCCCGGGCTGAGCGGCCATCAGCTCGTCAATCCGAGCGAGGGCAGCAGCGTGGTCCGCTTCCGTGCGGACGGGTCGGATGTGCGCCATCAGGTCGTCTCCGCGTCTATGTTGTCGTATTCCGAATGGGTGCCGATGAAGCGGACGTAGACGACGCCGACTCCATAGTTCACCCGCACGACCAGCCGGTACTTGTTGCCGCAGATGTTGAAGACCACCCGCCCACCCTTGAGGATGCTGGCAGAGCGGTACTGCGCCTTCACATCAGCAGATGTGCTCCACGACGCCTTTTTGGCCTCGCGATACCAGGCTTCTAAAGCGGCTCGCGCGTCCACGCGTTCAGGCCGGCCCTCGTGGAAGGCCAGCAGTGTACTGCGCGAGATGATTCGCATCCCCCTGACACTATGCGAACCGCCTCCACATGCAAGCCCCTGCTCCCTGAATACCTCGCATATAAAGTGTTCCCCTCAAGGGATCAACATGATAACTCTTATTTGCTCCCAAGGAGGGAGCTAGAAGTTCATCAGATGGCCGGCAAGAATCAGCACGTTGTGCCGCGCGGAAGCGGGTGGGCAGTCCAGGGCGCCGGCAACAGCCGAGCGACCTCGATTCATCCCACGCAGTCGGAGGCCATCTCGGAGGCCCGAGGCATCGCGCGGAACCAGGAGAGCGAACTGTTCGTGCATGGCCGCGACGGCCGGATCCGCGAGCGCGACAGCCACGGCCGGGATCCCAATCCGCCAAAAGGCTGACAAGCAACCAGGGGTGCCGTCACATGGCACGACCGCTCCTCAAGAGGAGATATGTCATGCGTTTTCACGGGGCTATCATCCGCGAGCAGGGCGTCACCTTCGCGGTTGTGGTCGTGCGGCGACACGTTCTCGACAACAACTTCGAGGCCGACAAGACGGCTGCCAGTTTCCGGCAGGCCTTTCCGGGCATGCCGGTTGCCCTCATGGCGCAGGATCACTGCGGCAATCCAACCTACTACGGCCGCCCCGACATCTCGCGCTTCCTCGCGGGCGTGCCCCTCGGAGCGATCCCTTGGCGCGAATACACTCTCAACTAAAGGATGGAGGATATGTTCAAGCGCCCTCGGCCGTTCCACCCGCCACGGCCGCCAAAGCCGCCCGATCGGCTGCAGAACATGCAGACGCTCAAGCCTTTTGGAAAGAACCACTGGGTCAAGGCGCACTGGCGCTACGACTATCAGCGTCGGCAGTGGGAGTGGGTTCTCGGGCACTGGACGAAGTAGAGCATGCGGTCGGTTATGGTGGGGAACGCGCGAGATCGCGCGCCCCACAGCTGCCACACCTCCGCAATCTGGATCGCGTCCTCAAAACCCTCCCGAAATCCACTCATGCGCCGTGGTGTCGCCCAGCGGTACGCAGGCGCCGACGTTTAGCGGGGCCAGACGTCAGAGCGTGATAGCGTCAAGCCTTCAGCCCTGGGGAACAGGGGAGAGCGGAGTACTGAGCTTGCACGTTCCCGTGTGCCCAACGAACCTTTAGCCACTAGAGCATGGTTGTCGCTTCGCCGGACATCCCGGCCAGAGGAAAACCAGCCATGGACATGTCAAACTGCATCCGCGAGTGCCTCGACTGCCACCGATCCTGCACCGAGACTGTGATCCACGTATTGCACGGGGGCGGGCACCATGCGGAGGCGACGCACCTCGTTTCCCTGCTGGACTGCGCGCAGATTTGCATTACCTCGGCCGACTTCATGGCGCGGCACTCGCCGCATCACGCGCATCTCTGCCGTGAATGCGCCGAGATCTGCGAGGCCTGCGCGAAGCTCTGCGAGGAGCATGAAGACCCGGACGGCCGCATGAAGGCGAATGCTGAAGCCTGCCGCCGCTGCGCGGCAACCTGCCGCGAGATGGCGGGGGCGGCCTGATTCGAAGGGGTGGGTTTCGGTGCCTACCCCCTTGAACCTCTAGCCACTAGAAGTACTATAAGTCGGCTGCGGCGAGGGGGTGTACCATTCAGGTGCAGTATCAAATACCTCGCCCACGCTTCGTTACCCCGAGCCGCACTGCATTTGCCACCACACTCGCCACTGATGGCCCCCGTGCTGCCGCGTCTTGTTCAAGAGCGCGGCTCTCTACGAAAGACGGACCTGATGCCGCAGACTGCGCAGCCACCATCGGCGACGCCGCAACCGAAGGTGGCGCCGCAGACCGGGGATGTCTGGCCGCGCCTTTTTGCTGCCTGGTTCGTGTCGCTTGCCGCGACCCTGGGTGCCCTGTTCATCGGCGAAGTGATGGGCCAGACGCCCTGCCTTCTCTGTTGGTACCAGCGAATCCTCATGTTCCCGCTGGCCGTGATCCTGGCGATCGCCAGCTTCCGCTCTGATGCCGCCATCCGCCCCTATGTCCTGGCGCTGGCTGCCATGGGGTGGCTGATTGCAGCCTATCACGGCCTTCTTTACGCGGGGTTGATCCCGGCCGAGATCGAACCCTGTGGCGCCGGTCCCTCCTGCTCCGGTGGCGGAATGACCGTCTTCGGGGCTGTTCCTATTCCCTATCTCTCCGTCGCGTCCTTCACCGCAATCCTCTTGCTGCTGCTTCCCTCGTGGAGATCGAGCCGATGAACAAGCGCATGCTCGTCCTGGGCACGGGTGCCGTTGCCCTGGCAGGCTTCGCTGCCTCCATGGCTCTGTTGGACCCGGCGGAAGCCGTGCGCGGCGCGCCAGTGGGCGCGAGCGTGCCAAGCGGCACAATGGTCCGGCCGCACTCGCCGGTTATCGGCCGGGCAGAGGCGCCGGTTACGATGGTCGAGTTCCTTGATCCATCCTGCGAGGCCTGCCGGGCTTTTCATTCGGTCGTGAAGCAGATCCTTGCGCGGTATCCCGATGATGTCCGGGTGGTGGTGCGTTACGCGCCCTTCCACCAGGGCTCCGACGAGGCAGTGCGGATCCTGGAGGCGGCGCGCTTGCAGAACCTCTTCGAGCCGGTGCTCGAACAGCTTTTCATGCGCCAGCCGCAATGGGCGGCGCACGACGCACCAAACTTGCCCCTCGCTTGGCCGATCGCCGCCGAGGCCGGGCTCGATCTCGCACGGGCGCGGCGGGACGCGGCCGCACCGGCAGTAGATGCCGTGCTGCGACAGGATGTCGCCGACATCCAGGCCATCGGGGTTCGGCAAACCCCGACCTTCTTCGTGAACGGCAAGCCGTTGCCATCCTTTGGTGCCCGGCAGCTCACCGAGCTCGTCGAAGCCGAGGTTACGGCAAGCCGCCGGGCACGGCCGGGCAGCTAGCGCAGCATTGCCCCGTGGCTTGCATCAACGCAGTGGCCGTGGGCGAAGTCGGCGAGCGTCTCGATGATACGGCACTCGCCAACCACGCCACCTTCGCAGCTCGTCGCCATGCGGACCAGCTCGGCGCGAAGTGCCGCCAGCCTTGCGAGGCGCGCGTCGATTTCGGCGATCTGCGAGGTGGCCAAGGCATGCGCCTTGGCGCAGTCGGCATCCGGCTGATCCGCAAGATCCAGCAGCGCGCGGATCGCGTCACTCTCAAAGCCCAGTTCCCGCGCATGGCGAATGAAGCCGAGGCGGCGCAGGTGCGCCGCGCCATAGGCACGGTGGCCGCCTGCTGTGCGTGCTGGTGGCGGCAGCCATCCCTCCTGCTCATACCACCTGATCGTCGTCGCTTTGACGCCCGTGGCACG
>NZ_JAFNJS010000003.1:0-555594 GCF_019024325.1 Falsiroseomonas tokyonensis
GATCGAGGTGCAGTCCGGCTCCTACCTCGGCGAGGACGACATCGTCCGCCTGGAAGACACCTACGGACGCGCGTGAGCCAGCGTGCCGTCCTGCCGCAGATGCGCTAGACCTTCCTGACGACGCGGCAGGCAGGATCTTCAGGCATGGACGGTGTGCGGCGGAGCGAGGGTGCGGGCCTGCTGGGGGAGGCGGATCGCCGGCGCGATGCGCGCGACTGGCGCGGCGCGGCCGAGGGCTACGCCGCCTGGCTGGCGCAGCACCCCGATGACTGGGGCATCTGGATCCAGCACGGCCATTGCGTGAAGGAACAGGGCGACCCGCTCGGCGCGGTTGCCTCCTATCGCCAGGCGGAGCGCGGCCTGCCTGAGGATGCCGATCTGCAGATCCAGATCGGCCATGCCCTGAAGCGGGCGGGGGACCGGGCCGGCGCGCGCATCGCCTATGCCCGGGCACTCGACCTGACCCCGGATAGTGACCTCGCCTGGCGCGAGGTGGCGACCCTGCTCGCCGAGGGCGGGCTCGCGGAGGCGGCGGCGGAGGAAGGCGGCGGGCTGACCCTGGTGGGCGACCTTTCCGTGGTCTTCGACCTGTCGGACCTGCTCTCCTGGTTCGGCAGCAACCGCGCGCCCTCCGGCATCCAGCGGGTTCAGATGGAAATCGTGGGCCCAGCGCTGCGCCCGGGTGTCGCGGCCTCCACCGTGCTGCTGGCCGTCTTCGATGCCGAGGCGGCCGCCTGGCGTGCGCTGCCGCGCGAGATCTTCCTGCGCCTGGCATCGCTGGCCCGGGCCGGCGCCGACCCGCTCGACGGCCCCTGGCGGGAGGCGGTGGGTCTGGCGCGGGAGGCGGTGGCGGCGGCGCCGGAACTCGTCTTCCCGCAGGGCGCCTGGCTGGTGAACCTCGGCTCCTCCTGGTGGCTGCCGGACTACAGCATGGCGCTGCGCGCGGTGAAGGCGCGGCATGGCGTGCGCTACGCGCCGCTGGTCCATGACTGCGGGCCGCTGGTGGTGCCGGAACACAATACCCCGGAGATGGTCGCGGAATTCGCCCGCTGGTTTGCGGGCCTCGGCGCCCATGCGGACCTGCTGCTGGCCGTGTCGGAGGCGACCCGGAAGGATATCGAGGCGCTGCGCCAGAAGCTGCTTCCCGGCCTGCCTACGCCGCCGGTTTCGGTGCTGCGGCTGGATGCGCAGCCGGTGCGCGTGCCGCCGGCGGCACGCCCGCATCCGGGGGTCGCGGCGCTGTCCGGGCGCCCCTACGCGCTCTTCGTCGGCACGCTGGAATCGCGCAAGAACCACCTTTTCGTCCTGAACGCCTGGCTGGCGCTGATCCGCAAGCATGGCGCGGCCGCGCTGCCGCTGCTCGTGCTGGTGGGCCGCCCGGGCTACCTCTCCGACCCGGCGCTGGCCCTGCTGCGTAATGCACCGGCGCTGCGCGACGGGGTCCGGCTGCTGACCGATGTGCCGGATTCAGCGCTTGCCGGGCTGTATGAGGGCGCGCTGTTCACGCTGTACAACTCCTTCCACGAGGGCTGGGGCCTGCCGGTGACGGAGGCGCTGTCGCATGGCAAGGCGGCGCTGGCCCCCGACCATTCCGGGCTGCTGGAAGCCGGCCTCGGCCTCGCGCTGCATTTCCGCCACCAGAGCGAGCCCGATTTCCTGGAAGCGGTGGAGCGCCTGGTCTTCGACCCCGCCTATCGCCAGGCGCAGGAGGCGAAGGTGCGCGCCGGGCTGAAGCTGCGCGCCTGGAAGCAGGTGACCGATGACCTGCTCTCGCGCCTTTCCACCGCGCCGCCCGCCGCGCCCCCGGCACCGCCGCCTGCGGTCTTTGGCACGGTGCACCGGCTGGCGGAAATCGCGGCGCCGCTGCCCGACCCCGCCATGGCCCTCGCCGACCTGCTGCGCGCGGGAGAGGGTTGGTATCGGGCCGAGGCCTGGGGCTGCTGGACCCGGCCGGGCCGCGCCCTGCTGCACCTGCCGGTCGCCGCCTCACAGGCGGGCACGCTCCGTCTGCACCTGATGCTGCGCGCCCCGGCCCGGAGCCAGCGCGTGACGCTGGCCACGCCGGGCGCCGAGCCGATGGTGCTGGAACTGGCGGCTGGTGGCCGCGCGGTGGCGGCGCTGGAGGTGCCGGCGCAGGGCGAGGTGCTGGAACTCGCGATCGAGGCCGATGCCGCGCCGGAGACCAGCAGCCCGCAGGCGCGGGAGGTGGGCGTCGGCGTCATCTCCGTCATGGCCTGTGCCGCGGAGGATCTGGCGGCGCGGCTGGCCTATCTGGAACGCCAGCGCTTCGTCTGGCCGGAGCCGGTGTAGCGGGCGCAAGGCCCGCAAGGCCTCAGCTTCGGATGCGGGCCACGGTGGCCGTGGTACTCTGGCCCGGCAGCAGCGCTGCGAGGCGGACCTGGCCGCCCCATTCGGTGACCAGATCCGCGCCGACCACCTTGTCCACGGTGTAGTCGGCGCCCTTCACCAGAACCTCCGGCCGCAGCAGGCGCAGCAGTTCCAGTGGGGTATCTTCCTCGAAGACCGTCACTAGGTCGACCGAGGCGAGGGAGGCGAGGACGGCGGCGCGGGCGGCATCGCCCTGGATCGGCCGGGCCTCGCCCTTCAGGCGCTTGACGCTGGCATCGGCGTTGAGGCCGACCACCAGGCGGTCGCACCAGGACCGGGCCTGTTCCAGCAGATGCACATGGCCGGGGTGCAGCAGGTCGAAGCAGCCATTGGTGAAGCCGACCCGCCAGCCGCGCCGGCGCCAGCGCTCCACCTGTTCCACCGCCTGGGTGCGGGAGACGACCTTGCGCAAGGCACCACGCTCCGGCGTCAGGGCCTCCAGCAGATCCCCCTCGCGCGCCACGGCGGTGCCGATCTTGCCGACGACGATCCCGGCCGCGATGTTGGACAGGCGAGCGGCGACCGGGGCGGCGAGGCCGGCGGCAAGGCCCGCGGCGACCACCGCGACCACCGTATCCCCGGCGCCCGAGACGTCATGAACCTCCGGCGCCTCGGCCGGGAAATGACGGACACCCTCGGCTTCCACCAGGGTCATGCCGTCCTCGCTGCGGGTCACCAGGACCGCGCCGAAACCATGGTCGGCGCGCAGCTGCTGGGCGGCGGCAACCAGCGCGGCCTCGGTATCCACGGGCATGCCGGTGGCCTGCTTCAGCTCGGCCCGGTTCGGGGTGATTAGGTCGGCGCCGGCGTAGCGGGCATAGTCGATGCCCTTGGGGTCGACCACCACGCGCCGCCCGGCGCTGCGCGCGGACGCGATCAGGCGCTGCGCCGTATCCCCGGACAGCACGCCCTTGTTATAGTCGGACAGCACCATGACGGTGGTGGCGGCCACCGCATCGGCGGCGATGCGCACCAGCCGTTCGGCCAGGCGCGGATGGATCGGGCCGGCCATCTCATGGTCGGCGCGCAGCAATTGCTGGCCGGCGGCGATGAAGCGGGTCTTGGTCGTCGTGGCGCGGCCGCCCTGCACCAGCAGCCAGGGCTCCACATTGGGTTGGCCGCCGATCAGCCCAGTCAGGTCGCTGCCGGCCTGGTCGTCGCCCACGACGGAGACGAAGGCGACGGCGGCGCCGAGCGCGGTCAGGTTTCGCACCACATTGCCGGCCCCACCGGGCATGGCGACCTCGCGTTCCACCGCCAGCACGGCGACGGGCGCTTCCGGGCTGACGCGCTCGACCTGCCCATAGACATAGCGGTCCAGCATGGCGTCGCCGACGACGAGGACGGAGGCCCGCTTGAGCAGGCGCACGGCCTCGGTCAGGTCGCCGACCGGGATTTCTGGCGTCGGAAGGTCGGCGGGCGCGGGGCCTTGCATCGCCTTGGCGTAGCCCAATCGCCACATCCGGCGCAAGGCGCCCCCATCCGACCGGGGGCGAAATAAGCCGTCCGGCGGGCGCCGATCCTCGGTCAGGGCCGACCTCTAGACCTGCAGGAAATCGACCCGTGCGCCTTCCAGCACCCCGCAGGTCAGCGGCCCACCGAAGACCGCGCCGGTGTCGAGCCCGATCCGGTGCGGCAGGATTTCCGGCGTAGCGGCGGGGGTATGGCCATGGACCACCACCGCCGGCATGGGGCCGCGCCAGGACAGGAACGGCTCGCGAATCCACAGCATGTCCATGCGCTGCTGCTGTTCGAGCGCAATCCCGGGGCGCAGCCCGGCATGCACGAAGACGTAGCCGCCCGCGGCATGGTGGCTGCGGCAGGCGCGCAGCAGATCCAGATGGGCCGCCGGGACGCGATTCCAGCTGCGGGCCTCGCGCGCACGGGCGCCATAGCTTTCGAGCGTCGCGGCCCCGCCATTCGCCAGCCAGAGCTCGACCGCTTCCGCCGTCGCATCGGGCGCCAGCGCGTCCAGCATCATCTGGTCGTGATTGCCCATCAGGTTGAGGCTCGGCAGCCCGGCCGGCGGCGCTGCCAGCATCGCCAGCACGCCGGCGCTGTCTGGGCCGCGGTCGACATGATCGCCCAGATGGATCAGGCAGGGCTGCGCGATGGGGCGAGCGGCGAGATCGTCCAGGATCAGCCGATGCAGCGCCGCCAGATGACGGGCGCAGCGATGGCTGTCGCCCACCGCGTAGATGCGGAGCCCTTCCGGCAGGAAAGCCTGCGTTGTCGCGCCAGGAATTAAGCGTTTGGAAGCCATTGCCGGCGGACTCTAGGCGGATGGGGGGCGCCACCGCCATCCCGGCCCTCGCGGTTTCCGATCCATGCCAGAAGGTTTCGTCGCCAAGGATGTCCCGACCCCGCCACAGCAGGCACCGCTGCTTGCGGTGATGCGGGAGGCCCTGCGCGCGGCCGCGGGGCGCGTGGTCCTGCGGGTCCCGGCCATGGCACCGCATCGGCGGCGCGTGGCGCGGGCTCTGCTGCAGGAAGGTGCGTTGGTTGCGGGCGGCGTGGTCGCCGAGGGGCCCAATGAAGATCTGCTGCTGATCGGCGCGGAGGCCGGGCGCGCCGAGCGGCTGCGCGGCCTGCTGGACCGGCTTCTCGGCGGGCCGGTGACACGGATCTGGTCGCTGGAACGCGATGCCGGCGACCTGCTCGCCTATGCCGCAGAAGCTTCGACACCAGGCCCGGCCGGCGCGGGACCGGCCTTGGCGGGGCTGGACACCTGGCTGCGCAGCCTGCCCCTGACCCAGGTGGTGCGGCGTGAGATCGGGATGCGGGTCGATCCCGCGAGCGGCGCCTGCCGCCCGGCCTTCCTGCGCCTGTCGATCGCCGCCGTGCCCTTGGCCGCCCTTCTGGGGGGGCTCGGTGCGGATGCGGATCTGCTGGAACATGCCTCGCGCGGCCTGGCGGCCCGCCTGCTGCTGGCGATCGGCGACCCCGCGCAGTGCCGCGACCTGATGGGCACGAGCCTGCCCGGCGCCCTGCACTTGCCCGTTCCGCCAGCGCCGATGACCGGCAGGGGTGAGGGCGGCCAGGGTGGCCCGCGTGGCGGGCTGGTGGCGACGGTGGGGCTGGAGGCTGTGGCAGATCCCCTGGCGCTCGCCGCCCGGCGCGCCAGCCTGGCCGGCCAGGGATGGGCGCTGGAACTGGATGGCCTCGGCGCCAGTGCGCTGCGCATCCTGGACGTTGCGGAATTGCCGGTGGATTGGCTGCGGCTGGCCTGGTCACCCGCCATGGCGCATCCGGCGGTGGCCGAGGCGCTGCGCAAGGTGGCGCCCGAACGCCTGATCCTGTCCGGCATCGAGGACCAGCTGGCGCTCGATTGGGGTCGCCGCCAGGGTATCCAGCGCATGGAGGGCCGCTTCCTGGAGGTCGCCTCGGCGCCCGTGCGGCCGCAGATCTCCGTAGCGGCGGCCGGCGCTGCGATGCGGCAGGGCGCTGCCAGCCCGTCCCGTCCGGCGGCATGAGAACCGCGGAGGCGGAGTTCGACCGCCGCCCAGGCGGCGTGCGCGCCGCGGCGGAACTGGCCGCGCTGGTCCGGGAGAGCGTCGCCGCCAATGCGGTGCGGGAAGTGTTGCACCTGCGCCTGGCGGGCCTCGGCCCCGCCGCCCGCCGGCCACAGCATCAGCGCCTGCTGCGGGATGCGCTGGAACCCGTGCTGGCTGCCGCCCGCACCCGCGTCTTCGATCTGCCGAACGGCGATGTGGTGGCAGTCGCCGTCCCGCCGGGGCTGGTGCTGGAAAATGCCCGGCTGGCCCTGCTGCGCGCACTGGATCCCTCGGCCGCAGAGGCGGTGCAGTCGATGCGGCTGCCGGCGGGCGCCGCCCAGCTGCTGGCGATCGCCGCCGAGAGCCTTGGGCTGGCCCAGGTGCCGGAGGCGCCGGCCAGCTCCGTGGATGCCGCGCCGATCAACAGCTTCGACCTGGCCATGGCGGAGCGCGCCCTGTCGCAGGCGGATGTCGAGGCGATGACGCTGGCGCAGGGCGTCTGCCGGCTGGATCCCGAGGGGGAGCCCGCCGAGCCGCTGTGGGAGGATCGGCGTATCGCCTGGGCCAGCCTGGCGGCCGCGGTGTTGCCGGGGGTGGATATCACCGCCTGCTCCACCCTGCAGCGCCGGCTGGCCCGGCTGGCGGAACTGCGCATGTTGGCCGAGATCGGCCGCCCGGCCGCGCAACTCGGCTGGCGCCGGATCGGCCTGCCGGTGACGCCGGCGACCCTGGCCGCGCCGGGTTTCCTGAAATTCGACGAGGGCCTGCCCGCGGGGCGCCGCCAGGACATCACCCTGGCCTTCCGCCCTGCCGATATACTGGCCGATCCGGGCGGCTTCGCGACGGCACGGGATTTCGCGCGGGGCCGCGGCTATCGGCTGGCGCTGGACGATGCGCCGGTCGAACTGCTGGCCATCCTGCCGCCGGAGCGGCTGGGGCTGGATCTGCTGCGGCTGCGCTGGTCGGCCGAACTGCCGGTGGCGACCTCCGCTTCGCTGGAGCGCGCGCTGACGCAGCCGGAGAGCATCGTGCTGGTCGGCGTCGACCGGCCCGCTGCCATCGCCTGGGGCTGGGAAGTGGGGGTCCGCGTCTTCCAGGGTGGGCTTGTGGAGCGGCGCCGGCGGAACGGCTGAGTCGGCGGTAACTGCGGCGAGGCTGCTGCGTTCGGCAAGGCATGACCGCACCCCCCGCCTTCCTCTTCGCCACCGGGATCGAGAACAGCATCCCTCGCATCAAGGGCGGCCGCGTCCGGGTGGACGAGATGGCGCGCTGCGGCCTCTACGAGCGATGGCGGGAGGATTTCGGCCTGGTGCAGGAGCTGGGCCTGTCCTTCCTGCGCTACGGCCCGCCGCTGCATTCGACCCTGACCGGGGCCGGCCAGTACAACTGGGACTTCGCCGATGCGACCTTCGGCGAGCTGCAGCGGCGTGACATCGTGCCGATCGTCGATCTCTGCCATTTCGGGGTGCCGGACTGGATCGGCGACTTCCAGAACCCGGATTTCCCGAAGCTCTTCGCGCAATATGCGGGCGCCTTCGCGCGGCGCTTTCCCTGGGTCCAGCTCTATACGCCGGTCAACGAGATGTACATCTGCGCGCTGTTTTCCGCCCGCTACGGCTGGTGGAACGAGGAGCTGCGCACCGACCGCGGCTTCGTCACTGCGCTGAAGCACATCGTCGCCGCCAATGTGCTGGCGATGCGCGCCATCCTGGACGTGCGGCGGGACGCCATCTTCATCCAAAGCGAGAGCACGGAGTATTTCCACGCGGAAAGTCCCGAGGCCATCGCGCCGGCCGAACAGCGCAACCAGGAGCGCTTCCTGTCGCTCGACCTGAACTACGGCCGGCGGGTGGACAGCGGCATGTATGAATACCTGCTGGACAACGGCATGACGCGCGAGGAGTACCACTTCTTCCTGTCGCAGAGCTCGCTGAAGCATCACTGCATCATGGGCAACGACTACTACTGGACGAACGAGCACCTGGTGGTGCCGGATGGCAGCACCCGCGCCTCGGGCGAAGTCTTCGGCTATGCCGTGCTGACGCATCAGTATCATCAGCGCTATGCGCTGCCCGTCATGCACACGGAGACCAATATCCGCGACGACGGCCAGGGTGCCGCGGAGCGCTGGCTGTGGAAGCAATGGGCCAATGTGCTGCGCGTGCGGAACGACGGCGTGCCGGTGGTCGGCTTCACCTGGTATTCGCTGACCGACCAGGTGGACTGGGACACCGCGCTGCGGGAGGAGAATGGCCGCGTCGATCCGGTCGGGCTCTATGACCTGGATCGCAAGATCCGGCCGGTCGGCGAGGCCTTCAAGCGGCTGGTGGCGCAGTGGCGGGACGTGCTGCCGGCGCAGTCGCTGTGCTTGCAGGTGCCGGTGGTGATGCCGAGCGCCCATGCCATCGACGCATTGCCGGACGATTATTGGGCGCTGCAGGCCGCCCGCCGCGCCACGCCGGAGTAGGTCCGCCCGCCAGGGCATCTTCCGGCCTGCCCCAGTCCCCGCTAGACCGGCGCCGTGCAGATCACCCGGCTTTTCCTCGTCCGTCACGCGCTGGTGGAGCCCTCCGCCCGCGCCGTCGTTTATGGCAGCATGGATGTGGGGCTCTGCGAGCTGGCCCTGCAGCAGGAGGCCGCGGCCTATCGCTGGCTTGCCGCCAGGCTGCCGGAGGGCGCGCGCTGGGTGGTCACGCCGCTTTCCCGCACCCGCGCCACCGCGGCCGCCATCTTCGCAGCCGGCTATGCGCCGGCGTCGCTGGAGGTCGAGGCGGACCTGGCTGAGCAGCATCTGGGCGAGCTCCAGGGCCTGTCGCACGAACGCTTCGCCGAGATGCTGCGCCACCCGCCGCATCCCTTCTGGCCACATGCGGGGGAGGAAAAGCCGCCCGGCGGGGAATCCTTCGCCGAGGTGGTGGAACGTGTCGCCGCGGTGCTGGACCGGCTGGTGCAGGAGAGTGCGGGTCGGGATATCGTCATCGTGGCGCATGGCGGCTCGATCCGGGCGGCCATAGCCCAGGCGATGGGGCTGACGCCACATCAGGCGCTGATCTTCTCCATCAAGAACCTTTCCCTCACCCGGCTTGAGCGGCACGGCCAGGATTGGCGCGTGGCTGCGGTGAACGAGGAACCCTTCACCCTGCCAGCGGAGCCCGGACCGCCGGGCTGATCATCCGCGCCGCTTCGCCTTGGACACCCGAGTCGCTGGGATGTAGAGTGTTCTGCGACATAGGGTTGCGGGGGGCTTTTCATGTTCCGTGGGATGATGCTCGCCATCGGGCTGCTATTCGCCTTGCCGGCCGCGGCGCAGCAGGAAGAACAGGCGCTTGTCGACCGGGCGACGCTGGCGGTTCAGGAACTGATGAGCAGCGGCGAACAGGCCGGCGATGCGGTCGGCTTCCTGCAGCGGGCCCGCGCGGTGATGGTTTGCCCCCGGGTATTCCGCGCCGGCTTCATCCTGGGCGGGGAGGGAGGGTCCTGCGTCCTGGTCGGCCGCGACGGGGCCGGGTCCTGGTCCTCCCCCGCCTTCTATGGGCTCGGATCCGGCAGCTTCGGGCTGCAGATCGGGGTGCAGGATGCGATGGTGGCCATGATGATCATGACCGACCGCGGCCTGCAGGCGGTGATGGACAGCCAGTTCAAGGTCGGGGCCGACGCGTCCATCGCACTGGCGACGATTGGCGGCGGCATCCAGGGCAGCACCACCGCCGCGGTCGGCGCCGATATCGTGGCGATTGCCAAGTCGCGGGGCCTTTTCGCGGGCGTCTCCCTTTCCGGCTCCATGCTGTCCTATCGGCCGGCATCGGCGCGCAGCTATTACGGCCAGGCCTATTCGGCCCGGCAGATCGTGGTGGCGATGGAGGCGCATAACCCCGGCTCCGACCCGCTGCGTGCCATGCTGCTGCGCTATGGGGCGCGCTGAGCACACGAAGACCCAGGCGGTCGGCTTGATCAGGAGGGTGTGCCTCGACTCGGCAACGCGCTCTCGCAAAATGCAACGCGAAATGGTGGAACGCGCGATGCACTGATCTGCCGCGGTGGCCAACATCCCGGCCGCTGGATGCAGATCGCGAGGCTTTAATTGTACGCAGCGCCCCAGCTCAGCGTGGTGATCCCGGCGCAGAACGCCCTGCGCTGGCTTCCCGGTGCGATTGCCTCCCTGGGCCATTCACCCCAGCTCGAGATCCTGGTGGTCGATGACCGTTCGGAGGATGGAACGGCCGACTACCTGCGCGGCATCGCCACCAGCGACCGCCGGCTCCGTCCCCTGACGGCCCGTGGCACCGGCCCGGCCTCGGCGCGCAACCTGGGTCTGGCGGCGGCGCAGGCGCCGTTGGTGGCCTTCCTCGATGCCGATGACCGTTGGCGGCACGGCAAACTGGCGGCGCAGCTGGAACTGCACCGGCTGTACCCCGAGATCGGCTTCTCCTTCACCGACCACCGCTGCTTCGCCGAGGATGGCACGGAACTGCCGGGCGGCTTCGCCCGCTGCCCAAGCTTCGCCGCACGTCACAGCATGCGGCGCGAGGCCTTCCTGCTGGACCGGGATGGGCAGGCCGCGATCTATGCCGAACCGCTGGTGGCCACCTCCACCGTCATGGCACGCACCGGCCTGCTGCGCGCCGTGGGCGGCTTCAACGAGCAGCTGCAGCGGTCCGAGGACTGGGACCTTTGGCTGCATCTCGCCGCCTGCGCGCCGGTAGGTTGCCTGCCGCGCCCCCTCGCCGATCGGCTGGTGCGCGCCATCAATCCCGCGGGGGCGGAGGGGCTGGCGCGGCGCATGTCCCGTCGTCGCGTGGCCGATGCCTATGCCGAGCCGGTCAGTCGCCTGGACGAGGCTGCGCTGGCACTGTGGAAGACCAGCCAGCTGGCGTTGGAAGCCGATGGCGCGGCCTTGGCCGGGCGACGTGTGCAGGCGGCGTTGCTGCGGCTTAGCGCCTTCGCACAGCAGCCGAGTCGCAACATCGCGCGCGAGGCCGCCTGCGACCTTCTCGGCATTCGCGCGGCGGCCCAGCGGGTGCCCTGAGCGGGGCGGGAGCCGACGCTGCGCCTTCGGCAGGCCAGATGCGTTGACCCCATGCCCCTGCAATGCGAGAGGTGGTTCGTGAGCGCAATAGACCCCGAGATCGCCGGACAGCTTGCGTCGGACCTGCCGCGCGAGGACTTCGTGCGCATCGTCCGGACCTTCGAGGATGATCTCGGGCGGCTTGCGCGGCTTCTGGAATCCGCGGTCGCGGCTGGTGACGAGGATGGCTACAGGCGCGCCGCGCATAGCCTTGCCGGCGCTGCCGCCGCCGTTGGCGCGCGGCGGCTGGAGCAGGTGGCGCGGATCGCGATGGACCACCGCAACACCACCGATCCCCGGCTGCTCGCGCCGCAAGTGCGGCTGGAGGCGGAAGCCGCGCTCGCCGAGCTGGCGGCGCTGGCCGAGCATCCGCCCGGATCCCGATAGGGCCCCATGGCCGCGGCGGCCGCCCGGATCCTGATCGTCGAGGATACGCCGACCCAGGCCGAGGTGGCCCGTGCCCTGCTACGTGACCTTGGTCACGAGATCCGCTTGGCGGAAAGCGGCGCTGCGGCGCTGGACCTGGCCCTGTCCTGGCATCCCGACGCCATCCTGATGGATCTGGAACTGCCGGACTTCTCGGGGTTCGAGGCGATGCGGCGGCTCCGCTCCCAGGGCGTGGAGGCCGCGATCATCGTGGTCACCGCCCATGGCAGCGTGAACCATGCGGTGGAGGCGATGCGCGAAGGCGCGGTTGACTTTATCGTCAAGCCCTATGCCAAGGCGCGGCTGAAGGTGACCCTGCAGAATGCGCTGGAAAAGCGGGCGCTGGCGACCGAATTGCGGGAAGTGAAGGCGCAGCTCAGCCGGGACCACTACCTGGGCTTCATCGGTGCCTCGCCCGCCATGCAGGCCGTCTACCGGACCATTGAAAGCGTTGCGGCCAGCAAGGCGAATGTCTTCATCACCGGCGAAAGCGGCACCGGCAAGGAGTTGGCGGCGGAGGCGGTGCACCGGGCCAGCCCGCGCCGAAGCCGGCCCTTTCTTGCGCTGAACTGCGCCGCCATCCCGCGCGACCTGCTGGAATCGGAGATCTTCGGCCATGTGAAGGGCGCCTTCACCGGCGCCACCGAGAACCGGCCCGGTGCCGCCAAGCTGGCCGATGGTGGCACGCTGTTCCTCGACGAGATCGGCGAGATGCCGCTCGAGATGCAGGTCAAGCTGCTGCGCTTCGTGCAGACCGGCAGCTTCCAGCCTGTCGGCGCCTCCCGCCCCGAGAAGGTGGATGTGCGGATTGTCTCCGCCACCAACCGCGATCCCTGGCTGGAGGTCGAGGCGGGACGGTTCCGGGAGGATCTCTACTACCGGCTCTATGTCGTGCCCGTGGAGATGCCGCCGCTGCGCGACCGCGGCGCGGATGTCCTGCTGATCGCGCGCCATTTCCTGGCTGCCTTCGCGCGCGAGGAAGGCAAGCACTTCCGCGGCTTTGCGCGGGAGGCTGAGCAGGCGCTGGCCGCCTATTCCTGGCCGGGCAATGTGCGCCAGTTGCAGAATGTGGTCCGCAACATCGTGGTGCTGCATGCCGGTGCCCGGGTGGAGCGGAGCATGCTGCCGCCGATGCTGCTGCGCAGCGCCACCCGTCCAGCCGCCGCATCCTTGCCCGCCGCGGAGAGGGAGGAACCGGAGACGCTGGCCGAACCGCCCGCTCCGGCGCCCGAATGGGCATGGGTGCCGCCACCCGAACCCGCGGTCGCGGCGCCCGCCGCCCCCTGGCTGCCACCTGCCGGGCCCGATCCCTTCCTGCCTTTGGCCGAGGTGGAAAAGCGCTACATCCTTGCTGCGCTGGATCACACATCGCATGACGTGCCGCGCGCCGCCGCGATGCTCGGCGTCAATCCTTCAACCATCTACCGCAAGCTACAATCGTGGCGCGCGGAGGAAACCTCCGCACGTCCCTGAACTTCAAGGCAGGCCGGAGGTTGCTGCCGTGCGGCACCACCGCCAGATGGCAGCTGGTGTTTCGGAGGGGTGGTTGATGGATCTGATGCGAACCCTGGCGGATCACAGCATCCGGCGCGCCCTCAGCTTCGCCGGGCTGGGCGTGGTGACGCTGATGCTGGCCCTGTCCTTTGACCTGGCCCTGGCATTCCGGACGGGCGGGAACCTCCTGGGGCTGATCTGCCTGGGCCTGCTGTGGCTGGCCTGGCGGACACCCAGCCGAAATCTTCGGCGCAGCGAGCTTTGGAGCCTGTTGCTGGTGCATGCGACGGCCTTGGCCCGGAGCCTTCCGGCGGAGCAGGCGCAGCGGATGATGGCCGAGACGCTGCGGCAGCGGCTGGTCTGGCATGCGGAGCCGATCGGGGCCCTGGCCCTTTTCCTCTGGGTTCTGGCTATGATCCTGACCCTGGCTGGGCGCTGAGCAGCCTCCGGACGTCTGCGGGCTGACGCGCGGCGCGCTGCTACAGCACGATCTGTCCGAACGGACAGATCTCGTGCTGTAGAAGCTATTGTTTCTAAAGCACGAAATCGGTTCACGCTGCTTCAGTGTGAGCCGATAGTGCTTTAGACGGGCAGGGTGCGGTCGCCCTCGCCAAGTGCGCGCTGCATGAAGACCACATCGACCCAGCGGCCGAATTTCAGCCCGGCCGCCTTGAGCACGCCGGCCTGGCGGAAGCCGAGGGAGACGTGCAAGCCGATGGAGCCGACATTCTCCGAATCACCGATGACGGCTAGCATCTGCCGGAAGCCGCAATCGGTGGCGCGGCGCAGCAACACTTCCACCAGCGCCTTGCCCACGCCCTGGCCCCTGACGTCGTCGCGCACATAGATCGAATTCTCGGCCGAGAACCGATAGGCAGATCGCTCGCGGAACTGATTGAAGTAGGCGTAGCCGATGACGACGCCGTCCAGCTCCGCCACCAGCCAGGCCCAGCCGGCTTCCTGCACCTTCGCGATGCGCGCCGCCATCTCGGCCTGCGGCGGCGGGACCTCCTCGAAGGTGCCGGTGCCGACCTGGACGTGGTGGGCGTAGATGGCGGTGATGGCCGGCAGGTCGTTCGCGGTCGCGTCACGGATCAGCATCGGCAGGCTTCCCAGGATCGGCGGAGCCCCAGCGATTAGGCTGCCTCACTGGCAGGGGCAAGCGCCCTGCCGCCATGCGCCTCAGACCGGCAGTCGCAATTCGGCGGCCACCCGCTCGGCCACGGCCAGCAGGGCACGGTCGCGGCCCGGTGCGGCGGCCAGCGAAAGGCCGACCGGCACGCCATCCACCTTGGCGGCCGGCAGCGTCACCTCGCAGAGACCGGCGAGGCCGGCGATGGCGGTGACGCCCATGGTCCGCTCCCGCACCGCCTGCTGGGCCTCGGCATCGATGTCGAGGCGGGGCGCGGCGACGGGCGAGGTCGGGTAGATCAGCACGCCGCCGCCGGCGAGCAGCGCCCGCATCCGCTGGCGGAAAACCTCGCGGAAGGCGCGTGCGGCGGCTGCGACGGCGGGCGCGGTGGCCTTGGCGGCCGCAAAGCGTTCCGCGACGCCCGGGCCGAAGGCAGGTTTGATGGCCTCCACCCAGGAACCCAGGCTCGCCCAGGCCTCCTCCGCCTGCGCGGCCCGGAAATTCTCGTAGAGCTGGGTCAGGCCCTCGGGCGCGAGATGCACGGATAGGCAGGGGCCGAGCACGTGCTCGACCTTCGAAAGGGCGCCGACGAGCGCAGTTGCGGTCTGCGGCACCGCGTTCACCCAGGCTTCCTGTACCTTGATCAGCGGCCCGAGCGCATTGTCGCCCCCGCTGGCACCCCCGCCCGGCAACAGCACATCGCCGACCCGCCGCAGCACGGAGGCGCGGGCGGCGAACCAGCCCGCGGTGTCGAAGCTGGGGCCCAGCGGGCAGGCAGCGGTGAGGTTGACCGCGCCCCAGGAGGGGCGGATGCCGAAGATGCCGCAATAGCTGGCCGGGATACGCACCGAACCGCCGGTATCGCTGCCCAGCGCAAAGTCGACGAGGCCAGCCGAGACCGCGGCCGCGGAGCCGCAGGAGGATCCGCCAGGGAAGCGGTCCGGCGCGGCGGGATTGATCGGCGTGCCGTACCAGACGTTCTCGCCGGTCAGTCCATAGGCGAGCTCCACCGTCTTCGTCTTGCCGCGCAACTGCGCGCCGGCCTGGGTCAGCGCCAGGATGATCGGCGCGGTCGCGGCGGCGGGCGCATGGGTGCGCGCCCAGTCCGGATTGCCATAGCCGGTGACGACACCCGCCACGTCGAACAGGTCCTTGACCGCGAAATCCAGGCCCAGGAGAGGCCCGGAGGCGGCACCCGCCAATTCCACCCGCGGCCCCGGCACGAAAGCACCGACCCGATCTTCGAATGCACGCGGCACCACCGGACCTCCGTTACTCATCCGCACCAACCTGAGACTGTGCGACAGGACCGGCCCGAACACAACGCCATCGCCAACCTGCCTGGTCGCCCGGGTTTAGGGACTGTCTCACACCTGTGGCGCCGGCGCCGAACCGCTGAGCGAATGGCGCGGGCGTTGGGCATGGTCCCAGTTCGAATCATCGAGCCAGGCGGCGATCCGGTCCCGGCAGCCAGGCCATTCCTCGGCGAGGATCGAAAAGAAGGCGGTATCCCGGCGCCGGCCTTTGACCACCTGGTGTGCCCGCAACTCGCCTTCGAAGACGAAGCCCAGGCGAACCGCGGCGCGGCGCGAGGGGGCGTTCAGCGCGTTGCACTTCCAGACCAGGCGACGGTAGCCGAGGTCGTCCATGGCATGGCGCATCAGCAGGAACATCGCCTCCGTCGCCGCGCGGGTGCGCTGGAGCCGTGGCGAGAACCAGATGTGCCCGATTTCGATCGCCGCATTGGCCGGCTGGATATCCATCAGCGTCAGCCAGCCGAGGACCGTCCCGCTGGAATGCGGGCGGATGGCCCAGGCCATCGGGTCATGCTGGGCGGCGAAGGTGGCCACGTGACGCCGCATCGCCTCGCCATCCGCGAAGGGGCCGTAGCCGAGATAGGCCCAGCCATGGCCCGCCGCATCGGCCTGTGCCGCAGCCCAAAGCTCCGCCGCGTGCCGCACCGCGAGTGGCTCAAGCGTGACGGAGGCGCCACGATGAGGAACGCGGGCGGGCAGGGCGCGCGGCGTGGAATCCACGACCTCCCCGAGCGGGGGGGGGGATGGCGGAGCGAGGTCGGTCATCATCGGCGCCCGGATCCTGGTGAAGCGCCAGCATGCCCCAGCCCGGCCCGAAGGGCGAGATGGGCAGGGTCGGGCAGGGCCGCGACTCGGCCGGCTGCAACCGCATTGCAGCAGGGCGGGGGATGTCGCATACGGGCGGCATGTCATCCCCCAGCGCCTCCGCGGCGGTCGAAGCCGCCCCGCCCGGGTTCTTCCTGGAGCGGGTGCTGACGGTCCATCACTGGACCGATCGGCTGTTCTCCTTCACCTGCACGCGCAGCCCCCAGTTCCGCTTCGTTGCCGGGCAATTCGCGATGATCGGGCTGATGGTGGAGGGCAACCCGCTGGTCCGGGCCTATTCGCTGGTCAGCGCGCCCTGGGAGGAACACCTCGAATTCCTCTCGATCAAGGTGCAGGACGGCCCCCTGACATCCCGCCTGCAGCATATCGTGCCCGGCGACGGGGTGCTGATCGGCCGCAAGGCGACCGGCACGCTGGTGACGGAGAACCTGCTGCCAGGCGGCACGCTGTGGTTCTTTGCCACTGGCACCGGACTGGCGCCCTTCCTGAGCCTGATCCGCGAGCCCGAGACCTATGATCGATTCGACCGGGTGGTGGTGGTGCACACGGTACGCCAGGTGGCGGAACTGGCCTATCGGGAGACGATCTCGAAGGACCTGCCCGAGCACGAACTGCTGGGCGACCTGGTCCGGGGCAAGCTGCTCTACTACCCCAGCGTGACCCGGGAGGATTTTCCGAACCAGGGTCGCGTGACGACGCTGGTCGAAAGCGGGCGGCTCTTCGCCGATCTTGGCCTGTCGACCCTCTCGCCGGACCGCGACCGCGCCATGCTCTGCGGAAGCGAGGCGATGAACGCCGATATGCGCGTCATCCTGGAGGCCCGAGGCTTCACCGAAGGTGCCAATAATCGCCCCGCGACCTATGTCGTGGAGAAGGCCTTCGTCACGAAATAGTTGGCCGTCTTTTCCCGAGCCAAACCGGGCATTGCGTATCCTCGCGGCGAGCCCGTATGAAGCAGAGGGAAAAAATTGCCGAATGATCCGCAAATCGGACAGTCGGCCCGTCCGGGAGGTAGGGATGAACGAGAACGACACGCGCAATGCCGGTCGCCGCGGCCTACTCAAGGCCACTGCCGTCGGCGCCGTTGGTACAGCTGTTCTGGCGACGCCGAACGTGAGCCACGCGCAGACGACGGTGCTGCGCTTCCAGTCGACCTGGCCGCAGCGTGACATCTTCCATGAGTTCGCCCAGGATTTCGTGACCCGCGCCAATAGCATGGCCGGCGGGCGCCTGCGCCTGGAGCTGCTGGCGGCGGGTGCCGTCGTCGGTGCCTTCCAGCTGATGGATGCCGTGCATGCCGGCACCCTGGATGGCGGCCATGGCGTCTCGGCCTATTGGTTCGGCAAGAACAAGGCGTTCAGCCTGTTCGGCACCTCCCCGCCCTGGTTCGGCGATGCCAACCAGCTGCTCGGCTGGTTCTACCACGGCGGCGGCGAGGCGCTGTACAAGGAACTTGTAAACGACATCCTGCGGCTGAACGTCGTGGGCTTCCAGACCGGCCCCATGCCGACCCAGCCGCTCGGCTGGTTCAAGAACCCGATCACCAGCGTCGATCAGATCCGCGGCCTGCGCTATCGTACCGTGGGCCTGGCGACTGACCTGTTCAACGAGATGGGAGCGGCCGTGGTGGCGCTGCCGGGCGGCGAAATCGTCCCTGCGCTGGAACGCGGCGTGATCGACGGCGCGGAGTTCAACAACCCCTCCTCCGACCGCGTCCTCGGCTTCGCCGATGTGGCCAAGAACTACATGATCCAGTCCTTCCACCAGAGGACGGAATCCTTCGAGATCCTGTTCAACAAGGGCAAGTATGACGGCCTGCCGGCGGAGCTGCAGGCGGTGCTGCGCCATGCCTCCGAGGCCGCCTCGGCCGATATGTCCTGGAAGTTGCAGGACCGCTATTCGAAGGACCTGGTCGCGCTGGCCCAGTCCGGCGTGAATGTGCGCCCGACGCCGCGCCCGGTGCTCGATGCGCAGTTGCGCGCCTGGGACACGGTGGTGCAGCGGCTTGAGGGGGATAATTCCAACCCGGCGAACGGGCCGTTCTTCAAGAAGGTCTGCGACAGCCAGCGCGACTGGTGCCGTCGCGTCGGCGGCTTCTTCCTGCGCTACGAGGCGAGCCCGATCATCTCCTACAACCACTTCTTCGCCCGCCAGGGCTGAACCGCGCCCGCCGACGCCTGAGGCTTTCCCACCACAGGCGTCGCCGGTCCCGCGGCACTTCTGCTTTGCCCGGTCGTCCCGCCAGAAGGCAGTATCATGCAGCGTGTCCTGATCGGCATCGACCGGCTCTCGACCGTCGTGGGCCAGATATTCGCCTGGACTGTCGTCATCCTCACAGGCGTCATCGTCTATGACGTCGTGGCGCGCCGCTTCTTTGCCGCGCCGACGACCTGGGCCTTTGATACCTCATACATGCTGTACGGCACGCTGTTCATGATGGCGGGCGCCTATGCGCTGTCGCGCAACGGGCATGTGCGCGGCGACTTCCTCTACCGCATGTTCAATCCGCGGCTGCAGGCCAAGTTCGACCTTGTCCTCTATCTGGTCTTCTTCTTCCCGGCGATCTTCGCCTTCATGATCTCGGGCTGGCACTTTGCGGTCCAGTCCTGGGCACAGAATGAGCAATCCAGCATCAGCCCGAACGGGCCCATCATCTGGCCCTTCAAGTTCCTGATCCCGATCGTCGGCCTGCTGTTGCTGCTGCAGGGCGCTGTCGAATTTGTCCGATGCCTGCAATGCATCCGAACCGGCGCCTGGCCGCAGCGCCTCTCGGATGTCGAGGAACTTGATCAGCAGATCCTGGCGGCGGCGGAGGCGAAGGGTGCCGAAGCGCTGGCGGCCGAGATGGCGCGCGGTGGCGAGGCGGCCCTGGTACGCTCCACCAACCAACTGGCCGCTTCGCAAGACCCGTCTCCGCGCCATCCGCATTCCTGAGCCCCAGGGCCGACCGACATGAGCAACGCCAAATGAGTGATGCAGGCCTCGGGCTGACGCAGCTTCTGCTGTTTCTGTTCTTCATCATGCTGGGCTTCCCAATCGCCTTCACGCTGATGGCGATGGGGTTGTTCTTCGGCTATCTCGGCATGCAGGAGCGGGTCTTCGACCTGCTGGTGCAGCGGACCTATGCGGTGATGAGCAACGATGTGCTCATCTCGGTGCCGCTTTTCGTCTTCATGGGCTATATCATCGAGCGGGCGAATATCCTGGACCGACTGTTCAGGGCCTTGCAGATGGCCAGTCGGAACCTGCCCGGCAGTCTCGCCGTGGCCACCCTGGTCACCTGCGCGCTTTTCGCCACGGCGACCGGCATCGTCGGTGCGGTGGTCACGCTGATGGGCCTTCTCGCCTTCCCCGCCATGTTGCGGGCCGGCTACGATCCGCGGCTTGCCGCGGGCGTCACCTGCGCCGGCGGTTGCCTCGGCATCCTCATTCCCCCCTCGATCATGCTCATCCTCTACGGCGCGACCGCGGGCGTGTCGGTGGTTCAGCTCTATGCTGCGGCCTTCATCCCGGGCGTGACGCTGGCGCTTCTCTATGTGATCTATGCCGTCGGCGTCGGAATCTTCCAGCCGCACCGCGCACCACGCCTGCCACCGGATGCCGTGGTCGCGCCGCTGGGGCAGGTCCTCTTCGCGCTGCTGACCTCCTTCTTCCCGCTCGCTTTCCTGATCGCGGCGGTGCTGGGCTCCATCCTCATGGGCCTTGCAACGCCCTCGGAGGCGGCGGCGATGGGCTCGCTAGGCTCCGTCGTCCTGGCCATTGCCTACCGCGCCTTCACCTTCCAGAAGCTGAAGGAGAGCGTCTTCCTGACGGCGCGGACCAGCGCCATGGTCTGCTGGCTGTTCGTCGGCAGCTACATCTTCTCCTCCGTCTTCGGCTATCTCGGCGGCCAGTCGGTGGTGGAGGAATTCGTCAAGTCGCTGCCGCTGAACAGCTTCACCTTCCTGCTGCTGGCGCAGGTCATCATCTTCATCCTGGGCTGGCCGCTGGAGTGGACGGAGATCATCGTGATCTTCGTGCCGATCTTCCTGCCGCTGCTCGACGATTTCGGCGTGAGCCCGATCTTCTTCGGCATCATGATCGCGCTGAACCTGCAGACCTCCTTCCTGTCCCCGCCCGTGGCCATGGCGGCCTTCTACCTGAAGGGCGTGGCGCCGCCGCATGTGCGGCTGGAGGATATCTTCCGCGGCTGCATGCCGTTCATCTACATCGTCGTTTTCTGCATGGCACTGGTCTATGTCTTTCCCGCCCTGGTCACCTGGCTGCCCGAGAATCTCTATGGCAGCGCGACGCCAGTGCCCGGTGCTCCAACCCTGCTCGATGCCCCGCCCGCGGGCGGATTCACGGAACAGGAGGAAATCAACCTCCCGCCGCTCAATTGAGTGACGTGATCCCGCTGGCGTCCGACTGGACGCCGGAGCCGGCGACCCGCTGGCTCGTCGAGGCCGTGGAAACCGGCAACCCTCTGGCCACCCTGCCGCCCGAGATCGCGCCGCGTGATCTTGCGGAGGCCGAGGCGGTGGCGCTGGCGGTGTTGCAGCAACTTGAGATCGCCCCCTGCGGCGTGCGCCTGCTGCACCGGCCGGGCGCTGGCACGCTGGCCGGGCCGATGATCGAGGGCCGGCTGCTGCCGAACGGCGCCCCTGTGGCAATGGGGGCGCTGCGGCAGCCTGTCCTGACCGCGGCTGTCATCGGCGTGCTGGGAGAGAGGCTGGACCCCGATGCCGAGGAGCCGCCTCGCCTGGCGGCGCTGCATGCGGCCATCGACATCTCCGCGACCCGCTTCAGCGAAGAGGCCGAGGCCGACGATATCGCGCTGACCGCCGACCTGGCTCGCCTCGGCCTTCTCGTCGCCAGCCGGGGCAAAGCGCTGGCACCAGGACGCGTCAAGGCTGGGCTTGGACCCCTGGGGGCGCGGCGGAAGGTCGTGTCGTGGGATCTGGCCTCCGTCTTCGTCGAGGCCGCGGCCTTCGCCCGGCGATTGGGTGGCCTGCCGGCTGGCGGTCTATTGGTGGTGGCGGGTCTGACGCCACCTTCGCGCGTCGGGGGCCGGGTTTCCGCGTCACTCGGCCCCCTGGGGCGGGTCGAGGTCGTCTGCAGCTAGCCCGGGCGCCTATTCGGCGCAGCGGCAGGGCCTTCAAAAGCCTGGGCGGAAGCGGGCCTGGGTGAGGGGGTCGTGCATCAGGGCCGTCTCGACCTCCGCGCGGCATGTGGTGTCGGTCACCACCGCCAGGACACTGTCGAACCAGGGGGCAGTACCGCGCACGCGCGCTTGGAACAGGCGGTCGAGCGCCGCTGAGACGGGCGGGCGGCCGGCGCAGCAGGCGCAGGCTGCGGCATGCCGTGGGCCGTCGGGCGCGAAGGCCGCAGATGGCAGGCCCTGCGTGGCCACGCCCTGTAAAGACTCGGGAATCAGCAGCGCCAGCTTGACGCCAGCCTGCCGCGCGGCCTCGATCCGGGCGGCAGCTTCCTCGGGCGAGGCCAAGTGCAGGGGGATGCGCGCGTCCAGGGACCAAGTCATAGACTAGACATAAGGATATCTTTATGTTATTTGCAAGGCCATGGAAGATCTCCTGGCCCAGCTCCGTGCCGCCGCCGAGCCTACCCGGCTGCGCCTCCTGTCGCTCTGTGCGCGCGGTTCATTCTGCGTTTCCGACCTCTGCGGCATTCTCGGTCAGTCGCAGCCCCGGCTCTCCCGGCATCTGAAGCTGCTGGTGGAGGCGGGGCTGCTGGAACGCATGCCGGAAGGCGCGAACGTCTTCTTCCATTTGCCGGCCGATGCCGACCTGGTCCGCCAGATCCTGGCCCGCCTGCCGGAGGAGGACCCGCTTCTGGCGGCTGATCGCCGGGCCGCGGCGCGGCTGGCCGCGGAGCGTGCGCGCGCGGCTTCCGATGCCTTCCGCCGGCACGGTGCCGATTGGGACGAGATGCGCGCGCTGGAATTGCCCGCGGCGGCCATCGAGGCGGCCCTGGTGGATATCCTGCCCGGCCAGATCGACCGGCTGCTGGATATCGGCAGCGGCACCGGCCGCCTTCTGGAAGTCCTCGCCGCCCGTTGCGGCAGCGCCCTCGGCGTCGATGCCAGCCGCGAGATGCTGGCCCTGGCCCGGGCCCGGCTTTCCGAGCGCGGCCTGAACCATTGCGCGGTGCGCCAGGCCGATATGTACCGCCTGCCGCTGCCTGATGCCGGCTTCGATGCCGTGACCCTGCAGATGGTGCTGCATTATGCCGAGGATCCTGCCGCGGCGCTGGCCGAGGCGGCGCGCGTGCTGAAGCCCGGCGGCAGCCTGCTGGTGGTGGACCTTGCCCCGCATGCGCGGGCTGATCTGCTGGGCCGCCACGCGCATCGCTGGCCCGGCTTCGATGACGCGCAGCTTGCCGGTTGGCTCGGCGCCGCCGGCTGCGCGCTGCGCCAGGCGCGCAGCATCGACGGCCCGCTGGCCGTGCGCCTCTGGGTGGCACAGCGCCAGCCGGCCTCCCTCTCCGTTTCGACTCGCTGAAGGGGTTCCCCCGCATGTCTCGTCCGCATCTTCTCGACGCCCTCCGCGACCAGGTCCTGCTCTGCGACGGTGGCATGGGCAGCCGCGTGCAGGCGCTGACCCTCGACACCGACAAGGACTTCTGGGGGAAGGAGAACTGCACGGAGGTGCTGAACCTCTCGCGCCCGGACCTCGTGCGCGAAATCCACCGCGGCTACTACGAAGCCGGCGCCGATATGGTGTTGACCAACAGCTTCGGCGGCTCCCCCGTCACGCTCGGGGAGTTTGAGCTCGAGGACAAGGCCTTTGAGATCAACAGGCTCTCGGTGGAACTGGCGCGTGAGGCGGCGGAGAGCTTCGCGGATGGCCGGCATCGCTGGGTGATCGGCGATATCGGCCCGGGCACCAAGCTGCCGAGCCTGGGCAATATCAGCTACGACCAGCTGGAAGCGGCGCTGGTGCTGCAATGCCAGGGGCTGATCGCCGGCGGCGCCGATGCGCTGCTGACCGAGACCAATCAGGACACGCTGTTCATCAAGGCCGCGGTGAATGCGGCGAAGATCGCGCGTGCCCAGGCGAAGTCCGACATCCCGATCTTCGTGCAGGTGACGGTGGAGACCACCGGCACGCTGCTGGTCGGCCCCGATATCGCCGCCGCGACTACGGTGGTGCATTCGCTTGATGTGCCGCTCATCGGCCTGAACTGCGCGACCGGCCCGCAGGAGATGGCGGAGCATGTGCGCTGGCTGTCACAGAACTGGCCCGGCCTGCTCAGCGTGCAGCCCAATGCCGGCCTGCCGGAGCTGGTGGATGGCAAGACGCATTATCCGCTCGGCCCTAACGAGCTCGCCTCCTGGATGGAGCGCTTCGTTCTCGAGGACGGGCTGAACCTGATCGGCGGCTGCTGCGGCACCTCCACCCCGCATATCCAGGCGCTGGACCAGCTGCTGCGCAAGCTCGGTGGCGCCCGTCACCGGCCAGCGCCGGTGCTGCGCAAGCCGCACTGGGTGCCCTCCGTCGCCAGCCTCTACGGCGCCACCGCCCTGCGGCAGGAGAACAGCTACTTCTCGATCGGCGAGCGCTGCAACGCCAATGGCTCCAAGGTCTGGCGCCAGCGGCAGGAAGCGCACGACTGGGACGGCTGCGTCGCCATCGGGCGCGAGCAGGTCGCCGAAGGCTCGAACAGCCTCGATGTCTGCACCGCCTTCGTTGGCCGCAACGAGATCGAGGAGATGAACGAGGTCATCCGCCGCTTCACCAGCAGCGTGAACAGCCCGCTCGTCATCGACTCCACCGAGACGCCGGTGATCGAGGCCGCGCTGAAGCTGCATGGCGGCAAGCCCATCATCAACTCGATCAACTTCGAGGATGGCGAGGAGGCGGCGCATGACCGGCTGAAGCTGGCGAAGAAGTTCGGCGCCGCCGTCATCGCACTGACCATCGACGAGGTCGGCATGGCCAAGACGGCGGAGGACAAGCTGCGCATCGCGGAGCGTCTGGTCGACTTCGCCTGCAACAAATACGGCCTGCCGCAATCCGACCTGCTGATCGACCCGCTGACTTTCACCATCGCCACCGGCAACGAGGACGATCGTAAGCTCGGTCTCTGGACGCTCGAGGGGATCCGCATGATCCGGGAGAAGTTTCCGGACATCCAGATCATCCTCGGCCTGTCCAATATTTCCTTCGGCCTGAACCCTGCGGCCCGGCACGTCCTCAACAGCGTCTTCCTGGACCATGCCGTGAAGGCCGGCATGACCGGCGCCATCGTCCACGTCTCCAAGATCAAGCCGCTGCACCAGATTCCGCCGGAGGAGGTGGAGGTGGTCGAGGACCTGATCTTCGATCGCCGCCGCGAAGGCTATGACCCGCTGCAGAAGGTGCTGGAGATCTTCTCCGGCCGAAAGGCGGCAGACAACGTCAAGAAGGTGCGTGCCGAGACGGTCGAGGGGCGCCTGAAGGACCGCATCGTCGATGGCGACCGCAAGGGGTTGAACGAAGAACTGCAAGTGGCGCTCGACCAGGGCAATACGCCGCTTTCCATCATCAACGACGTTCTGCTGGACGGCATGAAGGTGGTGGGCGAGCTGTTCGGCGCTGGCAAGATGCAGCTACCCTTCGTGCTCCAGAGCGCGGAGACGATGAAGGCGGCCGTCGCCTATCTCGAGCCCTTCATGGAGAAGGTGGAGGGCCAGGAGAAGGGCACCATCGTGCTCGGCACGGTGAAGGGCGACGTGCACGACATTGGCAAGAACCTTGTCGACATCATCCTCACCAACAACGGCTACAAGGTGGTCAACCTCGGCATCAAGGTGCCGCTGATGGACATCGTCGCCGCGGCGAAGGAGCACAAGGCGCATGCCATCGGCATGTCCGGCCTGCTGGTGAAGTCCACCGTGGTGATGCGCGAGAACCTGGAGGAGATGAGCCGCCAGGGTATCGACATTCCCGTGATGCTGGGCGGCGCCGCCCTGACCCGCAACTATGTCGAGGATGACTGCGTGAAGGCCTATGCCTGCGGGCGCGTGGCCTATGCGCGGGACGCCTTCGATGGCCTGCACCTGATGGACAAGGTGATGGGCAATGGCTTCGAGGATTATCTCGCCGCGCTGCAGGCGAAGCGCGTGGGCAAGGCAAAGAACGAGAAGCGCACCCTCGGCCAGGCCGATCCGCGCGGCTTCGCGCCGGTGGATGTCGCCTATGCCCAGGAACGCCGCCGTCGCGTGGCTGCCGAGAGCGCCGTGCCGGTACCGCCCTTCTGGGGCGCGCGGGTGGTGGAGGCGCCGCCCAAGGCGATCATCCCCTTCATCAATGAGCGCAGCCTGTACCAATTCCAGTGGGGCTTCCGGAAGTCTGGCCGGTCGCTGGAGGATTTTCTCGGTTGGGCGAAGCAGGAACTGCGCCCGGTGCTGAAGCGCATGCTGGCGCTGGCGGAGGATCAGAAAATCCTCAAGCCGCAGGCGATCTACGGCTATTGGAAATGCGCCGGGCAGGGGAACGACCTGGTGTTGTTTGCCGAGGATGGCGTGACAGAAGTCTGCCGCTTCAACCTGCCGCGCCAGCCGAAGCCGGATGGCGAATGCATCGCCGATTTCGTCCGCGACATCGACGAGGGCCCGAATGCGCGCGACGTGATCGGCCTGCAGGTGGTGACGGTGGGTCAGAAGGCTTCCGACATCGCGCGGGAATGGTTCGAGGACAACCGTTACCAGGACTACCTCTATCTGCACGGACTGTCCGTGGAGATGGCGGAGGCGATGGCCGAGTATGTCCACAAGCGCATCCGCGCCGAGCTCGGCTTTGCGGGCGAAGACGACCGCGACATGGATAAGATGCTGCAGCAATCCTATCGCGGCGGCCGTTATTCCTTCGGCTATCCCGCCTGCCCGAAGCTGGAGGACCAGGAGCCGCTGCTGAAGCTGTTGGACGCGGAGCGGATCGGCGTCTCCATCTCGGACGAGTGGCAGCTGCACCCGGAACAGTCCACCAGTGCCATCGTGCTGCACCACCCCCGCGCCAAGTACTTCTCGGTGTAGCGCGCCGCGCCGCATGGTTGCGCCGCCCCCGCGGGGCGGTGCATCAAGCGTCCGGTCCGATGGAGCCAGAGCATGAAGCGCGTCGAGCATTATGCCGCCGCGAGCGTGGGCGTGGCGCTACTGGTGCTCGGCCTGAAGGCGGGCGCCTGGTGGCTCACCGGCAGCGTCGCCCTCTTCGCCGATGCGCTGGAGAGCGTGGTGAATGTTGCAGCCGCCGTGGTCGCGCTGGCTGCCATCCGCGTCTCCGCCAAGCCGCCCGATGCCGAGCATCCCTATGGCCATGCCAAGGCCGAATACTTCTCAGCCGTGCTGGAAGGCGTGCTGATCTGCGTCGCAGCGCTGCTGATCCTGAACGAGGCCTGGGACGCCTGGCTCGCGCCGCGTGCGCTGGAGGCAGCGACCTCGGGGCTGGCGGTCTCGGCCATCGCGACCGGTATCAACGCGGCCTGGTCCGCGGCACTGTTCCGCCGTGGTCGCGCCTCGCGGTCCCCGGCGCTGGTTGCGGATGCGCGGCACCTGCTGTCGGATGTCGTCACCTCGGTCGGGGTGTTGGTCGGCGTCGCGCTGGTGGCGCTGACCGGCATCCTGTGGATCGATCCGCTGCTGGCGGCGCTGACGGCAGTGAATATCCTCTATTCCGGCTGGCAGCTGATGCGCGAATCCTTCGGTGGCCTGATGGACGAGGCGGCGCCGGCCGAGGAACTCGGCCGGATTCGCAGCCTGGTCGCCGCGCATGCGGAGGGCGCGATCGAGGCGCATGACCTGCGCACCCGCCGCTCGGGCCGCTTCACCTTCGTCGAATTCCACCTGGTGGTGCCGGGCGACATGGCCGTGACGCAGGCGCATGACATCTGCGACCGGATCGAGGGGGCGCTGAAGGCTCACCTGGATGCCGCCGTCATCACCATCCATGTCGAGCCGGAGGGTAAGGCCAAGCACCGGGGTGTGCTGGTGCTGTGAGGCGGAGGGGTGGGCGGCCCGCCAAGCGCCGTCATGTGCCGCATGCCCTTGCCCTGTCGCTGCTGCTGCATGCGGCGGGCCTTGCGGCGCTGCTTGCGCTGCCGGGGCTCGCCCCGCCCGGCGACGCGGTGCAGCAGGTGGCGCTGGTCTGGGCAGAGCAATCGCCCTGGGCGGGCGATGCGGCGGAGCCCGCCGGCGAGACCCAGCCGCTCGAACCACCCGCTACGCCTGCCGCCGCGCCGCTGCCGCCGGCCGAGGCCGAGCCCATCGAGCCGAGCCAGTCGGCCTCGGCTCCGGCACCGCAAGCCGCCGCGCTTCCGGCGGAGGTGCCAGAGGAGGTGCCGGAGACGCCGCTACCCCTGCCGCCGCCCGCCCCTCCCGCGGCCGCACCCGCGCGTCCCGCGGCCGCGCCCGCGCGTCCCGTGGCCGCCAGGCCCGAGTCCACCTCGCCTAGGGCCGGCGCCACGCCACCGGGCGCTGCCGCCAGCCCCGGCCCGCTGCGCGAGCAGGCGGGCGGCGAGGCCCTGGGCGCCGTGATCCCGGCGCGGCAATTGGCGGGCGCCGCCAATCCGCCGCCCGAATATCCCTATGCGAGCCGGCTTCGCAACGAGCGCGGCCGGGTGACCTTGCGGGTCGAGATCGACGCTACCGGCCGTGTCGTGGATGTGCAGGTGCTGACCTCCGCCGGTTTTCCGGCGCTGGACGAGTCGGCGATCCGCGCCGTGCGGGGCTGGCGCTTCGAGCCCGCGCAACGCGACGGGGTGCCGGTCTTTTCGACCACCGCCATCGGCATCACCTTCCAGCTCGAAGGAGACCGACGATGGTAAGGCTGGATGTGATCACGACCCGGGGCGGCGATTCGGGGGAAACCTCGCTCGGCGACGGCACGCGGGTACGCAAGGATGCGCTGCGCGTCGCGGCCTATGGGACCATCGACGAGGCCAATGCGGCGCTGGGCCTGCTGCGCCTGCATCTGGCGGGGGATTCGGCCGCTGATGAGATGCTCGGACGCATCCAGAACGACCTTTTCGACCTCGGCGCGGATCTCTGCGTCCCCGGGACCGCGCAGGACCGCCTGCGGGTGAGCGATTCACAGTGCCTGAGGCTGGAAGCCGAATTGGCCGGGATGAATGCCCTGGTGCCGCCGCTGCGCAGCTTCGTGCTGCCCGGCGGTAGCCCCGGCGCTGCCCATGCGCATCTTGCTCGCACCATCATCCGCCGGGCGGAGCGGGATGTGGTGGCGCTGGCGGCGGAGGATGCGGTGAACCCTGCCGTGATCCGCTACCTCAACCGTCTCTCGGACCATCTGTTCGTACTTTCCCGACGCCTGAACGGCAATGGCGCCGGCGACGTCCTCTGGACTCCCGGCGCCAGCCGCTGACGCCTCAGGTCAGCGGGCCGGAGGCGTATTTGGCGCAGCCGGGCCGGGCCAGCAGGCGGTCGTACCAACCGCGCAGCGCCGGCATTTCCGCGCGCTCGATCGGCATGGCGAACCAGCGGTGCACGTAGATGCCCAGCGCGATATCGGCCAGGGTCAGGGCATCGCCGGTGATGAAGGGGCGGCCTGCCAGGTGTCGGTCCAGCATGGCCCAAAGCTGCTCGGCCTCGGCCCGTGCCTTGTGCGTCGCCGGCCAGTCGCGCTCAGCCTCGGGGATACGGACGTAGGTAAAAAACACCGTCGTCATGGGCCGGTTGAGCGTGCCCAGCTGCCAGTCCATCCAGCGGTCGCAATCCGCGGCCAGGCGCAGATCCGCCGGGTAAATCGGATGCCCCGGCGCCTTCGACCGCGCCAGGTAGCGCAGGATCGCATTGCTTTCCCAAAGCGCGAAGCCGTCTGGCTCCTCGATGGTCGGGACCAGGGCGTTGGGGTTCAGGGCGAGGTAGGCGGGCTCCTTCGTCTTGCCGAAGGCGCCGCCGGCATCGATCCGCTCGAAGGGCAGGCCGAGCTCCTCGCAGAGCCACAGCACCTTCATGACATTGGACGAATTGGCCCGGCCCCAGATCCGCAGCATGGCAGCTTTTCCCCTCCTGATGCGCCGTTACGGTAGGTCCGGGACAGCCCAGGGTCCAGTTGCCCTCGGCCGCTGGCGGGACGATGAATGCGCCATGCCAATCCCTTTCCTGGTGGCGATTCTCGCCGCCGCCGCGCCGCTGCTCGCCCTGGGCTTCGAATATTGGCCCGGCTTGGCCCCTTGTGCGCTCTGCCTCTGGCAGCGCTGGCCCTATTGGGTCGCGGCCGGGTTGGCCGTGCTGGCGGGGCTGCTACCGCAGCCGGGGCGGGTCTGGTTGCTGCGCGCGGCGGCGGCCGCGGTCGCCGTCTCGGGCGCCATCGCTGCGCTGCATCTGGGGGTGGAACAGGGGTGGTGGCCCTCACCGCTGCCGGCCTGCCTGGCGCCCAGCGTGGGAGCCTCGGTCAGCGTGGACGACCTGCTGCGCAACATGACGCCCCTGCCGTCGAAGCCCTGCGACGAGCCGGCCTACCTCATCCCCGGCCTGCCCGTTTCGATTGCGGGGATGAACCTGATCTATGCGCTGCTGCTGTCAGCGTGGATCCTGCGCCGGGCCAGCCGCGAGGCTGCCGGCAGGTAAGGTCGCGCGACCAGATCGGCGGCACGTACCACCGACCAAAGGGTCAGCTCTCCAACTCGCTGTCCCAGTAGAGGTAGTCGCGCCAGCTTTCATGCAGGTAGTTAGGCGGGAAGGACCGGCCATTCTCCTGCAGCTCCCAGCTGGTGGGCTGTCGCGGCACCTGGCGGGGGAACATCCGGCATTCCCGCGGCAGCTTGTTGCCCTTGCGCAGGTTGCAGGGGCCGCAGGCGGTGATGACGTTGTCCCAGGTGGTGCGGCCACCGCGGCTGCGCGGGATGACATGGTCGAAGGTCAGCTCCGGCGTCGGCCGGCCCTGGCCGCAATACTGGCATTCGAAGCTGTCGCGCAGGAAGACGTTGAACCGCGTGAAGGCAGGCCTGCGGGCGGCCGGGATATAGTCCTTCAGCGCGATGACGCTGGGCAGCCGCATGGTCACCCGCGGCGAGTGCACCACCGTCTCGTATTCCGACAGCACGGAGACACGGTCCAGGAAAACGGCCTTCACCGCATCCTGCCAGGCCCAGACCGAGAGGGGGAAATAGGATAGCGGCCGGAAATCCGCGTTCAGTACGAGCGCGGGAAATGACTGCCCCAACTGGAAGTGTCCGCCGTCAGGCAAGCGCCACTCCTATGAATGGCGACACTTCCCAGAACTGGGGCTCCGAACGTTAGGCAAGCCCCATATTCTGTGGCAGCGCCGCGTTGACCTCGTCTTCATGCCAGGGCCGCCCTGGCGGCGCAACCGCCTGTTCCACGGCTTTCATCCAGCCGTCATGCGGGGCCGCATAGCGCGCGCTGCAGCGCCAGCGCACCGAGGCTAATGCCGACCTCGTCGATGGCATGCCCCAGGCCCGGCCGGTACACCGCCTCCACGGTGAAGCCGGCCTTGAGCAGCGCCGCTTCGGCCTGCCGGCTGCCCGCCTCCGGCACCACCTCATCCGCCGCGCCATGCACCAGCAGCACCGGCGCCGCGCCCGGCCCCGCCTGGGTGGGGGGCGCCAGCAGAGCGCCGGAATAGGCGAGCACGGCGGCGCAGCCATCCGGCGGATGCAGGCCGAAGTGCAGCGCCGTCATCGCGCCCTGGCTGAAGCCGGCCAGCGCCAGGTCCCGTCGGGTAAGGCCGAGTTCGCGCAGCTTCGCCTCCACCGCCGGGCCGAGCGACTCGGCCGCCGCCTGCACCCCCGCCTGCATCAGCGTGGGTCGCCGATCCTGCAGGCTGAACCACTGCCGCCCATAGGGGGCGAGGTCGCAGGGCTCCGGCCCATGCGGCGCGATGAACAGCGCATCCGGTACCGCCTTGCCCCAGCCGGGGGCCAGGTCGATCAGGTCGAAGCCATCGGCGCCGACGCCGTGCAGCAGCAGCACGAGATGGCGTGGCTTGCCGCCCGATGCAGGGCCCCAGCTCGGCCCGTCCAATCCATCAGCCATCGCTTGCTCCCCTTCCCGGGCTTCGGCTACGCGGGGGCAGGATGACCGCGCCCCGGCCCCTCGTCACGCGTTTCGCCCCGAGCCCGACGGGCTTCCTGCATCTCGGCCATGCTCATTCGGCGCTGGCCGGCTGGCGCCGGGCGCGGGCAGGGCAGGGGCGCTTCCTGCTGCGGCTGGAAGATATCGACAGCACGCGCTGCCGCCCCGAATTCGCGGAGGCGATCCAGGAAGACCTGGCTTGGCTCGGGCTGGAGTGGGACGGCCCGGTGCGCGTGCAGTCACGGCACATGGCGGATTATGCCGAGACCTTGGCGGCGCTGAGTGACCGTGGGCTGCTGTTCCCCTGCTTCTGCACCCGGCGCGACATCGCGCGGGAGATCGCGGGCAGTGCCTCCGCCCCGCATGGCCCGGACGGGCCGCTGTACCCCGGCATCTGCCGGCGGCTTTCGCAGGCCGAGCGCGAGGCGCGGCTGGCGCGCGGCGAGCCACATGCGCTGCGGCTGGACATGCCGCGGGCGCTGGAGCGGGCCGGGCCGGGGCTCTCCTTTGCCGAGGCGGGGCGTGGCCGCTTGGCCTGCACGGCGGCCCGCTTCGGCGACGTGGTGCTGGCGCGCAAGGACGTGCCCGCCAGCTACCACCTCTGCGTCACGCATGACGATGCGCGGGACGGGGTGACTTTGGTGACGCGGGGCGAGGATCTGTTGCCGGCCACCGACCTGCACCGGCTGCTGCAGGCGCTGATGGGCTGGCCGGAGCCCGCCTATGCCCACCACCCCCTGCTGACCGATGCCGAAGGGCGGCGTCTGGCGAAGCGCGACCGGGCCCAAACGCTGCGCGAACTGCGCGCCCGCGGCGTTAGCCCCGCCGAGGCGCGCGCCCTGGCCGGCTGGCCGGATTGACGCTCAGTGGCCGCCGCCGAGATAGGCGTCGCGGATCTCCGACCGGGCCAGCAAATCCGCCCCGCTGCCGCTCATGGTGATGCGCCCAGTGACCAGCACATAACCGCGATGGGCAAGGCGCAGCGCCTGATTCGCATTCTGCTCCACCAGCAGCACGGTCAGCCCCTCCCGCTGGTTCAGATCGCGGATCGCCGCAAAGATCTGGCGGGAGATCAACGGCGCCAGGCCGAGCGAGGGTTCGTCCAGCAGCAGCAGACGCGGCCGGGACATCAGCGCCCGGCCGATCGCCAGCATCTGCTGCTCGCCGCCCGAGAGCGTGCCGCCGCGCTGGGACTGCCTTTCGCGCAGCCGCGGGAACAGGGCGAAGACACCAGGCAGCTCCGCATCCGGATCCTGGCCCGCCGCCTGCGCGCCCATGATCAGGTTCTCGAGCACCGACATGCGGGGGAAAATGCGCCGTCCCTCCGGCGCCTGCGCCACGCCGCTGCGCATGATCTCATGCGTCGGCTTGGCGGTGATGTCCTCGCCATCCAGCAGCACGCGGCCGGCGCGGGCGCGAGGGTCGCCGCATATGCTCATCAGCAGGGTGGACTTGCCGGCGCCATTGGCGCCGATCAGCGTCACGATCTCGCCCTTCTCCACATGCAGGGACACGCCCTTCAGCGCCTGCACCGCGCCGTAGCCGGCGGAGAGGTTGTCGATTTCCAGCATCGGTCCAGCCATCAGCCTTCCTCATCCTCCCCGAGGTAGGCGGCGATGACGTGGCGGTCGTTCCGCACCTGGTCGGGCGGTCCCTCCGCGATCTTCCGGCCGTGGTCCAGCACCACGACATGGTCGGAGATGCGCATGACGATGCCCATGTCATGCTCGATCAGCAGCACGGAGGTGGGCGGGCTGGCGGTCGCGGTGCCGTCGCGAATGCTGACCAGCAGCTTCGCCAGGTCGTCCGACTCCCGCGGATTCAACCCGGCCGCCGGCTCATCCAGGCAGAGCAGGGCGGGCATGGTGCACATGGCGCGCGCGATCTCCAGCCGCCGTTGTGCGCCATATGGCAGGCCGCCCGCGATATCGTCCGCGCGGTCGAGCAGGCCGATGGCGCGCAGCCATTCCGCCGCGCGGTCGATCGCCTCCGCTTCCGCGGCGCGATAGCCGGACAGGCCGAGCATGGCGCCGATGCCGAAGCCGGTCGCCTTCTGCAGCTTGATGTGCTGGGCAATCAGCAGATTCTCCAGCACCGTCATGCCAGCAAACAGGCGGATGTTCTGGAAGGTGCGGGCGACGCCGGCGCGGGCGATGCGGTGGTCCTTCAGCGTCTGCAGCGCGGCGACGCTGCCATCGGCGCGGCGCAGCCGGATCTGCCCCGCGGTCGGCCGGTAGAAGCCGGTGATGCAGTTGAAGACCGTGGTCTTGCCGGCGCCGTTCGGGCCGATCAGCGCGGTGATGCTGCCGCGCTGCACCTGGAAATCCACGCCATCGACGGCCAGCAGACCGCCGAAGCGCATGCTGAGCGACTTGACCTCGAGGATCTCGGTGCCCGCGGCGGGTTGCAGGGCGGCGCTCATTCGCGTCGCGCACCTAGCAGCACGCTCGGTGACCGGGACCCGACCAGTCCGCGCGGGCGCAGCACCATGATCAGCACCATGGCGCCGCCGAAGACCAGCATCCGGTATTCGTCGAGGTCGCGGAACAGCTCGAAGCCGCCGATCATGACGATGGCGGCCACCGCGATGCCGATCTGACTGCCGAGACCGCCGAGCACCACGATGGCCAGGATGATGGCGCTTTCGATGAAGGTGAAGCTTTCGGGACTGATGAAGGCTTGGCGCGTGGCGAAGAAGGCGCCGGCGAAGCCCGCGAACATGGCGCCGAGCGCGAAGGCCGTCAGCTTCGTGTTGGTGATGTTGATGCCGAGCGCGCGGCAGGCGACCTCATCCTCGCGCAGCGCTTCCCAGGCCCGGCCGATCGGCTGGCGGCGGATGCGCATCGCTACCCAGTTGGTCAGCAGCGCGAGCGCCAGGATCAGGTAGTACAGGAAGATGACGCGGTGCGAGGGGTTGGGCTCCAGCCCGAAGAAGCCGGCAAAGGTGCCCGGTCCGCCGCCCATGCTGAAGGGCAGGCCGAAGAAGGTGGGGCGCGGGATGCCCGAGATGCCGTTGGGCCCGCCGGTCAGGCTGACCCAGTTCAGCAGCACGATGCGGATGATCTCGCCGAAGGCCAAAGTGACGATGGCCAGGTAGTCGCCGCGCAGCCGCAGCACCGGGAAGCCCAGCAGCACGCCCCAGAAGGCGGCGAGGATTCCGGCCAGCGGCAGGCAGATCCAGAAGGACAATCCGAAATACTGCGCCAGCAGCGCATAGGAATAGGCGCCGACCGCGTAGAAGGCGACGTAGCCGAGGTCCAGCAAGCCGGCGAGGCCGACCACGATGTTCAGCCCCCAGCCGAGCATCACATAGGTCAGCACCAGGATGCCGAGGTCCAGCTCGTAGCGGCCGATACCGGGAATGAAGGGCAGGATCAGCGCGAGGGCGAGCAGGGCCGGCCCAAAGAGCAGCCCGGCGCGCGACAGGCCGGCCGCCCAGCGCGCCGGCGTGACCGCCGCCTGCTGTGGCCGGACGCTGAGCGCCAGGACGAGCCGGAGGATGAAGACTGCGGCGCAAAGGGCCGCCACATCCGGCCAGCGGGTGCGCAGCAGCAGCGCACCGGTCGGGCCGATATCCGTGCGCAGACCAACCATCACGACGAAGAGGCCGAAGGCGATGCCGGTGGCCTTCAGGGCATCGAGCGTGGCAGCCCGCAACCGTGCCGCAATCGACGCCGACTGAGGCGTCGTCATACCTTCTCGATCTCCTGCCGCCCGAGCAGACCTGTGGGCAGGAAGACCAGGGTGAGGGCGAGGATACTGAAGGCGGCGACGTCCTTGTACTGGACCGAGAAGTAGGCCGACCAGAAGGTCTCGATCAGGCCGATCAGCAGGCCTCCCAGCACGGCGCCGGGCAGGCTGCCGATGCCGCCCAGCACCGCCGCGGTGAAGGCCTTCACGCCGACGATGAAGCCCATGAAGAAATCCGCGATGCCATAGCGCAGCAGGTAGAGCGTGCCGGCGACCGCCGCGAGCGCCGCGCCGATGACGAAGGCCAGGCTGATGGTCCGGTCCGTATTGATGCCGAGCAGGGAGGCCATCCTGCGATCCTGCTCGCAGGCCCGCATGGCGCGGCCCAGGGCGGTCTGCGTCACCAGCCAGGTGAAGACGGCGAGCACAGCGAGGGTGGAGACGATAATCAGGATCTGCATGTAGGACAGCTGCACCACGAAGTCGCCGTCCCGCATCAGTTCCACCCCGCCGCGCAGCTGCGGCTCCAGCGGCTTCACCCGGGCGCCCTGGCTGACCTGAACGAAGTTCTGTAGCACGATGGACATGCCGATGGCCGAAATCAGCGGCGCCAGGCGGAAGCTGCCGCGCAGCGGGCGATAGGCGATTCGCTCCACCGTCCAGCCGTAGAGCGCGGTGAAGGCCATGGAGATCGCCAGCACCAGCAGGATGGCAGCGGGGCCACCCATCAGGTCGCTCGACATCAGGCTGAGGATCGCGATCAGCGCGATGAAGGCACCGACCATGAAGATGTCGCCGTGGGCGAAGTTGATCATGCCGATGATGCCGTAGACCATCGTATAGCCGACCGCGATCAGCCCATAGATCATCCCCAGGCTGATGCCGTTGATCAGCTGCTGCAGCGCATAGGCCAAGGGTCAGTCCTTCTTGGGGGCAGTGGCGCGGCGAACCTCACGCAAGCCGTGGGGCTTCGCAAGTGGTTTCGCGGTGGCCAGAGGCTGATCCCAGGAAGCTGAAGAATGGTGCCCAGGGGCGGAATCGAACCACCGACACTGCGATTTTCAGTCGCATGCTCTACCAACTGAGCTACCTGGGCCCAAGCGAAGGATGGTGGAACCGCATCCCCCGGCAGAGGCGCGCGTGATAGCGGAAGGTCCGGTGGCTGTCCACCCGGCTTCGCTCAGGATTCCGCCTCGGGGTCCTCGGGCTCCCGCACCGGGATTGCGTAGTGGCCGCGCAGCCAGCGGCCCAGATCGACATTGGCGCAGCGGTCCGAGCAGAAGCGGGCGGTGCTCGCCTCCAGCGGCTTGCTGCAGATGGGGCAGCGACGGGCGCGGGGCGGCTTGGCGTCGGGCTCCTTCATCCCGGGATCTCCATGATGTCTTCCTGGCCCGGGCGAAGCCGGGGGTCGGGCTGCAGTGCCAGGGCACGCTGGGTGATCGCCTGGTAGTCCATGAGGCTCTGGGGCAGGGCCTGAAGCGCGAGGATCACCTCCGGCGCCGCACGAAGCGCGAAGCTGGCACCGGGCTTCGCCGCCTCCTCCCGGACCGCCTGGCGCAGGGCCGCCAGGCCGC
This sequence comes from Falsiroseomonas tokyonensis, assembly GCF_019024325.1. Classification (GTDB taxonomy): domain Bacteria; phylum Pseudomonadota; class Alphaproteobacteria; order Acetobacterales; family Acetobacteraceae; genus Falsiroseomonas; species Falsiroseomonas tokyonensis. The sequence goes on from NZ_JAFNJS010000003.1 coordinate 36,436, forward strand.
AGGTCAGCGGGCTTGGCGGCAGGCCGAGGATCTCGTGCAGCGGCGGATGGACGCGGGGCCGCACGATTTCCATCAGGCCGAGCCGGGTCATCCCCAGCAGCCGCGGCGAAAGCGGGTCCTGCGCCAGGGCCTCAGCCAGCGGGGCCACCAGCATCTCACGCCGCCGGACGGCCAGGCCCGCGAAATCGACCAGGATCGCCCCCGCCAAGTTCCGCAGGCGGAGCTCCCGCGCGATCGCAGGGATGGCGACCGCATTCAGACGCTCATGCGCCACCGGATCCCGCGAGGCCGCGAGGCTACCCGAATCGACGTCGATGGCCGTCAGCGCCGGGGTCGGGTGGAAGATCAGGCTCGCACCGCCATCCAGGGCCAGGCGGGGTTCGGCCAGCTCGGCGAAGCGGGCCTCCAGCTCCGGCCCGAAGGCCGGAGACAGGGTGAGGGTGATGCGGGCCGGGTCGAGGGCGGCGCGCAGCAGGCCGGCCACCGCCGGTCCATCCGTCACGATCGGGGCCTCCGGCCAATCGCGTGCCAGACGCATGGCCGCGCCATCCCCCCTTTGCAGCAGGGCCGGCGCCCCGCTGCCGACTTGCTGCGCCAGCTTCTGCTCGGCAGGCGAAAGACGTGCGGAAAGACGGGGTCCCTTGCCGCCCTGGGCGGCCCGCATCACGCGCACAGGCAGGGACTGGCCCTCCTGCAAGGCCTTGGCGATGGGGCGGCGCGGCGGGGGCAACTCGCTTTCCGGCAGGAAGCCTGAGGTGTCGTCGCCCAGCAGCAGGAAGGCGCCGCTCATCGCGGGAAGGATGGCAGTCACCCTCGCCCGGTGCAGGTCCCCGACCCCATCGGGGCGGCTCGGCCGTTCGATGAAGGCCACCTCCAACCGGCCATCGCGAAGGCCGGCGACGCGAACCTCGCCCGGGGAGACGCTGACGCGGATTTCCGCGTCGCCGCTCATGGCCGCAGCCAGCCTGCTCCGCGCAGCAATTGCGCCGTCTCGAACAGAGGCAGGCCGACCACATTGGAATGGCTTCCGGACAGGAAGCGCACATACATCTCGGCGCGCTTCTGGATCTGGTAGCCGCCCGCCACGCCGCGCCATTCGTCGGAGGCGACATGGTCCTCGATCTGGGCCTGGGTCAGCCGCTGGAAGGCGAGGATTGTGGTCACCAGCCGCGTGGTCTGCCGGCCATCGGGCCAGATCAGGCAGACCCCCGTCATCACGCGATGCCGCCGCCCGGAGAGAAGAGCAAGGAATCGGGCCGCCTCCGCCGCATCCAGGGGCTTGCCCAGAATGCGCCGACCCACGCCGACCACCGTATCGGCGGCCAGAATCAGCGCGCCTGGCGCCATCAGGGCACCCGCCGCGGCCTTGCCCGCCGCGAGACGCACCGCGAGCGGACGGGGCGCCTCACCCTTGCGGGGGGTTTCGTCGATGTCAGCCGAAAGAACCTGGTCCGGCGCTATGCCGATCCTGGCGAGAAGTTCGAGCCGCCGTGGACTGCCGGAGGCCAGCACCAGCCTTGGTCGCACCTGGGACATGCCGAGCGATGCCGGCAAGGCGTCAGCTACTTGAAGCGGAAGGTGATGCGCCCCTTGGTCAGGTCATAGGGCGTCATTTCCACGTTCACCCTGTCACCGGCCAGGACGCGGATGCGGTTCTTGCGCATCTTCCCGCTGGTATGGGCCAATACCATGTGGTCGTTGTCGAGCTTGACGCGAAACATCGCGTTGGGCAGCAGCTCCACGACGGTGCCGCTGAACTCGATCATGTCCTCTTTCGACATGCAGATCCTTCATCGGAGTCATCAGGGCCGGCTCGGCCAAGGCCGGCTGAGCGCGACATGAGGGGGTTTCGCGCCAAGGCGCAAAGCGGCGCGGAACATGAGCGCCATGCTGCCCGCGGTCAAGGACGCTTCTCGATGGCGTCCAATCGTACGGCCACACTCATGGCATGCGCATCGAGCCCTTCGGCGCGCGCCAGGGTGACAGCTGCGCCGCCGATGGCCGAAAGGGCGCGGGCATCCGCCTCGACCCAGGTCGTCCGCTTGAGAAAATCGAAGACGGAAAGGCCGGAGGCAAAGCGGGCGGTCCGCCCGGTGGGCAGGACGTGGTTGGGCCCCGCCACATAGTCGCCGACGGCTTCCGGGCAGAAGCGGCCAAGGAAGGCGGCGCCGGCATGGCGGATGCGGGACATCAAGGCACGCGGGGCCTCGACCATGACCTGCAGATGCTCCGGAGCCAGCCGGTTGGTGAGCTCCACTGCCTCCGCCCAGTCCCGGACCAGGATGATTGCCCCGTGCTGGTCCCACGACTGCCGTGCGATGGCGGCGCGCGGCAGGGTCTGCAACGCCTGCTCCAGCGCCTCGGCCACGCGCCGACCGAAGGCGGCGTCGTCCGTGATCAGGATGGATTGCGCCGCCTCGTCATGCTCGGCCTGGGCCAGCAGATCCAGGGCGACATGGCGCGGGTCATTGCCGGCATCCGCAAGCACGACGACCTCGGAAGGTCCGGCGATGCTGTCGATTCCGACCCGGCCGAAAACCTGGCGCTTCGCCTCCGCAACATAGGCATTGCCCGGCCCGACGATGCGGTCGACCGGTGCCAGCATGGCAGTGCCCCAGGCGAGCGCCGCAATCGCCTGCGCGCCGCCGATCCGCCAGACCTCGCTGACGCCCGCCAGCCGCGCCGCGGCCAGCACCAGGGGGTTCAGCACGCCATCGGGGGTGGGCACGCACATGGCGATCCGTGCGACGCCGGCCACGCGGGCCGGCAGGGCATTCATCAGGACGGAGGAGGGGTAGGCTGCCTTGCCGCCTGGGACATAGAGACCCACAGCGTCGATAGCGCCCCAGCGCATCCCGGTCGTCACCCCCTCGGCATCGGTCAGCTCGAGGTCCGTCGGCAGCTGCGCCCGGTGGAAGGCCTCGATCCGTCGGGCCGCGGTCTGCAGGGCTTCCAGTTGCTCGGCCGGCACTGTGGCGGCCGCAGCCTCCATCTCCGCCGCCGTGACGCGCAGTGCGGCGGGCTCGGTGGGGTTCCAGCGGTCGAAGCGGCGGGTCAGCTCCAGAAGCGCCACGTCGCCCTTCTGCCGCACCTCCGTGATGATCGCGGAAACGGCGCCGTCGACGCGGGTCGTGGTTTCCCGCGCGTCGTTCAATAGGGCCAGGAAGCTGGGCTCGAAGCCCGCCTCACGCGTGTCGAGCCACTTCATCGGGAGGCTGCCTCGGCCATGGCGGTGCGGAAGCGTGCGATCCAGGCCCCGATCGCCTCGGGGCGGGTCTTCAGCGCAGTGCGGTTGACGATCAGACGCGAGGTGACATGGGCGATGACCTCGGTTTCGACCAGGCCATTCGCGCGCAAGGTGGAGCCGGTCTGCACCAGATCCACGATCAGACGCGAAAGTCCCAGAGAAGGCGCCAGTTCCATGGCCCCGTTCAGATGAACGATTTCCGCCTGCACCCCACGGGCCGCAAAGTGACGATGCGCGATCGTGGGATATTTGGTCGCGACGGTGACCCGTGACCACGCCCCGATATCCTCCCGCGCCGCCAAGGCTTCCGGCTCGGCAACGGAGACGCGGCAGCGGCCGATGCCGAGGTCGAGCGGCGCATAGATCTGGTCGTAGTCGAATTCCATCAGCACATCGGCGCCGCAGACACCGATCTGGGCGGCCCCATGCGCGACGAAGGTGGCCACGTCGAAGGGGCGGACACGGACCACATCGAGATTGGTATGATTGGTCTCGAAGCGCAGGCGCCGGCTGTCCTCATCCGCGTAATCGGCGGCCGGCGCGATACCGGCGCGGGCGAGCAGCGGCCCCAGTTCCGAGAGGATGCGCCCCTTGGGCAGGGCGAGCACCAGCGGGCCACCCGCCTCGGCCGGCGTGGAGGGATCGGCGGGAAGGGAGACGCTCGTCAAGGTTTCCATGGTCCGGCCTGGCAGCGTGGCAGCGGGCGAGCCGCCACGATCTCAATGGCGACCCGGCGGTGACCAGGGCCGCGACGCGCCGGGCGGATCGCAGAAGCGGCGCCCGCCGTCAACCTGCCGCCCCGACCCGTTCATGGCTATACCGTGAACTGTTCCGCGATGATCCGCTCCGACAGGCCATGGTCAGGGTCGAACAGCATGGTCAGTGCGACGCCGCGGTCCTCCCAGACCTCAACGCGGCGCACGTCCCGCACCTCGGTATAATCGGCGACCGCCGCGACGGGTCGCTTTTCGGGCTCCAGCACCTCGAAGACTACCCGCGCCTCGGCTGGCAGCAGGGCGCCGCGCCAGCGGCGCGGGCGGAAGGCGGAGATCGGGGTCAGGGGCAGGAGGTTGGCGCCCAGCGGCACGATCGGCCCGTGGGCAGAAAGATTGTAGGCGGTGCTGCCGGCGGGTGTGGAGACCAGCACCCCGTCGCAGACCAACTCCTCCAGCCGCCGCTTGCCGTCGATCAGGATACGGACCTTGGCGGCCTGGCGTGTCTCACGCAGCAGCGAGACCTCGTTGATCGCCAAAGCCTCCAACGGGTCCCCCTGTCCCACGAAGGCCCGCATGCGCAGCGGATGCAGGATGGCGGCCTGGGCCAAAGCGAGGCGTTCCGGCAGACCATCCTCCCGAAAATCATTCATGAGGAAGCCGACGCTGCCGCAATTCATGCCGTAGACAGGGAGGTTGCGGCCAAGCAGCCGGTGCTGGGTCTCCAGCATCAAGCCATCGCCCCCAAGCGCGACCACCATCCGCGCCTCATCCAGCGGAGCATTGCCATAGGCGGCAATGAGGCGGTTCAGAGCCTCTGTGGCCTGCTCGGTGGGAGCCGCCACGATCGCGATGCGGCCGGCCACGGACTCGGCGCCGGGCGGCGGGAGAAGGGTGCTCATGCTCTCTGGCCGGTGGAGGGCTGCGCGCAGGTCGTGGAAAACAGCGTCATCCTGCGACGCCTGTCAGCGATGCGTCCGCCCGAAGCCAGCGGGCCTGGCCCGGCGCCCTGCGCCAAATCTCAATCCTCGAACCAGAAGCCGAAGGCATGCGCGAAGTTCCTGGGCAGCTTTCGGCCATCAAGCTCCCTGTAGCCCTGCGCGGCAAGGGGCCCGGCCGGCGGGGCCTCAGCGCGGCGGTCGCGGCCAGTCCAGCCGCGGTTCCGACCTTGCCGGCCCCCGCTCGGGCCAGGCAGCGGGCGGCGGAACCGGGGGGCGGGAGCGGGGCGTCGGCGCATCGACCGGCTGGCGTGTCATCTGCGGCGGCTCCGCCCAGTCATCCTCGACCGGTGCGCGACGCGGCGCCGCATCCGGCAGCCGGATCGACAGGGTACGAAGCTCCGCCTGCACCTCATCCAGCTGCGCCTCGATGGCGTCCAGCCGACCCTTCAAGCCGAAGACGCTGAAGGGCATCAGCAGATAGGCCAGCCCGACCAGGGTGAGCAGGACGAGAACCACGAGCCCGGACCAGTCGGGCAGGCCTGGGATGGTCAGTGTGGCGGCGATCTCCTGGAGCATCAGCCGCCTGTCACACTCATATGCCGGGCCACGGCCGGCTTGCTGCGGGTGCGGTCGATCACGAAATCATGGCCCTTCGGCTTGCGTGAAATGGCTTCCAGGATGGCCTGCCGGAGGCCTTCGCTGCCCACCGCCGGGTCCCGAAGCGGGCGCCGGAGATCCGCCGCATCATCCTGCCCGAGGCACATGAACAAGGTGCCCGTACAGGTCAGGCGAACCCGATTGCAGGACTCGCAGAAGTTGTGCGTCAATGGCGTGATGAAACCAATGCGCTGGCCGGTTTCGCGGACAGCGTAATACCGCGCAGGACCGCCGGTTGTATAATCGGTCTCATCCAGCGTCCAATTCTGGCGTAACTTGGCGCGCACGCTGGACAGCGGCAGGTACTGGTCATTTCGATCGCCCGAAATCTCGCCCAGGGGCATGGTTTCGATCAGGCAGAGGTCGAAGCCGTGCTCGCCGCACCAGGCAATCATCCGGTCGAATTCCGATTCGTTCACGCCCTTCATCGCCACGGCATTGATCTTTACGGCCAGGCCGGCCGCCTTGGCGGCAAAGATGCCGTCCAGCGTCGGCTCCAGCCGACCCCACCGGGTGACCGCGGTAAAGGTCGCGGGGTCCAGCGTATCCATGCTGACATTGATGCGCCGAACCCCGGCCGCGTAGAGATCGGCGGCCATGCGCACCAGTTGGGTGCCGTTGGTGGTCGTCGTCAGTTCGCGCAATCCCCCACCACCCACCCGCGACCCCAGGCTTCGGAACAGGCTGATGACGTTCTTCCGGACCAGGGGCTCGCCGCCGGTCAGGCGGATCCGGTCGACTCCCAGGTCGATGAAGGCGCCACAGAGCCGGTCCAGTTCCTCGAGCGAGAGGACCTCCGCCTTCGGCAGGAAGGTCATGTCCTCGGCCATGCAATAGACGCAGCGGAGGTCGCAACGGTCCGTGACCGAGACGCGGAGGTAGCTCACCTTTCGGCCGAACGGGTCAATCATCTTGGGAAATCCCCAGGGGAGGCGGAGCCGTCGCGACGGCTCCACATGCCTTCAGTCATGGTGCATTTGGTCCGCACCCCCCGTCCGGCGCAACCCCCGGCCAGCCCACCGCGGTCACGCAAGAAGGGCGATGACGCCCGTGGACACCAGGAAGATCAAAGCCGCACGCTTGTACCAGCGTTCGGGCAAGACGTGGAACAAGCGGGCGCCTAGCGGCACGCAGACCATCAGCACGGGTAGCAGAAGGAGCAGCTTCGCCAGGACCGGCCAGCCCATCAGGCCAGCCAGCGCGGGCGGGATAACCGAGATCACGGCGATGGTGCCGAAGAACAGGATCAGGTTGGCGCGATGCTGCTTCGCCGCCTCGGGTCCCGCCAACAGATAGAGGATAACGGGCGGACCACTGATCCCCGTCGCGCCCTTCAAAAGCCCGGCCATGGTGCCCACGGCGATGTTGAGCGGCAGCGGCCGTGACCCATGATAGCGCCAGCCGGACATCAGGAGCAGGCCGAAGACCAGCACGAATCCGCCGATGAAGCGGCGCAGCAGGTCCTCGTCCGCCGTGATCAGGATGAAGGCGCCGAGCGGCGTTGCCAGGGTGGCCGCTGCACCGATCGGCAGGATGACCCGTCGATTGGCCTCGCGGAATGCCCGGGGCACCAGTTGCAGCGAGACCACCAGCTCCATCAGCAGCATGACGGGGATGCCGATCCGAGGCCCCCACAGGACCGAATAGGCCGGGGCCAGCAGCACCGCTGTTCCGAACCCGGAATAACCACGCATCAGGCCCGCAAGAGCCGTGACGGCGATGGCGATGTAGATCCGCCAATCCCCGAGCAGAACCATTATTTCCAGCGGGATATCGCTCAAGATGCGTCCGGTTCAACGGGGATGAGGGCAATCACGTCCGCCCGGATCATCACCTTTCCCCTGTTCTCGAAGTTGATGGTCACGCGATCTCCGACAACGGATTGCACCTGACCTATGCCCCAGTCCGGGCAGTGGGGATGGCGGACGCGCATCCCGGGGGAGAGTTCTGACCACACCACTGCAGCCTATCAACCGACCTGCCACCTCGCTAGCCCGTCGCGCGGACGCAACATTGGATTGCCACTCGGCCTTGGTGTTCTGGCAATCTGCGCGGGGTATTTCGAAACCCTGGTCCCCTGGGCCGGCCGTCGTGGCTGGCTGCTGCGCTGCGGAGGAATGAATGCTGCCTGACAAGATTGCGTTGGCCCAGGCCGTCTGCACGCGACTATGCCATGACCTCGGGGGTCCCGCCGGCGCCTTGGCCGGCGCGCTGGACCTGCTGGACGGTCCGGGTGACGACGCCATGGACGTCGCGCGCGATGCGGCCCGCATCATGGACCGCCGGATCCGGTTCTACCGGGCCGCCGTCGGCGCGGGCTGTGGCGACTGCAGGGTCGAGGAGATTGCCCAGATGGCGGAGGGGCTGACGCTCGGCCGCAAGGCGATGATCGATCTGGCGGATCTGGAGCCGAACGCGGTCTTTCCCGCCCATCTCACCCAGGCGATGCTGCTGGCCTGCTGGACCGCGGTGGATGCCTTGCCGAGGGGCGGCGTGGTGCGGCTGGGTGGGGACGTCGAAGGTGGTCTCTCGATTTGGCCGGATGGCCCGGGCGCGGCCTGGCCCGTGGGCCTGGCTGCCGGCCTGGCCGGGGATGCGGTGGCGCTGAATGCGCGCAGCGTCTCGGTACCCCTTTTGCTCGGTGTCTCGGCCTCGGCCGGCATACAGCTGGAACTGATGATGGGCGCCGGCAATTCCGCCTCGCCCCTGCTGCTGACTTTGGCAACGCGCAACTGAATCGGGAAGGCGCGCCGGCAGGCCGGCGCGTTTACCGAATATTCGGCCTGTTCGGGCAGATTCCTGGAAAGACCAGGCGCCGGAGCCCCGAATGGACGACTTGCTCGCCGACTTCCTGACCGAGACCCATGAGGGCCTGGTCGCACTCGACGTCGCACTTTTGCGGCTGGAGAAATCGCCGGGCGACAAGCCAACGCTGTCGGAAATCTTCCGACTGGTGCACACCATCAAGGGGACCTGCGGCTTTCTCGGGCTCTCACGCCTCGAGCGCGTGGCGCATGCCGCGGAGAACATCCTCGGGCTCTATCGCGACGGCGTCCTGACCGTCACGCCGGCGGGGGTGAGCCTGGTGCTGCGCGCCCTCGACCGGATCAAGGAGATCGTCGGCGGGCTCGAGCAGGGCGGCAGCGAACCGGCAGGCGATGATGCGGAGCTGATTGGCGAGCTGGACGCGGCGGCCGGCGGCGACGGCATCTCCACGCTGGCGGAGACGGAGGCGGCCTTCAACAACGCGCCGGCACCTGCTGCCGTGGAAGAGCCCTTGGCGGCCGAGGCTGTCGAAAGCCCCTCGCCTGTCGCCAAGCCCAGCGCGCCCCAGCGCCGCGCCGCGCCGCCCCCGGCCGAAACGCCGGCCGCAGAGGAGGCGGCCACTTCCGGCCGGGCTCCGCCGCAAAGCATTCGCGTTTCCGTGGACGTGCTCGAAGACCTCATGATGCTGGTCAGCGAGCTGGTGCTGACGCGCAACCAGCTCATGCAGCTGTCCCGCGCGCGCAGCGATGGCGCCTACAGCGTTCCCCTGCAGCGGCTGTCCCATATCACCTCCGACCTGCAGGACGGGGTGATGAAGACGCGCATGCAGCCCATCGGCAATGCCTGGGCGAAGATGCCGCGCCTGGTGCGCGATCTCTCGATCGAACTTGGCAAGAAGATCGATCTCGAGATGCGCGGGGCCGATACCGAGCTCGACCGCCAGGTGCTGGAGCTTATCAAGGATCCGCTGACGCACATGGTCCGCAACAGCGGCGACCATGGGCTGGAGGGTCCGGAGGATCGGCGCCGCGCCGGCAAGTCGGAGACCGGCCGGATCATGCTGAACGCCTTCCATGAAGGCGGGCATATTCTGATCGAGATCTCCGATGACGGCCGCGGCCTGAGCCTGGATCGTATTCGCCAGAAAGCGCTGACCCAGGGCCTGGCGACCGAGTCCGAGATCGCCGGCATGAGCGACGGTGAGATCCACCGCTTCATCTTCCGCGCCGGCTTCTCCACCGCCGCCGCCGTCACCGCCGTTTCCGGCCGCGGCGTCGGTATGGATGTGGTCAAGACGAATGTCGAACGCATCGGCGGCACCATCGACGTGGCCTCCGTCGAGGGCCGCGGCACCGCCTTCACCATCAAGATCCCGCTGACGCTGGCGATCGTCTCCGCCCTCATCGTCGAGGTGGCCGGCGAGCGCTTCGCCATTCCGCAGATCGGCGTGCTGGAACTGGTCCGCGTCGGCGGCGGCTCCGGCTCGCGCGTCGAGCGGATCAAGGATGCGCCGGTCCTGCGCCTGCGCGATCGCCTGCTGCCGCTGGTCTCGCTCGGCCGCGTCCTCGGCCTGGAGGAGGGGCCGAGCCAGCCGCTGGGCGAGGGCGGCGATGCCGGCTTCGTGGTGGTGACGCAGGTCGGCGCCAATGTCTTCGGCATCATCGTCGACCGCCTGTTCGACACCGAGGAAATCGTGGTCAAGCCGGTGGCGCCGATCCTGCGTCACATCGGCATGTTCTCCGGCAACACGATCCTGGGTGACGGCAGCGTCATCATGATCCTCGACCCCAACGGCATCGCCCGCGTCACGGGCGTGGTGGCGGACGGCGCTGGCGCACGCGCCGCGGAGAACAAGGTGGCGAGCGCCGTGCGATCCAGTGAGAAGACGTCGCTGCTGCTGTTCCGGGCCGGGGATGAGACGCCGAAGGCCGTGCCGCTCGGGCTGATCGCGCGGCTCGACGATATCCCGGTCGAGCAGATCGAGAATTCCGGCGGCACGCCCGTCGTCCAGTATCGTGGCCAACTCATGCCGCTGCTGTCGATGTCGGGCGGCTTCGTGCCGGCCGAGGAGGGTCGCACGCGGCAGACGGTACTGGTGTTCAGCGAAGGCGAGCGAAGCCTCGGCATCATGGTGGACGCCATCCTCGACGTGGTCGATGAGGCGCTCAGCGTGCAGGCGGGCCAAGGCCGCCCGGGCTTCCTCGGCTCCGCCGTCGTCGCCGGCAAGGTGACCGACGTGATCGATACCGCCTGGTGGCTCGGCCAGGCCGGCGGCGACTGGTTCCGCCCGGCAACCGCCACGCCCGCGAGCCGCCGGCTCCTGGTGGTCGAGGACAGCGCCTTCTTCCGCGAGCTGGTGGTCCCGGCGCTGGCCGCCGATGGCTACGAGGTGGTCGCGGTGGAGGGACCGGCCCAGGCGCTGCGGCTGCGCGAGCGGGGTGAGATGTTCGACGCCATCGTGTCCGACATCGAGATGCCCGACATGGATGGCTATGCCTTCGCCCGCGATGTGCGCGGCGGCGGCCCGTGGCAGGACCTGCCGATGGTCGCGCTGACCGGCCGGGTCGAGCCTGCCGCCGTGGCGCGCGGCCGTGCCGCAGGTTTCACCGATTATGTCGGCAAATACGACCGTGAGGCACTGCTGGCGAGCCTCAGCGAATGTCTCGCCGTGCCCGTGGCGGCTTGAAGCGGAGGATCTGGTCTTGCGTACCCAAGCGACACAGTCGGCGGTCACCGATGCCGACCTCTACCTCACCCTGACGGTGGCCGGGCAATCCTGCGGCGTTCCGGTCCTCGTGGTCCGCGATGTGCTCGGGCCGCAGGTCATCACCCGGATCCCCCTGGCACCGCCGGAAGTGGCCGGCAGCCTGAACCTGCGCGGCAGGATCGTGACGGCGGTGGATCTGCGCCGCAGACTTGGCCTGCCGCCCCGCGCCGCTGATGCCCAGCCGATGAGCATCGTGGTCGAGATGGCCGGCGAGCTCTACAGCATGCTGGCGGATGCGGTGGGAGAGGTTGTGCCGCTGCGTCAGGATGACTCGGCCGCCAATCCGCCGACACTGGATGCGGTCTGGCGCGAGGTTTCCAAGGGCGTTCACCGACGCGATGGACAGTTGCTCATCGTGCTCGATGTAGAGCGGGTTCTCGCGATCGGCGGTGGACGATGAGCGCGGTGGAGGGCGTGGTCCGCCAGTGCCTGGTTGTCGATGACAGCCGGGTGGTCCGCAAGGCCGCAAGGCGCTTCATGGAAGGATTCGGCTTCACGGTGCGAGAGGCAGGAGACGGCAGCGAGGCGCTGACCGCCTGCCGCGAGCTGCTGCCCGAGCTGGTGCTGCTGGACTGGAACATGCCAGTCATGGACGGCGTGACCTTCCTGCGCGCGGCGCGTGCCGAATTCGGGCCGGACAAGCCGGTGATCATCCTCTGCACCACCGAGATCGCCTTCGAGAAGATCATGGAGGCACTTGAGGCGGGCGCGCAGGAATACGTGATGAAACCCTTCGACGCCGAGATCCTGGGCAGCAAGCTGGAGCAGATCGGCCTGCTGCAGGCTGCCGCCGCGTGATCGCGCCCGGGCCTGTCCGGGTCCTGCTGTGTGACGACAGCGCGGCAGCCCGCGCTGTCATGTCACGAATGCTGGCGACTGATCCGGGCATCAAGGTGATCGCCAAGGCGACCGATGGCGGCGATGCCCTGGCACAGCTGACGGCCATGCCGGCGGCCGAGCGGCCGCAGGTGGTGCTGCTGGATCTCGAGATGCCACGGATGGACGGCATGACCGCCCTTCCGCTGCTGCTCAAGGCCGCGCCGAATACGGCCATCATCGTCGCCAGTGCTCTGAGCCAGCGTGGCGCGGCGGCCACCATGGCCGCGTTGCGGGCCGGGGCCGTGGACTATGTTCCCAAGCCATCGGCGGCCGCGGGCGGCATAAGCGGCGGCCAGTTCCAGGCGGAACTGGTCGCGAAGGTGAAGGGCTGGGCGCGCATGCGGCGCCCGGCTGTTCCGTCTGCCGCCAGGCCCGCGCCCCCCCCGGTGTCCGTCGCCAGGCCGATGGTGGCGGAGCGGCCGGCGGGCTCGGCCCAGCGACCCCGCGCCATTGCGATCGGATCCTCGACAGGCGGGCCGCAAGCCCTGGCGGCGCTCGTTGCGCGGCTGGACAGGCCCCTGGGCGCGCCCGTTATCGTGGTGCAGCACATGCCAGCCGGCTTCACGACCCTGCTGGCCGATCACCTGAACCGCATCGGGACGCTTCCCTGCAGCGAGGCGAAAGAAGGCGACAAGCTGTTGCCTGGCCGCCTTTACCTTGCCCCCGGCGACAAGCACCTCCTCGTCAAGGATGTGGCCGGGGTGCTGGTGGCGCAGCTCGGTGACGGTCCGCCCGAGAACTTCTGCCGGCCTGCGGTGGATCCCATGCTGCGCAGCCTGGTCACGGCCTGCCAAGGCAGACTGCTCGTCGCCATCCTGACGGGCATGGGCAGCGATGGCTTGGCGGGCTGCCGGGCTGTGGCGGGGGCAGGAGGTGCGGTGCTCGCACAGGATGAAGCGAGTTCGGTCGTTTGGGGCATGCCCGGAGCGGTCGCGAAGGCCGGAATTGCCACGGCCATTCTCAGTGTCGAGGACATTGCAGGCCGCATTCTTGCGGCTGGTGCAGACGGAAAGCGGACATGACGAACGAGGAATTCGCTGAGATTGCCGGCGTTGTCCGGCGCCGCTCCGGCATCGTGCTGACTGCGGACAAGGCCTATTTGCTGGAAACGCGCCTCGGGCCCATCCTGACCCGCTTCGGGCTGGCCTCGCTCGCGGCGCTGGGACAGAAGCTGCGTCAGCGGCCGGATGAGGCGCTGGAGCGCGCGGTGGTCGAGGCGCTGACCACCCACGAGTCCTCCTTCTTCCGTGACGGCAAGCCCTTTGATCATCTGGCGAAGATCCTGCCGCGCTTGATTGCAGGGCGCGCTCCCGGCGCGCCGCTGCGGATCTGGTCGGCTGCATGCTCCACGGGCCAGGAGCCCTTCTCGATCGCGATGCTGGTTGCCGATGCATTGGGCGGGCGAGCGGACTACAAGGTCGAGATCCTGGCCACGGATATCTCTGCCGAGATCCTGCAGCGCGCCAAGCAGGGCGTCTTCACGCAGTTCGAGGTGCAGCGGGGCCTGCCGATCCGGTCGCTGGTCAAGCACTTCAAGCAGGATGGCGCCAAGTGGCGGATTTCGCAGGAGCTCCTCGCCATGGTGCGGTTCGAGGAACGGAACCTGCTGAACGACCTGTCCACGCTGGGTCGCTTCGATGCGATCTTCTGCCGCAACGTGCTGATCTACTTCGACGCCCCGACCAAGACGCGGGTGCTGGAAGCGCTGGCGCGACGCCTGTCGCCGGATGGCGTGCTGTATCTGGGCGGCGCAGAAACAGTCCTCGGCCTGACGGATCGGCTTGTGCCCGTCCCGGGGGAGCGGGGGGCTTATGGAACGTCGGCGCAAAAGGCGGCGGCTTAGCGAAAGCTGTGCCTCCCGCCTGCGCGTGAGGAGCGGCGGCGGGTTTGGTAGCTCGTCCAGGTCGTCGGTCGCGCCAGCGCGCGGTTGCTGCGCGACCTGCCTCGCAGCCGCGGCTTCAGGCCGCGGCGGTTGCCGGACCGCCGCGACCGTCAGTGCCCGACGGCAGCCGAATGGCACCGTTAGGCTCACGAAGAACATAGCCGCGGCCCCAGACGGTGCCGATCAGCTCGGCCGCCCCGGCATTGGCCAGCTTCTTGCGGAGCTTGCAGATGAAGACGTCGATGATCTTCACCTCGGGCTCGTCCATCCCGCCGTAGAGGTGGTTCAGGAACGCCTCCTTGGTCAGCACGATGCCCTTGCGCAGCGTGAGCAACTCCAGCACCGCATATTCCTTGCCAGTGAGGTGCACGGCGCGGCCGTCCACGAGGACCTCACGGGAGCCCAGGTTCAGCGTCAGCGGCCCCACCGACAGCGTCGGTTGGCTGAAGCCCTTCGCGCGTCGAACGATGGCTTGGATGCGCGCCACCAGTTCCTGCTGGTCGAAGGGTTTCGTGATGTAGTCATCGGCACCCATGCCGAAGCCGCGGACCTTGGCCTGCGGCCGGGTCAAACCCGAAAGGATGAGGACCGGCGTTTCCAGCCGAGCGGCCCGAAGGCGGCGCACGACCTCATAGCCCTCCATGTCGGGCAGCATGAGGTCCAGCACCACGATGTCGAAATCGTAGAGCCGGGCGAGCTCGAGCGCCTCCTCTCCGGTGTCCGCCGTGTCGACGATCATGCTCGCGGCCTTCAGCGCGAGTGTCACGCCGCGCGCCACAATTGTATCATCCTCAACCAAAAGCACACGCATGGGCGGCCTCCACACAGCTTGTGCGTGTAGGAATACCACCTTTGCGCGAGATGTGAAGAGGTTATTCACCGAAAAAAAGCATCATCGGCGCGATGTAAACCCTAAAATAGCGGATGATCGTTTATTGGGACGTTTGGTTAAAATTGGTGAATGGCGCGCGGTGGCGGACAGGTTCCGGCAGCTGCCGCCTCTGCTGCGGCAAGGACGCATCCAGGGCGCCAACCTCATGACAGTGGATGTGGTGGGCGTCCGGCCTCCGCCTGCCATCGGCGATCGCCTGCGGATAGGGCCCGCTTCCGAAGGGACGATGGCCGAGATCGTCAGCGTCGGGCAGGCGATGGCCAGCTGCGTCATCTTCGGTGACACCGCGCGCATTGCAGCAGGCGAGGTCGTCGAGCTTCAGCCGGCTTCCGGCATCAGGGTCGGCGACGGCTGGCGAGGGCGGGTGGTGGATCCGCTGGGAAGGCCCATGGATGGGGGCGGACCCCTGCGCGGCGGCCAGGCGGAGCGCATGACACGGACTGCGGCGCCGCCCGCCGCCACGCGTCAGAGGCTCGGTCCCCCGCTGGGCGTCGGCGTCCGGGCGATCGACGCCTTCTGCACGATGCGCGAGGGACAGCGGCTGGGGCTGTTTGCGGCCTCCGGGATCGGCAAGTCCACACTTCTCTCGACCATGGCGCGTGCCGCCGCCTTTGACACCGTCGTGCTCGGGCTGATCGGCGAGCGGGGGCGGGAATTGCGGGAATTCATCGAGGACGACCTGGGTCCCGAAGGGCTCGCCCGCAGCGTGGTGGTCTGCGCCACGTCTGATGCGCCGGCTGCCATGCGGCGCGAGGCAGCCTATGCGAGCCTCGCTGTGGCGGAGCATTTCCGTGATTCCGGACAGCGCGTCCTGCTGCTGCTCGATTCCGTCACCCGCTTTGCGCTTGCCTGTCGCGAGATCGGCCTGGCGGCCGGGGAGCCTCCCGCCACGCGGGGCTATCCGCCCAGCGTTTTCCGGGAATTGCCGGCATTGCTGGAGCGCGCCGGGCCGGGCGGCCCGGGTTGCGGCAGCATCACGGCCCTGATCACGGTACTGGTTGAGGGTGACGACCATGACGAGCCGATCGCCGATGCCGTGCGCGGCATCCTGGACGGCCATGTGGTGCTGGATCGGCGGATCGCGGAAGGCGGTCGCTATCCCGCCGTCGATGTGCTGCGCAGCCTGTCGCGCACGGTGCCCGGCTGTCTGAACGCCGAGCAGGCGGCGCTCATGCGGCGGGCGCGCAAGGTGCTGGCACTCCGCGACGAGGTTGCGGACCTGGTTCGGCTCGGCGCCTATCGGCCCGGCACGGACGCCGAGACCGATGCCGCGCTGCGCGCGGCGCCGGGCATCGAGCAGATGCTGCAACAGGCTCGCGGCGAGGTTTCGACGCTGGAGGAAGCCTTCAGCCGGCTGGCACAGGCCCTGTCCGATGCCGGCGTCTGACCCGCTGCGCGCCCTGCGCCTGTTGCGGCGAATCGAGCTTGAGGCGGCGCGTCGTGGTCTTGGCGAGGCCCTGACGGCGGAAGCCAGGGCCGCGGAAGCCTGCCGGCAGGCGATGGAGGCGCAGACCGCGGAAGCCGGCAGCGCCAGCCCGGCGGATTACGCCGCCTGGCTGCCGGCCGCCCGCGCCGCAGCCGCACAGACCGCGGCGCTGCATGTGGTGACGGCCACGACCCTCGGTGCCCGCCGCGCCGCGGTCGCCGAGGCGTCCCGCGCCGAGCAGGTTGTGGCGGAGGAAACCGCGGCCCGCCAACGCCGCCAGCGGCAGGAGCGGCAGGCGCGAAACCAGGCGCTGCTCGAAGACCTGGCCCGACCTTTCAGGCCTCCGCGGGCTTGAGCACCCCGCGCCGGATCTGGTCCAGCTCGATGCTCTCGAACAGCGCGCGGAAATTGCCCTCGCCAAAACCCTGGTCGCCCTGGCGCTGGATCAGCTCGAAGAAGATCGGGCCGATGACATTGCCGGTGAAGATCTGCAGCAGCCGCCCGCCCTCCGGCGTCGGCGCCCCGTCCATCAGGATGCGGTTGCGCCGCAGCCGGTCCAGCCCCTGCTCGCTGCCGGGAAGCCGGTTCGGCAGCAACTCGTAATAGGTGTCCGGCGTGTCCAGGAAGGCCACGTTGGCGGACCGCATGCCTTCCACGCTGGCATGGATGTCGCCAGTGCCCAGCGCCACGTGCTGGATGCCCTCGCCGTGATAGGCGCGCAGGAATTCCTCTATCTGGCTGCGGTCGTCGGAGCTCTCGTTGATCGGGATGCGGATCTGGCCGCAGGGCGAGGTCAGCGCGCGGGACTTCAAGCCCGTCAGCTTGCCCTCGATATCGAAGTAGCGGATTTCCTTGAAGTTGAAGAGCTTGGCGTAGAACTGCCACCACACATCCATGCGCCCGCGATGCACGTTGTGGGTCAGGTGGTCGATCACCGTCAGGCCATGGCCGGCCGGGTGCGGGTCGCGGTCGCCGATCCAGCGGAAGTCGACGTCGTAGATATTGCCGCGCGGGCCGTAGCGGTCGACGAAGTAGAGCAGCGAGCCGCCGATGCCCTCGATCGCCGGGATGTTCAGCTCCATCGGGCCGACCTTGCCGGCGACGGGCTTGGCGCCCAGCGCGATGGCGCGCTGATAGGCCTGCGCCGCATCCGCCACCCGAAAGGCCATGGCGCAGGCCGAAGGCCCGTGCACGCGGGCGAAGGCCTGGGCGAAGCTTTCGGGCTCGGCATTGATGAGGAAATTGATGTCGCCCTGCCGCCAGAGCGTCACGGCCTTGGAGCGGTGGCGCGCCACAGCGGTGAAACCGAGCCGGCCGAACAGATCCTCGAGATAGGGGATGTCCGGGCCGGTGAATTCGACGAATTCGAAGCCATCGGTCCCCATGGGATTGGCTTCCGAGATGCGGCCGGCATAGGCGCTGCGATCGGGCGGGACATCCATGGCGTTTTCCTAGCGCTGCGTTTCGAGCTTGGCCCCAGAAATTAGAGCATGGGGCGGGGCGATTTTCGCTGAATCCGCACGTGGATCCGGGCCATGCTGCGCATTCTCACCTCAAGGAAGCCGCAGCTTGGCGAATTCCACCATTGCGCTCGATGAGCTGGATCGACGGATCCTGCGTGCCCTGCAGCAGGATGGCCGAATCGCCATCACCCTGCTGGCGGAGCAAGTGGGGCTTTCCGCGACGCCCTGCCTGCGGCGGATCCGGCGGATGGAGGAGGCAGGCATCATCGCCCGCTACACAGCGGTGCTGGACCCCGCCCGGGTCGGCCTGCCCATTCAGGCCTTCGTCCAGGTCGCCCTTTCCTCCCATGCCGAAGAGGTCGCCACGGCCTTCCACAAGGCCCTTGCCTCCCGCGGTGAGGTCATCGCGGCCTATGCCATGAGCGGTGGCATGGACTACATGCTGCATGTCGTCGCGGCCGATTTCGAGGCCTATGCCGACTTCGCCCTGAAGGCGCTGCTGCGGATGCCGGGGGTGAAGGAGACGCGAAGCTCCTTCGTCCTCATGGCCCTGAAGCCGCCGGGCGCCATCCCGCTATGAGCGGCCGGCCTGCTCCGCCAGCCAGGCGAGCGTGCCGCGGGCAGCGGCGACGCCCGTGCTGAAGCAGCCTTGCAGCAGGTAGCCGCCAGTCGGCGCTTCCCAGTCCAGCATCTCACCGCAGGCGAAGACGCCGGGGCGGGCGGTGAGCATCAGGCGGTCATCCACCTCCGACCAGGCGAGGCCGCCGGCGGAGGAAATCGCCCGCTCGATCCCGGCGGTCCCGGTCAGCCGCAGCGGCAGGGCCTTTATCAATCGGGCGGGCGGCACGCCGGCCGCGTCGGAGCGCAGCGCTTCCTGCACGAGGCCGATGGCGACCGGCGGCAGGGCGAGTGCCTTGCGCAGGCCATTCGCCAGGGATTCCGAGCGCGGCCGTGACGCGAGCCGTTCCGCCACGATCGCCTCGCTCAGATCCGGGCGCAGGTCGAGCTCGATGCGGGTCGATCCCTGCGCGGCGATCGCCTCCCGCAGCGGGGCCGAGAGGGCATAGAGCGCGCCGCCTTCCAGGCCGGTCCGCGTCACCATGGCCTCTCCGCGCACGGCGATCGCGCCGAAGCGCAGGCCAATGCGCTTCAGGGGCGTGCCCTGGTGGCGATCCCGGAAATGGTCGGACCAGGCGACGGTGAATCCCATATTCGCCGGGGCCCAGGGCGCCGTCCGGATGCCCGGCAGCAGCGCCGGCCAATGGCCATCCGAGCCCAGCCTTGGCCAGGAGGCGCCGCCGAGCGCCAGCACCGTGGCGGCCGGCGCCTCGGCTGCCTGCTCGCCCTCGAACAGCGGCTCGCCGGCGGGACCCCACCCGATCCAGCAGCTTCGGCTGCGCAGTTCCACGCCGAGGCCGGCCAGACGCTGCAGCCAAGCCCGGAGGAGCGGGGAGGATTTCAGGCTCGTCGGGAAGATGCGCGCGCTGCTGCCCGCGAAGGTCGGCACGCCCAGCCCCTCGCACCAGGCGATCAGCGCGGCGGGCGGAAAGCCGCGGACCGCCTCGATCAAGGGTGGCGCCGCAGGGCGATAGCGGGTGAGCAGAAGCTCGAGCGGCTCGCCATGCGTCAGGTTCAGGCCGCCCCGCCCAGCCATCAGGAACTTCCGGCCGACCGAGGGCATGTGGTCATGCACCGTCACCGCGAGACCCGCCGTGGCCAGCACCTCCGCCGCCATCAGCCCGGCGGGGCCGGCACCGATCACGGTGACGCGGTTGTGGGGCGGTGCAGGCGGGGCGGGCAGTTCATTCATGGCGGCTTTCTGCGGCGGGTGGCTCGGGATATCCAGGGGCTGGGCCTCATTTCGGGCTGATCGCTGCCAGGGAGTCGCGCATGACCGCCGTCCTCGTCACCGGAGGGGCCGGGTTCGTCGGTCTCAACCTTGTTGAGGCCCTGCTGGGCCGCGGTGAGCAAGTGGTCGTCTTCGGCCAGGAGGCGACGCTGCCGGAGCCGGCCGGCGAGATCTTCGGCCGGCTGCCGGGCCGGCTCGAAGTGATCTCCGGCGATATCCGCGATCCGGAGGCACTGGCGCGGCTGTTCCGGGAACGGCGCATCGACCGCGTCTTTCCCTTCGCCGCCGTCACCGCGGGTCCGGCGCGAGAGGCGGCCTCGCCCGGGTTGGTGCTGGACGTCAATCTGCAGGGTGTCATCGCCACCCTGGCCGCGGCGCGGGATGCCGGCACGGTGCGGCGCGTGGTGCTGCCGGCCTCCTCTGCCGTCTATGGCGAATCGGCCTATGACCATGCCTGGCTGGACGAGGTGACGACGCCCTGCATCCCCATCAGCCTCTATGGGGTGACGAAGTACGCGGTGGAACGCGCCGGCCTGCGGCTCGCCGGCCTCTGGGGACTCGATGCGGTGGCAGCCCGGATCGGCGCGACCTATGGCCCCTGGGAACGTGATACCGGCCTGCGCGACACGCTGAGCCCGCATCTGGCGATCGCCCAGGCGGCCTTGCGGGGGGAGGAGGCGGTGCTGCCGCCGGCGCCCCTGCCGAGCTACGACTGGGTCTATGTGCGCGACCTCGCCGCGGGGCTGATCGCCCTGCTGGACTGCCCCGCGCCCCCGGGACGGGTCTTCAACCTGGCCTCGGCGACGGATTGGTCGCCGCATGCCGCGGCCTGCTGCGACACCATGGCCCGCGCGATGCCGGGATTTCGCTGGCGCCATGCGGCGCCGGGCGAGGCGGCCACCATCCCCTTCAACGATACGCGCCCGCGCGGCCTCATGTCGATCGAGCGGGCGGCCGCGCTGGGCTGGGCGCCGGCCTTCGCGCCGGAAGCGGCCTATGCCGATTATGCCGCCTGGCAGAAGCAGACGCAGCGCCCCTCCCTCTCTCCCGCCGAAGCGACCGTGAGGACCTGATGCCAGACACCCATCTGCTGGACGCGACGCGCCTGAAGTTCGGAATTGGCCAGCCGGTGCCCCGGGCGGAGGATCCAATCCTGCTGACCGGCCAGGGCCGCTACACGGATGATATCGCCCTGCCGGACCAGGCCTGGTGCGTCATGGTGCGCAGCCCCTATGCGCATGGCGTCATCAACCACATCGTGACGGAGGCCGCGCGCGCCATGCCCGGCGTGCTCGGCATCTGGACCGGCGCGGATCTCCTCGCCGCCGGCTATGGGCCGATGACCTGCGCCATGCCGCTGAAGAACCGCGACGGCACCGCGCTGCGAACCACGCAGCGCCACGCGCTGGCGACGGACAAGGTCCGCTTCGTCGGCGACCCCCTGGCCTACGTGGTGGCGGAAACCCGCGCGGCGGCGAAGGATGCCGCCGAGGCGGTGGAACTCGACATCGACATGCTGCCCGCGGTCACCCAGGCCTCGGCTGCCGCCGAAGCCGGCGCGCCGCAGCTCTACGACGGGATCGCCGGCAACCTGGTGCTGGACTTCCACCAGGGCGACAGCGCCAAGGTCGCTACGGCCTTCGAGGCGGCGGCGCATGTCACCCGCCTGTCCATCCGCAACAACCGCATCGTGGTCTGCGCCATGGAGCCGCGCAGCGCGATCGGGTCCTTCGAGGACGGTCGCTACGTGCTGCGGGTCGGCTGCCAGGGCGTCTTCGGGCTGCGCGCGCAGATGGCGAAGGACGTGCTGAAGGTGCCGGTGGAGCAGGTTCGCATCCTTACCGGCCAAGTCGGCGGCAGCTTCGGCATGAAGGCGAATGCCTATCCGGAATATGTCTGCCTGCTGCATGCCGCGAAGCAGCTGGGCCGGCCGGTGAAATGGACCGATGAGCGCACCGGCAGCTTCCTCTCGGACCAGCATGGCCGCGACCATGAGGTGGAGGCGGAACTGGCGCTGGATGCGGAGGGCCGCTTCCTGGCCGTGCGGCTGACCTCCTTTGCCAATATGGGCGCCTATCTCTCCACCGTCGCGCCGCTGATGGGCACGGCGAATTTCTGGAAGAACGTGCAGTCCAACTACCGTACACCGCTGATCGAGGTGGCCACGCGCAGCTACCTGACCAATACCAGCCCCGTCTCGGCCTATCGCGGCGCGGGCCGGCCCGAGGGCAATTACTTCATGGAGCGGCTGATCGAGGCCGCGGCGCAGGAAATGGGCCTCGATGCGGTTGAGCTCCGCCGCCGCAACCATATCCGCCCCGCCGAGATGCCCTATGCCGCCGCCTCCGGCAGCACCTATGACGGCGGCGACTTCACCGCGCTGATGGAGCGGGCATTGCAGGCCGCGGATGTCGGCGGCTTCACCACACGGAAGGCGGAGAGTGCCGCGCGCGGCCTGCTGCGCGGTCTGGGCATCGGCAACTTCCTGGAATGCACCGCGCCGCCGACCAAGGAACAGGGCGGCATCCGCTTCGAGAAGGATGGCACCGTCACCATCATCACCGGCACGCTGGACTATGGGCAGGGGCACTGGAGCGCCTTCGCCCAGGTGCTGCACCAGTCGCTCGGCATTCCCTTCCAGCAGATCCGGCTGCTGCAGGGCGATTCCGACGAGCTGGTCGCCGGCGGCGGCACCGGCGGCTCCAAGTCGCTGATGGCCTCGGGCGCGGCCATCGTCGAGGCGTCCGAACTTGTGGTCGAGAAGGGCCGGGCCGCCGCGGCCTGGGCGCTGGAGGCCGCGGTCGCGGACATCGAATTCGAGGCGCATGCGGAGGGCGGGCAGGGCCGCTTCCGGATCGTCGGCACCGATCGGGGCATCGGCATCATGGAACTGGCGCATCGGCTGCGCCAGGCGCCGTCCCTGCCGGAGGGCGTGCCGGCGACGCTCGACGTCACCCATGTCTTCAATGAGGCCCCCCAGGCCTATCCGAACGGGTGCCATGTCGCCGAGGTCGAGGTCGATCCGGAAACCGGCGTCGTGCGCATCGACCGCTACACCACGGTGAACGATTTCGGCGTGATCGTGAACCCGATGCTGGTGGCCGGCCAGGCGCGTGGCGGCATCGCCCAGGGCATCGGCCAAGCGCTGCTGGAGAAGGTCGCCTTCGGCGAGGACGGGCAGTTGCAGACCGGCAGCTACCTCGACTATGCGCTGCCGCGGGCCGGAGACCTGCCGGCCTTCGGCTTCCTCAGCCACCCGGTTCCCGCCACCACCAATCCGCTGGGCGCCAAGGGCTGCGGCGAGGCCGGTTGCGCCGGGTCGCTGCCGTCGGTGATGAATGCGGTGGTGGACGCGTTGTCCGGCCTCGGTATCCGTCACCTCGACATGCCGGCAACGCCGGAGCGGGTCTGGCAGGCCATCCAGTCGGCGCGCGCCGGCGCCTGAACGGATCAGTCCGCTTTGGCCGCCGGCGTTGGTGCGCTGGCGGCCTGCCAGCGGGCTTCCTCGGCATATTGGCGGGCGAAAAGCCCGCCCTTGCGCTGGATCAGCTGGTCGAAGGTGCCGCTTTCGACGATGCGGCCGCCATCGAGGACGATGATCCGATCGGCGTTGCGGATGGTGGAAAGGCGATGCGCGATGACGATGCGCGTCGCCGGCATGGTGCGGATCGCCCGCATGGTGGCGCGCTGGGTGACGTTGTCCAGCGCGCTGGTGGCCTCGTCCAGGATCAGCACCGCGGGCTTCTGCAGCAGCGCGCGGGCCAGCAGCAGGCGCTGCACCTGGCCGCCGGACAGCACCCGGCTGGCATCGGTCAGCATCGTCTCCAGCCCCATCGGCATGGCGCGGATATCCGAGGCAAGGGCGGCCTGTTCCAGCGCCTTCCAGATCTCCGCCTCGCTCACCTGCGCCAAGCCACGGACCGCGTCGCGCAGGCTGCCCGGCGGCACGCGGCCGGATTGCAGGACGGTCGCCACCTGCTGCCGAAGCACGGCCAGGTCCAGGCCGCGGATGTCGTGGCCATCCATGTAGATGGCGCCGTTGCTGGGCTCCTCCAGCCCTAGCAGAAGCCGGACCAGGGTGGACTTGCCGGCGCCGGAGCGGCCGACGATGGCGACATACTCCCCGGCCTCGATGCGCAGCGACAGGCCGGCGAAGACCCAGGCCTCGCTTGGGCCGTAGCGGAAGGCGAGGTTGGACAATTCGATCGCGCCGCTCAGCCGGCCCGGATCGACCTTGCCCGTATCGGCCTCGGGCAGCGCATCCAGCAGGGGCTGCGCGAATTTGCGGGTGGGCATCAGGAACCACAGGGCGAACATGGTCTTCGCCAGCTGCGTGCCGGAGGCGACCATCAGCCCATAGGCCGCGATGAAGGTCATGACGGAGGAGAGGCTGGGCGGCGGCTCGCCGACCTCCACCCGCTGCATCATGGCGATGATCAGGAAGGCGGCGGCGGTCGAGAGCACGGTGAAGCCGGCGGCGAAGGCATCGTAGCCATTGCTGATCTGCCGTGCCGCGGCCAGGCGCCGCCGCATCTCGGCAAAGCGGCCGGCCCAGACGGTCTGCGCCCGCGCCTCCGCCCCCGCGAGGCGCAGCTTCACCAGGCCGGAGACGATCTGGAAGACCATGGCATCGGCCAGGCCCGACAGCGCCTCGCCGGTGGCGAAGGCGCGGGCCTGCAGCCAGCCCGCCAGATTGGCCGCGGCCAGCTGCAGCACCAGCATGCCCACCGCCACCGCGGCGGCCAGCGGCTGGGCCAGCAGCATCAGCACGCAGGAGGACAGGATGGTGGCTACCGCGCTGACGATGACGAAGCCGAAGGCGCGCAGCTGCGTGGCGAGCGAGATGGCGGAGACGGCGCGGCCGGATGTCTCGCCCACCGTCTGGCGGTTGAGCGTCGCCAGCGGCAGGCGCATCACCCGGTCCCAGATCGCCGCATGCAGGGCAGGGCCCGCCTGCGCCTCGATCCTTTGTCGCGCGATTTCGCTGCCCAGCTTCACCATCCAGCCCACGGCCGCGACCACGACCAGGGCGAGGCCCAGCTGCACCAGCTCCCCCAGATGCCCACCCGGGATGAGCAGGGAGAAGGCGACGCCGGTGGCCATCGGCACGGCCTGGCCCAGCGCGGCGCCGATCAGCATGGTGATGAAGATTGCCGAAACGTCCCCGCCGGTGCCGCGCATGCCGCTGCCGATCAGGTCCATCAGGCCGAGGGGCTTGCGCGGCAGCGGGATCAGGGGGGCGAGCGCCTCGCGACTCACCCGCTGCGCGAGGGCCTTGTCCACCCGGACGCCCGCCAGATTGTTCGCGGCGTAAAGGCGATAGCCACCGCGATGCGGCAGCAGGGCGACCGGCCCGACGCCTTGAAGGCTGCTGAAGAGCGGACCGTGGTCGTCGTCCCACCAGGCATCCGGCAGATGAGCGGGCCGCAGGCGCAGGCCGGATGCGCGGGCAAGTTCCTCCAGCGTCGGCACGGCATCGATATCTGCCCGGCGGACGCGGATGGGCCGCTTGGCGCGGATGCCGAGATGCGCCGCCACGATGCGGAACACCGGCATCAGCGGATCGCCATCCGCCGCCGCCGGTAGCTCCGGCGCATTGCCCAGGATGGCGGCAAAGGCCGAACGCTGTTCCGCCCCGGCCTCCTCATCCCGCTCCCGCCGCAGCGTCAGGCGGTTGAGCTCATCCGCTGCATCCAGGGCGAGGGCCGAGGAGAGCGCGGCCAGGCCCGCCGCGTTGAAGGTCTCGAGGCCCGCCTGCCAGGCCGGCTCGGCCACCGCAGCGCTCGCCGGCACAGCCTCGATCGTGCCGCCGCTGCCGGTGAGCCAGGCCTCTGCCGGCAAGGGGACCAGTCCCGCCACGGGTTCCAGGCCGAGCAACAGCCAGGACCCCTCCGGCAGGCGAACCCAGATCGGCGCGCCGCGGGCGGCAATGGTCGCGCCCGGCGCCGTCCTCACCGCGCCCAGCGCTGCGGAGACGGCGACATCCGTGCGCGGGCGCGGCGACATGGGGCGGGCCAGGCCTTCGGCCAGCGCGCGGCACCAGGCGGTGGTCGCGGCGGCGAGACGGCTTTCGCCGTCAGGCGCCTCCGTCAGGCTGGGCAGATCGAAGGGCGCGATCTGCGTCTCGGCGGTGCCGATGGCGATCAGCGTGGCGCCGGCCTCGTCGGTCCCGAGGCCGCAGAGCATGCCCCCAGTCGCGACCGTGCCGATGTAGCGGCGCGGGCCCTCCGTCGCTGGCGCGCGCGGAGGACGGGTGGCGAAGAGGGAGACGCTGCCGGCGGTGACCAGCCAGCGCTGCGTCGGGTCATCCAGGCGCAGGGGCGCATGGGCCGGCAGCGGGAGGCTCGGCGGCGGCTCGGCGCGGGCCGGCGCCTGCCCCTGATCGGCGGAGAGGTTGTCGGACATGGTCAACCGCTGGCGAGCATCGTGCGGAAGGGGCCCTCGATCCGCGCCAACTCGTCGGGATGGCCGCGCTGAACGATCTGCCCCCGATGCATCACGACCACCTCATCGCAATCGCGCACAAGGGCCAGGCGATGCGCGATCACGATCATGGTGCAGCCGCGCCGCCGCAGGTTTCGCATCAGCGCGGCCTCGGAGCGGTTGTCGAGCGAAGCGGTGGCCTCATCCAGCACCAGTATCGCTGGATCCGTCACGATGGCCCGGGCCAGTTCCAGCCGCGCGCGCTGCCCGCCGGACCAGTTGCGGCCTTCCTCTGCCACCACCCCGGCATAACCGCCGCGGCGGGCGAGGATCTCGTCATGGATGGCGGCATCCTGCGCGCATTCGACGAGACGCTCATCGGCCAGGGTCGGGTCCCACATGGCGATATTGTCGCGGATCGTGCCGTCGAAGAGGTAGCCCTGCTGGTCGACCACCGCGACCTCCCGCCGCAATTCCTCGCGCGGGATGGAGTCGAGCGGTCGGCCATCGATCCGGATCTCGCCGGACCAGGGTCGGTAGAGGCCCGCGATCAGCAGAGCCAGGGTCGACTTGCCGGAGCCCGAGCCACCGACGATACCGAGCCGGCGCCCGGGCTCGATGGTCAGGGAAATGCCGTCGAGCAGCGGCGCTTCCAGCCGGCTATGCCCGAAGACGACGTCGCGCAGCTCGATATGGCCGGCGAAGCGGGCCGAAGCCGCCCGAGCCGGCGGCTGGGCGAATTCCTGCGCCAGCGGGTGATGCAAGGTGTCTTCGAGCAGGGTCAGATTGGCCTTCGCGTCCTGCATCTGCGTCGCGACGCCGAGCAACTGCGCCACCGGCCCCATGAAGCCCATGGTCAGCGCCTGGAAGGCCACAAGCTGCCCCACCGTCATCTGGCCTTCCATGATACGCGCGCCGCCCAGCACCAGCACGGCGGCAGCGGCCAGGATGGCCACGAAGGCGGGCAGCCCTTCCAGCATGCCCCTGCGCAGCGCCAGGCGCTGGGTGATATTGGCGACGCCGGCGCGGGTTCCGGCCAGCTGGGCCAGCAGCAGGCTCTCGCTGCCGGCGGAGCGATAGGTCTCGATCATCTGCAGCCCCTGCTTGCCGAGCCCATCCGAGCGGAGGGTGCACGACAGCAGGCGCTGGTTGTCGTCGCTAAGCGAGCGGCTGAGCAAGGCGAGAGCCACCAGGTTGACGATCGCCGCCAGGACCACGATGGCGGTCAGAAGCAGGTCGTAGAGCGCCATGGCCAGGGCGTAGACAAAGGCGGTGACCAGCCCCAGGAGGCCGCGGCCGACATCGCCCGAGACCAGTCGCGCGATCCTGTCGTTCAGCACGACGCGGCCGGTGACATCGCCGGGATGGCGCTGGGCGAAGAAGGAAACCGGCAGCTTCGTCAGCCGCTCCAAAAAATTGGCGGATCCGGCGACCGAAAGCCGCGTCTCCAGTCGCAGCAGCAGGTTGAGCTGCAACCAGGTGATCAAGGCCATGGCCGCGGCGGCGCCGGCCATGCCGTAGAGCAGCGGCTCCAGCCATGAATCGAAGCGGCCGACCAGAACATCGTCCACGAAGATCTGGGAGAAAGCCGGAACCAGCAGGGCGGGGATCATCAGCAGCAGGCTGATGCCAAACAGGAAGCCGAAACTGGCCTCGTTGCCGCGCAGGCGGCGGAGGATGCCACCCAGCGCGCGCGGCGGCTCGCCACCCTTGCGGAAGTTCGGACCGGGTTCCAGCACCAATGCCACCCCGGTGAAATTGCGGTCCAGCTCCTCCTTCGTGATCCGTCGAGGGCCGCTGGCGGGATCGTTGATGTAGACGTGGCGAGGCCCGATCCCCTCGATGACAACGAAGTGGTTCATGCCCCAATGCGCGATCAGCGGCATCTTCATGCCGGCAAGATGGCCCGGTTCCATGCGGAAGGCCTGCACTGCCAGGCCGTACTGTCGGGCGGCCGCGGCCACATGGCTGGCGCGGCTGCCGTCGCGGGACACGCCGCAGGCCACGCGCAGCTCCTCCAGCGCCAGCCAGCGGCCGTAATGGGCCAGGACGATGCCGAGTGCCGCGGCACCGCATTCCACGGCCTCCATCTGCAGGACGGTGGGGGTGCGGACCCGGGTGCCGGAACGTCCGGGCCGCGGCGTCGCGGTGCCGGCATTCATGGCGTGGCCGCGTCGGCGGTCCGGGTCAGCCAGCCGCGCAGGGCCGGGAAGGCGAGCCCGATCAGCCGCACGGAGCGGACCGTGAACTCGGCTTCGGCCAGAGTGCCGGATTCGACCGCGAAATCAGGTCCACCGCCGGTGGACCAGCGCAGGCCGCTGCGGGTGGTCGGGTCACGCTCCAGAGCCACCTCCACCTCGAAGGGCGTGCCGAGCGCGGTGGTGAAGTTGCGCACCAATTGGTCGTTCTGCAGGGTGCGCAGCAGGCCGGCGGAGGAGGCGGGAACATCGGCCACCCGGACGACGCGCCCATACACGAAGCCATGCTCCTCGCGCCGCGTCGAGGAGGGCGAGACTTCCACGCGCAACCCCTCGGCCAGCCGCTTGCCATCCTGGGCGGTGACATAGACGACGGCCATGGTTCCGCCATGGCCTTCGGTGGGATCACGTTCGATCGTCAACAGGGCCGTGCCGCGCTGGACGACCTGGCCCTCGTTCACCTTGGCCTCGACCACAGTGCCCGAATAGGGCGCCAGCACGGCGCCCAGGCGCAGCAGGCGATCCCGCAGGGCCTGCGCCTGGCGTTCCGTCTCATCCGCCCGGCGCTCGGCCTCCATCGTCTCCCGCTCACGCTGCGTGCGCTTGAGGGCTTGGTCCAGCACAAGCTGCTCGCGTTCGTTGCGGGCGGCGGCGATCTGTTCGCGGACCTGGAAGACCTCCACGCGGGCGAAAAGCGCGCGGTCACGGTTCACCAGATTCTGCTGCGAAAGCCCGCGAAGCACGTCCTCCCGCTGAATCATCATGGAGAGACGTTCCTCCAGCAGCCGGAGGTTCTGCGTCAGCGCCGCGTCGCGGGCGACACGGAAGGCATCGGCCGCCGCTTCCTCGCGGCGATGGAACTCGATGAGCTCGCGGCGGTGCCGGGCGGCATCGGCGGCCTGGCCTTCGGCAAGGGAGAGCTGGAGGCGGACCTCGGATTGATCGACCTGGGCCACCGGCCGCCCGGCCTCAACGCGGTCGCCCGGTCGCACCAGCAGGGACTCGATCCGGCCATCCGTGTCCGCGACGATGTCCACCACGCCACCCGGCGGCAGAAGGATCCCGCGCCCGGACACCTTGACCGGAACGTCGATCAGGGAGGCCCAGACCAATCCGATGATGGCCATGGCCAGCAGGGCCCCGCCGACCGCCCAGGTCCAGGGCCGCATGACCCGCAGCGCCTCATCATAGCGATCTGGCGCCGCGGCCTCGGTAACGGCCTCCGAGCGGAACAGGGATGGTGACGACATGAGCGCGGCAAGGTTCCCAGGCTGCGTCTCAAGCTCTGCGCAGCTGGCCTTGAGTGTGCCGCAAGTTCTTCATCTTGCAAACGGGCAAAGAAGTTGAGATTCGCCCAGCGCTTGGCGCTTCATTGCTGGCCCATATGGGGGGCGGCGATCCAGGACGATTGACGTTCCATCCGGCAGGGCCTGCGCCCAAGGAAGCTTATTGAGATGGCTGCGTAGTGCCAGGTCTCACCGAGGTCAGCCTGCTGCGCGCAGGACGGCGCGCCAGATGCGAAGGAAATTTCCTGACCAAAGGAGGCCTAGCTCCCGTGCGCCGTAGCCCCGGCGAAGCAACTCGGCGCTCAGCTGCCCCGTGGTGGAGGCGTCCTGCCACCCCTCCACGCCGCCGCCGCCATCGAAGTCGGAGGACAGCCCGACATGGTCGATGCCGATCCGGCGCACCGCATAGTCGACGTGATCGGCCATCTCCGCGACGCTGGCGCGCGCCGTGCCATCGGGACCCGGATTAACCAGGAAACTCGGCATGGCCGTGATCTGGATCAGCCCGCCCACATCGCGCAGCGCATCGAGCTGGACATCGTCCAGGTTGCGCGGATGGTCGCGGAGCGTCCGGCAGCAGGCATGGGTGGCCACGATCGGCGTGCGCGAAAGCTCCGCCGCCTGCAGCATGCCGCTGCGCGCCACATGCGAGACGTCGACCATCAGGCCGACCCGGTTCATCTCCCGGATCGCATCCCGGCCTAGCGCGGAAAGCCCGCCATGCAGCGAGACGGCGTCGCCCAGCTCCGCGCGCGGGCGCGCCGCATCGGACAGCGCATTGTGCCCGTCATGAGTGACGGTAACATAGATGGCGCCGAGGCTGCGCCACAGGGCGAGCCGGGACAGATCCGTCCCCATGGCATAGCCATTCTCGACCCCAAGCAGGATGGCGAGCGTACCTTCGGCCGCGCAGGCCTCGAACTCATCCGGGGTGGTGCAGAGTTGGCGCCGCATCGGCGCATCGCCGGCGGTCGCGGCAATGGCCCGCAGCATGGCCTCCGCCCTGGCCCCGGCTGCGTCATGCCCCTCCGGCGTCCGCGGGCCCTGCGGGACATAGGCGATGAAGACCACGCCCTTGAGCCCACCGGCCAGCATCTTCGGGTAGTCCACCCGCCGCGAGGTCGCCGTCGCGGGGTCGGGCGTGGCCGGCCAGGGGATGTCGACATGGGTGTCGAGGGTCAGGGTGCTGGCATGGATCGCCTGGTACGCGGCCAGGGCATCCGGCGCGATCGCCGGGAGGTCGGAGGACTGGGTCATGCTGCGACGCTGGCCGGGCGCGCCGCGGGCGTCAACCGTCCCGCCGACGCCCCTGGTCGGCGCCCAGCCGCCGCTCCAGCCATCGCGTGCCGGCGGAGATCAACAGGATCAGCACCAGGTATTCCAGGATCAGGATGGTGTAGATCTCGAGTGGCCGGAACACCGACACCACCAGCTCATTGGCTCGCCGCGTCAGGTCCTGGTAACCGATCACGCTGGCCAGGCTGCTCATCTTCACGACATAGACGAACTGGTTGGCGATGGGCGGCAAGATGCGGCGCACCGCCTGCGGCAGGATGACAAACCGCATGGTCTGCCAGCGCGACAGGCCGAGTGCGGCGGCGCCCTCGCGCTGTCCCTGCTCGATGCTCTGGATGCCGCCGCGCAGGATCTCGGCCTCGAAGGCCGAATCGCAGATAGCGATGGCGAGCAGGGCCGCGGTGAAGACATCGAGCCGGATGCCGAGCACGACCGGCAGCCCGTAGAAGACCCAAAGGATCAGGACCAGGATCGGCACGGCGCGGAACAGCTCGACCCAGAGGCGGTTGGCCAGCCGCAGCGCCCGGTAGCGGGAGAAGCCGAGCAAAGCGACGGCGGTGCCAAGCAGGACCGAGAGCAGGATGGCGGCCAGGGAGAGCGAAACCGTCGCCCAGAGCCCCTCCGCCATGAAGCCCAGATTGGCGCGCCCCCTTGCGTCGAAGGGGTCGACCACGTGCCAGCCCCAATTGCCGCCACATCCCGCCAGAAGCACGGGTAGCAGCAGAATCCAGGGCCTGGGCAGGGTGCGCGGCGGTTGGGGTGGCATGGCGCCTGTCTCCCACGCTTTGCCCGGGCCGGCGAGATGGACCGTTGCAGTTGATTTCCGGTCTGGACGTTGCGCATCTGCCAGCGCAACCAAACTCCGCTTCCGAAACAGGAGCCACCGCATGCACCGCCGACACATCCCGGCCGCCGCCGCCGCAGCCGCCCTTCTGGTGCCCGCCCAGGCACTGGCGCAGCCCGCGGCGGCAGGGCGCCTTCAGGCGATCCAGTCGGCCGGCCGCATTCGCATCGGCACGACCGGCGACTTCAACCCGATGAGCTTCCGCGACCCGGCGACCCGCTCCTATCGCGGCCACCAGATCGAGGCCGCGGAGCAACTGGCACGCGACATGGGCGTGCGCGCGGAATTCGTGGCGACGGATTGGCGGACGCTCATCAGCGGCCTGCAGGCCGATCAGTACGACGTCGTCTTCACCGGCACCTCCATGTCGGTGGCCCGCGCCCTGGCGGCCAGCTTCACCATCCCCTGGGGGCGCACCGGCTTCATCCCCCTGACGACCAGGCGCAACGCGGCGCGATTCGCCAATTGGGACTCGCTGAACCAGAGGGGCGTGACGCTGGCGACCAACCTCGGCACGACGATGGAGCAATTCGTGCAGCAGGCGCTGCCGGCCGCCACCCTACGCCGCGTCGAAAGCCCTGCGCGAGACTGGCAGGAACTGCTGGGCGGGCGGGTGGACGCCACCATGTCCACGGTGATCGAGGCGGCCTTCCTGACCCGTGAATACCCGGACCTGGTCGCGCTGTTTACCGACCAGCCGCGCAATCCGATCCCCATGGCCTTCATGGCGCCGCTGCAGGATCCGGTCTTCCTGAACTTCCTCAACGCCTGGGTGACCATCCGGCTGGCCAGCGGCTTCTTTGCCGAACTGGGCCAGAAATGGGGGGTGAGCGCCTGACCTCTCAGGCCAGGAGCTGCAGCAACAGCATGCCAAAGCCCAGCAGGGCGGTGGGCGTGGCCAGAGCCAGCAGCGCGGTCAGCGGCAGCGGAGCCTCCGGCATGCCCCGTTCTGCGCGCGACGGAATCGCGATGGCCGCGGGATAGGTCAGGACCCTGCGCCGACGCGCGGAGGGCGGGGGCAGGCGGATCACCTTCGCGCCGCGCCCCGTGGCCTCCTCCGGAAGGCCTGCGTCATCGGTCCGCAGGAACCAGAGCGGGATGGTCTGCCGAGCAATCCGGGCTGAGGTCATGATGGTCTCGCATCCTGCAATGCGGCGCCCCCCGGCCGCTGACCGGCGGGACAGCCGCTGCGACCCGAGGCAACCGCCATGCCATGCAGATTGCAAGGGCGTGGCCTCAGGCCTACCCGGCGCGGGCAGCGTCGATCAGGTCGCGCATGCGGCGCACCGCGCTGGGCAGGCCTTCGAAGATGCTCTGGCCGATCAGGAAATGCCCGATCGAGACCTCGGACACCTCCGGGATCGCGGCGATGCCGCCGATGCAGTCGAAATCCAGCCCATGCCCGGCGTGGCAGAGCAGCCCGGCCTCGGCGACCAGCCGCGCGCCCTCCACCAACCGGGCCAGGTGCGGCGCGCGGGCCGCCGGCGCCGCATCGGCATAGGTCCCGGTGTGCAGTTCCACGCAATTCGCTCCGATCCGGGCCGCGGCCTCGATCTGCCGCGCATCCGCTTCGATGAAGATCGAGGTCCGGATGCCGGCGCCGGTCAGGCGCTTGACCATCTCCGCAAAGGCAGGACCGGCCCGCAGGATGTCGAGCCCGCCTTCGGTCGTCAGTTCCTGGCGCTTTTCCGGCACCAGGCAGACGGCTTCCGGCAGCAGCGCGGTGGCGATGCCGACCATCTCCTCGGTCGCCGCCATCTCCAGGTTCAGCTTCGTCGGCACTTCGGCCTTCATGCGCTCCACATCCCGGTCGCGGATGTGCCGGCGATCCTCACGCAGATGCACAGTGATGCCCTCGGCCCCGGCGGCCAGGCAGAGATGGGCCGCGGCGACGGGATCCGGGAAGTGGCCGCCGCGCGCGTTGCGGAGGGTGGCGACGTGGTCGACGTTGATCGACAGCAGCAAATGATTCATGGCGTGCTCCTCGCGCGGCTTTGGGCGATCTCGGCGGCCAGGCGCAGGGCCGCGATCAGGCTTCCGGCTTCCGCCTGGCCTTTCCCCGCAATATCCAGGGCCGTGCCATGGTCCGGGCTGGTCCGCACGATGCGC
The DNA here is from genome assembly GCF_019024325.1 of Falsiroseomonas tokyonensis. Lineage (GTDB taxonomy): Bacteria > Pseudomonadota > Alphaproteobacteria > Acetobacterales > Acetobacteraceae > Falsiroseomonas > Falsiroseomonas tokyonensis. Next base: position 70,074 of record NZ_JAFNJS010000003.1, read on the forward strand.
AGCCCCAGCGTCACGTTCACCCCGCCATCCATGTCCAACGTCTTCACCGGGATCAGGGCCTGGTCGTGGTACATGCACAACGCACAGTCGTAGCTGGCCCGGGCGCGCGGCGTGAACATCGTGTCGGCCGGAAGCGGTCCACGGGCATCGATGCCCTCGTGGACAAGGGCGGCGATGGCAGGCGCCACGACCTCAATATCTTCCCGGCCCATGGTGCCGGCCTCGCCCGCATGCGGGTTGAGGCCGGCAATGGCGATTCGGGGGCGGGCGATTCCGAAATCCCGGCGCAGGGCCGCAGCAACGACACGACCCTGGTCGAGGATCATGGCCGTGGTCAGGCTGCGTGCGGCGGCGGCCAGCGCCATGTGCACCGTCACCGGCACCACGCGCAGCCCCGGGCAGGCCAGGAGCATGACGGGTGGCTGGCCCGTGCCGGCGAGCTCGCCGAGGAATTCCGTATGGCCAGGATGCTGGAATCCTGCCGCCGTCAGAACGGATTTCTGAATCGGGTTGGTCACCACGCCGGCAATGCGTCCATCCAGGGCGTGCTGGACTGCCGTGCGGATGGAGCCGATGACGGCGCCGGCATTGGCCGGGTCCGGATGACCCAGGCAGGGTGGGCTTGGCAGGCGCTGGGTCAGGACGGGCAGAGCCTGTTGGAATACGCCCACCGCCTCTTCCGGCGCCTCGATGCGGCGCGTCGGGATGCCCTGCAGCGCCTCCGGATCGCCCAGGAACAGGAAGGCGGGCCCGGAGGTCCGCAGCGCCTGCCAGGCCTTGCACGTGATCTCGGCGCCGATCCCGGCCGGCTCGCCCATGGTCAGGGCCAGTGGAAGTGCTGTCATGGCTGCGGCCTAATCCCTCCGCGGCTTCGCGCCTAGACCTGCCGCAGGCGGGCCAGCAGCGCATCCACCTCCTGGGCCGTCTGGTAGATGCCGAAGCCGAAGCGCAGCCGGCGGCCGCGGCGGTCGGTGACGATGCCGGCCTGGTGCAGGCGCTGCTGCCAGGCCTCCGCCTCGTCGAGGTCGAAGCTGAGGAAATTGCCGCGCCGCCACTCCTCCAACGGCACCACCAGGCGGTCGGCCGACAGGCCGGTCCCGTCGAGCCCGGCGACGAAGCGGGTCTGCAGCGCATGGGCATGCGCCTGGATGGCGGCGGTGGAGAGACCGACCTGGTCCACCCAGCCCAGCGCCGCATCCAGCCGGTAGAGGCCGGCGGGATCGAAGGTGGCGCCCATGAAGCGCCAGCCATCCGCGGCATAGCCGGTGCCGCCGCCAGGCTGCTCCAGCGCACCGAAGGCGGCATACCAGCCGGTGGCGCGGGGCCTCGGCAGCCAGCCGGGCGGCAGTGCAGGAAGCAGGCGCCTTCGCCCGCCATGGCGTATTTGTAGCCGCCCGCCGTGTAGAAGGCGCGTTCGGCCAAGCGACCGAGTTGCACCGGGCGGGCCATGAAGGCGTGGTAGCCATCGATGACCAGCACGGCCTCCCCGGCTGCTGCGGCCAGTTGCTCCAGACCCTCCAGCGCGAAGCCGGAGGCGAAGAAGACCTCGCTGACCCAGATCAGGTCGAAGCCCACCGCGGCCGCTTCGACCAGGCGCGGCAGGCACTCGGCGCCCGGCTCGCTGGCAATGCGCGTAACGGCCACGAGCCCCTCTTCCTCCAGCCGTGCCAGCTGGCGCGCCAGGCTGTGGAATTCGCCATCCGTCGTCAGGATGCGCGGAGGACGATGGCAAGGCAGCGCGGAGAGGATGCGCAGGATGAAGTCGTGCGTATTGGGCGCAAAGACGAGCGTCGCAGGATCAGGCAGGCCAAGCTGGGCAGCCACCTGCTTCTGGCACCGCGCGAGAAGCGGGCCCAGCACTTCCTCCCACTTCCCGTCCTGCAGCCGTGCGGCACTGTCCCAGGCCGCAAGCTGGGCCTCGCGCGTGACATCCGGCCAGGGATGGTGGCTATGGGCCGCGAAGTGCAGCCGGTCCGGATCCGCGCCGAGGAAGCGGGAGAAGTGGGATCGCAGGTCGAGCATGGAGGCTTCCATGTGGCATTCCCGGGCCGGCCGTCTAGATTGCCACGATTCTGCGGTGGAGATGGGCGAATGGTCGAGGGCGCGGAGACGGATTTCAGTCGCCGGATGAGCTATGGGGATTATCTGGGGCTGGACCAGCTGCTCGCGGCGCAGAATCCCCGCAGTGGGCAGCATGACGAGATGCTGTTCATCGTCATCCACCAGGTCCAGGAGCTTTGGCTCAAGCTGATGGGGCATGAGCTGGACCTGGCCATGGACCGGATCCGCGCCGATGACCTGGCGCCGGCCTTCAAGGCGATGGCCCGCATCAGCCGCATCCAGCGCCAGCTGGTGGAGGCCTGGGACGTGCTGACGACACTGACGCCGCACGACTACCTGGCCTTTCGGGAAAGCCTCGGCGCCTCCTCCGGCTTCCAGTCCTGGCAGTATCGCCTGATCGAATATCGCCTGGGCAGCCGGGAAGCCTTCATGATGCGCCCGCATGCTCATGTGCCGGAGGTGCATGGCAAGCTGCGCGCCGCCTTCGAGGCGCCCAGCCTGTATGACGAGGCATTGCGCCTGCTGCAGCGGCGCGGGCTGCCGGTGCCGGACGAGGTGGTCACGCGCGATGCGCGCCAGGCGCATGAGCCGCATCCTGGGGTCGAGGCGGTCTGGGCCACCGTCTATCGCGACGCATCCGCCCATTTCGACCTCTACGAATTGGCCGAGGAACTGGTGGATCTGGAGGATGCCTTCCAGACGTGGCGCTTCCGCCACCTGAAGACGGTGGAGCGGATCATCGGCCATCGCCAGGGAACGGGGGGAAGCGCGGGCGTGTCCTATCTGCGCACCGTGCTCGATCGGCGCTTCTTCCCCGAACTTTGGTCGGTGCGGACCAGCCTGTGACATTCCTCCGCGGCAGTTGACCTGCCGCAAGGTCCCGGGCGGGCGCCCGCGCTAGCCTGCCGCATGCTCGCTAATTGTCTGCACGACCTCACGGCGCTCGGCTCCGGAGCTTTGGCCTCGGTCGCCCTGGCAATGCTGCTGGCCGGCTTGGCGGGTGGGGTGACGCATTGCGCCGGAATGTGCGCGCCCTTCGTGCTGGCGCAGGCTGGCGCGGCATCCGGACGGGGCGGGGGAGGTTTCCTGTCCCGCATGAGTGGCGCGGCGCTGGTGCCGTATCATGCGGGCCGGATGATCGGTTATGCCGCGCTCGGCGGGCTGGCGGGCGCGACGGCCGGCGCGGTCAGCCAGGTCACCGGGCTGCGGCAGCTTCTTGCCGCTCTGCTGCTGCTCGCCGCCGTGATGATGGCGCGGCAGGCGGTGGGCAGGCTGCCGCTGAGCTGGCGCCGGCGATTGCTGCCGCGCGGCGGGCCTTCCGCAGCCGTGGCCGGCAGCTACCCCGACCTTTTGCTGCGTCCGATCGGCCGCCTGATGGCCGCGCCGGGGGGATGGAACGGTTTCGGCCTGGGGCTGCTGCTGTCAGGCCTGCCCTGCGGCCTGCTTTACGCGGCGCTGGCCGCGGCCGCGGCGACAGGCAGCGCGCTGGCTGGCGCGCTGGCCATGCTCGCATTCACGCTCGGGACCATCCCTGCGCTGCTGGGCGTCGGCCTGTTCGGGCGCTTCTTCCTGCGTCGCGCCGGCCCATTGACGCAGATGGTGGGCGGCGTGTTGTTCCTGCTGAACGCGGCCCTGTTGGCGACGATGGCGGTCCAGCTGGCGGCCTGACCGATCGAATTGCCTCCTCGTTGACGGCATCTCAACCATGCCGGCGCTTTCTGCACGGGCACCAGGATGGGGCCCAGCATGTGCGCGTCGTTCGTCGGGACGATACCCGACACGATCTATGAGAATGCCCAGCGGGGCGACTGGATCGTCTATCTCACCTTCTCGTCGGATGTACTCTCGGCCGGGCTGACCGGAAGGGATGCGGGCCTCTTCGTGTCGACCTTCAGCAGCGGCCGACGCCTCATGACGATCACCCCGCTGCAGGCCTTCGATGCCGAGGCCTGGGCGGAACCGCCCGAGTTTCGTATCGGCCTTTCGCTGAAGACGGCTGCGGCCGGTTGGAATCCTCTGCCCGACGTCTTCACGATACGGCTCATCGATGTGGACGACACGGCACCCCAGGATCTCCGTTTCAGCTCGGGCGGGGTGGTGCTGGCCAACGACGTCGGCGCACCGATCGGCAACCTGATCGCGACTGACCCGGATAGCGTCGGACCGCTGGAATACCGCGTAGCCTGGCCGGATTCCGATTGGTTCGAGATGGTGGGCGATGAATTGCGCCTGCGGCAGGGCGTGGACCTCATCGGCCTGGGTGGCACCCAGCGCGAGGTGGTGATCGAGGTATCTGACGGGCGCAACCTGGCAAGCTACCCGATCACCATCACCATCCTCCAACCCGGCCCTGCCTCACCCTTCCAGGTTGTCGATGGAACGCTGGGGGCGGATACACTGGTCGGTAGCGCATCCGACGATGCGCTGTTTGGGCATGCCGGTGATGACGTTCTGACGGGTGGGGCAGGCGCGGATAGCCTTCATGGCGGAATGGGCTCCGATCGGTTGAGTGGCGGCGACGGGGCGGACACGCTGCGCGGCGAGGAGAGCAGTGACCTCCTGGAAGGTGGCGAGGGCGCTGACAGCCTCTTCGGAGATGCCGATAACGACTGGCTGGTGGGTGGACCAGGCATCGATCGCCTGGTCGGTGGGGAGGGCGCCGATACCCTCGACGGCGGTGGCAACGGCGATCGCCTGATCGGGGGCAATGGGAATGATGTCTATCTGCTGCGCAGCATGAATGACACCTGGCTGGAACTGCCAGGTGGCGGCATCGACGAACTCAGCGTGCGCTGGTCCATGACCATACCCGCCGAGATCGAGCGGCTTCGGCTTCGCGCAGGTGCTGGCGACGTCTCCGCCTTCGGCGCTGACGGTGACGACTCGCTCTATGGGAATGAAGGCGCCAACACCCTGTCCGGCGGCCTGGGCAACGACATGCTGGAGGGCGGCGCCGGTGCTGACACGCTGTTCGGCGGCGGCGGCGCCGATACGCTGCTTGGCGGCTCGGAGGATGACCGGATATTCGGCGAGGTGGGTAACGACACGATCAACGCAGGTGATGGGGCCGATGAAGCGACCGGCGGGGCGGGAGCGGACTTGCTGGACGGCGGCGCCGGTGATGATCGACTCGCGGGTGGGGATGACAATGACTGGCTGTTCGGCGCGGCCGGCGATGACCTGCTTGCAGGAGGGTCCGGCGCCGACACCCTCGATGGTGGCACTGGCCGGGACCGGTTGCTGGGTGGCGACGGCAACGACGTGCTGTTTGGTGGCGAGGAGGCCGATCTCCTGGATGGAGGGGCGGGCGCCGACACCCTCGACGGCGGGGCCGGAGCTGATCAGGTGCAAGGTGGACCCGGGGACGACGTGTTGCGGGCGGGAGCGGGTGCCGGCGACTTTCTGCGCGGGGGGGCTGGCGCAGATACCTTGGATGGCACCGCCGCCGATCGGCTCGCGGGACGCTTCTTCGGCGGCACCGGGGACGATCTCTATATCATCGACAACCGCGGCGACCTGGTGTTCGAGGAAGTTTCGGGCGGCATCGACACGGTCTGGGCGCAGCTGCCGAGCGGTGGCTATGTCCTGCCAGTCAATGTGGAGCGCTTGGTCCTGCTCGGCGCCGCCTTGTCCGGCTTCGGGAACGGCCTGGATAATCTGATCATCGGCAATCCCCTGCCCAACCTTCTGCTGGGTGGTGCGGGGGCGGACACGCTGCGCGGTGGTCTGGGCGATGACACGCTGGGTGGCAGCCTGGGCGCCGATTGGCTGCAGATCGACGCGAATGCGGGCATCGACACCGTGCTCGATTTCACGCCCGGGCAGGATCGCTTGCTGGTGCCCGCCGCCATCTACGGAAGTCCGGCCGCCGCCCTGGCTGCGATCCAGAGCATCTCCGCCGGCGCCTACCTGCCCCTGGGGTCGGGTGGGGCCGTCCTTGTCGGGCTGGCGCCCTGGCAGCTCAGCGCCGGTGATTTCCAGCTGTTCTGATCAACGGACCAGGTCGCGATAGGCGTGCCAGGTGGCGTGTCCGATCAACGGAAGGACGAGCGCCAGGCCCAGGAAGAAGGGCACGAGTGCCATGGCGGTGAAAACCACGATCAGCCCTGCCCAGAGCGCCATGGCGCGCCAATTCTGGGTGGTGACCCGGATGGAGATGAGGATCGCCTCGATCACCGAGATGTCCCGGTCGATCATCATCGGGATGGACACCGCGGAAATGGCGAAGGCGACCGCCGCGAGGACGAAGCCCACGCCTGTGCCGATCACCAGGAAGGGCAGCAGCATGCCGGACCGGAGCATCGCCATGGGCAGCATCTCGATGGCTGGCGAGAAGCCGATGCCGAAGAAGACGGCGAAGAGAAGGCCCGCCGTGCGAATCCAGAATAGATGCAGCAGCAGCAGCACCACGCCCATGAGCGCGAGCTGCGGCGCATTGCGGCGGAACCCCTGCAGGCAGAGCGCGAGCGTGACAACCTCGCCCCGCTCCCGCCTCCGGCTGGCCTCGTAGAGGCCTGCGCCGATCAAGGGGGCGACCAGGAAGAAGCCCGCGGTTGCCGGCAGGACCGCCCAGGCGATCCCCGCATTGAGCAGGAGGGCGCTGAGCAGCCAGCCGGCCGCGACAACCGCCCCTCCGTAGACAAATCCGATATGCGGCATTGCCCTGAGATCCTGCCAGCCCGCGTTCAGCCACAGCCAAGGGCGGTCTAGCGGGACCAGCTGCGCGACCTGCTCTTGCGGCTGGGCCATCGGTGCGGCGGCGTCTTCCATCTCGCTGTGCCCTGCTTTCCTGGATCTCGTCCCGGCAGCCACCATAACCGCCGCGCAGCATCGTTCCATTGATCCGCATCAAGGACAGAGGCGCCCCAGGCGGGTCATCTGCGCCGACCACACCGCCCAATTCGCGACCACGGTGTGCCGAGGGGAGAGTTTTGCCATGGCTGCAGCAGGCTACGCCGCCAATCCAGCCGGAGCGGCTGCGATGTCGCGGTCCGAGCCCTATGTGGAGGCGCCGATCAGGGCCTTCGCGATCGCGACCGTCTTCTGGGGCGTGGTCGGCTTTCTGGTCGGGGTCGTCATTGCCTCGCAACTGGCCTGGCCATTGCTCAACCTCGACCTCGAATGGACGACCTTCGGCCGGTTGCGGCCGGTGCACACCTCCGCCGTGATCTTCGCCTTCGGCGGCAATGCCCTGCTCGGCACAAGCCTTTACGTTGTCCAGCGCACCTGCCGGGCGCGGCTCTTCGGCGGCGAGTCGATGGGCTGGTTCCTGTTCTGGGGCTACCAGTTCTTCATCGTCGCGGCGGCCGTCGGCTACGTCTTCGGCGTGACCCAGGGCAAGGAATACGCCGAGCCCGAGTGGTTCGTGGACCTGTGGCTGACAGTGGTGTGGGTGCACTACCTGGTCGCCTTCGGCGGCACGATCCTCCGGCGCGAGGAGCCGCATATCTACGTGGCGAACTGGTTCTACCTCGCCTTCATCGTCACCGTGGCGATGCTGCATATCGTCAACAACCTGGCGCTGCCGATCACGCTCGGCCATGGCAAGAGCTACGGCCTCGCGGCCGGGGTCCAGGATGCGATGATCCAGTGGTGGTACGGCCACAACGCGGTGGGCTTCTTCCTGACCGCGGGCTTCCTCGGGATGATGTACTACTTCATCCCGAAGCAGGCGGACCGCCCGGTCTATTCCTACCGCCTTTCGATCGTGCACTTCTGGTCGCTGATCTTCCTCTATATCTGGGCGGGTCCGCACCACCTCCACTACACCGCGCTGCCCGACTGGGCGCAGACGCTGGGCATGGTGTTCTCCGTCATGCTGTGGATGCCGTCCTGGGGCGGCATGATCAACGGCCTGATGACGCTCTCGGGCGCCTGGGACAAGCTTCGCACCGATCCGGGCCTGCGCTTCTCGGTCACCGCGGTCGGCTTCTACGGCATGTCGACCTTCGAAGGTCCGGTGATGTCGATCAAGGCGGTCAACGCCCTGTCGCACTACACCGACTGGACCATCGGCCATGTGCACTCCGGCGCCATGGGCTGGGTCGGCTTCATCACCTTCGGCGCGCTCTACTGGCTGTATCCGAAGCTCTGGGGAAAGAAGGCGCTGTATAGCCAGAAGCTCGTCTCCTGGCACTTCTGGATCGCGACGCTGGGCATCGTGCTCTACATCACCGCGATGTGGGTCTCGGGCATCCTGCAGGGCCTGATGTGGCGCGCCTATGACGAGCTGGGCTTCCTGCAATACGCCTTCATCGAAAGCGTGGCCGCGATGCATCCCTACTACGTCATCCGCATGATGGGCGGTGTTCTCTACCTCAGCGGCGCGCTGATCATGGCCTTCAACCTCTGGAAGACTGTGACGAGCGACGAATTGGCTGATGCGGTGCCTGCGCCTGGCTCGGCCGGCATTTCCGCCCCCATTCCCGCACCTGCCGAATAAGGACGCCCGCCATGCGCTGGTTCAACCACGGGATCATCGAAAAGAACCTCATCCTGATGGGCGTGCTGACGCTCATCACCGTGTCGATCGGCGGGCTTGCCCAGATCGTGCCGCTTTTCACGGTGGAGAGCACGATCGAGCGGGTCGAGGGCGTGCGCCCTTACACGCCGCTCGAGCTCGCCGGACGCAACATCTACGTGCGTGAAGGCTGCTACCTTTGCCACAGCCAGATGGTGCGACCCTTCCGCGACGAGCTGGAGCGCTACGGGGCCTATTCGCTGGCGGCCGAGAGCATCTACGACCATCCCTTCCAATGGGGCTCGAAGCGCACCGGTCCGGATCTGGCGCGCGTTGGCGGCCGCTATTCGGATGACTGGCACGCCGCGCATCTGCGCAGCCCGCGGGCGGTAGTGCCGGAAAGCGTGATGCCGCCCTATGCCTTCCTGGATCGTCCGCTCAATGCAAGCGACATCGCCTCCCACCTGCGGGCACAGGTGGCGGTTGGGGTCCCCTATACGGCGGAGATGATCGCCAACGCGCGCGCCGACCTTGAAGCCCAGGCGCGGCCTGAAGCGGACGGTGCGGCATTTGCGGCCCGCTACCCGCGCGCGCGCCAGGGCAGCTTCGACGGCAACCCTGCCGTGGTGACGGAGATGGATGCGCTGGTGGCCTATCTGCAGATGCTCGGCACGCTGGTTCGCTTCAGCGACGTCACGCCCGACCAGGTGCGGCAGCAGTAGGAAACGCAGCCATGGATATCGTCGCCCTGCAGCCCTTGTTCTCCACCCTCTGGGTGGTCTGGTTCTTCGTCCTCTTCATCGGAATCCTGCTTCGGGTCCTCGCGCCCGCGCGCAAGCGCGAGTTCGAGCAGGCCGGGGGCATCCCCTTCCGTGAAGACGTTTCTGACCGCCGGCGCTGAGGAGTCCCGCAGCATGCCTACCAAGATCGAGAAGGACAGCCTCACCGGCAAGGATACCACTGGCCATGAGTGGGATGGGCTGCGCGAGCTGAACACGCCGCTGCCGAAGTGGTGGCTCTATACCTTCTATGCCTGCATCCTCTTTGCCGCTGTGTATGTCGTGGTCTATCCGGCCTTCCCCTTCCAGGGTGCCACCGGCATGACCGGCTGGATCGCACGCGAGGCGGTGGTGGACGATGTCCGCAACGCGCAGGCGCGGATGGCCCCGATGATGCAGCGCCTCCGCGAGGCAACGCCCCAGCAGATTGCGCAAGACGCGGAACTGCGCGGCTTCGCCATTGCCGGCGGTCGCATTGCCTTCGCCAATAATTGTGCGGGCTGCCACGGTGCGGGCGGGCAGGGTGCCGTGGGTGGCTTTCCATCCCTGGTCGATGATGACTGGATCTGGGGCGGTCAGCACGACGCCATCCACACGACCATCACCCATGGAGTTCGTGCGGGTGAGAGCGACGCCGAGCGCACCAGCATGATGCCGCGCTTCCTGGCGGATGGCGTGCTGACCCTGCCGCAGGTGAACGACACAGCCGAGTACGTCCTCTCGCTCAGCGACCGGTCTACCGATGCCGCTGCGGCGCAACGCGGTGCCAATCTCTTCGCCGAGAATTGCGCGGCCTGCCATGGCGAGCGCGGCGAGGGGAACCGCGATGTCGGCGCGCCCCTGCTGTCCGATCGCATCTGGCTCTATGGCGGCGACAAGGCGTCCATCGTGCGGAGCATCAGCTACAGCCGCGCCGGCGTGATGCCGGCATGGGGCGGCAGGCTGAACCCGGCGGTCATCAACATGCTGACCGTGTACGTGCACGCCCTGGGCGGCGGCGAGAACTGAAGTCAGGATCATGAGCACCATCCAGCCCAAGGACCGGCTGCTGCCGACGGGGGCCACGCCGCCGCCGGCACCGTCGCTCTATGCCGACCGCCCGAAGGTCTACCCCAAGGCGGTCAGCGGGCCGGTGCGCCGCGCGAAATGGGTGGTGCTGGCGCTGTGCCTAGCAGCCTACTATCTCGTGCCCTGGCTGCGCTGGGACCGCGGGCCGGGAACTGCGGACCAGGCCGTTCTGGTCGATATCGCCAATGGGCGCCTGTTCTTCTTCTTTATTGAGATATGGCCGCAGGAGGTCTATTTCCTCACCGGCCTTCTGGTGCTGGGGGCCATCGGTCTCTTCGTCGCCACCAGCCTGTTCGGTCGCGTCTGGTGCGGCTTCACCTGCCCGCAGACGGTGTGGACCGATCTCTTCATGTGGGTTGAGCGGCAGATCCAGGGCGATCGCAACGAAAGGATGCGCCTGGACAAGGCCCCCTGGTCCGTTGCCAAGTTCCGCAAGAAGGCGCTGACGCACCTCGCCTGGCTGCTGATCGCGGCGGCGACCGGCGGTGCCTGGATCATGTACTTCAACGACGCGCCGACCGTGACGTGGGAGGTCCTGACCGGTCGCGCCTCGGTCGAAGTCTACTTCTTCTTCGCCCTCTTCTCCGGCACCACCTACCTGCTGGCCGGCTGGGCGCGTGAGCAGGTCTGCACCTACATGTGCCCCTGGCCGCGTTTCCAGGCGGCGATGCTGGACGAGAATTCGCTGGTCGTGACCTATCGCGACTGGCGTGGGGAGCCGCGCGGCAAGTCCAAGCAGGAAGGTGTCGGCGATTGCGTCGATTGCCGCGCCTGCGTCAATGTCTGCCCGACCGGGATCGACATCCGCGATGGGCAGCAGCTGGAATGCATCGGCTGCGGCCTCTGCATCGATGCCTGCGACGACATCATGACCCGGCTCGAGCGGCCCAAGGGCCTGGTTGCCTTCGAGACCTTGGCCAATCTTGCCGCCTCCACGGCGGCAGCGCAGCCGCTGCAGCCCGGCCCGGCGCGTCTCTCGGCCGGCATGGCGGCGCGGCGCGTGCCGCGCTTCATCCGGCCGCGCACCATTCTCTATGCGACCATGCTCGGTGCCGTGGCGGCGGTCATGCTGGGTGCCCTCCTGCTGCGGGAGACGGTGACGCTTTCGGTGCTGCGCGATCGCGCGCCGCTTTTCGTCACCCTCTCCGACGGGTCCGTCCGCAATGCCTATACGCTAAAGATTGCCGACAAGGGACGGGTCAGCACGACGCTGGTGCTCGAGATCAGCGGCCCGCAGGCGCTTCGCATGCAGGTTCAGGAGGGGGCCGTGATGGGCGAGAACCGCTTCGGCGTCACGACCCGCCCTGACGGCATCACGCAATGGCGGGTGCTGGTCACCCAGCCGGCCGGCCAGGCGGCCCGGGATTCAACAGACGTCGCCTTCCGGCTGAGCGATGCGCAGGGGCGGGTCGTCGCTTCGGCACACAGCGTCTTTCTGGGACCAAGGCCATGAACGAAGTTGCCGTGACGGTCGATCCTCGCCGCAGCCGCTGGATCCCCTGGGTCTTTGTCGGCGGCATGCTGCTGGTTGTCGTGGTGAATGGCGGGCTGATCTGGGCGGCACTCTCGACCTTCACCGGGGTGACCGTCGGCAAGTCCTACGATCGGGGGCGCACCTATAATCACGTGCTGCAGACCGCGGCGCGGCAGCAGGCGCTGGGCTGGCAGGCCGAGGTGACGCTGCGCGCCGGGACGCTCGTGGTCTCGGTGACGGACCGGCAAGGCCTGTCGGTCGACGGCGTGCTGGAAGGCCTTCTGCAGCGACCGCTGGAAGCCGTGCAGCAGCCACTCACCTTCCGCCAGACGCGCGGCGGCCAGTTCGAATCCAGCACCGGCGTGCTGCGCCCCGGCCAATGGGAGGCACGGCTTCTGCTGCATGGGCCGGGCGGCCAGACCTTCGACATCCGCCGGCGGGTGTTGGCGCCGTGACCATCGAAGCCGCCAGCCGGGAGCGTTTCCAGCCGGGCCAGATCGGCGTGTCCCGCTCGCACTGCGCGCATTGCGGCACAGCGCTGCTTCCCGGCCAGGGCGCCTTTTGCTGCACTGGCTGCAGCGGCGCCCATGCGCTGGTGCGCGGTCTCGGCCTGGATGCCTTCTATGGCCGGCAGGAGACCGCGGCCGGCAGCCTGCGCCCGCCCGAGGCGCCACCCTCCTTCGACGCGACCTCGTTCGCTTGCGCCGGACCGAACGGCACGCAAAGCCTGGAGCTGATGGTCAGCGGGCTGACCTGCGGCGCCTGCATCTGGCTGGTCGAGCAGGCCCTGGCCGCCGAACCCGACGTGCTGCGCGCACGGGCCAGCCTAACGGCCCGCCGGCTGACCATCGTCTGGCGCGGCCCGGCGGAGTGTGCGCGGGACCTCGCCGCCTTGGTGGCGAAGCTCGGTTTTCGCGTCGCGCCCTGGTCGCCGGCCTGCCTGCGTGCCACGGAGGATGCGGAAGGCCAGGCCCTGCTGCGCGCGCTGGGGATCGCCGCCTTCGGCTCGATGAACGTGATGCTCGTCTCGGTCGCCGTCTGGGTCGGCGGCGACATGGGGGAGCAGACGCGGGCGCTGATGCATTGGCTCGCGGCGCTGATCGGCCTGCCGACCGTGCTGGTGGCCGGCATGCCCTTCTATCGCTCCGCCTGGCAGGCGGTTCGCGCGGGCCGCGCCAATATGGATCTGGCCGTCTCACTCGGCGTCATCGCCACCACGGCGATGAGCCTCAGCGAAGCCATCCGGAACGGCCCCTATACCTGGTTCGACGGCGCCACCGCCCTGCTGGCCCTACTGCTCGCGGGACGGGTGCTGGATCGTGGTATGCGTCGCCGAGCGCGACAGGCGGTGGCGGAGCTGCTGGCGCTGCAGGATGGCACGGTCGAGCTCGTCTGCGCCGATGGCACGACGCGGGGTGTTCCGGCCGAGAGCGTCCGCGCCGGGGACCTGGTGCTGGTTGCCTCGGGCGATCGCCTGCGGCTGGACGGCACGGCGTCGGCGGATGTCGTCCTCGACCTCGGCGCGACGACCGGTGAATCCGTGCCGCGTCACCTGGCAGCCGGCGAGATGCTCGCGGCCGGTTCCGTGAACATGGGCGCGCCGTTCCAGATGCGGGTTGCCGCGGCGGTGCGCGACGGGTCGCTGGCGGCGCTCGCCCGCTTGCTGGAGCGGGCGGAGCAGGGGCGCGGCCGCTTCGTCTCCATCGCCGATCGCGCCGCGCGCCTCTATGTGCCGGTTGTGCATGTGGTGGCGGCGGGGACCTTCCTGGGCTGGTGGCTGGGGGCGGGGGTCACCTGGCAGGAAGCCCTGGTGCCGGCCGTAGCCTCCCTGATCGTGACCTGCCCCTGCGGCCTCGCTATCGCGGTGCCGGCGGTGCAGGTGGCCGCGGTGGGCGCCCTGTTCCGGCGCGGCATCCTGGTGGCTTCGCCGACGGCGCTTGAACGGCTGGCGAGCGCCAACCATGCCGTGCTGGACAAGACCGGCACCCTGACCGAGGGTCATCCGGACCTCATTGAGGATGCCTCGGTGCCGCCCGCGGCGCTATGCCTCGCCAGCTCCCTGGCCCGTGCCAGCCGCCACCCGCTGTCGCAAGCCCTGGTCCGCGCCTGTCCCGAGGCGCCGACCCTCGACGGAGTCGAGGAGGTGCCGGGCTGCGGCCTGCGGCATGGCGACATCCGGCTGGGGAGCGCGGCGTTCTGCGGCGTGGAGGAGACGCCGGATTCAGGCATGAGCCTGTATCTGCGGCAGCCGGGCCAGCAGTTGGTCGTCTTTCGCTTCCGCGACCGCCTCCGCAATGATGCAGGCCGCGTCGTCTCAGCGCTCCAGTCCCTCGGCCTGGAGACGGAGCTTCTCTCCGGCGACGCCATTTCGGCGGTCGAGGCGGCGGCCACGGCCACCGGCATCGGCCCCTGGCAGGCAAGGGCGACGCCGAGCGACAAGGCGGCGCGGATCGAGGCGCTGCGTGCCGCGGGTGCCAGGCCGCTGATGATCGGCGACGGCATCAACGATGCGGCGGCCCTGGCCTTGGCGCATGTCTCGGCGAGCCCGGCGAATGGCACCGATATCGCCCAGGCGGCGTCGGATATCGTGCTACGGGGCGATGGCCTGTCGGCCCTGCCCTATGCCATCCGCGTGGCCCGCCGCGCCCAACTGCTGGCGCAGCAGAACATCGGCTTCAGCCTGCTTTATAACGTGGTCGCAGTGCCCGCCGCGGTCTTCGGCTTCGTGACGCCGCTCATCGCGGCAGTGGTTATGGCGAGCAGCTCCATGATCGTCATCCTCAACGCCCTGCGTGCCGGAAAGGAGGAGGCCTGATGAATGCCCTGATCCTGCTGGTGCCGCTGGCCTTGGCGCTCGGCCTGCTTGGACTCGCGCTGTTTCTCTGGACCCTGCGCGCGCGCCAGTACGAAGACCTTGATGGCGCCGCCTCCCGCATCCTGTTTGACGATCTGCCCAGGAAGGATCTGCCGCAATGATCTACTTCATCGCCCTCTCGGCCATCATCTCCCTCATTGGCCTCGCCGCGGCCGCCGCCGCGCAGGAAACCAGCCTCGCCGTCTTCGGCCTGGCGCTGTTCGGCTTCGGCGTGCTGTTCGGCTTGCTGCAAGTGAAGTATCACTTCGATGCGCAGGATGCGGCCCGCCACTGAGCCGGGGCTCAGCCTGGGATGGGCGACATTTCCTGCTTCAGGCAGCGCAGGGCGAAGCTGCTGCGCGTGTGGCGTATGCCGGGCAGCCGGTACAGGCGGTCGCGCAGCAGGCGCTCATAGCCCAGCGTGCCGCCGACGGCCGCCTTGATCATGTAGTCGTATTCGCCTGTCACCAGGTGGCATTCGAGGACCTCCGGAATGGCCTGCACCGCTTCCTCGAAGCGGCGCAGGCTGTCCTCGTCGTGCCGTTCCATCATCACCTCGATGAAGACCGTATCCGGCAGGCCGAGCGCGGCCTGGTCGAGGATGGCGGCATAGCCCTTGATGACGCCTGCCTGCTCCAGCCGCCGAACCCGGGTCCAGCAGGGGGAGGCTGAGAGCCCGACTTCCTCGGCCAGTTCCGCATTGGTCAGCCTGCCCTTGCGGGCCAGGGCCCGGAGGATCCGTTTGTCGATCGCGTCCATGCCGGAAGTTTCTGCCGTTTCTTCGGCGCTGCACAATAGAATTCGGAAAAGCTCCCTTGTGCATCCGGGCCATCCTTTCCAAGGTCTGGAACCTGCAGCGGGAGAGTGCGCATGGGCAGCCTGCAACGCCCTGAAGCCAGCCTCGAGGATCGGTGGAACCTGGCCGGGGAGCCGGTGGTGCTCACCGGCATCCAGGCGCTGGTGCGCCTGCCGCTGCTGCGCAGGCAGATCGACCAGGCGATGGGATGGAACACGGCTGGCTTCATCAGCGGCTACCGTGGCTCGCCCTTGGGGGGCTACGACCTTGAGCTGGGGCGACAGGCGAAGCGGCTGAAGGAGGCCGATGTCGTCTTCCAGCCGGGGCTTAACGAGGACCTGGCGGCCACCGCCGTCTGGGGCACCCAGCAGGTCGGCCTCTCGCCCGGAGCCCGGCACGACGGTGTCTTCGGCATCTGGTACGGCAAGGGGCCGGGACTGGACCGCAGCGGCGATGTGATGCGCCATGCCAATTCGGCCGGCACCGCGCCGCGGGGCGGCGTGCTGGCGCTGTCGGGGGATGATCCCTCGGCCAAATCCTCCACCGTCACCTCGGGCTGCGAATTCAGCTTCCAGGACCTGGAGATCCCGCTGCTCGACCCGGGCGAGGTGGCGGAGGTGCTGGAATTCGGCCTGAAGGGCATCGCGCTGTCCCGCTTCGCCGGAACCTGGACCGGCCTGAAATGCGTGGCGGAGACGATGGATGCCAGCCAGACGCTGCGCATCGACATCGCCCGCTACGCCACGCAGCTGCCCGAAGGGGTGGTGCTGCCGCCCGATGGCCTCGGCATCCGTTTGCCCGATGCGGCCCTGGCGCAGGAACGGCGGCTGCGCATGCACAAGCTGCCGGCGGCGATCGCCTTCGCCCGCGCCAATGGCATCGATCGGATGGTGCTGGACAGCCCACAGGCGCGGCTCGGCATCGCGGTGCGCGGCAAGGCCTTTGCCACGCTTCGGCAGGTGCTCGCGGAATGCGGCATCGCGCCGGAGATGGCGCGGCGGCACGGGCTGCGGCTGTGGAAGGTCGGGCTGGCCTGGCCTTTGGATGCGGAGGCTGCGCGCGGCTTCGCCCAGGGGCTGGAAGAGATCCTCGTCATCGAGGATCGGCGCGCGTTTCTGGAGACCCAGCTGCGCGACGCGCTCTATGGCACTCCGAACCCGCCACGAATCCTGGGCAAGCGCGACGCCTACGGTGCACCGCTGCTGTCCGAGCTGGCCGAGCTGGACGGCGCGCAGATCCTGCGGGCCCTGGCGCCGCTGCTACCTGAGGCGCTGCGGACCGAGGCGATGGCCGCCCGGCTGCGGGAATTGCAGCAGCTCGAAGGCCTGGCCGCCGAACCGCTTTCCGTCCGCGACCCCTTTTTCTGCCCCGGATGCCCACACAATACTTCGACGCGCGTGCCGGAGGGGTCGCAGGCCCTGGCCGGAATCGGCTGCCACTGGCTCGTCACCAAGATGCCGGAGCGGGAGAGCCTGCCCTTCACCCAGATGGGCGGGGAGGGGGTGCCCTGGCTGGGCCAGATGGCCTTCACCGACACGCCGCATATCTTCGCCAATATCGGCGATGGCACCTGGGCCCATTCCGGCAGCCTGGCCCTACGCGCGGCGGTCGCCGCCAGGGCCAACATCACCTTCAAGGTGCTGGTGAATTCGGCCGTCGCCATGACCGGCGGCCAGCATGTGGAGGGCGAGGTCACCGTCCCCCGCATCGCCGCCCAGCTGCGCGCGGAGGGTGTCGAGCGCATCGAGATCGTGGCGGATGACCCGGACCGGCACCGCGGCGACCCGATGCTTCCGCCGGGCATCGGCTTCCATCATCGCAGCGAGCTGGATGCGGTGCAGCGCAGCCTGCGCGAGACCTCCGGCGTGACAGGGCTGATCTACGACCAGGAATGCGCGACGGAACGACGCCGCAAGCGCAAGCGCGGCACGGCCGCGAAGGCCGAGCGCCGCGCGATGATCAATCCGCGCGTCTGCGAGGATTGCGGCGAGTGTTCGCGGGTTTCCAACTGCATCGCGGTGGAGCCGATCGCCACGCCCTGGGGCCGCAAGCGGCGCATAGACCAATCTGCCTGCAACCAGGACCTCTCCTGCGTCGAGGCCTTCTGTCCATCCTTCGTCACCCTCCTCGGTGCGGAGCCGGCGCGGCCGAAGCCTCTGGAGGTGAAGGACATCACCCTGGCGGATCCTGCCCTGCCGGAATTGCGGGATGGTGCCGCCTGGAACGTGCTCGTGGCCGGCGTCGGCGGGCAGGGGGTGACGGCGCTCGGCGCCATCCTGGCCATGGCCGCGCATCTGGACGGCCGACCGTCCCGTTCGGTCGATACGCTGGGCTTTGCGCAGAAGGGCGGCGGCGTCTTTGTGCAGCTGCGCATCGGGCGGGTCGGGGCGACGGAGGAGAGCATTCCGGCGCCCCGCATCGGCGCCGGCCAGGCGGATCTCCTGCTGGCCTCGGACATGGTGGTGGCGCATGGCCGCAGCGCACGACCCATGCTGGGGCCGGGCCGAACCGCCGCCGTGGTGAATGCGGAGCTCTCGCCTACGGCGCAATTCGTCCGCGACACCGCCACCCGCTATGCGCCGGAGGCGATGCTGGGCAACCTCGCCGAGGTCTGCCGCGACCTTACGGCGGTAGATGCGGTCTCCGAGGTCGTGGCGGAACTCGGCGATGCCATCTTCCTGAACATCTGGCTGATGGGCCTGGCCTTCCAGCGCGGCCTGCTGCCAATCAGCGCCGAGGCCCTGCGGCAGGCCATCACGCTCAATGGCGCGCAGGTGGAGCGGAACCTCGCCGCCTTTGCGCTGGGCCGGCAGGCCGCCGCGGAAGGGCGCCGGGCCGTGCCACGCCAGGTGGAAAGCCTGGAGGCCCTGGTGGAGCGCTGCGCAGCGGACCTCCGGGCCTACCAGAACGCGCGCTATGCGCAGCGCTATCTGGAATTCGTGGCGAAGGTGCAGTCCGCCGAGCAGGCGGCGGTGCCCGGCGCGCAGCGCCTCGGCCGGGCCGCTGCCACGCAGATGCATCGCCTGATGGCCTTCAAGGACGAATACGAGGTCGCGCGCCTGCACAGTCTGCCGGAATGGCGCGAGAGCCTGGCCGCCAGCTTCGCCGGCCAGCCGCGGGTCGAGCTGAACCTGGCGCCGCCGCTGCTCTCGGGCGCTGATCCGAACACCGGCCTGCCGCGCAAGCGTCGCTTCGGTCCTTGGATGCTGCGCATGATGGGGCTGCTGCGTCACGGCAAGGTGCTGCGCTTCACGCCCTTGGATCCCTTCGGCCGGACCGAGGAGCGGCGCATGGAGCGCAGCCTGATCGAAGAGTATCGCGCCGCCCTCGACGCCTTCCTGCCGCGGCTCTCGCCAGGCACCCACGAGGCGATCTGCGACTGGGCGGAAGCGGCTTCCGGCATCAAGGGCTTCGGCCCGGTGAAGGCCCGGAACCTGGCGGCGGTCAGGCAGCGCTGGCAGGAGATCGCGGCGCGCCTATAGTCGCCGCGGGAGGACGTCACGATGGCCGAGGATCCGGCAGGCTTCGAGCTGCCCGAAGCAACGCAGGCCCTGCGCGAGACGGCCCTGGCCTTCGCCCGCGAACGCCTGGCGCCGCATGCGCGGGACTGGGACGAACGCCGGCATTTTCCGGTCGATGTGCTGCGTGAAGCCGCCGGCCTCGGCATGGCCGCGCTTTACGTGCGGGAGGAGAGCGGCGGCGCCGGGCTGACGCGCCTCGACGCGGCCGTGGTCTTCGAGGCGCTGGCCACGGGCTGCCCGACCATCTCGGCCTTTCTCTCGATCCACAACATGGTCACCTGGATGGTGGATCGCTACGGCACGCCCGCGCAACGGCACGAATGGCTGCCAAGGCTGATCCCTATGGAGGCGATCGCCAGCTACTGCCTGACGGAGCCGGGGGCCGGCAGCGACGCCGCGGCGCTGGGCACGCGCGCGACGCGGGACAATGCGGGCTATGTGCTGGACGGCACCAAGCAGTTCATCAGCGGGGCAGGTGTTTCCGACCTCTACCTCACCATGGTGCGAACCGGCGGCCCGGGCGCGGGCGGCGTCTCTGCCATGCTGGTGCCGAAGGCGACCGAGGGGCTGAGCTTCGGGGCGAATGAAAGGAAGATGGGCTGGAACGCGCAGCCGACCCGTCAGGTGATCTTCACCGGTGCCAGTGTGCCGGCGGAGGCGCTGCTGGGGGCTGAGGGGGATGGCTTCCGGATTGCGATGAGCGGGCTGGATGGCGGCCGCCTCAATATCGGCGCGTGCAGCCTGGGCGGCGCGCAGGCCGCACTCGATGCCGCGATCGCCTATGTCCGCGAACGGCGCGCCTTCGGCAAGGCCATCGTCGATTTCCAGGCGACGCAATTCCGCCTGGCCGATATGGCGACGGAGCTGGAGGCGGCGCGGACGCTGCTCTGGCGCGCCTGCAGCAAGCTGGATTCCGGTGCCGCCGATGCCACCGCCTTCTGCGCGATGGCCAAGCGCTTCGCGACCGATACCGGCTCCCGCGTGGCTGATGAGGCGCTGCAGCTGCTGGGCGGCTATGGGTACCTGGCCGAATACGGCATCGAGAAAATCGTCCGCGATCTGCGCGTCCACCGGATCCTGGAAGGCACCAACGAGATCATGCGGGTCATCATCGCGCGGCAGTTGCTCGGCCGCTGATGCGGAAAATCAATGGGACGCCGATCTGAGTTTGCGGGTAGAGTGCCTGCATGCTGTCGCGCATCCTGCTTCCCGCCGTCCTGCTGCTGGCCGCCGCGGAGGCGCGGTCCCAGCCTTTGCAGCGGCTCGTCGTAGGGGGCGATGCGGCGGTGGCCGTTCCGCCGCGCACCGTCGCGCTGGGTGGGGCGCTGCAGCCCATGGGAGCCGCGGCGGTCGTCGCCAGCCCTTTGCCCTCCGCGCCTCTTGTGGCCCTGGCGCCTGCCGCGGTCGCCGGCACGGGGCTCGGGGCCGGCCTGGCGGGGGCAATGCCGCTTCTGCTGCCGGTGGCGACGGCGGCGACGGCCGCGGTGCTGGGGGGCGGGCTCCCCGGCTCGGGCAATGCCGGCAGCGCGCCGGCCTCGACCCGCTAGCCGACCAGGCCACCCCGGTCGCCGCTGGTTGGACAGGGCCCCGGTGCTGCGCCATCCTGCCGACCGTCAGTGAAGCAGGATCGTGAGGCTCATGGGTACGCGGGAGGGCGCTGTCGGGCGCGCATTGGAGTTCTTCGACGGCGGTGGATTCCAGCAACTGCTGACCGACCTCGTGGCGGTCCCCTCCACCTCGCAGGAGGAAGCTGCCGCGCCGGCCCTGTCCGCCTACCTCGAGACAGCAATGCGGCCCTGGCTGGAGCGGCTGGGCTTCGCGATCACCATTTCGCCCAATCCGCTGGCGGGCTTCGGGCCCATTCTGACGGCGATGCGCATCGAGGATCCGGCCAAGCCGACCGTGCTGCTCTACGGGCACGGCGACACGGTGCGCGGCCTGGAGGATCAGTGGCGCGCGGGCCTGTCCCCCTGGAAGGTGACGGCCGAGGATGGCCGCTGGTACGGCCGCGGCACCGCCGACAACAAGGGGCAGCATGCGATCAACCTGGCGGCGCTGGAGGCCGTGCTGGCCGAACGCGGCGGCAAGCTCGGCGCCAATGTGAAACTGGTGATCGAGATGGCGGAGGAGCGCGGGTCCCGCGGCCTGCGCGAATTCGTGGCGGCCCATGCGACGGAACTGGCGGCCGATGCCCTGATCGCCTCCGACGGCCCACGCGTGGAGCCGGAAGTTCCGACCATTGCCACTGGCACCCGTGGCACCTTCCACTTCGACCTCGTGGTCAAGCTGCGCGAGGGCGGCGTGCATTCGGGACATTGGGGCGGGCTGACGACGGATCCGGCGATCCGCCTGGCGCATGCGCTGGCCACCATCATGGACCGCGACGGCAAGATCCTGGTGCGCGACTGGCTGCCGCAGGGTGGCGTGCCGCGGCGCGTGAAGGCCGTGCTCGAAGGCTGCCCCGTGGGCGGTGGGGATGGGGCCGCAACCATCGATGAGGGCTGGGGCGAACCGGGACTCACATCGGCCGAGAAGATCTATGGCTGGAACAGCTTCATCGTCCTGGCGATGGTTTCCGGCCGGCCCGAGAATCCGGTGAATGCCGTGGCCCCGGATGCCCGCGCGCATTGCCAGATCCGCTACACCGTCGATACCGACCCCGACAGCTTCGCGCCGGCACTGCGCGCGCATCTGAATGCGCACCATTTGCAGGATGTGCGGATCGAGAATGCCTTCATCCGCATGCCCGCGAGCCGCACCGCCCCCGACCACCCCTGGGTCGGCTGGGCACAGGCCTCGGTCGCGCGCACGCTGAACAAGTCGGTCCAGATCATCCCGAGCAGTTCGGGCGGCCTGCCCGGCGATGTCTTTGTCGATCATCTCGGCGTGCCGCTGGTCTGGATCCCGCACAGCTACAATGGCTGCAAGCAGCATGGGCCGGACGAGCACCTGCTGATCTCCGCGGCGCGTGAAGGGATCGCGAGCTTCGCCGGAATCTGGTGGGATCTGGGTGAGGCAGGAACACCGCCACGGACCTGAATGCGGGGCGGCTACAGCGCGTTACGCTTCCTCACCCGAAGGGGGGTCCTTCGACACGCGCCTGTTGCAGGCGCGACCCATCTTCCTGCTGTCGCCGGCATCGGGTCGGCCAGTGGAGAACGAAGATGTTGTCAAAGAGGATCGCCCTTTTCGCCGGTGCCGCCCTGACCCTCGCCGCGGGTGCGCTGCCGGTTCTCGCCCAGCCCGCGCCCGGTCCAGGCCCGGGTGGCCCGCCCCGCGGCGGCCACGGCTTTGCCATGGGCGAAGCCTTCGCGCGTGCCGATGTCGACAACGACGGCCGCGTCGCGCGCGACGAGGGTTGGGCCTGGCTGCAGGCGCGCTTCCAGGAAGTGGATGCCGACCGCGATGGCGGCGTCTCGATGGAGGAGATGCGCACCTTCGCGACGGACCGCATGGGTGGACGTGCGCCGCGCCGCGGCATGGAGCAGCGTGCGCAGGGCATGTTCCGGGCGCTGGACGCGAATAGCGACGGCAAGGTGACGCTGGAGGAGATGCGGCCCTTCGCCGAGGCCATGTTCCGCGCGCGCGACGTCAACAGCGACGGGGCGCTGACGCGGGAAGAGGTTCGCCCGCGGCACCAGGGCCCGCGTCACGGACATCACCAACATCATGGCCCGGCCGATCGGAGCGGCCCGCCGCCTGCGCCGCCGGCCAACTGACGCCGCATCGAGCCGCAAAAGGTCCGGAGGGGCGCAGCGTCCCTTCGGACCATCCGCGTTCGGCGACCAAAGGTTTAGGAAACCCGGGATGGTGGGCGCGACAGGGATTGAACCTGTGACCCTTCGCGTGTGAAGCGAATGCTCTACCGCTGAGCTACGCGCCCATCCCGGGGTGCGGGGGATAATGCGCTGGGGGCGGGTGTGTCAAGCGGTGCCCGGGCGAAGCCTTGGAAGCTGGCTCGGCTCACCGATATGCAGGCTATGAAGATCTCCGCCCCGGCCGTCCTGTCGTTCCTCGGCGCGCTCCTGGCCGTCGAGTCCGCCAGGGCCCAGCCCATACGCGCCGTCTACGATGTCTATGCCGCGGGGATGACGGTCCTGCAGCTGGAGGCCGTCTTCGATCTTTCGGCGACCGGCTATCGGGTGGAGACGCAGCTGCGCACCCGCGGCATTGCCTCCACCATCGTGCCGGGGCAGCAGGTCGCGCAGGTGGTCGGTGCCTGGCAGGCGGGGCAGGCAAGGCCCAGCAGCTACCGGTCGCACGGCACCTGGCGCGGCCGTGAGCGGGTGGTGGTGCTGGCCTGGGAGGCGGGGAATCCTGTCGTCCAGGCGCTGGTGCCCCCGGATGAGGAGGAGCGGGAGGTCGTCCCAGCCGACGCCCGGCGCGGCACCATCGACGCCCTCTCGGCACTGGCCCTGCTTTCACGCACGGTCGCCGGCAGCGGAGGCTGCCAGGGCCAGGCCCCGGTCTTCGACGGACGTCGACGCAGCGACTTCGCCAGCCAAGGCGGCGCGCTGGAGATCATCCGCCCATGGGGCGAGGCGTGGCACGGCCAGGCCTTGCGCTGCAGCTTCATCGGCCGCCAGGTCGCCGGTTTCTTGCGAGACCAGCCGCGTGGCGAGGCGGCGAGGCCGCAGCAGGGCACGGCCTGGATGGCTGCCCCCTTCCCAGGCGCGCCACCCATCCCGGTGCGCATCGAAATGCCGAGCCGCTGGTTCGGGACGGCAACTGCAGTTCTTCTCCGGGCCGAGTCGTCAGCCGTGGCGCAGCGACGCTAGGATTGCCGGCAGATCCGCCGGCCTTTCCGCAACCGTGGCGTGTGCCGCCATGCTCCGCGGCCCATAGCCCCAGCCGGCGAAGACGGCGGGCACTGCGGCACCCCGGGCGGCGGCCATGTCGTTGTGATGGTCCCCGATCATCACGGCGTGGCTGGCCATGCCGCCTGCGTCGCGCAGTGTGTGGAGGAGATGCGCCGGGTCCGGCTTTCGGGTCGGGTAGGAGTCACCCCCACCAATGGTGCGGAAATGGTCGCTCAGCCCGAGCGCCCGCAACAACGTGATCGCGGGCGCCACCGGCTTGTTTGTGCAGACCGCAAGCCGCCAGCCGGCCTTGGTCAGCTCCTCCAGCGCCTCGCGAATGCCCTGGAAGGGCGCGGTCTCGACCGCGGCGTTGCGGCCGTAATCCTCCAGGAACACGTCCAGCGCCGGCTGGTCGAAGGCCTTGCCACGCGCGGCCAGCGCACGCTCCACCAGCACCTTGGCGCCGTCTCCGATCATCCCGACCACCTCCGCCCGGGCGAAGCCTGGCAGGTTGCGGCTCGCCATGAGCCGGTCGAGGGCGGCGTGGAGATCCGGCGCGCTGTCCACCAGCGTGCCATCGAGGTCGAAGACGGCGATCGGTTGCATGGGCCCCGTTAAGCCCGGGACGGCATGCGCCGCAAGCCAAGCCGTTACGTGACGCAATGCGACGTGACCGGTGCCACCTTGCGGCACGGTGCAGGGTCGGATTACCGGGGGCCATGAGCAAAGCCGCCATCATCCTCGCCGCCGGCCTCGGCACCCGCATGCGGTCGCGCCTGCCGAAGGCCCTGCATCCCATCGCCGGCCGACCCATGCTGCAGCACATCCTGGCCGCGGCTGCCGAGGTCTTCGATCGGGCGGTCATCGTCGTGGGGCCGGATATGCCGGAGCTCGAGCGGGCCGCGGCGCCACATCCGGTGGTTGTGCAGACCGAGCGGCTCGGCACCGGGCATGCGGCGCTGCAGGCGGCATCCTTGCTGGAGGATTTCGAGGGGGATGTCGCCGTGCTTTACGCCGACAACCCGCTGATCACCCCCGATACGCTGCATCGCCTGGCCGCGGCACGCGGCGGCGCCGGACTGGCGCTGGTGGCCATGCGCCCGGCCGATCCGGGCCATTACGGCCGGGTCCTGACCAATGCGGCGGGGGAGGTGGAGCGCGTCGTCGAATGGGCGGATGCCTCGCAGGAGGAGCGCGCCGTGGGGCTGTGCAATGCGGGGGTGATCTGCGCGCCGGCTGCGGAGCTCTTCGGCTGGCTGCGGGCGGTCCGCAACGACAATGCCAAGGGCGAGTTCTACCTGACCGACGTGGTAGCCCTGGCGCGCCAGGCGGGGCGCCGGGTCGTGGCGGTCGAGGCGCCGGAGGCGGAGCTGCGCGGTATCAACAGCCGGGTCGAGCTGGCGGCGGCGGAGGCGACGGCCCAGGCCCGGCTGCGGGAGCGCGCCATGACCGGCGGGGCCACGCTGATCCAGCCGGAGAGCGTGAACTTCGCCTTCGACACGCAGCTGGGCCAGGATGTCACCATCGGCCCGAACGTGGTTTTCGGCCCCGGCGTGGTGGTGGAGGACGGGGTCGAGATCCGCGCCTTCAGCCATCTGGAGGGCTGCGTGGTCCGCGCCGGCGCGGTCATCGGGCCCTTCGCCCGGCTGCGGCCCGGCACGGTGATCGAACGCCATGCCCACGTCGGCAATTTCGTCGAGTTGAAGGCTGCCGTGCTGGGGGAGGGCGCCAAGGCGAACCACCTCAGCTATCTCGGCGATGCCATGATCGGCGCGGGCGCGAACATCGGCGCCGGCACCATCACCTGCAACTATGATGGCGTGAACAAGCACCGCACCGAGATCGGCGCCGGCGCCTTCATCGGCTCCGACACTGCGCTGGTCGCGCCGGTCAGGGTCGGGGCGCGTGCCCTGGTCGCGGCCGGCAGCGTGATTACCGAGGATGTGGCGGACGATGCCATGGCGATCGCGCGCGGCCGCCAGGCGAACAAGCCCGGACGAGGCTTCCGCGGCAAGGGAGTGAAGGCCTGATGTGCGGGATCGTAGGCGTTGTGGGGATGGAGGCGGCCGCGCCGCGGCTGCTGGAGGCGCTGCGGCGCCTGGAGTATCGCGGCTATGACAGCGCCGGGGTGGCGACCCTGGTGAATGGGCATATCGAGCGGCGCCGCGCCGAGGGCAAGCTGGTCAACCTGGCCGTGGTGCTGGAGAACAGCCCGCTTCCGGGCACGACCGGCATTGGCCATACCCGCTGGGCGACGCACGGCGCGCCGGTCGAGCGTAACGCCCACCCGCACGGCACGCCGCGCGTCAGCGTCGTGCACAACGGCATCATAGAAAACCATGCCGAGCTGCGCGCCGAGCTCGAGGCCAAGGGCCAGGAATTCGAGACGGAGACGGATACCGAGACGTTTGCGCGGCTGGTCGACTGGCACCTGCAGCAGGGCGCCGCGCCGGAACAGGCGGCCTCGCAGGCGCTGAAGCGGGTGCATGGCGCCTTCGCCCTGGCCATGATGTTCGCCGGCCATCCACGCAAGCTGATCGCGGCCCGCCAGGGCGCGCCGCTCGCCATCGGCTTTGGCGATGGCGAGATGTTCGTGGGCTCGGACGCGCTGGCGCTGGCCCCGATGACGCGCCGCATCGCCTATCTGGAGGAGGGCGACTGGGCCGTCGTCTCCGACAGCGGGGCAGATTTCTTCGATGCCGCGGATCATCCTGTGCAGCGCGAGGTGCGGCTGACCGCGATTTCCGGCGCCGCCGTCGGCAAGGGCAATTTCCGCCATTTCATGGAAAAGGAGTTGCATGAGCATCCGGCGGTGCTGGGCGACACGCTGCAGCAGTATCTCGACCCCGCGACGCGCGCCGTCGCCTTGCCGCCGCTGCCCTTCGACCCCGCGGTCGTGCCGCGGCTGACCATGTCCGCCTGTGGCAGCGCCTTCCTTGCGGCCCAGGTCGGGCGCTACTGGATCGAGCAGCTGGCGCGCATCCCCGTGGATGCGGATGTCGCCAGCGAGTTGCGCTACCGCGAGCCGCCGCTCGCTGACGGAGGTGGCGCGATCCTGGTCTCGCAATCCGGCGAGACCGCCGACACCATGGCGGCGCTTCGCCTGCTGCGGCAGGGCGGACAAAGGGTGCTGTCGCTGGTCAATGTGCCGGAGAGCAGCATGGCGCGCGAAAGCGATGGCGCGCTGCTGACGGTGGCGGGGCCCGAGATCGGCGTTGCCTCCACCAAGGCCTTTACCGCCCAGCTGGCGCTCCTCGCCTGCCTTGCCATCGGCTTCGGCCGGGCCCGCGGCACGCTGGACGAGGCGACCGCCCGCCTGCTGGGCTCGACGCTGACGGAAGTGCCGGGGCATGCGGCGCAGATCCTGGAGAAGGACGAGGAAATCCGCGCCATGGCAGCGGAGGTCGCCAAGGCGCGGGACGTGCTGTTCCTCGGCCGCGGCGCGTTGATGCCGATTGCGATGGAGGGCGCGCTCAAGCTGAAGGAACTGTCCTACATCCATGCCGAGGGCTATGCGGCCGGCGAGATGAAGCACGGACCCATCGCGCTGATCGACAGCGCGGTGCCGGTCATCGCCCTTTGCCCGAGCGGGCCGCTCTTCGAGAAGACGGCTTCCAACCTGCAGGAAGCTGCGGCGCGTGGCGGGCGGATCATGGCCTTCACCGATGCCGTGGGCGCCCGGTCCCTGCGCGGCTTTTCCGAGCGGGTGATCGAGCTTCCGACGGTGCATCCCTTCGCGGCGCCGATCCTGCACGCCATTCCGGTGCAGGTGCTGGCCTATCATGTCGCGGTGCTGAAGGGCACGGACGTGGACCAGCCGCGCAATCTGGCGAAGAGCGTGACGGTCGAGTAGCCGGGCCGCTTCAGCGTCGCAGCGCGGCCGCGCCGGCCAGAAGCCGGCGCAGCGCCGTTGCGCCGGCCAGCAGCGTGATCGCCATCAGCACAGCGGTCGTGATCGCTGGGCCGAACCAGGCCGTTGGCGCCAGCCCGGCCCAGATCGCCAGGACCGTGACCAGGGCCATGCGGTGCTGCTTGGCCATCGGCCCGCGAAAGTCGCTCGGCGCGCCGGCGGTCTTGATGACGGCGCGGATATAGGCGGTCGCCATCGCTGCCAGCGCCGCAGCCAGACCCCAGGCCGGGCTGCCGGCCGCCACGCCCAGGCCCAGCAGTACCGCGGTGTCAGAAACCCGGTCCGGCACCTCGTTCCACAGCTCGCCGACCGGGGAGGCGATGCCGCGCCCGATCGCCACCATCCCGTCCAGCAGATTGGCCAGCAGCCGCAGCTGCACCAGCAGCGCGCCCACCAGCCAAAGCGGCCGCGCCGCCTCCGGCGCCCAGGCGATGCCGGCAAAGGCAAGGCCTGCCAGGAGCCCGGCCACCATGCCCGCCGCCGAGATCCCATTCGCGGAGGCGCCGCGCGCCACCAGCCAGCCCGCCACCCGCCCGGTAAGCGCCAGGTCGCGCGCCGCGATGGGCCGGCGATCGGTCATCGGACCATCGCCACGAGGCCGCTTTGCTCCCGCACCGCGTCGAAGCGCAGGTCGGGGAATTCCTCCTCCGCCCGCTTGCGGCGCCAGTCGCTGCCAAAGAGCGCGACATATTCGCCGTCATGGTCGGCCGCGGTGTCGCCGCGGTTGGTGGTGGCCCATTTCTCGATGGCGGCGCGGTCCCCCTTGGGGGAGGAGATCCAGCGCATGGTCTGCCAGCGCGTCTCGTCGAAGCCCGCCGGCACGCCGTATTCCACCGCCAGGCGGGATTTCAGCACGTCCAGCTGCAGCTGCCCGACCACGCCGACCACGGGGGGCGAGCCATCCAGCGGCCGGAAGACCTGCACCACGCCTTCCTCCGCCAGCTGGTCCAGCGCTGTGCGCAGCTTCTTGGCCAGCATCGGGTCGCCGAGCCTCACATGCCGCAGGATTTCCGGCGCGAAGCTGGGGACCCCGCGGAAATTGATGTCCTCGCCCTCGGTCAGCGTATCGCCGATGCGCAGCGTGCCGTGGTTGGCGATGCCCACCACATCGCCGGGCCAGGCTTCCTCCGCCACCTGGCGTTCCTTGGCGAAGAAGAAGAGGGGGGCGTTGACCGGCACCTGCTTGCCGGTGCGCACCTGGCGCAGCCGCATGCCCTTGGTCAGCCGGCCCGAGCAGAGCCGCACGAAGGCCACGCGGTCCCGGTGGTTCGGGTCCATGTTCGCCTGCACCTTGAATACGAAGCCGGTCAGCTTCTCCTCCGCCGCGGCCACCGCGCGCTTGTCGGCGGCACGGTCGCCGGGGGGCGGGGCGAAATCGGCCAGGCCTTCCAGCAGATGGCCGACGCCGAAATCGCGCAGCGCCGAGCCAAAATAGACCGGCGTCAGCGTCCCCTCCCGGAACTTGACCAGGTCGAACTGCGCCAGCCCGGCTTCGGCCAGGAGGATGTCCTCATACAGCTGGACTGCGCGTTCCTCCCCCACCAGCTCGGCAATCTTCGCATCATCCGGCCCGCTGACGGGGATGCCGCCTTCCTCGGTGGCATCCACCGGCATCAGGCGCTTTGCCAGGATGTCGTAGGTCCCCCAGAAGGTGCTGGCGCGGCCGACGGGCCAGGCGACGGGGGCGGCGTCCAGCGCCAGGGTCTGCTGGATCTCGTCGATCAGCTCGAAGGGATCCCGCGCCTCGCGGTCCATCTTGTTGACGAAGGTGACGATGGGGATGTCCCGCAGCCGGCACACCTCGAACAGTTTGCGGGTCTGGCTCTCGATACCTTTGGCGGCGTCCAGCACCATCACGGCGGCATCGACGGCGGTCAGGGTGCGGTAGGTGTCTTCCGAAAAGTCTTCATGGCCCGGCGTATCCAGCAGGTTGAAGACCATGCCGTCGCGCTCGAAGGTCATCACGCTGGTCGCGACCGAGATGCCGCGATCCTGCTCGATCTTCATCCAGTCGGACCGCGTACGCCGGGCATTGCCCTTGGCGCGCACGGCACCGGCCAGCTGGATGGCGCCGCCCTTCAGCAGCAGCTTCTCCGTCAGCGTGGTCTTGCCGGCGTCCGGATGGGCGATGATGGCGAAGGTGCGGCGCCGGGCGGCTTCGCGCGCGACGGTATCAAGGGCCGAGGTGTCACTCATGCCGGGGGCTATAGCTGGTCAGAGCGCTCGGGCGAAGGCCAGCCTTGTCCAATGCACCCCGTCACGGCCCAGCGTGTCGCCCGTCTCCCGCCGCCGCAGCAGCGTGAGGCCGGCGGCGGCCGCCTGGGCGATCACCTCCGCAGGGTCCACCGCATGCATCACCCGCCCCTGCGGCACCGGCCCATGGCGCAGCGACAGCCACAGCCGCCCGCCCGGCGCCAGTAGCCCGGCCAGTACCGGCATGGCCTGGCCGCGGTCGGCGGCAGCGAGGTGCATCCACACGGCCGTCAGCAGCACCAGGTCGTAGCACTGGCCGAGCGCCACCACGCGGGCGAGCTCCGGCAGCCCGTCATCCTGCCAGGCGAGGCGTGGGGAGGGGTGGAGCGCTGCGCCGCCGGCCCGCAGCTCCGCCGTCGGCTCCACCGCCAGCACCTGGTGGCCCATCTCGGCCAGCGCTGCGGCATCCCGCCCGGTGCCGGCGCCGATATCCAGCACCCGGGCCGGGGCGGGCGGGATCAGGTCGAGGAAGCCGGCGTGCAAATCCTCGAAGCGGATGCTCTCAGATTGCCGCAACAGCGCCTCGGCCTCGGCCGCATAGCCCTCGGTTCCGTGCCGAGTCATGGGGCGAGCAGCCCGTCCGGGTCCGGCAGGGCGATATTCGTGCCCTCCGCCACCAGGCGCAGCGGCCCCGGCGTGACCTCCGGCAGGCGCAGACGGAAGCCGCAGGAGCCCCGGACGAAGCCTGCGGAGGCGGCGCCGGGATGGAACAGCTGCGCCCGCCTGGCACCGAGTGGCGTCGCGCCGGCCACCAGCCGCAGCCTGACCGGCCGGTTCGGCAGCAGGTCGGCGGCCCAGCCGTGCACCAGGCCGCCCTCCAACCGCGCCACACGGCCGAGCAGATTGACCGGCGGGCGTCGCGGCACGGCAGGGCGGGCGAGGAAATCAGCGACATGGGCGAAATCCGGCCCGGCACGCACCGCCTCCGCCCAGGATAGCGTTCGAAGACCGCCTCGCCGGCACCCTCCGCCAAGGCCGCCTTGTAGCCGAGGAAGGCGGCTAGTCCGGGCTTGAAATCCGGCCCTCCGCCGCGCAATCGGCCGCCAGCTGTTCGCGGGCGGCATCATGCAGCGACTGGTTGTTGGCGAAGAGGTTGCGATGCGCCTCCGCCTGCTCCCGCGCCGCCGCCCACAAGGCCGCCTGTTTCGGCGCCAGCGATGTGACATTGCGCGCCACATTCTCAGGCGGCGCTCAGCCGAGCCGGCGCGCGATGAGCAGCAGGGATCGGTCGAAATCCACGGTGATGCCGACCACGGCCAGCGCGTCGCTCAGATAGGCCATCGCAGCTCCAGCGTCCTTGACCTCTGCAATCGCAGCTTTACGGAGCCCGTGGCTAGCGCATAAGCCGATGAATTCGCACTGGCGCGCCGCGGCGGGCCAGGGCGAGATTGCGCGACCACTGCCGGAGGTGCCTCCATGCCCACCCGTCGCGCCACGCTTCTGTTGCCCTGCCTGGCGATTGCCCAGCCCGCTTTGGCGCAATCTGCCTGGCCGTCACGCCCGGTGCGGCTGCTGGTGCCCTTTCCCCCCGGCGGCACCACCGATGTGTTGGCGCGTGCCATTGCCGCCAAATGGCAGGAGTCCTGGGGCCAGCACGTGGTGGTAGACAATCGGGGCGGCGGCGGGGGCGTCATCGGGACCGAAGCCGCCTTCCGCGCGGCGCCGGACGGGTTGACCCTGGTGCTGGGCAATAACCAGACCCATGCCACCAACGGCGCGCTCATCCCGGGCCTGCCCTACGACCCTTCCGGCTTCGCGGCCATCAGCCTGGTGGCTCGGGCGCCGCATGCCTTGGTCGTGCCCGCATCCTCCCCGGCGCGGACGGTGGCCGAGTTGGTGGAATTGGGGCGTCGGCCAGGCCCGGGGCTCTCCTATGCCTCCTCCTCCGCCGGCTCCTCCTCGCACCTGATGAGCGAGACCTTCTCGCGCCGCAACGGAATGCGGACAACGCATGTGCCCTATCGTGGCGCCGCGCCGGCGGCGCTGGACCTGGTGGCGGGCACCGTCGATTTCATGATGGCGACCTGGGCCAGCGTTTCCGCCCTGGCGGCCGATGGCCGGATCCGGGCGCTGGGCGTCGGCGGCGAGGCCCGCTTTCTCGACCTGCCGGAGGTGCCGACGCTGCGGGAGCAGGGCTATGACTATATCTCCGGTGACGCCTGGTTCGGCCTTTTCGCCCCGCGCGGCACGCCGGGCGCGGTGCTGCAGGCGGTCCACGCCGCGACGCATGCGGCGCTCTCCGATGCCACGGTGCGCGGCCGGCTGGAAGCTGCAGGCTTCCGCATCGCCACGATGCCGCCCGACGAATTCGCAGCCTTCCACCAGGCGGAGGTTGCCCGATGGGCGGCGCTAGTGAGGGAATCGGGCGTTACGCTGGCCAATTGAGGCCCGATTTCCACGAATCCTGCCCTTAAAGATGCCAGGGTTGCACCGCGCGCGCAGCGAAGCCCCCTTTCCCGACAGCATAGCAGGGGCTACATAGCGGTCATGCAGGCACGAAAACTGTTCGACTTCAATGACCGCCGCAATGCGGCGGAAGAGGCCCGGAAGAAGACCGCGGAGAAGTTCCAGGCGCTGAAGGCGCGCCTCGACGATCCGGAAGTCCAGCGGAAGCTGGCGGAGCAGAAGGCCATCGCCGATGCGCGCGCGGCCCGCATCGCGGAACGCGCCGCCGAGAAGGCTGCGGAAGCCGCCCGTATCGCGCGCGAGAAGGCTGCCGCCGAGGCCGCTTCCGCTGCGGCTCGCCGTGAGGCGGAGCGTCTGGCCGCCGAGGAAGCTCAGCGCGCCCGGATCGCGGAGATCGATGCGCAGAACCGCAGCATGATCCTGGATGCCGAGAAGAAGGCCCGGGCCCTGGCCCTGGCAGCGGAGCAGAAGGCCAAGCGCGACGCCCGCTACGCGGCGCGGAAGCAGCGCACCAAGTAAAGCCGAACCATGCGGCCGGCCAGGAAGCCTTCGGGGATTGCTTCGAAGGCTTTTTTTGCGTGCTCAGCCCAGCCGCGAAGCCAGCTCCGGGCAGCATCCGGTCAACGCCTGGCTTGGTGGAAGGCCAAGCCGTCGAGAGACGGCAAAGGCGCATGCGAGATTGGATGAGATCATGGGCACGCCAAGGCGGCCCGCCATCCAGCCCATAGCATCCAGCGTCGGCATTCCCGTGCCGGACAGCAGGACAGCGCAATCCGCCGGCGGCGCCAGCCGGGTAAGCCCGTCGGCCACCTCTTCCGGCGACAATTCATAGGCCCGGAAGGTGTCCGAGACCTTGTAGCTGTCCACGAGCGTAAGGCCAGCCGCGCGCCAATAGCGCTCCGCGCGTTCCGTCAGCCAGCCGGGATAGGGCGAGAAGAGCATTAGCCTGGGGCGGTCCAGCGCCTCCAGCGCCTCGGCGATGGCGCGCGCGGCCAGCAGCACGGGGCGGCCGGCGGCTTCGGAAAGCCGGTCCTGCAGCGCGGCATCCTCAGCAGGCGCCAGCGCGTAGCTCGGCCCGGTCAGGCCAACGATCAGGGCCTCCAGCGCCAGGGCGCCGAAGTCGCCCAGCGCCCCCTCGATCGCCGCGGGATAGGCGGCGTTGCGCTGTTCCAGCGTGGTGCCGGGCATCACGGGCAGGCGGGTGACATGCAGCGCGGCGCGCGGCACCAGCAGGTCCCGCAGCTCCGGCTCCACTGCCGGATTGGCGGAAGGTGCCAGCAGGCCGATCCGATGCGTTGGCAGAAAGCTCGGCGCTGGCCAGCTCATGACGGCATCCCCACCTTGGCGAGATCGAGCATCGAGGCCTCCCGCGCCCAGACCAGCTTTTCGGCATCGGTCAGGGCTGCCATACGCGCCACTTCCTCGGCCGGGCTGGCCGCCACGCGGCTGTCGGTGCGAGGCAGCAGCGCCTCCCGCACCACGCGCAGTCGCGCCTCGGCCCAATCCTGCAGCAGCTGGTCGGGCTCGCCGCCCAGCACCTGGTCGAGCGTCGCGGCCAGGGTCATGGCATCGTGGATGCCGGCATTCATGTTCATGCCGCCGCGCGTGTTCGTCAGATGCGCGGCATCCCCGGCCAGCAGCACGCGGCCGGCGCGATAGGCGGTGGCCATGGCGCGCTTCACGCCATAGACGTCGCGCCCCTCGATCTCCATCGCCGCCGCCTGCGGCAGGAAGCGCGCGATGCGGGCGCGGGCATGATCCTCCGCCATCGCCTCGGCATCGCTCATCTCCGGCGCGATCCGGAAGATCAGCCGCCAGTTGCGCGGCATGCGGAGGAGAGAGCAGGAGCCGGTTGCGTCGTATAGATAGCCGAGCCCATCGAGCCCCGGCACGACCTCGCGCAGATCCAGCGGCGTCAGCAGCCGCAGCACGCGATGGGCATAGTCATTGGTCTCGGCCGCAATGCCGGCCAGGCCGCGCAGCGCGCCGGAGGCGCCGTCGCAGCCCACCGCATAGCGCGCGCGATGCGTGCTGCCATCGGCCGCACGCAGCGTGACGCCGGCGGCGTCCTGCGCCAGCGCCGTCACGCCCGCGCCGAAGCGCACACAGCCGGCGGGCAGGGCGGCGAGCAGCGCCGGCGTCAGGTCCTGCTGCTCGCGGTGCCAGCGGAAGGAAAAGCCGGTCTCGCCGGCGAGGATA
This sequence comes from Falsiroseomonas tokyonensis, assembly GCF_019024325.1. Classification (GTDB taxonomy): domain Bacteria; phylum Pseudomonadota; class Alphaproteobacteria; order Acetobacterales; family Acetobacteraceae; genus Falsiroseomonas; species Falsiroseomonas tokyonensis. The sequence goes on from NZ_JAFNJS010000003.1 coordinate 104,654, forward strand.
CCGAGGTCGACCGCCGCGGCCGCGCCGCTATCGACGCGCCGCCACAGAATGTGGTCCACCCGCACGCCGCCAGGCAGCAGCGCCTCCAGCACGCCCAGTTCGTGCAGCGCATCGAGCGTCGGCGGGTGGAAGGTGGAGGCGCGGGAGGCGGCGGAGAGGCCTTCCCGCTTTTCCAGCACTCGCACCGCGACACCCCTTCGGGTCAGCGCGAGCGCGAGCGTAAGGCCAACCGGGCCGGCGCCGGCGATGACCACCTCGGTCTCATCGAACATCGAACAGGCCCTCTGCTGGGGCATCCTGCAGCATCGCTGAGATGGCCCGCGCGACTCCGGCCTCGCCCAGCGCCGGTGCGGCGAAGCGGATGAACTTCTGGACCGTCTCGGCCTCCGTCATGGGATGGCCGGGGTCGCCGGTGACGTGGCGGACCGTCTCCGACAGGCCATCAATGGTGACGGTCGCTCCGCGCAGCCCGGCGGCCGTCATGCCGGGATCCTCGACCAGCTCCACCGCGGCCTCCAGCGCCCGCAGCGCCGGATCGGCCAGCGCGGCCTCGGTATAGGCGGTGGGGCCGAGATCGCCCTGCACCAGCGCGGCGGCCACTGCCCAGCTCAGGCTGAACTGCGCCGAGATGGCGGCGGCCGGTGCGCGGTTACCCGCATAGCGCAGCGCCTCAGCGTAGGTCTGCACCACGATGCGCCGCGGCGGGCCGGACAGGCGCGGCCGCAGGGCGATGGCCGCGGCCGCGGCGTAATGCGCATGCCGCACACCGGCATAGGGTTTCTGATAGGCCTCTTCGATCAGCCAGGTTCCGGGCGGCGCGACTAGGGCCTCCGTCTCATGGCCCAGGGCCAGGCGGCGGGCCTCCGCGAAGCCGGCCTCGGGCGCGTCCATCCCGGAAGCGGCGGCGGCGGCGGCCATCTGGCCGAGCAGGGCGGCATGCGCGGGAAAGCTGTTGCGCCCATCCATGCCGGCGGCGATCGGCGCATAAAGCGCGAAGGGAATCTGGCAGGCGGCCAGTCGCACGGCGCGCGCCACGCCCTCGGCGTCCAGCCCCGCCAGCCGCGCCGCGGCGCCCGCTGCGCCCAGGCTGTGCCAGGACCCGTCTACATGCATGCCCGGCCGGATCCGCCAGGCCTCCCCGGCTCGCGCCGCGACCTCGTAGCCCAGCGCGAAGGCGGCCAGCGCCAGTGCGGGATCCGCGCCGCGGGCGCGCGCCACCAGGGCCAGCGGCGCAACAGGCAGGGCAGGGCGCCCATGCGCCCGCGCCAGCCCCTCATTCGCCTCGTCCCAGCAGGTGGCGGCCGAGAGCAGCGCGGCCGCACCGGCCGGCGCGAGCCGCGCGCCGCCCAGCGCCACATCGCCCGGAAATGTCGCTTGAAGGGCCTGCGCAAAAGCCTGCACGCGCGGGTGGTCGAGGCCCGCCAGCGCGCAGCCCAGACTATCCAGCAGCAGCAGCCGCGCCTTGGCGGCCGCTGCCCCCTCCGGCCCCGCGAAGGCGGCGGGGATGACGGCGAAGAGGCTCAATCCGCGCGCGCGCCGGAACGCGCCACCGCCTCACGCCAGACGCGACGTTCGCGCGCCATCACCTGGGCCAGCGCCACGCGGCCCTGTGGCATGGCATCCGCCTGGCGCTGTTCCAGCAGCGCCGCCCATTCCGGGCTTTCCAGCACGCGGCGGAAGCCGGCCTCCAGCGCATCCAGCACGGGCTCATCCAGCTTGGATTGCGCGAAGATGCCGTACCAGGGGCTGGCATCGAAGCCGGGCAGCGTCTCCGCCACCGCTGGCACCTGCGGCATGGCGCGGAAGCGGGTGCCGGAGGTCACGGCGATGGCGCGCAATGCGCCGCCAGGGCCGACTTGCGGGGCAGAGGTAGCCAGCCCATCGAAAGCGACGGGGATGGTCCCCGCAACCATGTCGGTCAGCAGCGGGGCGCTGCCGCGATAGGGCACATGCGTCATCTCGAGCCCGGCGACCGCGCGAAGCAACTCCATGGACAGGTGGGTGAAGGATCCGACGCCATTCGAGCCATAGGGCATGCCGCCCGGCGTGTTCCTGGCCGCCGCAATCAACTCCTGCAGGTTGCTGACATTGGGCAAGGCGCGCGGCGACACCACCAGCAGATTGGGCTGCTGCGCCAGCATGGCGATGGGGACGAAATCCTCGTCCGGGTCGTAGGGAAGGCGAGCGAAGAGGGCCTTGTTGATGGCGATGATGCCCTGCGTCGCCACCAGCAGCGTATGGCCATCCGGCGTTGCCCGCGCCAAGGCCTCTGCCGCCAGGTTGCCGCCAGCGCCGGCACGGTTCTCCACCACCACGGGCTGACCGAAAACGGGATTCAGCCGGTCTGCCACGGCACGCGCCAGGATATCCGTCAGCCCGCCCGGGGCAAAGGGTACGATCAGGCGAATGGGGCGGGAGGGCCGCCAGGCATCCTGTCCGCGCGCGGCGAAGGGGGCCGCCAGGGTTGCGCCCAGGATCAGGCGGCGGGTGGTACGGGTCATCCTCGTCTCTCCGGCATGCGGCGCGGCGCCTGGAGCGCCGCCGGCAGGTGCGCACAAGACCGCGGATCCCGCAGGCCGTCCAGGGGTCAGCGGCCACAGGCAGGGGCTTCGCCTCTCGGAGCGGTCTACGAGAAACGCAGGCATTGCAGAGAGGACCGAGTGCGATGAAGGGCGGTCCCGTTGTGCGCGGCGGCCAGGCGGCCAAACATGAAGCTGATCCGATGATGCCGCTCGAGGATGCGGCGCTGGACCGGGTGACTCGCGGCAGCCTCGGGGGTGGCACAAATCCGCGCTTCACCGGGGAACGCAACACGGCCATCGGCGAATGGCTGGTCCGTGGCGATACCGACACGATCCTTCTCCGCGACGTAAGCTGAAGCGACGTGCGGGTAGAATTTACCAAGGGCGGCTTCAGCGGGGAAATGCAGCCGGGCGGTACGGTGAACCTGCAGGCGAATTCGGCCGGGGTAATTGATGTCGGCGACCCGCGCGTGGAGTTCCGCGGTATCGCACTGATCATGGTGCCGCACGGCAGCTGAAGCGCTGCGGGGGGTGCGCCAGCATCCCCCGCCTTCGGTCAGCGGCCCTTGAACTGGGGCGGGCGCTTTTCCATGAAGGCGCGGCGGCCCTCGATATAGTCCTCGCTGGCGAAGCAGGCCTTCACCATGGCGTCGCAGGCGGCCTCGTCCGCCTCGCCGCGATCCTTCAGCGCCTGGCCGATGATGAACTTGGCGCTGCCCACCGTCAGCGGCGCATTGCCGGCGATGGTCTTGGCGTAGTCCGTCACGAAGGATTCGAGCTGGTCGTTCGGCACCACGCGGTTCACCAGGCCCATGATGCGCGCCTCCTCGGAGGACCACTTCTTGGCGGTGAAGAAGATCTCCTTGGCGAAGGATGGGCCGACCAGGTCGACCAGCTTGCGCAGCCCGTGCAGCGGATAGCCCAGGCCGAGCTTCGCCGCCGGCACGCCGAAGCTCGCCGTCTCGCCGCAGATGCGCATGTCGCAGCAGACGGCCAGCGCGGTGCCGCCGCCAATGCAATGGCCCTGGATCATGGCGATGGTGGGCTTCGGACAATCATACACGGCATCGTAGGCGCGCGCGGTCTGCGCCTGGTAGGCGGCGACCGCCGCCTCACCGCTGCGCTCGCTCTCGAACTTCGAGATATCGGCGCCGGAGACGAAGGCGCGGCCGCCGGCGCCGGTGAGGACCACGACGCGCACCGCCGGATCAGCGGTGAAGTCCGCCATGATCCTCTCCAGCGCCTCCCACATCTCCATGGAGACGGCGTTGTGCCGCTCCGGGTTGTTGAAGGTCACCCAGCCGATGCCGTCCGCCTTGCGGGCCAGCATCTTCTCCGAACCCGTCACGATCATGCCGTCCATCGTCGCTCTCCTCAAACCACCTGGCGCTTGTGCAGATCGGCGATGGTCGCCGCATCCAGGCCGAGCTCCGCCAGCACCGCATCGGTGTGCTCGCCGATCTCCGGCGGATGCGAGACGATGCGGGACGGCGTGCGCGACAGGCCGATCGGCTGGCCGACATAGGCCACATTGCGGTCGCCGCCGTTCAATGTCTGGGCGATGCCCAGGTGCTGCACCTGCTCGTCCGCGAAAACCTCGTCCACCTTGTTGATCGGGCCGCAAGGCACGCCGAGGTCGTTCAGCGCCTTCACCCAATGCGCGGTGGTGTTGGTGCGCGTCACTTCCTCGATCATCGCATTCAGCGCGTCGCGATTCTCGCTGCGCAGCGCGCCGCTGTTGAAGCGCGCATCGGTCTTCCATTCGGGCTTGCCGAGGCCATCCGCGCAGCGTTCCCAGATGCGCTGGCCGCTGGCTGCGATGTTCATGTAGCCGTCGCTGGTCTGGAAGACGCCGGTGGGGATGCTGGTCGGGTGGTTGTTGCCCGCCTGCTTCGGCACCTGGCCTTCCATCAGCCAGCGGCTGGCCTGGAAGTCCAGCATGAAGATCTGCGCCTGCAGCAGGCTGGTCTGCACCCACTGCCCCTTGCCCGAGACCTCGCGCTCCAGCAGCGCGATGAAGATGCCCTGGGCGGCAAAGAGGCCGGCGCAGAGATCGGCGATCGGAATGCCGACGCGGACCGGCCCCTGGCCCGGCAGGCCGGTGATGGACATCAGCCCGCCCATGCCCTGGGCGATCTGGTCGAAGCCCGGGCGGCCGGCATAGGGGCCGTCCTGGCCGAAGCCGGAGATCGAGGCATAGACCAGCCGCGGGTTCACGGCAGACAGCGCCTCGTAGTCGATGCCGAGCCGCGTCTTCACGTCGGGCCGAAAATTCTCGACGACGACGTCGGCCTTCTCGGCCAGCTTCTTGAGAAGGGCGACGCCGTCCTTGTCCTTCAGGTTCAGCGTCATGCCGCGCTTGTTGCGGTGCAGGTTCTGGAAGTCCGAGCCCTGGCGCGGGCCGCCCATCGGGTCGCCCTGGTCGAGGCCTTCCGGCATCTCGATCTTGATGACATTGGCGCCCCAATCGGCCAGCTGCCGCACGCAGGTGGGGCCGGAGCGCACGCGGGTCAGGTCGAGGACCGTGAAGCGGGACAGGGCGGTCGATGCCCGCGGCATCTCGGGCTTGTCGGCTTGCGGCATGGCTTTCTCCTTCTCGGGTGGGTGGTCTAGCACCACCCCGACCCCGGGCAAACTGTTGACAGACTGCACTTGGCCCCGCCACCGTCCCAGCATGGCGAAGATCAGGCAAGGTCCCTCGGCGCTGGAGATCGTGCGCACCCGCTCGCTGGCCTCGCTGGTGGGGCAGGAGTTGGAAGCGATGATCCTGGACGGCCGCCTGCCGGCGGGCGAGCGGCTGAACGAGCAGCAGCTGGCACTGCGACTTGGCGTCTCTCGTGGCCCGGTGCGAGAGGCGGTGCGCGGTCTGGAACGCTCCGGCCTCGTCGTGTCCGTCCGCAACCAGGGCAGCTATGTGCGCAGCATCAGCGCGGCCGAGGCGCTGGAGATCTATGATCTGCGCGCGGCGCTGACCGGCTTCGCCTGCGCCAGACTGGCGGGGGCCGCGACCGCCGCGCAACTCAGGGAGCTTGAGGCGCTGGTCCAGCGGATGGAGGCGGCGCGGGAGGCCGATGCGGCGCCCGCCTACTACGCCGCCAACCTCGAATTCCATGCGGCGCTGCTCACCCATGGCGGCGGGCCGCGTGGCCTCAGGATCTACGAGGATCTGGGCAACGAACTCCACCTGTTCCGCCGCCGCGCGCTGGTGGAGCCCGAAAACATGCGCGAGAGCAATGCTGAACACGCCGCCATCCTGGCTGCGATCGCCGCCGGCGATGCCGAGGTCGCGCGGGCGGCGGGGGAGGCGCATATCGCCGGCGGCAAGCGCCGCTTCCAGGCGACCGATGCCAGCCAGCCTGCCGCCCGACCGCCAGTGCGCCCGGCCGGGCCCCGCCGGACGGGGGCAGGTCGCCGGGAGGGCGCGGGGTAGGTCGCCGGGACGGCGCGGGGGAAATGGCCGGGACTGCGCGAGGTAGGTCGCCGAACCGGGGAGAGTTGTCGCCGGCGCCGGTCCCCGCCTAGGGTGGGGCCGCTGGCAGACTCCAACGAGGAAGAAAAATGACCGACTTTACCCTGACGCGGCGCGGCCTCGGCCTCGCCGCCGCCGGCGCCGCCCTGGCTCCCGGCCTGGCCTCCGCGCAGGCGCCGCAATTCTTCCGCATCGGCACGGGCTCGGCCGGCGGCACCTACTACCCCATCGGCGGCATCATCGCGAACGCCATCTCCTGCCCCCCCGGCGCGCCCTGCAACGCGGCTGGTGCCACCGATGGCGTCCCCGGAATGGTCGCCGTGGCGGTCGCCACCCAGGGCAGCGTGCAGAATGTCAACCTGATCCAGTCCGGCAATGCAGAGGCCGGCTTCACCCAGTCCGATGTGGCGCACTGGTCCTATACCGGCACCGGCCTGTTTGAGGGGCGGCCGAAGGTGGACCGCCTGCGCTTCGTGGCGCATCTGTTCCCCGAGCACATCCACGCCGTGGTGCGCCGCGACAGCGCCATTCGCAGCTTCTCCGACCTGTCCGGCAAGCGCATCGCCATCGGTCTGCAGGCCAGCGGCGCGCGCATCGGCGCGGAGATGATCCTGGAGGCGAACGGCCTGCGGGCAGGGCGCGAATACCAGGCGGAATACCTGAACCAGGCTCAGGGGACGGAGCGGATGCAGGATCGCGGCCTGGACGCGACCTTCACCGTGGTCGGCTACCCGGCGGCCGCCTTCACCGAATTCTGCAGCCGCACCGGCTGCCGCATCCTGCCGATCCAGGGCGAGGAGGCGCAGAAGGTCATCGCCCGCGCGCCCTTCTACGGCACCGGCACCATCCCGCGCGGCGCCTATGAGGGGCTGGAGGCGGATGTGCCGACCCTGACGGTGGGTGCCGTGCTGGCGGTGCGCGACACGGTGCCGGAGGCGACGGTCTATGCCATCACCCGCGCGCTCTGGTCCGACACGACGCGGGGCCTGCTGGACCGCGGCCACGCCAAGGGCCGCGAGATCGTCAAGGAGGGTGCGCTGACCGGCCGCGGCGTGGTGCCCTTCCATCCGGGCGCCGAGCGCTACTACCGCGAGAACAACATCCTGCGCTGATCCGCGCCGGCTGAACCCATCCCGCCCGGCCCACGCGAAAGCGTCGGGCCGGGTTCTGCGTTCTGGATTGTTTTCATTTCTCCCGAGGCCCTGACCATGAGCGGCTCCCCCGCGCCCAACCAACTCGACCTGGAGGCCGCGGCGCGGCTGGAAAAGGAGGCGGACAGCGAATTGCGCTTCCGCGACCTGACAGGCTTCACCGCCCGGCTGGTTTCCTTTCTCCTCGTTGCCTTGTCCGTCTTCCATTACTACACGGCGGGCTTCGGCATCCTGACCGAGCACTGGCACAAGGCGATCCACCTGGCCGCCGTGCTCAGCCTGATCTTCCTGCTGTTCCCGGGCGGTTTCCTGTCCATCGGGCCGCGCATCGGCGGCGTGCCGGTGCTGGACTGGATTTTTGCCGGCGCGATCGTCGTGGCCACCATCTACCTGCCGCTCATCTTCGACGACCTGACCTTCCGCATCGGCAATCCGAGCGAAACCGACGTGGTGATGGGCACTATCATGGTGGTGCTGGTGCTGGAGGCCACAAGACGGTCCATGGGGCCGATCCTGCCCATCATCGTCTGCATCTTCATCGCCTATGCGCTGTGGGGCAACCACCTGTCCGGCGTGCTGGCGCATCCGGGCTCCGACTGGTCCGGCTTCGTCAACCATGTCTATCTGACGGGCGAGGGAATCTTCGGCATTCCTGCCAAGGTGGTCGCGACCTTCGTCTTCCACTTCGTGCTGTTCGGCGTGATCGCGACGCGCATGGGCCTTGGCCAGTTCTTCATCGACCTGGCCAGCATCATGGCCGGCCGCTACCCGGGCGGTCCGGCCAAGGTGGCGGTGCTGGCCTCCGCCATGTTCGGCTCCATCAGCGGCTCCTCCATCGCCAACACCGTCACCACCGGGTCGCTGACCATCCCGGCGATGAAGAAGATCGGCTACAAGCCGCATTTCGCCGGCGCCGTCGAAGCGGCCGCCAGCGCGGGTGGGCAGATCACGCCGCCGATCATGGGCGCTGCCGCCTTCGTCATGATCGAGTTCCTGGAAATCCCGTTGACCACGCTGCTGATCGCGGCCGCGGTGCCGGCGGCGATGCATTTCTGGGGCGTCTTCGTGCAGGTGCATTTCGAGGCGAAGCGCCTGGGCCTGCGCGGCATGGAGGCGCATGAGATCCCGAAGTTGTGGCCGACGGTGCGCGATGGCTGGCCCACCGTGATCCCGCTGGTGGCCCTCGTCTGGGTCATCGTTGCAGGCTACACGCCCTACCTCGCCGCCTTCGTCGGCATCACGCTCTGCGTCATCGTGGGCTTCCTGAACCCGCGCAACCGGCTGACGCTGCGCGACCTGTGGGATGCGCTGGACATGGGCGCGCGCTACGCGCTTGCGGTCGGCGCGGCCGCAGCGGCAGTCGGCATGGTGGTGGGTGTGGTGACGCTGACCGGCGCCGGCTTCCGGGTTGGCTTCATCGTCACCCAGGCGGCTGCCAGCACGGCGCAGTTCTTCGCGCCGATCTTCGACATCCTGCCGGCCGGCTTCGGCAGCCTGGCGGGGCTGACCCTGTTCATGACGCTGCTCTTCGTCGCGCTGATCTGCATCGTCATGGGCGCGGGTATCCCCACCACGGCGCTGTACATCGTGCTGGCGGCGATCGCGGCACCGGCGGTCATCCAGCTCGGCGTGCCGCCGCTCGCAGCGCATCTCTTCATTCTCTACTACGGCATCCTGGCGGACCTCACGCCGCCGGTCTGCGTCGCGGCCTATGCGGCGGCGGGCATCGCTGGGTCCAACCCGTTCCGCACCGGGCTCACCGCCTTCCGGCTGGGGGCCGCGAAGGCAACGGTGCCCTTCGTCTTCGCCTATGCGCCGACGATGCTGATCATGGTGGATGACTTCACCCTGGCCAGCTTCCTGTTCGTCACCATCACCTGCGCGCTGGGCGTGCTGGTGCTGGGCATCGGGCTGACCGGCTATGCCTTCACCCATATGGGCCTGGCCTCGCAGCTCGGCCTGGTGGTGGCGGCGCTGATGACGATCTCGCCCAGCGGGCCGCTCACCGCCATCGGGGCAGCGATCGCGGTGCCGATCCTGGCGCTGAACTTCCTGCGCAGCCGGCGGGAGGGTACGGCTCTGGCCTGAGGCCTGCTTAGTTTCCGGCCGGGTGCTTCAGCGCTCGGCCGAGGAAGCGGGCGCTCAGGCATCAAGGCGCCACCCTGGCTTGCGCCGAAGCCGGGGGGCGTGGTCCCATCCGTCCGCTATTGGGCCGGAGGAGAGCATGGCGTCATCGCAATCAGGCCCTGCGCTGCTCTGCGACCTGCCGGCGGTGGAGTTGCGCCGGCTGATCGGCACGCGCCGCATTTCGCCGGTGGAACTGCTGGCCGATTGCCTGGCACGCATCGCCGCGGTGAACCCGGTGCTGAATGCCGTCGTCGCGCTGGATGTCGAAGGTGCCACGCAGGCAGCGCGCGCGGCGGAAGCTTCGGTGATGCGCGGCGAAAGGCTGGGCCCGCTGCACGGCCTGCCGATCGGCATCAAGGACCTGAACGATACGGCCGGGCTGCGCACCACCTATGGCTCGCCGATCTTCCGCGACCATGTGCCGCAGCGGGACGAACGCGTGGTCGCCGCGCTGCGTGCCGCCGGCGGCATCATCCTGGCCAAGACCAACACGCCCGAATTCGGCACCGGCGGCAACACGCTGAACGAGGTCTACGGCGCCACCGGCAATGCCTTCGATCCGGCGCTGTCCTGCGCCGGCTCCTCCGGCGGTTCCGGCGTCGCGCTGGCCACGTCCATGCTGCCGCTCTGCACCGGGTCGGATACCGGCGGATCGCTGCGCAAGCCGGCTGCCTGGTCGGGCGTGGTGGGCTTCCGGCCGACGCCGGGCCTCGTCGCCTCCGAGCGCCGCCGCCAGGGCTGGTCTGTCCTTTCGGTTCAGGGCCCGATGGGTCGCGATGTGGCGGATACCGCGCTGCTGCTCAGCGCCATGGTCAGCGCGGATAGCCGTGACCCCATGGCCGATCCGCGCCTTGGCGACCCGGTCACGCTGACGCTGCGGCGGCCGGTTGATCTCGCCACGCTGCGCGTCGCGACCTCCGTCGACCTTGGCTTCGCGCCTGTGGCGCCCAGCATCCGCCGCGTCTTCGCGGCGCGCATTGGCGCGCTGGCCCCGGCGTTGGGGCGGTGCGAGGCGGAGGATCCGGACATGGCCGGAATCGACCGCGCCTATCGCGTCATCCGCTGCACCAATTTCCTCGCCGCCTTCAAGGGGCACTACGAGCGCGACCCGATGCTGCTCGGCGCCAATACGCGCGGCAATTACGAGGAGGGTCTGCGCTACAGCCTGGCGGATCTGGCTGCAGCGCATGCCGAGCAGACCCGCATCTACCGCGCCTTCCAGGACTTCTTCACCCGCCACGACCTGCTGCTGCTGCCCTGCCAGGCCATGACGCCCTTCCCGAAGCAGCTTCCCTATCCGACGGAGATGGAGGGCTTGCCGCTGGAGGGATATTTCGCCACCTCCGGCATTACCTATGGAATCTCCATGATGGGCCATCCGGCCATCTGCATCCCCTGCGGGCGGGACGAGCAGGGCATGCCCTTCGGTTTGCAGATCGTCGGGCCGCGTGGCGGCGACGCCTTCCTGCTCGATGCCGCGCAGGCGCTGGAGGCGCATTTCCGCGACCTTCCGGACTGCCGGCGGCCTTTGCCGGATCTTGCGGCATTGGCGGCCGCGGCATGAGTGCCGCGCCGTCCCGCATCCTGGTCATTGGCGCCGGCATCGTCGGCATGGCGATCGCTTTTCGCCTGCGCCAGTCGGGCGCCGAGGTTACCGTGGTGGATGCGGAGCCGCCCGGAGAGGGCGGGGCAAGTTTCGGCAATGCAGGGGCCATCAGCGCCAGCTCCGTGGCCCCGCTCGCCATGCCCGGCCTGCTGCGCCAGGTGCCGCGCATGCTGCTGGACCGCGCCGCGCCGCTGCATGTGCCGGCCGGCTACTGGCTGCGTGCCGCGCCCTGGCTGGCGCGCTTCGTCGCCGCCGCGCGCCCCGCCGCCGTGACGCGCGCCACCGCCGCGCTGGATGGGCTGCTGCGCCTAGCGACGGAGCAGCACATGGCGCTGGCGCGGGAGATCGGCGCGCCGGAACTGCTGCGCCCGCATGGCCAGCTCTACCTGTACCGGGATGCGGCTCAGTTGGAGAAGGATCGCGCCAGCTGGGAGATCCGCCGCGCCCATGGCGCGCGGCTGGAGCAGCTGGACCGTGCCGGCATCATGGCGCTCGAGCCCGCGATCGGCCCCGCCTACCAGCTCGGCATCCTGCTGGCCGATCATGCGCATTGCGCTTCCCCGCTTCGCTACGTGCGTGCGCTGACGGCTGCCTTTGAGCAGGCGGGCGGCGTGGTGGTGCGCGACCGCATCGTGCGGCTGACAACGCAGGATGGACGCATGACCGGCGCTCAGGGCCAGGCGGGCCAGCACGCGGCAGAAGCGGTGGTGCTTGCGGCCGGCGCCTGGTCCGCGCGGTTGGCAGAGCCGCTCGGCTATCGCATCCCGCTGGAATCGCAGCGCGGCTACCACCTGGATCTGCACGATCCGGGCATCGCCTTGACCCGGCCGGTGATCCCGGCGGACCGCAAGGTCTTCATCACGCCGATGGAGACCGCGCTGCGTGTTGCCGGCACGGTCGAGTTCGGCGGGTTGGATCGCAAGCCGGATCCGGCGCGGGCGGAACTGCTCTATGCGGATCTGGCAGCCGTCTTTCCGGAGGCGCGGCCGGCGCGGGCCGAGGGCTTCTGGATGGGGCACCGGCCCTGCCTGCCGGATTCGGTGCCGGTGATCGGCCCTGCGCGGCGCGTGCCCGGCCTCTTCTTCGCCTTCGGCCACGGCCATCTCGGCCTGACCGGCTCTGCCCCCACCGCCGAGATGCTGGCCCCCGTGGTGCTTGGTCGCCCGAGCAACCAGGACTTGGCGCCCTATGCGGCAGAGCGCTTTTCAGGAGCCTGAGCAAGCAGGCGAAAGCGCCGTCCAGGTCACATCGCGGGACTCGCGGAATTCGCTGACCGGCGGCAGCGCGCGCCGTCAGATCGGCAGATCGCTGCCGCTCTTCACCTCTTCCATCACCGTATAGGTGTGCGTCTGCCGGATGCCCGGCAGCTTCACCAGGCTCTCGCCGAGGAAGCGGCGATAGGCCGCCATGTCGCGCACCCGCACCTTGATCAGGTAGTCGAAGCCGCCGGCCAGCATGTGGCATTCGATGATCTCGGGCAGGCGGCGCACCGCGGCGGCGAAATCGTCGAAGACGGTGGTGCTGGTGCGGTCCAGCGTGATCTCGACGAAGACCAGCAGCGCGCGATCGAGCAGGCTGGGGTTCAGCCGCACCGCATAGCCCTCGATCACCCCCTCCCGCTGCAGCCGCCGGATGCGTTCTGAGGTGGCGGCCTGGCTGAGATTCGCCTGCTTCGCCAGATCCACATTGGACATGCGGCCATCGCGTTGCAGCAGGCGGAGGAGGCGTCGGTCGGTGTCATCCATCGGCCAAAGTTTTCGCGAATTCTGCCGCATCTGACCATGAATGATTCGCCGACCCGCCGCAAAATCCGAACCCTCTTCGGCACCGGGCGCTCTACAGCAGGAATCGCCAGTTCTCCCAGGGACGCCCGCCCATGTCCGCCACCGCCTTCGCCAACGTCACCCCGCTGCCGCCGCGCGACGCCCTGCACGCCCGGATCACCACCGCCTGCCGGCCGCCCGAGGCCGATTGCATCGCCGCCCTGTTGCCCGCCGCCACCCTGCCGCCCGAGACCAGCCGGCAGGCCAGTGCGCTCGCCACCCGGCTGGTCACCGCGCTGCGCGCCAAGGGCCAGCGCGGCGCGGTCGAGGGGCTGGTGCAGGAATACGCCCTCTCCTCCCAGGAGGGCGTCGCGCTGATGTGCCTGGCGGAGGCGCTGCTGCGCATTCCGGACAGCGCGACGCGGGATGCGCTGATCCGCGACAAGGTCGGCAGCGGCGACTGGCGCCGCCATGTCGGCCAGTCCCCTTCGCTTTTCGTCAATGCCGCCACCTGGGGGCTGGTGGTCACCGGCAAGCTGGTGGGCACCGCGGATGAGACCGGCCTCGCCCAGGCGCTGACCCGCCTGCTGGCCAAGGGCGGGGAGCCGCTGATCCGCAAGGGCGTCGACATGGCCATGCGGCTGCTGGGCGAGCAGTTCGTCACCGGCCAGACCATCGCGGAGGCCCTGGCAAGGGCGCGCCCGCTGGAGGCGCGCGGATTCCGCTATTCCTACGACATGCTGGGCGAGGCAGCGACCACGGCCGCGGACGCCACCCGCTACACGCAGGCCTATGAGGGCGCGATCCAGGCCATCGGCCAGGCCGCCGCGGGGCGCGGCCCCTACGAAGGCCCCGGCATCTCCATCAAGCTCTCCGCTTTGCATCCGCGCTACAGCCGCGCGCAGCAGGACCGGGTGATGACGGAGCTGCTGCCGCGCCTGCTCGGCCTCGCGCGGCTGGCGCGCCGCCACGACATCGGCCTGAACATCGATGCGGAGGAGGCGGACCGGCTGGAGATCTCGCTCGACCTGCTGGAGGCGCTGTGCATGGACCCCGAGCTGGCCGGCTGGAACGGCCTCGGCTTCGTCGTGCAGGCCTATCAGAAGCGCGCGCCCTTCGTGCTGGACTGGCTGGTGGACCTCGCCCGCCGCAGCGGCCACCGGCTGATGGTCCGGCTGGTGAAGGGCGCCTATTGGGACAGCGAGATCAAGCGCGCCCAGCTGGACGGGCTGGCGGATTTCCCGGTCTTCACCCGCAAGCCGCATACGGATGTTTCTTACCTGGCTTGCGCCCGCAAGCTGCTGGCGGCGCCGGATGCCATCTTCCCGCAATTCGCCACGCACAACGCCGCCACCCTGGCCGCCATCCACAGCCTGGCGGGCCCGGACTTCCACCCCGGCCAATACGAGTTCCAGTGCCTGCACGGCATGGGGGAGCCGCTGTACGAGGAGGTGGTCGGCCCCGCCAAGCTGGACCGCCCCTGCCGCATCTACGCCCCCGTCGGCACGCATGAGACGCTGCTGGCCTATCTGGTGCGCCGGCTGCTGGAAAACGGCGCCAATTCCTCCTTCGTCAACCGGGTGCAGGACCCGAAGGTGGCGGTGGCGGAGCTCGCTGCGGACCCTGTCGTGCAGGTGGCCGCCATGCCGACGCCCGGCGCGCCACATCCCCGCATCGCCCGGCCGCCCGCGCTCTTTGCACCGGAGCGGGAAAACTCCGCCGGGCTGGACCTGGCGGATGAAGCGACGCTCGCCAGCCTGGCCCAGGCGCTGCGCGAGAGCGCGACCCAGGACTGGCGCGCTGCCCCGCCCGGCGCCGCCGCCGGCCCCTGGCAGCCGGTCCGCAATCCAGCCGATGCGCGTGACCTAGTCGGCCAGGCCGCCTGGGCCACGCCAGCTGAGGTGGAAGCCGCCCTGGCCCGCGCCGCCGCCGCCCCCTGGCAGGCGACGCCGCCCGCGGCCCGCGCCGCCTGCCTGCAACGCGCCGCCGCGCTGATGGAGGCGCGCCGCGTGCCGCTGCTCGGCCTGCTGGTGCGCGAGGCCGGCAAGACGCTGGGCAATGCCGTGGCGGAGCTGCGGGAGGCGGTGGACTTCCTGCGCTACTACGCCGCCCAGGTCGCACGGGACTTCGACAATGCCACCCATGCCGCCCTCGGCCCGGTCGCCTGCATCTCCCCCTGGAACTTCCCCCTCGCCATCTTCACCGGCCAGGTCGCCGCCGCGCTCGCCGCCGGCAATCCGGTGCTGGCGAAGCCGGCGGAGGAAACGCCGCTGATCGCCGCCCAGGCCGTCGCCCTGCTGCACGAGGCCGGCGTGCCGCCTGACGCCCTGCACCTGCTGCCGGGCGATGGCGCGGTCGGCGCGCAGCTCTGCGGCGATGCGCGGGTGCGCGGCGTGGTCTTCACCGGCTCCACCGAGGTGGCGCGGCTGATCGCGCGGCAAGTGGCACAGCGCCTGAACCCGGATAGCAGGCCGGTGCCGCTGATCGCGGAGACGGGCGGGCAGAATGCCATGGTGGTGGATTCCTCGGCCCTGGCGGAGCAGGTGGTGGGCGATGTCATCGCCTCCGCCTTCGATAGCGCCGGCCAACGATGCTCCGCGCTGCGCGTGCTGTGTTTGCAGGAGGAGGTGGCGGATCGGATCCTCAGCATGCTGCGCGGCGCGGTGGCGGAACTGGCGATCGGCAACCCGGATCGGCTGGCGACCGATGTCGGACCGGTCATCACGGCGGCGGCGCGAGACGGAATCCTCGCGCATATCGCCGCGATGCGCGAGGCCGGCT
The DNA here is from genome assembly GCF_019024325.1 of Falsiroseomonas tokyonensis. Taxonomy (GTDB): domain Bacteria; phylum Pseudomonadota; class Alphaproteobacteria; order Acetobacterales; family Acetobacteraceae; genus Falsiroseomonas; species Falsiroseomonas tokyonensis. The sequence continues at coordinate 120,073 of NZ_JAFNJS010000003.1, forward strand.
GCACCGTGCACCAGGCCGCCCTGCCGCCGGGCTGCGAGGACGGCAGCTTCGTCCCGCCCACCATCATCGAGCTGGATGACCTCTCCCGCCTGACCGGCGAGGTCTTCGGCCCGGTGCTGCATGTGCTGCGCTGGCGGCGGCAGGATCAGGCGCGGCTGATGCAGTCGATCAATGCCACCGGCTATGCGCTGACCTTCGGCATCCACAGCCGCATCGACGAGACCATCGACCAGCTCACGCGCCAATCGGCGGCGGGCAATGTCTATGTGAACCGCAACATGGTCGGCGCCGTGGTGGGGGTGCAGCCCTTTGGCGGCCATGGCCTCTCCGGCACCGGGCCGAAGGCGGGCGGGCCGCTCTATCTGCGGCGGCTGCTGGCGCGTTGCCCTCAGCCACTCGGCCTGGGGGCGGGCGAGGTGCCGGCCGCCGCACAGGCCTGGCGGGATTGGCTGGGCACGCGGGATGCCGCCGCCGCCGCGCGCCTGGCCCGGCTGCACGTCCCCCCGCCGCACGCGCTGGACCTGCCGGGGCCGGTGGGAGAACGCAACTTCTATGCGCTGCTGCCGCGCGGGCGAGTCCTCTGCCTGGGCGGAACGGAGCCGGGCGCGCTCTGGGCGCAGGTGGATGCGGCGCTGCTGTCGGGCAATGTCGTGCTGCTCGGCCCCGGCATCGCCCTGCCGGAGGGCCTGCCGCCGGCGCTGGCCGAGCGGGTCCGTCCGGCCGTGGCGGAGGATGAGGCTGCGGCGGTGCTGGCGGAGGGCAATGCAGCGCGGCTGCTGCCGATCCAGGCCGCGCTGGCGGCGCGGCCCGGCCCGATCCTGCCGCTGATCGTCCCCGATGAAGCTGGTGTCTATCCCTTGGACCTGCTGCTGCGGGAGCGCAGCGTCAGCACCAACCTGGCCGCGGCCGGCGGCAATGCGAGCCTGATGATGCTCGGCTGAACCTCAGCCGATCTCGGGCGGCACGGCCCTCGCGCCGCGGCGCTGCGCGGCCATGCGGGCGGGCGCATTGGCCGCGCCGAAGCCGGCATAGCCGCCGCTGCGCTCGGCGATCTCCAGGAAGACACCGTCGCGGAAGGCGGTGGTATAGGCGTGGCGGAAGACGCCGCCCTGCGGGTCGCGGTCATAGAGCAGGTGGCGCTGCCGCAGCGCCGACAGCTCCGCATCCGTCACGCCGAAGCGGGCGCCGAGATCCTCGTAGTAGTTCTCGGGGATATCGAGCAGCGGCGCCTGGCGCGCGGCGGCCTGGTCCACCACCGCCGCCGCATCGCCGGTGGCCAGCGCCAGGTGATGCACGCCGGCCCCGGCCAGGCTGGAGACGAAGCGCCCGGTGCCGGTGCGGGTGCTTTCCGAGACGTTCAGCGGCAGGCGCAGGCTGCCATCGGGCGCCACGAAGGCGCGGGAGCGGACCAGGCCGTAGGGGTCCGGCAATTCCCACAGCGTCTCCGGCACCAGGCCAAACAGGGCGCGGTAGAACAGCACGAAGCTGTCCATCATCCCCGGCGCCACCGCCTGCGCCGCATGGTCCAGGCCCAGGAAATGCCCCGGCTCCAGCGCCGCGGGCGACAAATGAAAATCATCCTCCCAGATCGGCCGGGCGCCGAGGGCCGGGTCCTCCACCAGGTAGATCAGCGTGCCATCCGGCGCGCGGATCGCCGGGATGGCGCGCTCCCCCGCGCCGGTCCGCTCGCGCCAGACAGGGTATTGCAGCGCCTGCGCCCGGGCGACGAGGCGCGCGGGATCGTCGACGCGGATCGCCATGGCGCAGACCGCGGGGCCCAACTGCTCGAAGCGCTCGGCGGCCGCGCTGTCCGGCTCCGCATTCAGCACCAGATTGGCGCCGCCATTGCGCCACAGCTCGACATCCTTCGAGCGATGCGTCCCGGCGCGGCGGAAGCCCAGCGTGCTCAGCATGGCGCCGAGCTCCGCCCGCGCCGCATGGTCCAGCGCGAATTCGACGAATTCCAGCCCGCTCAGCCGCGGCAGCGCCGGCAGCACGCCACCTCCCATCTGGTCCCGCAGCCAGGTCAGGCTGCGCCGCGCATCGCGCGCGATGCGGCGGGAGGGGGCGGCGCGGAATTCGTCGTTGAAGATCTCGAGCGAGAGCGGCCCGGCATAGCCGGCGCGCAGCACCTCGGCCAGGAAGGGGGCGACGGGCAGTTCGCCCTGGCCGGGAAACAGCCGGTGGTGCCGGCTCCAGGACAGCACATCCATGGACAGGCGCGGCGCATCGGCCAGCTGCAGGAAGAAGAGTTTTTCCGCCGGCACCTGCTCGGCCAGCCCTGCCAGGTCGTCGCCCAGCGACAGCGTGTGAAAGCTGTCCAGGCAGAGGCCCAGCGCCGGATGCCCGGCGCGCTGCACGATGTCCCAGGCCTGGCGCCAGCGGTTCACATGCCGGCCCCAGGCCAGGGCCTCGTAGCAGACGCGCAGGCCGCGCCGCGCGGCGCGGTCGGCCATCTCGCGCAGGTCCGCCGCGGCGCGGGCCGGGTCGTCCAGCGTGGCGGGCTGGGTGTTGGAGCAGACCAGGATCAGCTCCGTCCCCAGCGCCAGCATGATGTCGAACTTGCGCTCGGCGCGGTCCAGGTTGCGCGCGCGCTGCGGCTCCGGCATCGCCTCGAAGTCGCGGAAGGGCTGGAAGATGGTGATGGCGAGGCCCAGCTCCTCGCACATCCGTCGCACCTCGGCGGGGGTGCCGTCGAAGGTCAGCAGGTCGTTCTCGAAGATTTCCACCCCCTCGAAGCCCGCGGCGGCCGCGGCCTCCAGCTTGTCGGGCAGGGTGCCCGAGAGGCAGACGGTGGCGATGGAGGTCGGCAGGTGCTCGCGCGGCGTCACGGCGTCCTCCGCAATCCCGGGTGCGGTGCTGGCATGCGGCCCCCGGTCAATGGGCCCCACTTGAAGCCAATGTACCAGTTGGTTCAAAAGCCGATCAAGCCGCCGCGCGGAGGAGGATCTCGATGACCACCTGGGACCGGAATCCCGCCATTCTCGCCGGGCTGATCGGCCAGGGCATCCAGGCCTCCCGCACCCCCGCCCTGCATGAGCGGGAGGGGGCGGAGCAGGGGCTGCGGCTGATCTACCGGCTGATCGACCTGGACCGCCTGGGGCTGGGGCCGGAGGCGTTGCCGGAGCTGCTGACGGCGGCCGAGCGCATGGGCTTCCAGGGCCTGAACATCACCTTCCCCTGCAAGCAGGCGGTGCTGCCCCTGCTGCACGAGGTCTCGCCCGAGGCCCACGCGCTGGGGGCGGTGAACACCGTGGTGCTGCGCGACGGGCGGCGCATCGGCCACAATACCGACTGCTCCGGTTTCGCCGAGGGGTTTGCGCGCGGCCTGCCGGATGTGCCGCGGGGGCGGGTGGTGCAGCTGGGCGCCGGCGGCGCCGGGGCGGCGGTGGCGCAGGCGCTGCTGGACCAGGGCGTGCAGCGGCTGGCGATCACCGATACCGATGCGGGGCGGGCAACGGCGCTGGCCGAGAGCCTGGCGGCCCGCTTCGGCGCCGGGCGGGCGGAGGCCTGCGCCGACCTGCAGGGCGAAGTGGCCGCGGCCGATGGGCTGGTGAACTGCACGCCGGTCGGCATGGCGAAGTTGCCGGGCACGCCGCTGCCGGTGGAATGGCTGCATTCCCGACTCTGGGTGGCGGAGATCGTCTATTTCCCGCTGGAGACGGCGCTGCTCCGCGCCGCCCGGGCGCTCGGCTGCCGCACGCTGGATGGTGGCGGCATGGCGGTGTTCCAGGCGGTCGGCGCCTTCCGCCTGTTCACCGGGCGCGAGCCGGATGCGGCGCGCATGCTGCGGCACTTCGCTTCCATGTCCGACGAAGCCGGATGAAGCTCAGGGCTGCACGTAGCGCAGCACCGCCTCCGTGATCATGCGCCGATGCGCTTCGGCGACCTCCGGCTGCGTGCCGCAGCGCCCGAAGATGGCGCGCAGCGTGTGGCGGTTGGAGACGCGGTAGAAGCAGAAGGCGGAGATCAGCATGTGCAGGTCCAGCGCATCGATCCCCGGCCGGAAGGCGCCCTCCCGCTCGCCCCGCGCCAGCAGCGCTTCCAGCATGCCGATCACCGCCGCATTGCGTTCGCGGATGGTGGCGGAGGTTTCGACGATGCGGGCGCCATGGATGTTCTCCACGCTCACCAGCCGGACGAATTCCGGATGCGCCGCATGGTGGTCGAAGGTGACGCCGACCAGGCGCGCCAGCGCCTCGCGCGGGGCCAGCGCCTCCAGCTCCAGCGCGGCTTCCGCATCGCGCATGCCGCCATAGAGGCGTTCCAGCACGGCGGCATAGAGCTGCTGCTTGCCGCCGAAGTAGTAGTAGATCATGCGCTTGGTGGTGAGGGTGCGCGCGGCGATGCGATCCACCCTTCCGCCGGCAAAACCCTTCTCGGAAAACTCGGCCGTCGCCGCCTCCAGGATCTCGCGCCGCGTCTGCTCGGGCGCGCGGGGCCGGGGCGGCGTTCTGGGCGGAAGCACCATGCGGGCGGACCCTTTGGTTCACCGCTGGGCCATAGCATGCAGCGCCGCCCGTAACCCAGAGTCAGGGGCCGCCTTGCGCCAGCGCGTGGTCGACCCCGCCCAAAATATGCCGCGCCAGCACCTGCCGCGCCGTGACGGCATCCCGCCGCAGCGCGCAGTCGCAGAGCGCCGCGTGTTCCTGCACCGCGATCTCGCCGCGGAAGCCGAGCGCGCGGTTCTGGTAGCGCTGGTAGCGATCGAAGACGGCGGCGTGTGTCGCCATCAGCGTGCGCGACCCGCAGGCGGAGATCAGCGTCTGGTGGAACTGCGAATCGAAGCGCCGCCAGGGGTCCAGCGCCGTCGCATCCCCCGCGCCCAGCCGTTCCTCCATCTGCGCCAGCTTGTGGTTGGCGGCGACGACATGCGCCTCCCACTCCACATCGCCGGCGCGGAAGGCCTGTTCCAGCGCATGGCCCTCCAGCAGCAGGCGCAGATTGGCCAGTTCGCGCAGCTCCGCCGCCGAGAAGGGCGCCACCTCAAAGCCGCGCTGGCCCTCGGCCAGCACCAGCCGCTCCGCCACCAGGCGGTTCAGCGTCTCCCGCAGCGTGCCGATGCCGGCGCCATAGGCGTCGCGCAGCGCATCCAGCTTCAGCTTCTGGCCGGGGGCCAGGACATTGCGCAGGATATCGGCGCGAATCTGCCGATAGGCGCGCTCGCCAGCGGTCTCGGCCTCGGTGATGCCGGTCATCGCGCCATCGCCCGCCGTGGCTCGGCGGTCCGGCGCGGGGTGAAGGGCAGCAGCGCGCCGGTGCGCGCCACATGCTCGACGCAACTCGCCACATGCGCCTCCAGCACCCGGCAGGCGCGGTCGGCGTCGCGGCGGAGTGCGCAATCCAGTAGCGCCGCATGCTGCTCCGCCGCCACCGCGCCGCGGAAGACCACGGCCACCATCTGGTAGCGCAGGTAGCGGTCATAGGCGGCGCCATAGGTCTCCAGCAGCACGGCGGAGCCGCAGGCCTCGATCAGCGCCTGGTGGAATTCCAGGTCGTAGCGCTTCCACACTACCGGGTCTGCCGCCTGGCCCGCCAGCAGGCGCCGCTCCAGCACCGCCAGCTTGTGATGCGCACCGACCACGCGCCCCTCCCAGTCCAGGTCGCCGGCGGCGAAGGAATCGCGGATGGCGTGGCGTTCCAGCAGCAGGCGCAGGTCGGCGATTTCGGCGAAATCCTCGGCGGAAACCGGCGCCACGCGGAAGCCGCGCTGGCCCTCGGCCACCACCAGCTCCTCCGAGGCCAGGCGGGTCAGCGCCTCCCGCAGCGTGCTGACGCCGGCGCCATAGGCCAGGCGCAGCTCCTCCAGCCCCAGCTTGCGGCCGGGGGCGAGGCGCCCGGCGATGACGTCCGCGCGCAGGCGGCGATAGGCCACCTCGCCCGGCGTATCCACGGCCGCCGGAGCGCGCGTCGGGCCGGCGATCATGCTGCAACCTCGCTCATGCGGCGGAGTATCGGCGCCGGCGGGGTGTCTCGCAACACATGACGTTCGCCCAAATATCCAAGGTTCTGCAATTTCACCCTTGATGCCGCCGATCCGCCGACATAGCGTTCCGATTAACAGAATCCCGGGAAGGAAACACGCATGTCATCGCCCCTCGGCCGCCGTGCCCTGCTGGCCAGTGCCGCCCTCCTCAGCGCCGCGCCCGTGGCGGGCGCCCGCGCCCAGTCGCGCCGCCGGCTTCGCTTCACCGCCGTCTTCTCTGACCAGGACATCCGCGCCGACGCGATGCGCGGCTTCCAGCGCGACCTGGCTGCGGACTTCGACGTGGAGCTTCACCTGAACGCCACCCTGTTCCGCCAGGGCACGGAGCTGGTGGCGATCCAGCGCGGCAATGTCGAGATGGCCAATCTGTCGCCGCAGGACCTGTCGCGGCAGATCCCGGCCTGGTCCGTGATGGCCTCGGCCTATCTGTTCCGCGACGCCGACCACATGCGCAAGGTCTTCGCCGGCCCGATTGGCGCCGAGTTCAACCGCATGGCGCGCGAGCAGCTGAACGTGCATATCCTGGGCCCGCTGTATTTCGGCACCCGGCACGTGAACCTGCGGCCGCGTACCCGCATCTCGACGCCCGCCGACATGCGCGGGCTGAAGCTGCGCATGCCGCCGGGCGAGACCTGGCAGTTCCTGGGCGAGGCGCTGGGCGCGAACCCGACGCCGGTGGCCTTCGCCGAGCTCTATACCGCGCTGCAATCCGGCACCGTGGACGGGCAGGACAACCCGCTGCCCACCAGCCGTACCATGCGCTTCCATGAGGTCACCACGCAGTTCGTGCTGACCAGCCATCTGGTGGCCTACGACCTGCTGTCCGTCTCTTCCCGCGTCTGGGATGCGCTGACGCCGGCGCAGCGCCAGGCGGTGCAGGCCGCGGCGGACAAGGCGATCGAGGAAAGCACCCGCCGCCACCTGGCGCAGGAGGAGGAGATGATGGCCTTCTTCCGCAGCCAGGGCCTGGAGGTCTATGCGCCGAACCAGGACGCCTTCCGCGCCGAGGCGCAGCGCCGCTACCTGGCCTCCGCCCAGTCGCAGAGCTGGCCGGCCGGAATCCTCGACCGCGTCGCCGCGGTGCGCTGACGCGATGAGCCTTGCGTGCCGCCTGTTCGGCTGGGCCAGGCGGCGCGCCGAGAACCTGCTCTCGCTGCTGCTGGTCGTGATGTTCGTCGCCTTCCTGCTGCAGATCGTCACGCGCTACGTGCTGAACGCGCCGCTGAGCTGGACGGCGGAGCTTTCGACGCTGGCTTGGCTTTGGGGCGTGCTCTGGGGTGCGGCGCTGGTGCTGCGGGACGAGGAGGAGATCCGCTTCGACGTCGTCTATGGCGCGCTCGGCGATGGCGCCCGGCGCGTCTGCGATGCCGTCACCGGCCTGGCGGTGGTCGCCGTCTTCGGTTGGTCGCTGCCGGCGATGTTCGACTACGTCACCTTCATGAAGGTCGAGCGCAGCGCCTATCTCGGCATCCGCTTCGACATCCTCTACTCCGTCTGGCTGGTCTTCGCCGTGGCGATGATCGTGCGCCACGCCGCCATCGCCTGGCGCGCCGTGGTGGGGCGGCGGGCATGACGCCTTTCACCCTATCGATCCTAGCGCTACTCGGCCTGTCGCTGATGGGCCTGCCGCTCGGCCTCACCATGATCGTGGCCGCCATCATCTATCTCGGCGCCGCCGGGCAGGACATGTCGATCGCGGCGGAGCAGGTGCTGAACGGGCTGAACGGCAGCTATGTGCTGCTCGCCGTGCCGCTGTTCATCTTCTCCGCCGGGCTGATGAATGCGGGCAGCCTGACGGACCGGCTGCTGCGCTTCTGCAACCTGCTGGTCGGCCGCATGCGCGGCGGGCTCGGCCATGTGAACATCGTCCAGAGCGTGATCTTCGCCGGCATGTCCGGCTCCGCCATCGCCGATGCCGCGGGCAGCGGCAAGGTGCAGATCGAGATGATGGCCCGCGGCGGCGCCTATCCGGCGAGCTATGCGGCGGCGCTGACGGCGGTGACGGCGGTGATCGGGCCGATCATCCCGCCCTCCATCCCCATGGTGCTCTACGCGCTCGTGGCCGATGCCTCGATCGGCTACCTCTTCCTCGCTGGGGTGATCCCGGGCCTGCTGATGGCTTCGGCGCAGATGGGCATCAACAGCTGGATGGCGCATCGCCACGACTTCCCGATCGCGGAGCGCGTGCCGCTGCGCGAGGTGCCGCGCCTGACGCTGGAGGCGCTGCCGGCGCTGCTGATGCCGGTGATCCTGCTGGGCGGAATCTATGGCGGCGTGATGACGCCGACCGAGGCCGCCGCGGTGGCCGCGGCCTATGCCTTCCTCATCGCCGCGCTGTTCTACCGCAGCCTGACGCTGCGCCAGACCTATTCCGCCGTGGTGGACAGCGCACGCTCGACCGCCGCCATCGGCATGCTGATCGCCGGCGCGCTGGCCTTCAACTACGTCATCACCAGCGAGAACGTGCCGAATGCGGTGCGCGACCTGCTGGCGGGGTGGAACCTGTCGCGCCTCGAATTCCTGCTGGTGGTGAACCTGATCCTGCTGGTGCTGGGCTGCCTGATGGAGGGCAGCACCATCCTTCTGGTGGTGGTGCCGGTGCTGGTGCCGACGGCGCAGGCGCTGGGCGTGGACATGGTTCATTTCGGCATCGTCGTCGTGGTGAACATCATGATCGGGCTGGTCACGCCACCCTATGGCCTGCTGCTGTTCATCGTGGCCAAGCTCTCCGGCGCGCCGATTTCCGCCGTGGTGCGCCACACGCTGCCCTTCCTGGCCGCCATGCTCGCCGCGCTGATGCTGATGACCTTCGTGCCGGAGATCGTGCTCTGGCTGCCCCGCCGCTTCGGCTACCAGGGCTGACCGGCACCCCCAGGAGGAAACAAGGCCTTGCCCAGGACCATCCACGTGCTGAACGGCCCCAACCTGAACCGCCTGGGCAAGCGGGAGCCGGAAATCTACGGCCGCACCACGCTGGCCGAGGTGGAGGCGCTGTGCCGCGCCGCCGCCGGCGCGGACAGCCTGGTGTTCCGTCAGACCAATTACGAAGGCCAGCTGGTGGACTGGATCCATGAGGCGACGGATGCCGAGGCGGCCGGCATCGTCATCAACCCCGCGGGCCTGACCTTCACCTCCATCCCCGTGCTCGACGCGCTGAAGATGTTCAAGGGCCCGATCGTCGAGCTGCATATCTCGAACATCCATCGGCGGGAGGCGATCTACCACCGCAGCCTGGTCTCCACCGTGGCCACGGCGGTGATCGCGGGCCTTGGCGCCGCCGGCTATGCCACCGCGGTGCAGGCGCTGCAGGGGCTGCTGGACGCCGCGTAACCGCGCCACGCCGCGCGGCGAAACCACGGATGCCGGGCACTCCGCCCGGATCGTGGAGACGCTGCATGCCGATCTGGATCGCGGAAGCCGTGCTCGCGGCCGGCATGGGCTATGCGCTGGCCGGGCTGGCCGTGGCCATCGCCTTCCTGGCCTTCGGCATCGAGCGGGTCGATCCCGCGGCGCGCGGCGCCTATGGCATGCGCCCGCTGCTCCTGCCGGGCCTGGCGCTGCTCTGGCCGTTGGTAATCTGGCGCTGGGCGCGCCTGGCCGCTGGCCGGGGCTGAGCGGATGCAGCTGCGGCACCGTCGCGCCCATCGGGCGGCCTGGATCTTCCTGACACTGCTGCTGCCGCTGCTGCTGGCGGCCGCCTTTGCGCTGCGCGGCGGGCCGGAGGTGGAGGCACCACGCCGCCTGGCCCCGCCGGGCGCGGCAGGATGAGCGCGCGCCACCGCCCGGTCTCCTGGACGCCGGCGAAGCGGCTGTACGACGCGGCGCTGCTGCTCGGCATCCTCGGCTATCTGCTGGCCTTCCTGCATCTGGCGCCGCGCTTCTCGGGCCAGGAACTGGACGGGCAGAGCCTGGCGATGCGGGCCTATGGCAGCTGCGCCTTCCTGCTGCTTTCTGCGGCGCTGGCGATCGGGCCGCTGGCACGGCTGGCGCCGGCCGCGCTGCCGCTGCTGTATAACCGCCGGCACCTCGGCGTGCTGACCTTCCTGGTGGCGCTGGCGCATGCGCTGGAAGTGCTCGGCTGGTACTTCGCCTATAGCCCCGTGCCGCCGCTGGTCGCGCTGCTGTCCAGCGAACCGGCGCCGGGCCTGGCCTTGGGCCTGCCCTTCCTGCCGCCGGGCATCCTGGCGCTGCTGATCCTCTTTGCCCTGGCCGCCACCAGCCACGACTTCTTCCTGTCCTTCCTGACGCCCGCCGCCTGGAAGGCGCTGCACATGGCGATCTACCCCGCCTATGCGCTGGTGGTGGCGCATATCGCTTTCGGCGCCCTGCAGGATGCATCGAGCCCAGGCCTCACCGCCCTGCTGCTGGCCTGCGCAGCGCTGGTGGCGGGGCTGCACCTGGCGGCGGCGCTGCGCCAGCGCGGGGTGGAGCGGGCCCAGCGCGCCCTCGGCGCCGCGCCCTGGCTGCGGGTCGGTCCCGCCGATGCGGTGCCGGAGGGCGCGGGCCTGGTGGTGCATCCGCCGGAAGGCGAGGCGGTGGCGATCTTCCGGCACCAGGGCCGGCTTTCCGCCGTGACCAATCTCTGCGCGCACCAGAACGGCCCGCTGGGGGAGGGGCGCGTCGTCGATGGCTGCATCACCTGCCCCTGGCACGGCTTCCAGTACCGGCTGGAGGATGGCTGCGCGCCGCCGCCCTACACGGAGAAGCTGGCGACCTACCGGCTGGCGCTGGAGGGTGCGACGCTGCTGCTCGACCCGCGGCCGAACCCGCCCGGCACGCGGGTGGAGCCGCTGGCCCTGCCAGGGCCGGTGGCGACCGCCGCCGAGGCCGGCGGCTTCTTCATCGGCTGGTCCGGCACCCTGCCGCCCGCGCTGCGCCGGCTGGCGGGCGGCGCCCTGGCCGCCACCCTGCTCGGCCTGCCCGGGCTTGGCCTGCTGATGGGGCTTGCCGCCGGCGATCCGGCGGGGCCGGCCTTCGCCACCGTGCCGGGCAGCCCGCCGCGGCTCGATCTGCCGGAACCCGCCGCGCTGCGCGGCCTGGTGATCGACGGCCCCTATCCGCTGCTGCACCTGCCCGCCAGCGGGCCGGCAGGCCGCGGCCGCACGCTCCTGCTGGCCAGCGAGGGCAAGCTCGGCGCGTCGGAGGAGGTCCGCGCCCTGCATGGCCGGCTGGTGGCGGCCGAGGGCGCGGTGCTGCGCCGCGGAGATATCGAGATGCTGGTGCTGGGTGCGCCGTTGGTCCCGCTGGAGGACACCGCGCCACTGCCGCCGGCCGAGCCGCTCGGCCGCTGGCGCATCCAGGGCGAGATCTGCGATGGCAAATGCGCGGCCGGCGGCATGCGGCCGGGCACAGGCATCGCGCATCGCGCCTGTGCCACGCTCTGCCTGGACGGCGCCCTGCCTGCGGTTTTCGTGGCGACGCGGCCGGTGGCGGGCCACGCCTTCCTGCTGCTGGGCGATGCGGCGGGCGGCCCGGCGCTGCCCGCCTTTCGCCACCTGGTCGGCCATCGCGTGACGCTCGAGGGGGAGGTGACCCGGCTGGGCGACCTGCTGGTCTTCCGGGCGGAGCGGCCATGAGGGCGGCCGCCATCACCCTGGCCCTGCTGGCCCTCGTCTGGCCGGCCTGGCTGGCGACCGGCTGGCTGGCCGATCGCCTGGCGCCGGAGGGCACCGTGCTGCTGCTGCGGGCGGCGCTGCTGCTGTTGCTGCTGGATCAGGTCGGCGGCCTGGTCGAGCGCCGGGAGGACCGCCGGCAGGGAGGCGAAGGGCATGGCTGAGTTGGAGGGTCCCGTCCTGGTGACGGGGGCGGCGGGCAATCTGGGCCGCGCCGTGGCGGCGGCGCTGGCCGCGCGCGGCGCGGCGGTGGTGGCGCTGGACCGCGTGGCGGCGCCGCTGAAGGCGATGCTGGCCGCACTGCCCGGGCCGGGCCGCCACATGGCGCTGGCGGAGGTGGACCTGGCCGAGCCCGAGGCCTGCGCCCAGGCCGTGGCGGCCGTGCTGGCGCGTCACGGACGGTTGGCGGGCGTGGTGCATACGGTGGGCGGCTTCGCCATGGCCCCGATCGCGGAGACGCCGCCCGCGATGTTCGAGGCGATGTTCCGCCTGAACCTGCTGACCACCGCCAATCTCTTCGGCGCCACCGTCGCCGCCATGCGCCCGGCCGGGCGCGGCAGCCTGGTGGCGATCGGCGCCGTGGCCGGGCTGCGGGCGCCGGCCGGCATGGCCGCCTATGCGGCCTCCAAGGCCGGGGTGCTGCGGCTGGTCGAGGCCTATGCGGAGGAACTGAAGCCCACAGGGCTGCGCGTGAATGCGCTGCTGCCCGGCACGCTCGACACGCCGCAGAACCGCGCCGCCATGCCCGAGGCCGATCCCGCCGGCTGGGTCGCGCCGGCGCAGGTGGCCGAGGCCGCCTGCTTCCTGGTCTCGGGCGCCGCCTCCGGCATCACCGGGGCGCTGCTGCCGGTGACGGGGCGCGGCTGAGGCGGGCGGGCCGGCGTCAGCCCTGCCCGCCCAGCCGCGCATCGGCGGCAAATTCCTCCGCCAGGAAGTCGATCATCGCCCGCACCTTGGGCGCCAGGTAGCGGCGGGTGGGGAAGACTGCCTGGATCGGCAGCGGCGGCGCCTCCCAGTCCGGCAGCAGCCGGGTCAGGCGGCCGGTCTCGAATTCGCCATCGACGAAGTGCCAGACCGGCACCATGCCGATGCCCAGGCCCTGCAGCGTCGCCGCGCGCACCGCCTCCGTGCTGTCCAGGCGCAGCCGACCGCCGACCGTGACGCTGGTCGGCCCCTCCGGCCCCTGGAAAGGCCAGGCGGCGCCGGTGGCGAGGCCGGCATAGACGAGGCACTGGTGCCGGCGCAGATCCTCCGGCACCGCCGGCATGCCATGCCGCGCCAGGTAGTCGGGGGTGGCGGCGACCACGCGGCGCGACTGGCCGATGCGGCGGGCGACCAGGCCCGGATCCTCCAGCACGCCGACGCGCAGCGCCAGGTCGATGCCCTGTTCCACCAGGTCGATGAAGCCATCGCCCAGCACCAGGTCCAAGGCGAGGTCGGGGTGGCGCTCCAGGAAACGCGGCAGGCGCGGCAGGACATGCAGCCGGCCCATGACGCTGGAGGCGGCGAGCCGCAACGTGCCGGTGGCGCGCCCCTTGCGCCGGCCGACAGAGCCCTCGGCCTCCGCCACCGCCTCCAGCGCCCGGCGGGCGGTTTCGTAGAAGGCGCGGCCATCCTCGGTCAGCGTCAGGCGGCGCGTCGTGCGCTGGATCAGCAGGCAGCCGAGATGCGCCTCCAGCGCCGCCACCTGGCGGGAGATGGTGGGCTGGGTGGTGCCTTCCTGCCGCGCCACCGCGCTGAAGGACCCGGCCTCCACCACCCGGACAAAGCTGCGGAACAGGGGAAGCGGATCGCTCATTGATGCAGTTTATGTATGGATAAGGTTCCAACAAGCCATGTTCCGCGCAATCGGCGCATGAAGGAAGGTCCGGGTCACGCAGAAGCCGGCGCTGCCGCCGCGACCTGCCAAGGAGAGACCTCGATGACCACCCCCGCCTATTTCACCCGCTTCCCCAGCATCCGCTTCGACCGCGACGCGGAGGGGATCCTCACCATGGCGCTGCACAAGGATGGCGGCCCGCTGACCTTCGGCGCGGCCGAGCACGAGGCCTTCGTCGATGCCTTCTACGAGGTGGCCCGCGACCGCGCGAACAGCGTGGTGATCCTGACCGGCGCCGGCGGCGACTTCATCCCGGCGATCGACTTCGCCTCCTTCGGCGATGTCTCCGACCCGGATGTCTGGTCCAAGGTGCATGACGAGGGCACGCAGATCCTGGAGAACATCGCCAATATCCGCGTGCCGATGATCTTCGCCCTGGAAGGCCGGGCGCATGTGCATGCGGAATACGGGCTGCTGGCGAACCTGATCGTCGCGGGCGCCGGCGCCAGCTTCGACGACCTGCCGCATTTCGCCGGCGGCATCGTGCCGGGCGATGGCGTCCATACGCTCTGGTCGCATCTGGTGGGCCCCGGCCGGGCGCAGGCCATGCTGCTCGACCCGAAGCCGCTCTCGGCGCAGGCCGCGCAGGCGCTGGGCGTGGTGGCGGAGGTGGTGCCGGATGGCACGGCCCTGGCGCGGGCGAAGCAGATCGCGCGGTCCTGGCTGACCCGGCCCGCGGTGACCCGGCGCAATACGCGCATCCATTTCATCCAGCCGATCAAGGAAAGGCTGGTGCGTGAGGTCGGCTACGGCCTGGCGCTGGAAGGCGCCTCCGCCGCCGCGCTGGTGAAGAGCTTCCGCGCCGCCTGAACCATCGCAGCAGTCGAGGAACATCCCCATGAACATTCAGGGCAGACGCATCCTCATTACCGGCGGCTCCAGCGGCATCGGCCGGGAGATGGCGCGGCAGCTGGCGCTGAAGGGCGCGCAGCTGGTGCTGACCGGGCGCAACCCGGCAAGGCTTTCGGCCGCCGTTGCCGAGCTGCGCGCCGCGACGGGCGCCGTGATCCACGGCATCCCGGGCGATATCGCGGAGGCGGCGGTGCGGGACGCGCTGCCGGCCCAGGCGGTGGCGCTGCTCGGCGGGATCGAGGTGCTGGTGAACAATGCCGGCGGCGTCCGCGCCGGGCGGCTGGAGGAGACCGCGGAGGCCGAGCTGCGGGCGATGATCGAGGTGGACCTGCTCGCGCCGATCCTGCTGACCCGCGCCGCACTGCCGGAGCTGCGCCGCGGCGCGGCGGCATATGGCGGCGCCATGGTGGTGAACATCGCCTCCGGCCTCGCGCAGCTGGGCCTGCCCTTCTACGCCGGCTATGCCGCCGCCAAGGCCGGGCTCGCCCGCTTCGGCGAGGCGATGCGGCGCGAGCTGAAGGGGGAGGGGGTGCATGTCATGACCGTCTATCCCGGCGCCACCGACACGCCGATGATGGCCAGCTCCCGCGCCGATGCCAGCATGGGCTTCGTCCTGCAGCCGGTGGAGGAGGTGGTCGGCGCCATCATCGAAGGCATCGAGGCCGAGGCCTTCGAGGTGGTGCGCGGCGGCGCGGCGCGGCAGGCGCTGCTGGCGCAGAATCGCGAGGACCCCGCCGCCGTGGATGCCCGCTTCCTCGCGCTGAAGCCGCAGCTGCAGGCAGCCGTGCGGGACCATTCGGCGCTATAGGCAACCGCCTTCAGCCGGCGCCGTCGCGCCAGGCGAGCAGGCGGCGCAGGCCCTCCCGCATATCCACCTGCGGTTCCCAGCCGATGGCCTCCTTTGCCGCCGCGTGGACGATGGCGAAGGCGCCGCCCGACGTCAGGCGCACCTTGTTCGGATCGGGCGGCACCAGCTCCGGCGCCAGATCGGGGCGGCCGGCGAGTTCCGCCACCAGCCGCACCAGCTCCAGCGTGGCCACCGGGGCGGGGCCGGAGGCATTGAGGGCGATATCCGTCGCCGGCGCCTCCAGCGCCATGCAATTGGCGCGCGCCAGGTCGCCGACATAGACGAAATGCTTGGTCTCGCTGCCGTCGCCGATCACCTTCGGCCGCTCGCCACGCTTGATGGCATCGTGTGTTTCGACAATGTAGAGCGCATTGGCGGCGCGGTAGTGCTGGCGCTCGCCATAGACGGTGGAATAGCGCAGCACGACATAGTCCAGCCCATGCCGGCGATGCGCGTCGCGGCAGAGCTGCTCGCCCATGATCTTGCTGGCGCCATAGAGAATGGCGGCGGGCGGCGCGCCGGCGGCGTGGAAGGGCGTCGTCTCCACCAGATCGCCCTTCACGCCGGGACCATAGCCATAGACGGCGTTGGAGGAGGCGAAGACCAGCTTCCGCACGCGATTGGCGCGGCAGGCCTCCAGCACGTTCTGCAGGCCGCGGATATTCACGTCGATGCCGCCCCAGGGGTCGCGGTCGAAGTTCAGCGTCATGAAGGCGGCCAGGTGAACGATGCCGTCCAGCCCCTCCGTCGCCGGCAGAAGCTGGTGCAGCTTCAGCACATCGCCGGCCAGGATGCGGACGCGCGGATCGTCCTTCAGATGCGCGATATTGGCTTCCCCATCGAAGGAGAGGTTGTCGTAGATCACGACCTGCGCGGCGCCGCGCGCGAGCAGCGCCTCCACCGTGGCGGAGCCGACCAGGCTGGCGCCGCCTACCACCATGATGCGGCTGCCCTGCAGCGCAATTGCGCTCATTCGGCGCGGATGCCGGCTTCGGCGATCAGCTTCTCCCACTTCGCCGTCTCTTCCGCCACGAAGCGGGCGGCGGCCGCGCGGTTGCGCTCCGCGGCGGCCGGCACCTCGACGCCGAGCTCCACCAGCCGGGCTTGCAGCGCGGCATCGCCCAGCGCGGCGGTGATGGCGGCGGAGATCGCGGCCAGTATGGGTTCCGGCGTGCCGGCCGGCGCCAGCACCGCGTTCCAGGTGGTGGCGGCAAAGCCGGGCACCGTCTCCGCCACCGTCGGCAGGTCCGGCAGGGCGGAGGAGCGGCGCGGGCCGGTGGTGGCGATGCCGCGCAGCGCGCCGCCGCGCACCAGCGCCGCGCCGGTGGCGACGCTGTCCATCACCAGCGCGATGCGCCCGGCCATCAGGTCCACCACCGCCGGCGCGGTGCCGCGATAGGGGATGTGCTCGGCCTGCACGCCGGTCATGCTCTTCAGCAGCTCCACCCCGAGATGTGAGGATCCGCCGGCGCCGCTGCTGCCATAGGCGCGCGGCGCGGCGCGCAGGAAGTCCAGCAGCCCTGGCATGTCCCGCACGGGGCTCGAGGGCGGCACCATGATGACCTGCGGCACCACGCCCACCAGCGCCACCGGCGCGAAGTCGGCGGCCGGGTCGAAGCTCAGCCGCTGGCCGTGCAGCGCGCGATGCACCGCATGCACCACGGTGGTGAAGAGCAGGGTGGTGCCATCCTTCGGCGCCCGCGCCACCGCTTCCGTGCCGATCAGCGCGCCGCCGCCGGCGCGGTTTTCCACCACCACGCGCTGCGGCAGGTCGGCGGACAGACGCTCCGCCAGCAGGCGGGCGACGGTATCGGTGGGGCCGCCGGCGGCATAGGGCACGACCAGTCGCACCGGCCGGTCGGGCCAGCCTTGCGCCAAGCCGGAATTGGCCAGGAAGGGCAGGGCCAGCGCGCCCAGCAGGGCGCGACGCTGCATCATCATGGTTTCCTCTCCCCCTGACGGTCGCTGGCATGGCGCCGCCTTCGGCGCCGATCCTGCCGGCATTGGCCGCAGGGCGCCAGCCGGAGGGGAGGGCGTCAGGCGATGCCGGAGGCCACCTCGCCGGCCACGCGGCGGAACACGGCGCGGGCCTCGCCGGAGGTCGCCTGCAGGATGGCCCCCGCCCGCACCGCATCGCGGTTCCACATCCAGCTGCGCGCCGGGTCGTCCATCATGTCCCAGTCGGGAAACAGCCGGGCCGGCGCTTCGCCGGACCAGATCAGCGAAACCTCCATGTGCCGGTCATCGCGCAGGATGCGGCCGAAGGTGGCGGTGACCTTCTCGCGCGGGCCCTCCAGCAGCTGCAGGAACAGGTCGGCGCGGCAGATCAGCGCGCCGGTCAGCCCGTCCCGCCGGTTGTTGCGGCGCGCCGCCAGCAGGATGTCGTCCAGCATGTCGCCCGAGAAGCCGAAGGGGCGGGAGGCATAGATCAGCTGCATCAGCGGGCCGGCGGCGGAGGCAGGGCCAGCGACAGGGGCG
Organism: Falsiroseomonas tokyonensis; assembly: GCF_019024325.1. Lineage (GTDB taxonomy): Bacteria > Pseudomonadota > Alphaproteobacteria > Acetobacterales > Acetobacteraceae > Falsiroseomonas > Falsiroseomonas tokyonensis. The sequence goes on from NZ_JAFNJS010000003.1 coordinate 137,727, forward strand.
TGGAGCAGGGTGGGCATGGGCGCGTCTCCCGATCATTGCGCGCATCATGCACAGCTTCAGCGGCGGCCGAACAGCTTCTCCAGCTCCGCGCGACCGAAACGCAGCACGGTGGGGCGGCCGTGGGAACAGGTGGCGGCGCGCGGCGTCGCCTCCATCTGGCGCAGCAGCGCCGCCATCTCGGCGCCGGCCAGGCGGCGCCCGGCGCGGATCGAGCCGTGGCAGGCCAGCCGCGCCACCGCCGCATCCAGCCGCGCCTCCAGCGCCAAGGCCTCGTCCATCTCGGCCAGTTCCTCGGCCAGGTCGCGCAGCAGCGGCGCCGGGTCGGGCGCGCCGAGCAGCGCCGGCATGGCGCGCACCAGCAGCGCGCCGGGGCCGCCGAAACCCTCGATCTCCAGGCCGAGGCGGGCAAGTTCCGCGCTGCGGTCCAGCAGGCGCGCGGCATCCGCGGCCGGCAGTTCCACCACGGCAGGCAGCAGCAGCGGCTGGGCGCGCACCCCGCCCTCCACCAGCTGGGCGCGCAGCGCCTCATGCGTCAGCCGTTCGTGGGCGGCGTGCTGGTCCACCAGCACCAGGGACCCGTCCGGCGCCTCCGCCAGCACATAGGTGTCGAGGATCTGGCCGAGTGGCCGGCCGAGCGGGCCCTCCTGGCCGAAATCGGGCAGGGGCGCCGGCGGCGGGGCGGGGGCGAAGCCGAGGGGGAGGGAGGGCGCGCGCGGGCGCTGCGGCAGCGGGCCGGCGGGCGGCTGCCAGCCGGGGAAGTGGCCGGCGGGCGGGCGGGAGTCATAGCCGGGCGCCACCGCCTCGGCGAAGCCGGCGGGATGCCATTGGGGTTGCCAGTCCTGCACGGCCACGGCCTCCGGCGCCGCGCCGGCCGCGCCCACGGCCAGCGCCCGGCCGAGCGCCGAGATCAGTAACCCGCGCACCGCGGCGGGGTCGCGAAAGCGCAGCTCCGTCTTCATCGGGTGGACGTTCACATCCACCGCCTCGGGCGGCACTTCCAGGAACAGCGCCGCCACGGGGAAGCGCTTGGCCGGCACCATGTCCCGATAGGCGACGCGCAGCGCCGTGCGCAGCAGCGGGTCGCGCACCGGGCGGCGGTTCACCACCAGGTGCTGCGCGGCGCCCGTGGCCATGTGATGCGTCGGCAGGCCGGCCAGGCCGGTCAGCGCCAGCCCCTGGCGCTCCGCCTCCACCGGCACGGCGGCGGCGGCGAAATCGGTGCCGAGCAGCGCGGCGATGCGGCCATTGCGGTCGGTGGGCGGCAGGTTCAGGGCGAGGCGGCCCTCCACCTCAACCCGGAAGGCCACTTCGGGCCAGGCCATGGCGAGCCGGCGCACAGCCTCCACCGCCTGCTCGGCCTCGTGCCGCGGGCTGCGCAGGAAGGCGCGGCGGGCCGGGGTGGCGAAGAACAGGTCGCGCACCTCGACCCGCGTGCCGGGCGGCCCGGCCGCCGGGCCCACGGCCGACTTGCGGCCGCCCTCGACCTGGATGGCATGCGCCGCGCCATCCGCGAGGCGGGAGGTGAGGGTGAGGCGGGAGACGGCGCCGATCGAGGGCAGCGCCTCCCCCCGGAAGCCCAGGGTGGCGATGCGGAACAGCATCGCCTCCTCCGCCAGCTTGGAAGTTGCATGGCGTTCGAGGGCCATGGCGAGGTCGGCCTCGCCCATGCCATGGCCGTCATCCTCCACCAGGATGCGGCCAATCCCGCCGTCCTCGAGCGAGACCAGGATGCGCCGGGCGCCGGCATCCAGGGCATTTTCCACCAGCTCCTTCACCGCGGCCGCCGGGCGCTCCACCACCTCGCCGGCCGCGATGCGGTTGGCGGTGGTCTCGGGCAGCAGGCGAATCCGGGGCGCGGGAGCCATGGCGCAAGGTGTGCGTCCGCGTGCCGCGCTGTGCAAGCGCCGAGCCGCCGCCGAGGTTGCGGAAGTGAGGCGAAACCGAGGCGGAATGGGGCGAAAAAAGGGCGAACTTCGCCGGAGGTGACCCGTTCCCCCGGGCAGCGCCGCCCCGGCGGCGCGCAGACAGAAGGAGGAAGCCTCATGAAGGCCAAGTGGATCAGCACCACCGCAACCGCCGCCCTGATCGCGGTCTCCGGCGCGGCGCTCGCCCAGTCGGGCGGGGCCACCCCGTCCAACCAGAACCGCCAGGGGCACAGCGCGACCTCCCAATCCTCGGGCCACTCCTCGGGCAGCCAGTCTGGCGCCAACTACAACCGGGCGGAAACGCGCGGTGCGCCGGCGGTGCCGGCGGGTGATGCGGAATATGGCCAGGCCATGCAGCGCCTGTTCCAGGCGGCGCAGCGGCTGCGGGAATCGGTGCAGGCCATGGCGGACATGCCGCCGGGCGAGCAGCGCAACCGCGCCATGGAGGTGGCGAACCAGGCCCTGCGCGAGACGCAGCAGGCGATGGTCAGCGCCCATGCGGCGAATATGGCCCAGTCCGGCGGCACCAACGGTGGCCGCCAGGCGAGCCAGGGATCTTCGGGCGAGCGCGCGTCCAGCCAGAGCGGTTCCAGCCAGGGTAGTTCCGCCCGCACCAGTGGCAGCCAGTCCACCGGCAGCTCGCCCAACCCCTCCTCCAGCCAGGGTGGCGGCCAGGGTGCCAGCCCGTCAGGCAGCCGCTCCAGCAACTGAGCCGGCGATCGGCCGGGCGGGGATCGCCCCCGCCCGGCCTTAAGGCACCAACTCTAGCGCACGAGATCCGTCCGAGAGGACGGATCGTGCGCTAGGCGTGGCCGGCGTGGCCCGAGAGCAGCGAGGGATCGACCCGCAGCTTGGCTAGCGCTTGGCGCCAGAGCTGCTCGGGCTCCTCGGCAAACAGCAGCGCCTCATCCGCCGGGACGCTCAGCCAGGCATTGCGCTGGATTTCCTCATCCAGCTGGCCGGGGCCCCAGCCGGCATAGCCCAGCGCCAGCACGCCCTGGCGCGGGCCGCCGCCCTCGGCGATGGCCTTCAGGATCTCGACGCTGGCGGTCAGCGCCAGGCCGTCCATCACCTTCAGGCTGCCCTCCGTCTCCCAATCCGCCGTATGCAGCACGAAGCCGCGGCCGCCCTCGACCGGGCCGCCCTGGGTCAGGCGGATGCGCCGCGCCGGCGGCACCGGGTCCAGCTTCAGCTGGCCCAGCAGCTCGTCGAAGGTCAGGCTTTCCAGCGGCTGGTTCAGCACGATGCCCATCGCGCCGTCCGGTGAATGGGCGCAGAGGCAGATCACGCTGCGGGCGAAGCGCGGATCGGACATGCTCGGCATGGCGACCAGGAGCTGGCCGGCCAGGTAGCCGTCCGTCTGCTTGTCCGCGGAAGCCGGGGCATCTTTCGGGGGGGAGGTATCGCGGCGTGCCATGATGAAGGGGAACATGGCGGTGGGTCGGTGCCATCGCAAGCAGCCCTGCCTTCGAACTGCGGGGTCCGGGACCCGCATGGACGCGGCCGGTGCTTCTGCTCTAATCAGCTGGCACGTTCAGGAGACCTTTCGGATGACGATCAAGCAAGGCGATGCGATTCCCGCCGCGAAGCTCATGCAGGCCACGGCCGAGGGGCCGAAGGAGGTCTCGACCGAGGAGCTCTTCGGCGGCAAGACCGTGGTGCTCTTCGGCGTGCCCGGCGCCTTCACGCCCACCTGCTCCGCCAAGCACCTGCCGGGCTTCGTGACGCAGGCCGATGCGCTGAAGGCCAAGGGCGTCGACACCATCGCCTGCATGTCCGTGAACGACGCCTTCGTCATGGGCGCCTGGGCCAAGGACCAGGGCATCACCGACCAGGTTGTGATGCTGGCCGATGGCTCGGCTGGCTTCACCAAGGCGCTGGGGCTGGAGCTGGACCTGACGGCGCGGGGCCTGGGCATCCGCAGCCAGCGCTTCGTGCTGGTGGCGAAGGACGGCCGCGTGACGCATGTGGCCGTCGAGGCGCCGGGCGCCTTCGAGGTCTCCAAGGCCGAAGCGGTGCTGGCCGTCCTGTGACGCATCCCGCCGCCTATGCGCTGTTCGCCTGGCAGGCAGGCTGGGTCTTCACGCTGCGCAGCCTGCAGCTGACGACCGACCCCGCCGGTGCCAGCGCGGCGCTGGCGGCCATGGTGGCGGAAAAGCAGAAGGCCTTCGCCGATGGGGCCTTCGCCGCCGGCCGCGCGGCGATGGCCGGCGCGCGGATGGATGTGGTGGCGGAGGCCGCGCTGCGCCCGGCGCGGCGGCGTGTGGCCGCCAATATGCGGGCCCTGCGGAAGGGCTGAGCTGCGCCATCGGCCCCCGTCATCGGCCCTCGCCATCGGCCCCCGCCATCGGCAGGGCCTCTGGCTGGCATAGGCGATGCCCTATGGGCAGCCCCCTGCCGCCCGTCCATGCTGCCAGTGCGGAAGCTGGTGGGTGTGGAGGCGGCGATGACCCTGCGAATGAGGCGTGACCTGCGCGCCCTGGCCTCGCTGACTGCAGCCGCTCTGACCATAATGGCGCTGGGCGGTGGCGCGCCGGCGGCCGCGCAGCAGGCCAGCTTCTGCGGCGGTGCGCTGGTCGGCCAGTCCTTCTACAGCACCGTGCAGAGCACCAGCGCCGGCGCCGTCGTCGATTATCATGGCGTGCTTCAGAACCAGGATCCGCAGCGGCGCACGCTGGTCGCGCTGCTGCTGCCTGTTTCGCGGATGGGCCAGTTCAGCGTGGCCTTCCAGGCCCCGCCGATCACGCTGCGGCCCAACGAGCAGAAGACCGTCCTGCTGTTGCGCCTGCGTCTCAACAATCCGAGCGGGGCAGGCGCGCCGACCTCCGCCCAGCTGGCCAACGAGTTCCGCCTCAGCTGCAGCTTTTCCTGATCCGCGCGCCTCGCCATCGGCGGGCGCGGCCTGGCTGGCGGTCAAAGCGGATCGGATCAAAGCGCCGCGGGTGCCTCGCCCTGGGCCAAGGCAAAACCCTCATCGATCCAGCCGGTGATCCCGCCGGCCATGATCTTCACCGGACGACCGAGCTGCGCCAGGCGCAGCGCGCCCCGGGCGGCGCCGTTGCAATGCGGTCCGGCGCAATAGGTGACGAAGAGCGTCCTCTCCGGCCATTGGGCCAGCTTGGAGGCGATGATCTTGCCATGCGGCAGGTTGATCGCGCCCGGCACATGGCCCTGCGCGAAAAGCGCCGGGCTGCGCACATCCAGCAGCACGAAGTCCGGGCCGCGTGAGAGCGCGTCGTGCACGTCCCAGCAATCTGTCTCGAAGCTGAATTCGGCGGCGAAATGCGCCTGGGCGAGGTCGCTGGGCGCGGCGGGGATGGCGGTGACGGCGCTGGGCATCGGTGCGGTCCTTTCATGGCCCGCCCATGTCGCCCGGGCGGTGGCGGACTTGCCAGTGGCACGAACGCCAATCACCATGCAGATCATGCCAAATCTCTCCGGACTTGTCGTCGGGGCCCCGGCGGGTTCTTTTGCCGGTGCCCCGGCGGGTTCTTTCGCCGGAGCCCCGGCGGGCCCGCTCGTCGTCGCGCTGCTCTATGACGGGCTCTGCACCTTCGAATTCGGCATCGTGGCGGAGGTCTTCGGCCTGGCCCGGCCGGAGATGGGGGAGGGCTGGTACCGCTTCGCCAGCTGCGCGATCGAGGACGGTCCGCTGCGCGCCCAGGGCGGCCTGCGCCTGACGCCGGAGCAGGGGCCGGAACTGATCGACCAGGCTGACATCATCGTGGTGCCGGGCTGGCGGGGCACGCCGGTGCCCGAAGCCCTCTGCGCGCGGCTGCGGGCGGCGCATGGCCGCGGCGCGCGGCTCGTCTCCCTCTGTTCCGGCGCCTTCGTGCTGGCGGCGACGGGGCTGCTGGATGGCGGCACGGCCACCACCCATTGGCGCTATGCGGAGGCGCTGCGCGCGCGGCATCCGGCCATCACGGTCGACCATGCCTCGCTCTATCGTTCGCATGGGCGCCTCTTCACCGCGGCTGGCAGCGCGGCCGGGATCGACCTGCTGATCGAGATCGTGCGCCAGGATTTCGGGCCGGAGGCGGCCAATTCGGTGGCGCGGCGCCTGGTGATGCCGGCGCATCGCACCGGCGGCCAGGCGCAGTTCCTGGAGCGGCCGGTGCCCGCCCGCCACCAGGCGGAGGTGGCGCCACTTCTCGATCGCATCCGCGCCGACCTCGCCGCGCCCTGGACCCTGGCGGCCATGGCCCGCGACTGCCGGATGAGCCTGCGCACCTTCATCCGCCGCTTCACCGAGGCGACCGGCGCGCCGCCGGGGGCCTGGTTGGTGGCGGAGCGGGTCGCGGAGGCGAAGCGCTTGCTGAGCGCCAGCCCACGCAGCATCGAGGAAATCGCCGCCTGCGTCGGCCTCGGCACCCCGGACACGCTGCGGCATCATTTCCGCAAGCTGGTGGGCATCAGCCCGCGGGAGTATCGTCTGCGCTTCGGGGGAAGTCCCGCCGCCTGACGCGACGGGGCGACGGAATCCCATTGACGGAAGACTGCACTGACCGATATTTCAGAAATTCCTGAAATGTCGGATCGCCATGAAGCTCCCCCCCCTCGTCCAGGCCTTCGTGCTGCACTTCGGTGAAATGGGCAGCCGCTGGGGCATCAACCGCACCGTCGGCCAGATCTACGCCCTGCTGTATGTCTCGCCGGACCCGCTGAATGCCGAGCAGATCGTGGAGGCGCTGGGCGTCTCGCGCTCCAACGTCTCGATGGGGCTGAAGGAGCTGCAGGCCTGGAACCTGGCCATCCCGAAGCACATCCCCGACGACCGGCGGGACCATTTCACCACACCCGACGATGTCTGGCAGATCCTGCGCACCCTGGCGGAGGAGCGGAAGAAGCGGGAGGTGGACCCGACCCTCTCGGTGCTGCGGGAGCTGCTGATGCAGACACCAGGCAATGCCGAGGAGCGCCACGCGCAGCAGCGGATGGCGGAGATGCACGGGCTGATCGAGCAGCTGACCACCTGGTACGATGACGTGAAGCGCCTGGAGACCGAAAGGCTGGCATCCCTGCTGGCGCTGGGCGCGCGCGTCACGCGGCTGCTGGAGGCAAAGGACAAGGTCGTCGGGCTCGTGCGGGGCCGCACGCCTGCAAGCGCAAGGGAGAGCTGAGCGATGGAACCCATCCTGCTGGCGCGCATCCAGTTCGCCGCCAATATCTCCTTCCACATCCTGTTCCCGACCATCACCATCGCGCTCGGCTGGGTGCTGCTGTTCTTCAAGCTCCGCTACGTGGGCACGAAGAACGAGGCCTGGATGGATGCCTATCGCTTCTGGGTGAAGGTCTTCGCGCTGTCCTTCGCGCTCGGCGTCGTCTCCGGGATCACCATGTCCTTCCAGTTCGGCACCAACTGGCCGGGCTTCATGGAAAAGGTGGGTAATATCGCCGGCCCGCTGCTGGCCTATGAGGTGCTGACCGCCTTCTTCCTGGAGGCGACCTTCCTCGGCATCATGCTGTTCGGCTTCAAGCGCGTGCCGGGATGGGTGCATACCGGCGCCACCTTCCTGGTCGCCTTCGGCACCACCATGTCCGCCTTCTGGATCCTGGTGCTGAATTCCTGGATGCACACGCCGGTGGGCTTCGAGATGCGCGACGGCGTCGCGCATGCCACCGACTGGTTCGCCATCGTCTTCAACCCCTCCATGCCCTATCGGCTGAGCCATATGCTGACGGCCAGCGGCCTGACGGTGGCCTTCCTGCTGGCCGGCATCTCCGCCTGGCGCTGGCTGCGCGGCGATCGGGCGGAGGGCGTGCGGCTCGGCCTGCGCACCGGCATCGTCATGGCCGCCCTGCTGGCGCCGTTGCAGATCGTGCTGGGCGACCTGCACGGGCTGAACACGCTGGAACATCAGCCGGCCAAGGTCGCCGCCATGGAGGCGAACTGGGAAACCCGCGGCAACGTCCCCCTGGTGCTGTTTGCCCTGCCGGACGAGGCGGCGCGGGAGAACCGCTTCGAGATCGCCATCCCCAACGGCGCCAGCCTGATCCTGCGGCATGAGGCGGCGGGCGTGGTGCCCGGGCTGAACCAATTCGAGGGCAACCACCCGCCCGTCGCCCCGGTCTTCTTCGCCTTCCGCATCATGGTCGGCATCGGCGTGCTGATGCTGCTGATGGGCTGGGCTGGCGCCTGGTACCTCTGGCGCCGCGGCAGCCTGCCGAAGCTGATGCTGCGCGGCTTCGTGGCGATGAGCTTCGCCGGTTGGGCCGCCACGCTGGCCGGCTGGTATGTGACGGAGATCGGCCGCCAGCCCTGGCTGGTCACCGGCGTGCTGAACACCGCCCAGGCGGCCGGGCCGCTGCCGGCTTCCTCCATCGGCACCACGCTCGCCATGTACCTGGTGCTCTATACCGCGCTGATGGTCGCCTATATCGCCACCATCTTCCGCCTGGCCCATGCCGGCCGCGCCGCGGACAAGGTGGACGGGGTTATGCTGAAGCCGGGCAGCGCGCCCGGCGATGCCACCCGCGACAAGATGGGCGAGGAGCTGACGGCATGACCCCTTTCCTGCCGGGTGACTGGCTGCCGATGATCTTCGCCGGCCTGATGGCGGTGGCGATCCTGGCCTATGTGGTGCTGGACGGCTTCGACCTCGGCGTCGGCATCCTGCTGGAAACGGTGGCGGAGGAGCATGAGCGCGACCGCATGATCGCCGCCATCGGCCCCTTCTGGGATGCCAACGAGACCTGGCTGGTGCTGGGCGTCGGCCTGCTGCTGGTGGCCTTCCCGGTGGCGCATGGGGTGATCCTGACCGCGCTCTACATGCCGGTCGCCATCATGCTGGTGGCGCTGACGCTGCGCGGCGTCGCCTTCGAATTCCGCGCCAAGGCGCGCGATGCCGCGCATAAGCGGCGCTGGGACCGCTGGTTCTTCGCCGGCTCCCTGATCTCCGCCCTCGCCCAGGGCTGGATGCTGGGCCGCTATGTGCTGGGCTTCGCCGAGGGCTGGGCGGCGCTGGGCTTCGCCGTGATGGCGGCGATCGGGCTGGCCATCGCCTATGCCTTCATCGGCGCCTGCTGGCTGATCTGGCGCACGGAAGGCGCGCTGCAGGCGCATGCCATCGCCTGGGCGCGGCATGCACTCTGGCCGGTGGCGCTCGGCATCCTGCTGGTCTCCGCCGTCACGCCGCTGGTCTCCGCCCGCATCGCCGCGCGCTGGTTCGACTGGCCGGGCATCGTCATGCTGGCGCCGCTGCCGATCCTGACGGCGCTGCTGGTCTTCGGCCTGGCGCGGCTGCTGGCCCGCATGCCGCTGGCCGAGGATGCCTGGCACGACATCCCCTTCTGGGGCGGCACGGGCCTTTTCGTGCTGTTCTTCGCCGGCCTCGCCTCCTCCTTCTTCCCCTATGTGGTGCCGGAACGGCTGACCATCTGGGAAAGCGCCAGCGCGCCGGAGAGCCTGTCCATCATCCTGGCCGGCGCCATCTTCGTGCTGCCGGTGATCGTGCTCTACACCGTCTTCGCCTGGCGGGTTTTTGGCGGCAAGGCGCGGGACCTGACCTATTACTGAGGGTCTTGATGGGGCGCGCCCCATGGAGCGGGTGGCGGATTATCCGCGCCCGCCGCGGCTGGAGGCGAGCCCGAGGCGGGTGCGCATCCGCCTCGGCGGGGTCTGGATCGCGGAGACCCGGGCCGCCTTCCGGGTGCTCGAAACCTTCCACCCGCCCAGCTGGTACCTGCCGCCGGAGGCCTTTGCGCCCGGCGTGCTGCGCCCGGCCAGCGGCAGCAGCTTCTGCGAGTGGAAGGGCGTGGCGCGCTACTGGGACCTCGTGGCCGGGGGCGTGACCGCCCGCCGCGCCGGCTGGAGCTACCCGGACCCCACCCCCGGCTTCGCCGCGCTCCGCGACCATGTCGCCGTCTATGCCGGGCTGATGCAGGAATGCCGGGTGGATGAGGAGGTGGTCCAGCCGCAGCCCGGCGGCTTCTATGGCGGCTGGATCACCTCGGAGCTGGTCGGGCCCTTCAAGGGCGGGCCCGGCACGCTGGGATGGTAGCGGCTTAGGCGGGAAGCGCCCGCCGCGCCGCGCGCCGCCGCAGCAGGCCGCGCGTCACCAGCACGCCCAGCGCCAGGAAGACCGCGCCGCAGATCAGCTGGAACAGCCGATCGACGCCCAGCCAGCTGCCGAGGAACCAGCCCGCGGCGACGAAGCTGCCGGCCCAGACCCCGGCGCCGATGAAGTTGAGGATGGCGAAGCGGCGATAGGACATGCCGGCCAGGCCGCAGGCGGCGGCGGCCACGTTGCGGATGCCATAGAGGAAGCGGAAGGACAGCACGAAGAGCGTGCCATGCCGGTGCAGCAGCCGCATCGCCTTGTCGGCATTGCACTGCCAGCGCGGGAAGCGCGCCAGCGCCGAGGGGCCGAAGCGGCGGCCGATGAAGAACCAGGTCTGGTCCCCTGCGAAGGACCCGCCCCAGACCACCACCATCAGCAGCCAGGGATCGATGCCCCCCGCCGCGGCGCCCACGGCGGCGGCGGCCAGGACGAAGGTCTCGCCCTCGAAGAAGGCCCAGAGGGCCGCGATGGCATAGGCGACGCCACCCCACTCTGCCCAGAGCTCAGCCATGGGCGGCGGCCATGCCCGGGTCGCCCGGCAGGGCGCGGTCAGGGTCAGGAAGGGCCATGGCACGGACATTCATGAGGAGGTTTCCCCGCGGAGGCGTCGCAGGATGCCGCAGAGTCCCTAAAGAAACAGCCCTTGATTCAGATCGGTGCAAAAAAAGCTGTGGCGGCGAAACTTACGAGACATCCCATCCCCGCCTGGGAGCCTTGGCCCCAGCGCCGCCCGCGCGCGTCTCGTCCTGCAGGATGCGACCATCCTCCAGCGTCAGGATCCGGTCGGCCAGTTCGAGGATCCGGTTGTCATGCGTGACCATCAGCGTCGTGGTGCCGCGTTCATGGCCGAGCCGCCGGAGCATCTCGACCACCGCCCGGCCGCTCTCGCGATCCAGCGCCGCGGTCGGCTCGTCGGCGAAGACAATGTCGGGGTTGCCGACCAGGGCACGCGCCACGGCCACGCGCTGCTTCTGCCCGCCGGAAAGCTGGGCCGGCAGATGGTGCAGCCGGTCGCCAAGCCCAAGCAGCCCGAGCAGATGCGCGGCGGCCACCTCGGCGCCCGGCAAGGGGCCGTGCACCGCAAGGCCCATCTGGACATTCTGCAGCGCGGTCAGGCTTTCGTGCAGGTTGTGCGCCTGGAAGATGAAGCCGAGGCGGCGGCGCGCCGCCACCATTTCCGCCTCCGCCGCGCCCGCAAGCTCCCGCCCCAGCACCACCACGCTGCCCTCCTGCACCGCGCGCAGGCAGCCCAGCAAGGTCAGCAGCGTCGTCTTTCCGGATCCGGAGGCGCCCATCAGGATCACGAGCTGCCCTCGGGGGATATCGAGGGCGATGTCCTGCAGCACCTTGCGGCGCGCCTCGCCCTCGCCGAAGGCGTGCGACAGGCCGGCGACGCGGATGGCGGGTCCGAGGCCGGGCGCCATCAGAACAGCGCCGCCGGTTCGGCACGGGCCAGGCGCCGCGTCGCCACTGCGCCGGACAAGGTGCACATGGCGATCGTGCCCAGAAGGACGCCAGCGAGCCGGAACCCATCCATCGAAACGGGCAGCCCGACGGCGGCGGTAACAAGCGCATAGAGGCCGGTGGCGACGAGCGAGCCCGGGATGAAGCCGAGCAGCGCCAGGATCACCGCCTCTTCGAAGACGATGCCGAGGAAGAAGCGCTGCCCATAGCCGATGGCCTTGAAGGTCGCGTATTCCCGAAGGTGGTCGGCCACGTCGGTGGACAGCACCTGGTAGACGATGATGATGCCGACCAGCGCGCCCATCGCGACGCCGAAGCCGAAGATGACGCCGACCGGGCGCTGCGTGGTCTGGAAGCGCTGGTCGCGCGCCACAGCCTCCGCCACCGTCCGCACGGCACTGTCGGATGCGGGCAATACGGCACGCAGGCGGCGCGCCAGCGCGTCGAGATCGGTCCCCGGCTCGGCCCGTAGCAGCACGATGTTCGGCGCGCCCGCGCTGCGCTGGGGGAAAAGCTTCAGGAAGGTCTGGTCCGAAACCACCAGGTAGCCATCCGCCGAGAAGCCGCCGCCGATGTGAAAGGTGCCGACCACGTCCACGGCGCGGCCCCCGGCCTCGAAATGCAGGGTCTGTCCGGCCGCGATGGCCTCGAAGACGGCGGGCGGCACGTTGCGCGTGCCGCTGTCCAGCAGGGCGGCGCGCGACAGGGTCAGCAGGTCGCGCTGCCGCTCGATCGCGCGCAGGCTGAAGCTGCGCGCGCGCGGATCGACGCCCAGGACATCGAGCGTGCGGACCGTCCCGTCCGGCTGCTTCCAGTCGAGCCGGCCGTAATGCAGCGCGGTCGCCGCCGCCACGCCGGGCACCGACAGCGCCTCCAGCATGCGCTGCCGCGGCAGGGGGCTGCCGTCCTGCAGGGTATTGGCGTCCGAGGCGAGAACCAGGAGGTCCGCAGCGAGCGCCTGATAGGGCAGCCGGATCGTGGAGATGAGGGCGCCGAGGAAGCCGAGCTGCATGAAGACCAGCACATTGGCGAAGGCGACGCCGGCGATCGCCGCAGCGAGGCGCCCGCGATTATGGGTGAGCTGCAGCCAGCCGATCGGCAGCCGGCCCAGCAGCCGCGTCAGCAGCCCGGTGACCGGCGCGGTCATGGTGCGGCCCCGGTCGTGATACGCGCCGTGACCTGCAGCCCCGGGAAGCGCGCCGCGACCGGCCGGGACGCATCATCGAGATCCACGGTGATGCGCGCGACGCGGCTGTCCGTATTCGCGGCCGGGCTCGTGTCGGTCAGGGTCTGGCGCAGGATTTCTGCCCCGACGCGGGAGACCCGTCCCGCCAGAGGCGCCGGCAAGGCGGGCGAGACGATCGTCACGGGCTGGCCGAGAGCCAGTGCCCGCAAATGGGTTTCATAGACCTCGATCTCCGCGACCATGTCCTCGAGGTCGGCGAAGCTGCCGAGACCGGCATCGCCGATGCGTTCCCCGGCGCGGGCCTGGAGCGTCAGGATGGTGCCGGCGAAGGGCGCGCGCAGCAGCGCGCGTTCCAGGTTCGCGCGGGCCTGCGCGGCATCGGCGCGCGCGGCCTCCAGCTCCCGTCGCGCCAGGACGACGTCGGCCTGCTGCTCCGGCGGGCCGTCGTAGCGCAGCAGGCTGGCGCGGGCACGGGCCTGGTCGGCCTCGGCCTCGGCCAGTGCGACGCGGCGCTGGTCCAGCACCTGCTCGGTGGTCGCGCCGCGCCCGACCAGGGTGAGGGCGCGGTCGAGATCGCGCCGGTTCGCCAGGATCACGGCCTCGGCCCGCCGCAGGCTGGCCTGCGCATCGTTCCGCGCGACCGCGGCGATGACGCGGGCCTGGTCGAGCGCGGCCTGGCGCGCCGTCACATTGGCCTCGGCGGCGACAAGGGCGGCCTGCAGCGAGGGCGCGCTGTCGAGCAGCGCGAGCACCTCGCGGGCCTCCACCCTGTCCCCCTCGTTGGCCTGGAGCTCCGCGATGCGGGCGTCGCCGCTTCCAAAGGGGGGTGCGAGCACCACGATCCGGCTGCGCGGAACAAGCCGGCCAAGCCCCAGCACGGTGCCCGGCGTGGCGGGCGAGGCCACCGGACCGCTCGGCAGGACCAGGGGTGCCGGCATGGCGGCGTCGGGCCGAGCGCCGCGGCCGAGCCAGACCGCGGCCGCCGCGGCTGCCAGCCCGAGGAGCAGGAGGAGGCCGAGGCCGCGCCACCATGCCGATCTGCCGCGCCTGGCCGCCCCAGCCGCTCGGTGCGCCGGCGCATCCGCCGCCTGCGGCGCAGCGCGATGGACCAGGGGCAAGGGAAGGCCGGGCTGGGTCTCGGCCATCGATGGGTCTGCCGGGGGCGGCATGCGGACCTCCGTTGCCCGCGCGGGGCATGTCGCTATAGTGACCCCCAGGTCAGTAACGCATCGCCCACCCAATGGGAAGGATTTAATGACTGAGGAGTCAGTAGTGCCCACCCGTCGTCGCCGCAAGGAGGCGCGGCCGGGGGAGATCGTGGAGGCGGGCCTGGCCGAATTCGGGGCGCGGGGCTTCGCGGCGGCGCGCATGGAGGATGTCGCCCGACGCGCGCAGGTCGCGAAGGGGACGGTGTTTCTGTATTTCCCGACCAAGGAGGCCCTGTTCGAGGCGGTGGCGGCGCGCGCGACCCCGCTGCAGGATGATCTGCTGGCGCAGATCGAGAGCGAGCAGGGAAGCAGCCTCGACCTGCTGCGCGCCCTGCTGTCGCGCCTCTATGCGGCGATGGCGCGGCCGGAAACGGTGGCGCTGATGCGCATCATGATCATGGAAGGACAGCGCTTTCCCGCGATCCTGGAGAGCTGGCACCGGGTCTCGGTCCAGCGGGCGCAGGTGATGCTGGAGCGCATCGTAGAACGCGGCATCGCGGCCGGGGAGATCCGCCCGGGTGCCCTGACGGCCCTGCCCATGGTCCTGGCTGGTCCCGCGGTCATGGCCGCGCTCTGGCGCATCACCTTCGACCCGCTCCAACCGCTGCCGATCGAGCAGTTCCGCGACGCCCACCTCGACCTGGTGACCCGCGCCTTCGGGCCCTGACGCAAAGCATCCGCCCGGCTGAGCGGGTCGTTCTCTACCCCAGCCCTTCCCGCGCCCGCGTCGCCAGCACGTCGGCGCGCTCGTTCATCACATCGCCATTGTGGCCGCGCACCCAGCGCCACTCCACCTCATGCGGCTTCGCCGCGGCCAGCAGGCGCTGCCACAGCGGGTAGTTGGCCACCGGCTGCTTGGCCGCGTTGCGCCAGTTGTTGCGCACCCAGCCCTTGATCCAGCGCTCCATGCCGTTGCGGACATATTCGCTGTCGGTATGCAGCACCACGCGGCAAGGTTTCTTCAGCGCCTCCAGCGCGGCGCAGGCCGCGGTGAGTTCCATGCGGTTGTTGGTGGTGGCGGCCTCCCCGCCGGTCAGCTCCTTCTCCACCGTGCCGGCGCGCAGGATGGCGGCCCAGCCGCCGGGGCCGGGATTGGGCTTGCAGCCGCCATCGGTCCAGATCTCGACGAAGGGCCGGTCTTCCGGCGGCGCGACGTCAAACTCCGATGGCACCGGGGGTCTCCACCTGCGCGAAGAAGCGCAGCTTTCGCAGGTATTCCAAGGGATCCTTCCGGGTCACCAGCGCATCCGCCGGCGTATGAGTCCAGTCATAGAGGCGGGTCAGCAGGAAGCGGATCGCCGCCCCGCGGCAGAGCACGGGCAGGGCGGCGCCCTCCGCCTCCGTCAGCGGCCGCAGCGCCTGGTAAGCCTGCACCATGGCGCGCGCCTTGGTCAGGTTGAAGGCGCCATCGGGCTCGAAGCACCAGGCGTTCAGGCAGACGGCGATGTCGTAGGCCAGCAGGTCGGTGCAGGCGAAGTAGAAGTCGATCACGCCGGAAACGCGCGGCCGGCCCTCGGCATCGGCCAGGAAGAAGACATTGTCCGGGAACATGTCGGCATGGATCTGCCCCACCGGTAGCGCGCCGGGTGCCGGCCAGGCGGCCAGGATTTCCGTCAGATGCCGGTCGAGTTCCGCCATCAGCCCGGGCTGCACCTCGTCGCCCCGGCCGCGGCAGGCCTCCAGCAGCGGCGCCCAGCCGGCCGGGCCCAGCGCATTGGGGCGGGTGGCGGCGAAGTCGCCGCTGGCCGCATGCAGCCGGGCCAGCGCCCCACCCAGCGGCGCCAGGTGTTCGGGGCGCACCCGGCGCGGCCAGACGCCTTCCAGGAAGGTGCAGATCGCCGCAGGCCGCCCGGCCAGTTCGCGCAGTGCCGCGCCGTCCCGGCCCCGCACCGGCGTCGGGCAGGCCAGGCCCGCGCGCGCCAGGTGCTCCATCAGCCCCAGGAAATAGGGCAGCTCGGCCGGGTCGACGCGCTTCTCGTACAGCGTCAGCACGAAGTCGCCCTGCGTGGTGCGCAGCGCGTAGTTGGAATTCTCCACCCCCTCCGCGATGCCGCGGAAGGCGAGCAGATCGCCGATCTCGTAATCCGCCAGGAAGGCGCGCAGCGCCTCATCGGTCACTTCGGTATAGACAGCCACGGCCTTGGTCTATTCGGCAGCCAGGGCCGGCGGCAGGCGGAACACCACCTTCTCCTCGGCCACCACGACCTCCTCCACCTCCAGGGTGAAGCGGGTGGACAGGCGCGCCAGCACCTCGTCCACCAGCACCTCCGGCGCGCTGGCGCCGGCGGTGAGCCCGATGGTCGCGCAGCCATCGGCGACGGAGGGATCGAGCCCCGCGCCGCGCTGCACCAGCAGGGACCGCGCCGCCCCGGCGCGACGCGCCACCTCCGCCAGCCGGACGGAGTTCGAGGAATTCGGCGCCCCCACCACGATCACCAGCTCCGCCCCGCGCGCCGCGATCGCCTTCACGGCAGCCTGACGATTGGTGGTGGCGTAGCAGATATCCTCCTTGGCCGGTCCGGCGATCTCCGGGAAGCGGCGCTGCAGGATGGCGACGATTCCGGCGGTGTCATCCACCGAGAGCGTGGTCTGCGTCGTATAGGCCAGGGGAAGGTCGCCGGGCGGTATCACCGTCTCGGCCTGGTCGGCGTCCTCCACCAGCGTCACGGCGCCGGGCGGCAGCTGGCCCATGGTGCCGATCACCTCGGGGTGGCCCTCGTGGCCGATCAGCAGGATGTGCTTGCCGCGGGCGTAATGCCGCTCCGCCTCCCGATGCACCTTGGAGACCAGCGGGCAGGTGGCATCGAGCGCGAACATTTTGCGCTGTGCCGCCGCCTCGGGCACCGATTTGGGCACGCCATGGGCGGAGAAGACGACGGGGCGGCCGTCATCGGGAATTTCCGACAATTCCTCGACGAAGACGGCGCCCTGGCGTTCCAGGCTTTCCACCACGAAGCGGTTGTGGACGATCTCGTGCCGCACATAGACCGGCGCGCCGTGGCGCTTCAGCGCCTCCTCCACGATCTTGATGGCGCGATCGACGCCAGCGCAGAAGCCGCGTGGGCCGGCGAGCAGCACCTTCAGCCGAGGCTTGGTGCCGGAAGTCCCGTTGGGGGAGGAGGAGGGCATCATGGTCTCGGGCATATGGGTGCTCGGCGCCTCGCTGCCCCCGGAAAATGCAGCCGGGGGGCTGCGCCGCCTGGGGGCGGGGGGTCGGGGATGGTCGGACGGCGCCGGCGATGCGATAGACGCAGCGTGGCGACGCCGCACCACCTTACCGGCCGCCCGCCCTGCTTCAAAGGGGGGCCGGCGGCACGGGTGGGTGGCGAGATCAGGAAGGGCGCCGGGATGGCACGATTCGGCATGGCTTCGGGGAAAAGGGGGCGCCTGGCGGCCCGTTCCGGTCTGCTGCTTGCGGGCCTGGCCCTGCTGGCGGCCTGCGGCGGCGATGGCGGGGCCTCCACGGCGGGGCAGGCGCCCTGTCCGCGAATCGTCATCCTGGCCGAGGGCGCGGACCTCACCCGCTTCCGCGGCAATGCCAGCGGCGACCTGACGGCGATGACCGCCGATGCCCGCATCGCCGGCTTCGACGCCACCTGCGACTATGGGGGGCGCAACCGCAGCCGGCTGGATGTGCGCGTGACCCCGCGCTTCGAGGTGGAGCGCGGCCCGGCGGCCGAGGGCCGCACGGTGGACCTGCCCTGGTTCGTCGCCCTGACCGATGCCGCGGATAGCGCCGTGCTCGACCGCCAGGGCTTCACCAGCCGCGTCGCCTATGCCCCGAACGTCGTCCGCACGGCCGTCCAGGGCCAGACGGCGCGGCTGACCATGCCGCTGGGCGAGGGCCGCCGCGCCGCCGACTACACGGTCCGGATCAGCCTGCAGCTGACGCCGGAGGAACTGGCGCTGAACCGCGCCCGCGGCCCGCGCTGAAGCTTACCCCTCCCGCTGCTTCCGCGCGGCCAGGGCGGCCGGGCGGTTGAGCGCGGCATCCAGCCAGGCCTTCACCTTCGGGAAGGGGCCGAGGTCGAAGCCATTGGCCCAGGCGCCGTAGAGCACGCCGGCCAGGTTGCAATCCGCGATGGTGAAGGCGGCGCCCAGCAGCCAGGGGCCACCGGCGGCCAGATGCGCCTCCAGCACGGCCAGCCGTTGCGCCAGCGCGGCGGCGCCGGCGGCGGCCAGCGCCGGGTCGCGCTTCTCGGCCGGCAGGATGAAGGTGTTGTAGGCCCATTGCATGGCCTGCGGCTCGGCCTCCGTAGCGGCCCAGAGGGTCCATTGCAGCACCCGGGCGCCATCGTCGCCGGCGGGCATCAGCGGCGCGCCGGCCTTGGCGCCGATATGCAGGTTGATGGCCAGGCTCTCGAACAGCACCAGCCCGCCATCCTCCAGCGCCGGGATCTTGCCGTTCGGATTGATCGCCGAGATCGCGTCCTTCAGGCCCGGGCCGAAGCCCACCGGCACCACCTCATAGGCCTGGCCGGCCTCCTCCGCCGCCCAGATGCAGCGGAAGGCGCGGGAACGGGGGATGCCATGGATGCGGAGCATTTTTTCGCGAATCTCTTGCGGTTGCGGGATGAAGTCTGGCCCGCAACCGCCCGATCGGCAATCAGGCCCCTTGCGTCAGGCTGGCGCGTCGCCGGTATCGGCGACCAGCCCGGCGGCCTTGATGCCGGCCACCGCGCAGACCTCGTCCTTGTCCGAGACATCGCCGGAGACGCCGACCGCGCCCAGCACCGCGCCATCCGCCGCGCGCACCAGCACGCCGCCCGGCACCGGCACGGCGCGGCCGCCCGCCAGGTCGGACAGCGCGTTCATGAAGCCCGGCATGGACTGGCTGCGCCGCGCCAGTTCGCGGGACCCGAAGCCCAGCGCCATGGCGCCAAAGGCCTTGCCCCAGGCGATATCGGCGCGTGCGAGGCTGCTGCCATCCTCCTTCAGCGCCGCCTTCAGCTGGCCGCCGGCATCCAGCACCACGACGGTCAGCGGCGCGAGGCCGAGCTCCCGCCCCTTGGCGAGGGTCGCGTCCAGGATGGTGCGGGCGGCGGCGGCGGTGATGCCGTGCTGGAATCCAGCGGGGGCCTGGTGGGTCATGCTGTGTCTCTCTTCAATGGGAAGCAGGATGATCCTGTGCCCGCAAGCCGGCCGCACGGGAAGAGGGGTCAGCGGATCTGCAGCGGCACCGGCTCGCCCACCTCGCCATCGGCATAGATCGGCGTCAGCACCAGCAGGCGCGCCTCCTCCGGCGGGGCGAATTCCACCAGGATGCGCGGCGGATCGCCTTCCAGCAGCGCGGCATCGGGTACGCCGACCGGCACGCGGCGCGGCGCGGCCTCGTCATCCGTCCGCCATTCCACCGCTTCCAGCCCGGCGCGGAAGGGGCCGGCGATGGGCAGGGGGTTGAGCTGGCCGGGCGCGGTCCAGCCGGGCTGATACAGGGCGAAAGGCCCCTGGCGCTGCAGCGCGCGCTGCGCCTGGCGGCGCAGGATGCCGACCGGATCGAAGGCATAGGACAGCGGCGCGGAGGGCTGACCCTCCCGGTCCAGGTAGCGCAGTTCCAGCTCCTGCGGCTGGAAGGGGCGCGGCATGCGCAGGGTGGGCGTGGCATCGCCGGGCGTCTCGGGCAGGGGCTGCCAGGCCTCCCCCTGGCGGATCTGCACCGCCTGGGCAGGTTCCGGCAGCTCGATGCGCAGCAGCATCGGCAGGCTGTTCTGGCCGGGCGGTGGCACCAGCGGCGTCACCGCCAGCCGCCGCGCCGCCAACTCCCGCGTCCAGTCCAGCGCCTCGATGCCCTCCCGCAGGCGGAGCGCCCGGAGGGGGTCCAGGAAGGTTTCGGCGAAGGCGGCGAAGCGGGCCTCGTCCGAGAAGGCCTCCACCGTGGCGGCGATGCGCGCGGCGTTGGCTATGGTCGGGCCCAGCGGCAAGGCTGCGGCGATGCGCGCCTGGGCGAGCGCGGCCAGGCCGAGCAGAGGGGCGTCCGGCGCCTCTCCCAGCAGCGCCTCCAGCGCCGCGAGCCGCGCCTGCGGATCGGGCAGGGACCGGGCTTCCAGCAGTGCGGCGGCCTCGGGCGCCACCTTCAGCTCGGCCAGCAACTCGCGCGCTTGCGGCCAGAAGCGCAGCGCCTCCAGCAGCAGCAGCGCATCCGGGCGGGGCTGCGGCGCCAGGCGCAAGGATTCTGCCAGGGCCGCCGCGGCGCCGGCGCGATCGCCCCGCGCGTCCAGCAGCAGCGCATTGAACAGGTATTCGTCCGAGGAGGCCGGGGCGGGGCGGGGCCGCGCGCCGGGCTGGGCCAGGGCCGCCCGCAGCCGTGCCGCATCCCAGGGCGGTGGCGGCCGGGTCTGCAGCACCTCGTCCTGCCAGGCAGCGAGCGCCGGCATATGCCCGCCAAGCAGCCCGCGCGGCGCGCCGGCCAGCCATTGCGCCAGGGCCAGGCCGGCGAAACCGAGCAGCGCCGCCGCCGCGATCCGCGGCGCATAAGCCGCCCGCCCGGCCGGCAGGGCCAACCCCAGCGCCAGCGCGCTGCACAGCGCCAGCAGCCCGGCGGCCGGCAGCACCGGCTGCGCCAGGTCGGCCGCGATGCCGAGCGGGATGCCAACCAGCGCCAGCAGGGCCATCGGCCAGCGCCGTGGCGCGGCCTGGCTACATGCCGCCGATGTAGTTCGGGCCGCCGCCACCTTCAGGGGTCTTCCAGTCGATATTCTGCAGCGGGTCCTTGATGTCGCAGGTCTTGCAGTGGACGCAGTTCTGCGAATTGATCACCAGGTGCATCTCGCCCGGCCCATTGCCGGCCTCCTCGCCCACCGCCTCATAGACCGCCGCCGGGCAGTAGCGGCTTTCGGGAGATGCGAACTTTTGCCAGTTCGTCCCCTTCCAGGCGGCTGGGTCGCGCAGCACCAGATGGCTCGGCTGGTGTTCCTCGTGGTTGGTATTGGACAGGAAGACGGAGGAAAGCCGGTCGAAGGTGAGCACGCCGTCCGGCTTGGGATAGGCGATCTTTTTGGACTCAGCGGCGGGCTTCAGCGTCTCGTGGTCGGCGTGATGGCCCCAGGTCCAGGGCGCCTTGCCGCGGAAGACGTAGGTATCCAGCGCGGCGGCGGCCATGCCGCCCCAGAAGCCATACTTCGCGAAGCCGGGGCGGATGTTGCGCACCCCCTCCAGCTCCGACCACACCCAGCTCGCCTTCAGCGCCGTGGGGTAGCTGTCCAGCACCGGGGCGGGGGCGTCGCCGTCCAGGGCGGCGGCGATCGCCTCGGCGGCCACCATGCCGGACTTCATCGAGGTATGCGTGCCCTTGATCTTCGGCACGTTCAGGAAGCCGGCGGCATCGCCCACCAGCATGCCGCCGGGGAAGACCAGCTTCGGCACCGCCTGGATGCCACCCTCGTTCAGCGCGCGCGCGCCGTAGCTGATGCGCTTGCCGCCCTCCAGGAAGCCGCGCACGGCCGGGTGGGTCTTGAAGCGCTGGAACTCGTCGAAGGGGGAGAGCCAGGGATTCGGGTAGTCCAGCCCGACTACGAAGCCGATCGAGACCAGGTTGTCGCCCAGCATGTAGAGCCAGGACCCGCCATAGGTGTCGGAGGGCAGCGGCCAGCCGGTGGAATGCCAGACCAGGCCGGGTGTGTGCTTCTCCTTGGGGATCTCCCACAGCTCCTTCATGCCGAGCGCATAGGTCTGCGGCGCGACGCCCTCGCGCAGGCTGAAGGTTTCGAATAGGCGCTTGGAGAGGCTGCCGCGGCAGCCCTCGGCAAAGACCGTGTAGGTGGCGCGCAGCTCCATCCCCGGCTCGTAGGAGGGGCCCTTGCTGCCATCCTTCAGGATGCCGGCCACACCGGCGACGACGCCGCGCACCTGCCCATCCTCCAGGATGAAGTCCGAAGCCGCAAAACCCGGATAGAGCTCCACCCCCAGCGCCTCCGCCTTGGCGGCCAGCCAGCGGCAGACATTGCCGAGGGAGACGACGTAGTTGCCCTCATTGTGCATCTGCGGCGGCGTCGGCAGTTTCAGGCCGCGCGTCTCCGTCAGCAGCATGAAGCGGTCGTCGGTCACCGCCGTGGCGAGCGCCGGCGGATCGTCGCGCCAATCCGGGAACAGCTCGTCCAGCGCGCGGGGTTCCAGCACGGCGCCGGAGAGGATGTGGGCGCCGATCTCGCCGCCCTTCTCCACCAGGCAGACATTGGTGTCCGGACGGGCCTGCTTCAGCCGGATGGCGGTGGCGAGGCCGGCGGGGCCGCCGCCCACCACCAGCACGTCGAACTCCATCGATTCCCGCTGTTCGGCCCCATCCGACATATGGCTTGTCCTCCGCCGTTCCTGCTCCGGCACCGGCGAATGCCCAGGTGCTGGGATCTGCGATTGTCGCGGGCCGAAAGCCCCTGCGCGGGGGAATCGCCTGCGGTATCCCGCATGTAGCCCTGCACCCCATTGCGCGGAACCCCGAAGCCGCCCGATATCGGCGCCATGCAGGCAGGAATGCGCGAGGAATTGCTGGCCGCCCTGCGGTTGCAGCTGGATTGGGGGGCGGATGAGGCGCTGGAACTGGCGCCGATCGACCGCTTCGCCGCGCGTCCGCCCGCCAATCCGCCAGTCGCGGCCCCGCGGGCCGAACTGGCGCGCCCCGCCATCCAGCCGGCCGCCCTGCCGCTGGTCGCGCCCCCCGCCGCGGCCGCCGGCGCACGGGCGGCGGAGGCGCAGGACCTGGCGGCGCTGCGGGCCGCCATCGCCGAGACCGACAGCCCGCTGCGCGACACCGCCACCAACCTGGTCTTCGCCGATGGCGTGGCCGAAAGCGGGCTGATGATGATCGGGGAGGCGCCTGGCGCCGATGAGGACCGCCTGGGCCGGCCGTTCGTCGGCCTCTCCGGCCAATTGCTGGACCGGATGATGGCCAGCATTGGCCTGGACCGGTCGCGCAACTTCTACCTGACCAATATCCTGCCCTGGCGCCCGCCGGGCAATCGCACGCCGACGGATGGGGAGATCGCGCTCTTCCTGCCCTTCCTGCTGCGCCATATCGAGCTGGTCCAGCCACGGCACCTGGTGCTGCTGGGCGGCACCCCGGCCAAGACGCTGCTGCGGGCGAAGGAGGGCATCACCCGCCTGCGCGGCCGCTGGCACCGCCTTCCGGGAGAAGCGGGCGGCCTGCCGGCCCTGCCCACCCTGCACCCCGCCTATCTGCTGCGCAGCCCGGCGGCCAAGCGGGAGGCCTGGATGGACCTCGTCTTGCTGCGGCGCACACTGGACGGCGAATTCACGCCGCCTTGAAATTTTACCAATGAGAAAAATGCGTTAACGGACTGATTTTCGCGGTGCGTCCAAAAAAGCCGCGAAGATGCGATGAATTGCGGAGTTGCCACGGCTGGTCGGGCGCCTTACGGGTGGCCCGCCATGCAAGCGTTCTGCCCCATGGCCCTGCGTTCCCTTGCGGCATCCCGCCTTCGCCATGCGGCCAAGGCCCTGCTTCTGGGGACGACGTTGACGCTGGGGGCTCAGGTCCCTGCCGTCGCGCAAGGGGTCGACCAGACCGCCATGAGCGTCCCGCGCCCTGCCATGCAGGGCCGGGTCGCCGGGTTCCCGCAACCGCTCGCGCCCTCGGACGCGGCGCGCCTTCGACGCATCTTCGAGCTGCAGGCCCGGGGCGAGTTCGGCCCCGCGACGCGGGAGCTGGAACGGCTGGAGGATCGGCGCCTGCTCGGCCATGTGCTGGCCGACCGCTGGCTGCGCCCGGGTGCCGAGCCGCCGCTGCCCGATATCGTCGCCTGGCTGGCCGATTTCAGCGACCATCCGGATGCGCCGGCGATCCACGCCAGCCTGGTGCGCCGCGCCCCGCGCGGCATGATGCTGCCCGCCGCCCCGTTGCAGGAGGCGCTGTCCGATACCACCGAGGTGGTGCCGGAGGAGCGCGAGCCGCAGGCCCGCCGCATCACCCGCAACCCGGCGCTGGACCGCACGGTGCGCGAGCGCGCCCGGGACGGGGAGGTGGCCGCGGCGCTGGCCGCCATCGAACGCAGCCGCGCCGAGGGCGCCTATGCCGCGCTGCTGAAGGCCGAGGTGGCGCAGGCCCTGCTGCAGCAGGGCCGCGACGAGGAGGCCTTCCGCATCGCCGCCGAAGCCGCCCGCCAATCCGGCGGCAGCGCCCTGCCGGGCTATATCGCCGGCCTCGCCGCCTGGGCGCTGAACCGGCCGGAGGCGGCGCTCGCCTATTTCGAACATGCAGCGCGGTCCGAGATCGCGGCGCCTGCCACCCGCGCCGCCGCCGCCTTCTGGACCGCCCGCGCCGCCGTCCGCGCCCGCCGTCCGCAGGCCTATGTGCCCTGGATGATGCAGGCGGCGCAGGAGCCGCGCACCTTCTACGGCCTGGTCGCGCGCCGCGCGCTGGGACTGCCCATGGGCTTCGCCTGGCAGAGCGAGGTGGCAGGCGAAAGCGAGGCCGCCGCCATGGCCGAGACCGCCGGCGGCTGGCGCGCGCTCGCTTTGCTGCAGATCGGCCAGGCCGCCCGGGCGGAGGCGGAGCTGCGCGTGCTCTGGCCGCGGGTGCAGGGCAATGCCGGCGTGGTGCGCGCCATGCTGCTGGTCGCCACCCAGGCCAGCATGTCGGAGCTGGCTTCCCAGCTCGCCGCGCTGTCGCAATCCGCCGATGGAAGGCCGCGCGACTTTGCCCGCTTCCCGCTGCCGCGGCTGGAGCCGCTGGGCGGCTTCCGCATGGATCCCTCGCTGCTCTATGCGCTGGCGCGGCAGGAATCGAACTTCAATCCGGCGGCGGTCTCCTCGGCCGGGGCGCGGGGCATCCTGCAGATCATGCCCTCCACCGCCAGCTACATCACGGGCGATTCCAGCCTGCGCGGGGCCAATGTCTCCCGCCTGCATGATGCCGGCTTCTCGCTGGAGCTGGGTCAGCGCTATGTCTACTACCTGGCCCGCAACGGCCAGGTGAATGGCGACCTGATCCGCTTGCTGGCCGCCTACAACAACGGGCCCGGCAATATGTCCCGCTGGCTGCCGGCGGTGCGGCACCGCGCCGACCCCTTCCTCTTCATCGAAAGCATCCCGATCGGCGAGACGCGGCTCTATGTGCAGCGGGTGCTGGCCTATTCCTGGATCTATGCCGCCCGCCTCGGCCTGCCCTCGCCTTCGCTGGACGCGCTGGCCACGGGCCGCTTCCCGCAGTTCCAGGGCGCCCCGGCGGTCGCCGCCATGCTGATCTCGCGCTGAGCCCTGGCCGGCCCTAGATTGGGGCTGGACTTCCAGGGGCAGGGCCGATGCCGATCGACGAGTCGAGAAAATTCCTGCCGGTGCGCATCGCCGTGCTCACCGTCTCCGACAGCCGCGACCTGGCCACCGACCGGTCCGGCGATACGCTGGTGGCGCGCATCGCGGAGGCGGGGCATGAACTGGCGGCGCGCACCCTGCTGCGCGACGAGGCCGCGCTGATCGAGGCGCAGCTGCGCGCCTGGATCGCGGACCCCCAGGTGGATTGCGTCATCACCACCGGCGGCACCGGCATCACCGGCCGGGACGTGACGCCGGAGGCCTTCGCCCGGGTGCTGGAGAAGGAGATCACCGGCTTCGGCGAGCTGTTCCGCATGCTGAGCTATGCGACGATCGGCACCTCCACCATCCAGTCCCGCGCCATCGGCGGGGTGGCGGGCGGGACCTATCTGTTCGCCCTGCCGGGCAGCACCGGGGCCTGCAAGGATGCCTGGGACGATATTCTTGTCCACCAGCTCGACAGCCGCTTCCGGCCCTGCAATCTGGTGGAGCTGATGCCGCGGCTGCAGGAACACCTGCGGGCGGCGTGATGGCTCAGAGACCGTTTGAGAATGCCGGCGGCTGAGGGACCGCAGGCGATTTTTCGTTCCTGCAAGGCGGGCGGTGCGGCCGATGCTGGTTGCATCGGCAAGCCGCCCAACGCCGCAGGGGCGGAAAAGCGCCGCGGAACCGACCCGTCCGGTGTTCTCAAACGGTCTCTCAGCCGCCCAGCCGCACCTCGTAGCCCAGCGCCTGGCGGATCTGCAGGCGCACAGGGTCCTGCTGCGACCGCTCCACGAACTTCACGCCGAAGACCTCCTCGGCCGTGTTGCGGGCCTTGAGCAGGGCGGGAAGGGCGGCGAATTCCTGCGCCGTCATCGCCTCCCGCCAGGCCTTCTTCCGGCCGGTCACGGTCTCGAAGAAATTCCCGTCCGTGGTCTGCACCAGGTTGCGCGCCAGGCGCAGCTGGCGCTTGGCCATATAGCCCGCGACCAGGGTCGGCACCGCGATCTCCTCGAAGGGGTAGTTCTTGAACCAGGGGCGGGTGGCGTCGAAGGACTCGCATTTCAGCATCAGCGCCATCAGCTCCAGGAAAATGTCCCGGCGGAAGAAGGCGCCCTCCACCCGGCCCTTGCGCAGGCGCCGGTCGGGCACGATCAGCTGGCAGAGTTCGAAGAAGTGGGTGTCGTTGGTCGCCCGCTCGTAATAGGGGTCTTCCTTGTAGAGATGCTCCCGCCAGGGGCAGCCGATGTCGCGGCTTTCGATGTAGCTGGCGGGAAGGCGGCGGAAAAACAGGTCGGAGCTGGTGTGGATCAGCACATAGTCGAAGGAAAGACCCAGCCGGATCGCCTCGATGACATTGGCATAGTGGAAGCCGAGCAGGGAGGAGATCACCCCGGTGCCACTGGAATAGGCGCTGCTATTGAAATGGACATTCGGCAGGCTGCGGAAATCGACGCCGGACCGGTCGGCCTCGGCGGCGAATTCGGCCTGGGTGTCGCGGGAGATATGCGCCATGTGGAGCAGCGGCGCCTCCACCGCGGCGTTGTAGTTCAGGAACTGCTCGTAAAGCTCCACCGGCCGGGCATGGGCGCAGACGCTGCAGAGAATCGTCGTCATTCACCTGATCCTTCAAACCGGCGCGGGCCGCGCTGAGCCCTTGGGGGCGTTGACTTTTTTCCGGCAGGGGGAAGAGTCTTGGCCCGACCTCCCTGGGCGGGCGGGGCCGGTGCCGGCTTGTCTAGGTAAGCGGCCGGCCGAAGGCAACATCACAGGTCGAGGCATATCGCGCATGCAGTTGCAGGAGGTGCGGTCCTTTCTCCGGGGCGCCGCGGACCTGGTGATGGAGAGCCTGCCCGCCGTGATGGAACGGCGGCGGGACATCACCTGGAAGGGCGATGGCAGCCCGGTGACGGCGGCCGACCTGCATCTCGAGGCGCTGGTCCGCGCCCACGTCGCCCACCACCTGCCTGGCGCCGATTTCGTGGGGGAGGAAAGCTACCGCGAAGGCGACGCCCTGGCCGGCGGCCATCTGGTGCTGCTGGACCCGATCGACGGGACGGAGAATTTCTGCTCCGGCCTCAAGGAATGGGGCGTCTCGCTCGGCCTCTGGCAGGGCCGGGACCATCTGGGCAGCCTGCTGCTGCTGCCGGAGCTTGGCCAGTCGCTGATGACCGGGGACCGGATCGTGCCGGAGCGGTCGCGCATCGTGGGCTTCTCCTCCTCCTTCCATGAGGAGATCGCCCGGCAGATGGGCGAGGTGCGGGAGTCGAGGATCACCGGATGCGCGGTCTATAACCTGTACAACGTGGCACGCGGCGCCTTCGCGCGCTTCTGCAACCCGAAGGGGGCCCATGCCTGGGACCTGCTGCCCGGGCTGATGCTGGCGCGCGAGCAGGGCTGCGATGTGATGGTCGATGGGAGCCGGTTTGATGGACGATTTCTCGAGCCTCATCGCCGATATCGCGTCGATATACAGCACCGACACGATCTTCATCCTGGGCAAGGGCCGCTCGGCGGATGAGGTGCGCAAGGAGGTCTTCCGCGGCTCCCTCGTCATCGGGCTGAACGATGCCGAGCGCATCGCGCCCACCGATATCACGGTCTTCCATGCCGAATGGGTGAAGCAAGGGCTGCGCGCGATGGCCCGCGGCGCGCAGCTCTATGTCACCTCGACCGATTTTGCCGTGCCGGGCCGCCGCGTGCTGCGCGTGCCGCACCATCCGCTGACGCAGGAATCCTCCGACCTCGTCATGCAGCGCTTCCTGACGGATGAGCTGGCGCTGGAGGATATCCTGTTCCTCACCGCGCTGAAGATCGCCCGCAAGGTGGCCGAGGCGCGCGGCCGGCCGCAGACCGTCTATATGGTGGGCTTCGATTTCCGGCCCGAGACGGGCTACAGCCACGAGATCACCACCGACTACGCGCCGCAATCGGCCGATGAACGCCAGGCCCGCATCTCGCAACAGGAATTCTACTTCCTCAACACGCTTTACTTCCTGCAGCAGTCGAACCTGGTCGTGAAGCATGTCGGCACGCGCGCTTTCAGCGCCATCGCGCCCGAGGATCTGAACCGCCTTTTCCTGGGCAGCGCCGCGGTGCCGGATGCGCCGCGCCATGCGGTGGCGGTGGTGGCGGAACTCACCACCAACCACTTCGGCGACCGCGCACGGCTGGAGCGGATGATCCGCGCCGTGCGCGCCGCCGGCGCGGATTTGGTGAAGCTGCAGAAGCGGGATGTGGAGACCTTCTATCGGAAGGAACAGCTCGACTCAGCCTACCGCTCCCCCTTCGGCCGCACCTTCGGCGACTATCGCCGCCAGCTGGAGCTGTCGGCGGAGGATTTCGCCTTCGTCGATGCGCTGTGCCGCGAACTCGGCCTCGGCTGGTTCGCCTCGCTGCTCGACCAGCCCTCCTTCGAATTCATGCAGCAATTCGCGCCCACCCTGGTGAAGCTGCCCTCCACCATCTCCGAGCACCGGGACTACCTGGCGCATGTCGCGCGCAGCTATCGCCACGGCGTCGTGCTCTCCACCGGCATGACCGACCAGGCCTATGAACGCTGGGTGCTGGAGACCTTCACGAACTGCGAGCGGCTGTACCTGATGCAGGCGAACAGCGCCTATCCGACGCCGCTGCACGAATGCAATATCGGCGTGGTCCGCCACTACGACCATTTGTCCAAGCAGCACCGTCGGATCGTGCCGGCCTATTCCAGCCACGACCTGGGCTGGAAGGGCTCGGCGCTCGCGGTTGCCGCCGGGGCGCGGATGGTCGAAAAGCATGTGAAGCTGGGCAATACGGAATGGGCGCATTTCGACGCGGTGGCGGTCGATCTCACCACGCCGAAATTCCGCGAATATGTCGAGGCGATCCGGGAGGCGGAGCTGATCACAGGCAGCGAGGAAAAGCGCGTGAACCCGACCGAGCACCACAAGTACTTCGTCCGGGCGACCGGCTGACCTGCCCCGCCCGCCCCTGCCGCCGGAGAGCCGCATGCCCCCCTATATCGGTTTCCTGCCCTGCCGCGCCGGCAGCGAGCGGGTTCCCAACAAGAACACCCGCCCCTTCGCCGGCTTCGAGAAGGGGCTGATCGAGCTGAAGCTGCGCCAGATGGCCGCGGTGCCGGAACTGGCCGAGATCATCGTCTCATCCAACGATCCGCAGGTGCTGGATTATGCGGCGGATTTCGCGGCGAAGCTCGATTCCCGCATCAAGCCCCTGCCGCGCCCGGACGAACTCGGCCGCAGCAGCACCGCGATGGACGACTTCATCCTCTATATCGCGGATCTGGTGCAGGAGGGTGTGATCGTCTGGAGCCACGTCACCTCCCCCTTCGTGCGGGGCGAGGACTACCGGCACTTCATCCGCGAATACGAGGCCTGCCTGGCCCGCGGTCATGATTCGCTCATCACCGTCACCACGCTGCACAAGTTCCTCTGGGACGAGAACGGGCCGATCAACTACAACCCGCATCCCATCAAGTGGCCGCGCAGCCAGGACATCAAGCCGATCATGGAAATCAATCATGCGGCCTATATCATGCCCTTCGCGCTGATGCGGGAAACCCGTGACCGCATCGGCCGCAAGCCCTACTTCATGCCGATCGCCGAGGACCTCGCCATGGACATCGACTGGCTGGACCAGTTCATCCTGCTGGAACGCCTGGCGCGGCTGCGCCTGGATGCCGGCGAGCAGCTGATCTGACCGCCATGACCGTCCCCCGCCGCCTGGAACCGACCGATGCCGGCTGACACGCTTCCCACCAGTGGCATCGGCGGCCTCGATATCGGCGTGGTCATCCCGGCCTATCGGCAGCCGGGCTTCCTGGCGGAGGCGCTGGAATCCGTCCTCGCCCAGCAGGGCCCGCTGCGCATCGGCGCCGTGGTGGTGAATGACGGCTGCCCCTTCGCGCAGACCCATGCCACGGGGCTTGCCTATGCCAGGCGCCATCCCGACCGCATCGCCTATCTGCGCCGCGCCAATGGCGGACTCTCGGCCGCGCGCAATACCGGCGTGGACTTCCTGCTGGCGGCCGCGCCGGCCTGCCGCGGCATCTTCCCGCTCGATGCCGACAACCGCCTGAAGCCGCCCATGCTGGCCCGCGCCCAGGCCTTGCTGGATGCAGCACCAGCCGATTGCGGCTGGGTCTATCCGGATTTCGACTTCTTCGGCTTCGAGGCGAACTACACCACCGCCGGCGACTATTCCCGCTTCATGCATCTCGCGGAGAATGTCTGCGAGGCCGGCAGCCTGGTGCGGCGAGAGGTCTTCGCCAGCGGCCTGCGCTACGACGAAAGCATGCGCCAGGGCTTCGAGGATTGGGACTTCTGGCTGCGCGCCGCGGCCGCCGGCTGGCGTGGCCGGCACCTGCCCCATTCCGGCTTCCAGTACCGCAAGCGGGCGGAGAGCATGCTCGCCACCTCGGAACGCCAGCGCGGCACCATCCTCGGCCAGATGCGCAACCGCCAGGCGCGGCAGCTGCAGGTGCGCCACCTGGCGCCGCTGGAGGCCGCGGAGGTGCCGCGCTTCGCGCTGTTCCTGGAAGGGGAGGAGCAGGTGGGCTTCCTGCTGGATCCCGCCGCGGCGCCACCGGCCAGCCAGCCCATCGCCGCGGCGCGCGACCGCTTCATCCAGGCCAGCCACACGCCGGCGGCGCTGCATTTCCCGCCGCATTGCGCCTTCACCACGCCAGCGACCCTGGCGGTGCTGCGCCGGTCCGGCCTGCTGCGCAACATCTTCTACCACGCCAACCTGGCGCTGCGGGATGCGCATGTGCTGGCGGTGACGATCGAGATGGCGGCGGATGGCGCGCTCGGCCTCGCCTTTACCCCCGCCCCCGCGGCGGATGGCCGCGCCAGCCGCGCCGCGCTGATCCTGGCCCGCACGCAATTGCTGCAGGAGGTGGCGCGGGACACCTATCGCGGCTGGATCAACTCCTTGCGGGAGGAGGCGCCGCGACCGCTGGTCGCGCATCTTGCCGTGACGCTGCCCGAGGCAACGGAGGCGCCGCCCGCTGTGGAGTTCCTGCTGGCCGAGGTCGACGCGATGCGCGACCGCACCCTGGCGCGTTCCGCCCTCGGCACCGAATGGCGGACGGATGACAGGCGTCCGCGCTTCTCGGCGCAGGATCTCTATCCGGAACTCGCGCGCTGCGGCGCCATCCTGCCCTATGTGCCGCCGGGAGACCGGCGCGACATCGGCTTCATCCTGCCGCTGTTTGCCTTCGGCGGCGTGGAAAAGGTGGTGTTCAACTATGCCGCGGCGCTGCGCGAACAGGGCTGGCGGCCGCATCTCTTCATCACCGGCGCGCATCGCATGCAGCCGCAGCCAGGCCATTTCGAGGTCTTCGAAAGCGTGAACTTCTTCGAAGGCCAAGGCATCGAGGGCGGCGACTACGAGAAGCTGCATCTCGGCGCCCCCGTCTCCGGCTTCGCCAATTGGCGCGACATGCGGGACGCGGTGGGGCTGCTGGCCAGCATGGATGTGGTGCTGAACACCCATGCGCTGGGCGGCCATGGCATCATGCAGCAGCTGCGCCAGCAGGGCGTGCAGACCTGGCTCGGCCTGCACTTGGTGGAGAAGGGGCCGCTCGGCAATCCGCTCGGCAATCCGCATATCGCGCTCGCCTATGAGGGCGCCTATGACGGCTTCGTCGTGATCTCCGACAAGCTGCGCGACTGGTGCATCGGCCAGGCGGTGCCGGAGGAGAAGATCGTCCGGGTCCTCAACGCGCCTTCCTACGCCGCCGATCCTTCCGCGGTGGCGCAGGGGCTGGCGGCGCGGCAGGTGGCGGAGGACCGGCCGCTACGGGTGCTTTATCTCGGCCGGCTGGATGCCCAGAAGGGGCTGGAGCGGCTGCGCGACATCATCCTGGAAACCCAGGGCCCCGCCATCACCTGGCGCGTGGTCGGCAAGGCCGTGCTGAACGAAACGGTCTTCGATCTCTCGGCCGCCGGGCTGGTCATCGAGCCGCCGGCGATGACGGCAGCGGCGCTGGATGCACTCTATGCCTGGGCGGATGTCGTGGTGCTGCCATCCCACTTCGAAGGCGTGCCGCTGACCATCCTGGAAGCCCAGCGCTTCGGCTGCGTCATGCTGGCCACCGATGTCGGCGCGGTGGCGGAGGTGGTGCGGGACCGAGTGGATGGCTTCCTCGTCTCCAATGCGCAGCAGGATCCGGCGCTGGTCTCGCAATGCGCCGTCATCCTGCAGCAGCTGGCGGCGGATCGCGCCAGGCTGCGGCAGATGGCCGCGGCCGCGGCGGCACGTGGCGCGGAATCGAGCTGGAGCCGCAATATGCAGGACTGGGTCCTGCGCATCGAGCAGGGGTTGAGGCGGACGGCATGAGCATCCTTCACATCCGGGCGGCCGACCTGCCGGCGCTGATGTCCGGCCAGCCCGCGGTGCTGGCCAGCGCCACCCTGCCGGGGGTGGAAAAGCTGGCCCTGCCGGGGCTGGCGCTCTGGCTGCTGGCGCGGCGGGAGGATCGGCTTCTGCTGCAGCGGCATGGCGCGGCGCAGGCCGAGGGCCCGCTTGTGCCACTGGCGTTGCCACCGGCCGGCGCCCTGGCCCTGCTGGCCGCGAACGAGGCCGAGGTCGCGCCCGTCGCCGCCTGGTGGCAGGCGGCCTCCGGCCAGCCTGCGCCGCTGCAGATCGTGGCCGATGCGGCCGCCGCGCTGCCCGATCTGCTCGGCCGCCTGCTGGCGGAGCTGCAGGACAGCCAGGCGCGCGCCGTGCAGCTGGAACGCAGCCTGGTCGAGACCCGGCTGGACTATGAGGAAACCCGCATCGCCATCGCCGCCGCCGCGCGCAGCCTGGGCCACCGCCCGCCGGCGCCGCTGACCCTGGCGCTGGCGCTGGAAGCCTCGGCGGAGCGGATCGGCGCGGCGGCGGAAGGGGAGCGCCTGTTCCTCCGCCAACCTTTGGCCCGCAGCCTGGACGGGCTGGCGGCGCTGGCGGTGCATATCGGCGGCATCAGCGCCGCCACCACCGGCCCGCTGCGGCTGCGCATCCGCGGCGAGGAAAGCGGCCGCATCGTCGCGTCCTGGACCGTGGAGATGGCGGAGGTGACGGAGGGCTGGCTGACCCTCGACCTGCCCACGCCCCTGGCCCCGCTGCGGGAAACGGCGGTGCTGGAAATCTCGGCCGATGTCGCCGGACCGCATTCCCTGGCCTTCTCCCTCGACCAGGGCTGGGTGCCGGCGGAAGCGGCGGCGACGCCGGCCGGCGGCGAGGGGCAGGGCCGCGCCCTGGCGCTGCGGATCTGGACCGCGGGGCTGGGCGCGCGCTTCGTGGTGCCGGCGCATTGGAACTGGGACGAGGCCGGCGCCAGCCTGCCGCTCACGGGCGTGCCGCAGGCCATCGCGCCCGCGGAGCTTGCGGCCGCGCGGGTGTTGTCCGGTGACTGGGACGGGTTGCAGGCGAAGCTGAACGGCGCAGGCACCGCCGCACTGCGGCTGCCGCGCGTGTCGCTGGGCGGGGCGGATGTGCTGCGCCTGCGCTGGAACCTTTCGGGCAGCGCCGCGCAGCCGCTGCGCCTGGCCGCCTGGGCGCTGTCCCCCGGCCAGCCGGTAACGCGGCTGGAGGCGCTGTCGGCGCAGGCTGCCTTCTCCGGCTGGCGCGACATCGTGCCGGGGCAGGAGGGGGCGCTGACCCTGCTGCTGCCGCTTGCGCTCGGCACCCAGGCGCAGATCGTGCTGGCGGTCGAATGCCCCGATGCCGCGGCCGAGGCGCAGCTACAGCTGACGGAGGCCAGCCTGCTCGCCACCCGCGACCCGGCCGTCCTGCGCACCCTGCAGCGGGAAGCGGCGGCGGAACTGGTGCCGGCGGAGCCGCCGGGGCCTGGTCTCGGCCGGGTGGAGCTGCTGCAGCACCTCGTCAGTGGCCGCTACCAGCATTTCGACCTGCTGCTCCATGAGGTGACGGGTGGCGGGCAGGACTGGCCGCAGCTGCGCTTCAAGCTGGCCATCGCCGCCAGCGGCCCGCTGCTGGAATTCCGCCGCGCCAAGGGCTGGCCGGATGCCTTCGCCCGTTGGCCGGGCACGGAGACGGACCAGTTCGGCCCCGTGCTGCGCGTGCGCCAGCCGCAGCTGCGCGAATTCCGCGATGGTCTGGCGCATCCGCGCGATGCGGCGCTGGCCGCCACGCTGCTGGCCCTGCTGGAGCAGATCGCCGAGGAAGCCGGGCGCCTCGCCAGCCTGGACGCCGAGGCCGCCACCGGATGGCGCGAGGCCGCGCTGGCGCTGCGCGACGCCTGAACTTCGCTCCCCCGGCGCAGGCCGGGGGAGGGGACGCCGCCTTCAGCCGCGCTTCAGCTCCTGCTCCACGATGCCGGCGAAGAAGCTGGCACCGATCGGCAGCAGGTCGTCGTTGAAGTCGTATTGCACCGTATGCACCGGCGCGCTGCCCTTGGCGCCGGCCGCCTGGCCCAGCTTGATATAGGCGCCCGGCTTTTCCAGCAGCATGAAGCTGAAATCCTCGCCGCCCATCACCGGCGGCATGTCGCGCCGGACCTTGCCCTCGCCCAGTATGCCGCTGCAGATGCGCGCGGCCAGCCGCGCATTCTCGGCATGGTTCACCGTGGCGGGATAGCCGCGGGTATAGGTGAATTCCGCCACCGCATCATGCGCCGCCGCCGTCGCCTCCACCACGCGGCGCATGCTGGCCTCCACCAGGTCCTGCACCGCGGGGTTCAGCGTGCGCACCGTGCCGTTCAGCACCGCCTCGTCCGGGATGATGTTGCTGGCGGTGCCGGCATGGAATTGCGTGGTGGAGATCACCGCGGATTCCAGCGGATCGACGCGCCGCGCCACGATGGTCTGCAGCGCGCCCAGGATCTGCGCGCCGACCACGATCGGGTCGATCCCGCCATGCGGCCGCGCCGCATGGCCGCCCTTGCCGCGCACCGTGATGGTGAAGACGTCGGAGGCCGCCATCATCACGTCGTCGCGGATATCCGCCTCGCCGATCGGCAGGGAGGGGTCGTTGTGCATGCCGTAGACGCTGTCGCAGGGAAAGCGCGTGAACAGGCCTTCCTCCATCATCACCTTCGCACCCGCGCCGCCTTCCTCCGCCGGCTGGAAGATGAAATGTACGGTGCCGTCGAAGTTGCGCGTCTCCGCCAGGTACTTGGCCGCGCCCAGCAGCATGGTGGTGTGGCCGTCATGGCCGCAGGCATGCATCACGCCGGGCGTCTGGGACGCATAGGGCAGGCCGGTCGCCTCCGTCATCGGCAGCGCGTCCATATCCGCCCGCAGGCCGATGCTGCGCGTGGAATTCCCGTTGCCGCGCAGCACGCCGACCACGCCGGTTGTCGCGATCTTCTCGTGCACCTCGATGCCCCAGGCGGCGAGCAGCTTCGCGACCTGCGCCGCCGTGCGGTGCTCCTCGTAGCGCAGCTCGGGATGGGTGTGCAGGTCGCGCCGCCACACCTCCATCTCCGGCTGCATCGCGGCAATCCTGTTGTTGATGGGCATGATGTCAGTCCTTGCGTCTAAAGGGCGATGGCGTCGTCGGGGTTCAGCACGCGCACCACATAGGCATCGACCAGCGGCGCATATTCCTCCCACAGGGCGCGCAGCGCGGGGATGGGCTGCGCATGGCCATCGGCGCGCAGGTCGACCAGCGCGAAGTCATGCACGCCATGGACCAGCAGGCTGGCGGAACGCACCTCGCCATGCT
The DNA here is from genome assembly GCF_019024325.1 of Falsiroseomonas tokyonensis. Lineage (GTDB taxonomy): Bacteria > Pseudomonadota > Alphaproteobacteria > Acetobacterales > Acetobacteraceae > Falsiroseomonas > Falsiroseomonas tokyonensis. The sequence goes on from NZ_JAFNJS010000003.1 coordinate 173,494, forward strand.
CGCCCCCCGCCGCCTCGCCCGCCTCCAGCCCCCGCACCAGCCGCTCCGCCAGCGGCAGATCGGGATCGGCCAGGAAGCCCGCCACCATCGCCTCCGGCACCTTGTCGCTGGCCAGGATGTTGCCGATGGCGACCACATCCGTGCCATGCGCGGCGCCATGTTCCGGCTTCACCCGCGCACCATGGAAATGCGCCGTGCGCCCCGCGGCATCGATCGCCGCAAGCTGCCGCCAGCCGTGATCGGGGGTGGAGGCGACCAGCGCCGCCACCGTCTCCGCCGCCGTGCAGCCGGAGCGCAGCAGGCCGATGCCGCGCGGGCCGAGGCGCGGATCCGTCCGATGCTGCGTGAGCACCGCGCCCACACCCGCCGCCACCGCATGCACCCGCGCCCCGACGGCGAGGGAGGAGGTGGTGGCCGCCGCGCCGAACTGCCCGGTGCGGGCGCAGCGGGCGATCAGGGAAAAGGTCATCCGCGGGCCTCAGTCGAAGTGCTTCAGTCGAAGGCTGGCACGTCGCGCGCCAGGCCGCCATGCAGGTCCAGCATGCGCTGCCGCCAGGCTTCCACCGGATCATCCGCCGCCAGCAGCTTGAAGGGGCTGACGCAGCGCGCCCATTGGAAGCCGCCGAAGACGATGGAATCGACATGCAGCGGCGCGGCGCCGCCCAGGAAGGGCTGCGTCCGCAGCATCATGCGCAGCGGCTGCAGGTCCTTCCGGAAGACCTCCACCTGCCGGTCGCGATCCGCCTGCACCGCCTCCAGGCTCATGCCGAAGCGGGCCTCCCGGCTCGTGCGGAAATACTCCACATCGCCGGGGTCCAGCACCTTCACGATATCCGCCACCACCAGCCGCACCAGCCCGGCCATCACCACCGCATCGGCCCAGGCATTGATGAAGCGCGCGCTGGCGCGGCCACCCTCGCCGCCGAACAGGCTGGGGCGTTCGGGATAGGTCTCCTCCAGGTATTCGGCGATGGTCCAGCTGTCGGAGACGGCGCGGTCGCCATCCAGCAGCAGGGGCACCTTCTCCCCGCCATGCCGGGCCAGCAGGTCCTTCTGCACGAAGCGCCAGGGGATGGTTTCCACCGGAAGCCCCTTGGCCGCCAGGGCCAGCTTCACGCGCCAGCAATAGGGGCTGAAACGCCGGGCCGGATCGGCACCGGCCAGGTCGTACATCCGCAGCGTCATGGCAGCTCCTCGATTTCCCCGCGCAGCACGGCGCGCGCGCCTTCCGCATCGCCGAGCGCGGTCAGCCGGGCGGCAATCTCCTGCCGCTCCGCCAGGCCCTCCGGCGTCGCCTCTGCCAGCGCGGCGCGGATGCGCAGCGCGGCCAGAAGCTCGGCACGGCGGCCCTGGCGGTCCAGCGCCGCCTCGTAGCGTGCATGCCAGCCGGCGCCGAGCACCGCCCCCGCCAGCTGGCGCAGCGCCGCCTGCGAATCCTGCGGCGCGGCGGCCAGCACCAGGAACAGCGCCGCCTCCCGCTGCGTGCGGTCGAGCTGCGGCAGCAGCGCGCGCAGCGCCTCCAGCCCCGGCCCGGCGCCCTCGCCGCGCAGCCGCGCCAGCACCAGGGGCGGGCCGAAGCGAGCCGGATCCTCCGCCGCGCGCTGCGCCAGCAGGGGCAGGGCCTCGGCCGGGGCCAGCACGGACACCAGCGCCAGCCGGTCGCGGCCGGCCTCGTCGCGCGCCTGCGCGCCGCGCAGCAGCCGCGGCAGCGCCGGGTGCTGGGCGGCGCCGAACAGGCCGGCGCCCGCCACTTCCGGCGCCGCCGCCAGCAGCGCCACCACCCGGTCGCGGGCCTCGATATCGCCCGCCCAGTCGAGCAGGTTCAGCGCCGCGGCGAGATTGGCAGGGCCGAGCGGCCGGGCCAGCGCCGCGGTCACCGCCACCTCCTCCGCCGTCCAGCCCTCGGGCAATCCGGGCAAGGACCGCAAGGCAGCGGAAGCCGCCTCGGCCAGCGCCGGCAGGCGGCGCTGCGCCGCCAGGGTCAGCGCCTCCGCCAAGGCGGGGGCAGGGGCGGTGCCGCCGCCGTGCAGGAAGCGCACCGCATCCTCCAGCTTGTCCTCCGCCAGGGCCAGGCGCAGCCAGGCCTCGCCCGCCACCGGGCTGTCGCCGCGCAGGCGCTCCAGCAGCGGCAGGGCGGCGGCGCGGCGGCTGGGCAGGTTGGCCAGCTCGGCGAAAAGGCGGATGGCCTGCGCATCGGGCGCGGCCTGGATTTCCCGCCGCAGCCGGTCCTGCGCCGCCTGGTCCAGGCCCAGCTCGCGCAGCACGGCGGCCAGGCCCCGCGCGCCCTCGGCGGTGGCGGGCGGCTGGTCCAGGGCAAGCTGCGCGTAACGGCGCGCCTCCGCCCGGTCGCCGCGCGCCAGGGCCAGCACCGCCGCAGCCTCCGGCCGTGCGGCCAGGCGGGACGGGTCCAGCCGGCGGGCGAGCGAGGGGTCGCGCGCGGCGCGGGCAGCCTCCAGCAGCCGCAGCGGCAGCCCGGCCGGCCAGGCGTCCGTCGGCAGCAGCGCGGCGACGGTGAAGGCTTCCTCCAGCTGGCCCTCGGCCAGGGCGAGGTCGATCAGCTGGGCGCCGCCGCCGGGGGGCAGGCCTGCGGTGGCGCGCAGCGCCATCAGCCGGGCGAGCGCCGCGCCGCCCCAGCCGGCGCGCGCCTCGGCCTGCGCCACGGCGAGCGCGATGGCGGGCTGGGCCAGCGTCTCCGCCGGCAGTCCTTCCAGCAGATACAGCGCCAGGTCCGGCCTTCCGTCCTTCATCAGGACGCGGCGCAGCGCCTCCATCAGGTCCGGCGCCACTTCCGCCAGCAGGGCGCCGAGCGGGCGCATCGCCATGGCCGGGTCGGGCAGCCGGGCGGCCGCCTGCATGGCCCGCAGGGCGAGCTCGGGGGTGGGGTTGCGGCCGATCGCGGCATGCAGGCCGGCAAAGGCGCCGGCGGCGTCACCGGCCTCGATGCGCAGCGCGGCCAATTGCCGCGCCTCCTCATCCGTCGTCGCGCCGATGGCGGAAAGCCGTTCCAGCGCCAGGCGCGCGGCTTCCGCATCGCCGAGGTCGCGGCGCAGCATCATCGCCTCCCGCAGCGCGGCGGGGTCCCCGGTCAGCGCATGCAGCCGTTCCAGCACCTCGGCCAGCTGCACCGGGCGATGGCTGGCCCGCAGCTGGGTGGCGAGGCGGCGCAGCGGCGCGGGATTGTCCGGCTGCGCCGCCACGGCGCGTTCCAGGCTGGCGGTGGCGCGGTCCTCCGCCGGGCGCAGCGGCTCGGCGAGGCGCAGCGGCGGGGGCGCGGCGGGGGGCGGCAGCAGCGCCGGGGTTGCCAACGCGGCCAGCCCGGCCGCACCCAGCGCCAGGCCGAAGCGCCGCGCCGCGGAAAGCCCCGCCGGCTGGCGGGGCCCGAGCGGGCCCAGGAGCATGGCCAGGGGCATGAGCGGCTGGCCGGGCAGGACGCGGGTGGACATTCGCCGCAACAGGTAGCGGGCATGACCCCAACCCGCCAGGGCTTTCGCGGCTTCGCCTCACAGGCGAGTACAACTCCCGCGCGGCCCTGGCGCGTCGCCGGCTTCACCGATATTGCTGGTGCGGGGCGCGGGTGGGGATGATGGCAGGTTCGGGGATGCGCGCGTGAAGATGCCGACGGCCGCGGCGGGGCGGCGTGCCGCCTCGCCACCCGCGTCGCCCGAAGGATCCGCCGAGGCCGCGGCGATTCGGCCGCACGGCCAGGCTGCGGCGCCCGAGCCGACCCCCGATGTGGTGCCGGACCCCTGGGCGGAACCCTGGGCGGCGCAGACGCCGCCGGCCGCCTCGCCACCGGCGCCCGGCGCGGCGCGGCGCGCCTGGTCCTGGCTGCGCCGCCCCCGCCCTGCGGAGGCCGCGGCGGCGCGGCTGCGCGCCATGGCCGAGCCCGAGGCCGAGCCCGAGGCCGGGGAGGCGCCACCGCCACCCGAGGCCCGGCCGCTGCCCGGGACGCTGCCCGAGACGCTGCCCTTCCCCAACCTCTCCCCCTTCAGCCTGCCGATGCGGCCGCTCGCCGAGGGGCTGGCCGGGCTGCTGCTGCTGGTGGTGCTGGACTGGGCGGTGACCGGGGGCAGCGGCTTCGCGCATTGGCCGGCCTCCCCCCTGGTTCTGCCGGTGCTCTACGTCGCCGCCCGCTACGGCATGGTAGCCGGCTGCGCCGTGGCCGTGGTGGCCGGCGTGCTGCGCCTCGGCCTCGCCGTCACCAGCGATCTCTGGAACAGCGGCGCCTGGGCGCTGCCGCTGGCCTGGCCGCCCCTCGCACTGATGGTCGGTGCCTTCACCGACCTGGCACGGCATCGCATGCGACAGGCCCAGGCCGCCGCGGCCGCCGCCATCGCGGACCGGGAGGCGATGGCCGAATCGAACCAGCGCCTGGCCGACCGCGCGCTGGAGCTGGATGCGCGGCTCGGCGCCCGGCTGCAGGCCACCACCGCGGTCTTCGAGGCCGCGCGCATCCTGGGCAATGGCACGGAAGGCGTCATCCGCGGCGCCACCGGCCTGCTGCGCGCCGCCACCGGCTGCACCGCCTGTTCCTTCTGGATGGCCGAGGACCGCACCCTGCACCTGGTGGCGGCGGAGGGCTGGCCGCCCGAGGGTAGCGGCAAGCTGTCGCAGGTCCTGCTGCCCGGCCCGCTGACCGATGCGATCGGCCGCGGCCGCGGCGCCCTGGTGGCGACGCGGCAGGCGGACCGCCTGGCCCTGGGCGGGGAGGGGCTGCTGGCCGCGCCGGTGCTCTCGCCCTGGGATGGCTTCCTGCTCGGCATGGTGAAGATCGAGGATATCGGCTTCAGCGAGCTGGGGCTCGAGACCATCGCGGCGCTGGAAGCCGCGGCCGGCTGGATCGGCGCCGCCCTGGCCGAAGCCCGCGCGCGGGAGGCGGCGGAGTCGGCCGCCGGCGGCAGCGCCCTGTCGGGCTTCCCGGCCGCCGGCGGGCTGATGGTGCCCGGCGAGGAAGCCTCCCGCGCCATTTCCGTGATGACCGGGCTGGCGCGCCGGCTGGGCTTCGAACTGGCGCTGCTCTCGGCCGAGATCCCGGCCGGGCCGCGCGGCGCGGCGGCGCTGGAGGCGACGCGGGCGGCGATGGCCGAGGCCTTCCGCGGCTCCGACCTGCTGCTGGAGGCGCGGCTGGAGGAACGGCGCCTGTCCATCCTGCTGCCCGGCGCCGCGGTGGCGGGGGCGGAAATCGCCGCCGCCCGGCTGCGCGCCCTGCTGGCCCAGCGCGCGCCCTCGGCCACCGCGCAGGTGGTGGTCAGCGTCGCGCTGCTGCATGGCATGACCGGCGGCGGCTGGCAGGTGGCCGAGGCGCATGGCGGTTAGCGCGGAACGGCGGCATCAGGAGCGCCGCGCCCGGCCGCGGCCGGGCCCGGACCGCCGCGCCCCGCGCGGCCTGCTGCCGGGCGGCGAGGGCCAGGGCCTGCCTGCCCTGGCCGGGCTCGGCCTGGCGCAGGCGCTGGTGGTGCTGGCGATGCTGGCTGGCTGGTGGGCGCTGGCGCTGGGCCTGCACCTGCTGGGCTGCCTGGCCCTGCCGAGCCTGCTGCGCCAGCGCCCGCCCGGCTGGCCGGGCGCGGTGCTGCGGCTGCTGGCCATGACGCTTCCGGCACTCGGGCCGCTGGCCATGCTGGGCGCCCTGGCCGCGCTGGCCATCGGCCTGCCGCGACGGCTGCGCGATGTGGCGCCGCCCTTGCCGGAAGATCCGCTGGATGCGCGGCTGGATGCCATCGCCGCGGCAGGGCCTGGCGGCGGGCTGCCGGATGGGCTGCTGCTGGAATCGCTCGGCGATGTGCTGCGCTGGGGCCATGCGCGGCAGAAGGCGCGGGCGCTGGACCTGGCGGCCGAACCCTCCCGCCCCGGCGGCGCCGCCCTGCTGCGTCTGGCGCTGAGCGATCCGGACCCGGCCGTGCGGGCGCGAGCCGAGGCGCTGCGCCCGGGGGTGGAACTGCGGCTGCTGGAGGCAGCGGCGGAATGCCGCGCCGCGGCGCGCGGCCAGTCCGGCGCCGCGGCTATCGCCGCGCAGCGGGCCCTGGCCCGCGCATTGGATCGCGCCGCCGGCTCCGGCCTGCTCGATGCCCCGCGCGCCGATGCCTGCCGGGCGGAGGCCGCCGGACTCTGGCAGGCGCTGGCCGAGGCGAGCGGCGCGGATGCGGAGGCCGAGGCGGCGCTGGGCCGCGAGTTGCTGGCGCTGGGCGATCTGCCGGCGGCGCGGCTCGCCCTGGAAGCCGCGGTGACGCGCGGGGCGGCGGGGACGGCGGCGCTCGGCTGGCTGGCCGAATGCCTGTTCCGCGCCCGGGATTTCGCGGCGCTGGAGGCGCTGGTGGCGCGCTGGCGCCCGGTGCTGGAGGCCGAGGCGCAGGAGGGTACTGCAGGCCCGCATGCTGGCGCCTGGCGCCTCTGGCTCGCCCGATGAGCGCGGCCCTGAACCCCCCGCAGGGCGAGTCCCCAATGGCCCCCGGCGCGCTGGTGGCCGGCGCCTGGCTGGGGCCGGCGCTGGCGGCGCTGGCCGGGCTGGCGCTGCTGCGCCTGGCCGGCATAAGCGGCGAATTCCTCGGTCTGCTGATCATCATCGGCCTGTCGCTGCTGGCCGGCGCGCCGGCGGCGCTGCTGGCGGCACGGCGGGGCCTGCAGGGGCTGCCGCTCGGCCTGGCCATGGGCGGCGCCGGCCTGGCCGCCTTCCTGCAACTGCATCTGGTGGACCGGCTGGGCCTGGCGGAGGCGGTGCCGGGCGGGCTGGCGGCGGCGGCGCTGGTGCTGCTCTGGACCGGGCTCACCCTGGCGGCGGGCTTCGGCCTGCCGCCGCTGGCGGGGCTGGCGGCGGGGCTGCTGGCGGGCGGGCTGCTGGCCTGGGGGCTGGGCGGGCTGGCCGGCGGCTTCGGGGGGCTGGCCCTGGCGGCGGCCATTGCCGGCTTCGTCGCAACGGTGCCGGCCGCTGCTCTGCCGCTGGGCCTGCCGCGCCGCCTGCCGCGGGGTGGCACTGACCCGGTGCTGGCCGGGCTGGCCCTGGCGCTGGCGGTGCTGGCCGGGCCGCTTTCCACCTATCTGCTCGGCGGGCCGCTGATGGCGGTGACCCTGGCCCTGCTGGTGGCGCTGCCGGGGCTGGTCTTCGTCGCCCTGGCCCGCGACCTGGCACCGCTGCCGCTGGCCACAAGGCTGCTCGGCCTGCAGGCCATGGCGGTGGTGCTGGGCCTGGTCATCGGCTCCGCCCCCGCCGCGGCCGGGCTGGTGGCCGCCGATTCGCTGCCCGCCTATCGCCTGGCGCTGCTCGGCGCCGGTTTCCTGCCGGCCTTCGCGGCGCTGCTGGCGGCGCTGCTGGCGCGCGAGGCGCCGGGGGCGGCCACGCTGGCGGCGGGGCTGCTGGCGGCGCTCTCGGCCGGGCTCGGCCCGCTGCTGGGCTGGGTCGATCCGCGCCTGTCGGATCACGGCGCGCTGCTCGCGCCGCTGCTGGCCACCGGCTTCGCCTTCTGGCTGCTCGCTCGGGAGCAAGACGCATGACGGACCTGCTGCTCGCCATCGACCAGGGCACCACCTCCACCCGCGCCATCCTGCATGGGCCGGACCTGGCGCCGCGCGCCAGCGCGCAGCTTCCCCTGGCGCAGCACTTCCCGGCGCCGGGCTGGGTGGAGCATGAGCCGGAGGAAATTTTTGCGGCGACACTCGCCACGATGCGGGACGCGCTGGCGCAGGGCGGTGCCTCGGCCGCGGACCTGGCCGGCATCGGCATCACCAACCAGCGCGAGACCACCGTGCTCTGGGACCGGCGCAGCGGGCGGGCCATCCATCGCGCCATCGTCTGGCAGGATCGTCGCACCGCGGCCCATTGCGCGCGGCTGGCGGCGGAAGGGGCGGGGGCGCTGATCGCGGAGCGCAGCGGGCTGCTGCCGGATCCCTATTTCTCCGCCACCAAGCTGGCCTGGCTGCTCGAGAATGTGGGCGGCGCGCGGGCGGCCGCGGAACGCGGCGACCTCGCCTTCGGCACCATCGACAGTTTTCTCCTGTGGCGGCTGACCGGCGGGCGGGTGCATGCGACGGATGCGACCAATGCGGCGCGCACCATGCTGTTCGACATCCGCCGCGGCTGCTGGGACCAGGACCTGCTGAAGCTGTTCGGCATCCCCGAGGCGCTGCTGCCGGAGGTGCGGGACAATGCCTGCGAGTTCGGCAGCACGGAGCCCGGGCTGCTCGGCGTGGCGGTGCCGGTGCGGGGCATGGCGGGGGACCAGCATGCGGCGATGCTCGGCCAGGCCTGCTTCGCCCCGGGCATGGTGAAATCCACCTATGGCACCGGCTGCTTCCTGCTGTTGAACACCGGCGATGTCGCGGTGCCCTCGCAGAACCGGCTGCTGACCACGCTGGCCTGGCAGCTTGGCGGCCAGCGGACCTATGCGCTGGAAGGCGCCATCTTCATCGCCGGCGCGGCGGTGCAATGGCTGCGGGACGGGCTCGGCATCATCAAGGACGCGGCCGAGAGCGGGCGGCTGGCGGCGCAGGCGGATCCGGCGCAGGGGGTGTATTTCGTGCCCGCCTTCACAGGCCTTGGCGCGCCGCATTGGGATGCCGAGGCACGCGGCGCCATCCTGGGCCTGACCCGCAACACCGGCCCGGCCGAGATCTGCCGCGCGGCGCTGGAGGCGGTGGCCTTCCAGACGCGGGACCTGGTGGAGGCGATGCAGGCCGATTGGGGCGCCCGCGGCGGCGCGACGGTTCTCCGAGTCGATGGCGGCATGACCGCCTCGGACTATGCCATGCAGGCGCTGGCGGACCTGCTGGGCGCGCCGGTGGATCGGCCGGTGGTGCAGGAAACCACGGCGCTGGGGGCGGCCTATCTCGCCGGGCTGCAGGCCGGGCTGCTGCCGCCGCCCGGCCCGGCCGTCGCGCATTGGCGGCTGGACCGCCGCTTCCAGCCGGCCATGCCCCGCGCCGAGGCGGATCGGCGCCATGCCGGCTGGCAGGACGCGGTGCGCCGCGTGCTGACATGAGCGCCCTGGCGGCGCTGGGCCTCGCGCCGATCATCAACGCCGCCGGCACCGTCACCCGCCTCTCGGGCGGCATCCTGGCGCCCGAGGTCGTGGCCGCCATGGCCGAGGCCTCCGCCGCCTGCTTCGACATGCTGGACCTCCAGGCCGCGGCGAGCCGGGAGATCGCGGCGGCGACGGGCGCGGAGGCGGGGATCGTGACCGGCGGCGCCTCCGCGGCCCTGCTGCTGGGCGCGGCCGCCTGCATGGCCGGGCTCGACCCGGTGGCCATGAACGCGCTGCCGGCGGCCGGGCCGCGTCGCGACTTCGTCATGAGCCGCAGCCAGCGCAACATGTACGACCGGGCACTGGAAGTGGCGGGCGGGCGGATCGTCGAGGTCGGCATCCCGGACCGATTCTCGGGCGCCGGGGTGCGCGATGCCTCGGCCGGCGAAATCGCGGCCGCCATCGGGCCGAATACGGCGGCGGTGTTCTGGGTGGCGCAGCCCTGGTCCGAGCCTTCGCTGGAGGAGGTGGTGCGCGTGGCGCATGCCGCGGGCGTGCCGGTGCTGGTGGATGCCGCGGCGCAGCTGCCGCCGCTGGCCCATCTGCGCGGCTTCCTCGAAGCCGGCGCGGATCTGGTCGCCTTCTCCGGCGGCAAGGCGATCGGTGGGCCGCAGGCCAGCGGCATCCTCGCCGGGCGGCGGAAGCTGGTGGCCAGCGCGCTGCTGCAGATGCTGGACCTCGACCTGCCGGAGGCGCAGTTCCGGCTGCCGCCCGAATTCGCCGGCAATGCCCTGATGCCCTTCCTGCCGCGGCATGGCATCGGCCGGTCCTGCAAGGCGGGGAAGGAGGAGGTGGTGGGCCTGCTGGTCGCGCTGCGCCGCTTCCTGGCGGAGGGCGAGGCGCCCCGCCAGGCGCGGATGCTGGCGCGGCTGCGCGCGGTGCAGGCGGCGATGGGGTCCACACCCTGCGAGATCGCGGAAGGCCCGACGCCGCTGCTGCTGCTGCGCTGCGGCGATGCCGCGGCCGCGGCGCGGGTGGAGGCGGCGCTGCGCGCGCGGCGCGTGCATGTGAACCAGGGCCGCCTGCGGGACGGCGTGCTGGTGGTGCATCCGGCGGCGCTGGCGGAGCGCGACCTGGTGCCGCTGGGCCAGGCCCTGGCCGCGGCCTTCGCCTCCGATCTAGGATGGGCGCCATGACTCGCCGGGAGACTCCCCTGATGCGGCCTGCCCTTCTGGCGCTTCTCGTCCTCGCGCTCGCCGGCTGCGCGGAATTGCGCGCGCCGCCGCCGGCTGCGCGGATCCCCGCCGTGCTCGGCGCCGGCAGCGCCGACCCGCTGCGCGATGCCGTGGGCCAGGCGGCGCTGGCCTATGCCGATGGCGGCCGGTCCCTGACGAATGACCCCGCGGCCATGGCGCGTGCCGCGGCGCAGGTCGAGCTGATGACGGTGGAATTCACCCGCGACCTGCGCTGGGCCGCGCTGCCGTCCAGCGTGCTGTTCGAGCTGCGCGGCGCCCGGCTGGAAGGCCGCGCCGCCCTCGGCATCCGCGCCGGCGCCGATCCGGACGAGGTGGTGCGGGCGTTGGCCGCCGCCCATGCGGCGCTGGCGCGCGGCGACCGCGCGGCGGCGGAGGCCGCGCTGCGGCCGGCGCTGTTCGAGCCGGGCGGGGCGGGGACGATGGACTTCCTGACCCGGCCCGGCCCGCTGCCGCAGGGCCGCATCGCCACCAGCCTGGCGCGGGACGAGGTGGACCGGCTGGCGCGCAGCCGCGTCTGGGGCCTGACCGGGGCGCTGGACCCGCAGGCCGGCTGGGTGAATCCGGAGCCCGGGCGGGGCATGGGCATCGGGCCGCGCTGAGCCTTCTGCCGGGGCCGGCGAACGGCGCGGGTCATGCGCCGTTAGCGGTGGATGCCCCCCACCGAAACCCTGCTGCCCGATGCCTATATCGTCGTCCTAACCGGCACCGGCCTGCTGATCGCGCTGGTGACCTGGCTGCCGCTGGTGTTGCGGCGCCTGCCGCTGTCGCTGCCCATCGTCTGCATCGCCCTCGGCGCCGCCATCTTCGCCCTGCCCATGGTGGGCTCGGAACCGCTGCCCCTGGCCTTTCCGGCCTTCACCGAGCGCTTCACCGAATTCGTGGTGATCATCGCCCTGATGGGCGCCGGGCTGAAGATCGACCGAGTCTTCCATCTCCGGCGCTGGGCCGTCACCTGGCGGCTGCTCGGCATCACCATGCCGCTGTCCATCCTGGCGATCACGCTGCTCGGCGCCTGGGCCGGTCTGCCCTGGGTGGCGGCGCTGCTGCTGGGCGCCAGCCTGGCACCGACCGACCCGGTGCTGGCCGCCGATGTGCAGGTGGGCCCGCCGCAATCGGGGGAGGAGGACGAGGTGCGCTTCGGCCTCACCTCCGAGGCCGGGCTGAATGACGGGCTGGCCTTCCCCTTCGTGCATCTGGCGATCGTGCTGGCGCTGGCGGCGGAGACCGGCGAGCCCTGGCTGCTGCACTGGCTGGGCTACCACGCGCTGTGGGAGATCGGCTTCGGCGTGGTGGCGGGCTGGGCCGTGGGCCGGGCCTTCGGTTGGCTGACCTTCCACATGCCGGGCGAAAGCAGGCTGGCCAAGACCGGCGACGGGCTCATCGCCATCGCCGCCACCTTCGTCTCCTACGGGCTGACGGAGATGGCGCATTGCTACGGCTTCCTGGCCGTCTTCGTCACGGCGCTGACGCTGCGCCACGCGCATCGGAAGCACGAGTTCCATCGCGAGATGCACGACCTGACGGAGCAGGTGGAGCGGCTGACCATGATGCTGCTGCTGCTGCTGTTCGGCGGCGCGCTGGTCTCCGGCCTGCTGGCGCCGCTCACCTGGGTGGATGTGGGCGTGGCGGTGGTCGTGCTGCTGCTGGTGCGGCCGCTGGCCGGGCTGGCGGGGCTGGTCGGGCTGCGCGCGGCCTGGGGCGAGAAGCTGACGCTCGCCTTCTTCGGCATCCGCGGCGTCGGCACCTTCTACTACCTGGCCTATGGGCTGAACCACGCGCCCTTCGCGCAGGCGGAGCGGCTCTGGGCGCTGGTCGGGCTGATCGTGCTGCTTTCCGTGCTGCTGCACGGGCTGACGGTGACGCCCGCGATGCGCTGGCTGGATCGCAGCCAGGGCCGCGATCCGGATGCGCCGGAGCGGTCGGAAACTCCGCCGCCCGGCCTGACGGGGCCCGCGCGCTGAAGCCGGGCGGCTTCCGTCAGTCCTTCGCCATCACCAGCACATAGCTGCCGGGCGCATCGCCGAGGCCCGCATCGGCCGGCTGGCGTGCCGGCACCAGGGCCTTGTCCTGCGCCGACACCCAGCGCTGCCAGTCCGGCCACCAGGACCCGGCGAGCTCCGTCGCGCCCTTGAACCAGTCCTCCGGATCCGGCGGCAGGCTGGTATTCACCCAATGGCTGTACTTCCCCGAGTCGGGTGGGTTCACCACGCCGGCAATGTGGCCGGAGGCCGCCAGCACGAAGCGGGTCGGGCCGCCATAGATCTGCGTGCCGCGATAGGTGGATTTCCAGGGCGCGATATGATCCTCCCGCGTCGAGATCAGGTAGCTCGGCACCTTGATCCGGCGCAGGTCGATCTTCACGCCGTCCAGCCCGATGGCGTCCGGCTTCACCAGGTCGTTCTGCTGGTACATGCGGCGCAGGTAGAAGCTGTGCATCTTCGCCGGCATGCGCGTGCTGTCGTCGTTCCAGTAGAGCAGGTCGAAGGGAAACGGCTCCTGCCCCAGCAGGTAGTTGTTCACCACGAAGGACCAGATCAGGTCGTTGGCGCGCAGCATGTTGAAGGTGGTCGCCATCTCCCGGCCCTCGAGGAAGCCCTTCTTCGACATCTTCTCCTCGATGCCGAGCAGCTGTTCCTCGTCGATGAAGACGCCGAGCTCGCCGGCCTCCTCGAAATCCGTCATGGTGACGAAGTAGGTGGCCGACTTGATCCGTGTGTCCTTCTTCGCCGCCATATGCGCCAGCGTGCAGGCCAGCAGCGTGCCGCCCAGGCAGTAGCCGATCGCGTTGACGGATGTCTCGCCGGTCGCCGCCTCGATCGCGTCGAGTGCCGCATAGGGGCCCTCGCGCATGTAGTCCTCGAAACCTTTCTCCGCGAGGTTCTCGTCCGGATTCACCCAGGAGACCACGAAGACCGTGTGCCCCTGCTCCACCGCCCATTTGATGAAACTGTTCTTGGGGCGGAGGTCCAGGATGTAGAACTTGTTGATCCAGGGCGGCAGGATCAGCAGCGGGCGCTTCAGCACCTGCGCGGTGGCCGGCGCGTATTGGATCAGCTCCATCAGCGCATTGCGGAACACCACCTTGCCCGGCGTCACCGCGATATTCTCGCCGACCTTGAACTTGCTGTCGTCGGTCATGCGGATGCGCAGGTTGCCCTTGCCGCGTTCCAAATCGGCCAGCAGGTGGGACAGGCCCTTCAGCAAATTCTCCCCGCCCGTCTCCGCCGTCCGGCGCAGCACTTCCGGATTGGTCATCAGGAAGTTGGACGGGCTCATCGCATCGACGAATTGCCGCGTGTAGAAATCCACCTTCTGCGCGGTCTTGTGGTCCAGCCCCTCCGCCCCCTGCACCACATTGGTGAAGTAGCGGGCGGAGAGCAGGTAGGACTGGCGGATGAAGTCGAAGACCTCGTTCTCGCGCCAGGCCTCGTCCTTGAAGCGCTTGTCGCCGCGCGGCTCCTCGATCACCGGCGGCGTGGCCTCGCCCATCATGCGGCGGGCGGTGTTCTGCCAGAGGGTCAGGTAGTCCTGCCAGAAGCCGATCTGCGCCTGCATCAGCCGCGCCGGATTGGCCATCAGCCGCGCCGTCATGTCGAGGAAGGCGGAGCCGATATGCAGCGGGTCCGGCCCGGTGGCGGGCGTGCCCTCCGCCTGGCGCTTCAGGAAGTCGCCGACGATGCGCTGCCCGCGCTCGGCCACATCGGCCATGGTGCGGGTGACCAGGTTGGGGTCGGGCAGGCGGAAGCCGGGGGTCTCGGCGCGCGGCGGCTCGGCGGCCGGGGACGGCCGGGCCGGGTGGGGGCCTTGGCCGTTGGGGGCGTGGCCATTGGCAGTTGGGCCCGGTACCGGCTTACCCGGTGCAGGCTGGTTCGGCGCAGGCTGGTTCGGCGCCGTGAGGCCGGCCGCCTCGGCCGCCTGGCTCGCTTCCTCAAGCGCCGCGCCAGTCCCAGCCCCGGCGGCGGGACGCCTGGCGCCCTTGCCGCCCGCCGCCCCAGGGGCTGGCTTGTCTCGGCCCGCCTTGCCCCGGCCCGCTTCCCTGTCCTGCGACATGCACCTGCATCCCCCCGAATCCGCCAGCGGCCGCTCCTCGGGGTGACTCTTCCCCGCCGATCCCCAGCCTTGGTGCTTTCGCCCGCAGGTGGTTCGGGGTAACCCTCGGCGCGCGAAGGATTGGGAAGCCATGCACCCGCGCGTCGGACGCCACGGGAAACACGTCGAAGGTAGGGGCCGCCGGGGGCGCGATCAAGCGCGCCTGGGCCCTTGGCCTGCCCATGCCTGCCTGCTGCTGGCGCTGGCCGGCTGCAGCGGGGGCATTCCGCAGGATGCGGACCCCCGCTACTGGTGGCGCAATATCAGCGGTGGCTACCTGGATGGGCGTGAACCGCCGCCGGGCCGCGACGCGCCCTACCCGAATCTCTCCACCGTGCCGCCCCGCCCGGTGCCGCCAAGCGCCGAGGAACGCGCCGCGCTGACCGCCGCCCTTGCGGCGGATCGGGAGGGGTCGCGCAGCGAACTGACCGGTGCCCCCATTGGGACCCCCACCCTGCGTGGCGCGCCCCCCAGCGGTACGGGCGCCGCGCCTCCCGCGCCGCCGACCCTGGCCGCGGTGCCGCCGATCCGTCTGGATCCGGTGCCCGCCCCGACCCAGCCGGCCGTCGCCGCGCCGCCTGTCCTGGCCGCGCCGGTTCCGGCGCCCGCGCCCCTGGCCGGCCCGCCCCCGGCGCCGAGCGGCGACCTCTTCGCCCCGCCGCCGCCGCCGGCCGGCGATCTCCTGGCGCCTCGCCGGAACTGAACCCTTCCGCTATCCTGTCTTTTTGCCGCTCAACCCACGGACCCGACGACAATGACCGAGGAGTTCCACCGCATCCGGCGCCTGCCGCCCTATGTCTTCGCCGAGGTGAACTCGGCCAAGGCCAAGGCCCGCGCAGCCGCCGAGGACATCGTGGACCTCGGCATGGGCAATCCGGACAGCCCGACGCCGCCGCATATCGTGGCCAAGCTGGTCGAGGCCGTGGCCGATCCGCGCACCCATCGCTACAGCGCCTCCAAGGGTATCCCCGGCCTGCGCAAGGCCTTGGCCGGCTATTACGAGCGCCGCTTCAACGTGAAGCTGGACCCGGAGACGGAGGTGGTCGCCACCCTCGGCTCGAAGGAGGGTCTCGCCAACCTGGCCGCCGCCATCACCTCGCCGGGCGACACCATCCTGGTGCCGAATCCCTCCTACCCAATCCACCAGTTCGGCTTCGTGCTGGCCGGCGCCTCCGTGCGCTCCATCCCCTGCACGCCGGACGATGCGATGCTGGAGGCGCTGGACCGCGCGGTGCGGCATTCCGTGCCGAAGCCCACCGCGCTGATCGTGAACTTTCCGTCCAATCCGACGGCGATGCTGGCGGACCTGTATTTCTACCGGAAGATCGTGGATTTCGCGCGCAAGCATGAGATCTTCATCCTGTCCGATCTGGCCTACGCGGAAATCTATTTCGGCAGCGCGGTGCCGCCCTCGATCCTGGAAGTGCCGGGGGCCAAGGACGTGGCGGTGGAATTCACCTCCATGTCGAAGACCTACAACATGCCGGGCTGGCGCATGGGCTTTGCCGCCGGCAATCCGCGCCTGGTCTCGGCGCTGACGCGGGTGAAGTCCTATCTGGACTACGGCGCCTTCGCGCCGATCCAGATCGCCGCCGCCGCCGCGCTGAACGGCCCGCAGGACTGCGTGCAGGAGATGCGCGACCTCTACCGTGAACGCCGCGACGTGATGGTGAAGGGCCTGGCCTCCGCCGGCTGGGAGGTTCCGGTGCCGGAGGCCTCGATGTTCCTCTGGGCGCCGATCCCGGACCGCTTCAAGCATCTGGGCAGCGTCGACTTCTCGAAATTGCTGCTGGCCAAGGCGAAGGTCGCGGTCGCGCCCGGCATCGGCTTCGGCGAGCATGGCGACGGCCATGTCCGCATCGCGCTGGTCGAGAACAGCCAGCGCATCCGCCAGGCGATGCGCGGCATCAAGACCTTCCTCGCCGCCGACAATGCCGGCCCTGTCGAGCAGACCGACGCGGCCTGAACTGGATAGTGAGAGCATGACCAAGCCGCTTTCCGTCGCGGTCGCCGGCCTCGGCACCGTCGGCGCCGGGGTGCTGACCCTGCTGCGCGACAATGCCGCCACCATCTCCGCCCGCGCCGGGCGGCCGATCGCCGTCACCGCCGTCTCCGCCCGCGACCGCACGCGCGACCGCGGCGTCTCGCTGGCCGGGCTGCGCTGGTACGACGATCCGGTGGCACTCGCCCATGACCCGGGCGTCGATGTGGTGGTGGAGGCGATCGGCGGCACGGAAGGCCAGGCGGCCGACCTGGTCCGCGCCGCGCTGCGCGCCGGCAAGCCGGTGGTCACCGCCAACAAGGCGCTGCTGGCCGTGCATGGCGCGGAACTCGCCGAGCTCGCCGAGTCCAAGGGCGTGGCGCTGGCCTATGAGGCCGCGGTGGCCGGCGGCATCCCCGCCATCAAGGCATTGCGGGAGGGGCTGGCGGCGAATGACATCACCCGCGTCCTCGGCATCCTGAACGGCACCTGCAACTACATCCTGACCCAGATGCGCGAGCGCGGCATCGAATTCGCGCAGGCCCTCAGCGAGGCCCAGAAGCTGGGCTATGCCGAGGCCGATCCGGCCTTCGACGTGGATGGCATCGACGCCGCGCACAAGCTGGCGATCCTGGCGGCGCTGGCCTTCGGCCGGCCGGTGGATTTCGACGCCGTGCATGTGGAGGGCATCCGCAGCATCTCCGCCCTCGACATCAAGCTGGCGGAGGAGCTGGGCTACCGCATCAAGCTGCTCGGCATCGCGCGGCGCACGGAAGCGGGGATCGAGACGCGCATGCATCCCTGCATGGTGCCGGTGGCGCATCCCATCGCGCGCGTCGATGGCGTATTCAATGCGGTGGTGGCGGAGGGCGATTTCGTCGGCCGCATCGTGCTGGAGGGCCGCGGCGCCGGGGCGGGACCGACGGCGAGCGCCATCTGCGCCGACCTGATCGACCTGGCCCGCGGCCGCATCACACCGGTCTGGGGCGTCGCCACGCGCGACCTCTCCCACCTGCCCAACCTGCCCATGGCGAAGCGCATCGGCGCCTATTACCTGCGCCTGATGGTGGTGGACCGCCCGGGCGTCATCGCCGATGTCACCGCGGCGCTGCGCGACCACCAGATCAGCCTGGAATCCATGCTGCAGCGCGGCCGTGCGCCGGGCGAGGCGGTGCCGGTGGTGGTCACCACGCATGACTGCGAGGAAGGCCAGATGCGCGCCGCCATCGCCCGGATCGAGGCGCTGGAAGCGGTGCTGGAAACGCCGGCGCTGATCCGGATCGAGGCGCTGTAGGACAGGCGCCGTCCCGTCGTCACCGAGACGGGACGCGCAAGCCCCTTTTCGCCGCCCCCGGTTCCGGGCAACAAGGCCCGCACAGCCATCGTCGCGCTGCCCAGCCGGAGGAGCCCACCTTGTCCGAGACCAATGCGCATCTGGAACGCCAGGTGCATGTCGACCGCAACCTGGCCCTCGAACTGGTCCGGGTGACGGAGGCCGCGGGCCTCGCTGCCAGCCGCTGGATGGGCCGCGGCGACAAGAACGCCGCCGATGGCGCCGCCGTGGAAGCCATGCGCCGCGCCTTCGACACCGTCGCCATCTCCGGCACCGTGGTGATCGGCGAGGGTGAGATGGACGAGGCGCCGATGCTCTATATCGGCGAGAAGGTCGGGCTCTACGCCAAGGCCGGCGGCGGGCCGGAGGTGGATATCGCCGTCGACCCGCTGGAAGGCACCACCATCACCGCCAAGGGCGGGCCGAATGCCATGGCCTGCGTGGCGCTGGCCCAGAAGGGCGGCTTCCTGCATGCGCCCGACGTCTACATGGACAAGATCGCGGTCGGCCCCGGCCTGCCCGATGGCGTGGTGCACCTCGATGCCTCGGTCGAGGAGAACCTGGCGAACCTGGCCAAGGCCAAGGGCCGCAGCGTGAACGACCTGGTCGTCTGCCTGCTGGACCGTGATCGGCACAAGGAGATCGTGAAGCGCTGCCGCGCCGCCGGCGCGCGCATCATGATGATCCCGGATGGCGACGTCTCCGGCGTGGTGGCCGTGTCGCAGCTCGATACGGGCGTGGACATCTACCTCGGCAGCGGCGGGGCGCCGGAGGGCGTTCTGGCGGCCGCCGCGCTGCGCTGCATCGGCGGCCAGATGCAGGGCCGCCTGATCTTTGAGAACGAGGACCAGGTGATCCGCGCCAAGGAAATGGGCATCACCGACCCGGCCCGCATCTATTCCATGACGGACATGGCCAAGGGCGACGTGATGTTCGCCGCCACCGGCGTTACCACCGGCCCGATGCTGCGCGGCGTGCGTGATTTCGGGAAGGGCGCCATCACCCATTCCATCGTCATGCGCTCGAAGTCCGGCACCGTCCGCTATGTGGAGGGTCACCACAACTTCGCGCTGAAGCCCGCGGCCTTCGCCGGTTGAACGACGCGGCCGCCCCATTGCTGGGCGCCCCCGGCGCCGAAGTGGCGCTGGGGGTGGCGCGCAGCGCCCTCGGGCGGCGCTGGATCTGGCGGCAGGGCGATGCGCGCACCGGCCTCGGCATCGCGCAGCGCCTGGCGCTGCCGGAGCTGGTCGGGCGGCTGCTGGCGGCGCGCGGCGTGGGGGTGGAGGCGGCGGCGGATTTCCTGGAGCCGACGCTCCGGGCGCTGATGCCCGACCCCTCCACCCTGCGGGACATGGATGCGGCGGCATCGCGCCTGGCCGATGCGGCGCAGGCCGGCGAGCAGGTGGTGGTCTTCGGCGACTACGACGTGGACGGCGCCTGTTCCGGCGCGCTGACCGTGCGCTTCCTGCGGGAGCTCGGCGCCCGGGTGGTGCATTACGTGCCGGACCGGATCGCGGAGGGCTATGGCCCGAATGCCAAGGCCATCGCCAGCCTCTGCGACCGCGGCGCCACGCTGATCGTCACGGTGGATTGCGGCATCGCGGCGGAAGTGGCGCTGGAGGCGGCGCGGGGCCGCGCCGATGTGGTGATCCTGGACCACCACAAGGCGGAAGGCCCGGTGCCGCGGGTGCGGGCGGCGGTCAATCCGAACCGGCTGGACTGCACCAGCGGCCTCGGCATGCTCTGCGCCGCCGGCGTCGCCTTCCTGGCCGCCGTCGCCACGGTGCGGGAACTGCGCCGGCGCGGCGCCTTCGCCACCCGGCCCGAACCCAGATTGCTGGAGCTGCTGGACCTGGTGGCGCTGGCCACCGTCTGCGACGTGATGCCACTGACCGGGCTGAACCGCGCCCTGGTCGCGCAGGGGCTGAAGGTGATGGCCCGCCGCGGCCGCGCCGGCATCGCCGCGCTGCTGGAAGTGGCCTTGGCCAAGGATGCGCCCAGCGCCCATACGCTGGGCTTCCTGCTCGGCCCGCGCATCAATGCCTCCGGCCGCATCGACGAAAGCGACCTCGGCCTGCGCCTGCTGCTGGAGGATGACCCGCTGGAGGCCCGCGCCATGGCGGAGCGGCTGGATGCGGTGAACAAGCGGCGGCAGGAGGTGGAGGCCGATGTGCTGACCGCCGCCATGGCCGAGGCCGAGCGCCAGGCGAGCCACGGCCATCCCGTCTTGCTGGTGGTGGGGGAGGGGTGGCACCCCGGCGTCGTCGGCATCGTCGCCGGCCGGATGAAGGAAAAATACAACCGCCCCGCCTGCGTCGCCGGGCTGAACAACGGCCTGGCCAAGGGCTCCGGCCGCTCCGTCGCCGGGGTGGATCTCGGGGCGGCCGTCATCGCCGCGCGCCAGGCTGGGCTGCTGGAGACCGGCGGCGGCCATGCCATGGCGGCCGGCTTCTCCTTCCTCGCGGCGCAGGAGGGAGAATTCCACGCCTTTCTGGATGAGCGCCTGGCCCATGCGGCGGAGCTGCCCGGCGCGGCCGACCTGCCGGTGGAGGGCTCGATCGCCGTCTCCGGCGCCACGGTGGAGGTGGCGAGCCAGATCGCGCGCCTCGCCCCCTTTGGCGCGGGGAATGAGGAGCCGATCTTCGTGCTGTCCCGCGCCCGGGTGGTGCGCGCCGATCGCGTGGGCAAGGAAGGCGGCACCATCCGCGCCTTCCTGGAGGGGGAGGGCGGCAGCGGCCGGCTGAAGGCCATCTGCTTCCGTGCCAAGGAGGGGCCGCTGGCCAGCGCCCTGCTCGGCGGCGGCATCCTGCACCTGGCCGGGCATCTGCGGGCCGAGAGCTGGAACGACAGCGTGACCGCCAGCTTTCATGTGGTGGATGCGGCGCCCGTGCCCTGAACCGTCACAGGCCGTAACAGACCCGCCCTTGAAGCCAGCGCCCGGGCGGGCAACATGACGCATCATGGAACCGCATCGCCCCCCGCCTGTCATCGACATGACGCCTGACGGGCAGTTCACGCAGCCGCCAACGCCGCCGCGTCCGGGCATGCTGGACCGCGTCCTGGCCCGCGTCGGCGGTGTGGCGCTGCTGGTGGCGCTGGTCGCCGGCGGGCTGGTGCTGGCCTCACTGGCCGTGCTCTTCGTCGGCCTGATCCTGCCGGTGCTGGTGGTGGCCGGGCTGATCGGCGCGGGGTCCCTCTGGTGGCGCCTGCGCCGCGCCCGGCAGCAGGGGCGGCCCGTCTTCGTCGTCATGCGGCGCTGAGCACCCCGCCCTTCCGGATCGATCCGGGAAGGCTCTACGAGGTTTCCCGCAGCGGCGCCGCCTGGACCGAAGGCGACCCGGCCGAGGCCGCGGCCCGGCTGCGCCGCATGCGCTGGCTGTTCGGCATCGGCCTGACGGTGAATGCCGTCACCTGGACCGCCTCCGGCGCCGCCTTCGCGTTGGGCGGCCCGCATTGGGGCGCAGGCTTCGGCCTGCTGGCAGTGCTGACCGCGCCGCTGCTTGGCCTGCCGGCCCTGGCCGAGGCCTTTGCCCGGCGGCGCGCCCGGCACCGGCATCGGAGCCGCCCGAAAGATTTTGCTGGTAACGTAACAAAATAATCAGGCTGCTAAGTAGGTGCTGCGCGACCACTGCACCCCGATTCCATCCATGAATGGCGGCAAGCGTAGTCGTGCACGGCGACGGCACCTTGGATGAAGCCGCCCATGCCGCCAAGAATTGCTGCGGTAGCAACCGCCACAGCTCCTGCCTTCTGCCAACGCGAGAGAGACAGCCGGCGCCCGATCTCTACCGGCTTGCCATCCCAGTAAAGGCGCCCGTCGTCATCCAGGCCAAGCCAACCTGTTTCATCAAGGGACATCTGCCGAACACCGGGCGGCCACTTTGATTGGTCAGGCTCGGTGCCCGGCGCGATTCTGCTAGGCATGTTGCAGAATGCCTTGTTCTAGATGGACCTTCGCGACCGCCTCCGCCAACAGCCGAAAGCTTTCCTGCCGGGCCTTGGGGTCGTGGCAGGGGGTCAGCACCGCCACCTCCTCCACCCCATGCGCCGCGGCCAGGGCGGCCAGCCGCGCCGCCACCTGTTCCGGGGCACCGACCAAAGCGCGGGCGCGCATCCGCTCGATCTTGGCCAGTTCCTCGGGCGTGTAGGTGTAGGCCTCGGCCTCCTCCGCGCTCGGCAGCGGCGGGTAGATGCCGCGATCGCGCGACAGGCGCCACAGGGCGCGGGACCGGAAATGGCGCTGCGCCTCGGCCTCCGTCGCCGCGGTCAGGGCATAGACGGCGACCACCCCCTGGGGCTTTGCCAGCCGGCCCGGCACGCCGGGATGCGGCCGGAAGCCCTCCCGGTACAGGCCCATCGCCTCCTCGCTGCCGCGCCCATCGGTGATGAAATGCGCAAAGCAGTAGGGCAGGCCGAAATAGGCGGCGAGCTGGGCGCCGAAGTCGGAACTGCCAAGAATCCACACCTCCGGCCGCGTCGGGATGGCGGGGTTGGCGGTGACCATGCGGAAGGGGTGGCTCTCGGGCAGCCCATCGCCCAGCCAGCCCATCAGGTCCTGCACCTGCTGCGGGAAGCGGTCTGCCGCGGCCGCCGCATCCGGGTTCAGCGCATAGGCGGTGCGGCCATCGGATCCCGGGGCACGACCGACGCCGAGGTCGATGCGGCCGGGCGCGATCGCCTCCAGCACCCGGAACTGCTCGGCCACCTTCAGCGCGGAATAATGCGGCAGCATCACCCCGGCGGTGCCGATGCGGATGCGCTGCGTGGTCGCCGCGATGGCGGCCACCAGGATCTCGGGCGCCGTGCCGGCGTGGGAGGCGCTGTTGTGGTGCTCCGCCAGCCAGTAGCGGCGATAGCCCCATTGGTCCGCCAGCCGGGCCAGCGCCAGCGTCTCCCGGATCGCCTCATCCGCGCCGCGGCCGGAGGCGATGGTCGATTGGTCGAGAATGGACAGCGCAAGCGGCATCGTTGACCCTCCACCCGCAAGGTGGGGCCTGCGGCCCGCCGCGTCGAGGTGGCCGATGACGGACGAGGATTTCATGCGCCAGGCCATCGCCCTGTCGCGCCGCGGCATGGAGGGCGGCGCCGGCGGGCCCTTCGGCGCCGTGGTGGTGCTGGACGGGCAGGTGGTGGCGGAGGGCTGGAACCAGGTCACCTCCACCAACGACCCCACGGCGCATGCCGAGATCGTGGCGCTGCGCCGCGCCTGCGCCGCCCTCGGCCGCTTCGAGCTGCGCGGCGCCACCGTCTTCACCAGCTGCGAGCCCTGCCCGATGTGTCTGGCGGCGCTGTACTGGTCGCGCTGCGACCGCGTGGTCTTCGCGAATGACCGGGCGCAGGCGGCCGCGATCGGCTTCGACGATGCGCTGCTTTACGAGGAGATTCCGAAGCCGGTCGAGGCGCGGCTGCTGCCCATGCGCCGGCTGCTGCAGGCCGAGGCGCTGGAGGTGTTTTACGCCTGGATGGAGAAGGCGGACCGAACCCTTTACTGAGGCGTAACGGCGCTGAACTGGACGTGCATGTCGACAAATCTGACGCCGGTCACTGCCGCGTTGTAAACTGCGCTCGATAAACATTCTGAATCAATGTCGTTACTGTCTGGCACGGACATTGCTGTTTCCCTTCCGCAGCGATCCCGCTGCATGCGCGGCGGCGGTCCCGTCGCACGGACAGAAAGACAGACGATGTTCGGAAAAATCCTCGGCGCCGCCGTCGGTGCCATGGCGCTGGTCGGCGTCTCCTCGGCCCAGGCGGCGCCGGTCAACTTCAACATCATCTCGGGCGGCTTCACGGTCGGCTCGGGCTACGGCAACAACGTCGGCCAGCTCGACGTGGTCTTCACCGACCTGCTGCAGGCGCAGAGCTTCAGCCTGGAGCTGGGCGAAACGGAATCCTTCCTCTTCGGCCGCGCCACGCTGGGCGAGGCCTGCATCACTCCCTTCGTCTGCCCGGCGCCGCTGAGCAATGAGACGGACAATCTGGGCGTGACGGCCAACCTGGTCTTCACCAGCCCCCTGGCCGACACCGTGCAGGTGGTGGCGGCGACGGGTGCCTTCGTCGGGCCGGTGGATGACGGCATCTTCGACGCCCTTTTCAACATCACCGACTACTTCATCGACTTCAGCCCGGTGGTGGTGAACTTCGGCGTCGGCGGCGCCTTCGTGGTGGATATCGGCGACATGTACTTCGCCCAGAACGGCTCCATCACCAACGGCGCCAATGTGACGCTGACGGCGGTGCCGGTGCCGGAGCCCGCTTCCCTGGTCCTGTTCAGCGCGGGCCTCTTGGGCCTGGGCCTGGCGCGGCGCAAGGCGCGGCAGGGCGTCGCGGCTTGAGGCTGCCGGGGCGCGACCGGATGGTCGTGCCCCCAACGGCCCCCTATCCGGCGCGGCGCGGCAGCAGCTGCCGCGCCGCCAGGTACATGGCATCGAGCAGCGCGAGCAGCGGGTCGCGGGAGACGATCGCCGGCTGGCAGAGAAGCGGGCGGCTGGCTTGCATGACTTGATGTCCCTTGCCTGGTGACCAGGGAAGCCTGCGCCGCACGCCGTACCAAAAACTTAAACTGGATGGATTTTCATCAAGTCCGTCCCAGCCAGTGGCTCATCCCGCCACCCGCCCGAAGATCGCTGTCAGCAGTGCATAGAGCGCCCCACCGACCAGGAAGCCCACCAGCGTCCCGTTCATGCGGACATATTGCAGGTCGCGCCCGACCCGCAGCTCGATCTTCTCCGTCACCGTCGCCGTGTCCCAGTTCCGCACCACGCCGGCGATGAAATCCGAAAGCTGGCTGCGGGCGCGCGGCAGCAGCGCGATCAGGGCGCGCTCGGCGCCCTTGTTCAGCCGATCCCGCGCCGCCTGATCCTCGGCCAGCACGGTGCCGAGATTGCCGAGGGCCGCCTGCAGCGCCTGCACGGTGCGGCCATTCGGATTGCTGGCATCGGCCTCCATCGCCGTGCGCAGCCGTGTCCAGATATCGCCGAGCCAGGCGGCGACGGCCGGATGGGCCAGCGCCTCCCGCAGCGCGCGGCCGACGGCGGCGGCGCGGTCCGGGTCCGTCTCCAGCCGGGTGATCTCGGCGCGGATCCAGCTCTCGAAGGCCGCGCGCAGGTCGCTATCGCCGGGCTGCACGCGGTCGAGCTCCGCATTCAGGGCGGAGAGCACGCGGCGCGCGATGCCGGCGCCGGCGATCCAGCCGACCAGCGCGCCGCCTTCCGCCCGAACCCGGGCCGCGATCGCGGTCTGCAACTGGTCCTCCTTCGCCACCAGCACCGCCTTGAGCTGGCCGATGGCGAGGTCGAAGACCTCCTGGTGCCGGCCGCCCTCGATCAGCGCGGTCAGGGCGCGGGCCAGCACCCGGGCGGCGCCGGGGCCGCCGGCGATGCGCGGCAGCAGTCGGGTCAGCAGGCGCCGCGCGCGGCCATCCTCAAGGCTGGCCAGGATGCGGGGCAGGGCCTTGGCCAGGGCATTGGCGGCGGGCTGCACCGCGGCAGGGTCGGAGAAGAAGTCGCCCAGCACCCGCGCCAGGTCCACCTTGGAGAGGACCCGGGAGACTTCGGCTTCCGTGAAGACGTGGTTCGCCACGAAGCGGCCGAGCCCGGCGCCCAGGCGTTCCTTCTGCATCGGGATGATGGCGGTGTGCGGGATGGGCAGGCCCAGCGGATGGCGGAACAGCGCCGTCACCGCGAACCAGTCGGCGATGCCGCCGACCACGCCGGCCTTGGCGGCGGCCTGCAGCAGGTCCGTGGCATAGCCCGGCGGCAGCGCGTAGCTGCCGAGCAGCAGCCCGCCCATGCCGGCCAACAGGCCGGTGGCGGCGGCGCGGTGGCGCTTGAGGCCACGGCGCAGCGCGGCCTCCGGGTCCTCGGCGGGCGGAAGAAGGGCGGCGGGGGTGGGGTTGGCGAAAGGCTGGGGTCTGTCCTGCATCGCCTGCGCAGGTAGTCCACCTGAAACCCTTTTCCCAGGCGCGGCTTGAAGGCTATAGGGGGCGCGACGTTATAAGGTAACCATGCGCCAGCTCCTGCCCCCCTTCCTCGCCGCCGATCCGCTCGCCCTCTCCTCGGGGGTTGGGGCGCGGATGCTGCTGGTGCTGGCGGTGCTGGCGGGGCTTTGGGGGGCGGTACTTTGGGCGCTGGCGGCATGAGCGGGGCGCAGACGGCCCGGCGCGGGCCGGCGGTGGAGATCGCGAACCTCACCGCCACGCATCAGCGGCATCCGGCGGTGCATCACGTCTCCGCCAGCTTCGCGCCGGGGGCGCTGGCCGCCATCGTCGGGCCGAATGGCGCGGGCAAGACCACGCTTCTGCGCAGCATCGCCGGGCTGCACCGGGTGGATGAGGGGCGGGTGACGCTCAGCGGCCAGAAGCCGCGCGTCGCGCTGCTGCCGCAGCAATCCGGCATGGACCGCGCCTTCCCGATCCTCTGCCTGGATGTGGTGCTGCAGGGGCTGTGGTCCCGCCTCGGCGCCTTCCGCGGCGCCAGCGCGGCGGACCGGGACCGGGCGCAGCATGCGCTGGAGGCGGTGGGCCTCGGCGGCTTCGGCCGCCGCCCCGTCAGCGCCATGTCCGCCGGCCAGTTCCAGCGGCTGCTCTTTGCCCGGCTGCTGGTGCAGGATGCCGACCTGATCCTGCTGGACGAGCCCTTCAACGCCGTCGATGCCCGCACCGCCGCGGACCTGCTGGCCGTCCTGCGCCGCTGGCATGGCGAGGGCCGCACCGTGCTGGCCGTGCTGCACGACCTGGACCTGGTCGAGCGCGAATTCCCCGACTGCCTGCTGCTGGCGCGCGAGACCATCGCCTGCGGCCCGACGGCGGAGGTGCTGACCGCCCGCAACCGCCTGCGCGCCCGGATGATGGCCGAGGCCTGGGACGAATCCGCCCCCGCCTGCGCGGCCTAGGCCGGCCATGGATTGGCTGTTCGGCCCCTTCCTGGAATTCGGCTTCATGCGCCGCGCTTTGGTGGGCTGCCTGGCGCTGGCCGTGGCGGCGCCGCTGCTCGGCGTGTTCCTGATGCTGCGGCGGACCTCCCTGACGGCGGAGGTGCTGGCGCATGGCGTGACGCCCGGCATCGCCGCCGGCTTCCTGATCGCGGGTCTATCGGTGCCGGCCATGTCGCTGGGCGGGCTGGTGGCGGGGCTGTTGGTGGCGGTCGGCGCCGGCGCGCTATCCCGCGCCACGGGGGGGCGGGAGGATGCGGCGCTGACGGCGCTGTACCTGATCGCGCTCGCGCTCGGCGTCACCCTGGTTTCGCTGCGTGGCGATACCTCGGACCTCACCCATTTGCTCTTCGGCCAGGTGCTGGGGGTGGATGACCCGGCGCTGCTGCTGATGGCGGGCGTCGCCACCCTGACCCTGCCGTTGCTGGCGCTCGCCTGGCGGCCGCTGGCGCTGGAGTGCTTCGACCCGGGATTCGCGCAGGCCGAGGGGGTGCGCGGCGGGCTATGGCACGCGCTGTTCCTGGTGCTGGTGGTGCTGAACGTGCTGGCCGCCTTCCAGGCCATGGGCACGCTGATGGCGGTGGGGCTGATGATGCTGCCCGCCGTCGCCTCCCGCCACTGGGCGCGGGAGCTGTCGGGGCTGGCCTATGCGGCGGTGGGGCTGGCGGTGCTGTCCGCCATCTTCGGCCTGCTGGCCAGCTACCACCTGGACCTGCCCTCCGGCCCCGCCATCGTGCTGACGGCCGGGGTCCTCTGGGCCATTTCCGTCATTGCCGGACCGGTGGACGGGCTATGGGCGCGCTGGGCGCGGCGGCCGCACCTGGCAGGGTGAGGGGTCAGTCCCCGTCCCGCGCATCGCGCAGCAGGTCCTCCCGCTGCTGCCGGAGATAATCCTGCATCAGATCCGCGACGGAGGGCGAGGGTCCGTAGCCGTAGCGGTCGCGTACGTCCTGCACCGGATTGTGCAGCCAGCCATAGCCGCCGGTGACGGCGGCCAGCTCGGCCTCATGCAGCGGCCGGGGGGCGGATTGGGGATTTTCGGACATGTCGCTTCTCCTGAGACCTGAACTCAGGATGCGATGCGAGGGTTAACCCTTCGTCTTCTTCCCTGCCAGCCGGTCCAGCACGCCCAGCGCCACGGCGCCCGCCACGAACATGCCGTGGATGGCCAGGCCCCACATCACCGTCCGGTCGTCATAGCTGGAGACCTCCATGAAGATCTGCAGCAGGTGGATGGAGGAGATGGCGATCAGCGCCGAGGCCAGCTTGATCTTCAGATTGCCGGGATCGACGTTGGCCACCCAGCTCACCCCCTCCGCATCCTCGTGCTTGTCCAGCCGGGAGACCAGGCTGTCGTAGGAGGAGATGATGACGGTGACGACGAGGGAGGCGACCAGCGCCGAATCCAGCAGGTGCAGCAGGTCCAGCAGCTGGCGGTTGTCGGCGCCGTTCAGCGCATTGCCGGCGAATTTCCACAGCTTCGCCAGGAAGCCCAGCGCATAGATCGACAGCGCCACGGCCAGGCCGAGCAGGAAGACCGCCAGCAGGTGGCGGCTGGCGAGGACGGCTTTGTCGATCAAGGCCTGCATGGCACCCTCCGGCTGACGCTGATTTGCCCCGTTACGGGGCCGGAGGGAAGCATGACGATACGCCGCATCGCAGAGGAACAGCGCCTATCGGGCGCCGTGGTGGGGGGCGGCCTGGTCTGGCTGGCCGGCCAGGTGGCCGATGACCCCAGCCTGGATGCGGAAGGCCAGACCAAGGACATCCTGGCCCAGATCGACGCGCTGCTGGCCGAGGCCGGGACGGACAAGCGCGCCTTGGTCAGCGTGACCATCGTGCTGGCCGATATCCGCGACGCGCCGGCGATGAACCGCGCCTGGGACGCCTGGCTCGACCCCACCGCCAAGCCCGCCCGCATGACGATCGAGGCGGCGCTGGTCGATCCGCGCTGGAAGGTGGAGATCACCGGGGTTGCGCTCGCGCCGGCGTGAGGCCCCCTCGACCGGCGGCGCCAGGACGGGCAATTTGCGCCCGTTCATCAAGGAATGGCCATGGCGCCGCCCGGGCATGGCCGCGGCGGCGCCGCAATCCGCAGGCTTAGATATGCCGACCGAGGAGTCTCCATGAACATCCTGCTGACCGGCGGCCTGGGCTTCATCGGCTCCGCCGTCGTCCGCCGCCTGATCGCCACCACCGACCATGTGGTGGTGAATGTCGACAAGGAGACTTACGCCGCGAGCCACGAGGCGCTGGGCGTCGCCCGCGGCCATGCGCGGCATGTGCATCTCAAGCATGACATATGCGATGCCGAGGCGATGTCCGCCGTGCTGGCGCAGTGGCAGCCGGAGGTGGTGATGCATCTGGCGGCCGAAAGCCATGTCGATCGCAGCATCGACGGCCCGGCAGAGTTCATCCGCACCAATGTCGTGGGCACCCAGGTGCTGCTGGAGGCGGCGCGCGCCTATTGGTCCGGCCTCGACGCCACGCGCAAGGCGGCCTTCCGCTTCCACCACATCAGCACCGACGAAGTCTTCGGCAGCCTGGAGACGCTGGACGCCAAGCCCTTCGACGAGCACACGCCCTACGATCCGCGCAGCCCCTATAGCGCGTCCAAGGCGGCCTCCGACCACCTGGTGCGCGCCTGGCACCACACCTATGGGTTTCCTTCCTTCGTCTCCAACACGACGAACAATTACGGCCCCTGGCAATTCCCCGAAAAACTGATCCCGCTGGTCTCGCTGAATGCGCTGGAGGGGCGGCCGCTGCCGGTCTATGGCGACGGCGCCAATATCCGTGACTGGATCCATGTGGAGGATCATGCGGAGGCGCTGTGCCTGGCGGCGCTCGGCGCGGGCCAGCCAGGCGGCACCTATTGCATCGGGCCGCGGCAGGAACGCAGCAACCTGGTCGTGGTGAAGACCATCTGCGCCGTGCTGGACCGGCTGCGGCCGGACCCGGCGGGGCCGCGGGAGAGGCTGATCACCTTCGTGAAGGACCGCCCGGGCCACGATTTCCGCTACGCCATGGATCCCTCCGGCGCGGAGAAGGTGCTGGGCTGGCGGGCGAAGTACGATTTCGAAAGCGGGCTGGAGCAGACGCTGCGCTGGTACCTGGACAACGAGGCCTGGTGGGGCCCGATCCGTGCCGCGCGGTATTCCGGGCAGCGGCTCGGTAAGGCTGGATGAACGAAAGCCCTTTCCCCCCACTTATTGGGGGAGAGGGCTTTGCAGGCGACGTTTGAGGATACGCAAACATGGACGGCTGGCGCGGCAAGCGCGTGTTGGTGACGGGCGGGGCAGGGTTTCTCGGCAGCGGGCTGTGCCATGCCCTGGCCGCGGAAGGCGCCCGCGTGGTGGCGCTGGACGCCATGGAGCCCGAGGGCGGCGCCAATTCGCTGAACCTCGAGGGCAGCAATGTCATGCTGGTGCGCGGCGACATCCGCGACGCGGAGCTGCACAGCCTCTGCAACGGCATCGACGTGCTGTTCAACATGGCCGCGCAGACCAGCCACATGGGCGGACAGCGCGACCCGGTCTCCGACATCGCCATCAATGCGGTGGCCCAGGTGCGCCTCATCGGCGTGATGCGCGAGGCCGCGCCCAAGGCCACGGTTGTCCACGCCTCCACCCGCCAGTTCTACGGCCGCCCGCAATACCTGCCGGTGGATGAGAAGCACACGGTGAACCCGCCCGATGCCAACGGCGTCTCCAAATGGGCGGGCGAGCAGTACTGGCTGCTGGAGAACCGCGTGCACGGCCGCCCCGTGGTGTCCCTCCGCCTGACCAACTGCTACGGCCCGCGGCTCCGCATCAAGGACGCCAAGCAGACCTTCCTGGGGATCTGGATCCGCCGCGTTCTCGAAGGCGAACCCTTCGAGGTCTGGGGCGGCGAGCAGCTGCGCGACCTGACCTACCTGGACGACGTCACCGACGCCTTTCTTCGAGCTGGCCTGCAGGCCGCGCGGCCTGAGGTGAACGGCAAGGTCTTCAACATCGGCGGCCCGCCCCCACTGTCCCTGCACGACCTGGCGGAACGCCTGATCGCCGCGAATGGCGGCCAGGGCAGCTTCGTCACGAAAACCTTTCCGGCCGACCGGGCCCAGATCGACATCGGCAGCTACGCCGCCGACGACCGCGCCTTCCGCGCCGCCACCGGCTGGTGGCCCCGCATCGAGGTGGATGAAGGGCTGCGCCGTTCGCTCGAATGGTACCGCCCGCGCCTCGCCGAATACACCGCCTGATCCCGCCACACAGGGAACGCCGCCATGAACGCCCCCCTCCTCACCGTGCCGCAGGCCGACCCCGGCGCCGGCTACCGCGCCCATAAGGCCGAGATCGACGCCGCGGCACTCCGCGCCCTCGGCTCCGGCTGGTACATCCTCGGCGCCGAGGGTGCCGCCTTCGAGAAGGAATTCGCCGCCTGGCAGGGCGCCGCCCGCGCCGTCGGCTGCGCCAATGGCACGGACGCGCTGATGCTGACGCTGCGCGGCATGGGCATCGGCGCCGGCTGCACCGTGGTCACCGTCTCCCACACCGCGGTCGCCACCGTCGCCGCCATCGAGATGACGGGCGCCACGCCCCTCCTCGTCGACATCGACCCCGATACCTTCACCATGGACGCGGACGAACTCGTCGCCGTCCTGAACGACCCGCCGCCCGGCCTGCCGCCGATCCGCGCCATCATCCCCGTCCACCTCTACGGCCAGGCCTGCGACCTCGACCCGATGCTCGCCGCCTGCCGCGAACACGGCGTGATGGTGATCGAGGACTGCTCCCAGGCGCACGGCGCGACGCTCGGCGGCCGCAAGGTCGGCACCATGGGCGACGCCGCCTGCTTCTCCCTCTACCCCACCAAGAACCTCGGCGCGCTCGGCGACGGCGGCATCCTTTCCACCGACGACGAAGCGCTCGCCGACCGCATCGGCGCCATCCGCCAATACGGCTGGAAAGAGCGCTACATCAGCGACAGCATCGGCGTGAACAGCCGCCTCGATGAAATCCAGGCCGCCATCCTGCGCACGCGCCTGCCGCACCTCGACGCCAACAACGCCCGCCGCGCCGAAATCGCCGCGCGCTACGACGAAGCCCTGGCCCATACCGCCTACACCCCGCCCGCCCGGCGCCCCAACGCCGGCCACGTCTTCCACCAATACGTCCTCCGCGTGCCCAACCGTACCGCCCTCATGGCCCGCCTCCGCGCCGAAGGCGTCGCTACCGCCATCCACTACCCGGCCCCCGTCCACCTCCAACCCGCCTACCGCGGCCGCACCCCCCTCGGCCCCGCCGGCTGCGCCGAAACCGCCCGCGCCGCCAGCGAAGTCATGAGCCTGCCCATGTTCCCGGAACTGACCGACGCCCAGGTCGAGCACGTCTGCGGAGTGCTGCGCGGATTGTGAGGGCGGCCTTGCAGGGGGCGCTGCCCCCTGCACCCCCGCCAAAGGGACAGTGGTCCCTTTGGAAACCCGTTAAGGGGTAGGTGGAGGGAGGGGCACGAAGGGACCGCCTGTCCGGAGCGCCCTCCAGCCCCTCCCTCCACCTACCCCTCATCCTCGGGTTCGAAGGGGCCACTGCCCCTTCGCGGGAGGGTGCAGGGAGGGCAGAGCCCTCCCTGCAAGCCGCCCTCATGAAACCGCGCGACAACCCCGCAAAACGTGCTGGCGTCTGGGGCCTTCGCAGGTGCAGCATCGGGGCATGGAGCAGAGCCCTGGGGCGCTTGTCGCCGAGCCTCGTCTGGATGGTGTGTCGCCTGCCGTGGATGCGGTGGGGGACGCCATTGGTGATCTGCTGGCCCGGTTGCGGGAGGCGCGGGAGGCGGCGGCCAGGGATCCTTTCGGGGATCCGGTGCTGTTGATCGCGCTGGCGATCAGTCGGCGGTTGGATGATGGGCGGCTGGATGGGCCGGCGGTGGGGGCTTTGATTGCCCGGCTGGCGGACCAGGCGGCGGCGGAGCGGGCGCGGCGCTTGGCGGCCTATGTCGGGCTGGAGCGTGGGGCGGCGACGCTGGATGGCTTGGCGGCGCGGCTGGTGCGGCCGGATCCGGAGGACAGCCCGGTGCCCTTTGCGGCCTATCGGGAGGTGGTGGAGCGGCCGCGGTTCGCGGCGGTGTTCACGGCGCATCCGACCTTTTCGCTGCCGCCGGGCACGGGGGCGGCGGTGGCGGCGGCGGCCGGGGGGCTGGCCTTGCCGGCGGGCCTGTCGCACCGGCCGGCGACGCCGACGCTGACCGAGGAATTTGTCCAGGCGGTGGCGGCGATCCAGCGCGGGCGGGATGCGCTGGATGCGCTGAGTGGCGCCTTGCTGCGGGCGGCGCGGGGGGTTTGGGGGGATCGGTGGCAGGCGCTGGTGCCGGCGCCGGTGCTGCTGGCCTCCTGGGTCGGGTACGACACGGATGGGCGGACCGATATCGGCTGGTGGGACACGATCGGCCTGCGGCTTACCATGAAGCGGCTGCAGCTGCAGCGGCTGGCGGCGCAGTTGGCGCCGCTTGGCGCTTGTGCGGAGGGTCTTTCGGCCCGGGTGGCGATGGCGGAGGCGGCGGTCTCGCGGCAATTGGCGGCCTTGCCGCAGACGCCGGTGCCGGAGACGGTGCAGGCCTTTGCCGCGACGCTGATTGGGGAGCGGGAGGCGGCGCTGACCGATCCCGGTCCGCTGGTCGGGCTGTTCCCTGCGGCGCTGGCGGCGGCGCCGGATGAGGCGACGCGGCTCGCTTTGGTGGTGGCGCGGGCGGGGCTGGTCGCGCATGGCCTGGCGCTGGCGCATACCCATACCAGGCTGAATGCCAGCCAGATCCACAATGCCCTGCGCCAGCGGCTGGGGCTGACGGCCAGCCCGGACGACATGGCCAGCCGGCGCGGGCTCTTGGCGCAGGTGAATGCGGCGCTGGGCGAGGTGGACGCGCAGCCGGTGGATTTCGGCGCGCTGCTCGCGGAGCAGGCCTCCGCCGTGCGGCTGATGATGACGGTGGCGCAGATCACCAAGCATGTGGACGCGTCCCAGCCCGTGCGCTTCCTGATCGCCGAGACGGAAAGCGGCTACACGCTGCTCGGCGCGCTGTGGCTGGCGAAGCGGCTGGGCATCGAGCGGCATGTCGAGATCTCCCCGCTGTTCGAGACGGCGGAGGCGCTGGAGCGTGGCGACAAGGTGGTGGAGGAGGCGCTGCGCAGCCCCTTCTTCCGCGACTATCTGCGCGCGCATGGAAGGCTCTGCCTGCAATTCGGCTATTCGGATTCCGGCCGCTATGTCGGGCAGCTACCGGCCAGTTATCTCGCGGAGCGGCTGAAGCTGCGGCTGGCGGACCAGTTGCGCCGGCATGGCCTGTCCGAGATCGAACTGGTCCTGTTTGACACCCATGGCGAGAGCATCGGCCGCGGCGGGCATCCGGACAGCCTGGCGGATCGGCTGGACTATCTTTCGCCGCCACAGGCGCGGGCGGCGCTGGCGCGGGCGGGCCTCAAGCTGCGGGAGGAAAGCAGCTTCCAGGGGGGCGACGGCTACCTGCTGTTCGGCACGCCGGCCTTGGCGACCGCGACGATTGCGCGGATCGCGGAACATGCCTTCGCGCCGCCGGCGACGGAGCCGGACCCGATCTACGCCGAGAGCGATTACGGCGCGGATTTCTTCGCCACCATCCGGCGGGAGATGCAGATCCTGGTCGAGGATCCGGGCTATGCGGCGCTGCTCGGCGCCTTCGGGCCGGGGTTGCTGGACCGCACCGGGTCACGCCCCGCGGCGCGGCAATCCGACATGGGCGGGCCGGCGCGGATCACCCATCCCTCCCAGCTGCGCGCCATTCCCAACAACGCGATCCTGCACCAGATGGGGTGGCTGGCGAATACGCTGCACGGCATGGGCGCGGCGGTCGCCGCCAATCCCGACAGTTTCGCGGACATGCTGGCGCGCAGCCCGCGCTTTGCCCGCGCGGTGGCCATGGCGGCGCGGGCGGCGGCCTGTTCGGATCTCGGCGTGCTGCGGGCGGGGGTGGATACGCTGGACCCCGGCCCCTGGCTCGACCGCGCGGGCGCCACGCGGCGGCCGGGGCGGCGGGAGGAGCTGATGCATGTGGCGGCGGCGCTGGAGCGGCTGGACCTGTCCTCCGCCGTGCGCCGCATGTTCCGCCGGCTGCAGGCGGACCACCTGGCGCTCCGCGCCGCCTGGCCGGAACTGCCGCGCATGCCGGACCGGCTGGTGCTGCTGCATGCGCTGCGCCTCGCCCTGATCCATCGCATCTGGCTGCTGGCCGTGCAGATCCCCGAATTCAGCCCGCGCCACGGCGCGACGCGGGAGGCGCTGATCCGCGGCATCCTGCAGCTGGATGTGGAACGCGCCCTGTCGCTGCTGGCGGAGGTGTTCCCGGCGCGGCCCGACCCGGCCAGCAGCCTTGATTTCCACGAGAAGGCGCCGGGCCGGGGCGGCGCTTCCTATGCCGCGGAGCATGCTGCGATCTTCACGCCCATGGCCGGGCTTTTCGCCCAGGTGCGCGAATGTTCCGCTGCCATCGCGCATGAGGTCGGCGCCTTCGGCTGACGATCGCCCACGGCGACGAACCTTTGCCGCGCGGCGCCGTTCAGGGCCAAAGGCAAAGGAGGCCGCCCATGGGATATGCCCGCTTCGGCGCGATGATCCTGGCATCCACCCTGGTGATGTTCGGGCTGATGTACCTGAACACCTGGTCGGTGGATCATCTCGCCTTCAGCCAGACGCGCGCCTGGATGGCCCTGCTGATGGGCGCCACCATGACCTTCGTGATGATGCTGTTCATGTTCGGCATGTATCCGAATCGCCGCGCGAATTTCGCGATCCTGGGTGGCAGCGTGCTGGTCTTCGCGGCCAGCCTCTGGCTGGTGCGCAGCCAAGCGACGGTGGGGCAGGTGGCCTGGATGCAGGCCATGATCCCGCATCATTCAATCGCGGTGCTGACCAGCGCGCGGGCGACGCTGCGGGATCCGCGGGTCCGCCGGCTGGCCGACGGGATCATCGAGACGCAGCTGCGGGAGATTGCCGAGATGCAGGCGCTGGTCGCCGATCTCCAGCGCAACCCGACCCCGGCGGAAGCGCCCGCCCTGCCGCCCAGGACGCCCTGACGCGCAAGCGGTCTGACTGGAAATCGAAAATTACCCTGAGATAAATGCAGATCTTTAAACGCATAACAGGAAAATTTTAAGTAAAAACTGTCGCGAGCGATCGCTCCAAGCGAAATAGAGTGGAGCTTCGGGATCAAGAATTTGCACCACCAGAGCTAATGCCAAAATATTGAGCTATCCGGCCCGTCCCATTTATTGAAATTGTCGCGCAATATCCGGCCCGCAGGGGGAGGGCGGAACGATGCGCCGGGATAAGGCAGAGTGGGGGGGCGGCAAGCCCCTGGGCAGAGGCTGCAGGACATGATGCAGCGCCCGGGCCCCATTGCCGTTGTGGAACTGTCCAATCGCCACGGCCGCCATGCGCCCTTCAACGCCGCCTTCCTGCGGACCATCGCCCTCGGCTTCCCCGGTCGACAGGTGGCCTTCTGGGCCGATCCCACGCATATCGAAGCCGTGCGGCCGCTGCTGGACAGCGCAGCGGGGCTGACCTTCCACCCCATCGCCCTGCACGAGGATGGCATGGGCGTCACCCATTCGTCCTTCCCGCGCATCCGCCACGGCCTGGCCAGGCTGCGCCAGGTTCATGCGGCGCATGAAGGCCGCGCCGTCGCCATGGTGGTCTCCGGCAGCTCGCCCTCCGCCATGCTGGCGGCCTGGCTGCTGCAGCGCATGGGCGGCCCCCCGGTACAGGTCCCCCTGCACGGGGAGGTGAATGCCCTGCGGGAGGGCTGGCGCTCGCGCAATCCGCTGGCGCGCTGCATCGACCTGATGGCCGCGCTGCGCCGCTGCCCGGGGCCGCGGCTGCGCCTGCTGGCGCTGGAACATCACGTGGCGGAGGCGCTGGTGGAACTCGCGCCCTGGCTCGCCGGCCTGGTGGATGTCATGCCGCACCCGGCGGGCGCGGCGCTGCCGGAGGTGCCGCTGCCGGCGCGGCCACTGCGCATCGGCACGCTGGGCATCGCGACGCGCGGCCGGGGCTTCGATCTCTGGCTGCGGCTGGCGGCGGAGCTGGGCGGGCTGCCAGGCCTCAGCCTGCATCACGTGGGCCCGCTGCACCGCGACTTCGCCGGCCGGCCGATGACGGGCCTGACCGACCCGCCCGATGAATCCCACCTGCCGCGGGAGGTCTATCTCAGCCGGCTGCAGGCGCTGCACTATGTCTGCGTGCCCGCGCAGGGCCGCTACTACGACCTGGCGGCCAGCGGCACGCTGCTGGATGCGGTGGCGGCGGGCAAGCCGGTGGTCGCGCTGCGCCACCGCAGCCTTGAGCGATTCTTCGAGGGCGCCGGCGATATCGGCTTCCTGTGCCGCGACGAGGCCGAGCTGCGCCAGGTGCTGCGCGACCTGGCCGTGGGCTTCGACCCGGCACGCCATGCTCGGCAGGCCGCCAATGTGCGGCGCCTGCAGCGGCAGCGCATGCCCGAGGCCCTGGCCGAGGGCTATGCGCGCGGCCTTGCAGCCCTGGTCCGGTAGGGCCGGTCAGGCGTTCTCCACCTCGCCGCCGCCCTCGACCCAGTCCTTGAATCCGCCGAGGTTGCGGACATCGCCATAGCCCATGTCCTTCAGCGTCTTGCCGGCCAGGGCGGAGCGGCCGCCGGAGGCGCAATAGACGATGATGGTCTTCGCCCGGTCGAAGGCCGCGTCATGCAGCGGGCTTTCGGGATCGGCGCGGAATTCCAGCAGGCCGCGGGAGACGGCGAGCGCGCCCTTGGCCTTGCCGCTGGCCTGCACCTCCGCCGCGTCGCGCACATCCAGCAGCACGGTCTGCGGCTGGGCCGCGAGCGCCTGGGCCTCGGCGGCGGAAATGCGGGGCACGGCGGCATTGGCGGCGGCGAGCATCTCTTTCACGGTGGTGGGCATGGCGGTTCCTTCCTGGGACGTGGCGAGGTTCAGAATCTCACACAGGCCCCGGACGTCGTCACCATCACGCTTTCCTGCGCGAAGCGGGCGCGAAACATGGCGACGACCGGCGCCAGCCGCGCCGTGGCCGCGGCCGGGGTCGCGCCCGGGGCCAGCACCACCAGAAGCTTGCTGCGCTCCCGCGCGATGCGGCCGCTGGCGCCGCGCCACTGGCCGGCGCCGTCCAGCACGGTCAGGCCATCGGGGAAGGCGGGGGTGACGACCTCGTCCAGGAAGCGGGCCCAGGCGGCCTCGTCCACCACCTCCGCCCCGCCGGCATCGCGGCCGAAATAGGCTTCCAGCCGTGTCGCCGCCTGGCTGCCGGGCGGGCAGGGCGGCGGGGTGGTGGCGCAGGCGGCGAGCAGGGGGAGGAGAAGCAGGATTCGCATGGCCTGCAGCCTAGCGCATCCGCGCCGCCACCCGCAGCAGCGCGAAGCCGCCCAGCATGGCCACCGCCGCCACCGCCAGCGCCGCCTGGGCGCCCAACGCCACCAGCAGCGGGGCGAAGATGCCGGGCGCGATCGCCATGGCCCCCGTCACCGGGGCCATCACCCGCCCGGCGACCGTGGCGTAGCCTTCCGTGCCATGCAGTTCGATCACGCAGGCCGGGCGCATGACGGACATGATGCCGGAGGCCAGGCCATAGGTCAGCACGAAGACCGGCGCCGCCACCGCGATGCCCAGCGGCGCCACCAACGGCAGCAGCAAAGCGAGCGGAATCAGCAGCAGCGCGGCGGAGGCGGTGGTCACGGCGCTGAAACGCGACCCGCCCAGCACATCCAGCGCCCGCGCCGCCACCTGCGCCGGCCCGACCAGCGCCGCCCACCAGATGGCGCTGGCGCGGTCCATGCCCAGCGCCTGCACCAGCAGCACCATATTCGCCAGGATGGCGCTGCCGACCAGGGTCTGCACGGTGAAGGCAGCGGAAAGCCAGCGCAGCCGGGCCGGCAGTCGCCCGCCGGGCAGCTTCGCCGGCCGGGCGCCGCGCGGCGCGGCCGGGATGCAGATCCAGTGCAGCGGCAGCGCCACCAGCAGATGCGCCGCGGCCGAGGCCAGCACCGCGCCGCGCCAGCCGAAGGCGGCTTCCAGCGCCGCCAGCGCCGGCCAGGTGACGGCGGAGGAGAGGCCCGAGGCCAGCGCCAGCAGCCCGAGCCGCCGCCGCGCGCCCTCCGCCCCCAGCGTGGCGAGCGCGGCATTGGCGGCCTCGGTCAGCGCCAGGGCGCCGGCCAGGCCCATCACCAGGCAGGACACCACCGCCAGCACCGGCCCCTGCGCCAGGGCCAGCAGCACCAGCCCCGCGGCGAAGGCCAGCGACCCGCAGGCGGTGGCGACCCGGGCGCCGTAGCGGTCGATCGCCCGCCCGACGATGGGCGAAAGCAGCCCCGCCAGGCCGAGCAGGATGGCGATGCCGAGAAAGGCGCCGCCGGCCGGCAGGCCGAGGTCCCGCTCCATGGCCGGCCCCAGCACACCGGGCAGGAAATAGGCGGTGCCCCAGCCGAGGATCTGCGTGACGCCGAGCGCGGCCAGGACCAGGCTCGGCCGCATCGCCCTCACGCCGTGGTGGCGAGCAGCACCACGCCGGCCGAGATCAGGCCGATCGCCATCATCTTGGCCGGCCCCAGGCTTTCCCCGAAGACCGACCAGCCGATCAGCGCGATGACCACGTAGCTGGCCGCCGTGCAGGGCAGCGCCACCGACATCGGGATCTTTCGCAGCGCAATGATGTAGAGCAGCGCCGCGCCGCCGTAGCAGCCGAGCCCGACAATCGTCTGCCAGCGGAACAGCTGGTCGACGAAGCCCGCTTCCGCCGCGACGGAGCCGGAGGCGCCAGCCTTCAGCAGGATCTGGCCGATGAGGGAGGTGGTGATGGCGGCGGCCAGCGTCGCCCAGGCGGTGATCACCGCGCCGTCCCCCCACCAGCCTGTTCACCGCCCCGCACCACGTCGCGCACCACGCCCTGCGGCTTGCCATTGGCCGAGAGGAAGGCGCGGCCGACATATTCGCCCAGCACGCCCAGGATCAGGAACTGCACGCCGGCGACCAGCAGCGTCACCGTCATCATCGAGGCCCAGCCGGAGGGGGTTTCCCCGCGCAGCCCCTCGAAGATCACGATGGCGGCGGCGATCAGCCCGAGCACGCCCATGGCGGCACCGGCCAGGATCGCCATGCGCAGCGGCAGGACGGAGAAGTTGGTGGCGAGGTTCAGCCAGAGCAGCACCAGCCGCTTCAGCGTGTAGTTGGACCGCCCCTCGGCGCGGGGCAGGTGCTTCACCTCGATGCTGTCCAGCCGCTGCGTCACCTGCATCAGCAACCCGTCCACATAGGGGTAGGGGCCGGAGTACCTGGCGACTTCCCGCACCGCGAGCGCGGACATGCAGCGGAAGGAGGAGAGGTAGAGGCCCTTCGGCTTGTCCAGCAGCAGGTCCGCCACGCCATTGGCGAAGCGGCTGCCCAGGTTGCGCCAGCCCTCATGCTCCTTCTTGGCGTAGCGGGTATAGACCACGTCCCAGCCGCCGAGGCGGGCATGATCATACAGGCGGATGACCTCCTCCGGCGGGTTCTGCAGGTCGTCATCCATGGTGATGACGAAGGCGCCGCGGGCCTGGCGCAGGCCGGACATGACGGCGTTGTGCTCGCCGAAGTTGCGGGCATGCTCGACATAGACCAGCGGTACGGTGGCGCTTTCGGCGAGCGCCCGGCAGACTTCGCCGGAATTGTCCGGGCTGCCATCGTTCACCAGGATGATCTCGAGCCCGCCGGCCGGGCGCAGCGCGGACAGCGCCTCGACCAGCGCGCCCACCGTGGCGGCGCCGCGATAGACCGGCACGACGATGGACAGGCCGACGGGGGCACTGCCGGAGGACAGGCCCGCCTCCAGATCGGCTTCGAAAGCCCCCAGGGGCCGGGCGAGGATCTCAGTCACGTCGCATTCTCCGTCAGGGCCGCGTGCCGATGACAAGGACGGATCCGCCGCCAGGCATGGGGATGCCGGCGCCGCCGATCCGCCGCTCGATCTCCGAGACGGCGTGCAGGGTCTTGTCGATCCAGGGGGGGAAGTGGGTCACGTCGCTGGGGGCATCCTCCCGCGCCTGCAGCACCTTGCGTTGCAGGGCCATCAGCGGCAGCAGCAGGCCGTTCCAGTAGCGGGTGGAAATACCCGTGAAGCCCGCCTGCTCCAGCAGGGCGCGGGCGCTGCCGGCGGTGTAGCGGCGGGCGGTGTGGACGCGGGCATCATGCGCGCTGCGCAGCCATTCATAGGCCGGCAGGTTCAGCACCACCGTGCCGCCGGGCCGCAGTACCCGGTGCAACTCCGCCATGCCGCGCGCCGGGTCCACCCCGGCATGGCAGATCACGTCGATGGAGACGGCGGCGCCGAAGCTGGCATCGGGGAAGGGCAGGGCATTGGCATCGCCGGCGGTGACCGGGCGGCCGGATTTCTGCACCGCGCGGCGCGCCGCATCGGCCATGTATTCCAGCCCGAAGGCCGGCCGTTCCGGCAGCTGCTGCGCCAGGCGCAGCAGGAAGCCGCCCGTGCCGCAGCCGGCATCGAGCACGGGCCCGGCGGCGCCGGGGCGGGTGCGAAGGGCATCGAGGACCCGGGCATGGGCGGCCCGGAACCACCACATGCCGTCCTCGGCCGCGTCCATCAATTCGTATTCTGCGGGTTCCACCACGCTCTTGTGACGCCGCATCGGGGCGACGGCAAGGCGGCCCGGCGTCCGCCGTAAGGCGGCGCGTGCCTTCCGCCGCGAGGCGAACTGTCGACTCGCGGGGCAGCCCTGCCGCATGCGCGCCGCAATGCGGTTGCACCTTAACCAAAGCCCGCCGAGGATGCGGCCGCCGTGAGCCTTCCGATGACCCCGAAGCCCCGCCCCAAGCAGGCCCTGCCCCTGGCTGAGGCGGCGCCCGTGCCGCGCCTGTTCAGCCCCGCCGTGCCGGCGACCCGGGCGCGGCTGCTGCGCGTGCTCGCCCTGCTGCCGGCGCTGGCCTTCTTCCTGATGGTGCTGACGCCGCCCCTGAACCACGACGTCGCCGCCATCCTGAACTTCGCCGAGCGCTGGGTGGCCGGCGAATCCCTGTTCCGCGACCTGATCGACGTGAACCCGCCGCTGATCTTCGTGCTGACCGCCATCCCGGCGGTGATCGACCGGATCAGCCCGCTCGACATCGTCCAGTCCTGGCTGCTCTGCGTGGTGGGGTTGCTGGTCCTGTCCTGGCGGCTCTGCCTACGGCTGCGCCAGGGGATCGAGGAAGGCCCGGTGGAACGGGCCGTGTTGGATGCGCTGATCCCGCTGGTCCTGGTGATGGTGGCCTATGATGTGGGGCAGCGGGAACACCTGATGGCGCTGTTCGCGCTACCCTACGCGCTGCTGGCGGCGCGCCGGGCGCAGGGCATCGCCACCTCACGCGGCCTGGGCCTGACGGTGACCATTGCCGCCGCGCTGGGTTTCGCTTTGAAGCCGCATTTCCTGGCGGTGCCGGCGCTGGTCGAGGCGCTGGTGTTGGTCCATCGCGGCCCCGCCGCGGCGCTGCGGGACCGGCTGCCCTGGCTGATGGCCGCGATCTGGGCGCTGTACCTTGCCAGCCTGCCGGTCTTCTTCCCGGATTATCTGGGCTTCGTCGTACCGCTGGTGATGGATTTCTACCTGTCCAACGGCGGCATCGGCCTGTTCAACGTGATCTTCACGGACAAGTTGGGCGCGGCGCTGCTGGCGCTGCTGGCGGTGCTGTCGATGCTCGCCTGGCGCGGCGCCGGCGTGCCGGCGCGGATGCTGGCGGTGGTGGGCATTGGCGGCTTCCTCTCCGCCTGGGTGCAGCACAAGGGCTGGTCCTACCATGTGGTGCCCATGGCCATGGCGACCGCGCTGATGGCCGGCTGGATCGTCGCCCGCTGGTTCGACCGCGCCCTGCCCGCCGGCCGCGCTGAACAGGCTGCGCCGGTGCTCGCCCTGGCCCTGGTGGTGGCGGTGGCCGCGGTGCATGTGCGCGGCGAAAGCCCCTGGCGGCAGATCTGGTACGGGACGCTCGCGGAAGGCCAACTGACCGCCACGCTGAAGCGGGAGGTGGCCGGGGAGCGGCTGCTGGTGCTCTCGCCCGATATCTACCCGGTCTATCCGGCGCTGAACTATGCCCGCGCCCGCTCCACCCTGCGGACCATGAACCTGTGGCTGCTGATCGGCGCCTATCCCGACTGCCCCGAGGGTGCCCCGCGCTATCGCGAGCCCTGGGAGATGTCCCGCCCCGAATTTTTGGTCTATCGCACCGTGGCCGAGGACTTCGCGCGCGCGCCGCCGGGCGCCGTGCTGGTGGCGAAGAATTCGGGCATCCCGCGCTGCGGGGCAGAGGATTTCGACCCGATCGCCTACTTCTCCCGCCACCCCGCCTTCGCCGAGACCTGGCGGCATTATACGCGGGTGGTGCACATGAACGCCTATCTTCTCTACCTGCGTGAGGATTGATGTCGCATCAGGATTACGTCGGCCGCAGCGAGACGCGCGAGGACCGGCTGGACCCGCGGCTGCTGCGCGGCATGGCCGCCACGCTGGGGCGGCCGGCGCCGGAGGAACTGCCGCCGCTCTGGCACTGGATGTTCTTCCAGGACTGGGTGATGCCGGACCAGGTGGGCCCGGACGGCCACCCGAAGCGCGGCGGCTTCCTGCCGCCGGTGCACGACCTGCCGCGCCGCATGTGGGCCGGCGGAAGGCTGCGCTTCCACCCCGTGGCGCTGCGGGCCGATGACATCGTCACCCGCACCAGCACCATCCTGAAGGTCGAGGAAAAATCCGGCGGCTCCGGCCGGCTGGTCTTCGTCACCGTCGCCCATCTGCTGCACGGCCCCGCCGGCCTGGCGGTGGAGGAGGAGC
The DNA here is from genome assembly GCF_019024325.1 of Falsiroseomonas tokyonensis. Classification (GTDB taxonomy): domain Bacteria; phylum Pseudomonadota; class Alphaproteobacteria; order Acetobacterales; family Acetobacteraceae; genus Falsiroseomonas; species Falsiroseomonas tokyonensis. The sequence goes on from NZ_JAFNJS010000003.1 coordinate 216,880, forward strand.
AGGACATCGTCTATCGCGGGGCGGAGGGCGCCGCGGTGAAGCCCGGCCAGGCGGCGCCCGATTGGCCAGGCGCCGCCACGACTACGGTGCTGCCGGACCCCGTCATGCTGTTCCGCTACTCCGCGCTGACCGGCAATGGCCACCGCATCCATTACGACCACCCCTATGTGACCGGCGAGGAGGGCTATCCCGGCCTCGTCGTGCATGGCCCGCTGCAGGCGACGCTGATGGCGCAGCACGCGCTGGACCATGCGCCGGGCCAGCGCCTGCACAGCTTCGCCTTCCGCGGCCGCCGTCCGGCCTTCGACGGGCGCCGCCTGACGGTGCTGGCGAAGATCGAGGGCGAGCAGGTGATGCTGGAAACCCGCGACGAAACCGGCGCCACCTGCATGCAAGCCGAAGCGGTACTGGCCCCGGCGGTTGGCTGACCGACAAACCGGCACGGCGGCAGCGCGCCCGCTGCTGCCGCTGACCCAGAACACGCTGCGCGGCATCGCCATCATCGTCGCCGGCTATACCGTGATCTCCGCCGCCGATGCCGCGGTGAAATGGGCCCTGCCGGAGGTGGGCGTGGCGGTGGCCATGATCTGGCGCGGCGTCTTCGGCATGCTGGCCATCGCCCTGCTGTCGCGCGGGCGCGGGCTGCGCCCGGTGCGCAAGCCGCTGCTGGCGCTGCGGTCCTGCCTGCATTGCGTGGTGACGGTGGCCTTCTACCTGGCCTGGTTCAACGCCTTCCCGCTCGGCGCCTCCTACGCCGTGAATGCCGCCGCGCCGCTGATCATGACGCTGCTGGCCATCCCGCTGCTGGGGGAGAAGGTGGGCTGGCGGCGCTGGACCAGCACCTGCGTCGGCTTCGCCGGCGTGATGATCATCCTGCAGCCCGGCGGCGAGCTGTGGCGTTGGGAGGCGGCGATGTTGCTGGCGGGTGCAGCGACGCTCGGCCTGACGCGGATCTGGACCCGCGTGCTGGCGGCCACCGATACGCCGCAGACCATCGCCTTCTGGCTGCTGGCGGCACATGTGCCGGTGGGGTTTCTGCTGTTGCCGGTGTTCCCGCCGCTGGGGCCGCTGGTGCCGCGCTGGGACATCTTCGTCTGCCTCGCCTTCCTCGGCATGGCGAATGGCTGCGCGCATCTGCTGTTCTCGCGCGCCTTCGCCATCGCGCCGGTCTCGGCCCTCGCCCCCTATGAATACACCACGCTGCTCTGGGGCGGGGTGCTGGGCTTCGTGATCTGGGCGGAGGTGCCGGCCTGGAACACGCTGGCGGGTGCCGTCGTCGTCATCGGGGCGGGGCTGTACAACCTGCATCGGGAGCAGGTGCGGCGTCGCGAGGATCGCGCCGCTGCGGCGATGGGGGCGCGCTGATGGCGCTCCGTCACGATCCCAAGCGCGGCGTGGTCTTCATGCTGCTGGCCTGCGCCCTGTTCGCGGGGATGAGCGTGCTGGTGAAGGACCTGGCCGGCCGCGTCCATTTCCTCGAGCAGATGTTCTTCCGCAGCTTCTTCGCCCTGCCCGTGGTGGTGCTGATCGTGGTGCGCCGCATCGGCCTGCGCGGCGACCTGGCGGGCGCGCTGCGCACCCGGCGCTTCCCCGGCCATGTGCTGCGCGCGATGACGGGCACGGCGGCGCAGGCCTGTTCCTTCTATGCGCTGGCGCATCTGCCGCTGGCCGAGCATACGGCGCTGACCAACACGACGCCGTTGTTCGTGACCCTGCTGTCGATCCCGCTGCTGGGGGAGAAGGTGGGCATCCATCGCGGTGGCGCGGTGGTGGCGGGCTTCTGCGGCATCGTCGTGATCGCGCTGGGGCAGGGCGCCTTCACCGGGGATTTCGGCGGCGCGGCGCGCTGGGGCATCCTTGCGGCTCTGGCGCATGGGATGTTCTCCGCCGGCACCACCATGCTGGTGCGCACGCTATCGGCCACTGAATCCTCGGGCACCATCGTGCTGTGGCAGTCGCTGCTGATGACCTTCTTCAGCCTGTTCTGGCTGCCCTTCGTCTGGGTGACGCCGAGCGTCATGGACCTGCTGATGCTGGTCGCCATCGGGCTGATCGGCGGCGCGGCGCAGACCCTGCTGACGGAGGCCTGGGCCAGCGCGCAGGTCAGCTTCCTCGCGCCCTATTCCTATTCGGCACTGCTCTGGGCGGTGCTGTTCGGCTGGATCGTCTTCGGCGATGTGCCGGGGCTGGCGACTCTGGCGGGCGCCTTGGCGATCGTGCTGGCCAGCCTCTACATCATGCACCGCGAGATCGTGCTGCGAGGACGGAAACGATGAGCATCCCCTTCCTGCGGGACGACGCGCTGCGACCGGGGCAGGCGGTGCAGGTGGCACCCGGCGTGCGGCGCATCCTCTGCGACAATCCCGGCCCCTTCACCTGGCGCGGCACCAATACCTATCTGATCGGCCGCGGGCGGGTGGCGGTGCTGGACCCCGGCCCGGCAGATGCGACGCAGCTGGAGACCATCCTGCGCGCGACGCAGGGCGAGACCATCACGCATATCCTGGTCAGCCACACCCATCGCGACCACTCGCCCGGCGTCGCCGCGCTGCAGGCGGCCACCGGCGCGCGCAGCTACGGCTTCGGCCCGCACCTGACGCCGCCTGAGCAGGGCGGGGAGGGCGGCGACCATGACTTCCGGCCCGATGTGACGCTGGCCGATGGCGAGATGCTGGAAGGCGACGATTTCCGCCTGACCGCGCTCCACACGCCCGGCCATTGCGCCAACCACCTGTGCTTCGCGCGGGAGGATGGCGTGGTGTTTTCCGCCGACCATGTGATGAGCTGGTCCACCACGGTCGTCAGCCCGCCGGATGGCGACATGGCGGCCTATATGGACTCGCTGGGAAAACTGGCGGCACGGGAGGCGAGCCTCTATCTGCCTGGCCACGGCCCGCCCCTGCCGAACCCCGCGCCCTTCGTCGCGGCGCTCGCGGCGCATCGGCTGGAACGCGAGGCGAAGGTGCTGGACGCGCTGCGCGCCGCCCGCCGCGCCACGGCGCTGGAGCTGGTGCCGCAAGTCTATGGCCCGGTGCTGGAGCCACGGCTGGTGCCGGCGGCGGCGCGCAGCCTGCTGGCGCATCTGATCAAGCTGGCGGCCGAGGGGCAGGCCCTGCGGGACGGGGAAAGCTTCGAGCCGCGCTGAATCCTACAACACCGTCACCGTCTGGATCGCGCCGGAGGCGGCGTAGAGGATGCTGTAGCTAGTCCAGTCGTGCTGGTTCAGCAGGTCGTAGTCGGTGACGCGCATCCGGCCATCCGCCAGGTGCTCCACCGCATAGTCCAGCCGGCCCTGGCTGTCGTAATCCTGGTCCAGGCTTCTGCCATCCGTGCCGGTGGTGCGGCGGTAGTCCAGCACGCCATTGGCGGAGTTGTAGTCCTCGCTGACCGTGCCGCCATTGGCCTGCTGGATATAGACGTAGTCGCGCTGGTTTGTGGCGACATCGTAGTCGATGGATTCGCGGGTGCCGTCCAGGCCGAGGGTGGAGATGAAGTCTGTGCGGCCGCTGGCGGCGTCATAGACAATGCTCTGCTGCCGGAAAGCGAAGACATCCTCGATGGGCGGACCGAGCGGGGGGACGAGGTTGAACTGGCTAACGGAAATGGTTCGGCCCTGAGCGTCCTTAACCGTATAGGTCTCGCTGCCACGAAATTCGTAGGTGTCGAAATAGGTGATGTGCAGCAACTGGCTACTGCCGTCATCCATCAGGATTTCCACATCCGTGAGCCGCGTCTGCTCGATCGTGCCGTCAACAATGATGTTGTTCTGGATGCTGTAGCGCGCCCAGGGATGCGCATCCGACAGATCATAATCAGTTGCGGATTGCGGCAGCAGCTCCACACCGGTGTCGTAGGGGACCCATTCATAGTCCACCTCCCCGCTGATGGGGTCGAGGACCGTGATCGTGCTGGACATGCCGTGCTCCGACGCTCTGCCAAAGTATACTAAGTTAACGGCACATGGTGTCCAGGCAGCGCCCCTTCCGCACACTCTCGTGAAGGCGTCTCAGCCGTCGCTCATCCGGTTGTCCTGCCCGCGGAAGACGATGCGCGGCCGCTCCGCCCGCTTCTCCGCCGGCACCTCCAGCCATTCGGCGAATTCGGTCAGGATCTTCGCCGTGATATCGGCGAGCTTCGCCGCGCGTGCCTGGCTCAGCGGATACCAGTCCAGACCCTCCAGCTCCCCGGACCCGCCGATCTCGCCGCGTACGGCCTCCGCCGGGGCGATCAGGAAGCGGGCGTTGAAGCGCATGCTGCGGGTGGTCGGCGTGACGGCGCGGCAGAGGTAGTCCAGCGGCGCGAGATCGGCGAGCAGGCGCTGCCCCTTCATCTCGCCCAGCAGCAGCCCGGTCTCCTCGTACAATTCGCGCGCCGCCGCAACGCCCAGCGCGCGCGCCAGGGATGGCTTCGCCCGATGTGCCAGCAGCCCGAAGGTTTCGGGCTTCATCTCGGACAGCGCCTTCACGCCATGATCCGCGCGATCCACCCGACCACCCGGAAACACCAGGATGCTCGGCATGAACTTGTGCTTGGCGTGGCGCATGCCCATCAGGATCTCGGGCTCGCCCGAACCTTGCCGCCAGACGATCAGGCTCGCCGCATGGCGCGGCACCACGGTGCGCTTGCGCGGGGTGGGCACCAGGTCGCCGGTGCCGCCGGGATTGTCGGCCGTTGCGTCAGCCAAGGTTAATGCCCCTCGTCGCCAGCCAGGCGCGGAAATTCGCGCGCTCGGGCACGGACAATTGCCGCGCCGCATTTTCGGACCAAGTGCAGCCTTCCGGCTTCGCACCATGCACCTCCGGATAGCGCGGCTTGCCGGGTGGGCGCAGCGCGTCATAGGCGGGCAGGGCGGCGGCGAGGCCGCTGTCGTCATAGGTCTCGCGATGCACCACCACCGAGGGCGGCAGGCGCGGCGAGGTCTCGTTGCGCCGCGCGGGGAAGCCCAGCGTCAGCCCGGCCAGCGGAAACACGCCTTCCGGCAGGCCGAACAGCTGCTGCACCAGCGCGAGGTTGTTGCGGACATAGGAGATCGGGCAGGTGCCGAGCCCCGCCGCTTCCGCCGCCATCACGCAGAAGCCCAGCGCCAGCGCCGCATCCGCGCTGGCATTGAGAAAGGTGTCGATGCTGTCATTGGCATGCGTGCGACCATGGGCGTCGCAGACCTGCCGGCCACGGCGGATATCGCCGCAGAACAGCAGCAGCACCGGTGCCTGCTTGATCCAGGGCATGGTGCCGATCGCATCCGCCACCTGCGCAATCTTGGTCGCATCCCGCGTCACCAGGATCGAATACTGCTGCAGGTCGGATTTCGCGGGCGCCGATTGCGCGCCAGCCAGCACCAGATCCAGTAGCGCATCCGGCACCGCATCCGGCCGGTAGCTGCGCGTCACGCGCCGGTCCAGCAGCAGGGCCAGGCCGGGCGGGATTTCCGCGGGCGGGGCGAAGGGCAGGGCGCCGTAGCGGGCGCGGATCAGGGCTTCAGCATCCATGATCCGCAGCCTGCCATGACAGCTACCGCAGCACCACCCAGGCATCCGCCACGGTGACACCCTCGCCCGGCCGGCCGACGATCAGCGGATTGATCTCCGCCTCCGCCACCTGCGGCACGGAGGCGAGGCGGGAGGCGGCGACCACCGCCTCCGCCAGCGCATCCAGATCGCCCTTCGGCAGATTGCGCCAGCCCGACAGCGGCTTCAGCGCGCGCACCTCCGCGATCATCTCCCGCGCTGTCTCCAGATCCACGGGTGCCAGCCGCAGCGCGATGTCGCGATGCAACTCCGACAGCACGCCGCCGGCGCCGAGCAGCACCACCGGCCCCACCTCGGGGTCGCGCCGGAAGCCGAGGATCGCCTCCGCCAGGCCCTTGCGCATCTGCTGCACCAGCAGGCCGGTGATGCGCGCGCTGGGCGCCGCCGCGGCGACGCGGGCGCGCATGGCGGCCGCGGCCTCGCGCAGCGCATCGGCAGCGGGCAGGTTCAGCACGACGCCGCCCACCTCCGTCTTGTGCGCGATATCCGGCGAGAGGATCTTGAGTGCCACAGGATAGCCCATGCCGCTGGGCGGCGTGTCCTGCATCACCGCGAAGGGGGAGGCGAGGCCGAGGGCCGCGAAGAGGCGGCGTGCATCCGCCTCATCCGGCTGGGCCGGCAGCGTGATGCTGGGCGCGGCCGGATCGGGCAGCTCGCGCGGTGCCTGCCAGGCGCAATAGGCATTGATGCAATCCGCCGCGCTCTCGGCGGTGCGGAAGGCGGCGATGCCGGCCTCGGCCAGCAGGCGCAGCGAGGCCTCGGCCTGCGGCGCGAGGAAGGCCGCCACGGGCTTGCCGGGGATCTTCGTGCCCTCGACGATGCCGGCCACTGCATCCTTCGGACGGAACTGCGCCGAGCTGCCGATGACGGCCAGCACCAGGTCGGTGTCGTCGGCCGCGCGCAGCGCATCCAGCGCCGCCATGACGCGATCCGGCCGCGCACCGGCCAGCGTCAGGTCCAGCAGCCGCGCATGGCTGTTGAACTTTGCCGCCTCCAGCTTGGCTGCGGCATGCGCATCCGGCTTGCGTGCCTCGATGCCCAGAACGCCGAGCGCATCGACGGCCAGCGCACCACCGCCGCCCGTCGTCGTCATCACGCTGACGGCGCGATGACTATGCGCCGGCGCGCGCCGGCCTGCGACCAGCAGCGGCAATTCCAGCAGGGATTCGAGCATGGAGACGCGGAGGATTCCATGCGCGCGGAAGAAGGCGTCCGCCGCCGCATCACTGCCGGCGAGCGCGCCGGTGTGGCTGGTGGCGAGCTCCGCGCCAAAGGGGCTGCGGCCGAGCTTCAGCGCGACGATCGGTTTCTTCAATGCGCGCGCCTTGGCGGCGGCGGCGGCCATCTGCTCCGGCGCGCGCATCGATTCGAGGAACAGCGCGACGACATCCACATCGGGGTCGTCGAGCAGCAGCGAGGCGATCTCGCCCGCCGTCAGATCGGCCTCGTTGCCCGTGCCCACGAGATGCGAGAAGCCCAGCCCCCGCGCGGCGCCGCGCGACAGCAGCGCGCCCATCATGGAGCCGGATTGCGAGACCAGCGCGACGCGCCCGGCCGGCAGCTCCTCCGCCTCCAGCGCCGCATTGGTGGTCAGCGCGGTGCGGGCGTTCAGGTTGACGATGCCCATGGAATTCGGGCCGAGCAGCCGCATTCCGCCCGCCTGTGCCGCGGCCAGCACGCGCGACTGAAGGGCCGCGCCTTCCGGCCCGGATTCCGCGAAACCATCGGCCAGCACGCAGGCCACGGGAATCTTCCGGGCTGCGCAGGCCGCGACCTGCGCTTCCACATTGTCCGTGCCGAGCAGGATATAGGCGAAGTCGATGTCGCCCGGGATATCCGCCAGGGAAGCATAGGCGCGCTCACCCAGCACCGTCTCCGCCCGCGGATTCACGGGGAAGAGTTCGCCCGAAAAACCGTGGCGGCGCAGGTAGCGTTGCGGCCGCGCCGTGAGGCGCTGTTCGTCGGCGGATGCGCCGATCAGCGCGACGCGGCGCGGATTCAGCAGGGCCTGGGCGAGGCTCATGCCTTGGGCGGCCGCTGCGAAAAGCTGCGGCCGAAGACGCCCTCGGCGATGCGGTTCTTCATCATCTCGAGGCTGCCGCCGGCGATCATCCAGCCGCGCGTCTTGCGCACGCAGTATTCGATCAGCAGGTCCTGGCTGTAGCCGGTGCCGCCCATGATCTGCATGGACTCGTTCGAGCACATCCAGCCCGCCTGGTTGCAGGCGTATTTTGCGAGCGCGACGTCCTGCGGATCGGGCAGCCCGCCCTTGGCGCGGACCGCGGCGCGATAGAGCAGCAACTGCGCGCTATCCAGCGCCACGCGCATCTCCGCGAACTTCCATTGCAGCCCCTGGAATTCCATCAGCGCCCGGCCGAACTGCTTGCGCTGCTCGGCATGCGCCTTGGCCTGGCGGAAGCAGTATTCGCCGAGTGCCAGCGCCCGCGTGGTGTTGCCTGCGCGCTCCACGTTGAAGCCGGAGATCTGCTTGCGAAATCCGCCTTCGCCGAGCAGCAGGTTTTCCTCAGGTACGAAGACATTGTCGAAATACAGGGCGCACCAGGTCTCGCCATTCATGTAGCGGCTGGGCTGACCGAGCCGAAAGCCCTCCATGCCGCGTTCCAGCAGGACGGAGCCGATGCCGTTCACGCCGGGGGCGAAGCGGCAGTAGATGACGAAGACGCCGGCATCCTCGGTGTTGGAGGTGAAGACCTTGCCGCCGTTCAGCACATAGCCGCCCTGCACCTTGGTGGCGGTGGTCTTCAGGTCGGTCAGTGCCGAGCCCGCATCGGGCTCCGTCATGCCGACGGCGGCGATGGTCTCGCCGCGCAGCAGCGGCTCGAAGTAGCGCTTCTTCTGGTCGGGCGTGGCGTATTCCGCGAAGGTGCGGAACGCTCCGAAATTGCCGGCCTGCAGCACATCGGCGCTGCGCGGGCAGACATAGGCGATCTGCTCCATGGCGAGGATCGCATCGAACAGCGTGCCGCCCTGGCCGCCATCCTCCTCCGGCACCATGATGCCGAACAGGCCGTTCTCGGCCATCAGCTTCGCGACATCCCAGGGGAAGCGCTCGTCATGCGCGCGGGCCAGCGCGTCCTTGGCCAGGTGCTGTTCGGCGAAGCGGCGGACGGAATCCTGGAACGCGACCTGTTCCTCGGTGAGCGAAAAATCCATCAGACGGGGTCCCAGGAAAACACGTCGCCGGAGCGATCGAGCGGCAGGAAGTGGCTGCGCAAGGCGGGCAGGGCGGTCTCGGCGATCGCCTCCGGCGTCCAGCCGCCGGCGCTGTGCGTGGAGCGGATCGGCCGCGGCTGGCTGAACAGGAACAGCTCGTTGTGGCGCGCCGCGAAGATCTGCCCGGTGACGTCTTTGGCGGCGTCGGAGGCGAGGAACACGGCCAGCGGCGCGTTCTTGTCCGGCGTCATCTGCTGCAGCCGCGCGACGCGTGCCTTCTCCGCCTCCGTGGAGGAGGGGATGGAGCTGGTCATGCGCGACCAGGCGAAGGGCGCGATGCAATTGGACCGCACGCCAAAACGCTGCATGTCCAGCGCGATGGATTTTGACAATGCTGCCACGCCGAGCTTGGCCGCGGAGTAGTTCGCCTGGCCGAAATTGCCGATGAGGCCGGAGGTGGAGGTCATGTGCACATAGGCGCCGCTGCCCTGCTTGCGGAACTGCTCCGCCGCAGCACGGCTGACGAAGAAGCTGCCGTTCAGATGCACATTGATGACCGCCAGCCATTCCTCGGGCGACATCTTGTGGAAGATCTGGTCGCGCAGGATGCCGGCATTGTTGACCACGATGTCGATTCGGCCGAAGGCGTCCAGCGCCTGCGCCACGATCCGCTGCGCGCTACCCCAATCCGCCACGCTGTCGGTATTGGCCACGGCCTTGCCGCCGCGCTGGTGGATGATGGCCACCGTCTGCTCGCCGGGAGTTGCGGAGGTCGGGCCCTCGCCGGTCAGGCTGGCGCCGATATCGTTTACCACCACGGAGGCGCCGGCCAGCGCCATGGCGAGGGCAATCTCCCGCCCAATGCCGCCGCCCGCACCGGTGACGATCGCCACCTTGCCTTCGAGCATCATCTTGTTGCCTCCTATCCGTGCACGGCGCTTCTAATCTTCCAAGGAAGGGGCGTGAAGCCGGGTTGCCGCATCACGGGGGTGCCCTAAACTCAAGCCTGGATACAAGTGGGGGACATGGTGGCCTTCGTGGAGCTGGATGGGGTCGGCATGACCTTCCGCGGGCGTACCGGCGCCTATGAAGCGGTGCGGGATTTCAACCTGGAGTTGTCCGAGGGCGAGTTCTTCTGCCTGCTGGGCACATCCGGCTGCGGCAAGACCACGGTGATGAACATGCTCGCCGGTTTCGATACGCCGACCTCCGGCCAGATCCGCCTGGAGGGCAAGCCCGTGCGCGGCCCCGGCGCCGATCGTGGCGTGGTCTTCCAGGGCCATGACAGCCTCTATGACTGGCTGACGGCGCGGGACAATATCGCCTTCGGCCTGCGCCTGCGCGGCATGGGCCGCGGCGAAAGGCGCGCCATCGCCGACCGCTTCCTGAACATGGTCGGGCTGAAGGGCCAGGGCGACAAGCACCCATCGGAGCTGTCCGGCGGCATGAAGCAGCGCATCCAGATCGCGCGTGCGCTGGCGAACGACCCGCGCATGCTGCTGATGGACGAGCCCTTCGGCGCGCTGGATGCGATGACGCGCGCGGTGCTGCAGGGTGAGCTTTCGCGCATCTGGTCGGAGAACCGGAAGACCGTGCTGTTCATCACGCATGACATCGAGGAGGCCTGCGCGCTGGCCACCCGCGTCGGCGTGATGAAGCGCGGCCCGGGCGGGACGCTGAAGGCGGTGGTGCCGATCGACCTGCCCTTTCCGCGTGAACGCACTTCCGATGCCTTCATGGCCAGCTTCCGCCAGGTGCATGAGCTGATCCATGCGGAGATCCACCCCCATGCATAGCCGCGCTGCCACCATCATCGGCTATGTGCTGGGCTTCGCGCTGCTGTTCGTCATCTGGCACCTGGCATCGCGCTACCTGGTCAGCTCCGTGCTCTTCCCCTCGCCCTTCCCGGTCTTCGAGCGCGGCTGGGTTCTGCTGGAGGAAGGGCTGCTGCAGGAATCCGTCTGGGCCTCGATGCGCCGCATCATCCAGGGGTTTCTCCTCGGCTCTGCCATCGGCATCCCGATCGGCCTGGCCATCGGCAGTTTCCGGCCGGTGCGGCTGCTGCTGGAACCCTGGACGGAGTTTTTCCGCTTCATCCCGGCCGTGGCCATGATCACCGTGGCGGTGATCTGGTTCGGCATCGGGGAGGAGAGCAAGATCTTCCTGATCGCCTATACCACCGTCTTCGTCGTGGTGATCGCGACGGCGGCCGGCGTCGGCGCCGTGGGCAAGGACAAGGTTCGCGCGGCACAATGCCTGGGCGCCAACAAGTTCCAGGTCTTCGCCCTCGTCGCCCTGCCGGCGACGGTGCCCTACATCCTCACCGGCATGCGGCTGGCGATGGCGAATGCCTTCGTCACCATCGTGGCGGCGGAGCTTGTGGCCAGCAATGATGGGCTAGGCAAGATGCTGTGGGATGCGCGGCTGTTCATGCAGGTGGAGGATATCTTCGTCGCGCTGATTTCGCTCGGCCTGCTGGGCTTCGCGACGGACCGCGTGTTTCGCCTGCTGATCCGCGCCTTCGCGGGCCGCTTCAACCCGACCATGTGACAAACAGGGAGAACAAGAACATGCTTCGCCGAACCCTTCTCGCCGCCGGTGGCGCCGCACTCGCCGCGCCGGCCTTCGCCCAGAACGCGCCGCTGCGCATGACCATCGCCACCGGCGTCGATCCCTCCTTCGCGCCCTACTACGTCGCCCGCGAAGGCGGCTTCTTCCAGCGCAACGGGCTGGACGTGACGGTGAATACCGGCCCCTCCGGCTCCGCGATGGTGGCCTTCCTGATCGGCAACCAGATCAACTCCGCCTATGGCGCCGAACAGGCCGGCGTCTCCGCCCATCTGGTCGACCCCAACGTGGTGGCGGTGGCGGAGGGCACGGCGCTGCTGCGCTGGATCAGCGTGCTCGGCCGCAATGTGGAGAATATGGAGGCGCTGAAGGGCAAGAAGGTCGGCGTCGCCCGCGGCACCGGCAGCGAGACCTTCTGGCTGTCCGTCGTCGCCAAGCTCAATCTCAACCCGGCCGACTATACCATCGTGAACGTCGAGGCGCCCGAGATGGTGGCGGCGCTGGAGCGCGGCAATATCGACGCCTTCGCGGTCTGGGAGCCCTGGCCGACGCGCGCCATGCGCGCCATCCCGAACACCAAGATCCTCGTCTCCAACGAGCAGATCCAGATCGTCCGCAACTTCGTCTACATGAACAAGGGCTGGGCGCAGTCCAACATGGAGGCGACGACGCGGCTGATGCGGTCGCTGATCCAGGCGCAGGAATTCATCGCCGCGAACCCGACCGAGGCCGCCGCCCAGGTCGCCCGCTTCCTGCGCCAGGACCGCGCCTTCATCGCGGAGCTGATGACCAAGGTCGAGTACAAGATGAACCTGACGCCCGACAGCGTCGGCAATATCCAGCTCGCCATCGACCAGCTGCGCGGCATGAACCGCCTGTCCAAGGAAGTGACGCCGGCCGAGGTGATCTGGAAAGAACCGCTGGCCGCCGCCGCTTCCGGGCGCGTGATGATCTGATACCTGCGGCCGCATGGGCGGTTGAGGCCACGAATGTGGCCCACCGCCCATGCGTCATGCCGGAGGCATGCCTTCGGCATGACGAGCCCAGCGGCCGGAGGCCGCGCCCGGTGCCTGAGGGCAGGAAACCGCTCAGCGCGGCTGCGTCACCCGGCGCAGCACGCGCGAAAGCTCCTCCGCGGCATAGGGCTTCTGCAGCAGCTCGAAGCCGTGGCGGCCCTCGGCGGCGAGGATATGGCTGTAGCCGGAGGTCAGCACCACCGGCAGGCCGGGATAGCGTCGGCGGATTTCCTCGCCCAGCTCGATCCCGCTGACGCCCGGCATCACCACATCGGTGAAGACCGCATCGAAGCGGTCCCGCGCCAGCAGCGTCAGCGCCTGTTCCGCATTCGCCGCCCAGCATGTCTCGTAACCGAGATCCTGCAGCAGCTGGGAGGAGAAGGCGCCGACCTCGGCATTGTCCTCCACCACCAGCACGCGGCAGCCGCGGCCATCCGCGATCGGCCCGCCGGCCTCGCTGGCCAGGGCCACCTGCGCCTTTTCCTGCGCCCGGGGCAGGTAGAGGGTGAAGGTGGTGCCGCGGCCCGGCTCGCTTTCCACCGCCACGTCGCCGCCCGACTGCTTGGCAAAGCCATAGACCTGCGAAAGGCCCAGGCCCGTGCCATGGCCGACCGGCTTGGTGGTGTAGAAGGGCTCGAAGATCTTGGTCAGGCTTTCGGGCGCGATGCCGACGCCGGTATCGGTTATGGAAATCGCGACGAAGGACCCGCCGGTGCCGAGATGCCCGCGGATCGAGGGCATGGCCGAGAGCGGCCGCAGCCGCAGCACCAGCGTGCCCTCCCCATCCATGGCATCGCGGGCATTCACCACCATGTTCACCAGTGCGGTTTCGAACTGGCTGGCATCGGCTTCGACGGAGCAGGTCTCGGGCGAGAGGTCCATCAGGATGTGCACCCGCGCCCCCACCACCGTGCGCATCATCTCCGCGATGGTGCGGATGTGTTCCGCCGGGTCGAACACCTCCGGCTTCAGCGCCTGGCGGCGGGCGAAGGCCAGCAGCTGGCCGGTCAGCCGCGCGGCGCGGTCCACGGTTTCCGCGATGGCGGCGACGTATCGGCTGCGGCGTTCCTCGGACAGGTTCGGCCGGCGCAGGAGATCGACGGAGGATCGGATGATGGTCAGCAGGTTGTTGAAGTCATGCGCCACGCCGCCGGTCAGCTGGCCCACCACCTCCAGCTTCTGCGCCTGGCGCAGCTGCGCTTCCGCCTGCTGCAGGGCTTCCCGCTGCGCTTTTTCCGCGGTGACGTCGCGGCCATAGGCATAGACCAGCTCCGCCTCCCAGGAGGTGTTCCAGGAGATCCAGCGTGGCTGGCCGTCGCGGTGCCGGTAGCGATTCTCGAAGCCGGTCAGGTCCTGCCGCCCGACGGCCTGATGCAGCGCCAGCGCGGTAGGCTCGGCGTCCTCCGGCCAGAGGAAATCGCGGTAGTGGCGCCCCACCACCTCCTCCGGCGCCAGGCCCAGGATGGGCAGCCAGGCGGGGTTGGCGGCGCGGAAGATGCCGTCGGCGCCGATCACCGCCAGCAGGTCGCGTGAATTGCGCCAGGCGCGGTCGCGTTCCGCGGTGCGCTCGGCGACCTGCGCCTCCAGCGTCGCATTCAGGTCGCGCAGCGCGGCCTCGGCCCGCTTGGTGTCCGAAATGTCCTGCACCAGGGAATAGAGGCCGATCACCTGGCCGGTGGCATCGCGGCGCGGCACGTATTCCACCTGGATGGTGCGGTGCCGGCCCTCGGCATAGGGCATGAACTGCTCGAAGGAGACGCGCTGCCCGGCCAAGGCCTGTTCCAGCCAGACCTGCACCCGCGCGTAGGCGGCCTCGCCCACCACATCCCGCACCAGGCGGCCCTGGATCTCGGCCCGGCTGGTGGGAAACCAGCTCTCGTAAATCTTGTTCACGAAGACGTAGCGCGGGCCTTCCTCGGTCCGCTCCAGATAGGCCACGAGAACCGGCAGAGCATCGATCAGCGGGCGCAGCTCTTCGCTGATATCGACGATGCTGGGGGCGGGCAGCGCAGACTGGAACGGCATGCCCCCGCCGTTCCATGCCGCCGCCCGCCTGTCAAACCAAATGCGCTGCAGCGGCCTTGCGGATATCCGGGGCGCATTGCGCCGCCCATCGCCTGCTGCGCGGGCTACGGCCCGGAGGCACGCAGGTGAACACAGTTATGCCAAGGCCTGGCGGGCGGCATCGCGCCAGAGAAAGTGGTGCGGGCGGTCGGAATCGAACCGACACTCCTCTCGGAACCGGATTTTGAGTCCGGCGCGTCTACCAGTTCCACCACGCCCGCTCGGCGATCAGGATAGCGGATTTGCGGCTCAGGGGGAACTGGCGGGAGGCAGGCCGGGCGCCTCGGTCGGGGCGGTTGCGAATTCGGCGGGGCTGGTGATCTCCAGCAGCTCCAGATCCTCGGAATGCGCCACCTCCACATGGCGCACCATGGGCGGCTGCAGCACGCTGTCGCCGGGGCGGAAGGTGACCTCGCCGATATCCTCGTAGGTGAAGGTCACCCAGCCGCGCAGGACATAGACCAGCTGGAAGCCCAGCGCGTGGGTATGCCATTGCGGTGCCGCGCCGCTGCCGGGCACTGCGCGGATGACATGGGCACCGAAGGCCCCGCCGGTCGCCTCCCGCACACCGAGGTCGCGATAGGCGAAGAAGCTGCGCAGACCCTGGTCGAAGACCGCGCCTTCGGCCCGGCTGATGGTGGTGCGTATCCGTGCCGTCATGACGTTCTCCCCGGTTTTCGGAACCGAGGCTAGCATGTGGCGCTGGGGCGTCATCGTCCGGGCAGGAGACTCACGATCGCGTGAGGGCGTGGCAACAGGGACGCCTGCATCGTGTTAGGTTCCGGCATGCACGCTTTACCCACCGCGCCCGAACACGCGGCGCTCTTCCTCGACTTCGACGGAACCCTTGTGGACATCGCCGAGCGGCCGGATGCCGTGATGGTCCCCGACGAGCTGCCGCGGATGCTGGAGCGTCTGGCCCGGCAGCTGGATGGCGCCCTGGCCATCGTCTCCGGTCGGCCGCTGGCGGAGCTCGACCACTTCCTGCCCGTGGCCATCGCCAAGGCCGGCAGCCATGGCGCGGAGCTGCGCCCGGTGCCGGAGGGCGGGACGGAGATGCCCGCCCTGCCATCCCCGCCGGCGGCCTGGCGCGCCCGCGCCGACCTGCTGCTGAGCGACTTCCCCGCGGCCTTCATCGAAGACAAGGCGCATGGCTTCGTGCTGCATTTCCGACAGGCGCCGGAGGCCGAGGAAGCCGGTCGCAGGCTGCTCGAATCCCTGGTGGCGGAAGCGCCCGATGCCTTCGCGCTGCTGCCCGCCCGCATGGCCTGGGAAGTGACGCCGCGCGGCGCCAACAAGGGCACGGCGGTGGCCAGCCTGATGGCGCGGTCACCCTTCGCCGGGCGCGTTCCCATCTTCGTGGGCGACGATGTGACGGATGAGGCCGGCATGGCCGTCGCCCGCGCGGCGGGCGGGCTCGGGCTGCGGCTGCAGGATGTCTTCGGTACGCCGGATGTCTTCCGCGGCTGGCTCGCCTCGCTGGAAACGCGCCAGGCGCGCGGGGCGGCGGCATGAGCCGCCTTGTCATCGTCGCCAATCGCGTGCCGGATCCGAAGGAAGCCGGCCCGACCGCCGGCGGCTTGGCGGTGGCGCTGAAGGATGCCCTGGCGAACCGCGATTCCATGTATTTCGGCTGGTCCGGCAAGACCGCGCCGCAGACCGGGACCGAGGCTGCGCTGCATCGCCATGGCACGACCACCTATGCCACGATCGACCTGGGGCACGACGACTACAAGCACTTCTACCAGGGCTTCTCCAATGCCGCGCTGTGGCCGGTGCTGCACTACCGGCTCGGCATCGCGCGCTTCGACCGGCGCGACTTCGCCGGCTACCAGCGCACCAACGCCGCCTTCGCGGCCGCGCTGGCGCCGCTGCTGAAGCCGGACGACACCATCTGGATCCACGACTTCCACCTGTTCCTGATGGCGGCGGAACTGCGCGCGCTGGGCTGCAAGCAGCGCATCGGCTTCTTTCTGCACGTGCCCTTCCCGCCACGCTCCGTCTTCAACGGCCTGCCGCATGCGGAGAAGCTGCTGGAGGCGATGGAGGCGATCGATGCCATCGGCATGCAGACCGAGGATGATTCCGAGAATCTGCGCGCCGCGCTGATCGCCGTCGGCAAAGGCGATGTGGCGCTGCGCGTCGGCGCCTTCGCCATCGGCATCGACGCCAGCGGCTTCGCCAAGCTCGCGGCGCAGCGCGCGGAGGCGAAGGAGGTGAAGCGGCTGCGCGATTCGCTGGCCGGCCGTTCGCTGGCCATCGGCATCGACCGGCTGGACTATACCAAGGGCCTGCCGCAGCGCATCGCCGGCTTCGGCGCCATGCTGGAACGCTTCCCGCGGCATCGCGGCAAGATCACCTTCCTGCAGGTGGCGCCGGTAAGCCGCGGCGATGTCGCCATGTACCGCGCGCTGCGGCGCGAACTGGATGAGGGCGTGGGCCGCATCAATGGCCAGATGGCGGAGCCCGACTGGGCGCCGATCCGCTACATCACCCGCGCCGTGCCGCGACCGACGCTGGCGGGCTTCATGCGCATGGCGCGCATCGGCCTGGTCACGCCGCTGCGCGATGGCATGAACCTGGTCGCCAAGGAATATGTGGCGGCGCAGGATCCGGCGGATCCCGGCGTGCTGGTGCTGTCGCGCTTCGCCGGCGCGGCGGTGGAGCTGGATGGCGCGCTGATCGTCAATCCGCTCGACCCCGACGATATCGCGGAGGCGCTGGATGCGGCGATGGACATGCCGGCGGATGAGCGGCTGGACCGCTGGAACCGCAACTGGGCCAAGGTGAAGGCTGTCACCGCCAGCGTCTGGTGCCGCCGCTTCCTCTCGGCGCTGGAAGGCACCAAGGACGTGGCCGATGCCGGCCAGGCCGAGGCCCAGCCGGCACGGCGCCGCAAGCCGCGCGCCAAGCGCGCGGCCTAGAGCACGATCCGTCCGGATGGACGGATCTCGTGTTCTAGAAGCCATTGTTTCTAAAGCACGAAATCCGATAACACCGCTTCAGTGTTATCGGATAGTGCTCTGGGCCCTTCGCCTCAGAAGACGAAGCGCGTGCCGACCAGAAGGCTGCGGCCCGGCGTGACGAAGCCGTTCGCCGGCTCCCACCGGCTATTGCCCAGGTTGCGGCCCTCGACATAGGTCGTGATGGCCGGCGTCACGCGATAGGACGCCGTCAGATTCAGCACCGTGCCGGACTTGTTGTAGTTCACGCCGGAGATGAAGCGTCCCGCATTGTCATAGGATGCCGTGTCCGGTGAGGGGCCGGTGAACAGCACTTCCGGGCTGATCACGATGCGATCCGTCGGCGCGATGCGCGCGCCGGCCGAGACCACGTTGCGCGGGCGGCGCGCCAGCGGCGCATCCGTCACCTCGTCCCGCGCCTCGGTGATGGTCCAGCCCAGCCGCGCATCCAGCCAGCGGAAAGGCCGTGCCGTCAGCGCCAGCTCCACGCCCTGGCTGCTCGCCTTCTCGATATTCTCCAACGAGGAGAAGCTGCGGTTGAAGTTGATCAGGTTGTTGGTGCGCGTGTTGAAGTAGGTGGCGCTGGCCGTCGCGCCATCGCTGCGGCCGAACAGCGGCAGGTCGGTCTCGGCGCCGATTTCCCAGGCGAAGCTGTCCTCCGCCTCCAGGTTCGGATTGCCGCGGAAGAAGCTGCCGATGCGGCCGAAGCGCTGATACAGCGAGGGCGCCTTGAAGGCGGTGCCGGCCGAGGCATGCAGGCGGGAGGCAACCTCCGGCAGCGCCAGCACGGTGCCGAGCCGCCAGGAAGTGAAGCCGTCATAGTCATCCGCCGAATCGCGCCGCAGCCCGGCCGAGAGGTCGAGGCGCGGGCCAAGCCGCGCCTGCAGGCCGGCATGCAGCGCCGTGCTATTGGCCGAGGCATCGGTGGTGGTGCGGAAGCCGGGGGAGCCGGAATTGGCTTCCACGCTCTCATGCTCATGCGTCACGCCGAAGGCGAGGCCGGCCATGGAGAAGGGGCCGAGATCGCCGAGCCGGATCCTGTTGCCCCAGTCCAGCGTCTGCCGCTGGCCGCGATACAGATCGTCCGTGGAGGCGCTGCTGCGCGAATCCGGCAGGTTCAGGTAGCGGCGCCGATCCTCCGTCACCGCGGCGCGCAGGCCGGTGGTCCAGATGCCGTCGAAGAGGCCGGTTTCGGCGCGCAGCTGGCCGAACCAGCGGCGGTCATTGCCCTCGTAGTTCGGGTCGTCGTTCGGGACATTGTCCAGCTCCAGCCGGTTCTCCCGCCAGCGCAGCAGGCCCTCCACGCTGGTGCTGCCGCCTGCCCAGCCGAAGCGCGCGGTGCCGGCGCCGGCACGGAGCGATTCGGTCTCCTTCGTGTCGTTGTTCATGCGGCGCGGCGTGGCGTCGCTGCCCTGCGTGGTCAGGCCCTGGCCCACCACCAGGTAGTTCCAGCCCTGCAGGCTGCCCGCCGCGCCGAGCGCGCCGCGCGCCGTGCCCTGGCTGCCGCCGGCGAGATCGCCGAAGACCTGCAGCGGCACGCCGGCCGGCGCGCGCCGCGTCACCAGGTTGATGACGCCGCCGATGGCGCCGGAGCCATAGAGGGACGAACCCGGGCCGCGCACCACCTCGATCCGCTCGATATCGCCCAGCAACTCATTGCCGAAGTTGAAGGCGCCATTGGGCTCGGAGGGATCGTTCACCGGCACGCCATCCAGCAGCACCAGCACGTGGCGGGATGCGGTGCCGCGGACGAAGATGCTGGCCTGCTGGCCGAGGCCGCCCGCCTGCACCAGGTTCATGCCCGGCACGGTGGCCAGCGCCTCCGACAGGGTCTGGTAGCCGCGTTCCTCGATATCCTGGCGCGTCAGTACGGTGATGGCGGCGGGCACGCGCTCCGCCTCGGTGGGAATGCGGGTGGCGGTGACGATGGTCTCGGGGATGGCCTGCTGCGCCGTGGCGAAGGTGGGCAGCAGCAAGGGCAGGGCGAGCGCGAAAGGCGCGGCCCGGAAAGCATGATTCAGTCGCATCGGTTTCCTCCGTGCGAGCGGACGACAAGCCACGCCCCCCTTGCGGGATGCGCAGCGGCTGGCGTCGTCGCCGCAGGCGGAGACGAGCGGCAGCCTGCGGGGAATGCCCGCCGGTGGCCTGTCGTTCCGTTGCGCCGGTGCACCCCGCCCGGCACGCGCGTGACGTCTCTGCGCCGGCCGGTCTCCTGGCTCGCGGAGCACCGGGAGGAGGCCTCCCGGATCCTGTCCCCGCCTTCTCGGGCCCGAGCGGGCCCAATGGCATGAGGGGGTCAGGCACTCCGCCTACAGTTGCGGGGGCAGCCGCGGGCTCGGCCCGGCGGCGGATGCCGCAAGACCTTCACGCGTTCCCGTTTCAGCCCTTGCGGGCCACCGGCGCATACCGAAGTGTTACCATCGCCAGCCCGCGTCGCACAATCGGGATGCGGCCTCAGAAGATCCAGCCCAGTGCCTGCAGCCCCAGCCAGCCGATCACGCCGAGCACGACGGTGGCGAAGAGGCAGCCGGCGATGGTCAGCACCACGCCCCACATCGTCACCGTGCTGTCATGCTCGATCAGGCCCAGCGCCATGACGATATTGCCGAAGGCGGGCGGCCCGTTGGTCCCCGGGCCCGGCAGGATCAGCATCAGCGCCACATAGGCGGTCAGCCAGCCGATGATGCGTTCCCCGAAGGGGGAGGTGAAGAAGCCCGGCCGCGGCTTCACATAGCGCTCGATCCGCCCGAGGCCCTTGGAGGAGGCGGAGGCCAGCCGCAGCAGGTCGGCCCGCTTGATGGTCTGCCGCGCCAGGATGCCAGGCAGCTTCGGCACGCGCAGGCCCAGGCCCATCTGCACGCCAAGGATCAGCAGCGGCGTGCCGAAGACGCTGGCCATGCCAGGTAGCAGGCCCGGCAGCAGCAGCAGCAGCAGCAGCAGGCCGAAGGCGCGGTCGCCGAACGCTTCCGCCATCTCGCCCAGGCTGATGCGCTCCCCCGGGAAGGCGGCCGCCACCTCCGCCACGATGCGCGAGATCGGCGCGGAGTCCTCGGACGTCGTTGGGGCCGCAACTGGCGACGGGTCCGGGATCACGCGCGCACCGCGCCGCGCATCAGAACAGGCCGACCAGCCAGGCGAAGCCCGCCGCCAGCATCCAGCCGACGCTGCCGATGATGGACAGGCCGATGATGCTGGCGATGATGCCGAAGGCGGCGCCGCCCAGGATGGTGCGCGAATCCTCCTCCATCAGCCCCATCGCCATGATCAGGCAGGCGAGCGAGGGTGGGCCGTTGGTGAAGGGCAGCGGCACCACCACGATGCAGCAGAGCCAGACGCCATAGGCGCCGATCAGCCTTTCCCCGGCGCGGCTGGTGATCCAGGAGGGGCGCGGCTTCACATAGCGTTCGACGCGCCGCAGCCAGGGCAGCGCCTTTTCCGTGATCAGCCGCAGATCCGCGCGGCGCATGGACCGGCGCGTCAGCAGCTTCGGCAACTTGGGCGTGGGCAGGCCATAGGCCAGCTGCGCGCAGATGATCATCAGCGGAAAGCCGAAGATCGGGCTCAGGCCGGGGATGTAGATGGGAAGCAGGTTGGGCAGGGCGAAGAGCACGATCAGCACGCCATAGCCGCGCGCGCCCAGCGCCTCCATCAACTCCCCCAGCGTCAGGCGCTCCGTCGGCCAGTCCTGCGCGATGCGGGTGACAAGTTCCGAGACCGGAACCGGATGGTCCGGCGGCGCCACCGGCCCATCCGGCCCATGCGCGATATCGTGCAGAGCGTCGATGGCGCGCCCTCTCCCCCCCCTGGCCGGCAGCTTTGGCCGGCAAGCCATTCCCTGGCGGCAGCGGTAGCATGGCGCGGGGGCGGTTCACAGGGGGGTTGTCACGGCGCCGTGAGGATGCGGCGCCTCGCCATGCAGGGCCGGTTCGTGCCTGGCCACCAGGCAGGGGCTGGACGGTCATGCGGCCGCAGGGCGGCCCGGCATCTGCGCCAGGCGCCCTGCAGGGCAGGAACCCCGCAATGCCCGCGCCTCGTCCCGCTTCGTCACGTCCATCCAGCCAGCCTCCCAACCCGTGCGGGTCGGATGCGAGACTAGGCCCGCCGGCTGCGCGGCGCCAGCCGGCGGGTGGCGCCGGCCAAGCCGGTCACTGCGGTTCGAAATTCGCGATCCGCAGCAGCTCCGCATTGCGGGCGACATCGGCGGTGATGAAGGCCTCGGCCTGGGCCACCGTCTCCGCCACCGGCTCGAAGCCGAGACCGGTCAGGCGCGCCACCACCTCCGGCTCCCGCAGCCCGCTGACGAGGGCGGCGTTGATGCGGTCCGCAATCTCCCGCGGCATGGCGCGGGGGCCCCAGACGCCGTACCAGGAATAGAATTCGAAGCCGGCGAGCCCGCCCTCCACCGCCGTCGGCAGTTCTGGGGCCAGCTGGGTGCGGGTGGCGGTGGCGATCGCCAGGCCGCGCAGCTGGCCGCCACGCACCATGGGCAGGGTGGCGAGCACGGGGTCGAACATCAGCTGCGCATTGCCGGCCGCTACATCGGTCAGCGCCGGCGCGCTGCCGCGATAGCCGACGATCTCGATATTTGCGCCGGTGACGCGGTTGAACTCGATGCTGGCGAGATGCCCGGCGGAGCCCAGGCTGCTGGTGGCGAAGGTCCAGCGCGCGGGGTCCCGCTTTGCCGCCTCCACCACCTGCGCGATGGTGGTCTGCGGCAGGCGGGGGTTGGAGACCAGTACCAGCGGCCCGCGGGCGGTGCGCGCCAGCGGCAGGAAATCCGCCACCGGGTCGTAGGGAGCGGCCTTCATCACGTGGCGGGCCATCGGGTGGATGGAGGCCGAGCCGAGCAGGGTATAGCCATCGGCGGGCGCCTGCAGCACGGCCTGGCTGCCGATGGCGCCATTGGCGCCGGCGCGGTTTTCCACCACCACCGTCACGCCCAGCTTTTCCTGCAGCTTCTGGGCCGAAAGCCGGGCCATGGCATCGGTGGCGGCGCCGGGGGTATAGGGCACGATCACGCGGATCGGCCTCGCCGGCCAGGCCTGGGCCAGCACCGGGGGGGCTGCCAGGGGGGCGGCCAGCAGGCCGCCGCCTGCCGCCAGAATGCCACGCCTGCCGATCATGCTGCACATCCCTGTCATGTTGCGCCGCCGCATGCTGGCACCGGTCGTGGCGCGAAGCAAACAAGGCGTGGATCAGGATTCTTGCACCGATGGATAGCGTGGATATCGCCCTCTGCCTGGCCATGGATGTCTCCGCCAGCGTTGACTTCGAGGAGTTCCGGCTGATGGCGGGCGGCACCGCGGCGGCGCTGCGCGACCCGGCGGTGCTGGCGGCCGCCACCGCGGGGCCGCGCGGCGCGGCGGCGCTGGCGCTGCTGCTCTGGTCCGGGCCGGGGCAGCAGGACCTGGCGGTGGGCTGGACGCGGCTCGCCGATGCGGAAGGGGCCGCGGCGCTGGCGGAGGCCATCGAGAACACGCCGCGCCTGCCAGCAGCCGGCGCCACCGCGCTGGGGGAGGGGATGGCGGCCGGCCTGGCCGTGCTGGCACGCGCGCCGGGCGACCCCACGCGGCTGGTGCTCGATGTCTCCGGCGATGGCCGCCACAATGCCGGCCGCGCCCCGGGCCCGGTGCGGGACCTGGCGGTGGCGGCGGGTCTTACGGTGAATGGCCTCGCCATCCTGAACGAGGAGCCGGACCTGATGGAGCACTACGTGGCCGAGGTGATCGGCGGCCCCGGATCCTTCGCCATGCCCTGCGCCGACTACGTGGATTTCGCGGAGGCCATCCTGCGCAAGCTGCGGCGGGAATTGCTGGGCGGCATGTTGGTCGTTTAGGCGGGGGTGGTATAGCCGGAGGATAACGCCCCAGACGGTGAAGACCCCATGCTGCTGCTGATCCCCGGCCCCGTGCAGACCCGCCCCGAAGTCCGCGCCTGCATGGCGGAGGACATCGCCCCCTGGGACGAGGATTTTCGCGCCGAATACGCGGCAATGCGGCCGGCCATCGTGCGCATCGCGGGCGGGGTGGAGGGGGTGCATACCGCGATGCCGCTGCCCGGCTGCGGCCATATGATCATCGAGGCCGCGATCCGCACCTTCGTCCCGGCGGGCCAGAAGCTGCTGGTGGTGCGCAATGGCGGCTATGCGGAGCGCCTGGCGCGGCTGGCGGAGACAGCGGGCCGGGTGGTGGTGGCGCTGGACGGGCCGGACAATGTGCCGATGTCGCCGCAGCGCCTGGCCCAGGCCTTGGCGGAGAATCCCGATTGCGGCCATGTGGCCCTGGTGGTGAGCGAGACCGGCACCGGCATCATCAACGACCCGCAGATCCTGGGGCCGGTGATCGCGGCGGCCGGGCGGCGGATGATCTGCGACGCCGTTTCCGCCTTCGGCGCGCTGCCCTTCCGCATCGCGGACCATCCGGAGTGCGACGTGGTTGTCTTCACCTCGAACAAGTGCCTGGAGGGGCTGCCGGGCTTCGGCTTCGCGGTGGCACCGATCGCGCGGCTGGAGGCCTGCCGCGGCCAGGCGGGGTCCTGGGTGATGGACCTTGCCGATGTCTACGACCACGCCCTGAAGAACGGCTGGGGCAGCTTCCGCTTCACCCCGGCGGTGCAGGCGCTGCGGGCCTTCGGCAAGGCGATGGAGATCTATGAGGCCGAGGGCGGGCAGCCGGCCCGCTTCGCGCGCTACAGCCGCAACCGGGACGTGATGTATGCGGGCCTCAAGGCGCTGGGCTTCACGCCCTATGTGGCGCCCGAGCACCAGGGGCCGATCATCGTCAATGTCTACCAGCCGGTGGACCCGGCCTGGAGCCTTGAGACCTTCCAGCGGAAGATGAAGGCGCGCGGCGTCATCCTCTCCGACTTCTCCTCGACCAGGCAGCCTTCCATGCGCTTCGGCTGCATCGGTGCGATCGGGGAGGAGGACATCCGCTTCGCCCTGAAGCAGGCCGAGGCGGTGCTGGAGGAGATGGGCGTCGGCCAGAGGGCCGCGGCCTGACGTCCCAGAGGGCCGCGGCCTGACGTCCCAGAGGGCCGCGGCCTGACGCCCCAGAGGGCCGCGGCCTGAGGGCCGCTACTCGATCCGGATGCCGCTCTCGCGGATGATCGGCGTCCACTTCGTCCGCTCCTCCGCGATCGCCGCGGTCAGCTGCTCCGGCGTCGTCCAGCGCGGCTCCAGCCCGTTGCGGTTCAGCACCTCGGTCGTCTCCGCATCCGCCAGCGCCACGCGCATCGCGGCGTTGAGGCGGGCGATGGCGGGCTCCGGCGTGCCGCGCGGCGCCATCACCGCATACCAGGACGGCACGTCGAAGCCGGGCACGCCGGATTCGGCGACCGTCGGAATCTCCGCCATCAGGCGCGAGCGTTCGAGATGCGGGATGGCGAGCGCGCGCAGCTTGCCCGCGCGCACCTGTTCCAGCACCGAGGCGGCGGTGGCGAAGGAGAAGTCGACGCGCCCCGCCAGCAGGTCGTTCACCACCAGCCCGCCGCCGCGATAATGCACCGCCGTGGTCTCGGTCCCCGCGATGCGGTCGAAGAGCAGCCCGGCGAGGTGCGGCCCGCCGGCGATGCCGCTGGTGCCGTAGGACAGCGTGCCGGGCGCG
Source organism: Falsiroseomonas tokyonensis (assembly GCF_019024325.1). Lineage (GTDB taxonomy): Bacteria > Pseudomonadota > Alphaproteobacteria > Acetobacterales > Acetobacteraceae > Falsiroseomonas > Falsiroseomonas tokyonensis. Next base: position 241,797 of record NZ_JAFNJS010000003.1, read on the forward strand.
GCCTTCGCCGCGGCCACCAGGTCCGCCACGCTCCGCCAGGGCCGATCCACCGGCACCACCAGGATGTTGAACAGGTCGACCGCGACGGAGACGGGCACCAGGTCGCGCGCAGGGTCCACCGGCAGGCGGATCACCATCGGGCTGACCACCAGCGCGCCGAGGGTGGCCAGCAGCAGCGTATGGCCATCGGCCGGGCTGCGCGCCACAACCTCCGTCGCGATGTTGCTGCCGGCGCCGGGACGATTCTCCACGATCACGGGCTGGCCCAGCGCCTCGCCCATCTTGGGCGCGATGGCGCGGGCGGAGATGTCGGTGGCGCCGCCCGGCGTGAAGCCGACGATTAGCCGCAGCGGGCGGTTCGGAAACCCCTCCTGCGCCAAGGCGGGGGCGGCGAGTGGCAGGGCGGCGGCGCCCAGCAGGGCACGGCGGCCGACGGTGGGAATTGTCATGACGTTTCGTCCCAGGTGATTGTTCTTGCCACCCTTATGGCACGGATCGCCCTGGCGGCGAAATCTCCGCTACTTCTTCTTCTTTTTGGCCGCCGCCTCTCCGGTCGCGTGCCCGGCGGTAGCGAGTGCCGAAAGGCGTTGCGGCAAGGCGGCGCGGATGGCGGGGCGCTCCTCCTTGTCCTTCTTCCAGCGCTTCTTCTCGGGCTTCAGCATGCCGCAGCCGAAGCACCAGCCGGTGGTTTCGTCATAGCGGCAGATATCGATGCAGGGACTGGCCATGGCCCGCAAATGGGGCGCCGCAGTCAGGGCGGGAAGGGCATGGCTGCCCTTCCCGGAACACGCATCAGAAGCGGTAGCGGATGCTGGTGCCGATGATCCAGGGATCGATATGCGCCTCCGCCTGCACGGCGCCGTGATTCACGCTGACATCCGGCCGCAGCCACAGCCGCTTCACGTCGAAGTTCGCCAGGAAGTTCGGCGTGATCTCGTAGTCCACGCCGGCATTCACCGCGACGCCCCAGGCATTGTCGACATCGACATGGGTGATGCCGGCGCTGCGCCCGCCGCCCTCGCCGTAGAAGACCGTGTAGTTCAGCCCAACGCCGAGATAGGGGCTGAAGCGGCTGGCGGGCAGCGGATGGTATTGCAGCGTCACAGTCGGCGGCAGCGCCCAGACGCGGCCGAGGTCGATATTGCCGCCGGGCAGGCCGCGCACGGAGACATCATGCCGCGAGGTCGCGGCGATCACGTTCACCGCGAAATTCGGCGTGAGGAAATAGGTGAGGTCGAGCTGCGGGGTTGCCGTGGCACTCGCATGCGGCTCGCCGCCGATGCTGGTATTGCCGCCGTTCGAGGGCAGCACGCCGATCACGCCGACGCCGAGCACGATATCGCCCGCCAGCTTGCCGCGCAGATCCTGCGCCATCGCCGGCAGCGCCGCGACCATGCCCGCCAGGGCCGCTGCGCAGATTTTCGGAATCATAGCCAAGAGCCTTTCTCCGCGGCGCGCCCTGTGCGCGGCCGCGGAGGGGTTCTGGGCGTGGTGCTGTCACGCTGCCTTGATGCAGGTCATACCACCGGGCGTTTTCGAAACGCCTGTTGCAGCCTGACAACTTGGAAAATGTGGGAAGGCCCTGCCCCTACTCCGCGCGGATATTCGCGGCGCGCACCACCTCTCGCCAGCGCGCGATCTCCGCCTGCTGGAAGGTGCGATAGTCATCCGGCGAATTCGCCACGACATCGAAGCCGATGGCGTTCAGCCGCTGCACCGATTCGGGATGGCGCAGCGCTGCCACCACCGCCTCATGCACCTTCGTCAGGACCGGCTGCGGCAGGCCGGCCGGGGCCATCACCGCCTGCCACGATGTCACAACGAAATCCGCCATGCCCGCTTCCGCCGCCGTCGGCACATCCGGCAGCACGGGGCTGCGCGTGGCACTCGTCAGCATGATGGCGCGCAGGCGGCCGCCCTGGATATGCGCGGCGACGGTGCCGAGATTCTGGAAGGACAGCTGCACATTGCCGGCGATGAGGTCGGTGGCCGCCGCCGCGCCGCCCTGGTAGGGCACATGCGTCACATCCGTGCCCGTGCGCTGCTTGAACAATTCCATCGTCAGATGGTCGGAGGAGCCGACGCCGGAGGTGGAATAGCTGGCGCGGCCGGCATTCGCCTTCAGCCAGGCGATCACCTCCGGCAGCGTGCGCGCGGGGACCTTCTCCGCATTCACCACCAGCACGTTCGGCGTGGTGACGGCCATGGTGATGGGCGCGAAGTCACGCACCGGATCGTAGCCGAGGTTCGGGCGCAGCGCGGCATTGATGGCGAAGACGCCGATCGAGCCGACGAAAAGCATGTGCCCATCCGCCGGCGCGCGCATCACCAGCCGCGCCGCCACCTCGCCATTCGCGCCGGCGCGATTCTCCGCCACCACCGGCTGGCCCACCACCTGGGACATACGGTTGGCGATGGTGCGCGCGATGATGTCGGAAGGACCGCCGGCGACGAAGGGCACCATCACGGTGACCGGCCGCGTCGGCCAGGCGTCCTGGGCGCGCGCTGCGCCCGGCAGCAACGGGGTGGCGGCCAGCGCGCCCAGAAGGGTACGGCGATTCATGGACTTTTCCTCCGAGGTTTCGTTGCGCCCAGCATGGCGCGGGAATCGCCCGGCCGAAAGCTCGCCGAAGCGCGGCGAACTCGATTGCCGGTTTGGTGAACGTATGGTTACCCTTTCGTATCCCTCCTCCCGGACCGCCCCGCCATGACCCTCGCCGATTCGCCGCTGTCCCGCCGCCTGCTGCTGGGCGCCGGCGCCACGCTGCTGGCCGCCCCCGCCATCGCCCAGACCCCCTGGCCGAACCGCCCGATCCGCCTGGTGGTGCCCTTCGGCCCCGGCGGGTCCACCGATGTGCTGGCGCGGCTGCTGACGGAGCAGATGGCGCCGCGCCTCGGCCAGCCCTTCGTCATCGAGAACCGCCCCGGCGCCGGCGCCACGCTGGGCACCGGCCTGGTCGCGGATGCGGCGCCGGATGGCTACACCGTGCTGCTCTCCGCCATCAGCGCCTTCTCGGTCGGCAGCACGCTGTATCGCGGCCGCATCACCTGGGATCCGGTGCGCAGCTTCGCGCATGTCGGGATGATCCAGTCCGGCTACTACGCGCTGATGGCGCATAACGGCGCGCCCTATCGCAATCCGGCGGAACTGGCCGCCGCGGCGCGGGCCCGGCCGGGCATCGCCTATGCGACCAGCGGCGTCGGGTCCCTGCCGCATCTCTTCATGCTGCGCTTCGCCCAGCAGGCGCAGATCGAACTGCAGCACATCCCCTATCGCGGCGGCGCCCAGGCGGTGAACGACGTGGTGGCCGGCGTGGTGCCGGTGACGCTGGATGGCATCGCGAGCTCGGTGGCCCTGATGCGGGAAGGGCGGATCCGCGGCATCGGCATCACAGGCCCGACTCGCCAGGCGCTGTTCCCCGACATGCCCACCTTCGTCGAAAGCGGCTTCCCCGGCCTGGTGGCGGAAGGCTGGGCCGGCATGGCGATGCCCGCCGCGACGCCGCGCCCGATCCAGGACCGCTTCGCCGCGGTGCTGAAGGAGGTGCTGGAACTGCCGTCCATCGTCGCCCGCTACGCCCAGCTGGCCATCGACCCCGGCACGCGCTTCGGCGATGCCGCCCAGGCCTTCGTGGCGCAGGAGGTGGAAACCTGGCGCCCGCTGGTTCTCGCCTCCGGCGCCACTGTGGATTGAAGACAGACATGACCAATCGCCTCGCCGCCTTCCGGCAGAAGCTGGAGGGAAGGGTGGATCTCGCCTTCCTGCCGCTCGGCAGCACGGACCTGCACTATGCCGCGGGCCTCGCCCGCGACATTCCGAAGTATGGCGTCACCCTGCATCCCGGCGACTGGCTGGAGGGCGCCTGGGTTGCGCCCGGCCATCCGCCTGTGCTGGCCCTGCCGCGCATGACCGCCGAATTCGGCGGCCGCGGCGCGCCGGAGGGGGTGGCGCTGCGCGTGCTGGGCGATTGGGACGACCCCGCGAAGCTGGTGGCGGAGATTCTGGCCGCCTTCCGCCTGCCGGCGAAGCCGCGCATCGCCGTCTCCGAGCGCGCCCATGCCGACAGCCTGATTCAGCTGCAGGCGCTGCTGCCCGACGCCACCTTCGTCTCCGCGACAAGCATCCTGCGCGAGCTGCGGCTGATCAAGTCGCCGGAGGAGATCGCGCTGATGCGCGAGGCCGGCCGCCGCACCGAGGCCGCCTTCGCCGAGGTGCTGCCAAAGCTGCGCTTCGGCATGACGGAGCTCGATGTGGTGGCGGAGGTCGACTACCAGATGAAGCGCCAGGACAGCCTGGGGCCGACCTTCACCACCACGCTCTACAATACCGGCCCCGCGCATCCGCTGATGCTCGGCCGGCGGCTGGACAGCTGGAAGCGGAAGATCGGGCCGGGCGTCTCCGTCCTGTTCGATTTCGGCGCCTCGCATCAGGGCCTCTGCTACGACTACGGCCGCACCGTGTCCTTCGGCGCGCCCAGCGCGGCGCAGATCCGGGTGCATGGGCTGGTGATGCAGGCGCAGCGCGCGGGCATCGCCGCGCTCAAGGTGGGCGCCACCTGCGAAAGCGTCGATGCGCTGGCGCGCCAGGTGATCCTGGACGCCGGCCTCGGCGCCGGTTTCCGGCACCGGCTCGGCCACGGCATCGGCTGGGACGTGCATGAGCCCCCCTTCCTGACCCGCGGCGACGCCACGGTTCTGCAGGAAGGCATGATGTTCACCGTCGAGCCCAGCATCCTGCAGGATGACGGCGCCTCCGCCCGCACGGAGGATGTGGTGGTGGTACGGCCCGGCGGCGGGGAGAGGTTGACGGAGGGCTTCCAGGATCTGCTGGTGGTGGACCGCTAGCTCCGCCAGACTGCCTCCCAAAGGGAGGACCAGAAGCATGACGACACGGCGCGGGGCCCTTGCGGGGCTGGCGACGATCCTGGCTGCACCCCCGTTCCTTGCTGCCCGCAAGGCGCGGGCGCAGCCCGCCTGGACGCCGAACCGGCCGCTGCGCCTGTTCGTCACCTATCCACCCGGCGGCGTCACCGACATCGTCGGCCGCCTGGCCGCGGAGGCGCTGGGGCCGGAGATCGGCCAGCCGGTGCTGGTGGAGAACCGCGCCGGCGCCGGCGGCAATCTCGGCATGCAGGCGGCGCTGGCAGCACCTGCGGATGGCACCACGCTGATGCTCGGCACCGTCGCGCTCTTCGGCGTGAACCCGGTGCTCTACGCGAATTCCGGCGTGGACGGCGTGCGGGATTTCGCGCCGCTCGGCATGCTGGGGGAGGCGGCCAATGTGCTCTCCGCCGTGCCGGCGCGGCTTGCCGCGCGCAATGTGGCGGAGCTGGTGGCGGAGGGAAGGCGCCGGCCGCTGACCTATGGGTCGGTCGGCAATGGCAGCTCCTCCCACCTTTCGGCCGTGCTGCTGCTGAAGACGCTGGGGCTGGAGGCGACGCATGTGCCCTATCGCGGCTCCGCCCCGCTGGTCACGGCGATGCTGGCCGGCGAGGTCGATTTCGGCTTCGACACCACCGCCACCTCCACCGCCCATGTGCAGTCCGGCGCATTCCGCGCGCTCGGCGTCACCACGGCCCGCCGCGCGTCTTCCCTGCCGGAGGTGCCGACGCTGCAGGAGGCGGGGCTGGCCGGCTATGCGCTCAGCGTCTGGTTCGGCCTCTTCGCCCCCGCCGCCACCCCGCCCGAGCGCCGCGCACGGCTGGAGGAGGCGGTGGCCCGCAGCCAGACGCCGGCCCTGGCCGAGAAGCTCCGCCGCGCCTTCGTCGATCCGCTGACGGTACCACGCGCCGAACTTCCGGGCTGGGTCGCGGCCGATGCGGCCCGTTGGCAGCAGCTGGCGCGGGATGCGCGCATCGAGCTGAACTGATTTCGGCGGACCGGTCTGCTGACCGGTCCGAGGCCGCGAATGCGGCCCGCCGCTTATGCGGCGAAGCCAAGGAAACCGGAGGTTTCCGCGTCACGCCGAAGGCGTGCCTCCGGCACGACCGTCTGAGGGGCCCTGGAGCGGTTACGCGGAAGGGCTATTGCGAAAATAGCCGGGTTGCCGGTTGCGGAGGGGCCGGATAAGCCGGTCTCGACTTGCGGGAGACAGGGAAAGACATGGCCACCGACCTCGACATCGCCCGCGCCGCCACCTTGCGCCCGATCGCGGAGATCGCCGCCGCCGCCGGCATCCCCGATTCCGCGCTGGAGCCCTACGGCAAGTACAAGGCGAAGGTCGGCACGGCTTTCGTGGCGGAGGCCTCCGCCCGCCCGCCCGGCGCGCTGGTGCTGGTCACCGGCATCAGCCCGACGCCGGCAGGCGAAGGCAAGACCACCACGACCATCGGCCTGGGCGATGCGCTGAACGCGCTGGGCACCAGGACCATGATCTGCCTGCGCGAGCCCTCGCTCGGCCCCTGCTTCGGGGTGAAGGGCGGGGCGACGGGCGGCGGCTATGCGCAGGTGCTGCCGATGGAGGACATCAACCTCCATTTCACCGGCGATTTCCACGCCATCACCAGCGCGAACAACCTGCTCTCCGCCATGGTGGACAACCACCTCTACTGGGGCAACGAGCTGGGTCTGGACCCGCGCCGCATCTCCTGGCGCCGCGCCATGGACATGAACGACCGCAACCTGCGGGACTGCGTGGTGGGCCTGGGCGGCGCCAGCCAGGGCGTGGTGCGCGAGGACGGTTTCGACATCACCGTGGCCAGCGAGGTCATGGCGGTGTTCTGCCTGGCGAGGGACCTGGCGGATCTGCAGGAGCGTCTCGGCCGCATGATCGTCGGCCGCCGGCGCGACGGCACGGCGGTGACGGCGCGGGATGTGAAGGCGGATGGCGCCATGGCGGCGCTGCTGCGCGATGCGCTCTCGCCAAACCTGGTGCAGACCATCGCAGGCTCGCCGGCGCTGGTGCATGGCGGCCCCTTCGCGAATATCGCGCATGGCTGCAACAGCGTGGTCGCCACGCGCATGGGCCTAGGGCTTGCCGATGTCGTGGTCACGGAGGCCGGCTTCGGCGCGGATCTCGGCGCGGAAAAATTCCTGGACATCAAGTGCCGTCTCGCGGGGCTGAACCCGGCCGCCTGCGTCATCGTCGCCACCGTGCGCGCGCTGAAGATGCATGGCGGCGTGGCGAAGTCCGATCTGGGGCGGGAGGATGTCGCGGCGGTGGAGCGCGGCGTGGCGAACCTCGCGCGCCATGTCGAGAACATGCACAAATTCGGCCTGCCCGTGGTGGTGGCGCTGAACCGCTTCACCAGCGACACGCCGGCGGAGATCGCCGCCGTGCAGCAGGCGATGGCGCGGCTGGATACGCAGGCGATACTCTGCACCCATTGGTCCGATGGCGCGGCCGGTGCCGCCGAACTGGCGCAGGCCGTGCAGGCGCGCATCGCGGCCGGCGCCGCGCGCTTCGCCCCGCTCTATCCGGATGCGATGCCGCTGTCCGAGAAGCTGCGTACCATTGCGCAGCAGGTCTATCGCGCGAAGGACGTCGCCATCCCCGCCCCGGCCGCCCAGAAGCTGGCGCGGTGGGAGGCGGAGGGTTTTGGCCATCTGCCGGTCTGCGTGGCGAAAACCCAGTATTCCTTCAGCGCCGATCCCACCGCGCTGGGCGCGCCGGTCGACCACACCCTGCCGGTGCGCGATGTGCGGCTTTCCGCCGGCGCCGGTTTCGTCGTGGCCGTCTGCGGAGAGATCATGACCATGCCCGGCCTGCCGCGCCGCCCGGCGGCGGAAAGCATCGGGCTGGACCAGGACGGCAGGATCGAAGGGCTGTTCTGAAGGCGGGCAGGCGGGCCCGCGCCCTTAGTGGGTTTCCCGCACCAGGCGGAGAAGGTCCTCCGGCACCGGCTCCGCCAGCGCCTTGTCGTAGCGTCGGGCCAGCTCCTCCTGCAGCCACCTGTTGAAGGCGGCCGGCGGCGGCTGCGGAAGCTTCGGCCGATCCAGGGGTTGCAGGTGCAGCTTCATGTTGTGCAAGCGCATCGGCGGCAAGAGGGTTCCCGCCCGGTTCCGAACGCATCGCGGCGCAGCGTCGCGCCGCTCGCAGGGCCGCCCCGGATACCGGCCTCAGTTCTGATGCCGGCGGCCGCGCAGCGCCCCGTCCAGGATGAATTCGGTCAGCGCCTTGGCCAGGCAGTCGTGCAGTTCATCCGCCACCGCCAGGCGGCGGGCGCGCGGCGCCCTTTCGAGGTCCAGCCGCTCCGTCTCCACCCAATGGCGCATGATGACCCAGCGGCTGAACATCTGCGCGCCGCTGGCCGCGGCCGAGACACGCAGCCAGTCCCGATAGGCCTCCACATCGGCATTGCTGCGCAGGAAGCGGGAGAATTGCGGGTCCATCAGCACCACGTCGGTGCGCTCCCCCCGGATGGCGCGCAGGCGGGCGATGGCGGCCTGCACCACCTCCGCCATCTCCTCCATCGGCAGGCCGCGGGCGGCTTCCACCGTGCCGAGCTGCCAGATGATGAGATGCGGACGCACCCGCGGGCCCTGCTCGGCCAGGATCTTCGCATGGTCCGCCGCGGTGGTGCCGCGGCCGCCGAAGACCTTCAGCTGCACGGAAACGGGGGCGATGCGCGCCGCCAGGATGGCCTGCAGCCGCTCGGGCCAGGTCGCCTCCTGGCTGGAGGTGCCGCCACCCTGGGTCGAGGCGCTGCCCACCACCAGGATGCGCAGTTCGGTATGCGCCAGCGCGGCAAACACGCCGGGCATGGGCGCGGCTTCCATGGTCTCGGCCGGCGCGCCGCAGCCCGGGCCCTCCGCCTGCGCCAGGGCAGGGCCGGGGGTGACGGCCAGCGCGGCAGCCAGGAGGGCAGCCAGGGCAGGAAGGGGCAGCCATGGGGCGCGGGGCATGACGCGCATCAGCTAACGACACCGTGAGCGGGCGGCAAGCCCGTTTGCGGCTTGCGCTTGCTCTCTCCGCCATACCAGGCGGAGACCACCGCCACCGCGATCAGCGCCGCCAGGCCGAGTGCATTCACCAGCAGCTGCGCCAGGGCGCCGGATTCGGTTTCCAGCGCCAGCCGGCCGAGGAAGGACAGGAAGATCCCGGCGCAGAAGACCGCCAGCCCCTGTTGGCCCATATTGACGAAGGCGGCCGGGAGGGGGTGGTTCAGCCAGGCGGCCTGGCGCGGGATCAGATGCGCCACCAGCCAGCCGAGCAGCAGCACGGAAGCCAGCCGCGCCGGGTGCAGCCCGGCCTTGTCCACCGTGGCGATGGCGCCGGCCAGCCATTCCGGCGCCGCCAGGCCCAGCCAGGGCCCGTGCCAGACCATGTTCAGCGCCACCGCGCAGGCCAGCAGCAGCAGCCCCGCCAGCACCGCCACTGCGCGATTCCAGGGGAAGCGCCGCACCAGCGCCACAGGATCTGCCCGGCCCAGCACCACGCCGATGGCGAACAGCAGCTGCCAGGCGAAGGGGTTGAAGAACCAGCCGCCGCCGGTCCAGCTCGGCAGTGTCAGGCCGCTGGCGCGGGTGACGGCGTAGAGCGCGACCGAAAGGCCCAGCAGCCAGGCTGGCCGGCGGATCAGCGGCAGCGCCAGGGCGAACAACCCCATCACCACGATGTAGAGCGGCAGGATATCCAAGAAGGCCGGCTGGTAGCGCAGCAGCAGCGCCTCCAGCAGGGCGCGATAGGGTTCCTGCCCGAAGGGGTCGAGGTGCAGCTCGTCCAGATAGGCCGCCTGGTTCAGCGCGGCGGCGGAGAAGCCCACCTGGGCGGCGAAGACCACGAACAGGAATATATGCGCGACATAGAGCGTGCCCATGCGGCCGACGAGTCGCGCCCCCGCCGCCATCCAGCCGTCGCGTTCCAGCACGCGGCCATAGGCGATGCCGGCGGCATAGCCCGCCAGCAGCACGAAGACTTCCGTCGCATCGCAGAAGGCCACGTTGCGCAAGGTGGCGTGCGCCAGCAGATTGCCCGGCGTATGAGTGATGAAGATGAACCACAGCGCCAGGCCCCGCAGAAAATCCACCCTGATGTCGCGGGTGGGCCGCGCAGCCGGGCCGGGGGGAGGGGTCATGCCGGGGCAGCATCGCGGAAGGGGGCGGCTTGGCGCAAGTCTCGGCTGACGATCTGCTGCGCGAAGGCGCCGCCCGCCATGCGCGCGGCGAGCTGGCCATGGCGCAGCGCCTGTACCGCCGCGTGCTGAAGCTGCGGCCGGGCGATGGCAATGCGCTGAACCTACTGGCGGTCGCCGCGCGCCAGGGGGGCGACCTGCCGGCGGCCCTGGCGCTGTCCGCTGAGGCCCTGGCGAGCCAGCCGGCAAGCCCGGTCTTCCTGGCCAATCGCGGCGCCATCCTGGCCGAGGCCGGGCAGCTGGAGCCGGCGATCGCCGCGCTGCGCGAGGCGCTGGCCCGCCGCCCGGCCGATGCCACCACGCTGCGCAACCTGGGCCAGGCGCTCTGCGCCGCCGGCCAGGCCGCCGCCGCCCTCGCGCCGCTGCGCCAGGCGGTGCAACTCGCGCCCCAGGCCCCCGAGCCCTGGCTGGCCCTCGCCCATGCGCTGCGGGAGGCCGGGGAGCCAGGGGCGGCGGAGGCAGCGAAGCGCGTGCTGGCCCTGCCCGGCCTGGCGCCCGCCTTGGCCGAGCAGGCGCGCTTCCTGCTGGCCGCACTGGGCGAAGGCGCGGCGCCGGACCGCGCGCCGGCCGGCTATGTGCGCGACCTGTTCGACCAATACGCGCCGCGCTTCGACGATGACCTGCAGGACCGGCTCGGCTACCGCACGCCTTCGCTGCTGGCAGCGCTGCTCGAAGCGGCCGGGGTGGCGCCGGATGGAAGCCGCCGGGTGCTCGACCTCGGCTGCGGCACCGGGCTATCGGGGCTGGCGCTGAAACCCTGGGCCGGGCGGCTGGAGGGGCTGGACCTCTCGCCCCGGATGCTGGCGGAGGCTCGCCGGCGCGGGATCTATGACGCGCTGCATGAGGCGGAGCTGGTGGACTTCCTGGCCACGCGGCGCGCGGGCTTCGATCTGGTAGCGGCGGTCGATGTGCTGAACTACCTGGGCGACCTCGGCCCAGCGCTCGCCGGCATCGCCCAGGCCCTGGCGCCGGGCGGCATCGCCGCTTTCAGCGTGGAAGCCGGGCAGGGCGCGCCCTTCGCGCTGGGGGAGGGGCTTCGCTACAGGCACGACCCGGACCACGTCCTGGCTCTGGCGAAAGCCGCCGGCCTGGCACCGCTGGCCCGCCGGGAGGCGGCGCTGCGGGTGGAGAAGGGCGTGCCGGTGGCGGGCGTGCTGCTCGTGCTGGGGCGGGCTTAACCCGCCAGGCCGCGTGCCAGGGCCCGGACATCCTGCGCCGCGGCGCAGGCCGGGTGGCGGGTCAGCAGCGGGGTCTGGTGGCGGATGGAATCCGGCACCTTGGCATCCCGCCGCACCACCCCCGCCAGCACCAGCCCGCGCGCCAGGAAGCGCCGCGTCGCCGCCTCCAGCGTCGCATGGGTGCGCTGGCCGCTGGCGGCGCTGCCGGCCAGGTTCACCACCAGCCGCGCCTCGCCCCCGGGCGAATCCTTCGCGTGCAGCTTCAGCACGGCATAGGCATCGGTCAGGCTGGTCGGCTCCTCCGTCGCCACCACCAGCAGCAGGTCCGCCAGCGCGGCCAGCCGGCGCTGCGGCGCCTCCACCCCCGCGCCGAGATCCACCACCACATCCTGGAAGGCCTCGGAAAGCTGCCGCGGCAGGTCGAGCGCGGCTTCCAAGGCCGGGCCGGCCAGGCTGGCCAGCGCCCCGCTGCCGGACCGCCCCGCCAGCAGGTGAAAACCGGCGGGCAGGGCCTGGGTCGCCGTCTCCGCCGAAGCGCCCGCGAGAACCGCCGAAAGGTCGCGTGCCGGGTTCAGCCCCAGCTGCACATCCGCATTGGCCAGGCCCAGATCGGCATCCATCAGCACCACGCGACGGCCCTGCTCGGCCAGCGCATGCGCCAAAGTGATGGAGAGCCAGGTCTTGCCGACGCCCCCCTTGCCGGAGGCGACGGCGATGATCCGTCCCGTCATGCTCTCTCCTGCATCGCCGGCGGCGCGGCCAGGCGCCGGGCCAGGGCTTCCGCCGTCAAGGGTTCCAGCCCGTCCGAGGCATCAGGCCCGGTGCCGGCCTCGGTCAGCTTCAGCCCCACCGCTGCGGCCGCCAGCACGCTGCCCAGCCGCCGCGCGCTGTCGAGGCGCGTCGGCAGCAGGTAGCGGCAGCCGAGCAGCTGGAAGGCGCTGGCCGTTTCCGCCGCTTCCTCCGCATCCAGGCCCGCGGGCAGCACCAGCACGCAGGCGCCGCGCGCCACGTCCAGCATCGCCGCCAGGCCACGGGCGCCGGCCGGGTTGAAGGGGTCGCAGCCCGGCAGGTCCACCAGCACCGGCTGGCCCGCCGCGCGCCGGGCCAGGGCCTTGCCGAGCGCGGAGGGGGTATTGGCGATGCCCAGCGGCAGTTCCAGCACCCGGGCGAAGGCGGCCAGCTGTTCCGCCGCGCCGGCGCGCCTGCCATCGGCGCTGATCAGCAGCGGCCGCGTGCCGGCCAGCACCAGCCGCGTGGCGAGCTTCGCCGTCGTCAGCGTCTTGCCCGCGCCGGGCGGACCGGCCAGCAGCAGCGGCGCCGGGCCAAGCGGCAACTTCGCGAAGCCCAGCACGGAATCGAGCGCCGCCGGCAGCCGTCCTTCCGCCAGCCGCTGCGCCAGCGCGGCGGGCACGTTGTGGCGGGCGAGATCGGGCGGGATGGGGCGCGCGCGCGGCGCATCCGGCGCGATCATCAGCGGCTCGTCATCCAGCTGGTCCTGCGCCGCCGTCACCTCCACCCCGCCATGCACGCGGCGGGTGGAGAGCAGCACGGCATCCTCGCCCAGCTCGGCGCGCAACTGCGCCAGGGCGTCGGAAAGCTTGGCCGCACGGATCACGCGGAGTTTCAAGCGCGGGGCTCCGTCACTTCCCGGCCTCTCACTGGACCGTGCCGATCGTGCGGATGCGGGCGCGGGGATGAATCTCGGTATGCGCCAGAACCATGGTCGCGGGGCGGAAGCGTTCCACCACGGCGCGCAGATGCGCGCGGATGCTGCCCGAACAGACCAGCACTGCCGGCTCGCCCTGCGCGCTCGCCGCATCGAAGGCGCTGCGCAGCGCCGTCATGAAGGCGGAGAGTTTCGACGGCGCCATGGCGAGCTGTTTCTCCTCGCCGGGCCCGATCAGCGATTCCGCGAAGGCCTGTTCCCATTCGGCCGAGAGCGCGATGATCGGCACATAGCCCTGCGGCCCGCGCGCCGCATCGCTGATCTGGCGCGCCAGCCGCGTGCGCACCATGGCGAGGATCGGGCTGAGCGAACGCGCGCCACTGGCGGCCGCTTCCTGCATGCCTTCCAGGATGGTCGGCAGGTCGCGGATGGAGACGCGCTCCGCCAGCAGCGCCTGCAGCAGCCGCTGCACCGTGCCGATGCTGGTCTGCGCCGGCACCAGGTCCGCCACCAGGCGCTTGTGCTCCGGCGCCATCTCGTCCAGCAGTTTCTGTGTCTCGGCGAAAGACAGCATCTCCGGCATGTTTTCGCGGGTGACCTCGGTGAGGTGTGTCGCCAGCACGCCAGCCGCATCGACCACGGTGCAGCCCAGCGCCAGCGCCTCCTCGCGGCGAAACTCCTCGATCCAGGCGGCGGGGAGGCCGAAGGTGGGTTCCTGCACGCGCTCGCCGGGAATGGCGGGCGGGTTGCCGGAGGGGTCGATGGCCAGGTGCAGCGGCGGCTTCAGCGAACCGCGCCCGGCCTCAATCTCCTTCACCCGGATCACATAGGTATCCGGCGGCAATTGCAGATTGTCCTGGATGCGCACGCTCGGCAGCACGAAGCCCAGCTCCTGCGCCGTGGTCTTTCTCAATGTGCGAATCTGCTCCGAAAGCCGCGGCGCGTCGCCGGCGGCGAGGCTCAGCAAGCCGTAGCCGAGTTCCAGGCGCAACAGATCCATCTTCAGGGAATCGCTGGCCGGCGGCTCGCCCGGCGGCGGGGGCGGCGCCTCGGCCACGGCGCGCTTTACGCGCTCCGCGACATCCTGCAGATGCGCGGCCCAGAGGGCGCCGCCCGCCAGCGCGAGGAAAGGGATCAGCGGCATGCCCGGTAGCAGCCCCATCACCACCGCCGCGCCGGCGGCCAGGCGCATGGGCTTGGCGCCGCCGAGTTGCAGCGCCAGCGCCTCATCCGCACGGCCCTCGACGCCGCCCTTGGTCACCACGATGCCGGCGGCGAGCGAGACCAGCAGCGCGGGAATCTGCCCGACCAGCCCATCGCCCACCGTCAGCATGGAATAGGTCGTCACCGCCTCGCCGAAGGGCAGGCCCTGGCGGATGGTGCCGATGGCGATGCCGGCCAGCAGGTTGATCAGCGTGGTGACGAGGCCGGCGATGGCATCGCCGCGGACGAATTTCGCGGCACCATCCATGGCGCCGTAGAAGCCGCTCTCCTCCTCCAGCTCGCGCCGGCGGGTGCGCGCCTGGTCCTCGGTCAGCAGGCCGGCGGAGAGGTCGGCATCGATCGCCATCTGCTTGCCCGGCATGGCGTCCAGGCTGAAGCGCGCGGCAACCTCCGCGATGCGTCCCGAACCCTTGGAGACGACCACGAAATTCACCAGCAGCAGGATGGCGAAGACGATGAGGCCGACCAGCACGTCGCCGCCCATCAGGAAGCCGCCGAAGGCCGAGATCACATGGCCGGCGGCGGCCGGCCCCTCATGCCCATGCGTCAGGATGGCGCGCGTTGTGGCGACGTTCAGGGCCAGGCGCAGCAGCGTGGTCAGCAGCAGCACGGTGGGGAAGCTGGTGAAGTCCAGCGGCCGCTTCATGAACAGCGAGACCATCAGCACCAGGACGGAGGCTGTCATGGACAGCGCCAGCCCCGCATCCATCAGCCATGTCGGCAGCGGCACCACGAGCACCGCCACCAGCAGCACCACGCCGAGCCCGAGCGCGACGTCGCCGCTGGGCCGGGCGCGGGTCAGCCAGGCAGGTAGGACCAGGCTGCCCACCGGTCAGATCGCGATCTGCAGCGGCGCCTGGCCCGGCGCGGGCGGCACGGCAATGCCTGCGCTGCGGTATTCGCCGAGCTTGTTGCGCAGCGTTCGGATGGAGATGCCGAGGATCTCGGCGGCGCGCGTGCGATTGCCGAGGCAATGCGACAGCGTCTCCAGGATCAGCTCGCGCTCCACCTCCTCCACCTTGCGGCCGACCAGGGCGGAGACCTTGGTGCCGGACGGCGCCTCGGCGGCCGGCGCGGCATGCGGCCCGGCTGCGGCAGGCATGGGGGCGGGGGCGGCGGGGCGCGCCAGCTCGATCGCCTCCGGCCCGATCTCCGGCCCCTCGGCCAGCAGCACGGCGCGGTGGATGGCATTCTCCAGCTCGCGCACATTGCCCGGCCAGGGGTGGGCCAGCAGCAGGTGGCGGGCGAGCGGGGCCAGCGGGCGCGGCGGCAGGCCGTTCACCTGCGCATAGCGGGCGCTAAAATGCTCGGCCAGCGGCAGGATATCGGCGGGCCTTTCGCGCAGCGGCGGAATCCGCAGCGCCACCACGTTCAGCCGGAAATACAGGTCCTCCCGGAACCGCCCCGCCGCGACTTCCGCCGCCAGGTCCCGATGCGTCGCCGCGATGATCCGCACATCCACCTTCAGCGGCGCACCGCCGCCGAGTCGATCCACCTCCCGCTCCTGGATGACTCGCAGAATCTTGGCCTGCAGGCGGGGGTCCATCTCGCCGATCTCGTCCAGCAGCAGCGTGCCGCCCTCCGCCTGTTCGAACTTGCCCTTGCGCGTGGCGACGGCGCCGCTGAAGGCGCCCTTCTCATGGCCGAAGAGCTCCGATTCCAGCAGCGTCTCCGGCAGCGCGGCGCAGTTCAGTGCGACGAAGGGTCCGCGCGCGCGCTTCGACAGCGCGTGCAGGTGGCGCGCCATCACCTCCTTGCCCGTGCCGCTCTCGCCGGTGAGCAGGACGGAGGCCTCGGCGCGCGCCAGCGTCGCCGCCCGCGCCATCAGCGTCGTCATCGCCGGGTCGCGCGCCAGCGGCGCATCCGCCTCCCGCGTCGCCCCGGCCGCCTCCAGCATGGCGATGATGAGATCGGCATCCGGCGGCAGCGGCAGGAAGTCCCGCGCGCCGCCCTCGATGGCGCGCACGGCGGCATCCGCATCCTCGGCGCGGCCGCAGGCGACCACGGGGCAGGCGATGCGCTCGGCGGCCAGCGCCTGCACCAGCCAGACCACGTCGTGCCGCAGATCGACCAGGGCGAGATCCGCGCCCTCGCCGCGCAGCCGCTCCAGCCCCGCCGAGACGCCCTCCGCATGGCCGAGCTTGGCGCCGCGCGCGATGGCGACGCGCGCCGCGGCGCCCAGCTCGCCCTCCAGCGATCCGATGATGAGCAGCCGTGCCATCTGCTCAGCCGCCCCGGTCGGACTTGACGATTTCCGTCATGGTGACGCCCAGGCGGTTGTCGTCCACCATCACCACCTCGCCGCGCGCCACCAGGCGGTTGTTGACGTAGATGTCCACCGCCTCGCCCAGCTTGCGGTCCAGCTCCACCACCGCGCCGCGGCCGAGTTTCAGCAGCTGCGAGACCTGCATGGTGGCGCGGCCGAGCACGGCGCTGACCTGCACCGGAATGTCGTAGACCGCATCCAGGTCGCGCGGCCCGCCGGGGCTGGTGGAACCCTGCTGCGCTTCCGTCGCCGGCACCGCCTCGAAGCCATCCGTGCCGCTCATGCCCTCGGTTCCTCCCCCATTGTGGTGGGCTCTGTCGTGATATCCAGGCCGGCGATGCGCAGCACCTCCGCCACCGCCGCACGGCGCGCGGCGAGCGAGACCACCAGCGCGCCGTCGCGCCAGGCCAGCCGGGCATCGCCGGGTGCCACCGCGGCATCGCCGCGCACCTCCGGCCCGCCGGGCGGCATCCGCGCCGCGATCGCTTCCGCCAGCTCCGGCGCCACATGCAGCACCGCCTCCGGCCGATCCGCGATGGCGGGCAGCATGGGCACCAGCAGGCGCGGCACGATCTCCGCCCCCAGCCGCGCGGCGGCGCCGGGCAGGGCGTGGTCGATCATGCGCAGCGTCATCAGGGCCAGCGCCTCCGCCGCCGCCAGGGCGGTGTCGCGCCCGGCCTCCGCGGCTTCGGCCAGCAGCGCGGCCATGCGTTCCAGCGCGCGCTGGATGGCGGCTTCCTGCGCCCGGGCCTGTTCGGCGCGGCCTTCCGCCAACCCCGCCGCATGGCCGATGGCGCGGCCTTCCACGATGCCGGCGGCGCGCGCCTCGGCCAGCAGCACCTCCGGGTCCGGCGGAGGCGGCGGCGGCGGTTCCGGCGGCAGGCCGAGGTCTGGCAGGCGCAGCGCGTGCCTCATACCAGCATCTCGTCGTCGCGCCCGTCGGCGATCTGGATCTGGCCCTGCGCCGCCAGATCCTTGGCGATGCCGACGATCTGCGCCTGCGCCTCGTCCACGTCGCGCAGCTTCACCGGCCCCATGCCCGCCAGATCGTCCTTCAACAGCTTGGAGGCGCGTTCGGAGAGGTTGCGGAAGAACATGTCGCGCAGCGTTTCCGTCGCGCCCTTCAGCGCCAGCGTCAGCTTGTCCTTCGGCACGGCGCGCAGCAGCGCCTGGATGCCAGCCTGGTCCAGCCGCTGCAGGTCGTCGAAGGTGAACATCAGCGCGCGGATCTTCTCCGCGCTGTCGCGCGAGCGTTCCTCCAGCGCCGAGAGGATGCGGCCTTCCGCGGCGCGGTCGAGGTTGTTGAAGATCTCCGCCATCACCTCATGCGCATCGCGGCGCGAGCCGCGGGCGAGGTTCGACATGAATTCCATGCGCAGCGTGCGCTCGACGCCTTCCAGCGCCTCCTTCTGCACCGTCTCCATGCGCAGCATGCGCATCACCACTTCCATGGCGAAGCCTTCCGGCAGCAGCGACAGCACGCGCGCTGCATGGTCCGGCCGCACCTTGGACAGCACCACGGAGACGGTCTGCGGATATTCGTTCTTCAGGTAGTTCGCGAGCACCGCCTCATTCACATTGCCCAGCTTGTCCCACATGGTGCGGCCGGCGGGGCCACGGATCTCCTCCATGATCTGGGCGACGCGCTCCTTCGGCAGCGTCTTCAGCAGCATCCGCTCCGTGCTCTCATACGAGCCGACGAGATGGCCCGCCTGGCCGATCTGGTTGGCGAATTCCTGCACCACCTGCTCGACCGTCGCGGCGCCGACGGAACCCAGCGCCGCCATGGCCAGCGACAGGTCGCGGATCTCGTCCTCATGCAGCCGCGTGAAGATCTTCGCGGCATGCTCCTCGCCCAGCGCCAGCATCAGGGTGGCGGCCTTCTGCGGGCCGGTCAGGCTGCTGCTCATAGCCCCTCCTCCGGGGCCAGCCAGCGGCGGATCACCGTCACGGCGGCATCGGGATTGTTGTCGACCATCTCGGCCAGCGCGGCGAGGGCGGAGGCGCGCATCTGGCCCTCGATGCGCGCGACCTTCACCATCGGGTCCTCCTCCTCGGTCGCCGCCGCCTCGCCCTGCGGCAGCAGCGGGGTGGCGCCGGGGCCGCCCACCTGGGCGGGGCCGGTGATGGTGCCATTGGCCTGGGCCAGCGCCGCCTCTGCCGCGCTGGTGAAGGTCACCGTATTGCCATCCGGCCCGATGCCGACCAGCACCGGCTGCGGCGCCATGGCCAGCACCAGGCGGTTGGCCACCGGCTTGCCGATCAGCAGGATGGCGGCCAGCGCCACCAGGGCCAGGATGCCGCTTTCGATCAGCCGCCCCATCAGCGCCGGCGGAAGGGTCTGGCCGAGGATGGAGAAGCCTTCCGGCGCCGTCTCGCCCTGCGAAGGTTCGGCGAAGCGCAGGCTCACCACCTCCACCTTGTCGCCGCGCTCCTCGTTGAAGCCGACGGCGGAGCGGGCCAGCGACATGATGCGGCCGAGCTCATCCGCATTGCGTTCGCGGAAGCGCGGCGGCGCGCCATCCGGCTGCGGTTCCCAGACGCCATCCACCAGCACGGCCAGCGACAGCCGCTTCACCGCCGGCTGTTCCCGCAGCGTGTTGCGCGTCAGGCGGCCGATCTCGAAATTCGTCGTCTCCTCCGACCGCTGCTGCTCGTTGCGGCTGCCGCCGCTCTGAGTCTCGGCCCCCGGCAGCTGGTTGGCGACGGAGACATTGCCGGCCTCGCCGCTGCGATTGCTCTCGGTGCTGGACTGGGTGCTGCGCGGCACCTGGTTCTCCGGGTCGAAGCGTTCCTCCGTCGTCTGCACACGGTCGAAATCCATCTCGACCGAGGCCTCGGCGCGCACCCGCCCCGGGCCCAGCGTGCGCTCCAACAGATCCTCCACCGCGCGGGCCAGGCGCAGCTCCGTCGTGCGGCGCAGCTCCTCCGCCGTCTGGGCGGCGGCGGGGCCGGTCAGCGCCTGGCCGCCGCGGGCCAGCAATTCCCCGCGGCTGTCGACGATGGAGATCTGCTGCGGCCGCAGCCCGGGCACGGCGGCGGCCACCAGGTGCAGCACCGCCTGCACGCCTTCGCGGTCGAGCCGCTGCGCGCCCTGCATGG
Organism: Falsiroseomonas tokyonensis; assembly: GCF_019024325.1. GTDB lineage: Bacteria > Pseudomonadota > Alphaproteobacteria > Acetobacterales > Acetobacteraceae > Falsiroseomonas > Falsiroseomonas tokyonensis. The sequence continues at coordinate 261,306 of NZ_JAFNJS010000003.1, forward strand.
TCAGCACCACGCTGGCCTGCGCCTCGCCACGCTCACGGGAGAAGGGCTCGCGGCGCGGCAGCACCAGGTGGACGCGCGCCGTGCGCACGCCGGTCAGGCCGCGGATGCTGCGGGCGATCTCGCCCTCCAGCGCGCGCAGGCGGTTCACATCCTGCTGGAAGGGCGTGGTGGTCAGGCTTTCGCCGCGGTCGAAGATCTCGTAGCCGACGGAGCCGCCGCTCGGCAGGCCTTCGCGCGCCATCATCAGGCGGATGCGCGGCACGTCGGATTCCGGCACCACGATCTGCGCCCCGCCGGCGGACAGCCGATGGGGAATGCGGGCACGTTCGAGGGAGGCGACCATCTGCCCGGCATCGCGCGGATCGAGGTCGCCATAGAGCAACGCCATCGGCGGTTCCGAGGCACGCAGCGCCAGCATCGCCACCAGGCCGAGCACGCCGAGACCGACGCCGACGAGGGCCGCCAGGCGCAGCGGACCAAGACCGCGCAGCTGGGCGATCAGCGCCCCCATGCGGAAGCCTCCTCCTGCCTTGTGGCGGGCATCCTGGCCCCTCCCGTCGATCGCATCCTGCCATCCCCAGGCCGGACAATGCCGGCTCGGCAGGTTTTGCCGGGTCCGGGGTAACGGCGCGGTTAAAGCGGCTGCGGATTTTTCGGCGGAGGAGCATCGCGGATTGGCCGAGGCCTATCGGCGCGGCGGCGAATCCGGCACGGAATATCAGAAGCTTCCGAAATTAGGTGGAGAGGTCACACGAACTTCTTGTCGTAGGTGATCCACATGGTGCGCGTCGCCAGCCGGTCATAGACGCCGCGGCCGCGGTAATTGTCGTCCGCCGTGATCCAGCGGATCACGCCCCAGCCGCGCTGCCGCCCGATCTCGGCCACCGCCTCGATCAGCGCATCGGCGATGCGCCGGCCGCGCTGGGTGGGATCGACGAAGAGATCGTCCAGGAAACCGCCGGTGCCGGCGGCCAGCGGCCGGGCGAAGGGGCGGTAATGCGCCAGGCCCAGCGCGGTGCCATCGGCCTCCTCCGCCACCAGCGCCTTCACCTCATGCGCCGGATCCATGATCCAGCCCCAGACGCGCGCGCGCATCTCCGCCGTCTGCTCGACCTTGTAGAAGGCGGCGTAGCCGGCATAGAGCCTTTCCCAATCGGCGCGATGGCGCGGGGCGAGGGGTACAATGGTGAACCCGCTCATGCCGCGGCCTCCAGGCTGATCCGGCCGGCGGCGGCCAGGCCCACACAAATGGCGCCCACATGCATGGACTGGCCGATCAGCCCGCGCGGCAGCCCGGCCAGCACCTCCGCCACCGGCAGCGTTTCGACGCGGATCAATTCGGTGGGCTCCGGCGCCGCCGGCGCCACCAGCCGGATGCCGGTGGCCAGGACGATATGCAGGCGGTTGGTCTGGATCGCCGGATTGGCATGGCCGGCATAGAGGTAGGTCCATGCGCCGCCGCCAAAGCCCGTCTCCTCCAGCAATTCGCGGCGGGCGGCGGCGATCGGGTCGGCATCCTCCGCATCCATCACGCCGCCGGGCAGTTCCAGCGACCAGCTCTGCGCGCCATGCCGCCACTGGCGCACCATCACCAGCCGGTCCGCCTCATCCAGCGCCACCACAGCGCACCATTCGGGGTAGTCCAGCACGTACCAGGGCGCGATCTCCTGGCCGCTGGCGGTGCGCAGCCGGTCGGCGCGCAGGCGGATCCAGCGGTCCTCGACCAGGATTTTCGATTCGGTGGTGGTCCAGGGGGGCGTTTCGGTGTCCATGCCGCAGCCTCGCGCGGGGTGGCGGTGCGAGGCAAGGCCACCCTGGCCGTGACAATTCCGCGTAACCATCCGGTTGGTGGCGGCGAAGCCCGGGCAGAACAACCGAAAGGCCTGGCCCATGCATCGCCGCCTTCTCCTGGCCCTGGCACCCGCCCTGCTGGCCGGCAGCGCCCGCGCGCAGGCCTGGCCGCGCGCCGTCAACCACCGTTCGGGCGTGGCGCTCGATGGCTGGGACACCGTCGCCTGGTTCACCGAGGGCCGGCCGCGCCGCGGCGATCCCGCCTTCCGCGCCACGCATGCTGGGGTGGAATGGCACTTCGCCTCCGCCGCGCACCAGGCGCGCTTCCTGGCGGACCCGGCCGCCCATGCCCCCCGCTTCGGCGGCTTCTGCGCCTATGGCGTGGCGCGCGGCTACAAGGTGGATATCGATCCGGAGGCATGGCACATCCACCAGGGCGTGCTGTTCCTCAACTACGACCGGGGGGTGCAAAGGCAGTGGCAGCGGGATATCCCCGGCCATATCGCGCGGGCCGAGGCCAATTGGCCGCGGCTTGCGGAGAGCTGACATGCGCTGCGACGCGCTTTGGCCGGTCGGGCTGCCCTGCATGGTGCTGACGGCCGGCGAGGCGCGTTCCGCGCAGGAGGAGCGCTGGGGCGGGCTGCTGGCCGCCGCCCAGGCCGGCGACAGCCGCGCCTACGACACCCTGCTGCGGGAGGTGACGCCCCGGCTGCGCCAGCTGGCCCGCGCCCGCATCCGCGATGCGGCGGAGGTGGAGGATGCGGTGCAGGACGCGCTGATGACCATCCATGCGCTGCGCCATACCTACGACCCGACACGGCCCTTCGGCCCCTGGATGACCACCATCGCGACCCGCCGTGCGATCGACCGGCTTCGCCGCCGTGGCCGCGGCGCCGGCCGCGAATCGGATCTCGACGACCTGCCCGAGGGCGCGGCCGCCGTGGCGCCGGTGGCGGAGGAGCGCATCGCCGCGCGCAACCTGCGCGACGCCGTCGCCGAATTGCCGGAAAGCCAGCGCACCGCGCTGCGTCTGGCGAAGCTGGAGGATCTTTCGCTGGCCGAGGCCTCCGCCCGGTCCGGCCTCAGCGTGGGTGCGCTGAAGGTGGCGACCCATCGGGCCATGCGATCGCTGCGCCGTCGCTTCGGCGTGGAGGAAGGAGACGAGCGTGCAGACCGATGAGCTGATCAGCCGCCTGTCGCAGGGCCTGACCCCGGTGCGGCGGGTGACGCCGCCGATGCGGGCGGCGCTCGGCTGGCTGGCGCTGGCCTTCGGCGTGGTGGCGGTGGCCGTGGCGCTGTCCGGCTTCCGGCACGACCTGGAGCACCGGCTGATGCTGATGCATGAGCAGGTGAACATGGTGGCCGCGCTGGCCACCGGCGCGGCGGCGGCGGTGGCCGCCTTTCATCTCGCGCTGCCCGACCGCAGCGAACGCTGGGCGCTGCTGCCGCTGCCCTTCGCCGCCTTCTGGATCTCCGGCCTCGGCTGGGGCTGCATCGCCGAATTCGTCGAGCGCGGCTGGCCGGCGCTGGGCATGAGCCTGGGCTGCATGAGCTTCATCATCGGCTTCGGCCTGCCGCTGACGCTGGGCATGCTGTGGATGACGCGCCACGCGGCCCGCATCCGGCCTGGCCCCGTGGCGGCGCTGGCGGGCCTGGCGGCGGCGGCCATCGCCTCCGTCGGGCTTTCGCTGGTGCATCACCTGGATGCGGCGGCGATGGTGCTGATCTGGCACGGCGGTTCGGTGCTGCTGGTGATGCTGCTGGCGCGGCGCTGGGGCGCCCGGGCGATGCAGGCGATGCGGCCGTGAGGGGCCTCCGCCCGGGACAGAGGCTGTTCCAGGGCGGGGTGGCGACGGGCCGGGCGTTCAGCACCCGGGCGCGCCCATGGACCCACTCATCGCCGGGTCCGAGATAGGGCAATACGCCCGACGGGGCGCCTGTCCAACCGACGTGCTGCCCGCACCAGCGCGGGGCTGTTGCCGCGCGCTGGCACCGCCGGCGCAGCTTTCCAGCCCGGCGAAGCGGCGCACACCGGAATGTGTTCGCGCCAGGCGGCGCGGGGGCGCGAAAGCCCCGGCCGAAGCCGACAGAAGCCTATACGCAGACGCAAGGACGGGACAAATTCCGCCCCGCCCGCCCGGCCCCTGTGAGAGCACCTTGAATGGGGCCGCGAACCACCCGGAGCCCGCGATGACCCGACTGCCTGGCCTGGGACGATGAGCAGCCTGGCCGCCGCCCTGGCGCAGCGCCTGGGGGCCGCGCATGTCGCGACCGATGCCGCATCCTGCGCGCTGGCCACGGCCGACCTGGCCGATTGGCCCGGCGGCGCGCCGGCCGAGATGGTCATCCGCCCCGGCAGCACGGAAGAAACCGCGACCGCGCTGCGCCTGCTGGCCGAATTCGGCCGCGCCATCGTGCCGCGTGGCGCCGGCCTGTCCTATACCGCCGGCGTGGTGCCGCGCGCCCCGGCCGTGGTGGTGGACACCAGGCGGCTGGACGGCATCACCGTCGATGCCGAGAATCTGACGGCCGTGGTCGGCGCCGGCGCCACCTGGCAGGCCCTGGCCGCGGCACTCGCCCCGCATGGGCTGCGCGCGGCGCAGGCCTCGCCGGTCTCGGGCTCGGTCACCACCATCGGCGGCACGGTGGCGCAGAACCTGCCGGGCGGCATGGACGGCATTCTGGGGCTCGCCGTGGTGCTGGCGGATGGCAATGCGGTGCGCACCGGCGCGCTGGCGCTGCGCAACGCGCCGCCCTTCTGGCGGCATATGGGCCCGGACCTCACCGGCCTGTTCCTGGGCGATTGCGGCGCCTTCGGGGTGAAGACCGAGGTGGCGCTGCGCCTGGCGCCGAAATGCGCGGCCGCCTTCGGATCCTTCGCCTTCGACGACAGCGCGGCGATGATGGCGGCGATGGTGCGGATCATCCAGGCCCGGGTGGTGAACCGTGCCTTCGCCATGGACCCGCTGCCGCAGGCCGAGGCCAGCCGGCCGGAAGCCCCCTGGGCGCTGCACCTGACCGCCGAGGGCGTCACCGGCCCTTCCGCCGAGGCCGGGATCGAGGCCGCGCGCGGCCTGGCCCTGGCGCAGGGCGGGCGGGAGATTCCGGCGACGCTGCCGAAGGCGCTATGGGCGCGGCCCTACTCCATCCGTGGCCTGCTGGGGCCGGGTGGGGAACGCTGGGTGCCGGTGCACGGCATGCTGCCGCTGAGCGCCGCCGCCGATTGCCTGGCGGCGCTGGAGGCCGAGTACGCGGCCATGGCGTCCTCGCTGGCCGAGGCCGGGGTCAGCATCAGCCACATGATCTCCTCGCTCGGCGCCTATGTGACGATCGAGCCCATGCTCTACTGGCGGGATGCGCTGGAGGCGCTGCATCTGCAGCACCTGTCGGAGGCCAGCCGCGCCAGCTTCGGCCAGTTCCCTGCCAATCCTTCGGCGCGGGACCTGGTGCGCCAGGCGCGGGACCGGCTTTCGGCCATCATGGACCAGCATGGCGCTGTGCATGCCCAGCTCGGCCGCTTCTACAAGCTGGGCTCCCGCATGGAGCCGGGGGCGGCGCAGCTGCTGCATTCGGTAAAGGCGATGCTGGACCCGCGCGGGCGGATGAATCCCGGCGCGCTGGAGGGCTCGCAGGGCTGAAGGCGGTTACGCCGTCAGCTCCGCCTGCATCACCCCGGCGGGCAGCACCACGCGCAGCGCCAGGTCACGATCGGCGCGCAGATGCTGGCGCATCAGGCTTTCGGCCTCCTCCGGCCGGTTGGCGATCAGCGCCTCGATGATCTGGCCGTGCTCCGCCAGGGCGCGCTCCACCCGCCCGTGGCGCAGGGTCAGCAGGCCGAAGCGGTGCACCTGGTCGCCCAGCTGCGCCATGAACTGGGACAGGCGGGAATTGCCGGCCAGGCCCAGGATGCGGCTGTGCATCAGCACGGAGCTGTCATAGGCCGCGCGCAACGCGCCCGCCTGCATATGCGCCAGCGCGTCCCGGTGATCCGCCAGCAGCGCCTCCGCATCCGCAGGGCCCAGGCGCTCGGCGGCGATGCGCACGGCGAAGCCTTCCAGCTGTTCGCGTAGCTGATAGACCTCGACGATGTCCTGCACCGAGAGCTCGGAGACGACGATGCCGCGCTGCGGCAGGATGCGGACCAGCCCGCCGCCGGCCAGCTCCCGCAGCGCCTCGCGGATCGGGGTGCGGCTGATCTGCAACTCGTCCGCCAGCTGGTTCTCCGAGAGCAGCGCGCCGGGGGCGTAGCGGGAATCCAGGATGCCGCGCTTGATGGCCTCCAGCGCCTGTTCGCGCAGGCTGCGGGGCGCGGCCTCGCGCAGGCCGCCCTCGCCGATCTCGCGCTGGGCGCGGTCGGTCGCATCACGCGGCGCGCGGGCGGTCTCGGTCTTGTCCCGTGTCATCGGCGCTTCCGTTACCCAGTCGGGGCCGGCCTGAGGGGGCCAGCCGCGACCAAGGTGTATACCGGGAGCGCCCCTTACGGCAAATCAGCGTGATTTCCAGCCGAGTGATGCCAAAATGTCATGGCTCGCCTGGATATCCGCATCCGGATCGGAGCCGGGCTGCAGCGCATCCGTGATGATCTCCAGCACCGTCTGCCCCTGGTAGCCGATCTCCCGCAGCGCAGCGCCGGCCGCCGCCGCATCCACGATGCCGGTGCCCAGCCGGGTGTGCTTGAAGACCTCATAGCCGCTATCGGAGATATGGACGTTCTTGATGCGCTTGCCGAGCAGGCGGATGGCGGCGGCCACATCCTCCTTGATGAAGGCGCTGTTGCAGATGTCGAAGTTCAGCCCGACCTCCGGTCCGATTTCCTCGGCGACGGAAAGCATGTCCTGCGCGGAGGGCAGGTAGGTGAAGGGCACGTTCTCCAGGATGATCTCGACGCCCGAGCCCTTGGCGAAATCCAGCAGCTCCCGCATCCCCTCGATGAACCAGGCGCGCATCCAGGCGACGGGCGGGTCGATCAGCGAATTCACCGGGCCGGGAATGGCGCAGACATAGGGGCAGCCCCAATCGGCGGCGAGGTCGATGGCCTCCCGATATCGGTCCAGCGTGTAGCGCCGCATCTTCGCGCAGACGCTGTTCGGGTTGTTGTCCAACAGCGGATAGCAGAAGGAGGTGATGGCGGAGCCACTGTCGGCGAGCCACGCCTTGTATTCGCGGCGCTTCGCGGGCGTGAGTTCCGAGGGCCAGCAATGCGGCGGGAAGATCATCATCTCGAAGGCGCGATAGCCCTGGCGGTGCAGGTGCTGCATCGCGCCGAGCCCGTCATGCGAATACAGGAAGGGAAAGGTCGAGACGGCAACCGGCAGCGCGGCCATGGGCATCCTCCTACAGCGTGTGTTCGAGGCGGGTATTGACGATGAGCTCGGCGATGGTGGCGGTATCCGGCAGCCGCAGCAGCAGCGCGACGATTTCCGCGACGGTGGCGGGCGAGAGCCGCGTGGTGGAGATGCCGGGCAGGCCGGCCAGCAATTCCGTATCGATGGCGCCGGGGCAGAGCGCGGTGACGCGCAGCCCGTCTTCCCAACCCGCGAACTTCGCCGCCTGGCTGAGCGCGACGAGGGCCTGCTTGGTCATGGCATAGCCGATGGAGACGCTGGCATCGCGGATGCGCTTGCCGTCGGTGGAGGCAATGTTCACCACGCGCCCATGCCCCGCCGCGCGGAGGTGCGGGAGTGCGCGGCGTGTGGCCCGAAAAGGCGCCTTCACATTGACGGTCCAGAGCTCGTCGAGCTCCGCCTCGCCACCCTCGTCCCAGGTGACGCGGCGCAGGATGCCGGCATTGTTGATGAGGCCGTCGAGCCGCCCGTGCCGCGCCACGGCGGCATCGATCCAGCCTTCGGCGCTTTCGGGATTCATCGCGTCGTAGCGATGCGCGCTGATGCGCTCCTCACCCAGTCCGAGCCGCTTCGCCGCCGAGGGATCGCGCAGGCCGAGCGCCAGGGTGTAGCCCTCCGCATGCAGCCGCCGCGCGATGGCGGCGCCGAGGCCGCGCGAGGCGCCGGAAAGGGCGATGACGCGACCGGTGGCGGGCAGCAGCTCCGCATCGCGCATGGTCAGAACAGGCCCTGATAGACGCCACCGTCATTGACGATGTTCTGGGCGGTCATGAAGCCCGCCTGCGCGCTGCAGAGATAGGCAACCAGATCGCCGCATTCGGACGGGTCCGCGAAGCGCCCGGCGGGGCAGCCGGCGATGCGATCCTCCACCATCGCCTCATAGGTCGTGCCGCGGCGTGCGGCATGGCCGTGCAGGTTCGTGCGCAGCGCGTCCGTGTCGAAAAGGCCCGGGCAGACGGTGTTCACCGTGACATTGTGCGGGATGAGCTCCCGCGCGATCGAGCCGATGGCGCCCGAGAGCGCGACGCGCGCCGCATGCGAATGCGCGAAGCCGATCTGCGGAAACTTGATGAAGCTGACGGAGATGCTGACCACGCGGCCAAACTTGCGCTCGCACATGCCCGGCGTGGTACGGCGGATCAGCTCCATCGAGGAATGGAAATGCACATCCCACCAATAGAGCCACTCCGCGCGATCCCATTCCCGGAAGTTGCCGGGCACCTGGCGGACGCCGGGATTGCAGACCAGAATGTCCGGCGCCGGGCAGGCGGCGAGGATCGCGTCGCGGCCTTCCTCGGTGTTCACATCCGCCGCGACGATCTGCACCGCCACGCCGGTCTCGGCGCGCAGCCTTGCGGCGGCTTCCTCCAGCGCCTCCGCACCGCGCGCCACGATGGTGAGGTTGGCGCCTTCCTTGGCGAGCGAGCGCGCGCAGGCCTCGCCCAAGCCGCGGCTGCCGCCGCAGACCAGCGCGTGGCGACCCTTGATACCGAGATCCATGTCAGAGCAGCCCCAGTTCCTGCAGCCCGCTGCGCAGCCCATCCAGCGGCGCGCCGGTGAGCGGCCGCAGCGGCGGGCGCGGCGTGCCGCCGCCCGGAAAACCCATCATGTCCATCGCCGCCTTGGTCGCCGGATACAGCGTGCGGCCGCCGCTGACGAAAAGATCCGTCAGCCTGCGCCCCATCTCCTGCAGCTCCGCCGCGTCGTCACGCCCATCGCGCGCCGCGTAGTAGAGGTCCAGGCAGCCGGTCCAGACATTAGGGAAGCAATCGACCGTACCATCCGCGCCCAGCGCAACGGCCGGCACGCCGAAGACGGAGGAGGGGCCGCAGAAGACGCGCAGCCGATCCTTCACCGCCAGTAGCGTGCCGTAGAAATTGTTCCAGTCGCCGGAAGATTCCTTGATGGCGACGATCTTCTCCAGATCAGCCAAACGATCCGCCAGCGCGGGCGAAATCGCGTTCACCGCATTGCCGGGAATGTTGTAAGCGATGATCGGCAGCTCGACGGCCTCCGAGACCGCCTTGTAATGGGCAAAGATCTCGTCGTCGGTCAGCTTCACGAAATAGGGCGGCAGCACCAGCACGCCATCGGCGCCGGCCTCCTTCGCCTTGGCGGCCAGCGCGATGGTATCGGCCTCGCCGACGCAGCCCGTGCCGACGATGACGGTGCCGCGGCCAGCGGTCGCCTTTACCGCCTCATGATAGAGTGCAGCGCGTTCCTGCATGTTCAGCGCCCAGAATTCACCGGTGCAGCCGCAGGCGACCACGCCGGTGGCACCGGCATCCAACATGCGCGTGACATTCGCGGCGAAGCCGGCGCTATCGATGCGGCCCTGGCTGTCGAAGGGCGTGGTCAGCGCCGGCATCGGCCCCGACCAGTCGACATCGTCGCGGTTCATGCGGAAATCTCCTCGGTGGCACGCGCCTCGAGGCGCAGTTCGGTGGTGGCGTCGAACAGATGCAGGCGGTCCGCCCGCAGGGCGAAGGGCACAATTTCGCCCGGCCGCAGATGCGATTCAGCCGGCGCGCGCGCGGTCAGCGCCGCACCCTCCGCCTCCAGCATCACGATGGTCTCATGCCCCGTGGGTTCCACCACGCGCACGGTGGCGCGGAAGGGACCTGCGCCCAGCAGCACATCCTCCGGCCGCACGCCGAGAGCGACCCTGGTCGGCGCGCCGGCGACCTGGAAGGGCACGGTGATGGCGGGGTGGCGGAACACCCGGCCATTGAATTCGCCGTGGACGATATTCATCGGCGGCGTGCCGATGAAGCTGGCGACGAAGAGATTTGCGGGCCTGTCATAGACCTCCCGCGGCGGCGCGAATTGCCGCAGCTCGCCGCCCTCCATCACCGCGATGCGATCCGACATCGTCATCGCTTCCAGCTGGTCATGCGTCACATAGACAAAGGTGCGGCCAAGCTGGCGGTGCAGCTCGATCAGCTCCGCCCGCATATGCGCGCGCAGCTTGGCGTCCAGGTTCGACAGCGGCTCATCCAGCAGGAAGACTTTCGGGCTGCGCACCAGCGCCCGGCCAAGCGCCACGCGCTGCTGCTGCCCGCCCGAAAGCTGCCGCGGCTTGCGGTCCAGCAGCGCCTCCAGCTTCAGCATGGCGGCGATGCGCTTCACCTGCGCCTCACGCTCCCCGCGGGCCATACCCTGCTTCTTCAGCGGATAGGCGATGTTCTCGCCCACGGTCATATGCGGGTACAGGGCGTAGGATTGAAACACCATCGCCACGTCGCGCTTGCCCGGCGCCACGTCGTTCACCACGCGGCCGCCGATGCTGATCGTGCCGCTGGTCGGGAATTCCAGCCCTGCGAGCATCCGCAGGCTGGTGGTCTTGCCGCAGCCCGAGGGCCCGAGCAGGGAGACGAATTCCCCGGCGCCGATCGCCAGATCCAGCTCCCGCACCGCGACGGCATTGCCAAAAGCCTTGCGGACCTTGCAGAAGGTGACCTCCGCCGCGCTCATCCCTTCACCCCGCCCGCGCCGAAGCCGCGTGTCAGGTATTTTTGCAGAAAGGCGAAGATGATGATGAGCGGCACACTCATCATGACGGAGGCAGCCATCAGCAGGGACCATTCGATGTTGAAGGCGCTGACCAGCATGCTCATCACCCCGGTGGTGAGCGGCCGCGCCTCATCCGTGTTCACCAGCACCAGCGCGTAGAGATACTCGTTCCAGGACAGGATGAAGGTGAAGAGACAGGTGGAGATGATGCCCGGCAGCGCCTGCGGCAGGATGACGTCGACAAAAGCCTCCATCCGCGTCGCGCCATCCACCAGCGCCGCCGATTCCAGGTCGTCCGGAATGCCTTGCATGAAGCTGCGCAGCAGCCACAGCGCATAGGGCAGGGCGAAGCTCGTATAGGCAATCACCAGGCTCAGCAGCGAATTGGCGATGCCGAGCCAGACCATCAGCAGATACAGCGGCAGGATCAGTACGACGGAGGGCAGCAGATAGGTGAAGAGCACCAGCTGCGCCAGCCTTTCGCGGCCGGGATAGCGGAAGCGCACCAGGCTATGCGCGCCGAGCGTCGCGACAGCCACCACAAGCACCGTGGTGGAGAAGGACAGCACCAGCGAGTTTCGCATATAGGTGAGGAAGGGCGTCTCCCACAGCAGGCGCGCGTAATGCTCGAAGGTGATCTGCTCCGGCCAGAATGTGGGCGGCATGCGGAACAGCTCGAACTGCGGCTTGATGGAGGTCAGCACCATCCAGAGCAGCGGAAAAGCGGTGACCAGCACGATGGTCCAGGCCATCAGGTTGAAAAGTACGCGCCTCACTTGGCGGCATCCTGCTTCGCCTGCCGCAGGTACAGCAGCATGAAGACCAGCATGACGAACATCATGGCGACAGCCACCGCGGTGGCGCGGCCCATCGCATCCATGCCGAAGGCTTCCTTGTAGACCATCAGCGGAAGCGTCTGCGTCGCGATCAGCGGGCCGCCGCCGGTCATCAGGTAGATCAGGTCGAATTCCTTGAAGTCCCAGATGGCGCGCAGCAGCACCACCACCAACAGCACATCCTTCAGCTGCGGCAGCGTCACATCCCAGAAGCGCCCCCAGGCGCCGGCGCCATCGATCGTCGCCGCCTCATACAGATTGTCTGGAATGGTCTGCAGCCGAGCCAGCACAGCGATGACGACGAAGGGGAAGTATTTCCAGGCACCCACCAGCACGATGCTGACCATGGCGTTGGGCATGGAGCCCAGCCAGTCCAGCGGCATGTTCAGCAGGCCCGCCCAGATCATCAGGTGGTTCAGGATGCCGTAGAGATCGTTGAACAGCCAACGCCAGACCAGCACGGCGACGACGGTGGAGACGAAATAGGGAAACAGGATCAGGCTGCGCGCCAGGGATCGGAAGATGATGGCCTGGTGCAGCATCAGCGCAGCCGCGATGCCCAGCACCACCTGCAACGTCAGCGTGCAGACCGTCCAGATCAGCGTATTGGCCAGCGAATGCCAGAACTCGCCACCCGCCAGCAGCTCCGCGTAATTGGATAGGCCGACGAAGTTGCCCTGCAGCGTCGGCGTGTAGATCGAGAACAGGCTGAGATAGATGGCCGATACAAGCGGATAGACGATGACGGCGCAGAAGATCAGCACGCTGGGGGCGATCAGCATCACCCCCAGCCAGGCATCACGCCGGTCGAGCGGATTCGTGGCAGGCTTCACGCGCAGGATCAGCCGCGCATGATCTGTTCGAGCCGCTGCGCGGTGGTGGAGACCACCTGCGCCACCGGCTCGTTGTTGACCACGTAGCGCTGCACCGCTTCCGCCAGCACATGGCTCGCGATGATGCGGCCGGCCGAGGTGTTCGGCTTGTGCGAGGTGCTCTCCCAGCCCAGGTTGTGGCCGGCGGCGGCGGCGGTGGACATGCGATCCACCTCCGCGCGGTACTTCTGGATCAGCGCATTCTCCTGATAGGCGGGCATGGCGCTGATGGTCTTCAGCACCGGCAGCACATGGCCGGGTGCGGCATGCAGCTGGCGGATATAGCCATCGGCGCGGAACAGATGCGCCGCGAAGCGCTTCGCCAGCGCCATGTTCGGCGCGACCTTCGGGATCATCACGCTGGGGAAGTCGTTGAAGGTCCAGTGCGGCACGCTGGCGGAGATGGTGGGATATTCGGCGCAGGTGATGCTGTCCGCGATGCGCGGATTCTGCGCCGCCACATTTGCCAGCACGCGGCCCGTGTAGATGCCGGTGGCCGTGGCGCCGGCGACGAAGCCGGTCAGGCTCTCTCCCCAGGAGTAATTGGTGGCGCCGGGCGGGCAGAACTCCCGCATCGACTTGTAGAACTCCAGCGCATTGCGGAAGGCGTCGCTATCCACCGCCACCTGCAGGTCAGGCGTGAAGATCTGCCCGCCGGCGCCGTGCACGAAACAGATGAAGATCAGGCTGGTCATCGAATTGCGCGCATAGGGCAGGGGCGCGCCATAGATGCCGCCGCGCTGCGTGCGCCGGCACAGGTCGCGCAGCTGGTCCCAGGTGCGGGGCGCAGCATCGACGCCCGCGGCACGCATCAGATCCGTGCGCAGCCACATCATGTTGGCCGCAGAATTGCCGATGCCGGTGCCGGCATATTGGCCCTGCGTGATCTCATAGATCCGATTGGCACCGTCATAGTAGTTCTCGGTGCCGACGGCCGAGATCACGTCGTTCATCGGCTCCAGCAGGCCATTCTGCCAATAGGTCGCCACCGCGAAATGCGGCAGATGCGTCACCACCGAAGGAACCTGGCCAGAGGCGAAGGCCGCGGCCATCTGCGCCGGATAGCCCTCGTCGGACGTTGCCTCGAAGACCACGCGCACGCCGGGATTGGCTTCCTCGAAGCTGCGGATCTGGAAATTGTAGGCCTCGCGCTGCGCGGGCGCGGTCTGTGGCGACCACCAGCGCAGCGTAGTCTGCTGCGCTTCCGCGGGCCGCACGCCGGCGGCGGCGAGCCCCGCGACGCCGAGCCCGAGGCTGCGGCGGGTGAATCCCTTGCTGGTGCCCATCATTCTCTCGTCCCCACTGCTTCCCTGGTTGTTGTCGCCTTTAACGGGTGACCGCCAGGCGAACGAGTGGCCGCAGTGTGAAACCGGTCGAACCGTTCCCGCAAGGGTGAATCAGCCACTTTCGGCGTTGACCGTGACGATTCCGGCCCCCTATGTTCGCCCTGCGAACACCAGCACACATGGACTCCCGCGTCGATGGACGATGCCATCCCCCAGAATTTCACCCAGCCTCGCCCCGGCGAGGATCGGGAGATCGTGCAATCCGTGCTGCGCGCGCTCGATGTGCTGCGCAGCTTCGACCGGCAGACGCCGCGGCAGACGTTGTCGCAGGTGGCGGAACGCACGGGCCTTTCGCGCGCGACCGCACGGCGCTTCCTGCTGACCTTCACCCATGCCGGCTACATGGAGCAGGATGGCGGCCGCTTCCGCCCGACGGCGAAGCTGCTGGAGCTCGGCCATTCCGCCGTCGCCTCGCTGGGGTTGTGGGACCTGGCGCGGCCGGTGATGGCGGATCTGTCCGCGCGGCTTGGCGAAGCGGCTTTCGCTGCCGTGCTCGATGGGCAGGATGCGCTCTATGTCGCGCATGCGCCCTCGCCGGGGCGTGTGGTGGCGGTGGGTATCGCGGTGGGGCGGCGGCTGCCGGCGTATTGCACCTCCGTCGGCCGCGTGCTCCTGGCGGGTCTGCCCGATGCGGCGCTGGCGCAGGCGATGGCGGCGCTGAAGCCCACTGCCTTCACCGCGAACACGGTGACGTCGAAGGCGAAGCTGCGCGAAATCGTGGAGCAGACGCGGCGCGATGGATACGCGATCGTGGATGAGGAGCTGGAGGTCGGGCTGCGCTCCGTCTCCGTGCCGCTGCGCGCGCCGGGCGGCGCGGTGCTCGCCGCGCTGAATGTGTGTGGCCCTTCCTCGCGCGTGACGGCGGAGGCGCTGCACAGCCGCTTCCTGCCGGAGATTCTGCAGGCCGCGGACCGCATCAACCGCTCGCTGCGCGACTGAAGCGCGCCGGCGTGAAGCGATCCGTGGCGAAACCGGGATCGCGCCCCAGCAGCAGCGCCGCGGCCATGGAAGCCACCAGCGGGCCGAGCGTATAGCCGGCATCGCCAGGCACCGCGACGTGCACGCGCGGCTCCTGCGGCAGCGGGCCGAGGATGCATTGCCCATCGGCCGTGGTGTTCACGCCGGCCCAACTGCGCAGCAGCCGCAACCCGCCGATTGGCGGCACGATATGCTGGGCGAGGGACAGGTTGCCGACGAGGGACGCCGCCTCCACCGTCGGGAAATCCTGCGGGCCTGCAAAGCGCGCAGGCCAGCCGCCGCCGATCACCACCTGGCCGGCGGCGAGCTGCTTCAGCGTGATCATGCGCTCCGCATGCTGCACCAGGTGCAGGATCAGCGGCGCCGTGGCCTCCGTGATGTTCATGTGCAGCGGTTCCGCCACCGTGGGCAGAGGCGCGCCCAGCGAGCCGGCCAGCGCGCCGCTGCCGGCGCCTGCGGCGAGTACAACACGGCCGGCGCGGATCACGCTGCCATCGGTGCCGTGCAGCAGCAGCGCCTCCCGCACCGCCTCAATGCGGGCGATGCGATGGCCGATGTGATACGGCACGCCGCGCGCCTGCAGGTCCCGGCGCAGCGCCTCGTTCGCCAGCAGCGGGTTCAACTTGCCTTCCTCGGCACAAAGCTCCGCGCCATGCACGGCATCGCCGAGATAGGGCGCGACGCGCCGCAGCGCCGCGCGGTCCAGCATCTCAACCTGCAAGCCGAGCGCCTGTTCGCGCCGGCATTTTTGCGCCAGGAACTCGTAATGCTCGGCGGTCTCACAGACCATCAGGCCGCCGGATTGGCGCAGCTCGATATCCGCGCCGAGATCCTCGGCCAGCAGGCGCCAGCGGCGCGCGGCTTCGGGGTAGAGCGGCAGCGAGGCTTCGAGATTCGGCACCAGCTCCGGATACATCCGCAGGAAGCGCGACTGCATCTGCACATGCAGGCTGCCTGCATTGGCGGTGGTGCCGGCGTGGTGGCCGGAATCCAGCAGCGTGACATCGCGGCCCGCCATCGCCAGCTCTCGCGCCAGGCACATGCCCACAATGCCGCCGCCGATGACCGCGATATCGGTCATGACCCGAGAAGATCCGAAATGCGCACAGGGCGCGCCGGCACGCGCGGTGCAAAACTGTCGTCCACGCCCATGCGTGCGGCGAGCAGCGGCGCGCAGTAGCGGCCCTGGCAGCGGCCCATGCCGCAGCGCGTGCGGCGCTTCACCTCGCCGATATCGCCGGGGCCGGCGGCGATGGCGGCGTCGATCTGTGCCAGCGTTACCTCCTCGCAGCGGCAGACCAGCGTCTCGGGCTGAGCAAGCACCAGGCCAGGGAAGGGGGCGCGAAACACCTGCCACAGCGCGTCCTGGAAGGCGCGGTGCCGCACCAGGCTTGCGCGCACCGGCGCATCTGAGGGCGCGCTGCGGCCCAGTGCGCGCGCCGCTGCGAGGCCGGCGATCTCGCCTTCCGCCAGTGCCGCCGGCGCGCCGCCGAGACCACAGCCATCGCCCACGGCGTAGAGGCCCTCCATGCTTGTCTGCATCTGCGCGTCGCGCTGCGGCCGCAGCAGCCCGTCCTGCATGGCATGGGTGGCGCCGATGGCGCGCAGCAGCGCAGTCTCGGGCTGGAAGCCATAGCCGCAGAGAACGGCATCCACCGTGTGGCGCGTGCCATCATCCAGCTCGGCCAGCAGCGCGCCATCTGCGGTGCGCGTGACGCTGCGCAACAGCCGCCCACGCCGCAGCGGAATGCCATGGCGGCGCAGCGTCACGAGCATGCCGAGACCCTTGGCTGCGAGCTTTGGCGCGGCCCGCAGCATGCGCGCCAGCGCCAAAGGCCGCAGGCCGGACGAGGCTTCCGCCACGGCCACCACCTGCGCGCCACCCGCGGCGAGTTCCAGCGCCACCTGCAGGTTCAGCGGCCCATTGCCGGCCACCAGCACGCGGCGGCCAGGCAGCGTGCGGTAGCTGCGCCAGAGGGTCTGTGCGGCGCCCGTGGTCATCACGCCCGGCAGGGTCCACCCGGGGAAGGGCAGGGCGCGTTCCTGCGCGCCGGTCGCGAGCACGGCGGCGCGGGGCCGCAGCCGCAGCGTCTGGCCGTGTCGCGTCGCCAGGAAGAGCAGCGGCGCGAAGGCGCCCCAGACTTCGGTGCCGTCGAGGATGCGCACGCCAGCCTCGCGGCAGGCGGCGAGCAGGGCGGCACCCTCCGACTGCTGCGCATCCATCGGCGCGAGGCCGGGCATCGCCTGCTTGTAGTACTGGCCGCCCGGGATGCCGCGCTCATCCACCAGCAGCACCTCCACACCTGCGCGCCGTGCGGCGAGCGCGGCGGCGAGGCCACCGGCGCCACCGCCCACCACCAGCAGCTCCGGCGTCTCCTCCGGCAGATCCTCGAGCGCCAGCGGCCGTGTGCCCGTCGTGCGCTGTGGCAGCGGTGCCGGATGCGGTTGGCGCATCACCTGTTGGCCAGACACGGCTTTCGTCATGCAGGCGCGCGTATTGGGCACGCCGTCCACGACCATCACGCAATCCTGGCAGGCGCCCATGCCACAGTAGAGGCCGCGTCCTCCCGGCCCGCGGCGCGTGTCGCGCAGGTCCAGCACGCCGGCCTCGGTCAGCGCGGCGGCCAGGCTCTGGCCGGGCCGCACCGCAATGGCGCGGCCCTCGAAGTCGAGCGTCACTCGGCGGCGCGCGCGCGGGTTGCGGCGTGCTTGCGCTGATAGGCGCGCCAGGTGGTGGCCCAGCGCGCTGGGTCCTCCGGCGCCTCCGAATCCACGCGGCCGATCGGCGCGTTATGGGGCGCGGTGCGCACCAGCTCGGGATCCTGCCGCGCCTCGTCGCACACCTTGGCCAGCACCTCGCACCAGAGGTCGATATCCTCCTTCGACCACAGCTCGCCCGCTTCGGGCGTGAAGGGTTCCGGCACCACCCAGGGCTCGTGCGAAAGCCAGGGCGCGTCGATGCCGTAATCGGTCATGCGGTTGCCGACCTCGACCACGCCGAGCCCCGTCTCCTCCTTCAGCGGTCCCAGCCCGTAGCGCGTCATCTCCATCCGCCAGGTCTTGGCTTCCGGGTTCGACCGCGCGACGCCGGGAATCGCGAGCAGCTTCTTCTCCATGTAGTTGTTGGCGAGCACGGCGAGGTCGGCCGCTTCCTTGATGCCATCCGCGCCCATCGCCCGCGCCCAGGCATAGGCGCGCATGACGATGTGCAGGTTGCCGAGAAACTCCCGCACCTTGCCGACCGATTGCGGCCTGTCGTCATCGAGACCGTAGCTGCCGTCAGAATTCTTCACGACCAGCGGCTTCGGCAGGAAGGGAGCCAGCTCGGCAGAACAGCCATAGGCGCCGACGGCCGGCCCACCGCCGCCCTTCGGCCCGCCAAAGGTCTTGTGCAGCATGAACATGCAGGCGTCGAAGCCGAGTTCGCGCGCGCGGATGCGGCCCATCACGCCGTTGAAGTTCGCGTGGTCGTAGAAGGCCAGGCCACCGGCCTGCTTCACCAGTGCGGTCCATTCGCGGATCTGCGGGTTGTAGACGCCCATATCGTCGGGGTTGTTGATCATCAGCGCCGCGGTGCGGGGGGACAGCGCCGCCTTCAAGGCGTCGATGCTGGGATAGCCGTTCTCCTCAAGCATCAGCGTCACCACCTTGAAGCCGGCGGTCGCCGCGGTGGCGGGGTTGCAGGGATGCGCCTGGATCGAGGTGATGATCTCGTTGCGCTGCTCCAGCTCCCCCTTCGCCGCGAAATAGCCGCGGGTGACGCAGGTGTGCGTGTACGCAGCGTCGGCGCCACCGGCGGCCTGGAAGACGAACTGGTCCATGCCGGACAGTTCGCGCAGGATGAGATCGAAGTTGTGGACGATCTCCAGCAGCCCCTGGATGGAGGCGGCCGGCTGCAGCGGATGGATCTCCGCCATCTGCGGCCGCAGGCCCAGCGCCTCGCTGAGGCGTGGATTGTACTTCATGGTGCAGGTGCCGAAGAGGCTGACGCCCATCATGCCCAGCACCTGCTGCGACAGATGCAGGTAGTGGCGCAGCACGTCGTGCTCCGTCATCTCCGGCAGCGCCGGTTTTGTGCGGCGGCGCATGCCGGCGGGGATCAGCGCGGCGGCGTCCGTCTCCGGCTGCGGAAAGACCACGCCGCGGCGTCCGGCGACGCCCATTTCCATGACGACCGGCTCGTTCCAGCGCGCCTGGTGGATCAGTTTTGCGGTCATCGCAGGATCTCCTCCAGCGTCGTGGCCAGTCGCGCGATGTCCTCCGGCGCGTGCACTTCCGTCACGGCGAAGAGCGCGCACTGCCCGAGAGCCGGGATGTCGGCCGACAGGTCCTTGCCACCAAAGATGCCGCGTTTCAGCAGCGCCGCATTCACCTGCGCCACGCTGCGGCCGGTCGCGGAGAAGTCGACGACGAATTCGCGGAAGAAGCCGGACTTCCACCGAACGGACACACCCGGAATCGCATCCAGCCGCCGCGCTGCATCATGCGACCGCGCCAGCACCAGCTCGCCAAGCTCGGCAAAACCTTCCGGGCCCATCAGCGACATGTAGACGGCGTTGGCGATGGCGGTGAGGTAGACGGAATTGCCCGTCCAGTCCTTGCCCTGCTCCCGCATGCCATAGCTGGACTGATGCGAGAGGCTGAGGGCAAAACCGTGCTCGCCGGGATTGCGCGTGGTGGTGATGGAGATGTTCAGCGTCGGATATTCGCGCGCATAGCGTTCCTCGTCGCGGGAGGCGATGAAGCCACCCGCGCCGCCACCTGCGCTCATATGCGCGCCCAGTGTCTGCGTGGTGCCGACGACGATATCCGCGCCATAGTCGGGCGGTGGCGCCAGCACGCCGAGGCTGATCGGGTCGACTCCCACGATCACCTCCGCGCCCGCGGCATGCGCGAGCCGCGCGATCTCCGCGCCCTGCGTCTCGATGATGCCGAGGAAGCCGGGATTCTCGAAATACACGGCGGTGACGCCGTCATTCAGTTTTGTGCGCAGGTCGTCCAGATCGATCAGCCCATCCGCCGCGCGCTGCGCCACCAGCTCCACCGCGATGCGGTTCGGCATGCCCTCCGGCTCGCAGTACTGGCGGATCACCGCCAGCCGCTCCGGGTCCATCCATTCCGGCACCAGCACGCGCCGCCGCCCGTTCAGCCGCGAGGCCAGCCGCACCGCATTGCCCGCCGCACAGCCCCAGGAATAGACGGGCAGGCCGACGAAGTCGCAGGCCACCAGCTCGCCGAGCTGGGAGGCGAATTCGAACCAGGCCTGGTTGCGGCCATGGTCCGACATCGCCGTGCCCCAGACGGATGTCAAAAACTCCGAACGCCCCGCGATCTCGTCGCAGATCGCCGGCACATGGTGCTGCCAGATGCCGGCGCCGAGGAAGCTGAGGTTTTCCTCGCAGCTCGTGTTCTTGCGCAGCAGTGACAGCATGTGCCGCCGCAGCTCGGGCTCGGAGCGCAGGGCCGGCGGCAGCGCGAAGTCGTGCGCCGTGCGGTGCTCGGCCGGAATCTGCTCGAACAGCGCCTCGATGGAGGGCGCGCCGATCTCGCGCAGCATGGCCTGCTTGATGGCGGGCACCGAATTGGCCATCCAGGGATGGGCTATGGTCATGCGGGCTCCTTCTCAGGCGGCGATGCGCAGCATGGCGCTGCGGTCGGGGGCGGTGCGGATGGCGATGTAGCCGGCGAGCTCCGCATCCAGCGCGGCCTCCCCGGTATCCACATGCAGGCAGGCGGGATCGAGCGCGGCGAGCTTCTGCTGCCCCGCGACCACCACCAGGTTCTCGCGACCCAGCCGGCGCAATACCGCGGGCGAGAATTGCTGGTTGCCGCGGCCGAGCAGGAATCCCTGGCCGCCGGTGACGCCGAGGATGGCGGTGGCCGGCGCCTGGTCCAGCAGCCGCAGGATCTGCGCCTCCGTCACATCCGCCGCCAGCAGCCTTCCATCGAGGGCCACGTCCACGCCCATCAGCGTGCCGGCAAAACCGAGCGCGCGCTTGATGCGCCGCATGGTGGTGCCGCAGCCCAGCAGATAGAGGCGGCCCGGCTGCATCTCCGTCACCATGCGCCGGGCCAGCGCTTCCAGCGCCGCCTCGTCCGGAATGGCGGCACCGGACTTGCCGGCCTGCATCAGCGCGCGTTCCTGTGGCACCCGCGCGACGCCATGCAGCCGCGCGCTGACGCGGCCCTGGCGCAGCGCGTCTTCGTCGAGGTCCATCACCTCGGCCTCCTGCGTCGCGGCGCGGCCCTCCAGGAAGGCGGCGGCAACGCGGCCGGCCGCGGCAGGGTTCTGGGCAAAGACGGCGGAGTGCATCTTCACCCCCGTCGGGATGCCGAGGATCGGCAGCTGCGTGCCGACCTCGGCCAGAACGTCCCGCGCCGTGCCATCGCCACCGGCGAAGATGAGCAGGTCGACCCCGCCGCCCAGCATGGCGCGTGCGGCTGCGCGGGTCGCGGCTGCGCCGGTGGCCTCGCCTGTCTCCACAACCTCGCAGGCCAGCCCCGCCGCGGCGCAGGCCTGTTCGCCCATCGAACCGGGCGCAGCCAGCACGGCCGGGCCCAGGCGCCGCAACTCGGCCAGCGCCCGCGCCGCGCGCGCGCCGGAGACCGGCTCCGCCCCCAATTCGCGCGCCCGCGCCAGGATGGCCGGCCCATCGGTGCCCTTCAGCCCGACCCGTCCCCCCATGCCGGCGATCGGATTGACGATCACGCCCAGGCGCTGCACGCCGTCTCCCCCAACAGATGTTCGCAGCGCGAACACGGCTTCGCGATGTGCACAATCTGCGGGGGGATTCGCGCGCGCGCAATCGGAAAAGCGGCTCGAGCACGATCCGTCCAGTTGGGTGGATTTGGTGCTCTAGAAGTTATTGTTTCTAAAGCACGAAATCCGATAACACTGACCCAGTGTTATCGGATTTCCTTTAGCCGCTTCCCGTCACGCGCCGCGCGGCAGACGGATCAGAGGGAGGAGGCGACCGCCGGGGCCAGGGCCGGATTCTTGCCCATCGGGTGGCCGGGGTTGCGGAAGCGCAGCTCCCCTTCCGGCGCGCCATCGGGCGGCGCCACGCCGAACAGCTCCATCCGGCTGGTGCAGGCCACGGCCACCACGCGGCGCGCCGCGGGCTCGGTCATCCAGCGGCGGGCGGCGCCCTCGAGCTCCAGGCGTTCGCGCAAGCCACGCCATTCGGCGCGGTCCACATCCTCCACGAACATGGCCAGCAGGCCGGGGCGGGTGCCGGTCAGGCGGCTTTCGGCCACCAGGGCGCAGCGGCGGGTCACGGCGGTGGCGATGGAATTCTCCCGCCCCGCCCGGGCGGCCATGACGAAGACGGAGCCATCGCCGGGGCCGGCGGTGACGGCCAGATGCGCCTCCTCGCCGAACTGGGCGCGCAGCTGGGCCGGCAGGCCCTGCACGCTGGCCTGGGCGCCGGCCAGCACCAGCGGGTCCAGCTTCAGCACGGCATCGGCGCTGGAATCCTGCCGCTTCTGGGCGGCCAGCAGACCGGCGATGCGGGCATGCAGCTCCGCCACCTGGGCGTCGGTCGCCATGCCGCCCGGCAGGGTCATCTTCAGCAGGTAGCGGCCCGGATGGGCGGCGAGCCAGGTCTGCAGTTCCGGATTCACCTTGTCGACCAGGGCGCACCAGTCGCCGCGGTGTACCTCCCGCCCTTCTTCGGCCGAGACGGATTCACAGACCACCTCGGCTTCCACGCCGTCGCGGCTGATCAGCAGGTCGAAGGGCGCTTCCTCGGCCAGGCCGGCGAACGTCACCTCGAAGCCGCGGCTGCGGTGCAGGGCGGCGGTCCGCAGCAGGTGGAACAGCGGCATCAGCGTGGCCTCGCCGGTCAGGCCGGCGGCGATCTCCGCGCGCAGCCGGGCGCGTTGCGGCACGGGCAGGCTTCCGGCCAGCTGCACCGCCTCTCGCGCGAAGGCCAAAGCGAGGCGTTCGGCGGGGGTGGCGCGGGCCAGGGCTTTGGGGTCCGCCAGCCGGGCCAGCACCAGCTCCAGCGCATGGCGCTGCTGCGCGGCGCGGCCGGAGAGGGAGGGCGCGGCCACCCGCTGGCTGATGTCGTTCAGGCGTTTCGCCCAGAGGCGGGCGCCGCAAAGGTTGCGAAAACGGTCGAGATCGGCCGGTTCCGGCCGATGGTCGGCGAAGGGCATGACTACGACCCGATCACGTTTGATGCCCTTCCCTAACGCCTGATCCGGAGGCCAGCGTCAAGTTTCGGATACGTGATGGGCGACTATTTTCGTCGGATATAGGCGGCGCGACGCTCAATTCCGCGGCAGGCGGGCCTTTTCGGGGGCATCGGGGTTCTGCGCGCGGTGCCGCAGCAGGGCATCGGCCAGCACCAGGGCCAGCATCGCCTCCCCCACCGGGACCGCGCGGATGCCGACGCAGGGGTCATGGCGACCCTTGGTCAGCACCTCCACCTCCTGCCCGAACCGGTCCACGGACTGGCGTGGGGTGAGGATGGAGGAGGTGGGCTTCACCACGAAGCGGGCGACGATGGGCTGGCCGGTGGAGATGCCGCCCAGGATGCCGCCGGCATGGTTGGAGCCGAAGAGCACCTGGCCATCCGCGCCCATCCGCATCTCATCGGCATTGCCCTCGCCGGTCAGGGCGGCACTCGCAAAACCGTCGCCGATCTCGACGCCCTTGACGGCATTGATGCTCATCAGTGCGCTGGCGAGTTCCGCATCCAGCTTGCCGTAGATCGGCGCGCCGAGGCCGGGGGGCACGCCCTCCGCCACCACTTCCACCACGGCGCCGAGGGAGGAGCCGGATTTGCGGGCGGCGGTCAGCCGGTCCTCCCAGCGCGCCGCGGCGGCGGCATCCGGGCAGAAGAAGGGGTTCTGGTCCACCTGCGCCCAGTCGAAGCGGGTGCGGTCGATGGCGTCGCCACCCATATTCACCAGGGCGCCGCGGATGGTGACGCCCTCCAGCACCTTCCGCGCCACCGCGCCGGCGGCGACGCGCATGGCGGTCTCCCGCGCGCTGGACCGGCCGCCGCCGCGATAGTCCCGGACCCCGTATTTCAACTCATAGGTGAGATCGGCATGGCCCGGGCGGAAGCGGTCCTTGATCTCGCCGTAGTCCTTGGAGCGTTGGTCGGTGTTCTCGATGTGCAGCGCGATCGGGGTGCCGGTGGTCACACCCTCGAAAGTGCCGGACAGGATCTTCACGGCATCCGCTTCCTGCCGCTGGGTCACGAATTTGGACTGGCCGGGGCGGCGGCGGTCCAGGAAGGGCTGGATATCGGCCTCGGTCAGCGCCAGGCGCGGCGGGCAGCCATCCACGACGCAGCCGATGGCCGGGCCGTGGGACTCGCCCCAGGTGGTGACGCGGAAGAGGTGGCCGAAGGTGTTGTGGCTCATGGTGCCTGGTGCTTACCGCAACGAGACGGGGCCTCCTAGGCCAGCCCTCAGCGGCCTGGCGCCGCAGCCAGCGAGACAGCCGAGGCGCGCGACACGCCCGCCGCGCGGCCGATCTCGCAAACGTAACCGGCGGTTGTCTTTTGCGCGGGGCGCAAATCTCCAGGCAGGCGGGCATGCAGACACCAGCCGAATCCGTCTCCCCATCCCCCGCCGAGACCAAGGCTTCGCATCGCTCGGTCTGGTCCTGGCTCGCCGCGCTGATGTTCGGCGCCGTGCTGGCCGCGGCCGCGACCTACACCGTGCCGAACCTGATCACCGACTGGCAGGTGCGCGACACCGCCATCCCCTTCGCCGATGGGCGGGTGGCGGAGGGGCGCTGCCGCGCAAAGCTCTTCGTGCACCACTGCTCGGCGACGCTCTCGGCGCAGACCAAGACAGGGCGCTTCTTCCGCGAGGTGAACTACGTCTTCTTCGACCTCCACACCGGCGACTACCGCGTGGCGGTGATGGCCGACCCGGCGCGGCCGGAGCTGCTGACCACCGACCAGGCGCTGGAGAAGCTGTGGAGCCGCACGCTGACCCTGCTGGTGGGCGGCGGCTTGCTGCTGGCGCTGGTGCTGGCGCCCTTCGTCAGCCTGGTCCGCAGCCGCCGCTAGGCCTGAGGGCAGGAGGGGGCCGGGCCGGCACAATCCGTCCCGCGCCCGGTTCAGACCGTCGCGATATCCGGCGCGTCCGGGTTCTTCATCCCGACGATGTGGTAGCCGCAATCCACATGGTGCACCTCGCCGGTGACGCCGGAGGACAGGTCCGACAGCAGGTAGAGCCCCGCGCCGCCCACATCCTCGATCGTCACATTCCGCTCCAGCGGCGCGTTGTACTGGTTCCACTTCAGGATGTAGCGGAAATCGCCAATGCCGCTGGCGGCCAGCGTCTTGATCGGCCCGGCCGAGATCGCATTGACCCGAATGCCTGACTTGCCGAGGTCGGCCGCCATGTACCGCACGCTGGCCTCCAGCGCCGCCTTGGCCACGCCCATGACGTTGTAGTGCGGCGTCACGCGCTCCGCGCCCAGATAGGACATGGTGAGCAAGGACCCGCCCGGCTTCATCAGCGGCACGGCGCGCTGCGCCACGGACACGAAGGAATAGACGGAAATGTCCATCGCCTGCAGGAAGGCCGGCCGCGGCGTGTCCATGTAGCGGCCGCGCAGGAACTGCTTGTCGGCGAAGCCGATGGCATGCACCACGAAATCGAGGCCACCCCAGGCCTCGCCCAGCGTGGTGAAGACGGCGTCGACGCTGGCATCGTCCGTCACGTCGCAGGGCAGCACATGCCGGCTGCCGATGCTCTCGGCCAGCGGCCGCACCCGGCGTTCCAGCGCCTCCCCCTGGTAGGTGAAGGCGATCTCGGCGCCCTGGGCGGCCAGGTGCCGCGCGATGCCCCAGGCGATGGAGCGATCATTGGCCACGCCCATGATCACGCCGCGCTTGCCCGCCATCAGCGTTCCGGTGGGAACCCCCGCACCGGCGGCTTCGTGCGTCACGTCATCTGGCATGGACAGGGGGTACCGGAGGCTGGTTGCGATGGGGCTCCGGTGGTGGCACATGCCCTTGTCACGGGCAAGGGGCCTTCCACCTGTCGGGTCCCCGCCGGCAGGAGAAGCGCCTTGGACTCGCCCAGCACCGAAGACCCCATCGCCCTCTTCGAGGCCTGGATGGCGGAGGCGG
The DNA here is from genome assembly GCF_019024325.1 of Falsiroseomonas tokyonensis. Taxonomy (GTDB): domain Bacteria; phylum Pseudomonadota; class Alphaproteobacteria; order Acetobacterales; family Acetobacteraceae; genus Falsiroseomonas; species Falsiroseomonas tokyonensis. The sequence continues at coordinate 287,092 of NZ_JAFNJS010000003.1, forward strand.
CCAAGACCGAGCCGAACGACCCCAACGCCGTCTGCCTGGCCACCAGCACGCCGGAGGGGCGCCCCTCCGCCCGCATGGTGCTGCTGAAGGGCGTCGATCACGACCGTCCGGGGGGCGGCTTCGTCTTCTACACCAACCTCGAAAGCCGCAAGGGCGGTGAACTCGCCGCCAATCCCTTTGCCGCCCTGTGTTTCCACTGGAAGACGCTGCAGCGATCCGTGCGCGTGGAGGGCGCGGTGCAGCCGGTCTCGGCCGAGGAGGCCGATGCCTACTACGCCTCCCGCGCCCGCGGGTCCCGCATCGGCGCCTGGGCCAGCAAGCAGTCCCGGCCGCTGGAATCCCGCTACGCGCTGGAAAAGGCGGTGGCGGAGCAGACGCTGCGCTTCGGCCTGGGCGAGATCCCCCGCCCGCCGCACTGGTCCGGTTTCCGGCTGGTGCCGGATCGCATGGAATTGTGGCGGGACATGCCCTTCCGCCTGCATGAGCGCCGGGTCTTCCACCGGGATGGCGCCGGCTGGCGGATCGAGATGCTGTACCCGTGACCATCCCGGAGGGTCAGGCCCCGGTCGCGGCGCTGCTGCGCCGGCTGGCCGGGGCCGATCCGGTGGAGACGCATATCTCGGCCGTCTTCATCGGCCGGGACACGGTGTGGAAGCTGAAGAAGGCAGTGCGCCTGGGCTTCCTTGATTTTTCCGACCTTGCCGCACGACGCCATTTCGCTGAGCGCGAGTTGGCGCTGAACCAGCCGCATGCGCCGGGGATGTACCGGGACGTGGTGCCGGTGACCCGCGCTGCGGATGGCACCCTTGCCTTGGCGGGCGAGGGGGAGCCGGTGGACTGGGTGCTGCGCATGGCCCCGGTCCCGAAGGACGATTTTCTCGATGTGATCGCCCGCCGCGGCGGGCTGACGCCGGACCTGCTGGATGCCACCGCGGATGCGGTGGTGGCACTGCATGCGGCCGCCCCGCCGGCGCCGCCCGGCTTCGATGCGCCGGCCGGCGCCGCCAAGGTCCTGGCCGGCAATATCCGCGACTGCCATGGCACCGGCCTGCCGCCGATGCGCGTCGCGGCGCTGGGCACGGCCATGCAGGCGCGGCTCGACGCACTCATCCCGCATCTGGCGGCACGCCAGGCGGCGGGGCATGTGCGGCGCTGCCATGGCGACCTGCACCTGGGCAATCTCTGCCTCTGGGAAGGCCGGCCGACGCCCTTCGACGCGCTGGAATTCGACGAGGCCATGGCCACGACCGACACCGGCTACGACCTCGCCTTCCTGCTGATGGATCTTTGTCAGTTCGGCCAGCGCGGGGCGGCGAACCGGGTGATGAACCGCTATCTCGCCCGCACCGGTGACTTCGGTCTGCTGCCTGGGCTCGGCTTCTGGATGGCACTGCGGGCGATGGTGCGCGCGCATGTCGAGGCGCGGCGCGGCGGCGACGGGCTGGCCTATCTCGCGGCGGCGGAGGAGCATCTTCGCCCCGTGCCGCCGCGCCTCGTCGCGGTGGGTGGGCTGCAGGGCACGGGCAAGACCTGGCTGGCGCGGCAGATCGCGCCCGATCTCGGCGCCGCCCCCGGCGCGCTGCATCTCCGCACCGACGAGACCCGCAAGCGCCGCGCCGGCCTGGCGCCGGAGGCCCGGCTGCCGCCCGAAGCCTATGCCGAGGCCGAGAGCCAGGCCGTGCATGCCGAGCTCTTCGCCGCCGCGCGCCAGGCGCTGGCCGCCGGCCAAAGCGTCGTGCTGGACGCCGTCTTCCTCGACCCCGCGCAGCGCCAGGCGGCGGAGGGCGCGGCCGCGCCATACCCCTTCACCGGCTTCTGGCTGGCCGCGCCGCTGGACCTGCTGCGCAGCCGCGTCGCCGCGCGCAGCGCGGAGGGGCGCGATGCCTCGGATGCGACGGTGGCCGTGCTGGACCGCGCCGCTGCCGCCGATCCCGGCCCCATCGCCTGGCAGGTGCTGGATGCGGCGGACCCCTTGCCGGCTGCTCGGGCCGCGCTGGCGTGACCGGACGGAAATAGGGCATAAAGTTTCCGGGAAGGCTTTCCGCACCCAAATCTGGATGAAGGAGAGGCGCGATGGCTTATCGCCGCCTGTTGCTGCCATTGACTGGTACCGCGGCCGGGGAAGCCGCGCTCGCCACGGCGCTGATGGTCGCGCGGATCTGGAGCGCGCATCTGCATTGCCTGCATGTGCGCGTCGATGCGCGGGACGTGGCGCCGCTGGCCGGCGAAGGCCTGTCGGGCGCCATGATCGAGGAAATGATGGCCGCCACCGAACGCGAATCCGGCGAACGTGCCGGCCGCGTCCGCGCCCTGTTCGAACGCTTCACCGCCACCCATGGCGACCTGACCATGGCGGCGGATCCGAACACCGCGCTGAAGGTGCCGGGCGTCACCCTGTCCTTCGAATCCATCGCGGGGCGGGAGGAGGATGTGGTGGCGCAGCAATCGCGCCTCTACGACATGGCGGTAGTGCCGCACCCCGAGGCGGATGAGGATGTCTCGTCCTCCGACGCGCTGCATGCCGTGCTGTTCGATTCCGGCCGCCCGGTGCTGATCGCGCCGCGCACGGCGCCGGAGGTGATGGGCTCCCGCGTCTGCATCGCCTGGAACGGCAGTGCCGAAAGCGCGGCCGCGGTGGCCGCCGCGCTGCCCTGGCTGCACCGCGCCCAGGCCGTGCGCATCCTGCATTCCGAGGACTACCAGCGCCGTGGGCCGGCGGCCGAGGGCATCCAGGCCTATCTGCGCTGGCACGAGATCGAGGCGGAGCTGGTGCCCTTCAAGTCGCAGACCCGCGAAGTCGGCGCCGGCCTGCTCGGCGCGGCGCGGGATTTCGGCGCCGACCTGATGTGCCAGGGCGCCTATAGCCATTCCCGCCTGCGCCAGCTGATCCTGGGCGGCGTGACGCGGCATGTGCTGGAGAATTCGGAAATCCCGATCCTGATGTGCCGCTGACCGCCGCATGAACCGCGACTGGCACGCGGCGCATCCGATGCCCGAGAAGGCGACGCTGGACCAGCGCGTCGCCTGGCACCTGGAACATGCCGAGGCCTGCGGCTGCCGCGATCTGCCGGCCAGCCTGCGGGCGGAACTGGCGCGGCGGGGGCAGGCGATCCCGGCGCGCAAGGGCGGCGGCAGGGCCGCGCCGCGATAACGGTCGTTTCGCCATTCACCGGTTGAATGGTGCCCATCCGCCCCGTCCCGCTGCGCCCTGGCCCGGCCGGGCCTATCTCTCCCTTCAACAGAGCGCCGGGGCCGATGCCCGGGCGCGGAGCGGAGACCTTCCGATGATCGATGTCCGACCCTTCGCCAGCCTCGGCGGCGCCAACCACGGCTGGCTCAAGGCGAAGCACCACTTCTCCTTCGCCAATTACCGCGACCCGGAGCGCATGAGCTGGGGCCGCCTGCGCGTCTGGAACGACGACGAGATCGCCCCCGGCACCGGGTTCGACGCGCATCCGCACCGCGACATGGAAATCATCACCTATGTCCGGGAGGGCGCAATCACGCACCGCGACAATCTCGGCAATGAGGGCCGCACCGCGGCGGGCGACGTGCAGATCATGTCGGCCGGCACCGGCGTGGTGCATGCCGAATACAACCTGGAACCCGAGGTGACGAAGATCTTCCAGATCTGGATCATGCCGGATGTGCGCGGCGCCACGCCGAACTGGGGCGCCAAGGAATTCCCGAAGGCTAGCAAGGAGGCCGGCTTCGCGGTGCTCGCCTCCGGCCGTCCCGCCGATGCGGGCAGCGCGGCGCTGCCGCTGAACGTCAATGGCGCGGTGCTGGCCGCGACGCTGGCCAAGGGCCAGACGCTGACCCAGGACCTCGCCCCCGGCCGCGCCGCCTATCTGGTGGTGGCGAAGGGCGCGGCGACGGTGAATGGCGCGGCCCTGGCCACCCGCGACGGCGCCGGCATAGTCGATGAGCCGCGCATCACCATCACGGCGGAGGAGGATGCGGAGCTGGTGATGGTGGAAGTGGCGAAGGAATAGCCATGGCGGCGGGCGGGGCCTCGGCGATGTGCCAGAGCTCGGCCCGCAGCACGCCCACCGGGTCCCGCCCCGGGCCGCGGGCCACCAGCGCCCGGTGCCCGCCGGGCAGCAGCCGCTGCCGCGCGCCCGGCAGCAGGGCAGAGGCCACCGGCACCAGGCCATCGCCCGGCCCGGCGCCCTGGGCCCGCATCCAGCGCGCCAGCGGGCGATAGGCCAGTTCGCGCCAATCGCCCGCCTGCTCGATATCACTGGCAAGCGTCGCCACCGGCAGCGCCGCAAGAAGCGCCGCGACCTGTGCCGCATGGGCGCCCATCCAGGCCTGGCGCGTGGCGGTGGTCAGGTCGCGCAGGCCGCGACCGGTGCCGAGGCGCGACAGCCGCGCCAGGTGGTGCACCGCCATCAGCACGCGCCGCCGCGCCAGCAGCGCATCGGCGACCGGCGATCCCAGGAAGGGCGCCTGCAGCGCGATGAAGCCGCGGCAGCGCGCGGCCATGCCGGGCCGCAGCAGGGCGTCCAGCGCCTCCAGCCCGCCCTTGGAATGACCCACCAGGATGGCGGGCCGCGAATCCGCCAGCAGCGCGGCGGCGATCCGCCCGGCATTCACGCCGACCGGCGCCGCGGTGGGCAGCTTCACCACCTGCACCGGCATGCCCAGCCCGCGCAGCCAGGCCAGCTGGGCGCCCATGTAATCCAGCCCGACCGGCGCCAGGCCGGCGATGACCTCGCCCAGCAGCCCGTAGCAGAGCAGCACCCGGCTGCCGGCCAGCCGCTCGGCCAGCGCGGCATCCGTCATGCGCTCAGTCCAGCGCCACGATCTGCTTGCCGAAATTGCGCCCCTCCAGCATGCCGATGAAGGCGGCAGGCGCATTGGCCAGCCCCTTCGCCACATCCTCCCGCCACTGCACCCGGCCGGCCTTGATGTGGCCGAGCATTTCCGTGCGGAAGCGGCCATAGCGCTTCCAGCCGCTGTCGGAGACGATGAAGCCCTGGATGCGCAGCCGCTTGCGCACCACCGGCCCCAGGTTCGGCCCGGCCATCGCGCCCTTCGCATCGGCGCCGGCGGCGGTGTTGTACTGCGCGATCATGCCGCACATCACCATGCGGCCGAAGTCGCGAAAGCGCGGGAAGACCGCGGCCTGCACCGCGCCGCCGACATTCTCCCAATAGACATCGATGCCATCCGGGCAGGCGGCATCCAGCTGCGCATCCAGGTCGCCGCGATGGTCGATCGCGGCATGCAGGCCCAGCACATCCTTCACGAAGGCGCATTTCTCCGCCCCGCCGGCGATGCCCACCACCCTGGCGCCCCGGATCTTGCCGAGCTGCCCGACCACCTGGCCCACGGCGCCGGAGGCGGCGGAGACTACCAGCGTCTCGCCCGGCTTCGGCTCGCCGATATCCTCCAGCCCCACCCAGGCGGTCAGCCCCGGCATGCCGAGCACGCCGAGCGCGGTGGAGGGCGGCGCCTCCTGCGGGTCGATCGGGATCAGCGACTGCGCCGGGCGCACCGAGAAACCCTGCCAGCCGAAGCCGCCCAGCACCCAGTCGCCTTCCCGGAAGCGGGCATCGCTGCTGGCCGCCACCTGGCCCACCGCCTGGCACTCCATGACGCCACCGACCGCGACCGGCGCGGCATAGGATTTCGCATCATCCATCCGCCCGCGCTGATAGGGATCCAGCGAGAGGAAGCGGTGGCGCACCAGCACCTCGCCCTGGCCTGGATCGGGCAGCGGCGTCTCGACCAGCCGGAAATCCTCCGGCACGGGCGCGCCCTGGGGGCGGCGGGCGAGCAGGATCTGCGGGTTCATCATCACGGCGTCCTCCGGCTTTATGGGGCAGGCTTGGGCCCTGGCGCCCGGCGCGTCCACCTCCGGCATGCGGCGCGTCGCGCGCTTGTCATCGCGGCGGCCGCGTCAGGACAGGTTCCGCTTCGCGCGCTCCGCCTCGCGCAGCCAGTCCTCGGTGGTCTTGGCGACCGGGCGATCGGGCCCGGCATAGGGATCGACGCCTGAATCGGTGGCGGCGAAGGGGCGGCAATCCTCGCAGAGCCGCAGCAGCGCCAGCTGCTTCGGGTCGCGGAACATCCAATGCCCGCCCTGGGTCAGCCTGGCGGTGACGCGGTCGATCTGCGATTTTACGCCAAACGGCTTCGCACAGCGCTCGCAGCAGAACGGCGCTTCTTCCTTCACCACCTGCATCTGGCCGGAGGCGGGCGCCAGGTTCAGCCGTGGCTCGAGCGAGATCACCTTCTCAGGGCAGGTGGTGGCGCAGAGGCCGCATTGCACGCAGGCATCCTCCAGTAAGCGCAGCTGCGGCGTCTCGGGGTTCGCGGTCAGGGCGGCGGTCGGGCAGACCATGGTGCAGGCCATGCAGAGCGTGCAGCCATCGGTATCGACCTTCGCCAGGCCGAAGGGGGCCAGCGCCGGCATGGGCAGCACGGCCTCGCGCCGCTGCGCCCCCTCGGCCAAGGCGCGGCCCGCCTGCCGCAAGACCTCGCGCGGCTGGCCCATTGCGAAAAAGGTTGCGGGGGGGAAGGGCAGGCCGCGGCGGGGCAGGGCGGCCAGGGCCTCGCCCAGGCTGAAGGGATCGTCGGTCTCGATGGCGGCGGCGCGCGGCGCGCCGTGCTCGGGCACGCCGAGGCCGCCCAGCACCTCCTGCGCGAAGCCGATATTGCGCAGCACGCCCTCCGCGCCATGCGCGCGGCGGCCGCGCATCAGCACGCGGATCTGCGCGGCACCCCAGGCGAAGCCGGCCAGGAAGAAGGCGAGGTCGAGCTGCGAGACCTCGTTCACCCGCAGCGGCAGCACCCGCGCGGGCAGGCCCTCGCCTTCGCGGGCCAGGGCGTCGATCAGCGCCTCGCCATGCTCGGCGTCATGCACCAGCAGCACCGGCACCTCGCCGCCCGCCTCGCGATAGGTCAGCAGCAAGGCGCGCAGCCGGCGCAGCAGGCTTTCGGAGGAGGGCAGGGCGTAGCTGGCCGCCCCCGTAGGACAGACCGCCGCGCAGGCGCCGCAGCCGGCGCAGATCTCGGCCGAGATCTGCACGCTGTCGCTGATCCGCACGCCATTCGGCATGACGCCCGGCGTGATGGCGCCGGTCGGGCAGAGATCCAGGCAGCGGGTGCAGGCTGTGCGCTTGTTGCGCGAATGGGCGCAGAGCCCGGCCTCGAAGGCGATGAAGCGCGGCTTGTCGAATTCGCCGACCAGATCCCTCGCGGCACCGAGGGCGCGTTCCACCGCGGCGGCATCGGCGGGGTCGGCGCGCAGATAGCCCTGGCGGACCTCATGCGAGGGGAAGAGCGGCGTGCCGCCCGTCAAATCCACCAGCACGTCGCAGCGGCTGACGGCGCCATCGCGGCGCGGCCCCCAGTCATAGGCGGCGCGAGAGGAGGGGCGCGGCATGGCATGGCCATCCACCACCACCTCGAAGGCGCCGAGCCAGCCGGTCGCGGCCCGCGCCCGGCCCCGCGCCACGGGAAATTCGGCGGACCGCAGCGGCGCCACGGGCGCGCTGCCATCCAGCAGCACCGTGACATCCAGCGTGCCGGCCAGGCGCTCCGCCACGCGCAGCGCCACCTCGTCCCGGCCGAGGATCAGCGTCACGCCCTCGCTCTTCAGCGGCACCAGCGGCGTGGCCGGCATCGGCACCGCGGCGGCGGCGATCAGCGCTGCCATCTTGGGCCCGGCGGCGCGCGCCTCGGCAGACCAGCCGGCGGTCTCCCGGATATTCAGGAAGTCCAGCGCCCGGGCGAAGCCGGCATCCTCCGCCACCTCGGCAAACAGTGGCGCCTGGGCCGTGCAGGCCACCGTCACCGGCAGATCCTCCGCCAGCGCGTCCCGGAAACGGTCGAGCTGGGCGATGCAGAGCTGTTCCGCCAGGCGCGGCGCCCCGCCGGCGCAGCCGCGCGCGATGGCGCGGCCATCCAGCGGCATCGTATCCTCGCAGCTGCAGACGAAGGTGATCGGGGATCGGGTCATGCGGGCGTGGCGCGTCCTCTGCCTTCCAGGCCTAGGCCCAGGGGTTGGCCCGCCATATATGCCGGGCCTCGCGCCGTTGCGAGGACTGTCGAGGGAAGACACTGCCGCCGTGACAACCGGCCTGCCGGACCTGCCCCCCGTCTTCGGCCCCATCATCCCGCTGCGGGAGGGGGGCGACGCGCTATCCCGCGCCGTGCAGCTCGCACCGCAGCATGGTGCCGGCACCCTCGCCTGGGTGCGCTCCAGCGCGCGGATCGAGGCCGCGGTGGTGCTGGAGCCGGAGCTGCCTCTGGCCGCCGCCCGCCCCGCGCTGTTTGCCGCCGCCAGCGCCTTGGCCGATGCGCTCGGCGCCTATGGCCCGGCGGAGGTGCCGATCACCTTCCGCTGGCCGGCGACCATCCGGGTGAATGGCGGCGCGATCGGCCAGGCGCGCCTCGCCTCGCCACCCGGCACGGCGGATCAGGCAGTGCCGGACTGGCTGGTGGTGGGGATCGAGGCGCGGCTGGCCTTCCCCCAGGGCTGGGAGCCAGGCCATGGCCTGCAGCAGGCCGCCCTGAGGGAGGAAGGCTGGACGGAGGAGGAAATCCCCGCCGCCGACCTGACCGCCGCCTGGGCGCGCCACCTGATGGCGGGGCTGGCCGAATGGCAGCAGCCGGGGCCGCGCGGCGGCTTTTCGCGATTGGCCGAGCGCTACCTGGCCCGGCTGGAGGCAGAGCCCTGGATGGCGGGCGCCCGGCGGGGGCTGGATCCGTCCAGCGGCGCGCTGGTGCTGGACCGCGATGGGACGCGCCGCAGCATCCCCCTGACCGAGGCCCTTGCGGAGTCCGCCGCATGACCCATCGCCTGCCGCGCACCCTGCGTCTCGACCCCTCCGATACCGTGATTTTTGCCGAAGCCGCCGAGCCCGGCGAATGGGCCGTGCCGGGCGGCTTCGAATTCTGGGAGGAGGCGCCCGAGACGCTCTCCGGCCAGCGCCGCCAGGCTTTTCGCGGCGGTTTTCTGGGGATCGGCTCCTTCGGCTGGTCGACGCTGGTGGAGGTGGCGGAGGCGACGCCCGCGCAATACGCCGCCGCCCTGGCGGCCCTGGCCGCGCATATCCGCCGGCAGCACGGCGCGCCCGATGCGGCGGCGGCCGAGGCGGCGGCGCGGGAGGAGCTGGCCTTCGCCGAAAGCCTCTGCGACCACCCCCTCGGCACCGTGCTGGCCCTGTCCCGCAGCGTGGAGGAGGGCGCGGTGCGCGAACGTTTCCGGACGCTGCACCGGCGGGAGACGCCGCGCGAAGGCTATGCGGGCCTGCCGGTCTTCGCCGTGGTGGAGACGGAGGAAGAGGCGGTGGAGCATCCGGACCTGACGGCACTCGCCCGGCGCCGCAACCCATGAGCGCCCCCGCAGGCCTTGCACCGGGCGACTTCTGGGTCGCCTCTGGCCACCACCTGTGCGACCGCGACGACCAGGGCCGCATCCTCGGTACGCCCGACCTCTGGCGCGCCTTCTGCGCCCGGCCGGAGCTGGTGCCGCCGACGGAAGCCTGCCCGGCGGAACGCGCGCTGCATGCCGCGCTGCTGCTCGACCCGATGCGCGCGGTGACCGCGGCCGAGCTCGACCGCCTCGCCGACCCCGATGCGCGGGAGAACTTCGCCGTCTTCCTCGGCTTTCGCGACCGCGTGGCGGCGCAGCCGAGCCTGGAGGCGGCCTGGCTCGACCTGTTCCGCAGCGGCGTGCAGGGCGTGCCGCCGATCTTCCTGCAGATACTGACCCACCTCGTCACCCGCGCCGCGCTGGAAGGCGTGGAGGATCCCTTCGTGCTGCGCGCCGCGGAGCTGTTCTTCCGCCCGCAGCGCGCCGCCATCCACCAGGGCGCGCTGCTGCTGGCGGATGAGGAATATCTGGACGCACGCGGTGGCGATGGCGGCTACGGGGCATTGGGCCAATTGCTGACCGAGGCCGGCTCGCCGCCGCGGGAGGTGGAGCTGGACGTGCTGTCGGAGGAGACGGCGCCGCTCTATCGCGGCCGGTCGGACGCGCACGACTTCGCCCTGGACATCGCCGAGAACCGCCCCGGCCAGCACGGCCTGGCCCGCGCGCTGGAACACTTCATCTTCCATGTGATCGGGGAGCGGGTGACGATCCGCCCGGTGCCGGTAATCGAGGACCGCAACTGGACCTGGCATGTCGGGCTGGATGCGGAGGCGACGGCGATCGCCAATGACCTCTGGCAGGGGAAGAAGGTGAAGCAGGCGCGGCTGGCCCGCATCCTCTGGCTCGGCGTGCTGGAATTCGCCGAAGCCTCCCGCGTGCTGCCGCGCGTGGCGGGCCGGCCGGTCTATCTGGCGCTGGCCATGGATGCGGCCCAGAAGCTGCGGATGAAGCCGCAGAACCTGGTCACCGGCCTGCCGCTGCGGGCGCGGGAGAACGGCGCGTGACGCGCACCCACAACCCCGACAGCCTGTTCATCCCGCTCGCCGTGCTGGTGGAGCGCCGGCCCGGCGTCACCCGCTGGGCGGAGCATGCCTGGCGCGCCATCGAGGTGCTGGAGGAAGCGCCGGAAGTGGTGCCCTGGACCCTGCTGCGGCAGGAGCCGGACGGCCGCGCCGTCTTCTTCGCAGGCTCCGCGGAGGTGGCGCTGTATCCCACCGATACCGACAACTACCGCCACAACCTGGCCTCCGCCCAGCCGCTGGTCTGGGTGCTGCTGCGCCCGGCGGAGACGCCGACGGGCTGGAGGCTGCAGACCGTCACGGCCGATCCGGGGGAGGCGCATCTCTACGCCGATGTCGGCCAGGACCTGCTGGAGTCCCTGCCGATGCCGCCGCAGCTGCAGGCGGTGATGCAGGATTTCTGCGCGCGCCATCACAAGGAACGCGGCTTCTGGAAGCGCAAGCGCGACCAGGCGGATCCCGAGGCGCTGGCGCATCGTGCCCCCATCGCGGAGCGGGAAGAATGAGCGAGGACGGCTTCCTGGGTCGGTGGTCCCGCCTGAAGCGCGCGGCCGAGCCGGCGCCGGAGCCTAAGCCCGAGCCTGAGATCGAGGCCGAGGACGCCGTGGCGTTGCCGCAGCCGGCCGCCTGCCCGCTGCCCGGCGTGCCGGAGATCGACCTCAGCGCCCTGCCGCGCATCGAGGAGCTGACCGAATCGAGCGACTTCAGCCTGTTCCTGCGCCCCGGCATTCCCGCCGCCCTGCGCGGCGCGGCGCTGCGGCGCATGTGGTCGCTGGACCCTGGCATCCGCGACTTCATCGGCCCGGCCGATTATGCCTGGGACTACAACAACCCTGCCGGCATGCCGCCCGGTTTCTCGCTGGACCTGGGCGGCGAGTTGAAGAAGCTGCTCGCCCAGGCGATCGGCGAGCGGCCGGAGGAGGAGGCCCCCGAGGCCGAGGCGGCGGCGGAGACCCCCGCCGAGCCGGAGGCGCCGCCCGAAGCAGTGGCGGAGACGCTGCCCCAGCCCGAGGCGGCCGCACCGCGCCTGGCCGAGGCACCCGCGGCGGAGCCGGCGTCGCCACGCCGCCGGCATGGCGGGGCCATGCCCGCCTGACCCACCCCGCTGCCGCTGGACCAGGCCGCGCTCGGCCGCGTGGCCGGCGGCTATATGGGCCAGAAGAGCACGGTGAGCCCCTTCGACGAGCTGCCCTGACCGCGCGCGACCAGGGCAGTTGCGAACTATTCGCAGTTAATAATCAAGGACTTGCGTCGGCCGGGGCTTTGCGCTTGTTTGCTCGTCCGGCGGGTGTCGCAGGTGGCTGGGGAGCCGCCCGGCCTCGGCCGACGACAACGAAGCGCAAGAATGCAGGACGGTCACGCCGAGGCGGTACTTGACCCTGTGGATGCGGAACGTGCGCGCCTCTTCGCCCTGCTCGGGCGGCTGCTGGGCGCCGCGCCGGATGCCGGGCTGCTGATCCGCATGCGCGCGCTGCGCGCCGAGACAGGGGAGCTGGGCGCGGCCTATGGCGACCTGGCCGAGGCCGCGGGGCGCTGCCAGGCCGAGGCGGCGGAGCGCGAGTTCTTCAACCTGTTCATCGGCGTGGGCCGTGGCGAGCTGCTGCCCTATGCCAGCTACTACTTGACCGGCTTCCTGCACGAACGCCCTCTGGCCGATCTGCGCGGCGACCTCGACCGGCTCGGCATCGCGCGGGTCGAGGGGGTGGCGGAGCCGGAGGACCATATCGCCTTCCTCTGCGAGGCCTATGCCGGGCTGCTCGCCGGCGCCTTCCCGGTTGCGGCCGAGGCGGCGATGCCCTTCTTCACCCGCCACATCCGACCCTGGGCCGCGCGCTTCTTCGCCGACCTGGAGAAGGCCCAGGCGGCGGATTTCTATCGCGCGGTGGGGCGGCTCGGCCGCCTCGCCGTGGAAGTCGAGGCCGCGGCGGCCGACCTGCCGACCTGAAACGGCCAGACTTGAACGACCCGATTTGAACAGGGAGTGCCAGCAATGAGCGAGCAGGGGAACGACAAGCCCGTCCGCCGCGGATTCCTGAAGGCGCTGGGCCTCGGCACCGCCGCCGCGGCCGCGACGCCGGCGCTCGCGCAGCGCGCCGACCAGGTGCCCGCGCGCGACGCGCGGAAGGAGAATGAGGCGCAGCGCCTGGCCGCCCGGTACAAGCCGGATTCGGCCCATGTGCAGGCCTTCTACCGCACCAATCGCTACGAATAAGACGCGGGAGCACGCCAGATGCTGATCAAGCGCTCCGAGGGCAAGGCCGCACGCCAGCGCCTCGCCGCCGCCTATCAGGGCCTTTCCTCCGGCGGGCTCGACCGCCGCAGCTTCCTGCGCCAGGCGGGCTTCGCCGGCGCGGGGCTCGCGGCGCTGGGCTCGCTCGGCCCCTCCCGCGCCCAGGCGGCCGGCGCCGCCACGGGGGTGCAGGACCACAGCCAGCCGGTGCAGCGGATCAAGAACATCTGCACCCATTGCTCGGTCGGCTGCACCGTGACGGCGGAGGTGCAGAACGGCGTCTGGACCGGGCAGGAGCCGACCTGGGCCAGCCCGATCAACCGCGGCACGCATTGCGCCAAGGGCGCCAGCGTGCGGGAACTGGTGCATGGCGACCGCCGCCTGAAGTACCCGATGAAGCTGGTGGGCGGCCAGTGGCAGCGCCTGAGCTGGGACGTGGCGCTGAACGAGATCGCCGAGAAGATGATGACGATCCGGCAGGAATCCGGGCCGGACAGCATGTTCCTGCTGGGCAGCGCCAAGTTCAGCAATGAGGGCGCCTACCTGTTCCGCAAGTTCGCCGCCTTCTGGGGCACGAACTCGGTCGACCACCAGGCGCGCATCTGCCACTCCACCACGGTGGCGGGCGTGGCGAACACCTGGGGCTACGGCGCGCAGACCAATTCCTACAACGACATCCGCAATTCCAAGACCATGATCATCATGGGCGGGAATCCGGCGGAGGCGCATCCCGTCAGCCTGCAGCACGTGCTGAGCGGCAAGGAACGCAACCGCGCGAATCTGATCGTCATCGATCCGCGCTTCACCCGCACCGCGGCGCATGCCAACGAATACGTCCGCATCCGCCCGGGCACGGACATCCCCATCATCTGGGGCATGCTGCACCACATTTTTGCGAACGGCTGGGAAGACAAGACCTTCATCGCGCAGCGCGTCTACGGGATGGAGGAGATCCGGGCCGAATGCGCGAAGTGGACGCCGGAGGAGGTGGAGCGCGTCACTGGCGTGCCGGGCGCGCAGCTGAGGAAGGTGGCGGAGACCTTTGCCACCCAGAAGCCCTCGACGCTGATCTGGTGCATGGGCGCGACGCAGAAGACGGTGGGCACCGCCAATGTGCGCGCCTTCTCCATCCTGCTGCTGGCCACCGGCAATGTCGGCAACAATGGCGGCGGCGCGAACATCTTCCGCGGCCATTGCAACGTGCAGGGCGCGACCGACTTCGGCCTGGATGTCACCACGCTGCCGGCCTATTACGGGCTGGACGAGAATGCCTGGCGGCATTGGTCGCGCGTCTGGAACGTGCGCTACGAGGATATGGTCGCGCGCTTCGACAGCCCGGCGATGATGGGCACCCCGGGCATCCCCACCACGCGCTACTTCGATGCGGTGACCCTGCCGAAGAACCAGATCCAGCAGCGCGACCGGCTGCGCGGCATGCTGGTGGTGGGCCATGGCGGCAATACCGTCACCCGCATGCCGGAAGCGGTGAAGGGGCTGGAGGCGCTGGACCTGCTGGTCGTCGCCGACCCGCATCCCACCACCTTCGCCGTGCTCGCCGACCGCAAGGAGAATACCTACCTCCTGCCGGCCAGCACGCAATTCGAATGTGACGGCAGCCGCAGCGCCTCCAACCGCTCGGTCCAATGGGGCAGCCGCATCGTCGCGCCGCTGTTCGAAAGCAAGACCGACTACGAGCTGATGTACCGCCTGGCCGGCGCGCTGGATGGCGCGGCGGAGCGCAAGGGCATGCCGATCCGCTTCCAGGCAGAAATGTTCAAGCCCTACGAGATCCGCAACAACGCGCCAACCGCCGAGAGCATCCTGCGCGAAATCAACCGCGGCTCGCTGTCCACCGGCTATTCCGGCCAGTCGCCGGAACGCCTCAAGCTGCACATGGAACACCAGGACAAGTTCGACCTGGTGACGCTGCGCGGCGCCCCCGGTACGCCGGTGGAGGGCGAGTTCTACGGCCTGCCCTGGCCCTGCTGGGGCACGCCGGAGATGAAGCACCCCGGCACCCACGTGCTCTACAACACGAACCTCCACGTGAAGAACGGCGGCGGCACGTTCCGCGCGCGGTTCGGGGTCGAGCGGGAAGGCAAGACGCTGCTGGCGGAAGGCTCCTACTCGCTGGGGTCGGAGATACAGGACGGCTATCCGGAATTCACCGTGGCCGTGCTGAAGCGCCTCGGCTGGTACGAGGAGCTGACCGAGGCCGAGCGCGGCTGGATCGAATCCAACGGCGGCACCTTCTCCTGGGCCACCGACCTCTCCTGCGGCATCATTCGCGTCGCCATGGAACATGGCTGCGTCCCCTACGGGAATGCGAAGGCGCGTGCGGTCGCGTGGAACCTGCCGGACCCGGTGCCGGTGCACCGGGAGCCGATCTACACGCCGCGCACCGACCTGATCGCGCAGTATCCCACCCTGCCGGACCGCCGCGGCTTCCGCCTTCCGCATCTCGGCCAGTCCGTGCAGAATCGCAGCCACCAAGTGGCGGGCGACTTCCCCATCATCCTCACCTCCGGTCGGCTGGTGGAGTATGAGGGCGGCGGCGAGGAGACACGCTCCAACAAGTGGCTCGCCGAGCTACAGCAGGACATGTTCGTCGAGATCAACCCGGAGGATGCAAGCGCCCGCAATATCCGGGACGGCCAGTTCGTCTGGGTGATGGGGCCGGAGAACAATGCCCGCGCCCGGGTGAAGGCGCTGGTGACGCCGCGCGTCGGCCGCGGCGTGGCCTGGATGCCCTTCCATTTCGCCGGCTGGTTCCAGGGCGTGGACCAGCGCGGCAAGTATCCGCAGGGCACCGACCCGATCGTGCTCGGCGAAAGCGTGAACGCCGTGACCACCTATGGCTATGACCCGGTGACCTTCATGCAGGAAACCAAGGTCACCCTCTGCCAGATCCGGAGTGCCTGACCATGGCGCGCATGAAGTTCCTCTGTGACAGCGACCGCTGCATCGAATGCAACGCCTGCGTCACCGCCTGCAAGAACGAGCACGAGGTGCCCTGGGGCATCAATCGCCGCCGCGTCGTCACCATTAATGACGGACGGCCCGGCGAGCGCTCCATCTCCATGGCCTGCATGCACTGCACCGATGCGCCTTGCGCCGCGGTCTGTCCGGTCAGCTGCTTCTACACGACGGCCGATGCCATCGTGCTGCACGACAAGGACCTGTGCATCGGCTGCGGCTATTGCTTCTACGCCTGCCCGTTCGGGGCGCCGCAATATCCGCGCGTCGGCAATTTCGGTGGCCGCGGCAAGATGGACAAATGCACCTACTGCGCCGGCGGGCCGCAGCAGGACAACACCATCGTCGAATATACGCAGTACGGCTCCAACCGCATCGCCGAAGGCAAGCTGCCGCTCTGCGCCGAGATGTGCAGCACGAAGGCGCTGCTGGCCGGTGATGGCGAGATGATCGCCACCATCTACCGCGAGCGCGTGCAAGCCCGCGGCTACGGCGCCGGCGCCTGGGGCTGGCGCACCGCCTATCGCGAGACGGTGACGGTATGACCCGCCTCGCTTTTGCGCTGGCGCTGCTGCTGGCGGCGCCGGCCTTCGGCCAGTCCCAGCCCGGCGCACCTGCCGCCGGCGCGCCGGAAATCCAGGCCCCGGTGCCGGAGGTTGGCGCCGGCCGCGGCGCGCAACCGGCCGGCCAGGTGCCGGAATCGACGGCGACCGGCGATCGGCCCACCGGCCAGCAGCCGACCCCCGCGGCCCAGGCCGTGACCGCGCCGCAGCCGCGCCAGCCCTCCGCCCAGGCCCCGACGCCTGCCCCCTTCAGCGACCGCGGTCAGCCTTCGGCCGAGGAGCTGGAACTGCAGGCCGCGCTGCGCGGCGAACGCATCAGCGGCCGCATCACCATCCCGGACCGCCAGGCCGGCAACCTGATCCAGCCGGAAGGGCGGGATTGGCGCGACTTCCACAACCGCACCCTCACCTGGGTGGGCGGTGTCGCCGTGCTGGGCATGCTGGCGATCCTGGCGCTGTTCTTCCTGGTGAAGGGGCGGCTGGAAGTGGAAGCCGGCCCCGCCGGCCGCACCATCCAGCGCTTCAACCTGTTCGAGCGCGTGGCGCATTGGATGACAGCCTCCAGCTTCGTGGTGCTCGGCCTGTCCGGCCTGAACCTGACCTTCGGCCGCTTCCTGCTGCTGCCGCTGATCGGGCCGGAGGCTTTCACCGCCGTCAGCCTCTGGGGCAAGATCGCGCACAACTACCTGGCCTTCCCCTTCACGCTCGGCATCGTCCTGCTTTTCCTGATCTGGGTGCGCGACAATATCCCGAACAAGCTCGACATCGCCTGGCTGAAGGCCGGCGGCGGCTTCGTCGGCCATGCGCATCCGGATGCGCATCGCTTCAACGCCGGGCAGAAGGCTGTGTTCTGGATTACGGTGCTGGGCGGCACGCTGGTGGCCGTCTCCGGCTATGTGCTGATCTTCCCCTTCGCCGTCACCGATATCGCCGGGCAGCAGCTGGCGCATACGGTGCACGGCATCCTTTCCGTGCTCATGGTCGCCGTCATGCTGGGCCATATCTATATCGGCTCGCTGGGCATGAAGGGCGCCTTCGATGCCATGGGCTCGGGCGAGGTCGACCTGAATTGGGCGCGGGAGCACCACAACCTGTGGGTGGAGGAGGAGCTGTCCAAGGCCCGCACCACCGTTACCGGGCCGAATGCGCCGCGCCCGCTCGGCGCCGACTGAACCAGGCCCCTTGCCGAAGCCGGGCCGGCCGTGGTGAAGCCATGGCCGGCCCTTTTCGTTTCAACGGGATTCCACGACCTTGCGCCTGATCGGACTGGCGGGCTGGAGCGGCTCCGGCAAGACCACGCTGCTGAGCCGGCTGATCCCGGAACTCGCCGCCCGCGGCGTCGCCGTCTCCACCGTGAAGCATGCGCATCACCACTTCGACGTGGACCGCCCGGGCAAGGATAGCTTCGTGCATCGCGAATCCGGCGCGCGGCAGGTGCTGGTCTCCTCCGCCCGCCGCTGGGCACTGATGACGGAGCTGCGCGGCGCCGCGGAACCGCCGCTGACCGAGCTGCTGGCGCGGCTCGATGCGGTGGACCTGGTGATCGTCGAGGGCTTCAAGCGCGACCCGCATCCGAAGATCGAGGTGTTCCGGGACGCCAATGCCAAGCCCTGGCTGCATCCGGAGGATCCGGCGATCATCGGCATCGCCGCGGATGTGGCGCCGCCAGCCGGCCGTCTGCCGCATCTGCACCTGGACGATGTGGCCGGGATCGCCGATCTGGTGCTGGCGCGGGCCGTGACGCTGCGCGGGTGAGGGGGAGGCCGGCATGGCGCAGCTGAGCGACGACTGCTTCGCCTTCGGCGGGAAGCTGATGTCGGTGGAGCAGGCGCAGGCTCTGATCGCCGAACGCATCCCGCCGCTGGCGGAGGTCGAGCCGGCCGGGCTGCGCCAGGCGCTGGGCCGCGTGCTGGCCGAGGATCTGCGCGCGCCGCTGCCGCTGCCGCCCTTCTTCAATTCCGCGGTCGATGGCTATGCCTTTCGCCACGCCGACCTGGCGGCGGAGGGCGAGACGCGCCTGCCCATCGCGGCGCGCCTGCAGGCCGGCCAGGCCGCCGCCCCCATTGCCCCCGGCACCGCCATCCGCATCTTCACCGGCGCGCCCATGCCGGACGGCGCCGATACCGTGATGATGCAGGAGGATGCGCGGGAGGAGGATGGCGCCGTGCTGCTGCTGCCCGGCCTGAAGCGCGGCGCCAATTGCCGCCCGGCGGGGGAGGATGTGGCCCGGGGCGCGCTCGCCCTGCCGGCCGGGCGTCGGCTGCTGCCGCAGGATCTCGGCCTGGCCGCCGCGCTGGGCCTGACGCAGCTGCCGGTGCGGCGGCGGGTGCGCGTCGGCGTCTTCTCGACGGGTGACGAATTGGCGGAGCCGGGGCGCCCCCTCGGCGCGGCGCAGACCTATGACTCCAACCGCTTCACCCTGCTGGCGCTGCTGGACGGGCTGCCGGTGGCGGCGAGCGACCTCGGCATTTTGGCCGACGAGCCCCAGGCCACCGCTGCGGCGCTGACCGCTGCCGCGGCCACCCACGACCTGCTGCTGACCTCGGGCGGCGTCTCGACCGGGGAGGCCGACCATGTGAAGGCCGCGATCGACCAGGGCGGGCGGCTGGTCTTCTGGCGGCTGGCCATCAAGCCGGGGCGGCCGGCAGCCATGGGGGTGATCGGCGGCACGCCGGTGGTGGGGCTGCCCGGCAATCCGGTGGCCGCCGTCGTCACCTTCCTGCACCTGGCCCGCCCGCTGGTGCTGCGCCTGGCCGGCGCGCTGCCGGAGGCGCTGCCCCGCTTCCCGGCCGAGGCGGCCTTCGCCTATCGCAAGAAGGCCGGTCGGCGCGAATATGTGCGCGTGCGCCTGTCCGAAGGCGACGGCCTGCCGCGGGCGGAAAAATTCGCGCGGGAGGGGGCGGGCCTGCTGACCTCGCTGACGCAATCCGACGCGCTGGCCGAACTGCCGGAGGAGGTCACCAGTGTGGCCCCAGGCGACCGGATCCGGGTGCTGCCCTTCCGCGGGATGTTCTGACGCCTACAGCCGCACGCCCTGCGTCGTGTAGCGCTGGTCGGCGGTCTGCTGGAAGTTGCGGTCCAGCACGGCATAGGCGCCGATGGCCAGGATGATGGCGGCGAAGGTGCCGAGCAGCACGGATTTCATGCGGGCGTTCCCAGGGGCTTGGACCTGCCCATGGTATCGGGTCAGTCCGGCGCCGTTGCAAGGGCCGCGAGCATCGCCTCCGCCTCGGCGAGATCTTCGGGCGCATTGGCGTTGAAGAAGGGGTCGATGGGCGTGCTCGGCCAATCGGCATGGGCGATGCCGTGGCGTGCCGTCCAGCGGTCGATCTTGCGTTCGCCGGCGGCCAGCGCGGCGCGCAGGTCCTCGCGCAGCGCGACGGGCCAGAGGCCGATCGGCGGATGCGCCTGGCCGGCGGACCGCGCGCAGGCCAGCGGCACCGCCGCCGCTTGCCGCGCCGCATGCAGCCGCGCCACCAGGTCGGCCGGGATCAGCGGGGAATCGCCGGGCACGGAGACCACCCAGGGGCAGTCGGGCCGCTCCGCCGCCGCCCAGTCCAGCGCGGCCAGGATTCCGGCCAGCGGGCCGGGATGGTCCGGCAGCCCATCCGGCACCACCGGCAGGCCCCAGCCGGCAAATCGGCCCGGATCGCCGTTGGCGTTCAGGATGGTGTCCGCCACCTGCGACCGCAGCCGTTCCAGCACATGGTCCAGCAACGGCCGACCCGCGAGCAGGCGGAGCGGCTTGTCGCCGCCCCCCATGCGCCGGGCCAGCCCGCCCGCCAGCACCACGGCAAGCGTGCTATCCGGCATCGGCCGCACCCATCGCCTCGGCGCTGTTCTTGCGCCAGTGCTTCGCCGATTCCTCCGGCACATGCGCGAGGTCCGCGTCGAAGACCAGGCGCTGCTCGCCGGCCAGCGCCATGAACCGCTTGCCCTTGCAGCGGCCGATCAGGGTCAGGTTCGCCTCCCGCGCCAGTTCCACTCCCCAGGCGGTGAAGCCGGAGCGGGAGAGCAGGATGGGGATGCCCATGCGGACGGTCTTGATCACCATCTCCGAGGTCAGCCGGCCGGTGGTGTAGAAGATCTTGTCCTCCGGCGCCTCCTGCTCCCGGAACATCCAGCCGGCGATCTTGTCCACGGCGTTGTGGCGGCCGACGTCCTCCATATAGACGATCGGCTCATCCTCCCGGCACAGCGCGCAGCCATGGATGGCGCCGGCCTCCAGGTACAGGCTGGGCAGGGTATTGATCCGGTGCAGCAGGCGATACAGCCAGGAGGTGCGCAGCTGCGCCGCCTCCGGCAGCCGCACGCCGGCAAAATCCTCCATGAGATCGCCAAAGGCGGTGCCCTGGGCGCAGCCGGAGGTCAGCGTCTTCTTGCGCAGCTTGGCCTCGAAGTCGGTCTTCGCCTCGGTGCGGACGACGACCACGGCCAGGTCCTCGTCATACTCCACCCCGGTGACGCGATCCGCCCGGCGCAGCATGCCCTGGTTCAGCAGATAGCCCAGCGCCAGCTCCTCCGGCCGGTCCAGGATCGTCATCATGGTGACGATCTCCTGCCCGTTGAGATAGAGCGTGAGCGGACGCTCCACCGTGACGCTGGTCTCGATCGCCCGGCCGGTCTGGTCGAGGCCGGTGAGGCGGCGGGTCAGGCGGGGATCGGTCGGGTCGGGTTGGACGCGAAGGGACATGCGGCCAAGGTGGCGGGCGGCCCTGGCGGGCGCAAGAAGGCCGCCTGGGCGCCCGAAGAAATCCGCGAATCCGGCGTTGCAGGACGATTACACGATCACGTCGCTGTGCTATTATTAATACGTGATCAACCTTTCCAAGATGTCCGACCTCTCCTCGCCCGAGGGTTTTGCGCTGGATCTCTATGCCGCGGTGCTGGAAGGCCGCAGCCTGGCGGATGCCGTCGCGCCCCTGGCGCGCGCGCTGGAAACCAGCACCCATGCGGTGCATCTCATGCAATACGAGGCCGGCGAGCTGCGGGAAAGCCGCTGCGATGGCGGCGGCCTGGCGGCGGATGTGACCGCGGAATATGAGGGTCACTGGATCCACCACGATCCCTGGGCCCTGGCCGCCAGCCGGGCCGGGGAGGGTGTGGTGAACCTGGGCCGGGTCGTGCCGATGGAGGCCTATCGGAAGGCCGCGATCTGGCGGGACTGGAAGGCCAAGCGCGACGGTGCCTTCCACTGCCTCTCCGCCCTGATGCAGGGGCCCGATGGCACGGTGGGGCGGATCGCCTTCCACCGGTCGGTCCGCGCCCAGGCCTTCGGCACGGCGGAGGAAGCGCTGCTCGCGCCGCTGTTTCCGCATCTGCGCCGCGCCCTGGTGGCGGAAGCGCGGCTGTCCGCCGGTGGCTGGCAGACGGCGCGGGCCATGCGGGCGGGCTTCGCGGCCCTGCCGCAGGGGGTGGTGCTGATGGACCGGCAGCGCCGCATCGTACTGACCAATCCGGCGATCGAGGCCATGGCCCGCCGGGGGGATGGCCTGGCGCTGGCGCCGGAGGGTGGCCTGGCCACGCGGGATCCAGAGGCACGGCAGGCGCTGGCGCGGGCCGTGGGCTCCGCCGTCGCGGCGATCTCGGGCAAGGTGAAGATGATGCCGGATGCCGCCAGCGTGGCCCTGCCGCGTCCGGACCATGCCGCGCCCTACCTGGTCCAGGCGCTGCCGCTGAAGCGGGTCGAGGCGCCCGGCATGCCGGAAGGTTTTTGCGGCGTCATGCTGATGGTCTCGGATGATACCATCCGGCCACGCCCGCGGGCGCCCCTGCTGCGCCAGGCCTTCGGCCTGACGCCGGCCGAAGCTTCCCTTGCGGCGGCGCTGGCCGCCGGGCGGACTCCGGCCCAGCATGCTGCAACGCGCAAGATCGCCCTGGAGACGGTGCATGCGCAGCTGGCGGGCGTGCGGCGCAAGACCGGCTGCCGGCGCCTGACGGATCTGATGGCCCTGCTGGGACGCTTCGCCGCCTGAGACGGGACGCGCTGCGCTTCAGCCGCCGCGCAGCGAGAAGGGCCGCATCAGGAAGGCCGCACCCCAGCCGAAGGCGCCGTTCAGCAGCGCCGCCCGCGCCCAGACGATGCCATTGCCGCCCGCCCACATCGGCGCGCCGCGCAGCTGCGCCACCACGGTGAAGCCCACGACGGTGCAGACCACCGCCCCCAGCACGAAGCCGGTCAGCAGGTCCGGCAGCCGCCCCCAGCGGATCAGCGCCGCCAGCACGATTCCCCAGAGCCCGCCCCAGAAGGCGGCCGAGAGAACCTGCGGCACGCCCAGCGGCGGCACCGGGCGGATATTGAAGCCGGGCGAGGCCGGGCGGAAAGCCTCCGGCACGAAGGGCAGCATCTTGATCAGCGGGAACTGATGGAACAGGACCCAGAGCGTGCCCTGGTGAAAGACCAGCACGGCGAGCGCGCCGCAGATGAAGCCGACCAGCAAAACCTTCTTCATCGACTCCATCCGCAGCGTTTTCGCAGGGGCGGAGGTTAACCCGCCCTCCGGGTCGGCACCATCACTCCTCCAGCAGATCCTCGGGCCGGCGCAGCGCATGCGTCTGGCGCACCCCGTTGTTCAGATAGAATTCGTCACGCGGAAAGACATCCGTCAGCCGCACCTCCGGCCGCGCCGAGCCCGGGCCCCAGGCCAGGGCCGGCCGCGCGAAAAGCGTGGCATAGTCGCGGAAGTCGCGATTGCCGCGGGCCAGGTGGGCGGCCACCGCCGGCTGGGCGAAGCGCTGCGCCAGGGCCACCGGATCATAGGGGATGGGGCTGTCGGAGCCGACCAGGACGGAGCCCGGCATCAGCAGCAGCGTATGCGGAAAGACCGCGGCGAAGGTCGCCACCACGCGCCGGCTCGGCCCCCACTGCACATAGATCCCGCCCGGCGCCAGCCGCGCCCGCACCTGCTGCAGGAATTCCGCCGAATAGAGCAGGCCGGAATGCGACCCCTCCGGCAGGATCGCATCGGCCTGGATCACGTCGTACAGCTCCTCCCCCCGCGCCAGGGCGCGGCGGCCATCGCCATATTCCAGGTCCCAGCGCGGATTGGTCACCATCTCGGCGATCGGGCTGCCGGGGTAGCGGGCGGCGATCTGCGCATGCGCGGTCAGCACCGGCCCCACCAGCTCGATCGCGCGCACCGATTGCGTGGCGGGCGAGACGCCGGCCGCCCAGGGCGTGCCGCCGGAGCCGATGCCGATGCAGAGGACCTTCTTGGGATCCGGATGCAGCAGCGGCCCGACCGCGCCCAGGAACTGGTGGATCGGCAGGAAGGGAATGCGGCCCTGGCTGAAGCCCTGGATGAAGAAGGGCCCGTGCGGGCCGAGCTCGGGCCGGTTGTCGTCGCGGAAGAAGGCGATGCCGGAGCGGTCCTCAGACCAGGCGACCAGCTGGCCCGGCTTCTCGGCATGCAGGCGGGACCACAGCGCGGCATTGCCCGGCAGCGCCACCAGCGCCAGGGCGCAGGCCGCCGCCAGCGCCATCTCCGGCTTCCGCCCCCGGCCCGCGCGCCAGAGCCAGCCCAGCAGCAGCAGCAGCGACAGCGCCGCCAGCAGCCGCAGCGTGCCCGCGGTGCCGATGAGGTGGAAGGTCACCAGCCCGGTCAGGATCGACCCCGCCGCATTGCCCAGGATGTTGAACAGCTGCACCCAGCCGACGCGGGCGCCGACGCTCGCCAGGTCCTGCTGCACGGCGCGCTGCACGAAGGGGAAGGTCATGCCGATGAGGAAGCTCGGCGGGCCCACCACGGCCAGCGTCAGCAGCACCGTCGTCACCAGCCCGCCATCGCGCAGCCGCTGCAGATCGGCCGAGACGAACTGGTTGATCGGCCAGTGCGGCAGCGCCCAGACCAGCAGCAGGATCAGCGCCGCCCCCAGGGCGAAGCCGCCCGCCTGGGTCAGGAAGAAGGCCGGCCGCGGATCGCGCATCCGCCGCACAAGGCGGGAGGCCACCGCGATCCCGGCGCCATCCGCCAGCAGGAAGATGCCGAGCACGGTGGGGAAGAGATAGGCGTGGTACTGGCCGATCTGCCCCATCAGCCGGACCCAGACGATCTCCATCGCCACGATGATATAGCCCGAGAGAAAGACCAGCAGGCACCACAGCCGCAGGCTGCCGAAGGGCTCGGCCTGGGTGGCGGCGACCCGGCGCGGCGCCGGGGGCGGCGGCGCGATGCGGGACAGGCCCGGCAGCAGGGTCAGCGCCAGCAGCGCGGCCAGCACATCCAGCCCTGCCGCCAGGGCGAGCGCGCCGACGAAGCCCAGATGCCCCACCAGCACCCAGCCGCCGAGCAGCGCGCCCAGCCCGGCCCCCAGCGTGTTCAGCCCGTAGAGGCTGCCGATGCGCTCCGCCACCGTGTCCAGGCTGGTGGCCACCGCGCGGGCCAGCAGGGGCAGGGAGGCGCCCATCAGCGTCGTCGGCAGCACCAGGCCCGCGAAGCACAGCGCGAAGATCGCCACCGGGCTGTCCACCACCCCGGCCAGGTCTGTGGCCAGCAGGTCATAGAGGAACAGCTTGGAGACCAGCGCGAAGCCCGCCACGCCGGCCTCCGCCAGGGCGAAGCCCAGCAGGGCATGGAAGGGCGAAAGCCGGTCCGCCAGCCGGGCGCCCAGGATGGAGCCGAGCCCCAGCCCGGCCAGGAAGGCGCCCACCACCAGGGCGGCCGAGACCGTGTCGGAGCCCGCGAAGATGCCGAGCATCCGCTGCCAGACGATCTGGCAGAGCAGGGCGGCAAAGCCCGAGCAGAAGAAAGCGATCGCCAGACGCGGCATTCCCGAGAGTCCCCCTTGGCGCGGGAGCCCCCCTCCTCACGCAACCGTCATCTTCCTTCGAAGATTGCGAGACGTAAATCACCCGGTAAGGAAGTCCGGGCCGATGGCACCCCGCTTCCGCCCGCCCCACCCTTGCGGCTGCGCCCCACCCTTGCGGCTGCGCCCGGGCCCGCGCACCTTGCGGCCCTGTCGTTCGGGGAGGATTGCGGTGAACGGAGCCGAGAGTCTGGTGCACACCCTGCTAGGGGCGGGGGTCGATACCTGCTTCGCCAATCCTGGCACCAGCGAGATGCATTTCGTCGCGGCCCTGGACCGCATCCCCGGCATGCGCTGCGTGCTGGGCCTGCAGGAGAATGTCGTCACCGGCATGGCGGATGGCTATTTCCGCATGTCCGGCAAGCCGGCCGCGACGCTGCTGCATTGCGGCCCGGGCCTGGCGAACGGCCTTGCCAACCTCCACAATGCCCGCCGGGCGCGCTCCGCCATGGTGAACTGCGTCGGCGATCAGGCGACCTACCACCGCCCGCTGGATGCGCAGCTGACCGCCGATACCGAGGGTTTTGCGCGCGGCGTCTCCGGCTGGGTCCGCACCGTGGAGAAGGCGACGGAGGTGGCGCGGGATGCCGCGGTGGCCGTGCAGGCGGCGCGCACCTCCCCGGGCCAGATCGCGACGCTGATCCTGCCCTCGGATACCTGCTGGGACGAGGCGCCAGGCGGCCCCGCCGCCGCCCTGCCGGTGCCCGCCGCGCCGCAGGCCGATCCGCTGGCCATCCACAACGCCGCGAAGGCGCTGCGCAGCCGGCAGAATGTGCTGATCCTGCTGGGCGGCCTGGCGCTGACCAGCGAAGCGCAGGCGCTGGCCTGGCGCATCGCCCAGGCAACCGGCGCGCATGTGCTGGCCGAGATGTCGAACAGCCGGGTCGAGCGCGGCCAGGGCCGCATGCAGCTGGAGCGCGTGCCCTATCCGGTCGACCTCGCGATCGAGGCGCTGAAGCCCTACACCACCATCATCCTGGTCAATTCCAAGGCGCCGGTCGGCTTCTTCGCCTATCCCAACAAGCCGTCCCGCCACCACCGGGAAGACGCCGACATCCTGCTGCTGACGCGCTACGAGGCCGACCCGATCCAGGCGCTGACCGCGCTGGCCGAGGAGCTTGGCGCGCCGGAGGCTGCCATCCCCAGCCCGGGGCCCCGGCCCGAGGCCGTGCGCGGCACGCCGACGCCGGAAGGCCTGGCGCAGACGCTGGCCGCGCTGATGCCGGACCATGCCGTGGTCGCCGACGAATCCGTCTCCTTCGGCCGCGGCTTCTACAAGTTCACCCATGCCGCGCCGGCGCATGACTGGCTGCATATCACCGGCGGCGCCATCGGCTGCGGCATCCCGCTGGCCACCGGGGCGGCCATCGGCGCCCCAGGCCGGCGGGTGATCAACCTGCAGGCCGATGGCTCCGGCATGTACACGCTGCAGGGGTTGTGGACCCAGGCGCGCGAGAAGCTGCCGGTGACGACCATCGTCATCTCCAACCGCAAGTACCAGATCCTGATCGGCGAATATCACGGCGTCGGCGCCAATCCAGGCCGCACGGCGATGGACATGCTGGACCTCGGCAATCCGGACCTCGACTGGGTGAAGCTGGCCAATGGCATGGGCGTCGAGGCCGCGCGCACCAATACGCTGGAAGGCGTGGCGGACCTGATGCGCCAGAGCTTTGCGAGTGACGGGCCGTTCCTCATCGAGATGGAAGTCTGACGCGCATGGACATGAACCTTGCCGGCCGCCGCGTGCTGATCACCGGCGGCTCGAAGGGCATCGGCCTGGCCTGCGCCCAGGCCTTCGCGGCGGAGGGCTGCGACCTGGTGCTGGTCGGGCGCGATGCCGCGACCCTGGGCCAAGCCGCGGATACGGTGCGCGGCGCAGCGCAGGTGCGGGTGGAGACGCTGGCCGCCGACCTGTCCCAGCCGAATGAGCGCGAGCGGCTGCACGCCGCCTTCCCGGAGGTGGACATCCTGGTGAACAATGCCGGCGCCATCCCGTCCGGCCGGCTGCAGGACATCCCCTTCGCCCGCTGGCAGCAGGCCTGGGACCTCAAGGTCCTCGGCTATATCCACATGTGCCAGCTCTACTATGCGGGCATGGAGGCCAGGGGCGCCGGCGTCATCCTGAACATCATCGGCATGGCCGGCCGCGCCCCGCGCATGGGCTATATCTGCGGCGGCACCGGCAATGCGGCGCTGATCGCCTTCACCTCGGCGCTCGGCGGCGCGGCGCAGGCCAGCGGCGTCCGGGTGCTGGGCATCAACCCGGCAGCGACCCGGACGGACCGCATGGAAACCCAGGCCCGGGTCAATGCCCAGCTGAAGTTCGGCGATCCCGAGCGCTGGGCGGAGACGCTCACCGGCCTGCCCTATGGCCGCGCCATCGAGGCGGCGGAGATCGCCGATCTCTCGGTCTTCCTCGCCTCGCCGCGGGCGGCCTATGTGAACGGCACCGTGGTGGATGTGGATGGCGGCGGCATGTTCCGCGGCTGATCCGCCGCGGCGCGATCGCGGATCGCGCCGCACCCAGCTGCAGCCGGGGCCGCAACGCTGCGCGGCGGCAAGTCTTGCCCATTTCAACCGGCGCGCGGGTCTGGCACACGAGTAGTTGCCGCGCCCTTTTTGTCATGTCAGCATCGCAATGTTGTGGACAGGTCCGGTTCGGCAGCGCCGCAATGTCGCTGAGGATGCGCCGAAGAGCGAAACCAGGGAGCCGGACAGGGTGATCCAGGCATGAGCATCCGCACCAGATTGCTCTGGCTCGCCCTCATCGCCATGGTCGTGCCGGCGCTTTTGCTGGGGCTGCGTTCCTTCGCCGAACGGCAGGCACAGATCGACCTCGCGACGCGCAGGCTTGCCGACACCGCCGTCGACGTCGCCCGCGACATCGAGGTGCGCATCCTGAGCACGGGGCAATTGCTCTTCGGCCTGGCCCGGGCGCCGGAGCTGCAGAGGCAGAGCCGGGAAGGCTGCTCGCTTTTCCTGGCCCGGGTGCGCGCCCAGTATCCCCAATATACCGGCCTGCTGACGACGGACCGCGAGGGCCGGCTGTTCTGCGACTCCCTGCAATCCGGGCGGGAGGTCAGCTTCGTCGACCGGAGCTATTTCCAGCGGGCGCTGACGACGGAGGACGGCCTCATCCTCGATTCCGCCTTCGGGCGGATGAGCGGCAGTGCCGTGCTGCAGGTGGTGCGGCCGGTACGCAACCTGGCCGGCGACCTGGAGCTGGTGCTGCTGGCAGGGCTCGACCTGACGCGGCTGGTGCGAGAGGAGCTGCGGCTGCTGGTGCCGGGGGTCGAGGTGCTGCTGGTGGATTCCCAGGGCACGGTGCTGGTCTGGGAGCCCGACCCGTCCCGCGCTTCGCAGCTGGGCGAGTCGATCCTTAACGCGCCGCTTGGTCGCTTCGCCCTTGCCGCCGGTGCCGGACAGACGACGGAGCTGCGCGATGAGAAGGGCGCCGCCATGATCTGGGCCACCGGCACGGCCCCGCATGTGGGCCAGGCGGGGCTGCGCATCCTGGTGGGGCAGAACCGCCAGGCGCTGGTCGCGCCGGCGGATCGGCGGCTGCGGCAGGACCTGCTGATCCTCGCTTTGCTCTGCCTGGTGCTGGGTGGCGCCGTCTGGGCGATCGGCGAGGTCGCGATCCGCCGCGAGATCGGCCGCATCGCCGCCATGGCCAGGCGCCTCGGCCAGGGCGACCTGACCGCGCGCATCGCGCCGCCGCATCCGGGCGGGGAACTCGGCGGGCTGATCGCGGTGCTGAACCGCAGCGCTGACTCGCTGCAGCAGCAGCGGGACGCCATCGGCGATCTGAACCGCAAGCTGCTGCAGGCGCAGCGGATGGAAGCGGTGGGCCAGCTGACCGGCGGGCTGGCGCATGACTTCAACAACCTGCTGACCGTCATCATCGGCAGCGCCGAATTGCTGGCGGAGCGGCTGCAGCAGGAAGAGGAACTGCTGCAACTGGCCGAGACCACCCGCACGGCGGCGGAACGCGGCGGGGAGCTGACGCGCAGCCTGCTCGCCTTCGCCCGCCGCCAGCCGCTGGAGCCGCGCGCCACCGACCTGGGCGCGGAGATCCTGCGCATCGAACTGCTGCTGCGCCGCACGCTGGGCGAGCATGTGGTCTGCCGCCTGGACCTGGAGCCGGGCCTGCCCTCCGCCCTGGTGGACGCGGCGCAGCTGGAGGCGGCGCTGCTGAACCTGGCGCTGAACGCGCGCGATGCCATGCCCGATGGCGGGCAGCTGACGGTGGAGACGGGCCTCACCGAGCTGGATGCCGCCTATGCCGCACAGAACGAGGAGGTGACGCCGGGCGAATACCTGGTGATCGCCGTCACCGATACCGGCTGCGGCATGACGCCGGAGGTGATGGCCCAGGCCTTCGAGCCCTTCTTCACCACCAAGGAATTCGGCCGTGGCAGCGGCCTCGGCCTCAGCATGGTCTATGGCTTCGTCAAGCAGTCCCAGGGCCATGTGAAGATCTATTCGGAGCCCGGCCACGGCACGAGCGTAAAGATCTACCTGCCGCGCGCCGCGAAGTCCGATGTCGTGCGCCGCCCGCCGCTGGCGCCGGCCGCCGCCCTGCCCGGAGGGACCGAGGCGGTGCTGGTGGTGGAAGACGACGCGCTGGTGCGCGGCCATGTGGTGGGGGAGCTGAAGCATCTCGGCTACCGCGTGCTGGCCGCGGGCAATGGGCAGGAGGCGATGGCGGTGCTGCACAGCGCGGCCGAGGTCGATGTGCTGTTCACCGATGTGGTGATGCCCGGCGGCATGTCCGGCCCGCAGCTGGCAGAAGCCGCGCTGCGCATGCGGCCCGGCCTGCGCGTGCTGTACACCTCCGGCTATACCGAGAATGCCGTGGTGCATCACGGCAGGCTGGACCCCGGCGTGGTGCTGCTGTCCAAGCCCTATCGCCGGCAGGAACTGGCCGAGAAGCTACGCCACGTGCTCCGCACGGCTGGTTGAGCGCGGCTTGGCGCGCCCTGCGCCGGATCAGACCCGCTCGATCGCCGCGCCCACGGCCGAAAGCTTGCGCTCGATCGCCTCATAGCCGCGATCCAGGTGATAGACGCGGTTGACGATCGTCTCCCCCTGCGCCGCCAGACCCGCCAGGACCAGGGAGACGCTGGCGCGCAGGTCGGTCGCCATCACCGGGGCGCCGGACAGCTTCGGCACGCCGCGCACGATGGCTGACTGGCCGTGATACTTGATGCGCGCCCCCATGCGGGTGAGTTCCGGCACATGCATGAAGCGGTTCTCGAAGATCGTCTCCGTGATCATGGAGGCGCCCTCGGCGACGCACATCAGCGCCATGAACTGCGCCTGCATGTCGGTGGCGAAGCCGGGGAAGGGCTCGGTCATCACATCGGCGCCGCGCAGGCCGCCCTTGCGGGTGATGCGCAGCCCCTCCGTCTCCTCCGCCACATCCACCCCGCATTCGCGCATGGTCCGCACCACGGCGCCGAGGTCGACCATCCGCGCGCCTTCCAGCAGCAGCGTGCCGCCGGTGATGGCCGCGGCGCAGGCATAGGTGCCGGCCTCGATGCGGTCGGGGATGATCGGGTGGGTGGCGGCGCCGAGCTGCTTCACGCCCTCGATCACCAGGCGGTCCGTGCCGATGCCCTCGATCCGCGCGCCCATGCGCATCAGGCACATGGCGAGGTCGCCGATCTCCGGCTCCCGCGCCGCATTCACCAGCTCCGTCGTGCCCTCGGCCAGGGCTGCGGCCATCAGCAGGTTCTCGGTGGCGCCGACGCTGACCTGGGGGAAGATGATCTTGGCGCCGCGCAGGAAATGCCCGGCGCCGGTGGCCGGCGCCTTCGCATGCATGTAGCCGCCTTCCAGGTCGAAGACGGCGCCCATCTGCTCCAGCCCCTTGATGTGCAGGTCCACCGGCCTGGTGCCGATGGCGCAGCCGCCGGGCAGGGAGACCCGCGCCTCCCCGAAGCGGGCCAGCAGCGGGCCCATCACCAGGACGGAGGCGCGCATCTTGCGCACCAGGTCATAGGGCGCTTCCAGATTGTCGGCGGCACCGGACAGCACCAGGCGGCGCTGCGCCTTGTCGTGCTCGACCTTCATGCCGTGCTGCACCAGCAGGGCGCGCATGGTGGCGATATCCGCCAGGTCCGGCGCATTCTCGAGCACCAGCGGCCCGTCGGAGAGCAGGCCGGCGGCCATCAGCGGCAGGGTGGCGTTCTTGGCGCCGCCGATCGGGATGCTGCCGGAGAGCGGCTTGCCGCCGCGGATGCGGATGCGGTCCATCAGAGGTACCTTCCTGGCGGGATGATCGAACCAAGGCGGGTGGCTGCAGGCCGCCCGAGGCCCCGAACGGGGCCCGCGGCCAATGCCGCGCGCTTCAAAGCCTCGGCAGCGAGACGCCGCGCTGGCCCATATACTTGCCCTTGCGGTCGGCATAGCTGACCTCGGGCGGCGCGCTGCCCTGCAGGAACAGGAACTGGCAGATGCCCTCATTGGCATAGATGCGGGCGGGCAGCGGCGTGGTGTTGCTGATCTCGATGGTCACCTGGCCCTCCCATTCGGGCTCCAGCGGCGTGACGTTCACGATCAGCCCGCAGCGCGCATAGGTGGACTTGCCGAGGCAGATCACCAGCACGTCGCGCGGGATGCGGAAGTATTCGATCGTGTGGCACAGCACGAAGCTGTTCGGCGGGATGATGCAGGTCTCCCCCCGCCGCGTCACGAACCCCTGGTCGGAGAAGACCTTCGGATCCACCACCGCATTGTCGACGTTCGTAAAAATCTTGAACTCGTCGGCCAGGCGGGCGTCGTAGCCGTAGCTGGACAGGCCGTAGGAGATCACCCCCTCCCGCCGCTGCGATTCGACGAAGGGTTCGATCATTCCCGTTTCCTGCGCCATGCGGCGGATCCAGGTATCGGGCATGATGGACATGGGGCGGCGGCCTTTGGGCGAAGGTGGTGGGGCGGGTTACCCGATGCGCGCCCGGGCGTCCAATGCCCGGGCCTTCGGGGTGGCCATCAGTCCTCCGCCGGCGGCTCGGTGGCGGGCGGGGCGGCGCTTGGCGGGGCAATTTCAGGGGGCTCGGCCCGCGCCCGCGCCTGGGCCTTGCGCCGGCGCAGATTCTCCCGCAGCGCCGCCGCCAGCCGCGCTTCCCGCGCCAGCTGCGCCTCGGTCTTGCGGGATGCGGGGGCGGGCGGGTCATCCATGCCGGATGACGAACCGCGCCGGGCGTCGCCGGTCAAGCCCCGGGACGCCGCTGGGATCACCGTGGCGCGAGAACTGGCCGGCCGCACCCCCTGCCTCCATATCTTAACGAGACCTCGTCTCCGCCACCCGGCTAGCTCCGCGCCGCTGCGCAAGAGGGGCGGGACGATGACCAGCATCTTCATCAATGAGATCCACTACGACAATGACGGCGCCGATGCGGATGAGCGCATCGAGATCGCAGGGCCCGCGGGCACCGACCTGACCGGCTGGACCCTGGTCCGCTACAACGGCTCCAACGGCCAGGTCTATGAGAGCCCGGCCGCCCTGAACGCGCTGACCGGCGTGCTGGCCGACCAGGGCGGCGGCTTCGGCACCGCGGTCGTCGCCTATCCCGCCAATGGCCTGCAGAACGGCGCGCCGGATGCCATCGCGCTGGTCGATCCGGATGGCCAGGTGGTGCAGTTCCTGAGCTATGAGGGCACGCTGACCGCCGTGGACGGGCCCGCGGCCGGGCTGACCAGCACCGATATCGGCGTGGCGCAGTTGGGCGCGGAGCCGCTGGGCTCCTCGCTGCAGCTCACCGGAACCGGCACCGAATACGATGATTTCGCCTGGGCCCCGACGCCGGGTTCCAACAGTTTTGGCGGGGTGAATGCCGGCCAGTCCTTCGGCGGCGAATCGGCCCCCGGCCTGGTCGTCTCCGCCAGCACGCTGGCCCTGGATGAGGGCGGCGCCGGCGCCAGCTTCACGGTGGTGCTGCGCACCCAGCCCGCCGCCGATGTCACCGTCACCCTGGCCGCGCCGGGCGCGGACCTCGCCCTGTCGGCCGAGACCCTGGTCTTCACCGCGGCCAATTGGGACCAGCCGCAGCAGGTCACCGTCTCCGCGCCGGAAGACGGCCTGGCGGAGGGGACGGAGGCGCTGGCCATCGCCATCACCGCCACCTCCGACGATGCCAACTACGACGATCTGGATCCGCAGAGCCTGGATGTGGCGGTGACGGATGCGCTGCCGCTGACCAGCATCTTCACCATCCAGGGCAGCGGCCTGACCTCCGCCCTGGCCGGGCAGCAGGTCCGCACCGGCGGCATCGTCACCGCCGTGGACAGCAACGGCTACTACCTGCAGGACGCGGTGGGCGACGGCAATGCCGCCACCTCCGACGCCATCTTCGTCTTCACCGGCAGCGCGCCCTCCGTCGCGGTGGGCGATGCGGTGACGGTGCAGGGCACGGTCAGCGAATTCACCCCTGGCGGCGCCGCCACCGGCAATCTCTCCACCACCCAGATCGCCGCGACCGGCGCCGGCGCCAGCCTGGTGATCTCCTCCGGCAATGCCCTGCCGGATGCGGTGCTGCTGGGCGAGGACGGCCTGCTGCCGCCGACCGAATCGCTGGTGGAGGGGGTGGCCTTCTTCGAGAGCCTGGAAGCCATGCGGGTGACGCTGGAGACCCCGAAGGTGGTGGGCGCCACCAATGGCTTCGGCGAGATCTGGACCGTGGTGGGCGAGCCCACCGGCCTCAGCGACCGCGGCACGCTGAACATCGAGCCCGGCACCGGCGGCCCCGGCGTGACGAATACGACGGGCGGCGACTTCAACCCCGAGCGCATCCAGATCGACGAGGATAGCGGCGTCTTCGCGGCCGGCACGCCGGACGTCGATGTCGGCGCGCAGCTCGGCAATGTCACCGGCGTCATCGGCTACAATTTCGGCAATTACGAGCTGATCCCGACCGAGGCCTATACGGTGACCGCGCCGAGCACGCTGGAGCGGGAGGTCACCAGCTTCCGTGCCGAGGGCGCCGACCTGCTGGTCGCCACCTACAACGTGCTGAACCTGGACCCGAAGGTGGAGGACCAGAACCTGGTCGCCGACCGCAGCGCCAGCAATGTCGATGACGACGTGGGCGATGGCCAGTTGGCGCGCATCGCGCAGGACATCGTCAACAACCTGAAGACGCCCGACATCATCGCGCTGCAGGAAGTGCAGGATGGCGATGGCGGTGAGATCAGCGACCTGGTCTCGGCCGAGGCGACGCTGCAGGCGCTGGTCGATGCGATCGTCGCCGCCGGCGGCCCGCGCTACGAATTCGTGGACAATCCCTTCGTCGAGAATGGCGGGGGCGGCGGCCAGCCGGGCGGCAATATCCGCAACGCCTATCTCTACAACCCGGATCGCGTCGAACTGGTCGAAGGCTCGCTGCGCACGGTGGAGGATGCGGCCTTCGACGGCTCGCGCCTGCCGCTGATCGCCGACTTCACCTTCCAGGGGGAGACGGTGACGCTGGTGAACAACCACTTCTCCTCCAAGGGCGGCAGCCAGCCGCTGTTCGGCGCCAACCAGCCGCCGGTGAACGGCTCGGAAGACGAGCGCCAGGGGCAGGCGGAGGCGGTGCGCGGCTTTGTGGACGCCGCGCTGGCGGAAGATCCGGATGCGAATATCGTCGTGCTCGGCGACCACAACGAATTCGAGTTCGAGGAGCCGATGCAGGAACTGGCAGGCCCCGGCGCGCCGCTGGTGAACCTGACGGACACGCTGCCGCCGCTGGAGCGCTATTCCTATAACTTCGACGGCAACAGCCAGTCGCTGGACCATATCCTGGTCAATGCGGGCCTGGCCGGCGAGACGCGCTTCGATGCGGTGCATGTGAACAGCGAATTCGCCGAACAGGCCAGCGACCACGACCCGCTGCTGGCGCTGATCGCCCTCGGCGGCATCACGCGGACGGGCGGGGATGCGGCGGACCGCCTGGTCGGCCGTGCCGGCGGCGATGAGCTGGCCGGGGGCGCCGGCGAGGACCGGCTGCTCGGCCGCGGCGGCGCGGATCTCCTGCTGGGCGGCGCGGGCGAGGACCGCCTGAATGGCGGGACGGGCGCCGACAGCCTGTTCGGCGAGGCGGATGACGACACCATGGTGGGCGGCGCCGGCGACGGCCTGCTGCTGGGCGGGACGGGCGATGACCGCCTGTTCGGCCAGGCGGGCGATGACACGCTGGTGGGCGGCCAGGGGGCCGATGTGCTTTCGGGCGGGGAGGGCGCGGATCTCTTCCGCTTCGCGGCCTTCAGTGAAAGCCCGCGGGAGGCGGCGAGCCGCATCCTGGATTTCGCCTCGGCCGAGGGTGACCGGATCAGCCTGGAAGGCTTCGCGGAGGACTTCGTCTTCGTCGGCAGCAATGCCTTCGCGGGCGGCGGGCAGGCCTCGGTCCGCGTGCAGTCCGGCCCGAACGGCACCGCCGTGCAGCTCGATGCCGGCGATGGCGCGGGGCCGGAGGCGGTGATCCGCCTGGCTGGCCAGCAGGCGCTGACCGAGGCCGATTTCATCCTGTAGCCGTCGGCAGAGGCAAGGAACTGCGGCCGGCTCACCCGGCCGAGGCGCCGAACGGCGCCCGCCGGAAGTCCGGCGCGCCAGGCCCGCGGAGCGGGCGCCCGGCGCTTGAGGGCCTGGAAGCCAGCGAGCCGCTGCAAGCGGCCGCTGGGATCAGTCCAGCCGGATGCCTGCCGCCTGCACCACCTGCGCCCAGCGCCGCACCTCCGCGGCGACGAAGGCGCTGTATTCGGGCGCCGTCATCCGGCGCGGCGTGGCGCCGGTCTCGATCAGGCGCGCGGTGATCTCGGGCGTCGCCAGCGCCGCCAGCACCTCCGCGTTCAGGCGCGTCACGATCGGCTCCGGCGTGCCGGCCGGTGCAGACAGGCCGAACCAGGTGGAGGCGACGAGGTCGGGGTAGCCCAGCTCCTTGAAGGTTGGCAGGTCGGGCCAGCCCTGCACGCGCGTCTCGGCGGTCACGGCCAGCAGGCGGAAACGCTCGTTCCGCCCGGCCTCGACCAGGGTGGTGATCATGGATTCCAGCGCGCCGCCGGCCACGTCGTTCATCATCGGCCCGCTGCCGCGATAGGGCACATGCGTCGTCTCGATGCCCGCCACCCGCTGCAGGATCGCCTGCTTGGCGTGGGAGGAGGTGCCATTGCCCGGGGATCCAACATTCAGCCCCGGCCGCGCCTTCGCCGCCGCGATGAAATCGGCCAGGCTGCGGATCGGGCTGCTGACATTCACCGCGAGGACGGAGGGAATCTCCGCCATCAGCGCCACATGCGCGAAGTCGCGCACCGAATCATAGGGCATGGCGCGATAGACGCTCGGCCCCACGCCGAAGCTGGCGATATTGGAGACGATGAGCGTCTGCCCGTCCGGCGCACTTTTCGCCACCTGGTCCGACCCCAGCGTGCCGCCGGCCCCGGCGCGGTTCTCCACCACGAAGGTCTGGCCGAGCACGGTGGTCAGCCGGGCGGCGACCAGGCGGGCGATGAAATCCGTGGTGCCGCCGGGCGGGAAGGGCACGACGACGCGCACGGGGCGGGAGGGGTAGCCGCCCGGCAGGGCCTGCGCCCGCGCCAGGTGCGGCGCGGCCAGCAGGGTAGGCAGGAGCGTCAGCAGCGGGCGGCGGCGCATGGGCGGTCTCCGAAGGGTGGCGCGCATCTTGCCGAGGGGCCCGGATCGGGACAAGGACACCGCTGGGATTGCAGGGACCGGAGAGGCGGCGATGGCGGTGGAATATGCCCCGAAGGGGCTGGTCGGCGTGCTGACGCCGCAGGCGAATACGACGGTGGAGCCGGAATTCGCGATCCTCTGGCCGCCCGGCGTCGCCATGCTGAATGCGCGGATGACCAGCACCAAGCCCACCATCATCGCCCGGCTGCTGGACTATCTGAGGGACCTGCCGGGCGCGGCGGCGCAATTCGCGAATGCCCCGATCGACGCCATCGCCTTCGCCTGCACCGGCGCCAGCTACTATGCGGGGGTGGCGGAGGAGGATGCGCTGGTGGCGCGGATGCAGGATGCGCTGGGCATCCCCGTCATCACCGCCGCGCTGGCGGTGCGCGACGCCTTCCACGCCGTGGGGGCCGAGCGCATCGGCCTGGTCTCGCCCTATCCGGATGACCTGACGGAGGCGGCGGTGGGCTACTGGACCGCGCGCGGCTTTGCCGTGACCGAGGTTTCGCGGGGCGCCATGTCCGATGGCAGCTTCCATCCGATCTATGCCATGACGGCCGAAGGCGCGGCGGCTGCGCTGGCCGCGCTGCCGGCCGGAAACGTCCAGGCGGTGGCGATGCTCGGCACCGGCATGCCCACGCTGGGGCCGATTTTGGGAAGACCTTTCGTGGGGGAGGCGCCGGTGACCTCCTGCATGCATGCCCTGGCCTGGCGCAGCGTCTGCGCGGTGACGAAGACGCCGCCCTCGGCCGGGAATTTCCTCGCCTGGGTGCGCGGGGAAGGCTGGGGCCAGCGCTACCGCGAACGCATGGGCGGCTGACCCCGGCCAGGTTTCAGGCGCGCAGCGAATTCGGCACGCGGCCGCCATTTTCCGCCAGCTTCGTCATCACCTGGCGATGCAGCCACAGGTTCAGCGTGGCGGTGTCGTTCATGTCGCCGCTGTAGCGCAGCTCCTTCGCCAGCTCCCGCCGCGCATCCTGCGTGCTGTCCAGGCCCAGCAACTTCAGCAGGTCGACGATGGACCGGCGCCAGTCCAGCTTCTGCTTCGAAGCCGCGGCCATCTGCATCAGCACCACCTCCACATCGACCTGGGGCATGGTGGTGGCGGTGGCGGCGCCAGGTGCCGCGGTGGGTGCGGCGGGGGTCGCGGCGTCACGCTCGCCGAAGATCTTGGTCAGGATGGATTTGAAGATACTCACGCGGATGCTCCCGAGGCCGGTTCGGCCATTCGGGAGTGCAACGCAGCATGGCGCCTTCGGTTCGTTCGTCTAACGGTTCGGCGCCAGCCAGTCCCGCAGCAGCGCGTCGAATTCCGCCGCCGCCTCATAGGCCACCCAATGCCCGGCGCCCGGCACCACCGCCACGCGCGCATCCGGCCGGGCCTCGTGCAGCGCATCGATGCGCTGCTGCAGGTTGGGCCAGGCCACCGCATCGCGCTCGCCCCAGACGGCATTCACCGGCACGCCGGTGGCGGCGGCCAGGGCAGCCTTCAGATTGCCGGAAGGCGCGAATTGCCGGCTGCGCAGGCGCGCCGCCTGGGAATTGATCTCCTGGATCTCCAGCGCCAGCGCATCGATCTTCTGCGCATCGGCGAACATCAGCGCGGCGAGGTTGTGGCGATGCGCCGCCACCTTCTCCGCGCCCTGCTTGTCCCGCACCTTCACCAGCTGCGTCGGGCTGCGCGGCGTGCCGAGCGCGCCGGCGCCGCAGATGGTGACGCTGCGCAGCCTGGGCGCCAGCAGTCGCGCGACATGGCCGGAGGTGATGGCGCCGAAGGAAAAGCCGACCAGGTCCATCGCCGCCGTATCCGGCACAATGCCGGACAGGCCCTGCACCAGCACGCCGGCGATGGTGGCGGGGTCCTGCGGTGCCGGCGGATCGTCGCTTTCGCCGAGGCCGGGAATGTCCGGCGCGATCACCATGCGCTGCGC
This sequence comes from Falsiroseomonas tokyonensis, assembly GCF_019024325.1. Lineage (GTDB taxonomy): Bacteria > Pseudomonadota > Alphaproteobacteria > Acetobacterales > Acetobacteraceae > Falsiroseomonas > Falsiroseomonas tokyonensis. Next base: position 325,684 of record NZ_JAFNJS010000003.1, read on the forward strand.
GGACAGCCAGGGGATCTGCTTCACCCAATGCCGCCAGGACCCGCTGCCGCCATGCAGCAGCATCACCGGTGCGCCTCCTGACGCATTCCACACCCGCCAGACCATGCGGCCCGTGCCGCAGGGGGTTTCGTGGCGGGTGGCCTGGGCGTCGAGCGCAGCGAGCAAATGGACGTCGAGTTCGGCGAGCATCCAGTCAGTAACTCCGGGGCAGTCCGAGCACGCGCTCGGCGATGTAGCAAAGAACCAGCTGCGGGCTGACGGGTGCGATGCGCGGGATCAGGCTTTCGCGCAACAGGCGCTCCAGGTGGAATTCCTGCGCATAGCCATAGCCACCCAGCGTCATCACCGCCTGCTGGCAGGCATTGAACCCGGCCTCGCCCGCCAGGTACTTGGCCGCATTGGCCTCCGCCCCGCAGGGCCGGCCCTGGTCGTAGAGCCAGGCGGCCTGCATCACCATCAGCCGCGCCGCTTCCAACTGCATCCAGCAGGCGGCGAGGGGGTGCTGGATCGCCTGGTTCTGGCCGATGGGACGGCCAAAGACGACGCGGTCCTTGGCATAGGCCGAAGCCCGCGCGATCGCGGCATGGCCGATGCCGATCGCCTCGGCGGCGACCAGGATGCGCTCGGGGTTGAGGCCGTGCAGGATATAGTCGAAGCCGCGGCCTTCCTCGCCGATGCGGTCCTCCTCCGGCACTTCCAGCCCGTCGATGAACAGCTCGTTCGAATCGACGCCGTGGCGGCCCATCTTCGGAATCTCGCGTACCTGAACCTTGCTGCGGTCGAGCCGCGTGTAGAACAGGGACAGGCCCTCGCTGCGCTTCTTCACCTGCTCCAGCGGCGTGGTGCGCGCCAGGATCAGCATGCGGTCGGCCACCTGCGCGGTGCTGATCCAGACCTTCTGGCCCTTTAGCACATAGCCGGTGTTGCTGCGCGCGGCGAAGGTCTTCAGCTGGGTGGTGTCGAGGCCCGTATTCGGCTCCGTCACCGCGAAGCAGGCCTTCTCGGCGCCCGCGATCAGCGGCGGCAGCATGCGGTCCTGCTGGGCTTCCGTGCCATGCACCACCACCGGCATGGGCCCGAAGATGTTCATGTGGATGGCCGACGCCCCGGTCATGGCGGCGCCGGATTGCGCCACCGCCTGCATCATGATCGCGGCCTCCGTCACGCCCAGCCCGGCGCCGCCGACACGGTCCGGCATGCAGATGCCGAGCCAGCCATCGGCGGCCATGGCGGCATGGAATTCCTGCGGAAAGCGGTGGTTGCGGTCGGCCGCAAGCCAGTAGTCGTCGCCGAAGCGGGCGCAGATGCGCGTCACGGCATCGCGCAGGGCTTCCTGCTGCTCGGTCAGGGCAAAATCCATGGCGCTGGCTGTCTCCTCGCCCGACAGCGTGCCAAGCTGGCGGCGAAGCGCAACCCTCCGGTCCCGATGTCCCTCTCCGAGCCCCTGTTCGACCCCGGCGATTTTATGATCCCGCCCGGCCTGGTGCATGTCTGCGCGGCCGGCGAGACGCCGGTGCTGCATGCCCAGGCCATGGCGCTGTCCCGCCACGCGCTGGACAAATCCACCGGCCCCGCCGGACGCGCCCGGTTGGATGCGGAGGTGGAGCGGCTGCGCGCGCGCCTCGCGGCCGAATGGTCCGTGCCGGTGCAGGGCATCGGCCTCGTCTCCTCGGTGGCGGAGGGGATGTCCATGCTGGTCGAGAGCCTGGACTGGCGCCCCGGCGACAATGTGCTGGTCGACCGCAACGAATATGCCTCCGTCGTCGCGCCGCTTTCGGTGAAGGGCGTGGAGCTGCGCTTCGTCTCCATCGCGGACCCAGCCGCGGTGGCGGCGGCGGCGGATGCGCGGACGCGGATGGTCGCGGTCTCCGCCGTCTCCTACTACGATGCGCGCCGGCACGACCTGCCGGCGCTGCGCGCCGCGGCGGATGGCGTGGGCGCGATGCTGGTGGTGGATTTCACGCAAGGCAGCGGCTGGCTGCCGATCGAGGCGGATATCGCCGACTTCGCCTTCTCCGCCTGCTACAAATGGATGCTCGGCATCACCGGCACCGCCATCGCCTTCTGGAACCAGGCGCGCCAGCCCGGCTGGGCGCCGGCGACGGCGGGCTGGTACTCCATCGTCACCGGGCCACGCCCTGATTATGCGGCGCCGCTCGCGCTGCGCGCCGATGCCGGCCGCTTCACCCGCGGCAATCCCGCCCATGCGCCGGCCTATGCGCTGCATGCCGCGATGGACCATCACGATCGTTTTGCGCGCCGCGAGGTGCAGGCGCATGTGCAGGGGCTGACCGTCGCGCTGCTGGCGCGGCTGGCCGAGGCCGGCATCCCCAGCATCACCCCGCCCGACCCGGCGCAGCACGGCGCCAGCGTCTGCATCGCGCATGACCGCGCGGCCCGCGTCGTGGAGGGCATGGCCGCGCGCGGCGTGCTCGCCTGGAACGGCCGCGGCCGCATCCGCATCAGCTTCCACGGCTACAACCATTTTTCTCAAATCGACCCGATCATGGCCGCGCTCACCGCCGCCCTGTCCGACTGAGGATTTGCAAAAGATGCTGCAAGCACCGCCCGCCGAGCCCGGCATGCGCGAGGAGGATGTCGAGACGCCGGCGCTGCTGCTGGACCTCGATGCCTTCGAGCACAATCTCGACACCATGGCGGCGATCCTGGCGCCGACCGCGACCAGGCTGCGGGCGCATGCCAAGACGCACAAATCGCCGATCATCGCCCTGCAGCAGATGCGGCGCGGCGCCATCGGCCAATGCGTGCAGAAGGTGGCGGAGGCCGAGGCGCTCGCCTGGGGCGGCGTGCCGGACATCCTGGTCAGCAACGAAGTGATTGCCCCGCGCAAGCTGGCCCGCCTGGCCGCCCTGTCCCGCATCGCCAAGGTCGCCGTCTGCGCCGACCATGAGCAGGGCATCGCCGCCATCGAGGATGCGGCGGAGGCCGCCGGCCTCCGCATGACCGTGCTGGTCGAAATCGATTGCGGCGCCGGCCGCTGCGGCGTGACCCCGGGGCCGGAGGCGGTGGCGCTGGCCGAGCGCATCGCCGCCAGCCGCCACCTGATTTTCGGCGGGCTGCAATCCTACCACGGCAATGCCCAGCACCGCCGCACGCCGGAGGCCCGCGCGGAGGCCATCGCCGGCGCGGCGGAGGGCACGCGCCGCACGGTGGAGCAGCTGCGCCAGCGGGGCCTCGACTGCGCCATCATCGGCGGCGCCGGCACCGGCACCTTTCGCAATGAGGTCGCCAGCGGCATCTGGAACGAGATCCAGGCCGGTTCCTACGCCTTCATGGATGCCGATTACGGCCGCAACGAGGACCCGCCGCCCTTCAAGCAGTCGCTCTTCGTGCTGGCCCAGGTCATGTCCTCCCCGCGCCCCGGCTTCTGCGTGGTGGATGCCGGCCACAAGGCGGTGGCGATCGACAGCGGCCTGCCGCTGGTGCACGGGTTTCCGGGCGTCACCTACACCGGCGCGTCCGACGAGCACGGCAACCTGAAGGCGGACGACCCCGCCATGCTGCCGCGCCTCGGCCAGACGGTGCGGCTGGTTCCGGGCCATTGCGACCCGACGGTGGACCGCTACGACTGGTATGTCGGGGTGCGCAAGGGCCGGGTGGAATGCCTCTGGCCGGTTGCGGCGCGGGGCGGCATGGCCTAGCCGGGCGCGCATACTTTACGCTTTCTGCAACCCGGCGTAATCATGACCAGCAGAGATTCGCGTGACAGCCTCTTCCCCTCCGGGTGAGGAGGCCTTCGGCGCAGCCTGCCGGAGCGGGCCTCGTCGTCTGGACGGTATCGATGCTGAAACTGGCGTTCCTGTTGATCGGGCCGGCATCCTTCCGCGCCCATTGGGCCGCCATCTCGGTTCTCGGCGCTTACCTCATTCTCCTCGCGGTCATCCTGGCCGCCAATGTCGTGCCGGCCTTCGCCGACATCGCCGCCGCCCTGCTGGGCCTGGCCTTCGCCGCCTATGGCGCCGGCGCACTGGCCGCGGCGCTGGCCGCGCGGCGGCGCGGCGCGGGCGGCTTCGCCTGGCTGCTGCCGGCGGCCTCCGTCCTGATGGGGCTGTTGCTCCTCCTCGCCCCCTTCCAGAGCGACCTGGCACTGGGCTGGCTCCTCGCGATCCTCTTCCTGACCGACGCCATCGGGCGCCTGGTGCCGGCGCTGGTGGGCAAGTTCCGCGGCTGGCGCCTGCATGTGGCGATCGGCGCGGCGGAGATCCTGCTGGCGGCGATGCTGATCCTCGATTGGCCGCTGCCGCGCAGCCTGGACATCCCCTTCTGCGTCGGTGCCTTCATCGGCCTCGGCGGCTGGCTTCTGCTGCGCCTCGGCTTCATGCTGCGCGACCTGGAGGAGGAGGCGGCGATCCTGATGCTGCCGATCTTCGCCGGCCGCGGCTGGTACGAGCATGCGCCGATCCTGGCCGATGGCGACACGCCGCCGGAGCGCAGCGAGGCGCCGCTACGGGTCCGCGTCTGGACGCCGCGCGGTTGCGCGGCGGACACCGGACGCATGCCGATCGTCGACCGCTACTTCGGCGCGGTGAATCCCGATGGCAGCATCTCCACCGGCCATTCCTCGCTGGAACTGGCGCCGGACGTCTATATCAGCCACTACCCGGTGGAGGAGCGGACCCGTTCCCGCGACCACTTCCTGCACGCGCTGAGCGCCGGCCAGGAGAATGACGCGCCGGGCATCTTCCAGCCTTCCTATGCGGTGGAAGTCGCCAGTTGGGTGGAGGCGGACCAGGAGGTGCGCTTCCACAGCTACAATGCCCGCCGGCTGCGCGCCTTCTGGGTCGGCTACCGGCAGGACAGCCTCTACAACGTGGTCAACCGCAACTGCTCCACCGTCATCGCCGGCGCGCTGGATGCGGCGCTGGAGGGTGTGCTGGCCACGCCGCATCCCTGGCGCCGGCTGGCGGGGCTGCTGCTGAACCCGGATCTCTGGCTGGCCGGGCTGATGCGGGTGCGCGCCGAATCCGCCACCTGGACCCCGGGCTTCCTGCTGGACTACGCGGTCCCGCTGGCCCGCCTGGTGGACCGGCCGGACCTGTCCTGGGCGCAGCGCTTCGGCTGGTTCCTTTCCCGCTTCCGCCGCACCCTGGGCGATGCGGCCGATGCGGCCGCGGTGGCGGATTCGGCGCCGGAGGTTGTCCGCGCGGCCGAGTGACCGGCCGCTAGAGCTGTTTCACCGAAAGCGAAGACGGTGAAACAGCTCTAGCTCATTGTCTTGACGCGTTTTCCGAGTCGCCTTGCGAAGCCGCAAGGCTTGAAAACGCTCTAACCCGGCCGGCGGATCCGGTAGAGGCCGACATCGATGGCCCCCGCCCGGAAGCCGCCCTCGCAATAGGCCAGGTAGTAGCGCCAGAGCCGCAGGAAGCGCGCATCCAGCCCCATCCCGCGCAGCCGCGGCAGCGCCTGCTGGAAGCGATCCTGCCATTCGGCCAGGGTGCGGGCATAGCTCTCGCCGAAGCATTCCGCTTGCTCCAGCACCAGCCCGGCGCCGGCGATGCCGGCGCGCAGCGCGGCGGGGGAGGGCAGCATGCCGCCCGGGAAGATGTGGGTCTGGATGAAGTCGGCGCTGCGGCGATAGGCCGCGAAGCGTTCCTCCGCGATGGTGATCACCTGCAGTACCGCGATGCCGCCCGGCACCAGCCGGTCGTGCAGCGCCTGGAAGAAGACCGGCCAATAGGCCTCGCCCACCGCCTCGAACATCTCGATGGAGACGATGCGCTCGAAGCGGCCGCGCTCGTCGCGATAATCGCGCAGCGCCAGCTCGGCGCGCGGGGCGAGGCCGGCCGCGCGCAGCCGCGCTTCGGCATGCGCCAGCTGGCGGGGGGAGAGGGTGAGGCCGGTGAGCCGCGCCGCGTGGCCGGCCAGCAGCCGTTCCGCCAGCCCGCCCCAGCCGATGCCGATCTCCAGCACCCGCTCGCCGCCCCGCAGGTCGAGCAGCGCGATGGCGCGGTCCTGCTTTGCGGCCTGCGCTTCCTCCAGCGTCGCGCCAGGGTCGCGGTAGAGGGCGGAGGAATAGCTCATCCCCGCATCCAGCCAGGCGGCGAAGAAGTCATTGCCCAGGTCGTAATGGGCGATGATGTTGCGGCGGCTGCCGGCGCGGCTATTGGCGCGCAGCCGGTGGCGCAGGTGGTTCCACAGCCGGGCGAGGCGCGGCGCGGTCACCAGCCGGTCCATTGTCGCGGCATTCACGCAGGACAGGGCGATCAGGCTGGCGAGGTCCGGGCTCGACCAGTCGCCATCGCCATAGGCTTCCGCAAAGCCGACATCGCCGCCCAGCAGCAGCCGCCGCAGCGCGCGCCAGCGATGCAGCACCAGGCTCGCCCGCGGGCCGGGCAGGGGGGCCTGGCGGTGCCAGGTGGTGCCGTTCGGCAGGGTGAGGGTGAGGCTGCCGCGCTGCAGGCTTTCGGCCAGGCGGCGCAGCAGGGCGCCGTGAAATCCGGCCCAGGGGGCGCGGCGGAGGCGCTGCGGGAGGGAAGCGGTCTGGTGCTGCTCCGAATCCGGCACGATGGCTCTCACGCGGCGCGACCGCGCCGAACTGGGTCCTTGGCAGTGTCAGCGGGCGCCGCGGCGGGCGGGGGTGCCCGGCCTGCCGCCCGCGGGGCCTCAGCGCCGGGGGCGGGGCGGCGCCAGGGGGGCGGTGGCGCGCGGCGCGATGGCGCTGCGCGTGGCAACGGGGGACCGCGCGGCGCTGCGGCTGGTCGCGGCCGTCCGGGTGGTGGCGGTGCGGACCGAGGCGGGCGCGGACTGGGCGGTGCGGGCCGGGCGAGCGGTGCTGCGGCTCGGGCTGGCGGTGCGGGCCGGCGGCGCCGCGGCGCGGCGCGACGCCGCCCGGCTGGGCGCGGCGGCGGTGCCGCGGGCGGCCGGGCGCGCGGCCGTGCGGGCGGGCGCGGCGGCGTTGCGGGCGGGCTGGCGCGCCGCGGCGCGCGAAACCGGCGTGGCACGCGCCGCGCCGCGGCGGGTGCGGGCCACGGTCGCGGCCTGCGCCTGGCGCATGAGCACGGGCGGCGCGGCCTGGGCCATGGTCTCCGCCCGCGGGGTCACGCCGAGGCGCGCGAAGCTCTGGTCCAGCAGCGCCGTCATGTGCTGGTCGCGCTCGACCCAGGAATTGCCGCCGAAGACGGCGCCCACCACGCGCTGGCCATCGCGGCTGGCGCTGGTGACGATGTTGAAGCCGCTGGCCCGGATATAGCCGGTCTTGATGCCGTCCACGCCCTCATAGCTGGTCAGCATGCGGTTGTGGTTGCGCAGGCGCAGGCCGCGGAAGGCGGCCTCGGTGCGGCCGAAATAGTGGTAGCGGTCGGGGAAATCGAGCATCAGGCGCCGGCCCAGCGTCGCCATGTCCCGCGCCGTGGTCACCTGGTCCCAGTCCGGCAGGCCGGAGGCATTTCGGAAGGTGGTGCGCGTCATGCCGAGCGCGCGGGCGCGCTGGGTCATCATCTGGCCGAAGCGTTCCTCATTGCCGCCCAGCAGCTCGCCGAAGGCGGCGGCGATGTCGTTGGCGGACTTGGTAACCAGGGCCAGGATGCCCTGTTCCACCGTCACGCTGCCGCCGGCCGGGATGCCGAGCTTGGAGGGGGGGCGCGAGGCCGCCTCCTCCGAGATCGGCACGGTGGAGCCGAGCGAGAGCCGGCCCTCGCGCAGCGCCTCGAACACCATGTAGAGCGTCATCATCTTGGTGAGCGAGGCCGGGTGCCGGGTTTCGTCGGGATTGGCGGCGACCAGGATATTGCCGCTGCGATGGTCGACGACGATGGCGGAGTAGCGTTCGCTGCCGATCTGCGCCTGCGCCGGAGCGCTGGCGCCCGATGCGATGGCGGCAAACAGGCTGGCGGCCAGAACGACCAGAGGCCTGAGCCGAAGGAACATCGAAGATAAACCCCCTGGGCGGCCCACCCCCCGTGCGCCGCCAGAACGGCCAAGCTACGGAGTTCGGGGGGGCGCTGTCCACAGGGGCGAAACCAGAACAGGCTGTTACTGCAAGCACTTGGACGACGAAATTGCAGCATTTCCCGATACCTCCCCGTCGTGTGAGGCGCAGCTCCATTTTCGCGAAACGGTCCGCTGCCGAGCCGGATGACAGGTATTTTATGCTGCGGTGCAAAAAGTCCTTGCAGCTCCCGCGCGAGACTGGCTAAAAAAGCGCCGTGCTGCACCGCAGCAAGACCGCCCAGGGGCCGGGTAGAAGGCTCCCGCATTGGCGCTTCGCGCCGGCGAGCAACCTGAAGGATCCGGATATCATGGCAGCAGAACCGAAGGCTGAAACCAAGCGCGGTATCGCGCTGGTCGCGAATTCCCAGGCCGCGGCCGCCGCCGCGGCAACCCAGGCGGCGACCGCCGCAACCGAGACGCCGGCGGCTGCCAAGGCTGCCATGGATGAGGGCGCCGCGAAGGCGCGCATGACGATGGAGCAGGGCATGCAGCAGATGACCAAGACGACCGAGGGCTTCTACAAGGCGGCGGAGGAGGCGGCTGAGTTCGGCCGCGGCAATCTCGAGGCGATGACCAAGGCGACGCAGATGCTGACCGCCGGCATGCAGGACCTCGGCAAGCAGTATGTCGCCATGTCCCAGGCGATCACCGAGCACGCCATGGAATCCGCCAAGGCGCTGTCCGGCGTGAAGAGCCTGAAGGAAGCCGCCGATATCCAGGCCGCCTTCGCCAAGGCCTCCCTGGAGCGGACCATGTCCGAGACGGCGAAGCTGCAGGAGGCCGCCTTCCGCCTGGCCGAGCAGGCCGGCGCCCCGCTGGCCGCCCGCATGACGCTGGCCGTCGAGAAGTTCTCCAAGCCGCTCGCGGCCTGATTTCGACCTGGTCCGGGCCAAGCCCGGGCCAGCCTGCAGGAAGGCCCGTCCGGGCTGCCATGACTGCCCGGAAGGGTGGCGTGGCGGCCCGGGCGGGCCTTTTTGCCGTTTTGAACCACTTCCGGGCTTGGCCTTCGCGGAGCGGTAACCCAAATCGGCTCTTCTGCGCGGAGAAATGCGTCAAGCCCTTCCCGTGCGCCCCTGCGCTCCGATATCCTCACTCATCAGGCGCCGGGGATCTGCATCCCGGACAGGCAACCAAGGCAGGCATGAGCGACAGCGACAAGCGCCCCGGCCAGGGCAACAATGGCGCGGACGGCCCCACCACCGGCGTGGTGGTCAAGGCGCGGCCGCGCACCCGCAAGCCCGCCATGTACAAGGTGTTGATGCTGAACGACGACTACACGCCGATGGAATTCGTCGTGCATGTGCTGGAACGCTTCTTCCAGAAGAGCCGCGAGGAAGCGACCCGGATCATGCTGCACGTCCATCGCCGCGGCGTCGGTGTCTGCGGCGTCTATACCTACGAGGTGGCGGAGACCAAGGTGACGCAGGTCATGGACCTGGCGCGCCAGAACCAGCATCCTCTGCAATGCACCATCGAGAAAGAATGAGCCTCGACCTTCGCTGCCCAGCGGTTACACTTTGAGAGGGCAGGGATCATGCCCCGGGGTACTGGCCGCGGGGTGGGGGAGCGACCACATCAAGGGCAACCCGAGCCAGGGTGCCGCTTCCGGCACCCCGGCCACCCGATAGGGAGCGTCAGACCATGCTGTCCCGCAACCTCGAGCAGACGCTCCACCGCGCCCTCGGCCTCGCCAATGACCGCCGGCACGAATACGCAACGCTCGAACACCTGCTGCTTGCCCTCGCCGATGACGTGGACGCCGCGACCGTGCTGCGCGCCTGCGGTGTCGACAGTGAGAAATTGAAGCGCGACCTCGCCGAATTCCTCGACAAGGACCTCGCCGGCCTGGTCTCCGACCGCGCCGGGGACGCGAAGCCCACCGCCGGCTTCCAGCGCGTGGTGCAGCGCGCCGCCATCCATGTGCAATCCTCCGGCCGCGACGAGGTCTCGGGCGCCAATGTGCTGGTGGCGCTGTTCTCCGAACGCGAAAGCCATGCGGTGTATTTCCTGCAGCTGCAGGACATGACCCGGCTGGATGCGGTGAACTTCATCAGCCACGGCATCGCCAAGGCGCCCGGCCGCAGCACCACCCGACCCGTCCAGGGCAGCTCCCAGACTCCGGAGGAGCCGACGGAGAAGGAGGAAAAGCCCGCCCGCGGCGGCGCGCCGCGCGGCCAGGACGCGCTGACCAACTATTGCGTGAACCTGAACAAGAAGGCCCAGGCCGGCAAGATCGACCCGTTGATCGGCCGCGACCAGGAGATCGAGCGCACCATCCAGATCCTCTGCCGCCGCACCAAGAACAACCCGCTCTATGTGGGTGATCCGGGCGTCGGCAAGACGGCCATCGCGGAGGGCCTGGCCAAGCGGATCATCGAAGGCGACGTGCCGGAGGTCCTGTCCAAGTCCACCATCTTCGCGCTGGACATGGGCAGCCTGCTCGCCGGCACCCGCTACCGTGGTGACTTCGAGGAGCGGCTGAAGGCCGTGGTGAACGAGCTGGAACAGCAGCCCGGCTCCATCCTCTTCATCGACGAGATCCACACGGTGATCGGCGCCGGCGCGACCTCGGGCGGCGCCATGGATGCCTCGAACCTGCTGAAGCCGGCGCTCGCCCAGGGCACGCTGCGCTGCATCGGGTCCACCACCTACAAGGAATACCGGCAGCACTTCGAGAAGGACCGGGCGCTTGTCCGTCGCTTCCAGAAGATCGACGTGAACGAGCCGAACCTGGAAGACGCGGTGAAGATCCTCCAGGGGCTGAAGACCAATTACGAGAAGCACCACAAGGTGCGCTACACGCCGGAGGCCATCCGCGCCGCCGTGGAGCTCTCGGCCAAGTACATCCATGACCGCAAGCTGCCGGACAAGGCGATCGACGTGATCGACGAGGTCGGCGCTTCGCGGATGCTGCTGCCCGAGCACAAGCGCCGGAAGACCGTGACGCTGAAGGATGTCGAGGAGATCGTGGCGAAGATCGCCCGCATTCCCCCGAAATCCGTCAGCTCCGACGACAAGGAGACGCTGCGGAACCTGGAGCGCGACCTTAAGGGCATGGTCTTCGGCCAGGACAAGGCGATCGACGCACTCTCCGCCGCCATCAAGCTGTCCCGCGCCGGCCTGCGCGACGCGGAGAAGCCGATCGGCAACTACCTGTTCAGCGGGCCCACCGGCGTCGGCAAGACCGAAGTCGCCAAGCAGCTGGCCAAGACTTTGGGAATCGAGCTGATCCGCTTCGACATGTCGGAATACATGGAGCGGCACAGCGTCTCCCGCCTCATCGGCGCGCCGCCGGGCTATGTCGGCTTCGACCAGGGCGGCCTGCTGACCGATGGCATCGACCAGCATCCGCATTGCGTGCTGCTGCTCGATGAGATCGAGAAGGCGCACCAGGATCTCTACAACATCCTGCTGCAGGTGATGGACCACGGGAAGCTGACGGACCACAACGGCAAGACCGTCGACTTCCGCAACGTCATCCTCATCATGACGACGAATGCCGGCGCCTCCGACATGGCGAAGAACAGCATCGGCTTCGGGCGCGACAAGCGCACCGGGGAGGATGAGGACGCCATCAAGCGGCTGTTCACGCCGGAATTCCGCAACCGGCTGGACGCGGTCATCGGCTTCGCCGGCCTGACGCCGGAAATCGTCGCTCGCGTGGTGGACAAGTTCGTCATGCAGCTGGAGGCGCAGCTCGCCGACCGCAACGTGACGATCGAACTCTCCTCCGCCGCACGCGAATGGCTCTCCGAACGCGGCTACGACCCGCTCTATGGCGCGCGCCCGCTGGGCCGCGTGATCCAGGAAGTGGTGAAGAAGCCGCTGGCGGAGGAGCTGCTTTTCGGCAAGCTGGCCAAGGGCGGATCGGTGAAGGTGAACCTCAAGGACGGCGCGCTGGTCTTCGACTATTTCGAGGCCGCCCCGCCCGCTTTGCCCAAGCCCGAGGACAGCGGCGACGGCGAATCCGAAAAAGAACCCGAAACCGCCGAGTAGTTTCGGGACGCTGCCGCAATCAAAGATGGGAAGGTGTCTCCTGAGAGGGGGGCACCTTTCTGTTTGTCAGGGGGGGAGAGGCGATGACGGTGGATACGCGGATCGAGGACTGGGATGGCTACAGCGCCGGGCTGCGGGAGCGCGGCAAGGAACTCGGCACGCTGCATCCGGAGCTGATGAAGGGTTTCGGGGCACTGAACCGCGGCGCCTCCACCACCCAGCATATCGATGCCAAGACGCGGGAATTCATCGCGCTCGCGGTGGCCGTCACCACCCGCTGCCAGGGCTGCATCGACGCCCATGCCCGCAAGGCCAAGGCCGCCGGCGCCACCAAGGCAGAGATCGCCGAGGCGCTGGGCGTCGCCATCGCGCTGAACGCCGGCGCGGCGCTGACCTATTCGCTGCATGTGCTGGATGCGATGGACGGGACGGGGCAGGGCTAAAGCACTATCGGTTCACACTGAATCAGTGTGAACCGATTTCGTGCTTTAGAAACAATAGCTTCTACAGCACGAGATCTGTCCATTCGGACAGATCGTGCTGTAGGCTTCAGCCCGCCACCACCCCGCGCACGAAGTCCCGCACCTCCGCCACCACCGGCGCCTCCGTCAGCCCGAGCATCCCGGCGCCCGGCACGAAGTCGGTCATGATCCCGACATGGCCGACGCCGGGATAGAGAAGCAGCCGCACCGGCCGCCCGGCGGCTTGCAGCCCGGCGGCCAGGTTTCGGGCATGCAGCGCGCCCACCACCACATCGGCCTCGCCGTGCAGCAGCAGCATCGGCGGCGCGCCGGCCAGTATCGCCGGTTCGGGCGCCGCCTCGATCCGCCCGCCCGGGGCATTCGCGAAGATGCTGATGACGGGTTCGTAGTTGGGCTGCCAGGAGATCGGCGCGGCCAGCAGCACGCCGCCGGCCAGGGCGCCGCGCCCGCCGGGCAGCCCGGCGGCCTCCAGCCAGCGTGGGTCCAGCGCCAGGGCGGCCGCGATGAAGCCGCCCGCGGAGTGGCCCATGACGAAGAGCGGCCCGCGCGGCACCTCCGGCGCCGTGCGCAGCCAGGTTACGGCGCGGGCCGCATCTTCCACGAAATCCGGCCAGCGCGCCTCCGGCCACAACCGGTAGTCGGGCACGGCCACGGCCATGCCGAGCGCCGCGAGCCGCCGCGCGACGAAGGCGTATTGCGCCCGCCCGCCCTCCTCCCACCCGCCGCCATGGACGAAGACCACCAGCGGCGTGTCAGACGTGGGCATCGGCGGCAGCGTCAGGTCCAGCACCTGGCGGGGCAGCGGGCCGTAGCGCATCCCTTCCACCAGCATGGTGCCGCGCCGCGGCGTGGCCAGGTTGGCGAGGTCGGTGGGCGAGCAGGCGCCGGCCAGCAGCGCGGCGCCCAGAAGTGCGCGCCGGTTCAGGCGCCCAGCTCCTCAGCCGCCTGCATCAGCGCGCGCCGCTGCGCCTCCGTCACCACCGGATAGTGCAGCTCAAGCGATTCCAGGGCCTTGGCGATGGCGGCCGCGACCACCAGCCGGGTGAACCACTTGCGGTCCGCCGGCACCACATACCAGGGGGCCTGGGGCGTGGCGGTGGCGCGGATCGCCTCCTCATAGGCGGATTGATAGGCATCCCAGTGCCGGCGCTCCGCCACGTCGCCGGCGCTGAATTTCCAGTTCTTCTCCGGCTCCCGGATGCGCTTCAGGAAGCGCTCGCGCTGCTCCTCCTGGCTCACATGCAGGAAGAACTTCAGCACCACCACGCCCTGCCGGCCGAGATAGCGTTCGAAGGCGGCGATATCCTCCAGCCGCTCCTGCCAGATGTGCTCCGTCCGCAGGCGCGGCGGCAGTTTCTGGGCCTCCAGCACCTGCGGGTGCACCCGGGCCACCAGCACTTCCTCGTACCAGGACCGGTTGTGGATGCCGATCTGGCCCCGCGTCGGCAGGGCCGTGGCGTGGCGCCAGAGGAAATCGTGATCCAGCTCCGTCGGGTTCGGCGCCTTGAAGGAGACGACGTGGCATCCCTGCGGATTGACGCCGGAGAAGACATGCTTGATGGCGCCGTCCTTCCCCGCCGCATCCATCGCCTGGAAGATGCAGAGCACGGCCCAGCGGTCCTGTGCGTAGAGCATGTCCTGCTGCGTGGCCAGGAAGTCCACGCCGCGCTGCAGCAGGCTCGCGGCCTCCGACTTCTTCATGGTCAGGCCGGCGGTATCGTCCGGCTTATGCTCCTTCAGCTTGAACTTCGCGCCATCCTCGACCCGAAAGCGGGACAGCACCGATTCGATCCGCTCTTCCATCCCGCCTTCATCCCTTCCCGGGCCGCAGCATCAGCAGCCCCGCCACCACCTGCATCGCCACCGTCAGTCCCATCGCCCAGCCATAGCCCGCCGCATCCCAGCCGCCCAAGGCGGTGCGCGGCCAGAGATCCAGGATCCAGCCGATTGCGTTCTGCAGCAGGAAGACCAGGACCAACATGGTCACATTGATCGCGGTCGCCACCCGCCCGGCCAGTTCTGCGCCGAAACGCTGGCCGATCGCGGCATAGCCGGCCGGCCCCGCGGCGCTGAACAGGGCGAACAGGAACCAGATCGCGCCGAGCACCGCCAGCTTGCCGACCGGCTGCAGCATCAGCAGGATCTGCACCATTGCGATACCGACCATGGAGATCCAGGGCACCAGCATCGGATGCGCGCCGCGGCGCTGCAGGAAGGACGCCGCCTGGCCGGTGCCGGCGCTGCCCGCCATCAGCCCGCCCGCATAGCACAGCAGCAGCACCGCCCGCGTCGCTTCCTCCAGCCCCGCCACGTCGCGCAGCCAGGGCCCGGCCCAGAGGCCCTGGTAGGTGAAGTTCAGCGAGGAGAGCAGAGCGACGGAGGGGGCGAAGCGCAGGAAGGCGGGGTGGCGGAAGATGCGGCCGAATTCCGCCACCTCCGCCCCCAGGCTGCGCCGCGGTGGCGGCGTCGCCCCTGGCTTGCCTTCCGGCCCCCCATTCGGCACCGAGGCCCAGATCCAGGCGGAGACGCCCAGTGACAACAGCGCCAGCAGCACGAAGACGCCGCGCCAGCCGATCGCCGGCACCAGCAGCGCCACCGGCACCGTGGCGGTGATGCTGCCGAGCGCGCCGACCAGCACGCCGAGCCCCGTCATCCCCGCCACCTGGTCGCGCGCATACCACTGCGTATTCACCTTGATCATCGCGATCAGCCCGGCGGAGATGCCGAGGCCGGTGACCACCCGCCCGAAGGCCAGGCCGAAGGGGCCGGTCGCCAGGGCGCAGATGACGAAGCCCGTGGCCGCCACCAGTGCCAGCACCGTCTGCACCCGGCGCGAGCCCCAGAGGTCGATGGCCAGCCCCACCGGCAATTGCGCCGCCGCATAGGCCGCGAAGAACATGGCGGCGAGCAGCCCGAGCTCGCTGGCGGACAGCGCGAATTCCAGCGCCAGCAGAGGCCCCAGCGTCGCGATCATGGTGCGCGACGCCTGGTTGACGAAGTTCAGCCCGGCGAGGGGAAGCGTGATCCGGGCAAATTTTCGCATGCCTTCATCCTGGCACGCCGCCGCGGATCAGGGGAGCCGCAGGCGGACGCTGACCGGGCAATGGTCCGACAGCGCCTGGCGATAGCGCCGCTCGCGCTCCGCATAGACCATCACGGCCAGGCTGCGCGGCACCAGCCAGTCCCGTGCGGGGCCGCCCAGCAGCAGATGGCTGATGAAGGGCCGTCCGCCGCGGCTATCCGCCCAGCAGGGGGAGGACAGGCCCTGGGTGGCGCGGGTCAGCGGCGCGGCCTGCTCCAGGATCGCCAGGAAATCGTCGCCCTCGCCCATGCGTCGGTTGAAGTCGCCGAGGATGGCGAAGGCCACCCCCTCCCGCTGCCGCGCCTCGGCCCAGTCCGCAAGGATGCGCGCCTGGCGTTCCAGCTGATGGCAATCGCGGCTGGCGTCGCGGCCGAAGGCATCCTCCCGGCAGCCGGCATCGAGATGCACCGAGAGCAGCCGCATCCGGGCGCCGCCGGGCGATTCCACCAAAATGTCGGCGCCGCGGCGCAGGCTGAAGCGGGCGCGCGGGATCAGGTCCAGCGCCCGCAGATCGGGCTGCGGCGTCACGCGCAGGCCGCGGCGGATGGCGAAGCCGGGGCGCTGGACATCCTCCTCATCCGTCAGGTGGATGGTCCACTGTGCCGGGTCGAAGACGCGCGTGGCGGCGGCTTCCCCATCGATCTCCTGCAGGGCCACCACATCGGCGGCCAGCCGGTTGGCGTAGCCGCGCAGCAGGCGGAAGTCGTCCGCCGTGCGGGCCTCGACATTGCGCGGCAGCGCCGGGTCGCCGGCGGGGCGGAGCGTCAGCCAGGCGATGTTCCAGGTGGCGAGTTTCAGCTCGGCCGCGGGGAGCGGCGTGGCGATCAGCAGGAAGATCAGGGTCAGGATGCGGCGCATGGCGCGGGCTATAGCAGCCGGGCGGGGGCGGTGTCCTGCGCGGCCGGGCTGGCCGCGGGCAGCGGGCGGGCGCCGCAGGCGGCAAGAAAATCCGCCACCGCATCCATCTCCGCCGCGTCGCGCGTGGCATCGTAGAAGGCATGGTCGCGCGGGCTGCCGCGCGGCACCCAGATCACGGTCTCGTAGCGGGCGCGGGTCAGCAGCACGCGATAGGTGTTGCGGACAAAATCCTGATCCTTCGCCGCGCGCTGCCAGGCGCTGCCGGCGAAGCTGCGGGCGACCCAGGCGCTGCCTTGGCGCACAAAATCGCCGCCCCAGGCGAGGCCCACCGTGTCCAGTTCCAGCCCCTGGCAGGCGTATTCGGTGGCCGCGACTTCCAGCGCGTCGGAGGCGCGGATGTCCGGCCAGCGTTCCAGGAACCAGGCGACGGGTTCCTCCGTGCCCATCAGCTGCGCGTCGAACCCCTCCGCCCGCAGGCGCCGCGCGCCGGAGGAGCGCACGAAGCCGGCGCGGCGCAGCCCGGGGGTGAGGTGGCGCAGGGCGCGACGGGCTTCGGCGAGGGAGCGGGTCAGCAGGAAGGGCAGCCCTTCCGGCACCGCCCGCGCCACGGCGGCCGCTTCCGCCGCCGCCCCGCGCAGCACCGCATCCACCCAGAGCGCCGCCGCCTCCGACCGCACGCTGCGCAGCGAGACGGTGAGATCGAGCGCCGGGTCCAGCGTGAGCCAGGGCGGGTGGCTGTCCGCCAGGCGCTGCGCCGGCTCGGTTGCATGCAGCGCACGGGGGGCGGCGACGGCGCGCCAGCCGGGCGTGGCCGCGATCACCGCGCCCCATTCGCGCAGGCCGGCCTCGCCGGTGTTGATCTCCTGCCCATTGCCGATCAGCGCGACGATCGCGGCAAAGCCGTTGTGGCGGCCCATGATCTCCAGCGCATGGGCGGGCTCGCTCATGCGGAGGGTGCTGACCCGGCGCTGTGTGTCGCGCATCGCCTGAGCAGCATCCCAGGCGCGCTGCGCCTCGTCGAAGACGATCATGCGTTCGGCGGGCGGCGTGGTCCGCGCGGCATTGTCGGCCAGGAAGCGGTGCACGTTCTGCAAGGCCTGCGTCGCCTCATGCCGCGCCTGGCGCGGGCGGGGGGCGAGGCGGCGGCGCTCGGGATCGGCGCTCGGGCCGCGCGCCAGGTCGATGCCGGCGCGATTGCAGGCCAGCGCCTCCCTCAATACGGCCACCAGCGGGCTGTTGCCGGTGAGGAAGGCGCTGCCGGCGCGGCGCTGTTCGCCGAAGACCACGTTCAGCCCGCACAGCGTCTTGCCGGCGCCGGGGATGCCGGTGACGAAGACCACGACACGCTCGCCCGCCGCCTGCGCCGCATCCAGCGCGGCTTCGATGGCGGCGGTGGTGCGCGTCAGGTTCGCGGCATCGGCGCGGGCGGCGGCGATCTCCGCCACGCTGTTGCGGGCAAACAGGGTGGCCGCGGCCTCGATGATGCTGGGCACCGGGCGATAGGGCGCCTCGCGCCAGGCCAATCCATCCAGCGGCACCGCCGGCGCCGGCAGCGCATCGCGCAGCGCGGTGAGCAGGCCGGGCAGCGTCGCCGCATTCGCCTCCGCCACCGGCAGCACGCCGGCCACCGGCAGGGGGATCTGGAAGGGTGCGGGGCTGACGCAATGCGTGGCGACCAGGATCGGCTGGATCGGATGCCGCCGGCTGGCCGCATGAAAATCGAACAGGTCCTGCGCGTAATCGAAAACCTGGGCGCGATCGGCATTGGCGATGGATGTGGCGCCGACCTTGAACTCCAGCACCAGGATGGCGCCGGCGGTCAGCAGCACGGCGTCGATGCGCTTCTCCAGCCGCAGCAGGTCGAATTCCAGCGCGAGGGTCCAGGCCTCGCCGCCACCCTCCCGCACGCAATGCTGCAGCATGCGCACCTGCTCGGCCCAGGCGCGCAGCTGCGCCGGCTCGCCGGACAGGCGGCGCGACATCTGGCTGGCGGCGAGCGCGGCGGCGACGCCATCCGGCGTCAGCGCCAGCAGTTCGGAACCGGTGCAGGCGAACCAGGCGCGCATTCGCGCAGCTTAGACGTTTCGGGATCGGGATGGCCAGGTGGCCAGCAGCATGCTGCCCGTCAGCAGCACGAAGCCCGCCGCGTGCACGGCGGAGAATTCCTCGCCGAGGAAGCCCACCGCCACCAGCGCCGCCGTCGCCGGCAGGAAGGCCGTGAAGATGCCCGCGATGCCGGCCGGCGCGCGCCGCATGCCGGCGTACCACAGCAGCAGGCAGATCACGCTGGTGGTCAGGCTGTGGAAGACCAGCAGCCCCGCCACCGCGGGGTCCGCCAGCGCCACGGCGCTGCCCAGCACCGGCAGGCAGAAGGGCAGCAGCAGCAGAACGGAGAATCCCTGCATCCAGAGGCTGGCCGTCACCACCGGCACGCGGCCGGCGATGCGCTTGGCCAGCAGCACATACATCGCCTCCCCGCAGACGCCGCCGAAGACCAGCAGATTGCCCAGAAGGCTGCCATGTCCCTCCGCGCCGGTGCGGGCCAGGGTGATGGCGCCCATGCCGAAGGCGGCCAGCGCCACCGCCGCCCATTGCCGCGGCGGCAGAACCTCCCGCAGCCACAGCGCGCTGCCGATGGCGACCACGGCGGGCAGGGTGGCCAGCACCAGCCCCGCCTCCAGCGCCGTGGTCAGGCGCAGCCCGGCGAGCAGCCCCGCATTGTAGATCACCGTGCCGAAGGCGGCCTGCCAGGCCAGGTTCCACAGGCTGCGGCGGTCCAGCCGCACGTTGCCCTCCATCGCGCGCGCCAGCGGAAACAGCACCAGCACCGCCAGCAGGCACCGCAGCCCCGCGATCATCGGAATCGGCAGCGAGGCCGCCAGCAGTTTTGCCACGCCCACATTGGCGCCGACCAGCGCCATGGAGGCGGCGAGCTGCGCATAGGCGGTCAGCACGCCAGCGTCTTCGCCATCATGCGGTCAGGCCGGCCCAGCTTCACCTGCGCCGCTTCGCCACGGGCGCATCGGCCGGGCGGGTCTGCGGCGGCACGCCATGTTGTAGGGACGCGACCGCGATGCTGCGCGCGACGAAGTCCGTCATGCGCCCATCCGGGTCGAAGGCCGCGCCCTCCGCGACCAGCATCACGCGCTGTGGCGCCCCATCCGCGCCGGCCTTCGACACGCCGAGCCTGCCATCCGCCCCGACCACGCGATGCCATGGCAGCGTCGCCTTTTCGATGTCCGACAGCATGCTGAGAATATAGGCGACGTGCCGCGGCATGACGTCCAGATGCGCGCCGACCTCCGCAAAGCTGACGACGCGCCCTGGCGGCACCGCCTGCACGATGCGCAGCACGTCGCCCTTGATGCGCGCGTAGAAGGGGGAGCTCATCCATCGGCCTCGGTGCAGGATTTGAAGGGCGACATCTCCGCCAGCCCCTCGATCTCCGCCAGCATCGCCGGGCGTTCCCGGTCGAGAAAATCGGCCACCGCGCGACGCAGGCCGGGGTGCTGGATCCAATGCGCGGAATAGGTCGGCACCGGCAGGTAGCCGCGCTGGATCTTGTGCTCGCCCTGGGCGCCGGCCTCGACGCGGGGCAGCCTGTGTTCGATCGCGAAGTCGATGGCGCGGTAGTAGCAGAGCTCGAAATGCAGGAAGGGCGCCTCCACCAGGCAGCCCCAGTTGCGGCCGTAGAGCGCATCCGCGCCCAGCAGGTTCAGCGCGCCGGCCACCGGCTCCCCGTCCTGCTCCGCCACCATCAGCACCACCTTGTCGCCGAGCCGCTCGCCCAGCAGCGGCCAGAAGGCCTTCTTCAGATAGGCGCTGCGGCCCCATTTCTTGTCGGAGGTGGAGAGGTAGAAGCGGTGAAACGCCTCCCAGTGCCGCGGCGTGATCTCGTGGCCGCGCAAAGTCTTCAGCACGAAGCCGGAATTCTCGGCATCGCGCCGCTCCCGCTTGATCTGCTTGCGCTTGCGGCTGGCCAGCGCGGCCAGAAAGTCGTCGAAGCTCGCATAGCCTGCATTGGACCAGTGGAATTGCGTGCCGATGCGCTGCAGCCAGCCGGCCTCGCCAAGGGCTTCCCACTCCGCCGACGTGCAGAAGGTGCAGTGGACCGAGGACAGTTCGAGCTGCCCGCAGGCCTGCACCAGCCCCTGCGCCAGCGCCTCCACCCCGATGCCCGCATCGGGCCGCACCAGCAGCCGCGGCCCGGGCACCGGGCTGAAGGGCGCGGCGACCTGCAGCTTGGGATAGTAGCGGCCGCCGGCACGCTCTAAGGCATCGGCCCAGCCATGGTCGAAGACATATTCGCCCTGGCTATGCGCCTTGGCGTAGCAGGGCGCGCAGGCCAGCAGGCGGCCGGCCTCGTCGCGCAGCGCCGCATGCTGCGGCAGCCAGCCGCTGCGCCCGCCGACGCTGCCCGATTCCTCCAGGGCGAGGAGGAAGGCATGGCTGACGAAGGGATTCGCGGACCCTGCGCAGGCATCCCAGTCCAGCGGCGGGATCTCCGCGATGGCGCGGTGCAGGGTCAGGCTGAGTTCGGGCATGCCGTTCAAAATTGGGCGCGCCCGGCCGGCCACAATGCCTCAGCTGATCTCGAACATCCCCTCGACCTCGACCGCGGCATCGCCGGGCAGGGAGGGGACGCCGATGGTGCTGCGCGCATGCCGCCCGGCCTCCCCGAACACCGCCACCGCCATGTCCGACGCCCCGTTCATCACCAGCGCATGCTGCGTGAAATCGGGTCCGCAGGCGATGAAGCCGCCGAGGCGCACCACGCGCTTTACCCGGTCCAGATCGCCGACGGCCGCCTTCACCTGCGCCACCAGGTTGATGAAGCAGATGCGCGCGGCCGCCTGGCCGTCCTCGACTGAGACGCCGGCGCCGAGCTTGCCGGTGGTGCTGATCTTGCCGTCGACCAGCGGGATCTGGCCGGAGACGACCAGCAGGTTCCCGACCTGGTTGAAGCCGATGTAGTTCGCCACCGGGGCGGGGGCCTGGGGCAGGGTGATGCCGAGCTTCTGGAGGTTGGCTTCGACGGTGCCGGGCATGGGCGGTGGTCCTTTGTCTGGAGAGGGGTCGCGGGGTCACTGCCCCCACCCTGACCCTCCCCCGCTCTGCGGGGGAGGGAAGCGCCATGTTCTCCCTCCCCCGCAGGGCGGGGGAGGGCCGGGGTGGGGGCAGTCGGCCCCTTAACCCACCAGCTTCAACTGCCGCCGCCGCACCCGCGGCGCGGGAGCGGAGGGCAGGTCCATCGGCAGCAGGGGCAGCTGCTCCCCCGCATGGCCGGTGGCATCCGGCGCGCAATCCTCCTCGGAGGGATCGGCCAGGTCGCGCCGCCCGATATAGTCCAGCGCCAGCCTGCGAAACGCCCAGTCCAGCACCGAGGTGGCGCGGCGAATGGCGGGGTCGCCCTCCACCGTGCCGGAGGGACCGAAGCGGGTATAGGCATAGGCCTCGACGAAGCTGTCCAGCTGCACGCCGGCCGCCAGGCCGATCGAGACCGCCTGCAGCATGGCATCCATCAGGCTGCGATAGGCGGCCGATTCCTTGGTCAGCGCGATGGTGACCTCACAAAGCCGGCCCTGCTGGTCCTCCGCCGTACGCAGCACCACCTTATGGCCGCCCACCGAGACCCGCCAGACGGCGCCGGCCGGCCGCAGCGGCAGGACGGCGGCGCGTTCGGGCAGCGGCGGCGCGGCGCGGGCGGGCGCGGCTTCGGCCACCGGCATGGGCGGCGGCAGGTGCAGGAAGGGAGCGAGCGCCTGGGCCATGCCGATCCACTCGGCATCCGGGACCGGCGCCAGCAGCGTCCCCGCCGCCGCGCGGCCGATGCGCAGCGCGGCGCGGGTCGGCACCTCCGTCACCCAGCCCTGGCTATCCAGCGAAAGGCGGGTGGCGCCGGCGGCCGGCGCCAGGCCACCGGTCTCGGCGCCCAGCAGCGCCTCCACCGCATCCGGGGCGGAAAGCGCCACCAGCGCCTGGTGGCGCAGGCCGAGGCTGCCGGCGGCGGCATGCAGCGCCGCGCGCGCGGCTTCCGCCAGGCCGGGCACTACGGTGGCGCCGGGCGGGGCGGGGGCGAACAGGGCGAGTGGCTCCCGCGCCCCCAGGATCTCGCCGATGCGGCCCGACTCGGCCTCCGCCGCGCCGCGGGTCAGGGCGGCGATGGCAGCGCCCACGGCGCGCGCCTCGGCGCTGCCATAGCGCAGGCCGAGGCCCGCCAGCAGGCCGGCGAGATCGGCGAAGCCGACCGAGAGGCGCGGCGCCTTGGCGCCCGTCGCGATATCCAGCGCGCGGACCGCCAGCGCCACGGCGGCGGCATAGCCCGGGGTGTCGAAGCTGCCATCGCTGTCGAGGAAGGCGGGCAGGTTCAGCACGAAGCGCGGCGCGGCGCGGCTCTCATTGCGCCAGATGGAAAGGCCGGGCGCCCCGCGGCGGGCCAGCAGCAACGCGCGCAGCGACTCGGCGAAGGCGTCCTGCGCCGCGGCATCGGCCAGCAGGCCAAGTTCCCGCCCGCGCAGCGCCAGGCGGCTGATCCAGCCCTCGGCCAGCTTCGGGAAAACCACCGGCCCGGTGCCGGGGGCCAGGGCCGCCAACGCCTCCGCCGCCTGTTCATCCCAGGAGACGGGCAGGGCCACGGGTCGGGGCGCGGCATCGGGCTCCGGCGCGGCGCGCAGCCGCCACAGCCCGACCTGGTCCCACAGCGTTCCGGCAAATGTCGTCATAGGCGGAGCCTAGAGGCCTCTCGGCCCGCGGGGAAGCGCATCTGGTGGGTGAATCTGGCCGAGACCGCAACATCCTGTGGACAACACAGGATTTTGCGCAGAGGGTCCGGTTGTGCGAAACTGGGACTTCCCACAGATCATGGTCGGCCTCCGCCCGGGCCTTGACCAGGGGCTCACCAAGGACCGCACATGTCGCTGATGATGCGCCTGACCACCGCCCTGTCCGGTCGCAAGATCGGCACGGACCGCTTCGGCAATACCTACCACGAATCCCGCAAGGACTTCCTGGGCTATGGCCGCAAGCGCCGCTGGGTGCTCTATGCCGGGGCGCCGGAGGCCACCAAGGTGCCGCCGGAATGGCATGCCTGGCTGCATCACACCGCGAATGCGCCGCTGCCGGAAGCGAAGGCCCATCCCTGGATGGTCGAGCACCGCCCGAACCCGACCGGCACTGCGCTGGCCTGGCACCCGGCGGGGCACGACTATTCCGGCGGCCGTCGCCAGGTGACGACCGGCGACTACGAGGCCTGGACCCCCGGTTCTTGACGCATCCGGCGGCCGGCCTTCCGCAGCAGGATCAGGAACAGTCTCGATGAAGGGTCGCTCGATTGCCGAGGTCCTGGCCGGTGCCGTGGTGCTGCTGGTGGCCTGCAGCTTCCTGGCCTATGCGGTCACCAATAGCGGCCGCAGCAGCTTTTCCGGCCCCGCACTGACGCTGACCGCCAAGTTCGACCGCATCGACGGCCTGGCGCCCGGCGCCGATGTGCGGGTGGCCGGCGTGAAGGTGGGCAGCGTGGTGGATCAGCGGATCGACCCGCAGACCTTCCTGGCGGTCCTGACCATGCGGATCGATGCCAGCCTGCGCATGCCCTCCGACAGCTCCGCCGAGATCGCCAGCGAGGGCCTGCTGGGCGGGCGCTTCGTCTCCCTGGTGCCGGGCGGGTCGGAGCGTATCCTGGCCGATGGCGGCGAGATCACCATCACCCAATCCGCCATCAGCCTGGAAAGCCTGCTCGGGCGCTTCATCTTCTCGATGACCGAGGGCCAGCCGAACCGCAACGCGCAGACGCCCGGCTCCGCTCCGGCCGGGGCGCCAGCCGGCGGCCAGGCGCCCGCCCGGCCATGAGCCTGGACCCGCCGGCCAGCTGGCCCGGCGCGGATGGCGCGCCCCTGTCCTGCCGGGAGAAGCTGAAGGTGCTGGCCGAGAACCACCGGGAAGCGGCCCAGGTGCTGCGCGATGCCTTCGAGGATGCGGTGCTGATGGGCGTGGACGAGGCGGCGATGCGCCGCATCCTGGTCGATATGGTCGCCGCCCTGCCGAGCCCGAAGCGGCCATGAGGCGCCTCGCCCTGGCCGCACTGCTGCCGTTGCTGGCCGCGCCCTTGGCGCGCCCGGCCGAGGCGCAGGAATGGGTGCCGCGCCGCGTCGCCGTGCTGCAGGCGCTGGACAAGGTGACCGCCCGCATCACGGTGCTGCGCGCCACGCTGAACCAGCCGGAGCGCTTCGGCAGCCTGACCATCACCGTCCGCGCCTGCCACGCCCGCCCGCCGGACGAGGTGCCGGACGCCGCGGCCTGGATGGAGATCAGCGACAGCCGCGCGCCGGAGGGCACCAACCCGGTCTTCCGCGGCTGGATGTTCGCTGAGGCGCCGGGCGTGAACATGCTGCAGCACCCGGTCTACGACATCCGCATCCTGGAATGCCGGGCGGCGCAATAGCGCGGGTTAGGTCTCGCCCAGACGCAGGATCTCAGCCTGTACCGCGGCCGGGTCCGGCGCATCGTTCCAGCGCGCCTGCTCCTCCACCGCCTCGGACAGCAGGCGCTTATAGGCCTGGCGCGGTACCTCGTGGCAGCCGAACTGCGCCAGGTGGGTGGTCTGGAACTGGGCATCCAGCAGGGTGAAGCCGAACAGCCGCAGCCGCGCCACCAGATGCACCAGCGCCACCTTCGAAGCATCGCGGACGCGGGAGAACATGCTCTCGCCGAAGAAGGCCCCGCCGAGGGCCACGCCGTACAGCCCGCCCACCAGCTGCGGCCCGCCATCGCCGGGCATCCAGGCCTCCACCGAATGGGCATGGCCCATGCGGTGCAGCGCGCCGAACAGGCGCTCGATCTCCGGATTGATCCAGGTGTCCTCCCGCCCCTCCCCGGGCGCGGCGCAGGCGGCGATGACGCCCTGGAAGTCCTGGTTGGTGGTGATGGTGAAGGGGCCGGAGAGGACGGTGCGCCGCAGCCGGCGGGGCAGGTGGAAACGGTCCAGCGGCAGCACGCCGCGCAATTCCGGATCGAGCCAGTAAAGCCGGTCCCCGCGGCGCGTCTCGGCCATGGGGAAAAGCCCCGCCCGATAGGCGCGGAGCATCAGGTCAGGGGTGATCTCGAACTGGCGCCGGCTCACCCGCCCACTATGCGGCATACAATGCGGTTTCGCGAGGGCAGGCTGTTTCGTCGCGTGTCGGGCGAGGAAGCCCTCTCGCTCCCCGTCGGGGGGCAGAGGGCTTTGCGCAGCTACCCCTGCCGCGCCACGAACTTCTCCAGCCAGTGGATGGTATAGTCCCCCGCCTGGAACTCCGGATCCGCCACGATGCGCTGGTGCAGCGGCAGGGTGGTGCGGATGCCGGAGATGACCATCTCGGCCAAAGCGCGCTTCAGCCGCGCGATCGCCTCGGCCCGGGTCTGGCCATGCACCACCAGCTTGGCCACCAGGCTGTCGTAGTTGGGTGGCACGGTATAGCCGGAATAGAGCGCGCTATCGACGCGGACGCCGAGCCCGCCGGGCGCGTGGTACATCTCGACCTTGCCCGGATTGGGCACGAAGGTCTCGGGGTCTTCGGCCGTGATGCGGCATTCGATGGCGTGGCCGGAGAAACGGATGTCCTCCTGGCGGTAGCCCAGCGGTTCGCCCGCCGCGACACGCAGCTGTTCCTTCACCAGGTCGACGTTGCAGACCATCTCCGTCACCGGATGCTCCACCTGCAGGCGGGTGTTCATCTCGATGAAGGCGAACTGGCCGTCCTGCCAGAGGAATTCCAGCGTGCCGGCATTGCGGTAGCCCAGCTGGCGCAGGCCCTTGGTGACCTGGGCGCCCAGCGCATCGCGCTCATCCGCCGTCAGCACCGGGCTGCCCGCTTCTTCCACCAGCTTCTGGTGGCGGCGCTGCAGGGAACAGTCGCGCTCGCCGAAATGCACCACATTGCCGTGCATATCGGCCATCACCTGCAGCTCGATATGCCGCGGGCGATCCAGGTACTTCTCCATATAGACGCTGTCATCGCCGAAGGCGGCCTTGGATTCCGTGCGCGCGACGCGCCAGGCTTCCTCGAGCTCCTCCGCGCTGCGCGCCACCTTCATGCCGCGCCCGCCACCGCCGGCGGCGGCCTTGATCAGCACCGGATACTTGATCTCCTCGGCGACCGCGCGGGCCTCCTCGAAGCTTTCCAGCGCGCCGAGCGAGCCCGGCACCAGCGGCACGCCGAGCGAGCGCATGGCGTCCTTGGCCGCGATCTTGTCGCCCATCATGCGGATATGCGCCGCCGTCGGGCCGATGAAGGCCAGGCCATGCGCTTCCACCATCTCCGCGAAATTGGCGTTCTCCGAGAGGAAGCCGTAGCCGGGATGGATCGCCTCCGCCCCGGTGATGGCCGCCGCCGAGAGGATCGCCGCCATGTTCAGGTAGCTGTCGCGGGCCGAGGGCGGGCCGATGCAGACGCTCTCATCGGCGAGCCGCACATGCATCGCGGTATTGTCCGCGGTGGAGTGCACGGCGACGGTGCGGATGCCCATTTCCTGGCAGGCGCGGTGCACCCGCAGCGCGATCTCGCCGCGATTGGCAATCAGGACCTTCTTGAACATCACTCGATGATCATCAGCGGCTCGCCGTATTCCACGGGCGATCCGCCCTCGACGAGGATGCGGGTGACGGTGCCGGCGCGGGGGGCGCGGATCTGATTGAAGGTCTTCATCGCCTCGATCAGCATCAGGGTCTGGCCCTGGCTGACCTTGGCGCCCACCGTGACGAAGGCCGCCGCGCCAGGTTCCGGCGAGAGATAGGCGACGCCCACCATGGGGGAGGTGATGAGGCCCGGATGCGCCGCATCCGAGACCGCCTCCGGCACCGCCGCGGCGACCGCGGCCGCCGGCGCGGCGGCGGGGGCGGCGCCGGCGGCCGGCAGATGCGCCACCTGGGTCACGGTGATCTGCCGCGCCACGCGGATGCGGCTGTCCTTCTCCACCAGCTCGATCTCGGTTAGATCGGTCTCCCGCAGGATCTTGGCGAGTTCGCGAATCGCCGCCGCGTCGAATTGCACGCCCGACATCAGGGCTCTCCTTCTTCGGCCACCAGATCCGCAATCGCCTGCAGCGCCAGCGCATAGCCCCCGATGCCCAGGCCCGCGATGACGCCCGTGGCCGCCTTGGAGACGTAGCTCAGGTGCCGGAATTCCTCGCGGCGATGGATATTGGAGATGTGGACCTCGATGATGGGCAGGTCGGTCGCCTTCAGCGCATCCATCAGGGCGATGGAGGTGTGGCTGTAGCCGGCCGGGTTGATGATGATGCCGGCGGCGCGGCCGCGGCATTCCTGCACCCAGGTGATCAGCTCGCCCTCGCCATTGGTCTGGCGGAAATCGATCGCCAGCCCCAGCTGCTCCGCCGTCTCGGCACAGAGCGCCTCGACATCGTCGAGCGTCGCCGAGCCATAGATCTCCGGCTGACGGGTGCCGAGCAGGTTCAGGTTGGGGCCGTTCAGGACGACGATCAGCGGGGGGTTCACGAAAGAGTCCCTGGGTTTCGCAGGCGGGCCGGGCTAGCACGCTCCGCTCCGCAGGGGCAAGCCGCAGCGCGGGCCGGGATGGCAGCCCTGCACCGGCCGCGTCTTGTTCGCCGGGCCGCCGGGCGCCATCTTCGACCCATGGCGGGGCAGACGATGACGGCGCAGATCGCGATCCAGGTGAATGGGGAAAGCCGGCAGGTGCCGCAGGGCGCCTCCGTGGCCGAATTGCTGGCGCTGATCGGCCTGGCCGCGCCCAAGGTGGCGGTGGAGCGCAACCTGGAGATCGTGCCGCGCTCCGCCTGGGCCAGCACGCCGCTCGCCGAGGGCGACCGGCTGGAGATCGTGCACTTCATCGGAGGGGGCTGAGATGGACGGCATGGCACAGGCTGACGAGGGCTGGACCGTCGCCGGGCGCCGCTTCCGCTCCCGCCTCGTCGTCGGCACCGGCCGCTACAAGGACCTGCCGGAGACCCAGGCGGCGATCGAGGCCTCGGGCGCCGAGATGGTCACCGTCGCGGTGCGGCGGGTGAACCTCTCGGACGCCTCGCAGCCCATGCTGCAGGACTTCGTGCCGCCCGACCGCTACACCTACCTGCCCAATACCGCCGGCTGCTTCACCGCCATGGACGCCGTGCGCACCCTGCGCCTGGCGCGGGAGGCCGGCGGCTGGAACCTGGTGAAGCTGGAAGTGCTGGGCCCGCCGCCCTTCCTCTATCCGGACATGGCCGCGACCTTCGAGGCCGCGGCCGCGCTGCTGGCCGATGGCTTCGAGGTGATGGTCTATTGCGCCGACGACCCGGTGGCGGCGAAGCGGCTGGAGGAGATGGGCTGCGTCGCCATCATGCCGCTCGGCGCGCCGATCGGCTCCGGCCTGGGTGTCGCGAACCCCTTCATGATCAAGGCGATCATTGCCCAGGCGAAGGTGCCGGTGCTGGTCGATGCCGGCATCGGAACGGCCTCGGACGCCGCGCTGGCCATGGAGCTGGGCTGCGATGCGGTACTGCTGAATTCCGCCATCGCCCATGCGCGGGACCCGGTGCGCATGGCGCGCGCCATGAAGGCGGCGGTGGAGGCGGGGCGGGATGCCTTCCTTGCCGGCCGGATGCCGCGCAGCGCGGCGGCCGATCCCTCCAGCCCGGTGTCCGGCCTGATCCGCTGAGTGGCGCTTCGACCCGGGCGCCCGGCTTGCCTGCCGCGCGGGCTGTATCCTAGCTTTGTCACATGGCCGAAATGGAAGGCCGTGGGAGAGAAAGCATGAAGCGCCGTAATTGGGTCGCACTGGCCGCGATGGGCCTGGGCCTCGCTGCCTGCGTGGAGCAACCCCAGCGCGCCGTGGTGATGGTGCCGGCCCAGAGCTGCGACACCAGCTTCCGCGTTGCCAATGCCTCCTCCCGCACGGTGGAGCGGCTGTATTTCAGCCATTCCAGCCGCTCCGGCTGGGGCAATGACCAGCTCGGAAGCTCCGTGCTGCCGCCGGGCCGTCAGCTCAGCTACCGGGCGGCCAATACCGGCCTCTATGACTTCCGTGTCGTCTGGGACAATGGCCGCGCCGCGGAACTCCGGCAGGTGAATGTCTGCGTCGCCAGCCAGATCACCGTCACCAATGGCGGCCTGCGCGCCAACTGAGGATCCGGTTCCGGCGGATTCGCGTGAGAAGCGCCCGATTCCCCGGAGCCATCCCGGCCGCCCCCCGGGGGGCACCATGGCGGTTTCCGGCGCTTTAACGCCGGCCGCGGAAAAAAAACGGCTGGGGAGGCGAATTACCGCTTTCCCCCCCGGGCTGCCGGCCCTATATGCGCCGCAGACGCAGTACGCACGTGCCGAAGGCCCCAGGCCCACGGAGCAGACCAGGGCAAGTATTCCCCCGGGTCCTGCCACCGCGGCGCAAGGTTAACGCAACAACGTCAAGCGTTCTGGCAACCCCGGCGGAGCAATCCGCCGGTTTCACTTTGGTCGCTGGTTCGTTCGACCGTTTCGTCAATCTAGGGGCAGTCCCCGCAGGGGCAGTCTCCACTGTTTGCAGGGGAGTACGGGCGCGATGAACCCGAAAATCGCTTCGTATCTGCGCGACCAAGCGCCCGCCACGCCATGCCTGGTGCTGGACGTGGATCGCGTCGCGGAAAACTACGGCCGGCTGAAGGCGGCCTTGCCGCTGGCGCGCGTCTATTATGCGGTGAAGGCCAATCCGGCCGCGCCGATCCTGGACCGGCTGACCGTGCTCGGCTCCTCCTTCGACGCGGCCTCCTGGGAAGAGATCCAGGCCTGCCTGGAGGCCGGTGCGCGCCCGGCCGACATCTCCTTCGGCAATACGGTGAAGAAGGAGAGCGCCATCAAGGCCGCCTTCGCCGCCGGCGTCACCATGTTCGCCTTCGACAGCGAGCCGGAGCTGCGCAAGCTCGCCCGCTCCGCCCCCGGCGCGCGCGTCTATTGCCGCATCCTGGTGGAGAACAAGGGCGCCGAATGGCCGCTCTCGCGCAAGTTCGGCTGCGAGCCGGCGATGGCGCGCGACCTGATGGTGAAGGCGGCCGAATGGGGCCTCGACCCCTATGGCATCTCCTTCCATGTCGGCAGCCAGCAGACCCAGACCGGCGCCTATGAGGCGGCGATCGCCCGCGTGGCGATGATCTTCACCGATCTGAAGGATGCCGGCATCAACCTGCGCATGGTGAACCTGGGCGGCGGCTACCCCGTGCGCTACCGCGCCGAGGTGCCGGAGATCGACGCCTTCGGGGACGCCATCATGGGCGCCATGACCGAGCATTTCGGCAATGCGCTGCCGGAGATGGTGATCGAGCCCGGCCGCTTCATGGTGGGCGATGCCGGCGTGGTCTCCTCCGAGGTCGTGCTGGTCTCCCGCAAGTCGGAGGACGATCCCGTCCGCTGGGTCTATCTCGACATCGGCCGCTTCGGCGGCCTGGCCGAGACCGAGGGCGAGTCCATCCGCTACGCCTTCCAGACGCCGCATGACGGCAGCGAGGAAGGCCCGGTGTCCATTGCGGGACCGACCTGCGACAGCACGGACACGCTGTATGAGAAGTCCAACTACCGCCTGCCGATGGCGCTCGATGCAGGCGACCAGGTGCAGCTGCTCTCGACCGGCGCCTATGTGACGACCTATGCGAGCCAGGCCTTCAACGGCTTCCGCCCGCTGGCCGAACACTACATCTGAGGCGATCGGCCCGATCAGCCGGAAAAAATGCGGCGGGCGCGAGCCCGCCGTTTCTTTTTTTGGCGTCGCCGGGTTAGATTGCCGGCATGGATGAAATCGATCGCAACCTCGTCGTCGCGCTGCAGGAGAACGGCGCGGCAGGGCTGGCTGAACTGTCCAAGGTCGCCGGCCTCTCCGTTTCCGCCACGGCGGAGCGGGTGAAGCGGCTGGAGGAGCGGGAGGTGATCCGCGGCTGGCGGATCGACCTCGACCCCGTCGCCGCCGGCTGCCCGCTGCTCGCCTTCGTCTTCGTCGCCATGCATCCCGGCGATGGCGATGCTGGCTTCGTCGCCGCAATGAAGCAGCATGAGGCGGTGCTGGAATGCCATACGGTGACCGGCGCTTGGTGCTACCTGCTGAAGCTGCGCCTGGCTGATATCGCGGGGCTCGAGACCTTCGTCTCCCAGGCCGTGCGCGGCCAGCCGGGCGTGGCGCGGACGGAGACCATCCTCGCACTCGCCTCGCCGAAGGAGACCGCGATCCTGCCGGTGGCGGAGGCGGAGGAGGAATAGCCCCCTCCGCCGGCGGGTTCAGCCGTAGGCGATGCCCTGGGTGTTCACATAGAGGCTGTAGAGCGACCGGCTGGCCGGCATGAACAGCCGGTTCCGGTGCCGCCCGCCGAAGGTGACATTGGCGCAGCGCTCCGGCAGGTGGATATGGCCGATCGGCACGCCGTCCTTGTTGATGACGCGCACGCCATCCAGCTCCGGCGTCCCCATGCCCCAGCCGCACCACAGGTTGCCGTCCACATCCAGGCGGAAGCCATCCGGCGTCTCGCCATCCTTGCACTGGAAGAAGATGCGGTTGTTGGACAGGCGCCCGCCCTCGCCGACGTCGAAGGCGCGGATCACGCGCGGGCTGGCCGCGGCCTCCACCACATAGAGGATCCGCTCATCCGGGGAGAAGGCGAGGCCATTGGGGCGGCCGACATCGCCGCTGGCCAGCGTGACCTGCCCGCTGGTGCCGTCGATCCGATAGATATTCGTCGGCAGCTCCGGCTGGGCCATCTCGCCCTCGTAGAAGCCGAGCACGCCGAAGGGCGGGTCGGTGAACCAGATCGAGCCGTCCGATTTCACCACCACGTCGTTCGGGCTGTTCAGCTTCTTGCCGTCGAAGCTGTCGGCCAGGACGGTGATGCGGCCGTCCAGCTCGGTGCGGGTCACGCGGCGCGTCAGATGCTCGCAGGTGATCAGGCGGCCCTGGCGGTCGCGGGTATTGCCATTGGGGTTGTTGGCGGGTTCGCGGAAGACATCGACGCGGCCATCCCCCTCATGCCAGCGCATCAGGCGGTTGTTCGGAATGTCGGACCAGATCAGGCAGCGCTGGTCGCCGAACCAGACCGGGCCCTCGCTCCAGCGGAAGCCCGTCGCCAGGCGCTCCACGGCGGCGAGCGCCAGGCGGTAGCGGTTGAAGGACGGGTCGAGCACCTCGACGGCGGGGTCGGGGTAGCGGCCCTGCGGGGCTTCGCGCTGCGCGAGGGCAGGGGTGGCGGCGAACAGGGCGGCGCTGCCGAGGCCGCGCAGCAGCTGACGGCGTTCGGATATCATCTCGGGTTCCCTCCGTTTGCTGGGCCCCTTTTGCGGGGCTGCCGGGGTCACCCGGCCCGGCAAGGCTGCGCCGCCGCGGCGCGCCTTGCCTAGGCCGTTCAGCGTCGGCGAGGTCGGCGGCCTTTTTCAGCGTACGAAGGCTTCGCCTTCGTACCCCTCAGACGCCGGGCGCCGCGCATCCGCGCGGCTTGGCTTCGCGGCACTTGCCGCGGCGCGCATTCGCGCGCTCGGCCCTGCGGGCCGCAGGTCCGACCTTACTGCGGCCGCGCACCCATCGCGACCGTCCGCTCATCCATCCGCGGCTCATAGGTGATGCCGCGGCGGGTGGCCCAGAAGTTCACCAGCTGGAACAGCGGGATCATCGCCGTCTCGCGGTCCACCATGGCCACCGCCTCCTGCAGCAGCTTCTCGCGCTCCGCATCGTCCAGCGTGCCGGCGGCGCGGGCCGTCAGCGCATCCAGCGCCGGGTTCGAATAACGCGAGTTGTTGGAGGCGCCGGTGCGGCGTTCGCGGTTGTAGGTCCCGAAAATGTTCACCAGCATGTAGCTGGCCTCTCCGGTCACGCTGCCCCAGCCGGCCAGGCGGGCGTTGAATTCCTGGCGGGAATTGCGGGCGGCGTAGCTGGTCCAGGGCAGCGCCTCGACCTGGGTGCGCACGCCGATGCGGCTCCACATCTGCGCCACCGCCTGGGCAGTGCGGGAATCGTTCGGGTAGCGGTCGTTCGGCGTGGCCAGCGTCAGCCGGAAGCCGTTCAGGAAGCCGGCCTCGGCCAGCAGGCGGCGGGCGCCTTCCGGGTCGTGGCGCGGCACCTGCACCGCCGGGTTGTAGGAATAGGATCCCGGCGGCAGCCACTGGCCGGTCGGCGTCGCGGTGCCCTCCATCACCCGGTCCGCCAGCGCCTGGCGGTCGATGGCGATGGACAGCGCGCGCCGCACCCGCGAATCCAGCATCGGGTTGCGCTCCAGCGGCCGACCCTCGCTGTCGCTGACCATCACCGGTGCGCTGTCGGGGCGGGAGAAGTCGGTCATCAGGTAGATCAGCCGCAGGCTCGGGATCTCCGAGACATTCAGCCGGTTGTCGCGCTTCAGCCGGGCGATGTCGGTCGACGGCACCTGGTCGATGACGTCGAGGTCGCCGGCCAGGATCCCCGCGGTGCGCGCCGCGTCATTGGCGACGAAGCGGTAGGAGACGCGGGCCCAGGGCTCCGCGCCGCGCCAATAGGCGTCATTGCGCGCGAATTCGGTGCGGTCGCCGGGGCGGTAGGAGACCAGGCGATAGGGGCCGGTGCCCACGGCGGCGCGGCCGGCATTGTAGTCCTCGGTCCCCGCACCCTCGCCGACATGGCGGGAGATGATCTGGATGGAGGCGAGCTCCGTCGGCAGTAGCGGATGCGCGGCCGCCGTGTGGAAGCGGATGGTCAGCGGATCCACCACCTCAACTCGGGAAATGGCGCGCACGAATCCGCCGAATCCGCCCGGGCTGTTCGGCACGTTCGGCGCGCGGCCGATGGTGAAGGCCACGTCATCGGCGGTGAAGTCCCGCCCGTCATGCCACTTCACGCCGGGGCGCAGCTTGAATTCCCAGGTGGTCTCGCTGACCGCGCGCCAGCTTTCCGCCAGCGCCGGCTGGATACGCGCCTGCGCGTCCTGTTCCGTCAGCCGGTCGAAGAGATGCATGGTCAGGCTGATATTGGGCGAGGCATTATAGAAATGTGGGTCGAGCGAGGTGGGCGAGCCACCGATCCCGATGGTGAGATTGCGGTCCTGTGCCAGGGCGGGGGTCGCCAGCAGCGTGGCGGCGACGAGGGCTTGCCCCAGGGGTAGGCGAATGAAAACCATGCGAAGCGTCTCCCGGAAGACATGAACGGGACGTCAGCCTAGCCGCATGGGATGGGGGCTGCTACACAACGCGCTTCGGGGAAGCCTTCGTTGAGGAGAGAGTGATGCGCAAAAGCATCCGCAGTGCCGCCGTCGCGGCTGTTTCGCTCATGGCCGCCGGGCTGCCGGCGGGGCAGGTCTGGGCCCAGGAGCAGACGCTGAACATGGGCGTCGGCTCGCCCGTGACCTCGCTCGATCCGCACTACCACCAGTTGTCGCCGAACAATGCCGTCAGCGACATGATCTTCGACAAGCTGGTCAATACGGATGCGGCCGCGCGCAATATCCCGGGCCTGGCCGAAAGCTGGCGCGCCGTCGGCCCCACCACCTGGGAATTCAAGCTGCGGCCGAATGTCCGCTTTCACAACGGCAACGCCTTCACGGCGGAGGATGTGGTCTTCACCATCCAGCGCCTGCCGAACGTGCCGAACAGCCCGTCCTCCTACGCGGCCTATGCGCGGCCGATCGTGCGGATGGAGGTGGTGGACCCGCTGACCATTCGCTTCCACACCGCCGCGCCCTATCCGCTGATGCCGCTCGACATGACCAATGTCCGCATCCTGGATTCGGAGACGCATGCCAATGCGGCGACGGAGGATTTCAACGCCGGCCGCGCCGCGATCGGCACCGGTCCCTGGCGCGTCGTCTCGCACCGCAATGGCGACCGCATCGAGTTCGAGCGCAACGACGCCTATTGGGGCGACAAGCCGGCCTTCGCGCGGGTGAACTACCGCATGGTCACCAATGACGCGACGCGCACCGCCTCGTTGCTCTCCGGCGACCTCGATTTCATCGACCAGGTGCCGACCAGCGACCTGGCGCGACTGCGCCGCGACCCGAACATGGCGCTGTCGGAGACGGTGGGGCTGCGGCTGATCTTCCTCGGCCTGGATCACCTGCGCGCGGCGAATGAGAATTCGCCCTTCATCACGGACAATGAGGGCCGGCCGCTGGGCCGCAACCCGCTGCAGGATGTGCGGGTGCGCCGTGCGCTGTCGATTGCCATCGACCGCAAGGCGATCGCGGAGCGGGTGATGGAAGGGGCGGCCACGCCCTCCGGCCAGTTCCTGCCGCCGGGCACCTTCAGCCATGTCCCCGATGTGGCGGCGCCGGAATACAATCCGGACCAGGCGCGCCGGCTGCTGGCCGAGGCCGGCTATCCGAACGGCTTCCGCATCACGCTGAACAGCCCGAACGACCGCTACATCAACGACAGCCGCATCGCCCAGGCGGTGGGCCAGATGTGGACGCGCATCGGCGTGCGCACGGCGGTGGAGGCGCAGACCTGGGCCACCTTCGTCGGCCGCGCCGGCCGGCAGGAATATTCCTCGCATCTGATCGGCTGGGGCTCCAACCCCGATGGCAGCCACCCGCTGCGCAACATCATCGCCACCGTCTCGCGCGAGCGCGGCTGGGGCGCCTCCAACCGCGGCCGGTATTCCAATGCCGAGATCGATGGCATCCTGACCCAGGCGCTGGTGGAACTGGATGAGGAGAAGCGGGAGCAGATGCTGATCCGCGCCCAGCGCATCGCGGCGGAGCAGGTGGCGGTGATCCCGCTGCATATCCAGACCAATATCTGGGCGATGCGTCGCGGCCTGACGCATACGCCGCGGGTCGATGAACTGACCCGGGCGCAGGATGTGCGCCCGGCGGCCGCGCGCTGACGCGGCCCTGAAGGACCGGGCCCGGAAGGACTGAGGTATGAGCGTCTATCTGTTGCGGCGGCTGATCCAGGCCGCCGGCGTCGTGCTGGCGATGTCCATCATCGTCTTCATCGGCGTCTTCGCCATCGGCGACCCGGTCGAGATCCTGATCAGCCCCGATGCCGATCAGATCGAGCGGGAACGCGCCGTGGCCGCCCTGGGCCTGGACCTGCCGCTTTGGCAGCAATACCTCGTCTTCCTGGGCAAGGCGGTGCAGGGCGACCTGGGCCGGTCCTTCGTCTTCAACGAACCGGCGCTGCAGCTGATCCTGCAGCGCATGCCGGCGACGCTGGAACTGGCGCTGGCCGCGACGGTGGGCGCCATCATCATCGGCCTGCCGCTCGGCCTCTATGCCGGTCTGAAGCCGAACAGCCTGGGCTCCAAGGCCATCATGGCCGGCTCCATCCTCGGCTTCTCCCTGCCCACCTTCTGGGTCGGGCTGATGCTGATCATGATCTTCGCCGTGCAGCTCGGCTGGCTGCCCTCCACCGGGCGCGGCGAGACGCGGGAGCTGCTGGGCCTGCGCTGGTCCTTCCTGACCGCGGATGGCCTGTCGCACCTGGTGATGCCGGCGCTGAACCTGGCGCTGTTCAAGATCAGCCTGGTCATCCGCCTGACCCGCGCCGGGGTGCGGGAGACGATGCTGATGGATTACGTGAAGTTCGCGCGCGCCAAGGGCCTCAGCCCCTTCCGCGTGACCTTCGTGCATGTCTTCAAGAACATCCTGATCCCGGTCATCACCGTCACCGGCCTGGAATTCGGCAGCACCATCGCCTTCTCGGTGGTCACCGAAAGCATCTTCGCCTGGCCGGGCATGGGCAAGCTGATCATCGACAGCATCAACGTGCTGGATCGCCCGGTGATCGTCGCCTACCTGATGATCATCGTTCTGATGTTCATCACCATCAACCTGGTGGTCGACCTGATGTATTCGGTGCTCGACCCGCGCGTGCGGTTGGACAGCAAGTGAAGGGGGCCACGCCATGAGCGCCGTCATCGGCCAGGGGGCGCCTGCCAAGGACCCCGTGAAGGACGCCAAGGTCGAGACGCCGTTCCGGCGCTTCGTCTCGGAGTTCGCGGAATCGAAACTCGCGGTCGGCGGGCTGATCGTGATCACCGCCATCATCCTGGTGGCGATCCTGGCGCCCTTCATCTCGCCGCAGGACCCCTACGACCTCGCGGTGCTGGACATCATGGACGGGCGGCTGGAGCCCGGTTCGCAGTCCGGCGACGGGTCCACCACCTACTGGCTCGGCACGGATGACCAGGGGCGGGACATGCTGTCCGGCATCATGTACGGGCTGCGCATCTCGCTGACCGTCGGCGCCGGCTCCGCCTTCATCGCCTGCATGGTCGGCGCCTCGCTCGGCCTCGCCGCGGCCTATGCCGGTGGCAAGACCGACAGCCTGATCATGCGCATCGTCGACCTGCAGCTGTCCTTCCCCTCCATCCTCGTCGCGTTGATGATCCTGGCGTTCCTCGGCAAGTCCGTGACGAACGTGGTCATCGCCATCGTCGTGGTGGAATGGGCTTATTACGCGCGCACGGTGCGCGGCACCGCGCTGGTCGAGCGCCGGCGCGAATACATCGAGGCGGCGGA
The DNA here is from genome assembly GCF_019024325.1 of Falsiroseomonas tokyonensis. Classification (GTDB taxonomy): domain Bacteria; phylum Pseudomonadota; class Alphaproteobacteria; order Acetobacterales; family Acetobacteraceae; genus Falsiroseomonas; species Falsiroseomonas tokyonensis. The sequence continues at coordinate 363,481 of NZ_JAFNJS010000003.1, forward strand.
GTGCCTGGCGCTGCCGAAATACCGCATCCTGTTCCGGCACCTGCTGCCGAACTGCCTGCCGCCGCTGATCGTCATCGGCACCATGCAGGTGGCGCGCGCCATCGCGCTGGAGGCGACGCTGTCCTTCCTCGGCCTCGGCGTGCCGATCACCGAGCCCTCGCTCGGCCTGCTGATCGCCAATGGCTACGAATACATGCTGTCGGGAAAATACTGGATTTCCTTCTACCCGGGCATCGCGCTGCTGGTGACCATCGTCGCCATCAACCTGGTCGGCGACCAGCTGCGCGACGTGCTGAACCCGCGGCTGCAGAAGTAAGGGTGCCCATGGCCGAGACCACCACCGCCGCGACCGCCGCGGCGCCCACGCTGGAGGTGCGGAACCTCCAGACCCACTTCTTCACCCGCGCCGGCGTGGTGCGTGCGGTGGACGACGTGTCCTTCACCATCGGCCGCGGCAAGGTGCTGGGGCTGGTCGGCGAAAGCGGCTCCGGCAAGACCGTCACCGGCTTCTCCATCATGAAGCTGGTGGATCCGCCCGGCCGCATCGTCGGTGGCTCCATCCTGTTCCAGGGCAAGGACCTGGCGACGCGGTCCGAGGAGGAGATGCGCAACCTGCGGGGCAACCGCATTGCGATGATCTTCCAGGACCCGATGATGACGCTGAACCCGGTGCTGCGCATCGACACGCAGATGATCGAGACGGTGCAGGCGCATGAGAAGGTGTCCGAGGCCGATGCCCGCGCCCGGGCGCGGGATGCGCTGGGCATGGTCGGCATCCCGTCCCCGGACGAACGGCTGAAATCCTATCCGCACCAATTCTCCGGCGGCATGCGCCAGCGCGTCGCCATCGCCATCGCTTTGCTGCACCGCCCGGACCTGATCGTGGCCGACGAGCCCACCACCGCGCTCGACGTCACCATCCAGGGCCAGATCCTGGCGGAGGTGCAGAAGCTGTGCGCCACCACCGGCACGGCGATGCTCTGGATCACGCACGACCTCTCCGTGGTCGCCGGCCTCGCGGACGATATCGCGGTCATGTATGCCGGACGCGTCGTCGAATTCGGCGATGTGGGGGAGGTGCTGGACAAGCCGCTGCATCCCTATACCCACGGCCTGATCGGCAGCGTGCCGTCCCGCAACAAGCGCGGGGAGCCGCTGCGGCAGATCCCGGGCATGACACCCTCGCTCCTCAACCTGCCGGAGGGCTGTTCCTTCCGCGCCCGCTGCCCGCGGGCGGCCGCCGATTGCATCGTGATGCCCGAGCTGCACCCCTGGCTGCCCCAGCGCCTCGCCCGCTGCCACCACCCGCATCTCGAGGAGGTGGCCGCGGCATGAGCCAAACGCAGATGCAGAGCCAGTCCCAGGCGGAGGCGCCGCGCGTCTTCACCGAGACGGAAACGCCGATGGTCGAGCTGCGCCAGGTCTCGCGCCGCTTCGCCAAGAAGCTCGATATCGCGGCCAAGCTGGCCCGCAGGCTCGGCGCCGATGTGCGCGAGGAAATTGTGCACGCCGTCGACCATGTCGACCTCCGCGTCCGCAAGGGCGAGGTGGTGGGGTTGGTCGGCGAATCCGGCTGCGGCAAGTCCACCCTCGGCCGCATCGTCGCGGGCATCCTGCCGCAGTCCGAGGGTCAGGTCCTGTGGAACGGCCAGGACGTCTCGACCATGCAGGGCGAGGCGGCCAAGATCGGAAAACTGCGGCGGCAGATGATCTTCCAGGATCCCTATGCCAGCCTGAACCCCCGCATGCGTGTCGCCGATATCGTGGGCGAGGCGCCGCTGGTGCATGGCCTCACCACCCGGGCGAATTTCGACACCTATGTCGATGAGCAGATGCGCCGCGCGGGCCTCGACCCCGCCTTCAAGCGCCGCTACCCGCACCAGTTCTCGGGCGGCCAGCGCCAGCGCATCGGCATCGCCCGCGCCCTGGCCGTGGCGCCCGAGTTCATCGTCTGCGACGAGGCGGTGGCGGCGCTCGATGTCTCGATCCAGGCGCAGATCCTGAACCTGTTCATGAAGCTGCGGCGGGATCTCGATCTCACCTACCTCTTCATCAGCCACGACCTGGGCGTGGTGGAGCATCTCAGCGACCGGGTCGTGATCATGTATCTCGGCCGCGTCGTGGAAGAAGCACCCACCGAACGCGTCTTCAGCGGGGCCAACCACCCCTATACCCAGTCGCTGCTGGCCAGCGTGCCGCGCATCGGCAATCGCAAGCGCGCTTTTGCGACCGTGAAGGGCGAAATCCCGTCGCCGCTGAACCCGCCGCCGGGCTGCCACTTCCATCCGCGCTGCCCGCATGCCTTCGATCGCTGCCGGGTGGAGGTGCCGAAGCTGCGGGAGATCGCGCCCGGCCAGCGCAGCGCCTGCCACCTGAACGACGCCGCCTGACCCCGCCCTATCGCGCCCAATGGGAAAGCCGCGACCTGGTCGCGGCCTTCCTGGCGGGCCAAGACCCCGCGACGGATCCCGCCTGGGCCGCCAGCGGCGCAGCGGATGCGGCCGAATATGCGCGCTGGGCCGGCCATCTCTGCGGCTGCGCCTGCCTGCAGATGGTGCTGGGCGCGCAGGGCCGGCCGGTGCCGCCGATCCATGCCATCCGCCGCGCCGTGCAGGCCGAGGGCGGCTACCAGGAGCTGGCGGATGGCACGATCCGCGGCCTGATCTATGCCGGGGCGGTGGCCTGGCTGGCCGGGCAGAGGATCGCGGCCCGGATCCAGCTTGATCTCGGCGCCGCCGATCTGGTGGGTGAGGGGCTGTTCATCGCCTCCGTCCACCCCGCCATCCGCTGGCCCGACCGGCCGTCACCCGGGCGCGGCGGGCATCTGGTGCTGGTATTCGGCACGGACGAGGCGGGGCGGCTCCGCTTCCACAACCCCTCCGGCGACAGCCGCGCCAGCCAGGAGGATACGCGCCTGCCGCCCGCCGATTTCGATCGCTTTTTTGCGGGGCGCGGCATCCGGATCGGCTGAGCCGTCAGGTCCGCTTGGTTTCGGGCGCGCTGCCTCGTCCCCGGCCTGGCGGGTCGCTGGGGTCGCTATCGGTCGGACCATCCGCGCCCTTGCGGGGCGCGCGATTGCCGCCGCGCCCGGCGCCAGGCGGGTCTGTGGGGTCGCTGTCGGTCGGGCCATCCGCGCCCTTGCGGGGCGGGCGATTGCCGCCGCGCCCAGCGCCGGGTGGGTCGTTGGGATCGCTGTCGGTCACGCCGTTGCGCGGCGCAGTGCCGCCGCCTCCCCGACCTGGCGGGTCCGAGGGATCGCTGTCGCTGGGTCCGGAGGGCGGGCGACTGCCGCCCCGGCCCTGGCCAGGCGGGTCGGTGGGGTCGCTGTCGGTCGGGCCGGCGGGCGCCCGGCTGCCGCCGCGCCCCTGGCCGGGCGGGTCGCTCGGGTCGCTGTCACTCACGCCGCCACCATTCGGCCGGCTGCCGCCACGACCCCGGCCGGGGGCATCGCTGGGGTCGCTATCGGTCAGCCCGCTGTTCGCCGGCGGAGGCGCGGCGCCCTTATTGTCCTGCACGCCGCCGCCGCCGGACTTGGCGCCCTGCGCCCGCGCCGCCGCCGGCACCGCCGCCCCGCCACTTGCCGCAGCCAGCCGCAGCACCAGCAGCCGGCGGCCGAGCGGGGACCCATCAGATGCGGACATGCGGCGCTCCCTTCCTGCCGCCATGTTTGCGGGGCGGCGGCGCCTCCACAAGGGGCGCGCCGCGCGGGATGATTCCGCTTGCGTTCATGTTCTGGTTATGTTCCTCTCACGCTATGAGCACCATCGCCCTCGACTTCCGCCGCCCGGCCGAGATCGCCCGCGAGATTCCGGACGGGCTCCGCATCCCCCCGCGGCCGCGGGTCATCACCCGGGCCCCGGCGCGGGAGCCTGCCTGGCGAGAGGCGATGCGCTGGTCGCTGATCGCACTCAGCGCCAGCCTGGTGGCCGGGGAGGTCGCGCTGGCCCTCTTCGGGCCCTGAGAGACCGTTTGAGAAGACCGGACGGGTCGGTCCCGCGGCGCTTTTCCGCCCCTGCCGCGTTGGGCGGCTTGCCGATGCAACCAGCATCGGCCGCACCGCCCGCCTTGCAGGAACGAAAAATCGCCTGCGGTCCCTCAGCCGCCGGCATTCTCAAACGGTCTCCGAGCCGCCTCACACCGGCAGCGTCGCGAGGGCGGAGAGTCCGCCGGTCGGACGGTTGCGCAGCACCACGTCGCCGCCATGCGCGCGGAAGATGTTGCGCGCGATCGGCAGGCCCAGCCCGGTGCCTCCGGTTTCCCGATTGCGGCTTGCCTCCAGCCGGCGGAAGGGCTGGAAGACGTTCTCCAGCTCGCTGTCCGGCACGCCCGGCCCGTCATCCTCCACCGCGATCCGCACCACCCCGCCCACCGGCGGCTGCAGCCGCAGCGTGGCGGAGCCGCCATAGGCCACGGCATTGCCCACCAGATTGGCCAGCGCCCGCTTCAGCGACCCCGGCCGCGCCGCCACCGTCAGGTGTTCCGGCCCGATATAGGTGATCAGCTCGGCATAATCCGGGCTGCCATCCGCCGCCTCATCCGTCACGGTGCGACACAGCGAGGCGAGGTCCACGGGCACGGAGGGTTCGCGCGTCGAATCGTCGCGCGCGAAGGCCAGCGTGGCGGCGATCATCGCCTCCATCTCATCCAGGTCGGCCAGCATCTTCCGGCGCTGCTCGTCATCTTCCAGGAATTCCGCGCGCAGCTTCAACCGGGTGATCGGCGTCTTCAGGTCATGCCCGATGGCGGCCAGCATCTGGGTGCGGTCGCCGACGAAGCGACGGATGCGCTCGGCCATGGTGTTGAAGGCGCGCGCGGCGGTGGCGACCTCGGCGGGGCCGGTCTCGGGCAAGGGGGGCGCATTCACGTCGCGGCCCAGCCGGTCTGCCGCCTCGGCCAGCGCGCCGACCGGCCGGGTCAGCCGCCGCACTGCCCAGAGGGTCAGCGCCACGGCGGCCAGGGTCATCAGCACGAAGGCGACGAGGAAGGTGAGCGAATGCCAGGGTCGCGGCGGCGGCATTTCCAGCCGCAGGTTCAGCCAGCCCTTGTCCGGAAAGCGGAGGCTGACCATCAGCCGGCCGGGATGCCCATGGGTCGCGATCACCACTTCCCGCGGCCGCAGCCGGGGCGGGGCGAAGCGCAGCTGGTCCAGGCGCAGCAGGCTGATCAGCGGCGGCGGCGGCGGCGGGAAGCCCGGCTGCGCCAGCGCCACCTCGTCCAGCGTGATCCGCATGCCCGGCGGCATGTCCAGATCGTCCAGCACCGCCTGGCGCCGATCGGGCGAAAGCGGCAGCAGGCTGCGCCAGGCGCCGAAGGAGCGCTGCGAGATCTCCCGCGCATGCTGGAAGCGCTGCAGGTCCACGCGGTCCAGCGCATGGATGGTCAGCCCCGCCACCTGCACCAGGATCAGGCCGATGATCAGCACCAGCGCCGTGCGGCCCGCCAGGCTGCAGGGCCAGAGCCAGCGAAAGGCGCGCCAGATCCGCCAGTCGCGCACCTTCAGCCGCGCTCGACGGTGGCGGAGAGAACGTAGCCGCCGCCGCGCACGGTCTTGATCACCTGCGGATTGCGCCCGTCATCCTCCAGCTTGCGGCGGAGGCGGGAGACGGCGACATCGATGGCGCGGTCGAAGGGCCCGGCCTGGCGGCCGCGCAGCAGGTCCATCAGCATGTCCCGCGTCAGCACCCGGTTGGGGCGTTCCACCAGCACCATCAGCAGCTCGTATTCGCCGCCCGTCAGCGGCACCTCGGCGCCCTGGGGGTTCAGCAGGCGCCGGCGCGTCGGCTCCAGCACCCAGCCGGCGAAGCGCAGCACCCTGGCCGGCGGCTCCTGGGATGGGCCGGTGCTGCTGTCCGCCGTGGCGCGGCGCAGCACGGCGCGGATGCGGGCCAGCAGCTCCCGCGGGTTGAATGGCTTGGCCACATAGTCGTCGGCGCCGAGTTCCAGGCCGACGATGCGGTCCGTCTCCTCCCCCATCGCGGTCAGCATAACGATCGGCACCTCGGACTGGGTGCGCAGCCAGCGGGCGAGGTCCAGGCCCGATTCGCCGGGCATCATCAGGTCCAGCACCACCAGATGGTAGCGGCCGAGCGGCCAGAGCTTCCGCGCCTCCCGCGCATCCCGCGCCGCGGTCACGCGGAAGGACTGCTTCTCAAGGAATTTTCCCAGAAGCTCGCGGATTTCGCGGTCGTCATCGACGACGAGGATATGCGGGGCTGTGGCGTCCATGGCCGTAACATAGCGCGCAGCAGGCGGGCCCCTAGGGGCCAAAGCCTCGGGCGTGTTGCGGCTTGTGACCCAGGGCGGTGCGGTTACGCAGCGTTGCACTTCCTGACGTTCCCGACCCTTACCGCGTAACCGCCAGGGCGCATTTGTCGGACCGCAAGGCGCCATGCCGGCCTGGGACTTCCCCCCTCCCAACCGGGGATGGCGTATTGTACTGGCGGCGGGGATGACCCTTTCTCCTGAATCCCCGCCGCCGAACTTTCCCGAACCCCCGGCCTGGGTGCGCCCGGCCATCGTGGCGCTGGTTGCGGCGGATCCGGATCTGGCGGCCATCGAGGACGCGGCCGGGCCCTTGCCCTGGCGATCGCGGCCTGCGGGCCTCGCCGGGCTGTTGCGGACCATCTGCGGCCAGCAGATCTCGAACCAGGCGGCCGGCGCCATCTGGCGGCGGCTTTCGGCGATTCCGGGCGCGCTGGAACCGGCGACGCTGGTGGCGATGGACGATGCGACGCTGTGCGGCATCGGCGGCCTGTCCCGGCCCAAGGCGGCGCATGCCCGCGCCCTGGCGGCGGCATGCCTTGATGGCGCGCTGCGGCTGGAGGCGCTGGAGGCGATGGGGGACGAGGCGGCGGTGGCACATCTCTCCGCCATCCGCGGCCTGGGCCGCTGGACGGCGGAGGTGCATCTGCTGTTCGCCCATGACCGGCCGGACATCTTCCCGAGCGGCGACATCGCACTCGCCGCCAGCGTGGCGCATCTGAAGCGGCTTCCGAGCCGGCCGACGCCGAAGCAACTCGCCGAGATCGCGCTGGCCTGGCAGCCCTGGCGCGGCATCGCCGCGCGGCTGTTCTGGCACCATTGGCGCCATGTCACCGGCCGGCCGCTGATCGAGGATCCATTGCCGGCCGCGCCCGCCGGCGGCAGTTTGGCCGGATGAATTTCTCCGCTGCCCTGTGCCGCACCGCGCATCCTCCCATCCCCGCCGCCCGCGCCTGGGCCGCGCGCTACCGGGGCGGCGCCGGGCCGGCGCTGGACCTGACCCAGGCGGTGCCCGGCTATCCGCCGCCCCCCGAATTGCTGGCCCGGCTGGCGGAGGCCGCGGGCAGCACCGCCTGCGCCGGCTATGGCCCGATCGATGGCGATGCGCCGCTGCGCGCCGCCCTGGCCGCGGACATGGCCGGCTTCTACGGCGCGGACATCGCGCCCGCCGATGTCGCCATCACCGCCGGCTGCAACCTGGCCTTCGCCATGACCATGGCGGTGCTGTCCGCGCCGGGCGAGGCGGTGATGCTGCCCACCCCCTGGTACTTCAACCACCAGATGGCGCTGACCATGCGCGGCGTCCGCCCCGTGCCGCTGCCCTGCCGGGCGGAGGCCGGATTCGTGCCCGACCCCGCCGAGGCCGCCGCGCTGATGGATGCCAGCCCGGTCCGCGCTTTGGTCCTGGTCACCCCCAACAACCCGACCGGCGCCGTCTATCCGCCCGAGGTCATCGCGGAATTTTCTCGGATCTGCCGCGCCCGTGGCGTGGCCCTGGTGCTGGACGAGACCTATCGGGACTTTCTCACCGAGGCCCAATCCCCGCCGCACGCCTTGTTCGCCGACCCGTCCTGGCGCGACGGCCTGGTGCATCTCTATTCATTCTCGAAGGCCTATTGCGTGCCGGGGCATCGCCTGGGGGCAGTGGCCGCGGGCCCGGCATTCCGGACAGAATTGGCCAAGGCGCTAGACACCTGGCAGATCTGCCCGGCGCGGCCGGCCCAGGCGGCGCTGGCCTGGGCGGTGCCGGCGCTTTCCGGCTGGCGCGCCGGCAACCGGGCGGTGATGGCCGAGCGCGCCACGCTGTTCCGCGCCGGCATCGCCCAGATGCCCGGCTGGCGGCTGGACGCCATCGGCACCTACTTTGCGTATCTGCGGCTGCCCGAGGGCGCGCCCGACGCAGAGGCTGCGGCCGCCTGGCTGGCCGCGGAGCAGGGGCTGATGACCCTGCCCGGCCCCTTCTTCGGCCCCGGCCAGCAGCGCCATCTGCGCCTGGCCTTCGCGAATGCGGGGGCAGAGGTGCTGGCCGAGGTGCCGGCCCGGCTGCGCCAGGCGGCCCTGGCCTGGGGGCGCTGATCAGCCGTAGAGCGCGGTGAGCTGGCTCGGCGTCATCTCATAGAGCTGGCTGCGGCTGAAGGCCTCGATCTGCCGCGCCCGCATGGCCGCCAGCTGCGCCGTGGTCACCGCCGCGATCTGGTCCGAGGACAGGGCCTGCACCGCGGTCCGCGCCAGCCCCAGGAATTCCTCGGGTTCGATGGCGGCGACATCGGCGGGGGCGAAGGCCTCGATCTGCTCGGCATCCAGCGCGGCAATGGCGGCGGGGCCCAGCGCCTGCACCTGGGCGCTGTCCAGCGCGCCGAGCTGGGCGGGCGACATGGCCGCCACCTGCGTGCCGGTCAGCGCCGCCAGCTGGGTGGAGGCCAGCGCCGCCACCTGGCTGGTGCCCAGCGCCAGGAATTGCTGGCCGCGCAGCGCCGCGACCTGCGCCGTGCCCAGCGCCGCGATCTGCGTCGTGGCCAGCCCGCTGGTGCCGCCAAAGGACAGGTTGCCGATTTGCGCCGCGCTCAGCGCCGCGATGGTGGTGGTGGACAGCGCCGCCACCTGCGCCGCGCCCAGCCCCGAAACCTGCGCCGTGCCGAGCAGCCCGATGCGGGTGCCGAGCGCATCCATCTGCGCCGTGGTCAGCCCACCGAGCGCCGCGGCCGAAAGCCCGGCGATCTGCGTATCCGCCAGTCCCGCCAGGCTGGTGGCGGACAGGCCGGCAACCTGGGTCGCGGTCAGCCCGCCAGCCTGCGCCGCGCTCAGCGCCGGCAGCCGGTCCGCGGCCTGGGCCAGGTCCAGCCCGGCCAGCGCCGCCGGCGCCAAGGCGGCGAATTGCGTCGAGGCCAGCGCCGCCAGCTGCGTGCTGGCCAGCGCCGCGACCTGGGACGAGCCCAGCGCCGCCAGCTGCGAGGTGCCAAACAGCCCGATCTGCCCGGTGGAAAGCCCCTGCGGCGCAAGGGCGGCCATGCCGGCGGCGGACAACGCCTGCAGCTGCGTGCTGGCCAGCGCCGCCACCTGCGCCGAGGAGACGGTGGCGAGCTGGGCCGAGCCCAGCGCCGCCACCTGCCCGCTGCTCAGCGCGCCCCATTGCGTCCCGTCCAGCGCGCCGACGCCAAGGCCCGCGATGCCGGCGGTGCTCAGCGCCGCCAGCTGGGTGGTGGCCAGCGCCGCCACCTGGCTGCTGCCCAGCGCCGCGATCTGCGCCGAACCCAGCGCCGCCGCCTGGCTGTTGCCGAGTGCCGCCAATTGGGTGGTGGCCAGCGCCCCCAGCGCGGTGGAGGACAGGCCCGCGATCTGCGCTGTGCCGAGCGCCGCCAGCTGCGTCGTCGCCAGGCTCGCGGCGGCCGTGGTGCCCAGGGTGGACAGCGCGGCCGGCGCCAGGGCGTAAAGCTGGGTGGTCGCCAGCCCGGCCAGTTGCGTGCCGTCCAGCGGCCCGATCTGGCTGGCCGCCAGCGCGCCGAGCTGGGTGGTGGTCAGCGCCGAAAGCTGGCTGCTGGTCGCCGCCATCAGCTGCGCGGTGCCGAGCGCCGCGACCTGCCCCGTGCCCAGCGCCGCCAGCCCGGCGCTGCCAATGCCCTGGATGGCGGTGGCGGCCAGCCCGCCGATCGCCGCGCTGGACAGCACCGCCCAGCTTGTGGTGCCCAGGGCCGAAAGTGCCGTGCTGCCCAGTGCGGAGGCTTGCGCCGAGCCGAGGCCCGCGATGCCGGTCGTGGTCAGCGCGGCCAATTGCGTCCCGGCCAGCAGCCCCGCCTGGGTGCTGGACAGCGCCGCCACCTGATTGCGCTTCAGCACCGCCGCCTGGCTGGTGGAGAGCGCGGTGAGGTCCGTGGCCTCCAGCCCCAGCATGCCGCCGGCGCTCAGCGCGGCCACCTGCGAGGTGCCCAGCGCGGCCATCATGCCATCCGGCAGCGCCTGCACCTGGTAGCGATCGAGCCCCGCCACTTGGGTGCTGCTCAGCGCCGCCACCTGGCTGGTGCTCAGCGCGCTGAGCTGCGCGCTGCCCAGGCCCATCACCTGCAGGACGCTCAGCCCCGCGACCGCCAGCCCCTGCATGGGCGCGCCGGTCAACCCGGCCAGCGCGGTCGGCGCCAGCCCCGCCACCTGGCTGCTGGACAGCGCCGCCAGCTGCGTCGCGGCCAGCCCGGCCAGCTGCGTGCTGCCCAGCCCGCCGAGCTGCGCCGAGCCCATGGCCGCCAGCTGCGCCGTGCCGAGGGCGGCGAGCTGCGTGGTCGCCAGCCCGGCCACTGCGGTGCGCGACAGCGCCGCGACCTGAGTGGTGGCCAGGCTGGCGAGGTTCTGGGTCGACAGGGCTGCCAGCTGCCCGCTGCCCAGCGCCGCCACCTGCCCGGTGCCCAGCGCCGCCAGGCTGGTGCTGCCCAGCGCCGCCAGCGCCGTGGTGGCCAGCGCCGCCACCGCGGTGCGCGCCAATGCGCCCAGCTGGGTGCTGGCCAGGGCGCCGAGGTCGGTCGCCGTCAGCGCCGCAGCCTGCGCCGCGCCGAGGCCGGAGACCTGGCTCGTGCTGAGCGCCGCGAGTCCCGCGGTACCGAGGGCCGAGAGCTGCGCCGTGGTGAGCCCGGAGACCGCGCTGCGCGACAGGGCGGCGAATTGCGCGGTGTCCAGCGCCGCCAGTGTCGCCGTGCCCATGGCCGCGACCTGCGCCGGCTTCAGCGCGGCGATCTGGGTGGTGGAAAGGGCGGCGATCTGGCTCGTCGCCAGGGCATCGAAATCGGCGCCATCGATGCCGGCCAGCGCCGCGGGGGTCAGCGCCGCCAGCTGGGTGGTGGACAGGGCCGAGACCTGGGTGGAGGTCAGCGCCCGGGCCTGGCTGCTGCCCAGCGCCCGGATCTGCGAGGTGGTCAGCGCGCCGGCCTGGGTGGTGGCCAGGGCCTGGACCTGGCCGAGGGTCAGCACCGCCACCGCGGCGGCGGAGATGGCTGCGACCTGGCCCGTGCTCAGCGCCGCCAGCCGGTCCGGCTGGATCGCCTTCACCTGCGCGGCGCCGAGGCCGCCGATCTGGTCGGTGGAGAGCGCGGCGAGCGCGGTGGAGGACAGCGCCGCCACCTCCGCCCCCGAAAAGCTGGCGATCTGCTGCGTGCCCAGCGCGGCCAGCTGGGTTGGCGCCAGCGCGCCGATCTGCGCCGCGCCGAAGGCCGCGACCTGGGCGCGGCTGAGCGAGCCGATCTGGCTGCCGGACAGCGCCGCCACCTGCGCCGTGCCCAGCGCCGCGATGCCGGCCGTGGACAGGCCGGCGAGCTGCGTGCCGGACAACGCCGCGATGCTGGCGGTGGACAGCGCCGCCACCTGCGTGCCCTTCAGCGCCAGCATCTGGTTACGGGTCAGCGCCGCGGATTGCGTGGTCGCCAGCGCCGCCAGCCGGTCCGTGCCGAGGCCCGCGATGGCGGCGGCGGAGAAGGCTGCGATCTGGGTTGCCGCCAGGCTGCTGGCGAAGGCGGCGGAAAGGCTGCCGGCCTGCGTCATGGTCAGTCCGGACAAAGCCGCGGTGGACAGCGCCGCCACCTGGGTGCCCGCCAGGCTGGAGAGCTGCGTTCCGGCCAGCCCCGCCAGCTGCGCCGGCTTCAGCGCGGCCAGCTGCGTCGTGGCCAGCGACTCGATCTGCGAGGTTGCCAGGCCCGACAGCGCGAGGCCCGGCAGCCGCCCAAAAACCTCCGGCTGCAGCATGGCGATCTGGCCGGTGCTCATGCTGGCCAGCAGCGTCGCCAGGTGGCGCGCGCCCGCGGCGGTGGAACCGGCGGTGCTGGAGGTGGCGGCGATCGACACGGCGGGTCCTCGGCGCGGCGCGCGGGGTCCGGGTTTTCGCGGTCCGGGAGCATCCCTGGGGTCGCGAGTCTGCGCCGGCCAGGCTTAACGGAGGCTGAATTCCGACCCGCCCTGTTGCGCGCAAGGCCCCGGATGGGCAACTGATCGGCCAGACGCCGGAGGAGCCTGGCCATGACCACCCTGCGAAACCTGGACGTGATCTCGGACTCGGTCTGTCCCTGGTGCTGGATCGGCAAGCGGAACCTGGACGAGGCGCTGGCGATGCTGGCGGAGGAGGGGCTGCGCTTCAATCTCCGCTGGCGGCCCTTCCAGCTGAACCCGGACATGCCGGCGGAAGGCGTGCCGCGCGCTGCCTATCGCGCCCAGAAGTTCGGCTCCGAGGCGCGGGGGCGGGAGCTGGATGCCAATGTCGCGGAGGCCGGCCGCAATGTGGGCCTGACCTTCCGGCACGACCTGATGGAGCGCACGCCGAATTCCGTCGCCTCTCACCGCGTGGTGCGTATGGCCCATGGGCAGGGGCTGCAGGATGCGGTGCTGGAGGCCTTCTTCCGTGGCTATTTCCAGGAAGGCCGCGACGTGGGCGACCCTGCGACGCTGGTGGAACTGGCCGCCGCAGCGGGGATGGACGGCGCGGCGGTCGCCACCATGCTGGCCGGCGACGAGTACCGGGAGGCGGTGCTGGCGGAGGATGCGGCGGCGCGCAGCGGCGGCATCTCGGGCGTACCGTCCTTCCTGCTGGATCGCCACCTGCTGTTCAGCGGCGCCCTGCCGGCCAGCCGCATGGCGGATGCCTTCCGCCGCGCCGATGCCATCCTATCGGAGCGTGCCTCGGCCGCGTAGCATCCGCGCCGATTGCGGAGGATTGGCGCATGGAATGGGTGCTGCTCGGCCTCGTCGTCCTGCTGCTGCTGTGGCTGGTCGTCATCTACAACCGGCTGGTCTCGCTGCGGCAGGCCGTCGCCCAGGCCTGGGCGGATATCGAGGTGCAGCTGAAGCAGCGCCACGACCTCATCCCCAACCTGGTGGAGACGGTGAAGGGCTATGCGGCGCATGAGAGCGGCACGCTGGAGGCGGTGATCGCGGCGCGCAATGCCGCGGTGCGCGCCCAGGGGCCGGAACAGGCCAGCGCGGCGGAGGGCCAGCTCGGCGCCGCGCTCAGCCGGTTGTTCGCGCTGTCCGAGGCCTATCCGGACCTCAAGGCCAATACCAATTTCCTGGCGCTGCAGAGCGAGCTTTCGAACGTCGAGAACACGCTGGCCGCCGCCCGGCGCTTCTTCAACAACAGCGTCGCGGAATACAACGCCTCGATCCAATCCATTCCGGCGGTGTTCTTCGCGGGCTCCCTCGGCTTCGGCCCGCGCGGCTTCTTCGAGCTGGACGAGGCGGAGCGCGCGGCCACGCGGAACGCGCCATCGGTAAAATTCTGAGCCGGGGGCGGCGCCATGCTGCCCACCCTCGGCCTGCGCACGCATATCTGGAACACCGGCCTGCGGTCCCTGCTGCTGCTGGCGGGCTTTCCGGTGCTGCTTGCCCTCGTCACCTGGGCCGTCGCGCTGCTGCTGGCGGCCACCGGCACGGATGATTTCGGCCAGGGGCTGCGCGATTCGCTGGCGCTGCTGCCGGTGGCCATCCCCATCGCCCTGGCGGTCTCCGCCCTCTGGTTCGCCATCGCCTGGATGTCCAACCAATGGATCCTGGACATGCTCTCCGGCGCCCGGCCGGTGACGCGGGACCAGGAGCCGGCGCTCTGGGCCATGACGGAGGAACTCGCCATCAGCCGCGGCATGCGGATGCCGCGGCTGGCCGTCATCGAGACGCCGGCGCGCAATGCCTTCGCCTCCGGCCTGCGCCGCGACCAGGGCGCCGTGACGGTGACGCGCGGGCTGCTGCAGGCGCTGGGGCCGCGGGAGCTGCGCGCCGTGCTGGCGCATGAACTCACGCATATCCGCAATGGCGATGCCCGGCTCGGCGTGGTGGCGGCCGTCTTTGCCGGCGTGATCTCCATGGTCGGCGAGATGATGTGGCGCGGCCTGCGGCTGGGCCGGATGCGGCGGCTGCCGACCGGCGGCGGCAGCAACAACAAGGGCAAGGGCGGCGCCGCGCTGCTGGTGATGCTGGCGCTGGCCATCGCGGCGCTGGCCTGGCTGCTCTCCATCGCGCTGCGCATGGCGCTGTCGCGCAACCGCGAATACCTGGCGGATGCCGGCGCGGTGGAGATGACGGCGGACCCCGACGCCATGGCCAGCGCGCTGCGCAAACTGGCGGGGCAGGAGGCGATGGAGGGCCTGCCCAGCCAGGTCCGCGCCCTGCTGCTGCATGACGGCGCGAACAGCCTCGGCCCCGCCTGGTTCGCGACGCATCCCCCGATCGAGAAGCGGATCGAGGCGCTGGAACGCTACGCCGGCGCTAGGCCCGCAGCAGAGAACGCAGCCGCCGCACCGCACTCCCCGGCGTCGTCACCACCGGACGTCCCGTGGCGTCAGCCACCGCCCGGGCCGCCCGCGCCAGGCTGAACTGGCCGAGCAGGATCACGTCGCAACCCGCCAACCGCCGCGACGCCTCCGCCGCCAGACGGTCATGCGCCGCCAGATCGCCGGCATCCAGCGCGGCCAGCGCGCCCTCCGCCAGGCAGGGCACCACCTGCACGCCCTCCGGAAATTCCAGCGGCATGGAGGCGAGCGTGCCGGGGAAGCTGGCCAGCAGGCCGATGCGGCGGCCCTGCGCCAGCGCCTCCTCGATCGCGGCCTCGTTCGGCTTGAGAACGGGGATGGGGGCGAGGTCCGCGGCCACCGCCTCGATGCAGGGGCCGAAGGCGGAGCAGGTGAACAGCACGCCATCCGCCCCGGTGCCGCGCGCATAGCGGCCGAGGGTGAGGAAGCGCTCCGTCATCGCCGGCGTCAGCGCGCCATCGCGCGCCAGGTCGGCCGAGAGGCTGTCATCCAGCAGGTTCATCAGCCGCGCCTCCGGCCAGGCCGCGGCAAAGGCGGCCTCGATCGGCGGCGGGGAGTGCCGCAGGGCGTGGATCAGCGCGATGCGCATGGGCCGGGCTAGTTGCCGACGCAGCGCTGCAGCGGGGAGGGGAATTCCGCGCAATTCGGAAAGACGATCTCATTCGGCCCCCGCCGTTCCACCCGCAGGGTATTCGGGCCGGTGACGCAACCGAAGCCGATATCGGGCGGGGTGCGGGAGGCGAGCGGGCCGGAGGGGCCGGTGACCGGGACGAAGCGGAATTCCAGCACGTCCGGGCTGGTGGCCACCGTCTCGATCAGCCGCTGGCGATAGGCGACGTCGAAGACCGAGGCGCGCAGCACGACATCCTTGGTGAAGATGACGGCCGGCTGGCCGGTGCAGCTGGGGCCGCTGGTCTGCCCGGGCGGATAGATGCCGCCGGTCCAGGACCCGAACACCCAGGCATGCGGCGGATCGCCCTGCTGCGCGCCCGCGCTACCGCCAAGTGCCATCGCTGCCGCCGCCACCAGGATCCACCGTCGCATGCCGCGCTCCCTCATCAGTGGCGGGCAGCATAGCGCGGGCAGGGGGGCGGGGGCTATCGGGTCGGGGGTGGGGGTGGCGGGGTGTTGTTCGGACGGCGCCTCGCGCCCCCCACCGCGCCCTACGCTGCCGCCCCCGCCGCTCTCACGCCGCCGCGCCTGCCGCTCTCACGCCGCCGCGCCTGCGGCTCTCACGCTGCCGCGCCTGCGGCTCTCACGCTGCCGCGCCTGCGGCGCGAGGCATCGGCGGATCCTTCACCGGCAGATGCACCAGCGCCGCAAAGGCCGAGGCGCCCACCCCGATCCACCACATCAGGTCGTAGGACCCCGTCAGGTCCAGCACCACGCCGCCCATGAAGGCGCCCGTGAACCCGCCAAGCTGGTGCCCCAGGAAAACCAGCCCGAAGATCGTCGCCAGCCAGCGCGTGCCAAAGTTGCGGGCCACCAGCGCCACCGTCGGCGGCACGGTCGACAGGTACAGAAGCCCCATGATGGCGGAGAAGATCATCACGGTGGTCGTCGTCTTCGGCACCAGCATGAAGCCCGTGATCAGCACGCCGCGCGCGGCATAGATGATGACCAGCAGCTCCCGCCGCTTCCAGCGCTGCGTCAGTTCGCCTGCCGCCAGCGACCCCGCCACGTTGAACAGCCCGATTAGCCCGATCGCCCCGGCGCCGACCGCCACCGGCAGGCCGCAGTAATGCACGAAGCCGGGCAGGTGGGTGGTGAGGAAGGAGATATGCAGGCCGCAGACGAAGAAGCCGAAGAACAGGTACCAGAAGCTCGGCGTGCGCAGCGCGCGGGACAGCGCCTGGCGGGCCGTCTCCTCATCCTTCGGCGCCACTTTTGGGCGCGGCGGCTCGGCCAGCGGCAAGGCGAGGGGGATCATCAGCAGGGCGGTGGCCGCCATCAGCGCCAGGGTCATCTGCCAGCCCAGCGCGCCGATGCCGAAGCCCGCCAGCGGCACCACCAGGAACTGTCCGAAGGAGGATCCGGCCGTGCCCAGCCCCACCGCCAGGCCGCGCTTCGATTCCGGCAGCAGCCGGGTCAGCGTGGCGATGATGATCGGCATGCCGGCGGCCGAGACGGCCACCCCCATCACCAGCCCCGCGAAGAAGGTGAACATGCCCAGCGCCGAGGCCAGCAGCATGCCCAGAATGCCGATGGCGTACAAAACGGCGCCGCCGATCACCACCGCCCGCCCGCCATAACGGTCCGCCAACTGGCCGCAGATCGGCTGGCTCGCCCCGTTCAGCAGCACCTGCAGCGCGATGGCGAAGGAAAAGCCGGAGGCGGTCCAGACATTCGCCTCCGTCATCGGCGCCAGGAACAGGCCGAAGGAATTGCGCAGCCCCATGGCAAGCGCCGCGCAGAGCACGCCGCAGGACATCAGGATGGTGGCGGTCCGAGCGGTCGAGGTCGTCACGGCATCCGTTTCCTTTTCGCCCAGAAGCGCCCAGAACCGCCCGGAACCGCTCAGGCGAGGTCGGGAAGCTCCCGCGCCGCCAGGATATTGCGAACGCCGTCGGTCATCGCGCCCAGCGTGGCGGGCGACACCGCCTCCAGCTTCGAGCGCGGCTCGATATTCCAGAATTGGAAGCCCAATTCGGCGAACTGCTCCACCAGTTCCGCGGCACTGCTGCCCTGCGCGGCCAGCATGCCCGGGGCGAATTCGAACATCACCTTCGCCTTGGGCGAACGCGCCAGCAACGCGCGCATGCCGCGCACGGCGCGGGCCTCGGTGCCTTCCACATCCATCTTCACCACATCCACGGTGAAGGACGGGTCGGGGAACAGGTCGTCCAGCGCCACCACGCGGCAGGCCCGGGTCTGGCCACCCTCCGGCACATGGCCGGGCGTGACCGTCAGATGCCCGCCGCCGCCCCAGGCCCAGGAAAACAGCAGCTCCGCCGTGCCTTCCTCGGCACCCACCGCCATGTTGTTCACCCGGGCATGGTCCGACAGCCCATTCACCGCGAGGGAACGGGCCAGCAGCGCGGCGAAGCGCGGATTGGGCTCGAAGGCCTCCACCCGCCCGGTGGGGCCGGTGGCCAGCGCGCCCAGCAGCGCATAGACCCCGAGATGCGCGCCGAGGTCGAGCACCGTGTCGCCCGGGCGGATCAGCCTCTCATAGAGGCGGGTATAGTTGGTCTCCCAGGTGCCATCGATCAGCAGATGCGGGGCGATGTCATTGCCGCGGGTATCGACGAACATCTTCAGCCGGCCCTGCAGCAGGGTCAGCGCGGTGTGGTCGCCCAGATAGACGCTGGGCGTGTAGTGCACCGGGTGAACCCGCGCGGCGAAATAGGCGATCGTTTCTTCCAACCGTCGCTGCAGGCGCATCAGGTTGCGGGGGAGCGACATCAGGTCACGCATCATCCGGCAGGCAGCCTCCGATCGGGCGCGACTTTGGGGAAGCCGGTCGCTTCGGACCAGCTTCTGCCCCCGAGGCGGGGAAATCCAAGGCCGCGATGGCGCCGCGGCGCAGGGGCGCTGGGCCCTGCTGCTTTACCGGAAGGGTTCGCGAAAAAGAAGTGTCGGGGCCCTGGCCTGCCGGCGCCTCAGCCCTGCGCGCCGGCCTTGCGCAGCACCAGGCCGAAGCTGGTCAGCACTGAACTGCCATGCCGCTGCTTCGGCCGGGGCGGGCCATCGGGCCGGGCGGAGACCTCGGCATCCTCCGCATCCAGCCCGGGATGCAGGTTCACCGGCAGCATCTCATGCCCCTGGGACCGGATGCGCGCGGCCAGCGTTTCCAGGTCCTGGCGGCGCAGCGCGCAGAGGCTGGGGTGGCGCAGCAGGGCGGTGTCGGAGCTGATATTGAGGTTGAAGGTATGCGCCGAAATCCCGCCCGGCTTCAGCACCCGAAGGCTCTCCTCGAGGAAGGCGGCCGCCGCCTCCACCGGGCCCAGGCGGTCCAGGGCGGAGGCCGACCAGCAGAAGTCGAACTGCCCGTCGAGATCGGCCGGAAGCTGCCGCATGTCGAGGGTGCGGTAGTCCACCAGCTGCTCGAAATCCTCCAGGTGCAGGATCTCGGGGTAGAACAGCCCCATCCGCTCCGCCCCCTCGGGCAGGGCAAGCGCCTCGGCCGCCAGGTCGCTGGCCAGCACCTGCACACCGCGGGAGGCGAGGAGGGAGGGGATGCGTTCCCGCCCGACGCCGAGGCCGAGGCCGCGCCGCCCCTGCGCCACCATGCCATGGGTGGCGAGGACGGAGACGATCCAGGCCTGCTCCCAGCTCCGCCGACTGCGCATGGGCGACATGCCCATCGCCTGCATGATCTCGGTGAAGGCCGGGTCGTCGAATTGCGCCGCGGTGCACATCTGGCCCACCGGGTCTTCCAGGCTGGGCGGGGCGAAGCGGAAGGGAAAGGCCGGGTCGGCGGGTGGGCGCATCAGGAAGATCGGCATGCCGTAGGTCGGCACGCCATCCGGGATGCTGTCGAAGAAGTCGTGGAATTCCCAGGTCTCGGCGAAGACGCGGCGCAGCGTCGCCAGGTCCGGCAGAGTCCGCTGGTTTTCGATCTCCTCCTGGGTGAAGGGGTCGCGGCTGATCAGCAGGCGGAAAGCCCAGGTCACGGCCTCGGCGCTCAGCTTAGGCTCCGGCTTCGCCGCCGCCGGCGCGTCCTGTCCCGCCTGCTGCTCCATCATAGCTCCTTCGCGGCTTCCAGCACCTGCGCGGCATGCGCCTCGGGCTTCACCTTGCGCCAGACCTTGGCGATCCGCCCATCCGCGGCCACCAGGAAGCTGGAGCGCTCCATGCCCATATAGGTTTTCCCATACATCGACTTCTCGACCCAGACACCATAGGCCTCGGCCACCTTGTGGTCCTCGTCGGAGGCGAGCGGGAAGGTCAGGTTGAATTTCTGGGCGAATTTCTCGATCGGCTTCATCGGGTCGGGCGAGACGCCGATGACGGTCAGGCCGGTCTTGCCGAGCGCTGGCAGCGCCTCCTGGATGCCGCAGGCCTGCTTGGTGCAGCCGGGCGTATCCGCCTTCGGGTAGAAATACAGCAGGAAGGGCTTTCCCTTCAGCTCCGCCAGGCTGACGGAGCGGCCGCCGGAGGCGGGCATGGTGAAGTCGGGCGCGGGTTTGCCTTCAAGGGGGGCACCTTCGGTGGCGGTCGTCATGGCGGGCTCCTTCAGGCGGATTGGGGGTCGCCGAGATGGCGGGTGAAGCTGGCGCGCACCTGGGCGGCCATGGCGCGCATCTGTGCGCGGTAGCCGGGTTGGTCAACCGCGGGGCCGGGCAGCAGCCGCGCGGTGGCCGCCAGCAGCGCCAGCGCCACCGGCTCGGGCAAGACCTCCTCCGGCCAGCGGCCCACGGTCAGGCGCAGATGCGCGGTGATGGCGCGCCAGAGCCGGTCGGCCGCCACCAGCGTCTCCACCTCCTCCGCCGGCAGGATCCGTGCCTTGGCCAGCGCCGCCAGCGCCAGCCGGGTGGTGGGGGAGATGACGGCCGGCAGCCGGTGGGCATGGGCCACCTGCAACGCCTGGGAGATGAACTCCACCTCCACCAGGCCCCCCGGCATGTGCTTCACATCCCAGGGCCCATCCGCCGGCAGGTCGCGCAGCATGCGCGCGCGCATGGACCGCGCATCGGCCAGCACCTGGGCGGCATCCGCGGCGCGGGTCTGCGCCTGGCGGATTGCCGCCTCCACCTTGCGCTTCAAGGCCGGCGCCCCGGCGACGAAGCGGGCCCGGGTCAGCGCCATGCGTTCCCAGGTCCAGGCCGATTCCGTGTGGTAACGGGCGAAGGCGGAAAGCGAGACGGCGACCGGCCCCTTCGAGCCGGAGGGCCGCAGCCGCATATCCACCTCGTACAGCCGCCCCTCCGCCCCCGGCGCGGTCAGCGCGCCCACCACCTGGTTGGCCAGTCGCGCGAAATACTGCGAGGGGGCCAGGGACTTGGCGCCGCCCGCGCTTTCCGGCGCATCCGCGGCGTGGTCATAGACCAGGATCAGGTCGAGATCGGAGCCCGGCAGCATGTCCCGCCCGCCGAGCTTGCCCAGCGCCACCACGCCCAGCGCCCCGCCGGCCACCTTGCCGTGGCGGCGGGCGAAATCCTGGGCGATGCGCGGCATCAGCGCGCCGATCGCGGCATCGGCCAGGGCGCTGCGGGCCAGTCCCGCTTCGTCCGTCTCCAGCCGGCCTTCCAGCGCCGCCGCATCGATCTCGAATTTGCCCTCGGTCACCAGGCGCCGCGCCGCCTCCAGCGCCTCCTCCAGGAAGCGGGCGTCCTTGACCAGGGCGGGCAGGGAGGAAGCGGGGTCGGTGCCGGGCGCGGCATGGCCGGCGAGCAGCCCGTCCAGCGCCGCGGCGTTGCGGGCGAAGTGGTCGGCCAGTTGCGGCGCGGCGCCGAGCACGAAGGCCAGCCGGTCCAGCAGCGCCGGGTTGCGCGTCAGCAGCGAGAGCACCTGCACGCCGGTGCTCATCCGCGCCAGCGCCGCATCGAAGCGCATCAGCGCCGCATCCGGCTGCGGCTGTTTTGCCAGTGCGGCCAGCAGGCTCGGCATCAGCGCCGTCAGCAGCTCCCGCGCCCTTTCGCTGCGGGTGGCGCGCGCCCGGCCGTGATGCCAACCGCGCACGGTGGCGGCCACGGCGCCGGGGTTCTGGAAGCCCAGGCCGCGCAGGGTTTCCAGCGTCGCAGGATCATCCTCCACGCCCGTGAAGACCAGGTCGCCCTGCACCCCGTCGGCGGCCGAAAGATCGGGCGCCGTCTCGAACAGCCCGGCATAGCGCCGCTCCACCCTGGTCAGGTGGCCGGTCAGCGCATGGGCAAAGGCCTCGGGCGTGGCGAAGCCGAGGAAGGAGGCGATATTGGCCAGCCCTTCCGCATCCTCCGGCAGCCTGTGCGTCTGCCGGTCCGCCACCATCTGCAGCCGGTGTTCCACCTGGCGCAGGAAGCCATAGGCATCGGCGAGGTCCGCCGCCGCCCGGCGGTCGATTTTGCCGGCGGCGGCCAGCGCCGCCAGGGCGCCCAGCGTGGTCGGGTCGCGCAGGCCGGGGTCGCGGCCGCCCCAGATCAGCTGCAGCACCTGCACCGTGAACTCGATCTCGCGGATGCCGCCGCGGCCGAGCTTCACGTCGTGGCCCGCGACCTGCACCTCGGCATGCGCGCCCTTGTGTCCCTTATGGGCGTGGATCTGGCGCTTGATCGAATGGATATCCGCGACGGCCGCGAAATCCAGGTGCCGGCGCCAGACGAAGGGCCGGATCTCCCGCAGGAAATGCTCGCCGAGGGTGCGGTCGCCGGCCACCGGCCGCGCCTTGATCATGGCGGCGCGTTCCCAGTTCTGGCCCATGCTCTCGTAGTAGATGATGGCCGCCGGCAGGCTCACCGCCAGCGGGGTGGCCGCAGGATCGGGCCGCAGCCGCAGGTCGGTGCGGAAGCAGTAGCCATCCTCCGTCCGCTCATCCAGCAGCCGCACAAGGTCGCGGGCGAGCCGGACATAGATGGCGCCCGCCCGGTCGGCATCGTAGGTTGCGGCCTCCGGGTCATACAGCACCATGAGGTCGATATCCGAGGAGTAGTTCAACTCCCGCCCGCCGAGCTTGCCCATGCCGAGCACCACAAGGCCAGAGCCCTTGCAGGTGGCGCGCGGGTCGTGCCGCGCCGCGCCGCCGGCCAGCTTCAGGTCGCCGCGCGCCTGTGCCTCCCGCAGCAGATGCGCGCAGGCATAGTCGGTGCAGGCATCGGCGAGGTCCGACAGCGCCCCCGTCACCCGGTCCAGCGCCCAGAATCCCAGGATATCGGCCACCGCCGCGATCAGGGCGGCCTGGCGCTTGGCCTGGCGCAGCAGGCTGGCGACGCCGGCGCGGGTGGCGGCCGGATCGGCGCGGCCCAGCGGGTCCAGCGCCAGGGCGAAGGTGGCATCCGGCCCGCGTTCCAGCAGCCGCAGCAGCGTGGCCGATTCGCGCAGCGCCAGGTCCGAAAGATAGGGGCTGTGCCCGCCCAGCGCCGCGAGCAGCGCGGCACCCTCGGCCGAGGACGCGAAGCCGCGCTCGGCCGTGCCGCGTTCGGCGAAGCGGGCGACCAGCATGGCGGCCGCCTCCGCATCATGCGGCGGGGGCAGCGCGGCGGCCCGCAGGCTCGGGACGGGGTCCGGGCTGCGCGGGGGAAGCGTAGCCTGTGCCAGCCTGGCCGGCGCGCGGGTCTTGGGCATCGGCGGGCAGGGTGGCGATGAGGCAAGCCGCCGGTCAAGTGGCGCGGGAGGCGCATCGCCTCCTGCACCTGCTGCTCGGCCTGGTGCTGGTGCTGCTGCTGGCCATGGGACTCGGCGCCTGGCGCCTGTCCCAGGGGCCGATCGAACTGCCCTTCCTGGCCGAGGCGATCGCCGACCGGGTGAACCAGCCCGGGCCGGATGGCAGCCTGCCGGCGACCCGGCTGGCCGTGGGCAGCGCCAGCATCCGCTGGCAGGGCTGGCGGGAGGGCCATTCCACCCCGGTGGAGCTGCACCTAGCCGGGGTGCAGCTGCGCGACCCGGATGGCGCCATGCGCATGGACCTGCCGGATGCCGCGGTCAGCCTCTCCCTCCCCTGGCTGCTGCGTGGGGAGCTGGCGCCGCGCCGGCTGGAGCTGCAGCGCCCCGCCCTGCTGCTGCGCCGCGCGGCGGATGGCCAGGTGACGCTGCGGCTGGGCGATGCGGCCGCGCTTGAGGCTTCCTCGCCCGAGGCCTCCGCGCCGGAGGAGGTGGCGCCGGAGAAGCTGCTGGCCGATCTGATGCGCCCGCCCTCCGACGACACGCCGCTGGCGGCGCTCGAATCGCTGCGCATCCTGGATGGCCGGATCGTGGTGGAGGATGCGGCCCTCGGCGCCACCTGGGTGCTGGACGGCGCCGAGGTCACGCTGCGCCGCCGGCTGGGCGGCGGGCTGCTGGGCGATGCCGAGGCGACGCTGCTGCTGGGGACGGAACGCGTGCCGATCCGCATCGCGGCCGAGGCCTCCGAGGCCGAGGGCGGTGGGCCGGCCGCGGTCGCGCTGCGCCTGCTGCTGCCGGAGCTGCGGCCGATGCTGCTGGCTGCCGCGGCACCGGGCCTGGCCCCGCTGTCCCGGCTGGATGCCACGGCGCGGATCGAGGCGCGGGCGCGCTTCGATGCCAGCGGCACCTTCCACGGAATGCAGGCGGAGCTTTCGACCGGCGCAGGCGCGCTGGACCTCGGCGAGGGACGGCGCATCGCCATGGCCCGGCTCGACCTGGCGCTGGAAGCCGCGCCGGGGCGGCTGGCCGTGCCGCGCGCCGGCCTGCTGCTGGCCGGCCCCGCCCCGCCCACCGTCACGCTATCCGCCGAGGCCCGGCGCGGGGAGGGCGGCTGGCGCGGCGACGCGACGCTCGGGCTGGATGCCGTGCCGGTGGCCGATCTCGGCCGGCATTGGCCGGAGGGCCTGGCCCCGCATGTGCGCAGCTGGATCGTGCAGAACCTGACCGCCGGCACGGCGCGCGACGGGCAGTGGCGGATCCAGGCCGAGGCCGGGCCGGACCTCTCCGGCTTCCGCCTCACCAACCTCGACGGCCGGCTGGATGTGGCGGATGCGACGGTGCATTGGCTGCGGCCGATCCCGCCCGCCGAACGCGCCACCGGCCGCGTCACCTTCGGGCTGGAGGAGATCGCCATGCGGGTCACCGGCGGCCGGCAATCCGGCGGCGCGGTGACGGTGCGCGATGGCACCGTCCGCTTCCTGCTGCCGCCGGGCGGGCAGGATGTGGCGGAGATGGTCTTCAACCTGGCCGGCCCCATCCCCGATGCCCTGGCCGTGGTGCAGCACCCGCGGCTGAAGCTGTTCGAGCGCCGCCCGCTGCCCATCAAGGACCCGCGCGGCAGCATGGAGGGGCGGCTTTCCATCAGCTTCCCGCTGCTGGCCGACCTGCCGGTGGAGCGGCTGCAGATCGGCGTCCAGGCGCGGCTGCGGGAGGTGCGGATGGCCGATGTGCTGCTCGGCCGGCCGCTGGAACGCGGCACGGTGGAGCTGACCGTGGACAATAACGGCCTGCGCGCGACCGGCACCGCGACGCTGGCCGAGATCGCCGCCCGGCTGACCGTGGAGATGGATTTCCGCAACGGCCCCGGCACGCAGATCGTGATGCGGGAGACGGTGCGGGCGGAGACCGATGCGCGGAAGCTGGTGGCGCTGGGCCTGGCCTTCTCCGAGGTGATCGAGGGGCCGGTCGGCCTCGATATCCGCACCGAGCGCCGCCGCAACGGCCAGGGCCGCGCCAATATCCGGGCCGAGCTGCGCGAGGCCCGGCTGATGATCGACCCGCTCGCCTTCGTGAAGCCGCCCGGCCAGAACGCGGGCGGCGAGATGGTGCTGCGCCTGGCCGGGGAGAATCTGGAGGCGATCGAGAGCTTCCGGGTGGAGGGACCCTCGCTGCGCCTGCGCGGCAGCGCCAGCTTCACCCGCGGCACGCGGCTGGAACGCGTGGTGGTGACGGAAGGCCTGGTGGAGGACAGCCGCTTCACCGGCGAGGCGCGGCCGCCGCTGGAGCCGGGCAGCCCCTGGGCGCTGACGCTGCGCGGCCCGGTGCTCGACCTGCGCCGCGCGCTGGCGGATGAGACGCCGGCCACCGATGCGGGCGATGCCGAGCGCGGCCCCTCCTTCGCCGCGGATGCGCGCTTCGAGCGGGTGCTGCTCGGCCCCGGGCGGCAGCTCTCCGCCGTCATGGCGCAGGTGCGCGTCGATGCGCTGGGCGTGGTGCGGGCTGGCAGCCTGACCGGCCAGGCCGGGCCGCGCGGGCGGTTCGAGGCGCAGATCGCGCCCGCCGGCAACGGCCGGTCGCTGCGGCTGGAGGCGGAGGATGCGGGCGCGCTGCTCGGCAGTTTCGATGTGCTGCGCAAGCTGGAGGGCGGGCGGCTGTCCGTCACCGCCGCCTATGCCAGCAACCGCCCGGGCGCGGCGCTGTCCGGCACGGCGGAGATGACGGATTTCGCGGTGCGCGGCGCGCCCAGCGTGGCCAAGCTGCTGCAGGCCATGACGCTGTATGGGCTGGTGGAGGCGGCCTCCGGCCCCGGCCTCGGCTTCTCCCGCCTCATCGCCCCCTTCAGCCTGACGCCGGAGACGCTGACGTTGGGGGAGGCGCGGGCCTTCTCCGCCTCGCTCGGCCTGACGGCCACCGGCACGCTGGATCGGCGGCGGCAGCGCCTGGCCATGTCGGGCACCATCGTGCCGGCCTACTTCTTCAATTCGCTGCTGGGGAACATCCCCATCTTCGGCCGGCTCTTCTCGCCCGAGGCCGGCGGCGGGCTGTTTGCCGCCACCTTCCGCATCAATGGCCCGGCCGATGACCCGCAGGTCAGCGTCAACCCCCTGGCGGCGCTGACGCCGGGTTTTCTCCGCGGGCTGTTCGGGATCGGCCAAGGGGGGAATCCGTAGGCTCAGGCAGGCGCCAGCCGGGGGCCAGCACCCAGAGTCCGTCGAACCGCGCCAGCAGGTCCCGCGCCGGGTCCATGCCGGCGCGCGCCGCGGCCAGCATGGCCTCGTCGCCCAGCACATAGAGGCTGCCGGGCTCCGGTTCGCCCAGGGCCAGGCGGGCGGCGGTCCTGGCATTCAGGGCGGCGACGCGGGCGGGGTCCACCCGGGCGAGGTAGATGGCATCGGTGGGCAGGCCCCGCGTCGCCGCCAGCACCGCCACCTCCTCCCAATGCCGTGCCTGCAGGCCGGTGGGTGCGAGGCGGATGCGTTCGTAGCGGGCGGTGGCGCGCTGCCAGAAGGGATCGGCCAGCCGCAGCGGCGCGGTGACCGGCGCGGGACGGAAAAAGCCCGCCAGCCGGTCGAAGCCGGGCCGCAGATCGGCCAGCTGCACCACCAGCAACCCCGCCAGCAGCAGCCCGGCGCGCTGCCCACCCAGCGCATGGACCAGCGCCGCCATGGCGCCCAGCACCAGGGCATAGGCCAGCGGCCAGAAGAAGCGGACCGAGGCGCGCAGCGCATCCGCCACCTCCACCAGCCGCTCCGGCACCGGCAGCGCGGCCACAACCTGCCCACCGATGGAGATGCGGTGGGTGACGGCCAGGGCCAGCATCAGCGCCAGGCCCGCCAGCAGCGGCCAGCGCCGGCCGAGCCCCTGCGCCGGGCGCCAGGCGAAGGCCAGGCCGCCGGCCAGGATCAGCAGGATGGTGCCGAGGCCGAGGTAGCTGTCCTGCCCTTCCAGATGGTCCGCCCGCGGCAGCTGCGGCAGGAAGCGGCCCCACTGGCCCGGGTCGAAGGGCGCCAGCAGGTCCAGCTGCATCTGCCCGAAGCCGCCCCAGGTGCCGCCCATGCCGCCGCCGAGCAGGAAGAAGCCCGCCGCCCAGAGCCCGGCGATCCCGGCCGCCGGAACCGCCACCGCCTCAAGCGCCAGGATCGGCTTGCGGCGATCGGGCGACAGGGCGCGTGCGAGCCAGTCGGTCGCCCAGAAGCCCGCCACCATCGGCAGCAGGTAGGCATGGATGAGGGAGGCGGCGAGCAGCAGCCCCGTCCATTCCGCCAACCGCCGCCAGGCCGGCGCCGCGCTCAGGCAAAGATAGAGCGCCGCCAACAGCAGGAACTGCCCACCAAGCGCAAAATGGCCGCCCAGCCGGTTCAGCAGGATCGGCTGCAGCACGAAAAGCGCGGCGCCGGCCAGCCGGGCCAGCGGGTCCGGCGTGACCAGGCCGATCAGCCGCCAGGCGAGCAGCGCCTGCAGCGCGCCGCAGGCGAAGATCCACAGGCCCCAATATTGCGGCACCTGCCCCAGCGGCCGCAGCGCCTTGAAGGCGAAGGCCAGCAGCGGGATGGAATCGGAATAGAAGATGGAGGACCCGACCTCGAGCCCCCAGTCGGGATTGGCCCCCGGCGGCCAGGCCCAGGGCGCGCGCGCAAAATAGGTCCAGCCGAGCCAGTATTGCACCGGGTCCGGCCCGATGGTGCCCTCCAGCATCCATCCGGTGTTCTGGGGTGGCAGGATCTGCCAGCCATAGACGCCGGCGATCACGGCGAGGCCGATGGCGATGGCGGCCAAGGCGCCGCAGACGGCCTCCGGCACCGCCGGGATGGCGGGGAGGCGGATGGGAAGCGGAAGCCTCGCCTGGCGCACTGGACCCTCCCGCACGCGCGGCCGGCGCGGGCGGGGCGAGCCTCGGCGCGCGGCACGGCGTGTTCATGGCCGTGCGGCGGCGATTTGAGGCCGGATCAGATGCCCGGTCAGCCCGGCGGACGCACCAGCAGGTGACGCTTGCGGCCGAGCGAAAGTTTCGCGGCGCCGTCGCGCAGATCCGCCGCGGTCACCATCTGTTGCGGATCGGCCACGGCCTGGTCGTTCAACCGGATGCCGCCCTGCGCCATCAGGCGCCTCGCCTCACCCTTGCTGGCGACGAACCTGGCCTCCACCAGCAGGTCCACCACGGCGGCGGGCAGCGTGGCGGTGTGGGTGGGAAGGGTCTCGGCCGCCTCGCCCTGTTCGAAGGCGCGGCGGGCGGTCTCGGCCGCGGTCTCGGCGGCCGCGCGGCCATGCAGCAGGGCGGTGGCCTCCGTCGCCAGGATCTTCTTGGCGTCGTTGATCTCGGCGCCGGCGAGGGCGGAGAGGCGCTTGACCTCCGCCATCGGCAGGTCCGTGAACAGCGCCAGGAAGCGGCCGACATCGGCATCCTCCGCATTGCGCCAGAACTGCCAGTAGTCATAGGGCGCCAGCCGATCCGGGTTCAGCCAGACGGCGCCGGAGGCGGTCTTGCCCATCTTGGCGCCCGACGCGGTGGTCAGCAGCGGCGTGGTCAGGCCGAAGGCTTCCTTCCCGGCCAGGCGGCGCACCAGGTCCGCGCCCATGATGATATTGCCCCACTGGTCCGACCCGCCCATCTGCAGGGTCACGCCGAGCCGCCGGTGCAGTTCGAGAAAGTCGTAGGACTGCAGCAGCATGTAGTTGAATTCGAGGAAGCTGAGCGGCTGGTCACGGTCCAGCCGCAGCCGGACGCTGTCCATGGTCAGCATGCGGTTGACGCTGAAATGGCGGCCGATCTCGCGCAGGAACGGGATGTAGTGCAGCCCGTCCAGCCATTCCGCATTGTCGAGCATGACGGCGGCATCGGGGCCGAAGTCGAGGAAACTGTCGAAGCTGCGGCGGATGCCGGCCTTGTTCGCCTCGATGATCTCGTCGGTCAGAAGCTGGCGCGCCTCGTCCTTGCCGGAGGGATCGCCGATCTTGGTGGTGCCGCCACCCATCAGCGCCACCGGGCGGTTGCCGGTCTTCTGCAGCAGGCGCAGCAGCATGATGGACAGCAGGTGGCCGACATGCAGGCTGTCCGCCGTGCAGTCGAAGCCGACATAGGCCGTGACCCGCCCCTGGGCGGCCAGGCCCTCCGCATCCGTCACCTGGTGGATGTAGCCGCGCTCGCGGGCGGCGTGCAGGAAGTCCTGGGTGGCGGTCATGGCGGTGCGGCGTGGTCCTGTGGGGCTTCCGGAAGTGCCGGCGGCGTAGCACGTTGGCGGGATGCTGCGAACTATCGGTCTGATGAGCGGGACCTCCCTCGACGGGGTGGATGCCGCATGGGTGGAAACGGATGGGGAGGCGATCGGCCGGCTCGGCCCGGTGCTGACGCTGCCCTATGCGCCGGCGCTGCGCCGCGACCTGCGCGAATTGCTGGACCGCGCCGGCGACCTGCCCGCGGACGACCCCTTCCTGGCGAGCTGCGTCGACCGGCTGACGGAGCGGCATATCGAGGCGGTGCGCGCCGTGGGGTGGGAGGCGGACCTCATCGGCTTCCACGGCCAGACCATCCTGCACCGGCCGCACCGGCCCGGCTCCAACACGCCCGGCTTCACCTGGCAGGTGGGTGACGCCGCCCGGCTGGCGCGGGAGACGGGGATGACCGTCGCCCATGACTTCCGCTCGGCCGATGTCGCGGCGGGCGGGCAGGGGGCGCCGCTGGTGCCGGTGGTGCATGCGGCCATGGCGCGCAGCCTGCCGAAGCCGCTGGCCATCCTGAACCTGGGCGGGGTGGGCAATGTCACCTGGATCGGCGCCGATGGCACTTTGCTGGCCTTCGATACCGGCCCGGCCAACGGCCCGCTGGACGATTGGGCCCGGCATGCGACCGGGGAGGCCTATGACCGCGACGGGCGCCTGGCGCTCGCCGGACGGGCGGATGGCGGGGTGCTGGCGCCGCTGATGGCGCATCCCTGGCTCGCGGCGCCGCCGCCCAAGTCGCTGGACCGGCTGGATTTCGACCGGGCGCTGAAGGATGCGGGCGCGCCCGCGCTCTCGCCCGCCGATGGCGCGGCGACGCTGGTGGCCTTCGCCGCCATCTGCGTCGCCGCCGCCGCGCGGCACTTCCCGGAACCGCCGGTGCAATGGCTGGTGGCCGGCGGCGGGCGGCGCAACCCGGCGATGATGCGGGCGCTGGGCGCGGCGCTGGCCGAGCCGGTGCGGGCGGTGGAGGTAGCGGGCTGGAACGGCGATGCGCTGGAGGCCCAGGCCTTTGGCGTGCTGGCCGCCCGCGTCTGGCGCGGCCTGCCCCTGACCTTTCCGGGAACGACAGGGGCGCCGGGGCCGCTTCCGGGTGGCAAGCTGGTCGGGCCGCTGCTGTAGCGCGGGGGCGGGCAGCGCGGCCCGCCCCGATAGGCTTGGATCAGTCCGCCGCGAGCGCCATGCGGTTGCGGTTCAGCATGCCCATCACATGGTCCTCGCAGGCATCGGCCACCTGCTCCGCCTGAGGCGGGGTGTAGATGTGACCGGCGCCGGGCATCACCCGATAGTCGATGCGGATGCCCTTCTGCGTGTTCAGCTTGTCCACAAGCTTCCGCACGGACCCTTCCGGCACCAGCTCGTCATCCGAGCCATGCAGGATCAGCCCGTTGCAGGGGCAGGGGGCCAGGAAGCCGAAGTCGTAATGGCTGGCGGGGGCGGAGACGGAGACGAAGCCGCCCATCTCCGGCCGGCGCATCAGCAGCTGCATGCCGACGTAGGCGCCGAAGGAATAGCCCGCGACCCAGAGGGAGGAGGCGTTGGGATTCACCGCCTGCAGGAAGTCCAGCGCCGCCGCGGCGTCCGAAATCTCCCCGATGCCGCCATCGTAGCGGCCCTGGCTGCGGCCGACGCCGCGGAAATTGAAGCGCAGCGTGGAGAAGCCCATCGCCTGGAAGCGCTGGTACAGCGCGTGAACGACCCGGTTGTTCATGGTGCCGCCATGCAGCGGATGCGGGTGCAGGATCAGCGCGACCGGCGCATGCGCCTGCTTCGCGTGGTGGTAGCGACCCTCGAGCCGGCCATCCGGCCCGGCGAACATGACTTCAGGCATCGTTCTATCGATCCAGTCCATGTTGGGCCCAGGGTGCCGCGGGCCCGGAGGGGCGCCGAAGACCATGGGCCATGGCCGGAGAGGGGCGAGCGCAGGGCGCCACTCTCCCAGCCGTTTGGGGAACCAGCACGCCGCGGCGGCGGCGCGTCACGGGCACGTCCAGATCCACGATCCCCGCCACGCGGCGCCCCAAAGCGGGGCTCCGCCAGCGGCGGCAACGTCTTGTCGATCCCCGGGGTGCCGATTGTTGACGGCGCCGGTCGGGAACAATAGCCTTGGGCAGGCGACGGGGGTCGCTGGCATCCGGCCTTGGTCGTGGTTCTGATGGGTGCGGCAGCCCGCGCCCGTGGACACCCCGGGGCAGGTTCCCGAGCCCTGGGGCCTACCCAATATAGGGGAGGCAGGCTCGGATTTCATATTGGAATCACGGCATGGCCCGCATGTTCCTGCGTCTGGACGGCCAGATATGGCCCAATTGTCCGGACCTTCGTGCCTTCGCAGCGCGATCCCGGTCCGGCCCCGGCCCGGGAGACACGCAGGACGGGAGACTGCGATGAGGCTTTCCACCCGCGGGCGATACGCGGTGATGGCGATGGTGGAGCTGGCGGCGCGGGAAGGCGACTCGCCGGAGGCGGGTGCGCCCGGGCGCCAGCAGGTCAGCCTGGCGGAGATCGCCCAGGCGCAGCGCCTGTCGCTTGCGTATCTAGAACAGCTTTTCGGCCCGCTGCGCCGCGCCGGCCTGGTCGCCTCCACCCGCGGCCCCGGCGGCGGCTATCGCCTGGCGCGCGCGGCGCGGGAGATCTCCATCGCGGCCATCGTCGATGCGGTGGACGAGCCCATCCAGGCGACCCGCTGCGAGGAGGGCGGCCCCGGCTGCCTGGCCGGGGAGCGCTGCCTGACCCATGACCTCTGGGCCGAGCTCGGCAACCAGATCCACCTGTTCCTGGTGGGCGTGTCGCTGGAGGATGTGGTCTGCGGCCGCATCGCCGGACGGGCCGTGGCACCGCTCTGCGGTGGGGCGGTGGCGCCGCTCCGCGGCGGGGCGCCAGGGCTGACGCTGCCCGGGCCGGAGCTGGGCGAGGCCTAGCGCCCATGGCGCCGCTCTACCTGGATGCCAATGCCAGCGAGCCGCTGCGGCCGGAGGCGCGGGCGGCGGCGCTGGCGGCGCTGGAGCTGGCGGGCAATCCCTCCTCGGTCCATGCGGCCGGGCGGGCGGCGCGGCAGCTGCTGGAACGGGCGCGGGACCAGCTGGCGGCGCGCTTCGGCACCGGTCCCGGGGAGGTGGTCTTCACCAGCGGCGGGACGGAGGCGAATGCGCTCGCCCTCCATGCGCGGGGGGCCGGGCGGCGGGTTCTGGTGGGGGCCACCGAACATCCGGCCGTGCTGGCCGCGGCGCCCGGCGCCGCCACCCTGCCGGTGCTGGCGGATGGCAGGCTCGACCTTGCCACGCTGGCCGAGGCCCTGCGCGGGCCGCCGGCGCTGGTCTGCCTGATGGCGGCCAATAACGAGACCGGCGTGCTGCACCCGCTGGCCGAGGCCGCGGCGCTGTGCCGGGCGCAGGGCGCGCTGCTGCATGTGGATGCGGTGCAGGCGGCCGGGCGGGTGCCGGTCTCGCTGGCCGAACTCGGTGCGGACAGTATGGCGATCTCCGGCCACAAGCTGGGCGGGCCGAAGGGGGCGGGGGCGCTGCTGCTGCGGCCGGGGCTGGCGCTGGCGCCGCTGATCGCGGGCGGCGGCCAGGAACGTGGCCGGCGCGGCGGGACGGAGGCGCTGCCCGCCATCGCCGGCATGGGCGCGGCGGCCGCGGCCGCGGAACCCGTCCAGGCGTTGCGGCTGGCCGGGCTGCGGGATGCGATCGAGGCCGGCTGCGTCGCGCAGGGCGCGCGGGTGGCGGGGCTCGGCGCGCCGCGGCTGGGCAATACCACCCTCCTCATCCTGCCCGGCGCGCCGGCGGAGACCCAGGTGATCGCGCTGGACCTGGCCGGGGTGCAGGTCTCGGCCGGCGCCGCCTGCTCCTCTGGCAAGGTCGGGCGCAGCCATGTGCTGGCGGCGATGGGGGAGGAGGCGGGCGGCATCCGCGTCTCCCTGCCCTGGAACGCGCCCGAGGATGCGGCGGAGCGTTTCCTCACCGCCTGGTCCGCCATGCGCAATCGCCTCTCCCGCCGCGCCCCGGTCGGCGCCATGTGAAGCCAGCCATGACCCGACCCAACCGCCCCATCTACCTCGACAACCACGCCACCACCCCGGCCGATCCGCGGGTGCTGGCGGCCATGCGCCCCTGGTGGGAGGACAACTTCGCCAATCCGGGCTCCGTCGAGCACGGCATGGGGCGGGAGGCCGAGGCGGCGGTGGCCGAGGCGCGCGCCCATGTGGCGGCGCTGATCGGCGCCGAGCCGAACGAGATCCTGTTCACCTCCGGCGCTACCGAATCCAATAACCTGGCCATCAAGGGCGCGGCCCGCTTCGCCGCCAGACAGGGCAGCGAGCGCCGGCGCGTCATCACCCTCGCCACCGAACACAAATGCGTCCTGGAAAGCGTGAAGGACCTGGCCGCGGAGGGTTTTGCACCCGTGATCCTGCCGGTGCGGCCGGATGGGCTGCTGGATCTGTCAGACCTGGAAGCAGCCTTGGCCGCGGAGCCGACCCTGCTGGTCTCCGTCATGGCGGTGAACAACGAGATCGGCGTGGTGCAGGACCTTTCCGAGATCGGCGCCCTGGTGAAGGCGCATGGGGCGCTGTTCCATACGGATGCGGCGCAGGCGGCGGGGCGGATTCCGCTGGATGTGGCGGAGATCCAGGCCGATCTGGTCTCGCTGTCCGCGCACAAGATCTACGGGCCCAAGGGCATCGGCGCGCTCTATGTCCGGCGCCGCCCGCGGGTGCGGCTGGCGCCCCTGTTCTCGGGCGGCGGGCAGGAACGCGGCCTGCGCTCCGGCACCCTGCCGGCGCCGCTGATCGTGGGCTTCGGCGAGGCCTGCCGCATCGCGGCGCTGGAAGGGATGCTGGATGCCGGGCGCATCGCCGGGCAGCGCGACCGTTTTAGGGCCGCGCTGGAAGCGGCGGTGCCGGGCCTCCGCATCAATGGCAGCGAGCAGGCGCGGGTTGCGGGCAATCTCTCGCTGAGCTTCCCCGGCGGGGTCACCGCCCAGGACATCATGGCAGCGGCGCCCGAGATCTGCGTCTCCACCGGCTCGGCCTGTTCCTCGGCCGAGGTCGAGCCCTCCTATGTGCTGCAGGCGCTGGGCCTGCCGCCGGAACAGGCACGCGCGACCTTGCGCATCGGCATGGGCCGCTTTACCTCGCCCCTGGATGTGGATCGAGCAGCCGCGGCCCTGGCCGCCGCCTGGCGCCGGGCCATGGAGTCCTCGGACAACAGGGATGCCCCGGGCCAGAACCCCAGGGCCAGCGCGGCGGAGTAGAGGCTGACATGCCGAAGATGACCTTCATCGAGCGGGACGGCAACCGGAAGGAGGTCGATGCGCCGCTCGGCCTCTCGGTGCTCGAGATCGCGCATAAGCACGGCGTCGATATCGAGGGCGCCTGCGAGGGCTCGCTCGCCTGCTCCACCTGCCATGTGGTGGTCGATGCCGGCTGGTACGGCAAGCTGGCCGATGCGACGGAGGATGAGGAGGACATGCTCGACCTCGCCTTCGACCTGCAGGAGACCTCGCGCCTCGGCTGCCAGATCATCATGACGGATGCGCTGGACGGGCTGGTGGTGAAGCTGCCTTCCGGCACGCGCAACGCCGGCGGCTGAGCATGCAGGCCTGGGAGGATTTCGGCGCCGAGGGCGGGCTGTTTCGCCGCCTGCGCGCCGACTGCGCGGCGGATTGGCAGGCCTATACCTGGCATGACTTCTGCCGGCAGCTCTCGGCCGGCACCCTGCCGCTGGCCGCCTTCCAGGATTTTCTGATCCAGGACTACCTCTTCCTGATCCAGTTCGCCCGTGCCAAGGCCCTGGCCGTCTTCAAGGCGGAGAGCCTGGAAGCGATGCGGGAGAAGACCGCCTCCATCCAGGCGATCCTGGCCGAGACGACCATGCACCTGACCTATTGCGCCGAATGGGGCATCCCGGAGGCCAAGGTGCGGGCCACACCGGAATCGGCGGAGACGGTGAGCTACACGCGCTACGTCATCGATCGGGGCCTGGCCGGCGATATCCTGGACCTGGAGGTGGCGCTGGCCCCCTGCACTGTGGGCTATGCCGAGGTGGCGCTGCGCATCCTGGCCGACCCCGCCCGCAAGGTTGAAGGCAATCCCTACCAGAGCTGGATCGAGGCCTATGGCTCCGACGGCTACCAGGCCCTGGCGCGTGCCGCCGCTTCGCGGATCGATGCGCTGGGCGTGAGCCATGGCGGCGAGGCCCGCTTCCCTATGCTGGCCGCCACCTTCGGCGAGGCGGCGCGGCTGGAGCAGCGCTTCTGGCAGCAGGGGCTGGACGCCGCCGCGTCATGAGGGTCCTGGTCGCCATGTCCGGCGGCGTGGACAGCAGCGTGGTGGCCGCGCTGCTGGTGGAGCAGGGGCATGAGGTGGTGGGCGCCACCCTGCAGCTCTACGACCATGGCGCCGCCATCCAGAAGAAGGGCGCCTGCTGCGCCGGCCAGGACATCCACGATGCGCGCCGCGTGGCCGAGACGCTGGGCATCCCGCACTACGTGCTGGATCGCGAAAGCCGCTTCCGCGCCGCCGTCATCGACGATTTCGCCGCCACCTATGCCCGTGGCGAGACGCCCATTCCCTGCATCCGCTGCAACCAGACGGTGAAGTTCCAGGACCTGGTCGAGCTGGCCCACGACCTCGGCTGCGAGGCCCTGGCCACCGGCCACTACGCCCGCCGCGTCGAGGGCCCGGAGGGCGCCGAGCTGCACCGCGCCGCCGACCCGCTGCGGGACCAGTCCTATTTCCTGTTCGCCACCACGCGCGAGCAGCTGGAGTTCTGCCGCTTCCCGCTGGGCGGGATGCCGGACAAGGCGGCGGTGCGCGCGGTGGCGGAGCGCCTCGGCCTGGCGGTCGCCGCAAAGCCCGACAGCCAGGACATCTGCTTCGTGCCGGAGGGCAGCTACGACCGCCTGGTGGCCAAGCTGCGCCCGGAAACCGCGGAGCCGGGCGAGATCGTGGATCTCTCCGGCCAGGTGCTGGGCCAGCACCAGGGCATCGGCCGCTTTACGGTGGGGCAGGGGCGCGGCCTCGGCCTGGGGGGCGGCGGCGAGCGGCTTTTCGTCCATGCCATCGAGCCGGGGCGGCGCCGCATCGTCGTTGCGCCCCGCGCAGCGCTGGTGCGGACCGAAGCTGTCGCGGGCGAGGTGAACTGGCTGGTGACCCCGCCGCAGGCGCCGCGCCGCGCCCAGGTGAAGCTGCGCGGGCGTGAAGCGCCGCGCCAGGCCGTGGTGGAATGGGACGCGGCGGCGCAGGTGATGCGCGTGACGCTGGACGAGCCCAATATCGTGGCCGCCGGCCAGGCCTGCGTTGTCTATGACGGAGACCGCGTGCTGGGCGGCGGCTTCCTGCGGGCCGCCGAGATTGACATGGCAGGTGCGGCAGCGTAATCGCGGCCCCGCCCTTGGGGAGCCTGGGGCGGCGTAGCTCAGCTGGTTAGAGCACGGCACTCATAATGCCGGGGTCAGCGGTTCAAGTCCGCTCGCCGCTACCATTTTTGGTTGCACGCATCCACCATCACGCCCCTATGATGAACGTTCCTTTGCTGGAAGGTTCATCCATGAGCCGTGGCCGGCCGCCTCTGCCCTGCCTCAAGGCGCGGGCGCTCCCCTTCATCATGGGCCTGCTGGCCATCCAGCTGGTGTTGGCGCCGCCGGCTGTTGCCTGGTGGTTCACCAAGATCGTCAGGCTGGCCGAGGACGTGCCAGGCCCTGCGCCGGGAACATCAGCCGGTGCGGCCAGCAGCGGCCGCTGGGGATCCGCCCTGCACCGCTCGGAAGCCGTCGCGCTGGCTGGCGTGGTCTCCGGCTCGGCGATCTACGCGGACATGGTCGGCGGCCAGCTGATTCTGGAGGCGGTCCGCGGTGGCGCGCGCGCCGTCATCGATCTGGGCGATGATGTTGCCGGAAAGCTCGCGGCAGCTATGCGTGCCATGCCCACGGCGGGCGGCCAGGTGATTGCCATTTCGGACGACACGGCGCGCGCGCTCGGCCAGCGGCTTGATGGTCTCATCTCGCAGGCGGATGTGCGCATCCTCCGCCGCGGTTTCCCGCCGCTTCCGGTCACGCGCCTGGACATCCCGGGCAGCACGCCGCGGTACTTCGTGCAGTTCAGCCCCGGCCTTGTTGCTCCCCTCGAGGTGCAGCTTTCCGAGGAAATGGCCAGGATCCTCACGGCGACCGTGCGGCGCGATGCCATCCGCGTCATGCCTCTGTTCAGCACCACCGACGTGGACACCCTCCTTGCCCTGGCGAACGCGGCCGGCGACCGGATGGTGGATCTGCGTTCGTTCATCCAGGGCAGCGCGCGCCTTCAGATGAAGGAGATGCAGGACAAGCTGGTCATCGCGGTCGGCCATGTCGAAGGCGACGCCTTCGCGGTGCGAAACGCGTCGGGAGCGCTTGAGCGGCGTATCCCTTTTTCGGAGCTGGAGCGCGAAGCTCGGGAGAGCAATGCGACAATCATGCTCTCCGCCGGGTGCAGGTGCTTCGCCGAGGGTGCGGCTTCGGGCTTTGTAAGGCCCATCACGGATCTGGAAGTGGCCGCGTCGCTTCGTGCGGCCTTGGAAGCGCGCACGAATGCAGAGTTCTTCGCCAGTTTCGGTCAGCCTGGCAATCCCTTCGTCATCACTGGCGAAACCCTGCAACGCCTTGCGGACGACCAGGCCTTCCGCCTTGAAAGACTGGCGCGGCACGACGCGGCCGTTCAAGGCGCGTCGATCAGTATTCGCATCTTCAGCGCGGTGAGGCAGGGTTCCGTGCTGGGGCCGGTGTTGGAAGGTATTCTCGGTTGGTATGTGATCGGATGGTTCGGCGTCCTGTTCTTGTTCCGACATAGCCGGGATCAATTCCGGAGCCTGTTTCCCGTGCTGCCGAACCCGGTCATCAGGCCATTCCTTGCCCGCATCTGCCTGGTTCTTCGCGAGGCGATCTTCTGGTGTCTCGCGCCGTTCGTCGGCGGAATGGTGTTGCTGTTCGTGCTGTTTGGCGGGTGGAAATCCAGGGGCGAGCTGCACGCGCTGGGCTGGTCGGCCGTTCTCAAGCCAACCGCGTTTCTTTTCTCCGTTGCCTACATGCTGATCAGCCTGGTCATCACCCTGTTCATTCTGGTGTCCTGCTTCGGCCTGATGGCTGCGATGGCAGTTCCCTTGGTTTCCTGGATATTCGATCAGTCCCAGACAGCAGGGGTGGTCCTGGGCATCGCGGGGATCCTGGTGTCGCTGTGGCTGCTCATCGTCGCCTTCGGGAAAATTTTTGCCGTGGTTGCCGCCGTCCTCGATAAGGCGATTCAGCGCTATCCGCTCATGAGCTATGCTGTCGGGATCGTCGCTCTTCCATTGGTCGTCGCGGTGGCGGCTTTCAGTGAGGGCTGGTAGCCGGGACATGGGACACGATGAGAAGCGAGGCGTTGGGAACGGGCGACCTGCCTATTGGCGCCTTCTCGTCCCTCGGCAGGTTGTTGCGAGAGGAAGAGCCACAGCAGGCATCCGCCCTGGTCGGCGAATACCCGGAGATTTCGCCCTGGCTGGCGGAGGTCAAAGTTCTGGGAAGGCCAGAACGGGAAGCGGGCGGAAGCAGCCAGGACAGCGAGCTGCGTGAGAGGCGGCTGAACGAAGGGCTCATGCGCACCGCGCGCCTCGGCCTTTCCGCCGCCAGCAACAGGGTGGAGCGCCTGCTGACCTCGCTTCCGCGGCGTGCGCGGCTCGCCAAAAGATTGAAGCTTTTCGGGAGCATGATCTCAACGGTCACAAGCGCCGGCGTGATCGCTGCGCTTGCACTTGCGCAGCAGGAGGCCGCTTTGGCCACCAGCTTTCTGAGCTTCTCTAGTTCCGTCATTGCCCTGGTGGGCGAACACATCGAATCGCCGCTGTTCGGGACAAGAAAGAACCTAAGTGAGCTGATTGTCGATCTTTCCGGCATTGAGCTTGAGATCAGGAATGCGCAGATTTCGGTCTTGGAAATCGCAGGCTCGCGCGATAACGCTGCCGCTGCCGGCCTGGCCCGCAAGGTGAACGAGATTGCGGCCCGCCTGCGCGCTCTGGAGGTGCTGGAAGGCGTCGATCCTGGCGACAGGCCGCCTGCAAAGGCGAAAGCGCCGAACGGGTGACACAGGACCTGCGCGATGTCGGAATGACGGGCAGCAGGCGCTGCTGAAGGCCACATCGCGGGTCTGACTGCCTTCGCCGGGGCCGCCACGCTCCACAGGCCAGGGAACCACCCGCACCATCCCTCCGTTGCGTCCGCATCGGCGGGGGTGCGCATGGCGGAAACACGTCTTTGGCTGGAATGGCTCGCCCGCTTTGGCTACGCGGCGCGCGGCGCGGTGACGCTCGTGGTCGGGCTGCTGGCGCTGCTGGCGGCGGTTTCGCCGGGCGGCGATGTCACCGGCTCGCGCGGGGCCATCCAGACCATCTTCACCCAGCCCTTCGGCGTGGCGCTGATCGCCATCGCCGCGGCCGGCCTGTTCGGATTCGCGCTGTGGCGCCTGTGCCAGTCGGTCTTGGATGCGGATGGCCGCGGTCGAGATGCCAAGGGCCTCGCGGTTCGGCTGGGGCAGGGTGTTTCCGCCGTCACCTATCTCGGCCTCGGCATCTTCGCGGTTGGGCTGGTGCTCGGCCGTGGCGGCGGGGGGGCTGACGAGAATGAGTCGGTGCGGGATTGGACCGCCTGGCTTCTCACCCAACCTTTCGGCCGCTGGCTGGTGGCAGCTGTCGGCCTGGCGGTCATCGGCGCGGCGCTGGGCATGGCGGCGCAGGCCTGGACGGCGCGCTTTCGCGAGGAACTGTCCTGCGATGCGCGCGCGGCGCGCTGGGTGGTGCCGCTGGGGCGCGCCGGTTATGCGGCGCGCAGCCTGGTCTTCCTGCTGATCGGCGGCTTCCTCGTCCTGGCCGCCTGGCAATCCGACCCGAGCGAGGCGCGCGGGCTGGGCGGCGCGTTGCTGGCCCTGCAGGCGCAGCCCTATGGCCGCGGGTTGTTCGGCCTGGTGGCACTGGGTCTCGCCGCCTTCGGCGCCTTCGAATTCGCCGAGGCGCGCTACCGGCGGATCCGGCCGCCGCGGCCGGAGGCGGCCGCCGCGGCGGTGATGCGGGCGGCCCGCGGCGGATAGGGACCGGCCAGAGCGGCGCCTTGGACAGGCCAGGCGGCGGGGATGGCTGATCCTATCGCGCCGATCGGCATCAACCTGTTCTGCCGCCCCCGCCGCCCGTGTTAGCGGTAGCGACGAAAGGGTGGAGGCGCGCAGCATGACGATGGATCGAAGCCATTCGGAGGGGCCGCAGCCGCTGGACCTGGCGGCGCTGGACCAGGTGGTCGGCGGCCAGGGCGGCGGCACGCAGATGCAGCCGGACGAAGGTGGCATGGGCGGTTCCCCCGGCTTCATCGGCGACGGCGGACAGGGCGGGCAGGGTGGCGACTCCGGCATGCTGTTCGGCTCCGGCGGCGCGGGCGGTATTGCGGGGCCTGGCGGCGAGGGTGGCGATGGCGGCATGTTCGGCGGCAGCGGTGGCGCCGGCGGCCAGGGCACTGGCGTCGGGGGAGAGGGCGGCAATGGCGGCGCGGTAGGCCTCTTGGGGCCGGGTGGCGCGGGCGGCGCCGGCGGTAGCGGCGGCCAGCCCTGAGCTGCGGCGGCCGCAGCCCGGCCGCCAACGTCAGTCGCCGATCGAGCCGACCAGCTTGCAGGCGGCGCCGACGCAATGGCCCACGGCGGTCACGCCATCCACCACCAGCCCGCCCAGCTGCCCGACCAGCTCCAACCCCGTTGTCGCATTGTCCAGCTGGGAGAGCGTGTCCCCGGCGGCCTGCTGCTCGGCGGCCTTGCGGGCGCGTTCCACCTGTTCGGCATTGTGGGTGGCGATGGACACGGCCTTGTCAGGCTCCATCATGCGGACATCCTTTCCTCCGGCGCTCCTGCGCAGGGGTTACGCTGGAGTCCAATGAAGGCGAAAGGGTGACCCGAGGGCGCGCGCCGCGAAGCGTGATGGTCACCGCCCCGGTGCCAGCCGGTCAGGCCGGCGGCAGCCGCAGCGCGCCATCAAGCCGGATGGTCTCCCCGTTCAGCAGGGGATTGGCGGCGATGGCCAGCACCATGGCGGCATATTCCGCGGGTTGTCCCAACCGCGCCGGGAACAGCGGCATCCTGCCCAGGCTCTCCCGCGCCTCCGGCGTCAGCGTGTCCATCAGCGGCGTGTGGAACAGGCCGGGCGCGAGCGTCACCACCCGCACGCCGAAGCGGGCCAGTTCGCGCGCCGCGGGCAGGGTCAGCGCCACCACGCCGCCCTTGGAGGCCGCATAGGCGCATTGGCCGATCTGGCCCTCATAGGCGGCGATGGAGGCGGTGGCGACGACCAGGCCGCGCTGGCCATCGGCGAGCGGTTCGTTGGTGGTCATGCGCGCGGCCGCCAGGCGCAGCAGGTTGAAGGTGCCGACCAGGTTCACGCGGATCACCCGCTCGAACAGCGCCAGGTCATGCGGGCCCTGGCGGCCGGCGACGCGGCCGGCCGGGGCGATGCCGGCGCAGGCGACGGCCAGGCGCAGCGGGGCGAGGCCGGCGGCGGCCTCCACCGCCTGGGCCAGCGGCGCTTCCTCCGCCACATCGCCCGCCACGGCCAAGCCGCCGATGCGCGCGGCCACGGCCTCCGCGGCCTCCCGGTTGATATCGACCACCACCACCTTGGCGCCGGCCGCGGCCAGCGCCTCCGCCGTCGCGGCGCCGAGGCCGGAGCCACCACCAGTGACGACCGCCGATGCGTCCCGAAGATCCATGATCAGCTTTCCCCCAGCCTGGCCGCCCGCTTCTCCAGGAAGGCGGCGAGGCCAGCCTGCGCCTCCGGCCCGGTCTGCGCCAAGGCGGCCATCATGCTTTCGACGAAGAGGCCGTCCTCCTCCGCCATGTCCTGGATGCGCGGCAGGGCCTGCAGCACGCCCATCACGGTCAGCGGCGCCATCTGCGCGACCTTGGCGGCCAGCGCCTCGGCCTGGGCCAGCGCGCCGCCGGCCTCCGTCACATAGGTCACCAGCCCGGCGCGCTCGGCGGCGACGGCGTCCAGCGCGCGGCCGGTCAGCATCATATCCGCCATCCGCGCCGTGCCGATCAGCCGCGCCACATGCACGCTGGCGCCGCCGCCCACGAAGATGCCGCGCGAGCCCTCCGGCAGGGCGAACAGGGCAGTGGGATCGGCCACGCGGATATGGCAGGCGCCGGCGAGCTCCAGCCCGCCGCCGACGCAGGCGCCGTGGATCGCGGCGATGGCCGGGATGCGGCCCGTGCGGATGCGGCGGAAGGTGGCGTGCCAGGAGCGCGAGTGATGAAACACCGCCTCCGCCGTGCGGGCGCCGTGTTCGGACAGGTCGAGGCCGGCGCAGAAGCAGGGGCCGTTGCCGTGGATCACCATGGCCCGCGCCGATGCCTGCGCCTGCATCA
Organism: Falsiroseomonas tokyonensis; assembly: GCF_019024325.1. Taxonomy (GTDB): domain Bacteria; phylum Pseudomonadota; class Alphaproteobacteria; order Acetobacterales; family Acetobacteraceae; genus Falsiroseomonas; species Falsiroseomonas tokyonensis. The sequence goes on from NZ_JAFNJS010000003.1 coordinate 405,871, forward strand.
CCGCCGCATCCAGCGCGGCCAGCATCGCGTCGTTGATGGCGTTGCGCTTGGCGGGGCGGTTCAGGCCGATCCAGGCGACGCGGTCCCGCAGCTCCAGGCGGACCAGCTCCTCGGCCATCGGCGTCTCCTGTTTGTTATGATGCATAACATTAGGCGCCGGTGCGGTGCCGGGCAAGCGGTCAGCCGCCGGCGATCCGGCGCAGCGCGGTCAGCAGGGCGGCGCGATCCGCGGGCCTCAGCCGGGCCGCCAGTTGGCGTTCGGCGGCGGCTTCCGCTTCCTCCCCCTGGCGCAGCAGCGCGCGGCCCGCTTCGGTCAGGCGCAGGCGGTTGGCGCGGCGGTTGCCCTCCTCCTCGTCGCGGCGGATCAGCCCTTCCTGTTCCAGCGCCGCGAGAAGGACCGTCAGGTTCGAGGGCTTGATGCGCAGCGCCTCGGCCAGCAGCGCCTGGCGGATATCCGGATTCGCCTCGACCAGCAGCAGCACGCCAAGCCGCCCCGGCGTCAGCCCCAGCGGGCCCAGGCCGCGCTGCAGCGTGTCGAAGCCCGACTGCTGGGCCAGGCGCAGCCAGAAGCCGAGCTTGTCGTCGAGCGGCGCGAGGTCGGTTTGCTCCACCCGCGGTTCGGCGGGCAGGCGGCGGGGCAGGGCCATGGCTTTCGCTTACAGGATTGCAGGTGATGCTTGGAAGAGCCCGCGCGCCATACTATTATGGTGCATAACAATGGATCGCCGGATGGGGTGCCGCTTCACGGCGTGGGAGGAAGAGATGTCCGCAGCCCGCCCGCCCATGGGCGCCGCCCCGGTGCAGATCGAAAAGCGCGCGGATGGCGCGGTGCTGGTCACGCCCCTGCCGCGGCTCGGCGCCTATCCGCGCAGCATGACGGAGCGGCTGGCGCATTACGCCGCCACGGCGCCGGATCGTACGCTGATCGCGCAGCGGCAGGGCGGCGGCGACTGGCTTCGGATCACCTATGCCGAGGCATGGAGGCGGGTGCAGGCGCTGGGCCAGGCGCTGCTGGATCGCGGCCTGTCGGCGGAGCGGCCGCTGGTGTTTCTCTCCGGCAATTGCCTGGACCAGGCGATGCTGACGCTCGCGGCGCTGCATGTCGGCGTGCCGGTGGCGCCGGTCTCCCCGGCCTATTCGCTGCTGGCCCGCGATTTTGCGAAGCTGCGGCACTGCCTGGCGCTGCTGACGCCGGGCCTCATCTTCGCCAATGACGGCGCGCGATTTGCGGAGGCCATCGCCGGCGCGGTGCCGGCAGGCATCGAGGTGCTGACGGCGGCCGAAATGCCCGCGCTGCTGGCCACCACGCCGACCGACTCGGTCGCACAGGCCGCCGCCGCCGTGCAGCCGGATGATGTCGCCAAGATCCTGTTCACCTCGGGGTCCACGGGGCAGCCCAAGGGCGTGGTGAATACGCATCGCATGCTGTGCTCCAACCAGCAGATGCTGCGCGAGGCCTTTCCCTTCGTCGCCGAAGAACCGCCCGTGCTGCTGGACTGGCTGCCCTGGCACCACACCTTCGGCGGCAACCACAATTTCGGCCTGGCGCTCTACAATGGCGGCAGCTTCTACATGGATGACGGGCGCCCGGTGCCCGGCGGCTATGCCGAGACTCTGCGCAACCTGGCCGAGATCTCCACCAGCATCCATTTCAACGTGCCCCGCGGATTCGAGGAGCTGGTGCACCACCTGCAGCAGGATGCCGCGCTGCGCCGGCGCTTCTTCGCGAAACTCCACATGATGTTCTACTCCGCCGCCGGCCTGCCGCAGCACATCTGGAACGCGCTGGACGCGCTGGCGCTGGCCGAGCGCGGCCGGCGCATCCCGATGTTCACCGGCCTCGGCGCGACGGAAACCGCGCCCTTCTGCCTGATCGTGCGCGAGGAATTTTCCGAATCGGGCGCCGTCGGCCTGCCCGCGCCGGGCATCGCGCTGAAGCTGGCGCCGGTCGCCGGCAAGATGGAGGCGCGGGTGAAGGGCCCCTCCATCACGCCGGGCTATTGGCGCAACCCGGAGGCCACCGCCGCCGCCTTCGACGACGAAGGTTTTTATAAGTTCGGCGATGCGCTGGTGCCGCTCGATCCCGAAGACCTGCACAAGGGGTTTCGCTTCGATGGGCGGATCACCGAGGACTTCAAGATGGCGACCGGCACCTGGGTCAGCGTCGGGCCGTTGCGCGCGAAGCTGGTGGCGGCGCTGGCGCCTTACGTGAAGGACGCAGTCATCGCCGGGCAGGACCGCGACGCGCTCGCCGCCATCCTGCTGCCGGAACGCGAGGCCTGCGCCGGCGTCACGGATCTTCCGGCGCGGCTGGAGGCGGGGCTGGCGCAGCTGGCGGAGAGCGCCACCGGCAGCTCCAACCGAATCACCCGCGCCGTGCTGCTGGATGCGCCGCTGTCGCTCGATGCCGGCGAGATCACCGACAAGGGCTCGATCAATCAGCGCGCCGTGCTGACGCAGCGTGCGGCATTGGTGGAACGCCTCTACGCCGACCCGCCCGGGCCGGACATTATCTGCCTGGCGGAGATCACGGCATGACCGCGCTGCATACCGAATGGAAGGACGCCTGGCTGCTCGCCGGCGCCCGCACACCCTTCGCCGATCTTGGCGGCGTGCTGGCCAAGGTCTCGCCAATCGACCTGGGGATCGCGGCGGCGCGCGGCGCCATTGCCAAGGCGGGGATCGACCCTTCCGCCATCGGCCATGTCGTCGCCGGCTCCGTCGCCCAGGCGAGCTTCGACGCCTACATGCTGCCGCGGCACATCGGCCTGTATTCAGGCGTGCGGATGGAGGTGCCGGCGCTGCTGGTGCAGCGCGTCTGCGGCACGGGGATCGAGGCACTGGTGCAGGGCGCGACCGCCGTGGAACGCCAGGGCGCCGGCCTCTCGCTCTGCGTCGGCTCCGAGAGCATGAGCCGCAACCCGATTGCCGCCTTCACCCATCGCACCGGCTTCGACCTCGGCGCGCCCGTGGAGTTCAAGGACTTTCTGTGGGAGGCGCTGGACGATCCAGCCTGCGGGTTGTCGATGGGCGGCACGGCGGAGGAGCTGGCGAAGCGCCATGCCATCTCGCGCGCCGAGGTCGACGCCTATGCCGCGCGGTCCTTCGAACGGGCGCTGGCGGCGCGGGAAGCGGGCTTCTTCGACGACGAGGTGCTGACCATCGCCAGCACGACCTTCGCGCGGGACGGCCTGCGCGACCGCGCCCTGACCCTGCCGCGCAAGGTGGCCGAACTCGCCGCCGACACGCATCCGCGTCCCTCTCCGGTGGAAGCCCTCGCCAAGATCAGGCCGGCCTTCGGCGGCGTGCAGACCGGCGGCAATTCCTCCGCCGTGGTCGATGGCGCCGCCGCCGCGCTGGTCTGTGACGGCGCCCATGCGCGGGCCCAAAGACCTCTCGCAAGACTGGTGGCGGCGACGGCGGTGGGCTGCCCGCCCGAGATCATGGGCATCGGCCCGGTGCCGGCGATTCGCGCGCTGCTGCAGCGCACGGGCCTCACGCTGGACCAGATCGACCTGGTCGAGATCAACGAGGCCTTTGGCGCGCAGGTCATGGCCTGTGCGCGGGAGCTGGGACTCGATGAGGACAGGCTCAACGTGCATGGCGGCGCCATCGCGCTCGGCCATCCGCTGGCTGCCACCGGCATCCGCCTGGCCGTCACCTGCGCGCGCGGGCTGCGCCTGCGCGGCGGCCGCTATGGCATCGCCTCCGCCTGCATCGGCGGCGGGCAGGGCATCGCGCTGCTGATCGAGGCCGCTTGATGATCCGCAAGCCCCCGGGCCTGATCGCCCGCCGTCCGCTGACCATCGAATGGGGCGATTGCGATGCCGCCGGCATCGTCTTCTACCCGCGCTACTTCGCCTATTTCGACGCCTGCACCGCCGCCCTGTTCCAGCAGGCGCTGGGCATGAAGCAGAGCGCCTGGGCGGCCGCGCATGGCGTCATCGGCATCCCCATGGTCGACACCCGCGCCAAATTCTCCACCCCCTGCACCTTCGGCGACGAGGTGGTGGTGGAGACCCAGGTCACCGCCTTCCGCCGTTCCTCCTTCGACGTCACGCACCGCCTGCTGCGGCAGGACGGCGCCCTGGCCGTCGAGGGTTTCGAGACCCGCGTCTGGGCCGGCCGCCACCCGGACGACCCGGCGCGCATCCGCGGCGTGACCATCCCGCCGGAGGTGATCGCGGCCTTCGGCTGAAATTCCGTTGGTGCCCGACAGGCAGCCGGGCATTCTTCATGGCAACAGGCGCAACGACGCCGCAGGAGGAGAGACCAAGATGAGCCTGACCCTTCCCCGCCGAGGCCTGTTGGGCCTGGGCGCCGCCGCGGCGACGGGCCTTGCCGCGCCCGCCTTCGGCCAGACCGTCAACCGCCCCGTCCGCGCCATCGTCGGCTTTCCCGCCGGCGGGTCGTCGGACGTCGTGGCGCGGCTCTATGCCGACAAGCTGCGCGGCATCTATGCGCCGACCGTAATCGTGGAAGGCCGCGTCGGCGCCGCCGGCCGCATCGCGGTGGAGGCGGTGAAGTCCGGCGAGCCGGATGGCAGCATCTACCTGCAGACGCCCGCCTCCATGCTCACCCTGCAGCCGCATGTCTTCCCGCGGGAGGTGCGCTACGACGCGCTGACGGACCTGGCGCCGGTCTCCACCGTCTGTTCCTTCCCCTTCGCCGCCGCCGTGCCGGCCTCCCACCCCGCGAAGACTTTCCCGGAGCTGGTAACCTGGCTGAAGGCGCAGCCGGGGGAGGTGCCCTTCGCCTCGCCGGCCGCGGGGTCTGCGCCGCATTTCCTGGGCGTCATGCTGGGCAAGGCGCTGGGCGTGCGGATGACCCATGTGCCCTATCGCGGCGCGGCGCCGGCGGTGCAGGACCTGGTCGGCGGGCGGCTGCCGCTGTTCATCGGCGTGCTGAACGACATCTCGCCCCAGCACGGCACCGGGGCGCGGATGCTGGCCATTTCCTCGCCGCAGCGGAATGCGCGCTACCCGGACCTGCCGACCTTTGCCGAGCTCGGCCATCCGTCGCTGACCAAGGATGAGTGGTTCGGCGTGGCGCTGCCGCCCCGGACGCCCTCGGCCATCGTGAATGGGCTGCATGCCGCCATCACCCAGGTGGCGCGGATGCCGGATATGGTCGCGGCGCTGGACCGGCTGGAATACCTGCCCACCGTCTCCGCAAGCCCCGAGGCCTTCGCCGATTTGATCCGGCGGGAGCGGGATGAATACGCCACCATCGTGCGGGAAAGCGGCTTCCAGCCGGAGAATTAGGCGGGCTGCCCCACCCCCGCCGCGCGAAAGCCATGGCGGGGGGATAGTGTGGCGCGGAAAGCGGGTTGCATCCGCGCGCCACCTTTGGGATGGGTGGCGCGCGGGCCCCTCACGCCCGCGTGAGAAGCCATGCCGGACGGCCAGAGCCTTTTCGTCACCACCCGCCCCGCGATGCGCCCCTGGATGGACGTCGCCTGCATCCTGCTGATCATGGCCGCCGCGGTGCTGCTGCGGCTGACCAGCTTCGTCCCCGCCGTGGTCGATACGGATGAGGGGCTGTACATGGTGCAGGCCCGGGAATGGCTGCAGGGCGGCTGGCCGCTGGTGGCCGCCTGGGACATGCACCCGATCGGTGCGCCGGCCATGTTCGCGCTCGCCTTCCTGGCCTTCGGCGTCTCGGTGGAGGCGGTGCGGCTGCTCGGCCTGCTCTGCGTCATCGCCACCGGCTGTGCGCTGTTCGGTGCAGCGCGGGTGGCCGGCGCCCCGCGCAGCGTGGGCACCGCGGCGGCCATCATCTATGCGGGGCATACGCTGCTGCTCAGCGGGCTCTGCACCAATACCGAATTGCTGATCGCGCCCTTCGTCACCACCGCCATGGCCATCGCCATCCATGGCGCGGCGCGGGCGCTGGGGCCGGCGCCCCGCGCGCCGGGCTGGGGCGCGCTGGTGGCCATGGGGCTGCTGGTGGGCTGGGCGCTGGTGGTGAAGCAGGTGGCCGTGCCGGCCGGCTGCCTGGCCTTCGCCGTGCTGCTGGGCCCGGCGCTGTGGCGCCGCCTGCTGCCCTGGCGGCGGGCGCTGGCCATGGCGGCGGCCTATGCCGCGCTCTGCGCCACGCCCTTCCTGGCCTTCCTGCTGGTCTATTGGGCGCAGGGCTGGCTTGCGGATTACCTGGATGGCTCCATCCTCGCCCCCTTCCGCTATTCCATGGAGCGGATCGAGCCGGCGGAGGCCGCGCGGCGCATCGGCGCGGCGGCGGTGCAACTCACTTTGGTCTTCCTGGCGGCGCTGGTGGCCCTGGCGCTGTGGCGGCCGCGCCGGACCATGGCGCTGCTGGTGGCGGTGGCGCTGGCCTGGTTCGGCATCGCCAGCCTGGCCATCGCCGGGCCTGGCTTCTTCTTCGAGCACTACTTTCTTCTATGGCTGCCGTCCCTGTCGCTGCTGGGTGCGGTCGGCGCCTGGCACCTGGCGCGGCTGGTGGCGCGGCCCGGCCTGGCGCGGCCGGTGCTGGCCGGAATGGTGCTGGTGCTGGCGCTGCAGGGCTGGGTGCCGGAGATGCAGGAAAGGCTGGAGCGCGGCCCTGGCCTGATGCATCGCGACCCGGTGCGGGAAGTGGCGGCGGCGGTGGCCGCGGCGGCCGGTCCGGGCGGGGATGCCTTCATCGCCAACTACCACACCAGCGTCTATGTCATTGCCGGCGTGCGGATCGCCACCCGCTTTCCCTTCCCGCCGCATCTGACCGGCTTCTTCGAGGATCTGTCCGATACCAGCACCCATGCGGAGCTGGAGCGCGTGCTGGCCGCCCGCCCGCGCGTGATCGTGGTGGATCGCGCCTGGATGCAGACCATGCGGCCGGCCGCTTCCGCGCAGGTGCTGGCGGCGGTGGAGGCCAGCTATGAGCTGGCCGCGACAGTGGCGGAGCGGCGTGGGCCGGTGGAGATCTATCGGCTCCGGGCGCCGGGGGAGACAGGCTCAGCGGGTTCTTAACCAACCGTTGGTTAACACCCCGCGCTTGGCGCATAGCTGCATTGCAACATTCCAGTTATGCTGCGCTGCAAAATCCCCCTTGCGGGCCCGACCCCTCCGCTCTAGATTGTGCATCGCAGCAACACGGCGTTGCCGGGTTGTCTGTCTTTCTTGGACGTTTCCTCCCTAAACTCGGCGGTCCCTCACGGGACCGCCTTTTTTTTCGCGCGACGTCCAGGCGGCGAAACGTGGGCGCGGTTCAGGGGCGGCGATTCAAGGGCGCAGGGCGGACCAGTCGGCACGGGCCAGGGCGGCGATCAGCCGGGCCAGGTCGCGGGTGAGGGCCTGCATGCCCGGCGCCCGCTCCACCCGCGCCTCGTTCATATAGAGGCTGCGCGCCACCTCGATCTGCAGCGCATGCACACCTTCCCGCGGGCGGCCGTAATGGCGGGTGATATAGCCGCCGGCATAGGGGTCGTTGCGCCGCACCCGATAGCCCATGCCGCCCAGCGTCTCCTCCACCAGGCGGGTGGCGCGCGGCGCGCAGGCCGTGCCATGCGCATCGCCCAGCACGAAATCCGCTGGATGCGCGCCATGCGCCGGATGCGCCGGCATCGAATGGCAATCGATCAGCAGGCAGCAGCCGAAGGCTTCCCTTGTTTCCGCGATCAGGCTCGACAGGGCCGCGTGATAGGGCTGCCAATAGCCCTGGATGCGCGCCTCCGCCTCGGCGAAGGCCAGCTTGTGGCGATAGACCGCCTCGCCGGAGGCAACCACGCGCGCGATGGTGCCGAGGCCGGCGCCGACGCGCGGGCTCGCGCTGTTCACCCAGGCGGGCAGGGGGCCGTCGAACATGCCGGGATCCAGCTCCCAGGGCTCCCGATTCGCATCGCAGAAGACCCGCGGGAAGGTCGCCGTCAGCAGCGGCGCGCCATGCGCGGGGGCGGCGGCGAAAAGCTCGTCGACGAAGCTGTCCTCGCTGCGGCGCAAGGCGGTGGGGTCCAGCCGGGCCTCTGCCAGGAAGGCGGCGCTGTAATGCGCGCCGCTATGCGGCGAGGCGAAGACCAGCGGCACGCTCTGCCGCTCCGGCCGCGCCACCTGGAAGGGCGGCAGCGCATCGGGCTGCCCAGTCAATGTGCCAGGCGGCTGTTCGGTGGCGGGAAGTGGCATGTCCATCTGCGGCAGGATCAAGCCACAGAGCGACCGGCATTGTCATCCCCGCTTGCCGTCCCCGCAGCCGGCCCGCTTGCTGATCGCGGGCAGGGGTTGCGCCCCGCTTCCCGCTTGGCTATTCCCGCCTTCCCTGGATGGGCGCGTAGCTCAGCGGTAGAGCATCGCCTTGACACGGCGGGGGTCACAGGTTCAATCCCTGTCGCGCCCACCATCCAGCCTCCTTCTGGCCGTCTCCGGTTGAGGCCTGGGAACCGGCATGGCATCTGAGATAATCGCGCGACCAAAGGGCCTGCTGCTGGTGCCGCCCGATCGGTGGGCGCAGCTCTGCCCGCCGGTTCTTGCGCAGCGACTTGCCGGGCTGATCGATGCGCCCCCCGCGGCGGCCGTCTGGCCGGATGCCGAAGCGCTGCGGCCGGTGCAGGTGCTGGTCACGGGATGGGGCACCCGCCCGTTGGATCCGGCGCGACTCGACAACATGCCCGCGCTGCGCCTGATCGCTCATGCTGCCGGCACCGTGAAGGCGCTGCTGCCGGCGGAAGTCTGGCAGCGCGGCATTCAGGTGACCAATGCCGTGGCCGCCAATGCCGAGCCGGTGGCGCGCTTCACCCTGGCGATGATCCTGCTGGCCGCCAAGGATGTGCTGGCGATCCGCGAGGCTTATCGCCGCGACCAGGTGCGGCGGTCCCGCGCCATCGACTGGAACGGCATCGGCCAGGACGGCCGCGTCATCGGCCTGGTCGGCGCCAGCACCATCGGCCGCAGGGTGGTGGAGCTGCTGCGCCCCTTCGGCCTGCGCCCGCTGCTGCACGACCCGACGCGCCCGGCGGCCGAGATCGCCGCCCTGGGCGCCGAACCGCGCGCGCTGGATGACCTGCTGGCCGAGGCCGATATCGTCAGCCTGCACGCCCCGCTGCTGCCCGCCACCCAGGGGTTGCTGGACGCGGCCCGGCTGGCCCGCATGAAGCCCGGCGCCACCCTGATCAACACCGCCCGCGGCGGGCTGGTCGACCAGGCGGCGCTGGTGGAGGCGGTAGCGGCCGGCCGCATCAAGGCCATCCTGGACACCGTGGACCCGGAGCCGCTGCCGCGCGGCCATCCGCTCTATACCCTGCCGGGCGCCTTCGTGACGCCGCATGTGGCCGGCGCCATGGGCACCGAGGTGCCGAGCCTCGCTTCCCTGGCGATCGAGGAGATCGCGCGCTGGCGTGCCGGCGCGCCGCTGCGCCATGCCGTGCCGCCGGCGGAGCTGGACAGTCTGGCATGAGCCTGGCCCTTACCCCCGGCCTTTGCAGCGTCACTTTTCGCGGCCTGGCGCCGGAGGAGGTGGCGGCGCTGGCGGCCGAGGCCGGGCTCGGCGCCATCGAATGGGCCGGCGATGCGCATGCCCCGCCCGGCGACCTGGCGGCGGCGCGGCGCTGCGCGGCGGCCTGCGCGGCGGCGGGGCTGCGCGCCGTCTCCTACGGATCCTATGTCGAGGCCGGGGCGCCGGGGGCCGCGATCGGCCCGGCCTTGGCCTCCGCCCGCGCCATGGGGGTGCGCCACTGCCGGGTCTGGGCCGGCCGCCGGGGGGTGGGCGCGGCGGCGGCGACGGCCGCGGCAATCGAAGATTGCGCGGCCTTCCTGCGGGCGGCGGCGGGACAGGCCGCGGCCGAGGGCATGTCTCTCTCCGTCGAGTTCCACCCCAACACCCTGACGGATACGGTGCCCGCTGCCCTGGCCATTCAGGCGCAGGCGGCGGCGCCGAACCTCTACACCCTCTGGCAGCCCGATTTCGCGCGCGACGATGCCGCCGCTGCCGCCGCCGCGGTGCGGGCGCTGGCCGATCCTCTCTCCCACCTGCATGTCTTCGCCTGGCGCCCGGACAAGCGCCGCCTGCCGCTGGCCGAAGGGGCAGCGCTGTGGCAGGCGGCGCTGGCGGCGCTGCGGCCCGGGCGCTGGCAGGGCGAGCGCTTCGCCTTCCTGGAATTCGTCGAACGCGATGCGCCGGCGGCGCTGCTGCGGGATGCGGCGGTGCTGCGCGCCTGGCTGGGGCAGGATCGCGCCCCGAACGGTTGACCCGCGCGACGCTCTGCCGTCATGGTCCGGCCCAATCAACACCGGTCCAACCACGGAGGAGTCTCGCGCCATGCGCCGCCGCCACCTGCTCGCCGCCGCCCTCGCCACGCCGGCCCTGCCGCGCCTCGCCGCGGCGCAGGCCGCCGTCACCATGCGCCTGTCGCACCAGTTCCCACCCTCGCACCACAATGCGCGCGTGATCGCGGCCTTCGCCGAGGATGTGAAGGCGCGCAGCAATGGCCAGGTGGAGGTGCAGGTCTTCCCGGCCGAACAGCTGGCCAAGGCCGGCGAAAACTTCCCCGGCGTGGCGCGCGGCGCCTTCGAGGCCGCGGCGGCGGTGAACTTCCAATGGGGCACCACCATCCCGGAGATGAACGCGCCGACGCTGCCCTACCTGTTCACCGATATCGCGCGCATCCGCCGCTTCCCCGGCAGCGACGCCGCGAAGTTCATGGAAGGGCTGCTGGAGCGCCGCGCGGTGCGCAACCTGATGTGGCTCTACACCACGCGGCAGAGCATCTTCACCTCCAACCGCAAGCCGATCATCAACCTGGCGGACTTCCAGGGCCTGAAGATCCGCGGCCTGAACGCGCTGACCGACCATGCGCTGACCGCCGTCGGTGCCGCGCCCTCCGCCATGCCGGGGCCGGAGGTGTCTCAGGCGCTGCAATCGGGGGTGCTGGATGCGGGGCTGACCGATATCTCCGCCGCCGTGTCGCGCCGCTACTATGAGATCCAGAAGTTCGGCACGGTCGCGCCCTATTTCTCCGTCATCAGCCATGTCTATGTGAATCCGCGCTGGTGGAACGGGCTGAATGCCGCGCATCGCACGGCGATCGAGGCTGCGGCCCGCAAGGCCGAGCAGGACCAGATGCAGATCACCGAGGATACCGCGACCGCCGCCCTGACCACGCTGCGCGAGCGCGGCATGACGGTGCATGAGCAGACGGCGGCGGAGGCCGCAACCTGGCAGGCGGCGATGCAGCCGCCGGTCATCGCCGCCTTCAACCGCATGGCGCCGGAAGGCGGCCCCCGCGCGGTGGAACTGCTGCGCGCCATCCCCGCCGCCTGATGCAGACGCTGGAGCGCGCCGTCGCCCTGGTGGCGCGCTTCGCCGGCGCGCTGGGCGGCGTGCTGACCCTGTGCTGCGTGGCGCTGGTCGGCTACGCCGTCGGCATGCGCTACCTGCTGGGCCAGCCGGAGCCCTGGACGGACAAGGTGGCCGGCTGGCTGGTGGTGGGCGTGGTGATGCTCGCCTCGCCCGAGGCGCAGCGCCGCTTCGAGCATATCGGCGTGGATATCGCGCGGAACCGCCTGGGCCCGCGGCTGGTGCGCGTGGTGCACCTGATCGGCACGCTGTCCGTCGCCACGGTGGCGGCGCTGCTGCTGCAGGCGGGGATCGAGACGGTGGAGTTCAGCCGCATGGTCGGCATGATGACCGACCTCGAGGGCATTCCCGCCTGGTGGATCCAGGCGCTGCTGCCGGTGGGTGCCACGCTGCTGCTGCTGGTGGCCGCCTGCCAGACCCTGCTGCTGCTGCTGGGCAGGGACCCCGCCTTCCTGCCGGAAGAGACCGGCGACGAGATCCCGCGCGACCCCCTGGCGCGGGCGGAGTAGCGCGCGCGTGACCTTCTTCCTGCTGCTGGGCGCGCTGATCGCCCTTCTCTGGCTCGGCATGCCGATGTTCGCGGCGCTGTTCCTGCTGCCGCTGGCGGTGCTGTTCTACGTGGAAGGCGCGGTGCCGGCGCTGGGGGAAATGGTGATCGGCAAGCTGGACGGCTACCTGCTGGTGGCCATCCCGCTGTTCATGCTGATGGCGCATATCATGGTGCGCGGGAAGGTCGTGGACGACCTCTACAACGCGGCCTTCGCCCTGCTGCGGCGGGTGCGCGGCGGCGTCGGCATTGCCACCGTCGCCGCCTGCACCATCTTCGCCGCGATCAGCGGCAGTTCGGTCGCCACCGCGCTGACCATCGGCAAGATCGCGATCCCGCAGATGCTGCGCTACGGCATGTCCCGCCGCGGCGCCTTCGGCGTGGTGGCGGGCGGCGGCACGCTGGGCATCCTGATCCCGCCCTCGGCGCCCATGGTGCTCTATGCCTATGTGACGGAGACCTCCGTCGCCGCGCTGTTCCTGGCGGGGCTGGTGCCTGGCCTGCTGATGGCCCTGATGTTCGCCGCCTACTGCTTCATCACGGAAGGCCGCGCCGTGGTGCCGGCGGATGAGCCGGTGCCGGAAGCGGTGCATCTGGCACTCGCCCGCGCCGGCTGGTCGCTGTCGCTGCCGATCTTCGTGCTCGGCGGCATCTACCTCGGCATCTTCACGGCGACGGAGGCGGCGGGCACCGGCACGCTCTATGCGCTGCTGATCGCGGCGCTGATCTACCGCACCCTGTCCTGGCGCGACCTGGTGCATGGGGTGCAGGAGGCGACGCGGACCTCCGCCATGCTGCTGCTGATCATCGCCGGCGCCGCCATCTACGGCTACATGCTGACCAAGCTGCGCGTGCCGCAGGAGCTGACGCAGCTTGTGGCCGATCTCGGCCTGTCGCGCACCGGCTTCCTGATCGCGATGATGGTGCTGCTGTTCCTGCTGGGGCTGGTGCTGGAGAGCTTCTCCATCATCCTGCTGACCATGCCGGCCATCCTGCCGCTGCTGGGCACGCTCGACATCGACAAGGTCTGGTACGGCATCCTGCTGACGCTGAGCCTGGAGATGGCGCTGATCTCGCCGCCCGTGGCGCTGAACCTGGTGGTGATCAAGGCCATCACCGGCGCGCCGCTGGCGGAGGTGAACCGCTCCATCCTGCCCTATATGCTGATGCTGGCTTTTGGGACCGCGATGCTGATCGCCTTTCCCGAGATCGCCCTGTGGCTGCCGCGGGTGGCGGGGTATGGCGGGTAGAGCATTTTCAAGCCTTGCGGCTTCGCAAGGCGACTCGGGAAATGCGTTGAAACGATAAGCTGGAGCCGTTTCACCGTCGGTGAAACGGCTCCAGCCTTAGCCCTTCGGGGCGCGCGGGGCCGCTGCGGGCGCCTCGCCGGGGCGGGCGGCGGTCACCTGGCTGCCATTGCCGGTGAAGGTCACGATCATCGTCAGGTTGCTGCGATCGGTGGCGCTACAGGTGGCGCGATGCCAGGTGCGGCCATCGCGCGACATCTCGATCTCGCAGCTTCCCGTCACCTGCTTCGCCGCGCTGCGGCCGGAGACGGAGGTATGCATGCGCGCAAGGTCCAGGATGTAGCGTTCCCGCTGCGGCTGGCTGTCGCTGCGCCCCTCGAAGCCGATGGTGACATTGGCGCCGGACTGCACCGAGATCAGCACCGCGCCATCCTGGTGCTGCACATAGACCAGGCCACTGGAACAGGGGCGCGGGTCGCCATTGACGCGCATCTCGCAGCTGCCGGGCGCGCCGATGACCAGGCGCGGCGCGGGCTGGCCCTGCGGCGCTGCCGTGGTCTGCGCCAGGGCGCCGCCCGATACCAGCAGAAGGCCGGACAGGGCGAAAGGCAGGATGGGTCGCATGGCTCGTTCCTTTCCGCGGCGCCGGCTTGCGGCGCATCCGCGGAAAGAACGGTCGGTGGTGGCCAGGGCTGCGAAGCGCCCTGGCACGCTTGCGTGAAGCTGCGCCTCAGGCGGCGGCGCGCAGCTCGCCGGCCACCGCATCCTCGGCATCGAGCGTCGCGGCCGTCGCATGCACCACGGCGGCGATGCGGACCGCGGCCTGCACCTGCTCCTTGCTCAGCCCGCCATGCAGCACGATCTTCTCATGGCTTTCCATGCACATGCCGCAGCCATTGATGGCGGAGACGGCGAGCGACCAGAGCTCGAAATCCACCTTCTCGACGCCCGGCTTGGCCATGACGTTCATGCGCAGCTTCGCCGGCATGCTGGCATAGTCGCCGCCCACCAGGTGCGTGAAGCGGTAGTAGACGTTGTTCATGCCCATGATGGCGGCCGCGGCCTTGGCGGCGATCAGCGCCTCCGGCGACAGCTGCGCGCCGAATTCGGCGACCAGCGCCGCGGTCAGCTCCGCGTTGCGGCTGGCAATGGCGGAGGCGACGAAGGTGCCGGCGCGCTGCTGCTGGTTCAGCACCGGCTCGGAGGCCAGAGAGCCGAGGTTCAGCTTCAGGTCCTTGGCGTATTCGGGAAGACGGGCGCGGATGGCTTCGAGGGACATGGGGGAGGGACCTCATCAAAGGGAGCCACGCAACTTTCCCGCGCCAAAGGACGCGGGAAAGCGGGGGGTCTACGGGGGGCTGACTGCCCCCCGTTCGGCCGCGGCGGTAGGGTTGGCGTGGCGGCTACCGCTGTGGCCGAAAGAATCAGGCGGCCTTTTCGAACAGCTCCTGCGGCTTCAGGACATCCTTGCCCTTCTCCCAGTTGCAGGGGCACAGCTCGTCGGTCTGCAACGCGTCCAGCACGCGCAGCACTTCCTGCGGGTTGCGGCCGACATTCAGGCCATTCACCGCCGCCCACTGGATCGTGCCATCCGGGTCCACAATGAAGGTCGCGCGCAGCGGCACGCCCTCGTTCTTGTCGAGGATGCCGAGCGCCTCGGACAGCTCGCGCTTGGTGTCGGCGAGCATCGGGATCTCGAGGTTGCGGATGTCCTCGTTGTAGACGCGCCAGTTCAGGTGCACGAACTCGCTATCCGTCGAGACGCCGTACAGCGCGGCATCGCGATCGGCGAACTCACCGTTCAGCTTGCCGAAGGCGGCGATCTCGGTCGGGCAGATGAAGGTGAAGTCCTTCGGCCAGAAGAACACGACCTTCCACTTGCCGGCGTCCGTCGTCTCCGTGATCTCGGTGAAGGACTTGCCCGGGCCCAGCAGGCCCTCCTTGCCGCCCTTGACGGCGGTGAGCTTGAAGGCCGGGAACTTGTCGCCAACGGTCAGCATGCGGTGGTCTCCTGGGGAGGATTTTCGCGAGACGCGGTGCGGCTTTCGCCGTCGCGGCGCCTCTATGGCGCAGTGCAGCAAAGCGTGCCAATGAATAGTTTTCCAGCTTTCAATCGGTTTCATCGATAATGCTGCTCCCCAGCCCGCAACAGCTTCGCTACCTGGTGGCTCTCGCCGACCACGGCCATTTCGGCCGGGCGGCGGCAGCCTGCGCGGTCACGCAATCCACCCTCTCGGCCGGACTCATCGCCCTGGAACGGCAGCTGGCCGCCGGCCTTCTGGAACGCGGCACCGCCGTGAAACGCCCGGTCTTCACGCCGCTCGGCCTCGAACTCGTCGCCCGCGCCCGCACCGCGCTCGCCGCCCTGGAAGCCGTGGCCGAGACCGCCGCCGCGGCGCGCGACCCACTCTCCGGCCCGCTCCGCCTCGGCGTCATCCCGACCATCGGGCCCTTCCTGCTGCCCCGGCTGATGCCGGCCCTCCGCCAGGCCTACCCCCGCCTCCGCCTCTGGCTGCGGGAAGACCTGACGGACCGCCTGGTGGCCGGGCTGGAAAACGGACGCCTCGACCTGCTGCTGCTGGCCCTGCCCGCCGCCGGCACCATGGAAACGCTGCCCCTCGCCCAGGACCCCTTCCACGTCGCCCTGCCGCGGGACCACCACCTGGCCAGCCGCGACTCGGTGCCCATCTCGGCCCTCGCCGGCGAACGCCTGATGCTGCTGGAAGACGGCCACTGCCTGCGCGCCCACGCCGAAGCCGCCTGCGGCCTGCCCCGCGGCATCGCCAGCAACAGCGACGAAGGCTTCGCCGCCACCAGCCTGCACACCCTGGTGCAAATGGTCGCCGGCAACCTGGGCATCACCCTGCTGCCCCAACTCGCCCTGACCGGCGGCATCCTGGGCGACAGCCCCGTCATCACCCGACCCCTGGAAGGCTCGAACAGCCCCGGCCGCATCCTCGCCCTCGCCTGGCGCCCGCGCAGCCCACGCGCAGCGGAATTCGCCGGGCTCGCGCCAGCCGTGGCAGCGGCGCTGAACGAGGGGGTGGGGCACGGGTGATTTGCAAGGAGGGGCGCTGCCCCTCCCTGCACCCTCCCCGCCAGGAGGCAGTGGCCTCCTGGACCTCAGGACCTTTGAGCAGAAATGGAGAGGGGGCCCGAGCGACCGCATGATCCGCGGTCCCGCTGGCCCCCTCTCCATTCCTGCTCATGATTCAAGGGTTCCAAGGGGCCACTGGCCCTTGGCAGGGGGTGCAGGGGGACAGCGTCCCCCTGCAATCACCCGCGCCGCGCCCTCTCGTTTCAGAACCCGCCCCCGGCGGCGAGCCAGGCGGTTTCCGCGGGGGTGCTGGCGCGGCCGAGGGTGGTGTTGCGGTGGGGGAAGCGGCCGAAGCGTTGGATGACGGCGCGGTGGCGCCAGGCGTAGTCGATGACGCCGTCGGGTTTGGCCATGGCGGGGTGGTCGCGCAGGCCTTCGAAGAGGGCGACGGAGAGGTTCTGGTCGGCCAGGGATTCGCTGTGTTCGAAGGGCAGGTAGAAGAAGCTGCGTTGGGTGGGGGTGGCGGCGAGGTCCTGGCGGCGGGCGAGGGTGGCCTGGCGGGCGATGCTGCGCGCGTGGGGGTCGCTGGCGAAGGCGTCCGGGTGGCCGCGGTGCAGGTTGCGGGGGAATTGGTCGAGGATCAGGAGGAGGGCGAGGCTGCCGTCCGGGGTTTCGGCCCAGGAATCGAGGGCGCCTTCGCGGGCGGGCACCAGCAGGTCGCCGAAGTGGGCGCGGATGCTGGCGTCGAAGGTCTCGTCCTTGGTGAACCAGGCTTTGCGGAAGGTGTCGGGGCCTTCGGAGAACCAGAAGGCGAGGATGTCGTTCGGCTGGGTCATGCCAGGGACATGTCGAGAAGCCGGATGGAGTGCAAGGCCGGGCGTTTTGCCAGGTCCGCGATCTGGTGGCGGCAGGAGGTGCCGTCGGCGACGATGAGGGCCTCTGCGCTGGTCTTGCGGATATGCGGCAGGAGGGAGAGTTCGGCCATGGCGATGGAGGTCGGGAGTTTCTCGGCATCGTAGCCGAAGGCGCCGGCCATGCCGCAGCAGGAGGAGGTGATGGGGGTCACCTTCAGGCCGGGGATGCGGGTGAGGGTGGCGACGGCAGCGGGGAAGTCGCCGACGGCCTTCTGGTGGCAGTGGCCGTGGATGTGCGCCTCCGCCCCGATGGATTTCAGCTTCAGCGGCGCCTTGGTCTTGGCCAGCCATTCGGAGACGAGCATCGCGCGCGCGGCGAGTTTCTGCGCGGCCTCGCCGGGGAGCAGTGACAGGAACTCGTCGCGCAGCGTGAGCAGGCAGGAGGGTTCCAGGCCGAGCACGGGGCTGTCCCAGGCAGAGAGCGCGGTAAGCGTCCGCTGCGCCTCGGCGCGGGCCTGGGGGACCATGCCGGCGGCCAGGTAGGTGCGTCCATCGTCCAGCGGGCGCGACCCGCGCGCGGGGCGCGCCACGGCGGGATCGGCGCCGGCGGCGCGCAGGACGCGGATGGCAGCCCGCAGATTCTCCGGCTCGAAGTAGCGGTTGAAGAGGTCGGGCAGCAGGATGACCTCGTTGGCGCGGCCGTCCGGCGCGCGCAGCTCGGCGTCATGGAAGGCGTCGCGGCGGAAGCGGGGCAGGGTGCGGCCGGCGGCGAGGCCGGTGAGGCGCTCGGACAGCTTCGCCAGGCCGGGGATCAGGTCGCGCGCGTTGAACAGGATCGGCGCGATGGCGGCGAAGGGTGCCCAGCGGGGCATGCTGGCGATCAGGCGGTCGCGCAGGGCGATGCCGTGCCGGCGGCCGCGGGCATGGGCGGCCTCGATCTTCATCTTGGCCATGTCGACGCCAGTCGGGCATTCCCGCTTGCAGGCCTTGCAGCCGACGCAGAGGGACATGGCTTCCTCCACGTCGTCCGAGGCCAGGCCCTCGGGGCCGAGCTGCCCGGTCAGGGCGAGGCGCAGCGTATTCGCACGGCCCCGCGTCAGGTGCTGTTCCTGCCGCGTGGCGCGGTAGGAGGGGCACATGGCGCCAGCGTCGAATTTCCGGCAGGTGCCATTGTTGTTGCACATCTCGACCGCGCCCAGCAGGCCGCCGGTCGTATCCCCTTGGGGGCCTGCCCAGGCGGACCAGTCGAGCGCCGGCTGCACGGCGGGATCGGCCGCGTAGTCCGGGCCGTAGCGGAACAGCGTCCGGTCATCCATGCGCGGCGGATGCACCACGCGGTTCGGGTTCAGCAGGCCGTGCGGCAGGTCTGCGGTGCCCGGATCAAAGGCGTCCTTCACCGCTTCGAAGGCTTTGACGATGCGGGCGCCGAACATCGGCTCGTGGAACTCGGAACGGACGATGCCGTCGCCATGCTCGCCGGAATGGCTGCCCTTGTATTCGCGCACCAGCGCAAAGCATTCCTCGGCAATCGCGCGCATCTTCGTCACGTCCTCGCCCGACTTCATATTCAGCACGGGGCGGACATGCAGGCAGCCGACGGAGGCATGGGCATACCAGGTGCCCTTGGTGCCGTGCCTGGCAAAAACGTCGTTCAGGCGTTCCGTGTAATCGGCGAGGTCGGCGAGGGGGACGGCGCAATCCTCGATGAAGGAGACCGGCTTTCCGTCGCCCTTCATGCTCATCATGATGTTGAGGCCGGCCTCACGCACTTCCGCGACGCGCGCCTGGAATCCCGCATCGGTGATGCGCACGACCTGGCCGGGCAGGCCGAGGTCGCCCATCATTTCCTCCAGCCGATCCAGGCCCTGCAGCAGGGTCGCATCGTCATGGCCGTGGAATTCGACGATCAGCAGGCTGTCCGGCTCGCCGATCAGGATCTGGTCGATGGTGTCGCGGTAGATCGGGATGGAGCGGCCGAGGTCGATCATGGTGCGATCGACCAGCTCCACCGCCTCGGGGTCCAGCGTCACCAGGTGCTGCGACGCCGCCATGGCCTGGCGGAAGCTGGGGAACTGGCAGATGCCCAGAACCTTGCGCGGCTTGATCGGCCAGAGCTTGAGGTCGAGCGAGGCGGAGAAGGCCAGCGTGCCCTCGCTGCCCACCAGCAGCCGCGCCAGGCTGCCGCGGCCGGCGGCACGTCCGGCCGGGGTCAGCGCATCGAGGTTGTAGCCGCCGACGCGGCGCAGCTGGTCGGGGAAGCGGGCCGCCACCTCCTCCGCCTCCCGCGCCCCGATGGCGCGCAGTTTTGCGACGAGGTCGGCGACACTGCCGGGCACGTCCGGGCCGAGATTTTCGGGAATGTCGCCGAAGCGGAAGCGGCTGCCATCGGCGAGGATCGCGTCGATGGCGCGGACATTGTCGGCCATCAGCCCGTAGCGGATGGATTTCGACCCGCAGGAATTGTTCCCGGCCATGCCGCCGATGGTGCAGCGCTGCCAGGTGGAGGGATCAACGGGATAGAATTTGCCCGAGCTCCTCAGCGCCTCGTTCAGCGCGCCCAAGGTGATGCCAGGCTCCACCGTCGCCGTGTCGCCATCCACGGACAAAACGCGGCGAAGATGCGGCGTGCAGTCCAGCACCAAGGCGCGGTTCACAGTCTGGCCGCACTGGCTGGTGCCGCCGCCGCGCGGCAGCACGGGCACGCCTTCTTCCCGGCAGATCGCCATGGCGGCGGCGACATCCGCCGCGCTGCGCGGCACCAGCACCCCCACCGGCATCATCTGGTAGATCGAGGCATCGGTGGCGTAGCGGCCGCGATCGGCGGCGGAGAACAGCACCTCCCCCTCCGTCTCCCGCTTCAGGCGCTGCGCGAGGCGGCTGTCTGCGATCCCGGTGCTGGCATTCATGAGGCGTCTCCCATGCCCCCGATGTAGCGCGGGTCGGCACGGCTGTCCGATCTATAACGCTTATCAATTCCACAAGGGTTACTCATTGGCGGAGGGCATTGCTGGAGGTTAGATGGACCCAATCGAGGGAGCACCGCCGCCATGGCCTATTTCCAGTCCAAGCCGAATTCCGGCCGCCATTTCCTGCAGATCCCCGGCCCCTCCAACGTGCCGGACCGCATCCTGCGCGCCATGGACCACCCGACGATGGATCATCGCGGCCCGGATTTCGGCAAGCTTGGCGCCCAGGTGCTGGAGAAG
Organism: Falsiroseomonas tokyonensis; assembly: GCF_019024325.1. Taxonomy (GTDB): domain Bacteria; phylum Pseudomonadota; class Alphaproteobacteria; order Acetobacterales; family Acetobacteraceae; genus Falsiroseomonas; species Falsiroseomonas tokyonensis. Next base: position 426,045 of record NZ_JAFNJS010000003.1, read on the forward strand.
GCCAAGGCGATCTTCAAGACGAAGTCCCATGTCATCATCTACCCCGCCTCCGGTACCGGCGCCTGGGAGGCCGCGCTGGTGAACACCCTCTCGCCCGGCGACCGCGTGGTGATGTGCGAGACCGGCTGGTTCGCGCATCTGTGGAACGAGATGGCGGAGCGCCTCGGCATCGTCGCGGACTTCGTGAAGACCGACTGGCGCCGCGGCGCGGATGTCGAGGCGATCGAGCGCAAGCTGCGCGAGGACAAGTCCCACGCCATCAAGGCCGTCTGCGTCGTGCACAACGAGACCAGCACCGGCGCCACCTCCCGCATCGCGGAAGTCCGCGCCGCCATCGACGCCGCGAAGCACCCGGCGCTGCTGCTGGTGGACACCATCTCCGGCCTCGGCTCAATGGATTACCGCCATGATGAATGGGGCGTCGACGTCACCGTCTCCGGCAGCCAGAAGGGGCTGATGCTGCCGCCCGGCCTGTCCTTCAACGCGATCAGCGCCAAGGCCATCGAGGCGAGCAAGTCGGCCAGGCTGACGCGCAGCTTCTGGGACTGGAAGCCGATGCTGGCCGCCAACGCCACCGGCTATTTCCCCTACACCCCCGCCACCAACATGCTCTACGCGCTGGACACCGCCTGCGACATGCTGCTGGAGGAAGGCCTCGACAACGTTTTTGCCCGGCATGACCGGATGGCCGAAGCGACGCGGCGCGCCGTGCGGCATTGGGGGCTGGAGGTGCAGTGCCAGGACCCGCGGCACTATTCCAGCGTCCTGACGGCGGTGCGGCTGCCGGAGGGCCACAGCGCCAATGCGCTGCGCGCGACTATTCTGGAAAAGTTCAACATGTCGCTCGGCAATGGCCTCGGCCAGCTGAACGATCGCGTCTTCCGCATCGGCCATCTGGGCGACATCAGCCCGCTGCAGCTGGTGGGCGCGCTGGGCGGCGTGGAGATGGGGCTGCGCGCGGCCGGCGTGCCGCACCAGGCGGGCGGCGTGCAGGTCGCGATGGATTACCTCGGCGGGAACGCCTGACCCCAAGGGGCATCAGGGGGCTCATCACGCCTTCGGCATGATGCACGCGGGGGTTGCGCCCCCGCCTTGGCCGCATGCCATCCTCCCCGGGCCCGCCAGGGCCAATGGAGGAAACAACATGAAGCCTCTCCCCGACCCGTCGCGCCGCGCCCTGCTCGGCGCGGCCGCCGCGCTGGCCGCGACACCGGCGCTCGCCCAGCGCAGCTACGGCCCCAACGCGCCGCCGCAGCGCTACCCCGACCCCGACATCATCGCCATCGACCCGCGCCGCTTCACGGCGAAGCTGGGCAATTCCGCCATCACCCGGCTGCACACCGGCATGGGCTGGGCCGAGGGACCCGCCTGGCACGCCACCGGCAAATTCCTGATCTGGTCGGATATCCCGAACGACGAATGCCTGCGCCTGGTGGAGGAGGACTTGACCACCCACCGCCGCTTCCGCAGCCCCTCCGGCTATTCCAACGGCAATACCTTCGATCGCGAGGGCCGCCAGATCGCCTTCCGCCACTTCCATCGCGACGTGGTGCGCTACGAGCGCGACGGCCGCGTCACGGTGCTGGCCGATCGCGGCCCGGACGGCGCCTTCAACGCGCCGAATGACGGCGTGGTGCACCCGGAGGACGGCGCGCTGTGGTTCACCGATCCTGGCTATGGCGGGCTGATGGATTACGAGGGCAATCGCGTGCCCGAATCCGCCCGCTCGCCCCGCCCCTTCATCAAGGAGGCGATCTACCGGATTGACGCGCAATCCGGCCAGGTCACGAAGGTGGCGGACGACGTGTTCAAGCCGAACGGCCTGTGTTTTTCGCCCGACTACCGCACGCTGTATGTCGCGGATACCGGCCGCAGCCACTACCCCGATGCCGCCAGCCAGATCTGGGCCTATGAGGTGGACGGCCCCCGCCTGCGCAATCCGCGCCGCTTCGCCGAGATGACGCTGGACGGCCGCACCGGCATGGTGGACGGCATCCGCTGCGATGAATCCGGCAATGTCTGGGCCGCCATGGGCTGGGTCGGCGAAGGCTATGACGGGGTGCATGTCTTCGCCCCCGACGGCGCCCGCATCGGCCAGATCCGCCTGCCCGAGATCTGCGCCAATCTCTGCTTCGGCGGCACGCGGCGGAACCGGCTGTTCATGTGCGCCAGCCAGTCGCTCTACATGGTGCCGGTGGAGACGCGCGGCGCGCATTTCTGCTGACTTCCCGGCGGGTCAGACCCGGCCGCGGCGCCTTGCAAGGTGGCCGCGGCCGGCCCAACCTGCGGCGCGAGGAATGCCGGGAGCGCCGCATGACGATCGAGGTCTTCACCTGGCCCACGCCGAATGGCCACAAGGTGCATATCGCGCTGGAGGAGCTGGGCCTGGCCTATACCGTGGTGCCCGTGAACATCGGCGCCGGGGAGCAGTTCAAGCCGGATTTCCTCGCCATCACGCCGAACCACCGCATCCCCGCCATCGTGGATCCGGATGGGCCGGGCGGGCAGCGGCTCGCGCTGTTCGAGTCGGGCGCCATCCTGGTCTACTTGGCGGAGAAGGCCGGCGCGCTGATCCCCGCCGACCCCGCCGGCCGCTACACCTGCCTGCAATGGCTGATGTTCCAGATGGGCGGCGTCGGGCCGATGTTCGGCCAGTACGGCCACTTCCATAGCTACGCGCCGGAGGTCATCCCCTATGCGCGCGACCGCTATGCGAAGGAGGTGGGGCGGCTGCATCGCGTGCTGGACAAGCGGCTGAGCGAGGCCGCCTTCCTGGCCGGCGATGACTATTCCATCGCCGACATCGCCACCTTCCCCTGGATCCGCAATCCGGAGCGTCGGGCGATCGACCTGGCCGACTTCCCGCATGTGAAGCGCTGGCACGATGCCATCGCGGCGCGGCCGGCGGTGCAGCGGGGCGTGGCCGTGCTGGCGCAGAACCAGCGCGTCGGCGGCATGACGGACCAGGAACGCGAAGTGCTGTTCGGCAAGACCCAGTTCCAGGCCCGCTGAGCGCCCCTTGCGGGGCCATTTGACAGAACAGGACAGACCATGGCCGAGATCGACCACATCGTGGTGGGCGCCCGCACCCTGGAGGAGGGGGCGGACTACATCGAGGCGCAGCTGGGTGTGCGGCCCGGCAAGGGCGGCAGCCATCCGGGCGTCGGCACGCACAACATGCTGCTCAGCCTGGGCCCGCAGCAGTATCTGGAGGTGATCGCCCCCGACCCGGCGCAGGACACGCCGCCGCATCCGCGGCCCTTCGACCTGGACGATCCGGCGGTGAAGCTGATGCTGGAGGCAGGCCCCCATCTGCTGGCCTGGGTGGCGCGCACGCCCGCGCTGGACGCGGTGGCCGCCAGGCTCGGTCCCAGCCAGGTGGGGGAGGTGCGTTCCATGTCGCGCGGCGACCTGACCTGGCGCATGGCCTTCCCGCCGCAGCGCCAGGACATGGGCAATCTGATCCCGCCGCTGATCCAGTGGGATGACGGGAAGGGCGCCGCGCCGCGGCTGAAGAAATCCGGCTGCAAATTGCTGGCGCTGGAAGCCGAGCATCCGGATGCCGAGCAGCTGCGCGAGGTGCTGCGCCAGCGCGGGTTGGAGGAGGCGCTGAAGGTGCGCCGCAGCCCGCATCCGCGCCTGGTCGCGCGCATCGCCCGCCCCGATGGCGCCGAGGTGGCGCTGCGCAGCGGCTGAGGCAGACCGTTCCGCGGCGCGCCAGGGCCTGTGGACAGTTGGGGCCGGGATGTGGCCGGCGAGGGATTTTTCGGGCTGGGAAGGAAGACAGCGGAGCCGATGGCTACCCATCGGCGAGCATGGCTGACGCACCCAGCGCGGAAAAGCACCGCCGGACGCTCCCGCAGGCCAACTGTCCACAGGCCCTAAAGCACTATCCGGTAACACTGAATCGGTGTTATCGGATTTCGTGCTTTAGAAACAATAACTTCTAGAGCGCGAGATCCGTCCGGGAGGACGGATCGTGCTCCAGTCTCCGCGCCGCGTCCTGGGGCGTTGCGGCGCGGGCTATGACCGGGCAGGCTGGTAGTGCCAGACGCTGGCCGGCGGGAAGTTCAGTGGAGTCCAGACCTCCCGCTTCGCCGTCAGGCCGAGCTGGCGATAGGGAAGCGGCGAGGTGATGCAGTAGGTGTACAGGAGAAAGCCCTTTCCGGGGGCCACCGCTTCCACCGCATCGACGAATCGCTGCTGGTCCGCCCGCGGCAGCAACACCAGGGGAATCCCGCAGATTGCCGTGCCCACCTTGCCATGCATCGCCTCCGGCAGCGCCTTCGGCAGCTCGAAGGCATCGCCGCAGATGACATTCACCCCCGGCAGGGCGGCCCGCAGGTGGTCTGCCATGTCGCGCACGATCTCGACCACCACCAGCTTCTCCGCCGGCACGCCGGCGGCGAGCAGGGCGCGCGAGATCACGCCGGTGCCGGCGCCGAGCTCGACCACCACCTCATCCTCCGCGCGCTTCACCAGCGCCGCGATCCGCCGGCACAGCGTGTCGGAGGAGGGGATGATGGATCCCATCTGCAGGGGGTTCGCCAGCCAGCGCTTGAAGAACAGGCTGGCATTGGCGACATCGCGATGGCCCGCCTTCGGCAGTGCCTGCTCGCCGCGTGTGATGTCCGACACTGATTTCTCCTTGACAGATTTGTGACCATGTGCATCAGGGCAGCCAGGCTGCGTGTAGCCGGATCTTCGCCGCGTCACCAGATCGCCGCGGCGCTGCCGCGCGTTGCGGGCTGCGAACGGGCTGGAAGTGAGCGGCAGGCCCCATGACCGCGCGCATCCTTGTCGTCGATGACATCGCCGCAAACCTCCGGCTGCTCGAGATCAAGCTGCTGAACGAGTACTACGAGGTGGCCATCGCTGCCTCGGGGCCCGAGGCGCTGGCGACGGTGCAACGCTGGATGCCCGATGTCGTTCTGCTGGACGTCATGATGCCGGGCATGGACGGCTATGAGGTCTGCCGCCGGCTGAAGGCGCAGCCCGGCACCGCGCATATCCCCGTGGTCATGATCACCGCGCTGACCGATCCGGCGGAGCGGGTGCGGGGGCTGGAGGCGGGGGCGGATGACTTCCTCTCCAAGCCCGTGGACGACGCCACCCTGTTTGCCCGGCTGCGCGCCCTGCTGCGCATGAAGCAGGTGCTGGATGCCTGGCGCCTGCGGGCGGAGACGGCGCGCGACCTGGGCTTCGAACCCCCGCCGGGCCCATCGCCCAGCGTCGCCGGCGCCCGGGCACTGATTGTGAACGAGGATGCGGCGGAGGCCGATGCCCTGGCCGTCGTGCTCGGCGGCGATGGGATCGAGGTGACGCATTGCACCGACCCCACCGAATCCTGGGACATCCTGCAGGACGGGCTGCATGACGTGGTGCTGCTGAGCCTGTCGCTGGATGGCGGCGATGCGCTGCGCCTGGCCTCCCGCCTCCGCGCCCATGCCAGCACGCGGGACGTGCCGGTGCTGCTGGTGGCGGATCCCGGCCAGAAAGGGCTGGTGCTGCGCGGCTTCGACCTCGGCGCCAACGACCACGTGATCCGCCCGGTCGATCCGAACGAGCTGCGCGCCCGGGTGCGCAACCAGATCCGCCGCAAGCGCTACCAGGAAAGGCTGCGCGCCGACCTGGACCGCAGCCTGGAAATGGCGGTGACGGACCCGCTGACCGGGCTGCGCAACCGCCGCTATGTCCGCCGCCACCTGGAAGGTGTGCTGCGCAATTCCGGCGCCTGCGTGCTGCTGATGGATGTGGACCGCTTCAAGCTGGTGAACGACACCCATGGCCATGCCGCCGGCGACCTGGTGCTGCGCGAGGTGGCGGAGCGTGTCCGCGGCCATCTGCGCGCCGCCGATGTGGTCGCCCGCTATGGCGGGGAGGAGTTCCTGGTGGTGATGTCCGGCGCCGCGACCGAGGATGGCATGCTGGTGGCCGAGCGGCTGCGCGCGGCCATCGGCACGGTGCCGATCCTGGCGGATGGCACCTCGCTCAGCATCACGGTCAGCATCGGCGTCGCCGCCGGCGGCATTGGCGCGCAGGCCGATGACGTGATCAGCGCGGCCGATTCGGCCCTGTACCGGGGCAAGAACAGCGGCCGCAACCTGGTGCTGGCCGCCGAGAAGGCGGATTGGCCGCATTCCGCCGACCAGGGCAAGCCCGCCGCGCGCAGCACGCGCTGAAGCTTGCCCGCCGCGCGCAGCGCGCGCTGAAGCTTGAACGCGCAAAAACCGCGCCAGACCAGGGGTCCGGCGCGGCCTTCGGCCGATCAGCAGGGCGGGGGCAAGGCCCCCGGCTGGGTTACTTGATCTTGGACTCGCGGAACAGCACGTGCTTCCGGGCGACCGGATCGTACTTCTTCATCTCGAGCTTGCCGGTGGCGTTCCGGGTGTTCTTCTTGGTCACGTAGAAATAGCCCGTCGACGGCTCGGCCGTGCTGATGAGCTTGATCAGGATGGTATTGGCCTTGGCCATCGGGCAGGTTCCAGCACAGGAAACGGTTTGGGGGCGGACCTTGCGGACCACCCGGCACAGGGGGGCGTTCTAGCCCGGCGGGGGCTCAGGTCAAGTGTTTCAGTTGGCGGTCGCCCCGCTGGCCCGCACCACCGGCACCCATTCGGCCAGTTCGCGCTTCAGGAAGGCGGCGAATTCGGCCGGGCTGCCCTCGGCAATCGGCGGCAGGTCCTGCTCCACCAGCCGGGTCCGGGTCGCGGGTTCCAGCAGCGCCTCGCGCACCGCGGCGTTCATCCGGGTGACGATGGCTTCCGGCGTGCCGGCCGGGGCGAACAGGCCGAACCAGGAATAGGCCTTGTAGCCGGGCAGCCCGGCCTCCGCCGCCGTCGGCACATCCGGCATCAGCGGGGATCGGGCATCGGTCGCCACCGCGAGGCAGCGCAGCTTGCCGGCCGCGTGATGGGGCGCGATCAGCGCCGGCGTGTCGAAGCAGAGGCTCACCTGGCCCGCCAGCATATCCGCCAGCATCGGCGCGCTGCCGCGATAGGGCACATGCGTCGCCTCCGCCCCGATGGCGTTCAGGAAGGCCACCGCGCCGATATGCGCGGACCCGCCGGCGCCGCCGGTGCCATAGGCATACTTGCCCGGATTGGCCTTCAGCAGGGCGATGAGGCCCGCGAGATCCGTCACGCCGAGGGAGGGGTGCACGGTGATGCAGATCGGCACCATCACGGTGGGCGCCACCGCGACGAAGTCGCGTTCCGGGTCATAGGGCAGGCGGTCGCCATAGAGGCCCACCGCCAGCACATGGGTGGAGATGGTGCCCATCAGGAAGACGCTGCCGTCGCGCGCGGCCTTGGCCACCGAATCGGAGCCGATGGTGCCACCCGCGCCGCCACGATTCTCGATCACCACCGGCTGGCCGAGGATCTGCTGGATGCGTGGCGCCAGCAGCCGGGTGGAGACATCGGTGCTGCCGCCGGCGGCGAAGGGCACCACGATGCGCACCGGGCGGGTCGGCCAGTCGGCCTGGGCGAGGGCAGGGGTGGCCAGGAGGCCGGCGGGCAAAGCGAGCAGGGAGCGGCGGTGCATGGGGCGGGGCCTCGGGAGCGAAGGCCGCAGCATAGGCCGCGCCGGCGCCGCGCATAGCGGGGTCCCGTCGCCGCCCAGGGCCGGCCGCTGCAAGCTTCGACTGCAGGCGGTGCCCGCTTCGCCGCCGGATGCGGCAGCGGCACGCTGGCGGGACTCGCGGCGGCGATTATAAGGGTGGCGATGTCCGATCTCCTCCTCCTCAATGCCCGCCTGCTCGACCCCGCCGCGGGGCTCGATGCGCCCGGATCGCTGCTGGTGCGGGATGGCCTCATCCTGGACCATGGCGGCAACCTCGGCGTGCCGGAGGGTGCGACGGTGGTGGATGCCGAGGGCGCCTGCCTGGCCCCCGGACTGATCGACCTGCGCGCGGCGCTCGGCGAGCCCGGCGCGGAGCACCGCGAGACCATCGCCTCCGCCGCCCAGGCCGCGGCGGCGGGGGGCATCACCACCCTCTGCGCCCTGCCGGACACCACGCCGGCCATCGACGACCCGGCGCTGGTCGCCTTCCTGGCCCGCCAGGCCGGCGCCAGCCTGACCATCCTGCCCTATGGCGCGGCGACGCGGGGCTGTGCCGGCAAGGACATTTCCGAATTCGGCCTGCTGCGGGAGGCGGGGGCGGTGGCCTTCACCGATGGAAGGCGCGCCATCGGGCCGGCGCGGCTGATGCGCCTGGCGCTGTCCTATGCCCGCGCCTTCGGCAGCTTTGTGGTGCAGCATCCGGAGGAGCCCAGCCTCGCCGGTGGCGGCGCCGCGACGGAGGGCGAGCGCGCCACCCGCATGGGCCTGCCGGGCATTCCGGCGGCGGCCGAGGCGATGATGGTGGAGCGCGACATCGCCCTCGCCCGGCTCTCCGGCGGCCATGTCCATTTCGCCCATGTCAGCACCGGCGCGGCGCTGGCGGCGATCCGCCGCGCCAAGGCCGAGGGGCTGCGCGTCACCTGCGACACCGCGCCGCCCTATTTCGACCTGAACGAGACGGCGATCGGCGAGTACCGCACATACGCGAAACTCTCCCCGCCGCTGCGCGAGGAGGCGGACCGGCTGGCGGTGGTGGCGGCGCTGGCGGATGGCACGATCGATGCCATCGCCTCCGACCACCAGCCGCATGATGCCGATGACAAGCGCCTGCCCTTTGCCCAGGCGGAGCCGGGGGGCGCGGGCCTCGCCACGCTGCTGGCGGTGACCCTGGCCCAGGTGCATGGCGGCAAGCTGCCGCTGCTGGAGGCGCTGGGCCTGATGACATCGCGGCCGGCGAAGCTTTTGGGGCTGGAGACGGGCGTGCTGAAGAAGGGCGCGCCGGCGGATCTGGTGCTGTTCAGCCTGGAGCGCGGCTGGCAGGTGGTCTCGGGCAAACTGCCGGGCAAGGCGCAGAACACGCCCTTCGACGGGCGGGCGCTGGAGGGGCGGGTGCTCGGCACCTGGAAGGCGGGGCGGAGGGTTTTCGGGTGAGCACCGGCCTGATCCTCGCCGCGGCGCTGGGCTATCTGCTGGGCTCCGTGCCCTATGGGCTGCTGCTGACCAAGGCCGCGGGGCTGGGCGATGTGCGGGCCATCGGCTCGGGCAGCATCGGCGCCACCAATGTGCTGCGCACCGGCAACAAGAAGCTGGCCGCCGCCACGCTGGTGCTGGATGCGGCCAAGGGCGCCGTGGCGCTGCTGCTGGCCCGCTGGATCTGGGGCGAGGACGCGGCCCTGCTGGCAGGCTTCGCGGCGCTGCTGGGGCACACCTTTCCGGTCTGGCTCGGTTTTCGGGGCGGCAAGGGCGTGGCCACCGGGGCGGGGGTGATCCTCGCCGCGCAGCCGGGGCTCGGGCTTCTGCTGCTCGGCGTCTGGCTGGCCATGGCGGTGCTGACGCGCATCTCCTCGCTCAGCGCCCTCACCGTCTGTGCGCTGGCGCCGGTGGTGGCGGCGCTGTCCGGGGACTGGCGGCTGGCCGGCTTTTGCCTGGGCGTGGCCCTGCTGATCACCATCCGCCACCACGCGAATATCCGCCGCCTGATCGCAGGCACGGAACCGCGGATCGGCAGGCGCGGGTGAGGCCGTTCATCCGCCCCTATGTGCCGGATGATCTGGATAGCCTCTATGCCATTTCGCTCGCCACGGGTGCGGCGGGTGGAGATGCGAGGGCGCTCTACGCGGATGGCCGTTTGCTGGGCCACATCTACTCCGCCCCCTATGCCGTGCTCAGCCCCGAGACGGTGTTCATTGCAGAGGATAGCGCCGGCCCCGCCGGCTTCGTGCTCGGCGCGCCGGACACCCTTGCCTTCGAGGACCGGCTGGAACGGGACTGGTGGCCGGCTCTGCGGCAGCGCTACCCGCAACCGGCCGGCCCGCCCGAGGCCTGGGACCATGACGCGCGGCGGTGCCACCGCATCCATGCCCCTCGCCGCACGCCGCCCCGGATCTTCAACGCGTTTCCGGCGCATCTACACCTGAACCTTCTGCCACGCATGCAGGGCAGGGGCTGGGGCCGTGCCCTGCTCGAACGCTGGATCGACGCCATCCGGCCCGGCGGCCTGCATGTTGGCGTCAATCCGGACAATCAGCGGGCCATCGGTTTCTGGCAGGCCTCCGGCTTTCATAACCTGGCGCCGTCCGAGGGCGTCGTCTGGCTCGGGCGCGCGGCATGAAGGACGCCCTGGCGGCGCTGCGCCTGTCCCGCACCGAGGGCATCGGCCCCGCCACCTTCCTTCGCCTGATCGCCCGCCATGGCAGCGCCGCCGCCGCCCTGGCCGCGCTGCCGGCGCACGCCGCCCGCACGGGCCGTGCCTTCGCCCCGCCGCCGGTAGCCGAGATCGAGCGCGAGATGATCGCGGTGGAGCGCATGGGCGGGTCCTTCCTGTACCTGGACGATCCCGCCTACCCGCCGCTGCTGGCGCTGCTGGAGGATCCGCCGCCGGTGCTGGCGGTGCTGGGCGATGCCTCCGTGCTCAAGCGCCGCCAGGTCGGCGTGGTCGGCGCGCGCTCCGCCTCCGCCGCCGGGCGGCGGCTGGCGGAGGAGCTGGCGGCGGGGCTCTGCATGGGCGGCGTGGCGGTCACCTCCGGCCTCGCGCGCGGGATCGACGCGGCGGCGCATCTTGGTGCGCTGCAGGCACACGGTCGCACCATCGCGGTGGTCGCCGGCGGGCTGGACCAGCCCTATCCGCCCGAGAATGCCGGGCTGCAGGCGCGCATCGCGGCGGAGGGCGGGGTGGTGGTCAGCGAGGCGCCGCTCGGCACCGCGCCCATGGCGCGCCACTTCCCCCGCCGCAACCGCATCGTCGCCGGGCTGGTGCTGGGGCTGGTGGTGGTGGAGGCGGCGCCGCGTTCCGGCAGCCTGATCACCGCCCGCCTGGCGCTGGAGGCGGGGCGGGAGCTGTTTGCCGTGCCCGGCAGCCCGATGGACCCCCGCGCCAGGGGCGGCAACGACCTGATCCGCCAGGGCGCCCATCTGACCGAAACGGCGGAGGATGTGCTGGCCAATCTGCCCGCCCAGCCGCTCGAACTGCCGCTGTTTTCCCTACCGCCGGCGCCCGTTAACCCGTCGCCCGGCCCGGTTTCGGCCCCCGCGCCCCCGGAATCGCAGGCGCAAATCCTTGAATTGATTGGATCGGTACCCGTTGCCGTTGACGATCTGGTCCGCCGCTGCCAGCTATCTGCGCCATCCGTCCAGGCGATCCTGCTCGACCTGGAGCTGTCCGGGCTGGTGGAATGCCTGCCCGGCAACCGGGTCGTGCGGTCAGTCAGCTGACCGTTCGGGCGATCGGGGCGGGACAAGCGCGCGAAGGCGAAACGAGAGAAATGACCGACGTCGTCGTGGTCGAGAGCCCCGCGAAGGCCAAGACCATCAACAAGTATCTCGGCGGCGACTTCACGGTCCTCGCCTCCTTCGGCCATGTCCGCGACCTGCCGGCCAAGGATGGCAGCGTCCGGCCGGACGAGGATTTCGCGATGGACTGGGAGGCGGATGAGCGCGGCGACCGGCAGATCGCCGCCATCGCCAAGTCGCTGAAGGGCGCCCGCCGCCTGTTCCTGGCCACCGACCCGGATCGGGAGGGGGAGGCGATTTCCTGGCATGTGAAGGACATGCTGGCCCGCCGCGGCGTGTTGAAGGGCGTCGAGGTGCATCGCATCACCTTCAACGAGATCACCAAGCGCGCCATCCAATACGCCGTGGCGCATCCGCGCGACCTGGATGTGCCGCTGATCGACGCCTATCTGGCGCGCCGCGCGCTGGACTACCTGGTGGGCTTTAACCTGTCCCCGGTGCTGTGGCGGAAACTGCCGGGCAGCCGCTCCGCCGGCCGGGTGCAGTCGGTCGCGCTGCGGCTGATCTGCGAGCGCGAGGCCGAGATCGAGGCGTTTCGGGCGCGGGAATACTGGACCGTCGAGGCGCGCTTCGCGACGCCGTCGGGTGCGCCATTCAGCGCCCGGCTGACGCATCACGAGGGCCGTAAGCTCGAGCAGTTCGACCTGCCGAACGAGGCGACCGCCATGGCCGCCAAGGCCGCGGTCGAGGCGGGCAAGTTCAGTGTCGCGAGTGTCGAGAAGCGGCGCACGCGGCGAAACCCGCCGCCGCCCTTCACCACCTCTACGCTCCAGATGGAGGCTTCGAGAAAACTCGGCATGGGCGCGCAGGCGGCGATGCGGGTGGCGCAGCAACTCTATGAAGGCACCGATATCGGCGGCGAGAGTGTCGGCCTCATCACCTATATGCGGACGGACGGCGTGCAGATGTCGCGCGAGGCGATCTTCGCCATCCGCGACCATGTGAAGGAGGCCTTCGGCGGCGACTATGTGCCGGGGGCGCCGCGCGAATATTCCTCGAAGGCGAAGAATGCGCAGGAGGCGCATGAGGCGATCCGGCCCACCGATGTCTCCCGCACGCCGGAGCAGGTGGCCCGCTTCCTCGATGAGCGGCAGCGCAAGCTCTATGAGCTGATCTGGAAGCGCGCGGTCGCCAGCCAGATGCAGTCGGCCGAGATCGACCAGACGGCGGTGGAACTGGTGGAGCCCAGCGGCCGCACGAAGCTGCGCGCCACCGGCTCCGTCATCGCCTTCGACGGCTTCCTGCGGCTGTACCGGGAGGACGAGGACGACCGCGCGGCCGATGCCCGCGCCGGCATCGCCACCGCCGGGCCCGAGCCGGATGACGAGAGCCGCACCCTGCCGCCGATGCGGGAGAAGGATGCGGTGAAGTCCGGCCCCGTCACCGCCAGCCAGCATTTCACCCAGCCGCCGCCGCGCTTCTCGGAGGCCACGCTGGTGAAGCGGCTGGAGGAGCTGGGGATCGGCCGCCCCTCCACCTATGCCTCCATCCTGCAGGTCCTGCAGGACCGTGACTATGTGAAACTGGACAAGCGGCGCTTCGTGCCGGAGGACCGCGGGCGGCTGGTGACGGCCTTCCTGGTCTCCTTCTTCGAACGCTATGTGGATACTGGCTTCACCGCGGGGCTGGAGGAGAAGCTCGACGATATCTCGGGCGGCCGGGCCGATTGGCGCGCGGTGATGCGCGCCTTCTGGGACGATTTCTCGAAGGCCATCGCGGCGACCAGCGAGCTGACCATCAGCGATGTCATCGACGCGCTGGACGAGGATCTCGGGCCGCATTTCTTCCCCGCCCGCGCCGATGGCACGGACCCCCGCGGCTGCCCGGCCTGTTCGGGTGGGCGGCTGGGGCTGCGGCTGGGGCGGACCGGCGCCTTCATCGGCTGCTCCAATTATCCGGAGTGCCGCTACACGCGGCCGCTGGTGGCGCCGGGCTCGGAGGCCGAGGGGGCCGCGGGCTTCAATGAGGGGCAGCGCGAGCTGGGCGTGGACCCGGCGACGGGGAAGGCCATCAGCCTGCGCCGCGGGCCCTACGGGCTTTACGTCCAGCTCGGTGAGGAAACCCTCGACGAGAAGGGCAAGAAGGTGAAACCGCGCCGCGCCAGCCTGGCCCGCGGCATGGACCCGGACAGCCTGACCCTGGAACGCGCGCTCGCCCTGCTCTCGCTGCCGCGCATCGTCGGCGTGCATCCGGAGACGGCGGAGGAGATCACGGCCGCCATCGGGCGCTTCGGCCCCTATGTGAAGATGGGCCAGCTCTTCAAGTCGCTGGACCCGGATGACGATGTGCTGGTCATCGGGCTGAACCGCGCCATGGCGCTGCTGGCGGATGTGAAGCCGCGCGGGCGGGCGCTGGGCGATCATCCCTCCGGCGGCAATGTGGATGTGCGGCGCGGGCGCTTCGGGCCCTTCGTCATGCATGGCAGCCGCGTCGCCTCCATGCCCAAGTCGATGGATTTCGACACGGTGACGCTGGAGGAGGCGGTGAAGCTGCTGGCCGAGAAGGGCAAGGAGCTGCCGCCGCTGAAGGGCAAGAAGGGCGCCAAGAAGGCGGCGCCCAAGAAGGCGGCCAAGCCGGAGGGCGAGGCGCCGGCCCCGAAGAAGGCGCCGGCCAAGAAGGCGGCACCGAAGAAGGCCGCGGCCAAGCCGGCCGCGAAGAAGGCCCCGGCCAAGGCTGCCGTGAAGCCCAAGGCCGCTGCGGCCAAGAAGCCGGCCGCGCGGAAGGCCGGCTGAGCGTGGTGCGGCGCGGTCCCCCCGCCAAGGGCCACGCCGCCCGCAAGCCGAAGAGCGCCGGCGGCGGCAAGGCGCCTCGCCGCCGCACCGGCATCCCGGAAGCCGCGCCCGCCGCCCTGCCCAGCCTGGCACAGCTGCGCGACTTTCTGCGCGCGGCGCCGGGCCGTGTCGGCAAGACGGAGATCGCGCGGCATTTCGGCCTCTCCTGCGACCAGCGGCCGGCGCTGCGCGAATTGCTGCGTGGCCTGAAGGAGTCCGGCCAGGCCACCCCGGTGGGCCGCAAGGGCCTGGCGGCCCCGGAACGCCTGCCCGAGATGGCGCCGGTGGAGGTGGTGGGCACCGATCCCGATGGCGACCCGATCGCACGCCCCCTTCAATGGGACCGCGACCGCGGCCCGCCGCCCGTCATCTTCATGCAGCGCGAGGCGCGCGGCCAGGCGGCCCTCGCGCCGGGCGAAAGGGTGCTGGCGCGGCTGAAATTCATCGGCGGCAACAAATACGAAGGCCGCACCTTCAAGCGCATCGCCCGCGAAACGCCGGCCCGCATCCTCGGCGTCTTCGAGGAGGGCCGCATCATCCCGACCGATCGCCGCCAGCGCGCCGATTGGCGTGTGGCGGAGGTGAACGGCGCACGCCCCGGCGATATCGTCCTGGCCGAGCCGATGCCGACGCATCACAGCCTGGGCCCCCGCCCGGCCCGCATCGTCGAGGTGCTGGGCCGGATGGGGGAGGCGCGCTCCGTCTCCCTCATCTGCATCCATGCCCATGGCATCCCCGATGTCTTCCCGGCCGAGGCGGTGGAACAGGCCGAGGCGGCGCGCGGCGTGACCAAGCGCGGGCGGGAGGATCTGCGCGACATCCCGCTGGTCACCATTGATGGCGAGGATGCGCGCGACTTCGACGATGCCGTCTGGGCGGAGCCCGTGCCGGAAGGCTGGCGCTGCCTGGTGGCCATCGCCGATGTCGCCCATTACGTCACGCCCGACAGCGCGCTGGACCGTGAGGCCTGGGCGCGCGGCAATTCGGTCTATTTCCCCGACCGCGTCGTGCCGATGCTGCCCGAGGCGCTGTCCAATGGCTGGTGCAGCCTGCGCCCCAACGAGCCGCGCGGCTGCCTTTTCGTCGAGATGCGCTTCGACCGCGCGGGCCGGAAGCTGGCGCACCGCTTCGGGCGCGGCATCATGCGCTCCGCCGCCCGCCTCACCTACGAGCAGGTGCAGGCGGCGCGGGAGGAGGGGACGGTGCCGGAGGGGGTGCCGGCCGATCTGCTCGGCCACCTCTACGGCGCCTTCGAATCCCTGCTGGCCGACCGCGCCCGCCGCGGCACGCTGGAGCTGGATGTGCCTGAACGCCGCGTGCTGCTGGACGAGGCCGGCAAGGTGCAGGCGGTGGTGCCCCGCTCGCGGCTCGATTCGCACCGGCTGATCGAGGAATTCATGGTCGCCGCCAATGTCTGCGCGGCGGAGGAGCTGGAGCGTCTGAGCCAGCCCTGCATGTACCGGATCCATGACCGGCCCTCGGACGCCAAGCTGGAGGGGCTGCGCCAGTTCCTCGAATCGCTGGGCCTGAAGCTGCCGGCGCGGGACCGCATCCATCCGCGCGACTTCGGGGGCATCCTCGCCGCGGTGAAGGACAAGCCGGAGGACCGGCTGGTGAACGAGGCGGTGCTGCGCGGCCAGTCCCAGGCCGAATACTCGCCCGACAATATCGGCCATTTCGGCCTGGCTCTGGCCCGCTACGCCCATTTCACCAGCCCGATTCGCCGCTATGCGGACCTTCTGGTGCATCGCGCGCTGATCGCGGGCCTGGCACTCGGCAGGAACGGGCTGGTCCCGGCGGAGGCGGCGCGCTTTCCGGACACCGCAGAACACATCACCCAGACCGAAAGACGGGCCGCGATGGCGGAACGTGACGCCATCGACCGCTATCTTGCTGCTTTCATGGCAACACGTGTCGGAGAAGTTTTCGAAGCGCGGATTTCCGGGGTGACACGCTTCGGCCTGTTCGTCACCGTGCAGGAGAACGGCGCCAGCGGGATTGTTCCGCTTGCGTCCTTGCCGGACGACCGATGGCAGTTGGACGAGGCCGGGCATGCGATGTCCGGTCGCAATACAAGGCTGACCTTCTCGCTGGGCCAGACGGTCGAGGTGAGGCTGTCGGAGGCCACCCCGCGCACGGGGGGGATGGTCTTCGGCCTGATGCAGGGCGCGCCACGGCCCGGCGGGCGTTCGGGAAAATCCGCGCAAAATTCCAAGCACAATTCTTCTGGCAAGGGCGCGCGGCGGCGCTAGTTCCGCTGGTGCTGATGGCGGCGCTGCTGGCCGGCGCGCCGGCCGCCAGCACCCTGGCCCAGGACCAGATGGCGATCTCCTCCAGCGTCCCGGCCGGGGCGCTGGAGGCGGTGCTGGCGCCGAGCCATGCGCTGATCTTGGAACGGCACCTGGAGGCCACAAGCCCGGCCAATCTCGTGCTGTGGTCGCTGCGCGGCCTCAGCGTGCTGGACACCCGCTTCAATGCGGAAATCCGCCAGGACCGGATCCTGCTGCTGGGCGAAGATCGGGTGCTGGCCAATGCGGCGCTTGCCCCGCTGGTGGCGCCGGGGCGGCCCGATGCGCTGGGCCAGGCGGTCGCCACCGCGCTCGGCCAGTTCTACACCGCCGCTTGGCGCGCCTCCCCCCAGGTGCGGGAGGCGGGGGCGGAGCGCCTGCTGGCCTCGGGTTTCGAGGAGCTGTTCAACCACCTCGACCCCTATAGCCGCTACGTCCCCGCCGCCGATGCGCGGGAGGCACGCCAGCGCCGCGTCGGCCAGTCCGGCCTCGGCCTGCGCGTGGCGGCGCAGCGCAATGCGCTGGTGATCGATGCGGTGACGCGGGACGGCCCGGCGGCCCAGGCCGGTATCCGGGTGGGGGAACAGCTGGTGGCGGTGGATGGCAGGCGCCTCGGCCCGCGCGATCCCGGCCTGGCGGCCACCCTGCTGGAAGGGCCGGAGGGCAGCGAGGTGACGCTGACCCTGCTGCGCGGCGGCCGCCGCCGGGTGGTGACGCTGGTGCGCGAGCTGGTGGTGGCGGAGACGGTGACGGCGGAGCGCCGCAACGACATCCTGTATGTGCGCCTCTCCGGCTTCTCCGCGGTGACAGATCGCCGCCTGACCCAGGTGCTGCGCGACGCCTTCGCCGAGGGCATGCCGAACGGCGTGGTGCTGGACCTGCGCGGCAATCGCGGCGGGCTGCTGAGCCAGGCGGTGGCGGTGGCGGATGCCTTCCTGACGGATGGGGAGGTGATGCGCACCGAGGGCCGCCACCCGGAGGCGAACCGCCGCTACCTGGCCGCTGGGCAGGACCTGGCGGAAGGGCGGCCGGTGGTGGTGCTGGTGGATGGCCGCACCGCCTCCTCGGCCGAGATCGTGGCGACGGCGCTTTCGGAACGCGGCCGCGCCGTGGTGGTGGGCAGCGCCACCATGGGCAAGGGGCTGATCCAGCTGGTGGCGCCGCTGCCGAACGGGGCGGAGCTGCTGGTGACCTGGTCGCGGATCGTGGCGCTGTCCGGCTGGCCGATCCAGGGCTTGGGCGTGCTGCCCGCGCTCTGTACCAGCCTGGGGCCGGAGGTGCTGGCCCAGGGCCTGGCGCAGCTTCGCCAGGGCCAGGCGCCAATGGGCCGCATGCTGGCCCGCCAGCGCGCGGCGCGCGCCCCGGTGCTGGCCAGCGAGATGACGGCGCTGCGCAATGCCTGCCCGCCGGCGGAGGGGCGGGAGGATGACCGCCTGGCGGCCCGCGCCCTGATCGAGACGCCGGAGGCCTATGCCACCGCGCTGCGGGTGCCTTAGGGCAGTGCGACGACAACGAAGGAGCGGACTTACCTGCGGCCGGCACCGGCGGCCGAGGCCGCGAACGCGGCCCGCCGCCTATGCGGCGCAGCCAAGCGCAGCGCCGGCGATTGAGGGGCCCTTGAGCGGTACGCGAAAAGGGCCGCTGGATCAGGTATTCCGGCGCTGGTTCCGCGCCAGCACGTCCAACACTGCCATGCGCACCGCGACGCCCATTTCCACCTGTTCACCGATGACGCTGCGCAGGGGATCGTCGGCGATGGCGCTGTCGATTTCCACGCCGCGATTCATCGGGCCGGGATGCATGACGATGGCATCGGGCTTGGCATAGGCCAGCTTCTCCGCATCCAGCCCGTAGAAGCGGAAGAATTCGCGGGCGCTGGGCACCTGGCCGCCGGACATCCGTTCCTTCTGCAGCCGCAGCATCATGACGACGTCGGCCTCGGCCAGGCCGGTCTTCATGCTGTGGTGCACCTCCACCCCCAGCGCCGCGGCCTCGGCCGGGATCAGGGTGGGCGGGCCCACGATGCGGACGCGGCAATTCATCGCCAGCAGCAGGTGGATATTCGACCGCGCGACGCGGGAGTGCAGCACGTCGCCGCAGATGGCCACCGTCAGCCCCTCCAGGCTGCCCTTGCGGCGGCGGATGGTCAGCGCATCCAGCAGCGCCTGGGTCGGGTGCTCATGCGTGCCGTCCCCGGCATTGATCACCGCCGCATCCACCTTCTGGGCCAGCAGCGCCGGCGCGCCGGATTGCCCATGGCGCACCACCAGCAGGTCCGTGTGCATGGCGTTCAGGGTGGAGGCGGTATCGAGCAGCGTCTCGCCCTTGTTCACCGAGCTGGTGGAGACCGTCATATTGACGATGTCCGCCCCCAGCCGCTTGCCGGCCAGCTCGAAGCTGGTGCGGGTGCGGGTGCTGTCCTCGAAGAACAGGTTTATCAGCGTGCGGCCCTTGAGCAGGTCGCGCTGGGTTTTGCCCTGGCGGTTCAGTAGCGCATAGTTCTCCGCCAGATCCAGCAGATCGGCGATATAGGGCGGCTCGAGGCCCTCGATGGCGAGCAGGTGGCGGTGGGGGTAGGGGAGCATGGCGCGAACCTACGCCGGGCCCGCGCTGGCATCCAGAGCGGCCTGGAGCATATAGGCGGCCGCCGCGGCATCCACGGCCTTGGCCCGCTTGGCGCGCGACAGGTCGGCCGTGATCATCATCCGGTTCACGGCGGCCGAGGACAGGCGCTCGTCCCAGAGCGCCAGTGGCAGGCCGGTGGCGGCGGCCACCGCCAGCGCCCAATCCTTCGCCGCCTGCGCCGCCGGGCCGAAGCTGCCATCCATGGACAAGGGCAGCCCCGCGACCAGCCCGCCGGCCCCTTCCTTCTTCGCAATCCGCGCAATCTCCGCCGCATTGGCCGCCAGCTTGCCGCGGGCGATGGCGCCATAGGGCGAGGCCAGCATCAGCGAGACATCGGAGAGCGCGACGCCGATGATCCGCGCGCCGGGGTCGAGGCCGATGAGGCGCGCATCGCGGGGCAGGGCGGCGCGCAGGTCGCGCATGTTGATGGCGGGCATGGGCGCCGTTATGTTCCCCCGCTCGCCGTCTGACAAAGCCTCTTGGGCAAACCCAGGCAGATCAAGGATTTCCTGAAGAAAATGTCCCTCGATACCGCCACAATCCGGCGCATCGCCTCGCTCGCCCGCATCAGGCTGGACGAGTCCGAGGTGCAGCAGGCGCAGGCCGAGATCAACGGGATCCTGGGCTGGATCGAGCAATTGCAGGAAGTGGAGACGGAGGGCGTGGAGCCGATGGCCGGCGGCAGCCCCGTGGCCCAGGCCCGCGCGCGGCTGCGCCCCGACGTGGTGACGGATGGCGGCCAGGCCGATGCCATCCTGGCCAATGCCCCGGATCGCCAGGGCGAATATTTTGGCGTGCCGAAGGTGGTCGAGTGATGCATCCCACGGATTTCACCCTGCGCGGCGCGATCGACGCGCTGAACGAAGGCACGATCAGCAGCGTCGAGCTGACGAACGCGCATCTGGACGGCATCGCCAAGCTGAACCCACGGCTGAACGCCTATATCACCGTGACGGCGGAGAAGGCGCTGGCGGCCGCCAAGGCCAGCGACGAACGGCGCCGCCAGGGCACGGTGGGCGCGCTGGAAGGCATTCCCCTCGCCATCAAGGACCTGTTCTGCACGGCGGGCACGCGCACCACGGCGGGCAGCCGCATCCTCGACAGCTTCGTGCCGCCCTATGAGAGCACGGTCAGCCAGAACCTGCTGGACGACGGTGCTGTGTTTTTGGGCAAGGCGAATCTCGACGAATTCGCCATGGGGTCGTCGAACACCACCAGCGCCAGCGGGCCGGTGGAGAATCCCTGGAGCCGGGCGAACGATCCCGACACGCGGCTGGTGCCGGGCGGGTCCTCCGGTGGCTCCGCCGCCGCGGTTGCGGCGCGGCTGGCGCTGGGCGCGACGGCGACGGATACCGGCGGCTCCATCCGTCAGCCCGCCGCCTTCTGCGGCATCGCGGGCATCAAGCCGACCTATGGGCGCTGCTCCCGCTTCGGCATCGTGGCCTTCGCCAGCTCGCTCGACCAGGCGGGGCCGGTGGCGCGCACGGTGGAGGATTGCGCCATCCTGCTGAAGTCGATGGCCGGCTTCGATCCGAGGGACTCCACCAGCGCGGACATGCCTGTGCCGGACTTTGCGAAGGCGTGCGAGCGCGGCGTGAAGGGCCTGCGGATCGGCGTGCCGAAGGAATACCGGCTGGACGGCATGGCGCCGGAGATCGTGGCGCTCTGGGAGCAGGGCCTGGCCTGGCTGCGCGACGCCGGGGCGGAGACCGTCGAGGTCAGCCTGCCGCATGCGAAATACGCGCTGCCCACCTACTACATCGTGGCGCCGGCGGAGGCGTCCTCCAATCTCGCCCGCTATGACGGCGTGCGCTTCGGCATGCGGGTGACGGAGCCTGGCTCCGACCTGCGCGACCTGTATGAGCGCACCCGCGCCGCCGGCTTCGGCGCCGAGGTGCGGCGGCGGATCATGATCGGCACCTATGTGCTGAGCGCCGGCTACTACGACGCCTACTATCTCAAGGCCCAGAAGGTCCGCGCCCTGATCCGACGCGACTTCGAGCAGGCCTATGAGAAAGTCGACGCCATCCTGACGCCGGCGACGCCGTCCGCCGCCTTCGGCATGGATGAGAAGCAGGACGACCCGGTGGCAATGTACCTGAACGACATCTTTACGGTCACCGCGAACCTGGCGGGGCTGCCGGGGCTCGCGGTGCCGGCGGGGCTGGACGGGCAGGGCCTGCCGCTCGGGTTGCAGGTGATCGGGCGCGCCTTCGATGAGGAGACGGTCTTTGCGGTCGGGCGCACGCTGGAACGGGCAGCCAATTTCACGGCGCTGCCGGGGCTGAGGGCGGGGGCATGAGCTACACGATCGAGGGCCGCACCGGCCCCTGGGAACTCGTCATCGGCCTGGAGATCCACGCCCAGGTCATCAGCCAGGCAAAACTCTTCTCCGGCGCCGCGACGGCCTTCGGGGCGGAGCCGAACAGCCAGGTGTCCTTCATCGATGCCGGCTTCCCCGGCATGCTGCCCGTCATCAACCAGGAATGCGTGGCCCAGGCCGTGCGCACGGGCCTCGGGCTGAATGCGCAGGTGAACCTCTGGTCGCGCTTCGACCGGAAGAACTACTTCTACGCCGACCTGCCGCAGGGCTATCAGATCAGCCAGTTCGCCCACCCGATCATCGGGGAGGGTGCGGTGGAGATCACGCTCGGCGACGGCACGACGAAGACCATCGGCATCACCCGGCTGCATCTGGAACAGGATGCCGGCAAGTCGCTGCATGACCAGCATGCCACCAAATCCTTCATCGACCTGAACCGCTCCGGCGTCGCGCTGATGGAGATCGTCTCCGAGCCCGACATGCGGAGCCCCGAGGAAGCCGGCGCCTATCTGACGAAGATCCGGCAGATCCTGCGCTACCTCGGCACCTGCGACGGCAATATGGACGAGGGCTCGATGCGGGCCGATGTGAATGTCTCCGTCCGCAAGGCGGGCGAGGGGTTCCGCACGCGCTGCGAGGTGAAGAACGTCAACTCCATCCGCTTCGTCATGCAGGCGGTGGAGGCCGAGGCGCGGCGGCAGATCGAGGTCTGGGAATCGGGCGAGGAGGTCTTCCAGGAAACCCGCCTGTTTGACACCGCGCGCGGCGTCACGCGGTCCATGCGCTCCAAGGAGGATGCGCATGACTACCGCTACTTCCCGGAGCCGGACCTGCCCCCGCTGGTGCTGGATTCGGATTGGGTGGCGGCGCTGAAGGCGGCGCTGCCGGAACTGCCGGATGCGCGGCGCGCGCGCTACACCGCCATGGGCCTGACCGCCTATGACGCCCATGTGCTGACGCTGGAGAAGGAGACGGCTGTCTTCTTCGAGACGGTGGCCAAGGGCCGCGACGCGAAGCTGGCCGCGAATTGGGTGACGGGCGATTTCTTCGCGGCCCTGAACCGCCTGAAGCGCGACGTCAGCGATCCGCCGGTGACGGCTGAGAACCTCGGCGCGCTGCTGGACCTGATCAGCGACAAGACCCTGTCCGGCAGCCTGGCCAAGCAGGTCTTCGAGGCGATGCTCGAGACCGGCAAGGCGCCGGGCGAGATCGTCGAGGAGCGCGGGCTGAAGCAGGTGACGGACACCGGCGCGATCGAGGCGGTGGTGGCGCAGGTGATGGCGGCCAATGCCGACAAGGTCGCGGAGTATCGCAGCGGCAAGGAAAAGCTGTTCGGCTTCTTCGTGGGCCAGACGATGAAGGCGATGCAGGGCAAGGGAAATCCGGCCCTGGTGAATGAGGTGGTGAAGACCGCGCTGGCGGGGTGAAGCGCCTCCCTCCCCTGCGAAGCGGGGGAGGGTCGGGGTGGGGGGTTTCATGGCGGGCGGTCTTCGTGGAAGCCCCCACCCAACCCTCCCCCGCAAGCGCGGGGGAGGGCTATCGGTCACACCGGCCTGACGCCCCACGGATAGGGCATGCTGCCCTTCAGATGCCCCGTGATCCGCTTCCGCCAGGCGCTGCGGATGGTGAACTGGCCGAGCGGAATGGTGGCCACATCGTCCTGCGCCAGCTTGTTCAGCTCATTCGCCAGGGCCTGCTGCCGCTCCGCATCCGGCGCGTCCAGCCATTGCTGCACCAGCGCCTGCGCCCGCGGGCTGTCATACCAGCCGAACCAGCCATTCTCCCCCGGCCCCTTCACCAGGGAGGACACCGCCGGGTTCAGGTAGCCGAGTGACGAGCCGTAGGTGTGGAAGATGCTCCACCCGCCGCGCTCCACCGGCTCCTTCCTCACGCGGCGCTGCACCACCGTGCCCCAGTCGGTCTCGGCCAGTTCCACATTCATCCCGATCCGCCGCAGCCGGTCTGCCGTGATCAGCCCGTGCGGGCCGATCAGCGGGAAGTCGGTCGGGTTGATGATGACGACCTTCTCGCCATTGTAGCCGCTGGCCTGCAGAGCGGCCTTGGCCCGGTCCAGGCTGCGCGGCGGCGCGTTGAATTCGGACAGGTTCTCGACGCCGAGCGGCGTGCCGCAGGGGAAGAGGCTGTGGCAGGTGCGCCAGATGCTGCGGTCATTGCCGAGCGTGGCGCGCATGTAGTCCTCCTGCTCCACCGCCAGCGCCACCGCCTGGCGCACCTTCACATTGTTGAAGGGCGGCTGCAGGTGGTTGAGGCGCATGATGGACATGATGCCGGCCTCCGCCAGCACGCCCACCTCGATGTCCCGGTTCCGCACGAGGGTCGGGATCAGGTCCGATAGCGGCTGGTCCAGCCAGTCCACCTCGCCCGCCTGCAACGCCGCGGCCGCCGTCGCCGGGTCCGGCAGGATGTGCCATTCGACGCGGGCGAAATGCGCCACCTTGCCGCCGGCCGCACCGCTGGCCGGCTCCTGGCGCGGCACATAGGCCTCGTTCTTCGCGTAGACCACGCGGCTGCCGGAGACGAATTCGTCGCGCAGGAAGCGGAAGGGGCCGCTGCCCATGACCTCGCCGATCTGGGTATTGGCGTCGGTGGTGGCCAGGCGCTCCGGCATGATGAAGGGCACATTGGCGTCCGGCTTGGCCAGCGCTTCCAGCAGCAGCGGGAAGGGGCGCTTCAGGCGGATTTCCAGCGTGCGGTCATCCGCCGCGCGCCATTCATCGACGGAGGTCACCAGGATCTGGCCGAACGGGTCGCGCTTGGCCCAGCGGGCCAGCGATGCGGCGCAATCCACCGCCCGCACCGGCGTGCCGTCGTGGAATTTCAGGCCTTCCCGCAGCCGGATGCGCCAGACGCGGCCATCGGCTGAGACCTCATGCCCCTCCGCCATCTGCGGCTGCGGGCGCAGCCGGGCGTCCAGCGCATAGAGCGTGTCGTAGACGTGGTAGCCATGCATCTGGGTGACGATGGCGCTGGTCCAGATCGGGTCCAGCGCGGTGAGGTTGGCCTGCGGCACGAAGCGCAGCGTGGCGGCGCGGGCCGGCTGCGCGATGGCCGGGGCCATCCCCGAAAACGCGGTCGCGGCGAGACCCGCGCCCGCCTGGAACAGCGAACGGCGTTGCATGGATTGTTTCCTCCTGCCGCTCTGACGGCGGCGGGCGGAGGCTAGGCGCCGCTTGCCGGAAGGGTCAATGCCGCCCGGGCGGCCTCATATTCCGCCCGCAGCCGCGCCACGATCTCGGCCGCCGGCGGGGCGTCGGTGATGCTGCCGATGCCCTGGCCGGCGCCCCAGACATCCTTCCACGGCTTCACGCGGCTGGTGCCGAAATTGGCGCTGGTCTTGTCCACCGCGGGCAGCGCCTCCGGGTCCAGGCCGGATGCCATGATGCTGGGCTTCAGGTAGTTGCCGGGGATGCCGGTGAAAAAGGGCGTGTAGAGGATGTCGGCCGCCTGGCCCTCCACGATCATCCGCTTGTAGCCCTCCGCCGCTTGGGCCTCGGCCGAGGCGATGAAGCGGGTGCCCAGATAGGCCAGGTCCGCCCCCATCGCCTGCGCCGCCAGGATCTGTGCGCCAGTGGTGATGGAGCCGGACAGGATCAGCGTGCCGCCATAGATGCGGCGCACCTCCGCCACCAGCGCGAAGGGGGACAGCGTGCCGGCATGGCCGCCGGCGCCGGCGGCCACCAGGATCAGCCCATCGACGCCGGCCTCGATCGCCTTCTGCGCATGGCGCAGATTCGTCACGTCATGGAAGACCAGCCCGCCCCAGCCATGCACCCGGTCCACCACCGCCTGGGGCGGGCGCAGCGAGGTGATGATGATCGGCACGCGATGCCGCTCGCAGACCGAAAGGTCATGCTCCACCCGGTCATTGGAGGCATGCACGATCAGGTTCACCGCGAATGGCGCGTCCTGCGCCGTCAGCCCGGCGGTGATGCGCGCCAGCATGGGGTCCAGCGCCTCCGCCGGGCGGGCATTGAGGGAGGGGATGCTGCCCACGATCCCGGCGCGGCATTGCGCCAGCACCAGCTCCGGCGTCGAGACGATGAACAGCGGCGCGCCGATGGCGGGCAGGCGCAGGCGGCCCTGCAGCAGCGGGGGAAGTGGCATCCGGGGTCTCCCTTTCGCCCGCCATCCTGCCGGCGCCGGCCTGCCTTGACCATGGCGCGGGGATGACGGACAGGATGGGCCAAGGATCGGGGAGAGGGCGCATGGCGGAACCGGTGCGGTATGAGGTTTCGGACGGCATCGCGGTGGCGACGCTGTCCAACCCCCCGGTTAATGCGCTCTCCGCCGCCCTGCGCGCCGGGCTCTTCGAGGCCGTGCGGCGGGCGGAGGCCGACCCCGCCGTCGCCGGCCTGGTGATCGCCGCCGAGGGCCGCACCTTCATCGCCGGTGCCGATATTTCCGAGTTTGGCAAGCCGCCCGTCTCGCCGACGCTGGCGGAGCTTGTGGCGGCGCTGGATGGCGCGGCGAAGCCCGTGGTGGCGGCGATCCAGGCCGCGGCGCTGGGCGGCGGGCTGGAAGTGGCCATGGCCTGCAGCTGGCGGGTGCTGGGGCCCAGGGCGAAGCTCGGCCTGCCGGAGGTGAAGCTCGGGCTGCTGCCGGGCTCCGGCGGCACGCAGCGGGCGCCGCGGCTGATGGGGGCGGCGGCGGCGCTGAAGCTGATGGTCTCCGGCGATCCGATGGACGCCGATGCGGCGGTGGCGGCGGGGCTGGCCGATACCGTGGTGCTGGGCGACCTGCTGCAGGCGGCACGCGATTTCGTGAAGCGGCCGAAGCCGCAGCCGGTCTCGGCGCGGGATGCGGGGCTGGGCGATCGCGAGGCCTTCGAGAAGGAAGCCGCCACGCTCGCCAAGCGCGCCGCGACCGAGCCGCAGATCGCCGACTGCATCGCCTGCGTCCGCGCCGCCTTCGACATGCCGTTTGCGGAGGCCGTGGCCTTCGAGCGCGCCGCCTTCCTGCGCCTGCTGGACGACCCGCGCAGCAAGGCGCTGCGCCATGTCTTCTTCGCGGAGCGCGAGGCCGCCCGGATCGCCGGCCTGCCGAAGGGCACGCAGCCGCGGCCGGTGGCGCGCGCCGCGGTGCTCGGCAGCGGCACCATGGGCGCGGGCATCGCCATGTGCTTTGCGAATGCCGGCATTCCCGTGCGCGTCATCGAGACGGATGAGGCGGCGCTGGCCCGCGGCATGGAGCGCATCCGCGGCACCTACGACAGCAGCGTGAAGCGCGGCAGCCTGGGCGCGGAGGCGCGCGATGCGCGCCTCGCCCTGATCGAGGGCGCGGTCGGCCTGGACGCCACGGCGGATGCCGACCTGGTGGTGGAAGCGGTCTTCGAGGAGATGGGCCTGAAGAAGCAGGTCTTCGCGCATCTCGACCGGGTGACCAAGCCGGGGACGATCCTGGCCAGCAACACTTCCTATCTCGATATCGACGAGATGGCCTCCGCCACGTCCCGGCCGCAGGACGTGCTGGGCATGCACTTCTTCTCGCCGGCCAATGTGATGAAGCTGCTGGAGGTTGTGCGCGCCAAACATACGTCGCCGGAGGCGCTGGCGACGGCCACCGAGATCGGCCGCAAGCTCGCAAAAGTGCCGGTCGTCGTCGGCGTCTGCTACGGCTTCGTCGGCAACCGCATGCTGGCCCGCCGCACGCAGCAGGCGGAGCGGCTGTTGCTGGAAGGCGCGGCGCCGGAACAGGTGGACAAGGCGCTGACCGATTTCGGTTTCCGCATGGGCCCGTTTGCGATGGCGGACCTCGCCGGCCTCGACATCGGCTGGCGCATTCGCCGCGCCACGGGCAAGCGCGCGCCGGTGGCCGATGCGCTGGTGGAGGCGGAGCGGCTCGGCCAGAAGACGCGCAAGGGCTACTACCTGTATCCCGAGGGCAGCCGCACGGGTGTTGTCGATCCCGAGGTCACGGCGCTGATCCGCCGCGTGGCCGCGGCCGAAGGCGTGGCGCAGCGCGAGATCGGGCAAGAGGAAATCCTCGATCGCCTCGTGCTACCCATGGTGAACGAGGGCGCGCGCATCCTGGAGGAAGGCATCGCCGCCCGGCCGGGTGATATCGATGTGGTCTGGCTGCATGGCTACAACTGGCCGGCCTGGCGTGGCGGGCCGATGCATTACGCGGATTCCGTCGGCCTGCCGCAGGTAGCGGCGCGGCTCAGCGCCTTCGCGGAAACGACGGGCGACGAGACGCTGCGCCCCGCCGATCTGCTGTCGCGTTTGGCGACCGAAGGCAAGGGCTTCGCGAGCCTCAAGGCCGACTGAGATGCACCCGTGGGAGGCGTCCTACCCGCCGGAATGCCGCTGGGACACGCCGATCCCGCGCGGCACGCTGCCCGCCTTCCTCGATGATGTGGCAAGGCGCTTCGGCGATAAGCCGGCGCTGGAATATCGCGGCCATGTGCTGAGCTATGCCGGGCTGCGCGCGCTGTCGGACCGTATCGCGGCGGGGCTCTGGGCGCGCGGGATCCGGCCCGGGGATTGCGTGGCGCTGTATCTGCCGAATACGCCCTGGCATCCGCTGTGTTTCTTTGCCGCGCTGCGCCTCGGCGCGCGCGTGGTGCATTTCTCGGCGCTCGATGCGAAGCGGGAGCTGGCGCACAAGGCGCATGATTCCGGTGCGAAGCTGCTGATCACCACCGGCTTTCCCGCGCTGGTGGCCAATGCCGAATGGCTGCGCGCGGAAGGCGCGGTGGGGGACGTGCTGCTGGCGCCGGAGGCGCGCTGGGGCGGGGAGGATGCCGCCTGCGACTTTCCGCTGATCCCCGAGGCCGAGCCGCCAGCGGAATGGCCCACGGTCTCGCCCGACGACCTGGCGCTGCTGCAATACACCGGCGGCACCACCGGCACGCCGAAGGGCGCCATGCTGAGCCACGGCAACCTGACCGCCGCCGTCGCCATCTACCGCACCTGGCGCGACCGCACGGACCTGCCGGAGGGCACGGCGCGCGTGCTGGTGCTGCTGCCGCTGTTCCACATCTTTGCCCTTACCGCCGTGCTGCTGCGGCAATTGGCGCAGGGCGCGCTGTGCCATCTGCGGGTGCGCTTCGATGCGGCGCAGTGGGTGGAGGATGTAGAGCGGCTGCGCATCACCACCTTCTCCGGCGTGCCGACCATGTGGATCGGCATTGCCGGCGTGCCGGGACTCGAGCAGCGGGACCTGTCGAGCCTGCGCCAGTGCAGCTCGGGCGGCGCGCCGATGCCGCAGGAAGTGCAGCAGCGCGTGGAGCGCCTGCTGAAGCTGCGCATCGGCGGCGGCTGGGGCATGACGGAGACCTGCCCCGCCGGCACGCGCATCCCGCCCGATGGCCCACGCCGCGCCGGCATCATCGGCCTGCCGCTGCCGGGAATCGAGATGCGGATCGTGGCGCTGGACGCGCCGACGCGCGCAATGCCGGTGGGCGAGATCGGCGAGATCGCCATCCGCGGCCCCAACGTCTTCTCCGGCTACTGGAACCGGCCGGAGGAGAATGCCACCGCCTTCGCGGATGGCTGGTTCCTGACCGGCGACACTGGCTGGATGGACGCGGCCGGCCATTTCACCCTGGTCGATCGTCGCAAGAACATGATCCTGTCCGGCGGCTTCAACGTCTATCCGGCGGCGATCGAGCAGGCCATTTACGAGCATCCCGCCGTCGCCGAATGCGTGGTGATCGGCGTGCCGGATGCCTATCGCGGCCAGGCGGCCAAGGCCTTTTGTGCCTTGAAGCCGGGTGCGCAGCCCTTCACGCTGGAGGATCTGCGCGCATTTCTGGCAGACCGCGTCGGCAAGCACGAGATGCCGGCGGCGTTGGAGATTCGCCAAACCCTGCCGCGCAGCGCGGCGGGCAAGTTGCTGGCGAGCGCACTGCGCGACGAAGAAGCGGCCAAGGCCTAGGAGACGACACATGGACCTCCGCTACACCCCCGACGAAATCGCCTTCCGCGATGACCTCCGCAAATTCTTCCGCAGCGAGATCCCGCTGCCGATCCGCCGCAAGGTCAGCGAGGGTCGTGCCCTGGCGCGGGATGACTATGTCACCAGCCAGCGCATCCTGCATGCCAAGGGCCTGGCCACGCCGAACTGGCCGGTGCAGTGGGGTGGCCAGGATTGGACGCCGGTGCAGCGCTACATCTATGTCGAGGAGCTGCAGGCCGCCGCCGTGCCGCAGCCGCTCGGCTTCAACGTCAACATGGTCGGCCCCGTCATCGCCACCTTCGGGTCAGAAGCGCAGAAGCAGCGTTTTCTTCCCTCCACCGCCAATCTCGATATCTGGTGGGCGCAGGGCTTTTCGGAGCCTGGCGCGGGGTCCGACCTTGCCTCGCTGAAGACCACGGCGCGGCGGGAGGGTGAGGAATTCATCGTCAACGGCCAGAAGACCTGGACGACGCTCGGCCAATATGCCGACTGGATCTTCTGCCTGGTGCGCACGGACAGCACGGTGAAGAAGCAGGCCGGCATTTCCTTCATCCTGATCGACATGAAGACGCCCGGCATCACGCTGCGCCCCATCATCACCATCGATGGCGGGCATGAGGTGAACGAGGTCTTCTTCGACGAGGTGCGCGTGCCCGCCGAGAACCTGGTGGGCGAGCTGAACAAGGGCTGGGACTACGCGAAATTCCTGCTGTCGAATGAGCGCATCGGCATCGCCCGCATCGGCATGACCAAGGAACGCCTGGCGCGCGTGAAGCGGCTGGCGCAGGAAACGCCGGCGGGGGAGGGCATGGTCTGGGACGACCCGGATTTCCGTCGCCGCCTCGCCTGGTCCGAGATCGAGCTGAAGGCGCTGGAGATCACGCAGATGCGCGTGGTGGCCGCGCAGCGTGGCAAG
Source organism: Falsiroseomonas tokyonensis (assembly GCF_019024325.1). Lineage (GTDB taxonomy): Bacteria > Pseudomonadota > Alphaproteobacteria > Acetobacterales > Acetobacteraceae > Falsiroseomonas > Falsiroseomonas tokyonensis. The sequence goes on from NZ_JAFNJS010000003.1 coordinate 456,240, forward strand.
GCCAGCGATAAGCCGGATCCGTCGTCGTCGATCCTCAAGATCAAGGGCAGTGAGATCCAGCAGGCCTCCACGCAGCTGCTGGTCGATGTCGCCGGCCCCTATGCCATGCCGCGGCCGGACCGCGACGAGGAAGGGTTGAACCTGCCCAGCGTGGGCCCGGATTGGGCGGATGCCGCGGCGCCGCTGTTCTTCAACTACCGCAAGGTCTCGATCTATGGCGGCTCCAACGAGATCCAGCGGAACATCATCGCCAAAGCATTCCTGGGGCTCTGACGGCACATGGATTTCGACCTGACCGACGAGCAGCGCATGCTCTCCGACAGCATCCGCCGTCTCGTCGCGGATGCCTATGACGACTTCGAAAAGCGCAAGACCTATCGCGCGCAGCCGCGCGGCTATGCCGATGCGAATTGGCAGAAGTTTGCCGAGATGGGGCTGCTGGGGCTGCCCTTCTCGGAAGATGACGGCGGCTTCGGCGGCGGGCCCGTGGAGACCATGCTGGTCTGCGAGCAGTTTGGCCGTGGCCTGGTGGTGGAACCCTATCTTGCCACCGTCGTGCTCGGCGGCGGGCTGCTCAAGCGCGCGGGCAGTGCGGAACAGCGCGCCGAGCTGATTCCGGCGATCGCGGAGGGCAGCCTGACCCTCGCCTTCGCGCATCAGGAACGCCAGGCGCGGCACGACCTGTTCGACATTGCCACCACCGCCACGCGCAACGCCGATGGCTATGTGCTGAACGGCGCCAAGGGCGTGGTGCTGCATGGCGACAGCGCGGATCGCCTCATCGTCTCCGCCCGCACCGCCGGCGCGCGGCGCGACCGCGACGGCATCAGCCTTTTCCTGCTCGACCCCGCCACCGCCGGCGTCATCCGCCGTGGCTATGCGACGCAGGACGGGCTGCGCGCGGCGGAGGTGGTGCTGGAGAATGTCTCGGTGCCCGCCAGCGCGCTGCTGGGCGCCGAGGGCGCCGCGCTGCCGCTGATCGAGCAGGTGGTGGACGAGGCCCAGGCCGCGATCTGCGCCGAGGCGCTCGGGGCCATGGAGGTCCTCCGCGACCTCACCGTGGACTACCTGAAGCAGCGCACCCAGTTCGGCCAGCCCATCGGCAATTTCCAGGCGCTGCAGCACCGCGCGGCCGACATGCTGGTGGCCAGCGAACAGGCGCGCAGCATGGCCATGTATGCCGCCATGATGGTGCAGGAGGCCGACCCCGCCGCCCGCCGCGTGGCGCTTTCCGCCGCCAAGGCGCTGGTCGCCAAGAACGCCGACCAGCTCGGCAAGGACGCTATCCAGCTGCATGGCGGAATCGCCGTGACGGAGGAGTACAAGGCAGGGCACTATTTCAAGCGGCTGACGATGCTGGCCGGCCTGTTCGGCGACGTGGACCACCATCTGCGGGTGGTCGTCGCCGCGGGAGGGCTGCCGGAGGCCGCCTGAGAGCCTGACCCAGAAGGTCGGCGGCTGAGGGCCGGTCGCGGATTTTTTGTCCTGGCCAGGACGGCAACGCCGCCGATGCTGGTTGCATCGGCAAGTTGTCGGACGCCGCCAGGACGGAAAAGCCGCACTGGACCGACCCGCCGATCTTCTGGGTCAGGCTCAGACACGCGGGGAGGAAACACCATGCCGAACACGGCGATCGGCCGGCGCAGCGCGCTGGGCATTGCGGCTGCCTGCCTGTCCGGGGCGGCGCTGGCGCAGGCAAGGTTTCCGGATCGGCCCATCCGCGTCATCGTGCCCTTCCCGCCGGGCGGCACCACGGATGTGCAGATGCGCGTGCTGGCGGAAGGCGCCGCGCGGCGGCTCGGCCAGCCGGTGGTGATCGAGAATCGGCCCGGCGCCGGCGGCAGCATGGGCGCGGCCGCCTTGGCCCAGAACACGCGTGCGGATGGCTACACCCTCTCCGTCATGCCCAATTCCATCTTCCGCATCCCGGTGATGATGGCGCGTCCCAGCTACGATCCCATGGTGGACTTCACCTGGGTGATCCGCCTCGTGGGCTACACTTTTGGGATCGTCGTGCGCGCCGACAGCCCCTTCCAGACGCTCGGCCAGATGCTCGACCATGCCCGCGCCAATCCGGGCGCCCTGACCTATGGCTCGCCCGGCGTCGCCACGCTGGATGTGACGATGGAGCGCATCGCCCAGATGGCCGGCGGGCTGCGCCTGGTGCATGTGCCCTTCCGCGGCAGCGCGGAAAGCCTTCAGGCCCTGCTGGCCGGGCAGGTCGACATGGCCGCCGAGAGCAGCGCCTGGGGCGAGCTGGTGCTGGACGGAAGGCTGCGCCTGCTCGCCACCTGGGGCGAGGCACGCCCGCCACGCTTCGCCATGGCGCCCACCTTGCGGGAGGCCGGGATCGACATCGTCAACAGCTCCCCCTACGGCCTGGCCGCGCCGCGCGGGTTGGACCCCGCGGTGGTCGCCGTGCTGCACGATGCCTTCCGCGACGCACTGCAGGACCCGGCGCATCTGGCGGTGCTGGAGCGCTACAACATGCCAATGATGTATGCCGATGGCGAAGCCTATGCCCGCTACGCTCAGGAATTCTACGCCGAGGACAGCGCCATGGTCCGCGCCATGGGGCTGAAGTTCTGACACCAGCGGCCGCAGGGACTAACCCGCGCCCGCGGAACGCGGGCGAGCGGCCGAATGGCCGCCGCGGCCAATGCCGCGAAAGCCAAGCGGCCGGAGGCCGCGCCGTCACGCCTCTGGCGTACCAGCGGCGCGACTGAGGTCAGGATCACGGCGCCGGGAACAGCGCCGGCGTCCGCCCCATCAGCCGATAGGCCACCAGGCCCACCCATTCGCGCAGCGCCCATTCCGCGTGGTTCAGCTTGGTGGGGAAGGGGTTGTCCCACCAATAGGCGGGGTCGTTGCCGGTGGTGTAGTTCACCGGCCAGGCGATGATGCGGCTCCAGCCCGCCGCGCGGAACACGCCCATGCTGCGCGGCATGTGGCTGGCGGAGGTCACCAGCAGCCAGGTCTCGCCCGGCTGGGGGTTCAGCAGGCGGTGGGTATAGACCGCGTTCTCGTGCGTATTGCGGCTCTCGTTTTCCAGCACCAGGCGGCCTGCCGGCAGGCCGAGGCTGGTGAAAAGGAGGCGCGCCGTCTCGGCCTCGGTGGGGCCGGACTGGTCGATGGCGGCGGTGCCGCCGGTGAAGACCAGCCGCGCCTCGGGGTAGCGCAGTGCCAGGGCCACACCCTCCGTCATCCGCTCTGCCGCGCCGTTCAGCGCGGGGATGCCGCGGGCTTCCGTCATCCGCTGCTCCACCGCGCCGCCCAGCACGATGATGCCGGTGACCTGCGCCGGCGGCGTGGCGGGGCGGGGGAAGCGGTTCTCCAGCGGCAGGGTCAGCAGCGCCGCGACCGGCAGGGCGAAGACCGCCGCATACCAGCCGATCCCCAGCGCCAGCGGCCAGCGCCCGAAGCGCCGCCCACGCCAGACCAGCAGCAGCCCGAGCACCGCCAGAGCCAGGGCCAGCGTATTCGGCCGCAGCAGCGCCCACAGCACTTTTGAGAGCAGGAACAGCAGGTCCTGCATCTACAACTCCAGGATGCGCGCGGGATGCGCTCGGCCGCGCAGCAGGTCCGTCAGTGCGATCAGGTTCCCCCGAAAACGCCCAAAGCGGTCCACATGCGGTTCCGGCGCCAGGGATCGCAGCGCGTTCATCGCGGTGTGGCGCGCGGCGGAGGGGATGGCGTGGCTCCAGGGAAAGGTCCCCTTGCGCGCCAGATAGACCGGGTTCGCCACCTGGCTATAGCCGAGCCGCAGCCCGGAGACGCGCCCCGACTTGGCGCCCAGATGAACGCCCCGCGCGCCTGCCAGCCGCAGGATGGAGCCGTGCCGGCCCAGCGCGCGGGTCACGTCGATATCCTCGTACCAGCCATAGAGCGGCAGCGATTCATCCACCCGGATCCCATGCGTGCGCAGGGGGGCCAGGCGAAAGGCCATGTTGCAGCCATAGCCGTTGAAGTGTGGCGTCACGGCCAGCGCATCCTCGGGCGGCACATCGGCCGCCAGCAGCGCGCGCCCTTCCGCCACCGAAAGCCCCGGGCCCTTGGCGCCGTCCGCGATCACGGTGCCGGTGGTCACCACGCAATCCGGATGCGCCATCAGCACCCGCTCCGTCACGGCGAGGTAGTCCGGCATTGGCAAAAAATCGTCGTCGAGGAACAGCACGGCGTCGCAATCGCCCACGGCATCCAGGATCGCGTTGCGCTGCCGCGGCAGGCCGGCCGGGCTCGCCATGAACTGCACCTGCGGGAAGCGCGCCGGCAGGCCGGCGATATCCTCCTCGGTCACATGGCAGACCAGCACGCGGTCCGGCGCGCGGGTCTGCCGCCGGAGTTCGTCGAGAACCTCCCCCAGTATGACGGCGCGGCCGCGGGTGGCGATGCCGATCGCCAGCCGCATCAGCGATCCTCCTCCGGCTGGCCCTCGATGGCCGGCCGGATCCGCCCCGCGGTCGCGTCCCGCCGCGCAAAACCGCGCAGCCGGCCGAGGAAGGTCATGCCGTAATAGGCCGCGTCGCGTGGCCGCAGCCGCAGCAGGCTCAGCGCCAGCCCGCCGATCGGGCGGATGGCGAAGGGCAGCCAGACGCTGGCCGGCACCGAATGCCGCCGCAACGCGAAGCCGAGGCCGCCGCCATAGAGCCAGGCGCGGGCCACCGCGACCTCCGACAGGCGCTTGTCCGGGTGGATGATGCGCAGGCTGGGATCGTAGATCGCCTTGTGGCCCACGGTCACGGCGCGCAGCACCAGGTCATTTCCCTCGGCCGAGCCCAGGCCGGTGCCCGGCCCCATGGTCTCGTCATAGCCGCCGAGGCGCAGCGCCAGGCCGCGGCGCAGCCAGAGGTTGAACTCGATGACGCTGGTCCAGGCATTGGCCGCCGTGATCGGCCCGCCCTCCACCCGCCAGCGGCCGGAGCCGAGCCCGCCTTCCGGGCTCTCGGCCGGGCCGGTCAGGATCATCAGCGCCGGGTCGGCGGCGAAGGCATTGGCCACGCGGTCCAGCAGCCCGGGCGGATAGAGGCAGTCATCGTCGGGGAAGGAGACCAGCGCCCCGCGCGCCTGGCGCAGGCCGAGGTTACGTGCGTGGTTGGCGCGCGCGATGGAGGAGCGCAGATGCGTGATCCGCAGCGCCTCCGTGTACGGCGCCAGAAGGGGGGCAAGGCGGCCATCCTCGTTCTGGTCGACCACGATCACCTCGATGTCGGCGCGGCCCTGGGCCGTGACGCTGTCGAGGAATTCCACCAGCTCCGTAGTGCGGCCGCGGGTTGCGACGATCAGGCTGAAATGGATCATGGCGCCTCCATCCCCCGTGCCGCGCAGGCCTCGCGGATCAGCCCCAGCATCCGGTCACGGAACACCTCGCGCGAGAATCGCTCGGCATTGGTCCGGCAGGCTTCGGGGGCGATGGACAGGGATTCGAACTGGGTCACGGTGGCGATCAGGCTTTCCGTGGTCTGGCGGGGGAACAGCAATCCGGTGACGCCGGGCCGTACGATGTCGGTGGCGCCGCCGCGGCCATAGGCGATCAGCGGCGTGCCGCAGGCCTGGGCCTCCACCATGCCGATGCCGAAATCCTCCTCCGCCGCGAAGACGAAGGCGCGCGCCGAGGCCAGCAGGGCGACGAGGTCGGCCTGGCTGACGCGGCCGCAAATCTCGATATTGGGGGCGGTGCCGGCGGCTTCCCGGACGCGCCCCATCTCTGGCCCGTCGCCGGCGATGATCAGGCGCTTGTCGGGCATCTGGCGAAAAGCCTCCGCGATCAGGTCGATTCGCTTGTAGGGCACCATACGGGAGGCGACGACATAGGCATCACCCTTCGCGGCCTGGAAGGGGAACCCCTCAAGGTCCACCGGCGGATGCACCACCACGCTCTCCCGCCGCCAGGACTTGCGGATGCGCTCCGCGATCCAGCTGCTATTGGCTGCGATCACATCGGGCCGGGCGCCGGAGGCGAAATCCCAGGCGCGCATGCGCGACAGCAGCCAGCGGGTGAGCGCGCCCTTCACGCCGCGCTCCATGCGGGCCTGGCGCAGATACTGGTGCTGCAGGTCCCAGGCGTAGCGCATCGGGCTATGGACGTAGCTGACATGCAGCGTCCCGGGCCCGGTCAGCACCCCCTTGGCGACGGCGTGAGAGGAAGACACGACCAGATCGTAGCCGGAAAGATCGAATTGCTCCACTGCCAGCGGCATCAGGCCGAGATAGTAGCGAAACCAGCGCCGGGCGCGCGGCAGGCGCTGGATGAAGGAGGTGCGCGGCACGCGGCGGCCGAGGAAGGCGCGCTCGCTTTCCGGCAGGAAATCGCAGACGGCGTAGAGATCGGCCTGCGGGAAGATCTCGAAAAGCTGCTCCAGCACGCGTTCGGAGCCCGCATAGCTGTCCAGCCATTCATGGACGATGGCGATCTTCATCGACGGTCCACCAATGGGGCCTCCATCAGGGCCAGCAGCCGGTCCGCCGCGGCGGGCCAGGAGAAGGCGGCGGCGCGGCCCCGGCCCGCCATGCGCAGCCGCTCGGCCAGCAGCGGTTCCTCCAGCAGGCGGGTCAGGGCGGCGGCGGGGGTGCGGGGGCCCTCGGCGTCGAAATACAGCGCGGCCTCCCCGCACACCTCCGGCACCGCGCCGGCGGCGGCGGCCAGCACCGGGCAGCCGCACCACATGGCCTCCAGCGGCGGCAGGCCGAAGCCTTCGTAGCGGGAGGGGAAGACCAGGCAGAGCGCGGCCTCGTACAGCGCCCGAAGCTCGCCATCGCTGACCCGGCCGAGCGCCACGGCCGAATCGACATCCCCGGCATTGCGGAAGACGCCGGCATCGGCGGCGCCGGCCACGGCCAGCTTCATGCCGCGCGCCGCCAGCAGGGCCACGGCGTCGCGCAGCGCATCGAGGTTCTTGTGCGCGGCGCGGGTGCCCACCGCCAGCACGAAGCGGCCGGGGGTAAGGCCATGGCGCGCCAGCACCTCCGGCTCCGCCGCATCGCGCAGGGCATGTTCGCCACCTTCCATCACCACGCCCATACGCGCGGTGGGCAGGCCCAGATGCAGCGAAAGCCGGCCGCGCGAAAATTCCGAGACGGTGACGATGCGGGCGCCGCGGCGCGGCAGGGTCCAGTGCAGGGCGCGGTACCAGGCGCGGAAGGCAAAGGAATAGCTTTCCGGCGTGTCGAAGACCCCGGCGTCATGGATCACCAGGGTCTGCGCGGCGCCGACCCGCAACGGCGCGGTATTGCCCAGGTTCAGCAGATGCTGGCCGGACAGCGCGCCGGGCAGGTCGAACTGTTCCCAGGACTGGCCGGCGCGGCGGCCGATGCGCTCCACCGGCAGGCCGGCAAAACTGGCCGGGGCATCGCGCGGGGCGAGCAGGCGGATCGGGCGGCCGGACTGGGCCAGCGCCGTCACGGTCTCCCGCGAGAAGCGCTGCACGCCGGACATCTTCTGGGTCAGGAAGCGGGCGTTGATGGCAAGCGTCATGCGGCTTCTCCGCGCAGCACGGCGCGGATGCGCCAGGGGCGACGCAACAGGCCGCGGGCGTCACGGCGCTCGGCCGCGGTCAGGGCGAATAGCCCGGCGGCGGTGAAGCCGGCCAGCGCCAGCAGGGCGAGGGGGATCGGCAGCAGGCCGGGCAGCAGGATGGCGAGGCCGAGGCCGCCGGCGAAGAGCGGACCGGCCAGCTGGCGGGCGGTGGCACCGGCCGCCGGGTAGAGGCGCGCCACGAGGAACAGCCGCCCGAAGACATCGGTGGCGCAGCGCAGCGCCCAGGCCGCGGCCGCACCCTCGATGCCGATCCAGAGCAGCAGCAGCGCGGACAGCGGCAGGAAGACCAGCGCCTGCAGCAGCTGCCACTTGGCGTTGGCATCCGGCCGGCCGATCGCATCCAGCAGCGCGCCGGGCGCGAAGGCGGCGCAGGAGAAGAAGATGCCGACCGAGAGGATCTGCAGCACCCGCCCGCCGCCGGCGGCGAAATCCGCGCCGAGCCATAGCCGCAGGATCTCCGGCCCCCAGACCACCAGCACCAGGCAGGCCGGCAGCACGGCGGCCATCACCAGCAGCGCGCCGCGGCGCAGCAGGCCGGCAGTGGCCTCGGCATGGGAGAGATAGGCGCTGGCCATGGCCGGCAGCAGCGCCTGCGCCACCGCGACGGGCAGGATCCACATGCGCATGACGAGATCCAGCGGCGTGGCGTAGTAGGCGACCGCCGCCAGGGTCAGCAGCGCGCCCACCAGGAATCGGTCGGCATAGAGCAGGGCCTGCGTCAGCACGCCGGAGGCGCTCATCCACCCGCCCATCCGCAGCAGCGGCGCGATCAGCGGCCAGGACGGCCAGACCGGCCGCAGCCCCGGCAGGTCTCGTCGCGCCAGCCAGAGGTAGGAGAGCGTATTGGCCAGCCGGCAGGCGAGCAGCGCCAGGATCACGCCCACAAGGCTCTGCCAGACCATCAGCACCAGCACCGGGCCGAGATAATAGAAGATGGCGACGGGGATGGCGGCCAGGTTCGCCTCCCGGAACCGCTGATGCGCCGCCAGCGTGCCCCAGAGCGCCGCATTCACCACGACGAGCGGCGCGGCGGCACACAGCCAGCGGAAGGCGGTGATGGCTTCCGCCTGCAGCTCGGGCGGCGTGTTCAGCAGCCCGGTGACGAGGGCTGGTACGAAGGCGAAGGCCAGGCCGGCGATGACGGCGCTCAGCAGGCCCAGCGCGCTGATCGCGGCGCCGGCCAGTTCCGCCGCGCCCTCGATCTCCCCGGCGCCGATCCGGGCCGAGAGCGCCCGCGTCAGCGCCGCCCCCACGCCCAGGTCGAACACTCCGAAGACGCCCACCAGCGCCAAGGCGAGGGTGAAAAGCCCCCAGCGGTCGATGCCCATCTGCCCCACCAGCACCGGCGTCAGCGCCAGGGCCAGCAGCAGGGGCAATCCCCGGCCCGCCGCATTCCACAAGGTGCCGGAGAGAAGCCGCCCCCCGGAGGCGCGATGTTCGGCCGAATTGGCCATGACCTGCGCCGTTCCTGCTGAAAGTCAGAGCGGCGCGGTATGCCGCGCGCCGCCGCGCATGGGAAGGCTCAGTAGGCGCCGCGCCGGGCCAGCACCGCCATCGGGGTGCGCAGCAGGATCCGCAGGTCGCCGAGAAGCGAGTTCTGGCGGGCATAGGCCACGTCGAGCGCCACGCGCTGGGTATAGGAGGTGTCGTTGCGGCCGGAGACCTGCCAGGGGCCGGTGATGCCCGGGCGCACCGCCATGTAGTGCTGCGCCGCCGCGCCGTAATAGACCGCCAGCTCCGCCGCCTGTACCGGGCGGGGGCCGACCAGGCTCATCTCGCCGCGCAGCACGTTCAGGATCTGCGGCAGCTCGTCCAGCGAGGTGGCGCGCAGGAAGCGGCCGATAGCCGTCACGCGCGGATCCGCCTTCAGCTTGCGGGTGGCTTCCCATTCGGCGCGGGCGGCCGGGTCACGCTCCAGCAGCGCGGCCAGGCGGCGATCCGCATCGGCGACCATGGAGCGGAACTTCAGGCAGCCGAACAGCCGGCCGCCGCGGCCCACACGCTCATGCGCATAGAAGGCCGGGCCGCCATCCATGCGGACCAGCAGGCCAATCACCAGGAAGACCGGCAGGCAGAACAGCAGCAGCAGGCCGGCGCCCAGCAGATCAAGCCCGCGCTTGGCGATGGCCTGCGCGCTGGCCGGGGGCTCGGCGGCGGCCAGGGGCTGCGCCTCGGCCGGGCTGAAGGCGAAGATCGATCGCCGGGTTTCGGGTTCCCGCAGCAGTGTCTGGATATTGTCCAGGCCAGGCATGGAGGTCCTCGTGATCGCGGCGGGGGCCGCTTCTTGTGTGGGCGGGTCGGGCTTCCGGCACGATGCGGCGTGGCAGTGGGCGGCCGCAGATCGGGTCAGGAGCTATTCCCTTGATGGGGGTGATACGCGTAGGGATGGGCGGGTTTGGGACGCGCTTGCGGCGGGATTGTGGCGGCTGCGAAAGGTCCGCCGAATCCTTTGCCCCTCCACGAAAAAATCATGATCCCGCCGCTTTTCACGGGACAACACCCGCCGCGGTTGTGCCATAATTGGGCATGCGCAACTCAGCCTTCCGCCATGCCCGATCCGAGCGTCCGGATGCCGATGTTTGGACTGCCCTTCCGCCCCGCATGATGGTGAACCAGGCCCCCAACAAGTCCCGCAACAAGTCCCCCAACAAGTCCCCCTCCGGCAGCCCGGCGCGGGGCATCGGCCTTGCGGTGATCCTGTCCGGCGCCTTCTGGATCGCGGTCGTCAGCTGCATCGCCTGATCCGGCCAGGCTGGCTTGCGTGAGGCGCCGCGGCGCGCCTACACGGCGCGGCTGTGCGCCCCTGAAGCGGCGCCCCGGCCGACAGGAACCGCGACGCTGACCGAACGCCAGACCACGCTGCTGTCCTATGCGGCGGCCTTCGCCCTGGGCCTCGGCCTGGCGCTCTGGGTCTTTCCGATCGATTTCCTGTTCCCCCGGGCCGGGCAGGCCTGGCGGCCGGCGGGGGATGCGGCGCAGCACATGGTGGCGCAGCGCTACCTGATCGCCGATGCCTGGGGGTGGCCGCCGACCTTCGCCGGCAACCTCAATACCCAGGAGGGCGGCATGAACACCGCCTTCGCCGATTCCATCCCTTTGCTGGCGCTGCTGCTGAAGATGCTGCGCGGCTGGCTGCCGGAGGGGTTTCACGGGATCGGGCTGTTCTACGGCCTGGCCTGGCTGGCGCAGCCCATCGCCGCCGTCTTTGCCCTGCGCAGCGCGGGGGAACGGCGGCTGCTGCCGGCGATCGGCATCGCGCTGGCCGCTTCCTCCATGCCCGCCTGGATCGGGCGCTTCGGCCATGCGGCGCTGTGCGGCCATTTTCTGCTGCTGTTGGGCCTCGGCCTGTATCTGCGGCTGGTGACGCGGCCGAGCGTGGCGCTGTGGATCGCGGCCGCGCTGCTGCAGGTGGCGACGCTGCTGGTCCACCCCTACCTGGCCGCCATGACGCTCGCCCTGCTGGGCGCCGTGCCCGCCACGCGGCTGCTGCGGGGCGAGGCCTTCCTCGGCCCCGCCTTGGCCGTGGCGGCCAGCTTCGGGCTGGTGTTGGGTGTGATGGCGGGCTTCGGCTACCTCGGCGCCCAAGGCGATGGCGGCTACGGGCAGTTCGCGCTGAACCTGCTCTCGCCCGTCTGGCCGGCGGGCTCGCTGCTGTCCGGCTGGCCCTGGTCGCCGCAGCTGGATGCGACCGGGCATGGCGGGTGGGAGGGCTACAACTGGCTCGGCGCCGGGCTGCTGGGCGCGCTGGTGCTAGGGCTGCTGCTGCGGCCGCGCTTTGCCTGGCGGAGGCTGGGGCGCCATGCCGGGCTGGCCGTGGTGCTGCTGGGGCTGACGGCGCTGGCCGTGTCCTTCCAGGTGGGGTTCGGGACGCGCATCGTGCTGGACCTCGGCCCGCCACCGGCGGCGCTGGAGCAGTTCCGCGCCTCCGGCCGCTTCTTCTGGCCCGTGGCCTATGCGCTGTTGCTGGCGGGGATGGTGCTGCTGGCGCGGGTGCGGCCCGTGCTGTGCCTGGCGGCCGGGCTGCTGCAATTCGCCGATGCCACGCCGCTGCGCGCCGCCATCGCGGACTGGGCCCAGGCCCGCCCGGCCTGGACGGTGGAGGCGCCTGCCCTGCGCGCCGAACTGGCCTCGGCCGGCTCGCTCACTTTGCTGCCGAGCTGGACCTGCCTGACCCATGCGGATGCCGCGACCTATCCGCAGCTGCTGGAGGTGCTGGTGCTGGCCTCCGAACGCGCGGTGCCGGCCAGCACCATGTATGTCGCCCGCTGGCGCACCCCGCCCGCCTGCCGCGACCAGGCGCTGGCCGCGGCCCCCCTCGCACCCGGCGAGCTGCGCCTGATCCTGCCCGCCGCCCAGGACAGCCTGGCGCCGCTGGTGCCGGACAGCGAGGCGCGCTGCCGCCCGATCGGGGCGCTGCTGGCCTGCCGCTGAGGGCTCAGCCGGGCCCGGCCTTGGGCGCCATCTCGCTCGGCACATGGCGTTCGACGATGTACAGCGGGCGGCGCTTGGTCTCGTTGAAGATGCGGCCGAGATACTCGCCGATGATGCCCAGCGTCATCAGCTGCACCCCGCCGAGGAACAGCACCACCGCCATCAGGCTGGGATAGCCCGCCACCGGATTGCCGAACAGGATCGTGCGGATGATGAGCTGCACGCCATAGATCACCGCGCCGAAGGCGGTGAACAGGCCCAGATAGGTGGCGATCTTCAGCGGGCCGACGGTGAAGGCGGTGATGCCTTCCAGCGACAGGTTCCAGAGCTTCCAGTAGTTCCACTTCGTCTCCCCCGCCGCGCGCGGCGCGCGGTCGTACAGGACAGGCACGGAGGGGAAGCCGACCCAGGCGAAGAGGCCCTTCATGAAGCGGTGCTGTTCGCGGAGCGCCAGCAGCGCATCCAGCGCGCGGCGGCTCATCAGCCGGAAATCGCCGGTATCGGCCGGCAGCTCCACCTTGCCGCCGATGCGCTTCATGACGCGGTAGAAGCCCGCGGCGGTGGCCTTCTTCAGCCAGGTCTCGCCTTCCCGCGCGCGGCGGCGGGCATAGGCGACGTCATACCCCTGGCGCCAGGCGGCGACGAGGTCCGGGATCACCTCCGGCGGGTCCTGCAGATCCGCATCGATGACCACCACCGCCTGCTCCGCCGCCGCATGATCGAGCCCGGCGGTGAGGGCGATTTCCTTGCCGAAGTTGCGGCTGAGATTGACCACGGAAACCCGCGCATCCTGCGCCCGCAGGCCGAGCATCAGCGCCAGCGTGCCGTCGCGGGACCCGTCATTCACATAGACCACCTCCCACGGCAGGCCGATGCCCTGCATCACCGGCACCAGGCGGGCATGGAAGGCGGGCAGCACCTCCTGCTCGTTATAGGCGGGCACGACGACGGAGAGCGCCGGGCGCGCATAGGCGGCGGCATGCGTCTGGGGGGCGGGCAGGCTGGGAGCTTCGATGCGCATGGCGCGCAGTGTGGCCCGAGCCTTGCGGCAATTCCACGGCGGTTGACGGCAGGTATTGGGCCGCGGGACCCTGGGGGGCATGCCGAACACCCCGCCGGAGACCATCCGGGACCTTCTCTCCTACCGGATCCACCGGCTGGCCAATGCGCTGAGCCGAGGGGCGGCGCGCCGCTACCGCCGCGATTTCGGCGTCAGCCTGATGGAATGGCGCATCCTGGCGCTGCTGGGGGGTTTCGCGCCGATGACGCTGCGCGACCTGGCCCGGGAATCCGGCCTGGACAAGGCGCAGGCGTCCCGCGCGGTGAAGGCGCTGGTCGCGCGCGGGCTGGTGGAACGCGCGACCGGGGCGCAGGACGCGCGGGAGGTGGCGCTGCGGCTTTCGGGGGAGGGGGCGCGGCTGCAGGCGGGGCTGATGCAGGCGGCGCGGGAGCGGGATGCGGCGTTTCGGGGGGCGCTGCCGGCGGAGACGCTGGCGGTGCTGGAGGAGGCGATTCGGGTGCTGCAGGCGGAGGCGCGGCGGCAGACGGTGGAGGGGTAGGCAAGCGCTGTTAGAAAGTCTGAACATTAGAGCCACATCCATGGCTAGCTTGACGCTGTCGACGGTCCAAAAGGCTCCAGCGGTATCTTTGAGCGGCTCGGTTTTGGCGGCTTGCCCAGGACTAATTCGCCTGTGCGCCCCGGTGGACCCTAGCGTATAGCCAAGAATGCGACTTAGGGCTTTTCTCAAACATACGATGAGGATATAGGGTCTGCGCGTTGGTAGCTTAGTGGTAGAGCTCCTGACTTCAAAAAGCCTCGGCTTTCTCAGATCGGGCGGCGCGGGTTCGAATCCCGTTCGACGCAACAAGGAGCTCCATGACGCTCTACCTCAATGAAAGCCATGCACGGAGGCGGTTTAAGGAGCTTCTTGGCCAAGCAAACCACATGATCGTAACGATCTTGGTCGGACTTGACGCCGTTGAGCAGGGTCTCGTGACGGCACCGCCTCCCGATCTTCATGCAGCTTGGTCACCGGCGAACCCAGTTAATTCAGCGAGGCGGGCAAGACGGCTTGTACTGGATATGGTGCTCGTACGTTCAGTGGATGCCGTCGATGTGTATTTGAGGATGTGCCGGCGCTCGCCTGGCTTGATTCAAGAAGTAGAGCTGAAGAACGGTGTTGATGGCGCTGGACGAAGTGTATTCAACAAAATTTTGGCATTGGAGAAGCGCTATTGGTCTGAATCGCCGGTTTTGTTTTCTTTGGTTTCTGTGATGGTTGCTTGGCGCAACAAAGGCGCGCATGAGGAAGCGGATACGGAAGTAAGTGATCTTCACAGAAAAACGCTCCGCGACAATGCGGCAGACATCGCTTCCGTCTATCGAGGCCTCGACGTTGAGAGGTTGCTTGTTGGGTTTGACTCAGCAGCACCCACCTTCAAAGAGGTCGCATCCCTCATAAGTGCAGCCCAAAATTTTATCCATATTTTGGAGATTGCTCTTTTCCGAGACTTAGATGCGGATCAGTATTTGAGGGAGCTGGTCTGGAAGGCGCCGCCCGATGTCTATGGTAATTATGCTTATCTATTTAGAAAGAAGCGCTTGCAATCGATCTGGGGTCGAGACTATTCGGAAAGGCCCACGGCCGTTCGTAGATACTTGCGGCAGTTTGGCCTTGTGACTGACCGTAGGCACGATCATGCGGCCACCTTTTCTGCGTCCGCGATCGATAGACTCTGCGCACGAACGCCGCTGGAAGTATTTGAATGGGCCAACCCAGAAAAGTCAGTTGAGGTGCTTGACAAAAAAGACTAATCAGCTCGCGCGGATTTATTTTAGTGTTAGTGCCATTTTTGCTGGCCTCATAGTTGGGGTAAAATTGGGCCGCAGTCGATTTTTACTCATCACCCCGAACAGCTCGCCCCCCCCAACACGCAAAACTTCGCGCAATGCGGGTGGTTCAGCGCCACCGGTCGCGCCGCCTCCGCCAACGTCCCCCCCAGCTCGAACTGCGCGTCGTAGGGCAGCAGCGTGCAGGCCACCACCGCGGGCCTTTCCGCCCCGCGCCGCTTCACCACCATGCGCGAGGTCGCGCACATCATCTGCTCCGGGTGTTTCCCCAGAATGCCCCAGCAGGCCTCGGTGATCTCCGGCACGTCCACGGCCGCGTCCATCTCGGGAAACAGCATCAGCGCCACCGGGTCCGCGGCCTCGATCGGAATGGCGTGTTCGGCGAACAGCCGGGCGAAGCCGGCGCGCATCGCGGCCTCATCCTCCCCGCCAAAGCTGGCGCGGCCGGCGACGTGCACGCGAAACCCCTCGCGCGCCAGCCAGCCGAGGCCTTCCAGCGTGGCGGCGAAACTGCCGGCGCCGCGTTCGAAATCGTGGTGCGCGGCGCTGTGGTGGTCCAGGCTCACACGCAGCGTCAGACGCTCCGTCCCGAACCGCTCCCGCACGTCCAGCAGTCTGCGCGCATACCGCTTCATCGGCTTCATCGCATTGGTCAGCACCAGCGCCTGCAGGCCACGGCCCAGCACATCTTCCAGCATCGGCACCAGGCCGGGATTCATGAAGGGCTCGCCGCCCGTGAACCCCACCTCGCGCAGCGCCGTGCCCGTCGCCGCGGCCTCGTCCAGATAGGCCGAAACCTCCGCCGCCGAGAGATAGACCAGCGCATCGTTGCGCGGGCTGCTTTCGATGTAGCAGGCGCGGCAGGTGATGTTGCAGAGCGTGCCGGTGTTGAACCACAGCGTCTCCAGCGCCACGGGCGCCACCGTCGCGCGGCGCACCCCCTTGGCGGTCACGGCCGGGTCGCGGAATTTTTCGGGGGCGAGGGGCCGCGGCATGGCCAGGCTCAGTGTCGACAAGGCGCGATCCTTTCGCGGGCGGCGGCCCCCCGTAACTTCGCGGCGGGGTGGGGCGGGGTTACGCAGGCGGGCGTCATGGCGCGGTGAGGAATTCGCGCAGCGGCGCCACCATGGAAGCCGGCGCTTCCTCCATCGGCACATGGCCGAGGCCAGGCAGCACCACAAGCCGCGCCTCCGGCAGGGCGCGCAGATAGTCCTGGGCGTTCGCCACCGGCACCATCCGGTCCTCGGCACCCCAGAGCAGCAGGGTGGGGGCCGAGATCCTGGCCAGGATCGGCTCGGGCGGCGGCAGCACATGCTGGCCGGCGCGGGCGACGATCGCCTGGCGCACGCCGGGGGCCAGCAGCATGTCGCGATAGGTGGCGAAGCGCGCCGGGGTCAGCGTGGCGGGGTCGGCATAAGCGGGCTCCAGGCTCGCCCGCAGCAGGCGGTCCGGCAGGGTATAGGGCAAAGCGCGCAGCAGCAGCGGCACGCGCGGCGGCGCGTCGTAGCCGATGCCGGGGCTGGCAAAGCCGTCGGGCGCCATCAGCACCAGGCGGTCCACGCGCTCCGGATGCGCCGCGGCGAAGCGCCAGGCGATCCGCCCGCCCATGGAACTGCCAAGGATATGCGCCCGCGCCAGCCCCAGCCGGTCCATCAGCGCGACCAGCACCGCCAGGGCGCGCGCATCGGTGTAGTCGCCGCTGGGGTCGGGGCCGGTCAGGCCGAAGCCGGGCAGGTCGAGGCGGATGACGCGGAAATCCGCCTCCAGCATCGGCGCCACCTCCTCCCAGGCCTGCAGGCTGCTGGCGAAGCCGTGCAGCAGGATCAGGGCAGGGGCCTCCGGCCGGCCGGTGTCGCGCAGATGCAGGCGCAGGCCCGCCACCTCCAGGAAGCGGGACGGGGGCGCGGCATAGCTGGCCTCCAGCGCCGCGCGCGGCCGGTCGGGGGTGTAGAGCCACCAGGCGGCCGCCAGCAGCACCAGCGCGCCCAGGATAAGAATCAGACGCATGCGGAAGGGGGGTGGGGGCGCATGAGCCATAGATGCGGATGGCGGCCGCCCTGTCGATGGTCCCGCGGCGGAAAACCCGGCTTCCCGCGGCAGGGCTGCGGCGGGGCGAGCGGCCTTTCACCCGGGGGTTGCGCCGGGCTGGCCGGGCCGCTAGGAAGCTCTCCGCCCTCCGACGGCACGCTGCTGTAGCTCAGTGGTAGAGCACTCCCTTGGTAAGGGAGAGGTCAAGAGTTCAATCCTCTTCAGCAGCACCACGCCCTTTCAATTACATAGCGGCGCCGCGGACCTTCGCGGACTCATCGGGTAGACATGTCGCGGACTCACTGCGGACTCATCTGCGCGCGAGCTAGCGCTGGCCCTGTATGGCGGTCCGCAGCCGCTCCTTGAGCTCAGTCGCGACCGCGGCCGCCAAGCCATGCTTCGCGGCGAAATCCTCGGCAGCTTGAAGCACGGCGTTGACGACGGCAGCTGACGCGGCTGCGGCGATGAGGGGTGGCATTGGCGACTTCGCCAGAGCGGTGAGCGCAGATGAGCCGCGACGCTGGCCCTCGCTCGGCCCCAGCCCATCCATCTGGATTGAATCGAGGTAGGCCTTCCGGGCAGCTTCTTCCTCCGCCCTGAGCTGCGCCTTTCGATCAAGGTGCGCCTTCACGGCTTGAGCATCGAAGACCCACGGATGCCCGTTGGTGCCACGCTGCACAACTGGCAGATCAGGGTCGGTCGCAAGGCGATTATTTAGGGTCGGCAGCGACATGCCGAGGAACCGTGCAAGATCACCCTTGTTCACTGTCACCCCTCCGAATAGAAGAAGACCCAAAAACGGAAAAGACAACGCAAAGCATTCTTTTATAATTTAGATCCCGCCTCTTACCGGGGTCCAAATTACCCGTGTACCGGCCGAGATCTGGGAAGGACCCGCGCAATATTGTTGCGTCGAGGTCCCCCCCTCGGCCCTGCCGGTCACTTAGACTGCTTCAAGGCGAGGTCGATGGCCTTGGCCATCAGGCGCGGGAAGTCCCGCTCGATGCTCGCACGGGTGATGCCTTCGAAGTCGAGGCGCGGGGTGTAGCTGGGCGGGCTGCCGACAATGGCAGCCACCGGCAGCACCAAACCCAGCGCCCGATTGCGCACCATGTAGATGCCTGGCGGCAACCCACCGCCGCCTAGATCGTCCTTCCGCCGCCCCTGCGGCCGCCCTGGCACGATGGCGAAGTAGCTCTCCCCCTTCCGCAGGCCACGCCCCTTGCGGCCCCATGCATTCTGGGTGGAGCCGACTTCCTTGAAGGCGTTCAGGCTGGAGAGGATCTTCACGATCTGCCCGGCCTTCATGTTCCCATAGGCGTCGAGGTCCGCATACCGGGTCGGCACCAGGTAGTAGCCTGGCGGCAGAACCCCCGCATCCGACAGCGCCTTTTCGTGGGACTTCTGTCCTCGCGCGCCACCATCGATCTGTGTCCGCAGATAGACCGAGGCCGGCAGCCCCTTCTTCTTCATGTCGATCCGATCGCGCAGCGCCACGGCCATGTTGAGGTATCTCGGCTGCGCCTTGTCCACCAGAACACCGCCACGGGTGTACTGCATCGGCCGGTCCAAGACGCGATCCATCGCCTCCCACACCGCCTCGCGCGCGTTAAAGCCTGTCCAGTTGAGAGCGTCTGCCGAGGCCTTCGGCAGGCGGTTCTTGGCATAGTCCGCAAGCATAACCGTCATGCGGTTCAGGTCACTGCGGAAGTTGAGCTTCAGGGTCATGGCTAATACTTCCCGTTTATACCGGGAATAGTACCACAAATCGGCCATGGCTGCGATTGGATTTTCATGATCGCAGACAAAGGCAAGTCGATCGCCTGAATTTTCCTCCCACCGGACCCTTAACAGCGCCACCCCCTGAACCAATCGTGCGGCTTGCCCTCTTACTACCCCTTCAAAATCGGTGTTCCACGTGTTCTTGTGTTCCAAGTGGGTATAAGCCTCTGTAGTATAACGGGAAATCCGGAACACCGTTACGAATTCGGGCCGGAACACCTTGGCCAAAGGTGTTCCAGATTGAGATGCCCCGGGGCCGCGCCAGACAGCAGCCGGAGGCACAAAAAAGGCCGCTCCCTCGGAACGGGGAGCGGCCTCAAAGCCGCACGGCGGCAGGCCAGCCGCGTCGGCGCGTGAAGGAAAATTCGCCTATGTCAGGGGGCCTCGCCCGCGTCACCCGTCGCCAGCAGCGCCGGTGCGATCTCATAGAGGCGGGTCTTTCCCACCCCTGCCACGCTGAGAGCCTTCGAAGATTTCCCGTCCGCGCCGGGGATCACATGCCCGCGTTCCACCAGCACGCGCATGGCGGCCCGCGGATTCAGCCCCGCCAGCGCCTCGGCCATGCCTTCGCTGGTCACGTAATATACCCACCGCCAATCCTGCGCATCGGCCGGATTGACCTGCCAGCGGCGCCAGCCGGCCCGCTTGATGGCGCGGAAGCGCTCCGGCGGCGGCGTGCCCGCATGGTCTTCCTGCCCATCGCCCCCGCGGTCTTCGGCGTCCTGGCGCCGGCTGTTCCGATCCGCCCAGACTTCGAAGCGGGAAGGGCCATGGGAAAGCAGGAAATCGCGGAGCTTCCGCATCGCTGCCGCGTCCTCCCGCGCCCCCACTGTCCCGCGCTCCGAAAGCGCCGCCTCAAGGCAGAGGCGCGCGGCGCACTCTGCATCGGTCGGTGGCCAAGGCACGATGCCAGCCTCGGCCGCCAACTCGCCGGCCGCGGCGATCAATGCGAAGCGGCGCGTCATCCGCTGCACCTGGCCGTCCGCCCCGGCGGGGGCCAAGCGCTTGAAGACCGCGTCCACAAGCTCCGCCAGGCGTCGCCGAAAGGCCGCCTCATCCACCGCCATTTGCGAGGTGAGCCACACGATGAAGGCCCGTGCGGCGACGCCATAGTGGTGCCGCGTGACGGCCTCGATACGCTTGGCCAGGGCCCCGCCATCGGCGCAGCCGTGCAGATCCTCGAAAAGGCCATGCCCCGCGCCAGCATCGGCCGGGACATGGACCAGCCGCACTTCCTGGCCCGCCATCACGCGCTGGCCGGCCTCGGCCATCTTCGCTTCAAGGGTGCCTTCGCCGGTGGAGAAAACCAGCAGCCGGAAGCGCGCCTGCTGGCGCATGAAGCCGCTGCGCTGCGCTCGCAATTTCCCGGCGCCGTTCGCGATCATGAAGACGACGTCGCCAACTTCCTGCGCGCGCGCCTGGTTCATCTCATCCAGGATCATCAGGGCGTCGTTGTGCAGGGAGGCCGCGCCTTCCTGCCCGTTGGCGGTGCCGTTCCAGGACCGCCAGAAGTCTTTCGCGCCCTCCCGCGGCCCGCCACCCCACACGCTGGCGGCGACGCGGCCGGCGGCGCTCTTGCCCACCGATGAATTGCCGACGTAGTGGACGCCGCCGCCTTCCTCGCCCAGCAGCTCCAGCAGCGGCCCAGCGAGGGCGGTGCTGGCGGCCAGCATCAGGCGTGAATTGCCAATGCAAAGCGCCCCCACCTTCGCCTTCCAGTCTTCCAGCGACCCGGCCTTGCGGAAGTCGTGCGACTGCGGCTCCGCCGACTGCAGGATGACCCGCTCCCGCGCCTCGCCGATGACCCCATCCGGCAGGACGAACACCAAGCGGTCGCCGACACGATGCCACCCGATGCGCGGCACGCTGACCGCGCGCTCCGGCGTCTGGATGCTGCAAAGGTAATCCATGAAAGCCTGGCGCGCCGCCTGACTGCTGGCCAGGTCGAGGCCGCAATCCGCGAGGATCTGCCGCACCTCTCCACCCTCACCGGCGATCAGCCGCTTGGGGATGGCGAGCTCATGCACCACGCCATCCCGGTTGCGGAAGTGCAGCAGCAGCCCCCAGGCGCGACTTTCCGGGTCACGGGTCTCCGCCAGCACGCGGAAGGGCGCGGACAGCCATAGCGGCGTCTTTTCCTCCCGCTTGCAGAACAGGCCGCGCACCGGGTTCATGTCGAACCGCCCATCGGTGCGATCGGGCACCTTCGGCACCGGAGGCGCCGCTGGAGGCGCGGGCGCCGCGCCTTCCACAGCTCGGCGCACGGCATCGCGCGGGCGGCGACGGCGCGGAGGATCTTCGTCGGGGCTAGGCGCCGTCATGCTTGCGGTTCCGCCAGCAGCAAATCGTTGAAGTCGGAGCCGATCGGGCTGCGCGCGATCCGCACGATGCGCCCCTCGGCTTGGTGCTGCGCGACCGCGCGGGAAACGGCATCGCGGGCCTGCGCCCCTTCGTCATTGTCGGCGCAGAGGATCAAGGTGCGGACCTGAGGGGGCAGCGCGAGGCGCGCGAAATTGGAGACTGAAACGGCGGCGACCACGCGCAGGTCCGGGCAAGCGAGCGCGACGCTCAACGCGGTTTCGATTCCCTCCGCGGCGGCGACCGTCTCGCCCTCCGGCGCCTCGCGCATCGGCTTGCCGGATGCGCCACGCTGCAGCGGGATGAAGCCGCCAGCAAAGCCGCCCAGCACGCGCTTGGCCTTGGCAAGAGGCGCCTTGCGCCACTGGCCCGCCGCGTCTCGCGCCAACCAGGTGCGATGGGTGGAGAGATGCGTGCCCTCGCCATCGATGATCGCCGCGACCATTGCGGGCAGGTCCCGGCCGGCCTCCGCGCACCAGACGGCAGGGTGAAAGCGCAGCGCCCGCGGCTGCCGCCCGAGCTCCGCCAGCGCGATGCCGCGTCCGCGCAGATAGAAGTCCACGGGCGTGCCGGCGATCGACGGCTGCGCCGCCAGGAATAGCGCCAGGGCCGCCCTGCGGCGCGCCTCGGCCTCGGCATCCAGCCCGCGGTCCTTCGGCGCCGGCGCCGCCGGCGGGATCGCGGGCGCCGTGCTGCCGGGGCCAATGCCCAACCAGCCCCGCGCCCAGCGCAGCGCCTCCCGTTTGTCACCGCCGAAGCGGATGGCGGCGACCAGATCGAGCGCATCGCCGCGCTGGCCGCTTGCGAAGTCGCACCACACGCCACATCGCTCGCCGCGGATTCGCACCGCCAGGGACTGGCCACGCTCGCCGGCCAGCGAACCGCAGCGCCATTCGGCACCGTCCCGCCGGCCGTTCGGCAGCAGCTCCCGTGCCAGGTCTTCGACCCGCTGCGCCAGCATGGCCGCGATCGCGCCAGCGTCGAAGCCGTCGCGCACCGTCACCATGTCTCGGGCCAGGCCGTGGGGACCCGCACCGCCATGCGGAGGATGAAGTCACGGTCCTGCGCGGGCAGCCGGCCGCGCGAAAGCACCACATCCACCAGGGCAGAGGTTTCCGCCGCATTGAACAGCGCGGGCCAGACCAGGCACTGCCGAGCAGCCTCCCGCGGCGGCATCAGTTCCCACCAGAAGCGCCCGCGAGGCGGCACTTGGCAACGCAGCACAGGCGCCGGCGCGTCGCGCAGGATGTCATCCCAAGTGAGGCCATGCGCGGCCAGCAGGCGCGGCAGGGCGCGAGCGAACACGTCCCTTTCGGCCCAATCCAAGCTGCCCAGCTTGGTTGCCATGCGCACTATCCGCCCGCGCAGCTCTGCATGCGGGCTCGGCTGCTGCGGCTGGCATGCCGAGGCCTGTGGCGCCGCCATCACAGGAACACCAACCCACGGCCAGCCGCCGTGGCATTCTGCGCGGCCGCACGCGCGATGCTCGGCGGCCCCACATCCAGGCGCAGCGCGTCGGGCGCATGGACCGTGGCGAAGTCGGCCCAAGGCCGATAGGTGGCCTCAGCGCATTCCACGATGATGCCGCCGGGCTGCGAAGCCGCCGTGGCCGCACAGACGGCGGCATAGGCTTCGGGATGGGGCGCCCCAGCGAAGATGCCCAGCGGCGCGCCGCTGCGCATTGCACTGAACCAGGCGCGGAGCTCGGGCCGATCGAAGGCGACGGGCCCGCGCGAGCCACCCGATACTTCATCCAGATCATCGCCCAGCCACAGAAGCGCGCGTCGGCCGATACGATGTGGCGGCAGCGCATCGCCCCACTTCACCATGTGCACGCCGCAGCCGGAGGCGCGCAGCGCCAGCAGGTGCCGGATATGCAGCGGGACCATCATGCGGGCGCGCCCTGCGGCTCGGCCTTCGCCGCCTTCACCGTCTCTTCCGAGGTGGAGCGGAAGCGGCGGGCCGCTTCCCATGCCTCCACATCGGATTCGCGATAGACGACAAGGCGGCCGCCGGGCATGCGCAGATAGGGCGGCCCGCTGCCGTCCTGGCGCCAGCGCTGCACGGTTCGAATATCGACGCCTTCGCGCTCGGCGAGCTGCGCGGAGGTAAGGTGGTTGGTTCCGCGATCGGACATGGGGCCTTCCGGTCATGAGACGACAGGCGGCGAAACTGCGCCCATCGGGCGCGGGGCGCCTGAGTCCGCAGGCCGAAAGCTGCCCAAGCCCGGGAAATGTCCATTAATCGGCCTTTCCGCCGGACGCCTGCGGTTCCGCCTGCCCAACGGCGGGAGAGAATTTCGGAAGATAGATCAGTCCAATCCCGTAATCGGGGAAGGTCGGCCAGGAGGAGGGCGCCCGCTCCCCAATGATCGCACAGACCTCGCTGCGGATCGCCTCGTCTCCGGGCACTTCAACCCTAGGGCCTCCAAATCTGTAGTGCTTGCTCCAGATGTCTTTTACTTTAGGAACGACAATATCGACGCAAAATATTTCAACGCCGAGTACATGTCCATGGTCAATAGAATATTTCGGAAAAATATGCGCGCAGTTTATGGCGGCGCATCGAATAACATCACTCTCCCGCGGGATTTGATTTTTAAACGCAGCCTCAGGAAGCTGCAAAAGATTTATGTTATCCTTAATTGTGTCGTTTGACAGGTCGGGCTCGCCAATCATCTTCGCGAGACGATCGCCAAACGCAGGATTCACTGACACGCGACCACCATCGATGGTGGATTTGTTGTCGGGATACGAGCGAATCCAGAAGAGGATGCGGGCGAGCTTTCGCATTCTGGCCTCGCGCAAGGGGCGACCTAGCGGCTTCGGGCCGTCGGATCGTACTCGGGGCGGTCGGCTGGGCTTCGGCTTCGGCGCGTCCGCCGCAGGCGCCGTCACGGCAGCCGAGGCCGTCGCCACCGTGATCTGGTGAAGCGTGGTATTCCGCCACCTGGCCAGCCCACCCAACCAGTCGATCTCTTCGACGGACAGCCAGGCATGCGAAGGAACGGGCGCCGGCGCTTGGCCGTCCTGCGCACCGGAGGCGACAATCAAACCCGCGTCGAGAGCGCGCAGCAGATCCAGGCGCCGCCTGAGCATCCAGAGCTGCAGCGCAAATTCCACGAGGCCGACCGATAGGCCGCCCTCATCAGAGGCGTCGGGATCGTAAGCGAGGCTCGCCAGCCCGCCGCGCTGCCGGCGTAGATCCGGGACGCTGCCCGGCAGGTGCGGAGGCTCAATCAACCGCTTGCCGGTCAAGGCATCGAGCTTCGCCGCCAGCCCGCGCCACACGGGATGAACAAAGAGCTCGCGCGCCACGAAAATCGGAAGCGATTCACTCCCCCAAGGCTGCCGCAAGTCGAGAACCCCTTCGGGCACTTCGCGCGCCAGGACGACGACTGCCCCTGCCGCCTCGGCATCCATTGCCCGAGGCATGGGCATCGCGATCACATGGCCCGCACCCAACCCGCTGCCGGTCCCTGCCGGATCGCGCCGCAGAACCAAGGCCAGCGCCAGCGCGTGAACCGCGCCTGGCGCCGTGCCAGCATCCTCCATCGTCGTCATCACCACCCCACGCCGACCATCCCCACGCGACGAAGGAAGCGGCGCGGCCGGCCGGGCGTGGGGTCCCGGCGCGCGGCGGCCAACCGTGGCCGCGCCTTGCTGCAGCATCGGCGGCGGCATCATCCCGGGCAAGTTGGAAGCTGCTCGCATCACGCGGGCCGCACATTGCCGGCCCGCGGCGCCGGATGGTGCGCGCGGCGCCAAGCGATGGAATCGTCCATCATCCGCCCGACATCGGGCGCCGGGAAATCGGAGGCACGCCAGGCGGCATAGTCCATCCGGGCCGCGGCCAGGTGCGCCGCGGCCTCTGCCATTCGCAGCAGCGGCAGCGGGCGCCAGGCGCCGGAGAGGGCGAGGCGCAGCAGCTCCGCCGCGACCTCGCCGGCGGCGACCGCATCATCCGGCGGAAGATGGGCCTCCACCAGGCTGGCCACATCGCAGGCAACCACGGCGGCCGGCATGGCCTCCGCCGCGCGGATGAGCTGCGCCATGCGGGAGGGGCCGCCGGCCTTGCGGGCGGGCATCAGTGCCTCACCGGCGGCGCCGCTGCGGCGGCCATGGCCACGGCATTGCCATGCGCGGCCGCAGCGGCACATGGCGATGCCCTTCCGGGCGGGAGGCGGGCCGGCTCATGCCTCGCCCCCGGGCTGCGCTAGGTAGCCCAACAGCCGGGCGGCATCTTCCGCCGCGCTGGCCAGCATCTGGAATTCCTCATCGTTCTGCCCGCCCTCCGCATCCGCGAAGGCCGCCGTGGCGCTCATCTTGGCGGCAAGGCCCACCAGGCCGGCGGCGGGGATCTCCGTCATTTCCAGTAGCGTATCCACATAGGCTTCCCAGTGCTCTTGCTGGTCCGCATCTGCCGCGGCCATGGCCGCGCGATCCCGCGCGCCTTCCGCCTTCGTCCATTGCCGGAAAGCCGCCTCCTGCCGCTCCAGCGCGGCGCGGGCGGCGGTACGCAGGGCGAGAAGCCGGGCATCCGCCTCCGGCAGCGCCGCCGGCGCTTCGGCCAGCGCCGCGGGCGTGAACAGCAGGGCGGGCGCCGCAGCCAGCAGGCCGCGCCGGGTGGGGGCGGTGGTCATGCTTCCACCTCCGGGGCGCAGGGCACCAGGCGACGCGCATCGGCTGCCAGGCTGCGCGCCAGATCGTCATGTCGCGGCCGCGGCTCGGTCGGGCCGAGAAAGATTCGGGACAGCAGCGCCGCCTTTACAGCCAAGCCAGCGGCGCCAATGGCGGGCGCTGCGGCCATGGCCTGCTCTACCGCTGCAATGGCGGTCAGCTCGCCATGCATCCGCGCGCTCGCGGCATCGGTCGCAGGCCGATCATCATGCCGTTCGGCGACGGCGTAGGCATCACACGCGGATTCAAAGCAGGCCCATGCCGAGCGCCACCGCTGCGCCAGGGCCAGCAGCTCGGCATCCGGTTCGCTTGCGGCGCAGGCGATGCCAGGCGATGCGGCGATGAGCGCGGCACCGCCGCGCAGCACTGCACGGCGCCCGCGCGCCGTTGTAGGGTGGTCAGCAGTCATCGTTCGGGCCTCCGTGGGGCTCGGGTGGTGGTCAGGCCGGGTGTGGGAGCTTCCACCTTCCCCATCCGGCCGTTCTGACGTTGTTCAGCTTTCAGAACGCGGTTAGGATATGCTCCGGTTCAGCACAGTGCAAGGCTTTCTGAACGTGGTGCAGTTAGCGGCGGTTCAGTCGAAGATGGCGCGAGCAGCAGTCGGCCTCGGCGTTCGCGACCTGGCAGCAGCGGCAGGTGTGTCCACGGACACAATTGTCCGTCTCGAAAAGGGCGAGGCGCTCCAAGCTCGGACCCTCGCCGCGATCCGCGCTGCCCTAGAAGCTGCCGGCGTCGAATTCATCGCAGAGAATGGCGGCGGGCCTGGAGTGCGGCTGCGGAAGGCGGGATCGTGACGCCATTCGTTGTTGGAGAACGAAAGGTCTCGCTTAAGGAGCTGGTCCAACTCCTTAATTCGGTTGATGAGCACCATAACCTGGAAGCCAAGCGAGGCAGCCAGATCGGCAAGTCGATCCTGGAGACCGTCTGCGCCTTCGCCAACGAACCACGTATGGGAGGAGGTATCCTTCTGCTCGGCGTCGAGCCAGAGGAGGGGTCGCTCTTCCCAGGATACACGGTGACCGGCGTCGCTGATCCGGACAAGATCACGCAAGACCTCGTCAACCAGTGCAACACCGTTTTCAATCTGCCGGTGCGTATTCTCACCCAGACCGAGCAGGTTAACGGTGAGACGGTGATCGGCGTCCATGTCGTCGAAGCACCAGCTGCAGCGAAGCCGATATTCGTAGCCAAGACCGGGCTGCCCGGAGGCGCGTTTCGGCGCATTGGCTCATCAGACGTTCGATGCACGGAAGAGGATCTTGCCGTCCTCTTCAATGACCGCGGCGTCGAGCAGTACGACTCAACCGATATTCCCGGGTCGTCGCTTGCCGATGTCGATATGGATGCACTGTCAGCATACCGCCGAGCGAGGGCTGCGGTGAATCCATCGGCCGAAGAGCTGCAGCTAGAGGACGACGATCTGCTTCTAGCGTTGCGCTGCGCTAACCCGAAGCCTGGCGGCCTGGTGCTTACCGTAGCAGGGCTTGTACTTTTTGGCCGGTCACTCGCCCTGCGCAGGCATATGCCGATGCTGCGAATTGACTACGCCCGGGTGCCTGGAAAAGACTGGGTCGAGGACGCTGCATCCCGATTTGAAGCTACCCTCGATATGCGCGGCCCGTTGATGACGCTGCTGGTGCGAGCGCAGGCCGCTATCATGGACGATCTGCCACGAGCCTTTCACCTGCCATCCAATTCATTGCAGCGCGAAGATGAGCCTAAGCTGCCGCATCGGGTGATCAGAGAGGCGCTGGTTAACGCGGCGATGCATCGCAGTTACCGAGAACAGCATCCGGTGCTCATCGTCCGCTACGCCAATCGCCTCGTCATCCAAAACCCTGGTTATTCCTTGAAATCTGAGGAGCGCCTTGGTGAGCCGGGGTCAGTCACCCGCAATGTAGCGATCGCTGCAGTTCTGCACGACACCAATTTCGCTGAGACAAAAGGAACCGGTATCCGCGCTATGCAGGCGGAAATGGTCAAGGCAGGTTTGGAGCCTCCACAGCTCAAGTCAGACAGGGTCGGCAATCGCTTCACAGCTACATTCTTGTTTCATCATTTTCTTACAGAGCGCGATGTCAATTGGCTTGGGCAGTTTCGTGAGCACAACCTGACAAATGAAGATCACAAGGCCCTAATTCTCGTTCGAGAGACGGGCACGATCGATAATCGTGCATATCGGGATCTAAACCACACCGATCCCTGGGTGGCCGGCCATGCATTGCGCAGGTTGAGGGATGCAGGCTTGTTGAAGGCACTCGGCCGCACGTCAGGCACCTTTTACGTACCAGATGGGATGCTCGCGACCGCAATGGCCAGCCCTAGCGACACGACGACACAAACCGACGAAGATGAGGATG
Source organism: Falsiroseomonas tokyonensis (assembly GCF_019024325.1). Classification (GTDB taxonomy): domain Bacteria; phylum Pseudomonadota; class Alphaproteobacteria; order Acetobacterales; family Acetobacteraceae; genus Falsiroseomonas; species Falsiroseomonas tokyonensis. Next base: position 484,263 of record NZ_JAFNJS010000003.1, read on the forward strand.
CAGGCGAAGGCCGCTTGGTCGATAACACGACGGGCTTGGCAGATAGTTCTTCAGGCTTGGCAGATAGGCGCGGTGCCTTGGCAGGTAGTGCGGCGGCCTTGGCAGGTAAGGGTGCGGCCTTGGCAGACAGCGTCCATGCTGCACCTACCTCTCTCCCGGCGGTGACGAGCCCTTCAGGCGAGAAGGGGAGCGATCTTGCTCCGAAAACGGAACCCTTGCGCGTCACTCAAGTACCGAAGACACGCGTGCCGCGGACGCGCCGGAGCACGGCTGAGGACCTTTTGAGCGGCCAACCGGAGCTCGAGCGTGGCGCGCTTCCTGAGGAGCTTCAGGCGCAACTGCACGGCCTCGGGAAGCGATCCGATCCGGACTCCATGGAAGCCGCGGTGCTCGCGCTGACGGCTTGGCGTCCTCTGCGCATCAAGGACTTGGCGAGGCTGATGGGGAGGTCTGTTGGATATACCGGCGACATCGTCGGCCGAATGGTCGCGGCAAAGGTTCTTGAACCGACGATCCCTTCCGCGCCGAAGCATCCCGAACAGACATACCGCCCACGGCGCGAAACCCCAACCTCGAAATAGGGCCCTCTGCATCGGGTGCGAGGCGCTACCCGATTGGACTATCCTCCCCCGGCAGCGTGCCGCGACACGGTGATATTCTCCTGGCCGTAGCACCGCCCTTGGGCGGGAGCGCCATGCGGGGTTTGTAGGAGGCCCCGCCGGCGCGCTGCACCTGCCATGCGCGTCCTCCGGGCCTTCAAGCGAGGGAGGCCGGGGACGGCCGAGGCGCCGGCGGCTTAGCCGCCCGGCTTCGCCTCGACCTCGGCCAACGCGTTCTCCACGGTCGCGAGCTGCTGGCCCGCCACCATCGTTAGCACCACCTGCGCCGCGGCGTTCCAGTCGGCGCCGGTGAGCTGATCGATGGAGGAGGGCGGCACGGCGGCGAGCTGCGCGATCATCCGATGCGAGGCCGGCCCATCGATGACGACGCCGCCTTCCGCCAGCAGGCGATAGGGCAGTCCGCATTCGCGGAGGTCGCGGCCGCTAGGATCGCGCAGCGTGAGCTCATGCAGCTGCGCGCCATGCGCCGGGATGGGGGCGGACAGTTTCAGCTTGGTGGACATGATGGACTTCCTTGGCTGGCGCGGCCTTCGCGGCGCCGGTTGAAGAAAATGCGCGGTGAGCGAAGCCGAGACCCGGCGTCCCGCTGGCAGCTTCGCTCTTGCGTTCTGGCGCCCGCGCGCACCAGCCCAAACCAGCGGGGTTCCGTGCGGTGGCCGGAGGGCGCCCAGCGAAGGGCAGGCCGCGCCGGCCACCGAAGTCATGGCGTCGGCTGGCGCTCCCGCGCAAACGTGCCGCGCGGGCCCCAGATCAGGCCGCCTCCGCTGCCGGTTCGGGGTGCCGGGATCGGCTCCGGCGTCAGCGCCTCGGGCGGCGTCAGGGTCATGCTGGTGCGGCGGCCAGCCTTCGCGTTCAGCGTGAATTCCACCTCCTTCACCAGCAGGTCATGCTCAAGCTGCAGCCATGGGATGTTGACGGAGGTGACCTCATTCACCTGCCACAGGCGGCCATCCGGCTGGCGCCAGCCCGGCACCTCCACCCGTAGGGCAAGGCCTTGCGCGCGAGAGGTGGCGGCGGCCCATAGCGCCCGCGCACGGGCATCCGCAGCGGTGCCATCGCCCTCCGCCCGCATGATCCGCAGGCGGTTGCGTGGCACCTCCGGATCCTCGGCCGTGGCGACGATCGCGCTTTGCGCCCCGCCATTGGGCAGCTGCTCGGGCTCGTCAATCTCCACCTGGCGCGCCGCCGCGGAGGGCGATTGCGACAGCACGAGGTACTTGCGGAAGCGCTTGCCGCCGTCGATTTCGGCCGAGGCGCTGATGATGTTCTCGCCCAGCACCAGCGCGCCAGAGGCGCGGCGCGTCAGGGCGCGGGTCAGCACCAGCCGGCCCTCCGCATCATCGGTGGCCAGCACGCCGCGCATGCGCGCCAGGCGCTCGATAATCTGCCAGGCGGTATCGGTGCGCTCGAATCGCTCCAGGGCGAAGGGCTCGCCGCAATCGACTTCCTCCACCACCTGGATGCCGATCGGCGCCGCCAGGGCACGCGCAATGGCGACTAGGCCGGTGCGGCGGAATTCGGTGCCGTTGATGTGCGGCATGCAGTCGACCAGGTCGCCGGTCAGGGATCGGCCGGCGATGGTGACGGAAGAGGAGTCGGCCGCGATATTCGCGTCCATTCGATCAATGTGACCTGTCAGCACCAGGTCATCCCCGAAGCGCAGCTCCACCTTCGCAAACGGCAGCACCGGCCAGACCTCGCCGGCGCCTTCCCAGCCGCGGGCGATGCCGAAGGCGAAGGCGGCGCTGGCCTGTTCCAGGCCGCGCGTCACGCGGATATCGGTCCAGCTGCTGTACAGGCGACCATCCACCAGCAGCGCCGGCTGGTCCGGGCTCGGCCGGATCATTCGGGCCGCCGCCCCACCGGGGTCCACCGCGGCGGGGGCGTTTCATCCACCTCGCCGCGCCAGGGCATATCGACCGTCGTCAGGCCGGAGGCGGCCCAGGCTTCATCGAAGCCGGGCGTACCGGAAACCTCGGCCATCAGGCGCATGAAACGGTAGCGGTCGTGTTCCACCATCATGCTTTGCGGCATGGGCAGCGGCAGCCCGCCGCGGCCATCCGGGGCCACCACGCGGCGGGTGCGAAACAGCAGCCCATCGTAGGAAGATTCTACTTCCACGCTCAGGGTGACGCACACTCCACTCATGGCGGATATCGCCCAAGGCGCGGAATAGTCCGCGCGCATGCCGTCAAGGCTTTCCATGCGAACCGTCAGCCCCCGCATACCCATGGGGCAGAACAAGTACGGCGCGTGGTGGATCACCGCTTGACGGGAACCGCCGATGACCTGCGCGAAGGTGCGCGACCACTCCCATTCGCTGGCCGGCCTAGCGAGGATGTGGCGGAGGGCTTCGGAGGGTTTCATGCCGCCGTGCCCTAGCAATAGCCGCGGGTGCGGGCGGGCTGCCAGAGCGGGACGCCGGGCCCCATCGGGCCCTCGCCGCGCAGCCCCGGAAGCACCAGCTCGTTGCTCACGGGCCAGCCCCCTCCGCGCGGATTGCCGAGGATCTCGCCGGCGGTGCGCAGATTGGGCAGGTCCATCCCCGCGATCTCCGCCGCACGGGACCGCCGGAGGCTCACCGCGCGCTTGAAGGCTTCCATGGCCCTTTCCTCGACCTTCATCCCTTCGATGATGGCGTTGGCCAGTCGCGGGTATTCTTCCCGCATCCACGTCGCAAAGGCCTCGGCCAGGCCATTGGCGTCGTTGATGGCGTCCAGCACCTCCGTCTTGCGGCGCTGCGCCGCGGCTGCGCCGGCGTCGATCTCCGCCTGCGCCAGGCGCTCGCACAGCACGCGGAGGAAGACGGCGACGCGGTCCGCCTGGCGCTGCAGCGCGCTCGCCTCGGCCTCCGCGGCGGTCACCTGCGCATCGCTACCGCGCAACAGCAGATCCGGTAGCGCAGCCTGCGCCTCCGCGACCCTGCGCAGGGACTCGGCATGTTCCGCCTCGGCCTTGGCGATGGCGGCGCGGATGGCCTCGGGCGAATTGTCCGCGGGCGCCAGCGCCCGCAATGTCTCGTGCTCGCTCATGGTGTCCCCGATGTCAGGTGGCAGTTGCGGAGTAGCGCCGCGCGACGCGCGGACGGCGGTCTTCATTCGAAGGCGAGGCCGTCGCCCCCGCGGCTCCCGCGGGCGCGCCGGCACGCTGCAGCAAAGCCACTGCCTGGCCGCGCGGCATGGTGGTGGTGGTGGCGAGGGCGATGGCCAGTGACATCGCCGATGCCGCCGCCGGCGCCTGGACGATGGCCGCGATGCGCTGGCGCTCCCGCTGGCGGGCAGCGGCAAGCGGCCCGCTGCCCGCCATCTCGGCATCCTCGGCGTCGGCCGGCGGGGCGGGATTCAGCTTCATCCCACCGGCGGGCAGGGTCGCGCCGGCCAGGTGCGCGAAGGCCAGGTGCGCAAAAGCGGAGGGCGTTGGTTGCGTCATGAGTGCTTGATTCCTTGATCGATGCGTGCCGCGTCAGACCGCGAAGGGCCGCGCGTAGCCGACATTCATCACCAGGTCGGGCAGGCCGGGATCGGCCCGCTCCTGCCGCACGCGCGCGTCGCGCGGCAGGTTGGCGAATTCCACCACCAGCCGGCCCTCCGGCGTGCGCGCGGGGCCAGCGCCGCGGCTGCTCGCGAGGGACGGCCCCAGGGGAAGGGCGCTACCCAGCGGGCGGGGCAGGCCAGGGAGGCCACCGGGCACCCCCGGGATTGACGGGAAGCGGGGCAAGCCGGGGATGAGACCGCGTGGCGTAGCGCCGGGCAGGGAGGGCGTCCCGGGCACGGCGGGAAAGCCGGGCAGCGAACCTTGCGGCACCGCCGGCGCCAGGGGCGGGCTGCGGAAGGCATCGCGCATCTGCTGGCCGGCCCGCTCCATCGCATCGCCGATGCGGCGGAACATGTCTTCGATGCCTTCCCAGTTCCGCCAGATGATGTAGGCGGCGCCGCCGATCGCCGCGGCGGCCGCCGTGATGGCGGCGGCCGGCAGCCCGAGAATTGCGGCGCCTATGCCGCCGATGACGGTGGCGAGCTTCAGGATGATGGATCCGACGAGGATCCCTTCGATGCCGCCGAGGGCGCGATAGATGGCCCCTGCGGCGCCTGCGAATTTCTCCATGTTCCGGGCGATGGCCGGAAGGTCCCATTCGGCCATGGCATCGGCCACGCCCTTGACCCATTCGGAGACGCGCTCTCCCACCAGGTCCTGGTTCACCCTCACGAATTCGGTCATGCGCTCGATCAGCGGCGCCAGCGCCGGCATGAGGCGCACGCTGATCGCGTCGCGCACGCCCGTGATGGCCACGCCCAGCTTAGCGTAGGCATCTTCCGCGCGATCCAGCGCGCCGATATTGTCGTCGTTGACCTGCGGGTTGAGGCGGAAACCCTCCGCCCACTGCTCTCGAAGCGCGGCGCCGCCTTGCTGCAGGGCGGCGATGAGCGCCGAGCCGGGACGGCTGAACAGCGCGTTCGCCATGCTGTTCCGCAGCGCCTGGTTGGTATTGTCCGCGAAGAGGTCTGCGAGCTGCGGCAGCACCTCGGCCGCCGTGCGCACCTGGCCGGTGACGCCGTCGCGCAGGGCGATGTTGTTGCGCTGGAAGAGCTCGGCCAGCTCACGGTTGCGACCCGTGGCGGCCTCATACATGCCGCGCGACAGACGCTCCACCGCCGTGACCGCTGCGGGCATCTCCACATCGGCCATGCGTGCGGCGTGTTCCAGGCCGCGCAGATCCCGCACCGTCATGCCCGTGCGCGCAGACAGGTCCGCCAGATTGCCCACCGCCGTCATGGTGGCGCGGCCCATGCCCAGCAGCCCCGCGACGACGCCGGCACCCGTCACGCCGCCGAGGGCCGCCAGGTTCGTCATGCCATTGTTGACGCCCTGGATGCCGCGGCCAAGCAGGTTCATGGACCGGGCCAGGCCATAGACCGCGGTGCTGTTGCCGATGCGCGCGAGGCGATCCGACACCCCCTGAAGGCTGCGGCCGATACCGGCCCCCACCGGGCCGATGGCCGCCAGTCGCGCCGCCAGGGCGCGCAGCGGACCGGCGGTCTTGTCCTCCAGGGTGACGACTGCCTGGAATTTCCGGCTCACGGTCATGGCGCGCTACCCCCCCGAGGTCCTGCCACTGGAAAGGCGGGTCAGTTGGCGCCGGAGGGATTCGCGGGCGCGGCGCGGCCAGTGGCAAGGGTGAACATGGCATCACCCAGGCACTTCACTGCGGGCACCACGGACGGCATCTCCATGGAGACCATGCGGGCGGCGCGGTCAGGGCCGCGCAGATCCCGTACCGTCATCCCTGGACGCGCCGAGAGATCGGCCCGGTTGCTGCCCGCGGAGATGCTGAGGCAATCGCGTGAAAGACGCACCATTGCAGAGGTCCCTCTGGTGCCGGCGAATGATGCCGCCGGCCGAACCGAAGAAACCACGCCCCAGGGCGCAACGCCCGCGACCGGGGAGCTAATCCCCGCCAAAGGGGGAAAAAGGAAAAGGCGACGCCAATTAACCCACGTTCGCCGCGCCTCCGCGCGGCAGCAGCACGACGTTTCCAGCTCCGGCCGCCATAGGATCGCGCCCCGCCGCGCTGGCCAGGATGAAGCGCGACCACGCCAGCAAGGCGCGCTCCCGCTCCGGCAGGAATTCGTGGCGCTGGTAGATGGCCGCGACGCCGTTGATGGTGCCTTCGACGTGGTTCAGGATGCGGTCCGCCACATGCGGCGCGAAGCCCATGGCAGCGATCGCCGTGACGCCGGTGCGGCGGAAGTCATGCCATACCCAGTCCAGCGCCGGCAGGCGCCCGCGATGGGCGGCCAGAGCCTCCGCACCCCGCGCCTCCCGATCGGCCTGCACCGCCGCGCGCAGCCGCTCCGCAGCCCGCGCGAAGCCGTTCACGCTACCCGTCCCGCGGCTGGTGAAGACGTACTCGCATGCGCCGAAGCGTGGCGCCTCGCGCAGTACCTCCCGCGCCTCCGTCGCCAGATGGACCACATGCGCCCTGCCGTTCTTCGCGCGAGCTGCGGGCAGCGTCCACCGGCCGCCATCCTCGGCGAGCTCCGCCCAGCGCATCCCGGCGACCTCTTCGCGCCGCTGCAGGGTCAGCATCAGGAAGCGCAGATAGGGGCCGTATGGCCAGCCCAACGTGCCCGCGGCGCGCCAGGCCTCGCCGAGCTCGGCATCGGTCAGCACCCGGTCCCGTACCCCGGCCTTCACGGGCGAGCTCACCCCCGTGAACGGATTGGCGGCCAGGCGCCGCCGGCTCACCGCCCAGGCGAAGGCGGCATGGCCACGGGCGCGCAGATAGACCGCGGCTCCCGCCTGGCCGCCGCCGGCCAGATCATCCAGCAGGCCCATGACATCATCCGGGGTGAGGGCGCTGGCCGGACGATCCAGCCACGGCTTCAGGTGCTTTGCCAGCGACCCCTTCGCCGTGGCGAAGCTGCGCCCCTTCTGCTGGACTTGCTTGGCCGCCTGCCATTCGTCCAGCAGGGCCCGCGTCGTGTAGGCCTCCGCCTTGGCCGCGGCTTCCGCTGCGGCACGCGCAGCCGCCGCGGCCGCGACGGGGTCACCGCCATCGAGCACCTGGCCGCGCAACTTCTCGGCGCGCGTCCGCGCGGCGGCAGGCGTGAGGGTGCCGTACTCCCCGATCCGCTTTCGCTTGATGGCGCCGCCGGCGCGGTACTGGAACAGGAAGACCTTGGCTCCACCGGCGGTCACGCGCAGGGCGAAGCCCGGAAGATCCTCGTCGAAGATCAGGACATCGCGCTTGCCTGGCGGGCAGGTGGCGGCATCGATCGTGCGCTTCGTCAGCTTCATGCCGCGCCACCGGCTTGGAACACCTGGAACACCTTCGGATTTCGCAGGTGTTCCAAAACGATCTCCCGCAAGTCACTGATATAGATATAGATATAGAGGAAGGAACACCTAGAACACCTAGAACACCAGAACATGTAGCCTCCCCCTCGCAAAGCCGCCTGCGGACTCAGGCACGGAAGGGCCCGCGGACTCGCCACGGACTCATCTGATGCGGGATATCTGGCGTCTAGTGTCGTCTCATGTCGAGCTAGACCGCGCCTAACTGGCTGAAAATGTGCGCTTCTGTCAGGTCGTGGCGGGACGTGTCGCGGCCCGTGCGGCGCTTGGTAAGGGAGAGGTCAAGAGTTCAATCCTCTTCAGCAGCACCAGGATTTTCAAGCGCTTAGCCCCCAGCCACATCCGCCAAATCTGCGAACATCGCAGTTTTGCAGAACAAGTATAGAACTCCCTTGTTCTGGCTTTAGAAACTAACTGCCTGAGACGCCTCCGCCACGAACGATGGCGAGTGATGGCCGTAGACGCGTTCGATCACGTCCTTCGACGTGTTGGTGAACTTAGCGATCCGCTCGTAGGTCATGTCAGCCTGAACCATCCAAGTGATGGCCGTGTGCTTGAGCGTGTGCGCGCCGATGGATCGGATACCAGCCCGCCTACAGGCTGCCGCTATGGCGGTCTTGACGTCCGCGATGCGCTCTCCCCTGTAGGAAATGACGTAGGGGCCTGTAGCCTCATCCTTGGCCGTTCTGAGGGCATCTATGAGACGCTTGTTACCCGCGATGGGTGTGGACCCACGACGCTTGTTTCCAACGTCATCACCGAAGTCGATTGCTTCGTGTCCTGGCAGGTGCAGCTTCACGTCATCCCACTTGAGCGACAGGATTGCTTCCCTCCGCTTCGCGGTGGACAGGGCAATTAGGATGAACAGCGCAAGGTGCGGAGCCGACGCCTTCATAAGAAGGTTGGCTTCGTCCTTCGTCAGCCAGTCCGACCGGACAGCGCCGGAAGTTAGCTCGATACGGAAGGTCGGAGCCTTGGGGATTAGATTTTCCGCAGCGGCCCAATTCAGGGCGGCGCGAAGCATGCGCAACTCTTTACTCATGGTAGCTGCACCTACGGGGCTGTCGCCATAGCGCCCACCTGCTCTGACGGGCCGCTCTTCACGTCGCTTCTTGATGTATTCACTCACAGTTGTCTGAGTAACCCCGTCTCCGAACAGCGGGCCGATGTGTCGCCGAATTGGGTCAAGGGCATATTTCAGGCCGGATGGATTGGCGACTTCTTTCGCACGCTGCGATTCGAAAGCACTGCAAATCTCTTCTACTGTAGGGCGCTTGGATATGGAGGGTTTGTTGAAGTCATGGGCAAACCTCGCACGGAACGCCTCAGCTTCTACGGGGCAGCGAGTCCCTGTAGACTTGCTCTTTAATTTACCATCAGCAGTATAACGAATTTCGTAAATATCGTCTCTGCGCTTGGAGAGTTTAAAATTAGGGGTTTGGAGCTTGATCCTTGCCAATTTGGGCTTTCGACTCGATATCTTGTAGGTGGATTCTGCATAGATTCGTTAGCATGTGGAGTCCTTTCTTTAGGGCAACTACTGACGAAGAAGATGTTGGTGGGATGCAGGTGGCACCAACAAAAAGGGGGACCCGAAGGTCCACTGTGATTGTTTGGACTGCTCGCAATGAAACTTGACCCCGATGGTGAACGAACGGCAACAGGGCGTGAGGTCGCAGGATTCGGGGAAATGCAACCGGCGATGCGTCCCTCAGCGGTGGTAGTGTTCGGGGTGTGGCAACACTACATCTTGTTGCGGCGGGTGCGGCACGGCATTCTGGCTTACCGGGGGGAATCACTCCCCGGTTCCGGAGACTGTTCGGGGCGTCGGTCGTGTTTGATGCGGTTCAGCTTGAAAGTATCGCGCAGGACACGCCGCCCCGCGCCGCTCTTCTTGCAGCAAAGGACCTGTGACGTGCTTCTAGTGTTTTGGTTGGAACCCGCGACGGCGATGCGCATCGTGGTCGCCTTGCAGACGACGGCTCTTCTCATCCTGATGTGACGGACGGGCTGGGCATCCACCCAGACCCGCCGCAAACCTATCTGACAAACCGCTGACGCCCCAAGGGGCGCCAGAACCGGCAAGGCGGCGTTCCAGCGCCGGCTTGCCACCCTCCGCAGAGACCTACGTGCCTGCCTCGGACCCGCGCATCTCACCGGATCGGCGCAGATTCGGCAACCTCCCATCGGGTTTGGTGACTAACTTTATCTTTAGCCGCGCCCGTGGTGCAGCCAGTTCGTCAGGACCGTCCCAAGGAGAGTCATCCTTCGAAGGTTTGGGGGCGGGTGTTTCTGGCGCGGGCGGAGCCTCGGCTTCGTCGGCTTCACGTTCGCCTGCGAGGTAGGCGTTGTGGGCTCGGCGGATTTCGGTCGGGTGGTTTAGGGCTGGCGTGTTGTGTGTGGCCCACACAACGGCATCCGGATTCGCTACCATCCACAGAGCGTCCGCGCGTTCGTGGCGGGACATACCTCCAAACCCGTTGTCTCGGCACCACTGGCCGAAAGCTTGGTTGGAAGGGTGGAGGTCGCGCCCGATTTTCAGGGCGATGCCGACGAGGCGCCAATCTTCGCGCATCGTCTTTGCGCCGGTTTTGATCCGATCCCAGGCTTCCTTTCCAAGTTGGAGCGGGTCGAAGGAAATCGGCTTGGGGCGCATCATGGGGACGATGTTGGTCATTGAGGGAGGTCCTTTCTGCCGAATCATTTCGATAAAAAGGGCAGCGCGTGTGCTTCCTATAAGGGAGCCTAACTCGCAAGCGTGCGTCCTTCCTACTAGAACGACTAATTCGCCAGCGCGCGGCGCCTCCTACTAGGGCGACTAATTCGGCAGCGCGCGGCTTCCTACTAGGGAGCCGATCAACCAGTGCATACCCTGTCTATAAGGACGACTAATTCACCGAACCAACTAGCTCAATGCTTTAGACGCCCTCAGAACAGTGAACTAAAGTACTTTAATTCCTATTTCGCGCGTTCCAGCGAGCATGCATCAACGCTTTAAGCAATATTGTTACGCAAATAACGTTCATTTCGTCTTTTTGTTGCGTCTACGTGTGGGCGCAGAAAAGGCGCCGCGACCATTAGATCGCGACGCCCCATAGCATCCTTAATTTGGGAAGCTGTTCAGCTTCATTCCGAAACTTAGTTGGCGCTCGCTTTTGCGTCAAGCGATTTGTCGCTCAGGATTCGATACACCGATGCAATGCCGATTCCGGTGCGCCGAGCAATCTCGGCGGGCTTTACGCCCTCGACTTTCAGGCGAAGCACGTCGGGCGCTTTGCGCTGGGCTGTCGGAGCCCGGCCCTGATACTTCCCCTCAGACTTCGCCTTGGCGATGCCTTCCCTTTGACGATCCAGCATAAGGGTTCGTTCGAATTCAGCTACGGCGCCCAGCATGGTCAGCATAAGGCGACCCGTAGGGGTCCGCGTGTCCAGATCGCCGGCGCCCATGGAAAGGATGCGTAGGGCAACGCCCTTGGCCTCAAGCCGCGCGACGATTGCCAGCAGATCAGTGGTGGAGCGCGCAAGCCTGTCCAGCTTGGTGCAGATCAGCACGTCGCCTTCCCGCACAAAATCCAAGGCCGATTCCAGCTGCGCACGTTTGGCGACAGACGACACCCGTTCCGAGAAGATGCGCTCGCATCCGGCGGCCTTTAGGTCCCGCTCTTGGGCCGCTAGGCCCGCTTCCTGGCCCTCCGCAGTCGATACACGCCCATACCCTACGATCATTGGTCCTGGCCCTCGGTTCGCTATCACAAGCATCAAAGACACTATGATAGTACGATTATCAAAATGCAAGAATGATTCTAGTGATAGACCTCTTCTTCTTCCCACTAGGCCAGGGTCTAACGGTAGATGCGCGGCGCGGCTGGCGGGCTCGGAAGGGCGGTTTTTGCGTGCTGCTAGTGGCAACGCTGCGGCCGTATTTAGGGCAACGCGTTGGCGGGCGTTGAGCGGGTTGGAGCGTTGATTGTGGGGTGCTGGGCGCAATGCCGAGGCAAAGGGTCTGTCAGGGACCCTCAGGCCAGGGATGGGCATCGAGGCGGACGCCTACAGGTGATGGAGGGGGCGTAGCGTAGTGTTTGGCGCTGGCTTCGCCTGGCTGGCGGAGGTGTGTGCGCAAGGTTCTGTTCTGTTAGCTCTGTTAGCTGGAAAGCCGATTTTGTTAGCCAAAAAGCGAGGAAACTCTAGGGCCCTAACAAACTAACAAAACTAACAACTAAAAATTTTAGTTCAGAATCCTTGCTCAGAGACTCGCGCCCGCACGCCTCTGCAAGCCGCCGAAATTTTCCATAGCGACTTCGGCAAAAAAGCTGTTAGTTTTGTTAGTTTGTTAGAACCCTAGAGTTTCCTCACTTTTTCGGCCCCCGGGGCTGTTAGCTGCCTTGGTAGGCCCCCTCAGATTGTTAGCCTGCCACCACAAAGAAAAAGGACCCTTTCGGGTCCTTCCTCACTTCAAGGCATCCGGGTCCAGCCCTAGCTTCTCAATCACCTTCGCTTTGATCTTCGAGACGTTCATAACCCTATAGCGTCTCGCGTTCTTGCCCTTAATCTCTTTCTGGCGGGGCTCGCCTAGGCACAGCATTTCCCGCATCGAATTCTTGAACTCTGTCGTGTTAGCTTTGAACTTGGCCCCCCGCTTGAGACAGTGATCCATATACCGTTCAGACAGAAGACGTTCGAACTCTGTCGCCACCGGCCAATCATCCTCGTCGCCTTGCGGGAAAATCTCGGCGCTGTTCTCGTCTAGAACACCTAGCCAAAATTGTTGAGGAATAGTGAGAGACTCTAACCGCTGTGATTCAAGTTCCCAAGTGTTCGGCGGCTTCCGCAATAGGCCCTCATTGATCTTCCAAGTCAGCAATTCTGCCATCCAGGCTTCTCGACCCCCGCTCCGCATTTCAGACCGAATCTCGTCAAAGTAGGTAAACCGTTCGTCGTCTGTCATATCCGGAAGGATCACTTCCGAGATAAACCAACGCCTTGCGTCCGCTCCCGCCGGTACGACCCATTTTTCGTTCGTCGTCATCATAAACCGTGTGTAGTTTGGCACGGTTACGATATCGATCCCCTTCATTTCCATCGATAGTGACTCACGCGTCACAAGGTCTTTGAAGGTTCGGAAGGCGTTTGACCCAGCGAATAGGGCCTCCTCCATCTGACAGAATAGGGCCAAGGCTAGGTGTGCGTTAAACCGCCCCGTTACCTGTTCCTCACTCGCTAGCGTGAAGGCGTGGCGAGGGCCAACGATCTTGATGAACTCGTCTCCAATGAGGGACTTACCGCTTCCTTCCAGTCCTTTGAGGATGATTGCCGATCCTGTCTTACGCCCCGGGTTCTGCAATATGTCTGCGAAGAAGCTCATAAAGAAGTCGAATCGTTCTTCATCGTCCTGACAAACCACGTGGGACAGATGACGCCGGAACTTTGGATAGCCGTAGCCGGCACTCGGCTTGGCTTTGAAGCCAATGAAAGCGTTGTAGTTGCCCAACCCGACGTATGGTTGGTCCCCGCCTACCGGCGGCTTAAACACGATTTTCTTGTATGTCAGCCTTTTCGGGAAGGTTTCCCAAAGGTCCGAAAGGGACAGTTCCCTTGGCGTCGGGACGCCCTCGGAATTATAGACTCGGAATAGCTGGTTCATATTCTCGGCGGTGAAGGTTGACCGGGGCACCAGATCAATCTCGTCAGTTACAGTAAGATCGATCACTCGATCTTTGCCGCCGACAACAATCAAGGCAAACCTGTCTGCCACGTACTTAAGGCTGTGTGCCGCCCGCTCTGTCTCCCAGACACCCTTAACCTCGATGCTTTCTTTGAGATACTTGAGGCAATGGTCCCTGCACCACTTAAGCTTGGTCGCGTTGTCCGCTCTGGTCCATTCAAGCGCAGCGCCTTCTTGCATAGCTGCAAAGTCGCCAGCTAGGCGTACAAGAACCAAATCAGCGTGTGTGATTTCGGCAGCGGTTAGTGATTCTGGCGTTCTGTTATTGGGCACGCCTGAGCCCTTTGATTTAGACACTTAAATTAGTCCTGATAAACGTAAGGTAGCTTTAATCGGGCGCCGCCTGAAAGGTCAGCCCGGGAAATGACCGCAAAAAACATCGGCGGATCGACATTATTATAACAACAAATCGGCGAAAATGAAAACTCTAAATAAACATTGTTTCACTCTTAAAATTTCGGTATAATATGCGACATGTCCACATTCACTCTTGACCCTGAACTCGCCACCGCGTTTGCTTGTGGCCAGTTCCTAAATATGAAAGACTCGGCGAGGTTTGCCGGCGTTCAATATCTTGCCTTTCGTCGTCGCCTCATTCGCGAAAATATCCCGGTTCTGAAACTGCGAGGCCGGGTCTACGTGCGGAAGACCGATGCTCTAAACCCCCTACTCCAAATTCCCTAAGCCACTATCCTTCCCGACCAATCCGCTAGAAACAAAAAAACCCGCCACACGATTTATCGCATGGCGGGTTCAAGTTCAGGGCGGGTCGGATTCTCAGGAAGGACTAAATCACAGGAACCGTTACCGTTACTTTCGAGAGCGGTCAATCTCTTTAAGCTACTTTACCGTTTCAGGTCCCATTATTATAGGGCTCTGGCGGCAAAAAAGCAACTCATAACGCTATCACTTGAAAGCCTAATTTATGACTTCCGTGCCTACAAACAACCTAACTACCGATGATCTTCATCACCTTGTTGCTTCCCTTGAAGCCGATACCAACAAGACCGGAGACGCCTTGATCGCGGCGGAACACAAGCACAAACTAACTGTGCGCCGAGCACTCCTATCCGGCGACCACGATAGCGCCGAGCTAACCCGCCAGGGCGTGGAAGCCGCCAGGATCGCTCACCAGACCGCCTCTAATCGTGTCCTTGAAGCTAGAGACTTGCTGCGTGAAGCAATCGAGCGAGATAAGGCACTGGCCCTTGAAATCGCGCAACGTGAAGCTGGCGCAATCGCTCACGAAATCACGGAACTAGCCGACGCCGCAGACCAAGCCTTGGCGACGTTCGTCCGCAAGGTGTCTCAGATGCGACGCTTGGAACTGTTGGGCAGACAGGTCATTGAACAGCGGATGAATACCCGCCTCGATACTGGCGCTGTGATTGGCGCCACCTATTCCGACGCCGAGAATTTTCTGTCCGCGTTTCGTGGCAACGAAACGATCACTCTAAAGCCGTTCGCCAAGGACCGAGCCGCTATCGCGACGAAGCGCATTTTGGCTGGCGCCGGAATCGCAGGATGAGCGAGATTCGTTTTGAGATGCCAAACGCTCGACCCATGATCGGCGCTTCGAATCCTAATGCGAAGGCCCCGACTGATCCTGCGGTGATTGAGGTCACGATGCCCGATGGCACGGTTGCGAGGGTCACGACGCGTCAGCCTGCCCAGGCGGTGAAGCCATGAGCGTCCGAAACCCTGACTTCGATCTGCCATCGCCCTACCAGCCGCCTCGCAAGGTCCGAAAGACCGAGGCCGAGACAGGTCCAGCCCTGGAGGTCCCCGTCCCTGACCCGGCGCCGGCCGCCGAGATGGAGGACCCTTGGGCGGCAATCAACACGCTCAAGCGACAGGCACACCGCCAGTGGCGCAAGTGAAGGAGGATCAGGCCCAGGCCATCGCGCGGGCTCTAGCTGCCCTTGCCACGCTTCTGCGGGCTCTACAGGTGGCCAAGGCGGTCCCTCAGGCGCCTGCGTATCGGACACGGCGCCGCAAGCCCTCTAGCAAGCCCACAGCGGCTTCCTGACTGTTGCCCACCCCGCCCAAACAACAATCCCCGGCGCCGCAAGGTGTCCGGGGATTCTGATTCATGGCCAGTGCGCGGGGTCTAGAGAAAAAAAGTTCGTGAAAACAGCACCTTAGATTAATGCGCCAGTT
This sequence comes from Falsiroseomonas tokyonensis, assembly GCF_019024325.1. Classification (GTDB taxonomy): domain Bacteria; phylum Pseudomonadota; class Alphaproteobacteria; order Acetobacterales; family Acetobacteraceae; genus Falsiroseomonas; species Falsiroseomonas tokyonensis. The sequence goes on from NZ_JAFNJS010000003.1 coordinate 499,620, forward strand.
CGCAAATTTGAGGCTAGGCACAACAGACGCCAAAGTAATTGGCTAAAAACTCTAATCCTAGATACTGTTCACGTTCGCGTGTCTAGATGTAGTAGCGCAATCGAGGGATAAATTATCACAAGTAAAAAACAAATAACGGTATCCTTGGTAAGGGAGAGGTCAAGAGTTCAATCCTCTTCAGCAGCACCAGCCGCGGCGCCCTTCCCCAGCCATCACTGCGCCGTATCCAGCGCCTCTCGCACCTTTTCCGCCAGCTGGTGGCGGCGATAGGGTTTTGAGAGCAGCGGCAGCGGCGCCGCCTTGGTGGGGTCGGGTAGCCGTTCATTGTAGCCGCTGGTCAGCAGCACCCGCAGGCCGGGCCGCAGCTGCCGCGCCAGCGTCGCCAGCTGCGGGCCGCTGTGGCCGCCCGGCATGACGATATCGGTGAAAAGCAGGTCGAAGTCCGGATCGACGCGCAGGATGCGCAGCGCCTCCGCCGCATCCGCCGCCTCGGTCACCTGGTAGCCGAGGTCGCGCAGCAGCCCGCCGGCATGGTCGCGCACCTGGCCGTCATCCTCCACCACCAGCACGCGTTCGCGCCCGCCGCGCGGGCCGCCGGGCTTGCGCTGCGGCTCCGGCGGCGTGGCGGGGCCATGGGCGCGGGGCAGGTACATGCGCACCCGCGTGCCGCCCGCCGGCTGCGAATGGATGGTGACATGGCCGCCGGACTGCTTGAGGAAGCCATAGACCATGCTGAGGCCGAGCCCGCTGCCCTGGCCCACCTCCTTGGTGGTGAAGAAGGGTTCGAAGGCGCGGGCCAGGATCTCGGGCCGCATGCCGGTGCCGCTGTCGCTGACCTGCACCATCACATAGTCGCCCGGCATCAACTCGCCCTCATCCCGCGCGTAATCGGCATCGAGGCGCGCATTCGCCGTCTCGATGGTCAGCTGCCCGCCATCCGGCATGGCATCGCGCGCATTGATGCAGAGGTTCAGCACGGCGGTTTCCAGCTGCGGTGCGTCGATCATCGCCACATGCAGGTCCGCCGCCGTTCGGATGACGATCCGCACCTGCTCGCCCAGCGTGCGTTCCAGCATCTGCGCCAGGCCCGACAGCAGCGCGTTCACGTCCACCGGCCGCGGGTCCAGCGCCTGGCGGCGGGAGAAGGCGAGCAGGCGGCTGGTCAGCGATGCGGCACGGCCGGCGGCGGCCATGCTCATCTCGGCCATCTGGTGCAGCTCGCTGCCGGGCTCCAGCCCGTCCACCATCATCTCCGTATTGCCGAGGATGACGGTTAGCAGGTTGTTGAAGTCGTGCGCCACGCCGCCGGTCAGCTGGCCCACCGCCTCCAGCCGCTGCGACTGGCGCAGCTTCTGCTCCAGCTCCAGCCGCTGGGTCACGTCGGTATGCACGCTGAGGATGGCGCCCGGCGCCCCATCCTCCTGCCGCACCAGGGTCCAGGACGCGTCGACCACCAGCGCATGGCCCGCGCGGTGGCGATGCTGCTGGTGGCCGGTCCAGCTGCCGGCCTCGAGCACCGCCTCCACCGCCTTGTCCAGCGTTTCGGGCGCGCCGCCGAGCGCGAGGGACAGGGACTTGCCCACCACCTCCTCCGCCCGCCAGCCATACAGGCGCTGCGCGCCGCGGTTCCAGTAGCGGATGCGCCGGTCGGCGCCGTGGACGATGATGGCGTCCTGGACCTGTTCCAGCAGCGCGGCCTGTTGTTCCAGCTGCGTCTGGTAGCGCCGGCGTTCCGTGATCTCGCGCTCCACCGCGACGAAATGCGTCACCAGCCCGCAGGCGTCGCGCATCGGCACGATTTCGATCTCGATCCAGAATTCCTCGCCCGACTTCGTGTAGTTCAGCAGCTCCGCCTTCACCGGATCGCCGGCTTCCAGCGCGGCGCGGATGCGGTCGAGCTCGCTGCGGCGGGTCTTCGGCCCCTGCAGCAGGCGCGGGCTGCGGCCCAGCACCTCGGCGCGGCTATAGCCGGTGCGGTGTTCGAAGGCGTCGTTGACGAATACGATGCGCGGCCCCGGCTCCGCCAGCGGCCCGGCTTCCGTGATCAGCACGATGTGGTTGAGCTGGGCGATGCAGACTTCCAGCAGCCGCTGCCATTCCGCGCGCCTGCGGCGTTCGGTGATGTCGTGCAGTACCACGGTCAGGCCCTCGGCCGCCGGATAGGCGCGCATCTCGAGCCAGAGGCCGCCGCCCGGCAGCGCCGCCTCGCAGCCCTGCAGCGACCTCTGCGCGGCCGCCGCGCCAAGCGTGCGCCCGAAGGGATCGGCGGGGCCGAAGCCCGGAAGTGCTGCGATCGGCGTGCCGGCCAGCGTGGCGGCGGGCAGGCCGAAGACCAGCCCGGCGCGGTCGTTCACATGCGTGAAGTGGCCGGCCGCATCCAGCGTGAAGAAGGCATCGGTGATGCTGGCGATGGTCGCGGCCAGGCGCGCGGTCAGCTGCTGGTTCGCCGCCTCCGCCGCCTTGCGGCCGGAAACATCCTCGACGATCGCGACGAGCCCCTGCAGGGCGCCGGCGGGATCCTGCAGGGCGGAGACGCTGACGCGGGTCCAGACATGCGCGCCGGCGGCGGTCAGGAAGCGCTTTTCGGTGACGAAGCCCTGCCGCAGGCCCAGCTTCACCTCCCGCACCAGCGCGTCGCAGTCGGTGGAATGCGCAGGGTCCTCCAGCTCCGCGAGGTCGCGGCCCAGCAGCGCCTCCGCCGGTTGGCCCAGCATGGCGCAGAAGGCGGGATTGGCCTCGCGGATCCGGTTTTCCTCGTCGGTGCTGACGATGCCGACGGCGGCATTGCGGAAGATGCCCTGCAACGTGCCGGCGACGCGCAGCATATTCTCCTGCGCCACCGGCAGCAGGTGCCGCTGGCCGGAGGAATCGATCAGCGCATCCACCTGACCGCCGGTCAGCTCCACCAGCCGCTGCTGCGTGGATTGCAGCGTGCCGATCAGCTCCAGCAGCTCCGGCTGCCGCGCTTCGTCCTGCAGCGTCATGTCAGGTCCGGCGCCAGGGCGGCCAGCAGCGCCGTCCGGTCGCCGAGGTCGCCCACCACGGCCCGCGCGCCGCGCTCCGACAGGATCAGCAGCTGCGGTGTCATCAGGATGCCGTCGGCCAGGGCGCGCTGCGGCTGTTCGAAGACATCCACTGTCTCAATCACCCAGGCGGAGGCAGGGCCCTCCGCGCGCAGCCGTGCCAGATTGGCCAGCGCCTTGCGCGAATTGGGGCTCGATCCGGCGATGTAGAGCCGCAACCGCGGCGCCGCATCAGGCATCGGCGATCTCCTTCGGGTCATCGGCCATGCGCCGATGGCCAAGCTCCGAGCGGGTGCGGAGCGTGTCGGCGCTGCGCAGCTGGCCGGACTGGCGCAGCGCGGCGGCCTCAGCCTGCTTCAGCTCCAGCTGCCGGCGCAGCAAGGCGAGCCGCCCTTCGATTTCCGCTGCCTCCGCTTCCAGCTTCAGCCGCTGCAGCTCGGCCTCCGCCGCCTCGGCCTTGGCCCGCTGGCGGTCCTCATTCTCCCGCGCCCAGCGCAGGGTGCCCATCAGCACCTCGCCATCCGAGGTATAGACGTCCTGCAGCGTGACGCCCTGCCGCGTCAGCAGCAATTCGCGCACCTGGCTGGAATGGCCGGTCCCGCGCGACTTGATGATGGTGAGGGCGCGGTTGCGCTCCCCGGCGCGCACCACGTAGCTGAGATGCAGCCAGGTATCGGCGATGGTCGAGACCTGCAGCGGCGTGCCTTCCTGCTCCGGATTCGCATGGCTGATCAGGCTGGTGCAGAGCAGCGTCATGTTGCTGGCCTTGGCCCAGTCGATCAGCCGTTCCGCCACGCCGTGGGAGAAGTCGACATTGCCGTCCTGCGACAGCGCGGAGAGCGGGTCGATGATCAGGCAGCGCGTGCCATGCGCCAGCGCCTCCGCCTTCAGCCACATCAGATGCGCTTCGGCGCTGCCGTGGATGGAGCGGGCCGCGAGGATGCGCAAGTGGCCGCTGGCGATGTGCGGGGCGAGGTGGATGGCGACGGAGGCGAGGTTGCGGATGATCTCGTCGCCGTGCGAATCGAAGCTGACCAGCAGCGTCTGCTCTCCGCGCCGGCAGGCGGCATCGGCGAAGCTGCCGCAGAGCGTTGTCTTGGCGGTGCCCGGCGCGCCGCTGATCAGCACGCTGGCGCCGCGGTGGTAGCCGCCCTCCAGCATCGCATCCAGCCGCGCGACACCCGTGCTGATGCGTTCCTGCGTCACCTCGCTGCCCAGATCGCGCTGGCGGCCGGTGAAGGCGACCTCGATGCCGCCGGCTCCGATCAGCAGCGGCGCCTGGTTCTCGGCAAAGGCGGAGCCGCGGTACTTCAGCACGCGCAGGCTGCGCTGCGAGACGCCCGCCACCACCTGGTGCCGCAGCAGGATGGCGCAGTCGACCATGAACTGCAGGAAGCTGCGCAAGGGCGCGTGCTGCGGCCCGGCCTCGCCCTCCTCCGTCTTGGCGGTGAGGATGGCGGTGAGCTGGCGCGCCAGCAGCCAGCGATGCAGCCGGTACAATTCGCGCCGGCGCATCGTATCGTCCGGCAGCAGGGCCAGGACGACGTCGATCGAATCGAAGACGATGCGCCGCGCGCCGGTTTCCTGCACCAGGGCGCCGACCGCCGCCAGCAGCCCGCCGAGGTCGAAGCTGCCGATCTGCACCAGGTCGGGGCTGGGCTGCGCATCGAGGAAGAAGGTGGCGCGCTGCCAGTCCCCGCCATTGGCCCAGGCGAAGCCGCTGCAATTCTCGCGGATGCGGGCCGGCTCCTCCTCGAAGGCCACGAAGATGGCGGGCGCGCCGTCTTCGGCCACGCCATGCGCCAGGGTCTGCAGCGCGAGCAAGGTCTTGCCGGCGCCCGGACCGCCTTCGATCAGCGTCACGCGGCCGGAAGGCAGGCCCCCGCGGGTGATCTCGTCGAGACCCGCAATGCCAGTCGGCGCCTTGCCCATACCGCTCCGCTCCTCCCCTTCCCGCTGATCCGCGGCGCGCCGACGGGCGCTGGCCGCAGGATCATACTCGCCTCGCGCCACGACGATCCTGGGGCGCGAGCAGCACTCGAAAATTCTCGCTGCGCGGGAATAATGCCGCGAAGGGGCGCGGCAAGAAAGAACCTACCAGACCAGCCGGTAGCCCTTGCCGCGTAGTGCCGTGATGGTGATCCGGCCGGCGGAAGCAGCGAGGAGCTTATGCCGCAGGTTGGAAGCCAGCTGGTCCACCCCACGCTGTTCCGGCAGCAGGCGGCGGCCGAGCACGCGGCGCGAGATCAGCTCGCGATCCGCCATGTTCTCCGGCTCCGTCAGCAGCAGGGTGAGAAGGCCGGCCTCGCCGCCGGTCAGGCGGATCTCCTTCCCGTCCACGCCGATCATGAGGAAGCGGGAGGGCTGCAGCCGGGTCCCCTCGATGCACCAGGAACTCGGCTCCGCCACGGCAAGGGCCATCGCGGCCTCGGCGGCGCCCGAGGGCAGCGCGCGGGCGGCGGGCGGGGCTTCAAGGGCATAGCCGGGCCGCTGCGGCAGGCCGCCGGCGGGCTCCAGCAGGCTGGCCTGCGGCGCGGCCAGCGGCAGGGGGCGTGGCGAGGTCGCATCCAGCCGGCGGTTCAGCGCGCGCAGCCGGGCCACCATCTCGCGCAGCGAGAAGGGCTTGGTCAGGTAGTCATCGGCACCCACCTCCAGGCCGATGATGCGGTCCACCTCCTCGCCGCGCCCGCTGACCACGATGATCCCGAGGTCGCCGCTGGCCGCGGCCTCGCGCACGAAGGCGATGCCATTGCCGTCGGGCAGGCCGAGATCGGCGACGATCAGGCGGGGGTGATCCTCATGCAGCCGCTTGCGGGCCTCGGCCAGGCTGCCCGCGGTGACGGTGGCCCAGCCTTCGCGCGCCAAGGCGCTGCAGATGGTGGCGGCGACCGCGGCATCATCCTCCAGCACCAGAACCAGGCTTTGCGCCAGTGGCGGGCCCAGCGGGGCGGCGACCAGCGGGATGGCGACCATATGCAGATCCCATGCTAATCACGATTAATTCAACACGCTTAACCTACAGTGAAAAGAAGCGACGTGTCCACACGCAAAGGGCGAGCTCACGCATATCCCTAGCAGTGGGGCCTTGTGGCACCGGCTGCGACGACTTGTTCGGATTGAGGAGGTTGCCGGTTTACGTGACAGCGCGAAGATCGAAATCGCGCGTTTCAGCCGGCGCAGATATCCTCCGCGGGGCGCGGCTTGCTGCCCAGGCTGGCGATCAGGATATCCGCCGCCTCCGGGTCGAATTGCGTGCCGCGGCAGGCGGCCACTTCCGCCAGCGCCCCCTGGCCGTCGCGCGGGTTGCGATAGGCGCGGCCTGGCTCGATCATGGCGACGAAGGCGTCCGCCACCGCCACCGCGCGCGTCAAGGGATGCAGGCTGCTGGAGCGAACGCCGCTCGGGTAGCCGCCACCCTCCCAGCGCTCATGGTGGTCGCGCGCCGCGGCCACCACCACGGGCGGAAAGCCCAGGCGGCGCAGCACCTGCGCGCCGGTCTCCGGATGCCGCCGCACCAGCTCCAGCTCCGTCGGATCAAGCTTCCGGTCTGAACCGAGGATGCTCGCGGGGATGAAGAGCTTGCCGATGTCGTGCAGGGCGCCGCCGACCAGAAGCGGCTCGGGGTCGCCCAGCCGTTCCGGCGCATGCCGCCACATGGTGATCAGCACGCGGGCGACGCGGATCGAATGGTCGGCGCTGGCGCCATGGTGGCGCCGCAGCTGGCCGAGCAGCGCCAGGGTCGGGTCGATCTGCGTCGTCGAGGTCAGCAGGCTGCGGGCGTCCAGCGCGAAGGGATCGCGCAGCTCATCGGGGAAGCTGCGCGGCGATCCGCCATCCATCCGTCCGGTCCAGTCCAGGGTCATCGCATGATTCGCCGTCGGTGGGGTGGATGCAGGGAGGGATCCCGTGCGGGGATGCCGGGATCCGGCGAGGGTTCGGCACCGCCCGGCGGCGGAAGGGCGCGGCTCATGGCTGCAGCGCCTGGCGCAGCGCCTCGGCCAGCTCGCCGCGGCGGAAGGGCTTGGAGAGTAGGCGGATGCCGCGCTCCTGCGTCGCCTCGCCGGCATCCGGCCGCGCCGTATAGCCCGAGATCAGCAGCGCCGGCAGGCCTGGCAGCATGGCGCGCGCGGCCTCCACCAGCCTCCCGCCATCCAGGCCGCCGGGCAGCACCACGTCGCTCAGCAGCAGGTCCGGCCGCAATCCGTCGCGCAGCGCTTCCAGCGCTTCGGCGGCGGAGGCGGTGGTCGTCACGCCAAGGCCAAGATGCCGCAGCATGGCGGCGATGCCGGCGCGGCTGGCTGCGTCATCCTCCACCAGCAGCACCTCCCGGCGCCGCGTCCCGGCCGCCTCCGCGATGCGGGGGGCGGCGGGCAGGTCCAGCAGCGCGCATGTCCCCTGGCCGGCCCCGGAGTCCAGGCTCAGGCTGCCGCCATTGGCGCGGGCAAAGCCATAGACGGTGGACAGGCCGAGGCCGACGCCCCAGCCCTCCGCCTGGTCGGTAACGAAGGGCTCCAGGCAGCGCTCGGCCAGGTCCGGCGGCAGGCCGCGCCCGGTATCGGCCACCGTCAGGCGCAGCATGTCTGCCTCCGGCGCCGCTTCCGCCGCCAGGCGCAGCGTGCCGCCCTGGGTCATGGCGCGAAGCGCGTTCAGGCAAAGTTCCTGCAGCGCCGCCTCCAGCGCCGCGGGATCTGCCAGCACTGGCGGCGCCCCGGGGGGCACTGCCACCTCCACCCGACAGTTCGGGGCCAGCAGGCGCTGCCGTGCCGCCAGGCGCTCCAGCAGCGGGGACAGCTCGACGCGGCTGGCCTGTGGCGGGGTGCGGCGGGCGAATTGCAGCACGCGGGCGGTCAGGCCCGCGCCGCGCTCAACGCTCTCGATCATCAGCCGTGCGGCCTCGGCCAGCTCCGGGCGATCGACCAGCGCCTCGGCGAGGAATTCGGCATTGCCCAGCGAGACGGTCAGCACGTTGTTGAAGTCATGCGCCAGCCGCAGGCCGAGCCGTGCAGCGGCCTCCAACCGTTCCTCCCGCAGGCGGGGGGCGAGATCGGCCGTCAGATCGCGGATCCGCAGCTCCAGCGCCTCGGGCGCCTCGGCGGGGCCGAGAAGGTCCGCGGCCAGGGCATAGTCGCGGCCGAGCCCCGTGTGGCGGAACAGGAACAGGCGCTCGCCGGCACCGGCGAAAAGGCCGGTGATCTGCGCCTGCAGCGGGCCGTCCTGCAGCTCCGGCAGCATCTCCCACAGCGGCACCCCATGGGGGGAGCCAAGGGGGGTGCCATGGGGGGCATCATGGGGGACAGAAAGGGCCGCGGTGAGGACCGGGGCGTCGGCCGGCAGGTCCAGCATGCGTGCGGCCGCGCCATCCATAGCCATGATCCGGCCCTGCCGGTCCAGCCGGAACATCCCTGCCGATGGCCTGCCTGAAACGCCTGCTTCCATCGTCGCATCCTGCCACCGGGCGCTGTCGCGCGGGCGCCGGTAAGGGTAAGGAAAGGTCATCCGGCCGCAGCGTCCCCGCCTGGTGTCGTGCGCGCGGGCCGAGCGCACGCGAGGCCATGCCGCCTCTGCCCGCCGGCACATGACGGACCATCCGGTTGCATGGGTCGGCGCGGCACAACCTACAGTTCGCGAGGCGCGCCGCCTACAACTTCCTACAAAAGCTGGATGGTCTCGCTTGGAAGCGGAACGTTAACCATGGACCCAGTCGAAACATCGGAAGGGACCTTGGGGATGATGCACAGCATTTCGCCGAAGCCGGCCCTTCAGGCCGCGGATCGGGGGCGCCTGGGGCGGCGCCAGCTGTTGGCGGTTGGACTCGGCGCCGGGCTTGGGACCTGCCTGGCGGGCCTGCCGCGCCCCGCGGCCGCCGCGGCGGTGATCGGGGACTGGCTGGATTTCCGCCGGCGCTACCTGGATGCCGATGGCCGCGTGCGCGACACGGGCAATGGCGGGATCTCGCATTCGGAGGGGCAGGGCGCGGGCCTGCTTTTCGCCGTGCGCTTTGACGATCGGCCGAGCTTCGAGCGCATCCTGGCCTGGACCCGCGCCGTGCTGCGGCGGCCGGACGACCAGCTTCTGGCCTGGGCCTATCGCCCCGGCGCGCCGATCCCGGTGCCCGACATGAACAATGCCAGCGATGGCGACCTGCTGGTGGCCTGGGCGCTGGCCGAGGCGGCGGATCGCTGGGGGCGGCCTGATTATCGTGCCCTGGCCACCGAGATGGCGCGCGACCTGCTGCGCCGGGTGGTGCTGCAGCAGGGCGATACCACGCTGCTGCTGCCGGGGGCGGAGGGCTTCCTGAAGCCCGATCATGTGGTGGTGAACCCGAGCTACTATATCACCCCCGCCCTCCGTGCCCTGGCGCGGCTGCAGCCGGCGCCGCAGTGGCGGGAGCTGGAGGAGGATGGCCTGGCGCTGCTGGACCAGGCGCGCTTCGGCCGCTGGCGGCTGCCGGCCGATTGGGTGGCGGTGTCCCGCGGCTCGGCGCGGCCGACCCCGGCCCAGGGCTGGCCGGCGCGCTTCTCCTATGACGCCATGCGGGTGCCGCTGAACCTCGCCTGGGGCGGCCATGCGCAGGCCCCGGCGCTGCGCGCCGCGGTGGATTTCTGGCTGGACCCGGCGCATGCGGCGCCGCCCGCCTGGGTCGATCTGCGCAGCCACGCCATGGCGCCCTATCCGGGTGATTCCGGCCAGCGCGCCATCCTCCAGCTTGCCAGCGCCACCATCGCCGGGCGTGGGCGGCCGGAGGCGCTGCCGAGCGTGGCAGAGGCCACCGCCTATTACCCGGCGCTGCTGACACTGCAGGCGCGCATCGCCTGGGCCGAGCGCGGCCTGACGGAAGGCGCCTGCGGGTCCGGCGCCATGCTGATGACCCAGGCGCCGAGCGCCGAGGCGGGGCGTGGCGGCTGGCTGCGCAGCATCTGGCCGGCGGCCTTGCGCATCGGCGGCTGAAGCACGATCCGGCAGGACAGGACCGCTGCTGTCGGATGTCCTGTGTTGGAAACGATCGTTGCCAGCGCAGGGGATCCGTCGAACGGGACGGATCGGGCCCTGGCGGCAAGGTGGGCGCAGCCCCGGCCCGGGCGGGATGCCATCCGGGCCGGGGCACTGCGCAACTATTGCGGCGTCACGGTCAGGGCATTGCCCGTCAGCGTCACGGTGCCGGGGCCGGCCACCGTCACCGGCGTGTTCAGCAGGGACCAGGTCAGCGGATTGCCGCCCGTCACCGCATCGAACAGGCCGATATGGGTCATGGTCCCCGCGGCACTGGTGAAGGTGAAGCGGATCGCCTCGACATTGCGCTGCGGGCCGGTGCCGGTGAAGGTCGCGCGCTGGCGGGCATAGCCGGTGCCAGCGGGTTCGCCGGTCAGGCCGGTGGAATCGCTGCCGCCAGTGCCGAGCGCCGCGAAGACGGCGGTCGGCAGCGTGGGCAGCCGGGCGCAGAGGGCGCGGGCCAGCAGGTTCTTGGCGTGGTCGGTGAGGTCGGTCATCCGGGAATCCTCGGGCGGGTTGGGAAAGGGGGCTCGGTCAGAAGCCGCCGAGCAGGGCGCGGAACAGCTCCGGCCCGGCGGGTGCCAGGCCGGGCGGGGTGGCGATCTCGGCATTGGCCGCGACCGCGACATAGGCGATGCCGTCGAAGGTCTGCGGGGCCGTGCCGGCGGCGGGGATGAAGCCGCCGATGCGCGGATCGGCGGCCTCGGCCGGCGCTTCCTCCGGCCCGTGCCAGCCGAGGCTGCGCAGCGCGGCCATGCTCGCCTCCGGCGGGCCCTGCCAACAGAACATGGTCCATTCGGTCATCGTCGGATCCTTGAAGGTTGCGTCACAGCGGCAGGGTGGTGCAGAGCCCGGGCAGGGCGGCGTCCGGCGCGGCGAAAGGAAGGAAGGCGAGGCTGCCGACCCGGCCGAACAGCGCCGCGGTATTGGCGGCGTTGTTGCCGATGCGCAGCGTCGTCAGCCCCGTGGTCGGGCCGCCGGTCGCCACCTGCACGGCGCCGCCTTCCAAGCTTGCGGCGATGCGCCCTCCCTCGATCGCCAGCACCGCCCGGAAAGGGGTTCCAGCGGTGATAGTGCCGAGGCTCGGGCTGTCCGCCGCCGCACCCGCCAGCACCCGCCCGGCCACCAGCCCACTGCCGGCTGCCGGGTTGCGCAGGGTGAAGCGGCTGCTGTCCGTGCCGTCGTCCAGCTGCAGCAGCATCTGGTCCGCATCCTGCGCCAGCTGCGGCAGCAGGCCCGACCAGAGCAGGGTGCAGGCACCGCCGAGCCCGAGCGAGGCCAGCGGGATGCTGGCCAGGTCCGCGCCACGGGTGCTGGCCGCGGGCGCGCCAGGGGCGGGCAGAATGGGCGTGGAGGCAAAGGCGCCTAGCTCCATCTGCGCACCTAGCACATCGAAACCGATGTCGTAGGTCTCGCCAGAGGCAATGCCGAACTGAATGGACGGCTGCACGAAAGCAATTGTCGCAGTGGTGGGTAAGGTGAAGGTGCGTTCGAAGCGGACAAGGTCGCCGGTCAGCGACAACGTCTGCGTGCTTGGCGAGGATACCACCGCGCCCCCAGCGTCTCGACAGAACAGCCGCATAGCAGCACTGAGCGGTGTGCCCGAGACCAGCCGGATAAAGGCCGAGAAGGTCCAGACCTGTTGCGACGCCGCGGCGATCTCCAGGGAGCCCCCAAGGGCTGTGGTGCTGCTAGATCCGGTCGCCGTGCCTTGGAGGCGGAGCCGTGCGCCCTGCAATCCGATTTCGCTGCGCGCCTCGACAAACGTGCGCGTCAGACCCCCGAAAATGACACTGCCCCAATGGGTCGGTAGCGTGCTGGTGCCCGGCGTGCCGCCCTCGCCACGCGGATTGCGCAGCGCATTGCTGCGCTGGCCTTCCAGCAGCAGCCGCCGCGCGGCGCCGCTGAAGCGCGGCAGGTCGGCCAGCACCTCCGCATAGGTCTGGCCATCCGTCCCCAGCACCGTGCTGCGGGAGGCGACCTGGGCGCGGGCCAGGCTGACGCCAGGGGGCAGCCCCCCCCGCATCGGCAGGTGGCGCCAGGGCGGCGCCAGCGAGCCGAGGGCGCTGAACAGGGGCGCCGACATCAAGGGGCCCCCGCACCGGCCAGCATCAGCACCTTCGTCGTGCCGCCATCCGGGCTGAAGGCGAGCAGCGTGGCCAGCCCACCGGCGCGGATCTTGGTCAGCCCGTCCGGATTGGTCGGCGTCGCGGCGGTGAAGCCCGACATGCTGAGGGCGAGATCGCTGGCACCCCGGTTCGCCACCAGGCAGGAGAAGCCGTCGCCCGTGCTCGCCCATGCGATGCTGAGCGTGGTGCCGGCATTGGCGCTGACCAGCCGCCCGTTATGGGCAGCCAGCGTCAGCGCCGTGGCGCCGGAGGTGGCGACAACCGGCAGGCGGCGGTCGGTGAACTGCGCATCGACATAGCCCTTGTTGGCCGCCTGGTTCGTCGCCGTGGGATCGGCCGGCAGCACCAGCGGGCCGGTCAGCGTCACCGTGCCGGTGGCGCTGATCCGAAAGCGCTCCGCGAGGCTGCCGCCGTTGCGGGTTTCCACCACGAAGGCGCCGGCCTCCGCGCCGGTGGTCACCGCCTCGCTGATGCCGCCGGCCCGGGCGAATTCGGTTTCCGTCCCGGCCAGGTTGCGCCCGCTGAAGGCGAGCTGCCCCAGCGCATGGCCCGCCGCCGGCGTGGTGGAACTGCGCCGCAGCGTCATCTTCATCGGCGCGGTCATGGCGGAGTCCGCGCCGAGGACGATGCCGCCATTCGGATTGGCAGCCGCATCGCCGCCGATGGTCAGCGGCGCCAGCGCCCCGGCGCCAAGGCTGAGGCGGTAACTGATGGCGCCGTCCTGGTTCTCCAGGTCGAGCTCCGCGCCCAGCGCCTCCGACCGCCGGCGCAGCAGGGCGCTGGCCTGGTCGGGGGAGGAGCCGAGCGCCTGCAGGCGGTTGCCGACCAGGGCGATGCGGGCCAGGTCCGCGCCGGTCTGCGCCTCGAAGGTGGTGGAGCGGGTGTCGGAGGCGACGACCGAGAGGCTGTCGCCGCTGCTGCCCAGATAGACGCGCGCCGCCGGCAGGTCGCAGGCGACGAGGGTGAGCCCGCCGTCGAAGACTTCCACCGCGCGGCCGCCGCCATCGCCGCCCACCATGACGCCGACGAACTGGTTGTCGCCCTGGGTGCTGGAGGTGGAGTTGACGCGGATGGCTGTGGCCTGGCTGCTGATGAAGCCGCCCACCCACTTGGTGCGGAAGGCGGAGCCCTGGATCAGCGCGCCGACGGTATTGGGATCCTTCAGCGAGAAGCTGTCGTCGACGCTGCAATTGTGCAGCTGGATCGACTGCGCGCCATCGCCCAGGTCGAAGCCGCGCTCATAGCCGTAGCAGAAGCAGTTGATGAATTCGGCGACGTCGCTGACCTCCACCCGGAAGGCGGTGCCGAGGCGGCGGTTGTTCCAGACGGAGAGGGAGCCGCTGCCGGCCCAGCTGCCGGAGAAGCTGGAGCCCTGCAGGTCGATGCGCGTGCTGTCGATGACGGTCACGGTGAAGCGCCCATTGGCAGGCGGCACGCCGCCGATGCCGAAGGTGTTCACCAGGTCGCCGGTGACCAGCCCATGCGCAGTGGTGGTGGTGATGCGGACCGCGCCCGACCCGTTGTTCGCAACGGCCGCGAGGGCGCGCTGGTAGAGCGAGATGCCGCCGATATTGCCGGTCAGGAAGGGCCAGAAGTGCACATCGTGGATGCGGCTGATGTCGCGGGTATTGCTGAGGTAGATGCCGTTGCGATTGTCGCCGCGCAGCCGCCGCACGTTCAGGCGTTGGTTGTTGTCGGAACGGATCGCGAGGTCGAAGCCGAGGATCAGCAGGTCCTCGATCAGCGCATCGTGGTGGCCGCCGGATGCGCCGCCCACGGTGATGGCGGTGCCCGCCATGTCGTTGCGCAGGTTTACGGCAGCGCGCAGCGAAGCGGGCGGCGCGCCCAGCCCGTCGCGGATCAGCGTCAGCGCACGCAGCGTGCTGGCGCGCAGCACCTGGATGGTGCGGGCGGAGGAAAGCAGCAGCGTGCCCGGGATATTGCGGTAGTCGGCCGAGACGCGCTGCCCGCCGGGAAAGGCGCCCGGGCCCTCGAGGCAGACATTCTCCTTCAGCACGATGTCGGAGCCGGTAACGCGATAGCGGCGCGGGCCAAGGCGGACCAGGCCGCCGCCCGCCGCGGCGGCGGCATCGATCGCCGCCTGGATGGCGGCGGCATCATCCGTCGTGCCATTGCCGACGGCGCCGAAGTCGCGGACATGGAACATGCGCTCGGCATGCACGCCCGCGGTGATCTGGGCGAAGGTGGCGCGGCGCGTCACGGCCGCCGCGCCGCTGCCCTGCACGATGGGCGCGATATCGGCGGCGGCGAGCGCCGTGGCAGCCGGCAGGTCTGAGATCTTGGCGTCGGCCATGGTGTTTTCGGTTCCGGATCGGGTGCGGGGAAGGGCGGGGGCGCGTCACGCCTCGGGCGTGCCGACGAGGGCGCCGGCGGTCAGACCAGCAGGCGGCTGCCATCCTCGATCAGCAGCGTGCCGCCGGCCTGCAGCAGCAGGCCGAATGGCAGGGTGACGCTGAAGGCGGGGGAGACGGCGGCCACCGCGGAATCGCCGGTGGAGACAACGCGCAGGCGGTAGCCGGTGCCCGGCGCCGGCGCCGGCAGGCTGGCGCTGGCACTGCCGGCCGTGACCGTGGCCAGCGTCGGGCCGCGCACCGTGGTGCCCATGGCGTCGCTGATGCTGAAGGCCACCTGGGTGACCGGGCCGGCGAGCGTGGCCGAGGCTTCCACCGTGCCGTTGGAGAGGATGCCCGCGGCCAGCGGGCCCAGGATCACGGTCATCGCCACCGCCGTCGCGGTCTGCGCCACCGAGAAGACCTGCACCGCGCGGACCTGCACGCGGAAGGGCGCCGCGGCGCTGTCCAGCACCAGGCCGGCGGCCACCACATCCCCCACCCGGACCGGCAGGAAGGAGACCGAATCGGAGGCGATCAGCACGATGATGTCGCCGGTCTCGAGCCGCGCCGCGGCAGGCTCGAAATAGCCCGGCGTCAGCGCGTCGGCGCGGCTGTCGGTGGTGCGGTACAGCCACATGGTGAAGCCGCTGTTGTTCACCAGCGGCACCAGGGCCGTGTTGTTGAAGGGCATGGAAGGGCCTCCGTTCGGACGCGCGTCGGGGCAGGGCGCGCGCGTCGGCGCGCCCCGGGGCGAGGGGATGGCGGGAAGACAAAAAGCCTGGGTCCAAAGGCGCGGCGCGGCGGGTCCGGCTGGCCGGTCGGGCCGGCCGGTCCGGGCCGCTGCAGGGCAGCGCGGGGGATGAAGCTGGGCGCAACTCGCCCCTTGGTGGCCTGCTGACTACAGGCAGGCCCAGAACAAGTCAAGAACAAATTCCTGCGGCCTGGGTATTTCGGCCTTTCGCTCCGCGGCGCCGCCCGGCCCGGCCAGGCCGCCCCTTCACGCCAGGCGCAGAAAAGCGGTTAGGACTCTATCGGAGCGTGTTCCCCGCCGCGCAAAACGCCCTAGCATCGCGCCGCTTCACGAAGCGGGAGATTCCTGATGCTGCGTCGCCTCGCCCTGCTGGCAGCCCCCCTCGCTGCCCTGCTCGTCACCCTGCCGGCGCCCGAGGCGCGGGCGCAGGAGCGGGTGGTGAATGTCTTCAACTGGAACGACTATATCGACCCTTACATGGTCCAGCGCTTCACGCGGGAAACGGGCATCCGCGTCCGCTACGACATCTATGACAGCCTGGAGACGCTGGAGGGCCGGCTTTCCGCCGGCCGGTCGGGCTACGACATCATCGTGCCGACCAGCGAGCCCACCTTCTCCCGCCTCGCCCGCGCCGGCGGGCTGCTGCCGCTCGATCGGTCCAAGATCCCGAACCTGGCCAATCTCGACCCCGCCCTGCAGGCGCAGGTCGCATCCTCCGACCCCGAAAACCGCTTCGGCGCGCTGTATCTCTGGGGCAGCATCGGGCTCGGCGTGAATACGGCGCGCATCCAGGCGCTGGCGCCCGATGCGCCGATGGACAGCCTGCGCCTGATCTTCGACCCGGCGCATGCGCGGCGCATCGCGCGCTGCGGCATCAGCATGATGGACAGCGCATCCGACGTGATCCCGACCGTGCTGCGCTACCTGGGCCGCGATCCGAACAGCACCGATGCCGGCGACCTGCGGGAGGTGGAGCGCACGCTGCTGGCAGTGCGGCCCTTCATCCGCAACTTCTCCACCGGCGGCACGATCGAGGCCCTGGCCAGCGGCCAGGCCTGCCTCGCCTTCGCCTATTCGGGCGATGCCATCCAGGCCAGCGTGCGGGCGCGGGAAGCCAACCAGGGTGTCGCCGTGAGCTATGTGGCGCCGGTCGAGGGCGCGCAGCTGTGGTTCGACCTGCTGGCGATCCCGGCGGATGCGCCGAACCCGGACAATGCGCATGCCTTCATCAATTTCCTGCTGCAGCCGGATGTGATGGCGTCCATCACCAACCATGTGCGCTACCCGAATGGCGTGCCGGCCAGCCGCGCCTCCGTGGCGCCCGATGTCGCGGCCGATCCGGCCGTCTTCCCGCCGGAATCCATGCGGCCGCGTTTCTTCACCATCGGCCCCGTGGCCCAGGCTGCGGAGCGCGCCCGCAACCGTGTCTGGGCCCGCTTCAAGGCGGGACGATGAGTCCTTCCGAGCGGCCCTTTGGGCCGACGAGCCTGGCAGAGAAACCCGGCGCCGCCGAGCCCTGGCGGGACCCTTCGGCAGAGCCCTTCCTGCGCATCGAGAAGGTCACGAAGCGCTTCGGCGACTTCGTGGCGCTCGATGAGGTGAGCCTGCCGATCTATCGCGGCGAGCTTTTCGCGCTGCTCGGCGGCTCGGGCTCCGGCAAGTCCACGCTGCTGCGCTGCCTGGCGGGGTTCCTGGAGCCCGATGCCGGGCGCATCGTGCTGGATGGGCAGGACATGGCCGGCGTCGCGCCCTATGCGCGGCCGGTGAACATGATGTTCCAGTCCTATGCGCTGTTTCCGCATATGACGGTGGCCCAGAACATCGGTTTTGGATTGAAGCAGGAGGGTGCTGCGAAACCCGTCATCACCGCGCGCGTGGCGGAGATGCTGGCCATGGTGAAGATGGAGGGATTTGGTGATCGCAAGCCCGCCGCGCTTTCGGGTGGCCAGCGCGCCCGCGTAGCCTTGGCGCGCGCGCTTGCAAAACGTCCAAAACTGCTGCTGCTGGACGAGCCGCTTTCGGCGCTGGACAAGAACCTGCGCGAGGCCACGCAGTTCGAATTGATCAACATCCAGGAGCGCACCGGCACCACCTTCGTCATCGTGACGCATGACCAGGAGGAGGCGATGACCATGGCGACCCGCCTGGCCGTGATGGATCGCGGCACGCTGGCGCAGGTGGGCACGCCGTCGGAGGTCTATGAATTCCCCAACAGCCGCTTCACCGCCGAATTCCTGGGCACCGCCAATATCCTGGAGGGCGTGGTGGAAGGCGTGGAGGCGGAGGGCGTACGGATAGGAAGTTCGGAACTCGACTTCGACATCCTGGCTGAGCCCGCCGCCAGCAAGCCGCTCGGCAGCCGTGTCTTCGTCGCCTTGCGGCCGGAGCGCATGCGGATCGAGCGCACGGCGCCGGGAAGCGCGCCGGGCGACAACCGCCTGGTCGGGCGGGTGCGCGACATCGGCTATTACGGCGACTTCTTCGTCTATCACGTGGTGCTGGAGAACGGGAAGGAAGTGCGCGTCAGCCAGCCGAACCTGCGTCGCCGCACGGAACGCCCGGTGGATTGGGAGGACACCGTCGCCGTCACCTGGGACCGCCAGGCCAGCATGGTGCTGCCCGAATGAGGCCGGCGACGCGCCGGCGCCTGGTCCTCGCGCTGCCCTGGGCCTGGATGGCGCTGTTCTTCGTGGTGCCCTTCGCCTTCGTGCTGACCATCGCCTTCGCCGAGCCGAGCGAGGGCCTGCCGCCCTATGCGCCGCTGCTGCGCTGGTCCGGCGAGGCAACCGCCGTGCTGCAGCTGAACCTCGCCAATTTCCAGCTGCTGCTCGACGACCCCTATTACCTCGAGGCCTATCTGCGCAGCCTGCGCGTGGCCGCGGTCTCCGCCACGATCTGTCTCCTCATCGGCTATCCCATGGCGCTGGCCATCGCGCGCGCGCCGGAGCATCGGCGGAACCTGCTGCTGATGCTGGTGATCCTGCCCTTCTGGACCAGCTTCCTGCTGCGCGTCACCGCCTGGATCGGCATCCTGCAGGACCAGGGCTGGCTGAACGGCCTGCTGCTGTCGCTCGGCCTGATCGCGGAGCCGATTCCGCTGCTCTACACCGATGCGGCCATGTATCTCGGCATCACCTATTGCTACCTGCCCTTCATGGTGCTGCCGCTCTATGCCACGCTGTCGAAGCTCGATCCCGCCCTGCTGGAAGCGGCGCAGGATCTGGGCGCGCGGCCCTTGCGCGCCTTCCTGCAGGTGACGCTGCCGCTGTCGCTGCCCGGAATCGTTGCAGGATTTCTTCTGGTCTTCATCCCGGCGGTGGGCGAGTTCGTGATCCCCGAATTGCTGGGCGGGCCGGGCGCGCAGTTGATCGGGCGCGTCTTGTGGACGGAATTCTTCCAGAACCGCGACTGGCCGCTGGCCTCGGCGCTGGCCATCGTGCTGCTTGCGGCGCTGGTCGCGCCGATCGCGCTGTTTCAGTGGCGGGCGGGACGATGAGGGGGATCGGCCGCCTCGCCATCCCGCTCGGGCTTGGCTTCGCCTTCCTCTATCTACCGATCCTGCTGATGGTGGTCTTTTCCTTCAACGACAGCCGCATGGTCACCACCTTCACCGGCTTCTCTTTGCGCTGGTACGACAGCCTGTGGCGGAACGAGGTGCTGATGACGGCGCTCGGCCTGTCGCTGCGCATCGCCGCCATCTCCGCCACCATGGCGACCATCCTGGGCGTGCTGGCGGGCTTCGCCCTGGCGCGCTTCGGGCGGTTCCGCGGCCGCGCCGGCTTCGGCGCCGTGATGGCGGCGCCGCTGGTGATGCCGGAGGTGATCACCGGCCTGTCGCTTCTGCTGCTGTTCGTGGCGATGGAATCCGTCTTCGGCTTCCCCGCGGGCCGCGGCGCCAGCACCATCGCCATCGCGCATGCCACCTTCGGCGCGGCCTTCGTTGCCGTGGTGGTGCAGTCCCGGCTCGCGGATTTCGACCTGAGCCTGGAGGAGGCGGCGATGGACCTCGGCGCCCGGCCCTGGAAGGTTTTTGGCGTCATCACCCTGCCGTTGATCGCGCCGGGCATCGCGGCGGGCTGGCTGCTGGCCTTCACCCTGTCGCTGGACGACCTGGTGATCGCCAGCTTCGTCTCCGGCCCCGGCGCCTCCACCCTGCCGATGGTGATCTTCTCCACCGTCCGGCTGGGGCTGACGCCGGAATTGTATGCGTTGGCGACGGTGCTGGTGGCGGTGGTCGGCCTGGTCCTGGCGGTGGCTCTGCGGCTGGTCCGCCGCCGGTAGTCGCCGCCGCCATGGATTCACCATCAGGCGGCGCCAGATTGCGGCCATGCGTCCCCTGATCCTGCTGCTGCTATTCCTGCTCTCCGCCTGTGCCGAACGCTGGGCCCGGCCCGGCACCTCCGAGGCCGAGGCGGATGCCATGAACGCGGCCTGCGGCGATGCGGCGCAGCTGGCCGTGCCGCCGGTGATGGTCTGGCAGCAGGTGGCGCCGGCCCGGGTGGAGCGGGAGCGCAATTGCTGGCGGGATGGCGACCGGGAGCGCTGCCGGGTGACCGAGCGCTTCCGCCCGCCCCGCTACGACATGGTCGATGTGGCGGCCCGCGCCCGGGACCAGCACCGCACCGCCTGCATGCGGGAGAAAGGCTTCGTCTTCCAGGGCTACCGGCCACTCCGCCTGGAATAGGCCCCGGCTCTGTTGCAAATGCGGGTCCGCGGCGGTGGACGTGCCCCGCCCCGGGGTTTAGGAAAAGCCGCGCCGCCCCGGCCCGGGGGCCGGGCAGGGACGCCGGAAAACGCACATGAACCTCATCGCCGACCGCCTCAACCGCATCTCGCCCTCGCAGACCATTGCCATGACCGGCAAGGCGCGCGCGCTGAAGGCCGCGGGCAAGGACATCATCTCCCTCTCGGTCGGCGAGCCGGATTTCGAGACGCCGCGCAACGTCAAGGACGCCGCCATCGCCGCCATCGAGCGGGGCGAGACGCGGTATACCGATGTGGCGGGCACCATCGAACTCCGCCGCGCCATTTGCGAGAAGTTCAAGCGCGATAGCGGCATCGACTACAAGCCGGAGGAGATCCTGGTCGCCACCGGCGGCAAGCAGGTGATCTTCGACGCCCTGGTCGCCACCATCAATGCGGGCGACGAGGCCATCATCCCCGCCCCCTGCTGGGTCTCCTACCCGGACATCGTGGCCCTGGCCGAGGGCACGCCCGTCATCGTCCCCTGCGGCCCGAACCAGGGTTTCCGCATGACCGGGGAGCAGCTGGAAGCGGCGATCACGCCCAAGACCAAGTGGCTGATCCTGAACAACCCCTGCAATCCGACCGGGGCGGGCTATAGCGCCGCCCAGCTCAAGGAGCTGACGGACGTCCTGCTGCGCCACCCGGATGTCTGGATCTTCTCCGACGATATCTACGAGAAGCTGGCCTATGACGGCATGAAGCCGGCGACCATCGTGGAGGTGGAGCCGCGGCTGAAGGACCGCACCGTCACCATGAACGGTTGCTCCAAGGCCTATGCCATGACCGGCTGGCGCATCGGCTTCGCCGGCGCGCCGATCCAGCTGATCAAGGCCATGGACAAGCTGCAGAGCCAGTCCACCTCCAACACCAGCTCCATCAGCCAGGCCGCGGCCATCGAGGCGCTGACCGGCCCGCAGGACAGCGTCGAGGAGATGCGCAAGGCCTTCGAGCGCCGCCGCAACCTGGTGGTCGGCATGCTGAACAAGGCCGAAGGTATGCGCTGCCCGACGCCGGAAGGCGCCTTCTACGTCTTCCCGGACGTGCGCGGCTGCCTCGGCAAGACCAGCGCCGGCGGCACGAAGATCGACAGCGACGAGGCCTTCGTGCTGGCGCTGCTGGAGGAGAAGGGCGTCGCCGCCGTGCACGGTGCAGCCTTCATGTTCCCCGGCCATATCCGCATCAGCTATGCGACGGACGATGCGACGCTGACCGAAGCCTGCACCCGCATCCAGGACTTCTGCGCCGGCCTGAAGTGATCTTCGTCTTCCGCCCCGCCACCAGGGCGGATTTCGAGGCGCTGCTGGATCTCTCGGTCCGCGTCATGCGGCCGCATCTGGAGCGCGTCGGCCGCTGGGACCCGGCGCGCCGCCGCGCCCGCATGGAAGCCGCCTTCGCCGGCGGTGGCCTGCAGGTGATCGAGCACGAGGGGCATCCGATCGGTTGCATCGGGCTGGAGCCGAGGGCGGAGGCCGTCGAGCTGCACAGCCTGTATCTGGAGCCCGACCTGCAGGGCCGGGGCCTCGGCGCCACCATCGTCGCCCAGGCCCTGGCGCTTTACCCCGGCCGACGCTTCGACATCGAGGTGCTGAAGGACAGCCCCGCCCGGCGCTTCTGGGAGCGCCAGGGCTTCGGGCTGGTCGGGGAGCAGCCATTCGACTGGATCATGGCGCGCCCGCCCAGCGATTGAGCAGCAAGCGATCCGGGACTAACTTGTGCTCCTTCGCCAGGAGTCACCCGAAAAAATGCCCGCGCTTGCCAATCGCCTGAAGGATATCGAGCTCTCCGCCTCCGCCGTCATGACGGCCAAGGGCCGCGAGCTGGCCGCCAAGGGCATCAAGGTCATCAGCCTGGCGATCGGCGAGCCGGATTTCGACACCCCCCGCCACGCCATCGACGCCGCCTACCAGGCCGCGCTTTCGGGCGACACGAAATATCCGCCGCAGGACGGCACCAAGGCGCTGAAGCAGGCGGTGCAGCGCAAGTTCAAGCGCGACAACAACCTGGACTACGCCATGGACGAGATCATGGTCTCGAACGGCGGCAAGCAGGTGATCATGAACGCCCTGCTGGGCACTTGCGATCCGGGCGATGAGGTGCTGATCCCGGCGCCTTTCTGGATCTCCTATGCCGATATGGCGAAGCTTGCTACCGCCAAGCCGGTGCCGGTGACCTGCCCACAGAACAACGGCTTCAAGCTGCGGCCGGAGGATCTGGAAGCGGCGATCACGCCGAAGACCAAGTGGCTGCTCCTCAACTTCCCGAACAACCCGACCGGCGCCGCCTGCTCCCGCGCCGAGATGAAGGCGCTGGCCGAAGTCCTGCTGCGCCACCCGCATGTCTGGGTGATGACGGACGACATGTATGAGCACATGGTCTATGACGGCTTCGAATTCTGCACGATCGCGGAAGTCGAGCCCCGCCTGAAGGACCGCGTGCTGACGGTCAATGGCGTGTCCAAGACCTATGCCATGACCGGCTGGCGCGTCGGCTTCTGCGGCGGGCCGAAGAACCTGATCGCGGCGATGGTCAACATGCAGAGCCAGCTCACCAGCGGCATCAGCACGGTCGGCCAGGCGGCGGCGGTGGCGGCGCTGGACGGGCCGCAGGACCTCGTGAAGGAGCGCGCGCTGATCTACAAGCAGCGCCGCGACCTGGTGGTGGAGATGCTGAACCAGGCGCCGGGCATCCAGTGCCACAAGCCGGAAGGCGCCTTCTACGTCTTCCCGAACATCGCGGGCTGCCTCGGCAAGACCAGCAAGGGCGGGCGGAAGATCGAGACGGATACCGACTTCGCCCTCGCCTTGATCGAGGAGGCGCATGTCGCGCTGGTGCAGGGCTCGGCCTATGGCATGAGCCCCTATATCCGCATCTCCTACGCCACCGATACGGACAGCCTGCGCGAGGCCTGCACGCGCATTCAGGAGTTCTGCAAAGGCCTCTCCTGATGACGCTTCGGCCCGGCCGCGACGAGGACGCTGACGGTTTCATCGCCCTCGTCGGCGATTGCTGGGCCGAATACCCCAACTGCGTGCTCGACGTGGATGGGGAAGTGCCGGAGCTGCGCGCGCTTGCGACCTATTTTGCGGAAGCGGGCGGCGCGCTCTGGGCGGCGGAACAGGATGGCCGGATCATCGGCATGGCGGCGACGCGGCCGCTGGGCGATGACCAGGCCTGGGAGATCTGCCGCGTCTATGTCGACAAGTCCGCACGCGGCACCGGCCTCGCGCAGCGCCTGCTGACGGCAGCGGAATCGCATGCCCGCGATGCCGGCGCCGAGCGCCTGGTGCTCTGGACCGATACGCGGTTCGAGGCCGCGCATCGCTTCTACGAGAAAACCGGTTATGTGCGGCAGGGCTCCATCCGCATCCTGGACGACATCTCGAACAGCCTGGAATTCCGCTACACCAAGCCGCTGCGCGGACTGGTGGTGGAGGCGCTGGATGCCGCGGCGGCTGCGAGCGCGGAGGCGCAGCTCGCCCGCATCCTGGTGAACTGCGTCGAAGCCGGCGCCAGCGTGTCCTTCTTCCCGCCGCTCGCCCCCGCCGTGGCGCGGGACTTCTTCAAGCGCGTGTCGTCCGACGTCGCACTCAGCAAGCGCGTGCTGCTGGCGGCCTGGGTGGATGGGGTGCTGGTGGGCACGGTGCAGATCGTGCTCGACACGCCGCAGAACCAGCCGCACCGCGCCGATATCGCCAAGCTGCTGGTGGACCCCTCCGCGCGCCGTCGCGGCGTCGCGCGCGCGCTGATGCGTCGCGCCGAACAGGCTGCGCGAGGCCTCGGCCGCCGGCTGCTGGTGCTGGACACGGCGAAGGGGGAGGGGGCGGAGGGGCTGTACCGCGAGCTGGGCTGGGTCGAGATGGGCGTGATCCCCGGCTACGCCCTCTGGCCCGATGGCAGCCCCTGCGACACGGTCTTCTTCTGGAAGAATGTGTGATGGTGACGGTGGAATGGGTGCGGCTGATGGCCGCCTACAATGCCGAGATGAACCGGCGGCTCTACGGCGCGGCATCCGGCCTGACCGATGCGCAGCGGCGGGAAGACCGCGGTGCCTTCTTCGGCTCGGTGCACGGCACGCTCAGCCATCTGATGTGGGGCGATACCACCTGGATGTCCCGCTTCGCTGGCTGGGCCAAGCCCGAAGGCGGCATCAAGGACAGCCCGACCCTGTTCCCGGATTGGGACGCGATGCGCGCCGCGCGGCAGGAGTTGGATGCGCGGATCGAGGCCTGGGCGGCGGCGCTGGAGCCTGCCTGGCTGGAGGGCTCGCTCGGCTGGTTCAGCGGCGCCATGGGCCGCGACATCAGGCGGCCTCGCTGGGTGCTGGTGACGCATTTCTTCAATCACCAGGCGCATCACCGCGGCCAGGCGCATGCGCTGATCACCGGCTTCGGCGCCCACACCGGTGACACGGACCTGCCCTTCATTCTGCCGGAGTCCAGCTTCGACTGAATCGCGATCGAGCCCCCACCCCAACCCTCCCCCGCTTCGCAGGGGAGGGAGAAGCGGACCATCTCCCTCCCCCGCAAGGCGGGGGAGGGTCGGGGTGGGGGCCTGCGCCGCCCCTACCTCTCCAAGAACCCCTCAAGCGCCGAAAGCACCTCCCCCGGCGCTTCCTCCGCCAAGTAGTGCCCTGAACTCACGCTGCGCCCGCTGACCGGCCCCTTCGCATAATCCCGCCACACGGAAAGCGGCTCGTACCAGACACCGATCTTCCCCTTCTCCCCCCACAGAGCCAGCAGCGGACACTGCACCTTCTCCCCAGCCGTCCGGCTGGCCCGATCATGCTCCAGGTCGATGCTGGCGGCCGCGCGATAATCCTCGCAGATCGCCGCCACCGTGCCCGGCTGGTGCAGCGCCGCGATGTAGTCCGCGCGCGCCTCCGGCGCGAAGACATCGCCCTGCGGCCCGCGCGTGGTGTGGCCGGTGAACCAGTCCTCCACATCCCGCAGGATCATGCGCTCCGGCTTCGGATGCGGCTGGGCCAGGAAGAACCAGTGGTGGTAGCCCATGGCGAAGTCCATATTCGCCGTTTCGAAGTGATGCAGCGTCGGCACGATGTCGAGCACCGCCAGCCGCCGTACCGCCCGCGGCGCGTCCAGCGCCAGCCGATGCGCCACGCGCGCTCCGCGGTCATGCGCCACCACCTGGAATTCCGCAAAGCCGAGCCCCTGCATCAGCGCCAGCATATCCGCCGCCATCGCCCGCTTGGCATAGGCCACATGGTCCGCGCTGGGCGCCGGCTTGTCGGAGAAGCCGTAGCCGCGCAGGTCCGGGCAGATCACGGTGAAGCGCTTGGCCAATTCTGGCGCCACGCGATGCCACATCGCATGGGTCTGCGGATTGCCGTGCAGCAGCAGCAAAGGCGGACCCTCTCCGCCGCGACGCAGCCGCAGCGTCGCACCGGCGCCCTCGCGCCGCTCCTCCACGAAGCCCTCGAACATGCCTAAGACCCTCCCGCTTGACCGGCCAAGCTGACGCCCGCAGCCTTGCCGCAACAAGAGGGGGAAAGCGCATGGAAGCCAGGATCAGCCGGATCGGCTTCATCGGCATCGGGCGCATGGGCTGGCCCATGGCGCGCCGCCTGATCGAGGCGGGGTACTCGGTCGCCGTGCAGGATGCCGTGCCCGGCCGCGCCGCGGACTTCGTGCAGCGCCATGGCGGCAGCGCGCCCGAGCATGCGGCGGAGGGGGCCGAGGCCATCATCACCATGCTGCCCACGAGCCGCGAGGTCGCCGTCGTCCTCGCCGCCAGCCGCGCCGGGCTGCGCCAGGGCGCCGTAGTGATCGAGATGTCCTCCGGCGAGCCTTCCGCCACCCGCACCCTGGCGGAGGATCTGGCTGGTATCGGCGTGACGATGGTGGATGCCCCCGTCTCCGGCGGCGTCGCCCGGGCCGAGACCGGCGAGCTTGCCATCATGACCGGCGGCCCGGAAGCGGCGCTGGAACGGGTGGACCCGCTGCTGCGCGCCATGGGCACCACCATCACCCGCTGCGGCGAGATCGGCGCCGGCCAGGCGATGAAGGCGCTGAACAACCTGGTCAGCGCCGCGGGTTTTCTCGTGAGCGTCGAGGCGCTGCTGATCGGCAGCCGCTTCGGCCTGGACCCCGCCGTGATGGTGGATGTGCTGAATGCCTCGACCGGCATGAACAACAGCACCCAGCGCAAGCTCAAGCAGTTCGTGCTCTCCCGAAAGTTCGATTCCGGCTTCGGGTTGGACCTGATGGTGAAGGACCTGACCATCGCCATGCAGGTGGGGCGGGAAACCGCCACCCCCGCGCCGCTGGCCGCGCAGACCCGGGAATTGTGGGCCGCCGCCGCCGCGCTGCTCGGCCCGGGCCAGGACCATACGGCCGCGGCCCGCTTCAGCGAGGCGCTGGCCGCCGGCCAGATCTCCGAGCAGAAGGGCTGAGACGATGTGGCAGGTTTTTGCGCTCCGCTACGCGCATCATGAGCGCACCGCCGCGGCCAATTTCATGGGCCCGGTGCCGGATGCGCATGAGGCGATGCCGATGGACTACTTCGTCTGGCTGCTGCGCGGGCCGGATGGGCGGGAGATCCTGGTCGATACCGGCTACTCCGCCGCCACCGCCGCGCGCCGCGACCGCCGCCTGCTGCGCCCGGTGGAAGATGCGCTGCGCGCCGTCGGCAGCGACCCCACGAAAATCCGCGACGTCATCATCACCCATTTGCACTACGACCACGCCGGCAACCTGGACCTCTTCCCCAACGCCACCTTCCACATCCAGGACCGCGAGGTGGCCTTCGCCACCGGCCGTCACATGTGCAGCATCTGCATCCGCCAGACCTTCGAAGTGGAGGACGTGGTCCTGCTGATCCGCGCCCTCTATGCCGAGCGGGTGCAGTTCCATGACGGGGAAGGGGAGGTCGCCCCCGGCGTCACCCTGCACGGCATCGGCGGTCATTCGGATGGGCTGCAGATGGTGAAGGTGGCGACCGCGCGCGGCCCGCTGGTGATCGCCGGCGACGCCAGCCACTACTACGCCAATATGGACCGCCAGATCCCCTTCCCGATCGTCTTCGACCTCGGCGCGATGATCCAGGGCTGGCGCAAGGCGCGGGCCCTGGCGGGGGGTGACGCCACGCTGGTGATCCCGGGCCACGACCCGCTGGTGCGCCAGCGCTTCCCGGTCTCGGAAGTCGATTCCGAGGCCTGGCGCCTCGACCTGCCGCCTCACTCGTAAAGGAAGGAGTATCCGGCGAGGCCGAGCCCGACCACGGCGAAAAGCATGGAGATGATCGACCAGCCCGGCTTCGGCCCGCGATGGCCGAACCACCAGTTCAGCGCGAAGGACCCGAAGAGCGCCGCGGCCGGGTCCGACCAGTGGCGCGTCGTGAAGCCGCGCAGGATCAGCACCACCCAGGCGGCCAACGCCGCGAAGGACAGCACCCGCCACAGCAGTTCCAGGGCCGGATTGGGCAGGTGCAGGCCGAGCCGTCCGGAGACGGTGTGGATATAGGCCGCAACCGAGAGCAGCAGCGCGGCGATCATGAAGGCGGACATGCCGCCGATTGACCGCACCAGGGCGGGAAAGACAAGGGCCGCGAGGGGAGATCCGCCGATGACGACGCTGTTCGAGGGATCGCTGCTGGCCGACTACCACCAGTTCCTGCTCTGTGACGCGGTGGCCTGGCCGGATGCGCCGGTCTTCTGGCCAGAGGCCGTGCTGCGCGCGCGGCTGAACCTGGCGCCCGGCATGCTGGTCGTTTCCACCGTCCGCAATATGAGGGTGCCGGTGCGGGTGCTGCTGCATCCGGCGCGGCCGGCGCTGGACCTCGCGGCCTTCGACCATGTGGCGGAGGCGCCGCTGCACGCGCCGTCCGGTCGCATCGCCATCCTTGGCCTGACCGATGCGCAGGACAGCGCCGCCACGGCCGCCGTCCCGCAGTTGCCGCTGCGCGCCCTGGTCACCTTCGCGGGCCTCGGCACGCTCAGCGCGGATGGGCTGGAGGGCGCGGACCGCTACACCGTGCATCTCTTTCCCGGGACGGAAACCGGCGTCACCGTGCTCCGCCAGTGGGAGGAAGCCTCACCCCCGTGACGGCACCAGCAGCCGCAAGCCGAGACCGAGGAACAGCAGCCCCGCCACCCCTTCCAGCCAGCGCGCATGGCGGTTCAGCCGCGCCGCGGCGCGCCCCGCGCCATGGATCAGCAGCCCATAGGCGGGCAGGGACATCAGCGGCACCAGCGGGCCGAGCAGCGCCATCTGCAGCCAGGCCGGGCCACGCGCCGGATCCACGAATTGCGGCAGGAAGGCCAGGAAGAACAGGATGACCTTGGGGTTGGTCAGGTTGGTCACGAATCCCTGCCGGAAGGCCGCCCCCACCGGCGCCGCCGGCCGCAGCACCCCGCCGCCCCGCCAGGCCGCCCGCAGCGCGCCGGCCCCGAGCCAGATCAGATAGGCCGCGCCCACCAGCCGCAGCGCCTCGAACAGGGCAGGGGAGGCCGCGATCAGCGCCGCCACGCCGGAAGCCGCCAGCGCCACATGCACCAGCGCGCCGCTGACGATGCCGAACATCGCCGCCCAGCCGCGCGGCGCCCCGCCCGCCAGGCTCTGGCCGATGACGAAGAGCATGTCCGGCCCGGGCGTCAGGATCAGCACCCAGGCGGCGAAGAGGAAGCCAGCGAAAAGCTGCGGGTCGATCGGCATGGCAGCAGCCTGCGCCGCGCGCACCGAGCAGGGAAACGAATAGCGGTGATCCGGCGCATCAACCGGTCTGATTCCTCAGCCGAGCCCCGCCATCTCTCGCCACTCGGCTTCCGTCAGCACGCGCAGACCCAGCTCCGCCGCCTTCTTCGCCTTGCTGCCGGCCTCGGCCCCGACCACGACGAAATCGGTCTTCTTCGACACGCTCTTCGTCACCTTGGCGCCGAGCCTTTCGGCCTGCGCCTCCGCCTCGTCGCGGGACATCGCCTCCAGCGTGCCAGTGAAGACGATCACCTTGCCGGCGAAGGGGCTGTCGGCCGCGGCGGCCACCACCGCATCCTCCGGCGTCACCTCCCGCGCCAGGTCGTCCAGCGCGGCGCGGTTGCGCGCCTCGGCGAAGAATTCGGCGAGTTCGGTCGCGATCGCGGGGCCGATGCCCTGGATCGAGCCCAGCTCCTCCCGCGCCTCGGAGCCGATGGTGGTCGCCGCGATCATCTTCTCCCGCCACTCGGCGAAGGAGTGGTAGTGGCGCGCCAGCAGCTTGGCATTGGCCTCGCCGATGCGGCGGATGCCCAGCGCAAAGATGAAGCGCTCCAGGGGCACGCGCCGCCGCGCCTCGATCGCCGCCAGCAGGTTGGTCAGGCGCTTCGCATCCTTGCCGGATTTCGCGCCCCAGCCCTCCCAGCCTCGAATCGTCTCGGCATGGTTCTTCAGGCGGAAGATGTCGGCCGGGGTCTTCAGCAGACCCGCCTCGTACAGCGCCCGAAAATTCTCCTCGCCCAGCCCCTCGATATCCATGGCGTTGCGCCGGGCGAAGTGGATGAGGCGCTCCACCGTCTGCGCCGGGCAGATCAGCCCGCCGGTGCAGCGCTTCACCACCTCTCCATTCGGCCGGATGGCATGGCTGCCGCAGGCCGGGCAGCGGTCCGGAAAGACGAAAGGCTTTGCTTCCGCCGGCCGCTTCTCCAGCACCACGGAGACGATCTGCGGGATCACATCGCCGGCGCGCTGCAGCACCACCGTATCGCCGATCCGCACGTCCTTGCGGACGATCTCGTCCTCGTTGTGCAGCGTCGCATGCGTCACCATCACGCCGCCGACGCCAACCGGCTGCATCACCGCGCGCGGCGTCAGCGCACCGGTGCGGCCGACCTGGATCTCGATATCCAGCAGCACCGTCTCCGCCTGCTCCGCCTGAAATTTCCAGGCGATGGCCCAACGCGGCGCGCGGCCGACGAAGCCCAGGCGCCTCTGCCAGTCCAGCCGGTCCAGCTTGTAGACGACGCCGTCGATATCGTAGCTCAGCGCCGCGCGGCCTTCCGCCATGCGCTTCTGGAAGCCGAGCGCCGCTTCCTCACCCTCCAGCACCGCGGAGGCAGGGTTCACGCGGAAACCCCATTTCCGCAGCTGTTCCAGCCAGCCCCAATGCGTCTCCGCCGGCGCCGCGCTGGCCTCGCCCATCGCATAGGCAAACAGCTTCAGCGGCCGCTGCGCGGTGATGGCCGGGTCCAGCTGGCGCAGCGCGCCGGCCGCCGCATTGCGCGGATTGACCGGCACGACGATGGCCGGGCCGAGCTTCTCGCCACGCTCGCGCCGTTCCTCACGCTCCGCCGCCGCCTGCGCCTGCTGCGCGCGGAAGGCGAGGAAATCGGCCTTCTCCATGAAGACCTCGCCGCGGATCTCGATGCGCGCCGGTGCCTCCCCCTTCAGGCGGCGCGGCAGCTCGCTCTCGGGCAGGGTTTCGAGGTTGCGGGTGACATCCTCCCCCTCCATCCCGTCGCCACGCGTGGCACCCCGAACGAAGACGCCATTCTCGAAAAGCAGGTTGATCGAGAGCCCGTCGATCTTCGGCTCCCCCACGAAGACTAGCTTTTCGCCCGCATCCAGCCGCAGGAAGCGCCGCACCGAGGCGGTGAATTCGAGAAAGTCCGAATCCGCGAAAGCGTTGTCGAGCGAGAGCATCGGCACGCCATGCCGCAGCTTGGCGAATCCTTCCGCCGCCTCCGCGCCCACCTTGCGGCTGGGGCTGTCGTCGCGGATCAGGTCCGGGAAGCGGGCCTCGATGGCGCGGTTGCGGCGCACCAGCGCGTCATAGGCGGCATCCGTGATCTCCGGCGCATCCTGCCGGTGATAGGCCTCGTCGTGATGCGCGATCTCGGCGGCCAGGGCGGCGAGTTCCCAGGCCGCTTCCTCCTCCGTCAGCGCCTCCACGGCGCGGCTGCGCAGGCTGCTCTCGCTCATGGTTCCTCATCCGCCAGGCGCGCCAGTGCCGCGCCTTCCAGCAATTCGCCGCTGAACAGGCCTTCGCTGCGCGCACCGATGGCGCGGTAGAACAGGGTGGCCTCGTCATCGCCCTGGTCCACGCCCCACCAGAGGCAGAGCGCGCCCTGTCGCCGCGCCTCCGCCGCCAGCGCCGCCATCAGCCCGCGCGCCAGCCCGCGCCGGCGGGACCCGGGCTCGACATAGAGATCCAGCAGCATCAGCGCCCAGCCGCAGCGTTCCGCATCATAGACCAGCCCGGCGGTGGCGAAGCCCACCACCCGCCCATCCCGTTCCGCGACGCGCAGCAGGGCCTTGGGGGAGGGGCAGATCAGGTCGCGCAGCACGACCTCCGCCGTCATCGGCAGGTCAGGGCCGGGTCCGTCCAGGCTGTTGATGGCGTTGATCAGCCCCGCCACGGCGCCGGCCTCGCCGGGCACCGCCGTGCGGATCACAGCAGCCCGCCGGCCAGCAGGCTGTCCGCCGCCATCCGCGCCGCCTCCGTTACCTGTTCGCCGGCCAGCATCCGGGCAATCTCCTCCCGCCGCTGCGGCGCATCCAGCGGCGTGACGCGCGTCTCCGCGCGACCGGCCTTCACCTGCTTGGCGACCGAGAGGTGGCGGCTGCCGCGCGCCGCCACCTGCGGCGAATGCGTCACCACCAGCACCTGCAGCCGTTCCGCCACCCGCAGCAGGCGCTCGCCCACCGCCGCCGCCGTGGCGCCGCCGACGCCGCTATCGACCTCGTCGAAGACCAGCGTCGGCACGGGCGATCCGCGCGCCAGCACCACCTTCAGCGCCAGCATGAGGCGCGACAGCTCGCCGCCCGAGGCCACCTTGTCCAGCGCGCCAGGCGCCTGGCCGGGATTGGTGGAGACCAGGAAGGTCACACGGTCCACGCCATCCGGCGCCCAGGCCGCCTCCGGCCGCGGCGCCACATCCACCACCAGCCGGGCGCGATCCAGCTTCAGCGGCGGCAATTCCCGCCCCAGCGCCTTTTCCAGCTTCGCCGCCGCGTCGCGCCGCGCCTCGGTCAGCCTGCCGCTGGCGGCCAGATAGGCGGCGCGTTTCTCCGCCAGCGCCGCCTCCGCGGCCGCCACCTGGCCGGTGCCGGCATCCAGCGCCGCCAGCCGGTCCTTCAGCGAGGCCAGCAGCGCCGGCAATTCCACCACCGGAACCAGGTGCTTGCGGGCGGCGGCGCGCAGCGCGAACAGCCGCTCCTCCACCTGTTCCAGCCGGCGCGGATCCGGCGCCACCTCCTGCACCAGCCGCTCCAGCGCCGTCTCCGCCTCGCCCAGCGCATCCAATGCGCGGCCGATCGCCTCCAGCGCCGGCTCGGCCTCCGTATTCGGGGCGGGCAGGCGTTCCAGGGCGCGCGAGGCGTTGCGCAGGGCGGCAGCGGGATTGGCGCTGCGGCGGTCGCGCGGCTGCAGGCTGGCCAGCGCCTCGGCGATTGCCTCGCCGCGCCGCTCGCCCTGCTGCAGGCGCTGGCGCTCGGCCGCCAGCTCATCCTCCTCGCCTTCGACGGGGGCGAGGGATTCGAGTTCGGCCACGGCGTGGCGCAGAAATTCCTCGTCGCGTTGGGCGGCGGCGATGCGCTCCCGCGCCTCGGACAAGGCGCGCTCGGCTTCCCGCCAGGCCTTGTGGGCGGTAGCGCTGGCGGCGCGCAGCTTTTCCAACCCACCCGAGGCATCGAGCAGCCCGGCATGGTTGGTCGAATCGGTCAGCCCCACCTGGTCATGCTGGCCCTGCACCTCGACCAGCAGCGCGCCGAGGCGCCGCAGCAGGGCCAGGCCCACCGGCTGGTCGTTGACGAAGGCGCGGGAGCGGCCATCGGCGGTGACGATGCGCCGCAGCACGATCTCGTCCTCGGCCTCGATCCCCTGGTCCACCAGCAGCGCGCGCGCCGGGTGCTGCTCGGGGGGCGCGAAGGCGGCGGCGACGCTGGCCTGGGACTGGCCGGCACGCACCAGCCCGCTTTCCGCCCGCGCGCCCAGCGCCAGGCCGAGGCTGTCCAGCAGGATGGACTTGCCCGCGCCGGTCTCGCCCGTCAGCACCGTCAGCCCCGGGCCGAAGCCCAGGTCCAGGCGCTCGATCAGCACCACGTCCCGGATGGCGAGCGAGGTCAGCATCGCGCTTCGAGCGCGTCTTGCGTAAAGCGTGCGAGGGGCGCGGCTGGCGTCAGAAGATGGATCCGACCACGCGGCTGAAGAAGCCCGGGCGGTTCGGCTCGGAGCCCTCGGCGCCATCGACCAGCAGCGCGTAGCTGTCCTGGTACCAGGGGCTGCCGGGATAGTTGTGGCCGAGCACGGCGGCGGTGCGCCGCGCTTCGTCCACCAGGCCCATGGTGAGGTACAGCTCCGTCAGCCGGTGCAGCGCCTCGGGCACGTGGTTGGTGGTCTGGTATTCGTCCACCACGCGGCGGAAGCGGCCGATGGCGGCGGTGTTCAGGCGGCGCGTCTGGTAGAAGCGGCCGATCGTCATCTCGCGCCCCGCCAGGTGGTCGCGCGCCAGGTCCATCTTCAGCCGCGCATCGCGCGCATAGGGCGTGTTGGGGAAGCGATTCGCCACATCCTGCAGCGCCGCCATGGCTTGTTCGGTGGTGCGCTGGTCGCGCTGGATGTCGTTGATCTGCTCGTAATAGCTCAGCGCGCGCAGGTAATAGGCATAGGCGATGTCGCGATGCGCCGGATGCAGCTGGATGAAGCGGTCCAGCGCGCCCAGCGCCTCGGTGTAGCGGTTGCGCATGTACTCGCCATAGGCCGCCATCAGCTTGGCGTTGGTGGCGAAGGCGGAATAGGGGTGCTCGCGCTCCACCCGGTCGAACAGCTCGACCGCGCGCTGGTAGCGCTCGGCGGTCAGCGCCTCCATCCCCTGGGCGTAGAGACCCTCGGCCGAGCTGTCCTGGCCGCTGGCGCCGGGCGAGCCGGGCGGCGGGGCGCCGAGCGAGTTCATGCGCCCGTCCCAGGCCGTGCAGGCGGCCATGGGCAGGATGAGGAGAAGGGGCAGAAGGCGTCGAAGCATCGCGCACCGGTCAGGCATGGGGCTTCCCTATACCATGCTGCGGCATGGTCACGGCAAGGCGCGGGTCGCCGCCGTGTGTCTCACGCTGTCCTAAGCGATACCGGCCGTGGTGTCACTTCACCGCCGCGCGCGAGGCCCGGCCTTGGGTCAGGCCATGGCCGGCGCGGCGGCGGCCGGCAGCCGGGTCGCGACTCCGTCCATCGGCAGCTCGCCATCCACCATCCGCCAGGCGCCGCGATCGGCGAACAGCGCCCGCAGCAGCTTGTTGTTCAGCGCATGGCCGGAGCGATGGCCGATGAAGCGGGCGGACAGCGCGGCACCTGCCAGCGCCAGGTCGCCCACCACGTCGAGCAGCTTGTGGCGCACGAATTCATCCGGGCGGCGCAGGCCACCCGGGTTCAGCACCAGCGGGCCATCCACCACGATGGCATTGTCCAGGCTGCCGCCCTGGGCCAGGCCGGCGGCGCGCAGCCGCGCGATCTCCTCGGCCAGGGTGAAGGTGCGGGCATCGGCCAGGCCGGCCCGGAAGGCGGCCGGGGTCAGGCGCATCTGCACCTTCTGGCTGCCAATGGCGGTGGAGGGAAATTCGATGCTCATCGCCGCCTCGAAGCCCGGGACATGGGCCGGATGCAGCTCGACGAAGGCGTCCTTTTCCTCGACGCGGATGCGGCGCAGCACCTCGATCACCGGCGCGGCGGCCTCGAGGCCGACGGTGCCGGCGCAGTCGATCAGGAACAGGAAGGGCGCCGCGGAGCCGTCCAGGATCGGCACTTCCGGGCCATCCAGCTCGAGGATCGCATCGGTCACGCCGGCACCCGCCAGCGCCGCCATCACATGCTCCACCGTGCCGATTCGCGCCTGGGGCGCGCCTTCGGCCACCAGCGCGGTGCAGAGGCGGGTATCGACCACGCGGTCGAAAAGGGCGGGGATATCGATGCCGAGGTCGCTGCGGCGGAACAGGATGCCCGTGCCGGCGGTGGCCGGGCGCAGGGTGAGGGAGACGCGGCGCCCGCTATGCAGGCCGACGCCGACGCAGCCGATCGCCGTCTTCAGCGTCTTGCGCCGTCTCAGATCGACCGGAAGGAAACCGTCCATGCGCGTCCTGCACCCCTGACCTCGCCCGGAACCCCGACCACACAAAATGGCCATTCACCCGGACGTGTCCTGCGAAATCGGCCCTGCCTTGCGGGGCAGGGGCCGAGGGGCGGCCAGACCCGGCGTCCCAGGCTGTTAATGCCATTGGAGGCCGGGAGACGCCACTCAAGCCTTGTTTCTCCATATTACGTCGCAAGCCATTGTATTGATTGACTTGTTGCGTTGCGGCGAAGCCTCAATTCCGCCGCATTTTGCCGTCTTTGCCTCAGTTGCTCTGGCGGCGAAGGAAGGTGGGAATGTCAAGCCCCATTTCGTCCTGCTGCGCCGGGGGCGCCACCGGGCGCGGCGCGGCCGCAGGCTCCATCCGCGCCTGAGGCGCGGCCTGCACCGGCGTCTCCGGCAGGTCGCGGCGCATCAGGCCGGTGGCGCGGCGGAACAGGTTGTTCAGTCCGCCGGGCTGCGCGACCGGCATCGGCGCCGGCTGGCGGGTGCCGGCCGGGGCGCGCAGCGCGGGCTCCGCCTGCGCCATCGTCACCGGTGCCTCCGCCATCGGGGCTTCGGCCATCGGGGCCGCCATGGGCGCCGGGGCGGCCATGGGCGCAGGCTGGGCCGGCTGCGGCGCGGCATAGGTCTGCGCCGGGCGCATCGCCGCCGGCTGCTGCGGGGTCGCGACGCGCGGCGTGAAGCCGGCCGGCGCGCGCATGCCGGGCGCGGGCTGCGGCGCCGGCGCATGGCCCGTGCCATGCCCCTGGGGCACCGGGGCGCTGGCCACCGCCTGCAGCACGCCGCCGCCGCCCACCGCCACCAGCTTCGGCCGCTCGGCCTCGCGCGCCTCGCGCGCATCGATGCCGGTCGCCACGACGGAAACCCGCAGGCGGCCATTCATCGACTCGTCGACCGAGGAGCCGAAGATCACATTGGCATCCTCGTCCACTTCCTTGCGGATGCGATTCGCCGCCTCATCCACCTCGAACAGCGTCATGTCGAGGCCGCCGGTGATGTTGATCAGCACGCCGCGCGCGCCGTGCATGGAGGTATCCTCCAGCAGCGGATTGCTGATGGCTTCCTCCGCCGCCTTCACGGCGCGGCCCTCGCCCTCGGCCTCGCCGGTGCCCATCATCGCCTTGCCCATCTCCGCCATCACGGTGCGGATATCGGCGAAGTCGAGGTTCACCAGGCCCGGGTTCACCATCAGGTCCGTCACGCCGCGCACGCCCATGTAGAGGACGTTGTCGGCCATGCGGAAGGCTTCCGCGAAGGTGGTCCGCTCATTCGCCAGGCGGAAAAGGTTCTGGTTCGGAATCACAATCAGCGTGTCGACGAACTGCTGCAGTTCCTCGATGCCCGCATCGGCCGCCTTGCGGCGCTTCGGCCCCTCGAAGTCGAAGGGCTTGGTCACCACGCCGACGGTCAGGATGCCACGCTCCCGCGCCATGCGGGCGATGACGGGCGCCGCGCCCGTGCCGGTGCCGCCGCCCATGCCGGCGGTGACGAAGACCATGTGGCTGCCTTCCAGGTGGCGTGCCAACTCGGTCTCCGCTTCCTCCGCCGCACCACGGCCGATCTCCGGCTTGGCGCCGGCGCCGAGGCCCTGCGTCAGGTAGGAGCCGAGCTGCACGCGGCGATCCGCCTTGGAATGCTGCAGCGACTGCGCATCCGTATTCGCCACCAGGAACTCGACGCCCTCGAGCCCCATGGTGACCATGTTGTTCACCGCATTGGTGCCGCCGCCGCCGACGCCGACCACGGTGATGCGCGGGCTGAAATCCGTGTGCTGCTGGTTCGGGATCGTCAGGTTGAGGGTCATACTGGGGGCCTTTCCTGGAAGCTCAGCCTTGCGTCGGGCCAAAGGAGGGGGTGGGGAAAGCAGGCGGGGCGCATCGTCAGACTCGCACCCGCAGCCATTCGATGAAGCGGCGCAGCCGGCCACCATGCCGGTCCGCACCTGGGGCAATGTCGATCAGCGGCCGACCCTCGCCGGCGCCCCAGGCGAGCAGCCCGATGGCGGTGGCGAAAGGCGGGCCACCCGCGGTTTCCGGCAGGCCGCGCACCGTGCGCGGACGGCCGACCCGCACCTGGCGGTCCAGCACGCGGGCCGCCAGTTCGCGCGCGCCGATCAGCTGGCTGGCGCCGCCGGTCAGCACCACGCGGGTGCCGGCCTCCTTGGCGACGCCCGCATTCTCCAGCCGCTCGCGCACGAATTCGAAGGTCTCCTCGAGTCGAGGTCGAATGATATTGACGATCATCGCGCGCGGCACGCGGGCGATGTGGTCCTCATCCTCGCCGACCAGCGGCACGGGCAGCATCTCGCGGTCATCGTCCGCCGCCGCCATCGCCCCGCCATGCAGCGTCTTCAGCCGCTCGGCGTGGTTGATCGGCGTCGAAAGCACGCGGGCCAGGTCGTTGGTCACCTGCCAGCCGCCGACCGGGATCTGCGCGGTATGGATCAGCTGGCCCTCGCTGAAGACGGCGATGGAGGTGGTGCCGCCGCCCATGTCGATGACCGTGGCGCCGATGCGCTTCTCATCCTCGACCAGCGTGGCGAGGCCGGCGGCGAGCGGGGAGGAGACCAGCTCCTCCACCTCCAGGTCGCAGCGCGCCAGGCAGGCGCCCAGGTTGCGCAGCGCGGCCTGCGAGGCATCGACCAGATGCACCCGCGCGCCGAGCGTATCACACACCATCCCGCGCGGATCCTCGACGCCGGGCGTCGCATCCACGGTGAAGGAGACGGGGGAGCCATGCACCGTCTCACGCCCATCCTCGGTGCCGCGGCGGCGGCCTTCGGTCAGGATGGCGCGCAGGTCGGGCTCCGTCACCGCGCGGCCGCCGATCGGCCATTGCACATGCAGCAGCCGGCTGTCCGGCTGGCCGCAGGACAGGTTGACGATGGCGCCGGAAAGCTGCGTATCCGCCATCTCCTCCGCCTGGCCGACGGCGGCGCGGATGGCGCGCTCCGCCTCCTCCAGGTCGATGATGGAGCCGCCCTTCACGCCGCGGCCGCGCTGCCAGCCGAAGCCCAGCACGCGGGGCTCGCCATCGCCCTCGATGCGCGCGATCAGGCAGACCACCTTTGTGGTGCCGATATCGAGCACGCCGAAGACACCGCTGCGCGCGCCGCGGCGGCGGCGCTCGGCGGGTGGCTCCACGCCGGCGGGAAGGCGCGAGAGCGCATTCATCCGCGCGTGCTCCGGTTCGCGTTGCGTCGCGCCGGCGCGGGCTGTTCCTCGGCCGGCTGCTGCCGCACCACCAGGCGATCCGGCAGGCGCATGTCGACGGCGACCAGCGGCCGGTCCAGCAGCGCATTGCGTGCCTGCAGCTCGGACAGCCGGTTCAGCGCCGGCGCCTCCTGCCCCTCCGGCAGCAGCACGTCGGTGCCGCTGTGCAGGCGCAGGTTCCAGCGCCGCTCGCCGACGCGCACCAGCGCCTGGGTGCGGGCCAGGATGTTGCGATGCGCCAGCAGCAGGTCATACAGCGCGGCCGCGTGCTTTTCCGCCCCCGCGCCCACCACCAGCGGCAACGGGCCGAAGGCGTCCAGCGTCTCC
This sequence comes from Falsiroseomonas tokyonensis, assembly GCF_019024325.1. Classification (GTDB taxonomy): domain Bacteria; phylum Pseudomonadota; class Alphaproteobacteria; order Acetobacterales; family Acetobacteraceae; genus Falsiroseomonas; species Falsiroseomonas tokyonensis. Next base: position 538,198 of record NZ_JAFNJS010000003.1, read on the forward strand.
GTCTCCACCACCAGCCCCTCGCGGTCGATCACCGCGAAGCGGCCCTGGTGCTGCCAGATGGCGAAGGGCGCACGCTCGGTCAGCCGCACCAGGATGGTGCCCGGCAGGCGGCGTTCGACATGCGCGGCCTCGACCCAGGCGATGGTCTCCAGCCGCTCCCGTGCCTCTTTCGGCGAGAAGCCGAGCATGGGGTCGCCGAGCTCGGCGCCGATCGCCGCGCGGATCAGGTCGGGCGGCGTGTTCTGCCGGCCTTCCACCACCACTTCCGCCACTTCCAGCCCGGCGGCGAGGCCGAGCTCCGCCGCATTCTCCACCACCGCGCGCACGCGCCCGGCGGGGTCCGCGGCATAGATGGCATAGCCGGTGGCGCCCAGCAGGCCGCAGCCGATCATCCACAGCGCCGCCGGCCGCAGCAGCCCGCGCCGGCGCTTCAGCCAGAGCCGCAGGCGGCTCGGCCGATCGGGGTCCTTCCGCGTCGGGCGCGGCGCGCTGCGCACCGGCGCGCGCCGTGCGGCGAGGGGTTCACGGGCCATGACGCGCCTCCCTGACCATCCAGGCACAGAGCTCCGGGAAACCGATGCCGACATGCGCCGCCTGTTCCGGCACCAGCGAGGTGCGCGTCATGCCCGGCTGGGTATTCACCTCCAGCAGCACGAGGCGCCCCGGCTCGCCGGCGCTGTCGTCGTAGCGCAGATCGGCTCGGGACACGCCGCGGCAGCCGAGCGCCTGGTGCGCCCGCAGCGCGATCTCCATCGCCCGCGCGCGGGTTTCGGGATGCACCGGCGCGGGCAGGGTGTGGCGGCTGCCGCCATCCGCATACTTGGCTTCGTAGTCGTAGAAGACATGGCCGGTGTCGATCTCCGTCACCTCCAGCGCCCGGTCGCCCATCACGGCGACCGTCAGCTCGCGCCCGGGGATGAAGGCCTCCGCCATGATGCGCTTGTCGTACTTCCAGCCGCGCGCCACCTCGGCCCGCCGGTTATTGCCCTCACGAAAAATCTCGACGCCGACGGAGGAGCCTTCGTTCACCGGCTTCACGACATAGGGCAGCGGCAGCGGATCCGCCGCCTCCAGCTCCTCCGGCGTCACCAGCCGGCTTTCCGCGACGGGCAGCCCGGCTGCCAGGAACACTGCCTTCGCCGCCGACTTGTCCATGGCGACGGAGGAGGCGCGCACGCCCGAATGCGTATAGGGCAGGCCCATCCAGTCCAGCACGCCCTGGATGCAGCCATCCTCGCCGTAGCGGCCATGCAGCGCGTTGAACACCACATCGGGCTTCGCCGCCTGCAGCGCACCGATCACCGCGCCGAGGTCGCCGCCGACCTCGATCGGGGTCACGTCGAACCCGGCCGCGCGCAGTGCCGCGAGCACCTGCTGGCCGGTGGCTAGGCTGACCTCGCGTTCCGCCGAAACGCCGCCGAACAGCACCGATACGCGCGTCATGCCGCCACCTCGCCGATGCGCTTGATTTCCCAATCCAGCGCGATGCCGGAGGTCGCCAGCACCCTTGCCCGCACCTCCTCGCCCAGTCCTTCCAGATCCGCCGCCGTGGCGCCGCCGGTGTTGAGCAGGAAATTCGCGTGCAGCTCCGAGACCTGCGCGCGACCGCGCACCAGGCCGCGGCACCCCGCCGCATCGACCAGCGCCCAGGCCTTCTGGCCCGGCGGATTCTTGAAGGTGGAGCCGCCGGTGCGGGCGCGCACGGGCTGCGACGCTTCCCGCGCCGTGCGGATACGCGCCATCTCCGCCGCGATCGCCGCGGCATCGCCGGGCTGCGCGCGGAAGCGGGCGCGCACCACCACGCCGCGCACCGGCAGCGTGGCGCGCCGATAGGCGAAGTGCAGATCCGCCGCGCTCAGCCGCAGCAGGCCCTGCGGTGTCGCCACCTCCGCCCAATCCAGCGCATCCACCACTTCGCGCCCATAGGCGCCGGCATTCATCGCGACGGCGCCGCCGATGCTGCCGGGAATGCCGCAGAGGAATTCCAGCCCCGCGAGACCGGCCGCCGCCGCATGTTCCGCCACCACCGCATCCAGCGCCGCCGCGCCGGCGACGATGCCATCCGCCTCGACGACAACCTCGCCGAAGCCGCGCCCCGCAAGCCGCAGCACCACGCCGCGCACGCCGCCATCGCGGATGATGAGGTTCGACGCCGCGCCCACCACCGTCAGCGGCACCGCCTCCGGCAGGTCGCGCAGCAGCAGCAGCAGGTCCTCCGCATCCGCCGGCCGCACCAGCCACTCTGCCGGCCCGCCGACGCGGAACCAGGTGAAGGGCGCCAGCGGCGCATCCGGCGTCACGCGCCCGCGCAGCGGCGGCAGGGTGGCGTGCGTGGCCATGTCGCGCAGCGCCGTCACTTAAGCCCCCCGGCCAGCCGCGGCCGGGTGCGGGACTGCAGCGCCAGCAGCTGTTCCGGCAGCGCATGCGCCCAGCTGGTGATGGTGCCGGCGCCGAGGCACACGACATAGTCGCCGGACTTGGCGATGGCATTCACCATCTCCGCCAGGCTGTCCGGCCCGGGCAGCGGCACCACGCTGCGATGCCCGCGCGCACGCAGGCCCTCGACCAGCGCATCCCTGTCATAGCCCGGCATCGGCTGTTCGCCCGCCGCATAGACGTCCGCGACGATGACCGTCCCGGCGTCGTTCATGCACGTACAAAAATCCTCGAAGAGCGAGGCGAGGCGGGAATAGCGGTGCGGCTGCACCACCGCCACCACGTCGCGCGCCCCCGCCTGCCGCGCCGCCTTCAGCACCGCGGCGATCTCCACCGGATGGTGGCCGTAATCGTCGATGACGACGATGCCCCCGGCCTCACCCGTGCGGGTGAAGCGGCGCTTCACGCCCTTGAAGCCCATCAGCGCGGTGCGGATGGTGGCCTCGTCGATATCCATCTCCAGCCCGATGGCGATGGCGGCCAGCGCATTCTGCACATTGTGGCTGCCGAGCATCGGCAGGCGCATCGGCTTCAGCGTGCGGCTGCGCCCCGTGGCGCGGTCCCGCACCGCCACCTCGAAGGTCGCGCCCATACGGTCCGTGATCAGCTTCTCTGCCCGCACATCGGCCTGCGGCGAGAAGCCATAGGTGATGATGCGGCGATCCGACAGGCGCGGGATCATCGCCTGCACCTCGTGATGGTCGGCGCAAAGCACCGCAAAACCATAGAAGGGGATATTGCCGACGAACTGGGCGTAGCCCTCCTTCATCGCCTCCGCCGTGCCCCAATGGTCCAGGTGTTCGGGATCCATGTTGGTGACCACGGCGCAGACGGCAGGCAGCTTCAGGAAGCTGCCGTCGCTCTCATCCGCCTCCACCACCATCCAGTCGCCGGAACCGAGGCGCGCATTTGTGCCATAGGCGTTGATGATGCCGCCATTGATGACGGTGGGGTCGAGCTTCGCGGCTTCCAGCACGCAGGCGACCAGGCTGGTGGTGGTGGTCTTGCCATGGGTGCCGCCGATGGCGACGGCCCATTTCAGCCGCATCAGCTCCGCCAGCATCTCGGCGCGCCGCACGACCGGGATCAGCCGCGCGCGCGCGGCCTGCACTTCCGGATTGTCCTTCTTTACGGCGGTGGAGGTGACCACCACCTGCGCGGCGCCGAGATTGGCGGCATCATGCCCTACCATCACGGGAATGCCGGACTCGCGCAGCCGGGTGACGTTGTAGCCCTCCGCGATATCGCTGCCCTGCACGGAATAGCCGAGGTTGTGCAGCACCTCCGCGATGCCGGACATGCCGATGCCGCCGATGCCCACGAAATGAATCGGGCCGATGGAGAGAGGCAGCGCGCGCATCAGCGGGACTCCGCCATCGCGGGGCTGCGATGGGTCAAATTCTGCACAAGATCGGCCAGCCGGCGCGCCGCGTCGGGCCGCGCCAGGGTGGACGCGGCCGCGGCGGCACGCGCCAGCACGGCCGGGGTGGTGAACATCGCCTGCATCTGCCGCGCCAGGGCTTCCGGCGTGAAGCCGGACTGCCGCATGATCCAGGCCGCGCCGGCGCCTTCCAGCAGGCGGCCATTCGCCGTCTGGTGGTCATCGATCGCATGCGGCAACGGCACCAGCACGGAAGGCCGCCCGGCGCAGGCCAGCTCCGCCACGGTGGAGGCGCCGGCGCGGGCCACCACCAGATGCGCCATGGCCAGCCGCACCGCGATGTCGCCGAAAAAGGGGGAAAGATCTGCCGGCACGCCCGCTTCCCGATAGGCGGCCTCGACCCGCGGCAGATCCTCCGCCCGCGTCTGCTGCGTCACCACCAGCCGCTGGCGCAGGCCTTCGGGCAACAGCGCCACCGCGCCCGGCACGACATCCGCAAAAATCCGCGCGCCCAGGCTGCCGCCCAGCACGAGAAGCCGGATCGCGCCATCCTCGCCCGGCGCCGCGAAACCCTGGCCGGTCAGCGCCGCCAGCGCCGGCCGCACCGGATTGCCCACCACCTCGACATGCGCCGACGACGGCACCCGTGCCGTATCCGCCGCCGACAGCGCCAGCAGGTCGGCGCCCGGCGCCAGCAGCCGGTTGGCACGGCCGAGCACGCCGTTCTGCTCGTGCAGCGCGGTCGCCGGCCGCGTCGCGCGCGGCAGCGTGCGCGCCGCGATCAGCGGCGGCACCGAAGGGTAGCCGCCGAAGCCCACCACCGCCGCCGCATCGAGGCGCGTCAGGATGCGCCGCGCCTCCAGCGTGCCGGCGGCCAGCGCCAGCGCACCCCGCGCCGCACCGCGCACCCCGCGGCCGGCCAGGCCCGAGCCCTTCAGCACGAAGCGCTCCGCATTGCCGAAGGCCGGGCTCTCATAGGCCGCGCTGCGCGCATCGGTCATCAGGGCGATGCGCTCCCCGCGCGCCACCAGCTCCGCCGCCAGCGCTTCCGCCGGAAACAGATGCCCACCGGTGCCGCCGGCGGCGATGACGATGGGGCGGACGGCCGGGCCGCGCATCATCGATCGTCCTCGACGCGCGACAGGCGGCGGCGCGTCAGCGCCAGCAGCATGCCCATTCCGAGCGCAATGGCGACGACGGAGGACCCGCCATAGGAGACGAAGGGCAGCGTCATGCCCTTGGTGGGGATCAGGTGCAGGGTGGAGGCCATGTTGATGAAGCTCTGCAGCCCGAACTGCGTCAGCAGCCCGGCGCAGGCCAGCACCACGAACAGGTCGGTCTCCCCCAGCAGCCGCACCAGCCCGCGCACAACGACGAAAGCGAACAGCGCCAGGATCACCAGGCAGACCACCAGGCCGAATTCCTCTCCGGCGACCGCGAAGACGAAGTCGGCATGCGCGTCCGGCAGCACGTTCTTGATGCGGCCCTCACCGGGGCCACGGCCCAGCAGCCCGCCATTGCCGAAGGCCTCCAGCGCCACCTCCGCCTGGTAGTTGTCGGCATTGGGGTCGAGGAAGCGCTGCACGCGGGATTGCACATGCGGGAACAGGAAATAGGCGCCGACCGCGCCGCCCAGCCCGCAGGCGCCGGCCACCACCACGATCACCATGTTCAGCCCGGCCACGAAGAACTGCGCGAAGAACACGGCCGTGACCACCAGCAGCATGCCGATATCCGGCTGACGCTGCAGCAGCAGCGCGATGATGACGAAGAGCAGCACGGCCAGCGCCGTGGCGCCGTAGCGCTTGTTCAGCTTGCCTTCCGCGATCAGCCAGGCGGCGACCACGGCGAAGCAGGGCTTGAGGAATTCCGAAGGCTGCAGGGACCCGATGCCGGGCAGCGAGATCCAGCGCCGCGCGCCCTTGATCTCCGCCCCCACCACCAGCGTCGCCGCCACCAGCACCATGGCGCAGCCGAGGCCCAGCCAGGCCAGTAGCCGCACCTGCTTCACCGTCAGCATGGAGACCAGCACCATCACGCTGGCCGCCATCGCCAGATAGGCGATCTGCCGCATGAAGAACATGTTGCGCGACGCCGCGCCGATGCGTTCCGCGACGGCCGGGCTCGCCGCCAGCATCATCACATAGCCGAAGCCGATCAGCGTCAGCAGCGCCGCCAGCGTCCAGCGATCGACCGTCCACCACCAGCGGCCGACCGTCGAGGTATCGGCGCGGGAAACCTGCATCATGCCGCCCTCCCCATATCCCCGGTTGCCATGGCCTGCACCAGCGCGCGGAAGCGGTCGCCGCGCGCATCGAAGCCGGTGAACTGGTCCCAGGAGGCCGCGGCCGGCGACAGCAGCACCACCTCCGCCCCCGTCGCATGGGCGGCGGCGGCGGCGGCCGGCACGGCGTCTTCCAGCCGGCCCACGACCTCATGCGGCACGCCATGCGCGGCCAGCGTCGCGGCGAAGGCCGGCCCGTCGCGGCCGATCAGCAGGGCGCGGGCGATGCGCGGGAAGAAGGGGGCGAGGCTCTCGATCCCGCCCTCCTTGCCGGTGCCGCCGGCGATCCAGACGACGCGGTCGTAACTGGCGAGCGCCCGCGCCGCGCTTTCGGCATTCGTCGCCTTGCTGTCGTTGACGAAGCGCAGCCCGCCGATCTGTCCGACCAGCTCCTGCCGATGCGGCAGGCCGCCGAAGCTGTGCAGGCCACGCGCGACATCAGCGCGCGTCAGTCCGAGCGACAGCGCCGCCGCCGCTGCGGCCGCCGCATTCTGCGCATTGTGTGCACCGGGCAGGGCAGGCGCCTCGCGCAGATCGGCGATCTCGCCGCTGTCGTCACGCAGGCTGCGCCCCTCCGCCCAGATGCCGCCCGGCACGGGCCGCATTCCTGAAATCGGGATCATCTTCGCGGCCAGTCCTGCCGCCATCCCTGTGGACAATTCATCGTCCTGGCCGAGCACCGCGAAGTCCTCCCGGCTCTGCCGTGCAAAGATATTCATCTTCGCAGCAGCATAGCCGGCCATGCTTCCATGGCGGTCGAGGTGATCGGGGCTCAGGTTCAACATGACCCCCACCTTGAAGCCGACAGTCGCGATTCGCTCCAAGCTATAGCTTGACATTTCGAGGGTGTAGAACCCTTCCGACCCCAACATGTTGAGTCCCAGCGCAGCCGGGCCAAGGTTGCCGCCCACTTCCGAAACCCGCCCCGCGCCGGTCAGGATATGGTGCAGCAGCGCGGTGGTGGTGGACTTGCCATTGGTGCCGGTGATGCCGAGGAAGGCCGCCCGGCTGCCCGCCGCGCGCACCGCGCGAAACAGGAATTCCACGTCGCAGAGGATCGGCACGCCGGCCGCCCGCGCGGCCTCGGCCGCCGGATGCGGCTTCGGAAGCGTGTGCGGGATGCCCGGCGAAAGCAGCAGCGCATCGGCCTTCATCGAGCCCTGCGCCGGGTCGCGCAGCACGAAGCCAGCTGCCTCCGCCGCGGCGCGCGCCGGCGCGCCATCGTCCCAGCAGGTCACCTCCGCGCCCCAGTCCCGCAGCCGCGCCGCCGCCGGCAGCCCGGCGCGGCCGAGGCCGACCACGGCGATCCGCTCGCCCGCGAAGGGCCGGAAGCCCGTGCCGGGGCGGCTTGCGCTGCTCATCGCAGCTTCAGCGTCGAAAGGCCGACCAGGCCGAGGATCATGGCGATGATCCAGAAGCGGATCACGATGGTCGGTTCCGCCCAGCCCTTCTTCTCGAAATGGTGGTGCAGCGGCGCCATCAGGAAGACGCGCTGGCCGGTGCGCTTGAACCAGAAGACCTGGATGATGACGGACAGCGTCTCCACCACGAACAGGCCGCCGACGATCGCCAGCACGATCTCATGCTTCGTGGCGACCGCCACCGCGCCCAGCGCGCCGCCGAGCGCGAGCGAGCCGGTATCGCCCATGAAGACCGCCGCCGGCGGCGCGTTGAACCACAGGAAGCCGAGGCTCGCGCCGATCAGCGCGGAGCAGAAGACGGCCAGCTCGCCGGACCCCGCCACCGCATGCAGTTGCAGATGATCGGCAAAAATGCGGTTGCCGACGAGATAGGCGATCAGCGCGAAGACGCCGGCCGCGATCATCACCGGCACGATGGCCAGGCCATCCAGCCCATCCGTCAGATTCACGGCATTGGAGGCGCCCATCATCACCAGCATCGCCAGGATCGGGAAGGCGAAGCCGAGGGGGATCAGCAGTTCCTTGAACACCGGCACCGCCAGCTTGTCGGACAGCGCCTCCGGCATCAGCCAGGTCAGCCACACCGCCGCCAGCAGGCCGATCACCGCCTGGGCGATCAGCTTGGCGCGGCCGGAGACGCCCTTGGTGTTCCGCTTGGTCACCTTCAGCCAGTCATCGGCGAAGCCCAGCGCGCCATAGCCCAGCGTCACCATCAGCACGCACCAGACGAAGCCGTTGCGCAGATCGGCCCAGAGCAGGGTGGACCCCGTCAGGGCCAGCAGGATCAGCATGCCGCCCATGGTGGGCGTGCCCTTCTTGGTCAGCAGATGGCTCGCCGGCCCATCCTCCCGGATCGGCTGGCCGCCATTCTGCTTCGCGCGCAGCCAGCGGATCAGCATCGGCCCGAAGAACAGCGCGATGATCAGCGCGGTGATGCAGGCCGCGCCAGCGCGGAAGGTGACGTAGCGCACCACGTTGAACAGGGCGAAGCTTTCCGCCATGGGCGCGAGGAGATGGAAGATCATGGAGACGCACTTTCGGTCAGCGCCTGCACCACGGTCTTCATGCCCGTTGCGAGACTGCCTTTGACGAGAACGGTGTCGCCATCGCGCAGCGCGGCGGCGACGAGGGGCGCGAGCTCGGCCGATGTCGCGGCCCAGGCGCCGATGCGGGCGGCGGGAAGGGCGTCCAGCGCATGGCGCATCAACGGGCCGCAGGCGAAGACGAGATCGGCGGCAACCTCGATATGCGGCGCCAGGGCGGCATGCTCGGCCGCGGCGAAATCGCCGAGCTCGCCCATCTGCCCCAGCACCGCCACCCGGCGCCGGGCCGGCAGCAGCTTCAGCAGGGCGAGGGCGGCGCGCATGGAGGGAGGCTGGCCGTTATAGGCCTCGTCCAGCAGCGTGGCGCTGCCGCCATCGCCGGTGGCGATGCGGCGGCGGTCGCCGCGGCCCTGCAGGGCGCGGAAATCGCGCAGCGCGCCGGCCGCCTGCGCCACATCCAGCCCCAGCGCCGCCACCACCGCCAGCGCGGCGATCGCATTGCCCGCCATATGCAGACCTGGCGTGCCGAGCCGGAAGTCCAGCCGCGTCCCCAGAATTTCGGCAGTGACATCGCTGCCTTCCGCATCCGCGCGCACGGCGATGGCGCGCGCATCGCCACCTGCGCCGAACGTCACCACGCGCGCCGCGCCGGCCGCGGCGCGCAGCAGTGGCAGGAACTCGCTCTCCGCCGGCAGCACCGCGCTGCCGCCCGGCAGCAGCCCCGAAAGGATCGCCGACTTCTCCCGCGCGATCGCCTCCAGGCTGCCCATATGGCCGAGATGCGCGGCGCCGATGCTGGTGATGACCGCGACATGCGGCTGCGCCAGGGCGGAAAGCGGCGCGATCTCGCCCGGGTGGTTCATGCCGATCTCGATGATCGCGAAGGCACTGTCGCGCGGCATGCGGGCCAGCGTCAGCGGCACGCCCCAGTGGTTGTTGTAGCTGGCCACCGCCGCATGCGTGGCGCCGGCGGTGGAGAGCAGGGCGCGCAGCATCTCCTTCGTCGTGGTCTTGCCGACGCTGCCGGTGACGCCCACGACCTTCGCCGCGCAGCGGGCCCGCGCCGCCGTACCCAGCGCGCGCAGCCCGGCCAGCGTCTCCGCCACACGCAGCAGCGGCGCATCGGCCGGCAGGCCGGCCGGCACATGGTCCACCAGCGCCGTCACGGCGCCGCGCGCCAGTGCGCCGGCGACGAAGTCATGCCCGTCCCGCGCATCGCGCAGCGCGACGAACAGATCGCCCGCTGCGACGCTGCGGCTGTCGATCGACACGCCGCTGACGGAAAGCTCCGCCGCCAGGCTGCCGCCGGTCGCCGTGCGCAGCTCCGCGCTGGTCCAGAGCGCGCTCATGCCAGCCCCGCCGCAGCGCGGACCACGGCGGCATCGTCGAAGGGCAGCGTCTCCCGCCCGATGGTCTGGCCGCTCTCATGCCCCTTGCCGGCCACCGCCAGCACATCGCCGGGCTGCAGCGCCGCGACGGCGCGGACGATGGCGCCGGCGCGGTCGCCGGCATCGATGCCGCCCGGGCAGGCCGCCAGCATGGCGGCGCGGATCGCGGCCGGATCCTCGCTGCGCGGATTGTCGTCTGTCACCCAGCACACATCCGCCCGTGCCGCGCAGGCCGCGCCCATCAGCGGGCGCTTGCCCGGGTCGCGGTCGCCGCCGGCGCCGAACAGCACATGCAGCCGCCCGCCGGGTGCGACATGCGCGCGCAGCGCGCCCAGCAGCCGGTCCAGCGCATCCGGCGTATGGGCATAATCCACGTAGATCGCGGCACCGTTGGGCAGGCGCGCCGCCAGCTCCATCCGCCCGCGCACGCCCTGCAGGCGCGGCAGCAGTTCGAAGGCGCGTTCCGGCGCCATGCCGGCGCCGATGGCCAGCGCCGCCGCCATCAGCACATTGTCCGCCTGGAAGCGGCCCGGCAGCGCCAGGCGCAGGCGCTCGCGCAGGCCGAAGCCTTCGATGGTGATGTCCTGGCCCTCGGGCAGGGCGGCCTGCGCCACCAGGCGTAGCGTTTCGCCCGCCTCGCCCACCGTCATCAGCCGCAGCCCGCGCGCGGCGGCGATGCCGCGCAGCGCCTCCCGCGTCGCGCCGTCCATCTCCGCATTCGCCACCGCCGCGGCGCCGGGCGGCAGCAGCGTGTCGAACAGCCGCAGCTTCGCGGCGCGATAGGCGTCCATGTCGCCGTGATAGTCCAGGTGGTCGCGCGTCAGGTTGGTGAAGCCGGCCGCCGCCAGCCGCACGCCATCCAACCGCCGCTGCTCCAGCCCGTGGGAGGAAGCCTCCAGCGCCGCGGCCTCGAAGCCGGCGCGGGCCAGCGCGGCCAGCATCGCCTGCAGCGCGACGGGATCGGGCGTTGTCAGCGAGGGGCCTTCGGGGAAGCCCACCGCCCGCAGCCCCAGCGTGCCGAGCGAGGCCGCGCGCTGCCCGTCCAGCGTCCAGAGCTGGCGCAGGAAATCCACGCTGCTGGTCTTGCCATTGGTGCCGGTGACGGCGATGCAGATGCGCGGTTGCGCGCCATGGAAGGCGGAAGCGATCAGCGCCAGCGCGCGGCGCGGATCGGCCGCCTGCAGCAGCGGCCGCGCCGGCACGTCCTGCGGCCAGTCCGTGCCCGCCGGTGCCAGCACGGCGGCTGCGCCGGCCGCCACGGCCTGGGCGATGAAGCGGCGGCCATCGGCCTGGGCACCGGGAAGGGCTGCGAAAAGATCGCCAGGCGCGACCTGGCGGCTGTCGGCCGTCAGCCCGCTTATCGGCGGCAGCGCGCCGGCGGGGACGGAAAGGCCGGGAATCGCGCGCAGCAGATCGTCCATGCGGCGCGCGACAGGGGCCTCATCGGGGCGCAATGCTCGCCTCCCGCAACAAGGCGGGGCTCTGCGTCATGCGTCCGGGAGTTTCGGTGCTGCGGCTGGGCGGGGCGGCGGCGGGGGCCGTGCGCGCGGGCGTGGCCGCGGCGCGGCTGGGCGCCACGGGGGAGGTGCCGCGCGGGCGGCCGGGCTGCATCGGAATGGACAGCGCCGACTGGATTTCCGTCATCCGCTCCGTCTCCGGCGCCATGCCGAGGATGGGGGCGACGCGGCGCACGATCTCGCCGGCCGCGGGGGCGGCGACCCAGCCGGCGGTCGCGAAGCCATGGCTGCGCGCATTCGGCGTCGGCTCGTCCACCATCACATAGACCGCGTAGCGCGGCGCCTGCATCGGGAAGGCGCCGACGAAGGCGGCGATGCGCTTGTTCTGCAGATAGCCGCCATTCGGCCCGGTCTTCTGCGCCGTGCCGGTCTTGCCGCCGACGAAATAGCCCGGGACATCGGCGCTGCGCGCGGAGCCATCCGTCACCACCAGCCGCATCAGCCGGCGCATGGTGGCCGAGGTGCCCTCGCTGATCACGCGCGTGCCTTCGGCGACGGTGCCGGGCGGCTGCGCCATCAGCGTGGGCGGACGCAGGATTCCGCCATTGGCGATGGCGCTGGCGCCGGTGATGACATGCAGCGGCGTGACGGAAATGCCGTGGCCGAAGGCGATGGTGAGCGTATTGATGTCGCGCCAGGCATTGGAGCGCGGGATCAGCGGCACCGCGGTTTCCGGCAGCTCGATCCCGATGCGCGAGCCCATGCCCATGCGCACCATGAAGTCCCGGTGCCGCTGCGGCCCCACCGCCGCGGCCATATGGGCGGAGGCGAGGTTGGACGAATAGGCCAGGATCTCCGGCAAGGCGAGCCAGCGATTCTTGCCGCGATAGTCGTTGATGGTGAAGCGCCCGTAGCGGATGGGGCGGGAGGCATCGTAGCCGCCCCAGATATTCACCGTGCCCAGCTCCAGCGCCATGGAGGCGGTCAGCAGCTTGAAGGTGGAGCCCGGCTCATACACGCCGACGGTCGCGCGATTGAAGCGCGGGTTGTGGCCGCGCTCATCCGCACCCGGCGTCACGGCTTCGACGCGCGCGGGTTCGGAGAGGTCGAAATCGGGCAGGGAGACCATGCCGATGATCTCGCCGCTCTGCACATCCATCAGGATGCCGGCGCCGCCGATGCCATTGTAGTCGTTGATGGCGTGCTGCACCGCGTCGCGCAGCGCCAGCTGCACGCGCACATCGATCGACAGGCGCAGGTCGTCGCCGCGCCGCAGCCGCAGGCGCTCGTCGAAATAGCGCTCGACGCCGGCGGTGCCGTTGCCGTCCACATCGACGCCGCCCAGGATATGCGCCGCCGCCCGGCCCTGCGGATAGACGCGGCGCTCCGCCTCCTCGAAATAGAGGCCCGGTATGCCGAGCGAATTCACCGCCTGCTGTTCCCGCGGCGTCAGCGCGCGCGCGAGATAGGCGAATTGCCGCTCCCCGCTCAGCCGCGCGGCGACGCGTTCCTCATCCAGCTGCGGCAGCACGCGCACCAGGCGGCGGGCGACGCCGGCCGGGTCCGTGATCTCGGAGGGATTGGCGTAGAGCGCCGTGATCGGCAGCGTGACGGCCAGCAGTTCCCCGTTGCGGTCGGTGACGGCGCCGCGACCGGGCAGGTGTTCGGCCGGCGGCGCGTTCTGCCGCACCATGGCGGCCAGCCGCTTCGGCTCCGCCGGCGAGATCAGCGTGGCATCCGCCAGCCGCGCGGCCACAGCGCCGAACAGCAGGGCGAAGCCGCCGGCTGCGATCAGCAGGCGGGAGCGCGTGCGTTCCATCACCGCGCGGCGAACCAGCTCCGGCTGGGCCACCCGCACCACGTCGGTGCGCGCGGCTGCATGATGGCCGAAGGTGCGGCCGGCGGGCAGGGCGTCGGGGGCGGGCGGGATGGGGGACATGCCTGCCTCAGCGTGCGCGCGGCGGGGCGAGATCGCCCTGGCGATCGAGCGTCGCGGCGGCGGCGGAGGAGAAGGGCACCGGCGGCGCCATCGGCCGGCCAAGGCCCAGCGAGGAGGCGCCGCCCAGGGCGGAGACATAGGTCGGCGCCGGCGGTGCCGCCTGGGTGGTGCGGACCGGCGGCGCGCTGCGCGCCGGGGCGATGTGAACGGCCGGCTGCACCGCGCGGCTGGGCGCGGCGGCAGTGGCGGGGGCGGCCGGGGTGGCGTTGGCGGGGGCCGCGGGGCTGGGTGCCTGGCGCGGCGCCGCATCGCGCAGCGGCGCGGCGCGCACCGGCACCGGCGGGGACATGCGCGGCGTGGCGCGCTGCGCCGCCAGGGTGGCGGCCAGGGCCTGCGGCGCGGGCGCTTCCTCGGTTTGGCGCAGCGATTCCGGCGCGGCGCGGCGCGGGGTTTCGGCCACACGAGCGGGGGCCGCCGGCGCGGGTGCGGGTGCAGGCGCCGGGGCGGCGGCGCGGGCCGGTGGCGGCGCCGGCTCGGCGGCCGCCGGGGCGGGGGTCTGGGCCGCGGCCAGCATCACCGGGGCGTTGCGCGGGGTCTCCGGCACGAAGAGGTTCGGCGGGCCGGCGAAGGCCACCGCCGTGGGCAGGCGGCGCACCATCTCCGGCAGGCGGGTGAATTGCTGCGGCTGCATCGGCTCCAGCGGCAGGTGGCGCAGCGCCACCTCGCGCAGCCGGCCGGGCTCGTTCAGCAGCGCCCATTCGGCGCGCAGGATGGCGGTGCGGTCGCGCGCCGCCTCGATCTGGCGCCACACCTCGCGCAGTTCCCGGTCCTGCGTCGCGACCTGGTGCTTCACCTGGTAGAGCCAGGCACCCGCCCCGGCGAAGGCGCAGAAGCAGAGGATGGTGAAGGGCCGGATCATGCGGTGATTCCCTGGCTCGTCGGGTCGCGGCGTTCGAGGGCCCGCAGGCGGGCGGACCGGGAGCGCGGATTGGCGTGGATCTCCGCATCCCCCGGCCGCAGCGCGCGGAAGGTCAGCAGGTCGAAGTCGGGCGCTGTCGGCGGCAGCAGCGCCGCGGGATCGTGGCGGGAGGCCGCACCGGCGCGGCCGGCGGCGCCCACCATGGCGCGCTTCACCAGCCGGTCCTCCAGCGAATGGAAGGAGACCACCACCAGCCTTCCACCAGGCGCCAGCAGCGACTGCGCGGCGGCCAAGCCGCGCTCGATCTCGCCGAGTTCGTCATTCACCGCGATGCGCAGCCCCTGGAAGGACCGCGTCGCGCCATCGATGCCGGAAGGGTCGCGCGGCACCGCGCCGCGGACGATCTCGGCCAGGCGCGCGGTGGTGGTGATGGGGGCGGTCGCGCGCTCGCGCAGGATGGCGCGGGCGACGCGGCGCGCATGCCGTTCCTCGCCGAAGTCGGAGAGGATGGTGGCCAGCTCGCGCTCCGGCAACGTGTTCACGAGGTCCGCCGCCGTCGGGCCGTCCCGGCCCATGCGCATGTCGAGCGGCCCGTCATGGCGGAAGGAGAAGCCGCGCTCCGCCTGGTCGATCTGGAAGGAGGAGACGCCGAGGTCCATCACCACGCCATCCAGCGCCTGCACGCCGCGCGCCGCGAGACTTTCCAGCATGTCGCCGAAGCAGGCCTGGACCAGATGCAACCTCTGCGGATACTTCGCGGCGAGGGCGGCACCGCGCGCGATCGCATCCGGATCCCGATCGAGCGCCCAGAGCGTGCAATCGGCCGCGGCCAGGATCGCGGCCGCATAGCCGCCGCCGCCGAAGGTGGCGTCCAGATAGATGGCGCCATCGCGCGGCTGAAGTAACGCCAGAACTTCCTCCAGCATGACGGGGATGTGGCCGGTCATGGCACGCTCTTCGGAGTCGTGTTGAGCCCCGTGGCGGCCAATGTCAGGCGCATTTCGCGCGCCTTCTGCTTCGACTCCAGGACATGGGCGCGGCCGGCGGCCTCGTTCCAGATCTCGAAACGATTTCCCTTGCCAAGGAAGACCACCTGGTCGCCCAGCTCGGCCTCCGCGATCAGATCCTCGGGCAGCACCAGCCGGCCCTCGCCATCCAGCTTCAGCATCTCGCTGCCGGCGATCAGGGTGGATTCCAGCAATTCGCGCTCCTCGGAAAAATGCGGCAGCTCCTCGATCCTGTCGACGATCTGCTGGAAAACCGGGCGCGAACGTGCCTCGATGCAGGGATGGGTGTGGGAGACACGAAAGACCAGCTGGTTGGTGGCGGCAGCCTCCAGCTCTGCGCGGAAGGGCGCGGGCACGGAAATGCGGCCCTTGCGGTCCAGCTTTCCAGTATGCGTGCCCACGAATTGGGTCATCGCGCGCTGCTGTTGCCCCCAAAGGGCGGCCACCTCGCCGCCTTTCCCCGCTCAGCGGCCGGCGAGGCCCCCCGACCTCGCCGGCTCGCCCGACCATCCCCTTCGAAGCCCCTGATGCCCCCCCGAGCAGGGCCCCGCATGGGATAACCAGGGAATACCCGGGATTTTCTGGGCGAGCAAGCTAAATCCGGCGTCCAGACGCAAGGTCGCGATGGAAAAATCGCGCCTTAACAGATGATTAGCGGCAAGTTCTCCGGAAAAGGCGGAGAAAACTGCACGTGATGACGCGCAGGACCAGTAATTCCCGGTTTGTTCTTGTTCCGGCGCGTCCGCGAGGTCCTCGGCGGGCTCCGGTGGCGCCGGGCAGCCTGTAAGCCGGGTTCTGTCCGCGCCTTGCGGCGGTGGACGACCATTCCTCTGGAGCCTGCGTCGCCGCAGGCTTCACGCGGCCAACCCGGGCTGCGGGGCGAGAATGCCCCTGCGTCCATCCCCTCCGAGGAGGGGATCACGCCGGCCGCCCCTATTCGGCCTTGCTCCCGGTGGGGTTTGCCCTGCCTCCCACGTTGCCGAGGGAGCGGTGCGCTCTTACCGCACCCTTTCACCCTTACCGCGGGACGAACCCTTTCGGGCGCATGCCGAGGCGGTTTGCTTTCTGTGGCACTTTCCCTGGGGTTTGACCCCCGCCGGTCGTTGACCGGCACCGTATTCCCGTGGAGCCCGGACTTTCCTCCAGCCTCTTGCGAGGCCAGCGGTCGCCCAGCCACCCGGCGCCGCGGGTGACATCGCGCCTGCGGGCCGCGCGGTCAATCGGGGATCGCCAATTCCTGCGGCGCGTTCATGGCTGCGGCCACCCTCGCGAGCCGCCCGAGCGTCTCCGCATCCGCCTGGCCATCGACCCGCCCCTGCCGCCAGCGCCGCTGGAAGGCGCGCAGCAGCACGGGCAGCGGCAGGTCGGTGCGATAGCCGATGCGGCCGAGCAGCGTCAGCGCATCGGCCTGCGGCGTCGCCACCCCCTCTGGCCACAGTCCCACGCCATTGGCGGCCAAGCCGGGCCAGTCGAAGAGCTCGCCCGGATCCTCCTTGCGATCCGGCGCAATGTCCGAATGCGCCACCACGTCGCGCGGCGCGATGGCATGGCGCGAGAGGATCGCCAGGCACAGGTCGCAGACCGCGGCCATCTGCAAAGCGGGGAAGGGGCGGTAGCCGAATTCGTGGCCGGGATTGACGATCTCGATGCCGATCGAGCGCCCGTTCAGCAGGGTCTGGCCGCGCCAGTGCGAGACGCCGGCATGCCAGGCGCGCCGGTCCTCCGGCACCAGGCGGAAGACCGCGCCATCCTCCTCCACCACGTAATGGCTGGAGACGCGCGCGGCCGGGTCGCGCAGCCGCGCGATGGCCTCCGCGCCGCTGCGCATGCCGGTGTAGTGCAGCACCAGCATATCGACCGGCCCGGGGCGCTCGTCGTGGTTGGGGCTGGGCAGGTCGCGGATCAGCAAGAGGTCACAGGCCGCGCTGCCGCTTGATGCGGTCCCGATCCTGCGCGCGGAGCGCGGAGGTTCCCAATGGAGAAGCCTGGGACCGCTGGCGCGGCATCACAGGCCTCGCTGCCGCTTGATGCGGTCCCGATCCTCCGCGCGGAGCGCGGAGGTTCCCAATGGAGAAGCCTGGGACCGCTGGCGCGGCATCACAGGCCTCGCTGCCGCTTGATG
>NZ_JAFNJS010000003.1:555692-663810 GCF_019024325.1 Falsiroseomonas tokyonensis
AGCGGTCCCAGGCGGCGTTGATGTCGGCCACCTTGCGCGTGGCGCGCTCGACAAATTCCTGGGGCACGCCGCGCGCGGCCAGGCCGTCCGGGTGGTTCTCCCGCATCAGCTTGCGCCAGGCCAGGCGCACCTCCTCATCCGTCGCCGTGGCCGGCAGGCCGAGCACGGCATAGGCGTCGATCTCCTCCACCCGCCGCTGCGCCGCGCCGCCGGCACCCGCCTGGCTGCCCTTGGCCCGGTCCCAGGCCGCGGCATCCAGGCCGAAGCGCTGGTGCACGCCCTGCAGCAGGCGCAGCTCGCCATTGGTGATCGGGCCATCGGCGCGGGCGATGTAGAACAGCGCCGCCAGCACATCCTCCAGCATCGCGCGATTGTCGGCGAAGGCCTCGCCCAGGCGTTCGGCGAAAGTCTCCCAGCCACCGGCATCGCGCCGCGCCTCGTCGAACATCTGCGCCACTTCGCGCAGGTTCTGCGGCGGGATGCGGAACATGGCCTTGAAGGCGTCGATCTCGGACCGCTGCACCGGCCCATCCGCCTTGGCCAGCTTGGCCGAGAGCACGATGACCGAGATCGCGAAAAGCGTTTCCTTGTTGCCCAGCAGCGCGGCGAGGTCCGCGGCGCCCGGCCCGATGCGCCCGGCCCCGGGCCCCTGGTCCGCCGCATGGCCCAGCGCCGCGCCCATCACCGCGCCGAGCGGCCCGCCGGTGACGAAGCCGGCGACGCCGCCCAGCAATTTGCCCCAGATGCTCAAGACCGCCTCGCGATTGTCCCAAGGGTCCTAGCATGGGGCCCGCCCATTCTAAATGGTCGCCGCCGCTCCGGCTAAAGGGTCGCCGCGGCTCGGGCCGCCTGGTCGTAGAAGCCGGACAGGCCGCGCAGCAGTTCCGCCATCTGGGAAAGCTGCGCCTCGGCCGGGCCGGAGGCGCGCAGCGGACGCGCCAGCAGCCGCTCCCGCACCTCGGCATAGGCGGCGCAGAGCGCGGCGCCGGCCTCGGTCGCCGTCACCAGCTTCTCCTTGCCCGCGCGGCGGGTGGCGACCAGCCCGGCCTCCGCCAACTTGCGGATGGCATAGTTGGCGATGTGCGTATCCTCGATATCCAGCACCAGCAGGATATCGGCCAGGCGCTTCGGCCGGTCGCGGTGCCGCACCGTGTGCAGGATCAGAATCTCCGTCACGGACATCCCTGGCCTGCCGGCGGCGGCCATGCAGCGCACCATCCAGCGGTTGAACCCATGCCCCGCCAGGATCAGCCCGTACTCCACCTCCGACAGGCCCGGCGAGGCGCCGGCGGCGAGATGGGCGGAGGAGACCACGGGTTCGGTGGGCATGGCGTGTCTCCCTGGGCTGGCCGAAAAACGTTGACGATTTATCGATGAATTGTCAATGAAACGGCGGGGCCTCCCCGGCCTTGCGCCGCCGGGTCCCGGATGTGATCAGCGATGGCGCAAAGGGGTCTGGGCATGAGCGGCTGGCAGTTCTGGATCGATCGCGGCGGCACTTTTACGGATATCGTGGCGCGCGACCCCGAGGGGCGCCTGACCACGCGCAAGCTGCTGTCGGAGAATCCCGGCCGCTACCGCGACGCCGCCGTCGCCGGCATCCGCGCCTGCCTCGGCCTCGCCTTGGACGCGCCGATCCCTGCCGGCACCATCGAGGCGGTGAAGATGGGCACCACCGTCGCCACCAATGCGCTGCTGGAGCGCAAGGGCGAGCGCGTGCTGCTGCTGGTGAACCGCGGCTTTGCCGACATGACCCGCATCGGCAACCAGGCCCGCCCGCGGCTCTTCGACCTGCAGGTGAAGCTGCCCGAGCTGCTGCAGGAACATGTGGCCGAGATCGGCGGCCGCATGGCCGTTGACGGCACCGAGATCGAGAAGCTGGACGAGACCGCCGCCCGCGCAGCCCTGGCCGCCGCCCATGCCAAGGGCATCCGCGCCGTCGCCATCGCCTTCATGCATGCCTGGGCCTGGCCGGCGCATGAGCTGCGCGTCGGCGAATTGGCGCGGGAGGCCGGCTTCTCCCAGGTCAGCCTCAGTCACCAGGCGAGCCCGCTGCCGCGCATCGTGCCGCGCGCGGACACCACCGTGGTGGACGCCTATCTCTCCCCCATCCTGCGCCGCTATGTGGAGCAGGTCGCCGGTGAGCTTCCGGGCGTGAAACTCTACTTCATGCAATCCTCGGGTGGCCTCGCCGAGGCCCGTTCCTTCCAGGGCAAGGACGCCATCCTCTCCGGCCCCGCCGGCGGCATCGTGGGTGCCGCCCGCACCGCGGCGATGGCGGGCTTCGAGAAGATTATCGGCTTCGACATGGGCGGTACCAGCACCGATGTCGCGCTCTATGCCGGGGAGTTCGAGCGCGCCTTCGAGACGCAGGTGGCCGGGGTGCGCATGCGCGCGCCGATGATGGCGATCAACACCGTGGCGGCCGGCGGCGGCTCCATCCTGAAGTTCGATGGCGCCCGCTTCCGGGTTGGCCCGGAAAGCGCCGGCGCCGTGCCCGGCCCCGCCTGCTACCGTCGCGGCGGCCCGCTGACCGTGACGGATGCGAATGTCATGGTAGGCAAGATCCAACCGAGCCAGTTCCCGGCGATCTTCGGCCCGAACGGCGACGAGCGGCTGGACGCCGATATTGTCCGGACAAAATTCGCCGAGCTCGCCGCGGAGATCGCGGCCGCAACCGGCCAGCCCCAGGACCCGCAGGCCGTGGCCGAGGGCTTTCTGCGCGTCGCCGTCGCCAATATGGCGAACGCCATCAAGCAGGTCTCGATCCAGAAGGGCCACGACGTCACCCGCTACGCCCTGCAATGCTTTGGTGGCGCCGGCGGCCAGCACGCCTGCCTGGTGGCAGATGAGCTCGGCATGGAGACCGTGTTCCTGCACCCCTTCGCCGGCGTGCTTTCCGCCTATGGCATGGGCCTCGCCGATCAGAGCGCGATCCGCGAGGCCGCCGTCGAGGCACCGCTGACGCCTGCCTCCATGGACGACCTCGCCACGCGCCTCGATGCGCTGGACCAGGCGGGGCGGGAGGAGTTGGTGCGCCAGGGTGCCGGCGCCTCCGCGCTGCGCGCCGCCCGCCGCCTGCACCTGCGCTACGCCGGCACGGACAGCTTCCTGCCCGTCCCCTTCGGCACCCATGACGAGGTGCTGGAAGCTTTTACCAATGCCCACCGCCAGCGCTTCGGCTTCGCCACCCCGGAACGCCAGGTGGTGGTGGAAGCCTGCGTGGTGGAGGTGACCTCGCCCGGCGAGCAGGTGGAGGAGGAGGCGCTGGCCGAGCGCGGGACCGGCGAACCGGAACCGCTTGCCACGGTCGAGGTCTTCGCCGCCGGCGCCCGCCGCCGGGCCCCTGTCCTGGATCGCGACGCGCTCCGCGCCGGCGACCGCATCCCCGGCCCCGCGCTGATCCGCGAGGCCATCGCCACCACCGTCATCGAGCCCGGCTGGACCGCCGAGGTCACTCCGCGCAACCACATGATCCTGCGCCGCACCGAACAGCGGGAGGCGGCCCGCGTGGCGGACGCCACCCGCGTCGACCCGGTGATGCTCGAACTGTTCAACAACCTCTTCATGTCCATCGCCGAGCAGACCGGCGCCGTCCTGCAGAACACGTCGCTGTCCGTGAACATCAAGGAACGCCTCGACTTCTCCTGCGCCATCTTCGATGCCACCGGCCGTCTCGTCGCCAATGCCCCGCATGTGCCGGTGCATCTCGGCGCCATGGGCGAGAGCGTGCGCACCGTCATCCGCTCCCGCGGCGCCACGCTGCGGCCGGGCGATGTCGTTGCGCTGAACAACCCCTTCAACGGCGGCACGCACCTGCCGGACGTCACCGTCATCACGCCCGTCTTCGACGAAGCCGGCCGGGAGATCCTGTTCTTCGTCGGCTCCCGCGGCCACCACGCGGATATCGGCGGCCTCACCCCCGGCTCCACCCCGCCGGGGTCGAAGACGCTGGAGGAGGAAGGCGTCGTCATCGACGACTTTTTGCTCGTGGCCGAAGGCCGGATGCGGGAGGCCGAGTTCCGCGCCCTTCTGGCCTCCGCCAGATACCCGGCCCGCAGCCCGGACGTGAACGTCGCGGACATCACCGCCCAGGTCGCCGCGAACGAGAAGGGCGTGCAAGAGCTGCGCCGCGCCGTCGCCGATTTCGGGCTGGAGACGGTGCGCGCCTATATGCGCCACGTGATGGACAATGCCGAGGAAGCCGTCCGCGGCGTGCTCGACCGCCTGGCCGATGGTGCCTTCGAGACCACGATCGATGACGGCACGCCCTTGAAAGTCGCCGTCCGCGTCAACCGCGCCACCCGCAGCGCCACCATCGACTTCACGGGCACCGGCCCGCAACGTCCGGACAATTTCAACGCCCCCGCCGCGGTCTGCCGCGCCGTAGTGCTCTACTGCTTCCGCTGCCTGGTGGGGGAGGAAATCCCCCTCAACGACGGCTGCCTCGTCCCGCTCGAGATCGTGGTGCCGGAGGGCAGCTTCCTCAGTCCGCGCCCGGGCGCGGCGGTCGTCGCCGGCAATACGGAGGTCAGCCAGATGACCTGCAATGCGCTGCTGGCGGCGCTCGATGCCTGCGCCTCGGCCCAGGCGACAATGAACAACCTGCTTTTCGGCGATGCGGTTTACCAATACTACGAGACCGTCTGCGGCGGCACCGGCGCCGGCCCCGGCTTCGCCGGCACCTCCGCCGTGCAGACGCATATGACCAACACGCGCATGACGGACCCTGAAGTGCTGGAACTCCGCTACCCCGTGCGGCTCGAGGAGTTCGCGATCCGCCGCGGTTCGGGCGGCGCCGGCCAGTGGCCGGGTGGCGATGGCAGTCGCCGGCGCATCCGCTTCCTGCGCCCGATGGAGGCGGTCATCGTCGCCTCCCGCCGCCAGGTCCCGCCGCATGGCCTGCATGGCGGCGCGGCCGGCGCACCTGGGCGGCAATGGGTGGAGCGCGCCGACGGCACGCGGCAGGAGATGGCGGGCTGCGACCGCGCCAGCCTGAACCCCGGCGACGTGCTGGCGCTGGAAACCCCCGGTGGCGGCGGCTGGGGCAGCCCCTCGGCGGCATGAAGCGCCTTCTCGCCGCGCTGGCGCTTCTCCTCCTGCTCGTCCTCGGCGGCCTCTGGTTCGGGCCGCGCTTCGTCGATTGGGAACCGTGGCGGGCGCGGCTGGCGGAGCTTGCCTCCGCCCAGCTCGGCCGCACTGTCACGCTGGATGGGCCGGTGGAGCTGGAATTGCTGCCGCAGCCGGTGGTGCGCGCCGGTGGCGTGGCGGTGGGCGAGCCGGGCGAGGAATACAGCTTCACCGCGCGCCTGCTGCGCGTGCGCCTCGGCCTGGCCGCGCTGCTCGGCGGCCGCCTCTCGCCGCGGGAGATCGCGCTGGTCGGCGCGGATGTCACGCTGCCCTGGCCGCCCGGCCCGCTGCTGGCGCTGCGGCCGCCGGACTGGATCACCCAGCTCGACGCCAATCTGGAGGATGGTCGCGTTCGCCTCGGCGATGCGGTGCTGGAGGGGGTCTCGGCCCGGCTCACCTCCGGCGGCCCCGCCCAGGCGCTGGAAATGACCGGCGCCTTCACCTGGAACAGCCGCGCCACCCGCTTCACCGCCAGCCTCGGCCGCCCGGGCTGGGACGGCATCGCCACCTTCGAGGTCGCGCTGGTGCTGCCCGAGATCCTCGGCAATGCCCGCGGCGTGCTGATCCCCGGCACCGGCTTCGAGGGCACGGTGGAGGCCAGCGGCCCGGACCTTTCCGCCCTGCTGCCCAGCCCGCCCGGCGCCTTCCGCGCCGCCGGCCGGCTGAACGCCTCGGCCGAGCTGATCGCGGCGGATGAGCTCGCTATCGAGATCGCCGGCAACCCGGCGCGCGGCGCCGTGGCGCTGCGGCTGCTGCCCGCACCCCGGCTGGATATCGCGCTGGTCGCCAGCCGGCTGGACCTGGATGGTTGGGTCGGGGCGCTGCGCGCCGGCGGCACGCGGCCCTGGCCGATCTCGATCGACCTTTCGGCGGAGGCCGGCCAGTTCCGCGGCATGACGCTGCGCCGCCTGCGCGGCGCCGCCTTCCTGGAGGAAGGCCGGCTGACGCTCTCCGACATCTCCCTGCTGCTGCCGGGCGAGACCCAGCTGGATCTGGCCGGCGCCACCGCCGGGCAGCGGCTGGAGATCGGCGCGCGCTTCGCCGGGCCCGATATCCGCGCCAGCCTGGCCGCCCTCGGCCTGCCGGTGGAGGAGCTGGACCCCACCCTGCTGCGCCGCGGCGAGGGCCGGCTGCGCCTGGTGCTGGAGGACGCCCAGGCGGCTATGCCGGAATTCACCGCGAATTTCGGCGATATCCAGCTTTCCGGCGCCGGCGTGCTGCGGCACGGGCCGCGGCCCGCGCTGGGCCTCGGCCTCAGCATCGATACGCTGGACCTGGCGCGCTGGCTGCCGCAGGGCTTCGACCCGCAGCGCGCCGGCCGCGCCCTGGGCAATGTCGACCTCAACCTGCGGCTGGCCGCGGAACGCGTGCTGCTGGGGGAGGCCGTGGTGCAGCGCGCGGCGCTGGATGGCGCGCTGGAAGGCGGGCGGCTGACGCTGCGCCGCCTGTCCGGCAGGCTGGCGGAGCTGGATGTCGCGGCCTCCGGCGTGCTGGCCATGGCGCCGCAGATGCGGCTGCAGGACCTGACGCTGGAAGCCACCGGCCCCTCCGCCCGGGGTCTCGCCGGGCTGCTGCCGGGGGCCTGGCCGGATGGCACGGCGCTGGCCGACCTGCCCTTCGCGCTGCGCCTGTCCGGCGGCGGCACGATGGAGGCGCTGGCGCTGCGCGGCTCCGCGGAAATGGGCGAGCTGCGGCTGGAAGCCAATGGTACGCTGGATGTCGCCCAGCGCCGCGGCAGCATGGGCCTGACGCTGCGCCACCCCGGCGCCCCGCGGCTGCTGTCAGAAGCCTTCGGACTGGATGCCGGCGCCTGGCTGGGGGAGGGGTCCTTCTCCCTGATCGCGCAGCTCGCGGCCGGCCCGCAGGGACTCAGCGCCGAAAGCTTCGAGCTGGTCGCGGCGGCACTGCGCGCGCGCGGCGCCCTGGCCCTGGCGCGCGGCGCGGGGCGGCCCAGGCTGACCGGCCAGATCACGGCCGAGAGCCTGCCGCTGCCCTTCCCCGGCTGGCGCTCCGCCGATCCGCTCGGCCTGCAGACACTGCTGGGGCTGGATGCGGAACTGACGCTGCAGGCCGCGCGGATGACCATCGGCGGTGCCACCGCGGAGGACCTCGCCGCCACGCTGCGGCTTTCGGAGGGCCGGCTGCGGCTGGAGGATCTGCGCGGGCGCCTGGCCGGCGGCCAGCTGGAAGCGACGCTGACCGCGCAGGCCGAGCCGGGCCTCGCGCCCCGCCTGGCACTGTCCGGCCGACTGGCCGAGGCCACGCTGGGCGCGCCGCTTTTCGGCCTGCCGTTGGACCTAACCGCCGCGCGCGGCACCATCGGCTTCGCGCTGGAAGCGACCGGCTATGCGCCGGTGGCGCTGATGGCTTCGCTGGACGGCCGTCTGCAGCTGGACCTGCGGGACGGGGTTCTCGCCGGCTTCGACCTGGCCGCGGCGGCCCAGGCCTCGGCCGCGCCGGATGCGGTGGCGGCGGAGGCGGCGGTCCGCGCCGCCCTGCTCTCCGGCGCCACCGCCTTCGACCGGCTGGAGGCGGAGGTGGTGCTGAATGGCGGGCGGCTGCGGCTGGCCTCCGCCCGGATGGCGGCGGAGGGCGGCGGCACGGCCACCTTC
The DNA here is from genome assembly GCF_019024325.1 of Falsiroseomonas tokyonensis. Classification (GTDB taxonomy): domain Bacteria; phylum Pseudomonadota; class Alphaproteobacteria; order Acetobacterales; family Acetobacteraceae; genus Falsiroseomonas; species Falsiroseomonas tokyonensis. The sequence goes on from NZ_JAFNJS010000003.1 coordinate 563,435, forward strand.
ACCGGCGAGATCGACCTGCCGCGCGCGACGCTGGACCTGCTTCTGCTGGCCCGGCCCGCCATGCCGGAGGCGCCGGACCTCGGCCTGCGCCTGACCGGCCCGGCCGAGGCGCCGCGCAAGCTGCCGGAAACCTCTGCCTGGGCCCGCTGGCGGGCGGAGCGGGGCTGAGGCGCCCAGCGTCCCAAGCCTGGGGCGTCACAAGCCTGGGGCGTCCCAAGGATGTGCTCCAGCGTCAACAGGATGTTAACAATTGAGGCGCTGGTATGCCTTCGCTTCACGCACGCATGGCCACTGCCATGACGCCATTTGCATCGGAATGACCCCGTGGACGAGACATCCGAGTCCCAGGCGCCCAAGCAGCCCTATACCCGCCGGCTGTCGGACAAGATCCTGATCGCCTTCCACCAGGCCTGCGACCATGGGGATCTGGAGACGGCGCGCATGCTGCTGGTCTGTTGCGAGACGGCCATGCGCAATGCGACCCAGCCGATGCGCGACCGCCGACGCGGCGCCGAGACACTCTGCGCAGCGCATGAGCGGCTGTGGTTCCTGCGCAACAAGGATGCGTCCCTGGCGGAGATGGCCGAGGTCGATTGAGCGGCGGCTCAGCCCGGCGGCCGGGCCTGGCTTGGCGCATGCTGGCGAAGCGCGTGCACCCGCAGCGCGCTGGCCAGCGGCAGGGCGGGATCCGGCCGCGCCGCATCCACCGCGGCCACCAGCGCTGCCAGGCTGAGCGCCTGGCGCGCGGCCAGCGCCTCCAGCGCCGTCCAGAATTCCGGTTCCAGCGCGACGGAGGTGCGGTGTCCGGCCAGGCGGAAGGAACGCTTCCGCAGGTGCTTCACCCGGCGCCGTCCAGCCGGCCGGAGGGGCTGAGCATCTCCTCCGGCCGCACCCAGCGGTCGAAATCCTCGGCCGTGACATGGCCCAGCGCCGCGGCCGCCGCCTTCAGTGTGATATCCTCGGCCAGCGCCTTCTTCGCGATGGCAACCGCCTTGTCATAGCCGATCCGCGGGTTCAGCGCGGTTACCAGCATCAGCGATTTCTGCAGGTTGTCCGCCATCTTCGCGCGGTTCGGCTCCAGCTTGTCCATCATATTGGCGGCAACGCTTTCGCTGGCGTCGGCCAGCAGGCCGATGGACTGCAGCACATTGTGGATGATCAGTGGCTTGAAGACGTTCAGCTCCAGATGGCCCTGGGCGCCGCCGATGGTCACCGCGACATGATTGCCCATCACCTGCGCGGCCACCATGGTCAGCGCCTCGGACTGGGTCGGATTGGTCTTGCCGGGCATGATGCTGCTGGACAGGCCATCGGCCGGAATCACCAGCTCGGACAGCCCCGCCCGCGGCCCGCTGCCGAGCAGCCGCACATCGTTGCCGATCTTGTTCAGCGAGACGGCGATCGTGTTGAGCACGCCCGAAAGCTCCACCAGCGCGTCATGCGCGCCCATCCCCTCGAAGGGATTCTTGGCGGCCGTGAAGGGCAGGCCGGTGAGGTCGGAGATGATCCCGGCGAAAGTCTCAGCGAAGTCGGGATGGGTGTTCAGCCCGGTGCCGGCCGCCGTGCCGCCCTGGGCCAGGGGCATCAGCCGCGGCAGCGCATCCCGCAGCCGGGCCAGGCCCATCTCCACCTGGCAGGCCCAGGCGGCGGCTTCCTGGCCCAAAGTGACCGGCACCGCATCCATCATATGGGTGCGGCCGATCTTCACCAGCCCGGACCAGTCCCGCGCTCGCCGGTCCAGGCTGGCATGCAAGGTCGTCAGCGCCGGGATCAGCCGCCCCGCCACCGCCTCCGCCGCCGCGATGTGCATGATGGTGGGGAAGCTGTCGTTCGAGGACTGGCCCCGATTCACATGGTCGTTCGGATGCACCGGCTTGCGGCTGCCCAGCGGCTGGCCCAGCGCCCGGTTGGCGAGGTTCGAGAGCACCTCGTTCGCATTCATATTGGTCTGGGTGCCGGACCCGGTCTGCCAGACGGGCAGGGGGAATTCGGCGTCGTGGCGCCCGGCCGCAACCTCCGCCGCCGCAGCCGCGATGGCCTCCGCGATCTCCGGCGGCAGCTCCCCCAGCCGCGCATTGGCCTGCGCCGCCGCCTGCTTCTGCAGCCCCACGGCGCGGATCAGGCCGGGCGGGAAGCGTTCCGAGCCGATGCGGAACAGCCGCCGCGCGCGTTCCGTCTGCGGACCCCAGAGCCGGTCGGCCGGGATCTCGATGGTGCCGAGGCTGTCGGTCTCGGTGCGGGTGGCCTGGGTCATGCGGGTCTCCTTCGGCGAGGAGATGGGGCGCGACCGGGCGGCGCGCCCATCACGGCTAGTTATTCCGTGAATCGGTCGCCGTAGGTCGCGATCTCGATCAGGTTGCCATCCGGGTCGCGGCAATAGACGGAGGTAATGGGCCCCAGCGCACCCTGCTTGGCGACCGGTCCCAGTTCCAGCGTCACGCCGCAGGCGCGTAGATGCTCCGCGATATCCTCGGCCGAGACGGTGACCACGAAGCACAGGTCCTGCGTGCCCGGTTCCGCAACCACGGAGGAGAACCAGGCCTCCTGCGTCGCACTGCGCGGCCGCAGGTTGATCTTCTGGCCGCCGAATTTCAGCGCGACGCGCGGCGGCTCGCCGAAGCTGTCGCGCTCCATGCCCAGCACGCGCTGGTACCAGTTGGCGGAGGTCTCCACATCGGTGCAGGTGATGACCAGGTGGTCCAGGCGGTCGACGGCGAAGCGCATGGGCCTACTTGTCCCCTTCGCGCCGGCGCAGGCGGGCCGTCACCTCGATCTCGATGCGCATCTCGGGCGTCTGCAGGCCCACCACCACCATGGTGGAGGCGGGGCGGGCGCGGCCCAGCCACTTCTTCACCACGGGCCAGCAGGGCGGCCAATCCGCCCGGTCCGGCAGCAGGAAGGTGGCGCGCACGATATCGTCCATGCGCCCGCCCGCCTGGCGCAGCGCTGCCTCGATATTGCGGAAGGTCTGGTCGCATTGCTCGACCACGCCGGGGGCAATGGTCATGGTGGCATAGTCATATCCGGTGGTGCCGGAGACGAAGATCCAGTCACCGTCGATGACGGCACGGGAATAGCCGATTTCTTCTTCGAAACGGCTGCCGGAGGAGAAGCGGCTGCGGGCCATGCAGAGTTCGGTTCCCGGTGAGTGGCTTGCTATCCCGGAAACCCTTATCCCAGCGGCGCCGCGGCAGGAAGGGTTGCGTTCGGCCGCGGCCTGCAACCGCGCCGAAAACCGCGCCGCCCCCGGATGCGGCGCGGCGCCGGGGGTGCCACTCTGCGGCCCGAAGCCTCGCAAGGATCGCGCCGCATGAGCCTCGTCAACCGCCTCGCTGTCCCCCTGGCCCTGGGGGCGGCGCTGCTGGCCGCCACACCGCCCGCCGCGGCGCAGACGCTGCGCATCGGCATCCAGTCCCCGCCCAGCACGCTGGACCCGCACTGGCTGCTGAACCTGTCCAATACCGGCGCGCTGCGGAACATCTACGACACGCTGGTGGCGCGCGATGCCAGCATGGCGCTGAAGCCGGGCCTGGCGGAATCCTGGCGCGTGGTGGACGACACCACCTGGGAGTTCAAGCTGCGCCCCGGCGTCCGCTTCCATGACGGCGCGCCGCTGACCTCGGCCGATGTCGTGGCCTCCTTCGCCCGGGTGCCGAATGTGCCGGGCAATCCCAATCCCTACACCATCTACCTGGCCGGCGTGACCGGTGTGGAGGTGGTGGACGACCTCACCTTCCGCATCCGCACCAGCGGGCCGACGCCGATCCTGCCCACCAACCTGACGCAGATCTTCATCCTGCCGCGCTCCGTGACCGACCTGGGCAACCCGGAGTTCAATTCCGGGCGCGCCGCCATTGGCACCGGCCCCTTTCGGCTGGGCAGTTGGCGGGCGAACGATCCGCTGGTGCTGCGCCGGAACGAGAGCTGGTGGGGCGGTGCGGTTCCTTGGGACACGGTCAGCATGACGCCGATCCCGAACGATGCGGCCCGCGTGGGCGCGCTGCTGGCGGGCGATGTCGACTTCATCAACAACGTGCCGCTGCAGGATGTGGAGCGGATCCGCGCCGACCAGCGCGTGGCGCTCTTCGCCGGCCCCTCCATCTATGCGGTGAACATCTACCCGGATGTGGAGCGCGATGACGCGCCGGGGATCGAGGCCGGCGGCCGCAACCCGATGAAGGATGTCCGGGTGCGCCGCGCCATGTCGCTGGCCCTGAACCGGGACGGCATCGCCCGCACCATCTTGGAAGGCCTGGCCGACCCGACCGACCAGGCGGTGCCGCCCTTCATCTTCGGCGCGGTGGCGGACCGCCCGGTGCCGGCGGCGGACCTGGCCGCGGCGCGCGCCCTGCTGGCGGAGGCCGGCTGGGGCCAGGGGTTCGGGCTGAACCTCTTCTGCTCGCCCAACCGCACGCCCCGCATTTGCCAGGCCATCGCCGCCGCCTGGACCCGCATCGGCATCCGCACGACGGTGGAGGTGGTGCCCCAGGCCAATTTCCTGCCGCGCCGCAACCGGCGGGACTACGGCGTCTTCGTCACCGTCTTCGGGTCGCTGACCGGCGAGACCTCCTACCTCATCGGCTCCCAGCTGCATCGGCGCGGCCTGGTGCCAGGCCTCGGCGCGCTGAATTTTACGGGGGCGGGGACGGAGGCAATGGATGCGCTGATCCAGCGCGCGCGAGGGACGCTGGATGACGCCGACCGGGCGCGGCAGCTTTCGGCGCTGGTGCGCCAGGCGGCGGATGAGGCGCTGATCATCGGCGTCGGCATCCTGCGGTCCGTGAATGCCGGCACCGCCGGGCTGACCTTCGACGCCCGGGCGGATGAGGAAGTGCAGGCGGTGGCGATCCGGCCCCGCTGAGCGGCCGGCCGCTCAGCTGCAGGCTGGCAGGGCACTCCGTTTCCGGGTCGTCGAGGCCGGAAACCGCTCCAGCTTGCCTGCCGGCCGGATCGGCCGCGGCACCAGGTTGCCGCCGCAATTCGGGCAGAGCCCGCCGGGCAGGCGGGTCCCGGCGCAGTCCCGGCACCAGGTGCATTCGAAGGAGCAGATCAGCGCCTGGGCCGAATCGGGCGGCAGGTCACGCCCGCAGCATTCGCAATTCGGCCGAAGCTCCAGCACGGCTACTCCAGCCCTTCGTAGAAGTCGTTGCCCTTGTCATCGACCACGATGAAAGCCGGGAAATCCTCGACCTCGATGCGCCATACCGCCTCCATGCCGAGCTCTGGATATTCCAGCACCTCGACCTTGCGGATGCAGTCCTGCGCCAGCCGGGCGGCGGGGCCGCCGACGCTGCCCAGGTAGAAGCCGCCATAGGTCTTGCAGGCGTTGAGCACCGCCTTGCTGCGATTGCCCTTGGCCAGCATCACCAGCGATCCGCCGGCCTTCTGGAAGGCCTCCACATAGCTGTCCATGCGGCCGGCGGTGGTCGGGCCGAAGCTGCCGGTGGCGTAGCCCTCGGGGGTCTTCGCGGGGCCGGCGTAATAGACCGGGTGGTTCTTCAGGTAGTCGGGAAGACCCTCGCCACGATCCAGCCGTTCCTGCAGCTTGGCGTGGGCGATGTCGCGGGCCACGACCACCGTGCCGGTCAGGGACACGCGCGTCTTCACGGGGTGCTTCGACAGCTCCGCACGGATCGCGTCCATCGGCTGGTTCAGGTCGATCCGCACCACGTCGCCGCCCAGGATCTCGTCCGTGGCTTCCGGCAGATACTTGGCAGGCTCGTGCTCCAGGTCCTCCAGGAACACCCCCTCCGGCGTGATCTTCGCCTTGATCTGCCGGTCGGCGGAGCAGGACACGCCGATGCCGATCGGCAGCGAAGCCCCATGCCGCGGCAGCCGAACCACGCGCACATCGTGGCAAAAATACTTGCCGCCGAACTGCGCGCCGATGCCGAGGTTCTGGGTCAGCTTATGGACTTCCGCCTCGAAGGCGACGTCGCGAAAAGCGTGGCCGGCCTTGCTGCCCTCGGTCGGCAGCGAATCCAGCCATTTGGTGGAGGCCAGCTTCACCGTCTTGAGGTTCGCCTCCGCGCTGGTGCCGCCGATGACGATGGCCAGGTGGTAGGGCGGGCAGGCGCTGGTCCCCAGCGTCTTGATCTTGTCCTCGAGGAAGGCCAGCAGCTTGGTCCGGTTCAGGACGGCCCGCGTCTGCTGATAGAGGAAGGTCTTGTTCGCCGATCCGCCGCCCTTGAGGACGAACATCAGCTTCATCTCGTCGGCGTGGTGCTCGCCCGGCTCCGCCATGATGGAGAATTCCACCGGCAGGTTGTTGCCGGTGTTCACCTCGTCCCACATGGTCAGCGGCGCCATCTGCGAATAGCGCAGGTTGGTCTCGGTATAGGTGCGGTGGACGCCGTAGCTCAGCGCCTCCTCCTCATCGCCCTCGACCCAGACGCGCTGGCCCTTCTTGCCGAAGACGATGGCGGTGCCGGTGTCCTGGCACATGGGCAGCACGCCGCCGGCGGCGATATTCGCGTTCTTCAGCAGGTCGAGCGCCACGAAGCGGTCGTTCGGCGACGCCTCCGGGTCCTGCAGGATCTTGGCCAGCTGGGCCAGGTGCGCCGGGCGCAGCAGGTGGGAGACGTCCTTGCAGGCGGCGAAGGCCAGCTCCTCCAGCGCCTGGGGCTTGATCTTCAGCACCGTCTTGCCGTCGCAGGTCGCGGTGCTGACGCCCTGGATGTCCAGCTTGCGATAGGGGGTGGCATCCGCGCCCAGCGGGTACATCGGGCTGTAGCGGAAGCCTTCGGGCCGGGTTGGCGCGATCACGGGCGAATCGAGGTCGAGCGGTGCGGTCACGGTCATTCTCCGTGCGCGCCATCGCCCGGTCCGGGCGGGCGGCACATCGTCTTGCGGTGGGCCAGTTCAGTCCCGCGCGGGACGCCGGCGGAAGGCATCCAGGCTGACAACCTGGGCCGGGGCCTCCGGCGCCGCGGCGGGGGCTTCAAGTTCGGCGGCGGGGGGCGCGGCGGCTTCCTCCGCCGGGGCGTCCATCTGCGGTTGGAAGCGCAGGCCATAGCGCACGGCGGGGTCGGCGAAGCCGGTCAGGGCGGCGAAGGGCACCTGCAGGGTCGCGGGCACGCCGCCGAAATGCAGCCGCACGCTGAAGAACCCCGCAGCGCGGTCCACGGTCAGCCCCTCGAACTGGTGCTGCAGCACCACCGTCATTTCCTGCGGATACCGGGCCTTCAGATGGCCCGGCACGCGGGTGCCCGGATGGTCCGTGCGGAAGGTGATGTAGAAATGGTGCTCGCCGGGCAGGCCGGAGGTGGCCGCGACGTCCAGCGCGCGCATGACCACCTCGCGCAGCGCGTCATCGGTCCAACGCTCGTAGGGGATCAGGCTCTCGGCGGGGCGGGCGTCGTCGCTCATGCGTGCATCCTTTCACCGGACCATAAGCCGGCGGGCGGGGACGCGAAAGAGGCAGGGCCGATGGCGAAAGTCAGGCAGGAAAAGGTAGGGGGCTTCTGTTGCCCGGTGCCCCCCGAACCGCGCTTACCTTATTCAGGCAGCGAGTGCGTAAGCCTCGCGGCTATTGTCGTTCGCACTTAGAGATTAGCCCGATAACGGCGGTACAATGCCGGGCAAAAGCGACCTCTTTACCACGCGCGTCGAAGCTGTTTCGCCCCCATGTTCTTCCGAGGAAGATTGGTGGAGGCGCCGGGCACTGCCCCCGGGTCCGCAACGATTATTCCAGGCCGCGTTTATCACCATAGTCGCCGAAGCGACGCACCCTATGTAGGCGCTTCGCCGCGCAGAATCCAGGGGTGTCGCGTCGGGCCGCCTGGGCTAGTACAGCGACCCTCCGACCTACAGGACTCCGGGCATGGCCCTGACGCCAGAACAGCAGCTTGAGATCGACGCCGCGCGCAGCGCCGCCCATGCCACCCGGCGGCCGACCGTGCCGGCATTGGAAGACATGCTGTTCACCGCGACGCCGGTGCTGGACCACGGCTTCGTCCGGGTGGTGGACTATATGGGCGACGACGCCGCCATCGTGCAGGCCGCCCGCGTCTCCTACGGCCGCGGCACCCGCGCGGTGACCGAGGATCGCGGCCTGATCCGCTACCTGATGCGGCATCGCCACTCGACCCCCTTCGAGATGTGCGAGATCAAGTACCATGTGAAGCTGCCGATCTTCGTCGCCCGGCAATGGATCCGCCACCGCACGGCCAATGTGAACGAATACTCGGCCCGCTACTCCATCCTCGACCGCGAATTCTACATCCCCTCGCCCGAGAACCTGGCCGCGCAATCCGCCATCAACCGCCAGGGCCGCGGGGAGGTGCTGGAGGGGGAGCAGGCCGCCCGCGTGCTGGACCTGCTGCGGGAGGATGCGACCCGCAACTACGACCACTACCTCGACATGCTGAACGAGGATGAGCAGGGGAACCCGATCGACCCCGGCCGCGCCGGCCTGGCGCGCGAGCTGGCGCGGATGAACCTGACGCTGAACGCCTATACCCAGTGGTACTGGAAGACCGACCTCCACAACCTGTTCAACTTCCTTTCGCTCCGCGCCGACGCCCATGCCCAATACGAGATTCGCGTCTATGCCGAGGCGATGATGACGAGCGCCGAGGCCTGGGTGCCGATCGCGGCCCAGGCCTTCCGCGACTACCGCCTGGGCGCCGTCACCCTCTCCGCCCAGATGCTCGGCATCCTGCGCCGGATGCTGGCGGGGGAGGCGGTGGACCAGGCTTCCTCCGGCCTGTCGAAGCGCGAATGGCGGGAGCTGATGGAAACCCTCGGCCGTGGCGACTAGCCCGGCGGCGCGCCGCAGCCCGCGACCGCGCGCAGCTTCCGGCGGCGCACGCCCCCGCGCCAAGGCCGCGGCGCCCCCGCGGCTCGATTGGCTGACCCGCTGGTGGAAGGTGGCGCTGCTGGTGGCGCTGGTGACCATCGGCCTGCCGGTGGCGCATGCCCTGTTCGGCGAGGTCATCGCCCTGCTCGGCGGCGCGGTGCTCTTCGGCTTCCTGCTCGGCCGCTGGACCGCCGGCCTGTGAACGACCGCACCGCCGCCCTGATCGATTTTTTGTCGATGGCCGACCGCTTGAAGCATATCGAGCGGCGTGGCGAGACGGCGCACCCCGACGGCACCGCCCGCCGCGAGAACTCGGCCGAGCATTGCTGGAACGTGGCCCTGGTGGCCGTGCTGCTGCATGGCGAGATGCCGGAGCCGCGGCCGGACCTCGGCCACACGCTGGCGATGATCGCCGCCCACGACCTGGTGGAGATCGAGGCCGGCGACACCTTTGCCTATGACGAGGCCCACCTGCTGACCCAGGCGGCGCGCGAAAAGGCCGCCGCTGACATCGTCTTCGGCACCCTGCCGCCCGACCTTGGCGCCAGGCTCCGCGGGCTCTGGGAGGAATTCGAGGACGGACAGACCCCCGAGGCCCGCTTCGCCATGGCCTGCGACCGCGCCCAGGGTTTCCTGCAAGGCGTCATAGGCACCGGGCACTGGCGGGACGCCGGCATCGCCGAAGCCGCGACGCATGGCCGCATGAACCCGGCCCGCGCCGTCGCACCCGTCTTCGAAACGCTGATCGCCACGCTCTATGAGCGCGCCCGCGCCGGGCGCATGTTCCGGGAATGAGCATCCTCGTTTTCGGTTCGGCCAATACCGACCTCGTCTTCACCGTCCCGAACCTGCCGGCGCCCGGGGAGACCGTGCTGGGCGACGGCTTCCAGCAACTCTCGGGCGGCAAGGGCGCCAACCAGGCGGTGGCCGCGGCGCGGGATGGCGCGCAGGTCGCCTTCGCCGGCTGCGTCGGCGGCGATGGCCTGGCCGTGGTCGCCACCGGGGCGATGCGCGACGCCGGGGTGGATCTCAGCCGGCTGATCGTGGTCGATGCCCCCACCGGCTGCGCCAGCATCTGCGTCGACCGCCAGGGCCGCAACCAGATCGCCGTCGCCCCCGGCGCCAATCTGATGGCCCGCGCCGCGCAGGTGGAGGATGCGGCGCTGCATCCCGGCGTCATCCTGCTGCTGCAGATGGAAGTCCCGGCCGAGGAGACCGCCCGCCTGGTGTTCCGCGCCGCCCGCCTCGGCGCGCAATGCATCCTGAACCTGGCGCCGCCCGGCGACCTGCCGCTGGAGGTACTGCGCGCCTTGCACCTGCTGGTCCTGAACGAGCATGAGGCCGCGGTGCTGGCCGGTCGGCTCGGCACGGAGCCCAGCGCCGCCGCGCTGCACATGGCCCTTGGCACCGCCGTCGCCATCACGCGCGGGGAGGCGGGGGCGGAGGCCGCGACGGAGGCCGGCCTCGCCAGCATCCCCTGCTTCCCCATCGTGCCCGTGGATACGACTGGCGCCGGCGATACCTGGTGCGGCGTGCTGGCCGCGGGGCTGGATCGCGGCCTGCCGCTGACCCAGGCGATGCGCCGCGCCGCCGCGGCTGCGGCACTCGCCTGCACCCGCCCCGGCGCCGCGCCGGCCATGCCGGTGGCGGCAGAGACGGATGCGATGCTCGCTACGCGATAACGATCTTCGGACCCTCCGCCGCGGCGGCGCCCTCCGCCAGCTTCGCCCGCAGCCGCGTCGCGATGGCCTGGTAGGCCTGCGCCTCCGGCGTCTCCGGCCGGGCGACGACGATCGGCGTGCCCGCATCGGCCAGCTCCCGGATCGCCAGCTTCAGCGGCAGCTCGCCGAGGAACTCCACCCCCAGCCGCGCGGCCTCCGCCTTCGCCCCGCCATGGCCGAAAATGTCGGTCTGGTGGCCGCAATTCGGGCAGCAGAAGAAGGCCATGTTCTCGATCAGGCCGAGCACCTTCACGCCCACCCGCTCGAACATCTTCACCCCCCGCCGCGCATCCAGCAGCGCCACGTCCTGCGGGGTGGAGACGATGACGGCGCCGGCCAGCGGCACGCGCTGGCTCATGGTCAGCTGCGCATCGCCCGTGCCTGGCGGCATGTCGACGATCATGATGTCGAGCGCGCCCCATTCCACCTGGCCCATCAGCTGTTCCAGCGCGCCCATCACCATGGGGCCGCGCCAGATCATCGGCGTCTCCTCCTCCACCAGGAAGCCGATCGACATGGCCTTCAGCCCCCAGCGGGACAGCGGGATGATGCGCTGGCCCTCGGTGCGCGGGCGCTCCCGCGTGCCCAGCATCTGCGGCAGGGAGGGGCCGTAGATATCGGCGTCCAGCAGCCCGACCCTCAACCCCTGCAGGGCCAGCGCGACGGCCAGGTTCACCGCGGTGGTGGACTTGCCGACGCCCCCCTTGCCGGAGGCGACGGCGACAATGGCCTTCACATCCGGCAGCAGCATCTGCCCCTGGCCCGGCGTGCCGCCCGGTGGCGCCTTGCGCGAGGGTTCCGCCTTGGCCGGCTCGGCCCGATGCGCGGTCAGCACCACGGTGGCGGAGAGCACGCCCGGCACGCTGGCGGCTGCGCGTTCGGCTGCGGCGCGCAGGGGCTCGCTCTCCCGCGCCCGCTCCCGCGGCACCTGCAGCGCGAATTGCACCATGCCCGCCTTCACCGTCAGGCCGTCCAGCATGCCGGCGCTGACCACGTCCCGGCCGCTCGCCGGGTCCAGCACCCTGCCCAGCGCGGCGCGCACCGCCTGCTCCAGCCCCTCGCTCATTGCTTGAAAAGCCCTTTCTTCCTACGATATCGCGCCCGGCAGGTGGAGGCCTGGCGCGCCCGCAGTCCAATTCAGGCGCGCTGACGATCCACGCCGGCGGTCCCGGCCGATTTTCCTGGTTTCATCCCCTGGTGTAGTGTCCGGGTTACAGTTTGGACAGTTTCACCGGGGCACGCTCGCCCCCATATGGACCGTTGCGACGGTCGCCGCACCCCTCCCTTTGCCGGGTCGGGCGTGGCAATGTTTTTGCTGAGTTCGGAGGAGGCCTAAAGCCCTATGGCGTGGAACAACAGCGGCGGACCCAGCCCCTGGGGCAATCCCAGGCCCGGCGGGCCGTGGGGACAGCCGCAGCCGCCTTCGGGCGGGGGGCAGGGCGGTGGTGGAGGCCGTGGACCCGACCTCGATGACATGATCCGCCAGGCGCAGGACGCCGCCCGGCGGCTGCTGCCGCGCGGCATGGGCGGCGCCGGGCTCGGCCTGCTGGCCCTGCTGCTGGTGGGCGGCTGGCTCGCCTCCGGCATCTACCGGGTGCAGGCGGACGAACAGGGCATCGTGCTGCGCTTCGGCGCCTACACCGAAACCACGCAGCCCGGCCTGAACTACCACCTGCCCTGGCCGATCGAGACCGTGACCACGCCCCGCGTCACCCGCATCAACCGGGTGGATGTCGGCTTCCGCGCCGCCGCCGATTCCGGCCAGGCCGTGCGCCCCATTCCGGCACGCGACGTGCTGGAGGAAAGCCTGATGCTGACGGGCGACGAGAATATCATCGACATCGACTTCGCCGTCTTCTGGCGGATCCGCGATGCCGGGGAATTCCTGTTCAACACTCGCACGCCCGAAGCCACGGTGAAATCCGCCGCCGAAAGCGTGATGCGGGAGGTGATCGGCCGTACCCCGATCCAGCCCGCGCTGACCGAGGCGCGCGCGCAGATCGAACAGGCGGTGCGCACCGGCACCCAGGCGATCATGGACCAGTACCGCGCCGGGGTGGAGATCACCCAGGTGCAGTTGCAGAACGCCCAGCCGCCGGCCCGCGTGGTGGATGCCTTCATCGACGTGCAGCGCGCCGGCGCCGACCGCGAGCGTGCGCGGAACGAGGCCGAGAGCTACCGCAACGGCATCATCCCCGCCGCCCGCGGTGAATCCCAGCGCCTGGTGCAGGAGGCCGAGGGCTTCCGTGAAAGCCAGATCTCCCGCGCCCGCGGTGAATCGCAGCGCTTCCTCTCCGTGCTGTCGGCCTATCAGCAGGCGCAGGACGTGACGGTGCGGCGCATGTACCTGGAGACGATGGAGGAGGTGCTGCGCCGCAACCCCACCATCCTGATCGACAACAACCTGCAGGGCATGGTGCCCTTCCTGAACCTGGACAGCGCCCGCCCGAACCCGCTGCAGCAGCCACAGCCGCAACGACCCGGCGGGCAGACCCTGCCGCAACCCATGGCGCAACCCGCTGCGCCGCGCCCGGCGGGAGCCATCCGATGAACAAGCTTCTTGCCCTGGGCGTCGCCCTCGCCGTGGTGGTGATTGTGGCCGCCTCCACCCTCTTCACCGTGCACCAGACCCAGCAGGTGCTGATCACCCAGTTCGGCGAGCCGATCCGCGTGATCCGCGAGCCGGGCCTGCATGCCAAGATCCCCTTCGTGCAGTCGGTCATCGTCTTTGACCGCCGCCTGCTGGACTTCGACGCGCCGGCGGAGGAGGTGATCCTCGGCGACCAGCGCCGGCTGAGCGTGGACAGCTTCACCCGCTATTCCATCACCGACCCGCTGCGCTTCTACCAGACGGTGGGCGTGGCGGAGGCGGGCATCCGCGGCCGCATCAACTCCGTCGTCACCTCCGCCGTCCGCCGCGTGCTGGGCAACGAGCCGCTGCTCTCGGTGCTGTCGAACGACCGCGCCCGGATCATGGGCGAGATCCGCCGCCTGGTGAACGAGGAGATGCGCGCCTTCGGCATCGAGGTGCTGGATGTCCGCATCCGCCGCGCCGACCTGCCGGAGCAGAACACGGACGCCATCCTGTCCCGCATGCAGTCCGAACGGCAGCGCGTGGCCGCCGAGGAACGCGCCCGCGGCCAGGAGGAAGCGACCCGCATCCGCGCCGGCGCGGATCGCGAGCGCACCGTGCTGCTGGCCGAGGCCCAGGCGCAGGCCGATATCCTGCGCGGCCAGGGCGAGCAGGATGCGATCCGCATCTTCGCCGAGGCCTTCCAGCAGGACCCGCAGTTCTTCCAGTTCTACCGCAGCATGCAGGCCTATCGCGAAGCCTTCTCGGGCGGCGATACGCGCCTGCTGATGTCGCCGGACAGCGAATTCTTCCGCTTCTTCCGGGAGAGCATGCCGGCCAGCCTGGTCCCGCAGGGCACCGGCGGCCGTCCGGCCGCGGCGGCCCCGGCCGCTCCGGCACCTCGCGCCCAGGCTCCGGCGGTCCAGGCTCCGGCGGTCCAGGCTCCGACGGTCCAGGCTCCGACGGTCCAGGCCCCCGCGGTCCAGGCCCCGGCGAACCCGGCCCCGGCGGTGCCCAGCGCCCCGCCGGCGGTGGTGGCGCCGACGCCCGCACCGCAATAGGCCATGCTGTCCTTCAGCCACGTCCTCGCGGGCGTGGCCGTCGTGCTGGCGGTGGAGGGCCTCTGCTACGCGCTCTTCCCCGCGGCCATGAAGCGGCTGGTCGCCAATGTCCTCGCCGTGCCGGAGCAGCGCCTCCGGCAGAGCGGGGTCCTGGCGGCGATGATCGGGGTGGCGGCGGCCTGGCTCATCGTCTCCCTCTAGGGTCGGTGTCGCCCGGCCGCGGGACGTGACGGGGTCGTCATGCCGGGCCGGGCTTTCGATTCACGCCTCCCGTGCCAATGTCATGCATCATGCCGCCCGGGGTCCTGACCCTGGTGTCGAGTCCATCCCGAAGAAGGTTGCCGCAATTGCGCTTTGCCCCCCTGATGATGGTCGCGGCGCTGGCCGCGCCGCTTGCCGCCTTGCCGCCCGCCCCCGCCGCGGCGCAGATCCCGCCGCCCGGCGCGCCGATGACCTTCGCCCCGCTGGCGCAGCGCCTGCTGCCGGCGGTGGTGAATATCCAGACCAGCCAGGCCGCCGCCCAGGCCCAGGCGCAGCGCCGCCCCGGCGCGCCGGACGTGCCCCAGGCCCCGCCCGGCAGCCCCTTCGAGGAATTCTTCCGGGACTTCCTGGAGCGTAACCGTCCCCCCGGCGGCCAGCCCCAGCCGAACCGCCCGCAGCCGCCCAGCCGGCGCGGCCAGTCGCTGGGCTCCGGCTTCATCATCGACGCCTCCGGCATCATCGTGACGAACAACCACGTCATCGAGGGCGCCGACGAGATCAACGTGGTGATGTCCGACAACACGACGCTGCGCGCGGAGCTGGTCGGCGCCGATCCGCGGACGGACGTGGCGGTGCTGCGGGTGCGGCCCGAGCGGCCGCTGCCCTTCGTCACCTTCGGCGACAGCGACACGGCGCTGGTCGGCGACTGGGTGCTGGCCATCGGCAATCCCTTCGGGCTCGGCGGGTCGGTCACCGCGGGCATCGTCTCGGCACGCGGCCGCGACATCCGCCAGGGGCTCTATGACGACTTCATCCAGACCGATGCGGCCATCAACCGCGGCAATTCCGGCGGCCCGCTGTTCAACCTGGCGGGTGAGGTCATCGGCATCAATACGGCGATCTACTCGCCCTCCGGCGGCTCGATCGGCATCGGCTTCTCCATCCCCTCCAACCTCGCCCGCAATATCGCGGCCCAGCTGCGCGACGTGGGTCGCGTGCGGCGCGGCTGGCTCGGCGTGAACATCCAGCAGGTGACGGATGAGATCGCCGAGAGCCTCGGCCTGCAGGGCGGCGCCCGCGGCGCCCTGGTGGCCCGGGCGCAGGAGGATGGGCCGGCCGCCGCTGCCGGCATCCAGGCCGGCGACGTGATCCTGCGCTTCAATGGGCAGGAGGTGCGGGAGATGCGCAACCTGCCGCGCATCGTGGCGGATACCGCCGTGGGCAGCCGTGCCCCGGTGGTGGTCTGGCGCGAGGGGCGCGAGCAGACGCTGACCGTGACGGTGCAGGAACTGCCCGCCGAGGCCGCGCAGGCCGGCACCCCGACGCCCGCGCCCGAATCCCGGCCGCAGACGCTGGAACTCGCCGGCCTCGGCCTGAAGGTCGGCCCGATCACGCCCGAGGCGCGGGAGCGGTTCAGCCTGCGTCCGGAAAGCCGCGGCGTGGTGGTCACCGAGGTCTCGCCGGGCAGCCCGGCCGCGGAGCGCGAGCTGCGCCCCGGCGATGTCATCGTCGAGGTGCAGCAGGAGCGGGTGAACACCCCGGCCGAGGTCCAGGCCCGGCTGGAGGCGCTGCGCCGCCAGGGCCGCGCCACCGCGCTGCTGCTGATCGAAAGCGCCCAGGGCCAGCGCTGGGTGCCGCTGCGCCTGGCCGCGCCGCGCGGCAGCCCGGGGTGATCGGCTAGGTTCCGGAAGAACCCCCGTCCGAAAGGGCGGGGGTTTTTTCTTGGGCGATCAGCCTTCGCGGAATTCCGCGCGCCGATAGCCCTGGGCATAAAGCAGCGCCAGCAGATCCGCATGATCCACCCGGGCCCGGGCCGCCGCCGCCACGATCGGCTTGGCGCGGAAGGCGACGCCGAGGCCCGCCGCGCCGATCATGTCGAGGTCATTGGCCCCATCCCCCACCGCTAGCGTCGCCGCCATGGGCAGGCCGTTCTCGGTGGCGAGCCGCGTCAGGGTGGCGAGCTTGGCGTTGCGGTCGAACACCGGCTCGGCCACCTTGCCGGCCAGCTTGCCGTCCTCGATCAGCAGGATATTGGAGACGTGGTGATCGAAGCCGAGCTTTTGCGAGACCCGCCCGGTGAAGAAGGTGAAGCCGCCGGAGGCCAGGCAGCAGATTGCGCCATGGGCGCGCATGGTCGCCACCAGGGTCGCCGCGCCCGGCATCATCTCCGTCGCCTGCCAGGTCGCTTCCAGCGCCGCGACATCGAGCCCCGCCAGCATGCCGACCCGGGCATGCAGTGCCTGGGCGAAGTCCAGCTCGCCGTTCATGGACCGCGCGGTGATGGCGGCGATCTGCTCCTTCAGCCCGGCATAGGCGGCCAGCTCGTCCAGCGTCTCCGATGTCACGATGGTGCTGTCCATGTCGGCCACCAGCAGCCGCTTGCGCCGGCCCTCGGCCGGCTGGGCGATGGCATCAACCGGCGCATCCTCCAGCGCCGTGCGGGCGGCGGCGGCGGCCAGTTCGGCCGGGGCATTGACGAAGGGGATGTCCACCGCCTCGCCCTCGGCCAGCCAGTCCGGCGCGCCGGGATTGGCGCCGAGCGCGGACAGCGCCGCGCGGCAGCGGGAGACGAGGACGGATTCGAGGCCGCCGGGGGCAGCGACCAGGGTCAGGACATGGGGCATCGCCCCCGCCCTGTGCCACTGCGATGAGCGCAGCACAACCGCCCGCGATCCTGGTTGCGGGTCCGACCACCAGCGGGAAAAGCGCGCTGGCGCTCGCTTTGGCCGAAAGGCTGGGCGGGACGGTGATCAATGCCGATTCCATGCAGGTCTATGCCGAGCTGCGGGTGATCACCGCGCGCCCGACGCCGGAGGAGGAGGCGCGCATCCCGCACCTTCTCTACGGCGTCCGCCCGGCGGCGGAGGCCGGCACCGTGGCCTGGTGGCGCGGCGCCGCGCTGGCCGCGATGGAACAGGCGCGGGCGGCGGGCCTTGTGCCGATCCTTTGCGGCGGCACGGGCCTCTATTTCCTGTCGCTGACCGAGGGGCTTTCGGCCATTCCGCCCGTGCCCCCCGAGGCGCGGGCCGAGGCACGGCGGCTGGCGGAGGATGAGGGGCCGGCCGCGCTGCATGCGCGGCTGGCGGCGATCGACCCGGAGACGGCGGCGGGCCTCCGCCCCTCCGACACCCAGCGCCTGGCAAGGGCCTATGAGGTCGCGATCGGCACCGGCCGCGGCCTGCGTGCCTGGCAGGCGGAGACCGGTACCGGCCCCGCCCCCTGGCGCTTCGCCGCCATCCTGCTGGACCCGCCGCGGGAGGCGCTGCGCGAGGCCATCGCCCGCCGCTGGCACGCCATGCTGGGGCAGGGGGCGCTGGAGGAGGTGGCCGCCCTGGCGGATCAGCGGCTGGACCCGGCGCTGCCCGCCATGCGCGCGCATGGCGTGCCGGAACTGATGGCGCATCTGGCCGGGCGGATGACGCTGGAGGCGGCCTCCGAACGCGCCATCCTGAACACCGGGCAATACACCAAGCGGCAGGCCACCTGGTTCCGGCATCACCGGCTCGCCGCGCTCACGCATAGCATCCATGCGCGCAGCGATGGCCTTTCGCAACTTTCGGAAAGATTTTTGGGTGATCTGATGATGTTTGTTGATCCTGTCGTTGACGCGGCGCAGCACGAGGGTTAAGTGACGCTGGCCTGCGGAAGTGCCGCGGGCCAAGCGCCAGATACAGGAAAGCCCCCCGCCCCATGTCCGCCACCAGCCCGCACGCCGCGACGCAGCCCCTGACGATGTCGGGCGCCGAGGTCGTACTCCGTGCGCTGAAGGATCAGGGTGTCGAGGTCATCTTCGGCTATCCGGGCGGCGCCGTTCTGCCGATCTACGACGCAATCTTCCAGCAGAACGCCATCCGCCACATCCTGGTCCGCCACGAGCAGGCGGCGGTGCATGCCGCCGAAGGCTACGCCCGTTCCACCGGCAAGGTGGGCTGCGTGCTGGTCACCTCCGGCCCCGGCGCCACCAATGCGGTGACCGGGCTGCTGGACGCGCTGATGGACAGCATCCCGCTGGTCTGCCTGACCGGCCAGGTGCCCACCCACCTGATCGGCAACGACGCCTTCCAGGAGGCCGACACCACCGGCATCACCCGCCCCGCGACCAAGCACAACTACCTGGTGAAGCGGTCGGAAGACGTGGCCCGCGTGGTGCACGAGGCTTTCCATGTCGCGCGCAGCGGCCGCCCCGGCCCGGTGGTGATCGACCTGCCGAAGGACATCCTGATCAACAAGGCGCCCTATGTGGAGGCGCCGCCGGCGACCCAGCCGCATCGCTCCTACCGCCCGGTGACGGCACCGGACATGGCGCAGGTCCGCAAGGCCGTGGCGCTGATGAAGCAGGCCGAGCGCCCGGTGATCTATGCCGGCGGCGGCGTGATCAATTCCGGTCCGGAGGCGTCACGCCTGCTGGGCGAATTCGCGCGGCTGACCGGCTTCCCGGTGACCAATACGCTGATGGGCCTCGGCGCCTTCCCGTCGCAGGATCCGCAGTTCCTCGGCATGCTGGGCATGCACGGCACCTACGAGGCGAACCTCGTGATGCATGGCTGCGATGTCATGCTGAACATGGGCGCGCGCTTCGATGACCGGGTGACCGGCAAGCTGTCCCACTTCGCGCCCACCGCGAAGAAGATCCACGCGGATATCGACCCCTCCTCCATCAACAAGAACGTCAAGGTGGAGGTGCCGATCGTCGGCGATGCCGGGCAGATCCTGGCCGCCATGATCCAGGTCTGGAAGGAAGACAGCCAGCCGCCGAAGCGGGAGGCGCTGGCCGCCTGGTGGCGCCAGATCGACACATGGCGCGGCAAGAACTGCCTGCAGTACGTCCAGCAAGGCAAGATCATCAAGCCGCAGCATGCGGTGAAGCGGCTGTATGAGATCACCCGCGAGTCCGGCCGCGACACCTTCATCACCACCGAGGTCGGCCAGCACCAGATGTGGGCGGCCCAGTATTTCGGCTTCGAGAAGCCGAACCGCTGGATGACCTCGGGCGGCCTCGGCACCATGGGCTACGGCCTGCCGGCGGCGATGGGCGTGCAGATCGCCCACCCGGACGCGCTGGTCATCGATATCGCCGGCGAGGCCTCCATCCTGATGAACATCCAGGAGATGGCGACGCTGGCGCAGTACCGCCTGCCCGTGAAGGTCTTCATCCTGAACAACGAATACATGGGCATGGTGCGGCAGTGGCAGGAGCTGCTGCATGGCGGCCGCTATTCCGAGAGCTACTCGGCCGCCTTGCCCGATTTCGTGAAGCTGGCCGAGTCCTTCCACGGCGTCGGCCTGCGCGCGACGGAGGAAAGCCAGCTGGACGACGTGATCCGCGAGATGCTGGCGACCGACCGCCCGGTGATCGCGGACATCGCGGTGGCCAAGGACGAAAACTGCTTCCCGATGATCCCCTCGGGCGCCGCGCATAACGAGATGATCCTCGGCCCGGGCCAGGAAGGTGGCGTCGCCGGCGTGACGGATGAGGGCAAGGTCCTCGTCTGAGCCACGCCGGCCCCCGTCCTTTCCTCCTGCGTGAAGTGCTGAAGAACCATGGCTGACGATTCCGGAAATTTCCGCTCCGCAACGATTGCGGTGCTGGTGGAGAACGAGGCCGGCGTGCTGGCGCGCGTCATCGGCCTGTTCTCCGGCCGCGGCTACAATATCGAGAGCCTGACCGTGGCCCCGGTGGATGAGGACCGGCGCCTGTCGCGGATCACCATCGTCACCTCCGGCACGGAGATGGTGATCGAGCAGATCAAGGCGCAGCTCGACCGGCTGGTGCCGGTGCACAAGGTCTCCGACCTGACGCTCGCCGGGCCGCACCTGGTCCGCGAATTGGCGCTGATCAAGGTGGTGGGCTCCGGCGAGCATCGGGTGGAGGCGCTGCGGCTGGCCGACGCTTTTCGCGCCCGCGTCGTCGATGCCACGACGGAGAGCTTCGTCTTCGAGATGACCGGCAATGCCGAGAAGGTGGACGCCTTCTGCGCGCTGATGCGCCCGATCGGGCTCGCCGAGGTCAGCCGCACCGGCGCGGTGGCCATCGTGCGGGGCAGCTCCGCGCTCTCGGTCTGAAACTTTGCTGGCCTCCCCGCCGTTCGCAGGGCGAACCGTTTCCGGAGCCCATGCCATGCGCCTCTTCGCCTGCCAGAATTGCGGCAACCTGCTGCATTTCGAGAACACCGCCTGCGAGCGGTGCGGAAGGGCGCTCGGCTTCCTGCCGGAGGCCGGGCGGCTGACGGCCTTCGATCCGGATGACGGGCTGGCGATGCTCGACGGCGGCCGGAAGAAGCCCTGCGCCAATGTGGCGAAGGAGGCCTGCAACTGGTTCCTGGCCGAGGACGACGCCGAGGACTACTGCCCCGCCTGCCGGCTGAACGAGATGGTCCCGGACCTCTCGGTGCCCGAGAACCTGCCTTTGTGGCGGCGGATGGAGGCGGCCAAGCGCCGGCTGATCTACACGCTGGACCGCCTGCGCCTGCCGCATGCCGGGCCGGAGCTGCGCTTCTCCTTCCTCGCCGACCTCGACGGCCAGCCGCCGACCATGACCGGCCATGACGACGGCCATATCACCATCGCCCTCGCCGAGGCCGACGATGCCGAGCGCGAGGCGCGCCGCACCCGGCTGAACGAGCCTTTTCGGACCTTGCTCGGCCATATGCGGCACGAGATCGGGCATTGGTATTTCCTGGTTCTGGTGGAACGCGCGGGGCGCACCGACGACTTCCGGGCCTTGTTCGGCGACGAGAGCACTGATTACGCCGCCGCCCTGCAGGCGCATTACGCCAGGCCGCCGAACGACGACTGGCGCGGCGACTACATCTCCGCCTATGCCGCGGCGCATCCGCATGAGGATTGGGCGGAATGCTTCGCCCATTACCTGCACATGGTGGACAGCCTGGAGATGGCGACCAGCTTCGGCATGAAGATCAACCCCGTGCTGGACAAGCAGGGGGTGCTGGAGACGGAGCTGGACTTCAGCCCCTACAAGGCGGGCATGGAGGAGATCCTCAATGCCTGGACGCCGCTGACCATTGCCATGAATGCGATGAACCGCTGCATGGGCACGCCGGACCTCTACCCCTTCGTGCTCAGCGCGCCGGTGGCGCGCAAGCTTGGTTTCATCCACGAAGTGGTGCATCACCGCCCGCGGAGCGGGCCATAACCAACCGCCCCGCGATGGGGCAATAGCGCCCCCAACGGGGCAACCGAAGGAAGCTGCGACGATGCGTGTGTATTATGACCGCGATGCGGATGTGAATCTGATCAAGGCCAAGAAGGTCGCGGTCATCGGCTTCGGCAGCCAGGGCCATGCCCATGCCCAGAACATGCGCGACAGCGGCGTCACCGACGTCGTCATCGGCGCGCGCCAGGGCGGGTCCTGGAAGAAGGCCGAGGCCGCCGGCTTCAAGGTGATGACGCCCTCCGACGCGGCCAAGTGGGCCGATGTGGTCATGGTGCTGACCCCGGACGAGCTGCAGGGCGACCTCTATCGCGAGCATCTGCATGCCAACCTGAAGCCCGGCGCGGCGCTGGCCTTCGCGCATGGCCTGAACGTGCATTTCAATTTGCTCGACCCGCGCGCCGATATCGACGTCTTCATGATCGCGCCGAAGGGCCCTGGCCACACCGTGCGCGGCGAATACCAGAAGGGCGGCGGCGTGCCCTGCCTGGTGGCCGTGCACCAGAACCCCTCGGGCAATGCGCTGGAAATCGCGCTGTCCTACGCCTCCGCCATCGGCGGCGGCCGCTCGGGCGTCATCGAGACGACCTTCAAGGAGGAATGCGAGACCGACCTGTTCGGCGAGCAGGTGGTGCTCTGCGGCGGCCTGGTCGAGCTCATCAAGGCGGGCTTCGAGACGCTGGTGGAAGCCGGCTACGCCCCCGAAATGGCCTATTTCGAGTGCCTGCACGAGGTGAAGCTGATCGTCGACCTCATCTATGAGGGCGGCATCGCGAACATGAACTACTCGATCAGCAACACCGCCGAATACGGCGAATACGTCACCGGCCCCCGCATCATCACCTCCGAGACCAAGAAGGAGATGAAGAAGGTGCTGGAGGACATCCAGTCCGGCAAGTTCGCCCGCGACTGGATGCTGGAGAACAAGGTGAACCAGGCCAGCTTCAAGGCCACCCGCCGCCGCCTGGCCGAGCACCCGATCGAGGAAGTCGGCGAGAAGCTGCGCGGCATGATGCCCTGGATCAAGACCAACCAGCTGGTCGACAAGGCCAAGAACTGATGCAGGCGGCCTCCTTCACCATCAGACCGGTGGAGGAGGCCGACCGGCCCGTTCTGCTGGGCCATGTGCTGGCCCTCAACCGCTTCGAGGACCCCTTCGCCGGCGACCGCGCGACGGGGCAGGGCGATGCGGAAGCGAGCCTCGACCATCTGCTCGGCCGGGTGGCCGAAAGCGGAGGCGTGGCGCTGGTGGCCGAGGCCGAGGGCCGTCCTGTCGCCCACCTTTTTGTCGTGATCGAAACGGCGCCGCCCTATATCCGCGCCGAGTTTCGCCGCCGCGCCTATGTGGCGGATGCCTTCGTGCAGGAAGCCTGGCGCGGCCAGGGTGCCTTTCGCGCCCTGCTGGCATCGGCCGAAATCTTCGCCCGCACGGCCGGCTGCCGCCAGATGATGATCGGCGTGCTGGCCGGCAATGACCGGGCGGAGCACGTCTATCGGACCGCCGGCTTCCGCCCCTATGCGCTGGAGCTGGTGCGGGAGATTGCGCCGGCGTGACCCGCCACATCGCCTGCCTCCACACAGCCGCCTCCAATGTTCCGCTGTTCGACGCCGCCTGCCCGCCGGGCGTCACGCTGCACCACACGCTCCGCGCCGATCTGCTGGCCGAGGCCGAGGCCGCCGGCGGCCTGACCCCCGCCATCGCCGCCCGCACCGCCGCGGCCATCGAGGCGCTCGCCGCCCCCGGCATCGACGCCGTCCTCCTCACCTGCTCCACCCTCGGCCCGTCTTTGGCCCAGGCCCGCGCCACCATCCCCCTGCGGCGCGCCGATGCCGCCCTGGCGGAGGCGGCGCGACGGGCCGGCGGCCGCCTGGTCGTCCTCTGCGCCGTCGAGACCACGCTCGGCCCCACCGGCGCCCTGTTCGGCCCTGGCTGCGAGATCCGCCTGGTCCCCGGCGCCTGGGCCGCCTTCCGCGCCGGCGATGCCGCGGGCTATGCGCGGATGGTGGCCGAGGCAGCCGATGCGGCCTTCGCCGAAGGTGCGGATTGCGTGGCGCTGGCCCAGGCCAGCATGGCCCCGGCCGCCGCGCTCTGCCGGCGCGGCACGCCGCTGACCAGCCCGGCCGCCAGCCTCGCCGCGCTTGCCTGAGCCTTCCGGCGCGCCACATGCAAGGCCCTGTCCGGAGCATCCCATGCGCAACCGCCTCCTCGCCGGCGCCTCCGCCCTGCTGCTCGGCGCCTGTTCGGTGGTGGGCGTGAGATCGGGCACGGAGGAGCCCGCCTTCGACCTGTGGGAACAGGCCAATGGCCTGGAAATCCGCCGCTACGCCCCGCGCCTGGCGGCGGAGACGGAGGTGGCGGCGGATGAGGCCGCCAGCCGCGAGCAGGGCTTTCGCCTGCTCGCCGGCTATATCTTCGGCGGCAATCGCGGCGCCGTGCGCATCGCCATGACGGCGCCGGTGGCCCAGGAAGCGGTATCTCCGCAGCCCGTGCGCATCGCCATGACCGCCCCCGTCGCCCAATCGGCCACGGCAAGCGGCTACCGCATCCGCTTCTTCCTGCCCGCCGCGCTCCGCGATCCGCCGGTGCCGGAAGATCCGCGCGTGCGCGTGGTGGAGGTGCCGGCGGAGACGGTGGCCGTGCTGCGCTTCAGCGGCAGCACCAGCCCGCAATCGGTGGCGGATGCGACGGCGCGGCTGCGCGCCGCGCTGGGCGATACCACCTGGCAGGCCAAAGGCCCCGCCACCGCCTGGTTCTACGACCCGCCCTGGACCATCCCGGCGCTGCGGCGGAACGAGGTGGCGGTGCCGGTCGTGCGGCGCCGCGCCTCTTGACCGTGCTGCGCCGCACAGCGGAGGCTGCGGCATGACCAAGCTCGCCACCGAGACAGACTATCCCCGCGACTTCGCCGGCTACGGCGCCACCCCGCCCGATCCGCGCTGGCCTGGCGGCGCGAAGCTCGCGCTGTCCTTCGTGCTGAACTACGAGGAGGGCGGGGAAAACACCGTCCTCAACGGCGATGCGGGCAGCGAGCTTTATCTGCATGAGGTGCCCGGCGGCACGCCGATCCTGGGCGAGCGCAACCGCACGGTGGAAAGCCAGTTCGACTATGGCGCGCGGGCCGGCGTCTGGCGGGTGCTGCGGCTGTTCCAAGAACAGGCTTTTCCGCTGACGGTCTATGGCGTCGGCCGGGCGCTGGAGCTGAACCCGGACGCCGCCCGCGCCTTCGCCGAGGCGGGGCACGAGGTGGCGAGCCATGCCTGGCGCTGGATCGACTACCACAGCGTGGACGAGGCGACGGAGGCGGCCGAGATCGCCCGCTGCGTCGAGACCATCACCCGCCTGACCGGCACGCCGCCGGTCGGCTGGTACACCGGGCGGATCAGCCCGCGCACCCGCACCCTGGTCGCCCGCCATGGCGGCTTCCTGTACGACAGCGACGCCTATGACGACGACCTGCCGCATTACGTGACGGCGGAGGGCAAGCCGCACCTCGTCATCCCCTATACGCTGGACAACAACGACATGAAGTTCGCCGTGCCGCCGGGTTTTGCGGGGCCGGAGGGTTTCGAGCGCCACCTGACCGATGCCTTCGACCTGCTGCTGGCCGAGGGCAGGGCCGGGGCGCCCAAGATGATGTCGGTCGGGCTGCATTGCCGCCTGGTCGGCCGCCCCGGCCGCGCCGCGGCGCTGCGCCGCTTCCTGGCGCATGTGGCGAGGCACCGCGAGGAAGTCTGGGTGACGCGCCGGGCGGACATTGCGCGGCATTGGTGGAAGGAACACCCCCCGGCATGAGGCGCCTCTCGCCAATCCTGCTTCTGCTGGCCGCCGGTTGCGCGACCGAGCCTGGCCCCGTATCCGCCGCGGGCCCGCTGCCACGCAGCGACCGCGCCCTGCCGCCGCCCGCGCTGTCCGAGGGTCCGGGCGGCATCCGCTGCGCCGACCATGCCGATGCGCTGCCCGCCCTGATCGGCCAGCCGGAAGCCGAGGTGCGCGCCGCCCTGTCCGGCCTGCGCGGCATCCGCACCATCCGCCTGCTCGCCCCGAACCAGCCGGCGACGCGCGACTATCGCGAGGATCGCGTCGGCGGCGTGGTGCGCAACGGGGTGGTGGAAAGCCTGGCCTGCGGATAAGGCGCCTTAATCCTCGGCCAGCGCCACCCCCACCGCATGGTGGTCGCTGAACCCGTCAGCCCGGATGCCGCCCTTCACGGCGGGGCGCAGGAAGGGGCGAGGCCGGCCGGTGACGCCGGGCGGGCGCAGGATGGCCATCGGCCCATCCAGCCGCAGGCCGCTGCTGCCGGTGACCAGGGCGCGGCCCGCCAGCATCTGGTCCAGCAAATTGGGCTGGCCGCTGTAGAAATAGGTGCCCTCGCCCATGCCCGCCAGCGGGGCGGCCAGGTTCAGGAAGCGCCGCACCACCCGCAAGGGCCCGCTGCCGGGCCGGCCCGCCACCCGGTCGCGCGCATTGGTCGCCAGGGCGTAATGCACCAGGGACCGGTCGAAGGGCTCGTCGTTGAAGTCGCCCATCGCCAGCACGGCGACATCCTCCCCCTCCTCCTCATGGATTCGGGTGTGCCAGTGCGCCAGCGTCTCCGCCGCCGTCATCCGATAGGGCTCGCTTTCGAACTGCCCGCCGGACCGGGACGGCCAGTGATTGGCCAGCAGCACCAGCTTGCGGCCGGCGGCGGTGGTGAAGGGCGCCTGCAGGATGTCCCGCGTATAGGTGCGGCGCATGACGAAATGGGTGAAGACCTGTTTCCGGTCCACCGCGTAGCGATCCTTCCGATAGAGGAAGGCGGTGTCGATGCCGCGGGCGTCCAGCCCCTCGGCATGCACATAGCCCCATTTCCGGCTGCCCAGCTTCTGCACCAGCCGCTTCAGCACGGCGGCGCTCTCCACCTCGCAGACGCCGAGGATGCCGGGGCCGGCACCTCCATCCATGGCTGTGATGCCGCGGGCGATCTGGTCCAGCTTCTGGTCCAGCACGGCCGCATCCCAGCCACGGAGATCGGTGGCCAGGCGTCGGTCCAGGCCGCCGCTGCGCGGCGCGTCTTCCGTGTCGAACAGGTTCTCCAGGTTCCAGAAGGCGATGAAGTGGCGGTCGGCCATGCCCGTCATCCTTGCCGTTCGCCCGCCAGGATGCGGCAAGGGACGGGTCGGACGCCAGAGGTTTCACCTGCGTGACGATTGCAGGATCTCCGGGTTCACCATCATCGAGGGATCGGCCCGCCCATCCAGCACATCCAGGATGTTCTGGGCGGAGATCCGGGCCATGCGGTTCATGCCCTCCTCCGTGCTCGCCGCGGAATGCGGGCTGATCACCACATTGGGCAGGGTCAGCAGGGGGTTGCCGGGCGTGGCCGGCTCCACCTCCAGCACATCCAGGCCGGCGCCCATCAGGTGGCCGGATTGCAGCGCCTGCACCAGCGCGGCCTGCTCCACCACCGGCCCGCGGGCGGTGTTCACCAGGATGGCGCCCGGCTTCATGGCGGCGAAGGCGGCGGCATTCATCAGGTGGTGCGTGGCGGGCGACAGGGGGCAGTGCAGCGTCACCACATCCGCCTCGCCCAGCGCCGCATGCAGGTCCCGTGCGGGCCGAAAACCGTCGGCGGCGATGCGGTGCGGGGAGAAGCCGGGATCCATCACCGCGACATCCATGCGGAAGGCCTTGAGATATTGCGCGACGCGCGTGCCAATGCGGCCATAGCCCACCACCAGGGCGCGCTTGCCGGCCAGGTCCACCATCCGCAGCCCGCCCGGCGGCCACCAGCCGCCGCCGGCGACGTGATTGTGGATATCCACCGCCCGCCGCGCCACGGCCAGCAGCAGCATCATGGCATGCTCGGCCACCGAGAGGTCGTTCGACCCATTGGCCACCATCACCGCCACGCCGCGCTCCGTGCAGGCCGGCACATCCACCGTGTCGTAGCCGACCCCGATGCGGGAGACGACGCGCAGCTGCTTTGCGGCCGCGAGAGCGGGGCGGTCCATCTTCTCCAGCCAGCACAGCGTGCCATGCGCATCCGCGATCGCGGCGTGCCACTCGGCCGGTGGCGGATTGTCCAGCACCACCAGATCCAGCTCCGGCCGCGCGGCAAAGACCGCCATCCCGGCCTCCGGCAGCCTGCGGCCGAGCACCACCTTGAACGCCATGCGCTGTTCCTCCGACGCGATTTTCGCCATGGTGGTCCGGGATCGGGCCGCAGGCCAGTGCCCGCCGCCCTGCCAAATGCCCTCGAACTGCGCTTCGGGGCGCTTGCGTGATTGGTTTGGCCCCGGTAGCGTGATCTCAGCCATGACACCCCGCGCCGCCCGTATCGAGCTGACCGCCGCCCTCCGGGCCGGTCTGCTGCCGCGCGCGCTCCTTCTCCTTCGACTTAGCCACCCCTGGGCGTAAGCTCCGGCCGCTAGTGGCTGGTATCGCTCAGGGGACCCCCGGGGGCAGCTTTGCCCTCGCGCATGGCATGACGAATCAGAAGCAAGGAACGCCCCCAATGGCCATCAACCACCCGTCCTTCGGGGTCATGGACCCCGACCGCGTCATCGTTTTCGACACCACGCTGCGCGACGGCGAACAGTCCCCCGGCTTCTCCATGAACCTGGAGGAGAAGCTGCGCATGGCGGAGGCCCTGGCAGAGCTCGGCGCCGATGTGCTGGAAGCCGGCTTCCCCATCGCCAGCCCCGGCGACTTCGAAAGCGTCCAGTCCATCGCCCGCCGCTTCGCCAAGGATGGCCCCGTGGTCTGCGGCCTCGCCCGCACCTCGCCCGGCGACATCCAGAAG
Organism: Falsiroseomonas tokyonensis; assembly: GCF_019024325.1. Lineage (GTDB taxonomy): Bacteria > Pseudomonadota > Alphaproteobacteria > Acetobacterales > Acetobacteraceae > Falsiroseomonas > Falsiroseomonas tokyonensis. The sequence goes on from NZ_JAFNJS010000003.1 coordinate 591,743, forward strand.
GCGGCCGAGGCGATCAAGGACGCCGCCCGCGGCCGCATCCACACCTTCGTCTCCACCAGCCCCCTGCATATGCGGGTGAAGCTGCGGATGGAGCCGGAGGCGGTGCTGGAGATGGTCACCGCCTCCGTCACCATGGCGCGCAACGCCACGGCGGATGTCGAATGGTCCGCCGAGGACGGCACGCGCACCGAGATCGACTTCCTCTGCCGCTGCGTCGAGGCCGCGATCAAGGCCGGGGCCACCACCATCAATATCCCGGACACCGTCGGCTATGCGGTGCCGGAGGATATGTTCCGGATCTTCAATACGGTGCGGGAGCGGGTGCCCGGGGCGGACCGGGTGATCTTCTCCACCCACAACCACAACGACCTGGGCCTGGCCGTGGCCAATACCATCGCCGCGATCCGCGCCGGCGCCCGCCAGGTGGAATGCACCATCAACGGCATCGGCGAGCGCGCCGGCAATGCCAGCCTGGAGGAGATCGCCATGGCGCTGCGCACGCGCCATGACGCGATCCCCGTGACCAACGGCGTGAAGACGCCGAATATCCTGCGCACCTCCCGCCTGCTGGCGACCATCACCGGATTCGATGTGCAGCCCAACAAGGCGATCGTCGGCCGCAACGCCTTCGCCCATGAATCCGGCATCCACCAGGACGGCATGCTGAAGGACTCTTCGACCTACGAGATCATGACCCCCGAGAGCGTCGGCTGGACCAAGTCCTCGCTGGTGCTGGGCAAGCATTCCGGCCGGGCCGCCTTCAAGGACAAGCTGAAGGCGCTGGGCTACGAGGTCGGCGACAATGCGATGAACGACGCCTTCAAGCGGTTCAAGGATTTGGCCGACCGAAAGAAGGTCGTCTACGACGAGGACATCGTGGCGCTGGTGGATGACGAGGTCGTCCGCGCCAATGACCGTATCAAGCTGGTCGGCCTGTCCGTCTCCACCGGCATGCATACCCGCCCCATCGCCTCCATCGCGCTGGAAGTGGATGGCGAGCAGCGGGAAGGGGTGGCCGGCGGCGATGGCGGCGTGGACGCCACCTTCGCCGCGCTGCGGGTGGCCTTCCCGCATGAGGTGAACCTGAAGCTCTATGCCGTGCAGTCCGTCACCGGCGGCACGGATGCCCAGGCCCGCGTCACGGTGCGGCTGGAGGAGGCCGGCAAGCTGGTGGACGGGCAGGGGGCGGATACCGATACCATCGTCGCCAGCGCGCGGGCCTATGTGCATGCCCTGAACAAGCTGCTGGTGAAGCGGGCGCGGACCGCGCCCGGGGATATCACGCAGCCGGCGGCGCTGTCGGCCTAGAGGCGGACGGCCTGAGGGCGGGCGGCGGGCGGGGGGTGGGGGCGCGCAGCGGGAATTCCAGCGCCAGCCCCGCCTCCTCCCGCTTCAGCTCGGCACCCAGCTGCCGCGCCAGGCCGCGCAGCAGCAGGGCGCGCAGCTGGTCATCCGGCCGCGGCACCAGCCCGTCATCCTCGATGGCCAGGCTGGCGCGGCGGTCATCCGCCGCGACGGTGATGGAAATGCGGCCGCCGCGGCCCGGCGGGAAGCCCTGCTTCAGCGCGGCCGAGACCGCCTCCGTGATGATCAGCGCCAGCGGCACCGCCTGGTCGGAGGAAATCCGCAGCGCCGGCGCCGTCACGTCCAGCCCGATGCGCCGGCCCGGCTTGTCCCCGATGGCCGCGAAAAGCTGCACGCCCAGCTCCTCGATGAAGGCGCCGAGGTCGATCGCCTCCGGGTCGTGATGCGCATACATGTGCCGGTGCAGCGTGGCCAGCGCCCCGATCCGGTCCCGCGCCGCCTCGAATTCCACGCGCGCCTGGCTGTCCGTTACCCGCTGCGCCTGCAGGGCCAGCAGGCTGCTGACGATCTGCAGGTTGTTCTTGACCCGGTGATGCACCTCGGCGGCCAGGATCTCGGCGCGTTCGATGGCAGCCTGCAGGTCCCGCTCCCGCTCCGCCAGCGCCGTGGCGCTGCCCTGGAAGCTGAGCGCGAGGTCACGGATCTCGTCTGGCATGCCGCCGATGCCCGGAATCTCGAGCGGCGCGGCGCCGGCATTCCACTTGGCGATGGCCCGCCGCAGCCGGGACAGCGGGCGGGTCACGGCGTAGTTGGTACCCAGCACCACGGCCAGGATGCTCAGCGCCAGCAGCGCGGCGACCTCCGCCAGGCGCTGGGTCGCTTCCATCGCGGCCTCGGCCCGGATCGGCGCCAGCGGGCGGGCCACCACCAGCATGGCCTGGGGGGAAAGCCTGCCGCGGGCGGAGACCAGCTCCGTCCCCGCCAGGCTGGTCAGTGTGGCGCTGCCATCCGCTGCGGTGGCGGGCGCGACCGGCCCGAGGCGCCCACCATCCTCGCCCAGCGCCCAGCCGCGATTGTCGGCGTCGAGGATCCAGGCGGAAAGGCCAGCGGGCAGCGGGGGCGGCGCAACCCGGGCCAGGATCAGCCGCCCCGCGGGCAGTCGCGGACTGGCCGGCAGCACGCGCAGCAGGGAGATCACGCCGGCGGATCCGGCCAGCATCAGGGAATCGGTCGCCCCCGCCAGCCGCGCGCGCAATTCCGGGCCGATGCGGGCCAAGTTGGGAGAGGTTGTGGAAGATGTTGCCGGGGATGTGGTGGCGGGTGCGGCGACGCCGTTCGGGCACTCCACCTCCAGCATGACGCCTTCCGGTGCGGCGCTGTGCAGCGCGTCGCCGCAGCCATTGCCGGCTTCAGGCCAGCTGGCCGCGACCCCGCGCAGGAAGCCATCGGCCGCCGCCACCCGCGCGGCGAGGGTGGCCACGACCAGGTCCCGTTCCAGCGCCACATCCAGCTGCGCCTGGCGGATGCTGCCGCGATAGCTGGCAAAGGCCCCGGCCAGCACCAGCACCACCACCGGGAAGGCGGCGACCAGCAGCAGGCACAGGAGACGTCCCCGCAGGCTGGCCTGGGGGCGGGGCAGTCTCCAAACTCGCCTCCGGGCGTCCGTCATGAGGGGATTGGGATCATACCGAACCGGCGCCGTCTACTTGCCGCGCCGTGTCCGATCCTCCTCGATGAGCCGCATCAGCTCCGGCGGAATGGGCTCCGCCGCGACATTGTCGTACAGCTGGTGCAGCCCACGCTGCAGCCAGATATCGAAGGCGTCACTGCCCGCGCGCTCCCCCTTGCGCTTGGTGACCTTGGAAGGGGGCGCCGGCTTGCTGCTGTCGCTGCTGTCCATGTCCATCGCCGAAGCCGGCATTGCGCGTGGCCCGTGCCGCACGCAACACCTCGCATCTTCGACTTAAGCCAGCAGATGGTGTTCGCCAACCCCAGAACGACGAGCGCCTCGGCTGGAGGCGGTGCTTTCCTGGCGACGGGCGCCGCGACCGCTGACCCGTTCCCGCTCGATCCGCTGCTCCTCGGTCGTCGCCTCGGCGGATTCCTCGCCGGTCAGCCAGGTCTGCAGCTGGCGGCGGGCGCGGAAGACGCGGCTCTTCGCCGTGCCGACGGCGCAGCCGGTAGCCTCTGCCACGTCCTCGTAGGACATGCCCTGCAGCACCACCATGAACAGCGCCTCGCGCTGGTCGGCCGGCAGGCGGTTCACGGCGGCGCCGAGTTCCTTCAGCACCAGCCGGTCCTCATGCGTGGCGCTGACGGCGAAGGCAGCTGCCGGCACATCCTCGATATCCGTGGTCTCGCGCTGCTTGCGCAGCGTGCTGATGAAGCGGTTGCGCAGGATGCGATGCATCCAGGCGGCGAAATTGGTGCCCGGGGTGAAGCTGTTCTGGGCGGCGAGGGCATTGGCCACGGCATCCTGCACCAGGTCGTCCGCAGCGGCGCGGTTGCGCGTCAGCGCCAGGGCCTGGACCCGAAGGCGGGGCAGCAGCGCGATGACCTGGCCATGGAACTCGTTCGGCATTGTTTGCTCCATCCTCTATGCCCCCTGAATGAACGGGCCGACGGGATGGTTGCATCGCGCACGCGTTACCCGTTCACAGGGGCGAGAGCCCGCGAAAGCGTCGCCCGGGCGCGGGAGACGCGGGCCTTCATCGTGCCGACGGGCACACGGCAGATGCCGGCGGCTGCTTCCAGGGTCAGCCCCTGGGCGGCGACCAGCATCAGCGCCTCCCGCATCGCGGGGGGCAGCTGGGCGATGGCCCGCGCAAGGTCGCGCACCTCATGCGCGCTTTCCTGGTCGGACCGGCGGGTGGCAGCTTCCTCCGGCGGATGCGCCTCGGCATGCGTCCGCTCCCGCTTCGCCCGGCGCCAGCCTTCGCGGAAGGTATTGCGCAGCACGGTCAGGCCCCAGGGGCGCAGCGCGGCGCGCAGGTCATGCGCCAGCTCGGCCGGTGGTACGAAGCTGGACAGGCCGCGCAGCATCCGCAGAACGGTTTCCTGCACCAGGTCGTCGGCCTCGGCTCTCGAACGCGTGAGCATCCGGGCGGCGGCGCGCAGTTCCGGCAACAACTGCGCGATTACGGCGCGCAAGGCGCCGGAGTTCTCTTGTTCGTCCACGGTTCACTGCATATCAACTCTGGGAGCTATGCGGCAGCGCGCGCCGCCCTTTTGGGAGATGACAAGGCGATGAGCGAGATCGATCGCGCCGCGCTGATCGGCGCTTTGCCCTATGCCCGCCGCTTCGCCCGCGCGCTGACCGGGTCGCAGTCGCGCGGCGACGGGCTGGTGGCGCAGGCCCTGCGCGGCAGCCTGGCGCCGGTGGAAGGCGGGCGGGACGCCGGCATGGTGGGCCGGCTCGCGCTCTACCGCGCCATCTGCCAGATCGCCTCCAAGGGGGCCTCCGATCTGCCGGACCATGATGAAGCGCCGGGCGCCGCGATGGACCGGACCCAGCGCATGCTGCTGCTGCTGACCTCGCTGGAGGAGCTGGAGACCGAACAGGCGGCGCTGGCGCTGGGCCTGCCGCCGGACCAGGCGGCCCAGTATTTGGCGGCGGCCCGCAACCACCTGCGCGCCGGCGCCGTGGCGCGGGTGCTGATCATCGAGGATGAGCCGATCATCGCGCTGGACCTGCAGCAGTTGGTGGAGGCGGCGGGGCATGAAGTGGTGGGCATCGCGGGGTCCGAGGACGAGGCGGTGGCAATCGCGGCGGCGGAGCGGCCTTCCCTGGTGCTGGCCGATGTGAACCTGGGCGCGGGCGGGGACGGCACCTCTGCCGTCGCGCGCATCATGCGCACCCACCAGGCGCCGGTGATCTTCGTCACCGCCTATCCGGAGCGGCTGCTGACCGGCCAGGACCTGGAGCCGGCCTTCATCATCACCAAGCCCTTCGAGCCGACGACGCTGGCGATCGCCACCTACCAGGCGGTGACCCGCGGGGTGCATCTCGACCCCGTCTGAGTGCCCGCCCACCCGCGCGAAAAAGGCGGCGCGCGGGGTGGTTTGTGCCGGAACCGATCCGGCCGCCTTGCGTTCACCCGGCGCAGTCAGAAGCCGGAGATCGCAATGCTTTACTGGACGCTCGTCTTCCTGGTCGTCGCGCTGGTCGCGGGCCTCTTCGGCTTCGGCGGCATCGCCTCGGCTTCCGCCGGCATCGCCAAGATCCTCTTCGTCATCTTCATCGTGCTGTTCCTGCTGAGCCTGGTCTTCGGCGCCTTCCGCAGCAACTGACCCCGGCACCACAGGGACCGCGCGCGATGCGTGCCATGGCGGGGCTGGCGCTGGCCCTTTTCCTTTCCTTCGGGCCGGCGCAGGCGCAGGCGCCAGCCACCCCGGCCACCCCGGCCACCCCGGCCAATCCGCCGCCGCGCGCCCATTTCTGGTTCGACCCGACCCAGCTGCCGACCTTCACCGGCACGGTCGAGCGCTACCTGCTGAACCCGGCCGGGGAGACTGATGCCCTGCTGTTCCGCGAAGGCCCCCAGGTGGTCTTCCCGCCGGACATGGCCCAGGCGGTGCGGCGCGCGGCGGAGCCCGGCCAGCCGCTGATCGTCTGGGGCATCCGTGCCCGCCAGTCGCCGGTCATCACCATGCTGGCCTTCGCCGCCTCGCAGGAGGCCGAGCCGGGCGTGGTGGACCGCTTCTACTGGCGTCTCGGCGGCGCCCCCTCGGACCGTTCGCAGCCGCTTGCCGTCTCCGGCACCGTGAAATCCCCCTATTTCGCGCCGCAGGGCCAGCTGGCCGGTGCGGTGCTGGAGGATGGCACGGTGGTGGTGCTGCCGCCCGGCGCGGCGGAGCCGCTGCGCGCGCTGCTGCGCGCCGGCGCCCGGCTGGCCGCCGAGGGCCGCGGCTTCGCCGGGGAGGCCGGGCGCGCCCTGGCCGCAGAGCGGATCGGCGAGACCGCCGAGGCGCTGCGCCCGGTGCAGCCGGCCGAGACTGCCTCCTCCCCCCCGCCTGCGCCCGCCGCGCAGCCGCAACGCTGAGCCGCCATGTCCGACCAGATCCCTGCGGCCATTGACCTTCCGCCGCAGGAGGGCCTGATGCGCCGCTTCTGGCGGCTGGCCCGAGGGTACTACACCTCCCCCGCCGATCGCCGGCAGGCCTGGCTGCTGACGGCCGCGGTGCTCGGGCTGACGATCTTCCAGATCGGCGTGCAGGTGCGCTTCAACCTCTGGAACCGCGATTTCTTCAACGCGCTGGAGAACCGCGACAGCCCGGCCTTCTACGGCCAGATGTGGATGTTCGCGCTGCTGACCGGCCTGGCCATGGTGGCGGCGGTGGGCCAGCTATGGGCGCGGCAGGCGTTGATGCTGGGCTGGCGGCGCTGGCTGGTGCACCGGCTGCAGGGGCGCTGGCTGGAGCACGGCCGGCACTACCAGCTGAACTTCCTGCCCGGCGCGGCGGATAACCCCGATCAGCGGATCAGCGAGAATACCCGCTGGGCCACCGCCATGGCGGTGGACCTGTCCATTGGCCTGCTGAGCGCCATCCTGACGCTGGCCAGCTTCCTCGGCATCCTGTGGTCGCTCTCGGGCCCGCTGCGGATGTCCTATAGCGGCACCGAATTCGAGATCCCGGGCTATATGGTCTGGTGCGCGCTGCTCTATGCGCTGGTGGGGTCGATCGCCACCATGTGGATCGGCGGGCCTATGGTGGACATCAATATCCGCCGCAACGAGGCTGAGAGCGACCACCGCTTCACCCTGATCCGCATGCGCGAGAACAGCGAGGGCATCGCCCTGATCCGTGGCGAGGCGGATGAGGATCGCGGCCTGCAGCGCGCCTTCGGCCGCGTCGTCTCGGTGATGAAGGAGCTCTACGACCGGGAGCGGCGGCTGATGTGGCTGACCAGCGGCTATGGCATGGCCGCCGGCGTCATCCCCATCCTGGTCGCCAGCCCGCGCTACTTCGCCGGCGCCATCACGCTCGGCGTGCTGATGCAGATCAGCTCGGCCTTCCTCGAGGTGACGCGCGGGCTGAACTGGTTCGTCGACAACTTCCCCAAGCTGGCCGACTGGCGCAGCCATGTGGAGCGCGTGGTGGACCTGGAGGATACCTTCGACATGGCGGAGGCCATGGCCAGCCAGACCCGCATCGACGTTGTGGAGCAGAAGCCGGGCGAGGAGCCGGAACTGCTGTCCTTCCGGAACCTGCAGGTGGCCCATTCGGACGGCAATGTCGTGATCCAGGGCGCCAATGCGGAGATCAAGGCGGGGGAGAAGGTGCTGATCGTGGGCGAGAGCGGCACCGGCAAGTCCACCCTGTTCCGCGCCATCGCCGGGCTCTGGCCCTGGGGCTCGGGCCAGATCTGCATCCCGCCGCGGGCGCATATGCTGTTCATGCCGCAGCGGCCCTATATTCCGCTCGGCACGCTGCGCGCCGGCTTGACCTATCCGGCCGCCCCGGACCAGTTCCCGCAGGAGGCGCAGGTGGCAGCGCTGGAGCGCTGCGGCCTGCCCCACCTGGTGGCGCGGCTTGAGGAGGAGGAGCGCTGGGACCGCGTGCTGTCGCTGGGCGAGCAGCAGCGCCTGGCCTTCGCCCGCCTGCTGCTGCACAAGCCCCGCTGGGTCTTCCTGGACGAGGCGACCGCGGCGCTGGACGAGGAGAACCAGGACCAGATGATGCGCCTATTCCGCGAGGAGCTGGACGGCAGCGCGCTGATCTCCATCGGCCATCGCCCGGGGCTGGATGTCTATCACGACCGCACGCTGCAGCTGCTGCGGGCGCCGGACGGCGCCCGGCTGGAGGTGCGGCGCAAGCCGGCGCGGCAGCGCCCGGAGCGGGGCACGGGCGGCCGCGCGGCGCTACGGCGCATGCTGCGGCGCAGCTGAAGGCCATGCTGTGGCGCAGCTGAAGGCCATGCTGCGGCGCAGCTGAGGACCGGGCTGCGCCGCAACCTGGGCTCAGGTGCGGATGGCGCCCGCAGCCCCGCCGCCGGACAGGTGGCCCCGCACCCGGTCCAACATGCTGGCGATGGCGCGCTGCGCCTGGTCCTGCTCCTCCGGCAAGGTGCGGAAGGTGGCGCGCAGCTTCAGCAGGCGGCCGTCCTGGCTGGCGACGCAGGTGAAATCCTGCACCGCATTCGGGCCGGCACGATAGATATCCTGGCTGCACAGCACGATGGCGCCGCGAACCGCCATCCTGGCCAGGCGCGCTTCCACCCGTGGGCCGAGCCTCTGACCCAACACCTCCCGTGCGGCGGCCGAGGCGGAGATGAGCTTGGACAGGACGGGCAGGGAGTCCGGGCCTTCCGGCACCGGCTCCGCGCTGCGGCGGAACAGGTAGATGGTCACCGAAATGCCGGGCGCGCGATAGGCGGCGATGGCCCCGCTCAGCACGCCGGGCGTCCGGTCCTCCTCCAGCACCGCCCGGGGGATCTGGGCCAGGGCCGGGGGCAGCGCCTGCAGGCTGAGGAATTCCGCGCTGTGGGCGCCGGGCGCCGGCTCCTCGCCCGGATCCTTCGCCATGCCGCGCCCGCCGGGGGAAGCAGGCGCGGCGCTGGCCTGATCCGTCGCGGGCTGGGGCCCGGTGACGGGTTGCGCCGCACATCCCGCCAGCAGCAGGAGGCTGGCCAGAATCGTCGAAGGCCGCACCGCTCGGCTCCCGTTCTGTGGCGGGAGCTTCGCGGGCGGCCAGCGAAAGGTCAATCAGCCGCGCCCATCCCCCGGGACGGTGGTCCCGGGGATCAGGCGCGGCCGAGGCGCCTCAGCGCCAGGCCGGGCGGCCCAGGTTGACCGTGCCCGGGCTGGTCAGCGCACCACCCGCGGCGCCCGCGGCGCCACCGATGAGGGCGCCCGTCCCGGCGCTGCCGGAGAGCGAGCCGATGGCGGCACCGGCGCCGGCGCCGAGCAGGCCGCCGGAGACGGCGCGGTCACCGGTGGTCTGGCCGCAGGCGGCCAGGGTCACGGCGGCCAGAAGCAACATGGGAAGGTGGCGCATGGGGGGGCTCCTCTCTGGGGTTCGGTCCTGCGCCTTTAACGCCGATGTTGCATCGGAGTTCACGGCACCATTCCGGTTTCGTGCGCCGGGCCCGCCGCCCCCGCGCTGCGAGCCACCTACCTGCGAATGGCCGCCCCGCATCCCGCACCGCGTCACGGGGCTTGAGGTCGAGGCGGGGGAGGGGTATCGGAGGCGCCTCGCGCAACCCTGCGGAAGCGTCGGTCCGAACGGGGCCAGGTCCAGGCAGCCCCGCCTGGTACCGGCCCGGCCAGGCCGGGCCTGCGCGGTGGCATCCTCGACCTTCGGAAGGCTCCGGCTGCATGTTCTCCCGCCTGTTCGGCTTCCTCTCGGCCGACATGGCCATCGACCTCGGCACCGCGAATACGCTGGTCTATGTGAAGGGGCGGGGCATCGTGCTGAACGAGCCCTCCGTCGTCGCCATATCCGACCATCGCGGCAAGAAGCAGGTCCTGGCGGTGGGGGAGGAGGCGAAGCTGATGCTCGGCCGCACTCCCGGCAATATCGCCGCCATCCGCCCGCTGCGGGACGGCGTCATCGCCGACTTCGAGGTTGCGGAGGAGATGATCAAGCATTTCATCCGCAAGGTGCACAACCGGCGGTCCTTCGCCTCCCCCATGATCATCGTCTGCGTTCCCTCGGGCTCCACCGCCGTGGAGCGCCGCGCCATCCAGGAATCGGCCGAGAGCGCCGGCGCCCGCAAGGTGCTGCTGATCGAGGAGCCGATGGCGGCCGCGATCGGCGCCGGGCTGCCGGTGACGGAGCCCTCCGGCTCCATGGTGGTGGATATCGGCGGCGGCACCACGGAAGTGGCGGTGATCTCACTGGGCGGCATCGTCTATGCGCGCAGCGTGCGCGTCGGCGGGGACAAGATGGATGAGGCCATCATCTCCTATATCCGCCGCAACCATAACCTGCTGATCGGCGAGAGCACGGCCGAGCGCATCAAGATGGAGATCGGCGCCGCCGCCGCCCCGGATGAGGGCGAGGAAGGCCCGATGACCGAGGTGAAGGGCCGCGACCTGATGAACGGCGTGCCGCGCGAGGTCATCGTCAGCCAGCGCCAGATCGCCGAGAGCCTCTACGAGCCGGTGATCCAGATCGTCGAGGCGGTGCGCGTGGCGCTGGAGAACACGCCCCCGGAACTGGCGGCCGATATTGTCGACAAGGGCATCGTGCTGACCGGCGGCGGCGCGCTGCTGCACCGGCTGGATGGCGTGCTGCGCGATGCCACGGGCCTGCCGGTGGTGGTGGCGGAGGAGGCGCTGTCCTGCGTGGCACTCGGCACCGGGCGGGCGCTGGAGGAGATGAAGCGGCTTCGCCACGTGCTGACTTCCATGTACTGATAGAGGCTTAGGCCCACCAGCCGGGAGGAGAGGCGCTTGATCCGACTCAGCATTCCACTCCGCCAGGCCCTGGCCCGGCTGTCGCTGCCGGTGCTGATCGCGGCCGCCTTCGGCACCATGCTGCTGGGCAAGGCCGATGCGCTGCTGGCGGAACGTGCGCGCATCGCGCTGGCGGATGCCCTGGCGCCCTTCTATGCCGCCTTCGCCGAGCCCGCCCGCGCGGTGCGCGAGACGGTGGAGGAGTTCCAGCAGCTGCTGGTACTGCGGGAGGAGAATGCCCGGCTGCGCGAGGAGAATGAGCGCCTGCGCCGCTGGCAGGCCGCCGCCCTGGCGCTGGAGATGGAGAATGCGCAGCTGCGCCGGCACCTTGATTTCGTGCCGGAACGGGCGCCCGCCTTCCACACCGCCCGCGTGGTGGCCGATGGCGGCGGCGTCTATGCCCGCGCCGTGCTGCTTTCCATCCCGCCCGAGATCCAGGTGCGCCGCGGCCAGATCGCGCTGGATGAGCGTGGCTTCGTGGGCCGGGTGACGGAGGTGGGCAGCCGATCGGCCCGCGTGCTGCTGGCCACCGACATGAACAGCCGCATCCCGGTGACGCTGGAAGGCAGCCGGGTGCGGGCGATGATGGTGGGCACCAATGGCGCCCGGCCGCGGCTGCAGCACTGGTCCGAGGGCAGCCGCCCGGCGGAAGGGGAACGTGTGGTGACGAGCGCGGAGGGCGTGGCCTTCCCGGCCGGCCTGCCGGTCGGCGTGGTGCGCTGGACCGAGGGCGGGGTGGCGGAGGTGGAGCTCTTCGCCCGGGCGGATCGGCTGGACATGGTGCGGCTCTTCGACTTCGGGCTGGGCGGGATCCTGCCGCCCGAGGCCATTGCGCGGCCCGAACCGCGCCCGCGGCGCTGAACGCCCGGACCCTGATGGTCGGACGCCCAGAGCCATCGCCCGGGCTGCTGCGACGGCTGGACGACATCGCGCGCGCTGCCTTTCCCGCGACCGGTACGGTTCTGTTGATGGTGATCGCGGCCGGCCCTTCCGGCGTGCCGGGGCTGGTCCCGGCGGCGGCGCTGCCCTGCATCGTCTTCTGGTCCGTCTTCCGGCCCGGCGCCATGCCGCCGCCGGCGGTGTTCCTGCTGGGCCTGCTGCAGGACCTGCTGACCCTGGCGCCGCTGGGCACCGGCGTGGTGACGCTGCTGGTGGCGCATGCGCTGGCGGTGGCCTGGCGGCGCTTCCTGGTGCGTCAGAGCTTCATGTTCGTCTGGCTGGCCTTCTGCGGCTTTTCGGCGGCGACCGCCGCGCTGGGCTGGCTGCTGACGGCGCTGCTGGCCTGGAACCTGCCCGCCTTCGCCTCGGCGATGCACCAGGCGGCGCTTTCCGCCGGCCTGTACCCGGCCTTCGCCTTCGTCCTCAGCCGCATCCACGGCGTGATGCGCCGTGCGGAGGAGACGCCGTGAGGGTGGGCGAGGGCAGTCCCGTGCTTGCGCGTCCCCCCCACCCAACCCTCCTCCCCATGAAAGGGGGGGAGGGCTTTCAAGCGCGACTCCCTTTGCGGCCCGCACTCTTCCGCGGGCCGAGGCCGCGAATGCGGCCCGCGCACAGCGCCCCCTGCCAGCCCATGCGACAGCGCGTAGGCGCGAAGGCAAGCGCGCGGAGCGCGCGCCCGCCGTTTGAGGGTCTGAAAAGATGAGCCGGAAGCAGCGGGAGGAGGAGCGGGTCCGCGGCATCTTCAGCCGCCGCGCGCTGGCGCTCGGCCTGGGGCAGATGGGGCTGCTGGGCTTCCTGGCGCATCGGCTGCACCGGCTGCAGGTGGAGGAGGGGGAGCGCTATGCGACGCTGGCCGAGGAGAACCGCCTCTCGGCCCGGCTGCTGGCGCCGCCGCGCGGGCGGGTGCTGGACCGCAACGGCCATGTCATCGCCGGCAACCAGCTGAACTGGCGGGCCCTGCTGACCGCCGAGCAGACCACCGATGTGGGCGCCACGCTCGAGACCTTCAGCCGCATCGTGCCGATGACGGACCAGGAACGCGCGCGCGTCGAGCGCGACGTGCGCCGCCGCCGGCGCTTCGTGCCGGTCACCGTGCGCGACTTCCTGACCTGGGAGGAAATGGCGCGGATCGAGCTGAACGCGCCGGACCTGCCGGGCATCAGCGTCGATGTCGGCACCACGCGCATCTACCCCGAGGCGGAGCACCTGGCGCATATCGTGGGCTATGTCGCGCCGCCGGCCGAACGCGACATGGATGGCGACCCGCTGCTGGAACTGCCGGGCATCCGCGTCGGTCGGTCCGGCATCGAGCGGCACCACGACCTGGTGCTGCGCGGCCGCGCCGGGGCGGTGCAGATGGAGGTGAATGCGGTCGGCCGCATCATCCGCGAACTGGACCGGCGAGAGGGCGTGCAGGGCCAGGACGTCCAGCTTTCCGTCGATGCCGCACTCACCAAGACGCTGCGCGGCAAGATCGAGGAAGGCACCTCCGTCGTGCTGATGGATGCACGGAACGGGGAGGTGCTGGCCATGGCCACCCAGCCCTCCTTCGACCCGAACCTGTTCAATTCCGGCGTCTCCGCCGCGCAATGGCGGGAATGGACGCGCAACCGCGCCACGCCGCTGATCAACAAGGCGACCAACGGCCTGTATGCGCCCGGCTCCACCTTCAAGATGGTGGTGGCGCTGGCGGCGCTGGAGGCGCGGGTGACGACGCCGGGGGAGCGGGTCTACTGCCCCGGCCATATGGACCTGGGTGAATCCCGCTTCCACTGCTGGAACCGGTCCGGTCACGGCGCCATGGATATGCGGACGGCGCTGAAACTGTCCTGCGACGTCTATTTCTACGAAATGGCCAAGCGCCTCGGCATCGACAAGATCGCCGCCATGGGCCGCCGCTTCGGCCTGGGCGTGCCGCTGGATATCGAACTGCCGGGCATCCGCGCGGGGCTTATGCCGACGCGCGAATGGCGCCAGCAGCAGGGCCGGCCCTGGGCGCTGGGCGATACGGTGGTGCATGGCATCGGCCAGGGCTTCTACCAGCTGACGCCGCTGCAACTGGCCACCATGACCGCCCGCCTGGCCACCGGCCGCGCCGTTCAGCCGCACCTGACCCGCAGCATCGGCGGCCGGCATGTGCGCGGCGTGCGGGCGGAGGACTGGCCCAGCCTCGGCATCCCCGAACGCGACCTGCGCCTGGTGCGGGAGGCGATGTGGTCCGTGGTAAACGAGCAGGGCGGCACCGCCCGGGCGGCGCGCCTGCCGCCGGAACTCGGCGCCATGGCGGGCAAGACCGGCACCACCCAGGTGCGCCGCGTGACGCGCGAGCAGCGGGAGCGGGGCTTCCGGGTGGAACAGGTGCCGCGCGAATGGCGCCCCCATGCGCTGTTCGTGGCCTTCGCGCCCTACGACAATCCGATCTTCGCCGTCTCCGTCATTGTCGAGCATGGCAGCTCCGGCTCCGCCGCCGCGGCGCCGTTGGCGCGCGAGGTGCTGGTCGAGGCTTTCCAGCAATTGCGTCCGGGCCCGGGTGGCAATTTCGGCCCGCGGGTGGCGGAAGCACGGCCGCCGGGCGGGACGCGTCCATGAGAATCCTGCCATGAGATTCGAACGCCGCCTGCTGCTGCGCGAACGCGGCACCGGGGTGCTGGAAAAGCTGTGGCAGATTCCCTGGATCTTTGTCCTGCTGCTGTGTGCCGTGGGCGGCGTGGGCTATGTGGCGCTCTATTCGGCGGGTGGCGGCGGGCCGGATCCCTATGCGGCCAAGCATGCCATCCGCTTCGGCTTCGGCCTGGTGCTGATGCTCTCGATCGCGCTGGTGGATATCCGGCTGATCGCGCGCTTCGCCTGGCTGGGCTATGCGCTGGGCATCGGACTGCTGGTGATGGTGGCGCTGCATGGCCAGGTGGGCGGCGGGGCGCAGCGCTGGCTGGACCTCGGCGGCTTCCAGCTGCAGCCCTCGGAGCTGATGAAGATCCTGCTGGTGGTGGCGCTCGCCTCCTGGTTCCACAAGGCGTCCTGGGAACAGATCGGCAATCCGCTGTTCCTGATCCCGCCGATCCTGGCGGTGCTGCTGCCGGCGGGGCTGATCCTGAAGCAGCCGAATCTGGGCACCGCGCTGATCACGATGATGGTGGGCGGCGCGGTCTTCTTCGCCGCGGGCGTGCGGCTTTGGAAATTCGCCATCGTGCTGGGCGCCGTCGCGATCGCCGCGCCGATCGCCTACGACCACCTGCACGACTACCAGCGCGCGCGCATCACCACCTTCCTGGATCCGGAAAGCGATCCGCTGGGCGCCGGCTACAACATCATCCAGTCGAAGATCGCGCTGGGTTCCGGCGGCTTCTGGGGCAAGGGCTTCCTGCAGGGCACGCAGGGCCACCTGAACTTCCTGCCGGAGAAGCAGACCGACTTCATCTTCACCATGCTGGCCGAGGAATTCGGCCTGGTCGGCGCACTCAGCGTGCTGGGCCTGCTGGCCTGCGTCATCGCCTTCGGCTTCCTGGTGGCGCTGCGCAGCCGGCACCAGTTCGGGCGGCTTCTGGCGGTGGGGCTGGCGACGAACTTCTTCATGTATGTCTTCGTCAACATCGCCATGGTCACCGGCGCCATCCCGGTCGGCGGCGTGCCGCTGCCGCTGATCAGCCATGGCGGGTCCGCCATGCTGACGGCGATGGTGGGCTTCGGGCTGCTGATGTCGGCCCATGTGCACCGGGATTCCGAGCTGGGGGCCGCCCGCGACCAGCGATGACCTGGGGACATGGCGGCTTTGTGCATGGTTTCGCCCGCCCCGGGCTGGACAAAGCCGCCGCCACCGCTTAAACGGCCGGCCTCGCCGAGTTTTGGCGCGGGCGCTTAGCTCAGTTGGTAGAGCAGCTGACTCTTAATCAGCGGGTCGTAGGTTCGAGCCCTACAGCGCCCACCAATCATTCCAAGACCTTACAGATGAAGAATGTGAACCCAAGGGGACACGTCCAACCTTGACGTGCAAAGCCGGTTTGCCGCTTGTTCATGCCAGGCTTGTTCTTCTTTTGTTCTCGTGCGCATGATGCGGCATGGATGGCACTCCTCATCTATCTCAGGCGCGTTTCCCGAGCTGGCTCCAGCCGGGCCTGATCCGCGCGCTGGCGCAGCAGGTTGCGCAGGACCTGGCGCAGGGGTTGAGCGAGGCGTCGATCGTGGAGCGGGCGCAGGACGCGGCGCAGGCCTACTGTCCGGCGCTGCCGCGGCCACACATTCGCGAGGCCGTGAAGGCTGCCATGTGGGTAGCCGCGCCGCGGGCTGGAGCTGAGGGTCGGGACTGACCGTTAGAAAGCCACCCTGGTCGGTGGCCGCATCGCAGGGGACTGCGCGATATTGCGGTGCAGCAGAAGCCCGACCAGGCCCGCGACAGGCCCTGCGGCCGCAGCGAGGGGTCGCCCTGGGCGTCGGGCATGCGGTGCCTGTGGCTGCGGCGTCACCCGGCCTCGTGCCGCGTCGCGAAGCGCCAGACGTCATCCGCGGGCTGCACGCCAAGGCCGGGGCCGGAGGGCAGGCGATAGAAGCCCGCCTCGCAGGCCATGTCGCCCTGGATGAAGCGCAGGTTCCTGTCGAAGATCGAATGCTGGTATTCGTGCCCGTCGCAATTCTGCAGCGCGACGGAAGCATGCAGGCTCGCCGCCTGGAAGATGCCGATCCCGATCGAGGCATGCGGGATGCAGCGGCAATGGAAGGCTTCCGCCATGCGGCCGATCTTCATGAATTCCGTCACGCCGGTATGCGCCATCTCCGGCTGGATGATGTCCATGCAGCGGTCGATCAGGCGGGGGCGATATTCGAAGGCGGTGCGCCATTCCTCGCCCAGCGCCACCGATGTGCGCGCCTTCGCCGCCACCTCTCGCTGCCCTTCAAGATCCTCTGGCGCCACCGGGGCTTCCGCGAACCACAGGTCGTGCGCGTGCATGCGATCGATCAGCCGTGTCGCGGCCAGGGCGGTGTGCTTCCAATGCATGTCGCAGGCGATGCGCATCTCCGGGCCCAGCGCGCGGCGCAGCGCCGCCATCTCGGCCGCCTCGCCACGCTCGGCCACCGCGGCGGCGAACTTCACCGCATCGAAGCCCTTCGCCTGCCATTCCAGCGCAAGCTCCACCCGCTCCTCCAGCCTCGGCCGCGGCAGGCCGGAGACATAGGCGGGCAGTTGCGCATGCCGCTGGCCCCCGAGCATCCGGCAGAGCGGCAGCCCCGCCAGCCGTGCGGCGATGTCCCAGATGGCGATGTCGAGCCCGGCCAGCGCATCGACGAAATAGCCGCTGCCGAAGCCGCGCACGCGCATGGTGTCATACAGATCCTCGTGCAGCGGCACCGGGTCGCGCGGATCGCGGCCGATGCAGAGCGGGCCGAGCAGATCCGTGATGATCTCCGCGACCGCCCCGGGGGCGACGATGGCGTAGCATTCGCCCCAGCCGATGCAGCCCGATTCCGTCGTGACCTTCACCAGCACGGAGGTATCGGTGACCGGATAGGCGGATCGGTTGCCGCGGCGGATGAAGTAGCCGCGCGCATTGCTCGCCTCGCCCTCGCGCAGCGGCCCGAGATAGGGCACCTCGCGCGGGATGACGATGCGGAAGGCCTCGACGGTGGCGATGCGCTCGGTCATGCCGGTCAGCCCGCGCTGATGCCGGTACGGGTGATCAGCGCCTGGAACTTGTCGCGCTCCGAGACCATCAGCGCGCGGAATTCCTCGGGCGTATTCGGCGCGGCGATGGCGCCGAAGCCGCGCAGCTTTTCCACCGTGTCGGGCTGACGCAGGAAGCTTGCGATCTCCGCATTCAGCCGCTGCACCGCCGCGGCGGGCATGCCGGCCGGGCCCATGATGCCGTGCCAGGGGCTGACCTGCACGGCGGGGACGAGGGAGGCGATGGTCGGAAGTTCGGGCGCGAAGGGCAGCGGATCGGCCGTCGGCACGGCAATGGCGCGCAGCCGCCCGGCCTGCACATGCGGCCAGGCCGTCGCGAAACCATCCACCGCCAGGTCCACCTGGCCCCCGACCAGCGCGGTGATCATGTCGGAGGAGCCGCGGAAGGGCACATGCGTCATGCGCGCGCCGGTCTCCTGCATCAGCATTTCCATCGTCAGATGCAGGCTGGTGCCGACGCCGGAGGAGCCGAAGTTCAGCCGGTCCGGATTGGCGCGCAGGAAGGCGAGGAATTCGGGCAGGCTCTGCACCGGCACGCGCTGGGGATTGACCACGAGCACGCTGGGCGTCAGGCCCACCAGGCAGACCTGCTGGAAATCCGTGACCGGATCATAGGGCAGGCGGCCGCGCATCATGGCCGGCAGGATCGCATTGGCGGCGATATTGCCCATGCCGAGCGTGTAGCCATCCGGCGCGGCGCGCGCGACCGCTTCCATGCCGATGGCGCCGCCGGCGCCCGTGCGGTTTTCCACCACCACGCCGCGGCCCAGGCGCTGCTGCAGCGCCTCCGCCACCAGGCGCGCCATGATGTCCGCAATGCCGCCGGCGCTGAGCGGGACGATGATGCGCAGGTTGCGCTCCGGCCAGGCCGTCTGCGCCAGCGCGGGCGCGGCGAGCATCGCGGCGCTGCCGGCCAGCAGGGTGCGGCGGGTCGTCTTCATGGCGATTTCCTCCCTTCTTGTCAGTCTATTCCGGCCAGGCGGCGCAGAGCCGGCGAAAGCGGCGCGCCGGGCGCTTCCGGCAGGGGGCCGAGCAGCTGCGCGAAACGGTCCAGCTCCTCCATGCCGAAGGGCGTTACCGCCGTCTCCGGCTGGCGCGGGTGAAGCTCCGCCCAGCCCATGCGGCGCGCCATCAGGCGCTTGCCATAGGCAATCAGCAGCGGCAGGGCGCGGGACATGAAGACGACGATGGGCAGGATGGCGCGATGCAGCGCCTCCGCCCGCTCCGTTTCGCCGGCCGACCACAGGCGCCAGATCTCGACCTGCGCATCCACCAGCTCCGGCGCCGGAATCAGGCCCTGGCAGGAGCTGCGCAGATTGGTCGGCCATTCGATGCCGCCATGCCCGGCGAAGACGTCGCAGGTCTTCGCGGCCTCCCGCGCGAAGGCGCCGACGGAAACCGCCGGGCCTTCCGCCTTCATGAAGCGGATGTTCGGGTGGTTGCGATGCAGCGCGAGCAGCGCGTCGTTGGAGACGGAGACCTCCATATTCAGTGGATTGTTCTGCACGCCGACGGGCAGGGGCGATCGATCCGCCACCGCGCCCAGGAAGCGCAGGATCTCGCGCTCCGAAACGCCCTTCACCGGCGGCGGCTGCAGCACCACCCAGTCGGCGCCGCGGCGCTGCGCTTCGGCGATGAAGTCGAGCTGCCCATGGACCGAGACCTCGGCCACGGTCGCCATCAGCGGCACGCG
Organism: Falsiroseomonas tokyonensis; assembly: GCF_019024325.1. Classification (GTDB taxonomy): domain Bacteria; phylum Pseudomonadota; class Alphaproteobacteria; order Acetobacterales; family Acetobacteraceae; genus Falsiroseomonas; species Falsiroseomonas tokyonensis. The sequence continues at coordinate 610,755 of NZ_JAFNJS010000003.1, forward strand.
CCCGCCGATGCGCGCCGCGGCCCAGCCGACCAGGTCGAGCCGTTCCTGGGTGGAAAGGCGGAAGACCTCCGTCACCAGTCCGAGCAGGGCAATGCCGTGGCAGCCGGCGGCCAGGCAGACATCGACCTGCCGCTCAAGCGCCGCACGGTCCAGCCGGCCGTCGGGACCGTAGAAGGCATAGAGAATGGGATGCACGCCTGACAGGCGAGGCAGCGGTGACACGCGACGTTCCTCCGATGGCGCGGTTCTTTGCGCCTAGAGCCTTTTGCTTCTTGACAGAAGTTCCATTGAATGGAACTTAGTTCTGATGAATGCGAGCATGCCGCCGAAGCCCCCGGCGCGTCAACGATCTTCCGCGCCCGAACCGCCCAAGGGGGTCTTCGCGCGCCATATCGAGGTGCTGGCCGCCATCGCGGGGGCCGGGGCGCCGCTGCGCTTTGCCGACCTCGCCGCCGCCACCGGCCATTCCAAGGCGACGCTGCACCGCATCCTGGCCGCATTGGCGGAGGAGCGTCTGGTGCGCGCCGATCCGCGCGGCGGCTGGCGGCTTGGCCTGCGGCTGGTGGAATTCGCCAACCACGCCTGGGCGGGGCTCGACCTGCCCAGCGCCGCGGAGGAGGAGATGGCGGCGCTGCGGGACGCGACCGGGGAGACAGTGCGGCTGGCCGTGCTGCAGGGGGCGGAGATGCTCTACCTGGCGCAGGTCGATAGCCGAGAACCGGTCAGCTTCCGCCTGCGCGTCGGCGCACGTGGCCCGGCCTATTGCAGCGGCACCGGCAAGGCCGTGCTGGCCTTCCTGCCAGCCACGCGGCTTCGCGCGGTGCTGGATGGCCTGGTGCTGGAGCGGCACACGCCCCGGACGCTGGTGGACCGCGCCGCGCTGGAGGCGCATCTGGAGGCCGTGCGCGCGCGCGGCTTCGCGCTGGATGATGGCGAGCAGGCGGCGGAAGTGCGGAGCCTCGGCGCGCCGATCCTGGATCGCGGCGGAGAGGCCCTGGGCGCCATCAGCCTCACCGTGCCGGCCTTCCGCCTCTCACGCCAGGCGCTGCTCGCCCTGGCGCCGCAGGTGATCGCCGCCGCACAGCGCATCGCGACACGACTGCCGCCGGCGATGCGCGAGCCCGGGTGAGGCGCGCGGTTCGATCAGGCTCTCCCTGTCGTCAAGCTGCAGCAGGACGCCCGCCTCGCTGCCAGGTGGAGGGATGGATCCTCGGTGTGGCAGGCGCCCTGGGCGCGATTCTCCGGCACGCGGTGGTCACGCCCCATGCCGGGCGTCTGACGAGCATCGACAACCGCCGCCTCGCGCGCGTCGCCAAGCTCGCCGGCGCGCCGGATGACAAGGCCGCGGGCCTCGAACTGCACGCGCGCCTCAACCAGCCAGTCGCCGCCGGTGAGCCGCTGTTCACCGTGCACGCTGACAATGCGGGGGAACTCGACTACGCGCTCGCCTATGTGGCGGCCAATCCCGGTATCGTCACCGTGCGCGAAGACACATGACCACCCAGCCCTTGCTCGTGCCGATGGAGACCGGTGATCCACTGGCGGCGCGCCTGGCCGCTGCGCTGTCGGCCGAACTCGGCACGCTGGAGACCCGGCGCTTTCCGGACGGTGAGACCTGGCTGCGCCACGCGAGCCGCCTCACCGGCCGGCGCGTGATCCTGCTTGCCGCGCTCGACCGGCCGGACGCGAAGGCGCTGCCGCTGCTATTCGCCGCCGATGCGGCGCGAGAGCTTGGCGCTATCGAGGTCGGGCTGGTCGCGCCCTATCTGCCCTACATGCGTCAGGATCGTCGCTTCCGCGACGGCGAGGCCGTGACCTCGACCAGCTTCGCGGCGTTCCTCTCGCGCTGCGCAGTGATGACCTCCATGGCGGGACATGCTCCTTCTGTCTGGGGGAAGATGACCATGCAGATCCACGCAGGACGTCCATACTTGGCGCCATTCACCGGCCTCGCATTGGCGCATCGCTTCCGCCTGCTCATGGCGCTGTGTTTCGTCGTGCTCGCGATCATGCTGGGCTGATCCACGTCACGATCGGCCTCGGCCCGATCTGGACCGTGCGAACGAGGTCGTAGGAGTTTGTCCACGGCAAAGGCCGCCGCCGGCACGAAGTCCATGTCGGTCAGGGGTGATGGAGGTCCAGGACTCCGACGGGTACCGCGATCCAACCCAGAAAAGGAGGAACGCAGTCGATGGGCACCAATGATCCGCGCGCCGCTGATGGGGGGCGGCAGGCAGAGCCGGCATCCGAAGGACCGCGGCCGGTTTTCTCGCTTTTCCTCGAAGACTTGCATGCAGAGCGGGTCGAGCGGGACCGCCGCAGCGAGGCCGCCGCGGTGGACGTCGCGCGACGCGAGCGTGACCAGCGGGCCGGCGACCGCGGACGCTTCGAGGCGCGCCGCCTGACCCACGCCGATCGCAACGCCATGCTCTCGAGGATCCAGGCGGCCTTCGAGAATGAGCAGCGGGAAGTGATGCTGGTCTCCTTCCCGTCCGAATTCTGCACGGATGGCAGGCGGAAGATGAACAACCGGCTTTCGGACTGGCTGGACACGCTGCCGGGCGGCGCACAAGTCTTCGTCGAATTCTGGCGTGACGCCTTGCAGCCTGGCGGCTCCGGTCTCGGCGCACGGATCCTGACATTCCCGGGTGGGATGCCCGGCGACGTCGGCATCGTCGTCACCTGGCCGCAAGGCAGAGGCTGATGCCGTCGGCCGCCGGCACCGACACTGACCAACCCGCGCCGGCGCGGGCCCGGTCCGATTGGCGCGATCTCAGAACGGTCGCCCTGCGCTTCCAGGAGGCATCGCCGCACGCCGCCGTGTTGCAGATCGCGACAACCTTCCCGCCGCTGCTTGCCCTGCTCGCGGGGATGCATGTCGGCCTCCGCCTGGGATGGTGGCCCGTTGTCGTCGTGCTTGCGCTCCCGGCGGCAGGTTTCGTGGTCCGGGTCTTCGCCCTCCAGCATGACTGCGGGCACGGTTCGTTGTTCCACTCCCGCCGCGTGAACGACGCGGTCGGCCGGCTCTGCTCCCTGTTCACCCTCACGCCGTACGGGAACTGGCGGCGGCAGCACGCAGCGCACCACGCGGTCTGGAACGACCTCGACCACCGGGACCGCGGAGCCGACATCTACTCGACCTGCACGACCGTCGCCGATTACCAGGCGTTGGGGCGGTGGCGGCGGCTGGGTTTCCGCACGGTGCGGCATCCGCTGGTTGCGCATTTGCTCCTGCCGCCGCTCGTTTTCCTCTTGCTCTACCGCATCCCCTTCGACACGCCGCCGGTCTGGCGCCGGGAACGGCTCGGCGTGCACCTGACGAACCTCGCGCTCGCCGCCAGCTATGGCGGCCTGTCTCTGATTCTGGGGTTCTGGCCGGTGATGACCGTGCTGCTCGCCGTGATGGTGCCGGCGAGTATCGCTGGCGTCTGGCTGTTCTCGGTGCAACATCGCTTCAAGGGCGTGCGTTGGCTCCGGCACGCGGCGTGGGACCCAGTCACGGCGTCGCTCGAGGGGAGCTCCTATCTGCGCCTGCCTCCGGTCCTGCGATGGTTCACCGGCCGGCTCGGCTTCCACCACGTGCACCACCTGGCGCCGCGCATTCCGAACTACCGGCTGGAGGACTGCCATAACGCGCACCCGGCCTTCGCAGACGTGCACGTCCTCACACTGCGCGATGCTCTCTCCGCGCCGCGCTACGTGCTGTGGGACGAAGCCGCCGGACGCATGGTGACCTTCGCGGAGGTCGACTAGGCGGCACGGCTTCGCCGCGCCGGTCCGGGTCGAGCTGCAGTGTCGCACGCGGCGGCAGGCGATGTTCGCGCAGTTCGGCCGCTTCGCCCTGCGGGAGAACGATATTGCGGCTTTGATGCAGGAGGCGGACGACCTCGGCGCGGCGTTCGCCAGGGCGCTTGAGCACGAGCTCGCCGGAGACAAGCTGGTAGTGCGCGCCGGCATCGGCTGGCGCCCTGGCGTCGTCGGGCATGCCCGCCGCCCGCGAGGCGCATCTCGTGAAGCCATCCCCGATGGCGCGCGTGGCTGAGAAGGTCCGGCAGATGATCCGGTAACTCGACGAGCGTCGCGCAAGGCAGACAGCAGCAGTCCAGAGCATTTCCTTCCTGCGTGGCTACCTCTGCGATAAAGGGATTCGAATGATCGGCCCCAACGCGCCCGCTAAGCGTAAGATTTGGTGGCGGCATTTTTGAAAGTGCTGCCGCTCCCAATGGGCAGCCGTCGGCGACAACTCCGGCGCAATGGCCACAAAGCGAATCCCGGTCAAGCCTAGGAAGCCGCTCCCGCCGCTCCGCTCCGATGCGCCAACAAGCGCGCCTCCACCCGCCGCGCCAGGGTGTCGAGATCGAACGGCTTGTCGATCACCTCCATCCCTGGCGGCAGTGCCGTGCCGGCGTTGCCGGAGATGAACAGCACCGGCAGTCCCGGGACGCGTTCGCGCGCGGCCTCAGCCACCTGCTGCCCGTTCATGCCGTTCGGCAAGCCGACGTCGGTGACCATCAAGTCCGGGCGGGCACTTGCCAGGATGCGCAGCGCCTCCGGCCCATCCCGCGCCTCCAGCACCGTGTGGCCAAGCTCGCGCAGCCGGTCAGCTGCCGGCCCGCGGATTGCGTCCTGGTCTTCCACCAGCAGCACGGTCCCACCCGCGCCGGTCGGAGGGGGAGGCGCCGGCCCCGGCTGTATGTCCTCTGGCGTCGCGCCTTCATGCAGCGGCAGCAGGAGGCGGACCGTGGTGCCCCGCCCGGGCACGCTCTCGATCCGGGCCACTCCACCCAACTGCCGCGCGAAGCCCCAGACCTGGCTCAGCCCCAGCCCGGTGCCCTCGCCATGCGGCTTGGTGGTGAAGAACGGCTCGAACACCCGCGCCCGCACGTCCGAAGCCATACCGATCCCAGTGTCCGCGACCGTTACCACCACGTAGGGTCCCGCCCCAGCCTCACCGTCCGGGACGTCCGCCGCCGAGAGCCAAACGTCCTCCGTGCCAACCGTGAGCCGCCCGCCTTCCGGCATGGCGTCGCGCGCATTTATGCAGAGGTTCAGCAGAGCGCTTTCCAGCTCGCCCGCGTCGCACAGCACTCTCCCGGCGCCATCGCGCAGCCTCAGGTCCAGCATGATCCCGGGGCCGACTGTGCGGCGGATCAGGTCTGCCATCCCCGTGATCGATGCGTCCGCGTCGACCAACCTCGGGTCAAGCGGGCGGCGCCGCGCGAAGGCCAGCAGCCGCTGCGTCAGTCCGGCGGCTCGCGCGGCAGCGTCGCGCCCAGCGTCGATATAACGCGCCGCATCGTCCAGCCGTCCGGCCTGCATGCGTCGTCGCGCCATATCCAGCGCGCCGGTGACGCCCTGGAGCATGTTGTTGAAGTCGTGCGCGATGCCCCCGGTAAGTTGGCCAACCGCCTCCATCTTCTGCGCCTGCCGAAAACCATCCTCGGCCGTCATCATCTGGAACGTCCGCTCGGTGAACCTTGACTCCATCTCCTCACGGCCGCGCGTCAGCACCTCCTGGGTTCGGCGTTCCTCGGAAACGTCGCGTAACAGCACAACGCCACCTGAAATTCGGCCCGCCTCATCACGAATCGGGCTGGCGGCAAACCAGCAGAAGAACCGGCGCCCGCTGGTCTGCACGATTTCAAGGACTTCATCCTCGACCACTTCGCCCTTCAGCACGGCACGCGCGCCAGGCCACTCCTCCGACGCGACCGGCCGGCCGTCGAGATGATATCGCTGATCGTCATCGCTATAGATGCGGGTCGCCTTGTTGTGCGCCTGGTGGCCCCAAAGCTTGTCGAACATGGCGTTGCGAAACAGGATTTCGCCAGCGGTGCCAATGAACACGATGGCAAGCGGCGCTTGCTCGAGCACGGCGCGAAGCGGCGCGTCGCTGCCACCGGTCGGCCAGAGGTGACGATCCGCGAAGTCGTTCACTGCCAGAAGCCCGCAGAGCGGCGGCCCCATGTACGGATGTCGTGGACCGTGTGCCGAAGGTCGCAGTGGCCGGGGTTGTCCTGGGTCGGTTGCAAGTGGTGGCTTCTGTCGGCGAGCGCGAAGCCGCAGCAATGGCGCAGCGTGCGGGGTTGGACAGCGGCCAGACCAACGCCCACCACGGCGTCCGCAACGAGGTGGTTCACCATCTGTCGGGTCAGCAGTTGGCCCCGCTCGTCGGCAGGGTAGGACACTAGCCGGAGCTCCAGCGACAGCGGCGCCTCGGCTCCTGGGCGCCGGTCGGATGCTTCCGGCACTCCAACACATCGACCGACAATTGTACTCAGCATCATCTGGCAGAAGGCCTGCATTAATTGGGCCCACACGGAAGCGTGTTTTGCCGCTGCTGTCTGTTGTTTCTCCAACGGACGGGCGCAACCGATCACGCAACCGCAGCGTTTGCTCGTTGGCCAGCCACAGGCTGGCGGAGAATTCTGCTCGGGGGCGGGGCAGCCGCTGCTGAAGCCGATGCCATCGGCTGGAGTGGCAAAGCCACGACCTCTGATATCAACGCTTTCCAGAATGCTGGCGCGAGAAATCATCTCTAAAGAGATTCATTTACGGCAAGGAATTAAATCTTATGAAGGCGCCGCAGGTCGACAAGCTTTTACACAAAAATCAGCTTCTTGGCGCTTTCGAGCCTGATGTTCGGGCCAGGATCATGCGCCGCATGGAGCCCGTGGAGATGAAGCTCGGAACAACGGTTTGCGAGGCGGGGGGTATATTAAGGCATGCGTATTTTCCAGAAGGGTGCGTTTTGTCGCTCCTGACCGTTTTGGAAAATGGGTCTGAAATCGAGTGCGCGAACATTGGGCGAGAGGGCGCATTTGGGATATTTGCAGCAATGTACAGCCGCGTTTCATTCAATAGATGCACTGTCCAGCTTCAAGGGCCGATGGTGCGATGCGAGATTGAATTGCTGCGGGATGAATTCCAAAAAAGCAAACATTTGCAAGATCTTTTTGTAAGTTTTTCGGAGACGCTATTGTCGCAAGTGATGCAAACTGTGGCGTGCAACTCTCTCCACACCGTGGAGGAGCGACTGTGTCGGTGGCTCCTGATGATGCATGATCGTGCAGAAGGAACCAAGCTGACCTACACGCATGAGTTTCTTGCGCGCATAATGGGAGCGAACCGGACATCGGTCACGCTGGCTGCTCAATCTTTGCAAAATCAAGGTTTCATCAACTATCGGCGCGGTTTGATGCAGGTGGTGAATCGACCCGGCTTGGAGGCGGCGTCCTGCGAATGTTATGCGGTAGTGAAGAAACGGTTCGACGCGTTTCTGACGCCGCCATCAAGTGCTGCTCAGGAAACCAAGACTGGACGAGGCGGTACGCGGTAATCCTCGTATCTCACTCGGCATTGAGTGGCGAACCGTCAATTCCGCGGTGATTTAAAATTTAGGTTCTGGTTGCCTGGCGTATCCGGCTCTGCCAGGCCGAATGGCGGCGCTGTATTCCGGCCCTTCGATCCAGCAACCTGAGGGCCGCCTACCCGTCGCTTGTTCGCCCAGGTTCGCCCCAAACCGCCCACAGCTGCTGAAAAACGGCACCCTAACCCGGCCCCCAGGAACGAGTGTTCCGGGTAGGCGGCCCGGTGAGGGGGGTCATAAATGCCTGAGTTGGCTGGGGAAATTGGAGCAGCGGTGGGAACCCGATTCCAACCTTCTCTGGGCGGTGGGCGCTCAAGCGCCGTTGCCCTGAGGCTGCGCAAGCGCCGGGTCATGACGCGCTGGGCAGAAAGAGAGGCAGGTCTCGATCGCTCGGCTGCGAGCCAAGATGTTGTCCGATCAGCCCGCCTGCCTTGGCGTCCGACCGCCGGCATGATTCGTATCGGGTGCGTCATCGCCGGCCTGGTGCCTGCCCCGCACTTTAGACCAGCCGCCGCAGCGCGTCGTCGTCGAAAGCCTCGCATGCGAGCTGCGCGCGATACGGGTCCCCCTCAAGCCCCAGCACCGCCGCGAAGGCAGGCTCGGTCTTCATACCCTGCCGCCGCCGATCCCTCACGCGGTCTCGAAGCGCCGTGCCGCCAATTCGCAGCAGCCCGGCCTCGATGCGAGCGTGCCGCCAGGCCATCTGCTGTTCGACCGGTTCGCCGGCGGCGAAGATCACGACCTCCCAGCCGCCGGCCTGGAAGCGCGCCACCAGCGGGCGGTACGCGCCGCGCCATTGCCACAACGCGAAGCCCGGCCAGCCGCAGCAGAGCGGCCAGAACACGGCGAGAAACGCATTGGGATCCGGCGCGTGGCAGGGGATGTCGAGGTCGCTGCCGGGCAGGTCGAGCCCGAGCGCCGGCGTGCCGGCGACCCGCGGATCGAAGGGATCGAGCCGCCGCGCCGGATCCAGGTGCCGCAAGACCTCCTGCCATGGCAGTCGCGCGACCATCCGCGCTTGCCTCAGCCGAGCCTCACCTCGCGTCGCATGAGGACGATATACACCCCCTCGAAGGTTTCGCGGTGCGCCGCGACCCAGGCCTAGATGGCCTCCGTCGCGACATCGCGCAAACGGGCAGTGCCACCGCTGACGGCGACCACAGCACTATGCGTCCAAGTGGATGGGTTTCTTGCTCCAGCCGGACGCCAACTCCTGCGATTCGGGCCGGGTTTCTACGATGTTGCGCAGTCGGTCAGCATGTCTGGCCGGAGGCATGCCAAAGATGCGGGTGTAGTCGCGACTGAATTGCGAAGGGCTGCCGTATCCGACGCTGAAGCCCGCGCCTGCGGCGTCCACGGCATCGCCGACCATGAGCCGCTGCGCCTCATGCATGCGGAGATGCGTGCGGAACTCGAGCGGACTCATCGACGTGATCGCCTTGAAATGGGCGTGGAAGGTGGAGCGGCTCATGCCCGCCATCTCGGCCAATTCCCCGATCGGACAGGCCTCCCGAAAATGCGTTTTCAGCCAGACGATCGCGCGGGCAATCTGGTTGAGGCGGCTGTCGGCGCGCGCCATCTGCCGGATCGTGGCGCTGCTGTCCCCGGTCAGAAGGCGATAGAGGATTTCGCGGATAAACAGCGGCGCAAGCGCCTCGATGTCGTCCGGCGTGTCCAGCAGGCCCGCGAGCCGGGTCGCGGCGTCGAGCAGCGCCGGCGTTGTCCGGTTCAGCGCGATCCCAGCAGCAAGGCCCTCAGCCTCGGTGCGGGTTGCGGGATAGCGGATCGCGAACTCTCCGAGCGCCGTCATATCGAGGTCGAGACGCAGGCAGAGATAGGGCCGCTCTGCGCTCGCCTCGATCACCGATCCCATGACCGGCAGGTCCACCGACGCGATCAAATAGCTTGCCGCGTCATAGATGAAGGTGGTCGCACCCAGCACGGCGCGCTTGCGCCCCTGCGCGACGATGCACAGCGTCGGCTCGTAGACGACGGGCATCGGCATCGTCGGCGTCGACGAACGCAACAGGGATACGCCCGGCAATGCGCATGGATAGGTGCCGTCCGCAGGGGCGTGACGGGTCAGTGTCTCCGTGAGCACCGCGAGCTGGTTCATGGCCCCGTATCCCATGAGAGCAGGGCAGGGGAAAGAAGCAATCGGCCTCATTCGGACAATCGTGCAGGGACTCCGGACAATTGGTCTACCGCAGCCGAGCGCCAATCGGCCAAGAACTCCGCGTCGGACGAGCAAGGGAGTTCAGGCCGTGACGGATAGAATGGACAAAGTCGTTCTCATCACTGGCGCCAGCAGCGGCATCGGCGAGAGGACGGCGATCACGATGGCCGCCGCCGGCGCCAGGGTTGTGATCGGCGCGCGCCGCCTCGATCGCTTAGAACGCCTTGCCTCCGAGATCGAGGCCGCGGGCGGCAAGGTGCTGGCACGCGGCCTCGACGTCACGTCGCGCGGGAGTGTGCAAGGCTTTGCGGACGCCGCCGTCGAAGCGTTCGGCCGCATCGACGTCATCATCAACAATGCCGGCATCATGCCGCTGTCGCCCATGGCCTCGCTCAAGGTCGAGGAATGGGACCGCATGGTCGATGTCAATATCAAGGGAGTCCTCTACGGGATCGCCGCGGTCCTGCCGGTGATGAACCGACAGGGTGCCGGGCAGATCATCAACGTCTCTTCGATCGGTGGGCTCTGCGTGGCGCCGACCGCTTCCGTCTACTGCGCAACGAAATACGCCGTGCGGGCGATCTCGGACGGGCTCCGGCAGGAGAACGACAGGATCCGTGTCACCTGCGTCTATCCGGGCGTCGTTGAGTCGGAACTGGCGAACACGATCACCGATCCCGTCGCGGCGGAGGCGATGGTCGCCTACCGCCGGATCGCTCTCAGGCCCGAAGCGATCGCCGACGCCATCGCCCACGTGATCGCCCAGCCGCCCGAGGTCGATACGAGCGAGATCGTCGTCCGGCCCACCGCCAGCGCCTGATCGTAGATCCTGTGTTCACGGTCGAGGCGCCCGCGCGATGCGCACCATCGAGCCTGCTGGTCGTGGCGGGCTGCGACAGGCCGAGCCGGTCCGCCGCGCGGGAGACAAGGGCCTCCTGCAACAGGGCGCCGAGAATGACGCGCAGGTTCAGGTCTTGGTCGCGAAGCTCCACGACATGGATAATGGGATATACAAATCATCTGTTGGAAGGATTTCACCTGGCCTTCCAGTGTCCGATCCGAACAGACGAGGCCGCACTGACCAGAACCTGGTCCAGAGCGCTTCTTTATCGTCGATACGAGATCGTTTCATCCATGCGAGGTTCCACCATGGCTGACAAGTTCGATAGCTTCTCCGACCTCCTTCGTGCCGCACTGGGTGGCCGGCTCGCCTCTTCGGGCAGCTTGCTCGGCCTGTTCACGCACGATGTCATCTTCGAGTTTCCGTATGCGCCGGATGGGCTGCCCAAGCGGCTGGAAGGGAAGGCTGCCCTTGCCGCCCACCTGGAAAGGCTTGGCCCGTTGCTCACCTTCGGGCCCATGGAACTGGGGAAGGTTTATGCCGTAAAAGAAACGGTCGTCTTCGAGTTCTCCTGCACTGGCGAGGGCGTGGCTACGCGTGCTCCCTACGATCAGCTTTACATTTCGGTGGTCACATTGCGGGAAGGGCGGATTGCGCACTACCGCGACTACTGGAACCCGCTCGTCGTACTGACCGCCTTGGGAGGCACCGAGGCCGCGGCCGCTGCGTATGCAGGGGCAGCCTGATGACGGTTGCGCGGGTCCTCATCGCCGGAGGCAGGGGCAAAACAGGCCGTCGCGTGGCGTCCCGCTCGATTGCCAATGGCGAAGTCGCGAACGGCAACGGTTGTTCACGTGGCAGCCCGCGCCACTGCTTGCAGCGTCGCCGCCACGTGGCGCACCGCCGGATCGCCCTCCCGCCGGCGATGCCAGGCCAGGTGGACTGGAAACCCTTCGACAGCGACGGGCGGCTCCAGGACCGCAAGCCCCTCGCGCATCGCGCCCAGAATGGACCCGCCCGGTAGCAGGGCGATGAGGTCCGAGCCCAGCAGCAGCGGCGGCACCAGCAGAAAGTGCGGGACGACGCAGCCCACCCGCCGCGTGCGTCCATGCCGCGCCAGCGCCTCGTCCAGCGCGCCGCGCATATCGCCGCGGGTGGAGACGAGCACATGGGGGTAGGCGAGCCATCGCTCCAGGTCGAAGCCTTCCAGGGCCGGGTGGCCGCGGCGCATGGCCACGACATACTCCTCGCGCAGCAATTCCACGCGGCGCAGATCGGGCCCGGCCGGGGGGATCAGCGAGACAGCGAGGTCGAGCGTGCCCCGCGCCAGCCCATCCAGCGCGGCACCCCCGCCCTGCCAGGGCTGCACGACCACATCAAGGCCGGGTGCGCTGCGCGCCAGCTCCGCCACCAGCGGGCCGAGAAGCAGGGCGGCGAGGCTGTCGGCCATGAGCAGCCGCACCGTTTGGCGCAGCTCCGCCAGTGGCACCTGCGGCAGGTCGAGCACGTCTCCGAGCCCGGCCAGCGCCTCCCGCAGCCTCGGCCGCAGCGCCTCGGCCAGGGGCGTGCGGCGCATGCCCCCGGCCGCACGCTCCAGCAGCCGGTCGCCGAAAAGCTGGCGGCAGCGCTCAAGCGCGCTTGAGGTGGCGGGCTGCGACAGGCCGAGCCGGTCCGCCGCGCGGGAGACATGCGCCTCCTCCAGCAAGGCGTCGAGGATGACGAGCAGGTTCAGGTCTACGCCGCGAAGCTTCATGGAATGGATAATGACATATACAGATTATCTGTTGGAGGGATTTCGCACGGCCTTCCAGTTTCCGGCCCGCACACCGGAGGCCGCGATGACCCGAACCCTGATCCTGTTCTTCCACCCCGATCCTGCGGGCTCCAAGGCGAATGCCGCGCTGCTCGCCGCGGCCCGGCCCTTGCCCGGCGTCGAGGTCGCCGACATGGCCCGCCTCGCGCCCACGGGCGTGTTCGACACGGACGCAGAGGTCCGGCGCCTCCACCGGGCTGACCGGCTGGTCCTGCAATTCCCTGTGCAGTGGTATTCCACGCCGCCGCTACTGAAGGCTTGGCAGGACGCGGTGCTGAGCCGGATGTTTTATGCCCGTCCCGAGGAAGGCGAGCGGCTTCGCGACCTGCCCGTGCTGGTGGCCGCGACGGCGGGCAATGTCCCGGAGGCCTATGGGCCGGCGGGCGTGAACCTCTACCCGCTCGAGGACTTGCTGCGGCCGCTGGAGGCGACTGCCCATCGCTGCGGCCTCGCCTGGTCCCGGCCCCATCTGCTGTTCCGGGCGAACCGGCTTTCCCCCGCGGAGCTTGATGCGGCAGGCGAGGCCTATGCCGCACGGCTGCGCCGCTGGATCGCGGCGACGGCGCAGGCCGTCGCGGCCCACGCGCGCCTGCTGCCGCTTTCGGCGGAGGCCTGAGCGGTGCGGTCCATTCCAGGCGCCTTGCCCCCGCCTGCGCCCTTCGTGCTGGCGGTCCGCGCGCTGCCGCTCGGGCTGCTGGCGCAGTTCCTCATCGCGGGCCAGGCCTTGTTTCGCGAGGGCGGGCTCTGGGGCGCCCATGCCGCGCTTGGCGTTGCGCTGGCTCTGCCGGTGGCCGGGTTGCTGGGCGGGGCGCTGCTGGTGCGGCGGCTGCGCGGCTTCGCGGCACCGGCCTGCCTCGTCGCGGGCCTCTACGCGGCGCAGGTTGCCCTGGGTGCGGCGGACGCCGCGCTGCCCCTCTCGCTCCATCCGCTCAACGGCGCGCTTCTGCTCGCGGCAAGCCTTGTGCTGCTCGCGCGGGTGGAGCGGGGGCGGGATGCCATGGCCGCGGCGCCGGCCGGCGCGACGCCATGAGCGCCCGCCCACCCCGGCCGGACCGCGCCCCAACCGCCCGGACACCGTCAATCCACGAAAGGTCGAACACCATGTCTTCCCATCGCCCCGCCCCTGCCTCCCGCACCTCCCGCCGCGCAGGCCTCGCCCTGCTGATGGGCCTCTTCGTCGCGGGGTGCGGCTCGGCTGGCGGCTCCCTGGAGAACGCCTACCGGGCGAACCTCGCCAGCGAGACCGCCCTCAACGCGCAGATCATCAGCGACCGTGCCCGCGCCCAGCGCTGCGAACGCGATCCGAGCCGCCGGGAATGCGGCCCTCGGTGATGGCCGATGACGCAGCCCGGCCCGCGCGGGCGGGTTCCAACACCAGCATCGAGGGAGCCACCGGCATGACCAGGCCCGAGCCCGTCTTCCCGCCCGGCCGCCACGCCCTCTACGAAACCCACCGCTACTCCGCCGCCATCCGCTCCGGCGACCTGCTCTTCGTCTCGGGCCAGGTCGGCAGCCGCGCGGATGGCAGACCCGAGCCCGGCTTCGAGGCCCAGGTGGAACGGGCCTTCGAGAACCTCGCGGCGACGCTGGCGGCGGCCGGCTGCGGCTTCGCGGACGTCCTCGACGTTACAACCTTCCACACCGATCCGCAGGCCCAGTTCGAGACCGTGCTGAAGTTGAAGGACCGCGTCTTCCCCGCGTCGCCCTACCCGGCCTGGACCGCGGTGGGCGTGACGTGGCTCGCGGGCTTCGACTTCGAGATCAAGGTCGTCGCGCGCGTCCCGGTGCATCCGTGACGATGCGAGAACTGCCCTCGTCGCGCCGCCGTGTCTTGCTGTCCGGCATGCTCGGCACCGCACTCGCCACCGCGCTGTCGCGCCTTTTTCCCATTCGCATGGCCCAAGGCCAAACAACAGAGGCCGCCATGCCCGCAATCACCTATCCGGAAACGCGGCGCAGCGATGTCGTGGAGGAGCGTTTCGGCCACCGGATCGCCGACCCCTACCGCTGGCTGGAGAACGATGCGCGCCGCGACCGCGAGGTCGCTGCCTGGATGGCCGCCCAGGACCGCACCGCGCGTGCCTATCTCGCTTCCTTGCCGGCGCGGGAGTCGTTCCACGCGCGGCTGACAACCTTGTTCGACCACGAGCGGCTCACCGCGCCGCAGCAGCGGGGCGGACGCTATTTCTTCACGCGCAATGCCGGCCTCGCCAACCAGGCCATGCTCATCATGCGTGAGGGGGCGGACGGACCTGATCGCGTGCTCATCGACCCGAATGCGTGGTCAAGCGATGGCACGCGCGCACTTGCGGAATGGTCAGCCTCCGAGGACGGCAGGCTTGTCGCCTTCGGGGTGCAGGAATCCGGCGGCGACTGGCGCACGATCCGCGTCCTCGACGTCGCGCGCGGCGCCTTTCTGGAGGACGAGGTTCGCTGGGCGCGATTCACGACCCTCGCCTGGGCCAAGGATGGCTCCGGCTTCTTCTATTCGGGTTTTCCCGCGCCGGCCGACGACACGCGATCCGCGGCGCCGGTGGGCGGTCATGCCGTGCATTTCCATGCGCTCGGAACCGCGCAGGCGCAGGACCGAGTCGTCCATGCGACGCCCGACCAGCCGCATCTGGTGCATGTCGCGACCGTGACCGACGATGGCCGCTACGCGGCGATCTTCTCGTCCCCCGGGTCGGGTGGCAGCACACCCACGATCGTCGATCTCTCGCGCCCTGGCTGGCCGTCGCGTACGCTCGTGTCGAACTTCGATCACTTCTGGGCTGTGATCGGGTGCGTCGGCACGAATGTCATCCTGGCCACGCAGCAGGGTGCCGCGCGCAGCAGGATTGTCAGCTTTGATCTGGCTGCCGCCGATGCGGACTTCGTGGAGCTAGTCCCCGAGCAGGACGGCACGCTGAGCGATGCGGTCCTGCTCGGCGGCCGGCTCGTGGCCTCATACATGGTCGATGTAAAAACCGAAGTGAGACGGTATCGGCTCGACGGCACGCCAGACGGTGCGGTGGCGCTGCCCGGCATAGGCACGGCCGGCGCTTTTCGCGGCCGCCTCGCCGACAACGAGGCATTCTTCACCTTCACCAGCTTCAATGCACCGACCACGATCCACCGCTATGACGTCTCCGCAAATGTCAGCACGATATGGGCGAAGGCTGACGTGACGATCGACCCACGCATCGTCGTGAAGCAGCGCTTCTACGCCTCGAAGGACGGCACGCAGGTGCCGATGTTCCTCCTCCGACGCGCCGACATCACCGGCCCGGCGCCGACCATGCTGCATGTCTATGGCGGCTATGGGATCAGCGTCGTCCCGATGTACTCGCCCGCGCTCCTGGCATGGGTCGAGCGGGGCGGTGTCGTCGCGGTCGCCAACATTCGCGGCGGCGGGGAATACGGAAAGGCGTGGCACGATGCCGGCCGTCTTCTCGCCAAGCAGAACAGTTTCGACGATGTCATCGCAGCGGGGGAATACCTGAAAGCCGAAGGCATCGCGGCGCCGAATGGTCTCGCGATCCAGGGCTCGTCCAATGGCGGAATGATCGTGGGTGCCGCGGTCAACCAGCGGCCCGACGTCTTCTCCGCGGCGCTGCCCGGCGTCGGCGTGATGGATATGCTGCGCTTCGACCGGTTCACCGGCGGTCGACTGTGGGTCAACGAGTTTGGCGATCCCGCCGATGAAGCGGACTTCCGTAATCTGCTGGGCTACTCGCCCTACCACAGTGTCCGGTCCGGTGCGGCCTATCCGGCGATCCTCGTCACGACCGCCGAGGCGGATGACCGCGTCGTGCCCGCCCACAGCTTCAAATACGTTGCCGCGCTGCAGGCGGCCGATCTTGGCGACCGCCCTCGTTTGCTGCGGATCGATACGCGCGCCGGCCACGGCACCGGCAAGCCGATCCCGCAATTGATCGAGGAACTCACCGACATGTTGGCCTTCGCCGCACGATGGACGGGGCTGGTGTGACGATGGTGAACGACGCCGATCGTGTTCAGGCAAGGAGACTGCGCATGCCCCAGTCCGTCCACGCATCGGCTTGGCACACCGAGGCCGCACGATGATCAGGCGCAGGACACTGATGGCCGGGACTTCAGCAGCAGCGGCCGGCGTGCCCTTCACGGCGCTCGCAATGAAGGGTGGTGGTGCCGAGCGGCTCGAGGCCGCCCTGCGCGAGATCGATTCGGCGCGCGGCGGTCGGCTCGGTGTCGCCGTGCTCGACAGTGCCAGCGGTGAGGCGGCGGGCCATCGAGCGACGGAGCGCTTTCCCTTGACCAGCACCTTCAAGCTGCTCGCCGCCGGCGCTGTGCTCGCGCAGGTCGATGCTGGCCGCGTTCGTCTCGATGACCGCATCCACTACGGACGTGAGGAGCTGGTGACCTATTCGCCGGTCACGGAGCGCCATGTGGGGGCGAACGGAATGACGATAGGCCAGCTTTGCGAGGCGGCGATGACGCTCAGCGACAACACCGCCGCCAACCTTCTGCTGCGCGGCCTCGGCGGCCCGGAGGGCCTGACAGCCTGGTTGCGCGGCATCGGTGACGATGTCACGCGCCCTTGACCGATGGGAGACCGCGCTGAACGAGGCGCGGCCGGGCGACCCGCGTGATACCACGACCCCCACCGCGATGCTGGCGACGATGCAGCGCCTGACACTTGGCGACGTGCTCTCGCCTGGTAGCCGCGCGCAACTCCTGGCCTGGCTAAGGGCAAACCGCACGGGGGATGCACGGTTGCGCGCCGGCCTGCCGCCCGGTTGGCAAGCCGGGGAACGCACCGGGACGGGGCCGAACGGCACAAGCAACGATGTCGGCCTGTTGTGGCCACCGGGCGGTAGCCCGCTGCTGGTGGCTGCCTACCTCACCGAGGGTGCCGCCGACATGGCGATGCGTGACGCGGCGCTTGCCGCTGTTGGCGCGGCTGTCGCGGCTGTCGCGGCGGCATGGCGCGGTGGCACTCGATGACGCTACCAGCTTGGGGTAAGGAACATACGCATGTCTGAAAAAGCCATCCACATTGGCGGAGATCATGTGGCTGGCATCGCGCGGCCCGTCTTCTCGGTAGCGCCCGTCAGCATGCCCGTGGAGGGGCGCGGAGCCCTGCTGCGGTTGCGCATCTCTGCACCGCTCGAAGGGTCGGAGCTCCCGATCATCCTGTTCTCCCACGGCAATGGACAGTCGCTGTACGCCTACGGGCCGCTGGTCAATCACTGGGCAGCGCAGGGCTTCGTCGTCATCCAGCCTACGCACCTGGACTCGCGCATGGTCGGCCTCGCGCAGGATGACCCGCGTCGGCCCCAACTGTGGCGGCATCGTGAGAACGACCTGGTCAGAATCCTGGATGCGTTGCCTGTGCTTCTTGCCGCCACGCCGGGACTTACTGGCCGCGTCGATGCCGATCGGATCGCGGTGGCCGGGCATTCCTGGGGCGCGCAGACCGCGAGCATGCTGCTCGGCGCGCGCCATCCGGATCCTGACGACGGATCGGTCGTCGACATCCGCGACGACCGTGTCAAGGCAGGGGTTCTGCTGACCATACCGGGCACCGGGGGCGCCAATCTGAGCCCGTTTGCGGCCCAACGGTTCCCCTTAATGCACCCGGACTTCTCGGGCATGACGGCTCCGGCCCTCATTATCGCAGGTGACGCCGACAGGGGCGCCATGACACTCCGCGGGCCGGAGTGGTGGCGCGAGGCATACGACTGCAGCCCTGCGCCGAAGGCGCTGTTCACGCTTCATGGCGGCGAGCACTCGCTTGGCGGCATCCCGAACTACGAGGCGCGCGAGACAACGGATGAGCGGCCAGCACGCGTCGCGGTGATCCAGCGTGTCTCGACCGCCTTCCTGTGGAGCGTCTTCCGACCCGGCGATGAGAGCTGGCACAGCGTGGTTGCCGAATTGGCGGGCGGGACAGCCGAGGGGCGCGTCGAAGCCAAATGACCACCGTCGAGCCAAGTCACCATCTGCTGGCCAAAAGCATCGCGCTTCTTGCGTTGCCTTGGCCGAAGAGGCCGAGAGGCGAGAAGGTACTGTCGCGGGCATGTGCAGCTTGCATGACGCCCCAGGGCCCTTTGATCGCGCGTTACGCTGCTTCGCCGTCGCGATCATCGAGGCAGGACAACGACATTGACCGAGGGTCGGTGGTTCAGCCGCGTCGACGGACGCAATCGGGTAATTCGCCTCACTACGACAATGGTTGCGATGCGCCCCCATTCACCCATCGGGAGCGAGCATGAGCATTCACCAGGAAGTCGCCGACTTCTTCGTCGATTACGTCGATGCGTTCAACCGCGACGATGCCGCTGCACTCGGCGAACTCTGGGAGACGGTCGGGTTGTTCCCCTCGCCGACCGGCAACTTCGCCATGGAGCGCCACGCTTTCCTCGCACACTGTACGGGGCTGATGAAGTTCTACCGCCGACAGGGCGTCGTGCGGGCCGAAGCCCATGTGCTTTCGGCATCCGTGTTGTTCCCGAATGTTGCCGCATCTCTCTCTTCCTGTTCTGCTGCCGCGATCGAGCGGGCGCCGCTGCGGGCCGCAATACAGCCAAGCCGTTCGTGGTGGCTCGACCGGAAGACGAGGCCCACCGCAGCGCGCGTCAGAGCACCGCTCCTTTTGCCGCCCACGCCGCCATCTCGCCATCGGCGATGGTCAGTGACACGCGCCAGCGGTCGCTGCGGCGTAAGATGTAGACATGCTCCCCCTCGACGGTTTCATAGCCCCAGCCTCGCCGGCCAACCTGCCGGACGCCTATGCGTTCGGCCGTTTCCTGCTGCGCATGCGCGAACGCGTCCTGCTCGACGAAGGCGTTCCCGTCGAGCTCGGCAGTCGCGCATTGGACGTGCTTTGCGAATTGCTGGCCGCTAGCGGGCAATTGCTGACCAAGGACGCGCTGCTTGCGAGCGTGTGGCCCGACGTCATCGTCGAGGAGAACAACCTCCAGGTTCAGATCTCGGCCGTGCGTCGTGCGCTGGGGCCATTCCGTGACTGGATCGCCACTGTCCCAGGGCGCGGCTACAGGTTCACGGCGCCGGTCACGATCCTCGCTGCCGAGGCGGCAGTGACCCATCCGGCCTATGCAGCCGCAGAGGCGCCGGCTCTGTCCGTGCTCGTGTTGCCGTTTGCCGGACGCGGCGAGGGCACGGCGCCTGAATGGTTTGCCGATGCGCTGACAGACAGCATCACCACCGACCTGGCGCGCGCCCTCCCGCGCAGCGGCGCTGTCGCCGCGCAGGTGACGGCGGACACCTATCGCCTGCACGCGGCCGACGCGCGCGCAATCGGCCGCGCGCAGCGGGTACGCTACGTGGTCGAGGGCAGCGTGTTGGTGGTGAATGCCACCGTGCGCGTGAACCTTCAGCTCATCTGTGCCGATACCGGCGCGCATCTCTGGGCGGATCGCTTCGATCTCCCTTGTGCGAACGACTTTCTGGCGCTTCAGTATGTGATCGTGGGGCGCATTGTCCGCTCTATCACGCCGCGCATCATCAATGCCGATGCCGACCGGGCGGAGCGCGCTGAACGTGAGCGTCCGGGTGGCGGTACGGCCGAGGACTACATGCTGCTCGGCTGGTCCGTCTTCTATCGAGCTGCTCCGCTGCAGGAGCATCTGGATCTCGCGCACGCGTATTTCACCCGCGCATTGGCACGCGATCCTGGACACGCCGACGCGCTGGCAGGGATCGGCATGCTAGCCGTGAAAGCGGTCGTGGAGGGGATTTCCTCCGAGGCCGCCGCCGCGCGTGACGCGAAGCTTGCCGAGGCGGAGGACATGTTTCGACGAGCGGTGAAGTTCGCCCCGGGCCACTATCTTGCCTTGAAGGGCCGCCTCGGGCTGCTGCGGGCGCGCGGCGCTTTCGACGATGCCATCATTGCCGCAAACGCGATGCTGGCGCGCAACCCCGCTGAGGTATTCGTCCATCGCGAGCTGGGCCTCAATCTGCTGCATCTGAACCGCGCCGAGGAGGCGCTCGACTGGTTCCGCCGCGCCGACGCCTTCGGCGCCAGCGAGCCGATGCGCTGGATCTGGCTGCAGGGCGAAGGCCGCGCCCTGCTGGAGCTCGGCCGCGACATCGAGGCGGTGGAGGCGTTTCGCCGGGATGCGATCACCCTGTGCAGCGAGGGCGACAGCGGTCGGCTCGATCTCTCTGAAAGATTTTGGCCGCCACCCGACGACGCGCCCCGCCGCCCCAGGACGCGGCGGGGGCGGCCCGCGAGCAGCGGAACAGGCCAGGGAATCACGAATATGGACGTGGCACTCGATCGGACACGGCGCCAGGCAATCGAGCTGGGGGCGGCCGTAATGATCGCGCTCGCCGGCTTGCCGCGCTCGGCCGGAGCACAGAGCAACAACAACCGACAAGGAACAACCAGCATGCCCAATCTAACGACCCGCGACGGTGTGGAGATCTTCTTCAAGGACTGGGGCCCGCGCGACGCGCAGCCCATCGTGTTCCATCACGGATGGCCGCTGTCCTCCGACGACTGGGATGCGCAGATGCTGTTCTTCCTGCAGCACGGCTACCGTGTTGTCGCGCATGACCGGCGCGGTCATGGCCGCTCGGCCCAAATCTCCAACGGGCACGACATGGACCACTACGCGGCGGATGCCTTCGCCGTGGCCGAGCATCTCGACCTGCGCAACGCGGTCCATATCGGCCACTCTACGGGTGGCGGTGAGGTCGCCCGCTACGTGGCGAAGTACGGCGAGCCCGCCGGTCGCGTCGCCAAGGCCGTGCTGGTGGCGGCCATCCCGCCGATCATGCTCAGGACCGAAGCCTATCCGGGTGGGCTGCCGATCGCGGTGTTCGACGGCTTCCGCAATGCGCTGGCGGCCAATCGGGCACAGTTCTTCCGCGATGTGCCGGCGGGGCCGTTTTACGGCTTCAACCGCCATGGCGCCACGGCGCATGAAGGCGTGATCCAGAACTGGTGGCGTCAGGGCATGATGGGCAGCGCGAAGGCCCATTACGAGGGCATCAAGGCCTTCTCCGAGACCGACCAGACCGGGGATCTGAAGGCCATCACCGTGCCAACGCTGGTAATGCACGGCGAAGACGACCAGGTCGTGCCGATCGACAGCTCGGCCAGGATCGCGGTCCGGCTGCTGAGGAACGGCACGCTGAAGACCTATCCGGGCTTCTCGCACGGCATGCTGACGGTGAACGCCGACGTGCTGAACCGTGATCTGCTGGCTTTCGCGCGCGGGCCAGCCTAACCGGACTGGTTCCAGGTCCAGCAGCGCCGCGACGAAGCCGCGGCGCCGCAGCCTTCTTCCCGGGGAGGCGCTGCACGAAGGGCAGATCGAGGGCGCTGGTCGGGATGGCGGCGAAGCCGCTGGTGCCACCAGACCGGCCGCCATAGGGCCGGCCAGACGTTGCCCGGCTTGCCGGGAAAAGAGGCGGAGGGGGTGCGCTGTCGCGCGGCGCGCTCCCTCCCTGTGTGGATGTCCATCGATGAAGGAAGTCACGGCACTCGTCGCTTCGCCACTGCCACCGACAGCGTCACCGCCGCCAGATCGAACGTCGCGCCAGAGATGTTCCGCGCCATCACGCGCACCGTGTTATTTGACCACACCGCGGCGTCGAGCTCGATGAACCGGGTCGACGACACCAGCGACGCCTGCGCCAGATCGCCCGCCCTTGCCCCATTCAACGTCACGTCGAGCCGCGCGGTTGCCCCCGGCGCCAAGCTCGGCAGATCCCACGACACCTCCGCCGCGAACTCTCGCCGCCCTGAGTCGAATAGCGCCCCCGTCAGCAACGGCGTGCCGTTCAACACCGCGGGCGCTGCCTCCGGCAGCCCGTAGAGCCGCAGCGCTTGCAGGTCGATCGGCCCATCGAAGCCGATCACCCCCACCTGCGCATAGGGCACGGAAGCGCCGACACGGATCGTCTGCCGCCGATTGAGGTTTGCGTCGTCCATCGGCGCGCCGGCGTTTCAACCCTTGGCCGGCCCGTTCCACTGCATGGTGGTGATCGAGGCCAGGACATCACCCGCGATGTCTTCGCGGACGTTCCCTGCGCCGTCGAACACCCGCACGAACAACCGCCCGCCCGAGGCGTCGCTCGTCAGCCGATGCGCCAGTGCGAACTCCTTCGCCTGGGAGGTGTCGAGCATCCACCCCAGCCCGCGGTTCGCCGCCAGCGTCACCGCGCGATCGGTCGGCGTGAGTTCCGTCAGTCCGTTGAAGCAGAAATCCGCGATGAAGGTCGCGGTGGTGGTAGAGGCGGCGATAGTGATCAGCCCCTCCACGCCCACCTCGGTCGCCGACTGTCGAAAGGCGGCGGCCCGGGTGTTCGGCACGCCGGCCAGGAAGCGCTGGAACCGGGACGCCGGCGCGCGATGCCGGTTGATCACCGCATTGCCGCAGCGGTTCGCCGTGGCGGTGTAGTCGATGCCGACCAGGTAGGTGTTGGTCCACGCGATGTCGTACTCGCAATCCTGCGCCCCGGCGGTGTGCCGCGCCGCCAAAGGCGAGCAGGCCTCCATGCGCATGTTGCGCGCGATGATGGCACTGCCCGAGGTCTGGTTCAGGAAGGGGATGGCGATGTTGCTGCCGGCCTGGCGCAGCTCGAAGTTGGGCACATCGAAGACGTGGCGGTTGTGGTTGGAATAGGCGCCCGCCTCATTGCCGAAGCGCACGCCCAACCGGTCCTGCGCGGCATTCACCCCCGTCGCCTGGGCGAAGTGGCCGCCATAGTAGCGCACGGAGGTGTTCCAGGCCGTGACCGTCGCGCACCAGATGTCGAGGCCGATGCGGTTGTTGACGATGCGCCCGAGCGTGAAGGTGCTGTCCTCGACGCCGCGGCCGTCGTCCAGGGTCCGCATGCCGATGGTGAAGCCTTCCACGCGGCGCAGCTCGATCTGGCTGGCATCGACGTTACGCACCGTGATGCCGATATCCGCCTCGGAGAACCAATCAGACAGCGTCTGCCGGATGACGTTCAGCCCGGTGTAGAGCTTCTCGGCGTTGCGGATGGTGCCACCATCGCCGAGTACCAGCACGGAGGTGGGCGCGGTGCCTGTGTAGCGGATGGTCCCCTGCATGATCAGCCCGCGCGCTCCGCCCGGCAGCGTGACGGTGCCGGAGACGTTCCAGGTGCCGGGCGGGATCATTGCGAATTTCTGGTCGGCGCCGGCGCGATCGAAGGCCGCCTGGATGGCGATGCGATCATCGGCCACGCCGTCGCACAGCCCGCCGAAATCACTCGGCAGCACCGCCTCGCGGTCGCGCAGGTACTTGGCGAAGTCGGTCTTGTTGAAATTGGCGTTGAGGACCAGCAAGTAATCGATGCGCGCTGGCATGGCGTTCTCCGATCAGAGGGCGGTGGCGGTGACCGGGCCGGCGAAGGCGGAGACGTTGCCCTTGGTCGAGACTGCGCGGAGCCAGTACCAACGGGTCTGGCCGGAGGTGAGGCCGGTGCGATTCCAAGGCAGCGCGGTCGGCCCGCTGGCCAGTTTAGACGCCGCGGCGAGGCTGGCGCTGTTGGCCTCGAAGACCTGCAGCCGCACGGCATCGGCGGGAAAGCCGCCCGACAGGCGCACGCCACCGGCAATGCCAGTCGCGGCGATCCTCGACGCGGCGGCCGGCACCAGCGCGTCCCGCCACCCCGACACCGCGCCGCTGCGCGCCTGCGCCCATACCCGGAATGCCGTCGGCTCCGCGGTCGGGATGGCGACGGCCGTGGCGCCGACGCGGCCGGCATAGCCCGGCCGAATGGCGACAGAGGCCGGGCGGAACTCGATTTCGTAACCGGCCAGATAGGCGGAGCCGACCGCCGACCACGAGACGGCGATCGCCGTGAAGGCCACTGCCAGCGGCGTCTCCACCAGGATGGCGGCCGGCGCGGCGATCGCGCCGGGGTTGGGCAGCACCACTGACGGGCTCTGCCCCGTCGCGCGCTCATCTGTCGCCGGGTTCCAGGCCCAGACGGCCGGATCCTCCTCGGCCAGTTGCAGGTTCACCCCGCCATCAGGCGCCAGCGCCCAGCCCGTCACCCGCGCCGGGAAAGGCGTCAGGCGTTCCAGCGCCACCGTCACACCATCCCAGGGGCGCAGCCGCAGCGCCGAGAGGTTCGCCTGCAGCGCCACCTCGCGCTGGCGGCGGTTGCGCTCCAGCTCGATTTTCATCAGGCGCTGGACGGTGGCGGCCGAGGTGGTGAAGGGGAACTCCATGTCCCGGTAGATCGCCTCGCCGCCATCCTCGGTGACGTAGTTGCTGGCGAGCAGAGGCGGTGCATCGGTCGGCTGCCAGGCGGCAGCCGGCTCGACATAGACGGTACGCACCCCGTTGAAGAGATCGCGCCGCGGGCGCGAGCCGATGATGGTGACATCGCCGCGCAGATCATCCGAGGTGAGTGTCGCGGCCGGCAGCGCCGGCGCCCCGGCATGGATGTAGAAGCGACCGTCCGAGACCACGAGCGCGCCTGCCATTGCAGCGACCAGCTTGCGGGTGATGGCGATCTTGCCCTCACCCAGGGTGAAGGCACCGTTGACGGTATAGCGCGGCTCGGCGGTGCCATTGGCCAGCCGGTGCACCAGCATGAGCGCGCGTGCCCTCTCGACCAGTTGGCCGCGCCTCTCATCGAGCCGGAGCTTGCGCTCCTGCGCTTTGAGCATCTCGTTGGCGGTGCGCGCATTGTGGAAGCTGCTGCCGCCGGCTGAGGGCGTGGGCAGCGGCTCCGGCAGGGGCGGAGCGACGAATGCCGGTCGCGCCGGCGGCGGCGGTGGCGAGGGCTGTACCGGTAACGGCGCCACGATGGCAGCCGTCTTGCGCGCCGGATCGCTGCTCGGGGCCAGCCGCGCGCGGACCTTCTCGACGTCCCATCCGCCGCCGGGCCCTTCGACATAGCGGCCCAGAGTAGTTCTCGCCCAGTTGCCATTGGCCAGCAGTCGAACCGCCAACTTAAGGCTACCAATTTCTGGGAAGCTAGCCGATTCCATACGGTTAAGGCTTGTGGGTTAAATCGGGCTACCCCCAAGCTCTCGGAGAGAGAATGGCCTGTGGAGCGACGTAAACGCCGTTCGTCACATTCTCCAACCCCCAAGCCAAGGCAGCAAAACCCCAGAAAACCTGCGGTTGTCGGCGCCACAGCGGAAGGGGAAATATGAGGTTGGGGAACCGACTGGAGCAGCGATAGGAACCGGGATCCAACCTTCGCTGGGTGCCGTGAGACGTGTCTCGCCGGCTGCTCAGCTTGGCGCACGACCTCTCCTGCCACGGCCGCGCAGGCGGCTCTTCAGAGGCCAGCGCCGGCGACAGCGGGGCCCGGCTTGGTGCTCGCGCTATCTTTCAGCCGAACGTCCGGCCGAAAAGGCGGGCGGATCGCAGGAGGTGGGAGCGCATGGACGCCACGGCACCGTCGACGTCGCGGGCCACAATGCGATCGAAGATCGCGCGATGCTCCGACATGGCAACGGGCTCCATGCCGGGCGTGCGGACCGCCGAGCCGTGGAAGGCGCTCACCCAGTCCAGCATCGCCTTGAGGAAGACAGGGAATAGCGGGTTCCCCGAGCCCTCGGCGATCGCGACATGGAAATCCATGTCCGCGGCGAGAAATCCCTCGCCGCGCTCCGCCGCCTCCGCCTGCCGGCGCAGGCTCTGCTCGATCCGGGCCAGCGATGCCTCCGTCGCTCGCTCAGTTGCGCGACGCACCAGGCCTTCCTCAACGGCGAGGCGGGCGTCCTTCAGGTGCTCGAGGCTGGTCGCGTCCACCCCCAGCAGGTGGATGATGCTCTCGTTCAGCTGGCTGAGGATGTGGGAAGCGGATGGCTCGACGACCCGCGCCCGCTCGCCATGGGAGATGGTGATGACCCCCGCCGCCTCGAGCCGGAGCAGCGCCTCCCGCACGGTGGGTCGTCCGACCCCGAAGCGGGCCATCAGCTCCTGCTCAGAAGGCAGGGCGCGGCCGGGTGGCGGGTCGCCTGAACGGATCCCGGCGAGCAGGCGCTCGGCCAGGATCTCGTGCAGGCGGCGGCGCTGGATGGGCTCGGGGCTATTCGTCATGTCCTTCCTGTGATGTGGCCCCGCCGATAGCGCAAGCTACTCAGTCCTGTCGCGGCACCCCGGCGGCTCGGACGATCTCGCCGACGGCCTGGTGGTCGCGCCGGAGCTTCTCTGCATAGGCCGCACCCTCCATGAACATGGGCAGCACGGCCATGCGGCGGAAGGCATCGCGCGTTTCCGGCGCCTCAACTGCGGTGCGGCAGGCCGCCTGCCAGCGGGCGAAGACCGGCTCCGGGACGCCGCGCGGCACGAAGATCCCGCCATGAATCGAGAATTCGAAATCATAGCCGAATTCACGTATGAGCGGCAGCTCGGGCGCGAGCGGCAGCGGCTCGCGACGGAACACGGCGAGCGGCCGCAGGTCCAGCTGCGACCCGATGTTGAAGGCATCGGTGAACACCTGCACCTGCCCGGCCCGCATCGCCAGGGCGATGTCGGCCGAGCCGCGGAAGGGCACGTGCTCCATCTCTATCCCGACCGCCCGCGTGAATCCCGCCATGACGACGTGCGCCGGCGAGCCTGGCCCCGGTGAGCCATAGTTCAGCGCGCCCGGCCGCTCGCGCGCCATGCTGATCAGGTCGTGCACGCTGCGGATCGGGCTGTCGGGCGCCACCATCAGCGTGCCCGGGCCGTCATAGACGCCGCAGACCGGCCGCAGCGCCTCCAGGTCATACGGGATGGTGCGCACATGCGGCAGGAACACGCCGCCGGCGCCGAGCGGAGCGAGAATGGCGAGGTGGCCGTCCGTGTTGCCGGTCACGACCTGCTGCCCGGCGATGGTGCCGCCGGCGCCGGTGACGTTGCGCACGACGATCTGTTGCCCGAGCGCCGCTCCGAGCTGCGTCTGAATGGCGCGGGCGATCAGGTCCGCACCGCCGCCTGCGGGGAAGCCGACCAGCACCTGCACAGGCCGGTTCGGAAACGGTGCCTGCTGGGGCCCCTGGGCCGCCGCGTAGCCGGCGCCCCCCCCGAGAAGGACAGCTGCAGCCGCCCCCAGAACGCCCGCACGCCGGCGGAGCGATCGCCAAACTGACATTCCTGCTTCCTCCCTATGGCCCTTGACGGCACTCATCAACATGTCGGACGATCCGATGAGCGGTCAAGCCTGGAGTCAGTGCAGACACCGCGCGCCATCAGGGAGAGAAACGGCCGCCATGCCGCACCAGCGACTGCGCCCCATGCTTGCCGCGCCGGGTCTGAAGCTCGGTCTGTTCGCGATGGAGTTCGCCACGCCCGGATTGCCCCTGCTGGTGAAGCATGGCGGCGCCGACTTCCTGGTGCTCGACCTGGAGCATTCGGGCTTCGGCTTCGAGACGATGCGGGTGGTGACCATCGGCGGGAGGGCGGCCGACCTGCCGGTGATCGTCCGCGTCCCGCACCGTCACCCGAACGAGGTTTCCCGCGCCCTCGATGGCGGGGCGGACGGCATCATGGCACCGCTGGTCTCCACAGCGCAGCAGGCGGCGGACGTTGTCGCCTGGGCGACCTATCCGCCCTCGGGCGGGATGCGCGGCGTCGGCATGATGCTCCCGCACGACAACTACCGGCCCGGCGCGCCCGCGGCGAAGATGGCCGAGGCGGACGCGACGCGCGCCATCGTCATCCAGATCGAGACGCGCGAGGGGGCCGAGAACGCCGAGGCAATCGCCGCCGTGCCCGGCGTGGACTGCCTGTGGCTGGGCCACATGGATCTTTCCTGCTCGCTCGGCATCCCAGGACGCTTCGACCATCCCGACTTCGCCGAGGCCTGCGGCCGCGTCATCGCCGCGGCGAAGCGGCATGGCAAGGCGCTCGGGCGCATGGCCGGCAGCATCGCAGAGGCGAAGCGACTGGCGGAGGAAGGCTACGACACCATTGCGCTGTTCAGCGACACCGCCGCGCTGCAGGGGCGCATCGCCGAGGGCGTGGCCGCGCTGCGCGGGAGCGCATGATGTCCTTCGCCGTCGGACTCTCGGCCGGGTTCCTGCGGGCGGATGGCAGGCCCGCCTTCCCCGACTTCGACCTCTTGCCACTGGAGCGGGACCCCGAGATCGCGCTGCGGCGCTTGCCCCCGCGCGGCGGGCTGATCGCCGCCGAGGACACCGCGGGGCTCGACGCCCTGATCCTGCTCGGCGAGGCCTTCACGGCGGCAAGCATCGCGGCGGATGGTCGCCTGAAACTCGTCGCGCGCTTCGGCGTCGGCTTCGACAAGGTGGATACGGCGGCCTGCAGCGCGGCAGGCATTCCGGTCTCCATCACCCCCGACGCGGTCCGTCGGCCGGTGGCGGTCGCCATCATCGCCCTCATGCTCGCCCTGGCCTGCCGCCTGCCCGAGAAGGACAAGCTCGCCCGGCTCGGCGCGCCGGGCTTCGCGCGCCGCTCGGAAGCGATGGGGGTCGGTCTCGAGGGTCGGGTGCTCGGCTCGCTCGGGCTGGGCAACATTGCCTCGGAGATGTTCCGGCTCGCGGCGCCGTTCGGCATGCGCTTCGTCGCGCACGACCCCTACGCCGATCCCGCGCGCGCCGTGGCGCTCGGCGTGGAGATGGTCGGCCTGGATGCGCTGTTCGAGTCGAGCGACGTGCTGGCGGTGAATGCCCCCCTCGCGCCCGGGACGCACGGCATCGTCTCAGCCGGGCGCATCGGGCGCATGAAGCGGAGCGCCTTCCTGATCAACACGGCGCGCGGCGCGCTGGTAGATCAGGCGGCCCTTGCCGCGGCGCTCGTGCAAGGGCGGATCGCAGGCGCAGGCCTGGATGTGTTCGAGCCTGAACCGCCGGCGCCGGACGATCCGATCTTCGCCGCCCCAAACGTCATCGCGGCGCCGCACGGCCTATCCTGGACCGACCAGGGCTTCGCCGCCATCGGCGCCGCCTGCATCGCAGCCGTGCAGGCCATACGAGCGGGGCGCTCGCCGGCGCATCTCGCGAACCCCGAGGTACTGACGGCGAAGCCACGCTTCACCCGCTGAAGCGCGGGATGGAAGGGGAGGAGAGGAAAATGACCATCCGCACATCACGTCGCGGGCTGCTGGCCACGGCCGGCGCGCTCGCGCTGCCGCTCGGGGCAGGGGCGCAATCCGCGCCAGCCCGCATCACCTTCGCCTGGCCTTTCGCGGGCGGCGAGCGCGGTATGCAGATCCTCGTGAACCGCTTCAACGAAGGTCAGCGCGCGGTCCAGGTGGAGATGCAGGTCGTGCCGCAGGTGCAGGCAATCCCACGCCTGACCACCGCCTTCGCCGGCGGCGCCGGCCCGGACTGCCTGGCCATGTCCGATGCGTGGATTTCGCAGTTCGCCGGCGGCGGCTGGCTGGAGAACCTCGACCCGCTGCTCGCCGGCACGAGCATCGAGCAGGAGATCGTGCCGGGCTCCATGCAGATTGCACGGATGATGGGTGGCCGGGCCTTCTATGTCGGCTACATGGTCGAGGCCTACTCGCTCTACTACAATCGCCGCTTGTTCCAGGAAGCAGGCATCGGCGAGGCGCCGGGCACCATCGAGGCCTTCCGCGGCGCCGCGATCAAGCTGACGGACGCGCGCCGGAATCGCTACGGCTACTTCGTGCTCGGCGGCACCGGATGGCAGTTCCAGCAATGGAGTACCTGGATGCTGAACCATGGCGGCACCGGGGTGGACCGCAGCTTCTTCGATGCCGCGGGCCGCTGCGTGCTTGCCGGGCCGCGCCATGTGGAAGGGCTGGAGAAGTGGATCGCGCTTTATCAACGTGACCGCGTGTCACCGCCGGCCTCGGCCACCGGCACCTTCCAAGATCAGACGAACGCCTTCGCCGCCGGGCAGGTGGCCATGGTCATGGGCTGGGGCATCGGCCTGTCCACTCTGGCAGAGGGCGTCGGAGAGGCGAATTTGGGTGTCGCGGCCATGCCGGCCGGCCCCGCGGGGCAGTACTTCTACTACGCAGGGAACGGCTTCTCGGTAAACGCCGCCTCGCGGCAGAAGGACGCCGCCTGGGAGTTCCTGCGCTGGGTGCTGCGACGCGAGAACATGGAGTTCTGGAACCGCGAGTTTGGCGCGATCCCGGCCAACATGGCGGTGTGGGATGCGGAGTGGCTGCGCGCGCCGAAGTACCAGGCGCCGATCGCGATGATCCGTGCGACCGACCAGCTGCTGCGCCATCCGCGGCACCTGCCCGGCTATGCCAGCTTCCAGGCGCAGTTCGCCCCCGAGCAGGTGCAGCGCACGCTGCTCGGGCGGCAGACGCCGGCGCAGCAGGCGCAGGCGATCGCGACCGCGCTGAACGACCTGCGAGCCCGTGCTGCATGAGGCGCCACGCCCTCCCCTGGGCGCTGATCGCCCCGGCTGTCGTGCTGGTCGGCGCCGGGGCGATCTATCCGATCGCCTATGTGATCTGGCTTTCGGGCTACGACTACCAGCCCTATCGCGGCGGACTGATGGTATGGGTCGGCGCGGGGAACCTCGCCCGCGTCATCGCGGACGAGACCTTCTGGCACTCGCTCAGGGTCTCGGCGATCTGGGTCGGGGGCAGCGTGATCCCGCAGTTCCTGCTCGGCCTCGGCATGGCCCTGGTGCTCAACGAGAGCTTCCGCGGGCGTGGCCTCGTGCGAACCGTTATCCTCGCACCCTGGGCTGTGTCGGGGGTGGTCACAGGCATCATCTGGCTGTGGATCTTCGATGGCACGATCGGCGTGGTGAACGACTTGCTGCTGCGCGCCGGCGCCGTGGACTTCCCGGTCGCCTGGGGTATCCACGAGGAGACGACGTGGCTGATGCTGCTGCTGGCCAACGCCTGGCGCGGCGCGCCCTTCTTCGCGATCGTGCTGCTCGCGGCCCTGCAGTCCATCGAGCCTGAGCTCTACGAGGCCGCGCACATAGACGGCGCCAGCGCCGTCCAGCGCTTCCGGTACGTGACGCTGCCGCTGATCCTGGACGCGGTGGTGGTTTCCACGCTGCTGCGCGCCCTGTGGACCTTCAACTTCATCGACTTGATCCTGACGATGACACGCGGAGGACCGATCGACGCGACCAAGACGCTGCCGATCTACATCTTCGACGTGGCCTATCAACGCGGCGAGTTCGGCTACGCCGCCGCGCTCTCCGTGGCGCTCTGCTTGGTCCTGGTGGCGTTCAGCGCCGCCTGGTGGCAGCTGCGCCGTCTCGGAGGGCGTTGAGCATGGCCAGGGGCACCGCCGTCCTCGTGAGCCGGGAAGCAGCGGCGCAGCCTCGCGCGGCCCTGCGGATCCGATGGGGCCGGCTCTTCACCATCTGGCTGCCCGTCGCCGGCTTCCTGGCGTTCACGCTGCTGCCGATCTACTGGCTTGTCGTCTCCTCGCTGAAGGGGCCCGGCGAGCTGTTCGCCTTCCCGATCGCCTACTGGCCGGACAATCCGACCTTCGAGAACTACACACGGGCGCTGACGGAGACGCGCCTCGGGCAGCTCTACCTCAACAGTCTCTTCGCCGCGGGGGGTACGTGCCTGGTGCTGATCGCGCTCATGGTGGTCGGCGGCTACGCCATGGCGCGGTTCGACTTTACCGGCCGCTCCCTCGTGCTGATGCTCTTCCTGGCCGCCCAGCTCCTGCCGCCGGTGGTCATGCTGGTTCCCGTCTTCACCATGTTCGCAGCACTCGGCCTGCTGAACACCCGCGGGGCGCTGGTGGTGATCTACGTCATCATGCTCCTACCGTTCAGCGTGATGACGATGCGCAGCTTCTACGCCGCCATTCCGGAGCAGCTTGAGGAAGCGGCCATGATCGATGGCTGCACGCGCCTCGGCGCACTCTTCCGGGTGGTGCTGCCGGTGGCGCTGCCGGGCCTGGTCGCGACGACAATCTACGGCTTCATCAACTCCTGGAACGAGTTGCTCTTCGCCGTGATGCTCGTCTCCAGCCCCAACCTCCAGACGATCCCGGTCGGCCTGATGAGCATGACGGACGAGGCACGCACCGAATACGGGATGATGCTGGCCATAGCCGTTCTCGCGCTCGCACCGAGCCTCATCCTGTTTGGGTCGATCCAGCGCTGGCTGACCGCGGGCCTCTCGGCCGGCGCGGTGAAGGGCTGAGAGCACGACGTTCTCGGTGCCAGCGGGAGGGAGTGCACCCGGATTCGAACCGTCGCCGACCTGTTGCCTTGGAGAGGGCGGGCGTAGACGAACGCCGCGGCGGGGCGACGACAGAAGAGGTGGCCCCGCCTACTTCTCAGCCGAAGGCTTTGCCCAGGTGTACGATACCTTCAGCTTGTTGAGGTGCGTCCAAGGCAGCCAACCCTCGTTCTGCATACGACCGACGACAATGCCGGCAGCCACTCCAATCTCGTTGGCTATGGCTTGAACTCCAGCCGCAGAGACTGCGCCGCGGTCCGCGAGCGCCTTCAGCTTTCGGGCGGACGCCGGGGGTATGAGGAGGTCCCGCGCGAAGGCATCCGCTTGGCGTTCGCTGGCCTCGTCCAGCGCCTCCATTCCCTCGACGAACTGGGTCTTCTTGCCGTGGAGGAGGATGTGCCCGGCCTCGTGGAAGAACGTGAACCACAGGTGGTCGTTGGTCCGGTAGCGCAGACTAAGCATCAGAAGCGCGCGGTCAGGGGACAGCCACCGGGTCGCCCCGCTGGCCGGGCACCCCTTCGGCGCAGGCGCAAAGACCACGGCGACTCCGTGCTGGGCTGAGCGCCGGACTAGCGCATCGGTGAAGCGCGCCGGCGACGTCTCCGTCGTGAGAGCCCGGAAGTCCTGCAAGGCCGCACGAAAACCGGCCTCGTCAAAAGGCTGGCACGGCAGCCCCTCGGCGGCCCGCTCACCTTGGCGAAGCCACGCGGCGACCGCACCGACCTCCATCGACCGGCCCTTCGCCGCACGGAAAGCAGCGACGGGGGCTTCGTATCGCTGCCTCCACGCGTGCACAGACGCGACCCCGAAGAACCGGAGGCAGTGGTTCACCTGCTCGGCGCGGTCCTTATCCTTCTCCAGCCAGCCGAAGGCAGTCATGTCTCGGAGCGGCAGTTCATCGAGCCACGCCGTCTGCTCCAGACGCTCCTGGCGGGTCCGCTGCGCTTCCAACGCCGCCCGGAACTGAGCCTCGCGTCGCAGCCAAAACCCGGCGGTCGAGCCAAGAACCGTGGCAAGCCTGACGGCAGCGTCAGGCGTCAGGGTCGTCCGCCCCTGGACGAGATCGTTGACGTGCTTGCGCGTGAAGCCGAGCCGCTCGGCGAGCTCGGCCTGCGTCCACCCGCGCTCCTCCAACACGTCAGCGATGGTCTCGCCGGGCGAGGAGACCCAGTCCGGGGCGAAGGAGGATTCAGTCATGGTAGTCCCCGATGAATATGATCTCGACGGCTGTAACGCGCTTCCAGTCCGGCGTGGTGGGCGCCTTCGCAGCCCCGGCTCGCTTCGGCTGGAAGACCAACCTCTGACCTCCGGCCAGGTCGAGCGCGAACTGCCCGGCGCGGTTCCCGGTCAGCGGATGCGGGCGACCCGCCACGAGCTCGGACACCGTGTCTGCAGCCTGAAGATCGGCAAGCCGCCCGCGGAGTTTTCGCGCACTATCAGCCCCGAGGACCTTCACGGCCTCCCGACTGTCAGAGCACAGCTTCTCGAGCTTCTTCGAAGCGAAATATATGTCCACGACTCGGGGAGGTCAAGGATGATGCACCTATTGGGTGCATCAAACTGACCGGCCTGGTCAAGTGGCCGAGAGCTCAGCACTGACAGCGGTCAGCAACCGACCGCATGTCGAAGCGGCCGCCGCAGCCCGCTGACCGGCATCAAGGGCCGCTCAGAAAGCTGCGGCATCGCGTCACCCGGATCCCTTGCGGCTCCGCCCTGACACGTCCCGCTTCTCCCTCCTGTCGAGCGTCACCAAGGCGGTCGCGATCAAGCGGCGCGCGGTATCGACCACGTCCTCTCCGCTCTCACCGGGTTGAAAGACCAATGCCATGAGGGCTTCGAGCACCGCGTCTGACCGGCGAGCAAGAAGGACGAGGTGTTCGCCGCTGGGCCCACGGGCACCCGACAGCCAGCCGCGGACTGTCCGATTGCTGGCGCCTGTCCAGCGTTCGAGTTGCTTCGCGGCGCCGCCCCCGCTTCCCACGCCCTGACGCAGCGCGCGTGCGATGGTCGCTGTGTAATCTGGGGCACGACAAGCGCCCAGCGTTTCCTCTGGCAACTTCTTGCCGCTTTTCGGCCCGCCGCCCTCGTTCCTTGGCAACATCCTGCCATGCCCTTCCTGCTAGGTTCAGGGCATCGAGGGTGTGAGGGCGCGAGGGTCTGCAGCGCCTCCGATGCGCATGCCGGCACGGAGGTAGGCGATGCGGGCTACCGCCCACTTGTGAAGGGTGGAACGAGTGCGACCGCGGCACGACAACGGGCTGCCGGGCGAGGAAAACGTGAACTGCACGGTCCGCGCTGCGCAGTACGTGCGCATGTCGACCGAGCATCAGCAGTACTCGACCGAGAACCAGGCCGACCGGATCCGCGATTACGCGGAGCGCCGCGGCATCGCTATCGTCCGTACCTATGCCGACGAGGGCAAGAGCGGGCTGAACATCGGCGGACGTGAGGGGCTGCAGCGGCTCCTCGACGATGTCCGCAGCGGCCGTGTCGATTTTGAGCTCATCCTCGTCTACGACGTCAGCCGCTGGGGCCGCTTCCAGGACGCCGACGAGAGCGCCTACTACGAATTCCTCTGCAAGCAGGCCGGCCTGAAGGTCGTCTACTGCGCCGAGCAATTCGACAATGACGGCTCGCCTGTCGCCACCATCGTCAAGGGCGTCAAGCGTGCCATGGCGGGCGAGTACAGCCGCGAGCTCTCCACGAAGGTCTTCGCGGGGCAATGCCGCTTGATCGAGCTCGGCTTCCGGCAGGGCGGGGCGGCTGGCTTCGGCCTGCGCCGCGTCCTGCTCGACCAGTCCGGCGCGCCCAAGGGCGAGCTGCGCCGCGGCGAGCAAAAGAGTCTGCAGACCGACCGCGTGGTGCTCCGCCCCGGGCCCACCGACGAGGTCGCCATCGTCGAGGGCATCTACCGCGCCTTCGTCGAGCAGGGCCAAAGCGAGGCGACGATCGCGCGCCGGCTTAACGAGGAGGGCGTTCGCACCGACCTCGGCCGCCCCTGGACCCGCGGCACGGTCCACCAGATCCTGACGAACGAGAAGTACATCGGCAGCAACGTGTACAACCGCGTCTCGTTCAAGCTGAAGCAGCGGCGCGTCCGGAACCCGCCGGAGGCCTGGGTGCGACGCTCCGGCGCCTTCGAGGCGGTCGTACCGGCGGAGATGTTCTTTACCGCGCAGGGGATCATCCGCGAGCGGTCGCGTCGCTTCACCGACGCTGAGATGCTCGACCGCCTCGGCCAGCTCTATCAGGCGCGTGGCTTCCTGTCGGCCATCCTGATCGACGAGGTGGAGGGGATGCCGTCGTCGAGCGCCTTCGGCCAGCGCTTCGGCAGCCTGATGCGGGCCTACCAGCTGGTGGGCTTCACGCCGGACCGGGACTACCGCTACCTGGAGACCAACCGCTTCCTGCGCCGGCTTCACCCCGAGGTCGTCCAACGCACCGAGGCGGCGATGCTCGCGCTAGGTGCGCAGATCGAGCGGGATCCGGCGACGGACCTGCTGTGGGTGAACGGCGAGTTCAGTGTTTCGTTGATCCTGGCCCGCTGCACGGTGACGCACGGCGGTGCGCTGCGCTGGAAGCTGCGGCTGGATACCGGCCTGTGTCCCGACATCACCGTCGCGGTGCGCCTGGATGCCGCCAACACGGCGGAGCTCGACTACTACCTGCTGCCCTGGATGGACCTGGCGGTGGAACAGATGAGGCTCGGGGAGCGCAACGGGACGCATCTCGACGGCTACCGGGTGGACGACCTGGCGCCGCTCTACCGCCTCGCCGAGCGCGCGCCAGTTAGGCGGGCAGCATGAGCGCGGCCTCCTTCTCCGCGCCGGGCCCCGACGCTGAGCGCGTGCAGGACGTGCCAGTCGATCTGATCGACGTCCTCAACCCGCGCGAGCGCAAGCAGAAGGTCTTCCAGGAGCTCGTTGCGTCGATCAGGCTACTTGGCCTCAAGAAGCCGATCACGGTGACGCAGCGCGGGGACCGCTATCTCTTGATCTGCGGTCAGGGTCGGGTCGAGGCATTCCGGACGCTTGGGCAGCGCACCATCCCGGCGATCATCGTCGCGTCCTCCGACGAAGACGCCTTCGTCCGTAGCCTCGTGGAGAACATCGCGAGGCGGGCGCCACGAACGATGGAACAGCTCGAGGCGATCCGCGCCCTGCAACAACGCGGCCACGAACCGCAAGCGATCGCGCGGAAGACCGGCCTCGATGTCAGCTGGATAAAGGGAGTGCTGACCCTGCTGGATCGGGGCGAGGAGCGCCTGCTGATCGCGGTGGAGGACCACAGGATTCCCATCACCACGGCAATCGCCATCGCGGGCGCGGGCAGCGAGGAGGTGCAGCAGGTGCTCCAGGCGGCCTACGAGAGCGGCGACCTGCGCGGCCGCAAGCTGCTCGCTGCGCGCCGCCTCATTGAGGTGCGCGGTCTCTACGGCAAGGCGACCGGCCGCGCCGGCGCGGCCAGGCCAAAGGGCGCGAGGTTCAGCTCGGCGGTCCTCGTCCGTGCCTACAACAAGGAGGTCGAGCGGCAGAAGCAGCTGATCCGGAAGGCCGACCTGGTCGAGCAGCGCCTGGCCTTCCTGGCGGCCGCGCTCGGGGGGCTGCTGCGGGACGAGCACTTCGTTGACTTGCTACGGGCGGAGGGCCTGCCGACGCTGCCCAAGGCGATCGACGAGCTGGTGCGCGGCAGGTCCGGGTGACGGCCGGGCGGAGACGACGATGACGAACCTGACCGAGGCCTTCGACCGCGACATCCTCCACCTCACCCTCGACCGGCTGCTGCCGTCGCGCCTCCTGGGCAAGGACGTTCCGAGGTCGCGGAAGTTCGAGCAGATCCGGGTGTCGATGCAGGAGATCGGCCTGATTGAGCCGTTGTCGGTCACGCAGCCGGACGCGCGGAGCGGGCTGTGCGCGGTGCTCGACGGCCACCTCCGCCTGGCCGCCGCGCGAGCGCTCGGCTGGCCCAAGATTGCCTGCCTCCTGTCGCGCGACGACGAGGGGTATACGTACAACAAGCGGGTGAACCGGCTTGCGACGGTGCAGGAGCATTTCATGATCCTGCGCGCGCTGGAGCGCGGCGTGTCGGAAGAGCGGCTGGCTCGCGCGCTTGACCTCGACATCGACACCATCCGCCGGAAGCGCGACCTGCTGGCCGGTATCTGCCCAGAGGCGGTGGAGCTGCTGAAGGAGGCACACTTCCACCAGGACGTCACGCGGCACCTGCGCAAGATGAAGCCCGCCCGCCAGATCGAGTGCGCCGAGCTGATGCTGAGCGTCAACAACTTCTCTGCGACCTACGCCGAGGCGCTGCTAGCCGCGACGCCAGCGGCCCATCTGGTCGATCCCGCCCAGCCGAAGAAGGTACGCGGCCTGTCCATGGATCAGATCGCGCGCATGGAGCAGGAAATGTCGCTCGTCCAGTCGCGCTTCAAGGCGATCGAGCAGACCTACAACCGGAACGTGATGCAGCTCGTGCTGGCGCGGGGCTACGTGGCGAAGCTGCTCGGCAATGACGCCGTCGCGCGCTGGCTCGGCCGGCACCAGCCGGAGGTGCGGGACGAGTTCCGCGCCATCGTGTCGGCGGCGACGTTGGACGAGGAGACGCCGCGATAATCGACGCTCGATCGCGCTCGCACGTCGGATTTGCGATGGACCGACACTGACTTAGCCGGCCACCTTGCTGGCGACGGGGACCCGGACCCTTCAAGCGCGGGGACCGCCGGAGACGCCGCACGAGGGGCGGATCAATGGCGGTGGTGGGGATGGCGGCGAACCCGCTGGTGCCCACCAGGCTGGCCGCCATAGGGCCGGCCGAGAAGGATGGGGCGTGCCCGGTTGGCTCTGCTGCCGGGCACGCCCATCCACCTAGCATCCTGCGTAGCACCGCGATGACGCTACCCTCGCCGACCAGCAGCAGCAGCACGATGGCCGCCAGCACGACCTCGATCCGCCCGAGCCGTTCGTTGGCCTGCTTCCACCGCTCGGCGCAGACCGCCTCGCGCACGGCGAGCTTCGTCGCCACGTAGTCCTTGCCCCTGGCCTGCACGACGTTCTCTCAAGCTCACGAGATCCGCCGCTTCGTCACCTGCACCGCCAACGGCGCCGCGGCCAAGTCCACCGTCGACGCGCTGACGTTCCGCGCCGTCACGCGCACGCTGTTGTTCGACCACACATGGCAGTCCAGCACGAAGGCGATGCTGCTCGTGTCGAGCGACGCGTCGGCGAAGTCGCCCCGGCGGGCGCCCGGGACCGTGACGTCGACGTTGGCCGTCGCGCCGGGGCCAAGGCTCGGCAGGTCCCAGTTGGTCTCCAGCGCCAGCGTCCGTGTCCCCGCCGGCACTGAGGGGCAGCCGTAGAGCACCGCCGGCGCGTCCTCCGGCAGGCCGTAGAGCCGCAGCGCCTCGAGCTCGATCTGCCCGTCGAAGCCGATGATGCCGATCTGCGCGAAGGCGACGCCTGCGCCGAGCCGCACCGTCTGCCGCCGGTTGAGCGAACTGTCCTGCATCACCGCACCCGCCTGCCAGCTCTTCGAGGGGGTGTCCCACTGCACCGTGGTGCCGGAGGCCAGCACGTCCTGCGGCTGGTTCTCCCGCACCGTGCCAGCGCCGTCGAAGCAGCGGACGCAGAGCCGCCCGCCATCGGCGCCGCCGACCAGCCAGTGCGCCAGCGCGAATTCCTTCGCGTGCGTGGTCTGCACCACGAAGGCGACGCCACGGTTGGCGTTGAGCAACAGCCCCCGCCCGGTCGCGGCGATACCGTCGAGCCCGTTCCAGGACAGCGCCGCCATGGTGGTCTCGGTGGTGGTGGAGGTCGCGATGATGCAGGCGCCCTCCACGCCGATCTCGGTGTTGCTTTGGCGGAAGGCCGCGGCGCGCAGGTTCGGGAGGTTCGCCAGCAGCCGCGTCAGCCGCGACGCCGGCGCGCGGTGGCGGTTGTAGACCGCGTTGCCGGCGCGGGTTGCGGTCGCGGTGTAGTCGATGCCGATGGCGTAGGTCTGCGCCCAGGCGATCTCGTACTCGCAGTCGGTCGCTGCCCCGGTGTGCCGCGCCGCGATCGGCGAGCAGGCCTCCATGCGCATCCCCCGCGCGATGATCGCGGTGCCGCCCGTCTCGTTCAGGAAGGGGATGGCGACGTTCGGGTCGAGCTGACGGAGCTCGAAATTCGGCCCGTCGAAGATGTGGCGGTTGTGGTTGTTGTAGGCCCCGGCCTGGCGCGAGAAGCGCACCCCGAAGCGGTCGAGGGTCGGGTTGATTCCGGTCGCGCAGGCGAAATGGCCGCCATAGTAGCGGATCGAGGTGTTCCAGGCCGTGGCGGTGGCACAGTGGGCGTCGAGCCCGTAGCGGTTGTTCAGGATGCGGCCGAGGATCAGCGTCGTGTCCTCGAAGCCGCGCCCATCGCCCAGCGTCCGCAGTCCGATCGTGAAGCCCGAGACCAGGCGGAGGTCGAGCAGCGAGGAGTCGAGGTTGCGCGCGAGGATGCCGATGTCGGCCTCGCTCGCCCAGTCTGACTGGATCTGCCGGGTGACCTGCAGGTTGAGATAGAGCTTCTCGCCGTTGCGGGTGGTGCCGCCGTCGCCCAGCGTCAGCACGGTGGCCGGCGCGTTGGTGGCGCCGGTGTACTGGATCACCCCCTGCATGATCAGCCCACGCGCACCACCGCCGAGCGTGACGCCGGCATCGACGTTCCAGGTGCCGGGCGGGATGACGGCGAACTTCCCGTCCGCTGCGGCGCGGTCGAAGCAGGCCTGGATGGCGACGCGGTCGTTGGCGGCGCCATCGCCGAGGCCGCCGAAGTCGCGCGGCAGCACCGCCTCGCGGTCGCGCAGGTACTTCGCGAGGTCGGTCTTGGAGATGTTCTGACCGAGGACCATCAGGTCGTCGATGCGGGCGGCCATGTCGCCTCCTACAGCGCGGTCGCAGTGACGGGCCCGACGAGGGCCGAGACGTTCCCCTCGGCGGAGACGGCGCGGAGCCAGTACCAGCGGGTCTGGCCGGCGGTGAGGCCGGTGCGGTCCCAGGGCAGCGCGGTGGGCTCGGTGGCCAGCTTCACGGCCGCAGCCAGGCTGTTGCTGCTGGCCTCGAACACCTGCAGGCGCACCGCCTCGGCGGGGAACCCGCCGGACAGCCGCACCCCGCCGGTGATGCCGAGCGCGGCGGGCGCGGTGACGGCGCCAGAGATGGCCGCCTCCCGCCAGCCCGACACCGCCCCGCTGCGGGCCACCGCGCGCGCCCGGAAGGCGGTCGGCTCGGTGGTGGGGATCGAGGCCGCAGTCGCGCCCAGGGCGCCACCGTAGCCCTGCCAGGTGGCGACGGAGGCGGGGCGGAACTCCAGTTCGTAGCCGGCGAGATACGCGCTGCCGACCGCGGACCACGACACGCCGAGAGCGGCGAAGGTGCTGCCGGTGGGCGTCTCCACCGCAATCGAGGCCGTGGCGGCGATGACCCCGGGGTTCGGCAGCACCACGGAGGGGCTGTCGCCGGCGGCGCGCTCGTCCACCGCCGGGTTCCAGTCCCAAACGGCGGGGTCCTCCTCCGAGAGGGTGAGGTCCACGCCGCCGTCCGGCGACAGCCGCCAGCCGGTCACGCGCGCCGGGAAGGGTCCAACCCGGTCGAGGGCGACGGTCACGCCGTCCCAGGGCCGCAGCCGCAGGGCCGAGAGGTTGGCCGGGAAGGCCACCTCACGCTGGCGGCGGATCCGTTCGAGCTCGGCCTTCATCAGGCGCTGGACGGTCGCGACCGAGGTGGTCAGCGGGTACTCGAGGTCGCGGTAGATCGCCTCGCCGCCGTCCTCGGCCACGTAGTTCGAGGCCAGCAGCGGCGGGGCATCGGTCGGCTGCCAGTTCTTCGCCGGGTCGACGTAGACCGCGCGCACCCCGTTGAAGAGATCCCGCCGCGGCCGGCTGCCCTGGATGGTCACGTCGCCCCGGAGATCATCCGAGGTGAGCGTCGCCGCGGGCAGCGCCGGCCCACCGGCATGGATGAAGAACCGCCCGCCCGAGACGACCAGCGCGCCGGCCATAGCGGCGACGAGCTTGCGGGTGATGGCGATCTTGCCCTCGCCGAGCGAGACGCGGCCGTTCACCGTGTAGCGGCGCTCGGTGACGCCGGCCCGGGTGCCGATCAGCTCGTCGCAGATGTTGGCCGCGGCGATGAGGGCGGGGATGTCGATGTCGTCCCAGGACGCCTTCCAGCCGAAGGGCGCGGTCAGGTACCAGGCGAGGCACAGCGCCGGGTTGTCCGACCAGCCCGTCGCGCCCGTGCGCGGGTCGAGGATCGTGTCGGCGCCTTCGACCAGCGCGGCGATGTTGGGCGGGCCGGAGGGGAAGGCCTCCGCCGTGATCTTGAGCCGCACGGCGACATAGGCGCGGCCGCGTCCGCGGTGCTCGGCGGTCCACTTGCCGCTGGTCTCGGCGATCAGGTTGGCGTTCGCGGCCTGGTCGGGGTCGCCGAGGTGGCGATCGACGCGCACCAGGCCGGCGAACTTCGAATCGGTGGCCAGTGTGTCACCGAGCCAGAGGTCGCCGATGGCGCGGACGCGGTGCGCGGCGAGGACGATGACGGCGTAGAACCAGCCATCGGCGCGGCCGGCGTCGTCGGTCGCCGAGTGGATGAAGACGATCGGCCCGCCGACCTTGCAGCGGCCGAAGACGATCTGGTGCTCGGTGATCGGCTGGCGGAAGGACTGCGTGCGGCCGGCGCCGGGCGCACTCGGATCGTCGCCCGGGCGCAGCGCGGTGGAGGACGTCGGCGCGGTCGGGCGCTTGGCCGGAAAGACCGAGGCGCCGATGGTCGAGACGACGAAGGCAGCGCCGGCGCCGACAATCGCGCCGATGATGCCGCCGCCGACCGCGGCGGAGGCGACCCCGCCGGCGACGACGGCGATCAGCGGAACGGCGGCGGGCATGTCAGCCGATCCTCCAGGCGATGGTGCAGAGGATGATCGGCGCGCGGACCAGGCTGCGCGGTCCGACGAAGGCGACGCGACCGGCGTCGAGCACCACGCCGAGGCGGTCGGGATCGGGCGCGAGGACGATGTCGCCCATGCGAGCCAGCAGCGGCGGCATGCGCGGAAAGCCAGCGCTGTCGGCGGTGGCCACGAGGTCGGGCTGCACCTGGAAGGCGGGCCGCTCTCCCGTCATCGCCTCCACCGCGGCCAGCGCGAAGCGACCGCAGTTCCAGCGATGGGCGTCGAAGGGGCGCGTCTCCACCGCCGACAGCAGCGCTGCCAGCCGCACCGCCCAGTCCGGCCGCCGCGTCACTGGGCCGGCAGCCGGATCTCCGCCTCCTGCAGGGCGGGGACGTACTCAAAGAAACGGTCGCCGGGATACTCGGCCTGCTGGTCGGCGTCGGTGTAGCGGCGCACCTCGGCGCGCTCGAGGTCGACGAGCCGGCTCTCGCAGGTGAGCGCGACGCGGGGCTCGGCGCCGTCGGTCACCTCCATCGTGTCCATCAGCCCGGCCCAGAGCGGGAACGGGTCGGCGACGAAGGTGCCCTCCGCGTCAAGTAGCGCGCCCCACAGCCGGGCCGGGCGCAGCCGAAAGCTCCGCTCGGCGAGGGCGATGTCCACCACCTCCTGCGGCACCGGGGACAGGGCAAGGGTCAGCCGCACGGCGCGGAGCTCGACCGTCTCCTCGACCTCGCCGACCGCGCCGATCGAGCCCACGCCCTCGAACACCTTCCCCGCCCAGTGCAGCTGGCCGAGCCCGGTCCAGGCGCGGAAGGGGCCGGAGGCGAAGTCGAGCTCGACCAGCACCACCGGTGCCGCGACCGGCGAGGTGGCGGAGGCGGCCGCGTGCGGCGACAGCCGCGGTGTGCCGTGCGTGTCGGGCATCACAGCGCCTCCTCGAGGCGGATGGTGATGGCGGTGAAGCGCCCCGGCCGGGTCGAGTTGGCGGCCTCGTCGTCGGAGACCAGGCGCATGGCGACGGTGGGCCTGGTCAGCACTAGCGGCTGGTTGATCAGCAGCGCCTCGCGCAGCGGCGGTGCGATCGGGATGGTGGCGGTGCCGGCGCCGGAGGCGGTCACCGTCTCGGTCGCGATGTAGAGCCGCCCGGCCAAGCCGATGAGGTCGCCCGCGCCGACCGCGACAGCGTTCGGCCACCAGCCCTGGGTCTGGATCGCGAGCGCCCCACGCGGCGCGCCTGCCGCCAGCGCCGGGTTCCCCGAGCCGACCACGAAGCCGGTGCCGTCGGTGAAGATGGTGGCGTCGGAGTAGGAGAACGGCCCGCTCGGCACGTCGCCCTGCACCCGCGGATCGCCGGTGCGGAACTCGCGCCGCCAGTCCCAGATGCGAACAGTG
Organism: Falsiroseomonas tokyonensis; assembly: GCF_019024325.1. GTDB lineage: Bacteria > Pseudomonadota > Alphaproteobacteria > Acetobacterales > Acetobacteraceae > Falsiroseomonas > Falsiroseomonas tokyonensis. The sequence goes on from NZ_JAFNJS010000003.1 coordinate 654,318, forward strand.
TTCACCGAGCCGGCCAGCGCGGCGAGCAGTCCTTCGAGCAGGCCCGCGCGCACACGGTCGAGCGGATCGAACGTCGCCTGCGCCACCCAGCGCGCGCCCTCGCGGCGGAGCACCTGGGTGGCGCGGGTGACCGGCGAGACGAAGCGGGTGGTGTTGTGCTGCAGGTAGAAGGTCAGCCGCGTCGGGCGCAGCGCCTCCGGCCAGGCGTATTCGGTCATCCCCGCACCGTCTCGTAGGCGCTGCCGCCGCGGCGGATCGCGTCGAGCGTCATGGCGGAGGCCTGCCGCGCGATCTGCCCGGCGAGCAGCCGCAGCCGCGCCTCGACCCCGGCATCGGCCCCGCGGGCGTCGATGTTGATGGTCTGCTGGATGACCGGCCCGCCCGGCGCGACGCCGTTCGGCAGCACGGTGCCGCCGCGGTCGGGGACGAACCACTCCGGCCCACGCTCGCCGACGATGTAGGGTTGACCGGCCGCGACCGGCCCGCCCTCCGCGCGGAACAGGCCGCCGAGCCAGGAGCCGATGCCGTCGAACCAGCTGCCGGCGCCGAGGCTGGTGAGGCCGGCCGAGACGGCGTTCCCCAGCGGCTCGGTGATGGTGCGGCGGGCGATGATGCGCGTGATGTCCTGCAGCAGACCCTGCATGACCTTCGAGAGCTTGTCGCCGCGCACGATCGCGTCCTCGAAGGCGGAGGAGAACGCGAAGCCCAACTCCCGCGCTGCCTCCCGCGTGCCCTCGGTGCTGCGCAGCAGCCGGCGCTCGGCCTCCTCCAGATCCTCCAGCGCACGCTGTGCCTCCCGCCCGACCGTCTCGTCCGGGATCGGCCGGCCAGCGCGCTCGGCGCGCTGCACCAGGTCGGCGAGCCGTTCCAGCCGGCGCTGGTAGCGCTCATAGGCTGTCTCGTTGTCCTGGATCAGCCGCTCGCGCTCGCGCAGCAGGTCGTTGAGCTGCCGCTCGGCGTCGCGCGCCTCCCGCGCCCCCTCGGTGCTGGCGCGGCGCACGGCGGCGATGCGCGGCTCCAGCCGGCGCAGCGCCTCGTCGCGCTCCTGCAGCGCGAGCGTCACGAGGCGGGTGCGCTCGGCGGCGGTGACCGCGCCGGCTGCCTCGGCCTCACGCAGCCGGCGGACGCGCTCCTCGTACTCCCGGTTGATCCGGAAGCGGTCGTCGAGGTCGCGGGTGAGGTCCTGGACGTCCTGCGTGGCGCGGCGCCGGCGGGCGTCGGCCGCGGCCTGGCCGGCACGCTCCTGCTCCTCGAGGCGCCGGTTCAGCGACTCCCGCTCGGCGGTGTCGATCTCGGCCAGCGTGGCGAAGTAGTCGCGGCGCAGCTCCTCCAGCCGCGCCCGGCTGTCGACGCCGGCCTGCTGCTCGGCGGTGCCGACCAGGCCGGGGCGGATGCTGCCGCGGCGGACCGGGGCGCGCAGGCTGTCGCGGCCGTCGCCCTCGCTCTCCAGGCGGCCGATCTGCGCCGACAGCGCCTCGGCCTGGCGGCGGAGGCCGGCGAGGCGCTCCTCCTCGCTGCGCAGGCCGGCGCCCTGGCGGACGCTGTCCACGGCGCGGGCGGCGGCCGAGAGCGCCCGGGCGAGCGCGTTGGACAGGCCGATGGCGCGGTCGAGCTGGCCGAGGAAGTTCTCGGTGGCGGCGCTCAGCTGCCCGAAGGCGCGGCCGAGCGAGAGCGGCGCCCGATCGAGTTCGGCGCCGAGCCGCTCGGTGGCGCGCAGCAGCGCGGGGAAGACCCGCTCGGCGGTGAGCTTGCCCTCGCTGCCGAGCTTGCGGAGCTCGCCGATCGAAACGCCGAGCTCGCGGGCCAGGCCCTCGGCCAGCAGCGGCATGGCCTCGAGGATGGAGCGCAGCTCGTCGCCCTGCAGGACGCCCGAGGCCAGCGCCTGGGCCAGCTGGAGGGTCGCGCTGCTGATCTCCTGGGTCGACGCGCCGGAGACGATGGCAACGCGCTGCAAGCCGCCGACGAGGCGGACCACCTGGTCGGAGGTGGCGCCGATCTCGCGGGCGGCGATCGAGAAGCGCTGGAAGGCGTCGACGCTCTCGGAGACCGCAACGCCGGTGGAGAGCGCGTTGCGGTACAGCGCTTCGTAGACCTGTCCGGCGCGCTCGACCGAGCCGGTGGCGTTCTGCAGGCGGGAGAGGCCCTGGGTCAGCGCGTCGCCGGCCTGGACCAGGGCCCGCGCGGCGACCGCCACGCCGGCGATCTGGATGCCGCGGGTGGCGACGTCCAGCAGTTCGAGGGACCGGGAGGCGCGCTCGGCGCCGCCCTTGATCTGGTCGAGGGAGCGCTGGCCGGTCTCGCCCACCTCACGCAGCCCGGCCTTGACCCGGGCAGCGTCGTCCAGCGAGAGGCGGACCGAGACGCGGCGGGTTGCATCAGCCATTCGGCTTTCCCTCCCCGTCACGGCGGGCGGCGCTGCCCTCGGCCATGCCGATGCGGATGGCGAGCAGCAGCTCGGCGGCGGCCCATCCGGACGCACCGAGATCGCGCGCCGCGGCGAGCGCGCCGGCGGTGTCGAGCGTCAGGCCGGCCATGGTGACCTCGGCGCAGGCCGTGCCAGCGGCCCAGCAGGCGTGGCCCTCAAGGCTGGTGGGGGCGTGCGCGGCATAGGGGCAGGCATCGGCGCAGTCGCGGCCGAGGGCGGCGCAGCCCCGGCAGTATTCGGGCCCGCGGCCGAAGTGCCAGGCGGCGCGGGCCCTCAGCCGTTTCCCTCGGCGGCCACCGCGGCGACGGGGGCGGTGGCGCGGTCCCAGAAGGCGGCGGCGATGTCGTCGAGGTCCATCAAGCGCTCAACCGCCTCGGGCGAGAGCGGCAGCGGCTTGCCGGCGGAATCGCCGACGCCCTGCCAGGCGGTGACGGCATGCCGGGCGAGCGCCTTGACCAGGAAGGCGAAGGACAGGCCGCGCGACATGTCGGGGTCGAGATCCGGATCGGCGATGCGGATCGCGGCGAGACGGCGCGCGGCGGCTGCCTGGGCGGCCGCCATGACCGCGGTCGTCACGGGTCGGATCTCCACGCGGACGCCGCGTGGCAGGTCGAGCCAATACGGCTCGGCCGGGAGGTCGAGGGTGAGCATGCGATTCTCCGTTCAAGAAGGCAGGCAATGCGGATCAGCAGAGCCCGGTGCAGCGGGCGCAGAACAGCGGTCAGCCTCAACAGCAAGGCTTGCGCGATAAACCGGCGCGTCGCGGTGGCAGACTGGGCGTCGAGCGCTACAGCCGTACTCGATACGTAGATGGCCCGTGGGTATTCAGCCGGGATGTCGGGTAACGCTGGGCGTGCAGACATCCTGGGCAGACGTTCAAGATCGTCGGCTCTGCGCGAGGTGCGGTCCTACATTTCGAGCGAAGGCCGCCGCGAAGGCAGCAACTTGCCTGCCTAGATCACCCGAAGCGATGGTGGACGTCAGTATGGATGCGCGATGTTCGTTCGTGGGCGCAAGGCCGCGTTGCTCGCGGAGGGGATACCTCGGCCCGGCCGCACCTATTCTGACCTGGAGAGAACCGAGCCCAGCATCCGCTCGTTGCGTTCGAGCTCAGCGATAGACTGCTTCGCAATAAGCTCTTGGCGCTCCGCCTCTTCCCTAGTGCTCAGGCCCGCTTCGGCGGCTTTTCGATTGAGAATCGATAGCCGCAGCCCGGTATGCACGGGCGTGCCTGGGTTGCGAAGCGTGTTCCATAACCCCTCTGCTGCCTGCACGCTCCCGAAACGGATCTCGTATTTGCAGCGGAGTCCTGTTTGAGCGTCGTGGTTCGCGCCACCGAATTTCTGCTGGATGTCGGTCAAGGTCGACATGGCTGATGTCGATTTGCCCGCTTCTATCTCGCAGTTTGCGAGGTTAGCCATTACCTCGAAGGTGGGATGCGCAATCTTCCGATTGGCGGACTCGGCGAATGCCAACGCCGCTTCCGGTGCACCTCGTGCTTGTTCGAACGTCGAACGGCGATGGTCGGCAAATCCACTGGGATCGACGCGCTCCAGGATAGCGAGCGTGCGTCCAGCCGTTTCCAAATCGCCGAGGCGAAGCGCTATCGTGCAGCGTAGATCGACGACGTAGCGATTGTGAGGCGATCTCTCCTCCGCCTGCCGGATATGGTGTTCAGCCTTTGGCATGTCGCCCAACTCGAAGTAGCTGCTGGCGAGTTCGCGGTGGATTGCGACGCCTCCGCGCCCATATGCAAGACTCTTCTCGTATGCCTCGATCGCGTCGCGGTACTCACGCTTGCGGCGCGCCGCAAAGCCACGAACGTAGAAGGCCTCCTTCAGCTCTCCCAGCCCAACCAAGGCGTCGATGTGCGTCTCCGCCTCCTGGAAGCGCTCCCGCCGGATCAAGGCCTGCGCCACATAACGTCTGACGTCGACGTTGTCGGGCCGTGCCGCAAGCGCCGATGCCCCATAGCGGATAGCTAGATCATAGTCTTGATCGTGATAGCTCTGCGTTGCTACCTGAATCAGGTCAGACGCGAACCCAACGGCGAAGCGAGATTCCGACCCAGAGCCCGACAGCAGGCTTGCCCTAAAGATTGTCTGCCCGAGGTTCAGTCGCGCGTCATCATCGGGTTCGGCACGGAGATAAGCGTCCAGCAGGTCGGCAACTCGGGCGCTATCGATCGTCAGACCGTCGAAAGCCCGGTACGCAGCGTCCCGCAGCGGCTCGCTGATGCGGAGGTGGAGCCCGTCCGGGAGCACAAAGGCGAGGTCAAGCAAGTGGTCGATGTTCTCGCTCGCCTCCGCGCCAGATACCCCGCAGTAGTCCGCGATGACGCTCAGCGGCAGAGGGCTGAAGGCAGAAAGCACCCTCAGAATTGTCTCCATGGTAGCGTTGATTGAGCTTGTCTCTTTCAGCTGACGAAGGAACAGCTCGGCGCTGAAGTTAACGATTGCTCGCTGGTTCGCCACCACCTGAGCGATGCCCCTGGCTCGTACCTCGTCCAGGGCGAACCGAACCGCGGGCGGATATCCACGCGAATAGGTGGCTATCGATGCTAGACCAGCACGGTCGAAGACGATGCCCATGTCCCGCCCTGCGATCCGAAGAAGATTCTACGTTGAGGACTGGTCCAACTCTGGCACCCGTAACGCCGGCAAGCTCGCGCCACCGCTGCCGTAGAGCCGCCTTCCTGCGACAATCATCGCGTCCGCCTCGCGATCGGCCTCGACTGCACGATATAGCGCCTCGAATTCTGGGCGGAGCACGCCATTTTGCTGCGCCAAGGCGCCATCATCCACCAAGACCGGCAGTGTGCCCGATGCGCACGCGACCTTTATCAGGTGAACGATGTCAGCCAGGAGGACCTCCTGCGCTTTCGCCTCCTGCTCGGCGAGAAGGTCAGCGAAGTTCTTCACACCCCCTGGCGACAGAGCGTCCGAAAGGCGAATGAACGTCTCTGGCAAGAGATCACCAGCCTTGAGCGCGATGTGGACGTTTGTTGCATAAGACAAGTTGTCCCGCGCGATGGCCTGGACAAGTGACCGTCGCCCGATGCCCTTCAAACCGTAGACGAGCAGAGGTGGCCGCTGGTCAGGATCTGTGAAGCCAGAAATTAGTTCGAGCGCCTGCTCGATCTCGTTTCGCCGCCCCACGAAATAGGACGGAAGTGCGTCCTTCAACCGCTGGCCAATTATCCGGCGGATCTCGACCGCGATCAGACCCGCATGCTCCTGGCGTACGATCAGCGTCGACTTCATCCACTCGGGAATACTGCCGAGGTCAAGATCAGGGTCAATGATGAAGGTAAGGACTCGGCTCAGCGCTTGCCTCGTCAAAGCCTCTTTCGCCGTGAGGATTTCGAACTTAACCCAATCACGCTGTAGTGCGCGGCGGCTGGCGAAAAGCACAAATATGTCAGATTTTGAAAGTCCTGCCAGTATGGCGTCTCTGAACTCATCGCCAACATTGAATTCAAAAGCGTCGTAAACGACGGCCGCTCTGCCCAATGATTTAGCGACTTCACCCACAAGCTCTTTGTCTGTTGAGCTATGGGACAGGAATGCGCGCGGAAGTCTGATCATCGGGACGGCTCTTCGGGGCTTAATTTGGCTGACCGTCGCTGCGGCTCCCCCGATAAATCGCCTAGTTGGTCAAGCGAAGCAAGCGTCGCGGCCGGCTACACGATGGCCTTGGCGCCCTCAAGCCACTCAATCCACCCATCGTTACGGTGCGCCGCATGCTCAGGCGTATTCCGTCCCCGCCTGCTGGTTCTTCAGCACCGCCGTCATCATCCGGGTCGCCGTGGCGTTGAAGGCCGCCCGGAACTCGAAGCTCGCCTCGACGCCCGCGGGCCCTTCGATCGGCGTCTTGGCGAGCGCCAGGTAGACCTCGTGCAGCGTGAAGGTGAGGCTGCGGTTCGCGTCGATGGTGAACGCGAAGGCGAACTCCGCCGCGGTGCCGTTCTGCGCCTGAATGAGCAGCGTGGTGTCGGCGAAGCGCGCGGTGATCTGGCCGGTGGCGCGCGCGATGCCGGGATCCGCGCCCTCGATCTTGCGGTCGGCGCGGATGGTGCGCACCGCCTCGACGCTGTTCGAGTAGGCGAGCCGCGCGCCGGTGACCTGCGCCAGCGCAGAGCCGCCGCGGGAGATGGAGCCCTGCGCCTTGTTGAAGGCGGTGTAGGCGGCCGAGACCGGCGTGCCGCCCGAGGACGATCCGGAGCGCGTCGAGCCCTGGGCGATCAGCTTGATCGTCGCGGTGGCGGGGCCGGTCGGCGAGAAATCGATCTCCAGCGCGTCCGCACGCACGCCGGCGCAAACATCGTAGCTCGGCACGTCGGGATAGCCGATCTCGATCGCCTGCGAGGGCAGCGTCGCCGCACCCGAACCGAAGGTGTGGGTGAAGTTGGGGTTGGTGCCGGTCGTGGTCGGCGCGCCGAGCAGCAGGCGCAGCCAGTGGCCGATGTTGATCAGGTCCACCGGCACGACGACGTCGCCCTCGACCGTGACCGTGTCGAAGAACGGCGCGGCGGGATCGCGATTGCCGCCGAGGCCGATGACGTCGGCGTCCAGCAGCGGCTGCTCGGCGCCGAGGTTGCAGGAGAGGAAGGGCACGCGCCGCCAGTTGCCACCGGGGGCGGTGCCATAAGTGACCTCGGGGATCATGAGCAGGCGCGAGTTCGCGCCGATGGCACGGGGCATGGGGCGTCTCCGGGAGCGGGGTCAGGCCAGCGGCGAGCCGGCGACGGTGAAGGACAGCGTGACGGGGACCGAGGCGGCGCGCGCCGCGGCGGCGCCCTCGGCCTCGACGTCGTCGAACGAAGGCGCGCCGGGCTGCGCCCACTCGACCGCCCCGCCGAGGGTGCGGTCGCCGGCGATCGCGGCCGCGATGTCGACCAGCAGCGTGTCGAGCAGCGCCCCCGTCGCGGCGACGACCTCGACCTCGGCGCGGTGCTCGACCGCCCAGGCGAGTGGCGAGAGGATCGCGGTCTCCTCCACCGTCTCGCCATCGCGGACCACCACTAGCCCGCCGGTGGGCAGGCGCTGCCGCACGGTCTCGTTGCGGAGGACCTTTGGGGCGGGGTTCCGCGCGGCCAGGGCGGCGCCCAGGCGGGTGTACAGGGCGGCTAGGGCTGTCTCGCGGACACTCACCCGGACCTCCCAGCTTCGGCTTCCCAGGCCGCCACGAAGCGCCGCGGCAGACGCCGCAAGGCGCGGAGCGAGGCCCCGCGCACGTCGAGCCGCTTGGCCAGCTTCACCTGCGGCAGCAGCAGGAACATCGGCACCATCCCCTGTTCGAGCAGGCCGCGCGCCCAGGCCTCGCGGCCCTTGCGGTTGGCGGTGCCGACCTCGGCGACGCCGCCGGCGATGAGGCGGGTGCGCCGCCGTCGGCCCGTTGCCGCGCCCTGGCGAAGCGGCAGGCACCAGACGAAGCCGCGGCCGGAGCGGAAGGGCCGCAAGAAACCTTGGCCAGAGGCGACCATCTGCGCCGGCGTGACGCGGAGCCCCTTATCGCCGCGGCCGCGCCAGCCGCGGGCGGCGTTGAAGCTGGTGGCGATCGCCAGGAACCGCCCGCCGCCCTTCGGCCGGACCAGCGCGCCGCGCTCGAAGGCATCGATCACCAACGGCGTCTTGCTCCAGACGAGGCCGGCAGCGCGCATCGACACGCCGGTCCGCGGAAAGATCTGGGAGCGCCAGGCATTGGCGATGCCGCGCGCCTTGCCGCCGAGCGAGGCGGTGACCTGGCCGCGGAGCTCAGTCTTCAGGGCGTCCGTCTCGGCGCGCACGGCGCGAGAGGCGGCGCGCTCGCCGGCGCGAACCTCCTCGGCCAGGGCCTTGCGCAGGTCGCCGACGACAGCGGTGAGGCGCACGGCCTACCGCCGACAGAGCACGCGCCAGGCGACCCCGGCGGCATCCCGCTCCGCGCTGTCTACCGTCAACAGGTCCGCGCCAAGGGTAAAGGTGTCGCCCGCCTCGATGGCCGGCAGCAGGGCGATGCTGACGGTCAGCACGTCGGTCGCGCGCAGCAGCGGCGTGTCGAAGGCGTCCACCACACGATCAGGGCTGGAACGCAAGACGCGAAGCGACACGGCCGCGCTGGTCCCCGCGGCGCGGTAGGTCGCCTCGACGCCGAGGTTGGGGTCGGCGGCGAGCACCGCCAGCGCATCGTCGAACACGCCCATGGCCGGTCAGCCGAGGCCGAGCCAGGAGGCGAGCTTCGCGCCGACCGCCGCGCCGACGATGCCGCCGGCCGCCGCCGCACCCGTCGCCGGGATGGCAGGCGATGCGCCCGGCACGCCGCCGGCCGCCAGCGATAGCCGCGCCGTCAGCCCGGCCATCGCCTTGACCAGCTCCGTGACGGTGCGGGTGAGCTCGCGCATGTCCTTGTCGCCCTCGGCCAGGCGCCGCTCGATCTCGGTCAGGCGGGTGACGATGGTGCCGAGTTCGCGGTCGTGGTCCGTCATCGGGTGACCTCCCGCTGCCGCTGCAGCCGCTGGTGGATGGTCCAGGCCGCGACGCCGATCACCGCGGCGGCGACGCCCCAGGGGCCGAGCGCCCGCAGCACCGACGCCAGGCCGTCCGCGTGCGGCGCGAGCGTGGTGACCGCATCGACCACCGCCGCCGCCGTGACGCCGGCGACCACCGAGCCCGCGGCCGCGCGCACGGTGCCGCTGTGGGCGAGGCCGGGCTGCACCAGGCCGGCCATGCGCAGGCCCTCGGCGATGGTGTCCGGCGCGTAGGGCATGCCGCCGAGCTCGTGGCCGATGATCGCCTCGACCAGCCCGCGCATGGTCGCCGCCTCGTGCAGGTCGATCGGATCGTCGAGCCCGACCCCGAGGCGCGCGGCGACCGCCGCCTGGTAGGCGCGGGTGTCGTTCTCGCTGCTCGGTGCCCAGCGCGCGACGATGCCGCGCACCGTGCGCAGCCCATGCCGGTCCTGGTAGCTCTGCAGCAGCAGAGCCAGGGCGCGAATGCCGTGCTGGTGCGACCGGAAGCGGCAGAAGCGCCCGTCCGAGGGCGGCGTCTCGAGGCCGAGCCACTTGTTCGTGGCGACGTGCTCGATGTT
>NZ_JAFNJS010000030.1 GCF_019024325.1 Falsiroseomonas tokyonensis
CAGTCGAGCCAGCCGGCCCAATAGGGCTGCCATTCATTGTCGCGATGGATCAGCCCGAGGTTCACCAGCACCTGGCCGTCCGGTCGCATGGCAGCGTCGAGATGCTGAAACACGCCCTGCATCAGCGCGTCCCAATCCGTGACGCCGCCGGTCGTGTAGTCGCGCTGGTTCCCGTAGGGCGGGGAGGTGAAGAGCAGCGCCGCGCGGTCCTCGCCCATAACGCGAGCGACCGAGGCAGCATCGGTGCTGTCGCCGCAGAGAAGGCGATGCTCGCCCAGCAGCCAGAGATCGCCGGGGCGGGTGACGGCCTGGCGCGGCGGCTCAGGATCGGCATCGGCGGGATCCTCCGCCGGCTCCTCCGCATCCGCCGCGCCTGCCGCACCGCCCCCCTCGGCGGGATCCGCGGACAGAGCCTCGGGCGCGTCGCCGTCGGACACGGCATCTCCAGCCGCCGCGAGGATGTCCGCGAGCTCATCCGCCGAGAAGCCGAGCGCGCCAAGGTCGATGTCCTGCGCCGCCTGCACCGCGGCGAGCGCATCACGCAGCAGTGCCTGGTCCCAGGTCGCGTTCTCTGCGATGCGGTTGTCGGCGAGCCGCAGCGCCTCCTTCTGCGCCGCGGACAGGTGCCGCAGCACGATCACCGGCACCTTCGCCATGCCGAGCGCCGACGCAGCTTCCAGCCGCCCGTGTCCGGCGATCAGCACACCGTCCTCATCCACCAGCAGCGGGTTAGTAAAGCCGAAGGCCAGCATGCTGGTCTTGATCTGCTCCAGCTGCTCGGCGCTGTGCACGCGGGCGTTGCCGGCATGCGGGCGCAGCTCCGCCACCGGACGCAGCAGGATCTTTGCCGCCATCCAGGGGAGCGTCATGGGACCATCCGGTTTGCAGGAGGTTTGCAGGGCCGCGGCGCGGCGTCGGTTTGCAGCTAACCGTTTGAGGCGGCGGAGGAAGGCTGCAAACCGCAACCCATATTTCCGGCCTGGCGCTAGCGATGTTGCGCGCTTCCGCCCCCCGCATACAGCGGGGCCAGGAAGGACCCTGCGGCTCGAGAGCCACTGTCTCGATTGAGCCGCAGCGTGGCTGCTCAGCCGCGGCGCTCTCGCACCTTCTCTACGTGTCCTGACTCTACCCTTATCGATTTCGGTGCCGCCATGGGGTCAATTGTAACAGCGTGACCGGGACGATGCAGACCGCCCCGGCCACGCTGCATCACGCTGCCTTCGCCCGCGGCGTGAGGCCGAAGTGCATGGCCAGCGTGCCGAGCGTGCCGACCAGGATGCCCTGGCCGACAGGGCCATGCACCGTCCGTCCCGCCCAGCCCTGGCGCATCGACCATTCGCGCACCGAGAACTCCAGGCCGACGACGAACCATGCGCAGGAGCCGCAGGGGCTTTCATGCCCACCGAGCAGGTCCAGCGCCGCCGCAACACGGCGCCGAGCCTCGATCTGCATGGTGGAGAGCGTATCGACGCGCGAGCCAGGGATGCGCAGGAGCTGCGACGTCGACATGCTGTCGAAGCAGGCGGCTCGGAACAGTCCGCGAAAGATCTCACCCGCTTCGTGCATCTGCGGTGTGATGCTGCCACTGGCGAGCATCATGCCCAGGGTGTCAACGGCGCGGCGATGCTGCACGGGCGTGCCGGTTTCGGGATCGGCAGCGCGGATCGGTTCCGAGAAGGAGCCATGCTGCAGCCGCCACTTCGAGGGCTTCGCCAGGTCGTCCTGCTTCGCCTTCGCCACCTTTGGCTTGCGCTTACCGGCCATCGTGGTTCTCCCCGTTGCGACGCCCCCAGCGCCGATTGGCTTCGTTGGTGATGGCCTGACGGAGCCAGTCGTCCGTGATGTCGGCGACAGGCAGCGCCGCCACGCCGTGCCGATGCCAGGCAGCGGCGCGCATGGCGTTCACCTCGCTATCGTTGGTCGGGCTGCGCGTGCCGCGGTCGAGGCAGGACCGGGGCGGCAGTGGTGCGCCGTGCATGCTCATACGCGGCCTCCCGTGGGGTCGGTGGCCCAGAGCAGAAGGGCAATGGCATCCGCCTCGTTGTCATCGGCCGGCGCGAAGCCGCGAGCCTGGATGGCGGCGACCATCTTCGCTTTGTCGGCGTTGCCGTTGCCGGTAGCGAAGCGCTTGATCGTGCCGACCGGAACGCCCTCGTACGGGACGTCGTGCTCCTCGCACCAAGCGGTGAGCATGCCGAGGAAGCCGCCGTAGATGTGCGCCGCATCGGTGCCGGCATGGGCGCGGACTTCCTCGAACACGATCCGCGCCACGCCGCCGGACAGGGCGGCGACCTCGGCCAGCCATCCGCGGAAGCGCAGGAAGCGCATCCCGCCGCCTTCGAAGCGGCTGGGGCGGAACGTCATGGTGCCGGAGGTGATGCCGCCATCACGCGACCGCAGCGCCCATCCGGTGGTGGTGCCGAGATCGAGGGCGAGGACCGCGTGGTGCGCCAGGCTGATCGCGGGCGGGAGGGCGATGGGCGGGCCGCTTGCATGGGCGGCGGGCATGGTGAGAGTCGCGGGTGCCATGGTGGTCTCCGAGAGGGGATGATCCTGGTGAGGGCGGCGACGGCGCGGTTCTTGGCGGAGCTCGCCGTCGCTGCCCGGCATCGGGTGGGGTGGCCCCAGCGGGGGCGGTCCACGTGCCAAACCCGATCGCCCGAGCTGTGGTGTGCGCGCGCCGATGAGGCGCGCACGCACACCCCCGTAGGGGGTGGGAGCAACACCTAACTCCTCCACCGGGTACAACCCATTGATCTGGAATGGAAAAAGAGGAGTTAGGTGCGAAGCGGGAGGAGTTAGGGACCTAACTCCTCTGTCCTCCCAAGCCGTTGATTTCATGACGTTGTTTTCGGGGAGGAGTGAGGAGTTAGGCCTAACTCCTCAGGAGTGAGGTCGTCCAAGACGCCTTCCGGGTAGACCCACACCTCGGGATTTTCGACGTCCAGGCAGTTGCCGGATTGGGGGCATTTGAAGTGGCTGGGCAGGACGCGGCGGGCGCTGGTGGTCACCTCACCGGTCTGCGGATCCACGGTTTCGACCTCGGGGCCGAAGGTCATGCCCTCCACGCAGAGGTACCCGAACCGCGACCGAACGACGCCAAGGCCGAATTCGGTGCCGTCACGGCGGAACTTCACGAAGCCCTTCGTGGCGAGCACGCTCAACCGCTCGCGGATCGTGTGCTTGCTGCCGAGCCCGACCTTGTTCTCGAATTTCTCGGCCAGTTGCATGGTGGAATACAGCCGGCCTTCAGCTGCCTCATCGAGCAGGATGCCGAGGATCACATCCTGCTTGCGCAGCCGTTCGGCATCGAGTTTGCGTCCGATGTCCTGCCTGACCAGGCGCTCGCCGCGGCGATCGAATTCCACCCAGCGGCCTGCGACTTTGTCGACCAGCATCGGCTCGAGGCCGGGGCCGTTGCGGAGCTCGACATGCAGCTCGCGCTCGGTCTGCTCCTCGTCTGGGCGGAACAGGATGGCGCCCGAAGTGTAGTAGCCGCGCAGTGCGCTGGCGCCGGAGAGCGACAGGAAGGGATCGTCCTTCACCTGCTGCTTGCTGAGCTTCTTCGTGTGGTGGGCGAGGATGATGCCCGCCTCGGGGGCGACCTGGTCGCGCAGAGCTTCCACCCGGCCCTGCAGGAAGAACATCATCGCGCCGTTGTCGTTCTCCCCTTCGCCTGCGGGCCCGCCATCGAAGAGGTTGCGGATGGGGTCGATGCAGATGATGTCGGGCGGCGCGTCGGGGAATGCGGCGCGGATGGCGGCAGTGACGAGGGGAACGCCCTGCTCGTCGAGCAGCATGCGCAGCTTCGGGGTGACGACGAGGGTGTCGCGGGCGCGGGCCACAACGGCAGGGTCGAGCCGGAGCTGCTGCAGGCGCTCGCGCAGGTAGTGGTACTGGATCTCGGCCTGGAGATAGAACACCCGCAGCGGGCGCGGTGCCGTGAAGCTCAGGAACGGCGCGCCGGCCGCGGCGTGCACCAGCAGGCTGATCAAGAAGTCGGATTTGCCGACCTTCGGCGCGCCGCCGAGCACCAGCAATCCGCCCGGGGTCAGCAGGCGCGGCCCGATCAGGTCGTCGGGCATCGGCGAGGTGTCGTCCAGCAGCGCACCCAGGCTGTGCGCGGCGATTGCGCCGGGCGGCGCCGCGGCACGGAGCAGGGGCGGCCCGTTGCGCTCGACATGTAGGGCCCAGATCGCATCGGCCTCGACCTTGAGGCGGTCCAGAGGCCATTCCGGGCGAAGGCAGGCGGCGTTGTACTGGCAGATTGCCTCCCAGCCGTCGTCGCCGGTCATGCGGCCCTCGTGCACCATCCGGACGAAGTGGCCGATGGCGGCGCTGGCACCCTGGAAGCGGGTCCAGGCGTCCTGGCTGCCCTCGCGCACTGGCGTGGTGAGGACGGCATCGAGCCCTGGCCGATTGGCGCCCGCGGCGGCGCTGGGCGCCGCGAGGCCCGGCATGGTGGGCATGGCCGCGACCGCCGCGGCGAAGTCGGGGAGCTCCACCTCGACCCTGGGGCGGTGCTCCCGGATCGTTACGCGCCGCTGGACGCCATGCTTCTGGTGGACGGTGCCGGGCACGCGGATGGGTTGGTGGGCAGATCGGAAGTGCAGGTCGCCACCGACCTTCTCCGCGATCTCGCCGCGCAGTGCGCAGAGGCGCGACAGATCCTCGCCCTCGGCCGGCTCAGACAGCCGCCACCAGGCGTGCAGCTTGGCGGCGCCCTCGGCGGTGCGGCCGCCGCTCTCGACCAGCAGGGTGGGTGCGCCGAGATGGTGGACGAGGTGGCCGAGTTTGGCGGCGATGTCGCCGGCGTCGAGGTCGACGACCACGGTCTGCATCTGCAGCACATGCTCGGCGCGGGCCTGGCCCTGCTCGGTGACAGTGCCGGGGATGACATAGACGGCGCTGCCTTCGCGCGCGGCCCAGGTGGCATAGGCGCCGAGGGATACGGCGGCGTGCCGGTCGGCCGGGACCCAGATGTTGTGCGGCTTGGTGTCGAGGCCCTGGCCCTGGTCGACGAAGCCGCGGACGGGGATCAGCCCGTCGCAATAGCCAAACACCACGTCGAGGAAGGCGGCGATCTGCTCGATGTCCGGCGCGACGTGGCCGCAAGCAGGCAGCGTCGAATGCCCATCGCTGGGAAGCCGATCGACGGCGATCTGCCCACCGGCGGGAATTTCGCTCGCGCTATCCTCCGGCAGCGGCGCGGCATCGTTGAAGTCGCCCCATGCCGTCATGCAGGCAGCGCCCAGCACCGTTTGGCCCAGGGGCAGAAGCGGCACTCGAAGTAATCGGCCTGGGCGGCAACGCGGGGCAGAAGCTCGCCGGCATCCGT
>NZ_JAFNJS010000031.1 GCF_019024325.1 Falsiroseomonas tokyonensis
TCCAGGAACCGCGCGAAGGCGGCGAGGGCCTTGTCGCTCGCGTGGTGTTCCAGTCCCTCGGCATCCGCCTCCGCCGTCTCCGGGTCGAGCCCGACCGCGATAAGGAATCGAACCACCAGGTCGTGTCGCGTCTTGGCGGCTGTCGCCATGGCTTGACCGGCTTCGGTCAGGAACAGGCCGCGATAGGGCTTCGTTTCCACCAGGCCGTCACGTTGCAGACGGCCGATCGTCGCATTGACGGTGGCCTGGGAGACTCCCATGCGGCGTGCGAGGTCGACGGCACGGGCCTCGTTCTCCTCTCGGATCAGGTCTGCGATCAATTCCACATAATCCTCGGCCGTTGCGCTCCGGTCAGCCTCGCGTTGGCGGGCGAAGCGAGCAGCGTGATCGTCGGCAGGTGGAAGTGGCCGCTCGGCGGCGGGTTTGCGCATGGGGCATCGACTATACAGCTTGGTCCTCTTGATAGCCGCTCTATCATAACTTAGCCTATGCTAACTTATGGAGGGTAGGCATGAAACCGCCTTCGGATATTGTCGACCAGATTGGCCAGCCGAGCCTGCCGGAAGTCCACCGCAGCGTGGCGGTACCCAATGCCGGCGGCTTCCTGCGCAAGCTCTTCGCCTTCATGGGGCCAGGCTACCTGGTCGCCGTCGGCTACATGGACCCCGGCAACTGGGCCACGTCCCTCGCGGGCGGGTCGGCCTTTGGTTACACGCTGCTGGCAGTCGCGCTGACCTCCTCGCTGATGGCCATCCTGTTGCAGGCGCTTTGCGTGCGGATCGGGGTCGCCACTGGGCGCGACCTGGCGCAGCTCTGCCGCGACCGATTTCCCAAGTTTGTGGCCTATCCGCTCTGGCTGTTTGCAGAGATCGCCATCTGCGCCACGGACCTGGCCGAGCTGATTGGCACCGCCATCGCGCTGGAACTGCTGTTCGGCATTCCTCTGCTCTATGGCGTGATGCTCACGGCGCTCGATGCCTTCCTGATCCTGTGGTTGCAGAACAAGGGCGTGCGCTGGCTGGAGGCGCTGGTCTTCGGGCTGATCGCGCTGATCGTCGGGTGCTTCGCGGTGCAGATCGCGCTGTCGCAGCCGGAATGGGCGGCAGTGCTGAACGGCTATATCCCGGCCGCCTCGATCGTGACGAACCAGACGCAGCTCTACATCGCCATGGGCATCCTGGGTGCGACGGTGATGCCGCACAACCTGTACCTCCACACCGCCGTGGTGCAGTCGCGCGCCTGGAAGACCGATGAGGCGGGCAAGCGCGAAGCGATCAAGTTCGCAACCATCGACAGCTCCATCGCGCTGACGCTGGCGCTGCTCGTCAACTCCGCCATTCTGATCACCGCCGCGGCCACCTTCCATACCTCGGGCAATACCGAGGTCGCCGAGATTGGTGACGCCTATCGGCTGATCGCACCGCTGCTCGGCAGTGGGCTGGCCGCCACCTTGTTCGCCGTGGCGCTGCTGTTCTGCGGACTGAACGCGACGGTGACGGCGACGCTCGCCGGCCAGGTGGTGATGGAGGGCTTCCTGCGGTTCCGGCTGCACCCGGTGCTGCGCCGCCTTGTCACCCGGCTGGTGGCGATCGTGCCGGCCGTCCTGGTCACCTGGTTCTATGGTACCAGTGGAACAGCGCAGCTGCTGATCCTGAGCCAGGTCATCCTTTCCATCCAGCTGCCCTTCGCGGTGATCCCGCTGATGCTTTTTGCGCAGGACAAGCGGCGGCTGGGCGTCTTCGTCGCGCCGCTCTGGCAACTGGCGCTGGGCTGGGCGACGGCGGCAGTGATCCTCGGGCTGAACATGAAGCTGCTGTACGACGCCGCCTTCGGGGATTGAGGATCAGAGGGCCGGTTCGTGCAGCGCGGCGGCCATGGGCGGGGGGCTGAACCTGCCCGCTTCCGTGCCAAGCCAGGCGACCGCTATGCAAAAGGCGCCCGTGGCGTAACCCTGAGCCCGCCCAATATGTCGGCCGATCCCGACAACTACGGGCAATTAGGGAAACAGCCATGTCCATGCTTCGCCACCATCTGCTGCTCGCCGCCGCGGCCACGCTCCCTGGCGCCACGCGGGCGGCCGAGCCGGTCCGCGTCACCGTATGGCGCGACCCATCCTGCGGCTGCTGCAGCGGCTGGGTCGCGCATTTGCGTGCCGAGGGGTTCACCGTGGACGACCAGGTGACGCAGGCGCTCGGCGCCGTGCGGCAGCGGCTCGGCAGGCTGCCCCGGCACTTCCATGCCGGGCGAGCCCATCGGCATCTCCGGTACGGCGAGGCCGCGAACGCCTGCCGGGCGTTCTGCCAGCAGGCGGCGGATGGCCGCGGCCGGGACATGGCCCTCGAAGGCAAAGCCCTCTGCCTCACCGGCGTGGCAGGACAGCAGGTCGGCGGGCGTGCCGAGCCGCTGCCGCACGGCGCCGAGCGCCTGCGTCACCTGGTCGTCCACGGTGAACCCCTCGGCACGCAAATGCGCGACCCAGCCGCTGCAGCAGCCGCAGGATGGGTCGCGCCAGACAGTGACGCGGACCGGCTCGGCCGCCCGCGTGGCGCCAGGGAGCGTGGCCGCGGCGGCGAGCAGCAGATGGTGGCGAAGCATGGACATGGCTGTTTCCCTAATTGCCCGTAGTTGTCGGGATCGGCCGACATATTGGGCGGGCTCAGGGTTACGCCACGGGCGCCTTTTGCATAGCGGTCGCCTGGCTTGGCACGGAAGCGGGCAGGTTCAGCCCCCCGCCCATGGCCGCCGCGCTGCACGAACCGGCCCTCTGATCCTCAATCCCCGAAGGCGGCGTCGTACAGCAGCTTCATGTTCAGCCCGAGGATCACTGCCGCCGTCGCCCAGCCCAGCGCCAGTTGCCAGAGCGGCGCGACGAAGACGCCCAGCCGCCGCTTGTCCTGCGCAAAAAGCATCAGCGGGATCACCGCGAAGGGCAGCTGGATGGAAAGGATGACCTGGCTCAGGATCAGCAGCTGCGCTGTTCCACTGGTACCATAGAACCAGGTGACCAGGACGGCCGGCACGATCGCCACCAGCCGGGTGACAAGGCGGCGCAGCACCGGGTGCAGCCGGAACCGCAGGAAGCCCTCCATCACCACCTGGCCGGCGAGCGTCGCCGTCACCGTCGCGTTCAGTCCGCAGAACAGCAGCGCCACGGCGAACAAGGTGGCGGCCAGCCCACTGCCGAGCAGCGGTGCGATCAGCCGATAGGCGTCACCAATCTCGGCGACCTCGGTATTGCCCGAGGTATGGAAGGTGGCCGCGGCGGTGATCAGAATGGCGGAGTTGACGAGCAGCGCCAGCGTCAGCGCGATGGAGCTGTCGATGGTTGCGAACTTGATCGCTTCGCGCTTGCCCGCCTCATCGGTCTTCCAGGCGCGCGACTGCACCACGGCGGTGTGGAGGTACAGGTTGTGCGGCATCACCGTCGCACCCAGGATGCCCATGGCGATGTAGAGCTGCGTCTGGTTCGTCACGATCGAGGCGGCCGGGATATAGCCGTTCAGCACTGCCGCCCATTCCGGCTGCGACAGCGCGATCTGCACCGCGAAGCACCCGACGATCAGCGCGATCAGCCCGAAGACCAGCGCCTCCAGCCAGCGCACGCCCTTGTTCTGCAACCACAGGATCAGGAAGGCATCGAGCGCCGTGAGCATCACGCCATAGAGCAGAGGAATGCCGAACAGCAGTTCCAGCGCGATGGCGGTGCCAATCAGCTCGGCCAGGTCCGTGGCGCAGATGGCGATCTCTGCAAACAGCCAGAGCGGATAGGCCACAAACTTGGGAAATCGGTCGCGGCAGAGCTGCGCCAGGTCGCGCCCAGTGGCGACCCCGATCCGCACGCAAAGCGCCTGCAACAGGATGGCCATCAGCGAGGAGGTCAGCGCGACTGCCAGCAGCGTGTAACCAAAGGCCGACCCGCCCGCGAGGGACGTGGCCCAGTTGCCGGGGTCCATGTAGCCGACGGCGACCAGGTAGCCTGGCCCCATGAAGGCGAAGAGCTTGCGCAGGAAGCCGCCGGCATTGGGTACCGCCACGCTGCGGTGGACTTCCGGCAGGCTCGGCTGGCCAATCTGGTCGACAATATCCGAAGGCGGTTTCATGCCTACCCTCCATAAGTTAGCATAGGCTAAGTTATGATAGAGCGGCTATCAAGAGGACCAAGCTGTATAGTCGATGCCCCATGCGCAAACCCGCCGCCGAGCGGCCACTTCCACCTGCCGACGATCACGCTGCTCGCTTCGCCCGCCAACGCGAGGCTGACCGGAGCGCAACGGCCGAGGATTATGTGGAATTGATCGCAGACCTGATCCGAGAGGAGAACGAGGCCCGTGCCGTCGACCTCGCACGCCGCATGGGAGTCTCCCAGGCCACCGTCAATGCGACGATCGGCCGTCTGCAACGTGACGGCCTGGTGGAAACGAAGCCCTATCGCGGCCTGTTCCTGACCGAAGCCGGTCAAGCCATGGCGACAGCCGCCAAGACGCGACACGACCTGGTGGTTCGATTCCTTATCGCGGTCGGGCTCGACCCGGAGACGGCGGAGGCGGATGCCGAGGGACTGGAACACCACGCGAGCGACAAGGCCCTCGCCGCCTTCGCGCGGTTCCTGGA
>NZ_JAFNJS010000032.1 GCF_019024325.1 Falsiroseomonas tokyonensis
GGTGCCCTGATCCTGCGCCGCGGTGACCAGGGTGACAGCAACCTGCGCGGTGCGATGCTGCATGTACTGGGCGACCTGCTTGGTTCGGTCGGCGCGATCGGTGCTGCCATCGGCATCATGCTGACCGGCTGGAGTCTGCTGGATCCGATCCTGTCGGTCCTGGTCGCCGTGCTCGTCGTGCGGTCCGCCTGGGGGCTGGTGTCTGAATCGATCCGCGTGCTGCTGCAGGCCGTCCCACGCGGTCTGGATGCCCGTGCTGCCGAAGCCGATCTCGCCACTCTCCCCGGAATTTCCGAGGCCGGACATTTCCATGCCTGGACGCTGACCGATGAGAGCAGCGTCGCCACAGTGCATGTCGTCCCCGAGGCCGGTGCCGACCCGCTGGCGCTGCCGGCGCTGGTCGCGGCACGGCTGCGCGAACGCTACGCCATCGACCACGTCACCACGCAGGTCGATCCACCTGGCGGCCTTGTCGCCGGCAGCCACTGAGGATCTGACCACATGACCGTTCCTTTCGACTGCCCGCGCTGCGGCACCGTTCTAACAATGAGCGACCGCGCTGGCATTGAGATCGACTATTGCCCGAGCTGCCGCGGCGTGTGGCTGGACCGCGGAGAGCTGGACAAGATCATCGAGCGTGCGGAGACCGCGCCTGCCGCGCCCGCGGCGCCCGCCGCGCCAAATTCAGCCTGGACCGCGCCGAACGCGAGTGGATGGCGGCCGGAAGGTGGGCACCGTGAGAAGCATGGAGGCCATGAAAAGCAAGCCCAACATGGACGCCGAAAGTCTTGGTTGCAGGAGATGTTCGATTGAAGGACCTGCATGAACCCCAACGCCGCTGGCTGGTGATGGCGATTGCCTTGGCCTGGCGGGCAATCTCGTCGCGCTCGGCCGAGGCGCAGGATGGACAGGGGGGGTCGGTCGTCGTCAGCGGCGCGTGGGCGCGAGCCGTGCCGCCTGAAGCTCGCGAAAGTCAGGGATTTTTCATCGTCCGCAATGCCGGCGCGACAGCAGATCTTTTAGTCTCCGCCTGGTCACCCGACGTCGAGGCAATACGCGTGCTGGAGCGCGATCCGATCGCTGCCGGCGCATTCCGTCCCCCAACCGAGGGGCTTCCCATTCTCACGGGCGAAACTCTCACACTGGAACCCGGCGGGCCATACCTTGCGCTGAATGGACTGCGTCAGCCTCTCGGGGCGGGCAACATGATCCGGGTGTTCCTTCGGTTTGCGCAGGCCGGCGAGGTCCCTGTTGAACTCCGAGGTCATGACCATTGAACGATGACACGTCGCCCGATGCCCTCCGCATCCGTGCCCAAAAGCGCCGGTCGCGCGCCATCCTTGCAGTACTCTTCACCCTCGTAGCCGTGTTCTTCGCCATCACCATAGCGCGGATGGACGAACAGGCGGAGGCGCGGAGGGCGCGTGCGACGGAGCAAAGATGAAGGCTGGCCCGCTGGCTGCAGCGGCCGACACCGCATCGGTTGGCGCTTCGACATCGACGCTGCTCCGGATTGGGGTGCGGTCGAAGGCGGCCGCACTCGCTCTCGGGGCTATGACGCCGCTCGCTTTCGCGCCGCTGTACCTTCTGCCGGCCTTCCTTCTCGGCTTCGGCGGGTTGTTTCTGCTGCTGGAGCGGACGCGCTCGGTCCAAGGCGCCTTCCTGTTTGGTTGGCTGTTCGGCATCGGCAACTTCACGGTCGGGCTTGGCTGGATCACCGAGGCATTCGCCGTGGATGCCGAGACCTTCGGTGCGCTCGCCCTTCCGGCGCTCGTGGCGTTGTCGGCGGGTCTGGCCCTGTTTCCCGCCTTATCGCTCGCGGCTGCGCGTTACTTGGCGGGCCCCGGGCGTGGTCCGCGTCTTCTCATCGCATTCACGATCTGCTGGACGACGGGTGAATGGCTGCGCGGGACGGTCCTGACCGGCTTTCCATGGAATCTTGCGGGGCATGCCTGGGGCTTCGCCGACGCGCCCCTTCAGCTTGCCGCCTTCATCGGGATTCATGGCCTCAGTCTGGCGACCATCCTCCTCGCAGCACTGCCAGCCTTCGCGCTTTCCGCTCGGCGGGTCTGGCCGTTCGGCCTCGCAGCCTGCTGCGTGGCGCTGCTGTGGGCCAGCGGCGCTGCAAGGCTCGCGGTGCCGCCGCCACCGGACCTGCCGGATGTTCGGCTGCGCCTGGTGCAGCCCGAGGTGGCGCAGTCCCTCAAATGGGCGCCCTCGGAAAGGGCCCGCATCCTCGCCGATCTTCTTGCTCTCAGCCGTACGCCGGGAGCATTGGGCGCAGAACCGACGCATCTGCTTTGGCCCGAGACGGCAGTTCCCTACCTGATCGCAGAGGAGCCTGCCGTTCGCGCGGCAATCGCCGCTGTGGTGCCGCCGCGGGGCGCCCTCGTGACCGGCGGGGTGCGACGCGGGCTGGATGTCGCCGGGCAGCCCTCGATGCGGAACAGCGTGTTGGTCCTCGATGGCACGGCCCGGATCTTGTCGGCCTACGACAAGATGCGGCTGGTGCCCTTCGGCGAATACGTGCCCTTCCGCGCGTGGCTACCGGGGGTGCCGAAGCTGACGAACGGCGCAGTGGATTTCTCGCCGGGCACGGACGCCGCGCCATTGCCGGTTCATGGCTTGCCCGCCGCCATGACACTGATCTGCTACGAGGCAATCTTTCCTGGTGGCGGCGGTGGAACAGCACGCGACGCAGGTTGGATTCTGACCCTCACCAACGACGCTTGGTTCGGCCGCTCCTGGGGGCCGCATCAGCATGCGCTTGCGGCCAAGATGCGCGCGGTGGAGCTTGGATTACCGATGGTGCGCGTTGCGAATGGCGGAGTTTCCTTTGTCACCGATGCCTACGGGCGGATGCGGCAGCAGATGGCACTCGGCACGCGGGGCGTAATGGACGTGGCGCTGCCTGGAGCGTTGCCGAGCCGAACGCCCTACGCAAGCTTCGGAGACTGGCCGCTGCTGGCGGTCCTGTTCACAGGGCTGGCAGGCTTAGCCGCGACCCGCAGGGGAGACGAGCCGCATGACGCTTGAATTCTCGGCCCTCGGCCTGCTCCTGGCCTTCGGTGGCGGCCTGGTCTCCTTTCTGTCGCCCTGCGTGCTGCCGCTGGTTCCGGGCTGGGTGGCCTACGCCTGCGGCACCGGCGTGCGGGATGCGCCGCCACGAAGCCGCGCCATGCTGCTGGGTGCCAGCTTCGTCCTAGGCTTTTCGCTGGTCTTCGTGCTGCTCGGGCTCGGTGCCTCGGCGTTGTCGCAATGGCTGCGGCGCTGGAGCCTGGAGTTCCAGGTCGCCGGCGGGGCACTGGTCCTGGCCTTTGGCTTGGTGCAGATCGGTGCGCTGCGCCCCTCCTGGCTGCTACGGGACGTGCGGCTGCCCGCCTTCGCAGCGGGCGGCACGCCCGGCGGCGCGGCGCTGCTTGGCGTCTCCTTCGGCTTTGCCTGGACGCCCTGCATTGGCCCTGTCCTCGGTGCAGTGCTGGCGGTCGCGGCTATTCAGGGTGATGGCGCAGGGGCACCGCTGCTGCTGGCCTACTCGTTGGGGCTGGGCGTGCCTTTCCTGCTGGTCGCCTTCTACCTGCCTGCGGCCGCGGCGACGTTGCGGCAATGGCGTGGCTTCGGCCGCGGAGCGCAAGTCGCCTCTGGCTTCGTCATGGCGGCGATGGGCGTCCTGATGATGATGGGCGAGATGACCAGCATCGCCGGATGGTTCGTCCAGACCTTTCCCTTCCTGCTGAGGCTTGGCTGATGCGCTTGATCGGGATCATGGCGGCACTGGCCGCCGGTGCGGTGGACCAGGCCACCAAAGTATGGGCGCTCGGTGCCCTTTGGCCGCCCTACAGCGAGGGCATCACGGTGCTGCCCGTGTTGAACCTGCGGCTCGGCTTCAACACCGGCGTGACCTTCGGCATGTTTGCCGACAGTGCAGCCGGTGCCGCCTGGGTGCTGGTGCTGGTCACCCTCGCCATCACCGCCTTCCTGCTGCGCTGGCTTTGGCGCTCGGCATCAAGATTGGAGGCCCTGGCGCTCGGCCTCGTCATCGGCGGCGCTCTCGGGAATGCCATCGACCGGCTGCGCATCGGGGCGGTCGTCGACTTCCTCGACGCACATTACGCGGGCTGGCACTGGCCAACCTTCAACATGGCAGATGTCGCCATCGTCTGCGGTGTCGCCCTGCTCATCCTCG
>NZ_JAFNJS010000033.1 GCF_019024325.1 Falsiroseomonas tokyonensis
GACGAGCGGCAGGCTGAGGCGCGCGGCATCAAGGCCGTGATCTTCGGCAAGAGCGGCATCGGCAAGACCTACCTCCTGCTGACGCTCGACGAGGGCAGCACGCTCTTCATCGATCTGGAGGCGGGCGATCTCGCCGTGCAGCACTGGCGTGGCGCGTCGATCCGCCCGCGCACCTGGGAGGAATGCCGCGACCTCGCGCTGTTTCTGGCCGGCCCCAACCCCGCGTTGCGCGACGACCAGCCATATTCCGCCGCGCAGTATGCGCGCGTCCTGCAGGCCTATGGCGATCCGGCGCGCATGGACGGCTTCGCCACGATCTTCGTGGACAGCATCACGGTCGCCGGTCGGCTCTGCTTCCAGTGGTGCCGCGGTCAGCCCGAGGCGCATTCCGAGAAGACCGGCAAGCCCGACATCCGCGGCGCCTACGGCCTGCATGGCCGCGAGATGATCGCCTGGCTCACGCACCTGCAGCATGCGCGCGGGCGCAACGTGATCTTCGTCGGAATCCTCGACGAGAAGCTCGACGACTTCAATCGCCGCGTCTTCGTGCCGCAGATCGACGGCAGCAAGACCGGTCTCGAGCTGCCCGGCATCGTCGATCAGGTCATGACGCTGGCCGAGATCAAGCCGGACGTCGCACCCGGCCAGCCTGCGGTCGCATCCTTCCGCGGCCTGGTCTGCCAGACGTTGAACCCCTGGGGTTATCCCGCGAAGGATCGCAGCGGCCGGCTCGACATGCTGGAGCCGCCGCATCTCGGGCAGCTCTTCCAGAAAATCCGCAGCCCATCGCCGCCGATCGACGCGCACGGCGCGTCGTCGATCGCGCTGCCCGCCCCCACCCCCAACACCTGATCGGAGCTGAAGCACCATGGCTGCCTGGAACGACTACAACGACGCCCAGTCCAACCCGAACCTGATCCCCAAGGGGACGCTCGCGAAGGTCCGCCTCACCATCCGCCCCGGCGGCTTCGACGATCCGAACCAGGGCTGGACAGGTGGCTACGCCACGCGCGGCAGCACCGGCGCCGTCTATCTCAATGGCGAGTTCACCGTGCTGGAGGGACCCTACGCCAAGCGGAAGATCTTCACGCTGATCGGGCTCTACAGCCCGAAGGGGCCGGAATGGGCGGGGATGGGCCGCAGCTTCCTGCGCGGGATGCTGAACTCCGCCCGCGGCATCTCCGACAAGGATGTCTCGCCCCAGGCGCAGGCGGCGCGCCGCATCGGCGGCTTCGCGGATCTCGATGGCCTCGAGTTCGTGGCCAAGATCGAGCACGGCACGGATGCGGGCGGCGAGACCAAGAACGAAATCCGCATGGCGGTGACGCCGGACCATCGGGACTACGCGCAGGCGATGGGGCGCATTGCTGCGCCGGCTGGTTACGCACCGCCGCCGCAGCCCGCCTATGCCCCGCCGGCGCCGGCCTATGCGCCGCCCGCCGCGCCGGCCATGCACCAGGGCGCGTTCCCGGCTCCGGCGCAGCAGCCCGCTCCTGGCACCGATCCGCGTCCCGCCTGGGCGCGCTGATGGAGGGCCGCACCGCATGATGCTCCGCCCCCGCCAGAAGCTCTTCGTCGAGCGCAGCCTCCGTGCGCTCGACCAACACGGCAACACCCTCGGCGTCGCCCCGACCGGCGCCGGCAAGACCATCATGCTGTCGGCGGCGGTGGGCGAGCATATCGGCACCAGCGCCGCTAAGGCTGCCGTCCTCGCCCATCGGGATGAGCTCACGGCGCAGAACCTGGCGAAGTTCCGTCGCGTGAATCCTAGCGTGACCACCTCCGTGGTGGATGCCGGCCAGAAATCCTGGGGCGGAAAGGTCACCTTCGCCATGGTGCCGACGCTGACGCGCCCGGCGAACCTGGAGGCGATGCCGGCCCTGGACCTGCTGGTGATCGACGAGGCGCACCACGCCGTCGCCGACAGCTATCGCCGCATCATCGATCGCGCGTTGCAGCGCAACCCGGCCTGCCGCATCTATGGCGTCACGGCCACACCGAACCGCGGCGATAAGATCGGGCTGCGCCAGGTCTTCTCCAACGTTGCCGACCAGATCCGGCTTGGCGAACTGATCGCCTCCGGCCACCTGGTGCCGCCGCGCACCTTCATCATCGATGTCGGCGTCCAGGATGAGCTCCGGGCCGTCCGGCGCAGCGGCGACGATTTCGACATGGGCGAGGTCGCCCGCGTCATGGACACGGTGCCGGTCACCGACGCGGTCGTGAAGCATTGGCAGGAGAAGGCTGGCGGCCGCCAGACCGTGGCCTTCTGCTCCACCATCGCCCACGCCGAGCACGTCGCGGCCGCCTTCAACGCTGCCGGCGTCCCCACGGTCGTGGTGACAGGCGAGATGCCGGACGGCGAGCGACGCTCCGTCCTGGCCGCCTATGCCAGGGGCGAGGCGCGCATCGTCGTGAATGTCGCGGTGCTGACCGAGGGCTGGGACCATCCCCCCACCTCCTGCGTCGTGCTGCTGCGGCCCAGTTCCTTCAAGTGCACGATGATCCAGATGGTCGGCCGCGGGCTGCGCACCGTGGATCCCACTGAGCATCCCGGCATCGTCAAGCGCAACTGCATCGTGCTGGACTTCGGCACCTCCTCGCAGATCCATGGCTGCCTGGAGCAGGACGTCGATCTCGACAGCCAGCCCGGCGAAGGTGAGCCGCCCACCAAGACCTGCCCCTCCTGCGAGGCGGAGGTGCCGATCGCGGTGATGGAGTGCCCGATCTGCGGCCACGCCTTCGAGCCTCGCGGGCACGAGACGGCGCCGCTCACCGACTTCATCATGACGGAGATCGATCTCCTTCGGCGCTCCGCCTTCCAATGGTGCGACCTGTTCGGCGACGACGCCGCCCTGCTGGCCAATGGCTTCAACGGCTGGGCGGGCATCTTCTTCCTGAACGGGGCCTGGCACGCCGTCGGCGGCGCGAAGGAGGAGCGGCCCCGCCTGCTGTCCATCGGAGAGCGGCTGGTGGCGCTGGCCGCGGCGGATGATTGGCTGAACGCCTACGAGACAGACGAGAGCGCTCACAAGAGCCGGCGCTGGCTGCGCGAGCCTCCGACCGAACGGCAGCTGATCCACCTGCCGCCGGCGGTCCGCGCCGATCTCGGCATGACGCGCTACCAGGCCTCGGCGCTGCTCACCTTCAAGTTCAACCGCCAGGCCATCCAGCATCTCGTGCGCAGCGCCCAGCCCACAGCGCTGGGGCAGGCCGCATGATCGATGGTCCGCTCCCCGGAACCGCCCTGCGCCATCTGCTCCCGCCCGGCGCGTGGCTTTGGCTGGTTCGACCCGGTGCCGCGGAAGAAGCCGCGGCCCTCGGTCTGCTTCTGCTGCATCGCCTGCCAGGCCTTCTGGTCGCGCTTGGCGGGGAGGTCGTCCGTCATGGTTGACCTCACCGAGCAGGAGAAGGCCGCGATGCGCGCCGCCATGCGCCGCGTCGCGGAGACCATGGCCGAGATCGGCTGGGACACCCGCTTCCAGGATCTGAGCGAGACGCAGGTGCTGGCGCTGATCGAGGTCGCCGTCGGCGGCTTCCAGGAGGCCATGCAGGCGATCGCCCGGCAGGACGCGGCGGCGGAGGTGCCCTTCTGATGCTCGACTTCAACAGCCGCAGCCAGACCTCGACGCATGTGAATGCCGCCATCGACGCGGCGCTGGTCACGGCCAATCAGGCGACACCGCCGCGCAGCTACCTGGGCGGCTCCCGCCTCGGCCATGCCTGCGAACGGGCGCTGCAGTTTGAGTTCGTGAAGGCGCCGAAGGATGAGGGCGCCGACTTCGACGGGCGCCTGCTACGCATCTTCGGGATCGGCCACGCGCTGGAGGACGTCGCCGTCGCCTGGCTCCGCAGTGCTGGCTTCGATCTCTACACCCGCCGCGGCGGTGGCGAGGATGGCGAGCAGTTCGGCTTCTCCGTCGCCGGTGGTCGCATCCGCGGCCATGTCGACGGTGTCTTCGCCGGCGGCCCCGCCATCCCCGGCATGGCGTTCCCGGCGCTGTGGGAATGCAAGACAATGAACGCCAAGGC
>NZ_JAFNJS010000034.1 GCF_019024325.1 Falsiroseomonas tokyonensis
GCCATACCTGATCACCAACTCAAGCATTTCCACAGTAAATCCCACGACTACTTCCCGCCAATCGTGGGATTTAAAGACCACGTTTCCTATCAACAAGCTTCTTCACAGACAGAAATAGGTCTGGAGACCTTTTCTTCTTGACGTATGCAGAAAATCGCGTACTTTCCGGTCGATCACAAAGTCGGGAGTTTCTGGAAGTGAGTACCAATGTTGCGGCCGAGGACGCGCGGAGGCGCGTGGACGGCGCTCAGGTGATGTGCAGTGCTACGGCGCTCAGCTTGCTCGGATCGCCCGAGGAGATCGGGCGCGCGGTCGAAGCGCATCGCAACCTGATCCGCGATAGTGAGCGCGGCCGCGCGCTGCTGTTGCGCGGCCGGGGCATGCTCGACACGACGCACGGGCCAGTGCTGGCGACCACGACTCTTCAAGCTGACAGCAGGCGTCCCACGGTGACGTGGGTCTGGACCCCGGCCGAGCGTATTGCGGACGCACCCAACGGCGACCCGATTGAAATCATCATTGTGGATGAGCCTCGCCCCTACGTGTTGCGGGTCGGCGAGCAGCACCCGGGCCTGATCGGCTTGCGGTGACACTGCGTCCCTCCCTGCTGATGTCGTTTGACCCCGAGGGTGTCTGCCTGCTCGGCGATCTGGAACGCTGCCTTGCATGGACCATGATCGCGCCGAACAGGACACCGCAACGCTGACGCGCGTTCGATAAATAATCTGCCCGGCTCGCTACCGGGTGCCGGTCCTCTTGTAGCGGGCTGCTCCGTTGATGCGGGGCAGCCCACGAGAGTGACGGCGAACCTCTACATGATTTTTAAAGGGACCGATTTCCAATGAACATGATCATCTCGGACGGCACTGCCGTCACGAGCAACGCTACCCTCTTGTCTTGCGCCACGGCGTCCTCGTCTGCCAACTTCGACTATGCGGCCTTCATCGCCGAGAAGAAGCGCGACCTCCTTATTGTCCATGCATCGGGCGAGTCTGTCGACGCGGACCTCGTTGTCGAGGGTTTGATTTCCGGTAAGCCGGAGAACCAAGCGATCCGCGATTTCGCCGTTAGAACGCTCGGCATCAAGAAGGCGGAAATCGACACTGCGCTGAAGCGACTGAAGGTGAGGGCGGCGCTTGGGCGGTATCCTGATGGTGTGTCCGATTACATCGGGCTCTATGTGCAGAAGCACGCCATTGAAGTGCAGGCGAACGGAGGGCTTACGTCGTCCGCGCGCGTCTTCTTCGAGGCCGACGATGGAACGAAGATTTTCCCTTCTGACGAAGACCTCCGAGACCCTGCCGTTGCCGAGAAGGTTCGCTTTTCCCGCAAGGTCGACAGGGCGGTCACAAGCTTGCAGGAGCGGCTGCGCGTCGAGGCTTCTGACCTTGGCCTCTCCTTTCCTGCGCAGGTGATCAACGACGCCGTCAGCCTGTGGCGAAACGACAGTCAGCATCTTCGTGTCGGGGAAATCTACCGAACGATCAGCCGGTCCTCGCCTCCCGAAGCAGCAGCCGCACGTACGGCGTTGGTTGACCTGTGCGCGCGCTGCTTCGAGCACAACGACTCATGCACGCCCGAATACATCGCCGCCATCTTCCTGAAGTTTGTCTGGCAGGTGAAGCGGAAGATGATGGGGAAGTCCGTCACACGCCATCTTATGCCTGTCCTGCTTGGCCCGAGTGGAACCGGTAAGACCACCTTTGTTGATCTCCTTATTTCTCCCGTCAGCGAGGTCAGTCTGCCCACCGATTTCACCGAGATCACGGACAACCGCAACGTGAGTCTCTGGAAGAGTTACGTGCTGGTGTTGGACGAGATGGGTCGAGCAACGAAGGCGGACGTGGACGTTGTCAAGAACGTCATCACGGCGGCGCGCCTGACCCGGCGGGTGCTTGGTAGCAATCACCATGTCGACATCGACAATTGTGCAACCCTGATTGGCACCGCGAACGCGGCGAACCTTGCTGACCTGATCCGCGACCACACCGGCATTCGGCGGTTCGCGCCGCTCAACTGGCGACCGGATGCTGAACGGCACTGGGACGCCGTGAACCGCATGAACTGGCTTGATGTGTGGCGTGCTGTTTCCATCGACGACCCGGACCCGCTGCTGCCGTTCAGCGCGATCTTGGCCGCTCAGCAAGAGGAGCATCGAGAGAAATCTCCCGTTGAACACTGGCTCGACAACCTGAACCCCAAAAAGTGGCTCTCTGGCGCGTTGCAGAGCCGGACGAAGTTCGCCGCCGCAGAGCTTTACGCGGATTTTCGCGAGCACGAAGACACCGCGTTCCCGGGTCAAAAGCGGACGACGGAAACTGGTTGGGGGAACGAGATGGGACGTCTGATCCGCGCTGGGGTCTCTCCTTTCGACAAGAAGCGCACGGCCGCTGGCGTCGCCTATGAGTGGTCGCCTCTGCGAGGAGCGGCAGATGTTGTCGGTCGGTGAGGTGTTGCTGAAGGCTGATCCGGTCGCTGACCTCATCGTTCAACATCTTCCCAGACACGCTTTTTCGTCCGGCAAGTTCAGGTTCAACTGTCCCCTTTGCGTGGCCCGTGGCGAAGCTCGGCCGGACCAGCGGCAACGATGCGCGGTCTGGGTCGGGGCCGTCAGCGTCGGCTATAGCTGCTTCAACTGTAGCGCCAAAGGCAAATATGAAGTTGGCGGCCGTCTCTCAAAGGCAATGCAGGAACTCATGTCTGCTCTTGGTGTGCCGGAGGTGCGGATCATGGCTGCCGCTTCTCGTGCGGCCACCACTGCGCGAATGACGGCAGGGCGGACTGACCTTCCGCTTCCGTCGCGCCTTGTGTCGCAGCCGATTGCACCTGTCACCGCGTCGCTGCCTCCCGGCGCGCGACCTTTGCTGGACTGGATCGCCGAAGAATGCCAGCAGGCTGACCTTTGGACAGTGGCCAAATACCTCATTTCCCGAGGAGACGACATCGCGACTGCCACTCCCTACTACTGGACGCCCCTGCGTGACCACGACCTGAATCTTCGGCTCATCGTGCCCTACCTGTCTCGGGGACGAGTGGTCGGCTGGACGGCAAGGGCTGCTGCTTCCTGTGTGATGCCGAAATACTGGTCGTCGGCCATTTCTCAGGGCTTCATGTTCAACGGCGATGTCCTGAGCATGGCGAAGCGGAAGTTTGTCATTGTAACTGAAGGGCCATT
>NZ_JAFNJS010000035.1 GCF_019024325.1 Falsiroseomonas tokyonensis
ATTGAGATCGACTATTGCCCGAGCTGCCGCGGCGTGTGGCTGGACCGCGGAGAGCTGGACAAGATCATCGAGCGTGCCAAGGCGGCGCCAGCCCCACCCGTGTCAGCCTGGACTACGCCAAATGCTAGCGGGCGGCAGCCGGAAGGCGGGCATCAGCGGGGACACGGTGGTCGGGGCGATCATGTCCGCCGGAAGTCCTGGCTTCGGGAGATGTTTGATTGATGGACTATGGCAACTCGCAGCGCCGCTGGCTGACGATGGCGATCGTCCTGGCCTGGCGGGCGGTCTCCTCACGATCAGCTGCAGCGCAGGATAGACTACCTGTGCCGCTGGTCGTTAGCGGTGCCTGGGCCCAGGCCGTGCCGCCTGAAGCACGGGAGAGCAAAGGATTCGTCATCGTCCGGAATACTGGCACGACGATGGATCGCCTCGTTTCTGCGTGGTCGCCTGATGTCGAAACCGTGCGCCTGCGGGAACGCGATCCGGTTTCAGCCACCGAATTCCGCCCCGCAGCCGAAGGCCTTCCCGTCCCCACCGACGGCACCCTCACGATGGAAGCCGAGGGGCCGCACCTCGCGCTCAATGGCCTGCGTCAGCCCCTCAGATCAGGCGATATGATCCGCGTATTCCTGCGCTTTGAGCGTGCTGGCGAGATCGCCGTCGAGCTTCGGGGGCATGACCATTGAACGACGACACGTCGCCCTCTGATGATTTACGCCGCGCTGCCCAAAAGCACCGCTCTCGCGCGATCCTCGCGGTGCTGTTCGTGCTTGTGGCCGTGTTTTACGCAGTTGCCATGGTGCGTATTGGTGAGCAGGGGGAGGCGCGGCGGGCCGCAGCGACGGCGCCGCGGTGAAGGCGGAACGCAGGGCAGCGTTCATCCAATTTCCCGTGCCGGATAAGGCGGAGGTGAGACGGTCCCGAGTTGAGTTGTTGCAAAAGCTTGCGGGCCTTGGCCTAGGGGCGGTCACGCCGCTTGCTTTCGCGCCGCTACACCTGCTGCCGCTTCTCTTTATCGGTTTCGGTGGCCTGTTCCTGCTTCTGGAACGAACCCGCTCAATCGGCGGCGCCTTCCTTCTCGGCTGGCTATTCGGCCTCGGCAGCTTCGCCACAGGGTTGGGCTGGATTACCGAGGCTTTTGCGGTCGATGCCGAGAGATTCGGTCCATTCGCCCTCCCTGCGCTTGCGGCGCTGTCGGCGGGTCTCGCGCTATTTCCTGCGCTGTCGCTCGCGGCGGCCCGCCTCGTGGCAGGCCGCAGGGGCGGTGCGCGCCTTCTCATTGCCTACGCAGTCTGCTGGGCCGCCGGCGAATGGCTGCGCGGTGCGGTTCTCACCGGCTTTCCCTGGAATCTTGCGGGGCATGCCTGGGGCTTCGCCGACGCGCCGTTACAGCTTGCTGCCTTTGTGGGGGTCCATGGTCTGGGCCTGGTGACCATCATCCTGGCGGCTCTTCCAGCACTCGGGCTTTCCCTGCGGCGAGCTTGGCCCTTCGGCGTTGCGGCGACCCTACTGGCACTTGTCTGGGCAACCGGCGCAGCGCGGCTCGCCGTACCGCCGCCACCTGACGTGCCGGATGTTCGCCTTCGCCTGGTGCAGCCCAATGTGGCGCAATCCCTCAAATGGGAGCCGTCGGAGCGGAGGCGCATCCTCTCCGATCTTCTGACCCTCAGCCAAGCGCCAGGCTCTTCTGGGGAGGGGCCAACCCATCTACTATGGCCCGAGACGGCAGTTCCCTACCTGGTGGCGGAGGAGCCTGCGGTCCGCGCCGCAATTGCAGCCGTGGTACCGCGGGAAGGTGCTCTCGTCACCGGCTCGGTGCGGCGGGGTCTGGACTCCGCCGAAGGCCCTTCGATGCGCAACAGCGCCCTCGTGCTCGACGACACGGCCCAAATCCTGTCGGTCTACGACAAGGTCAGGCTCGTTCCATTCGGAGAATACATGCCCTTCCGCGCGTGGCTGTCCGGCATTCCGAAGTTGACGGAGGGCACCGTGGATTTCTCGCCCGGCACGGACCTCTCGCCATTGCCGATCCCGGGCCTGCCGGCAGCCGTCACGCTGATCTGCTACGAGGTGATCTTCCCCGGCCGTGGGAGCGGGGCGGCGCGCGAGGCCGGCTGGATCCTGACCCTCACCAACGACGCTTGGTTCGGCCGTTCCTGGGGCCCGCATCAGCATGCGCTGGCGGCCAGGATGCGCGCGGTAGAATTCGGCTTGCCGATGGTGCGCGTTGCAAATGGTGGAATCTCCTTCGTGACCGATGCCTACGGTCGTGAGCGGCAGCGGCTGGCACTCGGCGTGCGCGGCGTGCTGGACACGGCACTGCCTGCGGCGCTGCCGGGCGAGACGCTTTACGCGCGCCTTGGAGACCAGCCATTCCTCATTGCCGTGCTGGCAAGTTTGGCAGGGATGGCCGCCACGCGCCGAGAGCGAGCCGCATGACGCTCGATCTTTCTGCCCTCGGTCTTCTGCTCGCCTTTGGCGGTGGCCTGGTCTCCTTCCTGTCGCCTTGCGTGCTGCCGCTCGTTCCGGGCTGGGTCGCCTATGCCTGCGGCACCGGGGTGCGCGATGCGCCGCCGCGCTCCCGCGCCATGCTACTCGGCGCCTGCTTCGTGCTGGGGTTCTCGCTGGTCTTCGTG
>NZ_JAFNJS010000036.1 GCF_019024325.1 Falsiroseomonas tokyonensis
GTAAGCGTCAGCCGATCCCGGCCTTGAGTTGATGGTGCTGGTTCGCCGAAGTGGTTGTCATGACGGACAGCACGACAACGACGCCACTCCTTAGTCCCTCGTATGACGGTAGTAAGAGCGGGTCCGGTGCCCGCACAGGCCGCGGCGTCGAGGTTCGTGTGCGGGAGGTCCGGCGCCGGAACTGGTCGACGGAGGAGCGGCTGCGGATTGTCCGGGAGACGCTGGAGCCCGGCGTGATCGTTCAGGCGGTGGCGGACCAGCACGGCGTCAGCACCGGCCAGCTCTACACCTGGCGCAAGCAGATGCTGGCCACGGCGATGGCGGGCTTTGTGCCGGTGGAGGTGGTGCCGCAGGCGCCGCAGCTCCCGTCGCCCGGCCCGGCCATGTCGCCTGACAGCTGCGTGCCGTCTGGCATGATCGAGATCACGCTGCCCTCCGGCGCCAGCATTCGCATCACCGGATGCGCCGACGCCGCGACGCTGCGCGTCGTGCTGGCCGGGATGGGTGGGCGTTGATGCTGGGCCCGCCGCCGGGTACGCGGGTGTTCCTTGCCTGCGGCACGACGGATATGCGCAAGGGCTTTGACGGTCTGGCCGCGCAGGTGCAGACGGTGCTGGCGCAGGATCCCTACAGCGGCGCGATGTTCTGCTTTCGCGGCCGCCGCGGCGACCTGCTCAAGATTCTGGTCTGGGACGGACAGGGCCTGATCCTCATCGCCAAGAGGCTGGAGAAGGGCAGGTTCGTCTGGCCGCAGACGCAGGCTGGCGTCGTCTCACTGACTGCAGCGCAGCTCTCGATGCTGTTCGAGGGGATCGACTGGCGCATGCCCGCCTGGACTGCGCGGCCGCAGGCCACGGTGTAGCCAATCCGCCATTGCAGCGGCCATCGCCTTGCGTAGAATCATGATGTGCACGCCGCGTCGTTCGACACGCCTGACGCCGAAATCGCAGCGCTCCGCGCGCTGCTGGCGGAACGCGACGCGGTGCTGGCCGAGCGCGATGCCGAATTGCGCAACGCGACCTTCGAGATCGAGAAGCTGAAGGTGCAGCTCGCCACGCTGCGGCGGGACCGCTACGGCAAGTCGTCGGAGAAGCTGGCTGCCGAGATCGGCCAACTCGAGATGCTGATCGGCGATGCCGAGGAGGACCAGGCGCAGGCCGCGGCCCGGGCGGAGGCCAAGGCCGGGACGAACGGCCAGCCTGGCAACCAGCGGCGCCCTGCGCTCCGCAAGCCGCTGCCGGAGCATCTGCCGCGCGAGACGATCCTGCACGAGCCGGTATTCGCCTGCCGCTGCGGCTGCACCGACCCGAAGCGCCTGACCAGGCTGGGCGAGGACGTCACAGAGGTGCTGGAGAAGATCCCGGCCCGGCTGAAGGTCATCCGCCACGTCCGCCCGCGCTACGCCTGCCGGGCCTGCGAGGCTGTCCTGCAGGCGCCCGCCCCCGACCTGCCGATCGAGAAGGGGCGGCCGGGTCCTGGCCTGCTCGCGCATGTGCTGGTCTCGAAGTATCTCGACGGCCTGCCGCTGTATCGCCTCTCGACCATCCTGGCGCGCGAGGGCGTGGAGATCGAGCGGCAGACCCTGGCCGACTGGGTTGGCCGCGGCGCCTGGTGGCTGAGTCGCGTGGCTGAGGCGATCGGCGCCTATGCCCTGCGGCACGGCATCATCTGGACCGACGACACACCGATCGCCGTGCTGGCGCCAGGGCGCGGCCGGACGCGTGAGGGGCGGTTCTGGGTCTATGCCATCGACCCGAGGCCCTGGAAGGGTCATGGGCCGCCCGCGGCGTTCTACCGCTACTCGCCGGACCGCAAGGGCGAGCGGCCCCGCGGACACCTCGAGGACTTCGATGGCTGGCTGCATGCCGATGGCTACACCGGCTACGACGCGCTGGCACGGCCGCGCGGCAACCAGCCGCCGCAGGTCATCCACGTCGCCTGCTGGGCGCATGCCAGGCGCAAGCTGTTCGAGGTGTTCGAGGCCACGAAGTCGCCGATCGCCGAGGAGGCGTTGCAGCGCATCGCCGCACTTTACGGCATCGAGGCCGAGATCAACGGCAAACCCGCCGATCAGCGCCGTGCCGAGCGTCAGGCCCGCAGCAAGCCGCTGCTCGACGACCTGCATGACTGGATGCAGACGCAGCGGCGCCGGTTGTCCGGCAAGTCGACGCTAGGCAAGGCGATGCAATACGCGCTGAACCGATGGGAGGCGCTGGCGCGCTATCTCGAGGACGGCAGGCTCTCAATCGACAATAACCTCGCCGAGCGGCTGCTGCGCGGCATTGCTTTGACGAGGAAGAATTTTCTGTTCCTCGGATCGGACGCAGGCGGCGACCGCGCCGCCATCATTTACACCGTCGCCGAGACCGCGAAGCTGAACGGCCTGGACCCAGAAGCCTACATTGCCGCCGTGCTCGACCGCCTCGCCCGCGGCCACACCATCGACCGCCTTGACGAACTCCTGCCGTGGAACTTCACGCCCGCCGGGTCACCTGCGGGGACCGGCTGACGCTTAC
>NZ_JAFNJS010000037.1 GCF_019024325.1 Falsiroseomonas tokyonensis
GAGGGGCGCCAGCCCATGAACTCGGCGTGGCGGCCGGCGCCGGGGCCGGTGCTCGGCGGCTGGTAGCCCGGCATGGAGCGGGCGGCGAGCGCCTCGGCCATGGCGTCGAGCAGCTGCGCCGGGTCATCGTGGCCGGGGCCGCTCTCCGGGCGGGCCGGGAGCGTGGGGCGGGCCGTCTGCGCCTGGGTGAAGGCCTCCCACAGCCGGGCGCGCAGCACCTCGGGGCTGGTGCGATCGCGCATGGCGGCATGGCGCAGCGCGTCGATGGTGTCGGCGGGGAGCAGGCCGCGCGCCGCGGCGAGCACCGGCTCGTAGCTGGCGATGCGTTCGGCGACGGCGCGCTCGGCCTCGGCGCGGATCGCGTCGAGGTCGACCGGCGGGGCGGCCGGCACGGGCGCGGCGCGGGTGGGCTCGGGCGGCGCGGTCGGCGCAGGGCTGGGCGTGGTGGTCACGGTGTTCTCCTGGGGCGGGGTGGACGGCGCGGCGGAGGGCGGCGCCGCGGGCGGGGCAGCCGGGGTCTCCGGCGTCGTCTCGGGCATGGGTGATTCCTCGTCAGGCAGGGCGGGTTCGATCGCGACGGCGGGCGCGCCCTGCGGCGCCTCACCCCGCACCGCCGCATCGCGGTCCACCGGGACCGGCACGACGGAGATCTCGAAGGGCTCCCAATCCACCGCGCGATGGACGGTCTCGCCGGTGGCGGCATCCGGCCGCGGCTCATAGCGGTGAACGCGATAGCCGACGCTCACCGCGCGGAGCGTGCCGTCGGCGATGCGCTGCCAGACCGGCTCGACATCGGCGGCGGCGGAGAACTGCAGCGTGGCGT
The DNA here is from genome assembly GCF_019024325.1 of Falsiroseomonas tokyonensis. Classification (GTDB taxonomy): domain Bacteria; phylum Pseudomonadota; class Alphaproteobacteria; order Acetobacterales; family Acetobacteraceae; genus Falsiroseomonas; species Falsiroseomonas tokyonensis. Next base: position 824 of record NZ_JAFNJS010000037.1, read on the forward strand.
AGCCGCGGCCGCGCTCGAGGCGGGCGGCGGTGACGCGCCCGAGCACGTCGCGGGCATCGCCACGGCGGTGGGTGTTCAGCACCGGGGCCTGGCCCGAGCGCAGCGCGTCCATGCGCACCGCGTTCGGCGACATCTCCAGCTCCTCGGTGATGATCCCAAGCGCCGGGACGAAGTTGCGGGCGCGGGCGCCGGTCGACCACACCACCTCGACGGTGCGCGCGGCACGATCGACGGTGGCCGGGGCCGCCAGCGCGCGCTGCGCCACGATCGGCATGGCAGGGGCATCCGGCGCGGGGTCGCCCCCGCCCGGCTCGGTCGTCGCGGTCATGTGGATAAGCCTGTGGCTAAGCGCGGAAAAAGCTGTGGACGACGGCCGTCACGGCGCGGCGTAGCCCTGCGCGTTGACGTAGACCTGCGCGCCGGTGGTCAGGCAGGCGAAGTTCACCGCCGTCGCCGCCGTACCGCGCAGCGGCGTCGGGAAGGTGATGTCTACGGGTGTGGCCATCGCCGCCGGCAGCAGCTGCCGCCAGATCACCGTCGCTCCGTCCTTGATCACCACCTCCGTCGCCACCGTCGAATGCGCGTTCCGCAGGTCGATGGAGGTGACGTAGTTCCGGATGCCGGCGACCGCCGCGGCCTTCAGCACGACGTCGGCCGTACCAGTGATCCCGCCCGCGGCGCCGGCGTATTGCCAGTCCGCCTCCGGGATCGAGAAGGGCTTGTTCACCAGCGCGCCGATCAGCGTCGCCAGCAGGTCGATGCCCCGGCCGGTGGTCACCGCCGTGGCGTTCGCCGAGAGGCCGGTGGCCACCAGCACCGGCAGCGCGCCGTTCGTGTTGCGCGCCTGGCCGCCGACGGCCGTCAGTGTCGGGGCGATGGCGCTGAGAACGTTCACCCCGAGCCCCTGGCCGGCGACCGACTGGCCGCGGCCGGCGGTGATCTCGGTGGTCAGCTCGGCGTAGTCGGCGATGGTGACGAACTGCACCTTCACGTCGGTGCTCGACGCCGGCGCCAGGTTGCGCGAGACCGAGGCCCAGCCGGTGTTGAGGTAACCGCCGGAGAAGGTCGAGCCGACCAGGTCAAAGCTGTTCGCGTCGATCACCGTGATCGTGAAGGTGCCGTTCGCCCCCGGCACGCCGGAGACGTCGGCGACCGTGACCACGTCGTTCGTCGCGAAACCATGCGCCGCGCGGGTGATCCGCACCAGGCCCGAGCCGTTGTTGGCGACCGCCGAGATGCCGTTGATGAACTGCCGGTTCCGCACCCGGATCCGGAAGCGATAGAGCGCATTCGGCTCCGGGATCTGCTGGTGGCGGACATAGGAGTTCGACCGCGCCGCCGTCGTGTCGAGCTGCCGGCCGTGGAACCAGCACTCGTCGTTGGTCGGCTCGATCTCCAGCACCGACCAGCCCGCCGGGGCCGTGGTCGGGATGGTCGAGGCGGAGGCGGTGACGAGGCGGGGGGCGCCCTCGCTCCCCACCTCGTAGTTCGCGAGCGTCGGGCTGGTGCCGTCGAGCCGCCAGGCGGCGGCGCTGCGGCCGTCCGGCTGCGCAGAGGTCGGATCGACCGAGACCAGCTCGAGCCAGACCGACTGGCCGGCGATGCGCTGGCTGAGGTTCACCGCCACCATGACGCGCAGCGGGAT
>NZ_JAFNJS010000038.1 GCF_019024325.1 Falsiroseomonas tokyonensis
TGTCGCTCGCCCTGCCGGAGCACCTGACCTACCCGCTGTTCCTGGCCGCGACCTTGATCGCCCTGGTGCCCTTTGGCCGCCGCGCCTTGGCCCTCGCCCGGGCCGGAACGCCCTTCTCTATTGAAACCTTGATGGTAACGGCCGCCGCCGGCGCCACGCTCATCGGCGCGGCGGAGGAGGCCGCCGTTGTCGTGCTGCTCTTCGCGGTCGGAGAGTTGCTGGAGAATGTCGCCGCAGGCCGCGCCCGCGCCGGGATTCGTGCCCTGGCTGACCTCATGCCGCGCGTGGCGCTGCGCCTTCGGGCGGATGGCAGCACTGAGCAATTGCCCGCCGACAGGCTGGCGATCGGCGACTTGGTGCTCATCCGGCCAGGCGACCGGGTGCCCTGCGACGGCACCATCGAGGACGGCACCTCGGCCCTGGATGAGAGCCCTGTGACCGGGGAAAGCATTCCGGTTTCACGCGGACCGGGCGAGGCGGTGGTCGCCGGGTCGATCAACGCCGACGGCGCGCTGCGGGTCCGTGTGACGCGCGCCGCGTCGGACAACACCATCGCCCGCATCATCCGCATGGTGGAAGAGGCAACCGCCTCCCGCGCGCCGACCCAGCGCTTCATCGAGCGGTTCTCCGAGTGGTGGACGCCGGGCGCGATGGTCGTCTCGGCCCTGGTGATCCTGTTGCCGCCCTTCCTGTTCGGCTGGGATTGGGGCACCAGCTTGTACCGCGGCCTGGCCGTCCTGCTGATCGCCTGCCCCTGCGCCCTGGTGATCTCGGTGCCAGCCGCCATGGCGTCCGGCCTCTCGGCCGGCGCCCGGCGGGGGCTGCTGGTGAAGGGCGGCGCTGCGCTGGAGGCCATAGGCGCCGCGGGCACCGTCGCCTTCGACAAGACCGGCACCCTGACAGAGGGCCGTCCGCGCGTGACGGATGTCGTCCCCGCACACGGACAGGCCGAACACCAGGTGCTGGAACTGGCGGCGGCGGTGGAACAGGGATCAGCGCATCCGCTGGCGAAGGCGATCCTAGCCGAAGCCGCGTCGCGCGAGTTGGTCCTGCCGGATGCGAGCAACCTTGCCGCCATCCCCGGCAAGGCAGTCACGGCCATGATCGGCGGTCGCCTGGTTGGCGTCGGCAGCCCCCGCCATGCGCGGGAGGCGGGCGCACAGCTGGGCGTGCTCGATGCTGCACTGACGCGGCTGGAAACCGAAGGCAAGACGGTGGCCGTGGTGCTGGCGGACCGCGATGCGCTCGGCCTGATCGCACTGCGTGACGAACCGCGTGGCGATGCGCGGGAGGGCATTGCAGCGTTGTCCGCGCTCGGCCTCCGGCCCGTAATGCTGACTGGCGACAACCGCCGCACCGGCGAGGCCATCGCCGTTTCGCTGGGTCTCGACGTGAAGGCGGAGCTGCTGCCGGACGACAAGCTGCGCGAGATCGGTCGCCTGATGGAGGGCGGCCCGGTCGTGATGGTTGGCGATGGCATCAACGACGCGCCAGCGCTGGCGGCTGCCTCGGTCGGCGTGGCGATGGGCGGCGGCACCGACGTTGCTCTGGAGACGGCGGATGCCGCGGTGCTGAAGGATAGCGTGACTGGCGTGGCGGAACTGGTCTCCCTGTCGCGGGCGACCATGGCGAACGTGAAGCAGAACGTCGCCGTGGCGGTCGGGCTGAAGGGCGTGTTCCTAGTCACGACGCTGATCGGCGTGACGGGCCTCTGGCCTGCAATCCTGGCCGATACCGGAGCCACAGTGCTTGTCACCCTAAACGCCCTGCGCCTGCTGCGCTGGCGGCCCCAGGCTTAAATGGGGCGGCCCGATGTCTGACGAGCACCAAAACCATGCCGGGCACGCGCACGGCGCGCGGGTGACGGAAGGTAGCGAGCGGCGGATCCGCACCGTCCTCATCATGACGGCCGGCTACGCTGCGGCGCAGGCTGTCGGCGGCTGGCTCTCGGGATCCTTGGCGCTGATCGCCGACTCTGGTCACATGGTGTCGGATGCTGCGGCGCTGCTGCTGGCGCTCATTGCCTATCGCGTGGCTGCAAGATCGCCGGATGCGGTGCGGACCTATGGCTTCCACCGGGTGCGGGTCCTGGCCGCCTTGGCCAACGGCGCTTCCCTGCTGCTACTGGTCGCCTGGATTGCCTGGGAGGCTGTTTTGCGGCTGCGCGAGCCATCGGAGGTGCTGGCCGGACCCATGCTGGTGGTCGCGGCCATTGGCCTTGCCATCAATATCATCGGTGCCCTGATCCTGCGCCGCGGTGACCAGGGTGACAGCAACCTGCGCGGTGCGATGCTGCATGTACTGGGCGACCT
>NZ_JAFNJS010000039.1 GCF_019024325.1 Falsiroseomonas tokyonensis
TCCACCCCCTGGACCGTGAGGTGGTCGGGCCAGGCCACCTCCACCGGCGGCTGCAACCGCATCACCGCGCGAAACCCTGCCGGATGCGGCCCGGTGTAGCAGCCGGATCACCGCCGGTCATAGGCGCTCGCTTTGCAGCCGGTGCGCGCGGGCCATGATCCACAGGACGGCATAGCGCATGTCGGGCGTGGCCTGCGCCAAACTCGCCTGCAGGCTCTGCCGCGCGCCCGGGTTGCGCTGCTCCACAACGGCCAGGTGGGCGTTTGCATCGGCCACATCTCGGTCTGCCGCCTGCCGTCCGACCGATGCAACCATCTGGTCATAGGCGCCACCAATGGGCAGAAAGCCAGCGGTGGCGTGGGGGATGAAGTCGACGGCCGGCGGCTGCTCCATCTGCGGCTGCGGCTCTGCGGCGAACATCTCGGGCGCCGGCGGCTCAGGCTCGGGGGCCAAGTCCACCGGCGCCTCAGCCGGGGCAGTCCCATATTGCAGTTCAAACAGCCGGGTGACGTGGGCAACGGCCGCGTCGTGGTCTGGGTGGCTGGCGACCATATAGCCAGGGTTTGCGCGACCCTCCATGGTCGCCGCGATCTCGTCCACCACAAGCGTGGCGCTCGGCGCCGCCGGTGCGGCCGGTGCGGCATCCAGCGCCGCTAGGTTCACTGCATCGGGCGCGCCGGCATTGTCCGCGCCCGGCGAAGTCGCCTGCATGTCGCTCATCGCCCCACCTCCACGCGCGCCGCAGCGCGCACCAGCAGCTTGGCCACCGCCGGGTGGTTGCCCAGGTTGGTATTTTCGAGATGCGCGGTCAGGCCCGGCGTGCGGCGTTCCAAGGCCTTCAGCGCGGCGCGGGCGGCGCCCAGGTTGCGGTCGTAGGCGCCGCCCCATTCCCGGCGCAACGAGCTCTCTGCGCTCTCCGGCGTGAAGGCGTCCGGCCGGGCCGCCACCTCGCTCGCGGCCAGGACGAACTGCCCGGCCTCGGCCTGCGTCGCGCCGATGCTGGCGAGGGCGGTGCCGGCGACGCTCCGAAACTCCACCAGGTCCGCGGCCTCGGCGCCCGGGAATGCGATGGAGTGCAGCCTGTCCGCGATCATCTCCGGCGCCGCGGGCGCCTCGGCTGCGGCTGCGGCTTCATGCACCATGCCGTCCGCGTTGGGGTCGTGCAGCTCGGGCAGGCCGGAGGCCCCCAGGGCGGCCAGGCTGGCGGCGCTGGCCGCGTCGAAGGCCGGATGATGGGCCGGCGCGGCGGCCTGCCCCGGCTCGGGGTAGGCGAGGCGATACAGCCGGTCCCGCTCCGCCATGAGGCCGAGTTTGCCGGCCTCGGTTTTGCCAAGCGCCACATCGCGCCAAGCGGGGCCATCCTCGAAAATCCGGATGGCCTGCAGCGCCGCCTCGGGCGTCATCGTCGGTGCGGCCTGCGTCGGGGCGGGGGTGGTGCTGCTGGTGGTGATGAAGTCGGACATGGTGCTGGGGGTCTCCCGGTCGTGCTGGTGGTGGTCAGGCTGCGGCGGCGGCGTGCGCGTCGTCGGGGTGCGGCTCGGGCAGCGCCGGCATGGGCAGCCGCTCGCGCAGGAAACGATCCTGTTGCGCCGGCCAGGCGGCGCGCGTCGCGGCATCGCGGAACGGGATCGGGCGCTGCTGCGGGATGGGCAAGTGCTGCGGCCATGCGCCGGTCAGGGTCTGCATCGCGCCGTCCATCCGGCCGGCCTGCCAGATGCCAGCCGTGCTCGGCTCGCGCTGCGCCAGGTCGCGGGACAGATCGGCATAGGCGCCCATCGCGGCGGCCATCTCCTCGCTGGCCCGCACCAGCCGCTCCCCGGCCGCCAGGTGCTCGCTATAGACCTGTTCCAGCTCGGCGCGGCGCGCGTGGATCGCATCGACCTGTCGGCGGCGCTCCTCGGCCGCGGCATGGGCCCGCGCCGCTTCCTCGGCCAGCTTGGCGCGATCCTCGGCCAGCTCAAGCTCCTCGCGCGCCTTCGCCAGCGCGGCCGCGGAGGGGGCGCCGGCATCGCCGCGGGCGCGGGCCAGCCGGAAGTCATGCACGCGCTGCTGCGCGGCCAGGAAGGCATCCCGGGCGCGCTCGGCCAGGCTGCGGGGGGCGGTGGTGGCTTCGGTGGTGGTGGTGGTGGTGGTGGTGGTGGTCATCTGGTCCATGGGTTCAGGGGTCCTTGTCGAGAGAGATGAAGGGTGGCGCG
>NZ_JAFNJS010000004.1 GCF_019024325.1 Falsiroseomonas tokyonensis
CCCGCGACAACGGCCACAGCCGGCTGCCCGTGCCGCCACACAGGATCACAGGAACAATCAGGTCCGAGGCGGGCGGCAGGGAATGCGGCATGGGCATCTCGATCCTATGGTCACGTCGAAGCGGGCGACAGCTGCGCCCTAGAAGCCCGCCAGCCCCAAGACCGGACGTGCGGCAGCTCTGCTAGCCCGACCTGCCGCGATGGCCTGTTGGCCCTTCCAAAACTGGCTACCGACACTGGCTAGCAAAGCACACCCCTTCGCTCAGCAATATGGGACAGCGTCGTTGGCGCCGCCCGATCCGCATCTGGTCGCGTATTCCATGCGCATACCTCTGAGGCCGCGGGCAAGCCGACGCTTGGGGACGATCTGTCCGCGTGCACAGGTATCGTTCTCGATAAGTTTTGTCTCTAAGCCACTATCGAACTTTTTCCGAGACAAGCTGGTATTGGTGCTTCCGGCGTCCTCCAGGCCTTCGCCAAAAGCGAGAGCCTTCGTTCAGGCTGTGAACCACCTCTCCGCATTCGTTGTCAGGACCATGGCAAGGTCAGCCATTCACTAGATCGTTTCCTTCAAGCCTGCCGAATTGTCCAGGCACGAAATGCCGAGGAGGCCAGAAGGCAAGGTCCTCGGATCCGCCTTCACCAGGATGGCGACGGCCTTGCGGCCGAAGCAGGCCCGACCGGCGCGCAGTCCCACTTGCTCCTCCGCGGCCATCTCTCACACGATGCCCGAGCGCAGCAGGTCGTGCAGGTGAACGATCCCGAGCGGACGCGCCTCCTCGCCCACGACGAAGATGCTCGTGATATTCCGCTCGTTCATCGTGGCCAACAGGTCGGGCGCCAGGGCATCCGGCGGCACCGTCAGCGGCTGGCGCGTCATCACCGCGGCGGCCGGACCATTGACGAAGCCGCTCTGGAAGGCCCGGCGCAAGTCGCCATCGGTCAGGATGCCGATGATCCGCCCCTCGCTGTCGGTGATGCCGGTCACGCCGAAGCGTCGCGACGTCATCTGCACGATCGCTTCGGCCAGCGAGGCCTGATCGGAGACCAGCGGCACCTCGCTGCCCCCATGCATCAGGTCGCGCGCGCGCTTCAGCCGGGCGCCGAGCTTGCCGCCCGGATGGAATTCGCGGAAATCGGCGGGCGAGAAACCGCGCGCCTCCAGCAGGCACATCGCCAGGGCATCGCCCAGGGCCAGCTGCATCGCGGTGGAGGTGGTCGGCGCCAGGCCGTTCGGGCAGGCTTCCGGCATGCGCGGCAGCGTCAGGCAGAGATCGGAGGCCGATCCGAGCGCGCTGTCGGGCCGCGAGGTGATGGCGATCAGCGGCACGCTGAAGCGCCGCGTATAGCTGATGATATCAGCCAGCTCCGGCGCCTCGCCGGACCAGGAAAGCGCGAGCACCACGTCCTCGGCGCGGATCATGCCGAGGTCGCCGTGGCTCGCCTCCGCCGGATGCACGAAATGCGAGGGCGTGCCGGTGGAGGCGAGGGTGGCCACGATCTTGCGCCCCACATGGCCGGACTTGCCCATGCCGGTGACGATCAGCCGCCCGCCGGAGCGCAGGATCAGCTCCACAGCCTCCAGCACGCGATCGCCGAGTTCCCCCGCCAGCGCCGATTCCAGGGCCGTCAGCCCCTCCGCCTCCAGGCGGACGGTCCGCTGCAAGGTGGCGCGACGCACCCGATCGCCGTGGTCCACCGCCATGTCCGCCACTGCCATCACGCGACTTCCCGCAGCATCTCGCGCGCCCGTTCCAGATCCTCGGGTGTGTCGACGCCGAGCGGCACGTCATCCACCACTACCGCATCCATCCGCATGCCGGCCTCAAGCGCCCGCAGCTGCTCCAGCTTCTCCCGCAGCTCGAGCGGCGAGGGCGGCAGCGCCACCATCCGCAGCATCGGCGCGCGGCGCCAGGCATAGAGGCCGATATGGTGCCAGAGCGGCCCGGGGCCCGTGGGCGCGGTGGCGCGGGTAAAGTACAGGCAGCGGAAGCGGCCCGGCGCGATCTCGCTGCCCACCATCTTCACCACGGAGGGTGCCGTGCGCTCTTCCTCCCGCTTGATCTCCGCCACCAGCGTCGCCGCATCCACCGCCGGATCGGCCAGCGGGGTGAGGGAGGCGCGGATCGCCGCCGGTGCGATGGTCGGCAGGTCGCCCTGCACATTCACCACCGTGTCGTAGCGGCCCTCCGGATCCCAGGCCGTCAGCGCCTCCGCGATCCGGTCGGTGCCGGAGGGGTGGTCGCCGCGGGTCATCGCCACCTCGCCGCCCACGGCCCGGATAGCCTGCGCCACCTCCGGGCTGTCGGTCGCCACCAGCACGGGGCCGATTGCGGCCTCCAGCGCCCGGCGCCAGACATGCACGATCATCGGCTGGCCGTGGATTTTCGCGAGTGGCTTGCCCGGAAGCCTTGTGGCCGCCATCCGCGACGGGATCAGGATGACGGGGTTCATGCTGTGGCAAAACCCTTCACCAGGGCGTCGATCGCCATCAGCCGGCGGATCAGCCCCTCGAACTGCGCCAGGGGGACCATGTTCGGCCCGTCGGAGGGCGCGTTGTCCGGGTCCTCATGCGTCTCGATGAACAGCCCGGCGACACCCACGGCGCAAGCGGCCCGCGCCAGGGTCTCGACGAATTCCCGCTGCCCGCCCGAGGAGGTGCCCTGCCCGCCCGGCTGCTGCACCGAATGGGTGGCGTCGAAGATCACCGGCAGGCCGGTCTGCGCCGCCATGATCGGCAGCGACCGCATATCGGAGACCAGAGTATTGTAGCCGAAGGAGACGCCGCGCTCGGTCAGCAGCACATTCGGATTACCGGCGCCGGTCAGCTTGGCGGCAACGTTCTTCATGTCCCAGGGCGCCAGGAACTGGCCCTTCTTGACGTTCACAGCCCGGCCGGTGGCGGCGGCGGCCAGCAGCAGGTCGGTCTGGCGGCAGAGGAAGGCCGGGATCTGCAGCACATCCACCGCCTCGGCCACCGGGGCGCATTGGGCGGCGTCATGCACATCGGTCAGCACGGGCAGGCCCAAGCTTTCGCGGATCTCGACGAAGACCGGCAGAGCGGCGGCCATCCCCATGCCGCGCGCGGCGGTGGCGGAGGTGCGATTGGCCTTGTCGAAGCTCGACTTGTAGATCAGGCCGATGCCGAGCCGGCCGCAGATCTCCTTCAGCGCCGTCGCCGTCTCCAGCGCATGGGCGCGGCTTTCCATCTGGCAGGGGCCGGCAATCAGCGCGATCGGCAGGTGGTTGCCGAGCGCAACCGGGCCGATCCTGACGGTCTGTTCGTGCTGCACAGGAGCTCCACGGGATCTGACGTTGTGATCTCCTTGAGCAGGAGGTTACCGCTAGCTATCCTACCGCGGCCGGACCCACAATCAAACCGGGCGCGTCTTGGCTGCAGACCGGGGCCTCTCTCCATGCGCGTCTGCGACCGGGCCGGGCACGATGTCGCCGTTCCGTCTGGATGGCACGCCTTTCGCCTGCAGCGTGCGAAACATCCTGGGCAGGCAAGCCACCGCCGCAGGACGCCGCTTCTGGAAGTTGCCGCCCGGCTTCCCACAATCGCGGAAGCGTGACAGAAAGAAGATCGACCATGCAGGCCGCTTTGCTGGCGAAGCCAGATCCGGATCTTGCCGACTTCGCGGCGCTGAAGCGGAGCTGGGCCTTCGGCCTGACCGGACCCGCGCTGACGCCTGCCCTCCGGACCCGTCACCGCATCATGGTCGAGCCGATGCTACAGCGGGCGGCGGCGCAGTTGCCGGCTCTGGCCGAGCCACTTCCCCTGCCGGGCGCCGAGCAATCCGAGGCCCTGGACCTCCCCTTCCAGATCCAGCGCCGTGTCCAGTCCCTCAAGGACCTCGCCATCGCCTGGCGCCTCGCCGGCCCCGACGAGGCGGCGACCGCCACCTACCCGCAGGCCATCCTCGATTCCCTGCAGCCGATCGCCGAGCACCACTTCACGCCGCGCAGCGACCGCCCCGGCAATTGGTGGCACTGGGAGATCGGCATCCCGGCGCGGCTGCTGGATCTGCAGGTGCTGCTGGCGGACCGGATCGCGCCGCCACTGCGCGCCAGCCTGCTGGCCGCCATCGCGCGCTTCGCGCCGGATCCCGCGCGCCTGGGCGAAGGACGCAGCCCCGCCACCGGGGCGAATTGCGCCTGGTCCGCCGGCATCGCCATCCGCCGCGCCATCCTGGAGGGTGACGCGCTGCGGCTGCTGCTGGGCCTGCGCACGCTGACGCAGGAAATCCTGGAGCCAGCCTCGCGCGACGGGTTCCGCCCCGACGGGTCCTTCATCCAGCACCGCCGCCACCCCTATACCGGCGGCTATGGCGTGGACTTCCTGCTGCGCGCGGCGGAGACGGCCTGCCTGCTGCAGCACAGCCCCTGGCCCATGCCGCAGGACGCCTGCCAGCGCCTGGTGCAGGATGCGCGCCGCGGGCTGCTGCCGCTGCTGGTCGATGGCGCGGTGATGGACATGGTGCGCGGGCGGGAGATCTCCCGCGCCTGGTGCAGCGACCACGGCAAGGGCCATATGGCGCTCCGCGCACTGCTGCTGCTGGCCGAGATCGCACCGCCGGCGGAGGCCACGCTGTTCCGTGGCACGGTCAAGCATCATATCCTGGCTGATCGCGCACGCGACTTCTTCGCCTTCGACCCGCTGTTCGAGCCTGAGAACATCCCCCTCGGCCTGCTCGAGCAGGCCCGCCTGCTATGCGAAGATCCCGCCATCCCGGCGCTGCCGCCGCCCGCCGGCAGCGTGATCTTCATCGAGATGGATCGGGTGGTCTACCGCGCGCCGGCCTTCACCCTCGGCCTCGCACTGCACGGCAAGCGGACCGCGAATTATGAGTCGATGAATGAGGAAAATCTGCATGGCTGGTTCACCGCCTCGGGCATGAACAGCCTCTATCTCACCTCGGACATGACACATTTTCAGGATGGCTTCTGGCCCACAGTGGACCCTTGCCGGCTGCCCGGCACCACCATTGCGCAGCGTCCGGAAGCCGGGGCGGCCGCCAATGCCAGCGGGTCGAATTTGGTTGGAGGTGTGGCGCTCGGTGGCGTTACGGTGGCCGCCATGGCGCTGTATGCCGAACGCGGCCAGCTGACCGGCCGCAAATCCTGGTTCCTGTTCGAGGATGGCATCACGGCGCTGGGGTCAGACCTGACCCACAGGCACGGCGCCAGCTGCATGACGACGATCGAGAACCGCAATCTCGGCGCGTCGGGCAGCCGGCAATGGGTCGGTGCGGCCGGCCCGCTGGAAAGCGGCGCCGTGCCACTGGACGTTTCAAGCCAGCGCTGGCTGCACCTCGAGGGCATCGGCGGCTATGTCGTGCCGAAGCTGCTCGGCAAGGCCCGGCTGCTGGCGATGCTGGACCGCCGCAGCGGGGCCTGGTCCGACATCAACAAAAGCCCCGCCAGCCCGACGGAGCCGCTGCAGCGCAACTACCAGACCCTTTGGATCGAGCACGATAATCCGGGGGAGCCCGGCGGCTACGTCTATACGCTGCTGCCGGGGCGCGACGCCGCCGAGACCGCGGCCTTCTCCGCCGCCGCGCCGCACCAGGTGTTGCTCCGCAACGTCAGGCTGCATGCCGTCCGGCACAAGGCGCTCGGCATCACCGCCGCGGTCGCCTGGCGCGTGCCCTCAGATGGCGGCGGAATCGGGTTCGGCCCGCTGCGCCTGCTCGCGCCCGCCTGCGCCGTGCTGCGGGAGACGGCCGAGGGGCTGGAACTGGCCTTCGCACCACTGACACGGCAGGAGGCCGGGCAGCCCCTGATCCGCCTGGCATGCCCCCCCCTGGGGCTCGACCCGCTGCAGGCCGTTGTGGAAGACGGGGTGGTGCGGCTGGTGGCGTCACTGCGCGCCGGTCAGGCGTTGCATCTGCGCCTGCCGCCACCCGGCTGAGGCCCCCCTTGCCGGCAGCGCCAGGGTGGCCATGCTGCGACCCTCGAAGGCCGGGAAGGACGAGGCATGCAGGGCTATGAGGATCGGCAGGTGGCGGGCGTGCTGCACCGGCGGGTGGGGGACATCCTGGTCACCGCCCTGAATGATGGCCACCAGGACGCCCCGCTCAGCACCATGGCCGGCATCGCGGAGGCCGAGGCCGCCGCCCTCCTGCACGCCGCCTTCCGCCCGGTACCCCGGCGCACCGCGGTGAACGGCTTCCTGGTCCGCCACGGCGGCCGGGTCGCGCTGATCGATACCGGCTGCGGCCCGATCAAGCCGACCACTGGCCGCCTGGCCGGCAACTTGGCCTCGGCCGGCATCGCGCCGGGGGCGGTGGACACGCTGCTGATGACGCATCTCCACCCCGACCATTTCGGCGGCCTCACCGGCCCGGACGGCGCCGCGCTCTACCCCACCGCGCAGCTGCGGCTGCACGCCGCGGAGCACGCCTATTGGCACGACGACGCGGCGATGGGGCGCGCCGACCCGGCGCGGCAGGCGGCCTTCTTCGGCGGCGCGCGGGCGCGGCTTGCCGCCTATGCGGATCGCACCGATCTCTTCACCGGCGGCGAGGTGTTTCCCGGCGTCACCGCGCTGCCCCTGCCCGGCCACACCCCCGGACATACCGGCTTCCTGATCGCCTCGGGCGGCAAATCCCTGCTGATCTGGGGCGATATCGTGCATGTGCCGGAGGTGCAGGTGGCGCGGCCGAAGGCGACGATGGCGGTGGATGTCGACCCCGCCCAGGCCGCCGAGACCCGCCGCCGCATCTTCGACCAGGTGGCGACGGACCGGCAGGCGATCGCCGGCATGCACCTGCACTTCCCGGCCTTCGCCCATCTGGCCCGCGACGGCGAGGGTTTTCGCCTGGTTCCGGATGCCTGGTCGCTCGACCTCGACGGCGACATCTGATGCCCTGGATCGCCACGCCCGAGATCGCGCTGCGCTACGAGATTTCGGGCGAGGGCCAGGCCATTCTGATGCTGCTGCACGAAATGGGCGGCAGCCTGGAAAGCTGGGAGCCGGTGCTGCCGCTGCTGCACCCGCATTTCCGGGTGCTGCGCTACGACCAGCGCAATGCGGGGCTTTCGGAAAAGCCGCCCGGGCCGATGACGCTGGCGCAATCGGGCAATGATGCCGTGGCGCTGCTGGATGCGCTGGGTCTGACCGAGCCCGTGGTGGTGCTGGGCACCGCGGTGGGTGGCGCTGTGGCGCTGCACCTGGCCGCCGCGCATCCCGGCCGCATCCGCGCCGCCATCGTCACCTCCCCCGCCACCGGCCTGCCGGAGGCCGGCCGCGCCGCAGCCATAGAACGCGCGGATCTGCTGGAGCGCGAGGGCACGCGCGCCGTGGTGGATGCGGGGCTGGCGCAATCCTACCCCGAGGCGCTGCGCGGCGATGCCGCCCGCTTCGCCGCCACCCGCGCCTAGCGGCTGGGGGCGGATGCCGCCGGTCAGGCGCGCACCATGCGCATGCTGGCCGGCCTCGACATGGCGGCCGACCTGGCCAGCATCGCCTGCCCCGTGCTGGTGCTGGCCGGGGTGCATGACCACACCCGCCCGCCGGAGCGTGTCGCCCCGGTGGCGGAGGCCATCGCTGGCGCCCGCTTCCGGGTGCTGGAGAGCGGCCATTTCATGGCGATCCAGACGCCCGAACTGCTGGCGGCGGAGGTGCTGACGTTCCTCGCGGATCAGTAGGCCGGCGAGGATTCCGTCACGGAGACATGGGCGGAGACCACCTTCCAGCCCACATCCGGGAAGCGGACAAAGGTCTGGCTCTGCCGCCCCGGCATGTCCCGCCCGCGCATGTCGAATTCCAGGTTCACGGTGGCGAAGTCGCGGCCCAGCGTGGTGATCACCAGCCGCCGCGTCGCCAGCTTGATGCCGGGGCCTGGCGGGCGGCGCACGCGATGCGCGTGGATCTCGTCGAAGCCATAGCCGTTCTCATGGATCGCATAGCGGATGGTGTGCGGCGAGTTCCAGAAGGTGGCGTCCAGCACATCGACATCCTTGTCGATCAGCGCCTGTTCGTAGCGGTCGAACAGCGCGCGGATCTCCGCCACCACTTCGGGAATGTTCACTTCCATTTTCAAAGGCTCTCCATCGCCAGGGCTGTGCGCAGCAACAGCGTGTCCGCGCCGCGCGCCGCGATCAAGGACAGGCCGACGGGCCGCCCCTGCGCCGTGGCGCCGGGCAGGCTGATTTGCGGATGTCCCGCAAGACCGCCCAGCGCACACAGACACAGAATCTGGTCGCGGATCGGGTTCAACGCCGAGAGCGGCAGCCCTGCCTTGGGCGCCGGGAAGGGCGTGGTCGGCATGGCGAGCACGGTGCCGGGCGGCAGCAGGTGGCGCAGCCGGCCGCGCACCTCCTGGCGCATCAAGGCGGCCCAGCCGCGCTCCACCTCCGGCGTCGCGGCGGCCATCACCAGGCCGCGGGCGACGGAGAAGGCGAAGCGCGGATTGTCGCGCTCCACCCATTCGCGAAAGGTCTCCCAGGCCTCGACCGGCTGCAGCGTGCGCTGGGCGCGGCCCCAGGCGACGAGGCCGGGCGGCGCCAGCACCTCCTCCCGCCACTCCGGCACGATCTTTTTCAACTTGTCGAGCATAGGTTGCAGGGCGGCCGTGGTTTCGGGCTCGGCGAAGCCGAAGGCGTCGGTGGCGATGAGGAGGTTGTTGGGCAGCGCCTCCGCCACCTTCTCCTGCAGCAGCACTTCCGAGACACGGGCAAAAGTCGCGGCATCGCGGGCGAACCAGCCGGTCGTGTCGGAGCTCGGCGCCTGCGGCAACATGCCCGTGAGATCCAGCCGGCCATGCGTGGGCCGGATGCCGTAGAGCCCGCAGAAGCTGGCCGGCACGCGGACGGAGCCGCCGGTATCCGTGCCCAGCGCCGTCTCGCACAGACCTTGCGCCACGGCGCTGGCGGAGCCGGAAGAGGAGCCGCCCGGCACATGCCCCGGCGCCGCGGGGTTCAGCGGCGTGCCCTCAAAGGCGTTCTCGCCCAGAATGCCGAGCGAGACTTCGTCGGTGATCGTCTTGCCGATCAGCGTGGCGCCGGCATCCAGCAGGGTCTGCACCGCCCAGGCATGGCGCGTCGGCACGGGGTTCTGGCGCGCCCAGTCCGGGTTGCCTCCGCCGGTCGGGTGGCCGGCGATATCGAACAGGTCCTTGGCGGCGAAGCGCAGGCCGGAGAGGGAGCCACCGGGACTGCCCTCGATGCGAATCTCGATGCCGGGCACGAAGGGGGACATGGCAGCTCCTGCAGCGTCTCGTCGGACTATGGCGCAGCAGGGCCGGACCGTGGAATGCTGCGCGAAAGATCGGGGTTCATCGTCATGCCACAGGACACGGCGCGTGTCGTGCTCATCACCGGCGCGGGGCGCGGCATCGGGCTGGCCACGGCGCAACGCTTCCTGGCGGAAGGCTGGCGCGTGGCGCTGCTGGATATCGACGCGGCGCTGCTCGACTCCGCAATGGGAACGCTCGCGCAGTCGGAGACCACGCTGGCGCTGCAATGCGACGTGGCCGATGCCTTGGCCATCACCGGTGCGGTACGCGCGGCGCATGCGCATTTCGGCCGGCTGGATGCGCTGGTGAACAATGCCGGCACCGCGGTGTTCAAGCCGATGCTGGAAACGACGCCGGAGGAATGGGCACGCGTGCTCGCGGTGAACCTCACCGGGCCCTTCCTCGCCGTGCATGCGGCGGCGCCGCTGATGGCGGAGGGCGG
This sequence comes from Falsiroseomonas tokyonensis, assembly GCF_019024325.1. Lineage (GTDB taxonomy): Bacteria > Pseudomonadota > Alphaproteobacteria > Acetobacterales > Acetobacteraceae > Falsiroseomonas > Falsiroseomonas tokyonensis. Next base: position 9,684 of record NZ_JAFNJS010000004.1, read on the forward strand.
CGGCGGGGCGGTGGTGAACATCACCTCCATCTCCGGCCTGCGCGCCTCCACGCTGCGCGTCGCCTATGGCACCAGCAAGGCGGGCCTGGCGCATCTGACCAAGCAGCAGGCGGTGGAGCTTGCGGCACTCGGCATCCGCGTGAATGCGGTGGCGCCGGGGCCGGTGGACACGGCGATGGCCAAGGCGGTGCATACGCCCGAAATTCGCCGCGACTACCACGACACCATCCCGCTGAACCGCTACGGGCTGGAGAGCGAGCTGGCCGAGGCGATCTTCTTCCTGTGCAGCGACCGCGCCAGCTATATCACCGGCCAGGTCATCGCCGTGGATGGCGGGTTCGAGGCCACCGGCATCGGCCTGCCGACGCTGCGCACCGCGCGGCTCAATATCTAGTCGGTGACGAAGGGCATGATCTCCACCGCATCGCCCGGGAAGATCGCGAAATGCGGGTGGTTTTCGAAGAGGTACGCGGCGGCGTCGATGTCCTCGGCCTCGACGACCACGTAGCCGCAGATCTCGTTCACAGCCTCCGCGACGCCGTCCTTGGTCACCCGCCGCGTCTTTCCCACCATGCCGCCGCGGTCGAGGATGGCGGCCGCGTGCCGCGCCTCCCACGCCACCCAGGCCGGCACGCCCGCAGCATCCACCGCCGCCTGTTCCGCCTCGGGCATCTGGCGGAAGCGCGCGACGTTCTCGGGCCGCATCGTATAGACGGCGAGGAAACGGGGCATGCGCCGCCTCAGTCCAGCACGGCCTGGTAGCTCAGCACGCGCAATTCGCGCCGCAGCGGCCAGGTGGAGGAGGGCATGAGCTGGGTCAGCAGAATCACCGCCATCTCCTCCGCTGGATCCACCCAGAAGGCGGTGCTGGCGGCGCCGCCCCAGGCGCATTCGCCGGGCGTGCCGAGGATTTGTGCCCGCGCCGGGTCCAGCGTGACGGAAAAGCCGAGGCCGAAGCCGATGCCCTCCGCCGTGCTCTCGGACCAGCGCGGCTGGCCCATCGCCGCCATATCGCCGCGCAGATGGTTCGACATCATCAGCTCGACCGTCTTGCGGCCGAGATAGCGCGTGCCGTCAAGCTCGCCCTTGTTCAGCAGCATGCGGCAGAACTGGAGATAATCCGCCGCCGTCGAGACCAGCCCGCCGCCGCCCGAATGCACCTTTCGAGGTGAGAGGTAGCGGCTGGTCGCGGGGTCATCGATCAGCTTCAGGCTGCGGTCGCTGCCCAGCGCGTAGTTTGCCGCGAGCCGCGCGCCCTGCCCCTCCCGCACATGGAAATCGGTGTCCACCATGCCGAGCGGATCGATCAGCCTTTCCTTGAGGAAGGCCGCGAATGGCTGGCCGGAAATGACCTCCACCAGGTATCCGAGCACGTCGGTGGAAACCGAGTAGTTCCATTCGGTGCCGGGCTCCGCGATCAGCGGCAGTTTTGCCAAGGCCTCCGTCACCTCGCCCAGCGAGGTCTCGGCGCTGCCATAGTCGATGCCGCCATCGCGATACATGGCATCGACCGCGGTCGCCTGCATGAAGCCATAGGTGAGGCCCGAGGTATGCGTCAGCAGATCCCGGAAGGTGATGCCGCGCATGGCCGGCACGGTATCCACCTTGCCGCGCGCACCGCCGGTGCAGACGCGCTGGTTCGCGAAATAGGGCAGAAAGCGGCTGATCGGATCGTCGAGCTGGAAGCGGCCTTCCTCGTACAGCATCATGATCGCCGCGCTGGTCAGCGGCTTGGTCATGGAATAGATGCGGTGGATCGTCTCCGGCGTCATCGTCGTGCTGCGGGCGAGATCCGCCAGCCCGCTGCTGCCGCAATGCGCCACCTGGCCGCGGCGAAACACCAGCGTGGTGGCGCCGGCGACCTTGCCATCCGCGACCAGCGAATCGCGCCAGGCATCGATGCGCGCAAGCCGCGCGGTGGAAAGCCCCACCTGCTCCGGCGTTCCGATGCTGATGCCCATGGCGCTGCCTCCTGCTGTCGGCGTCACAGATAGCCCATCCGTGCGTCGCGTGACGAGGCCTCGGGCGCGCGCGCCGCCGCGGGGCCAAAACCGCCGCCGCCGCTGGTCTCCAGCCGCACCACATCGCCCTGGCGCAGCGGCAGGTTGTCCGTCTTCGGCAGGATCGGCGATTCCACGCCGTCGCGCCGCAGCACCAGCGCGCCCTTCGCCGCCTCGCCGCCGCCGGCCAGGCCATAGGGCGCGTGGTCGAAGCGGTCCATATTCGCGGTGAAGAAGCAGGCGGTGCTGTCGATCCGCCATTCCCGCACCAGGCCGAGTCCGCCGCGGAAGCGCCCCTCGCCGCCGCTGCCCTCGCGCAGGCCGTAGCGCAGCACGGTCAGCGGCAGCTGCGCCTCGATCATCTCGATCGGGATATTGGCATTGTTGTGCATGCCGGAGGCATAGGCGTTCACGCCATCCTTCGCCGGATGCGCGCCCGATCCGCCGATCTCGATCTCCACCAGCACTTCGCGCGCGCCGCTGTCCTGCACGGTCTGGAAGGTGGTGACGTAGCTGTTGCCGTAATAGGCGGCTGGGATGAGCTCCGGCACCGCCTGGTGCAGCGCACCGTTCATCGCGTTCAGCAGACGGTGCGTGACGGCGATGCGATGCGCGACGGGCGCGGGGTGGCGCGCATTCACCACAAGCCCCTCCGGCGCCACCACCGTGATCGGCCGGTAGCAGCCCGCGCTCATATGCAGCGAGGAATCGGCGCAGCACATCAGCGCGAACATCACGGCCGCATTGGTGCTGGCCAGCGTCGCATTGGTCGGCCCCGCCACCTGCGCGGCACAGCCCGAGAGATCGACCAGCGCCGTCTCACCGGTGATGGTCAGCTTCACATGCAGGCGGATGCGCTGGCCGAGCGCGATGCCGTCATCGTCGAGAAAATCCTCGAACTCATAGGTGCCATCGGGCATGCGGCCGATGGCGGCGCGCATGCCGGCCTCGCTCATGTCGAGGATGCGCGCACCGGCCTCCACCACCGCCGCCGCGCCGAAGCGCGTGGCCAGCCGCGACAGCGCCGCGGCGCCCACCTCGAGGCTCGCCAGCTGCGACGACAGATCGCCCAGCAGCAGATCGGGCTTGCGGACATTCTGCCGGATCATCGCCCAGATGCCCTCGTTGCGCCGCCCGCCCTCGATGATCTTCACGGGCGGAATGCGCAGGCCTTCCTGGAAGATTTCCGTGGCCTTGGCGGCGTAGCTGCCGGCCACCAGCCCGCCGACATCGATGTGGTGGCAGAGCGTGCCGACGAAGGCGATGCGCGCGCCGTCGTGGAAGACGGGCCGGAAGGCCAGAATGTCCGGCAGGTGCTGGCCGCCGCAATAGGGGTCGTTGAAGATGACGACGTCGCCCTCGTGCCAATCCTCCGGCGGCACATGGTCCGCCAGCAGCGTGCGCAGCGCATGCGTCATCGAATTCAGATGGCCGGGGATGCGCGCGGATTGCGCCAGGTTGCGGCCCTCCGCGTCGAAGACGGCGGTGGAATAGTCCAGCAGCTCGCGCACGATGGTGCTGCGGCTGGTGCGCCAGATGGTGATGTCCATCTCCGCCGCCGCCGCGTTCAGCGCGTTGCGGATCACCTCGATCTCGATCGGTCCCAGCATCACGCCATCCTCCGCGCGACGATGGCGCCTTCGGGGTCGAGACTCGCCTGCCAGTGGCGGGCGATGACATGCGTCGCAAAGGCTTCCTCGATGATGGCGGGGCCGTGCAGCACATCGCCGACCCGCAAGGCCTCGCGCCGCCACACCGGCCAGTCCGTCGCCGCGCCCGCCTGCCAGATGCGGCGCGTGCCCGGCTTCGTCGCCGCATCCGGCGATTCCGGCACCACCTCCGCCGGCTTGTCGAGGCGACCGATGGCGGTTGCGCGCAGCGTCACGATCTCCACGCGCTCGCCCTCCGCAGCATAGGAGAAGCGCGCGCGATGCGCCGCGTGGAAACGCGCCACCAGCGGTGCCAAAGCCGGCGCCTCGGGCCAGGGCACCAGCAGCTCGAAGGCCTGGCCGCGATAGCGCAGGTCGGCGGCGATCTCGACCGCGCGCTGCGCCGCCGGCACGTCATCCGCCTCCAGCCGCGCGGTCGCCTCGGCCCGCAGCGAGTCCACCGCCTCCGCCAGCGCCGCCCCCTGCGATTCATCCGCCGCATAGAGCCGCGACCGCGCGATATCCTGCGCCAGGTCGGAGAACAGGATGCCATAGGCGGAGAGCGTGCCGGGCTCCCGCGGGAAGATCACTTCGGTGATGCCGAGCTCATCCGCCACCTCCGTCGCATGCAGACCGCCCGCGCCACCGAAGGACAGCAGCGAAAAGGCGCGCGGGTCGAGACCCTTCTCGAACAGCGAAAGCCGCACGGCGGCGGCGAGCTGCGCATTGGTCACGCGCAGCACGCCCTCCGCCGCTTCTTCCGTGCCCAGCGATAGCGGCCCCCCGATGCGCGCTTCCATCGCTGCGCGCGCCGCGCCGAGATCCAGCGCCATGGCGCCGCCGAGAAAAAAATCGGGATCGAAGCGGCCGAGCACCGCATTGGCATCCGTCACCGTCGGCTCCACGCCGCCGCGCCCATAGCAGACTGGCCCCGGCCGCGCGCCGGCGCTGCGCGGTCCCGCCGTCAGCCGCCCCGCCGCATCCACCGCGGCGATGGAGCCGCCGCCGGCGCCGATGGTGCGCATCTCCACCATGGGCAGCCGCACCGGCAGCCCGCCGACCTCGCCCTGCGTCACCAGGCCGATGCGATGGTCCTGCACCACGCTCACATCGAAGCTGGTGCCGCCCATATCTACCGCGACTAGGTTCGGCCGCGCCAGCCGCTGCGAAATCCGCTCCGCCGCCAGCGCGCCGCCGGAGGGGCCGGACAGCAGCAGCCGCGCCGGCTGTTCCGCCGCGCGGCGCAGGCTGCACATGCCGCCATTGGACTGCACCAGGAAGATGCGCGGCGCGAAGCCGCCCTCCCCCAACCGCGACTCCAGCTTGTCCAGGTAGCGCTGCACCACCGGCATCAGCAGCGCGTTCAGCACCGTGGTGGAGAGGCGCTCGTATTCGCGAATTTCCGGGCTGATCTCGGAGGATAGGCTGATCGGCACGCCGGGCAGCGCCGCCGCCACCGCTTCGCGCAGCGCCCGTTCATGAGCGGGGTTTGCATAGGCATGCAGGAGCCCGATCGCCACCGCTTCCGGCGACACCTCGCGCAACCGGTCAAGCAGCGGCGCGAGGTCGCCGAGCGGCGTCTCCACGCTGCCATCGGCACGCAGCCGTTCCGGCACGCCGAAGCGGCGGTCGCGTTCGATCAGGCAGGGGAAGGGATCAGGCGCCAGGCCGTAGATGTCGCGGCGCACATGGCGCGTGATCTCCAGCACATCCTCGAAGCCCGCGGTCGTCAGCAGCACGCCCTGGGCCAGCTTGCGCTCCAGCACGGCGTTGGTCGCGATGGTGGTGCCATGCAGCAGCAGCCCCACCTCCGCCAGCGCAAAGCCGAAGCGCGAAGCGGCCTCCCGCACGCCGGTGAGCAATCCCTCGGAGGGATCGGCCGGGGTGGTCGGCGTCTTCCAGGCCACGACGCGGCCGTGCCGGGCATCGAGGATCTGCAGGTCGGTGAAGGTGCCGCCGATATCGACGGCGATGCGGACGGGGCGTGCCGTGCTCATCCGCGGCGCGGACCGTAATGCGTCGTCATGAAGTCTCTCCGTCTGCGGCCGTGATGGAACACGCGAAAGCCCCTGCCCCGCAAGGCGTGGTCCTGCCAGATTCGTGCCAGCTTGCGGGCCGCTTCGGGCGCCCCCTATGCTCGGCGGAACAGGGAGGACAAGGCGGCATGCCCACGGTGCGCCAAGCGGTGCTTGAGCTGTTGCGCTCGCTCGGCAGCACCACGGTCTTCGGCAATCCAGGTTCCACCGAGATGCCCTTCCTCGACCGCTTTCCGGGCGATTTCCGCTACGTGCTCGGGCTGCAGGAAGCCTGCGTGGTGGGCATGGCGGATGGCTATGCCCGCGCCAGCGGCACGCCGGCCTTCGTGAACCTGCACTCGGCTGCGGGGGTGGGGCATGCGCTGGGCAATGTCTTCACCGCGCAGCGCAACCAGGCGCCGCTGGTCATCACCGCCGGCCAGCAGGTGCGCGCCCTGCTGCCCAACCAGCCCTTCCTGGGCGCGACCGAGGCCGCGAATTTCCCAAAACCCTATGTGAAATTCAGCATCGAGCCGGCGCGGGCGGAGGATGTGGCGGCCGCCATCGCCCAGGCTTTCCGGATCGCCCAGCGCCGCCCCTGCGGCCCGGTCTTCGTCTCGATTCCTGCTGACGACTGGGGCCGGCCCTGCGAGGCGCCCATTCCGCGCATCCTGTCGCCCGACGTGGCCCCCGACCCAGCGCTGATCGCCGAGGCCGCACAGGCGCTGGCGGTGTCGAAAAACCCGGTGCTGGTGGTGGGGCCGGAGGTGGACCAGGAGGGCATGGGCCCGGCCCTGGTGACGCTGGCGGAGGCGATCGGCGCGCCGGTGCTCACCAGCCCCTTCGCCAGCCGCATCGCCTTCCCCGAGGATCACCCCCTGTTTGCCGGTTTTCTCGCCGCCGCGCCCCAGGCGGTCTCCGACGCGCTGGCGCCCCATGACTGCGTGCTGGTGGTGGGCGCGCCGGTCTTCACCTTCCACGTGGCCGGCGAGGCCGCGATCTTCCGCAGCGGCACGCCGATCTTCCACCTGACCGCGGATGGCGACACCGCCGCCAGCGCCCCCGCCGGCACCAGCATCCTGGGGAGCCTGCGCTTCGCCATCCCGGCGCTGCAGGCCGCCTTGCCCGAAATGCATCGCGCCGCCCCGGCGCCCCGCGCGCCCACGCCACTGCCACAACCCGCCGACCCGATCCCGGCCGCGTATCTGCTGCACCGCCTGCACCTTGCGATGCCGGAGGACGCCATCCTGGTGGAGGAAGCGCCCTCCCACCGCCCGGCCATGCAGGCGCAGATGCCGCGCACGCGCTGGGGCAGCTTCTTCACCATGGCGAGCGGCGGGCTCGGCTATGGCCTGCCGGCGGCGGTGGGCGTGGCGCTGGCGAAGCCGGACCAGCGCGTGGTCTGCCTGATTGGCGACGGGTCGATGATGTATGCGCCACAGGCGCTCTGGACCGCCGTGCAGCACGGGCTGCGCCTCACCACCGTCGTCATCAACAATGGCGGCTATGGCGCCATGCGCTCCATCGGCCAGGCGATGCAGGTGCGCGACATCCCCGGCATCGACCTGCCGGGCCTCGACTTCGTGCGGATCGCCGAGGGCATGGGCTGCCCCGCCATCCGCATCACCCACCCGGATGCGCTGGACGCCGCGCTGCGCGAGGCCTGCCGGGCGGAGGGACCCATGCTGGTGGAGGTCGTCGTCGATGCGGCGGTCCCCACCCTCTACCACAAGGCCTGATCGCAAAGGGGGACAACGCCCATGCCCATCACCCGCCGCGCCACGCTTGCCGCCGCCACCCTGCTCGCCACGCCGGCTCTCGGCCAAGGCTGGCCCTCCCGCCCGATCCGCATCGTGGTCCCCTTCCCGCCCGGCGGGCTGGTGGACACGCTGGCCCGCGCCCTCGCCCCGCGGCTGACGGAGCGCTTTGGCCAGCCTGTCGTCGTGGAAAACCGCGCCGGCGCCGGCGGCAATATCGGCGCGGACCTGGTGGCCAAGGCGCCGCCGGATGGCCATACGCTGCTGGCCAGCTCGCTCGGCCCGGTCGCGGTGAACCAGTTCATCTATCGGACCATGCCCTTCGACACGCAGACCGCCTTCGCCCCCATCGTGCTGCTGATCAGCACGCCCAAGTTGCTGTGCGTGGGGCCGCAGCGGCCGTGGCAGGACGTGGCCGCGCTGGTCGCCGCGGCGAAGGCCGCCCCCGGCACGCTGACCGCTGGGTCCGCCGGCCCCGGCACCAGCCTGCATCTGGCGCTGGAGCTGTTCAAGCGCGCCACGGGGACGGAAATCCAGCACGTGCCCTATCGCGGCGCCGCGGCCGCCATCACGGATCTCGTCGGCGGGCAGATCGACATGGTGATCGACAACCTGCCGAATATCCTGGGCCAGATCACCGGCGGCCAGGTGCGCCCGCTGGCCGCCGCCACCACCACCCGCCTGGCGCAGCTGCCGCAGGTGCCGACCATGGCGGAATCCGGCATCGACTTCGTCTTCGGCACCGCCTTCGGCCTGGTCGCCCCCGCCGGTACGCCGCAGCCCATCCTGCAACGGGTGGCGGAGACGGTGACGGAGGCGCTGCGCGACCCCGCCATCGGCGGCCGCCTGGCGCAGCAGGGCGCCATCCTCGGCGGCGGCGGCCCGGCGGACTTCGCCGCGGTGATCGAACGCGAGAAGACGCTGCTGGAGCCGGTGATCCGCGCCGCCGGCATCCGCGCCGAATAGTCTCGCCTGCATCAAAACTCTGACGTGCCCCGCCCCTCCCCAGCCAGGTCGGGGCATGCTGATACTCGCGCGGAAAACGCCCTGGGGGAGTACGCCCAAACATGTTCGCCAACCATGCCTGGCGCGGCCTGCTGCCGGCCGCCTGCCTGCTGCTGGGCCTCGCCAGCGCCGCCACCGCGGCCAATCTCACCCTCGATGACGGCACGCGGCGCGTCGAGCTCGACACCGCCGCGCTGCTGGCCCGGCCGGATCGGGCGGAGGTCGCGATCGAGCGCGACAATGCCTATCGCGGCCCGATGCGCTACCAGGCCGTGCCGCTCTCCGCGCTGCTGCAAGACTTCCCCGCCACGGATCCCGAGGCGACGCTGGAGGCCGCGGCCACCGATGGTTTTGCGGCGCAGATCCCGCTCGCCACCGCCCGCGCCACCGGCCCCGGCGCCGCGCGCGCCTGGCTGGCGATCGAGCCGCCCGAGGCCGCCTGGCCCAGCCTGCCGGGCAAGCCGGTCTCCGCCGGGCCCTTCTACATCGTCTGGGAAAGGCCGGCGCTGTCCGGCGTCTCGCCGGAATACTGGGCCTACCAGGTCGCGGCGCTGCGCTACGTCGCCTCCCCGGCGCGGCGCTGGCCGCAGATGGTGGTGGATGCGGCGCTGCCGGCGGATCATCCGGCACGCCTCGGCCAGGGCGTCTATACGGCGGTCTGCCTGTCCTGCCACCGGATCAACGGCGCGGGCTCGGCCGATATGGGCCCCGACCTGAACCGGCCGATGAGCCCGGTGGAGTATTTCCAGCCCCAGGCGCTGCGGCGCTACATCCGCAACCCGTCCAGTGTGCGGACTTGGCCCGACCAGAAGATGCCGGGCTTTTCCGTCGAGCAGATCAGCGAGGCGCAGCTGGACGGTCTGATCGCCTATCTGGAGCACATGGCCGCGCGCCGCCCGGCCCCGTGAGGGGCCGGGGGCGGTTCTACTCCGCCTTGATGTTGTTGGCGCGGATCACGGCGCCCCACTTCTCCAGCTCGCTGCGCATGAAGGCGCCGAATTCCTCGCGGCTGTTGCCGCCCGGCATGGCGCCCTGGCCGTCCAACTGGCGGCGCACCTCCGGGTCGTTCAGCGCCCCGGCCACAGCGCGGTGCAGCGCGACCAGGATCGGCTCCGGCGTGCGGGCGGGCGCGACGAAGCCGTGCCAGTTGCTGGCATCCACCGCCGGCAGGCCCACCTCGCGCATCGTCGGCACGTCCGGGATCCAGGACAGGCGCTCCGCCGTGCCCACCGCCAGGGCCCGCATGGTGCCGCCGCGGATATGGCCGAGCAGCACGGGCAAGTCGGCGAAGCCCAGCTGCACCTCATTGGTCAGGATGGCGGTGGAGAGCGCGCCGCCCGAGCGGTAGGAGATATGGACGATGTCGATCCCCGCCGCCGCGCGCAGCTGTTCCGCCGCCAGGTGAGGCATGCTGCCGGACCCGGTGGAGCCGAAGTTCAGCGCGCCCGGCCGTGCCTTGGCGGCGGCGATCAGCTCCTGGATGGTCTGGAAGCCCGCCGCCACCGGCACCACCAGCGGCTCCGGCACCAGCACGCCGAGGGTGATGGGCGCCAGGTCGGTCAGCGGGTTGTAGGGCGTGCCGCGGTCCAGGCCCGGGGAGATGGCCAGCGCCCCGGCGCTGCCCATGCCGAAGACATAGCCATCGGGCGCGGCGCGGGCGATGACATCCACGCCCGTCACGCCGCCGGCACCGGCGCGGTTGTCCACCACCACCGGCTGGCCCAGCGTCGCCGAGATCTTCGGCACCAGGATGCGGGCAACGATGTCGCTGGGGCCGCCGGGGCCGAAGGGCACCACAAGGCGGATCGGCCGGTCCGGCCGCCAGTCGGCGGGCTGCGCCATGGCAGGCAAGACCGTCAGGGCGCTAAGCATCGCGCCGAGGGCAAGGCGTCGGTTCATGTGTTTCCTCCTTCGTTGAATGGCAGGCGGTAGAAGCGGGTGGCGCTGCGCCAGAACAGGTCGGCCTTCTCGGCCGCGTTGGCGCCCTGGGCCAGGCGCTTGAAGGCGTTCCAGCCGGCGGCATAGCCGTAGCCGCCCTTGTCGACCGGGAAGTTGCTCTCGAACATGCAGCGCCCGGTGCCGAAGACCTGGATGCAGGTTTCGATCCAGGGACGCCAGGCCTCGGCGAGCTGGGCCGAAGAGGGCGCCGTCTCGCCCGTCTCGAAGCCGAAGCCCGGCAGCCGCATGCCGAGCCCGCCAAGCTTTACCATCACATTCGGGCAGCTCGCGAGGTCGCGCATATGACGCGACCATTCGCCAAAGACCTCGTCCCGCCTGCCGGCGTAGCGGCCGATTCCCAAAATGCCGCCGCAGTGGTCGAGCACGATGGGCGTTTCGGGAAAGGCGCGCGCCAGCGAAGTCAGGCGCGGGATCTGGGGGAAATACAGCCAGGCATCGTAGCTGAGGCCGAGCGGCGCGAGCTGCGCAAAGCCGGCGCGGAATTCGGCAGAATCCAGCATATCCTCGGCCGGCTGATAGGCCGGGTTCAGCATGGCCGGGTCCGGGTCCCAGGTGGCGATGTGGCGGATGCCGCGGAAGCGGTCGCCGCCGGCGCGCAGATGCGCCTCCAGCACCGGCCGCACGGCCTCGCCCAGCCGGAGATCCGCGAAGCCGACGATGCCGGCGCAGACCCGCACATCGCCGTAGCCGCCGCTGGCGCACATGGCGGCGACGCCATTGGCGAATTCCGTCTCGCCCACCGGCTGCATTTCCACCGGCCCGGCGGCGCGGTGCATGGCGCGGGCCTGGACGAAGACGGTGGCGCGCACGTCATGGCCGCTGCGGATGTCGGCCAGCATCTCATCCAGCAGATAGCGCCAGCCGGGCCGGTCCCAGAGGTGGTGGTGCGGATCGACGATCAGCTGGCCCGGGTCGAGGATCTCTTCCTGGTTCGTCGCGAGCCAGTCCTCGCGGACGCCGATGTAATGCGTGCTCATGCGGCGTCTCCCAGCTCGGGGGCACGGGCGTCCGGCAGGCCGATCTCGAAGGCGTTCAGGGTCAGCGCGACCATGGAATAGTAGCCGAGCAACGCCACCAGCTCGACCAGGCCGCGCTCGCCCAGCACGGCGGTCGCCTGGTCGTGCAGCGCCTGGGGTAGCCGCGCCGTGCCAATCAGGGTGCGGGCCACGTCGTACACCGCGCGTTCGCGGTCATCAGCCAGCGTGGGTTCGCGCCGCGCGGCGATCGCCTCGACCACCGCCGGGTCCATGCCGGCCTTCAGCCCCTCCCGCTTATGCACCGTCCATTCGTAATGCGAGGTCCAGTGGCGCGCGCAGACCAGGATGGCCAGTTCGCTCAGCTTCGGCTCCAGCGTGGTCTGGTAGCGCAGCAGCTCGCCCAGCTTCTGCGCGCGGCGGGCGAGTTCCGGGTTGCGGATCCAGGCGATCATCGGCGCCGGCACCCGGCCGCGGATGCCGGAGGCCGCTTCGGCGCAGGCCTCGGCCTGCTCCGGCGTGGGGTCGGCGGGCAGGGTCAATCGGGCCATCAGGTCTCTCCCAGGTTCCGGATCGGCGTCGGATCGCCACCGAGGGACGCGGTCACGGCCAGCGCCTCCCGCAGCACCAGCGTGGCGGAGAGCCGCTCCGCCGCCGCATCGAAGCGATAGAGCGGCATGGTCAGGCCGATGGAGCCGGCCAGCAGCCCGCCGGCACCCAGCACCGGCGCGGCGATGGCAGCCACATCCTGCAGCCTTTCGCCACGGCTGATGATCGGCAGGCGCGGTCGCTCGGCGCCCTCCAGCGCCAGCAGCGCGCGGCCATGCGCGCCGATGCCGAGCGGCTGCGCCTCCCCGACCCTGGCAAAGTCGCGCACGGGATGCGGGCTTTCCAGGCGGAACAGGCAGCGCCTGCGGTCGCCGTCGCGGACGAAAAAGGTGGCGCTCTCGCCGCTCTCGGCGCGCAGCCGTTCCAGCGCCGGCGGCACATGGTCATCGAGCCGCAGCATGCGCCGGAACCGCTCCCCCAGCAGTAGCAGGGTGGGGCCCAGCACATAGCCGCCGGTTGGCAGGCGCTTGACGAAGCCATGGCTTTCCAGCGTGCCGAGCAGCCGCAGCGCCGTGGTCAGGTGCAGCCCGCTGCGCCGGGCGAGATCGGCCAGCGGCAGTGGCCCGTCGCCCTCATGGAAGGCGTCGAGCAGCGCGAGCGCCCGATCCACCGCACGCACATTGCCCTCCGCCGCGTCGGGCGCGGCGTCTGGCGCGGCGCTTGGCGGGGGCGCGGGCAGGTCTTTGGGCTTCCTCACCCCTCGACCTTAGCGATCTTATCCGCAGCATGGAAGCCTGTTGCACCAGGTGGAGAAGATCGCTATCGCGACCGCACCCATCGGAGGCCCGCGCATGTCCGCCCGTTTCGCCAACAAGATCGTCCTCGTCACCGGCGCCGGCTCCGTCGGCACCGGCTGGGGCAATGGCCGCGGCATCGCGGTGGGCTTCGCCCGCGAAGGCGCCACCGTCATCGGCGTCGATCGCGACCTGACCGCGATGGAGGAAACGGCGCAGCGCGTGGCGGAGGTGCAGGGCGTCTTCCACCCCTTCGAGTGCAACGTGACGGACAGCGCCGCGATCCAGAAGCTGGTCGCCGGCATCGTCGCCGATCACGGCCGCATCGACATCCTGGTGAACAATGTCGGCGGCTCCGCCGCCGGCGGCCCCGTGGAAATGGCCGAGGAGGTCTGGGACGCGCAGATCGACCACAACCTGAAGAGCGTCTTCCTGACCTGCAAGCACGTGATCCCGGTGATGGAGGCGGCCGGTGGCGGCGCCATCGTCAACCTGGCCTCCACCAGCGGCATCCGCTGGACCGGCGCGGCGCAGGTCGCCTATGCGGCGTCCAAGGCCGGCGTCATCCAGTTCTCCCGCGTCGTCGCCATCCAATACGCCACCAAGGGAATCCGGGCGAATACCGTGGTGCCCGGGCAGATGCACACGCCGATGGTGGAGGTGCGGCTGGCCGGCCAGCGCGCCGGTGGCGATGTGGATGCGCTGATCAAGCAGCGCCTGGCGCGCATCCCGCTGGGCTTCGCCGGCGATGGGCGGGACACGGCGAATGCCGTGCTGTTCCTGGCCTCGGAGGAAGCGCGCTTCATCACCGGCACGGAGCTGGTGGTGGATGGCGGCATGTCCGTCCGCTGCGGCTAGAGCTGTTTCACCGAAAGCGAAGACGGTGAAACAGCGCCAGCTCACTGTCTTGCCGCGTTTTCCGAGTCGCCTTGCGAAGCCGCAAGGCTTGAAAACGCTCAAGGGCGCGGCAGGCTCAGCCCGCCGCCTGCACCCGCGAAAGCGGCAGCCAGGCCTGCCAGAGCAGCCCCTCCGACGGCCAGTCGGTGGCGATGCGGCCGCCCAGCTGCCGCACCACCGTCGCCTCGATGAGGGAGGTGCCGAAGCCGCGCCGCATCGGCGCCGCGGCGGGGGGCGGGCCGCCTGACTCGGCCCAGCACAGGTGCAGCTGGCTGCCGCCGGCGCCCTCCTCCACCGACCAGCTGATCTCCAGCCGCCCGGTCGGGCTGGCCAGCGCGCCGTGCTTGGCGGCATTGGTCGCCAGCTCGTGGCAGGTCATCGCCACGGCCTGCACCGCGGCCGGGGACAGGGCCAGCTTGGGCCCGCTGCAGCGGGCGGCGGGGCCGGCCGCGCCGAGGAAGGGGGCCAACTCCCCCTCCAGCACCTCGCGCAGCTGCGCGCCCTTCCACTTGCCAAGCGCCAGCAGCGTATGCGCCCTCGCCAGCGCCATGACACGGCCCTCGATCGCCTTGGCGAAGGCCGCCGGGTCGTCGCGCGGGGTCAGCCGCAGCGCGGCCTGCACCACCGCCAGGGCGTTCTTGGCGCGATGGTCCACCTCCCGCGACAGCAGCTTCTGGCGGTCCTCCGCCTCCCGCCGCGCCGTCACGTCCTGGGTGGTCCCGATCAGCCGCAAGGCCTCGCCCGTCTCCGGGTCGCGCTCCACCGCCTGGCCGTGGCTTTCCACCCAGCGCCACTGGCCGTCCGGCCGCAGGAAGCGATATTCCACCCGATAGCGTTCGGACTCGCCGCGGCGCACCTGCTCCACCGCCACGGTCAGCCGCTCGCGATCCTCCGGATGCAGCCGGTCGCGCCAGGACGGATAGGCGCCGAACTGCGCCTCGGAGCCGAAGCCCAGGATCTCCAGCATCCGCGGCGTGCGCACGGCATGGCCCTGGCGCAGATCCACCTCCCAGGCGCCGAGCTCCGCCGCCTCCAGCGCCAGGCGCAGGCGTTCTTCGCTGTCGCGCAGCGCCTGCTCGGCCTGCTTCAGCGCGGTGACATCGACATGCGCGCCGATCATCCGCAGCACCCGCCCTTCTGCGTCACGCTCGATCTCAGCCCGGGCCGAGACCCAGCGTGTGCCGAAGGGGGTCAGCACCCGGTAGTCCTGCGCATAGTCGGTCTGCGTCGCCCCCGGCGCCATGACCGATTCGAAATAGGCGGCGGCGCGGGCGCGATCCTGCGGATGCACATGAGCGAGCCAGGTCGCGTAGCTGCCGGGGCTCGATTCGGCCGGGGCCCCGAGCAGGTCCATGTATTCGGCCGAGCGGCGGCTTTCGCCGGTGCGGAAGTCGATCATGAAGCCGCCGACGCGGCCGATGCGCTGCACCCGGCGCAGTTCCTGCTCTCCCTCCCGCAGCGCCGCCTCGGCCGCGGCCACGGCGCGGCGCAGGCGCTCGAATTCCGAAACCCGGGCCGGCGGCGCCTCCGGCGCCTCATCCGGCGTGGTCCGGCCCTCGGCCACCGCCTCCGCCCGTGCCACCAGCGCCTCCACCGGGCGCAGCAGGCGGCGTGTCAGCGCCGCGGCCAGCGCCAGGCCAAGCAGCAGGGCCAGCGCCGCGCCGCCGCCCAGCCGCAGCAGGGCGCGGCGCATCGCCTCACGGAAGATCGCCTCCGGCTCATTCACCCAGACCAGCCAGCCGGGTGCGCTGGCCACGGCGTGGTAGGCGGTGCGGATGGCGGAGCCGTCGGCCAGGCTGCGGCCCTGCAGGATGCCCTGCGGGCCCAGTTCCCGCTCCGGCCGCGGCGGGCGCAGCCGGCCGACCAGGTCCTCGTCCTGCCGCGAATGCCCGATGAAGGCGCCCTGCCCATCCGTGAGGGCCGCGGCGCCGCGGCCATCGAGGCCCCGGCTGGCCAGCAGTTGAGAGAGGCGGGCGGGCAGCAGCGGCATGCCGGCCACGCGCCAGACCACGCCCTCGCGCAGCATCGGCACCAGGACGAAGGCCACCATCTGGCCCGAGACTCGGCCGCGCGCCAGGTCGGTGACAACCGGACGGCCGGTGAAGAACACCTGCTCCACCCAGCGGCCGCCGCCGCCCGGCCCCAGCGCGCCGCCCGGCCCCAGCACGCCGGTATGCATCGCGCCGCCCTGCGGATTGGTATGCAGCACCGGGGCGCCGCCACGATCGAAGATCACCACCCAGCCGCCGAAGGCCCGGCCGGTATTGCGCGCCAGAGCCGCGAGGGCCTCCGCATTCTCGCCGGGCGAGGCCGCCAGCACCGTCAGCGCCGCCATATGGCCCGCGATATGACTGTCGATCGCCGCCGCCAGGGCCCGGGCGGTCTCCATCAGCCGCGCTTCCTCGGCAGCGACGCGGCCGCGCACCGCGTCCCAGGCCGCGGCCGCGGCAAAGGCCAGCGCCGGCAGCAGCACCGCCAGCACCAACGCGACCAGATGCAACCGCAGGGCAAAGGGCCGGCCGCTGGAATGCGAGGCCGGGCTGCGCAGTGGCTGTCGGGCCGTCTGCGGCATTTTGCCGCGGGTCCGATCCTGATTCATCCAGCGAAGCTAGCAAAGTTGCGTGGTCGGAGCGAATGTAACCGTCGCGTCGCGGCGCGGCCCCCCGGCGGCGCTTCGACCCGGCGGAGGACAGCTTGCTGTCCTTCCCCTCCGACCGGCCGGCGCCAATCTGCGCCATATGGACGGCATGGCGGGCGAGGCCTGGGGCGGGGAAAGCGGCGCCGACCGCATGGTGCAAATCGAATACGGGCTTTGATCCGCGGCCTTCTGCTGCTGCTGGCGCTGCCTGGCGGGGGTGCCGGGCCGGCGCATCGGCGGCGACCCCGCCTTCGGCTATTCGCCCGCGCCGGAACAGGCGGGCGCCAGCTGGGACCGCGGCCGGCTGATGCGCTCCTGGCCGATCCGGAAGAAATGTTCCCCGGCACCTGCATGGGCGCCAAAGGCCAAGCACGGCCAGCAGAGCGCGCGGCCGTGGCGGATCTTCTTCAATCCGTCAGGTAGCGCGCCGTCAGATGCGCGGTGAAATCGGCCGGGTCCAGCGGCTTTCCCGTGGCCGCTCGCAGCAAGTCCTGTAAGCCGAGGCGGGCGCCCTGGCTGTGCACATGGCCGCGCAGCCAGCCCATCATTCGCGCCATTTCGCCGCGCGCGAGTTGCGCATCCAGCTCCGGCTCCGCCCGGCGCAGCGCCGCCATCAGCTGGGCTGCGGCCATGGCGCCCAGCGTGTAGCTGGGGAAATAGCCGAAGGCGCCGTCATGCCAGTGGATGTCCTGCAGGCAGCCCAGCGCGTCATTCGGCGGGGTGATGCCGAGGGACTTCTGCAGGCCTGCATTCCAGGCCTCGGGCAGCTCCGCCACCTCCAGCCGCCCCTCGATCATGGCGCGCTCCAGCCGGAAGCGCAGGATGACATGGGCCGGATAGGTCATCTCGTCGGCGTCGACCCGGATGAACCCCCGCTCCACCCGCCGCCACAGTTTTCCCAAATTCGCCGCGGCATAGGGGGCGGGGTCGCCGCCGAAGCTGGCCTGCAGTCGCGTGCCGAGAAAGTCCAAAAAGGCGTCGGAGCGGCAGGCCTGCATCTCGACGATCAGGGACTGCGATTCATGCGCCGCCATCCCGGCCGCCTCCCCAACCGGCTGGCGGGCGAAGGCTTCCGGCAGGCCGCGTTCGTACATCGCATGGCCGGTCTCGTGCAGCACGCCGAGCAGCGCCTTGGCGACATTCGCCTCGTCATAGAAGGTGGTGATCCGGACGTCGGTGGGCGTGCCGCCGCAGAAGGGGTGCAGGCTCTCATCCAGCCGGGCGTGGTTGAAATCCAGCCCCACCACCTGCGCCATGGCGCGGCAGAGGTCCCGCTGGGCGGCTACCGGGAAGGGCCCCGGCAGGGGCAGGGCCGCGCCGCGGCGGGCCTGGATCGCCTCCGCCCGCGGCAGCGCCTCGGCCAGCCAGGATTCATAGGCGTCGAAGACCGGCTCGACATCGGCCGCGGTGACGCCGCGCTGGTAGCCATCCATCAGCGCGTCATAGGGCGCCATGCGCAACGCCTCGCCCAAGCCCTGCGCCACCTCCCGCTGCAGGCGCACGACCTCCGCCAGATGGGGGCGGACCATGGCGAAATCGGCGCTGGCCTTGGCGTTTCGCCAAACCTTCTCGCAGGCCGAATTGGCGCGCTCCACCGCCTCCACCAGCGCGGTCGGCAGGGCGGTGGCCCGCAGATGGGCGTGGCGCATCAGCGCCAGATTGGCGTCCTCCCACGCGCCCGGCGCCGTGGCCTCGCCGAGGTCCAGCGACACTTCGGGCGAGACCAGCAGGTCGTGCCGCAGCCCGGCCAGTGCCGCCAACTGCTCGCCCCGCGCCGCGCCGCCGCCCGGCGGCATCATGGCGCTGGCATCCCAATGCAGCATGCCGGCGGCTTCCCCCAGCGCGCCGATGCGGGCGAAGCGGGCGGTCAGGCGGTCATAAGCGCTCATGCGGTCTCCCTCAGGCGGCGGCGGGCCCAGACGGCGAAGACGCCGAGCAGGGACAGCGCCAGGCCGTACCAGGTGATGGCATAGCCGAGATGGCTGTTGGTCGGCCGCGGCAGGGTGCGGGCCGGGTCCGGCAGCCCCCCGGCCGGCCCCAGCACCACCAGCCCATAGGGCGCGACGCGGTCGAGCCCCAGCGCGGTGCCGATCGCATCCGGCACGAAGCTGTAGAAGCGGCGCCCGGCCGGGTCGTCGCTGGCGGCGAAAAGGCCGAGCGTCTCGCCGGGGCGCACATAGCCCTCCAGCGTCACCAGGCCCTCGGGGCGGTCGATGGGGCCGCGGCGCTCCAGCGGGATCCAGCCGCGATCGACCAGAATGGGCGGCGCGCCGTCGCGTTGCAGCGGCACCAGAAGGTGGCTGCCGAGCACCGGCCCGCGCACCTCGAGCCCCAGCAGCCCCTCCCGCCCATGATCCAGGCGGCCGGTGACGGAGACCTTGCTCCAGGGCTGCGGCGGGTCGGCCAGCGGGCGGGCGGGGCCAGCCTCGGCGGCGGCGATATCGGCCAGCAGGGCGGTCTTCCACTGCAGCCGCTGCACCTGCCAGGTGCCGAGCGCGAGGAGGATGGCCAGCACAGGCAGCATCACCAGGGCCGGCAGCAGCAGCCGCCTCATGCGCGACCGCGCTGGCGCCAGGTCAGCGCGACCAGCGCCGCCTTGGCAAAGCGCATGGTCAGGATGGAGGCGGGGATCAGCAGCGCCGGCCACAGCACGGCATGAACCCAGAGCGGCGGCTGCAGACGGAATTCCACCAGGAAGGCGCCGATCATGGTCAGCGCGCCGAGCACGAAGATGCCGAGCACGGCGGGCGCATCGCCCGAATCCTGGGCCGAGAGATCCAGCCCGCAGGCCGCGCAGCGTGGCACGATGGCCAGCAGCCCGGCGAACAGCCGCCCCTCGCCGCAGCGCGGGCAGCGGCCGCGGCCGGCGACCCGCCAAAAAGACGCGGCCCCGCCCGCGGGGGCGGACGGGGCCGTTTGCTGCGGCATGATCGTCTCGATCAGTGCGGCATGATCTCGCCGGCGCCCCACCAGTAGATGCAGATGAAGAGGAACAGCCAGACCACGTCCACGAAGTGCCAGTACCAGGCCGCCGCCTCGAAGCCGAAGTGCTTCTGCGGCGTGAAGCCGCCGCGGATCGCACGGATCAGGCAGACGGCCAGGAAGATGGTGCCGACCATCACGTGGAAGCCGTGGAAGCCGGTGGCCAGGAAGAAGGTGGAGGGATAGACGCCGCCGGTGAAGTGGAACGGCGCCTCCATGTATTCGACCACCTGGAAGAAGGTGAAGAACATGCCGAGGAAGACGGTCAGCGCCAGGCCGGTGATCAGGCCCTTGCGGTCATTCTCCAGTAGCGCGTGATGCGCCCAGGTCACCGTGCAGCCGGACAGCAGCAGGATCATGGTGTTCAGCAGCGGCAGGCCGAAGGGGTCGAAGGTCAGCGTGCCCGCCGGCGGCCAGACGGCGGTGGCCGCGACGGTGCCGGAGACATGGTCCGGGAAGAGGGCGAAGTGGAAATAGGCCCAGAAGAAGGCGACGAAGAACATCACCTCGGAGGCGATGAACAGGATCATGCCGTAGCGCAGGCCAAGGCGAACCACCGGCGAATGCAGGCCGGCGGTGTTGCTCTCCTTCAGGATGTCGCGCCACCAGAAGAACATGGTCGCCAGCACGCCGGCCAGGCCGATGCCGAGCATCCACCAGCTGTTGTAGTGCGCGATCATGACGATGCCGAGCACCAGGGCCCCGCCCGCGAAGGCGCCGGCCAGCGGCCAGGGGGACGGATCCACCAGGTGGTAGGGATGCTTGTAGGTCGGGTGGCCGGATTCGCTTGCCATGGGTCGTCCTGGTATCCGTCTGGTCTCCGCACACCCTGGCGGCTGCGCGGCATCAAATCCTCAAATCCCGGCGGTGTTCAAGCCTTTGCCGGGTTTAAGGGGTGGGGTTCTGGCGGCGTCCGACATGCGGGCCGGCACTGGCCAGCGCCCCGGCACGATCGGCGTCGTTCAGGCTGCGGAAGAAGGTGTAGTTCACCGTGATGGTGCGGATGTCCCGCGTATTCGGGTCCTGCGCGATGGCCGGATCCACCCAGAAGGCCAGGGGCATGTCCACCTGCTGGCCGGGCTGGAGGGTCTGTTCCTCGAAGCAGAAGCAGGCGGTCTTGTGGAAGTACTTGCCCACCACCTCGGGCGTCACGTTGTAGGTGGAGATGCCGGTGGAGGGCCGGTCCCCCGTGGCGCTGGCATTGTAGAAGGCCACGCCTTCCTCCCCCACCCGCAGCCGCAGGCTGGGCACGGCGGGTTCGAAGCGCCAGGGCAGGTTGGGCTGGGTATTGGCGTTGAAGCGGATGGTCAGCACCTGTTCCCCGGCGCCGGGCGCGGGGGCGCCGCCGATCATCGGCGTGCCGTTGAAGCCGGTGACGCGGCAAAACAGGTCATACAGCGGCACGGCGGCGAAGCTGACGCCCACCATGCCGGCCACGCCGGTGAAGGCGGCCAGCGCGGTGCGGCGGTTGCGGCGCGCCAGCAGCGCCTGCCGATCCTGAGGCCGAATTTGGGGGGACTTCGGATCCTGCGTCATCTCAGCCTCGCATCAGCCGCGCGGTCGCGATGAAATAGAACAGCACCACCAGCGCCAGCAGGGCGCCGAGCAGCGCCCAGTTGCGGCCGCGCCGGCGCTTCTCGAAGGCTGCACGCTCCTCCGGCGTCATCTCCACGGGCTCGGCCGCGGTCATCCGAGCACCAGTCGGTCGATGGCGAGCGCGCCGAAGAGGATGAAGAGATAGGTGAGCGAAAAGGCGAAGGTCCGCCGCGCCGCGGCGTCATTCACCAGGCTGCGCCCGGTCTCGTCCTGCTTCTCCCGCCAGGTGCGGATGGCGTGGTAGAGGAAGCCGCCGCCCAGCGCTGCTGCCACCGCCGCATAGGCCGGGCCGGCGAAGCCGACCAGCCAGGGCGCCAGGCCGGCCAGCGCCAGCACCACGGTGTAGATGACGATCTGCTTGCGGGTCTCCCGCGCGCCTTCCACCACCGGCAGCATCGGCACGCCGGCGCGGGCGTAGTCGCCATGCGCCCAGAGCGACAGCGCCCAGAAATGCGGCGGTGTCCAGGCAAAGACGATGGTGAAGAGCAGCCAGGGCACCAGCGTGACATCGCCGGTGACGGCAGCCCAGCCGATGATTGGCGGGAAGGCGCCGGCGGCGCCGCCGATGACGATGTTCTGGCTGGTCCGGCGCTTCAGCCAGGCGGTGTAGACCACGACATAGAACAGGATGGAGAAGGCGAGCCAGCCGGCCGCCACCCAGTTGGTGGCCAACCCCATGATGGCGACGGAGGCCACCGCCAGCACCATGCCGAAGCCGAGTGCCGCATTCGGCGCGATGCGCCCGGCCGGGATCGGCCGGCGCTGCGTGCGGCGCATCACCGCGTCGATGTCGCGGTCGTACCACATGTTCAGCGCACCGGCGGCGCCGGCGCCCACGGTGATGCAGAGCACCGCCGTCAGCCCCAGCACCGGGTGGATATGGCCCGGCGCCACCAGCAGACCGATCAGCCCGGTGAAGACGACGAGGGTGAGCACGCGCGGCTTGAGCAGCGCGATCCAGTCGCGAACCTCGGACAGATCGCTGCCAGCGGCCGAGGCCTGGCCGGCAACCGGAAGTGTGGTGCTGCTCATCAAGCCTTACCGGATCCGCGGAAGTTCGTCGAAGGAGTGGAAGGGCGGCGGGGAGCTGACCTGCCACTCCAGCGTCGTCGCACCCTCGCCCCAGGGATTCGCCGCCACCTTCGCGCCGCGCGTGAAGGTCACGAAGATCACGTAGAAGAACATCAAGAAGGCGGCGACGGAGATGTAGGAACCGATCGAGACGATCAGGTTCCAGCCCGCAAAGGCGTCCGGATAGTCCGGGTAGCGGCGCGGCATGCCCTGGTTGCCCAGGAAGTGCATCGGGAAGAAGGTCAGGTTCACGCCGACGAAGGTGAGCCAGAAGTGGATCTTGCCCAGCGTCTCCGGATACTGCCGGCCCGACATCTTGCCGAGCCAGTAGTAGATTCCGCAGTAGATGCCGAAGACCGCGCCCAGGCTCAGCACGTAGTGGAAGTGCGCCACCACGTAGTAGGTGTTGTGCAGGATCTGCGTCAGGCCGGCATTGGCCAGCACCACGCCCGTCACGCCGCCGACCGTGAACAGGAAGATGAAGCCGATGGCGAAGAGCATCGGCGTGTCGAACTTCAGCGAGCCGCCCCACATGGTGGCGATCCAGGAGAAGATCTTGATGCCGGTCGGCACGGCGATGACCATCGTCGCCGCCATGAAGTAGGCGCGCGTGTCGACGTCGATGCCCGACTGGAACATGTGGTGCGCCCAGACGATGAAGCCGACCACGCCGATCGCGACCATGGCATAGGCCATGCCGAGATAGCCGAAGATCGGCTTGCGCGAGAAGGTGGACACCACGTGGGAGACGATCCCGAAGGCCGGCAGGATCATGATGTAGACTTCGGGGTGGCCGAAGAACCAGAACAGATGCTGGAACAGCACCGGGTCGCCGCCGCCGGCCGGGTCGAAGAAGGCCGTGCCGAAGTTGCGGTCGGTGATCAGCATGGTGATGGCGCCCGCCAGCACCGGCACCGCCAGCAGCAGCAGGAAGGCGGTGACCAGCATCGACCAGACGAACAGCGGCATCTTGTGCAGCGTCATGCCCGGGGCGCGCATGTTGAAGATGGTGGTGATGAAGTTCGCCGCGCCGAGGATGGAGGAGGCGCCGGCCAGGTGCAGCCCGAACAGCGCCAGGTCCATCGCCGGGCCGGTCTGGTAGGTGTCATCCGACAGCGGCGGATAGATGGTCCAGCCGGCGCCCGCGCCGCCGCCCACGAAGAGGGACGCACCCAGCAGCAGGAAGGCCGGCACCAGCAGCCAGAAGCTGATGTTGTTCATGCGCGGGAAGGCCATGTCCGGCGCGCCGATCATCAGCGGCACGAACCAGTTGCCGAAGCCGCCGATCAGCGCCGGCATGATCACGAAGAACACCATGATCAGGCCATGGGCCGAGACATAGGCATTCCACATCTGGCCATCGGCGAAGATCTGCATGCCGGGCTGCTGCAGCTCGATTCGCATCAGCAGCGACAGGCCGATGCCGACGATCGCGGCGATCAGCGAGAAGCCGATATAGAGGGTGCCGATATCCTTGTGATTGGTGGAGAACAGCCACCGGTTCACGAAGTTCGGCTTGTGATCGTGGTGATCGTCGTGGGCGTGTGCCGCGGTCGCCATCGGGGTGTGTCCGCTTCTGATGTTGGCTTCGGGGCCGCCTTACCGGCGGACCTCGGCGACGTTGATCGGGGTGACGGCCGCGCCGGGGGCGGCGGCCAGCGCCGCGGGCGGGCCCGGCGGCAGGCCCTGGGCGAAGCGCGTGCGCGCCTGCGCGGCCCAGGCCTCGAATTCCGCCGGCGGCACGGCGCGCACCACGATCGGCATGAACCAGTGGTTCACACCGCAGATCTGGTTGCACTGGCCGTAAAAGGTGCCGGGGCGGTCGGCGCGCATCCAGGTCTCCAGCGTGCGGCCGGGAATGGAATAGCGCTGCACGCCGAGCGAGGGGATGAAGAAGGAATGGATCACGTCCTGCCCGGTGCTGAGCACGCGGATATTGGCGCCCACCGGGATCACCAGGGGGTTGTCCACCTCGAGGTTGCGCATCTGGCCGGCGGCCAGGTCCTCGGTCTGCACAGGGTAGCTGTCGAAGGTGAAGTTGCCGTTCTCGGGATAGCCGTAGTGCCAGTACCACTGGCGCCCCTGCACATTGATGGTCAGGTCCGCATCCACCGTCCGGTCCTGGTAGTAGATCAGGCGGAAGGAGGGGATGGCGATAACCACCAGGATCAGCACCGGGACCACCGTCCAGGCGATCTCCAGCACCGTGTTGTGGCTGGTGCGGGACGGGTTGGGGTTCGCCTCCGCCCGGAAGCGCCAGATCACATAGGCCAGCAGCGCGGCGACGAAGATCGTGATCGCCACGATGATCCAGAAGACCAGCGTGTTGAAGGACGAGATCGCGTCCTTGATCGGCCCGCCGGACTGCTGCAGCCCCATGCCCCAGGGCACCGGGGCGCCCACCATGGCCTCCTGCGCGGCTGCCGGGGCACCCAGCGCCGCGATCACCGCGGCGACGAGCGCCAGACCCACCGGGCCGGAGATCCGTCCCGCCATTCCCCGAAACGCACCGATCACGTGCCGCATCCTGTCATCCCGTCAGCGCACCGCGTCGCGCGCCGAAACTGCCGCCGAACCCCGGGGGCGGCCCGCCCGCCCCAGGTCCCAAGCGCGCCTCTTCCACCGCCGCCG
The DNA here is from genome assembly GCF_019024325.1 of Falsiroseomonas tokyonensis. Classification (GTDB taxonomy): domain Bacteria; phylum Pseudomonadota; class Alphaproteobacteria; order Acetobacterales; family Acetobacteraceae; genus Falsiroseomonas; species Falsiroseomonas tokyonensis. Next base: position 34,201 of record NZ_JAFNJS010000004.1, read on the forward strand.
CGGCAGGTCGCGCTGCGGGCGGACCATAGTGGCGCCCCCCGCACCGCACAAGTGAGGAGGCTCGCTCCTTCCGCAACGCCGTAAGTTCTTCGCATTGGGAAGATTAATAAAAACGCGCCTGGCCCATCCGGATCGGGGTCAGGCTAAGAGCCGATTCGTCAAGACGGCTCTAAGCCCGCCGCGAAGGGCGGGCGCTGCAGGCGGCGCGGCGCGCGCGGTTCAGGCCGCGACGGCCAGCGCTTCCTCCGGCTGGTTGCGCACGCGCACCAGGGTGAACAGGCCGCCCGGCTTGCAGGGCTCCATCGCCTCCACCTGCACCAGGGAAGGGTCCAGCAGGTCGCGCAGCGCGAAATCCGGATGCCAGCCCAGCAGGCGGGATAGCGGCGCCATGGCGCGCTCCACCCACCAGCGCGGGCCATCCTCGGCCGCGAAGTGGTTGACGAACAACAGGTGGCCGCCGGGGCGGACCACGCGCGACATCTCGACGAACAGCCGCTTGGCATCCGGCACCACGCTGGCGGTGAACATCGCCACCGCGATGTCGAAGGCGCCATCGGCGAAGGCCATGTGCTCGGCATCCATCTCCGCCAGGCCCACCACCTGGCCGAGTCGCTCCTGCCGCACCCGCTCGGCGGCCTTTTCCAGCATCTCCCGCGACAGGTCGACGCCGACCACCCGCTTGTCGCCGCGGTAGCGCGGCAGGGCCAGGCCGGTGCCCACGCCCACCTCCAGCACCCGCGTGCCGGGCAGGCGATTCACCTCCTCCACCGCGCGGCGCCGGCCGAAGGCGGAGACGCCGCCGAAGACCGCGTCATAGACGCCGGCCCAGCGCCGATAGGCGTCGCGCACCCCGGCTGCGTCGAGCGCCGTGCGCGGATGGTCACGATCGGGAGTGTCGGTTCGGATGGTCATGCCGGGCCAATTGCAGGAATACGCATGGGGCTAGTCCTTTCGGGCCGGTTTAGGCAAGCCTGTTGATGACACGGGAACGCAACACATGCGCGCGTGACGGCACGCCGGGTCATCACGTCCGGGCCATTTGCGGGCCCATGCGGTCCCGGCTGCCCCTCAAGCCTGCGTCTGTCGGCGCGCCGTCCTCCGGCGGCCATCCCGGCTGGCCAGGCGGCGCAGATCCGCCAGCAACCGCTGATCGACCACGACCTTGGCGGCCGCCACCAGCACCACTGCGCAGAGCACGGCCTTGGAGACGATCCCCATTGTCCCGTCGATCAGCAGGGCATGGACCACCGTGCCGATGACGATCACCAGGGCCAGCATCACGTGCAGCAGGCGCCAGACGGCCGGCCGCAAGCGCCCGCGCAGCGCCGCCATCCCGGCCGCGGCAAGCACCGCCCATAGGGCGACCACGCCCCATGCCGAGAAGTCCGTCGGCGATCGGAACAGCAGGGCGTCGAGCACGTCCGGCGGGCTGGTCAACCAGAGCCCCGCGACATGCACCACCACGGCCGCAAGCAGCCCAGCGCCCACCAGGCCATGCAGCCGCCGCGCCAGGCGCAGAGGCAGGCCCGGCAGAAGGCCGCCTGCGAGCAGGGGCTGCACCAGCAGCAGCGCCAGCCCGACCACCCCCGCAAGGCCGGCGGCGATGTAGATGGAATCGCGCCAGGCCAGCAGCGGGCTTGTCGCCGCGACCGTGATCGGCACGGCAATGGCGGCCGCCAGGGCGGCCCAGATCAGGAAGGACCGCACCTTCCCCCGAAGAGTCACGCGGGTCGCAGCACGAAGTCCGCCGTCAGGCTGGTGTCGCGGGCGCTCCGCAACACCGGCCGCAGGAACACGGTCGCGAACCCATTGTCGTCATGCGCCGCATCATAGGCGAGGTGGCCATGCGCCTGGCCGAAGGCGGGCACGATCTGCGGCATCTCGATCCGGAAGACGCCATTGGCATCCGTCAGGGTGGCGCCATGGCTGCGCTCGTCGCGCTCATGCCCCTCCGTCGTATGGGCCCAGGCCTGGATGCGCACACGCGGCAAAGGCGCGCCATCGCCCGCGCGCCGGACGGTGCCGGTCAGCCAGAAGCCGCCGCCGCCAATGCGTTCCACGATCGGCGCGCCGGGCCGGTAGTTGTTCGCGCCGCCGCGCATGGAGGGGGTGGGCGCCAAGCCCTGCGCCCGCGCCGGGACGATCAGGCCGGAGGCACCCGTGGCCAGTGCGGCGCCGAGGGTCGCGGCGCCGAGCAGGCTGCGGCGAGGCAAGGGCGCATGGGTCATCGTCGTCTCTCCATCCCGGAATGGCGGGCGGCTCAGGCCGCCGCCGTTCATTTGGGGAGAGGAGGCGGCAGGTGAAGCGCCATTCATGTTACGAGACGTGTCTGCGGGCCGAGGCCTCACCCCGCCCTTCGCCGCTCCGGCAGGGCCACCAGGATTCCGCCGGCCGCGATGATGGCCGCCCCTATCGCGGTCCAGCCATCCGGCCAGTCGCCGAAGACCAGCACGCCGGCCAGCCCGGCCCAGAGCAGCTGGGTATAGGACATGGGCGCGAGGACCGAGGCCGGCGCGCGGGCAAAGGCCAGCACCAGCAGGCAATGGCCGGCGCCGCCCAGCAGGCCGAGGGCGGCGAAAAGCGGCCAGTCCGCCGCGGCCGGCGTTTCCCAGACGAAGGGCTGCGCCAGGCCGGTGACCACCGCGGCGGCGATCGAGGTATGGACGAAGGTGGTATGCGGGTCATCCACCGCCGCCAGCTTGCGGGTCAGCAGCTGGTAGACGGTATTGGCCACCGCAGTGACCAGCGGCAGCAGCATGGCCCAGTGCAGCGGCTCCCCGGTCAGGAAGGGCGGGCGCAGCGCCACCAGCACGCCGGCGAATCCGATGGCGCAGCCCAGCCAGCGCCGCGGCGAGACCTTCTCGCCCAGCCAGACCGCGGCCAGCGCCACGGTCAGCACCGGGGCGGCGAAGGCCACCGCCGTGGCATCGGCCAGCGGGATATGGATCAGCGCGACGGAGAGCGCCGCATTGGCGGTCGCCAGGCACAGGCTGCGCAGGGTCTGCAGCCCCGGCGCGCGGCTGCGGAAGGGCACCTTGCCGGTCAGCAGCTTCAGCGCCGCCATCACCAGCAGTGTGTGGAAGACGAAGCGCACGAACATCAGCTGCGGCACCGCGTGGCTCGCCACCAGCACCTTCAGCAGCGCATCCATGGTGACGAAAAGGGCGAGTGCGACGAGTTGTAGCAGCACGCCCTGCAGGGGTCGGGACATGGCCACAGCTATGCCAGCCCCCTGCCCCGCCTCCAACCGCGATCCGGGCGCGGCCGCCCTGCGCTGCAGGACCCCCTCGGCCCCGCAGCTTCGCCAGGCTCAGGCGGCGTCTTCGCGGCGGTCGCGGGCCTTCACATAGGCCACCGACGCATGCTGGGTGCAGTATGGCTTGCCCGGCGTCGCCTCGGCCGAGCAGAAGCGGAAATCCGGCGTGCCGGGCTCGCCGATCGGCCAGCAGCAGCTGCGGGCGGAGCCGAGGCGCGGGAAGGCGCGCACGACGGAAGGCTGCGGCGCCGGCATGGGCGCGGGCGCCGGGGCGGGTGTCGCCGCCAGGGTCGTGGCCATGGCCGGCGCGACCGTCGGCGCCAGGGTGGAACGCGGCGCCAGGCCGGCCGGGCGCGGCAGGCGGGCGGCGGCGGGCGCGGCCTGGGCCGGGCGCTCGGCCAGCGCCTCGCGGCGGATCGGGCTGGGGCGGGCGGGCAGGTTCAGGCGATGCGCCTTGCCCACCACGGCGTTCTTCGAAACGCCCATGCGCCGGCCGATCTCGGCTGTCGAATGACCTTCCGCCCAGAGCGCCCGAAGCCGCTCGATGGCCTCCGTCGTCCAATCCATGCGCTCTCTCCACAACCCCGGCTGACACAACATACGGTAGGGCAACGCGGGGGCGGACTACAAGTTGTAGAATGCGCCGGAGAGCATGATTCCTGTGGACAGACTGCGGAGAAAGCTAACGAGGCGTTAACAGCGCCTCAGAACAGCAAGCCCTTCTTCAGCATGCCGTGCACGCCCTTCTCACCGTTCACCGTCTGAGTCACCCGGAAATCCACCGCGAGCGAACACAGCTGGTAGGCATCGGCGGCCGAGACGTTCATGCGCGCCACGATGAAGGCGATCATCTCCCGCAGCGCCTGCTTCATGGCAAGGTCCAGATCCTCGTTCATCCCCATGGAGATGAAGTGGGTCGCGGTTTCCGCGCGGGGGAAGCGCAGCGCCGGGTCGGCGGCGCCGCCGCCCTTTTCCAGCGTCAGGCGAAAATGCCCGGTCAGGCACATCTCCAGCGCATTGATGCAGACCTCGCCATCGCCCTGCACGCCATGCCCGTCGCCGGCCGAGAAATTGGCGCCCGCCACATGCACGGGCAGCCACAGCGTGGTGCCGGCGGTCAGTTCCTTGTTGTCCAGATTGCCGCCATGCGCCCGCGGCTCCTTGGTCGAGATCGGACCCCAGGGCGCCGGCGGGGCCACGCCCATCACGCCGAAGAAGGGGGACAGCGGCAGGGTCACGCCCGGGCCGACCGGAACCCGCCCCGTCATCGCGGCCTTGTCGACCGGGATATGCAGCATGCGCGCATAGGGGAAATCCTCCGGCAGCGTGCCGAAGAGCGGGCGAAATCCGCAAAAACCCCAGTCGCAGCCGAGCTCGATCTTCTCGATATCCACGCGCAGCACATCGCCCGGCTCGGCGCCCGCCACGGCCACCGGGCCGGTCAGGATATGCGGGCCGAGGCGCGGCGGCTTGGCGGCGTGGATGGCGGCCAGCGCCGGCGGCGGCAGCAGCCCGGTCTCCGGCTTCGGCATCGCCTCCGGCGCGCCGGAGACGCATTCCAGCACCACCAGGTCGCCGCTGGCGATGGTGGCGACGGGGGCGAAGCTGGCATCGAAGGCGCCCCAGCGGATGGTCTCGGGCGTGGCGGGGATGCGGTGGGTATCGGGCATCGGGCGACCTCGGCTGGGGATTCCCGCAGTGCAGCAAGCCGCGGCCCGCCGGTCAACGGATCCGCCGGCCGCCAGCGTGATTCAATGCGCGCCAAGGCGCAGGTTCAGCCGCCGCTGGTCGGCCGGGCAGACGCGGCCCAGCCGGCGGTATTCCCGCGGCGTGTCGATCGCGTCATGCCCTGCCTCCCGCGCTGCGCGCAGCCGGGCCAGCACCGGCTCCACCGCCGCCGTCAGATCCTCCTGCAGCAGCAGCGCCGCGGCGCCGGCATCGGGGGCCTGGGCCTGGGCGCGGGCGGCCCAGTTGCGGGCGGCCAGGCGCAACCCCTCCGCCGCCTCGCGCAGGGTGCGCCGGTTCACCTCGGCATGGCGGCGCTCATGCGCCAGCACCTCCCGCGCCAGGCAGCCATTGCGGGGAATCTCCCGCGCCAGGCGGATGCTGTGCTCGGCATGCACCAGGCTGAGCCGGACCTCGGAGGGCAGGCCGCAGACTGGCCCTTCCGCCACCCCCTGGCTGCGCACCGTAATCTCGCTGCGCCATTCGACGCGGGACAGCGTCAGGCCCAGGTGGTGCAGCACCGTGCCCTGGCCCTGCGCCTCCTCCGGCACCTCCGCCAGGCGGCGCAGCTGCTCCGCGCTCACCGGCGGCAGCACGCGCGGATCGGGGTCCGAGACGGTGACGCGGACCAGCGGCGTGCCGCGCGGCGGGCAGGCTACCTGCGCCGGCACCGGCGCAGGCAAAGCCCCGCCTTGCGCCAGGGCCGGGCCGGCAGCGATCAGCAGCAGCAGGAGCGGAAGAAGGCCCGGCAGGATCAGAGCCAGCCCTTCCGCTTGAAATAGGCGATGGGCAGCACGGCCGCGACAACCATGAGGCCGAGTGCGGCCGGATAGGCCCAGGGCCATTCCAGCTCCGGCATGTGCCGGAAATTCATGCCGTAGATGCTGGCGATCAGCGTCGGCGGCATCAGCGCCACGCTGGCCACCGTGAAGGTCTTGATGATGGCGTTCTGCTCGACGTTCAGGATGCCCAGCACCGCATCCAGCAGGAAGGTCGCCTTGTTGTTCAGGAAGCCGGCATGGTCCACCAGCGACCGCACGTCGCGCACCAGGGTCTTGATCAGCACCTGGTTGTCCTTGCGGATCACCGTCGCCTTTTCCGCGCTGACGAAGGACAGGATGCGGGTAAGGCCCAGCAGCGTCTCGTTCGTGCGCGTCGTCACCTCCCCCACCTCGCCCAGGGTGATCAGCGCCTCGCGCAGGTCATGGTCGCGCTTGTCGGCCTTCACCTTGGTGCGCGCGCTGCGGAAGGAGGCGGAGGAGGCGCGGTCCATGTCGGAGCCCACGCGCTCCAGGATATCGGCCAGCCGGTCGACGATCTGCTCGAACAGATGCAGCATCACCGCATCCGGGGTGGAGACCAGGCCCGGGGATCGCTGGCAGCGCAGCGAGAAGACCGAAAAGGCCTTGGGCGTCGCATAGCGCACCGTCACCAGCGCCTGGTTGCTGAGCACGAAGGTGATGGGGGTGGAGCCGTATTCGCCGCCCTCCACGCCGTAGAGGAAGTTGGCGGTCAGGAACAGCGCCTCATCCTCCCGATACAGGCGGGAGGAGCTTTCGATCTCCTGCATCTCCTCCCGGGTCGGGATTTCCAGGCGCAGCGCCTCCTGCACCGCCCGCTCCTCCTCGGGCGTCGGGTTGAGCAGGTCGATCCAGACCGCCTCGGCGATCTGTTCCGGGGCCAGGACGCCGTCGCGCAGGGCAAGACGGCCGTCACGGACGGCGTAGCTCGTCATCATGTTGATTGATCTCCCGCGCCCGATCTCCCGCGCCCCGGGGGCAGGGGCACTTAACCTGTCGCGACGGCGCGTGTCACCCGGCCAGCGGCAGCTGGAACTGGCGGGCGACCTCCGGGAAGTCCATGGCGGCGGGGTGTCTCCCGCAGGCCACGGTGCCGTCCTGGGCACGGACCAGCTGGCAGGTCATCAGGCCGCTGTCCCGGGCCGCGTCCAGCTCCTCCGCCACATCGGAGAGGAACAGGATCCCGGCCGGGTCCTGCCCGGTCTGCGCGGCGATGGCGGCGTAGGAGGCCGCCTCCCGCTTGGCACCGACCCGCGTGTCGAAGAAGCCGCTGAACAGGGGCAGCAGGTCGCCGGCCTCGCTATGGCCGAACAGCAGCTTCTGGGCGCCGACGGAGCCCGAGGAATAGACCGCCAGCGCCACCCCGCCGGCCTGCCAGGCGCGCAGGCAGGGCGCCACATCAGGCCAGAGATGCCCGCGCAGCCTTCCATCCGTGAAACCCGCCGCCCAGATCAGCCCCTGCAGGGACTTCAGCGCGGTGACCTTGGCATCCGCCGCCATCCAGCCGCGCAGGGTTGCCGCCTGGTCCGGCCCCGGCACCTCCGCCAGGATCGCCGCCACCTCCGGCTCCGCCCCGCGGGCGGCCAGGAAGGCGTCCAGCTCCGCCTCGGCGAAGGGGAAGAGCGTGTCCTTGACGAAGGCGATGGCGCTGGTCGTGCCCTCGATATCCGTCAAGACCAGGCGCGGCGTCATGCCGTGGCGGCGGGGAAGCGCGTCGCCATGTCCGTGCCGGTGTAATGCGGCGTCCAGCCGGAGGTGTCGGTGAAGACGCGCAGCACGGCGAAGCTGGGATTCTCGCCCGCATCGAACCAGTGCCTGCTGTCCGCCGGCACCGAGATCAGGTCGCCCGCCGTGCAATGCGCGTCGAAGACCTTGCCGTCCACATGCAGCACGAAGTTGCCGGAGCCGGCATGGAAGAAGCGGACCTCGTCCTCGGTATGGATATGCTCCGACAGGAACTTGGCCCGCATCGCATCCTTCTGCGGATGGTCGGGCGTCAGCTTGATGACATCGGCCGTGCCGGCGCCGGTCTCGCCCATGAAGGCGTTCAGCTGCGGGCGATAGGCCTCCAGCACCGCCTCGGCCGGGGCATCGGCGGGCAGGTCGGCCAGCGGCCAGCGCTCGAAGCGCACGCCGATGGCGGAGAGCGCCGCGGCGATCTGGGTGGGATCCTCGGTGACCTGGACCTGCTGGTTGGTCGCGGCGTCCCAGACGGTCAGACGGCTCATCGCAGGCTCCTTTCCTTCAGCGCACAGTCCAGCATGAATTCCAGCCCCTCCATCCGGGCCAGGGCGGAGGGCATGTCGGGCGCCCATACATAGGACCCGTGGCCGCGGATCAAATAGCCCGGCGGGACGCTGGGCAGCCCGTCCCACAGCGCATCCAGGCCGCGCTGCATGCGGGCGATGTCCTGGTCGTTCGGCACCACCGGCACCGCCACCTCCGCCTCATGCGTGGCCAGGCCCGGGAAGACCTTCAGCAGCTCAAATCCCGCCAGCACCAGGCTTTCGCCGGCGGCGCGGGACAGCACGGTATTGGCGATGGAATGGCCATGCAGCACCGCCCCTGCCTCGGGGAAGCGGCGATAGATGCCGCAATGGAGCAGCGTCTCGGCCGAGCTTCTCTTCGCCGGATCCTCCGCCACCCCATCCAGGTCCACCACCATCACGTCATCCGTGGTGAGAAACCCCTTGTGGCGGCCGGAGACGGTGACGGCGAGCCGGCGCGCATCCAGCCGGACGGAGAAATTGCCGGCAGTGGCCGGCACCCAGCCCCGCGCATCCATTCGCCGTCCGGCGGCGACGATCGCCTCCGCCGCCTGGTCCCACCCCATCATGCCGCCCGAGTCTCCGGAAAGGCGCGGTACTGCCAGGCGAGCAGGCCGATTCCAACCGCCAGGCCCAACAGGTCGGTCAGACCCTCCGGCACCATCAGCGCCAGGCCTGCTGCGCCGGAGAGCAGGCGCAGCGGCAGCGCCAGACGGCCGTTCAGCATCCAGCCCTCCGTCGCGCAGGCCAGCAGGAAGACGCCGCAGCCGGCGGTGAAGACAGCCTGCAGGATCCCCAGCAGTTCCCCCTGCGCCAGCAGCGCCGGGGAGATCCAGAACATGAAGGGCACGATGAAGGTGGCGAGCCCCAGCTTCACCGCGATCATGCTGGTCTTCCACATATCCGCCCCGGCCATCGAAGCCGCAGCGAAGGAGGCGAGCGCCACCGGCGGCGTAATGGCCGAGAGGATGGCGAAGTAGAAGATGAACATATGCGCCACCAGCGCCGGCACGCCGATATTGATCAGCCCCGGCGCCACCACCGCCGCCGCGATGGCATAGGCCGCCGTGGTCGGCACCCCCATGCCGAGGATGATGGCCACCACCATGGCAAAGAGCATGGCGAGGAATTCGGAGGAGGCCGCGATCTCCAGCAGCATATTGGCGAAGCGCCCGCCGACGCCGGTCAGCCCGATGACGCCGGCCACCAGCCCGGCGGCGGCGCAAACGGCGATCAGCTGCATGGCATCCTTGGCCGAGCCGACCAGCGCCACCTCGATGGAGCGCAACAGCTCCAGCAGGGCACCGCCGATGCCGCTGGCCAGCCCCTCGCGCCGCAGCACCAGCCGGTGCAGCAGGCTGGTGACGAACATGATGACGATGGTGGCGGCGATGCCGGTGGCCGCGGCGCGGAAGGGCGAATAGCCCAGCACCAGCATGGCGATCATCAGGATCAGCGGCGCTGCCATATAGACGCGGCGGCCGAGATCCGCCCAGCGCGGCAGATCCTCCCGCTTCAGGCCCATGATGCCGGCCTTGCGGGCGTTCAGGTCGCAATGGATGTAGTTGGCCAGGTAGAAGAGCAGCGCCGGGATCAGGCCTGCCAGCGCGATCTCCGTGTAGGGGATGCCCAGCACCTCGGCCATGATGAAGGCGCCGGCGCCCATCACCGGCGGCGTGATCTGCCCGCCGGTGGAGCTCGTCGCCTCCACCGCCGCCGCCGTTTCGCGCGAATAGCCGACGCGGCGCATCATCGGGATGGTGAAGGCGCCGGAGGCGACCACATTCGCCACCGCGCTGCCCGAGATGGCCCCGAACAGGATGCCAGAGACCACCGTGACCTTGGCCGGCCCGCCCCGCGCACGGCCCACCAAAGCAAGCGCGAAATCGTTGAAATAGTCGCCGGCCTTCGACGCCGTCAGGAAGGCGGCGAAGGTGACGAAGAGGATGATGAAGGTCGCCGAGACCTGCACGATCGTCCCCAGCACCCCGTTGTTGTTGAACAGCTCCACCACCGCCTGGTCGAAGGCGATGCCGCCATGGAACAGGATGCCGGGCATCCAGGGGCCGACGAAGCAATAGGCCATGAAGACCACGGCGATCAGCGGCATGACGAAGCCCGCGGTGCGCCGGGCGAATTCCAGCACCAGCAGGATGCCCACCGTGCCCACCGCGATGTCCTGCCAGTTCGGCCCCATGAAGGACCGCATCTCGATGCCATCGGCATCCAGGATGTAGTGCGCCGGCACGAGCAGGCAGGGGATCATCAGCAGCCAGTCGTACCAGGGCACCCGCGTGCCGGCGCCACCCGCGCCCTGCACCGCGAAGGGTGCGAACAGCGCGAAGCCCAGGGCGGCGCCCAGGAAGACATGCGCGGCGCGGGCCACAGTCGGATCGATGGGCGCCACCAGCAGGATCCACATGTGCCACAGCACGAAGGCGCAGGCCGCGGCGCGCCAGGCATGGCCCTGCCAGCCCGCCAGCTCGCGCCGGGCGGAGGCGAATTCCATGTCGTCGATCTGCACCACGCCCGGGCCGGCCCCGTCCGCCACCCCTGCCCCTGGGTCAGGCTGCTGGGCCTGCCCTGCGCCGTTCATTGCCGGCCTGTTCATTCTTAAAGCCCCCCAAACGCAACGCGCCGGCCCCGCATCCGGGGTCGGCGCGCGACCCCGCCTTGTGGCGGGGCACGTCCATTGCGCTGTGAACCTAGGCCGGGGCCGCCCGGCGATCAACCAATGCGGCGACCGGCAATGCGGCGACCGGCCGGCTGGGGGCCACCCGGACGGGGTGGCCGGCCCGCCGCCTGCCCTGAAACCTCAGGCCGCCGGACGAGTCGGATTGGCCGCCTGCTGCGTGGTCGTCGCGGTGCCGGGGGCGGCGATGGTGCCCGCCGGCGGCACCGGGGTCTGCGCCGCCGGGTCCGCCACCATGGAGGCGTCCTTGCCGTCCTCTTCCTTGATGTTCGCCTTGAAGGACTTGATGCCCTTCGCAACGTCGCCCATCAGGCCACTGATCTTGCCGCTGCCAAACAGCAGCAGGACGACCAGCAGAACGACAAGCCAATGCCAGATGCTGAAAGAACCCATAGCGACGCCTCGATCCCGTGAGTGGCCCGCCCGTGGCAGGGGGCCGGATTGCCTCGGGGCCGGAGAGTAATCCGCCCCGGCGTCTTCCGCAAACCGCAGATGGCCCGCCGCGCGGCCCGAGACAACCGGGGTGAGCCCGATAATCGGTCGGAACCCGCCGCCACGCGACCAGCGCCGACCCATGCGGCAGATTTCCAAAAAATTTCCATCCGTCCATCTTGAAGGCCGCGCGCCCTTCCCTTACCTCGCCCCCTGATCCGGGCCCCTCTGGCGGCTCGGGCGGTTACCCGGCGCTTCGCCGGCCCGCCCCCGCGATGTCGGATCGCCAGAGCCTGCCACGACCCCGGCCCGGATCGTGACACCCGCGCCGGGGTGAAACCTGTGAATCCGTCCCTGGTCGATCCGCATGCGGGTCCTCCGGAATGGCGGTTTCCGCATGACCCGGAGCGAAATCGTCATGGACTTTCTTCTGTTGGAATGGGTCGGCAAGCCGATCTGGATGTGGCTGGGCTTCCTCGCCATCGTCTTCGCCCTGCTGGCCTTCGACCTCGGCGTCCTGAACAAGAAGGACAAGGAGATGGGCATCGCCGAAAGCCTCTGGCTCTCGGCCTTCTACATCAGCTTCGCCATGCTCTACGGCGGCGCCATCTGGTGGGCCTATGAGGCCGGGCATATTTCCACCGAGGACGGCACCCATGCCGGCGTGACCTATTTCACCGGCTTCTTCATCGAGAAGGCGCTGTCGATCGACAACGTCTTCGTCATCAGCCTGATCTTCGGCTTCTTCGCGATCCCCCGGATGTACCAGTACCGGGCACTGGTCTGGGGCATCATCGCGGTGATCGTGCTGCGCGGCATCATGATCGGCGTCGGCGCCGCCCTGGTGCAGGAATACGATTGGCTGCTGTTCATCTTCGGCGCCTTCCTGATCGGCACCGGCATCAAGATGATGATCGTGCCGGAGGGTGACTCCGACATCTCGAAGAACCCCGTGGTGCGCTTCCTGAAGCGCCACATGCGGGTGACCGACCAGCTGCACGACCAGAAGTTCTTCGTCCGCCAGCCGGATCCGAAGTCCGGCAAGCTGGTGGTCTGGGCCACGCCCCTGTTCCTGGCGCTGGTCGTGATCAACCTGGCCGACCTGGTCTTCGCGGTAGACAGCGTGCCGGCGATCTTCGCCATCACCACCGACACCTTCATCGTCTACACCGCCAATATCATGGCGATCCTGGGCCTGCGCGCGCTGTACTTCGCGCTCTCCGCCATGGTCCACCGCTTCCACTACCTGAAATACGCGCTGGCCATGGTGCTCGTCTTCATCGGCGCGAAAATCTTCTGGAACCAGATCTTCGGCAAGGTCGACCCGGTCATCTCCCTCGGCGTCACCGCAGCCCTTATCGCCGGCGGCATCGCCTACTCCCTGTGGAAGACCCGCGGCGCCCCACCGGCCGCAAACGCCCTGGTCGCCGAGAAAGAAGCGATCGAGCGCGCGGGCTGACGAGAGGCGCCCCGCGGGCTGCGCAGGCCGTGCGCGGGGTGGTCGAAGGGCGGTGCGGGTGATGCGGGGAGGGCGCTGCCCTCCCCGCACCCCTCCCGCCAGGAGGCAGTGGCCTCCTGGACCTCAGGACCTTGAACAGAAACGGAGAGGGGCCAGCAGGACCGCCGAACAAGCGGTAACCTCTGGCCCCTCTCCATTTCTGTTCATGAATCAAAGGGTTCCAAGGGGCCGCTGCCCCTTGGCAGGGGGTGCAGGGGGACAGCGTCCCCCTGCAATCAACCAGCGCGCCCTTGCCCACCCGGCGCCTGGGGCTGCGCAGCCCCTCGGGACGCTCGCGCCTGCCGCGGCTACATCTTCGCGGTCAGTTTCTTGGCGATTTCGAACATCTCCTCGGGGGCGTAGTCGGGGGTGAAGGCGGAGGGGACGCCGACCAGTTGGTGGATCTTGCCGCCTTCGGGCATGCCGGCCACCACTTCGAGTTCGCCTGGCGGATCGCCGGGCAGGGCCATTTCGCCGTTGCCCCAGATCGAGGCCATCTCGGCGTAGTCGTTCGGGCTGAAGCGGTAGAGGCGGCGGTGGGATCCCTCGGCCAGGTATTTCTGGCTTTCGGGGATGTTCGACAGGTTGATGTTCGGTGTCGGCAGCATCTTGTGGATGTCGACGCCTGTCAGCTGTTGCAGGGCCAGCGCGTAAGCGTGGGCGTGGACGGAGCCGCGCACCAGAAGGTAGCCGCAGACTTCCCGCGCGGTCGGGTCCTGCACCGTCTCGTAGACGCGCAGCTTGTGCAGCCGCGCGCCGCATTCCAGGTGGAAGTTGTGCAGCAGGTCGATCACCACGTTGCCGGTGGTGGTAACCATGTCCGCGTTCCAGGACATGGAGTTGCTGTTCACCGGCATGGCGCCGCCGCCGTTCGAGGCGAAGCTGGCGTAGGACCGGATGTCCTTCATGTCGGCGAAGGGTGCGCCGGTGATGTCGCCGCCGTCGCCGGTGTCGTCACCCTCGCTGTCGGGGCCGGCGTTGAGCATGGCGACGCCGTTGCTCACCAGCTCCACATGGCCCAGCTCTTCGGCCGTGATGGCGGCGACCAGGCTGTAGAAGGGGCGAAGCTTCGCCTTGCTGCGGAAGTTGAAGCTCTGGAACATGTAGTTGCTCAGAGTAGACATCTCGCCGTATTTGCCGCCGAGTAGTTCCTGCAAGGCTGCCGCCTCGTTCGGGTCCTGTCGCTTGGGCGGCGGCAATTCGGTCTGTAACTTGTCGATGCGCAGGAACATCTGGTCTCTCCCGAGTGGTATACGGGATCAACGGCAGCTTGCGCAGCGAGTTCTTTGCGGAAGGCGGCCGGCCGCCCCGCGCCGCGTCACCTGTGCGTGGTGACGCGCGCGGGTGCATCCGGCCGGCCGGGTGATCTCAGGCATCCATGCGGATGCCGAGGCGCCGGATCATGCCGCCCCAGCGGTCGGTTTCCTCCGCCAGGAAGGCGGCCGCTTCCTCCGGCCCCGTCGCCATCACCTCGAAGCCGGCATTTTCCAGCCGCTGGCGGCCGGCGGCCTCCCGCAGGCCCTTCTGGGCTTCGGCGGCCAGGCGGGCGATGCGCTCGGGCGGCGTATTGGCCGGCGCCACCATGATCTGCCAGCCATAGCTCTCGGCATTGGCGATGCCCTGTTCCGCCAGGGTGGGCACCTGGGGAGTCAGGTGGAAGCGGTTGGCGGAGGTGACGGCGATGGCGCGGATGCTGCCATCCCGCACCTGGCCCATCACCGCGGCGGTGGTCACCACCATGGCCTGGATGCGCCCGGCCACCAGGTCCAGCGTCGCATCCGGGAAGCCGCGATAGGGCACGTGCAGCATCTCCAGCCCGCCGGCCTTGGCCATCAGGTCGATCATGCCGAGATGACCGCCCGAGCCTGGCCCGACCGAGCCGAAGGCGAGCTTGCCCGGGTTCGCCTTCACATGGGCGATGAAGCCGGCCAGGTCCGTCACCGGCAGGTCCTTGTTCACCACCAGGAATTGCGGCCCGCGCACCAGCAGCGACACTGCCTTCAGGTCCCGCACCGGGTCATAGGGCAGGTTGGCAAACAGCGCCGGGGCGGTGGAGAGCGGGCCGTTGATCGACAGGCCGATCGTGTGCCCATCCGTCGCCTTGGCCACCGCATCCGTGCCGATATTCCCGCCGGCGCCCGCGCGGTTCTCCACCACCACCGGCTGGCCGAGCGCCGTCGCCAGATGCGCGGTCACCACGCGGCCGGTCAGGTCCGGGCTGGACCCAGCCGGGAAGGGCACGATGAAGCGCAGCGGCCGCTCCGGCCAGCTGGACTGCGCGCGGGCGGAGAGGATCGGCGCGGTGGCCAGGGCGGCGGCCATCAGGCCGCGGCGGGTCGTGGTCATGGTTTCCTCCGGGAATGCTTGCGAAACAGATAGCCTGCTGGAAGCGCCTGGGGAAAGGCTCAGAGACCGTTTGAGAATGCCGGCGGCTGAGGGACAGCAGGCGATTTTTCGTCCCTGCAAGGCGGGCGGTGCGGCCGATGCTGGTTGCATCGGCGAGCCGCCCAACACGGCCGGGGCGGAAAAGCGCCGCGGAACCGACCCGCCGGTGTTCTCAAACGGTCTCTCAGCCGCCGGCGTAGCTGCGCCCGGCATGGACGAAGCCATGGGCCGCGAAGACCGTGTTGCCCAGCGCGTTGATCGGCGGATACCAGACCCGGACGCGCGACCAGTCATTGCCGGGCGAGACATCGACCACGCGCTGGTCCGTCATGATCCGCCCCCGCGCCGCGCCTGTGGCCCAATTCGCATGGTCCACCAGGATCTCGCGCGGCCCGATCACGCGGGCGACGACGGCGACATGGCCGGCGCGCATGCGCGGCGTGCGGCCGATGACCAGCACGCTGCCCGGCCGCGGCGCCGCGCCCCGGTCATAGCGCCCGGCTGCGGCATCCCACCACTGCCAGGCATCGCCGGACAGGCCGATGCCGGACCGCGCCCGCGCATAGGGCACGCAGGAAACCGGCTCCCCCAGCTCCGGCCGCAGTGGCGCCACCACCGAAGGCGGGGTGCGGGAGGTGCCGCAGGCTGCGAGCATCAGCAGCAGCAACATGGCAAGGACGGCGCGCATCGCCTTGAAACTAGCAGGATGCGCCCGCCAGATCGAGACGTTACGCCGCCCGCGCCGCCGGCACCGCCCGCATCCGCCCGCCCGGCAGCGCGCCCGGGATGGCGGCGGCGAAATCCGCCGCCTCCAGCAGCTTCGCCCAATCCACGCCGGTCGCCACGCCCATGCGGCGCATCAGCCAGGCGACATCCTCCGTCGCCACATTTCCCGTGGCACCCGGCGCGAAGGGACAGCCGCCCAGGCCGCCTGCGGCACTGTCGAAAACCCGGCAACCGGCCTCCCAGGCGGCGGCGCAGTTGGCGACGCCCATGCCGTAGGTGTCGTGCCCGTGGAAGGCGAAGCGCGGCTTGCCCTCCGCATCCGGCCAGCTGCGGATGGCATGGGCGAAGACGCGGCGCACCTGGTCCGGCGCCGCATTGCCGGTGGTGTCGCAGATGCTGATCTCGATGCCCTGGTCGAGGGCCTGCACCCGCTCCACCCAATCCAGCGCCTCCTCCTCCGGCACCACCCCCTCGAAGGGGCAGTGGAAGGCGCAGGACAGGTTGAAGCGGACCTTCATCCCCGCCGCCCGGGCGTCGCTGACGATGCCGGAGAGATCGAGAAAACTGTCCATCCGGCTGCGGTTCACATTGGCCTTGTTGTGGCTTTCGGTGACGGACATGAAGACGCCGACGCGATGCGCGCCGGCCGCCTTGGCCATCTCGAAGCCCCGCCGGTTCGGCGCCAGCACGGTGGCCTCCAGCCCCGGCAGGGCCAGCGCCGCCTCCAGCACCGCGGCGGTATCAGCCATCTGCGGCACGGCCTTCGGGTTCACGAAGCTGCCGATTTCCATCCGCCGCAGCCCGGCCGCGTGAAGCTTCCGTACCAGCGCGATCTTGGTCTCGGTCGGCACGAAGGGGCCGATGGATTGCAGCCCGTCGCGCGGGGCGACTTCCGAGATCTCGGCGCTATGCATCGCTTCTCTCCCCCAGCAGTTCACCAAAGACATGGTCGTTGTGCGCGCCGACGGCGGGCGCCGTCCAGCGCACCATCTCGCGCGGGGTCACGCCATCGAAGCGGAAGGGCGCGGCGGGGTGCAGCAGGGTGGCGCCGAGCAGCGGGTCCTCCACCTCCATCACCGTCTGCCGGGCGCGGAAATGCGGGTCCTCGGCGCAGTCGCGGATGTCATAGAGGCGCGAGCAGGGAATATCCGCCGCCTCCAGCACCGCCTCCGCCTCCGCCGCCGGCAGGGTGCGGGTCCAGCGGCCGATCTCGGCGTCGATCTCCGCCATATGCGCGCAGCGGCCGCGATTGTCGGCGAAGCGCGGATCGGCCCCCATCGCCGGATTGCCGATGGCATCGCAGAGCCGCTTGAAAATCGGGTCCGAATTGCCGCCGATGCAGAGCCACTTCCCATCGGCGCAGAGATAGGTGTTGGTCGGCGCCGCGGTCAGGATGGCCGACCCCGCGGGCTGACGGATCGCGCCGGTCAGCCCGTATTCCGGCAGCATCCCCTCCATCAGGCTGAACACCGCGCCCACCAGGTCCACATCGATGATCCGGCCGCGCGCCTCCGGATTGCCCTTGATCGCCCAGCAGGCGGAGGTGACCGCCAGCGCCGCATACATCCCCGCCAGGTCGTCGCTGATCGAGACCCCGCAGCGCGGCGGCGGATGGTCCGTGACGCCCGGGGTTGCCGTCAGGTGGCGCAGCCCACCCATCGCTTCCCCGATCGAGCCGAAGGCGGGCTTGTCCCGATAGGGCCCGTCCTGGCCGTAGCCGGAGACGCGGGCGAGGACGAGGCGCGGATTGGCCTGGTGCAGCACCTCCGGCCCCAGGCCGATGCGCTCCAGGAAGCCGGGCCGGAAATTCTCCACCAGCGCATCGGCACGCGCCACCAGCTTCAGGATGCGGTCGCGGCCCTTCGCGGATTTCAGGTCCAGCGTGACGGACAGCTTGTTGCGGCCATGGATGCTGAACCAGACGGGATGCCCATTGTGCCGGCTGCCCCAGCCGCGGATCGGGTCGCCCTCCGGCGGTTCGATCTTGATGACCTCGGCGCCGAGATCGGCCAGCAGCCGGGTGGCGAAGGGGCCGGCGATGTAATGGCCGAGCTCGATCACCTTGAGCCCCTCAAGCGGCAGCGCCCTCGAACCAGTCCCCGCCATGCTTCTTCTCCCGATCCTTGCGCATGGGGCTTAAGCCAGGCCCGCCGGCACGAAAAGACCGCGCAGCGCGCAGGCTGGAAACCATTCCGCAACCATTCTGGTCTCATAACATCCCCGGGGTTGCCGAGCTTCCGCACCCCGTCTCTCCCTCCGGATGCCGGCTGCCTCCCCCCGATCTCGCCGGCATCCTCACCTCAGGCGGGGCCCCTTCCCCGGGGTCCCGCCTTTTTTTGCTCAGCGGCCCGCCAGCGAGGTGGCCAGGGCGGCCAGGGACAGGACCAGGCCCGCGGCGAAAACAGCGGCGTGGCTGTCACCCGTCGCGGCGAACAGCGCGGCCAGGGCGAAGGCGATGCCGGCCTGGGCCAGCGCATAGCCGGCCGTCGCGCGGATCCACACCACCCCGGCCTGAGCGCCCGCCACCTCCCGCGCCGCGGCCAGCGTCACTGCCGTGGCGCCGACGCCGGCGAAGCCGCCGAGCGGCGCGGCCAGCAGCAGCGCCGGCCACCAGGGCAGCAGCGCCGCCGCCAGCGCCACCACCTGCACGCCCAGCCAGACCGGCAGCGCCCGCCGCCCGCCGATCCGCCCGGCGACCCGCCCGCCCAGCAGCGTGCCCGCCACCGCGCCCAGCCCGAACAGCACCCAGACGAGGGAGGCAGCCTCGATCGGCAGGCCGCGGCCGCGCACGGCGAGGTCCGCCAGATAGACCATCGGCGCCACCATGCCCGCGCCGGACAGCCCATAGGCCAGCAGCAGCCGCAGCGCCCGCGGCACCGCCTGCGCGATCTCCGCCGCCGCAAGCGCCGGCGGGCGCGGCCAGAAGCGGCGCGCGCCGAGCCAGAGCAGCCCGGCCGCCAAAGCCAGCCCGGCCCAGGTGAAGGCCAAGCCGCCGGGCAGCAGCAGCGGCACCAGCAGCCCCGCCGCCACCACCCCGCTGCCGGCGCCGGACATCACCACGCCGCCTGCCATGCCGCGCGCATGGGGCGCCACGCTGGCCTGCACCGCCGGCCCGACCAGCGCCATCAGCACCCCGCCCGCCGCGCCGGCCAGGCCGCGCCAGAGCACGAACCACCAGAGCCCGCCCTGGATCGCGCAGGCGGCGAAGGACAGCAGCACCAGCGCCATGCCGGCATCCAGCGCCCGCGGCACGCCGATGCGCGCCGCCAGGCCCCGCCCGCCCAGAACGCCCGCCAGATAGCCCGCCAGATTGGCCGCCCCCAGCAGCCCGGCCCCGCCGCCATCCACCCAGCCGGCGCCGACCATGGCCGGGAACAGCGGCACATAGGCGAAGCGCGCCAGGCCGATGCCGGCCAGCACCGCGGCGGCCCCGGCCAGAGCGGGCCGCCAGAAATTCATCGGACCGCAGCTGGCGGCGCGCTACTGCGCCGCTGGCGCATCCCGCAGGGCGCGCCGAAGCCGGGCGATGCCGGTGCGGACATGCCCGGATTCGCAGAGCCGCAGCCCCTCCTCCACCACCCGCCTTTCCCTGGCCGGCCGCGGCGGCGGCAGGGCGGACAGGCGGCCGGCCAGTTCCCGGCAATAGGATGTGCTGTCACTGGTGACGCGCAGCGGCATGTCCGCGCGCAGGCGAAGCGGTCCCATCGACAGGCACAGCACCAGGACCAGCAGAAAGACGGGCAGTTGCATGCTGCGCATGATGCGCCCGGCCACCGCATCGGGGCATGGCGTCGCCATGAATAAGGCGCCATGCGGGGCCTGCCGCGCGGGCCGCGGCCGGACTCATGCCGCCGGCAGGCCCATCGGCAGCCCCGCTGCGAGCCCCGGCACCATGCCGGCCGGCTGCGGGGAAGTCGGCAGCCGAAGGGTGACCCTGAGGCCGGGGGGCGCGGCGCCGGGATGCGAATCCGCCAGCACCACCTCCCCCGCATGCAGCCCGACCACGGCCCGCACCAGGGACAGGCCGAGGCCGGAGCCCGGCGTGGTGCGGGCGGCATCGGCGCGGAAGAAGCGTTCCCCCACCCGGGCGCGGTCCGCCGGCGCCAGGCCCGGCCCGTCATCCGCCACCCAGATCTCGACCACGCTGCCCACCTGGTGCGCGCCCAGCACCACGCGCCCGCCCGGCGGATTGAACTTCAGCGCATTGTCCAGCAGGTTCGCCACCGCCTGCAGCAGCAGGTCGCGATCCCCCACCAGGGGCAGCGCCTCCGGCAGCGCGGCCTCGAGCACCTGTTCCCCGGCCTCGGCAGCGGCGCCGTAGAGCTCCGCCGCATCAGCCAGCATCGGCGCCAGGTCCAGCGGCGCGAAGGCGGCGCGGCGCGCGCCGGCCTCCACCTCCGCGATGCGCAGCACCGCCTTGAAGACGCGGGCGATGTCGTCGAGGTCGGCGATGCCCTGTTCCACCGCGGCGCGCAGCGCCTCCTCATCCGCCGCGGAATCCAGGCTTTCCTCCAGCTTGGCGCGGGCGCGGGCGATCGGCGTGCGCAGGTCGTGCGCGATGGCATCCGAGACGCCGCGCACCCCCTCCATCAGCTGGGCGATGCGGTCGAGCATGGCGTTCATCGTCATGCCCAGCCGGTCGAATTCATCCTGCCGGTCGGACAGCGGCACGCGGCGGGACAGGTCGCCGCCGCTGATCGCGGCCGCGGTGCCATAGACCGGCGCCAGCCGGTCCTCCAGCGCGCGGCGCAGCAGCCAGGCGCCCAGCACGGCGATCAGGGCGGAGGAGGCGGCGGCCCAGGCGAGCCCCTCGCTCAACAGCGCCCGCAGGCGCAGCTTCTCCGCCACGTCGCGGCCGACCAGCAGGCGGTACCCCTCGCCGAGTTCCACCCGCAGCAGCCGCGCCTCGCTTTCCAGCCCGTCGCGCAGCAGCGGCATGCGGATCCAGGGCGCATCGCCATTGGCCTCGGCCGGCCAGGCTTCCAGATTGCCCGCCAGCACCCGGCCATCGGGGGCGAGCAGCAGGTACAGCGCCTCGTTCTGCACATCCAGCGCCAGTCGATCGACGATGGCCGGCACCAGCGCGCCCGGCCCGGCATCGACCCGGCGTTCGGACAAAGCGGTGGCATCGGCGCGGATCGCCGCATCGGTCTGCCGGTCGAGCGCGCCGGCGGTGTTCCACCACAGCACCACCGCAGCCGCGGTGGCGGAGGCGGCGAACAGCGCGGTGAAGAACAGCGCGAAGCGGCCGGAGGCGCTGCGCAGCAGCCCGATCAGCGGAAGCTGAGCAAGGCCGGGGTTCATACCAACGGCCGCCTTCGGCGACTCGTTGGTATTCTTTCCCAACCCTCAAGCGCCGGGCGCGGCCTGCGGCCGCTTGGCTCGCCGCATAGGCGGCGGGCGCCATTCGGCGCCTCGGCCACCTTTGGTGGCCGCAGGTCCCAAATTGCGCAGGGCGACGTCACGCCTTCAGGCCTGGGCCCGGATCATATAGCCCGCATTGCGCACCGTATGGATCAGCGGCCTGTCGAACCCCTTGTCCAGCTTGTGGCGCAGGCGGCTGACATGAACGTCGATCACATTGGTCTGCGGGTCGAAGTGGTAGTCCCAGACCTTCTCCAGCAGCATGGTGCGCGTCACCACCTGGCCGGCATGGCGCATCAGATGCTCCAGCAGGCGGAATTCGCGCGGCTGCACGTCGATCTTGCGGCCGGCCCGGGTCACGGTGCGGGACAGCAGGTCGAGCTCCAGGTCCGCCACCTTCAGCCGCGTCGTCGGCACCTCCGCCGAGGGGCGGCGTCCCAGCGCCTCCACCCGCGCCAGCAGCTCCGCGAAGGCGAAGGGCTTGGTCAGGTAGTCGTCGCCGCCGGCCTTCAGGCCCTTCACGCGCTCATCCACCGCCGTCAGGGCGGAAAGGAACAGCACCGGGCTGCGATTGCCCTGGCCGCGCAGCGTCTCCACCAGGCGCACACCGTCCACGCCGCCGGGCAGCATGCGGTCCAGCACCAGCACGTCAAAGCCTTCGGAGGCCGCCAGGAACAGGCCGTCCCGGCCATTGGCGGCGTGCTCGACCGTATGCCCTGCCTCCTGAAGCCCCTTCTTCACGAAGCGGGCGACCTCGGCATCGTCCTCCACCAGCAGGATCCGCATGGGTGTTCCAGTGCACAACAAGGGCCGGAGGATAGGGCGCGACGCGGGGGCGCGTCACCTGCCCCTGCCGCGACCCTTGCATGACCATAGCGCAACCGGATGCCTATGGCCCAGCTGGGGCGGCCCAGCGGGGCCACAGCCCAGCTCAGCCCGGCGGCTGCGCCGGCCGGCGGCCGACCTGCACCGGCAACTCGGTCGGCCGGCCATTGCGCAGGATGGAAAGCCGCACCGTCTGCCCCGGCGCGATGGCGGCGATGCCGCGCACGAGCGCCCGGCTGGTCTCCACCCGGTCGCCATTGATGGCGATGACCTGGTCGCCCTGGCGCAGCCCGGCCCGCGCCGCCGGGCTGCCGCGCTCCACGCCGGCCACCAGCACGCCCGCCGGCGCCGCCGCGCCGCGCGCCGCGCCCGGTTCCGAGGTCACATCCTGCACCGAGACGCCGAGCCAGCCGCGCTCCACCCGCCCCGTGCTGCGCAGCTGGTCGATCACGCCGCGCGCGAGATCCGAGGGCACCGCGAAGCCGATGCCGGCCGAGGCGCCGGAGGGCGAGTAGATCGCCGTATTGATGCCGATCACCTCGCCGGCCGTATTGAAAAGCGGCCCGCCGGAATTGCCCGGATTGATCGGCGCATCGGTCTGGATGAAGTCGTCGAAGGGCCCGGCGCCGATCTCCCGCCCCCGGGCAGAAACAATACCGGAGGTGATGGACCCGCCGAGGCCGAAGGGATTGCCCGCCGCCAGCACCCAGTTGCCCACCCGCAGCGCGGAGGAACTGCCCCAGCTGACGGAGGGCAGCGGGTTGCGCGCCTCGATCCGCAGCAGGGCCAGGTCCGTCAGCTCATCCATGCCGACCAGCCGCGCCGGATACTCCTCGCCATTCTGGAAGGTGACCTGCATGCGGCTGGCATTGCCGATGACGTGGTTGTTTGTGACCAGCAGGCCGGAGGGATCGATGACGAAGCCGGACCCCGCCCCCATCACCTGCTGGCCGCGGCCGCGCAGACGGTCGCGGAAATAGCGCTCGAAGGGCGTGCCGCGCAGTTCGGCCGGAATCTCCGCCCGCGCCTCCGAGGTCACGGCGATGCTGACCACCGCGGGCAGCACGCGCTCCGCCAGGTCGGCGAAATCCGGCAGGGTCACCAGGGGGGCTGCGCCGCGCTGCGCCCGGGCGGGCGGCGCGGTGCAGCCCAGCAGCGGCAACAAAGCGAGGCCCGCGAAGGCGCGGCGGGGAAGCGCGTGCGACATGGGAACTCCGAGGCAAGGGGGCACGGATGGCCCAGGATATGGTCTTGCCCCCAACGGGCGCCATGCGCGCGATGCGGTCAAGCGCACGGGGGATTGGGAAATGCTACCGCGCCGGCGGCGGCGGCGGCGTCGCGGCCCAGGGCTCCTCCGGCCAGGGGTGGCGCGGGTAGCGGCCGCGCATGTCGCGCCGCACATCCGCCCAGGCGCCGCGCCAGAAGCCGGCCAGGTCCCCGGTGATGGCCACCGGCCGCCCGGCGGGCGAGAGCAGCGCCACCTGCAGCGGCACCGCGCCCCCGGCCAGCGGCGGCAGGGTCTCCAGCCCGAACAGGTGCTGGGCGCGGGCCTCCAGCGTCGGCACCTCCCGGTCATAGTCGATGGCGGCCGAGCGGCCGGCCGGCAGGTCGAGCCGCGCCGGCAGCGCGGCATCAAGGCGCTTCTGGCGATCCCAGGGCAGCATGCCGCGCAGCACCGCGACCAGGTCCAGCGCCTTGGCCTCGGCCAGTTTCGTGCGCCCGTGCAGATGCGGGGCGAGCCATTCTTCGGCGGTCGCGATCAGCGCGGCATCCGAAAGGTCCGGCCAGGCCTCGCCCTCGGCGCGACGCATCCAGCCGATGCGGGCGCGCAGCTGCTTTCCCGAACTGGACCAGTCGAGGTCACGCAGCCCGCGTTCGGCCACGGCGGTCGCCAGCGCGGCGGCGATGGCGGCGGGGTCGGCGCTGGGCTGGGCGTGGTCCTCAAGCACCAGCGGGCCGAAGACGAGGCGGCGGCGGGCCAGCACGGCGCCGGCGCGGGCATCGAAGGCCGCCCCCTCCACCCAGCGCAACCGCTCGGGGAAGCGCGCCTCCAGCGCCGCGCGATCCAGCCGGGCGGCCATGCGGATGCGTGCCTCGGTGCCCTGCAATTCCAGGTCGGCCACCGCCAGCAACGGGGCGCGGGAGAGCGGGTCCGTCGCGGCCAGGCGTGCCCCCTGCCCTGAAGCCAGGCGGAAGGCGCCGTCCATGCTGCCGCGCCGGGCCGCGATGCGGTCGGGAAAACCCGCCGCCAGCAGCGGCCCCGCCTCGCCGCCCGGCAGGGCCGCGCCATGCAGCTTCAGGCGGCGCCGATGCAGCGCGCCGGCGCGGCGGATGCGCTGGATCGTCGCGCGGTCGGCATCCTGATGGTCGCCGCCATGCAGCAGCTCCAGCCGCAGGTTGATGTCGGAGGGCTGGTCGCGCCCCCGGATGGGGTCGCGTTCCTCCAGCAGCGCGGCGAGGTCGGCCGCCAGCGCCTTCTCCCCCTCGTCCACCGCGGCCAGCAGCATGCGCGCGAGGCGGGGATGCGTGCCCATCCGTGCCATGCCGCGCCCCATGGCGGTGATGCGGCCCTCGCCATCCAGCGCATCCAGGTCCCGCAGCAGCGCCCGCGCCGCGGCCAGGGCGCCGGCCGGCGGCGGATCGAGGAAGGGCAGGTCGGCCGGCGCCGCGCCCCAGGCGGCGCAATCCAGGGCGAGGCCCGACAGCTCCGCCTCCAGGATCTCGGGCCGGTCCTGCAGCGGCAGGCCGCGATGCAGCGCCTCCGACCACAGGCGGATGGCAACACCCGGCGCGGTGCGCCCGGCGCGGCCGGCGCGCTGGTCCGCCGCCGCGCGGCTGATCCGCACCGTGGCCAGCCGCGCCAGGCCGCTGGCCGGGTCCAGCCGCGGCGTGCGCCGGAAGCCGCCATCCACCACGATCCGCACCCCCGGCACGGTCAGCGAGGTTTCCGCGATCGAGGTCGCCAGCACCACTTTTCGCCGGGACGAGGGATTCAGCGCCCGGTCCTGCTCGGCGGGCGGCAGCTCGCCATGCAAAGGCAGCACCTCGGCCTCGATGCCCGAAAGACGCTCCGCGGTGCGGCGGATCTCGCCCCAGCCGGGCAGGAAGGCCAGCACGTCGCCGGGATGCGCCCGCAGCGCGTCCCGGATGGCGCCGGCCATCGCCTCCGGCAGCTCCCGCGCCTCCTTCAGGTCGCGCGGGCGGTGCTCGACCTGCACCGGATAGGCGCGGCCGAGCGATTCGATCACGGGGCAATCGCCCAGCAGGCCGACAAAGCGCGAGACATCCAGCGTGGCGGACATGGCCAGCAGCCGCAGCTCCGGCCGCAGCGCGCGCTGCATGTCGAGGCAGAAGGCCAGGGCCAGGTCGGTGTCGAGGTTGCGCTCATGCGCCTCGTCGAAGAGCACGGCGGCAACGCCATCGAGGCTGGGATCGGATTGCAGCCGGCGCACCAACAGCCCCTCGGTCACCACCTCCACCCGCGTGCGGTCGGAGACCATCCGGTCCAGCCGCGTCGCCAGGCCGATGGTGCCGCCGGGCTGGCCCTCGCCCAGCAGGTCCGCCATCCGCCGCGCCGCCGCCCGCGCCGCCACCCGGCGCGGCTCCAGCACCAGGATCTTGCCGTCCTGCGCCCAGGGCTCCGCCATCAGCGCCAGCGGCGCCAGCGTGGTCTTGCCGGCGCCGGGGGGTGCCACCAGCACGGCATTGCTGCCCTGGCGCAGCGCTTCGGCCAGGCGCGGCAGGGCCTCGGAAACGGGCAATTCGGGGAGGATCATGGGCGCCTGCCTTAGGACGGCGCGAAACATAAGTCACATCGCATGTCGCGGCAGGCGAGACGCGCGAAGCAAACGCCCTGTTCACCGCAATGCGGCAACATCGCCCGGCAAGGTCCAGCCGGCAAAACGTCGACCCGACGCGGTTCCCGAAACAAGGGCGCCGCCATCCGAGGAAACCGACGATGCGCCCCACCCTGATCCGGCTTCTCACCGGCCTTCTCCTCTGCAGCCTGCCGGGCCTGGCGGTGGCGCAGGGCCAGTCGTCCCGCGACCAGCGGCTGCACCCGCAGGCGGGCGCCATGTGCCGCGCGGAATGCCTGCAGACGGCGCAATCCCGCCTCGGCAGCAACCCGGCCCAGGCGGCACGGGCCTGCGAGATCCGCTGCGCCGCGACGATGGGCTTCCTGCAGAACCAGAACCGCCGCGGCAGCGCGGAGGCGACGGGCCGCGGCCAGGCGGCCGGCCTGGCGCAGCCGGTGCTGCACCGGGTGCAGCAGCCGGCGCCCCAAATGGCACCCCAGATGGCGCCGGTCCGCCCGGCCTCGACCCGCACCCCCGTCACCCATGGCGTGATCTATGGCGCGCGCACGCCCTCCGCCGCCTTCGGCCTGGTGGTGGGGGAGCCGGATCGGATGACGGCGCATCGCCTGGCCGAGCGCGGCTGCACCGCCGGCGGCCCCGGCTGCCGCGTGATCGCCGAGACGACGGAGGCCTGCGCCGCCGCGGCGCATGGGGTGAAGCGCAGCCAATGGGCGCTGTTCATGACCTCCGACCCCTCCTCCTACACCGTCACCTCGCTCTCGGCCGGCAGCGGCCGGACGCAGATCGCGGCGGAACAGCAGGCGATCGCCGAATGCCGGTCCCGCGACCCGATGGCCACCTGCCGCATCGCGGCCTCGGCCTGCGCCAATAGGGGCTGAGGGGGCGCCCCTCAGCCGGCGTGCCCGACCTCGGCGAGAAAGGCCTCGACCAGCGCGTTGAAGGCGGCGGGCGCCTCGAAATAGGCGGAATGGGCGGCATCGGGGATCGGGGCGACGCGGGCGCCCGGGATCTCCGGTGCCATGGCCGTCAGGGCGAAGGGTGGGATCACCTGGTCCTGGCCGTTCGGGATGAACAGCACCGGGCATTTCGCCGCCGCGAGGTCGGCGGGCGGGCGGCGGCGCATCTCCCCCATCCGGGCGCGCAGCGCCTCCTTGTCCAGCCCGGCGCTCAGCCGGTCCAGCTGCGCATAAAGATGGTGCATCGCCGGCTGCCGCGCCGCCATGGCCGGGCCGGCGGCGGGGTGGATGTTTTGGGCCGCCATCGCGGTGCGGGCCTTGGCCGATTCGGCGTTCCAGTCCTCCAACCGCCCCCGCGCGGGCTCCGCCATCTGCCACGGGTCGAGCGAGCCGGTGGTCGCCGCCAGCACCAGCGCCGCCACGCGGCCGGGCCGGGCGAGCGCATATTCCACCCCGGTCCAGCCGCCCATGGACTGGCAGACCAGCGCGATGTCGCCGAGGCCGAGATGGTCCACCAGCGCCGCCAGGTCCGCCGCATAGTCGCGCGGATCCGGCCCGCCCGCCGGCGCGGTGGAGGGGAAGAAGCCGCGATGGGAGAAGGCGATGCAGGTGTAGCGCCGGGCAAAATGCGCCACCTGCTGGAACCAGGACAGGTAGCAGCCGCCCAGCCCATGCGCGAAGACGATCGGCGGCCCGCTGCCCGTCACCTCATAGGTTATGGTGCAATCGGGCCGTTCCAGCGTGCCAAGGCGCCGGGCGGGGGCGGTGAAGGTCATTTTTCGTACCGTTCCTGAAGGACGGCTCAGCCTACAGGGCGGGCCGCTCCGGGGAAGGCCCGCGCAAAAGTCTGACCGGTCACGGGCGCGCCCCAGCCGGTTTCCGGTTCCTCCTTGACCAGGCTGAAGCCGGCCGATTCATAAAGCCGCCGCGCTGCCTCCAGCCCCGCGAAGGTGGTCAGCCAGACCTCCTCCACCCCGCGCGCATCGGCGAAATCCAGCGCCGCCGCCAGCAGCCGCCGGCCGAGCCCGCCGCGCGCGGGCTCGGCCAGGATGAACCAGCGGATGCGGGCGCGCCGGCCCTCCCGCCCATCCAGCGCCAGGCCACCCTGCACCGAGCCCTGCCCATCCAGCGCCAGGAAAAGCCGGGAATCGGCGCGCGGCAGGCTGGCGGCGAAGGCGCCGAGCTCCGCCGCCACCTTGGCTTCGAAGGGCAGGCCGAAATTCCAGTGGCGGGCATACCACTCCGCCTGCAGCCCGATCAGCCGGGCGAGGCTGCCAGGGACCGGGTCCGTGGCGATGCGGAACACGGGTTCAGAACCGCTTCAGCAGCCGGTCGATATAGTCCAGCTCCTCCTGCGGCCGGGTCCGCTCCGCGCCGCGCTTGCGCAGTTCCTCCTGGATCCGGCGGGTGCGCAGCTGCTCGGCCTCGTCGGGCACGCGGGTGTCGCTGCCATTGTCCTGGGCGCCCGGGGCCTCGCGCGTGCGGCGGCCGAGCGGGTCGCGGCCGGCGCCCTGGCCCTGGGCATTCTCCTGACCGCCCTGCTGGCCGTCCTGGCCCTGGCCCTGGCCGAACATCTCGCCCTCGCCCTCGCCTTCCTCGCCCTCCTCGCCCGGCTCGCCCTGGCCGAACTGGCGCTGCATCTGCTGCGCCATCTGGCGGCCGCCTTCCTGCAATTCGCGGATCGCGGTCTGCTGGGCGTTGCGGGCATCGCGGCCCTCGGACAGTGCCTCCTGCGCCTCCCGCATCGCCTGGTCGGCGCGGCCGAGGGGGGCGGGGATTTCGCCGGCCAGGTCGCCGAATTGCTGCATCACCTCGCCCAACGCGCGGCGCAGAGCCCGCTGGGTGCGCGCCTCGCGCTCCGATTCGGTGCGCGCCTCGGCCTCGGCCTCGCTGCGCTGCTGCTGTTGCGGCTGCTGGTCCTGCGGGCGGGCCCAGGGGGCGCGGTTCTGCAGCTGTTGGGCGCGGCGCTCGGCCTCCTGCCGCTGCGCCTCGGCCTCGGCGCGCCTGTGGCCGCTGTCCAGCATGCCGGTCTGGCGGCGCACCATGTCCTGCACCACGCCCATCTGCTGCTGGCCGCGCTGGCGCTGCTGGCGGTTGCGCTCCTGCGCCTCGTTGCGGGCGGAGCGGCCTTCCTCCAGCGCGCGCAGCATTTCCTCCAGCTCCGCCAGCTCGCGCTCGGCATCCTGCGGGCGCTGCTGGCGGTTGGCCTCGCGCATGCGGTCGGTGCGGCGTTCCAGGTCGCGGCGGTCCATCAGGCGGTTCTGCGGATCGCTGGTCATGGATTCCGCGTTTTCCTGGCGCAGCCGCTCGGCCAGCGCCTCCAGGTGCCGGCGGACGGCGTCGCGCAGTTCCTGGATGCGGCGATCGGTCTCGGCGCGCTGCTCCTGCGCCTGCTGCTCCTGTTCCGGCG
Source organism: Falsiroseomonas tokyonensis (assembly GCF_019024325.1). GTDB lineage: Bacteria > Pseudomonadota > Alphaproteobacteria > Acetobacterales > Acetobacteraceae > Falsiroseomonas > Falsiroseomonas tokyonensis. The sequence continues at coordinate 63,355 of NZ_JAFNJS010000004.1, forward strand.
TGCGCTGCGCCTGCTGTTCCTGCTGCTCGCGCAGCTGCTGTTCCAGCGCCTCCCGCAGCTCGGCGCGGGCCTGTTCCAGGGCGCGGGCGGTGCGGTCGGCGCGGCCTTCCTCCAGCGCCAGCGCGGTTTCCCACAGCGTCTCCTGCACCTCACCCACCGCTTCCGGCCGATGGTCGCGGGTCAGGCGGTGGCGGCTGCTGCGCAGCGCCAGGAAGGTTGCGGTGTCATGCTCGAAGGCCTCGGGCTCGGCGGCCAGCCGGTCCAGCTCCGCCTGCGCCGCGGGACGCGCGGTGGGGTCCAGCGACAGGGCGCGGCGGATGGCCACAAGGGCCAGGGCCACGGGATGGCTGAAGGCGCGTTCCGGCAGGGTCAGCCGGGCGGTGGCGGAGCGCCCCTCCTGCCCCGCCGCATCCTGCGCCCGCAGCTGCACCTCCACCTCCAGCCCCGCCCAGGGATGGGCGGAAAGGTCGGGGGCCGACAGGCCCTGCGCCTCCCGCGGCTGGACCGAGGGCAGGTTGATCTCCAGGACATGCGCCGGGGCCTGGGGTCGGGCCACCAGGCGGAATTCCGCGGCCAGGCTGACCAGCCCCCAATCATCCTCGGCCCGCCAGGGCAGGCGCAGCGCCAGGCCGCGCGGGGCGCGGGCGGGCGCCTCGGTGAAGGCGGCAGTCGGCGGCTGGTCGGCCTGCACGGTCAGGGTCCAGCCCGCCACCTCGGCACCGTCGCGGCGGATCACCAGCCGCGCGCCCTGGTCGAGCCGCGCCTCCGCCGCCCAGGACCGGGCATCCAGCGCGCGGAAGGGCGAGACCTCCGGCCCCAGTTGCAGTTCCGGCGTGCCGCCGCGGCCGCCGGACAGTGCCACCTGCAGCGTGCTGCCCTGCGGCACCGTCAGGCTGCCGCCGGCGGCATCGAGGAAGATCGGCGCGGCGCCGGTATAGGCGGGCGGCGTGACCCAGGCCTCCAGCCGCAGGGCCGGGGCGGCGACGGTGACACCCAGCTGCGGCAGCAAAGCGCGGCGCAGCCGTTCCGGCGCCTCCGCCCCCGCCACCACCAGCGCGGCGCCGAGCGCGAGGCCGAGGCCGGTGCGCAGCGCGATCGGGTCCCGCCGCGCCAAGCCGGGACGCGGCAGCCCCACCTTCAGCGCGCGGATCGAGGACGCGGCCCGGCGCCGATGCGCCTGCCAGACCGCCAGCGCCAGCGGGTCATCCCCCGCCGGACGGTCCGCCAGCGCGGCGAGTGGCCGGTGCGCGAGGCCGGAGGCTGATTCGAGCCGCCGATCCGCCTCCTCCGCCCCTGGAACGGCCAGGCCCCGAAAACCGCGCCACGCCGCGTAGCCGATGGCCAGCGCGAAGCCGAAGGTCAGGAAGGGTCGCAGCCAGGGCGGCAGCAGCAGCGGCAGGCCGAGCAGCGCCACCAGCAGGAACAGTCCGAGCACGCCGAGCGGCGGCCAGAGGGCGGGCCAGAGAATTTCCCAGCCCAGCGCCAGCCGGGCCAGCCGCCGGCGCCGCGGCAGGGCGCGAAGCGGGGAAGCCTCGCGCCCGCCGCTCATGCCGCGAACCAGTCCGGCAGGCGCTGCCCGGCGAGCAGCGCGTCCTGCGTCTGGCGTTCGCGCACCACGGCGAAGCGGTCGTCCTCGACCAGGACTTCCGCGGCCAGGGGTCGGCTGTTGTAGGTGCTGCTCATCGCCGCGCCATAGGCTCCCGCATCCAGCAAGGCGACGAGGCTACCCGCATCGAGGCGCGGAAGGCCACGCTGACGTGCGAAGGTGTCACCGGATTCGCAGATGGGCCCGACCACGTCGGCCGGCGAGGGGACGGCGGTGAAATCGGCCGGCGCGACAGGGACGATGCCATGCCAGGCATCGTACATGGCGGGCCTCACAAGGTCGTTCATCGCGGCGTCCAGCACCACGAAGCGGCGCTCCGCGCCCTGCTTCTGCAGGATGACGGAGGCGAGCAGCACGCCGGCGGGGCCGGCGATCCAGCGGCCGGGCTCCACCATCAGCTGCACGCCGAGATTGCCGAGCGTCGCCTGGATGGCGCCGGCCAGCGCCGCCGGGCTGGGCGCCGGCTCGTCCCGATAGGGGATGCCCAGGCCGCCGCCGCAATCGACGCGCTCCACCGAGAGGCCCTGGGCGCGCAGGCTGCGGACCAGGTCGGCCAGGTGGCCATAGGCGACGCGGTAGGCGGAGAGGCCGGCGGTGATCTGGCTGCCGATATGCACGGCGACACCGATGGCCTGGATGCCCGGCAGGCCGGACATGCGGGCATAGAGGGCCGGGGCGTCGCCGATGGCGATGCCGAACTTGTTCTCCGACTTGCCGGTGGTGATCTTGGCGTGGGTCTTGGCGTCCACATCCGGGTTCACCCGCAGCGCCACGCGCGCGGTGCGGCCCATGGCCACGGCGACGGCGGAGATCATCTCGACCTCCTCCGCGCTCTCGGCGTTGATCTGCTGGATGTCCTCGGCCAGGGCCAGACGGATCTCGGCAAGGGTCTTGCCGACGCCGGAGAAGACGATGTGGTCGGCCGGGATGCCGGCGGCGCGGGCAGCGCGCAGCTCGCCCTCGCTGACCACGTCGGCGCCGGCGCCGGCCTGGCCCAGGGTGCGGAGCACGGCGAGGTTGGGGTTGGCCTTCACCGCGAAATGCACCTGCGCGCCAAGCCGGGCATCCTCCAGCGCGCCCTGCAGCGCGGCGAGGCGGCGGCGGAGCGTGGTGGCGGAATAGACCCAGCTGGGTGTGCCGGCGCTGGCTGCGATGCGCGCCAGCGGCACCTCCTCCATCATCAGCCCGGCCAGCGGGTCCATGCGGAGCTGCGGGCGGAGGGCGAGCAGCTCGGCAAAGCTGGGGTCGAGATCCGGGTGAAGCAGGGGAGCGGGTGCGGCCATGCCCCTATTCTGGGGGCACGGCCCGCACACGCCAAGCTTTGTTGCTTGTGAGTCTGCGGGCCGATTCAGACCTGCGGGCCCTGCGGCCCTCCGGTCATCGGACCGCTCAGTACCCCACGGTGAAGCGCCGGCGGGAATGGGCCGGGCGCTCCACCTCATCGGCCATGGCGATGGCATAGTCGGCGAAGGAGATGCGGCTGCCCTCCGGCCCGGTCAGCAGCTGGTCGCCGCCCAGGCGGAATTTCGCGGTGCGCGGGCCCACGAAGAAGTCCGCGGAGGGCGAGAGGAAGGTCCAGTCCAGCGCCGTCTCCTGCCGCAGGCGGGTGAGGAAGGCGGCGCCGGCGCTGGCCTCGGCGCGATAGGCCTCGGGGAAGCCGGGGGCGTCGAGCAGCTTGAGGCCGGGCGCCACCTCCAGGCTGCCGGCGCCGCCCACCACCAGGTAGCGCGGCACCCCGGCCTGGCGGACGGCGCCCAACAGCACCTCGACATCGCTGTCCAGGAACATGACCGCGCTGATGACGACTTCATGCCCGGCGAGCAGCGCGGCGAGGCCGGCCTGGTCCCGGACATCGCCCTGGCGGGCGGTGACGCCGGGCAGCGGGGCGATCCGCTCCGGATGCCGGGCGATGGCGGTGAGGCTGTGGCCGCGGGCGGCCAGCTCCTTCAGGATCTCGGACCCGGCGCGGCCGCTGGCCCCGATGATGGCGATCTTCACGGTCGATACTCCATAGCAGTTTCTGATGGAAACCAGATGCCCATTTCGCTATCTGCTGTGAAGAAGGCACTTGTTTCTCACTTGGTTACCGCACGGGAACCGCCATGACCGATATGCCGACCCCCAATGCCTATGCCGCGGACTGCCCCACCCGCGTGGTGCTGGACCGGATCGCCGACAAATGGGCGGTGCTGCTGCTGGGGCTGCTGGCGGACGGGCCGCTGCGTTTCAACGCGCTGCGCCGGCGGGTGCAGGGCCTGTCGCAGAAGGTGCTGTCGCAGACGCTGAAGGGGCTGGAGCGGGACGGGCTGGTGCGCCGCACCGCCTTCGCCACCGTGCCGGTGACGGTGGAATACGCCATCACCCCGCTCGGCGCGACGCTGGCCGAGCGGCTGGACCTGCTGCGCGACTGGGCCGAGCGGCACATCGCGGAGGTCCAGGCCGCCCAGGCGCGCTACGACACGGCGGCCTAGGGCCCTTACCCGGCCCTGCAGCTGGCCATGAAGCGGTCGAATTCCTCCTGATCCTTGGCGCGGCGCAGCTGGGCGAGGAAGTCGGCGAATTCGGCCTGCTGCGCATCCAGCGCCAGGCGCTCCTCCTCCAGCCGCCGCAGCACCGCCTCGCGGTGTTCGTCGAAGGCGGCATTGCCGGAGGAGGCGGGGGCGAAGGCGCCCTCCATCGCGGCGCGGGCGCGGTGCTTCAGGCGGCGGGCACCCCAGGGGGAAAACGAGCGGGGCGAGCAGAACATGGCGTGTCTCCAGGCGAAGAGGGTCAGAAGGGCGAGGCCGATCGGCCACCAGGCGATGAAGCCCGCGATCATGGCGGGCAGGCGCCAGCCGCGAAGCGCGCCCCGCGGCCAGGGCGCCCCGCCGCGCCAGCCGGCCTGCGGCAGTGCGGCGGGGGGGATCGGATGAAGAGCGGCGGACACGGGCGGCCTCTTTTGTGAATGTGACTGACATTCACATATCAAGCGCGACGCAACCCTTCAAGGGAAATATGTGACGGTCATTCACATCAACGCTTGCGCAGAAGCCGCGCCACCGCGTCGCCCAGCACCTGTTCCGGATCGGGCGCGCGGTTGCCCGGCCGGGGCATGCCCGCGCGTTCCAGCCCGGCCACCCCATGCGAGACTGCCCAGACCTGCAGGGCGAGCAGCCGCGCCTCGTCACGCGCCGCGCCTTCGGGCAATTGCCGGGCTATGGCGCCGACCAGGGCGCCGAAACTGTCCTCATTCGCCACGCCGGGCGGGGCGCGCCAGTCGAACATGGCGCCGTAGTAGCCCGGCTCCTCCCGCGCGAAGCCGAGATAGGCCGGGCCCATGGCGTTCAGGCCGCCGGCCTCGGCCGCCGTCTTCAGCCTGGCGCCGAACAGGGCGAAGCCGCGCCGGCACAGCTCGGCCAGCATCTCGTCCCGGTCCTTGAAGTGGCGATAGGGGGCGGAGGGGGAGACGCCGGCCAGCCGCGCCGCCTCGGCCAGGGTGAAGCCATAGGGGCCGCGCTCCGCCGTCAGCCGGCGGGCGGCCTCCAGCAGCGCCTCCCGTAGATTGCCGTGGTGGTAGCCGCGGCGGGCGGCGAGATTGGTGGGGGGCGATGTGTCGTCGTTTGACATTTCGCCCCTTTAGCCCTGCCTCAGCGGCTGGGATAGGCCCGCGGATAGGTGATCTGGTCCGGTGGGCCGGGTGGGCGGATGCCGCCGGCCCGGCCGCAGGCGGCCAGCGTGCCCGCCACCAGCAGCAGGGCGATGAACAGCCTCATGCGAGCTTCTCCTGCCATTCGGCCGCCATCGCCGCCACATTCGCCGGCGCCGTGCCGCCGAAGGAGGTGCGGGACCGAACCGAGGCATCCACCGTCAGCACGTCGAAGACGCCCTGGCTGATGCGCGGTTCCACCTGCTGCATCTGTGCCAGTGTCAGCCCGGCAAGGTCCACGCCCGCGGCTTCGGCCATCGCCACCAGCTTGCCGGTCACATGATGGGCGTCGCGGAAGGGCAGCTTCAGCTCCCGCACCAGCCAGTCGGCGAGGTCCGTCGCCGTGGAGAAGCCGGCGCCGGCGGCGACCTTCAGCCGCTCCGGCTGCGGAACCATGTCCCGCACCATGCCACCGGTGGCCGCCAGGCAGAGGGCCAGGGTCTCGGCGGCATCAAAAATGCCCTCCTTGTCCTCCTGCATGTCCTTGCCATAGGTCAGGGCCAGGCCCTTCAGCACGGTCAGCATGCCCACCAGCGCGCCGAAGACGCGCCCGGTCTTGCCGCGCACCAGCTCCGCCGCATCCGGGTTGCGCTTCTGGGGCATGATGGAGCTGCCGGTGGTGAAGGCGTCCGACAGCTTCACGAAGCCGAAATAGGGGTTGGTCCAGATCACCACCTCCTCCGCCAGGCGGGACAGGTGGGTGACGCACATGGCGCAGGCAAACAGGAACTCGGCGGCGAAGTCGCGGGAGGCGACGGCATCCAGGCTGTTGCGCATCGGGCCGTCGAAGCCGAGCGCCTTGGCCGTCATGTGCCGGTCGATCGGGAAGCCGGTGCCGCACAGCGCCGCGGCGCCGAGCGGGCTTTCGTTCAGGCGGCGGCGAGCATCGGCCAGCCGGCCGCGGTCGCGCGACAGCATCTCGACATAGGCCAGCAGGTGGTGGCCGAAGGTGGTGGGCTGGGCGGGCTGCAGGTGGGTGAAGCCGGGCATGACCGTGCCGGCATGTTCCGCGGCCCGCGCCACCAGGGCGCGCATCACATCGGCGATCTGCCGGTCCAGGCCATCGATCGCGTCGCGGGTCCAGAGGCGGACGTCCAGCGCCACCTGGTCGTTGCGGCTGCGCGCGGTGTGCAGGCGCTTGCCGGCCTCCCCGATGCGCTCGGTCAGCCGCGCCTCGATATTCATGTGGATGTCTTCCAGCGCGTCGCTAAAGACGAAGTTTTCCGATTCGATCTCGGCCGCGATATCGGCCAGGCCCTGGCGGATCGAAGCCTCGTCCTCGGCGCTGATGATCCCTACATGCTTCAGCATGGCGGCGTGGGCGAGACTCCCAAAGATGTCCTGGCGCCACATCTTGCGGTCGAAGCCGATGCTGGCATTGATCTCCCGCATGATGGCGGAGGGGCCCTCGGCATAGCGCCCGCCCCAGAGGTCGTTGCTCGCACGCTGTTCGGTCACGGAGGAGGTCTTTCGCAGGTGTCTTGGAAATCCGGCAGCCGCCGCACCCTTCTGGGGGCCGCAACCGGCGCGACCCTACTCGCCGCGACGGGGGGCCGCCAAGCGGCCGCGGCAAATGGCCTGCAAAGACTGACCGAGCACCCGGAGCCCCAGCCGCTGCCCGAGGGCCTGTCCTTCACCGATGCCGAGGGCAAGCCCTTCGGCTTCGAGGGGTTTCGCGGCAAGGCCCTGGTGGTGAATTTCTGGGCCACCTGGTGCCCCCCCTGCGTGGCCGAGATGCCGGCACTGGACCGGCTGCACGGCATGGTGGCCCGCGACGGGATCGAGGTGCTGGCGCTGTCCAACGACCGCGGCGGCCGCGCCCAGGTGGAGCCCTTCTACCAGCGCACCAACCTCCGCCGCCTGGCCATCTGGCTGGACCCGCGCGGCGCCACCGGACGGGCGCTGTCCGTGCGGGTGCTGCCCACCACCCTCATCATCGACCGGCGGGGCCTTGAAGTGGCCCGGCTGATGGGCGAGGCCGAGTGGGACCAGCCGGAGGTGGTGGCCGCCATCCGCCGGTTGACCCGGACACCGGCCAGCGCCGAAACCAGCACCCGCACCTGAGACAGGACTCCTCCGCCATGACCGATTTCGAAACCCGGCTCGACAAGCTGGCGGCGCTGGCCGTGCGGGTCGGGCTGAACCTGCAGCCGGGGCAGGAGCTGGTGATGACCAGCCCGGTGGAGGCCCTGCCCCTGGTCCGCCGCATCGCTGTGCATGCCTACCAGGCCGGCGCCACGCTGGTGACGCCGCTGATCGGCGATGACGAGGTGGCGCTGGCCCGCTACCGCCACGCCGCGCCCGAGGCCTTCGATGTCGCCCCCGGCTGGCTGTTCGAGGGCATGGCGCAGGCCTTTCGCGGCAATGCCGCGCGCCTGGCCGTGGTCGGCGAGAGCCCGACCCTGCTGGCTGGCCAGGACCCGGAGAAGGTGGCGCGGTCCAACCGGGCCCGTTCCATCGCCTATCGCCCGGCGCTGGAGCTGATCACCAGCTTCGCCATCAACTGGAACCTGGTCCCCGCCTCCACCCCCGGCTGGGCGAAGGAAGTGTTTCCGGGCATGCCGGAGGCCGAGGCGGTGGCCAAGCTGTGGGATGCGATCTTCGCGGCCTGCCGCGTCGATGTGGCAGACCCTGTGGCCGAATGGGCCGCCCACAACGCCCGCCTGCACGCCCGGACGACGTATCTGAACAACAAGGACTATCTCGAGCTGCGCTATCGCGGGCCGGGCACCGACCTGACCCTCGGGCTGGCCGATGGCCACCTATGGGCCGGCGGGGCGGAGCCGGCGAAGAACGGCATCACCTGCAACCCGAACATCCCGACCGAGGAGGTCTTCACCACGCCGCACCGCCTGCGCGTGCACGGCACGGTCCGCTCTACAAAGCCGCTGGCCTATGCCGGCACGCTGATCGAGGACATCGTGGTGCGCTTCGAGGAAGGCCGCATCGTCGAGGCGCATGCCTCCAAGGGCGAAGAGGTCCTCCGCAAGGTGCTGGAAACGGATGAGGGCGCGGCGCGGCTGGGCGAGGTGGCGCTGGTGCCGCATTCCTCGCCCATCAGCGCCAGCGGGCTGCTGTTCCGCAACACGCTGTTCGACGAGAACGCGGCGAGCCACATCGCCCTCGGCCAGGCCTATACCACCTGCCTGCGCGATGCCGCCGGCGTGCCGATGGACCGGCTGGCGGAACGCGGCGCCAATGCCTCCCTCATCCATATCGACTGGATGATCGGCAGCGGGCAGCTGGACGTGGATGGCGTGACCAAGGACGGCGCGGTGGAGCCGCTGATGCGGGCCGGCGAGTTCGTCGCCGTCTAGGCGGGGCGGTCTGACCAGCAAATCCCCGCGACGAGCGTTACGCGGAGAAAATATGCCGTAGCGTCCCGGTGCCGGCGGCGGTCACAGCCGCTGGCCCAAAAACCGGGATGAAACGCCATGAGACAGATATCGCGCCGCGGCCTGTTTGGTGCCGCCTGCTTAGCCTGCGGCACCGGCCACCTGGCCGCAACGCCCGTTCAGGCGCAAGGCTGGTCGCCCCCCGCCGCCGCGCAGCGCTGCCCCAGCCGCTGGGGGCCGAATGACCGCCGCGGCTCGATGAACCTGATGACGCCGGCGCGCGCGCAATCCGCCTCCAGCCTGATCCGCACGGGCGAAATGGTGGAGCTCGGCCATGTGCTGGCGCCGACCATGCCCTTCTTCGGCACCAGGCGCTTCGACCTGCACACCAAGCGCACCTTCATGAACCCGGAGGGCAATCGCCGCGGCTCGAACGAGGAGATTGTCATCACCGAGATCGGCCAGGTCGGCACCCAGCTCGATGCCTTCCCGCACCAGACCATCGGCGACCAGGTGTACAACTGCGTGGACCTGCCCGGCATCACCGGCCGGTCCGGCTTCACCGAGATGGGCGTGCACACCATCGGCACCATCTTCACCCGCGGCGTGCTGATCGACGTCGCCGGCGCCAAGGGCGTGCCGGTGCTGGGCGACGATTACGAGATCACCGTGGCGGATCTGGAGGAGGCGCTGCGCCGCCAGAACACGCAGCTGGCGGAAGGCGATGCGGTGCTGATCCATACCGGCTGGGGCACGCTCTGGGGCCGCGACAATCCGCGCTATGTGCGCAGTTGCCCGGGGATCGGCGTGGCGGCGGCGGAATGGCTGATTGCGCGCAACCCGATCCTGATGGGGGCGGACAATTGGCCGGTGGAATGCGCGCCCTCCAAGACCCTGCCCGATGCCTCGCTGCCCGTGCACCAGCTGGCGCTCGTGGTGCATGGCGTGCATCTGCTGGAGAATGTGAAGCTGGATGAGCTCGCACGCCGACCGGAACGGCAATTCGCCTTCCTGCTGCAGCCGCTGAAGGTGCAGGGCGGCTCCGGCAGCACGGTGGCGCCCACCGCCATCCTCTGAAGCCCCCGCGGCCCGCCGCCCCTGCGGCGGCGGGCCATACGGGTCAGGTCTCCGTGCCGCCATTCACCTGCAGCATCTGGCCATTGATGAAGCCGCCATCCGCCGAGACCAGCAGCCGCACCGCCGCCGCCACTTCCCGCGGCTGGCCCATGCGGCCGACCGGCACGCGCGCCACCATCTTCTGGCGGTACTCTGAGGGATTGTCGTCCTCGTCATCCGCCGCGATCGGCCCCGGCGAGATGGCATTCACCGTGATGCCCTTCGGCCCGAATTCCTTGCCCAGCGACTTGGTCAGCCCCCAGAGCCCATGCTTGGAGACCGAGACCGGCGCACGCCCGGCATAGCCGTGGATGGCATTCATGCCCGTGAAATTCACGATCCGGCCCCAGCCGCGCTCCAGCATCCCCGGCAGGCAGGCCTGGGACAGCCAGATGGCCGCTTCCAGGTCCACCGACATCACCCGGCGCCAATCCTCCGCCGTCGTCTCCAGGAAGGGCTTGGCGGGGCGCAGCGCCGCGTTGTTCACCAGCACGTCCACCGCGCCGAATTCCCCCAGCGCCGCGGCGGCGATGCGGCCGCAGGCGGCGGGGTCGCCGACATCGCCCATGGCGACCAGCGCCTGCACGCCCAGCGCCTTCGCCTCGGCCGCCACGGATTCAGCCGCCGCCCGGTCGGAGGAGCCGTTGATGACGACGTTGAAGCCGTCACCGGCCAAGGCGAGCGCCACGGCGCGGCCGATATTGCGGCCCGCGCCCGTGATCAGGGCGGTCTTGCGGTCACTCATGCGTCGCGTTTCCTCATGCGGCCCGCCGGATGAAATCGGCGCAGCGTTCGCCCACCATCAAGGCGGCGGGTTGGATGTTGGGGGATGGGATCAGCGGGAAGACGCTGGCATCCGCCACGCGCAGCCCCGTCACGCCGCGCACCCGCAATTCGGGGTCGAGCACTGCGCGACTGTCCGTGCCCATGCGCGCCGTGCCGCAGGGGTGGAAGACCGTGCCAGCCGTGGCGCGGATGTTTTCCTCCAACGCCGCGTCGCTGTTGCCCTGCGGGCCAGGGCGCAGTTCTTCCTCGATGAGCCCGGCGAAAGGCGCGCTGGCGGCGATGCGCTGTGACAGGCGCGCGGCGCCGAGCATCACTCGCAAATCATTCGGATGGTCCAGGTAGTTCGGCCGGATCACCGGCTTGTCCGCGGGATCGGGCGAGGCGAGCGTCAGCCAGCCGCGGCTGTCCGGCCGGCAGGGGCCGTAGTTCCACATCACCCCGGGAAAGGGATGCAGCCCCTTGCTGTAGTCAAAGGTCGAAAAATTCACGAAGAGGATCTGCGCCTCGGCCTCCTCCGCCCCCGGCGTGATGCGGGCGAAGGCCGTCGCCTCCCCCGCCCCGATCGCCAGCGGCCCTGACCGGCGCAGCAGCCAGTCCAACCCCATGGCGCCCTTGCGCAGGTTGCTGCCGAGGATCTCGTTCAGCGTGCCGCAGGGCTTCGTCCGGAAGATGAATTTGGAGATCAGGTGGTCCTGCAGGTTGCGGCCGACATCGGGGCTGTGCGCGACGCTCGCGATGCCGAGCTCCGCCAGCGCCTCCGCATCGCCGATGCCTGACAGCATCAGCAGTTTGGGCGATTCGATCGCCCCGGCGCTCAGCACGATTTCCCGCGACGCACGGAACACGCCCTGCGCGGTCTGCACGCCAACCGCGCGACCCTCCTCGAAGAGGATCCGCTGCACCGTGATGCCGGTCTCCACCCGCAGATTCGGCCGCCGCATCGCGGGGTGCAGATAGGTGCGGGCGGAGGAAGACCGAAAACCGTTGCCGACATTCAGCTGGATCGGCCCGGCGCCCTCGATCGGCCCACCCGCATTCACATCACCGAAGCGCGGAAGGCCCGCGGCCACGCAGGCATCGACAAAAGCCTTGGCCGCCGGCGCCAGGCGCTTCGGCTCGCTGACGCGGATCGGGCCATCGGTCCCGCGCGTCTCCGAGGGCGGCCCCTCCCAGCGTTCCAACCGGCGAAAAAAGGGCTGCACATCCGCATGCGCCCAGCCGCGCGCGCCGGATTGCGCCCAGCGGTCATAGTCATTCGGGCTGCCGCGAAGGAAGACCAGGCCATTGACCGAGCCCGAGCCACCCAGCACGCGGCCGCGGGGCCAATGGATGGACCGCCCGGCCAAGGCCGCCTCCGGCTCCGTCATGAAGCGGGGGTCGTAGCGGCCGGTGCCGTAGAGCTTGGCATAGCCCATCGGCAGGCGGATCCAGGGGTCGCGGTCCGGCGGCCCGGCCTCCAGCAGCAGCACGCGGCAGCCGGGATCCTCCGACAGCCGCGCCGCCACGACGCAGCCGGCCGATCCGCCGCCGATCACGATGATGTCCGCCACGCCGTTCGGCGTCATGAACCGCTCCCTGTCCCTTTCACCAGCCTCGCCCCGCCAGCCCTTGGCCGCAAGGCCACCCGGCCCACGCATCCGTGAAAAGAGATGTCCTCCACGTGAACAATCTGCCACGAAGCTGACCCGATTATAACGCCACAACCCAGGCGGGCATTTCGGCCCGCAGGAGCGACTCGGATGGTGAAGCGGATCGGGACGGAGGACGGGGATACCCTGCTCGGGGGCACCGCGTCAGACCAGCTTTACGGGCGTTCGGGCGATGACCGCCTGGATGGCCGCGCCGGCAATGACAGCCTGTTCGGCGAAACCGGCAATGACACGCTGATCGGCGGCACGGGCAACGACACGGCGGATGGCGGCGACGGCAATGACGAGGTGTTCGGCGGTGACGGCAACGACAGCCTCATCGGCAACCTTGGGAACGACCTGCTCTCGGGCGGCAGCGGCAACGACACATTGCGGGATGATGTCGGAAACGACACGTTGGACGGCGGCGATGGCAATGATTCGATCCGCAGCGGCCAGGGCAATGACTCGATTCTGGGCGGCAACGGCAATGACCGCGCCTATGGCGGCGTGGACAACGACACGATCGACGGCGGCGCCGGGCAGGACCTGCTCTACGGCGAGGATGGCGACGACCTGATCCTCGGCGGCACGGGCAACGACACCGTCTATGGCGGCAATGACGACGACACGCTGCTCGGCGGTGCGGGCAACGACATCCTGTATGGCGGCAACAGCTCGGACGAACTGACCGGCGGCAGCGGCAACGACACCATGCTGGGCGGCGAGGGCGACGACACCTTCTACTTCGCCCGCGGCTCCGGCCGCGACCAGATCCGCGACTTCGAAGTGAACAACGACAGCTTCAAGATCGAAGGCGTCCCCGGCGTGGATGACTTCTCCGACCTGCGCATCACGAACAATTCGGCCGGCACCGCGGCGCTGGTCAGCTGGGGCAGCGGCGCCGATGCCGCCACCGTCTCGCTCGGTGGCGTCAAGGCCGCAAGCCTGTCGAGCGACGACTTCTCCTTCGGCTGAAGGATATCGGGGAAGGGGCGCGAGCCCCTTCCCTTCCCGCTTACGGCTCCAGCTTCACCCCGGTGCGCGCCACCACCTGCTGGAATTTTGTCAGCTCCGAGCGGAAGAAGGCGGTGGCATCGGCCGGGCTGTTGGGCCGCGTCCAGGGCGCCACGCCCGCCGTCAGCAGCCTCTCCCGCAGCTGCGCCTGGCCCAGCGCCTCCCGGATCGCGGCATTGAGCTGCGCCACCACCGGCTGCGGCAGGCCGGGCGGGCCGATCACGGCGAACCAGTTCTCCAGGTCGAAGCCGGGCAGCGCCGTTTCGTTCAGCGTGGGGATATCGGGGAAGGCGGGAAACCGCTCCATCCCCGTCACCGCGATGCCGCGCACGCGCCCGTCCCGCACCTGGCCGGCGGCGGAGGCCAGCACCGCCACCCCCCACTGCGTCTCCGCCTTGGCGATGCTCTCGACCATCAGCCCGCCGGAGCGATAGGGCACATGCGGGAAGCGCCCGCCGAGGCCCATGGCATGGGCGAACATCTCGCCCGAGAGATGCGGCATGGAGGCAACGCCGGAGGAGGCGAAGGGCAGCTGCTCCGCCACCCCCTCCCGCATCCGCGCCACCATCTGCTGCGGCGTGCGCACGGGCATCTCCGGCTGCGCCACGAGGATCATCGGCCCGCTGCCGACAATGGCGATATGGGTATAGTCCGCGATCGGGTCGTAGCGCGTGCCGCCGACGATGGCCGCCGGCGCGAGGGCGTGGGACGAGGCCTCCACCAGCATCAGCACATGGCCATCCGGTGTCTGCCGGCGCAGCCAGTCGCTGGCGATGATGCCGGCCGCACCCGGACGATTCTCCACCACCACGCGCCCATTCGGCCCCAGCGCCGGCCCCAGCCGGTCTGCCAGCAGGCGGGAGGTGATGTCGGTGGAGCCACCCGGGGCGAAGCCGACCGCGAGGGTGATGGTCCGGTCCGGAAAGGCCCAGGCCGGTGGCGCCAGACCGGCGGCGAGCCCCGCCGCCAGAACCATGCCGAGCAAGCTGCGTCGCGACATCCCTTGTTCCTCCCAGGCTTTGTTGCGGACAGCCTCGCCCCGGCCGGGCGCCAGCGCAACCGTCACATGACCAAATGCAACGGCGCGCAGGCCATCGTTGCGGTCCTGTCCGCATCCTGCCAGTTTCGGCACACCCCGATCGGAAAGGATCAAGGCATGCGTGGTGGGATGATGGCGGCTTGCGCCCTGGTGGCAGTTGGTATGGCGGGCAGTGCCCTGGCGCAGGATGTGATCGCGGATCGCCGCGCCGGGCTGCGTGGCCTGGGCCAGGGGATGGAGGCGGTGGCCGCCGCCGTGCAGTCGCGCGGCGATACGCGCGCCCTGGTGCCGCGGATCGAGGCGATGTCCGCCTTCATCCAGACCCTGCCGAACCTGGTGCCCACCGCCAGCTTGACGCCGCCGCAGCCGCAGGGCACCAACCCCGGCCAGACCCGTGCGCTGGCGGCCATCGATGCCGATCGCGCCGGCTTCCAGACCCGCGCCACCGCCATGGTCGCGGCTTTCGCCACGCTGAAGACGGCGGCCGAATCGGGCAGCATTTCGCCCGACCTGCTGCGCAGCACCGGCGGCACCTGCGGCGCCTGCCACCAGCAGTTCCGGGCCCGCTGATGGCCAAAGCCCTCTCCCCCCGACGGGGGGAGAGGGTTGGGTGAGGGGGGCCGTCTCAGGCCTTCGCCGCTGCCCCCTTCTACCCGAAGGCGCTGGCGCTGCCCTGGGCCGAGCCCCAGTTCACAAGCGCCCAGACCGCCGCGGCCGCCACGGCCAGCAGCGCGGCCGCCAGCCAGTTGCTGCCCATCCGCGGTACCGGCCCGCGATAGACCACGGGCAGCCGCAGCGCGCCGGTGATCATCGGCCCCACCAGATTCTGCTTGCGCACCAGGCGATACAGCACGATCGCCAGGATATGCAGCACCGCCGCGCCGACGATCACCCAGAACACCCGCAGATGGATCGAGGTCGCCAGGGCACTCGTCGAGGTATCGACCGCGCGCGCCAGCGGCCCCCGCGTGAAGATCTCGTCGTCGGCAAAAAGCCCGCTGCCCGCCTGGGCCAGCAGCAGGCCGAGCAGCACCAGCACCATCCAGCCGCCGGCCGCATTGTGCCCGATCTCGACGGCCGCCTGGCGCCGCCGGAAATGGCCGAGATGCCGCAGCGCCTCCAGCGGCGAGGACAGGAAATTCCGGAAGCGCGCGGTATGGCTGCCGACGAAACCCCAGGCGATGCGGAAGATCAGCAGCGTCAACATGGTGTAGCCGGAGAGCACATGCAGGTCGAAGCGATGCGTCTCGGCCGACCACCAGGAGAGCGGGATCAGCAGGACGATGCTCCAATGCACCAGGCGGATCCAGGGATCCCAGACCTTCAGGCGGCGGGTGCCCGGCAAGGGGGTGGCTTCGCGGGCCATCGGGTCTCCTCGGGGTGGCAACGACCCGGCTTAGGCCGGCGCGGCGCGCCGCCGCAAGTTTCGGAAGGTGACGCGGCATGATGGCCCAGGCGCTGCAGGCGCTGCTGGCCTTGGTCCTCGCCGCCGGGCTGGCGCTGGCCGGGCGCCGCTGGCCGCGGCTCGGCGTGCTGGCCGTGGGGGCGGGGGTGCTGGCGGGATGGCTGTGGCTGTTCGGCGGGCTGTCGGCCTCCCCCCGCCAATTGCCGGAAAGGCTGCCGCCGCTGGCGCTGGCGATGCTTCTGGTGGCGGCGCTCAGCCTGCGGCGATGGGTGCCGGAATGGCTGCTGGGGGGGCTCGGTGCCCTCGGCACCGGCTGGTGGATGGGCGGCGCGCCGCGCAACCTGGCGGACCTGGCGCAGGCGGCGCCGTTGATCGTCGCAGTCGCGCTCTACGCCGTGCTGGCACTGCGGCTGCGCGGCGGTCGCGCCATGCTGGCGGCGGCGCTGCTCTGGGCCGGGCTGGCGCTGGCCGGGCCGCCGGGGCCGGCGGCGCTGCTGGCGCTGGTGCTGCTGGGCGCGAGCCTCGGCGCGCTGGCGGGGCCACGTCCCGGCCTGGCGGGCGCCCTGCCCTTCGCGGCCGCGCTGGCGGCGCTGGCCGCCCTGCCGGTGCTGGCGCGCGGCGCGGCGCTGGATTGGGGCCTTGCCCTGCTGCCGCTGGCCGCCCTGCTGCCATGGCCCCACCGCTTGACCCTGCGCCGCCCCCGCCGATAGCTTTGCGCGGCGGAGCAAGCCGCATCCGGGCCCGCGGGCAGGGTTCAACCCACTTGCCGCGTCCGCCTCCCGCCAAACCTTTGTGCCGCCGTCCTTGCGGGCCTTCGGCGATCCTGTGCACGGAGGTTCCGCATGCCCATCCTGCCCGAGCGGGTGAATCTCGACCATCTGCGGAAACAGGCCAAGGCCCTGCTGCGCGCGCTCCGCGCCGGCGATCCCGAAGCCATCGCCCGCTTCCAGCGCGCCTTGCCCGCCGCCGCCGGCCTGTCGGCCGAGGCCATCGCCGCCCTCGGCCTGCGGCTGCATGACGCCCAATCCTGCCTCGCCCGCGACCACGGGTTTTCCAGCTGGGCCGAGCTGAAAAGCTACGCCGAGGCGCAGGGCGAAGCGCGCCAGCGCCAGTGGCTGGAGCGCGTCTATGCCGGGGACGTCACCGGCAGCCGCAGCCCGGCGCGGCCGGCGGTGGCCGCGCGCATGCTGGCGGAGATGCCCGATCTGGTCGCGGGCGATCCTTGGCTCGCCTGCGCCATCGGCGATGCGGCGGCGCTGCGCCGGGCAATCGCGGCGGATCCCGGTTGGGTGAACCGCCCGGGCGGGCCGCTACGCCTGCCGCCGCTGGTCGCCGTGACCCATTCCAGCCTGCTGCGCCGGCCCGCCTTCGCCGCGGCGCTGCGCAATGCCGCGCGGCTGCTGCTGGCCGCCGGCGCGGACCCGAACCAGCGCATCGGCAACCGCTCTCCACCCGCCTCCCTCACTGCGCCGGATGAGTCGCAGCCGCTTTCGGCGCTCCATGGCGCGGCGGGGCAGAACCGGGATCCGGGGATGACGCGGCTGCTGCTGGAAGCGGGCGCCGATCCGGATGACGGCGAATCGCTGTACCATTCCCTCGAAAGCCCGGACTGCACGCGGCTTCTGCTGGCGCATGGCGCGCGCATCGCCGGCACCAATGCCATCTACCGCGCCCTCGACCTGGACGATCCGCGGCCGCTGGAATTGCTGCTCGCTGCCGGCGGCGATGCGCGGGAGCCGGCGCCGAACCCGCCACTCTCCGACTACGGCACGCCGCTGCTCTGGGCGATCCGCCGCCGCCGGTCGCCGCGCCATGTCACGGCGCTGCTGGCAGCCGGCGCCGATCCGCAGGGCCGCACCGCCGCCGGCGTCAGCGCCTACCGCCTGGCGCTGCAATTCGGCCTGCCGGAGGTCGCCGCCCTGCTGGCGCAGCGCGGCGCGGCGGAGCCGCTGTCGGAGGAGGAGACTTTCCTCGCCGCCTGCGCCGGCGCCGACGCCGGAGCGGCCCGCGCCCTCGCGGCCCGCCGCCCGGACCTGCCGGCTTCGCTGACCCCGCAGCAGCTGCGCCTGCTGCCGGACCTGGCCGCGGAGGGGGCGGCGGACGCGGTGCGGCTGATTGTGGCGCTGGGCTGGCCCATCGCCGTGCCGGGCGGGGATTGGCACGCCTCCGCGCTGAACCTCGCCGTGTTCCGCGGCGATGCGGCGCTGGCGCGCTTCCTGCTGGCGCATGGCGCGCATTGGACGGAGCGGCACGGCCATGGCGACGATGTCCGCGGCACCCTCGCCTGGGCTTCCGTCAATGAGCCCGTCCCCGGCGGCGACTGGATCGGCTGCGCCGAGGCACTGCGCGACCACGGGCTGCCGCCGGGCCAGCGCGACCCCGCGGCGCCCGGGGTGGTGATCTTCGACGGAAAGCGCCGCCTTTTCGCGGAGGAAGTGGCGGAGGTGCTGGTGGCGGAGGACTGACTCAGCCGGCGAGAAAATCCCGCACCAGCGCCGCCGTTTCATCCGGGTCGGAGGCGGCGACGTGGTAGCTGTCATTCTCCACCACCACGAGGCGGGAGCCGGCGATGCGCTCCTGCCAGGCGCGCACTTCCTCCACCGAGCCAAGCCCGCTGCCGGTGGTCGTCACCACCAGCGTCGGCGCGCGGATGCGGTCCACTTCCGCCGTCACGTCCACGCTCGGCACCATCTGCAGAAAACCCTGCAGGGTGGAGGCGGCGGTGCGGCCCATCATCTGCGTCCACCAGGCCAGCGCCGCGGGCGACATCCGCGTGCCCATGCGTCCGGCATTGGAGGCCGCGACCCAGGCCGGCACGCCTTCCGCGGCGATCTGCGCCCGCCAGCCCGGCGTGCGCCCGGCCATATTGGTCAGCGAGGCCGGGCCGCCCAGCACCGCCAGCTTCTCCACCAGCTCCGGATGCCGCGCCGCGACGGCCAGCGCGATGGTGCCGCCAATCTTGCCGCCCACCAGATGCACGCGCGCCACGCCGAGATGGCCGATCAGCGCCACCACATCCGCCACCAGCTGGTCAAAGCGCCAGGGATGGTCCTCGGGCATCGGCGTCGATCCGCCATAGCCGCGCAGGTCCAGCCGCACCACGCGCGCCTGCCGCGCCAAGGCGGGGACGAAGGCGCGAAACGCCTCGCCGCTTTCGGCCAGGCCGTGCAGCAGCAGCACGGTCGGCGCGGGCACCCAGGGGTCGGTGAAGTCATCGACCGTGTAGTGCAGGGTCACGCCGGGCGAGACCTCGAAATGGGGCATGGTGCGTCGCCTCTCAGATGCAGCGGGTGCCGCCGCCGTCGATGTCGATGTTCGTGCCGGTGATGAAGCCGGCGCGGTCGGAGCAGAGGAAGGCCACCAGGCCGGAAACCTCCTCCGCCGTGCCCAGCCGTCCCAGCGCGACGGAGGCGATGGCCGCCGCATTCTCCGCCGCCGGGTCCCGCCCGCTGCCGGCGGCGCCCTGCGCCACCAGCGCATCCCAGCGCGGCGTCGCGATGGGTCCCGGATTCACCCCCACCACCAGCACATTGTCCGGCGCGCAATCCTGCGCCAGCGCATGGGTGAAGCTGAGCAGCGAGGCATTCACGCTGGAGCCCACGATATAGGTCGCGCGCGGCTGGTGGCCGGAGCGGCCGATGATGTTGATCACCCGCCCCCAGCGCCGCGCCCGCATCGCCGGCACCAGCAGCCGGGCGCAGCGCATATAGCCCATCAGCTTCAGCTCGATGGATTTGCGCCAGGTGGCGTCGTCGCTTTCGGCGATGCGGCCCATCGGCGTGGCGCCGGCATTGTTCACCAGGATGTCGATGGCGCCGAGCGCGTCCTGCGCCTGCGCCACCGCTGCCTCCAGCGCCGCGGCATCCACCAGGTCCACCGCGATGGGCAGGGTGCGGCTGCCGGTCTCGGCCTGGATGGCGGCGGCGGCCTCGGCCAGGCGGTCGGCGCCGCGCGCCAGCATGGCCACCGCCACGCCCTCCGCCGCCAGTTCGCGCGCGATGGCGCGGCCGATGCCCATGGAGGCGCCGGTGACCAGCGCCGTCCTTCCCCTCAGGCCCAATTCCATCGCATGCCCTTCCCGTTTCCCCGGCGTGTCACTGGCGGGCGGCGCGGAGGGGTGTCAACCGGGCCCGGCTTGCGGAAGCTGGGGCGGGACCCAAAATCCGCAGAAGATGCCGATCCTGAAGACCGCCCTCCTCCTCTTCGCCCTGTTCTTCCTGCTGCCGCTCGGCATCTCCGCCGCAATCCACCACTGGAACGGCATCGGCCCAGGCTGGCAGGTGGCGGATCGCAGCAGCGCCGGGCTGCTGCCGCCGGCATCCCAGAAGCCGGAGGCGGTGGTGCGCATCTTCGCCGCCCCCACGGTGCGCTGGCGCGGCATCTTCGCGGTCCATAGCTGGCTGGTCATCAAGCCGGAGGGCGCGGATGCCTATACCCGCTACGACTATACCGCCTGGGGCGACCCCATCCGGGTGAACGGCTTCGCGGCTGATGGCCGCTGGTTCGGCCGGGCGCCGCAGTTGGTCTTCGCGGCGGATGGGCCGGAGGCGGCGGCGATGATCCCGCGCATGCAGGCGGCCATCGCGGATTATGCCTGGCGCAACCGCGGCGACTACCGGGTCTGGCCCGGCCCCAATTCCAATACCTTCGTCGCCGCGGTGATGGAGGCGGTGCCGGGGCTGCCGGCGGCGCTGCCGCCGAATGCCATCGGCAAGGACTACCCGCATGACGGGCGCTGGCTGCGGCTCACCGGGTCCGGCACCGGCATCCGCCTGACGCTCGGCGGCTATGCCGGGCTGACGCTGGGCTGGGTCGAGGGGATCGAGGTGAATATCCTGGGCGCTGTCGCCGGGCTGGACCTGCGGCGGCCGGCGCTGAAGCTGCCCGGCCTGGGCCGCCTCGGGCTGGACCCGATGCCGGAGGCCGCCGCCGCCCTGCCCTGAACGCGGCGGATCAGCGCCCGCCGGTGAATTTACTCGCGCATTGAACGAACCGCGGCGCCCGGACGTTGTCACCGGGATGCTTGCGCGTCCGGCCGCCCGCCTTCGGGCTGCCGCCGCCGTGGCAGGGGCTTCGACTCCACTTCCGAAGGAAGGAAACGATGATGCGCCTTGTGGCAACAGCGGCACTGCTGGGCCTGATGGGGGCCGCAATGGGCTCCGCCCCGGGCCTCGCCCAGGGGTATTCCCAAGGACGGGGCGGCCCGGACCGCGAGCCCAGCGTCACCGATCATGTACAGACCGTCTCGGACCTCGCCGCCGTCTGCGACCCCGATGTGCGCGGCATGCGGCGCTTCGAGGCGATCGCCTATTGCCAGGGCTTCCTGACCGGCGCCGGCCAGTACCATGCGCTGCTCTACCCCGCCGGCGGCCCGGCGCGGCCGCTGTTCTGCGTGCCGACGCCCGGCCCCAGCGTCGCCGAGACGGGCATCGGCTTCGCCGCCTGGGCCCGCGGCAATCCGCGCTACGCGAACGAGCCGGCACTGGATGGCTTCCTGCGCTATGCACAGGAACAGTTCCCCTGCCCGCCGGCCCGGCCGATGCGCAACCGCCCGTCCCGCTGAGCGAAAGGAAACTCGTCATGCGCGCCCTGCGCCCCCTTCAAAGCCTTAAGCTCGTCCTCCCCCTGATCGCCGGCCTCGGCCTGTCCGCCTGCGGCGATCTCAACCAGACCCAGCAGCGGGTCGCCACCGGCGCGCTGGGCGGCGGCGCCGTCGGCGGCGTGCTCGGCTCCTTCAGCGGCAATGCGGGGCTCGGCGCCCTGCTGGGTGCCGGTGTCGGCGGTGCCGGCGGCTACCTGTATGACCAGTCGCAGCCGCGCTACGACGACCGCCGCGGCGACGGCCGCGGCTACCGCGGCGGCTATCGCGACCGCTATCGCGGCGACGGCTACCGCCGCTGATCCCCTTGCCAGAGGGGGCGAGGGGCGGCAAAGGCCCCTCGCCCCGATCCTGGCAGGTCCTGTGCGATATTTCCTGCTTCTCTCGACACTGCTGGTCCCACCCGCCCTGGCGCAGCCCGGGCCGGGCGAGCTGGCCCTGCCGCTCGGCCAGGCCTGCATCTCCTCCCCCTTTGGCGAAAGGCGTGATGCCGGGCCCCGCGCCTCTCGCCAGCATCGCGGCCTGGACATGCCGGCACCGGCCGGCGCCTGGGTGACGGCGGCCGCCGCCGGCCAGGTGGTCGCGGTGCGCCGGCGCGGCGCGGCGGGGCTGGAGGTGGAGATCCGCCACGAGGGCGGCTTCGCCACCCGCTACGCCCATCTCGGCAGCGTCGCCCCGGCCATCGCCAGCGGCCGCCGCCGTGTGGCGCGCGGCGAAAGGCTCGGCCGCATCGGCCGCAGCGGCATCACCTACGGCACGCATCTGCATTTCGAACTGGTGGTGCGCGGCCAGCCGGTCGATCCCGCGCCCTTCCTGACGATCGCGCCCTGCGGCTGAACCGGCGGCGGAACCATCCGGCCCTCGGCGGCGAAGCGCCAATGGCCCGCCTTTGCGGGACAGGACGGGGTGGGCGGCATGGATCTTCGCGAGATGGGCTATTTCCTGGCAGCCAGCCAGACCATGCACTTCACCCGCGCCGCCGCGCTCTGCGGCGTCACCCAGCCCACGCTTACGCGCGGCATCCAGAAGCTGGAGAAGGAGCTCGGCGGCCCGCTTTTCGTGCGGGAAGGCGGGACCACGCATCTGACCGCGCTCGGCCGCATGGTGCTGCCGCGCATCGAGGATATCGTCGCCCGCAGCCGCTCCGTCCGCAAGCAGGCCTCGCTGCATCTGCGGCTGCAGGGCTCCGACCTGCGCCTCGGCATCATGTGCTCGCTCGGCCCCTCCCGCTTCGGGCCCTTGCTCGGGCGCTTCCGGGATGCGCAGCCGGGCATCGACCTCAGCCTGACGGATGCGACCCCCGACCGGCTGGCGGAACAGCTGCTGCAGGGCGACCTGGACGCCGCGCTGATGGTGCAGCCGGAGGCCTATCACGAGCGGCTGCGGGCGGAGCCGCTCTATGCCGAGCGCTTCCTGGTGGCCTGCGCGCCGGGCCACCCCTTCGCCCAGCGCAAGGCCATCGCCATGCGCGACATGGACGGGCAGACCTACCTGTCCCGCATCAACTGCGAACACCGGGACGTGCTGGGCAGCCACCTGGCCGCGGTAGGCGCCCGCCTTGTTCATGCCTGCCGCAGCGAGCGGGAGGACTGGATCCAATGCCTGGTCGCCGCCGGCATGGGCGTCTGCTTCCTGCCGGAATTCAGCGCGGTGCAAGCGGGGCTGGTGCTGCGCCCGGTGGAGGATGCACCGGTGGCGCGCCAGGTGTGTCTGGTGACGGTGTCCGGCCGCCGCTGGTCCGGCCCGCTGGCGCGATTCGTGGAGGCGCTGCGCCGCACCCGTTTCGCCACGCCCGCGGCGAATGACCAGCTTCATGCGCCGCGCGCATTGTTCCGATAGAAGCCGCGCATGAAGGCTGCGCTGGCGCGGCGGCATCCGGAAGTCTTCCGCCAGGCGCCGGCCTTCGCGGCGCCGGGATGAAGGAGAAGCTCCCATGACGCTGCGCCGCACGATGTTCCTGGCCACCACCCTGTTGCTGGCCGCCCCCGCCGCCATGGCGCAGAGTTATCCGCGGGTCACCGGCTCCGGCGAGAATATGATGGTGGATTACGGCCCCATGGGCCAGGGGACGCTGGTGGGCGGCGGGCGGGTGATGGTGACGGATCCCACCGGCATGGATGTGCGGGTGGTGCATCTCGACGCCATCTTCTCCCAGTCCCCGCGCCCGGGCTATGTGCCGCTGACCATCGGATCCGGTGAGTCGCAGGAGACGGTCTATGTCCCCGCCGGCATGGTGGACATGATGCGCCGGGCCCGCGGCAGCCGCTGAATCCCGGCCCCGCCCTGCCCCGTCTTCACCGCTGGTGAAGGCGGGATCGCTATCCTCGCGGTGTTTTCGGCCGCCGGGCCATACCGCCCGGCGCCGGATTCGCTTAAATGCTGCGGTGCGGCATGAATCGAGGATTGCGCGATGAGCGAGCGGCAGGTCTGGGTGGTCTGGGGCGGCATCTTCACCGATACCAGCTTCACCGTGCTGGAGCCCGGGACGGAGGAGCTGCACGGCCCCTATCCGGACGAGGCCACCGCCAATCGCGCCTGGCAGGACCATATGCGGCGCAAGGTGGATATCGCGACGCACCGGCTTTTCGTGATGCTGGCGAAGCCGCCGACCAAGGCCTGAGAGACCGTTTGAGAATGCCGGCGGCTGAGGGACCGCAGGCGATTTTTCGTTCCTGCAAGACGGGCGGTGCGGCCGATGCTGGTTGCATCGGCAAGCCGCCCAACGCGGCAGGGGCGGAAAAGCGCCGCGGAACCGACCCGTCCGGCATTCTCAAACGACCTCTGGGGCGTCAGCTCTCCGGCTGCCGCTTCGCCCGCGGCCAGATCCGGCCCAGCGCAGCGCGCAGCCCGGACACCTGCTGCGCCCAGAAGCCGCCGGAGACGATGGCGGGATCGGCGCCCGGCACGCCGGTAGCCGGATAATGGCGCCGATTCCAATCGGCAGTCCCAAAAATCCAGTCCCAGACGGGCAGCAGCACACCGTAGTTCACGCCCTGCACATCGGTGGCCTGTTCGCCGTGATGCGCGCGGTGGAAGCGGGGCGAGACCAGCAGGCGCTCCCCCACCCGCCCGAAGCTCAGCCGCGCATTGGCATGCGACAGCGATTCGACGATGCGGGTGACCAGCACGATCACCGGGAACTGCGCCGGCGGCACGCCGATGGCGAGTGCCAACAGGCCGAGCCAGATGGCGGCGATGATGTCATCCGCCAGGTGGTTGCGGTCATCCGTCCAGAAGGTCATCTGCTTCTGCGCGTGATGCACCGCATGCAGTTCCCACCACCAGGGGATCGCGTGCTGCAGCCGGTGGCGCCAGTATTCGCCGAAATCCAGCACCACCACATAGACCGCCAGCGCCAGCAGCGGCGCCTCCCGCAGCGCGGGGAACAGCGATTCCAGCGTCGGCGGCACCGCGCCGTAATCCACGATGGTGCCGTGCAGCCAGACCTGCAGCGGGCGGAACAGCACGAAGACCGCCAGCGGCAGGATGCCGAGGCGGATCAGCAGCGTGTAGAGGATATCGGTGCGCACCGGCCCGTGGTCGTCCCAGCGCTCCACCGGCCGCCATTTTTCGAGCGTGCCACACAGCGCGATGCAGACCGCGATCTGCACCAGGCCAAGCAGCGCGAAGCCGAGCCAGTCGAAGGCCTCCTCCTCCCAGGTCATCAGGCCGAGGTCGTAGAGCGCCGGGATCACCCAGCCTTCATGGACATGGGCGCGGATGGCGTCGAGCAGGTCGATCATTCGTCAGGCTTCCCGCGGGCCAGCAGGAAACGCTCGAAGGCGGCGAGCGTCGCATCGCTGACATGGTGCTCGATGCCCTCGGCATCCGCCTCCGCGATCTCCGCCGGCACGCCCAGCGCGGCGAGGAAGGCCACCACCGTCTGGTGCCGGGCGCGGACGCGGCGGGCGAGTTCATGCCCCGCCTCGGTCAGGAAGACGCCGCGATAGGGCTTCGAATGGGCCAACCCGTCCCGCTTGAGGCGGCCGATGGTCTTGATGGCGGTGGCATGGGTGACGCCGAGGCGGCGGGCGATATCCGTGGGGCGCGCCTCGGCATCGCGTTCCAGCAGGTCCGCGATGATCTCGACATAGTCCTCGGCCAGGGCGGCGGCGCGGGCGGTGCGGGCGGAGGCATGGCGCGCGGCCTCATCGGCCCCTTCGGCGGAGGTCTCAGGGAGGGGGTCGTCCGCGCGGGACTCGGCCGTGCTCATGCAGGGAGCCTATCATCGGGGAAGCGCGGCGCCAATTTGTGGCACCGGCTTCACTTTCACCCCGCCGGGACCGGCGCGGGGGCCGCACGGCGGCGGCGCAGCAGGCCGTGCCGCGGGGAGGCCAGCAGCGCCACCACGAAAATAGCCGAGAGCGCCAGCACGATGGAACCGGCGGTGGAGGCATCCAGCATGAAGCTGACCTGGATGCCCACCAGCGTCGCCGCGCAGGCACTGCCGACCGCCACCCAGACCATGCGCCCGAAGCGGTCCGTCATCAGGATGCCGATGGCGCCGGGCGTGATCAGCAGCGCCACCACCAGGATGACGCCCACCGCCTGCACGCCGGCCACGATGCTGGCCGCCAGCACGGTCAGCAGCAGCAGCCGCAGCCGCCCGACATGCAGGCCGACGATGCGGGCCTGGCCCGGGTCGAAGCAGAACAGCACGAGGTCCCGCCCGCGCAGCGCCAGGATCACCAGCGCGGCGGAGGCGATGCCGAGCGTCGTCCAGAAATCCTCCGCCTCGATCCCCAGGATGCTGCCGAAGAGGACATGGGAGAGATGCACTTCCGACCGCACCTGGGACAGCAGGATGAGGCCGACGGCGAACATGCCGCTGAAGACCACGCCCATGGCCGCATCCTCCTTGATGCGCGACGTGGCCTTGATGGCGCCGGAGGCGATGGCGCAGGCAAGCCCCGCGACGAAGGCGCCGATCGCCAGCGGTATGCCGATCAGCCAGGCGAGCACCACGCCGGGCAGGATGGCGTGGCTGACCGCATCGCCCATCAGCGACCAGCCCTTCAGCACCACGAAGCAGGACAGGATGGCGGACAGCGTGGCCACCATCAGGCCGACGGCGAGGGCCTGGATCATGAAGCCGTGCTGCCAGGGGGCGAGGAAGGCCTCGATCATGCGGGCGTCTCCACGGCCTTGGCGGCGGCGCGCCGGCTGGCGCGAATGCCGTGCTTGGGGGCGAAGACCAGCACGAGGACGAAGATCGCGGCCTGCAGCGCGACGATGCTGCCGCCCGTGGAGCCATCCAGGAAGTAGCTGGCATAGGCGCCGATGAGGCCGGTGGAAGCGCCGATGCCGGTCGCGATGGCCGCCATCCGCCCGAAGCGGTCGGCGAGGAGGTAGGCGGTGGCGCCCGGCGTCACCAGCATGCCGATGACCAGCACCGCGCCCACCGCCTGCAGCCCGGCCACCGCCGTCGCCGCCAGCAGCGTCAGCAGCAGCACGCGCATCCGCCCCGGGCTGCCGCCGGCGGCCACCAGTTGCACCGGATCGAACAGCGAAAGCATAAGGTCTCGCCCCCAGATGGCCAGGGCGAGGGCCACCACCACCGCGATGATCGCCATCTGCACGATGTCCGCATCCGCGATGCCCAGCACATTGCCGAAGATGATGGTCTGCAGCCGGACGTTCGACGGGAAGATGGACAGCAGGAACAGGCCGAGGCCGAAGAAGCCGGTGAAGACCACGCCGATCACCGCATCCTCCCGGATCGGGGTACGGCCGCGGAGGCCTGCCATGGCCAGCGCCGCCAGCATGCCGGAGGCGAAGGCGCCGATGGCGAAGGGAATGCCGCCGAGCCAGGCCAGCACCACGCCCGGCACGATGGCATGGCTCAACGCATCGCCCATCAGCGACCAGCCCTTGAGGACGACGTAGCAGGACAGCAGCCCGGCGACGGCGCCGACCAGGGCGGCGATGCCCATGGCGCGCAGCATGTAGTCGTATTCGAAGGGGATGAGGAGTTCGGTCATGGGGTGGGC
Organism: Falsiroseomonas tokyonensis; assembly: GCF_019024325.1. Taxonomy (GTDB): domain Bacteria; phylum Pseudomonadota; class Alphaproteobacteria; order Acetobacterales; family Acetobacteraceae; genus Falsiroseomonas; species Falsiroseomonas tokyonensis. Next base: position 90,561 of record NZ_JAFNJS010000004.1, read on the forward strand.
GTTCCGGGCCCGCTGACCCCCACCCCCACCAGCCTTCGGCGTCGCGGCAGTGCCGCAACCCCCCGCAAGCGCGGGGGAGGGAGCAGCGGACTCCCTCCCCCGCGCTTGCGGGGGGTTGCGGCACTGCCGCGACGCCAAGGGCTGGTCGGGGTGGGGGCATCCGTCGCGCCCATCCTCACAGATCCTGCGTCAGCCGGCCGAGCACGCGCCCGTCCGGCGCCATCACCAGCGGCCGCTCGTCATCCGACAGCACCACCACATGCCCCGCCTCCAGCGGCGCATGCGCCTTGGCCTGTTCGGGCAGGCTGTGCTGGCGCAGCGCGCCGCCGAAGGCGCGCAGCAGGTTGGGACCGGTGAAGATCTCGGGCGTTGGACCCGCCGCCAGCACCGTGCGGTTCACCAGCACCACATGGTCGCAGAAGGTCGGCACGGAGCCGAGGTTGTGGGTCGAGACAAGGATGATCTTGCCTTCGGCCCGCAGCGCCTTCAGCAGTTCGATGATCGCATCCTCAGTGGTCACGTCGACGCCGGTGAAAGGCTCGTCCAGCAGCAGCAGCTGGCCGCCCTGGGCGAGGGCGCGGGCGAGAAAGACGCGCTTGCGCTGGCCGCCGGACAATTCGCCGATCTGGCGTTCCGCCAGTTCCAGCATGCCGACGCGGGCCAGCGCCGCATCCACCGCGGCGCGGTCCGCGGCGCGGGGAATGCGCAGCATGTTCATATGGCCGTAGCGGCCCATCATCACCACGTCGCGAACGCCCACGGGGAAGGACCAGTCCACCTCCTCCGCCTGCGGCACATAGGCCACCAGGTTGTGCTTCAGCGCCGCCTGCACCTTCTCCCCGCCGATGCGCACCTGGCCTGCGGAAGGCCGCACCAGGCCCATGATGGCCTTGAACAGGGTGGACTTGCCGCTGCCATTCACGCCCACCAGCCCGCAGACCGTGCCGGGCGCGAGCGCAAAACTGGCATCGCGCAGCGCCAGGTGGCCGTTCGGATAGGTGACGGTGACGCCCTGCACCGTCAGCCCCGGCAAGTCCCCGCCATCCATCAGCGTGTCGCCTGGCTGCCGAAGAAGCCGCGCAGGATCAACTCCGCATTGGCCTCCAGCAGCTTGAGATAGGTCGGCGCCGGGCCGTCCTCCGCCGTCAGGCTGTCCACGAAGAGCGCGCCGCCGTAGCGGGCCCCGGCCTCCCGCGCCACCTGGCGCATCGGGCGGTCGTTCACCGTGCTTTCGCAGAAGACCGCGGGCACGCGGGTGCGGCGGACCGTGTCGATCATGGCGCGGACCTGGCGGGGCGTGCCCTCATCCTCCGAGTTGATCGGCCAGAGATAGGCCTCGCGCAGGCCGTAGTCGCGCGTCAGGTAGCTGAAGGCGCCCTCGCAGGTGGCCAGCACGCGGCGATCCGCCGGCAGCCGCGCCAGGCTTTCGCGCAGCCGGGCGTCCACGGCGCGGATCTGGTCAGAATAGCGTGCGGCATTGGCGGCGTAGGTCGCGGCATTGGCCGGGTCGAGGTCCGACAGCGCCTTGCGGATATTCTCGACATAAACCAGCGCCAGGGTGGGCGACATCCAGGCATGCGGGTTGGGCTGGTTCTGGTAGGGACCCTCGCCAATGCCGATCGGCGCGATGCCCTCGGTCAGCACTGCCTGGCGGGCATTGCCGGCGCGGCTGAAGAAACGCTCGAACCACCGCTCCAGCCCCATGCCGTTCCACAGCACCAGGTCGGCGGAACGCGCCCGCACCACATCGAGCGGGGTCGGCGAATAGTCGTGAATCTCGGAGCCCGGGCGGGTCAGGCTTTCGACCAGCGCGGCCTCCCCGGCCACGTTCTGCGCCATGTCGGCCAGCACGGTGAAGGTGGCGACGATGCGCTTGGGCGCCGGCTGGGCCTGCGCGGTGGGCGCGCTTAGGGCGCCCAGGCTTGCAATCCCGATCGTGGCGGCCAGCAGGCGGCGGCGGGTGGCGGCTCCGGTCATGGCATTCCCTTGGCGCGAAGGTGCATGGAGGATGAATGGATGTCGTTGGTGGTTGAACATCTTGCCTGGCCGTCAGTATGTAGCCTTGGCTACAGACGATGCAAGCCCCGCTAAATGGCCACTGCGCGCGCGCGCCGGGCCTTCTCTCCTTGCCAGCCCCCCTCGCAGCCGCCATATGAGTGGGGTCATTGTTGTTCGGTTCGGCCGGCTCTTCCTGCTCATCCGTGAGCGCCCAAGGCGTGGTGTCCGTTTCCCCTCAGTTGTGATCCGCGGTGCAATGTCGCGCTGTGGTCTTTTCTCAAGAACGGAACACCCCCATGCCGATCGGCACCGTCAAGTGGTTCAACGCGACCAAGGGCTTTGGCTTCATTCAGCCGGAGGACGGCTCCAAGGACGTCTTCCTGCACATCTCTGACGTCCAGCGCGCCGGCCTTCAGGACCCGCGTGAAGGCGACAAGATCCAGTACGAGATCCAGCGCGGCCAGCAGGGCAAGGAATCTGCGGGCAACCTGAAGAAGGTCTGACCTTCTTTAGCGCCTGAGCCTTCCGACGGCCCCGCTGCCCTGCAGCGGGGCCGTTTTCGTTTCAGCGCCTTGGGTCAGTCCACGTCCCAGCGGCCGTCATTCATCAGCTCGGACTGCGCCAGGCCCGTGGCCTGGGCGGCACGGGGCAGCGGCGGCAGGGCGGCCAGGCGCTGCAGCAGCGCCTGGCCCTGCCCGGCCGAGACCGGATCCAGCGCCGCCGCGGCGCGCCCCGCATCCCCCGCATCCAGCCCCGCGGCCGCGCGCAGCAGGGCGGCGGCCGCGGCCGGCGGCGGCACCGCCGGCGCCAATCCCAGCGCGCCGCGCAGCTCCGCCCGCCCCTGCTCCAGCGCCGGACCCAGCAGCGGCGTCGCGCGCCGCCAATCCGGCCGCTGCACCAGGGAGGCGGCGAGCCATTCCAGCCGCGCCGCCTGGCGCGCGGCCTCGGCCGGGCGGCCGGCCAGGGACGCGGTATCGGCAAAGGCCGGGGCGGCGGCCAGTACCGCGGCGCGCGCCGGATCGCCCGCCCCGGCCGGCATGGCCAGCGGCACCTCGGCCGCGGGCGGGCCTTGCGCGGCGCAGGCGGCCAGCAGCAGCAGCGGCAGAAGCCTAGAAGATACGGTCACGCTGGCCCCGGTCATTGTCGCGGCGATTGAGCGCATCCCGCGCCCGGGCGGTGGCAGAGGCGGCGCGGGGCAGCGGCGGCAGGTCCGCCAGCCGCGCCAGCGCCTGTTCCCCGCCACCAGGCACCGCGAAGGGCGCGAGCGCCGCGAGGGCCGCCGCGCGGTCGCCCTGGCCCAGCGCCGCGGCGGCGCCATAGAGCGCATCCACTGCCCGCTGCGGCGTGGCATCCTCCCGGAAGCCCAGCGCCTGGCGGGCCTCCGTCCGGGCCTGGCGCAATTCCAACGCGACCAGCGGGTGGATGTCCCGCCAGGCGCCGCCCTGGCCCAGCTCCACCGTCAGGTATTCCAGCTGCCCAAGCGCCCGCGCCGCCGCTTCGGGGTTGCCCTGCAGCCGCGACGGCGTGCCGAAGGCAAAGGAGGAGGCGAGGATGGCGCCCCTGGTCGGGTCGCCGGCGCCAGCCGCCTGGGCGGTGGGCGGCAGCGTCACCGATTCGGGCGGCGGCATCGGCGTGCAGCCGGCCAGCAGCAGGAGGGCAAAGGCGGCAAGGGGGTGGCGCATGCGGGACGGCCTCATCCAGGGCATCAGGGAGATGGGGTCCGCCCGGCGCCCGGCCAAGTCACGCCACGGCTGGACCTGTCTCGACGCGTTTTCCAAGTCGCCTTGCGAAGCCGCAAGGCTTGAAAACGCTCTACCGCGCGAGGCTGGCCCGATGCCGCTTGGCCAGCGCCACGTAGCTCGGCGCGGTGCGGTCGAACTTCGCGCGCTCCTCGGCCGACATCACCCGCACCAGCTTGGCCGGGCTGCCCATCCAGAGCTCGTTCGGGCCGATCACCTTGCCGGGCGGCAGCATGCCGCCGGCGCCGAGCATGCCGCCTTCCTCGATCACCGCGCGGTCCAGCACGGTGGCGCCCATGCCGACGAAGGCGCGGTTCTTCAGCGTGCAGGCATGGATGATGCAGGCATGGCCCACCGTCACGTCATCGCCGATCACCAGCGGCTCCGCCCCCGCATTCAGGTGCAGCACGCTGCCGTCCTGGATATTGGTGCGGGCGCCGATGCGCATGAAGTTCGTGTCCCCGCGCAGCACGCAGTGGTACCAGATGCTGCTCTCCTCGCCGATCTCGACATCGCCGATGACGAGGGCGGTCGGCGCCACCCAGGCCTCCGGATGGATTTTTGGCGTCTTGTCCTCGAAGGGGATCACGGGGCCGGTCATCATTCTCTCCCTAGGCGGCCAGCGGCAGGGCGGCGGTGACGTCCACGCCCAGCATCAGGCCGATATTCTGCACCGCGGCGCCGGAGGCACCCTTGCCGAGATTGTCCAGCTTGGCCACCAGCACCGCCTGCCCCGCCGCTTCATTCCCATAGACGCGCAATTCGAGGAAATTGCTGCCGTTCAGTTCCTCCGGCGCCAGCCGCGCCTTGGGATCGGCCGCCTCCACCCGCACCCAGAAGCTGCCGGCATAGGCGGCGCGCAGGCAGGCCTCGAGATCGGCCGGGCCCGGCGTGCCGTTCAGCAGGTCGAGATGCAGCGGAACGGAGACCAGCATGCCTTGCGCGAAATCGCCGACCGAGGGCACGAAGATCGGCCGCCGCGCCAGCCCGCTGTATTTCTGCAGCTCCGGCACATGCTTGTGCTGCAGGTTCAGGCCGTAGAGGAAGAAGGGCGCGGCGGTGCGGGCGGGCTCGAATTCCGCGATCATCTGCTTGCCGCCGCCGGAATAGCCGGAGACGGCATTGACCGTGACGGGGTAGTCCGCGGGCAAGATGCCGGCCTCGACCAGCGGGCGCAGCAGGGCGATGCCGCCGGTGGGGTAGCAGCCGGGATTCGCCACCCGCATGGCCTTGGCCACGGCTTCGGCCTGCGCGGCGTTCAATTCAGGAAAGCCATAGACCCAGTCGGGGTCCACCCGATGCGCGGTGGAGGCGTCGATCAGCTTCGGGGCATCGGCGCCGAGCCCGGCCGCCATGGCCGCGCTTTCCTTGGCCGCGGCATCCGGCAGGCAGAGCACGACCAGATCCACCTCCGCCATCAGCGCGCGCTTGGCCGCGGGGTCCTTGCGCTGCTCATCCGGGATGGAGCGCAGCGCGATGCCGGGGAAGCGGGCCAGGCGGTCGCGGATCTGCAGGCCGGTGGTGCCGGCTTCGCCGTCGATGAAGACGCTGGGGATGGATCCCTTGGCCATGGTCGTATTCCCTCGGATCGATTGCCGTGCCGCCCTCCGGCAGCGCGCATGCCGCCCTCCGGCGGCCGAAAAAGCAAGAGGGGCAGGCCCTTGCGGACCTGCCCCCCTGATGTACCAGCCATGCGGCCGGGCGTGGCGCCCGGTCCGCCGGGCGTCAGCGCTTGGAGAACTGGAAGGAACGTCGGGCCTTCGCCTTGCCGTACTTCTTGCGCTCGACCACGCGGCTGTCGCGGGTCAGGAAGCCGGCCTTCTTCAGGATGCCGCGCAGGCCCGGCTCGTAATAGGTCAGCGCGCGGGTGATGCCGTGGCGCAGCGCGCCGGCCTGGCCGGAGAGGCCGCCGCCGGTCACCGTCGCGAAGACGTCGAACTGCTGGTCGCGATCGGCCACCAGGAAAGGCTGGCCGATCACCATCCGCAGCACCGGGCGCGCGAAATAGGTGTTGGACGGCTTGCCGTTGATCACGATGTTGCCCTTGCCGGGCTTCACCCAGACGCGGGCGATCGCGTTCTTGCGGCGGCCGGTGGCGTAGGAGCGGCCCTGCGCGTCGCGCTTGGGCTGCACGACCACGGCGCCTTCCGCGGCGGGTCCGCCGGCGGCCGCAACCAGGTCCTTCAGCTCGGCCAGGGAGCCGCCGGTGCGGGACGTCTCAGCGCGGGGGGATTCGGTCTCGCTCATGCTCAGGCAGCCTTACCAGCGGCGGCCTTCGCGGGGGCGCCGAAGACATTCTTGCGGTTCAGCGCGCCGACATCCAGCGCGGTCGGCGTATTGCCGGCATGCGGATGCTCCGGCCCGGCATAGACATGCAGGTTGCGCATCTGGGCGCGGCCGAGCGGGCCGCGCGTGATCATGCGCTCCACCGCCTTTTCCAGCACCCGCTCGGGGTGCGGGCTGGCCAGGCGCTCACCCACCGTGCGGCCCTTGATGCCGCCGGCATAGCCGGTGTGCCAGTAGAAGACGGACTGGTCGGCCTTCTGGCCGGTGACCTTCACCTTCTTCGCGTTGATGACGACGACATGGTCGCCGCAATCCACATGCGGGGTGAAGGTGGCCTTGTGCTTGCCGCGCAGGCGATTGGCGATGAGGCTGGCGAGGCGGCCGAGCACCAGGCCCTCCGCGTCGATCAGCACCCAGTTCTTGGTGACCTCCGCCGGCTTGATGGAGGTGGTTTGCCGAGTAAGCATCTGCTTCGTGATTCCGGGTATCGGTCTGGCGCGCCTTATCCGGCCGCAGGGGCGGAAAGTCAAGGCAAAGCTGGGTTTTGGCGTGACGGTATCGGGTTACCGTCAAAAGGAGCGGATCTTGGACAGCGCCAGGCCGGCAGGCCTTTGGGCCCGGCTGAAGGCCTGGGCCAAAACTCTGAAGCGGGACGTGGTGGCGCTGTGGCTGGCCGCGCGGGACCCGCGCACCCCCTGGCCGGCGCGGCTGTTCTGCGCCGCCATCGCCGCCTATGCGCTTTCGCCCATCGACCTGATCCCGGATGTCATCCCGGTGCTGGGCTATCTGGACGAGGTGATCCTGCTGCCGCTGGCGCTGTGGCTGGCGATCCGCCTGGTGCCCGCCCCCCTGATGCAGGAATTCCGCGCGGAGGCCGAGCGCCGCGCCACCCGGCCGGTCAGCCGGCTGGCCGCGGCCCTGATCGTCGGGCTGTGGATCGCGGCGGCCGCCCTGCTGCTGCGCGCGGCCTGGCCGTAAGGCCGCAGGACGGATCAAGCCGGGGCGTGCCAGACCAGGCGTGCAAGGCAGGAGACCACCGCATGTTCAGCCACGCCACCCTCGGCACCAACGACTTCCCGCGCGCCCTGGCCTTCTACGACGCGCTGCTCACCCCGCTCGGCCTCACCCGCTTCCACACGGATGAGGCGCAGGGCCAGGCCGGCTATGCCGCCAATCCGGAGGCCAGTCCGCAATTCTGGCTGATGCGCCCGATCGATGGCCGGCCGGCCAGTATCGGCAATGGCGTGACGATCGCCTTCGAGGCGCCGGACCGTGCCGCCGTCCGCCGCTTCCACGCCACCGGCCTGGAGCTGGGCGGGACGGAGGAAGGCGCGCCCGGGCTGCGGCAGCACTACCACCCGGACTATTACGGCGCCTATCTGCGCGACCCGGACGGCAACAAGCTGTGCTGCGTCTGCCACCGGCCGGAATAGCGGCTCAGGCCTCCGCGCCCAGGATCGCCTTCACCTCCAGGTATTCCTCGAAGCCGAAGACGCCGAATTCGCGGCCGTTGCCGGATTGCTTGTAGCCGCCGAAGGGCAGGCTTCGGTCGAAGGGCGCGCCGTTCAGGTAGACGCGCCCGGCCCGGATGCGATTGGCCACCGCCCGGCCGCGCGCCCTGTCCCGGCACTGCACGAAGCCCGCCAGGCCGAAGGGGGTGTCGTTGGCGATGGCGATCGCCTCCTCGTCCGTGTCGTAGGGCAGGATCGCCAGCACGGGGCCGAAGATTTCCTCCCGCGCGATGCGCATGGCGGGCGTGACGTCGCCGAAGACGGTGGGACGGACGTAGAAGCCCTGATTCAGTTCCGCCGGCCGCCCCGGCCCGCCGGCCACCAGCGTGGCGCCTTCCTCGATGCCGGACTGGATGAAGCCCTGAACCCGGTCGGACTGCGCCTGGCTGACCAGCGGGCCCATGGTGGTGGCGTGGTCCAGCGGATCGCCGAGGCGGATGGCGCCGATCGCCTCCCGCGCCGCGGCGAAGGCTTCCTCCCGCCGCCCGCGGGGGACCAGCATGCGGGTGGGGGACTGGCAGTTCTGCCCGCCATTGGTGTTGCAGGCATGGACGCCCTGGATCACCGCGGCGCGCAGGTCGGCATCCTCCAGGATGATATTGGCGGACTTGCCGCCGAGCTCCTGCGCCACCCGCTTCACGGTATCGGCGGCCAGCTTCGCCACGCGGATGCCGGCGGCGGTGGAGCCGGTGAAGGACACCATGTCGATCCCCGGATGCGCCGCGATCGCCTCCCCCACCGTCGGCCCGTCGCCATTCACCAGGTTGAAGACGCCGGGCGGCAGGCCGGCCGCATGCACCACCTCGGCAAACAGCAATGCGCTGAGCGGCGCGATCTCGCTGGGCTTCAGCACCACGGTGCAGCCGGTGGCGAGTGCCGGCGCGACCTTCGATGCCACCTGGTTCAGCGGCCAGTTCCAGGGCGTGATCAAACCGCAGACGCCGATCGGCTCCCGCCGCACGATGCCGGCGCCCATGCGCTCCTCGAAGGCATAGTCCTGCAGCACGCGGCGCGCTTCCTCGAAGTGGAACAGCGCGACGGTCGCCTGACGTTCGGTGGCAAAGGTGATCGGCGCGCCCATCTCCAGCGTCATGGTGCGCGCCAGCTCCGGCAGCCGGGCGCGGAAGCCGGCGATGATGCGGTCGAGCCATTCGAGCCGCTGCGCCACGCTGGTCTCGGCATAGGCCGGGAAGGCGCGGCGCGCGGCGGCGACGGCCCGGTCCAGATCGGCGGCAGTGCCCAGGCTGATCTCGGCAAAGACCGCCTCCGTCGCCGGGTTCACCACCCCGAGCCGCGCCGGCACCGCCGGGTCCACCCAGGCGCCGTCGATGTAGAAGTGCAGCCGCTGCATGACCTTCCGTCCCCAGTCGCGAGCGGCAGGCTAGCCGAGCCCGCGCTGGGCACGGCCCGCGCATCGCGCCCATTCCGTCAGCCGGAAAATCCGCCGCATTCCGGCTGATGGAATTCCTCAACAATCCCCGCCGCACCGACCCGCCGCCCAACTAGGCTGGCCGCAACAGTCCAAGGCCGGATTTCGGGGAGGTTCACGTGACACAGCTAATGTCCCGCCGGATGGCGCTCGGCCTCGGCGCCGCCGGGCTGCTGGCGGCCCCCGCGGTGCGCGCGCAGGCCTGGCCGTCCCGCACCGTCACCATCATCATGCCCTTCGCCGCCGGCAGCGGCACGGACCTGCTGGCCCGCGCCGTGGCGCAGCATCTCAGCGAGACGCAGGGCCAGCGCTTCATCGTCGACAACCGCCCCGGCGCCGGCGGCAATATCGGCGCGGCGCTGGTCGCCCGCGCGGCGCCGGATGGCTACACACTGCTGTTTGGCACGCCGGGGCCGCTGGCGAACAACAAGCTGACCTACCGCAACCTGACCTACGACCCCGAGAAGTCATTGGCGCCGATCGTGCTGATCGCGAAGTCACCGCTGGTGGTGGCGGCCAAGGCAGCGCTGCCCGTCCGCAGCATCGCCGAGCTGGCGACCCTGGCGCGGGCCAACCGCAACCTGACGGCGGGGGTGCCGGGCAATGGCACGCTGGGCCATATCGCCGCCCTGCTGCTGGCGCGGGAGCTGCGCTTCGAGCTGACCGCCGTGCCCTATCGCGGCTCCTCCGAAGTGCTGAGCGACCTGCTCGGCGGCCAGATCGACCTCGCCGTGGATTTCCTGCCGACCTATGTGCAGGCGGCGCAGGACGGGCGGGTGCGGGCGCTGGCGGTGACCACCGCGCAGCGCGCGGCCGACCTGCCGATGGTGGAGACGGTGCAGGAGGCTGGCTTCCGCGGCTTCGAGGCCAGCGCCTGGTATGCGCTGGCCGCCCCCGCGGGCACGCCGCCCGAGATCGTCAATGGCCTCAACGCCGCGATCAACGCCTTCCTGCAGGGGCCGAAGGGGGCGGAGGCGATGGCGCGGCTCAGCATGCAGCCCGTGGGCGGCACGCCGGCGGACCTCCGCGCCTTCATCACCGCGGAGCTGCGGCGGTGGGAGCCGGTGGTGCGGGAGGCGAATATCGTCATGTAGCCGGCCACTGGACAGGCCGCGCGCGACAACCCAGGCTCGGCGCATGGAAACGACCCCCAAGCCGCACGGCCTTGCCAACCGCTCCTCGAACTACGGGGACCGCGATTTCGCCCTCTATCTCCGGCGCTCCTTCGCCAAGTCCATGGGCTACAGCCAGGCCATGCTGGACAAGCCGGTGGTGGGCATCGCCGATACGGGGTCGGACTACAACAACTGCCACCGCACGGCGCCGGAGCTGATCGAGGCGGTGAAGCGCGGCGTGCTGGCCGCCGGCGGCCTGCCGCTGGCCTTCCCGACCATCAGCATCTGCGAGCCGTCCCTCACCCCCTGCTCCATGCACTACCGCAACCTGATGGCGCTCGACACCGAGGCGATGCTGGCGAACCAGCCGATGGACGCCGCGGTGCTGGTGGGCGGCTGCGACAAGACCGTGCCGGCGCAGCTGATGGCCGCGATCTCCGCCGGCACGCCGAGCGTGATGCTGGTGGTCGGCCCCATGCTGGCGCAGTCCTTCGCGGGGGAACGCCTGTCGGCCTGCACCGATTGCCGCCGCTACTGGGCGCGCTACCGGGCGGGGGAGGTCTCGGGCGAGCGCATCAAGCTGCTGGAGGGCAAGCTTGCCACCACCGCCGGCACCTGCGGCGTGATGGGCACGGCCAGCACCATGGCCTGCATCGCCAGCACGCTGGGCTTCATGCCGTTGGACGCCGCCTCCGCCCCCGCGGTGCATGCGGACCGGCTGCGCATGGCGGAAGAAGCGGGCGCGCAGGCGGTGCGGCTGATCCGGAAACCGGTCTCGCCGCTTTCGCTGATGACCCAGGGCAATCTCGACAATGCTGTCCGGGTCCTGCTGGCGCTCGGTGGGTCCACCAATGCCGTGGTGCACCTGGCGGCCATCGCCGGCCGCGCCGGGCTGAAGCTGGACCTGAAGCGCCTGGACGAGCTCAGCGAGACCACCCCCGTGCTGGTCGACCTGAAGCCGACCGGCGAGGGCTATATGGAAGACTTCCACAGCGCCGGCGGCATGCAGGCGCTGCTCTGGGAGATCCGCGACCTGCTGGACCTGGACACGCTCGACCTCGACGGCGTGACCCTGCGCGACCGCATCGGCGACGGGTCGCATTTCGTCGATCGCAAGATCATCCGGGCGCGGGAGACGCCGGTTTCGCCGGTGGGCGGCCTCGTCACGCTCTACGGCTCCCTCGCCCCGGACGGCGCCATCCTGAAGCGCAGCGCCGCCACCCCCGCCCTGTTCGAGACCGAGGCGCGCTGCCTGGTCTTCGACGGGCTGGAGGACCTGGCCAACCGGGTGGACGACCCGGACCTGGACGTGCTGGCGACCGATATCCTGGTTCTCAAGAATGCCGGCCCGCGGTCCCCCGCCGGCATGCCGGAGGCCGGCTACCTGCCGATTCCGAAGAAGCTCGCCCGCCAGGGCGTGAAGGACATGGTGCGGATCAGCGACTGCCGCATGTCCGGCACCGCCTTCGGCACCATCGTGCTGCATGTGGCGCCGGAAGCGGCGGTGGGCGGGCCGCTGGCCCTGGCCCAGACTGGCGACCGGATCCGGCTTTCGGTGAAAGACCGGCGAATCGAGCTGCTGGTCGCGGAAGACGAGATGGCCCGCCGCCGTGCCCAATGGTCCCCTGCCCCTGCCCCGGCCCGCGGCTGGGACCGGCTGGTGCATGAGCAGGTGACCCAGGCGCCGCAAGGCGCGGACCTCGCCTTCCTGCTGCCGCCCGCAGAGTAGTCCTCCGCCCGGCATCACGCCGGGCGGGCGCCCTTCCGGCCTTCAGCGCCGGTACTGCGCCTCCGTGACCTGCTCCATCCAGGTCACGGGCGAGCCCTCGAACTTCTCCTGGATGGCGATATGCGACATGGCCGTGGTCGGCGTCGCACCGTGCCAGTGCTTCTCGCCCGGCGGGAACCAGACCACGTCGCCCGGCCGGATCTCCTCCACCGGCCCGCCTTCACGCGCCACCCAGCCGAGGCCGGCGGTGACGATCAGCGTCTGCCCGAGCGGATGCGTATGCCAGGCCGTCCGGGCACCCGGCTCGAAGGTGACATGGGCGCCGGCGACCCGTGCCGGGTCGGGGGCCTCGAAAAGCGGATCGACGCGGACTTGGCCGGTGAACCACTCGGCCGGCCCCTTGCCGGAAGGCCGCGATCCCGCGCGCATGATATCCATGACCTGACTCCTCCATGAGTTGCAACAGTCGGCAAGCGCGGCGATGGGCCTTCGCCCGCCCCACCCGGCCGCGCCGTGATCCGCTCCGGCTTCAGGCCATGTGCTGCCGGAAGAAGGCCGCAAGCTTCGCGAAGGGAATCAGATCCACCCTGTCGTACAGATCCACATGCCCGGCGCCCGGGACATAGTGCAATGCCTTCGGCTCCGCCGCACGCCGGTAGGCTTCCTCGCTGAACTCCCGGGAATGGGCCTGGTCCCCCGTGATGAAAAGCATGGGGCGCGGGGAGATCGTCTCGATGTCGTTGAAGGGGTAGAAGTTCATGAACCTGACGTTGCTGGTCAGCGTCGGATGCGTCGTGCGCAGGGGGGACTGGCCGGGCGGCGTGTATTCCCCCCGCGGCGTGCGGTAGAAGTCGTAGAACTCGCGCTGGATGGGATGGGTCTCGGCGGTCAGGGCATGCACCGTCCCGCCGGTGTACTGGGTCTCCGCGCCGCTGAACTCCGCGTCGCGCTGCGCAGCCGCCTGCGCGATGACCTGCTTGCGCTGCGCCAGGGTCTGCGACTTGTTGAGCGCATCGCGGGTGGCCGCGCCCATGTCGTACATGCTGACCGTCGCGATGGCGCGCATGCGCGGGTCGATCTTGGCGGCACTGACCACGAAGCTGCCACTGCCGCAGACCCCGATCGCGCCGATGCGTCGCCGGTCGATGAAGGGCCGGCTGCCGAGGAAGTCGACCGCGGCGCTGAAAGCCTCGGCATAGGCATCCGGGGCCACCAGGTTGCGGGGCTGGCCTTCGCTCTCGCCCCAGAAGGGCAGGTCGATGGACATCGCGACGAAGCCCTGCTCCGCCATCTTCGTGGCGTAGAGATTCGCGCTCTGCTCCTTCACCGCGCCCATGGGATGCCCGACCACGAGGGCCGGCAGCGCGGTGTTCGGGGCGAGGTCCCTGGGCGTGAACAGCTGGCCCGCGACGGTCATCTGGTACTGGTTCCGGAAGGCGACCTTCTGCGCGGTCACCCGGTCGCTGACATAGAAATTGTTGGCGCCATTCGACATGTCCTGGGCCTTTGCGGAGGGAGAGGAAAGGATCGACGTGGCAGCGCCGGCGGCGGCCAGCTGCAGCAGGTCGCGGCGTGCAGGGCCGGCACCCGGGCGGCGCGTGCGGTCGGCGGCGGCATGGGTTTCGGTCACGGGCGGGCTCCTTCGTGCGTCGGTGCGTGGCGTGTCGGTGCGTGGCGTGTCTGTGCGGGGCCGGCCGGCGCGCTCACGGGCCCCGCTCCAGCCGCACGGTCACCGGGCCAGGCCGGTCGAAGATCGCGACATCACCGCTGACTTGGCCAAGCACGACGATGCCGGGCAGCGGGACGCGGCCGCTGCGGTAGTAGATGACCAGGTTGCCCGACGCCCACAGGCCCAGCGTCCCGACCGCAAAGTCCTGCTGCCGATCCGCCGCTGGCAGCGGCTCGGGCAGTCGGCCCGTTTTCTCCTGCCGGAGGTGGTCGCGCATGGAGAGCGTCAGCGGCAGCATCTGCATGAGCCTGCGTGCGGCGTCGTTGTCGGCCAGCTCGACGGCAACCTCGCCCCAGTCGGAAGTGATTCGGATGCGCTCCTGCGCCAGGGCCGGGTCGGACCAGAGGGCAGCGGCCACGGCGGCGGTGATGGATTTCAGCATCCCGGGTCTCCTGGCTTGCGCGGGCGCCGGTCGATCCGCGGGGCCTGCGGGGTGTGGCCTGCAAGATGGCGGGTGCGGTCACACACGATTAGCTGGCAATATCCGCATGGACCTTGAAGGTGGACTTCATGATGCCGCAGGCCGACCTCAACGACCTCCGGGCCTTTCGCGCTGTCGCGGAGGCGCGAAGCTTCACGCGGGCCGCGGCACAACTCGGTGTCTCCCCCTCGGCCCTGAGCCAGACGCTGCGCGGCCTGGAAGCGCGGCTCGGGCTCCGCCTGCTGACCCGCACCACGCGCAGCGTCTCCGCCACCGAGGCCGGCGAGCGCCTGCTGGGTACCCTTGGACCCGCCCTGGACGAGATCGCGGCGACGCTCGCCGCACTGGGCGACCTCCGGGACCGGCCAGCCGGCACCATCCGCATCACGGCCGGCGAGCACGCGGCCGAGACGGTACTCTGGCCGGCGCTCGAGCGTCTGCTGCCAGCCTATCCGGAGATTTCAGCCGAGGTGCATGTGGACAATACCCTCGCCGACCTGGCCGCGGGGCGCTTCGACGCCGGCATCCGGATCGGCGAGCTGGTGGGCAAGGACATGGTTGCGGTGCGGATCGGGCCGCCGCTGCGCATGGCCGTGGTCGGCGCGCCGGCCTATTTCGCGCGACGGCCAGCGCCGAAGACGCCGCAGGACCTGACCAGCCATGCCTGCATCAACATTCGCCTGCCGACGCATGGCGGGGTCTATGCCTGGGAATTCGAGAGGGGCGGGCGCGAGCTTCGCGTGCGTGCCGAGGGACCGCTCGTCTTCAACGTGGCACCGCCGCTGCTGCGGGCCGCGCTGGCGGGCCTCGGCCTGGCCTATGTCTTCGAGGACCAGGCGCAGCCCTACCTCGCCGAGGGGCGGCTGGAGCGCGTGCTCGACGACTGGTGCCCGCCCTTCCCGGGCTATCACCTCTACTACCCGAGCCGGCGCCAGCCCACGCCGGCCTTCGCCCTGCTGGTCGAGGCGCTGCGCGCCCGCGACTGAGGCCGTCGCGCTGCGGGCCAATCCCCTTGCCCTGGCGGCGGCGCGGCCGCAAACAGGCCGGGACCTGTCGGAGCCGCACCATGCCGATCATCAACCGCATCGCCGAATTCCACCCCGAGATGACCGAATGGCGGCACGACCTGCACCGCCATCCGGAACTCGGCTTCCAGGAGGTCCGCACCAGCGGCGTGGTCGCCGCCAAGCTGCGCGAATTCGGCTGCGACGAGGTCATCACCGGCATCGCCACCACCGGCGTGGTCGGCGTGATCCACGGCCAGGGCGGCCCGAATGGCCGCGCCATCGGCTTCCGGGCCGACATGGACGCCCTGCCGATCGAGGAAGCGACGGGCAAGCCCTATGCCTCCCAGACCCCCGGCATCATGCATGCCTGCGGCCATGACGGGCACACCACCATGCTGCTCGGCGCCGCGCGCTACCTGGCCGAGACGCGCAATTTCTCCGGCACCGTCTACCTGGTCTTCCAGCCGGCGGAGGAGAACCTGGCGGGCGGCGAGGTGATGGTGAAGGAGGGGCTGTTCGAGCGCTTCCCGATGGACCGCATCTTCGGCCTGCACAACTGGCCCGGCGCCCCGGCCGGCACCTTCCTGCACGCCCCCGGCCCGGTCATGGCCGCGGTCGCCAATCTGGAGGCCACCATCACCGGCCGCGGCGCGCATGGCGCCATGCCGCATAACGGCATCGACCCGATCCTGATCGCGTCGCACATCGTCACCGCCCTGCAGAGCGTGGTGGCGCGCAACGTGAATCCGCTGGAGGCCGGGGTCATCACTATCGGCCATATCAAGGGCGGCTTCACCTTCAACGTGATCCCGGAAAGCGTGCAGATGCAGGGCACCGCGCGCTGGTTCCTGCCCGAGGTGAGCGACCTGCTGGAGGCCAATTTCCTGCGCATCGTCACCGGCATCGCCGCCAGCTTCGGCGCCACGGCGGAAGCCAGCTTCACCCGCGCCTATCCCGCCACGGTGAACGAGGCCGAGAGCACCGAGATCGCCGCGAAGGCCGCCGCCACCGTGGTGGGCGAGGCGCGCGCGCGCAAACTGCCGCAGCCGACCATGGGGGGCGAGGATTTCAGCTTCATGCTGAACGAGAAGCCCGGCGCCTATCTGTTCCTGGGCGGCGGCAAGGGGGAGGGCGATGCCATGGTCCACCACCCGAAATACGACTTCAACGACGAGATCCTGCCGGTCGGCGCCAGCTGGTTCGCCACCCTGGCGGAGCAGGTGCTGCCCCGGCGATAGCCCCCGGCGCGCGACGCGGCGCAAGAAGCCAAGCCCCGGAGGGGCGCCGGCGTTCGAGGGAGCCTTTTCACCGAAAAGGCTCGAATGTCTCAGGCGCCCACCCTGCGCATGCGCAGGCCATCGACCAGGCCGAGCAGCCGCCGCGTCTCGAAGGGCTTGCGCAGCACCGCGTCGAAGCCGGCGGCGCGGCACTGCCCTTCCAGCTCCTCCGCCGAATCCGCGGTCAGCGCGATCATCGGCATGCGGGACGCCTCCCCCTGCAGCGCCCGCACCGCCTGCGCCACGCCGAGCCCGCCCAGCCCCGGCATATGCAGGTCCAGCACCGCCAGGTCGAAGCGTGCGCCATGCAGCGCCGCCAGCGCGGCCGGGCCATCGGCCGTCGCGGTCACCTGGTGGCCGGCGCGTTCCAGCAGCGTGGCGAGCAGCAGCCGGCTGGCCGCCACATCTTCCGCCACCAGGATGCGCAGCGCCTGGGTTCCACGCGCCTGCGCCGGGGCGGCGCCAGGGCGGAAGGGGACCCAGAAGACGAAGCGCGCACCGTTCCCGCCCGGGCTTTCGGCGCCGATCGCCCCGCCCATCGCCTCCACCACCCGCCGGCAGATGGCCAGGCCGAGGCCGGAGCCGCCGCGCACGGCCTGGACGCCCACGGCCTGCTGCGCGGCGCTGTCGCGAAACCGGTCGAAAAGCCGCGGCATCTCGGCCTCGAGGATGCCGGGACCCTGGTCGAGCACCGAGATCTCCACCCGCTCCGGCCGCGGTGTCAGCCGGGCGGCCAGCACCACCGAGCCTTGCGGGCTGGCGCGAATGGCATTGTCCAGCAGCTTGGTCGTCACCTGGCGCAGCCGCATCGGGTCGCCGCGGATCCAGCGCGGCAGGCCGGCATCGATCGCCAGTTGCAGGGCCAGCCCCTTGGCCTGCGCCGCCGGGCGCATCAGCGCGGCGCAATCCTCCAGCAGGGCGGCGATCTCGATATCGGTGTCCTCCAGCGCGATGCTGCCTTCCTCCAGCCGCGCGAAGTCCAGTACATCGCCCACCAGGGCCAGCAGCGCGCCGCCGGCCTGGCGCTGCTGCTCCACCCAGCCCCGCGCCTCCGCCGGCAGCTCCGCCTTGGCCAGGCGGTCCGTATAGTCCAGCAGGCCGGTGAGCGGGGCGCAGAGCTCCTGGCTGACGGCGGCCATCAGCGCGTTGCGGCTGCGATCCTGCTCGGCGGCGCGGGCCATGGCCTCGCTCTGCCCACCGGGCCGCGGCACCTCCTGCGCCGGTTCGCGGCGCGTCATCCGCGCGGCAATGCCCAGTGCCGCGACCAGGGTGGCGAGGCCGAGCGCCACCACCAGCCAGCTGGTTGCCTTCTCGATGAAGCCTGGCGGCGGCGCCGCGACCAGCAGCGACCAGCGGCTGTCGCCCAAGGGCAGGGCCAGGGCCGTCATCCCGCCCACCTCGGTCACGTCGCGATGGCTGAGCGCGGGGCGCAGCAGCTCGGGCTCCGACCGGCCGCTGGCGGCGCGGGCGATCACCCGGCCATCGCCGTCCAGCAGCAGGGCGGACCAGCCGCGCGGCAGGCCGGCGCGGTCCAGCAGCATGGCGAAGGTCGTGGCTTCCTGCGTGGCCACCAGGGCGAAGCGCACCACGCCATCGACCCGCACCGGCACGCGGTAGGACACCCGCCTCTCCACCAGCCCGCCCAGGGCGGCATAGCCGGTGCGCAGCACGCTGCCGACGGCGGCCAGGTCCTGGATCGCCGGCAGCGGCGCGCCCTCTGGGTAGCGCAGGTTGAGAATTTGGCGTTCGCCATCGGTCAGCGCGATGGTGAACCAATAGGGCTCCCGCGCCAGCAGGCGCTGGGCCTCCTGCCGGAATCCGGAGAGGTCGCCGCTTTTCAGGTGCTGCGACCCGGCCAGCGCATCCAGCGCGCGCAGCCCGGCGCGCAGTTCGGAATCGAGGCCTGCCACCAACGCCGTGGTGGTGCGCACCACATCCTCCGCCCGGTCCGCCGCGCGTTCCGCCTTGAAGCCGAGCACCACGGCCAGGCTGAAGGCGGCCAGCGGCAGGATGGCCAGGAAGGGGCCGATCAGCTCGAACTGGCGCCAGGGCCAGGACCGCTTCGCGACCTTGCCAGGCGGTACATCCGGATCGGCTGCGGGGGGGAACACGAGCGCGCGGGGGCCTTCGGACCGGGGCCGGACAGGGGTGCGTACGCGGACCTCCTGCTCCGGAACGCCGGATGACGGGTTAACCGCAGTCCCAACATACCATCCGCACAGGCAAAGTCACCCACCAGGCCTACCGCCACGGGCAAGCCCCTGCGCGGCCGCAACCCGCTATTGCGGCTGGATTCGCGCCGCGGCCACCAGCGCCTGGTTGCGGGCGATCTCGGCGGCGATCACCTCGGCGAAGCGGGCCGGCGTCTCGGCCAGTGGTGTCAGGCCCAGATCGGCCATGCGGGCGGCCACCGCGGGTTCGGCCGCCGCCTGGTTCACCGCCGCATTGGCGCGGGTGACGAAATCCGCCGGCAGGTCCTTCGGCCCCCAGATGCCGGTCCAGCCCTCATAGGCCATGTCGGGGAAGCCGGCCTCGATCAGCGTCGGCACCTCCGGCAGCACCCGCTGGCGGCCGGCGGAGGTGACGCAATAGGCGCGCAGCCGGCCCTCCCGCACCAGCGGGATGGCGGGGCCGAGCGGGGCGAAGAACAGGCTGACGGCGCCGGAGACCAGGTCGTTCATCGCCGGGCCGGTGCCGCGATAGGAGACGAAGGTGGTCTCCACCCCCAGCTTCTGCCACAGCGCCGCGGTGGCCAGCTGGCCGACCGAGCCGAGCGAGGAGCCGGCGAAGGAGAAACGCTCCGGCGTCGCGCGCAGCGCGGCCAGCAGCGCCGTCAGGTCCTGCGGTGCCAGGCCGCTGCCGCCGACCAGCACATAGGGGATGGAGACGGTGCGCGCGACCGGGGTGAAATCCGCCCGCAGGTCGAAGGGCACGTTGCGCTGCACGAAGGGCAGCACGGTCAGGACCTCATTCGAATAGAGCAGCGTGCCGCCATCCGGCGCGCTGCGCGCCACCAGCTCCGCCCCCACCACGCCATTGGCGCCGGAGCGGTTCTCGATCACCCAGGCGCCGCCCAGCAGCTCCGCCGCGCGGGGGGCGATGAGCCGGGCGGTGAGGTCCGTGGTGCCGCCGGGCGGATAGGGCACGACCAACCGGGCATTGCGCAGGCCCTGGGCCCGGCCCGGCGCAGGCAGCGCCAATCCACCGAGCGCCAGCGCGAGCGCCCCCCGGCGCGTGGGTGCGACGGTCATGTTTCCCCCTTCGGTTCTTGCTTCGGTAAATGCTTCAATACCTAAGCATCCTGGCAGGGGATGGGAGGTGTCAAGCCGTTCCGCTACAGTACGAGGTCGGACCCCAGCATGGCATGCAGCGCGGCCAGGCCTGAAGCGGGATCTGCCGCCACGCCTTGGTCCAGGCCGACCGATGGGGCCGGCGGCGGGACCAGGCCGAGATCGATGTCCTGCGCCAGCTCGCCTGAGGCGAGCAGCAGCATTCCGCTGCGGCCCAGATGAGCGTCCCAGGCGATCTCCACCCGATAGGTGGCGGGGGCAAGACCGCTGAAGCGCCAGGCGCCCTCCGCATCCGTGCTGGTGGCGGCCAGCACGCGGCCGGCGGCATCCAGCAGGCGTACCCCGGCGCCGGCGATCGCCGCCTCCCCCACCGCGCGGCTTCCGTCGCCATCCAGGTCCTGCCAGGCGCGGCCGGCGAGCGCTGCGGGGGTGAAGACGCCCGCATCCAGCCGGGCCGCCCCGCCCTCCGCCAGCGTCACCGCCTCGGTCAGGCCGCTGCGCGGATCGACCTGGCTCCCGGGCGAGGGCGTGGAAAAGGGCTGCGCGCCCTGCGGCGCGAAACCCAGGCGATAGGTGCCGGCGGCCAGATCCTCGAAGCGGAACAGGCCCTCCGCATCGGTGACGGCGCTGCGGCCGGTGGCGAGGCCCGTGGCATCCAGCAGCGCCACCAGCCTTCCGGCGACGCCAGCCTCGCCAGGGTCCTGCCGGCCATTGCCATTGGCATCCTCGAAGACCCGGCCGCCGAGCGTGGCGCGGCCGGGCGCCGGCGCCTCGGCCACCGGCTCGGGCGGCAAGGCGGCGTCGGGTTGCCGGGGCGCAGGGGGCGCCGCCGGATCCTCCGGCCTGGCGAGGCCCGCTTCGGTCCAGTCCGCCTCCCCCGGCATTTCTGTCGCCAGCTGCTCCCAGGCCGGGGGTGGGGGGACGCCGGGACCCGGATCGGCAGGCGTGGCCGGGGCGCCATGGCCGGGCGGGCCGGGCCGTTCCAGCAGCCAGGCGAGGCGCCAGTCGGCGGCGGCCCTGTCCTCCGGCGCGTCGAGGCTCAGCAGGTCGAAGGGGGCAAGGCGCGGCGTGACGGACATGCGGGACCCTCAGCGGGTCGCCGGCCGGGCGCCGGATCATCCCGTTAATGATCCATATACCTATTTTTTAGACCATCTCAAGCCTTGCCGGCCGCGTGCTCCTCCGCCGCGACCAGCAGCACCAGCTCCGCCCCATCCTCCACCAGCTCGCCGACCCGGCAGCGCAGGGCCTGCACCAGGCCATCTGCCGGGGCGGCGATGCGCATCTGCACCTTCATCGCCTCCATCACCAGCAGCACCGTGCCGCGCGCCACCGCCTGCCCCTCCTCCACCAGCAGGCTGAGGATCCGCCCCGGCATGGGCGCCAGCACCCGGCCGCCGCCTTCCTGCGCGGTGCCGGAGGCCGCGCCGGGATCGACCAGCGCCAGCTCATGGGTCGCGCCATCCAGCAGCACCGTCAGCGCGGCGCCGTCCCGCAGCACGGTGGCGCGGAAGGCCTGGCCGTCCAGCACGGCCGAGAGCGCCTCACCCTGCCAGTGCGCCGCCGCGACCTCGGCCGGGCCATCCGGCAGGTCGAGGCGCGGATCGGCGCCGGGATGCGTCCGCAGCCGCAGCACCGCCTCCCCGTCCCGCAGCCGGAAATCCTGGTGGCCGGGGCCGTTCAGGCGCCAGGCGCTGGCCTCGCCCCAGGGGGAATGCGGATCCGCCGCCTCGGTGCGGGAGGCATCCCGCAGCATGCGCAGCAGCGCCGCCGCCAGCGCCGCGCGGGGGGCCGGGCCGGACGGCGCCAGCAGCGCCTCGGCATGGCGGGCGATGAAGCCGGTATCCAGCGCCGCCGCGGCGAAGTCCGGATGCGCGGCGATGCCACGCAGCAGCGGCAGGTTGCTGCGGATGCCGGCGACGGCGGAGGCAGCTAGCGCACGGTCCAGCCGCCGCAGCGCCGTGGCGCGGTCCGGCCCATGGGCGATGATCTTGGCCAGCATCGGGTCGTAATGGATGGAGACCGCATCCCCCGGCCGCACCCCGGCGTCCACCCGGATGCCCGGCAGGCCCTCGGGCAGCGCCAGATGCTTCAGCATCCCGGTGGAGGGCGCGAAGTCCCGCGCCGGGTCCTCGGCATAAAGCCGCACCTCGATGGCATGGCCATTGAGGAGAACCTGGTCCTGGCGCAGCGGCAGCGCCTCCCCCATCGCGATGCGCAGCTGCCATTCCACGAGGTCGAGGCCGGTGATGGCCTCCGTCACCGGATGCTCCACCTGCAGCCGGGTGTTCATCTCCATGAAGTGGAAGTCTTCGTCGGTGGCGATGAATTCGACCGTGCCGGCGCCGACGTAACCCACCGCGCGGGCGGCGGCGCAGGCGGCGGCGCCCATGGCGGCGCGGCGTTCCGCGGTCATGCCCGGGGCGGGCGCCTCCTCCACCACCTTCTGGTGACGGCGCTGGATGGAGCAGTCGCGCTCATGCAGGTGGATGATATGGCCCTGGCTGTCGCCAAAGACCTGGATCTCGATATGACGAGGTTGCGCCAGGTAGCGTTCGAGCAGCAGGCGGTCGTCGCCGAAGGCGGCGCGCGCCTCGCCCTTGGCCAGGGACAGCGCCTCCTCCAGCTCCGCCGCGCTGGTCGCCACCTTCATGCCCTTGCCGCCGCCGCCGGCGCTGGCCTTGACCAGGATGGGAAAGCCGATGCGCGCGGCCTCCGCCCGCAGCCGGTCCTCCGACTGGTCCTCCCCGTGATAGCCGGGCACCAGCGGCACGCTGGAAGCCTCCATCAGCGCCTTGGCCGCGGCCTTGGAGCCCATGGCGCGGATGGCGGCGGGCGGGGGCCCGACCCAGGTGAGGCCGGCTTCGATCACGGCTTCGGCGAAATCCGCGTTTTCCGAGAGGAAGCCATAGCCGGGATGCACCGCCTCTGCCCCCGTGGCGCGGGCGGCGGCCAGGATGGCGGGGATGCTGAGATAGCTTTCGCGGGCCGGGGCCGGGCCGAGCCGCGCGGCCGCATCGGCCGCGGCGACATGCGCCGCCCCCGCATCGGCATCGGAAAACACCGCGATGCCGCGCAGCCCCATGCGCCGGGCGGTGGCCAGGATGCGGACCGCGATCTCCCCGCGATTCGCGACCAGCAGGCTGCCAAAGGGGCGGGTCACAGGCGGAACACGCCGAAGCGTGCCTCCCCATCCCAGCCCGGCACCGGGTTGTTGCGCGCGGCCGAGAGCGCGAGCGCCAGCACCAGCCGCGTATCCTCCGGCGGGATCACGCCATCGTCCCAGATGCGGGCCGAGGCATAGGCCGGGCTACCCTGAGCCTCATACTGTGCCGCGATCGGCGCCTTGAAGGCGGCCTCCTCTTCCGCGGACCAGGCGCCGCCGCGGGATTCGATCGCGTCGCGCCGCAGCGTCGCCATCACCGCGGCGGCCTGTGGCCCACCCATCACGCTGATGCGCGCATTCGGCCACATGAAGAGGAAGCGCGGCGCATAGGCGCGGCCGCACATGCCGTAATTGCCCGCGCCAAAGCTGCCGCCGATGATGACGGTGAATTTCGGCACCCGGGCGGTGGCCACGGCGGTCACCATCTTGGCGCCGTCCTTGGCGATGCCGCCGGATTCGTATTTCCGGCCGACCATGAAGCCGGTGATGTTCTGCAGGAAGACCAGCGGGATGCCGCGCTGGTCACACAGCTCGATGAAATGCGCGCCCTTCTGGGCCGATTCGGAAAAAAGCACGCCGTTATTGGCGACGATGCCGACTCGGTAGCCCCAGATCCGGGCGAAGCCGGTGACCAGCGTCGGGCCATAAAGCGGCTTGAACTCGTCGAATTCGCTGGCGTCGACGAGGCGGGCGATCACCTCCCGCACGTCATAGCCTTCGGCGAAGTCGGTGGGGACTACGCCGCCCAGCTCCTCCGGCGGGTAGAGCGGCGGGCGCGGCGGCGCGGGGTCGTCGAAGCCGGCGGGCTTGGCGCGGTTCAGCCCGGCGACGATCCGCCGCGCCAGGCCCAGCGCATGGTCGTCCGATTCCGCCAGGTGGTCGGTGACGCCGGAGGTGCGGCTATGCAGCTCCGCCCCGCCGAGATCCTCGGCGGAGACCACCTCCCCGGTCGCGGCCTTCACCAAAGGGGGGCCGGCCAGGAAGATGGTGCCCTGGTTGCGGACGATGATGGCCTGGTCCGCCATGGCCGGCACATAGGCGCCGCCGGCCGTGCAGCTGCCCATCACCACCGCGATCTGCGGGATGCCCGCCGCCGACATCCGGGCCTGGTTGAAGAAGATGCGGCCGAAGTGGTCGCGGTCCGGAAAGACCTCGTCCTGGTTCGGCAGGTTGGCGCCGCCGCTATCCACCAGATAGAGGCAGGGCAGCCGGTTCTGCTCCGCGATCTCCTGCGCCCGCAGGTGCTTCTTCACGGTGACGGGGAAGTAGGTGCCGCCCTTCACCGTGGCGTCGTTGGCGACGATCATGCATTCGCGTCCGGCGACGCGGCCGATGCCGGTGATGATCCCGCCCGCCGGCACCTCCCCGCCATACATCCCCTGCGCAGCGAGCTGGGAGAGTTCCAGGAAGGGCGAGGCCGGGTCGATCAGGGCGCGGATGCGATCGCGCGGCAGCAGCTTGCTGCGGTCCAGGTGGCGCTTGCGGGCGGCTTCCCCGCCGCCCAGCCGGATCCGCTCCACCGTGCTGCGAAGCTCCGCCACCAGTTCCGCCATGCGCGCCGCATGGGCGCGGAAGCTGGTGGAACGCGGATCGGCCGCGCTGACGATCACCGGCATGGCCCGAACCCCGTCATCCGCCACTCCCCCCAGCTTTCCGCCACTGCGGCATGCCGGACGGGGTTCCGTCAATCAGCCCCCGGGGCGGGGCGCACCGGACAACAAAAAAGGGCGCCCGAAGGCGCCCTCTTCCGTCTGGCCTGAAGGGCCTGAGATCAGCGCAGGACGATCTCGACGCGGCGGTTCTGCGGCTCGCGCACACCGTCGGCGGTCGGGACCAGCGGGCGGCTCTCGCCGAAGGCCTGGATCGACATGGCGGAGCGGGCCACGCCACGGCGCTCCAGCTCGGCCGCCACGGCGGCAGCGCGGCGCTCGGACAGGCGCTGGTTGTACTGCGGCGTGCCGGAGCGGTCGGCGTGGCCGGAGACCTCGATGCGGGTCGTGCCGACGCGCTGGCTGTTCGTCGCGGCTTCCGCGATGATCTGGCGTGCACGGTCCGTCAGGTCGGCGCGGTCGAAGTCGAAGAACACCAGGTAGGTGCGGGCGACGGCCGGGGCGGCGGCCGGCGGGGCGGCCGGGGCCACGACCGGCGGCGGCGGCGTCACGCCGAAGGCGTAGCGCAGGCCGATCAGCAGGCTGTGGTTGAAGTTGTCCACCTCGGCATTGCCGGCCGCGCCCGGGCGGGCGTTGCTACGGGTGTCCAGCTCCGGGGAGAGCGTGCCCATGAAGCGGTATTCCGTGGTCACGGCCAGGCCGGGCACCGCGGAGATCGGGAAGGCGGCGCCGACGATCGCCTGGTAGGCGAAGCGGCCCTGCTCGCCATCGGTCACGGAGTTGATGCCATTGGCGCCAACCGCGCGGACGCTGTCATACTCGTGCCAGATGTAGCCCGCACCGGCGCCGACATACGGCGTGATGAAGCTGCCCGGGCCCAGGTCGAAGTCATACAGGGCGTTGGCCATCACGCCGTAGGAGCGGGCCTTGCCATCCGTCCGCACCGGGCGGGTCAGGCCGGTGAAGCCGCTGATGCCGTCCACCTCGTTCTCGCGGTAGGAGGCCTCGAGCTCCACGCGGACGCCGTTGCCGTAGCCGTAGCCGAGGCTGATCACGCCAACATAGCCGTAGTTGAACTCGATCTGGCCGCTGCGCTGGGCGTTGGTCGTGCCGGCGACCACGGGGCCGCTCGTGCTGACATCGCTTTCCTGCAGCAGGTTCACGCCGGCGCCAGCGCCGACATAGAAGCCGCTGATCGGCTGTGCCTGGGCTGCCAGCGGCAGGGCCAGGAAGGTTGCGGCCAGGAGGGCGTTCCGAACTCGCATGATCATCGCTCCTTGGTCCCCGGTTAGTCCGGAGAGATGGCAGGCCGGCACGATCCGGACGCCCATTCGAGGATTTTCTACCTCGCAACCGCGGCGCGAGCGAGAGGTTGATGATGCCGCTCCGGCAACGGGTCGCAGGCTGTGGCTGCGGCGCAACAGTTGTTAAGCCGGGCGCGGAGGCTGCCGCCGCATGTTAAGCTGCCTCCGCATGACCCGACCCGCCGCCTCCCCCTCTGCCAGCCCCTCCGGCAGCCCCTCCGGCAGCGCTTCGGCGCACCCTTCCCCCGCCCCCGGCTGGGCCGCGCCCACCCTGACCGAGTCGGCCTATGCCCGACTCGAGGAAATGATCGTCACCCTCGACCTCGCCCCCGGCAGCGTGGTCTCCGAGGCCATTCTCGGCCGGCTGCTGGGCATCGGCACCACCCCGGTGCGGGAAGCGCTGCAGCGCCTGGCGCGGGAACACCTGGTGCAGGTGCTGCCGCGCCGGGGCGTGGTGGTCACCGGGGTGGACCTGCACCAGCAGCTGCATGTGCTGGAAACCCGGCGGGAGCTGGACCGGCTGATCGCCCGCGCCGCCGCCCGCCGCGCCCGCCCGGCCGAGCGCGCCGCCCTGGCCGCGCTGGCCGCCGGCATGACGGAAGCCGCCCGCATCCAGGATGCGCGCGGTTTCCTGCGCCTGGACGGGCAGCTCAGCCAGGCGCTGGCCGAGGCGGCCCGCAACCCGGTGGCCGCCGCCTGCGTCGCCAGCCTGCATGCCGTGGCGCGGCGCTTCTGGTTCTACCACCACAGCGCCGAGGAGGAGCTGACCGAGACCGCCGCGCTGCACGTGGCCGTCGCCGGCGCCGTGGCGGAGGGGCAGGAGGCGATGGCGGCCGAGGCCTCCGACCGGCTGATCGCGCAGATGATCCGCCTGGCCCGCCGCACCGTGCCCGAGCTTGACCCGGAAACCGGCCCCACCGCATAGATCGCCCTGGAACATGACTGGCATGCCAGCACGTCAAGCAGGCATCAGGGGGGAAACGGCCATGCAGGTGCAACCGGTCGGTACGGATTTCGTGGCGGAGATCTCGGGCCTCGACCTGCGCCGCCCCCTGATGCCGGCCGATCTGGCGGCGGTGGAGGCGGCGGCGGATCGCTACGCCGTCCTGGTCTTCCGCGGCCAGGCGCTGGATGACGACCAGCAGATGGCCTTCGGCGCGGCGCTCGGCCCGCTGGAGCAGGAGACGGCGACGGTCGATGTCCACAAGCGCCGCCTGCAGCACGCCCAGATGAACGACATCTCCAACCTGGACGAGCAGGGCCGGCTGCTGGCCGCGGATGACCGGCGGCGGATGTTCAACCTGGGCAACCGCCTTTGGCACAGCGACAGCAGCTTCAAGCGGGTGCCCGCCAAATACTCCATGCTGCATGCCCGCAGCGTGCCCCCCGCCGGCGGCAATACCGAATTCGCCGATATGCGCGCCGCCTGGGACGCGCTGCCGCCCGCCGAGCAGGACCGGCTGCGCGGTCTGGTGGCCGACCATTCGCTGATCTTCTCCCGCGCCATGCTCGGCTTCGGCGACTTCACGGCGGAGGAGCGGAAGAAATTCGCACCCGTGCCGCAGCGCCTGGTGCGCCGGCACCCGGGCTCCGGCCGCCTCTCGCTCTACCTGTCCTCCCATATCGGCCGGATCCAGGGCATGCCGGTGCCGGAGGCGATGGCCCTGCTGCGCGACCTGACGGAACACGCGACGCAGCGCCACTTCGTCTACGCCCATGAATGGCGCAACCATGACCTGGTGCTGTGGGACAACCGCTGCACCATGCACCGCGCCCGGCCCTTCGAGGATACGCGCTACAAGCGCGACATGCGGCGCGTGACGCTGATGGATTCGGCGCCGACGCTGGACCAGGCGGCCTGACGGCGCTGCGCTTCCCGCAGAACGGTTGACGCTGGATCCACCTGTTTGAGCTGGCCGCAAGGCGCGCCTTCACAGCTGGCGGAGATCGGCCGCGTGCCCTGGCCGCAGGGCGCGAATACGCCCAAGGGCTGGGGCGCAACCATGCGCCCAGCCGAACCGAACCCCTTGCCAAGCCCGCCTGCCCTGCCCGCGCCGAGGCGGCAGGAGCTGATGGCCCATCTGCGCGACCTGGGCTGGCAGGAACTGCCCCTCGGGGCAGGGCCGCCCGCGCCGGACGGTCCGCTGCTGGTCGCGCATCCGGGGCATGGCCTGGCACTGCTCGCGCTCTCACCCGCGGGGGAAGGA
Source organism: Falsiroseomonas tokyonensis (assembly GCF_019024325.1). GTDB lineage: Bacteria > Pseudomonadota > Alphaproteobacteria > Acetobacterales > Acetobacteraceae > Falsiroseomonas > Falsiroseomonas tokyonensis. Next base: position 118,379 of record NZ_JAFNJS010000004.1, read on the forward strand.
AGGCTGGCGGAGGATCTGCGGCAGAGGCTGCGGGCGGGCGGGCCCGGCATCGCGCGCCTGCCGCTCATCCACCGCAGCCTCGGGCCGGGCGATGGCTGGCGCCTGAGCGGCATCCTCGACCAGGCCTTCGCCGAGGCCCCGCCGCTGGATCGGGACGGCCAGGCGGAGGACTGGATCGGGGCCGCGCGGCGGATGCTGCAGCCGGCGGCCGTGCCGCCCCGCCGCAGCCGGCCGCCGGCGCTGCTGCTGTTCTGGTGCGGCCTGCTGGCGGGTGCCGGCTCGCTGGCCGCGGTGCTGCAACTGCTGGGCCCGCCCCCTGCCCCACCCCCCGCGCCGATGGCGGAGGCTGCCCTGCCGTCCCGCCAGGCCGCGCCCGGCCCCGCCCCCGCGCTGCAGGCCGCGCCTTCGCCCGCCGATGCCGCGCCCCTGCCCCCTGCCGCCCAACCGCCTGCACCGGCTGCGCTGCCCCCGCCGCCGCCGGCGCCGCCCCTGCTGGCCGAGGCCGCGCCGCTGGAGGCGGCGCCGGAGGGTGCCGTCGCGCCTCGCATCTTCGTCCATCACCTGCCTGGCAGCAGCGCGGCCGCCGGCGCGCTGGCGGCCCGCGCGGCGCGCCTGGGCGGCAGCGTGGAGGTGCGCGACGTGCCCTTCACGCCGCCCACGCCGCAGGTGCGCTTCTTCCGCCCCTCCGACGAGGCGCTGGCACGCCGCCTGGCCGGCACGCTCGGCCCCGGCTGGCGGCTGCACGACCTGACGCGCTTCAGCCCGCGGCCCAGGCCCGGCACGCTGGAAATCTGGCTGCCGGCGGAGGAGTGATCAGGCGGCGAGAAAATCCCGCAGCAGGGCCAGCACGGCAGCCGGCTGTTCCTGCTGCACCCAATGCCCCGCGCCGCGCACCAGGTGCAGGCCGCGAAAATCGGCGCAGCCTTCCCGCTGCATGCGCGCCAGGGCGCCGGGGAACTGGTGGATGCCCCAGTCGCTGGCGCCGGCGACGAAGCAGGCCGGCACGGTGATGCGAAGGCCGCGGAACAGCGCCAGCTCCGCCGCATTCGCGCCGGTGGTGCCTGCGCGATAGGATTGCAGCCCGCCGGCAAATCCGGTGCGGGCATATTCAGCGGCATAGACGGCCAGTTCCGCATCCGTCAGCCAGGGCGCCTCGCCCGTCGGCGCATAGGGCGCGACCGCTTCGGGCATCGTCGCCTGCAGCGGCATCACGTAGTAGTCGGGCAGCTTCGCCAATTCCCCCGCCGTCCAGCCGGACAGTTCGAAGGGCGTGTTGCCGGGCCAGTCGGCGCTCTTGTGATGGTAGTAGGCGCGCAGGAAGGCGTGCAGGCCCTGCGGCGGATGGTACATCTCGGCGGCGGCGTGACGCTCGGCATAGTACCACTGGTAGTGCTTGCGCGGCGGGTCCAGCGCGGCCAGCGCCGCATGCACATCCGCCGCATTGGGCAAGGGGCGCGGCGGCACGCCGGCGAAGGGCGCGCTCATCAACGCCACGCGGCGAAAGACATCGGGACGGATCAGCGCGCAGCTGGCGGCGACGGGCGAGCCGTAGTCGTGGCCCACCACCGCATGCAGCGCGGGAATGCCGAGAACCTCCAGCAGCGCAAGCTGGTCGCGCACGATATTGGTCAGCAGGAAGGGCGCCAGCGGCTCGTCATAGCCCGCGCTCCATCCCGTGGTGCGGCCATAGCCGCGCAGATCGGGGGCGAGGACGTGATAGCCCGCCTCCGCCAGGCCGGGCATGACCTTGCGCCAGGAGAAGGCGAGTTCGGGAAAGCCGTGCAGCAGCAGAACCGCGGGCTGTCCCGGCTGCCCGGCTTCCAGCAGATGCACCGCGAGGCCGTTCACATCGGGGACGATGCGGCTGCGCAGCCCTTCGTGTAGCAGCTTCGGGTCGAGCGGCGTCATCGCGATCCTCTACGTCTTGCCGTCCCGGCGGGGTTGTCTTGCCGGTGCCGGCGGGGCCGCGCACACTCGCCCGAAGGTCGCGAGGGAACAAGCTTCATGTGGCAGGCCCACACCATCATCCACAACGGCACGGCGATGCCCTTCGCGGAGGCGCGACTGCATCCGCTGTCCGTCGCGGTCGCCTATGGCGTGGCGGTGTTCGAGGGGCTGCGCGCCTATCGCAACCCGGCCGATGGCAGCTTCAGCGTCTTCCGCCTGGACGAGCATCTGGCGCGGCTGCAGCAGGGCATGAAGGTGATGCGCTTCGATGCGCCGCCGAGCACGGAAGTGCTGCGCGAAGCGGTGCTGGAGGTGGTGCGGCTGAACGCGCCGGATGACGACGCCTATATCCGCCTGCAGGCGCAGATCGAGACCCTCGGCACGCTGGCCAGCACCGGGCCGGTGGGCTGGGTGGTGGCGGCGCTGCCGCGCGAGCGTTCGGCAAAATTCGCCACGGGGCTGGCCGCCACCGTCTCCTCCTGGATCCGCATCTCGGACAATGCGATGCCGCCGCGCATCAAGGCCTCGGCGAACTATCACGCCAGCCGCCTGGCGAATCTGCAGGCGCGGGCCGATGGCTACGACAGTGCGCTGCTGCTGACGCAGCGCGGCAAGCTGTCCGAGGCCGCATCCGCCTGCATCTTCCTGCTGCGCGACGGCGTGCTGGTGACGCCGGGCAAGTCCAGCGACATCCTGGAAAGCGTGACGCGGGAGACGGTGCTGACACTGGCGGCGGAGGCCGGCCTTCCTGTGGAACAGCGCGACGTGGACCGCACCGAGCTCTACGTGGCCGAGGAGGTCTTCCTCTGCGGCACGGGGCAGGAGCTGGTGGCCGTGACCAGCGTGGACCGACTGCCGGTGGGCGATGGCCGGCCGGGCGCGGTGACGCAGCGTTTGCAGTCAGCCTATGAGGCGGTGGTGCGGGGCACCACCAACGCCCATCCGGAATGGCGCGCGCGGGTCTAGATCCGTTTCACCGACAGTGAAGACGGTGAAACGGATCTAGCTAAATGTCTGAACGCATTTTCCGAACCGCCTTGCGAAGCCGCAAGGCTTGAAACTGCGCTAGCCGAATTCCACCACGAGGTTCAGCGCCGCATCGACGGTGGCGCGCGATGCGGGCGGCAATACCAGCGTGCTTTCGCGCTCCTCCACCAGCGCCGGACCGGCGAGCCTGTCGCCGGGGCGCAGCGCCGTGCGGTCATGCACCTCGGCCTGCACGAAGCCGGTACCGAACCAGGCCTGGCGCGTGCCTTTCAGCGACCGCGCCGCACCGTCGCGCGCGCGCGCCAGCTCCAGCTTCGGCGTCGGGCCGGCGACGATGACGCGCCAGCCTACCGTCTCCACGGGCAGCCCGGCCTCGATGCGGCCATAGAGGCGGCGGTATTCCTGTTCGAAAGCGGCGCGCAGCGAATCGCGGTCCAGCGCCGTCACCTCCGCCTCGACCTGGTAGCCCTGGCCGGCATAGCGCATGGCGGCGATGCGGCGGATGGTGATGTCCGTGACCCCGGCCTCCGCCACCATGGCGCGGCCCTCCGCCTCCAGTTCCGCCAGCATGCGGTGCAGCGCATCGAGATCGAGCGTCGCCAGCGGCGCCACCATGGCGCGCAGCAGCGCGAAGGAGATGGGCGCGGCCAGAAATCCGAAAGCCGAGGCGACGCCGGCGCCGGGCGGCGAAACCAGTTTCGGCAGGCCGAGCTTCATGGCGATGGCGCAGGCATGCACCGGCCCGGCGCCGCCGATCGGCACCATGGTATAGCCCTCGATCCGCCGCGCCTTTTCCAGCGCATGCACGGCGGCGGCCTGGGCCATGGACTGGTTCACCGTCTCATGCACCGCCCAGGCCGCCTCCAGCGCGGACAGGCCCAGCGGCTTGCCGATATTTCTGGAAATTGCGCGCTCGGCCGCGGCCACGTCCAGCGTCATGTCGCCGCCCAAGAAACTGTTCGGCGCGAGGTAGCCGAGCAGCAGATCCGCATCTGTCACTGTGGGCAGCGTGCCGCCCAGCCCGTAGCAAGCCGGGCCCGGATCGCTGCTGGCGCTGTCCGGACCCACGCGGATCAAGCCGAGCCGATCGACGCGCGCGATGGAGCCACCGCCGGCGCCGATCTCGATCATCTCGATCACCGGTACCTTCAGCGGGAACCCGCTGCCTTTTCGGAACCGGTCAACTCGAGAAACTTCGAAATCGAGGCTGCGCTGCGGCTCCCCGCCATCGATCAGCGCGGCCTTGGCCGTGGTGCCGCCCATGTCGAAGCAGAGGATGTCTTCGGCGCCCGCGCTTTCGCCAATGACGCGTGCCGCCTGCACGCCGCCCGCCGGGCCGGATTGCACCAGGCGGATCGGGTGCCGGGCCGCCACATCCTCCCGCACCGTGCCGCCATCGGACAGCATCAGGAAGAGCGGGCCGGTGAGGCCGGCGCCGCGCAGCCCATCGCCGAGCCGCGCGAGATAGCGTTCGAAGACCGGCTGCACATAGGCGTTGCAGATGGTGGTGGTGCCGCGCTCGTATTCGCCGATCTCGGGCACGAGGTCCGAGGAAAGGCACAGCGTCAGCCCCGGCGCCTCCTGCCGCGCGAGCTCCGCCAGGCGGCGTTCATGCACGGGGTTGAGGAAGGCGTGCAGCAGGCAGATGGCCAGCGCCTGCGCGCCACCGTCGCGCAGCGCGCGGATTTGTGCCCGCGCGGCCGCTTCATCCAGCGGCGTCAGCACGCTGCCATCGGCGCGCAGACGCTCGGGCACGCCGAGGCGCAGGCGCCGCGGCACCAGCGGATCGGGGCGGCGCATGAACAGGTCGTAGGTGTCGTGGCGCAGCTCCGTGCCGATCTCCGGCACGTCCCGGAAGCCTTCGGTGGTGAGGAAGCCGGTCGGCACGCCGCGGCGCTCGATCAGCGCATTGGCGACCAGGGTGGTGCCGTGGATCACATGGCGCACCTGTTCCGGCGCCACGCCGTGCTGCGCCAGCAGGCCCGCGATGCCGGCGAGCACCGCCTGCTCCGGCGCATGTGGCGTGGTCAGCACCTTGCCGTTGAACAGGCGGCCGTCGCGCGTGTCGAGCAGCACGAAATCGGTGAAGGTGCCGCCGATATCAACGCCGATCTGCCAGGGCGGCGTCACACGTAGCCCTCCGCGGCGTCCGCATCGCGCGCGGTGGCGCTGCGCTCGGCCGGCGGGCCGAAGCCGCCGCCGCCGGGGGTTTCGAAGACCAGCGTGTCGCCAGGTTGCAGGACGAGGCGCGCCTTGGCCGCCACCTGCGCGCCATTCAGCAGGTCCCGCCCCCCGCGCCCGGCCTCGCCGCCCAGCAAGCCGCGCGGCGGGTGCTGCACGCGTTCGTGGCGGTAGGTGGCGGTGACGGGCTTGCCGCCGATCACGCGGAAGCCGAGGCGCTGGCCGAGGCCGCCGCGCATCGCGCCATCGCCGCCGCTGCCGGGGATCAGCGACTTCTCCGTGATCAGCATGGGCGCCGCATTCTCGAACTGCTCCACCGGCTGCGTCGCGACGTTGGAGGGGAAGGACAGGCAGGCGGCGCCGTCATGGCTGGCCGCCGCGCCATGGCCGCCATTCATGAAGAACATGCGGACGTAGCGGCGGCCATCGGCGTGCTCGCCGGTGAAGTACACATTCCACAATGGGCTGCCGGATTCCGCCACGACGCGATCCGGAATCAGCTTTCCGAGTGCCGAGAGCACCAGCATCGGCAGGTAATGCCCCGTGAGGTGCCGGCCCCAGACCGGCGCGGGGCGGCGAGGGTTCACGATGGAGCCCTCGGGCGCAATCAGCGTGATCGGGCGGAAGCAGCCGTCATTGTTCGGCGTGGTGGGGTCGAAGGCGCATTTCACCGCGTAGTTGGAATAGGCGCGCGAGAAATTCAGCGGCGAGTTCACGGGGCGCGCGATCTGCGCATCCGTGCCGGTGAAGTCGAGCGTGAGCTGGTCACCCTTCACTTCCAGCCGCAGCCGGATGGTGACGGGATGCTCGAAGCCATCGGCCGTGACCTCGTCGAACACCTCGCCATCCGGCACCGCCGCGATCGCCTCCCGCATCGCGCGTTCCGACCGCGCGAAGATCTCGGCAGAGAGCGCATCCGCATCCGCGATGCCTTCCTCGGCCAGGATGCGCAGCAGCCGCGGCGCCGCCTGGTCGTACATGGCGAATTGCGCGCGAAGGTCGCCCAGCACTTCCTCCGGCAGGCGGAGATTGGCTTCGAGGAAGGCGAAGACGTCCTCGTTCTCCACACCGCCGCGCAGGATGCGGGCGACGGGGATGGTGAGGCCTTCCTCCCAGGAATCGCGCGCCTCCACGCTCGGCGCGCCGCCGATGTCGGTGGCGTGGAAGGTGCTGCCGATCCAGGCGGTGATGCGGCCGCCGGCGAAGATCGGCTTGACCATGGTGATGTCGTTCAGATGGCCGGTGCCGAGATAGCCGTCATTCGAGATCAGCACATCGCCATCCACCAGCCGCGCCGCCGGGATCTTCCGCAGCATGGCGGCCAGGGTCACCGGCATGGTGCCGACGAAGCTGGGGACCGAGCGGGAGGACTGCGCGAATTGCCGTCCGGCGCTGTCCATCAGGCCCACGGCCATGTCCCAGTTGTCGCGCACAACTGACGAAAAGCTGGTGCGAACGAAGGTCTCGGCCGCCTCGTCCATCAGGCCGGCGATGCGCGCCCAGGCGGTGCCGAGGCGCAGCGCGGAAAGGGGTTCGGTCATCCACGCATCGCCTGCAGCTGCGCGGGGTAGCCTGCGGGGTTGACCTGCACGTCGATCAGGCTGGGCCCATCCACCGCGAAGGCCGCGCGAAGGGCCGTGCGGTAGCCCTCGGGCGTATTGGCATGGAAGCCACGCACGCCAAAACCCTCCGCCACCTGCGCGAAGTTCGTGGGCGTGAAGGCGACGCCGGCCGGGGCCAGCTGGCGCTGCTGCTGCTTGATGTCGATCAGCGACAGGGCGCTGTCGTTGAACACCACCACCACCAGCTTCGCGCCGGTCTGCGCGGCGGTGGCCAATTCGCCGATGCACATCATCAGCCCCCCATCGCCGGTGAAGGCGAGGCCGCCCCGCGCCGGATCATGCAGCGCCGCCGCCAGCGCCGCCGGCAGGGCGAAGCCCATGGAGGCCAGGCCATTCGAGATCAGCAGGTCGCGCGGCTGCTCACATTGCCAGAAGGCGGTGGCGGAGAACATGTGCGCCCCGGCATCCACCGCCACGCGCGGCGCGTGCCCGGCGGCGCGCGCCTCCTGCTGCGCCAGCCGCACGATGTCGGGCGGGGAGACGCCGCCCTGCCCCTTCCATTCCAGCGCCGCCAGCGCATCCGCGCGCAGCGTCGCAATCTCCGCCGCCGTCCAGTCCGAAGGCCGCGGCCGCAGCCTGGCGAGGCTCACCGCGAGGTCACCATGCAGCGCCGCGGTCGGCGCGGCGTAGCGCACCGGATGCGGCCGCAGCGCGAGGTCCAGAATTGGCGCGGCATAGCGCCAGGGCTGCAGGATCAGCTCCACCGGATCCAGCCCGAGTTGGATGATGAGATCCGCCGCGCCGACGCAGGGCGCCTCCAGCGAGCCGCCCGTGAAGAGGCCGGCATAGAGCGGATGCGCATCCGGCATCACGCCCTTCGCCTTGTAGGTGACCAGCACGGGGCAGCCCAGCGCCTCCGCCAGGCCACGCAGCGCCGCAGCCGCCGCGGGCTCCGCCGCTTCGACTCCGGCCAGGATCACCGGGCGCCGCGCCTGTGCCAGCAGCGCCGCGGCATCGCCGAAGCTGGGTGCGGCCGCCGCCCCCGCCACGCGCGGCGCGGCCGGCAGGGCCGTGCGGCGTGCGGCCTGGCCGGTCAGGTCCAGATGCACGGCGCCGCGCGGCGCGGCCAGGGCCAGGTCCAGCAGCGCGCCGATCTCGTCAGCCGGCGCCTCGCCCTCCGCCCGCGCATAGCCCTTGGCGATCGCCGCCGTCGCCGCCTGCTGATCGAAGACCTGATGCGTGACATAGGCGAGCTGCGCGGGCGTAAACCCATCCGAGAGCAGCAGCAGCGGCGCGCGTTCCAGCATGGCGCAGGCCAGGCCATTGGCGGCGTTGGACACGCCCGGGCCCTTGGTGGTCATCACCACGCCCGGCGCGCCCGTCAGCTCCGCATCCGCCAGCGCCATCATCGCCGCATTGGCTTCTTGGCGGGCCAGGATGAAGTCGATGCCGAAGCGCGGCGCCGCCGCGATCACATCGAGCGAGGAGCCGCCGCCCGGCACGCCCCAGATTCGCTTCGTGCCACGCTGGGCCAGCGCCGCGAGCAGCGCCTCGGCCACGGTCTGATGTGCCGCCTGGGCTTCCGGCATGACTTGGATACTCCCACCATACCGCATCACTTGCACCGGCCAGGGCGGCTTGCCAAGCCATGCGCGGATGGCCTCTGCTGGGGGCCGGATGCATCGAGGGGACGGGGTCATGGCGGATTTCAGGGGCAAGCGCGTGCTGGTGGCGGGCGGATCGCGCGGCATCGGGCACTCCATCGCGCTGGGCTTCGCCCAGGCCGGCGCGGCCGTGTCCATCTGCGCGCGCGACGCCAAGGCGCTGGAGGCGACGCGGGCGGAAATCGCGGCGCTCGGCGTCACCGCGCATGCGACGGTCGCCGATCTTGGCGTGGCGGATCAGGTGACGGGTTGGGTGGCGCAGGCGGCGGAAGCGCTGGGCGGCGTCGATGTGCTGGTGAACAATGCCAGCGGCTTCGGCGCCAAGGACACCGAGGAGGATTGGGCGCGCGGGCTGAATGTGGATGTGATGGCGACGGTGCGCGCCAGCCGCGCCGCCGCGCCCTTCCTGAAGGCGGCGCGCGGCAGCATCGTCAACGTCTCCTCCATCTCCGGCTTCCGGCCTTCGCTGCGCACGCCCGCCTATGCGGCGGTGAAGGCGCTGCTGGTGAACTATACCTCCAGCCAGGCGGCCGCCTTCGGGCCGGACGGGGTGCGGGTGAATGCGGTGGCGCCTGGTTCCATCGAATTCCCCGGCGGGTCCTGGGAAGCCCGGCGCACCAGCGACCCGGCGCTGTACAACCGCATCCTCGGCTCCGTCCCCTTCGGCCGCCTCGGCACGCCCGAGGAGGTGGCGGAGGTGGTGCTGTTCCTGGCCAGCCCGGCGGCGCGCTGGGTGACGGGGCAGACCATCATCGTCGATGGCGGCCAGATGCTGGGGTAGCGCGCAACAGGCGAAACAATCGCGGTCCCCGGCGAAATGCGCGTGGAACAGGCGTGGCGCAGAAGGCGCGCCCCGAATGTCCGGAGAAGCCGCGCCATGTCCCGCCTGCCCCTGCTCTATATCATCGCCGCCGCGTTCAACCTGCTGGTCGGCGTCTGCCTCGGCATCTGGATGGGCATCGCGCATGATTTCCAGTTGGCGCCGGTGCATGCGCATCTGAACCTGCTGGGCTGGGCCTCGCTCGCGCTGATGGGGCTGGTGTTCCGCGCCTGGCCGGAGCTGGGGCGCGCGGTGCTGCCGAGCGTGGTGCAGTTCTGCCTCTGCGTCGGCGCCGCGGTGCTGTTCCCGGCCGGCATCTACCTGTCCATCCTGCATGAGGCGCCGGGGCTGGCGATCGGCGCCGCCCTGGCCTGGCTGGCCGGCGTCGTGCTCTTCCTGGTTCGGCTCGTGCTGCTGGCGCTCTATGCCGCGCCCCGCCGCCTGCCGGTGCTGCAGCCCGCCGAATAAGCGCGCCTCCTCCGAGCCCGCCGCAGAGCGGCGGAGGCTGACACAGGCCGCGGAACATGGTGGATTGGGGAAAACGGAGACGCCCCATGATCGACCTGAAAGCCAAGCGCCTGAACGGCCCCGTCATCCGCCTGCATCCGGACGACAATGTGGTGGTCGCGCGCATCGACATCGAGCCGGGCACCTCCATCCCCGGCGAGAACATGCTGGCGCGCAACAAGGTGCCCGCCGGCTACAAGATCGCCACCACCCAGCTGCGCAAGGGCGACCCGGTGCTGAAGTACCAGGTCACCATCGGCTTCGCGGCGGAGGACATTCCCGCCGGCACCATGGTGCACGCCCACAACATCGATTTCCGGGAGTTCGACCGCGACTACGCCATCGGCCGCGACTACCGGCCCGTCGAGATGATCCCTGAAGACCAGCGCAAGACCTTCGAGGGCTACGTCCGCGCCGATGGCCGCGTCGGCACGCGCAATTTCATCGCTGTCGTCTCCTCGGTGAACTGTTCCGCCACCGTCTCCCACGCCGTGGCGGACTGGTTCACGCCGGATCGCATGGCGGAATGGCCGAATGTCGACGGCGTCGCCGCCTTCACCCATTCCACCGGCTGCGGCATGGAACTGTCCGGCGAGCCGATGCAGCTGCTGCGTCGCACCCTCGGCGGCTATATGCGCCACCCCAACGTCGCCGGCGTGGTCGTCATCGGCCTGGGCTGCGAGCGCAACCAGATCGCGGGCCTGCTGGCCGAACAGGGCCTGACACCGGGGCCGATGCTGAAATCGCTCGTGATGCAGGAGGTTGGTGGAACTCGGAAGAGCATCGACGCGGGCGTGGCTGCGGTGAAGGAGATGATGGCGGAGGCCAACAAGGCCCGCCGGGAAACGGTCTCCGCAGCGCATCTCTCGGTCGGGCTGCAATGCGGCGGCTCCGACGGATTTTCGTCCATCACCGCCAACCCAGCGCTCGGCGCCGCAATGGACCTTCTCGTGCGGCACGGCGGCACCGCCATCCTCTCCGAAACGCCCGAGATCTACGGCGTCGAACACACCCTCACCCGCCGCGCCGTCAGCCAGGAAGTCGGCGAGAAACTCATCGAGCGCATCCGCTGGTGGAAGGACGTCTACACCCCCGGCCGCGACACGCAGATCAACGGCGTGGTCAGCCCCGGCAACCAGGCCGGCGGCCTGGCCAATATCCTGGAGAAATCCCTCGGCTCCTCCATGAAAGGCGGCACCGGCCCCCTCATGGACGTGTTCCGCTACGCGGAGCCCATCACCACCAAAGGCTTCGTCTTCATGGACACGCCCGGCTTCGACCCGGTCTCCGCCACCGGCCAGGTCGCCGGCGGCGCGAACATGATCGCCTTCACCACCGGCCGCGGCTCCATGTACGGCGCGAAACCCGTACCCTCCGTGAAACTCGCGACCAACACACCGATGTTCCGCCGGCTGGAAGAAGACATGGACATCAACTGCGGCGAAATCCTCGACGGCACCGCCAGCCTCGCCGAAATGGGCGAACGCATCCTCGACCTGCTGCTCCGCACCGCCTCCGGCGAACCAACCAAGAGCGAACAACTCGGCCTCGGCAAACACGAATTCGCGCCGTGGCAGATTGGCATTACCGGGTGAGGGTTGCGCGGGGGGCCTTGCAAGGAGGGGCTCTGCCCCTCCCTGCACCCTCCCCGCCAGGAGGCAGTGGCCTCCTGGACCTCAGGACCTTTGAGCAGGAATGGAGAGGGGGCCGGCGGTACCGCAGATCATGCGGTAGCTCCGGCCCCCTCTCCATTCCTGCTCATGATTCAAGGGTTCCAAGGGGCCGCTGCCCCTTGGCAGGGGGTGCAGGGGGACAGCGTCCCCCTGCAAATCTCCCGCGCAAACCTCACCCCGGCAATGTCAGCAGCCGCCGCGGCGTGTGCACGAGCATCGCGTCGAGTTCGGTTTGCGAAAAACCGCGTTCGCGCATGAAGGGGATGATGTTGCGGAAGATGTGGCCGTAGCCGTGGCCGCCGAAGTGGCGGAGGCGTGTCAGGCGGCAGATGTCCTGGCTGATGACGATCTGGTCGGTGTGGCCGCGGTCCAGCAGGCGGCGGATGGTGTCGATGCGGGTGCCGTCGTTCGGCATGTTGATCGGCGCAAAGGACCAGTAGGCGTGTTCGTAGCCGAACAGGTCGAATTCCAGGATGCAGCCGGTATCGGCCAGGGCAAAAAGACGGTCGTCGTCGAAGATGGTGCGGTCGACGTGGTCGATGATGGTGCGCGGGATGGTGCCGCCGTGGTCGCGCAGGAAGGCGATGACTTCGGCGGGCTGGTCGGGGTGCACGCCGGGGTGGATGGTGAGGGACGCGCCGGACTCCTGCTGCGCGAGGACTGCGCCGGCCATGACGCGGCGTTCGAGCGGCGTCCAGGGGGCGGAGCAGCCGATCTCGCCGATGATCCCGGCGCGAACCGTGGTGCCCCAGGCGCCGTGGCGCAGGGCGCCGAGCATTTCGGCGGCGAAGTCCTCCACGCCCCGGGCATGGTTCGCGGGGTCCTGGAAGTCCTCCACATACTGTCCGCAGCCCATGACGAGCTGCACGCCGCTGCGGCGGGAGACTTCGACCAGCCCCTCGGGGTCCGGCGCCAGGCCGCCGATGGTCATCTCGACCATGGTGGCGCCACCCTCGGCGCGGAACAGGTCGAGTTCCGCCACGGCCAGGTCCCGGTCCAGCATCACCGTTTTGCCGGCATGCGGGTGGCGGCCGTAGTCGATGTCGTAGCGGCTGGCGAGGGTGATGGGCTGCAGCAGCTCGGGGCGCTGCGCGCTGGCCTGGCGCAGGCTGGGCGGCGTGATGTCGCAGAGCACATGCTCATGCATCAGGGTCGGGCCCAGGCTTTCGGGCGGCACCGCGCCCAGCACCGTCTGCACATAACCCGCCATCCGCCCCGCCTCCTGGCTTGTCATCGGGACAAACTGCGGCGGCGGGGCGGGTGGTGCAAGCCGAGGGTTCAGGGAATCTGTGGCGGAAAGTCGTGCCGGCCATCCGCGCCCAGCGGCAGCCGCGTGGCGGCCAGCACGACGGAAAGCGGCAGCTGTGCGTAGAGATGCGGGAACAGGCCCGGCCGGCTGCCGCCCGCCGCCGCTTCCCAGCGCAGCGCGGGCCCCAGGCGCCTGGCATCCACTTCCAGCAGCCAGAGATCCGCGACGCCGGCGCGATGCTTGGCCGCGCTGGCGCGCAGCTGGGCGGCGGTGGAGAAATGCAGGAAGCCGTCGCGCGCATCATCGGCGCTGCCGGCATAGGCGCCGGCGGCTTCCGCGGCGCGCCAATCGGCTTCCCGGACCATGGTGTAGATGCGGTCTTCCATGCGGCGCGCTCCGAGCCTGTGCGGGCCGGTTTCAGCCGAGCAGGCGGTAGAAGACAAGCCCGCCTGCCTCCACCGTCGGGATCTGGCCGATGGCCCAGCGCGGCAGCGAATCGGCTGCGTGGTAGTGCGTGGCGCCCTGCGTCGCATCCGGCAGCGCGCCGGCCAGCGCGCGGGCGGCGATGCGGCGGCAGATGGCGAAGCTGGGGTCCTGCGCCAGCTCCGGCGCCCGCATCGCCGCACGACGCGGGCTTTGCGGATGCCAGCAGGCGAATTGGAAGGGCGCGCGGCAGATCTCGGCCACGTCCAGCCCCAGGTGCCGCGGCCCGCCGGGCGCAAGCGCCAGGCGCCGACGGTTCATCACGACCGCGGCCACGCCCTCGATCGCGCGCACGGGGCGGAAGCCGGCCTCGCCCCAGAGGGTCAGTTCCAGCACGCCGGCGGCCTGCGGCGGGGTCATCTGCATGGCGGCGCTCATCGGCCCGGCTCCGCATCGGCGCGCGCCGCGAAGCCCATCTTGCGGCCCGGCAGGTTATGGCCGGCGATGGCGGTGGCCGTGGTCGCGGTGCGGCTGACCTCGTCCAGCTTCTCCTCGATCCGCAGCAATTGCAGCGAAAGGCGCGAATCGAGGTCGCGGATCAGCGACAGCGGCACATAGGTGCGCGCGACTTCCAGCTTGAAATCCACCAGTTCGTCGCGCGAAGGCCCGGGGGCTTGGGAGGCGCTGGGCGGCGCCTCGGGCCGCGACTGCAGGTCGCGCCGCAGGAGATGCATCATCCACAGCATGAGCGCGGCCAGCGGCGCATCCGCCAGCGCGCTCAGCACCTGGGGCGGGATTTCGGGGATCATCGGGGGGAGACTCCTTGAAGGGGAAGCCCGGCGGGCCCAAGCTGGAGGCACCGCGGGAGATGCGGTTCAACAGGACAAAGCGACCGCTGCGCGAACGATGTGGAACCAGCCCTATCTCGAGACCTGTTGCCGCTCCGCGCTGCACCGCCTGACCCTGGTGGGCCGGCCGGGCCGTCCGGACGGGCTGAAGGACGGCCCCTGCCTGCGGCGGCTTGAGGGCATGGGCCTGGCCCGGCAGCGGGAGGATGGGCGCTTCGAGGCGACGCCGGCCGGCTGGGACCGGCATGCGCTGGAAATCGTGCCGCGAAAGAGCGCCTGAGCATTTTCAAGTCAGGCGGCTTCGCCTGACGACTCCAAAAATGCGATGAAACGAAGCTGCTAGAGCACGATCCATCCTCTCGGATGGATCTCGTGCTCTAGAAGTTATTGTTTCTAAAGCACAAAATCCGACAACACTGATTCAGTGTTATCGGATAGTGCTTTAGACGCCCCGCCAGGGCAGGCTGGTTGGCCGCAGCGGCGGTGCGCCGGGCAGGCGCACCGGCTCCGCCAGCAGGCAGCCGGCCACGGCATCCAGCGCATCGTCGTGCTGGCCCGGCAGGTCCGGCCGCCAATCGGCCATCTCCCGCGCGAAGCGGGTGCGGAAGACATCCTCATGCGCCAGCAGCCGGCGCGCGGCCAGCACCGGGTCCAGCGCGGCCAGGATGCGCTCCGCCTTGGCGCGGCGGCTGGTGGCTTCCAGCACGCTGCAATGGAAGCCGATGCGGTTGATCTCTCGCTTCAGCAGGCCGGGCAGGAACTTGCCGATGCCGTTGGTCTCCACCCGAAGCACAGGCAGCAGCAGGTCGCGCGCAATCTCCGCCACCGCGCGGCATTGCTGCGTGGCGGCGTCGTCCTGCGCGTCGGGGTCGTGCAGCAGATAGGCCAGACGGTGCAGGTAGTGCCGCCCCTCGGCATCGGCATAGGTGCAGGCCAGCACGCTGGCATCGCCCACGCCGGGCCGCCCGAAGGCCGGGTCCCACCAGCCGCCGCCCGAGACCATCTGCCGGCCCATCAACCTCAGTACGCCGCGACCATTCGCCTCGCGGTAGTCGGTATCCTCCGCGTAGCGCAGGATCAGCCCGGGATCGAGCCGCGCCGCCTCCTCCGTCACCGCTTCCAGCAGCATCTGCCGCCGGAAGGCCAGCGGGCCGACGCGCCGGCGCAGACTGGCGATGCCGGCTTCGGTGAAGCGTTCGGGCCAGACGCTGCGGCCTTCCGCATCCAGCAGCGGCAGCACCAGGCGGCGATAGCCCGAGAGGAAGGCGTCCTCCCCTTCCGCATAGAGGCTGTCCGCACAATGCGGCGTGCCGACGAACAGCATGCGGCCGCCGGGTACCAGCACGAATTCCGTCTCCGTCAGCCGCTCGCGCAATTCCGCGCGCTGGCCGGGGGAGCCGCAATTGCCCGCCACCTCCACATCGTCGCAGACGATGAGGTCGGCGCGCGCGCCGGTGATATTGCCGCCGATGCCGGCTGCGAGCATGGAGGCATCGCGCAGCACCGCATCCCGCGCCACGGTGAAGCGATCCGAGGCCCAGGATCCGTCGCCATGGTCGGGCAGCAGCGCGCCACACAGCGGATGCCGGCCGAGGATGCGGCGCACCGTCGCTACCATGCGCGTCGCCAGCGCATGATCGGCGGCCACCACCAAGATGCGCGTCTCCGGCGCACGATACAGCTGCCAGGCGCAGTAGAGCCCGACCAGCGTGGACTTGCCGCAGCCCCGGAAGGCCATCAGCAGCAGCCGCAGATCGCCCGCCTCGCCGCGCTCGCTCAGCCAGCGCAGCATGCGCCGATGCACCGCCGGCGTGCCGAGGCCCGCGATGCGGTTCCAGATCCAGGCGAATTCCAACAGGTCGGCAGGCCGTTCGCTCATGCCTCTGCTTCCTTGGCCATCTGCGCCCGCATCGCGGCCAGCAGCTGGTCCTCATCCGGGGCGGCCTCGCCGGGCTTCGTGGCCTCGCCCGAGGTCATCGCCGCAAGCTCCGCCATATGCGCCAGCGCGGCGCGGGCGGCGGCCTGGTGTGCGGCGAAGGCCTTGGGATCGGGCGGCGCCTCCCCCCGCGGCCAGGAGGCGACGAATTCTGCGTAGTCCACGGCCACGCGCTGCATCGCCGCCTCCAGCGTCTCCCGCGGCAAGGGCGAGGCGGGCGGCTTGGAAGACGCCTTGCCACGGCCGGTTCGTTTCATGCCTTCACCACGCGCACGCGCACCGTGCCGGCATTGAGATCCACAGCCGCGCCGCTGCGATTCCAGGCGGTGACGGTCACCACGTCCTGCGCGCCGATCTGCGCCAGGAAGACGACGCCGGAGGTGGAGAGCGAATAGGCCGCCTGCACGAAATCCCCGGGCCTGGCGCCGGGCACCGGCACATTGGTCTGCGCGCTGGCTCCGGCGGCGATCGAGGGCGGGTCCCAGGCCTGCTCCGCCACCAGATCCCGCACGCCCAGCCGCAGATCCGGCAGGCCGTACATCACCGCCGGCGCATGTCGCGGGTCGCAGTTCAGCCGCAGCGCGCGCAGCTCGTAATCCGCACCGATGCGCGCCACGCCGATCACTGCCGTGGCCACCGCCGGCGAAAGCCGCACCGCCTGCAGCCGCGACAGCCCCGCATCAGTCATATCCGCCGCCCCCTGCCACCAGCGCGCCGTCGGGTTCCAGACCATGGACTGGCCGGAGGCAAGCACCAGCGGGCCGAGGCTGTCGGTCAGCAGGTTGTTGACGCCGTCGAAGCACATGACGATCATGCGCGGCGCATCGGCATCCACGCTCAGCGCGAAGTCGCGGCAGAGCCGCGCATCGACGATGAAGCCCAGCGCCCGCCCGCCCGTCATCATCACGCCGCGATTGGTCAGCGTGAAGGAATCCAGCGCCGGAAAGACGAAGTCGTGCAGCGTGGCCGGGCTGCCGGAGACGTTGGAGGAGAGGCAGGCCAGCTTCTCGAACCCCGTCTCCGTCGCATTCCAGCGGATGGCGGCGGCGCGCAGGCTTGGCACGCTCGCCACCTCCCGCGTCGCCTCCCGGTGCGGGGCCGCCTGGTGCAGCGCCTGCACCACGCCGCCGAGGCGCGTGGCGGCCAGGGTGTGCTCGATCTCCACCGCATAGCCCTGGCTGGCCCAGGCCACCTCATAGACATGGTCCTGCGCCGCGCCGGTATGGCGCGCGACGAAGCCGCTGCAGCCTTCCATGCGCAGGCCGCGCGCGATGATGGCGCGGCTGTTCACCTCGCAGAGGAAGGGAATGCCGGAGATCGGCCGGCCTTCCGCATTCAGCTCGAAGTTCTGCCCGTCGAAGACATGCCGGTTGTGCGCGACATAGGCGCCCGGCGCGGCGGACAGCCGGATGCCGAAGCGGTCCTTGTCCACATGCACGGAGGAGCCCACGGCGAAGTGGCCGCCATGGTAGCGGATGGAGGTGTTCCAGGCGCCCGCCGTCGCGGTGTGCACATCCGGCCCGATGCGGTTGTTGACGATGCGGCCGAGCACCAGCGTGCAGTCCTCGAAGCCACGGCCATCGCCCAGCGTGCGGACGCCGATGGAGAAGCCTTCCACACGCCGCACCTCGATGATCGAGGCATCGTGGTTGCGCAGCAGGATCCCGATATCGTTGTCGTTCTCCCAATCGGCCTGGGTCCCGCGCAGCACCGTCAGCCCGCTGTGCCGCTTGCTGGCATTGCGCGCCGTGCCGCCATCGCCGATGGTCAGCGCCGGCTGCCCGCCGGGCCCTGCATAGACGATGCTGCCACGCATGGTCAGGCCCGCGGCGGCGCCAGGCAGGGTCAGCGGCTGCGTGGTGCGGTAGCTGCCCTCACCGATCAGCAGCGTCTTGCCGGAGGCGCCGGCGGCGTTCATCGCCGCCTGCAGCGCCGGGCCGTCATCCGTCACGCCATTGCCGCTGGCGCCGAAGTCGCGCGCGCTCAGCTGCTCGGCCAGCTTGTCCTCCACGGTGTGGGGCACGGCGCCGGGGAAGGGCGCGCTGATCAGGCCGGAATCGCGCGGCAGCACCACCAGCTCGCCGGTGCCGTCGAAGCCAAGCATGCGATTGGCCCGCGCGCCGCGCAGCGGCAGGATGAAATTGCCGCCGACCTCCGCCGGGTCCTGGCGCAGGGCTGCGGAAAGCTCCTCCTGCTGCTCCTGCAGCGCGGCCACCAGGCGATCCAGCTCGTCGTTCAGCGTGCGGGCACGCAGCACGCCATTGTCCTGGAAGTCCGTGCTGCGTTCCACGCGGATGCGCCGGCGCAGCGTCACGGTGCTGCCGGAAGCCGGCGGCGTGGCGAGGGTGACGGTGCCGCCCTCGCTATTGCCGGCGCCGGAGACGGTGAAGCCGCCGGCCAGCACCACGCCATCCAGGCGCAGCTCCAGTTCGGCGGCCTGGAAGATCGGGAAGGGATAGGTGAAGGCAACGCGGCTGCCGTCGCCCAGATACTGGACGCGCGGCGCGACGTCGCCGATGCG
The DNA here is from genome assembly GCF_019024325.1 of Falsiroseomonas tokyonensis. Classification (GTDB taxonomy): domain Bacteria; phylum Pseudomonadota; class Alphaproteobacteria; order Acetobacterales; family Acetobacteraceae; genus Falsiroseomonas; species Falsiroseomonas tokyonensis. The sequence continues at coordinate 136,697 of NZ_JAFNJS010000004.1, forward strand.
GATATGCTCGGCCATCATGGGCTCCGATGCTGTGGAATTCGGGCTTCAATCCAGCAGGTTGCGCAGCGAGCTGCCGAAGGTGCTGCCGGCGCGCAGGAAGCTGGTCAGCGATCCGTCGCTGTTCAGCAGGCTGCGGCGGCCGGCGGACAGGCGCGCCGCGAAAAGCTGGTCGCTATCGGCCTGCGCCGCGGCGGCATCGCGCTCGATCCCCGCGGTCAGGTTGGCGGCGGAGCCTTCGTCGGGCGAGAGGCCACCGGCCGCCAGCCGCGCGCGGGTGGAAGCCAGCGTGCCGGCCAGCCGCGCCTCCCGCGCGCGGGCCTCGGCGGCCTGCTGCAGCGCCGTCTGCTCCGCCCGCGCCCTTTCCTGTTCCTGCGCGGCGCGGGCCTGCGCCTTGGCATTGGCGGCCTGCGCCTGGCCCTGCCGCACATTGCCGTAGATGGAGGCGCCCGCGCCGATGGCGGCCGCGATGGGGGCGAGTTGCGCCATCAGTTCGTGATCCTCATGTCGGTGGTGACGGAAAGCAGCGTCAGCGGCAGCGGCGTCTCGCCCTCGATCCGCCAGAGCGGCGCCATGGCGTCCCGCCGCCAGCCGAGGGCACGCAGCGCGACATCGCCGGTGAAGGGCACGGGCGCCGCATCCAGCAGCGGCGTGTCCAGCCGCCGGAAGGGCACCGGCTGCACGCCGCGGCCGAGATCCACCTCCAGCGCCGGCGTGTCCAGCAGGCGGAAGGTGGCGGAGACCAGGCGCAGCGGCGCGGAAGCCGAGCCCGTGGCATTGCCGAGCGAAGCGGGCAGCGGCTCGATCAGATGCCGGAAGGGCAGCCCGGCCTGCACGCTGCTGGCGGGCGGATCCAGCGTGATCGCACCATCCAGCACGGTGGCGGGCGCGCGCGGCGCGCCATCGGCCAGCACGCCCACCTGCCGCGCTTCCAGATGCGCCAGCCCCAGCCAGCGATCCTGTGGCGTCGCGCTGCTGCCGGAGAGCGCGGCGTCCAGGCCCGTCGTGGCATCGAAGCGCTCGAGGCGAAAACTGCCGAAACGCTCGACCAGCGCGAAGACGCGGCCTTCGGTCTCGGCAACCGCGCGGAAGGCGCCCTCCGTCTCCAGCCGCGTCCAGGCGGTGACCTGCTCGGCGCGATACAGCGTCAGCGTGGCGATCGAGCCATCGGCCATCACCACATGCAGCAGCCGCGCCGTCTGGTCATAGGCCATGGAGACCGGGTCGCGCACCAGGTGCCGCGCCACCAGCGCGAGGTCATTCGCCTGGTAGGTATCGGCGACATCGGTATAGGCAAATTCATGCACGCCGCGGCCGGACCGCGCGACGAACAGCGTCGCGCCATCCACATCCACCGGCGGCACCTGCCGGTCTACCGCCGTGCCGACGCGCGTCTGCCGGTTCAGCTGGATGGAGGACGGCGTCAGCGGATCGCCGGTCACCATCCATTCGGCGCCGGAGGTGAAGACCTGCAGGTGGCGGCCGGAGAAGACGGCGCGGATCGCATTCACCTGGTCGGAGACCAGCGCGAATTCGATCGCCTCGTCATCCAGGCCCGTACCGCCATCGAAATCGCCAAGGTCGCCGGTGCGCGACAGCCACAGCCGGTTCGGTGCATCGCGCGACCCGCCGAGCACCAGGCGATCCTGGTGGAAGCAGGCGCAGACCGGCCAGCCGCGCACGCCGCTGAAGGCCGTCTCCTGCCAGTCCTGCGTCGCCAGCGTATCCTCCAGCGGATCCTCCACCAGCGCGGTGGCGTTCTGCGGCCCCTCGACGGAAAGGATCACCACGCGCTTGCCCTTCAGGCGGAAGCGGCTGGTGACATGGCCGGGGCTGAAGACCGGCGCGGAGCAGGTCAGCGCCACCGTGCCCGTCGTGGCCGACGCCGCCATCGCCACGTCGCGCGTGAAATTGTGGAAGGCGACGCGGGAAAAGGCGAAGGGCGCGATGGTCCAGGCGGTGTGGCTGCTGCGCGTCAGGCGCTGCGGCGGCATCTCCGGATGGAACAGCAGCAGCGTATCCGCGCTTTGCGTGAAGGCCAGCTGCGGCAGCATGGTGGTGGACCAGGGCGCCGGCAGGCTGGCGACCTCCGCATCGCCCAGGAAGACCTGCAGCCGGCCCTCGCTGAGCGCCAGCAGGTAGGTCTGCTCCGTGTTGAACTCGAAGGGCACCAGCCGGGCCGGGCCGGGCAGCGTCGCCACATGCACCAGGCCGGGCCGGCGCGCGACGCCGCCCGTCGGCTGGATGACGACATTGCGCAGCCGCCGCGCGCCATTCTCGAAGGCGCGCAGATCGGCGCGGCCATAGAGCTCGGGCGCAAGCTCGCCGGCGGTGAAGGAGGATTTGACGCGGCGCGTGGCGATGCTCATCCGCTCATCCCCTCACATCGACCAGCGGGAAATGCTCGATGGCGCGCGGCGTATCCTGCTGGCTGTCGATCAGCCGCGCGCTGCGCAGCTCACCCTCCGCCAGGCGGAACAGCATCTCGGCGCGCGATGCGCTGTCGGTCAGCGGCAGGCAGAATTCGGCGGCGAGGCGTGCCACCAGCGCCTGAGCGAAGAAGGGCGGGAAGGCGCTTTCGTCGGGGCGGAAGATGTAGGTCAGCGTGACGCTGGTGGCATCCGCCTGCAGCTTGTCCTCATGCAGCCGATAGGGCATGCCGCCGCCCCGCCCGCCGCTGCCGGCGGAGAGTGCGCGCAGGAAGCCGGGCGGCAGCTGGAAGGCATGCGCCATGTCGGCCGGCGGCGCCGCGGAAAGCCGCGGCAGGCTGGCCTGGCCGGTGGCGAAGGACCAGGGATGCGCGGACAGCAGCGCATCACGCGTCGGCGCGTAGAGATTGGCCGCGACCTCCGCTTCCGCGGTGCCCTCATCGAGCGAGGCGACGGGCTGCGCGCCGAGGCGCAGCAGGGCGCGCGAGCAGAGCGCGACAGCGGTCAGGGCCATGTGGGATTCTTCCGAATGTAGGGTGGCTGGTCTGGTGGTGAGGTCCCCCCTCACCCCACCCTCTCCCCCCGTTGGGGGGAGAGGGCTTTGCGGCTGCGCGGGCTATGCCGCCGCGCGCATCCGCACGACTATTCCGCGGCGCGCATGCGCACGACACCGAAGTTGTCGACCAGCGCGGCGCCCTGGCTCATCATGTTCGCGACGAAATGCGCGGCGCGGTCGCCGTGCCAGGTGATGTCGGTCTCGACCTCGGCGGCCGCGGCATGGCCGATGGCGGTGCGGTGGTAGAAGTAGCAGTAGCGAAGCCCGCCCGAGAGCGTCAGGCCCGAATGCGGCATCCACATCGCGCCCAGCCAGCGCTTCGCCTGGCTGCCCTTCCAAGGCAGCGCATCCTCGCCGACATATTCGGAGGAGGCGAATTCCTCGATCTCCAGCAGCTGCGACCACTGCTTCCAGCCGACCACGGCATAGCGCCCGCCATCGTCGGGCACTTCCGCCGCGCCCATCATCTCGAAGGCCAGCAGCACCTTCGCCTTGGTCAGGCCATCGGCATCCGTGGTGCCGGCGGCGGTGCCCACGGCCTCGTTGGTCGCGGTGTCGAGGGCCGCGATGATCAGCTCGTCGGTCTTGCGGCCCAGCGCATAGGCGCCGGCATTGGCCACCACGCTGCGCTCATCCACATTGGTCTTCAGCTCGTCCAGCCGGTCGATCCAGTCGCCGGCATAATAGTCCTGCAGCACGCATTCGACCTGCGCATGCTCCAGGTTCATCACGGGCACGGAGCCATGGCGCGTCTTCGCCGCGGCGATGCCCTTGCCGACCTTGGGGAAGAAGGTGCTGCTGCCGGTCACGCCGGTCTTGGAGCGCACGGTGGGGCGCAGCTTGCTGCCCTGGCGCTGATAGGCCTCATGCACCTCGGCCTGGAACTGGCGGGTGAAGACGGCGTCGATCTGGGTGGAAGCGGACATGCGATTTCCTTGTCACGGAAAGGGGTTTGGCGAACGGCCCGGCACGCCGGTTGCCCCCTTCGGGCCGGCGTCAGGGCAGCAGCCCGCAGCCCGCGGCGGCGGGTTCCCTGCGGGGATTGGGGGGCGGGGCGGATGGGGGCGAGCCCGCACCATCCGCCCCGCCGGACCGGCCCGGGGCTTGCGCCGCACCGGGCCGGAACTCGGGATGGTGCTGGCGCATTTTCCGAGTCGTTCGGCGTGAACGCCGAACTTGAAAATGCGCTAGTCGCTGACCAGCCGCCGAAAACCTTCGGTCACGCGCTTGACGAAATCGGGCTCCCGCGTGCGCCAGTAGCGCGGGTCGCGCATCATGCGGCGGAGCTCCGCCTCATCCGGACCGGCCTCGGCCTGCGCCTCCCGCGTCAGGCTGGGCTCCTTGCCCTCCATCATCCGGTGCAGCGCCAGCACGCCATCGGCGGTGGAAGCGAGCGCGGTGAAGACGGCCTCGGGCAGATGCGCGCGGCCCCAGGCGGAAAGCTGCGCGGCGATGCGACGGAAGCGTTCCTCCCCGCCGAAATGCGCGCGCAGCTTCTCCACCTGGCGCCCGGCCTCGAACTCCGCCGCCGCCTCGGCGATCAGCGGCAGCAGGCGTTCCGCCGCCAGGTCGTAGACCAGCTGCACCTGGCGGGCGTTGAAGCCGGCCTCGTGCAGACGCTGGTTCACCGCGGCGTCCGGCGTCAGCAGCTCGTTCGGCGGCGTCACCTGGTATTCGTCCGGGCTGTCCGGAATGCCCAGCGCGCGGCGCCAGCGCAGGCGGTCCTCCTCCGGCGCGTCATCGCCCGGCGGGGCGAAGCGCTGGGACAGGCGGCGCTCCAGCTCGATGTATGATTTCAGCAGCGCATCGACGCGCAGCGCGCCCTTCGCCTCGTCCCAGAATTTCTCGGGGATCTCGGCCGGCCGGGTGCTCGTCGTGGCGGTCTCGCTCGCGGCGTCGAGAAGGTTGTCGGACATGCCGGGGCTCACTCCTGGTTCGTGTTGACGGGGGGGCGGATGATCTCGGGCGGCGCACCGAGGGTGCGGGCCAGCCAGCGGGCGGCGGCGGGCTCGTCCAGCACCGCGCGCGCTTCCGCGCCGAGGCCCGCGGCGGCCTGCAGGAACAGCAGCGTGTCGCTGGCATCCGCCCGCGCCTGCACCCGGGCGAGCGGCGAGCTGTAGACCAGCCGCGCCTCCTGCCCATCGGCCAGCAGCGAAGGCACCTCGCCCCGCCGGCGCAGCACGGACAGGCAGCGCGCCACCAGCGGCCCCAGCAGCTCCGCTTGCAGCCGGCCGTAGATGGCGCCCAGCAGGCGGATGGAGATGGCGCTGCGCGCCGTCACCTCGGTGGCCGTCATGCCGACCTTGTCCGAGGCCTCGATCCGATCGGCCAGCAGCGCGCCGCGGATGCGCGCCCGCAGGTCCTGCAGGATCAGCTGCGAGACATCGAAATTGCCGGGTGCTGCCAGGGGCGTGAGGCCGGCCGAGCCCTGAGCCTTCGGGATGATGGCGCCGGGCACCAGGCGGATCGTCGCCGGGTTCAGCACGCCGTCATCCTCCGCCTGCCAGATGCCGGTAGCGGCGATGGAGGCGTTCTTCAGGATCAGCTCCACCACCTTGTTGGCGGTGCGGATATCGGGCAGCGCCTTGGCGACGGGGCCGCGGCCATAGGTCTCGCCGGGCACCTTCAGCCAGCGGAAGGCGATGAAGGGATTCTCCGCGAAGCGGCCCTCCGCCAGCAGTTCCGGCGCCGACTCACCGCCATCCAGCACGACCGCGAAGCGATGGCCGGCGCGCGGGTCGGGCCACACCGCCTCCACCACGCGCAGTTGCGGCGGCGCCTCATTGCCGTCCTGCCGCGGCAGCACCAGCTGCGCACCGGGCCAGCGCGCGCGGATTTCGGCCGGCGTCAGGCGGATGGCGCGGAAGACGGTGTCCAGCCGGCCCGAGGGGCCCTCCTCCAGCACCGTCTCCCGCAGCGGCACGGCCGTGAAGCGCAGCGCGGAGGTCTCACCGGGCGGCGCCTCCTCCACCAGCAGCACGGCGGTGCCGGTCACCACCAGTTCGAGAAAAGCCTGATGCAGTTCCAACGAAAAATTGGAGCGATCCAGGTGGCCCTGCAGCGTCTCGGCCGCCGCTTCCAGCAGCCGCGCCACCTCCTGCGCTGCCGGGCCTTCGGAGACCTTGCGGGCCGGCGCCAGGCCGAACCAGCGCGACCAGGGCGGCGCCAGTTCGGCGAGGAGGGAGGCGGCGAGCTGTTCGGCCGCATCGGCGGCGGTGGCGTCGAACAGCGGCGCGGCATGGGGCGCCGGCAGGGCGTGGTCGTAGCAGTCCTGCCAACGCCCCTCGAGCGGCCGCCGGCGCGCCAGGGCGCGTTCATGGCGGGCGAGGATCTGTTCCGGGGTCATCATCGCCTCATTCGCCCAGCAGGTTCTTGCGCGCGGCGAAGGCCGGCGCGGGGTCCAGCACCCCGCGGGCGGAGGTGGCGATGGTGCCGGCCAGGCCGCGGCGGGCCCGGTCCAGCGCCCGCTGCCGGGCACGGCGTGCGGCCTCCTCGGCACTGGCTTCGGTGGCGGCGGATTTCTCGGCGGCCGCCTCGACGGCGGCGTTGGTGTCCGGGGCGGACACGGCCGGCTTCGGCGCCTGGAACAGGCCACCCATGCGCGCTTCCTTCGGCTGGGGTTGCTCCCCGGCCGCGCCCAAAAAAAGACCCGCCCGGCAGAGCCGGACGGGTCGAGTTTGGGGGACCGGGAGAGGAGGATGCCGCGGGGCGCAGATCACCCCGTGGCAAGGGGGTGATAGACCGGCCTCACGGCCGCGTCAATATTTATTCCTATGTCTGATGATTATTTTCCTTCACCTGCCCACCCAGCCCAAGGAACAGCTGATAGGGCGTCCAGGCCGCAGGCGCCTCCGGGCCCAGCAGGGCGCGGCAGAGCGCGACGCAGCTGAAGGGGGCGATCGGCGGCAGCAGCCGCGGCGCCGGATCCCCCGGCGTGAAGGGGCCGAGCACCCGCAGCCCGGCGCGGCGATAGAAGGCCGGCAGGTCGAAACTGCCCTCGACGGGAAGCCGCGCCACCATCAGGCGCCCGGAAAGCGGCTCCAGCACCGTCCAGCCGGCCTCGTCGCCGAGTGCTGCGAAGCAGTGGCGGAAGCCAGGGCGCAGCAGGCGCAGCCAGGGCTGGTCGGCGACGCCACCGAAGGCGATCCAGACCGATTGCCCCGCCGCCTCCACAGCCCGCCGATGCGCGAGCCGCTGCCTCACTGGAGGCGTCCCCGGAATGGCACCACCTCCGCCTCCTGCAGCCCGCGCGGGGGGCCGCCGACAATGCCCTTGGCGCGGAGGGGAAAATCCAGCCGGTCCATCGCCTCCCGCCACAGGCGTAGGTCGCCGGCCTCCTGCGGGACGCGCGGGCTGGGGGCTTCGTGGCGCTCGCCCCAGATGCGCAGGATGCGCGCATGCGCCAGCTCGATGCGGCGCTGACGATAGAGCCGGTCGAGGCACTTCACCACATCGTCGGGCTCGCAGGGCCGCACCACCTGCCCGCGCCCGGCGCCCAGCCTGGCGCCGTCGCGCCGCGCCGTCAGGGCCGCCATGGTCCAGAACCAGGCATCCTCAGCCGAATCGAAGGGTTGCGCGCGTTCCAGGCTGACCAGGACGGGGGCGCGGCAGGGGGCGATGGACATGACCTTGGGTCCTCAGGGGCTTTGGTTCCTGAACAAAACAGGAACAAAGACCCCTTAACCTTTTCCACCCGGGGTTGCAAGGATATCGTTCCTATTGCATCGCGACTCGAAACCTAGGATGTCCCATCCCAGGAAGCGACGCCTCCCCGCGTCGCCTCCCGCAGCAGGGAATCCCTTGGCCATGCGGCACGAGGACATCTGGCGGGCGATCGATGCGCTCGCCGCGGAACATGGATTGTCAGCCTCGGGCCTCGCCCGCCGGGCGGGGCTCGATGCCACCGCCTTCAACCCGTCCAAGCGCACGGGCGTGGATGGCCGCGCGCGCTGGCCCTCCACCGAAAGCGTCGCCAAGGTGCTGGGCGCCACCGGCACGGGGTTCGAGGCCTTCGCCTCCCTCGTCACCGGCGCCCCGGCGCTCTCGCGCGGCGGCCGCGGCCCGATCGCGCGGCGCATCCCGCTGATCGGCCTGGCCCAGGCGGGCGGCGAGGGCTTCTTCGACGATGGCGGCTACCCGGTCGGCGGCGGCTGGGACGAGATCTCGGTGCCCGATGTGCCGGACCCCAACGCCTATGCGCTGGAAATCAGTGGGGAGAGCATGGAGCCGGTCTTCCGGGATGGCGACGTGGTCATCGTGTCCCCCGGCGCGCCGGTGCGGCGCGGCGACCGCGTGGTGGTCCGCACCCGGCAGGGGGAGGTGATGGCCAAGGAATTGCTGCGCCAATCCGCCCGCCGGGTGGAGCTGGCCAGCCTGAACCCGGCGCATCCGAACTATACCTTCGACCTGGCCGAGCTGGCCTGGATGCACCGGATCATCTGGGCGACGCAGTAGCGCCGCGGCTCATCGCCCCGGCAGCAGCGGCGCCAGCGTCTCCAGGTCCTTCTCCGCCCGGCAGGCCAGGAAGCGCGGCCCATCGCCCGGCAGCGGCGCGCCGACCGGGAAGGCGGTCAGGCCGATATCGCCATAGACCCGCAGCAGCCCCGGCCCGACGCGCCAGAAGGCGGCATCCACCCCCGCTCGCTCGCACATGTCGCGGAAGCGCCAGATGGCGGAGACGCGGTCGCGTTCATCCCCCGCCGGATCGCCGAGCGCCAGCCAGATGCCGTCGCGCTTGACGAAGGCGAAGCCGGCCCGCCCGGCCTCGCCGAAGACGGCGCCATCGGCCAGTTCCGGCGCCTCCGCCCCCAGCGCCCGCAGCCGCGCCCGCACCTCGGGGTCCCATTCCTCCGGCTGGATGCGGGCCGGCCGCAGCAGCCGCACCGCCGCCACCAGCAGCAGCACCCCGGCCAGGCCCACGGAAAACCGCAGGCTGTCCGGCGCGAGCGGGGAGATCACCACGCCCCACCAGCTGTCGCCCGCCACCTTGCCGCCATAGCTGACCAGCGCCAGCATCAGCGCACACAGCCCCACCACCACCAGCGGCAGCAGCGTGGCGCCGGCCAGCGGTTCCGTCATCAGCCGCGCGGTGCGGTAGAAGGCGCCGCGCATGGCGGCCAGCAGCCCCGCCACCAGCAGGAAGGCGCCCCAGAGCCACCAGCCATCGGCGCGCAGCCAGCAGATCAGCGCCCCGGTCAGCAGCAGCAGGATGCCCGCGCCCCAGGCCAGCGTCAGCCGCCGCAGCAGCCCATAGCCGATCACCAGCAGCAGCGAGCCGATGACGGAGGCCGCGAAGTGGCTGGCGACGGCCGCCTCATACCCCGCCCATTCCGCCACCGCCGTGCCGCGCGCCGGCAGCGCGCCGACGAAGAGCAGCAGCGCCCCGCCGAGGCCGGTGAGGCCGGCGATCACCGGCACTTCCAGCGCATCGGCCACGCCCTGTTCGACCGCGAAGCGCTTCAGCGCATGGCGGCGCTGGGCGATCTCGAAGCCGGCGAACAGGATGCCGGCCAGGAACAGCGGCACGATGTAGTAGTACAGCCGGAACAGCAGCAGCGCGCCCACCACCTGGGCCGGCGTCAGCCAGGGCGCGAGGCCCAGCAGGATAGCGCCGTCGAAGACGCCGATGCCGCCCGGCAGGCTTGCCGCGATGCCGGCGGTATAGGCCACCACATAGATGCCGAGGAAGCGGAGGAAGGTCAGCCCCTCCGCCGACGGCAGCAGGGTGTAGAAGATCATCGCCGTGATCGCGACATCGACGCTGGCCAGCGTGGTCTGCGCCACCGCCATGCGGAAGCCCGGCAGGTCGATGCGGTGCTTGAAGATCACAACATGGCTGCGGATGCGCGACAGGGTCACATAGGCGATCACCAGCGCCCACATCGCGAGGCCCAGGATGCGCATGGCCCAATGCGGCACATGCTCGCCGAGGCCCGGGATCACATCCGGCTCCACCAGCAGCACCAGCCCGCCGAGGGCGAAGCCGCCCAGGCCGAAGGTCAGGCTGGTGAAGGCGACCACCTTGGCGATGGCCAGCGCCGGCAGCCCCCAGGCGGCATAGAAGCGATAGCGCACCGCGGCGCCGGAGACCGCGGCGAAGCCCAGGTTGTGCGCCAGCGTATAGGCGCAGAAGGAGGCCAGCGAGGTGCGGGCATAGCTGACCGGATAGCCGGCATAGACGCTGCCCAGCCGGTCGTAGATAGTCAGCACCGCATAGGCCAGCAGCGTCCAGCCCGCCGCCACCCAGAGCGTAGCGGTGGAGATGGCGGCGAGCGAGGCGCGGATATCGGCGATGGAGAGGCTGCGGAATTCCTTCTGCACCACCCAGATGGCGGCGATCAGCAGCAGGACGCCGAAGCCTGCCACGCCGTGGCGGCGCAGCAGCTCGCCGAGCTTCCTCACGCGGCGGCGTCGCCGCTGGCGGCGCGCGAAACTTCGCCGCTGGCGGCGCTGGGCCTTTCGCCGCTGGCGGCGCTGGGCCTTTCGCCGCTGGCCGCGGGCCGCGCCAGCGCCGTCTCGATCAGCCCGATCGTGCCGGCAATGCCGTACAGCGCGACGAAGCCGCCGAAGCGCGGGCCTTCCGGCTGGCCCAGCAGCACCTGGTACAGCGCATTGAACCAGGCGCGGGAGACGCCGGGCCGGCCGTCCTTCGTCATCTCGATGAAGGGCTCGCGCCGCCCGGCATCATAGACCAGGTCCTGGATCGCCTTGGCCTGCTCATCCGGCGGCAGCAGTTCCAGCTCCCCCTGCTGCGCCCGCAGCGCGGCGGCCAGCGCCTCGAAGGCGGGGCGCTCGGCCTCCGTCGCCGCGCGGTGCTGCTTGTTCGGCGCGACGCGGTCCCGGTAGTAGGCGACGGCGTGCTCCACCAGGCGGGCCAGCAGCGGGTGGGTTTCCCCCTTCGCATCCGGCGCGTAGCGGCGGAGGAAACCCCAGAGCATTTCCGGTGCATCCGCGTTGATCACGCTGGCCAGGTTCATCAGCATGGTGAAGGACACCGGCGTGCCCGGGTCGTTGGTGGGCCCGCCATGGATGTGCCAGGCCGGATTGTCCGGCCCCGGCACCGTGCGCAGCCGGTCCAGGTTCTGCACGTATTCGTCGACGGCGCGCGGGATCACGTCGAAATGCAGGCGCTTGGCGCGGCCGGGCTGGTTGTACATGAACTGCGCCAGGCTCTCGGGCGGGGCGTAGTGCAGCCATTCGTCGATGGTCAGGCCATTGCCCTTCGACTTGCTGATCTTGCCGCCGTCCTCGTCCAGGAACAGCTCATAGGTGAAGCCGATCGGCGGCTGGCCGCCCAGCACCTGGCAGATGCGGCCGGACAGCCGGACGCTGTCGATCAGGTCCTTGCCGGACATCTCGTAATCCACGCCCAGCGCGTACCAGCGCAGCGCCCAGTCGGCCTTCCACTGCGCCTTGCAATGGCCGCCGGTGATGCGCGTGCCGTGGCGCTCGCCGGTGGCGGGGTCGATCCAGACCAGCAGATCCTCCGCCGGCCGCACCTCCTCCATCGGCACCTGCATCACCACGCCGGTCTTCGGATGGATCGGCAGGAAGGGGGAATAGGTGGCGCGGCGTTCCGGGCCGAGCGTCGGCAGGATCACCGCCCGCACCTCCTCATGCCTCTCCGCCATCCGCAGCAGCGCCGCATCGAATCGTCCCGACCGGTAGTAGTCGGAGGATGAGGCGAATTCGTAATCGAACCCGAAACGGTCCAGGAAGGCGCGCAGCCGGGCATTGTTGTGGTGCCCGAAGCTTTCATGCGTGCCGAAGGGATCCGGCACCGCCGTGACCGGCCGGCCGAGATAGCCGGCCAGCATCTCCCGGTTGGGAACATTGTCCGGCACCTTGCGCAGCCCGTCCATGTCGTCGCTGAAGGCGATCAGGTTGGTGGGCAGGCCGGTCAGCTTCTCGAAGGCACGGCGCACCCAGGTGGTGCGCGCCACCTCCCCGAAGGTGCCGATATGCGGCAGGCCGGAGGGGCCGTAGCCGGTCTCGAACAGCGCCGCCGATTTGCCGCCCGCCTGCACCCGGTCGGCGACCTTGCGCGCCTCCTCGAAGGGCCAGGACTTGGCGGTGGTGAAATCGGCGGACATGCGTCAGGTCATCCTCAGGCTGGAGGCGGTGCCGCCTTATAGGTGCGGCGGGCGGTCCAGGCGAGGCCATCCGCAATGCGCCGGGCATTCACGCTCCGGAAGCCAATGATGCCTAGCCTCGGTGGGATCGAAGGCGCACAGCCTTCATTCCAGAGGCGCACCATCCTGCCCGGACGGTCCGCCCACCGAAGGATCCGCCATGCCGGCCTGCCCCTGCTGCACCGACGCCTTCCCGCATCGCGCCAGCCGCGGCCATGGCCGCCGCGGGCTGATGGCGGCCATGGCCGGCCTGGCGGCCACCGCCGCCGGCCTCACCCCGGCCCGCGCCGCCAGCAGCCTGCCCCCCACCACCCTGACGCCCGACCAGGCGCTGGACCGGCTGATGCAGGGCCATCGCCGCTTCCTGGCCCAGGCGGCGCAGCCCGGCCCGGGCAACCTGGAACGCCGCGCCATCCTCGCCACCGGCCAGGCGCCCTTCGCCGCCGTGCTCGGCTGCGCCGACAGCCGCGCGACGCCGGAGGTGCTGTTCCAGGCCGGCCTCGGCGAGATCTTCGTCGCCCGCAATGCCGGCAACCTGGCCGATACCGGCGCCATCGGCAGCCTGGAATATGCGGTGGCCAATCTGGGCGTGCCACTGATCATGGTGCTGGGGCACCAGCATTGCGGCGCCGCCGGCGCGGCCGTGGCGCTGGCGCAGCAGCCGCTGTCCCTGCCCGTGCATCTGCGGGACATGCTGCTGCCCATGCTGCCGGCGGCGCTGGCCGCGCTGCGCGCCGGCGGCGATGTGGTGGAAGGCACCGTCCGCGCCAATGTGGCGATGAACGTGGCCCGGCTGCTGGCCGAAAGCCCCGTCCTGGCCAGCGCCGCCGCGGCCGGCCGGCTCAAGGTGGTGGGCGGCCATTATGCCCTGGACACACAGCAGGTCTCGGCCATCGCGTGATTGGCCGAAGCCCGGCTTTGCGCTATGCGACCTGTCCTTGCGAGACAGGAGCAGCGTGCGATGCGTGTGGGTGTGATAGGCGCCACCGGAGCGGTGGGGCGGGAGCTGGTGGAGGTCCTCGGGCGGCGTCGCTTCCCGGTGACGAAACTCCGCCTCTTCGCCTCGGGTCGCAGTGCCGGCACCGTCCTGCCCACGCCCTTCGGCGATACGGTGATCGAGGAATTCAGCCAGGAGGCCGCGCGCGACCTGGACCTGGCCCTGCTCGCCGTCTCCGGCGACTTCGCCAAGAAGCACGCCCCCGGGCTGGTCGCCGCCGGCGTCACCGTGGTGGACAATTCCTCGGCCTTCCGGCTCGAGGAGAATGTCCCGCTGGTGGTGCCGGAGGTGAATGCGGCGGCCATCGGCGATGCCAGGCTGATCGCCAATCCCAACTGCACCACCGCCATCCTGGTGGTGGCGCTGGCCCCGCTGCATGCCGCCTTCGGCATCAAGCGCGTCATCGTCTCCACCTACCAGGCCGCCTCCGGCGCCGGGGCGGAGGGCATGGTGGAGCTGGAGCGCGAGACGCGGCGCGTGCTGGTGGACGGCGCCAAGGCCCAGAACGAGGTCTTCGCGCACCCGCTGGCCTTCAACGTCATCCCCCACATCGATAGCTTCCAGCCGAACGCCTATACGCGGGAGGAGATGAAGGTCGCCTGGGAATCCCGGAAGATCATGGGCCTGCCCGATCTTCTCATCTCCTGCACCGCCGTCCGCATCCCGACCATGCGCGTCCACGGCGAGAGCGTGACGATCGAGACGGAGCGCCCCGTCACCGCCGAGGCCGCCCGCGCCGTGCTGCGCCAGGCCGCCGGCGTGAAGGTGCTGGATGACCCGGCCGCCCTGCTCTACCCGATGCCGCTGACCGCCACCGGCCAGGACGACGTCGAGGCCGGCCGCATCCGCGCCAACCCGGTCTTCGGTGACCGCGGGTTGGACTTCTTCCTCTGCGGAGACCAGCTGCTGAAGGGCGCGGCGCTGAACGCGGTGCAGATCGCGGAGCGGGTGCCCGCCTTGCGCGTGCCGGCCTGAGCCGCGCAGTCCTCCCTCACCGCATGACTCCCTCTCCACCCAACGGGGGGAGAGGGTCGGAGTGAGGGGGGCCGTGCAGGATTAGACGGCCAGCGCCACCAGATGCGCCGTCTCGATGGGCGCGGTGCATCAGGCCGCCGAGCCCCCCTCACCCCACCTTCGACGCATGCGTCGAACCCCCCGTCGGGGGGAGAGGGCCTCAAGTCACGCGCCGCCATGACGGAAATCTGCATGCCGCCGCGCCTTTCCCTCTTTGTTCGCCTGCACGCTGCGGCCACATTGGCGGCATGACCACCCCGCGTCCCTCGGCCGAGCTCCGGCAGCCGCGCCTGCTGCTGCCGGACAGCCCGGCGCTGATCGCGGGCTTCGGCCGCGGCACCCTCCTCACCCCGGATGGCGAGCTCTTCTCCGGCCCCGCCCTCGAGATCGGCCGCCGTCTGCGCGACATGCCGCCGCCCATGCTGGTGCATGCGCCGGCCACCGCCCGCCGCCTCGGCCTCGGCCCCTTCCCGGCCTGCGATCTGCTGGAACTCTTCGCCTTCTGCCTGCCCGCTCGCCCCGCCGCCCCCACGCCGCGCGGCCTGGCCATGGCGCTGGACCGCGACCCGCCGGAGGATGAGGAGGGTCTGGCCGCCCTGCTGCCGGAGCTCGCCACGGCGATGCTCCGCCACCTCGCCGCCGGCCGCAACGCGCCGCTGAACCGGGATGCCGCGGCGCTGGCCGCCAAGCTCGGCGCCGAAGTGCACTGGCCCTGGGCCGATTCCGTCCTCGCGGCGCTGGGCCAGCAGGCCCGCCCCTCGCTGGATCCACTCAAGGTCTGGCGCCGCCTGCCGGAATGGGAGGAGGTGGCGCCGCCCCCGCCCCCCGCGCAACACCCCGTCTCCCCCGCCGATGCCCGCCGCCGCCTCGCCGAGATCCTCGGCGAGGGCGCGGAGCAGCGCCCGCAGCAGGCCGACTACGCCTCCGCCGCCGCCGGCGCCTTTCAGGCCCGGGAAACGCGCGGCGCCCCCAACCTGGTGCTGGCGGAGGCCGGCACCGGCACCGGCAAGACGCTCGGCTATGTGGCGCCGGCCAGCCTCTGGGCGGAGCGCAACGGCGCCCCGGTCTGGATCTCCACCTTCACCCGCAACCTGCAGCGCCAGATCGACCAGGAGGCCGCGCGCCTCTACCCCGAACCCGCCGAGCGCCGCCGCCGCATCGTCGTCCGCAAGGGCCGTGAGAACTACCTCTGCCTGTTGAACATGGAGGAGGCGGTCGGCGCCGCCTCCATGGCCGGCATCCTGCTGCCGCTGTCGCTGGTCGCGCGCTGGGCGCTGGCAACGCGCGACGGCGACCTGCAGGGCGGCGACTTCCCGGGCTGGCTGACGGAGCTCTTCGGCCCGCACCATGTCTGGCCGCTGGCCGACCGGCGCGGCGAATGCATCCACTCCGCCTGCGGCCACTACAAGCAGTGCTTCGTCGAACACTCCATCCGCCGCGCCAAATCCGCCACGCTGGTGGTGGCGAACCATGCGCTGGTGATGGTGCAGGCGGCGCTGGGCGGCGGCGAGGATGGCCGCCCGCTGCGCCTGGTCTTCGACGAGGGCCACCACCTGTTCGACGCGGCGGACGCCGCCTTCTCCGCCGACCTGACCGGCGGCGAGGCCGCGGAGCTGCGCCGCTGGCTGCTGGGGGCGGAGGGCGGCCGTTCCCGCGCCCGCGGCCTGGCCCGGCGGCTGGAGGATCTGATCGGCGACCGCCCCGACCTGCTGCTGCCGCTGGAGGAAGCGCTCCAGGCCGCGCGCGCCCTGCCCGCCCCCGGCTGGCCCAGCCGCCTCTCCGAAATGGACGAGCCCCGCGGCACTGCCGAGGCCTTTCTGCAATCCGTCCGCCGCCAGATCCTGGCCCGCGCCAAGGATGAGGAGGCCGGCTATGGCGTCGAATGCGACCTGCACCCGCTGCCGGAGGCGGTGGCCGAGGCCGGCGCAGCCCTGGCCGAAAGCCTGACCCGCCTGAAAAACCCGCTCCAGGCGCTGCACGACCGGCTCGCGGCCCGGCTGGAGGATGAGGCGGAGGAGCTGGAGGTCGGCGACCGCATTCGTATCGAGGCCGCCTGCCGCGGCCTGGAACGCCGCGCCCTGATGCCGCTGACCGCCTGGTCCGCCATGCTCGGCACCCTCGCCAGCCCGCCCCGCGCCCCCGGCCTGCGCCCCGACTATGTCGACTGGTTCGCCCTCGACCGGCGGGAGGGTCGCGAGATCGATTGCGGAATGCACCGCCACCACCTGGACCCCACCCAGCCCTTCGCCATGGCGGTCGCCGCCCCTGCCCATGGCGTGCTCATCACCTCTGCCACGCTGCGCGACCATGCCGGCGCCGCGGAAGGCGAGGAGGATCGGGAGGCCGCCTGGCGCGCCGCCGAATCCCGCACCGGCGCCGCCCACCTGCCCAACCCCGCCATCCGCGCCGCCGTCGCATCCCCCTTCGACTACGCCACCCGAACCCGCGCCTTGGTGGTGGAGGATGTCAGCAAGGGCGATCCCGCCCAGGTGGCCGCCGCCTATCGCGCGCTCTTCACCGCCTCCGGCGGTGGCGCGCTCGGCCTGTTCACGGCGGTGCGGCGGCTGCGCGACGTGCAATCCCGCATCGCCCAGCCCTTGGCCGAGCGCGGCATTCCCCTCTACGCCCAGCATGTCGATGCCATGGACAATGCGACCCTGGTCGATGTGTTCCGGGCCGAGGAGCATGCCTGCCTGCTCGGCACCGATGCGATGCGGGACGGCGTGGACGTGCCCGGCCGGTCGCTGCGTCTGCTGGTCTTCGACCGCGTGCCCTGGCCAAGGCCCTCCATCCTGCACCGGGAACGGCGGACGCATCTCTCCGAAGGCCAGCCGAAATCCTATGACGACGCCATCGCCCGCCACCGCCTGCGCCAGGCCTTTGGGCGGCTGATCCGGCGCGGCGACGACAAGGGCGTCTTCGTGCTGCTCGACAAGTCCTGCCCCTCCCGACTGCTGGCCGGTCTGCCGCCGGGCGTGGTGCCGCGGCGGCTGGGCCTGCGCGATGCCGTCGCCGAAATCCGCGAATTTTTGGGGGAAGACTGAGCATGGACCTGCGCCCGACCCTCGATGCGCCGGATGACGACCCGTATCTCTGGCTGGAGGATGTGGAGGGGGACCGCGCGCTCGCCTGGGTCGCCGACCAAAACGCCCGCACCCGCGCCCGCTTCGCCGATGACCGCGTGACCGCGGACCGGGAGGCGCTGAAAGCGGCGCTCGACCGCCCCGGCCGCCTGCCCCACGTCACCCGCCGCGGCGCCTTCCTCTACAACTACTGGACCGATGCGGCGAACCCACGCGGCCTCTGGCGCCGCACGACCCTGGACAGTTTCCGGACCGAGACACCGGAATGGGACGTGCTGCTGGACCTCGATGCGCTGGCGGCAGCGGAAGGCGCCGACTGGATCTGGAAGGGCGCCACCACCCTGCCCGGCAGCCACGACCGCGCCATCCTGCGCCTGTCGCGCGGCGGCGGGGATGCGGTGGTGCTGCGCGAATTCGACCTCGGCACCCGCGCCTTCCCGGCCGAGGGCTTCCACCTGGCCGAAGCCAAGTCCGCCGCCGCCTGGCTGGACCGCGACACGCTGCTGCTCTCCTCCGCCCTGCTCGGCGCCACCAATTCCGGCTATGCCAGCACGGTGCGGGTGTGGCGCCGCGGCACGGACCCCGCCACGACGCCGCCGATCCTGGAGGTGCCGGCCACCAGCATGGCCCTCGGCGCCGGGGTGGACCGCGAAGGCGGGCGGGAGGTCGTGGTCTTCTACGAACAGCTCAGCTTCTACGACGCCCGCATCCATCTCGGCGACCGCAGCGGCCCCCAGCGCGAGATCCCGCTGCCGACCGATGCCGAATACAGCTGGCAGCGCGGCTGGCTCGCCGCGAAGCCCCGCACCCCCTGGACCCTCGCCGGCACCACCTACCCGCCCGATACCCTGCTCGGCCTGTCCTTCGACGCCGCCATGGCCGGGCAGGCGGTGCCGGAGGTGCTGTTCACGCCCGCCCCGCGCCGAGCCCTCCAGGGCTTCTTCTGGTGCGACGGCACGCTGGTGCTGCACGTGCTGGACGATCTCGAGCCCCATTTCGCCCTGCTCACCCCTGGCGAGGCCGGCTGGCAGCGGCGGGAGGTGCCGGGCCTGCCGCGCATCGGCGTGGTCGACCTCTGGGCGCTGGATACGGAGGCCACCGAATCCGACGGCACGCTGCTGGTCATGGCGCAGGATCCGGTGACCCCGCCCCGGCTCCAGCTCACCGCCACCACCCCTGCGGCGCCGGCCCTGCTCAAGGCCTCCTCCCCCAGCTTCGATGCCACCGGCCTCATGGTGACGCGGCACGAGGCCGTGTCCTCGGATGGGGAGCGCATCCCCTATGTGCAGGTCGGCCCGAAGGACGAGAAGTCCGGCCGCGCGCCGGTGCATCTCTCGGCCTATGGCGGCTTCCAGGTCTCCCGCCTGCCGAACTATGCCGCCACCTCCGGCCTGCTCTGGCTGGAGAAGGGCGGCACGACCGTGCTCGGCCAGATCCGCGGCGGCGGCGAGTTCGGCGTCGCCTGGCACGAGGCCGGGCGGCTGGCCAACAAGGTGAAGAGCCACGACGATTTCGCCGCCATCGCCGCCGACCTGGTGGCCCGCGGTGTCACCGTGCCCGGCCGCATCGCCGCGGAAGGTGGCTCCAATGGCGGGCTGCTGATCGCCAATATGCTGACCCGCTATCCTGAGCGTTTCGGCGCCCTGTTCTGCACCATCCCGCTGATCGACATGCGCCGCTACACCAGGCTGCTGGCCGGCGCCTCCTGGATGGCGGAATACGGCGACCCCGCAAGGCCCGAGGACTGGGCCTTCATCCGCCACTTCTCCGCCTATCACGCCGCCGAGCCCGGCCGCCCCTACCCGCCCATCCTGCTGGCCACCACCCGCCGCGACGACCGCGTGCATCCCGGCCATGCCCGCAAGATGGCGGCCAAGCTGCAGGCGCTGGGCTATGATGCCTCGCTGCTCGAACCCGAGGCCGGCGGGCATGGCTACGGCAAGGACAATGCGGAGGTCGCCGCCTTCGCCAGCCTCGGCGCCGCCTTCCTGAGGCGGGCCATCGGCTGGGATGTGTAGTGCTTCCCGCTTGACCCGCCGCGCTTCCAGCGCGACCACAAGGCAAAGACCGGAGTTCCCCGCATGCCCAGCCGCGCCGCCCAAGATCTTCAAGTTTCCAGCTTCACCGCCCAGGAAGCCCTGGTCTGCGCCATGGTGCTGATGTCGGTGGCCGATGGGCCGATGACGGACCCCGAGCTCGCCATGATGTCCCGCATGGTGCAGGAACTGCCGGTCTTCGCCGATTTCCACTCCACGGATATCGAGACGGTCACGGACACGGTCGCCCGCCTGCTCGGCCGCACGGATGGCCTGGACCGCGCCATGGCCATGCTGCGCGACACCCTGCCGATGCGCCTGCGAGAGACGGCCTACCTGCTCGCCTGCGAAGTCTGTGCCGCCGATGGCGAGGCGACGCAGGAGGAGCTGCGCTTCCTGCAGGACCTGCGCATCGGCCTCGACCTCGACCGCCTGATCGCCGGCGCCATCGAGCGGGCGGCCAAGGCGCGCTATCAGGTCATCTGAGCCGGCGTTACCGGACGAGCGCCCCGTCCCGCGCCACCACCCTGCCATGGCTCAGCACCAGCCGCCGCGGCGGGGTGGCGACCACGGCTTCCGCCACCGTCTCGGCCTCCAGCAGCACCAGGTCGGCCCGGGCGCCCACCGCCAGGCCATAATCGCCGAAGCCGCAGCCCTCCGCCGCCCAGTCGGTGACGGTGGCCAGCGCCCAGGCGATCTCGTCGTCGCGGCGGAACTCGTTCTTCAGCCCCACCAGCATGGCCCGCTGCAACATGTCCGGCATGTTGTAGGGGGTCCAGGTGTCGCGGATGCCGTCATTGCCCGCGAAGATCTTCCCGCCCGCCGCCCGCATGGCGCGGACGGAGGGCACGGCACGGGACGGCGGCGCGGTGGTCGCCACGGCGATCCCCGCCTCCGCCAGCGCCGCATAGAGGGCTGGCGCGCGCGCCACATCGCCGAGGCAGAAGGCATGACTCAGCACCACCTTCCCCTGCATTCCCAAGGCCAGGGTGCGTTCGATGGTCAGCTCCAGCGCAAAGGCACCGAGCTCTCCCGGCTCGTGCAGATGGATGTCCAGCGGCTTGCCGTGCTTTTCCGAGAGCCCGAAGACCGCATCCAGATGCCCCTTCGGATCGCGGTCGATGCCGGAGGGGTCGAGCCCGCCGACGATATCCGCGCCGTTCCGCAACGCCTGGTCCAGCAGTTCCAGCGTGCCGGGGCGCACGAGCAGCCCGGATTGCGGAAAGGCCACCACCTGGATGTCCATGGTGCCGCGCAGCGCCTCGCGCAGCGCCACCAGCGCGTCGCTATGCGCGGTGCCGATCTCCGTATCCACATCGGCAAAGCTGCGGATGCGGGTGGTGCCGCGGGCCAGGAACTCCCGGGCCAGGCGGGCGGATTGGGTGGCGGGGTCGAAGCCGCCGCGGCGCGTCGCGCGCTCCGTGTCGATACGGTCGATCAGCCGGGGGCCGACCTCGTTCACCCACCAGCCCATGCCCCAGCGCGACTTGTCGAGATGGGTATGCCCCTCGACGAAAGCCGGCAGCGCCAGCATGCCCTGCCCGTCCAGCAGCCTGGCCCCGGGCGGCGGCGCGAGCCCCGGCCCGATGGCCGCGATCCGCTCCCCCTCGATCAGCAGGTCCGTGGCCGCGCCACCCAGCGGCCGAAAATTGCGCAGCAGCAGGCTCATGCCAGCACCCATTCACGAAACAGGTCGAGGTCGATATTGCCGCCGCACAAAATGGTGGCGACGCGCTTGCCTTCCATGCGGTCGCGCTCCTGCAGCAGCGCGGCCAGCGGCGCGGCGCCGGCGCCCTCCGCCAGGTTGTGCGTGTCCTGCCAATAGGCGCGGATGGCGTCCGCCACCTCCTCATCCGTCACCGTCACGATGCGCGCCGCGCCCTGCCTGATGAGGGCCAGCGCCGCCGGGTCCGGCACGCGCGTCGCCATGCCATCGGCCCGCGTCTCGGCGCGCTCCGTCGTCACCACATGCCCGGCGGCGAAGCTGCGCGCATAGGAATCCGCGCCGGCGCTCTGCACGCCGATGATCTCGGTCGATAGTCCCAGCAGGTCGCGCGCCATGATGCAGCCGCAGATGCCCGAGCCCAGCCCGATCGGTACATAGAGCGCATCGAGCTTCGGCGCGCCCCGGAACAGCTCCAGCGCATAGGTGGCGACGCCCTTGACCAGGTCCGGCGCGAAGGAGGGCGCGAATTCCAGACCCTGTTCCGCCGCCAGCCGCATGGCGTATTCGCGCGCCGCGTCGAAATCCGCGCCATGCTCCACCAGCCGCGCGCCCTGCGCCCGCATCGCCGCGTTCTTCTCCCGGCTATTGCCCTGCGGCACCACGATGGTCACCGGCACGCCGAGCCGGTGCCCGGCATAGGCCAGCGATTGCCCGTGATTGCCCCGCGTCGCGGAGATGAGGCCCGGCACCTGCGGCCTCTCGCGCTTCAGCCGGTCCATGAAGACCACGCCGCCCCGCACCTTGAAGGCACCGGTCGGCGTATGGTTCTCATGCTTCACCCAGACCTCGGCGCCGCTGCGGGCGGCCAGCAGCGGCCAGGCGTATTGCGGCGTCGGCGGGAAGACCGAATGGACCAGCCTCGCGGCCGCCTCCAGCGCAGGCAGGTCGAACAAACCGGCTCCTCCTTCTTGCAACCGATGCGGGCCCCGACCGGAACAACGGCCGGATGCCGGCGTTGATGGGGCTGGACGAAGCATAACGGAGGATGCCGCGATGGCCATCACGGTGGACAGCAGCCAGTGGACCGGCGAGAGCAGCGAGGCGAAGGGGCCGCCGGTGGTCTGGGGCGAATTCGCGGATGAGGCGACGCGCGACGCCGCGATCCTGCGGCTGCGCGAACTCGGCCAGGCCGACAATACGCCGGCGACGGACGGGGACCGGCCGCTCGATCAGCCCGATGAGGATCCGGAGGGGGCCGACCTGCGCAACCGCCGCCAGCTTGGCGTCGGCATCGGCATGGCGGCCAGCGCCATGGGTGCGGCAGGGCTGGTGATCGCCACCGGCGGCGCGCTGCTGCCCGCCGTTGCCGCCGCGGCCGCCGCGGGCGCTGGCGCTGGCGTGGCAGGAGAGGCGGTGGCCGCCGCAGTGACGGATGAACCGACCACGCCCACGCGGCTGCCGCCCAGCGATGGCCCGCTGATCGGCCTGCGGGCGCCGGACGAGGCGACGCGCAAGGCGGCGGAGACCGCGCTGCGCGAGCTGGGCGCCATCCGCATCACCTTCGATCAGGACTGAAGCGGGGCGCTGCAAGGGGCGCAGAAAAAAGGCGGGATTGCCCCGCCCCAGGTTCCGAAATTTCTTGCCGGCCGGGCGGGTCAGCCGCCCGCCCGGGTTTCAGAGCGGACGGAGGTTGATGGCGGCCGCCTTGCCGCGCTCCATCGCCACTTCGTAGGAGACCTTCTGGCCCTCATTCAGGCCCTGCAGGCCCGCCTTCTGGACCGCGGTGATGTGCACGAAGACATCCTTGCCGCCATCCTGCGGGACGATGAAGCCGAAGCCCTTCGTCGCGTTGAACCACTTCACGGTACCAGTCGCCATGCGAACCGGGCTCCTTCCAGACTAGCACGCCCGTGCGCCGATCGCCCGGGCGGGGCGCCATGCGGCGGCGGAACCTGTGGAGCGGCCCCGGGGCCTGACCCGGAAGGCACGGTAAGGCGAGCCGATACGCGATGACGCGGCCAGCATGCTGGCTCGTGTAACAGCGAGTCAAAGGTGTCAAAGCTGCGGTCACGCCGTTGTCAGAATTGTGTCGACACCATGCAAAAAAGAGGCGGACCCTGCGGTCCGCCTCCCTTCTTCGGCAAAATCCTGCTCGCTGTGGCAGCCGGTTGCCCGGCTGCCGTCGCGATCAGAAGTCCATGTCGCCGCCCATGCCGCCCATGCCGCCGCCGCCGCCACCGCCGGCCGGGGCCGACTTCGCCGGACGCTCGGCCACCATGGCTTCGGTGGTGATCAGCAGGGAGGCGACGGAGGCCGCATCCTGCAGCGCCGTGCGCACGACCTTGGTCGGGTCGATGATGCCGGCGTCCACCAGGTCCTTGTACTCGTCCTTCTGGGCATCGTAGCCGTAGGTGTAGGTATCGGTGCGCAGCACCTCACCGGCCACCACGGCGCCGTCCTTGCCGGCGTTCTCGGCGATCTGCTTCAGCGGCGCCTGGATGGCGCGGCGAACGATCTCGATGCCAACCTGCTCGTCGCTGTTGGAGCCCTTCAGCGTGTGCAGGTTGGTGCTGGCGCGCAGCAGCGCGGTGCCACCACCGGGGACGATGCCTTCCTGGACCGCGGCGCGGGTCGCGTGCAGCGCGTCGTCGACGCGATCCTTGCGCTCCTTCACCTCGACCTCGGTCGAGCCGCCGACGCGGATGACGGCGACGCCACCGGCCAGCTTCGCCAGGCGCTCCTGCAGCTTCTCGCGGTCGTAGTCCGAGGTGGTCTCCTCGATCTGCGCCTTGATCTGCTCGCAGCGGCCCTGGATCTCGGTCTTCTCGCCGGCGCCGTCGACGATCGTGGTGTTTTCCTTCTCGATCTTCACCAGCTTCGCGCGGCCCAGCATGTTCAGGGTCACGTTCTCGAGCTTGATGCCGAGGTCCTCGGAAATCACCTGGCCACCGGTCAGGATCGCGATGTCTTCCAGCATCGCCTTGCGGCGGTCACCGAAGCCCGGCGCCTTGACGGCGGCGATCTTCAGGCCACCACGCAGCTTGTTCACGACCAGGGTCGCGAGCGCCTCGCCCTCGACGTCCTCGGCCACGATCACCAGCGGGCGACCGGACTGCACGACCGCCTCGAGCAGCGGCAGCATCGGCTGCAGCTGGGACAGCTTCTTCTCGAAGATGAGGAGGTAGGGGTTCTCCATCTCCGCGATCATCTTCTCCGCATTCGTGATGAAATACGGGGAGACGTAGCCGCGATCGAACTGCATGCCCTCGACGACGTCGAGCTCGGTCTGGATGGACTTGGCTTCCTCGACGGTGATGACACCCTCGTTGCCGACCTTCTCCATCGCCTTGGCGATCATCTCGCCGATCTCGGACTCGCCGTTGGCCGACAGCGTGCCGACCTGCGCCACTTCGGCGGAGGTGGTGATCTTCTTCGTCTTGGCCTCGAGCTCGGCCACGATCTGGGAGACCGCCTTGTCGATGCCGCGCTTCAGGTCCATCGGGTTCATGCCGGCGGCCACCGCCTTGGCACCCTCACGGACGATCGCCTGCGCCAGGACGGTCGCGGTCGTCGTGCCGTCGCCGGCCGTGTCGTTGGTCTTCGAGGCCACTTCGCGCACCATCTGGGCGCCCATGTTCTCGAACTTGTCGGCCAGCTCGATCTCCTTGGCGACGGTGACGCCGTCCTTGGTGATGCGCGGCGCGCCGAAGCTCTTGTCGATGACGACGTTGCGGCCCTTGGGGCCCAGCGTCACCTTCACGGCGTCGGCCAGAATGTCCACGCCGCGGATCATGCGCTCGCGCGCGCTGGCGCCGAACTTAACGTCTTTAGCTGCCATGGTGAGTAATCCCGTTCAATCCGTTGAGGAAACCAGGCGAAGATGCGGCCGAGCGGCCGGACTGGGCGCGCGCTGCACGCCCCGTTCCGCC
Organism: Falsiroseomonas tokyonensis; assembly: GCF_019024325.1. GTDB lineage: Bacteria > Pseudomonadota > Alphaproteobacteria > Acetobacterales > Acetobacteraceae > Falsiroseomonas > Falsiroseomonas tokyonensis. The sequence continues at coordinate 161,535 of NZ_JAFNJS010000004.1, forward strand.
GTCGTCAGGCCGCCTTCGCCACGGAAGGGTTGTCGAGGATGCCCATGATGTCGGACTCCTTCATGATGAGGAGCTCCTCGCCATCGAGCTTCACCTCGGTGCCCGACCACTTGCCGAACAGGATGCGGTCGCCGGCCTTCACGTCGAGCGCGCGGAGCTCGCCCTTGTCGTTCAGGGTGCCGGAGCCGACGGCGATCACTTCGCCTTCCTGCGGCTTTTCCTTGGCGGTGTCGGGGATGATGATGCCGCCCTTGCTCTTCTCTTCGGCCGTGACGCGGCGGACGAGAACGCGGTCGTGCAGTGGACGAAAGCCCATGGACTTCTCCTGTCGCTTCCAGTGATTGGCAAGCTCTTCCGGAGATAACAGCGGCCAGCGGCCCCGGTCTTCGGCACCCGCTAGCACTCCCCCCAGAGGAGTGCCAGCGATGTAGGACAAGCGCCGCGCCACGTCAAGGTTCGGCAGCACTCTCAGAGTGCGAGTGCTAACACCTTGTTCGCGCAGGATTTTTCTTGCAAATCCTTGACCGCTCCATGGCAAGCTTCCCCTGCCCCGCGGCAATTGAGGACCGCGGGTGGTTTCGGGAACGGGCCCAGACCGGGCCGGAAGGAGCACGATGACCCCGCTTACCGATCTCACTGGCCTCGAACGCTTCGCCCGCCTCGCCGCCGTGCCGGACTGGCACCTGACCACCGCGGAGATCCTCTATCACATGCCGGACCATCCCGGCCTGCTGCAGACCTTTATCTGGCAGAAGCACGACCTGGCGCCGAGCTTCCCCGCGCTCGGCAAGTTCCTCGCCTTCTGGCAGCGCGAGATCGAGGGGCCGCTGCATTCGGTGCGCGTCGCCTCCACCGCGCTGATCAAGCCGGCCGAGCTGCGCTACGCCAACGGGCAGTTCATCCTGCACTGAACGCCTGCGCTTCGGGCCACGCCCGCTGCGGCGCCGCCCGCAGCGCCGGCAGCGCCGCGGCCAGCTTCGCCTCGAACTCGCTGGCCCGGCCGCGCCCCAGCGCGGTGTTGTAATGCGCCTTCCAATAGGCGGCCATCGCCGCCACATCCCCCGCCGCCGGCAGCCGGCCCGGCGCACGGCGATAGCGCAGCCGTGCCATCACGGCGGCATAGATGTGGTTCTGCACCAGCAGCTCCGCCTTCGGCCGCCCGGCGAGCAGCCCCGCAACCGCCAGCACCCGGCTCGCCAGCGGCCCGCGATAGGCCAGCCAGGTGGCCCAGATATCGTCATGGGTCGCCGGCTCCATCTGGAAGTATCCCAGCGCCGGGCCGCGGGAGCCGTCCCGGTTCGGCAGCTGCCGCAGATGCTTCAGGCCGCTTTCCTGCAGCGCGGTGCCCAGCAGCAGCAACCGAAGCCCGTCCCGCGCCGCCGCGTCATCCAGCGCCAGCGCCTCCAGCGCCGGGTCGATCACCTGCTCCAGAAACGCCTGGGCCGTCCAAGTCACTTCCGCCATGGCACGCCTCCCTGCAACAGGGAAACGATCTATCGCGACATAGGAAAATAATCAATAATTCGTTTCAGACCCGCGCCGCCGCCGGCGCATCCATCAGCCGCGCCACGATCGCCCGCCGCACCGGCGCCAGCACAGACCCGGCGCCGAGCAGCGCGGCGCGGGCCAGCCGGGCCGGGGCGCGGTCGTCCGAATAGAGCCGCGCCACCGCATTGGTTGCCAGGAACAGCGGCAGGGTGGCCGCCCGGTGGCTGCTGGCGTAGCGGAACAGCCCCGCCACCGCGCCCGGATCGGACGCGCCCCGCAGCTGCCCGGCCAGGGTCTCGGCGCCCGAGAGGCCGAAGTTGAAGCCATGCGCCGTCACCGGATGCATCCCGACCGCTGCATCCCCCAGCAGGGCGAAGCGCCGCCCGGCGAAGCGATGCGCATAGGCCGCGACCAGCGGATAGAGGTGCCGCGTGCCGGCCAGCGTCATCCGGCCGAGCCGCCCCTGGTAGCGCCGCGTCACCTCCGCCCCGAAGGCCTCCGGCGCCATCGCCATCGCCGCCTCGGCCTCCTTCGGCGCCAGCGTCAGCACGACGGAGGACATCTCCCCATTCAGCGGCAGCATGGCGATGGTCTGGCCATGGCCGAACCATTCGGTGGCCACGCCGCCATGCGGCGCCTCGTGCGCCACCCGCGCCACGATCATGCTGCGGCCGAAATCCAGCATCGCCGCGCCGATCCCGGCCAGGCGCCGCGTTTCGGAAAAGCGCGAATCGGCCGCGACCACCAGCCGCGCCGCCACCCTTTCGCCCCCCTGCAGCGTCACCACCGCGCCGGCGGCGCCGAGCTCCAGGCCCGTCACCCCGCGGCCGGCCACCAGCCTGGCCTCGGTGCCTGCCACCGTTTCGAACAGTGCGCGGCGGATCAGCTGGTTCGGCACCAGCCTGCCCAGCGGCTCCCCGGTTTGGCCGGGGGCGAAGCGCAGCGCCAGGGGATTGCCGCCATCCAGCACCTTGGCCTCGAGCAGCGGCGCCGTCTCCGCCGCCGGGATGCGGTCCCAGGCGCCGATGGCGCGCAGGATGGCCTGGGACCGATGGGTCAGCGCGATCTCCCGCCCGTCGAAGGCGGGCTCCGCGATCGCCTTTTCCGGCGCGCGTTCCAGAAGGGTGATCCGATGCCCGGCTCCGGCCAGCGCCGCGGCCAGGGACAATCCGGCGGGCCCGGCTCCGATGATGGCGATATCCGTCTTCATGATCGCTCCTTGCCCCGGACCATGTCGGGCGTCCTTGATCAGACGCAAGCCGCGGTTCAGCCCTCGCCCTGCAGCGCCTGCCCCGCCCGGTGCCGGCGCAGCAACAGCAGCCCCAGCCCGGCCGAGACCACGAAAAGCCCGATGCCCAGCCCCAGCTGCCAGGCCCCCTCCACCCGGATGCCCTTGCCGAGCAGCGCAAAAACCACCGTCTGCGGCAGGTAGCCGAGCGCCGATCCCGCCAGGAAGGGCCCGGCCGCCAGCCCCGCCATGCCGCCCAGCAGGTTCAGCGCCAGGTTGTTGCCCACCGGCAGCAGCCGCAGCGCCAGCGTGGCCTCAAAGGGATTGGCGCGCAGCGCATCCCGCAGCGGCCGCAGCCGGTGGCCGAAGCGCCCTTCCATGCGCCGCTCCGCCCAGCTGCGGCCCAGCAGCCGCGCCCAGGCATAGCCCGCCGCGCAGCCCAGCAGCTGCGCCGCCAGCGCCAGCGCCGTGCCGAGGACGGTGCCGAAGCCATAGCCGCCAAGGAAGGCGATGCTCTGCCGCGGCACGCCGACCGCCGTCAGCGCCGCACCGACGAGGACGAAGACCAGCTCGCCCCGCAGCCCATCGCCCAGGATCTCGCGATCCATCCAGCCGGTGCCGGGCACGCCGCCCAGCTGCCGCAGCAGCGCCCCGCCGGCCAGCAGCCCCGCCGCCAGCACCAGCAGTTTGGCCAATGACTTCCAGCGTTCGGGCATGTTCAGCCCGCCGGCGGGGGGCTGACCCGCTCGGCAACCGGCCGCTTCCAGCGGCGCTGCAGCCAGATCACGCCCAGCATGTCCGAGATGCTGACCGCCAGACGGTCCAGCGTGCCGTAGTTGGACTGGCCGCGCAGCCGCGGCCGGTGGTTCACCGGCTCGCTCACCACCCGCCCGCCGGCGCGCAGCACCAGGGCGGGCAGGTAGCGGTGCATATGGTCGAAGCGCGGCAATTCGAGAAACAGGGCGCGCGGAAACACCTTCAGCCCGCAGCCGGTATCGGGCGTCGCATCGCCCAGCAGCCGGGCGCGGATGGCATTGGCCATGCGGCTGGTCACCCGCTTCACGCCGCTATCCTTGCGGCTGACGCGGTGGCCTGCCACCAGCAGGTCCGCCGCGCCTTCCGCCTGGGCGCGACGCCAGAGCGCCGGGATATCCGCCGGGTCGTTCTGCCCATCGCCATCCAGCGTCGCGATCCAGGGCGCCCGCGCCGCCAGCACGCCGCTGACCACCCCGGCCGATTGCCCGCAGGAAGCCGCATGGCGCAGCACCACCACGGGATGCCGCGCCGCGGCGTCCAGCAGCCGGTCGCGCGTATCGTCGGTGGAGCCATCGTCGACGCAGACGATCTCGAAGGCCTGGCCGGCCAGGGCCTGCGCGATCTCATCGATCAGCGGCAGCACGTTCGGCCCCTCGTTCCGCATCGGGATGACGACGGAAATCGCGGGGTCGATCGCAGGGGCGATCACGGGGACCATCGCGGGGTCGATCGCGGAAACGGGGGGGGTCGGGTCGGCGGGGCTGGGCCGGTCCGGCCTCGGGGACAGGTCGGGGGCCATGGGCCGGCGGGGTAGCAGGGGGCGGGGCGGGCGGCAAGCTGGCCACGCGCGCGGGCCATCAGCGTGCAATCTGCGCGGCACATGCTGCATCATGGCGCATCGCCTTATATGATGCCGCATGCCCTTCGATCCGCCTCCGCCCACCCGCACCGCAACCCTGCGCCGCGATTCGCGTGCCGTGGCCTTCTGGCTGCTCGGCGTGGCGGGGCTGGTCTGGATCATGGTGGCGATCGGCGGCGCCACCCGGCTGACCGGCTCCGGCCTGTCCATCATGGAATGGGCGCCGCTGTCGGGCACCCTGCCGCCGCTGAGCGAGGCGGAGTGGCAGCGGCTGTATGACCTGTACCGCACCATCCCGCAGTACCAGCTGGTCAACCAGGGTTTCGGGATCGAGGGCTTCAAGCAGATCTTCTGGCTGGAATGGCTGCACCGCCTCTGGGGGCGGCTGATCGGCCTGGCCTATGCGGCGGGGCTCGCCTGGTTCTGGCTGCGCGGCCGCATCCCCGCCGGCAGCAAGCCCCGCCTGCTCGGCCTGCTGGCACTTGGCGGGCTGCAGGGCGCGGTGGGCTGGTACATGGTCGCCTCGGGCTTCGAGGCCGATCGCACCGCCGTCGCCCCCTACCGGCTGGTGATCCATCTCGGCCTGGCGCTGCTGATCTTCTCCGCCCTGGTCTGGACCGCGCTCGGCCTGCTGCGGCCGGAAGGCAGGGCACCCGCCGAGGCGCGGCCGGTGCGGCGGATGCTGAAGGTGGCGGCTTGGACGCTGGTGGGCGCCATGCTCGCGGGCGGCTTCGTCGCGGGCACCCGCGCCGGGCTCAGCTTCAACACCTTCCCGCTGATGGACGGCCAGCTGGTGCCGGACGGCTACTGGCTGCTCTCCCCGGCCTGGACCAACCTGACCGCCAATATCGCCGCCGTGCAGTTCAACCACCGCCTTCTGGCCAGCCTGACGGCGCTGTTCGCGGCGGGCGCCGTCTGGGCGGCGCTGCGGCGCCTGCCGGCGGGCGGGGCGCGCCGCGCCGTGCTGGGCTTCGGCGCGGCGGTGGCGCTGCAATATGCGCTGGGCATCGCCACGCTGCTGTATGTGGTGCCGGTCTCACTCGGCACGCTGCACCAGGCGGTGGCGGTGCTGGTCCTGGCCGCGGCCCTGGTCGCGCTGCATGCGCTGCGCGCGGCGCCGCTGCCCGCTTCCAGGGTCCGGACAGCGTGACCGAGGCGCCGGCCGGCCCGTCCGACCCGCTGGCGGCGCTGCTCGCCGCGCTGCCGGTCTCGGTCGCAGTCTATGGTCCGGACCATCGGCTGCGGGCCGTCAGCGACCAGGGCTATACCTGGCACGGCCTGGCCCCGGGCAGCTTCCCCCCCGGCATCGCCTTCGCCGAGGCGCTTCGCCTGCTGGCCTGGAACGGCGCCTATGGCCACGGCGACCCCGAGCAGTTGGTGCGCGAGGTGCTGGCGCTCGACCGTTCCCGCCCCTCCACCCGGCTGGTGCGGAGCCGGGCGGAGCGGGTCTGCCTGATGGAAAGCCGGCCGCTGCCGGATGGCGGCTTCCTGACCTGCGCCACCGATGTCACCGCGCTGACCCGGGCGGAGGCGGAATCCGCCGCCCGCGCCCGGCTGCTGGAGACGGTGCTCTCCCGGCTGCAGGCCGGCATCGCCGTCTTCGACGGCGCGCTGAGACTGACCCTCTCGAACCCTGCCTATGAGGGGCTGATCGGCCTCTCCGCCGGCAGCATCCGCCCCGGCATGCGGCATCGCGAGATCCTCGACCTGCTCGCCGAGCGCGGCGAAATGGATGCGGAGGAACTGCGCCAGACGGCGGAGCGTGTGGCGGATGGCCGCTTCCGCTCCGGCACCCGGCAAAGGATCCGCCCCACCGGCCATGTGCTGCGCGTCGGCAGCCAGCCGCTGCCGCCCGAAGGCTTCATGATCGAGGTGGACGACGTCACCGACCTGAAGCGGGCCCAGGACGAGGCCAGCCGCCGCGCCGCCCTGCTGGATGGGGTGCTGGCGGCGCTGCCGCATGGCGTCTGCGTCTTCGGCCCCGATCGCCGGGTGGCGATGTTCAACGAGGCCTATGGGCGCATCATGGCCGGCTCCCCGGTCCGGATCGGCGACCTGCTGGAGGATATGGTCGCGCGGCGGGAGGCGGAGGGCGAATTCACCGCCGCCGAGGCCGCGCTGGTCCGGCTGCGGCCCAGCGACCCGGCCAGCGACGGCCTGCTGCGCCATATCCGGCCCAATGGCACGGCGGTGGAAAGCCGGGTGGCGCGCCTGGCCGATGGCGGCCATCTCAGCGTACTGACCGATGTCACCGCCCTGCACCGCGCCGAATCGGAGGCCAGCCATCGCGCCGCGATGCTGGGGGCGATGCAGGATGCGATCCGCCACGGCATCTGCATGTACGGGCCGGACCACCGGCTGATCGCCACCAGCAGCCGCACCGCGCCGATCATCGGCGTGCCGCAGGACTTCCTGCGCCCGGGCCTCGATGTGAACGACCTGCTGGATGAGCAGGTGCGCCGCGGCGAGATCGCGGCCGAGGCCGCTGCCCGCGCCAAGGCGAACGACCGCACAAAGCCCTACCGCTACCACCGCAGCACCAGCGATGGCCGGATGCTCGAAGTGGCCTCCGACCCCACGCCGGATGGCGGCTTCGTCATGACCTTCAGCGATGTGACGGAGGACTACCGCATCCGCGCCGAGCTGGAGCGCGCGCGCATCGCGGCGGAAGCCGCATCGGAAGCCAAGTCGCGTTTCCTGGCGACAATGAGCCACGAGCTGCGCACGCCGCTGAATGCCGTGATCGGCTATTCCGAGGCGCTGAGCGCCGAGCGCGACCCGGCTCGGCGGGACGACTACGCGCGCTGGATCAATGAGGCCGGGCGCCACCTGCTGCTGCTGATCGACGATATCCTGGACGTGGCGCGCAGCCAGACCGGCACGCTGGAATTCAACGAAGCGCCGGTGGGCCTCGGCCCGCTGCTGCAGGCGGCCGGAGAGGCGGTGGGCGAGGCCGCCCGCCAGGCCGGCCTGACGCTGACGCTGGACGTGCCGCCGGGCCTGCCGATGCTGCGCAGCGATGCCGGACGGCTGCACCAGCTGCTGGTGAACCTGCTGTCCAATGCCGCCAAGTTCACCCCGGCGGGCGGCCGCATCACGCTCTCGGCCAAGGTGACGGCGGAGGGGCTGGCGATCCGCGTTGCCGATACCGGCATCGGCATCGCGCCGGAGGATCGGGAGAGGGTCTTCGAACCCTTCACCCAGGTGGACAATTCCCTCTCGCGCCGCTTCCATGGCTCCGGCCTCGGCCTCTATATGGCGCGCACCCTGGCCGAGGCGCTGGGTGGCAAGGTCGGGCTGGAAGCGCCGCAGGGCCCGGGCACCGTCGCCGTTCTGCGCTTTCCCGCCGACCGCCTGATCGATTCGACCGGCGAGGCGGCGGAAGCCACCCCATATACCGAAGGCTGACCGCACCCGGCCGCCTGGCCGCCTGCCCGTGAAGGAATTGCCGTGACCGACGCCCTGGCCGCCACCGATGCGCTGTTCTTCACCAGGCTGGACCGCGCAGCCGCGGAGCGCCTGACCCGGAGCGCGACCGAAGGCGCGGAGGATGGCGAGCTGTTCCTGGAGCATCGCGAATCCGAGGCGATCAGCCTGGAGGACAGCCGCATCCGCTCCGCCAGCTTCGACGTGACCAGCGGCTTCGGCCTGCGCTCCGTGGCCGGAGAGGCCGCGGGCTATGCCCATGCCGCGGAAATCTCCGAAGCCGCGCTGGGCCGGGCGGCGGAGACGGTGAAGGCGGTGGCCGCCGGCCATTCCGGCACGCTGGACGTCGGCCCGCGCGCCACCAATACCCAGCTCTATTCCGAGCTGAACCCGCTCTCCGCCATGGCCTTCGCCGCCAAGACGGAAATGCTGGCCGAGATCGACGCCTATGCCCGCGCCCGCGACCCGCGGGTGCGCCAGGTGATGGCCTCCATCTTCGGCGAATGGCAGGCGGTGCAGATCCTGCGCCCCGACGGGTCCCGCGTGGCCGACCTGCGGCCGCTGGTGCGGCTGAACGTTTCCGTGGTGGTCGAGAGCAACGGGCGGCGGGAGACCGGCAGCACCGGCACCGGCGGCCGCTTCGCCTATGAGCGCGTGCTGAACCCCGCCACCTGGAAGGCCTCGGTGGAGGAGGCGCTGCGCCAGGCGCTGCTGAACCTCGACAGCGTGCCCGCCCCGGCCGGGGAGATGGAGGTGGTGCTCGGTCCGGGCTGGCCGGGCATCCTGCTGCACGAAGCCATCGGCCACGGGCTGGAGGGCGACTTCAACCGCAAGAAGACCAGCGCCTTCGCCGGCCTGCTCGGCCAGCGCATCGCCTCCCCCGGCGTCACCGTGGTGGATGACGGCACCATGCCGGACCGCCGCGGGTCGCTGACCGTGGATGACGAGGGCACCCCCTCCGGCCGCACAACGCTGATCGAGGACGGCATCCTGGTCGGCTTCCTGCAGGACCGGCAGAACGCCCGGCTGATGGGCGTGGCGCCCACCGGCAACGGACGCCGCCAGTCGCACGCCCATATCCCGATGCCGCGCATGACCAACACCGTGATGCTGGACGGCGACCGCGACCCGGGCGAGATCATGGCCAGCGTGAAGCGCGGCATCTACGCCGTGAATTTCGGCGGCGGCCAGGTGGACATCACGTCAGGAAAATTCGTGTTCTCGGCCAGCGAGGCCTACCTCATCGAGGACGGCAAGCTGGGCGCCCCGGTGAAGGGCGCGACGCTGATCGGCAACGGGCCCGATGCGCTGACCAAGGTGGCGATGGTCGGCAACGACATGGCGCTGGATGCCGGCATCGGCACCTGCGGCAAGCAGGGCCAGGGCGTGCCGGTGGGCGTGGGCCAGCCGACGCTGAAGATGACGGGGCTCACGATCGGCGGGACCGCCGTGGTGTAGTCAGCCCGCCGGGCGGCGCGCGAAGGCGAGGCCCAGGCCCAGGGCAACCATCGCCCCGCCCGAGCCTTGCCGCAGGCGCCGGATCAGGGTGGGGCGCGCCGCAGCGCCCCGCCGGATGCCGCTGGCGGCGATCGCCACCACGACATCGGCCAGCGTGTTCAGCACGACGGAAACGGAACCCAGCACCACGAATTGCAGGGCCACATGGCCCGCGGCGGGGTCCACGAATTGCGGCACGAAGGCCAGGAAGAAGGCCGCCGTCTTCGGGTTCAGCGCCTCCACCAACACCCCCTCCCGGAAGGCACGGCGGGCGCCCATCGGCGGAGCCGCACCCGGTCCCAAAGGCGGTGCGGCCGCATTCAGCCCCCGCGCGGCCCGGATCGTCCGCAGGCCAAGCCAGACGAGATAGGCCGCCCCCGCCAGTTTGAGCAGCGTGAACAGCTCCGCACTCGCCAGCACCAGCGCCGAGACGCCGAGGCTGCCGGCCAGCACATGCAGCATCCCGCCGAGGCCGGTGCCGAAGCTGGAGGCGACACCCTCCCCCCGTCCCCCCGCCAGGCTGCGCGCGGCGACATAGAAGATGCCGGGCCCGGGCGTGACGGCGAGCAGCAGCGCCGCGGCGAAGTAGAGGGAAAGCTGGGTCAGGTCGAGCATGGCCAAGCCTAAAGCACGATGCGCGGCCTTCAGGCCAGTTCGATCCCAAAGGCCTGGCGCAGCCCCGCCTCCCCGGCACGGGTCACCAGCACGGTGCGGGAGGCCGGCACCCGCTTCACCCAGCCCAACTCGAAGCAGCGGGTGCAGAGCGCCGCCCCCAGCCCACCGGCCAGGTGATGCCGCCGCTCGCTCCAATCCAGGCAGGGCTTGCAGAAGGCGCGGCGCGTGCCGGCCTGCGGGCTGATGCCGAGGCTTTGGAGAAACGCCTCGCCCGCCGCCGTCACAGCGCCGCCATCGGTGGCGAGCTCCACCTGGCCCCGCGCCGCCATGGCATCGGCGATGGCCACGCCCAGCCGCCCCGCCAGGTGGTCGTAGCAGGTGCGGGCATTCCGCATCGCCGCATCCGCGGGGCCGATGCGGCGCGGCCGCGCGGGGGGCGGGGCGCTGCCGGCCACTGTCATGATCGCCTCCAGCATCCGCGCCACGGCCGGCGTCGCCAGCCGGTGGTAACGGTGCCGCCCCTGGCGCTCCATCGCCAGCAGCCCGGCGGCGGCCAGCCGCGCCAGATGGCCGCTGGCGGTCTGCGCGGTGATGCCGGCGACGCCGGCCAGCTCCCCCGCCGTCAGCGCGCGGCCATCCATCAGCGCGTTCAGCATGGCGGCGCGGGCGGGGTCGCCGACCAGCGCGGCGGTCTCGGCCATGGCGGCATTGGTGGACATGGTGGGGCTCCTTTGCGCGCAGGCTAGGCCCGGCGTGCCCGGCATGCTTCGGCCCAGACCGAAGCATGCTCAGCCTGGCTCAGCTTCGCCAGCAGGGTTTTGCGACTTCCCGCGCCACCTCCGCCGCGGTCAGGCCGAGGTCGCGCCGCAGATGGGGGCACAATTCCGAAAGATCCTGCCGGCTCCGATGCCGCGCCAGGCAGGCGGCGAGCCAATCGACCATGGCCCGCCACGGCCGAAAGCCCGGGCGCGCGGCAGACTTGGTCAGTGCAACGGTGGACATGGCGGGAGCTCCGGTCAATCACCGGCCCACCCTGCCGCCCCGCGCCCGCCGCGTGCTTAGGGCGTGGCCGAACCGCGATTGCCTCGCTTCGGCCGGGACCGCAGCATGCCGGGGCGCCCACCGTCATCCTGTAGGGCCACCTCGAAGAGCCCCCATGTCCCTGCCCCCGCCCGCCGACAATCCTCCCTTTCGCGGCTGGCGCGTCGCCTGGGCCGCCTTCGCGGTCGCCGTCTTCGGCTGGGGAATCGGCTTCTACGGCCCGCCCGTCTTCCTGCTGGCGGTGCAACAGGCGCGGGGCTGGCCGGTTTCCCTCATCGCCAGCGCCATCACCTGCCACTTCCTGATCAGCGCCCTGGTGGTCGCCCGGCTGCCCGCGCTGCACCGGCAGTTCGGCGTCGCCGGCGGCACCCGGCTGGGCGGGGTGCTGGCAGGGCTCGGCGTGCTGGCCTGGGCGCTGGCGACCGAGCCCTGGCAGCTCTTCGCCGCCACCCTGATCAGCGGCGCCGGCTGGGCGATGACCGGCGGCGCCGCGATCAATGCCATGGTGGCGCCCTGGTTCAGCCGCCGCCGGCCGGCCGCGCTGAGCCTGGCCTATAACGGCGCCTCGGTCGGCGGGGCGCTGTTCTCGCCGCTCTGGGGCACGCTGATCGCCGGTCTCGGCTTTCCCCAGGCGGCGCTGCTGCTGGGGGCGGCGATCGCCGGCGTGCTGTGGTGGCTCTCCGGCCGCTATTTCGCGACCGGGCCCGAGGCCTTCGCCCAGCATCCGGACGGCCTGCCACCGGCCAGCGTCACCGCCGCCCCGCGCGCCGCGGCGGTGCTGCCGGGCGGCCTGCTGTGGCGGGACCGTGGCTTCCTCACCCTGGCCATCGCCGCGGCGCTGTCGCTCTTCGCGCAGATCGGGCTGATCGTGCATCTCTTCTCGCTGATGGCCGGGCCGCTCGGCACCCAGGGGGCGGGCTTGGCGGCCGGGCTGGCGACGGTCTGCGCCGTCCTCGGCCGCAGCCTGGCGGGCTGGCTGATGCCGGAGAGCGGGGAGCGGCGCCTGGTCGCCGCCGGCAATCACGCGGTGCAGGCGGCGGGGTCGCTGCTGCTGCTGGCCTCGGGCGGAGAGCAGGTGCCGCTGCTGCTGGCGGGGCTGGTGCTGTTCGGGCTGGGGCTGGGCAATCTCACCTCGCTGCCGCCGATGATCGTGCAGCGCGAATTCACGGCCGGCGACACGGCCCGCGCGGTGGCCCTGGTGACCGCCTGCGGCCAGGCCGCCTATGCCTTCGCACCCGCCGGCTTCGGCCTGCTGCGGGAGGCGGCCGGCGCGCCTGCCCTGTTCATCGCCGCGGCGGTGCTGCAGGCGGCGGCCGCGCTGGTGGTGCTGGCCGGGCGGCGCTAGGTGTCGGCGCCACATGCCGCGCCAGCGCCGCGCTGGCGCCAGCAGGGACATGCCCCGCACCACTGGCCGTGGCTTCCCTTTTCGCCATTTTGCGCGGAGAAGGAAAGCGGGGCGCAGACCCCGGGGAGAGCAGGCAGATGACACCGCGCGGCCGCCACTTCTTCGCCAATCCGGGCCCGACCAATATCCCGGACAGCATCCTGCAGGCCGTCAGCCACCACACGGTGGATTTCAACGGCCCCGATTTCCTCGCGGTCTATGACGCCTGCCTGGCCGGGCTGAAGCGCGTGCTGCGCACCGAACAGCACCTCTTCATGTACACCGGCACCGGCCACGCGGCCTGGGAAGCCACGCTGGTGAACCTGCTCTCGCCCGGCGACCGCATCCTGGTGATCGAGACCGGCCATTTCTCCGAGGCCTGGGGCAGGATGGCCGCCGATCTCGGCATCGAGGTCCAGACGCTCGCCGCCGATTGGCGCCGCGGGGTGGATTACGCCGATCTCGCCGCCGCGCTCGCCGCCGATACCGGCCATGCCATCAAGGCGGTCTGTGCCGTGCACAACGAGACCTCCACCGGCATGACGCTGGACCTGCCGCGCGTCCGCGCCGCGCTGGATGATGCGAAGCACCCGGCGCTGCTGCTGGCGGACATCATCTCCTCCCTCGGCTCCATCGATTTCCGCTTCGACGAATGGGGCATCGATGCCGCGGTGGGCGGCAGCCAGAAGGGGCTGATGCTGCCCGTGGGCTTCTCCTTCAGCGGCGTCTCGGAAAAGGCGATGGCCGCGCACAAGGCCAGCACCTTCCCGAAGCACTACTTCAACTGGACCACGATGCTGACGCGGCGCCACCGCAGCTTCATCGGCACCGTCCCCATCGCGCTGATCTACGGGCTGCAGGAGGCGCTGCGCCTGATCGAGCAGGAGGAAGGCCTCGACAATGTCCTGGCGCGCCACACCCGCCTGGCGGAAGCCACGCGGCGCTGCGTGCGGCACTGGGCCGGCAACAACGGGCCGCAGCTTTTCTGCCTGTCGCCGGAACGGGTTTCCGATTCCGTCACCTCCGTGCTGATGCCGGAGGGGTATGACGCGGAGGCGCTGCGCCGGCGCGTCGGCACGCTGAACGTGGCGCTCGGCACCGGACTGTCGCGCCTCAACGGCAAGGTTTTTCGCATCGGCCATCTGGGCGATTTGAACGAGCCGATGCTGCTGGGCACTCTCGCCTCGACGGAGATCGGCCTGCGGCTGGAAGGCGTGCCGCATGCCGGCGGCGGCGTGGAGGCGGCCATCGCCTATCTCGCGGAGACCGCCGCCTGATCCGCCTGGCCACCCTGGCGGAAGCGCCGGCGCTGGCCGCGCTGGTGGAGCGCGCCTATGCGCCCTGGCTGCCGGTGACGGGCGCGCGCCCCCTGCCGATGGATGACGACTATGCCGCCCGCTGCGAGGCGGGCCAGGCCTTTGTCCTGCTCCGGGACGAGGCCCTGGCCGGGCTGATCGTGCTGCTGGATTTCCCGGACCATCTCTGGATCGACAATATCGCGGTGGAGCCCGCCCTGAAGGGCCAGGGCCTCGGCCGGATGCTGATGGATTTCGCGGAAGCCGAGGCGCGCCGCCGCGGGCTGCCGGAGCTGCGCCTGCTGACCAATGCGCTGATGGCGGCGAATATCGCGATGTATCGCCGCCTGGGTTTTGCGGAGACCGCGCGGGTGACGGAAAAGGGCCGCGCGCGGGTCTATATGGCGAAGCCGCTCTCCGCCTGAAGCGCCACGCCGAGGCGCGCAAGATCGCGCCAGTAATCCGGATAGGTTTTCGCCACGCAGCCCGGGTCCAGGATGGTCACGCCGGGCACCATCAGCCCGACCAGCGCCAGGCTCATGGCGATGCGGTGGTCGCCATAGGTCTCGATCCGTGCCGGCCGGAAGTTTTCGCGGGGCTGCGGCGTCACCAGAAGGTCGTCGCCGACTTCCACCGCCAGCCCGGGGGCAATGCGGGACAATTCGGTGGCCATGGCGGCGACGCGGTCGCATTCCTTCACGCGCAGATTGGCGATGCCGGTGAAACGCACCGGCGTCGCATTGAAGGCCGCGAGCACCGCGAGAGTCGGCACCGCATCCTGCATCTGCGATCCTTCGATCTCCGCCGGCAAATGCGGGAATTGCCGGATCAGCGCCTGCGCCTGCGCATCCGGCTGCGTGAAGTTTTCCGCCCCCAGATCGATGGCACCGCCCGTCAGCACCTCCACCGCCCAGAGATAAGTCGCGGCCGAGGCATCCGGCTCCACATGCAGATCGGCCGCCCGGTAGCCGCCGGGCTGCACAAGCCAGGCCGCCGCGCTCTCCTGCGTCACCGTCGCCCGGAAGTGGCGCATGGCGGCGACGGTCAGGTCGATATAGCCGCGCGCGCCGATCGCATCGCCGGCCAGCGTCACGCGCACCGGCCTGGCGCCGCAGGCCGCCAGCATCAGGATGGCCGAAAGATATTGGCTGGACAGGCCGGCATCCACCGTCACCGCCTCGCCGGCAAAACCGCCGCGCCCCTGCACCGTCACCGGCGGGCAGCCCGTCGGCGCCTCGGCCGTCACGCCGAGCGCCGCCAGCGCGGTCACCAGCGGCGCGATCGGCCGCTTCTGCATATGCGCATCGCCGGTCAGCACCACAGGCCCATCCGCCAGCGCCGCCGCCGCGGTCAGGAAGCGCGTCGCCGTGCCAGCATTGCCGAGGAAGAGCGGCGCCGCCGGCGCGCGCAGCGCCCCGCTGCCGGTCACCACGAAGCTCGTCGCGTCCGGCTCCGCCACCGTCACACCCATGGCGCGCAGCGCCTCGGCCATATGCCGCGTGTCGTCGCTTTTCAGCGCGCCGGTGATCCTGCTGGTCCCCCGCGCCAGCGCCGCCAGCAGCAGCGCCCGGTTGGTGATGGATTTCGACCCCGGCGGCGCCACGCGCCCGCGCAGCGGCCGGCCCGGCGGCACGATGGTCACCGCCTGCATGGTCAGGCCTCGGCTTCCGCAAAAATCCGCGAAACGTCGCCGCCCCAGGCGCCTTCCCAGCGCTGCAGCCAGCGCTCCGCCTGGGTGATGCCGGATTCCGCGATCTCGGCCAGCGGCGCCAGGTACACCTCCTCGCCCAGCCCGCGCGCCCGCAACCCCTCGCGCGAGATCGCCACCGCATCGCGCGCGGTCGCCTGCAGCGTACGCCCGCGGATGGTGGCGGCCAGCGCCTGCTGCGGCACGGCGTTCCGCAGCAGCTTCATCTCCTCCACCGTCCAGCCGCGGATCAGCGCCGCCGCCGCCTTCTGTGCCGCATCGTCATAGAGCAGCCCGGTCCAGAAGGCCGGCTGCGCCATCAGCATCGCCGGGCTGCCGGCATCCGCGCCGCGCATCTCGAGAAAGCGCTTCAGGCGCACATCGGTGAAGACGGTGGTGACGTGGTCCGCCCAGTCCCCCATCGTCGCCTCATGCCCCGCCAGCTTCTCCGCGCGGCCCTCCAGGAAGGCGCGGAAGGACACGCCCGCGGCGTCGATGTACTGGCCATCGCGCATGATGAAATACATCGGCACGTCGAGCACGAACTGGGCAAACCGCTCGAACCCAAAACCGTCCTCGAAGGCCACGGGCGGGATGCCCGTGCGGTCCGGGTCGGTATCCGTCCAGACCCGTCCGCGCAGCGTCAGCAGGCCGGAAGGCTTGCCCTCCAGGAAGGGCGAATTGGCAAACAGCGCGGTGGCCAGCGGCTGCAGCGCGAGCGAGACGCGCAGCTTCTCCACCATGTCCGCCTCGTCGCCGAAGTCGAGGTTCACCTGCACCGTGCAGGTGCGCAGCATCATATCGAGGCCCATGCCGCCGACCATCGGCATGTAGCGCCGCATGATCGCGTAGCGCCCCTTCGGCATCCAGGGCATGTCCTCCCGCTTCGCCAGCGGGTGGAAGCCCAGCGGCGCGAAGCCGAGGCCGAGCGGCCCGGCCACCTCATGCACCTCCCGTAGATGCTCGGCCAGCTCCACGCGGCCGGCATGCAGGTCCTCGACCGGCGCGCCCGAAAGCTCGAACTGCCCGCCCGGCTCCAGGCTGACGGAGCCGCCGCCGCGCTTCAGGCCGATGACATTCCCGGCGTCCAGGATCGGCTCCCAGCCCTTCGCCTGCAGCCCTTCCAGCATCGCCTTGATGCCCCCCGGCTCATAGGGCGGCGGCGCGAAGCCTGCCCGAGAAAATCCGAACTTCTCGTGCTCCGTGCCGATCCGCCAGGCGGCCTTGGGCTTGGACCCTTGGGCGAACCACTCGGCCAATTGGCGCGTGGAGGTGATCGGCGTCAGGTCGGCCTCGCCGGGATTCGACATGCTGTGCGTTCTCTTCCAGGCGTCCAGCCGGGGCGGTTGCCCCGGCCGATCAGGCCCAATCGCCCATCAGCGCCTGCAGCGCCGCGAGCCCGGCCACGGCCGCGGTCTCGGCCCGGAGAATCCGGGGCCCGAGTGCGGCCGGCACTACAAAGGGCCGCCGGCGCAGGTCGTCAAGTTCCGCCTCCGCGAAGCCGCCCTCCGGCCCCACCAGCAGGGCCAGCGGCGCGCCTTCCGGCCGGGCCAGTTCGCGCAGCGGGCGCGCCTGGCTGCGCTCCATGGCGACCACCAGCGGCGCCCCGTCCCAGCCATCCAGCAGGCGATGCAGCGGCACGGCTTCCGCCACCTCCGGCACAGACAGCCGCTCGCATTGCTCCGCCGCGCCGCGGGCGATGGCGGATAGCCGCGCGGCATTGGCGCGGTCCGCCACGGTGCGGCGGGTCAGCACCGGCTGGATGAGGGTCGCGCCCAGCTCCGTCGCCTTCTCCACCACCCAGTCCATCGCATCCCGCTTCAGGGCTGCGACCAGCAGGCGGCATTCCGGCTCGGCCGCCGGTGGGCGCGCCTGGGCGCCAATGGCAAAGCGGGCGCGGTCCTTGCGGATCGCCTCGATGGTCGCGTCCCATTCCCCGTCGCGCGGGTTGAACAGCCGCACCGCATCGCCGGGGCCGCGCCGCAGCACCGTGCCGATGTGATGCGCCTGGCCGGGCGCGGCCTCCACCAGGTGGCCCTCGGCCAGAGGCTGATCGATGAAAAGACGGGGGATGGACATCCAGAACCTCCGCGGACAGGTATAGGACCATGACCGGCTGGACCGATATCCGCGCCACCGGCTGGGTGGCCCGCCTGCCGCCCGGCTGGCGCCCCTATGCGCTGCTCGGCCGCTTCGACCGGCCGATCGGCGCCTGGCTGCTGCTGCTGCCCGGCTTCTGGGCCTTTGCGATGGCCGCGCCGGGCTGGGCCGAGGGTCTGCGGCTGGCGCTGCTCTTCACCATCGGCGCCTTCGCCATGCGGGCGGCGGGCTGCGTGGTGAACGATCTCTGGGACCGGGACCTGGACCGCCAGGTGGAGCGCACCCGCGGCCGGCCACTGGCCGCCGGCATGGTCACCCCCTTCCAGGCGCTGGTCTTCCTGGCGGCCCTCTGCCTTGTGGGGCTGCTGGTGCTGGTGCAGCTGCCGCCGGCGGCCATCACTGTGGGCCTGGGCTCGCTGCTGCTGATCGCGCTCTATCCGTTGGCCAAGCGGGTGACGGACTGGCCACAGGCGGTGCTCGGCCTGGTTTTCTCCTGGGCCGCACCCACCGGTTATGCGGCGGCGACCGGCGGCCTCGGCTGGCCGGCCCTGCTGCTCTGGGCCGCCGGCTTCTTCTGGATCCTGGGCTATGACACGATCTACGCCCATCAGGACCGGGAGGATGATGCGAAGGTCGGCATCCGCAGCACCGCGCTGCGGCTGGGCGCCGGCACTGCGCGGTTCCTGACCTTCTGCTACGCGGCCATGCTGGCGCTGCTGGTCGCCGCCGGGCTGCTGGCCGGGCTGCATTGGCTGTTCCTGCCGGCCCTGCTGCCGGCGGCCGCGCTGCTGGCGCGACAGGTGCTGACGCTGGACATCGATGACCCGGAACGCTGCCTGATGCTGTTCCGCTCCAACCGCGAGGTCGGCTTCGCCATCGCGCTGGCTTTCCTGGCCGGCCGGCTGTGAGCGACCCGGAAAGCTTCATCCTCGCCCATACCGCCATCGCCTGCCCTTCCCTGGTGCCGGAGCTGCGCCTGCACCTGGCCACCGAGATCACCCCGATCTGGCAGGCCACCGAGTCCTGGCTGGCGCAGGAAGGCATCGAGCCCCCCTTCTGGGCCTTCGCCTGGCCCGGCGGCCAGGCCCTGGCTCGCACGGTCCTGGACCAGCCCGGGCTGGTCGCCGGCAAGCGCGTGCTGGATTTCGCCGCCGGCTGCGGCATCGGCGCCATCGCCGCCGCCCTGGCCGGCGCCGCCAGCGTCGAGGCCGCCGAGATCGACCCTCTCGCCCTGGCCGCCACCCGCCTGAACGCCGCGCTGAACGGCGTGGAGGTGGCAACGCCCGAGGGCGATGTGGTGGGTGCCGCCTGCCGCTGGGACCTGATCCTGGCCGGCGACGTCTGCTACGAGGCGCCGATGACCGCCCATATCCTGCCCTGGCTGCGTGCCATGTCGGCCGCCGGCGCCGAGGTCTGGATCGCCGATCCGGGCCGCGCCTATCTGCCGCGGGACGGCATGACGCTGCTCTCCACCCACCTGGTGCCGACGACGCGGGAGCTCGAAGACCGGGACACCCGCCAGGTGACCATCCACCGCCTGCTGCCGTGATTCTCGCGCAGGCCCGGCGCTTCCTCGAAACCGTCTGGCCGGAGTGGCACGCCGAGCGCGGCCGCCCCCTGCCCGCCATCCCCTCCACCGGCACCTGCGGCCGCTCCGCCTGCTTCCTGCAACGCGTGCTGGCGGAGGCCGGGCAGGAGGCCCGGATCCGCCACGGCTGGTTCCTCGCCCCGGGCCGCCCGCCGGCGCGCCATGCCTGGGTGGAATCGACGGGGCTGATCCTGGACCTGACCGCGGACCAGTTCGGCGCGCCGCCCCTCCTCGGCTGCCCGGCGCCCGATGCCCGCTACCGCCCGGGGACCGACACCGCGGATCCGTCCTTCCAGGCGGCCCGCGCCGTCGCCGTGGCGGCGATCTGGCCGCGCTGGCAGGCCGCGACATTTCTCCAATCCGGCGGCCACCCGCCCGGCTAGCCTCGGCTCCCCAAGGAGCAAGGAGGTTCGTGATGCTGTGCCCCACTTTGCGCTACCAGGACGCCCCGGCGGCGCTGGATTGGCTGGAACGCGCCTTCGGCTTCCGCCGCGGCCTGGTGGTGCCCGACGACAAGGGCGGCATCGCCCATGCGGAGCTGCATCTGGGCGAAAACGGGCTGGTGATGCTCGGCTCGGTCCGCGCCGACGGTTTCGGCCAGGCCCCCGGCCAGCTCGGCGGCATCACCGGCAGCATCTATATCCGCACCGAGGATGCCGATGCGGCGCATGCCCGCGCCCTGGCGGCCGGGGCGGAGCTGGTGCGGCCGCTGCAGACCACCGACTACGGCAGCCGCGATTTCACGGTGCGCGACCCGGAAGGCCATGTCTGGTCCTTCGGCACCTATTGGCCGGACCCACCTGTGTGAAAGTTTCGGGACAGTCATGAGACTGGCTTGTCGCAGCGGGGGCGGCATGCGACCGGGGCGCGCCATCATCCCAGGCCCCCAAAAATGCGCCTTCGCACCCTGCTGCTCGCCAGCCTCTGCGCCACCCCGGCCTGGTCGCAGGAGGCGCCGTTCTTCAACCGCATCGCGACCATCGAGGCGGTGCGCATGCTGCCCCCCGGGCAAGACCGCAGCGGCCGGTCCATCGCGGAAATCGTCGCGGCCTCCGGCGACGGCAACACGCTGGTCTATGTCGATGGCGGCCAGCGCGGCCTCGGCTTCGTCGATATCACGGACCCCGCAGCGCCGCGCCCGGCCGGCTTCCTGCCGCTGGATGGCGACCCCACCTCGGTGGCCACGCGCGGCGGCCGCGCCTATGCGGTGCTGGACACCTCGCCGAACAAGACCGAACCCTCCGGCCACGTCGTGGTGGTGGATATCGCCGGCCGCCGCCCGGAACAGGCCTGCGAGCTGGGCGGCCAGCCGGATGCCGCGACCATCAGCCGCGACGGCGCCACGCTGGTCATCGTCATCGAGAATGAAAGGGACGAGCGACTCGACGGCGGCCGCATCCCGCAGCTGCCGCCCGGCAACCTCACCACCATCCCGCTGACCGCCACCGGCCTGGATTGCGCCGCGCTGCGCCGCGTGGACCTCACCGGCATCGCCGCCGTGGCGCCGACCGACCCGGAGCCGGAATTCGCCGATGTGAATGGCCGCGGCGAGGCGGTGGTGACGCTGCAGGAGAACAACCACATCGCCATCGTGAACCTGGCCGAGGGACGCGTCGTCGCGCATTTCAGCGCCGGCACGGTGGATCTCGATCAGGTCGATGGCCGCCGCGACAATGTCATCCGCCCCACCCAGCGCCTGGCGGGCCTGGTGCGGGAACCCGATGCGGTGCGCTGGCTGGATGACGAACGCTTCGTCACCGCCAATGAAGGCGACATGGTCACCGGATCCCGCGGCTTCACCATCTTCCGTCGCGACGGCAGCGTGGAATGGGATTCCGGAAATCTGCTGGACCATCTGGCGATCCGCCTCGGCCACTACCCCGAGGCACGCTCCGCCGCCCGCGGCAATGAGCCGGAGGGCGTGGAGATCGCCACCTTCGGCGATCGCCGGCTGATCTTCATCGGCTCCGAACGCGCCTCCCTGGTCAGCGTCTGGCAGGATCGCGGCCCGGGCCGGGCGCCGGCCTTCCTGCAGGCGCTGCCGGTGGGCGTGGCGCCGGAGGGGATCCTCGCCATCCCCGCCCGCGGCCTGCTGGTGGTAGCCGGCGAGGGCGACAATCCGGAGATCGGCCTGCGCTCCACCCTAACGATCCATCGCCTCGGCACCGGCCCGGCGGCCTATCCGACCCTGCAGTCGGAGAACGGCCCGCAGGGCACGCCGATCCCCTGGGGTGCGCTGTCCGGCCTGACGGCGGATCGCAGCCGCCCCGGCCAGCTGCATGCGGTGACCGACAGCGTCTATGCCGAGGCGCAGATCCTGGCGATCGACGCCACCGCGACCCCCGCCCGCATCACCCGCAGCGTCACCGTCACCCGCAACGGCGCGCCCGCCCAGAACCTCGATATCGAGGGCATCGCGATGCGCGCCGATGGCAGCTTCTGGCTGGCCTCGGAAGGCAATCCCGAACGTGCCCAGAACAAGACCGCGAACCTGCTGCTGCGCGTCTCAGCCAGCGGCGCGATCGAGGAGGAGATCGCCCTGCCCGAGGCCCTGGCCGCCACCGCCAGCCGCTTCGGCTTCGAGGGTGTGACGGTGACCGGCGAAGGGGCGGAGGAAGCGGTCTGGATCGCCGTGCAGCGCCCCTGGTCCGGCGCGCCCGAAGGCCATGCCATGATCCTGCGCTACCTGCCCGCCACCCGCGCCTGGGGCGTGCTGCACTTCCCGCTGGACCGCTCGCCGGCCGGCTGGATGGGCCTGTCCGAGATCACTGCCGTCGGCCCGGACCGCTTCGTGGTGATCGAGCGCAACAACCAATGGGGCGAGGCCGCGATCAAGCGCCTGGTGCTGGTGTCGACCGCCGGCCTGACCCCGGCGGAACCCGGCGCGGCGCAGGTGCCCGTCGTCGCCCGCCGCCTGCTGCGCGACATGGTGCCGGACCTGGCCGCCGCGCGCGGCGTGGTGCAGGAGAAGCTGGAGGGTTTCGCCATCGACGCTGCCGGCGAGGCCTTCGCGGTGACGGATAATGACGGCGTGCAGGGCACTTCGGGCGAGACCCAGTTCCTGCGCCTCGGCCGCCTGCCGCTCGATTGAGCCCCGCTCAGCCGATCGGCCCGCGGTCGATCCGGCTGAGCACCTCGTTCACGCCGCGATAGGTCGCCTCGATGCCCGTCACGCCCCGCGCCGCCAGGCGTTGCGCATGCATGGCGTGATAGGCCTCGGCCGCGGCGCGCGTCTCGAACAGATAGACGCCGCCGGCGCGCCCCGCGGCAGGCTCCTCCGTCCAGATCTTCCAGAGCAGGCCGTGCTGGCCGGCAATATCCTCCGCCAGCGGCTTCAGCGCCTCGGTCCGCTCGGGGCCGAAGGCGCTGTTGGGGAAGTCGAAGATCAGGACGGTGGCGGCCATGCGGGACCCGGCATCACCCATAGGCGACCGTCTGTTGCACCTGCTCGCCCAGCCCCTGGATCGACAGGCGCATCGTCTGCCCCGCCTTCAGGAAGACCGGCGGCTTCTTGCCCAGCCCGACGCCCGGCGGGGTGCCGGTGGAGATCACGTCGCCCGGATGCAGGGTGATGAAGTGGGAGACATAGGAGACCAGGTGCCGCACCCCGAAGATCATGGTGCGGGTGGAGCCGTCCTGCATCCGCACCCCGTCCACATCCAGCGTCATCGCCAGGTCCTGCGGGTCCGCCACCTCGTCCCTGGTGACCAGCCAGGGGCCGAGCGGGCCGAATGTGTCGCAGCCCTTGCCCTTGTCCCAGCTGCCGCCGCGTTCGATCTGCCATTCGCGCTCGGAGACGTCGTTGCAGATGGCATAGCCCGCCACATGCTCCATCGCCGTCTCCTCGGGCACGCATTTCGCGGTGCTGCCGATGATGATGGCGAGCTCAACCTCCCAGTCCGTCTTCACCGAATCCTTCGGGATGATGACATCGTCATTCGGGCCGCAGACGGCGCCGAGCGACTTCAGGAAGACGATCGGCTCCTTCGGGATGGCCGCGCCCGTCTCCGCCGCATGGTCGGCGTAGTTCAGCCCGATGCAGACGAAGTTCTTCATCCCCGCAACGCAGGGGCCGAGGCGCGGCGT
This sequence comes from Falsiroseomonas tokyonensis, assembly GCF_019024325.1. Lineage (GTDB taxonomy): Bacteria > Pseudomonadota > Alphaproteobacteria > Acetobacterales > Acetobacteraceae > Falsiroseomonas > Falsiroseomonas tokyonensis. The sequence goes on from NZ_JAFNJS010000004.1 coordinate 184,585, forward strand.
GCCGGTGACGGCGGGCAGGCTGGAAGGCTCCAGCGCCGCGATCTGCGCCAGGCCCGCGGCCGAAAGCGCCACCCCCGACAGGTCCGGGATCACCCCCGAAAGGTCGCGGATGGTGCCGGAGCTGTCCAGCAGGCCGGGCTTTTCCTGGCCCGCAGGGCCGTAGCGAAGGAGTTTCATAATATGCCTATACCCGTGTTGGGGGGATCGCGGAACTACAGCGTCCAGCCGCCGTCGATGACGATGGCCTGGCCGGTGACGAAGGCGCTTTCGTCGCTGGCGAGATAGACGGCCAGCGCCGCCATCTCCTCGGCGGTGGCCAGCCTTCCCATGGCCTGGCGCGCCACGAAGGCGGCGCGCGCCGCTTCCTCGCTGCCGGCCGCCGCCGCATTGGCGCTGATCCGCTCACCAAGGCTCGGCGTATCCACCGTGCCGGGGCAGATCGCATTGCAGCGGATGCCCTGGGCCACGTATTCGGTGGCCACCGACTTGGTCAGGCCGATCACCGCGGCCTTGGTGGTGCCATAGACGAAGCGGTTCGGCGCGCCTTTGATCGAGGAGCAGGCCGAGGACATGTTGACGATGGTGCCGCGCTTGCGCGCGAGCATCCCCGGCAGCACCGCCTGCACCATCTTCCACATGGACCGCACGTTCAGCGCGAAGCCGAAATCCCATTCGGCATCGGTCGCCGTCAGCACCGTGTTCTGGTGCACGAAGCCGGCGCAGTTGAACAGGATGTCGATCTCGCCGGCCGCCGCGATCGTCTCCGCGATCGCCGCCCCGTCCAGCACGTCCAGGCCCCGCGTGGTGAGGCCCGGCGCCGCCAGGTCCGAGAGCTTCGCCACATCCTTGTCGGTGGCGATCACCTCCGCGCCCTCGGCGGCGAAGGCCAGCGCCGTGGCGCGCCCGATGCCCTGCGCCGCCGCCGTCACCAGGCAGCGCTTGCCCGCCAGACGTCCCGCCATGGATCCGCTCCTCAATGGTTGTGCCGGCTTTCGCCGCGCGTCTCCAGAATATTGAGGAACATCGTCGCCGGCTCCAGGCAACCGCCGGTGCCGAGCTGGCCCACCATGCTGCGGTAGATCTCCTCCCACGGCGTCTTGTGCAGCAGCACCGGCGCGGTCCAGGCGGCGCGGCGCGCGGCCAGCTCCTCGGCCGGGATCAGCACATCCACGCGGCGCGCCTTCAGGTCGATGCGGATCGGGTCGCCATGCTTCAGCAGCGCGAGTCCGCCGCCCACCGCCGCCTCCGGCGTCACGTTCAGGATGGAGGGGCTGCCGGAGGTGCCGGACTGCCGCCCGTCGCCCATGGTCGGCAGCGCCATGATGCCGCGTTTGATCAGCGCCGCCGGCGGCTGCATGTTCACCACCTCGGCCGCACCCGGATAGCCCACGGCGCCGCAATTGCGCACCACCAGCACGGTCTTCTCGTCGATGCCCAGCGCCGGGTCCTCGATGCGGGCGTGGTAGTCCTCCGGCCCCTCGAAGACCGCGACCTTGCCTTCGAAGACATCCGGGTTCTCGGACAGGAAGCGCGCCCGGAAGGCCTTGTCGATGACGCTGATCTTCATCACGGCGCTGTCGAACAGATTGCCGTTCAGCACGATGAAGCCGGCCTGTTCCTTCATCGGCCGGTCCATGGCGCGGATCACCTCGCGGTCCGGCTCCGGCACATCGGCCAGATTCTCCGCCACGGTCTTGCCGGTGACGGTCATCACATCGCCATGCAGAAGGCCCGCCTTCAGCAATTCGCGCATCACGCCCGGCACGCCGCCGGCGCGGTAGAAGGCCTCGCCCAGGAAGCGGCCGGCGGGCTGGCAATCCACCAGCAGCGGGATCTCCGCCCCCACGCGCTGCCAGTCGGACAAGTCATGCTCCACGCCCATATGGCGGGCGATCGCCACCATGTGGATCGGGCAGTTGCTCGACGCGCCGATGGCCGAGGCCACCATGACGGCATTCTCGAAGGCCTTCTTGGTCATGACGTCGGAGGGGCGGAGGTTCGCCTTCACCATCTCCACCGCCCGCACGCCCGTCATGTAGGCCATCTGCGCCCGCTGCCGGTAAGGCCCGGGGATCGCCGCGCTGCCGGTCAGCGTCATCCCCACCGCCTCGGCCAGCGAATTCATCGACAGCGCCGTGCCCATGGTCGAGCAATGCCCGACCGAGGTGGAGCTTGCCGCCACCATCTCGATGAAGCCTTCGTAGTCGATCTCCCCGGCCGCGAGCTTCTTCCGGGCCTCCCAGACGATGGTGCCGGACCCCGCCAGCCGCCCATGCCACCAGCCATCCAGCATCGGCCCGCCGGGCAGCGCGACCGCCGGGATGTTCATGGTGGCCGCGCCCATCAGCATCGCCGGCGTGGTCTTGTCGCAGCCCGTGGTCAGCACGACGCCATCGATCGGATAGCCGTGCAGGATCTCTACAAGTGACAGGTACTGAAGATTGCGATCCAGCGAGGCCGTGGGGCGCTTGAGCGTTTCCTGGATCGGGTGGACCGGAAATTCCAGGGGCACGCCGCCGGCATCGCGGATGCCCGCCTTCACCCGCTCCGCCAGGGCGATGTGGTGCCGGTTGCAGGGGGAGATGTCGGAGCCGGTCTGGGCGATGCCGATCATCGGCCGGCCCGACTGCAATTCGGCGCGCGTCATCCCGAAGTTCAACTGCCGCTCGATATAGAGCGAGGTCATTCCGGGATCCTGGGGGTCGTCGAACCAGCGCTGGCTGCGAAGCTTGAAGGGCTTCTTGGTCTGGTCGTGGTCGTCCATGGCGGTTCCCCCATCGGCCTGTGCCGTTGGGGGAAGTGAGGCGCCGCACCGCCCTTTCGTCAACCTCTCCCGCAACCGGCGGGCTTGGCCTTCCGGCCCGCGGCACGCTCCAGCCACTGCCGGGACAGCAGGTCCCAGAGGGTGGGTTCGGCTGGACAGGACATGGCGCGTCTCCTCCTGGCGCCCCCCGGTTCTGACCGCGATCCGTTTCCGGATGATGTCGCGCCCCGCCGCCGTGCTGCGGGCTTTATTGCGCGGCGTTGCGCAGGCATGCTGCGCAACGACGCCCCTCCGCAACGAAGGACCGCCCGCCATGGCGGAGACTGCCGCCATCATCGTCTGCGACGACGAACCCGATCTGCGCGAGGCCGTGGCCGAATACCTTTCGCGCCGCGGCTTCGCCGTGCGCCGCGCGGCGGATGGCGCGGAACTGCGCCGGCTGCTGGCCGAGGAGATGGCAGATCTCGTCGTGCTCGATATCGCCATGCCGGGGGAGGATGGGCTGTCCCTCGCCCGCGCGCTGCGGGCCGAATCCGATATCGGCATCGTCATGCTCTCCGCCGCCGGGGATGTGGTGGACCGGGTGGTGGGGCTGGAGGTCGGCGCCGACGACTATGTCGCAAAGCCCGTCGACCTGCGCGAACTCCTCGCCCGGCTGCGCGCCGTGCTGCGGCGGCGGGAAGCGACGGCGGCGCTGCTGGCCGCCCAGCCCGCCGCTGCCGCCCCCGGCAGCGCCGTGGCCGCCGTGGCCGCCGCCACGCCCAGCCACCGCATCCGCATGGGCCGCACCTGGCTGGACCTGGAGGCACGCCGCCTGACCGGGCCGGATGGCCAGGAGATTCCGCTCGGCCCCTCGGAATTCGCCCTGCTGCGCGCCTTCGCCGAACGCCCCGGCCGGGTGCTGACGCGGGAGGTGCTGCTCGACCTGGCCCATCCGCGGGGGGAGGAGCATTTCGACCGCTCGATCGACGTCCGCATCGCCCGCATCCGCCGCAAGGTGGAGGCGGTGCCCGACCGGCCCGCGGTCATCCGCACCATCCGCGGCGCCGGCTATGTCTTCGACCCCACCGCGAATGCCTGAAGCCGGCCCGCCGGGGCAGGATGCCGATGTGGCGCTGCTGCGCGGCGTGCTGGATGCGGCGCCGGCGCGGGTCTGCGTCGTCTCCCGCGATCGCCGCTACCTCTACGTCAATCGCGAATTCGCCGAATTCGCGCAGCGTCCGGCGGAGAGCATCCTCGGCATGGCGACGCGCGACCTGGTGGGCCCGGAAGTCGCCGGCCAGCTGGACCCGCTGGCCGACCGCGCCCTGGCCGGGGAGGTGGTGAAGCGCGAGGGATGGATCGACTACCGCCGCAACGGCCGGCGCTTCATCGCCTGGACCTTCACCCCCTTCGGCGCCCCGCCGGGCGGTGCGGCGGAGGGGCTGCACGAGGCCTTCATCCTGTTCATGCGCGACCTGACGGAGGAGAAGCGGCGGGAGGAGGAGGCAGAAGCCAGCCGCCAGCAGCTGCGCGCCATCCTGGAAGGCGTGGCCGACGGGGTGAACATCGTCGGCCCCGATGCGCGGCTGGTGCTGGCCAATGACGGCTTCCTGGCGATGTTCGACTTCCCGCCGCATCTCGGCACGCCCGGCACCCCCGTGGCCGATTTCGTCCGCAACCGCCTGCGCCGCGCCGATCTGCGGCCGGAGGAAGACCCCTGCGCGCCGGAGGAGGCGCTGGTGCTGGCCCGGGTGGCGGAGATCATGTCCCGCCCGCCCGGCCGGCAGGAGGAAACCCGCCCCGATGGCCGCGTGATCGAGCTGCGCACCGAACGCCTGGCCGATGGCACGCTGGTCAATACCTACAGCGACCTGACCCTGCGGCGGGAGGCCGAGCGCGCCCGCCGCGCGGGGCGGGAGGCGCTGCGCCGCAACGAGAGGCTTTCGGCCATCGCCTCCCTGCTCGCCGGCGTGGCGCATGAGATCAACAACCCCCTCGCCGTGGTCGCCGCCCAATCCCTGCTGCTGGCGGAGGAGGCGGAGGGCACGGAACTGGCCGCGCGGGCGGAGAAGGTGCGCCTGGCCGCCGAACGCTGCGGCCGCATCGTCGCCAGCCTGCTCGCCTCCGCCCGCCAGAAGCCGCCGAAGCGGGACAGGGTTTCCCTGGCCCAGGCGATCGAGACCGGCCTCGACCTGACCGAGGGTGCGCGGGCCGGCGTGGCCCTGGTGCGGGAGGTGCCGGCCGGGCTGCCGCCGGTGCGCGGCGATGCCGACCAGCTGGCGCATCTGGTGGGCAACCTGCTGGCCAATGCCTGCGCCGCCTTGGCCGGCCATGCGCCGCCCTCGCCGGATTGGCAGCCGCGCATCCGCCTTTCCGCACGGGTCGGGCCAAAGGAGTTGGAATTGCGGGTGGAGGACAATGGCCCCGGCATTCCACCTGCCCTGCGCGAGCGCGTCTTCGACCCCTTCTTCACCACCAAGCCGGATGGGGAGGGCACGGGCGTGGGCCTCGCGCTTTGCCGCACCATCGCCCAGGCGCATGGCGGCAGCATCGCGGTGGAGGATACGCCGGGCGGCGGCGCCACCCTGGTGGTGCGCCTGCCGCTGGGGTGAGACCCAAAGCCCTCCCCCCCCCCCCCCGCTTGGGCGGGAGGGTTGGGTGGGGGGCTCGGTAACGCGGCTACCCTGCCGCAGCAGCCGCACATGAGTTGCACTGGCCTGCCGTATTCGGCGAAGCCCCCCACCCAACCCTCCCCCCCTTCGGGTGGAGAGGGCTTTCCCCCTTACGCCGCCGCTTCCTCCAAAAACCCCTGCACGGCCTGGAACAGCGCGCCGCGGTTGCGCTCCATCCACATGTTGTGCGTGCCCTCCGCCAGCACGACCATGCGCTTGCCGGGCGACCGGCTTAGCTCCGAGAATACCGCGAAGCCCAGCGCCGGCGGCGTGGTGCGGTCCCATTCGCCGAGCACGACCAGCGCCGGGGCGGTCACCTTGCCCGGCTCCCACCAGGGCTTGCCCGCATTCCAGAATTCCCGCCCATCCGCCACCGGCCCGTTCGGCACCCGCAGCACGGCGGGGTTGGCGCGGATGCCGTCCGGGTCCAGCGCCCAGGTGACGCCGGCAAAATGCTCGAACCAGCCGGGCGGGATCAGCCCGGCGCGCTGCGCCTCCGGCGCCTGGGCCAGGATTCCCTCCCGCAGCGCGCGCTGGGTCAGCGGCCGCCACGCGCCGAGCGGCCCGCCGCCGGGGTCCGTCCGGCTCGGCCCGTCGCGCAGCCAGGGCGGCGCGAACAACACCAGACGCTCCACCTGCCCTGGCTGGTCCGCGGCGAAGCGGCCGACCAGCTTGGTGCCCCAGCTGTGGCCCAGCAGCACCAGCTTCTCGAGCGACCGTCGCTGCCGGATGAAATTCACCGCCGCCGTCAGGTCCGCCATCGCCTGCTCGCCGCGCGCCACCGGCGGGTTCTGGTCGGCCGGCTGGGACATGGCGGCGGGGCGGGTGGAGCGGCCGAAGCCGCGCACATCCAGCGTCCAGACATCGAAGCCGCGGCTGGCGATGTAATCCATCCAGGACAGGCCGCCGAAGGGCAGGTCGAAGCTGGAGGAAGCGCCAAAGCCCGCGCCATGCACCATCAGCAGGGTGCGGGAGGCGCCGGTGGTCGCGCCCTCCTGCCGCTTGTTGCGCAGGAACACCTCGATGCCCTCGCCGCTCGGCACCATGAACTCTTCCGTGAGCACCTGGGTAGCGGACTGGGCGCGCACCGCCCCCGGCAGGGCCGAGGCGGCCGCCGCCAGGGCGGGCGCGGCGAGGATGAGGCGTCGCTTCATGAAGACAGGCTCCGGACGTCGGTTTTCGGGAGTGTAGCCTCCGCCCGCCCGCCCCCCAAGCGCGACGCACAGGAAGATCATGCGACCGCGCCGGCGATCCGGGCTAACACCCCGCCGCCATGTCACACAAAGCATTACACACCCCCGGGCGCCTGGGTGCCTGGGGACCGGAGATTCGCGCGACCCTGGCGCTCGCCTGGCCGCTGGTGCTCACCAACCTCTCGCAATTTGCCCTGTCGCTGACCGATGCGTTGTTCCTCGGCCGGGTGTCGACGGAGGCGCTGGCGGCGGCCACGCTGGGCGCCAACCTCTATTTCGCCGCGCTCTCCCCGGCCTTCGGCCTGGCGCTGGCAGCGGCACCCATGTGCGCGCAGACCCGCGGCCGCGGGCGCGGCCATCTGCGCGGCATGCGCCGCGACGTGCGCGCCGCCTTCTGGGCCTGCGCGGCCGCCACCATCCCGGTCTGGCTGGCGCTGTGGCACACGGAGGCGCTGCTGGGCCTGCTGGGCCAGGACCCCGCCTTGGCGGCGCTGGCGGCGCAATATGTCGGCGCGCTGATGTGGGGCATGCCGCTGTTCTGCGGCTTCGTCGTGCTGCGCGGCTTCCTCTCGGCGGAGCAGCGGCCGATCCCGGCGCTGGTCGTCTCATTCGTCGGCGTCGCGCTGAACATCCCGCTGAACTACTGGCTGATCCATGGCGGGCTGGGCCTGCCGGCGATGGGCGTGGTCGGCGCCGGCATCGCCTCCGCGCTCTGCAACCTGGCGATGTTCGCAGGGCTGGTGGTGGTGATTGCGCGCGACCGGCGACTGCGGCGCTATCACCTGTTCGGCCGGCTCTGGCGCTACGACCTGGCACGGCTGCGGGAGGTGGCGCAGATCGGCCTGCCGATCGCGGGATCCATGGCGCTGGAGATCTCGGTCTTCGCCTTCGCCGCCATCGCGATGGGCTGGTTCGGCGCGGTGGCCGTCGCGGCGCATGCCATCGCGGTGCAGGTGGCTTCCGCCACCTTCATGGTGCCGATGGGCATCGGCCAGGCCGCCACCGCACGCGTCGGGCTGATGACCGGCGCCGGCCGGGCGCGGGAGGCAGCACGCGCGGGCTGGATCGGCATCGGGCTCGGCGCCGGCTTCATGGCGATCTCCGCCGCCACGCTGGTGCTGCTGGCCGGCCCGATCGCCTGGCTATTCCTGGCGAAAGGCAATCCGGGCGCGGAGGAGACGGCGGCGCTGGCCGCGGTGATGCTGGTGATGGCGGGCTTCTTCCAGCTTTCGGATGGCGTGCAGGCGGTGGCCGCCGGTGCCTTGCGCGGGTTGAAGGATACAAGGGTGCCGATGCTGCTGGCGGGACTCGGCTACTGGATCCTCGGCCTGCCGCTCGGCCTTGTACTGGCGCTCCGCTTCGAGGTGGGGCCGATCGGGCTGTGGATCGGGCTCTCGGTGGGGCTGCTGCTGGTGGCCGGGATGATGCTCGCGCGATGGATGCGGCTTTCCGCCCGCGGCGGCTTGACGCTGCGCCGCCGGCTGCGATGACTGGGACCATGCTTCGACGGAACCTGCCATGACCTTGTGGAAACGCGACTGGACGCCGGCGCAGATCAATGCCCGCATGGCGGACAACATGGCCGGCATGCTGGGGATCGAGGTGACGGAGATCGGCTCGGACGCGCTGCACGCCACCATGCCGGTGGATGCCCGCCACGCGCAGCCCTTCGGCCTGCTGCATGGCGGCGCCAGCGTGGTGCTGAGCGAGACGCTGGGCTCCCTGGCCTGCATGATGACGCTGGAGGAAGGCAAGCGCGCCGTGGGCATCGAGGTGAATGCCAACCACATGGCCGGCGTGAAGCGGGGCGAGACCGTCACCGCCATCTGCCGGCCGATGCATACCGGCGCGCGCACCCAGGTCTGGCAGACCGAAATCCGCCGCGCCGACGGCAAGCTCGCCTGCGTCTCCCGCCTCACCTGCGCCGTCGTCGGTGCGTGATGCCGGCATGAATGCCAGTGTATTGCTGCCCCTCGAACGCCGGGCGCCGCGCATCCGCGCGGCTTGGCTTCGCGGCACAGGCCGCGGGCCGCATTCGCGACCTCGGCCCGCCTGCCTCTGATTGGAGAGCACGACCACCATGACCAAGCCCAAAGTCGCCGTCATCGGCACCGGCGGCACCATCGCCTCCCAGGGCCTGCACGGGTTGGATGTGCAGGACTATGCCTCCTCCGGCCGTCCCATCCTGGACGCCGAGGCGCTGGTCGCCGGCGTGCCGGACCTGGCGCGCGTCGCCGATGTCTTCGCCGTGCCTTTCACCGCCATCCCCTCCACCGCCATCGGCTGGTCCGACTGGCGCGCCCTGGTGGCGAAGATCCTGGAGCTGGAGGCGGCGCATCCGGACCTCGCCGGCATCGTCATCACCCATGGCACGGCGACGCTGGAGGAGACCGCCTACCTTCTGTCCCTGACCCTGCCGACCGACCTGCCCGTGGTGGTGACCGGCGCCCAGCGCCCCTTCACCGGCCTGTCCTCTGACGCGCAGATGAACCTGGTGGCGGCGGTGCGCGTGGCGGCCGACCCGCAGGCGCGGGGCCTCGGCGTGCTGGTGGTGCTGAACGATGAGATCCATGCGGCACGGGAAGTGACCAAGACCTCCACCGGCCGGATGCAGACTTTTCGGAGTCCGGATCTCGGCGCGCTCGGCCATGTCGATGCCGACCGCAACAGCTTCTGGCGGCGGCCCACGCGGGTGATGCCGGTGGCGGAGCGCTTCGACATCCTGAAGCTGGACCGGCCGCCCCGCGTCGACGTTCTCTATTCCGTGGCGGGCGGCGATAGCGTGGCGGTGCATGCCTTCCTGGCGGCGGGCGCCGCCGGCATCGTCTGCGCGGCGCTGGCGCCGGGCTTCCTGACGCCGGCCGAGCGCAGCGCCATGGTGGAGGCGATCGCCCAGGGCTGCGTCGCCGTCCTCTCCTCCCGCGCCGGATCGGGGCGGACCTTCCCGACGAAGCGCTACGGGGAGGAAGGCTTCCTCAATGCCGACAACCTGAACCCGCAGAAGGCGCGCATCCTGCTGACGCTGGCGCTGACCCGCGGGCGGGATCGGGCGATGATCGCCCGGTTGTTCGAGACGGCCTGATCAGCAGCCGCCTGGCAGGGGCGAGAGCTCCAGCGCCTGCCCGGTGACGGAAAATTCGCCGAAATCCATCACGATCTCATCGGCGATGCCGTTGTCGTAGTAGCGCAGCCCGACCTCGTATTCGGGCTGCGAGGCGCCATTGCCGCCGGCGCCGCGCTCGAAGAAGGCGATGCGCATATGGCCGGAGGCCGCGCCCGACATCAGCGGGAAGCGCGGCGTGCCGCTGGGCTGGGTCCAGCTTGGGATCACGGTCGTCGTGTCCTGCGCGCCCTCGTTGCTGGTGCCATCGAACAGCGGGGCGGCGAGCAGGCGCTGGCCGGCGCGGGCGGCCTCCACGGCCAGCACCGTGTGGCGCATCGGCAGCAGCGTGCCGGCGGGCAGCGTCTCCTCCTGCCCCGCGGGTTCGCTGAAGCGCACGGTGCCGCTGCCATCCGGCTTCAGCTCCGCCTCCCCGGCCACGCGCTGGTTGACGGCACCCTGGGTGGTCTGGGTGAGGGAGAAGCGCAGGCTGGAATTGTCCTTCGCCTCATAGGTCGCGTAGTCGGAGACGGTCTCGATCTCCTGCCCCTCGCGATCCACCACGGTCATGGTCATGCGCTGGCGGGTCGCCCAGCCCTCGCAGGCATCGGCCACGTCGAAGACCATGGCGCCGCGCACCGCGGTGATGCCGGAATTGCGCGCCTCGCCGAGGTCCAGCCGATAGGCGGCGCGGTGCGGCAGCATCCGCGCGATGCCCTGACCCAGCGCCTCCGCCGAGACGCCGGCGCGGGGGCCGGCGGTGATCGGGGCGGGCGGCTGCTGGGCGGCAGCCGGAAGCGCAAGCAGGCAGAACGCGGCGAGGAGGTGTCGGCGGCGATGGCGGATCGGCATGGGGGTTCCTCGAAGCGTGCTGCGCTGCATCTAGGAAGCCTTGGGGCCGGCTGCACCACCTTTCGGCGGCGGCAGGTCCAGCTTGATCGAAAGCTCCTTCAACCGCGCGGCATCGACCGGCGCCGGGGCGCCCATCATCAGGTCCTCGGCCTGTTGATTCATGGGAAACAAAATTACTTCACGAATATTCGGCTCATCGGCCAGGAGCATGACGATGCGGTCGATGCCGGGGGCGGAGCCGCCGTGCGGGGGGGCGCCGTAGCGGAAGGCGTTCAGCATGCCGCCGAAGCGGTCTTCCACCGTCTGCGCCGAATAGCCCGCGATCTCGAAGGCGCGGATCATCACGTCGGGCCGGTGGTTGCGGATGGCGCCGGAGGACAGCTCAATACCGTTACAGACGATGTCGTACTGATAGGCCTTGATCTGCAGCGGATCCATGGTGTTCAGCGCCTCCAGCTCCCCCTGCGGCATGGAGAAGGGGTTGTGGCTGAAGTCGACCTGGTCGGTTTCCTCGTTCAATTCATACATGGGGAAGTCGGTGACCCAGCAGAACCTGTACGAATCCTTCTCGATCAGGCCGAGTTCCTGGCCGAGCCGGGTGCGCGCCTGGCCAGCCAACTTGGCGGCGGCCTCCACCTTGTCCGCGGCGAAGAACACCGCATCCCCATCGGACAGCCCGCAGGCGGCCTTGATGGCGGCGACGCGCTCCGGCTGCAGGTTCTTGGCGATCGGGCCGCCGGCCTCGCCATTGGCGAAGGTGATGTAGCCCAGGCCGCCGGCGCCCTGTTCGCGGGCCCATTCGTTCATCTTGTCGAAGAAGCTGCGCGGATTGCCGGCCGCGCCTGGCGCCGGAATGGCGCGGACCACCGCGCCCTTCTCCACCGCGCGCGCGAACAGGCCGAAGCCGCCGCCGGCAAAATGCGCCGTCACGTCGGCGATGCGGATCGGGTTGCGCAGGTCCGGCTTGTCGGAGCCGAATTCCAGCATCGCCTGGTCATAGGGGATGCGCGGGAAGGGCGCCGGGGTCACGGACCGCTTGGTGCCGGAGAAGTCGGAGAATTCCTCGAAGACGCCCGACAGCACCGGCTCGATCGCCGCGAAGACGTCTTCCTGCGTCACGAAGGACATCTCGAAGTCGAGCTGGTAGAATTCGCCCGGAGACCGGTCCGCCCGCGAGGCCTCGTCGCGGAAGCAGGGGGCGATCTGGAAGTAGCGGTCGAAGCCGGCCACCATCGCCAGCTGCTTGAACTGCTGAGGCGCCTGCGGCAGGGCGTAGAACTTGCCGGGGTGATTGCGCGCCGGCACCAGGAAGTCCCGCGCGCCCTCCGGGCTGCTCGCCGTCAGGATCGGCGTCTGGAATTCCGTGAAACCCTGGTCGATCATGCGGCGGCGGATGCTGGCGATGACCGCGCTGCGCAGCATCAGGTTGCGATGCTGGCGGTCCCGGCGCAGGTCGATGAAGCGGTAGCGCAGGCGCAGGTCCTCGGGAAACTCCTGCTCGCCAGCGACCTGGATCGGCAGGATTTCGGCCGCGGACTGCACCGAGACCTCCGCCACCCGCAGCTCGATCTCGCCGGTCGGCAGCTTGGCGTTCACCGTGGCACCCTCGCGCGGCACCACCTGGCCCGTCACCGTCACCACCGACTCCGGCCGCGCCCCGTCCAGCGTCGCGAAGGCCGCACTGCCCTGGGCCACCACACACTGTGTCAGCCCGTAATGGTCGCGCAGGTCGACGAACAGCAGCCCGCCATGGTCCCGCTTGCGATGCACCCAGCCCGAAAGGCGGACGGTCTTGCCGGCGTCGGCGGCGCGGAGCGCGCCGCAGTGATGGGTGCGGTAGGCGTGCATGGGGGTATTGGCCTGGCGGTGATGATGCTGAGGCGGCAAACCGCCCGACCGGGCCCCGGATGTCAAGGCCGCGCCTTTCGCCGAAGCCGGCCGGGCGCTACAGACATTCCATGAGCCGCCGGAACGCGGGCGCCGAAGCGGCGCCGTACCTGATCACCGAGACCGAGGCGCTGGTCGCCCTCTGTACCCGCCTGCGCGGCGAAAGCTTCGTGACGGTGGACACGGAGTTCATGCGGGAGCGGACCTACTGGCCCGAGCTCTGCGTCGTCCAGCTGGCCGGCGAGAACGAGGTGGCGGTGGTCGACGCCCTCGCCCCCGGCATCGACCTGACCGCCCTGGGCGACCTCCTCGCCGATACCGCCGTGATGAAGGTGTTCCACGCCGCCCGGCAGGACGTGGAAATCTTCCTGCTGCGCTTTGGCGCCGTGCCCACCCCCATCTACGACACGCAGATCGCCGCCACCGTGGCCGGCTTCGGCGACCAGGTGAGCTACGACCAGCTCGCCCGGTCCCTGGCCGGCGCGCAGATCGACAAGGCGCATCGCTTCAGCGACTGGGCCGCCCGCCCCCTCTCCCCCGCCCAGATCGCCTATGCGGCCGCGGACGTCACCCACCTGCGCCGCATCTACACGGCGCTGACCACCAAGCTGGACCGCGAGGGCCGCGGCGGCTGGGTGGCGGAGGAAATGGCGGCCCTCGCCGAGCCCGCCACCTATCGACAGGACCCCGAGACGGCCTGGGAAAAGCTGCGCCCGCGCACCAGCAACCGCCGCTTCCTCGGCCTGCTGCGCGCCGCCGCCGCCTGGCGGGAGCGGGAGGCCCAGCGCGTCAACATCCCCCGCCAGCGCCTGGTGAAGGACGAGACGCTGCTGGAGATCGCCGCCACCGCCCCCGAAACCGTGGGCGACCTGTCCCGCGCCCGCGGCATCTCCGAGGGGTTTGCCAAGGGCAAGTCCGGCGCCTCCCTCCTGCTGGCCATCCAGGAAGCCAAGGCCCTGCCGGATTCGGCCCTGCCCGAGGCGCCGAAGGAACGCGCCAATGGCGCCAACCCCTCCCCCGCGCTCGTCGCGCTGCTGAAGGTGCTGCTGGCCGCCAAATCCGAGGAACACCAGGTGGCCCCCCGCCTGCTGGCCAATTCCGAGGAGCTGGAACGCCTGGCCGCCGGCGAGACCGAACTGGCCGCCCTGCAGGGCTGGCGGCGGGAGGTCTTCGGCGCCGCCGCGCTGGACCTGCGGGCCGGGCGCGTGGCGCTCGGCGTGGACGGAAGGCGCGTGCGGCTGATCCAGGCCTGAACCCGAACGGGCGCCAGCGCGCGACAGGCGGTTACACGAAACTCCGGCGAAGGGTTGCAACCGGAACGGAGCAGCGACGTTGTCGCGGCATCTGGACCTTGGAGCCCAACGCCATGCCGATCGACCGCCGCACCCTCGCCCGCCACGCCGCCCTGGCCCTGACCGGCGGCAGCCTGCTCTCCACCCTGCCCCGCCCGTCCTACGCCGCGAGCCGGGCCGAGATCGACGCGCAGACCAACGCCGCCCTGACCACGCTGCGCGGCATGCCCAACACTGCCCCGCTGTTCGAACGCGCCCAGGCGGTGCTGATCTTCCCGCGCATCGTCAGCGGCGGGCTGATCGTCGGCGGCCAGTACGGCGAAGGCATCCTGTTCCGCGGCAACGAACGCCAGGGTTACTACCGCATCGCCGGCGCCTCCTTCGGCCTGCAGGCGGGCGCGCAGGTGGCGGGGCTGGCCATGTTCTTCATGACCGACGAGGCGCTGCGCGCCCTGCAAGCGGCCGATGGCTGGGAAATCGGCACCGGCCCGTCCGTCGTCGCCCTCGACCGCGGCGTGCAGGCGAACGTGACGGCCACCACGCTGCGCGAGCCGGTCTACGCGGTGACCTTCGGCCAGGAAGGGCTGATGGCGGCACTGACCATCAACGGGACGAAGATTTCGCCGTTCAATCCGGTCTGACGCGGTTTCGGAGGACGGAGATTCTCCCCTCACCCAACCCTCTCCCCGCTGGGGAGAGGGCTTTTCGTATTGGGGCTAGACCCGGCGGACGGGGCGGAGGACCAGGTGGCGGGGGCGGCGGGGGGCCTTGTCCACCAAGGGCGGCAGGGCGGGGATGTGCAGGCGGGGCGGGGGCAGGCCGCGCAGGGTGCGGCGCGGAATGCGGGGCATCCGCGGCACCTCGTAGGGCGCATCCGGCCGGCCTGGCTGGGGCACCGGTGTCTCCGGCAACAATTCGGCCGGGCCGGGCAAGGCACTCTCCATGCCGAGATTGCGCGCCAGCAGCAGGCTATAGGGGCTGAGCTGCCGGGCGGCCCGGCGAAAGGCCCGGCAGATGCGCCACTCCAGGCTGGCCATGTCCGGCCTGGCAAAGGGGTGGCGGGAGACGGCGATCAGCAGCCGGTCCAGCGTGCCATTGCGGGCCTGGTAGATCAGGGCGCTGTGCGCGGTGCCATAGTCGCAGAAATCCTTGGGCAGCGCCGCCCAGGGATCGGTGCCGCAAGCCACCCAGAAGATGGCATTCCAGATTTTCCGGCGGTCCCGAGGGGGGCGGCCAATGCCGCTCGGCAGGTAGTCGCAGAGGGCCGCCCACTCGCTGTCCGTCAGGGGAAACCAGTCATGCGGGGTGGTAGGGCGGAGCGGGAAGTGGAGCCGCATGGGGGTGCTCCGGGCGCGGGTTTATGGGGAAGTGTTCCTATAGGAATTTATCCCGATTCGCAAGATTTTTCCCAGCCGCTCAGATGTCCAGCGCCGCCTGATCGGTCGCGGAACGCCGCGTTGTTTCGCGGGCGGCGCGCCGGAATCCTTCCTGTCGGCCGAGCGGGGGCAGGCGCTCCTGGTCGTCATGGATGCCGCGCAACAGCTCATCGATCGTCTTGACCATGATCTTGCGGAACTGGCCGAAGCCGGTATCGGCGAAGCCGGCGCTGGCGGCTTCGCGCATCATGTCCTTGGTGGGCTTTGCGAGAGTAACCAGGACGCCACCCAGGGCACCTTCACGCTGAACGGTGCCCACAAGGTCGCGCACGTCGCGGACCGAGATGTTCTCGCCGCCCTTCACGGAGACGATGATGCGGTCCAGATGCTCCGTCTTTGGGCCCGTCCGGACCCAGCGGATGCCGTCGATACCGCGGTCCGCGCCCTTCTTCTTGCCGCCCTGCGGCACGGCATCGAGCAGGGAGACGGCCCACCACTGGAACTGGTGCTTGTCCCGGCTGGCGAGGTCGCGGGCAGCGGCGAGGTCGCGCGGGGTGCCGAGCACCTCAAAGGCGATCCCAGAAAAGGCGTCCTTCAACCGGCGCTCGATCAGGCTGATCGCCAGATGCGTGACATCCATGCCGATCCAGTGGCGGCCGAGTTTCTGGGCAGCGTGGACGGCGGTGCCGCAGCCGCAGAACGGATCAAGGATTACATCGCCAGGATTGGAGGAGGCGGCGATGATGCGTTCGAGAAGAGCGAGTGGTTTCTGTGTCGGGTAGCCGAGGCGTTCCTCTGAAAGATTATGCATTGGTGGGATATCAGTAATAGTGTCGCCAATAGCTTGCCCAGGCTGTTGATCGAGGTACCTCTTAAACATCGGCATGCCGCCGGCTTTGTTTGGCCAGTGCAATAGTCCAGCCGCATCCATTTCGTCGAGCACCCGAGGTGGGTAGGCCCAGTGCCGCCCTTTCGCCGTTACATTTAGGCCTCGCCAAACCTCGCCAGTCTCGCCATTACGAGTCCCTGCACCAGTGAGGTCTGAACGACGCCAGCGCCGACCGTCCGGATCAACGTGTGTGTAAAATCCTTCAATGTAGCTTCGCTCATACGGAACATATTGCGGGTTCCAAATAAAATTCTCACCCCTTGAATAAAAGAAAATCGTATCGTGAACAGGCCCCCACCGCTTTGTACTACTATGCGCACTAGTTCTCTTCCAAACGATCTCATTACGGAAATTATGCGGGCCAAAAATCCCATCTAGCACAATCTTCAAATAATGGCTGGCTGTTGGATCGCAGTGCAGATACAGGCTGCCAGTCGGTTTCAGGACGCGATGTAATTCCATCAGGCGCACCGCCATCATTACCAGATAGGCGGTCATATCGTTGCGGCCGAGTGCGGTCACGATGCCGCGCATCAGCGTGGCAGCATCCGTGTGCGAGACCTGCGTCAGCACGTCATTATAGGCCGCCTCGGCACTGTCGCCCCAATGCCAAGTGTCGTCGAAAGCTTCCAACTGGCTGTCGCTCGCCTTACCGTCCGGGGCCCGGAACAGGACGTTGTAGTTGGCGGCGGAGTTGAAGGGCGGGTCGAGGTAGATCAGGTCCACGCTCTCATCCGGCATCAGCGGACGGCCATCGGCGTCCCGCCCCCGCAGCACTTCGAGGTTGTCGCCGTAGAACAGCTTGTTGTTGCTCATGCGGTGCAGTGTGGCGGGTTGATGCGGGGATGCGAAGGGGTGATGCGTGTTGGAAGGCGGCGCGAAGTCGGCGCGACCCCCCACCCAACCCTCCCCCGCAAGCGGGGGAGGGCTTTTCGGTCAAATCGCCGCCACCTCCACCCGCGCCACCAGCCCCAGCGCCCCCGCCAGCGCATCCAGCCGCCGCTGCACGCTTTCGCCCGCGAACACGCCGCTCCCCTCCACCAGCCGCAATTGCAGTTCCCCGCCCCGCACCCGCAGCGCGGTGCCGGCCAGCAGAACCGGGGTGCCGCCCGAGAGGGTAAAAGCCAGGCGCAGGGCGGCGCCGAGGGTTTCAGCGCGTTTCACGGCGGCGGCGTCCAGCAGCATGCGGGCGGTCGCCAGGAAGGGGGCGGTGGCGTCGGCCTCGTAGCGCAGGGCCACGACCATCGCGAGAAAAGCCCGCTGGTGGTGGTCCAGGCCCACGCCGGGCTGTCGCAGCACCCGGAAGAAGGCTTGTTCGGCGCGGTAGTCGGGGTGGTCGTGGCTGCCGATGTCGGCGATCCAGCAGCTGGCCTCGCGCAGCGCCGCCTGGTCTGGCGCCTCGGTCTCGAACAGGGCCTGGGTCCAGGCGAACAGGGCCGGCGGCAGTTCGGGGTCGCGGCCCCATTGGCGGGCCAGGTCGTGGCCGGCGGCCAGCATGGGGTTTTCGCGGCGCACGCCTTCCGGCAGCAGGCGGGAATACCAGCCTTCCCGCAGGCCGTTGGCGGAGAACACCACGCGGCTGGCGCCGGTGGCGCGCAGCAGGCGGCGCAGCACCACGGCGGCGAAGGGCATGTCGCCCAGCCGCTTGGCGGGGGCGCCGGGCATGGCGGCCAGCATCTTGCGGTCGGCCTTGGCCACCACGCCGGCCAGGTCCCGCGCCTCCTCCCGCCGCAGCACGTAGTGGTGGACGATGGACAGAGGGTAGCCGGTCTGGGCGATGTGCATCTTGGCCAGGGCGCGCCAGGCGCCGCCCACCAAGTACAGGTCCCGCCCCTCGCCGCGCTTCAGCCAGTTCACGCGGGCCAGGTCGGCCTCGACGATGGCGCGCGCCTTGGCCACATCGCCGCCGGCGCGGTCTGCCAGGCGGATGGCGCCGATCGGCAGGCTGGCGGCTGCGGTGGCGCGGCCGCGGTCGAGCTCCACCACCTCCAGCGACCCGCCGCCGATGTCGCCCAGTATGCCATCGGCCTCGGGGAAGCCGAGCAGCACGCCGTCGGCGGAGAGATTCGCCTCCTCCTCCCCGGTCAGCACGCGCACGGGCAGGTCGGGCAGGCGGTCGCGCAGCGCCGCGATGAAGTCGGGGCCGTTCTCGGCGTCCCGCGCCGCGGCGGTGGCCACCACCTCCACCGTCTCGGCGCCCATGGCGCGGGCCACGGCGGCGTAGCGGCCCATCACGGTGAGCGCGGGGCCGATGGCTTCCTCGTTCAGGCGGCCGGTGTTCTGCAGCCCGCGGCCGAGGCCGAGCACCGCCTTCTCGTTGAAGATGGTCAGCGGGTTGCGGGACAGCCCCTCGAACACCACCAGGCGGACGGAGTTGGAGCCGAGGTCCACCACGCCGAGGCGGGTCGGCGAGCTGTCGATGCGGTTACGGGGCATGGTGCGGTGCAGCGTCCAGACGACTTGGGGAGTGCGTGGCGAAATCGAGCCGCGCCGTCAACGCCAGGGAAGCGCGGGCGGTGGCAGGCGGGGCGGGTGAGTTTCGCGCGCGAAGCTTGCTCAGTCGTGCAGGGGTGGTCGGGGCGTGGATGCCGGCCCCCACCCGTTGGACGCATGCGTCCAACCCCCCGCAAGTGCGGGGGAGGGCTTTGTCAGTCCTGCAGCACCCGGTCCTGGCGGGCACGGCGGGGTGGGCCGGCGGGGCGCTGGGCGGCGCTGCCGCGGCCGGAGAGGGAGGGGTTGGTCATGAAGTACTCATGCGCCGAGACCGGCTTCGGACCAGGCGCCATGCGGCGATAGGTGCCGTCCGCCCGCAGCTGCCAGGACTGCATGGTGTCCTGCAGGTTCACCGCCATCACCTGGTCGAGGATCTGGGTATGCACGGTGGGATTCTCGATCGGCACCATCGTCTCCACCCGCCAGTCCATGTTCCGCGCCATCAGGTCGGCGGAGGAGATGAAGACGCGGGCGCGGCGGGATGGCAGGCGGTGGCCATTGCCGAAGACATAGACGCGGCTGTGTTCCAGGAAGCGGCCGACGATGGATTTCACGCGGATATGCTCGGACAGGCCGGGCACGCCGGGGCGCAGGCAGCAGATGCCGCGCACCACGCATTCCACCCGCACGCCGGCCTGGCTGGCGCGGTAGAGCGCATCGATCAGCTGCTCATCCACCAGGGAGTTCATCTTCAGCCAGATGCCGGCGGGCTTGCCCTCCTGCGCGAAGGCGATCTCGCGCTCGATCAGGCCGAGCAAGGCGGGGCGGATGGTCAGCGGCGCGAAGGCCAGGCCTTCCATGGTTTCGGGCCGGGCATAGCCGGTCATGTAGTTGAACAGTTTCGCGGCGTCGCGCGTCAGGGCCGGGTCGGCGGTGAAGAAGGACAGGTCCGTGTAGATGCGGGCGGTGATGGGGTGATAGTTGCCGGTGCCGAAATGCGCGTAGCTGCGCAGCACCTCGCGCTCGCGGCGCACCACCAGGCTGACCTTGGCGTGGGTCTTGAGTTCCACGAAGCCGAAGACGACCTGCACGCCGGCGGCTTCCAATTCGCGGGCGAGGGCGATGTTCCGCTCCTCGTCGAAGCGGGCCTTGATCTCGACGATGCCGGTGACGGACTTGCCGGCCTCCGCCGCCTCGATCAGGGCGCGGGCGATGGGGCTGTCGCGGCTGGTGCGGTAGAGGGTCTGCTTGATGGCGACCACGTTGGGGTCGCGCGCGGCCTGGCGCAGGAACTGCACCACCACGTCGAAGGACTCGTAGGGGTGGTGGACGACGATGTCCTTGGCGGCGATGGCCGCAAAGCAGTCGCCGCCGAAATCCAGGATCCGTTCGGGGAAGCGCGGCGTATAGGGGGTGAACAGCAGGTCGGGGCGGTCGTCCACGATCAGCTGCTTGATATCGGCGATGCCGAGCAGCCCATCCACCTTCACCACGCCCGCGCGGTCCGAATCCAGCTCCTCCGCCACCAGGTGCACCATGTCCGCGGACATGCGGGCATCGACCGAGAGCAGGATGGCCTGGCCGCGGCGGCGGCGCTTCAGCGCGGTTTCGTAGGACCGCACCAGGTCCTCGGCCTCTTCCTCGAACTCCACATCGGTGTCGCGGATCAGCCGGAACAGGCCGTGCTCGGCGGCGATGAAGCCGGGGAAGAGGCGGCCGAGGAAGAGGACGATCAGGTCCTCCAGCATCACGAATCGGATTTTTCCCCGCGATTCCGGCTCGGCCGGCAGGCGGATGAAGCGCTCGATCTGGGGCGGCAGCGGCAGCAGGGCGCGCATGGTGCCGCCGTCTTCCGTCCGCACCAGCTTCAGCACCATGCAGAGCGCCAGGTTGGCGATGAAGGGGAAGGGATGCGCAGGGTCCACGGCGAGTGGCGTCAGCACGGCGAAGACCCGGTCCATGAACCAGCCTTCCAGCCAGGCGCGGTCCGCCTCGGTGAGCTCCGCCGGCTTGCAGACGGTGACGCCCGCCCCATCCAGCAGGCCGCGCAGCTCGTGCCAGGCCTGCTGCTGGCCCTCGATCAGCGCCTGCGCCGCGGCGTTCACCGCGGCCAGCTGCCGCGCCGGCGTCAGCCCATCGGGCGACGGCGTGGTGATGCCGGCGCGGTCCTGGCCGACCAGGCCGGCGACGCGGACCGAGTAGAATTCATCGAGGTTGGAGGCCGAGATCGCGACGAAGCGCAGCCGTTCCAGCAGCGGATGGCGCGGATTGGCCGCTTCCTCCAGCACCCTGGTGTTGAAGGCCAGCCAGGACAATTCGCGGTTGATGAAGCGGTTCGGGCTGTCGAGGGCGATCGGCGGCAGCCGCACCGCGCCATGGGGCGCGCCGGGCTTGGGGGCCGAGGGGGCGGCGGGGGCGGCCGGATTGGCGGGCGGCGGCATCGTATCCATGGAATGAGACTAGCCCAGCCCTCCCGCCGGCGGGGAGGGCGTTTGCGATGACGTCTCGAAACGGTCATCCAGCGCGAGGATTTGGCGTGCCAGCGCCCGGGTAACCGGCGTGGCGCCCGCCAGCGAGGCCGCATCCAGCGCCGCCACCGCCTGGGCGATGGCCGCCGCATGGCGCGGCAGGCGGGACAGCAGGTAAGCCTGCACCCCGGCCTCCACCCGCAATTGCCGGTCTGCCAGGTGCTTGGCCAGCAGCGCGGCCAGCAACCCCTCCCCCGGCCCGGCGATCTCCACCGCCGTGGTGGCGCGCAGCCGGCTGGCGAGGTCGGGCAGGATGGTGGGCCAGCGCGCCGGCGCCATGCGGGCGGCCAGCAGCAGGGGCGCGCCAGTTTGCGCCGCATGGTTGATCAGGTGGAACAGCGCCTGTTCCGGTGCCGCATCGGCGCGGTCCAGCGCGGTGCCAGGCGCATCGGCCAGCGCCGCATCCATGGTGAGGCCCGGCCCCTCCAGCCGCCGCCAGCCGAAGCGCCGGGAAGCGGCCTGCAGCATATGCGTCTTGCCCACCCCCTCCGGCCCATGCAGCGCCAGGCGGCGCAGCGGCCAGGCTTCGGGCGGCGCTTCCAGCCAGGCCAGGGCCTCGGCATTGGAAGGGTCGGGGACCAGGTCCTCGGCGGCGTCCGAGCCCTGCAGCGGCAAGGGCAGGGCCAGTTGCAGGCCCATCACGGCGCCGGCGCGACGAAATCGGCGATGGCCTCCACCACCCCCGGTGCCAGGGGGCGGTCGGGGTCGGCGTAGGCGGCGAGGTTGTCCGCCGGATCTTCGCCCACCGCCTTCAGCACATGGTTCACCCCGGGCAGCAGCACCAGCCGCGCGTCGGGCCGCGCCGCCGCCAGCGCCGCCGCATCCGCCTGCGTCACCTGCAGGTCCAGCAGCCCCTGCAGCACCAGCAGCGGCGGCCGAACCGCGGCAGCCAGGGCCGGCGGGTCGAGGGCGAAGAGGCTGGCGAGGAAGCCGGCCAGGCTCGGGCGGAACAGCGGCAGCAGGGCCGGCGGGATCGCCTCCGGCAGCCCCTGCCCGGCCTCCAGCCGCGCCAGCAGCCCCTCCGCCTCCGCCCGCAGCGGGCCCGGCAGGGCGCGGTCGAGCTGTTCCCGCAGCACCAGGCCGATCCGGCGGCCCGGCGTGGCCAGCAGGACCAGGCCGCAGAGATCCGGCAGCCGGCCCGCGGCCAGCAGCGCCACCAGCCCGCCCTCGCTGTGCCCGGCGAGCCAGAGGCGGTCGGCGCCGCGCGCCCGCAGCACGCCGGCCCAGGCCGCGATATCGGCGGCGTAATCCGCCATGGTCACCGCCTCCGCATCCGGCACTGCGGCGCGGCTGCCGTGCAGGCCGCGCTTGTCGATGCGCAGGCTGCCGATGCCGCGCGCCGCCAGCCCCTCGGCCAGCAGACGGTAGGTCTCGGGGCGGTAGCCCGGGCCATTGCCGTCGCGGTCGGTGGCGCCGGACCCGGGGATGATCAGCACCATCGGCTGGCCGGGCAGCAGGCTGCCCTCCAGCGGCCCCTGCGGCCCGGGCGCCTGCAGCCGCGTCTCCGCCCCCGCCGGCAGGGAGGTCATGGCCAGCCCAGCCAGCAGTGCCGCGCGCGGCCGGCCGCGACAGGTTCCGCGCGGCCAGCCGCGACAGGTCCGCGCGGCCAGCCGCGACAGGTTCGGCGCGACGGCGGAGGTGGGGGATTGGCGCGCGGCATGGCTGCCGCGGATGCTATCCGATGCGGCCGGCCCTGTCCCGCCCGCCTCACCCGGTGCCGGTGCGCGGCGGGTCCAGATACAGCGGGCTTTCCAGGTAGCGGCGCAGCCAGTAGCGCGCGACCACGCCGATGGCCGCCGCCATGGGCACCGCCAGCAGCACGCCGAGGAAGCCGAAGGCGACGCCGCCCGCGAAAAGGGCAAAGATCACCCAGACCGCGTGCAGTTCCACCCTGTCGCCCAGCAGGCGCGGGTAGATGACATAGCCTTCCACCACCTGGCCCACCACAAAGATGCCGACGACGATCAGCACCTCGTTCCAGGTGCCGAACTGCGCCACCGCCAGCACCACCGCGGTGGCGAAGCCGGTGAGCGAGCCGACATAGGGGATGAAGGACAGCAGCCCCGCCATCAGCCCCACCGTCAGCCCCAGCTCCAGCCCCGCGGCGGACAGGGCGGCGGCGTAGTAGGCGGCCAGGATGGCGCAGCACAGCAGCTGGCCGCGCAGCCAGGCCGAGAGCACGCGGTCCGTATCCCGCGCCAGTTGCCGCAGCGTCTGCGCCGATTTGCGCGGCAGCCAGCTCTCGATGCGGTGCATCATCGCCTGCCAGTCGCGCAACAGGTAGAAGCCCACGATCGGCGTCACCACCAGCAGGGCGAAGACGTTGAACAGCGCCACGCCCCCGCCGATCAGCCGCGCCACGGCGGTGCCGAGGAAGGTGATCATCTGCCCGGCCTGGCCGATCACCAGGTCGCGCAGCTGCGTGTCCACCACCTCCGGCCCGAAGGCGTTCTGCGCGGCTTCCAGAGCCTGGCGCATGGCCTGGCCGATGCCGGCCACATAGGCCGGGGTGCGCACCACCAGCACGCCGATCTGCGCCACCAGCAGCGGATAGAGCAGCAGCAGCGCCAGCAGGGCCAGCGCCGTCAGCCCCGCCACCAGCAGGAAGGCGGCCACGGCGCGCGGCAGGCCGAGGCGCGCCAGCCGCGTGGTCGGCGGGTCGAGGAAATAGGCGATGCAGCCGGCCAGCACGAAGGGCGTCAGGATGGCGGAGAACAGCCAGACGGCGAAAAGCAGCGCCGCCAGCCCGCCCAGCACCACCGCCCAGCGTTCCGCCCGCGTAGCACGGCGGCCGGGCTGCACGGGGGGCGGCAGCGGCGCCGGGCCGGGGCGCGGCTTCGGCAGATCCCCGGGCGGCAGCGGCACGGCGGGCGGCAGGGCCGGTGGGGGGCCCGGTGGGGCATAGGGCGGGCGGGTCATGCCATTCACCGGCCGGACCGCGCCGCCTGCACCACATAGGCGGCGCCGGAGGCGAAGGTGGTCAGCGCCACCAGCAGGATCGCCGCCTCCAGCACCGGGCGGGCGCCCAGCCCGTAGCCGGCCATCAGCAGGGCGAAGGCCGCGAGGCCGATCTGCAGCAGGGTGTTCAGCTTCGAGATCCAGAGCGGTTTGATCAGCGGCGGCTGCCCAAGCAAATACAGGACCAGCACGCCGCCGACGATCAGCAGGTCGCGGAAGACCACCAGGATCGCCAGCCAGTCCGGCAGCACGCCGAGGCCGGCGAGCGTGACATAGACCGAGACCAGCAGCGCCTTGTCCGCCACCGGATCCATCATGGCCCCGAGCGCCGAGCGGCTGTTGCGCCGCCGCGCCAGCCAGCCATCCAGCCCATCCGAGACCCCGGCGGCGACGAAGACCCAGAAGGCGAGGTCCAGCCTGTGCTGCAGCATCAGCCAGATGGCGGCCGGCACGGCGCAGAGGCGTGCGAAGGTGATCGCATTGGGCAGCGTGAAGGGCCCGGCATCGGCAGGGGGGGTGGGCGGAGGCGCCGCAGCCGGGTCAGCGCCCCCCGGCAAGGCTGAGGCGCCATCCCTCGCCCACGCGCTGGCCCGCGCCTTGGCTCATCCCCTGGCCCTGGGGCGGCCGGCCCGCCAGCCCGGCCAGGCGCGGGTCAACCACCCCTGGCGGCGCCTGGCCGAGCGAGAGGCCAAGACCCGCAAGCTCCATCGCCGCTTCCGGCGGCTGGCTGCGCAGGCCGAGGCGCAGCCGCGCCTGGTCGCCGGCCAGCGTCACCACCTCGAATCGCGCCACCGGCGCAGCGCTGCCCAGGCGGCGCGTGATCTCCACCCATTCGGCGAAGCTGCGGTAGCTGGCCAGCGCCTCCACCGTCGCCACCGCCGGGCCGCTGGCCACCGGCGCGGCCGGAGCCTCCGTGCCCATGCCGCCGGGCGTGGCGGGGGCTTCGCCGGCGGGGACGCGGCCACCGGCGGCGGCCACGCGCTGCGGGTTGAAGTTCACCGTGATGCGGGCGGTATAGGTGCGCGCGTTGATCCGCTCCGATTCGATGACCAGGGAGCGGACCATGGATTCGATCTGCTGGGTCGAGGCGCTGGCGCTGAGGCCGGTGGCCGCGGCCATGCGTTCATAGGCCAGGCGCTGGCCGGCATTCAGCGCCTGCTCCCGCGCCTGCACCGCCGTCTCCGCCGTCGCCTCGGCCGGCACGCCGCGCTGCACCAGCGGGTCGTCCTGCGCCAGGGCCGGCGCGCCCGCCAGACCGCACAGCAGGAGGAGCATGCCCAGCATCCGGATTGCGGAGGTCACGCGCGCGTGGTTGTTTCCGCCCCGCTGGCCGGGCAGGAAGCTGATCGGCAGGCTCGAACCCGGCATTTCGCAATCCTTTTCCGTCTCTCACGCATACCCGATCGGGGGCCGCCATGACCAGCCTGACCTACCGTGACGCGGGGGTGGATATCGAAGCCGGCGACGCGCTGGTGGAGGTGATCAAGCCCCTGGCCCGCAGCACCGACCGGGCTGGAACGATGGGCGGGCTCGGCGGTTTCGGCGCGCTTTTCGACCTCAAGGCGGCGGGCTTCCGGGACCCGGTCCTGGTGAGCTCGACCGATGGCGTGGGCACCAAGCTGAAGCTGGCGATCGATTCCGGCATCCATGGCTTCGTCGGCCAGGACCTGGTGGCGATGTGCGTGAACGACCTGGTGGTGCAGGGGGCGGAGCCGCTGTTCTTCCTGGACTACTTCGCCACCGGCAAGCTGGAGGTGGCGCAGGCCGCCGCCGTGGTGGGCGGCATCGCGGAAGGCTGCCGCATCGCCGGCTGCGCCCTGGTGGGTGGCGAGACGGCGGAGATGCCGGGCCTCTACAAGGGCGGCGACTATGACCTGGCCGGCTTCACCGTGGGTGCTGCGGAACGCGACGCGCTGCTGCCGCGGGCGGATATGGGGCCGGGCGACGTGCTGCTGGGGCTGGCCAGCTCCGGCGTGCATTCCAACGGTTTCTCGCTGGTGCGGCGCATCCTGGAAGGCACCAACCTGACCATGGACGCCCCCGCCCCCTTCGCGCCGGGCAGGACGGTGGCGGAGGCGCTGCTGGTGCCGACGCGCATCTACGTGAAGCCGGTGCTGGCGCTGCACCGGGCGGGGATGCTGAAGGCGGCCGCCCACATCACCGGCGGCGGGCTGCCGGGCAACCTGCCCCGCGTGCTGCCGGATGGCGTGGTGGCGGCGCTGGACGCCCGCGCCTGGACGCTGCCGCCGGTCTTCGGCTGGCTGGCGCGGACGGGGAATGTCGCGGCGGAGGAGATGCTGCGGGTGTTCAATTGCGGGCTCGGCATGGTGCTGGTGGTGGCCGAGGACCAGGCCGCGGCGGCGCAGGCGCAGCTGGAGGCGGATGGCGAGACGGTGTTCCGGATCGGCACGCTGGAGGCCGGCGAGGGCAAGGCCGGCGTGCGGATCGACCATCTCGGGGCCGGCTGGCCGGGGTGAGTCGGATGCGCGTCGCCGTCCTGATCTCCGGCCGCGGCAGCAACATGGCCGCGCTGCTGCGCGCCGCGGCCCAGCCGGGCTATCCCGCGACCATCGCCCTGGTGCTGTCCAACCGCGCCGATGCCGCCGGGCTGGCGGTGGCGCAGGAAGCGGGGGTGCCCACGGCCGTGGTCGAGAGCCGCGGCTTCAAGGGCGACCGCGCCGGCTTCGAGGCGGCGATGGAAGCGGAATTCGCCCGCCACGCCGTGCAGCTGGTGGCGCTGGCCGGCTTCATGCGGGTGCTGACGGAAGGCTTCGTCGATCGCTGGCGCGACCGGCTGATCAATGTCCATCCCTCGCTGCTGCCGCTGTTCAAGGGGCTGGACACCCATGCGCGGGCCCTGGCCGCCGGGGTGAAGCTGCATGGCTGCAGCGTGCACCTGGTGCGCACCGGGGTGGATGAGGGGCCGATCCTGGCCCAGGCCGCGGTGCCCGTGCTGCCCGGCGACGACGAGGCGAGCCTGGCCGCGCGGGTGCTGGAACAGGAACACCGGATTTACCCGGCCGCGCTAGCCTGGCTGGCGGCGGGCCTGGTGCAGGTGCAGGGCGATGTGGTGACGGTGGCGGCCCCTGCGGCCGCCGGCGCGCTGGTGAACCCCTTGCCCGGCTTCGCCCCGGTTTCTACAAGCTGACCCATACGTTGACCCCCACGAGGATCCCATGGCCGAACAGGCGCCGACCTACGAGATGATCGAAGTCAAGGCAGAGGACATCATGGCCGAGCGCCAGGGCCTCTATGCCGGCTTCCTGCGCGCCACGGTCTGGAGCATCGGCGCGACGGTGGCCGTGCTGGTGCTGATGTGGATCTTCCTGGTCTGAGCCAGGCCGGGGCGGCCAGTGCGCCGCCCCTGTCGCCATTCCCTTCCCCCGGCGGGGGGAAGGGCTTCGGTTCAGCCGACGATCTCGGTGCCGGCGAAGAAATAGGCGATCTCGATCGCGGCATTCTCCAGGCTGTCGGAGCCATGCACGCTGTTCGCCTCGATGCTCTCGGCGAACAGCTTGCGCACGGTGCCCTCGGCGGCATTGGCCGGGTTGGTGGCGCCCATCACCTCGCGGTGCTTCGCCACCGCATTCTCGCCTTCCAGCACCTGCACGACGACCGGGCCGGAGGTCATGAAGGTGACCAGGTCGTTGAAGAAGCCGCGCTCCTTGTGCACGCCGTAGAAGGCCTCGGCCTGGGCGCGGGTCATGTGGATGCGCTTCTGCGCGACGATGCGCAGGCCGGCTGCCTCGAAGACGGCGTTGATCTTGCCGGTCAGGTTGCGGCGGGTCGCGTCGGGCTTGAGGATGCTGAAGGTGCGCTCGATGGCCATGGGACTGATCCTTGGTTGGTGGCGCGCCGGATAGGCGGGGTTTCGCCTATGCGCAAGGGTCGCGGCCGTGACGACCTTCAGCCGTAGGGCGGGCAGGTGAAGCCGGCGGGGGAGGCGGTGAAGATCTCGCAGCCGGTCTCCGTCACGCCGATGCTGTGCTCGAACTGGGCCGAGAGGCTGCGGTCGCGGGTCACCGCGGTCCAGCCATCGGCCAGGATCTTCACCTCCGCCCTGCCGGCATTCACCATGGGCTCCACCGTCAGGAACATGCCGGGGCGGAGCGTGACGCCCTGGCCCTTCTGCCCGTAATTCAGGACATTGGGCGCCTCGTGATAGCCACGGCCGAGGCCATGGCCGCAGAAGTCGCGCACCACGCTGCAGCGCGCTGCCTCGACATGGCGCTGGATGGCGAAGCCGATATCGCCGAGACGGGCGCCGGGGCGGATGGCGGCGATGCCCTGCATCATCGCCTCATGCGCCACGGCGATCAGCCGCGCGGCGCGGGTGCCAGGGGCGCCCGCCACATACATGCGGCTGCTGTCGCCATGCCAGCCATCCAGGATCACGGCCAGATCGATATTCAGGATATCGCCCTCCGCCAGCAGCCGCTCCCCGGGGATGCCGTGGCAGACGACATGGTTGGGCGAGATGCAGGTGGCATGGCCATAGCCCTGGTAGCCCAGAGAGGCCGGGACCGCGCCATGGTCCAGGATGAAGTCGTGGCAGAGCCGGTCGAGGGCCGCGGTGCTGATGCCGGGCCGCACATGCGCCGTGATCATGTCGAGCGTGGCGGCGGCGAGCCGTCCGGCAGCGCGCATGCCGGCAAAATCCTCCGGCCCGTGCAGGGTGATGCGCCGGGACTCGGCTTGCCGGGTCATGCGGCTGCGGGGTCCGCGGCGAAGGGCAGGCCGGCATGCAGCTCGGCGATCATCTGCCCGGCGAAGGCGGGAATTCCGCCCTCGGCCAGCAGGTGCGGCCGCAGGATGGCGATGGGTGCGTCGAAGATCAGGAACCTGGCCCGCGCCAGCTCAGCCTCCCCGGCCGCGCCCTGGCACAGGCGGGCCACGCAGGCGCGGAAGGCCTCGTCCATGGCGGCTTCCAGCCGCTCCATCTCCTGGCGCAGCGTCTCGGGCGGCGGGGCGTCCTCGAACAGGGCAACGGGCTCGTGCAGCAGCAGGAAGGCGGCGCGGTGGCGGTCCTCCGCCGCCCAGGGCAGCAGCGCCAGCGCTGCCTCCCGCGCCCGGCCGGCCTGCAGCAGCGGCACCAGCACCCGTGACAGAGCGCCATAGCTGGCATTCCAGGCGGCGGCGAGGATGGCGGAGCGGGAGGCGAAGCGGTGGTAGATGGAGCCGGTGGGCGCCCCGACACGGCGCGCCACCGCCTGCATGGTGGCCGCCTGGGGCCCGCCCTCTGCCACCAGGGCGATGGCGGCGTCGATGAAATGCTCGGCGGTGAAGCGGGCGGTGCGAACCATGCATCTAGAATAGATGTTCTAGAATGGTCCGTCCAGCCGTGTTCAGGGGCGTGCCGCCCAGCCCTCCAGCACGCCCACCGCCTCCGCCACCAAAGCGCGGCGGGCCTTCATCCGGTGCGTGCCGATGGGGGCGGAGGTCTCCAGCCGCAGGGCGGTGGCATCGACGCGCACGCGCCGGTCCGGCCCGACGCCCCCCAGCACCCGGGCGCTGTCGGCCATGGCGGCGGCATAGACCACGGCGTCTACCTTCGCGATCTGCATCGCGGCGACGCAGAGCGCGCAGGGCTCGCAGCTGGTGAAGACGGTGCAGCCCGAAAGGTCCAGCGTGCCGAGGCGGTTGCAGGCGTCGCGCATCGCCTCCGTCTCCCCATGCGAGGTGGGGTCGAGCTTGCCGATCGCCTGGTTGAACCCCTCCCCCACCACCTGCCCGTCCTTCACCACCACGGCGCCGAAGGGCTGCGCGCCCGGCGTGGCCGCGGCCTGCGCAGACAGGGCGATGGCGCGGCGCATGAAGGTCTCGTCGGTCTCGTTCATGGGGGCTCTCCTTCGCGTGCAGCTTGAAGCCCCTACGCCTGGCGGGAAAGGCCCGCTAAGAAGCCCTCATGACCGTTCTCATCATCCGCGACCTGACCATCCGCTTCGGCGGGCGGGAGCTGCTCAGCGGCGCCGAGCTGACGCTCGACACCGGCCACAAGCTCGGCCTGGTGGGGCGCAATGGCGCGGGCAAGTCCACCCTTCTGAAGGCCATCACCAGGGAGCTGATCCCCGACGGTGGCGAGATCAAGCTGGCCGCCCGCGCCCGCATGGGCGTGGTGGCGCAGGAGGCGCCGGGCGGCCCCGGATCGCTGCTGGAGGCGGTGCTGGAGGCCGATACCGAGCGGTCCGAGCTGCTGGCGGCGCTGGAACGCGACGAGGAGGCGCATCGGGCGGCGGAAATCCATGAACGCCTGATGGCGATCCAGGCCGATGCCGCGCCGGCCCGCGCGGCGACGGTGCTGGCCGGCCTCGGCTTCGATGCGGAGGCGCAGGCGCGGCCGCTGGATTCCTTCTCCGGCGGCTGGCGCATGCGCGTGGCGCTGGCCCGCGCGCTGTTCCTGGAGCCGGACCTGCTGCTGCTGGACGAGCCGACCAACCACCTGGACCTGGAAGCGACGCTCTGGCTGGAGGGCTGGCTGAACCGCTTCGCCGGCGCCGCCATCATCGTCAGCCATGATCGCGGGCTGCTGGACCGGGCCGTGGACGGCATCGCGCATCTCGATCGCGGCAAGATCCTCTACTACCCCGGCAATTACGAACGCTTCGTCCGCATCCGCACGGAACGCGCGGCGCAGCAGGAGGCGCAGCGCGGCAAGATCGCCGCCCAGCGCGCCCATATGCAGGCCTTCGTCGATCGCTTCCGCGCCAAGGCCAGCAAGGCCAAGCAGGCGCAGTCGCGCATCAAGGCGCTGGAAAAGCTGCCGGTGATCGATGCGGTGGTGGAGGATGCCAGCACCACCTTCGCCTTCCCGGAGCCGGAGGAGCTGGCGCCGCCCGTGCTGGCGCTGGAGCATGTCGATGTCGGCTATGGCGGCCCGCCGATCCTGAAGGGGCTCGACCTGCGGATCGACCAGGAAGACCGCATCGCCCTTCTGGGCGCGAACGGCAACGGCAAGTCGACACTCGCCAAACTGCTGGCCGGCCGCCTGGGCCCGTCCCGCGGCACGGTGAAGCGGGCGCCGCGGCTGCGCGTCGGCTTCTTCGCCCAGCACCAGTCGGAGGATCTGGACGCGACGGGCACGCCGCTGTCCCACATGCAGGCGGCGCTGCCCCATGCCACGGTCAGCCAGTGCCGCAGCCAGCTGGCCCGCTTCGGCCTGACGGTGGAGCGGGCGGAGACGCAGATCGCGAACTGCTCGGGCGGCGAGAAGGCCCGTCTTCTTCTTGCGCTGTGCACGCGCGATGCGCCGCAGCTGCTGATCCTGGACGAGCCGACGAACCACCTCGACATCGATGCGCGGGAGGCGCTGGTGCGGGCCCTGGCGGACTACCAGGGCGCCGTGCTGCTGATCACCCACGACCCGCATCTGGTGGAGCTGGTGGCGGACCGGCTCTGGCTGGTCGCCGACGGCCAGGTGAAGTCCTTCGACGGCGACATGGACGAATACCGCGCCTTGCTGGCCGAGCGCGCCCGCGGCGGCGCCCGCCCGGCGGAGGCAGAGGCCGGCGGCAAGGGGTCGCTGGAGCGGAAGAAGTCGGCCAGCGCCCGCGCCGCCCTGGCGCCGATGCGCACCCGGCTGAAGGAGATCGAGCGCGAGATGGAAAAGCTGGCCCTGGAGGCCAGGCTGATCGAGAAGCGCCTGGCCGACCCCGCGACCTATGCCAAGCGCAAGCCCGAGGACATCACCTGGGCCAATACGCGCCGCATCGTCATCGCCCGCCAGACGGCGGCGCTGGAGGAGGAATGGCTGACCCTGTCCGAGCAGGTTGAGGCGGCCTGAGGGGCGTCGCCTCCACCATCTCCTCCGCCAGGGTCCGGCGCAGGAAGGTGGGCCAGAGGGCGCGCGCCGTGCCGGGTTCGGCCGGCAGGGCCTCTCGGGCCGCATGTTCCAGGATTGGAAGCGTTTCCATGGCCAAGTCCTTCCCCGAGGCGTGGCGCAAGGCAGACTGCACCAGGGGGACGAGCGGATGCAACCGGAAGGCGAGCTGTTGTCGCGCTGGTGAAAATCCTCGCGCGGTGGTCACGGCGCGCCTGCGGTCTTGACGCTGGCGGGGGCGGTTGCGACACGCGGTTCCGATAAGATCGACGGGAGAACGCCATGATCCGCCGCCGCAGCCTTGCCGCCCTGCCGCTGATGGCGCTCGCCGCGCCCGCCCTGCACTCCCAGGCGCGGGCCCAGGGCGCCGGCCCCATCCGGCTGATCGTCCCCGCCCCGCCCGGCGGCCCCACGGATATCCTGGCGCGCGTCACCGGCGAAAAGGCGGCCGCGGCGCTCGGCCAGCCGGTGGTGGTGGACAATCGCGCCGGCGCCGGCGGCGTGATCGGGGCGGAGGCCGCGAGCCGCGCCCCGCCGGATGGGCTGACGCTGATCCTCGGCCACAACCAGACCCATGCCTCGAACCAGGCGATGATGGCGCGCCTGCCCTACCACGTGGTGGACAGCTTCACCCCGGTCGCCAAGCTGGCGACGGTGCATCACGCGACCGTGGTGCCGGCCAATTCCCGTGCCCGCACCATGGCGGAGCTGATGGAGATGGGGCGCAATGGCGGGCAGCTGAGCTACGCCTCCTCCCAGGCCGGATCGGCCAGCCATGTGATCTCGGAGACGCTGGTCCGGCGCGCCGGGATGACTGCGACGCATGTCCCCTATCGCGGCGCGGCGCCGGCGGCCACCGACACCATGGCGGGGGTGGTGGATTTCTACACCTCCACCTTCCCCACCGTGGCCGGACTGGTGCGGGAGGGGCGGCTGCGCGCGCTGCAGATCGGCGCCCCGGCGCGGCTGGCGGATTTCCCGGATGTGCCGACCGCGGCCGAGGCCGGCGTGCCCTACATGGCGGTGGACGCCTGGTTCGGCCTGTTCGCCCCGGCCGGCCTGCCGGCGGCGGCGGCGGAGCGCCTGGCCCAGGCCTTCCTGGGCGCGCTGCAGGATGCGGAGGCGCAGCGCCGCCTGGCCGCCGCCGCCTTCACGCTGGATCCGCAGGGCCCCGCCGCCTTCGCCGCCTTCCAGCGGGCGGAGGTCGCGCGCTGGGCGGAGATGATCGACCTGACCGGCGTGAAGCTGGAAGGCTGAGCCGCGGTGCGGCTGGACGTCGCCATCATCGGCGGCGGCCAGGCTGGGCTGGCGGCCGGCTATTTCCTGCGCCGCACCGCCCTCAGCTTCGCCATCCTGGACGATGGCGCGGCGCCGGGCGGGGCCTGGGCGCATGGCTGGGATTCGCTGACGCTGTTCTCCCCGGCCGCGCAATCCTCGCTGCCCGGCTGGGCCATGCCGCCGCCGCCGGGCGGGGGCTACCCCACACGGGACCAGGTGCTGGCCTACCTGGCCGCCTATGAGGCGCGCTACACCCTGCCGGTGCGCCGGCCGGTCCGCGTCACGGCCGTGCAGCGGGGGGCGGAGGGGCTGTGGCTGGAGGGCGCGGGCCTGTTCGCCCGCGCCGTGATCAGCGCCACCGGCACCTGGCGCCAGCCTTTCATCCCCGCGATTCCCGGCCGCGCCCTGTTCCGCGGCCTGCAACTTCATTCCGCCCAGTATCGCCGGCCGGAAGCGCTGGCGGGCCGGCGCGTGCTGGTGGTGGGGGGCGGCAATTCGGGCGCGCAGATCCTGGCGGAGTTGTCCCGCCATGCCGCCGTCACCTGGGTGACGGAGCGCCCGCCGGTCTTCCTGCCCGACGATATCGATGGCGCCGTGCTGTTCGAACGCGCCACGGCCCGCTGGCAGGCGCAGCGGGAGGGGCGGGCGCCGCCGGAGGCGCTGGGCGGCCTCGGCAGCATCGTCGCCGTGCCGGCGGTGCGAGAGGCGCGGGCCCGCGGCGTCTATGCCCGCCACCTGCCGCCCTTCGCGCGGCTGGAGGAGGATGCGGCCATCTGGGCGGATGGCACGCGCATCCCGGCCGATGCGATCCTGTGGTGCACGGGCTTCCGCCCGGCGCTGGCGCATCTGGCGCCGCTCGGCCTGTTCGACGCGGCGGGCCATGTGGCGGTGGCGGAGGACGGGCAGGCGCTGGCGGAGAAGCGGCTGTTCCTGCTGGGCTATGGCGACTGGACGGGCATGGCCTCCGCCACCCTGGCCGGGGTGACGCGGGCGGCGCGGAGCGCGGTGCAGGGGGTGGCGCGGCTGCTGGGCTGACCCGCTGGTTTCATCGAAGCGTCACGCCGCGCTCGCCGATATTTCGATAATACCGGAAGCATGGATAGCGAACAGGCGGCCGCCGGCTTCACCGCCCTCGGCCAAGGCACCAGGCTGGAGCTGATGCGCGCGCTGCTGGCGGCCGGGCCTTCGGGCCTGCCGGCTGGCGAGATCGGCACGCGGCTCGGCGTGCCGGCCTCCACCCTGTCCTTCCACCTGCGGGCGCTGGAACAGGCGGGGCTGGTGGCGGCGACGCGGCAGGGCCGCAGCCTGGTCTATGCCGCGCAGGTCGCCCGGCTGCGCGGGCTGGTCGCCTTCCTGGCGGAGGCCTGCTGCGGCGGGCAGCCGGCGCTCTGCGGCGACCTGCACCGATTGTTCGAGACGGAGACCCCTTCGATGGACGCGCCACGTTTCAACGTGCTGTTCCTCTGCACGCGCAATTCCGCCCGCTCGATCATGGCGGAGGCGATCCTGAACCGGATCGGGGAGGGCCGCTTCCGCGCCTTCTCCGCCGGCTCCGAGCCTTCGCCGGAAGGTCCGCTGCCGGAGGTGCTGAGCCAGCTCAAGGCGCTCGGCCATGATGTCTCCGCGCTGCGGTCGAAGTCCTGGGACGACTTCACCGGGCCGGGCGCGCCGCGCATGGATTTCGTCATCGCGCTGTGCGACACGCTGGCCGGCCAAGCCTGCCCGGATTTCGGCGACACGGCGCTGACCGCCGCCTGGCCGCTGCCGGATCCGGCGAAATTCGCCGGCAGCGCGGCGGAACGCGCGACGCTGCTGAACGAGCTTTATGCCGCCCTGCAACGCCGCCTCGGCATCTTCACCAGCCTGCGCTTCACCACGCTGAGCCGCATGGCGCTGCAGGCGCGGCTGGATGAGCTGGCGACCTCACAGGGCTTTGCGCGCGCATGAGGGTCGGCATCAGCGGCATGGGCCGCATCGGGCGGCTGGCGCTGCGCGCAGCCTTCGGGGCGGCGGACCGCCAGGCGGAGGATCCGCGCGCCGGCAACCGGCTGGACGTGGTGCATCTGAACGAGATCAAGGGCGGCACCGCCGCCTGCGCGCATCTGCTGGAATTCGACACGGTGCAGGGCCGCTGGCGCGGCGGCATCGCGGCGGAGGGCGATGGCGCGATCCGTATCGGCGACCGGCGCCTGGGCTTTTCCGAACATGCAAGGCCTGGTGAGATCCCGTGGGGCGATCTCGGCGTGGATGTGGTGCTGGAATGCACCGGCAAATTCCTGACGCCGGAGGTGCTGCAGGGCCATCTGGCGCGCGGCGCGAAGCGGGTGATCGTCGCCGCGCCGGTGAAGTTCGACAGCGTGCTGAACGTGGTGGTCGGCGTGAACGAGCATCTCTACGATCCGGCACGCCACCCGATCGTCACCGCGGCCTCCTGCACCACCAATTGCCTCGCCCCGGTGGTGAAGGTGGTGCATGAGGCGATCGGCATCCGGCACGGCCAGATCACCACCATCCACGACCCGACCAACACCAATGTCGTGGTCGATGCGCCGCACAAGGATCTGCGCCGCGCGCGGTCCGCCATGCTGTCGCTGCAGCCGACGACGACGGGCAGCGCCACCGCCATCGCGCTGATTTACCCTGAGCTGAAGGGCAAGCTGAACGGCCATGCGGTGCGCGCGCCGGTGCTGAATGCCTCCCTGACCGATTGCGTGTTCGAGATGCGGCGGGAGACGAGCGCGGAGGAGGTGAACGCGCTGTTCCGCGACGCCGCCGCCGGGCCGCTCGCCGGCATCCTGGGCTATGAGGCACGGCCGCTGGTCTCGGCCGATTATGCGCGGGATACGCGCAGCGCCGTCATCGATGCGCCGAGCACACTGGTGACGGATGGCACGCTGCTGAAGGTCTATGCCTGGTACGACAATGAGATGGGCTATGCCTGCCGCATGGTGGACCTGGCCTGCCACATGGCACGGGTGGGGCTGTGAGCAGCGCGGTCGCCGGCAGCGGCTCGGGCACGCGCAACTACGCCATCGTCACCGCCGCCTATTGGGGCTTCACGCTGACCGATGGCGCGCTGCGGATGCTGGTGCTGCTGCATTTCTTCCGCCTGGGCTATTCGCCCTTCACGCTGGCCTTCCTGTTCCTGCTGTATGAGGCGGCGGGGATCGGCGCGAACCTGGCGGGCGGATGGCTGGCGGTGCGCTTCGGCATCGCGCGGATGCTGGCGGTGGGGCTGGCCACGCAGATCGCGGGCTTCCTGATGCTGTCGGCCCTGTCGCCGGATTGGGCGGCGGCGACCTCCGTCGCCTGGGTGGTGTTGGCGCAGGGTGTGTGTGGCGTCGCGAAGGACGTGACGAAGACGGCCAGCAAATCGGCCATCAAGATGACGGCGGGCGCGGCTTCCGGCCGGCTGTTCCGCTGGGTGGCGTTCTTCACCGGCAGCAAGAACGCGATGAAGGGCTTCGGCTTCTTCCTGGGCGGCGTGCTGCTGGAAGTGGCCGGCTTCCGCGGCGCGCTGTGGCTGATGGCGGCGGGGCTCGGGGTGGTGCTGGCCGCCGTGCTGCTGTCCCTGCCGCCGCTGATGGGGCGCGCCAAGCCCTCGCGCAATGCGCGGGAATTCCTCGGCAAGAGCCGCGGCGTGAACCTGCTGGCGGCGGCGCGGGTCTTCCTGTTCGGCGCGCGGGATGTGTGGTTCGTCGTCGGGCTGCCGGTGTTCCTCTATGCGGCGGGGTGGAGCTTCGCCATGGTCGGCGGCTTCCTGGCGCTGTGGACCATCGGCTACGGGCTGGTGCAGGCGGCAGCGCCCGGGCTGGTGCGGCGCAGCCCGGATGGGCTTTCGGCGGAGGTGCCGGCGGCGCGGCTGTGGTCCCTGCTACTGGCGCTGCTGCCCATCGGCCTGGCCGTCGCGCTGGCGGCCGATGTGCCGCGGCCGGACCTGGTGGTGGTGGCGGGGCTGGCGCTGTTCGGCTTCGTCTTCGCGGTGAATTCCTCGGTCCATTCCTACCTGGTGCTGGCCTATGCGGGGTCGGAGAAGGCGGCGGAGGATGTGGGCTTCTACTATGCCGCCAATGCCGCCGGGCGCTTCGGCGGCACGCTGCTGTCCGGCCTGCTCTATGGGCTGGGCGGAATCACGGCCTGCCTGGCCGGCTCGGCCCTGATGCTGCTGGCCTGCTGGGCGCTGACCACGGCGCTGCCGGTGGCGCGGGAGGCGCGCTGAGAGACCGTTTGAGAATGCTCCCGGCTGAGGGACCGCAGGCGATTTTTCGTCCCTGCAAGGGGGGCGGTGCGGTCGATGCTGGTTGCATCGGCAAGCCGCCCAACGCGGCAGGGGCGGAAAAGCGCCGCGGAACCGACCCGTCCGGCATTCTCAAACGGTCTCTGAGGCCGCCCTACCCGCCCAGGCGCCGCAGGAAGGCGCCATGGACGAAGCCATCGGGCACCGCATCCCCCTGCAGGTCCACCAGGCGCCAATCCCCCTCCTCCCGCAGCACGCGCAGGCGCGATCCGGGGGCCAGCTTGCCGAGCACCGCGAAGCCCGTGCCCGGGCCGCCGCGCAGGTTCAGATTGTCCCGCGCAGAGACCTCGAACTGCCCAAGATCATTCTCCGCCAGCGTGCCGGACCCGGCGGCGCCGCCCAGGTGCTGGAAGCGCGCCAGCGGGAAGGCCGGGCCGGGATCCTGCTTGCGGCGGGGGGCGATATCGTCATGGCCCACCACCTCCTGGATACTGGGATAGGCGGCGCGGATCGCTTCCGTCAGCGCCGCCACGGCCTTGAGCTGCGCTTCGGGATAGGCCTCCCAGCCCATGCTCGGGCCGCCATTCTTGTGCGCGGCGACCACCACCTCTCCCTCCGGCAGCGGCCGGGCCAGGCCGCTGCGGGTCCAGCCGCCAGCCTCGCGGCGGTCGAACCAGCCGAGATTGGCGATCTCGATGCCGATGGAACAGGTGTTCAGCCCGTCATGCCCCCTCCAATAGGAGGGGCCGGCGTGATAGGCGAGCCGGTCGCAGGGGACCGTCTGGATCACCGCGCCATCCCGATCGACGAAGAAATGCGCCGAAAGGCCGCGGTCGCGGATCGCGCGCACCGAATTCAGCGCAGAGCCGCCGGCGGTATAGTGCATGACCAGGAAGCGCGGGGTGATCGGGCCGCCACAATGCGGCGTCGCGTCGAAGGGCGCCTCCGCCAGGCGATGATTCTCGATACGCATGGACGAGGTTCCCTCCGATGCGGGCCGGGCCTGCGATTCACAGCCCCGGCACAGCGCCGGGCGGCCGATCGCGCGTTAGGAACATTATCCATATTCGGTGCGAATTGCAACCAAAACGTGTGGTGGGTTAACGGCCGGGCCGGAGCGCCTCAGGCCTTCTTCTCCCAGCCCCGCGCGCCCTGCTGCCAATAGGTCAGGGCATGGCCGGCGGCCTTCGCCGCCTTCCAGCGGCCGCGCGCAGCCGCCACCGCCTCCGCATCCCCGCCATCGAACAGGTCCAGCACGCGGTCGAAGGCCTCGAGATGCGCGCCCGCGGTATTCTCCAGCAGGAACAGGAAGCGCGCGCCATTCGGCGCCCCCTCCGGCCCCGTATCCTCGGTCGTCAGCCAGATCGGCTGCAATTGCGGATGCCCCGTGCGCGGCGAGCCATGCGGCAGCCAGTCCGGGTCCTGGCAGGTCCAGAGCGCGGCATCCAGCGCCTCCAGCCGCGCCGGCTCCGCCAGCCGCACCATGGCGCGGCCACCACCCGACAGCACCCGGCCGAGCAGCTTGGGCAGCGCCTGTTCCAGCGGCGTGCGGGTCAGGTGGTAGAAGCCGTAATCGGCCATCAGGGGCGCCCTCCCGGCGGCTCGGGCGGCTCCTCATACTGCGCCGCCACCAGGCGATCCAGCAGCCGCGCGCCGAAGCCGGTGGCACCCGCCGGGCCCAGCGCATGCGGCTTCGCCTGCGTCTCCACCCCCGCGATATCCAGATGCGCCCAAGGCGCTTCGCCCACAAAAGATTCCAGAAACGCCGCCGCATGGCTCGCATCCGGCTGCCGCCCGGTGCCGGCCGGCATGCATTGCCGGAGATCGGCGATGTCGGAGCGCAGGTCCGCCCGGTGCCCCTCCCCGATCGGCATCGGCCACAAACGCTCCCCCACCTCCTCCCCCGCCGCGGCCAGGGCCGAGAGCAGCGCCGCATCGCGCCCGAACAACCCCGCCCGGTGATGCCCCAGCGCCGTGACGATGGCGCCCGTCAGCGTCGCCAGGTCCACCACCGCCCGCGGCCGATACCGCGTCACCGCATGATGCAACGCATCGGCCAGCACCAGCCGCCCCTCCGCATCCGTATCCACCACCTCCACCGTCCGGCCCGAGGCCATGCGCAACACATCGCCTGGACGATAGGAGCCCGCGCCCGTCGCATTCTCCGCGATCGCCAGCACCGCCACCGCCGGCGCCGGGGAATGCCGCAAGGCCAAGGCCAGCATCGCACCCGCACAGGCCGCGGCGCCGGCCATGTCCGCGCGCATCGCCTCCATCCCCCTGGCCGGCTTGATGGAAATGCCGCCCGTATCGAACACCAGCCCCTTGCCCACGAAAACCACCGGCGGCGCATCGAAACTGCCGCGCCAGCGCAGCACGGCCAGCCGCGGCGGATGCTCCGACCCACCCCCCACCGCCAGCAAGCCGCCAAACCCCGCCCGCGCCAGCCGCTTGCGGCCCCAGACATCCACATGAATCCCGAACTCGGCCAGCCCCTCCAGCCGCTTCGCGAAAGCCCGCGTCGTCAAATGATTGGCCGGCTCCGCCACCAGGTCTCGCGCGAAAAGACACCCCCGCACCGCCGGCAAGGCCGCCTCCCAGGCCAGACGACAGGCCGCCGGGTCATCGACCACCAGCGTCACCCGCTCCAGCCCCGCCTCCCCACCAGCCGCCCGAAACCCGGCAAACCGCCAGGCCCGCAACACCATCCCCGCCGCAAAGGCCGCAACATCCCGCGGAGCCACCCCCTCCGCCCCCACCACCGCCGCAACAACCGACTCCAACCGCCCCACCAGCGCCGCCCCCGCCTCCTCCCAGGCCAGCCGCCCCCCCCCAGGCGGCGCCACCACAGGCTGCACACCTGGATCGACGGGTGGGCGCTTGAAACGGAGCTTCAGCATGAGGGTCGCGCGCGTGATTGCAGGGGGACGCTGTCCCCCTGCACCCCCTGCCAAAGGGACAGTGGTCCCTTTGGAAACCCGTTAAGGGGTGGGAAGGAGGAGGGGCATGGCGGGCGCGCGGACGAAGCGGGCGTGCAGGCCCCTCCTCCTTCCCACCCCTCATCCATG
Source organism: Falsiroseomonas tokyonensis (assembly GCF_019024325.1). Classification (GTDB taxonomy): domain Bacteria; phylum Pseudomonadota; class Alphaproteobacteria; order Acetobacterales; family Acetobacteraceae; genus Falsiroseomonas; species Falsiroseomonas tokyonensis. The sequence continues at coordinate 224,910 of NZ_JAFNJS010000004.1, forward strand.
GGTTCGAAGGGGCCACTGCCCCTTCGCGGGAGGGGTGCGGGGAGGGCAGCGCCCTCCCCGCGAACCACCCGCGCCACCCTCACGGCTCAGGCCTCGTCCCAATCCGCCACCAGCCGGTCGAGGAGTCGCACGCCGTAGGCGGTGGCGCCTTTGGGGGTGGTGGGGTGGTCTTTGTTGGTCCAGGCGGTGCCGGCGATGTCCAGGTGGGCCCAGGGCATGGGGCCGTTCTTGGTGTTGATGAAGCGTTGGATGAATTGTGCGGCGGTGACGGCGCCGGCGGGGCGGCCGCCGACGTTCTTCATGTCGGCGATGTCGGAGCGGATGGCTTTGTCGTAGGCCTCGCCGAGGGGCATGCGCCAGGCGCCTTCGCCGGTGAGGTTCGCGGCGGCGAGGATGCGTTGCGCCAGGGCGTCGTCGTTGGAGAAGAGGCCGGCGTGTTCGTGGCCGAGTGCGACGATGATGGCGCCGGTGAGGGTCGCCAGGTCGATCATGCAGCGGGGTTCGAAACGTTCCTGGCAGTACCAGAGCACGTCGGCGAGGACGAGGCGGCCTTCGGCGTCGGTGTTGATCACTTCGATGGTCTGGCCGGAGTAGGATTTCACCACGTCGCCCGGGCGTTGGGCGGTGCCGGAGGGCATGTTCTCGACCAGGCCGATGAGGCCCACGGCGTCCACCTTGGCCTTGCGGCCGGCGAGGGCTGCCATGAGGCCGACGACGGTGCCGGCGCCGGCCATGTCCCACTTCATGTCTTCCATGCCGCCGGCGGGCTTGATGGAGATGCCGCCGGTGTCGAAGGTGACGCCCTTGCCAATGAAGGCGAGCGGCTTGCTGGCCTTTTTCGCTTTCGGCGCGCCCTTCCATTGCATGACGACCAGGCGCGGTTCCACGGCGCTGCCCTGGGCCACGCCGAGCAGGGCGCCGAAGCCCAGGCGCTTCATTTCCTTGGGGCCAAGGATTTCCACTTCGACGCCAAGCTTTTCGAGGGATTTGCAGCGGTCGGCGAATTCGACCGGGTGCAGGATGTTGGGCGGTTCGCTGACCAGTTCGCGGGTGAGGAAGACGCCGTCGGCCACCGCGCGCATGGGCGAGAAGGCCTGCTTGGCGGCGGTGGTGTCGCTGGTGGCGAAGGCGAGGCGTTCGAGCTTCGGCTTGTCCTCCTCCTTCTCCTTCGTGCGGTAGCGGTCGAAGCGCCAGGATCGCAGCAGCGCGCCCATGGCCAGCGAAGCGGCCAGGCTGGGCGAGAGGGTATCGGCGGCGATGGTGGCTTCGCGGTCCTGCGCCAAGGCGGGGATCATGCTGCCGCCGGCGGCCTCGGCCGCGAGCGGGGTGAGGTCGCCGGGCTTGCCGAGGCCGATGGCGAGCACCTTGGTGAGGCTGCCGCCGGGCGCCCCCAGGGGAAGAAAGAGGGTGGTGGACTGGCCCTTGCGGCCCTTGAAGCCGGCGGCCTCCAGCGCGCGGGACAGGGCGCCGCCGGTCGCGGCATCGGCCTCGGCGGCCAGGCCGGACCAGGGAGGGCCCTCGGCTTCGGGAAGCGGCAGCACCAGGGTGCCGGAGCGCGGCAGGGTGGGCTTCGCGAAGGCGATATCGGGCATGGTGGCTCCGTTCCGGCGTTTCTGGCGGGCAGCGTATCATCGCTGTGTCACCGTGACAGCGCCACCGGCGCGGCGCTAATGCCCCGGCATGGATGAGGATGACCTGCTGGCGCTGGCGGTGCGCCTGGCCGGGGCGGCGGCGGCGGCGATCATGGCCGTGCGCGCGGCCGGCTTCGTGGTGGAGCGCAAGCGCGACCATTCGCCGGTGACGGTGGCCGACCGGATCGCCGAGGCGCTGATCGTCGAGGGCCTGCGGAACGCCGCGCCGGGCATTCCGGTGGTGGCGGAGGAGGCGCATGAGGCGAGCGCGGTGGCGGTGCCGCAGGGCCGCTTCTGGCTGGTCGATCCCCTGGACGGCACGCGGGATTTTGCCAATGGGCTGGACGGCCATTCGGTGAATATCGGGCTGGTGGAGGGCGGTCGGCCGGTGCTCGGCGCGGTGGCCCTGCCGGCATTTGAAGAGGTGTTTTCGGGGATTGTGGGGCGCGGCGCCTGGAAGCTGGCGGGGGGCGAGCGGCGGCCGATCGCGGCGCGGCCGCTGGCGCGCGACCCGGTGGCGATGGTCAGCCGGCAGCACGGGCGCGATCAGCGAATCGCGGATTTTCTCGCGGCGCGGGGCGTGGCGGAGGTCCGGCCGCTGGGGTCCGCCGCAAAGCTGTGCCGGGTGGCGGAGGGGGTGGCGGATCTCTATCCGCGCCGCGGTCCCACCATGGAATGGGACACGGCGGCGCCGGAGGCGGTGCTGCTGGCCGCCGGCGGGCGCATGGCGGATTGGGACGGGGTGCCGCTGCGCTATGGCAAGCCGGGCTGGCGCAATCCGGGATTCCTGGCGGAGGGGCGGGCATGACGCGGGTGCTGACTGATCCGGCGGAGGCGGCCGCGCTGCTCCGGGCGGGGGAACTCGTCGCCTTCCCCAGCGAGACGGTCTATGGCCTGGGCGCCGATGCCTGGAACGGCCGCGCGGTGGCCTCGGTGTTTGAGGCCAAGGGCCGCCCCCATTTCAACCCGCTGATCTGCCATTTTGCCAGTGCCGAGGCGGCGTTTGCCGAGGTGGTGGCGGATCCCCGCGCGCAGGCATTGGCGGAAAGATTCTGGCCGGGGCCGCTGACCCTGGTGCTGCCGCGGCGGACGTCCTGCCGGGTGGACCTGCTGGCCGGCGCCGGGTTGGAGACGCTGGCGGTGCGGGTGCCGGCGCATCCGGTGGCGCTGGCCATGCTGCGGGAGGCCGGGCGGCCGATCGCCGGGCCCTCCGCCAACCGCTCCGGCCAGGTCAGCCCGACCAGCGTGGCGCATGTGCTGGCGGGGCTTTCGGGGCGCATCGCGGCGGTGCTGCAGGGCGGCGATTGCGCCGTGGGGGTGGAGAGCACGGTGCTCGACCTGACCGGATCCGGTGCGGTGCTGTTGCGCCCCGGCGGCGTGCCGGCGGCGGCGATCGAGGCGGTGATCGGCCGCGTCGGACGCCCCGTGCCGCTGTCCGCCGCGGAGGCCACGCGCAGCCTGCGCAGCCCCGGGATGCTGCTGTCCCATTATGCGCCCAGCCTGCCGCTGCGGCTGGCGGCGGATAGGGTCGGCGCGGATGAGGCACTGCTGGCCTTCGGCCCGGCGCCACTGCCGGGGGCGGGCGCGCTGTGGAACCTCTCGCCCTCCGGAAATGTGGCGGAAGCGGCGGCGCGGCTGTTTTCCGGCCTGCGCTGGCTGGATGCGGAGGGGCAGCGCCTGGGGCTGCGCGGCATCGCGGCCATGCCCGTGCCGGCGGAGGGGCTGGGGGAGGCGATCCAGGATCGCCTGGCCCGCGCGGCGGCGCCGCGGGGATAGCGGCGGGAGGCGGGCGGGGTCAGCCTTCGGCCGGGGGGCCGGGCCGCGGGCTGGCGACCGTTGGCGTCTCGCCGCCCAGCGCCTGTTCCAGCAGCGCCGTCATGCGTGCCGCGAGCTCGGCCTCGGTCTCGGAGGACCAGCTGCCCGCCTGCGCGGCTTCCGCCTGCGCGGCGAGCAGCAGGTTGAGCATCTGGCCGCTGAGGCTGCCGGGAATGGGCGGTAGCCCGGTCGGCTGGGTCAGGTCCCAATCGGCGGCGCCGGCCAAGGCGACGGTGGGGGCTTCGTGACCGGGGGCGCTGAGGTCAGGACGCGCGGCCACAGCCGCCATTTCGGCAGCGGGGCGGAGGTCGCGGCGTCGAGCCAGCCGGGCAAGACCGGCTGGTCCTGACATCTCCATTCTGGAGGCTCCCGTGTTGGACGCGGGCTGTGGCGGGCCTGGGACAGGGTCCAGCCGCGGTCGCAAACTGCGCCTGGGAGACTAGCGAACCGTTAACGCGGGATCGGAAGACATCACGATCCCGCGATGAAGCGCGCCGCGCCCTATTGCCAGAGACCCTTGGCCGCCAGCCAGTCCTGCACCAGCTGCGCCACCTGGTCGCCGTTGCGGTCCATCATGACCATGTGGCTGTTGCCGCGGATGCCCCGCTCCGGCAGGTCCACCACATCGACGCTGCCGCCGGCGGCGCGCACGGCTTCCGCGAATCGCACCCCATTGCCGCGGATGGTCGGCCAGCGGCTGTCCTGGGCGATGTAGTCGCCATAGACCATCAGCACCGGGATGTTGCGCAGCGCCGCCACCTTGGCGATGTCGCCCACCGCCGCCGGCTCGATCAGCACCAAAGCGCGCACCTTGTCCGGGCGTTCCTGCGCGGCGCGCCAGCCGAACAGGCCCGCCTGGCTATGCGCCATGACGACGGAGGGGCCGACGCGGTCGAGCAGCGCCAGATAGGCCTCCAGCGTCAGCGCATCCGTGGTGGTGAAGCGCGGCACCACCTGGCGGACGAAGTTCAGGTAGCTCTCGCGGTCGGCCGGGAACTGGTTGCCCGGCAGCACCTCGCCGCGCTGGTAGCTGCCCTGGCCGGCGCCGATGCGGAATCGTTCGAAGGGATTGTCCAGGGTCAGCAGCACGGGCTGGCCGCCGGTCTGTTCCGGGATCATGGTCCAGCCGGCGCGGCCGCGCTCCACGGCGTCGGAGACATAGGTGGGCCAGCCGCGGCGCAGGAAGAAGTTCTGCCAGCCCTCGCGGCCATCCGGCGTGGTTTCCCAGGTCACGCCGGTCAGCCCGCCGCCATGCCACATCAGCAGCGGCACCTGGCCGCGGGGGGAAGCGGGGATCATGTACTGGGCATACATGCCGCCCATCAGGTAGGTGCCGTTCGGATCGACGCGGGCGGGCACGCCGCCGGGGGTGAACAGCACCTCCCGCACCGGCTGGCCGGAGATCACCACCTCCCGCCCCCCGACATGGAAGCTGCCCCAGCTCTGCAGGGAAACCGGCGGCTGGGTGGTGGTGGCGGGCTGCGCGCGGGCCGGCAGGCTCGGCCCGGCCATGACGGCGGCCAGCGCCATGGCGAGGATGGTTTTGTGCATGGTCTCACTCCCCTTCGGTCCCGATCGTGCCGGGTCGGGGGAGTGGATCATGCAGCGGCGCGGATCGCTATCTGCCGCGGCGGCATGGCTGCCACCGCGGCATGCTGGAGCGGCCCGTCTCAGTCCACCGTGATGCCGGCCTGGCGCACCACCGTCGCCCAGCGCTCGCGCTCCCACTTGATCAGCGCGGCGAAGCCGGGGCCGTCGAGGGTGGAGGGCTCGGCGCCCTCGTCCCGCAGGCGGCGCACCACATCGGGGTTGGAGAGCGCGGCGCGCATCGAGGCGAAGATATGCGCGCGGATCGGCTCCGGCGTCTCCTTCGGCGCCAGGATGCCGTACCAGGCGGTGGCCTTGTAGCCGGGGATGGTCTCCGCCACCGTCGGGATGTTCGGGAACAGCGTCATGCGCGTATCGCCGGTCACCGCCAGCGGCCGCACCGCATTGCTGTTCATCAGCCCGACCACGGAAGGCAGGGTGGTGACCATGAAGTGCAGGTGGCCGGCGACCACGTCGGTCAGCGCCGGCGCCGCGCCGCGGAAAGGCACGTGTTCCGCCTGCAGCCCCGCCATCTGCAGCATCAGCGCCGCCGCCAGGTGGCTGGCGGAGCCGTTGGAGGCACTGGCGTAGTTCAGGTTGCCACGGCCAGCGCGCAGTTCCTGCAGCAGTTCCGGCAGGGTGGTGGCCTTGGAGGCCGGGCCCACCACGACGATCAGCGGCGCATCCGCGACCAGGCCGATCGGCTCCAGCGCCGTCTCCGGGTTCACCCGCATGTTGCGGAACAGGGAGACGTTCACGCTCATCGGGCCATGGTTGCCCATCAGCAGCGTGTAGCCATCGGGGCGCGCGCTCGCCACGGCCTCGGTCGCGATATTGCCGCCGGCGCCGGGGCGGTTCTCCACCACCATCTGCTGCCCGAGGCTCGGCGTCATGGCGGAGGCGAGGGTGCGGGCGATCAGGTCGGTGCCGCCGCCCGGCGCGAAGGCCAGCAGCAGGCGGACCGGACGGCTGGGATAGGCCTCCTGCGCCTGCACGCCGCCGCCGGCGGCGATCAGCGGGGTGGCCATGCTGGTGGCAAGCAGCGTGCGGCGGGTGAACATGTTCTGGGTGTCCGTGTAAGGCTGCGGGCTATTTGCAACCTCCGAAGGACCTGGGCAACCACGGTGTGGGGGCTGCCCGGCGGAAAGGCGCGGGAGGCGGGGCTTGATCCCGGCCGCCGCGCGGGCTTGCCTGCCGGGATGGACCGACCCAGGCCGACCGTCGCGGAGCTTTTCCTCACCTACCTCAAGATCGGGCTGGTCGGCTTCGGCGGGGTGAACGCCTGGGCGCGGCGCGTGCTGGTCGAGGAGCGGCGCTGGGTGACGGAGCAGGAATATGCCGAGGTGCTGGGCCTCGGCCAGGTGCTGCCCGGCCCCAATGCGCTGAACGTGGCGGTGCAGCTCGGCGAGCGGTTCCGCGGCGGCTGGGGGGCGCTGGCCGCCAGCACCGGCCTGTTCGGCGGGCCGCTGGTGGTGCTGCTGGGGCTCGCCATGCTGCACGATGCCTATGGCGAGGTGCCGCTGGTGAAGGCGGTGCTGGCCGGCACCGCGGCGGCGGCGGCGGGGATGATCCTGGGCACCGCCGCCAAGATCACCGAAAAGCTGCGCCCGGCCTGGCCGATCCTGGCGGTGGGCATCGCGGCGCTGCTGGGCGGCGCGGTGCTGCGGCTGCCCTTGCCCTGGATCGTGCTCGGCCTCGCGCCCTTCGGCATCCTGGCCGCCTGGTGGACGGACAAGGCGCGGCCATGAGCGAGGACAGCGGCGTACTCGGCCAGCTGGCGCTGGGTTTTCTCGCCATCTCGCTGATCGCGGTGGGCGGCGGCATCGCGGTGGTGCCGGAGATGAACCGGCTGGTGGTGGATGTTCATGGCTGGATGAGCGATGCGCGCTTCGCCCAGCTTTTCGCGCTCGCCCAGGCGGCGCCCGGGCCCAATGTGCTGGTGGTGGGGCTGATCGGCTGGCATGTGGGCGGCCTCGCCGGGATGCTGGTGGCCACCCTGGCGATGACCGGCCCGGCCGGGCTGCTGGCCTTCGGCTTCTCCCGCATGCGCTCGCGGCTGGCCGGCGCCCGCTGGCTGCGGGTGACGGAGCGGGGCATGGTGCCGGTGGCGGTCGGCCTCATCTTCTCCTCCGGCGTCATCCTGACCCAGGCGGCGGCGGTGAACTGGCTGGCGCTGGCGGTCTCGGTGGGGTCCACGATCTTCGTCTGGCGCTCCAACCGGTCCCCGCTCTGGGTGCTGGCGGTGGGCGCGCTGATCGGCGCGATTTTCCTGTAGCGGGTGATCCTGTAGGACTGCGCGATGCCTGACACACTGAACGCCCCCCTCGCCACCCCGCCCGGCCTGCTCGAGGCGCTGGCCGAGCTGCTCGGCCCGCGCGGCATGCTGACGGCGCCGGAGGATCTGGCGCCGCATCTGTCCGACTGGCGGGCGCTGTATCGGGGCGCCACGCCCTGCGTGCTGCGGCCGGCGGAAACGGCGGAACTCGCCGCCGCCGTGAAGCTGTGCGCCGCGGCCGGGGTGCCGATGGTGCCCCAGGGGGGCAATACCTCCATGGTCGGCGGGGCGACGCCGGATGAATCCGGTCGGCAGATCGTGGTCAGCCTGTCCCGGCTGAACCGCATCCGCGCCCTCGACCCGGTGGACCTGACCATGACGGCGGAAGCCGGCGTGGTGCTGAAGCTGGCGCAGAACGCCGCCGCCGAGGCCGGCTGCCTGTTTCCCCTCAGCCTGGGCGCCGAGGGCACCGCCACCATCGGCGGCGTGCTGTCCACCAATGCCGGCGGCAATACCACCGTGCGCTACGGCAATGCGCGGGAGCTGATGCTGGGGCTGGAGGTGGTGCTGCCGGATGGGCAGGTCTGGGATGGGCTGCGCCGGCTGCGCAAGGACAATACCGGCTATGCGCTGCGCCACCTGTTCGTGGGCGCGGAGGGCACGCTGGGCTTCATCACCGCCGCCACGCTGCGCATGTTTCCCCGCCCACGCGATACGGCCCTGGCCTTCTGCGCCGTGGCGGATACGGATGCCGCCCTGGCCCTGTTCCGCCGCTTCCGCGACCGGGACGAAAGCGCGGTGCGCGCCTTCGAATACATGTCCGGCGCCGGCGTCGATTTCTGCCTGAAGCACATCGAGGGGGTGACCCTGCCGGTGGAGACGCGGGCCGAGCATTATGTCCTGGTCGACCTTGCCTCCCCCCGCCCCGATGCGGGCCTGCGCGAGATGGCCGAGACCCTGCTGGGCGAGGCGATGGAGGCCGGCGAGGTGCTGGACGCGGTCCTCGCCGAATCCGAGGCCCAGGCCCAGAAATTGTGGAAGATCCGGGAGGAGCATCCCGAGGCGCAGAAGCGCGAGGGCGCCTCCGTGAAGAACGACGTCTCCGTCCCCGTCTCCCGCGTGCCGGAGATGATCCGACGCTGTTCCGAGGAATTGACGAAACTGATCCCGGGCAGCCGGCCGGTGCCCTTCGGCCATATCGGCGACGGCAATATCCACATGAACCTGGAACAGCCGGAGGGGATGGACCCCGCCGCCTTCCTGGCCCGCAGCCACGACATCATGGATTGCGTGAATGCCGTGGTGCGGGAGATGGACGGGTCCTTCAGCGCCGAACACGGCATCGGCCGGCTGAAGACGGACATGATGCCCGAATGGCGCGGCGGCGCGGAGCTGGACACCATGCGCCGCATCAAGGCGGCGCTGGACCCCTGGGGCCTGATGAACCCGGGCAAGGTCTTTTTCTGAAGCCCTGGCTCGCCCTGCTGCTGCTGGCCGGCTGCGGCGCGCCGTCCCCGCCGGCGGCGCCACGCCCGGCCGATCCGGCACTCGCCGCCGCCACCTCCGTGGCGCAGCTGCGGTCCGGCGAATCGGCGCGCTGCCTGGCCACCGGCGGCGCCGTGCATGTGGGCGGCGGCCGCTTCGTGACGGCGGCGCATGTCGTGGATGGCTCCGCCCAGCGGCTGCGCGGGGTCTGCCCGCAAGGCGCCGGGCCCTTGGTGCTGGGCATCGCCGGCAGCCCCGCCCCGGCCCGGCTGCTGGCGGCCGGCCAGGACCGGATCGACCGCGGCATCGGCCAGCGCTACCTGGACGGGGAGGATGTGGCGCTGCTGCGCCCGGTCGGGGCCTTCCCCAGCCTCGGCGCCGCCCGGCTTTGCGCCGGACTGCCGCAGCCGGGGCAGCCGGCCCTGCTGGTCACGCCGCAGCGGGCCATCCGCACCCGGCTGCTGCCCCCGGTGGCCGACCCCGACCCGCGCTTCGGCGCCTATCTGGAGATCCCCGAGACCCTGCTGCCCGGCGAATCCGGCGGCGCGGTCTTCGAATCGGCCTCCGGCTGCCTGGCCGGCCTGGTCAGCCATCGGGACGAGCCGGAGCGGGCCGGGTCCGGGCCGGCGCGCACCCGGCTGGTGCCGGCGCCGGTGATCGCCCGCTTCCTCGGCCGGGTGCCCCAAGGGGTGCCGCAAGGGGTGCACCTTGGGGTCACCGCACCGTGAGCGCCTGCCCGGCGCCACCCCCGCCGCTGGCGGGCGCTTTGCAGCCCGCCCCCTCCGGCTGGTAGAAGGGGCCGGATGACACGGATCGACCGCTACATCCTGCGCCAGCTCACGGCCGCGCTGCTGGCCGTGACCTTCGGCCTGGCGGCGCTCGTCTGGCTGACCCAGTCGCTGCGCTTCATCGAGCTGGTGCTGGACCGCGGCCTGTCGCTGGCCGTTTTCGTCCAGCTCACGGGCCTGATGCTGCCGGGCTTCATCGCGGTGATCCTGCCGATCACCACCTTCGTCGTGGTGCTGTTCGTCTATGTGCGGATGAACACGGACCGGGAGCTGGTGGTGATGCGCGCCGCCGGCCTGTCGCAGCTCCGCCTCGGCCGTCCGGCGCTGCTGCTGGCCATGGCCTCGGTGGCCATCGGCTATGCGCTGAACCTCTGGCTGGTGCCGATGTCGCACACCGCCTTCCGCATCTGGCAATACGAGATCCGCAACGAAATGGCCGCGATCCTGGTGCAGGAGGGGGTGTTTTCCTCGGTCGGCGGCGACCTGACCGTCTATGCCAGGCTGCGCGACCGGGACGGCACGCTGCGCGGCATCCTGGTGCATGACGCGCGGGAGGCCGGCGCGCCGGCCACCATCCTGGCCGAGGTCGGCCGCATCACCAACGGCCCCTATGGGCCGCGCGTCACCCTGCAGAACGGCGTGCGCCAGCAGCTGGAACGGGTGCCGCCGCCGTCGGGATCCCCGCCCGGCACGCCGCCCACCATGCGGCTGTCGGTCCTCAGCTTCCAGGAGAACAGCGTCGACCTGGCCCGCGCCACGCGGCAGGAGGAGGTGCGTTTCCGAGACTCGCGGGAGCGCAGCGTGGTGGAGCTGCTGCACCCGGACCCGGCGGAACAGCTTCGCCCGCGGGAGCTGGCGCGCTTTGTGGGGGAGGCGCATCAGCGCCTGTCCTCCCCCCTCACCGCCCTCACCTTCGCTTTGGTCGGCATGGCGGTGGCGCTGACCGGCCAGTTCCGTCGGCATGGCGGCGGGCTGCGGCTGGCGATCGGCGTCGGGCTGGTGGTCGGGCTGCTGGCGATGGGGCTGACCATCGGCAACCTGGCGACCCGCGACAATGCCTTCGTCTGGCTGATCTGGGCGCATGCCACCCTGCCCGGCGTGGTCGCCGCCTGGTGGCTGTTCGGCGCCCCCGGCCTGCCGCGCTTCCGCCCCGCCCCCCTCCAGCCTTCCTGATCCCGCATGGTCCTCACCCCCACGCTGACCGGCTATGTGGCGCGCGGCTTCCTGCTGGCGACGCTGCTGGTGATGGCCGCGCTGACCGGGCTGGTCGCGCTGTTCGATTTCATCGAGCTGCTGCGCCGCGCCGCCACCCGCCCCGGGGTCGGCTTCTCCATCCCGCTGGAGATCGCGGCCATGCGGCTGCCCTTCGTGGCGCTGCAGATCCTGCCCTTCGCCATCCTGCTGGGCGGCATCATCGCCTTCTGGCGGCTGACGCGGTCCTCCGAGCTGATCGTGGCGCGCGCCGCCGGCATTTCCGCCTGGGGCTTCCTGACCGGGCCGCTGGTGGTGGCCGTGCTGCTGGGCATGCTGGGCACCTTCGGCATCTCGCCGATCTCCTCCGCCCTGCTGGCGCGGGCGGAGCGGCTGGATATGAGCTTCCTGCGCACCGGCGGCGGCCTGTCCTCGCTGGCGGGCGGGCGGCTCTGGCTGCGGCAGGCGGACCGGGCGCTGGACCCGCAGGGGGTGGCCATCATCTCCGGCCGGCCGGTCGCGATGCGCGACGGCACCGATCCGCTGCCGCGCGGCCCGCGCTTCGAGCTGCAGGAGGTGACCATCTGGCGCCTGTCCGGCGATGACCGGCCGCTGGCCCGGCTGGAGGCGCCGCGCGCCCGGCTCATCAACGGCGCCTGGGTGATGGAGGATGCGGTAAGCTTTGGCGCCGACCGGCTTGCCGGCCCGCCGCAGCGCGTCAGCCTGCCGACCGAGCTGACGCCCGACCGCATCCAGGACAGCTTCGCCTCGCCGGAGACCTTGGATTTCTGGGCCCTGCCCCGCTTCATCGCGGTGCTGGAGGAGGCGGGCTTTTCCGCCGTGCGCCACCGCATCCAGTTCCAGTCGCTGCTGGCCCTGCCGGTGCTGGCGCTGGGTATGGCCCTGCTTGCCGCCGGCTTCTCCATGCGCCAGACCCGCAGGGGCGGGGTGGCGCAGATGATCGGCGGCGGAGTCGCGGCCGGATTCGCGCTGTTCGTGCTGGACAGGGTGAGCAACGAGATGGGCGAGGCGGGGTCCCTGCCGGTGCTGCTGGCGGCCTGGGCACCCGCCCTGGCCGGCCTGCTGCTGGCGCTGGCGCTGCTGCTGCACCTGGAGGATGGCTGATGCCCGGACCCGCGCCATCGGGCCGTGTGCCCCAACGGCCATCCGGCCGTGTGCCCCAGCGGCCATCCGGCCGCGCGCCCAAGCTGCCGCCGCCGATCCGGCCCGTACTGCGGCCGGCGTCCCCGCACCTGCCGGCGGATCCGGTGCTTCCGGCGCCGCGCCCGGACCGGCTGCGCTTCGCCGGGCTGCTGGCGCTGACCGCCTTCGGCCTGCTGCTGGCCCCCAACGGGCCCGGCGCCCAACAGGGTAGCCCACCCAGTAGCCCCCAGGGGCTGATGGGCATCGGCAACCGCGGCGCCAATGACGGGCCGGTGACCTTCACGGCGGACGAGGTCGAATACGACCAGACCGAGAACCGGGTGACCGCCCGCGGCCGGGTGGAGGCCTGGCAGGGCGACCGCGTGCTGCGCGCCGATGAATTCACCTATGACCGCGACACCGGGGTCGCCACCGCCACCGGCAATGTCGCGCTGATCGAGCCCGATGGGCAGACGCTGTTCGCCGATCGGGTGGAGCTGACCGATGGCATGCGCGATGCGGCCATCGAGGGTATCCGCGGGCTGCTCGCCTCCAATGCAAGGGTGGCGGCGGCCGGCGGGCGGCGCACCGGCGGCACCGTCACCGACCTGGCGCGCGTGGTCTATTCCTCCTGCGACCTCTGCGCCGAGGATCCGACCCGCCCGCCGCTGTGGCAGCTGCGCGCCCGCATCGCGACGCTGGACAGCGTGGAACAGCGGGTGCGCTACCGGGATGCCTCGGTGCAGTTCGGCGGCGTGCCGCTGCTCTATGCGCCCTATTTCAGCCATGCCTCGCCGGATGCGCCGCGCGCCTCGGGCTTCCTCTCGCCGACGCTGGGGCAGACCCGCTTCCTCGGCGGCTTCATGGAGCTGCCCTACTACTGGGCGATCGACGAAAGCTCCGACGCGACCATCAGCGTCACCGCCTCCACCGACCAGCTGCCGAATCTGGGCGGCGCCTATCGGCGGCGCTTCAACAATGGCGAGGTGGCCTTCGAGGGCTCGATCGGCAATCTGGATGGCACCGATGCGGATGGCATCGGCGGGCATATCTTCTCCCAGGGCCGCTTCACGCTGGACGAGAACTGGCGCGCCGGCTTCGCGCTGAACCGCGCCTCCTCCCGCGAATATCTCCAGGCCTGGCGCTATGGCGCGCCGCGCGTGCTGACCACCACAGCCTATGCCGAGGGGTTCTGGGGCGCCGAGGGCTATGCGCGGATCGATACGCTGCTCTACCAGGGGCTGGATGCGGCCAATTCGACGGATCTGACGCCCTTCGTGCTGCCGCGCGGCTATGCCGACTACGTCTTCCCCAATGACAGTCTGGGCGGCCGCTTCACCGTCGATGCCTCCGCCTTCAGCCTGTTCCGCGCCAGCGGCACGGATACGCGGCGGATCGCCAGCCGCGCCACCTACGAATTGCCGCTGGTGGGCGACCTCGGCGATATCTGGACCTTCCGGACCCATGCCGATGTGGTGGGCGGCTGGGTCGATGGCCTGGCCCTGGCGCCGACCTTCGGCAATGCCGGCGGCGACGGCTTCTATGGCCGCGGCAATATCCGCACCGCCGTCGACTGGCGCATGCCCTTCCTGCGCAGCGCCGGCGAATACGGGTCCCAGATCATCGAGCCGCGGGTGCAGCTGGTCACCGGCCCGGCCACGGGCGCGCAGCTGCGCTTCCCGAACGAGGACAGCCTGGATTTCGAATTCACCGACGCCAACCTGTTCAGCCTGAACCGCTACCCCGGCCGCGATCGCTTCGAGGGCGGCACCCGGGCCGATGCGGCGCTGCGCGGCGCCTGGCTGTTCCCGAATGGCGGGCAGCTGGAGGGCCTGGCCGGGCGCTCCGTCCGCCTGGCGACGGATGAGACCTTCGCCGATGGCTCGGGCCTCGAGAACCGGTCCTCGGACTGGGTCGGGCGGGTGCGGCTGGCCCCTGTCCCCTGGCTGGAGCTGCTCGGCCGCGGCCGGCTGGACAAGGACACCGGGGAGGGCCGGCTGTGGGACGGCACCGCCACCTTCTTCGGCGGGCCCTTCAGCCTGTCCGGCGGCTACCTGCTGACCAATCCGGCACCCAATGTGACGACCCGGAAGCGGGAGGAATTCTCGCTCGGCGGGACCTTCCGGATCAACGAGAACTGGCGCGTCGGCCTGTTCGGCCGCTACGACATCGGCCTGGACCGGCCGGTGGCCGCCCAGGCTTCCGCCACCTATGAGGATGAGTGCTTCATCTTCGAGACGCGCTTCGTGCGCAGCTGGGCGGAGGATCCGACGACGCGGGCCGATTACACCGGCGGCACGCTGCTGCTGTTCCGCGTCGGGCTGAAGACGATCGGCGATTTCGGGCTGCGCGCGCTGTGACGGCCCGGCCCGCCCCCTTGCCTGCCCCCTGGCCTGCCAAGCTGTCGTAGATGGGCCGGGCGATTTCGCCTGGCCGGAAAATGCTCTAGGAACGCGCGATGCGCCCCACCGCCCGAGCCCTGCTGCTGCTGTCCACCCTGGCCAGCGGCGCCATCACCGCCCTTCCCGCCCCCGCCTGGGCCCAGCGGGGCCTGGCGCCTGCGCCCGCGCCGGCGTCCCAGGTGAACCGCATCGTCGCCGTCATCAATGGCGACATCGTCACCCAGGCCGATGTCGATGGCCGCCGGCGGCTTTTCGCCCTGAATGCCGGGCTGAACATGACGCCCGAGGTGCTGCAGCGCCTGACGCCGCAGGTCACCCGCCTGCTGGTGGATGAGCGCCTGCGCATGCAGGAGATCCAGCGCCGCCGGATCCCGGTCACCGACAACGACATCGCCACAGCTGTGGCCGAGCTGGAGCGCCGCAACGGCCTGCCCGCGGGCGGCCTGGTGGCCCAGCTGCGCCGCGCCGGGGTGGAGCCGCGCGTGCTGTACGACCAGCTGCGCGTGCAGATCGGCTGGGCGCGGCTGGTGCGCCAGCTGCTGGGGCCGCAGGCGGAGCCGAGCGAGGCCGAGGTGGCGGAGCTGATCGCCAGCCAGCGCGCCCGCACCGGACAGCCGGAATACCTGGTCAGCGAGATCTTCATCCCCGTCGACGATCCGACGGAGGAGGACGAGGTTCGCAGCTTCGTGGATGAGGTGGTGAGCCAGCTGCGCCGCGGCGTGCCCTTCCCCGTGGCGGCGACCCAGTTCAGCCAGTCCCAGACCGCGCTGCAGGGCGGCGACCTCGGCTGGGTGGGGGCGGAGGCGCTGGACCGGGAGGTGGCGGATGTAGTCCGCCAGATGCCGCCCGGCGCCATCGCCAACCCGATCCGCGTGCCCGGCGGCTTCCAGATCGTGGCCCTGCGCCAGAAGCGGGAGGTGGGGCGCGACATGGCCACCATCCTGACGCTGCGCCAGGCCTTCTTTCCCTTCTCCTCGCCGCTCGACCCCAACAATCCGACGCAGCAGCAGATCCAGACGGTGGAGCGGGCGCGCGCCCTTTCCGCCTCCGCCCGCAGCTGCGAGGCGGTGGAGGCCGCGGCGCGGGCGAATGGCAGCGGGCGCGACCCGGATCCGGGCGAGGTGCGGCTGGAAGGCGTGCAGCCGCCGCCGCTGCGCCAGCTGATCGCCGGCCTGCAGCCCGGCCGCGCCAGCCAGCCGGTGATCGCGCCCGATGGCGTGGCCGTCATCATGGTCTGCACGCGGGAGACGCGGAACCAGGCGGAGCTGACGCCGGACGCCGCCCGCGCCCAGCTGGTGCGCGACCGCGCCGAGCTGCTGTCCCGCCAGATCCAGCGCGACCTGCGCCGGCGCGCGCAGATCGAGATGCGCAGTTGAAACCGCCGCCCCGCCCCAAAAGCCCTCTCCCCCCGAAGGGGGGGGAGGGTTGGGTGGGGGGGGCCGCGCCGAATGATCGGGCCGGCGACAGCCCGTGATTCCCCCCCTCCCCTCGCTCCGCGACACCGTCCGCGAATACGGCCTGGATGCGCGCAAGTCCCTGGGCCAGCACTTCCTGCTCGACCCCGCCATCTGCGCCCGCATCGCCGCCCTGGCCGGCGACCTCTCGGGGCGGCAGGTGCTGGAGGTGGGGCCGGGGCCGGGCGGGCTGACCCGCGCCCTGCTGGCCACGCCGGCCGCGCATGTGCTGGCGGTGGAGCTGGACCGGCGCGCCATCGCGGCGCAGCAGGTCCTGGCCGCGCACCATCCCGGCCGGCTGACGGTGCGGGAGGCCGATGCGATG
Source organism: Falsiroseomonas tokyonensis (assembly GCF_019024325.1). Classification (GTDB taxonomy): domain Bacteria; phylum Pseudomonadota; class Alphaproteobacteria; order Acetobacterales; family Acetobacteraceae; genus Falsiroseomonas; species Falsiroseomonas tokyonensis. The sequence goes on from NZ_JAFNJS010000004.1 coordinate 241,006, forward strand.
CAGATCGACCCGCTGGCCGAGATGCCGGCGCCGCGCCGCATCATCGCCAACCTGCCCTATAATGTCGCGACGCCGCTGCTGGTCGGCTGGCTGCGCCAGGCGGCGGGCATCGAGGGCATGACCCTGATGTTCCAGCAGGAAGTGGCGGAACGCATCTGCGCCGCACCGGGCAGCGACGCCTATGGCCGGCTTGGCGTGCTGGCGCAGTGGCGCTGCCGGGCGCAGTTCCTGCTGAGCCTGCCGCCGGGCGCCTTCAGCCCGCCGCCCAAGGTTTTTTCCGCAGTCGTCGGCCTGACGCCGCACGCCGAGGATCCCGGCCCGGCCCTGTTTGCCGCCATGGAGCGCACGACGGCCGCCGCCTTCGGCCAGCGCCGCAAGATGCTGCGCGGTTCGCTGAAGCAGCTGGGCCAGGCGGAGGCGCTGCTGGAGGCGGCGGGCATCGCCGGGGAAAGGCGGGCGGAGACACTGACCATCGCCGAATTCGACCGCCTGGCCCGCGCCCTTCTGGCCCGCGAGTCCCCCGCCGGGGTTGCCTGAGCGGCGCCGCACGGGTTTGGTGCGACCCCTGATCACAGGAGACTCGCACAATGCTGCCGCCGGATGACCAGCTCACCCTCTGCTTCGCCCATGTCGCCTATCGCTTCGCCGAGCGTTACGCGCAGCGCGGCGGCAGGCTGAAGCATTTCGAGGTGCGCAGCCTGGAGGAGCTGGAGGCGCGGATCGGCGAGGCCGATGTGCTGCTGGTCTCCGGCATGTGGCGCAACCACCTGGCGGCCAAGGCGCCGCGCCTGAAATTCATCCAGTCGATCAGCGCGGGCGTCGACCAGTACGACAAGGCGGTGCTGGCGGGGGCGGGCATCCGGCTGGCCTCCGCCCAGGGGGCCAATGCCAATGCGGTCTCCGAACACGCCATGTCGCTGATCCTGGCCCAGGCCCGGCTGCTGCCGCAGGCGCGCGACAACCAAGTGAAGCAGCACTGGCGCGGCATGATCGGTGACCTGACCCAGCGCGAGGATGAGCTGGGCGGCAAGACGCTGCTGGTGGTGGGCATCGGCCGTATCGGTGGGCGGCTGGCGCGGCTGGCCAAGGCTTTTGATATGAAGGTGATCGGCCTGCGGCAGGACCCGGCCAAGGGCAGCGAAGGCGCCGACGAGATCCACGGCATGGACCAGCTGCACGCCCAGCTTGCTCGTGCCGACATCGTGGCGCTGTGCTGCGCGCTGACGCCGGAGACGCGCGGCCTGATGAATGCCGCCGCCTTCGCCGCCATGAAGCCCGGCGCGACGCTGGTCAACGTGGCGCGCGGCGCGGTCTGCGATGAGGCGGCGCTGATCGCGGCGCTCAGCTCCGGCCAGCTCGGCCAGGCGGCGCTGGATGTGACGGTGGAGGAGCCGCTGGCGGCGGCAAGCCCGCTCTGGACCCTGCCCAATGTCTTCATCACGCCGCACACCGGCGGCGAGACCCGGGCCTATGAGGGCAATGTGCTGGACCTGCTGGAGGCGAACCTGCCGCGACTGCGGGCCGGGGAGAAGCTGGTCAACCAGGTGGTCTGAGCGCGCCGGATCCGCCGCCTCGGATCCCGCAACACGCGGTTACGATCTGCAAAAGGATGCGGTTTGAACACCGCCCCGAAGTCCCGTATCGGCCTGGGCGACCAGCCGCAGACGGAGACTTCGGGCGATGGAGCATCCTTCGCGGAAGGCCGGCCGCAAGCCCAGCAAGGCGCTCGATGCCGCGATCCTGTCCGCGGCGCTGGAGGCCCTGGCGGAGGTGGGGTTCGAGCCGCTGTCGATCGCCGATGTCGCGCGGCGCGCGGGCACCACGCCGCCCGCGATCTACCGTCGCTTCTCCAACAAGCCGAAGCTGTTGCTGGCCGCGCTGGCGGATGACCTGGCGAAGATCCGCGATCCGGCGACGGACTGTGGCAGCCTGCGCGCCGACCTGCTGGACTGGATCGGCATCATCGTGCGCGAGCTCTCCCCGAGCCGCATGCGAATCCTGGGCAGCCTGGTCTTCCAGGCCCGGCGGGATCCGGAGCCGATCGCGCTGCTGACGGAAACGGCGCACCGCCTGGGGGCAAGGCACTGGGACATGATCATCACGCGCGCGGTGCGGCGGGGCGACCTGCCATCGCGCGCCTTGCCCGCCGTGTTCAGGCGGCTGCCGGCCGCGCTGGTGACCTACCAGGCGATGTTCCCGCGCCCGCCGGAGGATGCGGAGGCGATTGCGGAACTGGTCGATGCCGTGATGCTGCCGGCGATCCTGGCGGCGGCGCGGCCTGGCGCCCGGACAGAGCGAAGCGGCGTCTTGCCTTGATTTCCGCGCCATTGCGGCGCATATGCGCTGCATCCCGCCCGGCCCCGCCAAGCGCCTGTCATCGCGCCTGCGGGGCGCCCCCGCCGAGTACGCGTCCCGATGGGGTGCGCGCAGGTGGCGGGCAGGTCCGAGGCATGCAGAGAACCAAGCACGTTGAGCGATCATAGCGACGCGACCGCCCCGCGCGCGGCCGAGACCGAACACACCGAAGCCGCCACGGGTCCCGTCGAGACGGGTGCCACCGAAGCGGGCCAGGCCGCGACGCCGGAAGTCGCGCCGCGCAAGCGGCGGGCGCCCAGCGCGCGCACGCCCCGCGCCGCCAAGGCCGCGCCTGCGGAGGCCGCGCCCGGCGAGGCCGAGGCCGAGGCCGCCCCGGCCCCCAAGCGCAAGACCACCCGGTCCCGCGCCAAGGCCGTGGCGCCGGCGGAAGATTCCGCCCCTGTGACCGCGCCCGAGGAGACGGGTGCCCAGGAGAGCGAGGCGGTGGCGGAGGCTCCGGTGACGGAGACTCTGGTGACGGAGACTCCGGTGACGGAAACTCTGGCCGAGGCGCAGCCGGAGACGCAGGCCGAGCCCGAGGCAGAGCCGCTGTCTCCGGAAGCCCAGGCCGAGGCCGAGCAGGATGCCGAGGAAGCCGCGAGCTGGGCCGCCGAGGAACCGCCGCGCACCACCTTCGCCGATCTCGGCCTGTCCGAGCCCATCCTGCGCGCGGTGGCCGAGACCGGTTACCTGCACCCCACGCCGATCCAGGAACAGGCGATCCCGATCGTCCTGATGGGCCGCGACGTGCTGGGCTGCGCGCAGACCGGCACCGGCAAGACCGCCGGCTTCACCCTGCCGATGCTCGACATCCTGGCCGGGTCGCGGGCCAAGGCGCGCATGCCGCGCAGCCTGATCCTGGAGCCGACGCGGGAGCTGGCCCTTCAGGTGGCCGAGAACTTCGTCAAGTACGGCAAGCACCTGAACCTGAACCATGCCCTGCTGATCGGCGGCGAGAGCATGAACGACCAGCGCGACGTGCTGGAGAAGGGCGTCGACGTGCTGATCGCGACGCCGGGCCGGCTGCTGGACCTGTTCGATCGCGGCCGCATCCTGCTGGCGGATTGCAAGGTGCTCGTCATCGACGAGGCCGACCGCATGCTGGACATGGGATTCATCCCGGATGTTGAGCGCATCGTCTCCATGCTGCCGCGCATGCGCCAGACGCTGTTCTTCTCCGCCACCATGGCGCCGGAAATCCGCCGCCTGGCCGATGCCTTCCTGCAGAACCCGCGCGAGATCACCGTCTCCGCCCCCGCCACCGTGGCCACGACCATCACCACCGGCCTCGCCTGGGTGCATCCGCATGAGAAGCGGGAGGCGCTGCGCCGGCTGCTGAACAAGGAGGACGTGCAGAACGCCCTGATCTTCTGCAACCGGAAGGTCGAGGTCGACATCCTCTACAAGTCGCTGAAGAAGCACGGCTTCTCGGTCGGCGCGCTGCATGGCGACCTGGAACAGTCGGTGCGCTTCGCGACGCTGAACAAGTTCAAGGCGAATGAGCTGCAGCTGCTGGTCTGCAGCGATGTCGCGGCGCGCGGCCTCGACATCGGCGGGCTCAGCCATGTCTTCAACTTCGACGTGCCCTTCCATGCGGAGGACTATGTCCACCGTATCGGCCGCACCGGCCGCGCCGGGCGCCAGGGCCATGCCTATTCGCTGGCAGCGCCCGAGGATGCGAAATCCGTCGCCGCGATCGAGCGCCTGACCGGCAAGCCGATCCCGCGCATGGAGATCGAGGGTCTGGCGCCGGTGACGGCCGAGGAGATCGAGGAGGGCGCCAAGGCCCGCCGCGGTCGCGGCGGCCGCGGGGCGCCCGTCGGGCGCGATGCCGGCCGCGGGCGTGACGCCGGGCGCGGCCGGGATGGGGCTCGGGACGCTGGGCGCGGCCGGGGCGATGGCCCGCGCCGCGACGCGCCGCCGCCGCCGCGGGCCGAGGAGGCCGTGCGCGCCGACCGTCCGCCGCGGGAGGAGCGCGCGCCGCGCGACGACCGAGGCCCGCGCCGCGAGGCCCGCCCGCCGCGGGACGAGGCCCGCCCGCCGCGGGACGAGGCGCGTCCGCCGCGTGACGATCGCGGTCCGCGCCGCGACGGCCGGCCGGATACCCGCCGCGACCCCGGCCCGCGTGAGGCGCCGCAGTCGATGGAAGCGCGGCGCGAGGAATTCCGCCGCGAGCGCCGCGAGGACCGCGATGCCGGCCCCACGCCGCGCGGATTCGGTGATACCGTGCCGGCCTTCATGCTGCTGACCGTGCCGAAGCCCCGGCGCGACGCGTCCTCGGACGCCGAGGCCGCCTGACCCCATCGCCCCGAAAGGGGTTAGGGCGCGGTTGCCGGATGGCGGGGACCGCGCCAGATTGACGGGACGGGGTCCGCACGCCCCGGCCTGTCGCCCTTGTCGTAGTTCGGGCCCTTAACCTGGCTTTGCCGGATCAGAGGCCGCCCGCCAGGAGGACTCCATGAACGTCGTCACCCCGGTTCCCAATAGCGCCGGCGCCCCTATCGAGGCGCAGGGCACGGCGAAGAAGGCCAGCCATTCCAGCTTCACCTGGGACGATCCCCTGCTGCTGGACCAGGCGCTGACCGAGGACGAGCGCATGATCCGCGATGCGGCGCGCGAGTTCTGCCAGGAAAAGCTGATGCCGCGCGTGCTCATGGCGAACCGGAACGAGTCCTTCGACCGGGAGATCATGAACGAGTTCGGCGAGATGGGCTTTCTGGGCGCGACGCTGGATGGCTATGGCTGCGCCGGCGTGAGCTATGTGTCCTACGGCCTGATGTCGCGCGAGGTTGAGCGCGTGGATAGCGGCTATCGCTCCGCCTTCTCCGTGCAGTCCTCCCTGGTCATGTACCCGATCCATGCCTTCGGGTCGGAGGAGCAGAAGCAGAAGTTCCTGCCGAAGCTGCGGACTGGCGAATGGGTGGGCTGCTTCGGCCTGACCGAGCCGGATGCGGGCTCCGACCCCTCCTCCATGCGCACCCGCGCCAAGAAGGTGGATGGCGGCTACCTGGTCAGCGGCTCCAAGACCTGGATCACCAATTCGCCGATCGCCGATGTGGCGGTGGTCTGGGCGAAGGACGATGAGGGGATTCTCCGCGGCTTCCTGCTGGAGCGCGGCATGAAGGGCCTGACCTTCCCGAAGATCGAGGGCAAGTTCAGCCTGCGCGCCTCGGTCACCGGCATGATCATGATGGATGAGGTCTTCGTTCCCGAGGAGAACAAGCTCCCGGGCGTGAAGTCGCTCGCCGGGCCGTTCTCCTGCCTCAACCGGGCGCGCTACGGCATCGCCTGGGGTGCGCTGGGTGCCGCCGAATTCTGCTGGCACGCCGCCCGCGAATACACGCTGAACCGCAAGATGTTCGGCCGGCCGCTGGCGCAGACGCAGCTGATCCAGAAGAAGCTGGCCGATATGCAGACCGAGATCACGCTGGGCCTGCATGCCGTGCTGCGCGTCGGCCGGCTGTTCGATGAGCACAAGGTCGCGCCGGAGATGATCTCCCTGGTCAAGCGCAACAATTGCGGCAAGGCGCTGGATATCGCCCGCATGTCCCGCGACATGCATGGCGGCAACGGGATCGTGGACGAGTACCACGTGATCCGCCACGTCATGAACCTGGAGACGGTGAACACCTATGAGGGCACGCATGACGTCCATGCGCTGATCCTCGGCCGGGCGCAGACCGGGCTGAACGCCTTCGGGGGCTGACCACGCTTCCCCTCCCCCTGCTTGCGGGGGGAGGGTTTGCGGTCCCGCCGCGACGGGTGGGGGCCTGCGCCCCTATCCTGACCGCGGCGCCTCAGCGTCCCGCGACTCTCAAGCACCTGCGACGGCAAGATCGCGCTGTCGCCCAGGATCAGGTGCCGTCGCGGCTCAGCACGATGTCGCAGTGCTCGAGGCCCGGCATCTGCGCCGCAGGAATCGGGGTCAGCGCGCCGTCGCGCTCGATGCGATGGCAGCGGAAGCCCAGCCCTTCGACCCAATTGGCGAGTTCCGCCACGTCGCCGCGCGCGGCCAGCATCACCGGCGACCATTCCATCACCACCACCAGGCGGGGGGACCGCGCGATCAGCTGCTGGGCGCCCAGCAGCACCAGCCCCTCCGTCCCCTCCGCATCCATGCGCAGCAGATCCAGCGAGGGCAGCTCGGCCAGGGCATCGTCCAGCCGGACGGCGGGGACGGCGAAGCCCTCGGTGTAGTTGGCCGCGGCCACGGCGATGGCCAGGTGGGCGCTGCCGGTCTGCTCGGGATCGGCAGCGAAGCGCACCTCCCCGGGCTCGTGCAGCACCGCCATCTCCCGCAGCGTCACCCGGCTGTGCAGGTGGTTGGCGGCGATGGTCCGGCGCAGCAGCGGCAGCACCTTGGGATAGGGTTCGAAGCTGTGGATATGGCCGCCGGCGCCCACCGCCTCCGCCATCACCAGCGTATGGAAGCCGAGGCTGGCGCCGACCTCCGCCACCTGCATCCCGGGCTTCAGGCGCTGGCGCAGCACCGTCTCCACATGCGGTTCCCACTGGCCGCGCAGGATGATCTCCGGTGTCATCCCCGCATCATCGCCCGGCAGGTAGATCTTGCGGCCGAAGTGGGTCAGGGCCAAACCCATCCCATTGCCGAGATAGTACCACTCGCGCGGCTGCCGCAGACTGCGGCGCAGCAAGGAATTCAGCTTGTCGAGCATGGAGCCCCGTCCTGGTTTGGCCCCCCATCGCACCCAGCCGGGCGCGATGCAACCGGAGGCGGAGGTCACGATTGCCCGCCTGGGCTCGGCCGGCGACGGCGTGGCGGAAACGCCGGAGGGCCCGGTCTTCCTCGCCGGCACCCTGCCGGGGGAGCGGGTGCTGGCCCGGATGGCCGGGCGACGCGGCGAGGGGCAGGCGGCGGAACCGCTTGAGATCCGGGCGGCGAGCCCCGACCGGGTGGCGCCGCCCTGCCCGCATTTCCTGGTGGAATGCGGCGCCTGCGCCCTGCAGCACTGGGCGATGCCCGCCTATGCGGCCTGGAAGCGCGCCCGGCTGGTGGATGCGCTGGAGCGCGCGGGCCAGCCGGCGACCCCGGTGGCGGAGATGGTGATCGCGGCACCCAATACCCGGCGCCGCGCCGACCTGGCGCTGAAGCGGCTGCAGGGCGGCGCCATGGCGCTCGGCTTCCACCAGCGCGGCAGCGCGGCGGTGGCGGACCTGGCCACCTGCCATGTGCTGGACCCGGTGCTGGTGGCGCTGTTCCGGCCGCTGCGCGAATTGCTGCGGCGGATGCCGGCGCTGAAGCGGGAAGGCTCGGCGGTGCTGAACCTGCTGGATTCGGGGCCGGACCTGCTGCTGCGCACGGATGGGCCGCTGGATGCCCCGCAGCGCGCCATGCTGGCCGCCTTCGGCACCGCGCATGGCATTCCCCGCATCGCCTGGGCGCTGAAGGACGGGCCGGTGGAGAATGCGGCGCAGGCCGGGCCGGTGCGGCTGGATCTCTCGGGGGTTTCGGTGGCGCCGCCGCCGGGCGCCTTCCTGCAGGCGGCGCCGGAGGGTGAGGCCGCCATCATCGCCGCCGTCCTGGCCGGGCTGTCCGCCCAGAAACTGCCGGTGCGGGCGCGGATCGCGGATCTCTATGCCGGGATCGGCACGCTGTCCTTCCCGCTTTCCGCCCGCGGCCGCGTCGCGGCCTATGAGGGCGATGCGGCGGCCGTCGCTGCGCTGGATGCCGGGGCGCGCAAGGCCGGCGGCCGGGTGGAGGCGATCCGCCGCGACCTGGCCTATCGCCCCCTGCTGCCGGCAGAGCTGAACGCTTTCGGCGCCGTGGTGCTGGACCCGCCCTATGCCGGCGCGGCGGAGCAGGTGGCGCAGATCACCCGCAGCAAGGTGCCGGTGGTGATCTATGTCTCCTGCAACCCGGTGGCGCTGGCCCGCGACGCGGCGGCGCTGGTGAAAGCGGGGTTCAAGGCGGTCTCGGCCGTGCCGGTGGACCAGTTCCGCTGGTCGCCGCACCTGGAATCGGTGGTCAGCTTCCGGCGCTGAGAGGCCGTTTGAGAATTCCGGCGGCTGAGGGTTCGCAGGGGATTTTTCGTCCTGGGAGGGCGCTGGGCGCAGCCGATACTGGTTGCATCTGCAAGACCTGCAACGCAGCCAGGGCGGAAAAGCCCCGCGAAACCCACCGACCGGTGTTCTCAAACGGCCTCTGAGGCTCGACCGCGAAAGATCGTTGCGCGGAACCATGGCTGGGGGCTTGCATCCGACCCCCCGCATCCAACCTGACCGCTGCAACGAAGCGGGAGAGGCTTCCATGGATCGCCGTCACCTCATGCTGGGCGCCGCCGGCGCCCTGGCCGCCCCGGCGCTTTGGCGCGCCTCACCCGCCCTGGCGCAGGGCGCCCCCGCCGCGGCGCCGGCCCCCCTCGCCCAGCCGCCGGGCTTCTACCGCTTCCGGGTCGGCAGCCGCACCGTGACCATGCTGCATGACGGCAGCCGCGCCATCCCGCTGGCTCAGGGCTTCGTGCCCGCCACGCCGCTGGCGGAGGTGCAGCGCGTGCTGGCGGAGAGCTTCCTGCCCACCGACACCTTCCGCATCCCCTTCACCCTGACCTGCCTGGAGACGCCGAACGGCCTGGTGCTGTTCGACACCGGCAATGGGCCGCAGCCGGCGGGCGCGCCGGTCGGGCTGCTGGCGGCGAATATGCGCGCTGCCGGGCTGGACCCGGCCCGCGTCACCACCGTGGTCTTCAGCCATTTCCACGGCGACCATGTCGGCGGCCTGCTGAATGCCGATGGCAGCGCCGCCTTCCCGAATGCGGAACTGGTGGTGCCCGCCTCCGAATGGGCCTGGTGGACCGATACCGGCAATGAAAGCCGCAGCCCGGAGTCGCAGCGCGGCACCTTCCCCAATGTCGCGCGCCGCTTCGCCCCCTATCAGGGCAAGGTCCGGCAGATCGCGGCGGATGCCGAGGTGCTGCCGGGCGTCACCGCCATCGCCGCGCATGGCCATACGCCGGGCCATACCGTCTATCGGATCGCCGATGGCGCGGAGCAGCTGATCTTCCTGGCCGACCTCACCAACCGGCCGGAACTGTTCGCCCGCCGCCCGGATTTCCGCGTGGCCTTCGACTTCGACCCCGCGGCGGCGGAAGCGACGCGGCGGCGCATCCTCGACATGGTCAGCACCGACCGCATCCGCGTCACCGGCTACCACTTCCCCTTCCCCGCCACCGGCCATATGGCCAAGGACGGCCAGGGCTATCGTTTCGTGGCTTCCGACTGGTCGGCGGCCGGCTGAGGAGAGACCCGATGATCGACCGCCGCACCCTTCTCGCCGCCGGCAGCGCCGCTGCCCTGGCCCCTACCCTGCCCGCCCTGGCGCAGGGCGCCGCCGTGACGCCCCCCTTCCACCACGTGATGGTGGGCGGGCTGCGCGCCACGGTGGTGAATGACGGCGCCGCGACGCGGCCCGATGCCACCCAGGGCTTTGTGGTGAACGCCCAGCCGGCGCAGGTGGCCGCCGCGCTGCAGGCCGGCGGCACGCCCGGCCCGGCGCTGGTGAACCCCTACAACGTCACCGTGGTCCGCACGCCGCGCGGCCTGGTGCTGCTGGATGCCGGCACCGGCGCAACCCCCGCCATGCAGGTGAACATGCGCAATGCCGGGCTGGACCCGGCCGAGGTGGTGCTGGTCGCGCATACGCATTTCCACGGCGACCATATTGGCGGGCTGCTGGCCGCCGATGGCAGCCCGGCCTTCCCGAATGCGCAGATCGCGGTGCCGGAGGTCGAATGGACCTTCTGGATGGATCCCGCCGAGGAAGCCCGCGCCAGCGAGATGCGGCGCCCCGGCTTCGCCAATGCCCGCCGCCGCTTCGCCCCCTATGCGGGGCGGATCACCCGCTTCGCGCCGGGCGCGCAGGTGGCGCCGGGGATCACCGCCGTCGCAACGTCGGGGCACTCGCCCGGCCATGTCTCCTACCTGGTGGCGGATGGCGACAGGCAGCTGATGGTGATCGGCGATGCCATCACCACGCCGGCGCTCTTCATGGCCAATCCCGAATGGTATCCGGTCTTCGACATGGACCCGACCCAGGCGGTGGCGACGCGCAAGCGCCTGCTGGACCAGCTGGCGACGGACCGCATCGCGGTGGTCGGCTATCACTTCCCGATGCCGGCGACCGGCATGGTGGAGCGCGCGGGCAGCGGCTATCGGCTGGTGCCGCTGGCCTGACGAGCTCTGGGGCGGGCTGCGCTACCGCCCCAGCGCCTCGGGGTTCACGCAGGCATCCGACGGCAGCGCCTCGCCGCGCAGCACCGCCAGCGCATGGATGGTGGCGGCCTGGGCGGTGGCGCTGCGGGCGACGGTGGTGGCGGCGCCCATATGCGGGCTCAGCAGCGTATTGGGGCAGCCCACCAGGGGGTTGCCGCCGGGCGGTGGCGGCTCGGTGGAGAGAACATCCAGCCCCGCCCCGTAGATCCGGCCTGCGCGCAGCACCTCGGCCAGCGCCGCCTCATCGATCAGCCCGCCGCGGCCGGTATTCACCAGGATCGCCTCCTTCCCCAGCAGCGCCAGCTCCGCCGCGCCGATCATGCCGCGGTTCTGCGGATTCATCGGCGCGTGCAGCGACACCACATCGGATTGCGCCAGCAGCGCATGCAGGGACGGTGCGGCGCTGACGGGCGAAATGTCGCCGCGCCGCGCCAAGTTGGGGCTGTAGGCCGAGACCTTCATGCCAATCGCCAGCGCCATGCGCGCCAGGTTCTGGGCGATGCGCCCATAGCCAACCAGGCCCAGGCGGCGGCCGTAGAGCTCGATCCCCAACCGGCTGCGGTCCCAGCCACCGGCCTGGGTCAGCCGGTCGTGGTGCGGGATGTTCCGCGCCACGGCGAGGATCAGGCCCAGGCTGTATTCCGCCACCGACTGCGCATTCGCGCCCACCGCCGTCAGCACCGGGATGCCGCGGGCGCTGGCGCCGGCGACGTCGATCAGGTCGTAGCCGACCGCGGCGCGGGAAATCACGCGCAGCGTCGGGCAGGCGGCCATCGCCTCCCCGGTGATCGGGATGGCGCGGGAGATGACGCCCTGCACCGGGGTGGTGGCGAGCTTGTGCTCCATCTCCGCCCGCCCGCCTTCGAGGGAGACGAAATCCACCGTGCAGCCGGCGGCCTGGAGCAGCGCCAGGCCCGCCTGTTCCAGGCGCGCGGCGGTGACGAGGATATGGAAGGTCATGGCCCGGGGATCGCCCTTCCCGCCGCGCCGGTCAATACGCGCCCGCGCCTGAACTGGCCGCCGCCGCAGGGCGTTTGATGCGGGCGCCCGGCAGCAAGCGCGGGTCGCGATCACGGAGGAAGCCAGCATGGCGAATCAGCAGGGCAGCCAGGACAAGTCCGGCGGGAAGCACAGCGCCGAGGGCCAGAAGGGCGTGTCGCAGGACACGGTGGGCAGCGGCAAGGACAAGGACCCGAACAATTTTGCGAACGACCCGGAGCGCGCGGCGGAAGCCGGGCGCAAGGGCGGGCAGTCCCGCGGCAAGGGCTGAGCCGGCAGGGCTCAGCCGCGGCGCCGGAAGGTCAGCACCAGCACGTCGCGCCAGGCCGGGCGGGTCGCGTCATGCGGCACCACGGGCGTGACGCCGTGCAGGATGCGGTGGTCGTCCAGCAGCACGGCGTCCAGCGGCTGCGTCAGGGTGAAGGCGCCAAGGCGGGTGCCATCGGGGGTGGCGATCTCGGTCACCCCCTCATCCACATTCTCCCGCCGCACCAGCAGCACCAGCACCCAGTCCACGCCATCTCGATGCATGCCTTCCGGCGTCGGGCGGCCGGCGATATCGGGGCCGGCCTCGATGCGGAACTGATGCGCCTCGATATGCCAGTCCCGGCCGGGATCGGCGGCATCGAAGGCGGCGCGGGCCCAGTCGGCGATGCCGGCGAAGCCGGCGGAGGCGGTGATGGCCCGGGGGATGGGTTCGAAATGGCGCTGGATGCCGCCATTCAGCGGATTGTGGTCCCGCGCCTGCCAATGCGGGGCATCGGCCTCCCGCACCAGGCCGGGCGTGCCGGCGCGGGCGGAGAGCACGGCATGGCGTCGGCGGCGGTAGCGGCCGCCATCGGCCATGTGCTGATCCAGCGGCATGCCCTCCCAGCTTGCCGCGAAGGCGGGGAAATCGGCGAGGGCGGCCGGCGGCAGCGCCGCTTCGGTGGCCTCGGCCTGCAGATGGACAAAGCCGGCCTGCACCAGCGGGGTTTTCTCGGGGGTCATCGCGGGGATGTTAGGATCGCCCGTGACGGGGCGCGATGCGCGAAATTGTCATTCCCGCCCTGCATCGCCGCACCCCCGGCTGGCTAATCCAGCTTCACATTGCCCAGCTGCACGGCGCGACGGTAGATCTCCAGCTCCTCCCGGATCACCGCGCCGTAATGGGCGGAGGTCATCTGCGCCGGTGCCGGGATCTCGGCGCCCAGCGACATCAGGCGCTCCCGCGCCATGCCCTCGGACAGCGCGGCTTCCATGGCGCTGCGCAGCTTCTCCACCACCGGGGCCGGTGTGCCGGCGGGGGCCAGCATGCCGAGCGTGGTGCTGAGCTCCGGCTGCACGATGCCGGCCTCGCGCAGCGTCTCGACCTCCGGCAACAGCCGCGACCGGGCGGCGGAGGCGATGCCCAGGATGCGGGCGCGGCCATCGGCATGCAGCTGCAACGCGGAGGAGAGCTGGTCGAAGACCACCGGGATATTGCCGGCGATCAGGTCGTTTAGTGCCGGGCCAGTGCCGCGATAGGGCACATGCACCAGGTTGGCGCCGCTGCCGGCGTTGAACAGCTCGATCGCCAGATGCGCGCCGGAGCCGATGCCGGCGGTGCCGGCGGACATGCCGCCCGGCGTCGCCTTGGAGCGGGCGACGAATTCGACCAGGGTGCGCGCCGTGATGTCCTTCGCGACCATCAGCACGATCGGCACGCGATAGGTCATGCCGATCGGCGTGAAGTCGCGCAGCGGGTCATAGGGCAGGCGTTCCATCGCCACCGGAAAGATGGAGACGGGGGCGGTGCCGGTGATCAGGATGGTGTGGCCATCCGGCCGGGCGCGGGCCACAGCCTCCGTCCCCACGATGCCGCCGGCGCCGGCGCGGTTGTCGACCACCACCTGCTGGCCCAGCGCATGGCTCATCGCGGGGGCCAGCAGGCGGGCGGAGAAATCCACATTGCCGCCGGGCGGATAGGCAACGACCAGGCGCACCGGACGGTCCGGGAAAGTCTGGGCCAGGGCCGGCGTGGCCAGCAGGGCGGCGCCGGCGATGAGGGTGCTGCGGCGGGTGATCATGTTTCTTCTACCTCCCTGCGGCCGCGCGGCGCGCGGCGAATTCGCGTTCGAGCAGCGGGATCGACCCGCCGGCCTGCCAGATCTGCACCATGCGCTCCGAGAAGGGTTTTGCGCGCAGGATCCGGCCATCCGGCAGGGTGACGAGGCCGGTCGCGGGGTCGGCCGAGAGCGCCTCGCCATCCTGAACGGCGGCGTGGATGTCGGGGCAGATCATCACGGGCAGGCCGTGGTTCAGGGCGCGGCGCAGGAAGCCGGAATCGCAGGATTCCACGACGACGACGGCGATGCCGGAGGCCCGCAGCGCGACGCTGACCTCGACATGGTTGTGATGCGCGAAATTGCGGCCGCCGACGATGATGTCGCCGCGCCGGACCAGCTGCGCGAATTCCGGCCGCATCCGGCGAAAGCACATCGCCCGCAGCGCGTCCTCGTCGAATTCTTTCCCGAAGCTGTCGCGGATGATCGAGAACTCGATGATCCCGTCATCGCCATGCACGTCGTCGCCGAACTTCCACACACGGCCCGTGCAGGTGGTCATGCCGCCGTCTCCGCCAGCAGCGGGCGCGGGTCCGCGATGGCGCCCGCGATGGCGGAGGCCGCGACCACCGCGGGGCCGGCCAGGAAGACGCGGGAGGTGCGGTCGCCGTTGCGGCCCTGGTAGTTGAACTGCTGCGTCGAGATCAGGACCTCATTCGCATTCAGCACGCCCTGGTAGCCCCAGCAGGTGGTGCAGCCCGGGGCCAGGATGGTGGCGCCGGCCTCGGCCAGGTCCCCCAGGATGCCCTCGCGGGACGCCTCGACATAGACGCCGCGCGAGCCCGGCGTGACGTAAAGCGTGACGTGGGAGGCGATGCGCCGGCCGCGCAGCAGCCGCGCCGCCTCCCGCAGATCGTCCAGGCGGCCGTTGGAGCAATAGCCGATGGTGGCCTGGTCGATACGCTGGCCCGCGGCCTGTTCCACCGGCACGCCGCCATGCGCATCCGGCGGCAGGGTGACCATCGGCTGGATGGCCGAGAGGTCGTAGGTCAGCTCGGTCATATAGGCCGCACCCGGATCGGCGCGCACCACCTGCCAGGGCCGCCCGGCGTCGCGGGCGCGGACATAGTCCAGCACCGCCGCGTCCGGCGCCATGATCCCGGTATAGGCCCCCGAATGGAACAGCGAGGCCAGCACCGTCTGCCGGTCGTCCAGGCTGAGCGAAGCAAGCCCCGGCCCCTCGAATTCCACGCAGCACTGCAGCAGCCGCCCGTCCGCGGTGCAATCCCGCAAGATGGTCTGGATGAGGTCGCGGGCGGTGACGCCGAAGCCGAGCTGGCCGGTCAGCGTGATGCGGGCGGAGGGTGGCACCGCGATCCAGTTCTCGTCCTGGATGATGGCGACGATCACCTCCGTCGAGATCGGCAGGTTCAGCGCGCCCAGCGCGCCGATGCTGGCGATGTTGCCCTCATCCGAGAAGATCAGCGTGCCGGGCCTGGCGAAGCCGCGCTCGGTCAGCACCAGGTGGCGCAGGCCGTTGCCGGGGCCGAAGAAGTTCTCGATGCCCTGCTGCGCGCACCAGTCGCGCAGCGTGCGATGCGTCTCGTGGTGGGGCGAGCCCATGGCGGCGGAGGTGGAGTGGTCGATCACCATCACCGCCTTGTCCGGGCGCGGGATGCGGTCGACGCCGATGCGCTCCAGGTTGCGCTTGTGGCCGGGCCAGAACAGTTCCTGGCAGGCGGTGTAGTCGGGCGTGACGGTGACGTAGTCGCCGACCTCCACCGCCGCCCGCCCGCAATGCGCGGCGATGATCTTCTGGGCGATGGTTTGCGGCGCGGTCATGCGCCGGTCTTGAACCGCATGCTTCCTCCACCGGCCGGTCTTGGGCGCAGCCCGTTGGTGCTGGGCTTATAGGACAGACTTATGGCCGAAGGAAGCCTTGGGGGCCTCGTGCTGAGCCCCCACCCAACCCTCCCCCGTTTACGGGGGAGGGTCGGGGTGGGGGGAACGCGCAGCCCCCTCACCCCTCCGGCCTCTCCTCCCGCGCCGGCAGCGGCGGCAGCGGCGGCACTTCCGGGTTGCCCTCCTGCTGGTCGCGATACAGCGCCGCGCGGGCCAGCAGCATCAGCGTGACCGGCGTCGTCACCACCATGAAGGCCGCGATCAGCAGCTCATGCAGCACCGGCCGCGCCTGGGTGACGGAGAAGAACAGCATCGAGGCCACGAGCACGCAGCCGATGCCGAGCGAGGTGGCCAGTGTCGGCGCATGGATCCGGTCGTAGAAGCTGTGCAGCCGCAGCAAGCCGATGGAGCCGACCAGCGCCAGCGCCGAACCGGCCAGCAGCAGCAGCGCCACCGGCACGGCGAGCCAGAGCGAGACCTCGGCCTGCGCCATCATTCGATCACCTCCCCCCGCATCAGGAACTTGGCCAGCGCCGCGGTGGCGACGAAGCCCAGCAGCGCGATCAGCAGCGCGGCCTCGAAGTAATGGGTGCTGCCGGTGCGGATGCCGAAGACCAGCAGCAGCATGGCGGCATTCACATACATGGTGTCCAGCGCCAGCACCCGGTCCTGCGCCCGCGGCCCGCGCAGCGCGCGGAAGGCGGCGCAGCCCATGGAGGCCACCAGCAGGATCTGCGCGCCCAGCAGCGACCAGGACAGGACGGACCAGGCGAGCTCTTCCAGGGTCATTCGAAGATCTCCATCAGCCGGGCCTCCCAGCGGTCCTTGATGATGCCGACCCAGGCCTCCTCGTCGATCAGGTCGAGCACATGTAGCAGCATGGTGTTCTCCACGCTGTCGTATTCCACCCAGACGGTGCCCGGCGTGGTGGTCAGGATGCAGGCCAGCGCCGCCAGGCCATAGGGGCTGCGCATCTGAAGCCGCACCCGCACGAAGCCGGACCGCCGCGGCTGCCAGCCGCCGCGGCGCAGGATGATGCGCGCCACATCGGCGTTCGATCGCAGCACCTCCACCAGCACCAGGCCCAGCAGGCGCGGAATGCCGGCCAGCCGGCGCAGGCGCCCGTCCGGCGGGGTGAGGGAGACCAGCATCCAGCCGCCGGCCAGGCCGAAACCCGCCGCCAGCAGCAGGCTGCCCGGCTTCACGCTGCCGACCAGCAGCAGCCAGAGCGCGGCCAACGACACAGCGAAGACCGGGAAGGGCAGCAGGCGCCTCATCGCACCCGCTCCGCTGGCGGCGCGGCCAGCACGCCGCCCAGATAGCCGCCCGGGGCATGCAGCGCCTGGGCGGTGTCCTGCATGTAGCGCATCACCGGCCCCGCCCCGGCGCTGAGCGCGACGCAAAGCAGCAGCAGCAGGCCGATGGGCGCGATCTCGATCACCCGGATCGCCGGGGTGCGCCGGGCGGGGGAGGCCCAGAAGACCTCGATGCCGGCGCGCAGCATGGCCACCACCGCCGCCAGGCCCGACAGCACCAGAGCGCCGAGCAGCACCCAGCTCAGCGCCGGCACCGGCCCCGCGCCCAGCAGCGGCGAGAGGATGGCAAATTTCGCCAGGAACCCCGAAAGCGGTGGCAGCCCGGCCAGCAGCAGCGTGCAGGTCAGGAAGGCGAAGCCGAGGATGGCGAGCGAGCCTGGGATGACGACGCCGACCTCATCTTCCTCATCCTCCTCCTCCTCCTCGCCGCTGCCGAAGGCTTCGCGGGTCACCGCCAGCACGTCGGCGCCCACCTCCCGCCCCCGCTCCACCAGCTCGATCAGCAGGAAGAAGGCGCCGATCGCGAGAACGGAGGTGGTGAGGTAGAACAGCGCGCCGGCGGTGGCCGCCACCTGCCCCGTGCCGATCGCGGCCAGCAGCGTGCCGGAGGAGACCATGACGCTGGCGCCGGCCAGCCGCGACAGGTTCTGCGTCGCCAGCACGGCGATGGAGCCGAAGGCGATGGTCGCCAGGCCGCCCAGCGTGATCAGGGTGCCGCCGAAGCCGATGGACTCCCCCGCATCCGTGCCGAACAGCAGCAGCCAGACGCGCAGCACCGCATAGATGCCGACCTTGCTGAGGATGGACAGTACCGCGGCCGCCGGCGTGCTGGCCGCCGCATAGGTGGGTGAAAGCCAGAAGCCCAGCGGCCACATCGCCGCCTTGGTCAGGAAGGCAATGCCGAGGATGGCGGCCCCGGCCTCCAGCAGCGCGCGATCCTCCGGCGCCACATTGCGCATGCGCATGGCGAGGTCCGCCATGTTGAGCGTGCCGCTGATGCCGTAGATGACGCTGACGCCCACCAGGAACAGCAGCGAGGCGACCAGGTTGACGATGATGTAGTGCAGCCCCGCCCGCACCCGCGCGGTGCCGGAGCCATGCAGCGCCAGGCCGTAGGAGGCGGCCAGCATCACCTCGAAGAAGACGAACAGGTTGAACAGGTCGCCGGTCAGGAAGGCGCCGTTCAGCCCCATCAACTGGAACTGGAACAGCGGGTGGAAATTGGGCCCGGCGCGATGCCAGCGGGCGAGCGAGAAGGTGAAGGCCGCGGCGCCCAGGATGGCGACCAGCAGCAGCATCAGCGCGGACAGCCGGTCCAGCACCAGCACGATGCCGAACAGCGCCGGCCAGTCGCCCAGCCGATAGACCCGGACCACCGGCGCATCCGCCAGGCCCAGCAGCAGCACCGCCAGCACCACCAGGCCGAGGCAGGAGGCCAGGCCCAGCGCCACCGTCGCGCCACGCCAGCGGTCCCCGATCAGGATCATGGCGATGCCGGCCAGCATCGGCAGGACGATCGGCGCGATGGTCAGGTGGTCCATCCAGCCGGTCACCGGTCGCGTTCCCGGCCATCCACATGGTCCGTGCCGGTCAGGCCGCGCGCGGCCAGCAGCACCACCAGCAGCAGCGCCGTGGTGGCGAAGCCGATGACGATGGCGGTCAGCACCAGCGCCTGCGGCAGCGGATCCGCATAGCGGGCCAGCGTGCCCATCTCGCCCTTCTCCAGGATGGCCGCGGCGCCGGTGCGTAGCCCGCCGGTGGAGAAGATGAACAGGTTCACGGCATAGGAGAGCAGCGACAGGCCGATGATGACCTGGAAGGTGCGCGGCCGCAGCAGAAGCCAGATGCCGGAGCCGGCAAGCACGCCGATGGCCAAGGACAGGACGAGTTCCATCAGCCGCCCCCCGCCACGCCAAGCTTCGGCCGTTCCGGCGCCGGCTCCGGCACCGCCTTCGGCACGCTCCGGTGGGCGCGCACCGACTGGTGCGCGAGCGCGATCAGCATCAGCAGCGTGGCGCCCACCACCAGCGCGAAGACGCCGATATCGAAGACCAGCGCGCTGGCCACCGGAATCCGGCCGATCACCGGCAGGTCCGCATAGTCGAAATAGGAGGTCAGGAAGGGCTTGCTGAAGGCCCAGGCGGCCAGGCCCGTGCCGGTGGACAGCAGCAGGCCGGTGCCGATCCAGAGCTGCGGCCGCAGCCGCAGCCGGTCCTCGGTCCAGTCCGTGCCGCCGACCATGTAGAGCAGGATGATGGCAATCGCCACGACCATGCCGGCGGAGAAGCCGCCGCCCGGCAGGTCATGCCCGCGCAGCAGCAGGAAGAAGGCGGTGACGATCATGATCGGGAAGACCAGCCGGGTCAGCATGAAGGGCACCAGCAGCCAGTCGGAGCCCGGCCCGCTGGCGGCACCGTGGCGGCTGCCCCCCTCGGCACCCGGCGCCTGGTCGCGCTGCTGTTCCGGCACCTGCCGGCTATCGGCGGCGGGGCGGAAGCGGCGCAGCAGGGCGAAGGTGGCCAGCGCCACGGCGGCGACCACGAAGATCTCGCCCAGCGTGTCGAAGCCGCGGAAATCCACCAGGATGACATTCACCACATTGGTGCCGCCGCCCTCGGTATAGCCACGCTCCAGGAAATGCTGCGCCAGCAGGTCGGCCGGCGTGCGGGTCATCACCACATAGCTGAGCGCCGCCATGCCGAGGCCGGCGCCGAGCGCGATGGCCAGGTCGCGGGCGCGCCGGCCGCGCGTCAGCACCTCCGGCCCCCGATCCCCCGGCACCTGGCGGCGCTTGGGCAGCCAGCGCAGGCCGAGCAGCAGAAGCACGGTGGTGACGATCTCGACCGTCAGCTGGGTCAGGGCGAGGTCCGGCGCGGAGAACCAGACGAAGGTGATGCAGACCATCAGGCCCGCGCCGCCCACCAGGATCAGCGCCGCCAGCCGGTGGTACTTGGCCTGCCAGGCGGCCCCCAGCGCGCAGGCGGCGCCTACCGCCCAGATCAGCACCAGCACGGGGTCGATCGGCGCCGGCACCAGGTTGCCGGGGCCGAGGCCCCGCAGCCAGACCGCGGCCCCCCCGGCCACGATCGCCGCGCCCAGGATCAGCCGGAGCTGCGGCTGCAGGCGTTGCGTGCCGGCCCGGCGTTCCAGCAGCCGCGCCAGGCGCCAGGAGAGGAAGACCATGCTGCGTTCGAAGATGCGGCGGCCTTCCAGGCGGCGGATCAGCGGCGGGCCGTCCATGACGCGCAGCCGGTCCTGCAGCAGCAGGTACAGCACCACGCCGCCGGCCAGCGCCAGCACGCTCATCAGCAACGGCAGGTTGAAGCCGTGCCAGACGGAAAGGCTGTAGGCCGGCATGGCATCGCCCAGCACGGATTGCGCGGCGAAATGCAGGAAGGGGCCGACGGTGGCCGCGGGCAGCACGCCCACCATGATGCAGACCAGCACCAGGATCTCGACCGGGAAGCGCATCCAGCTCGCCGGCTCATGCGGCGTCTTGGGCAGGTCCGTGGGCTCCGGCCCGAAGAAGGCGCCATGGATGAAGCGCAGCGAATAGGTGACGCTGAAGGCGCTGGCCAGCATGGCGGCGAAGGGCAGGATGTTCAGCAGGGTGAAGACCGGCGCCTCGGCCGACAGCGCCTCGGCGAAGAACATCTCCTTCGAGATGAAGCCGTTCAGCAGCGGCACGCCGGCCATGGCCGCGGCGGCGACCAGCGCCAGCCGCGCGGTGAAGGGCATCGATCGGTTGAGCCCCGACAGGCGGCGGATGTCGCGCGTGCCCGTCTCATGGTCGATGATGCCGGCCGCCATGAAGAGCGAGCATTTGAAGGCGGCGTGGTTCAGGATGTGGAAGATGGCGGCAACCAGGGCCAGCTCGCTCTTCAGCCCCAGCAGCAGGGTGATCAGGCCCAGATGGCTGATGGTGGAATAGGCCAGCAGCCCCTTCAGGTCGTTCTGGAAGATGGCGATATAGGCGCCGATCAGCATGGTGATCAGCCCGGCCCCGCCGACCAGCCAGGTCCATTCCTCGGTCCCCGCCATCACCGGCCAGAGCCGCGCCAGCAGGAAGACGCCGGCCTTCACCAGGGTTGCCGAATGCAGATAGGCCGAGACCGGCGTCGGCGCCGCCATGGCGTGCGGCAGCCAGAAGTGGAAGGGGAATTGCGCGCTTTTGGTCAGCGCGCCCAGCAGGATCAGCAGCAGCGCCAGCAGATACAGCGGATGGTCGCGGATCACATCGCCCGAGGCCAGCACCACCTCCAGGTCGTAGCTGCCGACGATATGGCCGAGCACCAGCATGCCGGCGAACAGCGCCA
The DNA here is from genome assembly GCF_019024325.1 of Falsiroseomonas tokyonensis. GTDB lineage: Bacteria > Pseudomonadota > Alphaproteobacteria > Acetobacterales > Acetobacteraceae > Falsiroseomonas > Falsiroseomonas tokyonensis. The sequence continues at coordinate 262,147 of NZ_JAFNJS010000004.1, forward strand.
GGCCGCCCGCCCCGGTGATGGTCATGGCCATGCGCGCGCCGTCGCGCGCCGCCGCCGTGTGGTGCCAATAGCCGATCAGCAGGAAGGAGAAGAGGCTGGTCAGCTCCCAGAAGAAGGCCAGCTGGATCAGGTTGCCCGCCATCACCAGGCCGGTCATCGCGCCCATGAAGGCCAGCAGGAAGGCGAAGATGCGCGGGACCGGATCCTCGGCCGACATGTAGTAGCGGGCATACAGCACCACCAGCGCGCCGATGCCGGTGACCATGCCGGCGAACAGCCAGGCGAAGCCATCCATCCGCAGCACCAGGTTCAGCCCGAGGCTCGGCATCCATTCGAATTCCGCCCGCAGCACCCCGCCGGCCGCGACCGTCGGATAGGCGGCCCAGACCAGCGCCAGGTTGACCAGCGCGATGGCGCCGGCGAGGCCCGCCGCGGTATTGCGCGCACGGCGCGGCAGGACCCCGGCCGCGAAGCTGCCGAGGAAGGGCAGGACAAGAAGGGTCAGCAGCAGCAGGGCGTCGGGCATCCGATCAGGTCAATCCGCCTCGGGCATCGAATCCACCGACCGTCCGTGCCGGTGCAGCAGCGCCACCACCTCCTCCGGCGTGGCGGCGGCGCGCAGCTGGCGCAGCGCCGCCGGCTCCCGCAGTGCGCGGCAGGTGTCGGACAGCGCGGGCAGGAAGCCTTCCGGCGCGGCTTCCGGCCAGAGCACCAGGATCACCAGGTCCACCGGCTCATCGTCCTTCGCCTCGTAGTCGATCGGGCGCTTCAGGCGGGCGAAGAGCATCACGGGCGGGGACTCGCCGGGCAGGCGGGCATGCGGCAGGGCGACGCCGCGGCCGAGCGCGGTGGAGCCGAGGTTCTCGCGATCCTCCAGCGCCTCCAGGATCTCCTGTTCCGGCCTTCCCAGGCGCTGCGCGGCCTCCGCCGCCAGGGTCTGCAGCAAAGCGCGCTTGCTGCCGGCGCCGAGGTCGAGCCGGACATCGGCGGCGGAAATGCGTTCGGTGATGGCCATGGTCCCCTACCCTTCTGCGGCGCCTCGGCCACCTCACCCATCGGCTGCCCTCGCCCAGGCGGCCATGCGCAAGTGGATGCTCGCCGGCCGGCGGGACGGGATGCAACGGGCCTAGTCGATATATGAACTGGGTGCAATCCGCCGGACGGGCGGGCTGCCTGGGCTGAAGCGGGTTTGAAGCGCGCGGGTTCCCTGGGCTGCGGACGGCTGCCTCAGCGAACCGCTTCCAGCACGCTGGCGCGCGCGCCCTGGGCCACCAGACGGGCCAGGGCCGCCTGCACCGCCGGGCGGAAGACCGGGTGGCGGGGCAGGTCCTCGCCGAAGATGGCCGGGATGGCCAGCAGCCGGTCCGCCAGGGCGGCGGGGTCGGCCAGGCCAGGGGCGCAGGCCTGGGACAGTTCCGTGATCAGCGGATCGCGCAGATGGATGGGGGCCCCGCCCTCATCCACGCCCACCGTGTAGCGCATCCACCCGGCTACGCCGAGCACCAGGCAGTCGATCGGCCGGCCCTGTTCCAGCGCCGCGCGGATCGTGCCGAGCAAACGCTGCGGCAGCTTCTGGCTGCCATCCATGGCGATCTGGCTGGTCTGGTGGCGCAGCGCCTGGTTGCGGAAGCGGGAGAGCAGCCGGGCCGCATAGTCGTGCAGGTCCAGCCCTGGCGGCGGCGCCAGATGCGGCATCACCTCCGCCCAGAAGGCGTCCAGGAAGGCGCTGAAGGCCGGGTCGGCCGCGGCATCGGCCACCGTCCCGTGCCCCGCCAGATAGCCGAGATAGGCCAGCGCCGAATGGGCGCCGTTCAGCATGCGCAGCTTCGCCAGTTCGAAGGGCGCGACATCGGCGGCGAATTCCGCGCCAGCGATGGCCCAGTCGGGCCGACCGGTGGGGAAGTGGTCCTCGATCACCCATTGGCTGAAGCGTTCCCCCACCACCGGCCAGGCATCCTGCAGCCCGAGCGCGGCGGCGATGCGGGCGCGGTCCTCATCCGTGGTGGCGGGCACGATGCGGTCCACCATGGTGCAGGGGAAGGCCACCTCGCCTGCGATCCAGGCGCCGAGATCGGGATCCCGCAGCGCGGCCAGGCGGGCGGTGAGCCTGCGGGTGGTGGCGCCATTGGCGGGCAGGTTGTCGCAGGACAGCACGGTGAAGGGCGGCGTGCCGGCAGCGCGGCGGCGGCGCAGCGCCTCCACCAGGAAGCCCGGCGCGGAGCGCGGCGCGACGGGCAACGCCAGGTCGTGGCGAATGTCGGGATGCGCCTCGTCCAGCGCGCCGCTGGCCGGGTCGTGGCAATAGCCCTTCTCGGTGACGGTCAGGGAGACGATGCGCGTCGCCGGCGCGGCCATGGCGGCCAGCAGCGCCTCCGGATCCTCCGGCGCCACATGCAGGCCGCGCAGGGCGCCGATCACCTGCAGGCGCTCCGCCGCGCCCTCCCGCTCGGCAAAGGCATAGAGGCCGCCTTGTGGGCACAGGGCATTGCGCGTGGCGGGGCTGCGCAGGCTGGCGGCGACGATGCCCCAGTCCCGGGCGCCGGCGCGCAGCACCGCCTCCGTCATCACCGCCTGGTGCGCGCGGTGGAAGGCGCCGAGGCCGAGATGCACGATGCCGGGGGTGACGGCGGCCCGGTCATAGCCCGGCCGCAGCACATGCGGCCGCAGATGCGTCAGCTTCGCGCCCGAAAGGCGCATCATCCGGGCCGCGCTGCGGCGGCGTGGCGCAGCCCGGCGATCACGCCGCGCAGCTCCGCCAGGCCGCGCAGCCGGCCGATCAGCGGATAGCCGGGATGGGTGGGCCGCTCGGCATCCGACAGCAGCTGGTGGCCATGGTCCGGCCGGAAGGGGATCAGGGCGCCGCCGCGCCGCGCCTGCTCCGCCAGGAAGGCGGCGAGCACCGCGGGCATGTCCACATCGCCGTCCAGATGCGCGGCCTCGTGGAAGGAGCCATCGGCCTCATGCCGCACATTGCGCAGATGCAGGAAGACCGTGTGGGGGGCGAAGCGCCGGGCCATCGCCGCCACGTCGTTGCCACGGCCGGCGCCGAGCGAGCCGGTGCAGAAGGTCAGGCCATTGGCGGGCGAAGGCACGGCGGCCAGAAGGTCCGAAAGATCCTGAGCGGTCGAGACGATGCGCGGCAGGCCGAGCATGGGGCGCGGCGGATCGTCCGGATGGATGCCCAGCACGATGCCCGCCTCCTCCGCCGCCGGCACCATCTCCGCCAGGAAGCGGGCGAGGTTCGCCTTCAGCGCGGCGGCGTCGATGCCGGCGTAGCTGTCCAGCATGCGGCGCAGGCCGGGGATGTCGTAGCGGTCATAGGCGCCGGGCAGGCCGGCCATGATCGAAGTCAGCAGCGTCGACTTGTCCGATTCCGACGCCTGCGCGAACCAGCCCCGCGCCGCCTCCAGCACCGCCGGCGGGTGATCCGCCTCCGCCCCCGGGCGGGCCAGCATCAGCATGTCGAAGGCGGCGTGGCGCACCGCGTCGAAGCGCAGCGCGACGGCGCCGCTGGGCATGGGATGCGCGAGATCGGTGCGGGTCCAGTCCAGCACCGGCATGAAGTTGTAGCAGACCGTGCGGATGCCGGCGCGGCCGAGGTTGCGGAGCGATTCGCGGTAGTTGGCAAAGATGCGGGCGAGGTTGCCGGTGCCGCGCTTCACATCCTCATGCACCGGCAGGCTTTCCACCACGGACCAGCGCAGGCCGGCGGCCTCGATCATCGCCTGACGGGCGCGGATGGCGTCTTCCGGCCAGACCTCGCCATAGGGGATCTCATGCAGCGCGGTGACGATGCCCGTCGCGCCGGTCTGGCGGATTTCCTCCAGCCGGATCTCGTCCAGCGGGCCGAACCAGCGCCAGGTCTCCTCCACGGCGGCGTCTCCTCAGAACACCAGGTTGGGCAGGAACAGCACCAGTCCCGGCCAGAACACCATCAGCACGATCAGCGCGATGACGGCGGCGAGGAAGGGCAGCGCCTCCCGCGTGTATTCGTCCATCGGGCAGTCGAGCATGCCGCAGACGGTGTACATGGCAACCCCCACCGGCGGAGTCATGCCACCCAGCGTCACCGTGGTCATCATCACCATGCCGAAATGCACCGGGTCGATGCCCAGCCGCATGATGACCGGCACCAGGATAGGCGTCAGCAGCAGGGTGACCACGGTGGATTCCAGGAACATGCCGAGGAAGGCCAGGAAGACCACCAGCAGCAGCATCAGCACCTGCGGGTCCGAAGACAGGCCGGCGAGGAAGGCGGTGGCATCCTGCGGCACGCGCTCCAGCGTGATCATGTAGCCGATCATGGCGGAGAACATGATGATCAGCATGATCATGCCGGTATCGGTCAGGCTGTGGCGCAGCGCGGTGACCACCTTGGCGAAGGTCAGTTCCCGGTACACCAGCGCGCCGATGACGATGGCATAGGCGACGGCGAAGGCCCCGGCCTCTGACGGCGTGAAGATGCCGTAGCGGATGCCGACGATCAGGAAGACCGGAAAAGCCAGCGCCCATTTGCTCTCCCACAGCGCCACCGCCACTTCCTTCGCCGAAGGCAGGGTGGCGCGTTCCGGCGCATAGCCGCGGCGGCGCGCGACCAGCCAGGCGGTGACCATCAGGAACAGCGTCATCAGGATGCCCGGCACCAGCCCCGCGACGAAGAGCCGCCCGATGGAGACATTGCCGAGGAAGCCGTAGAGGATCAGGCCGATGCTGGGCGGGATGGTCGCCGTGATCAGCGACCCCACCGCGATGGCCGCGCAGGTGAAGCCGCGCGAATAGCCGCGGGCGAGCATGGAGGGGCCGAGGATGCGCGCCTCCATCGCCGCATCCGCCACCGCGGAGCCGGAGACGCCGCCCATGAGTGCCGAGAGCGCGATGGCCACCTGCGCGAGGCCACCGCGGATCCAGCCGGCGAGCACGCTGGCGAGCCTGATGAGACGTTCCGTGATGCCGGATTCGTTCATCAGGTGCCCGGCCAGCACGAACAAGGGCACGGCGAGCAGCGGAAAGGACTGCGTTGCCGAGACGATTTTTTGCACAGCGATCGCCGGCGGCATCGGGCCAAACAGATAAAACAGGAAGGCGGCGGTGCCGATCGCGAAGGCGACCGGCATGCCCAGGAACATCAGGACGAAGAACGCCCCGCTGACGATGGCTGTCACAGCACCATCCCATCCACGCTGCCGGTGGTGATCGCCTGCCGGCCCATCAATCCGCGCAGCAGCCGCACGACGGTGGTCAGCAGCATCAGCGCCGCCCCCACCGGAATCGCCGCCGTGACCCAGCCATAGGAGAGCGGGGTATCGCCCAGCTCCCGCTCCAGATTCAGCAGCGTGAGTTCCGTGCCGAGCCAGACCAGCGCGGCCAGGAAGGTCGCGATCAGCACCAGCCAGGCATAGGCCAGCAGGCGTCGCAGCGCCGCCGGAAACGCGCGCACCAGGATGTCAATCTCGATGTGCTGCCAACGCTTCAGTGCGACATCGGCGCCGAGCACCGCGGTCCAGGCAAACAGCAGCTGCGCCGCATCCACCGCCCAGATCAGCGGCATGCCGATGGTGCGGGAGATGGCGCCCAGCAGCACCAGCAGGCAGACGCCGGCGAAGAGGATGATGCCGACCGTCTCCTCGGCCTTCTCCAGGGCGCGCATCGCCTCAGCCCGCCAGCACGGCTTCGACCTCGCGCCGCACCGCGGCATAGTTCAGCTTGTCGTACACGACCTTCGTCGCCTCCCGGAACGGCGCCAGGTCCGGCGTGGTGATGGTGAGGCCCTGGGCCTTCAGCCGCGTCTCGAAATCATCGAGCGAGGCGAGCGTGGCCTGGGAGCCGGTGTCGCCGCCCTTCAGCGCTTCCTCCCGCAGGATGGTGCGGAGTTCCGCCGGCTGGCGGTCGAACCAGATGCGGGACCCGATCAGCCCGGTGATCAGGTTGATGTGGGAGGTCTTGGTGATGAAGCGCACCACCTCATACAGCCGCGAGCCCCAGAGCGCGGGGTATTGCGCCTCCGCCGCATCGATCGCGCGCAGCTGCAGGGCGGAATAGACCTCCGTCCAGGGCAGCGGCGTCGGCGTCGCACCCATGGCGCGGATCGTCTCCAGCCAGACCGGCGCGCCGGGGGTGCGCAGGCGCAGGCCGTTGAGATCCGCAGGTGCTGCGATGGCGCGGTTGGTCAGCAGGTGGCGGTCGCCCTGGAACCAGTTGAAGGACAGCACCTGGTGGCCGGAGGCCGTGCGCAGCCGGTCCGCCCAGCGGTCGAACAACGGCGAGGTGGCGAGCTTGCGGAGCTCCGGGAATCCATTGGCGATATAGGGCGCGCCCAGAATGCCGAACTCGCGGACGAAGGGCGCGAGGCGCCCGCCATCCACCACCACGGCGACGCCGGCGCCGGCGCGCGCCTGTTCCAGCACATCCTCATCCGAGCCAAGCTGGGAGGAAGGATACAGCCGCACCTGCAGGCGGCCATTGCTGCGCGTCTCGACGCCCTGCTTGAAGGCTTCGAGACCCTTGAACAGCGGATCATCCGCCGTCAGTGCCGAGTTCACGTTCAGCGTCGCGGCCTGGGAGAGCGCAGGGCGCGCGAGGAAAGGCGTGGCGAGCGTGGCCGTGAGGGCAAGACGACGGGTGATCATGGCGGCTTCCTCCTGTTCTTGTTGTCAGACGCCCCGTTTCTGGCGCCAGGTGGCGAACTCGGTGAGGCTGGCGGGGTCGGTCGCGGGATAGAGCCCGACCAGGCTGCGGCCCTCCGCCACCTTGGCGGCGGCGAAATCCTCATAGGCCGTCATCTCGGTGGCCTCCTTGGCGATCTCCTCCGCCAGATGCGCGGGGATGACGATGACGCCGTCGGCATCGCCGAGCATCACATCGCCCGGGAAGACCGGCGCATCGCCGCAGGCGATCGGCACGTCGATGTCGATGGCCTGGTTCAAGGTCAGGTTCGTCGGCGCGGAGGGGCGCTGATGATAGGCGGGAATGCCGAGCGCCGCGATCTCCGCGCTGTCGCGAAAGCCGCCATCGGTCACCACGCCGGCCACGCCGCGCGCCTTCAGCCGACCAACGAGAATGGCGCCGGCGGAGGCGGCGCGGGCATCCTTGCGGCTGTCGAAGACCAGCACCTTGCCGGCCGGGCAGTTCTCCACCGCGCGGCGCTGCGGATGGGTGGGGTCCTTGAAGACCTCGAGGCCGTTCAGATCCTCCCGCGCCGGGATGTAGCGCACGGTCACCGCTTCCCCCACCATGCTCTCCGTCACCGGATGCAGCGGCAGCACGCCCTGGATCATCTGGTTCCGCAGGCCGCGCTTGAAGAGGATGGTCGCGACGGTGGCGGTGCTGACCTTGCGCAGCAGGTCGCGGGTGGTGTCGTTCAGGGCCATCAGGCTTTCTCTCAATAGATCACGGGTTCGAGGACCGGCGCGCCGAAATCGGTGCGCAGGAAGTCAAAGTCGCAGCCCTCATTGGCCTGCTGGACGTGCCTTGTGAAGGCATAGCCGTAGCCGCGTTCGAAGCGCGGCGGTGGCGGCGTCCAGGCGGCGCGGCGGCGCGCCAGCTCCTCCTCCGAAACGCGCATGTTGATGCTGCGCGCATCCACATCGACCTCCACGATATCGCCGGTCTGCAGCAGGGCCAGCGGGCCGCCGATGTAGCTTTCCGGCGCCACATGCAGCACGCAGGCGCCGTAGCTGGTGCCGGACATGCGCGCATCGGACAGGCGCAGCATGTCCCGGTGGCCTTCCTTCAACAGGCGCTTCGGCATCGGCAGCATGCCCCATTCCGGCATGCCCGGCCCGCCCTGCGGCCCGGCATTGCGCAGCACCAGGACATGGTCCGGCGTGATGTCGAGCGTCTCGTCATCCACCGCCTTCTTCATGCTGGGATAGTCGTCGAAGACCAGCGCCGGGCCGCTGTGCTTCAGGAATTTTTGGTCCATCGCCGCCGGCTTGATCACGCAGCCATCCGGCGCGAGGTTCCCCTTCAGCACCGCCAGCGACCCCTCGCCATAGATCGGATTGTCGAGCGGGCGAATCACGTCGTCATTGTAGACCTTTGCCCCGGCGATGTTTTCGCCCAGCGTGCGGCCGGAGACGGTCAGGCAATCCAGGTGCAGATGCGCGCGCATCCGCTCCATCAGGCCCAGGATGCCGCCGGCATAGAAGAAGTCTTCCATCAGGTACGTGCTGCCGGAGGGGCGGACATTGCCGATGACGGGCACGACGCGGCTGGCGCGCTCAAAATCATCCAGGCCGATGTCATGGCCGGCGCGACGTGCCATGGCGATCAGGTGGATGATCGCATTGGTGGAGCAGCCCATCGCCATGGCGACGTTGATCGCATTGAGAAATGCCTTGTGGATCTGGATGCGCTTCGGCGTCAGATCCTCCCACACCATCTCGACGATCCGCCGGCCGCTTTCGGAACACAGGCGGATATGGCCGGCATCGGCGGCGAGGATCGAGGAGCCGCCGGGCAGCACCATGCCGACCGATTCCGCAATCGCCGTCATGGTGCTCGCCGTGCCCATGGTCATGCAGGTGCCGTGGCTGCGCGCGATGCCCGCTTCCACGCCGAGCCAGTCCTGCTGCGTGATCTTGCCCGCGCGCAGCTCATCCCAGTATTTCCAGCTGTCGGAGCCGGACCCCAGCACCTTGCCGCCCCAATTGCCGCGCAGCATCGGGCCGGCGGGGATGAAGATCGCGGGAATGTCCATGCTGGTGGCGCCGAGCAGCAGGCCCGGCGTGGTCTTGTCGCAGCCGCCCATCAGGATGGCGCCGTCGATCGGATGGCTGCGCAGCAGCTCCTCCGTCTCCATCGCCAGCATGTTGCGGTAGAGCATGGTGGTGGGCTTCACCAGGCTCTCGGAGAGCGACAGCGCCGGCAGCTCCACCGGGAAGCCGCCGCCCATCAGCACACCGCGCTTCACATCCTCCGCCCGCTGGCGCAGATGCGTGTGGCAAGGGTTCAGGTCGGACCAGGTGTTGACGATGGCGATGACCGGCCGGCCCTGCCATTCCTCCGGCGCGTAGCCCATCTGCATGGTGCGGGAACGGTGGCCGAAGGAGCGCAGATCCGCCGGGCCGAACCAGCGGGCGCTGCGCAGATCTTCGGGCTTTTTACGGGCGTCGGTCATCATCACTCTCAGTCGATCTGGATACGGGCGCGGCGCGCAACCTCGCCCCAGCGGGCGGTCTCGCTGGCGACGAAACTACGAAAATCATCCGGCGAGGTGCCGTTGGCGGTGATGCCGAGGTCGCGGAAACGGTCCGCCACGCTGGGCTGGGCGAGTGCGGCCACCGCTTCGCGATGCAGGCGCAGCACGATCTCGGGCGGCGTGCGGGCGGGGGCGAAGAAGCCGTTCCAGGACAGGCTCTCGAAGCCCGGCACCGTCTCCGCCACCGCGGGCACGTCCGGCGCGGCGGGGCTGCGCTGCAGGCTGGTGACGCCGAGCACGCGCAGCTTGCCCTCGCGCGCCAGCGGCCAGACGGAGGAAAGATTGTCGAAGGCCATCGGCAGCTCGCCGCTCATCAGCGCCGTCGCCACGCCGGCGCTGCCGCGATAGGGCACATGCTCCAGCTCCGTCCCGGTCAGCTGGCCAAACAGCGTGCCGGCGAGATGCACGGAAGTGCCGACGCCGGAGGTGCCGAAGGCGACGTCGCGCGCCGGGCGGCTGCGCAGCAGCGCCACCAGCTCCGGCACCGTCCGCGCCGGGAAATTCTGCGTCACCGCCAGCGCATTGGGCTGCGCCGAAAGCTGCGTGATCGGCGCGAAGTCGCGCAGATTGTCATAGGGCAGGCGCGGATAGATCGCCGGGTTGATTGCGTGGCTGCTGATGGTGCCGAGGCAGATCGTGTAGCCATCCGGCGCCGCGCGCGCGCAGACCTCCGTGCCGATATTGCCGCCGGCACCGGGCCGGTTCTCGATCACCAGCGGCTGGCCCAGCGACTTCGACATCTCCGCGCCCACCAGGCGGGCCACGGTGTCGGAGGTGCCGGCCGCGAAGGGGACGATGACGCGGATCGGCTGGCTCGGCCAGGCGGCCGCGCGGCCCTGGGCCAGTGCCGGCAGCGCGGCAAGCGAGAACAGCGCGGCGAGCGCCAGGCGGCGGGTGGGTAGGCGCATGGATGTCTCCTCTGTCCTGCGCGGCCTCGACGGGGCTCGCTTCCGGACAGCCGTATCTGATATGTTAGATTCCAGAACGTCAATATGCATTCTGGTCGGCACCGCGGCGGCTGCTAAAGGAACGGCGCGATGAACACCGTCTTCCCGGAAGCCGAGCCCGAGCTCTCGGCCCTGTCCCCCGTCGGCCCGCGGCGATCCGCCGCGGATATCGCCTATGCGCGGCTGCGCGAGGCGCTGATCTCGCTCGCCCTGCCGCCAGGCTCCGTCGTCTCGCGCCTCGCGATCGCGCAGCGCCTCGGCATCAGCCAGACCCCGGTGCGGGAGGCGCTGATCCGGCTGCAGGACGAGCATCTGATCGAGGTGGTGCCGCAATCCGCGACGCGCGTGTCCCGCATCGACCTGAACCATGCGCGGGAGGCGCATTTCCTGCGCCTGGCGCTGGAGGTGGAGGTCGTGCGGCGCCTGGCCCGCGCGCCGGCGCCGGAACTGGGTGAGGCCTTGCGGGAGGAGCTGCGGCGCATGCGCGCCGTGCTGGCCGACAGCGACCGCGCGACCTTCGCCGAGGCCGACGAGGCCTTCCATCTGGCGCTGTTCAGCGCCGCACGCGTGCCGCGCCTGCGCGAATTGGTGCGCAGCCGCGGCGGCCATCTCGACCGGCTGCGCCGCCTGCACCTGCCGGAGCCCGGCAAGACCGAGGCCGTGCTGCAGCAGCATGAGGCGCTGGCCGCCGCCATCCTCGCCGCCGATGTGGCGGGCGCGGAGGCGGCGCTGCGCGCGCATCTTTCCGGCACCTTTGCCGAGGCGGAACGCCTGCGCGCGGCCAACCCCGCCTTCTTCGCCTGAGCGTCAGCCCGGCAGGCGGTCCAGCAGCTTGTCGAGCGTGATCGGATAATCCCGCACACGGATGCCGGTGGCGTTGTGGATCGCATTCGCCACCGCCGCACCGACGCCGCAAAGGCCGAGCTCGCCCACGCCCTTCGCCTTCATCGGCGAGGAGGTGGGATCGACCTCGTCGAGGAAGATCACCTCCTGCCGTGGCACATCGGCATGCACAGGCACCTCGTAGCCCGCCAGGTCGTGGTTGACGAAGAAGCCCTGGCGCGTATCGACGGCCAGCTCCTCCATCAGCGCGGCGCCGAGGCCCATGGTCATGGCGCCGATCACCTGGCTGCGTGCGGATTTCGGATTGAGGATGCGGCCGGCGGCGCAGACCGCCAGCATGCGCCGCACCCGCACCTCCGCCGTCGCGGCATCCACGGCGACTTCCACGAAATGGCCCGCGAAGGTCGATTGCTGGAAGCGCTTCTGCAAATCGCCGAATTCGATCGTGTCCTCCGCCGTCAGCGCGCCGTCGCGCGCCGCATCGGCCAGCGGGATGCTGCGCTCGCCGGATCGCACCATGCCATCGGCGAAGTCGGCATCGCTGGCATTGAGGCCGAGCGCCTGCGCCACCTGTTCGCGCAGCTTCACGCAGGCGGCATAGACGCCGGCGGTGGAGGTATTGGCGCCCCATTGCCCGCCCGAACCGGCGGAGGCCGGGAAGCTGGAATCGCCCAGCCGCACCACGACGCGGTCCAGCGCCACGCCCATCATCTCCGCCGCCGTCTGCGCGATGATGGTGTAGCTCCCGGTGCCGATATCGGTCATGTCGGTCTCAACGGTGACGATGCCTTCGCCGTCCAGCCGCACCCGGGCGCCGGACTTGTCCACGAGGTTGTTCCGGAAGCCCACGGCCATGCCGAGGCCGACCAGCCAGCGCCCTTCCCGCCGCGTGCCGGGCTGCGCGCTGCGCTGGTCCCAGCCGAACCCGGCCGCGCCCTGGCGCAGGCACTCTATCAATTGGCGCTGGGAGAAGGGGCGGTCAGGCTTTTCCGGATCCTCCTGCGTGTCGTTCAGGATGCGGAATTCGACGGGGTCGATGCCGAGCTTCTCGGCCATCTCGTCCATCGCCACTTCCAGTGCCAGCAGGCCCGGCGCCTCGCCCGGCGCGCGCATCGCATTGCCCTCGGCCAGGTCGAGATGCGCGAGGCGCGTGCCGGTCAGGCGATTGGCGCCGGCGTAGAGAAGGCGCGTCTGCTGGATCGCATTCTCCTCCTCGCCGCCCTCCACATTGCCGGACCAGCTTTCATGCGCGATGGCGGTGAGGCGCCCATCCCGCCCGGCACCAAGGCGGATGCGCTGGATGGTCGCGGCACGATGCGTGGTGTTGTTGGCGATCAGCGGCCGCTGCAGCGCCACCTTCACCGGCCGCCCGGCCAGCCGCGCACCCAGGGCCGCCAGCAGGATATCGGCGCGCAGGAACAGTTTCGCGCCAAAACCGCCGCCGACATAGGGCGAACGGATCCGCACCTGCTCCTTCTTCAGGCGCAGCGTCTTGGCCAGGTCCTGATGCGCCCAGGCGACCATCTGGTTCGAGGTCCAGACCTCCAGGCTCTCACCGTCCCAGGCGGCGAGGCTCGCATGCGGCTCCATCATCGCATGCGTCTGGTCCGGCGTGGTGTAGGTGGCATCGAGCTGCACCGGGGCCTCGGCGAAGGCCTTGGCGAAGTCGCCGATCTTCGAATCGGGCGAGTCCTTGGACGGGCCGACGCCTTCCGCCTTGGCTTCCGCCAGGTCGAAGGCGCCCTCCTCCACCGCATACGCCACCTGCACACGCTGCGCGGCATCGCGCGCCTGTTCAAAGGACTCGGCGATCACCAGCGCGATGGCCTGGTGGTAATGCGTGATCTCCGGCCCGCCGAGCAGCGGCGCGGCGTTGCGCTTGCCCTTGTCGAGCGGGCCGGCATTTTCCGTCGTCAGGATGGCGATGACGCCGGGCGCGGCATGCGCGGCATCGAGATCCATCCGCGTGATGCGCCCCTTGGCGATGCCGGCGCCGACCACCCAGCCATAGGCCTGGTTCGGCACGGCCTCGTGCTGCTCATAGGCATAGGGCGCGGCGCCGCGCACCTTCAGCGGGCCGTCGATGCGATCCACCGGCTGGCCGATGATGCGCAGCCGGTCGATGGGATTGGTGGTGGCAGGTGTGTCGAAGCGCATGGCTCAGCTCCTCGCCTCGGCCAGCACCGCGCCCAGCGTGCGCTCGACCAGCTTCAGCTTGAAGGCGTTGTCCTCGGTCGGGCGCGCGCCCTGCATCAGGGCGGCGGCGCTGGCCTGCGCCCCCTGCGGCAAGGCCGCATCGGCCTCCGCCCGCCGCCACGGCTTCGGCGCCACGCCGCCGAGTGCCACCGCGCCGCTACCGTCGCGCTGGATCACCGCCGCGACGGAGACGAGGGCAAATGCATAGGAGGCGCGGTCGCGCACCTTGCGATAGACATGGGTGCCGCCCACGGGCGGCGGCAGCGTCACGGCGGTGATCAGCTCGCCGGGCTGCAGCGCGGTCTCGATCTGCGGCGTCTCGCCCGGCAGGCGGTGGAAACCCTCGATCGGGATTTCGCTTGTGGCGCCATCGGGCCGCACCGTTTCCACCACCGCATCCAGCGCGCGCATGCCCACCGCCATGTCGCTGGGATGCGTCGCGATGCAGGCCTCGCTGCCGCCGACCACGGCGAGCTGCCGGCTGTAGCCGGCCAATGCGCCGCAGCCGCTGCCGGGCTCGCGCTTGTTGCAGGGCTGGTCGGTATCGTAGAAATAGGGGCAGCGAGTGCGCTGCAGCAGGTTGCCCGCCGTGGTCGCCTTGTTGCGCAGCTGGCCGGAGGCACCGGCCAGCAGCGCGCGGGCCAGCACCGCATAATCGCGCCGCACCCGCGCATCGGCCGCGAGATCCGTATTGCGCACCAGCGCGCCGATGCGCAGCCCGCCCTCCGCCGTCGGCTCGATCCGATCCAGCGCCAGGCCGTTGACGTCGATGAGATGGCCAGGCCGCTCGATCCGCAGCTTCATCAGGTCCAGCAGATTGGTGCCGCCGGCGATGAATTTCGCGGACGGGCTGCGCGCCGCCGCCGCGGCGGCCGCGGCGGGGCTTTGCGCACGTTCATAGGTGAAGGGCATCATGCCGGCTGCCCCCCGACCTCGTTAATGGCATCCAGGATATTCGCATAGGCGCCGCAGCGGCAGATATTGCCGCTCATGCGCTCGCGGATCTCCGCGTCGCTGATGCGGACCGCGTCCAGGCTTTCGCTGACATGGCTGGGGATGCCGGCCTCGATCTCCTCCAGCACCGCGACGGCGCTGCAGATCTGGCCGGGCGTGCAATAGCCGCATTGGTAGCCGTCGTGCTTGACGAAGGCCGCCTGCATCGGGTGCAGCGCCTCCGCCGTGCCGAGGCCCTCGATGGTGGTGATGCTCTCGCCCTCATGCATCACGGCGAGGGTCAGGCAGGAATAGATGCGCCTTCCCTCCACCAGCACGGTGCAGGCGCCGCACTGGCCGTGATCGCAGCCCTTCTTGGTGCCGGTCAGGCGCAGCGCCTCGCGCAGCGCATCCAGCAGTGTCGTGCGGGTATCCAGCTCCAGCTCACGCACCGCGCCGTTCACGCGCAGGGAAAGGCGCGCCAGGCTGACATCCCCCGGGACGGGATCCGGGGCGGGCGTTCGGGACGATGTTTCGGTATCTGGGATGGGCATGGTGGCGGCTCCGGCGCGCGGTTTGACGTGACAGCGCAGCGGGGGCGCAAACGTTGCCTCGCGATGCGCGGCCGCCGGCTTGAGCCAGGGCTCGGCCGCTCCACATTGGCATCGAGCCATCCGGGAACCGCAGGCATGACCGAGACCACACCCTACACGCCGCCCAAGATCTGGACCTGGAACCGCGAGAATGGCGGGCAGTTCGCCAGCATCAACCGCCCCATCGCGGGGCCGACGCATGAGAAGGCGCTGCCGGTGGGCCGCCACCCGCTGCAGCTCTATTCCCTGGCCACGCCGAATGGCGTGAAGGTGACCATCATGCTGGAGGAGCTGCTGGCCGCCGGCCACAGCGGGGCCGAATATGATGCCTGGCTGATCTCGATCCGCGACGGCGCGCAATTCGGCAGCGGCTTCGTGGAGGTCAATCCGAACTCCAAGATCCCGGCGCTGATGGATCGCAGCGGGCCTACGCCCATCCGCATCTTCGAATCCGGCGCCATCCTGGTGCACCTGGCCGAGAAGTTCGACGCCTTCCTGCCGAAGGACCCGGCGCCGCGCGCCGAATGCCTGTCCTGGCTGTTCTGGCAAATGGGCAGCGCGCCCTATCTCGGCGGCGGCTTCGGCCACTTCTACGCCTATGCGCCGAGCAAGATGGAATACCCGATCGACCGCTTCGCGATGGAGGTGAAGCGCCAGCTGGATGTGCTCGACCGCCGCCTGGCCGAGAGCGCGTTCCTGGGCGGCGCCGACTATACCATCGCCGATATCGCGGTCTTCCCCTGGTATGGCGGGCTGGTGAAGGGGTGGCTCTATGACGCGGCGGAATTCCTGCAGGTGCAGGACTACAAGCATGTGAACCGCTGGGCCGATACCATTCTCGCCCGCCCAGCCGTGCAGCGCGGCCGCATGGTGAACCGCAGCTTCGGCGATCCGGCGATGCAGCTGCATGAGCGCCATGACGCGCGCGATTTCGAAACGCGCACGCAGGACAAGCTGGCGGCCGCCGGCTAGTGGTGGCGGCGGTGGACACGAAACTGTGTTCGACGCCTCTCACGCACCCAGCGTGGGAAAGCGCGGCCCGGCTTCTTCCCAGCCGGCATCGCCACCCCTAATGCCGAGGAAGTGTTCCGGCTGCAGTGCCGGACCCGATCATCCGGCCAAGGACCCCGCATGGCCCCTGCTCCGGGGCGCCCCTTGACGCTTCGGGCGCATCTGCTCCGCCTCACCCTCGTGGTCCTGCTGCCGGCGCTTCTGGCGGGTGGGTTGACCGCCTGGGAGCTGGGACGCGCCTATCGCCAGGCCGTGGAAGCCGCGCTGCAGGCGGGCGCCCGCACCCTGGCCGTCGCCCTGGACCGGGAGATCGAGGTGGCGGTGACCGCGGCCACCTCGCTGGCCGGCACGCGCGCGCTGCGCGCCATGGCCGCGCGCGGCGACAGCGTGACGGATGACGCGATCGCGGAGATCTATGAGCGGGCGCGCACCCTGGGCAGTGCCTTCGGCGGCTGGGTGCTGCTGGTGCGCGCGGATGGGGAGCAGCTGTTCAATACGCAGCGCCCGCTGGGCACCCCGCTGCCCGAGGCCGCCTCCCAGCCCTGGATCCGCCGCGCCACGCAGAGCGGCCAGCCCGCCGTGACCAACCTGGTCACCGGCAATGTCTCGCAGCGGCCGGTGCTGTCGGTGGTCGCACCCGTGCTGGCCCACGGGCACAGCGCCGGGGAGGAGGCGGCCCCGCTGGCCATCCTGCTGGCCTTCGACCCCGCCCGGCTGGCCGCCCTGCTGGCCCAGGCGGGAGAGGGCGGGGTCGCAGGCCTGGTCCAGGTGGAAGATGGTCGCCTCATCGCCCGGTCCGAGAATCACGCCGCCACCCTTGGCCGGTCAGCGCCGGACTGGGTGGTGGGCCCGCTGCGCGGGCGGGCCACCGGCCTGGCCTCTGGCCCCGCCTTCGATGGCACCCAGGTTGTCGCCGCCTTCCAGCGGCTGGACCGCGTGCCCTGGGCGGTCGCGGTCAGCGCGTCCCGCGCCACCTATGAGGCTGCCTGGCGCAGGCCGCTCGAACGCCTGGCGATCGGGGGCGCGGCGCTGCTGGCGGCGGGGCTGCTGCTGGCGGGGCTGCTGGCGCGGCGGCTGCTGGGCCCGGTCAGCGCCCTGGCGCGGGACGCGCAGGACCTCGCGGCCGGCCGTGCCGCGGCTTCCGCCATGCCCTCCACCGCCGTCGCGGAATTCGAGGCGCTGCGCAGCGTGCTGTCCCAGGCGGCGGAGACCACGCGGGCGCGCTCCGTCTCCGAAGGCCGTGCCGCGGCGGCGGAGGAGGCGGCGGCCGAATTGCGCGCGGAACGCGACCGCGCGCGGCTGTATTTCGACATGGTGCAGGCGGTGCTGGTCGTGCTCGGACCCGATGGGCGGGTGCGCAGCATCAACCGCCACGGCCTGGCCGTGCTGGGGCTGGAGCGGGAGGACCAGGCGGTCGGCCGCAACTGGTTCGACAGCTTCGTGCCGCCGCGCCTGCGCCCGCAGCTCCGGCAGCTGTTCCGGGCCCTGGCCGAGGACACGGAGGAAGCCGCCGCCAGCTTCGAGAATGCGGTGCTGCGCGCCGATGGCGAGGAACGGCTGGTGGTCTGGCGCAATGCCGTGCTGCGCGATGCGGCGGGCGGGCTGCTGGCCGTGGTCGCCTCGGGCGAGGATATCACCGACCGGCGCGCGACGGAGGAACGCCAGACGCTGCTGATGCGGGAAGTGGACCACCGCGCCAAGAATGCGCTCGCCGTGGTGCAGTCCATTTTGCGCCTGACGCGCGCGGAACGGCCGCAGGATTACGCCGCCGCGGTGGAAGGGCGGGTGAATGCCCTGGCCCGTGCCCATACGCTGCTGGCGCGCGAACGTTGGGTCGGCGGCAGCCTGCGGGAGCTGGTGCAGACGGAACTGGCCGCCTATGGCGCCGAGGGCCGGCTGCAGATCGGCGGGCCGCCGCTGCGGCTGGTGCCGGATGCGGTGCAGCCGCTGTCGCTGGTGCTGCATGAACTGGCCACCAATGCCGCCAAATACGGGTCGCTTTCCGTCGCCGGCGGAAGGCTGACCGTGGCCTGGCGGCTGGAAGACGATGGGAGGCTGCGCCTGGACTGGCAGGAGGATGGCGCACCTGCCTCCCCCTGGGCGACCCAGCCGGTGCAAGCGCCGCCGCGGCGCGGCTTCGGATCGCGGATGATCGCGGCCACCGTCACCGGGCAGCTGGGCGGCACGATGGAGCTGGATTGGCGGCCGGGCGGGCTGCATTGCCGGCTGCGGATCGGCGCGGGCCGGGTGGCGCTGCGCGATGCGGCCACGCCCCCCACCAGCCGCGAAGCCGCCGCGGCCGGGCCGCCCGTCGCGCGGCTGGCCCGCCGCCGCATCTTGCTGGTGGAGGATGAGCCGCTGGTGGCGCTGGATCTGGAGGAGACCCTGCGCGAGCTGGGCTGCGAGGTGGTGGGCCCGGCGGCAACCCTGACCGAGGGGCTGCGCCTGGCGGAGACGGAGGCGCCGCGGCTGGATGCGGCCATGCTGGACGTGAACCTGGGCGGCCAGGCCGCCTTCCCGCTGGCCGATCTGCTGCTGCGGCATGGGGTGCCGGTGATCTTCGCCACCGGCTACAGCGAATTGCCCGCCGGCTGGACCCCGGAAGCCGGGCAGGGCCGGGTGACGCTGATGCGCAAGCCGATCGACCCGCCCGCCCTGGCGGTGGTGCTCTGCCGCCTGGTTCTGCCTTCGCCGCAAGCGGCGGGGCCCTCTCCCTAGGCGGGCCCATCAAAGGCCCTTGAGGCCGCCGCCGCAGGCGGCCTGCGGCGTTGAACCCGCATCCATCGCCCGCCCTCCACCGCCCGCAGCGGGGCCGGCCCGACCCAAGGAACCTTCCGCATGAGTGGCCGCAACGCGTCCGAATCCGACTTCGACCTGGTGGTCAGCCTGCCCGATGTCGTCGCCATCATCGACACCGCCCGCGCCGCCGGCGAGATGCAGGAGGAGACGGCGAATGAGGAGATGCAGGATCCGGAGACGCCGGACGATCTCGACCCCGATGCGCTCTCGGCGCAGCTGGAGGCGCGGATCGCGGCGCTGAACGAGGATGAGCAGGCGGCGCTGATCGCCCTCGCCTGGATCGGCCGCGGCGATTACGGGGCGGCCGAATGGGACGAGGCCCGCCGCATGGCGCGGGAGCGTGCGGCAGGCGGCGGCACCGCGCGCTACCTGGCCGAGATGGAGCTGCTGGGCGACCTGCTCTCCGAGGGCCTGGCCGAGCTCGGCCTGCCGGCGGAGGAGGAGGAGCGGTAAGGCCGCCAGCGGCGCATGGGAATGGCGCGTCGCGCGGTCTAGGCTTGGCCGATTATTGGCAGGGCCTCGGACATGACGCATGACACCGGCAAGGCGACCCGTCGCCTCATCCTGGAACCACTGACGGCGGAGGCCTTCGCGGCCTTCGGCGATGTGGTGGACCCGCCGGCGGAGGCCGCACCCGCGCTGCTGGCCGAAAGCCTCGGCGGGCAGGATGGCGCACACCAGCCGCGCCTGTCCTTCAGCTGCGCCCCGGCCTGGACGCTGCCGCTGGAGGTGCGGGAGATGGAGCGGCACAACCGCTCCTCGCAATGCTTCGTGCCGATGGATGTGGCGCGCTGGGTCATTCTCGTGGCACCAGATCGCGGTGGTCGGCCGGATACGGCAGGGCTGCGCGCCTTCCTGGTGCGCGGCGACCAGGCGGTGAACTACCACCGCGGCACCTGGCACCACCCGGTGCGCGCGCTGGACCGGCCGGGCCGCTTCGCCGTGCTGATGTGGACCACCGGCCGCAAGCAGGATGACGAGGAATGGGCGACGCTGCCGCAGCCGGTGACGATCGCGGCGGCCTGACGTCAGGCGAACCGCTCCGGCCGATAGGGCGCGGGCGGCAGGAAGGGGGTCGCGCCCTCCATCATCTCCGCCAGTAGCCGGCCGGTGCTCGGGCCCAGGGTCAGGCCCTGATGGGCATGGCCGAAGGCGCACCAGGCGCCGGGCTGGCGTGGCAGCGGGCCGATGATCGGCAGCATGTCCGGCGTGCAGGGGCGCACGCCCATCCAGGGCGCCTCCTCGACCCGCCCGTCCAGCGGCAGCAGGCGCTGCGCCAAGGGTTCCGCGCGGGCCAGCTGCACTGGCGTCGGCGGTGCCTCGTTCGTGGCGAATTCCGCCCCCGTTGTCAGCCGCACGCCGGCCCGCATCGGCGCCAGCAGGAAGCCGCTCTGCGTATCCAGGATGGGGCGGTTCAGCACGGCATTGCCGCGCAGCCGATAGTGCCTGTGGTAGCCGCGCTTGCCGAAAAGCGGCGGCGCATAGCCCAGGCGCCGCGTCACGGTGGCGGCCGCGGCGCCCAGCGCGATAACCACCTGCGCCGCCTCCACCGGCCCGTGCGGCGTGGATGCGCGCCAACCGGCGCCGTGGCGCGCCAGCGTGGTGGCATCGCCGCGCAGGATCTGCCCGCCCGCCGCCTCGAACTGCGCGGCATAGGCCAGCGTCAGCGCCTGCGGGTCGCTCACCGAAAGCGGGTCGGTCCAGTGGATGGCGCCCGCGCGCGCGACCTGCAGATGCGGCTCTGCAGCCGCCAGCGCCTGGCTGTCCAGCGCCGCGAAATTCACGCCATGCTCGCGCCTGGCACGCTCCGCCTCCGCCAGCGCCGCCGCCAGCGACTGGTCCGAGGCATAGAGACGCATCCAGCCGATCGGCCGCAGCAGCGCCATTGCGGGCGTGCCCTGCGCCAGGGCCAGATGCTCATCCAAGCAGCTGGCGATCAGCGCGGCATGGCCGGCGACGGCCTGGGCATAGCGCTCTGGCGAGGAATGCCACCAGTAGCGCAGCAGCGGCAGGACCAGGCCCGGCAGCGCGCGGGGATGGTAGACCGCATCGACGGAGCGGTTGCCAGCGATGCGCAGGATCTCGGACAGCTTGCGCGGGAAGGGATGCGGGAAGACGGCCTCGCGCTGGATCAGCCCGCCATTGCCGAAGCTCGCCCCCTCCCCCGGCGCCTGGCGGTCCAGCAGCACCACCTCCCGCCCCCGCATGCGCAGATGCAGCGCCACGGAGACGCCGACCATCCCGGCCCCCAGCACCAGCACCGATCCCGTCATCCGCCTGTCCCTTCGCATCGCAGCAGGCAGCTTGCGGGCAAGCGGCGCCGGGCGGTAGCCCCGTCTTGCGAGGCTGGCCCCGCCCCGCCATGCTCGCCCCCAATCGCCAGAACGACAGACGGCCGACCGCCCGCCCCAGGCGGCTGCGGGCCGCGTGCCCGCGGCCATGCCGCGCCCATACGTCGCAAGAGGTCCTGCCCATGACGCGTCCCTTCCACCTCGGCTGGTTCCTGCAAGGCTCCTCCGTCCAGGCCTGGGGCGAGCCCTGGACCGGCGCGATCGGCCGCGACTGGCGGGTGCCGGAGCTGTTCTGCGACATCGCCCGCGCGCTGGAACGCGCCTGCTTCGACTATGTGCTGATCGAGGACAGTTCCTATGTCGGCGAAAGCTTCGGCGGATCGCGCGAGATCTACCTGGCCAATGGCCTGTCCGTGCCGCGCCAGGACCCGAGTGTGATCGCAACCCTGATGGCCGCCGCCACCAGCCGCATCGGCATCGTGCCGACGCTCTCGACCTTCGCCTATCCGCCCTATCTGCTGGCCCGGCTGGTGGCGACGCTGGACCAGGTCTCCGCCGGCCGCATCGGCTGGAACATGGTGACCGGCAGCAGCGATTATGCGGCGATGAACTACGGCATGCCGGGCATGCCGGAGCACGACCTGCGCTACGACATGGCCGATGAATACATGGCCGCGGTGAATGCGCTGTGGGACAGCTGGGAGCCCGGCGCCATCCTGGCGGATACGGAGACCGGCGTGCTGGTGGACCACACCAAGGTCCATGCCGCGAATTTCGAGGGCAGGTGGTTCAGGACGCGCGGCCCGCTGAATTCCGGCCCCTGCGTGCAGGGCCGCCCCGTCATCGCCCAGGCCGGCGGCAGCGGGCGCGGCAAGCGCTTCGCGGCGCTGCATGCCGATACGGTGGTGGCCAGCGTGAAGGGCGTCGCCGCCATGCGTGCCTATAGGGACGACGTGCGCGCCAATGCCGTAGCGCAGGGGCGCGATCCGGATCGGATCAAGATCCTGTTCCTGGTGGCGCCGACGCTGGGCGAGACGATGGAGGAAGCGCAGCTGCGCAAGCGCCAGCGGCTGGCGCGGGCGGAGGCGCAGGTGCCGCTGTTCCTCGCGCATTTCGGCAAGATCACGAATATCGACTTCGGCCGCTACGACCTGGATACGCCGGTGGACCAGCTGGACCTGCGCACCAATGGCCACCAGCAGTCGCTGGACGACTTCAAGCGCGTCGCCGGCAAGCGCAGCCTGCGCGATGCCATGATGGCCTATCGCGGCACGCCCGGATCGGTGGAGCTGACCGGCACGCCGGATGCGGTGGCCGCCCAGATGGCGGAGGCGATGCAGGAGGCCGGCGGCGATGGCTTCCTGCTCTCGCTCGGCGATGTCAGCCGGCGCAGCGTGGCGGAGATCGCGGACGGGCTGGTGCCGGCGCTGCAGGCGCGCGGCCTGGCGCGGCGCGCCTATGCCCATGCGCAGTTCCGCGACAATCTGCTGGAGTTCTGACGGCCGCATCACGCCGCCTTGCATGCGCCTGGCGGAACCGCGCCCCCACGCCGCGCGCTGGCGCATCCTTGGCGGATGGGACCGGGGATGCGCGATACGGAAGGCCAGGATGACCCGGCGACGCTGAGCGCGGAGCCGGAGGGGCTGCTGGCCGCGCGGCTGGTGGAGCGAGGCGAAGCGGGGCTGGTCTTCGTGGCGCGCAGCGAAGGCCGCGCCAGGCGGCTTTATAACGCCGCCCGCGCTTTGGCGCCGGCCGCAATGCCGGTGCGGCTGCTGCCGGCCTGGGACTGCCTGCCCTATGACCGCGTCTCGCCATCACGTGCCGTGATGGGCCAGCGCATGGCGGTGGCCGCCGCGCTGGCTTCGGGCGGCGCCGCCGGGCTGCTGATCGGGTCCGTCGAGGCGCTGGCGCAGCGTCTGCCGCGGCCCGATCCGGGACTCTCGCTGCGGCTGGAGCCCGGCCAGGCGCTGGAGGTGGAGGCATTGGGCAAGGATCTGTTGCGGCTGGGCTATGGGCTGGATGACCGCGTCGACGATCCGGGCGAGGTCGCGCTGCGCGGCAGCGTCATCGACGTGACGCCAGCCGGCGCCGAGGAACCGCTGGCGCTCCGGCTGCGGCATGAGGCCGGGCGGCTGCTCGGCATCCATCGCTACGACATCGTCACCCAGCGCAGCCAGGAGGAGGCGGAGGCGGAGTTGGTGCTGAACCCGGCCTCCGAACTCGTGCTGCCGCCCGGCCATCCGCTGCTGGAGGCGCGGCCGCCCGGGCTGGAACATGCGCTCGCCGCCTTCAGCGAGGATCTGGTCGCGCCCCTGGCGCTGTGGCCGGAGGCCGAGGTGATCCTGGATGCCGGGGCGGAGGAGGCGCTGGCGCGCCGCCGAGCAGAGGTGGCGGAGGGTTTCGGCGGCCATGCCGCCCTGCGCCCTGCCGATGCGCCGCCGCTGCCCCCGGCCGAGGCGCTGCACCTGGATGCCGCCGCCTGGCAGGCCGCGCTGGCCGGCCGCAGGCCAGTGCAACTGGCGGCGCCCAAGGACCCGCCAAACCCCCTTCCCGATTTCAGCCGCCAGCCGGAGTCCGCGCTGGTGGCGCATGCCCGCGCGTTGCTGGAAGGCGGCGCCCGCCTGGCGCTGGCGGGCGTGCCCGGCAGCGGCCTGCGGCGGCTCGGCGCCCGGCTGGCGGAGGCGCTGAACCGGCCCGCGCAGCCGGTGGCGGATTGGCCGGCGCTGCTGGCCCTGCCGCCCGGCAGCCTGGCCATCCTGCCGGCGCCGGCCGACCTGCCGGGCATCGCGACGGCGGAGGCGGTGGTGCTGCCGCTGCGCCATATCCGCGCGCCGGCGGAGGCACCGCGCGGCCAGGCCGCCGATCCGCTTGCCGCCTTCACCTTCGCCAGCCTGCAGCCCGGGGATGCGGTGATCCATGCCGAGCACGGGCTGGGCGCGCTGCGCGGCGTGCAGTCGGTGGAAACCGGCGCTGCCTGCCTGGACTGCCTGAAACTCGACTACGCCGATGCGGCGCAGCTGGTGCCCTTCGATGAGCTGGACCGGCTGTGGCGCTATGGCGCGGAGACCACGGGGCTGAGCCTGGACCGGCTGGGCAGCGAGAGCTGGCCGAAGCGCCGGGCAAAGGCCGAGGCCGCGGTGGCGGAGACGGCGCGCGCCCTGCTGGCCGCCGTGCAGGCGCGGCGCGCAGCGAAGGCGCCGGTGCTGCAAGCGCCGCCGGAGGCACTCGCGCCCATCGTCGCCCGCTTCCCGCATGAGCTGACACCCGACCAGGCCGCCGCTGTGGCGGCGGTGCGCGCGGATCTCGAAAGCGGCCGGCCGATGGACCGGCTGGTCTGCGGCGATGTCGGCTTCGGCAAGACGGAGGTGGCGCTGCGCGCCGCCGCTATCGCCGCGCTGGCTGGCCACCAGGTGGCGCTGCTGGCGCCCACAACGGTGCTGGTGCGCCAGCATCTGGAAAGCTTCCGCCGCCGCTTCGCCGGCACCGGATTGCGGGTGGAGGCGCTGTCCCGCCTGACGCCGCCGGCCGAGGCGCGGGCGATCCGCGCCGCCATCGCGACCGGCGAGGTGGCGATCGCCATCGGCACCCAGGCGCTGGCGGCTTCCTCCGTCCACTTCGCCGACCTGGCGCTGCTGATGATCGACGAGGAACAGCGATTCGGCGCGCGCCAGAAGGCGCAGCTGCGCAAGCTTCGGGAAGCCGGCGCGCCGCATGTGCTGACGCTGACGGCCACGCCGATTCCGCGCACGCTGCAGGCGTCGCTTGTCGGGCTGCGGGAGCTGAGCGTGATCGCCACCGCCCCGGCGCGGCGCCAGCCGGTGCGCACGCTGCGCGCCACGCCGGATGACGCGCTGCTGGCCCAGGCGCTGCGGCGAGAGGCGCGGCGCGGCGGGCAGAGTTTCGTCGTCTGCCCGCGCATCGAGGATATCGACCCGCTGCGCCAGCGCATCGCGGCGCTGGTGCCGGAGCTGAAGCTGATCGTCGCGCATGGCGGCCTGCCTGCGGCGGAGGTGGATGCGGCCATGCTGCGCTTCGCCGAGGGCGGGGCGGATGTGCTGCTTTCCACCAACATCGTCGAATCCGGCCTCGACGTGCCGCGCGCCAATACCATCCTGGTCTGGCGCGCCGACCGCTTCGGCCTGTCGCAGCTGCACCAGCTGCGCGGCCGCGTCGGGCGCGGACGGGACCGCGGCACGATCTACCTGCTGACCGACCCCGCGCATCGCATCTCGCCCGCCACCGAGGGCCGGCTGCGCACGCTGGAAGCGCTGGACCGCGTCGGCGCCGGCTTCGCCATCAGCCTGCGCGACCTGGATCTGCGCGGCGCCGGGGAATTGCTGGGGGAGGCGCAGGCCGGGCATGTGCGGCTGGTGGGGATGGAGCTGTATCGCCACCTGATGGAGCGCGCCCTGGCCGTGGCGCGCGGGGAGACGCCGCCGGAGATCTGGAGCCCGTCCCTGGCACTCGGCGTCGATGCCTTCGTGCCGGAGGCGCATGTGCCAGAGGAGGCGCTGCGCGTCGATGTGCATGCGCGGCTGAGCCGCATGCTGCGGGACGGCGATGCGGCGGCGGTGGATGCGCTGGAGGATGAGATGGAGGACCGCTTCGGCGCGCCACCGGAGCCCTTGCAGAATCTGTTCGCCCTGGTGCGGCTGTCCATCGCCTGCCGACGCCTCGGCATCGCGCGGCTGGAGGTGGGGCCGGCGGCCGCGGCGGCTACGCCACGCCAGGTGCCGGCCGACCCGCCCGCCGCGCTGGAATGGTCGAAGGGCCGACTGCTGCTGCGCCAGGCGAGCGGCACGGCGGCGGAACGGCTGGCGGTGGCGCAGGCGCTGCTGGCGGCGTTGGCGCCGCTTCAACTGGCGATCGCATAGGCCGGGCGGCGGGGATCGGCGCCGGCGGCCATCAGGCCCGTCGCCGGATCGATGCGGATCGCCTCCACGCTGCCGGCGGCATAGGCCCAGTCGGGCCAGGCCTGGATCTCATGGCCCAGCGCCGCCAGCGCGGCGCGCGTTCCGGCGGGGATGCGCGATTCGACGGCGAGCTTGCGCGGGAAATACTCGAAGGGCGCGAAGGAGGAGGGGAAGGCATAGGTCGCGATGCGCGGCGCCTCGATCGCCTCCTGCACCTCCATGCCGAAATGCAGCACGTTCAGCAGCACCTGCAGCATGGACTGCACCTGCACATCGCCGCCCGGCGTACCGAAGGGCATGACGCCGCCATCGGCCAGCACGGCGAGGGCGGGGTTGGGCGTGAGGCGCGGCCGCTTGCCGGGCGCCACGCCGCAGGGATGCGCGGGATCCACCCGGCTCTGCGAGCCGCGTGCGGAGGGCACGATGCCGAGGCCAGGCACCACAGGCGCGTTCCAGGACCCGTCTGAGGGCGTGGCGCTGAAGGCGTTGCCCCAGCGATCGACGACGCAGACGTAGCTGGTATCGGCCTCCACCTCCGGCGGCTTTTCGCGGATGAGCGGCGGCAGTTCGGTGCCATGGCCGATCAGCGGCGGCGGCATGTCCGGGCAGGCGGCTTCGGCGCGGAAGCCGGCGGCGCGGGCGGCGATGTGCGTGGCGGAGAGCAGCTGGTCCAGCGGCACATCGGCCATCGCCGGATCGCCAAAGTGGTATTCGCGATCAGCCAGCGCGGCCTTCAGCGCCTCCGCGATCACATGCAGGTATGCGGCGCTGTTGTGTGCGAGGCCGGTGAAGCCGATGCGCTCGGCGACCAGCAGCGCCTCCAGCAGCGCGGGCCCCTGGCACCAGGGGCCGCAGGTGGAGATGGCATGGCCGCGCCACATCCGCGTCACCGCGGGCTCGATGCGGCTGCGGAAATTCGCGAGGTCCTCGCGCGCGAGATAGCCGCCCTGCTCCTGCTGGAAGGCGACGATCTTGGCGGCGATGTCGCCCCGGTAGAAGGCGGCATGCGCGGCGGCGAGGCCGGCGGCGCGGTCGCCAACGGCGGCGGCTTCCTCCTCCACCATGTAGGTGAGCATGGCGGCGAGATCGGCCTGCACGAATTTCTGGCCCACCGCGGGCGGCTTGCCGCCGGGCAGGTAGATCGCGGCGGTGCTCGGCCAGCGCATGTAGGAGTCGAATTTCTGAACCAGGTTCTTCGCCATGGTGGGGTGCATGGCAAAACCATCCCGCGCATGGCGGATGGCGGCGGCGGCGACCTCGCCGAAGGTCATCGTGCCGTGGCGCTGCAGCGCCGTGATCCAGGCATCGGGCGCCGCCGGCACCACCGTGCGCAGCACGCCCGGCGGCATCTTGCCGCCGTGTTCGCGCAGGAAGAGATCGGCGGGAATGGACTTCGGCCAATGGCCGAGGCCGGCGATGGTCTCCACCTGCCCCGCCGCGGTGCGCAGGATGATGGGCGCGACGCCGGCGACATTCACGATGTCCGACTGCACCACGCCCAGCGTGATGCCGGCTGCCACCCCGGCATCGATGGCATTGCCCCCCGCCTCCAGCACCGCATGCCCCGCCGCGGTGGCCAGGTAGTGGCCGGCGGAGACGGCGTGGCGCGTGCCGTAGAGGGTGGGGCGGCCCGTCATGGCGCCGGGCGGGCGTGGACGGCGACCACCTGCTCATCCATCCGCGGCGTATAGGTGATGCCGCGCCGCGTGCCGATCGCCGACATCTGCACATAGAGCGGGATCTGCACGTGCAGGTCCTGCACTCGGTGCATCGCCTGGCGCACCGCAGCCTCCCGCCCCTCATCCATGCGCACCATCACCTCCCGCACCATGGCGTCCACGGCCGGATCGCTGAAGCCGCTGCGGTTCGCACCGCCAAGGTTTCGGGGCACGTCGCGGGTGTGGAAGGAGGTGGAGAGCACGTAGGTGGCATCGCCGGAGGAGAAGGACCGGCCCACGAAATGCATCGGCAGCAGCACGCGGGCCGGGCGGATGCGCGGGAAGAAGACCGTGCTGGGCGTAACATCCACCGTCATCTTCAGCCCGGCGCGGGACAGCATCTGGCCGACCGCCTGGCAGATGCGGGCATCGTTCACGTAGCGGTCGTTGGAGCAGGAGATGGTCAGGCCGAAGCCATCCGGATAGCCGGCCTCCGCCAGCAGCCGGCGTGCGCCGGCGACATCGGCCGGCGTGACGCGCACCGCCGGGTCGTAGCCCCCGAAACCCTCGGGCGTGAGCTGGGCGGAGGCCACCGCCTGGCCCTCCATCACGCGCTCGACCAGCGCGTTGCGATCGATGGCCATGGAGAGTGCGCGGCGCACCCGCACATCGGACAGCGGGTTCACCGGCAGCGGCTGGCCATTGCCGTCCACCACAAGCGGCAGCGGATCCGGCGCCACGTTCAGCGACAGGTACATGATGCGGTCGGTCGGACGGCTGGCGATGTTCACGCGCCCTTCCCGACGCAGCCGCGACAGGTCGCTCAGCGGCACATCCTCGATCAGGTCATAATCGCCGGCGAGCAGGCCGGCCAGGCGCGCCGCGTCATTGGCGATGACGCGAACATCCACCTCGGCCCAGGCGGGCTTCGTGCCGTAGTAGCTCTCATTGCGCTGCAGCCGCATGCCGCTGGGCGAGACGCCGGTGCCGACGACGCGATAGGGGCCGGTGCCGATGGCGGCGCGGCCGCGGTTGAAATCCTCCGTGCTCGCCTGCGCCGCGGCGCGGGCGGAGACGATGAAGACATTCGTCATCTGGCCGGGGATCAGCGGATTCGGCTCGCTGGTATGTAGCCGCACGGTCAGCGGATCGACGATCTCGACGCGGTCGATGGTGCGCAGGTTGATGGTATAGGGGCCGATATTGCCCGGCACATTCGGGATGCGGGCGATGGAGAAGGCGATGTCTTCCGCCGTGAAAGGGGAGCCGTCATGGAAGGTGACGCCGGGGCGCAGCTTCAGCTCCCAGATCGTGGGCTCCACCGCGCGCCAGCTTTGCACCGCCCCGGGCACCTGGCGGCTGTTCTCGTCGCGGCTGATCACCGTGTCGTAGATGTGGCGCGCGGCGGCCATGTTCGGGCCGTTGAAGAAGAAGTGCGGGTCGATGCCGAAGGTGGATTGCACCGCCATGGTCAGCGTCTGCGCGCCGGCCGGCGCCGAGAGCGGCAGGCAGAGCGCTGCGAGCGCCAGCAGCCGGGACCAAGTGTTGGACCGCATCAGACGCCTCCTTTGGTGACGCGCCAGCCATCCAGCCGGTCGCGCAGTTGATAGGCCGTGCCGACCAGCGGCATGAACCAGGGATGGCCGGTGTAGAGCGGCCTCGTCGGGAAATTCAGCCGGGCGAAGGCGGAGACGCGGTTGGATCCGCCCAGGATCTGCCGCGCGACGACGCGGCCGAAATGCGTCATCCCCACCACGCCGCTGCCATTGCAGGCCAGCGCGTAATGCACGCCGTCCTGAATGCCGACATGCGGCATCATGTCGAAGGCGAAGGCGACATTGCCCTTCCAGCCATGGGTGATGCGCACGCCGGCGAGGTCCGGGATCAGGTCCACCAGGAAGCGATGCAGCGTCGCCGCCGCCCTTCGCGGATCCGTCTGCACGAAGCTGGCGCGGCCGCCGAACAGGATGCGGCGATGGTCCGGCGAGGGGCGGAAATAGTAGAGGATCTTCTTCGTATCGCCATAGACGCGCAGTTTCGGCAGCGCACGGCGCACGCGGTCCTCGCCCAGCTCTTCCGTCGCGATCATGTAGCTGGCGACCGGGATCAGCCGGCGGCGGAACCAGGGCGTCGCCGCGCCGGTATAGCCATTGGTTGCCAGCACCAGATGTTTTGCGGCGATGCGTCCCTTGTCGGTCGCGGCGACAAAACTGCCATCCGGCTGCCGGGCGTAGGATTGCAGCGCGACGCCGGAGACGAGGGTGGCGCCATATCGCGCCGCCGCCTCGGCCAGGGAGCGCACGTATTTCGCCGGATGCAGCCCGCCCGCGCGCAGCATCACCATGCCGCCGTGATATTTTTGGGTGGCAATCTCCTCCGCCACCGCGGCGCGCGGCACGACGAAAGCCTCCTCCGCGCCGGTCGCGGCGTTCAGCATCTCTGCCCGGCGCTTCAGCCCCTCCATCGCCTTGGGCGCATGCGCGCCGACGAAGCGGCCGCTGCGGACGAAATCACATACGAGATTTTCGCGCGCGATCAGCGCGGCGAATTCCTCATAGGCCGCTTCGCCTTCCTCCACCATCTCGGCGACCAGCTGCTTGCCAAACGCCTCAGCCAGGTCGGCGCGCACCTTGCCCAGGCTGCCGGCGCCGGACAGCGCACCGCCATTGCGCGAGGAGGCGCCCCAGCCGATCGTCTCCCGGTCGATCACCAGCGCCTTCACGCCCTGGCGGCCCAGTTCCAGCGCCGCGGAAAGGCCGGCGATGCCGCCGCCGACGATCAGCACCTCCGCGATATCGGGCAAGGGCGCCGCGGCGGGCGCGGGGGGCGCGGCCTCCCACCAATAGGGCGTCTCGCGGAAGCCAGGCGCGAAGAGGGCGTCGGGGCCTGTCATGCGGGCAGCCTCGGCGGCGCGGGCGCCGCCGTCAACCCGGGAAGGCCGGGCGGGTGGCATTGAAGTTGCTAAGCCAGGACACCTTTGCAGCAGGTGTCCATGGCCTCCTCATCCGCCTTTCATGCTGACAATCCGCTGGCGCGGCGGCTTCTGCCGGTGACGCGCGTCTTCATCCTGCTCACCGGCTGGTGGCTGCTGGGCTACAGCCTGCTGGTCTGCGCCGACCTGGTGGCGCGGCGCTATTTCGGCCTTTCGCTGCAGGGCACGGATGAGATCGGCGGGTATACGCTGGCCGGGCTCTGCGCCTTCGGCTTCGGCCATACGCTGCTCGCCCGGCGGCATACGCGGATCGACCTGTTGCTGGTGCGGCTTTCCGCCTGGCCGCGCGCCGTGGCGCATGTGCTGGCCGCCATCGCCATCGCCGCCTTCGCCGGCTTCGTCGCCTGGCGCGCCTGGGCGGAGGTGGCGGACAGCATCGACTTCATGTCCGTCTCCACCAGCCCGCTGCAGGTGCCGCTGTGGATTCCGCAGGGCGTCTGGTTCGCGGGCCTGGCGGTCTTCGGCCTGGTGGCGACGCTGCTCGCCCTGCATGCCGCCACGCTGCTGCTGCGCGGCCGGGTCGGGCAGGTGAATGCCTGGTACGGCCCGCCCACGGTGGAGGAGGAGATCGCGGCCGAGACGAAGGAACCCGCGGCATGAGCGGCTTCGGAATCGCCCAGGCCGCCATCGGCTTCGTGCTGATGCTGGCGCTGATGTTCACCGGCCTGCATATCGGCGTGGTGATGGGTGCCATCGCGCTGCTGGGGGCGGATCTCTATCTGGGCGGGCCGGTCATCAATGCCATCGGCACGCAGTTCTGGGGGGCGACGGACAGCTTCACCCTGCTCGCCGTGCCGCTTTTCGTGCTGCTGGGCGAATTGCTGGTGCGCGGCGGCGCGACGGACCGGATGTACAAGGCGCTCTCGGTCTGGCTGGGGCCGCTGCCGGGCGGGCTGCTGCACACCAATATCGGCGCCTGCGCGCTGTTCGCCGCCGTCTCAGGTTCCTCCGTCGCCACGGCGGCCACAATCGGCACGGTGGCGCTGCCCACCTTCGAGGATCGGCGCTACGACCCGCGGCTGGTGCTGGGCACGATCGCGGCGGGATCGACGCTGGGCATCCTGATCCCGCCCTCCATCAACATGATCATCTACGGCGCCATGACCAATACCTCGGTCGGGCAGCTCTATGCCGCGGGCGTGGTGCCGGGGCTGCTGCTGACGGCGATGTTCATGGCGATGACGGCGGTGGTCTGCCTGTGGAAGCCCGCCTTGGCAGGCGCGCCGGAGCCGCGCCTGCCGCTCGGCGAAAGGCTGCGCGCGCTGGGCGGGCTGGCGGCACCGGTCTCGCTCTTCGTCGTGGTGATGGGCAGCATCTATGCCGGCTGGGCGACGCCCACGGAAAGCGCGGCCGTCGGCGTGGTCTTCGCCTTCCTGCTGTCGATGTTCTACGGCCGCTTCAAGCTTTCGATGCTGCATGCCTGCTTCGAGACGACGGTGACCGTCACCTCGATGATCGTGCTGATCGTGGCCGCCGCCTTCTACCTGAACTTCGTGCTGGGCATCCTGGGCGTGCCGCAGGCGCTGTCGTCCTTCGTCACCTCGCTCGGCGTCGGGCCCATCGGCATCCTGTTCGTGCTGTTCGTCTTCTACCTGATCCTCGGCTGCTTCCTGGAGACGCTGTCGATGATGGTGGGCACCATCCCCATCGTCTTCCCCATCGTCGTGGCGCTCGGCGTCGATCCGGTCTGGTTCGGCATCTTCCTGGTCATCATGTGCGAGATCGCGCTGATCACGCCGCCGGTGGGCATGAACCTCTATGTGGTTCAGGGCATCCGGCGGGGCGGCTCGGTGGGTCAGGTCATCCAGGGCACCCTGCCCTTCCTGGGCGTGATGATCCTGCTGACCCTGCTGCTGATCGCCTTCCCCGGCATCGCGCTGTGGCTGCCGGGGATGATGTTCGATTAGGGCGCGCGCGTCGCGTAATGCGCGCGCACGGCCTGCACCAGCGCGGCGACAGCCGCTTCGCGCCCGGCGCTCCACGGCGCGCGGGCGCGCGCCGCTGCCTCGGCCGCCGCGGCGGCGATGGCCTGAGGATCGAGATGCGGGAAGTGGCCGTCGCGATACAGCACGCGGCCCTGCACCATGGTCAGCCGCACATCCCGCGCATCGGCCCGCGCCAGCAGCAGGTCCAGCAGCGGCACGGAGGGGTCGGCATAGACGCCGCGGACGCGCCGCAGATCGACGGCGATGCAATCCGCGGCGCAGCCGGGCGCGAGCTGCCCCACCCGGCCCGCCAGCCCCATGGCGGCCGCGCCCTGCGTGGTCGCCATGGCCAGCAGCGTGGCCGCATCCGGCGGCCCCGCCGCCTGCCAGGAGGCTTCGGTGGCCAAGCGCGCCGCCAGGCGGAGCTCCTTCCACAGATCCTCCTCGTCATCCATCGCTTGGCAATCCGTGCCGATCGCGACGCCCACCCCGGCCGCCCAATAGGCTGCCAGCGGCGCGATGCCGCAGCCGAGGCGGAGGTTGCTCGCCGGGTTGCGCACCAGCATGGTGCCGCTGCGCGCCGCCACCGAGATATCGCCCGGCGTCAGCTGCGCGGCGTGGGCAAGCGAGGTGGCGGGGCCGAGCACGCCCAGCGCCTCCAGCCGCGCCAGCG
Organism: Falsiroseomonas tokyonensis; assembly: GCF_019024325.1. Lineage (GTDB taxonomy): Bacteria > Pseudomonadota > Alphaproteobacteria > Acetobacterales > Acetobacteraceae > Falsiroseomonas > Falsiroseomonas tokyonensis. The sequence goes on from NZ_JAFNJS010000004.1 coordinate 295,120, forward strand.
TGCCCTCAGGGTAGAGGTGCCGTGCCGCCGCCGCCTGCGCCACGCTTTCCAGCGCATGCATATGAATCGGCACGCCGCCGCGGGCGTGCGCGGCCTTCGCGATACCGGCGAAAAGCGCGTCGCTGACCCATTGCGGGCCGGCGGGCGCAAAGGCGAGCGTGATGCGGCCATGGCTCGGCAGCTGGTCGGACAGGCTGTCGTACAGCGCGGCCGCTTCCTCCGCCGTGGTGGCGAAGATCGGCGGGTCGGGGTTGCCGACGAGTTCGACCAATTCGGGCGGCAGGCCCGCCACGAAGCCGGTCTGGTCCTCGGCCGGGAAGACCAGGCTGGCGCGGTCCTGCGCGCCGATGCCGACCAAAGCGCGCAGGCCAGCGGCGTCGTAGGCGGCGATGGTGCGCGCGAGGTCGTCCGGCTGCCGGCCGGCGGCGCCCCAGGTGGTGTTCGCATGGATCGTGGCGGTGATGCCGGAGGCCAGCATCTGCATCCCCGCCAGCGGCACCATCGCCGCCGGGTCCAGCCAGCCGCGCCGGCGCTTAGTCGTCTGCCAGGCCTCCAGGATCATGTCCGGGAAGCCGAGCTGCAATTGCGTCAGGCCGCGGCCGTGCTGATGCGCATTCACCAGGCCCGGCATCAGCACGCAGTGTTCGAGATGCAGGCGTTCCGCGCCCGGCGCCATCGCCGCAAGGTCCTCAAGCGGCGCGATGGCGGTGATGCGCCCCTCCGCGACCAGCACGCCCATGCCTTCCCGCGCCGCGGGATCCGTGGCACCGGCGATCAGCGCCTCCGCCGTCAGGATGATGCCGCCGTCACCGCTCATCGGAGTTCTCCATGACCCTCACCGCCGAATCCCGCGCGCTGGATCTGGCCCAAGACTATCTGGAGGCGATCCGCGCGGGCAGCCTGGATGCACCCGGCGTCACCCGCGCCTCCTACGGCCCCGGCGAGCGCCTGGCGCATGCAAGGGCGCGGGAGGCAGCGGAGGAGCTGGGGCTGGAGGTGCGCGTGGACCCGATCGGCACGCTGTTCATGACCCTGCCGGGCGAGGATCGCAGCCTGCCGGCGGGGATGATCGGCAGCCATGCGGACAGCGTGCCGCATGGCGGCAATTTCGATGGCGCGGCGGGGGTCGCCATGGGCCTGGCCGTTGCGGCGCGGCTGCGGCATCTCGGCCGGCGGTTGCCACGCGACCTGACGGTGCTGGCGATCCGTGCGGAGGAGATGGTGTGGTTCCCCGCCAACTACCTCGGCAGCCGCGCCGCCTTCGGCATTCTGCCGCGCGAGGCGCCCGATACGCTGCGGCGGAGCGATACGGGGCGGACGCTGGCCGACCACATGGCGGAGGAGGGCTTCGACCCCGACTTCATCCGCGCCGGCCGCGCCAGCCTGGCGGCCGAGCGCATCGCCTGGTTCCTGGAGCCGCATATCGAGCAGGGGCCGGAACTGGTGGAGGCCGGCATCCCCGCCGCCATCGTCACCGGCATCCGCGGGTCCCTGCGGCACCGGAACTGCCGCGCGATTGGGCAGGATGCCCATGCGGGAGGCGCGCCGCGGCGAAGCCGTCGCGATGCCGTGATCGCGGCGGCGCGGCTGGTGGCCGGGCTCGACGCATTCTGGACGGCGGAGGAGGCCGCCGGCACCGACCTGGTCTGCACCATCGGCGAGTTCTTCACCGATGCGACGCGCCATGCGCCGACGCGGGTGCCCGGCGAGGTGCGCTTCACCCTCGATATTCGCAGCGAGGATGTGGCGGCGCTGGCGCGCGCCGAGGCCTGGCTGGCCGAGGCCGCGGCGCAGGCGAAGGCGCGGCACGGCGTGACGGTGGATTACGGTCCGGCGCTGCATGTCGCCCCCGCGCTGATGGATGCGCGGCTGCGCGCGGCGCTGGCCGAGGCGGCGGCGGCGGCCGGCATTCCGGTGCTGCAGATGGCCTCCGGCGGCGGACATGATTGCGCGACTTTTGCGGGCCAGGGCATCGCCTCCGCCATGCTGTTCATCCGCAACGATGGCGGCAGCCACAATCCGCAGGAGGCGATGGAGATGGGGGATTTTGCGGCCGCCTTTCGGATCGCCGCCGGCGCGGTGAAGCGGTTCGGGTAAGCGCCGAAACTTTGCTGGAAAAGCCCGCTCCCCCACTTCTCATGGGGGGTCGGCATATATGCCGACGGTTGGCTGAGGGGGACGCGCCGATGGCTGAGCATAAGCGCGAAGCTCGCGCCCCCCTCACCCAAACCCTCTCCCCCCTTTGGGTGGAGAGGGCTTCTGCTGGCGCCGCACCGACACTCAGTTGATGGTGAAGCCGCGGGCAGCGCCCACCGTGCTGTTCCAGGTCTGGGTGCACTGCGCCCAGACGCGGTTGCAGGTGTCGCGCCAGGTCGGCAGGATCACGGCGCTCACCGCTTCCCGCACCAGCGCCGCATCGGCCTCGTTCACCGTCACCAGCGTGTTCCGGAAAGGCTTGTGCTCGCTGCAGGCGCCGCCGGTGGAGCAGGACAGCGCATCGCCGTTGGAGTTCGTGGCGATGTCCCACATCGCGTCTTCCATGCGCCGGAACTCGCGGGTCAGCGCCGTCTGCTGCTCCGGCGAGAAGCGGCGCCAGGCGGCCATGGTCATGAAATGGCCCTGCACGGCGCCGGACAGGCCCAGCGGCAGGATATGGGTGGTGACTTCCGGCCAGTTGCCGGTATTGCCGCTGGTGGCGGAGGTGATGGCGCAGCTCGCCACGCCGCGCTGCAGCGCCGGATAGACCTCGCTGAACTGCAGCGTCACCGGCGTGGCGCCCAGGTGCTGCAGCAAAGCGGACATGGTCGGCGTGAAGGACCGCACCTTCAGCCCGCGCAGGTCGCGCACGGAGTTGATGGGCGCGTTGCAGTAGATGATCTGCGGGCCGAAGGGCCAGAGCGTCATCACCCGCGTGCCGAAACGCTGCTGCAGGCGCTGGTCGAAGGCCTCGCGGTAGGATTCCACGGCGCGGCGCAGCTCCGGCACGGTGGTGGAGACGCCGATCAGGTCCAGCCCCTCGAAGAAGGGATCGTCGCGCGCCACCATGCCGATCTGCACGCTCATCACATCGAAGGCGCCGGAGCGCAGCAGGCGGAGGCTGTCCGCCGCCTGGATGCCGAGCACGTCCAGCGGGTTGTAGTTCACCGCCAGCGGGGTGCCGGAGGCCGCGCCGAGGCCGGCGAAGAAGGGCCGCTCCACACCGTCCACATGCTTGGTGTTCTGGCTGAAATTGCCGGCGACGCGCAGCGGGATCTGCGTCTGTGCCGCAACCGGAGCACCGAGGCCGAAGGCGGAAGCGACGGCCAGACAGCCGGCGGCGAGATGGCGCGAAAGGCGAAGCATGGCGACTCTCCTGACAGCGAATGCGGCACGGGGCTTGCAACATCCGGGCCAAAAGTGAGGATGTTTCCCCATGCGCCGCGACCTGGTCGGCTACGGCCTGAACCCGCCCCGCATCGCCTGGCCCGGCGGCGCGAAGCTCGCCGTCTCCCTGGTGGTGAATTACGAGGAAGGGGCGGAGATGGCGGTGGAGGCCGGGGATGCGGAGAATGAGCGCATCGGCGAGGTCATCAGCGTGGTCCCGCCCGGCCGCCGCGACCTCGGCCAGGAAGGCATCTTTGGCTATGGCCTGCGCGCCGGGCTGCCGCGATTCCTGGAGGCCTTCGACCGGCATGGGGTGAAGGCTAGCTTCTTCATGTGCGGCCGCGCGGTGGAACGCACGCCGGCGCTGGCGGCGGAGGTGGTGCGGCGCGGGCATGAGGCGGCGAATCACGGCTGGGTCTGGCGCCCGCATGCGGACTACACCAGCGAGGCGGAGGAGGAAGCGGCGCTGCTGCGCTCGGCGGCAGCTATCGAGGCCGCAACAGGGGAAAGGCCGGTGGGATTCTTCTGCCGCGGCAGCGCCTCCGCCTGGACACGCGGGCTGCTGGCGAAGCACGGCTATCGCTACGACAGCAACGCCTTCGACGATGACCTGCCCTATTGGGACGGCGACATGCTGGTGCTGCCCTATGCGCTGGACTGCAACGACATGAAGTTCTTCCACCCCAACGGCTTCGTGCTGCCGGAGCATTTCGTCAGCTATGCGGAAGCCGCGATGGACCAGCTGATCGAGGAAGGCGCGCGCGGCGTGCCGAAACTGCTCAACATCGGCCTGCATCTGCGCATCTGCGGCCGGCCCGCGCGCTTCCGCGCGGTGGAGGGCATTCTGCGGGCACTGAAGGCCCGCGGCGAGGATGTTTGGGTCGCGCGGCGGCGCGACATTGCGGACCACCTGCACGCCACAATGCCACGCGGAGCCACGCCATGATCACCATCGACAACCAGGAGGTCTTCACCGAGACACACGAGTTGCTGGACCCTGCGCATACCGGGCTGGTCGTCATCGACCCGCAGAACGATTTCTGCGCGGAGGGCGGCATCTTCGCCCGCGCGGGGAAGGACATGTCGACCATGCCCGCCGCCATCGAAGCCTGCGCCCGGCTGGTGGATTCGGCGCGGGCGGCCGGCGTCACGGTCTTCTTCATCCAGAACCAGAAGCTGGCGAATGGCCGCTCCACCTCCCCGGCCTGGCTGCGCTTCCTGACGGTGCGCAACGGCATCACCGAGGAGCCGGAAGTGTGCCTGGCCGGAAGCTGGGGCGCGGAATTCGTGCCGGAATTGCAGCCCACGGGCACGGATATCGTGGTGCAGAAATGGCGCAGCAGCGCCTTCGTCGGCACCAATCTCGACATGCTGCTGCGGGTCCACCGCATCCGCACCGTGGTCTGCTGCGGCTTCATCACCCAGGGCTGCGTCGAATCCACCGCGCGCGACGCCGGCTTCTACGACTACTACCCTGTGGTGGTGGAGGATGCGGTGGCGAACCACGACCCGGCGCTGCACGAAGCCTCCCTGCTCGTGCAGCGCAGCCGCTACGACGTGCTGCCGGCCGCCGAGATCCGGGCGATCTGGGACGCCAGCGCGCCGCAATTCGCCCGGAAGGCCTGAGTCACAGCGGCTTCAGGCCCCGCTCGATCTCGGCGCGGCGCGGTTCCAGGAAGGGCGGCAGGGCCAGGCCCTCGCCCAGCGTCTCCATCGGCTCATCCACCGCGAAGCCGGGGCCATCGGTCGCGATCTCATACAGGATCCCGTTCGGCTCCCGCGTATAGAGGCTGCGGAAGTAGTAGCGATCGACCGGGCCGCTGGAAGGGATGCGCAGGCGGTTCAGCCGGTCGACCCAGTAGCCGTACTCGTCATCCTTCACCCGGAAGGCCACGTGATGGACGCCGCCGGCGCCGGGCTGCGCCTGGGGCAGGTGCGGCTCGACGCGCAGATGCAGCTCCGCCGCCGGCCCGCCCTCGCCCATCTCGAAGACATGCACCGCCGTGCCGGGCGCATCCGGCGCCTCGTAGCGACGCGCCTCGCGCATCGCCATGACCTCGGTCAGGAACAGGGCGGAAGGGCGCAGATCGGGCACGCTGAGGGTGATGGGGCCGAGGCCGCGGATCTGGCTTTCCGCCGGCACCGGGCTGCGCGCCCAGGCATGCGCCTCGCCGGCGCCGCCATCATCCACCAGGGCCAGGCGCTGGCCCTCCGGATCCTCGAATTCCAGCTGCAGTCGGCCATCCACCGTCTGCACCGCGCCGTGCCGCACGCCATGCTCCGCCAGCCGCGCCGCCCAGTAGTCGAGTGCCGCCGGGCCGGCCACGCGCAGGCCGCTGCGCACGATCGCGTGGGTGCCGCGCACCTCGCGTCCCACGGGCCAGTCGAAGAAGGTCAGGTCGGTGCCGGGGCTCGCCAGGCCATCGGCGTAGAACAGGTGATAGGCGCTGACATCGTCCTGGTTCACGGTCTTCTTGACCATGCGCATGCCCAGGACTCGGGTGTAGAAATCATGATTGCCCGGCGCATCGGCCGAAACCGCCGTCAGGTGATGAAGTCCGTGCAGCTGCATCCTATTCTCCTCGCCCGCATGGCGCCCGATATGGGGTGCCGCAGCAGGCCATACAGGAGACACCGCGCGGGACATGACGCAAAGGACAGAGTTGGAGAAGGTCAAGGGCCGTATCCGCGCCCTGGCCGCCAAGACCATCGACCGCGGCTGCTCCGAGGCCGAGGCGATGATCGCGGCGCAGAAGGTGGGCGAGCTGCTGGAAGTCTATGGCCTCAGCATGTCCGAGGTGGAGCTGCGGGAGGAGGCCTGCATCCAGCGCAGCGTCACCATCACCGGGCCGCGGCTGCAGGCGGTGACCATCATCTTCATGGCGATCATCCGCCTGACGGAGACGCGCGGCTGGATGAACGGACGCAACGAGATGGTGCTGTTCGGGCTGGAGCCTGATGTGCTGATGGGGGAATACCTGCTGCACCTGGTGGCCGGCGCGGTGGACCATGAGGAGCAGGTGTTTCGCGCGAGCGCCGCCTTCCAGCGCAGCCGGCAGACTACGCAGCAGCGGCTGCGCAGTTTCCGCTACGGTTTTGCCGAACGGGTCTCCGACCGGCTGGAGGAGCTGGCGCAGCATCGCCAGGCGGCGGAGGCCGCGGCGCGCAGCCCGGGCAGCACCGGCACGGCGCTGGTCGTGGCGAAGGAGAAGCGGATCGCGGAGGCGTTTCGCGATCTCGGCATCCGGCTGCGCTCGCGTTCCACCACGCGGCGGGTCAGCGACAGCGCCGCCTATCGGCAGGGGCAGGAGGCGGGCAGGCGCGTGAGCCTGGAACGGCCGGTGGGCGCCGGCGCCGGGCGGGGCCTGCTGCCGAAGTGAGCCGCGACGCCGTGGCGCGCCGCGTCTATGCCTGGGAGGATCGCGTGGTGGCGCCCCGCGACCGGTCAGTGGTGCGCTTCGAGCACATGCAGGCGCTGGTCGATCATGTCTGGGCCGCGGAGGGGCTGCGCTGGCCGCCCCGCATGCGCCACCGCAAGGCGACCCGCGCCACACTCGCCACCGGCAGCCGCCTGGCCATCGAGGCGCCGGACGAGCTGCCGAGCTGGGTGCTGCTGCATGAGATCGCGCATGCGCTCTGCGATCCCGATGACGGCCGCGCCGGCGACCACGGCGCGGATTTCGTCGGCCTCTATGTGCATCTGCTGGTGCGGCATGCGCGGCTGGATCGCGACATGCTCGCCCAATCGCTCGCCGAGGCCGGCATCGCCTGGAATCCCGATGCCCGGCCCGCCCTGCTGCGCGACTAGGCCAGCCCGTATTCCCGCGCCTTCACCCGGATCAGCGCCGCCAGCATCTCCAGCGTCGGCATCGGCACGCCGGTCAGCGCGGCGAGTTCCAGCGGCACGTTGTACAACGCCTCCACCTCCATCGGCCGGCGGGCCTGCAGGTCCTGCAGCACGCTGGGGCGGTGGCCGAGGCGGCTGTTCTGGTCGAGGATGCGTGCCACGTCGATCTCGGCACGGCAGCCCAGCGCCGCGATCAGCGCCGCGACCTCGGCCAGGATGCGGCGGGAGGCCTCGACCAGCGCCGGCTCTACCTGCGTCGCGCGCACCGGCGTTTCGGTCAGCACGGTCAGCGGGCCGGCGCTCAGGTTGAAGGCCAGCTTCTCCCAGATCCGGTCGCGGATGCGGTTGTCGATCACCACCGGCAGCGTCGCCGTCTCCAACGCCTGGGCCAGCAGCCGCGCGCCGGGCATGTCGGAGCCATCCGGGGCGCCCAGGATCGTGGGGCGGCTGCGCGGGTCGATCATGCGGATGAGGCCCGGCTCCGGCACGCTGCTGGCCGGCCAGGCGATGCCGCCCACCAGGCGACGCGGCCCGATAGCGGACCAGATGGCCTCGCCGGGGTCGAGCGTCGGCAGCGGCCGCCCGTCCCATTCACCGCCATGCCCCCGAAAGTACCACCAGGGTATGCCGTTGGTGAGGAAGGTGACGGGCGTCTCCGGCCCCAGCAGCGGGGCGAGCTGGCCGGCCACGCCCGGCAGGGCCGGCGCCTTCACCGTGACGAAGACGCCGTCCTGCGGCCCCAACTCCGCCGGATCCGCGCTGGCCCGCACCTGGGCCGTAAAACTTTCGTCGCGGGTCTCGACCGTCAGCCCCTTGGCCTGGATGGCCGCCAGATGCGCGCCGCGCGCGACGACCGAAACCTCGATGCCGGCGCGGGCCATATAGGCGGCGATGAAGCCGCCGATGGCGCCCGCGCCGAAGATGCAGATCCGCATGGCCCCAGACTCCTCGATTCAGGGGCACATTGCGGACCGGGACGCGCGGAAGCTCAAGCCCCCCCGGCTTCGGGCGAGGGATGCAGCGCCGGCGCCGGCTTCGTGCGGCGCGCCATGGCGCGCGCCACCACGTAGAAGAGCGGCGTGAAGAACAGGCCGAACAGCGTCACGCCCAGCATGCCGTAGAACACCGCGATGCCCAGGCTCTGGCGCATCTCGGCGCCCGCCCCCGTCGCCACGGTCAGCGGCAGCACGCCGAGGATGAAGGCGAGCGAAGTCATCAGGATCGGCCGCAGCCGGGTGCGCGCCGCATCCGCCGCCGCCTCCCACCGCGTGGCCCCCGCCATCTCCGCCGCGCGGGCGAATTCGACGATCAGGATGGCGTTCTTCGCGGCAAGCCCCACCAGCACCACCAGCCCGACCTGCACCAGCACATTGTTGTCGAGGCCGGAGAAGCCGACGCCCACCAGCGCCGCCAGCACCGACATCGGCGCGATCATCACCACCGCCAGCGGCAGCAGCCAGCTTTCATACATCGCCGCCAGCACCAGGAAGACGAAGACCACGGCCATGCCGAAGGCGATCGGCGCGGTATTGCCGGCGATACGTTCCTGCAGGGCGAGCTCCGTCCATTCATAGCCGAAACCCTCTGGCAGGCTGGTGCGCAGCACCTCCTCCATCGCCGCGATCGCCTGGCCGGTGGAGATGCCGGGCAGCGCCGCGCCCTGCACTTCCGCGGCCGGGAACAGGTTGTAGCGCGGCACGCGATAGGGTCCGGAGGTCTCGTGGAAGGTGGCGATGCTGCCCAGCGGCACCATGCCGCCATCGTCGCTGCGGGTGCGCAGGCGCGCGATATCCTCCACCCCCATGCGGTGCTGCATGTCCGCCTGCGCCGTCACCCGCCAGGTGCGTCCCAGCAGGTTGAAGTCGTTGACGAAGGCGGAGCCCATGTAGATGCCCATCGCCTCATGCACGCGGGAGATCGGCACGCCCAGCATCTCGGCGCGGGACCGGTCGATCTCGGCGCGGATCTGCGGCGTGGCCGTGTTGAACAGGCTGAAGGCGAAGGCGATGCCGGGCGCGCCATTGGCGGCGGCCAGCACCTGCTGGGTGGCGCGTTCCAGCTCCCGTGGCCCGCGGCCGGCGCGGTCCTGGATCATCAGCTTGAAGCCGCCGCCGGTGCCGATGCCGGGGACGGAGGGCGGCGGCAGCACCAGCACCTGGGCCAGGTCCTCGCCCATCAGCCGGCCCTGCAGATCGGCCAGGATTCCGTTGCCGGTCAGGCCCTCCGCCGTGCGATCGGCAAAAGGCTTCAGGCTGGCGAAGACCACGCCGGTATTCGGCGCATTGGTGAAGGTGGCGCCGTCGAAGCCGACGAAGGCCACCGCGCTTTCCACGCCCGGTGTCGCCAGGATGGCGTCCGAGGCGCGGCGCACCACCGCATCCGTGCGGCTGAGGCTGGCGCCCGGCGGCAGCTGGAAGGCGGCGATGAAATAGCCGCGGTCGAGCTGCGGGATCAGCCCGGTCGGCGTGGTCAGCACCGAATGGCCGGTGGCCGCCAGCAGCCCGGCATAGAGCAGCAGCAGGATTGCCGGCAGCCGCACCAGCCGCCGTGTCAACCCGCCATAGCCCAGCGACATGCGGTCGAAGACCCAGTTGAAGCCGCGGAAGAACAGGCCGATGGGCGCCATCAGCCCGCGCGGCTTGGTGTGGCCATGCGGCTTCAGCAGCAGCGCGGCCAGCGCCGGCGAGAGTGTGAGCGAGACCAGCGCCGAGAGCAGCGTGGCGACCGAGATGGTCACCGCGAACTGCTGGTAGAAGGCGCCCGAGATGCCGGTGATGAAGGCGGTCGGCACGAAGACGGCCACCAGCACCAAAGCGATGGCGATGAGCGCGAAGCCGACCTCGTCCATGGTGCGCCGCGTCGCCTCCAGCGGCGAGAGGCCATCGGCCATGTGCCGCTCGACATTCTCCACCACCACGATGGCGTCGTCGACGACGATGCCGATGGCGAGGATCAGGCCGAACATGGTCAGCGTGTTCAGCGTGAAGCCCAGCATCAGCAGCACCGCGAAGGTGCCGATGATGGAGACCGGAATGGCCAGCAGCGGGATGACGGCGGCGCGCCAGTTCTGCAGGAACAGGATCACCACCAGCACCACCAGCACCACGGCCTCGGCGAAGGTGACCAGCACCGCCTCCATGCTCTGGGCGATGAAGCGGGTGGGGTCGTAGACCACGCTCCAGCCGATGCCGGGCGGGAAGGTTTGGGCCGCTTCCTCCATGGTGGCGCGCACCGCGGCCGCGGTCTCCAGCGCATTGCTGCCGGGGCGCTGGAAGATGACGATGGCGGTGGCCACCTGGTTGTTCAGCAGCGCGTTCACCGAATAGTCGGCGGCGCCGATCTCGGTGCGCGCCACGTCGCGCAGCCGCACGGGCGCACCGCCCTGGCCGGTGGCGATCACCTGCTCGTCGAACTGTTCCGGCGTCTCCAGCCGGCCCTGGGCCTGGACGCTGGTCTCGAAGGCGCCGGCAGCGTCGGAACGTGGCGCCTGGCCGATGGCGCCGGCGGCGACCTGGGCATTGGCGCGCTGCAGCGCCTGCACCACCTCCCCCGGCGCCAGGCCGCGGGCGGCGACGCGGTCCGGATCCAGCCACACCCGCATCGCATAGTCGCGGGCGCCAAAGACCTGCGCATCGCCGATGCCGTCGATGCGCGAGAGCCGGTCCTTGATGGCGAGCGTCGCGTAGTTGGAGACGTATTCCGCGCTGCGGCTTCCGTCCGGCGAGGTCATGTGCACGACCATCAGCAGGTCGGGCGAGGCCTTGCGCACGGTGATGCCCAGCCGGCGCACCTCCTCCGGCAGCCGCGGCTCCGCCACAGCGACGCGGTTCTGCACCAGCACCTGCGCCTGGTCGACATCGACGCCCTGGCGGAAGACGACGCTGACGGACAGCCGCCCGTCACCGGTGGATTGCGAGGTGAGGTACAGCATGCCGTCGACGCCGTTCACCTCCTGCTCGATGGGGCCGGCCACCGTCTGGGCGATGGTCTCGGCGGAGGCGCCGGGATAGGTCGCGGTGATCTGCACCGTGGGCGGCGCGATCTCGGGGTATTCGGCCACCGGCAGGCGCAGCGCCGCGATGGCGCCGACCAGCACGAGGGCGATGGAAATGACCGCCGCGAAGACCGGGCGGTCGATGAAGAAGCGGGCGAGGCGCATGGCGCGGGAACCTTGTGAATCGCGGCTGGATCAGCGCGCGGAGGCCAGCGGGCTCTGCCCGATGCTGCCCTGCTGGGCGGTGACGCGGCTGCCCGGGCGGGCGCGGTGCAGGCCGCCGATGATGACGCGGTCCTGCGGGCCGAGGCCGTTCCGCACCACGCGCAGCCCATCGACCAGCGGGCCGAGCTGCACCGGGCGCGGCGCCACGGTGCCGTCGGCCGCCACCGTCAGCACCATGCGGCCGGACTGGTCCGCCACCACCGCCGCATCCGGTACCATCAGCGCCTCCGCATCGCCCGCGAAAAGCCGCAGCCGGGCGAAGCTGCCGGGGGTGAGGAAGAGGTCCGGATTGGCGATGGTCGCGCGGCCGCGGATGGTGCCGCTGCGGCCATCGAAGCTGTTGTCGACGAAGGTCACGCGGCCCTCATGGCCGAATTCCGTCTCGTCCAGCAGGCGCAGCTGCACCTGGGCGCCAGCCTCTCCGCCGGTCGGGCGGAAGCCGCCGCGGGCGGCGCGGGCGTAACGCAGATACTGCGCCTCGCTGGCATCGAAGGTGACATAGACGGGGTCGAGCGCCATCAGCGTGGTCAGCAGCGTGCTGCCCTGCTGCACCAGGTTGCCGGCATCGACGCGCCGGTCGCTGACGCGGCCGGCCCGCGGCGCGCGCACCTCGGAAAATTCCAGATCCAGCTCCGCCTGGCGCAGGGCCGCCTGGCTGGCGGCGAGGCCGGCCTGGGCCTCCCGCACTGCGCCGCGGCGATTGTCCTGGTCGGCTTCCGATGAGAAGCGCTGGGCGGTGAGGCCGGCGTAACGCTGCAGCTGCTGCTGCGCCAGGGCCAGCCGCGCCTCGTTGCGCGCCACCTCGGCCCGGGCGCTGTCCACCGCGATGCGGAAGGGGCGCGGGTCCAGGGTGAAGAGAAGGTCCCCCGCCTGCACCAGGGCGCCATCCTGGAAATGCACCTGCACGACCTGGCCGGAGACGCGCGGGCGCAGCTCGACCAGGGCGGAGGGCTCAATCCGCCCGGTATGCTCGTCCCATTGGGTGACGTTACGGGTCAGCGGATTGGCAACGGTGACGGGGGGCGCGGCGGGGGCCTGCTGGGCCTGCACCGGCTGCGCCAGGCTGGCCGCCAGCAGGGCGGCGGCGGGCAGGGGAAGCGCGCGGCGCAGCCAGTCGGACCACAGATTTCCAAGCTTTGCAGGCGCGGAGGCCTTGTTGAAGGGGTCAGGCATGACAATCTCCAGGGCCGAATGATACCGACCGGTTCGTCCCTAATTAAGTGACCGGTCGGTATCATCAAGAGGCGCTGCCACCCGGACCGCCGGAAAAGGCAGCCCGTCGCGAAGGGAGTTCCTGCCACCATGTCGACCACCCCCGCCGATCGTCCGAAGGCTGCCGAGCGCATCCAGGCGGCGGCGAAGGACCTGTTCTACCGCCACGGCATCCGCGCCACGGGCATCGAGGAGGTCTGCCGCGTGGCGGATGCGACCAAGATGAGCCTGTACCGGACCTATCCGAGCAAGGATGCGCTGGTGGCGGCGGTGCTGTGCGACGACGGGCAGTGCTACGACGCCTGGTTCCAGTCGGTGATCGCCGACGCACCGACGCCGGCGGCCCGGCTGCAGGCCCTGGTGGATGCGGTGGTGCAGAAGCTGCGCGACCCGGATTATCGCGGCTGCCCGCTGCTGCTGGCCCAGGCCGAATTCCCCGACCCGGCGCATCCGATCCACCAGCTGGTGGCGGGGCAGAAGGCCGGCATGCGGGACCGGCTGGTGGAGCTGGCGCGCCAGGCAGGGGCGAAAGACCCGGTGCTGCTGGGCGAGAGCCTGGCCATGCTGATGGATGGCGCCTGGGCCAGCCTGCCCTATCTGGGCGGGGAGCGCGCCGGACAGGTGCTGCGGCAGGGGGCCGAGGCCGTGCTGCGCGGCGGGCTGGTGGAGCCGTTCCCCGCTGGCGCCTGAAGCCTGGATACAAGCTTGCGTCATCATGGAACCACCGGGGGTGCCGGCGCGTCATTTGCGCGACATCACAACCTCCGGTGAGACAAAGCATGCGCCGATTCGTCCCACCCCTGCTCGCCTTCACCGCGCTGGGCCTCGCCGCCGGCGGCGCCGCCTCCTGGAGCTGGAACAGCGCCGGGGGTGGCAGCGCGGCGGCCGAGGTTGCGGCCGAAACCCTGCCCGGCCCTAGTGGCACCACCCGCGCCGCCGAACAGGTGGCCCTACGGGCGGTGGAGGCGCAGCTGCGCCGCGCCGGCCATACGGCGCCGCTGCAGGAGGTGAAGCTGATCCGCCTGGGTGAGGGCGAGGAGCTGGCCGTCTGCGCCACCCTGCCCTCCGCCTCCGGCGCGCCGGCCGATGTCGTGGCGCGGGTCATCCTCTCCAGCCTCGCGATCCGCGATGCGCGCACGGGCCAGCCCGCACGCGGCAGCCAGCCGCTGGTGGTGATGGAGGATGCGCCGGGCCTCTGGCGCGGCGGCGCGCCGGGTGAGCCGCGCCGGCGCTATTGCGGCACGCAGCCCCGCCAGGGCGCGGAGCCCGTTCTGCAGGCCGCCGCCAGCGCCGCGACGCAGGGGGCACCGGCCGCCGGGGCGGCGTCCTCCGGCCCGACCGCCACCGTCACGGTGCTGAACCCGGTGCGGGTGCGCGCCGCGCCCAGCGGCCAGGCCGAGATCCTCTGGGTGGCCGAGCGCGGCCGCGCCTTCCATGTGCATGGCCAGGCCCCGGGCGGCTGGGTGCAGATCGGCGACGAGGTGGCGCCCGCCGGCTGGGCGCATGGCACGCTGCTGTCCCCGGCGCCGCTGTAGCAGGCGGCCGCCTGCTTAGAGGCGGGCCGACCCCGTGACGTCGGCCGGGTTGCCGGCCTGCCGAGTGGATCCTACCGCCGCCGCCCGAGCGGCAGTTCGAGGCGGCAGGCCAGGCCCTCCGGCCGCCAGTCCAGTGTGATCTGGCCGCTCAGCTGGCTGCGCACCGTTGCTTCCAGCACGCGGGATCCGAAGCCCCGGCGCAGTGGCGGCTCTGCCAGCGGTGGGCCGCCGGTCTCGGTCCAGTGCAGCAGCAGCACCCGCCCCGGCTCGCCACCCGACCAGCACCATTCCAGCCGCACCTCGCCATCGGCCGCGGACAGGGCGCCGTGCTTCACCGCATTGGTCGCCAGCTCATGCACCGTCATGGCGAGCGCCTGCGCCACCACCGGCGAGAGGGTGACGCAGGGCCCCTGCATGCTCACCCGCTGGCCGCCGAGGAAGGGCAGGACCTCGCCGCGCAGCAGCGTCTCCAGCTCCGCCCCCTCCCACTGCCGGTCCGCCAGCAGCGTCTGGGCCCGCGCCAGCGCGCTCACCCGTCCCTCGATGGCGGCGGTGTAGCTCGGCAGGTCCGGTGCCTTGGTCAGGCGCAGCGCGGCGAGCACCACGGCCAGGGCGTTCTTGGCGCGATGGTCGACCTCCCGCGCCAGCAGCGCCTGGCGTTCGGCCGCCTGCCGGCTTTCGGTGATGTCCCGGGCGACGCCGGCCAGCATGCTCGGCCGGCCCTCCGGCCCGGTCTCGACCACGGCGCCGCGGGAGGCGATCCAGCGCCAGCCGCCTTCCGGCGCGGGCACGCGGAATTCCGCCTCGAAGCGCGGGCTGCGGCCTTCGCAGACGGCGCGCAGCCGGCCTTCCACCATCTCACGCTCAGCCGGATGGATCGGCTCCACCCAGGCGGAGAGCGGAAAGCCATCCACGGCCAGCTGCGGGAAATCGTCCTGCAGCAGGCCGCGCCGCCAGCCTAGGTCGCGGGCGATGTCATATTCCCAGCTGCCGAATTCCGCCGCCTCCAGCGCCAGGCGCAGCCGCACATCGCTGCCGCGCAGCGCCGCCTCCGCCGCCTTGCGGTCGGTGATGTCGAAATGCGCGCCATAGGTCACGCGGCGCCCATCCAGATCCACCCCGTGCACGCGCACCAGCACGTCGCGGATTTGCCCGTTGCGCAGGCGGTGCCTGGCCTCGAATTCCTGGGTCCGCGGACCCACCGCGCTGCGTCGGCCACGTTCGCGAATAGCCGGCGTATTGCCCAGGATGTCGATGTCGCCGATGTTCATTCGCAGGAATTCCGCCCGCGTATAGCCGTAATCGGCGCAGGCGCGGTCGTTCACCTCCAGGATGTCGAGCGTTGCCTGGTCGATGACGATGACGGCGAAGGGCGCCGCGTGGAACAGCGCGCGCTGCCGCGCCTCGCTCTGCCGCGCCTTGGCTTCCGCCCGGCGCAGGCTGGTGACATCGAGGTTCACGCCCAGCATGCGCCGCGGCCGGCCAGCCTCGTCGGTCTCCACCACGCCGCGGCCCAGCATCCAGCGCACGCTGCCATCGGGAAGCTTCAACCGGTACTCGATCTGCAGCGGCCCCGGGCGGGCGAGAAAGCCCACCGTCTCCGCCTTGGCGCGGGCCCGGTCGGCGGGGTGCACGCGATCCAGCCAGGCATCGAAGCAGGCCTCCGGCGGCGTTGCCGGGTCGATCGCCATCAGGCGGAACATCTCGGGCGACCAGCTGGTGGCGCGGCGCTGCACGTCCCAGTCGAAGATGCCGATCTCCGCAGCCTCCTGCGCCATGCGCAGGCGTTGCTCGCTGGCGCTGAGCCCGGCCTCCGTGCGGCGCAGGACCGTCACATCCGTCAGGCTTTCGGCAATGGCCACCGGGCGCCCGGCCGCATCGCGCCGCAGCCCCATCTGCACCGAGACCACCACCTCGCTGCCATCCCGCCGCCGCTGGCGCAGATCTCCCTTCCAGGCGCCGTCGCGCAGCAGGAGCGAATCGATCTCCGCCTGCGGCAGCGGGAATTCCGTTTGCAGCAGCCGATGCGCCGGCTGGCCCACCGCTTCCTCCGCCGCCCAGCCGTAGAGGCGCTGGCAGCCCGCCGCCCAGAAGCGGATGGTGCCGTCCAGCTCCCGCACCAGCAGGGTGGAAAGGTCGAGCGTCGCGACCAGGTCGCGCAGCTGGGCCTCGCTTTCGCGCAGCGCCTGTTCGGTCCGGCGCAGCTCCGTCACATCCAGGTTCGTGCCGACCAGGCCGAAGAAGGTGCCATCGGGCGCGAAGCGCGGCTCGGCCTCCGTGCGCAGCAGGCGCCATTCGCCGGCGGCATTGCGGTAGCGTGCCTCCACGGTGAAGCCGGTGCGGGTCTGCCGGCCCTGGCGGAAGCAGGCGGCGACGCGGGCGGCATCCTCGGGGTGCAGCCGCCCGATCCAATCGAAGCCGACCATTTCCTCCGGCCCCACGCCCCAGAAGGCGCGCAGGCTAAGATTCATGTAGATGGGCCGGCCGCTGGAATCGCCCATCCAGAGCATGGCGGGCAGGCTTTCGGCCAGCAGGCCAAAGCCTGCCTCCTCCGTCTCCGCCGGCGGCGTATCGGCCGGCGCATCCGCTGACGCCTCCCGCGCCTCGAGCAGGCGCAGCGCGGCGCGCACGACCTCGCTGGAGCTGCGGTAGCCGCCCCTGGCGATCAGCCGATCGATCAGCCCATCGAGCTGTGGTGTGAGGGAGACGTTGCGGGTGCGGCGGGGAGCCATGGCGGATTGTTCCGGAGGGGCGCCGATGTGTCAATCTGTGCCACAAACCTCCTGCGCCCGGCTTGCCGAAGCGGCGCGGCGCCGCGCATCCTGCCCGCCATGCCCGCCATTCCCCCGCCCACGCTCAATGCCTCCCGCCAGGTCGCCATCCGCGAGGCCTGGCTCGACCAGTGGCGGGAGGCTGCGCTGGATCCCGCGCTGCCGATCGTCGATCCGCACCACCACCTCTGGGACCGCGACGACGAGCGCTACCTGCTGGAGGAGCTGCTGCAGGACGCCGCCAGCGGCCACGACATCCGCGCCACGATCTTCGTGCAATGCGCTTCGATGTACCGCGCCGAGGGGCCGGAGGCGCTGCGCCCGCTGGGCGAGACGGAATTCGTCAATGGTATCGCCGCCGCCAGCGCCAGCGGCCGCTACGGCCGAATGCGCGCCTGCGCCGGCATCATTGGCTATGTCGACCTGACGCTGGGCGATCACGTGGCGCCGCTGCTGCAGGCGCATCGCGCCGCCGCCGGCCCGCGCTTCCGCGGCATCCGCAACCGTACTGCTTGGCACGCCTCGCCGGAGGTGCGATCGAATCTGGTCTCGCCGCCGCCGGGCCCGCTGGCCGATCCGCGCTTCATCGAGGGCGCGCGGGAAGTGGCGCGGCAGGGGCTGGTGCTGGATGTCTGGGCCTATCACACGCAGCTGCCGCTTGTGGCTTCGCTGGCCCGGGCGGTGCCGGAGCTGACCGTGGTGGTGAATCATTGCGGCGGGCCGCTCGGCATCGGCCCCTATGCGGGGCGGCGGGCGGAGGCCCTGGCCGAGTGGCGCGCCGTGGTGATGCCGCTGGCGACGCTGCCCAATGTGGTGATGAAGCTGGGCGGCCTGGCCATGGAGGTGGGCGGCCACGACTTCCATCTGAAGGACCGCCCGCCGGCTTCGGCAACGCTGGCCGAGGCCTGGCGCCCGGTGGTGGAGCCGCTGATCGAGGCCTTCGGCGCGCCGCGCTGCATGTTCGAGAGCAACTTCCCGGTCGACAAGGGCATGTGCAGCTACGGCGTGCTGTGGAATGCCTTCAAGCGCCTGGCGCAGGGGGCGAGCGATGCGGAGCGGGCCGCGCTCTTCGCCGGCACCGCCACGCGCATCTACGGGCTGGACCCCGCCTTCGCTCAGATGGCGTAGGGGGGGTAGCCGGAGGATTTCTGCTCGGCGTCGAGCTGCCGCAGCATGGCGTGCCATTCCAGCACGCCATAGGGGCGCCGCGCGCCGGGCTGGTACAGATGCGCGGTCTTCGCCAGGATCTCCTCCCCCGGCATGGTGAGCTCCGTGCGCGCAGCCATGGCATCCACCTGCGCGCGGCAGGACATCTCCAGCTGGTACATGGTGTTGAAGGCCTGCGGCAGCGTCGCGCCGCAGGTCAGCAGGCCGTGGTTGCGGAAGATCAGCGCATCATGCGCGCCGAGGTCGCGCACGATGCGCTCGCGCTCCGACAGGTCGATCGCCGGGCCTTCATAGTCGTGATAGCCGAGATGGCCGACGAAGCGGATGGAAGTCTGACTCAGCGGCAACAACCCGCACTTCATCGCCGCCACCGCCATGCCGGCCCGCGTATGCGTATGGATCACCGCCGCGACATCCGGCCGCGCCTTGTGGATGGCGCCGTGGATGACATAGCCGGACTTGTTGATGCCGTAGTCGGTATCCGGCTTCCAAAGGATATTGCCCTCGACGTCGATCTTCACCAGCGAGGTCGCCGTAATCTCCTTGTACAGCAGCCCGTAGAGGTTGATCAGCAGGTGGTCCGTGCCGGGGATGCGCAGCGTGATGTGGTTGTAGATCAGGTCCGTCATGCCGTGGACATCCATCAGCCGGTAGCAGGCGGCCAGGTCGCAGCGCGCGCGCCATTCGGTGGGGCTGACCTCGTCGCGGATCGAGGGCCAGTTGGTGTCGTAGCGGGGGGCGGCGGCATCCATGCGGGCGTTTCCTTCTCCGGCCGATTTCCGGCCTGGCGTTCTTGCGGGTGCCAGTTTCGGGCAGGCGGCGGGAGAAGGGAAGAGCTACACCTCGTAGCGGTTTGGAGGCACGGGGATGTTCAGATGCTCGCGCAGCGTGGTGCCGGCATAGTCCGTGCGGAACAATCCGCGCCGCTGCAGTTCCGGCACCACCAGCTCGACAAAATCCTCCAGCGGCCGCGGGTAGTGCGGCGAGAGCAGGGTGAAGCCGTCGCAGGCGCCGGATTCCACCCATTGCTGCATCGTGTCCACGATGCGCGCGGGCGTGCCGACCAGCAGATGGTGGCCGAGCGAGGTGCCGAGGTAGCGTGCCGTCTGGATGATGGAGAGATTTTCCCGCGCTGCCTTGTCCATCAGGTGCCGCTGCCGCGCCTGGGCGGCGTTGGAGAGCGGCAGCGGTGGCAGGGGCGCATCGGGCGGCAGCGCGAAGATGTCGAGGTCACCGCAGAGCCGCGCCAGCAGCCGCATGGAATTCTCATCCGAGAGCAGCCCCTGCAGGTCGCGATATTTTGCCTCTGCCTCCTCCTCCGTCCTGCCGATGATGGTCATCAGCCCGGGCATGATCTTCACATGATCCGGCTCGCGGCCGTACTTTTGGGCACGCGCCTTGAGATCGCGGTAGAAGGCCTGCGCCTCCGCCAGGTCGCTCTGCGCCGTGAAGACGAGATCCGCCGTGCGCGCCGCCAGTTCCATGCCGGGGCCGGAGGAGCCGGCCTGCGTCACCACCGGCCGCCCCTGCGGGCAGCGCGCCACGTTCAGCGGGCCGCGGACCTTGAAGTGCTTGCCGACATGATCCTGGAAATGGATTTTTGACGGATCGATGTAGATGCCGCTCGCCTTGTCCCGGATCAGCGCGCCCTCGCCGAAACTGTCCCATAGTGCGGCGACCACATCGTAGAATTCTTCGGCGCGTTCGTAGCGTTCGGAATGCAGCATGTGGTGGTCGGCGCCAAAGTTGCCGGCCTCGTCCTCGATCTGCGAGGTCACCAGGTTCCAGCCCGCGCGGCCCTTGCTGATATGGTCGATGGAGGCGAAGCGGCGGGCGATGTTGTAGGGCTCGTTGTAGGTGGTGGTCGCCGTCGCGACCAGGCCGATGCGCTGCGTCACCACGGCCAGCGCCGCCAGCAGCGTGGTGGGTTCCAGATAGGCGGTGCGGCCCTGGCTCGGCCGATAGCGGCTGACGCCATCCAGCGCGCCGCTGCCATTCACCGCGACCGTGTCCTGGAAGAAGATCGTATCGAATTTCCCGCGTTCGGCGAGCTGCGCGATGCGGACGTATTCGGCGAATTCCATGTCGCATTCGGTGACGGCATCGGGGTGCCGCCAGCCAGCGGAATGGCTGCCGGGAGTGAAGAGGAAGGCGGCGAGATGCATCATCGGCGGGGCCTCGATCTCAGGTCAGGCGGCGCAGCAGCAGGGCGCCGAATTCCAGCACCTCTGCCACCCAGCCGGGTGGCAGCAGGGTGGTGGCATCGAGCTGGGTGATAATGGCGGGGCCCTGCAGCCGATCTCCCTGCCCCAGCGCGGCACGATCGTAGATACCGGCCTGCGCGGTGCCGGATTCGAAATGCACCGCCTGCGTCGCAGTGGGCTGCGCGCCCGCACCCTGGGGCAAGGCCTTCGCCACCGGCGCGGGCAGCGCGCCCACCGCCTCCAGCCGCAGCGTGACGATCTCCGCGCGGCCCTGCGGCAGGTCGAAGCCATAGAGCGCGCGATGCGCCGCCGCGAAATCCGCCGCCGCGTTGGCGCCGCGCCAGGGCACCGGCAATTCGCCGCCCTGGCCGGCATAGCGCATCAGCACGATCCTCTCCGTGCTGCGCGCGGGCGGCGCCACGCCCTCCTCCGCGAACCAGGCCGCGGCCTCCGCTTCGAGTTGGGAAAAACCCGCCTCGATGGCGGCGAGATCCGCCTGGCCCGGCAGCACGGACCGGCTGAATTCCGCGCGCAGATCGGCGGAGAGCAGGCCCTGCGCGCAGAGCACGCCGGGCGAAGGCGGCACCAGCACCTGGCCGATGCCGAGCATCGCCGCCAGTGCGCAACCATGCAGCGGCCCCGCGCCGCCGAAGGGCACCAGTGCGAAATCGCGCGGGTCATGCCCGCGTTCCACGGAGACGACGCGCAGCGCGCCGACCATGTTGGAATCGACGACTGCCAAAATTCCGCGCGCCGCCTCATGCAGCGAAAGGTTCAGCGGTGCCGCGACCTCGCGCATCACCACCGCCTCCGAGGCCGCGACATCCAGCTGCATGCGGCCGCCGAGCAGCGAGCTGGGCAGATGGCCGAGCACCACATGCGCATCCGTCACCGTGGCGCGCTGCCCGCCGCGGCCGTAGCAGGCCGGCCCGGGATTGGCGCCGGCACTCTCCGGCCCCACCGCCAGGGCGCCTTCCGCGGTGACGCGCGCGATGGAGCCGCCGCCGGCGCCGATCGTCACCATGTCCAGCATCGGCAGCGGCAGCGGCCAGTCCCCGACCGCGCCGCGCTGCGTCAGGTTGATGGCGCCGCCCTGCATCAGGCAGATATCCGCGCTGGTCCCGCCAATATCCACCGTGAGGATCCTGGGCACACCCGCCGCGGCCGCCACGGCGCGCGCGCCCACCACGCCGGCGGCGGGACCTGAAAGCGCGGTGACGGCGGGCGCGCGTCGGATGGAGGCCGCGCCGGCGACGCCGCCATTCGATTTCATCAGCAGCAGCGGCGCGTCGATGGAATCCTCGGCCAGCCTTTCCTCCAGCCGCCGCACATAGGTGGAGACGGCGGGCATGACCTGCGCGTTCAGGATCGCGGCCAGCGAACGTTCGTATTCGCGCACCACCGGCAGCACGTCGACCGAGGCGGTAACCGCCACGCCGGGCAGTGCTGCGCGCAACAACTCGGCCACGCGACGTTCATGCGCCGGCGCGGTGAAGGCATGCAGCAGGCAGACCGCGACAGCTGCCACACCCGCCTCCCGGCAGGCCTCCGCGGCGCGCTGCACGCTGTCCTCGTCCAATGGCGTCAGCACCGCGCCATCGGCGGCGATGCGCTCCGTCACTTCGAAGACGCGGGAGGGTGGAACGGGGCGGCGCGGCTTCACCCAGGCGTGCAGGTTCGCGCGGCGCGGAATGTCCTGCCGGCCGATCTCCAGCACATGCCGGAAGCCTTCGGTGGTGACGAGGGCGGTGGGGGCGCCCTTGTTCTCCAGGATCAGGTTGGTGGCGATGGTGGTGCCATGAAGAACACGGCCGATGCGGGCTGCCGATTCTCCCGCCGTCTCCAGCACCAGGCGCACGCCGGTGAGAAAGGCCTCCGAGGGATCATGCGGCGTGGAGGGAGTCTTGGCCGTCCAGGCGCGGCCCGTCGCCGAATCCTGCAGCGTGATATCGGTGAAGGTGCCGCCGATATCCACCGCGACGGAAAGCGGCCGCGGCTCAGTCGAGGGCATCAGCATAGCTCCCGCGATGAAAGGCTTTCGTCATCGGACGCGCGCTGCGCAGCGCGTCCATGGCGACAACATCGATGCGCCGGCCCTCGATCACCACGCCATAGTCGCGCCGTGCTGCCTCGGCACTGACCAGCCCGCCCAGCACATCCTCCAGCACCGCCTCCGCCGGACGATCATAGGGATGGCCGCGCCCGCCGCCGCCGCCGGTCTCGATCCGAAGAATGTCGCCACGCACGACGCGATTGCCATCCGACAGCGGCCGCAGCAGCCGTTCCTGCGGCGTGCCCGGATTGACCAGCACGCGGCCGGGCCCACCGGACATGCCACCCGCCGCGCCCCAGGGCGGATTCTCGACGCCATCGAGCCGCACGGCGAGCACGGCTTCCTCGGCCATGATCTCGTATTCACGCACGATGCCGCAGCCACCACGCCAGCGGCCCGGCCCGGCGCTGTCGCAATTCAGACCGTAATGGCGCAGGCGCACGGGGTATTCGAGCTCCAGGAACTCGACCGGATAGTTCTCCTGCGCCACGAA
The DNA here is from genome assembly GCF_019024325.1 of Falsiroseomonas tokyonensis. Classification (GTDB taxonomy): domain Bacteria; phylum Pseudomonadota; class Alphaproteobacteria; order Acetobacterales; family Acetobacteraceae; genus Falsiroseomonas; species Falsiroseomonas tokyonensis. Next base: position 317,984 of record NZ_JAFNJS010000004.1, read on the forward strand.
ATAGACGCCGTCGATGCCATCCGCGAAGCTTCGGGCGCCATAGCCGACGCCGAGACCGTCGCTCATCAGGAAGGACTTTCCGCCGATCGTCCCGCGCAGGAGCATGATGACATAGGCGGCGTGCGCGGCGGGCGCCTCGCCGCCGGCGACGGAGACCAGGCCGTTCAGCGCGGCCAGCATGCGCATCATGGTCAGGCCGCGCATGCCGAGCGCCGCGGGGAAGCGCGGCTGCAGCAGCGAACCCTCGCGCAGCCGCACTTCGTCCAGCGATTGCGGCCCGCCCGCATTCACCACCTGAGTCGCATCGCCGCCGAGGAAATAGAGGCCCAACGCCATGCCGGGCACGTCCGGATTCATCAAAAAGTTCACCGGCCCGGGCGACTGGTCGTCCGTCTCCGTCGCATCCAGGATGAAGCGGTCCTCCGCCGTGCGGGTCAGGGCGAAGCGCAGGCGCAGCGTGCCGCTGCCATGGCCGTCGCCGTCGATGCGGTCGGTGAAGCGATGCGTCCCCACCGGAAAGGTGCCGCGCAGCCGCCCCCGCACCGTCTCCCGCGTCCGGTCCAGCAATTGCCGCAGTGCATCCGCCAGCACCGGTGCGCCAAAGCGCCCGGCCACTTCCCGCATCCGCGCCACGCCGAGTTCCACGCTCGCCATCAGCGCCCGCGTGTCTCCTTGCGCCTGCTCGGGGTAGCGGGAGTTGCGGTAGAAGATGGCCAGCGCCGCCTGGTTGATCTCGCCGCCGCGGATCAGCCGCGTCGGCGGGATGATGACGCCCTCATGAAAGATTTCGGTGGCGTCGGGACTGATGGAGCCGGGCCGCAGCCCGCCGATATCCGCAAAATGCGCCCAGCCCATGACGAAGGCGACGCGCACGCCATCGAGGAAGACCGGCGCCAGGAAAACCTGGTCGTTGGAATGGCTGACCGCGCCCCGCGAGCCGTAGCAGTCATTGTACCAGTAGAGGTCGCCCTCGCGAATCGTCTCGATCGGAAAGTCACGGAAGACGGGCCCGCAGATGTCGCCGAAGACCGGCACGTTGGACCCCACGGCCATGACCCCATCGGCGTCGAAGAGGGCCGTGTAAAAATCCTTCTTCTCGCGGATGAAGGCGGACATGGCGGTGCGCTCGATCAGCGCCTCCATCTCCGCCTGCGCGGCGCGGATCGCGCCGCGCACGATTTCGAGCGTTACGGCATTGCAGAGGGGTAGGGGCAAAATCGGAGTCCTCAGGCCAGGTGGCAGGCTGCGTGGCGGCCGGGGGCGATGGCGCGCAGCGGCGGCGCTTCCTCCGTGCAGCGGGCGAAGGCGAGCGGGCAGCGGTCGCGGAAAGCGCAGCCGCTGGGCTGGTTCAGCTGGTCCGGCAGCCCGCCGCGGATCGGCAGGTCCCCGCGATCCTGGTCGACGCGCGGCACCGGCACGGCGGCGACCAGGGCGCGCGTATAGGGATGCGCGGCGCTCGCGATGACCTCTGCCGTCGGCCCGCTTTCGACGATGCGGCCGAGATACATAACCGCCACTTCCTCGCAGACATAGCGGATCAGCGCGAGGTCATGGCTGATATAGATGGCGGCGAGCTGCAGCTCGTCCCGCGCGCGGCGCAGCACGTTCAGCACGCCGGCGCGCACGGAGACGTCGAGCATCGAGACCGGCTCATCCGCGATGATGGCGCGCGGATGCGTCACCAGGGCGCGCGCCAAGACCACGCGCTGCAACTGCCCGCCCGACAATTCATGCGGATGGCGGTCAAGATAGGCCTCGGGTGGATCCAGCCGGACGCGCGCCATGGCTTCCAGGATGCGCGCATGGCGCTCCTGCGCCGGGAGGCCGAAATTGCGCAGCGGTTCCGTCAGTGAGCGGCGGATGGTGAAGCGCGGGTTCAGCGCATCGAAGGGATTCTGGAACACCAGCTGCACGCGGGACCGGAAGGGCAGCAGGGCGGCGCCACGCAGGGCCGTGACATCCTGCCCCTCGAAGACCACGCTGCCGGAGGTCGGCTCCTCCAGCCGCAAGAGCAGCCGTGCCGTGGTGGTCTTGCCGCAGCCGCTTTCGCCGACGATGCCCAGCGCCTGGCCAGCGCCGACGGCCAGCGAGACGCCATTCACCGCGCGCAGCACCGGGCGATGGCCGCGCAGCACATCGGCCATGCGGCGGGAGGCGGGGAAGGCCTTCACCAGGTCATTGGCCGCGATCAGCTGGCCCATGTCGCCGCCTCCGAGGCCAGGGGGCGCAGCGCCGGCGCTTCCGCGGCGCGCCAGCAGGCGACGTGATGGTCCGGCGCCTGCTCGACCAGCGCCGGATCCTCGGCACAGCGCGCCACGGCAAAGGGGCAGCGCGCGGCAAAACGGCAGCCGCTCGGCGGGTTCAGCAGGGATGGCGGCGCGCCCTCGATCGGCACCAGCTCGCCCCCCGCGCGTTCGAGATCCGGAAAGGCGTTCATCAGGCCCATGGTATAGGGATGCAGCGGCGCCTCCAGCACCGCGCGCACCGGGCCGCTTTCCACCACGCGCCCGGCATACATCACCACGACGCGGTCGCAGGCATAGGCAACCACAGCGACATCATGCGTCACCAGGATCATCGCCAGCCCGAGCCGCGCCTGCAATTCGCGCATCACGTCCAGGATCTGGCGCTGCACGATGACATCCAGCGCCGTCACCGGCTCATCCGCGATCAGCAGTGCCGGATTAAGTGCGAGGGCCAGCGCGATGGAGGCGCGCTGGCGCATGCCGCCGGAGAATTGGTGCGGCCAGTCGCGCAGCCGCCCGGAATCCAGGCCGACCAGGGCGAAAAGCTCCGCCGCGCGGGTGCCGGCCTCGGGGCGGGACAGGCCGCCGCGCTCCACCAGCACTTCCATCATCTGCGCGCCGAGACGCTGCACCGGGTCCAGCGCATTCATCGCTGTCTGCGGCACGAAAGCCATGCGGCGCCACAGCAGCTTGCGCCGTTCCGCTGCGCTCAGCGTCACGAGGTCCCTGCCCTCGAACACCGCACTACCGGCGGCGATGCTGGCGCTGCGCGGCATCACGCCCATCAGCGCGCGGCCGAGCGTGGATTTGCCGCAGCCGCTTTCGCCCACGAGGCCGACGATGGAGCGCGCCGGCACATCGAAGCTCGCTCCATCCACCGCACGCACCGGCCCGGCGGCGGTGCGGTAGTGCACGGCGAGATCCCGCACGGACAGCAGCGCGTCCATCAATCCCCCAGTTTTGGAAAGAGCAGCTTCTCGGACCCGCGCGACACCAGGAAGCCCGCCAGCACCAGCAGCACGATGCAGAGGCCGGGCGGAACGAACCAGCTCCACACACCGCGCGACAGGGCCTGATTCGCAAAGGCGTCCTGCAACATCAGGCCCCAGGAAATGGCAGCGGGGTCGCCGAAGCCGAGGAAGGAGGCGGAGGCCTCCGTCAGGATCGCCCAGCCGACCGCAATGGAGCCGTAGAGCGCGGCCAGCGGCGCCACCTGCGGGGCGATATGCACGAAGATGATGCGCGGCGTGGAACAGCCGGTGACGCGCGCCGCCTCCACCCAGCCACGCTCGCGCAGTGACAGGACCTGGGACCGGATGACGCGCGCCGTATTCGGCCAGAGCATCAACGCGACGGAGGCGACGAGGGTGGTGGTGCCGGGCCGCGTCAGCGCGGAGATCACCAGCACGAAGGGCAGGAAGGGCAGGCCCAGGATGATGTCGGAGATCCGCATGATCACCTTGTCCACCCAGCCGCCGAGATAGCCCGAGAGCAGTCCCAGAAGCGTGCCGATCACCACGACGAAGAAGGCCGCGGTGACGCCCACCTGCAATGCGGAGCGCGAGCCATGCACGAGCTGCGAGAACACGTCCCGCCCGCCCGCCGTGGTGCCCAGGTAGTGGGTGGCGGAAGGCGGCAGGTAGCGGGCCACGCGATAGGCGCCACGGAACAGGATCTCGCGCGGGTCGTGGGTCGCGATCTGGTCCGCGAAGATCGCCATGACGATGAACAGCAAATAGATGGCCAGGCCCGCAATGGCGAAGGGCTGGCTGCGCAGGAAGCCGAAGCTCGCGCGCAGGGCGCCGGGCAGCGGCCGGCGCGGCACTGCGCTAGCGCCGGGCACCGACGGACACCCTCGGATCGAGCCAGGCATAGAGCAGGTCCGCCACCATATTCATCACCACCAGCACGGCGGAGATCATGATGAAGGCGCCCTGCGCCAGCGGATAATCCGCGCCCTGAACGGCGGAGACCAGCACGCGACCGAGGCCGGGCCAGGAGAAGACCGTCTCGATCACCACATTCCCGCCGAAGGAACTGCCGAGGCCGAGCGCGAAGGCGGTGGCCACCGGCAGCAGCGCATTGCGCGCCGCATGACGCATCACGATGGCCCAGCGCGAAAGCCCCTTCATGCGCGCCATGACGATGAACTCGTCATTCAGCACCTCCAGCATGGTGGCGCGCATCAGCAGCAGCGGCAGGCCCTGCAGGTAAAGCGCCAAGGTCAGCGCCGGCAGGATCAGGTGCCAGAGGAAATCGGCCGAGGTCATCCGCGCCCATTCCGAGGCGAATTCCGAGCCCGCCACATTCGCCCCGCCGGAGGGAAAAATGCCCCAGGCGAAGGACAGCCAGGACAGCAGCAGCATGCCCAGCCAGAACTCCGGCGCCGCGCGCGTGATCAGCGCCGCGGGAATGGCGATGCCCTCGGTGACGGTGCCGCGCGCGAAGGCGAGGAAGGCGCCGGCGACGATGCCGAAGGCATAGGCAATGACCAGCGCCGTGACGGTCAGCGCCGCCGTATTCGGCAAGGCCGCCAGCAAAATATCCAGCACCGGCCGCTTCTGCAGGAAGGAGACGCCGAGGTCCCCGCGCAGCAGGCTGCCGAGATAGATCAGGTATTGCTCCGGCAGCGGCTTGTCGAGACCGAAGGATTGCAGCAGGTCCGCCCGCATTTCCTCGCTGAAGGAATCCGAGAGGAAGTTCAGCGTCGGATCGCCCGGCATCAGCCGGAACAGCAGAAAGGTCAGCGTCGCAACCGCCCAGAGCACAAAGGCGGCATGCGCGACGCGCGCGCCAAATCGCTTCACGAGAGGCGTGTGCCTTTCACTGATACGGCGTCGTGGTCTCGCGCACCCCGGCCGGGTAGTGCAGCCGACCATTCACCACGCGATAGCCCGCCTCCCGCAGCAGGCGCTGCGCCCCGGCGAGATTGCCGCCGGGCACGCGCCCGACGATTCCCTCATCATGCCAGGCGGCGAGCGCCGGCGAGACCATGGAGTTCGACGGCACGGCCTGGCCGTTCCAGGCGGCGCCCGCCATCATCTCGCGATTCACGGCGGCGGAAAGCGCACGGCGGAAGGCAGCGTCGGAGAAGGGCGGGCGGCGCAGGTTCATGCCGACGAACTGGAAGCCGATGTCCACTTCCTCCCGCACGGCGATCATGCGCGGCATCTGCGCGGCCATTTCCTTCACCAGGTCGGGGTCGCCGAAATAGTCGGCCAGCACATTGATCTCGCCGCGACGGAAGGCACCGAGCGTGGCTTCCGTATTGGTGATGATGCGCATGATCCAGCGATCGGCCTTCGGCTTCGCCCAGTGATTCGGATTCGCCTCCAGCACCACTTCCTCATTCACCCGCGAGCGGACGAAGCGGTAGGGGCCGGAGCCGATCGGGCGCTCCTCGACATAGGATTCCAAATTCTCGGGCCGGTTCTGGTAGTCCGCCAGCACCGGTGCCCAGGTCTTCTTCTGTACGATGTTCAGCTTGGCGAGCACGGCGATTCGGAAGGCGGCGTCGGGCCGCTTCAGCGTGAAGCGCACGGTCTTCGCATCGGCGGCGACGACGCTGGCGATGTTCTGCACGAAGGGGCGGTACATCGGCGATTCGTTACCGACGCCGGGTGCCTCAAAGGAGAAGACGACATCCTCCGCCGTCACCGGGTCGCCATTGTGGAAGGCCATGCCGTCGCGCAGCGTGCAGATGATGGTCAGCGGGTCAGGCTGCTCAACCTTCTCGGCGGCCCAGGGCTGCGGCAGGCCATCGGGGCCCACGCGCATCAGCCGGTCCCAGACCAGGTCGGTCACCCAGCTATCCGGCGCGCCGCTGACGTAGAAGGGGTTCGTCGCTTTCACCGGCTCCGTGCTGTTGACGATGATATCGCGCTGCGGGCCGGCCGGCTGCAGGCTGATCCAGTTCCAGAAGTTGCGGATCCCGAGGCCCGCCTGGTTCACCGCGCTGGATTCGACGAAGATCTGCTTGTTGAAGGCCTGCAGGTTCACCGGATGCACCAGGAAGGCGTAGGGCTGGTCCTGGTTCACCACCTCCTGCACCTGGCGAACCAACTGCTGGCGTCGGGCCTGGTCCATCTCGCTGCGCTGCGCCTCGGCCAGGCGGTCATAGGCGGGGTTGTTGTAGCCGACGAAATTGTAGCCGGTGGCGATGTTCGCGGAGTGCAGCAGGTTATAGACCATCTCGTCAGGATCGCCGCGCTCCGGCCGGCCGACCATCTGCCACATGGTCGCGTCCCAGCGCTGGCGCTCGTACCAGACCACCTGGCTCATCTGCTGGTTCGGCAGCGGCCGAAGCTCGATTTGCAGGCCAAGCTTGCGCCATTCCTGTGCAATCAGCTCCGCCGCCTGATAGGCCGCCGGCGCCGCGGCCTGCGGGCGCGTCAGCAGCACCAGCGGACGGATCGGATCGCCCTGCGCCGCCTGTGCCAAGGCCGAACCGCCGCCGAGAGGCGTCCGCGACAGGCCGGCAAGCCCGGCGAGCGATGAGGCGGCGAGCAGCATTGTGCGACGATTCATGGCGGCTTCCCCGAATGGCACGCCGATGTCAGCACAATCCGTGCCAGACGCACCATAGATTTGTGCGAAACGCGCGATCGCGTTTCGGCATCAGGCTAGACGGCTTGCGCAATGCGGCCGCTGGTGCTGGCATCTCCCGCCGCGCCGCGAGAGGGAGCTCACCGATGCCCATCACCACCGAAGAACAGCGCTTCCTGGATGCCATCAGCCTGGATGCACCCTGGGACCTGGTGACCACCTTCGCTGGCATGCATCGCTGGCGGCCGGAGGATGTGAACAAGGCGGCGGACGTCATCGTGGCGAAGCTGCGCAAGCACGGCATTCCGGTGGAGGTGCATGAGCCGGAGATCTGCCTTTCGGTGCCGCTCGATGCCTCCGTCACCGCGGGCGGCGTCACCTATCGCGCCAAGCCGCCTTCCTCCGCCCTGCCGGTGCCAGGCGGGCGCACGGCGCCGCTGGTGAAGCTGGACGCGAATCCGAAGGCGCTGCGCTCCTATTCCCGCGACATCAAGACGCTCTTCGGCGGCTCGATTTCCTCGGTGGAGGAGGTGAAGCAGAAGGTCGGCGGCAAGATCGTCATCATGCAGGGTTTCGGGAATCCGGCGCTGACCAGCCTGATTGAGGAATGGGGCGGCCTGGGCCTCATCGCCGTCAATCCGGGCATCGACATCCATTGGGGTACCTGCACCACCATCTGGGGCAGCCCGGACCTGCACGACCTGCCGCGCAAGCCGAAGATTCCTGTTGTCGCCGTGAACAACCCGGATGGCCAGAAGCTGATGGCGCTGGCGGAAGCGGGCGGCGAGGCGACCATCATGACGGATATGCAGGAAGGCTGGTTCCCGCAGAAGATTCCCGTGGTCAACATCCCCGGCGCCGAGGATTCGGAGAAATTCGTGCTGCTGCACGGGCATTACGACAGCTGGGAAGTCGGCGTCGGCGATAATGCCACGGGCGATGCGACGATGCTGGAGCTCGCGCGCGTGCTCTGGACGAAGCGCGGCGAGCTGAAGCGCAGCGTGAAGATCGCCTGGTGGCCGGGGCATTCGACGGGGCGCTACGCCGGCTCCACCTGGTTCACCGATGCCTTCGCGCTGGAGCTGGACGAAAACTGCCTGGCACAGGTGAATTGCGACAGCCCCGGCTGCCGCTGGGCCACCAGCTACCACCAGACCCGCGCCTTCACCGAAAGCGCCGCGCTGGCCGTCGGCGCGATCCGCGACGTGGTGCCGGAGGCGGATATCAAGACCATGCGGCCGCCGCAGGCCGGCGACTATTCCTTCAACAATATCGGCCTGCCCAGCTTCTTCATGCTGTCCAGCACGATGCCGGAGGCGCTGCGCAAGGAGAAGGGCTACTACGACGTCTCTGGCTGCGGCGCGAATATCGCCTGGCATACGGAGAACGACACGCTGGAGATCGCCGACCAGGCCGTGCTGATGACCGACATGAAGATCTATCTTTTGTCGATCCTGCGCATCGTGAATGCGGAGGCGCTGCCCTTCGACTGGACCGCGACCTGCGACGAGTTCGACGCGACCATCGCAGGCTATGAAAAGGCATCTGCCGGTGCGGCGGATCTTTCGGCGGCGAAGGCTGCGGTCGCAGGACTGCGGGAGGCGCTGGGCACGCTGGCCAAAGCGCCGATCGCGGCGCGCAATGCGGCCGTGCACGAACTTTCCCGGATTTTGGTGCCGATCAACTACACGCGGGAGGCCCGCTTCGCGCATGACCCGGCCTATACCGTGCCGCCCTTGCCCGGCCTCGCTGTGGCGGCGGAACTGCCGCAGCTCGAGGCCGCGCTCCAAAAACCCGCGCAGGTGGAGCTGATGCGCGGCCAAAACCGCTTCGTCGCGGCGCTGCGCGCCGCCACGCGCCGCGTGCAGCAGGCCAGCGCGGCATGACGCGCGAGGCCGCGATCGCCGCCGCGAGCGGGCTGCTGGATGATGGCAGCCTGCTGGCGCTGCTTGCCCGGCGCGTCGCCTGCCCGACGCCGAGCCAGGACGCCGATAGCGGCCCCGGCCTGTGGCGCTACCTGGAGCAGGAGATGGCGCCGGATTTGCGGCGCATCGGCTTCACCTGCAGCATCCATGCGAATCCCACCGGCAAGGGCGGCCCCTTCCTGATCGGCCGGCGCATCGAGGACGAGAAGCTGCCGACGCTGCTGACCTATGGCCATGGCGATACGGTGCGCGGGCTGGATGCCGAATGGCATGAGGGGCTCTCGCCCTATGTGCTGACGCAGCGCGGGGAACGGCTCTACGGCCGCGGCATCGTCGATAACAAGGGGCAGCACTGCTGCAACCTGGCGGCGCTGGAAGCGGTGCTGAAGGTGCGCGGCAGGCTCGGCTTCAACGTCATCATCCTGCTGGAGACCAGCGAGGAAGTCGGCTCCCCCGGCATCGACGAATTCTGCCGCGCGCATCGGGACGAGTTGCGGGCCGATGTGCTGATCGCCTCGGACGGGCCGCGCCTGGTGCCGGATGTGCCGGCGCTGGTGCTCGGCACGCGCGGCGCGCTCAGCATGGATCTGCGCGTGAAGTATCGCGAGGGTGGTCACCATTCGGGCAATTGGGGCGGGCTGCTTGCCAATCCCGGTGTGCGGCTGGCGCATGCCATCGCCAGCATCATCGACCGCGACGGCCATGTGCTGGTGCGCGATATCCTGCCAGAGCGTATCCCCAACAGCGTGCGCGCGGCGCTTGCGCATTGCGCGGTGGATGGCGGCGAGGATGGGCCGGAGATCAATCACTGGTGGGGCGAGCGCGGCCTGACTGCCGCCGAGAAAGTCTTCGGCTGGAACACATTCGAGGTTCTCGCCTTCAAATGCGGGCATCCGGAAGCGCCGGTGAATGCCGTGCCGCCGGAAGCCTTTGCCCGCTGCCAGATTCGCTACACGGTGGACCGGCCGCCCGACACCTTCATCCCGGCCATCCGAAAGCATCTTGCCGAGGCAGGCTTCGATGATGTGACGGTGGAGCCGGTGAAATCCGGCGCGGAATGGGCGGCGACGCGGATGGATCCGGACGGGCCCTGGCCACGCTTCGTCGCGGAGTCGATCCAGCGCAGCACCGGCAAGGCGCCGATGGTCGTGCCGAATGCCGGCGGGTCCCTGCCCAACGACACCTTTGCGGTCACGCTCGGCCTGCCCACGCTCTACATCCCCCACTCTTACAGCGGCTGTTCGCAGCACGCGCCGAACGAACACGCGCTGCTGCCGCTGATGCGCGAGGGGCTGCAGATCGCAGCCGGCGTCTTCTGGGATCTGGGCGAGCAGGAATGGCCGAAATGAGCGTCAGCGCCGTCACCGTCGAGATCATCAAGGGCGCGCTGCGCTCGGCCCAGGCGGAGTGCGAGGCGCTGCTGGAACGCACCGCCATGTCGCCGGTGATTCGGGAGAAGCAGGACTATTTCATCGGCTTCTACGGCGCCGATGGAAGGCTGGTGACCGGCACCAAGCTGCCGCTCTTCGGCGACGTGCTGCGGCCGATCCTCGACCGCTTTCCGGCGGAGGACATCAGGCCGGGCGATATCATCTGGTACAATGATTGCTACGCCTCCCGCGGCGGCGTCTCGCACACCTCGGACCAGGTCTTTGCCACGCCGGTCTTCGTGGAGGGCCGGCTGGTCGCCTTCGCGCAGAGCTGGGCGCATTTCCGGGACATCGGCGGCGCCTGGCCGGGCTCAAACACGCCGGGCACCGAAAGCATCTTCCAGGAAGGCATCATCGTGCCGCCGGTGCGGCTCTACCGCGAAGGCGTACTAAACACCGATCTCTTTGAGACCTTTGTCCGCAACTCCCGCTTCCCGCAGCATGCGCGCGGCGATACGCGGGCGCTGACGGCGGCGGTGCGGCTGGGCGAGAAGCGGCTTGCGGAACTCTTTTCGCGCTTCGGCACGGAGGTGCTGCTGGGCGCGGTCGAGACAATGATCGACCAGTCCTCGCGCGTGTTTCGCCGGCGCCTGGCGGAGCTGTTTCCGCCCGGCGGCAGCTGGCGCTTTGCCGATCGCGTCGATGGCGACGGCAAGGGCGGCGGGCCCTTCACGGTGCGCTTCACGCTGGAATCCCGCGAGGACGGGTTCACGCTGGACACCACGGAGTCCGACGCGCAGGCCAAGGGCCCCATCAACTTCCTGATGAACCCCACCGTGCCCAATACCGTCTTCGGCCTGTATCTGCTGCGCGACGAGCCGGGGCTGATGATGAACGAGGGCCTGCTGCGCGCCATCGCCGATGTGCGGACGAAGGACGGCACCATCATACAGCCCGCCTTTCCGGCGCCGCTCGGCCAGCGATCGAACACCCTGGCGCGCGTCATCTCCAGCTGCCTCGGCCTGATCGCGCAGGCGACGGAGGGCGAAAGCCCGGCGGCGAGCTCGATCTACACCATCTATACGCTGACGGGGCGGCAGCCCGCGGATGGTTCGCTGTTCTACAAATCCGGCGGCCACGGCACCGGCCAGGGCGCGCGGCCTTTCGCCGATGGGCTCGACGTCATCTACTACGTCGCGCAGCAGAACTATCCGATCGAGTTCCTTGAGACCGATATGCCCGTTCGCATCCGCACCTACGCCATCCGCGCCGATTCCGGCGGCCCCGGGCGCTGGCGCGGCGGCTGCGGCATGGTGCGGGAGATGGAGGTGCTGGTGGATGGCGCCACGCTCAACACGCGCATGGACAATGTGGACAACCCGCCCTGGGGCGCGAAGGGCGGCGAGAGCGGCCGCCCCGGGCGTTTTGTGCTGAATCCCGGCACGCCAAACGAGCGCGAATTGCCGCGCCTGGCGCAAGGCATCCCGATGAAGCGCGGCGATGTGGTGCGCATGGAATCCACCGGCGGCGGCGGCTGGGGCGATCCCTTCGCGCGTGAACCCTGGCGCGTGCGGCAGGATCTGCGGGGCGGCTTCATCACGGAAGATGGCGCGCGCGCGGATTACGGCGTGGTCTTCCGCGAAGGCCCGGATCGCGAGGTGGATGAGGCGGCGACCACGGCGCTGCGCGACCAGCGCCGAGACAACACCGCGATGTTCCACCGGCACGGCCAGCACCGCGATGCGGATGCCTGGTGGGAAGCGATGGCGAGTTAGCCGACCTCCACCACCAAGTTTCCAAAAGCGTCGAGCGTCGCAACGTCGCCCTCGTGCAGCCAGGTCGTCGCATCCATCTGTACGACGATGCCCGGGCCGCGCAGCACGGCGCCGGCGCCGAGTGAATCGCGGCGCCAGACCGGCACCTGCGCCGGGCCGGATTCCAGATGCACCAGCGCCGTCGCAGTGTGGCCAGTCTCGCCGGCGGGCGGCGCGGCCTCCGCCGCCGGACCCGGCAGCGTGCCGAGCGCGGTGACTTCCAGCGTCACGATCTCCACCGGCGTGTCGCGCTGCGCAAAAGTGTAGAGCTGTTCGTGCTGCGCGTGGAAGCGCTCCACCGCCGCGGCCAGCGCGGCGGCATCGGCAACACGGCCGGGCCATTCCACGTAAAGCTCGAAGCCCTGGTGCATATAGCGCATGCCGACGCGCCAACGGATCTCGCGCGCGCCCTCCGGCACCGCTTCCGCCACCAGCCAGGAAGCGGCCTCCGCATCCAGCGCGCCGAAGGCGCTGGCCAGCGGCGCCACATCGGTCACCGGCGCGCGCAGCATCACCGTCCGCGCAAATTCGTTGCGCAGCGGCGCGGCCAGAAGCCCCTCGGCGGAGAGCACGCCGGGCCGCGCCGGCACCAGGATGCGCGTCATGCCCAGCAACCGCGCGATCGCGCCCGCCTGCAACGGCCCCGCACCGCCGAAGGGAAACAGTGCAAAATCCTGGGGATCGTGGCCGCGCTGGACGGAGACGACGCGGATCGCGCCGGCCATGGCATTGTCCGCCACCGCCACGATGCCGCGCGCCGCATCCTGCAGGCTGAGGCCCAGCGGCTTCGCGATGCGCGTCTCGATGGCGCGCGCGGCGGCGTCCACGTCGAGCCGGATGCTGCCATCCAGCAGCGAGGGCGGCAGGCGGCCGAGCACCAGGTTCGCATCCGTCAGCGTCGGCGCCTCCCCACTGCGGCCATAGGCGACGGGGCCGGGATCGGCGCCGGCGCTCTCCGGGCCCACCAGCAGCGCGCCTTCCGGCGAGACGCGCGCGATGGAGCCGCCGCCGGCGCCGATGGTGTGGATATCGATCATCGGCAGGGTCAGCGGCCAGTCGCCGACGCGGCCCTCGCTGGTCAGCCGCGGCTCCCCGTCGATCAGGCTGATATCGGCGGAGGTGCCGCCGACATCCAGCGTGATCAGCCGCGGATGCCCGGACCGCAGGCCGACCGCGCGCGCCCCCACCACGCCTGCCGCGGGGCCGGAAAGCGCGGTCTGCACCGGCTGCCTGGCCGCGCCCTCGCCGCGGATCACGCCGCCGCTCGATTTCATCAGCAGCAGCGGCGCGCTGATGCCGCCGTCGCGAAGTCGATCCTCCACGCGGCGGACATAGGTGGCGACGGCGGGCATGACATAGGCGTTCAGCGCGGTGGCCATGCTGCGTTCGTATTCGCGGAAGACGGGCAGCACTTCGGTCGAGAGCGTGATGGGAATGCCGGGCAGCGCCTCCGCCAGGATGGCGCCGGCGCGCTGCTCGTGGCGCGGATCGGCATAGGCATGCAGGAAGCACACGGCCACGGCCTGCACGCCGAGTCGGCGGAATTCGGCGGCGGCGGCGCGCACATCGTCCTCCTCCAGCGGCGTCACCACGCTGCCATCGGCGGCCAGGCGTTCGCGCGCTTCCAGCACGTGTTCGGGCGGGATCGGGCGGCGCGGCTTCACCCAGGCATAGAGGTTCTCGTGCCGCGGAATGTCGTGCCGGCCGATCTCCAGCACATGGCGCAGGCCCTGCGTGGTCAGCAGCCCGGCCTGCGTTCCCTTGTGTTCGAGGATCGCATTCGTCGCCACGGTCGTGCCGTGCAGCACATGCGTCACCTGCGCGGCCGCGCGGCCGGCCTGGGCCAAGATCTGGGCGATGCCATCCGCGAAAGCCTGCGATCTGTCGGCGGGAGTGGAGGGCACCTTGGCCTGCCAGCGCCGGCCGCTGTCGCGGTCCACCAGCACGATGTCGGTGAAGGTGCCGCCGGCATCGACGGCGATGGAAAGAGAGCCCTGCGCGCGATCGTCCGTCATGCCAGCCCCGTCTTGTGCAGCCGGGATGCTAGGATACTCCGTGGCGGGGGGAAATCGGGCGCGGCCGATTTTGGCATCGTCCTGTTAATCAGGCCCTGGCAATCTCGCCGCATGCGCCTCGCCGTCCTGCTTCTGTCGCTTCTGCTTGCGCTGCCTGCCGTGGCGCAGACGCAGCGTTCCTATGACAGCCAGGGCCGCGCCACGGGTCGCGCCGAGACGCGCGGAGACACCACGCGCTACTACGACAGCCAGGGCCGCAACACGGGTCGCAGCGAAACCCGCGACGGCGTCACGCGCCACTATGATGCGCAGGGGCGCAGCACCGGCCGCAGCGAGCAGCGCGGCGAGACGCAGCGTCACTACGATGCGCAGGGCCGCGCCACTGGCCGCAGCGAGACGCGCGACAGCACGCGGCGGGACTATGATGCGAGCGGCCGCAGCCAGGGCCGTGCCGAGACCCGTGGCGACACCACCCGCTTCTACGACAGCCAGGGCCGCAGCACGGGCCGGCTGCAGAAGTAGCTACCGCGTCGCGGCTTCGAGGAAATCGAGCAGCGCGGAAAGCTCCTCTGCATTGCCCACGGTCTGAATGGGCATGCGGGTGCCCGGCGTCACCTCATCCGGGCCGCGGGTGAAGAGATCCGCCACCGTCTCCCGCGTCCAGACGATATCGCCGCGGGCCAGGCGCTCCGAATAGGCGTAGCCGGGGAGCGACCCCATGCGGCGGCCGAAAATGCCGTGCAGATGCGGGCCGGCCATGGGCGGCGCCGTGGCCTCCAGCGCATGGCAGGCGGCGCAGGCGCGGAAGACGCGGGCGCCCTGGGGGTGCAGGCCGGCCGGCACGGCCTCCTCCGCCGGACCCTCCACCGGACCCATGGGCCGGCCGGTCGCCGAACTCCAGCGGCGCACGCGGCGATCCGTGCCGCCCGTGAACAGGCTGTTCCCGTCCGGCGCCCAGGCGACGGACCAGACCGGCAGGCCCGGCCCCTCCAGCGTGTGGCGCAGGCGCAGCGTCGCCACCTCCCAGATCGTGACGCTGCCGCCGAGGCCGGCGGCGGCGAGTTGCGTGCCGTCCGGGGAGGCTGCGAGCGCCACGATCGGCCGGGCGCCCGCCTGCACCTCCCGCACCCCGCCGTCGGGGGCCACCAGGCGCAGCGCGCCCTCCGCCCCGCCCACCGCCAGCAGGCCGCCGGGCAGCGCCGCCAGCGCGTTCAGCGGCGGGCCGAATTCCGCCAGGGTGCGTGGCGCCTCCCCCTCCGGCCAGATTCGCAACGTGCCGTCGAAGCCGGCGGTGGCCACCAACCCGTCGCTGCGGAAGGCGACTGCATTCACCTGGCCCTGATGCCCCTGCAGGACCCGGGCGGCGCTTCCCGAAAGATCCCAGACCCGCGCCGTGCCGTCCCAGGAGGCCGAGGCCAGGCGCGCGCCCGCCGCCGCCAGCCCCGCCACCGGCCCGTCATGTCCCGTCAGCACGCGGAGCGGCTCCGGCCCCGGCCGGGGCGGCCAGAGCGCCACCAGCCCATCCTCCCCGCTGCTGGCCAGCATCCCGCCGGGCAGCGCCGCCAGGGCATTCACCGCGCCCTGGTGCCAGCGCAGCACCGCCCGCGCCCGCAGCCCGTCCGGCGCCCACAAAATGATCGCCTGGTCGAATCCGGCCGAGGCCAGGCCGCCATCCTCCGCCACCGCCAGGGCCCGCACCGGGCCGCCATGCACGGCCTCCTGCGCCGCAACCGGCGTGGAGAGCAGCAAAGCGAGGAGAAGCGGCAGGATGCGCATGCACACAGGATGCCGCCTCCGCGCCGCTGGTCTAGCCTGTTCGTGCAACCAGACGGGAATGTGCGGGCATGACGATCGATGCAGAGGTGTTCTGGGCGCGGCTGACCGCCGCCGAGATCCAGGCGCGCGCCACCCCGGAGACGGTGGTGCTGATCCCCGTCGCCTCCATCGAGCAGCACGGCCCGCATCTGGCGGTGGGCGTGGATACGCTGCTGGCCACGGCGGTGGCGGAACGCACGGCGCGGCGGATGCTCGCGGCCGGCCAACCGGCGCTGGTCACCCCCACCATCTGGTCCGGCCTCGCCGAGCACCACATGGCCTTCGGCGGCACCATGACGCTGGACCTCGCCACCTTCTCCGCACTGGTCGGCGGCATCGCCCGCAGCGTGGCGCGGCACGGATTCCGGCGCATCGCCCTGGTCAATGGCCATGGCGGCAATACCGAGGCGGTCGCCAGCGCCGCCATCGAGCTGACCCGCAGCCTCGGCGTGCCGGTGGTGGGGCTGACCTATTGGCTCGCCAATGCCGACACCTTTGGGCCGATCCTGGAAAGCCAGCCCAATGTCATGCATGCCTGCGAGGCCGAGACCTCGATGATGATGGCCGTGGCGCCCGATTGCGTGCGCACGGACCGCATCCAGGCCGCGGTGCCGAAACGCTTCGCGCCCCCTGCCCCGCCCGGCTTCAAGCGCAGCCGCCCGTTTGCCGAGATGACCGATACCGGCGTCATCGGCGACCCGCGCAGCGCCAGCGCCGAGAAGGGGGAACGGCTGCTGGAGGCGGCGGCCAAGCGCCTGTCCGAGGAGTTCGCCCGGCCGGAGCTGTGGTCCTAGGACGGGATGATGTTTCCTCGCTTGCGTCGCCCGGCTGGGCGGCGTTGCTCGCGCCGGGCGCGGGCGCGGCGCAGGGCGCCCGCGAGGCGTCCGAGATCATCACGGTCGAGGTCGCGGGCCACACCTTCCACCTGCCGCTCGCCCACCTCCCGGCGCGCCCTCCGGCGGGGCGCTGGAGCGGATGCGACGGCAGCAGGTGAACCGCTGGAACAGCTTTGGCTTCGCCTTCCAGATGCCCGGTGGCCAGCCGTCGCCCGCGCCCATCGCGACCACCGGACGGCTTTATCTGCGGCCGGAGGAGATGCGGCCCAGCGAGCCGCGTGGCGACGCCGTGCTCATGTTGCCCGTTCTGCGCGTGCAGGCGTGGCGCGAGGGCATGCCCGCGGAGTGGCGATCGCACGCCCTGAGGGACCGGCTGGCAACATTCCGCCGGATACGGTTCGATAGGAGCAGGGCACGCGCGCCGGGATAATCGAGATACGGTCGCGCCCTGCCCAGAAGCATAGGGGCGTCTCCTATGACGGCTCGAAATACGACCCCGAGCTTCGACGGGCCGCGTCATTTCTCATGAGTTGCACGCTCGATACCCCTCCCCAGCCGAACCTCCATCCATGCCGTGCCGACGCCATCGACGAGGAGCTGGGCCTCACCTCTCTCCTGCAGAACCTCGCCCGCCGCATCGAGGACATCTTCGACATCGTGCGGCAGGCGCTGGTGCTGCTGCAAAGTCGGGAAGTCCAACAGCTCTAGGCCGGGCAGCGCATCCAGATCCCGGTGGCGGTGCCGCCCGGCACACCGACGGTGCCTTCCCGCCAGGTCCCACGGATAGAAGGTCGCACCGCATTCGCAGCGGTGACGCAGAGCAGGCCCCCCTCGCTATTCGGCAGCACCCCGCCGATGGAGAGATTCACCGAGGTGATGCGGGCGTGGGCCACGTAGCCGCCCAGGACGATGCCGCCTGCAAGGAACCCGGCGGCGAAGGAGGCAATGCGCGCGATCTGCATGGACGGTTCTTTCCTTGAAGTCGTCACCATGGCAGCCGCTGCACGGATCCGCCACTGCATTACGTTGCCGCATCGCCTCGTTGGCACATGCCAGCCCTCAGGCCCGGGGGGACAACCTCCATAGCCACGACAACTAGGCGACGATATCCGCCACGGTCAGCTGCCCCCGCGTCAGCCCCGCCAGCAGCACGCCGTCGCCATCGCCGAGGTCGATGCGCAGCCCGTCCGTCACCTGCACCGCCAGCGCCAGGATCGCGCTGGCGCTGCGGCCGAAGCCGGTGAGCGCCAGCAGGTCCGTGCCGCTGGTGAAATCCTCGATACGGTCGAAATCGTCGCCGTGGCGCAGCACGAAGATATCCGCGCCGGCGCCGCCCAGCAGCGTGTCGTTGCCGCCGCGGCCCTCCAGCAGGTCGGCGCCCTCGCGCCCCTCCAGCCGGTTGGCCAGGGCATTGCCGGTCATCAGGTTGCCGAGCGCATTGCCGATGCCGGTGATGGTGCCGGCGCCCAGCACCAGGGCCTCCACCGCATCCGGCAGCGTCACGCGGGACAGGGCGGCGCCCACGATCGTATCGGTGCCCTGGCCCGCGGTCTCCCGCACCACGTCGCTGGAGGACTCCACCAGGTAGCGGTCGTGCCCGCTGCCGCCTTCCAGCGTATCGGCGCCGCTGCCGCCATCCAGCACGTCGTCGCCGTCGCGGCCCTGCAGCAGGTCCCGCCCGGCGCCGCCGGAGAGGTGGTTCATCGCCTCATTGCCCGACAGCGTATCCGCCCCGGCGCCACCCAGCGCATTCTCGATGAGGGAGGCGGCATTGCCCTGGAACAGCATGGCATTGAAGACATTGCCGCGGGCCAGTTCCTCCAGCCCCGCGCGCGTATCCAGCCTGGCCAGCTGGTCCGCGGCGGTGACGGACCAGGCGCCGGGCGCCAGGTCCACCGCCACGCCATTGGCATAGGCCGAGAGGTCGTAGCTATCGATGCCGCCGCCATCCCAGATGGTCAGGAAGACCCGGTTGGCGCCGGGCGCGCCCTGGCCGATGCCGTCGATCAGCGTCTCCCCGGTCACGGGATTCCAGCTGTAGCGGGTATGGCCGGCGCGGGCGGTGTAGTCGGCGCCGTAGAGGTGCTGCAGCGCGGCGATGTCCAGCATCATCCAGCTTTGGGCGTAGTCGTAGGTGCCGTTGGTATAGCCGTTGGTCGTCGCCAGCCCCTCATGCGAGCGATAGGACATGACGGTGAATTCCATCGTGTCCCAGGTCAGCGGCATGGCGCCGAATCCATTGGCGGATTCGTGGGGATGCTTGAGGCCGAGGCTGTGGCCGAGTTCGTGCACCGCCACCAGGAAGCCGTAGCTGCCGAGCGTCGGCGTGGTGAAGCTGCTGCGGCTGCCGAACCAGACATCGCCGCCCTCCCGCCCATTCGGATAATAGGCCCAGGCGGTGGAGGGGACGGAGGAGCGGGCGACGCGGATATCGGCGGCCCAGTCCTGGGATGCCTCGACGATCGCCAGGTTGGTGAAGCCGGTGACGGCGACGCCAGGGCTGCCGGGCCCGCCGCTCGCCTCGCCCACCAGGATCTTGCGCACCGCGTCGCGCATCATGGCGCTGACCGGGGAGAAGCCGCGGGTCGGCTCGCTGGTGCCGTACCACGCTTCGTAGTCGTTGCCGCTGTCCGGGAAGGCGAAGCTGACAGGGTCGCCCATGTCCCAGGCATAGCCACTCAGCAGGCCGTCCACCCCGGCATGGCCGGAGCTGGTGAACTGGAAGCGCGGCGCGGTTTCCTGCGGTTGGTCCGCACGCAGCGTGCCGCCGGCGGCGGCGCCGCCCTCGGGGGCCCCATTATGGGGCCGGCAAAGCCAGCACATGGCTTCGAAATTCCGGATCGTCCGGCGCCTCGGCCCGCGGCTGCGTCCGGGGCCGCTTTTGCGGCCGAGGTCTCGCCCGGTGCCTGCCCTCCGCCTGTTGCGGGGCTGGTCACGAGGCCCGCGCCGGCAGGCCCCGCCCGGGCATTGTGCTGCGACGCGATGAACCGGGCGTGAATGCGGCGCGCCCGCGCCCGCCCGGTTGCAGCCCGGCGCCGGCTGCGCTACCCGGGGGCCGGCGATGGGGCGTCGCCAAGTGGTAAGGCAGCGGTTTTTGGTACCGCCATTCCCAGGTTCGAATCCTGGCGCCCCAACCAGCCCCTCGCCAGCCGACCGTTGCAGGCATTATCCGGCAGGCGGCGGCGCCGTCAGCCCCGCCCCCGTGCGCTCGAAGGCTTATGCGAAGCCGCGAGGTGCCGGCTGCATGGTGATCGAGGGCGGCCGCTGCAGCGCGCCCGAGGCGCGGGAGGCCGCCCGCAGCCTGGGCTCGGCGGCCGAGGACCGGATCCGCCGCTTCATCGCCGCCAGCCATCCGGAGCTGGCAGAGCCGCTGGCCGATTATGTCGTGACGCTGATGACCGGCCTGTCCGCCATGGCCCGCGACGGCCATGGCGCGGAGCGGCTGCTGGCCACCGCCCGCCTGGGCGCCGCCGCGATCGCGCGGGCGCTGTCCGCCTGAGCGGCGGACTCAGCCCTCCGCCGCCTCGCGCGCCGTGCGCCAATGCGGGAAGGTGACATAGGCGGTCAGGGCGCCCTCCTCCCGCGCCCGGATGCCGACCGTCTCGCCCTTCGGCATATGGACGATGTCGCCCCGCGCCGCGGTGCGCTCGCCGGCCGCGGAGGTGATGGTCAGCCGGCCTTCGAGGACGATCATCACATCGTCCACGGCCATCCTCTCCCGCAGGCCCTGGCCCGGGCCGTAGCGCCCGTAGCCGATGGTGATCGGCCCGCCGTGACGCTCATCGACCAGGTTGGCGACGAAAACCTCCTCATCCAGCCCGGGCGCACGCTCGAACGCCGCATCGGCGGGGGAGTGAACAGTTACCTTCATCCGAAGTCTCCTGATGGCAGGGGTGGGGGTGGCGCTCAGGCCTTGGCGGGGATCCGGGCGATGACCTTGATCTCGAAGTCGAAGCCGGCGAGCCAGTTGACGCCCACCGCCGTCCAGGCCGGGTAGGGCGGCGCGCCGAGCACCCCCTCCCGGATCGCCAGCACGGTGTCGAACTGGCTGGCCGGGTCGGTGTGGAAGCTGGTCACGTCGATCACATCGGCGAAGCTGCAGCCCGCGGCGGCCAGCACGGCGGCGAGATTGTCGAAGGCCAGCCGCACCTGACGTGCGAAATCCGGCTCCGGGCTCCCATCCTCGCGGCTGCCGACCTGGCCGGAGACGAAGAGAAGATCGCCGGAGCGGATGGCCGCGGAATAGCGGTGCTTCTCGTAGAGTGCGTGGCGACCAGGGGGAAAGACGGCGTGGAGCTGGGTCATGGAAGGGCCTTTCGTTGATGGGGGATGGTCCTCCCCCGGCCCGACCCAGATAATCAGTGCCTCCCACCCCTTAATCCCGGCGATTGGCAAGGGACTCGTGCATCAGATGCAAGACCGGTCGCGGTCCCGCTTCGAGCAGATCGACGCCTTCGTGGCGGTGGTCGAGCATGGCGGCATCTCCGCCGCGGCGCGCGCGCTGGACCGCGACCCCTCCGTCATCTCCCGCCGCCTGGATGCGCTGGAGGCCCGGCTCGGGGTGCGGCTGCTGTCCCGCACGACGCGGCGGATCACGCTCACCGAGGCCGGCGCCGCCTATCTGACCCGCGTCCGGACCGTCCTGGCCGAGCTCTCGGCCGCGGATGCGGAGGCCGCGGAGGTGGCCGCCTCGCCCCGCGGCCGCCTGCGCCTCAGCCTGCCGGCGACCTATGCCCGGCGCTGGATCGCGCCCCGGCTGCCGGATTTCGTCGCCGCCTATCCGGCCATCGAGCTGGAACTGCTGCATGGCGACCGCTTCGTGGACCTGGTGGCGGAAGGCTTCGACGCGGCGGTGCGCATCGGCGCGCTGTCGGATAGCAGCCTCCTCGTGCGCCACCTGGCCGCCGTCGAGACGATGCTCTGCGCGGCGCCGGCCTATCTCGCGCGCCGCGGCACGCCGTCGCGACCCGAGGAGCTGGCGGCCCATGAATGCCTCCGCTTCCCGAAGGAACGGTTCCATGGCGGCTGGGAACTGCGGCACGGCGACCGGCGCGTGACCCAGCGCGTCTCGGGCGCGATCGTCTCGGATGAGGGCGAGGGGCTGCTCGCCGCCTGCCTCGCCGGCGCCGGCATCCTGCCTGCCTCCGACTGGGAGATCGGGCGGGAGCTGGCCGAGGGGCGACTGGTCCGGGTGCTGCCGGGCTGGCGCTTCGACGTGGACGGGGCGGTGCAGGTGGTCCTGCCGCCCGGGCGCCTCGTGCCGGCGAAGACGCGCGCCTTCGTCGACTGGCTGGTGGCGGATTTCACGCCGAAGGCGCCCTGGCTCCGCCAGGCCGCGGGCAGACCGGCCGGCGGGGCGCGGTGATCCGCGCCGCTGGCGCCAGGCTGCAATAGGGCCCGGCGACCGTGCTGAAGGCTCAGTGGCTTTCGCCGGTCAGGGAGACCAGGCGGATGTCGAAGGGGCGCCCGCCCGTCTCGATCACCTGGCGCAGGGCCAGCGTCTCCGCATCATGCAGCGCCACGCGGCCAGCGGCCGGGTCGGTCACCGCCACCAGCCCGCCCGCCGCCGAAAGCCGCGGACGGGCGACGGCCGCCCCGCCTTCCAGGCTGTAGCGACCGGTCGCCTGGATGCGCCCGCGCGGTGTGCCGTCCAGGGTGGAGAAGGCGTGCAGCACGCCATCCTCGGTGATGGCGAAGCCCGTCTCGGCCCGCGCGGGGTCCAGCGTGAAGTGCAGGCGACGTGCCGGCAGCGGCACCACCCGCATGGCATTGGCCTCCGGGTCCACCACCATCATCGCCTCCGGCCCGAAATCGCCCAGCAGCAGGCGCCAATCCTCGCCGCCGGCCAGGTTCCTCACCATCCGCTCCCCGGCCCCCTCGGGATTGGCGATCTTGCGGAAGGCGCCGCTGCGCGCATCCAGCAGCAGCACCCCATCGGCGCAGCCGAAGGCGATCAGCGCGCCGCTGCGGCCTTCGCCATGCAGGCGCGGGCAGTCCTCGCGCCGCGCCAGCTCGGCGCCATCCGCACCGCGCAGGCTGACGGCGGAGGGCCTTTCGCCGGCGGCCGGCGCCTCGCTGATCGCCAGGCGCGGCCCGGCGAGGCTGGCGAAGGGATAGGCCACGCCGTGATGGGCATGCGCCGCGGACAGCCGGACCGGCGCCGCCTCCTGCCCCGCCGCGATCAGGCTGGCGGAGCCGTCGCCGTCGAAGAAGACCGCGAGGCGGCCATCGGAGCCCACGACATGCGACGGCCGCGGCCCCCGCAGCTCGACCGGCAGCAGGGAGGGCGCGGCCAGCCGCAGGTCGCCATGGTCGCCATGCCCCTCCAGCCGCAGCCCCGTCTCCAGCAGGCTCACGCGGCCCAGCTGGGCCTCGCGCAGCGCCACCTGGCCGTGGTGCAGCCCGTGATGCAGCCGCACCGGCTCCGCCAGGCTCAGTTGCAGCAGCGTCGCACCCGCCGCGTCGGTGACGAGCAGCCGGGGCGCCGCATGGTCGGCGATCACCAGCCGGGTGACGGTGACGGTCTCGGCGGCCGCGGGCAGGGCGGCGAGGAGCAGCAGGGAAAGGGTGCGGAACATGCGGTGTCCTGGCGGGATCGTGGATAGGTTATGTGATAACATAACATCCATCCGACTGCAGCTCCAGCCGCTGCGGCCTGTCCGACGCCCCCTTGCCGGACAAAACCCATAAAGATATGTTGATGTGGCGTTGGTCCCGCGCGAGCGGGTGAAAAGGGAACGCCGTGCGGGGCCTCGCCCCAAGTCGGCGGCTGCCCCAGCAACTGTCGGCGGCGAGGCGCCGGCCCTCACGCCTGGCCAGACGGCCAGGCGGGCCACTGCGGGGAACACGCCCCCGCGGGAAGGCCAGGCCGGCACCGATGACCCGCGAGCCAGGAGACCTGCCAGCGCCGCGGACCCGCACCGGGCCGCGCCACCTTCTGCCGCCGGGCTGTGGGGACCGGGGATGTGGAGACATTTGCGATGACCATCGCCGCCAATCTCGGCTACCCGCGAATCGGGCCCCGCCGCGAGTTGAAGACCGCCCTCGAATCCCATTGGGCCGGGCAGACGACGGAGGCCGAGCTGCTGGCCTCGGCCGAGGCGCTGCGCGCCGCCAGCCGCGCGCTGCAGCAGGGCAGCGGCATCAACCACATCCCCTCCGCCGATTTCGCGCTCTACGACCATGTTTTGGACACCGCCTGCGCCCTCGGCGCGGTGCCGCCCGGCTACGGCTGGTCCGGCGAGGGCCCCGTCCCGCTCGCCACCCACTTCGCCCTGGCGCGCGGCATCCCCGGCACCGCGGGCTCGCCCGGCGCCCCGGCGCTGGAGATGACCAAGTGGTTCGACACCAACTACCACTACCTGGTCCCCCGCCTGACCGCCGCCACGCGCTTCCAGCTCACCACCAACCGCTGGGCCGATGCGGTGCGGGAAGGGCTGGCGCTGGGCACCCGCACGCGGCCGGTGCTGCTCGGCCCGGTCTCCTTCCTGCTGCTCTCCAAGGCCGAGGATGTCCGCCCGCTGGAGCTGCTGCCGGCCCTGCTGCCGGTCTATGCGCAGGTGCTGCGCGGCATCGCGCAAGCCGGCGCCAGCTGGGTGCAGATCGACGAGCCCTGCCTGGTGACCGACCTGCCGCTGGGCGCGGAGGCCGCCTATGCCACCGCCTATCGCGCTTTGGCCGAGGCGGCGCCCGGCCTGGACATCCTGCTCGCCACCTATTTCGGCGGCCTGCGGGAGAACCTGCCCTTCGTGGCGGAGCTGCCGGTTGCCGGCTTGCATATCGACCTGGTGCGCGCGCCAGGTCAGCTGGAGGATGTGCTGGCGGCGCTGCCGGCGGATCGCTGGCTCTCGCTCGGCCTGGTCGATGGCCGCAATGTCTGGCGCACCGACCTGCGCCGGGCGCTGGGCCTGGCGCAGCGCGCGGCGGCTTCCGGGCGGGCGCGGCGGCTGATGGTCGCGCCCTCCTGCGCCCTGCTGCATGTGCCGCACAGCCTGAAGCTGGAGACGGCGCTGGACCCGGCGCTGGCCCGGCGCCTGGCCTTCGCGCAAGAAAAGCTGGCCGAGGTCGTCTGCCTGGCGCGCGGGCTGGATGAGGGCGAGGCCGCCATCGCGCCGCAGCTGCGCGCCAGCGACGCCGCCCGCGCCGAGGCGCCGCCGCCCGATTCCGCCGTCGCCGCGCGCCTGGCCACCCTGACCCCCGCCATGACGCAGCGCCAAAGCCCCTTTGCCCAGCGGGCGGCGGCGCAGCAGGCCCGCTTCGACCTGCCGCCGCTGCCGGTCACCAGCATCGGGTCCTGGCCGCAGACGGCGGAGGTGCGCGCACTCCGCGCCCGCCTCGCCCGCGGGGAGATCGACCAGGCCGCGCATGACGCGGAGATGCAGCGCCTGACGGCGGAGGCGGTGCGCTGGCAGGAGGAGATCGGCGTCGATGTCCCCGTCCACGGCGAGTTCGAACGCAACGACATGGTGAAGTATTTCGGCGAGCAGCTGGCCGGCTATGCGTTCACGAAGCATGGCTGGGTGCAGAGCTATGGCAGCCGCTGCGTCGCACCGCCGATCATCTGGGGCGATGTCTCCCGCCCGCATCCCATGACGGTGCGCTGGTCCGCCTTCGCGCAGTCGCTCACCAGCCGGCCGATGAAGGGGATGCTGACCGGGCCGGTGACGATGCTGAACTGGTCCTTCGTCCGCGACGACCTGCCACGCGAGACGGTCTGCCGGCAGATCGCACTCGCGATCCGCGACGAGGTGGCGGATCTGGAGGCGGCCGGCATCGGCATGATCCAGATCGACGAACCCGCCCTGCGGGAGGGCCTGCCGCTGCGCCAGGCGGATCGCGCCGATTATCTGCGCTGGGCCGTGGAATGTTTTCGGCTGTCGGCCTCCGTTGTGGGCGACGCGACGCAGATCCACACGCATATGTGCTACAGCGAATTCAACGACATCATCGCGGAGATCGCGGCGATGGATGCGGATGTGATCTCGATCGAGACGGCGCGCAGCGACATGTCGCTGCTGGCCGCCTTCGAGAGCTTCGCCTATCCCAATGCCATCGGCCCGGGGGTCTGGGACATCCACAGCCCGCGCGTGCCCGAGGCCACGGAGATGCTGGACCTGCTGCGGCGCGCGGCGCGGCGGGTGCCGGCGGCGCGGCTCTGGGCCAATCCGGATTGCGGCTGCAAGACGCGCGGCTGGGCGGAGGTGCGGCCGGCCATGGCGAACCTGGTGGCCGCGGCCCGGACGCTGCGGGCCGAGCTGGCCTGACGCGCCCACGGGGGCGATGCGGGGGGCGATGCCGCCCCCTGGCTTCCCCCCGCGCCAGCCGCCATGCTGCGGGATGGTTGCGGGGGGCGAACGGCGATGATGGATCAGGGGTCTGCCCGGCGGCCGCCCCTCTGGAGCGCCGGCTTCGCCGGGCTGCTGGCGCTGGTCCTGCTCGGCTTCGCAAATCTCGCCGCCTTCTACGGGCTGGAACCCTGGCTGCGCAGCCGCGGCCTGGGGCCGGCCCAGGCGGGCCTGGCCATTGCCGGCTTCACGCTGGTGGCGCTGGTGCTGATTCCGCCGCTCTCGGCGCGCATCACGCCCGCCACCGCCGGGCGCTGCATCGTCGCGGGGTTCGCGGTCACGCTGCTGGCGCTGCCGCTCTATGCCCTGGCCGAGGGCTTCCCGGCGCTGCTGGCGCTGCGGCTGCTGCATGGGCTGGGCTTCGTGCTGACCCTGGTCGGCATCATCACCGCCTTCGTCGCCACGGTGCCCCCGGGCCGGGAGGGCGAGGCCTATGCCCTGTTCGGCGTGGCGGACCTGCTGCCCTTCGCGCTGCTGCCGCCGCTGATGGAACTCTCCCTGCCCCGCTTCGGCGGCGATCCGGCCGCGCAATATGCCGCCATGGCGCTGCTGCAGGCGCCCGCCCTGCTGCTGGCCGCCTGGATCGCCCGCCGGCCGCCCCCCGCCGCGCCGCCGGCGGAGGCGCCGGGCCCGGCCGCGCCGATGGCCCATCCGGTGCGGCTGCTGCTGGCGGTGAACACGGCGGCCTTCCTGGCGCATGCCCTGCTGTTCAGCCTGCTGAAGCCGCGTGCGCTGGAGTTGGAAGGCGCCGCCCTGGTGGGCCTGTTCTTCGGCCTGCAGACCGCCACCATCATGGCCCTGCGCCTGCTGGCCGGCAGCGCCTTCGACCGGCTGGACCAGCGCAGCACCGCGGCCGCGGGGCTCGGACTGGTGGCCCTGGCGCTGGGCGCCCTGGCGCTGCCGCTGCCGGCGCTGGCCCTGGTGCCCCTGGCGCTGGCCATCGGCCTCGGCTTCGGCGCGGCGCTGCCACTGCTGAATGCCCTGATGCACCGCCATTCGCCACCGGAGCGCCGCGGCGCCAACCTGAACCTGATGATGCTGACGCTGCAGCTGGGCTATCTACTGGGGCCGCTGCTGGGCGGGCTGGCGGTGGGCCTTGTGGGCTATGCCGGGGCCTTCCTGCTGGCGGCCCTGAGCGTGGCGGCGGCGCTGCCGGCCCTGCGGCGGCTGCCGCGTTAAAGGGGGCGGCGGCTGCCGCGTTGAAGTGGGCGGCTGCCGTGTTGAAAGGGGGCGCGCGTCAGATCGCAAAATTCAGCGGCTCCGTCGCCGGCCGGCGCAACCCGGCGGCGGCGGCCTGGCGCAGCAGGTCGGCCACGGTGGTGGCGGCCAGCCGGTCCCGCAGCAGCGCCTCCAGCGACTGCCAGAAGGGGCGGGTGACGGCGGTGGAAAGCCGGCCGGCGGCCTCGTCCTCGCCCCCGTCCAGCACCGCCTCCACCACCTCGGCCAGGGTGATGCCGCGCGCGGCGCGGGCCAGGCGATAGCCGCCCTTCGGGCCGCGCGTGCTGTCCAGGATGCCGGCGCGGCTCAGCGCCTGCAGCACCGGCTCGATCCCGCGCCGCTGCGCCTGCAGCCGGTCCGCGATCTCCGCCCCGCCCGTCGCTTCCGTCCCTCGCCCGGCATGGAAGGCCACGTCCAGCACGATATCGATGGCGAGCAGCGCGCGATCGCGGCGGAGGATCATGGGGTCGGCCTTCTGCTGGGTCCCAAGCGCCTGATCTACGCGAGCCGCGCGTGAATTGCCAGCCGCCCCCTTCTGGCCCCGTGCGCGCGGCTGTAGACTCCCTGCATGGCACCACAGAAACCACGCACCGAGGCACCCGCTCTCGCCGCGCCGCGCGGCCGCATCTACGGCAGCGTGCTGGAGACGGTGGGCGGCACGCCGCTGGTGCTGCTGCCGCGGCTGGCGGCCTCGGCCGGGCTGGCGGCGCGCCTCGCGCTGAAGCTGGAATTCTTCAACCCGCTGGGCTCGGTGAAGGACCGCATCGGCCTGGCGATGGTGGAGGCCGCCGAACGCGCCGGCCTGATCGCCCCCGGCCGGTCCGTGCTGGTAGAGCCGACCTCCGGCAATACCGGCATCGCGCTGGCCTTCGTCGCCGCCGCCAAGGGCTACCGGCTGATCGTGGTGATGCCCGACGGCGCCAGCATCGAGCGTCGCAAGATGATGTGGCTGATGGGCACGGAGCTGGAGCTGACCCCCGCCCGCCGCGGCATGGCCGGCGCCATCGCCCGCGCCGAGGAGATCGTGGCGGCCACCCCCGAGGCCTGGATGCCGCGGCAATTCGACAACCCCGCCAATCCGGAGGTCCATGCCCAGGCCACGGCCGAGGAGATCTGGGCCGATACCGGCGGGGACCTGGCCGCGATCGTCGCCGGCATCGGCACCGGCGGCACTGCCACGGGCCTGGCCCGGGCGCTGAAACCCCGCCTGCCCGGGCTGCGCGTGCTGGGGGTGGAGCCCGCCGAGAGCGCCGTGCTGAACGGCGACGAGCCCGGCCCGCACCGCATCCAGGGCATCGGCGCCGGCTTCCGGCCGGCGGTGCTGGAGCTGGAGCACCTCGATGGCGTGCTGCGCGTGACAGAGCAGGAGGCGATCGCCGCCGCCCGCCGCTGCGCACGGGAGGAGGGGCTGCCGATCGGCATCTCCTCCGGCGCCGCGCTGCATGCGGCGATGCAGCTGGCGGCGGAGCCGACGATGCAGGGCCAACTGGTGGTGGCCATCGCCGCGAGCTTCGCCGAGCGCTACCTCTCGACCGAGCTCTTCGAGGGGTTCTGACCCGGCCTCAGACGAAGTAGCAGACCTTGTTCGGCACGGCGCCGAAGGGCATCGGGTCGCGGTTCAGCCGCACCTCCAGGAAGGTCGTGGTGAAGGGCCAGAACAGCTTGGTGCCCTGCTTGCCGAATTCCTCCGGCAGCTTCACCTCGGCATCCCAGACGCCGCCCGCGGTTCGGGCTTCCGGGTCGCCCGTCACCCGTTCGCTGTTCAGCCCGTGATAGCCCACAAGCTCGGAGCCGGAGGAGGCGATGATGCGCACCCAGAGTTCCGGCACGGCGCCGCCGGGAAAGTCGGCATAGAGCCGGGTCAGGTTGATGTGGAAGCAGCGCAGGCTGGGATCGGCGCGGTAGGCATGCACGTCGAGGTCGAAGTCGATACGCTGCTTGGCGCCCTGCTGCATGCTGAACAGCTCGATGAAATAGTCGCTGACCGGGTCGCCCCGCTCATCCTGCACGCGGACGACGAATTGCTGGTACTCGTCCATGCCGTTCCGCGCCGCCTTCGTCTCGACCTCGGCCGTTGCGTGCCAGGCCTTGAAGGCGGTGTCGTCCTCCACCCGCAGCGCGGCCAGCACCAGGTCGCGCAGCGTGCCATCCGGCGCGCTGAGGATGGTGGAGTGGTTCTTGTCGCCGATCGGGAAAAGCGGCATCGGCAGCGCGGTCCGGGCCGCGACCTCGCTGGCGGCGATGCGGTTGCGCCGGCCCTTGCCCTGCGCATCCACGGAAAGGTCGATGGTCAGCTTCTGGCTGTCCAGGCTGCATCCGGCGAGCCGCACCGTGCCATCCGTGCCCGGCTCATTCACGATGGCCTTCAGCCCGGTGAAGCGCGCGGTGCCGCAGAGGATGAAGACATAGGGGGATTCCGGGCCGGGGCGGTAGAAGGGCGCCCGGCCGAGCAGGTCCTCATGCGCCAGGTCCCAGGTGAAGCGGCTGCCGAGTTCCAGCCCATCGAGGATGCGGTCGCCGGCCTCCATGAAATCCGTGCCCGGAATCTTGTTGCCCTTGAAGATGGCGCCGAGATAGCCGCGGCCGCGATGCGCGAGCGGGGACCCATTGGTCGCCGGCGCCAGGCCGATCAGCCGCTTCAGCCGGCCGCGGCGGCCCGCATAGGTGGTCAGCCAGGAACGGATCACCAGCATGCCGGTGGAATGGACGATGGCGTCGAAGGGCTGGTCCGGCGCCATGCGGGTGCGGAGCGCGCGATCGAAGCCCTCCGCCAGGTCCTTGATGGTGACCTCGTTGGTCAGGCTGCGGTATTCGCAGATATGCACCTGGTCGCGGTCATGGCCCGCCGCCACGAGCTGGTCCTGCCACGGCTTGAAGGACAGGCCGCGATCCGAATAGCCGTGCAGCAGCACCACCGGATTTTTGGGCGGCATGATAGAAACTCCTCCCCCTCGCCGCGGGCAGGCTGGCATGGCCCTGCACACTGCCGCAACGAACAAGTGGCGCGCCGGCGGCTTCCGCAGCATGACGGAAAGGCGGCACACTCCCCGCCTCATTCTCGCGAGACGCACGCATGACCGAACGCTTCCCCGCCATCCCGCCCGAACGGATGACCGATGCCCAGCGGGAGGTGGCGGCGGCCATCGCCGGCGGCCCGCGCGGCTCCGTCCGCGGCCCCTTCCTGGCGCTGCTGCACCACCCGGCGCTGGCCATGCAGATCCAGGGGCTGGGCGCGCATCTGCGCTACGGCACCGGCATGCCGCAGGCGCTGGTGGAGCTGCTGATCCTGGTGACGGCGCGGCGCTGGTCCTGCCAGTACGAATTCTTCGCCCATGCCCGCATCGCCCGCACCGAGGGCCTGCCGGAGGCGGTGATCACGGCCATCGCCGAGGGCCGCCGGCCGGAGGCGATGACGGAGGACCAGGCCATGGTGCATGACTTCGCCGTGGCGGTGCATCGCGACGGCAAGCCCACCGATGCCCTCTACGCCGCGGCGGAGGCGCGCTTCGGTAAGCCCGGCGTGCTCGATCTGCTGGCGCTGGCCGGCTACTATTCGATGCTGGCGATGGTGCTGAACACGGCTGACCCGGCGCTGCCCGAGGGCGCCGCGCCGCCGCTGAAGCTGCTGTGACGGAGGCTGCCATGACAAAGGCCTTGCGGGTCGGGCTGATGGTGCCGGGCTCCAACACCACCATGGAAGGCGAGATGCGCGGCTTCCTGCCGCCGGGCTCCGCCATCACCCGCATCGGCATCCCACCCAGCAGCGCGCCGCTGACGCCGGCGACCATGCCGGACTATCAGGCGGCGGTGGTGGCCCTGGCCGCGCAGCACTTTTCCCGGACCACGCATGACCTGCTGGTCTATGGCTGCACCGCGGCGGGCTTCGCCGCCGGGCCCGCGGGGGATGCGGCGCTGGCGGCGGCGCTGGCGGAGGCGACGGGGTTGCGGGTGGTGACGACGGCGCGCGCCATGGTGCTCGGCCTGCAGCGGCTCGGCGCGCAGCAGATCGCGGTGGTCACGCCCTATTCGGACGCGGTGAATGCGCAGCTCGAGGCCTTCCTGGCCGATGGCGGCATCGGCGTGACGCGGATGGATTCGCTGCGCGCGCCGGATGTGGCCGCGCTCTGCGCCATCCAGGCGCCGGAGGTGGAGGCGCTGGCGCGCCGCACCATGGCGCCCGATTGCGACGCGCTGTTCATCGGCTGCACGCAGCTGCCGACGCAGGCGTTTCTGGCCGAGCTGGCGCGCGATGTGGGGCGGCCGGTGCTGTCCTCGATCAGCGCGACGGCGGAACAGGCGCTGCGCGTATAGCAGGTCGGGCTTTGCCCCCCTCACCCAAGCCTCTCCCCCCCCCCCCGGGGGAGAGGGCTTTTTGCCGCCCATCAGATCGGGCAGACGCATCCGATCCTCAGATCGGGCAAACGCCCGAGGCGCATTGCAGATGCGCGCCGTCCACCGCCTCGTGCAGCGCCGGGTCGTTGATGCCGGCCACGAGTTCGAGAAAGCGCTCCGGCGTCACCTCCTCCTCCGGCAGGTATTCGTAGCCGAGTTCGCTATCCGGCCGGCTCGGCAGGATGGCGCAGCAACGGATTTGCGGCTGGTGGGTCAGCACCATGTCACGGAAGGCGTCGAGGTCGTGCCGGTCCGTGAGGATCTTCAGCGTGTAGGAGACCTGGTTGCCGCGCTCGGCGCCGATCCAGTGGCGTTCCAGCAGCGACAGCCAGCGATACTGCGCCTCGGGCGAGGCCTCGGGCGCCGTCACCAGCTTTTCGCCGAGGCCGAGCCGCTCGATCAGCGACAGCGTGGGAAAGCCGACGATCGACATGCCGGGGAAGGAGGAGAGGCTGCGGATCGGATAGCCGCGCGCCTCGTAATCCGCCAGCAGCGGGTCGCTATCCGGCGTCCAGCCGCCATCCTCGGCGCGCACCCCCTTGAACTGCACCCAGCGCAGGTAGTGGCGCCGCGCCGGCAGATGCGCGCCCTCGGTCAGGCCGAACAGCTTGCTGGTGGTGCCGGCCGGCTTCACCGTGGTGACGGTGTGCGGCGTCTCCAGGCCCAGCTCCTGCGCATAGGCCTCCGCCTCGTCCTTCGCCGCGGCCGAAAGACGGTCGAGCATCGCCCAGAAGTCGGCGGAACGGTCCTCATCGAGCAGATCCGAGAAGCCGAGGCCGTAGCGCATCCAGGCCCATTCATGCAGGCCGGTCGGGCCGATGCCCATGCGGTTGGTACGCGCGACCTCCGCGCCATAAAGCGCGTCCATGAGATTGGCGCGCATCAGGAAGCGCACGCCGAGGCGCACGCTGTCCTCCACCCGTGCATCCCAATCCTCGGCCAGGTCATCCGCCATTTCGCCGGGCGTCAGCGCCGCGTAATCCACCGGGCAAGCCAGCAGCGGCGCGAAATCGGCGATGACGCAGTAGCCGCCGGTGACGTGCAGCGTGATCTCGCCGCAGGGGTTGGTGGTGGCGGGGAAGCGGGCAGTGCCGGCACGGCGCGCGATCTCGGCCAGCAGGCCCACCGCATGGTCGGCCTGGTAGCGGGCGGATCGCACGTCGCGGCCATCCTCATGCACCGGCTTGTCCCAGGCGGTGCCGGTGCGGTGGTCTTCCAGCTTATCGCCATTGATGAAGCCGGGCTCGCCATTGATGTAGCCGCAGCGCGTCGCTTCCTCGAAGACCGTGAAGGCGTGCTGGTGCAGGGGCTGGGTGCTGCCGGCGCGGGCGGCGCGCACGCCGTCCCAGAATTCCGCATCGACCATGACGGAGTTGTTGGCGGTCCAGAGCCCGCCTTCGGACTTCACGCGGATGAAGCGCAGGATGCCCGGGTCGCGCCAGGATTTCGTCGCCATGCGCGCCGCGCGGCGGGCACCGCCGACCTGCACTTCGACCGACAGGTGATGGTCCACCATCATCGCCTGTTCCCAGGGCTGCATCGTGCCGCTGCGCGCCGGCGCGATGACCTGCGCGCGCAGGTTCACGAAGGCGCGCATCAGCGACAGCGGGCCGGAGGCCGGCCGGCCCTGCATGCCGCCGATCGGCGCGCCACAGGGGCGAATGGCCGAAAAATCGAGCAGCAGCGTGCGGTCCGCGGCACCCTCGAAGGCGAGGCTTTCCAGCAGTTCCACCGCCTTGCCCCAGCCCTCGCGGCTGTCCTCGATCACATGCCGGATCGCATCCGCCGGCGCCTCGGCCGTGTCGGCCAGGAATTCGCGCGCGATCCAGCTGCGAAGATCGGCCTCCTGCTCGGCCGTCATCGACTCCAGCGAGGTGCCCCAGGGCAGCAGCGAAAAATCCAGGCCGAAGCGGTGCAGCGTGGCGCGCGTCGCCGGAAAATCCGCATGCGCGCTGCCGAGGTGCAGCAACAGGTTCGGCGCCCGCGCCCAATCCACCGCCATCAGCTCGTCATCATAGGCCCGGCCCACGCCGCTGCCGTTCAGCAGCAGATAGAACAGGCTGAAGGACGCGGCCGCGGTCGCGCAGTTGGTAAAAACCTCCATGTTGCGGCGCGGCTGGTCGGCATCGCCGTGCTGCAGATGGCGGCCGGAGGTGATCAGCGCGCCGGTGGCGATGGCATTGCGCAGCCGGCCCAATTCCATCCGGTCGGCGCGGTCGCCGAGCAGCGCCATGTTGCCGGCGGCGACGCGGTCCGCCACCCGGCCGAAATCCTCGGCATCGGAGGGGCGGAACACCGTGCGCCGGGCCACCGCCACGCCCATCCCCGCATCCAGCGCCCGCGCTTTCGCCGGCGGGCCGCCGAAGCGGGCGCCAGGGGTGCGGCGGTGGCGAAGGGCGGGGGCGCCGGGCAGTGAACCATCCATGTCGTACATCCTAGTCTCAGGGCCGCGGGCCCCCGCCATCTGCGGTGGGCGCCGAATCTGCGGTGCCCACTACATATAGGGGAAACACCCCTGGTTGGCCACCATATATGGGCGACCAGCCAGCACCCCGCGCGCGCGGAAAACGCGGCCGAACAGCTTGCGCCCGGCCGACCCAGCCCTGTGAGCAAGAGATCGTGTAGTGGGTTCAGCCCACCGCGCGGGCGGGGCGGGCCGCCACCTGGGCCTCCTCCGCGATGCGGGCACAGGCCTCACGCGCCGCCTGGGCCACCCGTTCGGCCAGCCCGGCATGGGCGGACTCGGGCACCTCCTCGATCCGCGCGGCGATGCCGAGGCTGCCCAGCACGCCCCCCTCCGCATTAAACAGCGGGGCGGCGATGCCCAGCACGCCGGGCAGGAATTCGGACTGGGTGATGCTGTGCCCGGCCTCGCGAATGGTCCGCAGCGTGTGCCGGAAGCTCTCCCAGTCCCCGCCGAGGCCCGCCGCCGCGATCGTCCCGCGATGCCGGGCGAAGATGGCGCGCAGCTGGTGCGGCGGCAGATGCGCCAGGATGACCTTGGAAGCCGCGCCATTGAACAGCGGCCGCCGCTGGCCGCGGCTGAACAGCCCGGCCGGCGCGCCGGGCGCCCGCGCATCCGCCACGCACATCACCGTGCCGGAGAAAAGCAGGCAGAGCAGCCCGGTATGCCCGGTCTGCGCCGCCAGACGCTGCATCGAGGGATACCCCCCGGCCGTGACCGGATCGCACAGCCGCATGGTGCGGTCCAGCTCGATCACCCGCGGCCCCAGCATCCAGGCGCCCCCCGCCACCGGCGTCAGCAGCCCCGCCGCCTGCAGCGCCTTGATGTAGCGGTAGCAGGTGGAGCGGGAGGTGCCGGAGACGCGGATCAGCTCCTCCGTCGACCAGGCGGGGGATGCGGTGGTGAAGAGGTCGAGCAGCCCGAGCATCTTCTCGAGGCTGCTGGCCCCGCGCCGGGCTTCCAGGGTCTTTGAAGAAATTCCCGTCATGCTGGACAGTCCGATAGCCCGATTTTAGCGTCACGGGCGCAGTGGGGGAGGAGAAGGGTCATTTCCGAAGCGGGTATAGCCGCGAATGCGGCGCGGCGCAGGCTCGCCGCCGGAGGGCTGGTGCTCTGCATGGGGCTGCGCCAGGCGCGCACGGTGGATATCGGCCAGATCGCCGCCGCCTGCGGCTTCGATGCGCTGTATGTGGACATGGAACACAGCCCGATCGGGCTGGAGGCGACCTCCGCCATCTGCACCGCCGCCGCGGCCTTCGGCGTCACGCCCCTGGTCCGCCCGCCCGGCCATGGCGCGGAATGGATCGGGCGCATCCTGGATGGCGGTGCCCAGGGCCTCATCGTGCCGCATGTGAACACGGCGGCGGAGGCCCGCGCCATCGTCCAGGCCGCCCGCTTCCCGCCCGCCGGCCGGCGCTCCGTCATGGGCCCCGGCCCGGGCATCGGCTATCGCGCGCTCAAGCTCGGCGAGATCAATGCGGCGCTCGATGCCGCAACCCTGGTGGCCTGCATGATCGAGACGCCGGAAGGCGTGGCCAATGCCCCCGCCATCGCAGCGGTGGAGGGGGTGGATGTGCTGCTGATCGGCTCCAACGACCTGTGCACAGAGATGGGCATCCCGGGCGAGCTGCGCAGCCCGCGGCTGCGCCAGGCCTATGCGGAGGTCGCCGCGGCCTGCCGGGCGCAGGGCAAGGTGCTGGGCATCGGCGGCATCCGCGGCGATGCCGAATTGCAGCAGGATCTGATCGGCCTCGGCGCCCGCTTCCTGATCGCGGGCAATGACGTGGGCTATCTGATGGCCGCCGCCCGCGCCGATGCCACGCAGCTGCGCGGGCTGCTGCCGGTCACGCCGCCTTCCGGCTGACCTCGGCCAGCAGCGCGGCGAAGCGCGCCGCATCGGCGGGCGCGGGGGCCAGGCTGACGCCGCAGATCCCATCCTGACCGGCATGGGTGACGGTGACCGCCAGCTCCATGCCCTGCAGCCGCAACCGGCCGCGCGCGCCGGCGGCTGTCGCCGCCCCCTCCAGCCGCGCGCCTTGTGCCGAAAGGTCGCGCAGCCGCACGGCCATCGAGGCGGCGCCCTGCAGCACCAGCTCCGCCGGCAGGTCCACCGCATGG
Organism: Falsiroseomonas tokyonensis; assembly: GCF_019024325.1. Lineage (GTDB taxonomy): Bacteria > Pseudomonadota > Alphaproteobacteria > Acetobacterales > Acetobacteraceae > Falsiroseomonas > Falsiroseomonas tokyonensis. Next base: position 354,086 of record NZ_JAFNJS010000004.1, read on the forward strand.
CGCGGATGGCGGCGGCGATTGGCGCCGTCGGTCGAGGTGCGGACGGCGCGGATCACGGCGGTGCGCAGGCTCGACACGGCCGAATCCAGCGTGGTGGCGGTGGTCTGCACATCGCTCGCCTGCTGGTCCGCCTGGCGCACCGCGGCGCGCACCGCATCGGTGCGCTTCGACATCTCGGTGGCCGCCGAGGCGGTCTTGCCGATGCTGCGCGCGATTTCCGCCGTGGCCTCGCCCTGCTGCTGCACCGCCTCCGCCACATTGGCGACGACGCGGTCGATCTCGCCGATCTGCGAGACCATCTGCGTCACCGCCCCCACCGCCGTGCTCGTCGCGTCCCGGATCGCGGTGATCTGGCGGCTGATATCCTCGGTGGAGCGGGCGGTCTGGGTGGCCAGCTGCTTCACCTCGCTGGCCACCACGGCGAAGCCCTTGCCGGCCTCCCCGGCGCGGGCGGCCTCGATGGTGGCGTTCAGCGCCAGCAGGTTCGTCTTGCTGGCGATATCGGCGATGATGCCGGCGACATGGCTGATCTGGTCGGCCTGGCGGGACAGCACCTCGATGCTGCCGCGCGCGCCCTCTCCGGCGGCGACCGCCTGCTGGGCGGCGCTGCCGCTGATGCCCACCTGGCGCGTGATCTCGCCGATCGAGGCGGTGAGCTGTTCCGCCGCCGCGGCCACGGTCTGCGCCGTCTCCTGCGTCTGGCCGGCGGCGGCGGCGGCATCCTCCGCATTCCGGCCGGTGCGGCCGGCGCTTTCCGACATGGCGCGCGCGGTGCGTGCCAGCTCCCCGGTCAGGGCGCTGACCTGCGTCACCGCATCCCCGGCCTCGCGCTCCACCGTCTCCGCCATGTCCAGCAGGGCGGCGTCGCGGCTTTCGGTTGCCGCCGCGGTATAGGTTTCCAGCAGCAGTTCCAGGTCCAGCCAGACCAGGCGGCTCAGCGCGTCCTGCAGCGCTGCCTCCCGCTGCCGCTTCGCGCGGCGGAACAGGCCGCCGGGGGCGGCGGCGGGCTGCGCCGCCAGGTCGCGCAGGATGCCGCTCATCACGCTGTAGTGGCAGATGGCGACGGCGAAGCCGGGCACGCCATGGGTATAGAAGGCGGAGGCCAGGCGGCCGGCCGATTCGACGAAGCCTTCGCCGATCGCGCCGGTCACCACGCGCTGCCAATGCGCCAGCCGCACCGCATGCACCTCAGGCTTCACCAGCGCCGCCTGCATCTCCGGCCAGGGGTCGAAGGTGGCGTGCAGGGAGGTGAGCAGCGCCGGCAGCCGGTCCGTGGCGAAGCCGCGCAGCGTGGCGAGGGTTTCGAGATGCGCCGGCGTCACGCCGAAGGCGCCGAGGCGCTTGTCCTGCTCGGAATTCCTGGTCATCCGCGCGTCCGGTCTGCAGTGGTGGTGCGGCATCCTGGCATGGCAGGCTTTAGCATCCCGTGAATGCGGCCTGTTGGTGGCCGGCAGGGTGGCCTTTGGGGGCCGCACGGGGGATGCTGGGCGCAACGAGATGATGAGGAGCCGCCCGGCATGACCACCCCGCGCCACGAAGCCGCCCTGCTGACCGGCTTCGCCCGCGACCTCTGCCAGGCCGCCGGGCTGGAGGCCGGGAAGGCGCAGGCGGTGGCGCAGACCCTGGTGGAATCCGACCTGCTCGGCCATGCGACGCATGGCCTGGCGCTGCTGCCGCGCTACCTGGATGATGCCGTCTCCGGCGGCATGACGCGGGATGGCGGGCCGGAGGTGCTGCGCGACCGCGGCGCCTGCCTGACCTGGAACGGCCGCCGCCTTCCGGGGCCCTGGCTGGTGCACAAGGCGTTGGACATCGCGCTGGAGCGTGCGGAGACCTACGGCACCGCCACCATCGCCATCGCCGACAGCCACCATATCGGCTGCCTCGCCGCCTATCTGACGCGGGCGACGGAGCGCGGCTTCCTGATGGTGCTCTCCTCCTCCGCCTCCGCCGCCGCCGCGGTGGCGCCCTTCGGGGCGATCACCGGGGTGCTGGCGCCGGATCCGATGGCGGCGGGCATCCCGACCGAGGGCGACCCGATCCTGATGGATGTCAGCGCCTCCATCACCACCATCAACATGGCGGGGCAGCTGCAGAAGGCGGGCGCGCGGTATCCGCATCCCTGGGTGCAGGATGCGGAGGGCAATCCCAGCACCGATCCGGCCGTGCTGTCCCAGGGCGGCACGCTGCTGCCGGCGGGCGGGCTCGATCACGGCCAGAAGGGCTATGCCTGGGCCCTGCTGAACGAGGCGCTGACCCAGGGCCTGTCCGGCTATGGCCGCGCCGACAGGCCCACCGGCTGGACCGCCAGCGTGCTGCTGCAGCTCTACGACCCCGAGGCCTTCGCCGGCCAGGCACAGTTCCTGCGGCAGACCAGCCACACCGCCGCCGCCTGCCGCGCCGCCACGCCGCGGCCGGGCGGCCCGCCGGTGCGGCTGCCCGGCGAATCCGGCCTGGCGCATCGCCGTGCCGCGCTGCGGGACGGGCTGGCGCTGTCGCCCGCCATCTGGTCCGGGCTGCAGGGCGCGGCGGCGAAATTCGGCGTGAAGATGCCGGCCTGAGAGCCTGACCCGGTCAGCGCCGCGGCACGCCGGCCAGGCCCTGCAGCAGGCCGGGCGGCAGGCCCTGGGGCAGTTGCATCGCCTGGTAGCCCTGCGGCCGGACGAAGCGGGCGGGGTCCTGCGCGCCATAGGCGACGCGCGTCGCCTCCACCCGGCCGGATTCGCCGCGCGCCCGGCCCTCCGCCCGCAACGTCACGCCATCGGCGGTGATGCAGGCGGTGCCGCGGTCGTTGCCCTCCTCGTAATGCCAGATCTGGCAGGCATGGCCGGCGACGCGGTCCTGCCCGGCGCGCCGGAAGCGGCCGCTGGCGGGCAGCCCGGCCAGGGCCTGGTTCACCGGCACATCCATCACCATGCGCATCTGCTCCATCACCATGAAGCCGCGCGGCGCCCGCGGGTCCGCCACCACATAGCCGGTGCCGCCGAGATCGGCCCGCAGCAGGTGCCGGGCGGCGAGCCAGGACAGCGTCACCTCCCGCGGTCCGGCCTGGGTGCCGGTGACGCGATAGGTGACGGCGACGTCGCGCGCGGGAAACAGAAGCGGGCGGTCCTGCGCCGCAGCGGGGGGCGCGACAGCCAGGGGAAGCACAAGGGGAAGCACCAGGGCCAGCAGCGGCATCAGGCGGCGGCGCGTGGCGGGCATGCGGAAGTTTCCTTTCCTAGCGTGAAGCCGCCGCACCGCAGAGCTTCCGCAATCAAGGCGATCCCGGATGAAATAGCGGCCATGCGCCGTTGCGATTCACGACCTGTTGAACACCGGCGACGCAGGATCCGCCGGATCAACCGGAGCCGCATCCCCGATGCTGTCAAAAATGTCCATCCGCGAACGCCTGATCGCCGCCTTCAGCTTCATGCTGGTCTGCGTCATCGGGCTGGGCGCCTTCTCCGTGAATCGCATGCAGGCGATCAACCATGCCTCCTCGGAGATTGTCGACAACTGGCTGCCCAGCATCCAGGCGCTCAGCCGGATTCGCGGCCACATGTTCGAGATCCGCATTTCCGTGCTGAATCATGTCAATTCGACGGATGATGCGCGCATGCAGCGGCTGGAGGCCCGGATTGCTCAGCTGAACAACGAATTGGCAACGGAGCAGCAGACCTATCTCCGCCTGATCAGCAGCGCCGGGGAACGCCGCCTCTACGACGCCCTGGCGGAAGCCATCGCGACCTACCAGCGCGCCATGCCAGGCGTGCTCGAACTCTCCCGCTCCAACCGGCGCGAGGAAGCCGGCGCGGCGCTGACCCAGCGGCTGGTGCCACCCGGCGCCGTCATCGCCGAGCGCCTGACCGAGCTGGATGCGCTGAATGCCGCGGGCGCCGCGGCCGCCAGCGCCGCGGCGGATGCCGAATTCAAGACCGATCGGATGCTCATCCTGGTCGGGATCAGCGTCGTGCTCCTCATCAGCCTGGCCGTTGCCTTCGTCATCCTGCGCGCCATCAGCAAGGGCATCGCTGATGTGGTGGCGCCCATGCAGCGCCTGTCGCAGGGCGATCTGGGCGCGCAGGTGCCCGACATCGCCGAACGCACGGAGATGGGCCGCATCGCCGCCGCACTGCGCGTCTTCAAGGCGGCGCTGGAGGAGAAGCAGCGCGCCGATGCCGCCATCCGCGAGGAGGCGGAGGCCAAGTCCCGCCGCGCCGAGACGGTGGCCGCCCTGGTCGCCGGCTTCGAGGCAGAGACCACCGAGGCGCTGGCCGGCGTCGCCACCGCCACCACGCAGCTGGATGCCATGGCCGGCAGCATGACGAAGACGGCAAGGGACGGCGAAAGCCGCGCCGCCTCGGTCGCCGCCGCCGCCGAACAGGCCTCGGCCAGCGTGCAGAACGTGGCGGCTGCCGCCGAGGAGCTTGGCGCCTCGATCGCCGAGATCGCCCGCCGGGTGACGGACAGCGCCAGCGCGGCGCGCGCCGCCTCGGAAGGCGCGCGGGCCAGCGATGCCGCCATCACCAGCCTGTCCGAATCGGCGCAGCGCATCGGCGACGTGGTGCGGCTGATCGCCGACATCGCCGGCCAGACCAATCTGCTGGCGCTGAACGCCACCATCGAGGCGGCGCGCGCCGGCGAGCACGGCAAGGGCTTCGCGGTGGTCGCCAGCGAGGTGAAGGCGCTGGCCGCGCAGACCGCCCAGGCCACGGAACAGATCGGCACGCAGATCGCCACGATGCAGGCGGAGACCCGCGGCGCGGTGGATGCCATCCGCGGCATCGCGGCCACGATCGACCAGGTCGACCAGATCACCGTGCAGGTGGCCGCGGCGGCCGAGGAACAGGCCAGCGCGACGCAGGAAATCGTCCGCGCGGTGGCGGAGGCCGCGGCCGGCACGCGGGAGGTCTCCCGCTATACCGGCGAATTGTCGCAGGGTGCGGTGGCGACCGGGGAGGCGGCGACGCAGGTCGGCCATTCCTCGGGCGAGCTGACGCAGCGGTCGCTGCGGCTGCGGAACCAGGTGGACGCCTTCCTGTCCGGCATCCGCGCCGCCTGAGCCTTCCGAACCGCGGCGATCCTGTGAGAGGATCGCCTGGGACTTGAAAAGAGGCGGCAATCCTGTGCCAGGATCGCCGCATGCCTGCCTCCCCCACCACCCGCCTGCGCCGCCTGTGCATGGCCCTGCCCGAAGCGGCGGAGGTGGAGACCTGGGAGCAGCCGACCTTCCGGGTGCGCGGGCGGATCTTCGCGATGCTGCACCTGGGGGAGCACGGCCTGGCCGTGTGGTTCAAGGCGCCGCCGGGCAGCCAGGAGCTGCTGGTGGAAGCCGCGCCGGACCGCTTCTTCCGCCCGCCCTATCTCGGCCCCAAGGGCTGGGTGGCGCTGCGCTTGGCTGGCGCGGTGGACTGGGCGGAGGCGGAGGCGCTGGTCCGCCGCAGCTATTCCCTCATCGCACCGAAGCGGCTGGCGGCCCAGGCGGTCGGACCCACCTGAACCAGCAACCCGCTCATCGCCGGGTGACGGTGGCTGCGCGGCAGACGGCGCCGAGGAAGCAACCCTGCCTCATCCCAGGAAGGCGGACCTTCTGCGCACAGCTGGATCCCAGGCAGCGGGGCAGCCTGGGGAAGTTCGAGCGGCGCGAGGATGGCCGGCGGCCACCCGCGCCCGCGTCACCCTGCCTCAGCGCGTCTGCGCCGCAGCCCCCTGCCCGGCCGCCCCGGCATCCGCCGATTGCGCCTGGTTGCGCGTGATCCGCCACACGGTGTTCGACAGATCATCCGCCACGATCAGCGCGCCGCGCGGATCCACCGTGACACCCACCGGGCGCCCGCGCGCATTGCCCTCGCTGTTCAGGAAGCCCGTGACGAAATCCACCGGCTCGCCCGCCGGGCGGCCATCGCGGAAGGGCACGAAGACCACGCGGTAGCCGGACGGCGGGGTGCGGTTCCAGCTGCCGTGTTCGCCGACGAAGGCGCCCTCGGCGAAGTCCGGGCCCATGGCGGGTTCCGAGAAATCCACGCCCAGCGCGGCCACATGCGCGCCCAACGCGTAATCCGGTCGGATCGTGGCCGCGACGCGTTCGGGATCCTGCGGCTGTGCGCGCGGGTCTACATTCTGGCCCCAATAGGCGTAGGGCCAGCCATAGAAGCCGCCCTCGCGCACCGAGGTCAGGTAGTCCGGCGCGATGTTCGGGCCGATCTCGTCGCGCTCATTCACCACGGCCCAGAGCTGGCCGGTGCCGGGCTGGATGGTCAGCGCGGTCGGGTTGCGGAGCCCGCTGGCATAGGGGCGATGCGCGCCGGTCTCGACATCGATCTGCCAGATCATGGCGCGGTCTTCCTCCGCCTCCATGCCGCGCTCGGTGATATTGCTGTTGGAGCCGATGCCGACATAGAGGAAGCGGCCATCCGCGCTCGCGGTCAGCGCCTTGGTCCAATGGTGGTTGATGACGGAAGGCAGCGCCGCGACGGTGGTCGGCGGGCCGCTGGCCTGGGTCTGGCCCTCGGCGTAGTCGAAGCGCACCAGCGCGTCCTGGTTCGCCACGAACAGCGCATTGCCGACCAGCGCCAGGCCATAGGGCGCGTTCAGGTTTTCGGCGAAGACGTTGCGCGTCTCATAGGTGCCGTCGCCATCGGCATCGCGCAGCAGCGTCAGCCGGTGGCCCGGCGCGACGGAGGTCTTGCCCCAGCTCTTGATGATGCCGGCGATGAAATCCTTCGGCCGCAGCACCGGCGCGCTGCCGCCCGTGCCCTCCGCCACCAGGATATCGTCATTCGGCAGCAGCAGCGTCTGCCGCGGGATGCGCAGGTCGGTGGCGATCGCGCGGATCGTGTAGCCGGCCGGCACCGTCGGCACTTCATTGCCCCAGCCCACGGGGCGCGGGATCGTCATATTGGGCAGCAGGCCGCGCTCGGGCTCCGGCATCTGCGGATTGGCGCCGCGCTGCAGCGGGCCCGGATCGCTGTCGCAGGCGGCGAGCGCGATGACCGCCGCGCCGAGGAGCAGTTTCGTGCGCATCACTTCACCTCGCGGGCGTTGAAACGGGAATAGCCGAGCCAGGACGCGACCAGCGCCAGGATGGTGGCGATGACCGAGAGGAAGAGACCCTCCGGCATCGTGGCCCAGGCATCCTTGGCATGGACCAGCGCATTGATGAGACCGAGCACCCACATGGCGGCCAGCACGAGGAAATAGACCAGGTTGCGCCGGCGCCGCGCACGGCCGCCGACCGCCAGGTCGATCAACGCCCAGAGCAGGGCGAAGCCGCCCACCAGCAGGCCGCCGGCGATCAGCCAGGAGGCGAAATTGGCCCATTGGACCTGGAAGGTGGCGCGATAGGCCAGGTCGCTCAGCAGGGCGCCGAGGAACAGGGGAAAGGGGAAGGCCAGCAGGATCGCATGCAGGGGATGGATCGGCTGGAATGGCCGCAGATGCGGATTCGCGGCGGGCGCGTTGGCGGGGATGGCAACCACGGCGTCTGTACTCCTTGCCGGAACCCGGCCGTTGGATCGGCTTGGGTTGCAGGTCAACGGCACAGCGCGCGGCAGGGTTTCCCCCGGGGCCCGATTCTTCGCCCCGGTTTCTGGCCCGGTGCTTGAGCCCCTCGGCCGGCGCGCTGGCAGCGCGCCGGCCTCAAAAGCGTGTCAGGCCAGTGTCAGGCCCACCGCGACATTGCCGCGGGTCGCGTTAGAATAGGGGCAGACCTGGTGCGCCTTCTGCACCAGCGCCTCCGCCTGCGCAGGCTCCAGGCCCGGCAGGGAAACGGTCAGGTCGGCGGTGATGCCGAAGCCGCCCTCGGAACGGGGGCCGATGCCGACCTTGGCCGTCACCTTCGCCGTCTCCGGCACACGGACCTTCTCCTGCCCTGCGACGAACTTCAACGCGCCGAGGAAGCAGGCCGCATAGCCGGCGGCGAAAAGCTGTTCCGGATTATTGCCCGCACCGCCGGCGCCGCCGAGCTCGCGGGGCGTCGCGAGCTTCACCTCCAGCGCGCCATCCGTGGTGCGGGCGCGGCCATCGCGGCCACCCTCGGCGGTGGCTTCGGTGCTGTATTTCACGTCGACGGTCATGCGGTTGGTCCTTTGCTCGATGCAGGCCAGGTGCCGGATGCAAATCTTCTGGCTCGCTATTTAATAGTGCACAATCTTTTTGCCCGCAAGCCAAATTCGGGATAAGGTGCCCCATGCCCAGCAAGCCCGCCCCGAACACCACCCCCTCGCCCTGCCTGAAGCTGGAGGACAACCTCTGCTTCGCCCTCTACGCGGCCAACCACGCCTTCACCGCGGCCTACAAGCCGCTGCTGGACCCGCTCGGCCTGACCTATCCGCAATACCTGGTGCTGCTGGTGCTCTGGGAAGCCGAGGACCAGACGGTGAAGGCCCTGGGCCAGCGGCTGCACCTCGATTCCGGCACGCTGACGCCGCTGCTGAAACGCATGGAGACGGCGGGCCTGGTCCGCCGCCGCCGCGATGCGGAGGATGAGCGCCAGGTGCGCATCGCCCTGACCGAGGCAGGCCGTGCGCTGCAGGCCCGGACCGTGGAGGTGCAGCGCAGGCTGTCCTGCCTGCTGCAGGAGGCAAGCCCCGCGGCGCTGCGCGACGCGCTCCTCGCCCTCACCCGCGCCCTGCGCCGGGGGCCGCCGCCGGCCTGAGGCGGCGCGACGCGGCCGGCATGGAACTTTCCCGGTGACCTCGCGCTTCCAGCCGCGCCGCAGATCGTCACCAGCCCGCGCCTTGACCCGCAACCCACCACGCATCCAAACGGAGCCGATGGAGGCCTCCCCCAACGCCACCGCCGCCAAGCACCTGGATCCGGCCGTCACCACCCTGCGGCCCGGCGACAATTGCTGGCGCATCGAAACGGCCAGCCGGGCCACGGTGATCATCGATGCCGCCGAGTATTTCCGCGCGGCACGCACCGCCATGCTCGCCGCCCAGCAGCGCATCATGCTGATCGGCTGGGACTTCGATTCCCGCATCGACCTGATCCCGGGCGAGGAATCGACCGATGCGCCGCATGGCCTCGGCGAATTCATCATCTGGCTGGTGAAGCGCCGGCCGGAGCTTGAGATCTTCCTGCTGCGCTGGGACCTCGGCGCGCTGAAGGCGCTGTTCCGCGGCTCCACCATCCTGACCCTGCTGCGCTGGAAGGCGCATGCGCGCATCACGGCGCAGCTGGACAGCAGCCATCCGCCGGCGGCCTCGCACCACCAGAAGATCGCGGTGATCGACGATTGCCTGGCCTTCTGCGGCGGCATCGACATGACGGCGGACCGCTGGGACACGCGCGACCATGCGGATGAGAATCCGCTGCGCCTGCGCCCGGGCGGCAAGCCGCACAGCCCCTGGCATGATGCCACGACGGCGCTGGAAGGCCCGGCCGCCGCGGCGCTGGGCGAATTGGCGCGGGAACGCTGGCGGCTGGCCAGCGGCAAGGTGCTGCCCCCCGTCACAGCCCGCGGCAGCTGCTGGCCGGAAGGCCTGGCGCCCCAGTTCCACAATATCCAGGTCGGCATCGCCCGCAGCCAGCCGGAGATGCCGGAAAGCCCGGCGGTGCTGGAGATCGAGCGGCTTTATCTCGACCTGATCGCCTCCGCCCGGCACATGATCTACGCCGAGAGCCAGTACTTCGCCTCCCGCCGCATCGCGGAGGTGATCGCGCGACGGCTGGCGGAGCCGGATGGGCCGGAGATCGTGCTGGTGAACCCGCATAGCGCGCAGGGCTGGCTGGAGCCCATCGCCATGGATTCCGCCCGCGCCCGGCTGCATGAGGCGCTGCACCGGCTGGATGTGCATGGGCGCTTCCGCATCTACCATCCGGTGACGCAGGGCGGGCAGCCGATCTATGTCCATGCCAAGATCCTGGTGGTGGATGACCGCGTGCTGCGCGTCGGCTCCTCCAACATGAACAACCGCTCCATGCGGCTGGATACCGAATGCGACGTGGTGATCGACGCCGCGCTGCCCGCCAATGCGCATCTGCGCCCCACCATCCGCGGCATGCGCGACGGGCTGCTGGCCGAACACCTCGGCTGCGCGCCGGAAACGGTGGCGGCGCGCATCGATGCCGAGGGTTCGCTAATCGCGGCGATCGAGGCGCTGCGCGGCCCCGGCCGCAGCCTTGTGCCCTATGAGACGCCGGACCTCACCACCGTGGAGGCCTGGCTGGCAGATCACGAGGTGCTGGACCCCGAGGGGCCGGAGGAGATGTTCGAGGCCATCGAGAAGCGTGGCCTGTTCCGCCGCTTCAGCCGGCTGCGGCGCGCCAGGCCGCGCAGCTGACGCTTGACCCAGATCAAGGCGTCGCCACAACGAGAAACCTAGCCTTCCCGCGCGGCGATATCGCCCGCAGGGATGTCTTGATGTTGATCACCACCCCGCGCGCCCTGGATTCCACGCGTCTCGCCCTCGCGGAGCGGTCTGTGCCGCGCTACACCTCCTACCCCACCGCCCCGCATTTCCATGCGGGCATCGGTGGCCGCGACTATGCCGGCTGGCTAGCCGCACTGGCGCCGGAGGCAACGCTCTCGCTCTATCTGCATGTGCCCTATTGTGCGTCGATGTGCGCCTATTGCGGCTGCCACACCAAGGTCACGCGGCAGCAGGCGCCGATCGAGGCCTACGTCGAATCGCTGATCGCGGAAATCCACCTGCTGGCAGCCGCCACGCCGGCACGGCGCGTGACGCATCTGCATTGGGGCGGCGGCACGCCGAGCATGCTGGGCGAGGCCGGGCTGGAACGCGTGATGGCCGCCATCGCCTGGCACTTCGATCTCTCCGCGCTCGCAGAACATGCCATCGAGTTGGATCCGCGCAGCCTGACTCGCAACCTGGCGAAGACGCTGGCGCGTCTGGGCGTGACGCGGGCCAGCCTCGGCGTGCAGGATTTCAACGCGGAGGTGCAGCGCGCCATCGGCCGCGTGCAGCCCTTCGAGCTGGTGCAGGCCAGCGTGCAGTTCCTGCGCGAATCCGGCATCGCCGCGATCAACTTCGACCTGATCCACGGCCTGCCGCTGCAGGGCGTGGAAGGCCTTTCGCACAGCATCCATCTCGCGCATTCCCTGGCGCCGGATCGCATCGCGCTCTTCGGCTATGCGCATGTGCCCTGGATGAAGAAGCACCAGCGGCTGATCGACACGGCGCTGCTGCCGGGCGTGCCGGAGCGCTTGGAACAGGCCCGCATGGCGCGCGCGCTGCTCGGCGAACTCGGCTATGCCGCCATCGGGCTCGATCACTTCGTGCGGCCCGAGGACCCCATGGCGCAGGCCGCCCGCGCCGGAACGCTGCGGCGCAATTTCCAGGGCTATACCACCGATGTCGCGGATGCGCTGGCGGGCCTCGGCGCCTCTTCCATCGGCCGCCTGCCGCAGGGTTTTGGGCAGAACGAGCCGGAGATCGGCGCCTGGCGCCGCCGCATCGCCGCGGGCCACCTGCCCATCGCCCGCGGCCTGGCGCTGACCGAGGACGACCAGGCGCGCGGCGCGGTGATCGAGCGGCTGATGTGCGACTTCTCCGTCCGCCCGCCGCCCGCGCTGCTGGCCAGCGCCTGGGACGAGCTGTGCGCGCTGCGCGAGGCCGGCATTCTGACGCTGGAGGATGGCGTGGTGGCCATGACGGCGGAAGGCGCGCCCTTCCTCCGCTTGGCGGCCGCCGCCTTCGACGCGCATCTGGCGCGCGCCGGGCGGCATTCCACCGCGGTGTAGCGCTACGCCGCGAAAGCGCGGTCCAGCTTCTCCAGCATCGCCGCCTCGGCCGGCGAAATCCGCGCGCCGAGGCCGAGGAAGCCGCCCGCCGCCTGCGCCACGGCGCGTGCGCGGTCCAGCAGCCCGGCCTTCAGCGCCTGACGCGCGGCGTCCTCCATGCCGGCGCTGCTGGCGCGGATGTAGTCCGTCCACGTCTCCAGCAGCGAGGCCGGCGGCGGGCTGGCGAGCCAGGCGGTGAGCGAGCGATAGGCCGGGCTGTCGCGGCCGATGCCGGATTCCGCCGCGGCCGCAAGCAGCGCCTCCCGCTCCTTAGTATCCAGCGTGCCATCGGCCCAACCCACCATCACCAGCGGCACCAGCGACAGCGCGGCCAGCGTCGAAGCCTCCAGCCCCTGCCCGGCCAGGCGGTCCAGCAGCACCGTGTCCGTGATGCCGGAGGCCGCCTGCAGCGCCTCCCGCCGCGATGCGGCGGCGGCTGCCTCGCGCTGGCGCTGGCGCCAGGCTTCCGTCTCACGTGCGAAGAAGGCTTCCTCCAGCGCGCGGCGTCGGTCGTCGAGGAATTCCTGGCTCATGGAGTCGCTCCCTCATGCAAGCGCGCGCAGCCTAGCGCGGCGCGCGGATCGCTTCACGCGTCATTCGCGTTGCAGAACATGTCCCACGGCCACGGCGCCGAGGCCGATCATATGCGCCATCGCCGTGCGCGCCCCAGGCTGCTGGCGGCCCTCCGCCTCCCCGCGCAATTGCCGCACGATCTCCGCCACCTGGCCGATGCCGGTGGGGCCGATCGGATGGCCCATGCCGATCAGCCCGCCGGAGGGATTGACCGCGCAGCGCCCGCCGATCTCCCAGGCGCCATCGCGCAGCCGCGCCGCGCCTTCGCCGGGCGGGCAGAGGCCGAGCGCCTCGGCATAGACGATCTCCTCGATGCTGAAGGCGTCGTGCAGCTCGACGATATCCAGCGCCGCCGCGTCGATCCCAGCCTGGCGCAGCGTCTCCAGCCCCGATTGCCGCACCATCTCCACCATGCCGAAATCGCCGGGCGCGACATCGGCCTCGCTGCTGGCGGTGGAGGCCAGCACGCGGATGGCGCGGCGCTGATCCAGGCCGAGCCGCGCGATGGCCGCGTCGCTGGCCACGATGACGGCGGCCGCCCCCTCGCCGCGCGGGCAGCATTGCAGCGCGGTGAGGTCGCCGGCGACGGGGGCGGAGGCCAGCACCTGTTCCAGCGTCCGCGGCTTGCGGAATTGCGCAAAGGGGTTGCGCGCGGCATTGCCGTGGTTCTTCACCGCGACGCGCGCCATGTCCTGCGGCGTCAGCCCATGCCGATCGCGCCACAGCCGCGCCAGCAGAGCGAATTCCACCAGCGGGCTGTGATCGGTGGTCGAAAGCCGCGGCAGCCCGTCCTTGTCCACCGCGCGATGCGAGCTTCCGTGCTTGTCCACGCCCAGCGCCAGCACGATGTCGCGCTGCCCGCTGCCCACCAGCAGGCAGGCCATGCGGAAGGCGGAGGAGCCGGAGGCGGAGGCATTCTCCACCTGCATCACCTCCAGCCCCGTGCCGCCCATATGCCGCAGCATGACGCGCCCTGCGGCCATGCCGAGGCCGGCGGTGCCGATCATGGCCGCCTGGATCTGCGGCCAGCCGAGGCCCGCATCCGCCAGCGCCGCACGCAGCGCCGTCAGACCGAGGGTGACATAAGGCGTGTCGCTGGCGAATTGGTAGCGATGCATGCCGATGCCGATGACGCGCACCGGGCGCAGGTCGCGCATCGTGCTCATGCCAGGGCCTGGAAGCGGCAATCCAGCGCGCCGTCCTGCTCCACCAGCACCGCCCGCATCCGCGTGCCCGGCGGCGGTTCCGCCGTGCCCACCAGCACGCCATCCACCACCAGCCCCGCATCCAGCTGCAGCCGCGCCACCACCAGCGGCGGCACCACGCCAGGCAGCACCGGCTGGTGCAGCGTGATGCAGGCGAGCAGCGCGGCCTTGCCGTCCAGCTCCACCTCCTCCTGCCCCGGCGCGGCATGGGGCGAGCGCGGGAAGGTCAGCGCGCCCGTGGCGGGATCGCGCAGTGCCAGCAGCACGGCGCCCTTCCCGTCCTCGGCGGGCGCATAAAGGCGCGGTTCGCGCAGCTCCATCTCGTTCCTCTCCCCCTCGCGGCAGGATAGCCGCCCCTTGACCGCGCCGGATACTGGTCGGATCGTGGCCCAGGCCGCGAGGAATACACCTGCCATGCCGGATGGGACGCCCCGCTTCAACGGCCGCATCGGCCTGGTCACCGGCGCCGCCTCGGGCCTTGGCCGCGATGCTGCGGTGGCGCTGGCGGCGGAGGGCGCGCGGCTGGTGTTGTTCGATTGCGATGCGGCCGGGCTGGCGGAAACCGCTGCGCGCTGCGCGGGCGCGGTGGCCATCACCGGCGATGTCACCCGCGCCGCCGACCTGGATCGCGCCGCCGCCGCGCTGGATGCGCTGGGGCCTGCCACGCTGCTGGTGACCGCCGCCGGCATGCTGGGCCCGACGCGGCCGCTGCCGGAGGTGACGGAGGCGGAATTCGACCAGGTGCTTGGCGTGAATGTGAAGGGCACCTGGATGGCGCTGAAGGCCGTGCTGCCGCGCATGGCGGCCGCCGGTGGCGGCGCGGTGGTGACCATCGCCTCCGGCTCCGGCATCGTCGGCAATGCGGTCTTCCCGACCTATTCCGTCAGCAAGGGCGCGGTGGTGCTGATGACGCGCAGCGTCGCCGTGGGCCATGCCATGCAGGGCATCCGCGCCAATACCGTCTGCCCCGGCCAGATCGAGACGCCGATGCTGCGCGGCGTCTTTGCGCAACTCGGCGACCGCGCCGCCGAGGTCGAGGCGATGTTCCGCGCCAAGAATCCGTCCGCGCGCTTCGGCGAGGTGCAGGAGGTGACGGCGGCGATCCTGTTCCTGCTGAGCGACGCCGCCAGCTACATCAATGGCGCCGCCTTGCCGATCGATGGCGGCAGGCTGGCATGAGGAAACGCATCGCATGGATATGAGCGTGAAATGGCCGAACGGCGCGCGCTGCGCCGTGGCGCTGACCTTCGACTTCGATGCGGAAACGCTCTGGCTCTCGCGCGACCCGTCCAATGCGCGCCGGCCCGGCACGCTCAGCCAGGGCCAGTACGGCGCCAAGGTCGGCGTGCCCAAGATCCTGGAGACGCTGGAGGAGGCCGGCGTGAAGGGCACCTTCTTCATCCCCGGCTGGACGGTGGAGCACCACACCGACCGCGCCGAGATGATCCTGAAGGGCGGCCACGAGATTGGCCACCACTCCTATTCCCATGCCTGGCCCGATCCGGATGCGCCGGAGAAGGACATCGAGGAAATGGAGAAGGGCCTCGAAAGCCTGAAGCGCGTGCTCGGCGTGGTGCCGAAGGGCTATCGCTCCCCGGCCGGGGAAACGACGGATGAGCTGGTGCGCCAGCTCGACCGGCACGGCTTCCTCTACGACAGCTCGATGATGGGCGATGTGAATCCCTATCGCCTGCCGCATCCCGATGGCGGCCGCGAATTGGTGGAGCTGCCCTATCACTGGAGCCTGGATGACGCGCCCTTCGTGTTGTTCAGCGTGAAGACCCCGCGCCCGATCATGACCAACAGCCATATTCGCGAGGTCTGGCAGGAGGAGTTCCGGGAAATCCATCGCTGGGGCGGCTTCTACAACCTGGTGATGCACCCGCAGCTTTCCGGCCGCCCGAGCCGCATCGCCCTGCTGCGGGAAATGATCGCCTTCATGCGCGGCTTCGAAGGCGTATGGTTTGCCACCTGCACCGAGATCGCCGAGGCCTGGGCCGCCCAGGAAGCACGCTGAGGAGAACGACCATGCAGATCACCCGCCGACAGGCGCTGGCCGGCGCCGGCATCACCATCCTCGGCAGCGGCGCACGCGCCCAGGCGCAGGCCGCGCCCTTCCGCTTCATCGTCAATGTCGGGCTGCAGAACCTGGACCCGATCTCCAGCCCCAGCTTCGTCACGCGCAATTTCGCCTATCTGGTCTTCGATACGCTGGTCTCCATGGACAGTCGCGGCGACTACAAGCCGCAGATGCTGGCCGGCTGGGAGATCAGCGCCGACAAGCTGACCTGGAATTTCGCCCTGCGCCCCGGCCTCGCCTTCCATGATGGCAGCCCGGTGACGGCGGAGGATTGCGTCGCCTCCCTGAAGCGCTGGGGCGGCCGCGATTCCATCGGCCGCCGCCTGATGGCCTCGACCGAAAGCCTGACGGCCACCGATGCCCGCCACTTCACGCTGAAACTGTCGAAACCTTTCGGTGGCGTGCTGGAGGCACTGGGCAAACCTTCGGTGCATGTGCCCTTCATCATGCCCGCGCGCATCGCCAATGCCACGCCGCCGGCGCAGCAGGTGCAGGAGATCATGGGCTCCGGCCCCTTCATCTTCCAACGCACCGGCTGGATTCCGGGCGAGCGTGCCAGCTTCACCCGCAACGCGCGCTACGTGCCCCGCGATGAGCCCGCGGATGGCCTCTCCGGCGGCAAGATCGCCAAGCTGGACAGGGTCGAAATGGCGACCATGTCCGACCCCGGCCTGCGCGTCGCCGCGCTGCAGACGGGCGAGGTGGACTATCTGGAATACGCGCCCGTCGACTACCTGCCGCGGCTGCGCACCAACCGCCAGATGGCCATCGCCCAGGCCGGCGGCCAGGCGACGCTGATGTATTGCGCCAGCCTCAACCACTACCTGCCGCCCTTCGACAATGTGCTGATGCGCCGCGCCGTGCAGCAGGCGCTGGACCGGACGGAAGTTCTGGCCGGCGCCGGCTTCGGCGAAGGCCTCGGCCAGCCGGATTGCGCCAGCCTCTTCATGTGCGGCGCGCCCTATTCCAGCACGCTGGGCAGCGACATCATCCAGAACCCCAGCCTGGACCGCGCCCGCGCGCTGCTGCAGCAGGCCGGCTACAACAATGAACGCGTGGTGCTGCTGCATCCGGCGGACAGCCCGCTGCTGAACCCCTATGGCCTGGTGATGATCGACCGGCTGAAGCGCGCCGGCTTCAACCTGGATGTGCAGGCCAGCGACTGGGCCTCCATCGCGCAGCGCTGGGTGCAGCGCCAGCCGCTGGACCAGGGCGGCTGGAACATCGTGCCGGTGGTCTATACCGGCTTCGACCTGGCCAATCCGCTGTCCAACATGGGCGTCGGCTTCAACTGCACGGACAACCAGCCCTGGGGCTATTGCGTCGAGGAGATGTCCCCGGTGCTGCAGGCCTTCGAGGCGGAGAGCGACCCGGCCAGGCGCCGCGACTTTGCCGCGCAGCTGCAGAAGATCTCCTTCGAGAACGCCACCTTCCCCATCGCTGGCCAGTTCCGCAGCCCCGCGGTCTGGCGCAGCGAATTGCGCGGCGTGATCGATTTCGGCTTCCCGGTGATCTGGAACATCGAGAAGCCGGCGCGCTGATCGCGCCCGGCGATGCGCCGCTTCCTGCTGCTGTCCTGGGTGGCGGCGGGTCTCGCGGCCGGGGTGGTGCTGCATCTGGCGGGCTGGCCGCTGCAGGCAGGCTGGGCCTTCACCGCCGCCGCGCTGCCGGTTGCGCTGCATGTCGGGCTCGGGCTGCTGCGGGCGCTGGCGGGCGGGCGGATGGGCGTGGATGTGGTGGCGCTCGCCGCCATCCTCGGCGCGCTGGCGCTGGGCCAGGCCGCCACCGCCGCCGTCGTCGCGCTGATGGTGGCGGGTGGGGAGGCGCTGGAAGCCTGGGCGGAAGGCCGCGCCACCGCGGCACTCACCAGCCTGATGGCCCGCGCGCCGCGCCTCGCCCTGCGCCAGACCGATGCGGGACTGGAGGAGATACCGGTCGCGGACATCTGCCCCGGCGACCTGCTGCTGGTCCGCCCCGGCGCCACCATCCCCGCCGATGGCGTGCTGGAGGAAGCGGGCGCCACGCTGGATGACAGCGCGCTGACCGGCGAATCCCTGCCGGTGGCGCTGGTGCAAGGCGCCGCCCTGCGCAGCGGCGCGGTGAATGCGGGCGGCGCCTTCCGCATGCGCGCCCGCCGGGAGGCCGCCGCCAGCACCTATGCCGCCATCCTGCGCCTGACGGCGGCGGCGGCCGAGGCCCGCGCGCCACTGGTGCGGCTGGCCGATCGCTGGGCGCTGGGCTTCACCCTGGCCACCGCGCTGGTGGCGGGCGGCGCCTGGGCCTTCAGCGGGGATGCGCTGCGCGCGCTGGCGGTGCTGGTCGTCGCCACCCCCTGCCCGCTGATCCTGGCCGCGCCGGTGGCGCTGATGGCCGGCATCGGCCGCGCCGCGCGGCGCGGCATCGTGGTGAAGGGCGGTGGCGCGCTGGAACGCCTGGCCCGGGTGCAGACCGTGATCTTCGACAAGACCGGCACGCTGACCCCCGGCCGGCCGCGGCTGGTGGCGCTGGATGCGGAGCCCGCGCTGGGGCGGGACGGCGCGCTGCGGCTGGGCGCGGCGCTGGCGCAGGGCTCCTCCCACCCCGTCTCCACCGCCCTGGTCGCCGCCGCCGCCGCGCGCGGCCTGGCGCTGCCGGTGCCCGATGCGGTGGAGGAGATCGCCGGCGGCGGCCTGCGCGGCGTGGTGGAGGAGCAGGCGCTGCTGCTCGGCGCGGAGGGCTTCCTGCTGGCGGAGGGGCTGGAGCCCCGCCCCGGCTTCGGCATCGCCGCCCAGGTGGCCGCTGCCGCCGGCTCGGTCGCCTGGCTGGCGCTGGATGGGCGCGTGGTGGCGGCTTTCGTCATGGCCGATGCGCTACGCCAGGACGCGCCGCGCGCCATCCGCCGGCTCCGCGCGCTCGGCATCAGCCGCATCCTGCTGCTGAGCGGCGACCGCGCCGCCGCCGTCGCGCCGGTCGGCCGCGCGCTGCGGCTGGATGCGGTGCTGGCGGAACAGGCGCCGGCGGCGAAGCTGGAAGCGGTGCGGCGGGAAGCCGCGGCCGCCCCCACCGCCATGGTGGGCGATGGCGTGAATGATGCGCCGGCGCTGGCCGCCGCCGATGTCGGCATCGCCATGGGGGCGGCCGGCACGGCGGCGGCGGCCGAGGCCGGCGATGTGGTGCTGCTGGTCGACCGGGTGGACCGGGTGGCGGAGGCAGTGGCCATCGCCCGCCGGTCCCGCGCCATCGCGCTGCGCGCCATCTGGCTCGGCATGGGCCTGTCCGGCGTGGCGATGGGCTTCGCCGCCGCTGGCCTGCTGCCGCCGCTGGCGGGCGCGCTGGTGCAGGAAGGCATCGATGTCGCCGCCATCCTGCTGGCGCTGACCGCGCTGCGCCCCGGCCGGCAGGATGCGGCGCCGGAGGCCCTGTCCGATGCCGCCGGCTTGGCGGCGCGGCAGGAGGAGCATGCCGGGCTGCGCGACCTGGCCGATGCGCTGGGCGCCGCCGCCGCCGCGCCGCGGCTGGAAACCCTGCCCGCGCTGGAGGCCCGGCTGCGGGCGGAGATGCTGCCGCACCAGCGCGCCGAGGAGCGCAGCCTGTACCCCGAAGCCGCGCGGCGCCTGGGCGGGGCGGACCCGATGGCGCCGCTGATCCGCATGCATGCGGAGCTCGAAACCCTGGCGGAGCGCCTTGGGACCCTGCTGCGCCTGGCGGAGGACGGTACGGTGACGGAAGCCGAGCTGCGACGCACCCTTTTCGCGCTGGAGGCGCTGCTGCGGATGCACCTGGTGGTCGAGGAGGAGATGCTGGCCAATCTGGACGGCGCATGATGGGCCTGCTCGGGGCCTATGGGCTGGGCGGGGCGCTTGCGCTCGCGGCTTCCGGCGTGGTGATCGGCGCGATCGGCGGGCTGCTCGGCATCGGCGGCGGCGTGGTGGCGGTGCCGGTGCTGCTGGCGGTGCTGGAAGGCGGCACGCTGCCGCCCGATCGGCTGCTGCCGGTCTGCATCGGCACCGCGCATCTGGTGGTGGCGCTCTCCGCCATTCCGGCCGCCTGGGGTCATGCGCGCGGCGGCACGCTGGACCGCACGCTGCTGCGCCGATGGACGCCGGCGGTGCTGCTGGGTGGCCTGGCCGGTCTGGTGCTGGCGGGCTTCCTGCCGCCGGCGCTGTCCGTCGCGCTGTTCGGACTGCTGGTCGGGCTGCTGGCGCTGCGCATGGGGCTGGGCAGTGGCTTCATGCTGGCGGAGGCGCCGCCTGCGCCGCCGCTCGGCCTGCTGCCGCCGCTGCTGGTGGGGCTGCTTTCGGCGGCGCTGGGCCTCGGCGCGGGCACGCTCAGCGGGCCGGTGCTGGGCATGTTCCGCGTGCCCCTGTTGCGCGCCGCGGGCGCCGGGGCGGTGTTCAACCTGGTGGTGGCAGTGCCGGCGGCGCTGGCCTTCGCGCTGGCGCCGCGCGCCCCGATGCCGGATGCGCTGGGGCAGGTGGCGCTGGGGGCGGTGCTGCTGCTGGCCCTGCCGGCGATGCTGGCGGCGCCGGTCGCCGCGCGCTTCAGCAGCCGGCTGCGCGAATCCCTGCTGCGCCGGCTGTTTGCAGCCGGGCTGGCCCTGATCGCGTTGCAGGTGCTGCTGCACGCGATGAAAGGCTGAAGCCTGCATGACGGAGACGCCCCAACGCGGCCTGCTGGCGCCGCTGGCCATGCTGAACCGCCGCACCGCGCCGCCGCTGCTGATCTACCTGGTGGCCGGCGCCAGCGGCTTCGCGGCGATCGCGGAGACCTTCTGGGTGCGGGACAGGCTGGGCCTGTCGCCCGCCAGCCTGCTGGCGCTGGCCGCCTGGCTGACGGTGCCCTGGACGCTGAAGATGGTGATCGGCCATCTGGTGGATACGGTGCCCATCCTGGGGTCGCGTCGCCGCGCCTATGTGCTGCTGGGCGCCGCCTTGCAGATCGGCGCCAATCTGCTGCTGGCCGCCGCCGCCGCGGGCATGACGGCGCCGGTGCCGGCCGAGGCCGCCTATGTCGGCGCCTCGCTGGCGGCCGTGCTGGGGCTGGTGGTGCAGGACAGCGTGGCGGATGCGATGACGACGGAGGTGGTGGACCGCACCCACCCCGATGGCACGCCCCGCCCGGAGGCCGAGGTGCAGGCGGAGCTGGGCGATATCCAGGTCCTCGGCCGCGTCGCGCTGATGGGCGGCGCCTTCGCCGTGGCCGGCGCTGGCGGCTGGCTGGCGCAGGTGCTGCCGGCCTCCACCATCTTCCTGATGGCCGCCGCCCTGCCGCTGCCCAGCCTGATCGCTGCCGCGATGCTGCGCGAGACGGAGGAGCCGCCGGGCGCGCGGGATGCGCGCATCCTCTGGGGCGGGCTCGGCTTCGGCGCGGCGATGGTGGCGCTCGGCCTTGGCCAGCCGCCCTTTGCCGAGGAGATCGGCTTCCTGCTGACGCTGGCCGTCATCCTGGCGCTGCTGCGCGTGACGGTGGCGGAGGTGCCGGCCGCGACGAAGCGCGCCATGGCGGCGGCGGGCCTCATCATCTTCGCCTTCCGCGCCGCACCCCTGCCGGGCCCGGCGCTGCAATGGTGGCAGATCGACGTGCTGGGCTACAGCCAGGGCTTCTTCGGCACGCTCGGGCAATTGGGCACGGGGCTTGCCATCGCCGGCGCGCTGCTGCTCGGCGGGCGGATCGTGCGCTGGCCGCTGGGGGCGGTGTTCTTCTGGCTGGCGGTGCTGAACGCGGCCTTCATGCTGCCCAGCATCGGCATGCTCTTCGGGCTGCACGAATGGACCGCGCAGGTCTTCGGCTTCGGCGCGCGCACCATCGGGCTGGTCGATACCGCCTTCTCCGCGCCGCTGGCCCAGCTTGCGATGATCCCGATGCTGACGCTGATCGCCATGCATGCGCCGGAAGGGCGGCGCGCCACCTGGTTCGCGCTGATGGCCTCCCTGATGAACCTGGCGCTGCAGGCGGGCGCACTGCTCTCGCGCGGGTTGAACGCGGTCTTCGTGGTGGGGCGCGGCGATTATGCGCAGCTGCCCTCGCTGGTCATCGCCGCGACGCTGGTGGGCCTGGCGCTGCCGCTGCTGGCCATCGCGCTGTTCGGCCGCGGCCTGGCGCGCCGCGATGCGCCGCCAGCCTGAAACCGCGGGCAGGATGCTGGAATCGGCGCAGGCGGCACCGCGCCAGGGGCAAGCTGTTGTTGCGGCATGCCCGGCTTGGTGGCAGGATCATTTACGCTTCGCGTGAGTGGTCGTGACCCGAATGCGTGTGCACGCCGGCTACTTCCGGCCCGCCGCCCGCCGCGCGGCCACGTCCAGCCGAGTGCAGACGTGGCCTGCCTCGGCCGGGTGGTAGCGCCGGATCATTCGACACCAGTGAGACCCCACCGACCCGATGCGACACCCTTCGGACTATGGCCTCGGCCGGATTTCGGCAGGCCGGCTGGTGCTGGGCAATCTTCTTGTCGCGGGGCTCTATTCCGGGCTTGGCGCGGCCGCGGGGCTGTACTTCGCGCGCTTCGGCCTGTTTCCCTCCCCCATCTGGCTGCCCGCCGGCGTCGCCGCGGTGGCCTGCATGCTGGCGGGGCCGCGGCTGGTGCCGGGGCTTTTCGTCGGCTCCTTCGCGGTCAACTACCTGCTGCTGGATGCCACGCTGCTCACGGCGGGGCTGATCTCTGCAACCAATAGCCTGGGGCCGCTGGCCGGCGCCTGGCTGACGCGCCGGCTGCGGCCGCCTAGCGGCCTCTTCACCCGGCTGCGCGGCGTCTTCGGTTTCCTGGCCGGCAGCGTGGTGCTGCATGCGGCGATCACCAGCGGCGGCGGCACCGCGGCGCTGCTGCTGGCCGGCGGCCTGCCGATGGAGGCCGGCTTCGCCGTCGCCTCGCAATGGCTGCTGAGCGATGCCGGCGGCGTCTTCTTCCTGGCGCCCGCGCTGATGCTGTGGCTGGGCGCGGAGCGGACGCCGGCCGCACCGGGCGCCACGGCGGGCACGGCGGATGCGCTGGTGCTGGCCGCCACCGCGGGCCTCACCGCCCTGGTCTTCGCCCTGCCGCCGCAACTCGCAGCCCAGGTGCAGCCGGAGGCGGTCTTCCTGCTGACCATCCCGGTCACCTGGGTGACGCTGCGCATCTCGCTGCGCGCCGCCTATTCGCTGCTGACGCTGATCAGCGTGGTGGCCACCATCGGCACGCTTGCCGGCCTTGGCCCCTTCCAGCCGGAGGTGGTGGCCAATCCGCTGCGCGCGGTGGGCATGATGATCGTGCTGATGGCGACCAATGCCCTGGCGCTGATGGCCCTGCTGAGCGAGCGACGGGAGGCGGAGGCGCTGCTGGCCGAAGGCAATGCCCGGCTGACGGCGGAAGTCGCCGCCCGCACCGCGGAACTGCGCCAGCGCGCGGAAACCGACGACCTGACCGGCATCGGCAATCGCGGCCATTTCCTGCGCCGCCTGGACGAGGCCTTCGCCGCGGCGCGACGGCAGGGCAGCCCGCTGGCGCTGGTGGTGCTGGACCTGGACCACTTCCGCCCGCTGAACGACATGCGCGGGCATGCCGCGGGCGACCTGGTGCTGCAGGCCGTGGCGCAGCTTTGTGCGGTGCAGCTGGATGGCTGGAATGCCAGCTTCGGCCGGCTGGGCGGGGAGGTCTTCGCCGCCCTGCTGCCCGGCTCCGGCGCGGCGGAATGCGCCTCGCTCGCGGAGGGGATGCGCGCCGCCGTCGCGCGGCACAGCTTCACCTTCACGGATGACGCGGTGCCGGCGCGGCTGACCGCGAGCCTCGGCGTCACCGGCCTGCTGCCGGGCGATGCCTCGGCGCAGGATCTGCTGAAGCGCGCCGATGCCGCCGTCTTCCTGGCCAAGGCCAAGGGCCGCAACCGGGTGGAGGTTCGGATGGTCAGCGAGGTGCCGGAGGAAATGCGCGCCAGCAACCTGTCGCGGTAGGTTTCCTCAACCGTCCAGCCGCACATTCGCCGCGCGCGCCACCTCGCGCCACTTGGCGATCTCGGCGGCGATGAAGCGGCCGTATTCCTCCGGCGTGCCGGGGTCCGGGAAGCCGCCGAGCTGCACCATGCGCGCCGCCACATCCCGGTCGCGCAGGATCGCCACGGCATCCGCATTCACCTTGCGGATCACGCCGGCGGGCGTGCCGGCGGGCGCCACGATGCCGGACCAGCCCAGCGCCTCGAAGCCCGGGGAGACGCTTTCCGCCACCGTCGGCACATCCGGCAGCTGCGGCGTGCGGGCACGGCCGGTGACGGCCAGCGGCTTGACGCGGCCGCCCTGGATATTCGGCAGGGCGGAGGCCAGGCTGTCCACCATCACCTTCACATTGCCGGCGATCAGATCCGCCATGGCCGGGCCGCTGCCGCGATAGGGCACGTGCTGCATCTGCAGGCCGAGCCGATGCGCCAGCATCTCCGCCGTCATGTGCTGCGCCGTGCCCGGCCCGGCGGAGGCGTATTGCACGCGCCCCGGCTGCGCCTTGGCCAGCGCCACGAAGCCCGCAATGTCATTCGCCTCGAAGGACGGATGCGCGACGAAGACCAGCGGCAGGGTGAAGATATTGGTGATCGCCGCGAAGTCCTTCTCCGCGTCATAGGGCAGCCGCGCCATGACGGAAGGGTTCACGCCGAGCGTGCCGGAGGTGCCGATGCCGAGCGTGTAGCCATCCGCCGGCGCACGGGCCACGGCATCCATGCCGATGGCGCCGGCGCCGCCCGCCCGGTTCTCCACCACCACCCGCTGCGGCCAGCGCTTCGAGAGTTCGTCGGCCATGACGCGGGCGAAGATGTCGGCCGCCTGGCCCGGAGGGAAGGGCACGATCATGCGCACCGGCCGCTCGGGCCAGGCCTCCTGGGCTCGCGTGGCGTGAAGGGCGGGCAGCGCCAGCGCGGCGCCCAGCAGCAGGCGGCGGGTCGTCATCTCGGTTTCCCCCAAGCGGCAGCGGTTGGCCCGCCACCATTCCGGATCGCGCCGCGCACCGAGCCTGGCCCGCAACGCATCTTCTAACGCATGCATTGTTGGGCGGCCGCGAAAGCCGGTCAAGCCGCCGCCGGGCCGCAGCCCCATCAGGCTGCGCTGCGGGCCTCGGGCCGTTCCGGCGGATGCGCCGCCATTTCCGCCAGGGCGCAGGGCGGCATCGGCCGGCCGAGCAGGAAGCCCTGCGCCTTGTCGCAGCCGAGCTGCCGCAGCGTGGCCAGCTGGCCCGGCGTCTCCACCCCCTCCGCCACCACCTCCGCCCCCAGACCATGCGCCAGGCGCACGATGGCATCGACGATGCGCCGTCCGGGCCCCGCCTCCTCCAGCCCCGCGATGAAGGTGCGGTCCACCTTGATGACGTCGAAGGGCAGGTGCTGCAGATAGCCGAGCGAGGAATAGCCGGTGCCGAAATCATCCAGCGCGACCCGCACGCCCATGCCGCGCAGCGCCTTGAAGCTGCGCGTGGCGGCTTCCGCGCTGCGCAGGAAGACGCCCTCGGTCACCTCCACCTCCAGCAGCGCCGGGTCGCAGCCGGTCGCGGCCAGCGCCTCCTCCACCAGCCGCACGCCCTGCTCGGCGCCGAAATGCCCGGCGGAGAGGTTCACCGCCACCGGCACGTCCAGCCCCTGGGCGCGCCAGGTCATGGCCTGGCGGCAGGCCATGTCCAGCACCTGCTGGGTGATCGGGTGGATCAGGCCGGTCTCCTCCGCCACGGGGATGAAGAGCCCCGGGGAGACCATCCCCATTTCCGGATGGTGCCAGCGCAGCAGCGCCTCGCAGCCCTCGATGCGGCCATCGGTGATGCGGAACTTCGGCTGGTAGGCCAGGGACAGTTCGCGGCGGCTGAGCGCCTGGCGCAGCTCCTCCTCGATCCGCCGCCGCTCGCGCAGCCCTTCCTCCTGCTCCATGCTGAACAGCACGGCGCGGCCGCGGCCGCCGGCCTTGGCGCGGTACAGCGCGATATCGGCGCGGCTCAGCAGCGCCTCCACCGTCATGCCGTGCTCCGGCGCCAGGGCGGTGCCGATGCTGGCGCCGGCGCGCAGCGTATAGCCCTGCAGGCGATAGGGGCGGCCCAGCAGTTCGGTCAGCCGCTCCGCCAGGATCCGCGCATCGGATTGCCGGGCCAGGTTGGGCTGGATCACGGCGAATTCGTCGCCACCCAGCCGCGCCAGCATGTCGCCGTCGCGCAGCGCGCCGCGCATGCGGGCGGAAGCCGCCAGCAGCAGCTGGTCGCCCACCGGATGGCCCAGGCTGTCGTTCACTTCCTTGAAGTGGTCCAGGTCGATGCAATGCACCGCCACCATCCGGCCCGGCGCGGCGCGGACGAGCTGTGACTTCAGGTGGCTGCCGAACAGCAGGCGGTTGGGCAGGTCGGTCAGCGTGTCGTGCTCCGCCAGGTGGCGGATGCGCCGATCGGCCGCGCGCTGCTCCGTCACGTCCAGCGCCACGCGCACCACCCGCAGCAGCGCGCCATTGCCGGCGAAGACCGGCGCGGTGCTGACCATCAGCGTGCGCGCCGTGCCGTCGCAGTAGCTCAGCGTGGCCTCCTGCGGCGGCACCGCCGTGCGGTGCGACAGCACGCGCGCGATATCCTCCTCCACCGCCGTGCCGGCGCCCAACTCGCTCGGCCGCCTGCCCAGCGCCTCCGCCTCCTGGTTCAGGCGGGCGAGGCCGAGATAGGCGTCGTTCACCAGCACGATGCGACCCTCCTCGTCGAAGGCGGCCACGCCGACCGGCAGGGCGTCCACCAGCACGCGCAGCGTCCGTTCCGCCTGCACCGCGCGCCGCGCGGCGCGGGCGATCAGCAGCAGCAGCAGCAGCGCCGCCAGCAGCAATCCGCCGAGGCTGACCTGGAAGACCAGGGAGAGGTGACGCGCGCTGGCCTTCGCCTCCTCCACCGCGCGGCGACGCTCGCTGTGCAGCGCCAGGTTCAGCCGCGTCAGCAGCAGGTCGCCCTCCTGCGCCACCGCATCGATGCGGGCCAGCGGCACCACATCGCCGGGCCGCAGCGCGATCACATCCGGCTCGACCTGCTCCAGCGCCGCCTGCAGGCCCTGGACGACGTCGCCGTGGTCGAGCACGGAACGCGTCGTCGCCTCCTCCGCCCCGTTCAGCAGCGGCAGGCGGCTCAGCAGGATTTCGTAGCGTTCCAGCAGGCGGTCCTTGTCCCAGCCCGGATCGCCGCGATCGAAGCGCAGCAGCGCCACGCGGAAGCGCTGCATCTCCACCAGCGCCTGAGTGCTGAACCAGATCGAGACGCGCTGGCTGCCGGCTTCCAGCCGGAGCTGTTCCCGCGCCCGCTGCAGCGAGACGCCGATCGACAGCACGAAGAGCAGGCCGGCGGCCAGCAGCAGCGCGGCCGTGGTGCGGCCTGGCGCACGCGACCAGAATCGGGAAAGGCGCGGCATCGCGGCCGGCTCAGATCACGTCGATCGACCGGATCTGCCAGATCGCCCGCTCCCGGTAGATCGGCAGGTCCAGTTCCGGCCGCTCGGTCCAGGGGTAGATGAGCCAGATCGGCCCGCGGTCGCGGATGCGCAGCGGCACGCCGCCTTCCCGCGTCGCCAGGAGCGCGCCGTGGCGATCCGCATCCTCGCGTGGCAGGGTCACCGCATAGTCGTTCAGCGCCTGCACGCGCAGCGTCTCGCCCTGCGCCGAGACCGCCTGCAGCAGCCGGGCCAGCGGCACGCCGCTGAAGCGCCGTTCCTCCGTGCCGGTCCATTGGGTCTGGGTCTGCAGGACCTCCAGGCCCAGCGCTTCCAGCCCCGCCAGGTCGAAGTCCCGCGCGCCGCCGGCGATGCGGCCACCGACCCGCAGGATGATGCGCCCCGGTCCGGATGAGGCGGTCCCCGGCGCCGGTTGCGCCTGCGCCGCGAGCCCCGCCAGGGCACCGACGATTGGCAGAATCGCGAGACTGCGACGGCGCACTGCGAGACATCCTTGAGCAAGGGGAGCCGCGCGCATTTTTTCCGCCGGGTGGGGCAGTCTGGACGCAAAGTGTCAGCAAATGGTTAATCCGGCCCGCGCCGAGCGGGGCGCCGAACCGGGCGAGCCAGGCCTCAGCCCGGGCTGCCCTCCACCATCTCCACCGCCCGCTGCAGATCGACGCTGAGCAGGCGCGACACGCCGCGTTCCTGCATGGTCACGCCGTACAGGCGATGCATCCGCGCCATGGTCAGCGGATGGTGGGTGACGATCAGGAAACGCGTGCCGCCGCGCCCTTCCGCATCCGGCGTCGCCATCACCTCCAGCAGGTCGCAGAGGCGTTCCACATTCGCATCGTCCAGCGGCGCATCCACCTCGTCCAGCACGCAGACCGGCGCGGGGTTGCAGCGGAAGACGGCGAAGACGAGGGAAAGTGCCGTCAGCGCCTGCTCCCCGCCCGAGAGCAGGTTCAGCGAGGACAGCTTCTTGCCCGGCGGCTCGGCAAAGATCTCGAGGCCGGCTTCCAGCGGGTCGTCCGAGCCGACGAGCGCCAGATGCGCGCGGCCGCCGCCGAACAGCCGGGTGAACAGGGCGCGGAATTCGGTATCGACCTTGTCGAAGACCACGCGCAGGCGTTCGCGCCCCTCGCGGTTCAGATGGCCGATCACGCCGCGCAGCTTGGCGATGGCGGTGGCGACTTCCTGGCGCTCCGTCTCGATGCGGGCGCGGGTGGCGTCGAGGTCGTTGAGCTCGGCCTCGGCGCGGAGATTGACCGGGCCCATCTCCTCCCGCTCGCGGGTCAGCCGCTCCATCTTGCGGCGCGCTTTTTCTTCCGTCTGGTCGGTCAGCTCGCCCTCGGGCTCGGGCAGGGCCGCATGGTCTTCGCCGAGTCGCTCGACGATGCGTTCCTCCACCGCCAGCGCGGCCGCTTCCGCCTGGCCGGCGGCGCCTTCGGCGCGGAGCTGCGCCTCGCGGGCCTGGGCGAAGGCGGCATCGGCGCTGCGCCGGGCAATCGCGGCCTCGCGATCCTCCGACTCGGCAGCCGCCAGGGCGGCGGCGGCGGCCTGGTGCGCGGCCTCGGCCTCGGCCAGGGCGCGGCCGGCGGTGGCGCGCTGGGCGGCAGCGGTCTCCGGCGCCTCGGCGAGTTCGTCGCGCTCGGCGGCGGCGGCGGCGGCGCGGTGGGCGAGGTCCTGGCGGCGGCCGGCAGCCTCCGCCTTGCGGCGGGCCCATTCGGCGCGTTCCGGCCCGATTGCCGCCTGTCGCTGGGCGATGCGGGCGGCCTCCGCGGCCAGGGTCGCGCGGCTGTCGCGGCAGCCGGCCTCGGCCGCCAGCGCCGCCGCCAGCGCCGCGCGGGCGTGCTCGACCTCGGCGCGCAGCGCGGCGAGGTCTGGCGCGGCGGCGCGGGCGGCCTGAGCTTCGGACAATGCGGCGGCGGCGGCATCGCGTTCGCCGGTAATGCGGGCGAGTTCGGGGGTCAGCGCCGCCAGCCGGGCCGCGGCCTCCGCCGCGCGGGCGGCCAGGGCGCGGGCCGCATCGCGCGCGGCCGCCAGCCGCTGCTCGGCGGTACGGCGGGCCTCGCGCGCCGCCGATTCGGCGCGGGTTGCCGACAATTCCTCGGCCGCGGCGGCGCTGCGGGACTGGCGGGCGGCGGCGGCATCGGGGGCGGCGGCGCCGGCGATGCGCGCGGCCTCCAGCGCCGCGGGGGCCGCCTGCATCTCCTGCTCCAGCCGGGCGAGCTGCGGGGCAAGGGCGGCCAGGCGCTGCTGCGCCTGCTGGTCGCGCGCCACCAGCCGGTCCAGCGCCGCCTGCGCCGTGCCCTGGCGGCGCTCGGCCTGGCTGCGCTGCTCGCGATGGCGGGCCTCGGCGCCCCGCGCTTCCTGCTCCGCCGCCGCGGCCTGGCTGCGCGCCTGGCTGGCGGCGCCGGCCGCGGCCTCGGCGCTGTCGAGCCGCGCGCTGGCCGCCCGCAAGGCATTGCGCTGGGCGAGGCGGACGGCGCCGGGGGTGGGGATGCCGGGCAGCAGGCCCTGGCCGTCCCAGCGCCAGACCGCGCCTTCCTCCGTCACCAGCGCCTGGCCGGGCTTCAGCAGTTTCTGGAGCGCCGCGCCATCCGCGCCCTTCGGCAGCAGGCCGATCTGCGACAAGGCGCGCGCGAGCGCATCCGGCGCCTCCACCAGGCGCGCCAGCGGCGTGGCGCCGGGCGGCAGGGCTGGCATGGGGTCGAGCGGCGGCAGGTTGCGCCAGTGGCGCGGCGCCTCCGGGTCCAGGGCGGCGTCCAGCCCCTCCCCCATCGCGGCGCCGAGGGCGGCTTCCAGGCCCGGCGGCACGCCGATGCGGTCGAGCACCGCCTCCGCCCCGCCGCCCACCTCGCGGGCGCGCAGCACTTCCGCCAAGGCAGCCGCCTCCGCCGCGGCGCGGGCGCGCAAGGCCTCGGCCTCGCTGGCGGCAGCGCGGGCGGCCTCGTGGCGGGACTGGGCGGCGCTGCGGGCCTTCTCGGCCGCCTCCAGCGCGGCGCGGGCCTCGGTCAGCGCGGCGGCGGCGTTGGTGGCCTCGGCGCGGGCGGCGGTCATCTCGGCCTCCGGCACGGCGCCGGCGCGGGCAGCGTCGCGTTCGGCGGCGAGGCGGCTGTGCTGTTCGGTGCCCCGGCGCACGGCGGTCTCGGCCGCCTGGAGTTCGGCGGTGGCACGGGATTCGGTGGCCTCGGCCTCGGCGGCCAGGCGGCGCGCGGCCTCATGCGCTGCCTGGGCGGTGCCGCGCGCGGCCTCGGCGGCGGCGAGCGCGGCCTCGGCCTCGGCCAGCGCCGATTCGGCCGTGCCGCTGCGCCCGGCGGCCTCGGCCAGCGCCGCTTCCGGGACAATCGCGCGCTCGGCAGTGGCATGGTCGGCGGCAATTCGCAAAAATTGCTGGGCCAGCCGGTCGGCGCGGCCGCGCGCCTCGGTCTCGGCGGTGGCCAGGGCATTGGCCTGGGCGGCGGCCTCGGCGGCGGCTTCGGTGGCACGGTCGGCGGCCTCGGCGGCGGCGGCCACGGCGGCGATCGCCTCGGCCTCGGCCCGTTCCGCATCCGCGCTGCGCCCGGGAAGCTCGGCGGCAATCCGCGAAAGGGGCTCGGCCTCGGCCTGCAGGCGGGCCTCGGCGGTGTCGGCGTCGGCCTCGACGCCGGCGGCGTGCTGCAGGTCGCGCGCCAGGGCGGCGTGGCGGGCCTCGGCGCCGGCCAAGGCTTCGCGGGCGCGGGCTTCCTCGGCGCCGAGGGTCTCGGCTTCGACGCGGCGGCGTTCCAGGGCGGTGCGGGCGGTGCCCTCGGCCGCGCGGGGCGCGGGCAGGCCCTGTTCGGCGGCGAAGGCGCGGCGGGCGGCGGCCTCGGCGGCGGCCTCGGCCTGGGTTGTGGCCTGGCGCGCATTGGCGAAGGCTTCGCGCGCCGTGGTCAGAGCGCCCTGGGCGCGGGCGCGCAGGATGGACAGCCATTCGACCTCCGCCTCCCGCACCAGCCCCGAAAGATTGCGGTAGCGGGCGGCCTGGCGGGCCTGGCGTTGCAGGTTCTGGCGCCCGGCCTCCATCTGGCCGATCAGATCCTCTGCGCGGCCGAGGTTGTTCTCGGCCTGGCGCAGCTTGAGTTCGGCCTCGTGCTTTCGGGCGCGCAGGCCCGCGATGCCGGCCGCCTCCTCCAGCACCGCGCGGCGTTCCTCGGGCTTGGCCGAGATCAGGGCGGCGACGCGGCCCTGGCTGACCATGGCGGAGGAGCGGGCGCCGGAGCCGATATCGGCGAACATGGTCTGCACGTCGCGGGCGCGCAGCTCGCGCCCGTTCACCCGGAAGGAGCTGCCCTCCCCGCGCGCGATCTTGCGCGAGATTTCGAGATCCGCGGCTTCAGAATTCGGCGGCGGCGCCAGTCCGGCCGCTTCCTCCAGCACCAGCGTGACCTCGGCCAGATTCCGGCCGGGGCGGGTGGAGGTGCCGGCGAAGATGATGTCGTCCATCTCGCCGCCGCGCATGGCGCGGGCGTTCGTCTCGCCCATCGCCCAGCGCAGGGCTTCGACCACATTGGACTTGCCGCAGCCATTCGGCCCGACGATGCCGGTCAGCCCCGGCATCACCTCCACCACCGTCGGCTCGGCGAAGGATTTGAAGCCGGCGATGCGCAGGCGGGTCAGCCGCGCATGGCGCGCGGCCTCCGCCTGGGCCTCGCTGCGCGCCGGTTCCTCGGGGTTTTCGCCCGTCTCGGGTGCCGGCACGGCCTCCATGGATCAGCGCGTCTCGGCGACCAGCGCGGCGAAGCGCGGGAAGGCTATGGCGCCGGAAACCGGGCGGTTGCCGAAGACGAAGGTCGGCGTGGCGGAGACATTGTGCTCCTGCTGCCCGGCGACGCGGGCGGCGAGGATGGCGCGCGCCAGGGACTGGTCGGCCAGCACCTCGTCGTATTTCGCGCGGGACATGCCGGCCAGCGCGGCCACCTTGAACAGCTCCTCCCGCGGGTCGCCGCCACGGGCGAAGGCCCAGCGGTCCTGGGTGGAGAGCAGGGTGGAGATGAAGGGCTCGTAGCGCTCCGGCGGCAGGCTGCGGGCCACGGCGGCGGCGGCCAGGGCCAGCCCGTCCAGCGGGAAGTCGCGGAAGACCAGCCGCATGCGGCCCGATTCGATCAGGTCCGACTTCACCTTGGGATAGGTTTCGCGGTGGAAGGCCGCGCAATGACCGCAGGTGAGGGAGAAGTATTCGATCACCGTCACCGGCGCATCGGCACGGCCGACGCTGCGCTCCGCCATGCGCGGGTCGTCGGCGGCCAGCGGCGGCGGGGCCGGCTGTGCGGGCGCGGCGCCCTGAGCCAGGGCGAGTCCGGGCGCAAAACCGGCGGCGAGCGTCAGGACGGAACGGCGGTCGAGCATCAGGCAGGCTCCCCGAAAGGACAGGTTCAGCGCTTTCGATAGACGCCGAGGGCCAGCTTTGCCAGTGCATCGCGCAATTCGCCCTCCGGCATCTCGGCCAGCCGGGCGGTAACGGGGGCGGGCAGCTCGACCGGCCTGGGGCGCGGCGCGGCGCGCGGGGCGCCGGCCGGCGCCTGCTGGACGAAGCGCAGGCGTTCCACCGCGGTCCGGCCGAAATGGGCGTTGATGCGGCCGATCAGCTCCGGTGCCAGGTGCTGCAATTCCATCGCCACCGGGCCGGAACAGGCGAGCGTCAGCGTGCCGGCGGTGACCCGCAGCGGCTGGGTGACGGCGGCCAGCGCCGGGCCGATGATGGCCGGCCAGTCCGCCATCAGCTGAGCGCCGGCCGGGCTGCGCTTGCGGAAGGCGGGCCGGGTCAGCCGCGGAATCAGGGCCGAGAGCGGCAGGGGGGCTGTCGGGAATCGCCGGTGATCGCCATCCTGCGCCATACGTGACCCCTCCCCCTCCCGATTCCGCGCTGCTGCTCGCCTGGTACGACCGCCACAGCCGCGTGCTGCCCTGGCGCGGCACCGCTGGCCGGCCCGACCCCTACCGGGTCTGGCTGTCCGAGGTGATGCTGCAGCAGACCACGGTCGCGGCGGTCGGCCCCCGCTATACACGATTCCTCGCCCGCTTTCCCGATGTGCAGGCGCTGGCCGCCGCGGGGTGGGAGGAGGTGGCCGAGGAATGGGCGGGCCTCGGCTACTATGCCCGCGCCCGCAACCTGCATGCCGGTGCCAAGGCCCTGGTGGCGCAGGGCTTTCCCAGCACCGAGGCCGGGCTGCGCGCGATTCCCGGCATCGGCCCCTATACCGCCGCGGCGGTGGCCGCCATCGCCTTCGACGCGCCGGTGGTGCCGGCGGATGGCAATGTGGAGCGCGTCGCCGCGCGCATCTTCCGGGTGGAGACGCCGCTGCCGGCCGCCAAGAAGCGCCTCGCCGAACTGGCGCAGGGCTGGATGGCGCAGCCGGCCGCCCGCGCCCGGCCGGGGGATTTCGCACAGGCGCTGTTCGACCTGGGCGCCACGATCTGCACCCCGCGCAACCCAGCCTGCGCGCTCTGCCCCTGGCGCCAGGGCTGCGCCGCCCATGCCGCCGGAGTGCAGGCGGAGCTTCCCCGGAAGACGCCCAAGGCGGCGCGGCCGACGCGGCACGGGGTGCATTTCCTGCTGGCCGACCCCGCCGGCCGCATCCTGGTGCGCCGCCGGCCCGCCAAGGGCCTGCTGGGCGGCATGCTGGAAGTGCCGGGCACGCCCTGGCGCGCCGCGCCCTGGGACCCGGCGGATGCCCTGGCCCATGCGCCCCTGCCCGGCTTGGCCTGGCAGCCTTTGCCGGGGGAGGCCCGGCACGGCTTCACCCATTTCGAGCTGCGCATGACCCTGCTGGCGGCCCGCCTGCCCGGCGACGCCGAGCCGCCCGGCTTCGCCTGGATGGAGCCCGCTTCCGCCCGCGCGGCCATGCCGAGCGTCATGCACCGGCTGCTGGACCTCGCGAAATCCGGCTGAGCGCGATTCAGCGGGCGGAAAGACCTCTGGCGCTAGACTCGGGACGACTTTCACCGTCCGGAACGCCCATGCGCATCAAGACCCTCTTCACCCTCGCCATGCTGGGCATCGCCGCCGTCGGCGCCGCGGTCGGGGGCACGCTGGCCTTTGGCCAATGGCAGCGGCGCGCCGCCGCGATCGAGGCCAAGGGGCTGACCGAGGCCTCCGCCAGCCTGCTGCGCCTGACCGAGACCCTGGCCATCGAGCGTGGCAACTGGGTGATCCGGATGAATTCGACCACCCCTGCGGATGCCGCCCTGCTGGGCCGGCTGACGGTGCTGGAGCAGGCGACGGATGCCGCCCTGGAACGGGCGGTCGCCGGCCTGCGGCAAGCCGCGCAGCCCGGCCTGCAGACACATCTGCAGGAGGTCGAGGCGATGGCGGCGCGCCTGGCCGCGCTGCGCGGGCCCACCCGCGCCGCGGCGCTGCTGCCGATCGCGGAACGCGCCGCGGAAACCCGCGCCCGGCCGCAGCAGGTCTATGACGCGCTGCTCGGCCAGGTGGGGGCGGCGCTGGACAGCGCCCATCGCGGCATCGCCAGCCTCGGCGGCGGGCTGGAGATGCTGATGCTGGCGGCGCGGAGCAGCTGGGACATGCGCGATGCCGGCAGCCGGATGATCACGGTCATCGCCACCGCCCGCGGCAATGGCCGCGCCCTGACCCCGGCGCAGCTCGAGATCATCGCCGGCTCCAACCGGGTGCTGGACACCAGCTGGCGGCAGCTGCGGCTGCTGGCCGGGCTGCTGGGCAATCCCCCGCGCCTGGCCGCGGCGGTGGAGGATGTGGACCGCCGCTTCTTCACCGAGGCCATGGCGAAGACCGAGGCGCTGGTCGCCGCCGGCCGCGTCGGCGGCACCTATCCGATGGACAACGACACCTTCACCGCCTTCGCCACGCCGGCGCTGCAGATCCTGCTGGTGGTGCGCGACGCGGCGCTGGAGGAAGCAACCGCAGTGGCCGCGGCGCAGGAACGGGAGGCCACCACGCGGCTGGTGGTGGAAGGCCTGCTGACGGGCCTCGCCGGCCTGCTGCTGGCCGCCCTCAGCGTGCTGCTGGTGCGGCGCGTGGTGACGCCGGTGGTGCAGCTGACCGGCACCGTGCAGGCGCTGGCGCAGGGCGAGAACGACATCGCCGTGCCCTGCCAGGGCCGCCGCGACGAAATCGGCACCATGGCGGATGCGGTCGAGGTGCTGCGCCGCAATGCCGAGGCCGCCCGCCAGATGGCGGCGGCGGCGGCGGCCGAACAGGCGGAGAAGATGCAGCGCGCCGAGGCGACGCAGGCGCTGGTCCGGCAGTTCGAGACGCAGGTGGCCGCCGTGCTGGAAGCCGTGGCCGGGGCGGCCGCGCCGCTGGACGCCACCGCGGACCGGCTGGGCCGCGCCGCCAGCCAGGCGCGCGACCAGGCGGAGGGCATGGCCATGGCCGCCGGCGCCGCGGCCGGCAATGTGCAGACCGTCGCCGCCTCGGCCGAGGAACTGGCCAGCAGCATCGCGGAGGTGGCGCGCCAGGTGGCCGACAGCGCCCGCATCGCGCAGCGCGCCGCCATCGATGCCAGGGCGACCGACGCCGCCATGGGCGGGCTGGCGGAGGTGGCGACGCGGATCGGCGACGTGGTCGGGCTGATCCAGTCCATCGCCGGCCAGACCAACCTGCTGGCCCTGAACGCGACGATCGAGGCCGCCCGTGCCGGCGATGCCGGCAAGGGCTTCGCGGTGGTGGCCGGGGAGGTGAAGGCGCTGGCGGCGCAGACCGCCAAGGCCACCGAGCAGATCGGCGCGCAGATCGGCGCCATGCAGGCCGAGACGACGCGGGCGGTGGACGCCATCCGCGGCATCGGCCGCACCATTGAGGAACTGTCCAATATCGCCACCCAGGTCGCCGCGGCGGCGGAGGAACAGTCCTCCGCGACGCAGGAGATCGGCCGCGCCGTAGCGGAGGCCGCCGCCGGCACCGACCAGGTGACGCGCCAGACCGCGGAGGTGATGGAGGGCGCCGAGGCCACCGCCGCCGCCACCAGCGGCCTGCGCGACGCCTCCTCCAGCCTGTCGCAGCAGGCGGATACGCTGCGCCACCAGGTGGCCGGCTTCCTGACGGCGATCCGCGCCGCCTGATTGTCCCGGGGTCGGGCTGAGGGGGGCCTGGACAGTCGCGCGGGGCGGCGCCACACCGGGTCTCCGACCCGCGAGGAGATCCGCCATGGCCATTGCCCTGACCACCGCCCGCCCCGCCCTGCGCTTCGCCGGCATGGCGCTGCTGGGATCCTGGCTGCTGGCGGCCTCGGCGCAGGTCAGCCTGCCCATGTGGCCGGTGCCGGCGACGCTGCAGAGCCTGGCAGTGCTGCTGCTGGGCGCGCTCGGCGGGCCGGCGGCGGGCTTTGCCGCGGTGGTGGCCTATCTGGCGCAGGGCGTCATGGGGCTGCCGGTCTTCGCCAATGGCGCGGCCGGGCCGGCGGCGCTGCTTGGGCCGACCGGGGGCTATCTGCTGGGCTTCGCCCTGGCCGCCTGGCTCGCCGGCTTTGCCCGCGGCCAAGGCTTCGCCCGCCAGGCCCTGGTGCTGCTGGCGGCGCATCTGCTGCTGTTCGTGCCGGGCGTCGCCTGGCTTTCCGGCTATGTCGGCCTGGCGCGCGCCCTCGAGGCGGGCTTCCTGCTCTTCGTGCCGGGCACGCTGGTGAAGACGGCGCTGGCGCTGGCGCTGCTGCGGGCGCTGGCGCGGCGCTGACGGCACCGCCCTGGGGGGGCCTACCCCCCCTGGGCCGCAATCTCCTGGCGCAGCTCGTCGATCAGCCGCAGCCGGCCGTCGCGGGTTTCCAGGTGCCAGAAGGTCCAGCCATTGCAGGAAGGCGCGGCCTGCAACTCCGCCCCCACCTTGTGGATCGAGCCGGTGGCGGCGCCGCAACGCAGCGTGGCATCGGCGCCCACCGTCGCACGCCAGCGGCGGTTGCGGTCCACCAGCGTGCTGCCGGCCGGCACTAGGCCGCGCTCCACCAGCACGCCGAAGGCGATGCGCGGCTGTTCCCGCTTGCTGGGCAGCGACAGCACCGCCCCCTCATCCATCGGCTCCACCAGCTTCAGCCGGGCCTCGGAGGCCGCGGCATAGACCGGGTCGCGCTCGATGCCGATATAGCGGCGGCCGAGGCGCTTGGCCGCGGCAGCCGTGGTGCCGGTGCCGGAGAAGGGGTCCAGCACCACCTCCCCGGCCGTGGTGCAGGCCAGCAGAACCCGGTGCAGCAGGGCTTCCGGCTTCTGGGTGGGGTGCAGCTTGGCGCCATCCTCCCCGCGCAGCCGCTCCCCTCCCGTGCAGAGGGGAAAATACCAGTCGCTGCGCATCTGCACGTCGTCGTTCAGCGACTTCATGGCGGCGTAGTTGAAGCGGTAGCGGGATTCCGGGCCGCGCGCCGCCCAGATCATCGTCTCATGCGCATTGGTGAAGCGGCGGCCCCGGAAGTTCGGCATGGGGTTGGCCTTGCGCCAGACCACGTCGTTCAGGATCCAATAGCCCAGGTCCTGCATCGCGGCGCCCAGGCGGAATACATTGTGGTAGCTGCCGATCACCCAGATGGTGCCGTCCTTGCGCAGCACCCGGCGGCATTCCGTCAGCCATTCGCGGGTGAAGGCGTCATAGGCGGCAAAGCTGGCGAACTGGTCCCAGGCATCGTCGACGCCATCCACCAGGCTGTCATCCGGCCGGCGCAGCTCCCCCTTCAACTGCAAGTTGTAGGGTGGGTCGGCGAAGATCATGTGCACCGAGGCCGGCGGCAGGCGCTTCAGCGTGGCGATGCAGTCGCCGACCAGCACCTCGTCCAGCGGCAGGTCGAGTCCCGTGCCCATCGTTTCGCCACCGTCCCCCGAGTCGCAACGGCAAGATGCGCGGCGCGGAGTCGCGCCGTCAACCGAGCCGCTGGAAAAGCCTTTGGAATGCCCTATGCCGCCGCCTCTGTGAGCCGTGGCGGCGTCGCCAGCATGGGCAGCCAGGCCTGGTCCACCGGGGCGAAGCCGCGGCGATGGTGCGGCGTGGGGCCGAGGCGGGCCAGGCATTCCCGGTGCTCCGGCGTCGCATAGCCCTGGTGGCGGCCAAAGCCCCAGGCAGGGAAGCGGCGGTCCAGCCGGGCCATGGCGCGGTCGCGCGTGACCTTGGCGAGGATGGAGGCGGCGGCGATGGACAGGCTCAGCGCATCGCCGCCAATCACGCAACGGAAGCCGAGCCGCGGCGCCGGGCCCGGCACGGCCGGCGCCATGTTGCCGTCCACCAGCGCCAGGTCGCAGGGCGCGCGCAGCCGCCACAGGGCACGGGCCATGGCGAGGTGGCTGGCGCGCAGGATGTTCAGGCGGGCGATTTCCGCCACGCTGGCGGCGGCTATTGCGTAATCCAGCTGGCCCAGCCGCGCGGCCTCCCGCAGCGCGGCGAAAGCGAGGTCGCGGCGGGCGGCGTTCAGCTTCTTGCTGTCGTCCAGCAGCGCCGCCAGATCCGGGTCCGGCGGGCCGGTGAAGACCACGGCGGCGGCCAGAACCGGCCCGGCCAGCGGCCCGCGCCCGGCCTCGTCCACGCCCGCGACGCGCCCACCCGCTTCCGATTCGAGGCTGTAATCCGGCATGGCCCAGCCATAGAGCCTTCCGGCGCCGAGGGGAATCTCCGCCCTACGCCGGGCAACCGTCGCGACGCGCGCCGCGTTCGGCTGGCTGGACAGAGGGAACAACGAACATGCCGAGCCTGCAGATGGCCGCCGACCAGGTGGAGCCGGTGCCCTTCGTCATCCCCGGCGCGACGGGCGGCACCTTCCGCATCCAGGTGCTGAACGAGGACACCACGCGCGGCGTGGTGACCACGATCGTGCATATCCCGGCCGGTGGGCACATTCCCGCGCACCGCCATCAGGCCGGCGCCGAGATGCATTTCCTGCTGGAGGGAGACCTGCGGGAAGCCGGGCAGGAGGTGGCGCACGGCACCTGCCTGACGCATGCCGCGGGCGTGGTGCATGGCCCACACGAAAGCCGCGGCGGTGCCCGGCTGCTGACGGTCCAGAGCTGGCAGTCGCACAATGGCGACTTCGACTTCGAGCCGGCCGAGGAGAGCGGCTCGGCGCCCGCCGGGTCCACGCCGCCGCAGGGCGAAGGCGAGACCCGGCCGGTGGACCAGAAGGCGCAGCAGGAGGCGCGGCAGGAAGCCGCCGAGCCCGAGCACCGCGGCTACAGCTGAACCTGTAGCCGGTCAGCCCGCCCGCCGCTCCGCCTGGCGCAGCGCGACGCAGAGGCGCGAGAAGGCGTACCAGAAGGGGCCATGCCCCACGGGCCCCTGCCCCGGCGCCGCATCCGGCCCCACCGGATCGCCCCGCCGCAGCAGGCCCAGCCGATTCTCGAAGCGGCCGCGCATATTCTCGAGGAAGGTGGCGGTGGCGGCCATGTAGTGTTCCAGCATCTCGGCCGCGATTTCGATTTCCGCCTGGGCACGCCCCTCGGTGGTGAGGACCTTCAGGCTGCGGCTATCGGCGGCCAGCGCCAAGTGCAGCCGGTGCAGCTCCGCCAAGTGGCGGGCGATGGATTGCCGGATCTCGCGGGCGGAATCGGGGCGGCTGGGGTCGCTGTCGGGCATGGACGTTGCCTCCGGTTTGGGCGGAAGCCTGCGGCAGGCCGGGTTGCCCGGGGGTTAAGAGACCGTTGGAGAATACCGGACGGGTCGGTTCCGCGGCGCTCAAACGGTCTCTAAGCGCGGCCCCAGATGGCGAAGACGCGGTGCGGCACCACCAGCGGGTCCGGGGGGAAGCGCGCATCCAGCATTGCGGCGAGCTCCGCGTCAAAACGCGCCACCGCCGGACTGTCCAGCGCGCCGCCGATGCCGGCGGAAGCGCGGATGCGGCCGCGCCAATCCTCCCGGCTGTAGAGGGCTTCGTGGTCGAAGCCGGCGAAGGCGATGTCGCGGAAGCCGGCCAAAGCGAGGTCGGTGGCCCAGGCGGGGTAGAAGCCGGTGCCGCGGCCCATGCGCCAATGCGGGCTATGCGCCTCGATCAGCCATTCGGTGGCATGGGCCACATTGCCGGGCAGCGGGATCCAGTCGAAGTGGCAGATCACCAGCGCGCCGCCCGGCTTCAGCACGCGCCGCGCCTCGGCCGCCGCCAGGCCGCGATCGAACCAGTGCCAGGCCTGGCCTGCGGTGACGAGGTCGAACTGCGCCTCGGGCTGCTCCGTGCGCTCGGCCAGTCCCTCGGCGAAGTGGGCGCGATCGGCCAGGCCTTGCTCGGCGGCCAGGCGGGTGGCGGCGGCGACCTGGCCGGGGGCGGGATCCAAGCCCAGCACGCTGGCGCCGCGCGCGGCCATCCCCCGCGCCAGGGTGCCGGTGCCGGTGCCGAGGTCGAGCGCCTGGATGCCAGGGCGCAGCAGGCCGTGCTGCGCCAGAAGGTCGTAGAGCCCGTCCGGAAAGCCCTGGCGATGGCGGGCATAGTCGGCGCTGGTATTGCTCCAGTCGGGTCTGCTCATGCGGCACGGGTCCTGATGGCACGAAGGTCTTTTGCGGTGTCGACGTCCCGCAGCGGACGCAGCAGGGCGACGGGACGGCCGCTGAAATTGGCCAGCGTATCGGCCAGCGCATGGCGGGTGGACCAGCGCACGCCCGCAAATGGGTTTGCGGGGCGGCGGGGGCCGAAACCCACCAGCCAATAGCCGCCATCCACCGCCGGGCCGAAGACCGCCTGGGCGCGGCCCAGCGCGCGGAAGGCGGCGGCGATATCGGCGGCGCGGATGCCGGGGATGTCGCTGCCCACCAGCACGACGCGGCGATGCGGCGCCATGGCGCGGGCCATGCGCTGGCCGAGATCGCCCCTGCCCTGCGGCCGCACGGGGACACGGCGCGGCCAGCGGGCGCGGGCCCGATCGGGGGTGGCCACGATCTGCGTGGTCCAGCGCCGATCCCGCGCCACGGCGCCGAGCAGCGCGGCGAGCTGGCCCCGATAGAAGCGCAGCGTCGCCATGGCGCCGATGCCGCGCGCCAGCCGGCGCTTCAGCGTGCCGAGCCGGGGCGCGCGCGCGAAGACCAGCAGCCTGTCTCCCCTCATCCGCCTCGCCTTCCCGCATAGATCCGCGCGATGATGCGCGGCGGGACGCCGAGGGTGAAGAGGCCGAGGCAGGTCAGGTTCCGCGCCGACCTCGCCAGCCAGCCGTCCCGCCGCCAGCGCGCCGCGCTGGTGACGGCCGCGACGGGCAGCGCGCGCAGCCGGCGCCGGCCGAGGCGGCGGACCAGGTCCACATCCTCCATCAGCGGCAGCGGGCGCAGTCCGCCGACTTCATCCAGCAGGGACCGGTGGATCAGCAGCCCCTGGTCGCCATAGGGCAGGCCGAGGGCGCGGCAGCGCCAGGCGACGGCGCGTTCCAACCGGCGCGCCGGGGCGCTGTGGTCGTCCAGGGCGAAGCGGAAGTGGTAGGCGAAACCGGGCTCGGCCATGGCGCGCGCCACCGCCTCGGCCCAGCCGGGCGCCAGGATCGTGTCGGCGTGGAGCAGCAGCAGCCAGGGGTTTTGGGCCGCCGCGATGCCTGCCGCCAGCTGCGTGCCGCGGCCGCGCGGGGCGGTGATGACACGGGCGCCGGCGGCGGCCTGCGCCGTGCCGTCCGTGCTGCCGCCATCGACCACCAGGATCTCATCCGGCGCGCCGCCCAGCGCCGCCAGGGTGGCGGGCAGGCCGGCCGCGGCGTTGAGGGCGGGGATGACGACCGAGAGCCCCTCTATTCGCATTTTGTTCTTGACGATCTGCCGCAAGATGGCTTGAGATGCATGAGAACAAACCACGAATTGAGGATCGGACGATGCCGGACGGAGCAGGTTACGGAGGAGCTACCACGATGCCCTCCCTGGCCCGCAAGGGCCGGGGTGCCGTCACCAACCCGGGCGTCCGCTACGAATCCGCGCATTCCGAGCTCTACGACGACGGCTGGGGCACGCTGGATGCGGATTTCGCCGCCCTGCCGCCGCTCGCCACCACCCTCACCCAGGACCATGCGCGCAGCGCCATGTCCTGGAACGACAGCCCCGACCTCGGCTTCGACCGGTCCCTGAACCCCTATCGCGGCTGCGAGCATGGCTGCGTCTACTGCTATGCGCGCCCTGCCCATGCCTATGTCGGCATGTCGCCGGGGCTCGATTTCGAAACCAAGCTGATGTTCAAGCCGAACCTGCCGGAGCTGCTGGAGAAGGAGCTCTCCAAGCCCGGCTATGAGGCGAAGCCGGTGGCGCTGGGCGCGAATACCGACCCCTACCAACCGGTGGAACGCACGCTGGGCATCACGCGGCGGGTGCTGGAGGTGCTGGAGCGATTCGGCCATCCCGTCACGATCGTGACGAAGGGCGCGCTGGTGACGCGCGACCTGGATATCCTGAAGCGCCTGGCGGAGCGCAACCTGGTGCATGTCTGCCTCTCCGTCACCACGCTCGACATGAAGCTGGCCCGCGTCATGGAACCCCGCGCGGCGAACCCGCTGAAGCGCCTGGCGGCGGTGACGGAGCTGGCGCGTGCCGGCGTGCCGGTGGGCGTGCTGGCGGCGCCGATGATCCCGGCGCTGAATGACATGGAGATGGAGCGCATCCTGGAAGCGGCCGCCAGCGCGGGGGCCAGCCACGCCGGCTACGTGCTGCTGCGCCTGCCGCTCGAGATCAAGGAGATGTTCGAGGCCTGGCTGCAGCAGCACCATCCGGAACGCGCGGCCCGCGTGCTGGCCCTGGTGCGGGAGACCCGCGGCGGCCGGCTGTACGACGCCCGCTTCGGCCAGCGCCAGACCGGCAGCGGCCCGTATGCCGAGCTGCTGGCCCAGCGTTTTCGCCTGGCGCTGCGCCGCTACGGGCTGGATGGGCGCAAGACCATGCGCGGGTCGCTGGATTGCA
This sequence comes from Falsiroseomonas tokyonensis, assembly GCF_019024325.1. Taxonomy (GTDB): domain Bacteria; phylum Pseudomonadota; class Alphaproteobacteria; order Acetobacterales; family Acetobacteraceae; genus Falsiroseomonas; species Falsiroseomonas tokyonensis. Next base: position 396,852 of record NZ_JAFNJS010000004.1, read on the forward strand.
GCCAGTTCCGCGCACCCAAGGCGCCGGCGCGGCAGATGGAGCTGCTGTAGCGGGCGCTACATCCGCCGCATCGGCACCCGTTCCGTGGTGGCCCAGTCCGGCCAGCCGATGAATTTCTCCACCAGCACCAGCACGGTGGCGACGACCAGAACCACGACGATGATTTGGACAGTGCGGCGGGATGGCGGATGGCGCAGCCATTGCGCCATCCGGATCAGCACGCGGGTGAGCGGATCCACCTAGCCGTTGGTCGGCACGCCCAGCCGGCGCGCCACCTGCAGGATGCTCTCCCAGGTATCCGGCTGCAGCGGCACGCCATTGGCCAGGCGATCGGCGCGGGTCTGCGCCTCCTTGTCCCCCGGCGCCAGAACCGGGCTGGCCGCATCCGCCGGCGCGGTTTCCATCACCCAGTCGACATAGGCGCGGCCCGTCGCCTCGAACTCGGCCTGCGTGCCGAAATGCTTCGGCGAGACATAGAAGCTCAGCATGCCATTGGTGATGCGGCCGCGCGCCTCGACCGGGCCGGAGGTGCCGCCGCCGGTCAGCGCGCCGGCCAGCATCTCGCACATGAAGGCCAGCCCGCTGCCCTTGTGCTCGCCGAAGGCGCGGATGGCACCCTTGCCGTTGGAAGGATTGCGCGGCCCGATCTGCGGATAGTCGCCGTAGAGCGTGTGCGGATCGGCCGAAAGCCGCCCATCCGGCTCGATGAGCGCATCATGCGGCAGCGCCTTGCCGCCGTTGGAGGCGACCAGCACCTTGCCCTCCGCCACCAGGGAAGTGGCAAAATCGAGGATCAGCGGCCGGCCCGGCAGCGGCACGCCGACGCTGAAGGGCGCGGTCGAGAAACGCCGCTCCACCCCGCCGAAGGGCGCCACCAGCACGCTGCCGGCGACATTGACGAAATGCACGGAGATCAGCCCGGCCTCGATCGCCTTTTCGGAGTATTCGCCGACCCGACCGATATGCCCGGCATTGCGCAGACCGACCACGGCGATGCCGTGCTGCAGGGCGCGGGCGATGCCGAGTTCCACGGCCTGCGGCGCCACCGTCTGGCCGAAGCCGAACTTGCCATCCAGCAGCGCGAAGCAGCCGCCATCGGTGACGATCTCCGCCGTCTGGCCCTTCAGGACGAAGCCGGCTTCCAGCCATTCGACATAGCGCGGCACGCGCGCCACGCCGTGGCTGTCATGCCCTGCCAGGTTGGCGCCCAGCAGATGCGTGCTGATGCGGTTGGCCTCGGCGCCGTCGCACCCGGCGGCGCCGAAGATCTTCGTCACCACGGCTTCGAGGGCCGGTGCGGGCACATTCACATATTCGGCGGCCATGCTGTCTCTCGGATGTTCTTCCCAAAACAGTCTAGGCCCGCCGCGGCGCTTCGGGAACCTACAGCACCCGCCCGCTCTGCACGTCGATCAGGTGCATGTGATTGAGGTCGGCGGCCAGCTGCATGGGCCGGCCGGGCTCGGCCGGCGTGGTCGGGTCGATGCGGGCGCAGATCTCGGCCCCCTGCATCCAGAAATGCACCAGCGTCTCCATGCCCATCGGCTCGATCACCTCCGGCGTCACCTCGAAGACCGCGATATTGTCGCGGTCGAGGTTCTTGGGCTCGGTCAGGTGCTCCGGTCGGATGCCGAAGATCACCTCCCGCCCCGCCATCGCCTGGTAGCGGGCGGTGCGGTCGGTGGGCACCGGCAGGGCGACGCCGTTCGGCAGGATCACGCGCAGCGCGCCGGACCCGTTCTCGACCTGCGCCGGGAAGAAGTTCATCGCCGGGCTGCCGATGAAGCCCGCGACGAAACGGGTCTTCGGGCTGTGATACAGCTCCTGCGGCGGGCCGACCTGTTCAATGATGCCATGGTTCATCACCACCACGCGGTCGGCCAGCGTCATCGCCTCCACCTGGTCGTGCGTGACATAGACGGTGGTGGTGCGCACCCTCTGATGCACCTTCTTGATCTCGGTCCGCATCTGCACGCGCAGCTTGGCGTCCAGGTTCGACAGCGGCTCGTCGAACAGGAAGACCTTGGGGTCGCGCACGATGGCGCGGCCCATGGCCACGCGCTGCCGCTGGCCGCCGGACAGCGCCTTCGGCTTGCGCTGCAGCAAGGCCTCGATGTCCAGGATGCGCGCGGCATTGTTCACGCGCTTGGCGATCTCCTCCTTCGCGAATTTCCGCAGCGTCAGCCCGAAGGCCATGTTCTCGTAGACCGACATGTGCGGATAAAGCGCGTAGTTCTGGAAGACCATGGCGATGTCGCGGTCGCGCGGCGGGATGTCGTTCACCACCGTGCCGCCGATGGCGATCTCGCCCGAGGTGATCTCCTCCAGCCCCGCGATCATGCGCAGCGTGGTGGACTTGCCGCAGCCGGAGGGGCCGACCAGCACGACGAATTCATGGTCCGCGATCTCCAGGTCGATGCCCTTCACCGCCTGGACATTGCCCTCATAGGCCTTGACCACCTTGCGGACTGAAACCTCAGCCATGTGAGAACCCCTAGCAGGATGAGAATGGATGCGGACGGCGCGGGTGGACTCGCAGGGAGGGCGCTGCCCTCCCTGCACCCTCCCGCGAAGGGGCAGCGGCCCCTTTGAACCTTCGACTTAGGAGTAGGCGAGAGGAGGGGCGGGAAAGGCCCGCCGCAGCGGAGCGCGCTTGGTGCCCCTCCTCTCGCCCACTCCTTGGATGGGATTCCAAAGGGACCACTGTCCCTTTGGCAGGGGGTGCAGGGGGACAGCGTCCCCCTGCGAACCACCAGGCACCCCCCGCACCCAACCTCACCCCGCTAGCCCTTGGTTGCGCCGGCGGTCAGGCCGGCGATGTAGTAGTCCATCAGGAAGGCATAGACGATGACGGGGGGCAGTGCGGCGAGGAGTGCGCCGGCCATGATCTGGCCCCAGGCGAAGGTATCCGCGCGCACGAGCTGCGAGACGACGCCGATGGTCAGCGGCATCTCATCCGGCGTGGTGACGAAGGCGGTGGGATAGACGAAGGCGGCCCAGGATACGGTGAAGGCGAAGATCGTCGCGGCGATGATCCCGGGCATGGCGACCGGGATGAAGATCTTCAGCAGCATCTGAGACCAGGAGGCGCCGTCGATCAGCGCCGCCTCGTCCAGCTCCTTCGGGATGGAGGCGAAGTAGCCGATCATGATCCAGGTGCAGAAGGGCACCGTCAGCGTCGGGTACACCACGACGAGGCCCCAGGAGGAATTGAGCAGCCCGAGCCCGCCGACGATCTGGTACAGCGGGATGAACAGCAGCGTCTCCGGGATCAGGTAGGTCAGGAAGACGCCGGTGGCCAGCGCCTGGCTGCCCCAGAAGCGCATCCGCGCCAGCGCGAAGGCCGCGAGCGTGCTGATCACCATGGTGATGAGCACGACGCAGACCGTGATCTTCACGCTGTTCCAGAAGAAGACCAGGAAGGTCGGGTTGCCCAGGATGGCCGCGTAGTTCTCGAGCGTCGGCTCCCGCACCAGCCAGGGGCTGCCGGTCAGGTTCGCCACCTCCGCGCTCGTCTTCAGGCTGGTGATGAACATATAGACGGGCGGCGCCAGGAAGATGATGGCGGCGAAGATCAGCGAGATATAGGCCGTCCACAGCGCCCAGCGCCGTTCGGAGGAAAGGCTTCCCGCCTTGTGGTAGATATCGGGCATCTCCCGCGTCGCGGTGGAGGTGCTCATCACGCTTCCTCCTTGTTGCGGCGTGTCACGCCGCGCAGCACGAAAAAGGCGAAGATCGCCAGCAGCGGGAACATAAAGAGGGAGACGGCCGCGCCCCGCGGCACGTTGCCGGACAGGATGCCGACCTGGAAGGCATAGGTGGCAAAGACATGCGTCAGGTCGCGCGGCCCGCCATTGGTCAGCACCCGGACGATGTCGTAATTCGCGAAGGTGACAATCAGGCTGAACAGCACGGTGATGCTGATGATGTTGCGCATCATCGGCAGGGTGATGTAGCGCAGCCGCTGGAAGCCCGTGGCGCCGTCGATCGCCGCCGCCTCATACAGCTGTTCCGGCACGGATTTCAGCGCCGCCAGGTACATGATCATGAAGAAGGGCGCGCCGTACCAGACATTGACGATGATGACGGAAACCCGCGCCCACCAGGGCTCGCCCAGCCAGGGCACCGATGGCACGGCGAAGACATTCAGCAGGTAGTTGATCGAGGAATAGCTGGGGTCGAACATCCACCACCAGCCGAGCGTCGACAGCGCCGGCGGGATCACCCAGGGAATCAGCAGCATGCCGCGCCACTTGCGCTGCCCCTTGGCCGGGATGTCGTGCAGCATATGCGCCAGCCAGAAGCCGATCAGCGCCTTCAGCAGCACCGCGCTGATGGCGAAGATGCAGGACTGCAGGATCACCATGTAGAAGGTGTCGGTATCCAGCAGGATCGCGAAGTTCTCGAGGCCGATATTGCGCACCATGGTGCGGTTCAGCGTCGACAGATACATGGCGTAGACGGCGGGATAGGCGACCAGCCCGCCGATCACCAGGATCAGCGGCAGGGTCATCAGGAAGGCGATCGTCGATCGCCGCCGCGCGAATCGCTGCAGGGAGGTGACCCCCTCCGTCCGGCCCACCAGCACGCTGCCATCGGCTGCCATGCCCATTCTCCCCATCCGCCAGTCACGAAAAGGGCGGGGCGCCCTGCCGTGCCCCGCCCTGCCTCAGGCCACTTCAGCCACGCGCGAAGTTGCGCAGCTCGCGCTCGGCCCAGGTCAGCGCCTGGTCGATCGTCTCCCCGCCCTGGGCGACGCGGGCGACCAGCTTGGTGTTGATCGCCTGGTTGTAGGCCTGCACCGCGATCTCGGCCGGCGCCGGGGCGAAGGCGACGGACTGGGTCGCGTTGTGGTGCGGCTTCAGCGGGTAGTTGTAGACCACGCCGACCGGCGGGCCTTCGGTGCGCCAGATGTCGAAGTTCGCCATGCTGCCGAAGGGCGGAATGTCGTAGCCGCTGCTGGTCGTCGTCTGCCGCTCGGCGGAGGTGCGGTCGGAGAGGAATTCCAGCAGGCCCTTGGCCGCCGTCTTGTTCCGGCTGAAGGACCAGATGCCCCAGAAATAGGGCAGGTAGGGCGTGAAGCGCCCGGCCGGGCCGGCGGGCATCGGGAAGGTCCAGCACTTCTCGGCCACCTGCGGCGCATCGCGCTTGGCCACCGCCCAGGTGGAGGGCGGGTTGAAGATCAGCGCGGAGCGGCCGGAGATCAGGGAGCGGTTGTTGCTGGCATCGTCCCAGGCCCAGACATCATTCGGCAGGAAGCGCGCCAGCTTCACCATGTATTCGAGGCCGGCGCGCACGCCGGGGTCGCGGCGGACGGTGACGGTGCCGCTCTCGTCGATGAACTTGGCGTTATAGCTGCGGAACAGCGCGCCCACCCAGTCCACGGCGTCCGTGAAGCTGCCCATCGGCAGGCCGAAGGAGAAGCCGGCGGCGTGGCACTTCTCCGCCGCCACCAGGAAGGTGTCCCAGTTCCACTGGTCGACGCCCGGACCGGTGCGGTCCTCCGCCGGATACATGGCGCGGACATCGAGGCCGGCGTGTTCCTGCAGCAGGTCGAAGCGCGCCAAGCAGGGCTTCTGCTGGGTGCCGGAGACGGCCGGGATGGCCCGCCAGGCCCCTTCCCGCTTGGCCAGGAACTCGGCCGCCGGGTTGATCGGGCCGTATTTCGCGACCAGCCGGCCGACCACGTCGTCCACCGGCTCCAGCAGCCGGGCATGGGCGGATGGCTCCCAGGTCGGGAAGGACAGGATGTCGTGGCCGCTGCGGGCCTGCGCCTGGGCGGCGATGGTCAGCAGGTTCTGGTTGCCGACGGAGGTGATGAAGTCCACCTGCACATCGACCCGGTTGTTGCGCCCCCATTCGGCGCAGAGCTCGCGCATGATGCCATTGCCGGCCGGAACCCAGTGGTCCCAGAAGCCGCAGCGCAGCGTGGTCGTCGCCTGGGCATGCACCGCCGGGGCGGCAAGCGTCCCCCCCGCCACGGTGGCCAAGGCACTGGCGCGCAGAACATCGCGCCGGCTCATCCCGTCGAATGCCATCCGAACCTCCTCCCTCGCGGCCGGTTCTCCGGTCCGCCTTTTCCCGGAGGCAGGTTAGTCAGGCCCTGCCGAAGGTTGCAACCTTCCATGACGTTGCTTTGACGATAGGATTGCCTGACCCCGCCCTCGGGGATGGGCCCGCAGGATTGACCCGCCCCGCCGCGGCGCGGAGCATGCCGGGCATGGACACCCAGGAATTCGACGTTCTCGTCATCGGTGCCGGCATTGCCGGCGCCACCGCCGCCGCGCATTGCGCCGCCACCAGCCGGGTCGCGCTGATGGAGGCAGAGGAGACCGCCGGCTATCACAGCACCGGCCGGTCCGCCGCGATCTGGATCCAGAACTACGGGCCGGCGGATGTGCGCCGCCTCTCGGCTGCCTCCCGCGCCTTCTTCGCCGCACCGCCGCAGGGCTTCGCCCCGGCCCCGCTGCTGGCGCAGCGCCCGGTGGTCACCCTGGCGCCGCCCGACCAGGCGGAGGCGCTGCACGCGATGCTGGCCGCCGGCCAGGGGCTGGAGGAAATCCCGCTGTCCGCCATCAGCGCCATGGGCCCGCCGCTGCGGCCCGGCTATGCGGTGGCGGCGGCGATCGAGCGGGATGCCTTCGACATCGATGTGGCCGCACTGCATGCGGGCTTCCTGAAGACGGCGCGGGCCGCCGGCGGAGCGCTGGCGCTGCGGGCGCGGGCCGGGCGGATCTGGCGGGCCGGAGGCCTCTGGCATGCGGAGGCGCGCGACGGCGCCATCTTCCGCGCCCCCGTGCTGGTGAATGCCGCCGGCGCCTGGGGCGACGAGGTGGCGGTGCTGGCGGGCCTGCCACCGCTCGGCCTGCAGCCGAAGCGGCGCACCGCGCTGATCATCGACCCCGGCCAGCATGATTGCAGCTTCTGGCCGCTGATCGGCGATGCCGCGCATTCCTGGTACGTCCGGCCGGAGGCGCGGCGCAAGCTGATGGTCTCCCCGGCCGATGAAACCGACATGCCGCCGCATGACGTGCAGCCGGAGGAGATCGACATCGCCATCGCCATCGACCGCATGCAGCAGGCCCTCGATATTCCGGTGCACCGCGTGGAGCACCGCTGGGCCGGCCTGCGCAGCTTCACCCCCGACCGCAGCCTCGCCATCGGCTTCGACGCGCAGGCGCCGGGCTTCTGCTGGATGATCGGCCAGGGCGGCTATGGCATCCAGACGGCGCCGGCGGCGGGCCGGCTGGTGGCCGGGCTGGTGGCGGGCGCGGTGGCGGAGGACCTGTTGCCGGTGGTGCCGCTGGTGGACCCGAACCGCTTCGCCAAGGTGGCCGCATGACAGCCGCCCTGCCGACGCCCGAAGATGTCCGCGCCGCCGCCGCGCGGATTGCGCCGCATATCGTGCGCACGCCCATGCTGCGCCATGCGCTGCTAGACCAGCTGACCGGCGGCACCATCCTGGTGAAGCCGGAGCCGCTGCAGCGCACCGGCAGCTTCAAGCTGCGCGGCGCGACGAATGCCGCGCTGCGGATGCCGCAGGCCGCGCGCGCCGGCGGCGTGGTGACGCATTCCTCCGGCAATCACGGCCAGGCCACCGCCTGCGCGGCGGCGATGCTCGGCATGCCGGCGCTGATCGCCATGCCGATGAATGCGCCCGCCATCAAGGTGGAGAGCACGCGCCGCTGGGGCGCCGAGATCACGCATTTCGATCGGCGGACCACAGACCGCGAAAGCCTGGCCGCCCGCCTGGCCGAGCAGCGCGGCGCCACGCTGCTGCCGCCCTTCGACCATCCGGATGTCATCGCCGGCCAGGGCACGCTGGCGCTGGAATTGTTCGAGGATGCGGCGGCGGCGGGCCTGGCGCTGGAGGATCTCGCCGTCTGCACCGGCGGCGGCGGGCTGATCGCCGGTTGCGCCCTGGCGGCGGAAGGCGCTTCGCCCGCCACGCGCCTCTGGGCGGTGGAGCCGGAGGGGTGGGACGATACGCGTCTGTCGCTGCAGGCCGGCCAGCGCGTCGCCAATGACGGTCAGGGGTCGACGCTCTGCGATGCGCTGCTATCCCTGCGGCCGGGCGAGCTGACTTTCGCGGTGAACCAGCCGCGGCTGGCCGGCGGCGTGGTGGTGACGGAAGCCGAGGTCTTCGCCGCCATGCGCTTCGCCTTCGCGCATCTGAAGATCGTGGCCGAGCCCGGCGGCGCGGTGGCGCTGGCCGCGGTGCTGGCGGGCAAGGTGCCGACGCGCGGCCGCACGGTGGGCGTGGTGATCAGCGGCGGCAATGTGGATCCCGCCGTCTTCGCCCGCGCTTTGGCGGCCTGAGGCGGCATGCGCCGGGATCTGCTGGGCGGGGCGCTGGCGCTCGGCCTGGCGGTCGTGGCGGCGGTGCATGTGACCGGCGCGGCGCGGCTGCCCTCGGCGCTGCTGATGGGCTGGTGCGCCGCTGCGGCAAGCTGGATCGCGCTGGTGCTGCTGCGCCGGCATGCCCATACGGCGCAGGGGCTGCGGCAGCAGGCGGCGGCGCTGGACGGCAATCGCTGGACCATGCTGGCGGCGACGCTGAGCGCGGCGCTGGCCTCTCTCGCCGCCGTCGCCTGGGCGCTGGTGGAGGCGCCGCGGCCGGCGCCGCCGGGCCTGCTGCTGCTGGGCCTCGGCACTATCGCGATGTCCTGGCTGTTTCTGCAGGTGCTTTTCGCCGTGCATTACGCGCATGCGCATTGGCGGCACGGCAAGGGCATCGCCTTCCCCGGCAATACGCTGCCGGACTTCCAGGAATTCCTCTACTTCGCCTTCACCGTGGGCATGACCTTCCAGGTCTCGGACGCCACCACGGAGACGGCGGCGATCCGGCGGCTCGTGCTGCTGCACGGGCTTCTGGCCTTCCTGTTCAACGCCGTCATCCTGGCGGCGGCGGTGAACCTGGCCGCGGCGCTGGCCGGATAGGATCTCGCCTCAGGGCTGGTGCAGCCAGGGGATCATGCGCCCGGCCACGCCATCGCGCCGGATGACCGCGTGGTACAGCGTGGCCAGCACATGCAGCACCACCACGCCGAGCAGCAGATTGGCCAGCAGTTCATGCGCGCCCTCGAACAGCTTGCGCTGGCCGAGGCCGGCCAAAGGGTTCGGCAGGTCGAACAGGCCGAGCACCGGCACCGGAGCGCGGGCGGAAAGCGCCGTGGCGAGACCAGCCAGCGGCACCAGCAGCATCAGCGCATAGAGCGCGAGATGTGCGGCGGCGGCCAGCCGGTGCTCCCACCGCGTCTCGCCGGGCTCGGGCGGCAGGGTGGGGCCCGCCAGCCGGGCGATCAGCCGCGGCAGCAGCAGCGCCAGCACGCCGAGTCCGAGCAGCACATGCACGCCGAGGCCCGCCGCGCGGTCCGGCCCGCGCGCCAGATCCTCCAGCAGCGAGCCGAGCAGCCAAGCCGCGGCGATCACCGCCGCCATGGTCCAATGCAGAACGATTTGCAGCGTCGAATGGCGCGCGGGCATGCGGGACCTCCTCGCGAAACGTGACCGAGGCCCCAGCCTGCGCCCGCGCCCCGCCTGCGGCATTGATGCATCGCAAGCGAGGCGCGCGGCCTTTCAGCCGCCGGCCATGCGCCCGCGCTCGCTGCAAGCCCAGCCATGGCTGTGCACCAGGCCGTCATCGTGATCGGCCTCCTGCCGCCGGGCCTGGCCGGGGGCCGAGGGGGGATGCGCCATGCGGCCGCGCTCGCCGCAGGCCCAGCCATGGCTGTGCACCAGGCCGTCGTCATACTGGTCGTGGCTCATCTTTCGTCTCCCTTCGGATGGGTCAGTGGGCGGGGGCGGGTTCGGCCTCGCGCGACGGCGCGGCCGGCTCCGCATGGAACTGCGCGGCCTCGGTGCTGGTGGCCAGCGCGGTGGTGCTCGCGGTGCCGCCGCTCGCGGCGGTGGCCACCGCGTCGAAATAGCCGACGCCCACTTCGCGCTGGTGGCGGATGGCGGTGAAGCCCTCGGCCTCGGCGGCAAATTCGGCCTGCTGCAATTCGGAATAGGCGCCCATGCCGCGCTCGGCATAGCCGCGCGCGAGCTGGAACATGGAGAGGTTCAGGCTGTGGAAGCCGGCCAGCGTGACGAACTGGAACTTGTAGCCCATGGCACCGAGCTCCCGCTGGAAGCGCGCCGCCGCCTCCACGCCCATCTTCCGCTGCCAGTTGAAGGAAGGGCTGCAGTTATAGGCCAGCATCTTGCCGGGGAACTCGCGATGGATCGCCTCGGCGAAGTCACGCGCATCCTGCAGGTCGGGGTCGGAGGTCTCCCACCACAGCAGGTCGGCATAGGGCGCATAGGCCAGGCTGCGCGCGATGGCGTAGCGCTTGCCCATGCCGGGGGTGATGCGGTGGAAACCTTCGGGCGTGCGGTCGCCGCTGATGAAGGGGCGGTCGCGCTCATCCACGTCACTGGTCAGCAGCTGCGCCGATTCCGCATCCGTGCGGCACAGCAGCACGGTCGGCACACCCTCCACATCCGCCGCCAGGCGCGCGGCGTTCAGCGTGCGGATATGCTGGCTGATCGGCACCAGCACCTTGCCGCCGAGATGGCCGCACTTCTTTTCCGAGGCCAGTTGGTCCTCGAAATGCACGCCGGCGGCGCCGGCCTCGATCATGGCGCGCATCAGCTCATAGGCGTTCAGCGCGCCGCCGAAGCCGGCCTCCGCATCCGCCACGATCGGCGCCATCCATTGCGTCGGATCGCCCTTGCCCTCCTGCACCGCGATCTGGTCGCAGCGGCGCAGCGCGTTGTTGATGCGGCGCACGACGTTCGGCACGGCATCCACCGGATACAGCGACTGGTCGGGATACATCTGGCCGGCGGTGTTCGCATCCGCCGCCACCTGCCAGCCGGAGAGGTAGATCGCCTTCAGCCCCGCCTTCACCTGCTGCACCGCCTGCATGCCGGTGAGCGCGCCGAGGGTGTTCACATAGGGCTCCGACTGCAGCAGCTGCCACAGCCGCCGCGCGCCGCGATCGGCCAGGGTATGCGCGACGCGGAAGCTGCCGGCGAGGCGGGCGACATCGGCGGGGGTGTAGTCGCGCCGGATGCCGTCGAAGCGGCCGGGCTGGGCCGGACCGGCACCGAGGCCGCCATCGGGGGCGAAAGCTTTGGCAGGTGAAGGACGCATGAATCGAACTCCTCAACGGGGGCCGCGATCACTGCGGCACCTGTCAATGATTCACATTGCGCCGCGAAAAATCCTCTGGAATCCTCGGACTCCCGCGGCAATCCTGTGGTGTTCTTCACAGACAGGCCGGCAAATCCGTAAAGTTTGAAAAGAATGGCCCGCCCCCTGATCGGCCGTACCGTCCGGCGCCTGCGCCAGGAACAGCGCCTGACGCAGCAGGCGCTGGCGGTGCGCCTCGGCATCTCCGCCAGCTACCTGAACCTGATCGAGCACGACCAGCGCCCGGTCACCGCCAGCCTGCTGATCAAGCTCGGCCAGGTGCTGACGGTCGACCTGGCCGCGCTGTCCGGCACCGACGAGCGCCAGGCGGAGGCCGGGCTGCGGGAGGTGCTGTCAGACCCGCTGCTGGGGCTGGAGGAGGTGCCGGAGGCGGAGATCGCGACGCTGGCCGGCAGCGCGCCGCAGGCCGCCCGCGCGATGCTCGCGCTGTACCGCGCCTGGCGTGTGGCGCGGGAGGATGCCTCCGGCATCGCCCTGCCCTCCGGCCGCCGCCTGCTGCTGCCGAATGAGGAGGCGCGCGACTTCTTCCACGACCGCGCCAACCATTTTGCCGAATTGGAGCAGGTGGCGGAGGCGATCGGCGGCGAATTGCGCGCGACACCCGCGGAGATGAACCATGCCGTGGCGGAACGGCTGCGCCGCACCCATGGCGTCACCGTCTCCGTCGGCCGGCTGGATGGCGCACTGCGGCGCTACGATCCGGCGCTGCGGCGGCTCGATCTTTCCGAATCCCTGCCGCGCGAAAGCCGCGGCTTCCAGATGGCCTTCCAGCTGATGCTGCTGGAGGCGCGGGAGGCGGTGGAGGCCGTGATCGCGCCCGCCGAACTCTCGACCGCGGAGGCCAGGGCATTGGTGCGGATCGGCCTGCTGAACTATGCAGCGGCCGCGCTGCTGATGCCCTATGGCGCCTTCCTCTCCGCCGCCAGCGCCCTGCGGCATGAGGTGGAGGCGCTGGCGGCGCGCTTCGGCGTGTCCTTCGAACAGGCGGCGCATCGGCTTTCCACGCTGCAGCGCCCAGGGGACAACGGATCCGCGCGCGGCGTGCCGTTCTTCTTCCTGCGCGTCGATCCGGCGGGGAATGTCGACAAGCGCTTTTCCGCCGCCGGCTTTCCCTTCGCCCGCTTCGGCGGGTCCTGCCCGAAATGGATCGTCCACCAGGCCTTCGCCACCCCCGCCGTCACCCGCGTGCAGGTGGCGCAACTGCCGGATGGCGCGGCCTTCCTCTGCTTCGCCCGCGCCATCGTCGCACCCACCACGCATTGGGGCGAACCGGCGCCGATGCATGTGGTGGCGATGGGCTGTGACCTCTCCCGCGCGGCGGAGGTGGTCTATGCGGATGGGCTGGACCTGCGGCGGGCGGCGGTGGGCATCGGCCTGTCCTGCCGGCTCTGCGACCGCGCCGATTGCCGCAGCCGCGCCTTCCCGCCGCTGGAGCACCGGCTGAACCTGGACCCCAATGAGGACGGCGCCAGCCCCTGGCGCTTTGACCCGGCCCGGCGCGTTTAGCCGCGCCTTAACCCCCAGCCGGTATCTCCTTCCCAAGCGCCGCCCATGACGGGCGCGCGGTGATGCATGGGGATCCATGGCGAAGGGCGGCAAGAACGGCGCGACGATCGTCATCAAGCGCATCGAGGAAGGCGGGCACGGGCACCATGGCGGCGCCTGGAAGGTGGCCTATGCCGATTTCGTCACGGCGATGATGGCCTTCTTCCTGCTGATGTGGCTGCTGAATGCGACCACGGAGGAGCAGCGCCGGGGCCTCGCCGACTATTTCGCGCCGACCAATGTGATGGGCCAGGGCCAGACCGGCACGGGCCAGCCCTTCGGCGGCCGCACGCCCAATGAATCCGCCCAGATGACCCAGAATGCCGGCGCCATCCGCCTGCAGCGCGGCCCGCTGCCGGTGCTGGAGGATGTGGAGGTGGAGGAGGACGTGCCCACCGTCGCCCGCCCCGTCCCGATGCGGGAGGGGCCGGAGGGCGAGGATGAGGAGGCCAATCCGCGCCGCACGCGCCAGGCCCGCGCCGACCTGCCGCCCGGCGACAGCGATCCGCAGGAACAGGCCCGCCAGGCGCGGCTGGAGGCGCAGCTGCAGGCCGAGGGCCAGGAGGCCGAGGCACGCGCTTTGTCCGATGCCGCGCTGCGCGCCGAGCATGAGCGCCGCGAGCGCGCCGAATTCGAGAAGGCGGCGGAGGAGATCCGCGCCGCGATCGCGATGGACCCGGCGCTGGCGGAACTCGCCAAGCAGATGCTGGTGGAACAGGTGCCGGAAGGCCTGCGCATCCAGCTGGTGGACAATGAGGGCCTGCCGATGTTCGCCCTCGGCGGCGCCGCGCCGAGCGACCGTGCGCGGCAGCTGCTGGCGCGCATCACCCAGGTGATCACCCGCCTGCCCAATCGCATCGCCATCGCGGGCCATACCGATGCCACGCCCTTCCGCGGCGGCGGCGACCGCTCCAACTGGGACCTTTCGGCGGAGCGCGCCAATGTCACGCGCCGGCTGCTGACGGAGGCCGGCCTGCCGGAGGCGCGCATCCGCAGCGTCACCGGCAATGCGGCGCGCGACCCGCTGCTGCCGGAAACACCCAATGCCGCGGCCAATCGCCGCGTCTCCATCACGCTGCTGCGCGACGACCCCCCGACCACGCCGCGCCCACCGAGGACCCCCGCCCCATGACGACGATCGGCGGCCTGGTCTTCCTGCTGGCCATGGTCTTCGGCGGCTATGTGATCGCCGGCGGCAAGTTCGGCATCATCCTGAAGTCGCTGCCCTATGAGATGATGATGATCGGCGGCGCTGCCATCGGCGCGCTCGTCATGGGCAACAGCATGCATGGCGTGAAGCACACGCTGGGCGGCTTCGGAAAGATCATCAAGGGCGAGCGCTTCCACAAGCACGAATATGTCGACCTGCTGTCGCTGCTCTACTGGCTGGTCCGCCTGGCGCAGACCAAGGGCGCCATGGCGCTGGAGGCGCATATCGAGAAGCCTTCCGAAAGCCCGGCCTTCCAGAAGTTCCCCAAGATCATGGCGGACAAGGTCGCGCTGGCGATGATCTGCGACTACCTCCGCATGGTCGGCATGAATGCCGACGACCCGCACCAGATCGAGGACATCATGTCCAAGGAGCTGAAGAAGGTGCGGGAGGAGGAGCTGCACGTCGCGCACGTCTTCCAGAACACCGCGGATGCGCTGCCCGCGCTCGGCATCGTCGCGGCCGTGCTCGGCGTCATCAAGACCATGGCGGCGATCGACAGCCCGCCCGCCGTGCTCGGCGGCATGATCGGCGGCGCGCTGGTGGGCACCTTCCTCGGCATCCTGCTGGCCTATGGCGTGATGGGCCCGATGGCGACGCGGTTGAACGGCGTGATCGAGGAGGATTGCAAGTACTACGAGGTGATCCGCGCCGTGCTGGTCGCGCATCTGCACGGCAATGCGCCGCAGGTGGCGGTGGAGGCCGGCCGCAAGACCGCGCCGACCCATTCCATGCCGAGCTTCGCCGAGCTGGAGGAGGCGCTGCAGAACCTCACCATCGGCTGACCCAGGCAGCGCCTCAGCCCCGCGGCGCCCCGTGCCGCGCCTCACCCCGGATTCGCCACCAGCTTCGCCACCCTTCGCAGCAGTTCCGCGCGCAGGAAGGGCTTGCGCAGGATCTCGATATGCGGCGGCAGGTCGCCCAGCGTCCCCAGCCCCGGATAGCCCGTCACCACCAGCACTGGCAGCTCCGGCCGCAGCTCCGTCACCTGCAGCAGAAGGTCCACGCCGGACAGGCCGGGCATGGCGTAGTCCGTCACCACGCAATCCAGCCGGGCGCCTTCGCGCACCAGGCGCAGCGCCTCGTCGCCATTGCTCGCCCGCGTCACCTGGTAGCCGGCGCCGGAGAGGAAGGCCCCCAGCGTCTGCAGCACCGCCGGCGCGTCATCCACCAGCAGCACGCGGCCGCGGCCGGACGGCTGCGCCCCGCCCTTCACCTGCGCCGGCTCCTCCGCCCGTCCCGGCGCGATGCGCGGCAGCAGCACCTCCACCCGCGTGCCATGGCCGGGGGTGGAGGCGATGCGCACATCGCCGCCCGATTGCCGCGCATAGCCCAGCACCATGGGCAGGCCGAGGCCGGATCCCTCTCCCACATTCTTCGTCGTGAAGAAGGGCTCGAAGATCTTGTCGAGGATATCCTCGCCGATCCCGGCGCCGGTATCCTCCACCGCCAGCACGGCATAGTCGCCCGGCTGCAGCGTCTCCGTCGCATCCTCCAGCGCGATGCGCGTGCCAAAGGCGCGGATCGTCAGGCTGCCGCCGCGCGGCATGGCGTCCCGCGCATTGATCGCCAGGTTCAGGATGCAGGCCTCGAGCTGCGCCGGGTCGGCGAAGGCATGCAGCCCGCCGGCCTCCTCCGCCGCGAGGATGCGGATATTGGGGCCCAGCGTGCGTTCCAGCATCGCCACCGTCTTGCGCAGCAGGGCGGCGATCTCGATGTGACTCGGCCGCAGCACCTGCTTGCGGGAGAAGGCGAGCAGGTGATGCGTCAGCCGCGCCCCGCGCAGCGCGGCGTCGATCGAGCCGGAGACCAGCTCGTCCGCGACCGGGTCGTCGCTGACGCGGTCCTGCAGCAGTTCCAGGCTGCCCATCATGGATTGCAGCAGGTTGTTGAAGTCGTGCGCGACGCCGGCGGTCAGCCGGCCAACCGCCTCCATCTTCTGCGCCTGGCGCAGCAGCGCCTCCAGCTGCACGCGGGCCGAGAGGTCGAGGATGGCGGACAGCACCATCGGCCCGTCCTCGGTCTCGATCGGGTTCAGGCCGATCTCCACCGGGAATTCGCTGCCATCCTTGCGCAGGCCGTGCAGGTCCCGCCCCGCCCCCATCGGCCGCGACTTCGGCTTGGCCAGGAAGGCCTGGCGCAGCTTCGGGTGCTGCGCCCGGAAGGCGGCCGGCACCAGCATGTCCACCGGCTGGCCCAGCATTTCCTCCCGCCGATAGCCGAAGACCCGCTCCGCCTGGGCATTCACCATCTCGATCTGGCCGGCGGCATTGACCATGACCATGGCATTCGGCGCGGCCTCTACCACCTGGCGGAAGCGCTCCTCCCCGGCGCCGCGGCTGGCGCGGCGCAGCAAATCCAGCTCGGCCAGGCGGCGCGCGACCTCCGCCTGCGCCGCCTGCAACTCCTGCCGCAGCTGCTCGCGCTCCGTCAGGTCCTGCAGCAGCAGCAGGAAGCCGGGGCCGGCCGCGCCCTCCGGCACCGCGGTCAGCACGCTGGCGGCGAGGAAGCAGCTGCCGTCGTGGCGCCGGCGGGGCGCCTGCACCGCGCAGCAGCCCTCGCGGCGGGCCGCCTCCAGCTCCTGCCCCGGCAGGTCCTCGGCCAGCGCCTCGGGCGGGTAGAGCAGCTGGATGTGGCGGCCGAGCACCGCCTCCGGCGCATGGCCCAGCATGCGGGCCGCATTGGCGCACCAGTGCCGGATCCTGCCCTCGGGCGAAAGCGGGATGATGGCGCAATCCGCCGGCGCCCCTTTCCCCTCCGCAGCCCCGCGGGTGCCACCTTCCGGCGCATCCCCCCAAGGTCCGGCACCGGGGTCCGGCCGCGGACGCGGCAGCGAATCTGGCGAAGCCATGTCCCGAAGACCTCCCCTTGGTCCAGGTTTTTGGTCTCAAGTCGCAACGAAACCGGGCGCGGGGGGATGCTATCAGCCCTCCTGGAGTGGAAGGGCTAACATATTCTCAGCTGGCGTCGAGAACCCGCCCGGTCGCGGCCTCCACCAGCAGCTGGCGCTGCCGCGCGCGGCGCCGCAGGGTCAGGCGCAGCCGGCCGGCATCCTCGCCCTCCCCGCGCTCCACCACCGAATAGACATGCCCCGCCCGCAGATCGGCCAGGAAGGCGTCCAGCGCCACGCCCAGCAGCGCCGCCGCCTGCGGCGCGGTCAGCGCCACGTCGCCGGCGGCGTCGATCTCCACCTGCCGCGGCAGGTCCTCGGGCCAGGGGTCCATCGCAGCCTCCTTGTCGATTCAGCCCGGGGCAGATGCAGCCCGGGTGGGACGGTTGACCGAAGGGCGCGGGGACGGCATCGGGGGGCATGACCCAGACCCCCACCGCCCCGCCCGCCACGCCCGACCTCGACCTCGATCCGGAGGGCGCAGCCTATCACAGGCTGCTCGGCCTCACCCTGGTGCACTGGGAGGAAGGGCTGGCGCGGCTGGCCTGCCAGGCCGGCGATGCGCATCGCAACCGCTCCGGCATCATCCATGGCGGGCTGATCCTGTCGATGATCGACCAGGCGGCCGGCTATGCCGGGCTGTGGTGCAGCGTGCCGGGGAATGTCCGCAAGGCGGTGACGCTGGACCTCGATTGCCGCTTCACCGGCCAGGTGCGCGGCGGCCGTCTGGTCGCGGAGGGCAAGGTCGCGCAGCGCGGCCGCAACATCTTCTTCTGCCGGACGGAGGTCTTCGACGAGGCCGGGCAGATGGTGGCCTTCGGCGCCTCCACCCATCGCTGGCGCGCGGGCAGCGAGACGCATGAGGGTCAGCCGGCCTCCGCCAGGGACTGAGCGCCGGAGACGGCGCGGCGCGCGCGCAGCAGCGTATCCCATTCGCCGCGCGCCCCGGGCCAGCC
Source organism: Falsiroseomonas tokyonensis (assembly GCF_019024325.1). GTDB lineage: Bacteria > Pseudomonadota > Alphaproteobacteria > Acetobacterales > Acetobacteraceae > Falsiroseomonas > Falsiroseomonas tokyonensis. Next base: position 414,653 of record NZ_JAFNJS010000004.1, read on the forward strand.
CGCGGCTTCCAGCGGCGGCACCGGCAGCAGGCCCACCAGCTCCGCCAGCACCGCGCCGCGCCCGGCCGGCTGCGCCGCGTCCCAGAGCGCGGTGACCCGCGGCCAGCCATCCAGCAGCCAATCGGCGCGCGAGGCCAGGTCCGCCAGCATCGGCAGCACGTCCACGCGGCGCAGCTCGCCGGTCGCCAGCCGCCCGGGCAGGTCCTCCACCGCCTGCCACAGCATCCGCAGGCAGGCCTCGGCCACCGGCAGCGTCATCCGCGCGGCGCCGAGGGTGATGGCCGCGGCGCGGCGTTCCGCCAGGCTCGGCGCCAGCTGCGCGAAGGCGGCCAGGCTGCGGCCCAGCGCATCCAGCGCGACCAGGACCCGCGGGATGGTCGCGCCCTGCTGCGGTCTCAGGGCCGGTCCCATGCCGGTCTGGGCCAGGATCGCGACCATGGGCACGAGCAGCTCCGCCGCCTCCGGCTCCAGCGCCTCGAAATGCGCGGACAGCGCCTCCCGCACCGCCTCGCGCACCTGGTCCTGCTGGCGCAGCGCGGCGAAGGCGGCGGCCTGGGCGCTGCGCCCGGCATAGCCGAGGCGCGCCACCTCCCGCGCCGTGGCGCGCATCAGGGCCGGCGTCGGCCGGCCCTGCGCCGCCACCCGGTCCCAGAGCTGCCGGTCATGCAGGGTGGGGGCGCAGAGGCGCAGGCAGTCCTCCCAGCGCAGCACCCGCATCCCGCGCCCGTCGCGCGCCGGCAGCAGCAGCTCCGCCTGGCCGCCGGCGCCGCGGCGCAGGCGGGCACCGCGCAGCTGCGGCGCGGTGAAGGGCACGGCGCAGCCGCGCTCGGCGAAGCTCGCCGGGCGTTCCGCCAGGGCAGCCTCGGCATCCTCGGGAAGATCGGCGAATGTTTGGGGCATCCAGGCGGCCAGCTTGCCCGCCGGGGCTGAACAAAGTCTTCCTCCCGCGGCGAATTCGTCACGGGGCCGCGCCGAAATCTCAGTTGCCGCGCTGGCCCTGGCGCAGCCGCAGCCGCGGTTCCTCGGACATGTCGAGCCCACGCTCGTGCCAGGCATAATGCGACATCAGCACCAGCTTGGCGGCGTAGTAGTCGGTTGCATCGGCGACGCGGGGCAGCGACTCGTGCCGCCCCCAGCCGACCTGCGCCGCCAGGGTCAGCTGTGCCACGGCGCGGATGCCGGCGGTGGCGGCATAGGGGGCGGTGGCGCCGGTGGTCAGGTCCACCCAGGCGGGCATGCTGCGCCAGCGCGGATCGCCCCAGAATTCGGCGCAGGCGCGCAGCACCGGCTCTTGCAGATGGCCGCCCCAGATCAGGTGCAGCGGCACCCGGACCGCATCCCAGGAAAAGCGCGGCGGCCAGGGCGAAGCGGGCACCGGGCTGCGCGCGTCCATCGGCACGCGCAGCCAATCGGGCGGCAGGCCCCAGCGGCCGAAGCGCGCCTCCCGCGCCAATTGCAGGCCACCCTCCCGCAGCGCCTGCCAGGCCGGATCGGGGAAGGCCTCGCCGATCATCCGCAGCGCGCCATAGACCCAGTAGGACAGGTTCACCACCAGATGGTCCGCATGCACGAAGCCATGTGCCCCCGGCAGCAGCAGGCGGTGGCCCTGCCCCCCGGGGCCTGGTACAGAGACGTAGCACGTCCCGCGTGATGGTTTGGGCCAGCGCCCGGTGCGCCGGGTCGCCCCAGCGTTGATGCGCCAGCAGCAGGCCCCAGGCGATCAGCAGGTCGCCATCCGTCGCATTGTTCGGGTCGTCGACGGGAATCGCGGCGCCGGGCGTGTAGCGCCAGGCATGCAGCGCATCCCCGGGCCGGCGCAGCGTGCCGCGGGTCCAGGCCAGGATGCGGTCGAAGCTGGCGCGGTCCTCGTGCCGCACCGCGAAGATCAGCCCGGTGCCCTGGCCCTCGCTGTGGGAGATGCCGCGGTTGCCGGAATCGAGGATCCGGCCGCTCGGATCCAGCCAGCGGCTGCGGAAGCTGGCCCAGTCGGCCTGGTCGCGTTCCGCCATCTGCCGCGCCAGGCTGGCACCGGCCTGCCCGGCCGTGGGTGTGGCGCCCGGCAGGTCGCGCAGGTCCGTCAGGCCGCGGGCGGATGGCAGACCCCGCGGCGCGGCCTGCGCCACGACCGCGCCAGCGAGGGCGAAGGCGAAGGCGGCACGGCCCAGGCCGCGCCGCCCGAGGCAGGGGGAAGCGACAGTGCGGGCCGTGAAGTCGGGACGGACCATCGCGAAACCCCGGCAGCAGGACAGAGGCCGCCACCCTGGCGCGAATGACCACCCCTCTCAAGGAACCCCCGCGGGCGGCGTACAATTCCTGACACAACCGAGAAGCGCCCTCCTGCCGGGCGCGCAGAAGGCGCACTGAGGCCGGCGCCAGGGCGAAGCAGGTCCGCGACGCCTTCCCATTTTTGAACGATTCCGCAATGATATGAACTGGATCATCCTGCGGCGCGATCACCGCGCCGGGCCCTCCGATGACCCACTGCGAAACACGCCGCCCGCCTTGTCCTGCCCTGCCCCGCCTTCGCGCATCCGGGCTTCGACCGCGCCTGTCGCCCCGCCGCCGGCCCGGGCTGACGATGCTGCTTTGCGCCGGCCTGGCCGGGCCACTTCCTGCCCAGCTGGAATGCGCGGAGCTGCCGCTGCCGCCGCAGGCGGTGGGCCAGGTGCTCGAGGCCCATCCGGAGCTGCAACGGCTGCCCAGCCTGCCCCTGGCCGGCGGCCTGACCCTGCATCTGCTGGTGCCGGACGGCGATGACTGCAGCCCGCAGGCGGCCTGGCTGCTCTGCCCCGGCCTGCGCCTGGCCGGCGAGGGTGATGGCGCCGAGGCGCCGCTGCGCGCCGCCTGGCTCACCCTGATGCCGCCGGCCCCCCTGCCGCTCGCCCCGCTGCGCGCGGAGGCCATCGCCCGGCACGGCGCGCCGGAGCGCGAGGCCGCCGAGCGCGACATGATGCGCGGCTTTGACATGCCGCAGCACCGCATGCTGTGGCGACTGGCCGACCAGGCGCCGGCGCTGCGGCTGGAGGCGGTCTTCGTGCTGGAGGATGCGCCCGACGATCCCGCGGCGCCGCGCGTGCTGCGGATCGGCTGGTCCGCGACGCCCGATCCTTCGCCGCCGGAGCACCAGCCCCGCAGCGAGTGACCGCGCCTCAGCGATCCAGCTGGGGCCGCAGCTGCGCGTAGATCGCCTCCACCTGCGCCCGCTTCGCATGTGCGGTGCCGGATTGCGCCACGGTGGCGCCGCCGGCGGCGCTGCCCCAGGCGAAGGCCTCCTCCGGCGCCGCGCCGCGCGCCAGCGCGAGGGTCATGGCGGCCACGAAGCTGTCGCCGGCGCCGGAGGCACCGCGCACCGGCACATCGGGCGCCGGCAGCCGCCAGACGCGCTCCGCCGAGGCCAGCACCGCGCCGCGATGGCCGAGGGTGACCGCCACCAGCCGTGCGGCGCCGCTGCGCGCGAAGGCCAGCGCCGCCGCCTCCTGCTCCGGCCCCTCGGGCAGCTTGCGGCCGAGCAGCGCCTCGAATTCGCCGAGGCTGGGCTTGATCAGCTCCAGCCCGCCGCCGGCGATGGCGGCGCGCATAGGGGCGCCGGAACTGTCCACCACCACGCGCTGCCCGCGCGCCCTTGCCGCGGCTGCGGCGCGCGCGAAAAAATCCTCCGGCATGCCGCGTGGCAGGCTGCCGCTGAGCACCAGCCAGCCGCTGGGCGTGCCCAGTTCCTCCAGCGTGGCGAGCGTGGCATGCCATTCGGCCTCCGCCACCACGGGGCCTTCCGGCACGAAGCGGTATTCCAGCCCGCTCGACAGGTCCTGCACGATCTGGCTGATGCGGGTGCGGCCGGCGATCGGCACGCTGCGGCGGGGAACGCCCTCGCCGTCGATCAGCTCCTCGATGAAGCGGCCGGTCACGCCGCCGACCAGCACCACCGCCAGCGTTTCCCCGCCCAGTTCCCGCACGACGCGGGAGACGTTCACGCCACCGCCGCCAGGGTCGAATCGTTCGTTCCGCGTGCGGATCTTGCGCACCGGGCGCACCGCCTCGGCCTCGCAGCCCAGGTCGACGGAGGGATTGGCGGTCAGCGTGACGATCAGGGATTCGGTTGCCATGCCGGCAGACTGCCAGACCGGCACGGCCCGGGCGAGTGACAGGGTTGCGCGCCGCCGCGCCGACCGCGACCTTGGCGGTTCCTTGGGGAGTGCCGCGCATGCAGGTCGTCGTCTTCAGTGCGAAACCCTATGACCGGCAATTCCTCGACGCCGCCAATGAAGCGGCCGGCAGCCCGCACCGCCTGCGCTACCTGGAGGCGCGGCTGACGCCGGAGACGGCGGCGCTGGCGCAGGGGGCGGAGGCGGTCTGCGCCTTCGTCAACGACCAGGCCAATGCGGCGGTGCTGGAGGATCTCGCGCAGCGCGGCATCCGGCTGCTGGCGCTGCGTTCGGCCGGCTTCAACAATGTGGACCTTGCCGCGGCGCAGCGCCTGGGCATCACGGTGGCGCGGGTGCCGGCCTATTCGCCGGAATCGGTGGCGGAGCACACGGTGGCGATGATGCTGGCGCTGAACCGCCGCATCCACCGCGCCTATAACCGCGTGCGGGAGGGCAATTTCGCGCTGGACGGGCTGCTGGGCTTCGACATGCATGGCCGCACGGCCGGCATCGTCGGCACCGGGCGCATCGGCCTCGCCGTCGCACGCATCCTCTCGGGTTTTGGCTGCCGGCTGCTGGCCTACGACCCCTATCCCTCCGAGGAAGGCCGGGCGCTGGGGCTGGATTTCGTGACGGTCGAGGCGCTGCTGGCGCGGTCCGACATCGTGACGCTGCACTGCCCGCTGACGCCCGCCACGCACCACCTGATCGACGCCGCCGCGATCGCACGCATGCGGCCGGGTGCGATGCTGATCAACACCAGCCGCGGCGCCATCGTCGATACGCGGGCCGCCATCGCCGGGCTGAAATCCGGCGCCATCGGGCTGCTCGGCCTCGATGTCTATGAGGAGGAGGGCGATCTCTTCTTCGAGGATCTGTCGAGCCACATGCTGCAGGACGATGTCTTCGCGCGCCTGCTGACCTTCCCCAATGTGCTGATCACCGCGCACCAGGCCTTCTTCACGACGGAGGCGCTGACGGCGATCGGCGAGACCACCATCGGCAATATCACCGCCTTTGCCGAGACGGGGCGCGCGCTGCACGCGGTGTCCATCGAAAAGCTGGCCTGAATGGCCGGCGCGCGCGGGCGCGCCGGCCGCTTCACCCCTCGTTCACGAAGCCGCTGCTAGCCTCCGGGCCTGGCGCCCAGGAGGGGTGCCGGCGGCCGGGCGCGAACCCGGACCGGACAGGATGCCCGGCCTTGCCACTTCGCCCCCGGCGCCACGCCTCCCGGGGCGCAGCGGCCGCCTGCCGCGCCGCCAGGGACGCCAGACGAGCCTCGACCATGCACCCTGCCAATGTTGCTCGCGAGCTGGATGAGGCGGTGGGACCTGTGACCGGGACGACGGAGCGCGTCGCCGTGCGTCGGCTGCGGCTGCTCGGCATCCTCGCGGCCGATGAGGCCGAGGCGCTGGCGGCGGCGATGGGCGAGGATGTGGTGGTGCTGCGCACGGGTGCCGTCGCGGCGCTGGCGCAGCCGCGCGACCCGCCGCTGCGGCGCCTGTTTCTCCGCCGCGACCGCGCCGCGCTGCTGCGCCGGATGCAGCTGGTGCAGGCGCGGCTGGAACAGGCCTGCCAGACGGGCGCCTTCCTGGCCTGCGACCCCGATTCCGCCACCATCCCGGAAGCCGCGCTGGAAGACCTGATCGAGAAGAATGCCAACGCGCTGGCCACCGCGCTGGCCCGCTTCGGCCGCCGCCACCAATGGGATGTGGTGCTGCGCTGGGAAGCCGATGCGCTGCTGCGCGCCGCGCCGGAATGGCCGGCCGAGGGCGCGGCGCGCGCCGCCGCCATGCGCGAGGCCCTGGCGCAGGAGCAGGAATTCAGGCGGGAGGCGCTGCGCCAGGCGCTGCTGCCCCGCATCATCGCCATCGCCGAGCCGCCGCCCGCCACGGCCGAGGGCGAGGCGGGGCTGACCGTCATCATCCAGGCCGGCGCCGAGGCCCTGCTGCGGGAGGCGCTGCACCGCCTGCCGCCGGCGGCGGCGCACGCGGCCCATTGCACATGGCACGGCCCGCTGCCCGCTTTGTCCCCCGCGCCGCTGCGCCTGGTGCCGGAGGGGCCGGAGGGCGCCTGGGCGCTGCGCCTGCTGCCGGAGCCGGTGCCGCCGGCGGCGCTGAACCGCCTGTGGCACGGCCTGGCCGAGGCGCTGCAGACACAGGGCGCCGGCGCGGCGCCCGACCCCATGGCCGAGACCCAGACAGCCGAGGTGGCTTGAGATGAACGACGCGATGGCTGCCGCCGCCGGCGCCCCGGAAAGGCCCGAGACCAGGCGGCTCGACCTGCGCTGGCTGGGCGCGGAGGGCGCGATCGCCCTGCTGCTCGCCGGTGGCGCCGCGGCGCTCGCCGGGGCGATGCTGGACGGCACATGGCAGGCGCCCTGGGCCGCACCCGCCGCCGCCGGGCTCGGCCTGGCCGCCGCGGCGGCTGCCCTGGCGGGGCTCTGGCGCCGCGGTCCAGCCGGCCCCGCCATGCCGCCGGCCGAGGCCGCAACGACGGAAAGCATCGCCACGCTGCTGCGGGCCCTCTCCGAGGAGATGCTGCGCCTGAAGCAGGACGGCGCCGAGGTCAGCCGCGCCCTGGGCGAGGCCGGCCAGGCCGGCAGCCGCATGGCGGAAGCCGCCGCCACCGCCACGGCGCGGCTGGAGGACAGCGCCGAAAGCAGCGCCATCGCCGCCCGCGCGCTGGCCCTGCTGCCGGGGCTGGCGGATACGCAGGCACAGCGGATCGAGCAGATGGCGGCCCGCGCCGAACAGGCGCTCGGCCTGCTGCCGCAGGGCCTCGGCGCACGGCTGGACAGCCTGCCGCGGGAGGTGGGGGCGGCGCTGGCCGGCCCGCTGGACGCCTCGATCACCGCCGCCGAGGCGCGGCTGGCCGCTAGGCTGGAGACGATCCAACCCCCGCCGGCGCGGGCGGAGGATGAGGTGATGGCCGCCCGCCTGTCCGTGGTGGCGCAGCGGCTGGAGCGTGCCGGTGGCGCCATCCTCGGCCTGGGCGAGATCCTGCCGCAGCGCCTGGAACGCGCGGCCAGCGCCATGGGCCACCAGCTGGAAGCGGCGATGCCGCCCCTGCTGGCGCGGCTGGAGGCGCTGCCCGGCCCGATCGAGGAAGCCGGCCAGATGCTGCGCCAGGAGATCGCGGGACTGGCCGGGACCCTGTGCCAGGGCCTCGCCGCCCAAAGCGAGGAAGGCGCCACGGCGCTGCGCGAGGCCGGCGAAAGGCTGGCCGCGCTGCCGGATGCGCTGGCGGCGGAGGTGACGCGCCTCGGCACGCTGGGCCCGGCCATGGCGCAGGAGGTTGCGGCCCTCGCCGCCGAGGCGCGCGAGGCGACCACGGCGCTGCGGGCCGAGGTCACGGGCCTCGAGGCGCTCGGCCCGAAGCTGGCCGGGGAGGCGCAGGCGGCGCTTGCGGCGCTGCAGGAGGAGGCCGCCGGCCTGGCCCCCATCGCCCCGCGCCTGGCAGCCGAGGTGGAAGCGATGACGGCGCGCGGCGCCGAGGCCGCGGCGGCGCTGCGCGCGGAACTGGCGCAGCTCACCACCTTCGCGCCGCAGCTGGCGGCGGAGGCCGCGGCCATGGCGGCGCAGGCGGCGGAGACGCATGAGCGCCTGCAGGAGGAGATCACCGGCCTTCGCGCCGTCGCGCCCAGCCTGGCGGCGGAGGCCGCCACGCTCTCCACGCAGGTGACCGAGGCGACGGAGGCGCTGCGCGCGGAGGCGGCGCGGCTGGAGGCGGCGCTGCCGGGGCTCGGCGCGCAGCTCGGCGAGATGGCGGTGCGCATCGACGATGCGACGGAGGCGCTGCGCCAGGAAGCCGCGGGCCTCGGCCTGGTCGTGCCGGCGCTGGAATCCCAGGCGGGGCTGGCGGCGGCGGGCATCCACGCAGCGACGGAAACGCTGCGGCGCGAAATGGCGCGGCTGGAAAGCCTGGGTCCGGCGGCGGAGGCGCATCTGGCGGCGATCGGCGCGGCGCAGCCGGTGATGGAGGTGGCGGCCCAGCGCATGGCGGCCTCGGTGGGCGCCATGGATGCCGCGAGCCACCGGCTGCGTCCGGCAGCGCAGGCGCTGGGCGACCTGGCCGCGCTGCTGCCCGGCAGCTGCGCAGCGCTGGAACGCGCCGGCGAGGCCCCGACCCGTGCGGCGGCGGAGCTGTCCGCGGCGGCGGAGGCGCTGCGGGAGACGGCGCGGGAGGTGACGGAACGGCTGGCGGCGCTGCCTGCCCCACCCGCGGCCGAACCCGGCATCGCCGCCACGCTGCGCCGGCTGGATGCCATCGGGCAGGAGGCGGAGGCACTGCTGCAGGGCGCCGATGCGATCGTGCTGGATGCGGACCGCGCGGCGCTGTCGGACCGGCTGGCGCAGCAGGCGCCCCAGCTTCTGGCGCGGCTGGGGCAGACCATCGCCAGCCTGCAGGGCGTGGCGACGGCCCTGGTCGCGGCCACCGCGGAGGAGGCCGCGCCGGATGCCGCGGCGGAAGCGCCTCCGGAGGAGATTCCGGATGCGCGGCCGCAGCTGCTGGACGCTACAGGATGAAGTCGCTGGCCTGCAGCATCGGCTGACCCGCCAGGCGCACCACCATCTCCGCCGCGCCGCCATCGCCGGCATCGAGCTGGATGGCCGTGCCGTTCAGCCCATACTGGATGCGGATGGAGGCCTCGCCCTCGCCGAGGAAGGCCTCCGTGCCGACGAAGGCGAAGGCCTGGTCGCCATCGACCGTCAGATCCGCATCGATGGCGGCGAAGCTGATCCGGTCGCCGGTCGCGAAGTCGAGGATGCGGTCCGCCGCCTCGCGCGGGCTTTCGGCGAAGGCGTTGAAGACGAAGAGATCGTCGCCCGCACCGCCGAACAGCACATCCGCGCCCAGCCCGCCTTCCAGCGTGTCGTTTCCCACATTGCCATAGAGGCGATCGTCGCCCTCCCCGCCCTGGACGATGTCGTCGCCGTCCTGGCCCTGCAGCGTGTCATTGCCGAGGCCGCCCAGAACGGTGTCCTGCCCGGCGCCGCCGACGGCACGGTCGTTGCCAGCCGCACCATCCAGCAGATCGTTGCCGTCGCCGCCCAGCAGGCGGTCGTCATCGCCGCCGGCCAGCAGCGTGTCGTTGCCGGTGCCGCCCACCAGGCGGTCCAGCCCGTCGCCGCCGAAGATCAGGTCGTCGCCCTGTTCGCCGAAGACGGTGTCGTTGCCGGCATCGGCGAAGATGGCGTCGTCGCCCGCGGTGCCGAACAGACGCTCCGCCGCCGCGTCGCCCTGGACCACATCGCCCTGGAAGACCGCATCCGTGTCGCGCGCATTCAGGTTCTGGATGCGCATATCCTCGGAGGCGGGGGTATCCGCCTCGGCATAGGCGGTCTCCGGCGTGCCGTGGAATTCCTGCAGGTAGGATTCCAGCGCCTGCTGCTCGCCCAGCGCATTGGCGGGGACGTTGGCGGCGGCGGTGAAGTCCAGCGACGGGTCGATCGGCGCGCTCAGCGTGCCATCGGCCAGCAGGTAGCGGAAGTTGGTGCCGTTCGCCTTGGCCGGGTAGCCGTCGCCGCCATTGGCGGTGAAGTTCAGCGCCACCACGCTGATCAGGTCCGGCGCCTCCTCCAGGATCTCGCCATTCTCCACCACCCGGGCGATGACGCGGCCGTCATTGTCGATCAGCGCCACGCTCAGCACCTTGCTGCCCGCGGCATTGTCCGGGTCGTAGGAGAAGCGCACGCCACCGAGCTGCACGAAGCCGCCATTGCCCGGCGCGATGCCGGCGGCGAACTCCAGGATGTTCAGCAGGCCCTGCGGCGTGGTGTCGAAGACCATCAGCTTGTTGTCGAAGCGCAGCGCATTCTCGATGTCGAGCTCGGAGATGCCGCCCTCCGGCTTGCCGGCCTCGGGGTTCGCCAGCGGCGGTTCCTTGTCGCCGCTCACCACGTCGATGGCACCGATCTGGGCGCGGATGCCGCCGCCATTTTTCAAGGAGACCATGAAGGGCTGGTCGTCCAGCGCATCCACCGCCGCTTCGCGGTTCGCATCGGCCGTCAGGTTGCCGAGGTTGGTTTCCTGGCTGCGGACCTGGGCGCGCTCGCCTTCCAGATAGACATCCGTGAAGCCGAAGACATTGCCGTCCTTTTCCAGGATCACCGCCTGAACCGCATCGGTGACCTCCGCCACCTCGGCGCCCTTGGTGCCTTCGGCAAACGCGGTGGTGTCGAGGTCCTCGACCTCCACGCCCCAGGCCTCGGCCACATTCTCCTCGGTCGAGGCGATGGCGCCGTTGATCGTGCTGTCGAGGTTCTCCAGGATGATGCGGCCCTCGGCGTCGAAATCGACGACCAGGCGGCCGAGATAGGTGAACTCGTTGTCCGTGTTCACGATCAGCGTGGTGCCGCCATCGGCGCCGGTTGCGACCAGCGGGTAGGTATCGGCGAAGTCCGCCGCATGGCCGGGGAATTCCACCGCCTCGTCATTCTCATCGCCGAGGCGCGTGTTGGAGCCGGCGGCAAGGATGATGTCGACGCCGTTCAGCAGGGTGGCCAGCTCCTTCTCGAAGCGGATTTCCTGCAGGTGGGACATCAGAATGATCTTGTTGACGCCCTGGGCGATCAGGTCGTCGATCACCGGCTGCAGCTGGGCCGCCAGCAGCGCCATGTCGTTGGTCTCGCTGCCGTCGCCCGCGAAGCCCTCCACCTCGACGCCGCCGGTGGAGGAGAGGCGCTCCAGGATCTGGGTGGTGACGCCGACCAGGCCGATCTTCTCGCCGCCCTTGTCGACCACGGCGGAGGGCACGATGCGGCCGGCCAGCGTCGAAGCATCCTCCAGCCCGCCGACGCCCACCGTTTCCGTGTAGCGGCCGGACAGCGCCGGGTCGCCGGAGAAGTCCAGATTGGCAGTCAGGTAGGGGAAGGCGGCGTCGTTCACCGCATCGCCGAAGGCATTGGTGCCGAGGTCGAATTCATGGTTGCCGACGGTGGAGGCCTCGACGCCGATGCGGTTGTGGATCTCGATATCCGCGGCGCCGGGGTTGTTGCCGCGGCCATGGGTGGCGGCGACGGAGGCATCGGTGCCGGCGGCCAGGAAGGGGCCGGGGATGTAGTTGTCGCCGCCGGCCAGGATCAGCGTGTTCTCATAGGTGCCGTCGAAGGCATCGACCAGGGCTGCCAGGTTCTTCGCCGTGCTGCCGGCCAGCAGCCCGGCCTCGGCATCGGAGAAGTGCAGCAGCTGCAGGGTGAAGGCCGGCGTCTGCGTCGTGGTGAAGACAGAGAGCGTGCTGCTCACCTCGTTGCTGACCACCAAAAGCGCCTTGCCGGTCGGCGAATCCTCGGCCGAGATCGCCAACACGCCCTCCGGGCTCACCGCGCCGTCCATTTGCGCCGCGCCGACATAGGTCACGGCCTCCGGGTTCGTCACGTCGAAGCTCAGCGTGATGTTGGAGCGTTCCAGCGCCACGAAGGCATAGGTGCTGCCCCCGATGGTTGCGATCTCGATCCCCTCCGGCTCCGGCCCCTTGTTGTCGCTGCGGCTGTCATCGACGAGCTCGGGGAAAAACTCGGCCACGATCCGCTCGATCGCGTCGCCGCTGTCGAAGACGATTTGGCCCTGGGCGTCCAGGATGGAGAAGGAGCGGCCGCCATACATCAGGATCTGATCAATATCGCCATCGCCGTCCGTGTCGCCGCGCAGGCCCGGGGCGTTGGAGACGGTGAGGCGGCCGAGATTGTCGTTGTCCTTCAGCGTCTCGGCATCCGGGAAGACGGTGGCGTCCAGCTCGTAGTCGTCATTGCCGAGGCGGATGGTCTCGCCATCGGGCAGGAAGTCGTCGCGGTCGTCGCCCTCATTGGCGATGACATAGTAGGTCTGGTCGCCCGACTGGTAGCTGTCGATCGCATCCGGCATGGTGAGGCCGAAGACCGGCGCATTCACCAGGTTGGCGGGCAGCGGGTCGTTGCCCGGCCCGTCGCGGTCCGAATAATCGGCCAGCAGGTCCGAGAAATCCTTGGTGCCCAGGGCCACGATATCCGTGAAGGTGGCGGTGCCGATATCCAGCAGGGCGACCGCATTGGCCTCCTGCAGCGTCACCATCGCCGTCTGCCCATCGGCGGAGATCGCCACATATTCCGGCTCGACATCCTGGGAGACGCTGCGGCCGGCGAAGATGCGTACGCCCTCGGCGCGCAGCGCGTCCTCCTGCCCGTCGAAGGCGTCGAAGGTGGCGGTGGTCACGGTCGCGTTGGCGGCACCAGCACCCAGGTCGATGATGCTGACGCTGCCATCGCCATCGGTGCCGTCCTCGTTCAGCTCGCCCTCATTCGCCACCAGGATGCGGTTACCGTCCGGGGTGAAGGTCAGGCTGTCGGGCAGCGCGCCCACCTCCACCGCATTCAGCAGCGCGCCATCGGCGGCGTTCAGCAGCACCACCTGGCCGGGCTGCGCCTTGTCCGCATTCGGCAGGGCGACGGCCACCACGCCATTGGCCACCGCCACGCTGGTGATATCGGTGGTGGCGAAGCCGAGGTCGGTGAAGTCGATCGTCGTCAGCAGGACGGGTTCGGCGGGGTTGGAGAGGTCCACCACCTGCAGCCCGGCGCTGGAGGTCACGAAAAGCCGGTTGCTGCCCGGGTCGAAGGCCGAAATCTCGGCGCCGACCAGGGCCAGGCTGCCGGACTCGACGATGGTCAGGGCATTGGTGGGGGTGGTGCTCAGGCTCATGGCGATACTCCGTGGCGGCGCCATCCGCCCTCACCGGGGCGGTTGGCCCAGGTCTGGGCGCATGGTGCTGGCGACGGGGCCAGCCCCTTCATCGGGCGGAGGAGGTATCGGGGCCGTGTTACATGCCGCGGTCAGTTATGCTGAAAAAATGTTAACCTTGGTCCCAGCGGATGGCGCAGAATTGGCGTCATGCGCCAGGAGCCGAAGCATGCTTACGCGCCGCAACGCTTCGTATCCAAAAGCCGGTAGCCCTGCCGCCCCCATCGTATCAAAGAGGAGACTCCTGGAGGGCGGCCTCCAAGGCGCCACAAGCGAGGTCCATACTGTTGCGCATGCCTTCCCCCATTCCTGACCGCCGCTTCCTTTTGCGCGCCACCAGCCTGCTCGGCCTGACCGCCATGGCCAGCGGCTGCGCCGCCCGAATCGACCCCGCCGCCTCCGGCCTCCGCCTGCCCAGCTTCTTCCGCGCCGCGAATGCGGAGCCGGTGCCGGATGCCATGCGCTGGCCGGATGCCAGCTGGTGGCAGGGCTTCAACGCGCCGCAGCTGGACCAGCTGATGCAGGCGGCCATGGCCGGCAACCTGGACCTGGCCGCCGCCGCCGCCCGGCTGCGCCAGGCGGATGCCGAGGTGCGCATTTCCGGCGCCGCGCTGCTGCCGACGGTGGATGGGGATATCCAGGCCGCGCGGTCCCGCTCCAGCAACCGCAACCTGGGCAGTTCGGCCAGCGCCAACAACAGCTTCGGCACCGGCCTCTCGGCCAGCTACGAGTTGGATTTCTGGGGCCGCAACCGGGCGATCCTGGACAGCGCCCGCTCCTCCGCCACCGCGGCGCGCTATGCCATCGGCGTCACGGCGCTGAGCACGCAATCCTCCGTCGCCACCGCGCTGTTCAACGTGCTGGGCGCGCAGGAGCAGCTGGAGATCCAGCGCGGCAACCTGGAGGTGGCGGAGCGCAACCTGTCCATCCTGCGCCAGCGCGTCGCCGTCGGCACCGCCACCGGGCTGGACGTGGCGCAGCAGGAAACGGTGGTGGCGCAGCAGCGCGCCGCCATTCCGCCGCTGCAGCAGACCGCGGAGCAGAACAGCTTCGCGCTCGGCACGCTGACCGGCGTGGCGCCGGGGGAGATCGATATCCGCGCGGTGCGCCTCGATTCCCTGGTGGTTCCGGTGATCGAGCCGGGCCTGCCTTCCGAGGTTCTGGCCCGCCGGCCGGATGTGCAGCAGGCGGAGGCGAACCTGGCCGCCGCCAATGCCAATGTCGCCGCCGCCCGCGCCGCGCTGTTTCCCACCATCGCGCTGACCGGCAGCGGCGGGCTGCAGAGCCTGGCGCTGGATACGCTGCTGCGGCCAGGCGCCACCGTCTACAGCTTGGCCGCGGGTCTGACCGCGCCGATCTTCGATGGCGGCGCGCTGCGCGCCCAGGTGGAGCAGTTCAGCGCCCGGCAGGCGGAGCTGCTGGCGGATTACCGCCGCACCATCCTGGCCGCGCTGCAGGATACGGAAACCAGCCTGTCCGCCCTGCGCCGCACGACGGAGGCGCTGCAGCTGCAGCGCGTGCGGGCGGAAGCGGCGCAGCGCGCCTATGCCATCGCGGATGCGCAGCTGCAGGCCGGCACGGTGGATCTGCTGACCGTGCTCTCGGTGCAGTCCAGCCTGTTCACCGCGCGCAACGCCGTGGCCCAGGCGCAGACGGACCGGCTGCAGGCCGCCGCGGCGCTGTTCACGGCCTTGGGAGGCGGCTGGACCTATGTTCCGCCGGCCTCCGCCCCATTTGCGGAAGCCGCCCCCGCTGCCGTCGGCAGGATGAGCCCCCCAAGATGAACGACCTGCCCCGCCCGCCTCGGCCGGAAGCCCCGACTGCCTCAACCAGCCAGGCAGCGCTGCCCGCGCCGCCGGAGGTGCTGGCGCTGCCCGCACCCGGCGCAACGGCGAGCCCCACCCCCGCCCCGGTAGGGCGCCGGCGCCGCTGGCCCTGGCTCCTGGTCCTGCTGCTGCTGCTGGCGGCCGGCGGGGGCTGGTATGGCTGGCGGCAGGGCTGGTTCGGCAATGCGGCGGCGCCCGCTTCCGGCACGCCCGCGGCGGGCCCCGCCGGCGCCCGGCGCGGCGCCGGCGCGCCCGCCATCCCGGTGACCGCCGCGACCGCGACGGTGGAAGACCTGCCGATCCTGCTGGATGCGCTGGGCACGGTCCAGGCTTCCAACACCGTCACCGTGGTGCCGCAGGTCTCCGGCCGCATCACCGAGATCCTGTTCCGCGAGGGGCAGGAGGTGAAGGCGGGAGATGTGCTGGTGCGCATCGACCAGCGCAGCTACCAGGCGGCGCTGGACCAGGCGGTGGCGACGCGGGCGCAGCGCCAGGCGCAGCTGGCCAATGCGCAGCGCGACCTGCAGCGCTACCAGCAGCTGGCGCGCAGCAGCGGCACATCGCAGCAGACGCTGGACACGCAGCGCGCCACCGTGGCGCAGCTGGAGGCGCAGCTCCAATTCGACCAGGCGACGATCGACGCCGCCCAGGCGCAGCTGGACGACACCACCATCCGATCCCCGATCGATGGCCGCGTCGGCCTGCGCCAGGTGGATATCGGCAATTTCGTGCAGTCCAGCAGCACCACGGGCATCGTGGTTGTGACGCAGCTGCGGCCCGTGGCGGTGACCTTCACCCTGCCGCAGCAGAACCTGGCGCAGGTGATCCAGGCGCTGCAGGCGGGGCCCGTGCCGGTGGAAGCGCGGCTGGCGGAAACCGCGCCGCCGCGGCTGGATGGCAGCGCCCCGCCGCCCAATCCGATTGGCCGCCTGGTCACGGTGGACAATCAGGTGGACCAGACCACCGGCACCATCAAGCTGAAGGCGGAATTCGACAATGCCGACCTGCGGCTGTGGCCCGGCGCCTTCGTCAATACGCGCATCCAGGTGGCAACGCTGCGGGACGTGGTGGTGCTGCCGCTGGTCGCCGTGCAGCGCGGGCCGCAGGGCCCCTATGCCTTCGTCATCCGCGACGACAATACGGTGGAGCAGCGGCCGCTGACGCTCGGCACCATCGCCGGCCAGCAGGCCGTGGTGCAGCGCGGCATGCGCCCGGGTGAGCGGGCCGTCACCTCCGGCGCGCTGCGCCTGGTGGAGGGCAGCGCGGTGCAGGTGGCGGATCCCGTGGTGCCGGCGGCGGTGCCGCGGCAGCAGCGGCGTCGCCCGCAGGGCGCGGGGGGTCCGCAGGGAGCGGGTGGTCCGCAGGGCGCGGGTGCTCCGGCTGGCGGTGCGCCTGGCAATCCGCCCGCTGGCGCACCGGCGCCCGCTTCCGGCGCGCGGCCTGCGGGTGCCCCCGCACCGTGAACATCTCCGCGCCCTTCATCGCGCGGCCCATCGCCACCGCGCTGCTGGCCATCGCGGTGCTGCTGACCGGGCTCTATGGCTATCTGCGCCTGCCGGTGTCCTCGCTGCCGGAGGTGGACTTCCCCACCATCCAGGTGACAACCCAGCTGCCCGGCGCGTCCCCGGACACCATCGCGGTGCTGGTCACCGCCTCCCTGGAACGCCAGCTGGCGCAGATTGCGGGGCTGTCCGAGATGGTCTCGGTCAGCGGCCCCTCCGTCTCCCGCATCACGCTGCAGTTCAACCTGGATCGCGACATCGACGATGCGGCGCAGGATGTGCAGGCGGCGATCAATGCGGCGCGCGGCACGCTGCCTTCCACCCTGCCCTATCCGCCGACCTATGCGAAGGTGAACCCGGCCGATCCGCCGATCCTGACGCTCGCCCTGACCAGTGAGACGCTGCCGGTGGCGCGGCTGTCGGATATCGTCGATACGCTGCTGGCGCAGCGCCTGGCGCAGGTGGGCGGCGTCGGCCGCGTCGCCGTGCAGGGCAATATGCGCCCGGCGGTGCGGCTGCAGGTGGATCCGCGACGGCTCGCCGCCTATGGCATCGGCATGGAGGCGGTGCGCAGCGCCGTCACCGCCAGCAATGTCGCCGGCGCCAAGGGGTCCGTGAACGGGCCGCAGCAGTCCTCCGCCGTCATGGCGAACGACCAGATCACCACCGCCGCGGGCTTCGATGACCTGATCGTCGCCTGGCGCGACGGCGCGCCGGTGCGGCTGCGCGATATCGGCGCGGCGGTGGAGGGGCTGGAGAACACGCTGACGGCGGCCTGGTTCAACGGCCGCCCCGCCGTGCTGCTGGATGTGCAGCGCCAGCCCGGCGCCAATATCGTCGCCACGGTGGAGGCGCTGCGCGGCCAGCTGGAGGGGCTGCAGCGCGCGCTGCCGGCGGGGGTGGAGCTTTCGGTTGTCTCGGATCGAACCGAGACCATCCGCGCCTCGGTGCATGAGGTGCAGCTGACCCTGGTTCTGTCCATCGTGCTGGTGGTGGCGGTGATCTTCCTGTTCCTGCGCACGGCGCGGGCCACCATCGTGCCCGGCGTGGCGCTGCCGCTGTCCATCATCGGCACCTTCGGCATCATGGCGCTGCTCGGCTATTCCATGGACAACCTCTCGCTGATGGCGCTGGTCATCGCGACGGGCTTCGTGGTCGACGATGCGATCGTGATGATCGAGAACATCGTCCGCATGATCGAGGAGGGGAAGAAGCCCCTGCAGGCGGCCTATGAGGGTGCGAAGCAGATCGGCTTCACCATCGTCTCCCTCACCCTCTCGCTGATCGCGGTCTTTATCCCGCTGCTGTTCATGGAGGGTGTGGTCGGCCGGCTGTTCCGTGAATTCGCCATGGTGCTGACCATCTCCGTGCTGGTCTCCATGGTCGTGTCGCTGACGCTGACGCCGATGATGTGCGGGCTTCTGCTGCGCCCGCATGGGGAGGACAAGCCCGGCCGCATCTCCGACCTGTTCGAGCGCGGCTTCGAGGCGCTGCGCCGCGGCTATGCCCGCACGCTGGACATGGCCCTGGCGCGGGAGGGGCTGATGCTGGTGCTGGCCGGGCTGACGCTCGCCGGCACGGTGGGGCTCTACATCGTCATGCCGAAGGGTTTTCTTCCCCTCCAGGATACGGGGCTGATCACCATCACCACGGAGGCGCCGCAGGACGTCTCCTTCGCCCGCATGTCGGAGCTGCAGCGCCGGGTCTCGGAGCTGGTGCGTCAGGATCCGGACGTGGTCGCAGTGACCTCCGTCGCCGGGGCCGGCACGGTGAATGCGGCCCAGAACACCGGGCAGCTGACCGCGGTGCTGCGGCCGCGCAGCGAACGCAGCGACGATGTCTCCGCCATCATGGCGCGCCTGGCGCCGCGGCTGGCCACCATACCGGGCATCGAGACCTATATGCAGCCGGTGCAGGACATCCAGATCGGCACGCGGCCCTCCTCCACCCAGTACCAGTACACGCTGATGGACAGCGACGCGGCGCAGTTGGCCGAATGGGCGCCGCGCATGCTGGCGGCGATGCGGCAATTGCCGGAGCTGCGCGACGTCGGCAGCGACCAGCGGGAGGATGGGCTGCGCGTGCAGGTGCAGGTGGACCGGCTGCGCGCGGCGCGGCTCGGCGTCACCATGCAGGCGGTGGACGATACGCTCTACAACGCCTTCGGCCAGCGCCAGATCTCCACCATCTATGCGCAGAACAACCAGTACCGCGTGGTGCTGGAAGCCGACCCGGCGCAGGCCAGCGACCCCGCCGCCATCGGCCTGCTGCGCGTGACCAGCACGGTGGCGGGCACGGATGGCATCGCGGCGCAGATCCCGCTATCCGAGATCGCCACCATCAGCCGCGGCCGCGGCCCGCTGACCATCACGCGGCTGGACCAGTTCCCGGCGGTGACGCTCAGCTTCAACCTCGCCCCCGATGCCTCGCTCGGCGCGGCGCTTGAGGCGGTGCGCCGGACTCAGGCCTCGCTCGGCATGCCGGATTCCATCTCCGGCCGCTTCGGCGGCGATGCGGCGGAATTCACGCGGTCCCTGGCCGGCCAGGGCTGGCTGATCCTGGCCGCCATCATCGTCATCTACATCGTGCTCGGCGTGCTCTACGAAAGCGTCATCCACCCCATCACCATCCTGTCCACCCTGCCCTCAGCCGGCATCGGCGCGCTGCTTGGGCTGGAGCTGTTCGGGCTGGACCTGTCCGTGGTGGGGCTGATCGGCATCGTGCTGCTGATGGGCATCGTGAAGAAGAACGCCATCATGATGATCGACTTCGCGCTGGAGGCGCAGCGCGAGCACGGCATGTCGCCGCGCGATGCAATCCGGGAAGCCTGCCTGCTGCGCTTCCGGCCGATCATGATGACGACCATGGCCGCCCTGCTCGGCGCGCTGCCGCTGGTGCTGGGATCGGGCGCGGGGTCGGAGCTGCGGCTGCCGCTTGGCGTCTCCGTCATCGGCGGGCTGCTGCTGAGCCAGGTGATCACGCTCTACACCACCCCCGTCATCTACCTGGCGATGGAGGCGATCCGCAGCCGCGCCGCGCGGCTTGGCCGGGGCAGCGCCCCGCCGGCGCCGGCGGAATAGCCCGTGTCGATCTCCGCCCCCTTCATCGCGCGCCCCATCGGCACCACGCTTATGGCGATCGGCCTCGCGCTGGCCGGTCTCGTCGCCTATTTCGACCTTCCCGTAGCGCCATTGCCAAAGGTGGATTTCCCGACCATCGCGGTGACGGCCAGCCAGTCCGGCGCGGATCCGGCCATCATGGCCTCCTCCGTCGCGGCGCCGCTGGAGCGCAAGCTGGGCGAGATTCCCGGCATCAGCGAGATGACCTCCAGCTCCTCGCTCGGCTCCACGCGCATCATCCTGCAGTTCGACCTCTCGCGCTCCATCGAATCCGCGGCGCGGGACGTGCAAGCGGCGATCAATGCGGCGCAGGCGGACCTGCCGTCCGGCCTCACCAGCCAGCCGAGTTTCCGCAAGCTGAACCCCGGCGACCTGCCGGTGCTGATCCTGGCCATGACCTCCGACACGCTGACGGCGGGCGAGATCTACGATGCGGCGGACAGCGTGGTGGTGCCGCGGCTGTCGCAGGTGAATGGCACGGCGACTGTGGGCATCGCGGGGGCGGAGCAGCCGGCGGTGCGGGTCGCGGTGGACCCCGCGGCGGCGACGGCGGCCAATGTCTCGCTCGACCAGATCCGCACCGCCATCACCAATGCCAATGTCACCCAGGCCACCGGGCTGATCGACGGCCCCTATCAGTCCGCCGCCATCTCGGTGAATGACCGGCTGGCGACGCCGCAGGACTTCGGCGACATCGTGGTGACCCAGGCCAATGGTGCCATCGTGCGCCTGTCCAGCCTGGCGCAGGTGGATCTGGGGCCGCGCGACCGGCGCCAGGCGGGGTCCTACAACGGCCGCCCGGCGGTGATCCTCACCGTCTACAAGCAGGCGGACGCCAATGTGCTGGAGGTGGTGGACGGCGTGCGCGCTTTGCTGCCGGACCTGGCGCGCTGGATCCCCGCCGGCATCGACGTGACCATCATGCGCGACCGGTCGGAGACGATCCGCGCCAGCGTGGCGGAGGTGCAGCACACGCTGCTGATCAGCATCGTGCTGGTGGTGCTGGTGGTGGCGGTCTTCCTGCGCCGCACCTCCGCCATCATCGCCGCCGGCATTTCCGTGCCGCTGTCGCTGCTCGGTACGCTGGGCGTGATGTGGATGGTGGGCTTCTCGCTCAACAACCTCTCGCTGATGGCGCTGACCATCTCGGTCGGCTTCGTCGTCGACGACGCCATCATCATGATCGAGAACATGGCGCGCATGACCGAGCGTGGCCTGCGGCCGCGGGAGGCGGCGCTGGAGGGCGCGCGGCAGATCGGCTTCACCGTGGTCTCGATGAGCGTCTCGCTGATCGCGGTCTTCATCCCGCTGCTGTTCATGGGCGGCATCGTCGGCCGCATGTTCTTCGAATTTGCGGCGACGCTGTCCATCGCGGTGGCCATCTCCGCAGTCATCTCCCTGACCGTCACGCCGATGCTGGCGGTGCTTCTGGCGCGGCAGCGGCCGCATGTGCCGGGCCGCTTCGGCCGGGGCTTCGAGGCGGCGATGGACGGCGTCATCGCGCTGTACATGCGCAGCCTGGTGGCGGTGCTGCGCTGGCGGCGGCTGACGGTGACGGTGACCATCGGCCTCGTGGCACTCACCGTCTGGCTCTACATGCAGGTGCCCAAGGCCTTCTTCCCGGAGCAGGACAGCAACCTGCTGGTGGGTGCGGTGGTGGCGCAGCCGGACACTTCCTTCCAGGCCATGGTCGGCTACCAGGAGCGGGTGGTGGAGGTGATACGCGCCGATCCGGCGGTGGAGAGCGTCTCCGCCTCGCTCGGTGGCGGCGGCTTCTTCGGCTCCTCCAACATCCGCCTGCAGGTCGGGCTGAAGCCGCTGGCCGATCGGGGCGGCATGAATGCGGCGCAGGTCATCGCGCGGCTGCGCGCCCCGCTCGGCCGCATCGTCGGCGCGCAGACCTTCCTGCGTGCGCAGAGCGACATCATGGTCGGCGGCCGCCAAGGCAATGCGAACTATCAGTACGTGCTGCTGACCCCGGACCTGGAGGAGCTTGGCACCTGGAGCGAGCGGCTGGTGAACCAGCTGCGCACGATTCCGCAGGTGGTGGATGTCTCCTCGGACCAGGAACGCACCGGCCTGGTCTCCCGCCTGGTGATCGATCGCGATGCGGCGGCGCGCCTCGGCGTCTCCATCTCGGCGCTCGGCGGCGCGCTGAACAATGCCTTCGCGCAGCGCCAGGTCTCCACCATCTACCGCACGCGCAACCAGTATCGCGTGATCCTGGAGATCGATCCGCGGCTGACGCAGGACCCCTCCCAGCTCACCGGCATCTTCGTGCCGGGGCGCGACGGGCCGGTGCCGCTGGCCACCCTGGTGCGGCTGGAACGCACCACGGCGCCGCGTTCCATCACCCATCAGGGCCTGTTCCCGGCGGCCAGCATCAGCTTCTCCCTGGCCGAGGGGGTGGAGCTGGGTGCCGCGACGCGGATCGTCGAGCAGGCGGCGCTGGATATCCAAATGCCGGCCAGCGTGCGCGGCGAATTCGCCGGCAATGCCCGCAGCTTCCAGACCTTCCTCACCGGCCTGCCGCTGCTGATCCTGGCGGCGCTGGTCACCATCTACATCGTGCTGGGCGTGCTCTATGAAAGCCTGATCCACCCGCTGACCATCCTGTCCACGCTGCCGACCGCGGGCATAGGCGCGCTGCTGGCGCTGCTGGCCACCGGCACGCCCTTCAGCGTGATCGCGATGATCGGCGTGATCCTGCTGATGGGCATCGTGAAGAAGAACGCCATCATGATGGTGGACTTCGCGCTGGCCCATGAACGCGAAGGTGGCGAGGGCGGCATGGTGGCGATCCTGGAGGCCTGCCGCGAACGTTTCCGGCCGATCCTGATGACCACGCTGGCGGCGCTGTTCGGCGCCATCCCGCTGGCCATCGCCACGGGGCCGGGCGCGGAGCTGCGCCAGCCGCTCGGCATCACCATCATCGGCGGGCTGATCCTGTCGCAGCTGCTGACGCTCTACACCACGCCGGCGGTTTATTTGACGTTTGAGCGCATGGCGGCGAAGCGGCGCCGGCCGCTGCCCAAGGTGACCGCGCCGGCCTGAGCCGGATGAAGAAATCTTCATCCATAGTGGATTGATGCATCGAGCCCCGAGGTATTAGCCTCGATGCATGGCCAAGCTCCGCCCCGTCCCTCCCCGCATCGACTATGGCGCCCGCGACTACTGGGCCGGCACCATCAAGATGGGGCTGTCGAAATTCTTCATCCTGCGCGTGCTGCATGACGCGCCGCTGCATGGCTATGACGTGGCGAGGGCGGTGGAGCGGGTGACGGGCGGCTGCTGTTCGCCCACCGAGGGCACCATCTACCCCGTCCTGCGCGAATTCGAAGCCGGCGGCTTCGTCACCGTGGCGGAGGAAGTGGTGCAGGGCCGGCAGCGCCGCGTCTATGCCCTGACGGACAGCGGCCGCGCCGCCTTCCAGGTCGCGCTGGAGGCCTGGATGGAAGCCACCGCCGCGCTGACCGATACCGGCCGCGCCTTCGCCAAACCCTGCAAGGAGGATTGCGCATGACCCAATCCCTGCCTGTCGCCGTCATCGGCGCCGGCCCCATCGGGCTGGCCGCCGCCGCGCATCTGCGGGCGCGCGGGCTGCGCCCGCTGGTGCTGGAAGCCGGGCCGCACATCGCGGCCGCGGTGCGGGAATGGGGCCATGTGCGGATGTTCTCGCCCTGGCGCTACAACATCGACGCGGCCGCCGCCGCACTGCTGGCGTCGCGCGGCTGGCAGGCGCCGGACCCCGAAACCTATCCGACCGGCGCCGAGCTGGTGGCGCGCTACCTGGACCCGCTGGCCGAGGCGCTGGCCGAGGACATTCGCACGGATACCCGCGTCACCGGTGTCGCGCGGCGGGATCTCGGCCGGCTGCAGGATGGCGCGGACCGCGCCGCGGCGCCCTTCGTGCTGCATCTGGCGGATGAGGAGGCGATCGAGGCCGCGGCGGTGATCGACACCTCCGGCACCTGGTCCGCCCCGAATCCCGCCGGCGCGCATGGCCTGCCGGCACTGGGCGAGGCGCGCCACGCCGACCGCATCGCCTATGGCATCCCCGATGTGCTCGGCGCCGCCCGCGAAAACTATGCAGGGCGCACCACGCTGGTGGTGGGCGCCGGGCATTCCGCCATGAATGCGGTGCTGGACCTGGCGGAGCTGGCGCGGCAGGTGCCGGGCACGCGCATCCTCTGGGCGTTTCGCCGACCGCTCGGCGCGGTGAATTTCGGCGGCGGCGCGAAGGATGGGCTGGCGGCGCGCGGCGCGCTCGGCGCGCGGGCGCAGGCGCTGGTGGAGCGCGGCGCCGTGACCGCCCTCGCCCCCTTCCTGATCGACCGCATCGCGGCGCAGGACGGGGCGCTGGCGATCACCGGCCGGCAGGCGGCGCAGGCGCTGACCGTCCAGGCCGACCGCCTCATCGTCGCCACCGGCTTCCGCCCCGATTTTGGCTTCCTGCGGGAGGTGCGGCTGCTGCTGGACCCGGCGGTGGAGGCGACCCCCGCCCTCGCCCCGCTGATCGACCCGAACCAGCACAGCTGCGGCACGGTGCGCCCGCATGGCGAGGCCGAGCTGCGCCAGCCGGAGCCGGGCTTCTACATCGCCGGCATGAAGAGCTACGGCCGCGCCCCCACCTTCCTGCTGGCCACGGGCCATGAGCAGGTGCGCAGCATCGCCGCCCACCTGGCGGGCGACACCGCCGCCGCGCAGCGCGTGGAGCTGGTGCTGCCGGAGACGGGCGTCTGCAACCTGGACCGCGCACCCGCCGCCTCATCCTGCTGCACGCCGGTGACGCCGCAGGTCAGCTGCTGCGCGCCCAAGCCGGAGCTTGCCGCCACCGCGCCCTGCTGCGGCGTGGCGTGAGCGAGGCATCGCCCGCCGGCGCCAAGCGCGTCGTCATTGCCCTCGGCACGGCCCAGACGCTGGCCTGGGCCTCCTCCTACTACCTGCCAGCGATCCTGGCGGCGCCGATGGCCGCGGAGTTCGGCGTGTCCACGGCCTGGATCTTCGGGGCCTTCTCCGCCGCGCTCATGCTCTCGGCGCTGCTCGGCCCCCTGGTGGGGCGGGCGATCGACCAGAGGGGCGGGCGGGGCATGCTCACCGCCTCCAACCTGGTGCTGGCGCTCGGGCTGGTGGCGCTGGGCCTGGCGCAGGGGCCCTGGGGGATGGCGGCGGGCTGGGTCGTGCTGGGCATCGGCATGGCCATGGGGCTCTATGACGCGGCCTTCGCGACACTGGCCGGGCTTTATGGCCTGGCGGCGCGCGGGCCGATCACCGGCATCACCCTGATCGCGGGCTTCGCCAGCACCGTGGGCTGGCCGGTCTCCGCGCTGATGGAGGAGGCCTTCGGCTGGCGCGGCGCCTGCCTCGGCTGGGCGGCACTGCATCTGCTGGTGGGCCTGCCGCTGAACCGGCTGCTGGTGCCGCCGGCGCCGCCGCCGGAGCGCAAGGCGGCGATGACGCAGCAGGCGCCGCCGGCGCCGAGCCGCCTGGCCATGCCGCTGCTCGCCTTCGTCTTCGCCGGCAGCTGGTTCATCGCCGGCGCCATGGCGGCGCATCTGCCGGCGCTGCTGCAGGCCGCAGGGGCCACGGGGGCCACGGCGGTGGCCGCGGCGGCGCTGATCGGGCCGGCGCAGGTGGCGGCGCGCGTCGCCGAATTCGGGCTGTTGCGGCGCTTCCACCCGCTGGTCTCGGCGCGGCTGGCCATGCTGGGGCATCCCCTGGGCGCCGCGGTGCTGCTGATCTTCGGCGGGCCGGCGGCGGCGGCCTATGCCGTGCTGCACGGCATGGGCAATGGCGTGATGACCATCGCCAAGGGCACGCTGCCGCTGGCCGTCTTCGGTCCCGGTGGCTATGGCGCGCGGCAGGGGCTGCTGGGGGCGCCGGCGCGCTTCCTTCAGGCGGCCTCGCCCTTCCTCTTCGGGCTGCTGCTGGAACGCGGGGGCGTAGCGGCCGCGCTCAGCGTCACCATGGCGCTGGCGCTGTCCGGCTGCCTGGCGCTTCTGCTGCTGCGGCCGGCGCCGGCCGCCGCGCCCGAGGGCTGAACCCTACATCACCGGCAGCAGCAGGCGGGACGCCATCGGTCCGCCACAGCGGATGGACAGGGTGAGGGGCAGCGCCTCCGCCACCGTCGCCGCGCGCGGATCCGTGCCAGTTCCGGGGTTCACCGGATAGGCAGGGAAGCAGGCACCGGCGAGGGACAGGCGCAGCCTTTGCCCCGGCTGCAGCGTGATGCACAGCGCGCGCAGCTTCAGCCGCACCTCGCCCGGCCGCGTCACCACCGCATGCGCCTGGGATAGCGCAAAACTTCGTCCCTCCGGCGTCACCAGGGACAACGTGGCGTTGACATCGAAGCTCCGCGCATTGGCCTCGATCTCCAGCACCAGCTCCGGCACGCCGACCAGGTCGAGCGGCGCGGCCAGCGGTTCCGTGGTGAAGCAGGCGACGTCGAAGCGCGCATCGACCTGCGCCCTGTCGCACCAGGCGGGGTTGCCGTGATGCAGGCCGATTGCAGGCACCGGGCGCCAGGGGTCATGCGTCACACGCTCCCACACCGCCTCTGCGGGCGGCGCATCCGCCAACTCCCCATCCCGCACCGCGGCGCGGCCATCGCCCGCCAGGTACAGCGGACGCAACGCCGGCTGCGGAAACGCGGAAAAGCAGCGCCAGATGCGCAGGCCGAGGTCGAAAAGCCGCACGCGGCCTTCGGCCATCCAGCCCGGCGGGTCCCGCCCCTTCAGCACATGGTCGAAGAGCGCCACCTGCATCGCATCGATATCGCTCAGCGCCGCCGGCTCGAAATCCGTGCCGGCGCCCTGCGGCGACCAGGCGAGATGCGGCCAGGGGCCAATGATCAGCCAATTCTCCGCATGAAGCTGCGAAAGCGCCGCGAAGCCGGCCAGCGTGCCGTCCAGGTGATAGTCGAACCAGCCGCCGACCCAGAGCGCGGGGATTGCGGGCCGCGCCGCGCCAATCGCCTGTGCGGGCGAGGCGCGCGTCCAGTAGGCATCCTCGGCCGGCGCATCGCGCCAGACCTCGTAGTGGTGCAGCGCCTTGTGGCGATCGAGCAGCGCCGGCGCCGCGGGCACCGGCCCGGCGAAGATCGAAGGCCCGGCCGCGGCGAGCGCGGCATAGGCCACCGCATCCCCCGCGCGCCGCGCCTGGATCGCCGCGACCTGCGCCGCCCAATAGGCATTGCCCGCCAGCAGGAAGGCGCCCCTGTCGCGCGCCTTCTCCGCATAGAGGTCCCAGCTCGCCATGGCCGGCGAGATGGCGCGCAGCGCCGGCGGCTGTTGCGACAAGGCAAGAAGCTGCGTGGCCCCCTGATACGAAAAGCCGTACATCGCCACCTGGCCATCCGCGCCCGGCAGGGAAGCGGCCCAGGCAACGGCCTCCGCGCCATCCTCCGCCTCGCGGTCATAGGCGACGAAGACCCCTTCGGAGGTGCCGCTGCCGCGCACATCCTGGATCACCACGATATAGCCCTGCGCCGCATACCAGGCGGGATGCGCGAAGACGACGGTGGAGGCGATGCGCCGTCCATAGGGCTGGCGCATCAGCAGAACGGGATGCGGGCCGGGCGCGGCGGGGCGCCAGACATCCGCATCCAGCCGCACCCCATCGCAGGTGCGCATGGATAGCGTCTCTGGACTCACCCGCCGTAGGTCCGCCGCACCATCTCATCCATGTGTTCGCCGGTGGTGCAGGGCGCGTAATGCGGCGGGCCGGCTTCCGGCAGGCAGGTGGGCACGCAGCGCACCACATAGTCGCGGCGCGGGCTGTAGAAGGCGGCGCAGGAATAGCGGTCCCGCCCGCTCGCGGCATTCACCACGCGATGCGGCGTCGACTGGTACATGTCATTGGTCCAGCGCCGCACCATGTCGCCGAGATTGACGATGAAGGTGCCGGGGATCGGCGTGGCGCTGATCCATTGCCCATCGGCATTGCAGACCTCGAGCCCACCCGCATCGTCCTGCAGCAGCAGCGTCAGCGCGCCCCAATCGGTATGCGCCCCGGCGCCGAGCTGGTTGAAGGCGGCATCCTTCGGCTGCGGCGGGTAGTGCAGCAGGCGGATGGAAGGCTTCACGCCCTCGAAGCCGTCGCAGAAATAGCTCTCGGACAGGTCGAGCGACAGGGCGAAGGCGCGCATCAGCCGGTCGGCCAGCGAGGTCACCGCGGTGTGGTAGCTTTCCATCTGCGCGCGGAACTCCGCCATGCCCTCCGGCCACAGGTTGCGCGGGCCGTCCGGCGCTTCGCCGGCGAACATGAAGCTCTCCTTCAGGTCGGGCGGGGAGCCTTCGTCCAGGCGCTGGCGCTGCATCGCCTCATAGCCGCGGTTGTGCGCGCCGGGGCGGAAATGCACGGCCATCTTCTCCGCAAGCGGCCTGGCAAAGAAGGCGCGGGCGGCGGCGAACTGGCCATCCAGCAGGCGCTGCGGAATGCCGTGATTGGCGGCGTAGAAGAAGCCGGTGTCGCGGCAGGCCTTGTGGATCTGCCAGGCGACATCCTTGCGCGACGCGGGCTCGGCCGAGGCAAGCCCGCCGATATCGATGACGGGGATCGACGTCATGGCTGCGGGCGCCCTGTAGATGCTCACGCGGCTTTCTCCTGCGGGATATGGCTTCGCATCCTGCCGGGGCTCGGCAGGCCAGGCGGATCGGCCTCCGCGTCGCGGGGCAGGTTCTCCCGTCCCGGCCGCAACCGGGCGCGCGGGTGGCGGGGCCGGTCAGGGCGCGGCGCGCGCGATCGGCTGCCGTGGTGGAAGGGGCCTGGCAATTCGTCCCATCTCCTGCCGCGTCGCCGGATGCCTCGGCGACACACGCAGCACGTGTGCAATCGCCATGCCAGCGGGCCGGCGGCGACCAGCCACCCAAGCCCCCCCGAAGCTGCCCAAATGCACGCCGCTGCCCCGGCCGCAGTGACCGCGGCCTGGGCATGGCGGCGGCGGCTCAGTCCAGCTTCACGCCCGCGGTCTGCACCACCTGGCGCCACTTCGCGGTCTCGCTGGCGATGAAGCCGGCGAAGTCGCGGCGATTCAGGAAGGTCGGCGTGAAGGCCTGCTCGGCCAGCCGCGCCTGGAAATCGGGCTGGGCCAGCACCTTCTCCACCTCCGCCTCGATCCGGGCGGCCTGGGCGTCGGGCAGGCCCTTGGGGCCCAGCAGGCTGATCCAGCCCACCGATTCATAGCCCTCCACCCCCTGCTCATGGATCGTGGGCACGTCCGGGAAGAAGGGCGAGCGGGTGCGGGAGGTGACGCCGATCGCCCGCACCCGGCCGTCCCGCACCATGGCGGTGAGTGCCGAGAGCGTATCCGACAGGAAGGGCACCTGCCCCGCCACCAGGTCCGTGATGGCGGGGCCCGATCCGCGATAGGGCACATGGGTCAGCTGCGTGCCCGTCATCGCCGCGAACATCTCGACATTCAGGTGCTGCGTCGTTCCGTTGCCGGAGGAGGCATAGAAGATGCCCCCCGGATTCGCCTTGGCGCGCGCGATCAGCTCCGGGATGGTCCGCACGGGGAAATCGACGTTCACCACGAAAAGCTGCGGCACGCTGGCGATCAGGCAGATCGGCGTCATGTCCCGCTGCGGGTCGTAGGGCAGCGTGGGGTAGAGGCTGGGCGCGATGGTGGTGGGGCCGCTGCCGCCCATCACGATGGTCAGCCCATCCGGCGCCGCCTTGGCCGCGTAGTCCATGCCCAGCGTGCCGCCGGCGCCGGGGCGGTTCTCCACCACCACCGGCTGGCCCAGCGGGCCGGTCAGGCGCTCCGCCAGCATGCGCATCAGCAGGTCGGAGCCCTGGCCGGGCGGGAAGGGCATGATGATCCGCAAGGGGCGACCCTGGGCCGCGGCGGGGGCGGAAGCCAGGGGGGCAGCGGCCAGGCCGGCGATCAGTTCTCGGCGGGATAGGCGCATGGGGGGTTTGGTCCGAAGGCGTTGCATGGCAGTAGCATGGGATAACCCGGCGCCAGGGTGAAGCTTCGCGCAGAGCCCCCCGGCGCCGCAGATGGAGGTCGCCGCCCATGCCCGATGCCGTTTCTGCTCCCTCCGGCCCCGTTCTGCCCATCGGCTTGGCAGATGCCGCCGGCCGCAACCGCCGGTTGCGCCAGTTGCTGGCCGGGCCGGAGCTGCTGCTGGCCCCTGGCGCCTTCGATTGCGTCACGGCCCGGCTGGTCGATGCCTCCGGCTTCAAGGCGCTGTACATCACCGGCGCCGGCATCTCGATGAGCGCGCTCGGCGCGCCGGATGTCGCGGCCCTGTCCTTCGGCGAGATCATCGACCGCATCCGCCGCATCTGCGACGTGGTCTCCATCCCCGTCATCGCCGATGGCGATACCGGCTATGGCGGGCCGCTGAACGTCATCCGCACGGTGCGGGAATATGAGCGTGCCGGCGTCTCCGCCATCCAGATCGAGGACCAGGAATGGCCGAAGAAGTGCGGCCATGAGCCGGGCCGCAAGCTGGTCTCCACCACCGATATGCAGATGCGCATCCGCGCGGCGGTCGAAGCCAGGCGGGACCCGGACTTCGTGGTGATCGCCCGCACCGATGCCCGCGCCGGCGAGGGCCTGGCCGCCGCCATCGGCCGCGCCCGCGCCTACCGGGAGGCCGGGGCCGATGTGATCTTCGTCGAAAGCCCGCAGAGCGAGGCGGAGCTGGAGGATGTCGGCCGCGCCTTCCCCGAGGTGCCGCTGCTGGCCAATATGGTGGAGGGCGGCAAGACGCCGATCCTGCCGGCGGAACGGCTGCAGGAACTGGGTTTTCGGCTCGCGATCTACCCGAATGCCATGACCCGGCTGATCGCCAAGGCGGGGATGGAGATGCTGGCCTCGCTGAAGGAGACCGGCTCGACCAATGCCGTGGCGGGCAGCATGTACAGCCACGGCAAGCTCTGGGAGCTTTTTGACAATGCCACCTGGCGGGCGCTGGAGGATCGCTACCTGCGGGTGGAGACGCCGGCGAAGGGGTGACCTGCGCCGGTCACGACGCAACCTGCGGCCGGCATCTCGCCGGCCGAGCGGCCGAATGGCCGCCGCCGCTTATGCGGCGAAGCCAAGCCGCGCGGAGCGCGGCGCCTGGCGTTTGAAGGTCGGCAAAGACTCTACCCCTTCTCGGCGATGATCCGGTGCTGGCGGACGACCTCCGCCATCACCCGGCGGATGAACTCCTCGGCAAAATCCTCATCCAGGCCGGCGCGGGCGGCGGTCTCCCGCAGGCGGGCGACCTTCGCCTCCTCCCGCGCCACGTCCACCGCGTCCAGCCGGTGCCGGGCCTTGAGCTGGCCCACTTCCCGCGTCACCCGGAAACGTTCCGCCAGCATGGCGATCAAGGCCGTGTCGATATTGTCCAGGCTGGTGCGCAGTCGCCAGAGGTCCTCCGGGGCGGCCGGCTTGGCCGCGGTGTCGTTGGGCATGGGTCTGCCGCCTTCTCGCCTGGATGTCGCGCCCCAGCCCTAGCAGAAGGCGGCCGGCCAGGGGAAGCCAAGCGGGGTCAGGTCACCACGGAGGGAGCGTCCCGGCCGGTATGCCGGGCAATGCCGGCAATCTCGCCGGCCGCGGCGATGACCGGGGCCAGCACCGCCTGGGTTTCCAGCGCGTGGCGCGCCGGGTCGGGCTCGAAGCGCTCGAGATAGACCCGCAGCGTGGCGCCGACCGTGCCGGTGCCGGAGAGCCGAAAGACCGCCCGCGCATCCTCGGCAAACAGGATGCGCACGCCCTGCTGTTCAGTCACCGAGCCATCGACGGGGTCGGTATAGGCGAAGTCGTCGCATTCGGAGACGGTGAGGCCACCAAAAGTCTTGCCGGGCAGCGTGGGAAGCTGCGCGCGCAGCGCCTGCATCAGCCCGTTCGCGGCGGCGGCATCCACCTCCTCATAGTCGTGGCGCGTGTAGTAGTCGCGGCCGAAGCGCGCCCAGTGATCCCGCACCAGCGCATCCGCGCGCTGGCCGGTGGCGGCCAGGATATTGAGCCAGAGCAGCACGGCCCAGAGCCCGTCCTTCTCCCGCACATGGTCGGAGCCGGTGCCGGCGCTTTCCTCGCCACACAGCGTGATGCGGCCGGAATCCAGCAGGTTGCCGAAGAACTTCCAGCCGGTCGGCGTCTCGTAGCAGGGAATGCCGAGCGCCTTGGCCACGCGGTCCACCGCGCGGCTGGTGGGCATCGATCGCGCGACGCCCGAAAGCCCGCGCGCATAGCCCGGCGCGCGATGCGCATGCGCCGCCAAGATCGCCAGGCTGTCGGAGGGCGTGACGAAAAGCCCCGGCGCCACGATCATGTTGCGGTCGCCATCGCCGTCGGAGGCGGCGCCGAAATCCGGCGCATCGGCGCGCATCATCGCCTCCATCAATTCGGCCGCATGCACCGGATTGGGGTCCGGATGGTGGCCACCGAAATCCGGCAGCGGCGTGCCGTTGCGCACCGTGCCCGGCGCGGCGCGCAGCGTGTTCTCCAGGATCGCCTTCGCATAGGGCCCGGTGATCGCGCTCATCGCGTCGAACTGCATGCGGAAGCCGCCGGCGAAGAGCTCCGCGAGGGCGTCGAAATCCACCAGCTTGCGCATCATCACGGCGTAGTCCGCCACCGGATCCACCACCTGGATCAGGCAGTCGCCCAGGCGCTGTTCGCCGAGCTGGTCCAGATCGAGGTCCGGCACCTCCATCATCGCATATCCAGTGATCGCGCTGGCGCGCCGGAAGATGGCGCCGGTGATCTCCTCCGGCGCCGGCCCGCCATTCGCCGCGTTGAACTTGATGCCGAAGTCGCCGTCCGGCCCGCCGGGATTGTGGCTGGCCGAGAGCACCACGCCGCCAATCGCACCGGAGATGCGGATGAGGTTCGAGGCCGCCGGCGTCGACAGCAGCCCCCCCTGCCCCACCAGGATCCGGGCAAATCCGTTGGCGGCGGCGATCTTCAGCGTGGTCTGCACCACCTCCCGGTTCAGGAAGCGGCCATCGCCGCCCACCACCAGCGTTGCGCCGTTCCGCTTCTCGCCCAGCACGTCGAAGATCGCCTGCACGAAATTCTCGACGTAGTGCGGCTGCTGGAAGACGGTCACCTTCTTGCGCAGGCCGGAGGTGCCGGGCTTCTGGTCGGCGAAGGGCGTGGTGGCGATGCGGCGAAGGCTCATGCGTTCTCTCCCGGCATTGCCGCAGCTTCACCCTGCGGCTTCGCCGGCGGCAAGACCCCTACGCTTCGGCGAGCCCCCGGTTGCGAAGCAGCGCCTGCACGGAAGGCGGGCGGCCGCGGAAATCGACGTAGAGTTCCATTGGGTCGCGCGTGTCACCGGCCTGATAGATGGCCTTGAGCTTCGCCGCCAGCGCCGGGTCGAAGGGATCGCCGGCTTCCTCGAAGGCTTCGAAGGCATCGGCATCCAGCACCTCCGCCCACATATAGGCGTAGTAGCCCGCCGCGTAGCCGCCGCCGGCAAAGAGGTGCTGGAAATGCGCGGGGCGATGGCGCAGGCCGATCGCCTCCGGCATGCCGATCTCGCCCAGAAATTCTTCCTCGAACTGCAACACGTCGAGCGCCTGCGGGTCGGGATGCGTGTGCAGCGCCAGGTCGATGAGCGCGGAGGAGACGAATTCCACGCTGGCAAAACCCTGCCCATCCTGGCGTGCCGCGAGCAGCCGGCGCAGCAGATCCTCCGGCAGCGGCTCACCGGTCTCGTGGTGGCGGGCGTGGCTGCGCAAAATCTCGGGCACTTCCAGCCAATGCTCCAGCACCTGGCTCGGGAACTCAACGAAATCCGCCAGCACGGCGGTGCCGGATTGGGACGGGTGATGCGCGGTGGAGAGCAGGCCGTGCAACGCATGGCCGAATTCATGGAACAGGGTCCGCGCCTCGTCGAAGGACAGCAGCGCGGGCGTGGATTTCGCGATGTTGTTGTTGTTCACCACGATCGGCGTCACCGGGCCATCCAGCCCATGCCCCACGCGATAGCTGCTCATCCAGGCGCCGGATCGCTTGCCCGCGCGCGCAAAACTGTCGAGCAGGAAGACGCCGCGATGCGCGCCGGCCTCGTCCTGCATGTCGAAGGCGCGGACATCCGGGTGATAGACGGGAATGTCCGGCCGCTCGACGAAGCGCACGCCGAACAGGCGCCGCGCCGTATCGAAGACGGCGGCCAGCATGCCGTCCAGCGGGAAATAGGGTTTTGTCAGGCTCTCATCGATGTCGTGCCGCGCGCGGCGCGCGATCTCGGCATAGTGGCGCCAGTCCCAGGCCTCGATGGGATGGCCGGCCAGCGCCTCCAGCTCCGCCCGTTCCACCGCCGCGCGACGCTTAGCGGGGGCCCAGACCTGGTGCAGCAGGTCCGAGGCCGCGTCGGCGTCGCGCGCCATATTGTCGGCCAGCCGCCAGGCCGCGAAGTCCGCGTGGCCCAGCAGCCGGGCGCGTTCGGCGCGCAGCGCCAGGATGTCCTTGATCAGCACCGTGTTGTCGCGTGCGCCAAGGCCCCGCGCCACCCAGGCGCGCCAGGCCACCTCGCGCAGGTCGCGCCGCGTCGAGAACACCAGGAAGGGCTCGATGGAGGAGCGGGACAGGGTGATGACCCAGCCCTCCACCCCGCGCTCCCGCGCGGATTCCCGCGCCGCGTCGCGGGCGAAGTCCGGCAGCCCTTCGAGGTCGGCCTCGGACAGTACCAGCTGCCATTCGTTCTCGTCCGCCAGCACGTTCTGGCCGAATTGCGTGTGCAACACGGCGAGCCGCGTGGAGATCGCCGCCATCCGCTCCCGCCCCGCCGCATCCAGCGCCGCGCCGCTGCGCACCAGCCCGGCATGCAGCCGCAGCAGCAGCCGGTCCTGGGCTGCATCCAGGCCGAGGCTTTCGCGGCGCTGCAACAACGCGGAAATGCGTGCGAAGAGCGCCGGGTTCAGCACGATATCCGCGCGATGGCGGGCGAGCCGCGGCGCGTAGTCCCGCTCGATCGCCTGGTAGGCGTCGGTCGCCTGGCTGGAGACCAGGTTGAAGAAGACGCTGCGCACCCGGTCCAGCGTCCGCCCGCTGCGCTCCAGCGCCTCCACCGTATTGGCGAAGGTTTCAGGCGCCGGATCGCCGGCGATGGCGGCGATCTCGTCAAGCTGCTCGGCCATGCCCTGGTCGAAGGCGGGCCCGAAATGCTCGGGCCGGATCAGGTCGAAGGGGGGCACGCCGAAGGGCGTGGTCCAGGGGGCGAGCAGCGGATTTTCGGTCATGCCGCCAAATTAGCAGGGCGCGGACAGGGCGGCCAAGCGGCGCGTCAGTTCGCCGCCTCCGCCGCCTCCAGCAACGGCTTCCAGCGGGCGATCTCGGACCGCCAGAAGGCCTGCGCAGCGGCCGGCGCGGTGCGTTCCCCGCTGGCGGGCTCGCTGCCCAGCTCGGCCAGGCGGCGGCCGACATTCTCGTCCCGCAGCGCCGCCAGCAAAGCGCGGTTCAGCCGTTCCACCACCGGGCCCGGCGTGCCGGCGGGGGCGAAGAGCATGTTCCAGCCGGACATGCTCATCGCCGGCAGGCCGGCCTCCGCCGTGGTCGGCACCTCCGGCAGCGCGGCGGCGCGGGTCGGGGTGCTGATTGCATAGGCACGGATCGTGCCGCCGCGTATCTGCTGCGCATTATTCGTGGTCTGGTCGCAGCCCATGTCGAGCGTGCCGGCCATCAGGTCGTTCATCACCAGCGCATTGCCGCGATAGGGCACCAGCGTCACCGGCGCGCCGATCGCCGAAATCAACAGCAGGCTGCACAGATGGCTGGTGGAGCCGATGCCCGCATTGCCCAGGTTCATCCGGCGCCCGTCCCGGCGAACCGCGGCCACGAATTCGGCCAGGTTGGCGGCGGGAAAATCGCGCCGCGCGATGATCGCCATCGGCACCTCGTTCACCAGGCCGATCGCCTCGAGCGCCTGCGGATCGAAGCTGAGGTTGCGCAGCAGGGTCGGGATCGTGGCCTGCGCCAGGCTGCCGAACAGGATCGTGTGCCCATCCGGCCGCGCCGCCGCGACGCGGCCCTGCCCGATCGACCCGCCGGCGCCCGAGGCATTCTCCACCACCACGGACTGGCCGAGATCCGCGCCGAGCGCGGGCGCGATCAGCCGCGCCACGACATCCGCCGGCCCGCCGGGCGCGAAGCCCACCACCATGGTGATGGGGCGCGCCGGAAAGCTCTGGGCACTGCCCTGGGCGACGGCATCCCCGGCAAGGACGGCCATGATTCCGCAGACCAGGCCGCGCTGCAGCAGCTTGAACATGATTTCGCTCCCGTTCGTTACGGGCAGGCTGGCAGCTTCGGCGCGGGCTGCAAAGCGGTATCGGCGCGGCCGTTGCGCCAGGCTGGCACGGCGCGCATCCTCGGCCGCGCCACCACCGGGCTGAGGCAGATGCGCATCGCGGTCATCAACGACTATCACGGCCTCGCTCAGCAGGCGGTGGATTGGCAGGATCTCGCGGCCGCGCATGTGCTGGACTTCCACGGCCGCGTCGCCGATGCCGATGCCGCCGCGCTGCTCGCCGAGGCCGAGATCATCGTCACGGCACGCGAGGAAACCCGCTTCGACGCCGCGCTGCTCGCCCGGCTGCCGCGGCTCAAGCTGCTGGTCACGCATGGCATGAGCAATGCCGCGCTGGACCTGCCGGCACTGGCCGCCCGCGGCGTCACGGTGTGCGGCACCGCGCTGGGTTATCCGATGGCAACGGTGGAGCTCGCCTGGGGGCTGGTGCTCGGCCTGGTCAAGCACATCGCCGCGGAGGATCGCACGATCCGCGAAGGCGGCTGGGGCGCCGCGCTAGGGCGCGGACTCACCGGGCGGCGGCTGGGACTGTTGGGCCTCGGCCAACTCGGCGAAGGCATGGCGCGCGTCGGCCTCGCCTTCGGCATGCAGGTCGTGGCCTGGAGCGAGAACCTCACCGCCGAACGCTGCGCCGCCTGCGGCGTGCAGCTTGTGGGCCGGGAGGCGCTGTTCGGCGCCTCCGACGTCATCAGCATCCATATGCGGATGTCACCGCGCACGCGCGGCCTGGTGGGCGCCGCGGAGATCGCGGCCATGCGGCCGGATGCGCTGCTGATCAACACCTCCCGCGGCCCGATCGTGGAGGAGGCGGCGCTGGTCGCGGCCCTGCGCGAGGGCCGCATCGGCGGCGCCGGCCTCGACGTCTTTTCGCAGGAACCCCTGCCCGCGGACCATCCGCTGCGCAGCCTGCCGAACACGCTGCTGACCTCCCATATCGGCGGCCGCACGCAGGAGAATTTTCGGGTGCGCTATCGCGAGAGCCACGAGGCCGTCGCGGCCTGGCTCGCCGGCCGGCCCGTGCGGGTGCTCAGCTAAGCCGCCGCGGTCACGGTCTCCTCGGGCCCGTTCGGGTCGCCAGGCACCGTCTCCCAGGCGAGGCCCACCAGCACCACGCTGCGCCGGCCGCCGCGTTCCGCCCGCACCACGAGCGTGCCCTGCTCCTCCAGATAGGCCAGCAGCCGCCGCGCCCGGCCGAGGGAGCGGCTGCCATAGGCGCGCGCCAGGGTGGCGTCCGAGGGACAGGGCTGGCGTTCCAGCGCGGCGCGGGCCAGCAGCAGGAAGACGCCCTGCACGTCATCCGGCAGCGCCTCCGCCCGCGCCACGGCCTGCGCCCATTCGCTGCCCTCCGCGGCCTCCGCCCCAATGCCCGCGCGCGCCGTGGTCAGCAGGCGGCGGAAGGCGGGGATATCGATGGCGGGGCCGGCCACCTCCTCGATCCGGCAGCGGACCAGGAAGTCCTGATAGAGCACGCTGGCCGGCCGGAAGGGCGCATCCGGCTCCGCCAGGATTTTTGCCAATACGCCCGCGATCTTGCGGCGGTGCTCCGCCTTTTCCTCGGGCGTCGGCGGGGCAACGGGTTCGGCCGCCGGCAGGACGGGTCGGTGCTGGGCGAGCTGGGTCAGCAGGTCGGGCGCGGTGGCGCGCGGCAGGCGGCGCGGCGGGCGCGGCGCCTCTGGCTCCGGCGCCGCCAAAATCAGCTCCCGCGCCTCGGCCGCGCTGGCCTGGCTCGGCGGCGGCACCAGCTTCGGCCCGGCGCTGCGCGAGCCGGTCTCCACCACGCCGACCCGCACCCGCAGCGGGCGGCGGGACACGGCCGGGCCGAGCGCCATGAAATGCCCGCGCTCCAGGTCCCGGAACATCTCCGCCTGGCGCCGCTCCATCCCCAGCAGGTCCGCGGCGCGGGCCATGTCGATATCGAGGAAGGTGCGGCCCATCATGAAGTTGGAGGCTTCGGCCGCCACGTTCTTGGCCAGCTTGGCCAGGCGCTGGGTGGCGATGACGCCCGCCAGGCCGCGCTTGCGGCCACGGCACATCAGGTTGGTCATGGCGCCGAGCGCCGCGCGCCGCGCCTCGTCCGAGGTCTCGCTGGCCGCCGCCGGGGCAAACAGCTGCGCCTCGTCCACCACCACCATCACCGGGTTCCAGGCATCCCGGTCCACGTCGAACAGCCCGCCCAGGAAGGCGGCCGCCAGGCGAAGCTGCTGCTCCACCTCGACATTCTCCAGGTTCAGCACGACGGAGACGCGATGCCGCCGCACCCGCTCCGCCACCTGCTGCAGGGCGGTATCGGCGTAGTCGGCCGCATCCACCACCAGATGCCCGAACCGGTCGGCGAGGGAGGTGAAATCCCCCTCAGGGTCTACGACCACCTGCTGCACCCAGGGGGCGGATTGCTCCAGCAGGCGGCGCAGCAGATGCGACTTGCCGGAGCCGGAATTGCCCTGGACCAGCAGGCGGGTGGACAGCAGTTCCTCAAGATCGAATTCGGCGGGGGTGCCGGAGGCGCTCAGGCCGATATCGATGGCGATCGTCATCCAGGACTCCAGGGGCGCGCGAGGCTGAGTAGCCGCAACCGGCCCCGCCCGGAAGCGAGTCGCGCCAGGCCCTTGATTCGACAGGCGGCGCCGCCGAATCGGCTTCAGCCCTGCGGCTGCTTCTCACCGGCTACCAGCACGAAGAGCGCAAGCCCCAGCAGGGCCATGTCCTGCAGCAGGGTCATGCCGTCCGGCGGCCGCGCCAGGAAGACGCCGAAGCGGCCGCAATTGACCAGTTCCAACCCGCGCAGCAGGACCGTCCCCACCGCCGTGCCGCAGCCCAGCAGCAGCAGCCCGGCCGCCAGCGCCGCGGCGCGCCGCCGGGTCGGCAGCACCAGCCCGAGGGCGATCGCCCATTCCACCAGCACCACCGCCACCGCCAGCGGCCAGAGCAGGGGCGCGGGCAGAAGCCGGTAGGTGTCGAGAATGGCGGTGAAGCCCGGCAGGTCGACCAGCTTGGCCAGGCCGGCTGCCAGGAAGACCGCGGCCAGGAACCAGGCGGGCGGCCAGGCCCAGTCGCCACCGGCCGAGGGCGGCGGCGGTCGCTCAAGCAAGGGCATACCGCCAGGCCGCAACGGCATCCTGCACGAAATCGTCCCAGACACGTCCAGCCAGGTCAGCCGGCATCCTATCGTTCTCCGCAAATCCGAAGCGCTACGGAGCAGCGGATGCAGCGGATGCAGCCTTATGGAGAAAATCCGTCGCCGTTTCATCAATTCGGCAGTCAGCCCAGGCTGCGAGCTATGGCGCGCATCCAGACCAGCACCGCGCTGGCCCCGGCATCCGGCTGGCCCATCGCCCGATCGCCGAGATAGGCGGCGCGGCCGAGGCGCGGGCGCATGCCGGCGGTGGCCGCCGCCCCCCGCTCCGCCGCCGCCACCGCCGCCTGCCAGGCCGCGGGGCCGGGGCCCTGTGCGGTAGCGAAAGCCTCCGCCGCCGGGTGCAGGGCATCCAGCATGGTGCGGTCCCCGGGCTTCGCCCCGCCGAGTTCGCCAATTGCCGCCACCGCGGCCCGGAAGGCGGCAGCCCAGCCCGCGCGGTTGGCCTCCCGCCCCTCAAGCACCTGCGCCGCGCCCAGAAGGGCGGTGGCGTAGAAGGGACCGGAACTGCCGGCGATGGCCCGCCGCAGGGCGCCGGCCATGGCTTCCAGCGCCGAGGCCGGCGTGGCGAAGGCGGCCTGGGGCAGCGCCCGGATGGCGGCGGCACCGCGCGCCAGGGACAGGCCGAGGTCGCCATCGCCCGCATGGCTGTCGAGCGCCGTCAGCGCCGCTTCCTCCGCCTCCAGCGCCGCCGCGACCTCCATCGCGACACGGTGCAGCGTCGCGGCGAGGGGGCCTGGCGCGGCATGCTCGGCCGGCGGCGCAGCCGGAGTCGCGACCAGGGCGCGCGGCGCCAGCACCCCGCCGCCGGGCCAGGCCGGCGCGCTGGCCGGCGCATCCAGCCGGGCGAGCCGCGCCGCATCCAGCCGCATCAGGCTGATCGAGCAGCCGGGCATTTCCAGCGCGGTCATGAAGTTGCCCGCCCAGCCGCGCGCCACGACGATGCTGCGGGCGCGCAACCCGGCCAGGGCGGCACGGGCCACCACGGAAAGCTCCATCGGCGGCGTGCCGCCCAACCCGTTCACCAGCATCGCCACCTGGTCGCCCGCCGCCAGCCCGGCATCGGCCACCAGCGTCTCCAGGATGGTCGCGACGATGGCGTCCGCCGGCGCCATGGGGGCGCGCCGCACCCCCTGCTCGCCATGGATGCCGAGGCCGAGCTCCATCTCCTCCGCGCCCAGTTCGAAGCCCGGCTGGCCCGCCGCCGGCACGGTGCAGGCGCCGAGCGCCACGCCCATGCTGACCACGGCGGCGGCGGCGGCCTCGGCCTCCGCCAGGACCGCATCGAGATCGAGCCCGGCCTCGGCCGCCGCGCCGGCCACCTTGTGGACCAGCACGGTGCCGGCGATGCCGCGGCGCTGCGCGCGGTCCACCGTCGCATGCAGCGCGGCGTCATCGGCCACCACCACCACCCGGGTCGGGATGCCTTCGGCGGTCGCCAGCGCGGCGGCCAGGCCGAAGTTCAGCCGGTCGCCGGTGTAGTTCTTCACCACCAGCAGCGCCCCGCGCGGCCCCGCGGCGGCGCGGATGGCGGCCAGCACGGCATCCGTGGAGGGGGAGGTGAAGACATCGCCGGCGATGGCGCCCGCCAGCATGCCGGGGCCGACATAGCCCGCATGCGCCGGCTCATGCCCCGCCCCGCCGCCCGACAGCACGGCGACCGGCCGCTGCGCCGGCACCGGCAGCTCGGCGCGCAGCACCACATCCTCGGCCTCCAGCAAGGCGAGGCCCGGGTTCAGGTCGACCAGCCCTTCCAGCATGTCCCGGACGACGCGGCGCGGATCGTTGACCAGCTTCTTCATGGCCTTCCCCCTCCTGGCGCGGGCAGGATCGCGTCAAACCGCTCAGCGCGCCAGCAGCGCCTCCGCCTGCGCGATCGCGGCCAGCAGATCGGCGCGGCCGCCGGCCAGCTGCTGGGCCCGGTCGAGCCAGCCCCGCGCATCCGCCTCGCTCCGCTCGGCGGCGCCACGCCCGGCGCGGAGCCAGGCATCCGCCGCCGCCTCCCGCTCCCCCAGCCGTTCCAGCGCGGCGGCCTGCAAAGCGAGCGCCCGCGACAGGCCGCGATAGTCCAGCGAATCCCGGCGCAGCGCCGCGGCGGTTACGCCCTGCAGCCGGGCGGTGGCCGCATCGCCGCGCAGCAGTGCCGCCAGGCCTTCCAACTCCACCGCATCGGCCCGGTAGGCCAGCTGGTCCGGCGCGCCGATGGCCGCCCGCGCCGCCTCGACGCCAGGCAGGTCGCCGCGCCCGGCGGCCAGAAGGCCCACCAGAAAATGCGCCCGCAGCGCGGCCTCCGGATTCTCGGCGCCGCGGCTGGCGACGATGCGGGCCAGGGCATCGGACTCCGCCATCCGGCCCAGGCGGAACAGGGCCGTCGCCTCCGCCAGCAGCAGCCCGGCGGAGGCGCCGCGGCCGCGCCGGGCGAGTTCCGCCCGCACCTCCCGCGCCACCGCCAGCGCCGCCGGCGCGTCGCCGCGCGCCAGGGCGGAAGTGGCCTGGCCGAAGCCCATGGCATCGATCGCCACCGCGTCGTCACGTTCCCGCGCGCGGGCCAGGGCCTGGGCATAGAGGCGGCCTGCCACCACCGGCTGGTCCTGGTTCAGCGCATCCCGCGCCGCATCCGCCGCCCGGTCCAGCACCCCGTCGCGCGGCGGCCCCGCGGGCGGCGCGCGCCCGCCGCAGGCCGCCAGCAACAGCAGCAGAGCCGCGAAGACACCTCTCACGGGCGCAGCCGCTCCACCATCGGCCGTGGCACCGCGCCGGAGGAGATGCTGGTCTCCCGCACGCTGCCGCCGCCGCCGCCCAGCAGCCAGTGCCGGCGCAGCTGCACCAGCAGCAGCTCCATCTGCCGAGCCGCTTCCTGCGCCTGCACCATCACCGCCGGCAGGCTGTCCGTGCCGTCGCGGAGATTCGCGGTGACCTGCGGCAGCGCCGGCGTGGCGCGGGCGAGGTCGGCGCTGGCGCGCTCCACCTGGGCCAGCACGCGCTCCGCCCGCTGCACCAGCCCGGGCAGGCTGCCGCTGCCGCGGCCGCTGGACAGGCCGGCGGTCAGCTGGCGCACCTCGCGGCTTGCCGCCTCGATATTCTCCATCACCGCGGCGGCGCGGGCGGTGGCGGCTTCCGCCTGGCGGATCAGCGTATCGTCCGCCAGCAGGCGGCCCACCGTGCCCTCCCCGCGCTCCAGCCGCTGGGTGGCGGCGGCGAAGGCGGCGGTGCCGGTGCGCAGCTCGTCGAGGATCGGGAAGACGCGCTGTTGCAGCTCATCCAGCAGCGTGCCGAGCGTTTCCGTGGGCGCGCGCTCGCTGGTGGCGCGGATCCAGGCGCGGTCCCAGTTCAGCTCCTCCCCCCGCCCGCGCTGGATATCCAGATAGGCCGGGCCGGCCACGCCGAAGCGGCGCCGCACCACGGCCGTGGAATCGCGGCGGATGAAGGGCTTCGCCTGTTCCTCGATGCGGAGTTCCGCGCGGATTCGCCGCTCGGGGTCGACGATGATGCGGCGGACGGAGCCGGCGCGGATGCCCAGCACCTCGGCCTCCGCCCCCACCGAAAGCCCGGCCACGCCTTCCTCCGGCAGCAGCACCATCAGCGTGGCGCCATCGGCGAACCATTCGCGGATCACGCCGCGCTGGAACAGCGCGCCGAGGAACAGCACCAGCGCCAGCACGACCAGCGCGCCCACCCAGCGATCGGTGTGGCGCAGCCGGACGCGGTCTTCCTGGCTTAACGTGGAGCCAGACATGGTTCATCCCCCTTCAGACCATCCTGCTGCAGCACCCACCACTGGCTTGCAGGAAAGCCGGGCGTGTTCCAGGCGCGGCGCGAGCGCGTGGACCACAGCGCCGCCGCGCCGCGTTCGCGCGCCGGGGCCAGCGCCGCCAGCAGCGGCTCTGCCAGCAGATCCGCCGTTTCCTGGTCCAGCGGGCTTTCCAGCAGGATCAGCTCCGGCGCGCCCAGGAAGGCGCGGGCGCAGCCGGCCCGGGCCAGATCCACCCGGTTGAGCTCGGCCGGATGGCGTAGCGGCAGGCCCGGCAGGCCGAATTGCTTGCAGAGCGCCACGGCCTCGGACCGCAATTCCGCATCGGGCGTGCTGCCATGGTGGCGGCAGGCCAGCAGCATGCCATCCGCCACCGTCAGATGCGGCAGCCAGCCGCCATCGCCCGGCGCCAGGCCGATGCGGCCGCGCAGCGCCTGGGCCGGCTGGCGCGGCAGCGCCGCCCAATCCTGCGCCAGGAAGCGCACCTCGCCCGCCGCCAGCTTCACCAGCCCGGCGCAAAGCAGCGCCAGCGCCCGGGCCATGGCCGGATCCTCGGCATGCACCAAGGCGAGGTCGCCCGGCGCCAGCCGCAGCGTCACCGCGCCCTGGATCGGCGAGGCCCCCGGCACCGGGCGCGCCGCCTCCACCTCCAGCAGCGGCGTCACGAGACGGCTACGCTGAGGATGGCGCTGGCCGCCAGGATGCCCAGCAGCCCGCGCACGAAGGCGCGCGGCAGCAGGTGGGAGGGCGATTCGGCCCGGGTGGAGGACATGCCGGTGATGGCGCAGACCAGCGCCACCAGCGCGCCCACCACCACCAGCTTAACGGCGAACAGCACGAATTCGGCGGTATCCGTGGCGGCGAAGAGGTTCGTCAGCAGCTCCCGCGGCGCGTTCTGCACCAGGCCGCCGAGCCAACCGGTCAGCCAGCCGGTGATCAGTGCGACCGCCAGGAAGATGACGCCGAGCGTGAAGCCCGCCACCGCCAGCGCCACCACCCGCGGCAGCACCAGCAGGCTGAAGGGATCCAGGCCCTGCGCCTCCAGCATGTCCAGCTGGCCGCCGGCCTTGGTGGCGCCGAATTCCACCACCGTCACGGTGCCGCTCCGGCCGAGCAGGATCAGCCCGGTCAGCACCGGCGTCACCTCTCGGACCAGGACCGTGGTCAGCAGGCTGCCCGCATAATCCTCCTGGCCCGCGAAGCTCAGCCAGCGGATCGCCTGGTGGACCACGCCGAAGCCGACCAGGCTGGCGGTGATGATGACGGTGCCGAAGCCGCCGGCGACCGCCTGGTGCAGGGTGCGGCGCAGCTCCG
Source organism: Falsiroseomonas tokyonensis (assembly GCF_019024325.1). Lineage (GTDB taxonomy): Bacteria > Pseudomonadota > Alphaproteobacteria > Acetobacterales > Acetobacteraceae > Falsiroseomonas > Falsiroseomonas tokyonensis. The sequence continues at coordinate 458,411 of NZ_JAFNJS010000004.1, forward strand.
CCCGCAGCGTGCGGCGCCGCCAGCTGCGCGGGTCCAGCCCCTCTCTCAACACGCCGAGCGCCAGCGCCGCGGTGGCCAGCACCATCTGGATGCCGCGTCGCGCGGGGCCGCCGATGCTTTCCAGCACCAGCCATGGCAGCGCCACGGGCCGCGCCTTCGCCATCGCCCCCTCCCTTGCCATCCCGTACCGGTCAGCGCGGCCGGTCGCGGAAAGTTTCCGCGCGCGCATGCACCCGCGGGCCGGGCACGGCGTTGCCGAACCTATCGAACCGACCGGGATGGGATTGGCAGGATGAGCGAAGCGCGAGACCGGCGGCGCAGCAGAATGGCGGAGGGGGGAAGCTGGATGGTGGCCGCCGCGGCGCTGGCCGGGCTGCTGGCGCTCGATTCCGCCCGCCGTTCGCCGCGCCCGCTGCGCCAGGCGGCCGCGCCGCCGGCGGCGCGCGCGCGGATCGGCCGCGATGCCGCCTCCGACCGCGGGGGCGAGGCGGAGCGCGGCGCCACGGGCCAGGGCCGCTCCGCCGATGCCCCATCCGAAATCCCCGCCCTCGGCTGGTGGCAGATCCTGAAGCGCACCCTGTCCCAGGCCAGCGAGGACCGGCTGCTGACGGAGGCCGCCGGCATCACCTTCTACACCCTGCTGGCGCTGTTCCCGGCGCTGGCGGCGCTGGTCTCGCTGTATGCGCTGGTGGCGGACCCCACCACCATCCAGGGCCACCTGGACGCGCTGGCCGGCATCGTGCCCGGCGGCGGCATGGACATCATCACGGAGCAGGTGCAGCGCGTCGCGCAATCGGCCGATGGCACGCTGGGCTTCGGCGCCATCGCCGGCCTGCTGGTGTCGCTGTGGTCGGCCAACCAGGCGGCCAAGGCGTTGTTCGACGCGCTGAACGTGGTCTACGAGGAGCATGAGAAGCGCAGCTTCATCACGCTGACGCTGACCACCCTCACCTTCACCCTGGGCTTCATCCTGTTCGCCATCCTGACCATGGTGGCGGTGGTGGCGGTGCCCGTGGTGCTGAACTTCATCGGCCTGGGCAGCACCGCGGAGACGCTGCTGGCCTACGGCCGCTGGCCGGTGCTGCTGGTGCTGGTCGCGCTGGTGCTGGCCTGCCTGTTCCGCTGGGGGCCGAGCCGCGCCTCTGCCAAGTGGCGCTGGGTCAGCTGGGGCAGCGCCTTTGCCGCCCTGGCCTGGCTCGGCGCCTCGGCCGGCTTCTCCTGGTACGTCGCCAATTTCGGCAGCTACAACGAAACCTATGGCTCGCTGGGCGCCGTGGTCGGCTTCATGACCTGGATCTGGATCTCCGCCATCGTCATCCTGTTCGGCGCCGAGCTGAATGCGGAGATGGAGCACCAGACGGCGCGGGACACCACCACCGTGCCGGACCGCCCGATGGGCAGCCGCGGCGCGGAGATGGCGGATACGGTGGCCTGACCCTCAGCGCGCCGCCTTGCGGATGTTCCAGGCGATGATGATGCCAGGCATCGCAAGAACGTCGGAGATGCGCGGCGTGACGGCGGAGGGCAGGTACCACTGGCCGTAGGGCACATAGGGCACCAGGCGATAGGCGCTTTCCTGCAGCTCATCCAGGATGCGCTTCCGCTCCGCCGCATTGGCGGCATAGGGGAAGGCATCGATCAGCGCCTGGTGCGCGGCATCGCAGGGCCAGCCCGGCCAGGCGCGGTCGCAGCTGGCCTGCATCGGCACATTGCCCACGGGGTCCGAGGCGCCGAGGCCGTTCCAGAAGGTCAGGCCGATATGCCAGCCGCCCTCGCTCGGCGGACGGCGATTGGCGCGGCGGCCGGCCATCGAGGCAAAGTCCGTCGCCTGCACATCCGTGCGGAAGCCCACCGACTGCATCTGCTGCGCCAGCACCAGCGTGGCGGTATGCACGAAGGGATTGTCGGTGGGGTCCATGATGACGATCGGCGTGCCGTCGTAATTCGCCTCCCGCAACAGGGCACGGGCGCGTTCGCGGGCGGCGGGGCTGCCGAGGCCGGCGGGCACGCCCGCATTCGTCTCCTGCGGGCTGCCGCAGACGAAGAAGGCGTGGCACACCTGGTACAGCGCCGGGTCGGGGAACATCCCCTGCAGGATCTCCTCCTGGTTCACCAGCAGCATCAGCGCCTGGCGGACCCGGGCATCGTTGAAGGGCGGGTGGATGTGGTTCATCCGGATCATGCCCGGCGCGCCCAGCGTATTGGTGCGGACAATCCGCATGCCACGGCGGGCGAGCATGGGCAGGAAGTCCACGCCGGGGCTCTCGATATAGTCGATCTCGCCCTGGATCAGCGCCAGGGTCGAGGTCTGCGCATTGGCGATGTTCTGCCATTCCACGCGATCGACATGCACCACCTTGCCGCCGGCGGTGCCGGAGGCGGGCTCGGAACGCGGCACGTAGTTCGGGTTGCGGCGATAGACCACGGTGCTGCCCGGCACCCATTCCTCGCGGGAGAAGATGAAGGGCCCGCTGCCGATCGTCTCGCGAATTGCGGTGAAGGGGTCGGTGGCCGCGATGCGGGCCGGCATGATGGCGGGCATGTTGCCGGCCGGTTTTGACAATGCGTCCAGCATCAGCCCGTAGGGGCGCCTCAGCGTCCAGACCACCGTCTTGCCATCGGCCTGCGGCTCCATGCTGGCGGTGATGGCCATCAGCTGCCGGCCATGCGGGTCCCGCGCGCCCCAGCGGCGCAGCGAGGCCACCACATCCTCCGCCGTCACCGGCGCGCCGTCATGGAAGGCCAGCCCCTCGCGCAGCGTGAAGCGCCAGACCAGCGCATCGTCGGAGACGCTGTAGGCGCCCACCATCTGCGGCTGCGGGCGCTGCTGCGCGTCGCGGCCGAAGAGCTGGTCGTAGATCATATGCGCATGGGACTGCACCACGCCGGCGGTGGTGTTGATCGGGTCCAGCGTCTGCAGGTCCGCATTCGGCACCATGCGCAGGATGCGCTCCGGCGGGATGGTTTGCGCAAGCGCCGCCCCGGCGAGCAGGCTCGCGCCGAGGACCAGTGTGGCGAGGCGGGTCAGCATGGATCGTCCCCCGTTTCGTGACGGGGGTTTATGGACCGGTTGTTACAGATCGGACAAGACGGGGATCACGCCGCGACCGCGAAGGGCATCACCTGCACCTCCTCCCCCGGCCGCGCCACCAGCGCGTGATTGGCCGCGATCGGCAGCCAGCCGGCATTGCGTTCATCCACCGGTTCCGACACCACCAGCACATTTCCGCCGACGCGACGCCAATACAGCGAGGGCGGGCGGCCGTCCGAGGACCAGCGGAAGCAGGTCAGCCGGGTGCCGTCGCTATGCGCGGCGGCGAAGCGCAGCGCCTGGCTGCTGCCGGCCTCCTCCATCAGCGCCTGCACCCGCGCCAGGGTGCGCGACAGCGCGCCGATCGGATCCTCCGCCAGCCCATCCGCCATCGCGGCCAGGAAGATCGCCTCCGTATCGCCGGTGCCGAGGCGGTGTTCGTAGAGCCGGTCCGGGATCAGCGCCTCCATCCGCCGCTTGATCCGCGCATAATCGCCGACCTGCCCGTTATGCATGAACAGCTGCCGGCCGAGGCCGAAGGGATGGCAATTGGCCCGCGTGGTGGAAGTGCCGGTGGAGGCGCGGACATGGGCGAAGAAAAGGCGCGAGCGCACCTGGGCGCAGAGCGAGCGCAGGTTCTCATCCGACCAGGCGGGGCGGATTTCCCGGTACAGGCCCGGCTCCTCCCGCTCCCCGTACCAGCCCAGGCCGAAGCCGTCGCCATTGGTGGGCGTCTTGCCCTCATCGGCATGCATGGACTGGTGGATGAGCGAATGCGCCGGGGCGCAGACGAGGTCGGAGAGGAAGATGGGTTCGCCGAGATAGGCGAGGAAGCGGCACATCGGGGCAGGGTCCGGAGGGTGGCAACGGCCAAGGTTGCGACCATGCTGCGCCCAGGACAATAAGGGACCCTTGCCGCCCGGGCGATTTGCGACCCGGCCGCCGCAGCCCTATCCTGTGCCGCCTTGGCCGCGAGGCTTCCCGCCCCCGATGTCCCGCCCCCGCAGCTTCGACGAGGATGCCGTGCTCGACGCGGCGATGCGCCACTTCTGGCGGCACGGCTATGCCGGCACCAGCGTGCGCGACCTGGGCCAGGTGATGGGAATGGGCCAGGCCAGCTTCTACAATGCCTTCGGCGACAAGCGCAGCCTGTTCGCCCGCTGCCTGGACCGCTACCTGGACGGCGGGATGCGGGAGCGCATCGCCCGGCTGGAGGCGACGCAGCCGCCGCGCCAGGCCATCGAATCGCTGCTGCGGGAGATTGTCGCGCGGTCCCTGCGCGACCGCCTCGGCTGCCTGCTGGTGAATACCGCGCTGGAGGTGGCGCCGCATGACCGCGGCCTGGGCGCCGTGGTCGCCGCGCGGCTGGAGGAGCTGGAGGGCTTCTTCCGCCGCCGGGTGCAGGCCGGCCAGGCCGAGGGCAGCATCGCGGCCGGGCGCGATGCCGCGGACCTGGCGCGGCTGCTGATGACCTTGCTGCTCGGCCTGCGGGTGCTGGCCCGCGGGCGGCCGGACCGGGCGGTGATGGAAGGCGCGCTGCGCCAGGGCCTCAGCCTGCTGGACGAGCCGCCTTCAAGATAGCGCGCCATCCGCCGGATGGCGCGCTATCCCCGTCAGCCCAGGCCGGACGGGCGGGCGCCCGTCTGGGCGCCCGTCTGGGGGCCGGTCTGGGGACCGGTCCCCGGCTTGGCGGGCTCGGCATCCGGCTTCTCCGCCAGCGCCTCCTTCGCCTGTTCGGCCAGGTTGTGGGCGGCGCCGACCACCGCTTCCCGCGCCTGCCCGGCCAGCGTCGACAGCCCTTCGGACGCCGTGCCGCGCGCCTGCTCGGCATGGCCGCCGATGCTGTCCCGCGCCCGCTCATAGCCCTGCTGCGCCATCCCAGCCGCCTGCTGGGCCAGGTCGTCGCGGGTTTCGCCCATCAGCCGGTCCTCGGTTTCCGTGCGCGGCAGCATCGCGCCCACCGCGGCGCCGAGTGCGACGCCCAGCGCGCCGAGCACCAGCGGCTGGTCACGCAGCAGTGCGCCCATGCTGTGCTGCGCCTCATCCGCCCATTCGCCCATGCGATGCTGCGCCGCGTCGGCATAGCCCGAGGCACGATCGGCATAATCGGCTGCGCCGTTCCGCATCGGGCCAGCATAGCCGGAGGCCACATGCGCCGCCTGCCCGCTGCGGCCGCGCATGTCGCGCGCCGCCTGGCCGACGGACTCGCCGGCGGAGCCGACGGCACCCGCCACGCTGCGATAGGCGGAGCCCGCCGCATCGGCGGCGCTGCGGGCCGCGCCCGTCACACCGTCCCGCACCGCGCCCGCCGCATCGCCCACGGCCTCCGCAGCCTGGCTCAGCAGGCCGGGGCCAGAGTCCTCATGGCGATAGTCCCCATGCCGATAGTCGTCCTGGCCGGGATAGGCAGGGCTCAGGGGCGGCGCATAGGCGCCATTGCGGCGCGGCGCTGTGGAGGGCGCCTTGCCGAGCATCAGCCAGCCGATCCCGGCGCCGATCAGCAGCAGCGGCAACGGATTGTCGCGCACCGCGGTGCCCAGGTTGCGCGTGAATTCCGCGCCGCCGGAGGTGCGGGCATAGTCCAGCGCCTGCTCGAAGAGCTGGCCGGGGGAGGCACGCTCGCGCAGCTCCTCCAGCGTCTGCGTCAGGCCGGCGCGCGTCGCCTCCACCTCATGCTCGATCTCCGCGCTGCCGCGATGGCCGGTGTCCGTCGTGCCGCTCATCGTACCTGCTCCTTGGCCACCTGGGCATCGCGCGACAGCTGTTCCGCCGTGCGATGGGGCATCAGGCTTGTGGTGTTCAACTTGGAGACGCCGCCGCGGATCAGCGCATAGCCGAGCAGCGCCGCGACAAGGCCGACGATCAGCTGGGACCAGCCGATCGGCACGCCGAGTTGCACCAGCAGCGAGACCAGCGCGAAAAGCAGCAGGATCAGCGCGCCCAGCAGCATCCCGGCACCGGCGCCGAGTGGCGTGATGGCACCCGTGGTCTGGGAGATCTTCTCCCCCACCTCCGCGCGTGCCAGCTGCACCTCCTGGCGGAACAGCGTCGAGATCTGGTCGATCGCGACGCCGAAAAGCTCCGGCAGGGACCGGTCGGTGGTGCGGTAGGGATCAGACATGATCGCCTCCCCCCGCCACCGGACGCTGCGGCAGGCCGGAGGCGCTGCCACCCGGCCAGGCCGCCGCACCGCCGAGCGAGGCGGCGGCGAGCGTCGCCGGCTTGGCGCCGGTGCCGGCCATGCCTGTATCCTGCGTGCTGGCCGCTTCCGGCGGCATCCAGCCCGGCGCCTGCGCGGCCGCGCTTGGCGAAACCGCACCACCCATCGGCGCGCCACCGCTGCGGCCCTGCCAGGACTGGCCGTGCCCGCGGCTGCGGGCGGCTTCCGCCGAGCTCTTGGCGAAGCGCGCCAGGCCGAAGCCGGCCAGCACGGCGGCGCCAAAGAAGGCGACGGGCTGGCGGCGGGCGAGGTCCTCGACCCGGCCCAGCAGATCGGCCGGGCTGCTCTCGCGCAGCGTGCGGCCCATATCCTCGATCGCCGAGGCGGCCTCGTGCACATAGCGCGCCATCACCGGCGACTGCTCGCCCAGCTGGTCGGCCGCGCCATGCACCGCTTCCGCGAATCCCTCGGCCTGCTCAGCGCCCGCCTGCTTCTGCGCCTCGGCGAAGCCCATGGCGCGCTGCCGCGCGGCATCGAGCACCCCGGCGCCTTCCGCCTTCAGCTCCTCGGCGATGCCGCTGGCCTCGCGCCTCACGCTGTCGGCCGCCTCGCTGGCGCCGGCCTTGGCCTGCTCCAACGCCGCGCGGCCATCCGCGGACGCCTGGCGCAGCGGATCGGGCTGCGGGCCCCGCGGTGGATCGCGATCCGGAAAACCACTCTGTCTCATGTCACTCATCTGCGCACCTCCCCTGTCATCGAGGCTGACGGGCGGGCCATGCCGCGCCGTCGACCTCGGACCGCTGTCATGCCAACAGGGGTGGAGGCCCGGCGTTCCTTGCGCTTGCGCAGCTTCAGGGCGCTTTTTCGCCTGCCCCGTGCCGCAAGGCCGGCTCGCCAGGTCTTTGCACAAGATGTTGATGTACCAAGGCGTTTGGCACCGCGGCGGTTCAGCGCGGAAATCAGGCCGCGCATTCGGCACCACCCCGGCCGCTTCGCGTTCTGCACCCGGATACCGAAAGGAGGGGGACCATGTCGGAAGACAGCAGCCGCGCGCCGAAGACCGATGCCGCACTCAGCGTGGCGGTCACGCCGATGCGCCGCACGGCGGAGGGCATGTGGGAAAGCGCCGAACGTGCCGGCGCGCATTTCTTCCTGGTCGAGCTGGTCCAGGATGGCGGGGAGGATGCGGAGGTGGTGGTGGAATGCCGCGACGAACGCACCGCCGCACTCGCCGCCCGCGTGGTCGCGGCCACGGTGGCGGCGCTCGGCCTGGCGGAACCCGCCGAGGGCAGCGAGGTGGTCGCCGCCTTCGACGACGAGACGGCCGCGATCCTCGCCGAGAACCCGACGCCGGAGGTGGAGGCGCCTGCCGGCGCCTGGATCGAGGAGGAGGAGGAGGAGGAGGGGCCGGCGCTGCAATAGCAGCGGCCGGCCAGCCGTCACACCGGGCGGGGCGAGGACCGGAAATCCGGCGGCACGACGAAGTCGCGCGCCGCGCCACGCGCCCGGGCCAGGCCCTGCGGGAAGCCGCTGCGGTCGCCGCGATGAGGCGTGACGCTGCGCGGCACAGGCTGCGCCCTTTCGCGCCCGTGGCGCGCCTTCAGGGCCTGGCTGGCCACCACATCCAGCACGGTGACGCCGGCCACCATGGCGAGCGCCAGCATGACATTGTCCCGCTTCGGATTGTCGCGCCGCAGCGCCGCCAGCAGCATCGCCACATCCGCCGCATCGCCCAGCAGGCGCGATTGCAGGCCCATGGAGCGATCGACCGAAAGCGAGAGCACGCCGCTGGCGACCTCTCTCGCGCCATAGGCCCGCACCAGCCCTTCCTGCCCCTGCATGCCCAGGCTGCGCGTCATCTGCCGCGGCGCCAGCAGCTGCACCAGGCCGAGGCCGATGCTGAACCAGCCGAGCGCGCGGCCCAGCCTGTCCGCCGCGCCGAGCGAGCCGCGACCGCTGCGCAGGATACGAGGATCGCCCTTCATGCGGGCGCTATTCGCGCGAAGATTCATGGCTTCAACACCACCTTGATGCAGCCGTCCTGCTTGTTGCGGAACACGTTGTACATCTCCGGCCCGTCCTGCAGCCCGACACTGTGCGTGATGACGAAGGAGGGATCGATCTGCCCTTCCTGGATCCGCCGCAGCAGGTCGTCGGTCCAGCGCTTCACATGGGTCTGGCCGGTGCGGATGGTGAGGCCCTTGTTCATGATCAGCCCCATCGGGACCTTGTCGATCAGCCCCGAATAGACGCCGGGGATGGAGAGGATGCCGGCCGGGCGGCAGACATAGATCATCTCCCGCAGCACATGCGGCCGGTCATTCTCCAGCATCACCACCTGCTTGGCGCGATCCAGCAGCGTATCCGGCTGCGCCAGGCTGACATGGCTTTCGAGGCCCACGGCATCGATGCATTTCTGCGGCCCCTTGCCGCCGGTCAGCTCGTTCAGCCGCTCGATGACATTGTCTTCCTCGAAGTTCAGCGTGATGGCGCCGCCGGCGGCCGCCATGCCGAGACGTTCCGGCAAGCGGTCGATGGCGATCACCTGCTTCGCGCCCAGCAGCACGGCGCTGCGGATGGCCATCTGGCCGACGGGGCCGCAGCCCCAGATCGCGACGGTGTCCTCCGGCTCGATGTCGCAGGCGACGGCGGCCTGCCAGCCGGTGGGCAGGATGTCGGACAGGAACAGCACCTGCTCATCCGTCAGCCCGTCCGGCACCTTGATGTGGGTCTGGTCGGCGAAGGGCACGCGGAGATATTCCGCCTGGCCGCCGGGATAGGCGCCGGTCAGCGCGCTATAGCCGAAAAGGCCGGCGCCGGCATGGCCGAAGACCTTGTCGGCCATCTCCTTGTTCCGGTTTGTGGTTTCGCAGACCGAAAAATTGCCCCGCCGGCACTGCTCGCAGCTGCCGCAGTTGATGGTGAAGGGCACCACGATGCGGTCGCCCTTCTTCAGCGCGCCCTGGGCCGCGGAGCCGACCTCCACCACCTCGCCCATCGTCTCATGGCCCATGATGTCGCCGGGCTTCATGGCGGGGATCAGGTTGTGGAACAGGTGCAGGTCGGAGCCGCAGATGGCGCAGGCCGTGACCTTGATGATGGCGTCGCGCGGATCCTCGATGGTGGGATCGCTCACCGTGTCGCAGCGTATATCTTCCTTGCCGTGCCAGACCAGCGCACGCATGGGCCACTCCCCTATTCCGTCGGGGCCTCAATGCCGCGGGCCTGCCACCGGTTTGCCGGCCGGTCGGTCACGCTGCCGCCATTCGGCGCTTCGGGCGCCGTGCGGTCGGGTCAGGCGGGGTGCCAGGCGACCTGCATCTCCTCACGGAAGGCGAAGCGCAGCAGGTGGCGCGCCACCACATCCTGCAGCTGCGCCAGCTTTGCGGCATCGGCGGCCGTATTTTCCTTCATCTTCGACTCGCCCCCCCGCCCATGCCGCTGATGCTGACGGGCTGTTCCGCCCCTGCCCGCGGCAGGAAAGCGGCCGCGCGCCCTGCCCCCCCAATGTGCCGTTGCGCGTCGCCCCCGGCTCGGGCATACCCGCCGCTCCCGTGGACCGCGCGGGAGAGAGTGGCGAGGCGCCTGCAAGGGCCACCGAAACCACCGCCGAAGGCGCAACCGGCCCCCGGAAACGCTCAGGCAGAAGGGCCGCGCGGGCAGGGGCCGAAGGGCCCGGCGGGACTCTGGAAAGCTCGCCCCTCGAACGGGGGGCGGCACCGACGGAGTAAGGCTGCGCCGGGAGGCAGGCCGAATCTCTCAGGTCACCGGACAGAGGGGGGTCACGGAACACCCGGCGCCATTCCGGCGATGGGAAGCCTTTGGGGGCACCGTGGCCGATACCGAACTGTTGGAGACCCCGCTCGCGTCGCTGCATCGGGAGCTTGGCGGGCGCATGGTGCCCTTCGCCGGCTATGCGATGCCGGTGCAGTACCCGGCCGGCATCATGGCGGAGCACCTGCATACCCGCGCTGCGGCCGGGCTGTTCGACGTCTCCCATATGGGTCAGGCCGAACTGATCGGCGAAGGCGCTGCGGCGGCCCTGGAACAGCTGACGCCCGCCGATGTGCAGATCCTGAAGCCCGGCCGGCAGCGCTACGGCGTGCTGATGACCGAGACGGGCGGCATCCTGGACGACTTCATGGTGGCCAATCGCGGCGACCGGCTGTTCCTGGTGCTCAACGCCTCCCGCAAGCATTTGGATATCCCCGCCATCGAGGCGGTGCTGCCGGCCGGCGTCAAGTTGCGGCCGCTGCCGGACCGGGCGCTGATCGCGCTGCAGGGGCCAGGCGCCGTGCCGGCGCTGGCAACCCTGGCGCCGGGCGTGGCCTCCATGAAGTTCATGGATTTTGCCGAGCATGAGATCGCCGGCGTGGCCTGCCTGGTCAGCCGCAGCGGCTATACCGGGGAGGATGGGGTGGAGATCTCCATCCCGGCCGAGCAGGCCGAAGCCGTGGCCAAGGCGCTGCTGGCACTGCCGGGCGTGATGCCGGCGGGCCTGGGCGCCCGCGATTCGCTGCGGCTGGAGGCCGGGCTCTGCCTCTACGGCAACGACCTGGACGAGACGACCAGCCCGGTGGAAGCCAACCTGGTCTGGACCATGGGCAAGCGCCGCCGAACCGCCTGGGATTTCCGCGGCGCGGAGCGCTGCCGCGAGGAGCTGGACAACGGGCCGAAGCGCCTGCGCGTCGGCATCCAGCCGGAGGGGCGCCAGCCCGCGCGCGGCCATACGCCGGTGCAGGTTGCGGGCGAGGTGGTCGGCGAAATCACCTCTGGCGGCTTCGGCCCCTCCGTCAATGCACCCATCGCCATGGGCTATGTCGCGCGCGGCGCGGCGGCCGATGGCACCGCCCTCGAACTTCTGGTGCGCGGTAAGGCCCTGCCCGGCCGCGTCGCCCCCCTGCCCTTCGCCCCCCACCGCTACGCTCGCTGAGAAGGTTCCCGACAATGGCCGAACTGCGCTTCACCAAAGACCATGAGTGGATCCGGCTGGAAGGCGATGTCGCCACCATCGGCATCACCGACCATGCCCAGAACGCGCTCGGCGACGTGGTCTTCGTCGACCTGCCCGAAGCGGGCCGCGAAGTCGCCGAAGGCGAGGCCTGCGCCGTGGTGGAAAGCGTGAAGGCCGCCTCCGACGTCTATGCGCCCGTCGCCGGCAAGGTGGTGGAGACCAATGCCGCGCTGGTCGAGAATCCCGCGCTGATCAACAGCGCGCCGACCGGCGAGGGCTGGTTCTTCAAGATCGGCGGCGTGGATGCCGCCGCCGTCGCCGCGCTGATGGACGAGGCCGCCTACGCCGCCTTCGTGGACGAGCTCGCATGAACGCCATCGCCCAGCTCAGCGCCCTGGAGGACAAGGGCGAATTCGCCCGCCGCCATATCGGGCCTTCGGAGTCCGAGATCGCCGCCATGCTGAAGGTGGTCGGCGCCGAGAGCCTGGAGACGCTCGCCGAGCGCACCGTGCCCGCCGATATCCGCAGCAACGCCCCCCTGCCCCTGCCGCCCGCGGCGACCGAGGCCGAGGCGATCGCGGAGCTGCGCGCGCTCGCCGGCAAGAACCGCGCCGATATCAAGTCGCTGATCGGCATCGGCTATCACGGCACGCTGACGCCGCCCGTGATTTTGCGCAACGTGCTGGAAAATCCCGGCTGGTACACGGCCTATACACCCTACCAGGCGGAGCTCGCCCAGGGGCGGCTCGAGGCGCTGCTGAACTTCCAGACCATGGTGACGGACCTCGCCGGCCTGCCGGTGGCGAATGCCTCGCTGCTGGATGAGGCGACGGCGGCGGCCGAGGCGATGGCGCTCGCGCATGCCGCGACGCGCGGCAAGTCCGATACGCTGGTGATCGCATCGGATGTGCATCCGCAGACCCGCGCCGTAGTGGCGGGCCGGGCGGAGCCGCTGGGTTTTCGCGTGCTGATCGCGAAGCCTTCTGAGATCGTGGCGACATGCAACGCGGAAAAGCCCTTCGCGCTACTGCTGCAATACCCCGGCACGACGGGCGAGGTGCGCGACCTGACGCGCGAGATCGCGGCGGTGCATGGCGCCGGCGGTCTCGCGATCGTCGCCGCCGATCCGCTGTCGCTGGTGCTGCTGAAGCCGCCGGGCGAGATGGGCGCCGATGTCGTCGTCGGCTCCACCCAGCGTTTTGGCGTGCCGATGGGCTATGGCGGGCCGCATGCCGGCTATATGGCGGTGAAGGATGCGCATAAGCGGCTGATGCCGGGGCGCCTCGTGGGCGTCTCGCTCGATGCCGCGGGCCAGCCCGCCATGCGGCTCGCGCTGCAGACGCGCGAGCAGCACATCCGGCGCGAGAAGGCGACGAGCAATATCTGCACCGCGCAGGTGCTGCTGGCGGTCATGGCCAGCATGTACGCCGTCTGGCACGGGCCGGAAGGCCTGACCCGCATCGCGCAACGCGTCGCCTTGCAGGCGCGGCTGCTGGCGGGGGCGGCGAAGCGCGCCGGCTTCGCGCTGCGCCATCGCGATATCTTCGACACCATCTGCATCGAGGCAGGCGGCAAGCAGGAGGCGCTGATCGCCGGCGCCCTGAAGCGCGGCTTCAACCTGGCGCGCCATGAGGGCGGCGGCGTTGGCATCGCGCTCGATGAGACGGTGACGCGGCAGGACCTGCTGGCACTGCTGGATGCGATCGCGGAGGCCGCCGGCCAGGCTGCGCCGCAGATCGATGGCATCGACCCCGAGGGGGGCATCCCCGCCTCCCTCACCCGCGCCAGCGCCTTCCTGACGGCCGAGGTCTTCCGTAGCCATCACGCGGAACACGCGATGCTGCGCTACCTGAAGAAGCTGGAGGACAAGGACGTCGCGCTGAACCGCAGCATGATCCCGCTGGGCTCCTGCACGATGAAGCTGAATGCGACGGCCGAGATGATCCCTGTGACCTTCCCGGGTTTCGGGAACATCCACCCCTTCGCGCCGGTGGACCAGGCGACCGGCTATATCGAGATGATCCGTCGCCTTGAATCCTGGCTCTGCGCCGTCACCGGCTTCGCCGCCATATCGCTGCAGCCGAATGCGGGCAGCGCCGGCGAATATGCCGGGCTGCTGGCGATCCGCGGCTGGCATCGCGCACGGGGCGACCTGCATCGCGACATCTGCCTGATCCCGAGCAGCGCCCATGGCACCAACCCGGCTTCCGCCGTGATGGCCGGCATGAAGGTGGTGGTGGTGGGCTGCGACCGCGATGGCAACGTGGATCTGGACGATCTGCGCGCCAAGGCGGAGCAGCATGCGGATCGCCTCGCCGCGCTGATGGTGACCTACCCCTCCACCCATGGCGTCTTCGAGGAGGCCATCCGCGAGATCTGCGCCCTCATCCATGCCAAGGGCGGCCAAGTCTATATGGACGGTGCGAACATGAACGCGCAGGTCGGGCTCACCAGCCCGGCCGCGATCGGCGCGGATGTGTGCCACCTGAACCTGCACAAGACCTTCTGCATCCCGCATGGCGGCGGCGGTCCGGGCGTGGGGCCGATCGGCGTCGCGGCGCATCTGGCACCCTATCTGCCGGCGCATCCGATGCTGGCGGAAGCGGGCCCGCAGGCGACCAGCCACGGGCCGGTGGCCGCCGCGCCCTTCGGCAGCGCCTCCATCCTGCCGATCTCCTATGCCTATATCCGCATGATGGGGCCGGACGGCCTGAAGCGCGCCACGCAGGTGGCGATCCTCAACGCCAACTACATGGCCGTGAAATTGGGCGAGCACTTCCCGGTGCTGTATCGCGGGCGCCAGGGGATGGTGGCCCACGAATGCATCCTGGATTGCCGCGGCTTCCAGCAGAATGGCGGCGCCTCGGTGGAGGACATCGCCAAGCGCCTGCAGGATTACGGCTTCCACGCGCCGACCATGTCCTGGCCGGTGACCGGCACGTTGATGGTGGAGCCGACCGAGTCGGAGACGATGGGCGAGCTGGATCGCTTCATCGCCGCCATGGTCTCGATCCGCGGCGAAATCCGCGCCATCGAGCAGGGCCGCATGGACCGCGCCGACAACCCGCTGAAGAACGCCCCGCACACGGCGGCCGAGGTCATGGCCAGCGACTGGTCGCACCCCTATACGCGGGAGGAGGCGGCCTTCCCGCTGCCTTACGTCGCGCGCCAGAAATACTGGCCGCCGGTGAAGCGGGTGGACAATGTGCATGGCGACCGCAACCTGGTCTGCACCTGCGCGCCGCTGGAAGCTTACGCCCAGGCGGCGGAATAGGTGGAGGCGCTCTTAGCTAAGGGCGAGGCGGTCGGCGCGCTGTTGAAGGCGCGGCGCGAGACGGTGGCGGTGGCCGAAAGCTCGGCCGGCGGGCTGGTCTCGGCCAGCCTGCTCGCGGTGCCAGGGGCCAGCGCCTATTTCCTCGGCGGGGCGGTGGTCTACACCGCCACGGCGCGGGAACAGTTTTTGGGGATCACCACTGCCGATATGGCGGGGCTGCGCTCCTCCTCGGAACCCTATGCCCTGCTGCTGGCGCGCAGCCTGCGGTCGCGCTTCGGCACCAGCTGGGGCATTGCGGAAACCGGCGCGGCCGGGCCTTCCGGCAATCGCTACGGGGATGCGGCGGGGCATAGCTGCCTGGCGGTCTCCGGCCCGGCGGAGGTGGTGGTGACGCTGGAAACCGGCCATGGCGACCGGGCGGCCAATATGCAGGCCTTCGCCATGGCGCTGCTAGACGTGTTCGAAAAGTCGCTCGCCGGGGCATAGGCGGGACGCCGTCCTGCATCCTAGGATGTTTCCCATGCCGGCCCGGCAGCCGGCCGGGGGAAATGTCATGACCAAATGGGGTACCGCGCTGGTCGCGGCCTGTCTCGGCCTGGGCAGCGTCGCCCAGGCGCAGCCGATCACGCTGGAACGCTTCGGCTCCTTCCATGTCGGCGGGCGGCTGGTGGAGCTGAAGGACCGGCCGGTGCGCGAATACCTGCCGACGGCGGGCAGCGTGCCGCTGCGGATCGACCCGAACGGCGTGCACACGGTGGGGCAGATGTATGCCCGCTTCATGGTGCCCGCGCCGCAGCGTGGCGCGGCGCCGATGATGCTGTGGCACGGCGCCTATCTCACCGGCGTCACCTGGGAAACCACGCCGGATGGCCGGCCGGGCTGGGACGAGTTCTTCCTGCGCCGCGGCTGGGCCACCTATGTGACGGATGCGGTGGAACGCGGCCGCAGCGGGGCCGCCATGGTGCCGGAGATCTACGCCCCGCCGCTGCACCTGCCGGCCCAGAATCCGTGGGAGCGGTTCCGCATCGGCACCGGCGCCGGGTCCTATGCCACGCGCAGCGTGCTGCCGGGCAACCAGTTCCCAAGCGAGCCCGAGCACTACCAGGCCTTCATGCGCCAGGTGGTGGCGCGCTACCTGGGCACGGATGACGATGTGATCGCCGCCTATATCGCGCTGCTGGAGCGGGTCGGGCCTTCCGTCGTCATCGCCCATAGCCAGGGCGGCGCCTTGGCCTGGCAGGTGGCGCAGCGCCGGCCGGAGCTTTTCCGCGCTTTGGTGCTGGTGGAACCCGCCGGCATCGGCGATGCGGCGCAGGCGGCGCGGCTGAAGGATGTGCCGCAGATGCTGCTCTATGGCGATTACGTGGACCAGGACCCGCGCTGGTCCGTCATCCGCCGCAATGCCCGCGGCTTCGCCGCCGCCATCACCGCGGCCGGCGGCAAGGTCGAGGATGTGGACCTGCCGAGCCGCGGCATTCCCGGCAACAGCCACATGGTGATGATGGACCGCAACAGCGATCAGGTGGCGCAGGCGGTGCAGGACTGGCTGGCGGCGCAGGGCCTCTGGCGATAGGCCCTGGCGGGCTGGTCAGGCCGGGATCGGCACCCGGCCGGCCAGCGGGTCCAGCAGGCTTTCGATCTGCGCCGATTCGGCCCATTCCAGCCCCACCGTCACCACCGTGACGCGGGACCGGAACTGGGCCGGAATGCGGACGAAATCCTTCTTGGTGGTCACCAGCAAGGCGCGGGCGGCATCCGCCTGGGCCAGCAGGTCCCGGATTTCCTCGGCATCGTATTGGTAGTGGTCGCCGAAGGCCTCGCGCCCGGCCAGAACGGCGCCGGCCTCCTGCAGCGTGGCGAAGAATTTGCGCGGGTTCGCGATGCCGCAGAAGGCATACACCGGCTGGCCGCGCAGCACCGCGGCCTCTGGCCCCGGCACCAGGCGGGCGTGCAGCACGCGCAGGCCGGGGGGCAGCAGGTCCAGCGCGCCGGTCTCATCCTCCCCGATCAGCACCGCGGCCTGGCAGCGGGCGGCGGCGGCGGCCACCGGTTCGCGCAGCGGGCCGGCGGGGATGATGCGGCCATTGCCGAAGCCGAAGCCGCCATCGATGACCAGCAGCGACAGGTCCTTGGCCAGGCCCGGATTCTGCAGCCCGTCATCCATGACGATGGCCTGGGCATTGCCGGCCACGGCGGCCTTGGCGCCGGCGGCGCGGTCGGCGGAGACCCAGGTGGGGCGCACCTCGGCCAGCAGCAGCGCCTCGTCGCCCACCATGGTGCTGTCATGGCTGGCGGGGTCCACCCGCATCGGGCCACGCACCGTGCCGCCATAGCCGCGCAGCAGGAAATGCGCCGCGACGCCGCGATCGGCCAGGCGCCGGCCGATATCCATGGCGACGGTGGTCTTGCCGGCGCCGCCGGCCGTCGCATTGCCGCAGCAGATCACCGGCACCGGAGCCTGCCAGCCGGGCTGCGCCATGCGCCGCGCGGTCGCCTGCGCATAGATCGCGGAGAAGGGGGCCAGCAGCAGGGGCATCACCCCGCCGCCGCCCGCCCAGAAGGCGGGTGCTCGCATCAGGCCTCGACCATCATGTTCCGTTCAACAACCTTGTGCCGCAGCGCCGCCGAAGCGCCCTGCCGCCCCGGGGGTCTGTCGCCAGGGGCCGCCGGCTTGGACGCCCCCCATCCCTTGCGGATCGCGGTCACCCCCCTGGGCAATCCCCCTGGGCCCGTTCCCCGTCGATCAGGTCCAGCAGCGCAGCGGCCACCATCCCCGGCAGGCTGGCCTGGCCTTCCGCCACCTGCGCGGCAGCGGCGGCCATGGCGTGGCGCCTCGCCGCATCGGATAGCATGGCCTCCACCTGCTCCGCCAGCGCCCCGGCCTCGGCCGCCACAAGCCGCGCCCCGCCAGCGGCCAGCAGGCGGGCCACCGGCTCCTCGAAGTTGAAGGTATGCGGGCCGAGCAGGATGGGGCAGCCCAGCCGTGCCGCCTCCAGCGGGTTCTGCCCGCCATGCGGCACCAGGCTGCCGCCGACCAGGGCGACGCCCGCCAGGCGGTAGAACAGGCCGAGCTCGCCCAGCGTATCCGCCACATAGACCGAGACCTCGTCCCCCGGCGCCCCGCCGGCGCTGCGCCGCGCGACCGTCAGCCCCAGCTTTGCCGCCTGCTCCGCCACCGCCGCCCCGCGGTCCGGATGGCGCGGCACCAGCACGGTCAGCAGTTCCGGCCAGGCCGGGGCCAGCAGCGCATGGGCGGCCAGCGCCAGCGTCTCCTCCCCCGGATGGGTCGAGGCGGCAAGGAAGACCGGCCGGTCGCCGAGCAGCCCGCGCAGGCGCTCCAGCGCCGCCGGATCCGCCGGCAGCGGCGGCGCGGCGGCCTTGAGGTCACCCCAGCACTGCGCGCTCGAAGCGCCCAATTGCAGCAGCCGTGCCCGATCCGCCTCCGACCGCGCCAGCACCAGCCGGAAGCCGCCGAGCAGCTCGGCCACCGTGCGCGGCAGGCGGCGCCAACGGGCGAAGGAGCGCGGGCTGACCCGGGCATTCACCAGCGCCATCGGCAGGTTGCGGGCGCGGGCGGCGCGCAGCAGGTTGGGCCAGAGCTCGCTTTCCACCAGCGCCCCCGCATCCGGCCGCCAGCCATCCAGGAAGCGCGCGACGAAGGCCGGCACGTCCAGCGGCAGGAAGCGGTGGGCGATGCGCGGCAGGCCATCGGGGCCGGGCGCGGTGAAGGCCTGCGGCAGGCGGCGGGCCAGGGATTCGGCGCCAGTGACGGTGCCGGTGGTGACCAGCAGGTGCAGCGCCGGGTCGCGCGCCAGCAGCGCCTCCAGCACCGGCAGGGCGGACAGCGCCTCCCCCACGCTCGCGGCGTGCAGCCAGAACAGCCGTCCTTCGGGGCGCTGCGCGCCGCCGCCACGGCGTTCCTCCAGCCGCGCCGGGATTTCCTTGCCCCGCCGGGCGCGGCGGGCCAGGTGCCAGGGCAGCAGGGGCGCGGCCAGGCGGGTCAGCAGCTGCCAGGCCAGCGCCGGCAGCGTCATGCGCCCGCATCCGGCAGGCCGCAGAGGCGGTCGGCCTCAGTGCAGGCGGCGGTCAGCGCCGCCTCGATCTCGGGCAGCGCGGCTTCCGCCGCGTCCCGCGCCACGGTGATGGGCAGGCCGCAGACCACCGCGCCGCGGCCGAAGGGCAGCGGGAACATCATGCGGTCCCAGGACCCCAGCCGCCGATGCGCGGTGGTGGCGGCGCCCACCGGCACCACCGGCGCGCCGGAGACGGCGGCGATCTGCCCGACGCCCGGCGCCGCCCGGCGGCGCGGGCCGCGCGGGCCATCCGGCGTGATGGCCACCGGCTGGCCCTTTCGCAGCGCCCGCAGCAGCGCCGTGATGGCCCCCGCCCCGCCGCGGCGGGAGGAGCCGTAGATCATGTCCATGTCGAAGCGCGCCACCGCGGCGCCGATGAAGCGGCCATCGCGGTGCTGGCTGACCAGAACCTGCGGCCGCACCCGCGCGGCCGCCGGTTCCCGCGCCCGGGCGAGGCCGACCAGCGCCGGCATCAGCGGCAGGCGTTCATGCCAGAAGGCGAGGATCAGCGGCTGGCCGGCGGCGACCAGGGCCAAGGCGGGCTCGGCACCCTGCAGCTGCCAGCGCGTGGTCCGCACCACCAGCGACAGGTAGAGTCCCACCAGCCGCGCCAAGCCCCCTTGGACCGCCGGATGCCGGATCAGCTTGCGCATCACTTGCGCATCAGGGGCGGAGGTGGACGCACGCCATGCGCAAGCCGGTAGCACGGCCCGGCGGGAGGGGAAATGCACCCCCCGCGGGTGCGGTTCAGCCGGGGGCCGCGGGGCCGGGCAGCAGGCTGTCGCGGAACCGCAGGGCGCAGGCGGCCCAGGAGAATTTCTGGGCATGCGCCCGGCAGGTGGCGCGGTCCGCCTGCAACGCGGCCAGGCAGGCGGCGCGCAGATCCGCATCCAGCGCGCCCACCGGATGATCCGCGATCACGTCCAGCGGGCCGGTCACCGGGAAGGCCGCCACCGGCGTGCCGCTGGCGAGTGATTCCAGCAGCACCAGGCCGAAGGTGTCGGTGCGGGAGGGGAAGACGAAGACATCCGCCCGCGCATAGGCCCGGGCCAGGGCGCCATTCTCCCGCCAGCCGGTGAAATGCGCCTCGGGGAAGCGGCGCATCAGCGCGGCGCGCTGCGGCCCGTCGCCCACCACCACCTTGCTGCCCGGCAGGTCCAGCGCCAGGAAGGCCTCCAGGTTCTTCTCCACCGCCACCCGCCCGGCGACGAGGAAGATGGGGCGCGGCAGGTCTTCCCAGGCCTCGGCTTCGCCGCGATGCGCGGCGTCCGGATGGAAGCGTTCGAGGTCCACCCCGCGCGACCAGGGCACCACATGGGTGAATCCCCGCGCGGAGAGCTCCGCCGCGAGTGTCGGCGTGGCGCAGAGCGTGCCCTGCCCGGCCGCATGGAAATGCCGCATCAACGCCCAGGACCAGGCCTTCGGGGTGCGCGTGCGGGCATGCACATAGTCCGGGAACTTGGTGTGGAAGGAGGTGGTGAAGCGCCAGCCGCGCGCCTTGCAGATGGACCGCATGGCCCAGCCCAGCGGGCCCTCCGTCGCGATATGCACCGCCTGCGGCCGGAAATCGTCGACCAGCCGCGCCAGCCGGCGCTTCGGCGCGATGGCCAGGCGGATCTCGGCATAGCCGGGGGTGGGCACGGTGCGGAAGCGATCGGGGCCGATCACCTCCACCACATCGCCCAGGCGCTGCAGCTCCTCCACCACGGTCGCCATGGTGCGGACCACGCCATTCACCTGCGGGGTCCAGGCATCGGAGACGACGAGGATCCGGAGCGGGCCGGATACGCCCGTCATCTCGGAATCCTCGAGCGCGCCCATGCCCCAAACGGCTTCGTCGTCCAAAGGGTCCTCTTCACCTCAGCCGCCCGATGCATGGCGCGCGGGCCTTCTGGTGCCCCAGAAGACGCTTCGGTGAAAGGGGTGCCGTGGCAGCGGATGGCGGATCGCATGCGCCTCGCGCCCCCGCGCGGCCGGCCTAAGCCGCTTCCGGCACGGCGGCGGGCGCAGCGCCGCGGAAGAAGCTCAGCCGGTTCTCCCGCGCCCAGTCCACCAATTCGAAGCGGCCGTCATGGTGTTCGACCAGCGCGGTGCAGCTTTCCACCCAGTCACCATCGTTCATGTAGAGAACGCCTTGCACTTCGCGCATCTCGGCGTGGTGGATATGGCCGCAGACCACGCCGTCCAACGCACGGCGGCGGGCTTCCTGGGCCAGCGCCGTCTCGAAGCGGTCGATTGCCATCACCGCCCCCTTCACCTGCCGCTTCAGCCATTGCGACAGCGACCAATAGGGATAGCCGAAGCGGCGGCGCAGCGCGTTGAACCAGCGGTTGGCGACCAGCGCGGAATCATAGGCCCAGTCGCCGAGATGGGCGAGGAACTTGGCGTAGCGCACCACGCTGTCGAATTCATCGCCATGGATCACCAGGAAGCGGCGGCCATCGGCGGCGTCATGCACCGCTTCCTTGGCCAGCCGCACGCCGGCGATCTCGAGCCCCAGCCAGTCGCGGAACATCTCGTCGTGGTTGCCAGGGATATAGGTGACCTCCGTGCCGTTGCGCGCCATGCGCAACACCAGGCGGATCGCCTCGTCATGCTCGGCGTCCCAGTACCAGGATTTTCGCAGCCGCCAGCCATCGACGATGTCGCCCACCAGGTAGAGCTGCTCGCATTCCGTCTGGCGCAGGAAATCCACCAGGAAGTCGGCGCGGCAGCCGCGCGTGCCGAGATGAAGGTCGGACAGGAAGACCGTCCGGTAGCGCCGCCGGAGGCCTGCGTCGAACCGGCTTGCCGTGCTGTCCATGCGATCTGCCCGCCTTCTTCCACGCCGCCACGGCGAACCGCGGCACGATGCGAGGCCGGCGATCCGCTGCGCAGGATCCCGCCGGCCCTTCCCTGCGCGGCCCGGAACGCACCGCAAGCGGTTCCGTTGCGCGAGCGCGCTCTAGCGCGGGATCGGGCGCTGCGACGTGAATCTTGAATGACTTGTGCCCCGCTGGGGCGCTGCCGCGCGCTTGTCACCGCCGCGTCAGCGGAATGACCACGGCGTGTCACGATGCGCGGGTTAGGGCCCGGCCATGCTCATCGTCTTCAATCCCACCGCCGGCGCCGGCCGCCGCCGCCGCCTGGCCCGCGCCATGGCGGCGCTGGCCGGCCTCGGCCTGCGGCCGGAAGTGGCGGAGACCCAGGGCCCCGGCGATGCCCGCCTGATCGCCGCCGCCGCCGCCCGGCACGGCAGGGCCGTGGTGGTGGCCGCCGGCGGCGATGGCACCATCGCAGAGGTCGCGGCGGGGCTCGAGGGCAGCGAGGCCACGCTCGGGCTTCTGCCGCTCGGCACCGCCAATGTGCTGGCCTGGGAGCTGGGCCTGCACCTGGCGCCGGAAGCGGCGGCCGGGGTGCTGGCGCGCGGGCGGCCTGGGCGGATCTGGCCCGGCCAGGCGCGATTCGCCGATGGCCGGCGG
This sequence comes from Falsiroseomonas tokyonensis, assembly GCF_019024325.1. Classification (GTDB taxonomy): domain Bacteria; phylum Pseudomonadota; class Alphaproteobacteria; order Acetobacterales; family Acetobacteraceae; genus Falsiroseomonas; species Falsiroseomonas tokyonensis. Next base: position 480,364 of record NZ_JAFNJS010000004.1, read on the forward strand.
CGGCTTTTCGTGCAGATGCTGGGCGCCGGCTTCGACGCCGCGGTGGTAGCCGGGCTGGACCTGCGGCTGAAGCGCCGGCTGGGCCGCGCCGCCTATGTCCTGCAGACGCTGGCGGAGCTGCCGCGCTACGGCTTCCCACCGATCGAACTGCGCCTGGATGGGCAGCCGCTGCAGGCCGCCAGCGTCATTGTCAGCAAGGGCCGGCTCTATGCCGGGCGCTACCTGCTGGCGCCGGCGGCCAGGCCAGCGGAGCCCGGCTTCCAGGTGGTGCTGTTCCAGCAGGGCGGGCCGGCCGCCGCGGCGCTGGCAGGGGCGGCCCTGCCGCTCGGCCTCGTCTCCCGGCTGCCGGGCGTGACGATCCGCCATGTGCAGCGGGTGGAACTCGGCAATGTCGCGGTGCCCGCCCAGGCGGATGGCGACCCGGCCGGGCGGCTGCCGGCCTGGATCGAGGATGCCCCCGCGCCGCTGCGCATCCTGCTGCCATAGAGGCCCGCATTATCGCTTCCTTCAGCAGGCCGGCCGCCATGATACCCGGATGGTGCAAGGCAGGCGCGGATGGCGGGATGGGGTGGCAGGCGGCCAGGGCTGGCGCCTGCATGCCTCGCCCTGGGCCAGCTGAGCCGCCGATGCCGAAGGAAGTCCGCTACATCCTCTTCTCGCCGGAGGAGGTGCTGGACATGCTGGTGGAGGCCATGACGCTGGCCGATTCCGGCTGGCCAGCCGCCACGGGTCCGGTGCGGCTGGACATGGCGACCGCGCCCTCGGGCGAGGTGATCGCGCGGCTGGTGCCGCAGAAGCAGCGCCGCGGCCAGCGCGCCGCCTGGTCCTTCACCGCCGGGGATATGCTGGCCGTCATCCTGCAGGCCTGCCGCCGCAACCGCCTTCCGCTGCCGCTGCGCGGCCATAAGCGGCTGGAACTGATGGGCGCCAGCCTCTGCCTGACCATCAGCATGGGGGAGACGATCGGCGGGCCGGAGGTGATGCTGCACGAGGTGCGCTACATAGACCCCGGCCTGGCCCCCCTGCTGGCGCGCCGCGGCTGAATTCCTGTTCGCCGGGCCTTCAGCCCGTGCGCATCCGCTCCTGCCCCAGCGCCAGCACGGCCGCACCCACGCCCGCGGCGAGCGACACCAGGCCGAAGCCGGCGGCGGCACTCAGCCCGGCCAGGCCCATCCCCAGCGCCGGAAGCAGCGTCAGCGCCACGCTGGCCATGCCGAGCAGCGCCGTCGATCCGGCCAGGATGCAGAGGGCGAGGAGCATGCTTGGACCTCCAATCATGGCGAAATTCGGGTATGCGCCTTTTTTCAGCCACGATCCAGGCACGAGAAAGAGAGGTCGCTGGCGCAACCTCCCGCTCCCGCAATCAGCCGGCGCTGGCCACCCGCAGCTGGTCCGCTGCCGGCAGATAGGCGGAGGTGTAGAAATCGGCCGCCGCCAGGGTGGCCGAAATGCCGAAGGCGCTGCGGATGGTCTCGATGGAGGCCTGCACCCGCTCCATCGGCAGGTTGCCATAGCCACCCGCCAGCACCTCGGGCGTGCGCAGGAATTCGAAGTTGGCGATCAGCCGTTCCTTCTCCAGCGCCGCCGGCGCGGTCGGGTCGCGCCGCACCAGGGCGGCGATGGCGGCATCGGGGTCCTTCCAGGCATCGGCATGGCCGCGGATGATGGCGCGGATCATGCCGGTGACGATGCGCGGATTGGCCTCGGCATAGGATTTCCGGACCTGCAGCCCGGTGGAGAGCAGTGCCACGCCGAAGTTGGAATAGCGCATCACCACGATATCGGCCTGCGGGATGTTCAGCGCGCGCAGGCTGAAGACGCCGGAGGTCTCGAAGCCCGTGATGGCGTCGGCATCGCCGCGCGCCAGCATCGGCTCCCGCAGCGGCGGGGTGACGGTGATCCAGGTGATCTTGGAGGCATCGATGCCGTTGGCGCGGGCGAAGGCGGGGAAGAACTGGCGGCCGCCATCCGTCTCCGGCGCTGCAAGGCGCTTGCCCTCCAGGTCCTTCGGCACGCGGATGCCGGTGCGGCGCAGGGTGATGGCGGAAAGCGGGCTGCCCTGAGCCAGGACGAAGGGGCAGATCAGGTCCGTGCCCGGCTGGGTCAGGCGCAGGCGCATGACGGCGGAGACGTCGCCGACGCCGAACTGATAGGCGCCGCTGGCGACCTTCACCGGCACGTCGCCGGCGCCGAAGCCGCGATCCAGGCTGACATCCAGCCCTTCCTCGCGGAAATAGCCGCGCTCCAGCGCCAGCAGATAGGGCGCCTGGGGACCCTGGAAGGCCCAGTCGAGGGAGAACTTGATGGGCGTCAGCGCGGCCTGGCCGCGCGCGAGGTTGGGCAGGGCAAGCAGGCCACCGGGGGCGGCGAGCAGGGTACGACGGGTGGGATGCATCGTTCGGCCTCTCTGTCGCGCGCCGTGGGGCCGGCGCGGCGGTTTGTTCGGCCTTCGATGCGAGCAACCCGCATGCCGCGCCCACGGGGCCTGCAGCGACCAGCGAAGCCCAGTTTGCAGGCAAGCACGCTCGCTGGATGGGCGAAAATCCTGCATCACGCGGGAAATGCCTTCGAAGCAGGCTGGCACGCGCGTTGCGAGGGGCCTGCAGCCGCCATGGGGGCGAGGCAGTTCCACGGACCATCTCATGCTGGCCACGCGCCAAAGAGTGTTGCGACGCTTCTGGTATCCGGTGATACCGGAGGGCGCGCTGGCAGCCGGCAAGCCGGTGCCCTTCCGCCTGCTCGGCCGGGACATCGTGCTGTGGTGTGGGCCGGGCGGCGCGCCGTGGCGCTGACCGATCGCTGCCCGCATCGCGGCGCGAAGCTCTCCACCGGCTTCCTGGACGAGGCGGTGCCGGAAGGGCCGGCGCTGGCCTGCGGCTATCACGGCTGGGCCTTCGGCGCCGATGGGCGCTGCGTGAAGGTGCCGCAGGCGCATGACCCGCTGCGCGGCATGAAGGGCGGCGCGCGGGCGCATCACGCCGCGGCGCGCTATGGCTGGATCTGGGTGTGCCTGGAGGATCCTGCGCAGCCCATCCCTGAAATCCCGGAGGCCGCGGACCCCGCCTTCCGCCGCATCGACGAATTCCACGAGGCCTGGGCCGTCTCCGGCCTGCGCATCATGGAGAACAGCTTTGATACCGCGCATTTCTCCTATGTGCATGCGGCCACCTTCGGGATCCCCGAGGATCCGAGGCCCGCACCCTCGACCATCGAGCATACCGATTGGGGCTTCGTCATGCGGTCCGAGGCCCCGGTCTCCAACCGCGGCATCAGCAAGCAATTGATCAAATCGGACAGCGACCGCACGGTGCGGGTCATCGAGGGCCGCTGGTTCCTGCCCTTCTTCCGCACCAGCCGCATCGACTATCCGAGCGGCCTGACCCACATCCTCTGCACCGGCGCCGCGCCGATCGACGATGCGCACAGCATGATCTGCCAATGGGTCTATCGGAACGACAGCGAGGCGGAGTCGCCCGCCGCCAAGGTCATCGAATTCGACCGCGCCGTGACGATGGAGGATCGCACGGTGCTGGAGACCACGACCTTCGACGTGCCGCTGGAAATGGGGGCGGAGCTGCACATGCCGGCGGACAAGCCGGGCATCGAGATGCGGCGTCGCCTGGCCGCGCTGCTAGCCGAACATGGCGAGCGGGAGGCCCGGCTTCCCGCCGAGGAATGATGCCTCGCCCGGGCTTGCGGGGCGCCGCGGCCCGGTCGCATAGTCCGGACAAATCAGCTTCGATCGAGGATCCGATCATGTCCCGCGATGGCTTCCTGTCCCGCCCCCTGACGCGACGCACCGCACTCACCGCCGCCACCCTGCCGCTGCTGGCGCCCAGTGCCCGGGCGCAGCAGCGCTTCACGGGGCGCGAGATCGTGGCGACGGCCTTCGGCGGGCCGAGCCAGGACCTGATCCAGCGCCTGGTCTATGACCCGATCGCTCGGGAGACCGGCGCGCGCGGCACGCAGACGCCGCTGCTCTCGGCCAATGCCTTCGCCCGCATGCGCGCCGAGACGCAGGCGCCGCAGATCGACCTCTTCATGTACTCCGGCGGCCAGCAGGTGGCGGCCAAGGCCGGCGACCTGACGCAGAAGCTGCCGGATGCGCCCAACTTCGCCAATGTCCCCGCCAATCTGAAGGATGCCGATGGGCAGTGGATCGCCTGGGGCCTGGTGACGGAGGGCATCCTCTATCGCCCGGACAAGATCGCGACGCCGCCGCGCAGCTATCGGGACTTCTTCAAGCCGGAGTTCGAAGGCCATATCGCCTTCCCGCACATCACAAACGGCTATGGCACCGACTTCCTGGTGATGCTGGCCAAGACCTTCGGCGGCAGCGAGCAGAATATCGGGCCGGGCTTCGAGGCGCTGAAGCGCATCTCCGGCCGCGCCAATATCTTCCGCTCGGCGGCGGAGGTGCAGACGCTGTTCGCCTCGGGCGATATCTGGATCATGCCCTATGACGGCGCCTCCGCCATGCGCAGCAAGGCCATGGGGATCCCCGTTTCCTACGCGGTGCCGGAGGAGGGCGCGCCCTATGTGCTGCTGACCGGCGCGGTGGCGAAGCGGTCGCGCAATGCGGATATCGCGAGCTTCGTGCTGAACCGCCACCTGGACCCCGAGGTGCAGACCGCCATCGCGCGCGAGATCGGCTGGGCGCCGGTGAACACTGCGACGCAACTGCCGCCGGATGTCGCGCCCTTCATGGCGCCCACCGACAAGCTGGCGAATCTCGACCGCGACGCGATCAACGCGAACCGCCCGGCCTGGACGGACCGCTTCAACCGCGAGATCGCGCGCTGAGATGATCGAAGGCGCCCGGCGAGGGCTGATCGCTGCCGGGCTGCTCGCCCCGGCGGCGCTGGTCTTCGCCATCCTGTTCGTCTGGCCGCAGCTCGGGCTGTTTCTGCAATCCCTCGGCGGCCCGCCGACCTTTTCGCGCTTCCTCGGCGACAGCTACTATCTTGGCGTGCTGGGTAACAGCCTGCTGCTTGGCGTCTGTGTCACGCTGGTGACGCTGGTGCTGGGCTTTCCGCTGGCCTTCCTGCTGGCGCGGGCGGAGACGCGCTGGGCCGGGCTGCTGCTGCTGCTGACCACCTTTCCGCTGTGGGTTTCCGCGGTGGTGCGCAGCTTCGCCTGGATGGTGCTGTTCTTCCGCTCCGGCGTCGCATCCCGCTTCCTGCAGGGCACCGGGCTGGTCGCGCCGGATTTCCAGCTCATCGGCACCTTTGCGGGGGTGGTGATCGCGCTGGCGCAGGTGCTGCTGCCGATCATGATCGTCACGCTTTATGCGGTGATCCGTGGCGTCGACCGGGACCTGGAACATGCGGCGATGAACCTCGGCGCCTCCCCGGCCGTGGCGCTGTGGCTGGTGACGCTGCGGCTGGCGCGCGGCGGCGTTCTGGCGGGGTCGCTGCTGGTCTTCTCGCTCTCCGTCTCCGCCTTCGCAACACCGTCGCTGATCGGCGGGGCGCGGGCGCATTTCATGGCGGTGACGATCTATGAGCAGACGCTGGAGCTGCTGGACTGGCCCTTCGCCGCGGCCATCGCCGCCATCCTGCTGGTGATCTCGCTCTCCGTCGCGCTGACCTATGGCAAGCTGCTGGGGGAGAAAACCCGATGACCAGCCTGCGCTCTCCGCTGGGCTGGGTGCTGCGCGGCATGGCGGTGCTCGGCTTCATCTATCTGCTGGGGCCGCTGCTGGTGATCGTCGCGGCCTCCTTCAGCGATACCGGCTACCTGGCCTTCCCGCCGCAGGGCTTTTCGCTGCGCTGGTATCACGCGGCGCTGGCCGATGCGCGCTATCTGACGGGCTTCTTCGTCAGCCTGCGGCTGGCGGCGATGGTCGCGGTGCTGTCGCTGATCATCGGCACCGCCGCCGCCGTGGCGCTGACGCGCTTCGCCTTCCCGGGATCGGTGCTGCTGGAGGCGCTGTTCCTCTCGCCGCTGGTGCTGCCGGCGCTGGTGCTGGCGGTGGCACTGACGCTGTTCTTCTCCGCCAATCCCATCGCGCCACCGGGCATGACTCGCCTCGTCATCTCGCATCTCCTGGTCGGCGTGCCGATGGTTTTGCGAGTTATGCTCCCCGTCTTGCGGCGGGTGGACCCGGCGATCGAGGAGGCGGCGCGCAACCTCGGCGCTTCACCAACAAAAGCGTTCTTCCTGGTGACGCTACCGGTGCTGCGGCCGGGGCTGATCGCCGCGGCGGCGCTGGCCTTCATCTTTTCCTTCGACGAGGTCGAGATGGCGTTGTTCCTGGGCTCGGTCCGGGACGCGCCGCTCACCGTCGTGCTCTATGGCGCCGCGCAGATGCAGATGGACCCGACGGTCGCCGCCGTCTCCTCGCTGCTCATCCTGCTCGCGCTGCTGCTGATGGTGGCCCAACAGATGTATGCGAATCGATGACGAACAGCGCGGATCTGGTGCTGGACGGGCTGGCGCGCCGCTACGGCAGCACCACCGCCGTCGCCCGCATGGATCTGACCGTCGCGGCCGGGGAGCTGGTGGCGCTGCTCGGCCCCTCCGGCTGCGGCAAGACCACCACGCTGCGCATGGTGGCGGGCTTCATCGAACCCAGCGAGGGCCGCATCCTGCTACGCGGCAAGGACATCACCACCATGCCGGCGCATCAGCGCGACACCGGCATGGTCTTCCAGTCCTATGCGCTGTTTCCGCATCTGAGCGTGGCGGAGAATATCGCCTTCGGCCTGAAGCGCCGTGGCGTGCCGAAGCCCGAGATCGCGCAGCGCGTCGCCCGCATGGTCGCCCTGCTGCAACTGCAGGGGCTGGAGGCGCGGCTGCCCAAGCAGCTTTCGGGCGGCCAGCAGCAGCGCGTCGCGGTGGGCCGTGCGCTGGTCATCAACCCTGCCGTCGTGCTGCTGGACGAGCCCTTCTCCAACCTCGACGCCCTTCTTCGGGAGGGCACGCGGATCGAGCTGCGGCGGCTGCAGACGGAACTTGGCCTGACCACCCTTTTCGTCACGCATGACCAGGCGGAGGCGATGGCCATCTCCGACCGCATCGCCGTGATGAACAAGGGCCGCCTGGAACAGCTCGGCACGCCGCGTGAGGTCTATGAGCGCCCGGCCACCCGCTTCGTCGCCAGCTTCATCGGCCGCGCCAATATCTTTGTCAGTCGCGACGGGCGGTCGGAGGATGGGATTCCGCTCGATGGGCCGGAGGGCACGCTGGTGCTGCGGCCGGAGCGCGTGACGCTGGACGAGGCGCCGGCCGAGGGGCCGAACGCGGTTGCGGGCACGGTCGATCTGCTGAGTTTTCTCGGCACCGGGACCCAGGCGGTGCTGCGGCTGCCTGGCGGGCGGCAATTGCTGGTCGAGGGGCCGGCCTCGCTCGCCGACCGTTTTCACACCGGCGGGCCGGCGACGGCGCGCTGGATGCGGGACGATTTGGTGGCGCTTCCGGCGGAGTAGAAACCCCCACCCCGACCCTCCCCCGCAAGAGCGGGGGAGGGAGAAGGCCGCCGCTCTCCCTCCCCCGCGGCGCGGGGGAGGGTCGGGGTGGGGGCAAATACGCAGGAGACTCACCCATGAAATTCGGCACCGCCGAAGCCGCCCCCGGCGAACTCGCCACCGGCACCATCACGCTGACCAGCGACCCGATCGGCCCGCTGCTCTCGCCCGTCATGCTCGCGCGCGGCGCGCTACCGGGGCCGCGGCTGTACATTCAGTGCCTGATCCATGGCGGCGAGAATGTCGGGCCGATCGCCGCCGCGCGCTTCCTGCGCGGTCTGGACCTCAAGACCTTCAAGGGCAGCATCGCCGCCTTGATGTGCGCCAATCCGCTCGGCCAGCGCATGCACAGCCGGCTGATCCCGCAGGACGGCACCAACCTGAACCGCATCTTCCCCGGCAACCCCAGGGGCAGCGTCGGCGAGCAGCTGGCCGACCGGCTGCTGGCGCTCGCCGGCGAGCATGGCGGCGATGCGGTGCTGGACCTGCACAGCGGCGGCGAGCTGACCATCACCGCCTTCTACGTCATCCACGACGCCAAGGGCACGTCGCCCGCCCAGCTTGCCTCCAAGCAGCTCTCGGCGCAGGTCGGCAGCCGCTACCAATGGGGCGCGACGGAGGATTGGATGGAGGGCACCTTCCTCACCCATGTCACGCGCCGGCACAACAAGGCGGCGCTGATCGTGGAAAGCGGCGGCGGCGCCCGCGTGCGGCCGGAGGATCTGGCGAATTTCGCCAAGGCCCTGACCGGCACGGCGCAGGCGCTCGGCATGCTGCCGGGCACGCCGCCGACCGCGAGCGACATCCGTTACGGCGGCAATGCGGTGCATGTGAAGTGCAGCCAGGGCGGCTACTGGGACTGCCGCGTGGAGCCGGGCCAGGACATTCAGGCGGGCGATGTCATGGGCCATATGGTCGACATGACGGGACAGGTGGTGGAGACCATCACCTGCCCCGCGCAATCCGCCTGGGTCGGCTCCATCCGCCGCCCCTGGATGCCGCTCTATGCCGGCGACCAGGTGGTGGAGGTGGTCGAGCGCAAGTAGGAGGGCTCAGCCCTCCCGCTTGATCTCCAGCATCTTCGCGCCGCGCAGCCGGATATCCGCGCATTCCTTGGCGAAGGCCGGCAGGTCCTCGGGCAGCATGCGGCCGAACATGGTCACCGGTGTCCAGCCCAGCGGGCCGAACACGCGCCCGCCATCGCCGTAGAACATGCCGATCTCCCAGAACTCGTCGGCCAGGCCCTTCATCATTTTCGGTGCCTGGTAGAACCACAGCACGTCGCCCGGCGTCGGGATCACCGTCTGGTTCTCGGGCGGCAGGCTCCGCGGGTCGAAGGTCTGGTTCTCCGGCGGCAGGCCGATCATGATCTCCGGCCCCGCGAACATCGCGTGGAAGGACAGCTGCCGCACCGGCGTCGCCAGCGCGCCCCAGATGGCCTCCACCGTGCGGGCGGCGAGCGTCTCATGCAGTTCGACACGGCCGGAAACGCCGGCATCGACGAAGGTGAAGCGCAGCAGGCGGGGCATCGGAGTCTCCTGTATCCAAGGCGCGCAGGATCGTCCCACGCCGCCGCACTGGTCAACCGGGGGCCGCGGCGCCCGGCATTTGGGCAATCCGCCGAGGCCGCGGCCGCACCACGCCGCGGAAACCCGCTGGACCGGCGGCTCGGGCCGTTGGAGGATGCCGCCAGAGAGTGAGATGGGGATCCGTGCCATGGCTGGTTTCACCGTTACCCGACGCAGCGCACTCGCCGCCGGCGGCGGCCTGCTGGCGGGGCTGCGCCCCGGCCTGGCGCCGGCGCAGGGTACGCCGATCAAGATCGGCGAGCTGAACTCCTACGCGCGCATGGCGGCCTTCGCGATGCCCTATCGCAACGCTATCCAGCTGGCGGTGGACCAGATCAACGCGGCCGGTGGCGTGATGGGCGGCCGGCCGCTGGAATTCATCTTCCGCGACGACGGCTCCACCCCCGGCGACGCCGTGCGCGTGGCGGAGGATCTGCTGACCCGCGAAGGCTGCGCCTTCCTCGCCGGCACCTTCCTCTCCAATGTCGGCCTGGCCGTGTCGGACCTCGCCAACCAGCGCAAAAAGCTGTTCCTGGCGACGGAGCCGCTGACCGATGCGCTGACCATGGCGCAGGGCAATCGCTACACCTGGCGGCTGCGCCCCGGCACCTACATGCAGACGCGCATGGTGGTGGAAGCCGCGCGCGGCAAGACGCAGAAGCGCTGGGCAATCGTCGCGCCGAACTACGAATACGGCCAATCCGCCGCCGCCAATTTCAAGAAGCTGATCGGCATCGCAATTCCGGGCGCCGAGATCGTGGCGGAGCAATATCCGGCGCTCGGCCGGGTGGACGCCGGCGCCACGGTGGGCGCGCTGGCGCAGGCGCGGCCGGACGGCATCTTCAACGTGCTCTTCGGACCGGACCTGACGGCCTTCGTCCGCGAGGGCAATACCCGCGGCCTGTTCGAGCGTCGCCTGGTGCTGTCCCTGCTGACCGGCGAGCCCGAATACATGCTGCCGCTGGGCGATGAATGCCCCGATGGCTGGATTACCACCGGCTATCCCTGGGAACAGGTGCAGGAAGCCCCGCACAAGGCTTTTATTGACGCCTATCGCGCCCGCTTCAACGACACGCCGCGCAAGGGCAGCGTGCTCGGCTACGTCACAGCGCAGGTCGTGGCCAGCATGCTGAACAAGGCGAATTCCACCGAGACGGAGGCGCTGGTCGATGCGCTGGCCGACCTGCCGACGCAGACCATCGTGGGGCCCGTCGTGATGCGCGCGCTGGACCACCAGGGCACCATGGGCACCTGGGTCGGCGAGACCGTGCTGCGCGGCCGCACCGGCACCATGCGCAATGCGCGCTACGCCGATGGCGCGAACTACATGTTCCCCGAGGACGAGGTGCGCGCCGCGCGCCCGCGGAGCTGATCGCGGCGCATGGATTTCGGGTTCCTGGTGGTCCAGTCCCTGTCGGGACTGGCCAGCGCCTCCTCGCTTTTCGTCATTGCATCGGGGCTGACGCTGGTCTTCGGCGTCACCCGCATCGTCAATTTCGCGCATGGCAGCTTCTACATGCTGGGCGCCTATATGGCGGTGACGGTGGTGCCCTGGCTGCTGGACTTCGACCGCTCGCCACTGCTGTTTTTCTGCGGCGTGCTGATCTCCGCCGCGGTGGTGGGCGTGCTGGGCGTGGTGATGGAGGTCCTGCTGCTGCGGCGACTCTACAAGGTGCCGGAACTGTTCCAGCTGCTGGCCACCTTCGGCGTGGTGCTGATGGTGCAGGATGCGGTGCTGTGGCTCTGGGGGCCGGTGGAAATTCCCGGGCCGCGCGCGCCGGGGCTGCGCCATGGCGTGGAAATCCTGGGCCAGCGCTTCCCGGCCTATGAGCTGTTTCTGATCTGCGTCGGCCCCGCGGTGCTCGGGCTGCTGTGGCTGCTGATGCATCGCACGCGCTTCGGCATCCTGATCCGCGCGGCGACGCGGGACCGGGAGATGGTGGGTGCGCTGGGCGTCAACCAGGCGATGCTCTTCACCGGCACGCTCTTCCTCGGCGCCTTTCTGGCGGGGCTCGGCGGCGCACTGCAGATTCCGCGCGTCTCCGCCAACTCGCAGATGGATCTCTCGATCATCACGGAGGCCTTCGTGGTCACGGTGATCGGCGGCATGGGGTCCGTGCCCGGTGCCTTCCTGGCCGCCGTCATCATAGGCCAGCTGAATTCCTTCGGCGTGCTGATCTTCCCGAAGATCACGCTGGTGCTGGTCTTCCTGCTGATGGCGGTGGTGCTGGTGGTGAAGCCCTGGGGCCTGCTCGGCCGGCCGGAAGCGGCGGCGGGACGTGCCGCGCTGCCGGAGGGAATCCTGGCCACCCCACGCTTCGGCCCTTGGGAGAAGGTCATCCTGGCCGTCGTGCTGGTCGCGACACTGGCCGTGCCGGTGTTCGGCGACGCCTATACCGTGAAGGTGGCCACCGAGGTGCTGATCTTCGCCCTCGCCGCCTTCTCCCTGAATTTTCTGGTCGGCAATGGCGGCATTGTCTCCTTCGGCCATGCCGCCTATTTCGGCCTCGGCGCCTATGCGGCCGGGCTGCTGGTGACGAAGGGCGGCCTGCCGATGGAGCCGGCATTGATCGCCGCGCCGATCGCCGGCGCCGCCTTCGCCGCGCTCTTCGGCTTCTTCGTGGTGCGGCTGAGCGGCATTTATCTCGCCATGCTGACGCTGGCTTTCGCGCAGATCGCCTATGCCGTCTGCTTCCAATGGGTGGAGGTGACCGGCGGCGACAATGGCGTGGTCGGCGTCTGGCCCAGCGCCTGGGCGCGCTCCCGCGACGTGTTTCACTACCTCGTCGCCGCCTGCTGCATCCTCGGCATCGCGGCGCTGCGCCATGTGATCTACGCGCCCTTCGGCGCCACGCTGCGGGCGGCGCGGGATTCGGAACAGCGCGCGGATGCCATTGGCATCGATGTGCGCATGCATCGCTGGCTGGCCTTTACGCTCGCCGGCGGCGCGGCTGGGCTGGCGGGTGGTCTCTACGCCTTCTCCAAGGGCTCCATCGACCCCACGCTGCTCTCCATCCCCATGTCCATCGACTTCCTGGCCATGCTGCTGCTGGGCGGCATGCAGACGGTGATGGGCGCGGTCGCCGGTGCCGCGGCCTTCCACACCATCAAGGACTTCTTCATGCCGCTGACGGACCATTGGCGGTTCTTCCTCGGCGCCTCCATCATCGCCCTGGTGCTGATCTTTCCGAGAGGCCTGTCGGGCGCCTATGGCGCGCTGCGGAGGCGCGCATGACGCTGCTGGCGGCGGAGAAGCTGAACAAGCGTTTTGGCGGCGTGGTCGCGGCCAAGGATGTCTCCTTCGCCCTGGCGGCGGGCGAGATGCTGGCGATCATCGGCCCGAACGGCGCCGGCAAATCCACCACCTTCAACATGGTGGGCGGGCAGCTGGCGCCGAGCTCCGGCCGCGTGCTGCTGGCCGGCCAGGACATCACCGGCCTGCCGCCGCGCCAGGTCTGCAAGCTCGGCGTCGGCCGCACCTTCCAGGTGGCGCAGACCTTCTTGTCCATGTCGGTCGCCGGCAATGTCCAGATGGCGCTGATCGCACATCATGGCCGCACGCGGGATGTGGTGGCGGATGCGGCCTCGCTCTATCGCGCGGAGGCACTGGCGCTGCTGGCGCAGGTCGGCATGGCGGAGGCGGCGGATCGCCCGATCGGCGAACTGGCCTATGGCGATGTGAAGCGTGTGGAGCTCGCCATCGCGCTGGCCGCCGCACCCAAGCTGCTGCTGATGGATGAGCCCACCGCGGGCATGGCCCCGCGCGAGCGCGCCGCGCTGATGCAGCTCACCGCAAACATCGCGCGCGAAAAGGGCATCGGCGTGCTGTTCACGGAACACGACATGGACGCCGTCTTCGCGCATGCCGACCGCATCCTGGTACTTGTGCGGGGCGAGGTGATCGCGGAAGGCTCGCCTGAATCCGTGCGCGCCAATCCCGAAGTCCAGCGCGTCTATCTCGGCCAATCCGGCCACAAGGCGGCGCTGCGGGCGCGGCGAGGCACGCATGGCTGAGACCGTTCTCGAAGTCTCGGGCGTCACCGCCGGCTATGGCCCGGCCGAGGTGCTGTTCGGCGTCGACCTCACGCTGGAACGCGGTGAGGTTGCGGCGCTGATGGGCCGCAACGGCGCCGGCAAATCCACCACGATGAAGGCCATCATGGGCCTGCTGCCGCCACGCGCCGGCCAGGTGCGCTTCGCCGGCCAGGATATCACCGGCTGGGCACCCTACCGAATCGCGCGCGCGGGCCTCGGCTATGTGCCGGAGGACCGCCGCATTTTTACGGATCTCACCGTGGCGGAGAATCTCGAAGTCGGCCGCCGCGCCGCGCAGGGCGGGCGTGCGGCCTGGACGGTGGAGCGCCTCTACGAAATCTTCCCGAACCTGGCCGAGATGCGCGGCCGCCGCGCGGCGGCCATGTCGGGCGGAGAACAGCAGATGCTGACCATCGCCCGCACGCTGATGGGCAATCCGGAGGCCGTGCTGCTGGACGAACCCTCCGAGGGTCTCGCGCCGGTGATCGTGGAGCTGATGGCGGAGGCCGTGCTGCGCATGAAGGCGGAAGGGCTGTCCGTGTTGCTCTCCGAACAGAGCCTCGATTTCGCCGCCGCCGTCGCAGACCGCGCCTATGTCATCGAGAAGGGCGGCATCCGTTTCGCCGGAACCATGGCGGCGCTGGAAGCGGATGACCACATCCGCACCACCTATCTGACGGTCTGACGCGCATGTCCCGCATCACGGCCGGCATCGATGTCGGCGGCACATTCACCGACCTTCTGCTGCAGGATGCGGAAGGGCGCGTGCGACTGGCCAAGGTGCCGACCACCACGGCGAACCAGGCGGAGGGCGTGCTGGCGGCGATCGCGGCCGCAGGCAGTTCGCCGGCCGAGCTCGACCTCATCATCCACGGCACCACCGCCACCACCAATGCGGTGCTGGAGCGCAAGCTCGCCAAGGTTGGCCTGATCACCACCGCCGGCTTCCGTGACGTGCTGGAGCTTGGCCGTCGCACCCGCCCGAATCCCTATGGGCTGAAGGGCAGCTTCGAACCCCTGGTGCCACGCGAATGGCGCCGCGAGGTGGCGGAGCGCATTGATGCGTGCGGCCGCGTGGTGACGCCACTGGATGAAGTCGCGGTCGAGCGCGAGGTGCGTGCGCTGCTGGCGGAGGGCTGCGAGGCGCTGGTCGTGCATTTCCTGCACGCCTATGCCAATCCCGCGCATGAGCGCCGCGCAGGCGAGATCGCGCGCGCCCTCTGGCCGAACGACTACGTCACGCTGGGCCATGAGCTTCTCTCGGAATTCCGTGAATACGAGCGTGGCACCACCGCCGCGGTGAATGCGGCCGTGCAGCCGGTGCTGGATCGCTACATCACCCGCTTGCAGGCGCAGCTCGCCATGCAGGGCCACCGTCGCGAGCTGCTGGTGATGAACGGCAATGGCGGCACCGTGCCGGCGCGGCTGGTGGCGCGTGAAGCCGCGAAGACCGTGATGTCCGGCCCCGCCTCCGGCGTCATGGCCGCGGCGGCGACACTGGCCCAGAGCGGCCTGCGCAACGCCATCACCTATGACATGGGCGGCACCTCCACCGATGTCGCGCTGATCGCGGGTGGCGTGCCGGAGGTCTCCGCCGAATTGTCCATCGCCTATGGCCTGCCGATCCATCTGCCGATGGTGGATGTGCGCACGGTGGGCGCCGGCGGCGGCTCCATCGCCGGCATCGATCGCGCCGGGATGTTCCGCGTCGGCCCGGAAAGTGCGGGCAGTCTGCCGGGACCGATCTGTTTTGGGCGCGGTGGCACGCGACCCACCATCACGGATGCCAACCTGGTGCTCGGCCGGCTCGATCCGGCGCGGCTGCTGGCGGTGCGCGATGCGGTGCCGATGGAACAGCTGCGCGCGGCCTTTGCCGATCAGATCGGCACGCCGCTCGGCATGAGCGTGGAACAGGCGGCGGAGGCGACGCTGCGGCTGGCGAATGTGCATATGAGCGGCGCGATCCGCATGGTCTCGCTCTCACGCGGCCACGACCCGCGCGATTTCTGTCTGTTTGCCTTCGGCGGCGCCGGGCCACTGCATGCCGTGGCGCTGGCGCGGGAGATCGGCATCCCCATGGTGCTGGTGCCGGCGCGGCCCGGCCTGACCAATGCGCTGGGCTGCCTGGTCGCCGACCTCCGGCAGGATGCGGTGAATACGCTGAACCGCGGCCTGGACGACGTGACGGCCGAGGAGATCACGTCGACGCTGACTACGCAGCGCGACCGCGCGCTGGCGGTCGTCGCCGCCGACAGTGCCGAGATCGAGCGGACCGATGTGCTGCATGCCGCGGATATGCAGTTCCGCGGCCAGACGCATCTTATCCGCGTCGCCCTGCCGCGCATCGACATGACCCGCGCCGAGATCCAAGCCGCCTTCGAGGCTGCGTATTTTTCACGTTTTCAGGTGCAACTGCCCGAGATCCGCGCGGTGCTGGTGAACCTCACCACCACCGTAATCGGCCGCCGCCGCGCCTTCTCCCTCTCTGCCCTGCTCGACCCTGCCGAGCGCGTGGGTGAGGCGCGGCTCGGCGAGCGCGACCTCTATGCCGAGGGCGCCTGGCATCGCGCCGCGGTCTGGCAGCGGGAGAGGCTGGCGGAGGGCGCGCGCATCGCCGGCCCCGCCATCATCCAGCAGGCGGATGCCACCACGGTGCTGGAGCCGCGATCCGAGGCCGTGGTCGATGCCATCGGCAACCTGCGCATCACGGTGAAGCCATGATCGATGCCCTGACGCTCGCCGTGATCCAGGCCGGGTTGCAGCAGGTCTGCAACGAGATGGACATCACCTTCTCCCGCGCCGCCTTCTCGCCGGTGATTGCGGAGGCCGATGACCGCTCGGACGGCATCTATGCGGCGGAGGATGGCGCGCTCATCGCGCAGGGCGAGCTCGGCCTTCCGGTCTTCGTCGGCACCATGGCGCATTCGGCCGCGCATCTGGTGCGGCTGATCGGCGAGGGTGCGGTTGCGGCGCCGGAGCCGGGTGACATCTACATCGTCAACGACCCCTATCTCGGCGGCACGCATCTGATGGATGTGCGCTTCTGCCGGCCCTTCTTCGTGGATGGCGAGCTGTTCTGCTGGCTGCAGAACACCGGCCACTGGCCCGATATCGGCGGCATGGTGCCCGGTGGCTTCTCCGCGCATGCGACCGAGGTGGAACAGGAAGGCCTGCGCCTGCCGCCCGTAAAACTGTTCAAGAAGGGCGCGCTGGATCGGGAGATCCTGTCGATCATCCAGTCCAACATCCGCGTCGCGGACCAGCGCATCGGCGACATCAAGGCGCAGGCGGCGGCGCTGCTGGTGGGCGAGACGCGTCTGGCGGAGATGGTGACGCGCTATGGCCTGCCCACGCTGCGCGAGGCCATCGCCGGAATCCGCGCGCGCGCGGCGGAGCGCATGCTGGCGGAAATCCAACGCATTCCGGATGGCGTCTATACCTCTGAAACCTTCGTGGATTCGGATGGCGTGGTGGATGCGCCGCTGCGCATCGCGCTGACCGTCACGCGCCAGGGCGACGAGCTTGTCTTCGATCTTTCGGACTCCTCGCCGCCCTGCCAGGGGCCGATGAATTCCGTCTGGGCCACCACCTGTTCCGCCGTGTATCTGGCGATGAAGCACATCTTCCCGGATGTGCCGATCAATGCCGGCACCTTCGCACCGCTGCGCGTGATCCGGCCCGAGGGCACCTTCCTCGATGCGCGCTATCCGCGGCCCGTCTCCGGCTGCGCGGCGGAAGTCTCGCAGCGGATTGCGGAGGCGGTGTTCCTTGCGATCGCGCAGGCGCTGCCGGCGGAAGTCTGGGCCGCGCCCGCCGGCACCTCCGGCAATTTCGCCCTTGGTGGCTTCGATCCGGCGCGCAAGGCCGGCTATGTGATGTACCAGATCACCGGCGGCGGCTATGGCGGCACGGCGGAGGCGGACGGGCTGACCAATGGCTGCTCCACCATCGGCATCAGCAAGACCGCGCCGGTGGAGGTGATGGAACAGTACTACCCCGTCCTGTTCCGGCGTTTCGCGATCCATGAGGGTTCGGGTGGCGCCGGCGCGCAGCGCGGCGGCTTTGGCGTGCATTACGAGGTGGAGCTGCTGCGCGGCGAGGCCAAGGCCAGCTTCGTCATGGATCACGGCCGCTTCGGCCCGCCCGGCGTGCTCGGCGGCGGCGAGGGCGCGAAGAACGTCGTGAAGCTGCATCGCGGCGGCCAGACCACCATCCCGCTGCATCTGTCGAAGGACCAGGGGCTGCAGCTGCGCGCGGGCGACCGGGTGGAGGTGATGACGCCCGGCGGCGGCGGCTATGGCGACCCGCGCGCGCGCGATCCCGCGCTCGTCGCGCGGGATGTGCGGCGCGGCTATTATACGCCGGAGCAGGCAAAGGCAGTGTGGGGATGACGGCCTATCACCGCCCGACGAGGCTGGAGGATGCGCTGGCGATCCGCGCCGGCGCGGATGTGGCCGTGCTCGCCGGCGGCACGGACATCTTTCCCGCCCGCACCGCGCGTGCCGCCTGGGGCGATCCGACGCACAAGGACGTGCTGGATATCAGCGCCCTGCCCGGCCTGCGCGAGATCTCCGAAACCGACGAAGGCTGGCGCATCGGCTGCCTCGTCACCTGGTCCACGCTGATCGGGGCCGCGCTGCCGCCGCTTTTTGATGGGCTGAAGGCCGCGGCGCGGGAGGTAGGCGGCCGGCAGGTGCAGAATCGCGCGACGCTGGTAGGCAACATGGTTACCGCCTCGCCGGCCGGCGACGGCATTCCGATCCTGCTGGCGCTGGACGCGTCCGTGGAGATCATCAGCCGGCGTGGCGCACGCAGGGTGGCGGTGGCGGAATTCCTCACCGGCTATCGCACGACGGCCCTGGCGGCGGATGAGCTGGTTCTCGCGCTGCACGTGCCGCGGCTGCATGGCGGACAGGGTGGCTTCCGCAAGCTGGGCGCGCGGCATTACCTGGTGATCTCCATCGCCATGACAGCAGGCGTGATCGCGACCGATTCCGCAGGGCGCATCACAAGCGCCCGCATCGCGCTGGGCGCCTGTTCCGCCGTGGCGCAGCGGCTGCCGGCGCTGGAGGCGGCGCTGATCGGCGTGGCGCGTGCGCAGGCCACGCAGGTCGTGCAACCGCATCACCTGCAATCCATCTCCCCCATCGACGATATCCGCGCCAGCGCTGCCTATCGCCGTGACGCCGCGCTGGTGCTGCTGCGGGATCTGCTGGAGGCGCGCGCATGATCGACATCGCCTTCACTCTGAACGGCACACCCTGCACCGTCGCCGCGCCGCCCTTCGCGCCGCTCTCCGACACGCTGCGCGAAAGGCTCGGCCTGACCGGCACCAAGGAAGGCTGCAATGCCGGCGACTGCGGCGCCTGCACCGTCCTGGTAGATGGCGCCCAGGCCTGCGCCTGCCTCATCCCCTCGGCGCAGGCGCAGGGCGCAGAGGTGCAGACGGTGGAGGCGACGCAGGGCGAGGTTGGTGCCGTGCTGGCGCGTCTGCGCGCCGCCTTTCTCGCGCATGGCGCGGCGCAATGCGGCATCTGCTCGCCGGGCATGCTGATGGCCGCCACGGATCTGCTGCTGAGAAATGCGGCACCGGATCGCGCGGCGGTGCGCGATGCCTTGGGCGGTGTGCTGTGCCGCTGCACCGGCTATGCGAAGGTCCTGGATGCCGTGCTGGATGCGGCGCCGCAGGCTGCTCCCGCGCCAGAGGCGGGGAAGGCGGTCGGTGCCGGCATCGCGCGGCTGGATGGCGTGGCGAAGTTGGATGGCACGGATCGCTTCGGCGCGGATGAAGCGCCGGCTGATGCGCTCTGGCTGCGCGTGGTGCGATCCCCGCATGCCAGCGCGCGGTTCACTCTTGGTGACCTGGAAGCCGCACGACGCGAATGGCGGCTGGACGCCATCCTGACCGCCGACGATGTGCCTGGGCTGAACGCCTTCGGCATCATGCCAGCTCTGAAGGACCAGCCGGTACTGTCCGATGGGCTGGTGCGTTTCCGTGGCGAGGCGGTGCTGGGCCTGGTCGGCACGCGGGAGGCGGTGATGGCGGTGCGCGATTCCGCCCTGCCGATCACCTGGCACCCTCTGCCCGCGCTGCATGGTACGGCGGAGGCCAGCGCGGCGGAAGCGCCGCAGCTGCACGCGCATGCGCCCGGCAATCTGCTGATCGAGGGCAAGCTGAATCGCGGGACGCCGGCGCGTGACATCGCCAATGCAGAAGGCCGCTTCACCACCGCCTTCGTCGAACACGCCTATATCGAGCCCGAAGCCGGCTATGCGCAGCCCGCGCCGGATGGCCTCGGCATGGAGGTCTTTGCCTGCACCCAGGCGCCCTACATGGACCGCGAGGAGACCGCGCGCGTGCTGGGCGTGGCGGAAGAGCTCGTGCGAATCCGTCCCAGCGCCTGTGGCGGCGGTTTTGGTGGGAAGCTGGATGTCTCGGTGCAGCCGCTGCTCGCGGTGGCCGCGAGCAAGCTGAACCGGCCGATACGCATCGTCTATTCGCGCGCCGAAAGCATGGCGAGCACGACGAAGCGCCATCCCGCCAGCATCACCGCGCGCATGTCGGCCGATGCGGAAGGCCGCTTCACCAGCTACGAATTCGACGCAGATTTCAACACCGGCGCCTATGCCAGTTGGGGCGCGACGGTGGCCAATCGCGTGCCGGTGCATGCCGGCGGTCCCTATCGCATCCCGAACCTGCGCAACCGCGCGCGGGCCATCTATACCAACGACACGCCCGCCGGCGCCTTTCGCGGCTTTGGCGTACCGCAGGCGGCGATCGCCACCGAATCGCTGGTGGACGATCTGGCGGAACAGCTCGGCCTGGATCGCTGGGAGATCCGGCGCCGCAATGCCATCGGGCGCGGCGACACGACGCATAGCGGCCAGGTGCTGCATGCCTCCGCTGGCCTGCCAGAATGCCTGGATGCGCTGAAGCCGGAGTGGGAGGCGATGCTGGCGCGCGTCGCCGCGCACAATGCCACGTCGCCGCGCGAAAGGCTCGGCGCGGGCATCGCCTGCATGTGGTACGGCTGCGGCAATACCAGCATGTCCAACCCTTCGCGCATGAAGCTGACGCTTTCGCGCGACGGCACGCTGACGCTGTTCAACGGCGCGGTGGATATCGGCCAGGGCAGCACGACGGTCATGGCGCAGATCTGCGCCGATGCGCTGGGGCTGCCGCTGCAGAACTTCCGATTCGTGCTGGGCGATACGTCGCGCACCTATGACGCCGGCAAGACCAGCGCCTCGCGCCAGACTTTCGTCAGTGGCCGCGCCGCGATGGAGACGGGGCTGGCGCTGCGGCGGCGCATCCTGGCGCTGGCCAATGCGGGCGAGGATGCGGTGCTGGCGCTCGAGGGCACGCAGCTGCGCGTCGGGGCTGCGCGCGTGATCGACCTCGCCACGCTCGACGCCGACCTGGAAGCCGAAGGCCGTTACGATCCGCCGACCACGGCGCTCGACGAGAACGGCCAGGGCACGCCCTATGCCACCTACGGCTTTGCCGCGCAGATCGCGCTCGTCTCCGTGGACACTGCGCTCGGCGTCACCAGGGTGAAGCGCATCGTCGCGGCGCAGGATGTGGGGCGCGCGGTGAATCCCACGCTCGTGCTCGGCCAGATCCATGGCGGCATCGCCCAGGGTCTCGGCCTCGCGCTGATGGAGGAATTCATACCCGGCCGCACCGAGAACCTGCACGACTACCTGATCCCCACCGCAGGCGACGTGCCGGAGATCGCGGTGCATCTGATCGAGGATCCGGAACCCGAAGGCCCCTACGGCGCGAAAGGTGTAGGCGAGCCCGCGCTGGTGCCGACGGCGCCGGCCATCCTCTCCGCCATCCGCCACGCCACCGGCGTCACCATGCGCCAGGTGCCGGTGCTGCCGCACCGGCTGTGGGAGCAGATGCGATGAGCGACCATGGCAGCCTCGCCGCACGATCCCAGAAGTTCGGCGCGCCGGAGGGCGACCAGGGCATCGTGCGCTGCGATGCCTGCCCGGTGCTGTGCCGCATCCGCCCCGGCCGCAGCGGCGCCTGTTCGCGCTACGCCAATGAGAATGGCCAGCTGGTGCGCACCGATCCGGCGGTGACGCTGGCGCGCGCGGTGGAATCGGGCGGCCCCGTCGTCGCCTTCGCGGAGGGCGCCTGGGACGGCCAGCTGCTCGATCCGTCGCGCGCCTTCGTCACCGGCATCGGCGCCGGCACCACCTATCCGGACTACAAGCCCGCCCCCTTCATCGTCGGCGCCAGCCATGCGGGGGTGGATACCGTCACCATCGTGACGGAGGGAATCTTCAGCTATTGCGGCGTGAAGGTGAAGATCGACACGGATCGGCACCTGGGCGCGGAGGCCGCCGCCGTGCGCGCGAATGGCGAACAGGTGGGCCATGTCACCACGGCCGAATATGGCAGCCAGATGCTCTCCCTCGGCGGCGTACGGCACCTCACCGGTGGCAGCAAGAAGGAAGGCACCACCACCTGCGACACGCTGCTGAAGCTGTGCGCGGGCGAGGCGGTGGGCCTCACCATCGATGGCGGCCATGCGGTGCGCGTGCAGGCCGGCCAGGCGCCGGTGGTGGATGGCAAGCCGGAGGTGCGCATGCGCGTCGGCTGCGGCAGCGCCACCATCGGCATCTTCGCCCAGCAGTGGCTTGGGCAGGTGGATGAGGTCATCGTGGTGGATGACCACATCACCGGCCTGCTTTCGGAACACCAGGCGGGCAAGGTGCTGGGCATGAAGCCCACCGGCATCCGGCTGCGCGGACGGCGCTCCACCCCCGGGCGCTATTTCCAGGTGGCGAATCCGGGCCTCGGCTGGGGCGGGACGGATATCAGCGATCCGCTGGCGATCATCGAGAGCATCGACCCAAAGATCGCCTGGCCCGGCCTGCGCCTGCTGCTGACCTCCACCACCGGCGAGGACGCGCTGTGGTGCGTGCTGGATGACACGCTGCGCCCCATCCCCGGCCCCATGCCTGACGGCGTTGCCAAGGTGGTGGAGCGCATCGGCGAGAATTGCGAACCCTCGCTCTGCACCGTCATCTTCATGGCCGGCGCCGGCGGATCGCTGCGCGCGGGCGTCACGGAGAATCCGGTGCTGCTGACGCGCAGCGTGGCCTCCGGCGAAACGCGCGTCACCATGGGCGGCGCGCCCGTCTATCTCTGGCCCGGCGGCGGCATCACCGTCATGGCCGATGTGCTGCGCCTGCCGAAGAACGCCTTCGGCTATGTGCCGACGCCGGCTTTGGTCGCGCCCATCGAATTCACGCTGCCGCGCGCGCTGTACGAACGCCTCGGCGGGCATATGTCCGAGATCGTGCCGGTGCAGGATCTGCTGCGGAATCTCGGCCCGTCGCTGCGCATCGAGGACTGGCAGGCGGGCAATCCCTGGCCCTTCGCCGGCTGACATGCCGCAGGTGCAGCGCCTGACGCAGGACCGGCTGCATCTGCAGCATGGCCCGATCGACGTGGTGCTGCGCGCCTGGGGTCCGCCTGCTTCCGTCGCCGCGGCGGAGGCGGCCGCGGTGGCGCGCTTCCAGAGCGTGCTGCCCGAGCTCGTCGCCGAATTGCCGCTGTTGCGCCGCGCCGCGGACCCCGCCGTGCGGCCGCAGGGCGACATTGCCAGGACCATGCATGCCGCCTGCCTGCCCCATGCCGCGCGCGGCTTTTTCGTCACGCCCATGGCGGCGGTCGCCGGCGCTGTGGCGGATGCGCTGCTGGCGGCGATGCGCGCCGCGGCGCCGGATCTCGCCCGCGCCTTCGTCAATGACGGCGGCGATATCGCCGTGCTGCCCGGCGACGGCCTTGATATCGGCCTGGCGATGGATCCGCGCGGCGGCTTCGACGGCGCGCTGCATTTGCGCGCGGCCGATGGCATCGGCGGCATCGCCACCTCCGGCCGGCACGGCCGGTCCTTCTCCCTCGGCATCGCCGATGCCGTCACGGTGCTGGCGCGCGATGCGGCTGCGGCGGATGTGGCAGCGACGCTGATCGCCAATGCGGTGGATGTGCAAAGCTCCGCCATCACCCGCCGCCCCGCCGCCACGCTCGATCCGGACAGCGATCTGGGCGAGCGTCTGGTGACGATGGCGGTCGGCGCGCTGACCGCGGCCGAGATCGAGGCCGCACTTCACGCCGGCGCCACCTTCGCCGAATCCTGCTGCCAGGCCGGGCTGATCCGCGCCGCCGCGCTGCGCCTCGGCGGCCAGTTCCGCCTCGTCGGCACCCCCTTCCTCTCGCTGAAGGCCCCAAGCCCATGACCCAGACGCTGGACATCCGGAAGACCGTGCTCTGCGTGGAGGAGATCCACCATGATGGCGGCCCGCGCCTCGCCACCCCGCTGCTGAAGGGCTGGTGCGCCGTGATCCTGCGCAACCCCTTCGCCGGGCGGCACGAGCCTGAGCTGATGTGGATGATGGAGGCGATGAAGCCGATCGGGCTGATGGTGGCCCAAAGGCTGCTGGCGGGCCTCGGCGGCGATCCCGCGCGGATCGAGGCCTATGGCAAGGGCGGCCTGGTCGGCTCGGCCGGGGAGCTGGAGCACGGCGCGCTGTGGCATGTGGCGGGCGGCTATGCCATGCGCGGCCTGCTTGGCCAGGCGCTGTCCATCGTGCCGTCGATGACCAAGGTGGGGCCGATGGGCGCGGTGCTGGACCTGCCCATCCACCATCGCAACGCCGCCTATGTGCGCAGCCATTTCGACGGCATCACCGCGACGGTGCCGGATGCGCCGCGGCCGGAGGAGATTCTTTTCGCGCTCGCCATGACCACCGGCGGCCGCCCGCATGCCCGGGTCGGCGGGCTGACGCAGGATGCGATCAGCGCCTGGGACGGTCAGCGCTGATCCGCGAGCTTTGGCGCGCCGCCGCGATCCTGCCGCGGCGACCGGCCGAAGCGGGCGCCATAGGCGCGGGAGAAATGCGCGGCGCTAACGAAGCCGCAGGCCATCGCCACCTCCAGCACCGAAAGCGCCGTCTGCTGCAGCAGGCGGCGCGCATGGTCCAGCCGCAGGCCCAGGTAGTGCGCGCCGATGGTGCGGCCCAGATGGCTGCGGAACAGCCGTTCCAGCTGCCGGACGGAGATGCCGGCCTGCTCCGCCAGGACCTCGCGCGAGAGCGGCGTCTCAATGGCGCGTTCCATCTGCGCCAGCGCCGCCAGCAGGTTGGGATGGCCGATGTCGTAGCGTTCCCGCAGGCTCATCCTTTGCGGTTCGTCGCCGGCGCGCGGGCGGGTATGCAGGAACCATTCGGCCACGGCGCGCGCCAGCGGGCGGCCATGCGCGGCCTCGATCAGTGCCACCATCATGTCCAGCGCCGCGGTGCCGCCGGAGGAGGTGCAGCGGTCGCGATCCACCTCGAACAGCGAGCGGGTCAGGGTCAGGTTGGGGAAGCGCTCGGCCATCGCCGGGATGTATTCCCAATGCGCCGTGCAGCGGTGCCCGGCCAGCAGCCCGGCCCGCGCCAGGATATAGGGTCCGCCCGAAACGCCGCCGATGCGGATGCCGCGCGCCGCTTCCGCCCGCAGCCAGGCCAGCGTCGCCGGATCCTCGAATTCAGCCGGATTGCCGCCGGCGCAGACGAAAAGCGCATCGACCTGCGCCGGCGCGCCGGTGCCCTGGTCCGCCACGATCGACACGCCGTTGGAGGCGCGCACCGGCTTGCCGTCCGGCGAGATATGAATCCACTGGTACAATATCACGCCCGCCAGGTCATTGGCGGCGCGGAAAGGCTCCACGGCGCAGGCATAGGCCAGCATCGCGAAGTCCGGCACCAGGACGAAGCCGATGCGTTGCGGCGCCGCCTCCAGCCGCGCGGCCCCGATCGCCAGACCGTCGCGCCGGATCGGCCCGCGGGGGTCAGGCGGTCCGGAGGTCGGGAAGCGCGTGGTCGGCGAGGTTGTCATCGGGACACGCGATGGTGGCGCCAGGACCTTTCGCTGTCCACCGGCGGCTGCGCGGCCTATGCCAGGGAACCAAGCCTGGTTCGTTCCGTTCACGTGATTGCGTTGCCAAGGGCCGGGCCTTCCCGGCTCATCCCGTCCCCGAGGAGTTCGCCATGCGCATCAGCGCCGGCTGCCAGATCACCTACGACTGCCCGCAGCCGACCCCGATGCTGCTGATGATCAGCCCGCATCCCTCTCGTACCCCGGACCTGATCGGCCCGCACCAGGTCACGTTCGACCCGCCCATCCCCGCGCACCACTACCGGGACGGCTTCGGCAATACCTGCACGCGCATCGTCGCCCCGCCCGGCCGGCTGGTCATCGGCACGAAGCTGCTGGTGCAGGATAGCGGCCGCCCGGACCCGCTGCTGCCCTATGCGCGCCAGCACAAGGTGGAGGACCTGCCGGACGAGGCGCTGGTCTACCTGCTGGGCAGCCGCTACTGCGACACGGACAAGCTGGCCGATTTCGCCTGGGCGCAGTTCGGCCAGGGGCCGGAAGGCTGGGCGCGGGTGCAGGCCATCTGCGACTATGCACACAACCACATCACCTTCGACTATCAGCGGGCCAGCGCGACCCGCAGCGCGCATGATGCGCATCGCGAACAGGTCGGCGTCTGCCGGGATTTCGCGCATCTGGCCGTCACGCTGTGCCGCTGCGTCAATATCCCGGCGCGCTACTGCACCGGCTATCTGGGCGATATCGGCATGCCGCCGCCCTATGGGCCGATGGATTTCGCCGCCTGGTTCGAGGTGTATCTCGACGGCGCCTGGCACACCTTCGACGCGCGCAACAACACGCCGCGCATCGGCCGCATCCTTATGGCGCGCGGGCGGGATGCGACGGATGTCGCCATCACCACCACCTTCGGGCCCTGCACCCTCTCCGGCTTCCAGGTCTTTACGGACGAGGCGCCGGCTTGAGCGACCCGCCGGCCGTCACCGCGGTGAACGCGGCCGGCGCCTCGCCGCTGGTGCTGGTCTGCGAACACGCCAGCAACCACATTCCGGCACGCCACGCCGCGCTGGGCCTGCCGCCCGCGGAATTGCAGCGCCACATCGCCTGGGACATCGGCGCGGCGGCGCTGGCGCGGCGGCTGTCCGCGCTGCTGGATGCGCCGCTGTTCCTCTCGGGCTATTCCCGCCTGCTGATCTACTGCAACCGCCCGCTGGGCGTGCCCAGCAGCATCCCGCTGCGCAGCGAGACGACGGATATCCCGGGCAATCACGACCTGACGCCGGCCGAGGTGGCGCAGCGGCAGGACGAATATTTCTGGCCCTTCCAGGACCGCATCTCGCGCTTCCTGGATGCGCGGCCGACCCGCTTCCTGCTCGGCGTGCACAGCTTCACCCCGGTCTTCCAGGGCGTGCCGCGCCCGTGGCAGGCCGGGTTACTGTATGGCGAGGCCACCGGCTTCGGCGCCGCGCTGATCGCCGCGCTGCGCGAGGACCCGGCCCTGACGGTGGGCGACAACGAGCCCTACCGGATCGATCTGGCGGAGGACTACACGGTGCCGGTGCATGGCGATGCCCGGGACATCCCGGCCGCGTTGATCGAGGTGCGGCAGGACCTGCTGGCCGATGATCCCGGGATCGAGGCCTGGGCCCAGCGCCTGGCGGGGGTGCTTTCCACCGCCATCGCCTGAGCCCACCCATGCGGAAGCCTGGCAGCCGCCCCTTCCCGGCCGCATGGCTGCCAGGCTTGGGGATATCGTAAGCGCGCTTGCCCTCATCATCCTCTATTGCCTGGGGATGACATGGAAGCGCCCGACCGCAATCTCGGCTTCCTGCTGCACGACACCGCCCGGATGCTGCGCAAGGGCTTCGAGCAGAATGCGCGGCATCTCGGCCTGACCCGCGCCCAGTGGCAGGTGATGGCCACGCTCGCCCGCAACGAAGGGCTGTACCAGGGCGCGCTGGCGGAGCTGTTGGAGCTCGAGCCGATCACCCTGGTCCGCATCCTGGACCGGTTGCAGGCCAATGGGCTGATCGAGCGCCGCCTTAACCCAACGACCGCCGCCTGCGCGTGCTGCATCTGACGGAAACGGCGCACCCCAAGCTGATGATGTTCGTGGCCCTGGCCGCCGTGCCGATGCTGCTGTTGTTGCGGCGCGCCCGGCCGAAGCCGGGCGCCGCCGCGGAAGCCATTATCGACTAGGCGCGGACCAGCCTGCCGGGACGCGCGCCCGTCTCCTGCCCGCGCTCCATGATCGGCTGGCCGGAGACCAGGGTCATGTCGTAACCCTCCACGCGCTGCACCAGGCGGCGGCCGCCGGCGGGCAGGTCGTAGATCATCTCCGGGTGGTGCAGGCGCAGCGCCTCGAAGTCGATGACGTTCACATCCGCCTTCTTGCCCACCTGCAGCCGGCCGCGATCGGTCATGCCGAAGAAATCCGCCGTCTCGCTGGTCTGCCGCTTCACCGCGAATTCCAGCGGCACGCGGTCGCCGCGCGCGCGGTCGCGCACCCAATGCGTCAGCATGAAGCTGGGCATGGAGGCATCGCAGATGACGCCGCAATGCGCGCCGCCATCCGAAAGCCCGTTCACCGTATGCGGGCGCAGCATCATGTCATGCACGACCGACAGATCGCCGCCGACATAGTTCACCACGGGGAAGTACAGCATCCGCCCGCCATCATCCGCCGTCAGGTAGTCATAGCAGAAGGCGGCCGGGTCCTGCCCGGCCTTGGCGGCCAGGGCGGCGATGGAACGCTCCGGCGGCGGCTCGTAATCCGGCGGATCGCCGAGGGCGAACATATTGTCCCAGCGCGTCGCGATCTGACGCGACAGCGGCGGCACCACATGCAGCAGCCGCTCCGAGGCTTCCTCCGCCAGGATCTTTGCCCGGGTTGCCGGCTCCCGGAGCTTTGCCAGCTGTTCCTTCGGCGGCAGCGCGGCCAGTTCGTGAAAGCCTTCGCGCAGGGCAAAGGGATTCAGCGAGGTGGTCAGGCCGAGGATCAGGCCCACGGGGCGGCAGGCCACCTGCGCGGACAGCGGCAGGCCATCGGCGCGCGCCGCATCCACATTGCTCATCAGCCGGCGCCAGCGCTGCGGGTCGTAGTTGCGGTCCGTCAGCAGGAACCACACGGGACGGCCCGAAATCGTCGAAAGCTCCCGCATCCAGCGGAAGTCGGCGGCCTCGTCCTCGAAGTCGGACAGCATGCCAAAGGTGCCGCGGCCGGCGCGGCCCATGGCGCGGCCGATGGCCAGCAGTTCCTTCTCCTCCGCATAGCGGCCGGGCACCAGGTCGCCCGTCGGCGTCTTGTGCTGGTCGGTGCGGGAGGTGGTGAAGCCGAAGGCGCCGGCGCGGAGCGCATGCTCCGTCAGTGTCGCCATCTCCTCCATATCCTCGGCCGTGGCGGCCTGGCGGTTCAGCCCGCGCTCGCCCATCACATAGACGCGCAGCGGGTGATGCGCGATCTGCGCGCCAATATCGATGGTGCGCGGCATGCTGCCCAGCACGTCGAGATATTCGGGGAAGCTCTCCCAGTTCCACTTCAGCCCCTCGGTCAGGGTGATGCCGGGAATATCCTCCACCCCTTCCATCAAATCGATCAGGGCCTTGTGGTCGCGCTTGCGCACCGGGGCGAAGCCCACGCCGCAATTGCCGAAAAGCACGGTGGTGGCGCCGTGCCAGACGGAAGGCGCCAGCACCGGGTCCCAGGTGGCCTGGCCGTCGTAATGCGTGTGCACATCGACCCAGCCCGGCGTCACCAGACGGCCTTCCGCCGGCACGTCCCGCTTCGCCGGCCCCGCCTTGCCGCCCACCTGGGTGATGCGGTCGCCATCGATCGCCACGTCGCCGGTGAAGGCGGGCTGGCCGGTGCCGTCCACGATGGTGCCGCCCCGGATGACCAAATCGTGCATGCGAACCCCCTCAACCTGGCGTGCCCCGGAAGAGCACTTGCATCCCAGTCTTGAAATCTCTGCCGGAAGCGGTGTCAATGTGCGCGGGGCGAACGAGGGACCATTTTTCCATGAGCATCGAACGGCGCGACCTTCTGCTGGGCACCGCGGCACTCGCGGCCGGATCATCGCTCGGCGCACCCGCCGTGCTGGCGCAGCGCGGCGGCCGCACCCTGCTGCTGGCCGCCCCCGGCGCACCGGAGGGCTTCGACGGCGATGCGCTGCGGCCCGGCACGCAGGAGACGGTGGTGCAGGTCTATGAGGGCCTGACCCGCTACGGCCGCACGGAGCGCGACGGCCGCCCCTACCTCAACCCCGACGTCATCGAGGGCCATCTGGCGGAAAGCTGGACCAATTCGCCGGACGGCAAGAGCTGGGTCTTCAAGCTGCGGCAAGGCGTGAAAAGCTTCTACGGCAACGAGCTGACGGCCACGGATGTGGAGTGGAGCTGGGCCAAATCCTTCGCGCAGCGCCGCACCGGCAATTTCATCGCCAGCGTCTCCAACGTCACCGCCGTGAAGGCGAAGTCGCGCTACGAGGTGGAGTTCACCCTCTCCGCCCCCAGCCTGATCCTGCTCTCCGCGCTGACGCTCTATGTGCCCGGCATCTACGACAGCACCGAGGTGAAGAAGCACGCCACCGCCGAGGACCCCTGGGGGCTAAAGTGGATGGAGACCAATACGGCGGGCTTCGGCGCCTATCACCTCGAATCGGTGCGTTCGGGCGAGCAGGCGGTCTTCGTCGCCAATCCGAGCTATTTCCGCGAACAGCCGCATTTCAACCGGGTGATCTTCCGCGCCGTGCCCTCCGCGGCGTCCCGCATCACCCTGCTGCGCAGCGGCCAGGTGCAGTGGATCCACAGGCCGCTGCTGCAGCAGGTGGCGGAGCTGCGCGCCGATCGCCGCGTGAAGACGCAGGACAGCTTCGGCCGCACCATCTCCTCGCTGCGCATGAACCTGCGCTTCCCGCCCTTCGACAACAAGCTGGTGCGGCAGGCCTTCAACTATGCGGTGGACAAGCAGGCGCTGATCCAGGGCGTGTTCTTCGGCCTGGCCGAGCAGGCACGCTCCATCATCCCGCCCATCGTCGCCAGCTACGACCCCAGCGCCTTCAAATACGACCACAACCCGGACCGGGCGAAGGCGCTGCTGGCGCAGGCGAATTTCGACTTCAACCAGGATGTAGAGATCCTCTACAGCCAGATCTTCAACTGGGAGGAGGCGCTGTCCATCCAGGTGGCCTCGCAGCTGCAATCCATCGGCGTGAAGGCGCGCGCCGTGCGGATCAGCGACAGCGACATGCGCGCACGCGGCGCCCCGGCGCGGCAGGACATGCCCTTCTTCGCCTTCGAGGACGGGCCCATCGTGCTGGACCCGGTCTATACCACCTACCTGCTGGCGCATTCCCAGGGCGTGTCCAACCGCGCCCGCTTCGCCGATCCGCGCATGGACGCCTTGATCGACGAGGCGCGCACCAGCCTCGACGTGCCGCGGCGGAACGAGCTGATGCGCCAGGCCCAGGCGCTGTGGATGGAGGAGGCGCCCTGGATCGCCACCGTCTACCCGAGCGTCTGGGAGGCGATGGCGCCCAATATCTCTGGCTGGTGCCCGCATCCGGACGATCATGAACGCTGGTACGACCTGAAGGTGGGCTGATGTCCGGGCTGCTCGCCCGGCGCATCGCGCTGGTGGTGCCGCTGCTGGCAGTGATCCTGCTGTTCACCTTCCTGCTGGTGCGGCTCAGCGGCAGCGACCCGGTGGGGCTGCTCGCCGGCCCCACCGCGACGACGGAGGAAATCGCGCTGGTCCGCGCCTCGCTCGCGCTCGACCAGCCCATCTGGGTGCAGTTCGGCGTCTATTTCGGCAAGGTGCTGCAGGGCGATCTCGGCCAGAGCTGGCTGAGCAACCGCCCCGTGCTGGCCGAGATCCTGGACCGTGCGCCGGCGACGATCGAGCTGATGTTCTGGGGCGTGCTGATCGGCGCCGGCCTCGGCATTCCCGCCGGGCTGCGCGCCGCCTTCCGACCGGATGGCAGCTTCGACCAGGTCACGCGCTTCCTGTCCCTGCTGGGCTTTTCCGTGCCGACCTACTGGCTCGGCCTGATCATGCTGTTCGTCTTCTTCTACCTGCTCGGCTGGGCGCCGCCGGGGATGGGCCGCATCGACCTGTTCCTGACGCCACCGGATCGCATCACCGGCAGCTACCTGATCGATGGGCTGCTGGCCGCGGATTGGGAGGCGGCGGGCTCCGCCTTCAGCCAGCTGGTGCTGCCGGTGCTGTGTGTCGCCATCATCTCCGCCGCGCCGATCATCAAGCAGACGCGGGCCATCGCGCTGGAGGTGCTGGCCTCCGACTATATCCGGTATGCCCGCGCCCAGGGCCTGCCGCATGGGCAGATCCGCGCCATGGCACTGCGCAACAGCGCCACGCCGGTCGTCACCTTCATCGGCACAGAGATCACCGGCCTGGTCGGCACCACCTCGCTCATCGAATATGTCTTCGCCTGGGGCGGGCTTGGGCAATACGGCCTGTCCGCGATCATCGCCGGGGATTTCGCCGTGGTGCAGGGCTATGTGCTGGTGCTGGCGCTATTCTCCGTGCTCGTCTTCCTCGCGGTGGATGTCTTCGTCATGCTGACCGAGCCGCGCGCGGGGGCGGCACCATGAGCACGACCGTCGCCCCCACCCCGCGCTGGGCCCTGCGCATCGCGGGCATCACGCGGCGGAGCCCGACGCTGGCGATCGGCGCCACCATCCTGCTGGTGTTTGCGCTGGTCGCGATCCTGGCACCCTGGATCGCGCCCTTCGACCCGATCCAGGCGCAGCCGCGCAACGTGCTGGCGCCGCCGGGCGGGGCGCATCCCTTCGGTACGGATGGCAATGGGATGGATGTGCTGTCCCGCGTCATCGCCGGCGCCGGCTGGGCCTTTGGCATCGCCATCCCGGCCGTGCTGGTGGGGCTGCTCGCTGGCGTCCCGCTTGGCCTCTACACCGGCTATCGCGGCGGCTGGCCGGACGAGATCATGATGCGCGGCTTCGATGCGCTGCGCGTCTTCCCCTCCATCATCCTGGCGCTGGCCGTGGTCGCTGCCGCCGGCCCCTCGCTGCTGAACGTGGTGCTGGTGATCGGCTTTCTCGACAGCCCGGTTTTTGCACGCGTAGTCCGAGCGGAAGTGATCGCGCTGCGCGGCTCCACCTTCGTGGAATCCGCCGTCGCCGCCGGCAATCCCACCTGGCGCATCCTCTTCGTGCATATCCTGCCCAATGCCATCCAGGGCGCCATGGCGCAGACCGCGGTGCGCGCGGCCTGGGCGGTGCGCATCTCCGCGACGCTCGCCTTCCTTGGCGTCGGCATCCAGCCGCCCACGCCGGAATGGGGGGCGATGATCCGCCAGGGCGCGGAGTATCTCGTCACCGGCCAATGGTGGGTCGGTGTCTTCCCGGGCATCGCGCTGATCCTGATGGTGCTGGGGCTGAACATGCTGGGCGATGGAATGCAGGACATGCTCGACCCGCGCCGGAAGGCGGCCACGCGGTGACATTGCTTTCGGTCGAAGACCTGCACACCCACTTCATCTCGCGCGACCTGGACAACCAGATCCGCGTCGCGCGCGCGCTGAACGGCGTGTCCTTCACGCTGGAGGCCGGCCGTATCCTGGGCCTGGTGGGGGAGACCGGCGCGGGCAAGTCGCTGACCGCCACATCGCTCATGGGGCTGCTGCGCCCGCCGGCGCGCGTCGTGGGCGGGCGTGCGCTGTTCGAGGGCCAGGACCTGCTGGCGATGCCCGAGGCACAGGTGAACGCCCTGCGCGGCCGCGACATCTCCCTGGTGGTGCAGAGCCCGAAATCCTCGCTGGACCCGCTGACCCGCATCGGCGACCAACTCATCCGCATCCATCGCGCGCATCGCAAGGTGAGCGAGGCCGCGGCGCGGGACCGCGCGGTGGAGATGCTGGCCTCGCTCGGCATCCCGGACCCGGCGCGCCGCATGGCCGCGTGGCCGTATGAGCTCTCGGGCGGCATGGCGCAGCGCGTGCTGATCGCGCTCGCTTTGATGAACGCACCGCGCCTGCTGATCGCGGACGAGCCGACCACGGGCCTTGATGTGACGGTGCAGGCGCAGATCCTGGACCTGCTGCGCGACCTGGTGCGGCGGACGGGGATCGGCGCGATGATCATCACCCACGACCTCGGCGTGGTCGCGCATTACTGCGACGAGATGGCGGTGATGTATGCCGGCGCCATCGTGGAGAGCGGCCCCGTGCGCGAGGTCTTTGGTCAGCCTTCCCATCCCTACACGGCGAACCTGATTGGCGCGACCCCGGAACGCCTGCGCCTCGGCGGGCCGCGCACGGTGGGTGGCCCGCCACCGAACCTGTTCCGCCTGCCGGAGGGCTGCGCCTATCGCGACCGCTGCCCGCAGGCCGGGCCGGACTGCGCGCAGACGCCGCCGGATGTCGCGCTCGGCGCCGGCCATATCGCGCGCTGCCATCGGGTGGCCGCATGACGCCCATTCTCCAGGTCGAGAACCTGCAAAAGCATTTCCCGGCGCAGGGCGGCCGCACCGTGCATGCGGTGAATGGCGTCTCCTTCAGCATCAATCCCGGCGAGACGCTGGGCGTGGTCGGCGAAAGCGGCTCCGGAAAATCCACCATCGGCCGCGCCGTCATCCGCCTGTTGAAGCCGACCGCCGGCCGCATCCGCTTCCAGGGCCGCGACATCACCACCCTGCCCGAATCTGCCTGCCGCCCGCTGCGCGCCGAGATGCAGATGGTGTTCCAGGACCCCTGGAGCGCGCTGAACCCGCGCATTCGCATCGGCGAGCTGATCGCGGAGCCGCTGCTGCTGCACACAAAACTCTCGCGCAGCGAACGCCGCGACCGCGCGGAGCAACTGGCCCGCCGCGTGCGCCTGACCACGGAGCTGCTGACGCGCTACCCCTCCGAGCTCTCGGGCGGCCAGCTGCAGCGCGTCTGCATCGCCCGCGCCATCGCCACGCAGCCAAAACTGATCGTGCTGGACGAACCGACCAGCTCGCTCGACCTCTCGGTGCGCGCCGGCATCCTGGAATTGCTGGCGGAGCTGAAGGCGGAAACGGGCGTGGCGATGATGTTCATCAGCCACGACCTCGGCACGGTGAAGCTGATCAGCGACCGCATCATGGTGCTCTATCTCGGCGGCGTCGTGGAATATGCGCCGGCGGCCAAGGTCTTCGCCGATCCCGCGCATCCCTATTCCCAGGCGCTGATCTCCGCGCATCTGCCGGCGGACCCCGAGGCGGTGCTGCGGCGGCATGTGCTGGAAGGCGAGATCCCCTCCCCCATCGCCCTGCCGCCCGGCTGCCACTTTGCCAGCCGCTGCCCCGTGGCCGTGCCGGACTGCCGCGCCACGGCGCCGGAACTGCGCGCTGTCCACGGCGACACGGCGCACCAGGCCGCCTGCCTGCGCATCGCCGAAGGCGCCAATCGCATCCCGGAGGTCGCCGATGGATGAGCTGAAGCAGGAGGTTCTCGCCGCCTTCCACATCCTCGACAGCCAAGGGCAGAATGCCGGCATCGCCGGCCACCTCACCGCCCGCGTGCCTGGCGGCGACAGCTTCTGGTGCCACGGCTATGGCCAGGGATTCGAGGAAGTGCGCGCGGCCGACCTTCACCAGGCCGACATGGCGCTACGCGTGCTCTCGGGCCCCGGCCGCATCAACCCCTCGCTGGTCATCCACACCGGCCTCTATGCCGCGCGGCCCGATATCGGCTGCGTCATCCACACCCACAGCCCGAGCGCGGTGATGCTGACCGCCACGGGCAGCGATCTGCTGCCCCTGTTCCAATCCGCCCTGATGTTCGCGGGCGATTGCGCGACGCACACCGAATACGAGGGCATCATCGACACGGAGGAGACCGGCCGCCAGCTCGCCGCCGCCCTCGGCCCGCGCCGCGCCCTGCTGCTGGCCAATCACGGCACGCTGGTGGTCGGCCGCAATGTGCGAGAGGCGGTGCACTGCGCCATCATGCTGGACGAGGCCTGCCGCATCCAGCTCGGCGCCATGGCCGCCGCCTGTGGCCGCCCGCTGCGCCGGGTGGAGGGGGCGACGGCGGCGGAGGCGAAGCGCTTCCTGCTATCCGACAAGGTGCTGGCACTGCGCTGGAACCACTATCTGCACCGCGTCCTGGCCGCCCGCCCCTGGCTGGCGGAGGAGCTGGCGAAGCTGTAGCGGCCCCGACATCAAAGCTTCACATGACGGCACCGCCCCGCCGCGTCATGTGACGCGCGACATGCCCGCATCGCCGCCCGCCACGCGCAGCACGGCGCCCCTCATCTCGCCGGAAACCCCGCTTCCGGCGCAGCTTCTGCTGGACCAGGTGACGAAGGACAGCGGCGGGCGAAGGCTGCTGGAGCGCGTCAGCCTGCGCCTCGCGCCCGGCGAGGTGCTTGGCCTGCTCGGCCCCTCCGGCAGCGGCAAGTCCACGCTGCTGCGCGCCATCGCCGGCCTCGATCCACCGAGCAGCGGCCGCATCCTGCTGCAGGGGCGGGAGATCACGGCGCCCGATCCGCAGATTTCGGTGATGCTCGACGCCGCCGCCGCCAGCCGCCTGACCACGGCCGAAGTCCTCGGCCAGGTGCTGCGCGGCCGGCTCTGGCCGCGGCCGCGGCGGGCGCAGCGCGTGGCGGAGTTGCTGCAGCTTTTCGCGCTGACGTCGCAGGCCACGCTGCCCGTGGCGCGCCTGTCCGGCGGGGAGCGCCAGCGCCTGACCCTCGCCCGCGCCGTGGCGCCGGAGCCGGAGCTGCTGCTGCTGGACGAACCGCTTTCGGCCCAAAGCCCCGCGCTGCGGGCGGCGCTGCGGCAGGAACTGCGGGCGATGCAGCGTCGCCTCGGCAGCACGATGGTGCTGGCGACCCAGGACCAGGCAGAGGCGCTGCTGCTGGCCGATCGTATCCTGGTGCTGGACCAGGGGCGCGTCGCGCAGCTCGGCACGCCGGAGGCGATTTATCGCCATCCCGCCACCGCCTTCGTCGCCGGATTCATCGGCCATGGCAGCCTTTTCGCCGCGACGGTGGATGCGCCGCCCGGCACGCTGCGCGCCGGCGGCCTGGCGCTGCCGAGCCTGGCGGCGCGCGGCCTAATCTACGGCACGCCGGTGCAGGCTTTCATGCGGCCGGAGGATATCGTGCTCGGCCCCGCCGCGTCGGCGATGGAAGGGCATTTCGCCGCGCGCGTGCTGCAGCAGGAATTCCGCGGCCCGGTGCAGCGCCTGACGCTGCAGGCCGGCCATCTCCGCCTGCTGGCCGATGCGCATGTCGATGCCGCGCCGGCGATGGAGGAAGTGCTGCTGGCCGCCATCCCGGCAGACCGGCTGCTGGTCTTCCCCCTGCCGGAGTGACGCCTCAGCGCGGCACGCGGCCTTCCAGCGGATATTGCGGATCGTTGTAGCCGGGTGTGGAGGGATGGCCGGCCGCGACCAGCCCATCCACCAGCGCCTCATCCTCCGCCGTGAAGGCGTAGTCCAGCGCGCCCATATAGTCGGCCCAATGCGCCTCCGTCCGCGGGCCGACCACGGCGCCGGTGACCAGGCGATTGTGCAGCACCCAGGCCAGCGCGAATTGTCCCGCCGAGATGCCGCGCTCCGCCGCGCGCGCGGCCAGTTCGGCGGCGATGCGCAGGCTTTCCGGGCGCCACTCCGTCTCCATCATGCGCTTGTCCTGCCGCGCGGCGCGCGTGCCTTCGGGCGGCGGCGCATCCGGCTTGTACTTGCCGGTCAGCACGCCGCGCGCCAGCGGGGAATAGGGGAAGACACCGAGGCCGAGATGCGCGCAGGCGGGGATGTGCTCCACCTCCACCATCCGGTTCAGCGCATTGTAGAGCGGCTGGCTGACCACCGGCCGGTCGATGCCCGCCAGGTCGCAGAGCCGGCAGATTTCCGCCACGCGCCAGGCGCGGTGGTTCGAGACGCCGAAGTGCCGGATTTTTCCGGCCCGCACCAGGTCGGCCATTGCGTTCACGGCCTCCGCCAGCGGCGTCGCGTGATCCTCCTTGTGCCAGTAGAGGATATCGATGCAGTCGGTGCCGAGCCGCTTCAGCGAGGCCTCGACCGCCAGCATGATGTGCAGTCGCGACAGGCCGCCGCCATTCGGGCCGGGCGTCACCGGATTGGCCAGCTTCGTGGCCAGCACCCACCAGGCGCGATCGGCGGCGATGGCGCGGCCCACCACCTCCTCCGACGCGCCGGCATTGTAGCCATTCGCCGTGTCGATGAAGTTGATGCCCTGGCTGCGCGCCGTGTCGATGATGCGGCGGCTGGTCGGCTCATCCGTCGCGCCGCCGAACATCATGGCGCCGAGGCAGAGCGGTGAAACGCGCAGGCCGCTGCGGCCCAGGTTGCGATACTTCATCTGGCGTTGTCCTCACCCGGGATTATGCAAATTCTCCCGTAGTGTAGACCCGGCATAGGCGGTGCGGAACAGGCCGCGGCGCTGCAACTCCGGCACCACCATGGTGCCGAATTCCTCGAAGCTCGTGGGCCAGGTGGTCGGCGGCAGGATGAAGCCGTCGCAGGCGCCGGAGCGGAACCAGTCCTCCATGATATCGGCGATCATCGCCGGCGTGCCGGCCGTCAGGTCGCGCGGGCGGCGCACCGCTTCCGCAAAGCTGATGCCCTTGGCCTTGGCCACCTGCATCATGCGGTCGCGATGGCCCTGCACACCCTGGTTGCCGCCCTGGCCCTCGATCGCCTCCGGCGTCTCCAGCAGGCTGAGATCGGCGGCGACGGCCCAGGAGCTGGCGGCCAGCACCAGCTCCGGATCGGCGAGGGAGGCATAGAGCTCCGCCTTTTCCTTCGCAATCGCCTCCGTCTCCCCGATCACCAGTTGCAGCGTGGGCAGCACGGCGCATTCATCGGGGTTGCGACCGATGGCTTCCATGCGCGCGCGGATGTCGCTGCGATAGGCGATGGCCGCCTGCTTCGTGGCGGGCGAGCAGAAGATCATCTCCGCCCAGCGCGCCGCGAAGCGACGCCCGCGCTCCGACGATCCCGCCTGCATGATGACCGGCCGCCCCTGCGGGCTGCGCGGGATGGAAAGCGGGCCGCGTGAGGAGACGTGCTGGCCGACGTAGTTGGCGTAACGGATCTTCGTCGCATCGGCGAAGACGCCGCTGGCCTTGTCCAGCACCAGCGCATCCGCATCCCAGCCATCCCAGAGCGCGCAGCAGGCCTCCAGGATCTCATCCGCACGGTCGTAGCGCGTTTCCTTCGGCGGCAGGGATTCGGGGCCGCAATTCTGCGCCTCGAACTCCCGCGCCGTGGTCACCACGTTCCAGGCGACGCGGCCCTTGCTGAGCAGGTCGAGCGAGCCCAGCGCGCGGGCCAGGTTGTAGGGATTGTGGAAGGTGGTGGACAGTGTGGCGCCGAGGCCGAGATGCTTGGTGACCCGCGCCATCAACGGCAGCACCACCATCGGGTCCAGCATGCTGGTCTGCCCGCCGCGCCCGGCGTAATCGGCGAAGTGGTTCTTGTAGTTGTCGGGCAGGCCGAGCCCATCGGCGAAGAAGCAGGCGTCGAAGCAGGCGGCTTCCAGCACGCGGGCGATGTGCTCGTAGCGCGAGGGTTCGAACAGGTCGTGCAGCGTCGCGGTGGGGTGGCGCCAGCTGCCGGGATAGCTGGCACTTGGCCCGGTCTTCATATAGGCGACCAGGTGCATCTTCTTCATAGGCGCGGCCTCACACATCCATCCAGTTCAGCTTGCGCGGCGGCGGCAGGTCCGGGTTGTTTGCCAGCATCCGCGCCCAGACCGCCTTGGTCACCGCCTGCGCTTCCTCCAGCAGGGCCATCTCATCCGTCACCAGCACCTTGCCGTCCCGCAGCACGAATTCACCATCCACCATCACCGATTCCACCGTGCCGGGGTGGCCGTAATGCACGATATTGCCGATCAGGTTCGTCACCGGCCGCAGCGCCGGCGTGTTCAGGTTGAGGAAGGTGAGGTCGGCCTTCTTGCCGATCTCCAGGCTGCCGATGTCGTCCTGCCGCCCGATGCTGCGTGCGCCGTTGCGGTTGCAACTGTCGAAGATGTCTTCCGGCTGCGGATCGGTGCCCTGCTGGTTCTCGGCGCCGCGATGCACGATCAGGCCGATCTTCATGGCGTGGAACATGTCCTCCGTCATGTTGTCGGTGCCGAAGCAGATGTTGATCCCGGCGCGGCGGATGGATTTCGCCAGCACCGGATGCGGGCCGCGGCGGGACCCATTGGCCGGGCAATGCACCATCTGCATGCCGCGCTCACTCAGCAGCGCGATGTCGTGCTCGGTCAGATAGGTCCAATGCGCGCCGACCACATCGGGTTCCGCCCAGCCGTGGCGGGCGATGTATTCGGCGGGCGTGCAGCCGTACTTCTCTCGGATCACGCGGATCTCTTCCACCGACTGCGCCAGGTGGATGGTGCGCGGCATGCCGTGCTGGCGCGCTAGGTCGGTCAGCTTCTCCAGATAGTCCGGCGTGCAGTTGTCCGTCGCATGCGCCGCGATCTGGATCTGCAGCCGTCCCTCATACGTGTTGTGGAAGCGTTCGATGCCGGCGCGCGTGCGCTCGAGAAACCCCTCGCCGAAGGCCGGGTCCTGCGACCAGTCGCCGTGGCGGATCTTCAGCGTGTTGACGTCCGCGCAGTTCTCGCTGAGCACCAGCCGCACGCGCAGCGAGGCCATGGCATCGGCGTAGTCCGGCACATGCCGGAAGGGGTCGACGAAGGTGGTTGTGCCGGAGCGGATGCCCTCGACGATGCCGAGCATGCCCATCACCGCGCGCTCATGCGGCGTCATGGTGTAGGAGACGGGCGACATATAGCCGTAGACGGCATTGCCCGACCAATCCTCCACCGTCGCGCGCAGCACGGTCAGGATCGTATGCGTATGCGCATTGACGAAGCCTGGAAGCACCGCCTTGCCGCGCCCCGCCATGCGCGGCAGGTCCGGATGCGCGGCCTCGACCTGCGCCGTCGGTCCGATATCGGCAATGCGGTCACCGCGGATGGCGATCGCGCCGCGGTCGAGAATGGTGCGGTCTGCATCCTGGGTGACGATGACTGCATCGGTGACGAGCAAATCCATCGAAGACTTTCCCCCGGGCCGGTGACAAGGCGGTTGCGGCCGCATTGTACGGACAATACCATGCAGCCCGACGAGCATGTCCGGGGAGAGAACCATGCGCAAGACCCTGCTGGCCGCCACCTTCCTGGCCTTCGCCGCCTCGGGCGGAATGGCGCAGACGCTGAGCATCGGCGTCGGCGGTGCCTTCACCTCGATGGATCCGCACTACCACACGCTGACGCCCAACAATGCGCTGAACAAGCACATCTTCGACCGGCTGGTCGGCACGGACGAGGATTTCCGCCTGCGCCCGGGCCTGGCGGAAAGCTGGACCTCGATCAGCCCAACCGTCTGGGAATTCAAGCTGCGGCAGGGCGTCACCTGGCATGACGGCAAGCCCTTCACGGCCGAGGATATCGTCTCGACCTTCGCGCGCGTGCCGAATGTGCGCAACAGCCCGGGCAGCTTCACCATCTACACCCGCCAGGTGCAGCGGCTGGAGGTGGTGGATGCGCATACCATCCGCATGCACACCGCGGCGCCCAACCCGCTGGTGCCGAACTGGATGAGCGGCATCTCCATCATCAGCGCGCAATTCGGCACGGATATCGACACCGCGGATTTCAACAATGGCCGCGCCGCCATCGGCACCGGCCCCTATCGCCTGGTCTCCTACAATCCGGGGACGGAGGCGGTGATGGAGCGCAACCCGAACTGGTGGGGCCCGGCGCAGCCCTGGGCGCGGGTGAACTACCGCATCATCGCCAACGACGCCTCCCGCATCGCGGCGCTGCGCGCCGGCGACGTGCAGGCTATCGACGCCGTCTCCACGCGCGACGTGCCGACGCTGCGCAGCGACAGCAATATCCGCATCGCCAGCCGCGCCGCGCTGCGCAACATCTACCTCTATCTCGACCATGAGCGCGACGATCCGCCGGGCCTTTCCGGTCCCAATGGCGAAAGGCTGGAGCGCAGCCCGCTGCGCGACAACCGCGTGCGCCAGGCGCTGTCCATCGCCATCAACCGCGATGCCATCGTCAGCCGCGTGATGGGTGGCTTCGCCTCCCCCTCCGGCCAGTTCCTCGCGGAAGGCGTGATGGGCCACGACCCGACGCTGAAGCCCGCCCCCTACGACCCGGCCCGCGCGCAGCAACTGCTGCTGGAAGCCGGCTACCCCAACGGCTTCCGCGCGCTGCTGGCCGGCCCCAACAACCGCTACGTGAACGACGAGCAGATCATCCAGGCGGTGGCGCAGATGTGGGCGCGCATCGGCGTGCGGGCGGATGTGCAGGCCATGCCGTCAAACGTCTATTTCAGCCGCTCCGCTCGCAATGAGTTCCCCATCGGCCTGTCCGGCTGGGGCACTGGCACGGGCGAGCCCGACAGCCCCATGGTCGGCCTGATCGCGACCCCCAACCGCGAGCGCGGCCGCGGCACTTCCAACCGCTCGCTCTATTCCAATCCGGAATTCGACGCGCTGCTGGAACGCGCGCTGACCACCATCGACGTGGCGCAGCGCGAGGAGCTGTACCGCCAGGCGACGCGCATCGCCATGGCCGACCACGCCATCATCCCGCTGCACCACCAGGTGAATATCTGGGCCTCTCGCCGCAACATCGAGGTGATCGCGCGCAATGACGAGGAGACCTATGCCATGTCGATGAAGCCGGCGAACTAACCCACCACGGCCTCGGCCTCGATCTCCACGAGATAGGGGCCGACCAGACGGGCCACTTCCACCAGCGTATTGGCCGGGCGCGCTTCCGCGAAAACCCGGCCATGCACGCGGC
Organism: Falsiroseomonas tokyonensis; assembly: GCF_019024325.1. Lineage (GTDB taxonomy): Bacteria > Pseudomonadota > Alphaproteobacteria > Acetobacterales > Acetobacteraceae > Falsiroseomonas > Falsiroseomonas tokyonensis. Next base: position 522,144 of record NZ_JAFNJS010000004.1, read on the forward strand.
CCACGCCTTCCCAGTCCTGCGCGTCGCGCAGCCAGATGCGGGTCTGCACCACATCCTCCATCGCACCGCCCAGCGCCTCGATCGCCGCGGCGATCTTGTCGAGGATATAGACCGCCTGCCCCGCCGCATCGCCGGGGCAGACCACACTGCCATCGGTATGCGTCGCGGTGGTGCCGCTGACCAGGATCCGGTCGCCGACGCGGACGGCGCGGCTATAGCCGCAATTCGTCTCCCACACGCTGCCGCTGTCGACGCGGCTTCGCCCCGGGCGGAATTCCGTGGCCATGAAGGCCTTGGGCAGGCTGTCCAGGTGGTGGCTGAGATCGCCGGAGGCGGTCAGGAAGGGCGGCTTGCGGTATTCGTCGCCGCAATCGCCGGGGATCGGCCGCAGCGTCGCGAAGACCTGGTCGAGCCGCGCGTGATCCTCCGCATCCAGCGCGAAGCCGAACAGGCGCAGATTGTCCGCGCGGTGCTCCGCCTCCGTCAGCCGCGCGCCCAAAATCACGGCGCCGACCGCGGGCTGCTCCAGCACCCATCGCGTCGCGACATTGCTGATGGAAACGCCATGCTTGCGCGCAATCTCCGCCACTGCGCGCAGCAGATGCTGGAAGGCATCCCAGCCGCCCAGTGCCTCGATGAAGCGGCGATACTTCATCTTGGACCAGTCGCTGATCCCGGCGGATTCCTCGCGCCCCAGCCAGCGCTCCGAGAGGAAGCCGCCGCCGAGCGTGCCATAGGCCAGCAGCTTCACGCCATGGGCGAGGCAGAAGGCGCTCATCGCCCCCGCCGCCCGCCTGTCGAGCAGCGAGAAGGAGAGCTGGTTGGTGATGACCGGAATGCCCTGCTTGACGGCGACGCGCAGATGGTCGGTATCAAAGTTCGTCACGCCGATATGGCGCAGCGCGCCTTCCGCCCGCATCGCCGCCAGCTCGCGCAGCGCATCGAGCCAGGCGGGGTGGCGGAAGGACCACCAGTGGAACTGCATGAGGTCGGGCACGCAGCCCAGCCGTTCCATCGAACGGCCGACACCCTCGCGCACCACCTCCCGCGTCATCGGCCCCGGCGTCGGCACCCATTTCGTGAAAACCTGGCCGGTGCCGTCGGCGTCGCGGAACCGCGAGAAGATCTGCTCGGCGCCGCCGTAGTGGTCGGCCATGTCGAAACTGTCGAAGCCCGCTTCGGCATAGTCCGCCATGGCGGCGGCCGCGGCGGCGTGGTCCAGCACGCGGCCGTCGCGTTCCTGGTCCGCCACCTGCCACAGGCCGGTGACGATGCGGCTGGCCTCCAGCCCCGGGGCCAGCAGCACGCGGGGCGGGCGTGGACGGTGCGGCATCAGCGCGGCGGCAGCTGGCGTTGCACGGCCTGCACTTCGTCCACCGTCATCTGGCCGACGGTGACGATCTCGCCGTTCTGGATGCGCCACTTGCGGAAGGGGCCAGTGATATCGCCGTTCGCGTCGAATTCCACAGCGCCGATCACGCCGACATAGCGGATGGCGCGCCCGGCGCGCAGCTCGGCGAGGCCCCGTGCGAAGCCTTCTGGCCCCGCATGAATCTCGGTGCCGCCGGGCGCGGTCACGGCGCGGATCGCATCACGGATCGCCGCGGCCTCGAAGCTGCCCGCCTTGGCGATGGCCAGCCCCAGGATCGCCGCCGCATCGAAGGCGCGGTCCGCCGCCGGCGCGCCCGCGCCGAAGCCGCCCGACATGGCGGGATAGGCGCGGGAAAAATACTCGGTGGAGGGCGTGGTGACGGTGCCGGAGGAGGTACCGAAAGCATTGTTCAGGAAGCGCGGCCCGACATCGCGGATGAAGTCGGCGCTGTTCATGCCGTCATTCAGCAGGAAGGTCGCGGGGCCGCCCTGCTGGATCCAGGTGCGGGCGATGGTGGTGCCATCGCCGGGATAGCTTACCAGGTACAGCGCCGGCGGATCGCCGCGCAGCGCATTGGTAACCTCCGGCGCGTAGCTCGCCTGGCCCTGGTTGTAGGGCGTGGCGGAGACGATGGTGCCGCCGAGCGCTACATAGGCGCGGCGGAACTCGTTCACCATGTTCACGCCGAAATCGTTGTTCACATGGATGATGGCCAGCCGCCGCAGCCCCTGGTCCATCGCGTAGCGCGCCGCCGCCGTGCCCTGCAGCGCGTCCGAGGTGATGGTGCGGAAGAACCAGCCGCGCGTCTGCCCCTCCACCGCCATGCGCGTCAGCGTGGGCGAGGAGGAGGCGGGCGAGATCTGCACCACGCCGGCCGGCCCCGTCACGCTGGTGACGATGGGGATGGAGACGCTGCTGATGATGCCGCCGAGGATGGCCGGCACGCGCCGCAGATCCACAAGCTGCCGCGCCTGGTCCACCGCCACGCTGCCCTGGGATTGCGCATCGCGCAGGTCGAAGGCCAGCCGGCAGCCGGCGATGCCCTGCGCGCCGGCGGCCGCGTTCAATTCGTTGAAGGCGAGCTCGACGGATTTCGCCGCCGCCTGGCCGAACCGCCCGGCCGGGCCGGTGAGCGAGACGACCATGCCGACATTGTGGGTGCAGGCGGGGGCCTGCGCCGCGGCGGGCGTGCCCCCCCAGGCGGCGGCGGCAAGGGCGGCGAGCGCCACGCGGCGGAGGGTCATTCCCGAATCTCCCATTCGTCTTGTGGCTGGAATGTCCTGAAGCCAGGGCCGGCTGTCCAGCATCAAACCGGCGGCGTCACCCAGGTTTCCTGCACGAAGAGCCAGCGCGGCCCGGCCGGCGTCATCTGCAGCAGGGCCGCGGCGCGGCGGGCGGTTTCGCCGCCGCGCAGCCACTGCCGCTCGATGTAGTGCATCAGCACGAGGCCCGGCGCCTGGTGCAGCGGCGCGCCCTCCTCGACCGCGATGCGGAAGCCCTCGCCGCGGCTGCCCTTGGCGCGCAGCAGGAAGGACAGCGTGCCGGCGCGGTCCATCCGCGTGCCGCCGGGGCCGACCATGGTGAAGCCGGGCGCGAAAGCCTGCTCGAACCGGCTGAAATCGCCATGGCCGGGCGCGCCCAGCCAGCTTTCGAACAGCGCGTGCAGCGCCACCACTTCGGCCAGGCAGGCCTCGGCGTCAGTCACGGTTGAGGTCATATTTCATGATCCGCCCATGCGGCCCGTCCCGGTCGCGTTCCAGCGTATAGGTATCGCCCGCCGGCCCCGGCGCCTGCGCCAGCACAGCCTCCAGCGCCGCGACATCCGCTGCATCCAGCGCGAAGCGGAAGACGGTGAGATTGTCCGCCAGGTGTTCCGCGTAGCGCGCGCCCACGATCGCGCCGGCGACATGCGGCTGGTCCAGCACCCAGCGCGTGGCGACGGCCGTGATCGAGACGCCATGCTTCCGCGCGATCGCCTCCATCGCGCGCAGCAGCGCCTGGAAGGCGTCCCAGCCGCCGAACTCCTCGATGATCAGCCTGTATTTCACCAGGCTTCGATTGGCGAGGGGTTCCGCCGGCGCCGGCTGGCCGAGCCAGCGGGCGGAGAGGAAGCCGCCCGCCACCGTGCCGTAGCACAGCAGTTTCATGCCGAGTTCGGCGCACAAACCGGACAGCGCCCCGGCCGGCCGCCGATCCAGCAGCGAATACTGCACCTGCATGGAGACCAGCGGCACGCCCGCCTCGATCATCGCGGAAGCATGCGGCGTGTCGAAGTTGGTGCCGGCCACATGCCGGATCTTGCCCTGCTGCCGCAGCCGGTCCAGGTGCTGCGCCGCGTCCACCCATCCGGGCGTCGCATAGTTCCACCAATGGAACTGCACCAGGTCCAGCCGATCGGTCCGCAGCCGTTGGAGCGACCGGTCGATGATACGCGTGACATAGGCGAGGTCCACGCGCGGCAGGTCCGACCAGTCCGGCACGAATTTGGTGTGCACCTGCATGCCCGCGCGTTCGGCCGACGAGAGGGTCGCGCGAAAGTCGCCGATCATCTCCTCGACGCCGGTGTAGATATCCGCGCAGTCAAAGGTGGTGACGCCCGCCTCGACGAAGGCGCGCATCTCCGCAATCGCGCGATCCCTGGCAATGTCGCCATGGCCACCCGCCAGCTGCCAGCCGCCGCGCAGGATGCGGGAGATGGCATAGCCCGGCGCGAGCTCGAACCGCTCCACGCTCATGGCGCCGGCACAGCGGTGGTCTCGCCATGGCGGAAGCGGCGCAGCGCCGTGCGGGTGATGCGGAAGCGGGAGGGGCAGTTGGGATCGGGGCAGGCCACCTCCGCATCCGTGCTCATCCAGTCCTGCGGATGCGTCGGCCGCTGCTTGGCCGGCAGCAGGGGCAGCAGGGCGGCGAGGGAATACATGGAAAAGCCCTGGCCCGGCGGCATGTGCAGCATCTCGCCCCGCACCTCGAAATGGTCGCCCGGCACGGCGCCGCACCACAGCTTCGCCCCGGGCGGGGCCACCACCTCGACCCGCAGGTCCCACAATTCGAAAACGTCCGACTCCATCGCCGCGCCACCCCCAGGCCCCCCATATCAGGCGGAAGATGACAAAGCTGCAAGACGGGCCTTGACCGGGGCGCGGCCGGACGTTTCATGGCCGGTGGATCGGGGATGGCCGCGGGATGCTGGTGGCGGAGGGGGTTTCCAAAAGTTTTGGCGGGCCGCCGGTGGTGCAGGACGTGTCCTTCACCCTGACCCGCGGCGCCATCACCGGGCTGATCGGCCCGAACGGCGCCGGCAAGACCACCCTGTTCAACTGCCTGGCCGGCAGCCTGAAGCCCAGCGCCGGCCGCATCACCCTGGACGGCGTCCGCATCGACGGCCTGCGCCCCGACCAGGTTTTCGGCCACGGCCTGGCGCGGACCTTCCAGATCCCAAAGCCCTTCCCGGCGATGACGGTGCTGGAGAATGTGATGCTGGCGCCGCCGGGCCAGCTCGGCGAGCGCTTCTGGACCAATTGGCTGCGCCCCGGCGCCGTGGCGGCGGAGGAACGGCGCATCCGCGACCGGGCGCGGCACTGGCTGGATTTCGTCGGCCTCACGCGGCTGGCGCAGGAACCGGCGCGGGTCCTGTCGGGCGGCCAGCGCAAGCTGCTGGAACTGGCCCGCGTGCTGGTGGCCGAACCGCGCCTGATCCTGCTGGACGAACCCGGCGCCGGCGTCGCGCCGCCGCTGCTCGAAACCATCATGGAGAAGATCGAGGTGCTGAACGCCCAGGGCACCAGCTTCCTCATCATCGAGCACAATATGGAGCTGGTCACGCGCCTCTGCCGCCCCGTGCTGGTGCTGGCGCAGGGCCGCCTGCTGCTGGAAGGCGCGCCGGAGGAGGTGAAGCGCGACCCCCGCGTGATCGAAGCCTATCTCGGCGCATGACCCCGGCCTTGGAACTTTCCTCCATTGAGGGCGGCTATGAGCCAGGCCTGCCCATCCTGCGCGGCGCCTCGCTGGCCGTGGCGCCGGGCGAGATCGTGGCGCTGCTCGGCCCCAATGGCGCCGGCAAGTCCACGCTGGTGAAGGCGGCGGCAGGGCTGGTGCCGATCTGGTCCGGCCAGGTTTTTCTCAACGGCCGCGACATCACCCGCACCCCCGCGCATCGCATGGTGCAGGAAGGCCTCGGCTTCGTGCCGCAGACCGAGAACATCTTTGCCAATCTATCCGTGCTGGAAAACCTGCAACTCGCCGCTGCCCTGGTGCCGAAGGACCGGCGCGGGGAACTGTCAAAAATGTTCGCGCTGTTTCCGGATCTGGAGCGGCTGCGAAAGCTGCCGGCCGGGCGGCTCTCCGGGGGCCAGCGGCAGATGCTCGCCGTGGCGCGCGCGCTGGTCGCCTCGCCCAGCGTGCTGATGCTGGACGAACCCTCGGCCGGGCTGTCGCCGAAGCTAATCGGCGTAGTCTTCGAGCGGTTGCAGGCGGTGCGCGAGGCCGGCGTCACCATCCTGCTGGTGGAGCAGAATGTGAAGGCGGCGCTGGCCATCGCCGACCGGGCCGCGGTGCTGGTGGAGGGGCGCGAGAGGCTGGTCGGCGCGGCCGCCGATCTCGCGCAGGACCCACGCCTGGCGGGGCTGTATCTCGGTGCGGGGTTGGAGGCCGCGTGATGCTGCAATTGCTGGCGGATGGGCTGGTGGTGGGATCCGTCATCGCGCTCGGCGCGGTCGGGCTGACGCTGACCTATTCCATCCTGCGCTTCGCCAATTTCGGCCAGGGCGAGTTCCTGACCTGGGGCGCCTATCTCGCCGTGACGGCGCTTGGCTTCGTCGTGGCGGTGACGGGCGGCGGCGTGATGCAGCCGATCGGGCCCTTCTCCTTCGGCTGGGAACTGCTGGTGGCCATGGTCATCGCGGCCGCGCTGACGGCGGGGCTGGCGCTGTTGGTCGACTGGCTGCTGTTCCAGCGGCTGCGCGCGCGGGGTGCGGCCATCACGCTGGTGATCGCGAGCTTCGGCGCCGCGCTGGCGCTGCGCAACCTGCTGCAGTTCCTCTACGGCACGCTGCCCGAATACTACACGCGGGAAATCCAGATCGCGATCCGGCTGGTGCCGCGCGATGTGCTCGGCGGACTGCGCATCACGCCGGACCAGCTGCTGGTCATCGGCATGACGGGCGCGGTGGTGCTCGGCCTGCATCTGCTGCTGACGCGCACCACGCTCGGCCGCGCCATGCGCGCCACGGCGATGAACCCGGCGCTAGCCCGCGTGGCCGGCGTGGATGTGGCGGCGGTGATCCGCGCCACCTGGATCATCGGCGCGGCGCTGGCGGCAGTGGCCGGCGTGTTTGCCGGGCTGGTCGGGCAGATCCGCCCGGGCCTCGGCTTCGAATTGCTGCTGCCGCTATTTGCCGCAGCCATCCTCGGCGGTATCGGCAGCGTCTGGGGAGCCGTGCTCGGCGGCTTCATCGTCGGCCTGGCTGAGAGTTTCTCCGTGCCGATCTTCGGCGCCGAATACCGTGCCGCCACCGCCTTCCTGGTGCTGATCGCCATCCTGCTGCTGCGGCCGAATGGGCTGTTCGGGGAGAAGCCCTGATGGAGCTCCTCGCCTATGGCAGTTTTTTTCTGTGCTTCGCCAGCATCTTCGCCGTCATGGCGCTGGGCCTCAACCTGCAATGGGGCTTTGCGGGGCTGTTCAATGTGGGCGTCGCGGGCTTCGTCGCGATCGGGGCCTATGCCTCCGCCTTGCTCACCACCTCGCTCGGCTGGCCCGTGGCGCTGGGCTGGATTGGCGCCATGGCGGCGGCCGGCATCGCGGCCTTCATCGTCGGCCTGGCGGCGCTGCGGTTGCGGGAGGACTACCTGGCCATCACCACCTTCGGCATCGCGGTGGTGATCCAGCTGGTCGCCCTGAACGCCCAGGCGCTGACCGGCGGCCCCTTCGGCATCCAGTCCATCCCGAAGCCGCTGTCCGCCTGGCTGGGCGCGGGGCTGGCCTGGAACCTGGCCTATCTCGCGCTGGTGCTGGGCGTCGTGGGCCTCGCCTGGTGGGGGCTGGAACGGCTGGTGGCGGGCCCCTGGGGCCGCGTGCTGCGCGCGATCCGGGAGGATGAGGCGGCGGCGGCCTCGCTCGGCAAGCCGGCGCGGCGCTATCGGCTGCAGGCCTTCGTGCTCGGCTGCATGCTGATGGGGCTGGGCGGCGCGCTCTATGCGCATTTCGTCGGCTATATCGCGCCCGAGGACTTCCTGCCGGTCCTCACCTTCCAGGTCTGGGCCATGCTCATCGTCGGTGGGTCCGGCCGCAACCTCGGCGCCGTGGCGGGCGCAGTGCTGGTCTGGGGCATCTGGACCGTCTCCGGCGGGCTGCTGCGGGACCTGCTGCCGCAGGCGGAACAGGCGCGCGGCGCGGCGCTGCAGGTGGTGCTCATCGGCGTGCTGATCGCGGCCATCCTGGTGGCGCGGCCGCGCGGGCTGTTCGGAGAACGCGCCACCGTCTCTCGCCACGCCGCCGAGGATGCGACGTGACGCGGCCTCAGCGCCCCATCGCGAACCACCAGCGGATCGCGCGGTGTTCCAGCGCGACGAAGCCGCGGTTCAGCGCATAGCCGAGCGCGGCCAGCAGCAACACCGTCGCATACATCTCCGGCGCACGACCGGCGAACTGCATCACGACCAGGTAATTGCCCACGCCCTGCTCGCCCGCGATCATCTCCGCCACCACCGTCACCACCAGCGCCAGGCCGAGCGCCACGCGAAGACCCGCGAGGATATAGGGCAGGCAGGCGGGCAGCACGATGAAGACCGCGCGGCGCCAGGCACCGATGCCGAAGGTGCGGCCCATGGCCAGCGCCTCCGCCTCCACCGCGCGCACGCCCTGCAGCGTATTGGTCAGCACCGGAAAGAAGACGGTCAGCGCCACCACGGTGATCTTCATCGGATCGTCGAGGCCGAGGAACAGCACCAGCGGCGGAATCACCGCCGGAACCGGGATCGGCCGCAACAGCTCCACCACCACGCCGAACAGCCGCGCCAGCATCGGCACCAGCGCGAAGCCGAGCCCCACCACAACGCCGGCCAGGCCGCCCGCGAGCAGTCCCGCGAACATGCGGTAGAGCGAGCCGCCGACGCGCAGCGGCAGTTCGCCCGTTACGCTGTCGCGGACCAGCGCACCAACCACCTCCGTCACCGGCGGCCAGTTCGTGCTGTCCACCCAGCCCAGCCGCGCCGAGGCTTCCCAAAGCGCGAGCAGGCCCAGCACCAGCCAGACACCGGAGGACGGCCGCCGCATCAGACGCGTGCGGTGCGGTGGATGAGGCTGGCGCTGGCGGGGTAGCGGCCGGTCAGCCCGTAGCGCTGCATGGTGGCCACCAGCGTATCCAGTTCCGCCGGCGTCACACCCTTCGGATAGGCGGGCAGCGCCGTGTTCTGCAGCCGCGCGAGCGGGACACGGGAGAAGGCGGAGATCAGCTCCAGCAGCGCCGGCTGGCCGGCCCACTCATTCACCCAGTCCACGCCCTTGTGCAGTGCGCGGGCGAAGCGATCGAAGAGCTCGCCGTTCCGCGCGAGATCATCGGCCATCGCCACATATTGCGCATTGGTGCCGCCCGGCTCGGTCTCGCTGATCGGCCAGCCGATGCGCTCCAGCCTGTCGCCATGCGTCTCCAGCGCCGCGGCGACGAAAGGCTCGGAGAAGATCGCGGCATCCACCTGTCCGCCGGCCAGCGCATCCGCCATCTGCGGGAAGGGCACTTCGACGGTAGTGACGCGGCGCCAGTCGCCGCCGGTCTTCTCCACCCAGGCCATGCCGCGCAGCCAAACGATGTTGTTGCGGGTGTTGGAGGCCATGCGCTTGCCCTCCAGGTCCTTGCCCGTGCGCAGGCCCGATCCCTTGCGCACCAGCAGCGCCAGGATATCCGGCGGCCCGTCCTTGCCCTTGCTGGCGCCGGAGACAAAACGGAAATCCAGCCCCTCCCGCGCGCCCAGCATGATGGAGACGACGTTAGAGAAGACGACGCGGAACTGACCAGCGACCAGCCCCGGCAGGCCGGTGGCGCCGCCGGCGGTGGTGGAGGTGTCGATCTCGATTCCCTCCGCCGCGAAATAGCCTTCGCGGATCGCGGCATGCAGCGGCGCCACATCCAGCACGGGAATCACGCTGACGCGCATCTTCGTCAGACTCTGCGCGCGCAGCGCAGGCGCGGCCAGCGCGGCGGGGATGGCCAGGGCAGTACGACGGGTGATGTCCACGAAGACCTCCTCAGGGGTTGCGGTTCTGCCAATGCAGCGCGCGACGTTCCAACGCAACGAAGACGCCGTTCAGCACCAGGCCGAGCAGCGCGAGAATGACCAGCCAGGCATACATCTGCCGGATCAGAAAACTGCGCTGCATGTCGAGGATCAGGAAGCCGAGCCCGCCCTGCCCCGCCAGCATCTCGGCCAGCACCGCCAGCACCAGCGCCAGGCCGAGGCTGATGCGCATTCCCGCCAGGATGAAGGGCAGCGCCGCCGGCAGCACCAGGTGCCACAGCGTATGCGCCGTGCCCCAGCCATGCGTGCGCGCCGCATCCAGCATCACGCGATCCACGCCGCGCACGCCCTGCAGCGTATTCAGCAGCACGGGAAAGATCACCACCAGCGTGACGGAGGTGATCTTCATGGTGTCGCCGATACCGAGGAACAGCATCAGCGGCGGCACCAGCGCGGATTTCGGGATCGGCCGCAGCAGTTCCACCAGCGGTTCGAACAGGCGAAAAGCCGCCGGCCACCAGCCCATCGCGGTGCCGAGCACGACGCCAATGACGCTGCCTATGGCGAAGCCGGCAAAGACCAGCCGCAGCGTCGCCAGCAGCGGCGCGATGAATTCGCCCGATGCCAGCAGGTCCCAGAGCGTGGTGCCGATGACCGAAGGCGGCGGCAGCAGCACGCGGCGGATCAGCCCCGCCTCCACCGCCCATTCCAGCCCCGCCAGCAGCAGCGCCAGCACGGCCAAGCCGGGCAGGATGGCACGCAGCCGCTCAGCCATGACGGGTCATCAACCGGTCCAGCAGCGCATGGCGCAGTTCGAGGAAGCGCGGCAGCTCGCGTGTCGCCACCGGATCCCGCGGCCGGTCGATGCCGACCTCGATCACTTCGGCCACCGTGGTCGGCCGCGGCGTCAGCACGGCGATGCGATCGGCCAGGGTGATCGCCTCCTCCACGTCATGCGTCACCAGCAGCACGGTCAGGCTGCGGCGCGCGCAGATCTCGAGAACCAGCGCATGCAGGTCGAGCCGCGTCAGCGCATCCACCGCGCTGAAGGGCTCGTCCATGAGCAGCATCGCCGGTTCCGCCGCCAGTGCGCGGGCGATCGCCACGCGCTGCTGCATGCCGCCCGAGAGCTGCCAGGGGAAGTGGTCGCCGAAGCCGCCCAGGCCCACCTGCGCCAGCGGCTCCTCTGCCGCCGCGCGTGCGCGCTTACGTCCCACGCGGTGCTCTGTCGCGAAGGCCACATTGTCCCGCACCGTGCGCCAGGGCAGCAGGGACCGGCTGTATTGCTGGAAGACATAGACCGCCTCCGGTGGCGGCGCGGTGACGGGCCGCCCCGCCAGCCGCACCGTGCCCGAAGTCACCGGCAGCAGCCCCGCCGCCATCTGCAGCAGCGTGGACTTGCCGCAGCCGGAGGGGCCGAGCACCGCCATGAACTCGCCCGCGCGCACGTCCAGCGAGACGCGATCCATCACCCGCGCGGGCGGACCGCCGCGCGTCGGAAATTCCTTGCTGACCGCATCGAGCTCGAGGAGCATCTGCATCCTTTCCCTGGAGCCGTGCGGCGTTTCCGAAGACGGGGTCGTTGCCCCTCCCGATCCCGTCAGAAGAGTTCGAAATACTCGCGATGTTCCCAGTCCGAGACCTCGGCCTCGAAGCGGGCGATCTCCGCGCGCTTCAGCCGCGCGTAATAGTCCACGAAGATGTCGCCGAAGGCAGCGCGCGCCGTGGCGCTCTCCTCCAGCGCCGTCACAGCCTCCGCCAGGCTGCGCGGCAGCAGCGGCGCCTCGGTCTCATAGGGCGTGTCCGCCGGCGGCCCGGGGTCGCGCTGCGCCACAATACCCTCCAGCCCATAGGCGAGCTGGGAGGCCAGGTAGAGATAGGGGTTCGCCGCCGGCTCGCCGACGCGATTTTCCAGCCGCGTCGCCGCGTCGCCCGGCGCGCCCAGCGCGCGCACCATCACGCCGCGATTGTCGATGCCCCAGATGGCGCGATCCGGCGCCAGCGAATGGCTGCGATAGCGGCGGTAGCCGTTGATGGTCGGCGTGGCGAAGACCGCCGCCGCACGCGCATGCGACAGCAGGCCGCCGAGAAAGTGCCGCGCCGTCTCCGACAGCAGCGTGCCCTCCCCCGCAAATATGTTGCGGCCGTCCCGCACAAGCGACTGGTGCAGGTGCCAGCCGCTCGACATCACATTGGGGATGCGCGGGCGGCACATGAAGGTGGCGTGGTAGCCATGCCGCCGCGCCACCTGCTTCACCGCGCTGCGGAACAGCACCATGGCATCGGCGCTCGCCAGGCCCTTCTGCGGGCCGAAGGTGAACTCCACCTGGCTCGGCCCGTATTCCACCTCCATCGAGCGCAGCGGCAGGCCGAGCGCCTGGATCTCGCGGCGCAGGATTTCGAGGATCGGGTCGAGCTGGTCGTAGCGCAGCTCGGTCAGGTAGTTGTAGCCCTGCGTCAGCAGCGCCACCTCCGGCGGCGTGCCCGGCTGCCCCGCATCACCAGGCGCCAGCTTCGGATCGGTCAGCCGGAAGAGATGAAACTCCACCTCCAGCCCGGTGCAGAACTCGAAGCCCAGCTCGCCAGCCCGCAAAACCTGTTGCCGCAACAGGTGGCGCGTGCCGAGCGGAACCGGGCGGCCATCGGCAAAATAGGCGTCGCAGAGAATCCAGCCGGTATGCGGCGCCCAGGGCAGGGTGCGGAAGGTGGCGGGGTCCGGCACCAGCAGCGCATCCGCCGCGCCCTCCATCGCCTTCTCCCCCAGCGCGCCACCGGCGGACCAGACGGGGAAGACGGTGCGATGCGAGGAATCCTTCAGCAGCAGCGTCGTGGTCATCGCCACGCCATTGGCCAGCGCGCCTGTGGCCTCGCTGGCCATGATGGTCTTGCCGCGCAGGATGCCGTGCTGGTCGGGGAAGGCGAGCCGCAGCACACCGAGGCCGGCCGCCTCGATCTGCTTCAGGACCTCGGCACGCAGCCCGGGCTGATCCAGCCCGTGTCGCTGAACAAAACTCATTCGGCGGCGAGCGCCGGCGGGGCCCAGGGGGCGGCGCCGCGGCGGCGTGCCACGGCCTCGCGCCAGCGGCTTTCCCATTCCGCGGTCGGCGCCATGGTGTCGATGGTAGCGGGGCCGATGATGCGCGGCGTCGCCTCCGCATCCTGCATCAGCGCCGGCGCGCGGCCTTCCTCCATCGCCGCCATGGCGCGCAGCAGCAGGCGGCGATTGGCGGCGATCGCCTTGTCGCTGCTGGCCAGATTCTCCCGAGTCCGGTCCTGGATGGCGCCCTGCGATTCCACGGCCCATTGGTCGTGGACATTGATGTCCTCGCCCATGCCTGTGTAGGTCTCGGTCGCCTGCTCCTCCGGGTCGAAGCCGTAGTCGTTGTGGCGGCCGAGTTTCGGCAGGTAGTCCGGCAGGCTGTAGGATTCCAGCCGCTGCGCCCGCATCTGCGCCTTGTCCACGGGCTTCGAAAAGCTGGTGAAGATCGCCACCCAATAGGTATGCGTATCATCCACCGGCATGTGCCACTGGGTGATGGTCATCTCCGCGCTCATCGGAATGACGAAGGCCTGCGGGAAAACCAGGTTCGTCACGCGCACATGCGTCGTCGCGTCGTTGATGGTGCGCAGCGCGGTCACGCGCAGGCCGAAGTCGGTGTTCTCCACCTCGATCCGCGGCCGCGCATATTCGCGCAGCACATAGGTCATCGGCAGGTCGGAACCGTCGGAGGTGGCGCGGAACTGCTTGCCATAGGCCTCGGACGCGTCACCATCCTCGAAGAAGCGGTGCAGGAAGCTGGCATGGGCGGGGTCGATGCCGACCTCCAGCGCCTGCAGCCAGTTGCAGGAGATCAGGCCCTTGAAGGCGAAGACATGCGTATCGGGCGCCGTGAAGCAATCCAGCGCCGGGAAAGGCGGCGCCGCGCCCTCGCCCAGGAAGGCGAAGACGATGCCGCTGCGCAGCTCCACCGGATAGGATCGCTGCCGGATGCGGGTGCAGAGCGTGCTGCCCTCGGGCTCCGCCGGTGTATCCAGGCACTTGCCCTGCGTGTCGAACAGCCAGCCATGGAAGGGGCAGCGCAGCCCGCCATCCTCCAGCCGCCCGAAGGCGAGATCGGCGTTGCGGTGCGGGCAGTCGCGATCCAGCAGGCCGAGCCGCCCCTGCTCGTCGCGGAACAGCACGAAATCCTGCCCCAGCGCGCGCACGGCGCGCACCGGGCGCTTCTCCTCGAGTTCGTCGACCAGCGCGATCGGCTGCCAGTACTGCCGGAGCACGCGCCCACCCGGCGTGCCGGGCCCCACGCGCGTCAGGCGTTCGTTCATCTCGGCGGAGATCATGGCGGCTGCAGCTCCGGCAACAAGTGTTCACTGACCGAACACTTGTGCGATAGTAGCGAAGGCCCAGCTTTCCGCACAAGCCGCTTTTGGAAGGTTCTTCACCATGCCGCGCCTGAATGCCGAGGATGCGGGCCGTCGCGAGGCCGCCGGCCACGGCCCGGATTTTCTCGAAGCCCTCGCGCGCGGCCTCGCCGTGCTGCAGGCTTTTGGGCCGGAGCGCCGGCAGATGACGCTGGCCGAGGCCGCACGCGCCGTGGACCTGCCGCGCGCCACCGTGCGCCGCGCGCTGCACACGCTGGTCGTGCTTGGCCATGTCGAGGTCGAGGGCAAGCTGTTCCGCCTCACGCCGCGCGTGCTGCGGCTGGCCGCCGGCTATCTCGGCGCCAATGGCCTGTCGCAGATCCTGCAGCCACGCTGCGAGAAGCTGAGCGCGGAGGTCGGCGCGCCGTGTTCCGCTGCGGTGCTGGACGGGGCGGAGATCGTCTTCATCGCCTACGGCCAGCCGGCGCGTCTGCTCAATCTCACCACCATGGTGGGCCTGCGCCTGCCCGCCTTCTGCACCGCGCTTGGGCGCGTGCTGCTGGCGGGTCTGCCTGAGGATGCGCTGGACTCCTTGCTCACACAGCACCCGCCCTTCGCCGTGACGCCGCAGACGGAGCTCGACCCTGCCCGCATCCGCAAGCGCATCGCCAAGGCGCGCGCGGATGGCTTTGCCCTTGTGGACCAGGAAGCCGAGCAAGGCTTTCGCTCCCTCGCCGTGCCGCTGCGGCGGCATGACGGGCGCGTGGTCGCGGCGCTCAACGTCGGCATGCATACCGAACGCGGTACGGCCACTGCCCTGCGCGAAGGCTACCTGCCTCTGCTGCGCGCACAGGCGGCCGACCTCGCGCCGCAATTGTTGTGACCTATCCGTTGCGCTCCGCGCGGAACGCAAGCTAGCATTCGCACAGACGTTCGGTCTCCGAACAGCAGCCAGGTGCAGGACCCCAGCATGCGCATCGCGGTGATCGGCAATGGTATCGTCGGCACCGCCACCGCCGCCTGGCTGCAGCGCGATGGCCACCAGGTCACCTTCGTCGATCCGCTGGGCCCGGCCGAGGCCACCTCCTTCGGCAATGCCGGCTCGCTCTCGCCCTCCGCCTGCCTGCCCGTTGGCATGCCGGGCATGTGGAAGAAGGTTCCCGGCTGGCTGCTCGATCCGCTCGGCCCGCTCGCCGTGCGCTGGTGGTACGCGCCCGTCGTCGCGCCCTGGCTCACGCGCTTCCTCAGGCATTCCTCGCGGGAGGAGGTGGTGCGCATCGCCACCGCCCTGCGCGGGCTGCTGGCGCCGATCTTTGATTGCTACGAGCCGCTGCTGCAGCGTGCCAATGGCAGCGGGCTGATGCGCCGCAGCGGCTGCCTCTATGTCTATTCGGGGCCGGAGGCCGCGCGGCAATGGGCCTGGGGCATGAACCTGCGCCGCTCGCTCGGCGTCGAGATGCGCGACGTGGCCGAGGATGAGCTGGTTGCGCTGGAGCCCGACCTGAAGGGCCGCTTCCGCTTCGGCATCCTGGCGCCGGAGAATGGCAGCACGCTCGACCCCGCTGCGATGACGCGCGCGCTCTTCGAGCAATGCGAACGCGACGGCGCTCAGGTGCATCGCGCCCGCGTCACCGGCTTCCGCGTCAAGGGCGGCTCCGTCCATGCGCTGGAACTCGAAGGCGACGCGACGCTGGAGACGGAGGGCGTGGTGCTTGCCGGCGGCGCCTGGTCCGCGCGCCTCGCCAACCAGCTCGGCCCGCGCATCCCGCTGGAGACGCAGCGCGGCTATCACGTGACGGTCGGCAGCAACAACCTGGCGCTGCGCCACACGGTTATGGCGGTGGAACACAACCTCATGGTGAACCCCATGCGGATGGGCCTGCGCCTCGCCGGCTCCGTCGAATTCGCCGGCCTCAACGCCGCGCCGGACTTTCGGCGCGCCGCGATGCTGCTGGCACGTGGGAAGGAGATGTTCCCGCATCTCGATACCAGCGTCACCAGCGAATGGATGGGCCACAGGCCCTGCCTGCCGGACAGCCTGCCCGTCATCGGCCGCGCGCCGCGCGTGGACAATGCCTGGTTCGCCTTCGGCCATGGCCATATCGGCATGTGCGGCGCCGCCAGCACGGGGCGGGAGATTGCGCATCTCGTCGCCGGCCGCGATCCGGAGATCGATCTTTCCGCTTTCGCCCCCACGCGCTGGGCGGCCTGAGCATGCCGCGCCGCCTCGACGTCGCCATCGATGTCGGCGGCGATTTTGTCGACCTTGTCGCCCATGGCGCGGACCAGCCAACGATCCTGCTGAAGCGGCCGCGCGATCCCGAAGCCGCGCTGGGCGCCACGGTGGCCGCGTTGCTGGCGCAGGCCGGCATCGCGCCGGCGGAGGTCGCGCGGCTGCGCCTGGCCACCACGCTGGCGACCAATGCGCTGGTGAATGGCACGGCCGGCCCGGTGGCGCTGGTCGCCACGCGCGGCTTTGCCGATGTGCCCGATCTCGGCCGCCAGTCGAAGCGCGACCCGATGGACGAGGCGCCGCCGCCGCCCACGCCGCACTGGCTCTCGCCGCCCGATCTGCGCTGCGAGATCGGCGGCCGCATCGATGCGCGTGGCGAGGAGGTCGAGCCGCTGGAGGGGCTGGACGCCGTGCTGGCGCATCTGGCCAGGCTGCCGCCCGGCGCTTCCGCTGCCATCTGCCTGCTCTTCGCGCCGCTGAACCCGGCGCATGAGCTGGCCGTGGCGCAGGCCATCGCCGCGGCCCGCCCCGACCTGCGCCTGTCCCTCTCGCACCAGGTCGATCCCGGCCCGCGCGAATTCGAACGCACCCTCGCCACGCTGGCCGATGCGGCGCTGAAACCGCTTGCCGCCGCGCGCCTCTCCGGCCTCACCCCCGCGCCCTGGGTGCTGCGGGCGGAGGGCGGCCTGGCGCCGCTGGCGGAGGCGCTGGACCATCCGCTCGGCCTCGCCCTCTCCGGCCCCGCCGCCGGCGCCCGTGCGGTGGCCTTCTGGGCCCAGGGCGAGAACGCCATCGGCCTCGACATGGGCGGCACCACGACGGAGGTCAGCCTGGTGCGCGCCGGCCAGCCGCTGACGGCGCGGGAGATCGGCCTCGGCGCGCTGCGCCTGCGCTGCCCGGCGCTGGATGTGGAAAGCCTCGCCATGGGCGGCGGCACCACGCTGGCGCTGCAGGAGGGGCGCCTTCGCTTCGGTCCCGCGGCGCGCCCCGCCGGCCGCGGCGGCGCCCAGGCCACGCTGACCGATGCGGCGCTTTGCGCCGGCTGGCTGCCCGGTGCCGCGCCCGGCCTGGCGCTGGACCGCGCGGCGGCGGCCGCGGCGCTGGTCGCGGCGCTCGGCACCGCGGAGGCCGCGCCTGCACTGGAACTGGCGGAGGCCGTCATTGCGAACGCCCTGCGCCGCATCGCCTTGCGCCGCGGGCTGGACCCAACGCGCGCGCTGCTGGTGGCCGGCGGCGGCGCCGGGCCGCTGCATGCGGCGGCCATCGCGCAGCGCATCGGCGCGCGGCGCGTGCTGTTGCCGCCCACGCCCGGCCTGCTCTCCGCCTTCGGCGTGGCGCTGGCCCCGGCCGCGGCGAGCCTGGAGGCGTCCTGCGACCTGGCGCTGGAGTATGTGGCGCAGCTCGCCCCGCAGGCTGCCGCCCAGGCCGCGGCGCTCACCGCGCGGCTGGCGGCCTGGGGCTGCACCGCCCGGCCCGCCCATAGCCTCGCCATGGCCTATGGCGGCCAGGCGGAGACGCTCGCCGTGCCCTTCCAGCCCGGCGAGGCGCCGCAGGACCTCGCCACCCGCTTCGATGCCCTGCACGCCGCCACGCGCGGCCATGACCCCGGCGGCGCGCGGCGCATGTTGGCGCTGCGCTGCGTCGCGGAGGCGCCGCTCGGCCCGCCGCCGCCCCCGCCCAGCCCCGGCACGCTGGCGCATCGCACGCTGCCCGATGGCACGCAGCTGCGCGACGGCGCCGATGCCACGCTGCGCATCCCCCCCGGCTGGCAGGCCATGCCCCGCGCCGATGGTGCCCTGCTGCTGGAGCGCGCGGCATGAGCCTCGCCGGGGCCCCGGCATGAGCCTCGCCGAGGCCGCGGCCCGGGACATCCTGCGCCTGGCGCTGGAGGGGCTGGCCGATCGCATGCAGGACAGCCTGCTCGCCACCGCGCTCTCCCCCGTGGCGCGGGAGGGGATGGATTGCGCCGCCGCGCTCTTCCTGCCGGATGGCCGTGTGCTGGCCCAGGCACGCTCGCTGCCGCTGCTGCTCGGCGGCATGATCCCGGCCATCGCCGGCCTGCTCCGCGCCTTCCCGGCGGCGAGCCTGGCGGAGGGCGACGGGCTGCTGATGAACGACCCCTGGACCGGCGGCACGCATCTGCCGGACCTGATCCTGGCGCGGCCGGTCTTCGCCGAGGGCGCGCTGGTGGCGATCGCCGCCACCATCCTGCACCACCAGGATGTCGGCGGCATCGCTCCCGGCTCCGTGCCGCCCGATGCCCATAATATCTTCCAGGAGGGGCTGCGCCTGCCGCCCGTGAAATGGCGGCATGCGGGGGTCGAGGATGCCGGCATCGCCGCGATCCTGGCCGCCAATACGCGCACGCCGGCCATGCTGGCGGGCGACCTCGCCGCGCAATGGGCGGCCGTGTCGCTGGCGGCGCGGGAGGTCGCGGCGCTCGCCACGAGCATGGGTGCCGCCGCCTTCGCCGCAGGCTGCGCCGGGCTGCTCGCCGAGGCGCGGGAGACGCTGGCGCAGGCGCTGGCGGCGCTGCCGGAAGGCGCGGCCGTGGCGGAGGATGCGCTGGAAGGCGATGGCCGCAGCCCGGCCGCCGTGCCCATCCGCGTCACGCTGCGCCGATTGCCGGGCCCGCGGCTGGCGGTGGATTTCACCGGCTCCGCGCCGCAGACCGAGGGGCCGGTGAATGCCGCGCCCTCCGGCCTGCTCGCCGCCTGCTTCTGCCTGCTGCAGCGCATCGCGCCGCAGGCGCCGGCCAATCACGGCTTGCTCGAATTGCTGGACCTGCATCTGCCGGAGGGCAGCGTGGTGAATCCGCGCTTTCCGGCCGCGGTGAATGCGCGCACGGCCACGGTGAAGCTGGCCTGCAATGCGCTGTTCGCGGCGCTGGCGCGGCTCTCGCCCAGGCCTGCGGCCGCGCCCAATGCCGGGGTCGCCGTGGTGCTCTCCATCGGCGGCACCGATGGCGACGGCCGGCGCTGGATCTTTACGGAGATCGTGGCCGGCGGGTCCGGTGGGCGGCCGGATGGGCCGGGGCTGCCGGGGCTCTCCGCCGATGTCTCGAATGCGCGCAACCTGCCGGCCGAGATGCTGGAAGGCCTGGCGCCGATCCGCGTCGAATCCATCGCGCGCCGCCGCAACTCCGGCGGCGCCGGCCAGCATCCCGGCGGCGATGGTGTCCGCCGAATCTATCGATTGCTGTCGGGCACAGCCGAGATCTCCTATCGCGGGGAGCGGCACCTGGCCGGCGCGCCGGGCGCGCAGGGCGGTGGCGCCGGCGCGCCTGCCACGGCCATCATCCTGCGCACTGATGGCACGGCGCAAACACTTCCCTCCAAGGCGCGCATCGCCTGGGCGGCAGGCGAGCGCTTCATCCTGGAGACCGCGGGCGGGGGCGGCTGGGGCCCCGCACAACAACAGGGAGATTCTGCGTGACCCATCTCACCCGCCGCGGCCTCGGCGCCGCCCTCGCCATGGTCCTGGCCGCCCCCGCCTTCGCACAGACCTGGCCGACGCGGCCGATCCGCATCGTCGTCCCCTTCCCGCCCGGCGGCAGCACGGATGTGCTCGCGCGGCGCCTGGCGGAAAAGCTGACCGTGGCGCTGGGCCACACCGTGGTGGTGGAGAACCGGCCGGGCGCCGGCGGCACGGTGGGCGCGGATGCGGTGGCGAAGTCGCCGCCGGATGGCCACACCCTGCTGATGGGCGTCACCGGCAGCAATGCCATTGCCGGCAGCCTGTTCCGCAACCTGCCCTATGATCCCGCCACCGCCTTCGCGCCGGTCTCCCGCCTGGTTTCCGCGCCGCTGATCCTGGTGGTGAACAAGGACGTGCCGGCGACCGATGTGCAGGGCTACATCGCCGCGGCGCGCGCCGCGAATGGCGGCATGACCTATGCGACGCCGGGCAACGGCACCTCCATGCATCTCACCGGCGTGATGTTCGGCCAGGCCGCGCGCGTCGACCTGACGCATGTGCCCTATCGCGGCTCCGCCCAGGCACTGACGGATCTCATCGCCGGCCAGGTGAAGTCGAGCTTCGCGGATTTCCTCGTGGTGCTGCCACAGGTGCGCGCCGGCGCGATCCGCCCCATCGCCGTCACCTCGCTGGAACGCCACCCGCTGCTGCCGGAGGTGCCGACCATGGCGGAAGCCGGGCTGCGCGGCTTCAACGCGGCCTCCTGGCAGGGCCTCTTCGCGCCCGCCGGCACGCCGGCCGAGGTGCTGGGGAAGCTGCATGCGGAGGTGGCGCGCGCCATGCAGTCCCCCGAGATCAAGGACAGCTTTGCGAGCCAGGGCTTCCTGGTCGAAGCCACCACGCCGGCGGAGTTCGATGCCTTCGTGAAGGCGGAAGTCGCGAAATGGGCCGTGGTGGTGCGCGAGGGCCGCGTCAGCCTGGATTGACCGAATCCCTGGCACGGGAGTTGCCTGGATCATCCCAACAGGTGCCGCGGCGCGCGACCGCGGCACGGAGGTTTGTACGATGAGCGCCGCCGAATCCGCTTTGCTTCCCGAGACGCTGCCGATCATCGACCTCGGCGCCCTCGGCACCGAGGCCGGCGATGCCGCAATCGCCCGCCAGCTGGACGCCGCCTTCGGCGGCATCGGCTTCGCCTATTTCGCCAATACCCCCGTCACCGCAGCGCAGCAGGCCGCGATCTTCGCCGCCTCCCGCCGCTTCCACGCCCTGCCGGAGGCCGAGAAGCGCGCCATCGACATGAATGGCTTCCATCGCGGCTATATGGCGCCGAAGACTTCGGTGATCGCCACCTCCTCCGTCGCCCGCGTCACCAAGCCGAACTACTCCGAATCCTTCATGTTCATGCATGAGGTGCCGCCCGAGGATCCGCGCTTCGGCCTGCCGCTGCAGGGGCCGAACCAGTGGCCCGAGCCCCTGCCCGATTTCCGGGCGGAGGTGCTCGCCTACCAGGCGGCGATGGAAGACTTCTGCCGGCGGCTGCTGCGGCCCATCGCGCTCGCGCTGAACCTGCCGGGGGACTACCTGCTGCCCTGGTTCGAAAAACCCACCACCTTCCTGCGCCTGCTGCACTACCCGCCGCAGCCGCCGGATTCGGCGGATGATGAATTCGGCTCCGCCCCGCATACCGACTACGGCTTCATCACCGTGCTGGTGCAGGACATGTCCGGCGGGCTGGAGGTGCGGCGCGCCGATGGCGTCTGGCTGAAGGCGACGCCGATTCCCGGCAGCTTCGTGGTGAATGTCGGCGACATGCTGGCGCGCTGGACCAATGGCCGCTGGCAGTCCACGCCGCACCGCGTGAAGAACCTCTCGGGCGGGGACCGCTATTCCTGCCCCTATTTCTTCGACATGGACATGGGCAGCGAAGTGGCCTGCCTGCCGAGCTGCACCGACGCCGCCAATCCGCCGAGGCACCCGCCGGTGCTCTATGGCGACTACCTGCTGGAACGGCTGAACAAGAACTACGCGTACCGCCAAGAGGCCTGACCGAAGGACCCCACGCCATGCCCGCCACACGACGCGCCGCGCTCACCGGCCTCGCCACGCTGCTCGCCGCCCAGGGTGGCGCGCGGCCCGCGCAGGCGCAGAGCGGCCCTTTCATCGCCAATACCTATGGCGGGCGATGGGAGGCCTTCTGGCGCAACCAGCTTTCGCCGCGGCTGCAGACGCTGCTCGGCCGGCCGGTGCGGCTGGATATCGGCGTCGGCAATGGCTGGGTGACGAATTTCCGCGCCGCCGGCGCCGCCAACCCGCCCTTCACCAGCCTGATGACAAACGAACGCTTCGCCGTGCTGCTGCGCAACGAAGGCTTCTTCGAGAAGCTGCCGGTGGCCGGCATGCCGAACATGGCCAATGTCATCCCCACCGCGCGCACGGCCGGCGACATGGGCGTGATCGGCATGATCTCCCCCATCGGCATCGCCTATCGCACTGACATGGTCCGCGTGCCGCCGAAATCCTGGCGCGAACTGCTGAGCACGCGCTACCGCGACCAGCTTGGCCTCTATGCCATCGGCAACTCCGCCTCGATCATGCTGCTGATGCATGCGGGGGCCATGTTCGGCCGCGGGCATGACGACCTGGATGCCGCCATCGCCAAGTTCGTCGAGCTGAAGCCCTTCCCGCAGGTCGGCTTCAGCGGCCAGATGGTGCCGCTGCTGACCCAGGGCCAGGTCGCCATCGCGCCGCTCGACTATGGCGAGGTGATCCCGCTGAAGCGCCGCGGCGTGCCGATCGAGATCATCCAGCCGGAGGACGGGCTGATGATGTTCGACCAGACCTTCAGCATCGCCGCCAACGGCCCGGACAAGGCGGCGGCCGCGAAATACATCGACTTCATGCTGAGCCCCGAGGTGCAGCTGCTGCTGGCGCGGGAATTTTTCGTGGCCCCGGTGAACGGCACGGTGGCGATCCCGCCCGACCTGGCCGATGCCCTGCCGATCACGCAGGAGGCGCTGGCCCGCACGCTGCGCTTCGACTGGGCGCTGGCGGCGCGGCTGGCCAGCCAGATCAACGAACGCTGGACGCGCGCCATTTGACACAGGTCGATATCGCGGGCCTGACCAAGCGCTATGGCGGCACGCTGGCGCTGGATGGCGTGGCCCTGCAGGCACGGGACGGGGAGCTGGTGTCGCTCCTCGGCCCCTCCGGCTGCGGCAAGACCACCACGCTGCGCTGCATCGCCGGATTCCTGACGCCGGATGGCGGGGAGATCCGCGTCGATGGCCAGGACATCGTGGCGCTGCCGCCGCAGAAGCGGGATTTCGGCGTGGTCTTCCAGAACTACGCGCTGTTCCCGCATCTCACCGTCTTCCAGAACGTCGCCTATGGGCTGCAGGTGCGGCGCATCGCACCGGCCGAGCAGCAGAAGCGGGTGGCGGAGGCGCTGGCGCTGGTGCGGCTGACGGGGCTCGAATCCCGCCTGCCGCGCGCATTGTCCGGCGGCCAGCAGCAGCGCGTGGCGCTGGCCCGCGCGCTGGTGATCCGCCCGCGCCTGCTGCTGCTGGACGAGCCGCTGGCCAATCTGGACGCCCGGCTGCGCGACGAGGTGCGCTGGCTGATCCGCGAGGTGCAGCAGCAGGCCGGCATCACCGCCTTCTACGTCACCCACGACCAGGCGGAGGCCATGGCGCTGTCCGACCGCGTCGCCGTGATGAAGGGCGGCCGCGTGGTGCAGTTCGCCACGCCGCGCGAGATCTACCAGCGCCCGGCCGAGGCCTATGTCGCGCGCTTCACCGGCGAGGCGAATATGCTGCCGGCCCGCCCGGCGCAGCGCCTGGCCGAGGGCCTCTGGCGCGTGGCGATCGGCGAGACGGTGCTGGAGGTGCCGGGCGCGACCACGCTGGCCGAGGGCGCCTCCGCCCTGCTGATGCTGCGGCCGGAGGCGCTGTCCCTGGCGCCCACCGGCGTGCCGGCGCGTGTGTTGGCGGCGGCCTTCCTCGGCGCCTCCCAGCAATGCGACGTGGCCCTGGCGGATGGCACGCGGCTGCGGCTGCAGGCCTCGCCCCATCTCGCCGTCGCGCCGGGGGATGCGGTGCATCTGGCGGTGGATGCGGCGCATGCCTGGCTGATGCCGGATATCGCGCCGTGAAGACACGCCTGCTGCTCGGCCTGCCGGCGGTGGCGCTGCTGCTGCTGTTCTTCGTGCTGCCCTATGTCGAGATGGTGGCAATGAGTTTTCGTGCGCCGGCCAGCGGCCTGCCTTTCGGCGAGGGCCATACGCTGCTGCACTACCAGCGGGCGCTGGGCGATACGCTCTATCTCGGCGCGCTGGGCCGCAGCCTGCTGATGGGCGGCGTAGTGACGCTGCTGTGTCTGCTGCTCTCCTTCCCGCTGGCGCTGCACCTGTCCCGCACCCAGGGGCGCTGGCATGTGGTCTTCTTCGCCTGCATCGTCTCGCCGCTGCTGATCGGCGTGCTGGTGCGCAATTTCGGCTGGATGCTGCTGCTGACGGTGGATGGCCCGGCCAATCGCTGGCTGCTGGCCGCCGGCCTCATCGAGCGTCCGCTGCGCGTGCTCTTCACGCCGGGGCTGGTGGTGCTGGCGCTGGTGCATGTCTTCACGCCCTTCATGGTGCTGCCCATCGCCACCGCGCTGCGCAATATCAGCCCGGCGCTGCGCGAAGCCTCCACCTCGCTCGGAGCCGGCCGCTTCGAGACCTTCTGGCGCGTCACGCTGCCGCTGGCCTTCCCGGGCGTGCAGGCGGGGGTGGTGCTGGTCTTCGTGCTCTCGGTCGCCGCCTATGTCACGCCGGCGCTGCTCGGCGGGCAGGGCGTGGCGCTGATGCCGGCCATCGTGGTGCGGGAGCTGATCGGCTCCTTCGCCTGGCCCTTCGGCGCGGCGCTGGCGGTGGTGATGGCGGTGGCGACGCTGTCCGTCGTCGCGGTCTTCACCCTGCTGACGCAGGGCCTGGCGGAGCGCACCCGGGCATGACCGCCTTTCTGCGCAGCCTCTCGGCCATCGGCCTCGGCCTGATCTACGCTTTCCTGCTGCTGCCGCTGGTCGCGGTGGTCGGCGCCTCCCTCACGGCGGGGGAGATGATGCGCCTGCCGCCGCAGGGGCTTTCGCTCAAATGGTTCGGCCGCTTCCTGGGCAGCGAGACCTTCCGGGAGGCTCTGGCCCTGTCGCTGCAGGTGGCGGGCACCACCGTGCTGGTGGTGGTCACGGTCGCGACGTTGGCCGCGCTCTGCCACCGCGCGCTGACGCGCCGGCTGGGTGCCGCTTTCCGCGTGGCCATGCTGCTGCCCCTGCTGCTGCCGGAGCTGCTGACCGCCATCGGCCTGCTGTTCTTCCTGAACCATCTGGGCCTGGGCAAGACGCTGCCCGGGCTGCAGATCGGCCATGTGGTGATCGCCTTCCCCTTCGCCTTCCTGGCCATCGTCGCGGCGCTGGAGCAGGTGGACCCGGCGCTGGAGGAAGCCTCCGCCTCGCTCGGCGCCTCGGGCTTCGAGACCTTCCGCCGGGTCGTGCTGCCGCTGGTGAAGTCGGGGATGCTGACGGGCGGGCTCTTCGCCTTCATCGTCTCCTTCGACATGTTCACCATCTCGCTGCTGCTGAAGCCGATCGGCGGCAATACCCTGCCCTTGGCGCTCTTCGACTTCCTCACCTACGATTTCGACCCGACGGCGGCGGCAGCCGCCACGCTTTCCGTCATCTTCGCCTTCTGCGGCGTGGTGCTGATCGAGCGCCTGGTGGGGCTGCGTCGGGCCTTTTGAGGCGCTATGCGGCCGGGCTCAGCACATGGATGACGCGGCTCGCCACCATGTCCCGCACCTTGGCGCCATAGGCCTTCATATGCGGCGCGGCGCCATGGGCGGCGAGCGTCGCGGCGCTGGACCACTTCTCCACCACGACAAAACTGTCCGGGCCGAGCGGCGTCTGGATGGCGCCGATGCCCTCCGCATCGATGGTGGGGCCGTATTCGAGGCAGCCCTCCTCCGCCAGCACGGCGGGGATATTGGCGCGCATCTCGGCCAGCACGGCCTCCCGCATCCCGGGCTTGGTGGTGATGAAGGCGAGCACATGGATCATTCGGGCGTTTCCTCTCCGGTCCCGGCAGCCTCGGCCGTGGGCGGGGGCGCCGTCAACCGGGCGGGAAGACCGCCGCATCCTCCAGGATGATTTCCGCCGTCCGCGTGTAATGCGCGGTCAGCAGCGCCACCGCGCGGTCCGCATCCCGCTTCAGCACCGCATCCAGGATCGCCTGGTGCTCCGCCTCCACATCCCGGCGCGGAAAGGCGCGGCGGGCGGCGAGCTTGCGGTAGCGCTGGTGGCGGTCGGTCAGCTGGTCGCAGAAGCCGATGAGCCAGGAGGAGCCGCAGCCGCCCACCAGCAGGCGATGGAAGTCGCGGTGCCGTGCCTCCCAGGTCGCATCCTCGGCCGCGGCCTCGCCATCCGGGCCACGCGGCGTGCGGGCCAGGCGGTGGCCGGCGACCAGCAGGCGCTCCTCCCATTCCACCGTGGCGGCGGCCATGGATTCGCGCAGGCCGCGCTCCTCCAGCCAGCAGCGCGTTTTTGTCAGTTCCAGCAGCTCGGCGGCGCTGATGCCGGGGACGGTGAAGCCGCGCTGGTCGGTGCACAGCACCAGGCCATCGGCGCTCAGGCGATTCAGCGCCTCCCGCAAGGGCGTCTGGCCGATCTGGTAGCTCTCCATCATCGCCTTGATCTGCAGCCGCCGCCCGGGCGCCAGGCGGCCGGCCAGGATATCGGCGCGGATGCGCTCGAAGACGGAGGAGGCGTGGGTGGCGGGGCTGCTCATGGCGGGACCAGATATACACAGGGATCGGCCGCCCGCAAAATATATACATTCCCCTTTACAGCTGCCCGCTTATCCATCATCCATGGGCCAGACGCGAGGAAACACCATGGCCCAACCGGCCGGCCCCATCGATATCCACGCCCATGTGGTGCCCGGCGCCTTCCCGGCGCGCGACCTGCCCGGCTGGCCGAGCATGGCGCCCGCGGAAGGCGGCCAGCGGCATGTGATGATCGACGGCAAGCCGTACCGCACCGTCGCCGCGCGCTGCTGGGACGTGGCACTGCGGCTGGCTGATCTGGATGCCAAGGGCCTGGCGCGGCAGGCGATCTCGCCCATGCCGGAACTGTTCTCGTACTGGATGCCGGCCGAGGCCGCGGTGCCGCTGCTGCGCCATGTGAACGACTGCACGGCGGAGATGGTCGCGGCCTCCGGCGGCCGCCTCATCGGCCTCGCCGCCCTGCCCATGCAGGACCTGGACGCGGCATTGACGGAGATGCGGCGGGCGAAGGAGGAGCTGGGCTTCGCCGGCGTCGAGATCGGCAGCAACATCAACGGCACGGTGATCGGCGACGCCGCGCTGCGGCCCTTCTTCGCCGCCGCCGAGCAGCTCGGCATGGCCGTGCTGGTGCATCCGGTGCGGCCCGCGGGCATGGACCGGCTGGTGGGCCCCAAGAACCTGCAGCAGGCTCTGGGCTATCCGAGCGAGATCGGCCTGGCCGCGGCTTCCGTCATCACCTCCAACCTCATGCTGCGCCACCCGGCGCTGCGGCTCTGCTTCAGCCATGGCGGCGGCACGCTGGCCAGCCTGCTGCCGCGGCTGGAACAGGCCTGGCACACCTTTCCCGCCCTGCGCGACAGCATCGAGGAAGCGCCGAGCGCGCAGGCGCGGCGCTTCTTCGTCGATGCGCTGGTCTTCGACGCGCCGATGCTGCGCCACCTGCTGGGCGTGATGGGGCCCGAGCGACTTCTGCTCGGCACCGACGACCCCTTCGCCTTCCGCGAGAACGATCCCGTCGGCCGCATCGCCGAAGTGCTGGAACCCGGCACGGCGCGCGAGGCGGTGCTGCGGGACAATGCATTGAGCTTCCTGGGACTGCCGGCATGACACGCTTCCCCCTCACCGCGCTGCGCAGCGTCGATCTGCTGGTGCCGGACCTCGCTGTGGCCGAGCGATTCTACACCGCGACCTGGGGCCTGACGGTCGTGGCGCGCGAGCCTTCCTCGCTGTGGCTGCGCGCCACCGGGGCGGATCACCATGTGCTGGCGCTGCATGCGGCGCCGCAGCCGGCCATCCGCAGCGTGACCTTCCGGGCGGCGGACGCCGATGCGCTGCACCGCGTGCTGGCCAGCGCCCAGGCGGCGGGCGCCTCGCTGCTGGCGCCGCCCGCGCCCCTCGCCGAGCCCGCCGGCGGCTTCGGCGCCACGCTGCGCGACCCCTTCGGCTCCCTGTTCCGCCTCGTCGTCGATGACGAGCGGCGTGCAGCGGATGCGGCTTCGCCGGACCGGCCGGAGCGGCTGGCGCATGTCAACCTGAACTGCGCCGATGTCGATGCCACCGCACGCTTCTTCGAATCCGGCCTCGGCTTCCAGCTCACCGACCGTTCGAAACTCATGGCCTTCGAACGCTGCAACAGCGACCACCACGCGGTGGTGCTGGCAGAGGCCCCGCATGACGGGCTGAACCATGTCGCCTTCCAGATGGCGGGGTGGGAGGCGGTGATGCGCGGCGCCGGCCGCGTGATCGATGGCGGCCATCCCATGGCCTGGGGTCCCGGGCGCCACGGGCCGGGCGACAACGTCTTTGCCTATTTCATCGACCCCTTCGGCATCGTGGTGGAATACACGGCGGAGGTGCAGCAGGTGGATGACAGCCACGTGGTGCGCGGCCCCAGCGAATGGGTCTGGCCGCCCGGCCGCACGGACCAATGGGGCATCGCGCCGCCGAAGCCGGAGGCCACGAAGCGCGCCCAGCTCGCCATCCGGTTCGCCGCGCCATGAGCACGGATTATGATGTGGTGGTGGCAGGCTTCGGCCCCTCGGGCGCCGTCGCCACCGCGCTGCTCGGCCAGGCCGGCTTCCGCACGCTCGCCATCGATCGCAGCGCGGAGATCTATCCGAAGCCGCGCGCCATCGCGATCGACCACGAGATCCTTCGCCTGTTCGACAATATGGGCATCGCGGAGCAGGTGCTGCCGCATACCGCGCCCTTCCCCGCCTCCGAGCATTTTGGCGTCGACGGCCAGCTAATCCGCCGCATCGATATGGTGCCGCCGCCCTATCCGCTCGGCTACACGCCCACCATGGTCTTCACCCAGCCGCCGGTGGAGGCGGTGCTGCGCGCCCATGCCGCGGCGCAGCCGGGCGTGACGGTGGAACTGGGCACGGAGCTTGTGGGCATCGCGCAGGATGCAGAGCGCGCAACGCTGACGCTGCGCAGCGCCGCGGGCACGCGGGCCGTCACCGTGCGGACGGTCATCGCCTGCGACGGCGCCTCCTCCTTCACCCGCCAGGCGCTCGGCATCGGCTTCACCGATCTCGTCTTCGACGAGCCCTGGCTGGTAGTGGATATGCTGGTGGGGGAGGAGGCGCTGGCCCGCCTGCCCGCCACCGCCGCGCAGCATTGCGACCCGGCGCGCCCCATCACCGCCATTGTCGGCCCCGGCAACCATCGCCGCTGGGAGATCATGCTGCTGCCCGGCGAGGATCCGGCGCGGATGCAGACCGAGCCCGAGGTCTGGCGCCTGCTCTCCCGCTGGGTGAAGCCGGGGGAGGCGACGCTCTGGCGCGCCGCCAGCTACCGCTTCCACGCGCTGGTGGCGGAACGCTGGCGCCAGGGCCGCATCTTCCTGGCCGGCGATGCCGCGCACCAGCAGCCGCCCTTCATCGGCCAGGGCATGTGCCAGGGTCTGCGGGACGTTTCCAATCTTCTCTGGAAATTGTCCGCGGTGCGCGACGGCGCGCCGGATGCGCTGCTCGACAGCTACGAGGTGGAGCGCGCGGAACATGTCCGAACGCTGACCGCGCGCATCAAGGCGATCGGCCGGCAGATCTGCGAGCGTGATCCCGCCGCCGCCCGCGCGCGCGATGCCGCGCTGCTGGCGCAGGGCGGCGGCCGCGCGCCGGTGGTGACGCGGCAGGAAATCGTGCCGCCGCTGGCCGGTGGATTTTTGGCGACACCCGCGCATCCCGCCCAGGGCACGCTGTTTCCGCAGCCACGCCTGCGCCAGGGGAAGGACTGGGTGCTGATGGACCGCATCCTCGGCCATGGCTGGCGCCTGGTGCTGGGCGCCAAGACGCCGCGCATCACAGCACCCTTCGCCACCCTGCATCTCGACGATGTCGAGGAACAGGACGGCCTGCTCGCCGCCTGGTTCTCGCGCCATGCCGTGCAGGCCGCGATCGTCCGGCCTGACCACTATGTCTATGGCGTCGCCGCGGATGCCGCGTCGCTGGAACACATGCTGCAAGCGCTTCAAGGGGAATACGCATGAAACTCGCAAGCTTCTCTCATGCCGGCACGGCGACATGGGGCCTGGTCGGCGACGGCTTCGTCACCGAGGCCGGCACGCTGCGCGCCCGCTTCCCAGACCTGAAGTCGCTGATCGCCGCCGGCGCCGTGGCACAGGCCGCGCAGGCCGATGGCGCGCGCATTCCCTTCGCGGAGATCACCTGGCTGCCGGTGATCCCGAACCCCGACAAGATCCTCTGCATCGGCCTGAACTACGAGACCCATCGCAAGGAGACGGGACGCTCCGAGGTCGAGAATCCCACCGTCTTCACGCGCTTCCCGAACAGCCAGACCGGCCATCTCGCCCCGCTGCTGCGCCCGAAGGTCTCGACGGATTTCGACTTCGAGGGCGAGCTGGCCGTCATCATCGGCACCTCCTGCCGCCACGTTTCCCGGGATGACGCCTTCGCACAGGTCGCAGGCTATGCCTGCTACAATGACGGCAGCGTGCGCGACTGGCAGCGCCACACGCATCAGTTCACGCCGGGCAAGAATTTCCCGGAGACCGGCCCCTTCGGCCCCTGGATGGTGACGCCGGACGAGGTCGGCGCGCTCGATGACCTGCGCCTGCAGACTCGGGTGAACGGCCAGGTGGTGCAGGATGCGCGGCTCGGCCAGATGATCTTCGATATCCCGCGCCAGATCGAATACTGCTCCACCTTCACGCGGCTGGAGCCGGGCGATGTCATCGCCACCGGCACGCCGGGCGGTGTCGGCGCCAAGCGCACGCCGCCGCTGTGGCTGAAGCCCGGCGATGTGGTGGAGGTGGAGATCGACCGCGTCGGCCTGCTGCGCAACCCGGTCGCCGACGAAAGCTGAGACGAGCCAAGCCAGGGAGGAAACAACAATGAACAACATCAGCCGCCGCGGGCTTTTGGCGGGCGCCACCGCGCTGCTCGCGGCCCCCGCACTCGGACAAGCGCCGGAGTGGCCGCGCCGCCCCATGCGCATCATCGTGCCGCAGCCGCCGGGCGGGAACCTGGACATTTTGGTCCGCGCGGTGGCGGAGGGGCTGCGCCAGGATCTCGGCCAGCCCGTGATCGTGGAGAATCGCCCCGGCGGCAACAGCGTCATCGGCCTGGAAGCCTGCGCCCTGGCCGCGCCCGATGGCACCACCTTCTGCGCGGTGAACATCGAATCCATGGCGACCATGCCGCATGCGGAGCCGGAGCTGTTTGCCCGCTTCGCCTCGCTGCTGCCGGTGACGCAACTCGCCTCCGCCCCCAGCGTGCTGGTCGGCAGCCCGGAAGTGCCGCAAGGCGACCTGCGCGCCTTCATCGCCTGGGCGAAGGGCCAGCGCGAGATCAACTACGGCTCCTCCGGCGTCGGCTCCGCGCAGCAACTGCTCTTCGAATGGCTGAAGGCGAAGGAGGGTTTCGCCATGGAGCACGTGCCCTTCCGCGGCATCGGCGACGCCTTCCGCGAATTGGTCGCCGGCCGCGTGCAGGCCAGCTACGGCGCCATGGCACTGTCCATGCCGCTGATCCGCGGCGGGCGCATCCGGCCGCTGGCGGTGCTGGGATCGCGACGGCTGGCGGAGCTGCCGGACACGCCCTCGATGGCCGAGCTCGGCTTCAACTTCCCCTATGGCGGCGCCTGGTGGGGCCTGGCCGCGCCCGGCGCGCTGCCGCCCGCGATCGCGGAGGCGATGGCCGCCGCGGTGCGCCGCGTGGTGACCAACGAGGAATTCGTGGGCCGCGCCCTGGCGCCGAACTTCTTCAACGGCATCGGCAACACCCTCGCCGAATTCGCCGCCATCATCGCGCGGGAACGCGCGGCGGGCGCGGAGCTGGTGCGGCTCGCCGGCGTAGGCCCTTCCCGCTAGATCAGCCCGCCATTCACATGCAGCACCTGGCCGGTGACATAGCCCGCGCCAGGTGAAGCGAGATAGGCCACCGCCTGCGCGACATCGGCCGGCGTGCCCAGCCGGCCGAGCGGGATGCGGGCCCGCACCGCATCCCACTGCGCCGGCGTCATGGCGCTGTGGCCGGTTGCGTCCTTCTGGGTGAAACCCGGCGCCACCGCATTCACCGTGGTGCCGCTGGCGGCCGCCTCCACCGCCAGCGCCCGCACCAGCGCCTCCACCCCCGCCTTGGCTGCGGCGGTGGCCGGAAAGATCGTCGCATCGGTGCGGAAAACATGCGCGACGAAGGAGGAGATGGCGACCAGCCGCGTCGCCTCCCCCCGCGCCAGCACCGGCATCGCCGCCTGCGCCAGGCGCAGGAAGGCCCAGAGCACCGTGTCCATCGACTGCGCAAAGCCGGCCTCGGTCAGCGCCGCCACCGGCGTGCGATCGGCGAAGCCCGCATTGGCCACCACCACATCCAGCCCGCCGAAGCGCGCCTGTGCACGCGCCACCAGCGCCGCCGGCAGCGCGGGGTCCGCGATGTCGCCCAGCATCACCTCGGCCAGGCCGCCCGCTGCGCGCACCGCTTCCGCCACGGCCTCCGCCCCTGCCGCGTTCTTCCGCGTATGTACGAGGATCGCCGTGCCGGGCCCTGCCAGCGCGCGGCAGCAGGCGGCACCGATCCCGCTGGCGGCGCCGGTGACGAGGATGGTGCGTGGGCGGGGCATGCGGGGGATCTCCGGCGGCGTGCGTCACGCCAAAAGGCCATATCGCGCAGCGGATGGAAACACTGTGACAGCCGCGCCGCTATCGCCCGGCGGTCGCGCGCGCCATTCTACGCAGGGCATTGCGACGGATGATGAGATGAGCGGCTGGGATATCGCCTTCGGCCATCCCGTGACTCGCGGGCTGGTGGCCGCCACGCTGGGCATCCTGGCGCTGGCCGCGGCGGTGATCGGCGCACTCTCCGCCACCGGTCGCGCCACCCCCGCCTTCCGCCGCGAATTGTGGCTGCGGCTGGGGTCCTGGGCGGTGCTGCTACCGCTGATCATGGGGCCCATTCTTCTGGGCCGGGAATGGGTGATCGGCGCCGTCACGCTGCTGGGCCTGGCCTGCCTGCGCGAGTATGACCGCGCCACCGGCCTGTTCCGCGAATATGCGCTGGTGGCCGTCGTGGTGCTGGGCGTCGTGCTGGTGAATTTCGCCGCGCTCGATCACTGGTACGGCTTCTTCGTCGCGCTCTGGCCGCTGACCGTCACGGTGATCGCCATCGCCTCCATCCCGCTGGACCGGCCCTCCGGCTATATCCAGCGCACCGGCCTCGCCATCTTCGGCTATATGCTGTTCGGCGCCGGCCTCGCCCATCTCGGCTATATGGCGAACGAGCCGGGCTACCGGCCGCTGCTGCTGCTGCTGGTGCTCGCCGTGGGGCTGAACGATGTCGCAGCTTTCACCAGCGGCAAGCTGATCGGCGGCCCCAAACTGCTGCCGGCGACCAGCCCGAACAAGACCATCTCAGGCGCCCTCGGCGCGCTGGTCTGCACCACCACGGTGGTCGCCTTCGTCGCCGGGATGATCTTCGAGGGCACGCCGATGGACAGCACCTGGAAGCTGGTGCTGCTCGGCGCGCTGGTCAGCATCGGCGGGCAGGCGGGGGACCTGATGCTGTCCTCGATCAAGCGCGACATCGGCATCAAGGACATGGGCGTGCTGCTGCCCGGCCATGGCGGCATCCTGGACCGCTTCAACAGCCTGCTGCTGGTGGCCCCCGCCGCCTTCCACCTGATCGGCTATTTCAACGGCTGGGGCCTTTCGGCGCCGACGCGGCTGATGACGGGTGGCGCCGGATGATACCAGATCTCCTTGATGGAACCTGCGCCCGCCGCAGGCGGGCGAGCGGCCAAATGGCCGCCGCGCCCAGTGGCGCGGAGTCACGTGGCGCGCAGCCAAGCCGGCGGATGCCGGCGCCGGCGACTGAGGCGGTGATCGGTCACGCTCACCGGGATCTGGCGTGACCGGCTGGAAGCTGAAGCCCGCCCGCGACCTCGGCCTGCCGCCGGCGGAGCGGCTGCGCAGCCATGGGCGGGAGGCAGGCCTGGTCGGCACGCTGCTGCAGGGCAGCTGGCGCCGCCTGGTGCGCCTGTATATGGCCGCGATGCACCGCCTCACGGTCTCAGGCCGCGAGAATCTGCCCGCGCCGCCCTTCGTCATCGTGGCGAACCATGCCAGCCACCTGGATGCGCTGGCGGTCGGCGCCGCGTTGCGCGGCCCGGCGGCGCGGCGCGCTCATGCGCTGGCGGCCGGCGACACCTTCTTCACCTCCCACGCCATGGCCGCCTTCGCGGCCTATGCGATCAACGCCCTGCCCGTCTGGCGGCGCCGCACGCGCCCGAAGGACCTGGTGACGCTGCGCGCAAGGCTGGAGGAGGACGGGCTGGTCTTCATCCTGTTCCCGGAGGGCACGCGGTCCCGCGACGGCAGCATGGCCGCCTTCCAGCCCGGACTTGGCGCCTTCGTCGCGGGCTCCGCCGTGCCGGTGGTGCCCTGCTGGCTGGAGGGGGCGCATGAAGCCTGGCCGCCGCAGCGCCGCTGGCCGCGGCCGGGCCGGCTGCACCTGCATATCGGCCCGCCGCTCACCTTCGCCGACACGCCGCAGGACCGCGAGGGCTGGACCCAGGTGGCGCAGCGCTGCGAGGCCGCGGTGCGCGCCCTGGCGCCGCCCCCTGCCTCTTAAGCGGCAGGGGGCGGCGCCGGCGAGAGCGTGGCGACGAAGCGGAAGCGGCCGTCCGTGGGGCGTTCCGCCACCAGCCCGCCACCGCGCAGCAGGGTGTTGAGGATCCGCATGCCGAGGCCCCGGCCCTTCACCTGGTCGTAGCCCTCCGGCGGCCCATCGCCGCCATCCTCCACCACCAGCACGCCGGCGCCATCCAGCGCGGCGATATCCAGCCGCACCACCACGCCGTCCCGGCCGTATTTGAAGGCATTGGTCACCAGCTCGGTCACCACCAGGCCCAGCGTGGTCACCCGGTCGCCGTCCCAGATCGCCGTCTCGCTGGCCGGCGTCACCTCCAGCGCCAGCGGCCGGCCGCCCTCGCCGACACCGAGCGAGCTGCGCAGATCCTCGATTAGCCCGCGCAGATAGGTGGCCACCGCCACCTGGCCGATGGCGGGGCCGGAGAACAGCCGCTCATGCACCGCGCCGATGGTCATGATGCGCCGCGCGGCCTGTTCCAGCTGCACGCGGGCCTCCGGATCCTCCACCTCACGCAGCTGCAGGCGCAGAAGGGTCTGGGCGATCTGCAGGCTGTTCTTGACGCGATGATGCGCCTCCCGCGTCAGCAGGTCGCGGTCGCGGCGGTCGCGGTCCCGGTCGATGGCAAGGCCCACAACATTGGCCAGGGCCTGCAGGAAATCCACGTCGCTGTCGGAGAATTCCTCCCCCTCGTCGCGGCTGTCCACTTCCAGCACGCCAAAGGCGGGCGCGCCGGCCTCGCCGCGGATCAGCACATTCACCGCGCGCCGCACGCCGTGGTCCACCATCAGCTGCGGCGTGCGGAAGCGGCCCTCCCCGCCCAAGTGGTTCGAGATCACCGGCGCGCCGGTACGCAGCGCGAAGCCGGCCGGGGAGGCGAGGTCGGTGCCGAAGCGCACCACGCCCACCACATCCTCCCCCCAGCCGACGCCGGCGACGATCAGCAGGCAATTCTCCGCCGGGATATGCTGCAGCACCTTGGCGAGCGAGGTGCCGAGCCCATCGGAGGCCGCCTGCGCCGCATCCTGCAGCAGGCCATCGAGGTCCGGGCCACGCAGGGCTTCGCGCCCGAAGGCGGAGATCAGCTGCTGCTGGCGCAGGCGGCGGCGCAATTCCCCGCCGTTCTCCGGCCGGCCGATATCCGACATCAACGACTATCCATTGCGTGAAAGATTCGATCCCACATCGCAACCCCGTGTTGCGAGGGTCACGGGATGTTCCTTCCCATGCGGCGACCGCGGCATGCAAGCCGCGGCCGCGTCACGGTTCCCGCGCCGCACAAAACATTCAAGGATGGCAGCAGGATGGCGGCCCCGGCGCCGCATGCGCCGGGACCTGGGATCGGGTCGTCAGGCCTCCGGCGCCAGCTGCGCCGGGGTGATGCGCCAGGCGGCGTCACCGGCGCCCGGCGGCTCCATCCAGAGCGGCAGCGCATTGGGGGTGCGCACATTCGCCTCCAGCCCCGCCGCCTGGCGCAGCGCGCGGAACAGCGCCCCATGCGCCACCACCAGCACCGGGCCCGGCAGCGCCAAGGCGCGGTTCACGCCGCGCACCGCACGGTCGCGCAGTTCCGCGAAGGTCTCGGCGCCATCGGGCGTGTAGTCGCCGGCGATCCAGTCATCGTACCAGTCGCCCATCGGCAGGCCTTCCTGGCTGCCGAAATTCACCTCCGCCAGATCCGCATCCAGCGTCACCGGCAGGCCGAGCGCCGCCGCCGCCACCTCCGCCGTCCGGTGCGCGCGCACGAGGGGCGAGGCGACGATGCTGGCGATGGCAATGCCCGCCAGGGTGCGCGCGGCCCGCGCGGCCTGGGCCTCTCCCACATGGTTCAGCGGGATATCGGTGCGGCCCTGCGACAGGCCCTGGGCATTCCAGTCCGTCTCGCCATGGCGCAGGAACCAGAAGGCGGTGGGGTGCAGCATCAGGCCGGGAGACCTTCCTGCTGCAGCGCCCGCTGCACCGCCGGCCGCGCCAGCATGGCGTCCAGGTGCTTGGCGAGGTGCGAAGGCAGGGTCATGCCGGACCGCCGCGTCGCCCAGTATTCCACGAAGAACAGCGCCGCATCGGCCACCGAATAGCCGGAGGCCAGCACATAGGTGCCGCCGGTCCAGTTCTTCTCCAGCGTCTCGAAGTACTTGGCGGCCAGCGCCTTGCCCTGCTCCACCACCTTGGGCTGGTCGGCCTCGGTCGGCGTGAAGTTGGCGGCGCGGAACTGCCGGGTGAAGCCCTGCGGGTGGATGGTGCCGCAGACATAGTCGAGCATTTCCAGGCAGCGGGTCTCGGCCTCGAAATCCGTCGGCATCAGCCCGGCCTCGGGGTTCGACTTGCCCAGCCACCAGGCGATCACCGGGAATTCCGTCAGCACCCGCCCATCGCCGCGATCCAGCGCCGGCACCTTGGACTTCGGGTTCACCGCCTGGAATTCCGGCTTGTGCTGCGCGCCTTCCTTCAGCGCCACCAGCGACAGCTCATAGGGCTTGCCGATCTCCTCCAGGATGATGTGGATGCCGAGCGAGCAGGCGCCGGGGGAATAGTACAGCTTCATCGAGGACGCTCCGGGGGTAGGGTTTGCCGGGATGCTAGGCTGCGCCGCCGGGTGCGTCACCCCCTTGCCATCCCCGGGCGGCGAAGGCAGCGATGACGCCCGCGCATCGCCTCGCCATGCCGCAGCGGCTTGCCTAGGCTCGCCCCGCAAGACGGAGGGAGCGAGCCATGTCCGAGACACTGCTGATCGTGAACGGCCTGGTGGTCACCATGGACCCCGACCGCCGCGTGATCGAGGGCGGCGCGGTGCTGGTGGCCGATGGGCGCATCGCCGCGGTCGGGGATACCGCCGCGCTGCGTGCCGCGCATCCCGGCACGGCGGAGTTGGATGCCAGCGGCAAGGCCGTGCTGCCCGGGCTGATCGATGCGCATGCCCATGCCGGCCATACGCTGGTGAAGACGCTGGGCGGCGGCGATGGGGCGCGCTGGACGGAAGCGGTGGAGGCCATCTATCCGCGCGGCGCGACGCCCGATTTCTGGGGCGCGGATGGCGCGCTCGCCGCGCTGGAACGGCTGAAGGCCGGCGTCACCACGGGGCTTTCCATCTTCGGCGCCTACGGCTCCCGCACCGACGATGCCGCGCATGCGGAGGCGCATGCGGCGGGCTATCGCCGCATCGGCGTGCGCAGCGTGCTCTGCCCCGGCGTCTCCCCGCCGCCCTATCCGAACCGCTTTTTCGAATGGCAGGGCACGACGCATCGCGAGCGGCAGATCGGGCTGGAGGACCAGCTCGCCGTCTGCACCACGCTGATCGAGCGGCTGCACGATACGCGGGACAGCCAGATCCGCATCATGCTCTGCGCCCCCGTCGGCTATCCCGGCCGCCACGGCGTCACGCCGGAAACCGCAAAGATCTACCCCGAGGTCGCGAAGCAGGTGCGCGCGCTGTCGCGGGCCAAGGGCGTCGGCTTCACCCAGGACGGGCACAAGGGCGGCACGGTGCGGGATGCGATGGAGCAGGGCATCCTCGGCCCCGATGCGCTGCTCTCGCACTGCATCGATCTGGCCGAGGACGAGATCCGCATGGTGGCGGAGACCGGCACGAAGATCGCGCACAACCCCTCCGCCAATATGTCCATCATCGGCCGCTGCCCGGCGATCGAGTTGATGGAGGCCGGCGCCACCGTTGCCATCTGCTCGGACGGCACGGCGCCCGACCGCAGCTTCGACATGTTCCGCCACATGACCCAGGCCATGCACTACCACCGCCGCCACTTCCGCGACGCGAAGGTGCTGCCGCCCGGCAAGGCGCTGGAGATGATCACCTGCGACGCCGCCGCCGCGCTCGGACTGCAGGACGAGATCGGCAGCCTGGAGTTGGGCAAGCGCGCCGACATCGCCATCATTGACCTGCGGAAGCCGCATCTCTGGCCCGGCGACATGCCGCTCTATCGCCTGGTCTGCTTCGCGCTGGGGTCGGATGTGGACACGGTGCTGGTCGGCGGCCGCGTGCTGATGCGCGACCGCAGGCTGGCGCATGTCGAGGAGGCAACGGTGATGGCGGAGGCGACGCGCGAGATCGGCCTGGCGCTGCAGCGCACCGGCCTGCAGGCGATGACGGCAACGCCGCCCGGCTTCTGGAAATCGACGCGCTACGGCTGAGGCGCGGTCTCGTCCGCCGTCGCGTCCTGCGCGTGCTCAGTCGCGTCCCGCGCGCGGTCCAGCGCGCCGCGCAGGCGGCGCAGCGGCCCGAGCAGGTCGGCGATCTCCTCCGCCGTCAGCCCATGCGGCACCGGCGCCAGGGCGGTCGCCATGACCGCCACCGCCTGGCCGCGCATGGCGCGCCCTGCCTCCGTCAGGAAGACCAGCTTGCCGCGCCCGTCCCGCGGGTTCGGCGCGCTGCGCACCAGGCCGCGCGCCTCCAGCTTCTGGATGGTATTGGTCATCGCCGGGCGCTCCACTTGCACGGCCCGGGCGATGCGGGCCAGGCTGCGCCCGTCGCCCAGGCGCACCAGATGGTTCAGCACGGTGAAGTGGGACAGGCGCAGCCCGTCGGGCAGCACCCGTTCCACCTGGTTGCGGGCCAGATGCTCGATGATGGCGATCTCGTTCAACAGCACGAAGATCGCCGGATCGGCCGTCCCGTTCACGCGGTGCGGATGCGGCTCATGGCCGGCCAGCGCGGCGTCGGCGGCACGGCGGGGCCGTAGCCGAGGCGCCCCATCATCTGCACCACGCCGCCCTCGCCGAGCTCCCGCTGCGCCTCGCGATAGGGACCGTCCATCTCCGGATACTCCTGCAGGGCCTGGCTGACCGGCTGCAGCGCCAGCCCCGCCGCCGTCGCCGCCAGGTTCACGCGCAGCCAGTCACGGCCGGCCTGCAACTGGTCCGCCCGGCCGGCGCCCGGCGTCGTGGTCCAGACGAAGGCCGGCGTCGCCGTCATCATCGCACGGTAGCGGGAGACCATAAAGTCGTAGCCCGGCTGGCCCGGCAGCATGGCCGCGTGGGTGATCTGGCCGCTGGCCACCGCCGCGTCCAGGCCGGGGCCGT
The DNA here is from genome assembly GCF_019024325.1 of Falsiroseomonas tokyonensis. GTDB lineage: Bacteria > Pseudomonadota > Alphaproteobacteria > Acetobacterales > Acetobacteraceae > Falsiroseomonas > Falsiroseomonas tokyonensis. The sequence goes on from NZ_JAFNJS010000004.1 coordinate 561,714, forward strand.
AGATGCTGATGCCGTCCGGCTGCGCCGTCACCGCCTCGCGACCCAGCCGCATCAGGTCCACGCTTTCCAAATGCGCCGCCGGCGTCGTCGCCTCCACCATCCAGGCGCGCCAGACCAGGTCGCGCAGCGCGGCCACGCGCGACGCCTCAGCCGTCACCAGGCAGCGTCCGGGCGGGGCCACCGCGCTGGCCACCGCCTGCAGCGCGGCGGCGGGCACCGGGCGGTCCATGTCGTAGGGCGCTTTCACGGAGCGTCGGCGATCCGCCACGGCGAAAAGCGGATCCGCCACCCCGCCGGGGACCAGCCGCAGCCGCGCCACCGGCCGGCCGTCCAGCCGCGGCTGGGCCGCGCCATCGGGGAAGGGCGTCACCACCAGGTCCAGCCCTTCGGCGGCCGCGGCCATGCGGAACAGTTCGATGAAGCAGCCCAGGCCGATGGTGATCTGCCGGTCGAGCGGATCGGTCACCGGCAGGCGGCGGTCCAGGTCGCAGAACAGCAGCATGGTGTCAGGCGTCGCCGCCGGCAGTTCCGCCACCCAGGGCTGGCGGTTGTGCGGATTGGGCGCCAGCACCGCCCAGGCCAGGGCGCGGATGCGCGGATCCGCATGCGCGGCGGCCAGCGGCGCCTCGGACCAGGGGGCGGAGGGATCGCTGCGCAGCTGCTGGCCGCGCGCCCCGAGGGGCAGCAGGGCCAGGCCGGCGGCGCCGGCGGAGCGGAGGATCTGGCGACGGGAGGTGGACATCGGAAGCTCCTTGTTCGATGTCGAACTATGTAGTTCGACGTCGAACATTCCGCAAGGCCAAAATCGGGACCGGGCGACCACCTGTTTGTCGAAGCTATTCCGAGCCGGAGGCGCCCGGCGCCGCATCCATCAGGCGGCTGATCGCGCGGGCGAGATCGGCCAGCCGATAGGGTTTCGGCAGCAGTAGGAAGCCTTGCTCCAGGTCGCCCGGCTCCGGCGCCACGCCCTCCTGGTAGCCGGAGGTGAAAAGCACCCGCAGCCGCGGCCGCAGCACCATCGCCTGGCGCGCCAGCTGGTGCCCGTTGAGACGCCCCGGCATGACGATATCGGTGAAGAGCAGGTCGACCGGCGCGCCGCCCTGCAGCAGCGCCATGGCGGCCTCCCCATCCTCGGCCAGCAGCACCTGGTAGCCCAGCCGCTGCAGCTGCGCCCGGCCGGTCCGCCGCAGGGTGGCATCATCCTCCACCAGCAGCACCCGGCCGCGGCCGCCTTCCAGCGCGATCGGCGGCGCCTCCGCCTCCTCCGGCTCCGGCACCGCGGCGGCCTGCGGCAGATACAGGGTCACGGCGGTGCCGCGGCCGGGCGCGGTGCGGATCCGGACATGGCCCTGCGACTGGCCGACGAAGCCGAAGACCATGCTAAGGCCGAGGCCACTGCCCTTGCCGAAGGCCTTGGTGGTGAAGAAGGGCTCGAATGCTCGCTCCGCCACCTCCGGCGGCATGCCCGTGCCGGTGTCGGAGACGGTGATGGTGACGTAGTCGCCCAGCGGGACATCCGCCTGCGCCGCGGCCAGCGCCGAGGCCGAGATCCGGTCGGTCTCGATCCGCAGCAGGCCGCCCTCGGGCATCGCGTCGCGCGCATTGATGCAGAGGTTGAGCACCGCATTCTCCAGCTGCGGCCCGTCGATCACCACCGGCGCCGGGCCGCGGCAGGGCAGGAAGGCCAGCTGGATGCCGGCGCCGATCAGCGGCCGCACCAGCGCCTCCACCTCCCGCAGCAGGCGGTTCACGTCCAGCGCCTTCGGCGCCAGCGGGTGCAGCCGCGCGAAGGTCAGCAGCCTGGCGGTCAGCGCCGCGCCGCGTTCCGCCGCCGCCAGGATCACCTCCAGGAAGCCGCGCAAGGCGGGGTCCTGGACCGTGGCCTCCGCCATCAGCTCCACATTGCCGATGATGACGGCCAGCAGGTTGTTGAAGTCATGCGCCACGCCACCGGTCAGATTGCCCAGCGCATCCAGGCGTTGCGACTGGCGCAGCTGTTCCTCCATGGCGCGCGGGCGGGTGATATCCACCATGCTGCCCACCATGCGCAGCGCCGCACCCTCCGCATCCTGGATCAGGAAGCCGCGGTCCAGCACCAGGGCCAGGCTGCCATCGGCGCGGCGCAGACGGTATTCCTCCCGCCAGGGCCGGCCGGCGGCGATGGCGGCCTGGCGGCTGGCCAGCACGCGGTCGCGATCCTCCGACGCCACCAGCGCCGCCCACCAGCCGAGGCCGGGCGGCGGGTCCGGCAGGGCATGGCCGAATTGCTCGCGGAACTCCTCCCCCAGCCAGAGCCGGTCGATGGCCAGGTCCAGGTCCCAGACGATCTCCGCCGTGGCGCGGGCCACCAGGCGGAAGCGCTGCTCGTTCAGCGCGATCTCCTCCGCATCGCGCAGCCGGCGCAGCAGCGGGCGCAGCGTGCCGGCCAAAGCGCGCATCCTCTCCGCCAGCGCCGCCATGTCGCGATCATCCGAGGCGAAGCCGATGCTGAAGGCATAGCGTTCCCCGCCCACCGAGACCGGCGTGACGACCTGCGCGCCGATGCGCTGCGAAACCGACAGGCTGATGGCCGGGTAGCGCCGCTGCATCGCGTCATCGATGTGCGTGATCACCTGCTGCTCGCCGCTGACTGCCACCTGGCCGATCAGCGAATTGTCGATGCGCACGTCGATCTGGCGCAGATGGCTGAGATAGGCCTCGGTCAGCGCCGGCGTGCTGGCCTGGCCCGCCACCAGCTGCATATGCACGCCATCCGGCGCCAGGCGGAAGAACAGGCAGAGCATGCCGCAGGTGGCCTCCCGCACCGCGGCCATGGCCTTGTCCACGGCGACGGCGAAGCTGGGCGCATCGGCCACCACCCGCAGCAGCTGCTCGCGCCAGGCGAGTGCGAGGAATTCCGCGTGCCGTTCCAGCGCCTCCACCGCCGTGGCGGCGAGATCGGCCAGCACCGCCTGCTCGGCCGCGCCCAGCGCCGCGCGCGGACCGTCATGGCGCAGCCAGAGCGTGCCGAGCCGGGTGCCGTCGCGGCCCAGCAGCGGCGTGTCCAGGGCGAAGCCGGCCGGATCATCCTGCGGCGGCGCGGTGGCGCTGGCGGCCTGGCAGATGCCGGCCCGCGCCACGCCCAGGCTGTTGCACGCCAGCCGCGCGATCCGTTGCAGCGCCTGGTCCAGCAGGGTGTCGCTGGGCGCGGCCGGATCCGGCGCGGGCTGCCGGCCGCCCCGCGAATCCTCATAGTCGGGAAGTGTCGGCATCCGGCGATCCTAGGCATATCCATCAGCCAGGGCGAGGTCTCGGCACCTTCCGGGCGGCCTGGCCCGCCGGCGGTGGGGCGGTGGCGCCGCGCAGCGGCGGGGCAGTGGCGCCGCGCAGCGGCGGGGCGGTGCTGCCGCGCAGCATCAGGCCCGGCGCCAGCGCCCCGGCATGGGCCTGACCCTCAGCCTCCCCCTGGCGGGGCACCGCGCGCAGCAGGTCCACCAGATGGCTGCCGCAAGCCTGCGCCAGTTCGCGCGCCGGCAGCGCCACCGTGCTCAGGCCGGGGCCCCACCAGCGCATCCAGGCGCGATCGCCGAAGCCCACCAGGGACAATTCGCCCGGGACGTTGAGGCGCAGCTCGGCCACCGCCTCCGCCGCGCCGAGCGTGATGCGCGGCCCGCCGAGCACGATGGCGCTGGGCCGCGCCGCCTCGAACAGAAGGCGGAAGGCGCCGGCGGCGGCCGGGCCATGCGGCGCCACGGTGGAGACCAGGGCCGGATCCTCCGCCAGGCCCGCCTCGCGCAGCGCGCGGCGATAGCCGGCCAGCCGCGCCGCGCCGGTGCTGACCGTCTCGCTACCGCCGACATAGCCGATCCGGCGATGGCCGAGGGCGAGGAGATGCGCCGTGGCCTCCTGGATCCCCGCCTCGTCGTCAAAGACGAAGGCCTCCGCCGCCAGCGCCGCCACCCGCCGTACCAGCTGCACCGTCGGCAGCCGGCCGAGCAGCGCGAGGGTCTCCGGCAGCGGGTTCTCGCTCGGCATCAGCACCAGCGCCGCGGCCCGCGCGCCAACCAGCGCGCGGACATGCGCCAGCTCCCGCTCCGGCGCATCGCCGCTGCAGGCGACGACGAGCTGGCGACCCGTGGCATTGACGCATTCGGCGATCGCCTTGGCCATCGCCGCCATGTCGTTCTCCTCGATGTCGGGAACGACGAAGCCGACCAGCGCGCCGCTCTGCACCCGCAGGGCGCGGGCGGCGGCATTGGCGATATAGCCATGCGCCTCCGCCGCCGCGCGCACGCGCGCCTTCACCGCGGGCGTGATGGCCGGATGGTCGTTGAGCGCCCGCGCCACCGTGGAATGCGAGACGCCGACGATGCCGGCGAGGTCCTTGATCGTGGTCACGCGGCGAAGATGCCGCAGGGCCGGGGGGCCTGCAAACCGCCCCTTGACGCGGGTCGCCGGGCCCGGCCATCATCGTGCCAACGTTGGCACAACCAACTAGGCAATGCCAACGTTGGCATTTATAAAGGGACCCGAGGATGCGTCCACAGACCCAGGCCGAAGCGGCCCCGCGCCGATGACCGCCAAGCTGCCCCTCACCCTGGCCTGCAACCTCTACGACCGCTCCCTGCCCCTGCTGACCGGCCAGGTGGAGATCGAGGGCTGCGCGGTGAACTTCGTGCCGATCGCGCCCGAGGAAGCCCATGCGCGCGCCTTCAACGGCGCAGATTTCGACGTGACGGAAATGTCGCTCAGCAGCCATCTGCTGGCGACCTCGCGCGGCGGATCGCCCTATCTCGCCTTGCCCGCCTTCATCTCCCGCGCCTTCCGCCATTCCTGCATCTACATCCGAAAAGACAGCGGCCTGCGCACGCCGGCGGATCTGCGCGGCAAGGTCATGGGCGTGCCGGAATACCAGATGACGGCGGCGGTCTGGACCCGCGGCATCATCTCCGACGACTATGGCGTGCGGTCCGAGGAGATCGCCTGGCGCACCGGCGGCCTGAATATGGGCGGTCGCAAGGAACGCATGGCGCTGGACCTGCCCGCCGGCTTCGACGTTCGGCCGATCGGCGACGCGACGGCGCTGTCCGATGCGCTGGTGGATGGGCGGATCGACGCGCTGCTCACCGCCCGTGCACCCGCCTGCTACGACAACGGCCACCCCGACATCATCCGCATGTTCGAGGACTACCGGCCGCTGGAGGAGGACTGGTTCCGCCGCACCGGCATCTTCCCGATCATCCACGCCATCGGCCTGCGGCGTGACCTGGCGGAGCAGCATCGCTGGCTGCCGCGCAGCGTCTTCAAGGCCTTCCTGCAGGCCAAGACCCTGGCGCAGCGCAATATGTGGGAAATGGGCTTCCTCACCACCAGCCATCCCTGGCTGGGCGACGAGGCGCGGCGCCTTCGCGACATCATGGGGGAGGACCCCTGGCCCTATGGCCTGGAGCCCAACCGGAAGACCGTGGAGACCCTGATCCGCTACGCGCGCGAACAGGGGCTGATCCATCGCGCGGTGACGGCGGAGGAGCTCGTCTTCCCGCATGTCTCCGACAAGGCTTTCGCGATCTAGCCCGCGCCCGACAAGACAGAAGGAAACACGCATGAAGCTGCTGCGATACGGCCCGCCGGGCGCCGAGAAGCCGGGAATGCTGGATGCGGAGGGCGCGATCCGCGACCTCTCCGGCATCATCGACGATCTCTCCGGCGCCGCGCTCTCGCGCGAGGGGCTGGCACGGCTGGCCGCGCTCGACCCCGCCTCCCTGCCCCGCATCGAGGGCCAGCCGCGCCTCGGCATCCCCTTTGCCGGCACGCGCAACTTCGTCTGCATCGGGCTGAACTACGCCGACCACGCGGCGGAGACCGGCGCGCAGGTGCCGAAGGAGCCGATCGTCTTCCTGAAGTCGCTCAGCGCGCTGTGCGGCCCGACGGACGACATCATCGTCCCACCCGGCTCACGCCACACGGATTGGGAGACGGAGCTCGCCATCGTCATCGGCAGCGTCACCACCCGCGTCAGCGAAGCGCAGGCGCTGGACCATGTCGCGGGCTATGCGGTGGCCAATGATGTCTCCGAGCGCGACTGGCAGAACAATCGCGGCGGCGCCTGGGACAAGGGCAAGGGCTTCGACACCTTCGGCCCGCTCGGCCCCTGGCTGGTTACCAAGGACGAGGTGCCGGATCCGCAGGCGCTGGACATCTTCCTCGACCTCGACGGCCAGCGCATGCAGGACGGCAATACGCGCACCATGATCTTCGGCGTGCGGACGCTGATCAGCTATGTCAGCCAGTTCTTCACCCTGCACCCCGGCGATGTGATCAGCACCGGCACGCCGCCCGGCGTCGGCTTCGGCCGCAAGCCGCAGCTCTTCCTGCGCCCGGGCCAGACCCTGCGCTTCGGCATCGCGGGCCTCGGCGAGCAGCAGCACAGGACCATCGGCGTGGACTGACGCCGCACCACCAAAGGGAGGAAACAACAATGAAGCTCAGGATTCTCGTGGCGGGGTTTGTCGCCTGCGCGCTGGCGACGGCTGCCGTGGCGCAACCTGCGCCGGGCGCCGACACCTATCCCAACCGGCCGATCCGCCTGATCGTACCCTCCGGCCCCGGCAGCGCCACCGACCTCGCCGCCCGCATCTTTGCCGAGGAGGCGGGCCGTCGCCTCGGCTCCCCCGTGGTCGCGGACAACCGCACCGGTGCCGGCGGCCGCATCGGGCCGGAGACGGCGGCGCGCGCGCCGGCCGATGGCTATACGCTGATCTGGGCCAATTCCATCGGCTTCGGCGTGCTGTCCACCACCGCCGGCAACCTGCCCTACGACCCGGTGCGCGACTTCGACCCGATCGCGCCGATTGCCTGGTTCCAGATCACGCTGGTCTGCAATCCGCGCCTGGTGCCGGCGCAGAACCTGCAGGAGCTGATCGCCTATATGAAGGCGCGGCCGGGCGCGGTGCGGGTCTCCTCCGCCGGCGTCGGCTCCGGCAACCACTTCGCGCTGGAGCTGTTCAACTGGAAGGCCGGCGTGGAGACGCTGCACGTGCCCTATCGCAACCCGATCCAGGGCATCCAGGATGTGGTGGCGGGCAATCTCGAATGCACCATGGACAGCCAGGTGGTCTCGCAGATCGAGGCCGGGCAGCTGCGCGCCTTCGCCGTCACCGGATCGCAGCGCGACCCGCGGCTGCCGCAGGTGCCGACCATGGCGGAGGCCGGGCTGGCCGGCTACGACCTCACCTGGTTCCAGGCCATCGCCGCCCCCGCCGGCACGCCGCGCGCTGCGATCGACCGCCTGCAGGCCGTGGCGCGGGAGATTGCGGAATCGCCCGCCTTCCGCAATCGGATGGCCACCGCCGGCCTGACCGTGCTGCCCGGCACCTCCGAGGATCTGGCGCGGATGATCCGGTTCGAGATCGACCGCTACCGCAGCATCGCGACCCAGGCCAATCTGCGTTTCGAATAACCGCCCCGGAACGCGAAGGGCCGGACCCCTGCTCGCGCAGCGGTCCGGCCCCAGGTCGTCCGGGTGCCGGATGGCGCGGGCCATCCGGCAGGAACGTCAGACGGAGTAGTACATCTCGAACTCGACCGGGTGCGGCGTGTGCTCGAACTTGTACACCTCGCCCCACTTCAGCTCGATGTAGCTCTCGATCTGGTCCTTGGTGAAGACGTCGCCGGCCAGCAGGAACTCGTGGTCGGCGGCCAACGCGCCCAGCGCCTCGCGCAGCGAACCGCACACCGTCGGGATGCCCTTCAGCTCCTCCGGCGGCAGGTCGTACAGGTCCTTGTCCATGGCATCGCCCGGATGGATCTTGTTCTTGATGCCATCGAGGCCGGCCATGAGCATGGCGGCGAAAGCCAGGTAGGGGTTCGCACCCGGATCCGGGAAGCGGACCTCGACGCGCTTCGCCTTCGGGCTGGTCGCATAGGGGATGCGGCAGGAGGCGGAGCGGTTGCGGGCCGAATAGGCCAGCAGCACGGGCGCCTCGAAGCCCGGGATCAGGCGCTTGTAGCTGTTGGTGGTCGGGTTGGTGAAGGCGTTGAGCGCCTTGGCGTGCTTGATGATGCCGCCGATGTAGTACAGCGCCATCTCCGACAGGTCGGCATAGCCGTTGCCGGCGAACACCGGCTTGCCGGCCTTCCAGATCGACTGGTGCACATGCATGCCGCTGCCGTTGTCGCCGTAGATCGGCTTCGGCATGAAGGTCGCGGTCTTGCCGTAGCTGTGCGCCACGTTGTGCACGCAGTACTTGTAGATCTGCATGTGGTCGGCCTGCTGCACCAGCGGGCCGAACTTGGTGCCCAGCTCATGCTGGGACTGCGCCACCTCGTGGTGGTGCTTCTCGATCGCCAGGCCCATCTCGCCCATGGTCGACAGCATCTCGGCGCGCAGATCGCCCTCGCTGTCCACCGGCGGGACCGGGAAGTAGCCGCCCTTGACCACCGGGCGGTGGCCCATGTTGCCCTCCGGATAGTCCTTCAGGCTGGCGCCCGGGCCCTCGACGGAATCGAGCTGGTAGATGCCGTAGTTGCCGCCCGTGCCGAACTTCACGCTGTCGAAGACGAAGAACTCGGCCTCGGGGCCGAAGAAGGCGGTGTCGCCGATCCCGGTGGACTTCAGATAGGCCTCGGCGCGCTTCGCCGTGCTGCGCGGGTCACGCGAATACATCTGGCCGGTCGACGGCTCCACGATGTCGCAGAACAGGATCATCTGCGGCTTGGCCGCGAAGGGATCCATCACCGCCGTCGCCGGGTCCGGCATCAGGATCATGTCGGACTCGTTGATCGCCTTCCAGCCGGCGATCGAGGAGCCGTCGAACATGATGCCGTCCGCGAACACGTCCTCATCGATGGTGGAGACGTGCTGCGCGGTGTGCTGCCACTTGCCGCGCGGATCGGTGAAACGGAAATCGACGTATTCGACGCTGTGCTCCTTGATCATTTCCATGACCTTGGAGACGGCGGCGTTGCTGCCACCGGCTGCCGGCTTCTTCGCCATCGTGTGCGGTCCTGTGCCTTTGTTCGTCCCGGTCCCATTGCCGCGCGACGGGGACCGGTCCCCGCCACGCGCCCGGATGGTGCCGCCACCCCCGCGAAGGGGGTGCCCCGGCCATCCGGTCAGCCTTCCCCGGCGCATCGCCGGTCCGGCCCGTCTTCGCCCATCCGGCGTCATGCCGGGCAAGGCGAGAATTCCACTTGGAGCAAGCGAAGCGCCCGTGGGCCACTTCCTGCGCCCGGTCCTCAGACCGCGTCGTCGCCCCTTTCGCCGGTGCGGATGCGGATCACTTCCTGCACGTCGCTGACGAAGATCTTGCCATCGCCGATGCGCCCCGTGCGGGCCGCGGCCGTGATCGCCTCGATCGCGCGTTCCATCAACTCATCCGGGCAGACCACCTCGATCTTCACCTTCGGCAGGAAGTCCACGACGTATTCGGCGCCGCGATACAGCTCGGTATGGCCCTTCTGCCGCCCGAACCCCTTCGCCTCGACCACGGTCAGCCCTTGCAGGCCGATCTCGTGCAGCGCGTCCTTCACCTCATCGAGTTTGAAGGGCTTGATGATCGCCTCGATCTTTTTCATCGGCTCCGTCGCTCCGCATGCCGGCCGGATGGCCTGACGCAAGCGCTGATTCCCCCCGGCCTCATTCCGCCACGCGACCGGCGGACCGGTCGATGACGGGCAGCAGGGTTGCCGCCCCGTCTGCCGCCCCTCCTGTTGCATGGCGCATGCCATGCCGGCAACGGCGCAGGCCGGGGATTCTGGCACGGCCAGCACCCAGAACGATCATATCTCATGCAGATAGCACAGAAAACAGGCAGATGGATGAGGGCCGGTTGCGCCTGCAACCCTCTCGCCCCATCATCTTCCGCCGCGCCCCGACCCCGCCTCGCCAGCCCTGCCGAGAGACCCCCCGTGAAGCCCCAGAACAACCTGCTTTCCGCCACCGGGACCACCATCTTCACGGTGATGTCGGCGCTTGCCGTGGAACACGGCGCGATCAATCTCGGCCAGGGCTTTCCGGACTATGACGGGCCGGAGGATGTCATCGAGGCCGCCGCCGCCGCCCTGAAGGACGGCCGCAACCAATACCCGCCTATGAGCGGCCACCCGGACCTGCGCCAGGCGGTCGCAGCCCACAACCGCCGCTTCTACGGGCTGGAGGTGGATGCGAACGCCGAGGTCATCGTGACCTCCGGCGCGACGGAGGCGATCACCGCCTGCCTGATGGCCGTGCTGAACCCCGGCGACGAATGCGTGCTGATCGAGCCGCTCTATGACACCTACCTGCCGGTGGTGAAGCTGCTGGGCGCCATCCCGAAGCTGGTGCGCCTGACCCCGCCGAAGTGGGAACTGCCGCGCGCCGAGCTCGCGGCCGCCTTCGGGCCGAAGACCAAGGCCATCCTGCTCAACACGCCGATGAACCCCACCGGCAAGGTCTTTACCAACGCCGAGCTGGCCTTCATCGCGGATCTGCTGGAGCGGCACGACTGCTACGCGATCTGCGACGAGGTCTACGAACACCTGACCTTCGACGGCTGGAAGCATGTGCCGCTGATGACCCTGCCGGGCATGCGCGAACGCTGCATGCGCATCGGCTCGGCCGGCAAGACCTTCAGCCTGACCGGCTGGAAGATCGGCTATGTCACCTGCGACCGCTCGCTGGCCGGCAATGTCACCAAGGCGCACCAGAACCTGACCTTCACCACCGCGCCCAATCTGCAGCGCGGCATCGCGGTGGGCCTGGCCAAGGACGATTCCTATTTCGCCGGCCTGTCCAGCAGCCTGGAGGCGAAGCGGGACCGGCTGGCGGCGGGGCTCGCCCGACTCGGCTTCGGCGTGCTGCCGACCCAAGGCAGCTACTTCGTCACCACCGATTTCCGGCCGCTTGGCTTCAACGGGGATGACGTGGCCTTCTGCCGGACATTGACCACCGAGGCGAAGGTCACGGCCATCCCCGTCACCGCCTTCTACGCTTCCGCCGATGCGCCCAGCCATTACGCCCGCTTCGCCTTCTGCAAGGGCGATGCGGTGCTGGACGAGGCGCTGGCGCGGATCGAGGCCTGGCTCGCCACCCGCACCGGCGAAGCCCGCGCGGCCGCCGGCTGAATGGACCTCGCCGCCCTGATGGAACGGGCGGAGGCGGCCCGCGCCCAGGCCTATGCGCCCTATTCCCGCTTCCAGGTGGGCGCCGCCCTGCTCTGCGAGGACGGCAGCATCCAGACCGGCTGCAACATGGAAAACGCCAGCTTTGGGGCCACCATCTGCGCCGAGCGCGTGGCCCTGGGTGCGGCCATCGCCCGCGGCCAGCGCCGCTTCCGGGCCATCGCGGTGGCCGGCCCGGCGGGCGTGGCCCTCTCGCCCTGCGGCCTCTGCCGGCAGGTGATCTCCGAGTTTTCGCCGGATGGCGGCCTGGTGGTCGCGATGCGTGACGCCGAGGGCCGCCTGCGCCAGGCCTCCATCGCCGCCCTGTTGCCCGATAGCTTTGGTCCCGCCCAGCTTCGCCCCGGTTGACGCGACCGGCCGCCTCGCCCTATCACGCGCAGCCCGGGGCAGCTCGGATGTGGGACGTGTGGCGGTCGTAGCTCAGCTGGTAGAGCGCCAGGTTGTGGTCTTGGATGTCGCGGGTTCGAGCCCCGTCGATCGCCCATCCACACGTCCCAGGAAGCCATAAATCATGCAGATCCGCCTCGATGGCCGCACCGCCCTGATCACGGGCGGCTCCAAGGGTCTCGGCCTCGCCATTGCCGAAAATTTCGTTGAATCGGGCGCCGCCGTGGCGCTGGTCGCCCGCGGGGCGGAGGCGCTGGCCGCCGCAAAGGCCCGCATCGCCGGAAAATTCCAGGGCGCCCGGGTGGCCACCATCGCCGCCGATGTCGGCACGGCGGAGGGCTGCGCCCGCGCCGCCCAGCAGGCCGCGGCGGAGCTCGGCCCCATCGACATCCTGGTGAACAATGCCGGCACCAGCCAGCGCGGCCCCTTCATGGAGGTGGACGACGCCCTCTGGCAGGCCGATCTCGACCTGAAGCTCTTCGCCGCCATCCGGCTGACCCGCGCCGTCTGGCCCGGCATGCAAGAACGCCGCTGGGGCCGCATCATCAATGTGCTGAATGTGGGCGCCAAGGCGCCGGCGGCCGGCGGCGCCCCCACCGCCGTCTCCCGCGCCGCCGGCATGGCATTGACGAAAATCCTGGCCGGCGAGGGTGCGCCCCACAATATCCTGGTGAACGGCATGCTGGTCGGCATCATCGAGAGCGACCAATGGGTGCGCCGCCACGCCGCCGACCCGCGCGGCATTTCCTGGGAAGACTGGAAGGCCGAGCAGGGGAAGGGCGTGCCGTTGGGCCGCATCGGCAAGGCCGAGGAATTCGCCGCCATGGCCACCTTCCTCGCCTCCGAGCAGGGTGGCTATGTCACCGGCACGGCCATCAATGTCGATGGCGGGCGCAGCCCGGTGGTCTGACCCGCGGTGGTCCTGCTCGGCATCCTCGGCTTCCTGCTGCTGCTGGCCCTGATCTTCGGGCCGCAGCTCTGGGTGCAGCATGTGCTGGCCCAGGCGCAGGCGGAGCGGCCAGACCTCGCCGGCACCGGGGCCGAGCTGGCGCGCCACCTGCTGGATGAGGCCGACCTCCGCCAAGTGAAGGTCGAGGAGACCGACCAGGGCGACCATTACGACCCGGAGGCCGGCGTGGTCCGCCTGACCGCGCCGCATTTCCACGGCCGCTCCATCGCCGCGGTGGCGGTGGCGACGCATGAGGTGGCGCATGCCGTGCAGCATGCCCGGGGCGAGCCCGGGTTTCGGCGTCGCGTCGCGCTGATCCGCCTCATCACGCCGCTGGACCGCATCGCCCAGCTGGTGCTGGTCTCCATGCCGCTGGTCTTCGCCGCGGTGCGGTCCCCGGCCCTGCTAATGGTTCAGCTGGCGCTGGTGGTGGTGCTGTTTGCCGGCCGGCTGGCGGTGCATGCGGTGACCCTGCCGGTGGAGCTGGATGCCAGCTTCCGCAAGGCGCTGCCGGTGCTGGAACAGGGCGGCTACCTGAAACCCGCCGACCTGCCGCAGGCGCGCCGCGTGCTGCGCGCCGCGGCGCTGACCTATGTGGCGGCGGGGCTGATCACGCTGATCAACGCGCTGCGCTGGTTCCGGCCCTGAACTTCCGCCGCGCCGCCCGCTTTCCTCCGCCGGCATCCTGCTGTAGCCCGACCACTGATTTCATCCGGGGGCGCCGCACATGGCTCGTGAACTGACCGTCGCAATCGCTGGCCTCGGCGCCATTGGCCTGCACCTGGCGCGCGCGCTGGATGCCGGCGTGGAAGGCCTGCGGCTGGTCGCCGTCTCCGCCCGCGACCAGGACAAGGCCCGCGCCAATCTCGCCGGCTTCCGCAGCCAGCCGGCCCTGGTGGGGCTGGCCGAGCTCGCCCAGGCCGATGTGGTGGTGGAAGCCGCCCCGGCCGCCGTCTTCGAGGAGGTGGCGGTCGCTGCCATCGAGGCCGGCCGCATCTTCGTCCCCAGCAGCGTCGGCGCGCTGCTGCCGCGCATGCATCTGGTGGAGCGGGCGCGGGCGACCGGCGCGCGCATCATCGTGCCGACCGGCGCGCTGCTCGGCCTGGATGCGGTGCGCGCCGCGGCGGAAGGCGAGGTCGCCTCCGTCACCATCGAGACGCGCAAGCCGCCGCGCGGCCTGGTGGGCGCGCCGTATCTCGACCAGCACAAGATCGACGTGACCAGCATCACCACGCCGACCCTGATCTTCAAGGGCAATGCCTTCGACGCCGCACAGGGCTTTCCGGCCAATGTGAATGTCGCCGCCGCGCTGGCACTCGCCGGCATCGGGCCGGAGCGCACCACGGTGCAGATCTGGGCCGACACCACCGTGACGCGCAACACCCACACCATCCGCGTGGAGGCCGCCAGCGCGCGGCTGACCATGACGATCGAGAACGTGCCGAGCGAGGAAAATCCCCGGACCGGCAAGATCACGCCCCTGTCGATCCTGGCCTGCCTGCGTGGCCTGACCAGCACGCTGAAGGTCGGCAGCTGAAACAGCGCGGCGTGGGGCTTAGCTGAAGCAGCGCGGCGTGGGGCTTACTTGAGAACGCCTTCCGACAGCATGCGATGTACGGAAAGGTATTCGCTGCCTTTGGGGAAGCTCTTGACGATCGGCTGCGCCTCCCCGCGCAGCCAGATCTTCAGCTCCGCATCCATGTCGAAGCTCCCAGCGGACTCGACGGAGTAGCGCGCGATGTCCTGGTAAGGGATGCTGAGATACTCGGTCTTCCGGCCGGTGACGCCCTGCCGATCCACAAGGATGCACCGCTTGTTCGTGAAGACGAACATGTCGCGTACCAGGCGATAAGCGCCCTTGAGCTCCTCGCCTGCAACCAGCAGCGGAGAGAACTCCTCCGCGAGCTTCACAAGGTCCACCTTGGAGGAATTGCCCATCAGGGCATCGAAGATGCTCACCTGTTTCTCCCTCAATTTGACGGCGGATCGCCTCGGCTAGAGCACGCGATCCGTCCTCTCGGACGGACCTCGGGCTCTAGAAATTATTGTTTCTAAATCACGAAATCCGTAGCGCTGATTCAGTGTTATCGGCTAGTGCTTTAGCCGCAGCGTCAACAGCACGATGCGTTATCCGTTGCGCTGCTCCAGGCTAAATTACTTCGAGATCGCGAGATACGTCTGTTCGGAGAGATCATGCTCTGGACGCCCCCCTCACTCCGCCGCGGCCGCGCCCTGCCAGGCGACCAACCTGGCATAGGCGCCGCCACGCGCCAGCAGCGCGGCATGCGAGCCGCTTTCCACCACCCTTCCCTGCTCCATCACCACGATCCGGTCGGCATTGCGGATGGTGGACAGGCGATGGGCGATGACCAGCACGGTGCGGTCCGCCATCAGCGCCTCCAGCGCCTGGCGCACCAGCGCCTCGCTGATGGTGTCGAGATGCGAGGTCGCCTCGTCCAGCACCAGCACCGGCGCGTCCTTCAGGAAGGCGCGGGCGATGGCGATGCGCTGGCGCTGGCCGCCGGATAGCTGCACGCCACGCTCGCCCACCGGCGTCGCCAGGCCCTGCGGCAGGCTGGCGACGAAGTCGGACAGCGCGGCGCGCTGCAGGGCGAGGTCCAGCTCCCCGGCCGTCGCCTCCGGCCGGGCCAGGCGGATATTCGCCTCCAGCGTGTCGTTGAACAGATAGGTATCCTGCGCCACCAGGGCGACATTCTGGCGCAGCGCCTCCAGCGACAGCGCGCGCAGATCGGTGCCGTCCAGGGTGACGCGGCCGGAGCCCGGGTCCCAGAAGCGCAGCACCAGGCTGGCCACGGTGGATTTGCCGGCGCCGGAGGGGCCGACCAGCGCGACCGTGCGCCCGGCCTCCAGCACCAGCTCCACCCCCTCCAGCGCCGGCCGCGACCGGCCGGGATAGGTGAAGCCCACGCGCTCGAAGGCCAGGGTGGAACCGCCGGGGCGGCGCGCCGGCCGCTGCGTGCCATCCGCAACCAGGGGCACCTCGCGCTCCACCACGCGCAGGCGGCGGGTGGAGGCGATGGTATCGGCCAGCTGGCGGCCGACCTGCGCGATCTCCGAGACTGGGAGGAAGGCGGCGATGGCCAGCAGGATCAGCACCGGCAGCAGCCCCGCTGCCAGCGTTCCCTGCGCCACCAGCACCGCGCCCACCGCGGCCACCGCGATGCCGCCGAGGCCGGTCGCCGCCTCCAGCTCCGCCGCCGCGCGGGACTGGTCGTCCAGCAGCGCCAGGCGCTGGCGCTGATAGGCGGCGATGCGCGCCAGGAACCCCTCCCGCCGCGCCGGCACGGCGCGGAAGGCCAGCAGGTCGCCGAGGCCCTGGATGGTCTCCGTCACATGCGCCCCCAGCGCGCCCAGCGCCTCCCGCGCCGCGGAGCCCATGCGGTCGATCCGCGCCCGGCCGCGCAGCGGCGAAAGGGCGGCGAAGGCCAGGAAGGGCAGCAATGCCAGCGCCACCGGCCAGGCGATGGCGGCCAGCACCGCCAGCACGGTCAGCGGCACCAACAGAGCCACCAGGGCGGGGGCGACGGTATGGGCATAGAAATACTCCACCGTCTCCACATCCGTCGTCGCCAGCGCCACCAGGTCGCCGCTGCGCCGGCGCATCAGATAGGCCGGGCCCAGCGCATCCAGCCGGGCAAACAGGTCGATCCGCATCTCCGCCAGCAGGCGATAGGCGATGTCATGCGCCAGCCAGGATTCCAGCCAGTGCAGCAGCCCGGCCAGCGGCGCCACCAGCAGCAAGGCGAGGGTCAGCCCCTGCAGCGGCGCGCCGTCCCGCAGCGCCGCAATCAGCAGGGCGCCGAGCACGCCGACGCCGATGAAGGCGGTGACGCGCAGGATGCCCAGCAGCACCACCAGCAGCATCTGCCAGCGCCAGGGCAGGATGGTGCGCAGCAGGCTGGAAAGCGTCTCGCCCCAGCCGATCGCCGCCGCCTCCGCGCCGAGATCCGCCGGCGCCGCGGCCTGCGCTTCGGGCGCGGTGGCCGCCGCTTCCTCCGGCGCCAGCAGCCGCTCCGGCGCGGCCGCGCCGCGCTCCGCCGCCTGGCCGGCCATCAGGCGGCGATAGATGCCGTCCTGGCGGATCAGCGCGGCATGGCTGCCGCTTTCCACCACGCGTCCCTGGTCCAGCACCAGGATGCGGTCCGCGCCGATGACGCTGGACAGGCGATGCGCCAGGATCAGCGTGGTGCGGCCCTGCATCAGCCGGTCCAGCGCCTGCTGGATCACCGCCTCGTTCTCCGCATCCACCGAGGACAGCGCCTCATCCAGGATCAGGATCGGCGCATCGCGCAGCAGCGCCCGCGCGATGGCCAGGCGCTGGCGCTGGCCGCCGGACAGGCGCGCGCCACGCTCCCCGATCACCGCCTGGTAGCCGCCGGGCAGGGCCGCGATGAAGTCATGCGCATTGGCGGCGCGGCAGGCCGCCTCCAGCTCCACCTGGCTCGCCTGCGGCCTTCCGAGACGCAGGTTCTCCGCGATGGTGCCGTGGAACAGCGTGGCGTCCTGCGCCACGATCGCCACCTGCGCCGCGATGCCGGCGGGATCGAGCCCCGCCACATCCTGCCCGCCGATGGTGATGCGCCCGGATTGGGGATCGTGCTGGCGCAGCAGCAGCCGCAGGATGGAGGACTTGCCCGCGCCGCTCGGCCCGACGATGCCCACACGCTCCCCGGCCGCGATGGCGAAATCCAGCCCGTCATGCGCCGGCGCGCGGCCGCCGGGATAGGCGAAGCGCACGTCGTGGAATGTGATGGAGGGGGCCGGGCCCTCGCCGCCCAGCCGCAGCACCGCCCCGCCCGGCGCCACCGCCGGCTTGGCCTCCAGCAGCGCATTGATGCCGATGGCGGCGGACTGCCCGATCATGCCCTGGTGCAGCACCGATCGCAGGTCGCGCAACGGTCGGAAGATCTCCGTGCCCGCCATCAGCACCACCAGCAGCGCCTCCAGGCTCATCTCGCCCGCCCCGACGCGCTGCGCGCCGAGGATCAGCGCCAGGGCCGCGCCGAGGGCCATGCCCGTATCGGTGATGCCGCGCGTCAGCACGCCCATGGCCAGCACCCAGAAGGTGCTGCGATACAGCGCGCGCGCCTTGTCCGCGAGCTTCTGGCCATAGGACCGGCTCTGGCCGAAGGCCTGCAGGGTAGGCAGGCCCTGCACCGCGTCCAGGAACTCGCTGCCAAAAGCCTTGAACGCTTGCTGGCGCGCCAGCGCCGCGCGCTTGTCCCAGCGATGCACCAGCGCCGGCAGCACCAGCGTCAGCAGCGCCGCGGCCAGCAGCACCAGCGCCACCGGCACGTCCCAGAAGGCGATGAAGACGAAGATCGCCACCGGCGCGCAGGCGGCGATGGCGAGTTGCGGCACATACTGGCCGAAGAAGGTCTGCAACTGCTCCACGCCATCGACCATGGAGAGCATCACGCCGCCCGTCCGTTCCCCGGCGAACCAGGCCGGGCCGAGCGCCGCGATGCGGTCGAACAGCAGGCCGCGCAGCCGGCCCTGCACGGCGGCTGCCATGCGGTTCGCCTGCACCGCCCGCGCATGGTCCAGCGCCGCGCGGACCAGCACCGCCGCCACCGCGCCGGCCAGCGGCCAGGCGATGCTGGCCAGAGTCCCGCCGCCGAAAACCTGCGCCAGCGCCACGCCCAGGAAGGCGAAGCGGGCGATGCCGGCGGCCAGCGCCAGCAGGCCGAGCAGCACACCGCACGCCAGGCCCAGCCGCAGCCCGGCCGTCAGCTTCCAGAGGCGAAGATCGAAATACATGCGGCGCATCCCTGGGCCGCGGTCGACTCCGCCTGGGCCCCGGCGGCAGGCTGGCCCCGCGCGGGCGTGCCCGCAAATGCTGGTTTCTCATTCGCTGTTGAGCAATGTTGCACGGCGATGCCTCCCCGCCTCCCGCCCCTCGCCGCGCTGCGCGCCTTCGCCGCCGTCGCCCGCCAGGGCGGCTTCGCCCGCGCCGCGGCCGCGCTGAACGTCAGCACCAGCGCCATCAGCCACCAGATCCGCGCGCTGGAGGCGGAGCTCGGCACGCCGCTGCTGACCCGCGCCCGCAATGGTGCTGGCCAGACCGAGCCCACGGCCGAGGGCACCGAACTGCTTGGCGCGGTGGAGGCGGCGCTGGCGCGGCTCGGTGAGACCTGCGACTCCATCCGCGGTCGCGCCCACCAGGCCCGCCCGCGGCTGACGGTGGCGGCCAATGGATCCTTCGCCTCGCTCTGGCTGGCCCCGCGCCTGGCCGCCTTCGCCGGGCGCCATCCGAGCACCGCCTGGACCATGCGCTCGGTGGAGGAGGAAAGGCCCGACCTTCAGCGGGAGGGTATCGACCTGGCCATCCTGCGCCTGCGCACCGGCACGGTGCGGCCGCCGGACCAGATCCTGTTCGAGGAGGTGATGTTCCCGGTCTGCAGCCCGGCCCTGGCCGGGATCGACACGCCGGAGAAACTGCTGGGCCAGAGCCTGCTGGAGGAAGCGCATGGCGCCAATCCGGAAATGGACTGGCGCCACTGGCTGGGCCTGCTCGGCCTGCCGCCGGCGCAGGGTCGGATCATCCGCTTCAGCAGCTTCAACCAGGTGATCGCGGCGGCGCTGGCGGGTGCCGGCGTGGCGCTGGGCCGCGTGCCGCTGCTGGATGCGGAACTGGCCGCCGGCCGCCTGGTGCGGCTTTTCGCACCACGCCAACTGCCGGGGTCCTGGGCCTTCGTGCTGCACACAAGACCGGGGCTGGCGAGGGACCCGCATGTGGCGCAGCTGCGGGACTTCTTGCTGACCGGGGGCTGAACGAGGGCCCGTCCTCTCGCTTCGGAAGCCGCGCGTCGGAAGGCAGCCGCGGCCACCACCCGATCCGGTGGTCATGATTTGGGGCAATGATCGGGCAAATGGTGCCGACACCCGGGATTGAACCGGGGACCTACTGATTACGAATCAGTTGCTCTACCGCTGAGCTATGTCGGCGCACCAATAGCGGCGCCTATAGCCTTCCGCGCGCCGGGGGACAACCCGCCTCCGAAGCCTCCCATGACCGCGCCGCGCCAAGCTGCTAGACCCTTGGGCAGATGCGTCGGCTTCTTCTCCTCCTCGTCCTCCTCGCCGCGGCGGGGGCGGCGGCCTGGGTCCGGTACGGGCTGCCGCCGCGCGTGGCGATCGCGCTGGCGACGCAAGGCATGGCGCTGGAGGCCGTCTATGCCACCGGCAATGTGGAGCCGGTGAACTTGGCCCGCATCGGCCCCGCCACCCGCGCCCGGCTGACCGAGGTGCTGGTGCAGGAAGGCGAAAGGGTCGCGGAAGGCCAGCCCATGGCCCGCCTCGATGACCGCCAGGCCCGTTCGCTGGCGGCGGAGGCCGAGGCCCGCGCCCGCTTCGCGGTGGAGGACCTGGCCCGCACCCGCACCCTGGTCGCCCGCGACATCACCGCCCGCACCAGCCTGGAACGCGCCGAGCGCGACGCCCAGGCCGCCGAGGCCACCGCCCGCGCCGCCCGCCAGCGCCTCGATGACTATGTGGTGCGCGCGCCGATGGAGGGCGTGGTGCTGCGCCGGGACGCCGAGGTGGGCGAGGTGGTGGACACCCCCGCCTCGCTCTTCTGGGTCGGCGAACCGCGGCCGCTGCGCCTGACGGCGGAGGTGGATGAGGAGGATATCGCCCGCATCCGTCTCGGCCAGCGCGCCCTGCTGCGCGCCGATGCCTTTCCGGGCCGCGCCATGACCGGAGAGGTCGCCCAGATCACGCCCAAGGGCGACACGGTGCGCAAGGCCTATCGCGTGCGCATCTCCCTGCCCGAAGACACGCCCCTGCTGATCGGCATGACGGTGGAGGCCAATATCGTGCTGCGGGAGGCGCCGGAGGCCGTGCTGGTGCCGCCCGCCGCCGTGGTGCTGCCGCCGGCGCCGCGCGATGCCTCCCCGACCGCACCGCCCGCCCCGCCGCCAGGTGCGACCCGCCGCGCCCATCTCTGGGTGGTGGAGAAGGAGGTGGCGCAGCGGCGGGAGGTGGAGATCGGCGTGCAGGCGCCGCGCAGCATCGAGATCCGGCGCGGCCTGGCCGCCGGCGAAGCGGTGGTGCTGAACCCGCCGGAGGGGCTGCGGGACGGCATGCCGGTGCGGCTGGAGGCCGAAACCGCACCATGAGCCAAGGGGCATGAGACTGCTGCTGGACCTGGCGCGCGGCATGCTGACGCGGCGGTTGCGGCAGACCCTGGTCTCGGTCACCGGCATCGCCCTCGGCGTCGCCTTCTTCATCGCCACCGCCGCCATCATGCGCGGCTTCCAGACCTATTTCGTCACCCAGATCATCGACGTCTCGCCGCATATCACCATCAAGGACGAGACCCGCCGCCCCGCCGCCCAGGCGGCGGAGCTTGCCCATCCGGACGGCGCGGTGCTGGTGCATGGGGTCAAGCCGCGGGACCGGGTACGCGGCATCCGCAATGCCGGCCAGAAGGTGGCGATCCTGGAGGCTATGGAGGGTGTGGCCGCCGCCCCGGTGCTGCAGGCGCAATCCCTGCTTCGCTACGGATCGCGGGATGTCTCCGCCGTGCTGACGGGGCTGGAGCCGGAGCGGCATCGCCGCGTCTCCAATATCGAGAAGGACATGATCGCCGGCCGGCTGGAGGATCTGCGCCGCTCCGCCAATGGCATCATCCTGGGGGAGGCGCTGGCCTGGCGGCTCGGCATCGGCCTGGGCGACACGCTCTCCGCCGTGGCGCCCAGCGGCACGGTGCTGTCGATGAAGGTGGTCGGCCTGTTCCGCACCGGCATCCAGGCGGTGGACCAGGGCCATGCCTTCGCGCTGCTGAAGGTGGCGCAGGTGCTGGCGGACCGGCCGAATGTGGTGAACCAGATCCTGGTCCGCCTGGCCGACGTCACCCAGGCCGAACCCCTGGCGCGGCAGATCGAATCCCGCTTCGGCGACCGGACGGAGAGCTGGGAGGAGCAGTCGGCCAATATCCTCACCGTCTTCGTCATCCAGAACGCCATCATGTTCTCGGTCACCGGCGCCATCCTGCTGGTCGCCGCCTTCGGCATCTACAACGTGATCTCCACGGTGGTGATCGAGAAGACGCGCGACATCGCCATCCTGAAGTCGCTCGGCTTCACCGAGGGCGATATCCAGCTGCTGTTCCTGGTGCAGGGCATCGTCGCCGGGCTGATGGGCGCGGCGCTGGGCTGCGTGCTGGGGGCGCTGATGATCGAGGGCCTGGCGCTGGTTCGCTTCGGCGTGCAGACGCCCTCCGGCCAGGGGCAGTTCCTGCTGGACCGGGATGTCCGGGTCTATCTGCTGGCCAGCCTGTTTGCGCTGATCGCCGCGGCGCTGGCCTCCGTCATTCCGGCGCGGCGGGCCAGCCGGCTGGATCCGGTGCAGGTGGTGCGGGGCGCGGCGTGAGCGGCCCCCCGCTGCTGGAAGCGCGCGCCGCCACCCGCCAGCTGGCGGAGGGCGTGGTGCTGGTGCGGGATGTGTCGCTGGCCATACAGCCCGGCGAGTTCATCGCGGTCACCGGCCCCTCGGGTTCGGGAAAATCCTCGCTGCTCTATTTGCTCGGCCTGCTCGACCGGCCGAGCCGGGGCGAGGTGATGCTGGAAGGGCGCGACACGGCCCGTCTGCCAGCGGCGGAGCTGGCCGGGCTGCGCCTGGCGAAGCTCGGCTTCGTCTTCCAGTTCCACTTCCTGCTGCCGGAATTCACCGCACTGGATAATGTGCTGATCCCCATCCGGCGGCTCGGCCGCCTGCACGGCGCCGCCGCGCGGGACCGCGCCATGGGACTGCTGGCGGCCTTCGGCCTGGCGGATGCATGGCAAAAACTGCCGGAGCAGCTTTCGGGCGGCATGCGCCAGCGCTGCGCCATCGCCCGCGCCCTGGCCAATGACCCGGCGCTGATCCTGGCGGATGAGCCGACGGGCAATCTGGACAGCGCGAATGCCGCCGGCGTCTTCGACATCTTCGAGAGGCTGACGCGGGAGGAGGGGCGTTCGATCGTGGTGGTGACCCACGACGCCAGCCTGGCCCGGCGCGCGACGCGCCAGATCCGGCTGATGGACGGCGTGGTGGTCAGCGACCAGGCGCAGGGCTGAGAGCCTGGCCCGGAAGATCGGCGGCGTTCCCCTCCTGGCCGGGACGAAACATCCGCGACCGGCCCTCAGCCACCGACCTTATGGGGCAGGCGACCAGACCTGACGGTCAGGAGTCGCGCTCGTCCCGGTCCTCGCGGTCGTCCGTGCCGCTATCCTCGCGGTCCCGGTCCATCGCCCGGTCGAGCGCCCGGTCCAGGCCGCGGTCGCCACCGCGGTCCCCGCCCCGATCGGCGCTGCGCTCGGGGCCGCGCTCCGCATGCCGCTCACGGTCCTGGCCATTGCCATTCTGGTGGCCATAGGGTGCGGACTGGGTGACCTGCACGGCCCCCTCGCCGCCTTCGCCCTGCGGCGCGCCGGCCTCCCCGCCCTCCTGCTCGGTGCCATTCGGGTAGCGGCGCTGCGGCGGATAGGGCTGGCCGCCCTGCTGCTGCTGCGCCTGGCTCATGGCGTTCAGGATGCGGAAATAGTGCTCGGCGTGCTGGAAGTAGCTTTCCGCCATCACCCGGTCGCTGGCGCCGGTCGCGTCGCGGCCCAGCTGCAGATACTTCTCGAACAGCTGCTGCGCCGTGCCGCGCAGGCGCATATCCGGGCCGTTGCTGTCGAAGATGTGGTTGCGGTTCATCGGCTGGTGGCCACCGCCACCTCCGCCGCCGCCCCCGCCGCCACCGCCCTGGCGATACGGCCCACCGCCGCCGCCGCCCCCGCCGCCGTGGCGATTGCCGCCACGGCCGCGCATGCGTTTCATGTTCATCGTGATGGCGTTCGCCGTCTCGCAATCGCGCCGCCGGAACGGGGCAGGCCCCACCGGAAACGCTGGATTATCGGGTTGCGTCGTCGCGGCTGGCCGGCATGCGAAAAGGGCCAATGGCCCCGCATCGCCTACGCCCGGCCGCTTCTGCCGGCGGAGGGGGGCCGCATCGCAGGCCCCACGCCGCCTGCATAGCTTAATCCGCTATGGCCGGACCGCCAACCGGTTTTTTTGCGAGAACCAGCGCACGTTCCACGCCGCCGAGGTCCCGGCGGCAGGAAAGCGGCGCCAGTCCCGCCGCCAGGGCCAGCCCTTCCACCGTCTGGCGCTGCCCCTGGCCCAGTTCCAGCACCGCGACGCCGCCCGGCGCCAGCAGCCCCGGCAAGGCCTGGGCCAAAGCGCGGTAGGCAGCCAGCCCATCCGCCCCGCCATCTAGCGCCAGCGCCGGCTCGTAGCGCGCCACCTCCGGCATCAGGCCGGGAATGGCGGCGGATTCGATATAGGGGGGGTTGGAGAGGACCAGGTCGAAGCGCCCGTCCAGGGCGGTGGCCCAGTCGCCGGCCAGGAAGGCGCTGCGCCCGGCTAGGCCATTCGCCGCCGCATTGGCCGCGGCCAGGGCGGCGGCGGCCGGGGCCCGGTCCAGGCCGATGCCGAAGGCGCGCGGACGCTCGGACAGCACCGCCAGCAGCAGGCAGCCCGTGCCGGTGCCGAGGTCCAGGATGTGCAGCGGGGCGGCGACGTCCGGAAAGGCCTCCAGCGCCGCCTCGACCAGCGATTCGGAATCGGGGCGCGGGATCAGGCTGGCCGGGGAGACCGCCAGGTCCAGCGTCCAGAACCCCTGCCGGCCGAGGATATGCGCCATGGGCACATGCGCCAGCCGGGCGGCCAGCCCAGCCCGGAAGCGCGCCACGGCCTCCGGCGGCACGGCGGCGCGGCTGTCGCGCAGAAGCTGCTCCGGCGTCGCGCCCATGGCATGGCCCAGCAGCAGCCGGGCTTCCAGGCGCGGACTTTCGATGGCGGCCGCGCGCAGCATCTGCCCGGCCTGGCAGAGGAAGGCGCCGACCGACTCGCCCGGCTCGCAGGCGCTCATTCGCCCTCGGCGGCCAGGCGGGCGGCCTCGTCCTCCGCGGTCAGGGCGCCGATGATCTCCTCGAACTCGCCCAGCATCACGCGGTCGATCTTGTGCAGGGTCAGGCCGATGCGGTGGTCGGTCACGCGCCCTTGAGGAAAATTGTAGGTGCGGATGCGCTCGGAGCGGTCGCCGGTGCCGACCTGGCCCTTGCGGTCCGCGGCGCGCACGCCGGCGACGCGGGCGCGCTCCGCCTCGTACAGCCGGGCGCGCAGCACCTTCATGGCCTTGGCCTTGTTCTTGTGCTGCGACTTCTCCTCCTGCATCGCCACCACCACGCCGGAGGGGATGTGGGTGATGCGGACGGCGCTGTCGGTCTTGTTCACATGCTGCCCGCCTGCACCGGAGGCGCGGTAGGTGTCGATGCGCAGGTCGGATTCGTTGATGTGCACGTCGACCTCCTCCGCCTCCGGCAGCACGGCGACGGTGACGGTGGAAGTATGGATGCGCCCCTGGGTCTCGGTCGCCGGTACCCGCTGCACCCGGTGCACGCCGGATTCGAACTTCAACTTCGCAAAGACCCCGCGGCCCTCGATGCCGGCGGTCGCGCCCTTCACGCCGCCCAGGTCGCTGGCGTCGTAGTCCAGGATCTCGAAGCGCCAGCCCTGCGTCGCCGCATACCGCTGATAGGCGCCGAACAGCTCCGCCGCGAACAGCGCGGCCTCGTCACCGCCGGCGGCGGGGCGGATTTCCAGGATGGCGCTGCGGCTGTCCGCGGCATCGCGCGGCAGCAGCATCAGGCGGATCTCGCGCTCCATCTGCGGCAGGCTGTCGCGCAGCTGGTAGAATTCGGCCTCGGCCAGTTCCCGCATCTCGGGATCCGCCAGCATGGCCTCCGCCTCGTCGCGCGCCTTTTCGGCGGCGCGGTATTCCGAGACCTTGGCCACCAGCGGCTCCAGCTCGGACAGTTCCTTGGACAGCGCGCCGATCTGCGCCCCATCCGCGGTGTTCAGCGCGTGCCGCAGCTCGTCCGCCCGGCTCAGCAACCGGTCGAGTTTTTGCGGCAGGCTCATGCGGACAGGCGGGCGACCGCCTCCGCCAACGGCACCGTTTCCTGGCTGCCGGCATCGAGGTCGCGCAGCTGCACCTGGCCCTGCGCCAGCTCATCCTCGCCCAGGATCAGCGCGGCGCGGGCCGAGAGCTTGTTCGCACGCTCCATCCGCCGCTTGAGATTGCCCTTATAGGCAATCTCCGCCACCACCCCGGCGCAGCGGAGGTCCTGCAGCAGGCCCAGCGCCGCAGCCTCCTGCGCCTCCCCCACCGGAATCACCGCCACGGGGCGCGGCGCCGGAGGTGCCGCGGCCAGCAGCATGGACAGCCGCTCCACCCCCGCCGCCCAGCCGACGCAGGGGGTCGCGGGGCCGCCCATCTCCTCGACCAGCCCGTCATAGCGGCCGCCCGCCATCACGGTGCCCTGGGCGCCGAGCCGGTCCGTGACGAATTCGAAGGCGGTGTGGCTGTAGTAGTCCAGCCCCCGCACGATCCGCGGATTTTTCCGAGTTGGCACGCCGAGCGTGCCCAGGTGCTTCAACACGGAATCGAAGAAGGCCGAGGCTTTTTCGGTCAGGAAGGGCTCGATGGTCGGCGCGGTGGCGACGATGCGCCGGTCGCCCTCATCCTTGCTGTCCAGGATCCGCATCGGGTTCTTGTCCAGCCGGATCTTGCTGTCGGCCGAGAGGCTGTCCTGGTGCGCGGTGAAGTGGGCGACCAGCGCGGCGCGATAGGCGTCGCGGCTTTCCGCGTCACCCAGCGTATTGATCTCCAGCACCACGCCCTCGCTGATGCCAAGTTCACACAGGATGTGCCAGCCGGCGGCGATTACCTCGGCATCGGCCAGCGGCTCCGCCGCCCCCAGCACCTCGGCGCCGATCTGGTGGAACTGCCGGTAGCGGCCCTTCTGGGGGCGCTCGTAGCGGAACATCGGGCCGGCGTAGAAGACCTTGCGCGGCAGGTTGGACTGGGTGAGGCCGTTGGAGACCAAGGCGCGGCAGATGCCGGCGGTATTTTCGGGCCGCAGGGTGATGGAATCGCCGCCGCGATCCTCGAAGGAATACATCTCCTTGGAGACGACGTCGGAGGTCTCGCCCAGGCTGCGGGCGAAGACGCCGGTCGCCTCGAAGATCGGCGTCGCCCATTCCTCATAGCCATACAGCGCGGTGACGCGCCTTGCGGCCGAGATCACGTGGTGATGCGCCCGGAAATCCTCGCCGATGAGGTCACGGGTGCCACGGACGGGCTGAAGCGCAGGGTTTGCCATGGCGAGGCGGGTAGAACGCCGCGCGGGCGACGGCAAGGGGCCAGCAGGCGGTGCCGGCCGGCCGTCCCCGCAGAGCGCCCTTCAGCCCCGCAGCAACCCCGGCAATTCGTCCAGCGAATGGATCATGCGCGCGGGGGTGCCGGGCAGCCGCTCGGGGGGCTGCCCCTGCCGGTTGCACCAGACCGCCTGCATGCCGAAGGCCGCCGCCGCATGCGCGTCCCAGGCATTGGAGGAGATGAAGGCCACCGCCTGTTCCGGCAGGCCGAGGCGATCCAGCGCCAGCTGATAGACAAGCGGGTCCGGCTTGAAGGACTGCACCGCATCCACGGACAGCACCGCCTCGAAGTCCGCGTCCAGTCCGGCGGCGGAGACCGCGCTCGCCAGCATGTCCGGCGAACCGTTGGACAGGACGGCAGCCCGGAAGCCGCCCTGCCGCAGGGCGGCGAGCGTGGCCGGCACCTCCGGGAAGGCGCCCAATGTCCGGTACAAATCCATCAGCCTGTCCCGCAGGCCCGGCTGTCCTGCCAGGTCCAGCGCATCAAGCGCATGGTCCAGCGCGTCCCCGGTCACCTGCCAGAAGGGCACGTAGCGGCGCTGCAGGCCGCGGAGCCAGGAATACTGAAGCTGCTTGTCGCGCCACAGCGCCGTCAGCGCGCCGGCCTTGTCACCCAGGGACGCGGTGCAGCCGGATGCGGCGGAGGCAAAGTCGAACAGCGTGCCATAGGCATCGAAGACGCAGGCGCGGATGCCCGTCAGCATGCCAGGACCTGCCGGGGCATCATTCCGCCGCCTGTGCCGGCTCGGCCGCCGCCGCCACTTCCGCCGCCTTCTCGGCCTTCATCTTGGCCGCCCGTGCTTCCACCAGCTGCACGATGTGCTCGACCATCTCCTCGGTCTTCACCGTATGGCTGGTCTTGCCCATGCCATAGACCATGTGGGTGCCCGCCCCGCCGCCGGTCAGGCCGATATCGGTCATCAGCGCCTCCCCCGGCCCGTTCACCACGCAGCCGATGATGGACAGGCTGATCGGCTGGTCGATATGGGCCAGCCGGTCCTCCAGCTTCTCCACCGTGCGGATCACGTCGAACCCCTGCCGGGCGCAGGAGGGGCAGGAGATCACCTTCACCCCGCGATGCCGGATGTGCAGCGACTTCAGCAGGTCCCAGCCCACCGCGACTTCTTCCTCGGGCTCGGCACTCAGCGAAACCCGCAGCGTATCGCCAATCCCGGCCCAGAGCAGCGAGCCCAGCCCGATGGCGGATTTCACAGTCCCCGCCCGGCGCCCACCAGCCTCGGTGATGCCGATATGCAGCGGATGGTCGCAGGCCTCGGCCAACTGCTGATAGGCGGCCACGGCCAGGAAGACGTCGGAGGCCTTCACGCTGATCTTGAACTCGTCGAACCCCTCCTGCAGCAGGTGGTCGGCGTGCCACAGGGCGGATTCCACCAGCGCCTCCGGGTTCGGCTCGCCGTATTTCTCCAGCAGGTGCTTTTCCAGGCTGCCGGCATTCACGCCGATGCGGATGGAACAGCCATGGTCGCGGGCGGCCTTCACCACCTCCTTCACCCGTTCCTTGCTGCCGATATTGCCCGGGTTGATGCGCAGGCAGGCGGCGCCGGCCTCCGCCGCCTCGATGGCGCGGCGGTAGTGGAAATGCACATCGGCGACGACCGGGACATTCACCTCCCGCACGATCTCGGCGAGTGCCGCGGTCGCCTCCTCGGTCGGGACGGAGACGCGGACGATGTCCACACCCGCCAGCTCCGACTTGCGGATCTGCGCGATGGTCGCCGCCGCATCCTCGGTCGGCGTATTGGTCATGGTCTGCACGGTGATCGGGCTGTCGCCGCCCACCGGGACCCGGCCGACATGGATCAACCGCGACTTGCGGCGGGTGATCTCCTGGTAGGGGCGGTAGGACATGGGCTTTCCCTGATCTCTGCCGTGTTCCCCCTCAGCATAAGGTGCCGAGGCCCCCTCTCACAGGGGTTGCGCGCCCAGCTATCGCGCCGGCGTGACGGCGGCGGTGGCGCCGTTCGGCCGCTGGCGCAGCCGGTCCGGGGCCAGGGAGATGTTGCGGCGGACGCCCACCTGCCCCTCCAGCACCTCGGAGACGACGCCATCGACCACGATATCCAGCCCCTGGGCGCGGCCGGTATCCAGCAGCAGATTGTCCCGCAGCGGCACGCCCCAGGCCTCGCCCGGGCGCAGCACGCGGTTCAGCAGCACCTGGCCGCTGCGCGCATCCCGCACCTGCACCCAGGACCCGTCCGGACTGTCGGACCGGGCGCGCAGCGCGACGCGGGTGCCTTCGGGCAGGCCGGGGATGACGACGGCCGGCTCCGCCGCCGGGGCCGGCGCGGCCGCCACGGGCGCGGGCGGCACCACGGGCGGCGGCGGCACGGTGGCGGCCTGGGCGGAGGTATTGGCGGCAGGTCCCGACGACGTCGCGGCCAGCCCGCCCGGCGGCGGCAGCGCGCCCATCGGCAGCGCGCCCACAGGCGATGCACCGGTTGGGGTGGAGGGACGGGCGGGCTCGCGCCCCGGCAGCTGGCTGCGGCCCTGCTCCACCGCGGCCTCCAGCCGCTGCGGCACCGGCGGCACCACATCCACCGTGCGATTGCCCGATCCCGAGACATTGTACCAGGCGACATAGGCGCCGATCGCCAGCACCGCGCCCACCACCACCACGGCACCCGCCGGCACGCCGCGTTCCGGCACCGGCTCGGGGAAGACCAGGTTGGTCTTGCGGTTCACCGCGGCGCCCGAAAGGTCGCGGAAGCGCCGCACCATCTCATCCGCGTCGAGGCCCAGCGCCACCGAATAGGCGCGCACGAAGCCCACCGCATAGGCCGGCCCCGGCAGGTCGCGGATGCGGCCTTCCTCCAGCGCCTCCAGATACGGCCTTCGGATGCGCAGGCGCTGCGCCATCTCCTCGACGGAAAGGCCGAGCGAGAGGCGCGAATCGCGCAGCTCCTCGCCCACACGGGCCGCCTCGGCGCCGCTTGTCTCGTTCTGACGGGGGGTGCGTTTCAGGTCATAAGCCACGGTTGTGACACCTACCGCGCGGCCACTTGGCCCGCAAAGCGATTCCGGTGGCCCCGGTCCGGAATCTCAGTCGCCTGCCTTCGGCCAGGCGCCGCACCCGTCTGCCACCGGAGGGTTTTAACCTTGCCGGGCCGCCAAGGCCATGGCGGCTTGTGTGACGAGTTCCTGCACGATCTCCGCCACCGGCTGTTCCCGCGTCACCAGCCCGACGCTCTGGCCCGCCATCAGCGACCCGTTCTCGACATCGCCGTCGATCACCGCGCGGCGCAGCGCGCCGGCCCAGAAATGCTCGATCTCGAGCTGCGCCGCGCCCTTCTCCACCTCGCCCGCCAGGAAGCGGCGGATGGTTTCCGCCTGATGCTCCAGGAAGCGGCGCGTGCCGCCATTCTGCAAGGCGCGCACCGGGATCACGGGGAAGCGTTCGTCCAGCTGCACCGTGGGCAGCGCATCCCGCGCCGCGCCGCGGATGAAGGCCTTCTTGAAGTTCGGATGGGCGATGGATTCGGTGGCGCAGACGAAGCGCGTGCCGAGCTGCGCACCTGCCGCCCCCATCTCCAGGTAGGAGAGGATCGCCTCCCCCCGCCCGATGCCGCCGGCGACGAAGACCGGGACATCGCGGATATGCGGCAGGATTTCCTGCGCCAGCACGGTCAGCGAGACGGGGCCGATATGCCCGCCGGCCTCGCTGCCCTCGATCACCAGCGCATCGGCGCCCGATCGCACCAGCTTTTTCGCCAATGCCAGGGCCGGGGCGAAGCAGACCACCTTGGCGCCGCCATCCTTGGCCGCCTTGATGGCGGAACCGGGCGGGATGCCGCCGGCGAAGACGATGTGACCCACCTTGTGGTCGATGCAGGTCTGGACGAGTTGTTCCAGCCGCGGGTGCATCGTGATCAGGTTCACGCCGAAAGGTTTTTGGGTCAGCGCCTGGGTGGCGGCGATTTCCTCCGCCAACCGCGGCGGCTCCATTGCGCCGCAGGCGATGACGCCGAAGGCGCCGGCATTGGACAGCGCCGCCACCAGGTTGCGCTCGCTGACCCAGGACATGGCGCCGCCCATGATGGCATAGCGGCTGCCGAAGAAGGCGGCACCGCGCGCCATCAGCGCATCGATCGCGGCCAGCGCCTCGGCCGGCGGGGGGGCGGTGGCCTGGGTCAGCGCATCCATCGCCTCAGCCCTCGCCGCGGCGGGCGGGCTCGGGCCCGTCCAGCCCATAGGCGGTGTGCAGGGCGCGCACCGCCAGCTCCGTATAGTCGGCGGCCACCAGCACGCTGACCTTGATCTCGCTGGTGGAGATCACCTGGATATTGATGCCCTTCTCCGACAGCGTCTTGAACATGGTCGACGCCACGCCCGCATGGGTGCGCATGCCAATGCCGACGACGGAGATCTTGGCGACATCCGGATCGGCGACCAGCGCCTCGAAGCCGATCTGCGCCTGCTCCTTCTCCAGCAGGTCGCGCGCCCGCGGCAGGTCGGTGCGGCCGAGGGTGAAGGTCATGTCCGTGGTGCCATCGGCGCCCAGGTTCTGGACGATCATGTCCACATTCACATTGGCTGCCGAAAGCGGGCCGAAGACGGAGGCGGCGATGCCGGGCCGGTCCGGCACGCGGCGCAACGTCACCTTGGCCTCGTCCCGCGAATAGGCGATGCCGGACACGATGGGCTGTTCCACGATCTCATCCTCATCCACGACAAGCGAGCCTGGCTTGTCCTCGAAGCTCGACAGCACCTGCACCCGCACCCGCTGCTTCATGGCGAGTTCGACGGAACGGGTCTGCAACACCTTGGCGCCCACCGAGGCCAGTTCCAGCATTTCCTCGTAGGAAATCTTCTCCAGCTTGCGGGCGCGGGGGACGATGCGCGGGTCGGTGGTATAGACCCCGTCGACATCGGTGTAGATGTCGCAACGGTCGGCCTTGACCGCCGCGGCGATGGCGACCGCCGAAAGGTCGGACCCGCCGCGGCCCAGCGTGGTGACGCGGTTGTCCGGGCCGATGCCCTGGAAGCCGGCGACGACCGGCACCTGGCCCATCTTCATCCGCTCGATCAGCAGCGCACCCTCGATGGTGTCGACGCGGGCCTTGCCATGCGCATTGTCGGTGCGGATCGGCACCTGCCAGCCCTGCCAGGAGCGCGCATCCACGCCGATGGTCTGCAGCGCGATGGCCAGCAGGCCGATGGTCACCTGCTCACCCGTGGCGACCACCGTGTCGTATTCCCGCGCATCATGCAGCGGCGACAGCTCCTGGCACCATTTCACCAGCTGGTTGGTCACGCCGGACATGGCGGAGACCACCACGGCGACCTCATGGCCGGCCTCCACCTCGCGCTTCACGCGGCCGGCCACGTTGCGGATACGGTCGAGATCGGCGACGGAGGTGCCGCCGAACTTCATCACGATGCGGGCCATGCTCGGGTCCGGGGGGTGGGTCCAAGGGATCGGGCGAGGCAACCCCTGTTGCGCCTCGCCGGGGCGCGGACAGATAACGGGGGCAGGGCCGGCGGGCAACCATGTCCCGGCCTCCAGGCGGGGGATTGCAGCCATGAGTGGCACGACGCTGGCGGCGGAGCGGGCCAAGTTCGACGCGCTGGCGGACCGCTGGTGGGACCCGGACGGCCCGATGAAGCCGCTGCACCGGATGAACCCGCTGCGCACCGGTTGGATCGCGGACCGCCTGGGCGGGCGGAACCTGGCGGGCAAAACCATCCTGGATGTCGGCTGCGGCGCCGGCCTCGCCTCCGAAGCCTTTGCCCGGATGGGCGCCAGCGTGACGGGGCTGGACGCCGCCGGCGCGGCGCTGGCAGCCGCCCGTGCCCATGCGGTGGCCGGGGGGCTGACCATCGACTACCGCCAGGGCGGGCCGGAGGACCTGCTGGCCGAGGGTGCGCGCTTCGATGCCGTGGTGGCGCTGGAGGTGATCGAGCATGTGGAGGACCGCGCCCAGTTCCTGGCCGCGCTGGCCACCCTGGCCAAGCCGGGCGCGCCGATCTTCCTCTCGACGCTCAACCGCACGGCGAAATCCTTCCTGATGGCCAAGCTCGGCGCCGAATACCTGCTGCGGCTGCTGCCCATCGGCACGCATGACTGGCGGATGTTCGTCTCGCCCGGGGAGCTCGGCGCCGCGCTGCGCCCTGCCGGCTACCGCATCACGGAGCTGACCGGCATGGCCATGACCCCCGGCGGCCAGTGGCGGGAGACGCGGGACCTCGCCGTGAACTACCTGGCGATGGCCCTTCCGACCTGACGGGTGGCGTCAAGCCACGCTTATCCCCCGAAGCGGTGGATGGAGCTGTGGACAAGTCGAGGATGGCGCTGTGGGATCCCTGGCGTCAGCTTCCCTCGCCGCGAGGTTCTTCCAATGTTCGCGCGCACCGCGAAAATATAAAGCAGCCACACCCTGTATCCAATAAGCAACAGCGAGACTTATCCCCATTCGCGGGGGTAAAGCTGTGGAGAAGGGGCCCGGAAAGTTCAGCTTCGATTGACGCCGCGGCGACTTGACTCGCAGAGCTTGCCGAAACGCCAAGGCGTCCTGCGCGGCGTTCAATCCCACGGCACGGTGATATTTCGAACTGCCAATGGCAGGGGCGGGCCGCTGAGAGACCGTTCGAGAATGCCGGCGGCTGAGGGACCGCAGGCGATTTTTCGTCCCCGCAAGGCGGGCGGTGCGGCCGATGCTGGGTGCATCGGCAAGCCGCCCAACGCCGCAGGGGCGGAAAAGCGCCACGGAACCGACCCGTCCGGTGTTCTCAAACGGTCTCTTGGCCGGGCAGCCATCCCGCAAAAGCCTGCCGCAGCTGCTCCGCCTGCTCAGGCATCAGCTCCGCCTCATGCCGGGCGGGCACCGCCTTGTTGCGATAGGTGAAGGCGAAGCGCTGCACCCAGACCCGCACCAGCCAGCTGGGGCAGGCGATGCCGAAATCGGCCTTGATGGCGGCAATGGCCGCATCGGTGCGGAAGGCGCAGGTGGCATAGTCCAGCTTCAGGGTGGCCGGCAGCCCGGCCCAGATTGCGTGCTCGCCCAGGTAGCGCCGGACGCCTGCCGCCGCATCCTCCAGCGTCTCGAATTCGGAAAAGGCCCGCTCGCCCCGGCTGCGGGCCAGCCGCCCGGCATCGAGCAGGGAGAGGCAGATATCGCGCGGGTCGCGCCAGTTCACATGCGCCGAGACCAGCCCCTGCGCCGCCAGCGCTCGGTATTCCGCCACCCAGTCCGGCCCGGGGCAGGCATGGGTCTTCACCACCAGGATGCGCGACCCTGCCGCCGAGACCAGCCCGCGCAGCGCCTCCGCCGTCAGCTCCTGCGCGAAATTGACCTTATGCCCGCCGGGCAGCAGCGCCGCCGGCAGCTTCGGCTGGCGATGCCCACCGAGCCGCGCCACGCCTTTGGCCAGTTCGAAGGCGAGCGTGCTGCCGGATTTGGGGATGCCGTAGCTGAAGACGAGCATGGCGCCCCCCCCCGTCCTCAGCCGTCGGCGCGCGGCACCCAGGGCAGGCGGGCGATGTCGATCCCGTCCTCGGCCAGGGCCTCGGCCTCGGCCTCCGTCGCCTCGCCATAGATGCCGCGGGCCTCGACCTCGCCATTATGGATCTTGCGCGCTTCCTCGGCGAAAC
Source organism: Falsiroseomonas tokyonensis (assembly GCF_019024325.1). Lineage (GTDB taxonomy): Bacteria > Pseudomonadota > Alphaproteobacteria > Acetobacterales > Acetobacteraceae > Falsiroseomonas > Falsiroseomonas tokyonensis. The sequence continues at coordinate 596,069 of NZ_JAFNJS010000004.1, forward strand.
CGTCGCCGACATAGTCGCAGGACTTCTCCACCTCGGCCCGCATCCGCTGCAGCATCGCCAGAAGCTGGGCCGGGATCGGCCCGGCGGCGACTCGCTGGGACATGCCGCCGCCCGACTCCGCCGGCGGTGCGGACGGTGCGGCGGCCGGCGCCTCGGCGGGCTTGGCCTCCGGCGCTTCCTGCGGCACGGGCGCCGCCTTGCGGCGGGACTTGCGGACGGCCGGCGCCATCAGGGCGCGCGTCACCTGGGTATTGCCGCAATGCGGGCATTCCACCAGGCCGGCGGCGGCCAGCTTCTCGAAGCCGGCACTGTCCTGGAACCAGCCATCGAATTCGTGGGGGCTGCTGCAGCGCAGCTGGTAGTGGATCATGCCGCGCCGCCCCTTCTGCCCGGCATCAGCGCGCCAGCAGCGGGTCGAGCCCGCCCTGGCGGTCCAGCGCCATCAGGTCGTCGCAGCCGCCGATATGCCGGCCGTCGATGAAGATCTGCGGCACGGAGGTGCGCCCGCCGGAGCGGGCATTTGCCTCCCGCCGCGCCTCGGAGCCGTTCGGGGCGTACTTCTCCTCGAACTCCACGCCCTTGCGCGTCAGCAGGGCCAGCGCGCGGGCGCAGTAGGGGCAGAAATCCTGGGTGTAGATCTCGATCTTGGCCATGGTGCTGAAATCGGGCCGCGCGGGGCCGCGGTCAAGCCTCTGCCTGCAGGCGGGGGTCGGGCACCCGGGCGGCGGCCAGCACATCCACGGCCGCGGCCCCGGCTTCCAACAGGGCCCGGGCGCAGGCCTCCGCCGTGGCGCCGCTGGTCATCACGTCATCCACCAGCAGCACCCGGCGCCCCGTCACAAGCCGCGACCCGGCGGCGGTCAGGCGGAAGGCGCCGGCCAGCAGCGCCGCGCGCTCCGCCGCGCCGCGATCGCCGAGCGGCGGCGTGGCGCGCGGCCGGCGCAGCAGGTCCGGGATGCAGGGCTTCTGGGACAGCGCCGCCAGCCGGCGGGCCAGCAGCGCCGATTGGTTGTACCGGCGGGCCAGCAGCCGGCGCCAATGCAGCGGCACGGGGGCCAGCAGATCGGCGCGGGCCAGCAGCGCGGCGCCGGATTGCGCCATCATGGCCGCCAAAGCGGTGGCGAGTTCCGGCCGGTCCGCATGCTTGAAGGGCAGGATCAGCCGCTGCGCGCCCGCATCGTAGCGCAGCGCCGCGCGGGCGGCTTCGAAGGCCGGCGGCCGTGCCAGGCAGCCGGGGCAGAGCCCGCCGGGCCCCGCCTGGCCGGCATGGATGAAGGGCACGCCGCAGCGCGGGCAGAAGGGGGCGGTGATGCGGTTCAGCCCGCGGAAGCAGTCGCCGCATTGCGTGCCCTGGCGCTCGACCGGTTGTTCGCAGGTCAGGCAATGCGGCGGCAGCAGCGCATCCAGCACGCCGCGGCCGAGCCGCCGGACCAGCCTGCTACCAGGCGCCGAAGGGGGCATCGCCATCGCGTTCCACCGCATGGACCAGGTCGATTTCCCAGGCGAGGTAGGCGCGCATGGCCGCCTCGATGCCGCTGTTGCGGTCATAGGGCCGCAGATGGGCGTCGATGCAGGCCTCATCCGGCGGGGTTTGGCGGTCCGAGGCCAATGGGAAGCCGGCCGCCTGCCAGGCCGCCGTGCCGCCTTCCAGCACCGCGACCTCCGCCAGGCCGAGCCCGCGCAGCTCCGCCGCCCCCAGCGCGGCGAGGTCGTCGGAGGGGGCCGCGACGGCGACGGGCCGCCCGGCCGGCAGCCGCGGCAGCAGGGCGGCGAGCCGGGTCCGCACGCCCCAGAGGGCGCCGGGAATATGCCCGGCCCGGAAAGCCAGCGAGCGGGCGAGATCGACCACCGCCACCCGCCCGCCCCGCACCGCATCCGGCGCCACGCGCGGCATCTCGGGTCGCAGGGGTTCGGGTAGGCGCGGCACCATGGCGCCGGCCTCGAGCGGTCCTTCCAGCCCGCCGGCCAGCACAAAAACCTCCCAACCGCCCAGCTGGCGCAGCCAGCCGGCGGTCATGGCGGCGCGGGTGCCGGTATCGTCCACCAGTACCAGGCGGGCGCCGCGCACCGCGACAAAGCCATCCGACGCCTGCACCAGCTGCCCGCCCGGCGCGCTGACCGCGCCCGGCAGGTGTCCCGCCACGAATTCGGCGGGGTCGCGCACATCCAGCAGGTAGGTGCTGCGCCCGGCCTCGGCCTGCATCGCCGCCAGGCCGGCGCGATCGGTCCAGCGCACCCCCACCCCCTCGGCAAATATCTGGGCCCGCGCAAAAGTCGCGGCGGCATCGGCGGGCGTGCCCTCGGCGTAGCGGTCCTCGCGGCCGCGGCGGCACGAAAAACCGGCCAGCTCCCAGCCCATGGTGCCGTTGCGCAGCGCCACCACGCGGTTCGGCAGGCCGGCGCGGCGCAGGGTCTCGGCGCCCAAAATGGAGCGGGTGCGGCCGGCGCAGTTCACCACGACGGTGGTTTCGGGCCGGGCCAGCATGGAGGGCACCCGATAGGCCAGCTCCGCCCCCGGCACGCAGGTGGCGCCGGGGATGGACATGGCGCGGAATTCCGCCAGCGGACGGCTGTCCACCACCAGCAGGTCCGCGCCCGCCGCCTGCATGGCGGCGAGTTCCGCCGCATCGACCGAGGGGGTTGCGTAATGGTGCTCCACCCACTCGCCAAAAGCCTTGGAGGGCACGTTGACGCCGGAAAACAGCTCGTAGCCCGCCGCCGCCCAGCCGGGCGCGCCGCCCTCCAGCACCGCGACATCCGTGCAGCCAAGGCTTTGCAGAACGGCCGCCAGGCGCTCGGCCAGGCCCTCACCGCCATCGGTGCAGACCACGCGCACATCGCGGCGCGGCAGCAGCAGGGGCGCACGCAGTTCCGCCTGGGACAACGGACAAGGCACCGCCCAGAAGAGGTGGGAGGCGCCGAACTCCCCTTCCTCCCGCGCATCCAGGATGGCGAGTTCCTGCCCGTCCCGCAGCCAGGCCTTCAGGGTGGCGGGGGCGATGTCTGGCGTCATGCGCGGCGAGTCCTTGATCCCTGGGCAAAAGGCTAGACCCGCTTGCCGCCGGGGCGAAGCGGGCGCATCTGCCGGGGATGGATGCGATGCAGGTTTTCGACCGCCGGCTGGTGCGCCGCCGGCGCGACCGGGCGGTGGCCACGGTGGATCAGGTGGCGCCGATCCTGGCGGATTGCGCGGAGCGGCTGCTGGATCGGCTGGACGATACGACGCGCCGCTTCAGCCGGGCGCTGGAGATCGGTGGCCGCGGCGTGGTGGCGCCGATGCTGCAGGCGCGCGGCATTTCCTCGGTGATCTCCGCCGACCTCTCGCCCGCCATGGCGGCGAAGGCCGGCGGCCTGGCAGTGGCGTCGGATGAGGAATTCCTGCCCTTTGCCCCCGAAAGCTTCGACCTGATCGTGGCCTCCCTGTCCCTGCATTGGGTGAACGATCTGCCGGGGGCGCTGATCCAAATCCGGCGGGCGCTGGCGCCGGATGGGTTGTTCCTGGCCTCCCTTCCCGGCCTCGGTACCTTGCAGCCGCTGCGCCAGGCCTTGGCAGAGGCGGAAAGCACCCTGCGCGGCGGCCTTTCGCCCCGCATCTCACCCTTCCCGGAGCTGCGCGATGCCGCCGGCCTGCTGCAGCGCGCCGGCTTCGCCCTGCCGGTGGCGGATATGGAGGAGGTGGCAATCGCCTATCGCACCCCCTTCGCCCTGCTGGCCGATCTGCGCGCAGCCGGCGAGGGCAATGCCGTGCTGGCGCGCGACAAGCGCACCCCGCCGCGGGCCCTGTTCCCCATGGCGGCCGCGGCCATGCCGGATGGCCCGCAGGGCATCGCGCCCAGCCTGCGCCTGCTGATGCTGACCGGCTGGGCGCCGCATGACAGCCAGCAGAAGCCCGCCCGCCCCGGCAGCGCCACGCATCGACTGGCGGATGCGCTGGGCACGGTGGAGCGCAAGGCGGGCGAGGTCCCCAACTAGCAGCCCAGCCCTGCAGCGCCGCGCCTTGCATCCCCGGGGGGCGCAGCGCACATTCAGGGCCTTGTTTGCAGCAGTCTCGGGCGGTCCAAAGCATCATGGAGCAGCAGGGCGGCGAAAGCCGTCGCATCACGATCCACAGCCCCGCGGATTTCGAGGGGATGCGTCGCGCCGGCCGCCTGGCGGCCGAAACCCTCGACATGATCACCCCGCATGTGCAGCCGGGGATCACCACCGAGGCGATCGACCGGCTGATCCACGACTTCATCCTGGCGCATGACGCGATCCCGGCGACGCTGGGCTATCGCGGCTACACCAAATCCTCCTGCACCTCGATCAACCACGTGGTCTGCCACGGCATCCCGGGTGAGCGCGTGCTGCTGGAGGGCGACATCGTCAATATCGACGTGACCGTCATCCTGGATGGCTGGCACGGCGATACCAGCCGCATGTACGTCGCCGGCACGCCGTCCACCAAGGCGCGGCTGCTGATGGATGTCACCTACGAATCCATGATGCGCGGCATCGGCGCCATCAAGCCGGGCGCCACGCTGGGCGATATCGGCCACGCCATCCAGGCCTATGTGGAGCGCAACCGCTTCTCCGTGGTGCGGGATTTCTGCGGCCATGGCATCGGCCGGCGCTTCCATGAGCCGCCGAACGTGCTGCATTTCGGCCGCCCCGGCGAAGGCCCGGTGCTGCGGCCCGGCATGTTCTTCACCGTGGAGCCGATGGTGAATGCCGGACGGCCGGAGGTGAAGGTGCTGGACGATGGCTGGACCGCCGTGACCCGCGACCGCAGCCTCTCGGCCCAGTTCGAGCACATGGTCGGCGTCACCGAGGACGGGGTGGAGATCTTCACCATCTCCCCCATCGGCCAGCACCGCCCACCCTACGCCTGAACCCCCTGCCAGGCGCCGTCGGGCCAGGAAACTGGCTTGACGGCGCCGTTGCGTCGACGGTATGTGAATGTTCATCACATTTGCATAGCCAGCCGTGACCCTTGCCCCCCTGCTCTCCGCCGCCCCCGTCATCCAGCTGCATGCCTTCGCCGCCCTCGGCGCCCTGGCCCTCGGCGGCATCCAGCTGCTGGCGCCCAAGGGCGGCGGCCGCCACCGTGCCATGGGCTGGGTCTGGGTGGCGCTGATGGCCGTCGTCGCCCTCTCCTCCTTCTGGATCGCCACGCGCGGGCATCTCTCCTGGATTCATCTCATCTCGGGCTGGGTCCTGCTGCTGCTGCCGATCGCGGTGCTGGCCGCCCGGCGCGGCCGGATCCGGTCGCATCGGCGGGCCATGGCCTCGCTCTTCCTGGGCGGACTCATCATCGCCGGCGGCTTCACCCTGCTGCCCGGCCGCATCATGGGCGCCGTGGTCTTCGGCTGGTGACCGCAACGGTTGAATATCCCGCCCCCTCGTTGCACCATCCTCTCGGGGTGCAGGGGGACAGGATGGCCCGCAAGCCGCAATTCGCGCCGCAATTCTCCGAGGCCAGCGCCGGCTTCGCCGGGCTCTTCACGCCCACGCCCATGGCGGAGGAGGCGCCGCCGCCTGGTCATCTCGGCCATCGCGCCCGCATGCGCGCCCGGCTGTTGAATGCCGGGCCGGACAGCCTGCTGGACCACGAGATGCTGGAAATGCTGCTGTTCCAGGCCCTGCCGCGCCGCGACACCAAGCCCATCGCCCGCGCCCTGCTCACCCGCTTCGGCAGTTTTGCCAATGCCATCGCCGCGCCGGTGCGCGAATTGACTGAGGTCGAAGGCATGGGGGAGGCCGGCGCGGCGGCGCTGAAGACCGTCCACGGCGCGGCGCTGCGGCTGATGCGGGCGGAAATCCGCGACCAGCCGGTGCTGAACAACTGGGACCGGCTGATCGCCTACCTCAACGCCGCCCTGGCCCGCGATTCCATCGAGCAGTTCCGCCTGCTCTTCTTGGATTCGAAAAACCGCCTGATCGCCGACGAGGCGCAGGCGCGCGGCACCGTCAACCACACGCCCGTTTACCCGCGGGAGGTGGTGAAGCGCGCGCTGGAGCTGCAGGCCACGGCGCTGATCCTGGTGCACAACCACCCCTCCGGCGATCCCACCCCCTCCCGCGCCGATATCGAGATGACGCGGGAGGTGAAGGCCGCCGCCAGCGTGCTCGGCATCGCCCTGCACGATCATCTGATCGTCGGCAATGGCCGCCACCTGTCCTTCCGGCGGGAGGGGCTGCTGTAGCGCACGCCCCCCGCGATTGACCGCCCGGGCCAGGCTTCGGCACACTGCACGCACATGCACCGCTCCCTCACGCTGATCCCCGCCCTGCTGCTCGGCCTGCTCGTCGGCGGCGACGCGCTCGGGCAGGGGAAGCCATCGCCGGGGCAACCGGGCGCCAGGTCCGGCTTCCCGCCGCTGCCCACCACCAAGCCGCCTGCCCTGCCGCCGGTGGGGGCGCCAGGACCGCAGGCTGGCAATTCCGGCAAGCCCGGCGGCCCGCCCGCCGCCGGCACCGGGCGCATGGTCTCCTCCGGCACCGGCTTCGTGGTGGCGCAGGGGCGGGCACTGACCAATGCCCATGTTGTGGAGCGCTGCCGCGCCATCCGCGTACGCACCGCCTCGGGCCAGGATGTCACCGCCCGCGTGCTGCGCGCCGACCGCCAGCGCGACCTGGCGCTGATCGAGGTGCCGAACGACGCCGGCCCGCCACTGGCCTTCCGGCGGGAGATGAACATCCGCCGCGGCGAGGGCGTGGTGACCTACGGCTTCCCGCTGGCCGGCATGCTCTCCTCCGGCCCCACCCTGACCACCGGGGAGGTCTCGGCCCTGGCCGGCCTGGCCGACGACCAGCGGCAGTTCCAGATCTCCGCCCCCGTGCAGCCCGGCAATTCGGGCGGGCCGCTGCTGGACCTGTCCGGCCAGGTGGTGGGGGTGATCGTCTCCAAGCTCAACGCCGCCCGCGTGGCGCAGCGCACCGGCGACATTCCGCAGAACGTGAACTTCGCGGTGAAGGGGAATGAGGCGGTGGAATTCCTGCGGGGCGCCGGGGTGACGCCCACGCTGCGCGACGGCCCGCCGCGCACGGCCGCGGAGGTGGGCGAGATCGCCCATCCCTCCACCCTCTTCATGCGCTGCATGGGCTAGCGTTTCCGCACCGCCCCCGCGACCACCGCAGCCAGCAGCACCGAGGCCACCCACCACGGCTGCCAGACGCCGAAGGACAGCTGCCCCGTCACCACGGCCGAGATCGCCATGCCGAAGCCGGCCGGGCTGGCGCCGGCCGCCAGCAGCGCCGCCGCCCCCAGCGCCGCCGCCAGCACCGCGCCCACCAGGCCCAGCTCCAGCCAGATCTGCAGCGCCGCGTTATGCGTATGCAGCGGCAGGCGCCGCGCCGCCGGCACGCCGAACCACTGGCGCGCCTCCGGCGAGTTCAGCCCATACTGCGCCAGCTTGTCGGCCGGGAAATTCTCGCTGCCGCCGGGAATGGACCGGCTGGATTCCATGCCCCAGCCGAGCAGCGGCTTCTCGGCGATGCGGTCCACCACGAAATCCCAGATCAGCACCCGATGCGCGGCGGAACGCGGAATCGGCTCCAGCGAGGGCGCCCGCTCCAGCGCCAGGGCAAAGACCAGCGGCGCCGCCAGGCTGAAGGCGGCAAAGGCCAGCGCGGCCAGGCGCGGTGCCGCGCGCGGCAGCAGCGCCACGGCGCCCGCCGCCAGGATCCCCGCCACGGCTGCAATCTTCGCCGAATCCGCCGGCAGCCACAGCGCCACCGCCAGCCCCGCCGACACCAGCACGGCCCGCAGCGCCCAGGCCATCGGCACCGCCAGCACCAGCGGCAGCAGCAGCACCATCAGCGACACGGCCGGCTTCAAGCCGAAGCTAATGGCCGGCATGTCCGGAAAGCCGCGCACCGCCAGCCGCAGCCAATTGCCGCTCGCATGATCCAGCGCCGCCAGCAGGATCCCCACCGCCAGCCCGCCCGCCAGCGCCAAGGCCAGCCGTCGCCCGGCCGCGGGCTCCTCCGCCAAGGCGCGCGCCGTCATCAGTGCCAGGCCCAGCAGCGCCGCCAAACCGCCGATCGTCTGCAGGGCGCGCGCAGGCTCCGGCGACCACAGCGCCGCCACGCCGCACCAGCCCAGCAAGGCCACTGCCAGCCAGGCCACCAGCCCCATCCGCGGCCAGGGCCACACCCCGCGCACCAGCCGATGCGTCGCCACCGCCGCCACCAGCGCCAGCGTCACCGCCAGCGCCATCGTCCGGAACTGCAGCACCGCAATGCCCGGCGCCACCGCCAGCAGCACCGCCACCGGCGTGGCCGCGCTCCGCCGCCAGGACATCACCTCAGCCTTCATGAACGGCGCCCCCCATGCCGCTCCGGCTCCAGCCGCGCCTTCAGATAGGACAGCAAGGGGAAGGCCCCCGTGCAGAAGGCCAGCAGCACGCCCCAGGCGCCCTCCCGATACCCCTTGCGGCTGACATAGGACTTGAAGGCGCGGGAGACGAAACGCCGCAGATTGCCGGCCAGGGACCCGATCTCTCCGCTCGCCAACAGATCCGCCGCCTTGGCCGAGGAATACTTGTCCAGCCGCCGCAGCATGTCCGACACATCCCGGTCGACCAGATGCACCAGCGCCCCCTGCTCGATCCGCGGCCCCTGCTCCCCCACCCAGTCCAGCCCCGGATGCACCCGCTGCGCCCGCCACCGCTTGGCACCCCGCAGGAACAGCCGCGGCACCGAGGTCGTGCCGAAACTCCCGGCCCAACCATGGCGGATCAGCCGGTCACCCACATAGTTGTCGACCATCACCTGATGCCAGGCGAAGCGGGACTCACCGATCACCCGCCGCACCGCCTCCGCCAGATCCGGACTGACCCGCTCATCCGCATCCACCTCCAGCACCCAGTCCCCGCCACACGCCGCAATCCCCGCATTGCGACGCTCCCCCTCCAGCTCCCAGGCCCCCTCCAGGACCCGCGCTCCCGCGGCTCGCGCCAATGCCGCAGACCCATCCGTGCTGCGATCCAGCACCACCACCACCTCATCCGCAAAGGCCACCGACGCCAGACACGCCGGCAGTCGCTGCTCCTCATTCCGCGCGACGATCAGCGCGGACAGGCGGGGGTGGGACATCGGGGTCGGCCTCGGCAGGGCGTGAAGGTGGCGCGGGTTATGGCAGGCGGCGCTGCCCCCTGCACCCCCGCCGAAGGGAAAGGGGGTTTCCCGGAATCCCATGAGGCTGCAGCCTCACCGAGATCCATCCGATCAGCATGGCGGCCATGGCGACGGCTGCCCCCCCAGGACCTCATGGGCTTCGAGCCCTGGAACCTGCAAGGGCCCGCACCTTCCCCTCCCGCCCCCGCCCTTCTGCTTCAATCCGAACGGCTTCCGGTGTAGAGTTGCGGCAAAGCTTCAGGACGCACCTCCATGGCCCGCATGGTCAGCAATCCGGGCGGCAGCAATCCGGCCGTGGGCGACCGGATCGCCGCGGCCGGCCGCCGCTTCGCCTCGCCCGCCGTCAAGGCCGCCATGAAGCGGCGGCTGGCGGAGCTGGTGGCGCTGGTGCTGGTCCTGTTCGGCCTGGTGCTGGGCCTGGCGCTGGCCAGCTATGACCCGGCCGATCCCTCCTTCTCCACCGCCACCAGCCAGCTGACCACCAACCTGGCCGGGCCGATCGGCGCGCATGCGGCGGATCTGCTGCTGCAGGGCTTCGGCTATGCCGCCTTCCTGCTGGTGGCTTGCCTGATGACCTGGGCCTGGCGGCTGGCGACGCATAGGGGCCTGTCTCCCTTCGCGCTGCGGCTGGCCTGCCTGCTGGCGGCGCTGCCGCTGCTGGCGGCGACGCTGATCCTGCTGCCGCTGCCCAGCGAAGCGCCGGCCGCGGCCGGGCCGGGCGGCGCCGCGGGCCCTGTGGTGGCGCAGGCGGTTCTGGGGCTGCTGCGCGACCTGCTGGGCCCGGTCGGCGCCGGCATCGCGCATATCGTGCTGGCTGTGCTGACCGGGCTGATCGCCTTCGTCGCGCTGGGGCTTTCGCTGGGCGAATGGCGCCGCGCCGGATCGGTGGCCGGCAGCGCCGCAAGCGCCACCGCGCGGACCGCGGCCGCCCGCGCCCGGCAGGTGGGGGAGCATGTGCCGCCCGGCCTGGTCGCCCGCGTCCTGTCCTGGCCCTTCCTGGCAGTAGGCCGGGCCGTGGGCGGCGCCGTGCGGCGGCGGCGGGAGCGGGAGACACCGCTGGCCGAGATGCTGCGCAATGCCGATGCGCTGGTCGAGGATGCGCCGGCTGCCGCGCCGCGCCGGCGCGAACCCTCCTTCGAGGGAGGTGCCGCGGAGGCCGCCCCGCAGCCGGCACCCCGCGCCGCCGCGCCGGCCGCCCCCGCCGCGACGCGGGGCAAGCCCGCCGCGCCGCGCGTGGCGGACCGCGCCGCGCCGCCCAAGCCGGTGGCCAATGCGCGCCAGGGCATGCTGGATCTGCCCGATGGCAGCTGGCGCTTCCCACCGCTGTCGCTGCTCGCCGCGCCACCCGCCCGCCGCGCCACCGGCCCTTCGGAGGAGGCGCTGCAGGGCAATGCGCGGATGCTGGAGACGGTGCTGGAGGATTACGGCGTGCGCGGCCGCATCGCCGAGATCCGCCCCGGCCCGGTGGTGACGCTGTATGAGCTGGAACCCGCCCCCGGCACCAAGTCCGCCCGTGTCATCGGCCTGGCGGACGATATTGCCCGATCCATGTCCGTCACCGCCGTGCGCATCGCGACCGTGCCGGGCCGCAACGTGATCGGCATCGAGCTGCCGAACAGCAAGCGGGAGATGGTCTATTTCTCCGAGATGATGATGGCGGAGGACTGGCATCGCCACCAGGCGAAGCTGCCCCTGGCCTTGGGCAAGGATATCGGCGGCGCGCCGGTGATCGCCGACCTCGCCCGCATGCCGCATCTGCTGATCGCGGGCACCACCGGCTCGGGCAAGTCGGTCGGCATCAACACTATGATCCTGTCGCTGCTCTACCGCTTCACGCCGGATGAGTGCCGCTTCATCATGATCGACCCGAAGATGCTGGAACTGTCGGTCTATGACCGCATCCCGCATCTTCTCGCCCCGGTCGTCACCGAACCGGCCAAGGCCATTGGCGCCTTGAAGTGGACGGTGCGGGAGATGGAGAAGCGCTACCGCGCCATGTCCCAGCTCGGCGTCCGCAATATCGGCGGCTACAACGAGAAGGCGGAAGCGGCCCGCGCGCGCGGCGAGGTGCTGACGCGCCGCGTGCAGGTCGGCTTCGACCCCGAGACCAACAAGCCGCTCTTCGAGGACCAGCCTTTGGCGCTGGAGCCGCTGCCGATGATCGTGGTCGTCATCGACGAGATGGCCGACCTGATGATCGTCGCCGGCAAGGATATCGAGGCCGCGGTGCAGCGCCTGGCGCAGATGGCGCGCGCCGCCGGCATCCATGTGATCATGGCCACCCAGCGCCCGTCCGTGGATGTCATCACCGGCACCATCAAGGCGAACTTCCCGACCCGCATCAGCTTCCAGGTCACGTCGAAGATCGACAGCCGCACCATCCTCGGCGAAATGGGCGCCGAGCAGCTGCTGGGCCAGGGCGACATGCTGCACATGGCCGGCGGCGGCCGCATCAGCCGCGTGCACGGCCCCTTCGTCACGGATGACGAGGTGGAGGCCGTGGTCGCCTTCCTGCGCGAGCAGGCCGAGCCTTCCTATATCGAGGAGGTGACGGAGGTGGACGAGGATGCGGCCGGGCCGGATCTCTCCGGCATGCTCGGCGGCAATACCGATGGCGAGGCTTCGCTCTATGACCAGGCGGTGGACCTGGTGACGCGAGAGGGCAAGGCCAGCACCAGCTTCGTCCAGCGCCACCTGAACATCGGCTACAACCGTGCCGCCAAGCTGATCGAGCAGATGGAGAAGAACGGCGTGGTGGGGGCTGCCAACCATGTCGGCAAGCGCGAGGTGCTGGCGCCGGGGCCGCGCGACTAGCCGAGGCCGCGCCGCGACACTGATGCGCCTGCCTCCGCGCAGGGCATCGGGCCCTACCTCGGTCGGCCTGCGCCCGTCGGGCCCGCCGGCGGCCTAGGTGCGCAGCCTGGCCAGATAGGCGCCGAGCTCGCTACCCAGACCAGGCGGCGCAGCGCCTCGGCCGCGCCGGGCTCGGCCGTGGCCTGCACCAGCCGGCCGAGATCGGCGCTGGCGGTGGCCATGCGGGCGCTGAAGATCGCGGCCTTGGCGTCGCGGAACAGCAGGTCGTCATAGCCGCGCTGCAGCCCGGCCAGGTGCCAGCCGCCGGCGATGGCCGCGGCCAGGGCGACGAAGGCGGTCAGCAGGGCGGGCAGCAGGATCTTGGCTGCGATCGGCAGGTTGCGCAGGGGGTCGGGCACCGGCGGGGACCTTGGCTCGGATGCCGCAGTCTGCGCCCCCAGCCTTGCGTCCGGGTAAGCCGCTCAGTCGGCCGGTGGCCGGGTGTTGCGCAGCTTCTTCACGCCGGAGCGCAGCTTCTTGCCCTCCAGCCGCCGCAGCTGCGACCCGTAGCTGGGTTTGGTGGCGCGGCGCACGGGTGGCGGCGGCTCGGCCGCCTTGGCCAGCAGTTCGTCCAGCCTTGCGCGAGCATCGGCGCGGTTGCGGTCCTGGGTGCGGAAGCGCTGCGCCTGGATCACCAGCACGCCATCCTGGGTGATGCGCCGCCCGGCCAGGGTCATCAGGCGGCGGGCCATGTACTCGCCCAGGTCGAGCCGGTTCAGGTCGAGCCGCAGCTCCACCGCCGTCTCCACCTTGTTGACGTTCTGCCCGCCGGGGCCGGAGGAACGGACGAAGCGTTCCTCCAGCGCGCCATCGGGGATTTCCGGGATGCGGGCCATGCGGCGCCTCATGACGCGGCGCGCGGGGCGGCGCAAATGAAAAGGGCGCCGGAGGTCTCCCCCCGGCGCCCCTTCCCATCGAAGCCGGATGGCTCAGCCCAGGCGCTCGCCGTGCAGCGTCACGTCCAGGCCCTCGCGCTCTTCCTCCTCGGTCACGCGGAGGCCGACGATGGCGTCCACGATCTTGAGCAGGATGAAGGTGGCCACCGCCGTGAAGACGAAGACCGCCGCCACCGCATAGACCTGCAGCATGAACTGGTCGAAGGACCCGCTGATGCCGTCCGGGGAGGCCGGGGTGGCGGACAGCGGGCCATAGGCGAAGATGCCGGTCAGCAGCGCACCGGCGATGCCGCAGACGCCATGCACGCCGAAGGCGTCCAGGCTGTCGTCATAGCCGCACCAGTGCTTCAGCGCGGTCGCGCCCCAGAAGCCGGCGAGGCCCGCGACCACGCCGATGACCAGCGCGGAGCCCGGCAGCACGAAGCCCGCCGCCGGGGTAATGGCGACCAGCCCCGCCACGGCGCCGGAGATGGCACCCAGGACCGAAGGCTTGCCCTTGGTGGCCCATTCCGCGACCAGCCAGGCCAGCACCGCGCCGGCGGCCGCGATCTGCGTCACCAGCATGGCCATGCCGGCGCGCGCCCCGGCGCCCACGGCGGAGCCCGCATTGAAGCCGAACCAGCCCACCCACAGCATGCTGGCGCCGATCACGGCGAAGCCCAGGTTGTAGGGGGACATGTTCTCCGTCCCGTAGCCGACCCGCTTGCCCAGCACCACGGCCGCCACCAGGCCGGCCACGCCGGCATTGATGTGCACCACCGTGCCGCCGGCGAAGTCCAGCGCGCCGAGGGCGAAGATCCAGCCGTTCGGGTGCCAGACCCAGTGCGCCACCGGGGAATAGACCAGCAGCGTCCAGAGTGTGACGAAGACCATCAGGGCGGAGAACTTCATGCGGTCCGCCACCGCGCCGGTGATCAGCGCCGCGGTGATGATGGCGAAGGTCATCTGGAACATCACGAAGACGCTTTCCGGGATGGTCGTCGCCACCGCCGCATCGCCCGAGCCCAGGGTGAAGGGCTTGTCCCAGTTTTCCGCCATGCCGGACAGCAGCAGGCGGGAGACGTCGCCGATGTAGGCGTTCCCCTCGCCGAAGGCGAGGCTGTAGCCCAGCACCATCCACAGCACGCCGACCAGGCCGCAGATCGCGAAGGACTGCATCAGGGTGGCCAGCACGTTCTTCTTGCGGACCATGCCCGCATAGAACAGCGCCAGGCCCGGCACCGTCATCATCAGCACGATGGCGGAGCTGATCAGCATCCAGGCGGTATCGCCGGTATCGATGGTCGCATCCTGCGCGAAGGCCGCGCCCGACACGAGCAGCGCCGGCAGCGCCATGGCAGCGGCGCGCGCAATCCTCGTCATTCCCCCGGTCCTCATCATGGGTGTGTCATTGCCCGGCATGCGGCTACAGCGCCTGGCCGTCGGTTTCGCCGGTGCGGATGCGCAGGGCGCGTTCCACATCCAGGACGAAGATCTTGCCGTCGCCGATCTTGCCGGTGCGCGCGGCACCCGCGATCGCCTCGACCACCGCATCCACCATCTCGGCGGCCACGGCGACTTCGATCTTGAGCTTCGGCAGGAAGCTCACGTGATATTCGGCCCCGCGATAGATCTCGGTCTGGCCCTTCTGCCGACCGAAACCCTTGACCTCGGTAACCGTAAGCCCCTGTACGCCGAGCGGGGTGAGCGCATCGCGCACCTCGTCCAGCTTGAAAGGCTTGATGATGGCCATGACCAGCTTCATCGCGCCGCAGATCCCCTTCCCAAGGCGGTATAGGGCAAGCCAATCCAAGGAACGTGCCAAGCGCTTTGTAGACCGTTCTGCCAGGGACTCCGCCCGAGCGCGCAACCGTTGCGCATGTGCGCTGCAAAAACTCTGCCTGTTTTCTGGGCAATTGCCTCGCACTTGCTGAAAGCCCGCACCGGGGCGACTTTCAGCGCATGACCGAGATCCCCACCACCATCTGCATCGTCGGCGCCGGCCCCGTCGGCGCGACGCTCGCCGCCACGCTGGCCGCCGCCGGCATCCCCACCGCGGTGCTGGACCGCGCGCCGCTGCCGCCGATGGAACTGCCGGATTTCGACGGCAGGGCCTATGCCATCGCGCTCACCAGCCAGCGCCTGCTGGCCGCGGCCGGCATCTGGGACCGGCTGCCCGATACGCCGCAGGCCATCCACCATATCCGCGTCGCGGATGGCCGGCCGGGCCACCCCCCCTCCCCGCTGCAGCTGGATTTCCGCAGCGCCGAGGTCGGCCCCGACCCCTTCGGCTGGATGGTGGAGGCCCGCGCGCTGCGCGTCGCGCTGAATGCCCGCCTGCCGCACCTGCCGAACCTGCGCGTCTTCGCGCCCGCCGAGGCCGCGGTGGAGCGCGGGCCAGAAGGCGCCCGCATCCGCATCACCTCCGGCCCGGAGGCCGGCACGATGCTGACCGCCCGCCTGGTGGTGGCAGCGGAGGGCCGCAACAGCGCGCTGCGCCAGCAGGCCGGCATCGGCGTGACGCGCTATGACTATGGCCAGACCGGCATGGTCGGCGCCTTCGCGCATGAGCGGCCGCATGACGGCACCGCGCTCGAGATGTTCCTGCCCAACGGCCCCTTCGCCCAGCTGCCGCTGGCCGGGCCCGGCGGCTTCGGCAGCGCGGAGATGCCGCATGCCTCCGCCTTCGTCTGGTCCGACCGGCGCGATTTGGCGCAGCGTTTTCTCGCCATGGACGATGCCGCCTTCGGCCGCGAGCTGACCCGCCGGCTCGGCGACCATCTCGGAAAAATCCGGCCGATCGGGCGGCGCTGGTCCTATCCGCTGACCGCGCTCTGGGCGCAGCGGCAGGTGGATACGCGCCTGGCTTTGGTGGGCGATGCCGCGCACGGCATCCACCCCATCGCCGGCCAGGGCCTGAACCTCGGTTTTCGCGATGTCGCCGCGCTGGCGGAGGAGATCATCACCGCGGTCGCCGCCGGCGAGGATCCCGGCAGCCAGGCCGTGCTGCGCCGCTACGACCGCCGGGCGCGGCCGGATGCGGCCATCATGCTGGGCGCGACCCATGTGCTGGAAAAGCTTTTTGGGAATGACTTCGGCCCGGTGCGCCTGGCGCGGCGGCTCGGCATCGCGGCGGTGGACCGCATGCCGCGGCTGAAGCGCGCCTTCGCGCAGCGGGCCATGGGCATGGTGGGGGCCAGCGGGCTGCTGGGCGGCCAGGGGCTGATGACGCCGCCGGGGTGAGGCGGCACGCCCCATGGACGCCGAAGCGCCGCTTCGGCACCCTGGCGGCATGATGCGCTTGCCCGGCTGCTGGCGCTGAAATCTGGAACGGGCGGCGGCGCAGGGGTGAATAGGGGGCGAAAGCTCTACGAAGCGGGAGATCGGCCCCCACCCAACCCTCCCCCGCGGAAGAGCGGGGGAGGGCTTTTCAGCCCCGCTTCGGCGGATCCCGGCTAAGCCCCTTCGCGGCCAGCGCGGCCTCGTAGGCCGCCCATCGCTCGGCCTGTTGCTCGCCAAGCACCCGGAAAAAGTCCCAGCTGTAGATGCCGCTGTCATGCAGGTCGTCGAAGATCAGGCGCACGGCGTAGTGCCCCACCGGCTCGATCCGCATGATGCCGACATGGCGCCGCCCCGGCACCGTCACGCGCTGACCCGGCCCATGCCCCTGCACCTCGGCGGAGGGGCTTTCGACGCGAAGGTATTCGGCGGGCAGGGCGAAGGTCACGCCGTCGTCCCAGGCCAGGTGTAGAACCTGCTCCGCCCGGGCGAGGCGGATTTCCGTCAGCTTCGGCATCGGGCGCCTGTCCTTCAGGCCGGCAGCTTGCGCGCCTCGTCCGGCAGCATAATGGGGATGCCGTCGCGCACCGGATAGGCGAGGCCCGCCTTCTCACTGACCAGCTCGCCGGCCTCCCGGTCGTAGCGCAGCGGGCCCTTGCTCACCGGGCAGACCAGGATTTCCAGCAGCCGCGGGTCCACCGCGCCCGGAACGCCCGTATTCGTCTCACTCGCCATGGCCGAAATCCCTTATCCGTCCGGGAAAATCTAGCTCGGCCGGCCCTCCGGCGCCATGCCATGGCTGTCCATCTGCATCAGCGCCACCAGCATCGCCGCCCGGTCCTCCACCGAGGCCGCCTCCAG
This sequence comes from Falsiroseomonas tokyonensis, assembly GCF_019024325.1. Taxonomy (GTDB): domain Bacteria; phylum Pseudomonadota; class Alphaproteobacteria; order Acetobacterales; family Acetobacteraceae; genus Falsiroseomonas; species Falsiroseomonas tokyonensis. Next base: position 613,057 of record NZ_JAFNJS010000004.1, read on the forward strand.
CAGCGCCTGCTTCTCCCGCACCTCGAAGGGGCAGAGCATGGACAGCGTGGTCACCAGCATGGCGTCGCCGGTATTCTCCACCGCCTCCCAATTCGCCTCGATCCCGCGGGCGCGGAAATAGGGGCGGAGCGCGCCCAGCAGGCCGGCGCGGTCGATGGAAGGCGGCGGGCCTTCCTGCACCAAGTCCGGGCCGTAGTCGCCATATTCCACCCGCGCGCGCCGATAGCCGCGGCGCAGCTCCACTTCCTCCAGGATGCGGTAGCGGATCACGCCGGTCAGGCTGATCAGGTAGCGCCCATCCTCCGTCTCGGCGAAGGAGGAGATGCGCCCGAGACAGCCGATGCGATAGGTCTGGCTGCCGAGTTCCGTGCGCGGCAGGCCCGGGTCAGGCTGCACCATGCCCAGGAAGCGTCCCGCCGCCAGCGCATCCTCGGTCATCGCCAGGTAGCGAGGCTCGAAGATGTTCAGCGGCAGCCGGCCGCCCGGCAGCAGCAGCGCGCCGCCGAGCGGGAAGATCGGAATTTCCGATGGCAAGGCGTCGAAGGCAGGGTGAAAGGCGGGCATCGGCTCCGTTTCAGCCACCGGGCGCGAGGGGCGCGCCCGATGGACCGTGTTACCCCCGCGCGGCTCGCGCCTCCGGCCGGGTCGGCTTATCGGAACAGAAGGGTGGAGAGCTTCCGGCGTCCCGCAAGGGTGGCGGGGTCGTCGAATCCCCAGGCCTCGAAGAACTTCAGCAATTGCTTGCGCGCCGCCTCCTCGTTCCAGGTGCGGTCGCGCTTGATGGCGACCATCAGCGCGTCCACCGCCTCCGCCCGCTTGTCCATGGCGTTCAGCGCGACGGCCAGGTCGATGCGGGCGGCGTGGTCATCGGGGTCGGCTTCCAGTCGGCGTTCGAATTCGCCCAGCTTCTCCCGCGCCTCCCGGCCCTCCCGCGCCAGTTGCAGCTGGCTGCGGACGGAGGCGATCTCGGCATGGCCCGCGATCTTCTCCGGCACCTGATCCAGCACCTCCTGCGCCTGCTCCTCCTCGCCGAGGGCCATCAGGCAGCGGGCGAGGCCGGCCATCGCCTCGGGGTTCTCCGGCTCGGCCTGGGCGAGGGCGGCGAACAGCTCCACCGCGCCGGCATGGTCGCCGGCCTCGACCAGGGCCTTGGCCTCGGCCAGCAGGTCGGCGCCGGGCAGCTGGCCGCCGGAGACCTTCAGCAGGTTCTCGATGAACTTCTTCACCTCGCCTTCCGGCAGGGCGCCCTGGAACAGGTCCGCGATCTGGCCTTGCGCGAAGCCGACCACGGTGGGGACGGATTGCAGCGGCAGGCCCATCTGCGCCAGCTGCTGGACCAGCTGGCGGTTCTTGTCGATGTCGATCTTCACCAGCTTCACCCGGCCGCCGGCGGCGCGCACCACCTTCTCCAGCGTGGGCGTCAGCGTCTTGCAGGGGCCGCACCAGGTGGCCCAGAAGTCCACCAGCACGGGGGTTTCGCGGCTGGCCTCGATGACATCGGCCATGAAGGTGCGCTGGTCGCCGTCCTTCACGGGGTCCGGCGTGCCGGCGGGAAGGCCGCCGGGCGCGGCCTGGCGGGTCGGGTCGAAGATCAGGTCCATGGCAGGCAATTCCTCTCGCTTGGCCGCATAGATGCGTGATGTGGGGCGCGAAGCAAGCGGGTTGGGCCAGATCACGCCGGATTGGGCATCTCCAGCAACTCCGGCGCATGGCCGAGCGCGCGCAGGAAGCGCAGCAGGTCCTCGGGCCGGATGGCGGTGGTCATGGTATTGGTCAGCGGGTGGATGTTGATCCAGCCATGCTCCTGCATCAGCGCCCGGTCGAAGACCGCCCGCACCGCGCCCGGGGCGGCATTGACCAGGCCGAAGGGGGTGACGGAGCCGGGCTCCACGCCCAGCTGCGCCCGCAGCGCCTCGGCCTCCGCGAAGACCGAGCGCGGCAGGCCCAGGGCGCGGACCAGCGCGTTCACCTTCACCGGCCGGTCCTCCTCGATCGAGGCCAGCAGGAAGGGCCCGGCGGCCTTTTCCGGCCGCAGGAACAGGTTCTTCACATGACCCCCGGGCAGGTCCGGCCGCAGCGCCTTGCTTTCGGCGACGGTGAAGACCGGCGGGTGGCTGACGGTGCGGGCCTCGATGCCGAGCGCGGCCAGGCGCGCCAGCAGGCCTTCGGGGGTTTCCATCAGCGGGGGGCGGGACCGGGCGAGAGGGATGGGCGAGCGGGACCATGCAGGTGTTGAACGCGACCCATCATCTCGACGCCCCCTCACCCTTCCCTCTCCCCCCTGCGGGTGGAGAGGGTATCCTTGATCAATGCAGCCGGCTGGCCGGCTGGTGCGGGCTGTCCAGGCTGAAGGCGGGCACGGCCACATCGAAGGCCTCCCGCGTCTCGGTCACCACCATGTGGTAGGTGCCGGCCATGAAGCCGGAGGGCGTGTGCAGCGGCGTGCCCGAGGTGTACTCGAAATGCTCGCCGGGCCCGAGCACCGGCTGCTCGCCCACCACGCCCTCGCCATGCACCTGCTGGCTGCGGCCCTGGGCATCCGTGATGCGCCAGCTTCGCTTCAGGAGCTGCACCGTTTCCGTCCCCTCGTTGCGGATGGCGATGCGATAGGCCCAGACGAAATGGCCACGCTCCGGCTCCGACTGGTCTTCCAGGTAGAAGCTGCGCACCGTCACGCGGATGCCGCGGGTGGTCTCGCTGAACTCATCGGCCTTGGCCATCGCATGGTCTCCCCGGCCCGATCACGCTGAGCCGGATCATTCTCGGCCGGATCGGTCCTGCGTCAACCGGGCTCAGTCAGTGGGGTGCCCCCTCCGCCCGCATGCGCCGGGCCAGGGCCTCGCCGATCATCACGCAGGTGAAGTGCAGATTGGCGCGGCAGTCCGACGGCATGATGGAGGCATCGGCCACGCGCAGCCCCGCCACGCCGCGCACCCGCAGATCCGGGTCCACCACGCCGCGCGGTTCCTCATGCGCCGTCATGCGGCAGGTGCCGGCGGCGTGCTGGATATCCGCGGCCTCGGCCAGCATGATGGCGTCCAGCGCGTCATCCGGCAGCGCGGCGGCGGCGGGCATGGAGAGCGTGGTCTCGCCGAAGGTGATCCGCTGGGCCAAGTCGCGCAGCGGCGCCATGCCGGTGAGCCGCGCCAGGCGGCGGATGCCGTCGCGCATCCGGGCGCGGTCGCGCGGATCGTCCAGCATGTTCTCCTCCACCACCGGCTGCGCCTCCGGATCGGCGGAGGTCAGCGCCAGCGTGCCGCGGGAGAAGGCGTCGTAGAGCGCGAGGCCCACCGCCCCGCCCTCCGCCGGGCTGCCATCGGTGGTCAGGCCGCGATGGTTGTAGGCGATCATGATCATGTCGCGCTCGCCCCCCATGCCGCTGCTATAGGTCAGGCAGCAATTGGTGTGGCGCGCATCGGCGCCCTGCGCGCGGTGCTCCGGCTTCAGCGCCAGGGTCGCGCGCAGGATCGGGTGGTCCATCAGGTTCTGGCCGACCCAGGGCAGGTCCTGCACCACCGGAATGCCGAGCCCGGCCAGCGCCGCCGCCGGGCCGATGCCGGAGCGCATGAGGATCGCCGGGCTGTGGATGGCGCCGGCGCAGAGCACCACCTCCCGCCCCGCGATCTCCTCCCAGTCGCCGCCGCCGAAGCGCACGCGGACGCCGGTGGCGCGGCCCTGCGAGACCAGCACGCGATCGACCAGCGCCTCGCCCCTTATGGTCAGGTTCGCGCGGCCGCGGGCGGGCTCCAGATAGCCGTCATTGGTGGTGACGCGCTGGCCGTCGCGCTGGTTGATGGGGTTGCAGGAAATGCCCTCCCCTTCCGGCGCGTTAAGGTCCGGCTTCCAGCGATAGCCGGCTTCCAGCGCCGCATCGCGCAGGCCGAGATCGACGGCGCCCCAGCGGTCGATCGGCATCCGAAAGACCGGCAGCGGGCCGCCCTGGCGGATGCCGGGGGCGGTGCCGGTATCCGCATCATCCTCGATGGCATCGAAGATCGGCAGCACATCGGCGGCCGACCAGCCCTCGCAGCCGGCTTCCGCCCAGGCGTCGAAGGCGGCCGGCACGCCGCGGATGGCGATCTGGGCATTGACGGTGGAGGAGCCGCCCAGCGCCTTGCCGCGCCAGTAGAAGCGCGGTTCCTGCACCGGCGTCCGCCGCGTCATCAGGCCCGGCCATTGCCAGGCGGCCTGGTGGGCCGGGTCGTGCATGAAGGGGATGATATTGGCGCTGCGCAGCGCCGCCGGCGCCTCCGCCGCGCGCCAGTCCCGCCCGGCCTCCAGCAGCAGGACCTTGCGGTGCCCATCCTCGGAGAGTCGCGCGGCGAGCGGGGCGCCGGCGGAACCGGCACCCACCACGATCACGTCATACATGCGGCCTTCGCGTCCAAGGGGGGCGCGCCGAGACTAGGGAGGGCAATCCCGGCCGTAAACCGCGCTAGCCGCGCCGCAGCGCCACCGCCAGCCCCGCCCCCATCAGCACGCCGCCGCCCAGCCGGTTCAGCAGGCGCCGCACCGAGGGCCGCCGCACCGCGCCGGACAGCCGGCCCGCCAGCGCCGCATAGATCGCGGCATTCGCGGCGGCCAAAGTGACGAAGGTGGCGACCAGCAGCGCGGCCTGCGTCACGAAAGGGCGCGCGGGATCGATGAACTGCGGCACGAAGGCCACGAAGAAAACAATGCCCTTCGGGTTCAGCGCGGTGACCAGCCAGGCCTCCCGCATCGCGCGGCCGGCGGGCAGCGGCGGCGCTGCGCTGGCCTCCACCGGCGCGCGCCACATCTTCACGCCCAGCCAGATGAGATAGCCGGCGCCGATCCATTTCAGCGCGGTGAAGAGCGTGGCGGAGGCGGCGAGCACCGCCCCCAGCCCGGCCAGCGACAGCGTCATGGCCGTGAGGTCGCCCAGCGCCACCCCGGCCACCAGCGGCAGCGCATTGCGCGCGCCGCCGCCGAGACTCTGGCCGATCACCAGCAGGATGGTCGGCCCCGGGATCAGCAGCATGACCAGCGCCGCGGCGCAGAAGGCCAGCCAGGTGGCGAGGTCCACGACCTACTCCTTGCGGCGCGGCGCTTCCGGCAGGTCGCCGGCCAGTTCGAACAGCGTCGCATCCGGCACCGCGGCCGGGCGGGCCTTGGCCGGCTTTTTCGGCACGGGCGCCGGGGCGGGCTCGGCGCCGACGGGCGGGTCGATCACCACCTTGGCGCGGCGCGTCGGCTTCGGCGCCGGGGCGATGGCGTCCAGCGCCTCCGACAGGTCCGCGATCAGGTCCGCCACATCCTCCAGCCCGACCGAGAGGCGGATGGTGCCGTCCGTGATGCCGAGGCGCGCGCGTTCCTCGGCGCCCACGCGCATATGCGTGGTGGTCGCCGGATGCGTCACCAGGGACTTGGCATCGCCCAGGTTGTTCGAGACGTCGACCAGCTTCAGCGCATCGAGGAAGCGGAACGCCTCCTGCTTCCCGCCCTTCACGTCGAAGGTCACCAGGCTGCCGCCGGCGGCCATCTGCGCCTTGGCGAGCGCCTGCTGCGGATGGTCGATGCGGAAGGGGTAGAGCACGCGCGCGATCTCCACCCGCTCCGCCAGGAAATCGGCGATGGCGGCGGCGGAATGGCACATGGCGGGCAGGCGCAGGTGCAGCGTCTCCAGCCCCTTCAGGATGACCCAGGCGTTGAAGGGGCTGATGGAGGGGCCGGTATTGCGGATGAAGGGCTGCAGCACCTCATCCACCCACTTCTTGCGCCCGAGCACGGCGCCGCCCAGCACGCGGCCCTGGCCGTCCATGTGCTTGGTCAGCGAATAGACCACGACATCGGCGCCGAATTCGATCGGCTTCTGCAGCAGCGGCGTGGCGAAGACATTGTCCACCACCACCAGCGCGCCGGCCGCATGCGCCAGGTCGCAGACCGCGGCCAGGTCCAGCACGTCCAGCATGGGGTTCGACGGCGTCTCCAGCAGCACCAGCGCCGTGGGCTCGGACAACGCCGCCCTCCACTGCGCCAGGTCCCCGCCATCGACGAAGACCGAGGTGATTCCGTAGCGCGGCAGCAGGGTGGAGACGATCCAATGGCAGGAGCCGAACAGCGCGCGCGACGCCACGACGCGGTCGCCCGCCTTCAGATGCGACAGCATGGCGGCATGCACCGCGGCCATGCCCGTGGCGGTCAACCGGCAGGCCTCCGCGCCCTCCAGCGCCGACAGCCGGTCCTCCAGCATGGTGACGGTGGGATTGCCGAAGCGGGAATACTGGTAGTGCTGGGTGGTGCCGAGGAAGGTGTCCTCCGCCTGGCCGGCGCTCTCATAGACGAAGCCGGAGGTGAGGTAGAGCGCCTCCGAGGTCTCGTCGTGGTTGGAGCGCATCTGCCCGCCGCGGACCAGAAGGGTGGCGGGGCGGAGCGGGCGGTCGGGCAGGGTCTTGGCCATCGGGACACCTCATGTTGCAGCCTTCGCTGCGACGTGTTGGGCGCCCGGCCCCACCAGAGGGCGTCGAGGATTCGCGCATGGCGCACCCCGCGACCCTTTAGCGCGCTTGTTTTCGGAAGGGGTTTTGGGAGACCTTCCGCCCGGCACACCGGGACCTCGCCGCAATCAGGCCGGACAAATCGCGAGGGGCGCTGGCGCGCCTGGGGCGAAGGCTTAGGGGTGGGGCGGGCGGCGGTCAAGGATGGCGTGGGAGGGCCGGCGCTGGGGCCGCTTGCGGGCCGGGGCCGGGGCCGGATATAGAGGCAGGGCTGCGGGCGTAGTTCAGAGGTAGAACGTCAGCTTCCCAAGGACGCTCGACGTTCCGCCTGTCAGCCCGAAACCCCGCAGATTTCCTCATCTTCTGCCGCCTCGACGGCCTCCGGCACCAGTGCTGGTTGCCTACCCGTGAGCGTGGAGTCTGGGTCCTGACGCGGCTGGTCCGCCCCTTGATCCAGTACCGGCGCTTTCCGGCCGGGTTTGGCTTTCTTTCTGGCGACGAACTTCGGCTTGCTGCGGTATCGCAGGTCCTCCGGCAGGGCCGCCCTGTGACGGGCCTCGGCGTCGCCGGGTGAGCGTCTCCCCTCCACCACATCGGCCACATAGCTCTGCCAGACCCGTAGGGCGGTGATGGCGGAGGCCGATGGCCCGGAGTGGTCATAGGTGGCCACCAGCTTGCTGCGGCCGGTCACGTGGTTCAGGGCGGCCTCTGCATCGGCCTCGGTCACGTTCAGGTAGGTCATCCCGGTCCGGGCGGTGCGGCGCAGGTCATGCCATGTCCATCCCGCTGTGCCGGAGGCTTCGAACAGGCGCCGCAGGAGCTTGCCGTTCCCGGTGAACCCCTGTGTGGGCGACCGGCCGAGCAGCATCCATGCCGGGCCCAGCGCGCCGGTATCGGGCGGCCAGACCAGTCGCAGTTCGCGCTGTGCCAGTTGGCTCAGTGGCAGGATGTGCTCACGCGAGTTCTTGGTTCGCGCCGCCGGGATCGCCCAGATGGCGCCATCGGCCATGATCTCGCCGACGCCGATGTTGGCGACCTCAGACACCCGGCAGGCGGTGAGGATCAGCAGGCGGGTGAATGCGCGGAGTTTCACGGGCTCCCGCTCGGCGGCGTTCCAGACCGCCAGCCATTCATGGTCGTCCAGAACCCGGGTTCGGGGTGGCACATGTGGGGCGATCAGGGTGCGGCCACGGCGCGGCAGAGGATGGGTCTCGATCCAGCCCATGGCCTCCGCGTAGCCGAGGAACGACGACACGACGGTGTACAGGAATGCACCCGCACCCGGTGTCGACTGCGCCACGCCCGCCAGCAGCCGCGTCCATGTCTCGCGCCGGATGTCTCGAAGTGGCTGGAGCCGGATGCGGCGAGGGATATGGACCCGCAGCGCGCTCTCGACCCGATACGCGTAGGTCCGCGACCATGGCCGCTCCGCCGAGTAGATGCGCGCCCGCTGCCAATCCGTTAGGGCTTGGTCGACCGTGATGGCCGCTGCTGCTGCTCGACGAACTTCCCGGGCAGCGCGGCGCTCCCCGATTGGATCACGGCCCTGCTGGACGGCACCAAGCTGGACGAGGGCGAGCCTGCGGGCGTCGGCCACCTTGGTCGAGGGATGTTCGCCAATCTTGATCGAGGTGCGGCGTCCATCGGCGGTCCATGCGCGGACCGACCATGACGCGCGCCGGGATGGCAGGATGCGCAGCACGAGGCCGCGCACCGTGGCGTCCCATACATCGAGCAGCCGCGTGCGGGTCTCGCGCTGGAGGTCGGCGATGACCGCCTCGGTGACCGCGATACGCACGAGCTACCGCGCAGTGTGCTGGTCGAGGTTCTGGTGGATTGGTGCATCGAGATGGCTTGGAGTCATGCGGAGATGATCTCACGCCGTCATCCGAGAACCGCCGTGCCAAAACTCGGTAGTTGGTGACCGCCTGACCATCCTGACCACGACGGCATGGTCAGCCCGGTCAGGATGAGGTGGTTTTAAGTACCTGCTGAGCGAGGACAGCCAGTTCGGTGCTGTTTTGCGGGGTGCCGACTATGTTGCCGTCGATAGCAATTCACGGAGACATCATGGCCCGCCCGATCACCCTCAAGCCTGCCAAGGCTGCCGACGACTACTTCACCGGCCGCGCCCGCGTATGCCGCATCCTTGAAGATGCCTTCGCCGATGACGGTCGCACCCAGTCCGCCGTCATCGAGGCCGCAGGCGTCGGACAGGATGGTAGGGGGGGCGGCAACAACTTCACCGCCATCAAGCATATCGCAGTTGGCGCGCAGGTCACCGGCCCGTCCGACGAGGCGCTGCTGCGCATCGCAGAGGCGCTCGGCCTTGACCCGCTGCTGCCCTACCTCGCGCTGCTCCTGTCGGAGGATGCAACCCCGGTCATGCACCGCGCCCTTATCAAAGTGGTGGACCGGGATACGGGCTACTGGACGAGCGTCGTGCGCGACTACGCCGACCACATCGGCGGCAACAGCACAACTGGCGAAGTGTTCGAGGAGATCGAGGGACGGTGCGCCGAGGCTACTGAACGCCTGTCGCGGCACGCAGCACGCGAGCGGGTAAAGGAGATGCTGCGGGCCTACTGGGCCAAAAAGGCAGCCTGACCAGAGAGGCAGGGACGGCGACATATCGTTCTGACCACCCTGACCACAGCATCGTAGTCAGGGTGGCATCCGGGTCACCGGATCAGCGTGAACTTGTCGACGGCGCGGCACTGCTCGCAGACATTGATCGAGGTCGTCCTGCGCCCGGGCTTGTGGTGGCAGTGCCAGACGTTCCCGCACTTGTCGCACTTGCGGAGCGTCGCCTCGGTTTTGCACCACTGACAGACAGCCATGCTGATCTCCCGTTGAACCGCGACAACCACGTCACGGCCGCTGTGGTCGAGAGATCGGGGCCGCGTCGCTGTATTCTGCCACGGGGCTTTCTGGAAAACGGTCTACCGAAATAAACCGATTGAGGCGGCGACCGCCAACCAATTCATCTCGTCCACGACATTGCGCGGTGTGCCGCGCCGAGAACGACGCCGTGGCCATAGAAATAAGGTACGGGCTGATGCCGCCGTCGTGGACCAAGCTCGGTCTCGATCACGCCCTCAGTGCGCACCAGTTCCCGACACTAAAGCAGGGTGTCGATGACCGACGTAACCACGGACGCGGCCGCGCGCCAGCGGGATGAGGCATGCACCTGATGGTCGCATGCGACTGCGCCTACACCGGCAATCTGGATGGTCGCATGCGACCGGTGCGGCGCCGGTTCAGGGTAGTGGCGGCGGCACAAGCCGCCTCCAGCCCCCTCGACGCTCCTGCCCCTGATGCGTTCGCGATGCTGACCTGAACCAGACAGGCCAGCTAAAAGGCAGCGGCGGCTCTGGACCCGGGCAGGTGCCGGTAGAGCGTGCTGGCGCTGACCCCGATCTGGCGGGCTACCTCGCCCGAACTCATCGTGCCGGAAGCCAGCATGGCCTTGGCCGCCCTGACCTTGTCCTCGGTCATCGAAAGCGGACGACCTCCCTTGCGGCCGCGCAGCGCGGCGGCGGCCAGACCGGCCCGGGTCCGCTCGACGATGATCTCGCGTTCCATCTGGCCGAGCGCGCCAAGGATCGAGAACATGAACCTGCCACTGGAGGTCGAGGTGTCGATGGCCTCCGTCAGGGAGCGCAGCGCGATGCCGTGCCGCTGGAAGTCCTCCGCCAGATCGATCAGGTGGCGCAGGGACCGACCGAGGCGGTCCAACCGCCAGACCACAACGGTGTCGCCCTCGCGCGCGATCTCCAGAAGCTTGGCTAGCTCGGCGCGGTCGGTTCGGGTGCCGCTGGCTGTCTCGATGAAGACCCGCTCGCACCCGGCGCCGCGCAGGGCATCAAGCTGGAGGGCATGGGTCTGCTGGTCAGTGCTGACGCGCGCGTAGCCGAGTAGCATGCAGTTCTCCTGAAACCCGTCAGGAGGCGAGGTAATGACGATGCGGTTTCGGGACAATGTTTTGAGAACGAAGAACTGCAAATGACCGGACGTTATTGACCGAGGCCGTCAACCTCCTCCGAAAATCACCGAATTTGGGGGGCGATGTTGAGGGTGCGGGGATGGAGGGATGGGACGTTCGAAATCACCAGACACTCAACGCAGTACCCAATTTACTCGATTGCTAATACTAATAGCTGCTCTAGGTCCGTTGCCTTTCGTTTAACCCCCTTCAACCATGCAGTTCTCTCATCTTTCGGAAGCGCCACCCCTCCGTGAATGATAGCCCTCCGCAACCAAGGGTCTGCATTTAGATACTCGCCCTTCACAATGCGGAACCAATCTGCGGCCTTTGCACGAGCCGCAGCCGTTACTATTTCTCGCCTCACAGACGGCGAGCGTTCCTCTTGAAAAAGCTTGGTAAGCTCATTCACATGATTTAATTTTTTGATGCGACCAAAGAGATTGATAAAAAGGGCTCGAAGATACTCATTCGATGCGACCAGATCGTCTTCTGCAAGGCGAAGGAATTGTGCGCCAACTTCCCGCCATTCCCCATCATATTTTCCGGCACAACTTTCGAAATAATTGGCCACTTCAGCAAGCGCAGGAATAAATATTTCAAAGTTACGCATGATAAAATCCACCCCGCCGGGCATGCCTGCCTGAGCAAGTCTTCGAATGACCCAACGCAAACGAATATAATCAATATCCTTCTCGGAAATGTAGGATTTCAATATGCCCTCTATTTTTGGTTTGGAAAAAAACTCCATCTCCGCAGTTTTGATTTTGGCAGGCGAAATTCGTCGGTAAGGACTTGACGAAAGAGAGCGGACTGCCGCCACCAGATCGCGCTCGGCGTCATTGATGGGGTCGCTCTCTGATTTCGATCTAGCAACTCGCGCAAAGGTCGTTGATTCAATTATTGCCGTTTTCTGGCGATTGAGTTGGATTTTTTGGGTGTTGTCTAGATAGCCCACTATCGAATAGAGTGCTTTCTGAGCCTCACGGTGTGAGTCAGCGAAAACGTGTAGGTCGTCGGCATACCTACAAAACTGATACCCTTGCCCTAGCATGAAATTGTCGAGTGGTATAAGCGCCATTTCAGCGAGTATGTGCGTTCCATGGGGACCAACGGGCACACCACGCGAGACCCCATCAGTGCATCGACTTAGAAAGTTTTTGATTGCATGTAAGTGCTCCTTATTCTTGACCGCCTCGTCGATTTGATTTTCTATTGTGTGGTGGTAAATTTGGTTATAAAAATCGCTTATATCTGTGACTAAAACATGTTTGCCCTTGCTTGCCAATTCGAGGGAACGCTTCCAGAATTCCTCCCAACCATTGTCGAGAGCATACATTCTGCCCCCTTTAGAGGGAGAAAAACGGTTACTAAAAACCGAGTTTTCCCTGACTGGGCGCCGACGGCGCTCAAGACTTCTGCCAATCTCGTAGATTAGGGCTGCAAATAATATTGCGTCGAAAGGCTCAAGTTGTAAAACCGCCCGAAATGAAAGCTCGCGCTTTGGTATCAAAAATCTGCGTGGGCTCGACCAGTTGTGAGCGTTGATATCGACATTAGAAAGTGATTTAACGGCACGCGCCGAATACTCGTTGATGACGTTAAATTCGAAGGGGAGAGGAAGTAAATCCGTATCGCCCTCTGAGATAATATGCTTTATGGCCCATTCGAGGCTGGCTTTCTTCAATTTCATCAATTTTACCGTCTCGTTGCATCGGCTGCGGATTTGCCTCCGCCGGGCTGAAACGCGATTGGCGGGCGCTCGGTTGGCGGCGCGTAGAAAACGTAAGGTTCAGCACCGAGTCGAGGCCGCGTTTGAATCCTCTAGATGAGGCAGCAGCCTCATCATTGATGACTGAGGGCAACCGCTTCATCGCGCAGCCACACACTTCCTTTCTCAGCAGAGTCTTGAAGTCGGCACGGATGCAGCCGCAAGACAAAGTTCACCCAAGCCCCAACAGGACGAACAGTGCCCGATCTAAGTTAGCCACTTCGCTGCATGAGAGGTGACCGATGGATGAGCCAATGTTGTGACGGTCTACAGGGCCACCTCGCTCAACCATGATCCATGCGTTCCGTTCGAGGGGTAAGTGATCCGAGGGTTCGACAAGCACACGCAGTAGCGGGGCGCCAAGAGCATCTGCCACCAGTGGGCACGCCAGCAAGGTCCGGGTTGTCGCGAAACAATCTGATTGAACGATAACCGCAAGCCGTTGATCGCCACCGGCAGCAAGTAGGGCAACCACATCGCCCCGACGCCACTCACACTCTGGGCAGCCAGCCCCCTCTCCCAATAGCGCCACCTGCCGGGCGGCCTCCATCCGAAACGCAGGAGCCTTGGTATCAGGCACCCAGAACTGCACCGGTCGCAGTCCACCTTCTCGAAGGCGAGCCCGATATGCCTGCGACTTGGTCTTGCTCTTTCCGAGGGATGAGCGCGACCGGCCGACATAAGGCTGATCGGGCGCCTGTGACTTCCGCAGACCAGCCGCTGGCGCCGTCGCATGCGACGCTGAGGACTTACTCTTGATCAGCTTTGCAGTCGGAAGTCCAAGCTCATTTGCAATTCGGCGCCGCGCGAACTCCACGAAAGTGGGGCTCAGGTCAATCAGCGTGGCTTTGCGACCGAGTTGGGAAGCGACGATCCCGGTGGTGCCGGAGCCGCCGAATGGATCAAGCACTTCTCCGCCTTCCTGCGTTCCGGCAACAAGGCATCGCCGGACGAGTTCGGGTGGAAACGGGGCCGTGTGGGGTCCAGCCTGTGGGCGTATCGGGATGGTCCACACTGAATGCTGCTTGCGGAGGCTGGCGTCGAACTTATAGGTCGCCCGCTTGGTCAGCAGAAAAATGCGTTCGTGGGAGGACGTGAAGCGGTCAATCGCTGAGTTCGGAAGCGAGTGCGGCTTCTCCCATACGATTTCTTGCCTGAGCCACCAGCCGTCGTCCCGGAGTGCAACTGCCAATTGCCACCCGATACCTAAGAGGTCCTTCTTCTTGGTCCCAAGTGGTGGCCGCTTAACCGCGCGATGCTCAGGAATGCGATCCTGTCCACCAGCCGATTTCTTATAGCGAAATTCGTTCGACAGGTTCCGATCCACGCCTCCGCCACCGTACGCGTAACAATCCCCTATGTTGAGCCAAAGCGTGCCGTCGGCGCGCAGCACACGGCGAACCTCACGAAAAACGTCCACCAACCGGCCAATGTAGGCGTCGGGCGTGTCTTCCAGCCCTATCTGTCCCTCGACCCGGTAGTCGCGGGCCGCGAAGTAGGGTGGGGAGGTAACGCAGGTATGGAAGCGCCCTTCTGGCAGCCGACGGAGGACTTCCAACGCGTCGCCTGTCAGGAGGCGGACGGGGCCGACACGCTGACCCCGGACCCCCTTTGGGTTCGCGACCGGCAGCGTAACTCCATCCATTCAAACTGCCTGTCGTGATGAGGGGAGTCGAACAAGACCGGCAGTACGCGCTCCTGAAGCTGCGCGACAGTCCGTGTCGATGCAGCAATTAGTGGTTGATTTTGCGGCAGCGTCAATACTCCCTGTCGGGCCTGCGTGTAGCGGCGACAGGAGTGCGGTGGTGTTTGCGGCACGACCTCACCCATACCCGGCCGCTCCCACCTCGGCAGCTACCTGATGAACATTGGGGATGCATGCCCTGTTGATCCCGTGACTTTACACCCAAGCAATACGCGTAGGTATTGCCGCCAAATCAAAATGTAGGCAGTATCGCCTCCTGTTCAATGTGAATGGAAGAATTCACACTGCCGTGAATGATCGGCCACCCCTCATCGTATGGGTAATGGCTGCTGAACAACTGATTCATTGGAGCAAGTGGGCGCGGAAGCTTAGCAAACAATTGGTGGACAGGATCGCGCAGGTGTCGCCAATTATAAAACAACTTGAAATCGAACTCAGCAGCGAGATTTACAAGGCGTCCGCATACGCTGATGAGCGGAGCGACGCATGGCAGGACTCTGATAAAGCCGAGAATTATCGAGGCTGGATCGAAACTATGGAGGAGGCTGTCGAAGCACTCCAGACTGCCGTAGAATGTTTGAGCGAGATCAGCGCCGCGCCAGATTAGGAAACTTCATAACGACTTTTAAAATTTCGTTTGTAGGGAAGCTGGCGCCTTAGGTGTCGTTTTTGCCCGTCACCCGGCGGATTGCTAGCCGATGACCACCGGCCATGGCTCGCTCCAATTTGGTCCAATCCGCGTTCGCTTCCCCCCACGCCGGATGCGCTGGCGGCTTCTGATCCCGATGCGGAGCGGTTCTATGCCGCGCTTCATCACAGCAAGGGCTGCGGCATCGTACACACACAGCAGTCCCTTCGGCTCCGTGAAACCGGGTGTGGTGCTCGCCCCGATGACGGCAGTCGGCCACCGCCGAAGCAGGACGGCCGCAATGGCGCTCGCGTCGAGGGCAGCGTGTTGAAACAACAGCATGGCGCCATCCGTTGCTGCCAGCCCTCGAAACCCAACGTGGCTCCAACCACGGTCATGGAGGCGCCATCGATCACGGAGGTCACGAAGGGTACGGCGGAGTGATCGGACTGCCTGCCGCAGGTCTCCTGCTCCGCGCTCCAGCGGTAGGGAGACGCTGGCCGACGCCACCTTGCCTTCGGCGCCGACCCTGAAGATCAACTCCCATTCGGCGGCGATCATTGTTCTGCGGCAAGACGAGCATCCCGCGCTTCGGCACCGCCATGGCCACGAATTCGCCGGAGCGTCATGACGTGACCTCCGGGCCAGCAGGCACCGGTGGAGCCGATCCGCGACGTGCTGGTGACCGCTCCCTCGCAGCAGGTCGATCACCTCCTGCTGGTGCCGTTCAGCCTTAGCCGCGTCCGCTCTGGTCGACCTTCGAGCCCGCGTCATGGATAGGTGGGGGCAAGTCGAAAAGGCTCCTCGCTTCTAGCGGCCTCGTAGTAAAGCGCCAGCCGGGCTGCGGAGAGGCGATCCGGCATCCAGAACTCATACCCGACGCGCCTGTTGTTCCGGTAGACCGCCAGAAATCGGACTGGACAGCCAACAAATCTTTCGGCTGCCCAGCGGCAGAATGCCAATACCAAAGCGCAGCGGCTTGGCGTGAGGGCATCGGACGTAAGTCCGGACAGGAACACACGATGAGTGGATGGGGCGTAGATCATGGACGTATTTAGCTGTCAGGTCATGTTTAGTGTAGGGAACCTATGAGTATGTTGCCAGCGCCGAACCAACTATAAGTCCTATCCGTCATCGAGCGCCGCCAGTTCCGCACCAAGACTTCGTTCCCATTGCTCGAACATCGTGTCGGACCGGCACGAAAGAGTGACAAGGCCCTCGGCCGGATCGACCGGAACAACATTCTGCCCACCTAAGCGAAGCAGTTCGATAATCTCTCGGCGTGCCGGAGGAAAAACAGGGCGATTATGTGCGGCGCGGGCATCTTCGAGGTGCCAAACGCCTCTTCCGCTCCGTCGCAGTTCGATAAGGACAGGATGCGCTTCGTGGGTAAGGTAGAGGGATTCACCGCCAATTAGCCTCATCCAATGGTGGACGCCGCCGTGCTGTGGGCTCGAAACACAGAGGTCTAGTCGCCTACCGAGTGCCCGAAGCTCACCAATCGACAAAATTTGGCGCAGTGGCGAAACGACCATGGGTTGCACCGAAGGCGCGCGCAACGCGGACACCTGCTTCTTGAGCCGACGAAAGACGGCCTCAATGCCAGCATTGGCTGGAATACCCCGCATCGCAGCGTCTGGATCAAGTCCAGATGCGCGCAACAACGATGCCACGGCGCCCACGGCTTCGGCGATAGACGGATCGCTGAGAAGCGAAGGCGGCAGGCTGGCGACCGCCGGGTCCGCAGCCTCCGCCAACGTCTCGATGTGACGCAACAACCGGTCGTCGATCCGCCCTGAGCCGTCGACGATCAGGTTCCCATAGGGACCGGCCGAGATCGAAGCGATCCGCTGATAAAAGACCCGGCTGCCGACTATAGAGCCAGCCCGATCCAGCGCCCGAAACAAGGTAGGTGGGCACCCCGGAATGGCCAGTCGAAGCAGCGCACGGGGGTCGGTGTCGTGAAGAGTGGCCGCGACATCGGGATCAGTCCCGCTGTCGGCAAGGTGCAGGAAGGCGCCGACCGCATGGATGACCCGTGTCGGCGCGCACAGGAGCCGCTGGGCCAGACCCGGGTTGATCGCAATCAGGGTCGCGATGCGGCGAGCATGAGGACCATAGACGCGGAGGGCAGGTGCATTGTCGAAGTGCGTGGTGGCCTCCTGTTGCTGTTGCGTTGTCGCAAATACCCCAGTTCCGGCGTACGTCCAGCGGTTTGAGCCCCTATTGGGGAAAGGGTTTCCCGGACGCGACCTCCTGATTTTATCGTCCAAAGCTTTGCACCGAGATGGTTTACCCAGTCGCGCAAGCCTTCGGCCTGCTTTAAAGGTTACAGGACTGTCTCAGGTCGTACTCAGCCTGAATCGGAACTGAGGTGTTGAGGGGGACGCGTGGAAGGTCATTCTGAGAAAGTCGGCTTCGTCTGGTCGGTCGCCGATCTGCTCCGGGGCGACTACAAGCCTGCCGACTACGGCAAGGTCATCCTTCCCCTAGTGGTCCTCCGTCGCCTCGACTGCCTGTTGGGGGCGACCAAGCAGGCCGTCCTCGACCGGGCGAAGGTGATCCCGGCGACGGCCGACGATGCCATGCGCGAGGCCATGCTGAACCTCGCCGCCGGGCATGGCTTCCACAACGCCTCCCCCTACACCTTCGCCCTGTTGAAAGCTGACCCCGCCGGGATCGCGGACAACCTCCGGGCCTACGTGAACGGGTTCTCGGCGCAGGTCCGGGACATCTTCCTCAAGCGGTTCGAGTTCCCGACCCAAATCGCCAAGCTCGACGAGGCGAATCTCCTGTTCAAGGTCGTCTCGAAGTTCACCGAGATCGACCTGCACCCCGACCGGGTCAGCAACCTCGCCATGGGCTACATCTTCGAGGAACTGATCCGGCGCTTCGCCGAGCAGTCCAACGAGCAGGCGGGTGACCACTTCACCCCTCGCGAGGTGATCCGCCTCATGGTCAACCTCCTGCTCACCGAGGACGCCAAGGCGCTGACGCAGCAGGGCGCGATCCGCACGATCTTCGACCCCGCCTCCGGCACGGGCGGCATGCTCTCAGTCGCCGAGGAATACCTTCGCGAACTGAACCCCACAGCGAAGCTGGTCGCCTTCGGGCAGGAGTTGAACCCGGAGAGCTTCGCCATCTGCAAGTCGGACCTGCTCATCAAAGGGCAGGACCCCGCCGGGATCGCTTTCGGAAACTCCTTCACCGAGGACGGCCACAAGGGCCAGACCTTCGACTACTGCATCTCCAACCCACCCTTCGGCGTGGATTGGAAGAAGGTGGAGGACACTGTTCGCGCCGAGCACGAAAACCTTGGCACCGCCGGACGCTTCGGCGCGGGCCTGCCGCCGGTCGGCGATGGCTCCCTGCTGTTCCTTCAGCACATGGTGTCCAAGTTCCACAAGGATGGACGCCCCTCCCGCCTCGCCGTGGTGCTCAGCGGCTCGTCGCTGTTCTCCGGCGGCGCCGGGTCCGGCCCCAGCGACATCAGGAAGTGGATCATCGAGAACGACTGGTTGGAAGCCATCGTCGGCCTTCCAGACCAGCTTTTCTACAACACTCCGATCAGCACCTATGTGTGGATCATCACCAATCAGAAGGCACCTGCCCGGCGCGGCAGGGTGCAGTTGATCGATGCGACCGGCATGGCCGAGAAGATGCGCCGCAGCCTCGGCAACAAACGCAACATGATCCCCGAGACGGCCATCGTCGAGATCACACAGCTCTTCGGGGACATGGCCGAGTGCGACGTCAGCAAAGTCTTCGACAACGAGGACTTTGGCTACTGGAGGATCACGGTCGAGCGCCCGCTGCGCCTCGGCTTCTCCATTACCTCGGAGCGGATCGGCGCCTTGGCCGAGGTCGTCATGATGAAGGCTCTCGGCACTAGCCGGAAGAAGGGCGCCGCTGCGCAGCAGGAGGTTGCTGACGGCGAAGCCCTCAAGGCCGCGCTGTTCAAGGCACTGGAGAGCGCGGTTGCCGAGACCGTGTGGCGGACCCGCGAAGCCTTCACCGCGCACCTGAAGAAGCTGCTCACCAAGCACGCAGTGAAGCTGCCCACGCCGCTGTTCAACGCCGTGGTAGCTGGGCTCAGCGAGCGCGACGAGACGGCGCAGCCCTGCATGAAGAGCGGCGCCCCCGAGCCGGACGTCGATCTGCGCGATACCGAGACTGTGCCGCTGAAGGAGGACATCCGCGCCTACTTCGAGCGCGAGGTCCTGCCACACGCCTCGGATGCGTGGATCGATGATGACAAGACCCGCACGGGCTACGAAATCCCCTTCAACCGGACCTTCTACCAATACGTTCCACCCCGCCCCTTGGAGGAGATCGACGCCGACCTCCGCCGCCTCGCGGGCGAGATTCAGAACATGCTGCGGGAGATCGCGGCATGACTGTTGGCACAGGACTGCGAACTCGCAGCGTCCAAGCAGATGGCTTTGGCTGGTTCAGCAAGGTGCCAGCGCACTGGTCAGTGCTTCGCCTAAAGCGCGCGGCCCAGATCATCAACGTCAAACGGCCGGTCGCACTTGATGACCGCTACGTGGGTCTGGAAAATATCGAGCCATGGACCGGGCGGCTGGTTCAAGGAGAAGATGCCGCACGGGCAGAAGGTATCGGAACCTGCTTCCGCGCAGGGGATGTCTTGTTCGGCAAGCTCAGGCCATACCTCGCTAAAGCTCATCTCGCCTATGCCGACGGTATCGGTAGCACGGAGCTTCTGGTCCTTCGAGAGAAGCGCATCCGGTCAGAGTTTTTGCGCTACTGCTTAGTACTACTGTGTCATAAAGAACTTGCCTGATTGGGCTGTGCTTTTGTATGCGTGGAGATTCTCACGCATGGAGGC
>NZ_JAFNJS010000040.1 GCF_019024325.1 Falsiroseomonas tokyonensis
CGCGCCACCCTTCATCTCTCTCGACAAGGACCCCTGAACCCATGGACCAGATGACCACCACCACCACCACCACCACCGAAGCCACCACCGCCCCCCGCACCTTGGCCGAGCGCGCCAAGGCCGCGTTCCAGGTCGCGCAGAAGCGCGTGCTCGACCTCCGCCTGGCCCGCGCCCGCGGCGATGCCGGCGCCCCCTCCGCGGCCGATCTGGCGAAGGCGAAGGCGGATGCCGAGTTGGCCGAGGATCGCGCCCGCCTGGCCGAGGAAGCCGAGCGCGCCCATGCCGCGGCCGCGGAACGTCGCCAGCGGACCGATGCGGTGCATGCGCGCCGCGCCGAGCTTGAGGCGGTCTATGCCGGTGAACTGGCCCGCGCCGAGCGGCTGGTTGCTGCGGCCGAGGAAATGGCGGCGGCGATTTACGCATTCGCCGAAGGGGTGGATGACCTGGCGCAGCGTGAGCCGGCGACCTCCGGCTATTTCCGCGCCGGCCGGATTGACGCGGCGCTGAGCACCCTGACCGCCGCCTGGCCGGCGAACCTGCCGCTGCCGCAGCAGCGCCCGATCCCATACCGCGATGCCGCGACGCGCGCCGCCTGGCCGGCGCAGCAGGATCGCTTCCTGCGCGAGCGGCTGCCCATGCCGGCGCTGCCCGAGCCGCACCCCGACGACGCGCCCGCCGCCGCCGCAGCTTGACCATCCGCAGCCGCGCCCGCTGGTGACTGCCGCGGGCGCGGCGCACGACCACCACCACCAGCACGACCTGGAGACCCCACGCCATGAGCGACTTCACCGCCACCAGCACCGCCCCGGCCCCAACGCAGGGCGGCCCGACCATGACGCACGACGCGGCGCTGGCTGCGATCCGGATTTTCGAGGATGGCGCCGCCTGGCGCGACGTGGCGACCGGCAAGACCGAAGCCGGCAAGCTCGGCCTCATGGCGGAGCGGGACCGCCTGTATCGCCTCGCTTACCCCGAGCCGGCGCCCGCCGCCGCGCCGGCCCATCATCCGGCCTTCGACGCCGCCTCCGCCGCCTCCCTGGCCGCCCTGGGGGCCTCCGGTCTGCCCGCGCTCCACGACCCCAACGCGGACGGCATGGTGCATGCCGCCGCCGCCGCAGCCGAGGCCCCCGCATCCCAGGCCGTGATCGCGGACAAGCTGACCTCCATCGCCTTCGTGGGCGCCGAGGCCGCGGACCTGGCCGAGTTTCGGAACGTCGCCTCCACCGCCCTTGCCAGCATCGGCGCGACCTCGGCCGATACCGGCGCCTTCGTCCTGGCCGCGAGCGAGGTGTCGGCCGCGCCGGATCGCTTCACGCCGGAGAGCGCCGAGGCCGCGTTGCGCCAGGAATGGGGCGGCGCCTTCGACACCAACCTGCAGGCCGCCCGCACCGCGCTCAGGGCGCTGGAGCGCCGCACGCCGGGCCTGACCGCGCATCTGGAGGCGACCGGCCTCGGCAACCACCCGCGCGTGGTGGCGATGCTGCACAAGGCCGCGATCCGGCTGGGCCACGCCCAGTGAGGCGGCAGGGTGCAGCACCGTCCCATCATCCGACCTTCGCCACCGTCTCCGCGCTGGCCGCCGAGGCCTCCGCGGCGGGCGAGATCGCGGGCAAGCTGACCTCCATCTACTTCCCCGGCGGCGAGGCCGCGGGCCTGGAGGAGTTTCAGGCCATCGCCGGCACCGTCCTTGCCAGCATCGGGGCGACGCGGGGCGAGGCCGGCTCCTTCGTCCTGGCCGCTGCCGAGGTTGCGGCCCGGCGGGATCGCTTCACGCCGGAGGCCGGAGAGGCGACGCTGCGTCAGGAATGGGGGGCAGCCTTCGAGGTCAACCTCGGCGTTGCGCGCGGCATGCTGCTGGCGCTGGATAAGCGCACGCCGGGCCTGATGGAATACATGGAGGCGACCAAGCTCGGCAATCACCCGGCGGTGATCCGGCTGCTACACCGGGCCGCCATCCGGCGGGGTTTCGCGCGGTGATGCGGTTGCAGCCGCCGGTGGAGGTGGCCTGGCCCGACCACCTCACGGTCCAGGGGGTGGA
>NZ_JAFNJS010000041.1 GCF_019024325.1 Falsiroseomonas tokyonensis
GGTGGTGGTGGTGGTGGTGGTGGTCATCTGGTCCATGGGTTCAGGGGTCCTTGTCGAGAGAGATGAAGGGTGGCGCGCGCATCAGATCGGGCCTGCGATGCGGCCGGTGGTGCGCTCCGGCTTCGTGTATTTCGGCGGGATGTATTCCGAACGCGGCTCGAAGGTCCCGTAGAGGCGGGCGCCGCTGGTCAGCAGCGTGCTCCCGGCATCGGTCAGCTTGCTCGCCTCCAGGCGCCGCGCCCGGCGGTCCATGGCGTTCGCCTCGTCATACCGGCCGACTGCAGCCTGCCGCCCCCGCCAGCGCGCGATCTCCGCGTCCAGCGCCGAGCCGCCCGCCAGATCGGCCGCCACGTCCACCTCGCTGCCGCTGCTCGGGTCGATGCCGCGGCCCGCCGCCTGGTTGAACGCCGCGGCCTGGCGCCGCCGGCCATCGTCCTGCAGCCGCGCGCCCTCTGCCTCGCCGGCCATGATCTCGTTCTGGCCAGCCTGCCGCTGCGCCTGCGCGTTGTCATAGAGCGCCCGCTGCTGGGCGTTGTTCGCAGATGCGCCCCGCGTCGCCCCTGCCAGCAGCCCGGCGACGCCCAAGGCGCTGCCCACCGTCACCGATCCGCCGCCGATTGCAGCCGGTAGTGCGAACAATTCAATTCCGCTCATGGCGCGGGGGCCTCCTGTTCGTCGTTGATGGGTGGATGGTCGATCACCAACCCAGCAGCAGCCGGCGCCCGCGCGGTGGGACCGCCCAGCGTCGCGAGGTGATCCGCGTTCAGCACCAGGTTCAGCACCAGCGCAGGGCCGCCCTCGCCGCCGAACGTCGCAGCCGGCGGGCCGAACTCGCCGCGGGAGGCCGGGTCGCGCTCGATCAGCAGCTTCGTTGCCGCCACGTCGCCGCGCGCGCTCGCGTCCTCAAGGTGCGTGATGCGGCGCCAGGTCTTCGTCGCCTCGGCCTCGGCCATCAGCCGGTTGAACACCGGGTCATCCTTGAGCCAGACGCGCATCGTCTCCTGCCCAATGCCGATCAGCCCAGCAGCCACCGCGCGCGTCGCACCACCGGCCACCGCATCGAGCGCCTGCTTCATCCGCGCCAGCGTCCGCACGCCTTCACTGGCAACGCGGAAGTCCGCCGCCGTGACGGGCCGAAAAATCCGCTGCGCCGTCGCCGTCTCAGCCAGGGTCGCGCCCTCGCCATCGCCGCGCACCCAGCCCTCGGCCTTCACCAGCCGGTCCACCGCCTGACGGCTCACGCCATGCCGGGTTGCGATCTCCGCCACCGTCCGGCCCGCCTCCCATTCGAGACGCGCGCTCGACCTGTCGATCCGCCGCTTCGCCGGCATCACATGATCCCCGGCAAAGAGGCCGCAGGACACGCGCTGGAGGCCGTGACCGCAGCCGCCGCCTCATCGCCCCGGCCACCATCGCCCAGCGCCACAGGCGCCACGCCCAGCGGCTGCGCCAGGCCATCGCCGTGACAGGTCGCCGTCAGCAGCGTCGGATGAATGAAGCCGGGGGGTTTTGCCGCAACCAATCCCGTCATGTCGCAAGCCTCCATCGTTGTCAGTGGTTGATGCCGTCCAAGCGCCCAATGCCGGACCAGGCGGGAAATCGAAGCTGGGTTTTGAGACAGGGCG
>NZ_JAFNJS010000042.1 GCF_019024325.1 Falsiroseomonas tokyonensis
ATCGACCGCCTTGACGAACTCCTGCCGTGGAACTTCACGCCCGCCGGGTCACCTGCGGGGACCGGCTGACGCTTACCGAGCGACTGCAGCGCGAGGGCCGCATTGTGGCCATGGCCGGCGATGGAGTGAACGACGCCCCGGCACTCGCCGCGGCCGACGTCGGCATTGCGATGGGCACGGGCACCGATGTCGCAATCGAGAGCGCCGGTGTGACGCTGCTCCGCGGTGACCTGACCGGCATTGTCCGGGCGCGGCGGCTCTCGCGCGCCACGATGCGTAACATCCGCCAAAACCTCTTTCTCGCCTTCGTCTACAACGGCGTGAGCATTCCGGTGGCAGCGGGGTTACTCTACCCGTTCTTTGGCATTCTGCTCTCGCCGGTGATCGCCGCGGCGGCGATGGCGCTCTCTTCGGTCAGCGTCGTCGCCAACGCGCTCAGGCTACGCGCGGTGCGGATTGGATGAGGCGACCGCCCGGCCCCGTTCGAGTCACGTCAGCTGCCGACGGACGAACCACGCCACGAGCGGCGGCAGCAGGATCCACTGCAGTACTGGCGAGAGCCCAACCCCGAGTAGCGGGACGAGAGGCATGGCTTCGGCGTACTCCCACCGCTCGAGCGGACCCGTGGCGAGCCACTCCAGCACCAGCGTGATCGCCACGCCGATGGCGACAAATCCTGCTAGCTGGCCGACGCTCGGAGCGAGAATCCAACGCCGCGTCCGCGTCGCCGCGGCGACGCCCCAAAAGGCTATAACCGCAATAACAGCGTCGCCGAGGGTGGCGCTTGTGCAGATCCTGATGGCTTCCCAGTGCGAGGCCGTGGCCATGCCGCGGAACAGCGGCACCTGCAGGAACTCCCAGGGATAATTGAGTAGGAAGGCGAACACCGCCACGTTTACTGTGGGGGCATCGAGGACGCGGCGAAGAAGGGCAAGTGGCCGGGCAGGACCCTCAGACCGGCCGGGGGAAGGACGCGTGGGTGTCACAGAGTGGCGCCCGGGACCTGGCAGGCCGGATCGGGAGGGGAGGATTTGGCATCCGGCATCCTGCTCACCGCCCGGCCGCCGCTGTCGGTCGCGCCCGGTCCTCGTACATGAAGGTCATCGGCCGCGGGCCTTTGCCGAGATACCCGGAGCGGAGCTCGACAACGTCGAACCCAGTTTCGCGCAGCATCCGATCCACCGGGTTGTTGAGATAGCAACTGATCCGAGTCCATAGGGGATTGAGGCGGCGCTGCCAAGCGGCTGTCTCCGGATCCGGCGCCAGGCCGTGCTCAACGAAGAGGAGCTCTCCGTTGGGCCGGAGCACGCGGCGCATCTCGCCAAGGCCGGCGCGGGCATCTTCCAGGCTGCATAGCGTCCACGCCATGACGGTCGTGTCCACACTGGCCTCCACGAGTGGGATCGCCTCAGCCGTCGCCCGAACGAGGTGCACGGGGAAGGCGACGTGGGCGACCAGGGGCGTGGCGCGACGCAACAGTTCCGCCGAAGGGTCGAGGCCGATCACCATCTCGGCCGGGGCCGTAGAGCGGCAGGGTAAGCGTCAGCCGGTCCCCGCAGGTGACCCGGCGGGCGTGAAGTTCCACGGCAGGAGTTCGTCAAGGCGGTCGAT
>NZ_JAFNJS010000043.1 GCF_019024325.1 Falsiroseomonas tokyonensis
GAGGCGATGCCGGCGCTGGACCTGCTGGTGATCGACGAGGCGCACCACGCCGTCGCGGACAGCTATCGCCGCATCATCGATCGCGCCCTCGACCGAAACCCGGACTGCCGGATCTACGGCGTCACCGCCACGCCGAACCGCGGCGACAAGGTGGGGCTGCGCCAGGTCTTCTCGAACGTCGCCGACCAGATCCGGCTCGGCGAGCTGATCGCGTCCGGCCACCTAGTGCCGCCCCGCACCTTCATCATCGATGTCGGCGTCCAGGATGAGCTCCGCGCGGTGCGGCGCAGCGGCGACGACTTCGACATGGGCGAGGTCGCCCGCGTCATGGACACCGTGCCGGTCACCGACGCCGTGGTGAAGCACTGGCAGGAGAAGGCCGGCGGCCGCCAGACGGTGGCCTTCTGCTCCACCATCGCCCATGCCGAACACGTTGCCGCGGCCTTCAACGCGGCTGGCGTCCCCACCGTCGTGGTCACCGGAGACATGCCGGACGGCGAGCGGCGCTCCGTCCTGGCCGCCTATGCCAGGGGCGAGGCGCGCATCGTCGTGAATGTCGCGGTGCTGACTGAGGGATGGGACCATCCCCCCACCTCCTGCGTCGTGCTGCTGCGGCCGAGTTCCTTCAAGTGCACGATGATCCAGATGGTCGGCCGCGGGCTGCGCACCGTGGATCCCACGGAGCATCCTGGTATCGTCAAGCGCGACTGCATCGTGCTCGATTTCGGCACCTCCTCGCAGATCCATGGCTGCCTGGAGCAGGACGTCGATCTCGACAGCCAGCCCGGCGAGGGTGAACCGCCCACCAAGACCTGCCCCTCCTGCGAGGCGGAGGTGCCGATCGCAGTGATGGAGTGCCCCATCTGCGGCCACGCCTTCGAACCCCGTGGGCGCGAGACGGCGCCGCTCACCGACTTCATCATGACGGAGATCGATCTCCTCCGGCGCTCGGCCTTCCAGTGGTGCGACCTGTTCGGTGACGATGCCGCGCTGCTGGCCAATGGGTTCAACGGCTGGGCGGGCATCTTCTTCCTGAACGGGGCCTGGCACACGGTCGGCGGCGCGAAGGAGCAGCGGCCGCGCCTGCTGTCCATTGGCGAGCGGCTGGTAGCGCTGGCCGCGGCGGACGACTGGCTGAACGCCCACGAGACGGACGAGAGCGCCCACAAGAGCCGGCGCTGGCTGCGCGAGCCGCCGACCGAGCGCCAGCTGATCCATCTTCCCCCGGCGGTCCGCGCCGATCTCGGCATGACGCGCTACCAGGCCTCGGCGCTGCTGACCTTCAGGTTCAACCGCCAGGCCATCCAGCATCTCGTGCGCAGCGCCCAGCCCGCGGCGCTGGGGCAGGCCGCATGATCTATGGCCCGCTCCCCGGAACCGCCATGCGCCGTCTGCTCCCGCCCAACGCGTGGCTTTGGCTGGTTCGACCCGGCGCCGCGGAAGAAGCCGCGGCCCTCGGTTTCCTTCTGCTGCATCGCCTGCCAGAGCTTCTGGTCGCGCTTGGCGGGGAGGTCGTCCGCCATGGTTGACCTCACCGAGCAGGAGAAGGCCGCGATGCGCGCCGCCATGCGCCGCGTCGCGGAGACCATGGCCGAGA
>NZ_JAFNJS010000044.1 GCF_019024325.1 Falsiroseomonas tokyonensis
TAGTACTACTGTGTCATAAAGAACTTGCCTGATTGGGCTGTGCTTTTGTATGCGTGGAGATTCTCACGCATGGAGGCGGCGTATGGCCCTTTCATCCTCGTTGGACGGCAGTGAATCGCGGTTTTCAGCCTATGTCGAGGCGCTTGGCGCGGCCCTCGGCCATGCCGACCGCGTCGCCCCGGCTCGGCGCTACTGCGCAGGCCTGCTGCTACCGGGCGAGCGCAAGAGCATCGAGCCGATGGCCGCGCGCGTCGAGCCTGGGAGGGTCCAGGCCGCCCATCAATCGCTGCACCACCTGATCGCCAAGGCCGATTGGTCCGACGCGGCGGTGCTCGCCGTGGTGCGCGCCCGCGTGCTGCCCGCCATCCAGCAGCACGGGCCGATCCAGGCCTGGATCATCGACGACACTGGCTTCCCCAAGAAGGGCAAGCACTCCGTCGGCGTGGCGCGCCAGTACTGCGGCCAACTCGGCAAGCAGGACAATTGCCAAGTCGCCGTCAGCCTCTCCGTCGCCAATGAGCATGCCAGCCTGCCGGTGGCCTGGCGTCTGTACCTGCCGCAGGCCTGGGCCGAGGATGCCGCGCGGCGCAGCAAGGCTGGCGTGCCCGACGACCTGCGCTTCGCCACCAAGCCGCAGATCGCCCTCGAACAGATCCGCACGGCGCAGGCCGATGGCATCCCGCCCGGCATCGTGCTGGCCGATGCGGGCTATGGCGTGGACACTGATTTCCGCGACGGCATCACCGCCCTGGGCCTGACCTACGTCGTCGGCATCCAATCCTCCGCCAGCCTCTGGCCGCCTGGCCAGGCACCGCTGCCGGTGAAACCCTGGAGCGGGCGGGGGCGGCCGCCGACCCGCGTCGGCCGCAGCGCCGACCATAAGCCCGTCGCGGCCAAGGACCTCGCCGCCGGACTGCCCAAAGGGGCGTGGCGCCGTGTGAAGTGGCGCCAGGGCACGAACGCCCCACTCGCCTCGCGCTTTGCCGCCGTCCGCGTGCGCCCCGCCCACCGCGATTACAAGGCTGCCACGCCACGAGCCGAGGAGTGGTGCCTGATCGAATGGCCCGTTGGTGAAGCCGAGCCCACCAAACTCTGGCTCTCCACGCTGCCCGCCAACACCAACCGCACCAGCCTGGTCCGCCACGCCATGCTGCGCTGGCGCATCGAGCGCGACTATCAGGAGATGAAGCAAGAGATCGGCCTCGGCCACTATGAGGGCCGCGGCTGGCGTGGCTTTCACCACCACGCCACCCTCTGCATCGCAGCCTACGGTTTCCTGATCGCCGAACGGGCAGCGATTCCCCCCTCAGCAGAATGCAGCACCCCGTTCATCCAAGCGCCTGACGTTCCCAAAACATACCGGCCAAGGGGTGCCGCCGATCCGGCCTGAACGCCACGTCGCCAATTCCATCACCACCATGCGCCTCCGCATCGCTCGCGAACTTGCCCGCAGCATGCCGCGATGTCCCTGCTGCCACCGCCTCACTCAGCGTCACCATTATGTGACACAGTAGTA
>NZ_JAFNJS010000045.1 GCF_019024325.1 Falsiroseomonas tokyonensis
GCCGCCCGCCTCGGACCTGATTGTTCCTGTGATCCTGTGTGGCGGCACGGGCAGCCGGCTGTGGCCGTTGTCGCGGGAGGGGTATCCGAAGCAGTTCTGGCCGCTGGTCTCGGCGGGGACCATGCTGCAGGAGACGGCGGAGCGCGCCCGCGGCGCCGGCTTCGCGCCGCCGGTGGTGGTCTGCGGGGAAGCGCATCGCTTCCTGGTGGCGGAGCAACTGCGGGAGGCGGGGATCGAGGCGCCGCGGATCGTGCTGGAGCCGGAGGCGCGCAACAGCGCGGCGGCGATCGCGGCGGCGGCGGTGCTGGTGGGCGAGGCCTCGCCCGGGGCCACGCTGTGGATCATGGCGGCGGATGCGGCGGTGCAGGATGTGGCGGCGCTGCGGCGCGCGCTGTCCGTTGCGGCGGCAGCTGCGGCCACGGGCCGGATCGCGACCTTCGGCATCCGGCCGACGGTGCCCGAGACGGGCTACGGCTATATCGAGGCCGGCGCGGCGCTCGCGGGCGTCGAGGGGGCGCAGGAGATCGCGCGCTTCGTCGAGAAGCCGGATGCGGCGACGGCGGGGGCTTTCCTGGCCGGCGGGCGGCACCTGTGGAACAGCGGCATGTTCGTGGCCACGGCGGCGACGCTGCTGGCGGAGCTTGGCGCGCATGCGCCGGAGGTGCTGGCGGCGGCCCGCGACGCGGTGGCGCATGGCGCGCGGGACCTCGGCTTCGTGCGGCTGGGGTCGGGTTTTGCGAATGCGCCCTCGGTGTCGATCGACACGGCGGTGATGGAGCGGACGCAGCTGGCGGCGGTGGTGCCCTGCGATCCGGGCTGGTCGGATGTCGGCAACTGGTCGTCGCTGTGGGACATCGCGACCAAGGATGCGGAAGGCAATGCGACGATGGGCCCGGCGGCGCTGCTGGGGGCGCGGAACTGCTACGTGCGGTCGGAGGGGATCCTGACGGCGGTGGTGGGGCTGGAAGACGTCGTGCTGGTGGTGACGGATGACGCGGTGCTGGCCTGCCACCGGGACCGGGCGCAGGACGTCAAGAAGATGGTGGAGCAGCTGAAGGCGGAGCGGCGGAAGGAGGCGACGGAGCACCGGCGGGTGTACCGGCCGTGGGGGGCGTATGAGGGGGTGGCGCTGGGGACGCGCTTCCAGGTGAAGAAGATCACGGTGCGCCCGGGCAGCAAGCTGAGCCTGCAGAAGCACTACCACCGGGCGGAACACTGGGTGGTGGTGGCCGGGACCGCGGTGGTGGAGCGGGACGGGGAGCGGATCCTGCTGCGGGAGAATGAGAGCGTGTACCTGCCGCTGGGCTGCGTGCACCGGCTGGAGAACCCGGGGATGATCCCGCTGACGCTGATCGAGGTGCAGTCCGGCTCCTACCTCGGCGAGGACGACATCGTCCGCCTGGAAGACACCTACGGACGCGCGTGAG
>NZ_JAFNJS010000046.1 GCF_019024325.1 Falsiroseomonas tokyonensis
TGGCCTGCTGCCGGTTCGATGGACACCTGGATAAGGTTTTCACCCGATCGGAGGCCCTTGCATGGGACGAAGGACATTCAGCCGCGAGTTCAAGCTCGAGGCGGTAAAGTTGGTCAGGGATCGCGGAGTTGCGGTGGCTCAGGCTTGCCGCGACCTCGAGATCGCGGAGAGCGTGCTGCGCCGCTGGATGCGGGAGACCGAGGCTGATCCGCGACACGCCTTTCCTGGCCATGGTCAGGTAAAGCCTGAGCAGCAGGAGATCGACCGTCTCCGCCGGGAGGTCGCCAAGCTCAAGGCGGAGCGTGACATCCTAAAAAAGGCCGCGGCCTACTTCGCGAGGGATGCGACATGAAGTTCGCCTTCATCGCGAAGCACAAAGGTATCTGGCCGCTGTCCTGGCTGTGCTCGGCGCTGGGTGTGTCGCGCTCCGGCTTCCATGCCTGGCTGACCCGCAAGCCGAGCCAACGCGCCCGCGATGACGAACGGATTGGCGCCATGGCCCGCGCCAGCTTCCTGGCGAGTGACCGGACCTATGGCGCCCGCCGGGTCTGGCACGACGTCCTGGCGGACGGCGTCGACTGCGGTCTGCACAGGATCGAGCGGTTGATGCGCCAGGGCGCGCTGAGGGCCAGGCCGCGGCGACGTGGCCTGCCGCCGGACAGGGGCGAACGGGCGCCAGGCGTCGTCCCGGCCAACATCCTTGACCGCCAGTTCCATGCGGGAGCTCCGAACCAGAAGTGGGTGGCCGACTTCACCTACGTCTGGACCGCCGAGGGCTGGCTGTACGTCGCCGTTGTCATCGACCTCTTCTCACGTCGCGTCGTCGGCTGGTCGATGAGCGCCACGATGGCAGCACAGCTCGTCACCGATGCGCTGGTCATGGCGATCTGGCGTCGTGGTAAGCCGAAAGCCCTGCTGCACCATTCGGACAGGGGCAGCCAATATAGCAGCGAGGGGTTCCAGCGGCTGATGGCCGACCACGGCGTCACCTGCTCGATGAGCAGGTCGGGCAATGTGTGGGACAACGCCGCCATGGAGAGCTTCTTCTCATCGCTGAAGACCGAACGCCTTGCCCGCAAGATCTACCGGACGCGCGACGCCGCCCGGGCAGAGGTGTTCGACTACATCGAGCGGTTCTACAATCCGACGCGACGCCACTCGGCCATTGGCTATCTCAGCCCTGTGGCATTCGAGCGCTCGGCCGATTCAGGCTAAACTCGGTGTCCGTCGAACCGGCAGCAGGCCA
>NZ_JAFNJS010000047.1 GCF_019024325.1 Falsiroseomonas tokyonensis
ATGTCCTTCGTCCCATGCAAGGGCCTCCGATCGGGTGAAAACCTTATCCAGGTGTCCATCGAACCGGCAGCAGGCCACGCGCCTGACCCGGCAGATTGAGGCGCAGGTGGCGGAGTGGTCGCTCGCGCCGCTGGTCATCGCCTTGCAGGCGATGCGCGGCGTTGCGTTGATCGTCGCCGTAACTCTGGTGGCCGAACTCGGCGACCTCAGCCGGTTCGCCAGCCCAGCGCAGTTGATGGCCTATGTCGGCCTGGTTCCCTCGGAGCGTTCGAGCGGGCCGAAGACCCGCCGCGGCGGCATCACCAAGACGGGTAACGGCGAAGTCAGGAAGACGCTGGTCGAGGCCGCCTGGACCTATCGCCGGCCGGCTCGCATCAGCGAGCTCAAGCAGCGCAGCGTCGACGCCGCGCCGAAGGCCGCACGGGAGATCGCCTGGAAGGCGCAGGTGCGGCTCTGTGCCCGCTACCGGCGTCTGGCCGCTGGTAAGCCGGTGCAGGTCGTCGTCACGGCGATCGCGCGCGAAATGCTCG
This sequence comes from Falsiroseomonas tokyonensis, assembly GCF_019024325.1. Taxonomy (GTDB): domain Bacteria; phylum Pseudomonadota; class Alphaproteobacteria; order Acetobacterales; family Acetobacteraceae; genus Falsiroseomonas; species Falsiroseomonas tokyonensis. The sequence goes on from NZ_JAFNJS010000047.1 coordinate 531, forward strand.
GTTTTATCTGGGCGATCGGGCGGGAGGTGCATCCCATCCCTGCCTGACGTCGATCGCCCAATCCACTCCACCCGATGCGCAGGGCGGGAGGCGGGGCCGCGGTAGGGGAACCCTCGGGAGCCCCCCTGGGCGGATCCACGATCCACGCCCGATAAAAGACCGAGGCAGCCCCGCGACGAACCGTGGTCATGCGGTAGCCAACCCGCGAATGAGAGCTTGATCAACCGTCGTCCGTTCCGCTCCGCCTCCCACCCCGCGCATCAAAGTCGCCGCTCCCATCCGCCGAATGCGGAACGGCAAAGCTTGTTCATCGCTTGACTAAACGGACATGAGAGGGGGCTCTACGCTCGATCCGTCCGGCTACGACGCGGGCAAGAAGGTCGTCGGCCGCAAGCGCCACCTGCTGACCGACACCATCGGCATGCTGCTCGCGGTGATCGTGCATCCCGCCAGCGTGCAGGACAGGGATGGCGCCGAACCGCTGCTGCGCCAGGCGCGCAGGCTGTTCCCCTTCGTCGAGCGCATCATCGGCGACGCGGGCTATCAGGGGCCGAAGATGGCCGCCGCCGTCGCCCGAACCGGCACGTGGAAGATCGAGATCGTCCGCCGCTGCGACAAGCACAAGTTCGTCGTGCTGCGTAAGCGTCAGCCGATCCCGGCCTTGAGTTGATGGTGCTGGTTCGCCGAAGTGGTTGTCATGACGGACAGCACGAC
>NZ_JAFNJS010000048.1 GCF_019024325.1 Falsiroseomonas tokyonensis
TGTCCTTCGTCCCATGCAAGGGCCTCCGATCGGGTGAAAACCTTATCCAGGTGTCCATCGAACCGGCAGCAGGCCACCTGTAGGCGAGACGGCGTTGAACCTCGAGCTGATGCGCCTGATCGACGCGCAGTTCCTGGAGACGCCCTGGTACGGCTCGCGGCAGATGGCGCGGCACCTGCGGCGCGAGAGCTACGTGGTCGGCCGCAAACGCATCCGGCGGCTGATGACGAAGATGGGCTTGGCGCCGATCTACCAACGGCCGCGGACGACGGTGCCGAACCCCGAGCACCGGGTCTTTCCCTACCTGCTGCGGGACCTGGTGATCGACCGTCCCAACCATGTCTGGTGCGCCGACATTACCTACCTGCCGATGCGGCGTGGCTTCCTCTACCTGGTCGCGGTGATGGACTGGGCGACGCGCAAGGTGCTGGCCTGGCGGGTGTCGAACACCATGGAGGTGGAGTTCTGCCTTGAGGTGCTTGAGGAGGCCATGGCGCGGTACGGGCGGCCGGAGATCTTCAATACCGATCAGGGCAGCCAGTTCACCTCGCCGCGGTTCACCGGTCTCCTGCAGCAGGCCGGGGTGCGCATCTCGATGGACGGCCGCGGCCGCTGGCTGGACAATGTCTTCATCGAGCGACTGTGGCGCAGCCTGAAGTACGAGTGCGTCTACCTGCATGCCTTCGAGACCGGCTCGGAACTGCGGGCCGGGCTGTCGAAGTGGATCGGCTACTACAATACCAGACGCCCACATTCTGGCCTGGACGGCAGGACACCGGACGAGGCGTATGGGGCCAATGCGGTGACGAAATTGGCGGCCTGACGGAAACCAGGATCGAGCTTCTCCAGGCCGCCAAGCTGTCCGACGAATGGGGACCACCTCATCATGCTGAACTTCCACCATCAAGCCATAGTCAAAGTAGCGCCCTGCAAATATTACGGTACTGGGCAGCGTGGCACGGACCGGGGTACCGACCGGCGCGCGCAAGTCGACCCCAGAATGCATCCCGCCATGGCGTGGCCCAAAGCCGGAGGAAAATTCACCCGCGACTGGCAAGGCGACTGGACAAAGGGCCGCCAGGGCGTCCACGGGCGTATAAATGGCCAATAAGGCAAGGAAAGCCGAGCGGCGTATTATCATGGGCCCGCTGTGGCGCAGGGAAGCCCGATGCGCAACCC
>NZ_JAFNJS010000049.1 GCF_019024325.1 Falsiroseomonas tokyonensis
CTAGTGGACTGCCCCATTCAGAGGATTCCCTGAACGGGTAGGCTGGTTCAAGCTCTTGGGATGAGAGCAGGCATCGTCGTCTTGGTCACGCCGGAAGATCGCATTCGCCTCGAGGCGATCGTCGCGGATCGCAACACACGTCAAAAGCACGCGGCGCGCGCCCGGGTCATCGTCGCCACCGCTGACGGATGCGGGACGACCGAGATCATGCGGCGCTCGGGCCTGTCCAAGCCGGTGGTCTGGCGGTGGCAGGAACGCTTCATGCAGGAGGGCGTCGACGGTCTGCTTCGCGACAAGACGCGCAAGCCCGGCAAGCCGCCGCTACCCGCTGACGTTGTCCAGCGCGTGATCGACCTGACGCTCGCCGACCCGCCCGACGAAACCACGCACTGGAGCGTCCGCGCGATGGCCAAGGCGGCCGGCATCGGCGCCGTCAGCGTTCAGCGCATCTGGCAGGCCAACGGCCTGACGCCGCACCGGATGAAGACGTTCAAGCTCTCCAACGACCCGAAGTTCGCCGAGAAATTCAGCGATGTCGTGGGCCTGTACGTCGATCCCCCCGCCCATGCGGTCGTGCTGTCGATCGACGAAAAGAGCCAGATCCAGGCGCTCGACCGCACCCAACCAAGCCTGCCGATGAAGAAGGGCCGGGCCGGGACGATGACCCACGATTACGTCCGCCACGGCACCACCACCCTGTTCGCCGCGCTGAACGTGCTCGACGGCACGGTGATCGGCCGCAACATGCAGCGCCACCGGCATCAGGAGTTCGTCCGCTTCCTCAACCAGGTCGAGGCCGCGGTGCCGGCCGGCAAGATTGTTCACGCCATCGTCGACAACTACGCCACCCACAAGCACCCCAAGGTGCGCGCCTGGTTAGTCCGCCATCCCCGCTGGACCTTCCACTTCACGCCCACCAGCGCCTCCTGGCTCAACGCCGTCGAGGGCTTCTTCTCAGCGCTCACCCGGCGTCGACTCAAGCGCGGCGTCTTCTGCTCCCTCGTCGATCTCCAGGCCGCCATCAACCGCTACGTCGCCGAGCACAACAAACATCCAAAGCCCTTCGCCTGGACCGCCGACCCCGACCGCGTCCTCGCCGCCATCAACCGCGGGAAGCAAGTGTTGGAGTCACTCCACTAG
>NZ_JAFNJS010000005.1 GCF_019024325.1 Falsiroseomonas tokyonensis
CAATCCACCTTCTTCGGCAGATCGACCGCGATCTCCACGGCGCCGTCCTGGAAGCGGACCGTGCCGGTGTCCTTGCCAGCAGCGGCACGGGCGCCGATGGCGCGCTGCTCGTAACGGAGCGCGATCGCGGCCTCGATCCAGTCCTGCATGCGCTTGGCGGCGTCCAGCGCCTCTCGCGCATCGGTCTGCAGCAGCGCGAGATGCTCAGCGGGAAGCGCGATCACGTCGCTCACCGGCATGTGGCGCAGCGCGTCGAGGGTCGGGCGATTGGAGCGGAGCGCGTCCATCACGCGGCCTCCGCGAGCAGCATCGGCAGGATGGTGGAGGCGGCGCGGCGCGGGCGGCGGCGTGCGACGAGGATGTAGGCGTAGTCCTCGTAGCCGTGGCGGCGCTGCACGATATCGGCGAGGCCGAGCGCGGCCAGCTTCCACGCACGGGCCGCCAGGCGCTGCAGCGCGGTGCGCTCCTGCTCGGGCAGGCACTGCAACTGCGGGCAGACCTGACGTGCGAGCGCGCCACGGTGGTAGGTGATGCTGTCGCCGGGGGCCGCGGCGCCCAGCCAGGTGCAGAGGGAAGCCTCGGTGAGAGGCGGCACCACTGCGCGGATGTCGGTGATGTTGGTGTCCATGACCATGATTACCGAGGCTGCGGTCATTCTGTTTCAGGCCGCCGGAGCGATGCCGGCGGCGCACAGCCGCAACCGCATCTCGCGCACGCGCCGGAACGCCGTGGTGCGGGACAGGCCGGCGTGACGCGCCGGATCGACATCGCCACGCGCCAGGGCGGCGCAGAGAGGCGCATCCTCCTCCGTCAGCACGTCGGCGACCCGCTCGAGGTCCAGGCGGCGATTCACGTCAGCGAAGGCGTCGGTCTGCTGGCCCATCCACGCGCCGTAGCCGTCCGCCTCCGACAGCACGGCGCCAACCGTGGCGCCGTCCGGCAGCGGATCATCGAGGGAGGTGGAGTGGTGGAGAGTCCGGTGCCGGTGAGTGCGGTGCGCCAGAAGGGCGGCATGATGCCGGAAGCAGGTGAGCGCGAAGGCGCCGAGGTCGCCCTGGTCCGGGTTGAAGCCGGGCAGGCGGGCGAGGAGATCGGTCAGAAGGTCCTGGGCGAAATCCTCGGCGTCATGCGCGGGCAACCCGAGGCGGCGGCACAAGCCGTGCGACATGCGCTCGGCCATGCGGTGCAGGGGTTCGAATTCAGCAAAGGTGAGCGAGGGCATGAGCGGCTCCGGCTGGCTGGTGATGACCAGCCGAAACTGCCGGGGCAGCTTTCCCACAGGGGTGGGACAGGTGTGGGAAGAGTGTGGGAATGCCGCCCCGCAGGCGGCTACTCGTTGATCCAGACGGTGAGCGGCAGAAGGGTCAGCAGGTAGCCGTGCCCTGTGCGATTCTCGATCAGGCCTTCGACGGCGTCGGCGCCGAACGCTTTCTTCAGCAGACCCTGGAGTTCACTGACGAGCCCGCGCACGGCGGTGTCGGCTGTCCCAGGACTGAACAGCTCCTGGTGAAGATCATGCCTGGAAACGAGCGGTACCCCGCGGCGGTGCTGCCGAGCGAGGATCCGAAGTAGCTGGAAGGGCCGCGGCCGGAGGACTGCCTCGCGGCCATCGAAGCGGACGGTGCTGGTTGCCGGCGTCAGCACGAGCCGGTGCCTGCCGGCATTCCCATCGGGAAGCCTGGCGAGGTCGAACCCCAATGGAGGGTGATGCCCAACGGGCACGACAACCTCTTCCGCCGGCACGGCATGGATGCCCTGGCGAGCCAACTCGGCACGACGCACCTCGGGAAGCCGCGGGCCGATCAGAACGATAGGACCTTCGGCATCGACGGCGCGGAGCGCAGCCACGAGGCCTGGTAGCAGAATGCCAGCCCGGATCGGCGCCGCTGTCAGCACACGGCCATCTGTGAGGCGCCCCAGGCGCCAGAGACCTGGTGCCAGTTCCTCCGGCGGCCCTAGCCCAAGAGCGGCCGCCGTTTCGCTGACCATGGTTGCGATGGACAGCGTGAAGGTTGCGAGGTCATCCCTCGTCAGGACCTCGTCCCGGCGGTTGTCAGCCGGGCAGGCCGCGAACGGCACGTCTCGGCGCCAGCGCACGTCACGCTCATCGGCGCCGCAATCGCAGTCGTGACACGCCTTCCACCCGGTCAGCCGGTCGCCATGCACCAGCACGCCCAGGGCGAGCATGCGCTGAAATGCGGCATCGTCTTCAGCGGCGTGTTGCCGGCCGAACAGCACGGCCGGCTCACCCGCCTCACTCAGCTGCCAGAGCAGCTTCGTCAGACTGTCGTGCATGGACCAGGTTGTTGAGTGCGAGGAGTGCCATCACCCGCTTCTTGTGGCGGCTGCGCTGGAAGCTGAGCGAATCGTCCGGCTTGATCTTGAAGGTGATGGTTGGCGCTCGACCGCCCTGCGTCTTGAGGACGGCCCGTGCGGTGATGTGACCCAGTCGCCAAGCATTGTCCCCGTAGATGATGTCCGTCCGGCTCTGATGCAGCACCTTCAGGGCGCTGCCAGATGGGTCGCGGACGGTCAGCGAGAAGAGGGTCTTCTCTCGCCCGGTCTTGATGTTGGTGGTCACCCGGTTGGCCTGCGCTTCGACAATCAGGATGCGATCGATCTCGTCGTCGTCGCCCTTCCGGAAGGCGAAGGCGCCGCCCGATCGCTCCAGCGGCTCGAGCGTGTAGAGGCGCTGTGCATCCGCCGCCTTGAACAAGCCGGGTTGGCCCAGGATGTGGGTGGCGAAGGCTTCGGCCAGGTCACCACGGCGTTTCTTGGCGCAGCCCCAGACCGTGAGCCGGCCCGTGAGTTCGGCATAGGAGATCACCGCTGTGTCGATCTCCTGGAAACCGATCACGCTGTCCTTCTCGCCCTTGACCACCTCGGTCGATACCGGCGGCGCGCCGTGCCTGACCGCGATGCAGAGCTCGCCATCGTCCTCGTAGGGACGCACGCGGCAGTACTTGCCTCGCAGGTCGGCGGCGAAGAGCTCTCCCGCAGCGAGACGCAGAGCTTCCAGGGTGTCAGGGGTGACCTCCGGCGTCACGCCTTCCTCGCGGGCATTGAATTCCGACACGCTCGGCGGCGGCACGAAGACCGAGGTGTGCTCGGCTTCCGTGAAGACCTCCGGGTGATCGACGAAAGCAAGGAGGGCGATGTCCCGCGCCGTGGCCGTCGCGCGATCCGCCGGCTCCATGATGACGATCTTCTGGCGCTCCGCCTCGTCCAGGATGAGCTGCATGCCCTGCGCGCTGTCGAGGCGGACGATCCGGTGCAAATCGTGGATCAGCGTCTCGGGGTAATCGTCGCGCGGCCCGAGAAGGAAATCTGAGATCTGTTTGCGGCCCTCCGTGGGGTTGGCCGCCAGGACGGAGAGATCCAGCTTCGGTAGCCCCTCCGCGTGCTTGGCCAGGAGACGGCCCAGGACTTCCCAGTTCACGGTCTTGAGGAACCGCTGGTTGGCGAACTTGGTGAAGTCCTTCTGCACGTGACCGCCCTGTAATGTGGAACGTATCAGGTACATGATTCGGCATACCGCTGTCGAATCTAATCTGCAGCGTGGCGGTGAAACACTCCGGCCGCGGCCCCGGTAATCATGGGGATGGCGCCCCCATCGCACCTCTCCGGCAACGCCCACCTGCCTCCGCACCTTCGGGAGGTCTGCTCGATCCTGGCCGCCGGTCTGGTGCGGCTGCGCAGCCGCGCTGCCGAGGATGATGGGCGGGATGAGGAGATAGCTCGGGGGGCGGGAGACGTTCGCCTACACTCCACCGCCAGGCAGCGCCTGCATGCGAACCCCAACAGGAAGGGACTCGCATGACCAGACGATTCACCGCCGCGCCCGCGCCGGCGCCCACCATCCCGAAGATCCCACCGACGCAGGTGCTGGGCCGGCTCGCCGCGCTGCAGGCGGCGCCGACTGCCACCCTGAAGCAGCAATGGCGGGAGTTGTTCGGCAAGGAGCCGCCGCCCTGGAATCGGGCCTATATCCAGAGCCGGCTAGCATATCGGATCCAGGAGCTCGCGTATGGCGGGCTGAAGCCCGAGACCGTCGACCGGCTCGTCGCACTGGGTGAGCAACTGGATGGCGGCAACGTCGTCCTGCGCCGAATCCGCGCCGACAGCCGCCCGCTGGCCGGCACGCGCCTCATCCGGGAATGGCAGGGCGTGCAGCACGTGGTCACCGTGCGCATCAACGACTTCGAATTCGAGGGACGGCCGTATCAGTCGCTCTCGGCTATCGCGCGCCACATCACCGGCACGCGCTGGAATGGCTGGACGTTCTTCGGGCTGCGGGCGCGGGGTGAGACATGACCCGCCGCGCCCGCATCGAGCCGGCCATGCCGTCGACGACGAAGAAGTTGCGCTGCGCAGTCTACACCCGGAAGTCCACGGACGAGGGACTGGAGAAGGAGTTCAACACCCTCGACGCGCAGCGCGACGCCTGCGAGGCCTACATCGCCTCGCAGCGTGCCGAGGGTTGGGTGCTGGTCCGCGACCGCTACGACGATGGCGGCTTCTCGGGCGGCACGCTGGAGCGGCCGGCGCTGCAGCGCCTCCTGCGAGACATCCAGGCCGACCTGGTTGATGTCATCGTGGTCTACAAGATCGATCGGCTCAGCCGCTCGCTGATGGATTTCGCCAAGCTGGTAGAGGTGATGGACGCGCATGGCGTGACGTTCGTCTCGGTCACTCAGAGCTTCAACACGACGACCAGCATGGGTCGGTTGACGCTGAATATCCTGCTCAGCTTTGCGCAGTTCGAGCGCGAGGTCATTGGCGAGCGGATCCGCGACAAGTTCGCGGCGTCCCGCGCCCGCGGCATGTGGATGGGGGGCAAGGTGCCGCTCGGCTATGACGTCGTGGCCCGCAAGCTGGTGGTGAATGAAGACGAGGCGCCGCGGGTGCGCCGCGTGTTCGAACTCTTCGTCGAGACGGGATCGGGCATCGAGACGGTTTCCCGCCTGCGGGCGGAGGGTGCCACCAGCAAGGCGGGCCGGCCGCTGGACAAAGGCGATGTCTACAAGCTGCTGAACAACCGCACCTATGTCGGCGAGGCGGCGCACAAGGGGCAGGTCTATCCCGGCGAGCATCAGGGGATCGTGCCGCGGGAGCTATGGGATCGGGCGCACGCTGTCCTCCAGGTCAGCCCGCGGGCGCGCGCCAACATGAACCGGGCGCAGACGCCGGCGCTGCTGAAGGGGCTGATCTTTGGGGTGGATGGCCGGGCGCTGTCGCCCACCCACGCGCGCAAGAACGGTCGGCTCTACCGATACTACGTGGCGCAGCGCGTGCTGAAGGGCGACGCCGCCGGTGACGACAGCATCGTGCGCCGGGTGTCCGCGGCGGAGATCGAGGCGGCGGTGGTGGACCAGGTGCGAGCGCTGCTGAGGCAGCCGGAAATCGTGGTCGGCACGTGGCGGGCGGCCCGCAGGGAGGCGCCGGACCTGACCGAGGCCGAGACGCAGGATGCGCTGCATCGGCTCGACCCGCTGTGGGAACACCTGTTCCCTGCAGAGCAGGCACGGATCGTGCGGTCGCTGGTGGAGCGCGTGGTGGTGGGCCCGGCAGGCGCCGACATTCGGCTGCGGCTGGACGGGCTTGGCGGGCTTGTCCGTGACCTCGGCGGCATCGCGCCATCCGCCTTGAAGGCAGCGGCATGACCGCCGCCACCAGCATTACCGTCCGGGTGCCTTTGGCGATCCGCCACCGGCCAGGGCGGAAGACCGTTGTGACGCCGATGACCGATGGCGTGGCGCCTGTTACGACGCGCGCCGACCCCACGCTAGTGAAGGCACTGGCCAGGGGGTTCCGGTACCAGCGGATGCTGGACGAGGGGCGCTACGCGTCCATCACCGAGATGGCGGAGGCCGAGAAGGTTGACCGCGGCTATATCGGACGGCTTCTGCAACTGACGCTTCTCGCGCCGGAGCTCATCGAGCTGGCCCTGAACGGCGGACCAGACCCCATCGATCCTTCGATGATCGGGACGAAAATTCCGCTCGACTGGAATTCCCAACGCGCTGGACGAAAGGCGCCTCGCGCCAAATAGCGGAACGCCACGGCTTCCGGGGTTAACGCTGCTTTCCACCCCTGAACTCGATCCCGCCAGCAACACTTGCCAGCCGGGAGAACTGCCGGCTATGTTATGTGACATACGGCATGTGACATAGGACCAGTGTGATGCCCAAGGGCGCCTCAGGAAGAGTAGTGATCGAGGCGGGGGCTGACCTCAAGCGCCGCCTGTACGGCGTTCTTGAACGGGAAGGCCTCACGCTCAAAGACTGGTTTGTGCGAGCCGCCGAAGATCACATTGACGAACATCAGCAGCCGAGGCTCCTGCCCACAGAAAAGACCGCATCCAAGGACAGCCGCAAGCCATGAACTTTATGCGGAACGAGACAGCGGAGAAGCTCCGCGGGGGATATTACACCCCCACTGACCTTGCATTATTCCTCACTCGCTGGGTGATGAAGCGAGAGCCAAAGACAATTTTGGAACCAAGCTGTGGCGATGGGGTTTTCCTTGAGGCCTTAAGCTTAGCCGGCGCGGGAGCCGCGCAAATAACCGCACTCGAACTTGATGCAGTCGAAGCTGCGAAGGCTACCAATCGCGCGCGCGACTTAGCCGTAGAGGCAGAAGTTCTAAGCACGGATTTCCTCGGCTGGGCGCTTACCGAGCTCCGGGACGGGGGAAAGCGGTTTGACGCTGTAGTCGGCAATCCGCCATTCGTGCGATATCAGTATCTGCCCCCGGCGTTCCAGAGCTTGTCGGAGGAGATTTTCGCGAAATTTCGCTGCCGTTTCACCAAGCATACGAACGCGTGGGTGCCTTTCATCCTTGCGTCGATGGCCCTCCTAAAGCCAGGCGGACGACTGGCAATGGTCGTCCCTGCTGAAATCATACACGTACTGCATGCGCAGTCGCTGCGCACGTTTCTTGGTGAGGTCTGCAGCCGGATAGTAATAGTCGATCCGGAGGAGATCTGGTTCGAAGATACTCTGCAGGGCGCTGTTCTTCTCATGGCCGAGAAGAAGTTGAATTCGAGTGACTTGTCGCAAGGGCTCGGCTTGGTTCCAGTGCGAGGGCGAAGCTTTCTGAACGAAGATCCCGAAGCTCTTTTTGATCGCCCGATTCCCATTAATGGTCGGACTGTCGAAGCTAAGTGGACAAGGGCCTTTCTAGACATCGAAGTGCGACGCCTTCTCGACAAGGTGGAGGCGCTTCCGTCCGTGCGGCGCTTTGCTGATATCGCAGACGTCGACGTCGGGATTGTCACCGGCGCAAACAAATTCTTTCTGGTGAACGATGATGATGTGAAGCGCTTCGGTCTAGAACCGTGGGCTCACCCAATGTTTGGGCGAAGCGAGCATTGTCCTGGTGTAATCTATGACAAAAAGCAGCATAAAGCGAACGGTAAGGCCGGCCTCCCTTCCAACTTCCTCTGGTTTCCAAATGATGAGGCTGGGCGAGATCCTAAGGTTGCTGCCTACGTAAAGCTTGGTGAGTCCCAACAGCTAAACACGCGATACAAGTGCAGAATTCGTAAGCCGTGGTACACAGTACCATCAGTATATTCGAGCGAAATAGGAATGCTCAAGAGATCTCATGACGCTCCACGGCTTATACTTAATAAGGCGGGGGCGTACACAACCGACACTGCGTACAGGATCAAATCCCTTTTGTTGCCTGCTGAGGAGTTGGTTGGTTCATTTATGAACCCGCTTACTGCCCTCAGTGCTGAACTTGAGGGCAGGACATACGGAGGTGGTGTACTCGAATTGGTCCCTTCGGAAATAGAGCGGCTGCTTATTCCTGTTCCGGCTTTAGGGCAGGTAGACGTAAATGAGCTCGACCGTGCGGTTCGCAACTCGTCCATGGACGCGGTCTTGTTGGGGTACGGGACAAGGGTACTCAAGCACGTCGGCTTGTCAGATTCTGAATGCGGCATGCTGGGTGATGCGTGGAGTAAGCTCAGGAACCGGCGACAGCGCATTCAGAGCGAAGTGGCAGATGAAACTTAGTCAATCGAAATGACATATGGAGCACCTGGTGCGGCGGGAGCGTAAAGACGCAACTCGCGCCCCACGAGGCTTGCATCGTTGATCAATGGAAGCGCTGCTCCCCAATGGAGGCCTGTGGTATAGTTCCCTTGTCCAGCTTCCCATGCGGCTTTATGGCTAAGCATCAGATCGAAGGTGCCAACAATAACGCCCGCGATTGTTAAGGTGAATTGGGCTTGGGCCGTTTCTTTACCGCTTGAGGTTGCCCACTTCAAACTTCCGAACACAATTTTGCGGAAATAGGTCGTCTGATCGATAACAGCACCGGCAACCTCGAATTTAGCTTGGGTTAACCTGAGGACGCCGGTAGCGTTCCCACTCGCGCCGGGAAACTGAAGGTCGCTCTTCGGCAGGTTTGGCTTTGACCAGACTTCCGCGCCAAACATCACCGGGAACGCAACGGGGGTACCAAGCGGGGACGCCTTCACTTTAGCCGTCCCAGACTTGGCGGCCGCTCCCGTCTTGCTCGGCGCGGGTTTCGGTGGCTTCGGCATTGCCGGGAGGCCGATAGCTGGGACCGTGTTACCTGGCACTGCGCCGGAAGCGGCCATGCCCACGGGACTGTTAAACTTCGGAGAGGTTTCGTCTTCGAGCAGGCCAGCGTTGAATATAGCATCAGCCTGAGATGCAGATGCGATTTTGTAGCAATTCTTGGGATGCGCAGTCAGCATGCCATCCAGTGAGTTCGTGAGATCATCGATAAATGACAGATCACCAGGATCTTTCAGGTCCAAGGAGATATGAGCACTGGTTTCGATGTTATAACCAAGACCGCCATAGGTAAGATTGGCACTGCCCAAAATGACGGTAGCAGTCTTCAGGTGCCGCACTGCATAGAACTTGGGGTGGAATATACGGCGCTGAGATCCAGTATCAACGGCGTATACCGACGCGCCCAGATCGATGAGTGCCTTTACTCCCTGAAGCGTGCTGGCGCCGTTTCTGATACCAATAAAGCATCGACAAATCCCTGCATGCGGGGCCAACGCAGCCGAGATCGTGCGCACGCCTTGGCTGTGAACGTACGCCGAAGAGATGGTCACCGCTGTCGGCGTCTTCGCCGCCAAGAGCTTACCTACCTCAGTCGCGTGGAAAACACCGCCGAGAACCGGCTGAAAGATCACCCGAGCTTTGGCCACGGTGTACTCCAAAAGCCTGAGGGTAGAGGTTAGAGCTTCGATTCGTATATGGTCCAACGCAGCAAGATAGATCGTCCGAGATGAGGGGCGGCGGCAGGACCCCACCGAAGGCGCGCTATCAACTGCCGCTTGCCCAACCCCAACCGCGGCCTTGCGGAAGCTTCCGCCGATTGCGGTGTGCCTTCGAGTCAAGGCGCATGGAGGCGGAGAGGCAGCTCAACGCCGCAGCGCCTCGACCCCAAGCTCCCGCCACAGCCAGCCGAAATCATAGCTGGCCGTCGGGTCGCCAGAATTCTGCCGCCCTGAATGGTTCTCCAGCGTCTTGAGCCAGGCCACCACCGCCGCGCGCCCCTTTGCGGTCTTGGCCGCCGCCCGCGGAGTCTTGCCGCCGAGTGCTGGGATCGGTTCGTCCAGCACACGGTGGTAATGGGCGTCGAGCCCCTGATGGACCACTTCGCGCTCCTGTTCTGGCGACAGGCCCGTGGGCGCGGGCGGAGGGCGCTCGGTCGCCAGCATCTGGTCCAGATCGGTGCGCTCGGTGAGCGGCGCCCGCACCAGGTCCGCCAGCACCGGCTCCAGCATGGCCCGGCCACGCTCGGCGCGCGCCGGCGAATTGACGGCGAGTGACAGGCGGCGGCCTTTGAGCTCCACGGTGCCGAGCACGAGCGATCCATCATCCATGGTCGTGATGAGTGTTTGCCCGGTCGCCCGACGCGGAACTGTCTGCGCCTTCGCCCCCGGCTCGGCCAGCCAGTTCCAGAAGCCGGCGTTTTCCTGCCGCAGGGCTGGGATGGTGGCCAGCGCCGCGCGCAGCCTCGGCGCGGTGACACCGGCGAGAAGAGGGAAGTGCAACGTCGTGAATTCCAGCGGATCGCCATCGGTGTTCAGCAATTCCGGCCGGTCCGTGCGCTCGGCCGACTTCAGTGCGGCGTCCAGCCAGAGGTTGGTCACCAGAAAGGCGCCCAGGCCCAACAACATGTCAGGCGTGAGAATGCCGGCTAGCCGCTCCGCATCCGCCTCAATGCCGAGCTCGCGCGCGACCACGGCCACGTCACGGGGCGCCTGGTTGCGGACGCGGCCCAGCGAGGCCAGCAGCGCCTCACTGGTGTCGCGGTCGAGGGCCAGGAGCGTGCCGCTGATCACGGCACGGTCGCGTAGGGGGATGATGCGTGTGGCGATGCGGTCCCAGGGCCGCAGTCCCTGAGAGCCGCTCTTCTCCCAGACGCGGACCGGCTCGCCGCCGCGGACCAGGTCGCGCAGCAGCATGGATTCGCCTGGCACGAGCCCGCTCACCTCGTAAAGGCTGATGACCGAACGGCGCAGCCCAGCGATGTACTCGCGGGTTGAGACGCTGTCCTTCTACCCACGGCGACGGAGGTAGTCATCGGCGATGTTCCGGCCATCGGGCAGGTCGGTCGCGAGCAGATCCTCGAAGGCCGCGCCGAAGAGGTTGGAGGCGGCATACTCGCCGAGCGTGTCGCCAATGTCCTCCGACGCAATGCCGGCGCCAGCGCAGGCCTTCGCGCTATGGCGCTCGATCAGCGTCGCCAGTGCACCGCGCCATTCCTCGCGCCGCGCCCAGGCGATCAGTCCAGAGATGTCATGCGGCAGGGGCAGGGTGCGGCCTTGTGCTTGGGATGACCGCTATGCTTCCCCGGCCCGCGTCTTGTCGCAATACCGTGGGTGGAGAGCGCTGTTTTGCGGTCCCAGACTCGACCGGTAGCCGGTCGCGATGCGTAACCGGCCGGTGTGTCTCGGCGAAGATTTGCCCCGATTTCAGTGACTTGAAGCTTGTAGACTAAATCGCCCAAGTCCCGAGCTTCGGAGAGAGAATTGCCTCAGGAGCGACGCAAACGCCGGTCGTTGCGTTCTCCAACCCTCAAGCCACCGCGGCAAAACCCCAGGAAACCTGCGGTTCACGGCGCTAATCGGGAAGTGCAAATGTGAGGTTGGAAAACCGACTGGAGCGGGCGAAGGGATTCGAACCCTCGACCCCAACCTTGGCAAGGGTGTAATACCCAAGCGTTTTCAGCGGCTTAAGTAGTCACAGGCTAGCAAAACTTGGCACGCGAACCATAGGGGTTCGCAGACCATGCGTGTTAGTTGCGTTCTACACCATCCCGATGGCGACCGCCAGAATCTGGCGTGCCATCCCGAACAGTTCACGCAGATCGGCGAGGCCGCACCGGTCGCGTCCCTCCGCGAGCTGCTGACCCTGGCCGGCGAGGCCCGGCGCCGCGGCGATGTGGCTGCGGCTGACCTGCTGGAATGGGATGCCCTGCGGCTGCTGCGGGCGACCATGACGGAGGCCGGCGCCCATGGCTGACGGCACCATCGGCCCCATCGACTTCGGCAGCCGCGGCGACGACATCGACTTCAAGGCGCTGATGGAGCCGGTGGCGCTGCGGCTACTCGGCCCGATCAACAAGGCACTGACCCGCCCGGGCAACCTGCGGTTCGGCACCCACGGCAGCGTGTCAGTCTGCACGGCCGGGGAGAGCGCCGGCACCTGGTTCGACCACGAAGCCGGCCAAGGTGGTGGCGTGCTGGATCTGGTGCGGCGCGAGACCGGGCTGGCCGATGGTGCGGCGGCGGATTGGCTGCGGCAGGAGATCGACGGCGCTGCGACCCCTCCGCGCCCCGTGCGGCACCCCTTCGGCATCGGCGCTACTGCCGCTCCAGCAGCTGCGCCTGCGCCCGCCAGCGAGGCCCCCAAGGCGTACGGCCGCATAGTCGCAACCTATCCCTACCGCGCCGCGAACGGCGCCCTGCTGTTCCAGGTTGTGCGGTTCGACCCGAAGGACTTCCGGCAGCGCCGGCCGGATGGCGCGGGCGGCTGGATATGGAAGGTCAAGGGCATGGAGCTGGTGCCCTACCGGCTCCCGGAGCTGATGGCGGCACCAGCCGATGCGCCCGTGTTCATCGTGGAGGGCGAGAAGGACGTGGACACCCTCCGCGGCATCGGCCTGGTGGCGACCTGCAACCCGGTCGGCGCCGGGAAATGGAAAGCCTCCTACTCGACCTGGTTGAGCGGTCGCGCCGTGGTGATCCTGCCGGACAATGACGAAGCCGGCGCGGCGCACGCCGCCAGCGTCGCCGGCATGGTGGCGAAGGCTGCGGCATCGGTCCGCATCGTCCACCTGCCGGACCTGCCGCCGAAGGGCGACGTTTCGGATTGGCTGGCGGCAGGCGGGACGGCCCAGGCGCTGTTGCAGATGGTGGCCGAGGCGGAACCCTATGTGCCGCCAGCGCGCCCGGCGCGAGCCGAGCCGACGACGGCGGACCTGCAGGATTGCGAGCTGACCGAAGATGGCGTGGGCTTGGCCTTCACCAAGCGGCACGGCGACGCGCTCAGGTTCTGCCACGACACCGGCGGGTGGTATGTATGGACCGGCACCCACTGGAAGCAGAACCGCGACAAGATCGCGTTCTCATGGGCGCGGACCCTCACGCGAGAGCTGAACCGTAACGCCGACTTTAAGGGCAAGGCGATCACCGGCAAGGCCGCGTTCGCCGCAGCGGTGGAGCGGTACGCGCAGGCTGACAGGGCCTTCGCGGTGACGGCGGAAATCTGGGACCGCGACCTCCATTACCTCGGCACGCCGGGCGGCACGGTGGACCTGCGGACGGGCCAGATGCGCCCGGCCGATCGACAGGACCATATCACCAAGGTGACGGCGGCGGCGCCGACCGAGACGGCAGACTGTCCGACCTGGTTGGCGTTCCTGGACCAGGCGACGGCCGGTGACGCGGAGCTGGTCCGGTTCCTCCAGCAATGGGCAGGCTACAGCCTGAGCGGCAGCACGCGAGAACACGCCCTGCTGTTCATCTACGGGCCCGGCGGCAACGGCAAATCCGTGTTCCTGAACACGGTGGCCGGCATCATGGGTGATTACTGCCGCAGCGCGCCGATGGACACCTTCACGGCCTCGCCGGGCGACAAACATCCTACGGACCTCGCCATGCTGCGCGGCGCCCGTCTGGTGACGGCGACCGAGACGGAAGAAGGCCGCGCATGGGCAGAGGCCCGCATCAAGCAGATGACCGGCGGCGATCCAGTTACGGCCCGCTTCATGCGGCAGGACTTCTTTACCTATACGCCGCAATTCAAACTGACCATCGCCGGCAACCATAAGCCCGCGCTGAAGAACGTGGATGATGCGGCGCGGCGCCGGTTCAACATCGTGCCCTTCCTGCACAAGCCGGAGCGACCGGACCACCAGCTTGAGCGGAAGTTGCGGGGCGAGTGGCCTGGCATCCTGCGATGGATGATTGAGGGTTGTCTCGACTGGCAGCGTCACGGGCTGGTGCGTCCGAAGATCGTCACCGATGCGACGGCGGAATACTTCGAGGCGCAGGACACCATCGGGCGCTGGCTGGCCGAGCGGTGCATCCTGGCTCCGCATCTGGAGGTGAAGCCCGGCCTGCTGCTGAAAGACATGCAGGAATGGGCGCAGGCGAACGGCGAGCCGTCCAGCGATAACCGCAAGCTGCGCGGCGTTCTGGAGAAGACACCCGGCTGCCAATACGTCACCCGCAAGGGCAGCCAATACGTGCGCGGTATCGGCCTGCATCCGCCGCAGCGGGGTGGAGGGGTGGAGGGTGGTGGAGGGTGGAACCCATGATCGGCCACGTGCGCGCGCGTGTGGAGATGGAACGGGAAAACCCTCCACCACCCTCCACCCCCTCCACCCCGCAGACGATGGCGGAGCGGCTGGCTCAGGATGTGCGGAGGGCGGCGGCATGATCCCTAAGCAATTCCGGTCACTGGTCCGCACCGAGCAGGACCTGCAGGCCAAGGAGGCGGCGGCACTGCGCGAGGTTGAGAGGGCGTGTGACGGCCTGCGCCGTCTCCCGCACCTGGCTCTGCACGCTGCCGAATATCACGGGAGGCAAGAGGCGCTGCAGCGCAGGCTCAACACTGCACTGCGCGACTTGGCCGAGACGATCACGCACCGGCTTGAGGTCAGGGCGGAGATAGAGACCGAGCCGCTGCACTCCGTCGCCACCCAGCCCGGGACACGGCACTGACCGACATAGGCAAAGACTGTGGGAAGGGCCGAAAAGGTAGGTTCTTCCTGGGTTTGGCGGCCCGCAGAGGTTCGGGCGGCATCGCAAATCCAGGCGCAGAGGGTTTTCAAGGTAGCATCATCGTTTCCACCGATCGAAAGGGCTTAGACAATGGCTTCACTCAATGATGAGATCCCCGCCGGGGCGACTGCCGGCCAGATGGCGCGAATCCTCGGCATCACTGAGCGCGTCGTCGCGGGCAGAAAGGCGGATGGCCGCCTGCCGGTGCTGCCGGGCGGCCGGGTGGATCTTCACCGCCTGGTCCGGCTTGGCGCGGCGGCTGCGGCAGAACAGCGCGCAGGCTCGGCACCGGCTGGTGCGAAGCCGCCGCCCGCCGAGGCTTTCGACGCCGGTATGCGTGCCGCCGCTGCAACCACCGCGCATCTGGTGCTGGCGGCGATCACCAGCCCGGAGCATGGCGAGGATGCCGGCACGGCGGCGGCGCGGGCGCTGGCGACGGCGCTGGACATGCTGGGTGTGCCGCCTGGCGAGGGCCCTCCGCCGGCCCGGCTGGCGGTGCCGGACATTAATTAACCCCGCGAAAATCCCTGTCGCTAGGTCAATTACGCGGGCTGAATCGCTGCGGCAGTGCCAACGCCGGAGGAACCTAGTTCTGTCATTTGCCTCGGCGGCTGGCCCGCCGTGGAGCTGCCTCATAGACGGGCGGTGTCCAAGCGGGCCTTGTGCGGGCCGCTGCGATGTCGGCATTAACCTCGCGTTCAAACAACCGAACCGCTGCCCATTGGCCAGCTGCCTTCACGGCATCGAGCAACACCTCGCCGGTCACCGGAGTGGAAGAAAACTCTCGCACCGCGCGGTCCCCGGCAGCGCCGTCACCTGCATGCTTGCCAATGAGTGCCAAGCCGGCTTCACGGTAGGCGGCCGCCATCAATACCGCCAGTTCTGGTGATCCGTCTCCCGGCTGGCTCTGCTGCATCTGGGTGGCTTCGCCAGATAGCCGCGCCTTGATCCGCTCCCGGTGCCGCCGCTGCCTATCCGCGT
This sequence comes from Falsiroseomonas tokyonensis, assembly GCF_019024325.1. Classification (GTDB taxonomy): domain Bacteria; phylum Pseudomonadota; class Alphaproteobacteria; order Acetobacterales; family Acetobacteraceae; genus Falsiroseomonas; species Falsiroseomonas tokyonensis. The sequence continues at coordinate 15,275 of NZ_JAFNJS010000005.1, forward strand.
TGCTGAGTGCCATCTTCCTGTCTCCCGCCGTTACGTAACGAATATGGGGCGGCCCGTTACGTAACGCAAGCGGCAGGTGGTCTAGCCCTTCCTCAACCGCACGCCGGGCCCGCCGCCGTTTTCCGCGATGAAATCGACGCCGGCCGCTTCAAGCGCGGTCCGGATCGCGGCCAGGGTGCGGCGCTGCGGCTGGCCCTGGTCAGCCTCAAGCCTGGCGATTGTGCGGCGCGGGACGCTGCTGCGGCCGGCTAGATCATCCTGCGACCATCCGAGCAATGCCCGGCCCGCGCGGACCTGTGAGGCAGTAATGGCGCAATCTGTGCCATTTGGGCTTGCGTTCATTTGGGGATGGTGGCACAGATTGTGCCGTTCCGCAAGGAACCGGCCGGACGCGGAAGGTGGATCTTCCCCGCCCGGCCTAACCGCAACCCGATGCAGGAGCACCGGTTCATGGCTGACCAATCCAATACCACCCCCGGCACCCCGAGAAGAAGACTCGCCCGCGCCGCTGCCGTCTCTCTGGCCGTGGCGGCGCTTCCGACCGGCGCCACCCCGGCGCAGCCGCCCGCGACCCTGCTGCGCGTGCTGGCAAACCCGGCCCGGCCGGTGGAGCCTTTGAGCTTCGACGGCGGCGCCGATGCCGAGCTGGTGCGGCGCCTCGGCGCCTATGTGGAGGCGGCCCGCACCTACAACACCGCGCCTCCCGACGCCTTCGATGGTGACGATGATCCGCTCTGGCAGGCCCTGGTGGCGGCCCGCACCGATGCCGAGGCCATTGCGCCGCAGACGCTGGCCGGCATCGTGGCGAAGGCCGTCACGTCGGTGGCACTGGCGATGCAGGAGCCGGATGGTGACAGCGGATGGGGTGACGGCCCGGCCGGCGAGATTGCCCATGCGCTCGTCCTGGACGTGCTGCGTCTCTATGGCCCGGCGAGCGAGGCATGAGCGCCGTGGTGATCCCATTCCCCAAGGTGCTGCGCCGGTTGGAGGTCACATGGCCCGCCCAGCCAGCGCACCCCGCGCTTGAGGCGCTGGCGGGCCTCCCTCCCGACATGCGCCTGGTTGCCGCCTTCGCCTACCTGGCAGGCGTCAGCCGCCGCCCCTTCGCCTGTCCGCCGCTGCCGTGGGGCGGCGGGCCCAAGCCGCCCAAGCCGCCGCGCAAGCCGAAGCCGAGGCCGGCGACATGATCGAGGATGAAGCCATTATCGCGGCCCCCGCCGCGCCAGCTGCAACCTGCAGGTAGAGGTTCGATCCGTCGCGCATAACCAACCCGGCCGGGGAAACCCGCGCCGGGCTTTGCGCTGGTTGCAAATGAAGGTGTTGACTACGCGGTAAAAAGGAGATATATCCCTTCTCCAGATGAGGAGTGCCCTCTATGTCGCCCAGCTTCGACCTGACCAGCTATCTCTCGCGCCAGAAGTTCGACACCGCCGAGACGGCGGACGCCGCTGGCGTGTCCGTCGCGCGGCTGGCGGACTGGATCAAGCGCGGTGTCTTCGCGCCTCTGACCGAAGCCAAGCCTGGCACCGGCCGCGGCCGGCAGTTCCTGCTCGCGGACATCTATCGTCTTTCCGTGATCGGTGCCTTGACCGACCCGGACGGTGTTTTCTCCATGCCGGCCTCCCGCGCAGTGGCCCTGACCGACGATGCGTTCGGCCTCGACCCCGAAAGCTGGTGCGGCAACCTCGACATGTTCGCCGAGTGCCGCGCTGCGCTGTTGTCCGGGTTCCTTCCGACCGAGCTGATCAGCCGCGACCGCAAGACCCCTATCTGGTTAATCGGCAGCGTGATCGACGTGATCGTGCCCAAGCCGCGCCGCCGGCTGCGGGGCGAGTTGGGAGTCTTCACGGAAAACGGGCTGCCGAATCCTCTTGGCCGAGCAAGGTCCTTTGTGACGGTTGAAGTCACGCCCCTGTTCGCGGCAGCAGATCGTCGCCTGTTCCACGCGAAGGGCCTGGCCGAGTTCTTCCCGGATCTGGCGAAGGCAATGAGCGTCGATGAGGACGCCGAGGCATGATGCCGGCGGCACACCGAATTGACGGCCCGATCACGGCTGCCACGCCGGCCGAATTGGCTGCCTTCCTGAAAAGGGCAGGCCGCGCCGCTGTGCAGATCACCGTCAACAGCCCGGGCGGCAATGCGATGGCCGGAACCGCCTGTTACCAGCAGCTGCGAAGCTACCGCGGCGCGGTCACCGTCGTGGTTGAAGGCGTCGCCGCCTCTGCCGCATCACTGATCGCCATGGCGGGCCGGCCGATCCAGATGCACGCCGGTTCCTTCCTGATGATCCACGAGGCGCACAGCGTCTCCGAAGGGCCAGCACGAGAGATGCGAGAGCATGCTGCCATACTTGAGAGGGTCAGCGCCGTCTATCTCAAGGCCTACGCGGAGCGTTCTGGAAAGCCTGAGCGCGAAATCGCCGACATGATGGCGAACGAAACCTGGATGACGGCGGAGGAAGCGGTGCAGGCGGGCTTCGCCGACGCGATCCTCGAACCGCTGCGCGCAGCGGCCTCCATCAACCTCAACGCCTTCGAATATCGCAACACCCCGGCGGCGCTCTGCGCGGCGGGCGGACAGGAGATCGTCATGGATACGCAGATGCAGAACGAACAGCTTATCGAGGCCGCGACGCGGCAGGAGATCACCGCCGTCGCGCGGCAGGCCGGGTTGGGCCTCGCCTGGATTGACGAGCAGGCCGGGCAGGCGGTCAGCATCGGCGATGCCCGCGCCGCGGCGCTGGACGCCATCGCGGCGCGCTCCGCTGCCGCAGTCCGCCCCTCCAGCGTTGTCATCGTCCGCGACGAAGGCGACACGCTCCAGGCGGCGACCACGGATTACGTCGCCTCCCGCATCCTGGGCCGAGCCCCAAACGGCCCGGCCGCCTCCCTGCGCGGGCATACCCTCGCGGACGTGGCGGCGATGGTGCTGGAAGGCCGCGGGCAGCGTATCGGCCGGGGAGTTTCGGCGGAACAGATCTTCGCCAAGCTCACCACGTCCGACCTGCCGAACCTCCTGACAAGCGGCGCGTCGCGGGCCATGGCCGAGCTTTACCCCACCGTCCGGACGCAGCTGGTCGAGTTGGCGCAGGTCCGCAACATGCCGGACTTCCGGCCGACGACGCTGATCCGGCTGGCACAACACACGCCGCTGGACGAGGTTGCGGAACACGGGGAAGTCCCGTTCGCCTATCCAATGGAGAACGGGGAGCAGATCAAGCTTGCCACCTACGCCAACCGCTTCGCGGTCACCCGCCAGGCCCTGGTAAATGACGATTTGAATGGCCTTCAGGAGTGGATGGCAGCGAATGCGCAGGGCGCAGCAGCCCGTGAGCGGTTGCTGGTGTCGGGCCTGCTGACCGCCGGCAGCGGCGTTGGTCCGACACTGAGCGACGGTAACCCCTGGTTCCACAGCAGCCGCGGCAACATCGCGACGGCCGCGGCGCCGAGCGTTACCAGCTTGGCGCAGGCCGTGTCTCTGATGCGGTCCCTGAAGGACGGAAAGGGCAACACGGTGTTCGCCCTGGAACCCTACGCCATCGTGGTTTCCCCGGCGCTGGAGTTCGTGGCGCGGCAGTTGGTCGCGTCGATCTCGACCACGACCACCCGGGACGAAATCCAGCCCTACAGCCTCTCAGTGATCGTGGAGCCGGCGCTCACCGGGAACAGGTGGTGGCTGGCACCGCGCCCCGCGACGCGGCGCTGCATCACCATGGGCTACCTCGGCGGGATGCAGTCGCCGACGGTCGAAACCTTCGAGGCGCAGGAAATCCTGGGCGTCACGCTCCGCGTCCACTTCGATGTGGCGGCGGCGGTGCAGGACCCGATCGGCTGGGTCACCAACGCCGGCGCCTGATGCAGTCCGCTGTGAGGGCAGCGATAGCCGGGCGTTCCATACCGGCACCCTCGGGACAAGACGGCGAGTGTCCCCAAAAACCCCGTCAGTCTGCGGCCCAACCTTCGGCGGGCGCGGCAGGCAACAGAAGGCGGCCCGACTCACGGATGCACTGAGCGGGCCGCCTTCCCTAACCAAACAGGAAAGACACGCGCGCGATGAGCGGTTCCGCCAACAACCTTCCGGTCCGGATCACGGTCGACGGCGTGCCGCAGGCCGAGGCGGCGTTTAACAGCGTGGCGGCGACCGGCGAGCGCGCGATGCAGCGTATTTCGCAGGGCGCGAACCAGTCTCAGGCGTCCACGCGCGGCTTCAACGATGTCGTGCAACAGGGCGGCTTTCAGCTTCAGGACTTCGCCGTCCAGGTCCAGGGCGGCACCTCAGCACTGACGGCGCTTTCGCAACAAGGGTCGCAGTTCCTCGGCATCTTCGGCCCGGCCGGTGCCGTGGCTGGTGCGGTTCTTACCGTTGGCCTCCTGGCGGCGAAGTTCTTGGAGCTGGGAACCGCGACCGAGACGGCGACCGAGGCGGAAAAGAAGCTGCAGGACGCGATCACGGCAAGCAGCGAAATCTATGAGGATGCGACGGCCAAGGCGGATCGCCTGGCGCGGGCGCGTCTCTCTGCGGCGCAAGCCGGCATCGAGGAACGCATAACCGCCGAGCGTGATAGCCTGCGCGCTCTAAACTCTGCTGCGGCAGACATGGAAGATCGGCGGGCGTTTGCCACCGGCCGCGTAGGCGGTGGCGGCACGAACGACAATCCCGTAGTCCGAGCTGAGCGGGAGAGGATCGCTCAACAGGCGGAGCAGATAAGCGCACGCATTGCTGCGCTGGAATTGGAGCGCACGCGGCTTGCTGCAATCGGCAGCGGCAACGGCGAGCAATTCGGACCGCCAGCACCGTCTGGCCGCGACTCTGGCGCCTCTCGCGCCACCGCCCGCGTGCCGGCTGCCGGGCTTGATGTCCGGGCCGCGGTGGCTCGCACCGTGGACGAAGCCACCGCGGCTTACGACCGATACAACCAAGTCCTGAACCTCAACCAAGCCGGACTTTCCGGCGCCGCCTCCGCTCTATCGGCATACGAGGCGAGCATGACGACGCTGAACAACGCCCTGGCGGCTGGCGTCATCACTGAGCAGCAATTCGCGGCCGATGTGGAGTCGAGCACCACGGCGCTCGCGGTGCAGATGGAGGCGATCGAACAGCGGACGCAACAAGCGGACCGAAGCGCGGTGCAGTTCGGTCTTGTCTTTAGCAGCGCGCTTGAAGGCGCGATCACCCGCGGCGAAGACGCCAGCCAAGTGTTGCAGGCACTCGGCGAAGACCTGGCGAAGCTGATCCTGCGCTTCACGATCATGGAGCCGTTGGCCCGATCTGTGGCAGGGCTTTTCAGCGGTGGCGGAGGCGGCGGCGGCGGCGGAGGTATCCTCTCGACCATTGCGAGCGTGGCCACGACTTGGATTACCGGCGGGGTTGCGGGCACGAGAGCGAACGGCGGCCCGGTCATGGGCGGATCCAGCTACCTAGTGGGTGAGCGCGGTCCCGAAATCGTCAATTTCGCGGCGAGCGGGGTGGTGACGCCGAACCACGCGATTGGTGGACCCACGTTCGCGCCAACGTATCAGATTGACGCACGGGGCGCAGATGCATCCGTGGCGCCGATGCTTGAAGCGAAGATGCGGGCCATCGCGGCGCAGTCTCTCGCACAGTTCACGGACAGCATCCGCCGCGGCGGACCTGGCGCAAAGCTGGTGGGGGCACGATGACCAAGAGGCCGGACCAGCATCTGCACGACGCGGAGGCGGCGCTGGAGGCGCTGCAGCATCGCGTGCTTGAGGCCCTGACCATCGGCATAACCGAACGCATGGACGCCCGCGCGGCCGGCGATGCTGCGCAGGATGCGAAATTGACGAAAGGCATAGACGCGGTGCTGGCGACGCTGGTCGCCAGTATTGAGCAGCGGGTGGTGCTGCGCCGCAGGATGCCGGCCCGTCACGCTGCATCAAAGGCCCGCAATTGAAGATCGCCGTTCCCTTGCCTGAATTGCTGACCGAGGCTGAAGCCGCAAAACGGCTTGGCGTCTCGGCGGCAACCATGCAGCGGGAGCGGAAGCGCCGTCGTATCCGCCATGTCATCATCGGCGGCAGGCCGCGCTACACGGCCGATCACCTGGCCGAATATCTGACCGCACAGGAGGTTGCGCCGTGCCGCGAAGCCGACACCAGCACCCCGGCCAGATCGCCGGCTATTGGCTTAGCCAGCGGCCGAACAGCGGGCAGTGGTGCCGGACCTGGTACGATACTGACACTCGACAGACTCGCAGAGCATCGCTCGGCGTTGACGATTTTGCAGCCGCAGAAATCGCGCTTGCCGAGTGGATCACCAAGAACGTCGCCACCATCCGCGCCGAGCCCCGCGACATCACGCTCGCCCGCGTGTTCGTCCGATATCAGGAGCGGCACGGCCAGCACCTGGTCGGCGCCGGATCGCAGCGGATCAGCCTTGCCATGATGCTGCGCCATCTGCCGGAAGGGATCACCGTCGGCGAATTGACCCTCGACGCGCAGAACGTCGCGGTGCGGGCCATGCAGGCGGCCGGCTACGGCAACGGAACGATCAAGCGGGCGCTAGGCGCGGCGAAGGCGGCCGTGAATTGGGCCTGGAACAACGGCGAGCTGGAGCGGCCGGTGCCGTTCCTGAAGGTGCCGGAAGGGCAGGGCCGCGAGCGGGTGCTTTCGGTGGAGGAGCTGGCCCGGCTCTGGTCCGAGGACATGCCGGACCACGTGCGCGTGTTCCTCGCGCTGCTGATCGGGACGGCGGCGCGGCCGGAGGCGGCGCTACAGCTTACCCGGTTCCAGTGCGACCTGGAGCGCGGGACAATCAACCTGAACCCGCCCGGCCGGGTGCAGACGAAGAAGCGCCGGCCGGTTCTGCCGATGGCCCACTGGCTCCGATCCTGGATCGAGGCGGCGGAGGGGCACCTGGTCGCCTACAGGGGCAAGCCGGTGCAGAAGATCGCCGGCGCCTTCCAGACCCTCCGGGATGCGGCCGGCTTCGGGCCGGACGTGACGGCCTACACAGTGCGGCATACCGTCGCCACCGAGATGATGGCGCGGGGCGTGCCGGAGCTGGAGATTGCCTTCATCATGGGGCACCGGATGCCCAACAGCCGGACGACAGGGAGATACCTGCATGTAGCGCCCGAACGCCTAGCCAGCGCCCGCAAGGCCCTGGATGACCTCGCAAACGACATCGGCCGCCTTGCCGGGCGGCCGATGGTACCAGTCCATTCCGATATCCAGCGTGCTAGTTGCGTGCCAGTGACGAAGCTACAGGGTTGCCGCCCGATAGCTAAGCCTTTGAAAACTGGAGCGGGCGAAGGGATTCGAACCCTCGACCCCAACCTTGGCAAGGTTGTGCTCTACCCCTGAGCTACGCCCGCGCTCCAACGACGGGAGCGCTTCCTACCATGCCGAACCGGGATTGCAACCCACCCCCCGCAGCTAATTTGCGGCAGGGTCCCCGGACCCCACCGGTGGCTGCAACAGCCGGCCCTGTGTCACCGCCAGGAGGCTCTCTCGCCATCTGCGGGTGCTGCATGGCGGCGCGCTGAAACCGCGCGGCCATTGCTGGTGGCACAGCCAGGACGGCGCGACACTCTCGCGCCCCGGGCCGCATGGCTGACGGGATGATGACCGGCCGGCGGCTTGTCCGGCGGGGCCACCATCGCAACATCCGGCGCATGATCGACGCCAAATCGCTCCTCGACCGCTTCCTCGGCACCCCAACCGCGCAGCCGCCCGCCCCGGGCCGGCCCACCGCACAGCCGCCCTCGGCCTGGACCAATCCGGGCGGGACCTCCGGCGGCGGGCTGGCCGATATGGCGCGCCAGGCGCTCCAGCGCGCCGGCGGAAGCGGGGGCGGCGGCCTCGGCAATCTCGGCGGCTTCGCGGGCGGGGCCGCGGCGGGCGGGCTGCTCGGCATGCTGCTCGGCGGCAAGGGCAAGCGGCGCGGCGGCGGCGGGCTGCTGAGCCATGGCGGCGCCGCGGTGCTCGGCGCGTTGGCGCATCGTGCCTGGCAGAACTGGCAGGCCGGCCAGGCCCCGGCCACAGCGCCCGTCGCCACCCCCCAGGACGCCGCTTCGGTGGAGCCCCGCTTCCTGCCCGGCGCTACCCCGGCTGCGGGCGGCGAGGCCTTCGAACTCGCCCTGATCCGCGCCATGATCGGCGCCGCCCGCGCCGATGGGCATATCGACGCCGAGGAGCGTGCCCGCATCTTTGCGCATGTCGAGAAAGCCGGGCTGGATGCGGAGGCCAAGGCCTTCGTCTTCGACGCGCTGGACTCGCCCATCGGCGTCAGCGAGGTCGCGGCCGCGGCGCAGACCCAGGAACAGGCGAGCGAGATCTACCTTGTCTCCCGCCTCGCCATGGACCCCGACCACCCGGCGGAACGCGCCTATCTGGAAGCCCTGGCGCACCGCCTGAAGCTGCCCGCCGGGCTGGTGCAGCACCTGGACCGCCAGGCCGATGCCGCCCCCGCGGCATGAGGATCACCTTCGTCGAGACCCGCCTGCACCGCGGCGACTTCATCTATGGCGCCGGCCCGACCTCGGCCGGCGGAAATCTCCGCCTGACGCGGATGGACACGCTGCTGGTGCGGGTCGAGACCGACATCGGCCTGCATGGCTGGGGCGAGGGCTTCGGCTTCGCCCTGGCGCAGACCACGCAGGATGCGGTGGACCGGCTGATCGGGCCCGCCTGCCTCGGCCAGGACGCGCGGGACATCGCCGGAATCGGCCGCATGCTGGCGCGGCGCTTCCACAACTATGGCCGCAACGGGCCGGTGGGCTTCGGGCTGTCCGCGATCGACATCGCGCTGTGGGACATCGCCGGCAAGGCGGCCGGGGTTCCGCTGCATGTGCTGCTTGGCAATGGGCGGCGGGACGCCGTGCCCGCCTATGCCAGCCTGCTGCGCTACGGCGTGGCGGCGGATGTGGCGCGCAATACGGCGGAGGCGGTGCGCCGCGGCTACCGCGAGATCAAGCTGCATGAGGTGGACCTCGCCTGCATCCAGGCCGCGCGGGCCGAGGCCGGCGCGCTGCCGCTGATGCTCGACATCAACTGCGCCTGGGACGGGCTGCCCGCCGCGCGCGATTTCTGCGCCGCGGTGCGCGGGATGAACATCGGCTGGGTCGAGGAACCCCTATGGCCGCCCGAGGATTTCGCCGGCTTGGCCGCGCTGCGCCAGGACGCCGTGGTGCCGATTTCGGCCGGCGAGAACCTCGGCGGCGTCGAGGATTTTGGCCGGCTTTTCGCCGCCGGCGCGGTGGATGTGGCGCAGCCGAGTGCCACCAAGCATGGCGGCGTCTCCGGCCTGCTGGCCGTTGCGGCGCTGGCGCAGCGCGCCGGAGTGCGTGTGGTGCCGCATTCCCCCTATTTCGGCCCGGGCCTGCTGGCGACGCTGCAGGTGCTGGCGGCAATGGAGCAGGCGGCCCCGCTCGAAATCTATTTTGCGGATCTCGCCACGCCGCTCTACCCCGCGCTGCGGCCCGTGAACGGCATGGTCGCGGTGCCGCACGGGCCAGGCCTGGGACTGGAGCCCAGCCTCTAGATCACCGCGTGCCGCACCCGTGCCGACAGCCATTCGCTGACCAGGACGGTCGCCAGGATCAGCACGAAGATCGTCGTCACCTGCGGCCAGGCGAGCACATTGATGCTGGCCTGCATCTGCATCCCGATGCCGCCGGCCCCCACCAGGCCCAGCACCGTCGCCTCCCGGATATTGATGTCCCAGCGGAACACGCTGATGCCGGCGAAGGCGGGCATCACCTGCGGCACGATGGCCCAGCCCAACACCTGGGGGCGGCTGGCGCCGGTGGCGGTCACTGCCTCCACCTGCGTCGAATCGATCTCCTCGATCGCCTCATACAGCAGCTTGGCGATGAAGCCGATGCTGCGCAGCGCGATGGCCAGGATGCCGGCCAGCATGCCGGGGCCGAGGATGATCACCAGGATCAGCGCCCAGATCAGCGAATTGATCGACCGGCTGGCGACGATGACAAACAGCACAACGGGCCGCACCAGCAGCCGGCTCGGCGTGGTGTTGTGCGCGGCCAGGAAGGCCAGCGGCACGCCGATCAGGATGGCCAGCGCCGTGCCGATGGTCGCGATATTGATGGTATCCAGCAGCGGCTTCCACAGCTGGCTGGCATAGGACCAGCGCGGCGGGAACATGCGCGCCACCAGGTCCGCGCCCTGGGTCGGCGCGTCCCAGACAAAGGCCCAGATGGTGCGGTCCGAGATGAACTGGAAGCAGGCGACGGTCAGCGCCACGGCACCGAGCCAGCCGGCCCAGACCAGAAGGTCGGCCTTAGGCGTGCGGCGGCGCCAGTCCGGCGTGCCATCCGCGCGGGTCAGCAGCGCCATCTACTGCACCTTCCGCCGGATGAAGCCGCTGGCATATTCGCAGGCCAGCACGATGACGATGATGACGATCAGCACCGCCGCCGCCGTGTCGAATTCATAGCGGTCGAAGCTGGTGTTCAGCGTGTCGCCGATGCCGCCGGCGCCGACTAGGCCCAGCACCGCGCTCTCCCGGAAATTGATGTCGAGGCGGTAGGCGGACAGCCCGATCAGCCGCGGCCGCACCTGCGGCAGCACGCCCCAGGCCAGCAGTTGGAACCAGGAGGATCCGGTGGCGCGCACCGCCTCCGCCTGGCTGGCCTGGATATCCTCAATATCCTCCGCGATCAGCTTGGCCATGAAGCCGATGGTGGCGAAGGCCAGCGTCAGCGTGCCGGCCAGCGGGCCGAAGCCCAGCATGGCGACGAAGACGATAGCGATGATGATCTCCTGGAAGGTGCGGCTGATGGCGATGATGCCGCGGCAGAAAAGGTACACCGGCAGCGGTGCCAGGTTGCGCGCCGCCCCCAGCGCCACCGGGATGGACAGCAGGATGCCGAGGCCGGTGGCGACCACCGTCATCGTCAGGCTCTCCAGCAGCCCTTCCAGGATGTCGCTGCGCTTGGTGATGAAATCGGGCGGGAAGAAGCCGCCGAGGAAGCGCCCGGCACGCTCCACGCCTTCCGCCGCGCGCGTCCAGTTCACCTCGATGGTGGAGACGGCGAGCAGCGCATAGGCGAGCGCGCCGAGATAGACGGCGTAGCGCAGCCAGGGCGTCGCGATCAGCGGCGGCGGGCGCCAGGCGCGCGCGGCGGCGGCGGCGTCGAAGGTGGTGGCGCTCATAGCGCCGCCTCGGCGGCCTCGTCCTCTTCCTCGGCAGGCCGGATGGTCTGGGACCAGTCCTCCTCGCCATAGATATCGGTCAGCGCCTCGGCGCGCAGCTCCTCGGCCGGGCCGTCGAAGACGATGCGGCCGGCGCGAAGGCCGACGATACGGCGGGCGAATTGCTGGGCCAGCGCCACGTCATGGATGTTGATGATGGCGGCCAGCCCGCGCTCGGCACAGAGCTCCACGATCAGCCGCATGATCTGCCGGCTGGTCTTGGGATCGAGGCTGGCCGTGGGCTCATCCACCAGCAGCAGCTTGGGGTCCTGCATCAGCGCCCGCACGATGCCGACGCGCTGCCGCTGCCCGCCGGACAGCGCATCCGCGCGCTTGTCCGCCATATGCGCCAGGCCGACGCGGTCCAGCAGCCGAAAGGCCTCTTCGACATCCTTCCGCGGAAAGCGGCGGAACCAGCTGGCCCAGAAGCCGACATAGCCGAGCCGGCCGGAGAGCACATTCTCCATCACCGTCAGCCGCTCGACCAGCGCATATTCCTGGAAGATCATCCCCATCCGCCGCCGGGCCCGGCGCAGTGCGGCGGAGCCCAGCGCGGTCAGCTCCACGCCATCCAGCTGCACCCGTCCCGCACTGGGTTCCACCAGCCGGTTCACGCAGCGGATCAGCGTGGACTTGCCGGCGCCCGAGGGGCCGATCAGCGCCATCACCTGTCCGGCGGGAACCTGCAGGTCGACCTTGTCGAGCGCGAGGTCACCGGTCGGATAGCGCTTGGTCAGCCCCTCGATCGTCAGCAGCACGTCGTGAAATCCTCAGCGGCAGGCGTAGGAGACCTCCATCGCGGCGTCGATCTGGCGGATCACTTCCCAATGCTCGCGATAGGTGATCGGCATGAACTTCTCCTGCGGCGGCTCGCTCTTCTGGAATTCCGCCAGCAGCGCGGTGCCTTCCCAGTTGAAGTCGAAGAAGGCGTTGCGGATGCGCTCGGCCAGGGCCGGGTTCAGGTTGTGCGCATGGCCGTAGCCGGTGGTGGGGAAGGTCTGGCTGCGGAAGATGCTGCGGATCTGCTCCGGCCGCACCACGTTGCGCGCCACCATGCGGGTCAGCACGGAATTGGCGATGGCGCCGGCATCGTAGTCGCGATTGGCGACACCAAGGATGGAATTGTCGTGCCGGCCGGAGAAGGCGGCGGTGAAGTCGCGGCCCGCGCGCATGTTGAACTGGCTGGCCAGCAGGGCGGAGGGCGCCTTGAAGCCGGAATTGGAGGTCTCGGAGGTGAAGGCGATGGTGCGGCCGCGCAGGTCCTCGATCCGCTGCGCGGTGGAGGATGCCGGGACGATGATCTCCATCTCATAGCCGAAGGCGTTGTTGCGACTGGCCATCATGGCGAAGGGCACGAAGCCGGCGCAGTTCACCGCCAGCGGGTTCGACCCCGTGTTGAAGCCCGCGATATGCAGGCGGCCGGCGCGCATCGCCTCGATCTGCGCCGCATTGGACTGCACGGCGAAGAACTGCACGCGCTTGCCGGTGGCCCGCGCCAGGTGATCCATGAAGGGCTGCCAGACGGCGCGATAGACCGCCGGATCCTCGACCGGCGTATAGGCGAAGATCAGGGTCGAGGGATCGGCCAGGTCGCGCGGATTGGTCGGCGCATCGGCCACCAGGTCCCCGTCGCGGTCGCAATAGCGGGCATCGAGCGTGCCGCGCGGGCAATCCTGCGCCGCGGCAGGCCGGGGCAGCGCGGCGGCCCCCAGCAGGCCAAGGGCGAGGGTGGTGGCCGGCAAACCCAAGGCAAAGAGGCGGCGCAACATTCGGGTCTCTCCCTGCGGTCCTAGAGCGGCTGCCTTCTATGGGACGGTCCGCGGCACTTCCATTTCAGAATTGTGAAGTTTGCCGGCCTCGTCCCGCCATCGCAAGGCCATTCGAAGCCACCCGCCCGGTCCGCTGCCACCGATCGTGATGCAACCAGGCCGCCCTCCGCCCGCTTCCCCGGCATCTTCTGGAGACATGAGTCGTGATGGATCGGGGCGAAGCCGACGGAGCGGGACAAGGCCGGGCGGAGGTCGCCTTTCTGCGTCGCGTGCTGATCGTGGCGGCGGTGGTGGTGCTGGCGCTGCTGCTCTGGCAGGTGCGCGACGCGCTGCTGCTGACCTTCGGCGGCGTGGTGGTGGCCGCGCTGCTTCTGGCGGCGGCGGAGCCGGTGGAGCGGCATCTCGGCCTGTCGCGCAGCTGGTCGCTGCTGCTGGTTGGCCTGCTGATCGGCGGTGGGCTGGCGCTGGCCGGCATGCTGGTGGGCAGCGAGGTGACGGCGCAAATCGGCCAGCTCTGGGGCCGCCTGCCGGATGCGGTGCGCGCATTGGAGGAACGCTTCGGCGTGGCGATCCCGGCGCTGCAGGGCGGCGGGCAGGAGGGGGCGGAGGGCGGCGGCCTGGATACCTCGCTGCTGGGCACGCTGGCGGGCCATGCGGCGACGGCGGGCAGCATGGTGGTGAATGCGGCCTCGGCCCTGGTGCTCGCCGTGGTCGGCGGCTTCTTCCTCGCCTCCAGCCCCGACCTCTACCGCCGCGGCGTGGTGAAGCTGCTGCCGCGCGAGCAGCATGCGCGGGCGGATGAGGCGCTGGTGGCCTCCGGCAAGGCGCTGCGGCTGTGGCTCGCCGCGCAGCTGGTTTCCATGGCGATCGTGGGCACCCTGGCCGGGCTCGGCAGCTGGCTGGTGGGCCTGCCTTCGCCGCTGGCCCTCGGCCTCTTCGCGGGGCTGGCCGGCTTCGTGCCGCTGATCGGTGCGGTGGTCGGCGCCCTGCCGGCGCTGCTGCTGGCGCTGTCCGAGGGCGGCAATGCCTTCCTCTGGACCGGGCTGCTGTTCCTCGCCATCCAGCAGCTGGAATCCAACATGATCATGCCGCTGGTGGAGAAGCACATGGTCAGCATGCCGCCGGCGCTGATGCTCTTCGCGGTGGTGGCGGTCGGCCTGCTGTTCGGACTGCCGGGCGTGCTGCTGGCGGCGCCGATCACCGTGGTGGTCTTCGTGCTGGTGAAGAAGCTCTATGTGCGGGAGACGCTGGGCCAGCCGACGGAGGTGCCGGGCGAGAAGGAGGCAGGCGGAGCCTCCTGACCCATCGGGGCCTGCTTGCCAGCAACCCTGGCGCCGACCGGTCGTTAGCTCATGGTCGGGGGCGGGCAACGCCTCCTCCGGCGGTAGCAACACCAGACCGGAAGGAACGCACAATGGACAAGGACCGCATCGAGGGTGCCGGCAAGCAGGCCAAGGGCGCCATCAAGGAAGGCATCGGCAAGGCCACGGGCGATACGTCCATGCAGGTCGAGGGCAAGGCCGATAAGGCCGAGGGCAAGGTGCAGAACGCCGTCGGCGGCGCCAAGGACAAGGTCCGCGAGGGCAGCTGAGCCCCGCCACACCCCACCCGCGACGATCCGCGCGCCGGCAGCCCATCCGGGCTGCCGGCGCTAGGCCTGCTTGAAACACAGGAGTTTCAGATGCCCCAGCACGATACCCCTTCGCGCGCCCGTTCCGGGCTGCTGGCGACGACCGCGGTCGCGCTGGCGCTGGCTTTTGTCGGCGGCGCCCATGTCGGTGGCGCCCAGGCGCAGGTGACGCCTGCCGATCCGCGCCCGGCCGCGCAATCCAATCCAGACCTGCCGCGCGCCCTGCCGAATGATCTGCAGCAGGCGGAGGAGGAGCTGCGCGTCGCGCATCAGCAGATGGGCACGGCGCAGGATGCCATTTCCCCGCAGGCCCTGCAGCGCGCGCGCTTGGCGCTTGAAGGCGTCGCCCGCATCATCGACCAGCAGCAGCCGGGCCGCCTGACGGAAGGTGCGACCCAGGCACTGCAGCAGCGCGTGGACCAGGCGCGCCGCCGCCTGGCCGCGGAGAACCCGGATGCGCTGCAGGCGCGGCTTGCGATCGACGAGGTGCTGGCCGCGCTGCCGCCGGTGCGCGCGGCCATGCGCCAGGGCATGCCTGGCACGCCGGAGACCGGTGCCAATGCCCGCACAGCCCCGGCGAGCTCGGGCGGCGGCGCCAGTGCGGCGGCGGCCAGATCCTCGAACGGCGTGGATCTCGCGCGCGTATCTGAACTCGTCGGCACCGATGTGGTTGGCACCGATGGGCGTGATGCGGGCGAGGTGGAGAACCTGCTGATCGACAGCGGCGGCCAGGTGCGCGCCGCAGTGGTGGAATGGGGCGGCGTCTTCGGCCTGGGTGCGCGCCGCGCGGTGGTGCCGATCGACCGGCTGATGCTCGGTGCGCCCGGCGAGCGTGTGCGCATGGAGCTGACGCGGCAGGAGCTGGAAGGCCTGCCGCGCTACGAGGCCAATCGCCTGGCGGATTACGGCAGCCGGGAAGGCTGGGGCGTGCTGCGCACCTATCGCTGATCGGCGCAACCAGGGGCGGCCCGGCGCGCTGATCCTGCCTGACGCATCCGCGTCGGGGCCTGCCGCAACCGGCGGGAAGCGGCGGCCTGCGCGCGATACCGCAGCGCGTCAGGTCCGCTCCAGCTCGTCAGGCGCGCCCTGGCCGAGCGCGGCCGCCGCCTCTTCGTTCAGCGCGCGGCCGCCTCGAATCGGTGTCGTGAGGGGCGCCGGCTCAGGCGTGGTCGTGTTGCCGCGGAAGAGCGTCTTGCCCGCCTCGATGCCGCCCGTGATCTGCATGTCGAGCCGCAAGCCGTCGCGGCGGCGGACGTCGCCCATCGTCTCGGCGGCCTCCTCCTCCGGCACGCCGAGGCCGGTCAGCACCGCCTTTCCGAAAGCGATGGCGGATTCGAAGGTCTCGCGGATCTGGTAGTCCACCCCGGCCTCGACCAGGCGGAGGACGTGGCCGCGGTCGAAGGCACGCACGTAGAGCTTGGCCAGCGGGAACTCCGCCTTGCAGAGTTCGACGATGCGGTCTGCCACCTCCGGCTTGTCGACGCAGACCAGGATCGCCTCGGCCTCGCCGGCCCCCGAGGCGCGGAGCACGTCGAGCCGGGTGCCGTCGCCGTAATAGACCTTGAAGCCGAAGGTGGCGGCGGCCTTAATCATCTCGACGTCGGTCTCGATCAGGGAGACGTCGATGCGGTGCGCCAGCAGCGGTTGGCTGACCACCTGCGCGAAGCGGCCGAAGCCGATGACGAGGACCCGCCCCCTCAGCCCCTGCGCCTGCTCGATCCCGTCGAGCGAAACCTCCTCGCGCGGCATCAGCCGATCGGCGGCGATCACGACGAGCGGCGTCAGCGCCATGGAGAGGATCACGATCGCGGTCATCGCGGCCGAGATCGTGGCGTCGAACACGCCGGCGGCGAGTGCGGCGCCGTAGAGGACGAAGGCGAACTCGCCGCCCTGGGCGAAGGTCGTCGCGCGATGGATGGCCTCGCGATTCTCCGCGCCGAAAAGGCGCGCCACGCCGTAGATCCCGGCGGCCTTCACCACCATGAAGGCGAGCACGCCCCCCAGTACCAGCGGCCAAGCGCCCCAGACGACGTTGAGGTTGAGCGACATGCCGACGCTCAGGAAGAACAGCCCCAGCAGGATGCCGCGGAAGGGCTCGATATCGGCCTCGAGCTGGTGCCGGAAAGTCGATTCCGAGAGCAGGACGCCGGCGAGGAAGGCGCCCATCGCCATGGACAGGCCGCCCCATTGCATGAAGAGCGCGGCGCCGAGCACCACGAGCAGCGCGGCCGCCGTCATCACCTCCCGCGCGCCCGATTTGGCGAGCAGGCGGAACATGGGGTCGAGCAGCCAGCGCCCGGCCGCGACCACGGCGCCGATCGCGGCGAGGCCGAGCAGGACCGGGAGCCAGGCCGGCCGCCCGTCATCCGCGACCGTGCCGGTGAAGGAGGCCAGAAGTGCCACCAGCGCCAGCAGCGGCACGATGGCGAGGTCCTCAAGCAGCAGGATGGAGACGCTGCGCTGCCCGGCGGGCGTCGCCGTCTCCCCACGCTCGTCCATCATCTGCATGATGACCGCGGTGGAGGAGAGCACGAAGCCGAAGGCCGCGATGACGGCTACCGGCAGGGGCAGGCCGAGCATCATGCCGACCCCTGTTAGCAGGGCCGCGCAGGTCAGCACCTGCGCCGCACCAAGGCCGAAGATGGCGCCGCGCAACGCCCAGAGCTTGGCGGGCCGCATCTCCAGGCCGATCAGGAAGAGGAAGAGCACCACGCCGAGTTCGGCGATGTGCAGCGCCGCCTCCGGGTCCGAGAGCACGCCGAGGCCGAAGGGGCCGACCGCGACGCCGGCCGTCAGATAGCCGAGCACCGAGCCCAGCCCTGCCTTGCGAAACAGCGGCACCGCCGCGACGCCCGCCGCCAGGAGTGCTACCGCCGGTCCCAACGCTACACCGCCCGCCTCTGCCGCCATGGAATGCCTCGCTGTTTGTGCCTGTTGGGCAGCGAACGAACCGAGGCCTGCTTAACCCAGAACCACCTGCGATGCAGCAATATGCGTCCCGTTGTCTCCGGAGGTTCATCCTGGAACTGTCGGCCACGCCGGACGGGTGCGCGGTCGGTCAGCGGTGCCGAGGATCGCCTGATTCGCCCCGAGGCCGCGCCGCGCGGCGCAGGATGACCCAGGCGGGCGCATGGTCGCTCGCCCCCTCGGCGCCGCGCACGTCTCGGTCCACGCCCGCCTGCTTCAGCCGCGGGGCGAGGTGTGGGCTCAGCAGGATATGGTCCAGCCGCAGCCCCCCATCGCGCGCCCAGCGGTCCCGCTTGTAGTCCCAGAAGGTGTAGAGACGGGCGTCGGGATGCAGGCTGCGCAGCGCATCGGTCCAGCCCTGCGCCAGCAGCGCCGCATAGGCCGCGCGCACCTCCGGCTGCAGCAGCGCGTCCTTCGTCCAGGATTTCGTGGGATAGATGTCGTCATCGGTCGGCACCACGTTGAAGTCGCCCGCCAGCACGGCCGGCACGCCAGCCTGCAGCAGGCCCGCCGCATGCGCGTTCAGCCGCTGGAACCAGGCGAGCTTGGCGTCGAATTTCGGCCCCGGCTGTGGATTGCCGTTGGGCAGGTAGAGGCAGCCGATCAGCACGCCCTTCACCGCGGCCTCGATATAGCGCGCGGCCTTGTCGCCATCGTCGCCGGGCAGGCTGCGGCGGGTGCAGATGGGCGCCGCGCCGCGCGCCAGGATCGCCACGCCGTTCCAGCTCCGCTCGCCCTGCCAGACGGAATGGTAGCCGGCCTCGCGCAGCGCCTTGGCCGGAAACTGCGCCTGCGCCGCCTTCAGTTCCTGCAGGCAGACCACATCCGGCGCAGCCTCGGCCAGCCAGGCCAGAAGATTGGGCAGGCGGCGGTTGACGTTGTTGATGTTGAAGGTCGCGATCTTCATGCCGAGGCAACGCGGCGCGCCGCTTTTCGTGCCCGCCGGCCCTGCAACCGCCCGCAGCGCCGCGGGTTAGGCGCTGCATCGCTCGGGGGAGGAGGCCCAGCGCCCATGCCCCTGGATGGCGAAGACGAGGCTGTCGCCCCGATCATCGACCCGCGCGAGGCCGCGGAAGAGGCCGGCCTGCGCTATGTCTCCGACGAGACCCCCGGAATCACCCGCCGCCGCGCCGGCAAGGGCTTTTCCTATCGCCTGCCGAAGGGCGGCGCGCTGAAGGACACCGCGACGCTCGGCCGCATCCGGTCGCTGGCGGTGCCGCCGGCCTGGACCCAGGTATGGATCTGCCCCAGCGCCAATGGCCATATCCAGGCCACGGGGCGCGACCAGAAGGGCCGCAAGCAGTACCGCTACCATGCGCGATGGCGGGAGGTGCGGGACGCCGCGAAGTACGACCGCATGGTGGACTTCGCCCGGGCGCTGCCGGCACTGCGCGCACGCGTCGATGCCGATATGCGACGCCCCGGCCTGGCGCGGGAGAAGGTGCTGGCCACGGTGGTGCATCTGCTGGAGACCACGCTGATCCGCGTCGGCAATGACGACTACGCGAAGCAGAACCAGAGCTACGGCCTGACCACGCTGGAGAGCCGCCATGTCGCCGTCACCGGCAGCGAACTACGCTTCGCCTTCACGGGGAAAAGCGGCAAGAGCTGGAACCTGCGGATCAGCGACCGCCGCGTGGCGCGCATCGTCCGCGCCTGCCAGGACCTGCCGGGGCAGGAGCTGTTCCAGTATCGCGATGCGGATGGCGCGCTGCACGATGTCAGCTCCTCCGACGTCAACGACTATCTGCGGGAGATTTCGGGGCGCGAGGTGACGGCGAAGGATTTTCGGACATGGGCCGGCACGGTGCTGGCCGCGCTGGCCCTGAAGGAGTACGAGCGCGTCGACAGCCAGGCCGCCGCCAAGCGCAATGTGCGCCAGGCGATCGAGCGGGTGGCGGCGCGGCTCGGCAATACGCCGACCATCTGCCGCAAATGCTACGTCCACCCCACCATCCTTGACAGCTACCTGGGCGGCACCCTGGCGCTGGAGGTGGAGGCAGAGGCCAAGGCCGAGCTGCGGGAGGGCATCGACAGCCTGCGACCGGAGGAAGCCGCCGTGCTGGCCCTGCTGCTCGGCCCGCTGCGCGAGATGGCGGAGGCCTAGGCGCGCAGCAGCCCGCCTTCCGCCGCCACATCCTCGCTGCCCGGGAAGGCGGCGGCGACCGCGCCCTCCGACAGGCGCAGATGGTCGCGCAACAGGGCCTTGGCCAGCGCGCGCAGGTCGCGTGTCGGCTGCAGGTCGCGGTTCTCGAACAGGTTGTCCCGCTTCAGCCCGGGCCAGTTGGCCAGCACGCGGCCGCCGCGCACGGCGCCACCGGCGAGGAAGGCGGCGCCGCCGGTGCCGTGGTCCGTGCCAAGATTGCCATTGGCGCGCGCCGTGCGCCCGAATTCGGTGATGGCGAGCACGGCGGTGCGGGACCAGGCCTCGCCCAGCTGGTCGCGCAGCGCCGCGATGCCGCGATCGAGCTGCACCAGAACGGGATCGATGCGCTGCGCCTGCCCCGCATGGGTGTCCCAGCCGCCGAGCTCCAGCGCCGCCACGCGCGGCCCATCCGGCCGCGCCAGCATCCGCCCGGCCGCCGCCGCCAGCCGCGTGAAGCCGCCCTGGTTGGCGGGGATGGCCGCGCCCATGGCCAGCGCGCCCATGGCATAGCCACGGCCGCGCATCCCCTCCAACACCGTGGGGCCGAGCACCGCATCCTCATGCAGCAGTTCCGCCATCCTCGCATAGAGGTCGGGCTCTGGTCGCGTCGGGCGCGGCGGCGCCCACATGCCGACCGGCGCCTCGCCGCGCATCAGCAGTGGCAGGTCGAGGCCGAGGGCGAGCCCCGTGCGCGCGGGCTGGCCGGCCGATTCCGGAATATGCGTGAGCGCGCGGTTCAGCCAGCCGGATTCCAGCCGCTGCAGCCCGCCGCCCTCCATCAGGTCCTGGCCATCGAAATGGCTGCGCGTGCGATAGGGGCCGGCCACCGCATGCACCGGCAGCAGCTCGCCCTGCGCATACATCCCGTGCAGCGCCACCAGCTTCGGATGCAGCCCGAACTGCCCGCCGAGGTCGAGCACGCCGCCCTCCTGCCCCGGATCCTTCAGCGCCAGCTCGCCGCGCAGCGCGGCATAGTCGGCATCGCCATAGGGCACCACGGCATGCAGCCCATCCATGGCGCCGCGCAGCAGGATGACGACCAGGCGCCGGTCCATGATCTGCGCGGCGGGCGCGACGTCGGCGACGGCCAACCGCGCGGGGCCGGCGGCGGCGAGCGCGGTCAGGCCCAGCAGGAAGCTGCGGCGGCCGAGGCGGGGCAGATGGTTCGCGTTCATCGGCGTTGCATCTCCGGGCTGGCGAAGACGAGGGTGATGGCGTCCCGCGCACTGCCGGCACGGCGCAGCGCCGTGCGGGTTTCCTCCCGCGCCAGCGGGCCGATCGCGGTTTCCAGCACCTGGCGCGGGTCCAGCCGTGCGAAGCGGCCGGCGGTCTCATGGGCGATGTCGAGGCGCTGCATCATCGGCTCCGGCGCCGCCCAGCCGCTGGCGGTGTCGGGCCAGCCATTCGGCTGCGGCGCGTTCCACAGCGGCTGGCCCAGCGCGTTCAGCGCCCCGAGCACGGGCGCGGGATCGGTGCCGCCGGCGGCGCGGTGCAGCGCCACCACGTAGTCCAGCGGCGCGCGCAGCTTGGTCAGCGGCGGGCCCCAGGCCTCCGGCAGCCGCACCAGCGCGCGGGCGGCCTCGCCCAGGTCGCCCTGCGTGTCGCGCAGCACGGATTCGATGCGCGCCACCGTCTCCGGCTTCGGCGCATCAGCCACGAAATGCCGCACCAGCCGCGTCGCCAGGAAGCGATGCGTGGCGGGATGCGCGGCCAGGTCGCGCAGCGCGGCCTCATAGGCCTCCGGCCCCTCGGCATAGCGCTTGCCGAGCAGCGTCTTCTCGCCCGGCTCGTGATTGCCGGGGCGGAAGACCGTGGCGAAGGGCGGGCGCATCCGCTCCACCCCCCAACCTGTCATGATCCGCGCGAATTCCGTGACATCGGCCTGCGTGTAGCCGCCGGCCGGGGAGACGGTGTGCAGTTCCAGAATCTCGCGCGCCAGATTCTCGTTCAGCCCGCGGCCGCTGCGTCTGCCAAAATTGCTGTTCGGGCCGACCGAGGCGACCTGGTCCAGGTAGTAGAGCATGGCCGGCGACTTCGACGCCGCAAGCAGCATGTCCACGAAGCGGCCCATCACATGGGGCCGGATCACCTCGCGCAGAAATCCCGGGAAGCCGGTGGTCACGCCGAAGCCGCCGCGCTCTGCGACCGTGAAATGGTTCAGCCAGAAATTGGTCAGCCGGTCGTGGAAGGGCGCCGTGCTGGTCAGCAGGTGCCGCATCCAGGCCTGCTGCTCGGCGCGGAACAGCTGCGTCGGCACGCTGGCCTGGCCCGGTGGCGGCGGGCTCGCGTCATGCGCGATCCAGGCGGTGTAGCCTTCCTCCAGCGAGGCGGGCGCGTCGCGCCCCTCGGGCGGCGCCAGGGCCGGGCCGGGGCCGCGGGTCTGCTGGTCGAGCCAGGCCACCGGATCATCCGGCAGCGGGGCGTCGGGGCGCGGACCGGTTCCGAAGCGGACCGCCGCGATCTGGGGGCGTGTGTCCATGTGGTCAGTGAAGGGTCGAATTGTGGCTGAATCGGCGCAGCGCGGTTTACGCTTACGTGAGGGTTTCCGAACCGCCCGCCGCGCTTCATCCTGGCCCCGCTGCATCAGGGGAGCCCCGCGCATGACCACCGCCCATCGCCTCGCCATCTGGCTGCCCGCGCTGCTGCTGGCGGGTCCCGCGGCGGCGCATCACCCGATGGGCGGGGAGGTGCCGAGCACCGCCTGGCATGGCTTGGCCTCCGGCCTCGCGCATCCCGTCATCGGCCCGGACCACCTGGCCTTCCTGCTGGCGGCGGGGCTGGTGGCGGGGCTGGCGCGCTGGGGCGCGCTGCGGCCGCTGTCCTTCGTGCTGGGCTCGCTGGTGGGGGTCGTCGCAGCCTGGCTCGGCGCCTGGCTGCCGGCGGTGGAATGGCTGGTGGCGGCGACGCTGCTGATGGCCGGCGTGCTGCTGATCGCAGGACCCGTCCGGTCGGCGGGCTGGGCGGCGCTGCTGCCGGTCGCGGGCCTGCTGCATGGCCAGGCCTATGCGAAGGCGATGATCGGCGCGGAGGCGACGCCGGTGCTCGCCTATCTGCTGGGCCTCGCCCTGGTGCAGGCGCTCATCGTGCTGGCGGTGGCCGCGCTGGTGCGGCGGACGGCGGAACTGCCCCGGGCGATGGTCGCGCGCTTCGCGGGCTGCGCCCTGCTGGCGGTCGGCCTGCTGGGCCTTTTCGCCCAGGCCTGAGCGGTGGCCCTCCGCGCCCGCCGGCCGAGGCGGTGCGGAACCGGCGGCCCGTCCTTGCGCTGAGTGCATGGCATCCAGGCCCCGTTCGATGCGGATGGGAACGCCCGCCTCCCGCGCGGAGAGCGCGGCGTGCGGCCGCCGCGCCCTGGCCCTGCCACTGGCACCCCGCCCGCCGGACCCCGGTCCGGCCGTGGCAAGCTGAGGACTTCCATGATCCGCATCCTGGCTTCGACAACCGCGCTCGCGCTCCTCGCCCTGCCTGCCATGGCGCAGCCGACGAATATGCAGCCGACGCGCGATGTCAGCGTCACCTATCGGATGAATTCACCGCCCGGTGCGGGCGGCGGCGCGGCCGCGCCGCAGGAATTGCGGATGGCCTTCTCCGCCAGCACGGGGCGCCAGCGCGTCGATCCGCCGGGCGGCATGGGCTGGATGCTGATCGACCGGCGCGCCAATACGGCGGTGATGGTGATGGATGCGCAGCGCGCCATCATGGCCATGCCGCCCGCGACGGTGGCCGCGATGACCCAGGGCGTGCCGGCCGGCGCCAGCTTCACGCGCCAGGGCACGGCGACCGTCGCAGGCACGACCTGCACCGAATGGAACATGACCGCCCCGCAGGGCAGCGGCACCTCCTGCATCACCGAGGATGGTGTGCTGCTGCGCGCCAGCGCGACGCCCCCGGGCGGCACAGCCACCATGGTGATGGAGGCCACGCAGGTCACCTATGGTCCGGTGGATGCGGCGCGGCTGACCGTGCCGGAGGGCTATAGCACCATGCAGATGCCCACCGCCCCGTCCCGCTGAGCGCCGGGGCAGGGGTGCCCGGGCATCCCTGCCTCGCCCTTTCCTGGGCGGCCAGCCTCAGCCGCCGCTCATCGCCGTCATCACCAGCAGCTCCGCCCCCGGGCGCAGCGGCGTGGTGAGGTTGGCCAGCTCGCCATCGACGAAGACCTTCAGGTGGCGGCGGATGGCTGGCGTGGAATCGCAGATCCGGTCGCGCATGCCGGGCCAGCGCTGGTCCAGCGCCGCGATCGCCTGCGCCACGCTGGCCGCATCCATCTCCACCTGCCGCGGCGCGCCAGGAAACAGGCGCACCAGGGAGGCCGGCAGAAGCACCTGCACCATCTCTCAGCCGTCCAGCACCAGGGTCTCGACCGAGGAGATGGTCGGCAGGTGCCGCGCGATGCAGCGCCAGCTCTCGCCCTCATCCGCGCTGGCATAGAGCTCCCCGCCGCTGGTGCCGAAATAGACGCCGGCGCGGTCCAGGCTGTCGGTCGCCATGGCCTGGCGCAGCACGCCGAAATAGGCGTCCTGCTGCGGCAGCCCTTCGCGCAGCGCCTGCCAGGTCGCGCCGCCATCGCGCGTGCGCCAGACGGCGGCGCGCGCCTCCGGCACGAAGCGCCCGGCCTGGTCGCCGTTCAGCGGAAGCAGGAACAGCGTGGCGGGGTCGCGCGGATGGGTCGCGGCGGGAAAGCCGAAGGAGGAGGGCAGGCCCTGCTCAATGCTGGTCCAGCTGCGGCCGCCATCCTCGCTGCGATACATGCCGCAATGGTTCTGCTGATACAGCAGGTCCGGCTGTCCCGGCGCCATCACCAGGCAATGCACGCATTGGCCGTGTTCCGGATAGCGCTGGTCCTCCGGCGCGTAATCCTGCCGCGTGCCGCGATTGCGCGGCGCCCAGCTTTCGCCGCCATCCGCCGTATGGAACACGCCGCCGGTGGAGATCGCCACCCAGAATTGCTGCGGGTCCTGCGGATGCGGCAGCAGCCCGTGCAGGATCAGCCCGCCGCCACCAGGCTGCCATTCGGGGCGAGAGGGATGGTCGCGCAGCCCCTTCAGATGCGCAAAGCTCTGGCCGCCATCCTCGCTGCGGAACAGCCCGGCGGGCTCGACGCCCGCATGCAGCACGCCATGCGCGGCGGCCAGGCTCCACACCGCCTTGATCGGCGTCTCGCCAGGTTCGTAGGCCAGGCCCTGGCTGGAATGGGTCCAGCTTTCGCCCAGGTCGTCGGAGCGCCAGACGGCCGGCCCGAACCATTCATTGCCGCCGCCGGCGAAGATGCGCCGCGTGGCCGGGTCCGCGATGACGTGATGGATCGGCCAGGTGTCGCAGAAGGGCCCGCGCAGCGTCCACTCGGCGCGGGTGGAATCCGATTCCAGGATGAAGGCGCCCTTCTTGGTGCCGACCAGCAGCAGGATGCGTCGCGCCATGACTCACCCCACCCGCCGGTAGCGCGCCGACATCACCTGCTGCCACTGGCCATCGGCATCCTGCATGCGCGAGGTCAGGCTGCGCGTGTCGTCGTCCAGCATCTCGATGATGTCGTGGTACAGCGCGACGCGGCCAGGCGAGGACATGTCCGGCCCCTCCGCCTCCAGCGTCAGCACGCGGCCGGCGGCATCAAGCTTGCCGGTGTAGAGCCACATCATGGTCATCATGGAGCCGATGAAGCTGCCGACGAAGTGGCCCTTCTCGGGATCGTAGCCCAGCGTCATCACGGTGCGGCCAGTGCCGCCATCCGGCATCTCGCCGGTGCCCTCGCCGATCATCCAGACATCGCCGAGCAGGCGCACCGTCTCCCGCCCCCGCATGGTGACGGGGGGCTGTTCCGAGCCCATCACGCATTGCGCCTCGCTGGTCCAATCGCCTGCCAGGCGCTGCAGCCAGCGGTGTTCCGGGGTCGGGGTCACGTCCATCATCGGGCTTCCTCCATTTCGTTCAAGGCGATCAGGCGTTCGAAGGATTCCGTCCAGCCGCGGCGGTGGCGCGTGGCGGTGTCGGAATCCGCGAAGCGGTCATGGGTGAGGGTGACCTCGGTATCCGCCTCCAGCGGACGGAAGCGCACGGTGACGCGGCTTTCGCGTTCCGGCGTGCTGGCCCAGGCCCAGGTGAAGACGATGCGCTGCTCCGGCTCCAACTCAAGGTAGCGGCCGCCCACCTCGTGGCGCGCGCCATTGTCCTCCACCAGCTCGATCCGGAAGTGGCCGCCGAGGCGGGCATCGACCTCGGCATGCGCCACGCGCGTGTGGTGCGGGCCGAACCACTGGGCCAGCATCTCGGCCCGGGTCCAGGCGGCGAAGACGCGCGCGGGTGGCGCCTTGATGCGGCGCACCAGGGTCAGGCTCGGGATGGTCGTGGTCATGGCATCCGCTCCACGGCGGCGGCCAGTCGGTCGAGGCTTTCGGTCCAGAAGCGCTGGTAGCGGGCGAGCCATCCCATCGCATCCTCCATCGGTGCCGCCGTCAGCCGGCAGGCCACGGTGCGTCCGGTTTTCTGGCGCGCGATCAGGCCGGCGCCTTCCAGCACGTCCAGGTGCTTCATCACCGCAGGCAGCGACATGGCCATGGGCCGGGCCAATTCGCTGACGGAGAGGCCGTCCTCCGCATCCAGCCGCTGCAGCAGGGCGCGGCGGGTGGGGTCCGAGAGGGCGGCGAAGATGCGGTCGAGATCGGGCTGGGCGCTGATTTGCTTAACCATGGAGTTAAGCATAGGGGTGCCGCGCCGCGCTGGCAAGCTGGACGCCATCACGGCCGCGGGATGAACATCCGCGCAAAGGGAGAAACGCCGATGGTCGAGAATCCGGTGCGCGCCAGGCTGCTGCGGGGGGAGGCCGCCTTCGGCGTGATGGCCTTCGAATTCTTCACCCCCGGCCTGGCGCCGACGCTGGCCGCGGCGGGGGCCGAATTCGTGCTGCTGGACATGGAGCATTCGGGCCTGGGGATCGAGGGCGTGAAGGCGCAATGCGCCTTCGCCCGTGCCGCCGGCATCGTGCCCATGGTGCGCATCCCGGCGCCCCAGGCCGCGCTGGTGCCGCCCATCCTGGATGCCGGGGCGCTCGGCATCATGATGCCGCTGGTCGAAAGTGCCGACCAGGCCCGCGCCCTGGTCGCCGCCTGCCGCTACCGGCCGGAGGGGCATCGCGGCCTGGCCTTCTCCCTCGCGCATGACCACTATGCCGGCGGCGACCCGGCGGCGAAGATGGCGACGGCCAATGCGGCGGTGCTGACCATCGCGCTGGTCGAAAGCGCGGTCGGCGTGGCGGCGGCGGCGGAGATCGCGGCCGTGCCGGGGCTCGACATGCTCTGGCTCGGCCATTTCGACTTGTCGGACAGCCTCGGCATCCCCGGCGGCTTCGCCGATCCGCGCTACCTCGCGGCGGCGGCGGCGCTGCGCCAGGCGGCCCTGGCGGCGGGCAAGCCGCTCGGCTGGGTGGCGGGCGACGGCGCGGAGGCCGCCGCCGCGCTGCGCGCCGGCTTCCGCTGCCTCTGCATCGGGCATGAGGTGGTGGTGCTGCGCCAGGCCCTGGCCGGCGCCTTCGCCACCGCCCGCGCCGCGAGGCCGGGCAAGGAAAGCCCGGGCACGGAAAGCCCGAGCATGGGCGGACTGCCCTGACCTACCGGATGGTGAAGCCGATCGGCGCCAGCACGATGGCCTGCGCATCCGGGAAATCGGCCGGCAGGCGGGGCAGGGGGGAGACGCGGCGCAGGAGCGCCAGGGCCTCATGGTCCAGCAGGGCGGAGCCGGTGCCGCGCACCAGCTGGGTGGACTGCACCGTGCCGTCGCGGGCGATGACGAAGCGCAGCGTCGCCGTGCCCTCGATGCCCTGTTCGCGGGCGGAGGGCGGGTAGCGCAGATTGCGCTGCAGGATGCGCACCAGCGCCGCGGCATAGGCGGCCGGCAGTTGCCGGGCGCCGGATCCCTCGCCGGGGCTGGGGCCGGCGCTGCCCTGGCCGCCGGCGGCGGGGCCGGGGGAGGCAGGGCCCGGGGCGGCGGGGCCGGGCGCCGCCTCCGCCGCCTGGCCGGCGCCCTGGCTGCCACCCTGGGCCACCGCGGCTTGGCGGGGGGCGGGCGCGGCGCGGCGCGGCGCGGGGGCGGGGCGCGGGGCGGGCCGCGCCTGCTGCACGGGCTCGGGCGGGGCCGGGGGCGGCGGCAGGGGCAGCGGCTCCGCCGTGGCGGTCAGGGTCTCGGGCGGCGCGGCCTGCACCATGGGCTCCGGCGCGGGCGGTGGCGGGGGTGGCAGGCTGGCGGCCAGGCTGGCCAGCGCCTCGGCCGGCGGGGGCGTCGCCGCCACCGGCTCCGGGACGGGGACGGGCAGGCTGGGCGCCGCGCTGGCCTGCAGCGGCGGGGGCGGCGGCGGCTGCACGGGCTCGGGCGGCGGCGTCGGCGCGGCGGGCACCTGGTTCGGCGGCGGCGGGGCGCGCTGCAGCTCTGGTGGGGGCTGACTGGCGGCCACAGGGGGCGGCGTCTCGGACGCGGCCAGCATCTCCGCCGGCTGGAGGGCCTCGGCCAGGGCCTCGGCGGGGGCGCTGCTGGCGGCCAGATCCTCCGGCTGCACCTCGGTGATGGCGCCGCCACCGCCGGCCATGCCGCCGGTCAGCCCCACCTGCATGCCGCCGCCGCCGCCCGCCAACATCGGCGGCGCGGCCGGGCGCATCAGCACCGCCGCCAGGCCGAGATGCAGCGCCAGCGCCACGCCCCAGGCGGCGGGATGCGCGCCGCGCGGCTCGCGCAGCGGTTCAGCGGCCGCGAAGGACATCTGGCCAGCCGCCATTGTGGCGCGTGCCGGCGCCGCGAGGAGATGCGGGGACTGGTCCATGGCGGGTCAGGGCGCCGCCTCGCCGATCAGCGAGGCGCGGCCGAAGCCGGCCGCCGCCATCGCCGCCAGCACGCGCATCACCTCGCCATAGGACTGGCTGCGATCGGCGCGCAGGAAGACCGGGCGGTCCGGCGCGGCGGCGGCCATCGGCTGCAGCGTCGCCACCAGCGCGGCGGGATTGGCCTCGGCCTCCTCGATGAAGATGCGGCCCTGGCGGTCCAGCGTCACCACCAGCGGCTGCGTCACCTGCGGGACCGGCGCCTGGGCCGCGCGCGGCAGGTCCACCGGCACGCCGGCCATCATCATCGGCGCCGCCACCATGAAGACGATCAGCAGCACCAGCATGACATCGACGAAGGGCGTGACATTGATCTCGGAGAGCACGCCCTCCTCGCCGTCATCGCCGCCATCCTCGAGATTGGCGAAGGCCATTATTCGGCGGCCACGCGGGCGCGGCCGGTGCCGGCCAGGCCGAGCCGTCGGGCCAGGCGTTCCGCCGCGCCATTCGCCGCGCCACGCGCCTCGCCCAGCATGGCGGACAGCCGGTTGAAGGCGAGCGCCGCCGGGATCGCCGCGACCAGGCCGAGGGCGGTGGCGAACAGCGCCTCCGCGATGCCCGGCGCCACGGCCGAAAGGCTGGTATTGCCGCTGCGGGCGATGGCGGTGAAGGCGTTCATGATGCCCCAGACCGTGCCGAACAGCCCGATGAAGGGGGCGGTGGAGGCGATGCTGGCCAGCACCGGCAGGCCGTGCCGGGCGCGCGCCGTGCGCTCCACCACCGCCAGCCGGGCGGCGCTGGCGATATGGCGGCGGCGCTCGCCGGCGGGCTCCCCCGCCACCTCCCGCGCCGCATGTTCGGCGGCGACCAGCACCTCGGCCCAGGCATTGTCATGGCTGGGCGGCGAGCCATCCTCGGCGAAGCGGCGCAGGGCGCGGGCATCGCGGGCCAGGCGCCGGAAGCGCAGCGCGCGGTCCAGCGCCAGCGCCCAGACGCCGATGGAGGCGAGCACCAGCATCAGCATCACGGACCGCACCACCCAGTCGGCGGCGAGGAAGAGGCCGAGCGGCGAGAGATCGTGCGCGGTTTCCATGGCGTGTATTCCCTAGAGGCCGAAGCGCACGCCGGCGCGGCTGGATGGCCGCAGGCGGTCGGCGCAATCCGCCACATCGGCGCCGCCGATGCGGCAGGCCAGCACCTCGTTCACCAGCAGGCGGCTGATGCGGTCGCAGGGCAGGCCGGCGAGGTCGAAAAGCCGGACGGCGGTGCGGCCGGCGCCGATCGGCGCCAGCTCCACCGCGGCGCGGCGGGCGATCTGGCCATCGCCGCCGAAGACCACGAGATCCAGCCGCAGCGCCGCGATGGCGGCGGCGCCGGGCGCATCATTCTCCACCATCATCCAGATGCGGCAGCCCTCATTGGGGGCGGCGACCGGCTCCAGCCGGTTCAGCTCCAGCGGCAGGGCAGGCGGGGGGGCCGGCTGCGCCGCGGCCGGCAGGGCCGGCAGCAGCGCCGCGAGGACCAGGGCGCGCCGCGCGAGGGCTGATGCGAGAGACATGAATCCAGTTCCTCAATCCGCCCCCTGCATCGCACATATGAGAATGACTCGCAATCACACTTCCCCGATCGCCGCCGACGGACCATGCTGGCGCGCCCACCCGAGGAGACGCGCCGCATGTCCGAGGCCTTCCGCGAAACCCACCTGCCGGGGCTGGCGCCGCCGGAATCCCTGGTGGTCGCGGCGCTCCGCGCCTGGATGGCGCCACGGCCCCGCGCCGCCGGCCCGCAGCCGGACTGGCAGCGGATGCTGGCCCTGGCCGGGGTGCAGCCGGCCGGGGCGCTGGGCTTCGGGCTGCTGATGTCCGTCCTGCGGCGCGGCGCGGTGCGCCCGCTGGATGTGCGGCCCTGCGGCGGGCCGGGGCTGGGCCGGGACGAGTCGGTGCTGCTCGACCTGGTGGCGGCGCTGCAGCGCGGCGATTGCCTCTCGGCCATCGGCGGCCTGTCCGAATGGCTGGCGCCGGGCGACCTGCGCCCCGCGCTGCGCGGCGCCGAGATTTTCGCCCGCCACACCGCGGCGGCCGGCCTGCATCTTGTGGAGGAAGGCGCCTGCGTCCTGCATTGACGCCTGCCGTCTGGCCGGGCTTGCGCGCAGCCGCTAAAAGCGCCGGCCGAGCATCGCAAGCCAGGACGCGCCAAGACCATGCCGCAATACCGCAGCCGCACCACCACCCATGGCCGCAACATGGCCGGCGCGCGGGGCCTCTGGCGCGCCACCGGCATGAAGGATGGCGACTTCGGCAAGCCGATCATCGCGGTGGTCAACAGCTTCACCCAGTTCGTCCCCGGCCATGTCCACCTGAAGGACCTCGGCCAGATGGTGGCGCGGGAGATTGAGGCGGCGGGCGGCGTCGCCAAGGAATTCAACACCATCGCGGTGGATGACGGCATCGCCATGGGGCATGACGGCATGCTCTACAGCCTGCCGTCGCGCGACCTGATCGCCGATAGCGTGGAATACATGGTCAATGCGCATTGCGCGGATGCCATGGTCTGCATCTCCAACTGCGACAAGATCACGCCGGGCATGCTGATGGCGACGATGCGCCTCAATATCCCGACCATCTTCGTCTCCGGCGGCCCGATGGAGGCCGGCAAGGTGGTGCATCGCGGCCAGAAGCGCAGCGTCGACCTGATCGACGCCATGATCGCGGCCGCCGATTCCAGCGTGACGGATGAGGAAGTGGCGGTCATCGAGCGGTCCGCCTGCCCGACCTGCGGGTCCTGCTCCGGCATGTTCACCGCCAATTCGATGAACTGCCTGACCGAGGCGCTGGGCCTGGCACTGCCCGGCAATGGCACGGTGGTGGCGACCCATGCCGACCGCAAGCGCCTGTTCCTGGAGGCCGGGCGGCGCATCGTCGAGATCACCCGCCGGCACTATGAGACCGAGGATTTCGCCGTTCTGCCGCGCAACATCGCCACCCGCACCGCCTTCGAGAATGCGATGACGCTGGACATCGCCATGGGCGGGTCGACGAACACGGTGCTGCACCTGCTGGCCGCGGCGCATGAGGGCGGCGTGGACTTCACCATGACCGATATCGACCGCCTGTCCCGCCGCGTGCCGGTGCTGTGCAAGGTGGCCCCCTCCGTCGCCAATGTGCATGTCGAGGACGTCCACCGCGCCGGCGGCATCTTTGGGATCCTCGGCGAGCTCGACCGCGCCGGGTTGATCGATACCTCGGTCAGCCGGGTGGATGCGCCGACGCTCGCCGAGGGCCTGCAGCAATGGGATGTGACGCGGACCGCCGATGACGGCGTGCTCGAGTTCTTTAAGGCCGCGCCGGGCGGCGTGCCGACCCAGGTGGCCTTTAGCCAGGCCGAACGCTGGGAGAGCCTCGACCTGGACCGCGCCAAGGGCGTGATCCGCGCGCGCGAAAATGCCTTCTCCGCCGATGGCGGCCTGGCCGTGCTGGCCGGCAATATCGCGGTGGATGGCTGCATCGTGAAGACGGCCGGCGTCGATGCCTCCATCCTCACCTTCACCGGCCCGGCCAAGGTCTTTGAAAGCCAGGACGCCGCGGTGGAGGGCATCCTGGGCGGCAAGGTGGTGGCAGGGGACGTGGTGGTGGTGCGGTATGAGGGGCCGCGCGGCGGGCCGGGCATGCAGGAGATGCTGTATCCGACCAGCTACCTGAAGTCGAAGGGCCTCGGGAAGGTATGCGCCCTGGTCACCGATGGGCGCTTCTCCGGCGGCTCCTCCGGCCTGTCCATCGGCCATCTCTCGCCGGAAGCCGCCGAGGGCGGCCCGATCGGGCTGGTGGAGGATGGCGATATCATCGAGATCGACATCCCCAACCGCAGCATCCAGCTGAAGGTGTCCGAGGATGTGCTGGCGCAGCGTCGCGCCGCGATGGAGGCCAAGGGCGAGGCCGCCTGGCAGCCCGCCAGCCCGCGCAAGCGCCAGGTTTCCACTGCGCTGCGTGCCTATGCCGCCATGGCGACCAGCGCCGCCCGCGGCGCGGTGCGCGACCTGGGCGCGCTGAAGCGGCGCTGAGTCGGGAGAGGAAAGGGGAGACTGCGCCGGCGATCCGTCCCTGCGGACGGATCTGCTGCGCAAGGGGCTATCGGCCGCGCAGGCCGGGATCCGTTCCGACAGGGCGTCGGAACGGCGCGGAAGTCAGGCGAGGATGCCCTGCCGCATCTGGCTTTCGCGGATGATCCGCTCATGCCCGTCGCGGGCATTCTTCACCCGGTATTCGCGGTCCAGCGCATCATTGGGAAGCTGCCGCACGACGGTGTAGGTGCCGGAGGGGGCAGAGCCGTCGAAGCGGCCCGGCACGAATTCAATGCGCTGGCCGACGATGTAGCGGTGCTGCGGAGGCATGCGGCGATCCTCACGGGACGGGGGCATGCCCTGGCGGAAGGCGCCAGGGCAGGACGATCAGGCAGCCCGCGCGCCCTGCGTCCTTGGTTCAGCCGATCCGGTCCAGCACGATGCGGCGGATTTCCTCGCGCGTGAGGCTGGAAATCACAGGGCCGGCACTGGCTTGGTTGGCCGGCTGGTTTTGGGTGATGGACCCGTTGGAATGGAGGAGACGGGTCGAGGCTCGGTCGTAGGAAGTCTGCACTTGGTCCTTTGGGCAGTCCCCGATGGCGATGCCACCGTGCTGCGGATGATGAGGCTATCGCGTGACGCGCCAGGGTTGCGTCAGGCGGTCGGTGCCACCCCGCGGGGCGGCGGTGGAATGGCGGAAGCGGCGGGCGCCGAAGCTCCCGCCCTTTCACCGCGTGTCGTCCGGGGCAGCCCTGGGCCACCCCGTCCGCTTCAGTCCTGCTTGATCAGGCCTGCTTCAGGTTGCCGGCAGAGACCTTGCCCTGCTGGCCATGCTGCAGCTCGTACTGCAGCTTGTCGCCCTCGCGCGGCTCCTGCAGGCCCGAACGCTGCACGTCGGAGATGTGCAGGAACACGTCCTTGGAGCCGTCCTCAGGCTGGATGAAGCCATAGCCCTTGGTCGCGTTGAACCACTTGACGGTGCCGATCGGCATGGATGAGATCCGCTTCGTAAACAGAAAGACCGCCTTGCAACATCGCAGGGCGGATCAGACTTAACGGGAAACGGACAGCAGGCTCGGCGCTCGATCGGAGCAAAGAGAGCAGGCCGAACCGAACAAGGCTGACGCGAGCTTATATGCGCCCGGGATGGCCAAACTGCAACCTGAATCGCGGTCGCCCTCGATTAACCTCGCATTCGTCGCGATTGGCGCGGCTTTCCACGACGATAAGGTTTATTTTGCGGCCGAACCGGCGACATCAAGGCGCCACCCCGCGGCACAAGCGAAGCAGCTGACTGGACACACCCTTCATGACGGATGGCCATGACCGCCGATGACGCCGCGCCGCGGCTTAGCCTGCCGCCCGGGCCGCGCTTCGCGGCCGTCGGCGCCGAATTCGTGCGGGGCGCCGGGGCCGCAGGGGGGATCGAGGCCCGGCTGGCGGATCGCCTGGCGCTGATCGCGGAGGAAGTGCTGGCCGCCAGCCCCCCGGGCGCCGGCCCGGTCAGCCTGGCGCTGCACGACCGGCGGCATGCGGTGCGGCTGGAACTCGGCTTCCCGACCGCGGATCTCGACCTCGCGGGGCTCGACCAGGCGCGGATGCGGGATCCGGAGGATGATGCCGTCGGCCTCTACCTGGCCGCCCGCCTGGCGGACCAGCTGACCACCGAACCGGTGGGGCGCAGCGGCCTGCTGCTCGGCTTCAACCTGGCGCGCGGCTATGCCCCGCGCAGCCTGGATCCGCCGCCGCCCGGCCTCGGCCCGCTGGCCGGCGCGCCGGTGGACCCGGACGATGCGACTCTGGCCCTGCTGGTGGATTGGGCGGAGGCCGAGGGCCTGGGCGGCGCCGGCTTCCGCATCGCGCCGCGCGTGCTGGACCAGCGCGCGGCGGGCGAGCTTTTCGCCCGCGTGGCGCTGGATGCGCGGCGCCGGCCGATCGGCGGCCTGCTCTGGCAACCCTTCGGCCGCCGCATGATGGCGCTTTCCGGCCCCGCTCTGCTGCTGCCGCCGGGCCCGGCGTGCGAGGCCTTGGCGATCGCGCTGCTGGATGCCGCGCTCGGCGCGCTGGCGCGCGGCAGCATCCAGGGCCTGGTGGTGCTGGACGCGGCGCCGGACATGCCGCGTGATGCCTTCGAGGTGGTGGGCCACCTGCCTGATGCCGCGGGCACCCCGCAGCCGGTGCTGTTCCGCGCGCTGGAGGAAGACCCGGGCGGCATCGCCTGGGTGCCGCCGCTGCTGCGCGACTGGGTGACGCGCAGCGTGCGCCGGCTGGGCCTAGGCCGGGACCTCGGCGAACCGCCGCCCCCGGGGCGCGCCACCGGCGCTGTCATGGCGGCAGAGACGGATCGTGCCGCCGGGCGCGTCACGCTGCGGCCGCTGCTGGCAGCGGGCGATGCGGCCGCGGTCGCCGCGGGCAATGTGGCGCTGTTCCGCGGCCAGGGTTTCGGGCAGTTCCGCGCGGTGCTCGACCTCGGCCAGCCGGGGCATGCGGCCTTCGCGGAGGGGCTGGTGCAGGCGGGCCTCGCCCCCGCGGCGCTGATCCCCGATGCGGCGGGCGACCTGCTGCTGCTGGCCGCCCTGGAATGAGCGGCTTCGATCTGGAGCGGCTGGTGCCGGCGCATGTCGCCAGCTTCCAGGCCTATGTGCCCGCGCCGCCGGACGACGTGCTGCTGCGCCGCTTCGGCGTGACGCATCTGCACCGACTGCACAACAACGAGAACCCGCTGGGCCCGCCGCCCGCGGCGCGGGAGGTGCTGGCCCGCTGGGACCCGGCGCAGGCCGCGATCTACCCGCAGGGTGATGGTTGGCACCTGCGGCGCGCCATCGCCGCGCAATTCGGCCTGGAGGCGGAGCAGGTGATCCTCGGCAATGGCGCCAATGAGGTGATCGGCTTCGTCATAAAGGCCTTCTGCGAGGCCGGCTGCAACATCGTCACCGCCGACCGCACCTTCGCCGTCTATGAATGGCTGGCGAGTTTCTCGGGCATCGAGCCGCGGTTGGCGCCGCTGCGCGCGGATGGCTTCGACGAGGCGGCGCTGCTGCGCGCGATCGATGCGCAAACGCGCGTGATCTTCCTCTGCAATCCGAACAACCCCACCGGCAGCTGGTGGGACCATGCGCGGCTGGAACGCTTCCTGGAAGCCGTGGATGGCCGCGCCATCGTGGTGGCGGACGAGGCCTATGCCGAATATGCCGAGGCGCCGGGCTTCCCCGACAGCTTCGCCCTGATGGCGCGCCACCCGAACCTGGTGGTCTTCCGCACCTTCTCCAAGCTCTGGGGCCTGGCGGGGCTGCGCATTGGCTGGATGGCGGCCGCCCCGGCCGTGGCGGCGACGGTCCGCAAGATCAGCATCAGCTACAGCGTCAATCTGCTGGCGCTGGAAGCGGCGCGGGCATCGGTCTGGGACACGGCGCATCTGGCCGCGACGCGCGACCATGTGCGCCAGGGCCGCGCCGGACTGGCCGCGCTGGCGGCGCGGCTGGGCCTTCCGCTGCTCGACGGCATCGGCAATTTCGCGATGCTGCGCCTGCCCATGCCCGATACGGTGGCGCATCGCCGCCTGATGGCGCGCGGCGTCATGGCGCGCGCCATGACCAGCTTCCGCTATCCCGGCTGGCTGCGCGTCTCCTTCGGCAGCGCCCCCGCCATGGCCGCCTTCGCCGAGGCGCTGGAGGCGGTGCTGGCCGAGGTCTGATCCGCCTGCGGCATTTGATTTGCCGCCCCGCCGCCCATGGGGGATGACGGCCGCAGCACCGAGGAGACGCCCATGCCCGCACGCGAAGACCTGCCCGAATCCGGCTGGCTGCCAGTGGCCGCGCTGGATGACCTGGAGCAGAAGCGGGAGAAGGCGAGCCGGGAGGCGGCGGAGCGCCTGGTTGCGATGCCGCCGCGCGCCCGGGTGCTGGAACTGATGCGCCGGACCGCCGGCAAGGCGGGGGAGGAGAAGCTGCGCCCCGCCGACCTGCGTGAGATCCTCGCCAGCTTCGCCGGCGAGGAACTGCCGGAGGAGGCGGCGCTGGCCGAGATGTTCCCCGATCTGCTCGGGGAATAGCGCGCCTCAGCGCAGCCCTTCGCAGAAGCGGCGGATGCGAGCGCAGGCATCCTCCAGCTGCGCATCGGCGGCGGCGAAGCTGATGCGGAAATGGCCGGGGAACATGAAGGCGGTGCCGTTCACCGTGGCCACGCCCTGTTCCGTCAGCAGCGCGAAGACGAAGTCCCAGTCATTGGTGATCTTCGTCCCTGCCTCCGTGGTCATCCCGATGCAGGCGGTCATGTCCGGAAAGGCATAGAAGGCGCCTTCCGGCAGGTGGCAGCGCAGATGCGGCGTGGCGTTGAGGGAGGCGACCACGCGGTTGCGCCGCGCCTCATAGACCTGGCGCATCGCCTCCGTCGCATCCTGCGGGCCTTCCAGCGCGGCAACGGCCGCGGCCTGGGCGATGGAGCAGGTATTGGAGGTGGATTGCCCCTGCAGCTTGTCCATCGCCTTGATCAGATGCCGCGGCGCGCCGCCGAAGCCGATGCGCCAGCCGGTCATGGCGTAGGATTTGGAGCAGCCGTTCATGGTCAGCGTGCGCTCGCGCAGACGCGGCTCCACCTGCGCGAAGGTGGTGAAGCGGCGGCCGTCGAAGACCAGCTTTTCGTAGATATCGTCGGTGAGGATGTGGACCTGCGGATGCCGCAGCAACACGTCGCATAACCCGCGCAGTTCCTCCGCGCTGTAGGTCGCGCCGGTCGGGTTCGACGGCGTGTTCACGATCAGCCACTTCGTCTTCGGCGTGATCGCTGCCTCGAGCTGCTCCGGCGTCAGCTTGAAGCCCTGGTTGGGACCACAGGGCAGCAGCACGGGCGTACCATCCGCCAGGCCCACGATATCCGGATAGGACACCCAGCAGGGGGTGGGGATGATCACCTCGTCCCCGGCATTGATGGTGGCGATCAGCGCGTCGTAGATCACCTGCTTGCCGCCAGTACCCACCAGGATCTCGTCCGGCGCATAGTCCAGCCCGTTGTCGCGCTGGAATTTCGCGGCCACCGCGCGGCGCAAGGCGAGGGTGCCAGAGATATCGGTGTAGCGGGTCTGGTTGTTGCGGATGGCGGCGATCGCCGCCTCCTTGATGTGCTCGGGCGTGTCGAAATCCGGCTCGCCGGAGGAGATGGCGAGCACATCCTTGCCCTCCGCCTTCAGCGCCTGGGCGCGCTGGCGCATGGCCGTGGTCTGGGAAGGGGAGATGCGGTTCAGCCGGTCCGCGATGACGTCACTCATGTCGATTCCTCAGCGCGCCAGGTTCAGCCGGGCGCGAACAACGATGTCCTTGAATTTGCCGAACTCGCCCGCGATGAAGGCGCCGGTGGTCTCGGGCGTGCTGTCGCTGACCGCGTCGATGCCGGCAGTGGCAAGGCGTGCCTTCACCTCGTCCATCGCCAGCACGCGGTTGGCCGCCGCGTTCAGCCGCGCGACGATGGCGGGCGGCATGCCCTTCGGGCCGAGCATGACGTTCCAGGTGGAGGCCTCGAATCCCGCGAGCCCCGCTTCCTGCATGGTCGGCACATCGGGCAAGAGGGGGTGCCGCGCGACGCTGCCCATGCCGATGATGCGGAACAGCCCGTCCCGCGCCGCCGCGGCCAGCGAGCCCAGCGGTTCCCAGCCGTATTGCACCTCGCCTTTGGTCAGCGCCTCCACCAGCGGTGCGCCGCCGCGATAGGGCACATGCTCGGCCTGCAGCCCGCCGGCCGAGAGGTTCATCAGCTCGCCCGCCAAGTGCCCCACGCTGCCCGATCCGGAACTGCCCCAGCTCGCGCGGCCCGGATTGGCGCGCAGCCAGGCGATCAGCGCCTGCGGGTCGCGATGCGGCGAATCCTTCGGCACCGCCAGCGCGATCGGCGCGCGGCCCAGGATGGCGATGGCGGAGAAATCCGCGATGGGATCATAGGGCGTGGTGTCCGGCTGCAGCGCCGGCACCGTGCCGTGGGTGGAGGGCGTGCCGAGCAGGATGGCATGGCCATCCGCCGACGCGCGCTTCACGAAATCGCTGCCAATGACGCCGCCGGCGCCGGCGCGGTTTTCCACCACGATGCGCGCGCCGGCGCCGATCACCGGCGCCATCCGATCCGCCACGAGCCGCGCCAGCAGGTCTGCCGACCCGCCGGCGGGGAAGGGGATGGTGAAGCTGATCACGCGATCCGGCCAGGCGGGCTGTGCGCGCGCGGTCGCGAAGGGCGCCGCGCTCAGCGCGGCCAGGGCAAGGCGGCGTGTCAGCATTTCACGAAAATCCTTCAGATGGTGATGTTCTGGCTGCGGATGATCTCGCCCCATTTGGCGAGCTCCTCCGTCCAATAGGTGTCGAGCTCCGCCGGGCTGCTGCCGATGATCTCCACCGCCATCGTCGTCAGCCTTTCCTTCGTCGCAGGATCCTGCAGCGCCTTCTGCAAGGCGGCCGAAAGCCGCGTCACGATCGGCGCCGGCGTGCCTGCGGGCAGCAGCATGATGACATCGGTGGAGGAGGCAAAGCCGGGCACGCCGGATTCCGCCAGCGTCGGGATGTCATTGGCGAATGCCGAACGCCGCGCCGTGGAAACGCCGAGCAGCTTGAGCTGGCCACTGGCGCGGAAGGGCAGGCAGGTGACCATATCGACGAAGGACATGGCGACTTCGCCTGCCAGCAGGCCCTGCACGGAAGGGCCGCCGCCGCGATAGGGCACATGCAGCAGCCGCGTGCCGGACTTCGCCTGGAACAGCTCCGCCGCCAGGTGGCTGCTGGCGCCGATGCCGGCGGAGGAATAGGTCACCTCGCCCGGCTTGCCCTTCGCATAGGCGACGAATTCCGCAAGGCTGTTCACCGGCACGGAAGGATGCACGCACAGCACCTGCGCACTACGCGCCACCAGGCTGACGCCGGTGAAGGCGGCGCGGTTGTCGTAGGGCAGGTTGCGGATCAGATGCGGCGCAATGGCATAGGTGCTGTTGGTGCCCAGCAGGAAGGTGTAGCCATCCGGCCGCGACCGCGCGACATGGCCATGGCCCAGCGTGCCGGATGCGCCGCCGCGATTGTCCACCACCACGGGCTGGCCGAGATCCGCCGCCATGGCCTGCGCGATGACGCGCCCCATGACATCGGTGGAGCCGCCCGCGGCCCAGGGGATCACCAGCGTGATCGGGCGGTTGGGGAAGACCTCCTGCGCCGAGGCTGATCGCAGCGCAGGCAATGCCAGGCCGGCGGCCAGCAGGGTACGACGTGTCGCCATGGTCCATCTCCTATTCGCCGTCGTCATGCGACGGGGGTGGTGCCGCGATGCTTGCGCATCTCCCTGTTTTGGCGCCGCGCTTCTTGTGGCGCGGCGTTGTGGAGTATGAGCCCGGTCAGGGCAGTTCGACGACCAGATTCCGGAAGCGATCCACCGAGACTTTCGCATCCGGTCCGATGACGCAGGTGGATTCGCGTTCCTCCACCAGCGCGGGGCCGGTGAAGCTTGCGCCGGGGGCCAGGGCATAGCGGTCATAGACGTGGCAGGGGCGCCAGCCGAGGCCCTCGAACAGCACCTCCCGCACCCCGCGCGCGGCCTTCGCGGCATCGGTGAAGCTCTCGGTCGCGGTATTGGCCACCTCGGCGAGCTGAATGTCGCGCCCCGGCGCAAGGCAGGCGACGCGCCAGGACAGCGCCTCGATCGGCAGGTCGGTCAGCGCGCGGCCGAAGCGTTCGCGATAGCTTTCGAAGAAGTTTTCCCGGATGGCGGGCAGGTCCGCCGCGCTCAGCTTCATCGAAGGCAGCCTCACGGGAATCTCGAATCCCTGGCCGACATGGCGCATATCGGCGGCGGCCACGGCCGTGATCTGGTTCGGATCGGCGCCGGTCTCTAGCAGCAGCGCGCGTCCTTCCGCCTCCATCTGCGCCAGCAGCCCGTTCACATGCGCCCAGTCCAGCCGTTCCAGCCGGCCGACATGGCTGCGCACCAGATCGGTGGCGGGCGGCGCGACGAGGAATCCGAGCGCCGAGGCGACGCCGGCCCCCAGCGGCACCAGCATGCGCTTCATCTTCAGCAGGCGTGCGAGATCGTAGGAATGCACCGGCCCGGCGCCACCGAAGGCGATCAGCGTGTAGCGACGCGGATCGCGCCCCTTCTCCGCCAGATGCATGCGCGTGGCGGCCGCCATCGTCTCATCCACGATACGGCGGATGCCGAGGGCGGCCATGTCGCGCTCCACGCCCAGCTTCTTCGCGATGCCGGTCTCGATCGCGCGCTGCACCGCATTCGGGTCCAGCGCCATCTCCCCGCCCAGGAAGTACTTTGGGTCCAGCCGTCCAAGCACCAGGTCCCCGTCGGTGACGGTTGGCTCCGTGCCGCCGCGGCCGTAGCAGATCGGCCCCGGCTTGGCGCCCGCGCTGCGCGGCCCGACCTTCATCAGGCCGGATGCCTCGTCGACGCGGGAGATGGAGCCGCCGCCGGCGCCGATCTCGATCATGTCGACGACCGTCACCTTCAGCGGCAGGCCCGAACCCTTCTGGAAGCGCCGCACGCGCCCCGCCTCGAAATCGAACTTCCGGTCCGGCGCCGCATTCTCCACCAGGCACATTTTTGCGGTGGTGCCGCCCATGTCGAAGGACACGACATGCATCTCGCCGGTGAGGCGCGCGAGGAAGGAGGCGGCCATGGCCCCCGCCGCCGGGCCGGACTCGATCAGCCGGATCGGGAATTCCTTCGCATCCCGCACCGCCGCGATGCCGCCGCCCGAAAGCATGACATGCAGCCGCCCGACGAAGCCGAGCGCGGCCAAATCCGCCTCCAGCTTGTCCAGATAGCGGCGCATCAGCGGCTGCACATAGGCATTGGCGCAGGCGGTGCTGGTGCGCTCGAATTCACGGATCTCCGGCGCGACGCGGGAGGACAGCGACAGCGGCAGGTCCGGATACATCTCCGCCACGATGGCGCCGGCGCGCACCTCGTGCTGGTCGGCGTGATAGGCATGCATGAAGGCGATGGCCAGCGCCTCGATCTTCTCGACCTCGACCAGCTGCTTCACTGCATCGCGCACCGCCTGCTCGTCCAGCGGCAGCAGCGTCGCGCCATGCACGTCGATGCGTTCCGGAATCTCCAGGCGCCGATGCCGCGGCACCAGGGTGGGCGGCGCTTCCAGATACAGGTCATACAGGTCGTAGCGCGTCTCGCGGCCGATCTCGATGACGTCGCGGAAGCCGGCGGTGGTCAGCAGGCCGACGGTGGCGCCGGTGCGCTCGATGATGGTGTTGGTCACCAGCGTGGTGCCGTGGACGATGCTGTGCAGGTCGGCGGGCTTCAGCCCCGTCTCCTCCAGCAGCCGCATGGTGCCGGCGATAATCGCCTCGCTGGGATCGTCCGGCGTGGTCAGCCGCTTGCCGGTCGCGACCAGCTTGCGGACCGGATCATGCAGCACGAAATCCGTGAAGGTGCCGCCGACGTCGACGCCAATGCGCGCAGTCCCGCTCATGCCTTCACCCCGTAGTCACGCATGGCCGCCTCTTCGGTGATGTAGCCGTCGCGGATATCCGCGCGCACGGCGTCAGGGTCCCGCTGCTTCGGATCGCCGAAGCCGCCGCCACCCGGATAGAGCAAGGTCACGCGCCGCCCGGTCTCCACACTGGTGCGCGATTTCGGATGCGGCCTGGTGCCGTCATCGATGGCGATCACCGCAGGCGCGCCCGGCCCGCCGCCGAGCAGGCCCTCGGCCGGATGGTCGCGGCGGTCGGACAGCAGCGAGAGCCGCACCGCGGCCGGCGTGCGTACCTCGATCTCCGCCTCCTGCCCCAGCCCGCCGCGGAAGCGTCCGGCCCCGCCGGAATCCGCGCGCAGTTGCTTCCGCCAGACCAGCAAAGGCGCAACGCTTTCATAGGCCTCGATGGAGCCGGCGCCGACATTGGTCGGGAAGGCCGTGGTCGGCAGGCCGTCGCGATGCGGGCTCGCGCCCATGCCGCCGCTCGCGAAAAGAACCTGCGAGAAGCGGTCGCCATTCTGGTCCATGCCGCTGAACAGCGCGCGCATCGTCGGCGCGCCACCGCATTCCGCCAGCACCTTGTCCGGCAGAACATCCGCCAGCGCCTTGTAGATCGCGCCCGCCAGCAGATGCCCCGTCA
Source organism: Falsiroseomonas tokyonensis (assembly GCF_019024325.1). GTDB lineage: Bacteria > Pseudomonadota > Alphaproteobacteria > Acetobacterales > Acetobacteraceae > Falsiroseomonas > Falsiroseomonas tokyonensis. The sequence continues at coordinate 57,925 of NZ_JAFNJS010000005.1, forward strand.
GCTGCCGCGCGCTGCAGGGCGCGGGGAAGCGCGGATTGAGGATCGAACCCTCCGGCGCCGCGACGGTGATCGCCTGGTAGCTGCCCTCGTTGCGCGGCGTGAAGGGATCCAGCGCGCATTTCACAGGATAGACCGAATAGGCATGGGTGTAGTTCAGCACGCAGTTGATGCCGCGATCGATCTGCGGCGAGGTGCCGGCGAAATCGATATGCATCGTCTCGCCCGTCACCGTCACGGCGCAGACGATGCGCGTGACCATGTCGTCAAAACCGTCGGCCTCGATGGTGGCGTTGTAGGTGCCGTCCGGCACCTGCGCGATGGCGCGGCGCATCGCCTGGTCGGCACGAATCTGCAAAGCCTCAGACAGGCCCTGCAGGTCCTCGAGGCCGGTATCCTCCAGGAATTCGGCCAGGCGGCGCACCGCCACCTCATTCGCCACCACCTGCGCTTCCAGGTCGCCCATCACGGGGCCGGGGATGCGCACATTGGCGGAGAGCAGCTCCACCAGATCCTCGTTGCGCTGCCCCGCACGGAACAGGCGCGAGGGCGGGATGCGGATGCCTTCCTCGAAGAGCTCGCGGCAATCCGCGGACCACAGCGCGCCGCCGACATCCGGCGAATGCGCGATGGACCCCGCGAAGCCCACGATCTTGCCCTTGTGGAAGATCGGCGAGACCGCGGTGAAGTCCGGCAGGTGGCCCGTGGCGAGGAACGGATCGTTGGTGATCACGCAATCGCCCGGCTGCCAGGTCTCGATCGGAAAGCGCGCCAGAAAGTGCTTCGTCGTCTTCGGCAGGATGCAGGAGAAGGAGGCGATGCCGCCGGTATTTTCCGAGATGGAGTCGCCCTTCGCGTCCATCAGCACCGTCGCGAAATCGTTGGACTCGCGGACGATGGTGGAGAAGGCGGTGCGCAGCAGGCCCGTCGCCGCCTCATCGGCGATGGAGATCAGCCGGCTCCAGTAGACCTCCAGGGTGATCGGATCGAAGGACTCCAAGGGACACGCCTTTCCCGCTCTTGCGACGGAAACGCTAGGCGCGGCGTAACAACTCGTCCAATATCAAACGCATCTGTATTGAGAGGGGCAAGATATGGAAATGCGGCATCTGCGCTACTTTGTCGCGGTGGCCGAGGAGCTGCATTTCACCCGAGCCGCGCGCCGCCTCGGCATGGCGCAGCCGCCACTGAGCCAGCAGATCCAGCAGCTGGAGGCGGAACTCGCCACGCCGCTGTTCGAACGCGGCACCCGCCGCGTGGCGCTGACGGAGGCCGGCCGCATGCTGCTGCCGGAGGCCCGTGCCACGCTGGAACAGGCCGCCCGCGCGGTCCTGGTGGCGCGGCGCGCCGGGCGGGGGGAGATCGGCGAGCTGCGCATCGGCCTCTTCGCCTCTGCCCCGCTGCTGCCGGTCTTCACCGAGGCCGTGCTGGGCTTCCGGCGCCGCCTGCCGGATGTGCATCTGGCGCTGCAGGAAAGCCCGACGCTGGAACAGGTGGATGCGCTGCGCCGCGGCGCGCTGGATGCCGGCTTCCTGCGCTGCCCCTCCGCCGCCGACATCCCCGGTGACGTCGCGGCGGTGGAGCTGCTGCGGGAGCGGCTGGTCGCGATGATGCGGGAGGATCACCCGCTGGCGCGCGACCAGGGGCCCCTACCGATCGCGGCCCTGGCCGAGCAAAAACTGATCTTCTTCGCGCGCTCCGTAGGCACCACGCTGCATGCGCAATTCGAGGCGCTGTGCCGCGCCGCCGGCTTCACGCCCGACATCACCCAGACAGCCCGGGAAAATTCGACGCTGATCGGCCTGGTCGCCGCCGGCTTCGGCATCGCGGTGATGCCGGCCTCGCTGGCGCAGATCCGCGTGGCGGAGGTGACGCATCGGGAGCTGGCGGAGCCGGGTGCCACCACCAGCATCTGGCTCGCCACGCCGCGCGGCCGGACCTCCGCCCTGGCGCGCGTCCTGCTGGACTGCGCCGGGGCGTGAGGGGTCTCAGGCCGCCTGCGCGGCCTGGCGTGCCGCCAGCTTCTCTTCCTCGGTCCAGACCTTCCGCTCGCGCTTCTGCTGCGGCTTGATCTCCTTCACCGGTCCGCCGCCCAGCACGGGCGGGGGCTGCGTCGAAAGGCGCGCGGCTTCCGAATGCCAGGGGTGATCGCCCTGCACCTCCAGCGCGCGGCCGATCTCGCGCTCCACCTCGCGCAGCCAGGCGCGCTGTTCGGCATCGCAGAGCGTGATGGCGATGCCGCTGCGCCCGGCGCGGCCGGTGCGGCCGATGCGGTGGACGTAGCTTTCCGGCAGGCTCGGCACGTCGTGGTTGAAGACATGCGTGACGGTGTCGACGTCGATGCCGCGCGCCGCGATGTCGGTGGCCACCAGCACCTGCGCGGACCCGGCCCGAAAGGCCTCCAGCGCACGTTCCCGCTGGCCCTGGGACCGGTTGCCGTGCAGCGCCTCGGCCGTGATGCCGGCCTCGGTGATGAAGGCACACACCTCGTTGGCGATGGTCTTCTGCAGGGTGAAGACCACGGCCTGGCCGATGCCCGGCGCCTGCAGCAGCGCCAGCAGGGCCGCGCGCTTGTCGGCGGCCTCGACAAACATCACGGATTGCGCGATCCGGTCGACGGTGGTGGAGGGCGGCGCGATCTGCACCGTCTCGGGCTTGCGCAGCAGGCTCTCGGCCAGTGCCGCGATGGCCTTGGGCATGGTGGCGGAGAAGAGCAGCGTGTGCCGGTCCTGCGGCAGCGTCGCCACGATGCGCTCGATCGGCTTCGCGAAGCCCATGTCGAGCATCTGGTCGGCCTCGTCCAGCACCAGTGCCTCCAGCTGCGAGAGGTCGCAATGGCCCTGCTCGATCAGGTCCAGCAGGCGGCCCGGCGCGGCCACGATGATGTCGACGCCGGCCTTCAGCGCATTCACCTGGTGGAAGGGGCTGACGCCGCCGAAGATCGTCGTCACCCGCAGCGGCAGGTGGCGGCCGAAACTGGCAAAGCCGTCGGCGATCTGGGAGACCAGCTCGCGCGTCGGCGCCAGCACCAGCACGCGGGCGCCGCCGGTGGGCGCCGGGCGCGGCGTGGCGGCCAGGCGATGCAGCAGCGGCAGGGCGAAGGCGGCCGTCTTGCCGGTGCCGGTCTGCGCCATGCCCAGCAGGTCGCGCCCTTCCAGAAGCAGCGGGATGGAGCGCGCCTGGATAGGGGTGGGGGTGGCGTAGCCCTCCTCGGCCAGCGCGCACAGCAGGGCGGGCGCGAGGGACAGGTCGGCGAAGGTCATGGACATGGTCACGCGGCGCCTCCGGCGCTCGATAAGGCTGCGCCGATTGAGGCTTTGCGGGTTTGGGAAGCCGGGGCTTTACGGGCGATGCTGCACTGCGTCAATCTGCAGGCCGGCGCGCCTCAGCCCTTCGGGGCCGCCAGGACATGCGCCACGATGGCATTGGCATGGCCGTGGCCCATGCCGTGCTCGGTCTTCAGCATGGCCACCAGCTCCATGTGCCTGGCCGGCAGGCGCTGGCGCACCAGCTCCTGCCAATGCGCGATGGGCTTGCCATAGGTCTTCTCGATCGAGGGGAAGTAGGAGGCTGGCCCCTTGGTCGGTTCAGTGGCCACGGCGCATGCCTCACACGTCGAGATTGGCGACCTTCAGCGCGTTCCCCACGATGAATTCGCGGCGCGGCTCCACCACGTCGCCCATCAGCGTCGAGAAGACCTGCTCCGCATCCTCCACATCCTCCACCCGCACGCGCAGCAGCGTGCGCACGGCGGGGTCGAGCGTGGTCTTCCAGAGCTGGTCGGGGTTCATCTCGCCCAGCCCCTTGAAGCGCTGGATGGTCAGGCCCCGGCGGCCCTGGGTCAGCACGCGGTCGAAGGCGAGCAGCGGGCCGTGCTGCGTCGTCTCCGTGCTGTCAAAGGCGAGCATCGCCGGCCCCTGCGCATAGTCGCGGGCAAAAACCTCGCGGCGCTCGTCGAGCCAGCGCGCCTCGGCGCTGCGCAGCGCCGCGGGGTCCAGCGCGTGGCGCTCCGTCACGCCGCGCACCACGCGGAACAGGTTGAGGCCGGAGGCATCGGCGGTGGCCTTCCAGCCGCGCTCGGAAGGCGGTGCCAGCGCATCCAGCCGCTGCGCGAGCAGCGCCGCGCCGGCCAGCGCCCGGTCCACATCCGGCGTCAGCGCGCCGGCGACGGCCGCCTGCTCGATGATGCCGGCGGGCACCTGCGTGGCCAGCCTGCGGATGCGGGACGCCACCTGGCGCAGCCGCTCCACCTCCTCATGCAACTCGTCGCCGGCAAGCGTCCGCCCATCGGCAAAACGGATGCGCGCGCCCGAAAGCGCCTTCTCCAAAAGAAAGTCCTCGAGCGCCCGGTCGTCCTTCAGGTAGCGCTCGTCATTGCCGCGCTTGGCGCGATACAGCGGCGGCTGCGCGATATAGAGGTGCCCGCGCTCGATCAGCGACGGCATCTGCCGGAAGAAGAAGGTCAGCAGCAGGGTGCGGATGTGGCTGCCGTCCACGTCGGCGTCCGTCATGATGACGATGCGGTGGTAGCGCAGCTTGTCGGCGGAGAAGCCGCCGCGATCCTCGGGCCCCGTGCCGATGCCGGTGCCGAGCGCCGTGATCAGCGTGCCGATCTCGGCGGAGGACAGCATCTTGTCCATCCGCGCGCGCTCGACATTCAGGATCTTGCCCTTCAGCGGCAGGATCGCCTGGAATCGCCGGTCGCGGCCCTGCTTGGCGGAGCCACCTGCGCTGTCACCCTCGACCAGGAAGATTTCCGACTTGGCCGGGTCCTTCTCCTGGCAATCGGCCAGCTTGCCCGGCAGCGTGGAGATATCCAGCGCGTTCTTGCGGCCGACCTTGTCGCGCGCCAGCTGCGCCGCCTTGCGGGCGGCGGCCGAGAGCACGACCTGCTCCAGCACCAGCTTGGCTTCCTTCGGATGCGTCTCGAACCAGTGGGACAGCGCATCGGCCACCGCCACCTGCACCACCGGCTGCACCTCGGAAGAGACCAGCTTGTCCTTGGTTTGCGAGCTGAACTTCGGATCCGGCACCTTCACCGAGAGCACGGCCGTCAGGCCCTCCCGCATGTCGTCGCCGATCAGCTCGACCTTTTCCTTCTTCGCCAGGTCCTCGGCGTATTTCATCACGATGCGCGTCAGCGCCTGTCGGAAGCCGGCCTGGTGGCTGCCGCCGTCGCGCTGCGGGATGTTGTTGGTGTAGCAGAGCGCGACTTCATGCGGGCTGGAGTTCCACCACATCGCCAGCTCGACGCGGATGCCGTCCGTTTCCTTGCTCACAAGGCTGATCGGCGGCTTGAAGATCGGCTCCTTGCTGCGGTCCAGCCATTCGACGAAGGCGATGAGGCCGCCCTTGAACTCGAAGTTGGCTTCCACCGCCGGCACGTGCCGGTCGTCGCGCAGCGAGATCTTCAGCCCGGAATTCAGGAAAGCCAGCTCCCGCAGGCGGCGTTCCAGGATCGGGTATTCGTATTCGGTCTTGGTGAAGGTCGTGGCCGCCGGTTTGAAGGTCACCTGCGTGCCGTGCATGTGCGCGGACTCGCCGGTGATGGTCAGCGGCTGCACGGTATCGCCGTGCTCGAAGCGGATGAAGTGCTCGCGGCCGTCGCGCCAGATCCGCACCTCCATCCATTCGGACAGCGCATTCACCACCGCGGCGCCGACGCCGTGCAGGCCGCCCGAGACCTTGTAGCTGTTCTGGTTGAACTTGCCGCCCGCATGCAGGCGGGTCAGCACCACCTCGGCGGCCGAAACGCCTTCCTCGGCATGCATGTCCACCGGAATGCCGCGCCCGTCATCGGTGACGGTGACGCTGCCATCGCCGTTCAGCACCACGTCGCAGCGGGTCGCGAAGCCGGCCTGGGCCTCGTCCACCGCATTGTCGATGATCTCGAAGGCCATGTGATGCAGGCCGGAACCGTCATCGGTATCGCCGATATACATGCCCGGCCGCTTGCGCACGGCCTCCAGCCCCCGCAGCACGGTGATCGAGGCGCTGTCATAGGTATCGGCACCCGGATTCGGGTCGCCGCCCCCGGAGGCCGGGGTATTGGGCGGATTGGCGCGCGCGGCGGCGTCGGACATGCCGGCGGAGGCTCCTGACTGTGGCTTGAAACCCCTCTGATACAGGGATTCGCGCGGGTTAAGGCACTAGACTCTATAGCCGGAAATCGCTGGATTTGCCATGCGGCATCCTTGGATGGGCCTGGGGAGGGGTGGGTCAGGCCGGCAGCAAGCCCTCCGGCGTCGCGGCAAAGCTTTCCGCCACGCCCTGCAGGGGGGCGAAGACCTCGGCATCGGTGCCGGTCAGGAAGACCTGGGCCGGCAGCTGGGCCAGGGCGGCATACAGCGCCTCCCGCCGCGTCGCATCCAGATGCGCCGCCACCTCGTCCAGCAGCAGCAGCGGCGCGAAGCCCCGGGCGGCGCCGATCAGTGCGGCATGGGCCAGCACGACGGAGACCAGCAGCGCCTTCTGCTCCCCGGTGGAACACAGTGCCGCCTCGAGCCCCTTGGGCAGGTGCACCAGGTCCATGTCGGTTCGGTGCGCCCCCTGGGCGGCGCCGCCCGCCGCGGCATCCCGCGCCCGGCTGGCGGCCAGGCCCGCCCGCAGCTGGTCCTCCACCGCCAGGGCCGGCGCCTGGTCCAGCGCGGCCGCGATCGGGCAGACCAGGTCGAGCCGCGCGGCCGGGAAGGCGCCGGTGGCGGTGCCGGCCGCCAGCAGCAGGTTCAGCCGCTGGCCGAGCGACCGCCGCGCCGCCACGGCCGCCACCGCATGCCGCGCCATGGCATCCTCCAGCGCCGCCAGCCAGCCGGCATCCCGGCGGCCCTCGGCCAGCAGCCGGTTGCGCCCGGCCATGGCCGTGTCATGCGCCGCCACTTCCCGCGCATGGCCGGGGTCCAGCGCCCAGACCAGCCGGTCCAGGAAGCGCCGGCGGCCGGAGGCGCCTTCCTGGAACAGCCGGTCCATCTGCGGCGTCAGCCAGACCGCGGCGGCTCGCCCGGCCAGCTCCGCCTGGTTCTTCGCCGGCTCGCCATCCACCAGGTATTTGCGGCGGCTGGAATCAGCGGCCTCGCCCATCGTGCCGGTGCCGATTTCGGTGGGGCCGTCCGGCCCCTCGAAGGCGCCGAAGGCGGCCCAGGGGCGGGCAGGCTCCCCGGCGCTGCGCCGCCCGATCTCCCCGGCCCGCGCGCCGCGCAGGCCGCGGCCGGGGCCGAGCAGGCTGATCGCCTCCAGCAGATTGGTCTTGCCCACGCCATTCGCGCCCGCGATGGCGACGATGCGGCCCGCGAAACGCTGCTCGAAACTGGCATAGGACCGGAAATCGGTGAGCCGGAGGCGCGTGAGGCGCAGCGTGGGGGCGGGGGTCAGAGGCGGAATTCCCGGCAGAAGGTCCCGGCTGGCGGCCTGGGCTGGGATTAGGGCGAACGAAGGCGGAACGTCAAGCCGGCGGCTGGCCAGGGGCGACGGGGCGTGGGATGGCCTGGGCATGCGCCTGCTTCTGCTGCCCATCCTGCTGCTCCTCGCCCCCATGGCTTCGGCGCAGACCCTACCGCCCGCCTGCCTCTTCCCGCGCGGCGGCATCATGCTGGATGAGCCCTGCCACGACCTGCTGGCCGGCATCGCGCGGGACTGGCAGGCGGCGCGCGGCGGCGGCGCGGCGCCCGTCCTCATCGTGCAGGGCTTCGCCCAGGACCAGCAGGGACCGCGCCTCGACGGGCTGCTGAGCCGGCGGCGGGCGGAGGCGGTGGCAGAGGAATTGCAGCGCCTGGGCATCCCGCGCGACAGCATCGAGATCACCACCCCGCCCGCCGAGCCGCGGGACCTTCACAGCCGGCTCGACCCGCATAGCCGCCGCGCGGAGATTTTGGTACGCGCCAAGCCGTGATCGATCCAAGCCCCTGCGACCCGGCAGCGGCTGCGCCGTGCCCGCGCCCATCAATTTCCCGTCGCATGCCATCCCGCCCCGGCCAGCCACGTTGAAGGGGACCAACGACGTCCAGAAGGGCATGCCATGGCCACGCTGCAGCAGTTGAACCCGCCGCTTCCGATGACCACGCCGCATGGCCCGGGCCTTGCGCATTTCCTGCTCGACTATGGGCCGGAGAGCCACCTCATGTGGGTGGTCTTCCTGGATGCCGATGGCGCCTGCTGGACGGTGCCGAACCCGGAAATCCGCATGGCCAACAACTGGTCGCTCGGCCGCCGCCCGAAGCCCCGGCCCACCGCCGTCGTGCCGCTGACCGGCTGAGCCGCCCCTGACATCGGTGGCGCGAAGCTCTATCTTCGGCACCTACCGAGGGAAGGAGCGCCGATATGCTGGACGTCACGGCCAAGCTGCCGCTGAAGGACTCGGACCTGTTCCGCCAGGCCAATTGCATCGGCGGCCAATGGATCCAGGCGGATAGCGGCAAGACCATCGCCGTGCGCAACCCCGCGACCGGGGAGGTGATCGGCGAGGTTCCGGCGCTGGGCGCCGCCGAGACGCGCCGCGCCATCGAGGCGGCCCATGCCGCGCTCGCCGGCTGGCGCGCCATGCTGGCCAAGGACCGCGCCGCCATCCTGCGCAAGTTGTTCGAATTGATGCTGGCGAATACCGACGACCTCGCTGCCATCATGACCGCCGAGCAGGGCAAGCCGCTGGCCGAGAGCAAGGGCGAGATCGCCTATGCAGCCAGCTTCATCGAATGGTTCGCCGAGGAAGGGAAGCGCATCTACGGCGATACCATCCCGCAGAATGCCAAGGGCCGCCGCATCCTGGTGCTGAAGGAGCCGATCGGCGTCTTCGCCGCCATCACCCCCTGGAACTTCCCGGCGGCGATGATCACGCGGAAAGCGGGTCCCGGCTGGGCCGCGGGCTGCACGGGGGTGATCCGCCCCGCCTCCCAGACCCCCTTCAGCGCCCTGGCGCTGGCGGTGCTGGCGGAGCGCGCCGGCATGCCGCCCGGCGTCTGCAACATCATCACCGGCCCGGCCGGCGAGACGGGGGGCGAGCTCACCTCCAACCCGCTGGTGCGAAAGCTGTCCTTCACCGGCTCCACCGAGGTCGGCCGCAAGCTGCTGGCGCAATGCGCGCCCACCATCAAGAAGACCTCGATGGAACTCGGCGGCAATGCGCCCTTCATCGTCTTCGACGATGCGGATCTGGATGCCGCGGTGCAGGGCACCATCGCCTCCAAGTACCGCAACACCGGCCAGACCTGCGTCTGCGCCAACCGCATCCTGGTGCAGGACGGCATCTTCGACGCCTTCACCCAGAAGCTGAAGGCGGCGGTGGAGGCGCTGAAGGTGGGCAATGGCATGGAGCCGGGGGTCACCCAGGGCCCGCTGATCAATGCCGATGCCGTGGCGAAGGTGGAGGAGCATATCGCCGACGCCACCGCCAAGGGCGCCAGCATCGTCACCGGCGGCAAGCGGCATGAGCGCGGCGGCAATTTCTTCCAGCCGACCATCCTGGCCGATGTGCCCCCCGGCGCCATGGTCTTCCGCGAGGAGACCTTCGGCCCCGTCGCCCCCCTGTTCCGCTTCAAGACGGAGGAGGAGGCGGTGGCGCTCGCCAATGACAGCGAATTCGGCCTGGCCGCCTATTTCTACTCCCGCGACATTGGCCGCATCTTCCGCGTGGCGGAGGCGATCGAGGCCGGCATCATCGGCATCAATGAGGGCATCATCTCGACCGAGGTCGCGCCCTTCGGCGGCGTGAAGCAGAGCGGTCTGGGTCGCGAAGGCTCGAAATACGGGATCGAGGATTACCTCGAGATCAAGTATCTGGCCCTTGGCGGCATCGGGACCTGACCACCATGGCCTACGACTTCGACCTCTTCGTCATCGGCGGCGGCTCCGCCGGCGTGCGCTGCGCCCGCATCTCGGCCGGCCACGGCGCCCGGGTGGGCGTGGCGGAGGAGCGGTTCTGGGGCGGCACCTGCGTCAATGTCGGCTGCGTGCCGAAGAAGATCATGGTGAACGCCACCGAATACGGCCAATGGGCGGAAGACGCCGCCGCCTTCGGCTGGGACCTCGAGGTCAAGGGCCATGACTGGGCCAGGCTGGCAGAGGCGCGGAACCGGGAGGTGGCGCGCCTGTCCGGCATCTATGGCAAGTTGCTCGCCGGCAATGGCGTCACCACCTTCGATGCCCGCGCGAAGTTCCTGGATGCCCATACCCTGCAGGTGGGCGAGCAGCGGGTGACGGCGGAGCGGATCCTGATCGCCACCGGCGGCACGCCGCAGCGGCTGGAGATTCCGGGCGCGGAGCTTGGCCTGATCTCGGACGACCTCTTCACCCTGAAGGCGCTGCCGAAGCGCGTCGTGGTGATCGGCGCCGGCTATATCGCGCTGGAATTCGCCTGCATCCTGCGCGGCCTGGGGGCGGAGGTCGATGTGATGTACCGCGCTGCCCTGCCGCTGCGTGGCTTCGACGACGATATCCGCACCGCGGTGGTGGAGGCGCTGCAGGGCCAGGGCATGCGCCTGAACCCCGATGTCTCGCCCACCCGCATCACCCAGGTGAACGGCCACCTGATGGTCGCCATGTCGAACAACTTCATGCGGGAGGCCGATGCCGTCTTCTTCTGCACCGGGCGCAGCCCGAACACCGCCGGCCTGGGGCTGGAGGAAGCTGGGGTCGAGACCAATGCATCCGGCGCGGTGGTGGTGGATGAGGATCACCGGACCAGCCAGGCGCATATCTACGCCCTGGGCGATGTGATCGACCGGGTCAACCTGACCCCCATGGCCACCGCCACCGGCCATGCCCTGGCCGATACGCTGTTCGGCAACAAGCCGCGCAAGGCCTCCTACGACGATGTGCCGACCGCGGTCTTCACCAACCCGCCGATCGGAACCGTCGGCCTGTCCGAGGCCGAGGCCGCGGCGCGCGGGCCGGTCGATGTCTATGTCACCCGCTTCACCCCGATGCGCCACACCATCAGCGGCCGGCAGGGGCGCCGCACCCTGATGAAGCTCGTCGTCTGCCAGAAGACGGACAAGGTGCTGGGCGCCCATATGCTGGGGGAGGATGCGGCCGAGATCATGCAGGGCATCGGCATCGCCGTCCGCATGGGGGCGACCAAGGCCGATTTCGACCGCACCATCGGCATCCATCCGACGGCCGCCGAGGAATTCGTCACCCTCCGCACCCGGGCGCGGGAGGCGGGGGTGCAGCCGCCCAGCCAGCAGGCGGCCGAATAGGCCGGAGTTTCACAAGCCGGCTCCTGGCGCTAAGCTTGCGGCCAGGAGTGGAGCACGGACCATAATGAACGCGCGCGTGTGGACCCCGGACAGCTGGCGGGCAATGCCCATCCGGCAGGTTCCGGACTATCCCAACCCGGCCCAGCTGCGGGCCATCGAGGACAAGGTCCGCCGATTTCCGCCCCTCGTTTTTGCAGGTGAGGCTGATCGGCTGAAGGCCCAGCTGGCGCGTGCGGGTGATGGCCATGCCTTCGTCCTTCAGGGGGGCGATTGCGCGGAGAGCTTCGCCGAATTCCATGCCAATACCATCCGCGACACCTTTCGGGTGTTGCTGCAGATGGCCGTTGTGCTGACCTTCGGGGCGGCGCTGCCGGTGGTGAAGCTGGGCCGCATGGCCGGGCAATTCGCCAAGCCGCGCAGCAGCGACAGCGAAACGATAGGGGGCGTGACGCTGCCCTCCTATCGGGGCGACATCGTCAACGGCCCGGATTTCACGCCCGAGGCCCGGGTGCCGGACCCCTCGCGGATGGAATTCGCCTATCTGCAATCGGCCGCGACCCTGAACCTGCTGCGCGCCTTCGCCACGGGCGGCTATGCCGACCTGCATGAGGTGCATCGCTGGAACCTGGACTTCGCCGCCCGCAGCCCGCTGGCGGACCGCTATGCGGGCCTGGCGCACCGGATCGACGAGACGCTGCGCTTCATGGGCGCCTGCGGCATGTCCGACCTGCCGCAGGTGCGGGAGACGGAGTTCTATACCTCCCACGAATCCCTGCTGCTGCCCTTCGAGGAGGCGCTGACCCGCCAGCCCTCCACCCATCCCGGGCGGCATTTCGCCTGCTCCGCCCACTTCCTGTGGATCGGCGACCGCACCCGGCAGCCGGATGGCGCGCATGTGGAATTCCTGCGCGGCGTGGCCAACCCCATCGGCATGAAGGTCGGCCCCTCCATGGAGGCGGATGAACTCGTGCGGCTGACCGAGATCCTGAACCCGTCCAACGAGAAGGGCCGCCTGACCCTGATCGCCCGGATGGGGGCGGAGAAGGTGGAGGCGAAGCTGCCCGGCCTGCTGGCCGCGGTGAAGCGCGCCGGGCGGAACGTGGTCTGGCTCTGCGATCCCATGCACGGCAACACCGTGAAGGCGGGCGAGTACAAGACGCGGTCCTTCGACGCGATCCTGTCCGAGATCCGCCGCTTCTTCGACTGCCATGCGGCGGAGGGCACCATCCCGGCCGGCGTGCATGTCGAGATGACCGGCCAGAACGTGACCGAATGCCTGGGCGGCGCGCATCGGATGACGGAGGCTGACCTGGCCGCCAACTACGCCACCTTCTGCGACCCGCGGCTGAATGCCGAGCAGTCGCTGGAACTGGCCTTCCTGATCTCGGAGGAGCTGAAGGCGCGGCGTCCCGGCGGGGCGGTGCTGCCCGCCAAGGCGGCGCAGTGACAGCCATGCCGAGCCCGGGCCGGCCGCTGCCCCCGGCCGTGGACGATATTCCGGGCTGGACGGACAGCTACTTCAACCGGACGCGGACGGTGGTCGAGAAATTCGGCGACTGCCGCGTCACCTATGCCGTCTTCCTGCGCCGGCCGGTGATCTCGGCCCCGCGGCTCGCCACCGACTGGCTCGCCGCCGTGGCCGAGCGGCGCCGCACGCGCTTCGAGGTGGAGCTGATGCACCGGGAGGGCGATTGGGTCGGCGCCGGCGACCCGATCTTCTACCTCTCGGGCTCCTTCGCCCAGCTTGCGGACCTGGAGACCATCCTGCTGCAGAAGCTGGGCCCCGCCTGCGTCGCCGCGCACAACGCCTACCAGATGTGCGTCGAACTGCCGCAGGTGCCCTTCCTGGCGATGGAGGCACGGCACTGCGCCGGGGCCGAGATGCAGGAAATGATGGCCTATGCCGCCGCCATCGGCAGCGCGGCGGCGCAGCGGGAAGGCGCCAAGGGCTTCATCGGCAATGCCAATGACGCGACGGCCCATTGGTTCGGTGCCGCGCGCGGCCGGGGCACCATGCCGCACGCCCTGATCGGCTATGCCGGCTCGACCGTCCGCGCCGCCGAGATGTTCCACGAGACCTTCCCGGCCGAGGATCTCACGGTCCTGGTCGACTACTTTGGCCGGGAAGTGACGGACAGCCTGGCGGTCTGCCAGCGTTTTCCGGAGCTCGCGGCGGCGGGGCGGATGGCGGTGCGGCTGGACACCCATGGCGGGCGCTTCCTGGAAGGGCTCGACCCCGGCGAATCCTATGCCGTGCTGGAACGCCACGCGCCGCAGGCGGTGCGCCGCTATCGCAGCGAGACGGAGCTGCGCCACCTGGTCGGCACCGGGGTCTCCGCCGCCGCCATCTGGCGGATCCGGGAGGCGCTGGACGAGGCCGGCTTCCCCAAGGTCCGCATCGTCGCCTCCTCCGGCTTCGGCGTCGGCAAGTGCCGCGTGGTGGCGGAAGCCAAGGCGCCGATCGACGTGGTCGGCACCGGGTCCTTCATCCCCGAGGCCTGGAGCGAGACCTATGCCACGGCCGATATCGTCGCCTATGACGGCGTGCCGCGGGTGAAGGTCGGCCGCGAATTCCTGCTGCGCAACGGGGCCCGCCGGCGCGGCGCGGGCTGAATTCAGCGCAGCTCCACACCCTTCTGGCCGCGCGCGGCGGCTTCCGCCATCAGCCTGCGCTCCTGCTGCGCGCCCTCCGCATCGGTGAAGAAGGTGAAGATGGCGAAGCGCTGCCCCTCGGTCACGGGCAGCGCCTCATGCAGCAGATCGCAGCAGAAGATGGCGCAGCCGCCGGCAGCGGGTTCATAGGCTTCGTCCCCGAATTCCGGGAATCGCAGCGTGCCGCCGGAATAGGCGCCGCTGTTCAGGTTCAGGCTCATGGCGAAGCGGCGATGCGCGGTGAAGGGCGTGCGGTTGTCGCGGTGGGCGCCGAAGCCGCCGGCGGTCTCTGCCGAATAGCAGCCGATGCGCGGCGCCTCGAAGCTCGCCGCGCGGAAGCGGAAGGCGCGCCACATTTCCGGCAGCACCCGTCGTTCCAGGCGCCGCTGAAACGCGGCGTAGAGCATGCGGTCGGTCAGGAATACATCGGTGCGGCGCTTGATGTCCGTCACCAGGCCTGCATCGGCGCCTGCGGCTGCGACGCGACCCTGCAGCTTTTCCCCCTCCTCCCAATGCGCCAGGAGGGCGGCGATCATCTCCGGCTCCAGCACATCCGGAATCAGCAGCACCGGTGCGCCGCCACGCCGGATGGCCGGCGCCTCCGGCTCCGGCAGGATGGCGAGCGCGGCCTGCAGCGCGGCGGCTCCGGCCTGGGCGAAGCGGAGCCGCCCGCGGGGGGAAATCACAGCGACACCGCCCTGCGGCAGCCCCAGGCCGAGGAATAGCTTCCGGTCCGCATCGATGAGCCGGGTCGGTTCCTCCGTCAGCCCGGCCTTCGCGGGCCTGTCCTGGCTCACCAGAATGATGCGGGCCTGGCGCTCGCTTGCCGCCGCCTCCGCCCTGCGAAGCGCATCGGGCGCCGGCGCCTGGCCCAGTATCAGCAGGCGATGGAGACCTGCGATCGATTGGTGATGGAGGTCGAAGGGCGCTCCGCTCGCATCGGGAAGCGACAGGGCTGGGAGAAGGTCGCCGGGCAGGAAGGGTTCGGGCGCTGCCATGCGGGCTTCCTCGGTGAATGGGCAAGTGGCCTATCCTAGATTAGCTTGAATGGCATGTCCGGCGAAGCACCCCCCCTGACCGCCGTGGCAGCCGGCGCCAATCCTGCGGCGCGGGAGCGACGGATCGGCTTCGCCTGCGCCTTCGCGGTGCTCTTCGTCTGGACAGGCTTCCTGCTCTCCTCCCGCCTCTCGGCCAGCCAGGCGCTGACGCCCTGGGATGTGGCGGCGCTGCGCTATGCGGGGGCCTTCCTGGCGGGGCTGCCGCTCGTGGCGCTGCTCGGCCTGCCGCGGCTGCCGCCGCTGCGGCTGCTGGCCATCCTGGCCGCGGCCTCCTTCGGATTTCCCATCTTCGCCTATCACGGCTTCACCCTGGCGCCGGCCGCGCATGGCGGGGTGATGCTGCCGGGCACGCTGCCCTTCCTGACGGCGGCGCTGGGCGTGGCCTTCCTGGGCGAGGCCTGGACCCGCCGCCGCATCGCCTCCCTCCTCGTGGTCGCCGCCGGCATCGGCCTGCTGGCCAGCGATACGCTGGGCGCGCATCCGGGCGCCTGGCGCGGGGACCTGCTGTTCTTCGCCGGCTCCTGCTGCTGGGCCGTCTATACGCTGCTGATCCGCCTCTGGGGCATCGGGGCCATGCAGGCCACGCTGTCCATCGCGCTGTGGTCGGCGCCGATCTACCTGCCGGTCTGGTGGTTCCTGCTGCCCTCCAGCATCGGCCAGGCCAGCGGCGGCGCGGTGCTGTACCAGCTGGGCTATCAGGGCTTGGGCGCCACGATCCTGGCGGGGCTGCTCTTCACCCGAGCGGTGACCGCGCTCGGCGCGCCGACCACCACCACCATCACCGCTTTGGTGCCCGGCATGGCAGCGCTCGCCGCCTGGCCGCTGCTGGGCGAGCCGCTGGGGTGGGCAGGCTTCCTGGGCGTGGCGCTGGTTTCGGCCGGCATGATCCTGCTGGTGGGCCGCCTCCCGGAACGGGTGCGTTGACCCTCCCGGGGGCGGTCCCTAGGTTCCCGGGACCATGACAAACCAGCTCCGTATCGCGCTCGCCCAGATCAACCCGCATGAGGGTGCGCTGGACGCCAATGCAGATCGCATCCGTCGCGCGCGGGCGGAGGCGGCGGAAGCGGGCGCCGACCTGCTGGTGACGCCGGAATTCTCCATCGCCGGCTATCCGCCGGAGGACCTGGTGCTGAAGCCGGCCTTCGTGGAGGCCTGTCTGCAGCGCATCGAGGCCCTGGCGGCGGAGACGGCGGATGGCGGGCCCGGCATCGTGGTCGGCGGCCCCTGGCGGGATGGCGACCGGCTGCACAATGCGCTCTTCGTGCTGGAAGGCGGCCGCATCCTGGCGCGGCGGGCCAAGCACGAG
Organism: Falsiroseomonas tokyonensis; assembly: GCF_019024325.1. GTDB lineage: Bacteria > Pseudomonadota > Alphaproteobacteria > Acetobacterales > Acetobacteraceae > Falsiroseomonas > Falsiroseomonas tokyonensis. The sequence goes on from NZ_JAFNJS010000005.1 coordinate 74,124, forward strand.
CTGCCAAATTACGGCGTCTTCGACGACAAGCGCGTCTTCATCTCCGGCCCCGCCCCCGGCCCGGTGGCCTTCCGCGGCGTCCGCCTCGGCCTGATGATCTGCGAGGATTGGTGGTTCCCCTCGGTCAGCGAGACGCTGCTGGAAAGCGGCGCGGAGATCCTGATCAGCATCAACGGCTCGCCCTTCGAGGCCGACAAGCAGGATACACGGGTGCAGCTTGCGGTCGCGCGGGTGGTGGAGACGGGGCTGCCCTTCGTCTTCCTGAACCAGATCTGCGGCCAGGACGAACTGGTCTTCGATGGCGCCTCCTTCGTGCTGAATGCGGACCGCAGCCTGGCCGTGCAGATGCCGATGTTCGAGGAGAAGCTGGCCATCACCGACTGGTCCCGGGGCCCTGGCGGCTGGATCTGCGCGCCGCAGCCGGTGCCGCCGGCACTCTCCCAGCTCGAGCAGATCTACCGGGCGATGATGCTCGGCCTGCGCGACTATGTGGACAAGAACGGCTTCCCCGGCGTGGTGCTGGGCCTTTCGGGCGGCATCGACAGCGCGCTGTCCGCCGCGGTGGCCGCGGATGCGCTGGGGCCGGACCGGGTGCGGGCGGTGATGATGCCCTCGCCCTATACCTCCCGCGACAGCCTGGACGATGCGGAGGGCTGCGCAAAACTGCTCGGCATCCGCTACGAGAGCATCCCGATCGGGCCGGCGATGGAGGCCATGCGCGGGATGCTGGCGCCGGCCTTCGGCAATCGCCCGGCCGATACGACCGAGGAGAACCTGCAGTCCCGCCTGCGCGGCGTGACGCTGATGGCGCTGTCCAACAAGTTCGGCGACATGCTGCTGACCACCGGCAACAAGTCCGAGATGAGCACGGGCTATGCCACGCTCTATGGCGATATGTGCGGCGGCTATTCGGTGCTGAAGGACGTCTGGAAGATGACGGTCTTCGCCCTGTCCCGCTGGCGCAATGCGCATCGCCCGCCCGGCGCGCTGGGGCCGGAAGGCGCGGTGATGCCGGAACGCGTGATCACCAAGCCGCCTTCCGCGGAACTCAAGCCCGACCAGACCGATCAGGACACGCTGCCACCCTATGAGGTGCTGGACGCGATCCTGGAGGGGCTGGTGGAACGCGAGATGGATGTGGATGGGCTGGTGGCCCAGGGGCATGACCGGGCGACGGTGCTGCGCATCTGGCGCATGCTGGACCGCGCCGAATACAAGCGTCGCCAGGCGCCGCCCGGCGTGAAGATCACGCCGCGCGCCTTCGGCCGCGACCGTCGCTACCCCCTGACCAACGGCTTTTCGGGGCTGATCGCATGAGCGGCCAGGACGAGGGGGAGGAAGACCCCATCTTCGCCAAGGATGTGCTGGGCCAGGTCGAGGGGCTGGAGGTCCGGATCATGGACCTGTCCGGCGCCAATGGGGCGGAGCCGGTGGAGGTGGTACGCGGCTTCGGCACCATCGCCCATGCCAATGCCTTCGCCCGCCGCTATGTCCGGGATTCGGTGGATATCTGCCGCGCCCCCGGCATGGATGCCCGGTCCGTCATGCAGGCCTGGGGCACCTACGGCGAGGATGCCGAGGTGCAGGGCGCCGGCGACGATGCCTGGCGCAGTGCCACCGAACTCGCCGACTTCGCCGCGCGTCCCGCCACGGATGCGGAGGAGCGCAACTGGCGCGTCCTCGACCCCCGCCGTGACGAGGAGGACGAGGAGGAGGAAGACGGGGAGGGGTAGCGGCCGGCTACTTCACCCAGCCATAGTAGCCGGGCGGCGGCGCATAGACCTGCGGCGGCGCCACATAGCGCGGCGCGTAGTAGACGGGCGGGGGCGCATAGGCGGGCTCCCAATAGACGCGCGGCGGCGGCGGCGGATAATAGACGACCGGCGGCGGCGCATAGACCACGGCGGGCGGGGCCAGGGCGGCCCCCAGGGCGGCCCCCACGCCGAGACCCAGCAGCGCGCCGCCCAGAACGGCCGCGCCACCGCCACCGTGGTAGTGTCCGTGCCCCCGGTAGCGCCAATCGGCATGGGCCGCCGGCGCCGTCACGGCCCCCAGCGCCAGCATGCCGGCGACAATCGCGGTTCGAAGCCTGAGCATGGAAAGCCTCCTTACCACGCCACATTAGCACTTCGGGCATGGCGGCAATGCGGCGAATTGTATCGGGCGCCTTGCCTTGTGCCGCCATTTGACGTTCCTGTGCCCGCCTGATGAAAGTCCGCTTCGCCCCGTCCCCCACCGGCCTGCTGCATGTCGGCAATGCCCGTATCGCGATCGCCAATTGGTGCCTGGCCCGGCGCCGTGGCGGCCGGTTCCTCTTGCGCCTCGACGACACCGACCTGGAGCGCTCCCGCCCCGAATACGCCCAGGCGATCGAGGAGGATCTGCGCTGGCTCGGCCTCGACTGGGACGAATTCGCCCGGCAGTCGGACCGGCTGGCGCTCTATGCCGCGGCCGCCGAAAGGCTGAAGGCCTCCGGCCACCTCTATCCCTGCCTGGAGACGGAGGAGGAGCTGGCCTTCAAGCGGGAGCAGCGCATCCGCCAGGGCAAGCCGCCGCTCTATGACCGCGCCGCGCTGAAGATGACCGCGGAGCAGCTCGCCCGGGCCATCGCCAATGGCAAGACGCCGCATTGGCGCTTCAAGCTCTCCGGCGGCCATGTCGAATGGCAGGATGGCGTGCTGGGCCGGCGCAGCGTGAAGCTGCCGAGCCTGTCCGACCCGGTGCTGATCCGCGCCGATGGAAGCTTCCTCTATACCTTCACCTCGGTGGTGGATGACCTCGACACCGGCATCACCGACATCGTCCGCGGCGAGGACCATGTCACCAATACCGGCATCCAGCTGGACATCTTTGCAGCCCTCGGCGGCAACCCACGGAAAATCCGCTTCGCCCATCTGCCGCTGCTGACCGATGCGGATGGCGGGCCGCTGTCCAAGCGCACCGGCAGCGTCGGCCTGCGGCAGTTGCGGCGGGACGGGGTGGAGCCGGCCGCGCTGGTCGGCTACCTGGCGGCGCTCGGCACCTCGGCCGATCCGGTGCCTTCCATGCCGGCGGATCTGGTGGCCGGCTTCGACCTCGGGCGGGTGTCCAAATCCTCGGCCCGGTTCGACACCAAGCAGTTGCTGGCCCTGAACCGCCGCTGGCTGCATGCGCTGCCCTATGCGGCGGTGAAGGATCGGCTGCCGGAGGAGGCCAGCGAGGATTTCTGGCTCGCCGTCCGCGGCAATCTCGACCTGCTGCGCGAAGCGCGCGACTGGTGGGAGGTGGTGGCCGGTGGTATCGTGCCGCTGGGCGATCCTGCCGATGCCGATCTCCTGCGCATGGCGGCGGAGACCCTGCCCGAGGAGCCCTGGGATGAGGCCACCTGGCCGGCCTGGACGTCCGCACTCTCGACCCGCACCGGCCGCAAGGGCCGCGCGCTGTACCTGCCGCTGCGCCGCGCCCTGACGGGCGAGGAGCACGGACCGGACCTCAAGGTCTTCCTTCCATTGATCGGCCGCGAGCGGGCGCTGAAGCGCCTGCTGCAGGCCGCCGCAGGCTGAACATGGACATCCAGCTCCACAATTCCGCGACGCGCCGCAAGGAACGCTTCGTGCCGATCGATGACCAGCATGTCCGCATGTATGTCTGCGGGCCCACGGTCTATGACCTGGCGCATCTCGGCAATGCGCGCCCGAACGTGGTCTTCGACGTGCTCGCCCGGCTGCTGCGGCAGGCCTATCCGCGCGTGACCTATGCGCGGAACATCACCGATGTCGAAGACAAGATCATCGACCGCGCGCGGGAAAGCGGAGAGGGGATCGCGGCGCTGACCGCGCGAACCACCGCCGACTTCCATCGCGACATGGCGGCGCTGGGCGTGCTGCCGCCGGATGTGGAGCCGACCGCCACCGGCTCGATCCCCGAGATGGTGGCGCTGATCGAACGCCTGGTGGCGAATGGCCATGCCTATGCGGCGGAGGGTCATGTGCTCTTCGCGGTCGCCAGCTTTCCCCAGTACGGCGCGCTTTCCAATCGCTCGACCGAGGAAATGCTGGCGGGCGCGCGGGTGGAAGTCGCGCCTTACAAGCGCGATGCCGGCGATTTCGTGCTGTGGAAGCCCTCCACCCCCGACCAGCCGGGCTGGGACAGCCCCTGGGGCCGCGGCCGGCCGGGCTGGCACATCGAATGCTCCGCCATGTCCTGGAAGCAGTTCGGGCCGGATTTCGACATCCATGGCGGCGGGGCGGACCTGATGTTCCCGCACCATGAGAATGAGGTGGCGCAATCCCTCTGCGCCTTTCCCGGCAGCCACTACGCCCGCTACTGGCTGCACAACGGCATGCTGCTGGTGGATGGGGAGAAGATGTCGAAATCGGTCGGGAATTTCCTGACCGTGCAGGACATTCTGGGCCACGGCCCCTGGGCCGGTGAGGCGTTTCGCCTGCTGCTGCTGCGCACGCATTACCGCGCCGCCCTGGACTATACCCAAGGCGCGCTGGAGGAGGCGCGGCGGGAGCTGGACCGCTTCTACCGCGCCCTGTCGAAAATGGCGGAGATCGAGGCGGAAGATGGCGACCGGCCGCATCCGGCCGAATCGCCGCCCTTCGAGCAGGCGCTGGCCGATGACCTGAATACCCCTCTGGCGCTGGCCACGCTGCACCACCTGGTCTCCACCGCCAATGACTCGCTGGCGCGTGGGTCCGATGCAGGGCTCCCGCATCTCAAGGGCCGCATCCTGGCCTGCGGCGCGCTGCTCGGCCTGCTCGGCACCGACCCCGCCGCCTGGTTCCGCGGCGAGGCCGGCGATGCCGCGGCGATCGAGGCGGCCATCGCGGCGCGGCTGGCTGCCCGCAAGGCGAAGGACTGGGCGGAGGCCGACCGGATCCGGCAGGATCTACTGGCCCAGGGCATCCTGCTGGAGGACGGGCCACAGGGGACGAGTTGGCGCCGTGCATGACCCTCTTGCCTTCCCCCGGGGGGAAGGCCCCACTTCCGGATCCGGCCCATCAACCGGAGGATCCGACATGCCCCGCCTTGCCATCGCCACCGCCCTGTCCCTGGCCCTGACCGCGCCCGCCTTCGCGCAGCAGGGTCACCAGGGCCATCACCCGGGGCCGACCACGCAGCGCAGTGCCTCCGAACAGCCGAGCACGCGGGAATTCCGCGCGGCCAGCGACCGCATGCACCGCGACATGGCCATCGCCTATAGCGGCAATACGGATCGCGACTTCGCCGCCGGCATGATCCCGCACCACCAGGGCGCCATCGAGATGGCGCGCATCCAGCTGCGCCACGGCACGGATCCCGAGATGCGCCGCCTGGCCGAGGAGATCATCCGCGCGCAGGAGGCGGAGATCGCGACCCTGCGGGCCTTCCTCGCCCGCACCGCGCCGCCGCCGCGATGACGGGCGGGCGCGGCGAGGGGGGCGCGGTACTGACGCCGGCGCCGGGCGAGAGCCCGATCGTGGTGCTGGTGCGGCCGCAGATGGCCATGAACATCGGCACCACGGCGCGCGCCATGGCCAATGGCGGGCTGTTCCATCTGCGCGTGGTGGCGCCGCGCGATGGCTGGCCGCAGCCCAATGCCTATGCCGCGGCCTCCGGCGCCGATGCCATCCTGGATGCGGCGCAGGTCTTTCCGGACGTGCCCTCGGCGGTCGCCGATTGCCACCGGGTCATGGGCACCTGCCCGCGGCCGCGCTTTGCCATCGTGCAGCAGCGCGATGCCCGCGCCGCGGCGGCCGATCTGCGGGAGATCAATGGCCGGGGGCTGCGCGCCGCGGTGCTCTTCGGCCCGGAACGCGCGGGGCTGGAGGCGGAGGACCTCTCGCATTGCGACACGCTGGTGCGCTACCCGCTGAACCCGCAGCACTGCTCGCTGAACCTGGCCCAGGCGGTGATGATCCTCGCCTATGAATGGTGGATGGCCGCCGAGACCACGCCGCCGCGCCAGTTTCTGACCAATGGCACGACGGTGGCCACCAAGGGCGCGCTGGAGAATTTCCTGAGCCGGCTGGTGGCGGAGCTGGATGCCGCGGGCTTCCTGCACAATCCGCCCAAGCGCCCCGGCATGGTCCGCAACCTGCGCCACTGGTTCCAGCGCGGCGAGGTGACGGAGCAGGAGCTGCGCACGCTGCACGGCGTGGTGACGGAGCTGTCCACCGGCCGCATGCAGCGCGGCCGCTTCCCGGCCCAGGACCCGCTGCCGCCCTGGCATGAGGCGGCCGAGAAGGATTCGGCATGATCCACCCCGACGGCACCCCCATCCCCCCGCTGCCCGATCCCCGCTTCTGCGAGGTGGATGCGGAAGCCCTGGGGCTGGAGGGCCGGCGGCTGTCCTATATGGAGGCGGGGCAGGGGCCGGTGACCATCCTCTGCCTGCATGGCATCGGCGCGAACAGCATGGGCTGGCGCTTCTCCCTCGCCGGGCTGTTGGACCGGGCGCGGGTGATTGCCTGGAACGCGCCGGGCTATTTCCTCTCCGACCCCTTCGTGGCCGAGGCGCCGGCGCCGGAGGCCTATGCGGCGGTGGCGCTGGCGCTGCTGGAGGCGCTGGGCGTGCAGGGGCCGGTCTGCGTCGCCGGATCCTCCTTCGGCTCCATGCTCGGCGCCTGCCTGGCGGCGCGGCATCCCGAAAGGGTGGCGAAGCTGGTGATGATGGGCACCTCCCGCGGCCAGCGCTGGAAGGGCGAGGCGGGGCGCGCCGCCATGCTGGCGATGCGGGAGGCGAGCGTGGCGGAGGGCGGCGTGGCCCTGGCGCGGACGCGGTCGGAAAAGCTGGTGGCGCCCGGCGCGGGGCCGCTGGTGCGCGGGCTGGTGGAGGGCATGGTGGCCGCCACGCATCCGCGCGGCCTGCTGCAGGCGGCGCGCTGCACGGACCAGGTGGATGTCATCACCGATTTCGCGCCGCTGATCCGGGCGCCGACGCTCTGCCTCACCGGGGCCGAGGATGCGGTGAACCCGCCCGAGACGGTGGGCCGGCTGATCGCGCAGGCCATCCCGGGCGCGGCCTTCCTCTCGCCCCCCGGCATCGGCCACCTGCCGGAACTTGAAGCCCCGGCCGTGACATTGGACCATCTGCGCCAGCACTTCCTCGGAGCCTGAGCATGCGCATCCCCCGCCGCACCCTGCTGGCCGCCGGCCTGGCTGCCCCCCTGGTGGCCCGCGCCCAGCCGGCGGAGTTCCCGAACCGCCAGGTGCGAATCGTGGTGCCCTTCCCGCCGGGCGGCGGGCTGGATGCCCTGGCGCGCGCCCTGGCGGACCGGCTGCAACTGGCCTGGCGCCAGCCGGTGGTGGTGGACAACCGCCCCGGCGGGTCCACCGTGCCGGGCACGGACCTGGTCGCCAAGGCGGCGCCCGATGGCCATACGCTGCTGATCACCGCGGACAATTCCATCACCGCGAACCCGCATCTGATCCGCAACCTGCCCTATGACCCGATGAAGGACCTGGCGCCGGTCAGCCTGCTGGTGGATGTGCACCAGATGGTGCTGGTGCATCCCTCGGTGGGCGCGCAGGACATGGCAGGGCTGGTGGCCGCCGCCCGCGCCGCGCCGGGGCGGCTGAACTTCGGGTCCTACGGCAATGCCAGCCAGCCGCATCTCTGCTTCGGCGCGCTAATGGCGCGGGAGCGGATCGAGATGGTGCATGTGCCCTATCGCGGCCTGACGCCGGCGGTGCTGGCCACCCTGGCCGGGGAGGTGCAGATGACGCTGGCGGGCATCGCTTCCGGCGCCACGCATATCCGGGCCGGCACGCTGCGGGCCCTGGCGGTGGGCAAGCCCACGCGCTTCGCGGCGCTGCCGGATGTGCCGACCCTGGCCGAGGCCGGCTTCGACGATATCGACCCGCGCACCTGGTTCGGCGCCTTCGCCCCCGCCGGCACGCCGCCCGCTTTGCTGGCCCGCATCCAGCGGGACATCGCCACCGCCATGGCCGACCCGGCGGTGGAACAGCGCCACCTGGCGCCTTCCGGCTATACCGTGCATGCGGCGACGCCGGAGGCCACGGCCGAATTCCTGCGCCAGGACCTCGCCTACAAGGCGCGGCTGATCCAGGCGGCCGGCATCACGCCCGATTAGCCCAGCCGCTTGGCCAGCTTGCGCGCCTGGAGATAGCCGATCATCCCGGCCACCGGCGCGGCCGGCAGCAGCAGCAGCCAACCCAGGTGCTGGCCGCCGATGACCAGCCCCATGCCGATGCCGAGCATCATGCCGCCGACCAGGCTGCCGACGACGCCGGCGCTGAGGCCGAGGATCAGGATGTCTTCGCGCGTGACCATGGCGGCGAAGTAGGGGTTTCCGCCCCGGTTTGACAAGCCAGGCCCGCCAACCCTATAGCCGCGCCACTTCCGGGAACGTGGACAGGCCTTCGGGGCCTGCGCCCGCCCTTGGCCATGCTGGCCTTGGGCCTACCGGGACAACCCGCCGCGATGCCCCCAAGGGTGCCGGCACAAGGAAGAACCGGCAGCCCCCAGGGCGCCGGGCAGGAGAAGCGCATGACCAAGCGCGCAGAAAGCAAGTACAAGATCAACCGCCGCCTCGGCGTGAACCTCTGGGGTCGTGCCAAGTCCCCGATCGCCAAGCGCGAATACGGCCCCGGCCAGCACGGGCAGCGCCGCAAGCAGAAGCCGACCGACTTCGGCGTGCAGCTGATGGCGAAGCAGAAGCTGAAGGGCTACTACGGCAACATCGGCGAGAAGCAGTTCCGCAAGTACTACGAGGAAGCCGTGCGCCGTAAGGGCGACACCTCGGAGAACCTGATCGAGATCCTGGAGCGCCGGCTGGACACCATCATCTACCGCATGAAGCTGGCGGTGACGCCCTTCGCCGCGCGGCAGTTCGTGAACCACGGCCATGTGCTGGTGAACGGCAAGCGCCTGAACATCCCGTCCTACCTGGTGAAGGACACGGATGTGATCGAGGTGAAGGAGAAGTCGAAGCAGCTGACCTGCGTGCTGGATGCCGCGCAGTCCGGCGAGCGCGACGTGCCGGAATACATCGAGGTCGATCACCGCGCGATGCGCGGCCGCATCCTGCGCGCGCCGAAGCTGAGCGACGTGCCGTACCCGGTGCAGATGGAACCGAACCTGGTGGTCGAGTTCTACTCGCGCTGAGGGTAACGAGGCGGGGCCTAAAAACTCCGCCTTTTCAATGTCTTGCAAGGGGTGAGCCATTGGCGCTCCCCCTCACGTGTCCCCCTCTCGGCCTCTAGCGGGGTATCACGAGTCCGGTTCCTCTCAAGGCCCAATCCTGCGCAGCCTGTCGGCTCCCTTGCGGAGCTCCCTCAGTGAACGTGAGCACGGCATTGACGTATTGCCGCCTCGACTCAGCGGGGAGCGCAGCCATGAAGTGGGGTGAGCAGTCCGCCACCCGCACTCCGATGACGAATTCCATGGCGAGAAGACGCTCCATTTGGCGAGCCGCGAACTCGCCGGTTGATAGGCCGATGGTAACGCGCGTGAGGCCTTGGAGCACCTCCGTGGCTGTCAGTGCTTCAGTTAGCGATGCACATCTATGAGCGAAAGCTGGGCTTTCCGGCGATGGAAATCGCTGTTGGCCCACGGCGGGCATTACGCAGAAAGAGGCAAGGCAAGCCAGGGCGGCCAGCAGGGCAGGCTTCATCAAGCGTTCTCCAATCGAGGACGGTACAGCTTGGCGGATCATTGTTGCGCCTAAGGCAAGCAGCCCTTCCCGATTTTCGATGCGCATGTCCGAGACGGCCATCCATAGGGGCGCCGCACAACATCTCCCCCCTCCCCGGGTGGCACCCCCCACGCCCTCTGTGGATGCCCCCGGGGCGTGGCCGTGGCGGCCCCGGCGGTGCGGCCAGGGCGGGGCGCTGTAGTCCCGGCATCCACCAGCGCAGGGCAGGGCAGCGGCCCCTATGGCTGTCCCAAGGCGGCCCGGCAGGCATGATCCTGCAACCCCATCCGGCAGCTACGGTCCCCTACCCCGGGACGCGGACGAAGGCCTGGCGTCCATGTCATTGGCCTTCTACCTCCGATAGAAGCTGGTGACATGCATCGGCCGGGACTCAGGGTGGCGCAGTACCCGCCAAGACCAGCGCTGTAGCGCTAACCCCCAGCGTCGCCTGGGCTACGCTCGGCCAGCCGTCGATGCAGGCGGCCAGGACTAACCCACCACCACGCTGTCGATCTGGCCGGAGGCGCTATAGGCGATCTGGTAGCTGTCCCAGGTGTGCTGGTTCAGCAAGTCATAATCGGTGACGATCATCCGACCATCCGCCAACCTGTCCACCACATAGTCAAGCCGGCCCTGGGCATCGTAGTCCTGCGCCAGGCTGCGGCCGTTGGCGAAAACGGAATAGGCATAGTCGATCAGGCCCGCGGCGGCGTTGAAGTCCTTGGCCTCGATCAGACCGTCGATGTGGCGCACATAGGAGTAGTCCAGGTTGCCGGTAGCTGGATCGTACTCGGTCTGGCTGTAGCTGAGACCTGAAAGCTGCGGCCCGACTGCATAGGCGCGCTCGACGAAGACCACCACTGACTCGGTACGCCCTTGCGCGTCGAAGGTCGTGTAGGTGTCTGACGCAATGCCAGCCGCACTGCCACCGATGGCGAAGACGTAGCTGATAGCCCTGAGAGTAGCCGACCCGTCATCCCAGGTGACCCGCACGGTGTCTAGGGCGGGGAAGAAGCCATAGAGGCCATACGAAGTCTCGATGCTCGCCCAAGGGTTTTCTTCGCGCTGGTCGTAGTCGAGCAGGTACGAAGTGTACGGGATGTCGTAAAAGATGCCCGACATGGCTGTCCGGTAGGCGTAATCCGGCCGTCCGGCGTCGTCGTCATGGACGGTGATAGTACCGCTCACCCTTTGTCCTCCGAAGGTGGGACAAAAGGATGCCGTAATGACGTGGGAGCGTCGATGCGGGCGTGCAGGTCCCCCACCGCCTTCCGAGGGCGTGCCCGTACGCCATGGCGGGCGTGTCAAGTTCCACTCGCGCTGATCGAGCCCAAGGGTTCGATGCCTAGCGAGGCGGGGTCTCAGGACTCCGCCTTTTTGCTTGCCTCAGACCGCCGCCCGGGCGCGGTGCCCCAGGAACAGCAGGATCTCGCGGGCGACCCGGTACCAGATGCCGGGGTCGCCTCGGAAGCCATGATCGGTGTCGAACAAGACCAGCTGCGTATTGGCGGAGAGCGGGTAGCGGCCAGGGATGTCGGCGCCGCCATAGGGATCGCGAAGCCCCTGCAGGATCAGGGTCGGCGTCTGCAGCCCGGGCAGATGGGCATAGCGCTCCGGCTCCTCCGGCCCGCTGGGCTTGCGGAAGGGGTAGCCGAGGCAGACCAGGGCGCGGATCGGGCGGGAATCGGCCAGCAGGCTCGCGATCCGGGCGCCGGAGGAGCGCCCCATCAGGATAAGGCGTCGCGGTGCCTCCGCCGAGTCGATCACCCCCTGCAGCCAGTCCTGCCGCTCCGCAAAACTGCGCGGCAGGGCTTCCTCGGGCGGGATGCCGAAGGCGGAGCCTTCATTTTCGAACGCGCCCGTCAGGTAGGGATCCAGCGCGGCCCGCAGCGCCTCCCCCACATGCGCATCCTTCGGGCGTGAGTCGCCGCTCAGGAAGACGACCCTGTCCGGCGCCGGTGGCCCAGGCCGATGCAGCGCCAGGGCCAGCACCGCGGGCCCCGGCGCCGCCTCGCAGGCGCCGTCGGCCAGGCAGGTTTCGCCGGAGGCCAGCGGCAGCGGGAAGCTGCCGTCCGAGGTGATCAGCCGGGCCGAGGCGACCTCGGATGGCGTGCCGAGCCGCCGGATCGGCCACTGCACGGCAAACAGCAGATGGGGCCCGTTGGACAGGAAGGGCGCAACCGGCGCCCCGTCCACCCAGGCAACAGACGGCGCCAACCCCAGCTGCATCATCAGCCGGCAGGAAGGATCAGGCGGTGGCCTTCGGCATCACGCCATTGTCCTCGAGCAGCGTCTGCAGCTCGCCCGACTGGAACATCTCCGTCACGATGTCGCAGCCGCCGACGAACTCGCCCTTCACATAGAGCTGCGGGATGGTCGGCCAATTGGCGAAGGCCTTGATGCCCTCGCGGATTTCCATGTCCTCCAGCACGTTCACGCCCTTGAAGGGCACGCCGACGTGGGAAAGGATCTGCACCACACGTGCCGAGAAGCCGCATTGCGGGAAGACCGGCGTGCCCTTCATGAAGAGCACCACCGGGTTGGCGGAGATGTCGGCCTGGATGCGGTCGAAGACGGGGTTGCTCATGTCGGTCGGTCCCTGCTCGGAAGAATCTTCAATCGGGGGCGGAGGTCTGCAGCGCCAGGGCGTGCAGCACACCCCCCATCCGGCCCTGCAGCGCGGCATAGACGATCTGGTGCTGCTTCACGCGGCTGATGCCCTTGAAGGCGGAGGAAACGACGGTGGCGGCGTAGTGGTCGCCATCCCCCGCCAGATCCTCGATCGTCACCACGGCATCCGGAAGGGCGGCCTTGATCAGGGCCGCGATTTCCGCCGAATCCATCGCCATCAGCCAGCTTCCCCGTTCATCAGCGCCGGCAGCGTCGCCTCATGGGTCTCCGCCAGCCTTGCCACCGATATGGAGGAGCCATCGGCGAGAACCAAGTCCCTTCCGCCGCTGCGCCCCACCACGGCCGCAGGCACGCCGGCCTGTCGGGCCGCTTCCAGCAGCGCCGCGCCGTCCTGCACCGCCAGCAGGTAGCGCGCCTGGTCCTCGCCGAACCACCAGCCCTGCGTGGCCTGGCCTGCGGGCGGGGCGGCCAGCGTCGCGCCGGTGCCGCCGCCCATCGCCATTTCGGCCACCGCCACCAGCAGCCCGCCATCGGCCAGGTCGTGGCAGGCCGCCACCTCGCCGGCCAGGATGCGGGCGCGGACGAAATCGCCGTTGCGGCGCTCTGCCCCCAGGTCCACCGGCGGGGGGGCGCCTCGCTCCCGGCCCAAGATCTCGCGCAGCCAGAGCGACTGGCCGAGCCAGCCCTGGGTGTCGCCGACCAGCACCAGGTCGAGCCCCGGCTGCAGGGCGAGGCCGACGGCCTGGGCCGCATCCTCCAGCACGCCGACACCGCCGATCGCCGGGGTGGGCAGGATGCCGCGGCCCTGGGTCTCGTTATAGAGCGAGACATTGCCGCTCACGACCGGGAAATCCAGCGCGAGGCAGGCCGCGCCCATGCCGCGCACGGCGGCGGCGAACTGGCCCATGATCTCGGGTTTTTCCGGATTGCCGAAGTTCATGTTGTCGGTGATGGCCAGCGGCCGGGCGCCGACGGCGGTCAGGTTGCGCCAGGCCTCCGCCACCGCCTGGGCGCCGCCGGCCTCGGGGTCCGCCTGGCAGTAGCGCGGCGTGCAATCCGTGGTCATGGCCAGCGCCCGCTTCAGCCCCTCCAGCTTCACCACGGCCGCATCGGCGCCGCCCGGGCGCTTCACCGTCTGGCCGCCGACGGTGCTGTCATACTGGTCCCAGATCCAGCGGCGGGAACACAGGTCCAGGCTGCCGACCAGCTTTTCGAGCGCCGGCAGCGGGCCGATGGGATCGGCCAGGTCGGCGGCGGCCAGCACCGGCTGCTTCGGCGTCTCCGCGGTCGGGCGGCGATACAGCGGCGCCTCGGATTCAAGCGGCGCGAGGGGGATATCGGCCTCGATCTCCCCCTTGTGCCGGATGACGATGCGGCCCGTGTCGGTCAGGTGCCCGATGACCGCGAAGTCCAGCTCCCATTTGTGGAAGATGGCCTCGGCCTCGGCTTCCCGGCCGGGCTTCAGGATCATCAGCATGCGCTCCTGGGATTCGGAGAGCATCATCTCATAGGCCGTCATGCCGACTTCGCGCTGGGGGACATTGTCCATCACCAGCTCGATGCCCACGCCGCCCTTGCCGGCCATTTCCACGCTGCTGCTGGTCAGGCCCGCCGCGCCCATGTCCTGGATGGCGACGATCATGTCGGTCGCCATCAGCTCCAGGCAGGCCTCGATCAGCAGCTTTTCGGTGAAGGGGTCGCCGATCTGTACGGTCGGCCGCTTCTCCTCCGAGTCCGCGGAAAATTCGGTGGAGGCCATGGTGGCGCCGTGGATGCCGTCGCGCCCGGTCTTGGAGCCGACATAGACCACCGGATTGCCCAGCCCCGCCGCGGCGCTGAGGAAGATGCGGTCGCGGGGCGCGATGCCCACCGTCATCGCATTGACCAGCGGATTGCCGTTATAGGCCGGGTGGAAATTCACCTCGCCGCCCACGGTCGGCACGCCGACGCAATTGCCGTAGCCGCCGATGCCGCGCACCACGCCGTCGATCACCCGCTTCATCTTCGGCGCATCGGGACTGCCGAAGCGCAGCGCGTTCAGGTTCGCGATGGGCCGTGCCCCCATGGTGAAGACATCCCGCAGGATGCCACCGACGCCGGTGGCGGCACCCTGGTAGGGCTCGATGAAGCTCGGGTGGTTGTGGCTTTCCATCTTGAAGATGGCGGCCAGCCCGTCGCCGATGTCGATCACCCCGGCATTCTCGCCCGGCCCATGGATCACCCAGGGCGCCTTGGTCGGCAGCGTCTTCAGCCAGACGCGGGAGGATTTGTAGGAGCAGTGCTCGCTCCACATCACCGAGAAGATGCCGAGCTCGGTGAGCGAGGGGGAGCGGCCGAGGATCGACAGCACGCGCTCATATTCATCGGGCTTCAGGCCGAATTCGGCGGAAAGCTGGGCGGCGCGTTCGGCGGGCAGAAGCTGCATCGTGACGGAGGCTCCGGGTTGGGCGAGGCCCAGGTCAGGCGGTGGCGAGCGAATCGAGCAGGCTGGTGAACAGCGGCAGCCCGTCCGTGCCGCCCATCAGCGGATCCACCAGATCCTCCGGATGCGGCATCAGGCCGCAGATGCGCAGGTTGGGGGAGAGGATGCCGGCGATATGGTCGCGCGCCCCATTGCGGTTGGCGGCGGCGGTGATGGCGCCCTCGGGCGTCGCATAGCGGAAGGCGACCAGGCCCTCGCCGTTCAGCCGGGCCAGGGTCTCGTCATCGCAGAAGTAGTTGCCGTCGCCATGCGCCATGGGAGAGCGGAAGACGGCGCCCTTCTGCCAGTGGCTGGTGAAGGGCGTGTCCGCACGCTCCACCCGCATGTGGCAGTCCATGGACAGGAAGCGCAGCGTCGCATTGCGCAGCAGGGCGCCGGGCAGCAGCCCCGCCTCGGTCAGGATCTGGAAGCCGTTGCAGACGCCCAGCACCAGCCCGCCGGCGGCCGCGAAATCCCGCACCGCGCGCATGATGGGCGACTGCGCCGCCATGGCGCCGCAGCGCAGATAGTCGCCATGGCTGAAGCCGCCCGGCAGCACCACCAGGTCGACCCCCGCCGGCAGGGCGGTTTCGCGGTGGAAGACCATGGCCGGCTTGCGGCCGCTGACCCGTTCCAGCGCGATCGCCATGTCGCGTTCGCGGTTGGTGCCCGGAAAGACGATGATCGCGGATTTCATGGAGTCACCAGAATATCCAGAGGACCAGCCCGGCCAGGATGGCCAGGACGATGAGAAGGCCGAGAAGCCAGCAGGCGAAGCCGAAGAGCAGCCCCTGCGGCCGATTGCCCCAGAGCGGGCGAAGGATGGGTCTGCCGAGCCGCGCAAAGAGTTCGATCAGCAGCTCCAGCAGCTCCTGCATCGATCGCTCCGGCCGCTATTCCAGCCAGACCCGCAGCCAGTGCAGGCCGCCAGCGACCCCCAGCGTGACCACGGCGGCCAGCGCCGCGGCCGTCACCCAGCGGTCCAGCCCCTTCTTGCCCCGCGCCACCAGGCCCAGCCGCTTCTGGCTCGCCACCGCCGGTAGGCGCTGCTCGCGCCAGCGCAGGCCCATGGCGATCAGCACCGTCAGCACCAGCATGACGAGGAGCGAGACCTTCACCATGGCTGGCTCAGGCGAGCTCGACCCGGAAGGACTCAATCACGGTATTGGCCAGCAGGCGCCGCGCCATGTCCTCCGCCGCGGCCTGGGCCTTGGCGGGGTCGGTTTCGGCCAGCTCCAGCTCGATCACCTTGCCGGCCCGCACCTCGGCCACGCCGGAGAAGCCGAGGCCTTCCAGCGCATGGCCAATCGCCTTGCCCTGCGGGTCCAGAACGCCGTTCTTCGGCATGATGGTCACACGGGCCTTCACTGGACCGTCTCCGGACCCTTCATGTCCCGCACCCCCGCCTCCGGCAGGATGCCCAGGCGCTTGGCCACCTCCTGGTAGCCCTCCTCGACCTTGCCGAGATCGCGGCGGAAGCGGTCCTTGTCCATCTTCTCGCCGGTCTTGACGTCCCAGAGGCGGCAATTGTCCGGGCTGATCTCGTCGGCCAGGACGATGCGCATCTCGTCATTCTCGTACAGCCGGCCGAATTCCAGCTTGAAGTCCACCAGGGTGATGCCGACGCCGAGGAAGAGCCCGGTCAGGAAGTCGTTCACCCGCAACGCCAGGGCGACCATGTCGTCCAGGTCCTGGGTCGAGGCCCAGCCGAAGCAGGTGATATGCTCCTCGGACACCATCGGATCGCCGAGCGCATCGTTCTTGTAGTAGTATTCCAGGATCGAGCGAGGCAGGCGGGTGCCTTCCTGGATGCCGAGGCGCGTGGCCAGGCTGCCGGCCGCGACATTGCGGATCACGACTTCCAGCGGGATGATCTCGACTTCGCGGATCAGCTGCTCGCGCATGTTCAGCCGGCGGATGAAATGGGTGGGGATGCCCATCTCGGCCAGCTTCATCATCAGGTATTCGCTGATGCGGTTGTTGAGCACGCCCTTGCCGGTGATCGTGCCCTTCTTCTGCGCGTTGAAGGCGGTGGCGTCGTCCTTGAAGTACTGCACCAGGGTGCCCGGCTCCGGGCCCTCGAACAGGATCTTGGCTTTGCCCTCGTAGAGCTGACGGCGGCGCGCCATGGTGCTGGAACTCCTCGACTGCCGCGCGGCCAAGGAATGGTCGAGCGGGACGGCAGGCCGCGGCGGCCTGGTATCTGGGCGTGCTATAGCAGGGCCCGCACGGCACCGCCACGCCAGGGCCGCAAGTCCGCGATGCGTGCCGGTCAGCCGGCCGCCGGAAGGGGCAGGTCGTGGAAGGGGGCGCGGCCGGGCGGGGCGGGGCAGAAGCGCCAGTGCCGCGCGCCGGGCGAAAGCGCCATTAGGCTGGCGCAGACGGTGCCGAAGCCGCGCACGCGCGGCACGCACAGCGCCTCGGCGATGCCGGCCTCGCCGAAGCCGTCATCCGCCAGCAGGTCTTCCCAGGCGTGCCAGTCGCCGCGGTCGGGATCGGGTACGGGGGCCTGGCGAAAACGCGGCAGGTGGCGGCGGATGCGCGGGCTGTCCAGGTCGTTCGGATCGTGGGCCGTGACCATGGTCAGCCCCTCGGCCAGTGGCACTGGCTCCGGCCGGCCATGGCCCAGGCCGCGCAGGAAGAAGGCGGATGCCGCATCGGCGATCACCAGGTTGAAGGGGCGCCAAGCCCCGGCATCGCGCGCGGCCAGCCGCGCCACGGCGGCCTCGGCCGAGGAGGCCTCAGCCGCTTCAAGCGGCAACAGCCCGCGGGAGGCCTTGCCTTCCGCCGGCCCCAGGCTGCCCGGCCGGTTGAGCGCCGCGGCCACCACCCCGCCTGGGCCCAGCGCCATCCAGGTGCCGCCCGCGCTGCGATCCAGGCCGCCCACCACCCCGGGCCGATCCGGCCAATGCCCGGCCGGCGCAAGCCAGGCCCGGTCGAGCCTTTCGTCGCGGTTAGCCGCCAGGATCAGCGGCCAGGCGGCGCCCGGCCGCCTGAGGAGCGCGACGGTACACACGCGGCAGGCAGCACCCTCAGAAGCGGAAGTAGAGCCCGACGCCCGGCGGCGGGGGCGGCCGGTAATAGCGCGGCGGCGGCGCATAATAGACCGGCGGCGGTGCGTAGTAGACCGGCGGCGGGCCATAGTAGCGCGGCGGCGGGCCGCGGTAATATCGGGGCGGCGGGCCGCGCCAGTGGCGGGGCGGCGGGCCGTGGTGGCGGCGGCCGCGATGCCAGCCATCCACCAGTACCACGCCCGGCTGCTCCATGACCGGCCCAACGAGGCCCGGCTGTTCGCTGAGCGGGCCGACCACCTTGGCCGAGGCCGGGGCAGCCCCGGCAAAAGCCAGAAGCGCGGCGCCAGCGGCCATTGGCAGAATTCTTGCCAGGAGACTCATGTGACCGACCTCCTTGTCGTTCAATGCTACCTAGGCATTGCTTGTGGCGAGACCTGGGCAAAACGTCATTCTGGCGATGACGCCCTCGCGAGCCGGCGCTTTATCCGAGGACTCGCCGGAATGTATTGTCGACATGGACGAAGTCCCGCGCCGGATCCATGGCGGCTTCCAGCGAGGCAGCATCCATATGGCCCGCCACCTCCGGATCGGCGAGGAGATTGGCGCGGAAGTCCCGGGCACCCGGCTGTCCCAGCGCCTGCCAGGTGGCCATGGCGGCGCGCTGCACGGCGGCATAGGCGGCCTCGCGGCTCAGCCCGGCCTGGGTCAGCGCCAGCAGGACCTTCTGCGAATGCACCACGCCGCCCAGGCTGGCCAGGTTCTCCTCCATCCGGCGCGGATAGATGGTGAGCTTGGCCATCATGCCGGTCAGGCGCATCAGAGCGAAATCCAGGGTAATGGTGGCATCCGGCCCGATCACCCGCTCCACGCTGCTATGGCTGATATCCCGCTCATGCCACAGCGCCACATTCTCCAGCGCCGGCATGGCATAGCCGCGTACCAGGCGGGCTAGGCCGGTCAGATTCTCGGACAGCACCGGGTTGCGCTTATGGGGCATGGCGCTGCTGCCCTTCTGCCCGGCATGGAAGAATTCCTCCGCCTCCCGCACCTCGCTGCGCTGCAGGTGGCGCACCTCGACAGCCAGGCGCTCCACGCTGCTGGCGACCACGGCCAGGGCGCAGAAGAAGGCGGCGTGGCGATCGCGCGGGATCACCTGGGTGGAGACCGGCTCCACCGCCAGGCCGAGCTTCGCCGCGACATGGGCTTCGACGCGAGGATCGACACTGGCGAAGGTGCCCACCGGGCCGCTGATGGCGCAGGTGGCGACCTCCGCCCGCGCCGCCACCAGCCGGGCGCGGTTGCGCTGGAATTCAGCATAGTGGCCGAGCAGCTTCAGGCCGAAGGTGGTGGGCTCCGCATGGATGCCGTGGCTGCGGCCGATGGTCGGCGTATGCCGATGCTCCTCCGCCCTGTCGCGCAGCGCCTGGAGCAGCGCGTCGACATCGGCGATCAGCAGGTCCGCGGCGCGCGTCATCTGCACGGCCAGGCAGGTGTCCAGCACGTCGCTGCTGGTCATGCCCTGGTGCAGGAAGCGGGCTTCCGGACCGATTCCCTCGCCCAGCCAGGTCAGGAAGGCGATGACGTCGTGCCGCGTCTCGCGCTCGATCGCATCGATGCGCTCCAGGTCGGCCGCACTGATCGCGGCGACCTTGGCGTCGCCGCCACGGCGGATCGCCTGCGCGGCCTCGGCCGGGATGGTGCCAAGCTCCGCCATGGCCTCCGCCGCCAGCGCCTCGATCTCGAACCAGATCCGGAACCGCGTCTCGGGTGACCAGATTGCCACCATTTCAGGACGGCTGTAGCGGGGGACCATCGACCGAATTCCATGCGCGATTGAGCGAGCGTCTCATCGCGCGCCAAGCAGGCGGTTGACAAGTCTCCCGCAGAACGTGGCATTAGCGGCGCCGAAGCGGGATGGATACTGCGAAACATGGATTTTTCTTCATTTGGACCAGAGCTCGTTGCGCTCGGGCAGGTCCTCTTCATCGACATTGTGCTGGCCGGCGACAATGCGATCGTGGTCGGCATGGCGGCGGCCGGCCTGCCCGCCGAGCAGCGCCGCAAGGCGATCTTCTGGGGCATCATCGCCGCGACGGTGATGCGCATTGCCTTCGCCTCGATCACCGTGCAGCTGCTGTCCATCGTCGGCATCGTGCTGGCCGGCGGCGTGCTGCTGCTCTGGGTCTGCTGGAAGATGTACCGCGAGCTGCGCAGCGGCGGCAGCCATGCGGAACAGGAAGGCGTGGATGCGCTTGAGGGCGAGCCCGGCGGTCCGCCGCGCAAGACGCTGAAGCAGGCGATCATCCAGATCCTGGTCGCCGACGTCTCGATGAGCCTCGACAACGTGCTGGCCGTGGCCGGCGCGGCCAAGGACCATCCCTATATCCTCATCATCGGCCTCGCCTTCTCGGTGGTGCTGATGGGTGTGGCCGCGACGCTGATCGCGCGCCTGCTGGACAAGCATCGCTGGATCGCCTGGGTCGGCCTGCTGGTCATCCTCTATGTCGCCATCACGATGATCTATGAGGGCACGAACCAGATCGCCGATACGGTGCCGCAGGCATACGGCTACCTGTTCCTGCCGCTGGGCTGGATGGCGCTGCCGGGGGTCTTCCCGATCAGCCTCTGGGTCCTCGCAACGGTGCTGCATGTGGCGGTGCTGGCGGTGGTCGCCACCCTGATGGTGGACCTGACGCGCCACATCACCAAGCGGAACGAGGGATGAGGCGCGCCGCGCTTCCGGTCCTCGCGGCGCTGGTCGCACTCGCGGCCTGCGCCGAGGGGCCAGGCCGTGATGGCGCGGCGACCGGGCGTGCCGGAAGCCGGCCGAGCCTGGAGCAGATGGCGGCCCGGCTGCCCGCCGAGGTCGCCAGCTTCAGCCGCGGCGAAACCACCTGGCATGAGCGCGACCGGCCGGGCTTCGGCCTTGCCGTGGATTATGCCGGGCCGGCACGCAGCGCCGTCTCCACGGTCAGCATCTACGACCGCGGCGAGGCGATGGTTCCGCAGGAGGTGGCCTCGGCCGCGATCCAGCGGGAGTTCAATGCCGCGGTCCAGGACGCGCTCGCTTTGGCCGACCAGCGCACCAGCCAGCGCATTACCGAGGGCGTGCGATCCGAGATCGCCGTGCCCGGCCAGGCGGCGCTGCAATGCGTGGACCTGCGCAGCACCTATGGCCGCGCCCAGGTGCAGACGCTGCTCTGCGTCGGCGGCGCCGCCGGGCGCTATCTTAAGGTGCAGGTCACCTCGCCGGTACGGCAGGTCCGCCCGGTGGACCCGCTGCCCTTCGTCGTCGGAATCGCCCAGGCCGCGCGCGGCTGAGAGAGCGGGGTGGGTGCCTTAGAGTACGAGATGCGTCCTCTCGGACGGATTTCGTGCTCTACAAGCTATTGTTTCTAAGGCACGAAATCCGACAACACTGATCCAGTTTCATCGGATGGTGCTTTAGGCGTCCACCGCCTCCTCGTCCAGCTTCGCGGCATTGTCCTGGATGAAGCGGAAGCGCAGCTCCGGCCGCCGTCCCATCAGCGCTTCCATCAGTTCCGAAGTCCGCGCCCGCTCCTCCGGCGGCAGGACCACGCGCAGCAGGGTGCGGCGCTTCGGATCCATGGTGGTCTCCTTCAGAGAGGCCGGCGGCATTTCGCCGAGGCCCTTGAAGCGGCTGACATCCACCTTCTGGTTCGCCTTGAATTCCTTCTTCAGCAGCCGCTCGCGGTCCGCATCGTCGCGGGCATAGACGGTCTTGCCTTGGGCCTGCAGCCGGAACAGCGGCGGCTGGGCCAGGAAAAGCCGGCCCTGGCGCACCAGCTCCGGCAATTCCTTGTAGAAGAAGGTCATCAGCAGGGCGGCGATATGCGCGCCGTCCACATCCGCATCCGTCATGATGACGATGCGGCCGTAGCGCAGCTTCCCCAGGTCGAAGCGGTCCCCGGCGCCGCAGCCCAGCGCCTCGATCAGGTCGCGCAGCTCCTGGTTCTGGCGCAGCTTGTCGGCGCTGGCGCTGGCGACGTTCAGGATCTTGCCGCGCAGCGGCAGCACCGCCTGGGTTTCCCGGTCGCGCGCCTGCTTGGCGGAGCCGCCGGCCGAATCGCCCTCCACCAGGAAGAGCTCCGTGCCATCGACACCTTCGCGGGAGCAGTCGGCCAGCTTGCCGGGCAGGCGCAGCTTGCGGGTGGCGGATTTGCGCGGCGTTTCCTTCTGTTCACGGCGCCGGATGCGGTCCTCGGCCCGCTCGATGCACCAGGCCAGAAGGTTGTCGGCGCGGCCGGGGTCGCCGGCCAGCCAATGGTCGAAATGGTCGCGCAGCGCGGCTTCCACCAGGCGCGCCGCTTCCGGGCTGGTCAGGCGGTCCTTGGTCTGACCCTGGAATTGCGGATCCCGGATGAAGACGGAGAGCATGCCGGCCAGGCCGCCCAGCATATCCTCGGCCGTGACATTGGCCGCCCGGCGTTCCTTCTTCAGCTCGCCATAGGCGCGCAGGCCCTTCACCAGCGCGGCGCGCAGCCCGGCCTCATGCGTGCCGCCCTGCGGCGTCGGGATGGTATTGGCGTAGGTGGAGAGGAAGCCGTCGCCGTGGTCCAGCCAGGTCACCGCCCATTCGGCGCGGCCGGCGCCTTCCGGGAAGCTGGCCTCGCCGGCCCAGGGGGTCGGCACCACGGGGGCACGCCCCTCGACGGAGGCGGCCAGGAAGTCTGACAGCCCGCCCGGGAAATGCAGCACCGCCTGGGCCGGCGTGTCCGTGCCCTCGACCAGCTTCGGGTCGCAGGACCAGCGGATCTCCACCCCGCGGAAGAGATAGGCCTTGGACCGGCAGAGCCGGTGCAGCCGGGCCGGGTTCAGCAGCTGCTTGCCGAAGATCTCCGGGTCCGGCTTGAAGCGCACCTGCGTGCCGCGGCGATTGTGCACGGGCCCCACGGTCTTCAGCTTCTGAACCGGCCGGCCGCGTTCGAAGGCGTGGGCATAGAGGGTGCGGTCACGCGCGACCTCCACCTCCATGCGCTCCGACAGCGCATTGACGACGGAGGAGCCGACGCCATGCAGACCGCCCGAGGTCTCATAGGCCTTGCCGGAGAACTTGCCGCCCGAATGCAGCGTGGTGAGGATCACCTCCAGCGCCGAAAGCTTGGGAAAGCGCGGATGCGGGTCCACCGGGATGCCCCGACCATTGTCGCGCACGGTCAGCCAGCTGTCGGCCTCCAGCGAGACCTCGATTCGGTCGGCATGGCCGGCCACGGCCTCGTCCATGGAATTGTCCAGGATCTCGGCCGCCAAATGGTGCAGGGCGTTCTCATCGGTGCCGCCGATATACATGCCGGGGCGGCGCCGAACCGGCTCCAAGCCCTCGAGGACCTCGATATCCTTGGCGGAATAGTCGGACGGCGCGGGGGCTGCAGGCGCGGCGGGCTTGGGTACGGGCTTGGCGGCGCGGCTGGCCTTGAACAAGTCGTTCATGCTGTGTTCTCAAGTTCCGGCCCAAGATAGCGGCCGGCCGCGCCCCGCACAACCAAAGCGCAAGGCCTTGGTCGCGCGGGGCGCGATCAGGCGGCGGCTCAGTTGGTGGCCGTCGCCTCCAGCATCCACAGCGCCTTGTCGAGGTTCTTCGAGACATTGGTCAGGATATCGGCGGTATCGGCATCGCCGGCCTCATCCGTCTCGTCGATGCCCTCGCGCACCGACTTGGCGAGCGCCGCGTAGCGATCCATCAGCGCCGTCACATGGTCCGCGCCGGCCTTCAGATCGGCCGGATAGGCGGCCAGGCGAGTCTTGGACGCGACATTCTGGCTGGCGCCGATCGCCGTGCCGCCGAGCTGCACCAGGCGCTCCGCCAGCAGGTCGATGTCGCCCTCCAGCGTGCCGTAGAAGGTCTCGAACATCAGGTGCAGGCCGTGGAAGTTCGGGCCCTTCACGTTCCAATGCGCCTGGCGCGTGGTGTTATACAGGTCGATGCTGTCCGTCAGGCAGGCCTGCAGCACCTCGATCGAGGCGGCCTTGGTATTGTCCTGCAGGTCGTTGCGGCTTTTGGGGGCGGACTTGGCCATGGGGGAGGGTGTCTCCATTGCTGTTGCGTCGGCCCTAACGTAGCGACCGGCCCTGGCGTTGCATCCCCTCAGCCCGGCAATCCGGGCATGACATTCAGGTAGCGCGCAGCCTCCGGCGCCGCCGACCCGCGATGCAGCGCGGCGGCGCGGGCGAGGATGCTGCGGTCCCATTCTGTCATCCGCTCCTCCTCCCGCAGATGCTCGGTCCAGCTTTCCATCAGCCAGAGCTCCACCCACAGCTCGGGATGCGCGACATCCTCATAGAGCCGCCAGCCCTGGGCGCCGCTGCGCAGCCGCACCTGGCGGCAGGCGGCCATGGCGGCCAGGAAGGCAGCGCGGTCGGCGGGGTCGATCCGGTAGCGCACGGCCTCCAGCACCCTGCCGCTGTCATCGTTCAGCAGCGCGGCCAGGGACTGGGCGGCGGGCTCGGGCCGCGGCACGGCCGGCGGGCTGGCATCCCCGGCCTGGCCGGCCAGTTCAGCGGAGGGCGCCTCGATCGGGTAGCGCCGCACCAGCAGGCCGGTGACCGCGCAGAGCACCCCGGACAGGCCCATGGCATAGCCGATGCCGAAGCTCTCCCCGCCCCAGCCGCCGAAGCCCGCCCCCAGGGTCAGGCCGCCGAAGGTCACCAGCTGGTAGATGCCGATGGCGCGCGCCCGCACCCAGCTCGGCACCGAAAGCTGCGCCGAGGCCTGCAGGGTGGAAGCCCCGGCCAGCCAGCCGACGCCGTAGAGCAGCATGGCGAGCATGGCGACCGCCCAATGCGTCGCCTGGCCCAGCAGCACCAGGGCGGCCCCGGTCAGCACCGCCGCCGCCGTCACCGTGCCGCTGCGATCCAGCCGGGCGCGGAGCGAGGGCAGCAGGAAGCCGGCGCCCACCGCGCCGATGCCCATGGCGGCCAGCATGATGCCGAACCATTCGGGCCCGAGCCCCAGCTGCTGGCGCACCAGCAGCGGCAGCAGCCCCCAGAGCACGGCGGCGAACAGGAAAAAGACGAAGCCGCGCAGCATGATGCCGCGCAGCACCGGGCTGGCCCGGGTATAGCCAAGGCCTGCGCGGATGGCGGACAGGAAGTGCTCCTTCGGCAGGCTCGCCCGCGGTGCCTCCCGCTTCCACAGCACCAGGGCCAGGATGACGACGAGGAAAGAGACGGCGTTCAGCGCGAAGGTCGCCTCCGCCCCCGCCGCCGCCACGGTGAAGCCGCCCAGAGCCGGGCCGATGGTGCGCGACAGGTTGAAGCCGATGCCGTTCAGGACGATGGCCCCGGTCAGGTCCTGGCGCGGCACCGTCTCCGGCGTCGTCGCCGCCCAGGCCGGGGAATTCATCGCCGTGCCGACGCCGATGGCGAAGGTCAGCGCCACAAGCCCCCAGGGGCCGAGCTGCCCGGTCCAGGCGAGGATCGCCAGCAGCGTGCCGGCGCCGGCGATCCAGGCCTGGGCAAAGATCAGGAAGCGCCGGCGATCGACGATATCCGCCAGGGCGCCGGCGGGCAGGGCCAGCAGGAAGACCGGCAGCAGGCTGGCCACCTGCACCATGCTCACCATCAGCGGCGAGGGGGCGAGGGAGGTCATCAACCAGCCGGCGCCGGTGTTCTGCATCCACATGCCCGTGTTGCTGCACAGATTGGCCAGCCAGAGCATGCGGAAGGCGGGGTGGCGGAGCGGGGTGAGGGCGCTGGGAAGTTGCATCGCCGGCAGGGTGGCTGGGGCAGGGCGCCAGGGAAAGCGTTTCGTGCAGAATTTTGCCACGAGGCCCACGGCCTTCGCCTATCCTGGACCCGCCATGACGCCGCCAAATCCCGCGACCCCGCATCCGGAAAGCTATGCCGAATTCTGGCCGCACTACCTGCGCGCCCATGCCCATCCGCGCACCCGCGCCATCCACGCGGCGGGAACGGTCGCCGGGCTGGTGGTCTTCCTTTGGGGCCTGGTGGCGGGGCCGGCCTGGCTGATGCTGCTGGCGCTGGTCATCGGCTATGGCGCGGCCTGGGCCTCGCACCTGCTGATCGAGCACAGCCGGCCGGCCACCTTCGGCCATCCGCTCTGGTCGCTCGGCAGCGACCTGCGGATGGCCTGGCTGCTGCTGACCGGGCGGCTGGAGGGGGAGCTGCGACGGGCCGGGCTGGATCCCCTCGGCCCGCGCTGAGCATCAGGCCAGGGCGAACTTCACCACCGACATGGCGGCCAGCAGCCAGACGGCGCCATGCACCTCCGCCGCGCGGCCAGCCATCACCTTGATCAGCGCATAGGTGATGAAGCCGAGGCCGAGGCCGGTGGCGATGGAGAAGGTGAAGGGCATGGCCAGCGCCGTCAGGATCGCCGGCAGGTATTCCGTGGCATCGTCCCAGGCCAGGTCCTGCAGCCCCTTGGCCATCAGGCAGGCGACGAAGAGCAGGGCCGGGGCCGTGGCGATGGCCGGAATGGCGGTGGCCAGCGGCGCGAGGAACAGGGTCAGCAGGAAGAGCACGGCGACCGTCACCGCCGTCAGCCCGGTGCGGCCGCCCGCCTGGATGCCGGCCGCGCTCTCGATATAGCTGACGGTGGTGGAGGTGCCGAGCGCCGCGCCGATCATCGCGCCGCCGCTATCGGCCATCAGCACCCGCCCCAGCCGCGGCACCGTGCCATCCGGGTTCATCAGGCCGGAGCGGTGGGCGGTGGCGATCAGCGTGCCGGTATTGTCCAGCAGGTCCAGCAGGAAGAAGGTGAAGACGATCGCGACCAGGCCCAGCTGCAGGGCGCCGGCGATATCCATCTGCAGGAAGGTGGGCGCGAGCGACGGCGGCAGGGAGATGAGGCCCTTGAACTCGGTCAGGCCGAAGGGCAGGCCGATGGCCGCGGTGGCCAGGATGCCCAGCACGATGGCCCCCGGCACGGCGCGGGCCGCGAGCCCCGCGATCAGCAGGAAGCCGGCGCAGGCGATCAGCGTGCCCGGCGCCGTCACGCGACCCAGGCCGATCATGGTGGCCGGATTGGCCACCACCAGGCCCATGCCCTGCAGGCCGATCAGCGCCAGCAGGAAGCCGATGCCCGCGGCGATGCCGAGCTTGAGCGACATGGGGATGCCGTTGATCAGCCATTCCCGGATGCGCAGCACCGAGACCAGGAAGAACAGCAGGCCGGAGACGAAGACGGCACCCAGTGCCACCTGCCAGGGAATGCCCATGGCGCCCACCACGACGAAGGCGAAATAGGCGTTCAGCCCCATGCCCGGCGCCAGCGCGATGGGATAATTGGCCAGCAGCCCCATCAGCAGGCTGCCGATGGCGGCCGCCAGGCAGGTGGCGACGAAGGCCGCCCCCTGGTCGATGCCGGCCGCCGCCATGATCGAGGGATTGACCACGGCGATATAGACCATGGTCAGGTAGGTGGAGAGGCCGGCCAGGACTTCGGTGCGCGGCGTGGTGCCGCGCGCGCTGAGTTCGAAGAACCGATCCATGGAAGGCCGCTCCGGCAGGTCTGGAATGCCGGAGCCTAAGCGGTGGTGCCGGGCTGTCCAGACCGGTCAGAGGCCGTTTGAGAATGGCGGCCGCTGAGGGCCCGCAGGCGATTTTTCGTCCCTGCCAGGCGCCGGATGCAGCCGATGCTGGTTGCATCGGCAAATCCGGCGTCGCGCGAGCAGCGCGCCCGAGGCGCGACGCAGGGGCGGAAAAGCGCCGCGGGACCGACCGGCTGCTGTTCTCAAATGGCCTCTCAGTAATTCGCCTTCTTCTCCACGTCGAAGCCGCGCTTGGCGATCAGCATGGTGCGGTCGAATTCGCAGACCAGCTTGCCATCCTGGTTGAAGCCGCGGGTGCGGACATTGACGATGCCGGCATTCGGGCGGGATTTCGATTCGCGCTTGTCCAGCACCTCGCTCTCACCCGAGAGGGTGTCGCCGGCAAACAGCGGGAAGGTCAGCTTGATCTCCTTCCAGCCGAGATTGGCGATCGCCTTCTGGGAGACATCGCTGACGCTCATCCCCACCAGCAGCGCGACGGTGAAGGGGGAGCAGATGATGCAGCGGCCGAATTCGGAATGCTTGGCGTATTCCGCGTCAAAATGCATCGGGTGCTGGTTCATCGTCAGCAGCGTGAACCAGGTGTTCTCGGTTTCGGTGATCGTGCGGTTCGGCCGGTGCTCATAGATGTGGCCGGGCGCGAAATCCTCGAAATAGCGGCCGAAGCTCTCGCGGAAGCGGTTCGGCGCCACTTCGGCATGCGTCTGCACCATGCTGCGTTCTCCCAATTTGTCCGGACAAATTTCTAGCGCATCGCGCGATGGCGCGCGAGGGCCCGATAGGCCGGTGCGACCAGCATCGGCATGATGAAGAGCGTGAGTTGCGCCGCGGCCACGATCAGGCCGAGGTCGCTGTCCCCCGGCGCGCCGAGTGCGGCCAGCAGCAGCACCATGTTGCGCGATCCGCTGACCAGGGCTGCGGACAAAGCTCCCGCTACCGGCGCCGGCCGAAAGACCAGGTAGCCCAGCGCCTGCAGCAGCAGGTTCAGCCCCAGCGCGAAGCCGATCATGCCGAGGAACTGCAGCGGCCTTGCGGACAGCGCCTCTCCCACCCCGGCCATGCAGGGCAGGGCGGACAGCGTGACCAGGACGACGAGCCAGGCATCGATGGTCGGCGCCGCCTGGCGCAGCCGGGGCCTGCCGAGCGTCCAGACCACCACGGCCGCGCCCGCAAAACTGCTGCCCACCATCACGGCCAGGCGGATCGCCATGTCGAGCGGATCGACCTGCGCGCCCACACCCATCAGCCCCGCGACCAGCGGCAGCCAGAGCGGCGCCAGCGCATTGGAGGGAATCGCCACCACCGTCAGCAGCGCGGCATCGGCGCCGAGTAGCAGGGCGAAGGCGGCGGCCGACATGATGGAGGGCGTGGCCGACATCAGCACCGCCGCGGCGAGGAAGGTCGACCCCGCAGGCAGGATCGCGCCGAGCACCAGCCAGACCAGCAGCGGCACGCCGAGCGTGACCCAGAGCAGGATCAGCAGCGCCAGGCCTGGCCGCCGCAGCACCTGGCCGAAGGCGGCGGGCTCGATCCGCAGCAGGCCGAACAGCATGACGACGATGGAGATGGCCACGAGCCCTGGCCGCGTCGCCTCCGCCAGCCCTGGCAGGGCGATGCCGGCCAGGGCACCCGCCGCGATCAGCGGCAGGCCGTTGCGGCGGATCAGCCCGCCCAGGCCCCCGCTCATCCGCGCAGCGAGGTCGGCAGCGCCGTGACGATCTGCGGGAACAGGGTGATCAGAGCGGTGAAGACCATCATGATGACGCAGAAGGGCCAAGCATAGCCGGCGATGCGGAAGATGTTCTCCCTGGTCAGCCCCTGGATGACGAAGAGGTTGAAGCCGACCGGCGGGGTGATCTGCGCCATCTCGATGGTGATGATCAGGAAGACGCCGAACCAGATCGGATCGAAGCCCGCCGCCACGGCCAGCGGCAGCGTCACCGGCAGGGTCATGACGATGGCCGAGAGGCCATCCAGGATGCAGCCCAGCGCGAGGTAGAACAGCAGCAGCACGAAGATCAGCATGTAGGGGTGCAGGCCCCAGCCCTGGATGGCATTCGCCACATCCGCCGGCAGGCCCAGCCGCGCCATGGCCTTGGACAGGAACAGCGCGCCGACGATGATCAGCCCGATCATCGAGCAGGTCTTCACCGTGCCGAGCAGCGCGCCCCACATCCCGCGCAGCGTCAGCGTGCGCTGAGCCACGGCCACCAGCAGCGCGCCCAGCACGCCGATGGCCGCGGCCTCCGTGATGCTGGCGAAGCCAAAATACAGGCTGCCCATGATGAAGAGGATCAGGAAGGCGATGGGCACCAGCTGCAGCAGCGCGCGCAGCGCCTCCGCCAGCGGGATCGCCGGCTCCTTCGGTGGCACCAGCGTCGGGTCCATCCAGGCGCGGAAGGCGATGTAGCCCATGAACATCAGCGCCAGGCCCAGCCCCGGCACCAGGCCCGCCATGAACAGTTCGAGGATCGAGGCATCAGCGACGACGCCATAGACGATCATCGGGATGGAGGGCGGGATCAGGAAGCCCAGCGTGCCCGCACCGGCGAGAGAACCCACGGCAAGCCGGCGGTCATAGCCGCGGCCCAGCAACTCCTGCAGCGTGATCCGCCCGACCGTCGCCGTGGTGGCCGCGCTGCTGCCCGAGACCGCGGCGAACAGCGTGCAGCCCAGCACGTTCACATGCACCAGGCGCCCCGGCAGCCAGCGTGTCCAGGGCGAAAGGCCCTTGAACAGATTCTCCGACAGCCGCGTGTGGAACAGGATCTCGCCCATCAGGATGAACAGCGGCAGGGTCACCAGCTCCACCGCCGTGGCGCTGGACCAGATATCGCCGGCCAGGAAGCGGTCCACCCGCATGTCGCGGAAGGCCTCCAGCGCGACGATGCCGATCGACATCAGCGCGACGCCGACCCAGACGCCGCCCGCCAGCGTCACCACCAGCATGCCGAGGACGAGCAGGAGGGGGGCGGTCATTCCACGCCTCCGCTTGCCATTCCGTCGCCGAGGTCCGGCACCTCCCGCCGCAGCAGCCGGAGCAGCCGCGCGACGAAGCCGAGCAGCAGCAGCGTGACGCCCAGCGTCAGCAGCAACTGCGGGATCCAGGTGGGCGTGGCCATGGGATAGTAGGAGGTGCTGGCGAAATCGAAGCTGCGCAGCGTCTGCTGCCACAGCGTCGTGGTGGCGAAGCCGATGACGCCGATGGCGAAGACGCAGCCGGCCATGTCCAGCAGCCGCGCCGCCGCCGGCGGCAGGGCCTGCAGCAGCACCGCGACGCGAATATGCCCGCCCTGCCGCAGCGCCCAGCCGGCGCCGCAGAACAGCACAAAGCACTGCAGGTAGATGGCGTATTCCACCGCCCAGGGCTGCGACCAGTTGAAAAAGCTGGTGGCCAGCACTTCGACGATCAGGATCAGCGCGAGCAGCGCGGCGGAGACGGCGGCGACCCAGGCGCCGAGGGTGCAGAGCGCATCGACGCCACGAAGCAGCGCGGTCATCGCGGCTGCCCTCGCATCCCGCATCGGCGTCGCGTTACGCTGGGTGGCAGAGGCATTGGAAGGATCCCGTCATGGCCGACAAGGCCGAACATTTCGAAGCGACGCTGGGCGCCGTGCCCGAGAGCGTCGCGCTGCTGCGCCGCCATGCGCCGGAGGCCTTCGCCGCCTATGTCATGGCGCGCGAGGCCGCCTACCGCCTGCCGCCCGAGGGCCATCTGCCGCTGGCGAGCAAGGAACTGGTCTTCATCGTGCTGGACGTCGCGGCCGGCCATGTGGAGGGCGCCGTCGCGCATGCCGAGGCCGGGCTGCGCGCCGGCCTGACGCCCGGCCAGATCATGGAGGCGCTGGGCATCGCCATCCTGATTCATGGCCATCAATGCTGGGCCAGGGCCGGGGCCGCGGTGATGCGCCGTGTGGAGACGCTGGCCGCGAGCCCCGGCTGAAGGCCTCACGCCCGCCCGACGCGCCGGCGGAATTCCTGGATGATCGGACCCGCCGCCGGATTGGCGCGGGCGAAGTCATCCGCCATGGTCGCGGTCGCCGCGCGCATCGCCTGCACCAGCGCCGGAGCCGGTTCCTCCACCGTCATGCCATTGCGCTGCAGCTCCGCCATGCGCGTCGCATGCTCGGCCTTGGAGACGTTCCAGAACTCCGGCTCCATCCGCTTCGCCACCTCCTGGATGGTGGTGCGGGTGGCGGCCGGCAGGCGGCGCCAGCTTTCCAGGTTCACCAGCATCAGGTTGGTGGCCCAGAGGTGGTTGGTCGTATAAGCGTGCTTGAGGAATTCCCAGTAGCGCTGCGCGACCGCCGTGGTGCCGGAGGTCATCACCGCATCGACGCGGCCGGAGGCGAGCGCCGGGACCACATCCGGATTGTTCAGCTGCTGCGGCACCATGCCGAGCCGCGTGCACATCTCCGCCGTCACCCGGTCATAGGTGCGCATGCGCACGCCGCGCAGGTCGGCAGCGGTGACGATGGGCTTCTTGAAATAGAAGTTCTGCGTCGGCCAGGGCACCATATAGACCAGCGCCACGCCGCGCCGCTCCAGCTCCCGCTCCCAGGTCGCGCGGACCAGGCTGTGCATCACCTGCAGCTCGTCGTAATTGGCGATGAGGAAGGGCAGGCTCTCGATGCCCAGCAGCGGCAGGTCGCCGACATTCTGGAAGCCGGCCGATTCCGCCATCGGCACCACGCCATCGCCGACCGAGCGCACCGTCTCATTCGCGCGCACGCCGAGCGCACCGCCCGGATGCACCGTCATCTGCACGGCGTCGTTGGTGGCCTTCTTCACCTCGGCGGCGAAGTTTTGGGCATTGATCGTATGGAATTCCGTCGGGCCCCAGGGCAGCGAGATGTCCCAGCGCACCGGCGCCTGTGCGCTGGCACCGCGCGCCATCGCGCCAGCCAACACGGCACCCCCTGCCACCCGCATCACATCGCGTCGCTGCATGGTCCCACTCCTCGTCCCGATGGCCCCTTGCCCGAAGCCAAGCATGGGGCGTGCCGTTCGACAAGGAATTTGTACGGACAACTCGCCCGGCCCGGGTTAGGCTCTCGCCATGACCCTGCACCTGTTGCGCCACGGCGCCGTGGCGACCCTGCTGATCGACAATCCCGCGCGCCGCAATGCCATGGGACGCGCCATGTGGGCCGCCCTGCCGGGCCTTGTGGCGCAGGCGGTGGCAGATCCCGACATCGCGGTGATCGCGCTGACGGGGCAGGGTGCCCATTTCTGCGGCGGTGCCGATATCGCGGAGTTCGAGGAGAGCTACGCGACGGCGGAGGCCGCGAGCGCCAGCAATACCCTGATCCATGAGGCCGTGCAGGCCTTGGCCGATTGCCCAAAGCCTGTGCTGGCCTGCATCCGCGGTGCCTGCGTCGGCGGCGGCGTCGCCATGGCGCTGGCCTGCGACCTGCGGCTGGCGGCGGAGGATGCGCGTTTCGCCGTCACGCCCGTGCGACTCGGCCTGATCTACAGCCAGGCCGATACGCAGCGGCTGATGCGCGCCGTGGGTGCGGGGCGCGCGAAGGAGATGCTCTTCGCCGCCCGCATGGTGGAGGCCGCGGAAGCCGCGCGCATCGGCCTGGTGGAGCGGCTTTTCCCCGTCGAGGATTTCGCCGCCGCGAGCGAGGCCTACTTGGCCAGTCTTGCCGCCTCCTCCCGCCCCGCGCTGCGCGCCGTGAAGCGGATGGTGGCGGCGATCGAGGCGGGGGCGCCGCCGGCGGCGTCCGAGCTGCACGCGCTGTTCGAGGCGCAGTTCCACGGCGCGGATTTCGCGGAAGGCACCGCCGCCTTCCTCGCCAAGCGTCCGGCGCGCTTCACGGCGCGATGAGCAGCTCCGCCATGCCGAGGATCAGCGCCTCGGCATAGGGGCGGCCGACCAGCTGCACGGAGGCCGGCAGGCCGCCATCCTGCGCCGGCCAGGGCAGGGCGATGGCAGGCAGGCCGGCGAAATTGGCCAGCGCCGTGAAATCCGCCTGATCCACCGGCGCCGGCGTGCCATGGGCGAAGGCGCGTTGCGGCGCGGTGGGCATCAGCAGCGCGTCGCAGGACTGCAGCGCCCGCAGCGCGGCGGCTTTCACCTCTTCCAGCCGATGCAGCGCGCGCACCAGTCGCACCGTGCCGGCATCGCGGCCATAGGCCAGGGCGGCCCGGAAGCCGGGCGAGGCGGCCTGAGGGTCATCGACCAGCTCGGCATGCAGGGCGGCCGCCTCGGCTTCCACCAGCAGCAGGCCGGCGCGTCGTGCGACGGAGGGATTCCAGGCGGGCATCGGCACCGGCTCCACCACCGCGCCGGCCTCCCGCAGCCGGACGGCGGCAGCCGCCCAGGCGGCGCGCAGTTCGGGCTCCATGGTCGCGGCCAGCACCGGTTCCGGCAGGCCGATGCGCAAGCCGTCCAGGCGCGGCGGGGCCTCCGCCACGGCGCGCCACCCGGTGGGCGTGGGGCGCCAGCCGGGATCCTCCGGATCGTCGCACAGCATCGCCTCCAGCCCCAGCGCCGCCAGGCGCGGCGTGCGCGTCAGCATGCCGACCGTGTCGAGCGCCGGGGAGAGCGGCACGACGCCGCTGCGCCCGATCAGCCCCTGCGTCGGCTTCAGCCCCACCACGCCGCAATAGGCGGCCGGAATGCGGACGGACCCCATCGTGTCGCTGCCCACCGCCAGCGGCACGAAGCCCGCCGCCACCGCGGCGCCGGACCCGCCGGAGGAGCCGCCGGGGGTGAAGCCCTCGCGCAGCGGGTTGATGCAGCGGCCGAAGCCGGGAGTATCCGTCGTCGCGCCCAGCGCTCCCTCATGCATCGCCAGCTTGCCGAGGATCACCAGCCCGGCCGCGCGCAGCCCGCGCACGCAGGGCGCATCCGTCGTGGCAACGCGATTGCGGAAGGCGGCGATGCCGGCGGTGGTGCGCAGCCCCGCAACATCGACATTGTCCTTGATGCCGATCGCAACCCCATCGAGTTCGCCGTCGCCGCGCCGCGGTGTGGCCAGCGCGCCCGGCGCATCCACCTGCCAGAAGGCGCCGATCGCTGGATCTTCCCGCGCGATGCGATCGAGCAGGGCGGGGATGTCGCTGCCGCTCATTGGCGGTCGTCGACCAGGCGGATCGGTTTCTGGCGGCTTTCCACCTGGGTCAGCGCGGCGAGCGAACCCGGCGCGCAGAGCGCCACGCCGATCTCGACGCCGAGGCGCATGCGCAGCATGGCCTCCAGCTTTTCCTGCATCGCGGGCTCCGCCGCGCCACGGATTTCCAGATGCGCGGTCATCGTATCGCGCCCATCCGCACGGCTGACACGGCAGATGAATTCACCTGTCGCACCTTCCGCCTGCTCCACCAGCAGCGCGCCGATGCCGGTGGGGAACAGGTTGATGCCGCGCAGCTTCACCATGTTGTCGCTGCGCCCCAGAAATCCCTTCATGCGGCGGAAGGGAATGCCGAGCGGATTCGGCCCCAGCACTTCCTCCGTCACGTCATGCGTGTTGAAGCGGATGATCGGGAAGATATCGTCCTTGAACAGACAGGTGCAGATCATGTCGCCGAGCGTTCCTTCCGGCACCGGCAGGCCGGTATCGGGATCGGCGATCTCCAGCACATGAGCATCCTCCTGGATGTGCATGCCGCTGCGGTCCGGCCCCTCGCCGGCGATGATCCCGGTATCGCCCACGCCGTACCAGTCAAAGACCGCGGCACCGCCCCAGGCGGCGGAAAGGCTCGCCTGGGTCTCGCTGCCGAGATGCGCGCAGATCAGGCGGATGGGGATGTCGAGGCCGGGCTCAAACCCTTCCTCCCGCGCCACATCGGACAGGCGCTTGATGTAGTCGGCGAAGCCGACGATCGCGGTGGCGCCAAACTGCTTCATGATGAAGATCTGCTGCGCGGAGCGTGTCTCCACGCCCGTGCCGGCGGAGAGGAACCGCGCGCCGACCCAGTGGTGCACGGCCTCGCGGATATAGTGGCCACCATTGATCATGCCGTGGCCATAGACCGAATGCACCACATCGTCCCGCGTCATGCCGGCCATCAGGTACATGCGCGCCAGCAGGCGGTTCTGAACCTCGCGCGACTTGGCGCCGAAGAGCAGCGGCTGCGGCGTGCCGGTGGTGCCGCTGGTGGTGTGGAAGATGATCTGGGGCCGGCGCTCCGGCGGATGCGCATCCTGGCCGTGGAAATCGCCGAGCGGCGGATAGGCAGCGACCGAGGCCATCAGGTCCGACTTGTCATAGGCGGGCAGCTTCGGCAGATCGTCCAGGCCCTTGATATCGCCCGGCTCGATGCCCTTGGCGCCCCAGAGCCGCTGGTAGAAGGGCACCTTCCAGCCAAAGGCCATGATCTTCGCGAAATCGGCTTCCTGCCGCGCCCGCAGCGCATCGCGCGAAACGCCCTGCAGCGCCTGGGGAAAATCCGGGCCGATCGGGTAGTCGCGCAGCAGCGCCGGATGGTCCATGGCCGTGACATAGTCGAAGACCGGCATGCCGGGCGGTTCCTTTGCGGTCAGGGAAGCAGGGTATCGAGTGCCGCGGCCGGGGCGCCATCGGGCAAGGCGAGCGTCGCGGCGATGATGGCCTCGATCCGCGCAGCATCCACGCCGACGCTGGCCATCAGCATGCGGGCCTTGTCGAGAATGCGCTCGGGCGGCAGCGGGTTCTCGGGATCGCCCAGCGCATCCGGCACGACCGCCTGCCGGCGGCTGCCATTGGCCAGCGTGACGGTGACGGCGGCGCCGTAGCGCAGCGGATAGGCGGCGTGCAGTGCCTCGTCCTGGCGCAGCGTCACGCTCGCGCGCAGCGCGGCGAGTTCGGCATCCTGGTAGCCGGCCGGGGTGAAGGCGGCGAGCGGCGGCGGGCCATCGCGCAGCGCCACGGCGACCGCATGCTGCAGGGAGAATTTGGACTGCACCACGCTCTCGGGCGTCACCCGGTCGCAGAAGGCGATGGCATCGCCATAGCTGGCGACCTCCACCGTCGCGATCTCCGCCAGCGGAATGCCGTGCAGTTCCAGAGCCGCATCGATGCTGGCATGGCAGTGGCGGCAAGCGGGCCAGGGCTTGAAGCTGGTGGCATGCACCATCCAGGGCGCGTCGGGTTCCGCCAGCACGCGCTGCGGCCGCGCATCGGGCGCCAGGCCGGCGAAGACGCCGAACTGGCCCTCCAGGATTCCGCGCGGGCCGGTCAGGCCATCGGCAGCGAGCAGCGCGGCCTCCAGCCCCATCACGGCGGCGCGCGCTGTGTGCAGCTGCTTCGTCATCACCGGCTCCGACCGGCATTGCCAGACGCCGCCGGCCTGGGTGCCGGCATTGCCGAGCGCCCAGACCGTGGCGCGGTCATCCAGCCCGAGCAGCGAGGCCGCCGCCGCCACCGCGCCGAAGGGGCCGCAACTCGCAGTGGGATGGAACTGCCGGTAATGCGCGGGGCCCATGGCGCGGCCGATGCGGATCTCGGCCTCATAGCCGCGCAGGATGGCATCGAGCAGCGCCAGGCCGTCCGCACCGCGCTCGGTGGCGAGTGCCAGGGCTGTGGGGGCGATGACCGGGCCGGGATGCAGGATCGCCTCCCGATGCACGTCATCCATCTCCAGCACATTGCCGAAGGCGCCATTCGCGAAGGTCGCGTCGCGCGCGCTTGCAGTGCCGCCACCGATGATGCGGGCCGCCCCCTTGGGTTGCCGCGCGGCATGCGCCCGGAACACCGCACCCGTCTCGCTCGCCGCGCCGGCGACGGCGCAGCCGATCCAGTCCAGCAGATGCAGCGCCGCGCGCTGCCGGTCCGCCCGCGTGATCGGGCGATGCAACAGGGCGACGAGATCCTCGGTCAATGACGGCAAGGTACGATCCCGTTGGACAGAAAACTTGTCCGGACATATCAACGGAAGCATGCCCGCCATGCAAGCCATCTCGCCAGCCTCTTTCGTCGCCGCGCTACCGCGAGGGCTGCGCATCTTCATCGCCGGTTGCGGTGGCGAGCCCGGCGCCGTGCTGGATGCGATGGGGGCGCTGCCGGGCAGCACCTTGATCGCGCTGCCGGTGCCGGGCGTGAACCGTCGCGACCTCTCCGCCATCGCGCCGGTGGAGGTGGCCTTCATGACGCCGGAGTTGCGACCGGGCCTGGCCGCGGGCCGCGTGCGCTTTCGGCCGCTGCACTATTCGGCGGCCGAGGCCTGGCTGCGCGGACCGGCGCAGGCGGACATGGCCATCTTCCGATGCGCCGGGCCGCGCGATGGCAGCGTGTCCCTCGCGCTGGCGCATGACTTCGTCCCGGCGCTGGTCGCGGCCGGTGCCACGCTGGTGGCGGTAGTCGATCCCGCGCTGCCCGATGTGCCGGATGGCGTGAGGCTGCCGCTCGATCGGCTGCACGCGCTGGTCGACGGGCCCTCAGCCAATCCGCTGCTGCCGCTGGAGGAACCCGGCGAGGCCTTGCAGGCTCTGGCTGTGCATGCGGCGGCGCTCGTGCGGGATGGCGATACGGTGCAGGCGGGCATCGGCCCGGCGGCGGCCGCGGTGCTCGGCGCGCTGCGCGGGCATCGGCGCCTGCGCTTTCATGCTGGCATGATTTCGGACGCCGTGCCCGCGCTGCTGGATGCCGGCGCGCTGGAGCATGCGACGACCGGCACGGCGCTCGGCACCCAGGCGCTGTATGACCGCGTGGCGCGGGAGAGCCGCATCGCCTTCCGCGCGGTGTCGGAGACGCATGATGCCGGGCGGCTCGCCGCGATTCCGAACCTCGTCGCGATCAATGCGGCGGTGGAGGTGGACCTGCTCGGCCAGGCGAATTCGGAGGTGATCGAGGGCCGGCAGATCTCCGGCCATGGCGGCGTCGCGGATTTTGTGCGTGGCGCGCGGCGCAGCCCGGGCGGGCGGGCGGTGACGGCGCTGCTCTCGACCGGTCGCGGCGGCCGGATCAGCCGCATCGTGCCGGCTCTCGCCGCCGGCACGCCCGTGGCGATCACGCGCGCCGATATCGATGTGGTGGTGACGGAACATGGCGTGGCGGAGCTGCGCCATGCCGATCTGGACCAGCGGGCAGAGCGGCTGATCCGTATCGCCGCGCCGCCATTCCGCGATGTGCTGGCAAATCAGTGGGATGCGATGCGCCGCGCGATGTAGCGCTATTGCGAAAGGCGCCGCCGCGCCTCAGCCACCACCTCGGCCGTGTGTTCCCCGAGCGCGGGCAGGCGGGGGTTCAGCTGGCCGGGCTCGTCGCGGAACTTGATGGGCAGGCCGATATGAAGGTTGCCCTCCTCATCCCGCACCAGCATTTGCCGCGCCGCGACTTGCGGGCCCGCGAAGGCTTCCTTCAGGTCCAGCACCGGCGCGAAGCACACGTCGCGGCCGGCGAACCAGGCCTCCCATTCATCGCGCGTGCGCGTGCCAAAAATCTCGCGCAGGAAGGTTTGAGCAGGTTCGTGGCCGGGGCCGGGTGGGCCGGAGGCGCCGGGGATCAGGTCGGGGCGGTCCAGGGCGTGCAGCAGCGTCTCGACGAACTTGTGCTCGCTGCCGCCGAGCACCACCCATTTGCCGTCGCGCGTCGGATAGATGCCGTAGAAGGCGCCGCCGCCCCATTGGCGCTCGTGCTTGACCACGGGCGCGCGGTCCTCGCCGAAGACCGCGCCGGTGGCGTTGGGCAGCCAGGACAGGGTGGCGTCGAACATCGCCATGTCGATCACGTCGCCACGGCCCGTTGTCTCGCGCCGCAGCAGCGCCATCAGGATGCCCGATAGCGCGAGGAGGGAGGCGGTGACATCCGCCACGGGAATACCGGGATTGGTCGGCTTGCCATCCTGGCCCAAATTGACGGAGAGCGTGCCGGCCAGCGCCTCCACCGCCAGGTCATGCGCCGGGCGGCGGCTTTCGGGCCCGTCCTGGCCGAAGGCGGAGATGGAGCAATAGACCAGCCGCGGGTTCAGCGCCGTCATCGCGGTGGCCCCGATGCCGAGGCGATCCGCGACGCCGGGCCGGAAGGCCTCCACCATCACGTCGCAGGTCCGCGCGATATCGCGGAAGGCGGCCAGCTCCTCGGGCTTCTTCAGGTCCAGCACGATGGATTTCTTGCCGCGACCGATGTTGCGGAACCACACGCTGTGCCCGCCGGCGCGCTGGCCGATGCTGCGCACGGGCTCGCCGCTCGGCGGTTCCAGCTTGATCACCTCCGCGCCGTGATCCGCCAGCACCGTGGTGAGATACGGCCCCGGCAGGAACAGCGACAGGTCCAGCACGCGGATGCCCTGCACCTTCATGGTCAGACCGCCCCCAGCGCCCGCAACTGGGCGATTTCCGTTTCCGTGTAGCCGGCCTCCGCCAGCACCGCCGCGCTATCCGCGCCATGGGCGGGGGCGGCGCAGCCGGGCAGGCGCTGCCCGTCCAGCTTGATGGCGCTGGCCACCACCTTGAGGTCCCCGCGTGCCGGATGCGGCAGCTCCAGCACGCCGCCCTGGCTGCGGAAATAGGGGTTGTCCAGCGCCTCGGCCAGGCTGAGCACGGGCGCCACCGGCACCTTGCCCGCCAGCGCCTCCACCCATTGCGCGGAGTTGCGCGCGCGCATCACCGGATCGAGTGCGCGCATGAGATCCTCGCGATTCGCCAGCCGATCGTCGAAGCCCTTGAAGCGCGGGTCGGCGACGAGCTCCGGCACGCCGGCAATTTCGCAAAAGCTGCGCCAGAAGCCGGGCTTGATGCACATGACGAAGACATGGCCATCGGCTGTCGGGAACATCTCGCAGGGCACGACGGAGGGATGCCCCCCGCGCGGCCGCCGCGGCACCACGGTGCTGTCGTTCAGGTACCAGGTGGCGACATAGGTCAGGTTCTGCATCGCCACGTCATAGAGCGACACATCCATGTCGCAGCCGCGCCCGCTGGCGCGCGCGCCCATCACGCCGGCGAGCAGCGCGGTGGCTGCGGTGAGGCCGGAGAGGAAATCGACCAGCGACAGGCCGGCGCGCGCCGGCAGCGCATCCGGCTCGCCGGTCATGGCGCAGAAGCCGGCCTCGGCCTGGGCCAGATAGTCATAGGCCGGCCAGGCGGCGCGCGGGCCGGTGCGGCCATAGCCGGAGAGATGCACGCAGACGATGCCGGGCTTCACCTGCCCCAGCGCGGCATAGTCCAGGCCGAGCTTCGCCGGCAGGTCGCCGCGCAGATTGTTCAGCACCGCATCCGCATCCCGCACCAGGCGGTGCAGCGCATCCCGCGCGCCGGGCTTGCGCAGGTCGAGCGTCAGGCTGCGCTTGTTGCGGTTGAAGGTCTGGAAGTACTGGCTGTCATTCTCGCCGAGCGGATGCCCGCCGGTGTGGCGCGCGATGTCGCCCGGCAACTCGCCCTCGGCCGCCGGCTGTTCCACCTTCACCACCTCGGCGCCGAGATCGGCGAGGTTCATGGTGGCGAAGGGGCCGGCGCCGAATTGTTCGAAGCTGATGATCCGGAGGCCGGCCAACGGAAGCTTTGGTTGGCGGGGCCGATTCAGACCTTCGCGGCCTTCGCCGCTGCGGTCATCGGACCCGCTCACGCCGGAAACCGCTCGACCAGCTGTTTGGCGATAATGATGCGCTGGATCTCGTTCGTGCCCTCGCCGATGCACATCAGGGGTGCGTCGCGATAGTAGCGCTCCACATGGTATTCCTTGGAATAGCCGTAGCCGCCGTGGATGCGCAGCGCCTCCAGGCTGTTCTCCACCGCAGCCTCGCTGGCGAAGTATTTCGCCATGCCGGCCTCCATGTCGCAGCGCAGGCCGGCATCGTAGATGCGCGCCGCGTCATAGGTCAGCAGCCGCGCCGCCTGCACCCGCGTGGCCATCTCGCCGAGCTTGAGCTGGATCGCCTGGTGCTCGCAGATCGGCTTGCCCATGGTCTTCCGAATCTGGCTGTAGCGGACGGAATCCATCAGGGCGGCGGAGGCGAGGCCGCAGCCGCGGGCCGCCACGTTGATTCGGCCCAGCTCCAGACCGCCCAGCGCGGTCTGCAGTCCCTGGCCCTCGATCCCGCCGATGAGATTGGCGGCCGGCACGCGGTAGTCGTCGAAGACAAGCTCGGCGCTGTCGATGCCCTTGTAGCCCAGCTTCTCCAGCTTCTTCGAAACCGAGAAGCCGGGGCCCTTCGGCGCCAGCAGCATGGACATGCCCTTGTGGCGCGGCTTCGCCTCGCTGTCCGTCTTCACAAGCAGCGCGAAGCAGGAGCCGTGGATGCCGTTGCTGATCCAGGTCTTGGTGCCGTTGACGATGTAGTGGTCGCCATCCCGCACCGCGCGGGTGCGGATCGCCTGCAGGTCCGTGCCGCAATCCGGCTCGGTCAGCGCCAGCCCGCCGCGGATCTCGCCGCTGGCGAATTTCGGCAGCCATTCCGCCTTCTGTGCATCGGTGCCGAGGCGGGAGACGCAGGCGGCCATGATCAGGTGGCTGTTGAAGATGCCGGAGAGCGACATCCACACTTCCGCGATCTTCTCGACGATCTTCGCATAGACCGTGGCCGAGAGGCCGAGCCCGCCATACTCCACCGGGATGGTGGCGCCGAACAGACCGAGTTCCTTCATCTGCTCGACCATCTCGGCCGGCCATTCATCCGCATGTTCCAGCCGCAGCACATGCGGGCGCACGTCGCGGTCCAGCCACTTGGCGATGGTGTCGAGGAGGGCGGCCTCCTCCTCGGCTTCGGCCGAGCGGGCGACATGCGTGTCCATGGCGGCGATCCCCGTTGAAACTTGTCCGGACAAATATCGGCCGGAACCGCTCCGCGTCAAGCTTTCCCGGCGACCGCCGCAACCAGATCGGCGACATTTCCCAGCTGCTCGATCCCCGTAACCAGGTCGCGCAGCACCACGGCGCGGGCCTCCGGAACCGGCGGCACGGCGTGGCGGCAGCAGCGGAAGAATTTTTCCTCGTTGTCCGCGGCGGAAAGCGGCACGGCGGGGTGGCCGTAGATGCGCGGCAGGGTGATGGACAGCGTCTGGCCAGAGGTGAGACGCACCTCCACCACCTGCGGGTCCAGTGTGTTCTCGTCCGTATTGCCATCGGGCTCCAGCCGCACCAGGGCGGCGTAGCGATGCACCTCCGGGTCGCGCAGCGCCTCGCCCCGAAAGTCCGGCACGTCGCAGCGCCCCTTGGCGAGGAAGACGGCGGCGACGAAGGGCAGGCAGAGCTTGGCATAGTTCGAGGCAGGGTCTGGCACGTTCGGCCGCCCGACCAGGCGCAGCACCAGCGGAGGCGCCCGGCACACCACCTCCGCCACCTGATCCGCCGCAAAGCCGTGCTGCATCATCAGGTCGCGCAACCCATGCACCACGCCATGCGTCAGCCGGCCGGAGGGGAAGGGCTTGTGGGACAGCTTTTCGATCTGCCATTCCCGCCCGAGCACCGACGTGACCCGTTCGGGATGCACGTCCTGTTCTATGAGGGAAAAATAGCCGTAGCGGCCGGTGAAGACGTCGAGGGGCCCCTGCATGCCGGCGGCCGCAAGATCCGTCGCCGCGATGGCGCCCCGCGCATTGAAGCCGATCTGCAGGCCCAGCAGCGGCGAGCCCTCGAGATGCGCCTGCAGATTGCCGCTGGTCTGGCCATACATATGGCCGAAGGCGCTGCGCGTGGTTGCGATGTCGAAGCCGGCAAGATTGGCGATCGCCGCCGTGGCGCCGAAGCCGCCCGCCGTCGCCGGGCGGAAGAAGCGCAGCGCGGAATCGGTGGCGACGCCGAGCAGCCCGGCCGTATCCACCCCCACCGCCATGGCGGCCAGGAAGCGGTCGCCGGAGACAGGCCGGCCGCGCGCCGCCTCCCGTTCGCACCAGGCGAAAAGCGCGGAGAGCAGCGTCGCCATCGGGTGGACCACCGCGCGCTCATGCACGCAGTCGAATTCCAGGCAGTGGATCAGATAGGCGTTGACGATGGCCGCCGAGCCCGCGGACATGCGCCGTCCGCCGAGCCAGGCCGTCGCCTCCTCCCCCGGTCCCCATTGCGCGGCGAGGTCCAGCACCGTCTGCACATTGGCGCCGCTGCTGCCGGCAATCGCCACGCCCAGCGTATCCAGCAGGAAGGTCTTTGCCGCAGCGATCGCCGCGGGCGGCAAGTCCGCGCGGCGCGTGCTGACGGCGTGGCGGGCGAAGGCTTCGGCCAGGTCCTGGGTCATCGCGCTGCGGGCTCCGCCGGGGCTGGGGTGTGTGCGGCAAAGGCACGGGCGATCTCGGCGCGCGTCGCGAACCAGACGCCCGGCTTGCTGCGGGCATGCTGCAGGAAGCGGCCAAAAGCGCCGATGCGGCCGGGCCGGCCGATGATGCGCAAATGCACGCCGAGCGACATCATGCGCGGCGCGCTCGCGCCTTCCTCCAGCAGCACCTCGAAAGTCTCGATGGCGTAGTCCAGCCATTGCTGCGGCGTATAGCCGGGCGCCAGCCAGAACTTCATGTCGTTGCTGTCCAGCGCATACGGGACGATGACGATGGCGCGCGGCCCATCCTGCGTCTCCACCACATCCCAGCGCGGCACATCGTCGGAGAAGTCGTCCATGTGATAGAGGAAGCCTTCCTCCGCCAGCGTCGTGCGCAGCCGCGGCGAATGCAGATACCGGGAAAGCCATCCGAGCGGCCGATGTCCCGCGGTCTGGCGGATGCTCTCCACCGCCTTGCGCACGAAATCGCGTTCCCGCGCCTCGTCAAAGGAGAAC
Organism: Falsiroseomonas tokyonensis; assembly: GCF_019024325.1. Taxonomy (GTDB): domain Bacteria; phylum Pseudomonadota; class Alphaproteobacteria; order Acetobacterales; family Acetobacteraceae; genus Falsiroseomonas; species Falsiroseomonas tokyonensis. The sequence goes on from NZ_JAFNJS010000005.1 coordinate 118,021, forward strand.
TGGTGCACCCAGCGCCAGCCATGGCTGCAGGCCTCGTGCCCGCCGGCGGCGATCGCCTGGCCGATCTCCGGCGCGCGTTCCAGCGCCTGCGCCGCCGCGGTGAAGGTGGCCTTCACCTCATGCTTGGCGAGCTGCGCCGCCACCCGCGGCCAGCCTGCCCGGATGCCGTAGAGGTAGTTGGATTCATTGGCATAGTTGCGGATGGGGATCTTCAGCGCGACGCCGAGCTCATCCACCGGCTCCGGCCCCTTGTCGCCGTCCCGCACCGACATCTCGGCGCCTTCCTCGACATTGACGACGACGGACAGAGCGAGGCGGGCATCCTGGGGCCAGAGGGCTTGCGGCATGGGGCTACCTGATGTTGTCCGGACAAATCCTACCGAAGCCGCGCCGCGCGTAAAGGGTGCTCAGCCCTCGCCACGCCGCAGGCGCATCGCATAGGTGAAGCGTTCCGCCGGATGCCAGCTGCGGGACAGCAGCAGGGTCGCGCCATCCGTGCCCAGGTAGCGGCGCACGAAGCGCATGCCGACCTCGCGCCGCTTGCGGCCCAGCGCCTCCGCCACGCGGGCGGGCAGGGCGGCGGCGGTGATCTCCTGCACCACCTCCGCCACCTCCACCCCGAAGCGGCTTTCGATCAGCGCATAGATCGCGCCACGCTCCGACAGGGCACTGCTGATGGAGGCGAAGCGCGGATGGATCAGGATCTCGGCGGTCGCGATCGGGTTGCCATCCTGGCCGATCCGCAGGCCTTCCAGCTGCAGCCAGGTTTCGCCCGGCTGCGCGGGGATGGCGGCCGCATCCTCCGAGGTCAGCGGCGCCATGCGGCGGTCGCGGATCTCCAGCCGCGTATCGGCGGCGTATTGGAACAGGGATTCGATGCTGCGCAGCGACTGCACCGTGCCGCTCGGCGCCTCCCGCGCCACCACCATGGTGCCGGCGCCTTGCCGCCGCTCGACCAGCCCGGCCTCGACCAGCCGGCGCAGCGCCTCCCGGATCGTGTGGCGGGAGACCTGCAGGCTTTCGCAGAGCTCGGCCTCCGTCGGCAGCAGCGTGCCGATGGCGTAGCGGCCTTCCGCGATCGCCTCCCGCAGCTGGCCCTCGATTTGGGCATAAAGGGGCGGCCGCGGCGTATCCGGCCGGGATGCGGCGCGGGTCAGTGCCACGGCCTCCGTGCTGATTGCATGGTCCATCCCCTCCGTCCTTGGGGGAAGGCTAGCCGCTTGGCCTTGTCCGGACAACCGGCGGCTGCATCAGCTGATGACGGGCAGCTCCACCACCTCATAGGCATGCCGCAGGCTGCGTCCGCGGACGGGGTCGTGCAGTTCCATGGTGAAGCGGCTGGCAGGACGGATACCGCCGATGGCGCCCAGCGTGCCGCAGAACATCAGGCTGCCGGGCGGCAGGGCAGGGCCGCCGGGGCGGCGCGCCAGCAGGTCGCGCGGGTGGCGCAGCGCGGCCAGGGTGCCGTCCTGGTACAGCACCTCCTGCCCGCCGATTGTGGCCCAGGCGCGCAGCACCAGCGCATCCCAATGGCCCTCCACCTCCGCGAACCGCCAGAGGCCCTGGCCGATGGGCTTGCCGCAGAGCTGCTTGGACAGTGCGATGCCCGCGGCCTCCGCCTTGCGGTCGGTATGGTCCGAGCCCAGGCCGAGCCAGAGGCCATCGGCCAGCGAGACCAGCACCGGCTCGACCTCGCCCGAACTATCCGGCCCCAGCACCTCCAGCCGCTTCGCCTGGGTCAGGTTGGCCGCCGCCGCGCGGTAGTAGACGGGCACGGAGGAGGGGGGCGGCACGCCGATGGCCGCCAGTTCCTCGATATGATGCTGCACCGCCGCCTCGTCGCGCCCGGTCCAGCCGGCGATGATGAGTTGGTCCGGGGTGACGCCGATCCGGTCCATACCGGACTCGGAGATCCGGTCGAAGGTCAGCATCACGGTCCCGCCACGCGCGGCAGCCACAGGGCGATGTCGGGCAGCACCATCAGCAGGGCGATGGCGGCGATGTAGACGCCGACGAAGGGCAGCACGCCGACGAAGACATCGCCGATGCCGCGCCCATCCTTGCGCAGTCCCTGCAGCACATAGAGCACAGTGCCATCGGGCGGGCTGATGAGGGCGATCTCCACCAGCATGGTGACGACGACGCCAAACCAGATCGGGTCGTAGCCCAGCGCCACCACCACCGGGAAGATCACGGGGATGGTGGTGATGATCATGGAGAAGCCCTCCATGAAGGTGCCGAGCGCCAGGTAGAAGCCGATGATCAGCGCCATGATCATCCAGGCCGGCAGCGGCAGCCCGCCCACCAGCTGCGCCGCCATCTGCGGGATGCCGAGCAGCGTGATGATGTAGTTCAGCACATAGGCGCCCAGCAGGATCAGGCCGATCATCGCCGTATTGCGCGCCGTCGCCTCGGCGCAGGCATGCAGCATGCGGAAGGAGAAGCGGCGCTCCACGATCGCGATGCCGATGGCGGCGACGACGCCCAGCGCCGCCGATTCGGTCGGCGTCGCCAGGCCGGCATAGATGGTGCCGAGCACGATGAGGATCAGCAGGATGGTCGGAACCAGGCCCACCAGCCCGCGCAGCTTCACGCCCAGCGGAATCCGCGCACTCGGCGGCGGCGCGCCCTTCCGGTTGACCAGGATGACGGCGATGAAGGCCAGCATCACCAGGATGCTGGGCCCCACGGCGGCCAGGTACAGCGCGCCGACCGAGGTTTCGGTGATCAGCGCATAGATGATGAAGGTGATGCCGGGCGGGATCAGGTTGCCCAGCGCGCCACCCGCAGCCAGCGAGCCCATCACCATCTTCGGATCGTAGCCCTTGCCCTGGAAGAAGGGCATGGCAACCGAGCCCATGGTCGCCGCCGTGGCGACGGAGGAGCCGGAGATGGCGGAGAAGACGCCCGACGCCACGATATTCGTGTGCAGCAGCCCGCCCGGCAGACGGTCCATCCAGAGGTTCAGCGACCTGTACAGCCGCTCCGACAGGCCGGCCCTCAGCAGGATCTCGCCCATCAGCAGGAACAGCGGCACCGCCACCAGCACGAAGGAGGAGGAGGGGCCCCAGGCGGTCTGGCCGAGGAAGGTCCAGAAGGGCCGGTCGGAAAAGGCGAAGCCCGCCAACAGCCCGAGCACGCCGAGCGCCGCGCCCACATAGATGCCGGCCGCGAAGAAGGTGACGAAGACGCCCAGCAGCAGCAGCACGCCGGTCCAGGGAATCTCCGGCCCGCTGCCGATGCCGAACATGGAAAGGGTGAAGAAGATCGCCAGCAGGAGGAAGAGGAAGACGACCGCGATCATCGCCGCGCCTCCGCCTCGGCCAGCGCGTCCAGCGCCTCCTGCGCCTCTTCCACATAGCCGCGGGAGGAGAGGTTGCGCTCCAGCTGCCCGGCCTCCCCGGCGATGGCCAGCAGCAGGTTCTCCACCAGCATGGCCGCGATCAGCAGCAGGAAGACGATCATGCCGAAGGCCCAGAGCCCCTGCGGGATCGCCAGCGGCGTGCGCAGCAGGCTGATATCGGTGGCGCCGAACAGCAGCGATTCATCCACCAGGTCCCAGGCGCCCTTGGCCACGAAGGCCATCAGGATACCGAGCAGCAGCAGCGAGAGCAGATGCAGCCAGATGCGCAGCTTCTGCGGCAGGCGGTTCACCAGCATGTCGATGCGCACATGGCTGCGCGTGTTCAGCGCATGGCCGAGCCCCCAGGAGAGGCCGAAGGCCAGCATATAGCCGGTGATCTCCGTGGTGGACTGGGTGCTGAAGCGGAAGAGCGACCGCGCCAGCACCTCGAAGGCGATGAAGAAGGCGCAGAGCACGAAACCCCAGCCGGCAACGAGACCCATCAGCGAGGACAGCGCGCCGATGGCGCGACGCAAGCGGGTGGCTGCGTGCAGCATGGCCTATTGCGCCGTGTAGCGGACGCCGGAGATCGGCGCGACGATGCGGTTGTAGGTCTCGCCGCAGGCCGCACCGCAGCGCCGCACGAAGGCGGGCAGCACGGTATTGGTCAGCACGCCGCGCAGCGTCACCAGATCCTCCGGCGTCGGGCGCGTCACGGTCATCGGGCGGTTTTCCACCAGCCGGCCGATGCTGCAGCCGGCGCGCTGGCCGATATTGCAGGCGATGCCGTCCTCGGAGGCCTCGTCGCCCAGCTTCCACTGCGCATCGGCCACTTCCGCCATCACCTGGGTGATCAGCTCCCGCGCCGGGGCGTCGATGCGGTTCCACCAGGCAAGGTTCACGAAATAGCCGTAGGTCGACCAGGCGACTGGCAGCGCATACATATGCGTCGTCACCTCATACCACCGCGCCGCATTGCCCGATCCGGTGCCGGTGATGGCGCAATCCACCACGCCGCGTTCCAGCGAGGCATAGACCTCGGGGAAGCCGATGCCGACGGCCTGGCCGCCGATGGCGCTGACGAAGTCGTTGATGCTGCCGCCGCCGGTGCGGATCCGCCGCCCGCGCAGCGCGGCCAGGCTCTCCGCCTTCTCGCGGCAGAACAGCACCTGCGCGGGGTAAGGGGCAACGGCCAGCAGCCGCACGCCGAAACGCTCCAGCCCGCGGTTCATCTCGGGCAGCAGCGCTTCGCCGATTTGGCGTGCCTGCTGGATGGTGGGGTTCAGGCCGGCCAGGTCCGCCATGTCCAGCAGCGGCACGTCGCCCGCCACCGTGTTCAGCGGCGCCGCGCCGATCTCGACCTGGCCGGAGCGCGTCAGGCGGATGATCTCCGGCCCGTTCACATTGCGCTCAGGCCAGGAGGCGAGGGTGACGCGGATGCGGCCATTGCTGCGGGCCTGCAGCGCGTCGCGCAGCAGCGGCTGGTCCACGCGCGTATACTGCGGCTGCTGCGGATTGGGCTGCGTCACGGCCTGCAGGTTGATCTGCGGCCCCTGCGCCGCGGCCGTGCCTGCCAGCAGCGTGGCGCCCAGGACGGCGCCGAGCGTGGCGCGACCGAACTTGCCGAATGTGGTCATGATGTCCCGAACCCCCGTTGGTTGTGGATGATGCCCCGCGCGCTACAGCACCATGCGCCGGCTGCTGCGCCTCGTCTCGCCGCAAGCTGCAGCCCGCCGCATGCCCGCAGCATGCCCGCAGCATCCAGCGGCGGGTGATTCGGCTGGGGCAGCATGTCCTGGGGCATAGGCGATGGACCCTGTCACGGAACTGCGATGATGGCGAAGCCGGCTGGCCGCGCCAATCGTGAATCTTTCCCTCGGGCGAGAAGGGCCCTTCGCGCTGCACCATCCTCGCCCATCCCGGGCCTGGCGCCGTGGCGCGGCTTTGCATCTTCCGGGCCAAGGCGGCGGCAGGCGGTGCAGGGGTACAATCCGGGCGCCTGGCTGGGGCGCAATGCCCCGCCTCTGGTCAGGCGCGGCCTTGTCCTTGGGCAGATCTCCGCCGCTTCGGCCGCGCAAGCGGGGCGGGGGGCGCTGGCACGCGGGTTGCTGGCCAAGCCCGCGCTGCGCTTTGGCGGCCCTGCAGATGGAAGGCGCGATGACGGACCCAGCGGATGGCGCGGCGATCACCGCCGGTCTGTTCCATGTGGCGGTGAAGACGAATGACCTGGCCGCCACGAACGCATTCTACACGCGCATCATCGGCCTGCGACCGGTGGCACGGCCCGATTTCGGCTATCCCGGCGCCTGGCTCGCCGAGCCCCTGCCCGGGGGTGCTGCCATCCTGCATGTCTATGCCGGCGGTCCCGCGCTGGGGCCGGAAGGGCGGACGCCGGTCGGCACCGGGGCGATCGACCATATCTCGCTGTCCTGCCACGGCTACCACGCCTTCATCGCGCGCTTCCGCGCGGCCGGGCTGGACTGGCGCGAATTCCTCGTGCCGGGGACCAGCCTCTGGCAGCTCTTCGTGCACGATCCCTCCGGCGTGCAGCTGGAACTGACCTTCGACGGTACTGCGGAACAGGGTCCGCCGCCGGATCCGTCCGCGCATCGCCGCTACGTCGCCGGCGCCAGCTTCCACGATCCCGCCACCTATCCAAACCTTGCCTGAGGAGATCGCCATGATGCGCCGCCGCCCGCTGCTGCTCGCCGCCCTCGCCACGCCATTCGTCGCCCGCGCCCAGGCCGCGGATCGCGTGCGGGTCGCTGTCTTCAACGTTTCCTCCGCGCTGCCCTATTACGTGGCGGCGGAGCGCGGCTTCTTCGCGGCGGAGGGAATCGAGGCCAGCGCCACGCCGCTGCAGGCGGCGCCGCTGATCGTGCAGGCCATGGTCGCCGGCGATGTCGAGGCGGCCTCGAACCTGGTGACGCTGGAAGGCGCCAATATCAACAGCCGGCGCGCCAATACGGCAGTCTATATCTCCCTGAACGGCCAGAATGCCCAGTATCAGATGGAGCAGTTCGTGGTGCGCCCGGGCTATCCGGCGCAGTCGCTGCGCGACCTGAAGGGCGCGCGCATCCTCTCCGCGCCCGGCCCCGCCAACCTCTCCGCGGCAAAGGCGGTGCTGGCGGCGGTGGGGCTGCAGGAAGGGCGCGACTATTCGATCCAGGAACAGCAGATGGGCGTGCATGTCGGCGCCTTGGCAGCTGGCACCTTCGATGCGGCCTATACGCTGGAGCCTGTCGCGACGATCGCGGAGCGCGCCGGCGCGGCGCGGCGGCTGGAGGCCGGCGTGATCGCCACCCACCTGCTCGGCCGGCCGGAGGCGCAGGCCTTCGCCGCCGGTGCCGCTTTGACGGGCAAATTCCTGCAGGAAAAGCCGGATGTGGCGCGCCGCTTCGCCAATGCCTGGTCCAAGGCCTGCGCGCTGATCACCAGCGACGCCGCCAGCGTGCGGCCGCTGCTGGTGCAGCACATGCAGACCTCCGCCGAGCTGGCGCCCACCGTCCCGCTGGTCGCCTTCCGCATGGTGCGCGACCTTTCGCCGCAGGACATCGCGGACTTCCAGAAATTCGTCGACCTGGCCGTGGCGCAGGGCGTGGTGCGCAGCGCGATCCCCGTCGGCAGCTTCCTGCGCGCCCTTTGAGCCTGACCCCGCGCGAGACCGCCATTACCATCCGCGGCCTGCGCAAGGCCTTTGGCGGGCAGCCCGTCTATTCGGGCTTCGACCTGGATGTGAGGCGGGGTGATATCCTCGCCATCTTCGGGCCGAATGGCTGCGGCAAGTCGACGCTGATCAACATGGCTGCCGGGCTGCTGCCGCGCGATGGCGGTGAGATCCTGTATGACGGGCGCGAAGTGTCAGAAATCCGCGTCGGCTATGTCTTCCAGAACTACCGGGAGGCGCTGTTTCCCTGGCGTCGCGCGGCCGAGAATATCCGCTACCCCATGCGCCGCATGGGGCTGCCGGCGGCGCAGGTGGAACAGCGCCTGCAAGGCCTGGCCGAGCGTTTTCGGGTGCGCTTCGACCTGAACCGCTACCCCTACGAATTGTCCGGTGGCCAGCAGCAGCTGGTCTCCATCATGCGGGCGCTGGCGGTGGAGCCGGAAGTGCTGTTCCTGGACGAGCCCTTCTCCGCGCTGGATTTCGAAACCACGCTCTCGCTGCGCGACCTGCTGCAGCGCGTGCTGAAGGAGCTTGGCATCACCACCATCCTGGTCTCGCACGACCTGGAGGAATCCATCATCCTGGCGGACCGCCTGCTGATGCTGACGCGGCGGCCGACCACGGTGGCGGATGACGTGCCGATCGACCTGCCCTGGCCGCGGCAGGCCGAGGCGCTGGCCTCGCCGGGCTTCGTCGCGCTGAAGGCGCGCTGCCTCGACGTGTTCCAGAAGGCGGTGGCGGCATGAGGGCCCTGACCGGGCCGGCGCTGGGCGCGCTGGGCTTCGTGCTGCTGTGGCAGCTGGCCGTGCTGCTGCGGGTGGCCGACCCCATCCTGCTGCCGCCACCGGCGGAGGCCTTCGCGGAAACCTGGCGTGGCTTTGCGGACGGCACGCTGGCGCATGACACCTGGCGCACCGTGCAGCGCACGGGCCTCGCCTTCCTCATCGCCAGTGCCATCGGCGTGCCGCTGGGCGTGGCGCTGGGGGCGCAGGAGAAGCTGTATCGCGGCGTCGAATTCGTGGTGGACTTCTTCCGCTCCACCCCGGCCTCCGCCTTGTTCCCGCTGTTCCTGATCCTGTTCGGGCCGGGGGAGGGCACGAAGGTCGCGGTCGCGGCCTTTGGCGCCGCGCTGGTGATCCTGTTCAACGCGGCCTATGGCGTGATCAATGCGCGCCGCACGCGCGTTCTCGCCGCGCGCATCATGGGCGCCTCCGGACCACGCATCCTGGTGGATGTGCTGATCTGGGAGGCGCTGCCGCAGATCCTGGTCGGCATGCGCAGCGGCATCTCGCTCGCGCTGGTCATCGTGGTGGTGGCGGAGATGTTCATCGGCTCAACCGACGGCCTCGGCCATCGCGTCATCAATGCGCAGATGCTGTTCGAGAGCGGGCTGATGTATGGCGTGATCTTCGTGGCCGGCGCGCTGGGCTATGCGCTGAACCTGCTGTTCATCCTGCTGGAGAAGCGCTTCGTGCACTGGTCCGGGCGGTAGGGGTCAGTCCACCTCGATGTAGAGTTGGCGCAGGCGGTCGAGGAAGGGCGCCTCGGCCTTCTTGCGCGTGCCCGCCACCACGTCATTGGGCGGGATCAGCGTGTCCGAGGCCTCCATCGAGAACTGCCGCACGAATTCCACCCGCGCATCCCGCGCCGCGGCGACCGCCGCCGCATCGCCGCCGGCGCGCAGGACCTTCGCTGCGACCACGCCGCATTCCACCGCCTGGGTCGCGCCCTGGCCCAGCGTCGGCACCATGGCCTGCGCCGCATCGCCGAGAAACAGCGCCCGGCCATCCAGCGCATGGCGCCGCACCGGCACGATGGCGGAGCGTGCCCAATGGATCTGTGCCACATGCCGGTCGATCTGGCCGAGCATCCAGGCCACCGCCGCGCAGGGCGCGCCGTTAGGCGGCGTGAACAGCGCGCGCTGCGCCGCGGCGGTCTTCATCGCCTCCGGCACCTGGCCATCGGCCGGCAGGGGAAAAGTGCCGGCGATATAGACGGCACCGCCCGGCACGCGGAAGGACAGCAGGCGGGCATTGCCGTTGAACCACTGGCCGTAATCGTCATAGGGGCAGTCCGCCGCATCCGTCACCAGCAGCCGCCAGATGCAGACGCCGAGCAGGGTGGTCGGCGGCTCGCCCGCCGCCAGCGCGCGCAGCCGGCTGTAGCGGCCATCGGCGCCGACCAGCAGGTCGAAGCCGCCATGGCGCACAAGGCCCTGATCCGTGCTGAAAACCGGCACCAGGCGGCCGGCCGCGTCTTCCTCCAACGCCTCCAGCGCATGCCCGTTGCGCGTGCAGTCTGCCACGGGGGCGCGCAGCAGGCGGTAGAGCTCGGACCAGCGGATTCGTACGCCGGGCTCCTCCGCCACATCGCGCATGTCGAGGTCCAAGAGCCGCGTGCCGTTCGTGAGATCCACGAACCAGCGCTCCCAGGGCAATGAGGCGGCGCGCAGGGCGGCATGGCGCAGCGGCATGTGCAGCCGCAGTGCCTTCAACGCGTTCGGGCCGATGTTCAGCCCCGTCCCGGCCTCCGCCTGGTCGCCCGGCCCCACACGCTCGAAGGCCGTGATGTCGAAGCCTTCCAGCCCCTCCGCCAGCAGGCTGCCCGCGACGCCGGTGCCGATGATGCCGATCCGCATGAAGTCCTGCCCCATAAGCCGCGCAACCCCGTGCAATCGCTGCGCCAGATCCATTATGCTCCGGCCATGCCCAGCCTCGCCATCCACCGCCTGCCCATGGCCCATCCGGGCGACCTTTCCGCCCTCGCTACGCTGATCGATCGCGGCGAGGTTCGCGCCGGCGACATCCGCGCGGTGATCGGCAAGACCGAGGGCAATGGCGGGCTGAACGATTTCACGCGCGGCTACTTCACCCAGTCGCTGATGCTGCTGCTGTCACGCACGACCGGCGAGGACCCGGCCGCGCTGGCCGCACGCATCCCCTGCGTGCTGTCGGGCGGGACGGAGGGCGCGCTTTCGCCGCACTACCTCGTCTTCGCGGTGGATCGCACGGCCAGCGGCCCGCGCGGCCTGGCGCTCGGCACCGCCTTCAGCGCGCCCACGCCCGCCGCCGAGATCGGGCGGGAGGCGCAGATCGCCAGCGTGGCGCAGGCCGTGCGCGAGGCCTTGGCGGAGGCCGGGATCACCCGCGCCGAGGATGTGGTGCTGGTGCAGGTCAAGGCGCCCTGCGCCCAGGCGCCGGGGCCGGAAGCGCGCAGCACCGACCCGCGCCTGCTGATGGCCCTGTCCCGCGCCGCCGCAGCCTTCGGCGTCGGCCGCGCGCTGGGCGATATCGTCGGAGGCACGGAGGACGATCTGCTGCGCGACCTGGCGAAATTCTCCAGCCGCGCCAGCATCTCCTCCGGCATCGAGGTGACGGCGAATGAGGTGGTGGTCTTCGGCCATGCCGAGGGCTGGAATCCGGGGCTGACGGCGGGCGTGGCGCCGATGGCGGATCTGCTGGACCTGGAGGGCGTGGTCGCCGCCTTCCGTGCCGCGGGCCTGGCCGCCACACCTTCCGTCCCCGCTGCAGACCGGGCGCGCGTGCTCGGCGTGCTGGCGAAGGGGGAGCCGGAGAAATCCGGCGCGATCCGCGGCGCCCGGCACACCATGCTCGGCGATACGGACCTCGATGCGCAGCGCCATCTGCGTGGCGCGCTGGGCGCCATCGTGTCCAGCGTCGCCGGCCACGGGCAGGTCTTCGTCAGCGGCGGGGCGGAGCATCAGGGGCCGCCGGGTGGCGGCCTCGTTTGCGTCTTCGCCCGCGCCGTCTGATCCGGTTCAGCGCGCCGCGTCGACCACCGCATGGGTCCAGGCGCCGGTCGGCGCGCGGGTGATCACCGGCGATTCGCCGCCGGAGGACAGCAGCGTCTGCACCGTGCGCTCATAATCCGCCGGGTCCAGGCGGCCGCCGCCGCTGGTGTCCAGCAGCTTGGCGATCTCCGCCATCATGCGGCGCTGATGCGCTTCCGTCTGCGCGCCGGAGGTGTCGTTATCCAGCACGATGGCCGCCGCCGCATCCGGGTTCTGCCGCGCCCAGTCCCAGCCCTGCATGGAGGCACGGACAAAGCGGCCCATGCGGGCGACGAAGGCGGGATCGGCCAGGCGGTTTTCCAGCACATAGAGCCCATCCTCCAGCGTCGCGACGCCCTGGTCGGCATAGCGGAAGACCGTCAGTTGGTCGGGACGGAAGCCGCCATCGATCACCTGCCAGTATTCGTTGTAGGTCATGGTGGAAACGCAATCCGCCTGGCGTTGCAGCAGCGGGTCCACGTTGAAGCCCTGGCGCAGCACGCGCACGCCCTGCGGGGTGCCATTGGTCGGCAGGTTCAACCGCGCCATCCAGGCGAGGAAGGGGTATTCATTGCCGGAGAACCAGACGCCCAGCGTCCGGCCGCGCAGATCCGCCGGCGTGCGGATGCCGGTCTCGGCGCGGCAGGTCAGCATCAGGCCGGACTGCTTGAAGGGCTGCGCGATATTGACCAGCGGCACGCCACGCTCGCGGCTGGCGAGTGCCGCCGGCATCCACTCCACCACCACATCGGCGCGGCCGCCCGCCATCACCTGCGGCGGCGCGATGTCCGGCCCGCCGGCATTGATCCGCACATCCAGATTGGCGGCGCGGTACATGCCGCGCGCCTGGGCCACGTAGTAGCCGGCGAACTGCGCCTGGGTGACCCACTTCAATTGTAGCGTCACACGTTCCTGCGCCTGCGCCGCCGCGGCACCGGCCAGCAGGCCGATTCCCACCAGACCGCTCAGAATGCTCCGTCGCATATCGTCTCTCCTGCTTTTCATGGGCGGACCGAGGGGTGCCAGAAGGTGGCGGCGCGCTCGGCCAGCGCGACCAGCCCGTAGAATGCCGAACCCGCGACCGCCGCGACAACGATTTCCGCCCAGACGAGGTCGAGGGCGAGCTTCGCGGCTTCGGTGGTGATCCGAAAGCCCATGCCCTGGGTCGGGCTGCCGAAGAATTCGGCGACGATGGCGCCGATCAGCGCCAGCGGCGCATTGACCTTCAGCGCGGTGAAGATGAAGGGCAGCGCGGACGGCAGCTTCAGCAGCCACAGCGTCTGGCCGGGGCTGGCGGCGTAGCTGCGCATCAGGTCGCGCTCCAGCGCGCCGGCCGCGGCGAGGCCCGCCACGGTGTTCACCAGCATCGGGAAGAAGGTCATGGCGACCACGACCGCGGCCTTCGACTGCCAGTCGAAGCCGAACCACATCACCAGGATCGGCGCGATGCCGACGACGGGCAGCGCCGCCACCAGGTTGCCCAGCGGCAGCAGGCCCCGCCGCAGGAAGGGCAGACGGTCCGCCACCAGGGCCAGCGCGAAACCCGCGCCGCAGCCGATGACGTAGCCGGAGAGCACGGCCTTCAGGAAGGTTTGCGCGAAATCGCCCCAGAGCATCGGCGCAGCCAGCCAGGCCCGCGCGGCGATGGCCGAGGGCGCCGGCAGCAGCACCATGGGCACGGAAAGGCCGAGCACCAGCACTTCCCACAGCGCGAGCACCGTGGCGCCGAAGGCAACGGGCGCGGCAAGGGCGGGCAGGCCCCGATCCGGCGCATCGCCCAGGCGCTGCACAAGCCAGGCGGCCAGCAGGGTCGTCGCGACCACGCCCATCCAGAAGCCCGTGCCGCCGGCGCCGGCATGGACGGTCGCGATCAGCGCCGCGAAACCACCGGTGACGATCAAGGCGAGCAGGCCGGTCATGCCCTGGCCCCCATGCGCCGCGCCACCAGCCGCTCCGCCGCGCCCAGCAGGCCGACCAGCGTGGCGGAGAGGATCGCGGCGGCGACCAGCGCCGCCCAGATCTGGATGGTCTGGCCGAAATAGGATCCCGCCAGCAGCCGCGCGCCGAGCCCCGCCTGCGCTCCCGCTGGCAGTTCCGCCACGATGGCGCCCACCACCGCCGCGGCCATGGCGACCTTCAACCCGGCAAACAGGAAGGGCAGGGAGGCGGGCAGGCGCAGCTTCCAGAAGACCTGCGCCTGGGTCGCGGACCAGGTGCGCATCAGGTCCCGCGCCGTGGCATCCGGCGCGCGCAGCCCCTTCACCATGCCGATGGCGATCGGGAAGAAACACAGATAGGCGGCGATGATCGCCTTGGGCAGCAGCCCCTCCAGCCCCATCGCGCCGAGTGCCACGATGACGATCGGCGCCAGCGCCAGCACCGGCACAGCCTGGGAGGCGACGATCCAGGGCATCAGGCTGCGTTCCAGCGCGCGGATATGCACCACCGCGACGGCCAGCAGCACGCCGAAGGCCGTGCCCATGCCGAAGCCCAGCAGCGCGGCGGAAAGCGTGACCCAGGCGTGATGCACCAGGCTGCGGCGGGAAGTGACGGGCAGCGTCGCCGTGCTGCGCCAGAGCTCGTCGAGGATCTGGTGGGGCGCCGGCAGCAGGGGGCGGGCGTGGTTCAGCGTCAGCCGCACCATCTCCATCAGCCCCGGCGTGGCACCGGCGCGCGCCTGCGTATCCGCCACCACCTGCCAGTTCATCCAGATGGCGCCGCCGTACCACAGCAGCACAAGGCCGGCGCAGATGGTCAGCACGGGCAGGATGCTTCTAGACATCGTAGGAATGGCCGGCGCGAAGGCCTTCGCGCACCCGTTGCGCGATGCGCAGGAATTCCGGCGTCTCCCGAATTTCCAGCGGCCGGTCGGGGCCGAGGTCGCAGTCCACGATATCCGTGATGCGCCCCGGCCGCGGCGACATCACCACGATGCGGGTGGAGAGAAAGACCGCTTCCGGAATCGAATGCGTCACGAAGACCACCGTTTTCCGTGTCGCCGACCAGAGTTTCAGAAGCTGCTCGTTCAGATGGTCGCGCACGATCTCGTCCAGCGCACCGAAGGGCTCGTCCATCAGCAGCAGCTTGGGCTCGAAGGCCAACGCGCGGGCGATGGAGGCGCGCTGCTGCATGCCGCCCGAGAGCTGCCAGGGAAACTTGCGCTCGAAGCCTGCCAGATTGACCAAGGCGAGCTGCGCCTTGGCTCGCGCGGCGCGTTCCTCGCGCGAAATGCCCATGATCTCCAGCGGCAGCTGGACATTGCCCAGGATGGTCCGCCAGGGCAGCAGCGCCGGCGCCTGGAAGACATAGCCATAGTCCCGCGCCAGCCGAGCCTGCTCCGGCGTCCGGCCATTCACGGCGATGCTGCCGCCGGTGGCGCGCTCCAGATCGGCGATGACCCGCAGAAGCGTGGTCTTGCCACAGCCGGAGGGGCCGATCAGCGAGATGAACTCGCCCGGCGCGATGTCCAGATTGACGTTCGACAGCGCCTGCACCGGCCCGTCGCGCGTGGTGAAGACCAGCGACAGGTCGCGGGTGGCGATGACGGGTTCAGCCACGCTGCGTGATCTCCCAGAGCCGCGACGGGCCCAGTGGCATTTCGAGGATCTCGATGCCGCGTGCCGGCAGGTCCAGCGCATCCTCGATCGCCTGCGCGAAGAGCGCGCCGACGGGGATGGCGCCGGCCTCGCCCGCGCCCTTCACGCCGAGTGGGTTGAGCGGGGAGGGTGTCACGGTGTGGTCCAGTCGCATGCGCGGCACGTCCAGCGCGGTGGGGATCAGGTAGTCGGCGAGGCTGGCATTCAGCAGCTGCCCGTTCTCGTCCCAGGCGAGCTGTTCGAAGAAGGCATTGCCGATGCCCTGCGCCACGCCGCCATGGATCTGGCCGGCGAGGATCAGCGGATTGATCACCGTGCCGCAGTCATGCACCACGACATAGTCGAGGATGGTGGGGCGCAGCGTGCCGGCATCGAATTCCACGATCATCGCATGCACGCCACTCGCCGTTGCGCCGCTGGCGGGGCCGAAATAGCTGGTGGCTTCGAGCCCCGGCTCTGTGCCGGGCGTTACGGCGCCGCGCATGGGATTGGCCAGGCCCGCCAGCCTGCCGAGCGTGATGGCATGGTCCGGCACGCCGGCGACATGCACCTTGCCGTCGGCGAGGACCAAGTCCTCCTCCGCACATTCGAAATGCGCCGCCGCCGTGCGCAGCACTTTCTGGCGCACCACCTTCGCCGCCTCATGCGCGGCGCTGCCGGCCACGACGGCGCCGCGGCTCGCAAAGGTGCCGACGCCCCAATAGAACTGGTCGGTATCGCCGGTGGTCACCTCCACGTCGCGCAGATCGACGCCGAGCTGCTCGGCCACCACCTGCGCGAAGGCCGTGGCGTGGCCCTGGCCCTGGCTGCCGATGCCGGTGGCCAGGCTGATCTTGCCACTGCTCTGCACCTGCACCTTTGCACCCTCATAGGGGCCGATGCCCGTTCCCTCGACATAGCAGACCAGGCCGAGACCGAGGCTGCGCCCGGCCGCGCGTGCCTCTGGTTGCACGCGCTGCACGAAATCCGCGTAGCCGATGGCGGCCAGCGCCTTGTCGAGGATCGGCTCGTAGTTGCCGCTGTCGTAGCTGAGGCGCGAAAAATCCTGGTAGATCACGCCCTGGTCGAAGGGAAAGGCATCGGTCGGGATGAAATTGCGGCGGCGGATCTCCGCGCGGTCCAGCCCCAGCTCCCGCGCCGCAAGGTCCAGCAGCCTTTCCATCACGAAGACGCCGTGCTGCCGTCCGGCGCCGCGATAGGGCGTGACCAAGGTGCGGTTGGTGAAGACGGCGGTGAAGCGGCTGTCATAGGCCGGCACCACATAGCAGCCGAGCAGCGTGCATTGGCTGTTCAGCGGCACCGTCAGCCCATATGGGTCATAGGCGCCGGTATCGTGCAGGAACACGTCCCTCACGCCGAGGATCTTTCCCTGCGCATCCAGCGCGATCTCGGCGTCGTGGATCTGGCTGCGTTCGTGGGTGGTGGCGAAGAAATGCTCCAGCCGGTCCTCGATCCATTTCACGGGGCGGCAAAGCCGCATGGCGGCCCAGGGGATCAGAACCTCCTCCGGGTAGAACATCATCATCTTCGGCCCGAAGCCGCCGCCGATATTGGGCGCGACGACGCGCACCTGCCGCTCGCTCAGGCCGAGCATGCCGGCCAGCCCGTTGCGGATGACGACGGGCGCCTGCGTCGTGTCCCAGACCGTCAGCCGATCCGCGCGCGGGTCCCATTGCGCGACCACGCCGCGAGTCTCCATGGGGATGGAGGCGCCGCGGTCATAGGTGAAGCGGCGCTTCAGGACGAGATGCGCAGCCCGCGCCGCCGCCGCGTAGTCACCGCGCGCCTGATGCACCTCCGCCGCCACATTGGTCCCGAGATCGGCGTGGACCAGCGCGGCACCGGGCGCGAGCGCAGCCTCAAGGTCGCCCACCGCCGGCAGCGTTTCCCATTCGGCCAGGATTTCGGCGACGGCGTCCTCGGCGATATAGCGGCTTTCGGCCACCACCATGGCGACGGGCTCGCCCACATGTCGCGCCGTGTCGCGCACCAGCGGCACCTGGCAGCGCTGGTTGAAGATCATCCCCGGCACGGGCGGCGGCGGCACCAGCAGCGGGCCGGGCTGCCAGTAATCGCCGAGATCGGCCGCCGTGATCACCGCCACAACGCCCGCGCGGGCGCGCGCGGCCGAGACATCCAGCGACAGCAGATGCGCATGCGCATGCGGGCTGCGGAAGAAGGCGACGTGCAGCAGCCCGGGCAGCTCCACATCGTCGACGAACAGCGCCTCCCCACGCAGCAGGCGCGGATCCTCGTTGCGGGTCAGCGGGCGACCGAAACTGTTCATGCCTGGCTTGCCAACAAGACGGCGTCGACGATGTGCTGGTAGCCCGTGCAGCGGCACAGGTTGCCGGACAGCGCCTCCCGCACCTGCGCCTCATCCGGCTTCGGGTTTTCTTCCAGGAAGGCTGTCATGGTCATCAGGATGCCGGGCGTGCAGTAGCCGCATTGCAGGCCATGCGCGTCCCGAAAGGCCTGTTGCAGCGGGTTGAGCTGGCCGGGGCCGGGGGCCAGGCCTTCCACCGTGCGGATCTCATGCCCCTCGGCCTGCACCGCGAAGGCGAGGCAGGACCGCACCGGCGCACCGTCCCACAGAATGGTGCAGGCGCCGCAGACGCCGTGCTCGCAGCCGACATGCGTGCCGGTCAGGCCGATCTCGTGCCGCAGGAAGTCGCTGAGCAGCAGGCGCGGCTCCACCTCGCGCGTGTGCTCCACGCCATTCACCCGGATGGTGAACTTCATGCCGCGCGCTCCGCTGCCAGGGCCAGGGCGCGCGGTACCAGCACGCCGGCCAGGTGCCGCTGATAGGCGGGCGAGGCCTGCACGCTGCCCATCGGGTCGATCTCCGCCACCGCCAGCGCCGCGGCGGCCGCGAAATCCTCCGCGGTGAGCCGCGTGCCGACCAGGCTGGCCGCCGCGCGCTCCGCCAGCATCGGCGTCGGCCCCGCGCTGCACAGCGCCAGCCGCGCCGCCACGCAGCGCCCCTCCGGCCCGCGCCGCAGCACGGCCGCCACGCCCATCATCGCATAGTCGCCCCGCCGGCGCGCCACTTCCAGAAAGCCCGTGCCGGTGCCGGGGGGCAAAGCGGGGATCTGGATTTCCGCAAGCATCTCCTCCTCGGCCAAGGCTGTGGCGAGGGGGCCGAGGAAGAAGTCCCGCGCGGGCAGCACCCGTTCCCCATCGTGCCGGCACAGGCGAAAACGCGCCTCCAGCGCCAGCATCACCGCGGGCATCTCGCTCGCCGGGTCGGCGTGGCACAGATTGCCGGCCAGGGTGCCGCGGTTGCGGATCTGCGGATGCGCCACCTCGGCCAGCGCCTCCACCAGCAGCGGCAGGCGGCGCGCCACCTCGGCATCGCGCTCGATCCGCCGATAGCGGCACATGGCGCCGACCCGCAGCGTGCCCTCCGCGTCGAAGGCCAGCGAATCCAGCGCCGCGACACGGTTCAGGTCCACCAGAACCGCCGGCTGCGCCACGCGAAAATTCATCGCCGGCACCAGGGACTGCCCGCCGGCCAGGAATTGCGCCTCCCCGCCATGCTGGGCCTTCAGCGCCAATGCGGCGGCCAGGTCCTCCGGCGCATGCCAGGCGAAGGGGGCCGGCTTCAAATCGATATCCTCATGCGCCGAACCTGCCAGAAGCGGCCGGTGGCGGGCCAGAGCCCATTTCGCGCGCCGCGGCGCCGGGCGCGCGCCGATTGCCCGCGGCTTGCACAGGCTGCGCGCCGCGTGGTCAGCTTGCCGCCATGCCCCTTGCATACCTTGCCGGCCCGGATGTCTTCCTGCCCGACGCCCCGGCGCAGGCGGCCCGCAAGACCGCCATCTGCGCCCGCCACGGCATCACCGCCCTGCCGCCGCTGAACGAGGATGTGGCCTCCCTGGCCAGCATGCCGGAGGCCGAGGCCTGGCGGGTGATCTTCGCCAAGGACCTGGCGATGATGGCGCGGGCGGAGCTGGTCATCGCCAATCTCACTCCTTTCCGCGGCGCCTCCGCCGATGCCGGCACGCTGGTGGAGCTTGGCTGGTTCCTCGGCCGCGGCCTGCCGATCTTCGCCTATTCCAACAGCGCCACGCCCTTCGTGGCCCGCAGCACGGCGCAGACGGCGGCGGTTCCGGACCCGATGCCGGGGCTGACGGTGGGTGGCTTCGGCCTGCCGGACAATCTGATGATCCCGGGCGCGGTGGAGCAGGGCGGCGGCCTGCCCATCTTCCTGCCCCCAGGCGGCGCCGACCTGCCCTTCGATTCGCTGGAGGTCTTCAGCCTTTGCGTGGCCGCCGCCGCTTCGCGCCTGCGGCCTGCGGGCTAGGCGGGTCCGCCAGGTTCGCGCGGGCGCGGCGCAGCAGGTCGAGCAGGGTCGTCACCTCCGCCTCGCTCATGCCCTCCAGCCCCTGGGCGATCACCGCCTTGGCTTCCGGCAGCAGGGTTTCGCGCAGGGCGCGGCCGGCATCGGTCAGGCGGATATGCACCTTGCGGCGGTCTTCCTCGCTGCGGTCGCGGATGATCCAGCCCGCCTCCTCCATACCGCGGAGCGCGATGACGGCGGTGGGTTCCTGCATGCCGATGCGCTGCGCCAGCTCCCGCTGGGTCAGGCTCTCCTCCTCCCACAGGACGCGCAGGAAATACCAGGCGCCGAGGGTCGCGCCGCTGGGCTGGATGCGGGCCTGCAGGCTGCGCTGGATGCGCCGGTTCAGGTCCCGCACCAGGTAGCCGAGGCTGTCCTCGAAGGGCAGGGCCGATTCGCGATCGCTCATGCGCGGGGCCGGTTCGCCGCGGCCGTCAGGGTGGCGATCAGGTCCTGCTCCGCCGCCGCGGCGCTGGCATAGCGCGGGGCGGTGCTGACGAAGGGGGATGGGGCTTCGGCGGGCAGGAAGACTTCCAGGTAGAACAGGCCGGTGGCGCTGTCCTGGCGTGGCTCGATTCGCAGGGTGGGCATCGTCTCAATCGTCCTTCGGCGCCACCTGGTGATGCAGCGCGACCTCTCGGCCCTCGCGGGCGGATTGCAGGATGGCGAGGCAGACCTCCAGCGTGGCCATGCCCCAGGCGCCGTCATGCAGCGGCGGGGCGCCATCCAGCACGGCGGCACAAAGCTCGTCCAGCACTTCGCCGCGCGGCACCGCAGGCAGGGGGGTCTTGCGCAGCAGGCGGGAGGTGTCGCCATGGATCTCCACCCCCTGCGCGGTCAGCCGCAGATCGGCGCGCTCGCAGCTGGCGATCACCAGGCCGAACTGGTTGTGGAAGCGGGGTGGGGCGGCCGGCGGCAGGCCGGGGGGCTGGCCCGGGGCGCCGTAGGCGCGGGTGGTCTTCAGCGCCGCCTCGGCGGCCGCATCGGGCAGGCCGGCCAGCGCGGCGCGGGCCGCGCCGTGGCGGGTGGGGTCCTTGGGCTGGCCCATCTCCCCCACCCAGTCGAGAAAGACGTCGCTGTCGAAGCGGCCATAGCCGGAATAGGTCAGGCTGGCGGCGCAGCCATTCTCGAAGCTAAGCAGGGCGGCATAGGCACCCTCGGTCGGCCGCGTCGGGTCCCAGGCGCCGGTTGCGGCGCGGACGGAGCGGACCAGCCCACCGCCGAGCAGCCGCACGACATCCACCTGATGCGCCCCCTGGCTGAAGACCACGCCGCCGCCCTGGGCGGTATCCAGCTCCTCCGGCCTGCGGGGGCGATACAGGAAGTCGGTGTAGTTCAGCGTGGAGATCATCCGCACCGCGCCGAATTCGCCGCCCGTGATCATGCGCCGCGCGGCCAGCACCGGCCCATCCTGGCCATGGCTATGGCCCAGCAGCAGGCGGATACCGGCGGAGCGGGCGCGTTCCACCATGGAAGCGGCCTCGGCCAGCGTCACGGCCAGCGGCTTTTCCACCAGCACATGCTTGCCCGCATCCGCCGCCCGCGCCACCTGGGCCGCGTGGAACTGGTGCGGCGTGGCGAGGTAGATGGCCTCCACCTGCTTGTCCTCGCACATCTCGCCGAAATCGGCATAGGCGGGCGCGTCGAAATCCGCGGTGAAGCGGATGCGTGCCTCCGGCCGCGGATCGGCGCAGGCCACCAGCTGGATGCGGGGATGATGCGCCAGGCTCGGCAGCATCAGCATGAAGGCGCGGCCGAGGCCGGCGACGCCGAGCCGCAGCCGCCGCGGCGCCGCGGGCGGCCGCAGGTCCAGCTCCGGCGCGGCCTCTCGCGTCACAGGTCGAGCACCAGGGTCGGACAGCCCGGCGCGGCGCGGGATACGCAGGGCATGATCGCCATGGCCTTCTCATGCTCCATCAGCACCAGGTCGCGATGATCCACCTCGCCCGAGACGAGCCCGGTGCGGCAGGACCCGCAGGTGCCGCTTTCGCAGGAGAATGGCACGGCATGGCCCGCCGCGTGCAGCGCTGACAGCAGAGTGGTGCCCGCCGGCACGGTGAGTTCAACGCCGGACCGCACCAGCCGCGCCGTGAAGGGCTGGTCGTCCGGCCGATTCTGGCCGGCACCCGCGCCGAAATCCTCGAAATGCACGGCCGCCGAGGACCAGTGGCCGGTCATGTCGCGCACCGCCTGCATCAGCCCGCGCGGCCCGCAGCAATGGATGTGCCGCCCCTTCGGCTGTTCCAGCAGCGGCCAGAGGTCGAAGGCGCGGTCGGGGTCGCCGCCATCATGGTGGATCGTCACCTTGCCGCGGAAGGCCTGCAGCTCCTCGCGGAAGGCGGTCTGGGCGGCGGAGCGGGTGAGATAGACCAGCTTCCAGGGCGGCCCGCCCTCCGCCTCCAGCTGCCGGATCATCGCCATGATCGGCGTGATGCCGATGCCGCCGGCGATGAACAGCCGCGCCACGGGCCGGCCCACCAGCGGGAAGTCGTTGCGCGGCGCGGAGCAGGGCAGCAGGTCGCCCGCCCTCACCTGGTCACACAGCGCGACGGATCCCCCCCGCCCCGCCGCATCCCGCTTCACTGCGATGGAATAGAAGGCGGTCTCGGCCGGGTCGGAACAGAGCGAATAGCGCCGATCCTCGCCGCCCGGTCCACGCACCCAGATATGGGCGCCGGCGGTGAAGGCGGGCAGCGGCTGCCCCGCCGGATGCGCCAGCTCGAAGCCGAAGATCTCCTCCGCGATCGGGCGGGCGGCGAGGACGCGCAGATCGGTGAAGCTCTCTTCCATCCAGGCAGTCCCTTTGCATTGCGGGAGATACTTAGATAGCTAACCAAAATCCTTCAACCACCGCTGGACAGCGCTGCGCCGCGCCCGCATATCTTAGCCTTCTAAGCATATCGGCCGCATCGGGAGGGATCGCCATGCTCACCCAGGACGAAAACGAC
The DNA here is from genome assembly GCF_019024325.1 of Falsiroseomonas tokyonensis. Classification (GTDB taxonomy): domain Bacteria; phylum Pseudomonadota; class Alphaproteobacteria; order Acetobacterales; family Acetobacteraceae; genus Falsiroseomonas; species Falsiroseomonas tokyonensis. The sequence continues at coordinate 139,707 of NZ_JAFNJS010000005.1, forward strand.
CTGCTCTGCCGCGTCACCGGCGACGCCCCCATGGGCAAGCTGATGCGCAGCCACTGGCTGCCGGTCTGCCTGTCCGAGGAGGTGGAGGAGCCGGACGGCAAGCCGGTGCGGGTGCAAATCCTGGGCGAGAAGCTGGTCGCCTTCCGCGACAGCGACGGCCGCCTGGGCCTGGTGGCGGAGGCCTGCCCGCATCGCAAGGCCTCGCTCTACTACGGCCGCAACGAGGAGGGCGGGCTGCGCTGCCTCTATCACGGCTGGAAGATCGACGTAGAGGGCAATGTCCTCGAGATGCCGAGCGAGCCGCCCGAGGCCTGCGCCGCCGCCCGCTTCAAGCACCCCAGCTACCCGGTGGAGGAGGCCGGCGGCTTCGTCTGGGCCTTCCTGGGCAACCGCGCCGAAATGCCGGATTTCGAGCCGCCGCCCTTCGCGCCGACCCCCGAAACCCGCGTCGCCATCGGCAAGACCATGGTGCCCTGCAACTGGGCGCAGATTGTCGAGGGGCAGATCGACAGCGCCCATTCCTCCTCGCTGCATTCCTCGGACATGGTGCCGGCGCGCGTCGGCCGGGCTGGGGCGAATGCGAAGAACTGGACCCGGCCCTCGACCGACAAGGCGCCGCGGCTGCAGGTGCAGCTCACCTCCTACGGCTTCCGCTACGCGGCCATCCGCCGGCCGATCGCCAATGCGGCGACGCATGACTATGTGCGCATCACCACCTTCGTGGCACCCGTCACTTCCCTGATCCCGCCGAACGCCAGCTACAATGTGGCGCAGGTGACGGTGCCGATCGATGACCACCATTCCTGGTTCTATTTCATGGCCTGGGGTGAGGGGCCGGACGTGCCCTCGACCGAGGACTGGCGCAAGTTCCTCGCGCTGCAGCCGGGCATCGACGTGGACGAGAACTGGCAGAAGAAGCGGGTGCGGGAGAATGACTACGGCCAGGATCGCCGCCTGATGGCGCTGGGCAACTTTACCGGCATCAAGGGCATCCCGGCGCAGGACATGGCGATGTGGGAGAGCATGGGCCCGATCGCCGACCGCACCACGGAACGCCTGGGCGCCAGCGACGTCGCCATCGTGCAATGGCGCCGCCTGATGATCGAGGCGGCACGGGCCCTGGCGGAAGGCGCGCCGGCGCTCGGCCGAACGGAGCCGCGCGTGCCGCTGAAGGATATTTCCTCCTTCGAGGGCGTGGTGCCGAAGACCACGGATTGGCGCAGCTTCGGCACGACGGAGATGGAACGCAGCCTCTTCGTCGACGCCCCTTCCTCCATCGCGGCAGAATAGCGCGTGGCGAAACTGCAGCTTTCGGTCGCCATCGGCCCCTATGACCGCATGCGCCCGCTGGTGGATGGCGAGGTGCAGATCGATGCCGTCGATCCGCAGTTCATGCTGCTGGAGCCGGAGGAAATCTTCTTCCGGGCCTTCCGGCACGAAGCCTTCGACATCTGCGAATTGTCGCTCTCTTCCTATTCCGTGCGGGTCGCCAAGGGCGATTCGCCCTATGTCGCCGTGCCGGTCTTTCCCTCCCGCGCTTTTCGGCACACCTGCATCGTGGTGCGGACGGATCGCGGCATCGCAAAGCCCGAGGATCTGCGCGGCAAGCGCATCGGCATCCCGGAATACCAGCTCACCGCCAATGTCTGGGCGCGGGCGATCCTGGAGGAGGAGTACGGGGTGCGCCCCGCCGAGATCACCTGGGTGCGCGGCGGCTATGACACCCCCGGCCGCGTGGAGAAGATTCTTCTCAATTTGCCACCCGGTGTCGTCATCGAGAATGCGCCGGAGGGGGCGACCATTTCCGGCATGCTGGCGGCGGGCGAGCTGGACGGCGTGATGGGCCCGCGCGCGCCCTCCTGCTTCGAGCGCGGCGATCCCAATATCGAATGGCTGTTCCGCGACCCCACCGCCGCCGCCCAGGCCTGGTTCCGCAAGACCCGCATCTTCCCGGTCATGCATGTGCTGGGCATCCGGAAAACGCTGGTGGAGCGCCACCCCTGGCTGCCCGCCGCGGTCCAGAAGGCTTTCGAGAAATCCAAGGCGGTGGCATTGGCAAAACTCGCCGATACCTCCGCCACCAAGGTCACGCTGCCCTTTGTCGAGGAAAGCCTGCGCGCGGCGAAGCGGCTGATGGGGGAGGACTTCTTCTCCTACGGCCTGGCCGCCAATCGCCACGTCTTCGACTGGTTCCTGCGCCACCACCACGCCCAGGGCCTGTCCAGCCGATTGCTGGCGCCGGAGGAGCTGTTCCACCCCAGCACGCTGGAAGCCCACAAGATCTGAGCCGCGGTCACTCCAGCGGCCAGAAGAAGGCGATGGCCGGCACGCCCACCAGCACCACGGTGACGGACAGCGGCAGGCCCAGCCGCCAGTAATCGCCGAAGCGATAGCCGCCTGGACCCATCACCAGCGTATTGCACTGGTGCCCGATGGGGGTGAGGAAGTCGCAGGCCGCGCCGATCGCCACCGCCATCAGGAAGGGGTCGGGGCTGAGGCCGATCTGCTGCGCAAGGCTGGCGCCCACCGGCGCCATCACCAGCACCGTCGCGGCATTGTTCAGGAAGGGGGTGACCGCCATGGCGATCACCATGATCAGCGCCAGGGCGGCCAGCGGCGGCAGCGCCTGCGCCGTGCCGGAGAGCCAGCCGGCCACCAGGTCCGTGCCGCCGGTGGTGCGGATCGCCTCGCTCACCGGGATCAGGGCGGCCAGCAGCACCACGACGGGCCATTCCACCGTCTCATAGGCCTCCCGCATCGTCAGGGTGCGCAGCGCCAGCAGCAGCACGGCGGCGCCGAAGAAGGCGATGGCCACCGGCACCCAGTTCAGCGCTACCAGCGCCATGGCCACGGCCAGCACTAGCGGCGGCAGCCAGCCGCGGCGGCTGCGGCCGAGCTGCACATTGCGCTCCGACAGCGGCAGCACGCGCAGCCCGCCCATGGCCTCCGTCATCAGCGTCGCATCGCCGCGCAGGATCACCACATCGCCGGCGCGCAGGCGCAGGTCGCTCAGCTTCTCCGCGATCCGCTGGCCGCGGCGGCTGACGGCGATCAGGCTCAGGCCGCTGCGCCGATGCAGGTCGAAGCCCGCCGGCGTCATGCCGACCAGCGGGCTCTCGCTGGTCACCACGCCCTCCACCACCTGGGCGGCATCCTCGGGCAGCTTCTGGCGCTCACCTTCCAGCGTCAGCCCGCCGCGCGCCACGAAGGAATCGAGATCCTCGGCCTCGCCCTCGAGCAGCAGCCGGTCCTCGGCCTGCAGGACGCGGCCCGGCACCGGTGCCAGGCGGTGCGCCTCCGCCCGGATGATGACGGCGATGCGCACCGCTCCTTCGCCCAGCGCCTCCAGCGCCGCCACCGTCTTGCCGGCATGCGGGCTGTCCTTCGGCAGACGGGCCTCGGTGGTGTATTGGTCGATGGTGAAGGCCGCGTCCTTGGACCCGCCGCCCTTCTGGCCCCGCGGCAGCAGCCGCCAGCCCAGCGCCAGCACCACCAGCCCCGCGAGCGCGATGCACAGCCCGACCGGCGCGAAATCGAACATGCCGAAGGGCGTGCCCGTGATCTCCTGCCGCAGGCGGGAGACGATGATATTGGGCGAGGTGCCGACCAGCGTGACCAGCCCGCCGAGCAGGGCGGCGAAGGCCATCGGCATCAGCAGCGCGCTGGCCGGCGTGCCGGTGCGCTTGGCCAGCTGGAAGGCCACCGGCATCATGATGGCCAGGGCGCCGACATTCTTGGTGACCGCGGACAGCACCATGACCACCGCCGCCAGGATGGGCACCTGCACCGCCGGCCCGCCCTGCATCCAGGGCAGCAGCGGCCGCATCGCCGCCTCCACCGCGCCGGAGCGCGCGACTGCGGCGCTGACCAGCAGGGCGCCGGCCACGATGATCACGACATCGTCGCTGAAGCCGGAAAAGGCCTTTTCCGCCGGCACCACGCCCGTCATCACCGCAGCGAAAAGGGACAGCAGCGCCACCAGGTCATAGGGCAGCCGCCCATGGATGAACAGGGCGATGGTGCCGCCCAGGATGACGAAGGCGATGGCCTGGTCCGGCGTCATGAAGGCTCCCCCCCGCGCCGATCATGGCGCGCCGGGGCGCAACGAGGCCCGGTGGCCGCGGGTTCCGCGCCCCCTCGCGCGGATCAGCTCTGCCCTGCGAGCAATCCTTCGTTGACGCAGGTGGGGCGCGCGCCGCTGCACAGGAAGTCCATCATGTACTGCATGGACAGGCGCCGGATGTCACGGATGCTGGCGCTGCTGAAGAAGGCGGCATGCGGCGTCAGCACCAGCCGGTCGTCCAGCCAGGCCTCCCCCGCTGCCCAGGCCGCGATCAGGGGGTGGCCGCGGTCCAGCGGCTCCGCCTCGAAGACATCGAGGCCGGCGCCGGAGAGGTGGCCGCTGCGCAGCGCATCCCCCAGCGCATCCAGGTCCAGGATGCCGCCGCGCGCCGTATTCACCACCACGGCGCCGGGCGGCAGCAGCGCCAGGCGCCGCGCATCCAGCAGGCCTCTCGTGCCGTCGTTCAGCGGCGCATGGATGCTCAGCACATCGCTGCGCGCCAGCAGTGCTTCCGGCGTGGCAAAACGTTCCCAGCCGAAGGCCAGCTGGTGGCCCACCGGCAGGAAGGGGTCATGGAAGCCGACCTTCATGCCAAAGGCCTGGAAACGCAGCGCCGCCGCGGTGCCGATGCGCCCGAGCCCCAGGATGCCGAGGCGCAGCGACCCCAGCCGCCGCACCTGCTTCATCTGCCGCGCATCCCAGGCCGCATTGCCGCGCCGCAGCCGGCGGTCATAGGCCTGCAACCCGCGCAGCAGGCCGAGCGCCAGGGCCACGGCATGGTCCGCCACCTCCGTGGTGCCGTAGTCCGGCGTGTTCAGCACCGGGATGCCGCGCGCGGCGGCGGCGGCGAGGTCGATATGGCCAAAGCCCACCCCGCCCTGCACGATCACCCGGCACCGGGTGAAGCGCGCGATGGCCTCGGCCGGCAGCAGGTGCATGGAGCGGCAGTTCAGCACCGCATCGGCCGCGGCATAATCCTCCGGATTCTCCAGCCGACCGTTCACGGAGCGTCGGAAGACGAGCTCCGCATCCTCCCCGGCCAGGGCCAGCTCCAGGTCGGGCGCATCCTCCCACTGCGGATCGATCACCAGGACGCGCGGGCGAGTCATGGCGCGGGGCGGATGCCCGTGGCCATGGTGTACTGGTCGCCCCGCGGCGTCAGCGTCAGCCCCCGCCTGACGCCGTAGGAGGCGCGCAGCGAGAAGATCGGCAGGATGGCATTGTCCTCGATGGCGATGCGTGCGGCGGCGCCCATCAGCCGCTCCCGCTCCGCATCGTCCAGCGTGCGGTCGACGCGGTCCAGCGCCGCATCCAGCGCCGGGTTGGAATAGCGCCCGCGATTCAGCGGACCCTGGCCGAGCGCCGCGTTGCGGGTCCGCAGGATGCTGCTCATCGTCTCGCTCGCCACGCCGGTGGAGGAGGCGAAGATTGCCATGAAGGCGGTGAATTCGGGATCCAGCTGCGCATTGCCATTGGCGCGGCGGAAGAAGACTGCGGCCGGCAGCGCATCCACCGTCACGCGGATGCCGACGGCGGTCAGCATCTGGCCGACCACCTGGCAGGTGCGCGAATCGCCGGCGAAGCGGTCGTTGGTGCAGTGGACGGTCAGGCCGAAGCCGTTCGGATAGCCGGCCTCCGCCAGCAGCCGCCGCGCCTGCGCCTGGTCCTGCGCCGGCACGGTGAGGGTGGCATCATGGCCGATGAAGCCGGGTGCGGCGAACTGACCGATCGGGTCGGCCGAGCCTTCCATCGCCCGCTCGGCCAGGGTGGTGCGGTTCAAGGCGAGGTTCATCGCCTGGCGCACCCGCGGATCGCGGATCGGGTTGCGCGGCAGCGGCTGGCCGTCCGGGCCGGTGGCGAAGGCGACCTGCTCGCGGAAATGGTCGAGATACATGTACAGCGTGAACAGGCCGGTGCCGGTGATCAGCTGCGATCGGTCGCTGTCGCGCACACGGCCGTAGAGGGCGGCCGGCACATTGTCGATCACGTCCACATCGCCGGCCAGCAGCGCGGCGACGCGGGCGCTGTCATTGCTGATGAAGCGGAAGGTCACGCGCTGCCAGGGCTCCGGTTCGCGCCAGTGACGCTCCGCCCGCTCCAGCACCACGTCCTGGCCCTGGGACAGCCGCACCCAGCGATAGGGGCCGGTGCCGATCGCGGCGCGGCCGCCGTTGAAGTCGGCTTCCGTCGCCCCTTCCGCCAGGCGGCGGGAGAGGATGGCGATGACCGCCATCTGGTTCGGCAGCAGGGTGGAGATGCCGCGCGTGCGGATCACCACCGTGCGCGCATCCTTCGCCTCGGCCGAGGCGATGCTGCGCGTCTGGCCGACGAAGGTGCGAAGGCCGGTGATCTCCCGCGCCCGCTGGATGGAGAAGACCACGTCATCCGCCGTCACCGGCGTGCCGTCATGGAAGGTCAGGCCCTCGCGCAGCGTGAATTCCCAGGCCTCGTCGCTCACCTGCCGCCAGGCGGAGGCGGCGCCGGGCAGGGGTCGCATGAAGGCGTCCTGGAAGACCAGCGGTTCGTAGACATGCAGCTGCACATTGCGATTGGGCGTGTAGTTCTGGTGCGGGTCGCTGCCATCGACGGTGGCCTTGAAGCCGATGCGCAATTCCTGTGCCCCGGCGGGGGCGGCGAGCAGGGCGGCGGTGATCAGCAGGGGGCGAAGCAGGCGCATGGGGGCGTCTCCCGTCATCATTCGGCGGCCAGGCCGCGGGCGAGGGCGGCACGACGGTGGGTGGGGTAGGGCACGCCAAGATTTTCGCGCAGCGTCGTGCCCTCATATTCCGTGCGGAACAGGCCACGCCTCTGCAATTCCGGCACCACCATGTCGACCACATCGGCGAGGCCGCCCGGCAGCCAGGGCGGCAGGATGTTGTAGCCATCCGCCGCGCCCCGCTCGAACCACTCCTGCATCGCATCGGCGATATCGGCGGGCGTGCCGACCACGGTGCGATGGCCATTGCCGGCGGCGACCAGCGTGTAGAGCTGGCGGATGGTCAGGTTGTCCCGCTTCGCCAGGTCGAGAAAAATCTGCGCCCGGCTGCGCATGCGCGGGTCGATGCTGTCGGGCACCGGCCCATCCACGTCATAGGCCGAGAGATCGCCCATGACGCGGGAGAGCTGGTTGAGGCCGAGCAGAGGGTCTAGCAGCGACTGCACCTGCTCGTGCTTGTCCTGCGCCTCCTGCCGCGTGCGGCCGGGGACGGCGAGGACGCCGGGCATGATCTTCAGATGCTCCGGCTCCCGCCCATAGCGCGCCATGCGGCCCTTGACGTCGCTGTAATAGGCCTGGGCGGCGGACAATTCCTGCGAGGCCGCATAGAGCCCATCCGCCGTCGCCGCCGCCAATTCGCGTCCGGCATCGGAGGCGCCGGCCTGGAAGATGACGGGATGGCCCTGCGGCGTGCGTGCCACGTTCAGCGGGCCGGCGACGCGGAAATGCTCGCCCTTGTGGTTCAGCACATGGAGCTTGGATTCGTCGTAGTTGATGCCGGAAGCCTTGTCCCGGATGAAGGCGTCATCCTCCCAGCTCTCCCAGAGGCCGCGCACCACCTCGACGAACTCGCCCGCGCGGTCGTAGCGGCGGTCGTAGTCCGGCGCCTTCTCGAAGCCGAAGTTGCGCGCCTCCGTATCGGTGAAGGAGGACACCACGTTCCAGCCCGCGCGGCCGCCGCTGATATGGTCCAGCGAGGCGAATTTGCGGGCGACGTGATAGGGCTCGTTGTAGGTGGTGGAGGCGGTGGCGACGAGGCCGACATGCTCGCTGACCATGGCCAGCGCCGAGAGCAGCGTCAGCGGCTCGAAGACCACATTCTTGGAGGAACGGGCCAGCGCCCCCTTCGGCTCGTCCTGCGCACGGATGCCGACGCCATCGGCCAGGAAGACCAGGTCCAGCTTGCCGCGCTGCGCGATGCGCGTGACATCCACGTAGTGGGACAGCTTCATATTGCCGGCCGGATCGACATCCGGATGGCGCCAGGCCGCCATATGGTAGCCGAGCCCGATCATTGAGACACCGAGCTTCATCTGACGACGGGCCATGGCGACACCCTCCACCGAAAGGCGAAGGCTGCCGCCAAAGCATGCCCGGCCGCAAGCACCCTTGCGGCGATCACGGGTTTCGCGCGGCTAGATCACTCGGCCAGCGACATGCCCAGCGCCGGCTTGGCATCGGCGGGCAGGGGGCTGACATAGGGCTTGCCGCCGGTGCGCGCCGCGTGGTCGGCCTTGGCCTTGGCGATGAGGTCGGGGTTCTGCAGCGCATCCACCGCGGTGCCCGCCATCACCTTCGCCACATGCACCATGCCGGTGTGCGCCGCCGGCGCCTTGCCCTGCGCCACCACCTGCCAGCTATGCCCCGGCGTGCCGATGGCATAGGTCGCGCCGCGCGCCTGCACCGTCGGCACCTTCCAGGAGACATCGCCGACATCGGTGGAGCCATTCATGCCGGCGCCCTTGGCGCCCAGCGGCACGATCAGCTCGCACAGCGCCTTGCCGGTATCCGGCGTGACGCCCTGGCGGCGATAGCCGGAGAGGATGTCCTCCTCGCTCAGCGTCTTCTGAATTTCCGCCGCGAAGGCCTTGTCTTCATCGGTGAATTGCGGCGGGCCGAGGCGCTGGAAGTTGTCGTACATCAGCTGCTCCAGCGGCGTATTGCCGAGCAGGTTGGAGACGGCGGAGATCACCTGCGTGGAGACGGTGGTTTCCGTCATCAGCGCCGCACCATCCGCGATCTTGCGCACGCGGGTCACCAGGGCGTTCAGCTCCGTGAGATTCCGCGCGCGGATCAGGTAGCGCACCTTGGCCTGCGACTGCACGACATTCGGCGCGATGCCGCCGGCGTTCAGATAGGCGTAGTGGATGCGCGCATCGCTCGGCATGTGCTCGCGCATGTAGTTCACGCCGACATTCATCAGCTCGATCGCATCCAGCGCCGAGCGCCCGAGATGCGGGGAGGAGGCCGCATGGGCGGCGCGGCCGGTGAAGGAGAAATCGATGCGGGTATTGGCGAGCGAGATGGCGTCGTTCACGCCGGAGAAGCTGGCCGGGTGCCAGGAAATGGCGATGTCCACGTCGTCGAAGGCGCCTTCGCGCACCATGAAGCCCTTCGCCGCGCCACCTTCCTCGGCCGGGCAGCCATAGTAGCGCACCCGCCCGGGCAGGTTGTTCGCCTTCAGGAAATCCTTCACGGCCGCCGCCGCCAGCAGGCTGGCCGAGCCCAGCACATTATGGCCGCAGCCATGGCCGGTGCCATCGCCGGGCAGCGGCCTGTGTTCCGCCACGCCGGCTTCCTGGGACAGGCCAGGCAGGGCATCGTATTCGCCCAGGATGGCGATCACGGGCCCGCCCTCGCCGGCCTCGCCCATCACCGCCGTCGGGATGCCGGCGACATCGCGGGTGATGGCGAAGCCCTCGGCCTCCAGCATCGCAATGTGTTCCGCGACGCTGCGATGCTCGTTGTAGCAGAGCTCCGGCATCCCCCAGATCCGGTCGCTGAGCGCGGCGTAGGTCTCCTTGCGCTCATCGACGCTGCGCCAGACCTGTTCGTCGTTCCGCATGGTCTTGTCCTTCAATTCAGCGCCGCCTCTGCGGCATCGATGGCGGCCTGGGCCTCACGCAGCGCATGGGCCAGGCGGTTGCGGGCACGCTGGGCATCCACCGTGGCGAATTTTTCCGCATCGCTGCCGGCTTCCGTCGCCGCCAGGTCCCGCATGGGCTGCAGCACGGGCCAGGCGGGCAGGGGCAGGGCGGCGGCGTGGCTGAAGCGATCGCCGGGCGTATAGTCCACCGGCACCAGGGCGCGGGAGGCGCGCATCAGCGCCGCATTGGCGGCCGCCGCATCCTTCGCGCTGCGGCCCGCGAGGCCCGCCGCGCTGTCGCGCAACCGGGTTGCTGCCGCCACGAGCGGCCCGAGGTCGAAGCGCCCGCCTAGCTTCTCCGCCAGCGGTGCTAGTTCCTGCAGCAGCGCCTCCGCCGTCGCCGCATGGTCCAGCGGCACCACCGGTTCCGCCAGCAGCTTCCACACCACCTGCGTCAGCACGCGCGTATCGCGCACCAGATTGGCCTCGTCGACCTTGTCGATCAGATCATGCGGCGTATGCCACCACCAGCCCAGCGCATTGCGCGCCTGCGCATGCTTCGCCGGCTGTTCGCTGATCGAGCCGAACATGGAGGGGATGCCGATGCCGACGAAGCTTTCGTCGCTGTTGCGCGCCTTGCGCTTGCCCTTGTAGCCCTGGTTCGAATGTGCCTGCACCGCTTCCGCCGCCAGCGCCCGCAGCTCCGTCATCGCCGCCGCATTCTCCAGCACCGTGGCACCGGCGCCGCCGAGGCTGTCCACATTCACATGCGCGACGCAGCGGCGGTCCAGCTCCTCCCAATGCGTATCGGCGTACCAGGCGGAGCCGGAATAGCGGCCGTGCGAATGGCCGGACCAGAAGCAGACTCGCAGCCCGCGCTGCCACTTCGCCTGCTGCTGCGCGCAGAGCCGCGCCGCCTCCAGCATCCCGGCATTGGCGGAGCCATTGTCCATCACGCCATAGTACCAGGTGTCATGATGGCCCGACATCAGGACGAAGGGCGCATCCGCCGCGCCGATCTCCGCCACCAGGATCGGCGTCTTGCGCCAGCCCGTATCGACCTCCGCGCTCAGCGCCACCACAGGCTGGCCGCCGGCGGCCAGCGCATCGCGAATCGCGCCGCCATCGGCATTGTTGACGCTGCAGACGATGGTGCTGGGAAGTTCGGCCAGCGTGCTGGCGCCGGGGCTGCCCCAGACCGGGGAAATGCACATTTCGTGGATATGCTCGTGATGGCTGATATGCAGCTGTCCCGCCGCGCCGGCCCGGCTCGCCCGCAGCGCCACGGGCGGCGTCGCCATGCCCTCGAACAGCAGGATCAGGCCCGCCAGGTCGCGCCCCGCGAAATCCGCCTCCGTCCCATGCCCCAGATAGACCGGCACGCCGGAGACGCTGCCGGGGCGGGAGAAGGACTGCGTGATGCAGCCAAGCGCCTTGCCATCGAAGGTGACGGAGGCCTTGCCCGGCAGGCTGATATAGGCGTCGTGCAGCACGATGTTCGTGCGGAAGCCGTAATCCTGCATCCGCCGCTCGAGGAACTTCAGCGCCTCCAGCTCCTCGGCATCGCCGCTGGACTTCACCCAGCGGGCGATCTCGCGCAGATTCGCCATCATCTCCGCGCCGCTCACGGCATCCGTCAGCGTGCTGGGCAGGGCGTCGGTCATCCGCTTCCTCCTTCCGTCAACGACGCGCCGGAACGCGTCCCTCGCCGATATCCCACCAGATGCCGGCCATCAGCCCGAGGCCCTCGCGCAGCAGCGGCGCCAGCGCATGCTCATCCGGCCCGTGCTGATTGCAGCCGGCGTAGCTGTTCGGAATCCAGATCACCGGCGTGCCCAGCTCCTCCAGGAACATGTCGGAGGGGTTGGAGCCGGAGGAATTCGGGATGATGTTCGGCGCCCGGTTGGTGGTGCGGCGCATGGAGCCCGCGACCATCTCCACCCAGGGATCATCCGGATCGGTGCGGGAGGCGCCGAACATGTCGCGCTCCATCATCGGCACGATCTCGACCTCGGGGAATCCCTTGGCATCAAGGTGCCGGCGCAGCGCGGGGACGAAGGCGGCGCCCGGGATGTCCGCCGTATGCCGCACCTGCAGCCGCGCCCGCGCCTCGCCCTGCACGGCGTTGGTCGGCGCATCCGGATGGCCGGTGATCTGCGCCAGCACGATCACGCTGGTCCAGCCGAAGATCTTTTCCGCTTTCGTCAGCCCAGGCTCGCCCCAGCCGGGATCGCCTTCGGGCAGTCCCGGAATATCCTCGAAGACCAGCTCGCCGATGGCGCGCTTGACGGAGGCCGGCATGGCGGCCGGCGTCCAGCCCTCCACCAGGATGCGGCCGTGGCGACCCACGATGCTCGCCAGCGCATGCGCGAGAACAAAACCGGGATCGGTCAGCACGCCGCCCCAATGGCCGGAATGATGCGCATGGTCGCGCAGCCGCACCACCAGGTCGAAGGCCACGCCGCCGCGCGCGCCGAGCTTCATCTCCGGCATGAAGGTGGTCTGCCGAGGACCGTCCAGCCCGATGAAGACATCCGCCGCCAGCAGATCCTTCTCCGCCCGCAGCAGGTCGCGCAGGCCGGGCGAGCCCTGTTCCTCCCCCGTCTCCACCAGCACCTTGGCATTGAAGCCGAGCCTGCCGCCGCGTTCCGCCAGCACGGCGCGCAGCGCCTCGATGGCGATCAGGTGCTGGCCCTTGTTGTCCACTGTCCCGCGCCCGTACCACTTGTCGCCACGCGGCGTGACCTGCCAGGGGTCCAACCCCTCGCTCCATTTCGGCGCCAGGCCGCGCACCACGTCGCCATGGCCGTAGATCAGCACGGTCGGCAGCGCCGGATCCTCGATGCGGGTGGCGACGAAGACCGGGCCGCGGCCGCTGCGCGGATTGTCCAGCACCACCTGCTCGAAGGGCATGTCGCGCATCAGCGCGGGCAGCGTCTCGGTGCAGTAGCGCGTCAGGGCCGGCAGGCTGTCCGGCAGCTGGCTTTCCGTCGGCACCGCGACGAGCTTGCGCAGCCCGTCGAGGTATGCGCCCTCATCAAAGCAGCGTTCCGCACGCGCGATCGCTCCGGCCCGGGTGCCCGCCATGCCGCATTCCTTCCCGCCATCCGGTGCGGAGCTTCGCACGGCTTCGCGCCCGGCGTGAAGATGCGCGGGGCTTGTCGCCGCCTGTCCGCCGCGCGAGGCTGCGCGCCGCAGCAGGGGGTTCCGCGCATGGCAGGGCTGGCGCCGACGCAGCGCATCGCGGAATGGATTGCGGAACTGCCGCGCAGCCGCACAGCGGCGGTGGCGCCGCTCGCCATCGCCGGCCTGCGCGATGCCGTGGGCGTGATGCTGGCCGGCGCGGCGGAGGAAACGCCACGCCGTGTCGCCGCGGCGGTTGCGCGCTGGGGTTCCGGTTCCTCGCGCGTGATCGGCACGGGGCAGGCGCTGGCGGCACCCTGGGCGGCGCTGGTGAATGGCGCGGCGGCGCATGTGCTGGATTATGACGACACCTTCAACCCGCTCGCCGGCCATGCCACGGCGGTGCTGGTGCCGGCCATCCTCGCACAGGGCGAGGAGCGCGGCGCGGAGGGCGCGGCGCTGCTGGATGCGCTGGTGGTGGGGCTGGAGGTGATGGCCTGCATCGGGCGCGGCGTGAATCCGCGCCACTACGCCCTTGGCTGGCATGCGACCTCCACCATCGGCGCGCTTGGTGCCGCCGCTGCCTGCGCGCGGCTGCTGCGACTGGGGGCGGACCAAGTGCGGGATGCGCTGAGCCTTGCCACCAGCATGGCCAGCGGCAGCCGCATGCAGCTGGGTGCCATGGCCAAGTCCGTGCATGCCGGCCTCGCCGCAAAGTCCGGCGTGCTCGCGGCGAGCCTGGCCGAGAGCGGCGTCGAAGGCACGGCGGAGGCGCTGGCGGGTCGCTGGCGCTTCGCCGAGATGTTCGCTGGCGGTGCCGCATCCGAAGCCGCCATGACACCGCCCGCCGAGGGGGCGGCGCTGGCGATCGAGGCCGTCGGCATCAGCTACAAGGCCTATCCCACCTGCGCCGCCACGCATCTCTCGCTCGACGCGCTGCTGGCCCTGCGCGTGCCGCCTGAGCGCATCGCGCGCATCGAGACCGCACTGCCCGCCGTGCTGGCCGGCAACCTGGTGCACGAAAGCCCGACCAGCGGCATGGAGGCGCGGTTCAGCATGCAATATTGCCTCGCCACGGCCGCGTTCCAGGGCCAGGTGGCGCTGGCGGATTTCGAGGGCGAGGCGATCCATCGCCCCGCCATCCGCGCGCTGATGCCGCGCATCACCATGCAGGCCCTGCCGGATGCGGAGCCGCGACCGGCAACCAGCGTGACCGTCCACCTGACTGATGGCACGCACCGCAGCGAGACCCGCAGCATCCGCCGCGGTGCTGCCGAGAATCCGATGACGCAAGCGGAGCATCTGGCCAAGTTCCGCGACTGCGCGGCCCGTGTCCTGGGGCCGGCGCAGATCGAAGCCGCCCTGGCCGCCCTTTCGGTGCTCGCCGAGACCGGCGATGCCACAACCCTCGTGACGAAACTGGTGCCCGCCGCATGACCTTCACCACCGACGCCCTGCTCGCCGCCATCCGCCCCTGGGTGGAGCATGAGACGCCGACCGATGCGCCGGATGCGGTCTCCGCGCTGATGGCGAAGGTCGCTGCGGAAGCCAGCGCCGCCGGCGCGCGCAGCGAGATCATCCCGGGCCGCGACGGCCTGGGCGACCACCTGCTGCTGCGCTCGCCCTGGGGCGGCGATGCGCCGGGTATCCTGGTGCTGTCGCATCTGGATACCGTGCATCCGATGGGCATGCTGGCGCGCATGCCCTTCCGCGTGGCGGAGGGCATCGCCTATGGCCCCGGCATCTACGACATGAAGGCCGGCGCGCGGCTGGCCTTCGAGGCCTTCCTGTCTTTCCTGCGCGCCGGCACGCACACACCGCTGCCCATCACCTATCTGTTCAACTCGGATGAAGAAGTCGGCAGCCCCACCAGCCGCGACCTGATCCGCAGCCTCGGCGCCCGCGCGAGATACGTGCTGGTGACGGAGCCGGCGCGGGAGGGCGGCAAGATCGTCACGGCCCGCAAGGGTGCGGCGCGCTTCGACCTGGTGGTGAAGGGCCGCGCCGCGCATTCCGGCAGCCGCCACCAGGATGGCCGCAGCGCGATCGGCGAGCTCGCGCACCAGATCATCGCGCTGCATGGCATGACCGATTACGCCCGCGGCGTGACGGTGAATGTCGGCACCATCGCCGGCGGCACGCGGCCGAATGTGGTGGCGGAGGAAGCCCGCGCCGCCATCGACATGCGCCTGCCAACGCCGGCGATTGCGGAGGAGATGCTCGCCAAGGTCCATGCCCTGCAGCCGCAGGGGCCTGACGTGACGCTGACCATCACCGGCGGCCTGAACCGTCCGCCCTATGAGAAGACGCCCGGGATCGCCGCGCTCTTTGAACATGCGCGCGGACTGGCGGCCGAAATCGGCTTCGATCTGCAGGACCTCAAGACCGGCGGCGGCAGCGACGGCAATTTCTGCGCCGACCTTGCCCCGGTGCTGGACGGGCTCGGCGCCGATGGCAAGGGCGGGCACACGGATTTCGAGCAGATCCAGCTCGACAGCCTGGTTCCGCGCGCGGAGCTGCTGCGCCGGCTGATGGAGACGCTGCGCTAATCTGCCGCGATGCGCGTCGGGTCGATCTCCACCTGCGCCACGTCATAGGCGCGGAGCGACTCATAGAAGCGCGGCAGGTCACTGGCGAACAAGCCGCGCGTGATCCCGGCGGCCAGGCGCGGCACGGCGATGCCCATGGCGTTGATCGAGGCGCCGGCCGGCCCGAAGGACATGGTGGTGCCGATGCCGAACAGATGGATGTCTCGGAGCCAGGGCGTCTCTCCCGGCACGCGTTCCTCAAAACTGTAGTCGTCGGCGAGATAGGGGAACTCGCCGAGGCGCGGATTGGCTTCCTCGGGCGGCGGCGTGTAGCGGTCCGACCAGCGCGCGATATTATGGGCGCAGCCGGCCAGTTCCGGGACCAGCGTCGGATCCATCCGCACGCCCGTGCCGCAGATCAGGAAATCGGCGCGGAAGTCGCCGCGCGCCGTGGCGAGCAGCGCCTGGCCATCCTGCACCGAGGCACCCGTCCAGGGCCTGCCGACATGCATGGCGAAATTCGGGAAGGCGAGCACGCGCGCATAGGTGTCGGGCGGAAAACCTTCCCGCAACCCCAGCACATGCGCCATGAAGCGCCAGCGCCATTCATCGGGCATCTCATGGATATGGCGCATGAAGCCCGCGAAGGTCAGCCAGCGATAGGGCTGCACCACCATCGGCTCCGCGCGCCGGCAGAACAGATGCACCTCCGCGGCGCCCGCCTCCAGCGCCATGGCGGCATTGTCGAAGGCGGAGGCGCCGGCGCCGAGCACCGCGACCACTTTGCCGCGTAGCGAAGCGAAGTCGATGGGATCCGCGCTGTGGGCGCGCAGCGGCCGCGGCAATGCGGCGACGAATTCGGGCATCCACCAGATGCCGGCGCCTTCCTGCCCCGTGGCCAGCACCACCTTGCGCGCCAGCATCGGGCCCGCCGTGGTCTCCACCCGCAGGCAGGGCAGCCCGTCATCGGTGCGGGCGGGTGAGATGCGTCCGGCCGTCACGCCATTGCGCACCGGCACGCCGACCACGCGCCGCAGCCAGAGCAGGTAGTCGTTCCACAACTCCTTCGGGATATAGCGCAGCTTCTCCCAGGACGCCGTGCCGAACTGCGCCTCGTGCCAGGCCTGGTAGGTGAGGGAGGGCACGCCGAGATCCGGGCCGCTCTGGTCCTTCCAGGACCGCAGGTTGTGCATGCGGGCATAGGTCAGCCAGGGCCCTTCCCGCCCATACTCCGCGCGGTCCAGCACCAGCAGGTTGCGCACCTTGTCGCGCATCAGCGCAAAGGCGGTGACCACGCCGCATTGCCCGCCGCCGACCACCAGCACGTCCAGCACGGGCGCACCGCTGCAGGTCTTTGGTTGCAGCCACTCCATCCGCGGATGGGCGATGAGGTCGAGGTCGCGCCGCGCATCGGCTTCGAGCGCCGCGAGGCTGCGAGGTGCGGGCAAGGCGGGTCACTCCGGCTGGGGGTTGGCGCGCAGAAGATGGTCGAAAACGGCCGGAATGCCAGCCAGCAAAACCGGGGTCGCGGGCCTGGCGGCGCGAGGATGGCGCGTATACCGGCAGGCTCTGCTTGCGTGCCGCGCAGCCTCGGTCTGCGCCTGGTCCGGCAGTCCGCGGATGCCGCTTGCAAGCCGCAGCCTTTTGTTGCCACGCTGACGCCATGCAGGAGAAGAGCCTTCCCCGCGCCGCGGCTCTCGCGCCGTCACCCATCTGGTGGCGGCGATGGGAGCTGCCGACCTGGGGCGTGATGCTGGCGATCTATGCCTGCTGGTTCGCGCTGGTCTGGTTCCATGCCAGCATCCCCTGGCCGCTGCTGATGCTGGGCGGGGCCTATGTGCTGGCCTGGCATTTCTCGCTGCAGCATGAGGCGATCCATGGCTGGCGCAGCATTCCGCGCTGGCTGCGCACGGCCTTGGTCTGGCCGCCGATCGGCGGTTGGCTGCCCTTCGAGCTCTACAAGCGCAGCCACACGGCGCATCACCGCAACACGGTGCTGACCTATCCGGGCGAGGATACCGAAAGCGTCTATCACCGGCAGGCGGACTGGTCCGGCTATTCGCGGCCCTGGCGCGCCGTGCTCCTGTTCAACCAGACCCTGCTCGGGCGGCTTACCGTCGGGCCCATCCTGCGGCTGCGCAAGCTGGTGCTCATCGAGTTCGGCAAGCTGCGCGCCGGCGATTTCCGCGATGTGCCAATCTGGCTCGGCTTCTTCGCGGGGCTCGCCGTGGTGCTGGGCGTCGTCTCCGGCATCGCGGGCATGCCGGTCTGGCAGTACTACCTGATCTTCGTGCTGCCCGGCCTCAGCCTCGGCCTGCTGCGCGCCTTTATCGAGCATCGCTGGGGACCCACGCCGGGGGAGCGTACGGCGAGCGTCGAATCGAACTGGGTCTTCGGCCTGCTGTTCCTCTGGAACAACCTGCACATCGTGCATCACCTCTATCCGCAGATGGCTTGGTTCGAGATCCCGGGCTTCTGGCGCCGGCATCGCGAACGTCTGCTGGCCCATAACGGCCATTACGTCTTTCCCGGCTATTTCGACATCGCACGCCGCTGGCTGCTGAAGCCGGTCTTCGTGCCGGCGCATCCGGCACGCTGAGCCTCGGCGCGCGCAACCAAGGACAGGGACCATGATGATGAAGCGACGTCACCTGCTCGGGGCGGGCCTGACCCTCGCCGCACCCGCCACGCTCCGCGCCCAGGGCGCGCCGCAATTCACCTTCCGGCTGCACAGCTTCTCCTCCCCCACCGCGCTGGACCACACGCTGCACCTGGACCCCTGGGCGGCGAAGGTGGCGCAGGAATCGGGCGGGCGCATCAAGATCGAGGTCTTCCCGGCCATGCAGCTCGGCGGCCAGCCGCGCGACCTGGTGCAGCAGCTGGAAGACGGCGTCGTCGATATCATCTGGACCGTGCCCGGCTTCACCCCGGGCCGCTTCATGGGGACGGAGGGGCTGGAACTGCCCTTCATGAATACCGGCCTCTCCGCCACCGAAAGCCCGGCGGCCATGGAGTTCATCGGCAAGCACCTGGCCGATACCGAGTACCGCGGAATCAAGATCATCGCCGTGCATGCGACGGACCGCGCGCTGGTGCATACCTCGCGCAAGCCGATCCGCACCATGGAGGATTTCCGCGGCCTGAAGCTGCGCGTCGCCGGCCGCTTCATCGGCGAGGCGGTGACCGCGCTGGGCGGCACACCCGTCGGCATCCCGCTGGGCGGCGTCTATGAGGCGACGGCGCGCAACCAGGTGGATGGTTTCCTGATCAATTGGGCGATCACGCAGCCCTTCCGCCTGTATGAAGTGGCAAAATTCCACAGCGAGCCGCCGGGCGTCGGCCTGTTCCAGGGCATGATCCTGACGCTGATGAACGGCCGCAGCTACAACCGCCTGCCGCCCGACCTGAAGGCGGTGATCGACGCGAATTCCGGCCCCGCCCTCGCCGCCGATCGTGGCCGGATCTGGGATACGCAGACCAAGCCCGCCGTGGATGCGACCATCGCCGCGGGCAACGAGATCATCTCGATCGGGCCGGAGGAAAAGGCGCGCTGGCGCACCGCCGTGCAGCCGGCCTACGACGCCTGGATCGCCGAGATGACGCGCCGCGGCCGCAATGGGCGCGCGATGTTCGAGGATCTGCAGGCCATCACGGCCAAGCACGGCCGCGCGTGAGCCTTGCCGCCCTGCGCGGGGCGCTGACGCGCCTCGCCGTGATCTGCGCGCTGCTGGGTGGGGCGCTGCTGTTGTTGGCGGTGGGGGTCACCACCGCCTCCGTCCTGCGTGGCGCCTTCGGCACGCCGATCCTGGGCGATAGCGAAATCGTCGAACTTGCGCTTGGCGTGGCCGTGGTGCTGTGCATGCCGCTCTGTGAGATGAAGGGCGCGCATGTGCTGGTGGACTTCTTCACCCAGGCGCTGCCAGCACGTGGCGCCGCCGGGCTGGATGCCGTGATGCGGGCCGTGGCGGCGCTGGTGGTTGCCATCCTCGCCTGGCGGCTGGCCATCGGCGGCTACAATATGTGGGACCGGGAACGGGATTCGATGTTTCTGCAGCTGCCCTTCTGGTGGGGCTATGCGGCAGCGGCGGTGGGCATGGCAGCCTGGAGCCTCTGCGCCGCCTTCGTCGCGGTGGAGAGCTTCGTCCGTCTGCGTCGGCCGGCATGAGCAACTTCGCCATCGGCCTCACCATGTTCGGCGGCGCGCTGGCGCTGATCGCGCTGCGCATGCCGGTCGGCATCGCCATGCTGCTGGTGGGCGGGCTGGGCTATGCCGAGATTTCGGGCTGGGACCGGCTATTCGCCACGCTGAACACGCTGACCTTCAGCCGCTTCTCCTCCTACACGCTCTCCGTCATTCCGCTGTTCCTGCTGATGGGCGACTTTGCCACCAAGGGCGGCATGAACCGCGCGCTGTTCCGCTGCGCGCGCGCCTGGATGGGGCATTGGCGAGGCGGCCTGGCGGTGGCCAGTATCGGCGGCTGCGCGGCCTTCGGCGCCATCTGCGGCTCCTCGCTCGCCACCGCCGCCACCATGTCGCAGGTCGCGCTGCCGGAGATGCGGCGGCACGGCTATTCCCCCGCTCTGTCCACCGGCACGCTGGCCGCCGGCGGCACGCTGGGCATCCTCATCCCGCCCAGCGTCATCCTGGTGATCTATGCGATTTATACGGAGATGAGCATCGGCGCGCTTTTCGTCGCCGCCGTCATCCCGGGGCTGATCGCGACCGCTGGCTATATGCTGGTGGTGAACATCTATACGCGCCTGTCCCCCGGCGCCGCACCGCCCGCCGAGCGCGTGCCCTACCGCGAACGCCTGCGCGCGACGGCGGAGGTCTGGCCGGTGATGATGGTCTTCGTCATCGTCGTCACCGGCATCTATGGCGGCTGGTTCAGCGCGACCGAGGGCGCGGCCATCGGGGCCGCCGCCACAGGCATCCTCGCCGTCGTGCTGGGCGGCATGCGCTGGCAGGGGCTGAAGGAGAGCCTGCTCTCCACCGCGGAGACCACGGGCCTGATCTTCCTGGTGCTGCTGGGGGCGGAACTGTTCAGCGCGGCGCTGGCGCTGTCGCACCTGCCGTCCGAGCTCTCCGCCATGGTCGCGGCGCTGCCGATTCCGCCGCTGGCGATCCTGGCGGCGATCATCTTGGTCTACCTTATCCTCGGTTGCTTCATGGAAAGCATGGCGATGGTGCTGCTGACGCTGCCCATCTTCGTGCCGCTGATGCTCGGCCTGGATTTCGGCCTGGACCGCACGCAGGTGCTGGTGTGGTTCGGCATCCTGGTACTGATGAGCGTGGAGGTGGGCATGATCTCGCCGCCCTTCGGCCTGAACCTCTTCGTCATCAACGCCATGGCGAAGGACATCCCGATGGGCGAGACCTATCGCGGCGTGCTGCCCTTTTGCCTCGCGGATATCCTGCGCATCGTCATCCTGCTGCTGTTTCCGGCGCTGTCGCTCTGGCTGCCGGGTCTTTGGTAGTCAGACGGTCAGCAGCTTGCGCACCGCCGTCTCGTCCAGCGTGCCGGCGGGGCCGCCGAGCGCCACCTCGCCGCGCACCATGACGGCGATGGAATCGGCCAGCTCCCGGGCAAAATCGTAGTACTGCTCCACCAGGATCACGGCCATGCCGCGGTCCTTCGCCAGGTGGCGGATGACGCGAGCGATGTCCTTGATGACGGAGGGCTGGATGCCCTCCGTCGGCTCATCCAGGATCAGCAGCCGCGGCCGGGCGCAGAGCGCGCGGCCGATGGCAAGCTGCTGCTGCTGGCCGCCGGAAAGATCGCCGCCGCGCCGCCGCAGGAATTGCCGCAGGATCGGGAAGAGGTCGAAGATTTCCGAATCCACGCCGGACCCCCGCGGCGCCGCGGCCAGCGCCGTCTCCAGGTTCTCCCGCACCGTGAGGAAGGGAAAAATCTCGCGCCCCTGCGGCACATAGCCGATGCCGGCCCGCGCGCGTTCCGCCGGGCCCAGCCGCGTCACGTCGCGGCCTTCCCAGGTGATGCTGCCGGCACGCACCTTCTCCAGCCCCATGATGGCGCGCAACAGGGAGGATTTGCCGACACCATTGCGGCCGAGCACGGCGGTCACCTTGCCGGGCTCGGCCTGCAGTGAGACGCCGCGCAGGCACAGGCTGGCGCCGTAGGAGAGGTCGATCGCGGAGACCGTCAGCATCTCATCGCCCCAGATAGACTTCGATCACGCGCTGGTCGTTCTGAACATGATCGATCGATCCCTCCGACAGCACGCTGCCGTCACACAGCACCGTCACGCGGCGGCCGAGGGCGCGGACGAATTCCAGGTCGTGCTCCACCACCACCACGCTGCGGCGGCCGGCGATGCGGACCAGAAGGGCGGCGGTGTGCTCGGTCTCGGAATCCGTCATGCCGGCGACGGGCTCGTCCACCAGCAGCAGCTCCGGGTCCTGCATCAGCAGCATGCCGATCTCCAGCCACTGCCTTTGGCCGTGGCTGAGGATACCGGCCAGGTCCTGGGCACGTTCGGTCAGGCCGATCTCGGCCATGGTCTGCTCGATGCGGGTGCGGGCCTCGCCGTTCAGCTTCCAGCGCAGGCATGCAATGGGGCCGCGCGGGGCCTTCAGCGCAAGCTCCAGGTTCTCGAAGACGGTCAGCGCGTCGAACATGGTGGGCTTCTGGAACTTGCGGCCGATGCCGAGATTGGCGATGCCGGCCTCGTCCATCCGCGTCAGGTCGGTCTCGCCGAACAGCACCTTGCCGGCGGTGGGGCGGGTCTTGCCGGTGATGACATCCATCATCGTCGTCTTGCCGGCGCCATTCGGCCCGATGACGGAGCGCAGCTCCCCCGGCTCCACGATCAGCGAGAGGTTGTTCAGCGCGCGGAAGCCGTCGAAGACGACGGAGACGCCATCCAGATACAGGCGACGGCCCTCGCTCATTGGACGCGCCCCTTGATCAGTCCGATCAGCCCCTTCGGCAGGAACAGCGTCACCGCCACGAACAATGCGCCGAGGACGAACAGCCAGAGGTCCGGCGCCGCGCTGGTCAGCCAGGTCTTCAGCCCGTTCACGGTGAAGGCGCCGAGCACCGCGCCCACCAGCGTGCCGCGCCCGCCGACCGCCACCCAGATCACCGCCTCGATGGAATTGGCGGGGCTGAACTCGCCGGGATTGATGATGCCGACCTGCGGCACGTAGAGGGCGCCGGCCAGGCCCGCCAGCATCGCCGAAAGCACGAAGGCAAACAGCTTGTGGCTGGTCGTGTTGTAGCCGAGGAAGCGCACGCGGCTCTCGGCATCGCGGATCGCCGTCAGTACGCGGCCATACTTGCTGCGCGTCAGCCGCAGGCAGATCAGGAAGGACAGCACCAGCGCCACCAGCGAGGCATAGAACAGCCCCGCCCGCGCGGCGGAAGTATTGAGGGCAAAACCCAGCAGCTCCTTGAAATCCGTGAAGCCGTTATTGCCGCCAAAGCCCATGTCGTTGCGGAAGAAGGCGAGCATCAGCGCGAAGGTCATGGCCTGCGTCAGGATGGAGAGATAGACGCCAGTGATGCGGCTGCGGAAGGACAGGAAGCCGACGATCAGCGCCAACATGCCCGGCACCAGCAGCACCATCAGCATGGCGAAGGGAAAGCTGTCGAAGCCGAGCCAGTACCAGGGCAGTTCCTGATAACCGAGGAAGACCATGAAGTCCGGCAGCACCGGGTGGCCATAGACGCCACGCGGCCCGATCAACCGCATCAGATGCATGCCCATGGCATAGCCGCCCAGCGCGAAGAAGGCGCCATGGCCCAGCGAGAGTATGCCCGCATAGCCCCAGGCCAGGTCCAGCGACAGCGCCAGAATGGCGTAGCAGATCCATTTGCCGGTGACGGAGACGAGGAAGTCCGAGACATGCAGCGGATGCGTGACGGGCAGCAGGTTCAGCAGCGGCATGATGCCGAGCAGCAGCACAAAGATGCCGAGACCCGCGCGCAGGCCGAGCCGGAGCCGCGCATCGGCGACGGGGGGTGCGACAGCCAGGCTCATGCCTCCGCCGCCCTCCCTTTCTGGGCGAACAGCCCGCGCGGCTTGCGCTGGATGAACAGCATCGCCGCAACCAGCACGAAGACTTTCGCCAATACCGCGCCAGCCCAGGGCTCCAGGATCTTGTTGATGATGCCCAGCCCGAAGGCGCCCACCAGCGTCCCCGCCAGCGATCCCACGCCGCCGAAGACGACGACCAGAAAGCTGTCGATGATGTAGCCGGTGCCAAGGTTGGGGGAGACATTGTCGATCTGGCTCAGCGCCACGCCGGCGATGCCGGCAATGCCGGATCCGAAGGCGAAGGTCAGCGCATCCATGTGCCCGGTGCGGATGCCCATGGAGGCGGCGATGGCCCGCTTCTGGGTCACCGCGCGCATCTCGAGCCCGAAGCGGGTGAAGCGGATGGCGGCGACCGTCAGCCCCAGGATCACCAGGGAGAAGACCAGGATCCACAGCCGGTTCTGCGTCACGGCGATCTCGCCCGGCAGCATCAGCGTGCCCTGCATCCAGGGCGGGCTGATGATCTCCCGGTTCTGTGCACCGAAGGCCAGGCGCACGGATTGCTGGATCATCATGCCGACGCCGAAGGTCATCAGCAGCGTCTCCAGCGGTCGGCCATAGAGATGCCGGATCAGCCCACGTTCCATCGCGGCACCACAGGCCGCCGTCACCAGGAAGGCGGCGGGCACGGCCAGGGGCAGCGACCAGGGGGCGAGCATGGGAATGCCGCGCAGCGCCTCCTGCACGATGAAGGTGGTATAGGCGCCGAGCATGACGAATTCGCCGTGCGCCATGTTGATCACGCCCATGACGCCAAAGGTGACCGCCAGGCCCAGCGCCGCCAGCAGCAGCACGGAGCCGAGCGACAGGCCCTGGAACAGCGTCTCGGCCGCGCGGCGCACGGCCAGGCGCTGGTCGATCGCGGCTACCGCTTCCTCGATCTGCGCCGCTATAGCGGGGTTCGTGGCGCGGGCTTCCAGCAGCACGGCGCGCGCCTCGGGCGAGGAGGTCGCGCCCAGCGCCGTCACCCCCAAAAGCTTGTTCTGTGGGTCATCCGCCATCAGCCGGGACGCCGCCAGCGCCAAGGCGAGGCGGGCGCGGATCGCGGGCACCGTCTCCCGCGCCAGGGCCGCGTCCAGCAGCGGCACATTCTCGGCGGAGCGGCTGCGGAACACCGCTTCCGCCGCGGCCTGGCGGTCGGCGGGATCGGGCGAGACCAGCTGCAGCCGGCCGAGCGCGCCGCGCAGCGCCACGCGCACGCGATTGTTCAGGCGCACGGGCTCCGCGCCCGCCGCTTCGGCGGCGGCATTGGTCAGCGCATCCTGCACGCCCGCATCGCCGCGGATCAGCAGCGTGCCATCCGCCTGGCGCAGCAGCCGGCCATCGGCCAGCGCGCGCAGCAGGGGCAGGGCGCGCGGATCGCCGCTGGCGCCGAGGCGGTCCACGGCTTCCGCCGTCTGGTTGAAGCCGGTGCCGAGCCCTGTAAGCCCCGCGGTGAAGGCATCCTGCGCACGCGCCGGCAGTGCCAGGGCGCAAAGCAGCAGGAGAATGAGGACGGGATGCTTCATGCGAAGATCGGGGAGGCGACGGACCACCGCCTCCCCCAATCCTTCAGCCGCGGCGCCGGTTCGCGTTCTCCGGGATGAAGGGCGACCAGTTCTCGGCCGGGATGGCGGTCGGCGTCTTCCAGACGATGTTGAACTGGCCGTCGGCCTGGACCTCGCCGATCATCACGGGCTTGGACAGGTGGTGGTTGCGGTGCATTTCCTCGGTATAGCCGGAGGGGGCTTCCACCTTCTGGCCGTACATCGCCGTGCGCACCGCATCGACGCTGGTCGTGCCGGCCTGCGCCACCGCCTGCGCCCACATCTTGAATCCGGTGAAGGTGGCTTCCATCGGGTCGTTGGTCACGCGGCGCGGGTTCTTGATATAGGCCTGCCACATCGCCTTAAACTGGGTATTGGCCGGCGACTGCACGGACATGAAGTAGTTCCAGGCGGCGAGGTGGCCGACCAGCGGCCGCGTATCGATGCCGGCCAGCTCCTCCTCGCCCACCGAGAAGGCGACGCAGGGAATGTCCTCCGCCTTGATGCCCTGGTTGCCCAGCTCGCGGTAGAAAGGAACGTTGGCGTCACCGTTGATCGTCGAAACGATCGCCGTCTTCTTGCCCTCGCCCGCGAAACGCTTCACGCGGCTGACGATGCCCTGCCAGTCGCTGTGCCCGAAGGGGGTGTATTCCTCCATGATGTCGCTCTCGGGGATGCCCTTCGAGATCAGGAAGGCGCGCAGGATGCGGTTCGTGGTGCGCGGATAGACATAGTCCGTGCCTAGCAGGGCGATGCGCTTGGCCTCGCCGCCATCCGCGCCCATCAGGTATTCCACGGCCGGGATCGCCTGCTGGTTCGGCGCGGCGCCGGTGTAGAAGATGTTCTTGCTCTCCTCCTCGCCCTCATACTGGACCGGGTAGAAGAGCAGGCCGTTCAGCTCCTCGAAGACTGGCAGCACGGATTTGCGGGACACGCTGGTCCAGCAGCCGAAGGTGACATCCACCTTGGAGACGGCGAGCAGCTCGCGCGCCTTCTCGGCGAACAGCGGCCAGTTGGAGGCCGGGTCCACCACCACGGCTTCCAGGCGGCGGCCGAGGATGCCGCCGGCGGCGTTTTGCGCCTCGACCATCATCAGCACGGTATCGCGCAGCGCCGTCTCGCTGATCGCCATGGTGCCGGAGAGGGAGTGCAGCACGCCGACCTTGATCGGCGCAGCCTGGGCGAAGGAAGGGCGGATGGCGGGCGCGGCCAGGGCGGTGCCGAGGCCGGCCAGCGCGGCGCGTCGCGTGATGGGCATGCGATGGATCATCTTTCCGAAGACTCCTCGGGAATGCACGAAGCGGTGGCGCGAGGCCGCCTGCCGGCCAGGTCCCCCTCCGCCTGCTGCATTGCGAGATGCGTGCCAAAGCTATGGCATACGATCCATGCGCGGCTGCGCCTCCATTCCGGAAGCACAACTCTTTCGGCCTGCCGCTGAATTGGGCTTTCCCTGCCCATTCCTCGCGGAAGCCGCATCCGGATTGGGCAGCAGCGTAACGACTGGCCGAGCCGCACGGCGCGTGCCATGTCTTGCGCGATGCTTCCCCAATCGGCCGCCGCGCCGCACCACCAACGCGCCCGCGGGCGCGTCGAACTCGACCTTGTCGCTGCAGCCGGCGGCGCCCGGATCGCGCATCTGTACCAGTCCGCGCCGCTGCGCCTGCTGTTTCCGGATTCCGATCCGGAGGAGCCGAAGCAGGCGGCGCTGGTCAACGTCGCGGGCGGGCTGGCAGGGGGCGACAGCCTCGATTCGGTGCTGAGGCTTGGCCCCAATGCGCGCTTCACGGCCACCACGCCGGCGGCCGAGAAAATCTATCGCAGCCTCGGTCCGCGCACGGATATCGCGACAGGCCTGGAGGTGGCCGAGGGCGCCACCTTCGAATGGCTGCCGCAGGAGACGATTCTCTTCGACGGCGCCCGCCTGCACCGGCGGCTGGACATCACCCTGGCCGCCGGCGCCCGGCTGCTGGCGGCGGAGATGTTGGTGCTCGGCCGCGCCGCGCGGGGCGAGGTGTTTCGCCAGGGGGTGCTGCGTGACCGCTGGCAGATCCGGCGCGAGGGGCGGCTGCTCTGGGTGGATGCGCTGCGGCTGGAGCCGGAGGCGCTGGGCCACCGCTTCACGCTCGATGGCGCCGGCGCGATGGCCACGCTGGTGCTGGCCATGCCGGAAGCCGCGGCGCATCGCGACCTGGCGCGTGATCTGGCGGAAGGCGGCGCGGGGCTGGTCGCGCCGGGGCTGCTGGTGGCACGCTGGCTGGGCGAGGCGGGGCCGGTGCGCCGGGGCCTCGGCGCCGCCATCCGCGCGCTGCGGGCAGCGGCGCTGGGCCTGCCGGCGCAGCTGCCGCGGCTCTGGCGCACGTGAGGTGGCATGGGCCATGCTTGGCAGGGATGAGAGGTGACGCATGAACCTGACGCCGCGTGAAAAGGACAAGCTGCTGGTCGCCATGGCGGCCACCGTCGCACGCCGGCGGCTGGAACGTGGCGTGAAGCTGAACCATCCGGAGGCGGTGGCCCTGATCACCGACTATGTGGTGGAAGGCGCCCGCGACGGCCGCAGCGTGGCCGAGCTGATGCGCGACGGCGCCACGGTGGTGACGCGGGACCAGGTGATGGAGGGCATCGCCGAAATGATTCACGAAATCCAGGTGGAAGCGACCTTCCCCGACGGCACCAAGCTGGTGACCGTGCACGAGCCCATCCGATGATCCCGGGCGAGCTGTTCCCCGCCAGCGGCGAGATCGAACTGAACGCCGGCCGCCCCTCGACCGAGATCGAGGTGGCGAATACAGGCGACCGCCCCATCCAGGTCGGCAGCCACTACCACTTCGCCGAAACCAACCCGGCGCTGCGCTTCGATCGCGCGGCCGCGCATGGCCAGCGCCTCGACATCCCCGCAGGCACGGCCGTCCGTTTCGAGCCGGGGCAGGCGCGCAGCGTGCGTCTGGTGCCCTATGCCGGCGATCGCATCGTGCACGGCTTCCGTGGCGAGACGGAGGGGAAGCTCTGATGCCCGCGAAGCTGTCCCGCCGCGCCTATGCCGGCATGTATGGCCCGACCACCGGCGACCGCCTGCGCCTGGCGGACACCGACCTGGTGATCGAGGTCGAGTGCGACCTGACCACCTATGGCGAGGAGGTGAAGTTCGGCGGCGGCAAGGTCATTCGGGATGGCATGGGCCAGTCGCAGGTGACTCGGGAAAATGGCGCTGTCGATACCGTCATCACCAATGCGCTGATCGTCGATCACGGCGGCATCTACAAGGCGGATGTCGGCCTGAAGGACGGGCTGATCCACAGCATCGGCAAGGCGGGCAATCCGGATACGCAGCCTGGCGTCACCATCATCATCGGCCCGGGCACGGAAGTGCTGGCCGGGGAGGGTCGCATCCTGACGGCGGGCGGCATCGACCCGCATATCCACTTCATCTGCCCGCAGCAGATCGAGGAGGCGCTGGTCTCCGGCGTCACCACCATGTTCGGCGGCGGCACCGGCCCGGCCCATGGCACCCTCGCCACCACCTCGACGCCAGGGCCGTGGCATCTGGCCCGCATGCTGCAGGCTGCCGAATCCTTTCCGATGAATCTGGGCTTCCTCGGCAAGGGCAATGCGGCGCTGCCGGCGGCACTGGAGGAGCAGATCCGCGGCGGCGCCTGTGGCCTGAAACTGCATGAGGATTGGGGCACCACGCCCAAGGCAATCGACACCTGCCTGAAGGTGGCCGATGCCTTCGACATCCAGGTCGCCATCCATTCGGACACGCTGAACGAAAGCGGCTTCGTCGAGGACACCATCCGCGCCATCGGCGGCCGCGCCATTCAGGCGTTCCACACGGAAGGCGCCGGCGGCGGGCACGCGCCCGACATCCTGCGGGTCATCGGCGAGCCGAATTTCCTGCCGTCCTCGACCAATCCGACGATGCCCTATACGCGCAACACGGTGGATGAGCATCTCGACATGCTCATGGTGTGCCATCACCTGGACCCGCGCATTCCGGAAGACGTCGCCTTCGCCGAAAGCCGCATCCGCAAGGAGACGATCGCGGCCGAGGACATTCTGCACGACCTGGGCGCCATCAGCATGATGTCCTCCGACAGCCAGGCGATGGGCCGCGTGGGGGAGGTCATCATCCGCACCTGGCAGACCGCGCATAAGATGAAGCAGCAGCGCGGCCGGCTGCCCGGCGAGACCGGCGACAACGACAATCTGCGCGTGCGCCGCTACATCGCGAAGTACACGATCAACCCGGCCATCGCGCAGGGCATCGCGACGCATGTCGGCAGCATCACCGTGGGCAAGCTGGCGGACCTGGTGCTGTGGTCGCCGGCCTTCTTCGGCGTGAAGCCGG
The DNA here is from genome assembly GCF_019024325.1 of Falsiroseomonas tokyonensis. Classification (GTDB taxonomy): domain Bacteria; phylum Pseudomonadota; class Alphaproteobacteria; order Acetobacterales; family Acetobacteraceae; genus Falsiroseomonas; species Falsiroseomonas tokyonensis. The sequence goes on from NZ_JAFNJS010000005.1 coordinate 168,935, forward strand.
ACTACGTGCTGAAGTGCGGCACCATCGCCATGGCGCCGATGGGCGATCCCAATGCCTCCATTCCCACGCCGCAGCCGATCCATTACCGCCCCATGTTCGGCGCCTATGGCCGCGCCAGGACGCTGTCCTCCGTCACCTTCACCAGCCAGGCAGCGCTCGATTCCGGTATCGCCGAAAGGCTCGGCCTGCAGCGCCCCATGCTGGCCGTGACGAATACCCGCAACATCAGCAAGCGCGACATGGTGCTGAATGACGCGCTGCCGCGGATCGAGGTGGATGCCGAGACCTATGAGGTTCGCGCCGATGGCGAGTTGCTGGTCTGCGAGCCCGCCACCGTGCTGCCGATGGCGCAGCGCTACTTCCTGTTCTGAGAGAGCCCATGCCGCAAGCCCGCGCCATCGCCGTCCACCCCGCCGGAACCTGGCCGGAAGGTGCGGCCAAGGACAGCGTCACCGTCGACTTCGATGACCGCTTCCGCCGCCGCAAGGTCTATCTGACCGATGGCGGCGGCAGCTTCCTGCTCGACCTGCCCGAGGCCACCGTGATGCGGGAGGGTGACGGCCTGCAGCTGGAGGACGGCGGCTTCATCCGCTTGCGCGCGGCACCGGAGGACCTGGTTTCCGTCACCGCCGCCACGCCCGCGCTGCTGCTGCGCCTCGCCTGGCATCTCGGCAACCGACACCTGCCCACGGAGCTGGATGGCGACCGCATCCTGATTCGCCACGACCACGTCATCATCCGCATGCTCGAAGGTCTCGGTGCCACGCTGCAGAAGGTGCGCGCGCCCTTCAATCCGGAGGGCGGCGCCTATGGCGAGCACAATCGCCTGCCGGCGCATCCGCACGGCCATCACCACCATCACGGCGACGATGACCATCACCACCACGGCCACTGACCTGCCCGCGCTGGCGCGGCTGCTGGCCTGGCTGTCGCCGGCCTATCCGACCGGCGCCTTCAGCTACAGCCACGGGCTGGAGATGGCGGTGGAGGAAGGCGCCGTGACGGATCGCGCCGGGCTGGTCGCCTATGCGGAGGCCGCGCTCGCCCATGGCGCCGGCGCCGTGGATGGCGGCTTGTTCGCACTGTCCTGGCGCGCCGCCGCGGCGGGCGATGCCGCGGCGCTGGATGCACTGACAGAACTCGCCGCGGCCATGCGTGGCACGGCGGAGTTGGCGCTGGAGGCTACGCAGCCCGGAGGCGCTTTTGCGCTGGCCACCAATGCCGCCTGGCCGAACGGGGAGTTTGCTGCCTTTACCGCGCGGCATCCGGGCCGCCTGACGCATGCGGTGGCTTTCGGCGCCGCCGCCGGCTTCCACGCCATGCCGCTGCGCGAGTCCTGCTTCGCCTGGCTAACCGCCTTTGCCGCCAACCTGGTCTCGGCCGGCGTGCGGCTTGTGCCGCTGGGTCAGACGGATGGCCAGATCGCCACCGCCGCCCTGCTGCCCGCCATCCAGGCCGCGACGGATGCCGCGCTGGCCGTGACTGATGCGGAGGAGATCGGCGGAGCGGCGCCCATCATCGACCTGTTTTCCCTGCGCCACGAGACGCAATACACGAGGCTCTTCCGCTCATGAGTAACGGCCCTTTCCGCATCGGCATCGGCGGCCCCGTGGGCTCCGGCAAGACCGCGCTGGTCGATCGCCTCTGCAAGGCGATGCGGGAGACGCATGACGTCGCCGCCATCACCAACGACATCTACACCAAGGAAGATGCCGAGTTCCTGACGCGCAGCGGCGCCCTGGCGCCGGAGCGCATCATGGGCGTGGAGACCGGTGGCTGCCCGCATACCGCGATCCGCGAGGATGCCTCCATCAACCTCGCCGCCGTCGCCGAGATGTCCGCGCGATTCCCGTCGCTGCAGCTGCTGTTCATCGAATCCGGCGGCGACAACCTGGCCGCGACCTTCAGCCCGGAGCTGGCGGATCTGACGATCTACGTCATCGATGTCTCGGCGGGCGACAAGATCCCGCGCAAGGGCGGTCCGGGCATCACGCGCTCCGACCTGCTCGTCATCAACAAGACCGATCTCGCGCCGCTGGTGGGCGCCGACCTCTCCGTCATGGACCGCGACGCGCAGAAGATGCGCGGCGCGCGGCCTTTCATGTTCACCAACCTGAAGGAGAACAGGGGCGTGTCCGAGATCGCCTCCTTCATCCTGAAATCCGGAGGAATTGCCTGATGCGCCGTCTTCTCACCCTCGCTGCCCTGCTCGCGCCGATGCCGGCGCTGGCGCATGAAGGCGGCGCGCATGTGCACGGCTTCATGGCCGGCTTCGTCCATCCTATCGGCGGGCTGGATCATGTGCTGGCGATGGTCGCGGTCGGCCTCTGGGCCGGGCTGCTCGGCGGCCGCGCCCTTTGGGCGCTGCCGGCCGGCTTCCTCGCCCTTTGGGCGCTGCCGGCCGGCTTCCTCGCCGCCATGACACTGGGTTTCGGGCTCGGCGCAGCGGGCCTCGGCCTGCCGATGGTGGAGGCGGGCATCCTCGCCTCCGTCATCATTCTGGGCGCGCTGGTGGCCGCTTCCGCCCGCGTCTCTCTGGCGCTGGCTGTGCCGCTGGTCGCGCTCTTCGGGCTGCTGCACGGGCATGCCCATGGCACGGAACTCGCCGGCGCCGGGGCCTTCCCCTATGCCGCGGGCTTCCTGATCGCCACGGCGCTGCTGCACGGCCTCGGCGTGTTCGGCGCGCTGGCCATCACCAACCGCGTGGTGGTGCGGCTGGCCGGTGGCGCCATGGCGGCGCTGATGCTGGCCGTCGCGGCCATCTGATCCTTCAGCTTCCGGCGCGTGTCGTATCGCGCGCGCCGGAGGCCCGGGCATCGAAGGCTTCCGGCACGTCCTTGCCGGCATCGACAAAAGCCTTGCGCAGCGCTTCCACATTCGGGCTGAAGATCGTCTTGCGGTTGGCCACCGCCCATTCATGCGAGCCGCGCACCGTCTCCAGCGATTGCTGGAAGCGCGGCATCACCCAGCGGGCAAAGAGCTCGTAGCTGCGCCAGGTCTGTTCGCGGTTCGCCCAGTCATGCGCGCGGAACAGGAAGCCGCCGAAGCCGCCCTCGCTGGCTTCCACGAGCCGCTCGATGCCGCGCGCCACCGTCTCCGGCGAGCCCACCAGCGTGGTGCCGGCCTTCACGCCATCCGTCAGCGGGTCCTGCGAACGGCCAGGCGGGCGGCCCAGCGCATCCTCGAAATAGGTCACGGTCTCCAGCCGCTCGCCGACGCGCACTTCCTCCAGCGCGCGTTCGTCGGTCTCCGCCACATGCACGTTCATCACCAGGCGCCAATCGGCGCGCCGCACGGTCTTGCCATGCGCGGCGGCAGCCTCCTCGGCGATCTTCCACTGGCCCGGCAGCGCGGAGGGTCCGCCCGGCATGCCCGCGCCGAGCGAGAGGATTCCGACGCCGTGCTTGCCGGCCACGGCCGGGCCTGCGGGGGTGAGGGTGCTCGCCACTGCAATCGGGAAATGCGGGTCGCTGTACGGCTTCAGATGCAGCCGCGCCTCATGCATCTCGAACCAGTCGGTCTTGCGCGTCACCGGCCCGTCGCAGGCCAGCAGCGCCATGATCGCCTCCAGCGCCTCATCCATGCGCCGGCGCTGCGTCTCCGGCGCGATGCCGAGCATATAGGCGTCGGAGACCAGCGCGCCCGGCCCGCAGCCCAGCATCGCCCGGCCGCGCGTCATGTGATCCAGCTGCACGAAGCGCTGCGCCACCAGGAAGGGATGGTGATAGGGCAGGGAGGTGACGCCGGAGCCGAGCCGGATGGTTTTCGTGCGCTCCGCCGCCGCGGCGATGATCAGCTCCGGCGAGGCGATGGTCTCCCACCCCGCGGAGTGGTGCTCGCCGATCCAGGCCTCGTCATAGCCGAGGCGGTCCAGCAGCTCGAGCATCTCGATGTCGCGAGAGATGGCGAGGGTGGGGTTGTCCCCCAGCCGGTGGAACGGCGCCAGGAAGATGCCGAACTGCATGCCACGCTTCGCCATGGTCGCCTGCCCCGATCGCTTTGAATGCAGCTTCGGACAGAAGCGGCGCGCTGCCAAGCTCAGGCGGCTTCGCCGGCCACCCAGCCGCTGGACCAGGCCCATTGGAAATTGTAGCCGCCGAGCCAGCCCGTCACATCCACCGCCTCTCCCACCACGAAGAGGCCGGGCACGTCCTTGGCCTCCATGGTTTGGGACGACAGCCCGGCTGTGTCGATGCCGCCCAGCGTAACCTCCGCCTTGGCATAGCCCTCGTCGCCAAGGGGCTCCAGCCGCCAGGCTTTCAGCAAGGCGCCGAGCGCCTTCAGCGGGGCGTCGCCCACCTCGCCGATGACGCGCGGCGGCAGGTGCAGCGCGGCCATGGCCTGCGCCAGTCGCGAAGGGAGAAACTCGCCCAGGATGGTCCTGGGCTCCGCCTTCGGCCGCGTTCGCTTGCCGGCCAGCAGCAGCGCGGTGGCGTCGCGGTCCGGCAGAAGGTCGAGGGTGATGGCCTGGCCCGGCTGCCAATAGGAGGAGGCCTGCAGGATCGCGGGGCCGGACAGGCCGCGATGGGTAAACAGCAGCGCCTCCCGGAAAGCCGCCCTGCCCGCCTTGGCGATGGAGTCCAGCGCGACGCCGGATAGCGGCTGCATCAGGGCCAGCGCCTCACCGCCGAAGGTCAGCGGCACCAGGCCGGGGCGCGGCGCCACCAGCTTCAGGCCAAAGCGGCGTGCGACGTCATGGGCGAAGCCCGTCGCACCCATTTTGGGAATGGAGAGACCGCCGGTGGCCAGCACCAGGCTGTCCGCGGTGAAGCCGCCGCGGTCGGTCGTGATGCGGAAGCGGTCGTCGCGCGACACCTCGGTGATGCGGTGCGACAGGCGGAGGTCGACGCCCGCGGCCGTGCATTCCGCCAGCAGCATGGCGACGATGGCGCGCGCGGAGCCGTCGCAGAACAATTGCCCCAGCGTCTTCTCGTGAAAGGGGATGCCGTGCTTGCGCACCAGCGCCACAAAATCGTGCTGCGTATAGCGAGCCAGGGCAGACCGCGCGAAATGCCGATTGGCGGACAGGAACCGCTCCGGCACGCAGCCGGTATTGGTGAAATTGCAGCGCCCGCCGCCGCTGATAAGAATCTTCTTCCCCGCCGCCTCCGCATGATCCAGCAGCAGCACGCGCCGCCCGCGCTGGCCCGCGCGCATGGCGGCGAACAGGCCGGCGGCGCCGGCGCCCAGCACCACCACATCGAAATGCGTCATCAGGCGGCCGCCGCCATCCCGGCCATGTCCCGCCCCACCGCCTCCGCCACGCGGATGCCGTCGACGCCGGCGGAGAAGATGCCGCCCGCATAGCCCGCGCCTTCGCCCGCCGGATACAGGCCGAGCGTATTGACGCTGCGGAAGCTGGCATCGCGGCGGATGCGGATGGGAGAGGAGGTGCGCGTCTCGACGCCCGTCATCACCGCCTCCGCCATGTCGAAGCCGCGGATCTGCTTGCCGAATTCCGGCAGCGCCTCCCGCATCGCCGCCACGGCGAAGTCCGGCAGGCAGGTGGTGAGGTCGGTCGGCGTCACGCCCGGCTTGTAGCTGGGCATAACGGCGCCGAGATTTGTTGAAGCGCGGCCCGCCAGAAAATCGCCGACGAGTTGCGCCGGGGCGCAGTAGTTGCTGCCGCCGGCGACGAAGGCCTTCTCTTCCCAATGCCGCTGCAGCGCGATGCCGGCCAGCGGGTCGCCCGGGTAATCGACCTCCGGCGTGATGCCGACGACGATGCCGGCATTGGCGTTGCGCTCGGCCCGCGAGTACTGGCTCATCCCATTGGTCACCAGCCGCCCCGGCTCGCTCGCCGCGGCCACCACGGTGCCGCCTGGGCACATGCAGAAGGAATAGACCGAGCGGCCGTTAAGGCAGTGATGCACCAGCTTGTAATCCGCCGCGCCGAGGATCGGGTTGCCCGCGAAATTGCCGAAGCGCGCCCGGTCGATGATCGATTGCGGATGCTCGATCCGCACCCCGATGGAAAACGGTTTTGCCTCGATGAAGACGCCGGCGGCCTGCAACTGGAAAAAGGTGTCGCGCGCGGAGTGGCCGATGGCGAGCACGACGTGCTGCGTCTCGATCGTCTCGCCCGCCTCCGTCACCACGCCCGCCATGCGGCGCTGTCCGTCGCGCCCGGTCTCCACCAGGAAGTCGGTGACCTTGGTGCCGAAGCGGTATTCGCCACCCAACGCCTCGATCTTCGCGCGCAGGCTTTCGACCATCGTCACCAGCCGGAAGGTGCCGATATGCGGCTTGGCAACGTAGAGGATCTCCTCCGGCGCTCCCGCCTGCACGAATTCGGTCAAGACCTTCCGGCCCAGATGCTGCGGATCTTTGATGCCGGACCACAACTTGCCATCCGAAAAAGTGCCGGCGCCGCCTTCGCCGAACTGCACATTGCTTTCGGGCGTCAGCTGGTTGCGCCGCCACAGCGCCCAGGTATCCTTGGTGCGTTCCCGCACAACCTTGCCGCGGTCCAGGATGATGGGCCGAAAACCCATCTCCGCCAGGATCAGCGCGGCGAAGATGCCGCAGGGCCCGGTGCCGATCACCACGGGGCGCTGCGGCAGTCGGGCAGGGGCCTGCGCCACGGGGCGGTAGCTGGTATCCGGCGTGCGGATCAGCGTGCGGGCCAGCAGCTTGTCGCCCGCCGCGCGCCGCAGCAGTGCCGCCTCGTCATCCACCGTGAAATCGACCGAGTAGACCAGAAGAATGGCCGACCGCTTGCGCGCATCCCAGGCGCGGCGGGCGATGGTGATGTCGCGCACCGCCTCCGCCCGCAGCCCGAGCGCCGCGCAAAGCGCCTGCTTCACCGCCCCTTCCGGGTGGTCCAGCGGCAGTTTGAGTTCGGTCAGCCTCAGCATGGGTCCCTCAGTACACCACCACGGAACGGATGGACTCGCCGCGTTCCATCAGCTCGAAGCCATGGTTGATCTGATCCAGTGGCATCACATGGGTGATCAGGCTGTCGATGTCGATCTTCCCCTGCATGTACCAGTCGACGATCTTCGGCACATCGGTCCGCCCGCGTGCGCCGCCGAAGGCCGTGCCGCGCCAGGACCGGCCGGTGACCAGCTGGAAGGGGCGCGTCGAAATCTCCTGCCCCGCGCCGGCCACGCCGATGATGATGCTCTCGCCCCAGCCGCGATGCGTGCATTCCAGCGCCTGACGCATCACCTTCACATTGCCGATGCATTCGAAGCTGAAATCGGCGCCGCCGCCCGTCAGGTCGACGATGGCCTGCACCACCTTGTCGTGCCCCACCTCGTTCGGGTTGATGAAGTCGGTCATGCCGAACTTGCGGGCCATTTCCTGGCGCCCGTTGTTCAAGTCGATGCCGATGATCTTGTCGGCGCCCACCATGCGCGCGCCCTGGATCACGTTCAGCCCGATGCCGCCGAGTCCGAACACCGCCACATTGGCCCCGGGCCAGACCTTGGCGGTGTTGATGACGGCACCAATGCCCGTCGTCACCCCGCAACCAATGTAGCAGATTTTCTCAAACGGCGCGTCTTCGCGAACCTTGGCGACGGCGATCTCGGGCAGGATCGTGAAATTCGCAAAGGTGCTGCAGCCCATGTAGTGCATCACGGGCGCGCCCTCGCAGCTGAAGCGGGACGTGCCGTCGGGCATCACGCCCTTGCCCTGGGTGCCACGGATGGCGGTGCACAGGTTGGACCGCTGGCTTAGGCAGGTTTTGCACTGCCGGCATTCCGGCGTGTACAGCGGAATCACATGGTCGCCCGGCTTCACGCTGGTGACGCCGGCACCCACCTCGCGCACGATGCCCGCGCCCTCATGGCCCAGGATGGCCGGGAACAGCCCCTCCGGGTCGGCGCCGGACAGGGTGTAGAGGTCAGTGTGGCACAGGCCGGTGGCCTTCACCTCCATCAGCACCTCACCGGCCTTGGGGCCGCCGATTTCCACCTCCGTCACCGAAAGGGGCTTGCCGGCCGCCCAGGCCACTGCCGCGCGCGTCTTCATGCCATCCGCTCCGTCTGCCTTGCCCGCTGCCTATAGCATCCCGGCACGGCATCGGGAGGGGCGGCGCGGCGCCCGGGCGGGTCGAGGCTGCGCCGGCGCCACAACCGGAAGCGGCGGGGCGAGGCATCTCGCATGGCGCAAAAGCCTGGATGCGTCGCAACATATGCGGCGTGCGAGACATTCGCCGCATGCCATGCGCCTGCCTGCATTTTCGGGACTTGCGCGACGCGAAACGAAAGGCGACACCTTGCGCAGGAGCGGGAGTTCGTGGCGATGCGATTGGCGGTGCTGGCCCTGACCGGATGGTTCGCCCTCCTCGCCCCGGCCCTTGTCGCGCCTGCCCAGGCGCAGACCGGCAACCCGACCCATGACTCCCTCCTGTCCCGTAGCGAGCAGGGGCAGCGCGATGCGCTACGCAGTCTGCTGCGCACCAATGGCCTGGCCTGCGCCGAGGTGACCAACCTCTATGCCGCCGGCCTCGGGCGCGACCGCACGGCCTATTGGGACCTGCAATGCCGGGATGGCGGGCCCTGGCGGCTGGCCCTGCCGGCGGCACGCTGGGGCGCGCCGCGGCTGTTTCCCTGCGGGACGGCCAGTGGGCCCGCGGCCGGCGCCTGCTTCCAGCCCCTCAATACCGGCGTCGCCGCCGCCCCGCCGAGGGCGACGCGCCCGGCGGAAATCCCGCAATCCTGCCGCCAGGCCTGTTCCAGCCAGGCGCGCGCCCTGGTGAATTCCTGCCAGCAGCGCTGCGCCGATGGCAGCACCATCCAGGCCGCGATCCCGGCGCCAGGCGCCACCGCCACGGCCATCCGTGGCCGTTTCGGCTTCATCTATACGGCGGAGCCGCCCTCCACCGCCTATGGCTTCACCAGCGGCCAGACGGATCGCCTGGCAGCCAGCATGCAGGCGATTCGTGCCTGCGAGGCGATTGTTGGCCGCAACCAGTGCCGCATCACCCTCGATTTCCCGAATGCCTGCGGGGCGCTGGCCCAGGCCGTGACCGGCGCGCCCGAGCAGCTGCGCCGCACCGCGACCGGCCGCGGGCAGACCCGCGAACAGGCCGAGGCGCAGGCGCTGCAGGAATGCCGCGTGGCCGAACGCCCGGGCTCGGGCATCGTCTGCCGCATCGCCGTCTCCGGATGCTGAACCTCATGCCGCGCCCATTCCACGATCGGAGCCCCGCCATGCGCCGCTGTCTTCTTGGCCTTCTGATGCTGTTCGGCCTGGCCGGGATGGCGGTGGCGCAAACCCCGGCAGGCGGGACGCTGGAGGCGGTGCAGCGGCGCGGGGAGCTGCGCTGCGGCGTCTTCGGCCAGCTGCCCGGCTTCTCCTCGCCCGACCTGGAAGGCGTGATGCGCGGCCTGGATGCGGATTTCTGCCGCGCCGTGGCCGCCGCCGTGCTGGGCGACCGGGACATGGTGGCCTTCGTCACCGCCAATTCGGTGGAGGCGGGCTTCGCCAATCTCGAAGCCGGCCGGGTGGACCTGCTGTCCAGCAACCTGACGGCCACGGCCATGCGCGATGCCGGGCGCAACATCGCGCCGGCCGGCGTGCTGCTCTATGACGGCCAGGCGGTGATGGTGCGGGTCGATTCCAACATCACCAGCTTCGCGCAGCTGAACGGCAAGCGCATCTGCGTCGCCGCGCCGCAGGTTGACCAGAGCTTCAACATCCTGCGCAATGCCGCGATGCGGGCGCGGATCACCGTGGTGCCGGTGGTGACGACGCAGAGCGGCACGGCGCTGCTCGACGGCTTCAAGAATGGCAGCTGCGATGCCGTCACCGCCGATGCCGCGGCGCTGGCCACCCTGCGCGCCACCGACATGCCCGACCCCGCCGGCGCCATGCTGCTGCCGGAGCGGCTGAGCCGCGAGCCCATCGCCCCCTTCGTGCGCGGCGGCGATGAGCGCTGGCGCCAGATCGTCACCTGGACGCTGCATGCGCTGGTGGCGGCGGAGGAGCTGGAGATCAGCAGCAGCACGCTGGATGCCGCGCTACGCTCCGACAATACCGAGGTCCGCTTCCTGATCGGCCTCGACCGCGGCCTGGGCGCGGCGCTCGGGCTGAAGGACAGCTGGGCGGCGGAGGCGATCCGCCAGGTCGGCAATTACGGCGAGATCTTCGACCGCAACCTGGGCGATGGCTCCGCCATCGGCCTCGACCGCGGCCTGTCCGATCTGTGGCGCCGCGGCGGGCTGATGTATCCCTTCCCCTTCCGGTAGGTCGGTCATCCGGCCTTCGATCCTGCGCCGCGAGGCTGGCCATAGCCAGCCTCTCTGACCGCCAGAGGAAGCTTCGTCTTCCCTGGCCCGGCCGGTAGCGCCAGGATCCGATGGTAGGCCGGGAGCGGGATTGGAAGGATGCAGCCGAAGCCAAAGCTTGAACTGGATGTGGCTGCGCTGGCGCAGGTGACCGGCGGCGCGCAGGTGACCGGCGGCGCGGGCAATGACAGCCTCCTCGGCAGCCATTGGCAAGACACGGTCTTCGGCGGGGCAGGCGACGATTCCATCTCCACTGGCGCCGGCGAGGACTACATCGCCGGCGGCAGCGGCGACGACACCATCAATTCGGGTCTTTTCGACAGGAACGACGACACCGTCGTGGGCGGCCTTGGCGACGACACGCTCGTCTGGGCCCCGCATGGCGGGGGGGACAGCTTTGAAGGCGGTTCGGGCCACGACACCGTCCGGGTGCTGACGCCGAGCCAATTCGGCATGGAACACTTCCTCCGCGGCTTCAGCGTGGACGGCATGATGCTCCTGGTCATGAAGGTCGAGGGCAACCAGGTGACCTTCACGGACCGCCAGGGCAATCCGGCCAGCGTCAGCGGCAGCCTGACCACGGAATACGGCGTGCTGAACTTCACCGGCGTCGAACGCTTCGAATTCGTCCCCCTCTGACGGCCCTGAAGCACTATCCAACGACGCTGAATCAGCGTTGCCGGCTAGTGTTTAGAAACAATGGTTTCTGGAGCACGAGATCCGTCCAACTGGACGGATTGTGCTTTTAGGCCCCGGGGGTTCAGCCGATCAGCAGATCGGCCAGCACCAGTGTCGGCGCGCCCACCAGCAGCGCCAGCGCCACCGGCGCGGCGGAACCGCCGCCATCGATGTCATGCGAGAGCAGGCCGGTGGCGCGGTCATAGACGATGCGCTCCGTGCCCAGCTCCTCGCCTTCATAGGCGAAGCGCACCTTGCCCATCCGGCCCTCCGGCAGGCCGGTGCCGGTCAGCAGGATGCGGTCCTCGCCGGTGGTGAAGTCCAGGATCCGGTCTATCCGGGCGCCACGCGGCTCCAGCACGAAAAGATCCCGCCCGGTCCCGCCGGTCAGCGCATCGCTGCCGGCGCCGCCTTCCAGCCGGTCATTGCCATCGCCGCCGAGCAGCCGGTCCACGCCATCCCGGCCGAACAGCCAGTCGTCGCCCGCCTGGCCGAGCAGCACATCGCCCAGGTCGCTGCCGGCCAGGGTATCGGCCATGGCGGAGCCCCAGATATGCTCGATGCCCTGCAGCACGTCGCCCTGGGCCTCCCCGGTGTTGAGCGAGGGGGTCAGAAGGTCCAGCCGCACCTGCGTGGTATAGACCACCCGATCCAGCCCGGCGCCGCCCACCAGCAGGTCTCCGCCGGCGCCGCCGGTCAGCACGTCGTCGCCATCGCCGCCCAGCAGCGTATCGGCGCCGGCATAGCCGAACAGCCGGTCCTTGCCGCGCATCCCCTCCAGCCGGTTGTCGGCGGCATTGCCGCGCAGGATGTCGTTGCCGTCGCCGCCGATCGCATCCTCGATCAGCGTGCCTGCGCCGATGGTCAAGCTCTCGCCGGCGATCGTGCTGATGAAGCCGGGGCGAAGGTCGATGAGCAGCGGCCCGGTGGTGGCGGCGGCATTCAGCAGGTCGTGCCCCGCCGCATCGGTCAGCAGATTGCGCCCATCCTGCCCCGCCAGGCCGGCGAAGGCATCGGTATAGATATAATGGTCGTCCGCGCTGTCCGCCGCGCCGAAGAGGCCGAGGTCCAGGCTGCGCACTGTCAGCGGCGCGCCGGCCCGCTCGTCCCGGATCTCCACCCGCCAGGTCCCGGTGGCGGATTCGCCCCGGAAGCCGGCGGCGCCGAAGGTCCAGGGCTTGTAAATGACGCTGCCGCCGCTGTTCGGCGCCAGGTCCATGCGCGTGCCATCCGGCGAGACCAGCCGGATATCGACCTGGGAGGCGATGCCGGAGACGATGTCGGCACGCAGCGAGACCTGCTCCACCCGCATCGCGCCGGTGATCTCGAAGCTGAAGCTGAAGCCCATTGGATCATTGTCCGGCACCACTTGGCTGCCGCGCCAGTTCGCGGCCAGGGTCATCTCGTTGGCGGAGGTCCGGGCCGGCGCCCGCCACGTCTCGGCCAGGCGCACCGCGGCATGGGCATCGACTAGGCCGAAGCCATAGTCGTTGGAGAAGTGCATCCCGCCGCCGTTCCAGTCCCCGGCGCCGTTGATGCGCCAGGGGTTCTGCTCGGGCGAAGTCGGGCTGCCGCCGATCGCATGGCCGGCATGGCGGGCGCTGAGCGCCAGTATGTCCTGCACGTCGCGCCAGCCGAGGTCGGGATTGGCCTCCAGCATCAGCGCCACGACGCCCGCCACCAGCGGCCCGCTGGTGGAGGTGCCGCCGAAGCCGCCGAACCAGTCGCCGCCGCCATAGCCGGCCGGGCCGGTGCGGTCGGTGGTCGTGATATCGCCGGCGAAACTGGCCGAGGAGGGCGCGACGACCAGAAGCGCGGCGGAGGGATTGGAATAGCGCGCCACCTCGCCGTCCTTCCCCACCGCACCGACCGCGATGACGAAGCGGCTGGCGGCGATGCCGGACATGTTCGCATCCGCCTCCGGCCCGCCGCGCCGGTCATTGCCGGAACTGACGACGGAGACGGTGCCGAGCCCATCCCGGCCTTCGACGACCGAATGCGCCAGCCCCTCATGCATGCGCGTCCAGCCAGAGCTTTCCGACCCGGCGGTGAAGGGAAAGGACAGCGCCCAGACATGGGCTGCGACATCGAAGCGGGACAGTGCGTCGAAGACATCGTCCACCCGAGTCTGGCCATGCAGGCCGGTGTCATTGGCCAGGATGGGCAGCTGGGTGATCCGCGCATCATAGGCGACGCCGACCGAGCCGATGCCGTTGCGCGCCGCGGCGATCAGCCCCGCCGTCGCCGTGCCGTGGTTGGAGGAGGCATCGGGCAGCCGCACCGGGTCGTCCGGCAGTTCCAGGCTGGCATCGTAGTTGGGGGCGAGGTCGGGATGCGTGGCCTCGATCGAGGTATCGATGACGGCGATGCGCACGCCGCGCCCGGTATAATCCGCCCAGGCGGGCAGCACATTCAGATCGACCGTGCCCAGCGCGCTGCCGTCGAGGTGCCATTGATCCGCGAAAAGCGGATCGCTGGGCCGCGTGCTGCTGCCGCTCATCCTGTCGTTTCTCCCTTTTCCGGAATGAAAACGCGATCCTGGGGCGCTGGCAATCGAGGGGGTGAAGGCCGTGCTTTACGCCGGGCAGGTCGGCGCGGCACAAGCGCGTGATGCCCCGCCGGAGCCAGAACCTCGCCCCCCCGCCGCCGCGCCCGACCCGGGCCGAGGCCATCGCCGCCAGCCTGGCCGAGGATATCGTCACCGGCCGGCTGAAGCCCGGCACGCCGCTGGACGAGGTCGGCCTGGCGCGGATGCATGGCAGCAGCCGCACCCCGGTGCGGGAGGCGCTGCGCCAGCTGGCCCCCACCGGCCTGGTGCAGGTCGCACCCCGCCGCGGCGCCGTGGTGGCGATTCCGGATGCCACGCAGCTGGCCGAGATGTTTCTGGTGATGGCGGAGCTGGAGGCGATGGCGGCCGCGCTCGCGGCCCTGGCGATGACGCCGGAGCAGCGGCGGGGGCTGGAGGGCCAGCATGCGGCCATGGCATCCATGGTGCGGGCGGGCGATGTCGCCGCCTATCGCGCCGCCAATGTAGCCTTCCACCACCTGCTCTATCTCGGCGCGCAGAATGGCTATCTCGGCGAGTTGGCCACCGCGACGCGACGGCGCCTGGCGCCCTTCCGGGCCGCGCAGCTGGAGGCGCCGGACCGGCTTCGGCGGTCGCATGAGGAGCATGGGGAGATCGTCACCGCGATCCAGCGCGGCGATGCTGCGGGGGCGGCGGCGCGGATCCGCGCGCATATCGGGCTGACCGAGCGGACCTGGGCGGCGATGGCGGAGGCGCTGCGGCGTCCGGCTGCTGCCTGATTTGCAGGCAGATTAATCGCAAAGCGGCGCTCGTGCATACAAGAGGGACGCCGCCACTTCTTTAAGCGGCTGATCCGACGGGACCAAGGTTGCGGCATGCGGATTGCTTGCCCGCAAGCCCGATGTCGCACCCGACCCCGCCATGACCGCGCCGAAGCTGCCCGAGGGCATCGCCGCGCTGCACGCCGCCTATGCCGCCGGCCTGACGCCTGCCGCCCTGCTCGCCGGGCTGGAGGCGCGGCATGCGGCGTTGGCCGATCCGGGGATCTTCCTGCACCGCCCGTCCGAGCAGGCTTTGGCTGAGGCCGCTGCGGCGCTGCCGGACTTCGATCCGCTGCTCTACCCGCTCTGGGGCGTGCCGGTGGCGGTGAAGGACAATATCGACGTGGCGGGCATGCCGACCACGGCCGCCTGCCCGGACTACGCCTATCTGCCCAGCGAAAGCGCGCCGGCGGTGGCGCGGCTGGTGGCGGCGGGGGCGCTGGTGGTCGGCAAGACCAATCTCGACCAGTTCGCCACCGGGCTGGTCGGCGTCCGCACGCCGCATCCGATCCCCCGCAATGCCTGCGCGGCGGATCGCGTGCCGGGCGGCTCCTCCTCCGGCTCCGCCGTCGCCGTGGCGCAGGGGCTGGCCCTGCTGGCGCTGGGCACCGATACGGCGGGTTCCGGCCGCGTGCCGGCGGCGCTGAACGGGCTTGTGGGGCTGAAGCCCTCCGTCGGCGCCATCCCGTCCCGCGGCGTGGTGCCGGCCTGCCCGAGCCTGGATTGCATCTCCGTCTTCGCCCATGGCGTCGAGGATGCCTGGGCGGCCTATGCCGTGATGGCCGGTGCCGATAACCGCGATCCCTGGTCCCGCCCCATCACCCTCGGCACGCCGGACGCGCCGCTGACCCGCCTCGGCATCCCGCGCGAAGCCGACCTGCACCTGGATGGCGCAGAGCAGCGTGCGGCCTGGGAGGCCAGCCTGGCCCGCATCGCGCTGCAGGCGACGATCGAAGAGATCGACCTCTCGCCCTTCCTGGAAACGGCGCGGCTGCTCTACGACGGCGCCTTCGTGGCGGAGCGCGACGCCGCCTTCGGCCATCTGGTGCCGCGCGCGGCGATGCACCCGGTCACCCAGCGCATCCTGGCCGGCGCCGCACGCTTCACCGCCACCGATGCCTTCGCCGGCCTTCATCGCCTGGCCGCCCTGCGCCTGGCCACCCAGCCCGCCTGGTCGCGCATGGACGCGCTGCTGGTGCCGACCGCGCCCAATTTCCCGACCCTGGCGGAGCTGGAGGCGGACCCGATCGGCCCGAATGCCCGCCTCGGCACCTACACGAATTTCGTGAATCTGCTGGACCTCGCCGCGCTGGCGGTGCCGGCGTGCAGCCGCCCGGACGGGCTGCCCTTCGGCGTCACGCTGATCGGCCCACGCGCCAGCGACGCGGCACTCGCCGCCACCGGCGCCAGGCTGATGCAGGTGATGGCATGATCGAGATCTGCGTCGTCGGCGCGCATCTCTCCGGCATGGCGCTGAACGGGGAATTGCTGCGCGAGGGCGGCGTGCTGCAGCGCGCCGTGCAGACCGAGCCCTGCTACCGCCTCTTCGCCCTCGCCGGCGGCCCGCCGCGCCGCCCCGGCCTGTTGCGCGTGGCCCAGGGCGTGGCCATCGCCACGGAGGTCTGGGCCCTGCCGGAAGCCGGCTTCGGCCGCTTCGTCGCCGGCATCCCCGCCCCCCTCTGCATCGGCACGCTGCGCCTGGCCGATGGCTCCACGCCCAAGGGATTCCTTGTGGAGCCGGAGGGGCTGCACGGGGCCGAGGATATTTCTCGATTTGGCGGCTGGCGCGCCTTCATCGCCAACCTCGCCACAACCTGAACAGGGAGACCAGACCATGATCCGTCGCCGCCACCTGCTCGCCGCCTCCGCCGCCGCCGCCTTGGCCGCGCCCCACATCGCCAATGCGCAGGCCGCGCGCACGGTGAAGATGGGCTCGCTGCGGCTGATCCATTCGATGACGCCGCATTTCTACCAGCGTTTCGCCCCCGCCGGCCTGACCATCGAGATCATCACCTTCGACAGCCCGACCGATGGCAAGAACGCCGTCGTCACCGGCTCCGTCGCCTGCGGCGGCTTCGGCATCGCCGCCGCCACGCTGGGCGCCGCGGCGGGCGAGCCCGTCGTCGTGGTCGGCGCCTTCTGCAACAAAGGGATGGGCGTGATCAGCAAGGCGGGCAGCGATGTCCGCGCCATCGCGGACCTGCGCGGCAAGCGCGTGGGCATCTGGCCCGGCTCGACGCAGGAGGTCTTCATCCTGGAACGCCTGCGCGAATCCGGCATGTCCGTGCGCGACATCACCGCGGTGCGCGTGCCCTTCGGCGAGATGCACGCCATGCTCTCCCGCGGCGACATCGATGCCTATGTGGGGGCCGAGCCGGGGCCGGGCCTGTCCATCTCCTCCGGCGTCGGGCAGCTGGTGGAATATCCCTATGGCACCGCCATGGGCGGGCTGAACATGATCTTCGGCACCAGCGAGGACCTCATCAAGAACGACCCGGCGCTGGTCCGCACCATGCTGAACATCCACCGCCAGGCCAGCGAATACATGAAGGCGAACCCGGCGGAGGTGGCGGAGGCCACGGTGCGCATCCTCGGCGCCCCGCGCGCCGCGGTGGAACAGGCCCTCGGCGCCGGCAATGTCGAATACATCTGGAAGCTGGACGATACCGTGCTGCGCCAGTCCCGCACCTATGCCGAGCAGATGCTGCAGCTGCGCCAGATCCGCCGCCTGCCGAACTTCGACACCTTCCTGAACCCCTCCTTCTCCAACGCCATCGCCACGGCCTGAGGAGCGCGCGCCATGTCGGACGTGACCCTCACCCAATCCACCGCGGTGCCGCCCTTGCCGGCGCTGCGGTTGTGGCGGCACGTCCGGCCCGTGCTGCTTTCGCTGATCGTGCCGCTGCTGCTGCTGGCCTTCTGGCATTGGGCGGTGGCGGCGGGGATGACGCGGCTGATCCCCTCGCCGGCGGAGGTCGCCGAATACATGGTGGACTTCGCGGTGGGCGGCATCTGGGACGATGCTTTCTCCGCCACGCTGCATATCCACCTGCTGGCCTCCGCCAGCCGGGTCTATGGCGGCTTCCTGCTGGCGGCGCTGGTCGCCGTGCCGATCGGCATCCTGATCGGCCGCGTCGCGCTGGTGCGGCAGCTGCTCGATCCCTTCCTGCAATTGATGCGGCCGATCCCGGTCACCGCCTGGCTGCCGCTGTCGATGATCCTCTTCGGCCTGGGCACGCAATCGGCCTTCTTCCTGGTCTTCCTCGGCGCCTTCTACCCGATCCTGCTGAACACCATTCTCGGCGTGAAGAATGTCGAGCCGCGGCTGTTCGAGGCGGCCGCGATGCTCGGCTGCCGCGGCAATGCCCAGTTTTTTCGAGTCGTGCTGCCGGCGTCCTTGCCTTCCATTTTCACCGGGCTCCGCCTTGGCCTCGGCCTCGCCTGGTTCGTCATCGTGGTGGGGGAGATGACGGGCGTGCCGCAGGGGCTGGGCGCCGTCATCATGGACGGGCGCACGCTGAGCCGCACCGAGCTGGTGATCTGCGGCATGATCGTGATCGGCATCGCCGGCTTCCTCTCCGACCGCCTGGTCGTGCTGCTGATGAACCGCCTACTGCGCTGGAGCCCGATGCACCGTGGCTGAGATCCCGATCCTCGACATCCAGGGCGTGGGCAAGACCTACATCCTGAACGACAGCCGCATCGAGGCGCTGCGCGATGCGAACCTGACCGTGCGCAAGGGCGAATTCATCTGCCTGATCGGCGCCTCCGGCTGTGGCAAGTCCACGCTTCTCCGAATTGTCGCGGGCTTCGAGGCGCCGACGGCAGGCCAGGCCCTGATGTGGGGCAAGCCCATCACCGGGCCGGCGCCGGATCGCGGCATGGTCTTCCAGGATTACGGCCTGTTCCCCTGGCTGACGGTGCGCGAAAACATCGGCTTCGGCCCGGCCAGCCGCGGCCGCCCCAAGGCGGAGGTGCGCGACACCGTCGAACGCTTCATCGCGCTGATCGGCCTGACGCGCTTCGCCGATGCCTATCCGCACCAGCTCTCCGGCGGCATGAAGCAGCGCGTCGCCATCGCCCGCGTGCTGGCCAATGACGCCGAGGTGGTGCTGATGGACGAACCTTTCGGCGCGCTGGATGCGATGACGCGCGAACGCCTGCAGGATGAACTGCTGGAGCTGTGGCAGCGCACCGGCCTCACGGTGCTTTTCGTCACCCATTCCATCGAGGAGGCGATCTTCCTCTCCGACCGCGTCGTGGTGATGGAGCCCGGCCCCGGCCGCATCGCCAGCGCGCATCCGGTGGAGCTGCCGCGGCCGCGCGACGTCTCCTCCCCCGAATTCAACGCGGTGCGGCGCGATCTCGGTGCGCGGCTGCATTCGCACCATGCGAAGAAGGCGGCCTGATGCGCCCCGAACAACGCCTGCGCTACACCACGCCCGCCGACCGCCCACCCAGCGCCCTGCCGAATGGCGCCAAGGTTGCCGTCTGGCCAGTGGTGAATGTCGAGAACTGGCTGATCGACAATCCCATGCCGCGCCAGGTGCTGGTTGCGCCCACCGGCGTGCCGCTGCTGCCGGACATCGCCAATTGGGGCTGGCACGAATACGGGATGCGCGTGGGCTTCTGGCGCTTCCTGGACGCCTTCCAGAAGCGCGGCATCCGGCCGACGCTCTCCGTCAATGGCTCGGTCTGCACTGCCTATCCGCGTGTGGCCCAGGCGGCGCATGAGGCAGGCTGGGATTTCATGGGCCATGGCCATGTGCAGGTGCCGACGCACAAGGTGCCGGACCAGCGCGCCATGATCCGCCAGACCATCCAGGCGATCCAGGACTGCACCGGCGCCCCGCCGCTCGGCTGGCTGGCCCCCGGCCTGACGGAAACGCTGGAGACCGCGGACCTGCTGGCCGAGGCCGGGTTGCGCTACTGCGCCGATTGGGTGGTGGATGACCTGCCCTGCCGGCTGGAGACGGCGGACGGGCCGATCTTCACCATGCCGTATAGCGTGGAGCTGAACGACATCCCCGTGGTGATGATCCAGCACCATGACGAGCAGGAACTGCCTCGCCGCGCCCGCCTGCACGCCGCGCGCCTGCTGGCGGAGGCGGGCAGCACGCCGCGCATCATGTGCATCGCCATCCACCCCTATATCTCCGGCGTCCCGCACCGCATCGCGGCGCTGGAGCAGATGCTGGACGACCTTGCCGCCATGCCCGGCATCGCCTTCCTGCAGGCGCGCGAAATCCTGGCGTGGTACGAGGGCTGCGGCGACCCAACCTGAGTGACCGCATGAAGCTGCTGCTGATCAACGCCAATACCACCGAGGCCATCACCGACCGCCTGGTGGAGATCGCACGCGGCCTGGCGCCGCCGGGCATCGCCATCCAGGGCGCCACCGGCCGCTTCGGCGCCCGCTACATCGCCAGCCGCGCCAGCAGCGCCATCGCCGCCCATGCCGCGCTGGATGCCTACGCGGAACACGGCGCGGGGGCGGATGCGGTACTGATCGGCTGCTTCGGCGATCCCGGCCTGGATGCGCTGCGCGAGCTGGCGCCGGTGCCGGTCTTGGGGCTGGCCGATGCCTCCGCCGCCGCAGCCCAGGGCCGGCGCTTCGGCGTGGTCACCGGCGGCGCCGCCTGGCAGCCGATGCTGCAAGAATTCTTCGCCGGCCGTGGCTACGCGGCGCAGCTCGCCGGCATCCGCACCGTGGCCCCCACCGGCGGCGAAATCGCGCGGGACCCGGAGGGCGCGCTGGCGCTGCTCACCGAAAGCTGCCGCGCCTGCGTGGAGCAGGACGGGGCGGAGGTGGTGATCCTGGGCGGCGCGGGCCTTGCTGGCCTGGCCGCGCGCATCGCGATCGGCGTGCCGGTGCTGTGCTCGGTGGAAATCGGCATCTTCGCGGCGCTCGCAGCCATGGGACAGGGCGGCGCCGGGCTGATGCCGCATGGCGCGGTGGAGACCATCGGCCTGTCGCCGGCGCTGGCGACGCGGCTCAGCGCTGATAGCGGGCCATGAAGCGCCGGTCGATCCGGTCCTTCAGCCACCAGACCCAGCGGCCGGCGAAGACCAGGCCGTTGCGGGTGCCGAGGGCGCTTCCATCGGCCAGGGACAGCAGCCGCAGATAGTCCCGCTGCGGCGCAAAGGGTCTCGGGGCCTCACCCGCCGCCACGGCCCGCAGATTGGCCGCCAGCACCGGCCCCTGCCGCACCGCAAAGACGCCGGCCTTGGGCAGACCACCCGGAAAGCTCGCCACATCGCCGGCGGCGAAGATCTGCGCCTGGCCCTCAGTCCGCAGGCAGGCATCGACGCGCAGGAAGCCGCGCGCATCGCGTGCCAGCCCGGTTTCCGCCAGCCAGGGCGCCGCAGCGGCGCCGGTGGCCCAGACCAGCGCCTCCGCCTGCAGCGGCGGGGCGGCGGCGAAGTGCAGGGTGCCGGGCGTCACCTCCACGACGTCCTCGCCCTGCCGCAGCGTCACCTCTCGCCGCGCCAGGGCATCCGCCGCGCGCTGCCGCAGCCGCGGCGGGAAGCCGGGCAGCAGGCCGGCCGCGCCCGTCACCAGCGTCACCGCCGCCTGCCAGCGCAGCGCCAGCGCCACCTCGAACCCCGCCGCGCCCCCGCCCACCACCGCCAGGCTGCGGGAGTCCGCCAGGCGGCCAAGCCGTGGCAGCAGCGCGTCGATCGGCTTCAGCGGCAGGGCATGGGCGGCGGCGCCGGGCGTGCGCATATCGGGCGTGGCACCGGTATCTATGGAGAGCAGGTCCCAGGCGATGTCCTCGCCCGAGGCCCGCCGCACCAGGCGCCGCGCGGGGTCGATCCCCGTGGCGCGGTCCAGCACCAGCGCCACCCCGCAGCGCGCCGTCAGCGCCGCCATGTCGACCAGCGCCTGCACCGGCCGGTAGAGCCCCGCCATCACGCCCGGCAGCATGCCGGAATAGGGCGACTGCGCCTCCCGCGTCAGCAGCGTCACGCGCCAGCCGGGCAGGGGGTTTGCGCCAAACTGCCGCAGCACCTCCAGATGCGCATGGCCGCCGCCGAGCAGCAGAAGGTGGCGGCGGTCGGGCATGGGAGGATCCTGGTCGCAATGGGCTTCCATCTCAGATGGGCCGGCGCCATGCTCCGCGCAACGCATCAGGACCCCGCCCGATGACGCTCCGCTGCGACCTGATCCTCCGCGACGCCACGATCATCGACGGCACCGGCCGCCCGCGCCGGCGCGGCGACGTGGCGGTGCAGGACGATCGCATCGCGGGGCTCGGCGACCTCGGCGCCTGGTCGGCGGAGCGGGAGGTGATGGCGGAGGGCCGCGTGGTGGCGCCCGGCTTCATCGATGCGCATACGCATGACGACCAGGCCGTGCTCTGCGGCCCCGCCTGCATGCTCTGCAAGACCAGCCAGGGCGTCACGACGGTGGTCGTCGGCAATTGCGGCATCAGCCTGTCGCCCGTGCCGATGCGCGAGCGCCCGCCCGCGCCACTCGACGGCGTCTGCGCCCCTGAATGGTGGATCTTTGACAGTTTCGGTGCCTATGCGGAGCGGCTGCGCACGACGCCATCTTCGGTGAATACGCTCGCGCTGATCGGCCATATGTCGCTGCGCGTTGGCGCCATGGGCCGCGACACCGGCCGCCCGGCGACGGACAAGGAGGCGGAGCGGATGCGCAAGCAGCTCGCCCAGGCCCTGTCCGAAGGCGCCGCCGGCTTCTCCACCGGTCTCTTCTACCCGCCGAGCAAGGCGGCGCCGACCGAGGAGGTGATCGCGGTGGCGGAGACGCTGCGCGACCACAAGGGCCTCTATGTCACGCATATGCGCGACGAGGCGGACCATGTGCTGGACAGCATCGAGGAGACGTTGCGCATCGGCAAGGCGGTCGGCGCGCCCGTCATCATCAGCCACCACAAATGCGCCCAGCCCGAAAATCACGGCCGATCGGTGGAGACGCTGCCGCTGATCGCGCGGCATGCGGCGGACTATCCCGTGGCCTTCGACGTCTATCCCTATACCGCCTCCTCCACTTCGCTGGCCGCGCGCAAGCCGCGTCCCGATGTGCCGGTGACGGTCACCAGCTCCGTCCCGCATCCGGAAATGGCGGGCCGCGCGCTGTCCGACATCGCGCAGGAATGGGGCGTGTCGCTGGAGGAGGCGGCGCAGCGCCTGACGCCGGGCGGCGGCGTCTTCCACAACATGGCGGAGGACGATATGCGCCGCATCCTGGCGCATCCGCTGTCGATGGTGGGCAGCGATGGCGGGCCATTGGCAAAACATCCGCATCCGCGCCTCTGGGGCACCTTCCCGCGGGTGCTCGGCCAGTATTGCCGTGAGCTCGGCCTGTTCGATCTGGAGACGGCCGTGCACAAGATGACGGGCCGCACGGCGGCGATCTTCGGCATCCCGGACCGTGGCGTGCTGCGGGAAGGCGCCTTCGCCGACCTCGTGCTGTTCGATGCCGCCACGGTGCGCGATCGCGCCACCTTCACCGAGCCGAAGCAGGCGGCCGATGGCATCGTCGAGACCTGGGTGAACGGCCAGTCCGTCTACACCCATTCCGCCGGCGCCAGCGAGACCCCCGCCGGGCGCCTGCTGCACCGCGCGGCCTGATCGCCTATTCGGCCGGCGCCAGCGCCCCCGCCGGTGCCGAAGCGGCCCGCTTCGCCCGCGGCAGGGCCAGCGCATGCAGCGCCGGCACCACCAGCAGCGTGGCGACGGTGCCGAGTGCCAGCCCGCCGATCATCGCCGCCGCCATCGGCCCCCAGAAGACCGAGAGCGTCAGCGGCACGAAGGCCAGCACGGCGGCCAGCCCGGTCAGCACCACCGGCCGCGCGCGGCGCACGCTGCTTTCGATGATCGCCTGGCGCAGCGCCATGCCGTGCTCCACATCCTGCCGCACCTGGTCCACCAGGATCAGCGTATTGCGCATCACCATTCCGGCCAGGGCGATCACGCCCAGAAGCGCCACGAAGCCGAAGGGCATGTCCAGCAGCAGCAGCGCCGCTGCCGCGCCCGGTATGCCCAGCGGCGCCGTGGCGAAGACCAGCGCGACGCGGCCGAAATGGCGCAGCTGCACCATCAGGATCAGCAGCATCACCGCGATCATCGCCGGGAACAACGCGAAGAGGCTGGCATTGGCCTTGCCGGATTCCTCCGCCGCGCCGCCCACCTCGATCCGCATGCCCACGGGCAGCCGCGCCTCGATCTCGCGCATTCGCGGCAGTGCGGCGGCCGTCACATCCGGCGGCTGCAGCCCGGGCGCGACATCGGCACGCACGGTGAGGAATGCCTCCCGGTTGCGGCGCCAGAGGATGGGCTCCTCCATCACCGGCTCCAGCCGCGCCACCTGGCCGAGCGGCACGGGACCGGCTTCCGTCACCAGCGTGAGATCCGCCAGGTTGGACAGGCCCAGCCTTTCGGCGGCCGGTGCGCGCAGCACCACATCCACCAGCCGCGCGCCTTCCCGCAGCCGCGTCGCCGTCACGCCGGAGACCAGCGCCTGCATGGATTGCGCGACGGCCTGGGGCGAGAGGCCGAGCTGGACCACGCGTTCCTCATCCAGCACCAGGCGCATGGCGGGCGCGCGCTCGCCCCAGGCCAGCTGCACGTCGCGCGTGCCCGGCGTGGCGCGCATCCCGGCCATCACCTGCTCCGCCGCCACCCGCAGCTGTTCCGGCGAGCCGCCGACGACGCGGAACTGCACCGGGTAGCCAACGGGCGGGCCGAAATCGAGGCGGGAAACGCGCACCCGCGCCCCCGCCACCGCGCCGGTCTCGACGAAGGCCAGCAGCTTCTCCCGCAGCCTTTCGCGGGCCGGCACGTCGCGCGCCTGGATCACCAGCTTGCCGAAGGCCTCGTTCGGCAGATCGGGGTTCAGCGCCAGGAAGAAGCGCGGCGCGCCGGCGCCGATATAGGCGGTGGACATCACCGCATCCGTATCCTGCGCGATCTCCGCCTGCACCTGCTCCACCGCCGCGCGGGTGGCGGCGAAGGTGGAGCCCTGGCGCAGGTTTACATCCACCAGCAGTTCGAGGCGGGAGGAGGTGGGGAAGAACTGCTTCTTCGTCATGCCGAGGCCCACAAAGCCCGCGGCCAGCACCGCCAGCGTCGCCGCCAGCACGACCCAGCGATAGTCCACGCACCAGGCCACCATCCGCCGCAGCAGGCGATAGAAGCGCCCGTCATACAGCGAGTCATGCGTCACCACATGCTTCGGCACCGGCAGCAGCTTCACGCCCAGCCAGGGCGTGAACCAGACGGCGACGAGCCAGGAGGCCAGCAGCGCACCCCCCACCACCCAGAAGATGCCGCCCGCATATTCGCCGCTGGTGGAGGCGGCGAAACCCACCGGGATGAAGCCCGCCATGGTCACCAGCGTGCCGGACAGCATCGGCGCCGCGGTGCTGCCCCAGGCGAAGGCGGCTGCGCGGGCCTTGTCCCAGCCTTCCTCCAGCTTCACCACCATCGCCTCGATCGCGATGATCGCGTCATCCACCAGCAGGCCCAGCGCCAGGATCAGCGCGCCGAGCGAAATCCGCTCCAGCTCCGTGCCCCAGTAGAGCATCATCAAAAAGACGGCGGCGAGCGTCAGCGGCACCGACAGCGCCACGATGATGCCGGCGCGGACGCCGAGCGAGAGGAAGGAGATCAGCAGCACCACGCCCAGCGCGGCGACGAATTTGGTCAGGAACTCCGCGACGCTCTCCGCCACGATATGCGGCTGATCGGAGACGAGCTGCAACTCCAGCCCGAGCGGCAGGTCGCGCCGCACCTCCGCCAGCGCCTGCCGCAGGCTTTCGCCCAGCGCCAGCACATTGAAGCCGGGCTGCTTGACGACGGAGATCATCACCGCGCCGGCGCCATCGTGGAACACGGCCGCGCTCGGCGGATCGGCCAGGCCGCGCGAGACCTCCGCGATATCGCCCAGGCGCAGCGTGCGGTCGCCGAGGCTGACCGGCACATTGCGGATCGCCTCCACCCCGTCCAACCCGCCGCCGACGCGCAGATGCACGCGCAGCGCACCGGTTTCCACCACGCCGGCCGGCGCCACGGGGTTCTGCCGCGCCAGCGCATCCAGGATGGCGGAAGGCGCGATGCCCAGCGTGGCCAGCCTGGCATGGCTGACCTCCACATGGATGCGCTGCGCGATCTCCCCCTGGATCGCCACCTTCTCCACCCCCGGCACGCGCAGCAGGCGCAGGCGGATCTGCTCCGCCTGGCGCACCAGCTCGGGGTTCTCCGCGCCGGTCAGGGCCATCACGGCGGAGTAGACGTCGGAATATTCGTCGTTAAAGAAGGGGCCCTGCACGCCGGCCGGCAGGCTCGACACGATATCGCCCACCTTCTTGCGGACCTGGTACCACAGCTCCGGCACCAGCCGCGGCGGCGTGGTGTCGCGCAGCACGATGGTGGTCACCGCCTGGCCGGGCCGCACATAGGTCTCCAGCCGGTCGAGATGCGCGAGGTCCTGCAGCCGGCTCTCGATGCGGTCCGCCACCTGCGCCTGCATCTCCGCAGCCGTCGCACCAGGCCATTGCGCCGTCACCACCATGACCTTCAGCGTGAAGGAGGGATCCTCCGCCCGGCCGAGCCGCAGATAGGCGCCGGTGCCGAGCACCGCGAGCAGCAGGATGGCGAACAGCGTCAGCGCGCCGTTCCGCACGCCCCAGGCGGAAAGGTTGAAACGATCCATGATCGGCGCTCCCTCAGCGCAGGGTGGCGGAAAGGCGGGTCTGCACCACGCGCACGCGCTGGCCGGGGTCGAGCAGCTGTGGCCCGAGCGCCACCACCTGGTCGCCCTGCGCCAGCGGCCCGGTGACCTCCGCCGTCTGCTCCGCCAGAGCCAGCACCTGGACCGGCACGGCCTCGATCCGCGATGCGCCGCCGCTGGGGGGCAGCAGGCGCCAGACCATCGGGCCATGCCCGCGGTCATGCAGGGCGGAGAGCGGCAGCCGCGCGGCGGCCTCCCCCGGCTGGGCCAGGCGGATGGTGCCGGTCATGCCCAGCGCCACCCAATCCGGCGCGGCATCGAGCGTGAAGCGCACGGCATAGGTGCGCAGCGCGGCATCGGCCTGCGGCGCCACTTCCCGCAGCCTGGCCGCGACCGGAACATCCGGCCGCGCCCAGAAGCGGGCCTCGGCCTGGGCGGTGGCGAGGCCCGGCAGCGCCGATTCCGGCACGCGGACCAGCAATTCGCGCTCCGCCGGATCGGCCAGGCGCAGCACGGCCTGGCCTTCCGGCACCACCTGCCCGGCCTCCGCCAGCAGCGCCGTCACCACGCCGGGGGAGGGCGCGCGCAGCGTGGCGTAGGACAGGCGGTTGCGGGCGAGTTCCAGCGCCGCCTGGGCGGAGGCGACGCGTTCCGCCGCGGCGCGGGCACTGGCCACGCGCTGGTCGTCATAGCTGGCCGAGACATGGCCTGCGGCGCGCAATTCGCGGGACCGTGCGGCCTCGTTGCGCGCCTGGCGGGATTGCGCCTCGGCCGAGGCCAGGTCGGCTTCCGCCGCGCGCAGCGACAGGCCGAGATCGGCGGGGTCGAGCTGCGCCAGCACCTCGCCCGCTGCCACAGGCTGCCCGACCTCCACCGCGCGGCTGACGATGCGCCCGCCGGTGCGGAAGCCCACCTCCACCTCCCGCCGCGCCTGCACCACGCCGGTATGGGCCGAGAGGTTGCGGGCGGAGGACAGCACCACCTCTGCCACCTGCACGGGGCGCGGGCTCTCGGCCGCCGGGGCGGGTGGCGGGGCGGAGGCTTCGCCGTTGCAGGCGGTCAGCAGCCCCATGCCGATGCCGGTGAGGATCGGCAGGGACAGCAGCAGGGCGGGGGCGCGGGGGATCGTCATGGGGGGTCGCTCGCAGCTATCTGCGGCAGGCTTACCCCTTATGAATGATGAAAGTCAATAATCGTCAGCCGGCAGAAATCAGGGCCGCAACCCCCGCAGCAGCAGCTCGATCACCAGGCCGAGCTTGCCGGCCATCTCCTCCTCCGGCTCATCGCGCAGGCCGCATTCGGCGATCAGCACCGGATGCATGAAGCCGATGGTGGCCATCTTGATGGCGGTGGCCGTCGCATCCGCATCCAGACGGGCGAATTCGCCGCTGGCCGCGCCATCCATCAGCACGTGGCGGATGGCGGTGCGGATGCCCTCGATGAAGCGTTCCACCACGCCCCAATGCTCGGCCATGGCGGCGGTGACCATGTCGTGCAGCCGGCGCTGGGTGAAGAACAGGGCCATGTGGCGGTGATGCAGCGTCTCCAGCAGCGTGCGCAGGCGCTCCGTCGCCGTGCCGCGGCCGCGGGCGATGGCCCAGAGCTCGGCCTCCACCCCGTCCAGCATGCGCGCCGCGATCACCTCGTTGATCGCCGACTTGGAGGGGTAGAAGCGGTAGATATTGGCCGGCGACATGCCGAGTTCGCGGGCGATATCGGCCACCGTGGTCTTCTGGTAGCCGATCGTGCGGAACAGCGTCTCCGCCATGTCCTCGATGCGGCGGCGCGTCTCCTCGGCGGTGGCGCCGCGGCGCTGGGCGGCCTCCCGGGTGCTTGTGCTCATGACGATTTACCTAAACCATCATTCGTCAAATTTCCAGCCTCCCACCGCCGGCCACTTGGAAAACCATCCCGGAATGCGCGACAAAGGGATCATGAGCCCTTATCGATTCGATCACATCCATCTTCGCAGCCCGGACCCCGAGGCCACCGCCGCCTTCTATGTCTCGGCCTTCGGCGCCGAGATCAAGCAGCGCGTGACCCCCGGCGGCAAGCTGCGAGTCGTGCTGGACCTGGCCTCCGTGCCGCTGTTCGTGGAGGAGGTGCCGGCCGGCACCGCCGCCCCGCCGGCGCCGCCCTTCCTGGGGCTGGAGCATGTGGGGCTCGGCGTGGACGACCTGGACGCGGCGCTGGCCGACCTGAAGGCCAAGGGCGTGCCCTTGATTTCCGGCCCCACCGAGGCACGCCCCGGCGTCCGCATCGCCTTCCTGCAGGCGCCGGATGGCGTCCGCGTGGAGCTGATCGAGCGCCGCGGCTGAGATCGCGCTGCCGATGACGCGCTGGCCCCCTGTCGCCGCCATGCTGGCCGGCGGCATCCTGGGGGCGGCGCAGATCGGCAAGGTGCCGGCGGCGATGACCACCATCGGCGCCGAATTCAGCCTGGGCCTGACCGGGGCCGCGCTGCTGGTCTCGCTGTTTGCGCTGATGGCGGCCCTCGGCGGGCTCGGCATCGGCCTGGCGGTGGCGCGCATCGGGCCGCGCCGGGCGCTGCTGAGCGGCCTGGGGCTCGGCACCCTCGCGGCCGCGGCCGCCGCGCTGGCGCCCAATACACCGCTTCTCCTGCTGGCCCGGGTTGCGGAAGGCGCCGGCTTCCTGCTGCTGGTGGTGGCCGGCCCGGGGCTGATCGCCGCCTGCGTCGCGCCGCGCGACCGCGGCTTCGCCATGGGCCTTTGGGGCACCTATATGCCCGCCGGCATCGCGCTCGGCCTGCTGAGCGCACCGCTGGTGGAGGCGCAGGGCTGGCGCCTGGCTTGGCTGGGGCTGGCCCTGGCGCTGGGCGGTGCCGCGCTGCTCTGCATCTGGCTGGTGCCGCGCGCCGCCGCGACCGAGGCACCGGCCGCGGCGCCGATCCTGGCGCAGCTGCGCGCCCTGGCCGCGGCACGTCGGCCGCTGCGCATCGCCACCGCCTTTGCCACCTACAACGTCATGTATTTCGGCATCGCGGCCTTCCTGCCGGCCCGGCTGGAATCGCTCGGCGCCGGCACCGGCGGGGCAGGGGCCGCGGCGGCGCTCGCCGCGCTGGCCAATGCGGGCGGCAACCTGGCCAGCGGCCTGCTGATGCGGCGTGGCGTGGCGGCGGACCGGCTGGTGGTGGTGGGCGCGCTCGGCATGGCGGTGACTGCGGCGGGCGTCTATCTGGTGCCGCAGCCGGCGGCGGTGGTGGCGCTGGCGGTGCTGGCGTGTGGCATTGGCGGCGTGCTGCCGGCGGCCTGCTTCGCGCTGCTGCCACGCGCCGTGCCCGACCCGGCGCTTGTGGCGCCGGCGGTCGGGCTGGTGATCCAGGGCAACAACCTGGCACAGCTTCTGGCGCCGCCGCTGATCGGCGCGCTCGCCTCCTCCTCCTGGGCGCTGGCCTCACTGCCGCTGCTGGTGGCGGGGCTGCTCGCGACTTTGGCAGGACGCGCGCTGGCGCGCTGATTTCGCGCGCGCCGCGGCCTTGCCGGCCCGCGTCGCCCCCGCCAAGCTGCATCCCACGCGGCCGATCAAGCGCCGCATGCAGGGATCGCGCACGCCAACCGAGTCGAAGGAAGCGTATACATGCCAAGCCATCTCGATCGCCGCCACCTGCTCGGCCTCGCCGCCGCGCTGCCGCTGCTGGGCACCACCGCCCAGGCGCGTCCGCTGGAGCAGGTGCTCTCCACCAAGCGCCTGCGCGCCGGCATCAACCCCACCCTGCCGCCGATGGGCCTGTTCAACGAGCGCAACCAGATCGACGGCTTCGATGCCGACATCGCGCGCGAGATCGCCCGGCGCATGAATGTCGAGCTGGAGATCGTGCAGGTCGGCAGCCCCGATCGCATCCCCTTCCTGCAATCCGACCGCATCGACATCGTGCTGGGATCCATCACCCGCACGGTGGAGCGCGCGCTGGTCATCGACTACACGGTGCCGCTGCACACGCAGTCCATGGTGGTGCTGACCAAGGCGAGCGGCACCGCCGTGCCGATCGAGAAGCCAGCGGACCTGAACAATCGCGCCGTGCGGCTGGTGCAGGTACGCGGCACGGTGGGCGTGCCCTGGATCCAGGCCAATGCGGCGCAGGCGCAGGTGACGCTGCTGGACAACTACCCCGACTGCTTCCGCGCCCTGGCGCAGGGCCGCGCGGATGCCATGGTGGATGTGGCGGAATCCATCGTCATCCCGATGCGCAACTTTCCCGTGCAGTGGAAGATCCTGGACGAGGTGCTGGCCAGCTTCTGGGTCGGCATCGGGGTGCAGAAGGGCAATACCGCGCTGAAGGACGTGCTGAACGTCATCCTCTTCGAAATGCACCGCAGCGGCTTCGTCAACACCACCTGGCAGAAGTATTTTGGCGTGCCGATGACCACGCCGATCCCCTTCAACCCGATGTTCTGAAGCGTGCAGCTGCAATACGGGCAGGTCTGGCAATACCTGCCCGACTTCCTGCTGGGCGCGCTAACGGCGCTGTGGATCGCCGGCGTCGCCTTCGCCGGCGGCCTGCTGATCGGCCTGGCCGGCGCGGCGGCGCTGACCTTCGCCGCGCGCCCCTGGCGTTGGCTGGTCACGGCCTATGTCCGCTTCTTCACCTATACGCCGCAGCTGGTGCAGATCTTCTTCCTGTTCTTCGCACTGCCCGAGCTCGGCATCATCCTCTCGCCCGTCACCGCCGTGCTGATCGGCATGACGCTGAACGCCGGCGCCTATCTGACCGAGATCGAGCGCGCCGGCTTCGCCAGCGTGCCGCGGGCGGAGCTGGAGGCGGCGGAGACGCTGGGCTTCGGCCGCCTGCAGACCGTGTGGTACGTGATCGCGCCGCATGTCATCCGCGCGCTGTATCCGGCGCTGTCCAGCCACTACATCATCATGACGCTCGGCACCTCCATGGCCGCGATCTTCGGGCTGGAGGAGCTGACGGGGCGCGCGCTGAATGCGAACGCTATCTCCTTCCGCTCGGTCGAGATTTTTTCGATTGTCGCGGTCATCTACATCGTGCTGACGGTCGTGGCTTCCGCGCTGCTGTGGCTCGTCGGGCGCTGGCTGTTCCGGGTGAAGGCCAAGGTGTTCTGAGATGAATGCCTGGGACATGCTGCTGGCCGAGGCGCCGCGCTTCTACACCTGGTGGAACCTGCGCTTCCTGGCGATCGCGGTGGGCAATACGCTGGTGGCGGCGGTCGCCGGCTGCGGCATCGGCTATGCGATCGGCTTCCTGCTGGCGGTGTTGCGCCTGCCGCAGATCAATCCAATCGCGCCGCTGCGCGCGGCCTGCATCCTCTGGGTCGAGATCTTCCGGCGCATTCCCTTCCTGGTGCTGCTGCTGCTGGTCTTCTTCCTATCGCAATTCGCGAAACTGGAGGCGCCGCTCTGGTCCATCGCCGTCACGGCCGTGGCGCTGCGCATGTCGGCCCTTGCCGCCGAGAATGTACGGGCCGGCTTCGAGACGGTGCGCCGCACGCAATGGGAAGCGGCGCAGACCATGAACCTGCCGGGGCTGACCACGCTGCGCCGCGTGGTGCTGCCGCAGAGCTGGCGGGTGATCCTGCCGCCGTCGATCGTGCATGTGCTGTCGATGGTGAAGGAGACCTCGCTGGTCAGCCAGATCGGCTTCATCGAGATCACCTTCGCGGCCAAGATGCTGACGCAGCGCGGCTTCTCGGCGCTGATCACCTACGGCACCGCGCTGGTGCTCTACTTCGTCATCAGCTGGGCGCTGGCGAACCTCGGCCGCTGGGCCGAACGCCGGCTGACGCTGCGGCCTACAGCCCCGAGGTCCTGAGCGCCGCGCGGAGCATCGCGGCCTCCGCCGCATCGACCGGCGGCTGCGGCAGGCGCACCGTCGCATCCGCAATCACGCCCATCTCCGCCAGGCAAAATTTCAGCCGCGCCGTGGCGCGCCCACCTGGCGGTGCGCCGTAGATCGCCTCGGCCAGCGGTTCCAGCCTCTCATGCAGCGCCCGCGCGGTGGGCAGGTCGTTCGCGCGCACCGCGGCATCGAGTGCCACGATCTCATCCGGCAGGATATCCGCCAGCGAGACCAGGCTGCCATTCGATCCATGCACGTAGCAGGCGAAAAGATGCTCGTCGCCTGAGGCGCAGACCGCGACATCCGGCCGCTTGGCGCGCACGCGGCGACGCACATCGTCGTAGCTGTCCACCTCCCAGCCGCCTTCCTTGATGCCGACCACCTCCGGAATTTCGAGCAGCGCATCCAGCGTCTCCGCCGTGAAGGCCATGCGCCCCGCGGCGTGATGCGCCTGGAACAGGAACAGCGGCATGCGTGGCACGGCCTCGGCCACCGCGCGATGATGCAGCACGGACATGGTGGTGGTGTGGGCCAGGGCAAAGCTGTTCGGAAGGAAGACCATCACCGCATCGGCGCCCGCCGCCTTCGCATCCCGCGCCTCCTCCGCGGCTTCCAGGCTGCTCTCGGCATTCACGCCGGCGACGACGAGCCGCGTCGCACCAACGGTCGCCACCGTCACCTCAACGGCGCGCCGCTTCTCGGACCGGCTCATCACATAGTTTTCGCCGGCATGGCCATTAATCAGCACGCCCGCCATGCCGTCCCGCAGCACGCAATGCGCGGTGTGGCGCGCGTAGCTCTCCCAGTCCACGCTGTAGTCGCTGCGCATCGGCAGCACGGTGGAGGGGTAGATGCCGTGGAATGTCTGGGGCTTCACGCCGCCTTCTCCTGCGCCAGCAAACGATCGATGGGAAACAGCGGCAGCTCCGGCGCCTGGCCACAGATGGCCTGGGCCAGCAGCTTCCCGAGATAGGGCCCGCTGGTATAGCCGGAATGCACGCTGCCGATGATCCAGGCGTCGTCGATGCCGGGAATTGGCCCGATGGCCGGCAGCGCATCCGCCGTCTCCGCCTCCAGCCCCAGCCAGGCGCGCAGCACCCGCGCATCCCGCAGCGCCGGCACGGCATGGGCCGCCAGCCGCACATTGCCGAGGAAGCTTTCGGGCTTCACCGCCAGCCCGCCGCGCGCGCGGTCGCCAATGCCCTGCCAGCCACCGCCGATCAGCACGGAGCCGTTGGCATATTGCTTCAGCGACAGCAGGCCGGAGGCAACGCCGAGCACCGTGCGCATCACCGGCGCCATGCGTTCCGTCACCACCAGCTGGTTGATCAGCACCTTGATCGGCAGCGTTACGCGGAGCCAGGCCGCCATGTCCTGCAGCCAGACGCCGCCCGCCAGCACGATGCGCTTCGCCTGCACCGTGCCCGCCGCAGTCTCCAGCACGAAGCCCGGCGCGATGCCCTGCACCGCGCAATCCTCCCGCAGCTCCACGCCGGCATTGAGCAGCGCCGGCCGGAAGGCGCGGCCGGTGAGGTAGGCACTGGTAAAACCGTCGATTGGGCAGTGCCCGGCGGCGATCACGCGCTCCGACAGCCCCGGCTCGATTTCCCGCGCCCGCGCCGGCGTCACCAGCTCGATCGGCGCGCCGGCCTGCCGCCGGAAATGCGCGCGCTCCTCCAGCATCGCCGCCTCATGCTCGGTGAAGGCGACCGAAAGGCCCGGGCAGGCGGTGGCGAGCACATGGCCGCCATCGCACCATTCGGGCATGCGCAGCCACATCTCATGCGCCCGCAGCGCATAGGGGATCAGTGCCGCGCGGGTCATCTGCATGGTCAGCGTGCCAGCGTTCACGCCCGAAGCTTCGCGGCAGATCGCGCCGCGATCCAGCAGCACCACCTTCATCCCGGCGCGCGCCAGGAACAGCGCCGTGGAGCAGCCCATCACCCCCGCGCCGATCACCGCGACATCGAACATCAGATCGGCGCCGGCTTGGGCACGGGGATATCCGCATAGTCGAATTCGCCGAGCAGCGCGTCCATCGGCACCGGCCGCAGCGGCAGGCGCCCGGTGGCGAAGCCGGCCTTCTCGCGGCCGCCGCAATGCATCCCCACCAGCTCCGCCGCCGTCTCGCCGCAGATGCGCCCCTGGCACGGGCCCATGCCACAGCGGGTGAATTGCTTCATCTGGTTCATGTCGGCGGCGCCGTCCGCGCAGGCGGCCTCGATCTCCGCACGCGTCACGCCTTCGCAGCGGCAGACGATGGTCTCGGGCGGAATCGCGCGCACCAGCGCGGGCCGCAGCGCCATCATCCGCGCCATGGCGCCGCCCGCCTTCGCCGCGCGCGCCAGATCCCGCGCCGGCGCGACGCGCGCGGCGGCATGATCCGGCAGCAGCCCCAGGTCGTGCAGCGCTGCCAGCGCCGCAACCCGGCCCGAGGCCGGCGCGGCCGCGGCACCGCGCACACCCGCGCCATCGCCGGCGGTATAGAGCAGCGGCACCGAACACCGCTGGTCCGCATCCAGCACCGGCACCCAGCCGCCTTCCGCCGGCGCGTAGCGATGCGCGGCGCGGAAGGTGCGCGTCGCTTCCGTCGCCGGCACCAGCCCATGGCCGATGCAGAGCGCGTCGCAGGCGATCCATGCACCTTCGACCTGCACGGCTTGCAGAACCTCGTCGCCTCTCGCCGCCGTCACGCCTGCGCCCGCTATCACGCGGACGCCGCGCGCCACCAGCGTCGCACGCCAGGCGAGGCCCTGCGCCAGCAGATCGGGCCGCGCCGCCAGCCGCGGCAGGGCGCGCAGCCATTCGGTGCGGTGCGCGAGATCCACCACCGCCGCCACCTCCGCCCCCGCCTTCAGCAGCTTCGCCGCCACCGCATAGAGCAGCGGTCCGGCGCCCGCCACCACCACGCGACGCCCGGGCAGCACGCCATGCGCCTTCAGCAGGATGGTCGCGGCCGCCAGGCCGAGCACGCCAGGCAGCGTCCAGCCGGGGAAGGCGATAATGCGTTCATGCGTGCCGCAGCAGAGCACCAGTGCGCGCGCCTCCATCGCGAAGCTGCGGCCATCAGAATCCAGCGCATCCAGGCGGAAGGGCGCGGCGGGCTCCCTCTGCGGCACCAGCGGCCCGCCGCCCACGCCCCAGACGCGGCAGCCTGTGCGCAGTTCGGCGCCCGAGGCCAGCAGCGCGGCGCGCAGCGCGTCGCCCGCGCGCCTGTCGGCATCGACAGGCCCGATGAATCCGGAAGGCGGTGCGCGGTAGACCTGGCCACCCGGCGCCGCGCTTTCCTCCAGCAGCACCACGCGCGCGCCGCGCTGCGCCGCCTCCGTCGCCGCGGCCATGCCCGCGGGCCCGCCGCCGAGAACCGCGATATCGTAGCTCATGTCGCTGTCACCACCATGCCGGCGCGCACCGGCACCAAGCAGGCCTGCACCAGGCGTCCATCGACGCGCAGCAGGCATTGCTGGCAGACGCCCATCATGCACAGCGCGGCGCGCGGCCGCGCGGCATCCTGTCCTTCGCCAAGGCGACGTATACCGCATGCGATCAATGCGGCGGCGAGGTTCTCGCCCTCGGGCGCGGAAAGCGAGGTGCCTGCAAAACTGAAGGTCACGTCGGCGGGACGCGAAATGCCTGCGATGCGGAGGGGATGTGCCACATCTTTCATCCTATCGTGCTCTGCGATCACGTCCATGCCCGCAATCATGCTTGACGGCATGCCCATCGCACAAAGACACTTTGCGACAACGGAAGGGATGGGGGATCTGGCTTGGCCTTCCTCGCGCTTGATGGGCTGTCCGCCAGCTATGGCGGCGGCAAGGATGTGCTCAGCGACGTCACGCTGAACTTCGCAAAGGGCGAGGTGGTGGGGCTGATCGGCCCCTCCGGCTCGGGCAAATCCTCGCTGCTGCGCGCCCTCGTCGGGCTGCTGAAGCCGCATGCGGGGCGGGTGACGCTGGGTGGCGCGCCGGTGGATTACGGCAATCGCGAATCGCTGCGTTCGGCGCGGGACCGCTTCGCCATCGTCTTCCAGCAGTACAACCTGTTCCAGAACATGACGGCGCTGCGCAACGTCGCCATCGCGCCGACCCTGGTGAAGAAGCGTAAATCGGCGGAGGTCGAGGCGGAGGCACGCAGCCTACTCGCCAAGGTGGGCCTCGGCGAGAAGTTCAACGCCTATCCGGATGAGCTTTCCGGCG
Source organism: Falsiroseomonas tokyonensis (assembly GCF_019024325.1). Classification (GTDB taxonomy): domain Bacteria; phylum Pseudomonadota; class Alphaproteobacteria; order Acetobacterales; family Acetobacteraceae; genus Falsiroseomonas; species Falsiroseomonas tokyonensis. The sequence continues at coordinate 204,917 of NZ_JAFNJS010000005.1, forward strand.
GCCAGCAGCAGCGCGTCGCCATCGCCCGCGCGCTGGCACTGCATCCCGACATCCTGCTGCTGGACGAGGTGACCAGCGCGCTGGACCCGGAACTGGTAGGAGAGGTGCTGGACACCATCCGGGCGCTCCATGCGGATGGCATGACCATGCTGATCGTCAGCCACGAGATGGCCTTCATCCGCGAAGTCGCGACCACCGTCGTCTTTATGGACCAGGGCCGCGTGGTGGAGGTCGGGCCGCCAACTCAGATCTTCGACGCGCCGCAAAGCCCCCGCCTGCGTGACTTCACCGCCCGCATCCTGCGGCATTAGGGAGAGCCATCGCCATGACCGACCGCCGCTCGCTTTTCGTCGGAGGCGCCGCCGCGGCGGCCGCCGGTGCCGCCCTGTTCACGCCCGGCCAGGCTGCGGCCCGGCCGCTGGAGGATGTGCTGCGCGCCAATGAGCTGCGCGTCGGCGTGAACCCCACTTTGCCACCGCGCGCGCTGTTCAACGACCGCAACCAGATCGATGGCTTCGAGCCCGAGGTCGCCGCCGCCATCGCCCGCAAGCTGGGCGTGCCGCTGGTGCTGCAGGCCGTGGGCTCGCCGGACCGCATCCCGATGGTCGCCTCCGGCCGCATCGACTTCGTCATGGGCGCCATGTCCCGCACCAGCGAGCGCGCCAAGGTCATCGACTACACCGTGCCCGTGCATTCCGAGAATTACGGTATCCTGGCCGTCGCCGGCCGTGGCCACACCACCATCGAGTCGCTGAACAAGCCGGAGATCACGCTGGCCCAGGTGCGCGGCACCACCGCCATCCCCTATATCGCCCATGCCATCCCGAATGCGCAGGTGCTGCTGCTGGACAACTATCCGGACCGCAACCGCGCCATCGCCCAGGGTCGCGCGCAGGCCAGCTTCGACGGTGTCGATTCCGTCCGCTTTTCCCTGCGCCCCTTCCGCCAGGTGCAGTGGGAGGTGACGGGCATCGCCGAATACGGCGTCACCTATTCCGGCCTCGGCGTCGCGAAGAACAACCATTCGCTGCGCAACTGGCTGAACATCGCGCTGTATGAACTGCATGTGGATGGCACCATCGAGCGCGCCTGGGAAAAGTGGTTCGACGGGCCGATGATCACCAAGGTGCCGCATAACGCCTTCTTCTGAAGGATGAGCTACACCCTCATCTATTCTCAGGTTACCGGCCATATTCCCTATCTGCTGGCCGGGGCCTGGCTGACGCTGCAACTGGCCTGCATCTCCTTCTTCATCGGCTGGGCGATCGGGCTGGTGAATGCCTCCCTGCTCGTCTACGGGCCGCGCCCGGCGCGGCTGGCGGTGCGGGCCTATGTCACCTTCTTCATCAACACGCCCTTGCTGGTGCAGATCTTCTTCATATTCTTCGTGCTGCCGGATATGGGCATCCTGCTCTCGCCCTATGCCGCGGTCGCCATCGGCATGTCGCTGAACGCCGGCGCCTATCTCACGGAAATCCAGCGCGCGGGTTTCGGCAGCCTGCGGCGGGCGGAGATGGATGCGGCGGCGGCCATGGGCTTCAGCTTGGTGCAGACCATCTGGTATGTGGTGCTGCCGCATATCGCCAAGGCGCTGTACCCGCCGCTGGCGAACCAGTTCATCATCCAGGTGATGACCACCTCCATCGCCGCCATCTTCGCGGTCGAGGAGCTGACGGGCCGCGCCTACAACGTGAATTCGCTGACCTTCCGTGCGCTCGAGGTCTTCTCCATCACCGCCGTCATCTATGTCCTGCTGACCATCGCCTGCAGCCTGGCGCTGGCACTGCTCGGCCGCTGGCTGTTCCGCGTCAACGCGAAGGTGTTCTGAGCGATGTGGGACCAGGTGATGGAGGAAGCGCCGCGCTTCTTCGGCCATTACAACCTGCTCTTCATCGGGGAGGCGCTGGTCAATACGCTGCTGCTGTCCTGGCTCGGCGCGACGCTCGGCTTCGGCTTCGGCTTCCTGTTTGCGATCTGCCGGCATCCGCGCCTGTTCGGCCTGCTGCCGCTGCGCATCGCAGCCACGCTCTATGTCGAGCTGTTCCGCCGCATCCCCTTCCTGGTGAAGCTGATGTGCGTCTTCTTCGCCTTCCAGCTCTCCGGCGCGCAGGCCTCGCTTTTTACCGTGGCATTGGTCACCGTGGTGCTCTCGGCCGCGGCCTTCGCGGCGGAGATCGCCCGCGCCGGTCTCGAATCCATCCCCGCCCCGCAATGGGACGCGGCGGAGGCGATGAATTTCGGCCGCTGGCGCACGTTGTGGCGGGTGGTGGCGCCGCAGAGCTTTCGGATCGTTCTGCCGCCGCTGTTCGGCTACACGGTCGGCTTCATCAAGAGCACCTCCATCGCCAGCCAGATCGGCGTGATGGAGCTGACCTATGCAGCCAAGATCCTGAACACGCGCGGCTTCTCCGCCCTGCTCTGCTTCGGGACCATCCTGTTGCTCTATTTCCTGATCTGCTGGCCCACGAAACACTTCGGCGAACGGCTGGAACGCCGCCTCGCCCGACGCTGAGGATCCACGCCATGCCCTATACTATGCCCGGCGCGCACCTGCTGCAGGGCGCCATCGACGTGCATGTGCATTGCGCGCCGCATCTGAACGGCCGCTCCGTGAATGTTTTCGAGGCGGTGCGCCAGGCCGCCGCCGCCGGCATGCGCGCCATCGGCATCATGTGCAATTTCCAGAACACCTCGGGTTTCGCCGCCCTGGCGAATGACGAGCTCGGCCATCTCGGCTGCCGCGCCTTCGGCGGTGTCATCATGCAGCCCACCGCCGGCGGTGTGACGCTGGAAGTGGCCAAGGCCGCGATCGGCTATGGCTATGGCCCCGGCACCGGTGCGCGCTTCGTCTCCCTGCCCACGCACCACACCCGCTACATCGCCGAACGCGAGGGCCGCAGCCCCGCCTTCCTGGAGACCACCTTCCAGGTCCCCGAATCGGGTAAGGTGCCCGATGTGGTCTGCGCCATCATGGACCTGTGTGCCGAGAAGGATTTGGTCTTCGACTGCGGCCATGTCTCGGGCCGCGAAGCCGTGGCGTTGGCCGAGGAATGCAAGCGCCGCGGAGTCACCCGCATCCGCACCCATGGCTCCCGCTATGCCATCGACCAGATCCAGGCCATCACCGCGCTCGGCGGCTATGTGGAACTTTCCTTCTTCATCCTGACGCATGCGACCCAGGTCGGGCTGACCCATGTGGATGAGGAGAAGCACAAGATCAGCTCCGCCAGCACCATCCAGGACTTCACGCCGCGCATCCGCGCCGCCGGCGACCGCTGCATACTTTCCTCCGATGGCGGGGTCTTCCTGCTGCCGCCGCCGGTGGAATGCATGCGCGAATATATCCTTCTGGTGCAGAGCGAGGGCTTTTCGGATGAGGAGATCCGTCGCATGACCTCCACCAATCCGGCCGCGCTCTTCGGCCTCGACTGAGACCTTACTTCCGCGACCGCCAAGGACGAACCCTGATGCAGACCGACATCCCCGAGATCGTGGCCGAGGTGACCGCCGCCTTCGAGCGCTATGAGCGCGCCCTGGTCAGCAACGATGTCGCGGTGCTGGACGAGCTTTTCTGGAACGATCCGCGTACCATCCGCTACGGCGCCACGGAAATCCTGCACGGCTATGCCGAGATCATGGAATTCCGCGCCTCACGCCCCTCCACCGGGCTGGAGCGGCAGCTGCTGCGCACCGTCATCACCACGCATGGCCGTGACTTCGCCACGGCCAATACCACCTTCAGCCGCAACGGGCGGACCGGGCGGCAGAGCCAGACCTGGGTCCGTCGGCCGGAAGGATGGCGGGTGGTGGCCGCCCATGTCAGCCTGATGCCACCGGAAGCTTAACAAATCGCCGGCTAATCCCGTTCAACGAAGCGTGAGTGCGCGTTCTGGACAGGCGGTATTGCGGACGATACGCGGACTGCCTGATAGGGTGCAGGAATACTGCAATGAAGCTGCACGAACAGAATGGGCGTTGAAATTTTAACGCTACCGGTCAGAACGTCCCTTGCGCCGGGGCTCTGCACGCTCGTCGATCCGGATCTAATATACCTTCATCTGATCTCGGATGTTGCGATTGGTCTCGCCTATTTCTCCATCCCCGCTGCGCTGCTGATTTTCGCGCGGCGCCGGCGCGACCTGGCCTATCCCTGGGTGGTCCTGCTTTTCGCCGCCTTCATCATCGCCTGCGGCACCACCCATCTCATGCATGCCTGGACCATGTTCCGGCCCGACTACGAGACGGAGGGCCTGGTGAAGGTGGTCACCGCCGCCATCTCGGTCACCACCGCCATCCTTCTCTGGCCGCTGCTGCCCCGCCTTCTCGCTTTGCCCAGCCCCCAGGCCCTGGCGCGGGAGGTGGAGGAGCGTCGCATTGCCGAAGCCCGCGCCCTGGCCAGCGAGGCGCGCACCGCCGCCTTCATCGAGCATCTGCCGGAGGCGCTTTTCGTGCTGCGCCCCGGGCCGCGCGGCGACTTCACCGCCGAGGCGGTGAACCCGGCCTTCGAAAGGCTCTACGGCATCGAGGACGCCAGCATCCGCGGCCACGACATGGCGGAGGTCCTGCCGCCCGCGCTGCTGGCGCGACTTCTGCCGCATTGGCGCCAGGCGATGGAGACGCGGCGGCCGGTGGACTATACGACGGAGGCCGAGACGGGGATCGGCTGGCGCGTCTGGCAGACCATCCTGGTGCCCATGGTCGGACCGGATGGTCAGGTTGAGCGGCTTCTCGGCTCGGCGCGCGACATCACCATGACCCGCCGTCTGCAGGCCGACCTGCTGCAGAGCGCCCGTCTGGCCACCATCGGCACCATGTGCGCGGGCCTCGCGCATGAAACCAGCCAGCCGCTGAACGCTGCCATGCTCTGGACTCGCAATGCCCGGGCGGTGGCGGACGGGATGGAGCCGGCGGAAAGCGCCGACCGGCTGCGCCAGTCGCTCGGCATCATCGAGGGCCAGCTGCGCCGCGCGGGGGACTTGGTCGGCCGGATCCGGGCCCTGCCGGGCGAGGATGAGGGCACCCCCCAGCCCTTTGACGCCGCCGCCACCGCCGCCTCGGCGCTGCGTCTGGCCATGGGGCAATATGCTGGGGAGGGCATCGACTTCGCCCTGCATAGCCAGGCCTCCACCCTGCCGGTGCAGGGCGTGCCGGCGCGGCTGGAACAGGCGCTGCTGCAATTGCTCGCCAATGCGCGGGATGCGGTGCTGGACCGGCGGGAGAGGGAGCCGGATGCGCCGATGCAGATCGTCCTGACGCTGCGCGAGGAGCCCGGAGAGGCCGTGCTGGAGGTAGAGGATAGCGGCCCGGGCGTGCCCGAGGGCTTGCGTGACGCGATCTTCGACCCCTTTTTTACCACACGCGAACCAGGGCGCGGCAGCGGGCTCGGCCTGCCGCTGGCAGCGGCGGTGGCGCGCGGGATGGGGGGAGGCATAGAGGCGCGAAACCGACCGGAAGGCGGTGCGCTGTTCAGCATGCGGCTTGCACTCGCGCCAATGGCGAGTCTGCCGGCCGGAGGGGCTGTGACGAACCAATGACCTGGCGAATCCTGGTTGCCGAAGATGAGGGCCTGGCCGCCATGGCCCTCGAGGACGAACTGCTTCGGGCGGGCTATGAGGTGGTGCTGGCGCCGGACGGCCAAGCGGCGCTGGAAGCCGCCGACCGCACCCCGCCCGACCTGCTGCTGACCGATCTGCGCATGCCGCGGCTGGACGGGTCCGGCCTGATCCGTGCCCTGCGCGCCGCACGCCCCGGCCTGCCCGTGGTGGTGATGACCGGCTATGCGCCGGCCGGCGGCGCCAGCGCCTTCGGACGGGACGGCGAGGGCCCGGTCGCGCTGTTTCCCAAGCCACTCGACATGGATGCGGTGCTGGCGGAGCTTCGCAAGCTGCTGCCCGGGCCGTAGAAGATCCCCCGGGCGGCGGATGGGGCAGTCGATGGGGTTTTCGCTCGCGGGTCGGGTGGCGCTGGTGACGGGCGCATCGGGCGCTTTCGGGCGCCACTTCGCCCGCATCCTGCACGGCGCCGGCGCCCGCGTGGTGCTGGGCGCGCGGCGTCCGGATACGGTGGCGGCGCTGGTCGCGGAACTCGGCGAGGCCGCCATGGCGGTGGCGCTGGAGGTGACGGAGGAAGCCAGCATCGCCGCGGCGCTGGACCAGGCCGCCGCGCGCTTCGGCCCGCCCGGCATCCTGGTGAACAATGCGGGCATCGCGGCAACGCGCCCCTTCCTCGACCATGATGTGGCGGATTGGGACCGGGTGATGCAGGTGGATCTGCGCGGCGCCTTCCTGGTGGCGCAGGCCGTGGCGCGCAGCATGGTGGCGGCGGGGCAGGGCGGGTCTATCGTCAATGTCGCTTCCATCCTGGGCAGCCGCGTGATTCCGGGCGTCGCCGGCTATTCCGCCGCCAAGGCGGGGCTGATCCAGCTGACCCGGCAGATGGCGGTGGAACTGGCCCGCCACCGCATCCGCGTGAATGCGCTGGCGCCCGGCTATATCGCCACCGAGATCAATGCGGGCTTCTTCGAGACCGAGGCCGGCCAGGCGCTGGTGAAGCGGATTCCGCAGCGTCGCCTCGGCACGGTGGAGGACCTGACCGGGCCGCTGCTGCTGCTGGCCTCGGAAGCCGGGGCGCATATGACGGGCAGCGTGCTGACCGTCGATGGCGGCCATTCCATCAACAGCCTCTAGGACAGACCCCGTATGGATTTCGCCCTGCCGCCCGAGATCGACGCCATCCGGATGCGGGTGCGGGATTTCGTCGACACCAAGCTGATCCCGCTGGAGGCCGACCGCGCCAATTACGACGAGCACGAGAACATCCATCCCGATGTCCTGAAGCGGATGCGGGCGGAGGCGAAGGCGGCGGGACTCTGGGCGCTGCAGATGCCGAAAGCGCGCGGTGGCGGCGGACTGTCCGTGGTGGGCATGGCGGCCTGCTACGAGGAAATGAACCGCTCCATCTTCGGCCCCGTGGTCTTCAACAGCGCCGCACCCGACGACGGCAATATGATCGTGCTGGAGAAGGTGGCGACGGAGGCCCAGAAGGCGCGCTGGCTGCAACCCATCATCGACGGCGATGTGCAGTCCAGCTTCGCGATGACGGAGCCCGATGGCTGCGGCAGCGATCCCTCCCTGACCTATACGCGGGCGGAGAAGATGCAGGGCGGCTGGCGCGTGACGGGGCGGAAGCACTACATCACCGGCGCCGGTGAATCGAAACATTTTCTCCTCATTGCCCGCACCAGCGATGATGACCGGCGCGGCCTCACCTGCTTTCTGTTCCATGCCGATCAGCCAGGCTGGCGCATCATCCGCCGCATCCCGATCATGGGGCCGGAGGAACATGGCGGGCATTGCGAGATCGAATTCGACGGCCTGGAGATCCCTGACGAGAACGTGCTGATGGGCATCGGCGACGGGCTGAAGCTGACGCAGATCCGCCTCGGCACCGCCCGCCTCACCCATTGCATGCGCTGGCTCGGCATGGGGCGGCGCGCCCTTGAGATCGCGATGGAGCGCATCGCCGTTCGCGAAAGTTTTGGCCAGAAGCTGATCGACCGCGAATCCGTGCAGGGGCTGGTCGGCCAGGCAGCGATGGAGCTGGAGATCGGCCGGCTGCTGACCATGAAGGCGGCCTGGGTGCTGGACCAGGGCGGCTTCGCGCGGAAGGAGGTCTCGATGGCCAAGATCGTCGTCGCCGATGCGCTGCACAAATCGGTGGATACGGCGCTGCAACTGCTCGGCGCGCGCGGCTATTCCAAGGACACGCCGGTGGAATGGATGTACCGCTACGCCCGCCAGGCGCGCCTGGTGGATGGCGCCAGCGAGGTGCACCGCATGGTGCTGGCGAATTTCCTGCGCCGCGAGGGTCGCGACTTTTTCGCCTGGGGCGCGCATGGATGAGGCGGCGCTGCGCGGCTGGCTCGCGCAAGCGGCTGGCGATGACGCGTTGCGCATCACCGCGCTGACAAGGCTCTCGGGTGGCGCCATCCAGCAGAACTGGGCGCTGGATGTGGAAGTTGCGGGAACGAAGCGGCGCTGGGTGCTGCGCACGGATGCGCCTGCGGTGCTCGCCGTCAGCCACACGCGGCCGCAGGAATTCGCGCTGTTGCGTGCGGCGCGTGAAGCCAGCGTGACGGTGCCGCAACCGCTCTTCCTCTGCGAGGATCTGTCGGTGATCGGCCGGCCCTTCTTCGTCATGGCGCGGGTGGAGGGCGTGGCCGCGCCACATCGCGCGGTGAAGGACCCGACGCTGGGTGGCGGGCGGCAGGCCTGCGTGGCGGCGCTGGGGCGCGAACTGGCCCGCATCCATTCCATCCGCCCGCCGCGCGCGGATCTCGCCTTCCTCGGCGAACCGCCGCCCGATGCGGCGCGGGCCGCCATTGCGGGCCTGCGCGCGCGGCTGGACGCCGCCGGAACGCCGCGGCCCGTGCTGGAATGGGGGCTGCGCGCGCTGGAGCGGAAGGCTCCCGCGCCGGTGCCGCCGGTGCTCTGCCACAATGATTTCCGCACCGGCAATGTCATGCTGGACGCGCAGGGCGTCGCCGCGGTGCTGGACTGGGAGTTCGCCGGCTGGGGCGACCCGCATGCGGATCTCGGCTGGTTCTGCGCCAAATGCTGGCGCTTCGGCCAGGTGGCGCAGGAGGCCGGTGGCATCGGCCCGCGCGAGGCCTTCCTGGCCGGCTATGGCCAGCCCGTGGATGCGGCGCGGCTGCCCTGGTGGGAATTGCTGGCGACCATCCGCTGGGCCGTCATCGCGGCCGATCAGGCGGCGCGGCACCTCTCCGGCCAGGAACGCAGCCTGGAACTGGCGCTGACCGGCCATATGGTGCCGGAGCTGGAATGGGACGTGCTGGCGATGGCGGAGGCGCTGTGATGCAGGAGAAGCCCGACGCCGCCGACCTGCTCGCCACCGCGCGGGATGTGGTTTTGCAGGACCTGCTGCCCGCCCTGCCACCGGACAAGGCGATCGCGGCGCGCATGGTGGCCGCCGCCATCGCGCTCGCGCTGCGCCAGGCCACGGCGCCGCCGATGGCGGAGGCGGACCTGGCCGCACTGGCCGCGGCGATCCGCGCCGGGCGGCATGATCCTGGCACCGAAAGCCACGCGCAGGTCGCGGCCTTCCTGCGCGACTACGCCCGCGCCCGCGCCGCGGTCAGCGCGCCGAAGGCGCTGGGCTGAACGACGCGCCTCGGTGCTCGCCGAGGCGCGGCGCGCCGCGCGGCGGCAGCGGGCGAGCGCCGTCGAAGCTGATCGGCGTGGCGACCACGGCAAAATCCTCGCCTGGCGGCGTCGCCAGCATCTGCATCGCCGCCGCCTGCGGCTCCGCCAGCATTTCCTCGATCGTGTTGATCGGCGCGCAGGGCACGCCGGCTTCCACCAGCAGGCCGAGCCATTCCGCGCGCCGGCGCTCGCGCATGATCTCGCGGATCATCGGCAGCAGCGCGTCCTTATGGGCCAGGCGATCGCGGTTGGTGACGAAGCGCGCATCCGCGATCCACTCGGCATGGCCCAGCACGCGCGCAAACTTGGCGAACAGCCGGTCATTGCCGCAGCAGACCAGCAGCGGCGCATCTGCGGCATCGAAGGCCTCGTAGGGCACGAAGCCCGGATGGCCGGAGGCATGCCGCACCGGTTGCTCGCCCAGGTTCACGAAGGCGGACACCTTCTGGTTGGCCCAGGCAAAGGCGGTTTCGAAGAGCGAGGTATTGATGACGCAGCCCCGCCCCGTCGCCTCCCGCTGCCGCAGCGCCGCCAGCGCGCCGATCACCGTCCACATGCCGGTGCCCTGGTCCACCACGCTGGCACCCATCCGCACCGGCTTGCCGCCCGGCTCGCCGGTGATGGAGGACAGCCCGGAAAAAGCCTGCAGCAGCGGCTCATAGCCGCCATGGTCCTTCATCGGCCCGCGATGGCCGAAGGCGCCCATCTCGCAATAGATCAGCCGCGGATGCCGCGCCGTGGTTTCGGCGCCGCCAAGGCCCAGCGATTCCGGCACGCCTGGCCGCATATTGTGCAGCAGGATATCCGCCTGTTCGAGCAAGGCGTGCAGCGCCGCCAGGCCCTCCGCGGATTTCAGATCCAGCGCCACGCTGCGCTTGCCGCGGTTGAACTCGTGAAACACCAGCGCATCGCCGCGCCGAAAATCGCGGCCCATCTGCCGTGCATCGTCGCCGCCCTGCGGCTTCTCCACCTTGATCACATCGGCGCCGAGATCCGCCAGGATCGCGCCCGCATAGGGGCCGGCAAAAACCTGGCCGATCTCCACCACCTTCACGCCATCCAATGGCTTCACGCTGCCAGGCCCTGCTTCGCTCGGTATTTTGCCAGCGACCCCGCATGCATGACGCGCCCATTAAGCCGGCGGCCGATCAGGCGTTCGGCCATGCGGGCGCATTCCACCAGCGCCTCCAGGTCGATGCCCGTCTCGATGCCCATCTCGTGGCACAGGAAGACCAAATCCTCCGTGCACACATTCCCCGCCGCGCCGGCATCGCCATGCGCCGCGAAGGGGCAGCCGCCGAGGCCGGCCACGCTGCTGTCGAAGAGATCCACGCCCATCTCCAGCGCCGCCAGCACATTGGCGGTGCCGAGGCCGCGCGTGTCGTGCAGGTGCAGGCCGATGCGCGTGTCGGGCAGCGCCTCCCGCACCATGCCGATCAGGCGGCGCGTCTGCTCCGGATTGCCCCAGCCCATGGTATCCGCGAGGAACACCTGCGGCAGTTTCTCGCCCCGTTCCGCGCAGATGTCGTGCGCATAGCGCGCGAGGTCCACGACGCGTTGCGGCGGAATATCGCCCTCATAGTTGCAGCCGAAGGCGGCCATGATGATGGCGTAGTCCGGCTTCACGCCCGCTGCGGCATAAAGGTCGAGCCAGCCCTTCTGCCGCTCCGCCATCTCCGCCGCCGAGCAGCGGTTGTTGCGCTGCGCGAAGGAATCCGAGGCATAGAGGGAAATCTTGCCCTGCAGGTCCACATGCCCCGTGGCGCGGGCCCGTTCAAAACCCTGCTCATTCAGCCAGAGGCCGGCGTATTGCACGCCAGGCTTCTTGCGGATGGCGGCGAAGAATTCGGCGCTGTCGGCCATCTGCGGCACGTGCTTCGGGCTGACGAAGCTCGCCACCTGGATGTGGTGCAGCCCCGTCTCCGCCAGCGCCTCCACCAGCTTCACGCGCTCCGCCAGGGGAAAAATGGTCTTCTCGATCTGAAAGCCCTCGCGCGGACCTTCCTCGCGGAACTCGACCTTCCTGGGCCGGTCGGACATGGTTCTCTCCCTCAGGGCGCGGCGAGGATGGTGCCGCTGCAATCGCCGAAGCCGATGCTGGCAAAACCATCGCGGCGGGCGCGGGCGCGCAGCGTGATGCTGTCGCCGTCCTCCAGGAAACGGCGCGTGGTGCCGGATGGCAAGACCAGTGGCTTGCGCCCGCCCTGGGTGATTTCCAGCAGCGATCCGTAGCCCGCCTCGGTCGAGATGGTCCCGCTGCCGAAGAGGTCGCCAGGTTGCAGGTTGCAGCCGCCGCAGGTGTGATGCGCCACCATCTGCGCCGGGGTCCAGTACAGCCCGCGCGCATCGCTGGTGGAAAGGCGATGCGGCGCCTCGCCCGGCACGGTCAGCCAGACTTCCAGCTCCAGCGCCAGCGCGCCCTCGGCCTGGTCCGCCTCGTCCCAGAGATAGTCCATCGGCTTCGGATCGCCCTCCGGCCGCGCCGGCTGCGCCACCCGAAACGGCGCCAAGGCATCCGGCGTGATGACCCAAGGGCTGATGGATGAACAAAAGTTCTTGGCCAGGAAGGGGCCGAGCGGCTGGTATTCCCAGCCCTGGATATCGCGCGCGGACCAGTCGTTCAGCAGGCAGTACCCCGCGATATGCCCCGCCGCCTGGGCGATCGGTATCGGCTCCCCCAGCGCATTGCCGGTGCCGATCCAGATGCCGAGCTCCAGCTCGTAATCCAGGCTGCGGCTCGGCCCGAAGCTTGGCTGGGTCTCCGCCGCCGGCTTGCGCTGCCCGTTGGGCCGCCGCAGCGCGGTGCCGGAGGGGCGGATGGAGCTGGCGCGGCCATGATAGGCGATCGGCACATGCTTGTAGTTCGGCATCAGCGGCTGGTCCGGGCGGAACAGTGCGCCGACATTGGTGGCGTGCTGGATGCCGGCGTAGAAATCGGTGTAGTCGCCGATGCGCACCGGGAGATGCAGCGTGCATTTTTCCGCGTCGTGCAGCTCCAGCGGCGCATCGCTGCCCTCCGCCAGCAGCTCGGAGAGCTGCGCGCGCAAGGCCTGGCGCGGCGCCGCGCCCATGGCGAAGAAGCCGTTCAGCGTGCCATCCGCCATCGTGGCCACGGCCTCGGCCGCCACGCCCGTCAGCGGCGCGCTGGCAATGTCCAGAATGCTGTCGCCGATCGCGACGCCGGCCCGCTTTGCTCCGCCCGGCGGTGCGAAGATGCCGAGCGGCAGGTTCTGGATCGGGAAATCCGCATGGCCATTGGCGGAGGCGACGCGGCTGCGCCGCGCCGCATCATGGGTCGCATCGAGCATCCAGGTCACCGCCGCGTCGGATCGAATTTCTTCACTAGGCCGGACCAGCAGGCCTCGTAATCCGGCTGGCGCTGCGCGACGCCGGCGGCATAGGCCGTCACACGCTGCGGCAGCCGCGTTTCGAACATGAAGGCCATGGTATTGGCCAGCTTGTGCGGCACGAGTTCTACCGTGCTGGCTTTCTCGAACGCCTCCGCATCCGGCCCATGCGGCAGCATGCAGTTGTGCAGCGAGAAGCCGCCAGGAACGAAACCCTGCGGCTTGGCGTCGTATTGGCCGAGGATCAGGCCCATGAACTCGCTCATCAGGTTCATGTGGTACCAGGGCGGCCGGAAGGTGTTTTCCGCCACCATCCAGCGCTCCGGAAACAGCACGAAGTCGATATTGGCCGTGCCCGGAGTCTCGGAGGGCGCCGTCATCACCGTGAAGATTGAGGGATCCGCATGGTCGAACAGCAGCGGCCCCACCGGCGAGAACCGGGAAAGGTCGTATTTGTACGGCGCGTAGTTGCCGTGCCAGGCCACCACGTCCAGCGGCGAATGCCCGATCTCCGCCTGCCAGAGCTGCCCGCCCCATTTCACGACGACCAGCTGCGGTCGCTCCACATCCTCATAGGCCGCGACGGGTGACAGAAAGTCGCGCTGGTTCGCCAGGCAATTGGCGCCGATCGGGCCGCGCTCCGGCAGGGTGAAGGCGCCGCCGTAATTCTCGCAGACATAGGCCCGCGCCGGTTCTTCATTGAACAGCTCGACGCGGAATTTCACGCCCCGCGGCATCACCGCGATCTCGCCCGGCGCCACATCGATCACGCCAAACTCTGTGCGGAAGCGCAGCGCGCCCTGCTGCGGCACCACCAGCATCTCGGCGTCGGAATTCCAGAAGGTCTCATCCACCATGCTGCGGGTTACCAGCGCGATGCTGGCCGCCATGCCGGTTTGTCCCGAGATATCGCCGCAGGTGGTGATGGTGCGCATGCCGGTGAGGAAGGTCTCGCCGGTGGCCGGGATCGGCAGCGGGTCCCAGCGCAGCGGCTGGATCGGCAGGCCGGTCTCCTCCGCGCAGGGCGCGCTGCGCCACAGTCCGGCCTCGCGCGGCGCGAAGCGGCCGATATGCGCGACGGTCGGGCGGATGCGATACAGCCAGGACCGTGCATTGCTGGCCCGCGGCGCGGTGAAGGGGCTGCCCGAAAGCTGCTCGGCATAGAGCCCATAGGCGCAGCGCTGCGGCGAATTGCGGCCGACCGGCAGGGCGCCGGGCAGCGCCTCGGTCTCGAAGCCATTGCCGAAGCCGGACATATAGCCGGCATTGGCGGCCGAGATGATGGTCTGTTGCGGCGTAATATCCATGCTCGCCTCCCTCCGATCCGGCCAGCATAGCGCATCCGTGGCCGCTAGGGATGCTGGACGCGCGCGCCTGGCGGCGGCAGGTTTGGCCCCGAACAACGCCAGGAACACCCCTCGGATGAGCCTTCGCGGCCGCGCCTGCATCGTCGGCGCCTTCGAACACCCCACCCGCAAGGCGCCCGACAAATCCGTGGCCCAGCTGCATGCGGAGGTCGCCTTCGGTGCGCTGCAGGATGCCGGGCTGACCAAGGCGGATGTCGATGGCTATTTCTGCGCCGGCGACGCCCCCGGCATGGGCCCGCTGGCCATGGCGGATTACCTGGGCCTCGACCGCCTCAGCCATGTCGATTCCACCGATATCGGCGGCAGCTCCTACCTGGCGCATGTGGCGCATGCGGCGGCCGCCATCGCGCTCGGCCGCTGCAACATCGCGCTGATCACGCTGGCCGGCCGTCCGCGCAGCGAGGGCCAGGCCACCGGCACCGGGGCGCGGGCCCAGAACCCCACCGTGCCGGATGATCCTTTCGAGATCCCGATGGGCCGCACCGTCGCTGGCAGCTACGCGCTGTGCGCCATGCGCCACATGCACGAATTCGGCACCACCAGCGAGGACCTAGCCTGGATCAAGGTCGCCGCCAGCCAGCATGCGCAGCACAATCCCCATGCGATGCTGAAGAAGCCCGTGACGGTGGAGGAGGTGGTGAATTCGCCCATGGTGGCGGACCCGCTGCACCGCCTGGATTGCTGCGTCATCTCGGACGGCGGCGGCGCCCTGATCGTCGCCCGCCCGGAGATCGCCCGCAGCCTGAAGCGCCCCGTGGTGACGGTGCGCGGCACCGGCGAATCCATAAAAGGCCAGTTCGGCGGCTATCCCGACCTGACCTTCTCCGGCGCCCGCTTCTCCGGCGCCCGCGCCTTCGCGGAAGCCGGCGTGACGCCCGCCGATATTCGCTACGCCAGCATCTATGACAGCTTCACCATCACCGTGCTGATCCAGCTGGAAGACCTCGGCTTCTGTGCGAAGGGGGAGGGCGGGCGCTTCGTGCGCGACGGCAACCTGATCTCCGGCGTGGGCCGCCTGCCCTTCAACACGGATGGCGGCGGGCTGTGCAACAACCACCCCGCCAATCGCGGCGGCATGACCAAGGTGATCGAGGCGGTGCGGCAGCTGCGCGGCGAGGCGCATCCGGCGGTGCAGGTGCCCGATTGCGGCCTGGCGCTGGCGCATGGCACGGGCGGGCTGCTCGGCCACCGGCACGGCAGCGCCACGCTCATCATGGAAAGGGAGTGAGCGCCATGTCCGAACGCATCATCGCAGCCCCGGTCATCGACCCCTCCACCCAGTCCTTCTGGGACGCGGCCCGCGAGGGCCGGCTGATGCTCGGCCTGTGCCGTGACACGGGGCGGCACTTCTTCTACCCGCGCGGCGCCTCGCCCTTCACCCTGTCGCCGAATGTCGAGCTGGTGCCGGCAAGTGGCTTCGGCACCATCTACAGCTACACGGTGATGCGGGTCGCAGAGCCCTATGCCTGCGCCTATGTCGAGCTGGCGGAAGGCCCGCGCATCTTCACCAACATCGTCGATTGCGCCTTCGAGGACATCCGCATCGGCATGAAGGTGCGCGTGGTCTTCAAGCCGACGCGGGATGCGGAAGGTGCGGCCGGCGCACCCGTGCCGATGTTTGCGCCCGCCTGAGGCCGAGGCCGTACCCACCGGATCAATATTAACTTTTTGTTCACACGAGAGGTGCAGACAGGCTGCTTTCCATGGGCGCGGCGCTGCCTGGCGGCTGGATAGGGCAACGCCTCCGCCAGAGAGGTAGCCCAAGCCATGATGGCCGATGTGTCGCGCTGGCTTTTCGACCCGGCGGGCCTCACCCCGCACGGCTTCTGCCTGATCTGGGAGCCGGGGCTGATCTGGGCGCACGCCTTGGCCGGTTTTGCCATCGGCCTGGCCTATTTCACCATTCCGGTGGCCTTGGCCGTCTTCGCAAGGCGCCGGCGCGACCTGGTCTATCGCCCGGTGATCTGGCTCTTCGCCGCCTTCATCATGCTCTGCGGCGTTGGTCATTGGCTGGACATCCTGACGCTCTGGGTGCCGGCCTATGGCATCCAGGCCGTGGTGAAGGTGGCGACGGCGCTGGTGTCCGTGGCGACGGCGATCGCCCTCTGGTGGGTGCTGCCCTACCTGCTCGCTTTGCCTTCCCCCGCCCGGCTGCGCGCGGCCGACCAGGCGCTGGCGGAATCCCGCCGTCGGGCCAGCTTCGAGCATTCGCCGGTCCCGCTTTTCACGCAGACCTTCGACGGCCTTGTGACCGACGTTTCCAATTCCTGGCTCGCCTTGCTCGGCTACGCCCATGGCGAGGTCGTCGGCCGGCCGCTGACGGATCTGCAACCGGCAGGCGCGACGGGTTGGGACAGCGGTCAGCGGAGGCTGCTGGAATCCGGGGAGTCCTGCGAATCGGAACAGCGGTTCCTGCATGCCGATGGTCGGATCGTCGATGCCTTGGTGACCGCGCGGCTGGAACACAAAGGGGCGGATGCGAACCTCTCCTGCGTCCTGGTGGACATCACCGCCCGCAAGCGTGCCGAGGCGGCGCTGCGCACCAGCGAGGAGATGCTGCGGCAGTCGCAGAAGATGGAGGCCATCGGACGGCTCGCCGCCGGTGTGGCGCACGACTTCAACAACATCCTGCAAAGCATCGTGGGCGCGCTGGAGCTGGTGCTCGACGAACTGCCGGAGGGAACCACGGGGTACGAATATGCCGGCGTGGCGCTGGATGCGGCGGAACGCGGCTCCTCATTGACCCACCATATGCTGTCCTACGCCCGCAAGCAGATCCTGCGGCCGCGCAACATCGCGCTCGGGCCCTTCCTGGCGGATATGCAGAAGCTGCTGGAACGCACGCTGGGGCCGCACATCACCGTCATCCTCCGTCCCACCGCAGCGCCCTCGACCTTGGCAGATCCCGGCCAGCTGCAGACGGCCCTGCTGAACCTCGCCATCAATGCCGCCCACGCCATGCCGCATGGAGGAACGCTGACGCTCGATGCCCAGCGCAGGTCCTATGGCGGCCGGGGCTGGGCCTGCCTCCGCGTGGCGGATACCGGAACGGGCATGGATGCGGAGACCCTGGCCCATGCGGTCGACCCCTTCTTCACCACCAAGGGGCTGGAGGGAACCGGCCTCGGCCTGTCGATGGTCCAGGGCTTCGCCGAACAATCCGGGGGAAGGCTGCATCTGGTCAGCGTCCTGGGCGAGGGAACCACCGTGGAACTCTGGCTGCCCATGGTCTCGGCCGAGGCGCAGCTGGTGCAGCCGGCGGCCGTGCCTCGCCCGCTCAAGGGCCGAATCCTGCTGGTCGACGATTCGGCGGATGTGCTGCTGACAACCGGAAGCTATCTGGAGAAGGCGGGGTTCGAGGTGGTGCGCGCCGAAAGCGGCGACCGGGCGCTGGCCTTGCTGAAGGATGGGATGGTCTTCGACGTCCTCATCACCGACTACGCCATGGCCGGGATCAACGGGGCGGACCTGATCGTCGAGGCCCGCCTGCTGCTGCCGAGCATGCGGGCGCTGATGATCACCGGCTTTGCCGATCTGCGCTACACCGACCTCCTGCCGGCCGGCACGCTGGTGTTGCACAAGCCATTCCAGCGCAAGGACCTGGCAGACGCGCTGCAAACCATCGTGCAGTCCGACCAGAAGCCGGTGGGATAACGGCCTGGCGCCCGTCCAGCAGGAGTCCAGTCGGATGCCTGCTGGGGCGAGCCGCCGAGGCTCAGCGGCAGACGCGCTGGTCCACCCAACGGACGCGGATATAGCCGAAGCGGTCGCGGTAGCGGATGCGGCGGCGCTCCACCCAGCAGCGACGGCGCCCGCGGCCCCGCGGCCGGCCGGGCGGCGGGCCCCACTGCGCCTCGGTCAGCAACTCCTCCATCTCGGCCTCGGTCAAGATGGCCGGTTCCGCCTGGGGCGCCTCGGGGGCGGGGATTTCGGGCAGCGTCGCGCGGCTGGCGGCGCTGGCGGCCCCGGCCGCGAGCGCGCTGCCCAGCGCGCCAGCCAGGCTGGCGAAGAGAAAACGACGGCGGTCCATGACGGGTCACTCCCTGCGTTCAGGATGCCCAGTCAACGCCGGGATCGTGTCCGCAAACGGCGCCAAACCATGGCGGGTTTCGGGAGGCGTGCGACGATCCGTGTCAGTTGAACAGCGAACTGACCGAGGATTCCTCGCTGATCCGCTTCATCGCCTCGGCCAGCAGCTGGGCGATGGTCAATTGCTTGATATTGCGGGAAACCCGCACCGCTTCCGTGGCCAGGATGCTGTCCGTGACGACCATATGCTCGATCTGCGCCGCGCCCACGCGCGCCACGGCGCCGCCCGAGAAGACACCATGCGTTACATAGACGCTGGCCGATTTCGCGCCGTTCTTCAGCAGCGCCTCTGCCGCATTCACCAGCGTGCCGCCCGAATCGACGATGTCGTCCACCAGGATGCAGTCGCGGCCCTCCACCTCGCCGATCACGTTCATCACCTCCGACACGCCGGCCCGGGGGCGGCGCTTGTCGATGATGGCCAGGTCCGTATGGATGCGCGCCGCAATGGCGCGCGCGCGCACCACGCCGCCGACATCGGGCGAGACCACGATCAGGTCGCGGCCGGCGAAGCGTTCCTGGATGTCGCGCGCGAAAAGCGGCGCCGCGAACAGGTTGTCCACGGGGATGTCGAAGAAGCCCTGGATCTGCCCGGCATGCAGATCCATGGTCAGCACGCGATGCGCCCCGGCCTCGACGATCAGGTTCGCCACCAGCTTGGCAGAGATCGGCGTACGGCTGCCGGATTTCCGGTCCTGCCGGGCGTAGCCGAAATAGGGGATCACCGCCGTGATGCGCCGCGCGCTGGCGCGCCGCAGCGCGTCCAGCATGATCAGCAGCTCCATCAGGTTGTCGTTCGCGGGATAGCTGGTGGACTGCACCACGAAGACGTCCTCGCCGCGGACATTCTCATGGATCTCGCAGAAGATCTCCATGTCGGCGAAGCGGCGCACGGAGGCCTGGGTCAGCGCGATGCCGAGCGCCGCGGCGACCGCCTCGGCCAGCGGGCGGTTGCTGTTGCAGGCGATGATCTTCATGGCAGGCGCGAACCCCAAGGGATGGAGTGGGGAGGAAGTAGCAAAGATCAGGCCGAACCCAGGAAAATCCCCGGCCGACGCGGCGCTTGGTAGCAACGTGACGTTATGGTGTCCATCGCGGGCGGATGACGGCGGCGCATGGCCGCCCCGCCCGCAGGCTCAGCGTGCCGCGGCCGGAGTCGCCGCCGGCCCCGTGGCGGGGGATGCGGAGGGTGCGGCCTGGGCCCCGGCGGCGCCCGGGAAGCCGCCGGCATTGAAGACCACGTCCCGCACGCCGGTCGAGGCTTCCTCCGCCACCACATAGGCGACGTCGCCCCAGAGCCCGGCCAGCGTGCCGCTCGGCACCTCGTTCAGCTGCAGCACCCGGCCCAGATCCTCGCCATCGCGGCGGGAGACGATCCAGACGATCTCGACGCGCTGCAGGCCGCGGCCGGAGGGCACCACCGTGACCTCCCCCTGCACCGCGAATTGCGCGCCCTCCGCCTCCTCCTGCACCCGGAAGCCGAGGCCGGCCAGGCTGTCCCGCATGCGGGCGGTCAGGCTGCGATTGCCATCGCCCGGCGCGCCGCGGACCGGCAGCAGCCGCAGCACCGGCGGCCCGCTGCCGGAGGCTGCCTCATCCCCCGTGCGGCGCTGGGCATCGATGCGCCCGACCAGCGTGGCAAGCTGGGGCGCCACCTCGCCTGCGATCCGCTCATGCAGGGCGGCGCCGCCCTCCGCCCAGTCCCGCGCCGGAACCGGCTGGCCCACCAGCATGCCCAGCGCCCGGCCATCGGCATCGCGCAGCGCATAGCGCGGCACCACCTGGACGCCCTGGCGCTCCGCCACCACCGCCAGCTGCCAGTCGAGCGGCAGGGCCGGGCCGGCCACCGCCGGCACCTCATTCGCCACCAGCCCCTCCGCCAGGGCGCGGGAGAGGCTGGCCGAATCGGCATCCGTCAGCAGCAGCTGGGTCGAATTCGGCACCGCGATCCGATAGCCCGGCGGCACGCGCAGCCGCCGCGCCACGGCCCCCGGCCGGCCGCGGAAGGGCTGCGGCAGCCCGGTGCAGGCCGCCAGCGCCAGGGGCGCCAGCAGCAGGAGACGGCGGCTATGCGAAGACACAGGAGACCAGCAGGGTGAGCACCATCAGGACCATGAACATGACGACGTAGGGCATTGGCTCACCCAGGGCCAGCGAGGGGGATAGCGATGGCGGAAAGCTGGTGGCCCAGCGGCCCACCGCCAGCCAGGGTCCGCCGCCGATGGCTGAAGAATTTTTCCTCCAGCGCCAGCGTGTCCTGGAACAGCGCCTCGGCGCGGGCGAGGCCGGCGGCGGCGAGGCGCGCCTGGCAATAGCCGGCCAGGTCGAATTGCCAGCGATCCTCCCGCCGGCCGGGGGCGAAGAAGCGTGAAGCTTCGGCGCTTTGGGCCAGGACCGCGTCCCGCAGGTCCGGGCCGACCTCGTAGCTCGCCTGGCCGATGCAGGGGCCCACCACCGCCTCGATATCCTTTCGAGCTGCCCCGAGGCCTTCCATGGCGGCGATGGTGGCTTCCAGCACGCCGGCCACGGCGCCGCGCCAGCCGGCATGGGCGGCGCCGATCACGCCGGCGCGGCGGTCGGCGAAGAGCACGGGGGCGCAATCTGCCGTCAGCACGCCGATCGCCTGGCCGGGGAGGTTCGTGACCAGCGCATCGGCGGTGGGACGGGCGGCATCGGTCCAGCCGGGGCGGGCATCGGCCACCGCCACCCCATGCACCTGCACCAGGCCGAGCACCGCCTCCGCCCCCAGCACGCCGGCGCAGGCCGCGCGGTTGCGGCGCACCGCCTCCGGATCATCCTGGCCGGACAGGGAGCAATTCAGGCTGGCATAGGCGCCGGTAGAGACGCCGCCCTCGCGGGTGAAGAAGCCATGCGGCAGGCCCAGATCGGCCGTCAGGAAGCCGGGGGTCATGCGGGGTCGAATCCTGGCAGGGTGGGCAGGCGAGGGTCGCAGAGGGCCAGGGCCTTGAACAGCCGGCCCATCCCCTCCGCCGCCACCAGCCGCTCGGCGCCCGATAGGATCTCCCCGGCCAGCCGCGGACGGGACCGGGCCAGCATGGCGGCGCGGGTCATCAGGCCCAGGCGCTGCAGGAACAGCCCCTGCGGCAGCGGCCCCAGCGCCGCGGCGCCGGCGGCGCGGGCGGTGCGGGCGAGGGCGGCGAAGTCCACATGGGCGGTCAGGTCGGCGCTGCCCGGCTCGGCCAGGGGGTCGAGGCCGGTGGCCTGGCCGCGCACCGCCTGCAGGCTTTCGCCGAAGCCGGATTCGGCCGGACCGTAATCCAGGAACAGCGCCGCGCCGCCCTGCGTCGCGAGCCGCCGGGCGAGTTGCGCTGCCACCGCCTGCGCGGCCTCACCCACCTCCTGCACCGCGCCCTCCGGCGCCTCGGTGGGCAGCGTCATCTCCGCCGGCTGTTCAACGAAGCGGCCCTCGGCGAGGAAGCGTTCCCGCCAGGCGCCCTCGCGGCGGATGAATTGGCGGATCGGCAGCGCGTCCAGGAA
Source organism: Falsiroseomonas tokyonensis (assembly GCF_019024325.1). GTDB lineage: Bacteria > Pseudomonadota > Alphaproteobacteria > Acetobacterales > Acetobacteraceae > Falsiroseomonas > Falsiroseomonas tokyonensis. The sequence continues at coordinate 226,439 of NZ_JAFNJS010000005.1, forward strand.
CTCGTTGCCGATCAACAGCATGGGGCCGGCGGGCAGGGTGGAGAGGTCGTCATGCCAGGCCGCCACCGCATCGCCCAGCATGCGGCGCTGCTGGTCGCGGAGCGTTGGCGAGGTCTCGACCAGATGCAGCCTCAGCGCCGCCCGAAAGGGGGCCGCCACCTCGCTCACCGCGCGCAGCGCATCGGCCATCAGCGTGCCGCGGCCGGGGCCCACCTCCACCAGCAGCACCGGGTCGGGCCGGCCCATCATCTCCCAGGTCACCGCCGCCCAGCCGCCCAGCACTTCCCCGAATGCCTGGGAGATTTCCGGCGCCGTGGTGAAATCCCCCGCCCGACCGAAGGGCGAGGCGGGCCGCGCGTAGTAGGCGGCGATGGCCCGCGCCATGAAGTGGTCGAGGCGCTCCATCGTCACGCGGGGCGGCGGGCCCGCAGCATCAGTACGGCGCCGGCCAGGATCATCGGCAGGGACAGCAGCTGGCCCATGGTCGCGCCGGCAAACAGGAAGCCGAGATGCGCATCCGGCTGCCGGAAGAACTCACCCACCAGTCGCGCCACGCCATAGCCCGCCAGGAAGGCGCCCGTGACAAACCCCTCGCGCTCCCGAATGCCGGGGATGCGGACCAGGATGTTCAGCGCGATGAAGAGCAGCACGCCTTCCATCGCCGCCTGATAGAGCTGGCTCGGATGGCGCGGCTCCGGCCCGCCGGTCGGGAAGACCATGGCCCAGGGCACGTCGGAGACGCGGCCCCACAATTCGCCATTGATGAAATTCGCCAGCCGTCCGAGCCCGAGCCCGATCGGCACCACCGGCGCCACCCGGTCCCCAAAACGCAACGCCGGCAGCCCCTGGCGCCGGCAGAACCACAGCGCGGCGACGATCACGCCCAGCATGCCGCCATGGAAAGACATGCCGCCCTGCCAGACATACAGCGCCTCCCACGGCGCGGTAATGTAGTAGCCCGGCCGGTAGAACAGCACGTAGCCGAGCCGCCCGCCCAGGATGATGCCCAGCGTGGTCCAGGTGACGAAGTCGTCCAGCTGCTCCCGGCTGGCGGCGACCGGCGCCAGCGCCACCAGCCGCCGCGCCAGCATCCAGCCCAGCACGATGCCGGCGATATAGGCCAGCGCGTACCAGCGCAGCGCGAAGGGGCCGATCTCGATCAGCACCGGGTCGATGACGGGGAAGGCGATCACGAACATCAGGTCACCGGTGCGGATCGGGGTTCAGCAGGAAGTCCCGCACATAGCGGCCGACGCCGTCTTCCAGCGTCGTGGGCGCCCGGTCGAAGCCGGTCGCGCGCAGCTTCGCCATCGGGGCTTCCGTAAAGTACTGGTATTTGCCGAGCAGGTCCGGCGGCATGTCGATGAATTCGATGCGGGCGTTCTGGCCGAGGCCGGCGAACATCGCCCGGATCAGGTCGACGAAGCTGCGCGCCTGGCCGGAGCCGATGTTGAACAGCCCGCTGACCTTCGGATGGTCCAGCAGCCAGAGGATGGCCGCCACGCAGTCGTCCACATGCACGAAGTCCCGCATCTGCGCGCCATCGGCATAGTCGGGACGGTCGGAGCGGAAGAGCCGGGCCGGCTCCCCGCGCTGCACCTCGTGGAATTTATGAAAAACCACGCTGGCCATGCGGCCCTTATGGTATTCGTTCGGCCCATAGACGTTGAAGAAGCGCAGCCCCGCCCATTGCGGCGGCGCCGGCTGGCCGCGCGCCAGCAGATCCGCCACGCGCCGGTCGAAGGCCAGCTTCGACCAGCCATAGAGGTTCAGCGGTCGCAGCGCGGCCAGCGCCGCCGGGCTCTCGTCATCGGCAAATCCCAGCGCGCCATCGCCATAGGTGGCGGCGGAAGAGGCGTAGATGAAGGGGATGCCGCGCGCCGCGCATTCCGCCCAGAGCGTCAGCGGCAGGGCCAGGTTGGTGTCCGCCACCAGGTCGCCATCGGTCGCCGTGGTCGCGCTGATCGCGCCCATATGCAGCACCGCGGTGACCTTGGGCTGGGTCTTCCAGAAATCGGGCAGCTGGTCCGGGTGCAGAATGCCGGCGATGCCGTGATGCGCCAGGTTGCGCCACTTCACGCCATCCCGCAGCCGGTCCACCACCAGGACCTCCTCGCCCCGGTCACAGAGTGCGGCGACCAGGTTGGACCCGATGAAACCGGCCCCGCCGGTCACGACATACATCGGCGGTTGTCCCTTCGCGTCGCGGCCCCTATCTCGCCGCGGGCGGGGTATAGGCCGCGGGATCGCGGCCGGACAAGGCGCACAGCATTTGGGCAGGAGGTCGTGATGACCAGCGAAACCGGAGCCGGCAGTAGCGGATCCAGCGGGGCGGGCACCGGAGGCACAGGCACCGGAGGCACCGGCGGCACAGGTAGCGGGACCGGCGGCCCAGGCTGGGGCATGGGCGGCGGCAGCGGGCCGAAGCGCGGCCTCTTCGACGACCTGGCCGGCATGGCCGGCGGCGCATTCTCCGTCCTGGCCGGCGCCCGGGCGGAGGCCGAGGCCATGGGCCGCGCGCAGGTCGAGGCCATGGTGCAGCGCCTGGAGCTGGTGCGGCGCGAGGATCTGGACGCCGCCCTGGAAGTGGCCCGACGCGCCCGCGAACAGGCCGAGGCGCTGGAAGTCCGCGTTGCCGCGCTGGAGGCGAAGCTGGCCCAGGCCGCGCCGGCCGCCGACGCTTCCATCGATCCCGGCCAGTCCGTCGACGGCGGTTGAAAGCCGCGGCCGAGGTGCCATTCGCACCTTGGCCGCCAAGCCCTTGGCTTGCATTAAGGAAGCGGCTCTTGCGGTGGCGTTTCGCACCTGCGTAATCTAGCCATTGTGGCGATTCGGGTGGGCAGCCCCTATTACAGGGGGCACCGCCCTGGTCGGGCGAAGGAGGTGCCGCGATGTCCGCTTATGTCGGATACGAGGAACGCGACCGATCCGCGAACCCGCTCGATGTGCTGGAACAGATCGTGACAGCGAATGAATGGGTGTTCGACCGCCGGTCGGACAGCGAAATGGCGGCGGAAGCCCCGGGCAAATGGTGCGACTACGGCCTGTATTTCTCCTGGTCGCAGGAAATCAGCGCCATGCATTTCTCCTGCACCTTTGACCTGAAGGTGCCGGCCGCGAAGCGGGACCGGCTGTTCGAGCTGCTGGCCCTGGCGAATGAGAAGCTCTGGATCGGCCATTTCGGCCTGGACAGCGACGATGGCGTGCCGGTCTTCCGCCATGCGGTGCTGCTGCGCGGCGCGCCCGGCGCCTCGGCCGAGAGCCTCGAGGACATGGTCGATATCGCGCTGACCGAATGCGAGCGCTTCTTCCCCGCCTTCCAGTTCGTGCTCTGGGGCGGCAAGCCGCCGGCCGAGGCGCTGCAGGCCGCCATGCTGGACTGCGTCGGCGAGGCCTGACGAAAGCCCTCTCCCCCCATTCATGGGGGGAAGGGTTGGGTGAGGGGGCTTCCACCCGCTTGCCAAGCGCGCGGGCGACGGCAAGGCTGCCCGCATGACCGAGACCCTTCCCCCCCTCCTCCTCATCGGCTGCGGCAAGATGGGGGGCGCCATGCTGACCGGCTGGCGCGAACGCGGCCTGGGCGAGACGATCGTCGTCGACCCCTTCGCCAACGGCCCCATCCCGCGCGCGACGCTGCTGCGGGACCCGGCGGAGATCCCCCGGGACTTCGCACCCGCCGCGGTGATCCTGGCGACCAAGCCGCAGGAGGCGCCGGCCACCTTGCCCGCCTATGCCCGCTTCGCCGGCGGCGCCGTCTTCGTCTCCATCATGGCGGGCAAGACGGTGGGCTTCATGCAGGGGCTGCTCGGGGCCGGCGCCGCCGTGGTGCGCGCCATGCCCAATACCCCCGCCGCCGTCCGCCAGGGTTTCACCGTGGCCTTCGCCGGCCCGGGCGTGACGGCGGCCCAGCGCAGCCTGGCCGATACGCTGCTGGCCGCGACCGGGGAGGTGGACTGGGTGGAGCAGGAAGGCCTGCTGGACCCGGTGACCGCGGTCTCCGGCGGCGGCCCCGCCTATGTCTTCCTGCTGGCGGAGCTGCTGGAGGCCGCGGCGGTGGAACAGGGCATTCCGCCGGACCTCGCCCGCCGCATGTCCCGCGCCACCGTCGCCGGCTCCGGCGCCCTGCTGGCCGCGAGCGCCGAGGATGCCGCGCAGCTCCGCAAGAACGTCACCAGCCCCAAGGGCACGACGGAGCGGGCGCTGGCGGTGCTGATGGCGGAGTCCGCCTGGCCGCAGGCGATTTCCCAGGCCATCGCGGCGGCCACGGCGCGGTCGCGCGAACTCGCCGGCTGAGAGACCATTTGAGAACAGCGGCGGGTCGGCCCCGCGGTGCTTTTCCGCCCCTGCGTCGCGCCTCGGGCGCGCTGCTCGCGCGACGCCGGATTTGCCGATGCAACCAGCATCGGCTGTATCCGGCGCCTGGCAAGGACGAAAAATCACCTGCGGGCCCTCAACCGCCGCCATTCTCAAATGGTCTCTGAATTCACGCATTTCCCATTGGCGCGGCGCGGTTCCGCCCCCAACATCGGGTCATGCAATCCACCGACACCCAGCTGCTCGACGCCTTGTTCACCGTGATCGCCGAGCATGGCTGGCGCGGCGTGACACCCGGCCGGCTCGCCGCCCTGTCCGGCATCCCGGCCGGGGAGCTGGTGCGGCGCTTCCCCTCCCGCCTTGATCTGCTGCGGCTGCATGCCGATGCGGTGGCCGAAAGCGTCTCGGCCGGCACCGTCCCCGGCCAGGGCGGCACGCCGCGGGACCGGGTCTTCGACGTGCTGATGCGCGGCGTGGATGCGCTGCTGCCGCATCGGGCCGGCATGCTGCGGCTGATTTCCGACATGCGCCGGGACGGCGTGCTGGCCGTGGCGCTGGCGCCGATCCTGCAGCGCAGCATGGAGCGCATGCTGGAGGCGGCCGAACTGGACTCCTCCGGCCTGCAGGGCAAGCTTCGCGCCGCAGGGCTGGTGGGCGTCTGGCTGATGACGATCCGCGCCTGGGAAAAGGACGACACCGTCGATATGGGCCCCACCATGGCCGCGCTGGACCGGGCACTGGATCGCGCCGAGCAGACCGCGCGCAGCCTGCGGATCGAGCCCGGGGATCGCGCCCTGCCGCCGGACCTCGCGTGATCGGGAAGCGAGTCCCGCGCTGCAAGACGGAGTCCTGAGAAGACTAAGTTTTTTTGTGCGTTGCAGCATTTTTCGCCTTCTGCCGCCCACTGGCCTCCGGTATAGGCCGCGCGTCCTTTTTTCCCCCCACGCCTGAGGAGCCGTTGCGATGTCCGACCGCTTTGGCATGAAGCCCGACGAGATGATGCGCATGCTGTCCGAATTCCGCATGCCGGCGATGCCCGACATGTCGGGCCTGGCCGAGGCGCAGCGCCGCAACCTGGAGGCGCTGTCCAACGCCAATCGCGTGGCGCTGGAAGGCGCGCAAGCCGTGGCCCGCCGCCACATGGAGATCCTGCAGGCCTCGATGGCCGAGATGACGGACGCCATCCGCATGATGTCCGGCACCGAGAGCCCGCAGGCCCGCGCCGCCAAGCAGGCCGAGCTGCTGAAGTCCGCCTATGAGCGCGCGGTGGCCAACATGAAGGAGGTCGCCGACCTCATCCAGAACTCCAATTCCGAGGCGCTGGGCGTGCTGAACAAGCGCTTTACGGAGGCCATGGACGAGGTGAAGACCCTGGTCGCCAAGCAGGGCGGCTGATTTCTGCGCGTTCCTCTCCCCCGCCCGGGGGAGAGGCTTGCGCGCCGCTAAAGCGGTAGCCGCACCCTGGCCCGCAGCCCGCCCAGCGGGCTTTGCTCCAGCACGATATCGCCGCCATGCGAGCGGGCGATATCCCGCGCGATGGCCAGCCCCAGCCCGGTGCCGCCCGCCGTCAGCGTGGCAAACGGGCGAAAAGCCTCCTCCCGCTGCGCCTCCGGAATTCCGGGGCCGTCGTCATCCACCGTGACCTGCGCCCAGGCCCCGGCCTCGGCGCGGGGAATCTCCGCTACCGTCACGCTGATCCGCCGCGCATGCTTGCGGGCATTGTCCAGCAGATTGCCCAGGCAGCGCCGCAGCGCATCCGGCCGCAGCGGCAGTTCCAGCGCCTCCGGCGCCTCCACGACCACCACCGCGCCATCCCGCTGCGCCTTCTTGGCCACGTCGCGCACGATGGCGGCGAGATCGGTCGGCTGGGTCTGCTCCTGCGCCTCCCCGCGCGCGAAGGCGAGATAGGCGGCGACCATCCGCTCCATCTCCTCCACATCCTCCGTCAGCGCCGCCACATCCTCCTCCGCCTCCGCCCGATGGGGCAGCATGGCCAGCGCCAGGCGCATGCGGGTCAGCGGTGTGCGCAGGTCGTGGCTGATGCCGGCCAGCATATCGGTGCGCTGGGCGACGAAGCGGCGGATGCGGTCCTGCATGCGGTTGAAGGCGCTGGCGGCCTGGCGGACCTCCGCCGCGCCCTCCGGCTTCATCAGCCCGATGTCGCGGCCAAGCCCGAAGGCCTCCGCAGCGCCGGCCAGCCGCCTGATGGCGCGCACCTGGTTCTTCATGAACAGCGCCGCCACGCCGAACAGCAGCAGGGACGATCCCACCAGCCAGATGAAGAACAGGTAGAGCGTGCCGGTAAACAGGCGCTTGCGCGGCGCCTCCACATGCAGCACGCCGTCCGGCAGCTGGATGCGGATGATCACGCTGCGGCGGTCGGATTGCCAATCGGCATCGAAGGGCCGCCGCACCCGCTCCGCCATGGCATGCGCCAGGTCGTCCTCCAGCGGCAGCAGGGGCAGGGAGGCCGCGCGGTCCGGCGGGGCGCCGAGGCTGGCCCCGGCTTCGAAAGCCAGCGCCAGGTCCAGCCGCCAGGCGGCATCGCGGAACAGCCAGGCCCGGTCGGCGGGGTCCGGCATGCGCTGCATCATCTCGATCACCAGCCCGATCTCGCCCGCCACGCCGCCGGCCAGGCGGCGGGAGATGACATCCAGGTGGTTGCCGTAGAACAGCTGCAGCGCCACGCCCTGCAGGATCAGCAGCGGCAGCAGGATGATGAGCAGCGACCGGCCGAGCAGGCCGCGCGGCAGAAGCGTACGCAGGCGCTGGCCGAAGGCGCGCACCGGCCGCGCGGGCGGTGCCGCGGGCAGCGGCTTGGCGGCCGGCGCCAAGCTCATGACCCGGGCCTCAGCACATAGCCGCGGTGCCGCACGGTCTGCACGAAGCGCGGCTCCCGCGGATCGGGCTCGATCTTGCGGCGCAGGCGGGTCACCTGCACGTCGATCGCGCGCTCACCGGCCTCCGGCGTGCCGAGCGCCACGGCGATCTCCTCCCGGCTCAGCACCTCGTTCGGGCGCTGGGCGAGGGCCAGCAGCAGCGCCTGCTCGCCGCCCGTCAGCCGCACCACCCCCTCCGGCCCGCGCAGCTCCGCCCGCTGCGGGTCGAACCAGCGGATGCCGAGCTGCACCGGGCTGCCCGAGAGATCCGCCACCGGCGGCGGCGCGGCGCGGCGCAGGATGGTGCGGATGCGCAGCGCCAGCTCCCGCGGGTCGAAAGGTTTCGCCAGGTAGTCGTCGACGCCGTGTTCGAAGCCGGTCACGCGGTCATCCGGGGCGCCGCGGGCGGTCAGCATCAGGATGGGCAGTTCCTGGCCCTCCCGCCGCAGGCTTTCGGTCAGCTCCAGGCCGCTTTCGCCGGGCATCATCACGTCCAGCACCATCAGGTCGAAGCTGACTGAGGTCAGGGCATGGCGGGCGGCGGCGGCATCGGCGGCGGCGGTGATGCGGAAACCCTGCTCGGTCAGGAAACGCTGCAGCAGGGCGCGCAGCCGGGCATCGTCGTCCACCACCAGCAGATGCGGCGCATCCGATGTGGCGCTCATCGGCCCGCCTCCGGCCCCGGCCCGGCCTCCAGCCGTTCCAGCGCCGCGCGCGCCTCCGGCCCCATCAGCCCGCGCATGACGCGCCGGAAGCCGTCCACCGCCTGCGGCCCGGCCTCCCGATAGGCGCGCATCACCGTATCCCGCTGCCGCTCGAACAGGCTGCGCTCCAGCGCCGCGCCCTTTTCCGTCAAGGTCAGCAGGCGCTGCCGGCGGTCGCTGCGGCCGGGGCTTTGCGTGACGAAGCCATCCTCCACCAGCGGCGTCAGCACGCGGCCGAGTGATTGCTTGGTGATGCCGAGAATGCCCAGCAGGTCGCCCACCGTGATGCCCGGCCGGCGGCCGACGAAATGCAGCACGCGATGATGCGCCCGGCCCATGTCCAGCCCGGCCAGGATGGCATCCGCCCCGGCAGTGAAGTCGCGATAGCCGAAGAACAGCAGGTCCTGCGCCAGGCGCAGCTCCTCCTCCCGCAGGAAGAGCAGGTTGCGGCCGGCATGCGGGCCGCTGGAGGCGCCAGCCGGGCTGGCCCTTTCGTCTTCCCGCCCCCGCTTGTCCTCCGCGGCCGAACGCGCCGGCAGCGGCTTGGCTTGGGGATCAGTTTCCAGCGGCATGGCCGATATGCGTTCCCATGAGCCTCCCGTCCCCTTCAGGGCCGGTTATCGATGCTTTCCGCGCCGCCATGGCCTGCATGGCATCGCGCGGCACGATTTCCCCCGATATAGGGCACCGGCGCCGCCGAGAGTAGCGATGCGCGCGACGGCAGGAGGATAGGGCGATGGCATCCATGCCAGCTATGCGGCAGGTGGCCCGCTGATGCCGCTGGAACTGCGCACGGCGCGGGTCGGGGATGTGGCGCGGATCAGCCAGCTGCATGCCGACCTCTGGCGCGTCTCCCATGCCGGCATCTTCGACGCCGATTTCATCGAGGACCCGCTGGAGGCGGCGCTGATCCTGCACTGGCAGGAACAGCTGCGCGGCCGCAAGCGCCCCGGCCAGGTGGTGGTGGCGGTGACCGGCCACCAGCTGGAAGGCTTCGCCCATGCGGCGCTGGTCTCCGGCATCGCGCAGATCGACCATTTGGAGGTGCGGGAGAAGATGCGCGGGCGCGGCATCGGGCGCAGCCTGCTCGGCCTGCTGGCGCAGCGCATGCGCCAGGACGGCGCCCGCGCCGCCACGCTGGCCGTGCCGGCGGGGCGTGAGGGGCTGCCGCGCTTCGCGAAACGCTTCGGCGGCATCCTGGGGCCGGTGGTGCAGCGGGAGAGGCTGGGCCATGCCATGCCCGAACGCAGCATCGCCTGGGCCGATATCACCCGCTTGATCGCAGCCTGCGCGAACTGACCTTGCTTCCCGCCGGCGCCTTTGGTTAAGCTCCCATTAGTGAACATAAAGGGAACAGACCGATGGATACCCGGGAGATCGCCGAGGATTTCGCCGCGCTCTGCAAGGCTGACCGGCATGAGGAGGCCGGCGCGCGCTACTGGTCCGAGGATGTGGTGAGCCGCGAGGCGATGGACGGCCCGATGGCGGAGCTGCGCGGGCGGGAGGCGGTGAAGGGCAAGGGCGAGTGGTGGTACGCCAACCACGAGATCCACTCCGCCACCACCGAGGGCCCCTTCGTGCACGGCGACCAGTTCGCGCTGCGCTTCGAGATGGATGTGACGGTGAAGGAAAGCGGCCAGCGCATCCAGATGGCCGAGATTGGCCTCTATACGGTCAAGGACGGCAAGGTGGTGGAGGAGCGCTTCTTCTACTGATTCCAGACCCTCAGGCGCCTCGTGCCGGAGGCACGCCTGCGGCGTGACGCGCGCGCTCCGCGCGCTGGGCTCGCCCGCTTTCACCGGACGCATGCGGCCCGGCACCCCTTCGCGGGATGGCGGCCAGCCCGACTGCCAGTGGCAGCAGCCAGGCGATGCGCGCCTGGTAGCGGTGATGCGGCTTGGACAGCGCGCCGGCCGCCGCCGCATTGGCGGCCAGCGCGCCCAGCGCGAAGGCCAGCAGCGCCAGGCGCGACAGGTCCCGCGCCCGTGCCGCCCGCCACCCCAGCCAGAGCGCCAGCGGCAGGCTGGCCAGCAGCACCGGCAGATGCGGCCATAGCCAGGGCTTGGCCAGGCTGGGCAGCGCGCCGCGCATCTGCGCCCCGGCATCGAAGCGGGCCAGCTCCGCCGCCGGGAAATGGCCGGCGATGGCGCGGCGGGCCGAGAGGTCGAGATGCTCGGCCGAGAGCGTGTCGCCCACCCGCGTCAAGCCCAGCTGCGCCCAGGCATTGCGCAGTGCGGCGGCGGCGACCTGCAGCGGATAGGCGCGCAGCGTGGCGGCGACGATCTCCTGTGCCTCGGCCGCGCCGCGCATGGCGCCCATGGCGCGCGGACTGCCATCGGCCTCCCGGTTCAGCGGGCTGGTGCCGTCCCAGAGCAGCTCGTCGCTGTCCATCGGCAGCCGGTCGGTGAAGGCACACAGGTGCCAGCCGGCTTCCGGGCAGCGGTCGCGCAGCAGCGCCGCCGCCGGGCCATCCGCCTGCAGCCGCGCCAGCAGAAAGGCGGCGCCGTGCGGGGAGGGGGTGAAGCGCCCGAAGGCCAGGGCATTGGCGGTACACAGGAACAGCACCGCCAGCGCCACCGGCAGCCCGGCCCGCAGCAGGGGGCGCATCCGCCGGCCGAGCAGCAGGGTCAGCGCCAGCAGTGCCAGGGCCAGCGGCAGATGCGACAGGTGGGACGCCACCGCCAGCACCGCGACCCCCCCGACCCAGGCCGTCATCAAGGGACCCAGCCCGCCGAAGGCCAGCAGGAACAGGCTCAGCGGCACCAACCCGGTCAGTGCATCCGGCATCAGCGTGGCCAGGAACCAGGGCGCCGAGGTCAGCAGGCCCAGCCCGGCGCAGAGCATCAGGTGCCAGCCCGGCTGCGCCGCGCCGCGCAGCGCCCGCTGGGCCAGCCAGATGAGGTGCGAGGCGATCAGCCCCTGCGCCAGCACCGCGGGCCAAAGGCTGAGCTGCCAGTGGAACAGGTGCAGGAAGGGCCCATAGGCCTGGGTCTTGTCCCAGGGCACTTCCGGCGCGGTGGTGTGCAGCAGGTAGGAGACGGTGTCGATGAAGACCAGCGGATAGAAGTTCAGGAAGGCCGGCCAGACCAGCAGCGGCGCCCCCAGCAGCACCGCGACCAGGGCGAGGCGGCGCGGCGTCACCGGATTTCGCCGCGATCCGCGCCCGGCTGCGGCCGGGACCGCGGCAGCAGGGCGAGGCCCGCGATCACCGGCATCAGCCAGAGGATCCGCGCCTCATAGCGCAGATGCGGTTTCGACAATCCACCGGTGGCCAGCGCATTGGCCGAGACACCGACCAGCACCCCCACCACCAGCCCGATCCGCCGGCGATCGCCGAGCCCGCGCCACCAGGCGAAAAGCGCCAGCGCCGCGCCGGCCAGCAGCACGGGGACGTGCCCGAACAGGAAGGGCGACACGGCTGCCGGCAGCAGGCCGCGGGGCTGCAGCGCCGCGTCATAGGTGGCGAGTTCGCGGCCCGGAAAGGCCTCCGCGATGCGCGGGCGCACGGCGGCGGCCAGGTGGGTCTCGACCAGCGTATCCCCCACCGTCGCCAACCCCATCTGGCGCAGCGCATTCAGGGCCGTGGTCCAGGCCACCTCCAGCGGATGGGTCCGCAGCGTCTCCCCCACGATGACGCTGGCCTCGGCCGAGAGCAGCGCGCCGCCCAGGAAGCGCGGCGTGCCGTCCGGCGCGCGGTTCACCGGGCTGTCCGGCTCCCAGAGGAAGGCGTCGCTGTCCATCGGCAGCCGGTCGGCGAAGGCGCAGAGATACCAGCCGGATTCGGGGCAGCGGTCGCGGATCACGGCGGCGGCGGGGCCATCCGCCTGCAGCCGGGCCAGGGCGAAGGTCGCGCCATGCGGCGACAGCACCGCCCGCCCATGCCCCCAGTAGTTCGTGCCGAGCAGCAGCAGGATCGCCGCCGCCAGCGGCGCTGCCGCGCGCAGCACCGGCCAGACCCGCCGCGCCACCAAGGCCACGAAGACCACCAGGGCGAGCGCCAGCGGCAGATGCGACAGATGCGTCGCGATGCCGATGGACGCCAGCAGCCCCAGCCACAGCACTTCCACCCGGCTGAGCGAGTCCCGGGCAAACCCCAGCAACAGCAGTGCCAGCAGCACCACCGGGGCGAAGACATCCGGCATCAGCAGCGCGATGGTGAAGGGCGCGGTGGTCAGCAAGGCGGTGGCCAGGCAGCAGGCCAGGTGGACACCCGGCCCGGCGCTGCCGCGCAGCGCCCGCTGCGCCAGCCACAGCAGGTGCGACAGGCAGAGCCCCTGCGCCAGCAGCGGCCCCCAGAGGCTGGTGTGCCAGTGGAACAGGGCCATCAGCGGCCCATAGACATGCGGCTTGTCCCAGATCACCAGCGGCCCCGTGGTCTGGTGCAGGAAGGCGCCGGTATCGCTGAACAGCAGCGGATAGCCGTTCAGGAAGGCCGGCCAGACCAGCAACAAGGCACCGAGCAGGATCGCCGAGAGGCGCAGGATCAAGCCGGCTTCGCCCAGCGCGCGGCGGCGGCCTCGTCCGTCGCCTTGGCCTCCACCCAGCGGCTGTCGCCGCTCGCAAATTCCTCCCGCTTCCAGAAGGGGGCGGAGGTCTTCAGCCAGTCGATCAGGAAGGCGCAGGACTCGAGCGCCGCGGCCCGGTGCGCGGAGGCGGTGAGCACCAGCACGATCGGCTCCCCCGGCACCAGCCGGCCGACGCGGTGGATCACGGTGCAGCCGGTCAGCGGCCAGCGCGCCCAGGCCTCCGCCGCGATTTTTTGCAGCGCCCGCTCGGTCATGCCCGGATAATGCTCCAGCACCAGCGCGGCCAGCCCGTCATCGGCGCGGCAAAGGCCGACGAAGCTGGCCAGCCCGCCGATATCCGTCCGGCCCGCGGTCAGCGCCGCCGATTCGGCGCCAAGGTCGAAGGGCGCTTCCTGCACGCGGATGGTCGGGCCGGCCATCTCAGCCGCCCGTCACAGGCGGGAAGAAGGCCACCTCGTCGCCCGCCGCCACCGCCTGGTCGGGCGTCGCGAAGTCCTGGTTCACCGCGGCGCGGAGCTGGCGCGGATCGGCGAAGGCGCTGGCATGGCCGGGGCTGCGTGTGGCCAGCCAGGCGATCAGCCCGGCCACGTCCCGCACCTCGGCCGGCGGCGCGACATCCTCCTCGGCCAGCCCGACCCTTTGGCGGACCCAGGCGAAGTAGAGGATCTTCAAGGGCTCGCCCTCAGTTCGGCACCACGCGCGTGCGGGTCTGGCCGTCCGGGCCGATCCAGGTCTCGATATTGCCGTCGCGCACCACGGCGCCGCCGCCCTGCGGGCCGGTATAGCCCTGGACGCGGGAGGTGCCGCCGGTGCCCGTGACAACGCTGCCGGAGGGGGTGGTCATCGGCCGCCCCTCCAGCCGCGGCGGCGGCGGGGTATAGGCGCCGGCGGGTGCAGGGCTCGCCGGATTGCGTGCGAAATCGCCCGGCGCGGCCAGGCTGCCCGGCGGGGTGGAGGAGCCGCGCCGCACCGGCCGTTCCCCCGGCGTCGGCACCGGGGAGGAGGCGGCCGGAGCGCCCTCGATCAGGGAGGGGCGATAGACCGGGATATTGCGCATCGCCTCGTCCGGCCCGCCCAGCAGCGTCGGCCGCTCGGCTTCCTGCACCGGCCAGACATCGCCGCCCTCCGGCACCAGCGGTTCCACCGCGGGGTTGCCGCCACGCACGCGCTGGACGGTCAGGCTGTCCGAGGTCACCACATTGGTGGAGCCCATGAAGGGCGACCAGAGGCGGTCGAGGCTGGAGCTGATGCTGCTGCCGATACCCCCGTTGGAGCAGCCGGCCAGCAACAGGAGCGCCAGCAGCGGCGCGCCTCGGGCCGGGCTCTTCGGGGATGGGCAGGTGGGTGCGGCGGCCATGTCGGCTCCCGTGATCGCGATGTTCGGGCGGAAGATGCGCTGCAGCATGGCACGCCTCAAGAGCGAAGCGGAGTCTGCAAGGGGGCCGGGGCTGGGGCCGGCCCTGGGGACGGCGGCGCCGGCGGCTGGGCCGCCGCCCCGCCTACATGGCGCAGCCCGGCCTGCAGATAGTCCCAGCCCGTCACCAACGTGAGAATGGCGGCCGCCAGCAGCATCACCTCCCCGATCAGGGAGACGGGCAGCCAGGACAGCCAGATGACGGAGGCGCCGCTGTCGCCGGCCAGCAGCGCGCCCAGCGCGCCCATCTGGAAGCCGGTCTTCCACTTGGCCAGGTTGGTGACCGGCAGGCCGATCTTCAGCCCCGCCAGGTATTCGCGCAGGCCGGAGACCAGGATCTCCCGCAGCAGGATGACGATGGCCGGGAACAGGCCGAAGGTGCTGAGCTGGCCATTGCCGGCCAGCAGCATCAGCGCGGCGCCGACCAGCAGCTTGTCCGCGATCGGGTCCAGCATGCGGCCGAAATCGCTGATCTGCTTCCGCGACCGCGCCAGCTTGCCGTCGAAATAGTCGGTGATCGCCGCCGCCGAGAAGACGATGCAGGCGACCAGGTTCGTCCACGGCTCGCCCAGTGTGGCGAACAGGACGAGCACCGGGATGGCCGCGATGCGCGACAGCGTCAGGAGGTTGGGAAGGTCGGTCGGCACAAATTCATCCGGGTGTTCATCTTGGCTCAGCCTTCCGGCACTCTACGCGTCCCGGCCCCCGGGTGGAAATGCCCATGGATGCGTCGCGCCACTGCGGGGCCGATTCCCGGCGCATTCTCCAGGTCGGCCAGCGCCGCATTCCGCACCCCGCGGGCGGAGCCGAAGTGATTGAGAAGTTTCCGTTTCAGCGCGGCGCCCACACCCGGCACATCGTCCAGCTCCGACCGCACCAGCGCCTTGGACCGGCCGCTACGATGGGTGGTGATGGCGAAGCGATGCGCCTCGTCCCGCAGCCGCTGCAGGTAGTACAGGACCGGGTCGCGCGGCGGCAGCTGGATCGGGTCGCGGCCCGATTGATGGAACCATTCACGGCCGGCGTCGCGATCCGGCCCCTTGGACATGGCGACCAGCGGGATGTCGTCCACGCCGAGCTCGGCCAGGATTTCGCGCGCCGCGGAAAGCTGGCCGGCGCCGCCATCGATCAGCACCAGGTCGGGCCAAGCCTCGCTCTCGCGGCCCGGGTCTTCCTTCAGGGCGCGGCCGAAGCGGCGTTCGAAGACCTCCCGCATCATGGCGAAGTCGTCGCCGCCTCTTGGGATCGGTGCAGGGGCCATGCTGGGGAGGGCGGGGGCCGGGCCCTTGATGCCGTATTTGCGATAGGCCGACTTCAGGAAGCCGCCGGGGCCGGCCACGATCATCACGCCATAGGCGTTGGTGCCCATGATGTGGCTGTTGTCATAGACCTCCACCCGCTCCGGCGGGGCCGGCAGGTCGAAGATGCGGGCGACGCCGGCCAGCAGGTCGGCCTGGGCGGCGCCCTCCGCCATGCGGCGCTCGATCGCCTCCCGCGCATTGGTCAGGGCATGGTCCATCGCGGCGCGCTTCTCGCCGCGCTGCGGGCGGTGGATCTCGACCTTGCGGCCGGCCTTGAGGCTCAGCGCCTCGGCCAGCAGGGGTTCGTCCTGGGGGTCGTGGCTGACCAGCACCAGGGGCGGCGGCGGCAGGTCGTCATAGAGCTGGGCCAGGAAGGCGCCCAGCACCTCCTCCGCGCTCTGCTCGGCCTTGGCGTGGGACAGGAAGAAGGGCCGGTTGCCGTTGTTGCGGCCGCCGCGGAAGAAAAAGACCTGCACGCAGGACTGGCCGGCCATCTGGTGCAGCGCCACCACATCGGCGTCGTTCACCCCATCCAGGTGGATGCGGTCGCTGCCCTGCACATGGGTCAGGCCGCGGATGCGGTCGCGCAGGCTGGCGGCCCGCTCGAACTCCAGCCGCTCCGCCGCCTCCTCCATCTCCGCCGCCATCTTGCGTTGCAGGGAGGGGATGCCGCCGCCGAGGAAATCCTTCGCCTCCCGCACCAGCGCCGCATATTCCTCCTTCGAGACGCGCTCGACGCAGGGGGCGGAGCAGCGCTTGATCTGGTGCAGCAGGCAGGGCCGGGTGCGGCTGTCGAAGACCGTGTCGCGGCAGGTGCGCAGCAGGAACACCTTCTGCAGCGCGGTCAGCGTCTGGTTCACCGCCCAGGCGCTGGCGAAGGGGCCCCAGTAGCTGGCGCCCTTGCGGCGCTCCCCGCGATGCTTGCCGATCTGGGGGAAGGGGTGGTCCTCGGTCAGCACCAGCCAGGGATAGGACTTGTCGTCCCGCAGCACGATGTTGAAGCGCGGCCGCAGCCGCTTGATCAGGTTGGCCTCCAGCAGCAGGGCCTCGGCCTCGCTGCCGGTGGTCACCACCTCCAGGCTGCGGGTCTCGAAGACCATGCGGCGCAGGCGCTCGGGCAGGCGGGCCAGCTGGGTATAGGCATGCACCCGCCGCTTCAGGCTGCGCGCCTTGCCGACATAGAGCGCATCGCCCTTGGCATCGAGCATCCGATAGACGCCGGGCGCCAGCGGCAAGGTCTCCAGCGCGCGCTCGATCACGGACAGCCCGCTGGGCGCGGCGGGGCCGGGGTCGGGCAAGAATTCGCGCGGATCAGCTTCGGTCATCACGATCTCGTGTTATCAGTTGACGGCCGACATCAAGAGCTAAAGGGGTGTGCAGGCTTTTCCACCGAAGCTGTGGACAAGTCTGTGGAGATACGGCTCCGGAAGGGCCTGGAATGGCCGTCATCCGCCAGTCACACATGTTTGCCTATGATTTGAGCGGTTTTGTTAACCATTTGATTGCGCAGGAGATTTGCCGCGGCCCCTCCGGCAATCGCGCGGGCAGTGTAACCGCTGATTTTACAAGATCACGCCGCTCTCGTTTTCGTGAGTTCAGTGGACAAGTTGAGCGTCCAGACCTTTCGTGCCCGTATCCTTTCATGCCGCGTCGCGACAACGCTCCACCACCACCCCCACCGTCGCCACATCGGCAAAGGCATCCGGCTTTTCCACGGTGACGCGGGCCCGTTCCACACGGGCATCGGCCAGCGCGGCCAGGGCCACCTTCTCGGCCAGCGTTTCCACCAGCAGTACATGCCCCTCCGCCACCACGGCGCGGGCGGTCTCCACCAGCCGGGCATAGTCCACCACCCGGCGGAAGTCGTCCGGCCCGATGGCGGCCGGCGCGGCATCGTCCTGCACCACCAGCTCCAGGCTCAGCACCACGCGCTGCGGCGCCGCCTTCTCATGCGGATGGATGCCGAGGCGCGCCATCAGCGCCAGGCCGCGCACGAAGACCACCCGGTAACCGCGCTCCGCATCGGGGGCATAGAGGGGGGCGTGGATCATTCCAGGATCTCCGCGGCACCGCCGCCGGTGGGCGCCCATTGCAGGTGTTGCCCGCCATCGAGGGCGATCATCTGCCCGGTCATGGCGGGCAAAGCGAGGATGGCGAGCAGGGCACGCGCCACCTCCTCCGGCCCCGTGCCATGGCGCAGGGGGACGGAGGCGCATTGCCGGTCGAACTGCGCCTGGCTCTGGCGCGGGGAAGGCAGGGCCGGGCCAGGGCCGATCGCATTCACCCGGATGCGCGGCGCCAGCGCCAGGGCCAGGGTCTGCGTCAGGGTCCAGAGCGCGGCCTTGGAGACGGTGTAGGAAACGAAATGGGGCGTCAGCGACCAGACCCGCTGGTCCAGCATATTGACGATCACACCCTCCGCCGTCGCCGGCAGCGCGCGGGCCATCGCCTGACACAGCACGAAGGGCGCGCGGAGGTTGGCCTCCAGATGCGCATCCCAGCTTTCGCGGGTCGCATCGTCCCATTCGTCGCGTTCGAAGGTGGAGGCATTGTTCACCAGCACGCCGATCGGGCCGAGGGCGGCGATCGCCTGGTCGATCAGCGGCGCCACCTGCGCCTCCCGCGCCAGGTCGGCCTGCAGCGCCACGGCGCGGCGGCCGAGGGCCCGGATGCGGGCCACCGTCTCCTCCGCCGCCGCGGCGCTGGTGCCGTAGTGGATGGCGATGTCGAAGCCGGCCTCGGCCAGGGCCAGGGCCATGGCCTGGCCCAGCCGCTTGCTGCCGCCGGTGATGAAGGCCGCCCGCGGCAAAGCGGGGGAGAGGGGGATGCTCATGCGGGACGGGAGATAGCCCTTCGCCGCCGCCAAGACCACTCCGCCCGGACCCAAGCCTGCCAGCTTGACCCGCGCCCGCGCCCCGGGCTTTGTGGCCCGAAGGGGCGGGAGGTTCGGATGCGGCTGGCGCTGGCCATGGTGACGATGCTGGCGGGACCCGCCTTCGGCCAGGGCTTCGCCCTGCCCGGACGTGGCGCGTCCGGCATCCCCGGCGTGCTCGCCCCGGCCGAGACGCCGCAGCAGCAGCGCGAATTCTGCCAGCGCCTCGCCACCGCAGCGGGACGCTGCGCCATGGCCGGCGGCATCGCCGCCCCCGCCTTGGCCGCCTGCCTGGCGCAGGGGCTGCCGGCGCAGGATTCGATTCGGGTGGCGCAGCTGGCGCAAGCCTCCCGCGGCAGCCTCGCCGGGCTGCTCTCCGAATGCGGAATCGGGCTCGGCCGCTAAAGCACCATCCGATGACACCGAATCAGCGTTATCGGATTTCGTGCTTTAGAAACAATGGCTTCTAGAGCACGAGATCCGTCCGAGAGGACGGATCGTGGTCTACGGCCCGAGCCCGGCCCTCAGCGTCGGCCGCCGCCGGTCAGCGCGCCCACCGCCGCGCCACCGGCGCCGCCGATCAATGCGCCGGTCACCGCCGAGCCGCCGGTCAGCGCGCCCACCGCGGCGCCGCCGGCCGCGCCGATGGCACCGCCCGAAAGCGCGCGCTGCTCGCGCCGCGAAAGGCCCTCGCAGGCGGCGAGAGGGATGATGAGGGCGCTGGCCAGCGCCAGGCGCAGCAGGCCGCGGGTTGCGAAGGTCGCCATGGAGATTGATCCCTGTCCGGTTGCACAGGGCACCAATAGGCCAGGAGCTTGCGGCGGGGATAGGGCAGGCGCTGCCTTCTGCTCGCCCTATCCGGGGCAGGTCAGCCGCGCCGCCGGCCGCGCCCGCCCTTGGCCTTGTTCGGGTCGTAGCCGCCGCCGCCGGGGCCCATCGGCTTCGGCTTCCAGTCCTGCTTCGCGCGCCCCTTGCCGCCGCCCGTGCCCTGGCGCGGCGCGCTGTCCTGCAGCGACCGCCCGGCCAGGTTCGGCTGCAGGCCGAGGTCCAGCGCCTCCAGCCGCTTGATCTCGTCGCGCAGCCGGCCCGCCTCCTCGAATTCCAGGTCGGCGGCGGCGGCGCGCATGCGCTTCTCCAGCTCCGCGATGGTGGCGCCGATATCCTTGCCGACGAATTGCGCGGTGGCATCGCCCTCCACCGCCTCGACCGTCACATAATCCTGCTCATAGACCGATTGCAGCACGTCGGAGATGTCGCGGCGGATGCTGGTCGGCGTGATGCCATGCGCGGCGTTCCATTCCTGCTGCTTCTGCCGCCGCCGCGCCGTCTCGCCCAGCGCCTTCTTCATGCTCTCCGTCATCACATCGGCGTAGAGGATAACGCGGCCCTCCACATTGCGCGCGGCGCGGCCGATGGTCTGGATCAGCGCGGTGGTGGAGCGCAGGAAGCCCTCCTTGTCCGCATCAAGGATCGCCACCAGCGAGCATTCGGGAATGTCGAGCCCCTCGCGCAGCAGGTTGATGCCGATCAGCACGTCGAAGACGCCGCGGCGCAGGTCGCGGATGATCTCGATGCGCTCCAGCGTATCCACGTCGCTATGCAGGTAGCGGCAGCGGATGCCGGTTTCCGTCATGTATTCGGTCAGGTCCTCCGCCATCCGCTTGGTCAGTGTCGTGACCAGCACGCGGCCGCCCTCGGAGGCCACCTTGCGGCATTCGGCCAGCAGGTCGTCCACCTGGCCTTCCACGGGCCGGATTTCCGTCACCGGATCCACAAGGCCGGTGGGTCGGATCACCTGCTCCGCGAAGGTGCCGCCGGTGCGCTCCATCTCCCAGGGCCCCGGCGTCGCGCTGACGAAGATCGTGTCGGGGCGATAGGCGTCCCATTCCTCGAACTTCAGCGGGCGATTGTCCTTGCAGGAGGGCAGCCGGAAGCCGAACTCGTCGAGGATCGACTTGCGCGCAAAGTCGCCGCGATACATGCCGCCGATCTGCGGCACGGTGACGTGGCTTTCGTCCACGATCAGCAGTGCATTCTCCGGCAGGTATTCGAACAGCGTCGGCGGCGGCTCGCCCGGCTTGCGGCCGGTGAGGTAGCGCGAATAGTTCTCGATGCCCTTGCAGACGCCGGTCGTCTCCAGCATCTCGATGTCGAAGGTGGTGCGCTGTTCCAGGCGCTGCGCTTCCAGCAGGCGGCCGGCCGCCTGCAGCTCCGCCAGCCGCTCCTTCAGCTCCGCCTTGATGCTGACGATCGCCTGCTGCATCGTCGGCCGCGGCGTGACGTAGTGGCTGTTCGCGTAGATCGCCACGCGGTCGAGATCCGCCGTGATCTCCCCCGTCAGCGGGTCGAATTCCTTCAGCCCGTCGATCTCGTCGCCGAACAGGCTGACACGCCAGGCGCGGTCCTCCAATTGCGACGGCCAGATATCCACCGTCTCGCCACGGATGCGAAACGTGCCGCGCTGGAAGGCGCTGTCGTTGCGGCGGTATTGCTGCTCGACCAGCCCCTTGATGAGGATGTCGCGCTCGATCTTCCCGCCGCGCTCCAGCTTCACCACCATCCGGCTATAGGTCTCGACCGAGCCGATGCCGTAGATGCAGGAGACGGAGGCAACGATGATCACATCCGATCGTTCGAGCAGCGACTGCGTGGCGGAATGCCGCATGCGGTCGATCTGCTCGTTGATCTGCGCGTCTTTTTCTATGTAGGTGTCGGTGCGCGGGACATAGGCTTCCGGCTGGTAGTAGTCGTAGTAGCTGACGAAATACTCCACCGCATTGTCGGGGAAGAAGCTCTTCATCTCGCCATAGAGCTGCGCGGCCAGCGTCTTGTTCGGCGCCAGCACCAGCGCCGGCCGCTGCGCCGCCTCGATCACCTTGGCCATGGTGAAGGTCTTGCCGGAACCGGTGACGCCGAGCAGCACCTGGTCGCGCTCCGCCTTCGCCAGCCCCTCCAGCAGGGTGGCGATGGCGGTCGGCTGGTCGCCATTCGGCTCATAGGGCGATACGACGCGCAGCGGCGTGCCGGAGGGAGGCACGGGCCGCTTCTGCGGGAAGAACTCGACGGGGGTCAGGATGTTCATGGCGCCGCGAATGTGGGCGCTCCGCCGCGGCAATGGTAGTGGTTTGGGGCGGGGGCAGTCGGCATGGGCATCGAGATCGAGCGCAAGTTCCTGGTGGCGGGGGAGGGCTGGCGCCGGGTGGCGCGCGGCCCGGGCCTGCCAATCCGCCAGGGCTACCTCTCCGCCGGCGCCGGCCCTGCGGTGGTGCGGGTGCGGATCGCCGGGCCGCAGGGCTTCCTGACCATCAAGGGGCCGGGCGGGCTGGTACGGGCGGAGTTCGAATACCCGATCCCGCTGGACGATGCGCAAAGCCTGCTCGCCCTCTGTACCGCGCCGCCGCTGGCCAAGACGCGCCATGAGGTGCCGCATGAAGGCCACCTCTGGACCGTGGATGTCTTCGAAGCGCCGGAACGCCTGGCCGGGCTGGTTCTGGCTGAGGTCGAGCTGCCGGATGCCAAGGCCGCGCCACCCCTGCCGGACTGGCTGGGGCCGGAGGTCACCGAGGATCCGCGCTATACCAATGCCGCCCTGGCGAAGTCCGGGCCGCCGGCAGGCGCCGTGAAGGCCTGACGCCCAAGGCCTGAAGCGGCCGATCCTCGCGCCGCTGTGCGGCCCCATATCGGCCGCGAGACGAACGGCGCGCAGCGCCCCGCGTTCTGTCGTCATGGGTGCCCTGCACCCGAACAGAATGTGGAGGAAACGGATGCCCCATCGTCATACGGCCCTGGCGGGCGCGGTTGCCGCGACGCTCAGCCTCGCCGGCGCCGCCTTCGCCCAGAGCACCACGCCCAGCGCCACCACCCCCAATCTCGGCGCGGCCGGCCAGCCGGTGACGCAGCAAGGCCAGCGCGGCGGCCAGGATGCGGGCGCCACGGCGCAGTCGGTGAACCCCACGCCGATGCCCCCGGGCAGCCGCGCCGGCAATGCCCCCGGCATGGGCGGCACCACGGGCCCGGCAGGCCCCGCGAACCAGGGCGCCGCCGGCGGCCAGGCGGGCACCGCACCGCGCGTCGCGCCGGCCGATCCCGCGCAGCCGCAGGGCGGCCGCGGGCAGGCCGCCACCACGGCGCCGGATACGGCCGGCACCCGCGCCCAATCGGCGCCTGGCACCCGCGCCGAATCGGCGCCTGGCGCCAGCGTCGGCGCCGGTACCGCGCCGGCTACCGTGCCGCCCGGCCAGGCCGCGGCGCCGCTGCCTGGCTCCCGTCAGCCGGCGGGCACCGAGCGCCCCGGCACCACGGCGCAGCGCCCGCTGCCGGACGGCACCACCACCACCAGCCCGGGCGCTGGCGCCGGCACCATGCCGCCCGGCACGACTGCGACGGCGCCCGGGACCCCTGGTGCGGCGACTGGCGCCACCCGTCCGGCCGCCCCGGTCCAGGGCGGCGGCGAGGCGCGGCGCGAGGGCGCTCCGCTCTCCGGCGCCAATTCCTTCACCGAGGGCCAGGCCCGCGCCCGCATCGCCGATGCCGGCTACGCGGATGTCCAGCAGCTTCGCCTGGACGAGCAAGGCGTCTGGCGCGGCCGCGCGATGCGCAATGGCCAGATGACCGGCGTCGCCATGGACTACCAGGGCAACATCGTCGCCACCCCGTGACCCGTGAGACTTCGGCCCGGCCCTGCATTTCATTGAGGAAACGATCATGACCCAACGCACCATCGCCCGGCTTTTCGACAGTTCCAGCTCCGCCCATGCGGCGGTCCGCAGCCTGGAGGCCGCCGGCTTCGCGCATGGCGACATCACCTACATGGGCAGCGCCGCCGAGGCCGGCTCCACCGTCACCGGCGCGGATTCGCTGGCCGGCGGCGCCGGCACGACGCGCAGCACCACGACCGAACCTGCGACGGAGACGGGGGCGGCCACCGGCGCCTCGCTGGGCACCGTGGTGGGCGGCGGCGCGGGCCTGCTGGCCGGCATCGGCGCCCTGGCCATCCCCGGCGTCGGCCCGCTGGTCGCGGCGGGCTGGCTGATCGCGACGCTCACCGGCGCAGGCGTCGGCGCCGCGGCGGGCGGCCTGCTCGGCGCGCTCACCTCCGCCGGCGTCTCGGAGGAGCATGCCACCACCTATTCCGAGGGCCTGCGGCGCGGCGGCCACCTGGTGGCGGTCCGCACCGATGAAAGCCGCGCGGCCGAGGTGGAGCGGATCCTGCAGCAGCACAACCCGATCGACACGGATGCGCGCCAGCAGGAATGGCGCAGCGGCGGCTGGGATCCGACGGCGGAAAGCGGCCGCAATCCCAAGCCCTATCCCTCGAACCGCCCGATCGGCCAGGCGCATGCCGATGCGCCCCTGGCGAATGACCCGACGCTGCGCCGCCCTGGCGACGTGGCCTGAGCCAAGGCCCCGGCGGGCTGAACCGGCCCTGGCACCGATCCGGTGCCAGGGCCCTTTCGCCGAAAACGTCCGGGAAATTTTTGCGCTGCGGCATCGGCGATGCAACCGCCCCCGCTTCGTCCCCGTTACGCGGGTGTCGGTTCAGCCGCGGCAGGCAGCCGGGGCCGGGGACCGGTGATCCTTTCGCGCCGATTGGGGGCCCACTTGTACCGTCGACATGCCCTGGCCGCCGCCGCGGCCGCCGCGCTCTTCTTCAAGGCGAGCGGGGAGGAGGTGGAAGCGCAGCAGGCGACCCCCGCCGCCGGCACCGCCTTCAGCGACAGCACCGTGCGGGACCTGGCGCGGGAGATGGCCAAGGGCGCCTATCGCGCGCCGGATGCGACCCTGCCGCGCGCCTTCACCGATCTCGGCTACGATCAGTATCGCGACCTCCGCTTCAAGCCGGAGGCCGCGCTGTGGCGGGACGCGGATCGCGGCTTCCAGGTGCAGCTGTTCCATCGCGGCTTCCTCTACGCCCAGAAGGTCGAGCTTCATGAGGTGGTGGACCGCCAGGCGCGTCCGATCCCCTATGACCCCACGGCCTTCACTTTGGGCGATCGCCCCCCCCCGCCGGCCGATTTCGGCTATGCGGGCTTTCGCATCCACCACCAGCTGAACACGCAGGGCGTCTTCGACGAGATCTGCGCCTTTCTCGGCGCCTCCTACTTCCGCGCGGTCGGGCGGGGGCTGAACTACGGGCTGTCCGCCCGCGGCCTCGCCATCAAGACCGCCGATCCGGCCGGGGAGGAATTCCCGGTCTTCCGCGCCTTCTGGCTGGAACGCCCGCATGCCGGGGCGAATTCGGTGGTGGTGCATGCGCTGCTCGACAGCCCGAGCGCCACCGCGGCCTTCCGCTTCACCATTCGCCCGGGCGACAACACCGTCTTCGACGTGCAGGCGGTGATCTATCCGCGCGTCGAGGTCGCGGCGGTCGGGATCGGCCCGCTGACCAGCATGTATTTCTTCGCCCCGAACGACCGCAGCGGCGCCGATGACTACCGCAATGCGGTGCATGATTCGGACGGGCTGATGATCGCCACCTCCCGCGGCGAGCAGCTGTGGCGCCCGCTGCACAATCCGCGCGACCTGCAGGTCAGCCAGTTCGCCGAGGTCAATCCCCGCGGCTTCGGCCTGATGCAGCGCCGCCGCGACTACCAGGGCTACAACGACCTGGAGGCCTTCTACGAGCGGCGCCCCTCGCTCTGGGTCGAGCCGATCGCGGATTGGGGGCCGGGCAGCATCCAGCTGGTCGAGATCCCGACCGATAGCGAGATCCACGACAATATCGTGGCCTTCTGGCGCCCCCAGCAGCCGATGAAGCCCGGGGAGGAATACAACTACGTCTATCGCCTGCACTGGATGCCGGTCTTCCCCGGCAATCCGGAGCTGGCCCAGTTCCGCGAGACGCGGGTGGGCGCGGCCGGCCGCAGCGGCCGCCTGTTTGTGCTGGATGTCGCCGGCGGCAAGGCGGGCGAGGTGCCGGCCGATGTCACCCCGACGCTGGAACTGTCGAAGAGCGCGGGCGAGATCCGGAACCCGGTGGTGCAGCGCAATGCGCAGAATGGCGGCTGGCGGGTGCATTTCGAGCTGGTGCCCGGCGCGGCGCGGCTGGTGGAGCTGCGCGCCCAACTGAAGCTGGGCGACCGGCCGCTGACCGAAACCTGGCTCTACCGATGGACGGCCTGACCCGCGACTTCGCCCCGGCGCTGCCGCCGGCGGCGCCGCTAGAGATGCCGGTGCAGTCGCTGCGCGCGAAGGCCGAGGGCGGGCCGACCAGCCGCCCCTCCGCCCCGCGGCTGATGGCGCTGCGGCGGATCCTGGTGCTTGGCGGGGCCGTGGCGCTGACCGCCTTCGGCGCGAATGAAATGGGCTTGGCGCTGGATATCCGGCGGCCGACCGCGCTGCAGATCATCCTGCTGGGTCTCTTCGTCCTGCTCTTCGCCTGGATCGCGCTGTCCTTCATCAGCGCGCTCTGCGGCTTCGGCAGCCTGTTGGCAGGCGGCGGCAGGCGGCTGGGGATCGACCCGGCCGCACCCCTGCCGGAGCTTCGCCAGCGCACCGCCCTGCTGATGCCGGTCTACAACGAGCCCCCCGAGCGGGTAATGGCCGGGCTGCAGGCGATCCATGAAAGCTTGGCGGCGACCGGCCGCGGCGGGCACTTCGACATCTTCATCCTGAGCGACACCACCGACCCGGATGCCTGGGTGGCGGAGGAAGCGGCCTTCCTGGCGCTGCGCGCCCGCACCGACGACCACGACCACATCTTCTATCGCCGCCGGCCCAAGAACCATGAGCGCAAGGCCGGCAATATCGCCGAATGGGTGCAGCGCTTCGGCGCGGCCTATCCCTTCATGCTGGTGCTGGACGCCGACAGCGTGATGGAGGGCGAAGCCCTCGTGCGCCTGGCCGCCGCCATGGAGGCACATTCGGATGTCGGCCTGATCCAGACCCTGCCGGTGATCGTCAACGGCAATTCCTTCTTCGCCCGGATGCAGCAATTCGCCGGCCGGGTCTATGGCCCGATGATCGCGGCCGGGATCGCCTGGTGGCATGGGGCGGAGGGCAACTATTGGGGCCACAATGCCATCATCCGCACCCGCGCCTTCGCGGACCATGCCGGACTGCCGACGCTGCGCGGCCGAAAGCCCTTCGGCGGGCATATCCTGAGCCACGACTTCGTCGAGGCCGCGCTGCTGCGCCGCGCCGGCTGGGCGGTGCACATGGTGCCGGCGCTGCGCGGCAGCTACGAGGAAAGCCCGCCCTCGCTCACCGATCTCGCCGTGCGCGACCGGCGTTGGTGCCAGGGCAATCTGCAGCACGCCGCGGTGCTGCCGGCGCGCGGGCTGCACCCGATCAGCCGGCTGCACCTGCTGACCGGCATCGGCAGCTATGTTACCGCGCCGCTCTGGCTGCTGTTCCTGGTGGTGGGCGTCTTCGGCGCGCTGGAGGTGCGCTTCATCCGGCCGAACTACTTCCCCTCCGGCCCCTCCCTGTTCCCGGACTGGCCGGTGGTGGATCCGGTGCGCGCCATGTGGCTGTTCATCGGCACCATGTCGCTGCTGCTGGTGCCCAAGCTGCTCGCCTGGTTCCTGATGCTGCTGAAGCCGGACGAACGGCGCGGCATTGGCGGGGCGATCCGGTCCTTCCTGAGCATGCTGGTGGAGACCGTGGTGGCGGGCCTGCTGGCGCCCGTGACCATGCTGACGCAGAGCGTGGACGTGGCCTCCATCCTGACGGGCCGCGATTCCGGCTGGCAGCCGCAGCAGCGGGATGACGGGTCGCTGCCCTGGCGCGCCGTGGTGCGGCTGTATTGGCGGCACACGCTGTTCGGCCTGCTGTTCGGCATCGCGTCCTGGCTCGTCTCGCCCTTCCTGGCGCTCTGGATGCTGCCGGTGACGCTGGGCCTGGCGCTGGCCGTGCCGCTGGCGGCGCTGACCGCCCGCCCGGCGCGGCTGCTGCGCCATGTGGGATTGCTCGCCATCCCCGAGGAGAGTGCCCCGCCCGCGGTGTTGAACCGCGCCAATACGCTGCGCCGGCGCCTGGTGGCGGAGGCGCAGCCGATGGAGGCGGTGCAGCGCCTGGCGGCGGACCCGGCGCTGCGCGTGGCGCATCAGCGCATGCTGCCGCCGCCGCGCCGCCCGCGCCTGGATCCGCTGGACCCGGCGCTTGTCATGGGCCAGGCAAAAGTGGCGGAGGCCGAGGAACTGCCGCAGGCGCTGGCCGCGCTGAACCGGGCGGAAAAGGCGGCGGTGCTGGGCGATGCCGCGGGCCTGTCGCGGCTGCTCGCCCTGGCCGGGGCGGCGGAGGAGCTGCCCGCGGCGCGTCCGGTGCCGCAGGAGAGTCTCAAGGTTGCTGGCTGAAGATCAGCCCGCGAGCAGCGCCGCGACCTGAGCGATGCCCAGCCAAAGCAGGGCGGAGGCCCCGCCGATGATCGCCAGCGACCAGCGCAGGCTCAGCCGATCCCTGGCGCGCGGCCGCGCGAGACCGATCTCCGGCAGGGCATGCGGGGAGGCGGGATTGAGGGACATGGGACGGGATGATCCGGCTGATGCTCACGTCTTTGTGAGGCATCCCGGACGGGAAAGCAATGGCTCTTTGCGGGGCGCTGGTGCCGGGTGAGGGGATCGAACCCCCGACCTTCGGTTTACAAAACCGCTGCACTACCGCTGTGCTAACCCGGCGCCCCCGCAGCACTAGCGCGGCCTTCCTGCCCACTCAAGCTGGCCCCGGTCGGGTAGGTCCA
The DNA here is from genome assembly GCF_019024325.1 of Falsiroseomonas tokyonensis. GTDB lineage: Bacteria > Pseudomonadota > Alphaproteobacteria > Acetobacterales > Acetobacteraceae > Falsiroseomonas > Falsiroseomonas tokyonensis. Next base: position 254,128 of record NZ_JAFNJS010000005.1, read on the forward strand.
GGTTAATCAGGCGTGACCGATCTGGCCGAAGGCATCATCATTGGTCGCGCGCACCACTGCGGCGAAAAGCCGCAGGGCATCCGGCCCGCCGCGGTCGGAGAGCGTGCCGCGCTCCATTTCCTCGGCCAGCAGTTCCGCGTGTTCAGCCAGCGTCTCCGCGGCGCGGCGCAAGGCTTCACGCGACAGGACCAGCTGCAGGTCTTCGGGAAGTGTGTTCCATTCGGCAATACGCATGGCGGTCCCACAGTCGGGCGCCTTCCTGGCGAATGGCCGCAGGGTGGATCGCGGCGGGGATCATCCTGCCATCGCGGGATTGCCGGAGCGTGAACGCGCCCCAGCCGTCTGAAGCCTGCTTCAGACGAAGTGCAGCTCCACCCGGCCCAGCGTGTCGAATTCCACCACCACCTCGGTCGGGCCTTCGATCCAGATCGGCGGGGTGACCGAGCCGAGGAAGACCACCTGGCCGGCCCGCAGGCCGCCAAAGACCGCCGCGGCCGGGGATGCGGCGAGCCAGGCCAGCGCCTCCATCGGATGGCCGAGCAGGTCGGCACCCAACCCCTCGCCGCGCAGCTCGCCCCCCACCTGCATGCGGCCTCGAGTCGCGCCGAGGTCCAGCCCGCGCCAGCCCGCGGCCGGGGCGCCGATCACGCCGCCGGCGTGGAAGACCTGGTCCGCGATCAGGGTCGGCGTGCCGAGGGCGGCCAGGTCGTCGTAGCGCTTTTCGACGATCTCGATGGCGGCGAAGACCTCGGCCACCGCGGACTGGGCCTGCTCGCGGGAGCAGGGGCCGGCCGGCAGGTCGGCGCCGAGTCGCAGCCCGACCTCGCATTCCACGCCCGGCGCCACGAAATCCGCGAATCTCACCCGCGCCGGCGTGGCATGCAGCCCGCCGGCGGGCACGAAGCCGGCGGCCGGGCCGGTCAGGCCGAGATAGGCCTGCATCTGCCGGGTGGTGGCGCCGATCTTGAAGCCGGCGGGCGGGATGGCGCCCATCGCCTGCGCCACCTCCCGCTGCACGGCGTAGCCGCCGGCGGCATCGGCGGGCGCTGCCGCGCCGAGTGGCGCCAGGTTCTGCCGGGCCTGGCGGGCGGCAAGGATGGCGGCGGCGGCGGGGCTGGTCATTCCGGGTCTTCCTCCTCCGCGACGTCGAGAACGTCCTCGTCGCTGTCGATCAGGCCGTCCTGCGGGTCCGGCGCCTCGTCATCCGGCAGGGCGCCGCGGGCAATTTCATACAGCGCGACGGCGGCGGCGGCGGCGACGTTCAGGCTTTCCACCTCGGGCGCCATTGGCAGGCGCACCAGCTCGTCGCAGGTCTCCCGCTGCAGGCGGCGCAGCCCGGCATCCTCCGCGCCCAGCACCAGCACGCAGCGGCGGTCGCGCGGCACCGCCTCGCTCAGGGTGCGGGTGCCTTCGCCGGCCAGGCCCAGCACCCAGCAGCCGGCGCGTTGCAGGGCAACGATGGCGCGGGAGAGGTTCACCTCCCGCGCGATCGGCACCAGTTCCAGCGCGCCGGAGGCAGCGCGCGCCAGGGCGCCCGTCTCCGGCGGGGCATGGCGGTCCTGCATCACCACGCAGGCGGCGCCGAAGGCGGCGGCGGAGCGCAGGATGGCGCCGACATTGCGCGGATCCGTCACCTGGTCGAGCACCAGCACCGGGCCGGGGCGGGCGGCGAGGCAATCCTCCAGCGGCAGCGGCGGCAGCGGCTCGCACAGCAGGGCCGCGCCCTGGTGGATCGCATCCTCGGCCAGGAAGGTCTGGAAGCGGTTGCGCTCCACCCGCTCGGCGGGGAGGCGCCAGGATTGGCGGGGCAGACGTTCGGCCAGCGCGGCCTCGCCCTCCACCGTCAGCAGCAGGCGGCGCAGGCGGCGGCGGGGATTGGCCATCGCCGCGGCCACGGCGTGCAGGCCGTGCAGCCAGAGCGTGCCGCCCGGCGGGGCGTCGCGCGCGACGGCGGCCTGGGAGGGGCGGGGCAGGCGGGTGGGGCTGGGCGGCGGGGCGCTTCGCGGCGTCTTGGGCTCGCCGCTGCCGCGCCGGTCGCGGCCGCGCGTCGGGGCCTCGGCGGGTTCGGGCGCATTGGGCGCGGGGGTATAGGGCACGCGGGCCGGGGCTGCGGCCGCGTCGCGCGGCGCGCGGGAGGCGAACCGATCCGAGCCGGTGCGAGGCGCGGACCTGTCAGAAGACGCGCGGGGCGCGCGATCGGTCGGGTTGCGGGCGAAGCCGCGGCCGGGCTTGTCGTCGAAGCTGCGGGAGGGCTTGGCGGCCGGGGCCGGGCGCTTGCCGGCGGTGCCGCGCAGGGCCGGCCCGCCGACGCTGCGGGACGGACGCTCGCCGAGGGGGCGGAAGGGCCGGTCCTCGGCCTCGCGGGCCGGGCGCTCGGCCGCCCGCGGGCTGCGCGGGCCGGATTCGCGAGGGCCGGATTCGCGCTGGGGCGCTGCCTCGCGCGGCGGGCGCGGCGCGTTCTCACGCTCCGGGCGCTCGCGGTTCGGCCGGGGGGGCTTGCCGCCGGCGGAGGCGCCGGTGCCCCGCGCAGCTTTGCCCGAGGGCGGGCGGCCGGAGCCGGAGGCGGGACGACGAGGCGGGGGACGTGACATGGCGCCATTCTGCGCCGCCGCGGCCGCGCTGTCCAAGCGCATGGTCCGCAGGCCTGCCCCGAGTCGCGCGGCGCGGGCCGGAAAGCCCCGCCCGCCTGCGCTTCCCGCGCCCGCGCCGTTGACAGGCGCCGCGCGACGGGGCAAGTCCCGGCGCGCTCTCGGTGACGGGGGCGCGGCAGGCCTGGTCAGGGCTGCGGAGGGGTGCCCGAGTGGCTAAAGGGGGCGGACTGTAAATCCGCTGGCTTCGCCTACGTTGGTTCGAATCCAACCCCCTCCATATTCCCCCCCGGGCCAGCCCGCCGCCGGCCCGATACTGCCGCCCGGCCGGGCGATCGGGTGACGTGGCGCCTTATGTTTCCAGAATGCGCCGCGGGTGTAGCTCAATGGTAGAGCTCCAGCCTTCCAAGCTGGCTATGCGGGTTCGATTCCCGTCACCCGCTCCACGCGCGCGGGCCGGCGGCAGCAGCAACAGGCGCGGGACATCTCAGGCAGCCCAACGGGGACATCCCGGCCGGGCGGATAACGGGAACAGCAATGGCCAAGGCGAAATTTGAGCGGAACAAGCCGCACTGCAACATCGGCACGATCGGGCACGTGGACCACGGCAAGACGTCGCTGACGGCGGCGATCACGAAGGTTCTGGCGAAGGTGGGCGGTGCGACCTTCACGGCGTATGACCAGATCGACAAGGCGCCGGAGGAGCGTGCGCGCGGGATCACGATCTCGACGGCGCATGTCGAGTACGAGACGGCGAACCGCCACTACGCGCATGTGGACTGCCCCGGCCACGCCGACTACGTGAAGAACATGATCACGGGCGCGGCGCAGATGGACGGCGCGATCCTGGTGGTGTCGGCGGCGGACGGCCCGATGCCGCAGACCCGCGAGCATATCCTGCTGGCGCGCCAGGTGGGCGTTCCGGCGCTGGTGGTGTTCCTGAACAAGGTCGACATGGCGGACCCGGACCTGCTGGAGCTGGTCGAGATGGAGGTGCGCGAGCTGCTGTCCTCCTACCAGTTCCCGGGCGACGACATTCCGATCATCCACGGCTCGGCGCTTATGGCGCTGGAGGACAAGCAGCCGGAGATCGGCGAGCAGGCGGTGCTGAAGCTGATGGAGGCGGTGGACGCCTACATCCCGCAGCCGGCGCGCGCGACGGACCGTCCGTTCCTGATGCCGGTGGAAGACGTGTTCTCGATCTCGGGCCGCGGCACGGTGGTGACGGGGCGCGTGGAGCGCGGGATCGTCAAGGTTGGCGAGGAAGTCGAGATCGTTGGCCTGAAGAACACGGTGAAGACCGTGGTGACGGGCGTGGAGATGTTCCGCAAGCTGCTGGACAGCGGGCAGGCGGGCGACAACATCGGCGCGCTGCTGCGCGGCACGAAGCGTGAGGATGTGGAGCGCGGTCAGGTTCTGGCGGCGCCGGGCAGCATCACGCCGCACACCGGCTTCAAGGCCGAGGCCTATATCCTGACGAAGGAAGAGGGCGGCCGGCACACGCCGTTCTTCACGAACTACCGTCCGCAGTTCTATTTCCGGACGACGGACGTGACGGGCATCGTGAAGCTGCCGGAAGGCGTGGAGATGGTGATGCCGGGCGACAACGTGGCGATGGACGTCGAGCTGATCGCGCCGATCGCCATGGATGAGGGCCTGCGGTTTGCCATCCGCGAAGGCGGCCGCACCGTCGGCGCCGGCGTCGTCGCCAAGATCGTCAAGTAAGCCGGGCCAGCCTGGCCAGCCTGGGGGGGTGGGGCGCGGGTGCGCCCCGCCCCTTTCGCGTTTCAGGGGGGGGCGGGCCAAAAACGCGCCGTCACGGCATCTCGACAGGCCTCGCCGGCTGGGATAGATGACCGCGCTCGCGCGGAGCCGTAGGGGCGTAGCTCAATTGGCTAGAGCGCCGGTCTCCAAAACCGGAGGTTGGGGGTTCGAGACCCTCCGCCCCTGCCAAGCGGCCGCGCGAGATCGTGGCCGAAGGCCCCTCCCCAAGGGAGGGGCCTGCGACGCGCAGCCCGAAATACCTTCGTTTGTCGTCCATCCGAAAAGGGGCCCGTCTTGGCCAAGTTCGATCCCACGCAGTATGTCCGCGAGGTGCGGCAGGAAGTGGGTCGCGTCACCTGGCCGTCGCGCAAGGAGACGCTGATCACCACCGGCCTCGTGCTCGCCCTTTCGGCCGTGGCGGCGGTGTTCTTCCTGGTGGTGGACCAGATCATCGCCTTCGCGATGCGCTGGCTGTTCGGTGTGGGAGCCTGAGGCGGGTCATGGCGGACAAGAAGTGGTACGTGGTCCACGTCTATTCGGGCTTCGAGAAGAAGATCGCCCAGCAGCTGCGTGAGCAGGCGGCCCAGAAGGGCCTGGCCGATGCCTTCGAGGAAATCCTGGTTCCGGCCGAGGAGGTGGTGGAAGTCCGCCGCGGCCAGAAGACCAACCAGGAACGCAAATTCTTCCCAGGCTATGTGCTGGTGAAGATGGATATGACCGACGACGCCTGGCACCTGGTGAAGAACACGCCGAAGGTGACCGGCTTCCTGGGCGAGAAGAACCGCCCAACCCCGATCCGGGAAAAGGAAGCCCAGGCCATGCTGCGCCAGGTGCAGGAAGGCGCCGAAAAGCCGAAGCGCCCCGCCATCGTCTTCGAGGTGGGCGAGCAGGTCCGCGTCGCCGATGGCCCCTTCACCAGCTTCAACGGCACGATCGAGGAAGTGGACGAGGAGCGCGGCCGCGTGAAGGTGTCCGTCTCCATCTTCGGGCGCTCGACGCCGGTGGAGCTGGAATACGGGCAGGTCGAGAAGCTGTAGCTATTGAGAAGCTGGCGGACCGGCTCTTTCGCCGGTCCGAGGCCGCGAACGCGGCCCGCCGCTCATGCGTCGTGCCGTAGGCACGCCTGCGGCGTGACGAGCCAAGGCCGCGGAGCGGCCGCCCGGCGCTTGAGGGCAGATACCAAGGGGCTGGATGGCGACATCCGGCCCTTTTGCGTTTCCGGCTGGACTCACCCCGGGCGGGGGGCTATAGGCCCGCCTCCGCAGACCGGCCCGGGGCTTTCCCGGGCCGTTTCGCGTGGCTTGGAACGCGGGAGACGCCCAGGGGGGTGTCGCAGGCACCGCGGTCCTCAGACGAGGATGGATCGCCCGATGGCGAAAAAGATTGTTGGCTACATCAAGCTGCAGGTGCCCGCCGGCAAGGCGAACCCCTCGCCGCCGATCGGCCCGGCGCTGGGTCAGCGCGGCCTGAACATCATGCAGTTCGTGAAGGAATTCAACGCGGCGACGCAGCAGATGGAGCCGGGCACCCCGACCCCTGTCGTCATCACCGCCTATTCCGACCGCACCTTCTCCTTCATCACCAAGACCCCGCCGAACACCTACTTCCTGATGAAGGCCGCCAAGATCGAGAAGGGCAGCCTGACCCCCGGCAAGGGTGCGACCGTGGGCCGCGTCAGCAAGACGCAGCTGCGGGAGATCGCCGCGGTGAAGATGAAGGACATGAACTGCACCGATATCGAGAGCGCGGTGCGCATGCTGGCCGGTTCCGCCCGTTCCATGGGCATGACCGTGGTGGAGGGCTGAGCCATGGCCAAGCAGGGCAAGCGCCTCAAGGCGATCGTCTCTGGTCTCGACCAGAACAAGAACTACGCGCTGGATGAGGCCATCAAACTGGCCAAGGCCAATGCCAAGGCCAAGTTCGACGAGACCATCGAGATCTCGATGAACCTCGGCATCGACCCGCGCCATGCCGACCAGATGGTCCGCGGCGTGGTCGGCCTGCCGAACGGCACCGGCAAGACGGTGCGCGTCGGCGTCTTCGCCCGTGGCGCGAAGGCCGAGGAGGCCCTGGCCGCCGGCGCCGATGTGGTGGGCGCGGACGACCTCGCCGCCGCCGTGCAGGAAGGCAAGATCGAGTTCGACCGCTGCATCGCGACGCCGGACATGATGGCCCTGGTGGGTCGCCTGGGTAAGGTGCTCGGCCCGCGCGGCCTGATGCCGAACCCGCGCCTCGGCACCGTGACCATGGACGTCAAGGGCGCCGTGCAGGCGGCCAAGGCCGGCCAGGTGGAGTTCCGCGCCGAGAAGGCCGGCATCGTGCATGCCGGCATCGGCAAGGCGAGCTTCGAGGCCGAGAGCCTGCTGGCCAATGCCCGCGCCTTCATCGACGCGATCCAGAAGGCCCGCCCGACCGGCGCCAAGGGCACCTATGTGAAGAAGGTGGCGCTATCCTCCTCCATGGGTCCCGGGCTGAAGGTCGACCTGGCCTCGCTGTCCAGCGGCAGCTGATCCCTTTCCCGCCCCGGATCCGGGGCGGGCGCTATTCGGCACCTTTCGGGGTGCCGGGCAGGGCAGGGGCGCAAGCCCCTGTCCGAACCTGTCGGAGACCTCCTGTGGCCGGAAGGCCTTGAATTGGCGCAAGCCGCGCAGGTGAGAGATGGGGTGCCGAGAAGTTCTGCCGGTCCGGTCGCCCTGGGCGCCCGGCCTGGCTTGGCTTGGTAGGTCCCGTTCCAGCAGGCCTTTCGGGGTGGTTCCCACCCCGCGCTTGAACCGGCCAGGGCCCCTCCACAAGGTCCGGCCATTTACGGAGACGGACGTGGACCGTACGGAAAAGCAGGCCTTCGTGCAGGCCCTGCAAGCGGTGTTCGCGGAGACGTCCTTCGTCCTCGTCAGCCAGAACAAGGGCCTGACGGTGGCGGATGCGACGACGCTGCGACGGCGCATGCGGGATGCCGGCGCGACCTACAAGGTCGCGAAGAACCGGCTGGCCGCGCTCGCCCTCGATGGTACCAGCTTCCAGGGCATCTCGCCGCTGCTGAAGGGCCCGACCGCGCTTGCGTGGTCGCGGGACCCGGTGGCCGTGGCGAAGACCGCCGTGGATTTCGCCAAGGGGAACGACAAGTTCGTCATCCTTGGCGGGGCGCTGGGGAAGCAGACGCTGGACGCCGACGGCGTCAAGGCGCTGGCAGCCCTGCCGTCGCTCGAGACCCTGCGCGCACAGCTTCTGGGCCTGATCCAGACGCCGGCGACGCGGATCGCGGGCGTTCTGCAGGCCCCGGGTTCCCAGCTGGCGCGGGTGTTCGCCGCGTATGCCAAGAAGGACGAGGCGGAAGCGGAGGCGGCCTGAGGCCCCTTCGCATTGCCTGACGATTCGGCCCTGGGGGAAGGGTTCCCTCACGGGTCTTGCAAATACCAAGCCAAGCCATTAGATCGAAGGATACACACATGGCCGACCTCGCAAAGCTGGTTGACGAGCTCTCCAGCCTGACCGTCCTGGAAGCCGCTGAGCTGTCCAAGATGCTGGAAGAGAAGTGGGGCGTTTCCGCCGCGGCGCCGGTCGCCGTTGCGGCGGCGCCGGCGGCTGCGGCCGCCGCTGCCCCGGCCGAGGAGAAGACGGAGTTCACCGTCACTCTGAAGTCCGGCGGCGACAAGAAGATCAACGTGATCAAGGAGATCCGCACGATCACCGGCCTGGGCCTGAAGGAAGCCAAGGACCTGGTCGAGGGCGCCCCGAAGGTCGTCAAGGAGGCCGCGAGCAAGGACGAGGCTGCCAAGATCAAGAAGGTGCTGGAAGAGAACGGCGCCGTGGTCGAGATCAGCTGAGCCGCTTGCACGCCTGGCCCAGCCCGATCAGGTCGGGCCGGGCGTGCGAAATCCCGGCGGAGGGCCTTCGGTTGGCCGCTGGGCGACATATCTACGGGAACGGGCGGAACTCCCCTGCGGGAGTCCCGCCCGCGCCCGCGTTTGACGATGAAGCGCAGGGCGGTTGGGCCATCTGGCCCCGGCAAGCGGCGCAAACTGGCGAAATTCCTCCGGGCGCGGTGCGCTGCCGGCAGGCACGGGAAGCGGGACAGGCATGAACGCTATCACGAAGTCGTTCACCGCGCGGAAGCGCATCCGGCGGTCGTTCGGGCGGTTGCCCGAAGTGGCCCCGATGCCAAACCTCATCGATGTGCAGCGCGCCTCCTACGAGGCCTTCCTGCAGATGGGCGTGGACCCGGATGTGCGGCTTCACGCGGGACTTCAGGAAGTCTTCAAGTCGGTCTTCCCGATCGACGACTTCGGTGGCCGGGGCCGGCTGGAATTCGTCCAGTACGAGCTGGAGGAGCCGAAGTACGACGTCGAGGAATGCATCCAGCGCGGCCTGACCTTCGCCGCGCCGCTCAAGGTGCGGCTGCGCCTGATCGTCTGGGACGTGGATGAGGACACGGGTTCTCGTTCCGTGCGCGATATCAAGGAGCAGGACGTCTACATGGGCGACATGCCCCTGATGACGGACAACGGCACCTTCATCGTCAACGGCACCGAGCGCGTCATCGTCTCCCAGATGCACCGCAGCCCGGGCGTGTTCTTCGACCACGACAAGGGCAAGACGCATAGCAGCGGCAAGTACCTGTTCGCCGCGCGCGTCATCCCCTATCGCGGCTCCTGGCTCGACTTCGAATTCGACGCCAAGGACATCTGCTACGTCCGCATCGATCGCAAGCGCAAGTTGCCGGCGACCACGCTGCTCTATGCGCTGGATTCCGGCTGGACGCAGCAGCAGCGTGCGGAGCGGGCCGAGGCTGGCCTGCCGCCGCTGGAGATCAACGAAGTCCGCGGCATGGATGGCGAGGAGATCCTGAACGCCTTCTACGGCCAGGTCGTCTTCGCGCGCGGCCCCAAGGGATGGTCGCGCCCGTTCGACCCCGATGCCTTCCGCGGCGTGAAGCTGCAGGAGCCGCTGATCGACGCCCGCACCGGCGAGGTGGTGGCCGAGAAGGACGTGAAGCTGACGCCGCGCGCGGCGCGCAAGATCGCCGAGGGCGGCACGACCGAGGTGCTGGTCGGCCGGATGGACCTGCTCGGCCGCTTCGTCGCCGAAGACATGGTCAATATGGAGACCGGCGAGATCTGGGCCGAGGCCGGCGAGGAGCTGACCGAGCCGAAGCTGAATGCCATCGAGGAAGCCGGGCTGGACCGCCTGGCGACGCTGGCGATCGACCAGGGCGCCGGCCCGTGGATGCGCAATACCCTCGCGGTGGACAAGAACAGCAACCGCGACGAGGCGCTGATGGACATCTACCGGGTGATGCGCCCGGGTGAGCCGCCGACCGCCGATACCGCGGAGACGCTGTTCCGCGGCCTGTTCTTCGACAGCGAGCGCTACGACCTCTCGGCCGTGGGCCGCGTGAAGATGAACATGCGCCTCGGCTTCTCCGCCGAGGAGGTGCCGGACACGCAGCGTACGCTCCGCAAGGAAGACATCGTCGAGACGCTGCGCGTGCTGCTGCAGCTGAAAGACGGCAACGGTTCCATCGACGACATCGACAATCTCGGCAATCGCCGCGTGCGCTCGGTCGGCGAGCTGATGGAGAACCAGTACCGCGTCGGCCTGCTGCGCATGGAGCGCGCGATCAAGGAGCGCATGGGGTCGGTCGATATCGACACCGTCATGCCGCATGACCTGATCAATGCGAAGCCGGCGGCGGCCGCGGTGCGGGAGTTCTTCGGCTCCTCCCAGCTGTCCCAGTTCATGGACCAGACCAACCCGCTGTCCGAGGTGACGCATAAGCGCCGCCTCTCGGCGCTCGGCCCGGGCGGCCTGACCCGCGAGCGTGCCGGCTTCGAGGTGCGCGACGTGCACCCGACGCATTACGGCCGCATCTGCCCGATCGAGACGCCGGAAGGCCCGAATATCGGCCTGATCAACTCGCTGGCGACCTTCGCCAAGGTGAACAAGTACGGCTTCATCGAGACGCCGTACCGCCTGGTGAAGGACGGCAAGGTGACCGGCGCGCCGCGCTACCTCTCCGCCATGGAGGAGGAGCGCCTGGTGGTCGCGCAGGCGGATGCCGAGGTCGACGCCGATGGCAGCTTCAAGTCGGAGCTGGTCAGCGTGCGCGATGGCGGCGACTTCCGCCTGGTGAAGCCGGAGGAGGTGACGGCGATCGACGTCTCGCCGAAGCAGCTCGTCTCCGTCGCCGCGGCGCTGATCCCGTTCCTGGAGAACGACGACGCGAACCGCGCGCTGATGGGCTCCAACATGATGCGCCAGGCAGTGCCGCTGATCCAGGCGGATGCGCCGCTGGTCGGCACCGGCATGGAAGCGGCGGTGGCCCGCGACAGCGGCGCCACCATCGTGGCCAAGCGCGACGGCATCGTGGACAGCATCGACGGTGCGCGCATCGTGGTGCGCGCGACGGGCGATGACGGCACGACGCGCGGCGTCGACATCTATCGACTGCGCAAGTTCATGCGCTCCAACCAGTCGACCTGCATCAATCAGCGTCCGCTGGTGAAGGTGGGTGACCGCTGTCGGGCCGGCGATATCATCGCTGACGGTCCGTCCACGGAATTCGGCGAGCTGGCGCTGGGCCGCAATGCCCTCGTCGCCTTCATGCCGTGGAATGGCTACAACTTCGAGGACAGCATCCTGATCAGCGAGCGTATCGCGCGGGATGACGTCTTCACCTCGATCCATATCGACGAGTTCGAGGTGAATGCCCGCGACACCAAGCTGGGCCAGGAAGAGATCACCCGCGACATCCCGAACGTCGGTGAGGAAGCGCTGCGCAACCTCGACGAGGCCGGCATCGTCTACATCGGCGCCGAGGTGCAGCCGGGTGACATCCTAGTCGGCAAGGTGACGCCGAAGGGCGAGAGCCCGATGACGCCGGAGGAGAAGCTCCTCCGCGCCATCTTCGGCGAGAAGGCCTCCGACGTGCGCGACACCTCGCTGCGGCTGCCGCCGGGCGTGGCGGGCACCATCGTGGATGTGCGCGTGTTCAGCCGCCGCGGCGTCGACAAGGACGAGCGCGCCATGGCGATCGAGCGCGCGGAGATCGAGCGCCTGGCCAAGGACCGCGACGACGAGAAGGCGATCCAGGAGCGGTCCTTCCATTCGCGCCTGCGCGAGCGACTGCTGGGCCGCAAGGCCTCCGGCGGGTTCCGCGGCGTGAAGGCCGGCACGGAGATCACCGACGAGGTGCTGGACCAGTTCGCCAAGCAGACCTGGCGCCAGATCGGCGTGCAGGACGATGCGGCCATGGCCGAGATCGAGGCGCTGAAGCGCGAGTTCGACGCGGCGGTGGAGCGTCTGCAGAAGCGCTTCGAGAGCAAGGTCGAGAAGCTGCAGCGCGGCGACGAGCTGCCGCCCGGCGTGATGAAGATGGTCAAGGTCTTCGTCGCGGTGAAGCGGAAGCTGCAGCCGGGCGACAAGATGGCCGGCCGTCACGGCAACAAGGGTGTCGTGTCTCGCGTCGTGCCGATCGAGGACATGCCCTTCCTGGAGAATGGCCAGCCCGTCGACCTGGTGCTGAACCCGCTGGGCGTGCCGTCCCGCATGAATGTCGGGCAGATCCTGGAGACGCATCTGGGCTGGGCCTGCGCCAATATCGGCCGCCAGATCGGCGACCTGGTCGAGGAGTATCGCCGCGGCGGTGCGATGCGCGAGGAGCTGATCACCAAGCTGCGCGAGGCCTATCCGGAGGAGACGATCAAGGCCGAGATCGAGCCGATGGATGACGACCAGCTGATCGAGCTCTGCGAGAACCTGAAGAAGGGCGTCGCCATCGCGACGCCGGTCTTCGACGGCGCCCGCATGGCGGATATCGAGGGCATGCTCACCAAGGCCGGTCTCGACAAGTCGGGCCAGTCCTGGCTGACCGATGGCCGCTCCGGCGAGCGCTTCGAGCGCAAGGTGACGGTCGGCTACATCTACATGCTGAAGCTGCATCACCTGGTGGACGACAAGATCCACGCCCGCTCCATCGGCCCCTACTCGCTCGTCACCCAGCAGCCGCTGGGCGGCAAGGCGCAGTTCGGTGGGCAGCGCTTCGGCGAGATGGAGGTCTGGGCGCTGGAAGCCTATGGCGCCGCCTATACGCTGCAGGAGATGCTGACGGTGAAGTCCGACGACGTCTCCGGCCGCACCAAGGTCTATGAGGCGATCGTGCGCGACCAGGACAACTTCGAGGCGGGCGTGCCGGAGTCCTTCAACGTGCTGGTGAAGGAGCTCAAGTCGCTCGGCCTGAATGTCGATCTCGAGAATCGCCCGGGCTGATCGGCCGATCTGACGTCCCCGCGCCGGCTTCGGCTGGCGCGGGTCTCTCCCTTTTCGTGGCGCGAGGCCTTGGGCTGACGCGCCGGACGGAGTGGACCGCATGAACGAACTGATGAAGATCCTCGGCCAGACCGGCCAGGCCATGACCTTCGATCAGATCCGCATCTCGATCGCCTCGCCGGAGCAGATCCGCTCCTGGTCCTATGGCGAGATCAAGAAGCCGGAGACGATCAACTACCGCACCTTCAAGCCGGAGCGGGACGGGCTGTTCTGCGCCCGCATCTTCGGACCGATCAAGGACTACGAGTGCCTGTGCGGCAAGTACAAGCGCATGAAGTTCCGCGGCATCATCTGCGAGAAGTGCGGCGTGGAGGTGACTCTGGCCAAGGTGCGCCGCGAGCGCATGGGCCATATCGAGCTGGCGAGCCCGGTCGCGCATATCTGGTTCATGAAGTCGCTGCCCTCGCGCGTCGGCCTGATGGTCGACATGTCGCTGAAGGAGCTGGAGAAGGTTCTGTACTTCGAGAGCTATGTGGTGCTGGAGCCGGGCCTGACGGACCTGAAGCTGCACCAGCTGCTGACCGAGGACCAGTTCCAGAACAAGCAGGACGAGTTCGGCGAGGATGCCTTCAGCGTCGGCATCGGCGCGGAAGCGGTGAAGCAGATGCTCGCCGCCATCGACCTGAACAAGGAAGCCGCCCAGCTTCGCGCCGACCTGAAGGAGACCACCTCCGAGGCGAAGCGCAAGAAGCTGGTGAAGCGGCTGAAGATGCTGGAGAGCTTCGCCGAGGGCGGGGCGCGTCCGGAGTGGATGATCCTGGACGTCGTCCCGGTGATCCCGCCCGAGCTGCGCCCGCTGGTGCCGCTGGATGGCGGCCGCTTCGCGACCTCCGATCTGAACGACCTGTATCGCCGCGTCATCAACCGCAACAACCGCCTGAAGCGGCTGATCGAGCTGCGCGCGCCGGACATCATCGTGCGCAACGAGAAGCGCATGCTGCAGGAAGCGGTGGACGCGCTGTTCGACAACGGCCGCCGCGGCCGCGCCATCACGGGGGCCAATAAGCGCCCGCTGAAGTCGCTGTCCGACATGCTGAAGGGCAAGCAGGGCCGCTTCCGGCAGAACCTGCTCGGCAAGCGCGTCGACTATTCCGGCCGTTCGGTCATCGTGGTGGGCCCGGAGCTGAAGCTGCACCAGTGCGGCCTGCCGAAGAAGATGGCGCTGGAGCTGTTCAAGCCCTTCATCTACTCGAAGCTCGAGAAGTATGGCCACGCCACCACCATCAAGGCCGCGAAGCGGATGGTGGAGAAGGAGCGGCCGGAGGTCTGGGACATCCTCGAGGAGGTGATCCGCGAGCACCCGGTCCTGCTGAACCGCGCGCCGACGCTGCACCGTCTGGGCATCCAGGCCTTCGAGCCGACGCTGGTCGAGGGCAAGGCGATTCAGCTGCACCCGCTGGTCTGCACCGCCTTCAACGCGGACTTCGACGGCGACCAGATGGCGGTGCACGTGCCGCTGTCGCTCGAAGCGCAGCTCGAAGCCCGCGTGCTGATGATGTCCACCAACAACATCCTCAGCCCCGCGAACGGCAAGCCGATCATCGTGCCGTCGCAGGACATCGTGCTCGGCCTGTACTACCTCTCGCTCGAGACGCCGGAGTTCAAGGCGACGGATGAGCAGAAGGCGCCGGCCTATGCCTCGATCGGCGAGATCGAGCAGGCGCTGGCGGCTGGCGTGATCAACCTGCACAGCAAGATCCGCGCCCGCCGCAAGGCGGCCGACAAGGACGGCAACATCGTCACCGAACGTGCGGTGACGACGGCCGGCCGCATGTTCATGGGCGCGCTGCTGCCGCTGCATCCGGCGGTGCCCTTCAGCCTGATCAACCGTCAGCTGACCAAGAAGTCCATCTCGGACGTCATGGACGCGGTCTATCGTCACTGCGGCCAGAAGGAATCGGTGATCTTCGCCGACCGCCTGATGGGCCTCGGCTTCAAGCACGCGGCTATGGCCGGCATCTCCTTCGGCAAGGATGACATGGTCATCCCCGAGACGAAGGATGCCATGATCAACGGCACCAAGGATCAGGTGAAGGAGTTCGAGCAGCAGTATCTCGACGGCCTGATCACCGCCGGTGAGCGCTACAACAAGGTGGTCGACGCCTGGTCGCGATGCACCGAGGAAGTGGCGCAGGCGATGATGAAGGAGATCATGAAGCAGGAGATCGGCAAGCCCGCCAACTCCGTGTGGATGATGTCCCATTCCGGTGCGCGTGGCTCGCCGGCGCAGATGCGCCAGCTGGCCGGCATGCGCGGCCTGATGGCCAAGCCCTCGGGCGAGATCATCGAGCAGCCGATCATCTCCAACTTCAAAGAAGGCCTGACCGTGCTGGAGTACTTCAACTCCACCCACGGCGCCCGCAAGGGCCTGGCCGATACCGCCTTGAAGACGGCAAACTCCGGCTACCTGACCCGCCGCCTGGTCGACGTGGCGCAGGACTGCATCATCGTCGAGGATGATTGCGGCACCGAGCGCGGCATCACCGTGCGCGCCGTGATGGATGGCGGCGAGACCGTCTCCTCGCTCTCCGAGCGCATCCTGGGCCGGACGACGCAGGAGAATGTCATCGACCCCGCCGATGGCCAGGTGCTGGTGAAGATCGGCACGCTGGTCGAGGAGCCGGAGGCCGAGCTGATCGAGAAGGCAGGCGTGGAGGCGGTGAAGATCCGCTCCGTGCTGACCTGCGATGCGCGCATCGGCGTCTGCGGCATGTGCTACGGTCGTGACCTGGCGCGCGGCACGCCGGTGAATACCGGGGAGGCCGTGGGCGTGATCGCGGCGCAGTCGATCGGCGAGCCGGGCACGCAGCTGACCATGCGCACCTTCCACATCGGTGGCGCGGCGCAGCGCGGCGCGGAGACCTCGGCCGTCGAGGCGATTGCGGATGGCACGGTGAAGTTCCTGAACCGTCAGGTCGTCATCAACAGCCAGAACGCCGCCATCGTCATGAGCCGCAACTGCGAGGCGGTGCTGTACGACGTGAACGGGCGGGAGCGCGGGCGCAACCGCGTGCCCTATGGCGCGCGCCTGCTGACCGAGGAGGGGGAGACCGTCACGCGCGGCCAGAAGCTGGCCGAGTGGGACCCCTTCACCCTGCCGATCATCACCGAGCGCCAGGGCAAGGTCGAATTCGCCGACATGCTCGAGAACATCACGCTGATGGACCGCACCGACGAGGTGACGGGCCTCAGCTTCAAGGAGGTGGTCGAGTACAAGTCCACCGGCCGTGGCGCCGACCTGCGCCCGCGCCTGATCCTGCGCGATGCCAATGGCCAGGTGGTGAAGCGCGAGAATGGCGCCGAGGCCATCACCTTCCTGCCGCCGGGCTCGATTCTCTCGATCGAGAACGGCAAGGAAGTGAATGCCGGCGACGTCATCGCCCGCATGCCGCGCGAATCCTCCAAGACGCGCGACATCACCGGCGGTCTGCCGCGGGTGGCGGAGCTGTTTGAGGCACGGCGCCCGAAGGATGCGGCGATCATCGCCGATGTCGATGGGCGGGTGGAATTCGGCAAGGACTACAAGGCAAAGCGCCGCATCCTGGTGGTGCCGGAGCAGGTGGGCGACGAGCCCTCCACGCCCCGGGAATACCTGGTGCCCAAGGGCAAGCACGTCTCGGTGCAGGAAGGCGACTATGTGAAGGCCGGCGACCCGCTGGTCGACGGTCCCCGCGTGCCGCATGACATCCTGCGGGTGCTGGGCGTCGAGGCGCTGGCGAACTACCTGGTGAACGAAGTGCAGGACGTCTATCGACTGCAGGGCGTGAAGATCAACGACAAGCACATCGAGGTCATCGTCCGGCAGATGCTGCAGAAGGTCGAGATCCTCGATCCGGGCGACACGACCTACCTGGTGGGCGAGACGGTCGAGCGAATCGAGTTCGAGATCGAGAACGAGAAGCGCCTGGCCGCCAAGGAACGGCCCGCACGGGCCGAGCCGGTGCTGCAGGGCATCACCAAGGCGTCCCTGCAGACCACCTCCTTCATCTCCGCCGCCTCCTTCCAGGAGACGACGCGGGTGCTGACTGAGGCGGCGACCGCGGGCAAGGTGGATAACCTGATGGGCCTGAAGGAAAACGTGATCGTCGGGCGCCTGATCCCGGCGGGCACGGGCTCCGTCATGAACAAGCTACGGGCGGTGGCCGCGCAGCGCGATCGGGGCCGTCTGCCGACGGCGCCGACCCCGCTGGCCGGGCCTGCCCGGGCGGCGGAATAGTGAAGGATGGCGCCTGTCACCCGTGTGGGGGGCGCCATTCGCTTGACTCAACCAGGGCCGCCGGATATTAGGCGCGACCTTGGTCGGATATGGCGCAGCCTGCGCTGACACGGCCGGGCTGATATTTGGTTCCAGCGACGCGCTTCCGGCACCGCCCCCCAGACGGGGAGCCTAGGCCGGGGGTCGGACAGGTGCCCGCAGGGAAGAGCCACTTGGCCTTCCAGGCGGGCCGTCCTGTTTGCGGCGCAAGGGAACGGACGAGACGAGCACGAAGGGGCGTCATGCCGACGATCAACCAGCTCATTGCCCAGGGGCGTGAGCCTATCGCGAAGCGGAACAAGGTTCCGGCCCTGCAGGGTAGCCCGCAGAAGCGGGGCGTCTGCACGCGCGTCTATACGACCACGCCGAAGAAGCCGAACTCGGCGCTTCGCAAGGTCGCCAAGGTGCGCCTGACGAACGGCTACGAGGTGGTGAGCTACATCCCCGGCGAGGGCCACAACCTGCAGGAGCACTCCGTGGTGCTGATCCGCGGTGGTCGCGTGAAGGACCTTCCGGGCGTCCGCTACCACATCCTGCGCGGCGTGCTGGACACGCAGGGCATCGCGAAGCGTCGTCAGCGCCGGTCGCTGTACGGCGCCAAGCGTCCGAAGTGAGGAACTGAGAGATGTCGCGCCGCCATAGCGCCACCAAGCGCGAAGTCCTGCCGGACCCGAAGTTCGGTGACCTCGTGCTGTCCCGTTTCATGAACGTGCTGATGTACGACGGCAAGAAGAGCACTGCCGAGGGCATCGTCTATGCCGCGATGGACACGCTGCGCCGTCGTGGCGGCGCCAATGCCGATCCGCTGAGCGTCTTCCACCAGGCGATGGACAATGTGAAGCCGGCCGTTGAGGTCCGCTCCCGCCGCGTCGGTGGCGCCACCTACCAGGTGCCGGTCGAGGTTCGGCCGGAGCGCCGCCAGGCACTGGCGATCCGCTGGATCATCGACAGCGCGCGCAAGCGCGGCGAGCACACGATGGAAGACCGGCTGTCCGCCGAGCTGATGGACGCCGCGAACAACCGTGGCTCCGCCGTGAAGAAGCGCGAAGACACGCACCGCATGGCCGAGGCGAACAAGGCCTTCAGCCACTATCGTTGGTAAGAGCGCGCTTGCGCGCGACCGCTGGTAACACGATCCGATCCTGAGGATTTGAGACAATGGCCAAGGCGAAATTTGAGCGGAACAAGCCGCACTGCAACATCGGCACGATCGGGCACGTGGACCACGGCAAGACGTCGCTGACGGCGGCGATCACGAAGGTTCTGGCGAAGGTGGGCGGTGCGACCTTCACGGCGTATGACCAGATCGACAAGGCGCCGGAGGAGCGTGCGCGCGGGATCACGATCTCGACGGCGCATGTCGAGTATGAGACGGCGAACCGCCACTACGCGCATGTGGACTGCCCCGGCCACGCCGACTACGTGAAGAACATGATCACGGGCGCGGCGCAGATGGACGGCGCGATCCTGGTGGTGTCGGCGGCGGACGGCCCGATGCCGCAGACCCGCGAGCACATCCTGCTGGCGCGCCAGGTGGGCGTTCCGGCGCTGGTGGTGTTCCTGAACAAGGTGGACATGGCGGACCCCGACCTGCTGGAGCTGGTCGAGATGGAGGTGCGCGAGCTGCTGTCCTCCTACCAGTTCCCGGGCGACGACATTCCGATCATCCACGGCTCGGCGCTTATGGCGCTGGAGGACAAGCAGCCGGAGATCGGCGAGCAGGCGGTGCTGAAGCTGATGGAGGCGGTGGACGCCTACATCCCGCAGCCGGCGCGCGCGACGGACCGTCCGTTCCTGATGCCGGTGGAAGACGTGTTCTCGATCTCGGGCCGCGGCACGGTGGTGACGGGGCGCGTGGAGCGCGGGATCGTCAAGGTTGGCGAGGAAGTCGAGATCGTTGGCCTGAAGAACACGGTGAAGACCGTGGTGACGGGCGTGGAGATGTTCCGCAAGCTGCTGGACAGCGGGCAGGCGGGCGACAACATCGGCGCGCTGCTGCGTGGCACGAAGCGCGAGGATGTGGAGCGCGGTCAGGTTCTGGCGGCGCCGGGCAGCATCACGCCGCATACGGGCTTCAAGGCCGAGGCCTATATCCTGACGAAGGAAGAGGGCGGCCGGCACACGCCGTTCTTCACGAACTACCGTCCGCAGTTCTATTTCCGGACGACGGACGTGACGGGCATCGTGAAGCTGCCGGAAGGCGTGGAGATGGTGATGCCGGGCGACAACGTGGCGATGGACGTCGAGCTGATCGCGCCGATCGCCATGGATGAAGGCCTGCGGTTTGCGATCCGCGAAGGCGGCCGCACCGTCGGCGCCGGCGTCGTCGCCAAGATCGTCAAGTAAGCGACGACAGAAGGGATACGGGCCACTCCGCCATGGACAGCCAGAACATCCGCATTCGCCTGAAGGCGTTCGATCACCGCGTGCTGGATGGCAGCACGCGGGAGATCGTCAACACGGCCAAGCGGACGGGTGCGCGGGTGCGCGGGCCCATCCCGCTGCCGACGCAGATCGAACGTTTCACCGTCAACCGCTCGCCGCACGTCGACAAGAAGTCGCGCGAGCAGTTCGAGATCCGCACGCACCGTCGCCTGCTCGATATCGTCGATCCCACCCCGCAGACCGTGGACGCGCTGATGAAGCTCGACCTGGCCTCCGGCGTGGACGTCGAGATCAAGCTCTGAGCGACGGATAAAGGACCGACATTATGTCCATCACAGGCCGTCAGGTTACGGGCCGTTCCGGGCTGATCGCCCGGAAGCTGGGGATGACCCGGCTTTTCAATGAGGACGGGTCCACCGTCCCTGTCACCGTTCTGCACGTCGACAACGTTCGCGTCATCGCGCAGCGCACGATGGAGAAGGACGGCTACGTCGCCGTCCAGATCGGCATCGGCGTGGCGAAGCCGAAGAACGTGACGAATCCGCAGAAGGGCCACTTCGCCAAGGCCGGCGTCGAAGCTCCCCGCAAGACGGTGGAGTTCCGCGTGGCCGAGGACGCGACCCTCGCGCCCGGCACCAAGCTCGATATCGGGCATTTCGTGGCCGGTCAGAAGATCGACGTCACTGGCGTGACCCAGGGCAAGGGCTTCGCCGGCGCCATGAAGCGCTGGAACTTCTCGGGCCTCGAGGCGTCGCACGGCGTCTCGATCAGCCACCGTTCGCATGGTTCGACCGGCAACCGTCAGGATCCGGGCAAGACCTTCAAGAACAAGAAGATGGCCGGCCATATGGGCGGCGAGCGCGTGACGACGCAGAACCTGGTCATTGCCGGGCATGATGCGGAGCGCGGGCTGCTTCTGGTGAAGGGTGCCATTCCGGGCTCGAAGGGCAGCTACGTGCTGGTGCGCGATGCGGTGAAGCATGCGCGTCATGCCGATGCGCCGTACCCGGCAGGGCTTGCCGCAGACGCTGGGGCGCAAGGGTAAAGATCATGGCGATCCAGCTTCCTGTCATCAATCTCGACAACGCCTCCGTCGGCCAGGTCGACCTGCCGGAGGCGCTGTTCGGCGTCGCCCCGCGGGCCGACATCATGGCCCGCGTGGTGCATTGGCAGCTCGCCAAGCGCCGCGCCGGGACCCACAAGGCCAAGGGCATGGGCGAAGTGTCCGGCACCACCAAGAAGCCGTACCGGCAGAAGGGCACCGGCAATGCGCGCCAGGGCTCGCTGCGTGCGCCGCAGTACCGCAAGGGTGGCGTCGTGCACGGGCCGGTGGTGCGTGACCACGGCTATAACCTGAACAAGAAGGTCCGCCGCCTCGGCCTGATCTGCGCGCTTTCCGCCAAGGTGGCGGCCGGCAAGCTAGTCGTGCTGGATGCGGCCACCGCCAGCGACGAGGCCAAGACCTCGGCGATGGTGGCGCAGCTGAAGAAGCTGGGCTGGGACAGCGCGCTGGTGGTGGATGCGACGGTGGATGCGGGCTTCGCCCGGGTCACGCGTAACATCCCCAAGATCGATGTGCTGCCGACCATCGGCGCCAATGTCTATGACATCCTGAACCACGACGTGCTCGCGGTGACGCGCGCCGGCCTCGAGGCTCTGGCGGCGCGGCTGAACGGCGCGACCAAGGAGTCCGAGGCATGAGCGAGACGGCAACCAAGCCGCGCGGCAAGGTCCTGTCCGCGGAGCGCCTGTACCAGGTGATCCTGGCGCCGGTGGTGACGGAGAAGGCGACGCGACTGAACGAGAGCAGCCAGGTCACCTTCAAGGTGACGCTCGACGCGACCAAGCCGGAGATCCGGCAGGCGGTCGAGAAGCTGTTCAGCGTGAATGTCGAGGCGGTGAACACGCTGGTGATGAAGGGCAAGGCCAAGCGGTTCCGCGGTCGCAAGGGCCAGCGGTCCGATTGGAAGAAGGCGGTGGTCAAGCTGCAGGCCGGCCAGACCATCGACCTCACGACGGGGCTCGCGTAACGCCATGGCACTGAAGCATTTTAATCCCGTCACCCCGTCGCTGCGCGGGACGGTCCTTGTGGACCGTTCCGACCTGTGGAAGGGCAAGCCGGTCAAGGGCCTGACCGAGGGCAAGTCGCACTCGGGCGGCCGCAACAACCATGGCCGCACGACGGTCCGGTTCCGGGGCGGCGGACACAAGCAGTCCTACCGCATCGTCGACTTCAAGCGACGCAAGTTCGATGTGGCCGCGACGGTCGAGCGTCTGGAATATGACCCGAACCGTACGGCCTGGATCGCGCTGCTGAAGTATGCCGATGGCGAGCTGGCCTACATCATCGCGCCGCAGCGCCTGAAGGCGGGCGACAGCGTGGTGTCGGGCGAGAAGGTCGACATCAAGCCCGGCAATGCAATGCCGCTGGCGAATATCCCGGTCGGCACCATCATCCATTGCCTGGAGATGAAGCCGGGTGCGGGCGCCAAGATCGCGCGCTCCGCTGGCACCTTCTGCCAGCTGGTCGGCAAGGATGCCGGCTATGCGCAGGTCAAGCTGATGTCTGGTGAGGTTCGCCTGGTGCGGGCCGAGTGCATGGCCGCCATCGGCGCCGTGTCCAACCCGGACAACAGCAACCAGGAGATCGGCAAGGCCGGCCGCAAGCGTTGGATGGGCTTCCGCCCGCACAACCGCGGCGTGGTCATGAACCCGGTCGACCATCCGCATGGTGGTGGTGAGGGCCGGACGTCCGGCGGCCGCCATCCGGTTACCCCGTGGGGCAAGCCCACCAAGGGTGCCAAGACCCGTAACAACAAGCGTACGGACCGGCTTATCGTCCGGCGCCGCAACGCGACGAAGGGCTGACGGCGATGTCGCGCAGCGTCTGGAAGGGGCCGTTCGTCGACGGCTACCTGCTCAACAAGGCAGAGGCAGCCCGCGCTTCGGGTCGCAACGAGATCATCAAGATCTGGTCGCGCCGGAGCACGATCCTGCCGCAATTCGTCGGCCTGACCTTCGGTGTCTACAACGGCAAGAAGTTCATCCCGGTGCAGGTGAACGAGAACATGGTGGGCCACAAGTTCGGCGAGTTCTCGCCGACGCGCACCTTCACCGGACATTCGTCCGACAAGAAGGCGAAGCGAGGCTGACATGAGCAAGCCGAAGCACGAGCGCGGTCTCGCTGAGACCGAGGCGCAGGCGATCGCGAAGAACATTCGCATCAGCCCGCGCAAGCTGAACCTGGTGGCGGGGCTGATCCGCGGCCGCACGGCGCAGGACGCCGTCGCGACGCTGACCTTCTCCAAGCGCCGCATCGCCCAGACCGTCCGCAAGACGCTGGAGAGCGCGATCGCGAATGCCGAGAACAACCACAGCCTGGATGTCGACCGCCTGGTCGTCACCAAGGCCGAGGTCGGCCGCGCCGTGGTGATGAAGCGTTTCCATGCGCGTGGCCGCGGCCGCTCCTCGCAGGTCGAGAAGTGGTTCAGCCATCTGAAGATCGTGGTGGCGGAGCAGACTGTTCCGGCGCCGGCGGCACAGCAGGAGGCCGCGTAACATGGGTCACAAAGTCAATCCGATCGGTCTCCGGCTCGGCATCAACCGCACCTGGGACAGCCGCTGGTTCGCGGAGCGCGACTATGCGCGGATGCTGCATGAGGACCTGAAGCTGCGGAAGACGCTGCGTGAGCGCCTGAAGGGCGCAGGCGTCAGCCGCGTGGTCATCGAGCGTCCGGCGAAGAAGCCCCGCGTGACGATCCATGCCGCCCGTCCGGGCGTCGTGATCGGCAAGAAGGGCGCCGACATCGAGAACCTGCGCAAGGACCTGGCGAAGATGGCCGGGGCCGAGGTCTCGCTGAACATCGTCGAGATCCGCAAGCCGGAGATCGACAGCACGCTGGTGGCCGAGAGCATCGCGCAGCAGCTGGAGCGCCGCGTGGCCTTCCGCCGCGCCATGAAGCGCGCCGTGCAGTCCGCCATGCGCCTCGGCGCCGGCGGCATCCGCATCAACTGCTCCGGCCGTCTGGGCGGGGCGGAGATTGCGCGCATGGAGTGGTACCGCGAAGGCCGCGTGCCGCTGCACACGCTGCGCGCGGATATCGATTTCGGGACGGCGACCGCGAAGACCACCTACGGCACCTGCGGTGTCAAGGTGTGGATCTTCAAGGGCGAGGTCATGGCCCATGATCCGATGGCGCAGGACAAGCGCGCCGCGGAACAAGCGCCTCAGCGCTGAGAGTAATGCATCATGCTGCAGCCTAAGCGCACGACGTTTCGCAAGGCCCATAAGGGCCGCATCAAGGGTATCGCCCGTGGCGGCTTTACCCTGACCTTCGGCGGTTTCGGCCTGAAGGCGCTGGAGCCCGAGCGGGTGACGGCGCGGCAGATCGAGGCAGCGCGGCGCGCCATCACGCGCGCCATGAAGCGCCAGGGGCGGGTGTGGATCCGGATCTTCCCGGATGTGCCCGTCTCGACCAAGCCGGCCGAAGTCCGCATGGGCTCCGGCAAGGGCGCGCCGGAGTACTGGGTGGCACGGGTCAAGCCGGGCCGCATCATGTTCGAGCTCGACGGTGTCTCTGGTGAGATCGCCCGTGAGGCGCTCGAGCTCGGGGCGGCGAAGCTGCCGATCAAGACGAAGATCGTGACGCGCCTCGGCGCCACGGCGGAGGCCTGAGATGGCGGAGACGAAGATCGCGGACGTGCGGGCCAAGTCCCCGGACGAGCTGCAGGAGATGCTGGTGAACCTGCGGAAGGAGCAGTTCAACCTGCGCTTCCAGCGGGCCACCGGGCAACTGGAGGCGACGGGCCGCATCAAGCAGGTGCGGCGCGACATTGCCCGGGCGAAGACGATCATGGCCGAGCGCGCCCGCGCTTCGGCAAAGCAAGCTTAAGGGGTTCGGGCGATGCCGAGGCGCGTCCTCACGGGCCGGGTGGTCAGCGACAAGACCGACAAGACGATCACCGTCTTGGTCGAGCGTCGCGTGATGCATCCGCTCTACAAGAAGTTCATCCGCCGTTCCAAGAAGTACGCTGCGCATGACGCGGCGAACCTCTGCAAGGAAGGCGACCTGGTGTCGATC
Source organism: Falsiroseomonas tokyonensis (assembly GCF_019024325.1). GTDB lineage: Bacteria > Pseudomonadota > Alphaproteobacteria > Acetobacterales > Acetobacteraceae > Falsiroseomonas > Falsiroseomonas tokyonensis. The sequence continues at coordinate 278,526 of NZ_JAFNJS010000005.1, forward strand.
GAGGAATGCCGCCCGATCAGCAAGAACAAGTCCTGGCTGGTCATCGCGCGGAATGGCGATGCGGTTGAGCGTCCGGAGGGCTTCGATGCCCCGGTCGTCGCCGCGAAGCCTGCCGCCGATGCGCCTGCTTCGGCAAGCTGAGGCGGATAGGACATGATCCAGGTCGAATCCAACCTCGACGTCGCCGACAATTCCGGCGCGCGCCGCGTCCAGTGCATCAAGGTGCTGGGCGGGTCGAAGCGCCGCACGGCTTCCGTCGGTGACATCATCGTCGTTTCCGTCAAGGAAGCGATCCCCCGCGCCAAGGTAAAGAAGGGCGAGGTGCATCGCGCCGTCATCGTCCGCACGGCCTATCCCGTGCGGCGCATCGACGGCACTGCGATCCGCTTCGACAACAATGCCGCGGTGCTGATCAACAAGCAGGGCGAGCCGATCGGAACCCGTATCTTCGGACCGGTCGTGCGCGAGCTGCGTGGGCGCAAGTTCATGAAGATCATCTCGCTGGCGCCGGAGGTCCTGTAAGGCCATGGCCGCGAAGATCAAGAAGGGCGACCGGGTCGAGGTTCTCGCCGGTCGCGACAAGGGCAAGAAGGGCGATGTCATTCGCGTCGTGCCCGAGGAAAACCGCGCCTTCGTGCAGGGCGTGAACATGGTGAAGCGCCATACCAAGCCGCAGGGCATGGGCAAGCCGGGTGGCATCGTGGAGAAGGAGGGTCCGATCGACCTCTCCAACCTCGCGCTGATCGACCCGGTGTCCGGCAAGGCCACGCGGGTGGGCTTCAAGGTGCTTGAGGATGGCCGCAAGGTTCGCGTGGCCAGGCCTTCGGGTGAGGTGATCGACCGATGAGCGGAACCAAGAAGGGCGGCAAGGCTCCGGCCAAGTCCACCCCGCCGAAGAAGTCCAATGCGCCGGCCGCCGCCAAGGGTGGCGAGCAGCGCGTCGCGCCGGCCGCCCCGGCGGCGGTGGCCAAGGCCGGTGCGGCCAAGGCTTCCCCGGCCGAGCTGCCGCGCATGCGGCGCCGGTATGAGGACGAGATCCGCAAGGCGCTCTCCGCCGAGTTCGGCTACAAGAACCCGATGGAAGTGCCGAAGCTCGAGAAGATCGTCATCAACATGGGTGTGGGCGAAGCCGCCGGCGACCAGAAGAAGCTCGATGCGGCGGTGGCGGACCTGATGGCGATCTCCGGCCAGAAGCCGGTGAAGACCAAGGCGCGCAAGGCGATCGCGGGCTTCAAGATCCGCGAAGGCCAGGCGATCGGCTGCAAGGTCACGCTGCGCAAGGGCCGGATGTTCGAGTTCCTCGACCGCCTGGTGACCATCGCCCTGCCGCGCGTGCGCGACTTCCGTGGTATCCCGGGCAATCGTGGCTTCGACGGCCGTGGCAACTATGCCATGGGCCTGAAGGAGCAGATCGTGTTCCCCGAGATCAACTACGACAAGGTGGACACGGTGCGCGGCATGGACATCCAGTTCGTGACCACCGCGAAGACCGACAAGGAAGCCAAGGCCCTGCTCAAGGCCTTCGACCTTCCTTTCGCCAACTGATTTGGAAAACCGCCCGGCATCGCGCCGGGCAGGTTCCGGAGGATTTTAGACGGCATGGCCAAGACCTCGTCTGTCGAGAAGAACAAGCGTCGTGAACGGCTCTCGAAGCTGCATGCGCCCAAGCGCGCCGCCCTCAAGGCGGTGGTGATGGACCGCGATCTGCCGGTGGAGGAGCGCTTCGAAGCGACGCTGAAGCTGGCGCAGCTGCCGCGCAACGGCGCCAAGGTGCGCGTGCGCCTGCGTTGCGAGCTCACCGGCCGTCCCCGCGGGAACTACCGCAAGTTCAAGCTCAGCCGTAACCAGCTCCGTGATCTCGCCAATACTGGCCAGATCCCCGGGCTGGTTAAGGCCAGCTGGTAAGGAGGGCCGCGAATGTCGCTGTCCGATCCGCTGGGTGACATGCTCACCCGTATCCGCAATGCTCAGCGTGCGCGGCAGAGCCGCTGCGTGGCGCCGGCCTCGAAGCTGCGGGAGAATGTTCTCGATGTGCTGAAGCGCGAGGGTTACATCCGCGCCTTCGCCACGGAGCAGCTCCGCCCCGGCATCAAGGTGATCAGCATCGAGCTGAAGTATTCTGAGGGCGAGCCCGCCATCAAGGAAATCGCGCGCGTGTCCAAGCCGGGCCGCCGCGTCTATTCCAAGATCGCGGAGCTGCCGAAGTTCTACTCCGGCCTCGGCATCTCCATCCTGTCCACGCCGAAGGGCGTGATGAGCGACAATGAGGCCCGCGCTGCCAATGTTGGCGGCGAAGTCCTCTGCCGCGTATTCTGACGGGAGGATAGGCATGTCTCGCGTCGGCAAATATCCGGTCCCGGTTCCGGCAGGCGTCCAGGTGGCGCTGCAGGACCGCAAGATCGTGGCCAAGGGCAAGAACGGCGAGCTTTCGCTGGACCTGACCGAGGAAGTGGACGTCACCATCGAGGGTGGCCAGGTGGCGGTGGCGCCGCGTGGGTCGGACCGCAAGGCCCGCACCATGTGGGGCACCACGCGCAGCCTGATCCAGTCCATGGTGACGGGCGTCTCCACCGGCTTCACCCGGAACATGGAGATCACCGGCACCGGTTATCGTGCGGCGGTGCAGGGGAAGGAGCTGGTGCTCAACCTCGGCTACAGCCACGATATCCGCTATCCCATCCCGGCGGGCATCAAGATCACCTGCGAGAAGCCGACCTCCATCAAGGTGGAAGGCGCGGACAAGCGCCAGGTTGGCCAGGTGGCCTCTGAGATCCGCGCGTATCGCGGCCCCGAGCCCTACAAGGGCAAGGGCGTGCGCTACGACAACGAGGTGATCCTCCGGAAGGAGGGTAAGAAGAAGTAATGGCCGACAAGAAGCTCGCACTGACGGCGCGCCGCCGCTCGCGGCTGCGCTACCAGCTCAAGATGAAGTCCGGCGGGCGCGTGCGCCTGTCCGTCTTCCGCTCGGGCAAGCACATCTACGCCCAGGTCATCGACGATAAGGCTGGCCGCACCCTGGCGGCTGCCTCCTCGCTCGAGAAGGCGATGCGGGAGGAGCTGAAGACCGGCGCCGACCGCGATGCCGCGGCGGCCGTGGGCAAGCTGGTGGCGGAGCGCGCGCTCGCCGCCGGCGTGGTGGAAGTGGTGTTCGATCGCGGGCCGTATATCTATCACGGCCGGGTCAAGGCTCTCGCGGAGGCTGCCCGCGAGGGCGGCCTCTCCTTCTGAGGAGTTCGGGAATGGCACGGGAACCCAGGAGCGGCGAGGGCGGCGGTGGCGGTGAGGGCGGCGATCGCCGTCGGGGCCGCGGTCGCGACCGCAACGAGAACCGGCAGGAGCGGCAGGACGGCGACGAGCTGAAGGACAAGCTCGTCACGATCAACCGCGTGGCCAAGGTGGTGAAGGGCGGCCGTCGCTTCAGCTTCGCGGCGCTCGTGGTCGTCGGCGACCAGAAGGGCCGCGTCGGCTGGGGTGCCGGCAAGGCGCGCGAGGTGCCGGAGGCGATCCGCAAGGCGACGGAGCGTGCGAAGCGCACGATGATCCGCGTGCCGATGCGCGAAGGCCGCACGCTGCACCACGACCAGGTGGGCGAGTTCGGCGCTGGCCGCGTGATCCTGCGCGCCGCCCCGGCCGGTACCGGCATCATCGCCGGCGGCCCGATGCGCGCGGTGTTCGAGACGCTGGGCATGGGCGATGTCGTCGCCAAGTGCACCGGCACGACGAACCCGCATAACATGGTGAAGGCGACCTTCGCCGCGCTCGGCCGCTGCACCAGCCCGCGGGCTGTGGCCGCGCGCCGCGGCAAGAAGGTCTCGGACCTGCTGGGCCCGCGCAAGGATGCGGATCCGGCGGCGGAGGCGGTGGCCAATGTCTGAGAGCAAGAAGACCGTGAAGGTGACCCAGACCGGGTCGCCGATCGGCCGGAAGCCGGGTCAGCGGGAGACGCTGATCGGCCTCGGCCTCAACAAGATCCGCCGGAGCAGCGAGCTGGAGGATACTCCCGCGGTGCGCGGCATGATCCGGAAGGTCGCCCACCTGGTGAAGGTGGACGGGGAATAACATGAAGCTCAACGAAATCCGCGACAACGACGGCGCCCGGCCGAAGTTCAAGCGCATCGGCCGGGGCATCGGCTCCGGCAAGGGCAAGACCTCCGGCCGCGGCGTGAAGGGTCAGAAGGCCCGCACGGGCGTGACGCTGAATGGGTTCGAGGGCGGCCAGCTCCCGATCTATCGGCGCCTGCCGAAGCGCGGCTTCGTCAACCCGTTCCGCAAGCTGTATGCGCCGCTGAACCTCGGCACGCTGGACAAGGCGATCGCCGAAGGGCGCCTGCCGTCCGAGGGTGCGATCGACGAGGCGATGCTGCAGGCGGCCGGCGTGGTCAGCAATGCGCCGCGCTATGCCGGCGTGCGGCTGCTCGGGACCGGTGCGATCACCCGCGCGGTGACGCTGACCGTCTCCGGTGCCTCTGCCACGGCTGCGGCGGCGATCGCGGCGGCCGGTGGCACGCTGACCGTTCTGGTCGCGCCCGCCGAAGCCCCGGCCGAGGGCTGAGGCTTCTGCCAGGCTTTCGCCGCCCTTGCACCCGCCGGGTGCGGGCGGCACTTTAGGGGAGCTGCGACGCGGCGTCCCGGGCCCGCCTTCTGGCGTGGCTTGGGGGCGCCGCTTTCGCGAGGAGGGATCGCATATGGCGTCCGCCGCCGAACAGCTTGCGGCCAATCTGAACCTCGGGGTGCTGGCCAAGGCGACCGAGCTGAAGAACCGGCTGTGGTTCACCCTGGGCGCTCTGATCGTCTACCGGATCGGCTCCTATGTGCCGGTGCCCGGGGTCGATGCCGGGGTCATGGCCGAGCTGCTGGCCCAGATGGGCGGCGGCATCCTCGGCATGTTCGACATGTTCACCGGCGGTTCGCTGGGGCGCATGACGATCTTCGCGCTCAACATCATGCCCTACATCTCGGCCAGCATCATCGTGCAGCTGATGACCGCCGCCATCCCGTCCTGGGAGGCCTTGAAGAAGGAAGGCGAGTCGGGCCGCAAGAAGCTGAACCAGTACACCCGCTACCTGACGCTGTTCATCGCCATCTTCCAGGCCTATGGCATCGCCGTGGGGCTGGAGAGCCTGCGCGGCAGCTTCGGCGCGGCGGTGCATGATCCGGGCTGGTTCTTCCGCATCTCGACCGTCATCACGCTGGTCGGCGGCACCATGTTCCTGATGTGGCTGGGCGAACAGATCACCGCCCGCGGCATCGGCAACGGCATCAGCCTGATCATCTTCGCCGGCATCGTGGCGAACCTGCCCTCGGCGCTGGCCAGCACGCTGGAGCTGGGCCGGACCGGCGCGCTGTCCACGTTCTTCATCATCGCCTTCCTGGCCATCGCGCTGCTGGTCATCGCCTTCGTGGTCTTCATCGAGCGCGCCCAGCGGCGCATTCCCGTGCAGTATCCGAAGCGCCAGGTCGGCAACCGGATGTTCGGCGGCGAGAACACCCATCTGCCACTGAAGCTGAACACCGCCGGCGTCATGCCGCCGATCTTCGCTTCCTCCCTGCTGCTGCTGCCGGCGACCTTCGCCGCCTTCCGCACCGACCAGACGGAGCAGTCCTGGGTCACCGACGTGGCGAATCTGCTGGCGCACGGGCAGCCGCTGTACATGGCGCTGTACCTGGCGCTGATCGTCTTCTTCGCCTTCTTCTACACCGCGGTGGTCTTCAACCCGCAGGAGACCGCGGACAACCTCCGCAAGTATGGCGGCTTCGTTCCGGGCATCCGGCCGGGCCAGCCGACGGCGCAGTATTTCGACCGCGTGCTGACGCGGCTGACGGCGGTGGGCGCCATCTACCTGGCCATCGTCTGCATCCTGCCGGAACTGCTGATCGCGAATTACGGCGTGCCCTTCTACTTCGGCGGCACCTCGCTCCTGATCATCGTCTCCGTCACCATGGACACGGTGGCCCAGGTGCAGTCACACTTGTTCGCCCATCAGTATGAGGGGCTGATCAAGAAGGCACGGCTCGGTGGCCGCGGCACGCAACCTGGGGGACGCGGTCGATGAGATTGATTCTGCTGGGGCCCCCGGGCGCCGGCAAGGGCACCCAGGCCAAGCGGCTGGAGGAGCGCTACGGCGTGGTCCAGATCGCCACCGGGGATATGCTGCGCGCCGAGGTGAAGTCGGGCTCCGCCATCGGACTGGAGGCCAAGGCGATCATGGAGCGCGGTGAGCTGGTGCCGGATAGCATCCTGATCGGCATGCTGGCCGCCCGCGTGCAGGCGCCGGATGTGCAGAAGGGCTTCATCCTGGACGGCTTCCCGCGCACCGTGCCGCAGGCCCAGGCGCTGGACGGCATGCTGGCCGAGAAGGCGTTGCCGCTGGACCAGGTGATTGAGCTGAAGGTGGATGACGCGGCCCTGGTCGAGCGAATCGCCGGCCGCTTCACCTGCGCCAAATGTGGCGAGGGGTACCACGACCGCTTCAAGGCCCCGAAGACGCCCGGCACCTGCGATGTCTGCGGCGGCACGGAATTCACCCGTCGCGCCGATGACAGGGCGGAGACGGTGGCCGCGCGGCTGGAAGCCTATCACCGGCAGACCGCGCCGCTGCTGCCGCATTACGCGGCGCAGGGGAAGCTGCAGCAGGTGGATGGCATGGCGGAGATGGACGAGGTGACGCGGCAATTGGCCGCGCTGCTCGACCGGAAACCCTTCTGACTTGACTCCCCTGGCGGGGTCGGTGTAGCACCCGGGCCCTGCGGTTCGGAGGTTCCTCCGGCCGCTCTTCGCCGTTGCATGCCCGGTTGGGGTCGGTTCGCGGGAGTCGCGGCCCGCACCCAGGGTGGGCAGGGCCAGGGTGGGCCGGTCCCCTGGGGGCTGTTTTGTTTCGGGCTGCAGGCCCGGTTTTTGGAGCGGGCCGCAAGCCCGGTTTTTGAAGCGGGTCTTCGGCCCGATGAGGAGAGAGGCACCGTGGCGCGTATCGCCGGCGTGAACATCCCAACCAACAAGCGGGTGCTCATCTCGCTCCGCTACATCTATGGCATCGGTCCGCAGAACGCGAAGGTGATCTGCGAGCAGCTCGGGATCCCCGAGGATCGCCGCGTGAACCAGATGACGGACGAAGAGATCCTCCGCGTGCGCGAGCTGATCGACCGGGAATACCGCGTCGAGGGCGACCTCCGCCGTGAAGAGGCGATGAACAAGAAGCGGCTGATGGACATGGCCTGCTACCGCGGCCTCCGCCACCGCAAGGGCCTGCCCGTCCGTGGCCAGCGCACGCACACCAATGCGCGCACCCGCAAGGGCAAGGCCGTGGCGATCGCCGGCAAGAAGAAGGTGACGAAGTAAGATGGCGCGCGAACCCCGCGGCGGTGCCGGCTCCCGTCCCCGCAAGAAGGAGAGGAAGAACATTTCCTCTGGCGTGGCGCATGTCCTCGCCTCCTTCAACAATACCGTGGTGACCATCACCGACGCGCAGGGCAATGCGATCGCCTGGTCGTCGGCTGGTAGCCAGGGCTTCAAGGGCAGCCGCAAGAGCACGCCCTATGCCGCCCAGGTGGCCGCCGAGGATGCCGGCAAGAAGGCCCGCGAGCATGGCATGGAGACGCTGGAGATCCAGGTCTCCGGTCCCGGCTCGGGGCGTGAATCGGCGCTGCGCGCGCTTCAGGCCGTTGGCTTCTACGTCACGGCCATCCGCGACGTGACGCCCATCCCGCACAATGGCTGCCGCCCCCGGAAGCGCCGCCGCGTCTGATTTGGACGCGGGTGGTGCATCGGTGCAGGCAGGGGAATAGACCGTGATCGAGAAGAACTGGCGTTCGCTGATCGAGACCAAGAAGGACGTCGAGCTCGGCGCCGATCCGACGCGGCTCGCGACGCTGATCGCCGAGCCGCTGGAGCGCGGCTTCGGCATGACGCTGGGCAATGCGCTGCGGCGCATCCTGCTGTCCTCCCTGCAGGGCGCGGCCGTGACGGCCGTGCGCATCGATGGCGCGCTGCATGAATTCAGCAGCCTCCAGGGCGTGCGGGAAGACGTGACGGACATCGTCCTGAACGTGAAGCAGCTGGCCGTGCGTATGCAGGGCGATGGGCCGAAGCGTCTGCAGCTGACCGCCACGGGGCCGGGCGAGGTCACCGCCGGCCAGATCCAGACCACGGGCGATATCGAGATCGCGAACCCCGACTTGGTGATCTGCTCGCTCGATGACGGCGCCAAGCTGTCCATGGAGCTGACGGTCGACACCGGCAAGGGCTATGTCCCGGCCAGCGAGAACCGCCCCGAGGATGCGCCGATCGGCCTGATCCCGATCGATGCCATCTACTCCCCGGTGCGCCGCGTGGCCTATCAGGTTCAGCCCACCCGCGTCGGCCAGAAGACCGACTACGACAAGCTGGTCCTGACGGTCGAGACCGACGGCACGGTGACGCCGGAGGATGCGGTGGGCATCGCCGCCCGCATCCTGCAGGAGCAGCTGCAGCTCTTCATCAACTTCGAGGAGCCGCGCCAGCGTGTGGTGGAGGAGATCCGCGACGACCTCCCCTTCAACCGCAACCTGCTGCGCAAGGTCGACGAGCTGGAGCTTTCGGTCCGTTCGGCGAACTGCCTGAAGAACGACAACATCGTCTACATCGGCGACCTTGTTCAGAAGACCGAGCAGGAGATGCTCCGCACGCCGAACTTCGGCCGCAAGTCACTGAACGAGATCAAGGAAGTCCTCGCCTCCATGGGCCTCGGCCTGGGCATCACCGTGCCCGGCTGGCCGCCTGAGAATATCGAGGACCTGGCGAAGAAGCTCGAGGAGCCCTTCTGAGGGCTACTTTGGGCGGGCGGAGGGGCAGTCACGCTCCCCGACTAAGAGTGTGAAACTGCGCTGCACATCTACACCGGGCCCCCGCCGAGGCGGGGATTTCGGGTTCTCTAAGGAAACAGGACCATGCGTCACGGCGTATCCGGCCGTAAGCTCGGCGTCACCACCAGCCACCGGCTCGCGATGCTCCGCAGCATGGCGACTGCCCTGCTGAAGCACGAGCAGATCTCCACCACCCTGCCAAAGGCGAAAGAGCTGCGCCCCTATGTCGAGCGCATCATCACGCTCGGCAAGCGCGGTGACCTGCATGCGCGGCGCCAGGCCTATGCGCAGATTCGCGACCCGAAGGTGGTGGACAAGCTCTTCTCCACCATCGCGGATCGCTACAAGACCCGCGCCGGCGGCTATACCCGCGTGCTGAAGGCCGGCGTCCGTTACGGCGACGCGGCCGACATGGCGGTGATCGAGCTGATCGAGCGCGACGTCGCGGCCAAGGGCCTCGACAGCGGCCCGCGGCCGGAGACGGTGCCGAGCGAGGCGGACGAGGCCTGAGGCCTCATCCCCTTTCAGAGAAGCGAGACAGGGCGCCGCGAGGCGCCCTTTTTCATGCGCGCCAGCCATGGGCAAAGCCTGTCACCGCCATAGATCCATCCGGGGTTGAGGCAGTGATTGCGGTGTCGCTATGAATCCGGCACCGAGCCGGCGCGCAGGAGTCGCGACCTGGCGGCAATGCAGCGGGATGAGTGGCTGATGGCGAAGGAAGCAGCGGATCGGCTGAGCAGGCTGAGTGACAAGGTGCTTGACCAGGTGACAGGTGGCTTGGTTCCCCCGGGCCTGATCATCGTGACCAATCCGCACGCCTTCCCTGAGGGCTCGCAACCGCCGAACCTCGACGACACGATCATCAGCACCGACCGTGCAAACGTCATCAATGCCGGCGCCGGGGCCGATGGCATCGTCACCGGGGACTACCAGGACTTCATCCATGCGGGTGACGGCGCCGATTCGGTGCTTGCGGGGGGCGGCGACGATGTGATCCGCGGCGAAGGGGGCGCCGACCTGCTCTTCGGGGAGCGGGGCAACGACCTGTTCCTCTGGCGCAGCGGCGACGGGGCGGACACCATTGTGGGCGGCCAGGGCACGGACACGCTGGGGCTGACGCTGAATGCGCATGTCTCGCTCGAGGATGTCTTCGCCGGCCTGCAGATGGCGCCCGGCGGCAGCGCGCGGATCGAGGGCGATCGCATCGTCCTGGAGGGCGAGGCGGCGACGCTGATTGTGGAAGGCACCAGGCTCACGCTCTTCCAGCTCGAATACATCCAACTCACCCAGGAATCGCTGGAGGGCATGGCCGGCAACGACATCCGGACCGGGCATGACCGCGCCCAGATCCTGACCGGGGAGGGCGGCGACGACACGCTCGAAGGGGCGGGTGGGCAGGACACCATCGCCGGCGGTGTGGGCGATGATCTCATCATCTGGTCGCCCGGCGACGGCAATGACTGGATTTCGGGCGGGGATGGGCGCGACACGCTGCTGCTAAAGATCCCCGTCTCCTATCCGCTGGAGCAGGTGCTGGCCGGGATCGAGATGGCCGATGGCGCCCCGCGCCCCACAATCGTCGGGGACCAGATCTCGCTGCAGGGGTCTGGCACCCTCACCATCGGCGGCGAGACGATCCAGTTCTCTGGGATCGAGAGCATCCGCCTCTCACCGGTCTCGGCGGGCACGGCAGGGGATGACCTGATCCTCGGGCGCTCGATCGGCGAGGTGATCACGGGGGAGGCGGGCAACGATACGCTGATCGGCCAGGGCGGGGCGGACCGCATCGAGGGCGGCGCGGGCTCCGACCTGATCATCTGGTCGTCCGGCGATGGCTCGGACACGATCGATGGCGGGTCGGGCGTGGACACGCTGCGGCTGGAGGATTCCGGCTTCGCGACGGCGCAGGACCTGCTTGGCGCCATGGCCCTGCGGCCCGGCAGCGCCATGCCCTCGGTCCTGCCCGATGGGCGCCTGCAGGTGGCGGGCGTGACGGGCAGCATCGTCGTGCAGGGCCAGATCATCGAGTTCAGCAACATCGAATACATCGAGCTCGGCGGCTTCATGTACTTCCAGGGCCGAGGGGGCTGATCCGCGGGGCAGGATCACTCCTCCCGCGCCACATGGCGTCGCAGTTCCGGCCCGGGCACCATGCAGGTCTCGGTGCGCCCGAACAGGCGGTAGCGGTTGCGGGCGATGCGGTCATAGATCCAGTCGCGCAGCCGCTTCGGCACATGCCGCAGGTGCCGCGCCCAGCCATGGCGCGGCAGCCGGGACAACACCTGGATCGCCGCGTCCGACTTCATATAGGCGATGCCGTCGATCACCACGGCATTGCTCTCCGGCACCACCGGGTCGATGCCGAGCAGCCCCGCCAGCCGCTGGCCCAGCGGATCCTGCACGGCGGTGAAGCGGAAGCGCGCGGCCGGGTCGCGCGCCGCGACGAAGCGGAAGGCTGCCGAGCAGATGACGCAGACCCCGTCATACAGCACCGTGCCATCGGGGATGCCCTGCACCGGCCGCGGCGCCCAGCGATCCGGCCTCATCGCCGCCGCGCCCCGCGCAACTCCAGCCGCGTCAGCCAGAAGCCCGCGCCGATGATGATGGCCACCCCCAGCAGCATCCCCGGCTCCGGCACCTCGTCGAAGACCAGCCAGCCGAACAGGATCGCCCAGAGGATCATGGCATATTGCCAGGGCACCACCACGGGCGCCGGCGCTAGCGCCAGGGACCGCGTCACGGCCAGATGCGCCGCCACCCCCACCACCCCCAGCAGCATCAGCAGCCCCGCATCCACCCAACTCACCGGCACCCAGCCGAAGGGCGCCAGAACCAGGCCGAGGATCAGCGCCGCGCCCATCTGGTAGGTCGCCAGCACGGTGGCGGAGGTGCCGCGCAGTTCCCGCGTCGTCAGCAGATAGCCGGAATAGAGCAGCATGCCGACGATCGCGACCAGCGTCGGCAGCACCCCATTGTCCAGCCCCGCACCCAGCGCTACCACCACGCCGACGAAGCCCAGCACCACGGCGGCGAAGCGCTTGCGCTCCAGCCGCTCGCGCAGGATCACCGCGCTGCCCAGCGCCACGAAGATCGGCGTCGCCATCCAGAAGGCCATGGTATCCGCCAGCGGCATCATGGAGACGGCCCAGTAGAAGCAGGCCACCTCCAGCGTGCCGCAGACAATGCGCAGCAGTTGCAGCCGCGGCCGGGGCGGGCGCAGCAGCGGCACCGCGCCCTCCCGCGCGATCAGCGGCGCCAGCACCAGAAGGGCGGCGAGGCTGCGCAGCACCAGCACCTGCGCCACGGCATAGGTGGCGACCAGCCACTTGCCGAGCACATCGTTCAGCGAAAAGCCGAGCACCGCGACCGACATCAGCAGGATGCCGGCCAGGTTGCGGTTGAGGGCCTGTCTGGGCATCCGATTCAGACCTCCGGTGCTCGGCCCGTGCCGGACCTGCGCCCTGCGGTCATCGGATGCCTCACTCGGCGCGGATATTCGCCTCGCGCACCAGGGTTGCCATGCTGGCGCGGCCCTCGGACACGAAGCGGGCGAAGTCGGCGGGGCGGGTGGCCATGGGCACGCAGCCGATCTGCACCAGGCGCTGGCGAATGGCGGGCACGGCCACCGCCTCGACCAAGGCATCGGACAGCGCCTGCACCACCGCGGGCGGGGTACCGGCAGGGCCGAAGAGCCCGGCCCATTCGTTGGATTCGAAGCCCGCATGGCCGCTTTCGGCGATGGTCGGCACATCCGGCCGGCTTTCCACCCGTTCCAGCGTGCCCACCGCCAGGAAGCGCGCCCGCCCGGCATCCACCACAGGCCCGGCCGAGACCAGGGTGGTGAAGACCGCGTCGATCGCCCCCGAGGCCAGGTCCTGCGCCGCCGCTGCGCCGCCGCGATAGGGCACGTGGATCACCTCGATTCCCGCGCGCCGGGCGAAGGCCACGAGGCCCAGATGGCCCGCGGTCGCATTGCCCTGCGTGCCCACGGTGATCGCCCCCGGCCGCGCCTTCGCCGCCGCCACGAATTCCGCCAGCGTGGTCGCCGGGAAATCGGTCTTCACCGCGATGGCGGAAGGAAAGGCCACCACCAGGCTGATGGGCGTGAAGGCGGTGGCATAGTCGAAGGTCAGCCCGCGCAGCAGCGCCGGGTTCACGAGGTGGGAGGAGGCATCCCAGAGGAAGCTGTGCCCATCCGTCGCCCGCGCGATCTCCGCCCCGCCCAGGCTGCCGCTGGCGCCGGTGCGGTTCTCCACCACGAAGTTCTGGCCGAGTTTCTGGCCCATATGCGGCGTGATCACCCGCGCCGCGCTATCCGCCGCCCCACCGGCCGAGAAGGGCACGATCAGGCGGATGGAACGCTGCGGCCAGGCGGCCTGGGCTTGCGCCCGGGTGGCCAGGGCCAGGGCAGGGGCGGCGGCCAGCAGGGCGCGGCGGGTCGGTCGCATGGGGTCTCTCCAGTCAGGGAAGGGGGTCAACCGACCTCGATCTTCGCGTCGCGCACCAGCCGGCCCATGATCTCCCGCTGCTCCGCCACGTAGCGGGCGAAAGCCTCGGGTTCGGTGCCCACTGGCAGGGCGCCCAGCGTATCCAGGCGAGCGCGGACATTGGCATCGGCCAAGGCGTGCTTCGCCGCCTCATACAGCCGCTGCGTCACGGCGGGCGGCAGGCCGGCGGGGGCGTAGAGCCCGTTCCATTCGTTCAGCTCGTAGCCGGCAAAGCCCTGCTCGGCGACGGTGGGCACCTCCGGCAGGCTGGGGATGCGCGTGGCCGTGCTGACCGCCAGCGCCCGCAGCCGCCCATCCCGCGCCAATTGCAGGGAGGAGGAGACGGTACCGAAGACGAAGCTGATGGCACCCCCCAGCAGGTCCTGCAGCGCCGGCGTGCCGCCGCGATAGGGCACGTGCTGGATATCCAGCCCCGCCCGGTTGAGGAACAGCGCGGCCGCCAGATGCGCCGCCGTGGCATTGCCCGAGGAGCCGTAGGACAGGGACCCCTGCCGTGCCTTCGCCCATTCGACGAATTCCGGCAGCGTCTTCGCCGGCACCACCGCCGGGTTCACCACCAGCAATTGCGGCAGCACCACCACTTGGCTGATCGGGGTGAAGGCGGTGGCATAGTCGAAGGACAGGCCGCGCAGCAGATGCGGGTTCACCGTATGGGCCAGGGCGTCGATCATGATGGTCTGGCCATCCGGCGCGCTGCGCGCCAGCTCCGCCGCCGCAATCGAGCCGCCGGCCCCGGCCCGGTTCTCCACCACCACCGGCTGGCCGAGGAGCGCCCCCATCGGCGTCGCCAGCAGGCGGGAGGTGGTATCCACCCCGCCGCCGGGCGGATAGGGCGCCAGCAGGCGGATCGGGCGGGATGGGGCCCATTGGGCGGAAGCGGGAGGGGCCAGGAAGGGCGCGGCCAGCAGGCCGGCCGCCAGCGCGCGGCGGGTGAGGGTGGTCATGGCGCGTTCCTCCGCTGAGTTTGGCGCAACATGCCCGGGCGCACCGGTTCCCGCCACCCTGGATCGGGCTAGAATGGGGCGATGAGCAAACCGCCCGATCTCTTCGGCAGCGTGGAGGCCGAGGCGCCGGCCACCCCGCCCGGCCCCCGCCCCCTGGCCGACCGGCTGCGGCCGCGCAGCCTGGCCGAGGTGGTGGGCCAGGATCACCTGGTGGGGCCGGAGGGCACGGTCACCGGCATGCTGGCCCGCGGCAGTCTCTCCTCCATCATCCTCTGGGGGCCGCCGGGGGTGGGGAAGACCACCATCGCGCGGCTGCTGGCCGAAGCCGCGGGGCTGTCCTTCGTCGCGCTCTCGGCCGTGTTCTCGGGCGTGGCGGACCTGAAGCGCGCCTTCGACGAAGCCCGCATGCGCCGCCGCAATGGGCGCGGCACGCTGCTCTTCGTGGACGAGATCCACCGTTTCAACCGCGCGCAGCAGGACGGCTTCTTGCCCGTTGTCGAGGACGGGACAGTGACGCTGGTTGGCGCCACCACCGAAAACCCCTCCTTCGCCCTGAACGGCGCGCTGCTGTCGCGCTGCCAGGTGCTGGTGCTGAAGCGGCTGGATGAGGCCGCGCTGGCCGACCTGATGGCCCGCGCCGAGGCCGAGGAGGCCCGCCCCCTGCCGCTGATGCCGGAGGCCCGCGACAGCCTCGCCGGCATGGCCGATGGCGATGGCCGCTACCTGCTGAACATGGTGGAGCAGCTGCTGTCGCTGCCACCGGGCGGCGAGGCGCTGGACCCCGCGGCGCTCGCCGCACTGCTGGCGAAGCGCGCCGCGCTCTACGACAAGGACCGGGAGGAGCACTACAACCTCATCTCCGCGCTGCACAAATCGCTGCGCGGCTCGGACCCGGATGCGGCGCTCTACTGGTTCGCCCGCATGCTCACGGGCGGCGAGGACCCGCGCTACATCGCCCGCCGCCTGCTGCGTTTTGCCAGCGAGGATGTCGGCATGGCCGATCCCCGCGCGCTGCAGATCGCGCTTGCGGGGTGGGAGGCCTATGAGCGGCTGGGCTCGCCGGAAGGGGAACTGGCGCTGGCGCAGGTCGTCGTGCATCTCGGCACCGCGCCGAAATCCAATGCGCTGTATGCGGGGTTTGGCGCGGCGATGCGCGCCGCGAAGGAAACCGGCAGCTTGATGCCGCCGCCGAATATCCTGAATGCACCGACGAAGCTGATGAAGGAACTCGGCTACGGCGAGGGCTACGAATACGACCACGACGCCGAGGAAGGTTTTTCGGGCGCCGACTACTGGCCGCCGGGGATGCCGAGACAGCGCTTCTACAGCCCGACGGAGCGCGGGGCGGAGGCGGCGGTGGCGGCGCGGATGGCGGAGTGGGACGCGCTGCGGAAGAGGAAGCGCAAGCGGTGAACAGGCCCCACCTGAAAAGCCCTCTCCCCCAAACGGGGGGGGAGGGTTGGGTGGGGGGGGCCTCACAAGTTGGTCCGGGGCATCGCTGCCCCCCCACCCCACCCTCCCCCCTAAGCAGGGGGGAGGGCTCGTGACAAACCTCCTCCTCGTCGCCCTCGGCGGCGCCCTCGGCTCCGTCCTGCGCTACGCCATCTCGCTGCTCGCCGTTGCGCAATTCGGCACCGCCTTCCCCTGGGGCACCCTGGCCGTGAACATCCTCGGCAGCGCCGCCATCGGCCTGGCGGCCGCGTTGGGCGTGCAGGGGGAGTTGCGGCTGCTGCTGGTCACCGGCCTGCTCGGCGGCTTCACCACCTTCTCCGCCTTCAGCCTGGAGACGGGGCTGCTCTTCGAGCGCAGCCCCTGGCTCGCCGCCGCCTATGTCGCGGCGTCCCTGGTGCTGGGGCTGGCCGCCTTCGCGCTGACCTACGGGCTACTCCGCCGGTAGCCTATTCATCGGCATCCACGGCATTCGCCAAGAAGCGGCGCCGGTGCAGCGCCGCGCTGCCGAACTGGTTCGCCAGCACCATCGCCTTCCGCAGATACAGGCCGACATCGTATTCGTCCGTGTAGCCGATGGCGCCATGCAGCTGCACCGCGGCGCGCGTGACCAGCAGCGCGGCCTCCGCCGCCCGCACCTTGGCGCGGGAGACGGCGGCGCGGCGCGCTGCGGGGGTGGCGCCGGCATCGAGCGTGGCGGCCGCGGCCTCCACGCTAGCGCGGGTCAGTGTCACCTGGATCTGCAGATCCACCGCGCGGTGCTGCAGCGCCTGGAAACTGCCGATCGGCTTGCCGAATTGCTGGCGGGTGCGGAGGTAGTCGAGCGTCATCGCAAAACTGCGCTCCATCACGCCCAAAAGCATCGCGGCGGTCGCCAGCGCCGCCTCGTCCAGCGCCTGGTCCAGCGCCTCGACGGGCAGGGCGTCGATCCGCGTGCCGCCAGCGGTGATGCGGCCGTAGTGGCCACCATCCTGCGTCTCCAGGATCTCGGGCACGGCTTCCGCCGCATGCAGCGCAAAGCCGCCATCCTCCCGCACCGGCAGCAGGAAGCCAGTGGCGCCGGCCGCCATCGGCACGAAGACCCGCGCCGCCCCCGGCGTGCCGGGCGCCTCCAGCGTATCCGCACGCTCCTGCCAGGCCGTCAGCGGCAGCGCCTCGCCCGCCAGCAGCGCCTCCAGACCCGCGGTATCGCCACACCCCGCCAGCAGCGCGGCCGAGAGCACCCCCGGCACCAATGGCTCCGGCGCCAGGCCGCGGCCGAGCTCCTCCGCCAGCGCGCAATACTCGGCCATGCCGAGCCCCGTGCCGCCGAGCTCCTCCGACACGCGCAGCCCGACCCATCCCATCTCCGCCATCTGCCGCCACAGCGCGGCATCGAAGCCCGGCCGCGTGAAGCGCAGCGCGCGGACTCGGGACAGGTCGCCGCCGCGGGGTGCGACGGCGCCGGCGCTGTCGCGGATCATCTCGACCATGCTCATGCGACGATGCCCGCCTGGGCCAGCCGCTCGCTCTCGGCCGCCTCCGTGCCGAGCCATTCGGACAGCACCTCCGCCGTATGCTGCCCGAGGGCAGGCGGTGCGCGCCGATAGGCGACGGGCGTGTCGGAAAACCGCACCGGATTGGCGATGGTCGGCGCGCCATCCGGCGTCTGCGCAAACACCTCGCGATGCCGGATCTGCGGATCCTCCGCCACCGCCGCAAAATCGTTGATGGGGCCGGAGGAGACGCCAACGGCGTTCAGCGCATCCATCCACTCCTGCGCCCGCCGCTTGCGAAAAGCCTCCTGCAGGATCGGCAGCAGCACGTCCCGGTTCGCCATGCGCTGCGGATTGGTGGCGAAGCGCGGGTCGGCCGGCACGTCCAGCACCTGGCAGAGATTCGCGAATTGCCGGTCATTCCCCACAGCCACCATCAGAGGCCGGTCGGCGGTGGAGAAGGCCTGCCAGGGCGTGTTGATCTGGGACGCCGTGCCCGCCCGCACCGGCATGCGGCCGGAGACCAGGTGGTTCATCGCGATATGCGAATGCGCCGCCACCTGCGCATCCAGCAGCGCCAGGTCGATATGCTGCCCCTTGCCGCTCACGGTGTCGCGGTGATGCAGCGCGGCGAGGATGGCGACCGTCGCATACATCCCCGCATTGATGTCGGAGACGCTGTAGCCCACCACGGCCGGTCCTGCGCCCGGCTCGCCATCGGCCACGCCGGTCACGCTCATCAGCCCCGACATCGCCTGGAAGATCGGGTCGTAGCCCGGCAGCGCGGCATAGGGGCCGGACTGGCCGAAGCCGGTGATGGAGCAATAGACCAGCTTCGGATTCACCTCGGCCAGCGAGGCGTAATCGAGCCCGTATTTGCGCAAGCCACCGGTCTTGAAGTTCTCGATGAAGACATCGGCCTTCGCCGCCATGGCGCGCAGCAGCGCCGCGCCCTCGGGCTTGGCGATGTCCAGCGCGATGGAGCGCTTGTTGCGGTTCATCGCCAGGAAGGACGACGTCTCCCCCACCGGCTTCCCATCCGCGCCGGTCTTCCGAAACCCCATGCGCCGCACATCGTCGCCGCCGCCGGGCTGCTCGATCTTCACCACCTCCGCGCCGAAGTCGCCGAGCATCTGCGCCGCCCATGGCCCGGCGAAGACGCGCGTCATGTCCAGCACGCGGATTTTTGGCAGGGCACTCATGCGGGAAGATCCAGAACGGCGCGCGATAACACGTTGCGCAGGATTTCGGAGGAGCCGCCGAAGATGGTCGACGGCCGCGCCAGCAGGAATTGCCCCGCCGGATGCAGCGCCGGCCCCGGCATCGGGTGCAGCAGGCCCGCATGTTCGCCGGCCATGTCCAGCTGCGCGTCGGTGATGCGTTGGAACAGCTCGGTGGCGACGATCTTCAGGATCGAAACCTCCGCCCCCAGCGTCTCGCCGCGCTTCAGCGCCGCCGAGTAGCGTTCGTACAGCGCCTTCAGATCGGCCAGCTCCAGCCGGAAGCGCGCGTATTGATCGAGGAAGGCCGGATCCTCCGCCCGCCCCATCGCTTCCGCCAGCCGCTTCAGCGCGGCCAGCCCGTTGGCGGAGAGGTGCGGCGACCCGATGGCGATGCGCTCGAACCCCAGCAGCGCCTTGGCATAGGTCCAGCCCTTGTTGACCGCGCCGACCAGCATGTCCTTGGGCACGCGGACATTGTCGAAGAAGACCTCGCAGAACTCGTCATGCAGGTCGAGGTTCAGGATCGGCCGCACGGAAATGCCCGGGCTGTCCATCGGCAGCAGCAGGAACGAGATCCCCTCCTGCTTCTTCACCGTCTTGTCCGTGCGGGCGAGCACAAAGATCCAGTTGGCGTCGTTGGCGAAGGTGATCCAGGTTTTCTGGCCGTTCAGCACCCAGTGGTCGCCGGCATCCATCGCTTCCAGCCGCAGCGCGGCGAGGTCCGAGCCCGCATTCGGTTCGGAATAGCCCTGCGCCCAGATATCCTCGCCCGAGAGGATGCGCGGCAGGAAGCGCGCCTGCTGTTCGGCGGAGCCGTGCTTGATCAGCAGCGGCCCCAGCATCAGCACGCCCATGTCGCTGATCCGCGGCGCGCCGTGGCGCTCCAGCTCCTCGATCAGGATGAGCTGCTTGGCCGCATCCAGCCCCATGCCGCCATGCTCGACCGGCCAGGCCGGCGCCAGCCAGCCCTTTTCGGACAGCTTCAGATACCAGGGCTTGTTGTCCCGCCAATGCAGGCGGCGCTGCGGGTGGCGCAGCTCGGGCGGGCAGTTCGCCTCGATCCAGGCACGCACATGCGCGCGAAAGGCGACCTCGTCCAAGGCATCGAGGCTTTCGCCCATCATTTCCCCCGCTTAGGTCAGTTGCATGACCTTTATCCAGTGCCTGCGCGACTGTCCATCCCGTGCTATGGCCCCTTGCATGACCGTGCAGTTGAAGAAAGTCGCCGCCGATGAGGGCGATACCCGTCTGGACCGCTGGCTGAAGCGCCATGTGCCGGCGCTCACCCAGGGCGCGCTGCAGAAGATGCTGCGCACCGGCCAGATCCGCGTCGATGGCAAGCGGGCGGAGGCGAATACGCGCCTGCTCGCCGGCCAGGAAGTCCGCATCCCGCCCGTGACGGAAAACTCCAACGCCGCCCTGCCGCGCACGCCGAAACCGGTGGATGAGCGTGACGCCAAGGCCTTGCTGCGGATGATCATCCACAAGGATGCCGAGGTGCTGGTGCTGGACAAGCCGCATGGCCTGCCCGTGCAGGGCGGCCCCGGCATCACGAAACACCTGGACGGCATGCTGGACGCCCTGCAGCTGGATGCCGCCGAGCGCCCGCGCCTGGTGCACCGGCTGGACCGGGACACCTCGGGCGTGTTGGTGCTGGCCCGCACCGTGGGCTCGGCCGCGAAACTCGCCGCCGCCTTCCGCACGCGCGATGTGGAGAAGACCTATTGGGCCGTGGTCCTCGGCGAGCCCAGCCCGCCCGCCGGGCGCATCAACATGGCCCTCATCCGCCAGGGTGGTCCGCGCGGCGAACGCACCGCCCCGGCCGAGCAGGGCGATGACGGCGTGCATGCCATCACCGATTTCCGCACGCTGGATGCGGTGCGCCGCAAGGCCGCCTGGCTGGAGATGAAGCCGCTGACCGGCCGCACCCACCAGCTGCGCGTGCATGCGGCGGAGGCGCTGGGCTGCCCGATCGTCTCGGACGGCAAGTATGGCGGCATGGCCGCGCATATGGAGGGGCTGCCGCCGCAGCTGCACCTGCATGCCCGGGCGCTGCGCCTGCCGCATCCCACCGGCGGCTATCTGGAAGTGGCAGCGCCGCTGCCGCAGCACATGAAGGAAACCTTCGCCTTCCTGGGCTTCGAGGCGCCGCGCACGCCAAAGCCGCGCCGGGTGAGTTGAAGACCGCCGCTGCCTCTGCGTGAGGCTGGGATGGTAGGGTGGGGCATGATCAAGCCCTCTCCCCACCGCCGCCAGCGCCGCTGGCCCTGGATCCTTCTGGCCGTCGTCATCGGCCTGCCCGCCCTGGCACTGGGCGCCGCGCTGCTGCTGCTGGATGCCGAATCGCTGCGGCCGCGCCTGGTGGCCGCGGTGGAGCGCGCCACCGGCCGGACCTTCACGGTTGGCGAGATGCGCCTGGCCCTGTCGTTGGTGCCCACGGTCGAGCTGCGCGACGTCACCCTGTCCAACCCCGAGGGCGCGAGCCGCCCGAACATGCTGACAGCCAGCCGCGTCCAGGTGCAGGCCGCGCTGCTGCCGCTGCTGTCGCGCGAAATCCGCATCTCCCGCATTGAGCTGGAGCAGCCGGACCTGCTGCTGGAGGTCGACGCCCAGGGCCGCGGCAATTGGCAATTCGCCCGCGCGGCGCGCGAGGCCGCGCCCGCCGCCCCGGCGCCGGAACAGGCGGTTCAGCAGGCGCTGGCCCTCGGCATCGACGCCCTGCGGCTGGAAGGCGGCCGCATCGGCTGGCGCGACGCCCGCAATGGCATGGCGGAGACGGTGGAGATCACCCGGCTGGAGGCCACCGCACCGCTCGGCGGCGGCATGACCGCGGAAGGCGAGGTGGTGCTGCGCGGCCAGCCGGTGGCGCTGCGCGCGGAAACCGGCGGCCTCGCGGCCTTCGGCGGCCCGGCGCCCTGGCCGGTGGCCGCCACGCTCGGCATCGCCGGCGCCGAGGCGCGGGTGAATGGCACGCTCACCGGCCAGGCCTGGACCGGCACGGCGGAGGCGCGGGCGCCGGAGCTGGCGCGCCTGTCCCCCCTGCTGCCCGGCACCACCCTGCCGCCGCTGCGCGAGGTGACGGCCTCCGCCGCCGCCTCCGGCACCGGCGGCGCGGTCTCCGAGATCCGCGACCTGAAGCTGGCGGTGGGCGAATCCGACCTCGCCACGCTGCGCCCGGGCCTGGTGCTGCGCCGCGCGGAACTGGCCGCGCCGGGCCTCGCCGCGCCGATCACCCTCTCGGGCGAGCTGGTGCTGGATGGCCAGGTGCTGCGCCTGTCCGGCACGGCCGGCACGCCCGCGCTGCTGCTGGCCGGCGCCACGGGCCCGCTGCCGGTCGATCTGCGCCTGGAAGGCCAGGGAATCGCCGGCACCGCCCGCGGCACCATCGCCCAGCCGCGCGCATTGCGCGGCCTGGACCTGGCGGTGACGGCGGAGGCGGCGGATCTCGCGCCCTTCGGCCTGGAAGGGGCCGGTCGCATGGCCGGGCGGCTCGCCATGCCGGGCCCGGGCCTGGCCGGCGGCGCGCGCCTCACCGGCCTGACCGCCAGCCTGCCCGCCGCCGAGATGCGGGGCGACCTGGCGCTGGCCTCGGGCGCGCGCACCCGCGTCTCGGGCAGCCTCGCCTTCCCGCGGCTGGACATCGATGCGCTGCGCAATGCCCGCCCCGCGGCCGCGCCGGCCAGCCCGCCCCCGGCCAACCCCGCCCCGGCGGCGCCCGCCCCCGCGCCGGCGCCCGCCGCCAGCGACAACCGGGTGATCCCGTTCACCCCGCTGCCCTTCGCCGCGCTGCGCGGCTTCGATGCCGATCTGCGCCTGACCGCGCCCGAGGTCACCGCCGGCGGCCAGGAATGGCGGCAGGTCTCGGCGCGGCTGGTGGTGGACGGCGGCGAGGCCCGGCTGGCCCCCTTCACCGCGCAGACGCCCGCCGGCCCGCTGACGCTGGAGGTGCAGGCGGATGCGAACCAGACCCCGCCCCGCCTGCGCGTCGTGGCGCGCTCGCCGGGCCTCGATCTCGCCGCACTGTCGCGCGCCGCGGGGCGGGACCCGCTGTTGAACGGCCGCGCCCAGCTGGATGCGGACCTGGCCGGGCAGGGCGGGGATCTGCGCGCCGTGGCGGCGACGGCGGGCGGGCATCTGGGCCTGGCGCTGGTCGATGGCAGCCTGCCGCGCCGCCTGCTGCGCGCCTTGCCGCAGCAGGTGCTGGGCGCCGTGCTGCCCCCTGGCGACGGCGACATTCCGCTGCGCTGCTTCGCGCTGCGCGCGCCCGCCGAGGGCGGCGTGCTGCGGGTGGAGACGCTTTATGCCGAAGGCGCGCTCGGGCGGGTCGGCGGCGCCGGCACCATCGACATGCGCGACGAGACCCTGGCGCTGCGACTGCAGACGGATCTCCGCACCGCGCGCATCGCGCTGCGCGCGCCGGTGAACATCGCCGGGCGCTGGACCGCGCCGCGCGTGGGCGTGGAGCCGACGGCGGCCGCGGCGGCCGGCATCGGCGCTTTCCTCTCGCAGCAGGAAACGCCGGATCGCAACCTGCAGGCCCTCGCGCAGATCCTGGGCGCCGCCGGCAATCGCGGCGGCGCGGCGCCGGCGCTGGGCAGTTGCGGCCCAGCCCTGGCGGCGGCGCGTGGCGGCGTGGAAGGACCGGCGCCGACCACTGCTGGCGCACCGGAAGCGCCGGCGGAGGAGGCCGCGCCCGCGCCCCAGGGCACGCAGCAGGGCCAGCGTCCGACGGTGCCCAATGCCGCCGACCTTCTGCGCGGGCTGCTCGGCCGCTGACGGTTCCCAAGCCTCGGCTTCCGGCCTAATAGTGGCGCAGGGAGTGGCATGATGAATTGGAACCGCGTCCTGGGCGCGCTGCTCAACGGGGCCACCCGTTCGCCGCGCCGCCGCCGACGCAGCACCGGCCTGGGCGGCGGCAATGTGGCGCTGGCGCGCAACCTGGCGCGCCTCGCCACGGTGGCCATCGAGGCCATGTCGCGCCCCGGCCAGCCAGCCCCGCCCGCGCCGCGCCAGTCCCCCCGCCGGTCCGACGCCGGCCCGGCCCGCTCCGCCCGCCTGCCCGAATGGACCGCAGCACCTGCCCCGAGGCCTTCCCCCTATACGCCCCCCGCCGAGGCGCCGGAGGCGCCGATGGTGGAGGAGGCCGAGGGCCTGCTGCTGATCCGCGCCATGATCGCCGCCGCCAAGGCGGATGGCACGGTGGAGGCCGAGGAACGCCGCGCCATCGCCGAACAGCTGGACGGCGCCGGGCTGGATGCCGAGGAGCGCGACTTCGTCCTGGCCGATTTCGAGAAGCCGCTGACGCCCGAAGCCCTGGCACAGCAGGCGACGGACCCGATGATGCGGGCCAGGCTCTATGCCGCCGCGGTGGCGGCGATGGGCGAGATCACGGCGCCGGAGCGCGCCTGGCTGGACCGGCTGCGCCAGGCGCTCGGCCTGGACCGGCAGGCGGCGTCGACAATCGAGGAAAGGCTGGCGGCATGAGCGGCACGGATGGGCTGACCCGGGACCAGTTGGCGCTGCGCGCCCGCGCCCGCGAACTGGCGCAGGAGGCGGCGGCCCAGGCGGCGGAAACCGATCGCAGCGGCCAGTACCCCTGGCCGATGGTGAAGAAGATGGCGGAAGCCGGCTTCACCGGCCTGACCATCCCGCGCGAATGGGGCGGCCCCGGCGGGTCCGTGCTCGATGCCGTGCTGGTGGTGGAGGAATTCTCGAAGGCCTGCGCGGTCTGCGGGCGGATCGCGGTGGAGGCCAATATGGGCGCGGTGGGCGCCGTGATGGCCTATGGCACGGAGGCGCAGAAGAAGCTGGCCGCCGGACTGGTGCTGGCCGGCGACAAGCCCGCCATCTGCATCACCGAGCCCGAGGCCGGCTCCGCCGCCACCGAGATGGCGACCACGGCGGAGCGACGCGGCGACCGCTGGGTGATCAATGGCCGCAAGACCTGGATCACCGGCGGCGGTGTCTCCCGCCTCCACCTGATCTTCGCCCGCGTCATGGAAGACGGCGCCTTCAAGGGAATCGGCGGCTTCCTGGTGGTGCGGGACGGGGAGGGCCGCCCGGAAGGGCTGGTGGTCTCCCGCCGCATCCCCTCCCTCGGCCTCTGCGGCATGCCGGAGGCGGAGCTGGAATTTCGCGAGCTGGAAGTGGCGGACGATATGGTGCTGCGCGCCCCCGGTGGTTGGCAGCGCGGCTTCGGGCGGCTGATCGATGCCTATAACGGCCAGCGCGTCGGCGCGGCGACGGTGGCGCTCGGCCTGGCCGCCGGCGCCTATGAGCACGCCGTGGGGCGCGCCAACGACCGCCGGCAATTCGGCCGGCCGATCGCGGAATTCCAGGGCCTCGGCTGGATGCTGGCCGATATGTCGATCGAGGTGGAGGCCGCCCGCGCTTTGGTCCACCGCGCCGCCCGCAGCGCCGGACCGGCCGGCTTCCCGGACCGCCTCGCCGCCGCCCAGGCCAAGGTCTTTGCCAGCGAGATGGCGATCAGGGTCACCAATACCGCCCTGCAGGTCTGGGGTGCCGCGGGCTATTCCCGGGACAATCCCATGGAACGCTACCTGCGCGACGCCCGCATGTTTGCCATCGCCGGCGGCACCGCCCAGGTGCTGCGCAACCAGGTGGCTGAGCAGATTCTGGGCCGCAAGCTGCCGCAGACCCGGGACGGTTTTTTGCGCGTCATCGCGGAGGAGGGCGCGGCCGGGAAGCTCGCAGCCGACTGAGCCTGACCCGGAAGGTCGGCGGCTGAGGGCCGGTCGCGGATTTTTCGTTCTGGCCAGGACGGCAACGCCGCCGATGCTGGTTGCATCGGCAAGTTGCCGGACGCCGCCAGGGCCGAAAAGCCGCACTGGACCGACCCGCCGACCTTCTGGGTCAGGCTTGGAGGTTGACTCATCTCCCCCCGCCGCCTATCTCGCCCGCCTTCGCAGGACCATGACCATGAAGATCCGCAATAGCCTCAAGACCGCCAAGACGCGGGACAAGAACTGCATCGTGGTGCGCCGCCGTGGCCGCACCTATGTGCTGAACAAGAAGAATCCCCGGCTGAAGGCCCGCCAGGGCTGAAGCTGCGGCCCCCTGTTTAAGGGGGCGGTTCGGATTCGTCGCGCCGCGGCTGGGGCAACCCGGTCGCGGCGCGACGCATTTGAATTACATCGCGGCGCGACGCATTTGGCGCTCAGCGCGGATAGAGCCGCTCCTGGCCGCGCGCGCCGCTGCCGCCCTGGGTCCAGCTGCCGGTCAGCGTGCCGTCCCGCTGCAGCTCATGCAGCGCGACGCCCGTCTCCCCCTGGCGCGAGACATAGCCCACGGCCAGCCGCGATCCCTGGCGCAGCGCCAGGCCCTGGGTCACGCCGCTGCCGGTGCGCCAGGTCACCTGCCAGACCTCCGGCCCCACCGGCTTGAACTGCACCTCCCCCTGATAGACCGCGCCGTCACGGCCGCGGCCTTCCAGCACATAGGTGCCGGCCTGCTGCGCCAGGGCCGGCGCCGCGCACAGCGCCAGCAGGGCGGCGAGGATCAGCCGGGTCATCGCGGCGACAGCGTCTCGCGCCCCAGCCCGCCCTCCTGGCCCGAGGTCCAGAGGCCCACCAGGCTGCCATCCGGCCGCACCTCATACAGCGCGCTGCCCAGCACCCCGCCATGCCGATAGGCGACCGACAGCATGCCGCGGCTGTCGACCGCCACGCCCTGAATGGTCTCCCCGCCGACCCGCCAGGTGAGCCGCCAGGTCTGCGGGCCGGTCGGGCTGAGCTGGGCGGCGCCGGTATAGCGGCTGCCATCGGCGCCCACCCCCTCCACCACATAGGCGCCGGCGCGCTGCGCCTGGGCTCCGGTCGTGAATAGGAGGGGTGCCAACAATGTGGCGGTGGCGATCAGACGGCGCATGGCGAATCCTCCTTCGTGTCGGACGCGCATCATGACGCCGGATTGCGAAGGAATCCTGAGCCGCTTGCCGCCCCCGCCCGGCAAGGCCATCTTCATGCCAGCCAGCCGCCAAGGGAGCGCCCAGACGCCATGATCGCCCTGCCGCCGCCCAAGCCGGAGATCCTGGCCCGCCGCGATGAGATCGTGGCCGCGCTGCTCGGCCTGCTGTCCGCCGATGCCGTGATCCATGAGGCGCTGCGCATGCGCCCCTATGAGACCGATGGCCTGACCGCCTATCGCCAGATGCCGCTGGCGGTTGTGCTGCCCTCGACCACCGAGCAGGTGGCCGCGGTGATGCGCTACTGCCACCAGAACGGTATCCGCGTGGTCCCCCGCGGCGCCGGCACCAGCCTCTCGGGCGGAGCCCTGCCGCT
The DNA here is from genome assembly GCF_019024325.1 of Falsiroseomonas tokyonensis. Classification (GTDB taxonomy): domain Bacteria; phylum Pseudomonadota; class Alphaproteobacteria; order Acetobacterales; family Acetobacteraceae; genus Falsiroseomonas; species Falsiroseomonas tokyonensis. The sequence goes on from NZ_JAFNJS010000005.1 coordinate 305,263, forward strand.
GGAGGATGCGGTGGTGATCGGCGTGATGCGCATGAACCGCATCCTGGAGATCGACTTCGACGACCGGCTGGCGGTGGTGGAGGCGGGCGTGACCAACCTCGGCATCACCAAGGCGGTGGAGCATGAGGGCTTCTTCTACGCGCCCGACCCTTCCTCGCAGCTCGCCTGCATGATCGGCGGCAACGTCAACATGAATTCGGGCGGCGCGCATTGCCTGAAATACGGCGTCACCGCCAACAACCTGCTCGGGCTGAAGCTGGTGACGCCCACCGGCGAGATCGTCGAGGTCGGCGGCGACCACCTGGATTCGGCGGGCTATGACTGGCTCGGCCTGATGACGGGCAGCGAGGGCATGCTCGGCATCGTCACCGAGGTCACCGTCCGCATCCTGCGCGGCCCGGAAGGCGCGCGCGCCATGCTCGCCGCCTTCAAGGGCACGGAAATCGCGGGCGCGGCCGTCGATGCCATCATCGGCTCGGGCATCATCCCCGTCGCGCTGGAATTCATGGACAAGCCCTGCATCCATGCCTGCGAGGCCTTCGCCCATGCCGGCTATCCGCTGGATGCCGAGGCGATGCTGATCATCGAGGTGGAGGGCAGCGTGGCGGAGCAGGACGCGCTGCTCGGCCGCATCAAGGAGATCTGCGCCCGCTTCGACCCGATCAGCCTGAAGGTCGCGACCAGCGCCGAGGAATCGATGGCGATCTGGAAGGGCCGCAAGGGCGCCTTCGGCGCGGTGGGGCGCATCTCGCCGGACTATCTCTGCATGGACGGCACCATCCCGACCGGCGAGCTGCCCTTCGTGCTGAAGCGCATCGGCGAGATGAGCGTGCAATACGGGCTGCAGGTGGCGAATGTCTTCCATGCCGGCGACGGCAACCTCCATCCGCTGATCATGTTCGATGCCAACGACCCGGCCAGCTTCCGCAAGGCCGAGGATTTTGGCGCGGACATCCTGAAGCTGTGCGTGGAAGTCGGCGGCTGCCTGACCGGCGAACACGGCGTGGGCGTGGAGAAGCGGGACCTGATGGGCGTGCAGTTCCTGCCGCACGAACTGACGCAGCAGCGCGCCATCAAATCCGCCTTCGACCCGGGCTGGCTGCTGAACCCGCACAAGGTCTTCCCGCTGACCGAACACGCATGAGCGCCTTGCTGAGCCCGGCCGACGAGTCCGGCCTCATCGCCGCCGTGCAGCAGGCCATCGCCGCGCGCACGCCGCTGGCCATCGAGGGCCATGGCAGCAAGCGGGGCCTGCTGCGCCCGGTGCAGGCGGCGGCCACGCTGACCACGCGCGGGCTGACCGGCATCACCCTCTACAAGCCGACCGAGCTGGTGCTCTCGGCCCGCGCCGGCACGCCGCTGCCGGAGATCGAGGCGGCGCTGGCCGAGCAGGGGCAGATGCTGGCGCCGGAGCCGCCGGATACGCGCGGCCTTTTCGGCGTATCGGAAGCCGCCACCATCGGCGGCATCGTCGCCACCAACCTCTCCGGTCCGCGCCGCATCACGGCGGGGTCGATCCGCGACCATCTGCTCGGCATCCGCTTCGTCAACGGGGCGGGGGAGGTGGTGCGCAGTGGCGGGCGGGTGCTGAAGAACGTCACCGGCCTCGACCTCTGCAAGCTGCTGGCCGGCAGCCATGGCACGCTGGGCGTGCTGACCGAGGTGACGCTGAAGGTGCTGCCGGCCGCGCGCGCCAGCGCGACGCTGGCGGTCGCCGTGCCGGACCTGGCCGCCGGGGTGCGGGCGCTGTCCGCCGGCCTCACCAGCCCCTATGGCGTCACCGGCGCCGCGCTGCGGCTTCAGGCCCATGGCGCCACCGCGCTGCTGCGGCTGGAGGATTTTCCGGACTCCGTTACCTACCGCGCCAGCCGGCTGCGCGAGGATTTGTCCCCACTCGGCCAAGTGACGCTGCTGGAGGACTCCACGGCGCTCTGGCGCGGTATCCGCGATGCCGAGGCGCTGGGCGCAGCCGATGAGGATGCCATCTGGCGCCTCTCCCTCCGCCCCAGCGCCGCGCCCGCCCTGGCGGCGAAGCTTCAGGCGGCGTTCCGGGCAAAACTGCTGCTGGACTGGGGCGGCGGGCTGGTCTGGGTCGCGGGGCCGGCGACGGAGGCCGCGCATGCCGCCGTGATGCAGGCCACCTCCGCGGCGCGCGGCAGCTTCACCCTGTTCCGCGCCCCCGCGCCATTGCGCGCCGCCGTGCCCGTCCTGACCGAGGAGGCGCCGGCCCTGGCCGCGATCGGCGCCCGTGTGAAGGCGGCGCTCGATCCGCATGGCCTCTTCAATCCCGGCCGCATGAGGTCCAGCACGTGAGTCGTCCCCGCATTGCCATCCTCGGCCTGCACCTCGAGGTGAATGCCTTCTCCCCGCCCACCACGCGGCACGACTTCCAGCAGCAATCCTGGGCGGAGGGGGAGGAGATCACGGCGCAGGCGCGCGCCGCCACCAGCGCCCTGCCGGCCGAGATCCCCGGCTTCTATGCGCGGATGGACGCGACCGGGGAGTGGGAGCCGGTGCCCCTGATCCTCATCACCGCGCCGCCCGGCGGCATCATGGCGCCCGGCATCTTTCCGGAGTTCCTGGAGATCATCCAGACCGGCCTGGCGGCCGCCGGCCGCATCGACGGCGTCTATGTCGCCAGCCACGGCGCCAGCCGCGCGGCGGAGGAGGCGGATACCGATGGCGCCGTGCTGCAATTGCTGCGCGACCTGCTGGGGCCGGATGTGCCGATCGTCGGCACGCTCGACCTGCATTGCAATGTCTCCGACCGGCAGGTGGAACTCGCCGACCTGCTGATCGCCTATCGCACCAACCCCCATGTCGATATGCGGGAGCGCGCGGCCGAGGCCGCGGATGCGCTGCGCCGGATCCTGGAGACCGGCGAGCGGCCCGAGACGCATTTCATCCGCCTGCCGCTGACGCCGCCCACCGTCACCCTGCTGACGGCGGAGGAATCGCCCTATGCCGATGCGATCCGGGCAGGGGTCCTGGCGCGGGAGGAGGATCCGAACCTGCTCGGCGTCTCCGTCACCGGCGGCTTCGTCTATACCGATATCGCGAAATGCGGCCTCTGCGTCTGGGCCTCCGCCCGGCCCGGCCATGTCGGTGCCGCGGTGGATGTGGCGGAGCGGCTGTCGAACGACATCTGGCAGCAGCGCGCCGCCCTGTCCCGCAGCCTGACCCCGATCGAGGAGGCGGTGGCCGCGGCGGTGGCGGTGGGCACCGACACCGCCTTGCCGCGGCTGATCCTGGCCGATGTGGCGGATAATCCCGGTGGCGGTGGCGGCGGCAATACCACGGCGCTGCTGGCGGCACTCCACGCGGCGGGCGCGCGGGGCGTGGTCTTCGGCGTGCTGGTGGACCCGGACCTCGCCGCCGCCGCCCATGCGGCGGGGCAGGGTGCGCGGATCGAGGCGGTGGCCAATGCCACGCCCGGCCCCTTCGCCGAAACCTTCCGCGCCACGGCCCATGTTCGCGCCCTGTCGGATGGGGCCGGCATCGGCCGCCGCGGCACCCTCGCGGGACGCGCCTTCTCCATCGGGCCGGCGGCGCTGCTGGAGCTGGAGGGCAGCGGGTTGTTGCTGGCCGTGGGGTCGCTGCGGCGGCAGCTGCTGGACCCGGCGATGCTGGAGATCCTGGGGGTGGAGGTGGAGGCGGCGCGCACCATCGTGGTAAAGTCGCGCGGGCATTTCCGCGCCGGCTTCGACATCTATGCGACGCCCGACCGCATACTGGAGGTGGATGCGCCGGGCCTAGTCAGCCCGGTGCTGTCCCGCTTCGATTTCCGCGGCCTGCCGCGCCCGGTCTATCCGCTGGATGCGGAGGCAAGCTGGGGCTGAAGCCGGCGGTCAGGCCTGGCGGCGGTCGCCGCGGCGGCGGTCGGTGCGGATCTCGTCCGTGCCCACCGGCGGCGCGACCCGCAGCAGTGCCTGCTGGCGCGCGGCCTCGGCGGCGCCGAGCCAGGCGGCGCGGGTCTGGTTGTCGATCTCGGTGACGGGGCGGTGGTCGGTCATGGTCTCGCGCATTCTGCGGTTCCTCCAGATCGGTGGGGTGGCCTTGGCGGTCGTTGCGGCTCACGTTGCGTTTTGCAGCGCGTACCGCGACGAGAGCCTTTCACCCAGGTGAAGAGGCAAGCGCCATGCCGCGGCCAAGGTTCCCCTGGAGCCTCGCGCATCGGCGCACGGCGCCTTTCGCCGTGGCCTGCGTCAGCCTATGTTCAGCCCGGGTGGGGGACCGAGGATGCAGACCAGCTTCACCGAGGCCCAACTGCGGGACCCGGATACGGCCGAGAGCAACCGCATCCTGCGCACCTGCGTCCATTGCGGCTTCTGCACCGCCACCTGCCCGACCTTCCTGCTGCTGGGCGACGAGCTGGATAGCCCGCGCGGCCGCATCTACCTGATCAAGGACATGCTGGAGAACGACCGGCCGGCGACGGAGGAGGTGGTGCGGCATGTCGACCGCTGCCTCTCCTGCCTGTCCTGCATGACCACCTGCCCCTCCGGCGTGAACTACATGCACCTGGTCGATCACGCCCGGCGCCATATCGAGGAGACCTACCAGCGCCCGCCCGCCGAGCGCGCCCTGCGCCGGCTGCTCTCCGCCTTGCTGCCCTATCCCGGCCGGTTCCGGGCGGCGCTGCGGGGCGCCGCGCTCGGTCGGCACTTTGCCCGCTTCGTGCCCGGCACCTCGATGCCGGCGCAGCGGCTGCGCGCCATGCTGAAGCTGGCGCCTGCCAAGGTCCCGGCGCCGGGCGCGCTGGATCGGCCGGGGGTGCATCGTGCGCAAGGGCCGCGCCGGGGCCGGGTCGCGCTGCTGGCTGGCTGCGCCCAGCGCGTGCTGGCGCCCTCGATCAATGACGCCACCATCCGCCTGCTGACGCGGATGGGCCTCGATGTGGTGGTGCGGCAGGAGTCCGGCTGCTGCGGCGCGCTCGACCACCATATGGGCCACCACGACCCGGCAATGCGCCTGGCGCGGGCCAATATCGCGGCCTGGACGGCGGAGCTCGAGGGGGAGGGGCTGGATGCGGTGGTGGTCAACGCCTCCGGCTGCGGCACCACGGTGAAGGACTACGGCTTCATGTTCCGCACCGAGCCCGAAGCCGCCGCCGCCGCGCGCATCTCCGCGCTCACGCTGGACATCTCCGAGCTTCTACAGAAATTCGACTATGCGCCGAGCCGCGAGAAGCCGGGCCTGACGGTCGCCTACCACGCCGCCTGTTCCCTCCAGCACGGCCAGAAGATCACCGCCGCGCCGAAGGAGCTTTTGAAGCGGGCGGGTTTTGCGGTGAAGGAACCGGCGGAGGGCCATATCTGCTGCGGCAGCGCCGGCACCTACAACCTGATGCAGCCCGAGATCGCCGGGCAACTGCGCGACCGCAAGCTGGCCAATCTGGACCGCACCCGCGCCGATGTGATCGCGGCCGGCAACATCGGCTGCCTCACCCAGCTTTCGGGCGGCGCCATGCCCACCATCCATACGGTGGAGCTGCTGGACTGGATGGCTGGCGGGCCGGAGCCCGCCGCACTGCGCCCTGTCCTGGCGGAACGGGCGAAGGACCGCGCCCTTCTGCGGGAGGCCGGGCACAACCTGGCGGGCTGATTGGCCTTGCATGCGGGCGGGGGGATGCCGGAGGCTGGGCGCATGATCCGTTCCGCCGCGCTGCTGCTTCTCCTCGCGTTGCCGGTCCAGGCGCAAACGCCGCCGCCGCGGCCCGGCGCCGCGGAGGCGCGCCAGGCCGAGCTCGACCGGCTGTTCGAGGCGCTGAAGACCGCACCCGACCAGGGCGGCGGCCAGATCGTGGAGGCGCGCATCCGCGCGCTGTGGAGCCAGGCCGTCTCCCCGGCCGCGGGCCTGCTGCTGCGCCGCGGCCAGCGCAACCTGCAGGCGCAGGAGACGGCGGAGGCGCTGGAGGATTTCGACGCCGCTTTGGTGCTGGAACCGGGCGCGCCCGATGCCTGGCTGCTGCGCGCCGCCGCCTATGACCGCCTGGGCGACCGCGTCGCCGCGGCGCGGGACCTGCAGCAGGCGCTGCTGCTGGAACCCCGCCATTTCGGCGCGCTGCTGCAGCTGTCCCAGCTGCAGGAGGAGGCAGGCGACCTGCGCGGCGCGCTGCGCAGCCTGGACGCCGCGCTGGCGCTGCACCCGCAACTGCCCGGTGGCGCCATGCGGCGGCGCGACCTGCAAAGGCGGGCGGAGGGAGAGGCGCTGTAAGCGGGCTGCGGAAAAAGCCCTTCCCCCTGCGGGTGGAGAGGGCTTTTTCCGCAGCCTGTTTGGCGGGCGCAACCCGCGGATGGCGCAGCCTGCGGCAAGCGCCGATCTTCCGCCCGAGTTCGAGAGGCCGCCCCGATGCCCGAAGCCCCCCTGTCGATCGATGACCTGCGCTGGCAGGCGGTCCTGGACCGCCAGGCGCAGCCGGAATGTGGCGATTTCCGCCTGGGCGTGACCAGCCAGGGCATCTACTGCCGCCCCGGCTGCCCGGCCCGCACGCCGCTGCGCCGCAATGTCCGCTTCTTCGCCGATGCCGCCAGCGCCGAGGCCGCCGGCTTCCGCGCCTGCAAGCGCTGCGACCCGAAGGGAGAGCGCGCCCGCATGCAGGCCGAGGCCGTGGCCGCCGCCTGTGCGCTGATCGAGGCGGCGGAGACCATCCCGAGCCTGGAGACGCTGGCCGCCCGCGCCGGCTATGCCCGCCACCATTTCCTGCGCCTGTTCCGCGAAATCACCGGCGTCACCCCGCGCAGCTATGCCGAGGCGGTGCGCGCCCGCCGCCTGCAGGCGGCACTCGCCGCCGGCGACCGGGTGGCGGAGGCGGTGGCTGGCGCCGGCTTCGGCAGCGAGAGCCGCGTCTATGAGGACACCGCCCGACACCTCGGCATGACGCCCGGCGCGGCCCGGCGCGGCGGCCAGGGGGAGACCATCCGCATCGCCCATGCCGAAAGCGCCATGGGCCCGCTGCTGGTCGGTGCCACGGAAGCGGGCATCTGCTTCATCGGCTTCGCCGAGCCGCCCGAGGCGCTGGAGGGCGACCTGCGCGCCCGCTTCCCCAAGGCGCGGCTGGAGGCGGCGCCGGAGGCGCTGGCCGATGCGGTGCGCCAGGTGGCGGCCTTCCTGGCGGAGCCCAGCGCCGCGCTGGCCCTGCCGCTTGACCTGCGCGGCACCGCCTTCCAGCGCAGGGTCTGGGAAGCGCTGGTGCGGATTCCCCTGGGCGAGACCCGCACCTATTCCGGCCTGGCAGCGGAGATGGGGATGCCGGCGGCGACTCGCGCCGTGGCGCGGGCCTGCGCCCGCAACCCGGTCTCCCTGATGGTGCCCTGCCATCGCGTGGTGGGCGCCAGCGGCGACCTCACTGGCTATCGCTGGGGCGTGCCGCGCAAGGCGGCGCTGCTGGCGGGCGAGAAGCGGGCGCGGGGGCGCTGAAGCACGATCGGCTCACGCTGAATCAGCGCGGGCCGATGTCATGGTTCGGGGACGATCGCGTCTGCAGCACGAGATCTGCCCAGTCGGACAGATCGTGCTGTAGCGGCTACCGCGGCGTGGCAGGCGGCACGGCCGGCGCAGGGGCGGCCGGGGCCGGCGGCACCACGGCGGGCGGCACCACGGCGGGCGGCGGCACGGCGGGTGCGGCCGGGTCGGGTGCAGCCGGGGCGGGGGCAGCCGGCGCGGCCGCGGCAGCCGGCGGAGCCTCGCGCGGCACCAGGCGTTCCCGCGCATTGGCGGGCGCGCCGACGATGGTCCACTCGCCCTCCATGCTGCCATCCGGGTTCAGCGTGTAGATGCCGATGCCCGGCCGCTGCGACAGGCCATAGGCCACCGCCACGGTGCGGCCGGAGGCGAAGCCCACGCCTTCCACCGATTGGTTGCCGATGCGCCAGAGGATGGCGAAGGAGGCGAGGCCGACGGTGCGGATCTGCGCCACGCCGGTATAGCTGCTGCCATCCAGGTTGGTGCCGGTCACGTCATAGAGGCCGGCGCGCTGCGCCGAGGCCGGGGTGGCGGCCAGCGCGGCCAGCGCGGGAATGGCGGCCGCCAGGGCAAGGCTGCGGATCTTCATCGAGGCTGCTCCGAGAGGTCCGCGCACAAAAGGCGGGTGCGGCGCTCAAGGCAAGAGGCGCCGCTAAAGCACTATCCGATAACACTCAATCAGTGTTATCGGACTTCGTGCTTTAGAAACAATAACTTCTAGAGCACGAGATCCGTCCGAGAGGACGGATCGTGCTCTAGGGCCGGCGATGGCCGTCACTTCACGATGGCGACTCGCAGCGCATTGGTGGTGCCCGGTGTGCCGAAGGGCACGCCGGCGGTCACCACCACCTCGTCGCCCGATTTCGCGAAGCCTTCCATGCTGGCGGCGCGGATCGCCTTGGCGACCATGTCCGTCATGGAATGCAGCTCCACCGTCGTCATGGGGTGCACGCCCCAGACCACCGCCATGCGCCGCGCCGTCTGCAGGCTGGCGGTCAGGCCGAGGATCGGGCAGCTCGGCCGTTCCCGCGCCACGCGCAGCATGGTGGATCCGGTGGAGGTGAAGGTGGCGATCGCCTCCGCCTCGATGGTCTGCGCCACCTGGCGGGCGGCGGCGGCGATGGCGCTGGCGGAATTGCGCTCCGGCGCCGGGCGGTTCGCATCCGTCAGCTTGCGCCATTCCGGGTCCTGCTCAACGCGCGCGATGATGCGGTCCATGATGTTCACCGCCTCGAAGGGGAACTGCCCGGCGGCGGTCTCGGCGGACAGCATCACGCAATCGGCGCCATCGAAGACCGCCGTCGCCACGTCCTGCGCCTCGGCGCGGGTGGGGGAGGGGGCGGTGATCATGCTCTCCAGCATCTGGGTCGCCACCACCACCGGTTTGCCGAGGATGCGGCAGGCGCGGACGATCTGCTTCTGGATCAGCGGCACTTCCTCCGGCGGGCATTCCACGCCGAGGTCGCCGCGCGCCACCATGACGCAATCGGCCCCCGCCAGGATGGCGTCGAGATTCTCGACCGCCTGCGGCTTCTCCATCTTCACCATGATCCAGGCGCGGCCGGCGGCGATCTCCTTCGCCTCGATCACATCCTCCGCCCGCTGCACGAAGGACAGGCCGATATATTCCACGCCCTGTTCCAGCACGAAGTCGAGGTCGGCGCGGTCCTTTTCCGTCAGCGCCGGGATCGGCAGCACCACGTCGGGCACGTTCACGCCCTTGCGGTCCGACAGCGGGCCGCCGACCACCACCTGGGTCTCCAGGTGATCCTCCCGCTTATGGGTCACGCGCAGGCGCAGCTTGCCGTCATCCAGCAGCAGCGTGGTGCCGATGCCAGCGGCGGCGATGATCTCGGGGTGTGGCAGCTGCACGCGGCGCACGTCGCCGGGATTGGGCGAAAGGTCGAGGCGGAAGCTCTGGCCGGTCTGCAACTGCACCCGGCCGGCCTGGAACTTTCCGACGCGCAGCTTGGGGCCCTGGACGTCGGCCAGGATGCCGATCGGGCGGCCGACCTTCTCCTCCAACGCCCGGATCGTCGCGATCCGTGCCGCGTGATCCTCGTGGCTGCCATGGCTGAAGTTCAGCCGGAAGACATCGGCGCCGGCGCGGAACAGACGCTCGATGACCTCGGGCGAGGAGGAGGCCGGGCCGAGGGTCGCGATGATCTTGGTGCGGCGCCGGCGGCGCAGCGGGGGACGGCTCGGCATAGGTCGGATGGTTCCTTCGCGACGGGGCGCTTCCGGTGGCTCCGGCACATCCGGACGGACCGAAGCGGGCGGCACGCCCAGCGCGCGGGCCACCTCGGCCACGCGATCTTCCGGCACCCGGCGCCATTGGGAGACGGCGGCGGTGGAAATGCCGAGGGCGGTTGCGATACGGGTGACGGCGCCGCGCTGGGTCAGCAGGGCTTCGAGGGTGGGGTCGCGCATGGCGCTAAGTTAGCATCAATAAGCGACAGGGGCCAGATGGCGAATTTTACTTAATATAAGTAAGCTATGGGGCGCGCCTTGGGGTCGCCTTCACCCACTGCGTCCTTCCTGCCACACCCCTCCCGGAAATTTTTCGTCCCTGCCACCTTTTCCAGGGAACCCGCGTTGGGGTGGCCAGGACGCTGCTGCCGGACCCTCCACCCCCGGCGCGGAATGGCTCGTCCAGCCAGGAGAATAGGTTATGAATATCCGGAATGCGCTGCTCGCGACGACCATGTTGCTGCTGCCGCTCGGTGCCGCCCAGGCCCAGCAGGTGAGCGGCATTTATATTGGCGCCGGCGCGGGCGTGAACTGGCTGCAGGACGCGAATATCAACGCGACGGGCACGCTGGCCGATACGCTGCGCGCGCGCGGCAACACCACCGGCGGCGACGTGTCCTTCGACATGGGCTGGGTGGGCGTGGTCAGCCTGGGCTACGGCTTCGGCAACGGCCTGCGGACCGAGATCGAGGGCAGCTACCGCGAGAACGAGGTGGACACCATCAGCGGCTTCCGCGGCGCCGGCCAGGTCCGCGCCTCCGGCACCGCGCGCAGCTACGGCGTGATGGCCAATGCCCTGTATGACTTCGACATCGGCGCCAATTTCGGCGGCGTGTCCTTCATGCCGTATGTCGGCGTCGGCGCCGGCTATATCTGGCGCGAGTTCGACGGCGTCCGCGCCAATGTTCTCGGCGGCAGCGTGAACAGCGACGGCACCGATGGCCGCTTCGCCTACCAGGCGATCGCGGGTGTCTCCATGCCGCTGACGCAGTATGCGCCGGGCCTGGCGCTGACCGCGGAATACCGCTTCCTCGGCACGCTGGAGCATGACATCGACACCAGCTCGGGCGGTGGGTCCTTCTCCGTGGCCCGCACCGGCACGAAGTCAGAGAACTACAACCACTCCATCCTGATCGGTCTGCGCTACGCCTTCGGCCAGACCAGCCCGGCCCCGGTGGTTGCCCCGGCCCCCGCGCCGATGCCCGCCGCCGCCCCGGCGCCGGCCCGTACCTACCTGGTGTTCTTCGACTTCGATCGCGCCGACCTGACCGACCGTGCCCGCCAGATCATCGGCGATGCGGCGCAGAGCGCGACCAGCCAGCGGGTGACGCGCATCGAAGTGGCCGGCCACGCCGACCGCTCCGGCTCGCCGCAGTACAACCAGCGCCTGTCTGAGCGCCGCGCCGGCGCCGTGGCCTCCGAGCTGGAGCGCCGTGGCATCCAGCGCAACCAGATCAGCGTCCAGGCCTTCGGCGAGAGCCGCCCGCTGGTGCCGACCGCCGACGGTGTGCGCGAGCCGCAGAACCGCCGCGTGGAAATCGTCCTGCGCTGAGCAGGACCTTCGTCCAGGCGACCGGGCCGGGGGAGCAATCCCCCGGCCTTTCTTCGTTTCAGGCCACCAGCACGGCCCGCAGGTCGTTCACATTGGTCAGGGTTGGGCCCGTGACCAGCAGATCGCCCAGCGACTGGAACAGGGCGTAGCTGTCATGCCGGCCGAGCAGCGCGCGGGGGTCCAGCCCGGCAGCGCGTGCACGGGCCAGGGTATCGGGCGTGGCGATGGCGCCCGCATTGTCCTCCGACCCGTCGATCCCGTCGGTATCCCCCATCAGCGCCCAGATGCCCGGCGCACCAGCCAAGGCCACGGCGCAGCCGAGCAGGGATTCGCCGTTGCGCCCGCCGCGACCGCCACCCTCGGGCCCGATGGTCACCGTGGTCTCCCCGCCCGAGAGCAGGATGCAGGGGCCGGGCAGGGGGTGGCCATGGGCGCGGGCGGAGAGCGCGATGCCGGCCAGGGCCTTGCCCAGCTCCCGCGCCTCGCCTTCCAAAGCATCGCCGAGGATCAGGGGCGCGAGGCCCAGTTCGCGGCCCTTGGCGGCCGCGGCTTCCAGCGCCATGCGGGGCGTGGCGATGAAGCGGTAATCCACCTGGCCCAGGCGCGGATCGCCAGGTTTGGGCGTTTCCTCGGTCGCTGCGGCCAAATGCGCGACCACCGCCGGCGGCAGCTCCATCCGGTAATGCGCGACGAGCCCGCGCGCCTGTTCGAAGCTGGTCGGGTCCGGCACGGTGGGGCCGGAAGCGATGGCGGCGGGGTCATCCCCCGGCACGTCCGAGATCGCCAGCGTCACCACCCGCGCCGGCGCCGCGGCCAGCGCCAACCTTCCGCCGGAAAAGGCGGATAGATGCCGGCGGATGCAGTTCATCTCGTTGATCGTGGCGCCGGAGGCGAGCAGGGCGCGGTTCACGGCCATCAGCTCGTCCAGCGTCAGCCCCGGCGCCGGCAGGGTGGTCAGCGCCGAGCCGCCGCCGGAGACCAGGAACAGCACCAGGTCGCGCTCCGTCAGCCCCGCCACCGCGTCCAGCAGGCGTTGCGCCGCTTCGGCGCCGGCGGCATCGGGCACGGGGTGGGAGGCTTCCAGCACCTCGACCCGGCTTGTGGGGTAGCCATGGCCGTAGCGGGTGACGACCAGGCCGGCCAGCGCCTGGTCGGGCCAGGCCGCCTCCACCGCCGCCGCCATCACCGCCGCCGACTTGCCGGCCCCCACCACCACCACGCGGCCGTCCCGCGGCGGCTCCGGCAGGTGGCGGGCCAGCACGATGCGCGGGTCGGCGCTTGCCACGGCGGCGGCGAAAATCTCCTGCAACGCCGCGCGGGCGGTGGCATCGGTCCAGGCCATCTCGGTCTCCCTCTTGCCGCCAGTATGGCGAAGCGGGGCGGGATGGACCATCTAGCGGGGAAGTTCAGGAGGACCCCGATGCCCGAGATCGACGCCGCCACCCAGACCGAGCTCGAAGCCGCCGCCTTCCGCCGCCTGGTGCAGCATCTGCGCGAACGCAGCGACGTGCAGAACATCGACATGATGAACCTGGCCGGCTTCTGCCGGAACTGCCTCTCCCGCTGGTACCGCGAGGAAGCCGCGACCAAGGGCGTGACCATCACGGACCCGGAGGCGCGGGAGATCGTCTATGGCATGCCCTACAAGGAATGGCAGGCGCTGCACCAGAAGGAGGCGACGGCGGAGCAGAAGGCGAAGTTTGCTGCGGCTAATCCCGGGCATTGAGGTCGGGGAGGGAAGCATTCCCTCCCCAAGCCTCGCCCCAAAGTCCCAAAAATAGATGAGGGGTCCGGGGAGAATACCTTCTCCCCGGCCTTGCTTCCTCCCGTTTGCGCCACCCCCACCCCAGCGCTATACGCCGCGCCTCAACTTCGTGCCCCGGAGGCCTTCGATGAGTGATTTCGACGCGCAGGAGGCCCAGGCCAGCCGCGACCGCCAGGAGAAGGACCCGGATCCCGAGGTCGGCGGGATTGCCGTTGACCGCCTGCGCTCGATCATCGAGCGGGTGGAGCGGCTGGAGGAGGAGCGCAAGGCGCTCGCCGGCGACATCAAGGACATTTTCTCCGAGGCCAAGTCGGCCGGCTTCGACGTGAAGGTGATCAAGCAGATCATCTCGCTGCGGAAGAAGGAGCCGGCGGAGGTGGAGGAGCAGGAGACGCTGCTCGATCTTTACCGCCGCGCGCTGGGCATGTAGCGGAAGGCCGTCCAGGGACAGAGGGGCGGCGCGATGTTCTACGAACCGAAGCACGGCAAGCGGGGCCATGGCCTGCCCTTCGACCCGATCAAGGCCATCGTCGCGCCGCGGCCCATCGGCTGGATCTCCAGCCTGGACGCCAAGGGCCGCCCGAACCTGGCGCCCTACAGCTTCTTCAACCTGGTGAAGGGGCAGCCGCCGATCGTGGTCTTCGGCAGCGAGGGGCTGAAGCACTCCGCCGCCAATGCCTTCGAGACGCGCGAATTCGTCTTCAACCTGGTCACCCGGCCGCTGTTCGACGCGATGAATATCTCCTCCGGCGCCCATGCCGAGGGTGAGAACGAGTTCGAGGCCGCGGGCCTGACCATGGCGCCGTGCAACTTCGTCAAGGCGCCGCGCGTCGCCGAAAGCCCGGCCAGCTTCGAATGCAAGGTGCTGCAGGCGATGGAGCTGCACGACCTGGACGGCAATCCGACCGACGGCTTCATGGTGCTGGGCCAGGTCGTCGGCATCCATATCGACGAGCGCTACATCGTCGATGGCCGCTTCGATGCGGTCGCCGCCCAGACCATCGCCCGCTGCGGCTATCGCGACTACAGCCAGGTGACCGAGATGTTCGAGGCGCTGCGCCCGACCGATGGCGGCGCCTTCACGCCCACGACCAGCGACCGCACGTGAAGACCGCGATCATCACCGCGGCCGGCCGGGGCATCGGCGCGGCGGTGGCGCGGCGCCTGTCGGCCGACGGGTTCCGCGTGGCGGTCATGTCGCCCTCCGGCAATGCGGAGAAGCTGGCGGCGGAGCTGCCGGATGCGCTGGGCGTCACTGGCTCCGTCACGGAACCCGCCGACCTGCAAAGGCTGGTGGACGGCACGCTGAAAAAATTCGGGCGGATCGACGCGCTGGTGAACAATGCGGGCCACCCGCCCAAGGCGCCGCTCTTCGACCTGACCGATGACCAGTGGCATGCCGGCTTCGACATGGTGATGCTCTCAGCCATCCGCGCGCTGCGGCTGGTGTTGCCGGGGATGAAGGCGCAGGGCGCGGGGTCCGTCGTGAACCTGTCCTCCTATGCGGCGCTGGAGCCGGAATCGGATTTCCCGGCGACCACGCTGCGCGCCGCGCTCGGCGCCTGGACCAAGCTGGCGGCGGATGAGCTGGCGCCGGCGGGCATCCGCGTGAACGCCGTGCTGCCCGGCTTCGTCGACAGCCTGCCGGAGAAGGAAGCCCGCCGCGCCCGCATCCCGCTCGGCCGCTACGCGCGGGCGGAGGAGATCGCGGCGGCGGTGGCCTGGCTGGTTTCGGACCAGGCCTCCTATGTCACCGGGCAGAGCCTGCGCGTCGATGGCGGGCTGACGCGGCACGTATGACGCGCCGCCCTACAGCACGAAGTCAGCGGCGGTCAGCGTCACTGTCGACATGATCTGGATGGCGAAGTCGGCCTTGCCGTCGCCATTCACATCCGCCTGCACCTGCGTCGTCGCGCCCATCGCCTCGAACCGCAGCTCTCGCGCATGGTTGCCGAAGGCCGCATCGCCGATGAAGGCGAAGGCCTGGTTGCCCGACACGGTCGTATCGGCGTCGATCGACCAGAGGTGGAGGCGATCCCCCTCCGCCTGGTTGAAGTCGCGGATGCGGTCGCGTCCTGTGGCGGCCACCGTGCTGTCGCCGATCGAAAGATAGCGGAAGGTATCGGCCTCGGCGCCGCCGAACAGGAAATCCGCCCCGGCGCCGCCCACCAGCCAGTCCTTCCCCGCTTCGCCATACAACCGGTCGATGCCGCCCTGGCCGCTGAGCGTGTCGCCGCCGCCGCCGCCGCTCAGCGTCTCGGTTCCCCCCGTGCCCGTCAGCGCATCGTCGAAGTTGCCGCCGCGCACGGCCTCGAAGCCCGAGAAGCTGTCGCCCTCGGCGCCGCCTTCGGCCTGGCCGGTCGCCAGGTCCACCGTGACCGCCACCGACGCATCGGTGTAGGAGAGGATGTCGAGGCCGGCGCCGCCCTCCATCAGGTCGGCGCCATCGCCACCGATCACCAGGTCGTCGCCATCCCCGCCCAGCAGCGTGTCCTCGCCGGCATCGCCGCCCAGCGTATCGTCCCCGCCACCGCCCGTGATCGAATCCAGACCTGCGCGACCGAAGAGCATGTCGGCCGTCGCGCCGCCCAGGATCGTGTCGTCGCCGTTGCCGCCATCCACTTGGCCGAAGGTCTGGCCGAGCGTGGCATCGAAGACGTCATTGCCGGCGGACAGATAGACATTGCCGTCGATGGTGCCGGTGTTGATCACGTGCTCGGCGCCGGCGCCACTGACCAGGGCGGAGTAACCCTCGGTGGCCGAAATCACGCCCGAATTCAACACATCCGAAGCCTGGCCAGCTGCGCTGCCAATCGTGATCGCGGTGCCCTGGACAGAGGCGATGGTGCCGGTGTTGACGATGCTGGCACCACCGGTGGAGACCTTGACCGTCTCGCCATTCCACCAGCCCCCGTCATCCGAACCGATGCTCTGGATCAGCCCGCTATTGTTCAGCTCGAGCCTGTTGCTGGACAGGATGCCGCCGCCGGCCGTGATCTCGCCGCTGTTCAGCACGAGGCCGTAGCCGGTCATGCGGACGCCGTAGTCCTCGGCCTGGATGTACCCGGCATTGGTCACGTGGTGGAAGCTGCCTTGCAGGTAAAGCCCGTTGGCCCCGCTGATGATGCTGCCATCCGTGGTGACGCGGATATTGGCGCCGCTGCCGGTGTTGATGCCATTGCCCAGCGCCGTGAAGATGTCGCCCGACAGCATCACGACCACCTCCTCGGTGCCGTTCACGCCGTGGCTGCCAAGGCCGGTGGTGGCCAGGACGGCATCGGGTCCGACCATGAGCGTGTCGTAGCTGCCGAGCTGGTAGACCGGCGCATTGGACGCGTTCGTGGTCTGGTCGGCATTGGTGAAGATCGTCGCCATGCTGGCATTCCCCGTAAGGCTGAGCGGCGGCCGAGGCCGCGATGCCGCCGTTCTAGGGGTCTTCCATGTCGAACATGTTCCGCCGCCACGTCGCGCCGTGCTGCGGCGGAGGAGATACGGCGCAGCCTATGTCGCGTCAGGCACGCCCGGTTTCGCCGCGTTTCACCGCTTGGTGAGGCTCTCCACCGCCGCCGCATGCTGCTGCAGCACCAGCCGCCGCTTCACCTTCATGGTCGGCGTCAGCAGGCCGTTCTCCACGGTGAAGGGCTCCACCACCGTGCTGGCGCGGATGCGCTCGATGTTCGAGAGCTTGCCGTTCACCCGGGCGATGGCGGCCTGCACCTTCTCCGCCGCGCCCTCGGCCGGCACCACCAGCGCCACGATGGCGGGGCGGCCCTCGCCGGCGACCACCGCCTGGGCGATCTCGGGCTCGGCCATCAGCAGGCCTTCCAGCTTGGCGGGGCTGACCATGTCGCCGCCAAGGGTCTTGATGAAGTCCCGCTTGCGGTCGGTGATGCGGATATAGCCGTCCGTGATCTCGCCCACGTCGCCGGTGTGCAGCCAGCCGTCGATCAGGGCGCGGGCGGTGCTCTCGGCGTCGTTCCAGTAGCCGTCCATCACCAGGTCGCCGCGCACACAAAGCTCGCCATCCTCGGCGATGCGCGCCTCCACCCCCGGCAGGGGCGGGCCCACGGTGGTTCGGCGGTTTTCCCAGGGCGGGTTCACGCTGATGACCGGGCCGGCCTCGGTCTGGCCATAGCCCTGAATGACGGGCAGGCCGAAGGCGAGGAAGAAGCCCGAGAGGTCCGGGTCCAGCCGCGCCCCGCCCGAGACCAGCGCCAGCAGCTTGCCGCCGAAGCGGTCCCGGATTTTTGCCCCGACCAGCCGGTCCAGAACGGCATGCTGCGCGCGTTCGAACAGGGAAAGCCGGCCGTCCAGCCGCTTCAGCCCCAGCGCCAGGGCGCGCGCAAACAGCTTGGCCTTGAACCCGCCGTCCTTCTCCACCTGCGCCTCGATCCGCCCCCGCAGAACCTCGAACAGGCGGGGCACGGCGGTGATGACGGTGGGCTGCACCTCCTTCAGCTCCGCCGCCAGCCGGTCGGCGCCGCGCGAATAGACCACCTCCAGCCCCGGCGAGGGCAGCAGGAAGCCGCCCACCGTATGCTCGTAGCTGTGCGACAGCGGCAGGAAGGAGAGGTAGGGCGTGCCGTCCAGGTGCAGCCGCGTCGCGATCCGGGCCACGCCCTCCCGGTTCGCCAGCATGGCGCGGTGCGGCAGCATCACCCCCTTGGGCAGGCCGCCGGTGCCGCTGGTATAGACGAGGCAGGCCAGGCGCCCGGGCGGAATCTGCTCCGCCTCCGCCGCCAGCAGGTCGAGGTCGGCGGGGGTGGCCAGCGCCGCGTCCCAGTCCAGGCAGCCCTGCGTGCCGGGCTCCATGCAGACCAGCTTTTCCAGAGTCACCCCGCGCTGGGCCGCGCCCTGCAGCACGCGCTCGGCCAGCTTGCCGGTCGAGACGATGGCGAAGCTGGCGCCGCTATCGGCCAGGATGTGGCCATGATCGGCGACGGTATTGGTGGTGTAGGTGGGCACCGTCACGGCGCCGATCGCCATGATCGCGGTATCGGCGATGGGGAATTCCGGCCGGTTTTCCGAGACCAGCAGCACCCGGTCGCCGGGCGAAACGCCCTGGGCCCGCAGGAAGGCGGCCAGGGCGGCGACGCGCTGGCCGAATTCGCCCCAGCTGGTGCGCTGCCACCCGCCCTGCCAATGCCGCAGCATGGGCCGGCCGCGCCAGCCGCGCGCCAGGTCCAGCATCATATGCGGCAGGCTGTTCCAGCCCCGCGCTCCGGCGCTTTCCATCCCCGACAGGCTCTCCCGGTATTGGGGCGGGATCATGCCATGCGGGCAGGCCTGGGCCAAATCGCCGCGCGGCTCCGGCGGGCCGCGCGCGGGGCAGGGGCGCCGATATCAGGCCGCGCGCAGCTCCACCATGAAGCGGCCGACCTCCGCCCGCAGCTTCTCCGCCTGGCGCGACAGCTCGCTGGAGGCGGCACGCACTTCATCCGCCGCATGGCCGGTGCGTTCGGCATCGGCATTCACGCCATTGGCGTGGTCGGCCGCTGCCGCGGTGCCGCGGGCGGCCTCGGTCACCGCCCGGTTGATCGCCTGGGTCGCCTCGGCCTGCTGGCCGGCGGTTTCCGCCACCTGGCTGGTCGCCTCGCCCACCGCGGCGATGATGCGGGCGATGTCGGAAATGGCGGCCACGGTGCGGCTGGTCTCGGCCTGCATGGCGTTGATCTGGCCGCTGATCTCGTCGGTGGCCTTGGCGGTCTGCGCCGCCAGCGCCTTCACCTCCCCCGCCACGACGGCAAAACCCTTGCCGGCCTCCCCGGCACGGGCCGCCTCGATGGTCGCGTTCAGCGCCAGCAGGTTGGTCTGGCCGGCGATATCCGTGATCATCTGCACCACCGCGCCGATCCGGTCCGCGGCCTCGGACAGGCTGCGCACATTGCGATCGGCCTCCTGCGCCGCGCCGGTGGCAGCGCGGGCCTGGTCGGCGCCGTGGCGGATCTGCTGGGTGACGGCGTTGAAGGACGCGGCGAGCTCCTCCGCCGCGCCGGCCACCGTCTCCACGCTGCCATTGGCGCGGGAGGCGGCATCGGCCACGGCGGCGGCATGGGCGCTGCCATCGGCGGCGATGCCGGCCATGCCATGGGCGGTGGCATCCAGCTGGGTGGAGGCCGCGGCCACCGCTTCCAGCATGCTGCCGGCCTGTTCCTCGAACTGCCGCAGCAGCGCATCCACCCGTTCCACGCGGGCCAGGCGCTGCGCCTGTTCGCGCGCCCGCGCCTCGGTTTCTGCCACCCGCTCCAGGGATCCGGCGCGCAGCGTCTCCACCGCCTCCGCCATCTCGCCCAGCTCATCGGTCCGGCCGCGGCCGGGCACCGCCAGCGTCAGGTCGCCGGCGGCAATGCCGCCGACGCTGGCGGTCAGCGCGCGGATCGGCCCGACCAGCCGGCGCAGCAGCAGCACCGCGCCGCCCAGCGCGGCCACGAAGCACAGCGCGGCAAGGCCGATGGCCAGCGCCAGGCCGGTCTGCGCCTCGGCGATGCTGCGATCCGCGATCGCGGCAGCCTCATCCAGCGCGGCGTCGCGCAGCACCAGGATTTCCGCCTGGGCGGGACGGGACCAACTGCGGAATTCGGCGAAGCTGGTGGTCCAGGGCGTCTCCGGCGCGGCCAGGCGCTGCCGGGCGGTGGCCACCTGGCGGCGCCAATGCGGCTCGTTCTGCTCAACGAAGCTCTGCTTCTGCGAGGCGAGCGCCGCTTCCAGCGCGGTGGAGGCGGTGCTGGCCGCCAGCAGGCGCTGCACCGAGGTCCAGGCCTGGTCAACGCCGGCGGTCAGCGCCTCCGCCGTCTGCACCGCCTGCGGCGTCACCGCCGTGCCGCTGAGCCAGGTGGAGATCAGCGCATTGCGGCGCCCAGCCTGGTCGCGCATGTCCATGACGGTGGAGGAGGCCTCGATCAGCAGCGCCAGTTCCGGCGCCGTGCGGGCCACGTCCCGCGCCGCGGCGGCGGAAACGCCCAGCAGCGTGGCCACCGCCGCATTGCGCGCGGCGGTCCCGGCGGCGGGCAGGGCGGCATCGCGGCGGTCCGCCGGCAGGGCCAGGGCCTGGTCGACCCGGGCCCGGAAGGCCGCCAGCTGTTCCGCCACCCGGCGCACCGCGGCCGCATCCAGCCCGGCCCGCGCGGCGCTGGCGCTGCTCGCCTCCAGCAGCCGGATGGTGGCGGCGGCATCGCCGGCCACCTGGGTGCGGTTCGGATTGGCCTCCCGCAGCACGCTGCTGTAGCCGCCGATCTCCACCGCCACGGCGCTGACCGCCCGCTGCGCGTCGCTCGCCGCCTGCAGCGCGGCCACCGCCTGCTCCGTCCGTCCCATATCCCGCGCCGCGCCCGCCGCCAGCCAGAGCGAGGCGATCAGCCCCGGGATCGCGACCAGGCAGAAGCCCAGGATGAACATGGTTCGGATGCGCATGCGGAAACCTTCTGGTAGCCGGCCAAGGCCCGCAGTCTGGGGCCGAATGGTTGCCAATTCCGAAGCATCACGCCCAATTGCCGGCTGCCCGTTGGCCTCGCGCCGGGGCGGGCTATATGCAGAGGCGTGACCCAGAACAGCGCCCCCGCATCCCTTCCCGATTCGTCCCACGCCGCGCCGCTTCCGGCCTGGGACCTGTCCGACCTCTATGCCTCGCCGGGCGATCCGCGGCTGCAGGCGGATCTCGACCGGGCGGAGGCCGAGGCCAAGGCCTTCCATTCCGCCCATGCAGGCCGCCTGGCCCATTCCTCAGGCGATGCCCTGGCCGCGGCCATCGCCACCTATGAGCGGATCGAGGAGGTGCTGGGTCGGGCCATGTCCTATGCCCAGCTGTTGTTCTCCGGCGATGCGCAATCGGCCGAGAATGGCCGCTTCTACCAGACGGTGCAGGAGCGGGTGACGGCGATCAGCAGCCACCTGCTGTTCCTGACGCTGGAGATCAACCGGCTGGAGGATGCGGCGCTGGAGGCGAAGCTGCGGCAATCCGCGGCGCTCGCCCGCTGGCAGCCCTGGCTGCGCGACCTGCGGGTCTTCCGCGCCCACCAGCTGTCCGACGAGCTGGAAAAGCTGCTGCATGAGAAGGAGGTCACCGGCCGGTCCGCCTGGAACCGCCTGTTCGATGAGACGGTGGCGGGCATGCGCGTGCCGGTGGGGGGCGAGGAGCTGACCGTCTCCGCCGCGCTGAACAATCTTTCGTCCAGCGACCGCGCGGTGCGTGCCGCGGCCGCGCAGGGCGTCTCGGCGGCCTTTGGCGAGCGGGTGCGGCTGTTCTCGCTGATCACCAATACGCTGGCCAAGGACAAGGAGATCATTGACGGCTGGCGCCGCTACCCGCGCCCCACCTCCGCCCGCAACCGCGCCAATATGGTGGAGGACGAGGTGGTGGATGCGCTGGTCTCCGCCGTCTGGTCCAGCCTGCCGCGGCTGTCGCACCGCTACTACGCCATGAAGGCGAAGTGGCTGGGCCTGCCGAAGCTGCAGCACTGGGACCGCAACGCGCCGCTGCCGGAGGATACCGACAGCACCATCCCCTGGCCGGAGGCGGTGGACCGCGTGCGCGCCGCCTATCGCGCCTTCAGCCCGGAGCTGGAGCGCGTCGCCGCGCCCTTCTTCGAGAAGCCCTGGATCGACGCCGCGCTGCGCCCCGGCAAGGCGTCGGGGGCCTTCGCCCATCCGACGGTGCCGAGCGCGCATCCCTATCTGCTGCTGAACTACCACGGCAAGGCGCGGGACGTGATGACGCTGGCGCATGAACTGGGCCATGGCGTGCACCAGGTGCTGGCGGCCCGGCAGGGCTACCTGATGTCCTCGACGCCGCTGACGCTGGCCGAGACCGCCAGCGTCTTCGGCGAGATGCTGACCTTCCGCGCCGTGCTGGATGCCGAGACCGACCCGAAGAAGCGGCGCATGCTGCTGGCCGGCAAGGTGGAGGACATGCTGAACACGGTGGTCCGCCAGATCGCCTTCTACCGCTTCGAAACGCTGCTGCACGATGAGCGCCGCAAGGGCGAGCTGTCGCATGAGCGGATCGGCGAGATCTGGATGCAGGTGCAGACCGAGAGCCTGGGCCCGGCCTTCGACTTCACGCCGGACTACAGCGTCTACTGGGCCTATATCCCGCACTTCGTGCACACGCCCTTCTACGTCTACGCCTATGCCTTCGGCGATTGCCTGGTGAATGCGCTGTATGGCGTGTTCCGGGAGGGGCATCCGCGCTTCCAGGAGAAGTACCTGGAGATGCTGAAGGCCGGCGGGACGAAGCGGCACAAGGATCTGCTGGCGCCCTTCGGCCTCGATGCCTCCGACCCCGCCTTCTGGAACAAGGGGCTGGACGTGATCTCGGGCTTCATCGACGAGCTGGAGCGTGCCTCCCAGGACGACCAGGCCGCGCGCCCCGACGCGCCGCTCAAGAGGGCTGGCTGAACCGATGCCCGATAACCGGCCGGCCGATCGCAAGGAATCCACTCTCTTCGGGGAGATGCGGCGCATGGTGCGCACCTCCGGCGCCGTGGGCGGCATCGCCGCGCGCGTGGCGGGGGAGCGGTTCCTCGGCATCAAGACCGACAAGACCGCGCATGCGGAGGATCTGAAGCAGATCCTGGGCGGGCTGAAGGGCCCGCTGATGAAGGTGGCGCAGTTCCTGTCCACGGTGCCGGAGGCGCTGCCGGAGGAATACGCGCAGGAACTGGCCACGCTGCAATCCAATGCCCCGCCGATGGGCTGGGCCTTCGTGCGCCGCCGCATGCAAGGCGAACTCGGCCCCGCCTGGCAGTCCCGCTTTACCAGTTTCAGCCAGGAAGCGGTGGCGGCCGCCAGCCTCGGCCAGGTGCATCGCGCGACGCTGCCGGATGGGCGGGATGTCGCCTGCAAGCTGCAATACCCGGACATGCCGAGCGTGGTGGAGGCCGATCTGCGCCAGCTGAAGATGGCGCTGAACCTCTATCGCCGCATGGACAGCACGCTGGACAATGCCGAGGCCTACCAGGAACTTTCGGCCCGGCTGCGGGAGGAACTCGACTACGAGCGCGAGGCCAGCCACATGCGGCTGTACGGCGCCATGCTGGCCGGCACGCCCGGCGTCGCCGTGCCCACCGCGGTGCCGGAACTGACCACCAAGCGCCTGCTGACCATGTCCTGGCTGGAGGGCCGCCCGATCCTGCGCCGGCTGGAGGAAGACCCGCCGGAGGAGGAGCGCAATGCCTATGCCCGCGCCCTGTTCCGCGCCTGGTACGTGCCCTTCTACCGCTACGGC
Organism: Falsiroseomonas tokyonensis; assembly: GCF_019024325.1. Classification (GTDB taxonomy): domain Bacteria; phylum Pseudomonadota; class Alphaproteobacteria; order Acetobacterales; family Acetobacteraceae; genus Falsiroseomonas; species Falsiroseomonas tokyonensis. Next base: position 328,516 of record NZ_JAFNJS010000005.1, read on the forward strand.
GTGATCCACGGCGATCCCCACCTCGGCAACTACCAGGTGCGGCCGGATGCCGAGGTGGGGCATGGCGTGAACCTGCTCGACTTCGGCGTGATCCGCATCTTCCCCGCCAGCTTCGTCACCGGCGTGGTGATGCTGTACGAGGCGGTGCGCGACGACGACCGCGAGAAGGCCGCGCATGCCTATGGCATCTGGGGTTTCCGGAACCTGTCCAAGGAGACGATGGAGGTTCTGAACCTCTGGGCGCGCTTCCTGTACGAGCCGTTGGTCGAGGACAAGGTCCGCTCCATCACGCCGTCCGACGACCCCAGCTATGGCCGCAAGGTCGCCCAGACGGTGCATGAGGGGCTGAAGCGGACCGGCGGGGTGAAGATCCCGCGCGAATTCCCGCTGATGGACCGCGCGGCGATCGGCCTGGGCAGCGTCTTCTTCCGCCTCAAGGCGCAGGCCAATTGGCACCGGCTGTTCATGGAGCTGGTGCACGACCATTCGGAAGCCGCGGTGGCCGAGCGCCAGCGCGCCGCGGTGCTGGCCGCCGGCGTGCCGGACAGCCTGGTAGGCTGACCCGGAAGGCGCGCCCCGGCGGGGCGCGCTCCCCGAGGGTCAGTCCAGCGTGGCGCCCGAGGCTTCGACCAGCCCCTTCCAGAACTGCTCCTGCTCCTGCAGGTAGCGGCCATAGGCGGCCGGGCTCTCGTCCCAGACCGGGGTGAAGCCCAGCGGCTCCATCCGCGCCTTGAAATCATCCGAACGGGCGATCTGCACCAGCGCCTCATGCAGGCGGTTGACGATCGGCTCCGGCGTACCGGCCGGCGCGTTCACCGCGTACCAGCTCTGCATGTCGATGCCCTGGTTCGGGAAGAGCTCCTTCATGCTCGGCACCTCGCGCAGTTCCGGCACATAGGTCACGCGATCGGCGGAGCCCACGGCGAGCGCCCGGAAGCGGCCCTCCCGCACATGCGGCATCAGCGCCGGGATCACGTCGAACATCATGTCGATATTGCCAGACAGCAGGTCCGCGATGGCGGGGCCGCCGCCGCGATAGGGCACATGGGTGATCTCCATGCCCGCCGCGGCGTTGATGCGCGCCAGCGTCAGGTGGCTGACCGTGCCGGCGCCGGAGGAGCCCATGGTGACGGCGCCGCGTTCGCGCTTCGCCGCGGCCACCAGGTCCGCGAAGCTGCGCCAGGGCTTGTCGGCATTCACCACCAGCAACACCGTTCCCGTGGTCACCCGCGTCACCGGCGTCAGGTCGCGGATCGGGTCGAAGGGCATGGAGCGGCGGAACAGGAACTTGTTGGCGGCCAGGATGGTCGCCGTGCCGAGCAGCACGGTGTAGCCATCCTTCGGCGCCTTCGCGACCACGTCGCCGCCGATATTGCCGCCAGCGCCGCCGCGATTGTCCACGGTGATGGTCTGGCCGAGGATCGGCTGCAGGCGCTCTGCCAGCAGGCGGCCGGTGATGTCCACGGCGCCGCCGGGGGCGAAGGGCACCACGATGCGGATCGGCCGCTGCGGCCAATTGCCCTGGGCGAGGGACGGGGTGGCCAGCGGCAGGGCGGCGGCGGCGCCGAGCAGGGTCCGGCGCGACAGGGGGGGAAGTTTCATGCAGAGGCTCCGAGGGAAATGATGATCCGGCCAGTCCAACGCCCGGCGCTGGCAAATGTCGATGGCGCGCCGCATGCTGCCTTTTCCAGAAGGAATCCGCCATGCACCGCCGCACCCTGATGCTCGCTGCCCCCGCCATCGTGGCAGCCTCCGGCGCCCGGGCACAGGCCGCCCCGCTGCCCTTCTACACCGCCGGGCCGGGCAGTGCATTCCTGCCCTATGGCGAGGCCCTGGCGCGGTTCCTGTCCCCCAGGGGCGTGGCGGTGGAGGTCCGGCGCTCCGCCGGCAGCCTCGAGAACCTTCGGCGCGTGGAGGATGAGCCGGGCGCCATCGGCACCGCCTTCCTCGGCAGCGTGGTGGATGCCCTGCAGGGCACGCCGGCCGCCGGCGGGCGGCGGCATCGTGCGGTGCGCGCGCTGTCCCCGATGTATGAGACGGGCTTCATGGCCGCCGCGCCGCGGGCCCGCGGCCTGGTGCGCTTCGCCGACCTTGCGGGCCGGAAGGTGGGCTGCGGCCCGGCGCGCGGCCCGGCCGAAACCTTCTTCCGCGCCGCAGCCGAGGTCGCTGGCATTTCCGCCGAGATCGTCTCCGGCGACAGCGCACCGCTGGCCGAGGCCGTTCTGCGCGGCGAGATCGATGCGCTGTGGCAGGGCGCCGTCTTGCCGATCCCGGCGCTGGTCCGGGTGGCGGATGGCGTGGACAGCGTCATCATCGGGCCGGGAGAGGAGATTGCCCGCGGCGTCGTCGCGCGCCTGCCCCACCTGGCGCCGCTGACGGTTGCCGCCGGCACCTATCGCGGGCAGGACGCCCCCGTATTCTCCTTCGCCGCCTGGAATTTCGTCATCGCCAATGCGGCGCTGCCGGAGGAGGTGGCCTATGCCCTGACCCGCGCGGTCCTGTCGTCCAGCGATCCACGTCGGGAGATTTCCGCGGCCGCTGCCGGAACACGGGCGGAAAATGCCGGAACCAACCGGGTGCTGACCTTCCACCCCGGTGCCGCGCAGGCGCTGCGGGAGGCGGGCGCGGCGGTGCCGGAGATCGCCGCGCCGGCCTGACGACCTCAGCCCGGCACGAGGCGGGCCGAGACCGGTTGCACCGGGGCGGCGGCCAGGTCGGCGCGCATCGCCGCCTCATCGGTCCATTGCGCGCCGGCCGGCAGGCGGCGGGCGCGCCAGGTCAGCGTCACCTCCGCCAGGCGGAAGGGCCAGGGGGCGATGGCGATGCTGCCATTGCCCTCGCTCAGCGCCAGCTTCACCGAGCTGCCATCCGCCATGGGCGCGGTGCCGACGCCGCCGATGGTCTCGATGCCCCCGCAGACCGCCAGGCTCAGCGCATCCGTCACCGCGACAAGTGCCGCGGCCGTCTGCACCTGCGCCTCCGTCGCGCCGAGATGGGCGGCCAGGTCATGCTGCACCACGGCCTGTTCCGTCAGGTAGCGTTCCGCCGCCTCGGCATCCTCCCGGTCCAGCTGGTGGCGGTCGGCGTAGCTGCCGTAGATCAGGCTGCCATGCCGGCTGACCAGCAGTGCCACCCAGGGGCCCCAGCTGGCCAGCGCCCGGGCCACGCCGGCGGCCCACATTGGCGCATGGGACCGGGCGCCGACGGCGCGGAAGACATGCGGGCGGCCGGTGGTGGCATCCAGCGTCGGCGCCGCCTCCCAGTCCATCCAGGCGACATCGTGCTGGGCGCAGGCGGTCGCCACCTCCTCGAAGGGGTCGAGGGCGGCGAAGCCGGGCGCGCCCCAGGCGCGGGCGAGTTGGCCGGAGACCAGCGCATGCATGGGCTGGCTGATCGCCAGGGTGGAACCGTCGGGCAGGTCGCGGAGGAGCATTCGAGGAGGATGGGCGCCGGCCCGGGGGCCGGCAATCCCCGTTTCGCGGCCGTTCCGCAGCCCGCCGGAACGTGGCGTCCTTGCAAGACTTGCAACACGCCTTCATATGGCGCCGACTTCGGAAGCTAAGCAAACGGGTGCCGGAAGCAGGTAGGGGGTCGCATTGATGCGCGTTGCGGTATTGCGCGAAAGGCGTGGGGCGGAGACGCGGGTGGCCGCGACGCCGGAGACGGCGAAGAAGCTCATCGCCATGGGTTGCACCGTGGCGGTGGAGGCCGGCGCCGGCCTCGCCTCGGGCTTCCCGGACAATCTCTATGCCGAGGCGGGGGCGGAGATCGCCCCGGATGCGGCCAGCGCCCTGGCCAATGCCGGGCTGGTGCTGAAGGTGCGCGCCCCGCTCGGCACCGGGGAGGGTGAGGTGGACGAGCTCGCCCTGATCCCGCGCGGCGCGATCCTGGTCGGCACGCTCGGCGCCAACCGCGCCATGGCCGAAACCTATGCGCAGATGGGCATCGAGGCCTGTTCCATGGAGCTGCTGCCGCGCATCACCCGCGCGCAGTCGATGGACGTGCTGTCCTCCCAGGCCAACCTGGCAGGGTATCGCGCTGTGATCGAGGCGGCCGACGCCTTCGACCGCGGCTTCCCCATGCTGATGACGGCCGCCGGCACCATCCCCGCCGCCAATGTCTTCATCATGGGCGCGGGCGTCGCCGGCCTGCAGGCCATCGCCACCGCGCGCCGCCTGGGCGGCCGCGTCTCCGCCACCGATGTGCGGCCGGCGGCGAAGGAGGAGATCAAGTCCCTCGGCGCCACCTTCGTCGGCTATGAGGATGAGGAGAGCAAGGCGGCGCAGACCGCGGGCGGCTATGCCAAGCAGCTCTCGGCCGAATTCTACGCCAAGCAGGCCGAGGTGGTGGCCGCGCATATCGCCAAGCAGGACATCGTGGTCACCACGGCCCTGGTGCAGGGCCGCAAGGCGCCGATCCTGGTGAATGAGGCGATGGTCGCCTCGATGAAGCCGGGCAGCGTCATCGTGGACATCGCGGCCGATGCCGGCGGCAATTGCGCCGCCACCGTGCCGGGCGAGATGACGGTGACCGGCAACGGCGTGAAGATCCTCGGCTACCGCAACTGGCCGGGCCGGATTTCCGGCGCCTCCTCCGCGCTCTATGCGCGCAACCTGCTGACCTTCCTGACCACCTTCTGGGACAAGGAGGCATCGAAGCCGGTGCTGAAGGAAGACGATGACATCGTGAAGGGCGTGCAGCTGACCCGCGGCGGGGCCGTGGTGCACGCCTCGCTCCCGGCCGCCTGAGGAGATCGCCCGATGAACCCGCAACAGATCGCCAATGAGGCGGCCTCCCTTTCCGACCGCGCCGCGCAGCTCGCCGAGCATGCCCGCCAGCTGGCGGAGGTCGCCGCCCCCGTCGCCGCCGCCGCCGAGCCCTTCCTGCTGCTGCTGACCATCTTCCTGATGGCCTGCTTCGTCGGCTACTACGTGGTGTGGAACGTGACCCCGGCGCTGCATTCGCCGCTGATGGGCGTCACCAACGCCATCTCCTCCGTCATCGTGGTGGGCGCCATCCTGGCCACCGGCCTTGCCGATAGCTGGGCCGCCAAGGCCTTCGGCTTCATCGCCGTGACCCTCGCCTCCGTGAACATCTTCGGTGGCTTCATGGTGACGCGACGCATGCTCGCGATGTTCAAGAAGAAGGGCAGCTGAGCATGGCACAGACCCTTTCGACGCTGGCCTACCTGGTCGCGTCCGTCCTGTTCATCATGGCGCTGCGGGGCCTTTCGAACCCCGAGACCAGCCGCCAGGGCAACCTGTTCGGCATGGTCGGCATGGGCATCGCGATCGTCGCGACCCTGCTGAAGCCGGGCATGGGCGCGGGCGGCATCGTGCTGGTGCTGGCCGGCCTCGCCATCGGCGGCACCATCGGCACGCTGCTGGCGCAGCGCATCCAGATGACCTCCCTGCCGCAGCTGGTCGCGGCCTTCCACAGCCTGGTCGGCATGGCCGCCGTCTTCGTGGCGGCGGCCGCCTTCTACTCGCCCGAGAGCTTCGGCATCGGCTATGCGGGCAACATCAAGGGCGCGTCCCTGGTGGAGATGTCGCTGGGCCTGGCGATCGGCGCCATCACCTTCTCCGGCTCCGTGATCGCCTTCGCGAAGCTGGACGGGCGCATGTCCGGCTCGCCGATCATCTTCAAGGGCCAGCACATGCTGAACGCGGCGCTGGGCGCGCTGCTGCTGGTGCTGGTGATCGCCTTCGTCGCGACGGGCTCGCCCTTCCTGTTCTGGCTGATCGCGATCCTGTCCTTCGTGCTCGGCTTCCTGCTGATCATCCCGATCGGCGGCGCGGACATGCCCGTGGTTGTCTCCATGCTGAACAGCTATTCCGGCTGGGCGGCGGCGGGCATCGGCTTCACCATCGGCAACCTTCTGCTGATCGTCACGGGAGCCCTGGTCGGCGCCTCCGGCGCCATCCTGTCCTACATCATGTGCAAGGGCATGAACCGCAGCATCATCAACGTGCTGCTGGGCGGCTTTGGCAGTGACTCGGGCGCCGCGGCCGGCCCGGGTGCGGGCGGCGCGGACCGTGCGCCGGTGAAGGCGGGCAGCCCCGAGGACGCCGCCTACATCATGAAGAACGCCCAGAAGATCATCATCGTGCCGGGCTACGGCATGGCGGTGGCGCAGGCGCAGCAGGTGGTCCGCGAAATGGCCGACCTGCTGAAGAAGGAAGGCGCCGAGATCTCCTACGCCATCCACCCCGTCGCGGGCCGCATGCCCGGCCATATGAACGTGCTGCTGGCCGAGGCGAACGTGCCCTATGACGAAGTGCATGAGCTGGAGGAGATCAACGCCGAATTCGCCGAGGCCGATGTGGCCTATGTGATCGGCGCCAACGACGTGACCAACCCGGCGGCGAAGACCGACAAGAGCTCCGCCATCTACGGCATGCCGATCCTGGACGTGGAGAAGGCGAAGACGGTGTTCTTCGTGAAGCGCGGCATGGCCAGCGGCTATGCCGGCGTGGAGAACGAGCTGTTCTTCCGCCCCAACACCATGATGCTGTTCGGCGATGCCAAGAAGGTGACGCAGCAGATCGTGCAGAGCCTTCAGAAGTAGCCTCGCGCACCCCCGGCCTCAGCAGGCCGGGGGCTGCAGGTGAGGGGCCCGCATGGACGAGTTCCTGCTTTTCACCGCGGTGGGCTTCCTGGCGCAGATGGTCGATGGCGCCTGCGGCATGGCCTATGGGCTGACGGCCACCACCGTGCTGGTCTCGCTGGGCACCCATCCGGCGGTGGCCAGCGCCAGCGTGCATGCGGCAGAGGTCTTCACCACCGGCGCTTCCGGCTTCGCCCATTGGCGGCTTCGCAATGTCGATCCGCGGCTGGTGGCGCGGCTGGCGCTGCCCGGCATGGCGGGCGGCATCGCCGGGGCGCTGCTGGCCTCCAGCCTGCCCATGCAGGTCATCCGCCCGGTGGTCAGCGCCTATCTGCTCGGCATGGGGGCGCTGATCCTCTGGCGCGCCTGGCGGCCGCCGGAGGCGCAAGCGGGGCGGCCGGTGACGCTGCTGGGCCTCGGCGGCGGCTTCCTGGATGCGGCGGGCGGCGGCGGCTGGGGACCGATCGTCACCTCCACCCTGATCGGCCGCGGCGATGTGCCGCGCATCGCCATCGGCTCGACCAATGCGGCCGAGTTCTTCGTCACCCTGGCCATCACGGCCGCCTTCTTCACCGCCATCGGGCTGGAGCTGTGGCAGGCGATCCTCGGCCTGGTGGTGGGCGGCGTGCTGGCCGCGCCCCTGGCCGCCCTGGTGGCGCGGCAGGTGCCGGCGCGCGGGCTGATGCTGCTGGTGGGCCTGGTCATCATGCTGCTGTCGCTGCGCAGCCTGGCCGGGGCGCTGTCCTAGCGGGAGGGCAGGGTGGCGAGCGCGCGGGCGAAGGCGGTCAGCGTCTGGTCCACATCCCGCGCCTCATGCGCCGTCGAGACGTAGAACTTGCTCTCGCCCTTCAGGATGCCGTCCTGGCGCAGCACGCGGTTCACATGCGCCTGCATGGCCCGGTCCGCGCGCAGCGTGGCGCGGTAGTCGCGTACCTCGCCCGTGGCATAGACCACGTCGAAGAGGGTGGGTTCGCCCACGACCTGCGCCGGCAGGCCGGCGCGGGCGATCTGCTCGGCCAGGCCCTGCATCAGCGCCCGGCCTGTGGCGAAGACCGCCTCATAGGTGCCGGGGCGGCGCAGGATCTCCAGCGTCTTGAGGCCGGCCACGGCGGCCACGGGATTGCCGGAGAGCGTGCCCACCTGCATCAGGAAGCCGTCCTCGCCGACCAGCGCCTTGTCGAAATGCGCCATGATCTCGGCCCGGCCCGCGACGGCGGCCAGCGGAAAGCCGCCGCCGATGGTTTTGCCCAAGGTGCAGAGATCCGGCGTCACCCCGTAGAATGCCTGGGCGCCGCCATAGGCAAAACGGAAGCCGGTGACGACCTCGTCGAAGATCAGCACCAGCCCATGCTTCGTGCACAGCGCGCGCAGACCTTCGAGGAATCCCGGTGCAGGGGGGATCAGCCGCTGCAGCGGCTCCACGATGATGCCGGCGATGGTCTCGCCCTCGGCCTCCACCAGCCTGGTCACGGCCTCGAGGTCGTTGAAGGGGGCGACCAGCACGTCCTCGGCCACCGATTTCGGGATACCTGCCGAATCGGGAACGGGCCGGGGGAAATTGGCCAGGTGGCGCGGCGCCAGGCTCATCAGCCCGTAGTCGCTCATGCCGTGGTAGCCGCCCTCGAACTTCAGGATCTTGTCGCGGCCGCGGAAGGCGCGGGCCAGGCGCATGGCATAGAGGTCCGCCTCGGTGCCGGAGCCCACGAAGCGCAGCTGTTCCGCGCAGGGCACGGCATCCACGATCGCCTCGGCCAGCGCAATGCCATGCTCGTTATTGGCGAAGAAGGTGGTGCCGCGGCTGAGCTGGTCCTGCACCACCTCCGTCACCTCGGGGTGGCAATGGCCGATGAACATCGGCCCGGAGCCCAGCAGGTAATCCACGTATTCGCGGTCGGCCACGTCCCAGACCCGACCGCCGAGGCCGCGTTCCAGGATCACCTCGGGGGCGAAATTCCCGAATCCGCCGGCCGGCAGCACCCGCCGCGCCCGCGCCAGCAGCGCCTGTTCCCGATCCCCGAACCCGTCCATCGCCTGCCCCCATCGCGAGAGCGGCCAGTAGACAGAATGCGGCGCGGCAGGCAAAGCCCCGGACAGCACAAAGCCGCGGCTGGCGGAGGTGTCTCCGCACCGCGGTGCTTCGGCCTATCGGATGGCTGCCGGGGAGGGCGGCCAGGAAAGCGGTGGGCGGGGGCGGGTCCGGGTCCCGGCGGGGCCGGGACGGCGGATTAGAAGCCCTCGCGCTCCAGGCGCTTGCGCTCCACCTTGCGGGCGCGACGAACGGCTTCCGCGGCCTCGCGGGCGCGGCGCTCGGACGGCTTCTCGTAATGGCGGCGGAGCTTCATTTCACGGAACACACCCTCACGCTGGAGCTTCTTCTTCAGCGCCTTCAGGGCCTGGTCGATGTTATTGTCGCGGACGACGACCTGCACGCGGTGGAACCTCCTGGTTCGGATGATTAAGAATCGGGAAAGCGGATGCGCGCCAGCCGGTCCGGAAGATGGTCCGAACCGTCCAGCGCGAGGGCGGGAGCCTTAGCACAGGATTCGTGTGCGGCGAAAGGCCTCCCGCAGCCCGCCGCGCGCATTACCTTACAGCGCGAACCGTCGGACATTCCAGCCGCCATGGCTCTGCTCAAGATCGCCCGCATGGGCCACCCGGTCCTGACCCGCCCCGCTCTGCCGGTGGAGGATCCGACCGCGCCCGAGATCCGCCGCCTGGTGGCCGATATGGCGGAGACCATGGAGGATGCCTCCGGCCTCGGCCTTGCCGCGCCGCAGGTGCATGTCGGGCTGCGGCTTTTCGTCTGGCGCGGCGGCGCCGGCAATATCCTCGCTTTGATCAACCCCGAGATCGAACCGGTGGGTGAGGAGATGGAGGAAGGCTGGGAGGGGTGCCTGTCCATCCCCGGCCTGCGCGGCGCCGTGCCGCGCGCCGCCCGCATCCGCTTCCGCGGCTTCGATATCGAGGGGCGTCTGATGGAGGGCGAGGCGGCGGGGCTGGCGGCCCGCGTCATCCAGCATGAGACGGACCACCTGGACGGCGTGCTCTATCCGATGCGCATGCCGGACCTGTCCCGATTCGGTTTCAACGAGGAATTGCATCGCGCCGCCACCCAGGCGGCGCGCGCGGCCAATGACCAACCGCCGCAGGAGAGCACATGATGATCGAGCGCAGCGAGGAACGCGACCAGGCGCTGAAGGCGGCGCTGCCGCATGTGCCGGCGCTCGGCTGGACCCGCGCCGCCCTCTCCGCGGGCCTGGCCGATCTCGGCCGAGACCCGCTGGAGCAGGACTGGCTCTTCCCCCGAGGCCCGGTGGAGGCGATCGAGGCCTGGTGCGACCTGGCGGACCGCGAGATGGCGGAGGCCGCCGCCGCGGAGGATCTCGAATCGCTGCGCATCCCCGCCCGCATCCGCCGTCTGGTGCTGATCCGCCTGGAACAGGCCGCGCCGGCGCGGGAGGCGGTGCGCCGGGCGCTGGCGCAGCAATCGCTGCCCTGGAACCTCGCCTCCGCCGCGCGGACGGTGGGGCGCACCGCGGATGCCATCTGGGTCGCGGCGGGCGACAGCTCCAACGACATCTCCTGGTACACGCGCCGGGCGACGCTGGCCGCCGTCTATGGCGCCACCCTGGCCTTCTGGCTGCAGGACGAATCGCCGGATGCCGAGGAGACCGAGGCCTTCCTGGACCGCCGCCTGGCCGGACTGGCCCGGTTCCAACGCAGGAAACGAAAGGCCTGACGCCGCGTTGACCCTGCCGCAAACCTGCGGAGGGCTTCATGAAGGGTATCCTGCTTTGGCTGATCGGCTTGCCGATCCCGATTATCATCGTCCTCTACCTGATTGGAATCTTGTGAAGACAGCCCTGCGCTTCGGTGCTGTCTTTCGGCTGCGGATGCTGTAGAGACGGGCTGTGACGGGACGCCAGGGAGCCGGGGGGCTCGGCCGTGCGGTCGGCTTGCGCAACATTGGTTGCGTTGGCGCGGCCGATACGGCAGGCAGGGGGTCCCAAGGGGGAGGTTCCCACGCCATGCGCCGCAAGTTTTCCGTTCGTCTTCTGCTCGCCGGCGCCGCCGTGGCCATCGGCGGCCCCGCCATCGCCCAGTCCTGCGTCCAGTCCAGCGAGCGTACGGCCTTCGAGCTGCGCGCCCTGCAGAGCCAGCTGATGGTCGCCGCCATCACCTGCCAGCGGGACAACGACTACAACGCCTTCGTCCGGAAGTTCCAGGGCGATCTCGGCGGCGCCTACAACACCATCCGCACCCATTTCCGACGCACCCAGGGCGCCCAGGGGCAGCGCGCGCTGGACGGCTACATCACCACGCTGGCGAATGAGCAGTCGCAGGACGGCATCCGCCAGGGCTCGCGCTTCTGCTCGAACATCACGCCGCTGTTCCAGGTGGCGCTGGCGCAGCCCAACGCCAGCTCGCTGGTCGATATCTCGCTCGAGCGCAATGTGCTGAACCCGGTCACGGACACCATCTGCCCGGAACGCGCGACGCCCGCGACCTCCCCCACCCGTCGCGCCGCCAGCAACCGCTCCGCCGCGGTCTCCCGCAACCGCTGATCGCGGCTTCCGGGTGAAGCGCTTCTGGGACGAGGCGCGGACCGCCGAGGCCGAGGGCGGCTTCGCCATCCTGCTGGATGGCAAGCCGCTTCGCCTGCCAGGCGGCGGCACGCTGCGCCTGCCTGGCCTGCGTTTGGCGGAGGCGGTGGCCGCCGAATGGCAGCAGGCCGGCGGCACCAAGGGCGGCGAGATGCGGCCCGAGGAGGTGCCGCTGACCCGCCTGGTCGGCACCGCGGAGGAACGCATCGCCGCGGCGCGGGACGGCACCGTCACCGCGCTCGCCCGCTATGGCGAGACCGAGCTGCTCTGCTACCGCGCGGACCACGGCAAGCTGGCCGCCCGCCAGGCGGAGCTTTGGGACCCCTGGCTGGCCTGGGCGGCCCGGTCGCTGGATGCGCCGCTGCGCGCGACCTCCGGCATCATGCCCGTCTCCCAGCCGCCCCATGCGCTCGCCGCCCTGCGGCGCGCGGTGGAGCGGCATTCGGTGCTGGGCCTGGCGGCGCTGGGCGTGGCGGTGCCGGCGCTCGGCAGCCTGGTGCTGGGGCTGGCCGTGACGGGCGGGCATCTCGACCCCGCGGAGGCGCATCGCCTCTCGACGCTGGAGGAGGTGCACCAGGAGGCGCTCTGGGGCGCCGACCCTGAGAACCTGGCCAAGCGCGCCGCCGCCGCCGCCGATGTGGCCCTGGCCGCGCGGCTGGTGCAGCTTTCCGCCGGATGATCGCCCGGCTGCTGACCATCGCCGGACGGGTGCAGGGGGTCGGCTATCGCGACTGGGCGGTGAAGCAGGCCCTGCGGCTGGGGCTGCGCGGCTGGGTGCGCAACCGGCCGGATGGCAGCGTGCAGGCGCTGGTGGCGGGGCAGGGTGCCGCCGTGCAGGCCATGGCCGAGGCCTGCCGCCGCGGCCCGCTCCTCGCCCGCGTCGCATCCGTCACCGAAGCGCCGGCCGAACCGCCGGCGGAGGAAGGCTTTGCGCGCCGCGCGGATGGCTGAGCGGGATTTATGCTGCACTGCCGAAAAAACCTTGTCCGAAGGGGCGATCTGGCCTATGGCTCCGTCCGTCGGCGGGTGATTGCCCGCCGCGCCCCGGCCGCGTGAGCGGGCCTGGCGTCGTCACTCCGCAAGGCGGGGGACAGGGCGCCTGGAGGCCCGGACCGGGGCGCTGCCGTCGCCCGAAAGGCGTGGCTCTGCGGACAAGATCGGACCGGCCCCGGCACGCGGGTTGGCCCACCGCCACCCAACCGCCCGCGCTATCGCCGGGCGGCCTGACCGGATTTTTGCATTTCATGAGCTTCAGTGAACTCGGCCTCTCTCCGCGCATCCTCCAGGCGCTGACCGAAGAGGGCTACACCACGCCGACGCCGATCCAGCGCGACGCCATCCCGCATGCCCTGACGGGGCGCGACATCCTGGGCATCGCGCAGACCGGCACCGGCAAGACCGCCGCCTTCGGCCTGCCGCTGCTGCATCTGCTGGCCGAATCCAAGGGCCGCCCGCCGCGCGGCGGCTGCCGCGCCCTGATCCTGTCGCCGACGCGCGAACTGGCCAGCCAGATCGCCGACAGCCTGAAGAATTACGGCCGCCACCTTGGCCTCTCCGTCTCCGTCATCTTCGGCGGCGTGCCGCATGGCCCGCAGCGCCGCGCGCTGGCCAATGGCATCGATATCCTGGTGGCCACCCCGGGCCGGCTGCAGGACCATATGGATGAGGGTTCCGCGCGCCTCGACATGGTCAATGCGCTGGTGCTGGATGAGGCCGACCAGATGCTGGACAAGGGCTTCTGGCCCGCCATCCGGCGCATCCTGCCGAAGCTGCCGTCCAAGCGGCACACCATGTTCTTCTCCGCCACCATGCCGGCGGAAGTGGCCAAGCTGTCCGCGGAAATCCTGAAGGACCCGATCCGCATCGAGGTGGCGCCCGTCTCCTCGACCGCGGAGCGCGTGACGCAGCGCCTGGTGGTCATCGAGCAGGGCCGCAAGCGCGGCAAGCTGGCCGAGCTGCTGAAGGGTGAGGGCGTTGGCCGCGCGCTGATCTTCACCCGCACCAAGCACGGTGCCGACCGCGTGGTGAAGAACCTGGAGGCCGACGGCATCGCCGCCAATGCCATCCATGGCAACAAGTCCCAGGGCCAGCGGGAACGCGCGCTGGCCGACTTCAAGTCGAACCGCGCCCCGGTGCTGGTCGCCACCGACATCGCCGCCCGCGGCATCGACGTGGATGGCGTGACGCATGTGATCCAGCACGACATGCCGGACACGCCCGAGGCCTATGTCCACCGCATCGGCCGCACCGCGCGCGCCGGCGCCAGCGGCATCGCCATTGCCATGTGCGCGCCGGATGAGCGGGAGAAGCTGTGGGCGGTGGAGAAGCTGATCCGCATCTCGATCCCCGCGACGGATGAGCGCCAGGATGTGAGCGTGCCGATGCATCGCACCGGCGGGCGTCCGGATGCGGTGAAGCCGGCCGGTGGCAATCGCGGGCGCAACAGCCCGTCCCGCGGGCGCAACGGCGGCGGCGGTGGCGGCCAGGGCCGCAGCGGGCAGGGAGCCCCCCGCGGCGGAGCCGCACCTGCCCCCCGCGGCGGAGCCGCACCGGCCCCCCGCGGCGGAGCCGCACCTGCCCCCCGCGGCAATGCCGCGCCGGCGGGCCGCAGCGGCGACCAGCCGGCGCGCCGACCGGCCGCGGCGGCGGCGGGCCAGAAGGACCGCAACTGGCGCGACGGCGACTTCCGCGACGGCGGCGGCACCCCCGCCTTCATCCGCACCCGCTGAGGCGCGGCTGCGGTGCGGGAGACCGTGCTGATGAAGGGTGAGATGGCCACCAGGGTCATCGTCACCACCGACTCCGGCACCGATGTGCTGGACGAGGAAGACGAGGTGCTGGAGTCCCATCCGGAGGACCAGCACGAGGCCATCCTGGCGCGCTTCCTGGCGCAGGGATGGGAAATCGAGGAGGACGGGCCCTAAAGGCCGGTCCTCCTGGCCTTGTCCGCAGCCGCCCGCATGCCAGGATGCGGCGAGCGGAAAACGTAACAAGGACCCTTCGCATGGCATCGCCGACCCCCATTGCAGCCGGGCAGGCGATGCCGCAGGCGGCGGTGGCACGCGCCAGCCTGGCGCGGCTTCTGCTGACCGGGCTGGCCGCCATGCTGGCCATCGGCCTGGTCGCGCCGCTGCTGGTGCTGCTGCTGCCCTTTCCCATCGCCATCGCGCTCGGCGGGCTCGGCGCCTTCATCCTGGGCGTGGTGCTGGCCATCCGGCTGCGCGCCGGCGCCCTTGTTGCGCTCGGCCTGGTCGCGCTGTTCGGCTTCGTCGGCGTCGCCTCCGAGACCCAGCTCTGGTTCGCCCTGCGCCATGCGCCGGAAGTGGCGCTGCCGAGCATCGCAGAGGCGCCCGACCACCCGGAGGCCACCCGCTTCACCTTCCCAGAAGCCATGGCCCGCGCGGACCTGCTGGGCGAGGCGCGCAGCACCACGCCGCGCAGCGCCGGCCCGCCGCTGGAACTTTCGGCCTTTGCCGTGCCGCTCGTGCCGCCGGGCTGGACCGCGGCGGAACCCATCGCCGCCTGGCTGGTCTGCCAGCAGCCTCGTGGCAGGGAAAGCTGCGCCGCCACGCTGCCGCCGCGCCTGACCCAGGCCTTCCGCGCCACCCCGAGGCCGGAGGCGGCGCAGGCGGCGCTCACGCGGCATAGGCTGACGGCAGTGTCCGCCCCCGCCTGGCTCAGCGCGACGGATGACATCTCGACCGAGCGTGTGCAGGCCGGATGGATGGCGCTGGCCTGGCCGGTGCTGGCCTGGCTGGCCTGGGCGGTGGGCGTCGCGGTCTATCGGATGGTGTCGCTGCCGCGGCGGCGGGGTTAGAGCGTTTTCAAGCCTCGCGGCTTCGCAAGGCGACTCGGAAAACGCGTCAAGACAATGAGCTAGAGCTGTTTCACCGTCTTTGCTTTCGGTGAAACAGCTCTAAAGCACTATCCGATAATACTGAATCAGTGTTCTCGGATTTCGTGCTTTAGAAACAATAACTCCTAGAGCACGAGATCCGTCCGAGAGGACGGATCGTGCTCTAGCCGAAGACCTCGGTCCAGGCTGCCATCAGCGCCGAATCCGCCTCCTCCATCGTCGCCAGCACGCCCAGCTTGTGCAGGCTGGTGACGCCGGCATCGGCGATGCCGCAGGGCACGATGCCGGCGAAATGGGTGAGGTCCGGGTCCACGTTCAGCGCGACCCCATGCCAGGACACCCAGCGGGTGACGCGCACGCCGATGGCGCCGATCTTTTCCTCGGTCCCGCGGGCCTTGTCGGCCACCCAGATGCCGATGCGGCCGTCCCGCCGCTCGCCGCGGATATTGAAGCGGTCCAGTGCGCGGATCAGCCATTCCTCCAGGCCCCGCACATAGTCCCGCACGTCGCGCGCGCGCACCGTGCCGTGGTCCCGTGTCAGGTCCAGCATGACATAGCCGGTGCGCTGGCCCGGCCCGTGATAGGTCCATTGCCCGCCGCGCCCTGCGGCCACCGCGGGGAAGCGCGTCTCCAGCAGATCCTCCGGCCGGGCGGAGGTGCCGGCGGTATAGGTGGGCTCATGCTCCACCAGCCAGACCGTCTCCGGCGCCGTGCCGTTGCGGATGGCGGCGACGCGCGCGGCCATGGTCTCCAGCGCCAGCGCATAGGGCAGGCGCCCCGGCGCGATGGACCATTCGGGAGAGGCGGTGAGGGCCCCTGTGGGGGCGCCGAGAGGGGGCGTTGTCGGGTGCGTTGTCATCGGCTATAGGCGCGTCCCTACCCGATATGCGGTCGTGGCGGAATGGTAGACGCGCCAGCTTGAGGTGCTGGTGGGGGCAACCCCGTGGAAGTTCGAATCTTCTCGACCGCACCATCCTCCGGGTCCTGACAAGCCGCGCACAACAGGTGGTCCACGCTCCGTGCCGATGACGCGCGCGGCATGCGGCCCGGTGCGCGGGCGCAGGCGAAGGCGGCGGCGGGCCGCAGCCGGCTGGCTGGCAATGCGCAGCGCGGGGCAGGGCGCCGGGCTTTCGGGGCGCAGCGCGCATTCCATCACCAGATCGCCGGTGGCCGGCAGCGTGCCGACCAGTTCGAAGCCCATCCGGCGATACAGCGCCAGCGCGCCGTCATTGCCCGGCACCACGATCAGCCGGATGCGGCGGCAGCCGGGCACCGCGGCCATGCCTGCCATGATGCGCGCCAGGATGCGGCGGCCGAGCCCGCGGCCCTGGTGCGATCGGGCCAGGATGAACCAGCCCAGCCACCAGCAGCTGGAATCCCGGGCATCGGGGTGGATGACATGGAAGCCGATCATTCGGCCCTCGGCCTCAATAGCCGTCAGGGAATGGGCGGCGCCGCGGCGGACGCTGGCGGTGATCTCGGAAAGCGGCCCGAGAAAGTCCTCGACCTGGTCGGCATCCAGATCCATGCGATGGATGATGTCCAGTTCAGTCCTGGATATCGTTCTGTAGTGAAGGGCCTGCCGGGCCCGCGGGGGAAGCATGATGTCCTGCTGTGGTTGTTGACGCAGGCGCCAGACGCGCATTTCTTCTGCTGGGCGACACCTGTCGTGCTGATTAGATCGTATTGGCCGCGCTGAAATCAAATCGGGCCGGGCGAGAGCGGATCATGACAGTTGCAATATTTCCCGGCGCCTTGCGCGGTTCCAGGAAATCGGCGGCATCGACTTGCCGCCGCCGGCAAGGTCACGCGACGGTCCGGCCGCAAAAAATATTTCTTCCGAAAGGCCGGCCGCTGTCGGCCGGGCCCCAGGCTCCGCCGGGCGACGGGTCGCGGCGCCCCGCGATATCGCCTATAGCGGAGCGCGGAGGTGGCGATGGACGAGGATTTTCGCAGGGCAGCGCTGGACTATCACCGGCTGCCGCGCCCCGGGAAGCTCAGCGTGGAGCCGACCAAGCGCATGGCGACGCAGCGCGACCTCGGCCTGGCCTATTCCCCCGGCGTCGCCGCCGCCTGCGAGGAGATCGCCAAGGACCCCGACGCCGCCTGGGACTATACCGCGCGCGGCAACATGGTTGCCGTCATCACCAATGGCACGGCGGTGCTCGGGCTGGGCGCCATCGGCGCGCTGGCCTCCAAGCCGGTGATGGAGGGCAAGGCTGTCCTCTTCAAGAAGTTCGCCGGCATCGATTCCATCGACCTGGAAGTCGAGCAGCGCGACCCCCAGAAATTCATCGAGGCGGTGGCCGCGCTGGAGCCCAGCTTCGGCGCCATCAACCTCGAGGACATCAAGGCGCCCGAGTGCTTCGAGATCGAGCGCAGCCTGCGGGCGCGCATGAACATTCCCGTCTTCCATGACGACCAGCACGGCACCGCCATCATCGTCGCCGCCGCCGTGCGCAACGGGCTGCTGCTGCAGGGCAAGAAGCTGGCCGATGTGAAGCTGGTGAATACCGGCGGCGGCGCCGCGGCGATCGCCTGCCTGGACCTGCTGGTGGCCATGGGGCTGACGCGCGAGAACGTCACCATCTGCGACATCGACGGCGTGGTCTGGAAGGGCCGCCCGAACACGGATCCCTTCAAGGCGGCCTATGCGCAGGAGACGGAGGCGCGGCGGCTGGAGGAGGTGCTGCCCGGCGCCGATGTCTTCCTGGGCCTGTCGGCCCCGCGGATCCTGAAGGCGGAATGGCTGCCCATGCTGGCGCCGCGCCCGCTGGTGCTGGCGCTCGCCAATCCCGAGCCCGAGATTCTGCCGGAGGCCGTGCGCGCTGTGCGCCCGGATGCGATCGTGGCGACCGGCCGCACGGACTACCCGAACCAGGTCAACAACGTCCTCTGCTTCCCCTTCATCTTCCGGGGCGCGCTGGATGTGGGTGCGACCACGATCAATGAGGACATGAAGGTTGCCGCCGCCAATGCCATCGCGGCACTCGCGCGGATGGAGGCGAGCGAGGTCGTGGCGGCCGCCTATGGCGGCAACGCGCCCACCTTCGGCCCGGACTATATCATCCCGAAGCCCTTCGACCCGCGGCTGATCCTGGAGATCGCGCCGGCGGTCGCCAAGGCCGCCATGGATAGCGGCGTCGCCCGCCGCCCCATCACGGATATGCCGAAGTACCGGCAGGAGCTGGAGCGCTTCGTCTTCCGCTCCGGCAATCTGATGCGCCCGATCTTCGAGGCCGCGCGCAAGCGCCCCGCCCGCATCGTCTATGCGGAAGGCGAGGATGAGCGCGTGCTGCGCGCCGTGCAGACCGTGCTGGATGACGGCCTGGCCGAGCCCATCCTGATCGGCCGGCGCGACGTCATCGAAGCCAAATGCGCCGCCATGGGCCTGCGCATGAACTTCGATGAATCCGTGCGCGTGCTGGACCCGGCTGCGGATGAGGCGGTCTTCGGGCCGCTGGCCGCCCTGTACAAGGCCAAGGTCGGCCGCAAGGGCATTCCGCCCGATGCGGCGGCGCGCCGCGTCGGCAACCGTCCCACTGTGGCGGCTGCGCTGCTGCTGGAGGCGGGGCTGGCGGATGGCTGCCTCTGCGGCGGCAGCGGCGACTGGTTCCGCCATTGGCACCACGCCTATGACGTGATCGGCAAGCGGGCAGAGGTGGCCCGCGTCTATGCGCTATCCGCGCTGATCGTCCCCAACGGCCACCTGTTCTTCGTCGACACGCATCTGACCGTGGACCCGACCGCCGCCCAGATCGTCGACATGACGCTGCTGGCCGCCGAGCAGATCCGCGCCTTCGGCCTGACGCCCAAGGCGGCGCTGCTGTCCCATTCCAGCTTCGGCGCCTCCGGCGCGCCCTCCGCCCGCAAGATGCGCGACGCGCTGCGCCTGCTGCGGGAGACGTCGCCGGATTTCGAGGTGGATGGCGAGATGCATGCCGATGCCGCGCTGGTGCAGGCCATTCGCGACCGCGCGGTGGCCGACAGCCCGCTGACCGATGCGGCGAACCTGCTGGTGATGCCGACGCTGGATGCGGCGAATATCAGCTTCAACCTGCTGAAGGCGGCGGGCGAGGGGCTTCAGGTGGGCCCGATGCTGCTCGGCATGGCGAAGCCCATCCATGTGCTGGTGCCCAGCGTCACCGCGCGCGGCATCGTCAATATGACGGCGCTGGCGGCGGCGCAGTCGAATGGGATGCTGCCGGGGGTGTGACCATAGGGGCCAGCGCCGGGTCGTCGGCCCGCACCCGCTGCTCGAAGGTCACGCGGTAGCGGCGGCCGCCCTGCATGGCAATCGCCAGCGGCAGCAGCAGGGCCAGGCCCAGCACGGCCTGCGCCACCGCCTCGGCCGGCTCCTCCGCGCCGCGGAGCCCGGGGGCGAGGCCCAGCGCGGCGATCTGCAGCAGGCTGTCCGCCACCAGGAAGACCCAGAAATAGGCGAGGCGGAAATGCCGCCAGCGGCGGAACCACAGCACCGCCGCGGCAAGCGTCAGGGCGACGGAGACCAGCAGGTCCAGGTTCAGCAGCAGCGCATCCGGCGCGCCGGGCGGGCGCCATTCCCGCAGCAGCAGGATGGGCATGGCCAGCACCGTCAGCGCCAGGAAGAAGGACGGCACGCGCAGCCAGCCGCCCATGCCGTGCAGCGCATGGGCCTGCGCCACTTCGGGGCTGACCCGAACCCATTCGGCCATGCCAGGTCCTTCCGCTTCCCTGCGCCTCCTGTCTAAGGGCGCATGACGCCTGCGTGAAGCGACGGACCTGCGGCGCTCCGCGGCGTTGCCCCCCGGGGATGGCCGGGGGAGACCGATGGCGCTGCTGACACGTGAGGACCTGCGCCACCAGTCGCGCTTCGCCTGGCTCTGCCTCGCCGCGCTGGCGGCCGCGGCGATCGCCCTGTGGCTGCTGGACAAGCGCGCCGCTGCCGGCGGCACGCTGGCCGCCATCGCGGGCTGCCTCGGCGTGATGCTGCCGCCGCGGGAACGCATGGCGGCGCTGCCGACGCTGCTGCGGCGCCTGCCGCGGGACCTGGATGCGACGCCGGTGCTGGCCAGCCTGCTCAGCACGCCCGGCTATGGGCTGAACTGGTTCCACGGCGCGAACCCCTATGACGAGGTGGTGCACCTGGTCAGCGGATTGTTGGCCGGCGCCGTGCTGGCCGGGTTGGTGCTGGCCGATGGCCGGCCGCGCGGAGCCTGGGCCCTGGCCCGGCACGGCCTGATCTTCGGCCTGGCCCTCGCCGTGGGGTGGGAGGTTCTGGAATGGGCGCTCGGCATCATCGGCAACACCGTCGACACGATCACCGACATCATACTGACCACAATGGGGGCCGCGGTCGGCGCCGTGCTGTGGCAGCGCGGCCGCCGCTAGCGCCATGCGCATCGCCACTTGGAACATCCATCGCGGCCGCCCCGCCTTCGGCCGCTTCCGCCCGGACCGCATCCTGGCCGTGCTGGCGGAGCTGCGCCCCGACCTGATCGCGCTGCAGGAGGCGCAGCACTATCTGCGCCGCGTCACGCCCATGCTGCCCGAGGCCGCGCTCGCCGAGCTCGGCCTGGTGCCGCTGCGGCCGGACCCCGCCCAGCAGGGCTATCGCAGCAACCTGGTGCTGGTCCGCCGGGACACGGCGCTGCTGGCGCCGCCGCGCGGCCTGCGGCTGGGGGGGTGGGAGCCGCGCGGGGCGATCCTGGCCGATCTCGACCTCGGCACCGGCCCCTTCCGGCTGCTGGCCGCGCATCTCAGCCTGGGCGCGGCGACGCGGCGGGCGCAGGCCCGGCTGCTGCTGGCGGCGATGCATCCGGAATGGCCCAGCCTGCTGCTGGGCGACCTGAACGAATGGCGGCCGCAGGGCTCCGCGCTGGGCGTGCTGGCGGCGGCCATGGGCCCGGTGAACCGGCTGCCCACCTTCCCCAGCTTCCGCCCCCTGCTGCCGCTGGACCATATCCTGGCGCGGCCGGCGGCGGGGGTGGCCGGGCTCGCGGTGCATGACACGCCGGCCGCCCGCCGCGCCTCGGACCACCTGCCGCTGGTGGCAAGCCTCGCCTTCCTCTGGCGATAGGCGCCGCGCGGGGCCACATGCCCCGCATGAACAACCTGCCCGAGAAGCCAGGCTCCCAGGCCGTCGCGGCCTTCCTGCAGAAGGTGGCGTCGATGCCCGCCGTGGCGCCCGCGCCCGGCACGGCGGGGCGGCTGATCTTCGCCATGGATGCGACGGCCAGCCGCCAACCGAGCTGGGATCGCGCCTGCCACCTGCAGGCGGAGATGTTCGGCGCGGTGGGCGAGGTGGGCCGACTGGCCGTCAGCCTGGCCTATTTCCGCGGCTTTCGCGAATTCGCCGCCACCCCCTTCCTGACCAATGCCCAGGACCTGGCCCGGCGGATGACCGGCGTGACCTGCCTCGGTGGGCAGACCCAGGTGGAGCGGCTGCTGCGCCATGCGCTGGAGGAGACGCAGCGCCACAAGGTGAACGCCCTGGTCTTCATCGGCGATGCCTTCGAGGAGGATGTGGACGCCGCCTGCCACCTCGCCGGCCAGCTTGGCCTGCGCGGCACGCCGGCCTTCTGCTTCCAGGAAGGCGCGGATCCGGTGGCGCGCAATGCGCTGCGGCAGGTGGCGAAGCTCTCCGGCGGCGCCTGGGCGCCCTTCGATGCCGGCAGCGCCACCGCGCTGCGCGACCTGCTGCGGGCGGTGGCGGTCTTCGCCACCGGCGGCCGGCCCGCCTTGCTGCGCCTGGGCGGGTCGGTGGCGCAGGGCATTGCCGGGCAGCTTCCGGCCCCCGCCGCACGCGGCGGCTGAGCCATGGCCTGGCTGATCCTGGGCCTGCTCGGCCTGGTCGGGCTGCTCGGCCTGCTGAAGCTGTTCGTGGCGGCGAAGCCCGCCCAGGTGAAGGCTGCGCTGGCCTTCCTGGCGGCGGGGTTGGGCCTGGCCTTGCTGGTCGCGCTGCTGGCCAGCGGCCGTGGCGCGCAGGCCATCTGGGCGCTGGTCCTCTTCGGGCCGGTGATCTGGCGCTGGTGGCAGGGCCGCCGCGCCGCCGGCACCTTTGCCCGCGGCGGCGCGGCCAGCCCGGGCCAGGCCTCGGATGTCGAGACCGCCTGGCTCGCCATGGCGCTGGACCATGACAGCGGGCGGATGACCGGGCGGGTGAAGGCCGGGCGCTACGCCGGCGCGGATCTCGCCCAGCTCGACCTGCCGGATCTGCTGGCGCTGATGGCGGAGCTTGCCGCCCAGGATCCGGAGGGGATGCCGCTGCTGGAAGCCTGGCTCGATCGCAGCCACCCCGACTGGCGCGAAGCCGCCCCGCCGCCGCCGCCCGGCGGGCCGATGGGCCGGGCGGAGGCACTGGCGGTGCTCGGCCTGGCCGAAGGCGCCTCGCCCGAGGCAATCCGCGCCGCGCATCGCCGCCTGATGCGCAGCGCCCATCCGGACCAGGGCGGGTCGGACTGGCTCGCCGCCCGGCTGAATGCGGCGCGGGACGCGCTGCTGCCCTGATCCGCAACAACCCTGCGAAAGCGTGAAGTATTTCAACGCGCGCGGGGCGGGTCATGACAGGTCGCCGCGACGGCGCGTGGTGGACGGCCCGCGGCGGGCGTGGCACTCCTGCGCTGTCAACCTGCCGAGGGAAATCACCACCCGTGCGCAAGCCGCTCCGCAAGGCCGTCCTGCCCGTCGCCGGTCTCGGCACCCGCTTCCTGCCCGCCACCAAGCAGATGGCGAAAGAAATGCTGCCGGTGGTCGACAAGCCGCTGATCCAATACGCGGTGGAAGAAGCCCGCGCCGCGGGCATCGAGCAGTTCTGCTTCGTCACTGGCCGCGGCAAGACCATGCTGGTGGACCAGTTCGACGTCGCCTACGAGCTGGAGCGCACGCTGACCGAGCGCAACAAGACCAAGGAATTGGCCATGTTGCATGAACAGGCGCTGCCGCCGGGCTCCGTCGTCTCCACCCGCCAGCAGGTGCCGCTCGGCCTCGGCCACGCCATCTGGTGCGCGCGGGCCTTCGTGGGGGACGAGCCCTTCGCCATCCTGCTGCCGGACGACCTGATGCTCTGCGACGTCTCCTGCACCAAGCAGTTGGTGGACGCCTACAACGAGACCGGCGGCAATGTGGTGGCGATCGAGACCGTGCCGAAGGAGCGTGTTTCCTCCTACGGCGTGATCGACCCGGGCGCCACCAGCGGCAGGCTGGTGGAGGTGAAGGGCCTGGTGGAGAAGCCGCCGGTCGAAAAGGCGCCGTCCAACCTGACCGTGATCGGCCGCTATGTGCTGATGCCGGAGGTGATGGGGCATCTGGCGAAGCAGGAGCGGGGCGCGGGCAACGAGATCCAGCTGACCGACAGCATGGCCAAGCTGATCGGCAGCCAGCCCTTCCACGGCGTGCTGTATGAGGGCCGCCGCTTCGACTGCGGCGACAAGGCCGGCTATCTGGAAGCGCAGGTGGCCTTCGCCCTGGCGCGGCCGGACATGGCGCCCGCCATGCAGGCCATCCTGAAGAAATACGCGCAATAGGCCACGGAAGGTCGTCTGGAGTCCTCTCCCCCTTCGGGTGGAGGGGGCCTTTCCGCAGCCTGTCGATCCGAAAGGAAAACCGCCGCCGATGACCGCCTTCAACCACCGCTTCGACCCGACCTCGCTGCGCGAATACGACATCCGCGGCATCGTCGGTCAGACCCTGCATCCGGAAGACGCCTTCGCCATCGGCCGCTGCTTCGGCTCCATGGTCTCCCGCGCCGGCGGCACCAAGGTCGCGGTGGGCTATGACGGCCGGCTGTCCTCGCCGGAGCTGGAGGCGCAGCTGGTGGCCGGGCTGCGCGCCTGCGGCCTGCAGGTGGCCAAGATCGGCTGCGGGCCGACGCCGATGCTGTATTTCGCCTCCTACGCCCTGAAGGCGGATGGCGCGATCATGGTCACCGGCAGCCACAACCCGCCAGACTACAACGGCTTCAAGATGATGCTGGGCGGCAAGCCCTTCTACGGCGCGCAGATCCAGGAAATCGGCCGCATGGCGGCGGAGGGCGACGTGGTGCCCACCGCCGTGGGCAGCGACGAATCGGTGGATGTCTCCGAACGCTACGTCGCCCGCATGATGCAGGACTGGGACGGCGGCGATCGCGCCCTGAAGGTGGTCTGGGACCCCGGCAACGGCTCCGGCGCCGAGATCGTCAAGCTGCTGACGGCGCAGCTGCCGGGCACCCACTACATCATCAACGGCTCCATCGACGGCACCTTCCCTGCGCATCACCCGGACCCGACGGTGGCCAAGAACCTGGAGCAGATCATCGCGGAGGTCGCCAAGCAGGGCGCCGATCTCGGCATCGCCTTCGACGGCGATGCGGACCGCATCGGCGTGGTGGATGGCGAGGGCCATATCCTGTTCGGCGACCAGCTGCTGGTGGTGCTGGCGCGGGACGTGCTGAAGGCCAAGCCCGGCGGCGTGATTATCGCCGATGTGAAGGCCAGCCAGGTGCTGTTCGACGAGATCGCCAAGGCGGGCGGCACGCCGCTGATGTGGAAGACCGGGCACAGCCTGATCAAGTCCAAGATGGCGGAAACGGGCAGCCCGCTGGCCGGCGAGATGTCCGGCCACATCTTCTTCGCCGACAAGTGGTACGGCTTCGACGACGCGCCCTATTCCGCCGTCCGCCTGCTGGGCATCATCGCCCGCAGCCAGGACACGCTGGGCCAGATGCGCGCCGGCCTGCCGCAGGTGATCAATACGCCGGAGCTGCGCTTCGACTGCCCGGATACCCGCAAGTTCGGCGTCATCGCGGAGGTGAAGCAGCGCCTGGCCGCCGAGGGCGCCAAGGTCCAGGACGTGGATGGCGTCCGCGTGCTGACCGAGGATGGCTGGTGGCTGCTGCGCGCCTCCAATACCCAGGCCGTGCTGGTGGCCCGCGCCGAGGCCTCCTCCGAGGCCGGGCTCGATCGGCTGAAGGCCGATATCGCCCGCCAGCTGCAGGCCTCCGGCCTGCCGGTGCCGGACTTTTCGGGTGAGAACGCCGGCCACTGACAGGGCGGTCGTCGAGGCGGGCGAGTTCGAGCTCTTCCTCTACGGTACGCTGCTGGATCCCGCGGTGCTGCGGCTGCGCTCCGGCCGGCGCTTCCCGCGCGGGGCAGCGCGGCCCGCGGTGCTGCGGGGCTGGCGCCGGGTGGGCCTGCGCGGCGCCCCCTGGCCCACGCTGATCCGCGCCCGCCACCACCTTGTGCCGGGCCTGCTGCTGCCGCTGTCGGGCGGGCCACTGCGGCGACTGATGGCCTATGAGGGCGCGGCCTATCGCCTGCGGCCGGTCCGCCTGCACCTGGCCCGACCTGCAACTGGCCTTCGCCGCGGCTTCGCCTGGATCGCGCATCCGATGCTGGCGGGTAATTGATCGCCGTCGATGGGTTCCGGTCGAGTGCCGCTTGCCCAACAGACTTGCATGGTTGCGTGTGCAAGGTGGAACATTAATGCACGCATGGCGTTCGGTATGCGGATCCCATGGCGGACGGAGTTGGCTATGTCAGGAGTCATCAGGAAGGTCCTCGTGGTCGAGGATGAGGCCCTGGTCGCCATGCTCGTGGAGGACGCGCTCCTCGATGCCGGTTTCCAGGTGATCGGGCCGGCCGCGACGGTGGAGGAAGCGCTGCAGTTCCTGGACGGTGAGCGTCCGGATGCCGTGGTGCTGGACCTCAACCTGGCCGGCGAGACCTCGACCCCCGTCGCGGATCTGCTGGCCTCCCGCGGGATCCCCTATGTGATCGCCACCGGCTATGGCGCCTCCGGCCTGCCGCCGGGGCATCAGCATGCCATGGTGCTGGCCAAGCCCTATGACCCCGGCGAACTCACCGCCATGCTGGGGCGCCTCTGCGCCGCCTGACGGCGGTGGGGATCAGGTCGCGGCCGGCCAGCGCGGCGCGGGCGCCGCGGCGCTGCCGTCCGGGCCGGACGCGGTGGCGGGGGCGGCGCGGCGGAAGACCAGCGTGAACTCCGCGCCCATGCCGCTATCCTCCGGCGCATTGGCCGCGATGATCCGGCCGCCGAGGCCGCGCATGATGGTGCGGGAGATGGACAGGCCCAGCCCGGTGCCCAGGCCGGGCGGCTTGGTGGTGTAGAAGGGCTCGAAGAGCTTCTCCAGCACCTCCGGCGCCAGGCCTGGGCCGGTATCCAACACCCGTAGCGTCACCACCTCGGACTCGCCGCGCCCCACCTCGGCCTCGATGCGCAGGCGCCGGCGTTCGGGCGGGCGTTCCAGCAGGGCGTCGCGCGCATTCAGCACCAGGTTCAGTAGCACCTGCTCCACCAGGATGATCTGCCCGACCACCGGCGGCAGCACATCCGGCAGGCGCAGCTGCACCTGCACGCCGGCATCGCGCAGCGCCTGGCCGGCCAGCACCATCATCCCCTGCACGGCGGCGCCGAGATCCACCGGCTCCAGCGCCGAGACATCGACGCGGGAGAAGGCGCGCAGCTGGGTGACGATGGCCTTGGCACGATCGGCCTGCGCCATGATGCGGCGCAGCCGGACCAGGGCCTCGGCCAGGCCCTCCTCGCCTTCCTCCAGCGCCTCCGCCGCGTTTTCCGCGGCGAGCGACATGATGGCGATGGGCTGGTTCAGCTCATGCGCCAGCCCCGCCGCCATCTCCCCCAGCGTGGCGAACTTGGCGGCGGTCGCGGCCTGCAGCGCCAGCTCGCGCTCCGCCGAGATATCCTCCAGCGCACCCGCCACCTCGATCCCCGCCGTGGTGCGGGCGGTGGCGCGCAGCGTCTCCCGCAGCCACATCCAGGCGCCATCGGCGCGGCGGAAGCGGAATTCGGCGGTGGCGGTGGCCTCCCGCCGCAGCCGGTCCTCGATCTCGGGGCCCAGCGGCAGGCTGGCGGCATCGATGCCGCGCAGGCGCCAGCCCGGGCGCAGCGCCGCTTCCGGCGTCCAGCCGGTCAGCCGCTCGATCGCCGGGCCGATCTCGGTCAGGCGCAGTGCGCCGCCCGCATCGATGATGCCGCGATAGCCGACAGCGGGCAGCGCTTCCTCCAACGGCTGCGCGCCGGGCCGCCCGGCCGGCGGCCGCCGCAGCAAGGCCAGGCTTAGCGCCAGCAGGCTGGCCAGCAGCGCGCCGAGCCAGGCGAGCCAGCCGGCCTCCGCCGCCGCCTGCGCCAGCGGCCGCGGGTCATAGGCCGCCAGCAGCACCAGCTCCGGCATCACCGGCATGGTCGCGAGCACGAGCGCCGGTAGCCCGCCCCCGGCCGGGCGCAGCAGCGGCCCTGCCTGGGGCGGCGCCGGCCAGGCGGCGCCCGGCGGCGCGGCGCCACCGCTGGCCAGCGGCATGCCATCCGGCCGCAGCAGCGCCAGGCCGAGGCCGGGCAGCAGCGCGGAATCACCCAGCGCGGCCTCCAGCCGCCGTGGATCCAGCGCCACCACCGCGATGCCGGCGAAGCTGCCGCGCGCATCGGCCAGGGGCTGGCTGGCCAGCAGGCTGCGCGGCCCGCCCGGCAGGTCCAGCAGGGCAGGGGTCAGCAGCAGCTCCGCCCGCCCGGCGCGGTGCCGGGCGAAGGCCTCGCGCTCCGCCAGGGACCGACCGACCAGCGGCGCGTGGCTGGACCAGGTGACGCGGCCATTGGCGTCTGTGACCGCCGCGAATTGCAGACCCTCGCGCCCCAGCCGCCCGGCCCAGCCGGCGGGCAAGCCACGCGGCTCGATCGCCGCGAGCAGTTCCAGCGCGGTCTCGAGCGGCAGCGCCACCTGCCGCCGAGCGGCCTGCACGGCGCCTTCCGCCACGGCGAGCGCCGCCTGCTCGGCCTGCTCCGTGCGGTCCTGCGCGAACCAGGCGGCCGCGCCCCAGGCCAGCCCGGAGACGACCACGCCCGCCAGAAGGGCCGCGCGGCGCGGGGCGGCGGGGCGGTCTGCATGGGGCAGGTGCTTGCGGGCGATGGGATCAGGCCCCTTTCACCGGGCAAAGAGTCGAGCAGCGTTACCGGATTCGGCACCGAGTCGCATCGCAGGATAAGCCATGCTTCGCGAAGCCGCACCCGCAACGGGCTGGCCTTGTGGGGCCTAGGGCCTGCGGAAAGTTGGGGCCGGAATGTGGCCGGCGAGGGGTTTTTCGGGCTGGGAAGGGAGCCAGCGGAGCCGATGGCTTTCCATCGGCGAGCATGGTGGACAGCACCCAGCGCGGAAAAGCACCGCGCGGACGCGCCCGCAGCTCAACTGTCCGCAGGCCCTAGGCTTCGGCGCGTTCCAGCGCCCCCAGCCGCGCGGCCAGGTCGTCCTCCCGGCACAGCATCAGCCCGATCAGCCCGGCCCCCACCACGCGGTGAAAGCGGTCGCCCAGCGGCACGCCATCGCCATTGTCGAAATCCACCGCCAAGCCGCCCTGGCCGCATTCCGCCTGCAGCACGCAGCGGACCGTCTCGCCCGGCTGCAGATCCAGCCCCCGCCAGGGGCCGGGCTGCGTCCCACGGGCGCGCAGACGCAGCGCGAGCGGCCGGGGTGGTGCGCGCAATTCCAGCACCAGGCGCATCGGCGTGCCGGCGGGCTGGTCCGTCGGCAGGGAGAGGGTGGCGATGCCGTCACGCATCCAGACGCCGAACTCCTCCTGCCACCACCAGGCCAGGCCATCACGCACCCGTTCCGCCCAGGCCATGGCGAGGGAGGGCAGACCCTCGCCGCGCCAGCCCATCGGCAGGTGGCGGCCGAGCGGCAGCAGGCGCGGCGCCTCGGGCGGCTCCTCGGGCTCGGCCAGGGCGGCCAGCACCTCCCGCGCCGCATCCGGCCAGTCGCGCCGGGCGGCGCCGCGGTCGATGCGGGATTCGAGGGCGGCGCGCTGCGCCGGATCGGTCAGCAGCATCTCCAGCTTCGCGACCAGGTCCGGCTGGTCCTGCGGGGCGAAGAAGACCGCGCCCGGGGCGCCGGCCTCCAGCAGGCCGGAATGGGCGGGGATCACGGCGAGCTTGCCGGCGGCCAGGCTCTCGCTGACCGGCAGGCCCCAGCCCTCATGGAAGGAGTTGTAGACGGTGAACAGGCAGCGCCCATAAAGCCCGGCCAAAGCGAGGTCGGAGACGCCGGACTGCACCGTGACCTTGCGCTTCAGGTCCGGCGAACCCTCCAGCAGCGCCAGCGCCGCATCCGCCCGCCAGCCCGGGCGGCCGACGCAGACCAGCCGCGGCACGCGATCCGCCCCCAGCCGGCGGATCAGCGACAGCCAGGCCTGGAAGACCATCAGATGGTTCTTCCGCGATTCCAGCGTCGCGACGAACAGGACGAAGTCCTCGCCGGGGCGGGGAGTGCGCAGGGCCTCGGCGGCCTGGGCGGCGGCGATGGGGGAAGCGCCGGCCTCGGCGGCCAGGCGGATCAGCCGCGCCGGCGCCACCGGGCCGAGCGGCGCGGCGAAGCGGGCATGGTCGGCGATGGTGGCCCGCGAATTGGCGAGGATGCCATCCGCATGCAGCGACAGCGCGGCGAACCAGCGGGCATAGAGCCGCACCGTCAGGTCCAGGCAATGCTCCGGCATGGCCAGCGGCACGCAGTCATGCACGAAGGCGACATAGCGGATGGGGATGGTCGCGCGCAGCCGGCGCAATCCCCGGAAATACTCCTGCACCCCCCAGGCATTGCCCAGCGAGCAGAGCGTGCAGCCGGCGACGATCGGCGCATCCGGCCGGGCATCGGCCGTGGCGAGGGCGGCGGTGGCGCTGCGCCAGGCCGGGTCGTCCTCGCGCCCGCCGATGCGGGCCAGCGCCAGCACGCGGCGGAAGGCCGCTTCCTCGACATGCCACCAGCGCCAGGTGCCGCCATCGAAGGCCACCAGGACCACATTGGCCGGGCGCTGCGGGCTGGCCAGCAGGGCGCCGAGAATGCCCATCTGCACGCGCTGGATGCCGGTGGGGGTGCGGGCGGCGCGCAGATAGTCCAGCAGGTCCGTCACATCGAAGGCGAGCTGCGTCGGCGGGCCGGTCGGACGGGGCGGCGGGGCCCGGTAGGGGTCCTCCGGCGGGGGCTCCGTGCGATGGCGCAGCAGGGCGACGACATGGCGCAGGTCGGGGCTGCCCGGGGCGAGGGCCAGGGCGCGGGCCAGCGCCTCCGCCGCCTCTCGCCCGCGGCCCAGGAAGCGCAGCACGTGGCCGGCCTGCAGCACCGGGTCCGGATCGTCCGGCGCCAGCATCGCGGCATGCCGGTAATGCGGCAGGGCGCCTTCCGGGTCGCCCTGTTCCTTGCGGGTATGGCCGAGCTGGACGTGGATCTGCCAATGCCGCGGGCGCTCGGCCAGGTATTCGCGATAGGCCGCCTCCGCCCCCGCCCAGTCCCGCGCGTCGCGCAGCGCATCGGCGCGGGCGCGGATCGCATCCGGGCTGGGAGGCCCGGTGGGGGGCTCGGGGTGGTCGGGCGCCAGGTCCTCTTCCATCCTTCGGGTCGTCTCCGCTGCGCTGCCTGATTAGCTGATCCGGGCGCCGTGCGGAATCGCCTCAGGCCGGATCGATGCGCCGGCCGCTGGCCCCGTCGAAGACGTGGAAGGCCTCCCAGGGCAGGATGATGGGCAGGACGCCGCCGATGTCGCTGGCCGGGATGGGCAGGCGCGCGGTCAGCACCTCGCCGCCCCGGATTGTTCCGTGGATGACGGTTTCCGAGCCAAGCGGCTCCACCAGGTCCACCGCCAGGTCCAGGCCGCCCTGGCCGAGCTGGATGTGTTCGGGGCGGATGCCGAGGGTGAGCGGCTGGCCCGCCTGCCCGGCGCGGGGCCCGTCCGGGAAGCCGATGGTCAGGCCGGCCTTCAGCGCGGCGGCCCCGCCGCCCGGCTCCAGCGTCGCCGCAAGGAAGTTCATGGCGGGCGAGCCGATGAAGCTGGCGACATAGGTATCCGCCGGCCGGCCCCAGACCTCCATGGGGGAGGCGACCTGCGCGGCGCGGCCCTGGTGCATCACCACCAGCCGGTCGCCCAGCGTCATCGCCTCCACCTGGTCATGCGTCACGAACAGGGAGGTGACGCCGAGGCGCTTCTGCAGGCGGCGGATCTCGGCGCGCATCTGCACGCGCAGCTTGGCGTCGAGGTTGGACAGCGGTTCGTCGAACAGGAACAGCTTGGGTTCGCGCACCACGGCGCGGCCCATGGCGACGCGCTGGCGCTGGCCGCCCGAGAGCTGGCGCGGCTTGCGATCGAGCAGCGCGCCGATCTCCAGCATCTGCGCCGCCTCATCCACCCGGCGCTTGATCTCGGCCGTGCTCATGCCGCGGATCTTCAGGCCATAGGCCATGTTCTCGAAGACCGACATGTGGGGGTAGAGCGCGTAGTTCTGGAACACCATGGCGATGTCGCGGTCCGCCGGCTCCAGCGCGGTGACATCGCGGCCATCGATGCGGACCTCGCCTGAGGAGGCGGTTTCCAGGCCGGCCACGATGCGCAGCAGGGTGGACTTGCCGCAGCCGGAGGCGCCGACGACGACGATCATCTCGCCATCGGCGACCTCGAGGTCGATGCCGTGCAGCACCTGGGTGGCGCCGAACTGCTTCTTGACCGAGTTCAGGGTGAGCGTGGCCATTACTTCTCAGTCTCCGTCAGGCCCTTCACGAACCAGCGCTGCATGAACACCACCACTGCCACGGGCGGCAGCATGGCGAGCACGGCGGTGGCCATGATGATGTTCCATTCGTTCTGCGCGTCGCCATTGCCGATCATCTTGGTCATGCCGACGACGACCGTCTCGAGGTCCCGGTCGGAGACGATGAGCAGGGGCCAGAGATACTGGTTCCAGCCATAGATGAAGAGGATGACGAAGAGCGCCGCGATGTTCGTGACCGACAGCGGCAGCACGACATCCTTGAAGAAGCGCAGCGGCCCGGCGCCGTCTATCTTGGCCGCTTCCACATATTCGTCCGGGATGGTCAGGAAGAACTGCCGGAACAGCAGCGTGGCGGTGGCCGAGGCGATCAGCGGCACCACCAGCCCGGTCATGGTGTTGATCAGCCCGAGGTTCACCATCACCTCGAAGGTCGGGATGATCCGCACCTCGACCGGCAGCATGAGGGTGATGAAGATCAGCCAGAAGGCGATCATGCGGCCGGGGAAGCTGAAGAAGACCACGGCATAGGCCGAGAGCAGGGAGATCGCGATCTTCCCCACCGCGATCAGCACCGCCATGTTCAGGCTGTTCCACAGCATCACCCAGGCGGGGACGGAGCGCGTGGTGCGCGTGGCCTCGCCGCCCGTCATCCAGGCGGAGACGTAGTTGGAGATGCCGAGCGGCCCGAACCACAGCGGCACGTCGCCGCGGCCGATGGTGGAGGCGTCATGCGTCGAGCCGACCAGCGTCAGCCAGATCGGGAAGGCGAAGATCAGCACGCCCAGCGTCAGCGTGACATAGGCGATCCAGCGGTTGCGCGCATTGCGGCGCAGCGTGGCGCGGGCGAGGCGGTCTTCATTGCCCTCTCCCCCCTGGAG
Source organism: Falsiroseomonas tokyonensis (assembly GCF_019024325.1). Taxonomy (GTDB): domain Bacteria; phylum Pseudomonadota; class Alphaproteobacteria; order Acetobacterales; family Acetobacteraceae; genus Falsiroseomonas; species Falsiroseomonas tokyonensis. Next base: position 360,985 of record NZ_JAFNJS010000005.1, read on the forward strand.
GAGAGGGTTGAGTGAGGGGGTCATTGCAGCCTTGCCCGAACCAAGATCGTTGCGCGATGCTTTCATCACCGATGCCTATCCCGAACCTGCACGACCGCGCCCGACGCCTGCGTCGGGATGCGACAGACGCCGAGCTGATCCTCTGGCGCCTGCTGCGAACCCGGCAGGTGGCGCTGAAATTCCGACGTCAGCATCCCGTGCCGCCCTACGTCGCGGACTTCGCCTGCGTCGCGTTGCGGCTGGTGGTGGAGTTGGATGGCGGGCAGCACGGCGGCCCGCGCGATGTGGCGCGGGATACGGCGATGCGCGCCAAGGGTTGGATCGTGCTGCGCTACTGGAACAATGAGGTGCTGGAGAATCCGGACGGTGTGCTTGCGGATATCCTGCGTGTGGCAGCGGAGGTGAAGCCGGCGCCATAAGCCCTCTCCACCCAACGGGGGGAGAGGGTTTGGGTGAGGGGGGCTGCGCAGGCTGGAAACAGCCCTGCGGCTAGCGCTGTGCTTCCGTCCCTGCCAGCACGGCTCACGAAGATTGAGGGCAAAGCCCCCCTCACCCAACCCTCTCCCCCCGTCGGGGGGAGAGGGCTTTCCATGGAAGTCCATCAGTAATGCACCTTCCGCTCGATGAAGCGGAACTGCACCGCGGTCAGCAGGATCACGATCACCATCAGGATCACGCTCTGCGCGGCGGAGGAGCCGAAGTTCAGGTTCTGCACGCCGTCGACATAGACCTTGTAGATCAGCGTCGTCGTCGCCTGGCCCGGGCCGCCGCCGGTCAGCGCGTGGATCGTGCCGAAGGTGTCGAAGAAGGCGTAGACGATATTGACCACCAGCAGGAAGAAGGAGGTGGGGGCCAGCAGGGGAAAAATGATCGTCCAGAAGCGCCGCATCGGCCGCGCGCCGTCGATCGCCGCCGCCTCCAGCACCGATTTCGGGATCGACTGCAGGCCCGCCATGAAGAAGATGAAGTTATAGGAGACCTGCTTCCAGGCCGCGGCCAGGATCACCAGCAGCAGCGCCTGGTCGCCGTTCAGCTTGTAGTCCCAGGGGACGCCGAGGCCGTTCAGCATGCGGCCGAAAAGCCCGATCTGCGGGTGGAACATGAACAGCCACAGCACGGCGGCAATCGCCGGCGCCACGGCATAGGGCCAGATCAGCATGGTCTTGTAGGCGTTGGCGCCGCGGATCGCCTTGTCCGCCTGCACCGCGAGATACAGCGCCGCCGCCAGCGCCAGGAAGGCGACGGAGGTGGAGAAGATCACAGTGGTCCAGCCGGAGGCCAGGTAGTTCGGGTCCGCCAGAACCTCGGTGAAATTCTCGAGGCCGACGAATTGCCGCGACAGGCCGAAGGCGTCTTCCCGCAGGAAGGATCCATAGATGGCCTGGCCCGCAGGCCAGAAGAAGAAGACCCCGGTGATCAGAAGCTGCGGCAGCAGCAGCAGCCATGGCAGGGCGATGCCCTTGAAGATGACCTTCTTCCGCAACCCCCTGGTCCCCCTTCAAATGCCAAAGGGGCGGGCGCAAGGCCCACCCCCCGGTTCACCTCAACGCTTTGGCATCAGCCGCCGCGATTCGCACGCTCGAAGTTGCGCAGCACCGCATTGCCGCGCGTCGTCATGTTGGTCAGCGCCTGTTCCGGGGTCTGCTGGCCCTGCAGCGCGCGCTCCATCTCCTCCTGCATGATCACGCGGATCTCGACGAAGCCGCCGAGGCGGATGCCGCGGGTATTCTCCGAGGAGGCGCCGCGCAGCATCTGCTCGATCGGCACATCGGCGCCGATATTGGCCGGCTGGTTGTAGAAGCCGGTGGCGCGGGCGGATTCGAAGCCGCTGCGGGTGATCGGCAGGTAGCCGGTGTCCATGTGCCACTTGCCGGCCACTTCCGGGCGGGCGGTGTAGGCGAAGAACTCGGCGATGCCGCGCAGCTCAGCCGCGCTGCGCTGGGTGTTCGGGCCGCGGTTCATCACCCAGAGGCTGGCGCCGCCGATGATGGCATTGGCCGGCTGCGTGCCCTCATAGGTCGGCAGCATGGCCACGCCCCAGTCGAAGCGCGCCTCCCGCTGCACCCGGGCGCGGAAGCCGGAGGAGGTGAGCATGATGGCGCATTCGCCGTTCGGGAACAGCGCCTCGCCGGCATTGTCGCGGCCGCCCCAGCGGAACAGGCCTTCCTTCTGCCAGTTCACCAGGTTGGTCAGGTGGCGCAGCACCAGCGGGTTGTTCACCCGCAGCTCCGCATTGGCGCCGCCGAAGCCGTTGCCCTGCGTCGCCAGCGGGATGTTGTGGATGGCGCTGAACTGCTCCAGGTGCAGCCAGGTCGGCCAGGCGGTCGACATCGGGCAGGCATGGCCGGAGGCCTTGAGCGCCTGCAGCGCCTGGCCGACGCCTTCCCAGGTGGTCGGGAACTGGTCGGCGTTCAGGTTGGCGCGGCGGAAGGCGTCCTTGTTGTAGTAGACGATGGCGGTGCTGCTGTTGAAGGGCATCGCCATCTGCCGGCCATCGGCGGCGGCATAGTAGCCGCGCACGCCGGGCAGGAAGTCGTCGAAGTTGATGTTCACGCCGGTCTGCGACAGCAGCTCATGCGTCGGGATGATGGCGCGGCCGGCATTGATCATGGTGCCGGTGCCGACCTCGAACATCTGCACCAGATGCGGCGCCTGGCCGGCGCGGAAGGCAGCGATGGCGGCGACCATCGTCTCCGGATAGCTGCCGCGGAAGGTCGGCACGATGCGGTACTGGGTCTGGCTGTCGTTGAAGCCGGCGACCAGGCGCTCCAGAAGCCCGCCCAGCGGCTGAGACAGGCCGTGCCAGAACTGGATCTCGGTGCGGTCCTGCGCTTGGGCCTGCCCCTGGGCGACAGGCCCGATCAGGCCAGCGAGCGCAACGGCGCCCGCCATCAATGTACGGCGGAACATGGGCAAATCTCTCCCCGTGAAGGTGACGGCGGGCTCTAGACGGCCTGCGTTGCGGGGATTTTACAGTTTTATGTCAGTTGGGTGAAGGGGATGACTTCTCACATGATCTGGCTCGCCGCCCGCAACCCGGAGATCATGGAGGAGCGCAGCAGATGCGCCCGCGCTTTCACCGGATCCGCCGCCGTGGCCTGCAGGTCCGCCAGCAGGGCGGCGCGCTTGGCCGCGTCCGTTTCCCGCATCCGGGCGCGGTTGCGGTCGGCCTGGGCGATGATCTCCTGCGCCGCGATCGGCTGGCGCCGGCGGGTGTAGCGGTCGAGCAGGCTGGCCTCGGCCTCCCCGCGCCAGACCGGGGCGAGGGTCTCGGCCAGCTCCATCGCGTCCTGGATGCCGCCATTCATGCCCATGCCGCCGGAGGGCGAGTTCAGATGCGCCGAGTCTCCGGCCAGCAGCAGGCGGCCGATGCGGTAGGTTTCGACGATGCGCTGATGGATGCGGTAGGGGCGCAGGTCCGGCACTTCGTAGGGTGTGGGTTTCGGGTGGATGGCCTGCAGCTTGCGCTCGATGGCGGCCGGCTCCAGCGCCTGCTCGATCGTCTCGCCGGGCGCGGGATAGAGGCTGGCGCGCCATTTGCCCGGGACGCGCAGCAGGGAGAAGGTGCCGGAGAAGGCCGGGTGCTCGGTCCAGAAGTAGTTGACGTTGGACAGGCCCTCGAAGACCTCATGGAAGGGGAAGGGGGTGGTCGCCAGGATGGTGGTCTCGGGATAGGTGTCGCCCGGGAATTCGAGCCCCATGGCGCGGCGGATCACGCTGCGCGCGCCGTCGCAGCCCACTGCATAGGGCGCCTCGAAGGCCTCGAAGCCGCTGCCGGACAGCGCGACATGGTCCGTGCCATGCACCACGGTATCCACCTTGGCGCCGAAGCGGACCTCCACCGTCCCGGCATGTTCCGCCGCCAGCTTGGCCAGGATGATCCGGGACAATTTCCACTGCTCGGCCTGCAGCCGGTAGGGATGGGCGGTGTCGTCCTTCAGGACGGACAGGTCGAAGACCGCCCGCGCGCCATCCTCATGCCGGCGGATCTGCCAGGTCGGCGTCACCAGCCCCTGCGCGATCAGCGGCTGCGCCACGCCCAGGCTGTCCAGCATGTCGAGCGAGGGCGGGTGGAAGGTGGAGGCCCGCAGCGCCTCCGAAATGTCGTCCTCCGCCTCCAGCACCAGGCTCGGCAGTCCCATGGTCGCCAGCTTCAGGGCCAGCACCAGTCCCACCGGGCCGGCCCCGACAATGGCGATTCGGCGGTCGCTTTCACTCATGGGCCTCGGGGTCCTGACGTCGCTGCGGGTTGGCTTGTCCGGACAGGATAGCGGCGACGCGGCGCGCCGTGCAGCCGGGGCGGGTGCGTCCCTTCGGCAACAGGGCGGGGCGGGCGGTTGAAACCTGCCCTGTGTCGTATTGTTGCTGAGAATGACTCGCATTATCAGAGAGGCGAAATCTCAGGGAACCTCCTCATGTCGTCTGCCAGGCCCCGCGGCCCCGCCCGATTCTCCCCGCTGCTCGCCCTGGCCGGGCTCGCCGCGCTTCCGGCCCTGGCCCAGGCTCCGGCCGAGGGGGAGGGCGCGCTGCTGCTCGGCGAGGTCTCCGTCACCGCCACCCGCGCGCCGCGCCCGGTGGAGCAGATCCCGCAGACGGTGCAGGTGATCGGGCGAGAGGAAATCGAGCGCCAGCTCGCCTTCGGCAACAACCCCGCGGCTGCCATCTCCCGCCTGGTCCCCGGCTTCTCCATGACGACGGAGACCATCTCCGGTGCCTCCGAGACCTTCCGCGGCCGCGACGTGCTGGTGCTGCTGGATGGCGTGCCGCTGAACACGCCGCTGCGCGACGTCTCCCGCATCCTGGCGCTGATCGACCTCAATGCCATCGAGCGGATCGAGACGGTGGCCGGTGGGTCCTCCCTGTATGGCGCCGGCGCCACCGGCGGCACCATCAACCTGATCACCCGCCGCGGCACGGAGCCGGGGGTGCGCTTCACGGCCGATGCCTCCGTCCGCGCCTTCACCGCGAATCCGGGCCGCTCGATCCAGCCGCAGCTGTCGCTCGGCGCCAGCGGCCGCACCGATGGCGGCTTCGACTATGCGCTGACCGCGACGGGCCGGCAGACCAATGTCACCTATGACGGCGCGGGGCGGGAAATGCCCTCGGATGCGCTGCTCGGCCAGGGCGGCGGCGACCGCACGCGCTTCGGCAACTTCACCGGCCGCATCGGCTACGACATCGACTCGGCGCGCCGCATCGAGCTCAGCGGCACCTTCATCAACCTGGAGCAGGACCCGAGCTACCTCACCACCTATACCGCGCCGCGCGCCGCGCCGGATTTCTCCACCGCCTATACCGGCGAGTCGGTCTATGAGCGCAGCCTCTCCGTCTCCGCCCGCTACACGGACCAGGACTTCGCCCTGGGCCGGCTTGCGGTGACGGGCTTCCACAACGACATCAACAAGCGCTTCAGCTATTCGCGCTACGCCTATCCGGCCAACAGCGTCGTCTACTATTCCGGCAATCCGTCCTTGCCGACCGACCCCGCCAACCAGACCACGCTGAACTCCCTGCGCTCCGGCCTCAATGTCACCGTCGACACACCGCTGACGGCGCTGATGGACGGGCTGCTGCTGACCTGGGGCGGCGATCTGGGGCGGGAGCGGACCTCGCAGGAACTGCTCGACGGCCGCCAGGTCTTCTCGCCGCTGGAGCAGACCAGCACCGCCGCCTTCGGCCAGCTGCAGGTCCCGGTGGGGGAGCGAATCACGCTGCGCGGCGGCCTGCGCTATGAGCGCTTCGACCTGGATGTCGAGGACTTCACCCGCCCCACCGCCTATTTCGGCATCAGCCCCAGCGCCGCCTATGTGCTGCCCGCGCTGAATGTCACCGGCGGCAGCTTCAGCTACGACGCGCTGACCGCCAATCTCGGCGCCACCTTCCGCCTGAGCCCGACGGAGGAGATCTATGGCGGCTGGAGCCAGGGCTTCGCTCTGCCGGATGTGGGATCCTTCACCCGCCGCGCCGGCCTCTCGCTGACCTATGCCTGCACCGTCGCGCGGCCGAACTGCCTGCCCTCCGGCACCCGCGTCTCCTACGCCTCCATCGCGCCGGAGGCGCAGCTGGTGGACAGCTACGAATTCGGCATCCGCCACCGCTCGCCGGGCTTCAATGCCGGGCTGGTCGGCTTCGCCAGCACCTCCGATGAGGGCGTCACCTTCGACCCCGGCACCAACCGCATCTCGCAGCAGAAGGAGCTGATCTATGGCGTGGAGGCGCATGCGGACTATGCGCTGACGGAGAACTTCCGCCTCGGCGGCATGCTGACCTGGCGCGAGGGGCGCTACGATTCCAACGCCGACGGCAAGCTGGACGCGGCGCTGCCCAACAACCGTATCCCGAGCCCGATCCGCGGCGCGCTCAGCGGCACCTACAGCTTCGATGGCGGCACCGTGCTGCGCGTCGAAGGCGTGGCCTTCAGCGGCCGCAACGAGACCATCGACATGCGCGGTACCCGCTACAAGCTGTCCCAGGGCGCCACCATGAACATCAGCGCCGCGACGCCGATCGGCGGCGGCCAGGGCTATGTGGCGGTGGAGAACCTGTTCGACGCCGCCTACCAGAACCCCACCGCCAGCGCCGTGCGCAACCTGCCGGTGGAGGCGCTGGGCCGCGTCGTGACGCTCGGCTACCGGATCACCTTCTGACCATGGTCCGGCTCGACACCGAAGCGGGTGGCCTGCTGCGCCTGGCGCTGGACGTGCCGACGATGCCGACGGATGAGGCCGACTACCTCGCCGCCCTGCATCGCATCGGCGCGCAGCCGGGGCCCTTCGTGCTGCTGGCCCGCTTTGCCGGCCAGGCGATGCTGTCCCAGGCCGGGGAGCGTGCGCAGGCGCTGTGGTTCAAGGCGACCCGCGCGCACATGAACGAAACCTGTCGCGCCCTGGCGATGGTCCGCCCCGGCAAGGCGGGCAGCCGCTCGGCCGAGGTCTTCGGCAAGCTCTGGACCTTTCCCGTCGCGGTCTTCGAGGAGGAGGACGCGGCCCGCGCCTTCCTCCGGCCCTTCATGGAGCCACCGGGATGAGCGCGACCACGATGGAGCAGGCCCGCATCGGCCGCATGCGGCTTTTCGTGGTGTTGGCGGCGCTGTACCTGGCGCAGGCGATCCCTAGCTACCTGCTGGTCGCCGCCCTGCCGCCGATCATGCGCGAGGCCGGCGTTTCCCGCACCGACCTCTCGAACCTCAGCTTGCTGTTCCTGCCGCTGGTGCTGAAATTCCTCTGGGCGCCGCTGGTCGACCGGCTGCGCCCCTTCGCCCGCGCGCAGCGCGCCGGCTGGGTGGTGCTGACCCAGGTGGGCGTCATCCTCTGCATCCTGTCGCTGATCCTGGTCGGGCCGCGCGATGTCTGGAGCATCATCGCCATCGGCTTCATGACCTCGCTGCTGGTCTCGACGCAGGACATCGCGACGGATGGCTATGCGGCCAAGTATCTGCCGGTGGCGGATCGCGGCATCGGCAATGCGATCCAGGGCGGCGCGATCGCCATCGGCGTGGTGGTGGGCGGCACGCTGGGGCTGGTGCTGCACCATCATTTCGGCTGGACCGTGATGCTGCTGACGGTGGCGGCCATCTCCACCCTGCCGCTGGTCGCCGCCTTCGCGATGCGGGAACCGCCGCCGGGGCCGCTTGAATCGCGCAGCATGCCCTCCCTGCGCGCCTTCCTGCGGCGGCCGGATGCCCGGGCGGTGCTGTGGATCGCGCTGCTGTATCGCGCCAGCGAGGGGCTGGTGAAGGCGCTGGAGGGGCCGTACCTGGTGGATGCCGGCGTGCCGCTGGACTGGATCGGCTATATCTCCGGCCTCTCGGCGGTCACCGCCGGCCTGGCGGGCACCGGCATCGCCGCCTGGATGGTGCAGAAGCGCGGCCTGTCCTTCACCCTGTCGCTGCTCGGCCATGCGCGCACGCTGTGCTTCCTGCTCTTCGCGCTGCATGCGGCGGGGCTGGTCACGGGCTTCGTGCCGCTGTTCGGCGCCGCGGGCTTCCAGACGCTGATCCGCTACATGGAGATCGTGGCGCTCTACAGCCTGTTCATGGCGGTGGCCTCGCCGGAGCAGCCGGGCACGGACTTCACCGTGCTCGCCTGCGCCCAGCTCATCGTCTACATGGCCGGATCCTTCGTCGCCGGGCGGCTGGCGGATGCGGCGGGCTATGCCGCGGTCTTCGGCCTGGCCACGCTGCTGTCGCTGGTCGCCGTGATCGGCACGCTGGGCCTGATCCGCCGCGCCAGGACGATGGCGGCGATCCCGGGCTGACGCCGTTGGACGACCTGCGAAGCGGCAGGCTCGGAGGTTTTCTAGTCCTCCGAGACCATCGAAAGATCGGCGGCGAATTCCGCCTGCAGGCCGCCGGGATCGAAGCGGAGATCCGCATGGCGCGATCCGCAGATGCCCATGCGGATCAGCCGGGCGCCGAAGCCGGTTTCCGCCGGCATGCGCACCGGCGGGCCGCCGCTCTCGCGCCAGCGCATCAGGAAGCGCCCGTCCTCGATCCGCCAGTCGATCGCCACCAGGCCCTGCTCGCGGCTCAATGCGCCGTATTTCACCGCATTGGTCGCCAGCTCATGCAGCAGCAGGGAAAGCGATAGCGCGGCGCGCGAGCCGATGCTGAAGTCGTTCCCCGCGAGCCGGAATCGCGCGCCCTCCGTCTCCAGCCGCAGCACCGTGTCCAGCAGCCGGTGCAGCGTGGTGGCGGACCAGCTGGTCTGCACCAGCACGTCATGCGCGCGGCTGAGCGTCGCCAGACGGCTCTGCAGCGAATGCGAGGCCTCCGGATCGGCATCGCGCAGCGTCTGGATCGCCAGGGCCTGGACCATGGCGAAGGTGTTCTTCACCCGGTGCGACAGCTCCTCCATCAGCAGCTGCTTCTGCTCCTCCCGGCTGCGGCGGTCGGTGATGTCCACCGCGGTGCCGGAAAAGCGCAGCGGCCGGCCCTCCTCGTCCCGCACCAGCCGGCCGCGGCATTCCACCCAGCGCAGCGTCCTGCCGGGCGGGGCCACGCGGTATTCCACGCGGAAATCGGCCCCTTCCTCGAAGACCGCGCGGATTCTCTCGCGCAGCGGGGCGATGTCCTCGGGGACGACGAATTCCTGGTATTCCTCCATGGTCAGGCCGGAGGCGGTCCGGTCCAGCGGCAGCCCGTAGAGGCGGGCGAAGCGCGCATCCCCGGTCAGTCGGTTGGTCTCCACCGGCCAGTCCCAGAGCCCGACGCTGCCCGAGGCATCGAGCGCCATCTGCAGCCTTTCGTCCTTCAGCAGCAGCGCCTGCTCGCTCGCCTTGCGATCGGTGATATCGAGCACGAGGCAGGAGAAGCGGTCGCCCTGCTCCGGCGCGCTGCGCACCTCGAACCAGCGGTGCCGGTCCGGCAGGCGCCATTCGAAGGCCTGCGGCGCACCGGTCTCCACCGTGCGTACCAGCTGGCCGAGCAGCGCGGGATCGGCGCCCCAGGGCAGCTCGCGCAGCCGCGTGCCCATGGCGCAAGGCAAGAGGTTGGCCTGTTCGAGGAAGGCGCCATTGCTTTCCATCAGCCGGGCATCGCAGGCGCGGCCCTCGGCATCGCGCAGCAGCTCCCCCACCAGGAAGCCCTCGCGCATATTCCCGAACAGCGCGCGCCAGCGCGCCTCGCTGGCCACCAGCCGCTCCAGCGTCGCCTCCAGCATCCGGCGGTTGGCGGCCTCCGCACGGGCGCTGCGGCGGAGCTCGAGCTGCGCCATCACCTGCCGCGACAGGGCCAGCAGCGCTTCCGCCTGCTGTTCGGTGAGGCCGCCGGGGCGCGGCGCGGTATCGATGACGCAAAGCGTGCCGAGCGCGTGGCCATCCGGCGTTTCCAGCACCGCGCCGGCATAGAAGCGCAGATGCGGCTCCTCGGTCACCAGCGGGTTCGCCCGCGTGCGGTCATCCGCCTCCAGGTCGGTGATCTGGAACAGGCTGCGGCCCTGGATGGCATGGGCGCAGACCGATTGGCTGCGCGGCGTGCCCTCGGCGGGCAGGCCGACCCGCGCCTTGAACCACTGCCGGTCCGCCCCGACCAGGCTGACGATGGCAATCGGTACGTCGCAAATCTGAGATGCGATGCGAACGATATCGTCGAAGGCCTGCTCGGACTCCGTATCGAGGATGTCGTAGCGGTCGAGTGCGGAAAGCCGCAGCGCCTCGGCGGAGGGCTCGGTCGAGGTCATCAGGCGAAGGTCAACCCGGGATAGCGGAGGAGGGCGGGCTTCCTGCGCCCTTGGAGCGGAAAGCACCAGCATCCCTTTGGAGGGGCGCCATGCAGCCGAGGCGTGACTTGCGCCGCAATTCAGTCACGCGGCGCGCGCCGCAACGAATCCCGGATAGGCAAGCGCCGGAGGCCGGGCACGCGCCCGGAATGGAAAATGCAGGGTGCGAGGCCCTGCGCCCAGCCCCGTGCCGGTCAGTGGCGGACCGCTTCCGCCCCGGCCTGCGGGTCCAGCCGGGCGGCGTGCTGGCCGCCTTCCGCCATCACTGATCCTCGCGGGCCAGCAGCCCTTCCAGATAGGTGCCGTAGCCGCTGTTGCGCAGCGGCGCGGCCAGGGCGCGCAGCGCATCGCCATCGATGAAGCCCATCCGCCAGGCCACTTCCTCGGGGGCTGCCACCTTCTGCCCGGTGCGCTTCTCGATGGCGCGGACGAATTCGCCGGCCTCCAGCAGGCTGTCATGCGTGCCGGTGTCGAGCCAGGCATAGCCGCGGCCGAGCCGCACCACGCGCAGCGAGCCTTCTTCCAGATAGACGCGGTTGAGGTCGGTGATCTCCAGCTCCCCGCGCGGGGAGGGGACGAGGGCCTTGGCCAGCGCGGCGGCGCGGCCATCGTAGAAATACAGCCCCGTCACCGCCCAGTCGGAGCGCGGCCGGGTGGGCTTTTCCTCGATGGTCTGGGCGCGGCTTTCGCCATCGAACTCCACCACGCCGTAGCGGTGCGGGTCGGCCACGCGATAGGCGAAGACGGTGGCGCCCTGGCTGGCCGCATTCTCCTGCGCTTCCCGCAGCCGTGCCTCCAGGTCGTGGCCATGAAACAGGTTGTCCCCCAGCACCAGGGCGGAGGGTTCGCCTGCGAGAAAATCCTCGGCCAGGACGAAGGCATGGGCGATGCCGCGCGGCTTGTCCTGCTCGGCGTATTCCAGCTTCAGGCCCCAGCGCGCGCCATCCCCCAGCAGGCGCTGGAACAGCGGCAGGTCGTGCGGGGTGGAGATGATCATGATCTCCCGGATCCCGGCCAGCATCAGCACCGAGAGCGGGTAGTAGACCATCGGCTTGTCGAAGACCGGCAGCAGCTGCTTCGAGACGGCGAGTGTCGCCGGGTGCAGGCGCGTGCCCGATCCGCCAGCCAGCACGATGCCCTTCATAGCCCATTCTCCCCAGCTGGTCCGACCAGCGCATCCAGGCACAGCGCCAGAGACCGACGCCAATCGGCCGGCTGGATGCCATGTACCCGGCGAATGTGGCTGCAATCGAGCCGCCCATCGGCGGGACGGGCGGCGCGTGTCGGGTAGTCCGTCGTTGCGATGGCGGCAAGTCTCGGCCGCTTGTGCCCGCGTTGCGCCGCCTGGTCCAGGATTTCGGCGGTGAAGCCGTGCCAGGTGGTATGCGGTGCGCCGGTCAGGTGGAACAGGCCGAAGGCGGCGTCGCCGGCCGGCGCTGCCAGCAGGCGGGGGGCCATGGCGGCCACGGCCTCGGCCAGGTCGGCGGCGAAGGTCGGCGCGCCGTGCTGGTCCGCCACCACGCGCAGCTCCTCCCGCTCCGCCGCCAGGCGCAGCATGGTCTTGACGAAATTGGCGCCATCCGCGCTGCAGACCCAGGCGGTGCGCAGCACCACGCTGCGGGGGTTGGCCGCCAGAACCGCGCCTTCCCCTTCCGCCTTGCTGCGGCCATAGACGCCGAGGGGGGAGGGGGCGTCGGTCTCCAGATAGGGCGCGCCCTTCCGCCCGTCGAAGACATAGTCGGTGGAGAAATGCACGAAGGGCGCGCCGATCGCCGCCGCCGCGGCGGCGAGGCGCGCGGCGCCGTCCCGGTTCACCGCGAAGGCCAGCGCCTCCTGGTCCTCGGCGCGGTCCACCGCGGTATAGGCGGCGGCATTCACCACCAGCTCCGGCGCCGCCGCGCGCATCGCGCGGGCGACGGAGGAGTCCTCCGTCAGGTCCAGCTCCGGCGGCTCCAGCGCCACCACCTCATGCCCGGCGAAGCGTCGCAGCAGCGCCTGCGCCACCTGGCCCTGGCGGCCCGCGACCAGGATGCGCATCAGAAGGCCGGCCCGAGATCGGCCAGGCGCGGCGCCCGGCGGTCCTTGTCCGACAGCGTGGCGGCGACGCCGGCCAGGCCCCAGTCGATGCCGAGCGCCGGGTCGTCCCAGGCCAGCGACCGGTCGCAGTCCGGCGCATAGAGGGCGGTGACCTTGTAGGCGACCTCCGTCTCCTCCTCCCGCGTCGCGAAGCCATGGGCGAAGCCGGGCGGCACCCACATCATCCGGCCGTCCGCGGCCGAAAGCTCCACCGCCACATGCCGGCCGAAGCTGGGCGAGGCGGCGCGGAGGTCCACCGCCACATCGAGGATGCGGCCGCGCAGAACCCGGATGAGCTTGCCTTGCGCATGCGGGTTCACCTGGAAATGCAGGCCGCGCACCGTGCCGATGGCCACCGAGAGGGACTGGTTGTCCTGGACGAATTCATCGCCGATGCCGATGGCGGCGAAGTCCCGGCGCGAATAGGTCTCGACGAAGGCGCCGCGCGCATCGGCGAAGCGGCGCACGGACACCAGAAGCGGGCCCTCGATGGCGAAGGCCGCGGCCTCGACATTGCCGGCGCGGCGGACCTCGGCGGCTGGCGGCCCGATCCCGTCCGGCATGGCGACCTCTCCTCTCTGACCATTGGCTCAGGCCTGCGGGTGACCTCGGCGCGCGCTGCGCGGGTCCCATCATCTCAATCAGGAGCGTTCTGGAACGTCTCCGCCGCAGATACACCTATCGCGAGACAAATCGTTTCATAATACAACCAAGGCCTTGCGGGAAGGTCGCCGCCGCGGCCGCGGCCCGGATTCCACGCAATCGCCTAATCCTCCCGCTCCGGCTCCGGCTCCCCGCCCGCCGCCAGCTTCTCCACCAGGTCGAGCTGCCGCGGCAGGCATATGCTGCGCAGGTCGTAGCGGGCGATGATGTCGGCGCGGCCCTGGGCGGCCAGCCCGGCATGGCCTTCCGGATCCGCCAGCACCTTCAGCACCGTCTTCGCCAGGGTGTCGGGCTCGAAGAAGGGGGCCAGCAGGCCGTTGCGGCCGTGCTGCACCACCTCGGTCACCGGCCGGGTCTCGGAGCCGACGATCAGCGCGCCGCAGGCCATGGCTTCCAGCATCGACCAGGACAGCACGAAGGGATAGGTCAGATAGACATGCGCCCGCGTCACGCGGAACAGCTGGTGCAAATCGTCATGCGCGACGCGGCCGGTGAAGTGGATGCGTGACAGGTCGAGCTGACCTTCCAGCTCCGCCAGCATCTTCGCCTTCCAGTTCTCCGCCCCCTCCGGCTTGCGGCCGTAGGAGATCTCGTTGCCGCCGACAATGACGGTCTGCAGCTTCGGGCGTTCGCGCTGCAGCCGGGGCAGGGCGCGCATGAAGCTGGGGAAGCCGCGATAGGGCTCCAGGTTGCGCGCGACATACGAAATCACCTCGTCGCCCCGGCGGAATTCGCGCCCGCCCGCCATGCGGAACACCGCCTGCGGATCGGGCGCGCAGCGCTGCGTATCCACGCCCTCATGCAGGCAGGAGATCCGGCGCCGCGCCCAGTCCGGGTAGCGCGACCACTGCCAGCGCGTCGGGCTGATGCCCCAGTCGGCGGCCTGCAGGGAGATCAGCTGGGTGGCGTTCAGCACGCGGATGCGCGCCGCATCGTCCAGCCCCACCTGCTGATCCGGATCGAAGCCCAGGTCCTGGCCGACCGAATTGTAGTAGAATTCCCAGTAGAACAGCGTGCGCGCCTGCGGGAAGACGTCCTTCAGGAACAGGCCCTCGCCCCAGCCGGGGTGGCAGACGATGATGTCCGGCTTCAGCCCCTTGTCGCGCAGCTGCACCAGCTTGTTGGCCAGGTGCTGGCCACGGCGGGTGGAGGCTTCCAGCGAGCGCAGGTAGCGGTGGGTCTGGTCCCCGGCGCCTTTCGGCTGGCCATAGGCGATGTAGTTCACCCCCGGCGCGGCATAGCCCGGCTTCTCCCCCACCCCCCAGACCTGCACCCCCTGCCGCTGCGCCAGAGCGGGGGCGAGATGGGCGTATTGGCCCGGGAAGTTCTGGTGGATGAACATCGCCTTCAGGGGGCGGCGTGGCAGCAGAAGGGCCATCATGTCTCCGACGGGCGGCAGGCTGGCCGCGAAACTGTAAGGCGGCGCGCGCAGGGTCAAGCGGCCCCAAACCCCGTCGCGGGGCTGGCGGGCTGTTCGGCGAAGGGCGCTCCTGGCAGATTGCCGAGGGTATTGTTTTGTAGGGCAGCCTGCCCACAGGGGAAGAAACGCATGGCGGAAGGCACCAGGGGCAGCCGGAAGCGGCCGGAGGATCTGCGCAGCCATCGCTGGTACGGCGTGGACGATCTGCGCGCCTTCGGCCACCGGTCCCGCATGCTGCAGATGGGTTTTTCGGAATCCGATTTCCGCGGCAAGCCGGTGATCGGGATCATCAACACCTGGTCGGAGCTGAGCCCCTGCCACTTCCATTTCCGCACCCGGGCGGAGGAGGTGAAGCGCGGCGTCTGGCAGGCCGGCGGCTTCCCGGTGGAACTACCGGCGCATCCGGTCACCGAGCAGTACATGAAGCCCACCAGCATGCTCTATCGCAACCTGCTGGCCATGGAGACGGAGGAACTGGCCCGCAGCCAGCCCTGCGACGGGCTGGTGCTGCTGGGCGGCTGCGACAAGACGCCGCCCGGCCTGGTGATGGGCGCGCTCTCGGCCGGGCTGCCCTTCATCTTCGTCCCCGCCGGGCCGATGAACAGCGGCAGCTGGCGCGGCAAGACGCTGGGCTCGGGGTCCGACGCCTGGAAATACCATGCGGAGCTGCGGGCCGGCACCATCACGCCGGCGCAGTGGAAGGACATGGAGGGCGGCATGGCCCGCTCCTTCGGCACCTGCATGACCGCCGGCACGGCGGCCACCATGATGCTGGCGGTGGAGGCGATGGGCTTGACCCTGCCCGGCGCCAGCTCGATCCCGGCCGCCGATTCCGCGCATCCCCGCATGGCGACCGATTCGGGCAAGCGCATCGTCGAGATGGTCTGGGATGATGAGACGCCGGCAAAGCTGCTGAGCCAGGGCAGCATCGACAATGCCGTGGCCGCCACCATGGCCTTCGGCGGATCGACCAATGCCATCATCCACATCATCGCCATGGCACGCCGCGCCGGGCTGGAGCTGGATCTGGAGCGCTTCGACGCCATCAGCCGCCGCGTGCCGCTGATCGCCAATCTGCGCCCAAATGGCGACACCTACCTGATGGCGGACTTCTTCTTCGCCGGTGGCAGCCGCGCCTTCCTGAACCGGCTCTCACCCCATCTGGACCTCAGCGCGAAGACGGTCTCCGGCGCCACGCTGGGCGAAGACATCGCCGGCGCCGATGTCTTCAACGCGGAGATCATCCGACCGCTCGACCGCCCGCTGCAGGCGGAGGGCGGGCTCGCCGTGCTGAAGGGCTCGCTGGCGCCGCGTGGCGCCGTCATCAAGACCAGTGCGGCCGATCCGCGGCTGCTGAGCCATACCGGCCCGGCCGTGGTCTTCGAGAACTACGCGGACCTGAAGAAGCGCCTGGACGATCCGGACCTCGATGTGACGGCCGACAGCGTTCTGGTGCTGCGCTCCGCCGGGCCCCAGGGCGGCCCCGGCATGCCGGAATGGGGCATGATGCCGATCCCCCAGAAGCTGCTGAAGCAGGGGGTGCGGGACATGGTGCGCCTGTCCGATGCCCGCATGTCCGGCACAAGCTACGGCACCTGCGTGCTGCATGTGGCGCCCGAAAGCCATGTCGGCGGGCCCCTGGCCCTGGTGCGAGAGGGCGACCTGATCCGGCTGGACGTGCCGAACCGCAAGCTGGACCTGCTGGTGGAGGAGGCCGAGCTGGCCCGCCGCCAGGCCGCCTGGCAGGCCCCCACCCGCCGCTATGCGCGCGGCTGGACTTCCATGTACCTGGACCAGGTGACCCAGGCGGATGTGGGCTGCGACCTGCGCTTCCTGGAGGCCGGGGAGGCGACGCCGGAGCCCGACATCTACTGAGAGCCTGACCCAGGAGATCCGCGGGTCGGTCCAGTGCGGCTTTTCCGTCCTGGCGGCGTCCGGCAACCTGCGGATGCCACCAGCATCGGCGGCCTTGCCGGTCCTGGCCCGGGACGAAAATCCGCGACCCGTCCTCAGCCGGCAACCTCTTGGGTCAGGCTCTGGGGCATCGCCCTAGGGCTCGCCTTAGCGGCGGGCCTTCCGCGAGGGACGGCTGGCGGCCGGGGCCTCGGCCTTCTTCGATCGGGCGCGCGGCATGGCGGGGGCGGGGCCGGCATCATCCTCCACCACCGGCGCCGGGCCCAGCCGGGCCGGGCTTTCCGTCAGCGTCGCGCCGATGCCGGGGTGATGCGCCGCCCCGGCCAAGTCGGATGGCGGCGCGGCCGCGGCCTGCTCCGCCATCTCGCGGCTGGCGCGCGCCCAATGCGCCTCTTGCCGGCCCTGCGGGCGGCCCTCCTGCTCCCAGATCTCATGGGCACGCTGGCGAATGCGGTCCTCGTCGGACATGGCTGTCTCCCTGGCTGAAGGCCGGGCCCGGCCCGTCCCCGCGACGTGCGGCGGTCAGGGCGGGTCAATCCTCCGGATGATCCGTTGCGAACGGCGAGCCCCGGCCCGGGTTCCGTGCGCCGTCTTCCAGCCGGCAGGCGCCGGGCGCGGGCGCGGTGCAGCGGCCGAACTGGCAGCAGGAGGGGCCCAGCAGCAGCAGCATCGCCAGGGTCAGGGCGAACAGGCCGCGCCGCAGCCGCGGCCGTGGCGCCACTGCCGGGGGGCGGCGGCGGAAGGGTGATTCGCTCAGCATGCGGCGCTCGGGTCGGATCCCCTGATGCGTTTTCTGGGTGGCCTGGCGCGGCTACGCGGCGTGGGAATGCCCTAGCAGCCGCGGATCAGCAGCCGGGCGCGCAGCCCGCCCTTTGGCATCCGCCAGGCATCCAGCCGCCCGCCCTGTAGCGCCGCCAGCCGCCGGGCGATGGCGAGGGCCAGGCGCCGCGCCGCCTCCGCCTCCTCCCCCGGCTGCGTGGCGCCCGAGGCGATCAGCAGGTCGAGCCGCGCCTGCCCGCCGGCCGCCTCCAGCGCCAGCTCGGCCCGGCCGCCGGCCGCGCCGCCCAGCGTCGTGCCGCCCAGAAGCGCCATGGCGCGGGCCAGCCTTTCATCGTCCAGCAGGAAGGCCCGCTCCGGCTCCGCCTGCAGCACCGCCGGCCGGTCACAAGCCAGGCCCAGCGCCGCGAGAGCTTCGGCGACACGGTCGAGCAGGCGCTGCGGCGAGACCGGCGCGCGCCGCGGCTGCGCCACCCCGGCCTGCAGCGCCACCAGGTCCATCAGCTCGTCCAGCAGATGCAGCAGCCGCCGCGGCGCCCCGGCTTTAACAGGCGGGCGCGGCGCGGCGCGCAGCAGGTCGCCCAGCGGACCGTGCAGGTCGCGGGCGATGCCCTCGATCCCATTGCCGGCGGGGTCCAGCCGCTGGGCCAGGGTCCGCAGCAGCGCCTCCGCCGCACGGCAGGGGCTCAGCGGCAGTTCCTGTGCCCAGGCGGCCGGTTCCGCCCGCGGGGGCGCCGGCGACGCCTGGCGCGGCTGCGGATCCGGGATCGGCGCCAGCAGGCCGGAAGCGGTGGGCCGGCGGGTCCAGGCAATCGGGGCATGGATGGTGCCGCTGGCGCGACGTGGCGGCCAGCTGGCCTCCGGCGCGCCGGCCAGCCAGGCGGGCGCCGATGGCGCCCCAGGCTCCGCCGACTGCTCCGCCGCCTGCTCCGCCTCCTGCCAGGCTTCCGCGGCCACGGCGGCGCGGCGCAGCGCGGCGCGGGCCAGCGCGTCCTGCACCATGCGGGCCAGCTCGCTCGCGCGCATCGGCTTGTGCAGCGTGCCGAAGGCGCCGAGGCGCGCGGCGGCCATGCCCTGGGCGGCGGAGGCATAGCCGGTGACCAGCACCACCTCCAGCGCCTGGGCCTGGCTGCGGCCGCGCAGCGCCGTCTCGGCCAGCGCCAGGCCATCGGTGCCGGGCATGCGGATATCGGTGACCAGCACGGCGACATCCGGACGGCGCCGAAGCAGGTCCAGCGCCGCCTCGGTGGAGCCGGCCGAGACCACCTGCAGCCCGCGCCGGCCGAGCGCGCCGGCCAGCTCCTCCCGCACGTCCCAATCGTCGTCGACGATCAGGACGGCACCCTCGGCCGGGACCGGCTCCGCCTCGCCGGAACGCAGGCGGGGCAGGCGGAGCGTGCTGGGCGGTCGCGGGCCGCCAAGGCCGATCGGCAGGTTCATCATCTGGCTCCGTCTCGCATCGCGGCCCCTGGGCTGGGGTCCCTGGGCTGGGGTCCCTGGGCTGGGCTCCCTGGGGCTGGGCTCCCTGGGCGGGCCCGGACCGCCCTGGAAGGCGAGGCGATAAATGGAGCGAAGGGGCGTCAGCGTGTTGTCGCTTTTGGTATTAAGAATTCTGCCAAGTGCGGCGCCGGGCGCTCGACGTCGTGCGACATCTTCGGGTAAACGGTTAAGTCAAGAAATGTCTCCATTTGTGGAGACGCCCCCCGCTCCGGGAGACTCAGCATGACCTCGGCGACAATGCGCGCCCAGCGCGGTGGTGTGGAAGCCGGGGTCGTGGAGCGGGAGAAGCGCGCCGAGGACCAGGCGTTGCTGGGCCAGGCGATGATGCCGCTGGTGCTGCTGGCGGATGATGAGCGGGAACTGACGGACGAGATGGCGGCCTATTTGGCCCGCTACGGCCTGCGGACCATCGTCGCCAATTCCTTCGCCGCCGCCGTCGCGGTGGTGGAGACCCACCGGCTGGATGCGATCATCCTGGACCAGCGCCTGGGCCCGGTGGACACGCTGCCGCACCTGCCCGAACTGCGCGCCCGGACCGAGGCGCCGATCCTGATCGTCACCGGCAACCGGGAGGAAACGGACCGCGTGCTGGGGCTGGAACTTGGCGCCGACGATTTCCTGGTGAAGCCGGTCTCGGGGCGCGAATTGGTGGCGCGCCTGCGCGCGCGGATCCGCCGCCCCGGCAATGCCCTGCCGGCGCCGCGCCGCGACCGCTGGCGGCTGCAGGCGGTGGAACGGCGCCTGGTGCGGCCGGATGGCAGCCAGCTGGAGCTGACCGGGGCGGAATTCGACCTGCTGGCGGTGCTGGCCGCCATGCCGGGCGAGGTGCAGACGCGGGAGGCGCTGACCCAGCAGGTGTTCCGCCGCGCCTGGCGGCCGGGGGACCGCGCGGTGGATAACGCGGTGCTGCATCTGCGCCAGAAACTGGCGCCGGAGCTGGGCGAGCGCTGCATCATCACCATCCGCCAGGTCGGCTATGTCTTCATCGGCTTCCCGAACAGCTGAGGCCTAAGGAAGGCCCCTCGCAGGCCGTTCAGCCAATGTCGTAATAACGAGACATTCGGCGAAAATTGGCGACAATTGACTTGCCTGTCGTCTTCCCCCCCATTGGAACCTGGGTGGATTGGCGCCGCTCTGGTGGCAGATCGGCGCCGAAGGCGGAACGGCATGGGCTTCATCGCGTTCCGCCCGCTTGACCGAGGGGACAAGCATGGCTGACGGAGCGATCACCAAGGTTCAGGCAATCGGGCCATCCGGCGCCGCGGTTCCAGAGACGCGGCCGGAGGCGGACGGGGGTGCCAAAGGATCTGCGGGCGGGGCTGCGGGCGCGGCTGCGGGCGCCTTGGCGCGCGACCGGTTGCCTGCTGCCTCGGGCCAGGCCCAGCTGGGACAGGCGCTTCCCGGGCAGGCGCTTCAGGGGCAGGAAGGGCAGCGCGCGGAACTCGAGGCCCAGTGGTGGCGCGATTCCGTCATCTACCAGCTTCATCCGAAATCCTTCATGGACGGCAATGACGACGGCATCGGCGACTTCGCCGGGCTGATCTCGCGGCTGGACCACGTGGCCGGGCTGGGCGCGGATGCCATCTGGCTGCTGCCCTTCTACCCCTCGCCGCGGCGCGACGACGGCTACGACATCAGCGAATACACCGGCGTGCATCCGGATTACGGCAAGCTGGCCGATTTCCGCCGCCTGGTGCGCGAAGCCCATGCCCGCGGCCTGAAGGTGATCACGGAACTGGTGATCAACCATACCAGCGACGAGCACCCCTGGTTCCAGCGCGCCCGCAATGCGCCGCCCGGGTCCTGGCAGCGGGATTTCTACGTCTGGTCGGACGACCCCAACCGCTACGACGGCACCCGCATCATCTTCCTGGACAGCGAGAAGTCCAACTGGGCCTGGGACCCGGTGGCCAAGTCCTACTACTGGCACCGCTTCTACAGCCACCAGCCCGACCTGAATTTCGACAACCCGCGGGTGCTCGAAGCCGTTCTGCGCGTCATGCGCTTCTGGCTCGACCTCGGCGTGGACGGGCTTCGCCTGGATGCCGTGCCCTACCTGGTCGAGCGCGACGGCACCAACAACGAGAACCTGCCCGAGACCCACACCATCCTGAAGCGCATCCGCGCGGCGCTGGAGGATCGCTACCCGAACCGCATGCTGCTGGCCGAAGCCAACCAGTGGCCGGAGGATGTGCAGGCCTATTTCGGCGATGGCGACGAATGCCACATGTGCTTCCACTTCCCGCTGATGCCGCGGATGTACATGTCTGTGGCGCAGGAGGATCGCTTCCCCATCACGGATATCCTGCGGCAGACGCCGGAAATCCCCGATGGCTGCCAATGGGCGGTGTTCCTGCGCAACCATGACGAGCTGACGCTCGAGATGGTCACCGACTCCGAGCGTGACACGCTGTGGTCCGTCTATGCCGCCGACCGGCGGGCGCGCATCAACCTCGGCATCCGCCGTCGCCTGTCGCCGCTGATGGAGAATGACCGCCGGCGCATCGAGCTGATGAACGGGCTGCTGCTGTCCATGCCGGGCACGCCGGTGATCTACTACGGCGACGAGATCGGCATGGGCGACAATGTCTTCCTGCGCGACCGCGACGGCGTGCGCACGCCGATGCAGTGGTCGCCGGATCGCAATGGCGGCTTTTCGCGCGTCGATCCCGCGGCGCTGGTGCTGCCGACCATCCAGGACCCGATGTATGGCTATCAGGCCATCAATGTCGAAACCCAGTCCCGCGACGCGCATAGCCTGCTGAACTGGACGCGGCGCGTGCTGGCGGTGCGCCGCCGGTCCCGCGCCTTCGGCCGCGGCGCCATGCGGCTGCTCTACCCCGGCAATCGGAAGGTGCTGGCCTATCTGCGCGAGCATGAGGGCGATGTGGTGCTCTGCGTCTTCAACCTGTCACGGGCGGCCCAGGCCGTGGAGCTGGACCTGTCTTCCATGGCCGGGCGCGTGCCGGTGGAGATGCTGGGCGGCACCACCTTCCCGCCGATCGGCGGCACAACCTATCCGCTGACCCTGCCGCCCTATGGCTTCTTCTGGTTCCTGCTGGCCGAGGGCGCCCAGCTGCCGCCCTGGCACAGCCCGGCGCCGGAACCGCTGCCGGAACTGCGCACGCTGGTGGCGCCATCCGATATGAAGGCCGGCGGCGCGCAATCCCTGATCGAGGAGGCGCGGCGGGTGCTGGAACGGGAGGTGCTGCCCGAATGGCTGCGCCGCCGCCGCTGGTTCGGCGCCAAGGACCAGGTGATGACGGTCCCGCCGAAATTTGCCTATGCGGTGCCCTTCCACACCGCGCCGCTGATGATCCTGGCGGAAATCGAGTCCGAGGACGGCAGCCGCTGGTCCCTGCCGCTGGCGCGCATCGGCGTGGAGGAGGAGAGCCTGCCCGCCGGCCAGCTCGCCTTGGCGCGGCTGCGCCAGGGGCCGCGCGTTGGCCTGCTGACCGATGCCATGGCGGTGGACGGTTTCGTGCGCGCCATGCTGGCCGCCTGCCGGGCGGGCACCACCCTGCAGACGCCGCAAGGCACGCTGCGCTTCACGGCGACGGAGGCGCTGCGCGAGATGGCGCTGCCGGAGGTGCCGGAGGTGCGGCGCCTCGGCGTGGAGCAGTCCAACTCCACCGTCATCATCGGCGAGGCGGTGGTGCTGAAGCTGTTCCGCCGCGTGCTGCCGGGCCGGCATCCGGAGGCCGAGATGGCGCGCCATCTCACCGCCTCCGGCTATCCCGGCACGCCGGCGCTGCTGGGGGAGGTGGTGCGCATCGGGCCGGACGGCCAGCCGCATACGCTGATGGTGCTGCAGGCCTTCAGCCGCAACCAGGGCGATGCCTGGGGCTGGACGCTGGATTGGCTCGCCCGGACGGTGGATGACGCCGCCCTGACCGAGGCCGAGCCCGAGGAGCCTTTGGCCGGCTACCTGCCCCTGGCGGAGGCCATCGGGCGGCGGCTGGCGCAGCTGCACCTGGTGCTCGCCCGGCCCTCGGAGGATCCCGACTTCGCGCCGGAGCCCGCCGATGCGGCGATGACGGCGGCCTGGGTGGCGCAGACGGAGGAGATGCTCACCCGCAGCCTGGACCAGCTCGGCCGCACCGCGGTGGAGGGTGAGGCGGCTCCGCTGGCCGCCTGGCTCCTGCAGCGCAGGGACGCGCTGCTGGCGCAGATCCGCAGGAGTCCGCCGGCGGCGGAGGCGCTGTCCGCCACCCGGATCCATGGCGATTTCCACCTCGGCCAGGTGCTGGTGGCGCCGGGCGATGCCGTGATCCTGGACTTCGAGGGCGAGCCGGCGCGGCCGCTGGATGCCAGGCGCGCGAAATCCAGCGCGCTGCGCGACGTGGCCGGCCTGCTGCGCAGCCTGGACTATGCCGCCGCGGTGGCCGCCGCGACGGAGGAATCCGGCACCGCGACCGCCGCCCCCACGCCGCGCCGCGCCGCGCTGATCACGCGCTGGCGGCAGGCGGCGGAGGCGGCCTTCCTGGCCTCCTACAACGCGACCTGGGAAGCCGAGGCTGGGCCGGTGGCGCCGGGCGCGGCGGCGGCGCTCGACCTCTTCCTGGTGGAGAAGGCCGCCTATGAGGTGGGTTATGAGCTGGCCAATCGCCCCGCCTGGCTGCCGGTGCCGCTGCGCGGGCTGGTGACCATCGCCGCGCGGCTGCTGGAGGAGGCGCCGCCCGAGTAGGCGGGAGGCCCGGCTTTTGCTTATCCTCGGCGCATGAGCGCCATCGCCTTTGTCCTGAACGGGCGGCAGGTCAGCCTGCCGCCCGGCACCTCTCCGACCCTGACCCTGCTCGACTGGCTGCGCGGCCCGGCGGTGCTGCCCGGCACCAAGGAAGGCTGCGCGGAGGGCGATTGCGGCGCCTGCACCGTGGTGCTGGAGGGTACGGAGGGCGCCCGCACGCCGATCAATGCCTGCCTGGCGCTGCTTGGCCAGATGCACGGCCAGGCGATCCGCACGGTGGAGGGGCTGCGCGGCGCCGATGGCGGACCGCACCCGATCCAGCGCGCCATGGCCGAAAGCGACGGCACCCAATGCGGCTTCTGCACGCCCGGCATCGTCATGACCGCCTGGGCGCATGCGCGGGAGGGCGGGGAGGTGCATGAGGCACTCGCCGGCAACCTGTGCCGCTGCACCGGCTACCGCCCCATCCTCGAGGTCTTTGCCGGGCTTGCGGATGACTGCGGAGCCGCGCCCGACCTGCCCGCGCCGGAGGCCGTGCGTTTCGAGGCGCCGGGCCAGGTCTTCCACCGGCCGGTGACGCTGGAGGCGCTGCTGGCGCTGCGCGCGGCGCATCCCGAGGCCTGGCTGCTGGCCGGCGGCACCGATCTCGGCCTGCGCGTCTCCGACCATCGGGAACGGCCGGCGGAGGTGATCTGCCTGCTGGGCGTGCCGGAGCTGCACGCGCTGCGGGCGACTCCGGATGCCATCGAGACCGGCGCCGCCGTCTCCTATGCCCGCCTGCTGGCGCTGTTCCGGCAGGAGCCTGGCTTCGCGCCCTTCGCCACGCTGCTGGCCCGGCTGGGGTCGCGGCAGATCCGGGGCCTCGGCACGCTGGGGGGCAATCTGGGCACGGCCTCGCCGATCGGTGATGCGCTGCCGCCGCTGCTGGCGCTGGGGGCGCAGGTGACGCTGGCCTCTGTCCGGGGCAGGCGCGTGCTGGCGGTGGAGGATTTCCTTAAGGGCTACCGGGTGAACGACCTGGCGGCGGATGAGGTGGTGGTCTCCGTCACCCTGCCGCGCCCGGCACCGGGCGAGTTGTTTGTCTGCGAGAAGGTCAGCAAGCGGCACGACCAGGATATCGCAACCGTCGGTGCCGCCTTCAGGCTGCGGCTGGAGGGGGAAAGGGTGGCCGAGGCCGTCCTCGCCTTCGGCGGCGTCGGTCCGATGGCGGCGCGCGCCAGGCGGGCGGAGGCGGCGCTGCGCGGGCGCCGGCTGGATGCGGCGGCCCTGGCGGCGGCGGCCGAGGCGCTGGCCGAGGACATCGCGCCGCAATCCGACTGGCGCGGCAGCGCGGCCTACCGGCTGATGGTCGCGCAAGGGCTCTTGCGGCGGCTGCAGCTGCGGGCCGCGCAGCCGGATCTCGCCCTCGACGTCGCGGACTACGCGCCATGAAGGGCATGGGCGCGGCACTGCGGCATGACAGCGCGCTGAAGCACACCACGGGCGAGGCGCGCTTCGCCGATGACGCGGCGGAGGCCGCCGGCACGCTGCATGCCGCGCTGGTGCTGTCGGCCGTTGCGCATGGCACGGTGGTTTCGCTCGACACCGCCGCCGCCCTGGCGATGCCCGGCGTCGTCGCCGTGCTCGGCCCGCGCGACATTTCCGGCGAGAACGACATCGCCGCCTCCGGCCATGGCGAGCCGCTCTTTGCCGACCCCCTCGTGGAATTCGCTGGCCAGCCGCTGGCCATGGTGGTGGCCACCACGCGCGACGTGGCACTGCGCGCGGCCGCGGCGGTGCGCGCCGAGATCGCGCCGCTGGAGCCAGTACTGAGCATCGAGGCTGCGCTGGAGCGCGAAAACTATGTGGTGCCGCCGCAACTGCTGGCGCGCGGCGATGCGGCCCGCGCCATCGCCGCGGCGCCGCGCCGGATGGAAGCGGAATTCCGAGCCGGCGGGCAGGAGCATTTCTACCTCGAAGGCCAGATCGCCATCGCCACACCTGGTGAGGATGGCGAGATCGCCGTGCTCTCCTCCACCCAGCATCCCTCCGAAGTGCAGCATGTGGTGGCGCGCGTGCTCGGCGGCGCCTGCAACGGCGTCACCGTCACCTGCCGCCGCATGGGCGGCGGTTTTGGTGGCAAGGAGAGCAATGCGAGCTGGGTCGCCGCCGCCGCCGCGCTGGCCGCGCGGCATACCGGCCGGCCCGTGAAGCTGCGGCTGTCGCGGCGGGCCGACATGCTCGCCACCGGCAAGCGCCACCCCTT
Organism: Falsiroseomonas tokyonensis; assembly: GCF_019024325.1. Lineage (GTDB taxonomy): Bacteria > Pseudomonadota > Alphaproteobacteria > Acetobacterales > Acetobacteraceae > Falsiroseomonas > Falsiroseomonas tokyonensis. The sequence continues at coordinate 386,484 of NZ_JAFNJS010000005.1, forward strand.
CCTCTATCGCTGGACCGCGGGTTTTGATGACCAGGGCCGCGTGCTGGGGCTGGAGGCGCTGCTGGCGGCGGATGGCGGCTGGTCCGTCGACATGTCGCCCGGCGTCGTCTTCCGCGCCGTCACCCATGCGCTGAACTGCTGCGACGTGGCCGACGTGGCGCTGACCGCCTGCGCAGTGAAGACCAATACCGTCTCCCACACCGCCTTCCGCGGCTTCGGCGGGCCGCAGGGCGCGCTGCTGATGGAGGATGTGGTGCACCGCATCGCCGCCGCCTGCGGCCTGCCGCCGGAGGAGGTGCGCGCGCGCAATTTCCTCGGCGCGCCGGGCAAGGGGGAGGAGACGCCCTATGGCCAGGCGGTGGAGGGCGACCTCATCGCCCGCGTTTGGGCGGAGGCAAAGCGCGACAGCGACTGGGACCGCCGGCGCGGGGAGATCGCGGCCTTCAACGCCACGCATCCCACGCTGCGGCGCGGGCTGGGCTCCATGGTGCTGGCCTTCGGCATCTCCTTCGGCGTGATGCATCTGAACCAGGCGGGCGCGCTGGTGCATGTCTACTCCGATGGCTCGATCCGGCTGAACCATGGCGGCACGGAGATGGGGCAGGGGCTCTTCGTGAAGGTGGCGCAGGTGGTCTGCGACGTCTTCGGCACCGACCTCGACCGCATCGCCATCACCGCGACCAGCACCGCGGAGGTGCCGAATACCGCCCCCACCGCCGCCAGCACCGGCAGCGACCTGAATGGCTGGGCCGCGCACAATGCCGCGCAGACGATCAAGGGCCGCATGGCGGAGGTGGCGGCCAGGCGCTTCGGCATTCCGGTGGAGGCGGTGATCTTCGCCGACAACCGCGTCTGGGCCGAGCAGGTCGGCGGCAACCGCTTCCTGGAATTCGGCGAGCTCGCAAAGCTCTGCTTCCTGGAAAGGGTCTCGCTATCCTCCACCGGCTTCTACCGCACACCGGACATCCACTGGGACCGCGCGACCATGCGCGGCAAGCCCTTCTTCTACTTCTCCTACGGTGCCGCGGTCTCCGAGGTCATCGTCGATACGCTGACCGGCGAGCACCGCTGCCTGCGCACCGACATCGTCCAGGATTGCGGCCGCAGCCTGAATCCGGCCGTGGATCGCGGCCAGATCGAGGGCGCCTTCGTGCAGGGCCTGGGCTGGCTGACCTGCGAGGAGCTGTGGTGGGACCAGGCCGGCCGGCTGCGCACAGTGGGCCCATCCACCTACAAGATCCCCGGCTCCCGCGACGTGCCGCCGGTGTTCAACGTGCGGCTGCTGGAAGGCGCGCCGGCGCGCAGCGAGACCATCTTCCGCTCCAAGGCGGTGGGCGAGCCGCCCCTGCTGCTGGCGATCAGCGTGGCCAACGCGCTGAAGGATGCGATCGGCGTGGAGGGGCTGGACCTGCCGGCGACGCCGGAGCGGCTGCTGATGGCGCTGGCGGCGCGGCGTTGATCAGGGGCGGGTGATCGGCGGGGTATCGCCCTGCTGCTGCTGCTGGATGTCCTGCAGCTTGTCCATCAGCTCCTGCACCGTCTCGAGGTACTCCTCGATGAAATCCTGCTGCTGGTCCGTGGCGCCACCGGACGAGCCGGCCGCACCGACGCCCTGATCCTCGGGCTTGGACCCTCCGCCACCCTGGAAGCCCGAAATGCCGAAGCCGCCTTGCACCTGGGCAAGCGCCTGGTCATCCAGCGTCGCCGGCCCCTGGCCGGAGTCGGAAGCCTCGCCTTCGGGCTGGCTGGGCATTGGCGGTCTCCTTCTCATGCGGTTGGTTTATTGCCTACAGCCCGCAGGCGGGCCGAGGCAATTCACGATGCGGCCGCAGGTGACGCATGGGGGCCGCCGGGAGTATGCTGGACCTCCGCAAGCAGGAGGATGCCCATGGCACCCCATGGCAGGCAGGCGGCCATTCGCGCCTTCTTCGACGAGCCGACCAACACCGTCTCCTACCTGGTCTGGGACCCCGCCACGCATCGCGGCGCGGTGGTGGACCCGGTGCTGGACTGGGACAATCGCAGCGGGGAGGCCGATACAAGCTCTGCCCAGGCGCTGCTCGACGCCGCCAAGGCCGAGGGCGTGACGCTGGACTGGGTGCTGGAAACCCATGTCCATGCAGACCACCTGACCGCCGCCCCCTGGATCAAGCAGCACAGCGGCGCGCGCATCGGCATCGGCGCCGGGGTGAAGCGCGTGCAGACCATCTTCCGGCCGGTCTTCGGGCTGGAGGACATGGCGCCCGAGGGCGGCGACTTCGACCACCTGTTCGAGGATGGCGAGCGTTTTCGCATTGGCGAGCTTGAGGTCGAGGTGCTGCACGTGCCGGGGCACACGCCGGCCTGTGCGGCCTACAAGATCGGTGACGACGTCTTCGTCGGCGACACGCTGTTCATGCATGACTACGGCACGGCGCGCGCCGATTTCCCGGGCGGCGATGCCCGCACGCTGTATCACTCCATCAAGCGCCTGCTGGCCCTGCCGCCGGAGACGCGGCTTTGGATGTGCCACGACTACAAGGCGCCGGGGCGGGACCGCTTCGCCTGGCAGTCCACCGTGGCGGAGCAGCGCGCCCACAACCCGCATGTGAAGGACGGCCAGACGGAGGAGGATTTCGTCGCCTTCCGCACCGCGCGTGACGCCAAGCTGGCCGCGCCGACGCTGCTGCTGCCCTCCATCCAGGTGAATATCCGCGCCGGCCGCTTCCCGGCAGCGGAGGCGAATGGGGTGCGTTACCTCAAGATCCCGGTGAAGCCGAAGACCGCGGAGGCCGCCGCCGGCTTGTCCTGACGGCGGCCGGCCCGCATCCTGCCGCGGAAACGGGGAGGGTTTGGGATGCAACTCGGCATGGTCGGGCTGGGCCGCATGGGCGGCAACCTGGTGCGTCGCCTGATGCGCGCCGGCATTTCCTGCACCGTCTGGGACCGCGACCCGGCCGTGGTGGCGACCCTCGCCGCCGAAGGGGCGGAGGGGGCCGACAGCCTGGCCGACCTGGTGCGCCGCCTGCCGGCGCCGCGCGCCGTCTGGGTGATGCTGCCCGCCGGCGCGGCGACGGAGGAGGCGCTGGCCCAGCTCGCCCAGCTGCTGTCGCCAGGCGATGTCGCCATCGATGGCGGCAACGGCATGTGGAAGGACGCCATCCGCCGCGCGGCGCTGCTGCGGGAGCGGGGGATCGAGATGCTGGATATCGGCACCTCCGGCGGCGTCTGGGGTCTGGCACGGGGCTATTGCCTGATGATCGGCGGCCCGGCCGGGCCGGTCGAACGGCTGGACCCGATTTTTCGGGCCCTCGCCCCCGGCGAGGCCGCCGCATCGCCCACGCCGGGCCGCAGCGCAGCGGCCGATCCCCGCCCCCCCCAGGGCTATGTCCATTGCGGCGCCAATGGCGCCGGGCATTTCACAAAGATGGTCCACAACGCCGTCGAATACGGGATGATGCAGGCGATGGCGGAGGGGCTGGAACTGCTCCGCCAGCAGGGCAGCGATTCCGTGGCGCCGGAGCTGCGCCTCGACCTCGATGTGCCCGATATCACCGAGGCCTGGCGCCGCGGCTCCGTCGTCGCCTCCTGGCTGCTGGACCTCACGGCGCAGGCGCTGGCGGCGGATGGGGAGCTTTCGACCTATTCCGGCAGGGTCGGCGATAGCGGGGAGGGGCGCTGGGCGGTGCAGGCGGCGATCGAAAGCGCGGTGCCGGCGCCGGTGCTCTCCGCCGCGCTCTATTCGCGCTTCCGGTCGCGGCAGGAGGCGCCCTTCGCGGACCGCTCGCTCTCCGCCATGCGCAACGCCTTCGGCGGGCATCTGGAGCCGAAATGACGGCGCTGGTCCTGGTGATGGGCGTCTCGGGCGCCGGGAAATCCACCGTCGGGCCGCTGATCGCCGCCGGGCTGGGCCTGCGCTTCGACGATGCGGACAGTTTCCATCCAGCCGCGAACGTCGCGAAGATGAGCCGCGGCGAGGCGCTGGATGATGCCGACCGGGCGCCCTGGCTGGATGCCATCGGCGCGCATCTGGCGGCGCATCGCGGCATCGGCTGCGTCGTCACCTGCTCCGCCCTGAAGCGCGCCTATCGCGACCGGCTGCGCGCGGCGGCGCCGGATCTGCGGCTGGTCTATCTGCAGGGCGACATGGCGCTGGTCGCGGCGCGGCAGGCGGCGCGGGAAGGGCACTTCATGCCGGCCAGCCTGGTGGCCAGCCAATTCGCCACGCTGGAACCGCCGGCGCCGGAGGAAGGCGCCATCCTCCTGGATGTGGCGGCGACGCCGGAGGCGCTGGCGGAGGCTGCCATTGCCGGCGTCCGGCGATAGGCCCGGCGCATCGCCGCCAGCCGGATGCGTCGCAGTCTTCGGGAAAACCGAACTTCCGGTAGGCGTGCGGGCGGGCTAACCTGGGATTAAGTGCAGATTCTGCCTGTCCAGGCGCCTGGGCGGCTTTGCCATGTCATGTTTGACCGGTAAGGGCGCAGCAGGGCAGCATGAAGGTCGGCGATCCATGTCGAATGCGAAGCGAGATCATGTTGCTCTGGGTGACTCATGCAGCAACGGGTCGACCGGGCGGCAAGCAGAGGATGCGGCCGCTCGACATGGTTCCGTGGGCCGCTTGCCTCTCCGCCACGGTACGCGGGACGAAGACGGGTTGAACCGACGAGGCCACGTCCTGCAAATGGTGCCGATAACATCTTGAATTCCACATTCTTTGCGGTGCCGTGTGGCGCAATACTGCAGCGAGGGACCATGCAGAAGATCATTGTCATTAACCTCGATTCGGATCGTGCGCGTTTTGAACGAATTTCCGACTCGCTTGCCGAACAAGGTATGACGCCCCACCGCCTTCCGGCTTTGCGTGGAACTTCCCTGCCGAAACTGATCCGCGGTTTCATTCCCGGCGCCGCGAATGCGGAGCACGGGACCCTGGGCTGCTTCCTGAGCCATGTTCGCAGTTGGGAAACCATTGTCGAGAATGGCTGGGATGGCGCCATCATCCTGGAAGACGATGCACGTATCGCACGACCGCTGGAGGATGTCGGCAAGGTGCTCTCGGAGGCCGGGGCGGACCTTGTTTTCCTGAATGATCGCATGTCGGTCCTGCGGCGCGCGGATGCGAACAGCGACGAAATGAACCAGGTGATATCGATCGAGGACTCCATCCTGGAGCGCGGTCCTTCCCAGTCAACGGGATGCGGAGGCGATGGCTATTGGCTCAGCCGGGCCGGAGCCGAAAGCCTGCTGGCCATTGTCGCGCAGCATGGCGTTCAGGGCGATGTGGATTGGCTGATACTATTTGCCGCGGTGGGTAAGGAAGGCCTTGCACGGCTGAAGCGCAATTATTTCTTCTTCCGGAAACTTACGGGAATTTCAAACTACTATGATCTGGCGGTTCCGGTCCTGAAGGGAGCGGTCCTGAAGGTCGCAGCCATTCTGCATCCTGGCGGGTCCAGTTCTCGGAAGGAGGAGAACGCGCTCAACAAGGTCGTGGGAGAATGAGGCAGGTCCGGCGCTGCATCGCGCCGTTCAATACGGAGCCCGCCTTCGGCCGCAACCGGCATGGTCGGATTGGCACGGCGCACAAGACACGACCTCCAGATCATTCGCAAGCATCAAGGAAGCATCACTGACATGGCGGCTAGACCAATCTCGATCTATTGGTGGAAATCTCCGGATTTCGTCAATATCGGCGACGAAATAAACCTGCAGGTTTGCGCCTACGTTTCGGGCCGCACGGTCGAGCATGCTGAGCTGGCAGAATGCGACCTGCTTTCGATTGGCAGCGTTGTACACTTCCCTGTCAATCTCAAGACATTTACAACGCGCCAGACACCGATCCACGTCTGGGGCTCCGGATCGCTTGAGCCAAAGCCGGTTCCCCCTGGCACGCCGTTGGTGTACCACGCGCTTCGTGGGCCACTTACGCGATGCCTAACCAGCGCGTCGAACGACCTGCCGCTAGGCGACCCAGGTCTGCTTGCCCCGCGCATCTGGAAAGGCGCGTCGCAGAAAGCGCATCGCTGGGGTGTCATCCCGCATCATTCGCAGCGCAGCGCCGCCTGGGTGAAGCATGTGCTGGCGAACACGCCCCGCTCGGTCATGATCGATGTCTGCAACCCGGATTTCGCCGCCACTTTCAAACTTCTGTCGAGTTGTGATTTTATCGTTTCGACGAGCCTTCATGGACTGATTTTTGCGGATGCCTGGGGTATCCCGAGCATCTGGCCGGAATCCGCTGAGGTGCATCGTGGTAAATCCTGGAAGTATTTTGACTACTTCGCATCCGTGGGGCGGTCGCAATTCCGTGCGGTAACACTTCCGCCGTCAGGAAATCTTGCGGACCTTCCGCAGGGGCTGTTGCGCACCGAACATCTGGCCGGAATTCCCATGATCGGCGACAGGCTGGAGGCATCCTTCCCCCGCGACGTCTTCTGACGGCCAGGCAGCAGGCCGGCGAGGTGCGGCCCTTGCCTATGTCAGCAACGCGGCGAAGGTCTCAGGTGACTGATTGCGGCGACCGGTCTCAAGGTCCTCGATAAGTGCACACAGCCTTCGCATCATCGGCACGGGCACGCCCTTTTCCGCGGCCAAGCCAGGCACCAGGCCGATCTGCGCATCCGCCTCCGTCTTGCGCTTGCGGACCGCCAGGTCGCGCCAGATGCCGGAATGGGTTTTTGCGCCCACCGCATTGAAGTCGCGCAGCCAATCGACCACCGCCGCGCCTTCCGCATCCGGCACGCCGGGCGCGAAGGCCATGGGCCGGAACTCGCCGAAGCCGCGGGGGGTGACGCCATGGGCGAGGGCGGTGGCGACCACCTCCCGTCCCAGCGCCAGCCAGACGGGCAGGCGGGCGGGGTCGGCGAAATTGGCGCTCATGCTGTCGTTGTTCAGCGCCGTGGCAAACAGCATCGCGCCATAGGCCATCTTGCCCCAGAGGTAAGACCAGATGTCGTCGGTGAGGATCGCATCCGGCTCGAATTTCTGGGCCAGCGCGAACATGGCCTCCGTGCGCGGCCGCGTGATGCCGTCGAGCTCGCCGATCACCACCGCGCTGCGATTGCCGAACAGGATCTCGCCGGGGCCGTGCCAGTCGGCGCCGAAATTGACGAAGCAGCCCATCACACGATCGGCGCCGAGGGCGCGGGAGAGGGCGATCTCGTTCAGCCCGTTCTGGGCGGAGAAGACAAAGCCATCGGGCGCCAGATGCGGCGCCAGCATCGGGATCGCCGCCGCGGTGGCCTGTGCCTTCACGGCGAGGACAATTCGGGAATAGGTGCCGGTGAGCTCCGCCGGTGTCACCGCGGGAATCACCTGGGTGAACTCGGCGACGGGGCCGGTGATGCGGAGGCCTGTCGTGCGGCAAGCCTCGACATGCTCGGCGACGGTATCGACCAGCAGCACCTCATGCCCCGCTTGCGCCCAGAAGGCGCCGAGCGTGCCGCCGATGGCGCCGGCGCCCCAGATGACTATCGGGTCTGCCATGGTCCCTCCAGCGCCTCGCGGGTCTCGGCCACGCCGATGTCCCAAATGGATTGCATTGTCGCGTCGTCGATCTGCCAGGGGCCGCCAAAGGCGCCATCGCCCAGTATTTCGCGTGTTTGCGCGGGTCCGCTGGCCTTCATCCGCGCCAGGTCCGGCACGGGCTTGCGGCCCTCCGGCGCCGGCGCGTGGGGCAGGCGGGTCCAGGGATAATTCTCGAACCAGTTGCCGTGACTGGCGGAGGCATCCGCCGCCATGGCCGCGGCCCAGACGCGCGGCGTGTTGTACCAGTTGTGGAATTTCAGGCTGAGGCCGGGGGTTTCCGCCATCATCTCCTGCAGCAGCGCGGCGACGGGCGCATTGCCGCCATGGCCGTTCACCACCATCACGCGGCGGAATCCAACGCGCGTGACGCTGGCAACGAGGTCGCGCATCACCGCCAGCAGCGTCTCGACGCGCAGAGAGATGCTGCCGGGAAATGCGGCGAAGTAGGGGGCAAGGCCGAAGGGCATCACCGGAAAGACCGGCACGCCGAGCGGCCCCGCCGCTTCCCGCGCTACGCGTTCGGCCAGGATGGCATCGGTGGCGAGGGACAGCTGCGCATGCTGTTCGGTGCTGCCCAATGGCAACACGCAGCGGTCATCGAGGCGCAGCCGCGCCTCGATATCCCGCCAGTTGTGGTCTGCGACGATCATCAGCGCGTCGGCACGATGTCCATCGCCAGCGTGTCCTCGTCGGTGCGGGCGCGCACCAGGTTTACCCTGTCCCGCCGCATCGCCCAGGCGGAGCCTACCGAGGCCAGCGGCATGCCGACGCGGTCCTGCGTGAAGAGCGTGGCGATCTGCTGCAGCAGTTCCTCCCGCTTCTTGTCGTCCAGCTCGATGGAGGCGGCCTGGATCAGCCGGTCCATCTCCGGGTTGGAATAGCCGTGCCAGTTGAAGGCGCCGAGGCGCAGCGCCGGGTTGTTGGTGTGAGCATTGGACGAATAGTAGTAGTTCGCCTCGCCCGTCAGCGTGCCCCAGCCGGCCATGATGTTCGACAGCTCGCCGCGCGCACGTGCCGGGAAGATGACCGCCGCAGGCTGGCCGGCCGCCTGCACCTCGATGCCGATGCGGGCGAACATTTGTGCGAGGGCGGTGCCGACGCCATTGTCGCCCGGCAGGCGGTTGTTGGTGAAATTCAGCACCATCCGGAAACCGTTGGGATAGCCGGCCTCGGCCAGCAGCGTGCGGGCGCGGGCCAGGTTCGGCGTCGGGATGGGGATATTCGGGTTGAAGCCGAAGATGCCGGGCGTGACCATCTGCCCCTGCGGGCTGCCCAGCCCTTCCATCGCGATCTCGGCCAGCGCGCGGCGATCGATGGCCAGGTCCATCGCCTCCCGCACCCGGATGTCGCGATAGGGATTGGCCGCGAGACGGGAGCCATCCTTGGCCGTCACCTGCGGCGTAGTCTCGCGAAAATCGAGCTGCAGGTTGAAGACATAGACGGTATCCGCCTTCACCACGCGCAGCGCGCGGTCGCGCTCCAGCGTCGAGACATCGGCCGCCGGCACGCGGACGATCATATCCACCTGTCCCGTGCGCAGCTGGGCCACGCGGGCGGCGTCGTTCGGAATCTCGCGGCGCACATGCCGCGCCCAGGGCTGGCGGCCGCCCCAGTAGCTGTCGTTGCGCTCCACCACGAATTGCTCGCGCGGAGTCCAGGAGACGAAGCGATAGGGGCCGGTGCCGATGGCGGCGCGGCCGCTGTTGAAGGCCTCGTTGCTCGTCTCCGGCGTCAGGCTGGCGGTGGCGCGGGCGCTGGTGATGAAGACGCGGATGAAGTCATTGGGCAGCGTCGGCGCCGGGCCATCCGTGATTACGTGCAGCGTATGCGCATCGACGATCCGCAGGTCCTTCACGCTGCGGACGTAGATGCGCGTGGGGTTGGGGCCGGACAGCACCTGCATGCGGCGGATGGACGCGACCACATCCTCCGCCGTCATCGGGCTGCCGTCATGGAAGGTGACGCCCTGGCGCAGCTTGAATTCCCAGGTGGTGGCATCGATCGGCCGCCAGCTTTCGGCGATGCCGGGTTCCAGCTGCAGGTTTTCGCCGGAGACGACCAGCGTGTCGAAGACATGCTTCAGCGCCTCGGCATGGGTGCCGGTGGCGGTGTAATGGGGGTCCACCCCCTCCGGCCCCGCCCTCACCCCGAGGTTCAGGGTCTGCGCGCCGGCGGCGCCCGTCATCAGCAGGCCGGTGGTGGCCGCCAGGGCCAGGCGGCGGAAGGTCTGGGTCATTCTTTTCGTCCCCGAAGAAGCGTCCTGTGGGGCCGATGGTAGGAACGGCTTGCCTCCGCTGTCCATGGCCCGATACTGGGGCGGAATGCTCGGCTTCATCATCCAGCGACTCCTGCAATCCGTCGGCGTCATGCTGGCGATGTCGGCGCTCGTCTTCATCGGCGTATACGCCATCGGCAATCCGATCGACGTGCTGATCGCCCCGGACGCCACCCAGGACATTAGGGCGGAGGTGATCCGCCGCTACGGCTTGGACCTGCCGCTGTGGCAACAGTACTTCGCCTTCCTCGGCCGGCTGCTGACGGGGGATTTCGGGCGGTCGCTGGTCTTCGACATTCCGGTGCTGGAACTGGTGATGCAGCGGCTTCCGGCGACGCTGGAACTCGCCTTGGCCGCCGTGCTGATCGGCGCCTTCATCGGCATTCCGCTGGGCATCTATGCCGGGTATCGGCCGCATGCAGTCTCCTCCCGCGCCATCATGGCGGTCTCCGTGCTCGGATTTTCCGTGCCCACCTTCTGGGTCGGGCTGCTGCTGATCCTGACTTTTGCCGTGAATCTCGGCTGGCTGCCGGCGGGGGATCGCGGGCCCACGGTAGAGGTCTTCGGCATCGGCTGGTCCTTCCTGACGCTGGAGGGGCTGAGCTACCTGGCGCTGCCGGCGCTGAACCTGTCGCTGTTCAAGCTGGCCATGATGATCCGCCTGGCCCGCGCCGGGACGCGGGAGATCATGCTGACCGACACGGTGAAATTCGCCCGCGCCGCCGGGCTCTCGGAACTCACCATCCTGCGGCGGCACGTGCTGCGGCTGATCTCGATTCCGCTGGTGACGGTCTTCGGGCTGGAATTCGCCTCCACCCTCGCCTTCGCGGTGGTGACGGAGACGATCTTCTCCTGGCCCGGCGTGGGCAAGCTGATCATTGATTCCATCACCTCGCTCGACCGGCCGGTGATGGTCGCCTACCTGGTCCTGGTCGCCTTCTTCTTCGTGGTGATCAACCTGATCGTGGACCTGTCCTACGCGCTGCTCGATCCACGGCTGCGGCGAGGGCGCGCGGCATGAAGGCCTTTTGGCGCGAGTATCGCGAGAACTGGGTGGCGGTCGTCGCGCTCGTCGTCGTCGTGCTGGTGGTGCTGGCCGCGCTGACGGCGCCGATCTTTGCGCCGCAGGATCCCTATGACTTGGCCGGGCTCGACCTGATGGATGCACGGCGGCCGCCGGGCTTCGTCGGGTCTGGTGAATACGTCCACTGGCTCGGCACGGATGCGCAGGGGCGGGACCTGCTCTCCGCTATCCTCTACGGGCTGCGCATCTCGCTGCAGATGGGGCTTGTGGCCGGCGCTGTGGCGATGACGCTCGGCGCGGCGCTCGGCATCCTCTCCGCGCATCTCGGCGGCTGGGTGGAGGCGCTGGTGATGCGGGTGGTGGACCTGCAGCTCTCCTTCCCCGCTATCCTGCTGGCGCTGGTGCTGGTGGCGGTGCTGGGGCAGGGGAAGTCGCAGCTGATCATCGCGCTGGTGGCCGCGCAATATGCCTACTTCGCCCGCACCGCCTATGGCGCCGCGACGGCCGAGCGGCAGAAGGACTATGTCGAGGCCGCCTCCGCCACGCCGCTGCCGAGCTGGCGCGTGGTGCTGCGCCATATCCTGCCGAATTGCTTGCCGCCGCTGATCGTCGTCGGCACCGTGCAGGTGGCGAATGCCATCGCGCTGGAGGCGACGCTGTCCTTCCTCGGCCTCGGCCTGCCGCCCACCGAGCCCTCGCTCGGCATGCTGATCGCCAATGGCTTTCCCTATATGATGAATGGGCGGGCCTGGATTTCGGTCTATCCGGGCATCGCGCTGATCCTGCTGATCGTCGCCATCAACATTGTCGGCGACCAGATCCGCGACCAATTCAACCCGAGGCTAAGAAGATGAGCCCTCAGGCGCCGGGCGGCCGCTCCGCGGCCTCGGCTGCGCGCCTGCGCGCTGTTGCGCACATGGCAAGGCAGGTTTGTGCGCGCCGGCCGCCTCGCGGCCGGAAGGCAGTTCTTTCCGCATGAGCGATGCGACTCTTCTGCAGGTCCGCGACCTGCGCACGCATTTCTTCACCCGCGCCGGCGTGGTGCGCGCGGTGGAGGGCGTGTCCTTCAGCCTGCAGCGCGGCGAGATCCTGGGGCTGGTTGGCGAAAGCGGCTCGGGCAAATCCGTCACGGGCTTTTCGCTGATTGGCCTGGTCGATCCGCCCGGCCGCATCGTCTCCGGCTCCATCCGCTTCGATGGGCAGGAGCTGGTCGGGCTGAAGCAGCCGGAGATGCGCCGGCTGCGCGGCAAGCGCATCGCCATGGTCTTCCAGGACCCGGCGGCGACGTTGAACCCGGTGCTGACCATCGGCCAGCAGATGGCGCTTGCCGTGCGCGCGCATGGCACCACCAGCGAGGCGGCGGCGCGGGACCTTGCGGTGCGCACGCTGACGCGCGTCGGCATCCCGGATGCGGCGGCGCGGCTGGATGCCTATCCGCATGAATTCTCCGGCGGCATGCGCCAGCGCGTGGCGATCGCGACCGCGCTGCTGCATGGGCCGGACCTCATCATCGCGGATGAGCCGACCACGGCGCTGGATGTCTCGATCCAGGCGCAGATCCTGGCGGAAATGCAGAAGCTGGCGAAGGAAACGGGCACGGCGCTGGTCTGGATTTCGCACGACCTGGCCACGGTCTCCTCCCTCGCCGACCGGCTGCTGGTCATGTACGCCGGCCGCATCGTGGAATCGGGGCGTGTGGGGCAGGTGCTGCGCGACCCGCGCCACCACTACACCCGCGGCCTGCTGGACAGCCTGCCGGCCACCGCGCTGCCGGGCGAGAAGCTGAACCAGATCCCGGGCACCACACCCTCGCTGCTGTCCCTGCCACCCGGCTGCCCCTTCGCGCCGCGCTGTCCGCGCGCCGATGCGGTGTGTGCGACGGACCCGCCGGATGTGGTCGTGGCCGACCGGCTGTTCCGCTGCCACCATCCGCTGGGTTTGGCGGCATGAACCAGATTCTAGTCGCCGAGGGCGTGACGAAACGCTTCGACCCGCGGCTGTCACTGGGGGACCGCATCGCCGGCGCGCTGGGTGCGCAGGTGGAGCGGCGCGCGGTGCAGGCCGTGTCGGACGTGTCGCTCTCGGTCACCGCCGGCGAGACGCTCGGCCTGGTTGGCGAAAGCGGCTGCGGCAAGTCCACACTCGGAAGAATGCTCGCCGGAATCCTGGCGCCGAGCGAGGGCCGCGTTCTCGTCTCGGGCGCCGCGCCCATGGCCGGCCGGCACAAATCCACCACGCGCATCCAGACCGTCTTCCAGGACCCCTTCGCCTCGTTGAACCCGCGCATGCGCATCGGCGATACCATCGCGGAGGGCCCTGTCACCCATGGCCTGACGACGCGGGCGGAGGCGCCGCGGATGGTGGCACAGTGGCTTGCCCGCGTCGGCCTCGACCCCGCCTTCGCCACGCGCTTTCCGCATCAGTTCTCCGGCGGCCAGCGGCAACGCGTCGCCATCGCGCGGGCGCTGGCGATGCAGCCCGAGGTGCTGGTCTGTGACGAGCCGGTGGCCTCGTTGGATGTCTCGATCCAGGCGCAGATCCTGAACCTGTTCCTGGACCTGCGGCGGGACCTCGGCCTGACCTGCATCTTCATCTCGCACGACCTTTCGGTGGTGCGGCATGTCAGCGACCGCGTCGCCATCATGTATCTCGGCCGCATCGTCGAGAGCGGGCTTTCGCGAAGCGTCTACGCCGCGCCGCGGCACCCCTATACGCAGGGGCTGCTGGACAGCGTGCCCAAGCTGCGGCTGGACGGCGAGGCGCCGGCGCAGTTCCGGCCGATCGCGGGCGAACTGCCATCGCCGCTGTCACCGCCCCCCGGCTGCGCCTTCCATCCGCGCTGCCCAAAGGCGACTGCGATCTGCCGCGCCGAGCGCCCGCTGCTGACGCCGCGGGAGGATGGCGCGCTGGTCGCCTGCCATCACGCGTGACATCGGCGCCGCGTAACCTCCTCCACCGTCGCGGCGAAGCAACCTAGCCAACCCCTGCCGCACGGCGCCTCCACATGACCATCCGACCTCTCGCTGCCAGCGACCTGGCGCCGCTGCGCGCCGTCATCGACGCCACTGGGCTTTTTCCCGGCGATCTCCTGGACGAGATGGCGGCGCCGCATCTGCGTAGTGAGGGTCCGCCCGAACTCTGGCTCACAACCGCCGAGGTCACGGCCATCGCCTATGCGGCCGCTGAGCGCATGACGGAGGGCACCTGGAACCTGCTGCTGATCGCGGTGCATCCCGACCGCCAGCGCCAGGGAACAGGTGCTGGCCTCGTCTCGGCCGTCGAGGCGCGGCTGCGGGAGGCAGGTGCCCGCCTGCTGCTGGTCGAGACCTCGGGCCTCGACGAGTTCGAGCCGACGCGCGCCTTCTACCGCGCGCTGGGCTTCATGGAGGAAGGCCGGATCCGCGACTACTACAAGGCGGGCGAGGACAAGATCATCTTCGCCAAGCCGCTGTTGCAGGCTGCGGGCTGAACAGCGGCAGCGCCAGAACGCGAAGGCGCGCGCGGATATGGCCGCCCATCGCCCGCGCGTGTTTCGGGCGCCGCAAATGATGACGAGGCGGCGCAACCCCGGGCAGTGAAGCGCCGCCCCCACGCCACCGATCTGCAACGCGACGCTGCGACAAACGGCCCGTCGCCACGGCAACCGGAGGATAACGACATGATCCGCAAGCTCACCCTCGCCTTCGCCGCCCCGCTGCTCGGCCTGTCCCTGGCCGCCCCGGCGCATGCCGTGCTCAGCGCCAATGGCATCAGCCACCAGGGCGTCACGCTGAACGGCCTCAGCTACAATGGGCAGCTCAGCATTGGCCTCACCTTCAACGGCCTCACCTTCAACGGCCGCACATTCAATCGCGGGGCTTTCAACGGCCAGGTCAGCAACGGCGCGGAAGCCGAGGCGCCGACGCAGGCCATCCAGGGGATCATCCTGCCCTCCGGCACCGTCCTGCGGCTTCGCTGAGGGGCTGACGCCATGCGCCGCCTGCTCCTGCTCATGCTGCTGCTGGCAGGCTCGGCGGCGGCGCAACAGCCCCCGCGGCTGATCGGCCTGCGGGCGGAGGGCGGTGATTTCCGCGCCGACCTCTCCGACCGCACGGCGCTGCGCGGCGCTGACCTTGTTGGCGCCGTGCTGCAATTCGATGGCCTGGAGCTGCGCCTCGACGCCGCCCGCCGCGACGAGGCGGTGCCGATGGCCGGTGGGGGAACGGCCGGCGATGTCTGGCTGTTCCAGGCCTCCGCCCGCAGCGCCGCCGCCGCGGAGTGGCAGGCGTTTTGCGACGCCGATCCGCAGGGCGAGCGCCTGCTGATGCCCTATTCCGGGCCGGACGCAGCGCTGCGCCTGACCTGCTCCTCCGGCGCCATCGGCAAGTGCATCCGCTTCGGCTACCGCCCCTGGGCCAGCCTGCCGGACGGGCGCAGCCTGGCGCCCTTCCACGCCGCCTGCGTCCATATGATGCGCGGTGCCTATGGCGATGCCGAGCATGCCTGGACGCGGGACGGCATGCGCATCGACCTTTATGACCGCGTCGGCATCCAGTCCCCGACCAACGAGGAGGATCAGGACTTCGAGGCCGGCTGGACGCCACAGGGCGCCGTCTGCGTCGCGCATATGCGCGTGCCGGAGCATGGCGATCTCGCCTCCCTCCTCGCCGCCGCGCCGCGCCTGGCCGGCCGGACCAGCCCGGAGGCCTGCACCGAGGCGCGCGCCGAGGCCGAGGGCGCGCTGCTGTTCAACCGGTCGCGGCGCGCGGGCCCCGACTGAACGGGCCGGGGCGCCGCGTCAGAAATTCACCCGATCCCCGCCCTTCAGCGACAGGATCTCCCGCGCCTCATCCGGCGTCGCGACGGACAGCCCCAACCCCTCGATGATCTGCCGCGCGCTGCGCACCTGTTCTGCATTGCTCGCCGCGAGCCGCCCCGGCCCGCCCCAGAGACTGTCCTCCAGCCCCACGCGGATATTGCCGCCCATCGCCGCCGCCATGGCCGCGATCGGCAGCTGGTTCCGTCCCGCGCCGAGGACTGACCATTTGTAGCTGTCGCCGAACAGCCGGTCCGCCGTGCGCTTCATATGCATGACGTCCTCGGGATGCGCGCCGATGCCGCCCTGCAGGCCGAAGACTGTCTGGATGAACAGCGGCGCGCGCACGAGCCCGGCGTCCAGAAAGTACTTCAGGTTGTAGAGGTGTGAGGTGTCGTAGCACTCGAATTCGAAGCGCGTGTTGTTCTCGGAACAGGTGCGGAGGATGTATTCGATGTCCCCGAATGTGTTGCGGAAGAGGATGTCCTTGTTCTCGAGGTAGGGCTTTTCCCAGTCGTGTTGGAACGTCTTGAAGCGGTTCAGCATGCCGAACAGGCCGAAGTTCATCGAGCCCATGTTGAGCGAGGCCACCTCCGGCGCGAAGCTCGCCGCCGGCTTCACCCGCTGCTCGATGGTCATGGTCGGCGCGCCGCCGGTGGTGATGTTCACCACGCAGTCGCTGCGCTGCTTGATGACGCGCAGGAAGGGGGCGAAGGCCTCCGGCGACTGGTCCGGGCGGCCGTCCTGCGGATTGCGGGCATGCAGGTGGACGATGGCGGCGCCGGCCTCCGCCGCGCCGATCGCCGCATCGGCGATCTGCTCCGCCGTGATCGGCAGGTGCGGGGACATGCTGGGCGTGTGGATCGCGCCCGTCACCGCGCAGGTGATGATGACTTTCCGGCTCATGCCTTCTCGGCCTCCTTCTTGTGGGCGGCCAGTGCGGCCAGCCTTGCGTCGCGCCGGGCGCTGCGCTTCGCGATCTCCGCCCGGTCGGGCGTTTCGCCCCATTGCGCCATGATCGCGCCGATGCCCGCCGCGCCAAAGACCTCGGGCGAGGGCGGCGCGGCGGCGATGCGGCCGTAGAAGGGGCCGTAGCGCGCGCAGTAGTCGGGGATGCCGCCCGGCGCATTCAGCTCGATGGTCGCGAAGGGGCCGAGGAAGGACCAGCGCAGGCCGAGGCCCTCGGCCACCGTGGTGTCGAGGTCCTGCGGCGAGACATAGCCCTCCTGCACCAGCCGGAAGGCCTCGGCCAGCAGGGCGCCCTGCAGGCGGTTCAGGATGAAACCCTCCACCTCCCGCTTCACCGTGACCGGCGCCTGGCCGATGCCGGCAAAGATCTCCCGCGCGCGCGCAAGGGTCTCGGGCGCGGTCCAGGGCGCGCCGCACAGCTCCACCACCGGCACCAGGTGCGGCGGGTTGACGGGATGCGCCACCAGGCAGCGGGCGCGGCCGGCCAGGCCCTCGGTGAAGACCGAGGCCGGGATGGCGCTGGTGGAGGAGGCGAGGAGGCAGCCGGGTGCGGCCAGCGCATCCAGCTCCGCAAAGATGGCGCGCTTGGTGGCGGCATCCTCCGGCCCGTTCTCCTGCACGAATTCCGCGCCGGCCAGCGCCGCCGCCAGGCTCGGCGCCAGGCTGATGCGCGCGGCGGCAGCGGCCGGATCGGCGCAGAGCCCGTGCCGCGCCAGCTCCGCCAGCCCCTGCGCGCAGAGGCCGGGCGCGGCCTGCAAGGCCGCGGGGGAGGGGTCGTGCAGCGCGGCCTGCCAGCCGGCCCGGGCGAAGATCATGGCCCAGGCCCGGCCGATCAGCCCCGCCCCCACGATCGCAACCTTGCGCGCTTCCGCCATCTCGTTCCCCCCCCAGGGGCCGGTCCCTTGGGGGCACGATAGAAGCCGTGCGACGGCGCGCAATCCCGATCCGGCGCGGGGCCGACTACTTCGCGCGGTCGAGCGCCTGCCAGAGCCCGACGATCAGCTGGCGGGCATTGGCCTCGTCGGTCGGCAGCCGCAGGAGGCGGCCTTCGCGGTCCATCAGGTGGATCTCGGCCCCCTCCTCGGAGGTGAGCAGGGTCGCAGCCACGAAATCGGGGGCGCGGGGGGATCGGGCAGCGGTATGCGTCATCATCGGTTTGGCCCTCTTGCCTCGGTGCCGCAATTCTTGCGGCCTTGGGGTCCGATACGGGGGGCGTGCCGGACGCAGGGGCAGGATGGCATGGCCCGATTGCCCAGTTGTGAATCCGGGCAGGGGCGATTTCGCGCGGCGTCGCCCGGCCTCAGCCGGGCTGGCGCGGGCGCTTCGGCGGCGCCAGCAGGCCGCGCAGCCGGTTCAGCATGGCCAAGGCGGGCTCGCCCAGCTCCTCCTCCGGCCCCGCCACATCCGCCACCGAGGCCAGGGCGCGGCGACGGTCGGCGGGGTCGGGCAGCAGGGAGACCAGCGTCTCGAAGGCCTGCTGCGGCGCCATCTCCACCACCACCGTCTGCTCCCGGATCAGCGCCTGGCGGGCGGAGGCGGTGAGCTGCGCGAAGGGTTCCTCCGTCGTCAGCAGCGCATTGGAGCGTGCCAGCCGGCTACGACGGACGCCACCGCGGGCCTTGGCCATCAGGATCATCATCCGCACCACGGCCTCGGCATAGCCACCCTCGGCGATGCGATCGAGCGCCGCGCGCACATCGGGCGTTTCGGCCGCCAGTTCCGGCGCGGCATCCACCGTCGGCACCTCGGAGGCCACGTTGAGCGCGGAGAGCGTGCCATAGACGGCGTGGAAGGCGGTTTCCTGCAGCGAATCGCGCCAGTCGCGCCAGGCATCGATGCTGCGCTCCACACTGTCGGCCCAGGCGCGTTCCATGGCGACGAAGGGATTATCCGGCGCCACCGGCTGGCGGTTGGCGCGCACCATATCGGCCATGGCGCCCAGCGGGCGCATCAGCGGGTTGGCGTCGCTGACGAGGTAGCGGCGCGCCCGCATCGGGTTCATCTGGCGGCGCAGCTCGGCCGATTCCTCGGTGGCGAACTGCCGCACGATGGGGCTGGCGAACAGGTCGTAGATCATCTGGTTCAGCGCGGAGATGCGCGCCACCGCGGGGAAGGCCTCGTTCTCCGCATCGCCGGAGACGGCGCGGATATCGGCCACCGTCTTCTCCACCAGCTCCACCTGGTAGCCGGTGTTCAGCCCGCTGCCGGCGGTGCCGGTGATGCGGAGTTCATACAGGCCGGGCGCCACGCTCTCGATCAGCTCGAGCGTATTGGCGATTTCCGTGTGTTCCTTGTTGGCCACCTTGCCGGAGACGAAGATGCCCAGATGGCCGATCTCGTCATGCACCAGGTAGATGATGGTCTGGCCGAGGGTCTTGATCTCCTGTTCGTCGCGATAGACGTCGGCGATCCAGCGCAGCGCCTGGCCGGGCGGGGTGATGTTGTCGCCGGCCGAGGCGAAGACCACGATCGGCGACTTCACCGAGCGCATGTTGAAGGATGCGCCCTTGCCGGCGCTGATTTCGCCGCGGGCGAATTTGTCGCCGATGAACAGGTTCTCGACGATCCAGCGGATCTCGTCCCGCGTCATCAGGAAGTAGCCACCCCACCAGCGCTCGAACTCCAGGAAGCGCTCGGCCTCGGTGTCCACCTTCTCGTACAGGTTGTAGTATTTGCGGAACTTGGTGTTGCCGGGCGACAGGCTCTCGAAGTTGGCGACCAGGTTGGCGCCGTCGAAGGTGCCGTTACCGAGGTCGGCCAGAAGTGCCGCGGGCCAGGACCCGCCGGCGAGGCCGCCGGTATAGCGCATCGGGTTGCGGCCCTTCTCGCCGGCCCAGTAGGAGAGGGGCGCGCCGTTCAGCACCAGCGGGCCGGTCAGCTCTGGCTCCGAGGCGCCGAGCATCATTACCGCCCAGCCGCCCTGGCAATTGCCGATGACCACGGGGCGCTGCGCCTCCGGGTGCAGCTCATGGATCTTGCGCAGGAAGATCGCCTCGGCCTCGGTGATGTCCAGGATGGTCTGGCCCGGCTCGGGGTCGCGGAAGAAGATGACGAAATAGACCGGATGGCCGCGGCGCAGCGCGACGCCCACCTGGCTGTCCGACTTGAAGCCGCCGATGCCGGCGCCATGGCCGGCGCGGGGGTCGATGATGACGAAGGGTCGCATGGCCGGGTCGGGCTCCCGCACCCCCTCCGGCGGCTTGATGCGGACCAGCGCGTAGTTGCAGCGGCGGGGCAGGGTGCGGCCATCCACCACCATGTCCCATTCGAAGACCAGCACCGGCGGGCAGCCGGCCTTCTCATGCTCGGCGAAGGCATTGCCGGCCTGGCGCATCGTGTCCCAGAACAGGACGGACCGCTGCGAGGCATCCACCGCATAGGCCATGGCATCGGCCATCAGCGCGAAGGGTGAGCGGGCGAACAGGGCCGACCCGGTGGGGCCGGCACCGTCCATGATGCGGGGCGGGGCGAGCGCCGGGGCCATGGCGGCCAACTGCTTGCGCGCGACCTCGCCCATGGCCTGGGCCTGTTCCATGAAACGGCTCATGGTCTCGGCACTGCGGGCCATCAGCTCGCGCCCGGGGGGCGGGGTTTGGGCGTTCATCCGGTGCATCCTTGGCTCGCCACGACTGCGGTGCAGCATAGCTGGGATCTCGGGACGGGGCACGCCAGGAAAGTTTCGCCCCTATTCCAGCCGCGCCCCCGCCGGCACCGCCATGCCCCGCCGCACCGCGGGCCGTTCCCCCATCCGGCTGAACCAGGCGGCCAGATGCGGGGTGGGTTCCAGCGTCCGGTCCGCCCAGCCATGCTTCGCCACCCAGGGATAGGCGGCGATATCGGCGATGCTGCAGCTGGCGCCGGCCAGGTAGGGCACCTCGGCCAGGCGGCCATCCAGTAGGCGATAGACCCGGTCGACCAGCGCGGTGGTATGCGACCTCGCGGCCTCCGGTTTTTGCGGCGCCAACTCGGTCCAGTGATGCGCCTGGCCGGTGAAAGGGCCGAGGGAGGTCAGGGCGACCATCAGCCAGGACAGCGTGGTGGCCCGATCCTCCCCCAGCAGCATCCCGTGGCGTTCCGCCAGGTGCAGCAGAATGGCGCCGCTTTCGAAGATCGGGCGCCCCTCCTCCACCAGGATCGGGATCTTGCCATAGGGGTTCAGCGCCAGGATCTCGGGCGCGAACTGTTCACGGGCGCGGATGTTCACGCCCGTGACCGCGTAATCCAGGCCGCATTCCTCCAGCATGATGGAGACGCGCTGGGAATTGGGCGTCGCCCATCCGTAGAAATGCCGCATCCCGCCGCCTCCCCATGCCGGAGCCCATTCACACCAGGATCAGGTCCGCCGTCGAGAGGGTGGTGACGCCGGACAGCGTCGCGACCCAGCTGGGATCGGCCTGGTCCCCCGTGCCATCGGCATCGAACCACAGCCGCCCAGTGCCGGTCTCGAACAGGAATTGCGGCCCGGCCGCATTCGCTACCGGGCTGGCGCCGACCACCAGCGAAGGCGTCGTCGCACTGCCCAGCCCGAAGGCCTCGCGTTCGATCGCGATGCGGTCCTCGCCCCGGACGAAGTCGAGGATGAAGTCGCCGGAGCCGGTGGCGCCGAGGCCGAAGCGGAACACATCGCCTCCCGCGCCGCCGGCCAGGATATCGGAGCCCTCGCCACCCACCAGCGTGTCGTTGCCCTCGCGGCCCTCCAGGTAGTCGCTGCCCTTGCCGCCCCAGAAGGCATTGGCGGCGGCGGAGCCGCGAATGTCGTCGCCGGCGTCGCTGCCCACCACATTCTCGATCAGGCGCAGGGTCAGGCCCTGGGCCAGGCCGCCATTGTACTGCTGCGCCACCATGTCCAGCCAGACCGGCTGGCCCGAGACGATGTTGAAGCGCAGCGTGTCCACGCCGGAGCTGCCGTCGAAATAGTCGGTGCCATTGGCGTCGAAGTCGGTGCGCACGAAGACATCGTCGCCGGCATCGCCATAGAGGCTGTCATTGCCGTCGCCATCGGTCAGCTCGTCATTGCCGCCGCCGCCGCGCAGCCTGTCATTGCCGGCATTGCCCTCCAGCACATCGGCCAGCGCCCCGCCGGTGATGCTGTCATGGCCGCGGCCGCCGTCGAAGAAAAGCCGCTCCATGCCGGTGAAGCGGGTGGTGGCATCGACCTGCACCAGGCCGGTGGAGAAGGTGAAGGCGACATTCACGAACTCCTCGGTCAGGTCGAGGAAGAGGCGGTCCTCCTCGGTGCCGCCATCTGCATAGTCGCCGCGGTTCATATGCAGCTCATCCGCCCCGGCGCCGCCCAGCAGCGTATCGGCCTCGCCATCCTTGATGCCGCCGGTGGCCCAGAGGATGTCGGCGCCATCGCCGCCCTCCAGCCGATCGGCGCCATACCAGCCGGTCAGCTCGTCATTGCCGCCCAGGCCGCGCAGCGTGTCATTGCCCGACATGCCGTTGAACCAGTCACCCAGCGCGCCGCCCACCAGGCTGTCGCGGCCGGAACCGGCGCGAATGTGCACGCGCTCGATGTTCTTGAGTGAGACGTCGCCATTCACCAGCATGGCATCCGCCGAGAGGGTGAAGCTCAGGTCGCGGCTGCTGGCGCTGCGGTTGATCCAGGCGTTGTCGATACCGTCGCCGCCATCGACCGTGTACTGGCCGCCGGCGCTGCCGCCGCCATTGTTCAGAAAGACCACGTCGTTGCCGGTGCCGAGTTGGATGCGGCTCAGCCCCGCCGCGCCATCGACGCTGACCTCGTCATCCCCGGCGCCGGCATCGATGACATTGTTGCCGCCGCCATCGATGATGCGGTCCATGCCGCTGCCGGCGCGGATGGTGTCGTTGCCATAGCCGGCGGTCATCACGTCGTCGCCAGTATTGCCGGTCAGCACATTGTTGCCGCCGGCGGCGTTGAAGACCACGCGCTTGGCCGTGCCGGCGGTCAGCACGTCATCGCCATAGGCCGTGTTGATCTCGACGATCTCGATATCGACCAGCGTGGTGCCGTCAGAGAGGGTGGCGGTCGCGGCGCCGGTGAAGCGGTAGTCGATCGCATCCGAATAGCTGAAGCGGTCGATCCGCGCGGTATCCATGCCGGCGCCGCCGCGCAGCGTGTCGATGCCGCCGTCGCCGACAATCATGATGTCGTCGCCATCACCGCCCTCCAGCTGGTCCTGGCCCTCGCCGCCCATCAGCAGGTCATGGCCAGCGCCGCCGCGCAGCGTATCGGCGCCGCCAAAGCCGTTCAGCACATCGTCGCCGGCCTCGCCGGCGAAGAGATTGGCCTGTTCGGTGCCGTCGACGGTATAGGCCTCGATGTTGAGGATGCGCGTGCCGTCGGCCAGGACGTTCACCACATTGGCGGCCTTGGCGACGAAGTTGCCGGACAGGCCGTGCATCACCAGCCGGTCCAGGCCCGTGCCGCCATCGATTGAATCGGCGCCCTCAATGCTCCAGCGCTCGATCACGTCATTGCCGCTGCCGCCATTCATCGTGTCGGCGCCGGTACCGCCGGACAGGCTGTCATCGCCGGCCTCGCCGAGCAGCGTGTCGTTGCCCTCGCCGCCGCGCAGCGTGTCGTGGCCGGTGCCGCCGTCCATCAGGTCGTGGCCGGCCTCGCCAAACATCTGGTCCTCGCCCGCCTGGCCATAGAGGCGGTCATTGCCGCTGCCGCCGAACAACTGGTCGCGGCCATTGCCGCCGCCGAGCTGGTCGTTGCCGGCATCGCCCAGCAGCGCGTCTTCGCCATTGCCGCCCTCCAGGCGGTCGTTGCCGTCCTCGCCGAAGAGGGTGTCGTTGCCCAGGCCGCCCAGGGCGGTGTCATTGCCGGCGCCGGTCACGAAGCGATCGTTCCAGGTGCCGCCGGTGAAGCGGTCGGCGAAGGCGCTGCCGGTCAGGGCGTAGTGTTCCACGCCGATGACCTGCGCCCCCAGCATGGTCACGAGATTGGCGGAATCGACCACCTGGAAGGTGATGCCGGCCTTGGCGGCGGCGAAGGTGACGGAGAGCGTGTCGAAACCCGCGCCGCCGGCGACGGTGTCGCCCTGCATCTCGGCCTGGCTGTCGTAGAAGATGTGGTCATCGCCGCCATAGCCGATGATCAGGTCGGCGCCGGTCTCGCCGAACAGATAGTCGGTGCCGTCAGTACCCTCGATGACATGGGGAGACGCGGCGAAGGACGCCATTCTGGGCGCGCGCATGGGAACCTCTTGGGGTGGATGGACAGCGGCTTGCCGTCCTTTCCCGTGGAGGCGCCCCTGCGATGGGCGCGCTTGCTAGGCCCGAAACATTGCGCCCCGATTGCGCGGCGCGCGGGCGATTGTTTCGCGTGTTGCGCGGCCGTTGCCTCAGGCCGGCCGCTTCTCCCGCGCATTTCGCAGCAGGGCGATGCTGCGATAGATGCCATGCACCATCTTCGAATAGGGCAGCACCACGAACAGCGCGAGTACCAGGCCGAAATGCAGCGCCAGCATGATGCCCATGGCCCCGGTATGCCGCACCACCAGCAGCAGCAGCCCGGTGGAGCCGATCAGGAACAGCAGGCCGAGCAGCGCGTACTCACCGCCCATCAGCTTTCGGGCCACCGGCGCCGGGTCCGTCACCGTCTTCACCCAGAGCAGCCCTGCCGTGCCGATGCAGAGCAGCACGCCGCCCCAGGTGCCGAACTGCACGGGCAGGGACAGGAAGGCATGCGGCGACCGCCAGCCGAAGATATGGTGGTAGATGGCGCCGGTGGTGGTGGCCGCGAAGCACAGCATGAAGCCGAAGAACATCGCCTGGTGCAGCCAGCGCCGGTGTTGCGCGAAACTGTCGTCCAGGTCGTTGCAGCCATGCCCGCCGCCGCCGAGGTTGCGCAGCGTCAGCACATCCACCGCCGCATCCACGGCAGGCGCCGGCTGGAAGCTGCCGCCCATGCCGCCCGTGCCGCGCCAGTAACGGATGGCGCCCAGGGTCATGGCGACCACCGCGAAGCCGAAGCTGCCGCCCGCCAGCAGGTTGATCAGCCAGAGCGGGATGATGCGGAAGAAGGCGCCGGTGCCGGTCTGGGCAGAGAACAGCACGGCGGGGTCGCGGATCAGCACCGTCAGCACCAGCGCCAGGGTGACGAAGAGGGTCGCCGCGCCGGCCACCAGCGTGCCGTTGCGATCGAACAGCTTGCCCATGCCCGCGGGCCAGGCGAATTCGGCGTAGCTCTCCTGCCGGATGGTCGCGAAGGTCGCCGGGATATTGATGCCGAAGGCATGCGGCGGCGCGTATTGGCAGGCGTGGAAGCAGCCCTTGCAGTTGTGGCAGAGGTTGGCGAGGTGGGTCAGGTCCGCCTTCTCAAACTCTCGCCGCGCGGCCATGGCGGGGAAGACGGCGCAATAGCCCTCGCAATAGCGGCAGGCATTGCAGACCGCCATCTGGCGGCGGGCGTCCTGGTAGGCGTCGGATTCGATCTCGGTCGCTTCCTGCAGCAGCAGGTCGAGCTTGCTCATTTCAGTTGCGGACATGGCGCGCCGCTCCTTCACCGGCGAGCCGCCCGAAGACGGTGCCGAGGGTCATGCCGAAGCCGGCGAGATAGCCCTGGCCCAGGATATTTCCGGACATGATTTCCCCGCTCGCAAACATATTGGCGGAGGGTTTGCCATCCGCCATCAGCACGCGCGCCTTGTCGTTCACCTTCACGCCGAGGAAGGTGAAGGTGATCCCCGGTCGCAGCGGATAGGCGTAGTAGGGCGGCGTATCGATGCGCCGCGCCCAATGGCTTTTCGGCGGCACCAGGCCTTCGGTGCTGCAATCGTCGGGCACCATCGGCTTGAAGGTGCCGGGGCGGACGGCGGCGTTGAAGTCGGCCACGACCTTTTCCAGCTTGTCGGCATCGAAGCCCGCCATCTGCGCGATCTCGCGGATCGAATCCGCCTTGTAGGGCGGATAGACGCTGGGCAGAAAATTCAGCACGGCCTTGCTGTCCGTGACCGCCAGGGCAATCTGGCCGGGCTGCTGCGCGATCAGCCTTCCCCAGATGGCATAGCGCTTCGGCCAGACATCCTCGCCCTCGTCATAGAAGCGCTCGACGTCGCGGTTCACCACCAGGCTGAAGGGCACGCAGTCCAGCCGCATGGCCAGGCCGCCATCCTCCATCGGCGCGCGGGCATCGTTCGCCACGGCGTGGAACTGGGTGGGGTCGCCCACCTGCTGCACGCCCTGGGCCAGCAGATCCTTCAGGATGGTGCCCTGGGCATAGGGCGTGCCGCGGATCTGGAAATTGTCGGCAGCGTCGCCCCAGTATTCGCGCAGCCAGTTGCGGTTCGCCTGGAAGCCACCGCTGGCGGCCACCAGCGCCTTGAAGCGGATGCGCTGCGGGAAGCCGCAGTGGGAGATGATGGCCTCCGTCGCGTGGCCTTCTTCCACCTGGATGTGCTGCACCTCGGTATCCGTCAGCAGCACGATGCCGAGCTTCGCGGCCTCCCGGTACAGCGCATTCACCAGGGCCTTGCCGCCGCCGAGGAAGAAGGCGTTGGTGCGCGACAGCGACAGCGTGCCGGACAGCGACGGCTGGAAGACCACGCCGCAGCTCGCCAGGAAATCCGGCGCGTGCTGCGACGCCCGAATGCACATCCGGGCGAGATCCTCGTTCGTCTTGCCGCCGGTCACGCGGTTCAGGTCGTCCCAGTATTCCTCCTCCAGGTAGCTGTCGGTCAGCACCTGGGTGGGGCCGGGATGCAGGGCGCGCAGGTTGCGGGTGTGGCGCGAATTGCCGCCGCGCAGCGGGGGTGGGGAGGCCTCGCAGAGGATCACGGAGGCGCCGGCCCGGCGCGCGGTGATGGCGGCGCAGAGCGCGGCATTGCCGCCCCCCACCACCAGCACGTCATAGAGACGGGCGAAATCCGGCACTTCTTCGAGATCTCCTGGGCGTCTGGCACTGTTGTATCCACTGGTATCCCGTCATGTCCAGATGGATGTTCCATTCCCGCCGCGGCCTGCGCTACATGGCTGCCATGGACCAGCCGCCCCCCGCCCGCGACCTCGGCCAGGAAGCCTATGGCCGCATCCGCGCCGCCATCCGGGAGGGTGCGCTGGCGCCCGGGCTGCGGCTGACGGAGACGGACCTCGCCGCCCGCTTCGGCGTCTCCCGCACCCCCGTGCGGCAGGCCATCGCCCGGCTTGAGTCCGAGGGCCTGCTGACCCACGAACCCCGCCGCGGCCTGACCGTGACACGCCCGGACCACCAGCAGGTGGTCGAGCTGTACGTGATGCGCGAAGTGCTGGAAGGCGCCGCCGCGCGCCTCGCCGCGCAGCACGCCAGCCCCACCGAGATCGGCGCCATGGCCGAACTCATCGAGGGCGAGCCCGCTTTGTTCGCCGATGCCCGCGCCTTGGCCGAGACCAACCAGCGCCTGCATGGCCTGCTCTATCTCGCTGCGCACAACCGCTACCTGCTGCGCAGCCTGGAGCAGATCTCCGCCACCATGGCGCTGCTGCCCAGTCTGCTGACGGTGGCCGGCCGCGCGGAGCAGGCGCATGCGGAGCACCGCGCCATCCTTGCCGCGCTGCGGGCCCGCGACGGCGACGCGGCGGAGGCGGCGAGCCGCGCCCATGCCCAGGCGGCGCAGCGGCATCGCCTGGCCTGGCTGGTGCGGACGGTGGGCGTGCCCTTCGCGGCGCCGGGCGCGGACTGACCGGAACTCCGCGGCGGCAGCGGGGTTGGATCCGGCAACAACCGGAGAGAACCCATGAGCCGCGGCTTTCCTTCCATGACGGCGCTGCTGGGCGTGCTGGCCGTCCTCGGCTACCAGAATCGCGACAAGCTGTCCGAGATGCTGAACGGCGCCGGCCGCGGCGGGGCGACGCCGCCCGGTCCTGGCGGCGCGGCACAGGGCGGCCTGTCCGGCATGCTCGGCGGGCTCCTGGGTGGGGGCGCGGCGGGCGGTGGGCTCAGCGGAGGGCTGCGGGAACTAGTGGAGCGCTTCCGCGCTTCGGGCGAGGGCGAGACGGCCGATTCCTGGGTGCGCCAGGGCCCGAACCGCGAGATGGCGCCGGACCGGCTGGAAAGCGCCATCGGCCCGGAGACGCTGGACGAGTTGGTGCGCCACACCGGCCTTTCCCGCCAGGAACTGCTGGCGCGGCTGCAGCGGGACCTGCCGCGGGCGGTGGATGACTGCACCGCCGGTGGCTGCCTGCCGGACGAGGAGCCGGCGCGCCGAGCCTAGACCGTCTCGGAGAACTGCAAGGCGGCGAGGCGGGCATAAAGCCCGCCCTCCCGCACCAGCGCGTCATGCGTGCCCATGGCGACGATGCGCCCGCCTTCCATCACCACGATGCGGTCCGCCTTGCGCACCGTGGCCAGGCGATGCGCCACCACCAGCGTGGTGCGGCCCTGGGACAGTGCTTCCAGCGCCCGTTGCACCGATTGCTCGGATTCGGCGTCCAGCGCGCTGGTGGCCTCGTCCAGCAGCAGGATGGGCGGGTCGCGCAGGATGGCGCGGGCGATGGCGATGCGCTGGCGCTGGCCGCCGGACAGCGTGACGCCGCGGGCGCCGAGATGCGTGGCATAGCCCTGCGGCAGCTTGCGGATGAAGTCATCCGCCGCGGCGGCGACGGCTGCTGCCTCCACCTCCGCATCCGTCGCATCCAGCCGGCCGTAGCGGACATTTTCCGCAACGCTGGTGGAGAAGATCGCCGGGTCCTGCGGCACCAGGCCTAGGCGGCCGCGCAGTTCCGCCGGGTCCAGCGTCGCGGCATCCACGCCATCCACCAGCACGCGCCCCGATTGCGGATCGTAGAAGCGCAGCAGCAGCTGGAAGACGGTCGTCTTCCCGGCGCCGGAGGGGCCGACCAGGGCCACCGTCTCCCCGGGCTCCACCACCAGCGAGAAGTCGTCGAGCGCCGACTGGCCGGGCCGCGTCGGATAGGCGAAGCGCACGGATTCGAAGGCGACGCGCCCCTGCGCCGGCTGCGGCAGTGCCTGCGGCTGGGCGGGCACCGCGATGTCCGACCGGGCGGAGAGCAGTTCCAGAAGCCGGTCGGCCGCCGCCGCGGCGCGCTGGATTTCGCCCCAGAGCTCGCTCATCGTGGCACCCGAACTGGCCAGCAGCACGGCGTAGAAGACGAAGGCGGAGAGCTCGCCCCCCGTCATCCGCCCCGCCACCACGTCATGCCCGCCGACCCAGAGGCTGAAGGTGATGGCCCCGAAGCCACACAGGATCACCACCAGGATCAGCGCGGTGCGAGAGGCGATGCGCCGCAGCGCGGCGGCGACGCTGCGCTCCACCTCGGCCGAGAAGCGCTTGCGGTCCTCCGGCTCATGGGTGAAGGCCTGGACGATGCGCAGGCCGTTCAGCGCCTCCTCCGCCGTCGCGGCCAGGTCCGCCACGCGTTCCTGCGCCACCTTGGACAGGCGGCGTTCCCGCCGGCCGAAGACCACCAGCGGCACGATCACCAGCGGCAGCACCGCCAGCACGATGCCAGCCAGCTTGGCGCTGGTGGCCAGCAGCATGGCCAGGGCGCCGAGGCCGGTCAGCATGTTGCGCAGGCCCATGGAGATGGCGGAGCCGATCAGCGCCTGCAGCAGCGCCACATCCGCCGTCATGCGGGACAGGATGTCGCCGGTGCGCGCCGTCTCGAAGAAGCTGGGCGACAGCGACAGAACATGGTCGAAGACCCGCCGCCGCAGATCCGCCGCCACGCGTTCGCCGAGCCAGGAGACCAGATAGTAGCGGGCGGAGGTGGCGAGGGCGAGCAGCGCCACCACGCTGCCCATGAAGATCGCCGCCTGGTCCAGCGCCGCCGCGCCACCCACGAACCCTTGGTCGATCAGCTGCCGCAGCCCCTGGCCGAGGGCAAGCGTCAGCCCCGCCGCGGCGACCAGCGCGAAGCCGGCTGCCAGCGCCCGCGGCAGATAGGGCCGCAGATGCGGCAGCAGCAGTGTCAGCGAAGTGACGCGGGCGGCGGAAGCGCGGGGTTCGGGGGCGGTGCTCACCCGCGCTAGATGCGCCCCGCGCCCCCGTTTCGCAACCGGTGCGCCGGCTACTCCATGAAGCCGGGCTCGAGGAAGCGCGGGATCAGCAGCGCCATGTCGGGCCAGAGGATCAGCAGCACCAGCACCATGAACATCGGCACCAGCATGATCATCACATCCTTCAGCACGTCGATCAGCCGGAGATTGGCGATCGAACAGCAGATCAGCAGGCACAGCCCATAGGGCGGCGTCACCAGGCCGAAGGCCAGCGACACGATGCTGATCATGGCGAAATGGACGGGATGGATGCCCGCCGCCGCGGCGATCGGCTGCAGGATGGTCCCGACGATGATGATGGCCGGGATCGCATCCAGGAAGCAGCCCACCACCAGGAAGACGGCGGCGATGAAGAAGCCCGCCGCGATCGGCCCCATCTCCCAGGAGGAGACATTGGCCAGCAGCGCCTGCGGGATCTGGTAGAAGGCCATCAGCCAGCCGAAGACGCTGGCGGTGCCCACGGCGAACAGCGTGATGGCGGCGAAGCGCCCGGTTTCGCTGAAGGCGCGGTACAGGCCGCGCATATCCAGCTTGCGGTAGACCAGCAGCGACAGCGCCAGCGCATACAGCACCGCGATGCAGGCGGCCTCCGTCGGCGTGAACCAGCCGAAGATCTTGCCGCCGATGATGATGAAGGGCGTCATCAGCGCCGGGATCGAGATGAACAGCGCATGCGCCAACTCGCCCCAGCTCGCCTTGGGGTAGGTCGGGTAGTTGCGGATCTTCGAATAGACGTGGACCGTGCCCATCTGCGACAGCGCCAGGAACAGCCCGGGCAGGATGCCGGCCAGGAAGAGCGCGCCGATCGAGGTGGTCAGCACGCCGCCCCAGACGATCATCAGGATCGAGGGCGGGATCACCACCGCCAGCACGGCGGAGACGGCGGTGATGGCGACCGAGAAGCTCGGCGAATAGCCTTCCTTGATCTGCGCCTCGATGAAGACGCGGCCCTGGCTTGCGGCGTCCGCCGTGGAACTGCCGGAGATGCCGGCGAAGAAGACGGAGAGCACCACGTTGATCTGCGCCAGCCCGCCCGGCAGGTGCCCCACCATGGACCGGGACAGCGTGACCAGCCGGTCCGTGATGCCGCCCGCCGTCATCAGGTTCGCCGCCAGCAGAAAGAAGGGCACCGCCAGCAGGATGAAGGAGTTGTAGGAGTTGAAGGTCTCCTGCACCAAGATCATCGGCCAGAGGCGGTCTTCCAGGATGAAGGCCGGCAGGCAGGCGATGCCGAGCGACACCGCCACCGGCACGCGCAGCGCCAGCAGGGTGAAGAAGATGCCGAACATGATCCACGCGGCATCGCCGGTGGCCAGCACATTGCCGCCCATCAGGAATCAGCCCTTTCGCCATGCCGCAGGATCTGCAGGTCGTCCCAGATGCGCTCGCCGGCGAAGATCACCCAGGTGACGCCGGCGATGGGCCAGGCGATGTGGATGGTCCAGAGCGGCAGTTCGGCCAGCTCGCTGATCCGGAACCAGGCGGTATCGGTGAATTCCCAGCCATAGACGATGAAGACATAGGCGAAGCCGAGCACGAAGAGCGAGGAGAGGATGTCCATCCCCGCCTTGGCGCGGCCGCGCAGGTTGTTGAACAGGTCCACGTTGAAGTGGGTGCCTTCCCGGATGCCCAGCATGGCGCCGATCATGATCATCCAGACCAGCAGGAAGCGGGCCAGCTCCTCGGTCCAGATGTAGCGCGGGATCCAGTCCACAAAGCGGGCGAAGATCTGCATGGTGACGGGCAGGATGATGCCGACCACCGTGATGACCAGCAGGATGTCGAGCAGCCGCGCATACAGCGCGGTGATGCGGCGGAACAGGCCGCGCGCGCCTTCTGGCGGCATGCGGGTGGGAATCCTTGCCTGGATGTGGGTAGGATGGGCAGGGCGCGCCGGGCGCCCTGCCCCGGAGGATCAGGAGGTCAGTGCATTGATGGAGGAGAAGATGCGATCGGCATCGATCTCCTTGGCATAGGCCTCCATCACCGGCTGCACGGCGGCGTTCATCTGCGCGCGCTCGGTGAAGGCGATCTTCTTCAGGCGGCCGGCCGCTTCCAGCGCCGTGATCTTCTGCGCATCCTCGCTGCTTTCGGCATTGCGGCCGAAGACCCCGGCCTCACGCCCCGCGCGGCGCACCGCTTCCTGCAGCTCCCGCGGCAGGCGGGACAGGGTCTGCGCGGAGAAGCACAGCGGCCGCACGGTGATGGCGTGCTGCGTCATGATCAGGTTCGGCCCGACCTCGTAGAAGCGCATCTGCTCCACGCCCGCGGCCTCGTTCTCGCCGGCCTCGATCACGTTGTTCTGGATCGCGTTGTAGACCTCGTTATAGGCGATCACCTGCGGCGCCATGCCGATGGCCTGGAAGGTGCGGGACCAGATCGGCGCACCCTGCACGCGCACGCGCAGGCCGCGCAGCTGCGCCATGTTGGTGGCCGGGCGGTTGGAGAAGATGTTGCGCGTGCCGCCGCCGGCATAGCCGATCAGGGCCACGCGGGCACGGCGCTCCACCTCGTCCGCGACCGGCTTCAGCATGTCGCCGTCCAGAACCTTGTTCCAATGCGCCAGGTCGCGGAACAGGAAGGGCGCGTCGATGAAGGGCGCGGCGCGGCTGAAGGTGGACATATGCGCCGGGCTGACGATGCCGAAATCCACGGCGCGGCCGGCGGACATGTACTCGAAATACTGCTTCTCCAGCCCCAGCGAGCTGTTGAGGTGCCAGACGAAGTTCACCGGGCGGCCGTAATATTCCACCACCTTCTCGGCGAAGTGCTTCATGGCGCGGGTGAAGACGTGTTCCTCGTTGAACTGGCTGGCGCCGTTCAGCGTGATGGGCGCCTGCGCGCGCACGACATGCGGCGTGGCGAGAAGACCGGTTGCGGCGGCGATGCCGCCGAGAAGGGCGCGACGTTCCATGGACCAACTCCCCTGTGTTGCCGGGTCAGCTCGCCCGGTTCAGCGCCGCAGTTTAGACCGGTCCTGCCGGGCTTGGAAACCGCCCAGTTACCGCTCCGCGGGCACCCATTTCAGGATATGGCGTGCCACCAGGCAGGTCGTTCCGGACTGGTTCAGCACCTCGCAGGCCGCAATGCTCCGGCCTTTCGCGGCATCCAGCGCCTCCACCCGGTAGCGGGCCTCCAGCCGGTCGCCGATGAAGACCGGTGCCAGGAAGCGCACATTGTCATAGCCGAGCGAGACGGGCAGGCCGGTGCAGCCCGCCGCGATGGCGCGATGCGCGATCTCGGACGCGGTGGCGGACAGCACGCCCAGCACCAGCGCGCCATGCGCGATGCGCTGGCCGAAGGGTGTGGTTGCGGCATAGGCGGCATCGACATGCAGCGGATCGTTGTCGCCAGTGATCTCGGCCGTCAGCAGCAGGTCGCGCTCCGTCACCTGCTTGGTGGCGAAGGCCGTTGCGCCCACCGCGATGCCGAAGATCACAGCCCCGCCAGCCGCGGCGATTGCGACCTTGCGGGCCGGGCCGCGATATGCGCGGCCAGGCCGATCTGCGCCTCGCCGAAAAGCCGCGCCTCCATCTCCCGCAGATCGGGCGCGATGGCGGGCCGGAAGCCCATGCGGCCGCACACCTCCTCCACCGTCAGGCCCGGCGCGATCTCGATCAGCTCGGGGCCCAAGTCGCCGAGGCGGAAGACAGCGGCCTCCGTCACATAAAGCACCGGCTGGCCGCGCTGGCGGGCGAAGGCGCCGGAGAAGGTGATCTGCTCCACCTGCTGCACCGCCTTCGGCTTGCCGCCGGCGGTCAGCGTGCCGCCGAAGATCACGCGCCGGGCATTCTGGCTGATATTGATGAAGCCGCCGGGGCCGACCAGCTTGCCGCCGAAGCGGGAGACATTGACGTTCCCCGCCGCATCGAATTCGGCGAAGGACAGGAAGGCGAGGTCGAGCCCGCCGCCATCGTAGAAGTCGAACTGGTAGGGCTGGTCCACCGTCGCGTCAGGGTTCGTGGCGGCGCCAGCATCCCCGCCCGAAGCTGGCGCACCACCGATATTGCCCTGCTCGTTGGTCAGGCAGATCGCATCGAGGCAGCCTTCCTCCGCCGCCACATTGGCGATGCCGGTGAAGATGCCGGAGCCGAGGTTGCAGATGGCGCGGGGGAACAATTCCAGCGCCGCGCGCCGCGCCACGATCTTGCGCGCATCCAGCTTCAGGCGGGGAATATCGTCCAGCGGGATCCGCGCCTCGCCGGAATAGCCGAGGGAATGGGGGGTGAGGTAGGTCTGCTCCTGGTCGGGCTCCACCACCACCAGGTCCACCAGGATGCCGGGGATCTTCACCATCTTCGGGTTCAGGCTGCCGCGCGGCGCCATGCGTTTGACCTGCACCACCACGATGCCGCCGCAGCGCTTCGTGGCCTGCGCCTCCGACAGCATCTCCAGCGTCACCGCCTCCTGCTCCATGGAGACATTGCCGTCCTCATCGGCCGTGGTGCCGCGCAGGAAGGCGATGTCGATGTGATAGGGCTTGTAGAACAGCATCTCCTCGCCGCGGATCGTCACCAGCTCCACCAGGTCTTCCTTCGCGGAAGGGGATTGGCGGCCGCCCTGCAGGCGCGGGTCGACGAAGCTGTGCAGGCCGGTCTTGGTGAAAAGGCCCATGCGGCCGGCCGCCATCTCTCGCATCAACTGGCTGAGCGAGCCCTGCGGCAGGGACCAGGCCTCTATCTCATCGGCCAGCGCCATGGCGCCGATTGGCGGGCTGTTCACATAGCTGCCGGCGATATTGCGCTTCAGAAGGCCCCTCTGCGCCAGGTGGCCAAGCCCGCGCGACCCGCCATCGCCCACGCCCACCGGATGCAGGGCGGTGAGGCCGCGCGGCGTTCCAGTTTCGGAAAACCGCGCGCCGAGCGCGGCCAGCAGCGCATCCGGCACGGCATGCCCCCCGCCGGAGCCGCCGATCAGCAGCGTATCGCCATCCCGCAGCAGCGAAGCCGCCTGCGGCGCACTGACCTTGCGCATCGCGCCCGTTTCCCCAACCAATGTTTCCGCCATCATAAACCTGTGGCGCAGGGGAGGAAGAGGGATGCAGGACGGCCAGGTGACGCTGGAAGTGGCCGAGGGCGTGGCGGTGCTGACGCTGGACCGGCCCGCCAAGCACAATGCCATCACCAATGCGATGGCCGCGCAGCTGGCCGATCATGCGCACGCCATCAACGCGGATGATTCAGTGCGCGCTGTCCTGCTGCGCGGTGCGGGCGCGAAGGCTTTCTGCGCCGGCATGGATCTGCGCGCCATCGAGGCTTTTCGCACCGCCTGGGATTTTCGGCATCGGCCGGACTATCCGGGGGCCGTGCGTGCCATCCGCAAGCCGGTGGTCGCCGCCATCAAGGGCTGGGCGCTGGGCGGCGGCTTCGAGCTGGCCCTCGCCGCCGATATCCGCATCGCGGCGGCGTCGAGCCGCATCGGCTTTCCGGAGGTCACGCGCGGCTGGGTCGGCGGCGGCGGTGCCTCCCAGATGCTGCCGCGCGTCGCGGGCTTCGGCCAGGCGATGCGGCTGCTGCTGACCGGCGAGCAGATTGAGGCGGAGGAGGCGCTGCGCCTGCGCCTGGTGGAACAGCTGGTGCCGGATGAGGCGCTGGAGGAGACGGCGCGGGCGATGTGCGCGCGCCTCGCCGCGCTAAGCCCCGTTGCGGTGCAGGCTGTGAAGGCGGCGGTGCGCCAGTCGCTGGAGGCGCCCCTGACGGCGGGCCTGGCCTATGAGAACGAGATGAACGTGCTGTGCCTGGCGGCGCTGCGGGAAAGGGACAGGGCATGATCGGCATCGGCGTCATCGGCCTGGGCATGGCGACCCAGCCGCATATGCTGGCGATCCGCGACCTGGAGGCTGCCGGTGCGGCGCGGCTGGTCGGCGGGTTCTCGCCCAGCGCCGAGCGCCGCGATGGCTTTGCACTGCGCTGGAAGGTACCGGTCTTCGAAAGCCTACAGGCGCTGCTGGCCGCGCCCCGGCTGGATCTGGTGCTGGTGCTGACCCCGCCGGGCCAGCACCTGCCGGTGGCCCGCGCGGCGGCCGCAGCGGGAAGACATATGCTGGTGGAAAAGCCGCTGGAGCGCACGGCGGCGGAGGCCGAGGCGCTGGTGCAGGTGGCGCGGGATGCGGGCGTGACGCTCGGCGTCGTCTTCCAGCACCGCTTCCGCCCGGCGGCGCTGCGGCTGAAGCAGGCGGTGGCGGGCGGCGAACTCGGCACGCTGCTGTCCTGCTCCGCCTCCATCCGCTGGTGGCGCGATGCGGCCTATTTCGCGCAGCCCGGGCGCGGCATGAAGGCGCGGGACGGCGGCGGCGTGCTGCTGACCCAGGCGATCCATACGCTGGACCTTCTGCTGCATCTCGCGGGGCCTCTGGCCCGCCTCGGCGCGCTGGCGAAGACCAGCGGGCTGCGCGCCATCGATACGGAAGACATGGCCGCTGCCGCGCTGCACTTCGCCAATGGGGCGATCGGGGCGCTGGATGCCACGACGGTGGCAGAGCCCGGCTATCCCGAGCGCATCGAGATCGCGGGCACCGGCGGCAGCGCATCCCTGGTGGCGGAACGGCTGGAGCTGCATGTGAAGGGCCGCCCCGTCGAGATCGTGGAAGGCGCCATGGCCGGCGGCGGCGGTGCGGACCCGATGGCCTTCGACCACGGCCCGCATCGCGCCATGCTGGCCGAGATGTGTGACGCCATCACCGATCGCCGCGCGCCGATGAACGATGGCGCCACCGGGCTGCCCGTGCTGCGCGCCATCGAGGCGATCCTGCGCAGCGCCGAGCTAGGCGCCTTCGTCGACCTTTGAGGTGTGCACCATGAGGTCGTTCTCGCCCTTCTGAACAACCTCGCCACGCTGATTGGTCAGGTCGAAGGACATGGTGACGATCCCGCGCGCCGGATTCCTGGTCAGCCGCTTCGACAGCACGGTGATCCGTGCGGCGATCCGGTCGCCCACCAGGATCGGCCCGGCAAAGGACCAGCGCCAGGACAGTGAGACGATCGCCGCAAATTTCGTCGGCGCGCGGTTCTTCAGCCCGTCGCAGAGCGCCAATCCCAGCAGCCCATGCGCGACGCGGCCAGGATAGCCCAGGTCGCGCGCATAATCGTCATCCATGTGGATGTCGTAGAAATCGCCGGTCAGCCCGGCGAAGGCCACGATATGCGCCTCCGTCACCGTAATGCCGCCGGTCTCGATGACCAGGCCGGGCTCCACCTGCTCGTAGCGCAGCAGCGCGGGATCGATTCTCATAGCTGATGCATATGCAGGCCGCCGTCGATGTGGAAGGCATCGCCGGTGGAGAAGGGAATGGCGCCGGTGACGAGGGCGGCGATGGCGCGGCCGACATCCTCCGGCTCGCCCCAGCGGCGGATGGGCGAGAGCCCCTCCGCGATGCGCTTGTCGTATTTGGCCGTCACGGCCGCCGTCATATCGGTGCGGATCACGCCGGGGCGGATATCGTAGACCGGCACGCCTTCCTCCGCCATGCGGATGGCGAAGCAGCGCGCCACCATGCTGACGGCAATCTTGCTGGCGCTGTATTCGGTGCGGTCCGCGCTGGCCATCGCTGCATTGGCGGAGGAGATGAAGACCAGCGCGCGATTGCCACGCTGTGGCGCGCCGTCGGCCACCATGCGTCGCGCCACATGCTGGGAGACGAAGAAGGGCGCGCGGGTGTTGATGTCGAGGCAGCGGTCCCAGGATTCGGGGGACACCTCCAGCAGGTCTCCGCGCTGCATCGCGCCGACGCCGGCATTGTTCACCAGCACCTCCACCCCGCCCCAGTGGCCCCAGGCCCAGCCGACCATGGCCGCCACCGCATCGAGGTCCGAGACGTCGCGGAGATGCCAGGCGAAGCGGCCACCGGCTTCCTGCACGGCAGCGCCGGTTTCCGCGAATCCGTCCTCGCCGAGGTCGCAGCCGAGCACGTCATAGCCCGCGGCGGCCAGCGCCACGCAGCTCGCGCGGCCGATGCCGCGGCGGGCGCCGGTCACCAATGCGACGGGGCGCGTCACGAAAGAATCTCGCGTGCCATGATGACCCTCTGGATCTGGTTGGTGCCTTCGTAGATCTGCGTGATCTTGGCGTCGCGATACAGCCGCTCCACCGTCACGCCGCGGATATAGCCGGTGCCGCCATGGATCTGCACCGCATCGGCCGTGCGTGCCACAGCCGCATCGCTGGCAAAGCACTTCGCGAAACTGGCTTCCAGCGTCACGCGGCGGCCCTCATCCATGCCCTGCGCGGCGTCGCGCACCAGCAGCCGGGCCGCATGCGCATCCTTCGCCATGTCGGCGATCAGGAAGCGGATCGCCTGCTGCTCGGCGATCGGCTTGCCGAACTGCACGCGCTGCTTGGCGTAGTCGATGCTCTCCTCCAGTGCGCGTTGCAGGATGCCGAGCGCCAGGGCGGCGATGCCGATGCGGCCCTTGTCGAGCACCGACATCATCATGTGGAAGCCGCGCCCCTCCGGCCCCAGCAGCGCCTCCCGCGGCAGCCGCACATCCGTGAAGCGCAGCCCGCCGACCGGGGAGGCGCGCTGGCCCATCTTGTGCTCCGCCCGCAGCCGCTCGACGCCCGGTGCCGCGAGATCCACCAGGAAGATCGACATGCCGCGATGCCCGGCTGCGGGATCGGTCCGCGCCAGCACCGCGGCGAATTCCGCCCGCGGCGCCATGTGGATCCACATCTTTTCGCCATTCAGCCGCCAGTCCGTGCCGTCGTGGCGCGCGGTGGTCTTGAGGTTGGCCAGATCCGATCCAGCCTCGGCCTCGGTCAGCGCATAGGCGCAGCTGGTCTCGTAGCGCAGCAGCGGCGTCAGGTACTGCGCCTGCTGCGCCGGCGTGCCGTGCTCGGAGAGTAGCGTGCCCAGCAGCTCCACCAGCCCCACCTGGTCCGCTACGCTGGCATAGCCGCGGGACAGCTCCTCCATGACGATGGAATAGGCCTGCACCCCGGCCTCCGCACCACCCAACCGCTCGGGCACGGTGATGCCGAGAAGGCCGAGCCCGCCCAGCGCACGGTAGATATCGCCCGGAAAGGCTTCGCTCTCATCCAGCTCCGCCGCGCGCGGCGCCACCTCGCTCTCCGCGAAGCGGCGCACGGTATCGCGCAGGGCTGCGAGTTCCCCCGGTAGGGCCAAGGCTGCGTTTCCCCCAAGTCTTGCGCGCATCCTGCCGCGTCAGGCGCCGCCCGGCCAGACTGCCCGGCGCACGCCGAGCGCGGTGACGACGCCATAGGCGGTGATGCCCAGTGCGACCCCCAGGAAATGCCCCTCGATGCCCATGCCGAGCGGCCCCGCCAGCAGCGCCCCGCCACCCACGGCGAGCGCCAGGCGGGACAGCGCGCCCGCCACCGGATAGCCCATGCGGCCCGCGCCCTGGCTGGCAAAGTACAGCGCCATCCCCAGCCCGAAGCCGCCGAAGGCGAGGCCGACATAGGCCAGCCCGCGCGCCGCGATGGCCACCACCGCCGCATCCGCCGTGAAAAGCGCAGCCACCTGCACCGGCCACAGCGCCACCACCAGCCCCGCCGCGCCGGTCAGCAGCAGCGCCATGGCGGCACCCGTCCAGGCCAGCGCCCGCGCCTCGGCCCAATCCCCGGCACCGGCGGCGCGCCCGACCAGCGCCGTCAGCGCGGAGCCAATCCCGAAGGCCAGCGGGATCATCAGGAATTCCAGCCGCGCCGAGATGCCATAGGCCGCGACGGCCACCGCGCCATAACCCGCCATCTGCGCCGTCACCAGGATGGTGGCCAGGTTCGCCACCACCGCCAGCCCGCTCGCCACCAGCCCCACCGAGAGGATCCGTCCGAATATCGCCGCGCGGGGGCGCAGATGCAGCGTCGGCACGAAGCCGGCGCCGCCACGCAGCACCACCAGGCCCATGGCGAGCGTCGCCATCCAGAAAACCAGCGCCATGGCGGCACCGATGCCGGGCAGGCCCATCCCCGCCGGTTCCGCCAGCGCCCAGCTCGTGGGCGGCAGGGCCAGCCAGGCGAGCACCAGCACCCGCGCCGCCAGCGCATGCCGCCCCCCGCCGCGCAGCACGGAGGCCAAGGTATTGGTCATCCAGATCGGCACCGCCGCGGCGCCGAACAGCCACATGGCATAGGGCGAAGCGGCCTCCGCCACCGCCGCGCCGCCGATGGCGCCGAAGATGGCGCGCGGGAAGATCGCCAGCGGCAGGGCGAACATCAGCCCGGCGGCGAGTGCGATCAGCGCCGCATGCAGCACCATGGCGGAGGCCTCGTCGCGACGACCGCCGCCCAGCGCGCGGGCGATGGCGGAGACCACGCCGCCGCCCATGGCGCCCGTCGACATCATCTGCATCAGCAACGCGAAGGGCAGCACCGTGGCCCAGCCGGCCAAGGCCGCGGTGCCCTGTCGCGCCGCCAGCCAGGTTTCGAAGAGCTGCCCAAATACCTGCAGGATGGCGACGAGTGCGGTCGGCGCCGCCAGCGCCCCGATGCGCCGCAGCCGGGCCAGGATCACAGGGCGATGGCCGCGGCGGGGCGGCGCGGGTCCGCGGCGGCGGAGAGCAGGCCGCGCGGATCCTTCCGCACCAGCTCGACGCAGCCGGCCAGCCAGGTGCGCTCCGGCCAGAGGCGGATGTCGTGGCCCATCGCCGCCAGCGCGTCCCGCGTCGCTTCGGGAATGCGCGATTCCACCGCCAGGCGTGCCGGGAAATGGTCGTGCGGGGCGCTGGTGCCGGGGAAGGCGTAGCTGGCGACCCGCGGCGCCTCCACCGCTGCCTGGGGCGACAGGCCATGGACGAACAGGTTCATCAGCACCTGCAGCAGGGCCTGCGGCTGCACGTCATTCCCCGGCGAGCCGAAGGGCATCACGCTGCCATCCGCGCCCAGGGCCAGCGCCGGCATCGGCGTCAGCCGCGGCCGCTTGCCCGGCGCGAGGCCGGCCGGATGCGACGGGTCCGTGCGGTTCTGTGAGCCGCGGTTGGAGGGCACGAAGCCGAGCCCCGGCACCACCGGGCTGGACCAGGAGGCATCCGAGGGCGCCGAGGAAAAGGTCCCGCCCCAGCGATCCACCACCGCGACATAGGAGGTGCCGGCCTCCACCGGCGGCTCCAATGCCGCCGAGGCTTTGGGCATCCCGCGCCCGGTGCCGATCAGCGGCGGCATCATGCCCGGATGCGCACATGCCGGATCAATGCTGGCGACGCGCGCCGCGACATGTTCGTCGGACAGCATCGCGGCCAGCGGCACATCGACGAATCCCGGGTCGCCCAGGTGATGCTCGCGATCGGCAAAGGCGATCTTCAGCACCTCCGCCAGCAGGTGCAGGTAGTCCACCGAGTTGTGCGGCAGCGCCGACAGCCCGGCGCGTTCCGCCATGCGCAGCGCCTGCAACAAGGTCGGCCCCTGGCACCAGGCGCCGCCCGTCAGAACCTGCTGGCCCCGCCACTGCACGCCCACCGGCGGCAGCACCGGGCAGCGGAAGCGGGCGAGGTCCTCGCGCGTCAGCCAGCCGCCTTCACCCTGGATGAAATCGACCATGCGGCGCGCGATATCGCCGTGATAGAAAGACTCCCGCGCCGCCTCCAGCCCCGCCACGCGATCCGCGCCGCGCGCGCGGGCCGCGCGTTCCTCATCCACCATGAAGCGCAGCGTGGCGGCGAGGTCCGCCTGGATGAAGATGTCGCCCTCCTCGGGCGCCTTGTCGTTCGGCAGGAAGATCGCGGCATTCTGCGGCCAGCGGCGATACTCCGCCGCATGGTTGCGAAGATTTTCGGCCAGCAGCGGATAGACGGCAAAACCCTCGGCGGCGAAGCGGATGGCGTGTTCGGCAACTTCGCCGAAGGTCATTGTGCCGTGGCGCTGCAGCGCCGTGATCCAGGCGCAGGGAGCGGCCGGCACCACCGTGCGCAGCACGCCCGCCGGCATCTTGCCGGCATGCTCGCGCTGGAAGAATTGCGCATCGGTCGCCGCCGGCCAGGGACCGACGCCGGCGATGGTCTCCACCTGGCCCGCCGCCGTGCGCAGGATGATCGGCGCGACGCCCGCCACACTCACCAGGTCGGGATGCAGCACGCCCAGCGCCAGCCCCGCCGCGCAGCCGGCATCCACCGCATTGCCGCCCGCCTGTAGCACCGCAAAACCCGCCGCACTCGCCAGGTAGTGCCCTGACGAAACCGCGTGGCGCGTGCCGCAGACCGTCTCCCGCGTCAGCATCACTCCACCTGCACCCCGGCCAGCCGCGCCACCTCCGTCCAGCGGGCAATCTCGGGGGCGATGATGGCGCGGAATTCGGCGGGCGTGCTGATGGTGGGCTTGATGCCGATGGCGGCGATGCGCTCGGCGAAGCCCGGCTGGGCCGCGATCTGCGCGATGGCCGAGGCCAATTCGCCGATGATGCCGGGCGGGGTGCCGGCCGGCACGACGAAGCCCAGCCAGCCGCTGGCCCGATAGCCGGTCAGCCCGACCTCGGCGAAGGTCGGCACATCCGGCAGCAGCGGGTCCCGCGTGGCGCCGGTGGTGGCCAGCGCCCGCGCCGCGCCGTCGCGCACCGGGGTCATCACCGAATTCACCGTGTTGAAGGTCATGTCCACCTGGCCGCCCAGCATATCCGTCACCGCCTGGGGGCTGCCGCGATAGGGCACGTGCAGGATGTCCACGCCGGCCATCTGCTTGAAGAACTCGGCCGCCATATGGGTGGAGGTGCCGGTGCCGGCGGAGGAATAGCTGAGCTGCCCCGGCCGCGCCTTGGCCGCCGCGATCACCTCCGCCACGCTGCGGAAGGGCGAGGCCGTGCGCACCACCAGCGCCGCGTCATTGGCGCCGACCAGCGCCACCGGATCGAAGCCGCCGACGGGGTCATAGGGCAGGTTGGCGCGGATGGCGGGGTTGATGGCCAGCACCGAGGAATTGGCCATCAGGATGGTATAGCCATCGGCCGGCGAACGCGCCGCGGCTTCGGTGCCGATCATGCCGCTGGCGCCGGCGCGGTTCTCGATCACCACCGGCTGGCCCAGCAGCTCCGTCAGCTTCTGGCCATAGGCGCGGGCCAGCAGGTCGGTGCCGGCGCCGGGCGGGTAGGGCACGATGATCCTGATCGCCCGGCTGGGCCAGGCGGGCGTCTGCGCGAAAGCGAAGCCTGGGGCGAGGACGGCCAGGGCGAGCAGGCTGCGGCGGGGAAGCTGGGGCATCCGGGGGTCCCTCATCCTTGTGCCGGACCATGCTGGCACCCCGATGCTGCGCCGCGAAGGGGGGTGGCGATGCCGATGCGCAGCGCCCCCGATGCCGATGCCGTCAGCTGGGCTCCACCCCCGCCGCGCGCACCACCGGCGCCCAGCGCGTGGCTTCGGCGGCGACGAAGGCGCCGATGCGCTCCGGGCTGAGATCACCGAGCGAGACCACGCCGACACTCTCCAGCCGCGCCTTGATCGCGGCGTCCGCCAGGCCTGCCTGCAATTCGGTGTTCAGCCGCGCCGCGATGGCCGGGTCCAGCCCGGCGGGGGCGGCCATGACGAACCAGTTGGTGGAGACCGATCCCGGGAACCCCGCCTGCACCAGCGTCGGCACCGCCGGCAGGGCGGAGACACGTTCGGGCGAGGAAACGGCCAGCGCCTTCAGCGTGCCCGCCCGGATCGCCGCCGCATTGGCGCCGGAAGTATCCCAGAGCGAGGTGGTATTGCCGCCGAGCACATTCTGCTGCGCCTCAGCCGCGCCGCGGAAGGGCACGTGCAGCATCCGCACCCCGGCCTCCATCCCCCACATCACCCCGGTCAGATGCCCGACGGAGCCGACGCCGGAGGAGCCGAAGGAGACGGCCTCCGGCGCGCGGGCGGCCATGGCCTTGTAGTCGGCCAGCGTCGCCATCGGGCTGTCGCCCTTCACCGCGCAGACGATGGGCGCGCCGCCGAGCATGCTGATCCAGGAAAAGGCACGGTTCGGGTCATAGGCCAGGCTGCGGAACAGGGAGGGCGCGACGGCCAGCGGCCCGGTATTGGAAACCAGCAGCGTATGGCC
This sequence comes from Falsiroseomonas tokyonensis, assembly GCF_019024325.1. GTDB lineage: Bacteria > Pseudomonadota > Alphaproteobacteria > Acetobacterales > Acetobacteraceae > Falsiroseomonas > Falsiroseomonas tokyonensis. The sequence goes on from NZ_JAFNJS010000005.1 coordinate 430,006, forward strand.
ATCCGCCACCGCCCGCGCCGCCTCCGCCGTCGCCACCGTGCCGCCGGCGCCGGGCTTGTTCTCCACCACGAAGGGCCGGCCGAAGGCGCGTTCCAGCCGGTCCGTCAGGGGGCGGATGATCAGGTCGCTGGTGCCGCCGGGGGCATAGGGGTTGAGGATGCGGACCGGGCGATTGGGCCATGGCGCCTGCGCCAGGGCGGGCGCGGCGAGGGGGGCCATCAGGGCGGTGGCGAGGATCTGGCGGCGGGTCGTCATCCTGTCTCTCCGGCGTTGCATCTCCGGTTCGATGCAATCGCCGTGCCGACATTTATTCCAGCGGCGCGGCCGGGATGCGCACCGCCTCCACCCGGAATCCCGCGCGGCGCAGCAGCGCCGGCACGCCGGAAGGTCCTGCGGCATGGGCCGCGCCGATGGCGATCACCAGGCTTTCGCGCGGCAGGCGCTGCGCAAGGCGCCGCGCCATGACGGCATTGCGGCCGTCCAGCATCTGCCGGGCGAAGGCCTGGGCGAGGCCGGGCTCAGCAGCCATGGGCGCCAGCAGCTGCGCGCGCAGCCGGTCGAAATCGCCGGCCAGCAGCGCCTGGGCCATCCGCACCTCCAGCACCGGATCGCCCTGCCGCATCTGCCGCGCCATCAGCGAGACCAGGCGCAGCACCGCATCGCCGCCCATGCCGCGCACCGCCAGCAGCATTTCGCGCCGCGTCTCCAGCCCCTGGATGGGGAGGCCGCGGCGCCGGGCCAGTTCTCGCAGCGCCGGGTCACCGCCGGCGGCGGGCGCGCCCTCGGGCGTGGCCGGTGGCGCGGGCAGGCCGGGGCAGGGGGCGGCGGGGGGTTGGGTGGCGGCGAGCAGGGCCAGGAACAGGCCGAGCGGGCTCAAGGGCTCCGGGACCAGCCGGGTGCAGGCGATGGCGGCTTCCAGCAGCCGGCGCTCGGCGGGCGGGAAGGGGTCCAGCACGGCGAAGCCGGGCGGGGCGCGCAGCAGGTCGCCCACATCCTCCGCATCCTCGACCGATTCCAGCAGCAGGGCGGCGCGGCCTTCGAAGGCTTCGGGCGCCGGCGGCAGCAGGCCGGGCTCCGGCTGGTGCGAGGAGGGGATGAGCAGGGAGGCTGGGGCCTCCCGCCCGGCGGGGGTGACGCGGAAGGCGGGCAGCGTTTCCGCCAGCACCGGCCCAGGCAGCAGCAGCGCCAGCAGCAGCAACCAGCGCATGCTCAAGGCGCGGCGTAGAGCGCGGCGATCTCGCCCGCGAAACCGGTCAGCGCGCGGTCGCGCTTCGGGCGCGGCGCGCCGGGCGGGGCCAGGCCCACCAGCGCCTCCGCCATCCGCACCGCGGCCGCCGTGCCGTCCACCAGCGGCACCGGCACGCGATCGGCGATGACGGGGGCGAGGCCCGCCAGCGGCCCGCCAGCCAGGATCACCGCCTCCGCCCCATCCTGTTCCACCGATTGCCGGCAGAGATCCACAAGCAGCTCCGCGCGCTGTTCCGCCACCAGGCCGGGGTCGCCGGCGAAGGCGGGGCCCATGCGGAAGCCGGCGCAGCGCGCGGCAAGGCCGTGATGCGCCAGGCAATCCTCGAACATCGGGCGCAGCGCCGCGGTGAAGGACACCACGCCGAAGCGCCGGCCGAGCATGGAGGCCGCATGGAAGGCGGCCTCGCTGATGCCGAGCACCGGCACGTCCAAAAGCTCCTTCGCCGCATCGAGGCCCGGATCGCCGAAACAGGCGATCACCGCCGCATCATACTGGCCGCGCCGTGCGGCCAGCGCCGCCAGCGTGGCGGGGCCTGCCACCAGCCAATCCGCGCGGCTGACGATCAGCGGCAGGCCGAAGGGGGCGGAGACCGTCTGCACCGCCGTCCCCGGCGAAGCCGCGGCCTTGGCTGCCAGGTCGATGCGGGCGGTAACGCTCTCCGTCGTATTGCTGTTGACCACCAGCAGTCTCACGGCGGCATCTCCTGCGTCAGCCAATGCCGCGCGATGTCACAGCGCCGCGCTACCCAGATATCCTCCCGCCCCGCCACATGCCGCAGCACCGCCGCCAGCCCCGGCATGCGCGCCGGCCTTCCGATGATGCGGAGGTGCAGCCCGATGGACAGCATGCGCGGCCCGCCTTCCGCCAGCAGCCAGTCGATGGCGGCGATGCAGTATCGGGAGAAGTCCTCGTGGTGGACAAAGCCGCCGCCGGGGGCGAAGCGCATGTCATTGGTGTCGAAGGCATAGGGCAGGCGCACATGCGTCGCGCTGTGCAGCCGCGGCAGGTCCTCGTCGTAATTGTCGCTGTCGTAGAGGAAGCCGCCTTCCTCCAGCAGCAGCCGCCGCGTGTTGACGGAAGACGCGCTGCGCGTGTGCCAGCCGACGGGCCTTTCGCCGGTGGCCTCGCGGATGGCGCCGACCGTCGCGGCGATCACCGCGCGTTCGGTGTCCTCCGCCATGCCGGCATGGCTTTCCCAGCGCCAGCCATGCGCCGAGACCTCGTGCCCCCGCGCATGCGGCGCCGCGGCCAGGATCGGCGTGGCGGCAATGGCGCGCCCGCAGCTCGAAAACGTGGCCTTCACCCCATGTGCATCGAAGGAATCCAGGATCCGCCACAGCCCGATGCGGCTGCCGTACCCAAAATGGCTTTCCATGCAGGGGTCGGGGTGGCCCACCACCTCCTCCCGCGCCTCATAGGTGGCCTCGTTGCGGGCATCGCCGGAGGTCAGCGACATCTCCGCCCCTTCCTCCACATTCACCACGAAGGACAGCGCGAGCTTCGCCCCGCCCGGCCAGCGGGCGGAGGAGGCCGCGCCGGCGCGGCCGGCGAGGTCCCGCGATGCGGGCGGCATGCCCCCAGGCAGGCCGGCAGGCAGCACGCTCATGCCCCGCGATACAGTGAGAAGCCCCAGGGGGTGAATTTGATCGGCAGGTGGTAGTGCAGCGTCGCGTCAAAAACCCGGAAGCGGAAGGGCACCAGCTCCAGGAAGGGCGGCGGCGGGCTGGCGGATTCGGCGAAGAAGGCGCCGATATGGAACAGCACCTCATGCACGCCTTCCTGCACGCCCTGGCCTTGCGTGACCGGGTGGTGCAGCGCGCCATCGGCGCCAAGCCGGCCCTCCGCCACCGCAAGCCTCTCGCCATCCTCCAGGATCCGATGGATCTCCACCTTCATGCCCAGCCCCGGCCGGCCGCTGGCCACATCCACCGCATGCACTGAAATCCCACCCGGCATCACGCGATTCCCCCCGGGGCCAGGGTAAACAGCCCCCCCCATGCCGGGCCAGGGCTTTCCGGAATGCCCGCCGCTCCAAGCCCGCCCCAGACGCCGAGCGCCGTCGCATCCAGCAGCGGGATGCCCGTCTCGGCCTCCAGCGCCGCGGCCAGCGGGGCGGCGGCGCAATTGGTGTTCCAGAGGATGATGGCCTGCACCCCCGGCCGCGCGACCTGTCGCGCCAGCCCGGCCACCGCGTCATAGCCCACGGAGGCGAAGGCGAGATTGTCCAGGATGCCGAGGCTGGCCTCCGCCACCATCTCCACCCCTTCCGCCGCCAGGCCGCGCGCGGCGCGGTGGTTGTACTCCGCCGCATGCGGCCCGATCAGCGCGACGCGGCGCGCCCCCAGCAGGGCCAGGGCCTCCAGCAAGGCGAGGCCGCTGGTGGCGCAGGGCAGGCCGGTTTCCGCGCGCACCCGCTGCACCAGGGCGCGGTCGTGCTGCAGCCCGATGACGGCGCCCTTGCTGGCGGACCAGATGATGGCATCGGGCTTCGCATCGGCCAGCAATTCGGCCGCCTGCATCATCGCCTCCCAGTCATAGCCATCCGGGAAGGGGTCAACCGAGCCGCGCTTCGCGACGCGGGTGAAGATCGGCAGCACGCCCGGCATGCCGTGCAGCAACGCCCTTGTGGTGCGCTCCACCACCGTATTGGCGGAGGGCAGGATGGTGGCCAGCAGGCGCGGGGCCTCGGGCATCAAGGTCATCGGATCCATGCGCGCAGCCTGCACTGGGCGCCCGCGGCACGGCAATTGCCTCGATACCGGTCCGATCGGAGATCCTGCCCATGCGCCGCCGCCATCTGCCCGTTCTCGCGGCATTCGCCGCCCTTGCCACCGGCACCGGGCTGCGCGCCCAACCCGCCTGGCCGGCGCGGCCGATCCGCATCATCGTCACCTTTCCGCCCGGCGGATCCTCCGACATCGTGGCGCGCGTGCTGGCGGAGGTGCTGTCCCAGCGCCTGCCGCAGCGTGTGCTGGTGGAGAACCGGCCCGGCGCCGGCGGCACGCTGGGCGCGGCCTATGTCGCGACGCAGCCGGCAGATGGCTACACGCTGCTGCTGTCCAATACCGCGCCCATCGTCACCTCGCCCCCGATCTACGCCAATGTGCCCTACGACCCCGTCACGGGCTTCACCCACATCGCCTACCTCGGCGCGACGCCGCTGGTGATCATGGTGAACCCGCGGCTGGTGCCGGCCACCGACCTCGCGGGCCTGGTCGCCTGGATCAAGGCGCAGGCCACGCCGCCGGGCTTCGGCAGCTCCGGCGCCGGCTCCGTCGCGCATATCTTCGGCGAAGCCTTCACCCAGCGCACCGGGGCGCAGCTGACGCATGTGCCCTATCGGGGCAGCGCGCCGATGCAGGCGGATCTGCTGGGCGGGGCCATTCCGCTGGCCTTCGACACGCTGCCGCAGAATGTCGAGAACATCCGCGCCGGCCGGCTGCGCGCCATCGCCATCACCGCTCCCGCGCGGCAGGAGATGGCGCCGGAGGTGCCGACCACGGCGGAGGGCGGATTCCCCGGCCTGGTCGCCGAGAACTGGCTGGGCCTGGCCGGCCCGCCCGGCCTGCCCGCGCCCGTCGTCGCCACGCTGCACCGGGAAGTGGCGGCGGCGCTGGAAAACCCGCTGATGAAAAGCCGCATCCTGGAACACGGCATCGCGGTGCGGCCGATGACCCAGCCGGAATTCACCACCTATGTGGCGGAGGAGGTGCGCGTGGTCGGCGGCGCGGTGAAGGCGCTGGGCCTGACCGCGCAATGAGCAGCCTGCCCCGCGTGGTCGCCGTGCTCTTCGGGCGGCCGGGGAGGGACCCGCTGGAGATCGGCGCCTTCAACGCGGCGGGCCTGCAGGGCCTGGCGCGCGCCGCCGACCTGCCCGCGCGGATCGAAACGGTGTGGGAGCCGAACCCGGCCCGCCGCACCGCCACCATCGAGGCCGCGGCGGCAAGGGCGGAGCTGGTGGTGGCGCATGGCGGGCAGGGGGAGCAGGCGGTGGCCGAGGTGGCGCCCGCCTTCCCCGATGTCGCCTTCGCCGTCACCCAGGGCCGCATCACCGGCCCCAACATTGCGGGCTTCGAGGTGCTGCAGGAGCAATCCGCCTTACTGGCCGGCGCGCTGGCCGGCTGGTGGATCGCGCCCGGCGACACCGCCGCGCATCTGTCCGGAGAGCCGGTGCCGCCCGGGCTGCGCGGCCGCGCCGGCTTCGCCGCGGGCCTCGCCCATGCCAACCCCTCCGCACGCCTGCTGAGCGGCTTCTGCGGCAATCAGCACGACCCGGACCTGGCAGCGCGCTGGATCGCGGCCCAGGCGGCGGCGGGGGCCCGCGTGAACTTCGCCATGCTGGATGGCGGCCGCGCGGGGGCGATCGCGGCCTGCAAGGCGGCGGGGATGCGCGCCATCGGCAATGTGCGCGACTGGACGGCGGAGGATGCGGTCTTCCTCGCCTCTGCCATCGCCGACAATGGCGTGGCGATGCAGGCCGCCATCACCGCCTTCCTGTCCGGCGATTTCGCCGATCGCCGCATCGGGCTGGAGGCGCCGGAGGCAGTGCGCCTGGCGCTGGCCGCCGATGTGCCGCCGGCACTCGCCGCGCGGCTGGATCAGCTGCGCGAGGCGATCCTGCAGGGCGCGCTTACGGTGCCGGAGGCGTGGGCGGGGGCGGAGTGGGCGCCATAGGCTCCGGGCGCTTGCGCAGCTCCGCCAGGATATCGGCCAGCAGCACATCGGTGGAGCTCGGGCCCTTCACCGCCTCCTGCCGGATGCGCAGGCGGGTCAGCACCTTCAGCAGCCAGAAGATCGCCAGCGCGACGATGATGAACTTGATGATGGCGTTTATGAAGCGGCCGATGGCGAGCACCGCCGCGCCACCCTCCCGCGTCGCCTCCAGCGTCGCGCGGCGTTCGCCGCTGAGCACGACGAAGACATTCGAGAAGTCGATGCCGCCGACCAGCAGGCCGATGATCGGGTTGATGAGGTCCTCGACCAGGCTCCCGACGATCGCCGTGAAGGCGGCGCCGATGACGATGCCGACGGCCAGGTCCACCACGCTGCCGCGCATGATGAAGGCCTTGAACTCGCGCAACCAGGCGGGTTCGTGGATCGGGATCGGTGGCATCATGGCGGGCTCCTTGCTGGCCCGCCAGGGTGCGGCGCCAGGTGGCGCCGCGCCAAGCCCAAAACTGCGTGTGCGGTGTTTGGTCCGTGCCGCTCCGCGGCAGTTGGGCCTTACCGCTCCGCGGTGGTCAGTCCGCGCCGCACCAGCCGGCGATCAGCGCCGCCACCACGGCGACCCCGCGGCGGTAATCCGCCACATCCACCCATTCGTCCCGCCCGCCATTCTGCGTCAGGTCGCCGCAGAGGGGGCCGAGGCCGACGCAGGGAATGCCCGACTGCACCATCGGGTTGCGGATATCGGAGGAGGTATGCAGCGGGTTGATCTCCGGCATGGTGCCGGTGCCGCGGCGCACCGCCTCGCAGGTCTCGATCCAGAGCGGGTGGTCCATCGGCACCTCGGCGCCGGTAACGCCGGAGAGGAAGGTGGTCTCCAGCACCAGCTCCGCATCGGCGGCCTGGGCGGCGGCCAGCGCGGCCTCCACCTCGGCCCGCACATCGGCCAGCTTCTCCCCGGGCGGGAAGGACAGGGCGCAGGACAGCTGCACGGCGGGCGGCACCCGCGCGGCGCGGCCATCGCCCAGCGTCTTGAAGTCACCGACCAGCAGGTTGGTGCTGCGGCCGATTGCCGCATCCAGCGCCGGGTGATGCACGCGCGCGCCGCGCTTCGCATCCAGCGCCTTCAGCGCGGCCAGCACGGCCATCGCCTTGTCGATCGGGTTGATCGCGGTATGGGCGAAGGCGGCGTGGCCCGGTTCCTGCGTCGCCGGCAGGCGGCCCTTCACCACGATGCGGAAGACCAGCTGGCCGGAAGCGAGCGCCTTCACCTCCCGCATGCCGATGCCGGATTCGGCCGGGTGCAGATACACCGCCGCATCCGCCGTGATGCCACCATGCAGCAGCGCATGCACGCCGCGCGCATGCCGCTTGGACGGGGTGGAGGTGAGGATCACATCGCCCTTCGGCACGACGCCCGCCGCCCGCACGGCGCGCAGCGCCTCCACCATCGTGGCGACGCCAGCCAGGTCATCGGCCACGCCCCAGCCATGGATGCGGCCATTGTCGATCTCGCCGGCCATCGGGTCGTGCAGCCAGCCATGCTGCGGGTTGAAGGGCTCGCCATCCGGATGGGCGAAGAAGATCACGCTGCGGCCGCCGCCGCTGCCGGGGAAGCGCGCGACGACGGCGGCGCGTTCCTCCGCGGCCATCGCGGCCTCGCTGGCGAATTCCTCGCGCAGCACGATGCTGGCGGGCTGGTAGCGCCGCGTCTCCACGATGCAGCCGAGATCTTCCAGCGCCGCGGCGACGCGCGCCTGCACCGCTTCCTCACCGCCCGATTGCAGACGGATCAGGTCGCGCAGGAAGCCGACCGCGGCCTCGCCCCCCGCTTCCGCTGCCTGGTCCACGCGTGCCGCGATGCCGTCCATTTTCGCTTCGTCCTTCTGCGCCGGCGCCAACTTAGCGGCTGCGGCGCGCACGGCAACCGGGTGCGAACAGGGTTCGCGCGTATACGGTAAGCCACTGGCGTTTCAGGGGTTGCCGCGGTGCACAGCTTGCGTCCATGCTTCGTTGGAACCGAAGAACAAGGGGGCTCAGGCATGGACGGGATGATCGGCCGGCGCGGTGCGCTCACGGGCCTTGCGGGCATTCTGGCGGCGGCCTCCTTGCCCCGCAGCGCCGGCGCGCAGCCGCGCGGCACGGTCACCGCCTCCCTGCTCGGCAACCTGCCGAATATCCACCCCTGGCATGTCGGCAATGTGGAAACGGCGGCGGCCAATCTGCTGGCCTATTCCAACCTGCTGAAGGTGGGCGTTGATGGCTCGCTGCAGCCGGACCTGGCCGTGGCGCTGCCGCAGATTACCGATGACGGGCTGAACTACACCTTCGAACTGCGGCGCGACGTGCGCTTCCACAATGGCGACCGCCTGACCGCGGAGGACGTGCTTTACAGCTACGAGAAATACCTCAGCACCGGCCGCCGCCGTGGCAATCTGCGCCGCTTCATCGCCGATGTGCAGAAGGATGGCGATTACGTCGTCAAGGTCTCGCTGAAGGAGCCCTGGGTCGGCTGGATGCGGCTGATGGGCTACGAGGCCGCCATCGTCCGCCGCGGCAGCGACGTGACGAATGACACCGCGACGGGCGAAAACCTGTATCGCGGCAGCCGCATGGCCGGCTGCGGCCCCTTCATCCCGAAGAATTTCCAGGCCGATGTCGGCGTCGAGTTCGAGGCCTTCCCGGGCTACTTCGGCGGTGCGCCGGCGACGCAGACCATCAAGCTGGTGCGCATCCCCGATGCGGCGACGCAGCTGGCCAATCTGCGCACCGGCAGCGTGGACATCATCTCCAACTGCCCGCCGAAGGATTTCGCTCCGGTCAGCCGCGAGGCCGGCTTCGGCGGCGCGGTGCGGCCTTCCGCCGGCATCTTCTACATGCCGATGAACGTGGCCAAGGCACCCTTCGACAATATCAACCTGCGCCGCGCCGTCTCCTGCGCCGTGGACCGCGACTATATCTGCGAGGAAATCTATTCCGGCCTGGTCACCGCCAGCGCGCTGCCCGCCTCGCCCAATGAATTCTGGTACGAGGAAGACCTGGCGAAGCAGCTCGCCTATGACCCGGACCGCGCAAAATTCCACCTGCGCGCCGCGGGCATGCCGCGCGGCTTCGCCTTCGAGGCAATCGTGCCAGTGCCCTCGGCCTATGTGGAGGCGCGGGAGGCCGCGGTGGTGATGCAGGCCAACCTCGCCGAGGTCGGCATCCGCATGAACATCCGTCAGACCGACTTCGTCAGCATGTATCGCAGCGCGCAGAACGGCGACTGGCAGGCCTTCCCGCATCCCTCGATGCAGTCCTCAGTCGAGGACTATCTGATCTGGAACAACTACCACAAGGACGGCAACCAGGCGCAGTGGATGGGCTACCGCAACCCGGCCTATGACACCGCCGTGATGGAAAGCTTCCGCTACCTGGATGAGGCGCGGAAGAAGCCGGCGCTGCGCAAGGTGTCCGAGATTCTCGTCGATCATTGCCCGGCGCTGTGGATCGGGCGGCTGAATGCCTATCACCTGTGGCGCGCCGATGTGTCCGGCTTCGGGCCGCGCTATTCCTATTTCATGGACCTGACGTCCGCCAAGAAAGGCTGATGGCCCGCTTCCTTCTCGGCCGCGCGGCGACGCTGGCGCTGGTGCTGTTCGGCGCCAGCGTGCTGATCTTCCTGGTGGTGCGCGCGCTGCCGGGCGACCCCGCCATCGCGATGATGACCAGCAACGCGACGCCCGCCGAGATCCAGGCGATGCGGGAGGCGCTCGGCCTGCATCTGCCGCTGTGGCAGCAGTACCTCACCTGGGTGGGCGGCGCCGTCACCGGCGATCTCGGCCGGTCCTTCATGTATTCGAACGGCGTCGCCGCGATGATCGCGGAACGCTTTCCCGTCACGCTGCATGTCTCGCTGGTGGCGCTGGCCATTGCCATGGCGATCGCGATTCCGGCTGGCGTGCTCTCGGCCCGCTACAAGGGCGGGGCGCTGGACCATATGTTCCGCGTGGTGGCGATGATCGGCATTTCGATGCCGGTCTTCTGGCAGGGGCTGCTCTCCATCCTGCTGTTTGCAGTGATTCTCGGCTGGCTGCCGCCCGGCGGCTACCAGCCGCTGAGCGCCGGCCTCGGCCTGTCCACCGCCCACATCATCCTGCCGGCGGTGGCGCTCGGCACCGCCTATGCTGCGACCATCACCCGCATGCTGCGCTCCTCCATGCTTGATGTGCTGGGGCGGGAGCATATCGCGGTGGCGCGTGCGCATGGCGTGCCGGAACGCACCATCATCTGGACCGACGCCTTCCGCAATGCGCTGATCCCGACGCTGACCGCCGCGGGCTTTTCCTTCGGCTATCTGCTGGCCGGCGCGGTGCTGACGGAGGTGATCTTCAACCTGCCGGGCATGGGGCGGCTGCTGTATGAGAGCATCCTCTCGCGCGACTATCCGCTGGTGCAGGGCCTGGTGCTGCTGAACGTCACGCTGTTTGTGCTGATCAACTTCGGAATGGATGCGCTCTACGCCGTGCTCGACCCCCGGATCCGCCGATGAGCGCGACGCTGGCCGCGCCGCGGCGCCCGAACCGGCTGTGGATGGTGATGAAGCGCGATCCGCTCGCGCTGGTCGCCTTCGCTTTCCTGCTTGTCCTGGTGATCGTCGCCATCTTCCCCGAGCAGATCGCGCAGTTCCTGCCGAACCGTCCCTCCCGCCTCCGCCTGCGGCCGCCGGATGCCACCTTCTGGTTCGGGACCGACCAGTTCGGACGCGACATCTTTGCCAGATGCGTGCATGCAACGCGGGTTTCGCTGACGGTGGGGCTGACGACGGTGGGCATCGCGGTGGCCATCGGCGTGCCGCTCGGCGCCATCGCGGCCTTCCGCAGCCCAGGCTTCACGGACTCCGCCATCATGCGGGTCATGGACGTGCTGATGGCCTTCCCGCCCATCGTGCTGGCCATTGCGGTCGTGGCCGCACTGGGCACGCAGGACCTGGAATTCGGCCCCTTTGTCATCCCGCACATCATGAAGGTGATGGTGGTGATCGGGCTGCTGAACGCACCAAAAGTCGCCCGCATCGTGCGCGCCGCCGTGCTGGTGGAACGCAACGAGCAATATGTGATGGCCGAACGCGCGGTGGGCGCCAGCGAGACGCGCATCCTGTTCCGCGACGTGCTGCGCAACTGCGTCTCGCCCGTTGCCGTCTTCGCCACGCTGCTGGTGGCGACGAGCATCCTGACGGAGGCCTCGCTCTCCTTCCTCGGCCTCGGCATCCAGCCGCCGGAGCCGAGCTGGGGCGGCATGCTGGCCGATAGCCGCACCTATGTCATGTCCGGCCAATGGTGGCTGACCATCTTCCCGGGCCTGCTGATCTTCCTCACCGTCGTCGCCTTCAACCTGGCCGGCGACCTGCTGCGGGATGTGCTGGACCCGGCCCAGCTGACACGGCGTGGCGATGCCTGAGCCATTGTTCGAGGTGCGTGACCTGGTCACGCGATTCCGCAGCGAGGGTGGCGAAATCCGCCCCTCCCGCGGCGTCTCCTTCCACATCGCGGCGGGCGAAGTGCTGGGGCTGGTGGGCGAATCCGGCTCCGGCAAATCTGTCACCGCCCGCGCCTCCATCCGCCTGCAGCAACCGGAAAGCGCCACCATCGGCGGCGAGCTTTTCTTTCGTGGCCAGGATCTTCGCAAGCTGGATGCCGAGGCGCTGCGCGGCCTGCGCGCGAAGCAGATCGCCATGGTGGTGCAGGACCCCGCCGCGGCGCTGAACCCGGTGATGACCATCGGCGACCAGCTGACCCGCATCCACCGCCTGCATGGCGGCAGCGAGGCCGAGGCGCGGGAGGCGGCACTGCTCCTGCTGCGCCGCATGCGGATCGCGGAGCCCGAAAGCCGGCTCGCCGCCTATCCGCACCAGCTTTCGGGTGGCATGCGCCAGCGCGTGCTGATTGCCCTCGCGCTGATCTGCCGCCCGTCTTTGCTGATCGCGGACGAGCCCACCACGGCGCTGGATGTGACGGTGGAGGCCGAGATCCTGGCGCTGCTGGACGAGCTGCGTCGCGAACTCGGCATGGCCATGCTGATGATCTCGCACAACCTGTCGGTCATCGGCCGCATCTGCGACCGCGTCGCCGTGATGTATGCCGGCCGCATCATGGAGGAAGCGCCGACCCAGGCGCTGCTCGCCACGCCGCGCCACCCCTATACGATGGCGCTGCTCGCCAGCGTGCCGCGCGGCACCAAGCGCGACGGCCCGCTGCCCGCCATTCCCGGCGAGCCGCCGGATCTCGCGCGCCTGCCGCCTGGCTGTCCCTTCCAGGCGCGCTGCCCCGGCGCCGCGCCCCAATGCACCGCGGAGCAGCCGCTGCGCGACATCGCTCCCGGCCGCAAGGCCGCCTGCTGGCGCGCGGAGGCCGCATGACCCCGCCGCTGCTCAGCCTTGATGGCGTGTCGCGCCATTATGCGACCAAACCCTCCGTGCTCGGCCGGCTGCTGCCCAACCAGCCGGTGGTGCGTGCCGTGCAGGATGTGACGCTGGCCATCGCCCGCACCGAGATCCTGGGCCTGGTCGGCGAGAGCGGCTCGGGCAAGTCCACGCTCGGCCGTGTCGCCCTGGCGCTGGAGCCACCGACCACCGGCAAGGTGCTGTTCGACGGCACGCCACCGGGCGACAACCTGCCCGCCTTCCGTCGCCGCGCGCAGATGGTCTTCCAGGATCCGCAGAGCTCGCTCAACCGGTCGCTGACCATCGAGCGGATTCTCGAATCACCTCTGGTGGTGCATCGCTTCGGCAATGCCGCGGCGCGCCGCGAACGCATCGCCGAACTGCTCGGCACCGTCGGCCTGCGCGCCGACATGATGCGCCGCTATCCGCACGAGCTCTCGGGCGGCCAGCGCCAGCGTGTCGGCATCGCCCGCGCGCTGGCCATCGAGCCCGCCTTCATCGTGCTGGACGAACCCACCAGCGCGCTGGATGTCTCGATCCAGGCGCAGGTGGTGAACCTGCTGGTGGAGCTGCAGCAACGCCTTTCGCTGACCTACCTGTTCATCAGCCACGATCTGCGCCTGGTGCGCTGGCTGTGCGACCGGATCGCCGTGATGTATCTCGGCCGCATCGTCGAGATCGGCCCGGCCGAGGCGCTGTGGCACGCGCCGCGCCACCCCTATACCAAGGCGCTGCTGTCCGCCGTGACGGCGGAGACGCTGCAGCCGCCCGAGGCCGCCGGCGACGTGCCGAGCCCGATCCGCCCGCCGCCCGGCTGCGCCTTCCACCCGCGCTGCCCCGCCGCCGGCCCGCGCTGCTCGCGCGAGGCGCCGCGCGACGTGACGGCCAATGGCGTGACGGTGGCCTGCCATCTGCATGACGGAGGCGTTTCCTGATGAAGCTGATCATCGGCGGCAAATGGTCCTCCACCTGGACCATGCGCGGCTGGCTGGCCTGCAAGCTTTCGGGCCTTGAATTCGAGACGGAGACGCTGCTGCTGTCGCGCGACGACAGCAAGGCGAAGCTCGCCGCCATTTCCCCCACCGGGCTGATCCCGATCCTGTTCGACGGCGACCTCGCCATCACCGACACCTGGGCGATCGCGGAATATCTTTGGGAGAAGGCGCCGGGCTGCGACATCTGGCCGGCCGACCTGCCCGCGCGCACCGCGGCCCGCGCCTCGGCCGGGGAGATGCATGCGCATTTCGTCGAGCTGCGCGCGGCGATGCCGATGAACCTGGTGAAGCGCTGGCCCATCGCCAATGGCGTGCCGAGCAATGCGAAACTGCTCGGCCGTCCGGGCGTCGCGCCGCAGGTGGCGCGGGTGCAGGAAAGCTGGCGGCAGACCCGTGCGAATTGGGGGCAGGGCGGGCCGTACCTTTTCGGCGCGTGCTTCTGCTTCGCGGACGCCATGTGGGCGCCCATGGCCAGCCGCTTCCGCACCTATTCCGTGCCGCTGGCGCCGGACGCGCAGGCCTATGCGGATGCCGTCCTGGCACATCCCTTCGTCGCCGAATGGGTGGCGGGCGCCGAGGCGCAGGCGCGCGAGATCGGCTGGGAAGCCTGCGCCGCCTTTCCGTAATTCAGACCCTCAGGCGCCGGGCGGCGTCGGGGCAGTGCCCCGACCCGCGGCCTTGGCTCGCCGCATAAGCGGCGGCGCCCATTCGGGCGCAGGGTGCGCTATCCCGACTGGAGGCTCGGCCCCGCCAATTCCGGCTCCCGCGCTGCGCCGCGCAGCGGGCCGGTCGGAAAGCTGTAAAGCCGCTCCGGCCCCAGCAGGAATGCGCGGCCGCCGCGCGGAAACAGGGTCGCGATCGCCGGGTCGCGCACCTCCAGCCCACCGGTATAGGCGCCGAAGGCCGGCAGCAGCAGGCGGCGGCCATCGGTGAGGAAGCAGGGCCGTGTCACCGCGCCGGCGCGCACCGGCATGGTGGCCTTCGGGTGGTAATGGCCCGAGAGCTCGCCGGGCGGCAGGCCGCGGGCGGGATCCGCGATATGGCGGAAGACGAAGGGGCCACGCCGGAATTCCGCCATCGCGATGCCCGGCAGACCCACCGGCGGTTCCGGATCGTGGTTGCCGAGCACCCAGACCACCTCCGCCAGCGTGCCCAGCATCCGCTGCAAGGCCGCGCAATCCGAAGGGTGCAGCCGGGCGCAGCCGTGCCGGTCATGAAAACTGTCGCCCAGCAGCACCAGCCGTTCCGGCCGCCAGCGGCGCAGCGCCAGCGCCAGGCGTTCCAGCGTTTCCCGCGTGTCATAGGGCGGCACGAAGCTGCCGCGGGCGGCAAAGCTGCTGCCCTTCTCCAGATGCAGGTCGGAGACGACGAGCAGTTTTTCGGCAGGCCAGATGGCAAAGCCGGCGGGGTCCAGCATCAGGCGCTGGCCGGCGATGTGCAGAGGCGCGGCGGTCATCGCGGCGCGCCCAGGTTCTTCGGCGCGTTGCGGATGAAGCGCGCATTGCGTCGCTTCGGATCGCGCGGGCGGCGGGCGCGGTCGCGATCGCCGCGGGGAGGGATGGCTTCGGTCACGTTGGCCAGGATCTCGTTGAACAGGTCGGCGCCGTCGGTGGCTTCCGCGACGAGGTCCGCGGCCTCCGCCAGCAGCGCGTCCTGCGCCCCGCCGGCGACCCATTCGCGGCCTTCCTCGATCAGCGCCGGCACCGACAAGGGCGAGGCGCGGTCCAGCACCATGTGGCGGATGCCGCCCGCCCGCGCGCGCGCCAGCAGCAGGGAGATGCGCGCCACATCGGTCAGCCCCGCCGCCGCCTCCCGCCGCGTGGCGCGCAGCAGGATGTGGTCGGGCTCGTGCCGGCGCAGCACGTCGTAGATCAGATCGGCATTCATGGTCATCGCGCGGCCCGACTTCTCCTGCCCGGGATGGTTCTTCTCGATCAGCCCCGCAATGGTGGCGATGTTGCGGAAGGTGCGGCGGAGCATGCTGCTTTCGGCCATCCAGGCCTCCAGCTCCTCACCCAATATGTCCTCCTCGAACAGCCTTTCGATGCCGGTCGGCGCGAAGGCAGACCAGCAGGCGAGGACATAATCCGTGGCGAGATAGCCGAGTGGCGCCATGCCGAGCCGTTCCATCCGCTTGGTCACGAGCATGCCGAGCGTCTGGTGCGCCAGCCGTCCCTCGAAGCAATAGGCCACGAGAAACCAGCGCTCGCCCCGCGGAAAGGTCTCCACCAGCAGCCCGTCGCGGGGCGGCATGATGGAGCTGTGCTGCTGCAGCCGCAGCCATTCCCGCACGGATTCGGGCAGCGCCGGCCAGGATTTCGGATCGTGCAGGATGCCGCGCACGCGGGCGGCGAGATGGGTGGTCAGCGGCATGCGGCTGCCGGCATAGGCGGGCACGCGCGGCTCGCCCTCGCCGCCGCGCGTGACGACGCAGGCCAGCGCGTCCAGCCCCTCGAATCGCAAAAGCTGGCCGGCGAAGATGAAGCAGTCGCCGGCGGTGAGGGTGGAGACGAACCATTCCTCCACCTCGCCCAGCACCGGCCCGCCGCGCAGCCGGACCTTGACCAGGGGCGTCTCAACGATGGTGCCGAGGTTCATCCGCAGCTGGCGCGCGGCGGCGGGGCCGCGGATGTGGATCATCCCCTCCGCATCGCGGAACAGGCGGCGGAAGCGCTCGTAGGATTGCAGGGCATAGCCGCCATCCTCGACGAAGCGCAGCGCATCGTCGAAATCTTTCCGCGTCAGCGTGGCGTAGGGGGAGGCCCGCAGGATCTCGGCGTAGAGGTCGTCCGGGTGGAAGGGACTTGCTACCGCACATGCCAGAATGTGCTGGCAGAGCACGTCGAGCCCGCCCTCCCGCGGCGGGTCGCCATCCAACTCATGCGCCGCGACGGCCTGGCGGGCGGCGACGCATTCGATGACCTCGAAGCGGTTCGCCGGCACCAGCACGGCCTGGCTCGCCTCGTCCATCCGGTGATTGGCGCGGCCGATGCGCTGCAGCAGTCGCGACACACCTTTAGGCGCGCCCACCTGCACCACCTGGTCCACCGCGCCCCAGTCGATGCCGAGGTCGAGCGAGGCGGTCGCCACCACCGCGCGCAGCCGCCCCTCCGCCATCGCGGCCTCCACCTTGCGGCGCTGTTCCACCGTCAGGCTGCCGTGATGCAGGCCGATCGGCAGGTTGTCGTCGTTCAGCCGCCACAGCGCCTGGAAGCAGAGCTCCGACTGCGCGCGGGTATTGACGAAGACGATGGTGACGCCGGCGCCGCGAATGCGGCGATAGACCTCCGGCATCGAGGCCAGGCCCATATGCCCGCCCCAGGGCAGGCGGCCCTCCGGCAGCAGGATGTCGAGCGAAGGCTCCGCCCCCGCCGCGCCCTGCACCAGCGCCACATCGGTGGCGATGCCGGTGGGGGAGAGGAAGGCGCGCAGGGGGGCGGGATGCGCCACGGTGGCGGAAAGCCCGATGCGGCGTGCGCCGGGCGCCAGCGTCGCCAGCCGCGCCAGGCCAAGCGAAAGCTGGTCGCCGCGCTTGCTGCCGGCCAGCGCATGGATCTCGTCCACCACGATGGCGTGGAGCCCGGCGAACATCTCCGCCGCATCCGGCAGGGTCAGCAGCAGCGCCAGGCTTTCGGGGGTGGTCAGCAGGAAATTGGGGGGGTCCACCCGCTGGCGGGCGCGGCGATTGGCCGGCGTGTCGCCGGTGCGGGTCTCGATGCGGATCGGCAGGCCCATGGCCTCGACGGGGGTGGTGAGGTTGCGGGCGATATCGACGGCCAGCGCCTTCAGCGGCGAGATATAGAGCGTGTGCAGGCCCGGACGTGGGTTCTCATGCAGATCGACCAGGGAGGGCAGGAAGCCCGCCAGCGTCTTGCCGCCGCCGGTCGGCGCCACCAGCAGCGCGCTGGCCCCGCCTTGCACGGCGCCGAGCAGCGCCAGCTGGTGCGGCCGCGGCGCCCAGCCGCGATCGGCGAACCAGGCGCGAAAAAGTTCCGGCAATGTTCCCATTCGCCGGGGAATATGCTGGCGGAGCGGCGAAAGGGGAAGGGGTCTCGGAGCCTGACCCGGAAGGTCGGCGGCTGAGGGCCGGTCGCGGATTTTTCGTCCTGGCCAGGACGGCAACGCCGCCGATGCTGGTTGCACCGGCAAGTTGTCGGACGCCGCCAGGGCGGAAAAGATGTCCCGGACCGACCCGACGATCTTTTGGGTCAGGCTCTCAGCCCAACGCGGCCCGCAGTTCCGCCAGCGAAGCCTCCAGGCTGCGCCCCGCCGTGTCGATGCGCAGCGGCGGGCGGTCCCAGCCTTCGTAGGCGCGGCCCTTCACCGCCGCCCAGCTGGGTGGAACGAGGCCGGGGATGTCGATGTGCCGGGTCTCGACCCGGCGGCGGTGCTCGGCGGGGTCGGAGCAGACGACCTCCACCTCCACGATCCGTGCGCCGGCCCGCCGCGCCGCCTGGCGCCAGGCCGTGCGGGTGATCTGCAGCGGGTTCACGCTGTCCGCCACCACGTCCAGGCCGAGCGCGAGATTGGCCTCCGCCAGCGCATAGCCGGCCAGGTAACCGGCCGGCCCGACCTCCGCGATGCCGGCCTCGCGCAGCGCCTGCTCGATATGGTCGATGCGGATCCAGGTGGCGCCGAGCGCCTGGGCCAGGCCGCGAGC
Source organism: Falsiroseomonas tokyonensis (assembly GCF_019024325.1). GTDB lineage: Bacteria > Pseudomonadota > Alphaproteobacteria > Acetobacterales > Acetobacteraceae > Falsiroseomonas > Falsiroseomonas tokyonensis. The sequence continues at coordinate 447,996 of NZ_JAFNJS010000005.1, forward strand.
CAGGGTGGATTTGCCGGTGCCCGGCAGGCCGGCGAAGGCGAGGAGGAGGCTCACACCCGTTCCAGCGCCCGATGTGGCTCCGCCGGCAATTCCACGCGCAGCGTATCACCCGCCGCCAGCTCCCCGCCCTCCACCACCACCGCCATGATTCCGGCCCGCAGCAGCAGCGCCCCATCCGGCGCCCGTTCCAGCGTCGCCTTCATCAGCCCCTTCTGGAAATCGTCGAGCTGGTGGCAGGGGTTGCGCAGCCCTGTCACCTCCACCACCGCCGTCGCGCCCAGATGCAGCCGGCTGCCGCGGGGCAGGGCAAAGAGGTCGACGCCCTCCGTCGTCACATTCTCGCCGAGCGCGCCCGGCGCCACGTCGAATCCCTGGGCGCGCAGCGAGGCGAGGCGTTCGGCCGGGATCAGGTGCAGCTGGCGCAGGTTCGGCTGGTTCGGATTCGCCCGCACGCGGGACCGATGCTTTACCAGCTCCCCGCAATGCGCATCGCCCTGCACGCCGAGCCCGGCCAGCAGCGTGATGCGCGGCAGCACCGGCTTCGAGAACTCATGGCCCGACGAGGCCGCCACCGCCACCACACGACCCTGCATGCCCTGATCTCCGCCTGACGGCGGCGGTTATTGCAGGAATCCGATCCAGCGTCCCGCCAGCAGCGCGCCCAGCCAGGCCGCCAGCGACACCGCCGCCGCCACCCGCAGCCGCCCCGCCACCGCCCCGCCGGCCAGCGCCGCGCGCCAGGGCCGCCCGGCATGAAGCAGTGCCAGGTTCAGGACCGCCAGCGCCAGCAGCGCCAGCTTCGCCAGGAAGGCCGGATTCTCCAGGTAGGTCCCCGGCCGCGTGCTGAACAGCGCGAGGCCCGTCAGCGCCGCCAGGCCGAGCCCCACCCCCGCCACCCGCACCAGCGGCGGCGCCAGCACCGCCACCGGCGCGGCCCGGAAGGCGCCCAGCAGCCGCAGGTCGAGCGTCGCGATGGCGCCGACCAGCAGGCCGAGCCCCAGCACATGCGCCGCATTCACCAGCAGATAGAACGTGACGGAGCCGCGCAGCGCCACCGCGGGGGCGGAGGCCGCGAGCAGGTCCAGCACGCGCCGTCAGCCGCCCTGGATGCGCTCCGGATAGAAGTCGAAGCGCCGGTTGCCGGCGGTCACCCGCACCGCCTTCAGCCGACGCTCCGAACTGTCGCGGGACCGGTTGCCGAGCGCCACGATCTCCTGCCCCGGGCGCAGCGAGGTCTCGGTGAAGCCGGCGCGTTCGGTCTGGCGCGGATTGCCCAGCTCCACCGTCCAGATCTGGCCATTGGCCTCGACGCGCAGCGTCGGGTGCGGCGGGCCGACATAGATTTCCCGCACCGTGCCGGTCAGCGTGCCCTGCTCGCCCTCGGCCCAGGACCAGCCGTGATGGGCGAGCGCGGTGCCCGTGCCGGCCCCCAGGCTGGCGCCGATGCTGCCGAGCAGGCCGAGCGCGCCGCGCCGGCCGATTTTCGTGAAGGCCATGTCATCCTCCATCCCTTCGCCTGCCGCAGGTTGGGTCCACCTGTCGGCATGTCGAGTCGGGCAGGATGACAAGCCGTTCATCCGGGCAGGCGCGCATTCACCATCGCCACCAGGTCGCCGAAGGTCGGGCAGTCCGCCAGCAGCGCCGCATCCACCGCGGCGCCCGTCTCCGCCTCGATCTCCACGCTGATCAGCGTGTGGTTCAGGCTGTCCCAGCCGGGCACATCGGCGGCCTCCATCTCCGGCGCCAGGACGATCTCCCGGTCGCCGATCACCGTGCGGGCAATGGCCTGCAGATGGGCCAGGGTGAAGGCGGGCATGGGGGTCACTCCGGGCTGCGAAAGGTGGCGAGGTAGCGGTCGCGATTGGCGGCGCGGCTGATCTTGCCGCTGGTGCTCTTCACCAGCCAGCGATCGGCGACGATTCGCACGTCGCGCGGCTTCACCAGGAAGGTTTCCGTCACTTTCCGGCTGATGGCGGCACGGCAGGCAGCCTCCGCCACGCCGCTGGCGGCGTCATGCTCGGCCACGATCACCAGCTCCTCGCTGCCGGTCTGGTCGCTGTCCAGGCCGAAGGCCACGGCGCGGCCGGGGCGCAGCCCGGCGATGCCGCCGAGCGCCGCCTCCACATCGCCGGCAAAGAGGTTCTTGCCATTGACGATGATGATTTCCTTCAGCCGGCCGAAGACGAAGACCTGTTCGCGCAGCACCGCGCCGAGGTCGCCGGTGCGGAACCATGCCGCGATCGGCGGCTGGCCGCGATAGCCGGCAAACAGGAAGGGCGCGCGCACCGCGATTTCCCCGTAGTGGCCCGCCGGCAGCACCCGGTCGCCCTCTAAGACCGCCAGCTCCACCCCCGGCAGCGCGCGGCCGGAGGACATGACGAGCCGCGCGCCCGCGGGCGCCGGCTGCGCCAGCCATTCCTCCGGCACCGCCTCGCCCGGGGCCAGGTCGCGCGCAACGGCCAGCCCGATCCGCTCCGCCGGCCGGCCCTGGCTGACGGCAAAGACCGTCTCCGCCATCGCATAGCAGCCGACGACGCTTCCGGGGCGCAGGGCGAAGGCGGTTTCAAAGGCCTCGGCATCGGCCAGGCGGCAGGGTTCGGAACAGTCCACCCAGAGCTTCATGCTCTCCAGCCGCGCCGGCTTCAGCGCGCGCTTCAGCCGCACGAAATGGCGGAAGGCGAAGTTCGGCATCCAGGCGATGTCGCAGCCATCGGCCTCGATCATCTCGAAGAATCGGCCCGGCGCGGCGATCCATTCGAAGGGATCGAGCAGGGAGATGCTGTCGCCCCCCAGCACCGGCAGCAGGAAGCCCGCCACCAGCCCCATGTCGTGATAGAGCGGCAGCCAGGTGGCGACGGATAGCCGTGCCACGCCGAGCTCCGCGCGGAGCCCGGGCCAATAGGCGGCGAACTGCCCCGCCAGCATCCGCCCGCTGATCTCGACCGCCTTCTTGATGCCGGTGGTGCCGGAGGAGTGCTGGACGAAAAGCGGCGCATCCTCCGCCAGCCGCGCCCGCAATACGCCGAGCGCGGCGATGGACGGGCCGGTGGCGGTGGCCGGCGCCAGGCGCACCGTGGCGGCGAGAGCCGGGTCGATGGCGCGCACCGTCTCCGCCGTCGCCGCCTCGAGTACGCAGATCGCCTCCGGCGCGATGGCGGCGAGCGCCGCACGCTGCTGTTCGAAGAAATGCCGCTGGTCCTGCAGGGGCGAGGCCGGCGGGAAGAAGGCGCCGATCCGCCCGGCGGCGGCGATGCCGAGGAAGAGCGCCATCGCCTCAACCCCCGTGGCGCCGATCACCAGCACCAGGGCCCCGGGCCTCGTATGGGCCGCGACCCAGTCGGCGCGGGCGGTGACGCGCTGCCAGAAGTCGCGGCCCGTGACCGCCTCCCGCTGCCCCTGCCGCCAGTGGCGCAGCAGGATGCGATCCAGCCCGTCCTCCGCCAGCGGCGCGGTCATGCGGCCATGCCCCAGTTCTGCAGGCAGGCCAGCAGCGCCTCCGCATAGGCCTGCTCGAAGTCCAGCCCCTGGGCGCTGTCGGCCTCGTCGTCATTCGCCCAGACATAGCGCGGATGCGGATAGGGAACGGCGATCAGCGCCGTGCCATCCTCCAGCCAGGTCAGGCCACGGGTGCCGCCGCGGCGCGGCTGGCTGGTGAGGATCAGGCGGCAGTCCGGCTGGCCGGTGGCGCGCGCCAATGCCTGGCGCAGCGGGGCGAGGAAGGGGATGGGCGCCTTGGGTGGCACATCGACGCGGCTGTCGCCCATCAGGAAGACCAGCCCCTCCGCCCGGCAGGATTGGCGGAAGGACTCGGCGCGGAGGGTCAGCGACTGGCGCAGGCCGGCGTAATCCTCATCCAGCCAGGCGGGGCCGCGATGGTGGTTCCACACCGCGCCGCCATCCTGGCGCATGGCGATGCGCTGGCCCTGCGGCGTCGTCGCCTCCCGCATCAGCGCGGGCTCGGCATAGGCGCCGAAATCCTGCGCGATGGCCTGCACCACCGTATCCGCCTTATGCACCGCCATGCAGAAGGGATTCTGCAGGCTGATGAACTGCGGCGTGTCCCGGAAGCCCCAGCGGTTCACCAGTGTCCAGGGCAGGCAGTGCAGGCCGAGCGAGACGAGGGTGAGGGGGCCCTTACGGCCTGCTTGAAGCCGCAGGCGGAAATCCTGCCGCCGCGCCACCGCCTGCCAGACCGGGCGCAGCCCCGCATCCTGCTCTGCCCGGTCGCGCAGCGCATCCAGCAGCCCCTGCAGCAGCGACGGCTCCAGGCAGGCGCGTTCCCCGAAGCGAAGCAGGAACAGCAGATGCGAAAGGGAGGGTTGCGCAATCCGGTCGAGATGCGCGACCGCCTGGCGCAGCAGGGACTGGAAGGCCTCGTGCTTCTCGGCATGGAACAGCTGGCGCAGGCTGGCGCCGAGCGGGCCCTCCTGCGTCAGATCCACATCCGGCGCGGCCCGCGGCACGGCGTGGCTGGCGTTCATGCCTCGGCGGGCGCCGCCAGGCGCTGCAGCACGCCCCAGCGCAGCAGGCTGCGGATCAGCGTCAGCATGTAGCTGCGCTCGAACTCCTGCCCCGCCGGGCTGTCGGCCACCGCATCGTCGTGCCAGACGTAGTCGGGGGAAGGGAAGGGGCTGTAGGCGAAGGTGGTGCTGGCATTCACGCGCAGGCTGGCGGCCGCAGGCCGATGCGCGGTGTGGTTGGTGATCAGGATGCGGTTGCCGCCGCGGCCGGTGAAACGCGCTAGCGCCGCATCCAGTGCGGGCAGGAAATCCAGCTTCTCCTCCGGATATTCCACCTGGCAGCCGGCCAGCAGGAAGACCGCATCCGGCCGGCGGCAGGCCGCCCGGAACAGCGCGGCCTTGGCCTGCATGCTGGCGCGCAGCGGGGCGGCATCCTGCCCCAGCCAGTAGGGGCCGCGATTATGGTTCCAATGCGCCGCGCGGTCCTTGCGCATGGCCATATCCTGCCCGCGCGTGGTGGTGACGATGCGCAGCGTCTCCGGCGTGCAATAGGTGGCGAAATCCTCCTCCAGCGCCGCGATCATGCCGGGGATGCGGTGGCCGGCGAGGGAGAAGGGGCCGAAGAGCGCGGTGAAATCCTCCTCCCGCCGCAACCCCCAGCGGCCCGGCAGGTGCCAGGGCAGGCAGTTGGTTCCGAGCGAGATGAGGGAGACGCCGCCGGCGAAGCGGGTGGGCATCGCATCCCGGTAATTCTGCCGCCGCCGCGCGGCGCGCCAGGCCAGCAGTAGTTCGGGCGCGGCCAGCGCGGCGGGCCTGGTCGCATCCAGCGCGGCGGCGATCTCGGCCGGTGGCAGGCAGCAGCGTTCGGCGAAGCGCAGCAGCGTGGCGAGCCATTGTACGGTGGCCGGCGGCAGCGCGCCGCCCGGCAGCCCCGCTGCGCCGAGTGCGGCAAGCTGCCGGCGCGTGGCCTGCTGCAGCCCGGCATAGTCCTGCAATTCGAACAGATAGCGCAGCTGGATATAGCCGGCCTGCGGGTCCGCCGCCGCGTCGATGCCGGCCAGCGACTGCACCGCGCCGGGCAGGTCACCCGCTTCGCGAAGCCGCGCTGCCTGGCGCAGGGGGGAGGCGTCCGGATGTGTCATGCCTGCCGCTTGTCTGGGCGGGGCATTGGCCCCGCCGCCTGTTTCATCCGCCGCCTGTTTCATCCTCTGCCGGGCGGCATCGTCCCGGTGAAGGCCGGCGCCCCCGGGGGTCCGGCCGAGCGATATGTGCAGGGTAATGCCCATCCCGGCAAGGCCGCGCAGCAGGCAGTGGCCGATGCGCCGGTCGCCGCGGCAGGTCTCCGGCCAGCCTTCGCGCCTCAGCCTGCCGCCCGCCCAGCCCGGGGGGCGGGCCGGCTTCAGGCACCGGACTCATCCGCGGCACCCGGCTTGCCGGCGCCACCCGCCTGGCCTGGGCGCTTCAGGATCAGCCCGCGGCCGGCAAGGTCCAGCAGCACCGTCTCGCCCAGCCGGGTCCATTCGCGGCGATTGCCGGCCCAAAGTTCCTGCATGTCCTCGCGCAGCTTGGCGCTGCTCAGCCCGGGATTGGCGCGCAGATGCAGCTGGCGCCAGATGCTCTGGCCCAGGGTGCGGGAGAGTTCCGGCAGGTCCTCCATCACCGGCTCCGGCAGGGTCTGGGCCGCGGCGGGGCGGGGCGGGGCGGGGGGGGCGCTTGGCGCCGCGGAAGGCGGCTCGGCCGGGGTGGCGGCGAAATTGGGCACGGCCAGGCCGATGGCGATATGCGCGCGCAGCGCCTCCGCCTGTTCCGGCCGGGCCAGCTGGGCGACGATGAACAGGTCGCGCCCGCTCTCGCTGCCATCCCGCGGGTTCCAGTGGCCGGCATAGGTGATGTCGAAGCCCAGCTTCTCCAGCAGCGGCCGCACCAGGCCGTAGCTCTGGAATTCGAAGCGCGCGCAGGTCTGCCCCTGGAAGGCGAAGTAGCGTCGGATATCGGCCAGCAACCGGGCAAAGCCGGCCTCCGTCGTCGCATCCGCCAGCTGCAGCACCAGCCAGCCGCCGGGCCGCAGCAGCAGCGCGGCGTTCAGCCAATAGGCAAGCTGGTATTGCAGGTCGACATGCACCATGGCGTCGATGCTGAAGACCGCGTCGATGTCCCGCGCCAGGCCCTCGCGCTCGAACAGCTTCAGCATGCCGTCCGGATGCACCGGATCGACCGGCTGGAAGCCCAGCCGCCCGGCGGCCACCGCCTCTGGCAGCTTCGCCGCCGCCGCCTTCATCAGCCGCTCGCTGACATCGAAGACGGTCAGCTGCAGCGTGGGATTGGCCTGCAGCACCTCCGCCGTGAAGCGGGCATCGCCGGTGCCGATCTCGATCGCCCGGCGCCAGCGGCCGATCTCCGCCATGTCGAACAGCCGCCGGCGCACCGCGGCCGCATCCGGCCGGTCCCCCCGCCCCGCCAAGGCGCGGGAGGCTTCGCGAGTCCAGTAGTCGGCATAGGAATCGGGGCGGCCGGACTGGCCGGGCGGGGTCGCGGCGGGGTCGGCGCGCAGCGCGTCGCGGAAGGCTTCGGCCTTCGCCGGATCGGCCAGTCGGGCGCTGAGATAAAGGTCGCGCGGCGGCCGGCCGGGATGGTTGGACCAGGGCTCCAGCAGCTCGATCTCGAAGCCCAGCCGCGTGAGGATGGCGCGCACGATATCGGTCGAGAGGTATTCGAACTTCGGGCAGATGCGGCCCTGCATCCGGTAGAACTTGCGAATGTCGCGCAGGATCTTCTGGAAGCCACCGCCGGTATTGGGGTCGGCCAGCGTCATCAGCACGCGGCCGCCGGGCTTCAGCAGCAGCGCCGCATTCATCCAATAGGTGGTCAGGTAGGTGAGGTCGACATGGACCATGGCATCGATGCTGAAGACTGCATCCAGCCGCCGCGCCTGCCCTGCCTCCGCCAGCAGGGTGAACATCCCGTCGGGATGGGCCGCATCGATCTCATGCAGCGAAAGCCGGCCGGCCTTGATGTCGTCGCCCAGCCGCGCCGCGGTGGCATCCAGGAAATTGCGGGAAACATCGAAGCCCCAGACCCGCACCGCCTGGCCTGCGCGCAGCACGCGCTCTGTGTACTTGCCGCTGCCGCCGCCGATCTCGATCGCTGCCTGCCAGGACTGTACGCCGGCGGGGACGAAGAGCTTGTCGAAGATGCGCTGCCAGCTTGCCTCATTGCCCCATTCCTGGCCGGGCCAGGCGAGGCGCTGGTCCTCCTTCTGCAGGCGCGGGAAGGACTCGGCGACATAGACGTCCCAGAGCTGGCCATAGGTCTGCTTCTGCATTGCGCCCCGCTTCGTCCCGGCTCCGCCCGGTCGCGGCCCCCGGCCACTTCTGGCATAGGTTACCAGGGGGTTACTCGGGAGGGAAGCCAATGCTGCGGCGCGGCGCGGCGGGGCCTTCCGCCTTTCGTGTTGCCCTGGCCGCGCCTGCACGGTGCCGCGGCCCCTTGTCTGCCTCGCCGGCCGAGCGATCTGGGGTGGCATGCCTCACCCCGAGACCTGGATGCGCGTGACCCCGCAGGGCCTCTACTGCATCCCCGGCGATTTCTTCATCGACCCCGCCCGCCCCGTGCCGATGGCCGTCATCACCCACGGCCATTCCGACCATGCGCGGCCCGACCATGGCCGCGTGCTGGCCAGCGCCGAGACGCTGGCGGTGATGCGCATCCGCATGGGGGCGGACCGCGCCGGCCGCCAGCAGCAGGTGGTGGCGATGGGGGAGGTCGTGACCCATAACGGCGTCCAGATCCGGCTGGTGCCGGCGGGCCATGTGCTGGGGTCCTGCCAGGTGGTGCTGGACTGGCAGGGCAGCCGCATCGTCATTTCCGGCGACTACAAGCGCCGCCGCGACCCCACCTGCGCGCTGTTCGAGCCGGTGCCCTGCGACGTCTTCGTCACCGAGGCCACCTTCGGCCTGCCGGTCTTCCGGCACCCGGATGCGGGGGCGGAGATCGGCCGGCTGCTGGAAAGCCTGCGGCTGTTCCCGGAGCGCACGCATCTCGTCGGCGCCTATGCGTTGGGCAAGGCGCAGCGGGTGATCGCCTTGCTGCGGGAGGCCGGCTGGGACCGGCCCATCTATCTGCACGGCGCGCTGCTGGCGCTGTGCGAGCTGTACGAAAGCCTCGGCGTGAAGCTGGGGCCGCTGGCGCCGGTGCCGGTGCCGGCCAAGCGGGGCGGCGGCGGGCTGCTGGCGGGGGAGGTCGTGCTGGCGCCGCCCTCGGCCGAGGCCACCGCCTGGGTGCGGCGATTGGCGGAGCCGGTGATCTGCGCCGCCTCCGGCTGGATGCGCGTGCGCCAGCGCGCCAAGGCCAAGGGCGTGGAACTGCCGCTGATCATCTCCGACCACGCCGATTGGGACGAGCTGCTGGACACGGTGGCGGAGGTGCAGGCGCCCGAGGTCTGGGTGACGCATGGCCGCGACGATGCGCTGGTGCATGCGCTCGCGCTGCGCGGCATCCGCGGCCGTGCGCTGCATCTGCTCGGCCGTGGCGATGAGGAGGAGGACCAGGCGCCGGCCGAGGTGGTGGCGGAGGCCACGGCATGAGCCTGCCGGCTTTTGCGAGCCTGCTGGAACGGCTGGCCTTCACCCCGGGTCGCCTGGCGAAACTGGCCTTGCTGCGGCACTGGTTCGAGACCCAGCCAGACCCGGATCGCGGGATCGGCCTCGCTGCGCTGACGGGCGAGCTGGTCTTTCGGGCCGCCAAGCCGGGGATGGTGCGGGAGCTGGTGGCGGCGCGCACGGACCCGGTGCTGTTTGGCCTCTCCTACGACTATGTCGGGGATCTCGCCGAGACCGTCGCGCTGATCTGGCCCGCGCGCCACGGCGTGAATACGCCGCCGCCCGGCCTGGCGGAGGTGGTGGCGGCGATGGGATCGACGCCCAAGGCCGCACTGCCTGATCTGCTGGCCGGCTGGCTGGATGCGCTGGATGCCAATGGCCGGCTGGCGCTGATCAAGCTGGTGACGGGTGGGCTGCGCGTCGGCGTCTCCGCCCGGCTGGCCAAGACCGCGCTGGCCGAATGGGCCGGCGAGGATGTGGCGGAGGTGGAGGAGGTCTGGCATGGGCTGACCCCGCCCTATCTCGACCTGTTCGCCTGGCTGACGGAGCAGGGGCCGCGGCCCTCCTCCGAGGATCGCCCGGTGTTCCGCCCGCTGATGCTGGCGCATCCGCTGGAGGAGCCGGATTTTCCAAGCATCGGGCCGGAGACACATCGGGCCGAGTGGAAGTGGGACGGCATCCGGGTGCAGCTTTCGGCCACGCCCGGCGGCCGCGCTTTGTGGTCGCGCGGCGCCGAGGAAATCTCGGGCGGCTTTCCGGAAATCGTCGCGGCGATGGACTTCCATGCCGTGCTGGATGGCGAGCTGCTGGTGATGCGCGACGGGGAAGTGGCCCCCTTCGCCGACCTGCAGCAGCGCCTGAACCGCAAGGTGGTGACGCTGAAGATGCAGGCGACGCATCCCGTCGGCGTGCGGCTCTACGACATCCTCTTCGACGGCGCCGAGGATTTGCGCGCGCTGCCCTTCGATGCGCGCCGTGCCCGGCTGGAGGCCTGGTTCGCGCGCACGCAGCCCGCGCGCATGGACCTCTCCGAGCTGATCCCCTTCGCCAGCATGGCGGAGCTGGAGGCGGTGCGCGCCGGCGCCCGCGAAGCCGCGATCGAAGGCCTGATGTTGAAGCGCGCCGACAGCGAATACGCCGCCGGCCGCCAGAAGGGGAAATGGTGGAAGTGGAAGCGCGCGCCGCTCGGCGTGGATGCGGTGCTGATGTACGCCCAGCGCGGCCACGGCAAGCGCAGCAGCTTCTATTCGGACTTCACCTTCGGCCTCTGGCGCCCGGACGGGCAGGGGGGGCAGGAGCTGGTGCCGGTGGGCAAGGCCTATTCCGGCTATACCGATCAGGAGCTGCTCTGGATCGACCGCTGGATCCGCAACAACACCACGGCCCGATTCGGCCCGGTGCGGGAGGTGGAGAAGACCCTGGTGATCGAGGTGATCTTCGACGCCGCCCAGCGCAGCGGCCGCCACAAATCCGGCGTCGCGCTGCGCTTCCCGCGCATCGCCCGCCTGCGCACCGACAAGCCGGCGGAGGAGGCGGACCAGCTGGCGACGCTGGAGGCGATGATCGTGGGGGAGGAGGCGGCGGATTGACCCGGGCGGCGCGCGCATGGTCGCCTGCCGCATCGCCGGGGAAGGAAACCACGCCATGCCGCTCGTCCCGAATCACGTCCGCCGCCGCCTGGCCGAAGGCAGCCTGGCGCTGGGCTTCGGCGTGCACCACCTGCGCGGCAGCGCCACCGGGCTGATCGCGCAGGCGACCGGCTTCGACTGGCTGTTCATCGACATGGAACACGGCGCGATGAGCGTCGACGATGCCAGCCGCATCGCCGTCGCCGCGCTGGGCCAGGGCATCACGCCCATCGTGCGCATCTGCAAGGACGCGCTGCATGAGGGCACGCGCTGCCTGGACAATGGCGCCATGGGTGTGGTGGTGCCGCATGTGGATACGGCGGCGGAGGCCGAGGCCGTGGTGCGCGCCTACCGCTTCCCGCCGCTTGGCGCGCGCAGCTGGGGCGGTCCGCCCTTCGCCTATGGCCTGGGCGCGGTGGATGCCGGCGCGGCGCAGGCCGAGCTGAATGCGGAGATCCTGGTCGCGGTGATGATCGAGACGCCGGAAGCCGTGGCCAATGCGGAAGCGATCGCCGCGGTGCCGGGCGTGGACGTGCTGATGTTCGGCACCAGCGACCTGACGGCGACCATGGGCATTCCCGGTCAGATCGGCCACCCGGATGTGCGCGCCGCCTATGCGAAGGTGGGCGCCGCCTGCGCCGCCCGGGGCAAGGTGATGGGCATGGGCGGCGTGTATGACGAGAAGGTGGCGCCGGACTACATCGCCCTCGGCGCGCGCTTCATCCTGGGCGGCAACGACCATTCCTTCCTGATGGCGGGTGCCGCACAGCGCGCAGGCTTCCTGCGCGGACTGGGCTGAGGCGGCCGGCAGGGCGCGGCCCGCCGGGGCCGCGTGCCGGGCGTGATCGCGGCGCTTGCGAACGCTTCGCAATTGCGCTATTGCCCGGCCACGCCACGTCAGACGAGAGACCCAAGCAATGCGCCGTCGCCATCTGCTTTCGATGCTCGCCCCCGCCGGCCTTGCCCTTCTGGCCTCGGCCGCGCTGTCCCCGGCCGCCCTGGCCCAGGGCCAGGAAATCAATGTCTATTCCTCCCGCCACTACGATACCGACCGGGAGCTGTACGATACCTTCACCCGGGAAACCGGCATCCGCATCCGGCTGATCGAGGGCGATGCGGACCAGCTGATCCAGCGCATCCGGACGGAGGGGGCGAACAGCCCCGCCGATGTGCTGATCACGGTCGACGCCGCCCGCCTGGCCCGCGCCAAGGAAGCCGGCATCCTGCATCCCGTGCAGAGCGAGGTGCTGACCAGCCGCATCCCGGCCAATCTGCGGGACCCGGAGGGCCATTGGTTCGGCGTGTCCAAGCGCGCCCGCGTCATCATGTATGACCGCCAGGCCGGCCGGCCGGAGGGTCTGAACCGCTTCGAGGACCTGGCCGATCCGCGCTTCCGCGGCCAGATCTGCGTCCGCAGCGCGTCTCACCCCTACAACACCTCGCTGACCGGCTCGGTGCTGGCGGCCAATGGGCCGGAGGCGACGGAGGCCTGGGCGCGCGGCCTGGCCAACAACATGGCCCGCCCGCCGCAGGGCGGCGACCGCGACCAGTTCCGCGCCATCCCCTCCGGCCAGTGCAAGCTGGCGATCGCCAATACCTACTACCTGGGCGGCATGCTGACCTCCCAGAGGGCCGAGGACCGTGAGATCGCGCAGCGCATCGGCGTGATCTTCCCGAACCAGGGCGAGGGCGATCGCGGCGCGCATGTGAACATCTCCGGCGCCGGGGTGGTCCGCACCGCCCCCAATGCCGCGGGCGCGCAGCGCTTCCTCGAATACCTGACCAGCCCGCGGGCGCAGGAGATCTTCGCGGTGGGCAATATGGAATACCCGGTCGTGGCCGATGCCCCGGTGCATCCGGCGCTGGCCGGCTTCGGCAGCTTCCGCGAGGACCAGCTGAACGCCGGCATCTATGGCGCCAATTCGGCCGAGGCGCTGCGCATCATGCAGCGCGCGGGCTGGCGCTGAGGATCGGCGGCCGGCGCCGGGCCCCCAGCCTCGGACCCCGGCGCCAGGTTGCAGGGCGGGCGGCGGATGCACGCCTGGGCGAAAGGGACCGGCTGGCGGCTGCCCATCCGGTGAGAATCGTTCGCGTTCCAAAACCCCTGGTGCAAAAAGGATCGGCTGCATGTATGTCTGCATGTGCAATGCGCTGACGGATAAGCAGATCGCCGCCGTCGTGGCGGCGGGCGCCGACCGCCCGCATGATGTCTATGCGGCCTGCGGCTGCCGCGCCCAGTGCGGCGGCTGCACGGGGACCATCCTTTCGATGGTCCGCGCGGGGTGCAGCGCCGGCGGCAAGTAGCCGCCCCGCCCGCCTCCCGGCCGGGCCACTGGTGCTGGAGAGGATGCGGACGTGCGCGACGCCAAGGTCATCGAATATCTGAACATGCAGCTCACCAACGAGCTGACCGCGATCAACCAGTATTTCCTGCATTCCCGGACGCTGCGGCACTGGGGCGTGACCAAGCTGGCACGCAAGGAATACGAAGAGTCGATCGAGGAGATGAAGCACGCCGACTGGCTGATCGAGCGGATCCTCTTCCTCGGCGGCCTGCCCAATGTGCAGCGGCTGAACCAGGTGCTGGTGGGCCAGAACGTGCAGGAAATCCTCGAATGCGACCTGAAGCTCGAGGAGAAGGCGCTGGTCGACCTGCGCGACGGCATCGCGCATTGCGAATCGGTGCGCGACTATGTCTCCCGCGACCTCATGCTGAAGATCCTGGCGAATGAGGAGGAGCACGAGGACTTCCTCGACCGCCAGTTCGACCTGATCCGCCAGATCGGCATCGAGCGCTACATCCTGCTGAACAGCGACGCGGCGCCCGACCAGGAGTAACTTCTACGCTGTAACGCTGCTGCCGCCGAACACCACCTGGCGGCGCAGCGCCGGCGTGAACAGGCCGTAGAGCATCGGCAGGTCCGGCGCGCTGGCGGCATCCAGTGCGCCGCGCTGGTCCTCCGTCAGCCGCAGGTCGGTAGCCGCGATGTTGTCGTGCAGCTGCGAGACGCGGCTGACGCCCATCAGGGCGGTGGTCACGCCCGGTGTGCCCAGCACCCAGGCCACCGCCACGCGGGACATGGGCTGGTCCATGCCCTGCGCCACCTCGCGCAGCGCCGCGACGATTCGCCAGTTGCGCTCGGTGAAGAGCATGTCGCCAAAGGGATTGGCGCCGTCGAGGCGCTTGTCGCCCTCCGACCGCGCGGCGCCGCCGGCCTCATGGGGCAGGCCGCCCTGGCGCGCCGGGCCGGCCTCGACCGTCGCGCGGTCGTATTTGCCGGTCAGCAGCCCATAGGCGAGGGGACTCCAGGGCAGGAAGCCCAAGCCCAGCTCCCGCGCCATCGGCAGATGCTCCGCCTCCAGTTCCCGGCTCACCAACGAATAGAAATGCTGCACGGCGATCGGCCCCGGTTTTCCGTGAATCGCGGCCAGGGTCGCGATCCTGGCCACATACCAGGCGGGCGCATTGGAGATTCCCCAATAGCGGATGCGGCCGGCGCGGATCAGCGCCGCCATCGTCTCCAGCAACTCCTCCGCCGGCGTCACCGTGTCCCAGACATGGGCCCAGTAAAGGTCGATGTGATCCGTCCGCAGCCGGCGCAGCGAGCCCTCGAGCGCCTTATGGACATGCTTGGCGCCGTTGCCGCCGGCCTGCGGACCCTGTCCGTCGGCGAAGCCGGACTTGGTGGACAGCACGATGCGGTCGCGCAGCCCGCGCGCGGCGATGATGGCGCCCAGCATCTCCTCGCCCGCGCCGCTGGCATAGACATCCGCGGTGTCCACCAGATTGCCGCCGGCCTCGACATAGGCGTCGAACACCGCCTCCGCCGCCGCCTGGTCCATGCCCCAGCGGCCGACGCCGAAGGTCATGGTGCCCAGCGCCAGCGGGCTGACGGCCAGGCCGGAGCGGCCGAGGGTGCGGTAGTCGGCGAGGGCCATGATGCATATTCCATAGTGATTACTATGGAAGGTCATCGCCCGCTTGTCCGCCCTGGTCAAGGACAATATAGTGATCGCTATGAAACCCTCCGCGCATCCGCGACGCGGCGGCCGCCCCCTGTCTTTCGACCGAGACGCGGCGCTCGACGCCGCCATGCGGCTGTTCTGGCAGCAGGGCTATGAGGCGACCTCGGTGGCGGAGCTGACCCAGGCCATGGGGATTACCCCGCCCAGCCTCTACGCCGCCTTCGGCGACAAGCGCCGCCTGTTCCGGGCGGCGGTGGACCGCTACCTGACCGGCGCGCGCACGGTCGAGCAGATCATCGGGGAGGCGCCGACCGCCCGCGACGCGGCGCGGGACCTGCTGATGGCGGCTGCCCTTGGCGACACCGGCGAGTCCACGCCACCCGGCTGCCTGTTGGCCAGCTCCCTTGTCACGGGCTCCGCAGAGGCGGCGGCCCTGCGGGAGGAGTTGGCAGAGATCCGGCGCGGCATCGAGGCCCGGCTGCGGGCGCGCATCGCGCAGGAGCAGGATCCGGGCGAGGCCGAGGCGTTGGCCGGCCATGTGATGGCGGTGATCCAGGGCATGTCCACCCTGGCCAAGGATGGCGCGGACCGGGCCAAGCTCCTGGCGATCGTCGAGACCGCCCTGGCCGGCTGGCCGCCGGGCTAGCGCCCGCCCAGCGCCCGCGCGATGGCTTGGCCTTCCTCCACCACGCTGCCCTGGCCTGGGCTGCGGCCGGCGCGGCGGTACCAGTAGCCGGCATTGGCTTCGTCGCCCTCCACCCGATGCAGCCAGGCATGCACCCAGGCGGCGTCGGCGCCCGGCTCGGCCTGGGCGATCTCATGCGCCGCCTGCCAATCCCCCGCCTGGGCCAGGCGAACCGCCTGCAAAAGCGCCTCGTCCGTCATCCCCGCCGCATCCCCCGCACGAGCGCCGCCACCGGCAGCAGCCCCACCAGCACGATCAGCAGCGCGGCGGTGGAGGCCTCCGCCAGCCGCTCGTCGGACGCCAGGTTGTGCACCCGCACCGCCAGCGTGTCGAAGTCGAAGGGCCGCACGATGAGGGTGGCCGGCAGCTCCTTCATCGTATCGACGAAGACCAGCACCCCCGCCGTCATCAGCGCCCCGCGCGCCAGTGGCAGCTCCACCAGCCGCACCGCCTGCCCCGGCGTGCGGCCCAGCACGCGGGCGGCGCCGAAGAGGCTCGGCCGGATCCGCGCCAGCCCTGATTCCACCGCCGACAGCGCCACGCCCAGAAACCGCACGAGATAGGCAAAAACGAGCGCCGCGATGCTGCCCGAAAGCAGCAGCCCGGTGGAGATGCCGAAGCGCGCCCGCATCCAGGCATCCAGCGCATTGTCGAAGAGCGCGAAGGGCACCAGCGCGCCCACCGCGATGACCGATCCCGGCAGCGCATAGCCCAGCGCTGCCACGCGGTTGGCCGAGGCCCGCAGGCGGGAGGGGTGCAGCCGCTGCCCCCAGGCCAGCAGCGCCGCCAGCGCCACGGCGAGCACGGCGGCAATGCCCGCCAGCGTGATGGAATTCAGCGCATAGGGCAGGGTGCGGCGGTGGTCCAAGGGGTCGCCGGCTTCCAGCATCAACCCGAACAGCGCGCCGGCGGGGATCAGGAAGCCGAGGCAGACGGGAAGGGCGCAGGTCAGGATCGCCGCCGCCTCCTTCCAGCCGCGCAGCACCACCGGCCGCAGCGGCGGGCTGCGCGTGGTGGTGGGGTGGAACCGCCGGCCGCCGCGGGAGGCCCGCTCCGCCAGCAGCAGCAGGGCCACCAACCCCATCAGGGCGGTGGCCAGCTGCGCCGCGGCCGGCCGGTCCCCCAACCCGAACCAGGCGTCGTAGATGCCGGTGGTGAAGGTGCGCACGGCGAAATGCTGCACCGTCCCGAAATCCGCCAGCGTCTCCATCAGCACCAGCGCCACGCCGCCGGCCAGCGCCGGGCGCGCCATGGGCAGCGCCACATGCAGGAAGGTGCGCGGCAGGCCGTGGCCGAGCGTGCGGCTCGCCTCCAGCAGACACACGCTCTGCTGCAGGAAGGCGGTTCTGCACAGCAGATACACGTAGGGGTAGAGTACGGCCGCCAGCATCAGCGCGGCGCCGGGCAGGCTGCGGATCTCGGGGAACCAGTACTCACCCCAGCGCAGCCCCGTCGCCTCCCGCAGCGCGGTCTGCACCGGGCCCGCCACATCCAGCAGCCAGACATAGGTATAGCCGCAGACATAGGCGGGCATGGCCAGCGGCAGCAGCAGCGCGATCTCCAGCAGGCCGCGGCCGCGGAAGGCGCAGCTGGCCACCAGCCAGGCCGTCACCGCCCCCATGATGGCGGCAAGCGTGCCGACCAGCCCGGCCAGCAGCACCGAATTGGCCAGCAGCTCCGGCAGCAGGGTCTGGAAGATATGCGCCTGGTCGTCGCCCAGCGGCGCCACCGCGGTGACCAGCACGGCGGCCAGCGGCGCCGCGATCAACCCGGCGGCGAGCAGCGAGATCCAGGCCCAGGCCGGCGCCAGGCGTCGGCTGCGCGGCGGTCCCGGCTGCTGGCGTTCCGCCGGAAAGCCGGCCAGCGACATGGGCGAGGTCAGCCTTCCGCCTTCGCGGCCAGCTGGGCGGCGCTGACGCGCTTCACCTCCAGCCGGTCGTCCAGCCGTGCGTACCAGCCGGCGCCATGCATTCGCCCCACCAGGCCGAGGGCGGGGCTGTCGATGTAGCAGCGCTCGACGTCCATCACCGCCTCGTCCCGCACATGCATGGCGCGCACCTGGCCCAGCACCAGGCTGTGGCTGGCGCCCAGCGTCACGGTCTGGAACAGGGTGCATTCCATGGCCACGGGGCTGTCGGCCAGCCGCGGCGGGGCCACCTTGGTGGAGGGCAGGGTGGCCAGGCTCGCCTGCGCAATCTCATCCACCCCCGCCGGGAAATCGGCGGCGGTGATGTTCATGCCGGGCAGGGTGGCCTCGGTCACCAGGCAGATGGTGAATTCACCGGTGGCCAGGATATTCGCCATGGTGTCCTTCGGCAGGCCGCTCGGCCGGTTGCCGACGCCGAGGCCAATGATGGGGGGGTCGGAGCCAAAGACATTGAAGAAGGAATAGGGCGCCGCATTCCGCACCCCGGCCGCGTCCTGCGTCACCACCCAGGCGATCGGCCGCGGCACCACGGTGGCGGTCAGCAGCTTGTAGCGGCTGGCGGTCGGCAGGGCATCGAGGTCGAAGAGCATCGGCGGGCTCCGGCAGGTTGAGGCCCTACTGCCGCCCGGCGCCGCCCTTGTCGAGGCCCCGCGGGCCGGCCCGCCCTGCCTTCAGCAACGGCGGCTTTTCGGCACCTGCATCCCGCGCAGCTCTCCTTCCGCGACCAGCTCCGCCGATTCTGCGAGCGCCGCCGTCAGGGGCAGGCCCAGCGAGCGTGCGATGCGGGAGAGCGCGGCGCCGCAGGCGCGCAGCGCCTCCACCGAGACCGTGCCAGGGTCGTCGCCCAGCTCCAGCGGCCGCTCCATCGGGTCCACCATGTCGAAGACGAAGGTCCGGCTGCCATCCTCGTGCCGGGTGACCAGGGGGGTTTCCTGCAGCAGGGCGCGCAGCAGGTCCTGGTCTGGCAGCGTTTCCAGCCGTCCTTCGCGGTCACGAACAAAGAGGGTGATCCGTGCGACCTGGCTCATGGTCCTCCGCGGCCGATGCCACCTGGCTGCGGTGCGGCCCGGGAGGGGCCACACCGTTGGTTGGCACAGCACCGTCTAACGAAACCACCACGGGTTGAATGTCAAGCCGAAATGGTTGTATTTCGCTCAACCAACGGTATCGGGTGCAGCCATCCCGCGCAACAGAACAGAATCCACGTTTCCCAGGGCGCGCTGGCCCATCGCGTCGCGCGTCTCGATGGTGGCGCTGCCGAGATGCGGCAGCAGCGCGACATTCTCCAGCCCCAGATAGCCGGGGAAGATCTTCGGCTCCCCGTCATAGACATCGAGTCCCGCGGCGCGGATCTGGCCGGAGCGCAGCGCCTCGACCAGCGCCGCATCGTCCACGGAACCGCCGCGGCCGGTGTTGATCACCAGCGCGCCGGGGCGCATCCAGGACAGGCGCTCGGCATTCAGCCATTTCCGCGTCGCCTCCCCGCCCGGCATATGCATCGACAGGATATCGATGGCGCCCAGGAATTCCCGGTCCTCGCCATGGAAGGTTGCGCCCTGCTCCAGTTCCGGCGGCACGCGCCGCAGGTCGCGGTAATGGATATCCATCCGGAAGCCGCGCGCCATGGCGGCCAGTTCCCGTCCGATGCGGCCGAAGCCGGCGATGCCAAGGCGCTTGCCCTCCAGCGTCACGCCCATCAGCTGCGTCGGCGCCCAGCCTTCCCACTTTCCGGCGCGCACCAGGCGCTCGCCCTCGCCGGCGCGGCGGGCGGCCATCAGCATCAGGGTGAAGGCGGTCTCGGCGGTGGCGAAGGACAGCACCTCGGGCGTATTCGCCACCGTGATGCCGCGCGCCTTGGCCGCCGCCACGTCGATATGGTCGGTGCCGACGGAGAAGGTGGCGATGATCTTCACGCTGTCCGGCAGGGCGGCAATCGTGGCGGCGCCCATCGGGTCGCCGGCGGCGCAGAGGATGCCGGCGGCCTGTACCTCGGTGGCGCGGCGGGCGATCTCGGCGCCGTCGCGGTACCAGGGGTCATCGGCGCTGTTCAGCCGCGCATCGTAGTCGCGCACGGCGCGCGCCTCGATGGCCTCGGGCAGGCGGCGGGTCAGCAGCAGGATGGGCTTCGGCATGGTGCGTCACATCTCCCAGGCGGTGTCCACCCTGGTAGCAGACGCAGCTTGGCTTGCCAGCCGGGGCCGCAGGTAGCAGGTTCCGGCGCAAGCGCCGGACAGGAGTTCCGGCCCAAGCCGGCAAGGGAAAGACAACATGGATCTGGGTCTCAAGGGCAAGCGCGCGCTGGTCATGGGCGCCTCAAAGGGCCTCGGCCGCGCCATCGCGGACAGCCTGGCGGCGGAGGGCGCCGCGGTGGTGGTCAGCGGCCGCGACCAGGCGAAGCTGGATGCGGTGGCGGCTGAGCTGAAGGCCGCCGGCGCCTCCGCCGCCTTCGGCGTGCCGGCCGATGTCGCGAATGGCGCCGACATGGACCGCTTGGCGGATGAGGCCACGCGCCTGATGGGCGGCGTCGATATCCTGGTGCTGAACCATGGCGGCCCGCCGCCCTGCATCGCCTCCGAGATCACGGATGCGTCCCTGCACACCTGGTTCGAGCAGATCGTCGCCTCCCCCATCCGCATCTGCAACCGGCTGATGCCGGCGATGCGCAAGCAGGGCTGGGGCCGGGTGATCGTGGTGGGCAGCACCGGCATGCAGCACCCGATTCCGAACCTGGCGCTGTCCAACACCCTGCGCGCGGCGATCTGGGGCTGGCTGAAGACCTTCTCCGGTGAGGTGGCGAAGGACGGCGTGACGATGAACGTCCTGGCGCCGGGCAGCATCATGACCGACCGCATCAACCAGAATGCGGCCTCCCGCGCCGAGAAGGCCGGCACGACGGCGGAGG
Source organism: Falsiroseomonas tokyonensis (assembly GCF_019024325.1). Classification (GTDB taxonomy): domain Bacteria; phylum Pseudomonadota; class Alphaproteobacteria; order Acetobacterales; family Acetobacteraceae; genus Falsiroseomonas; species Falsiroseomonas tokyonensis. Next base: position 468,162 of record NZ_JAFNJS010000005.1, read on the forward strand.
CGGAGATCGCGCAGATGGCCTCCGAAGTGCCGGCGCGGCGCATCGGCCGGCCCGACGAATTCGGCCCGATGGGCGCCTTCCTGGCCAGCGAGCAGGGCGCCTATATCACCGGCAGCATGATCCGCGTCGATGGCGGCCGCGTCCGCAGCATGCTCTAGGATTTGTCGCTGTGATCCCGAACCTCTCCCCCGATGTCGAACTGGCCGCAAAGCTGTTCGACGAGCTGCGCGAAGCGAGTTTCGACGGTGTCGGCATCACGCGCGACGCCTATGGCGCCGGCGAGCGCCGGGCGCATGAGATCGTGCGCGCGGCGGCGGAGGGGATCGGGCTGGAATGCCGCGCCGACCCCGTGGGCAACCTGCTGATGACCCTGCCGGGCAGCGACCGCGCGGCGAAGCGCGTGCTGCTCGGCAGTCACCTCGACAGCGTGGCGGAGGGGGGCAATTTCGATGGCGCCGCCGGCGTGCTGTGTGGGCTGGCGACCGTGGCGGGGATGAAGCGCGCGGGCTTCGTGCCGGGGCGGGACGTGACGGTGGTGGCGGTGCGGGCGGAGGAGGCGGGCAGCTGGTTCCCGATCTCCTACCCCGGCTCGCGCGGCGCGCTCGGCCTGCTGAAGGCCGAGGAGCTGGCGGTGAAGCGGCAGGACAATGGCCGCTCGCTGGCGGACCATATGCGCGACGAAGGTTTTGAGCCGGGCTTCGTCGAGCGCGGCGGCAAGACCTTTTCGAGTGACGACACCGCGGCCTTCCTCGAACTGCATATCGAGCAGGGGCCGGTGCTGGAAGGGCAGGGCGTGCCGGTCGGCATCGTCACCGGCATTCCGGGCTCCCGCCGCCTGCGCGCGGCGCGCGTGCTGGGCGAGTACAATCATTCGGGCGCGACCCCCCGCAAATACCGGCGCGATGCGGCGATCGCACTGGCCGAGCTGGCGCATCGCGTCGATGACCGCTGGGTGCAGCTGGAGGCGCAGGGCCACACGCTGGTCGTCACCTTCTGCGTCATGGGCACGACGGAAGACGCCGGCTTCACCAAGATCGCCGGCGAGGCGCGCTTCCAGCTGGATGTGCGCAGCGTGAACCCGCGCAGCTGCGACCTGCTGATGGAGACGCTGTATGACGCGGTGCCGGGGATCGAGGCGCGCCGTGGCGTGCGCTTCGAACTCGGCGCCGAGACCACCAGCCGCGCCGCGCCGATGGATGCGGCCATCCGCGAAGGCCTGGCGCGCGCGGCCGATTCACTGGGTGTGAAGCATCTGGCGATGGCGAGCGGCGCCGGCCATGATGCGGCCGCCTTTGCCATGGCGGGCATCCCCGCGGGGATGATCTTCGTCCGCAACCAACATGGCAGCCACAATCCGAAGGAAGCGATGCGGATGGACGATTTTGCCCAGGCCTGTGCCGTCGTGACGCGTTGGGCGAGCGAGGTCGCGCAGTGACCATTGGCGCGCGTTTGGCCGTCGATATCGGCGGCACCTTCACCGATGTGGCCGTCGAACGGGACGGCGAGCGCTGGACCGGCAAGGTGCTGACCACGCCGCATGCGCCGGAGCTTGGCGTGCTGAACGGCGTGAAGCTGGTCATGGAGAAGGCGGGACTGACGCCGGCCGATATCGCGCTGGTCATTCACGGCACCACGCTGGCCACCAATGCGATCATCGAGCGCAAGGGCGCGAAGACCGCGCTGCTGACCACCGAGGGCTTCCGGGATGTGCTCGCGCTGGGCAATGAGTCCCGCTACGACCAGTACGACCTGAATATCGACCTGCCGCAGCCGCTGATCCCGCGCCGCTGGCGCCTGACGGTGCCGGAGCGGCTGGACAATGAGGGCCATGTCCTGCTGCCGCTGGACGAGGCCGCGCTGCGCGCGCAGGTCGCGGTGATGCGCGCCGAGGGCATCGAGAGCCTGGCCATCGGCTTCCTGCATGCCTTCGTGAACCCCGCGCATGAGAAGCGCGCCGCCGCCATCGTGCACGACATGTGGCCGGACCTGCCCATTTCGCTGTCGTCCGAAGTCTCGCCCGAGATGCGGGAATGGGAGCGTTTTTCGACAACCGCCGCCAATGCCTATGTGCAGCCGCTGATGGCGAGCTATCTGCGCCGCCTGGAAAAGGGCCTCGCGGCCGGCGGCTTCACCTGCCCGCTGTTCATGATGCTCTCGGGCGGTGGCCTCACCACGCTCGACACCGCCGCGCGCTTCCCGATCCGCCTGGTGGAGTCCGGCCCGGCGGGCGGCGCCATCTTCTCGGCGCATGTCGCGAAGCAGCGCGGCTGGTCCAAGGTTCTGTCCTTCGACATGGGCGGCACCACAGCCAAGGTGTGCCTGATCGACGATTTCGCGCCGCAGGCGTCCCGCACCTTCGAAGTGGCGCGCGTCGGGCGTTTCAAGAAGGGCTCCGGCCTGCCGCTGCGCATCCCCGTGATCGAGATGGTGGAGATCGGCGCCGGCGGTGGCTCCATCGCGCATCTCGATGCGCTCGGCCGCATCCAGGTGGGGCCGGAAAGCGCGGGCGCCGATCCGGGCCCGGCCTGCTATGGCCGCGGTGGCGACAAGCCGGCCGTGACGGATGCGAACCTCTCGCTCGGCCGCTACGAGCCGGACCTCTTCGCGGGCGGCGCGCTGAAGCTGCATGTGCAGCCCGCGCTGGATGCGCTGGAGGCGCATGTGGGTCGCGGGCTCGGGCTGGCGCCGGAAATGGCGGGGCTCGGCGTGGTCGAGATGGTGGATGAGAACATGGCCAATGCGGCACGTGTCCATGCCATCGAATCCGGCAAGGGCTATGGCGGCCGCGGCATCATCGCCTTCGGCGGCGGCGGGCCGGTGCATGGCTATCGCGTGGCGGAGAAGATCGGCGTGGACCGCGTGCTGGTGCCGTCCGGCGCCGGCGTCGGCTCCGCCATCGGCTTCCTGCGGGCGCCGGTTGGGTATGAGGTGGTGAAGTCCCTCTACCAGCGTTTCCGCACCTTCGACGTGAATGCGGTGAATGCGCTGCTGGCCGAGATGTCGGCGGAGGCGTCGCGCGTTGTCGCGGAAGGCTCCTTCGGCGCGCCGACCGAGGAGCATCGCATCGCCTTTATGCGATATGTCGGCCAGGGCCATGAGATCAACGTGGCGCTGCCCGCGCGGCCGCTCACGGTGCAGGACGTGGCCGAGATCCGCGCGGCCTATGATGCCGAATACACACGCTTCTACGACCGGCCGGTGCCGGGCAGCGATGTCGAGATCCTGTCCTTCGCGGTGACGGTTGCGACGGTGGCGGATGCGGTGGAGCCGGTCGCGCCCGTCGCCGATGCGCCCGCCCCGGCGCCAATCCGCGTGCAGCAGGTGCGTGACACGGCCACGGGCCAGGTGGCGCCCTGGCAGGTCTATGACCGGCCCGCGATGCCGCCTGGCTGCACCGTGCCCGGCCCCTGCATCGTCGCGGAAGCCGAGACCAGCACGCTGGTCGGGCCCGGCTGGCGTTGCCGCGTGGATGGCCTCGGATACCTTGAACTCACCCGCGGGGAGGCTGCGTGATGTCGGATGCCCTGACAAAAATCCAGCAGCAGATCCAGTGGAACCGCCTGATCGCGGTGGTGGAGGAGCAGGCGCAGATCATGATCCGCACCGCCTTCTCCACCACGGTGCGGGAAGCCGGTGACCTTTCGGCCGGCGTCTTCGACCTGCAGGGCCGCATGCTCGCCCAGGCCGTTACCGGCACGCCGGGCCATGTGAATTCCATGATGGAATCGGTCGGCCACTTCCTCGCGAAATTCCCCGCCGAGACGATGAAGCCGGGTGACCACTATATCACCAACGACCCCTGGCTCGGCACAGGCCACCTGCACGACCTCACCGTCGTCACGCCGGCCTTCCAGCGCGGCAGAATCGTCGGCCTGTTTGCCAATACCGCGCATGTCATCGATGTCGGCGGCCTCGGCATGGGCCCCGAGGGCCGCAGCGTCTTCGAGGAGGGGCTCTATATCCCCATCGTGAAGTGCTTCGACCAGGGGAAGCCGAACGAGACGCTCTTCGATTTCGTCCGCGTCGGCACCCGCACGCCGGTGGAGCTGGAGGGCGACATCTACTCCCTCTGCGCCTGCAACGATGCCGGCGCCAAGAGGCTGGTGGAGATGCTGGACGAGTTCGGCATGGACAGCCTGGACCCGCTGGCCAGCTACATCTTCGACAGCTCGCTGAAGGCGACGCTGGAAGAAATCGCGAAGATTCCCCAGGGCAGCTACGCCGCCCAGATCACCTCGGACGGCTACGAGGCCCCCGTCACGCTGAAGGCCGCGATGACGGTGAAGGCGGATGAGATCGTGGTGGACTATACCGGCACCTCCGGCCTTTCGGGGCGCGGTATCAACGTGCCGGCCTCCTACTGCCGCGCCTATTCCTGCTTCGGCATCAAGGTGGTGGTGGCGCCGGAGATTCCGAACAACTGGGCGTCCCTGGCTCCCTTCCGCATGGAGATCCCGGAGGGCTGCATCCTCAATGCGCCGCGGCCCTATCCGGTCTCGGTGCGGCACGTGGTCGGCCAGCTGCTGCCGGACCTGATGATGGGCTGCCTGCACCAGGCGGTGCCGGATCGCGTGACGGCGGAGGGCTCCTCCGCCCTGTGGAACCCGCCCTTGCGGGGCGGAGCCCAAGTCTCGGGCGCGGCTGCGGAGCTGCCGGATTTCGAGATCATCACCTTCAACTCCGGCGGCACCGGCGCGCGTCCCACCAAGGACGGCATGGACGGCACCGCCTTCCCCTCCGGCGTGCGCACCATGCCGGTGGAGGCGACGGAAAACGTCGCGCCCGTGATCTTCTGGCAGAACCAGATCCGCGAAGGCTCCGCCGGCGCCGGCCGCACCCGCGGCGGCTTCGGCAAGGTCATGGAGATCGGCACCAAGGGCGAGGCCGAATTCGCCGTGAACGCCATCTTCGACCGCGTGGCCAATGCGCCCAAGGGCCGGGACGGCGGTGGCGACGGCGCGGCCGGCTGGGTCGGCCACACCGATGGCACCACCATCCGCACCAAGGGGTTCCAGATTGTCCCCAAGGGCAAGCGCCTGTTGCTGAACCTGCCCGGTGGCGGCGGCATGGGCGACCCGAAGCAGCGCGACCGCGCGCTGGTGGCGCGTGACGTGGCCGATGGGCTGATCAGCCCGGAGCAGGCGAAAGCGCTCTACGGCGGCTGAACCCGTTCCGGTCTAGTAGCCTTTTCAAGGTGTAACCGAAGCCTCCGCCGCTCTTGGGCTGGCGGAGGCAGCCCCCAACTCCGGGGCATGATCGAAACCACCCGACGCGCCGCGCTCGCCGGCGGCTTTTTGCTGATGGCTGCCCCGGCACTGCGGGCGCAGCCACGCCCCCCGGCCGGGCGCCTGGCCGCCGGCCTCGAACTTGCCGGGGAGACGCCCGGCCTGCGCAGCCTGATCGTCGCCCAGAACGGCACGCCGATGGCGGAGCGGGTGTTTCGCGGGGGCGGGCTGGACCGGCCCACCAATATCAAGTCGGCCTCCAAGACCATCCTCGCCATGCTGGCCGGCATCGCCATCCAGCGGGGCGTGCTGCGCGGGCTGGATCAGCCGGTGGCGCCGATCCTCGGCAGCCGCATCCCGCGCGATGCGGACCCCGCGGTGCGGCGCATCACGCTGGGCAATCTGCTCTCCATGCAGGCGGGGCTGGAGCCGACCTCCGGCGCCAATTACGGCCGCTGGGTCAGCAGCCGGGACTGGGTGGGCTTCGCGCTGTCCCGGCCGATGGTGGATGAGCCGGGCGGGCGGATGCTCTATTCCACCGGCACCTCCCACATCCTGGCCGCCGTCCTGGCACGTGCCAGCGGCCGCAGCATCCGGGACCTGGCAACGGAGTGGCTGTTCCAGCCGCTCGGCCATGCCGTGCCGGAGTGGACGCGGGACCCGCAGGGCCTGCACTTCGGCGGCAATGAGATGGCGATCTCGCCCCAGGCGCTGCTGGATTTCGGCGAATGCTGCCGCAATGGCGGGCGCCATGCGGGCCGCCAGGTGATCCCGGAGGCCTTCCTGCGCGACTCGTGGCGGCCGCGTGGCCAGTCCTTCTGGTCGGGTCAGAGCTATGGCCTCGGCTGGTGGATCGCCGAGGCGCGGGGCGAGCCGGTGGTCTTCGCCTGGGGCTATGGCGGGCAGATGGTCTATCTGCTGCCGGGGCTGGGGCTGACGGTGGTGATGACCTCGGATGCCGATGTGCCCCGCGTCCGCGGCCAGGTGCAGACCCGGCACGCGCTGTTGGTGGAGGGCATCCTGCCGGCCTTTACCGAGACCTAGTCGTCCGGCGCACCCTTTGTCTCGTCCGTCACACCCGGCGGGTCCGGGTAGAGGTCGGAGGGCACCTTCGCCTTCGGGTTCCGGGTGGTGCCGCCCTGCTGCACCTTGTCGGCGGTGTTCTTGCTGGCGGGGTCGGCGCTGTTCATGCGCTCGGCGGCGCCGGTCGGCGGGGTCTTGCTGTCCTGGGTCATGCGGCCTGAACGCGCTGGCGGGGCAGGGGCTCCCTATCGGAAAGCGGCGCCGCTTGCCATGATCGCGGCGCCTCATCCAAGGGACCCCCGGCATGGCGCTCCGCTGCGACCTCATCATCCGCGACGCGACCCTCATCGACGGCACCGGCGGGCCGCGGCGCACCGGCGACCTCGGCGTGAAGGGCGACCGCATCGTGGCGATCGGCGACCTCGGCGGCGCCTCCGCGGACCGGGAGGTGATGGCCACCGGCCGCGCCCTCGCGCCCGGCTTCATCGATGCCCATACGCATGACGACCGTGCGGTGCTCTGCGGCCCCGCCTGCACCACCTGCAAGACCAGCCAGGGCGTCACCACCGTCGTCGTCGGCTGTTGCGGCGTCTCCCTCTCCCCGGCGCGCTTCAAGCGCATGCCGCCGCCGCCGCTGGACCTGATCGGCGCCGAGGGCTGGTGGCGCTTCGGCGACTTCGGCGACTATGCCGAGGCGCTGCGCAAGCAGGGCAGCGAGGTGAACACCTACGCCCTGGTCGGCCACCAGACCATGCGGGTGGAGGCAATGGATGGCGACGTGATGCGCCCCGCCAATGACCGCGAGATCCACCACATGCACCAGCGGCTGAAGCAGTCGCTGGCCGAGGGCGCCTCCGGCTTCTCCACCGGCCTCTACTACGACCCCAACAAGCACGCGACGACCGAAGAGGTGATCGCGGTGGCGGAGGCGCTGCGCACCACCGGCGGCCTCTATTCCACCCATATGCGGGACGAGGCCGACAAGGTCCTGGCCTCGATCGAGGAGACGATGAAGATCGGCAAGAAGGCCGGCGTCGGCGTGCAGATCAGCCACCACAAATGCTCGCTGCCGGAGAATTTCGGCCGCTCGACCCAGACGCTGCCGCTGATCGCCGAATATGCGCGGACGCAGGAGGTGGCCTACGACGTCTACCCCTATCCGGCCGGCTCCACCGTGCTGATGCCGGACCGGCTGCGCGACGACGTGAAGGTGATGATCACCTGGTCCGTCCCGCACCCCGAGATGGCGGGCAAATACCTGCATGAGATCGCGCGCGGCTGGAACAGCGACATCAAGGCGGCGGCCGAGCGCCTGACGCCCGCCGGCCAGATCAGCTTCCAGATGGATGAGGAGGATGTGCGCCGCATCATGGCGCATCCGCTGTCGATGATCGGCAGCGACGGCATCCCGCACGACGCCCATCCGCATCCCCGCCTCTGGGGCACCTTCCCGCGGGTGCTGGGGCATTACGTGCGCGATGTCGGCCTGTTCTCGCTCGAGACCGCCGTGCACAAGATGACCGGCCGCTGCGCCGAGGCCTACGGCATCGTCGATCGCGGCACGCTGGTGGAAGGCGCCTATGCCGACCTGGTGCTGTTCGACCCCGCCACGGTGATCGATGCCGCCACCTTCGAGACGCCAACCCTGCCTTCGATCGGCATCGAGGAAGTCTGGGCCAATGGCGTGCCCACTTTCCGCGCCGGCTTCGGCGACAAGGGCGGGGCCACCGGGGAAAAGCCGGGCAGGCTGGTGACGCGCCATCGCGGCTGAATCGCTCCCACCGCCGCGGCCGCGCGCCTGGTACCAGCCTGCGCCGACCCCGGCCAATGACCTGGGGCCGACGGGAAGCGGGCAGCCCCTTGGGCGGCCGGACCCAAAGCCACGCACCGCCCGCAACGCGCTGATCATGGGGCTGCTGCTGCTGGTCGCGCTGTTCCTCGGCGCGCAGCTGTTCAGCGGCGGCTGGACCGCCCGGCCGGAGATGGAGCCCTATGTGAAGGCCGGCACCCGGGCGGGGGCGGAGCGTCTGCAACGGGACCTGCTGGCGGCGCATCCGCCCGGCGCCAATCTTGGCCCGCTGATGGCCCGGCTGCAGCGCTACGGCTTCACCTGCCATCCGGTGCGGAAGGACGGCGTGGCGGAGACCTGCCGCTTCCGCCTGCGCCGCAGCGACGACCAGGTGCTGACGGCGGAGGTCGATCTCGGGCATGATGGGCTGGTGGTGCAGGCCATTGCGGTGCGCATGGCGCTGGCGCCAAACTGAGCTTTCAGAACGTCAGCATTGCTGTCACGATCCGCGCATGGACTGGTTGCCCCTCTTCGGCTTCGCCATCGCCTCCTCGGTCACGCCGGGGCCGAATGTGCTGATGGTCGCGGCCTCCGCCGCTGCGCACGGCCTCCGGCGCGTCTGGCCGCATATGCTGGGCATCACCTTCGGCTTCGGGGGGATGATCCTGGTGGTGGGGCTGGGCCTGGCGGGGCCGCTGCTGGCCAGCCGGGTCCTGCATGAGGTGCTGCGCTGGGCCGGCGCGCTGTGGCTGCTGTGGCTCGCATGGAAGATCGCGACGGCGCCACCCCCCCAGGCCGTGGGGCAGGGGGCCGCAAAGCCGCCGTTGGGTTTCGTGGGCGGCGCGCTGTTCCAATGGGTGAACCCGAAGGCCTGGATGATTGCCGCCGCCGTGGTGCCCGCCTTCACCCGGCCGGGCGAGCCCATGCTGCCGCAGGTGGTGGCGATTTCGCTGGTCTTCCTGTCCATCACGCTGCCCTGCCTGCTGGTCTGGGCCGGCATCGGCGTCGGCACCGGAAGGCTGCTGCGCAAGCCCGCGCATCTGCGCGCCTTCAACATCGCCATGGCGCTGCTGCTGGTGGCCAGCCTGGTGCCGATGCTCCGATAGGGGGGCGGCGGTAGACGTCCGCGCTTTCGCGCCTTAATCCCGGGGGTAACCCCGGGAGACGCCCTCGATGGACATGCACCAGCCCGCCACCGATCCGCATGCCGAGATCCGGGAGGAAGTGCGGAAGCTCTGCGCCCGCTTCCCCGGCGAATACTGGCGCGAGCTGGATGCCCGCCGCGGCTACCCCACGGAATTCGTCAATGCGCTGACGGAAAGCGGCTACCTGGCCGCGCTGATCCCCGAGGAATTCGGTGGCGCCGGCCTGCCGCTGGCGGGTGCCGCCGCGATCCTGGAGGAGATCCAGGCCAGTGGGTGCAACGGCGCCGCCTGCCACGCGCAGATGTACATCATGGGCACCATCCTGCGGCATGGCAGCCCGGCCCAGAAGGCGCAGTACCTGCCCGCCATCGCCGAGGGCCGCCTGCGCCTGCAGGCCTTCGGCGTCACCGAGCCCACCAGCGGCACCGACACCACCGCGCTGCGCACCACCGCCCGCCGCGAAGGCGACAAGTACATCGTCAACGGCCAGAAGATCTGGACCAGCCGGGCGGAGCATTCCGACCTGATGCTGCTGCTGGCCCGCACCACGCCGCGGGACCAGGTGACGAAGAAGACCGAGGGCCTGTCCACCTTCATCGTCGACATGCGGACCGCAAAGGGCCTGACCATCCGCCCGATCCGCACCATGATGAACCACAATTCCTGCGAGGTCTTCTTCGACAATATGGAAGTGCCGGCGGAGAACCTGCTCGGCACCGAGGGCAAGGGTTTTCGCTACATCCTGGACGGCATGAATGCCGAGCGGCTGCTGATCGCCGCCGAGTGCATCGGCGACGCCAAGTGGTTCATCGCCAAGGCCAGCGCCTATGCGAAGGAACGCGTGCTGTTCGGTCGCCCGATCGGCCAGAACCAGGGCGTGCAATTCCCCATCGCCAAGGCCTATGCCCAGATGCGCGCGGCGGAGGCCATTATCGAGAAGGGCCTCGCCAAATTCGCCGCCGGCCAGAACTGCGGCGAGGAGGCGAATATGGGCAAGATGCTGGCCGCGGAGGCCAGCTGGGCCGCCGGCGAGGCCTGCGTGAACACCCATGGCGGCTTCGGCTTCGCCGAGGAATACGACATCGAGCGCAAGTTCCGCGAGACGCGGCTGTACCAGGTGGCGCCGATCAGCACGAACCTGATTTTGTCCTATATCGGCGAACACGTGCTGGGCATGCCGCGGAGCTACTGAGGATGATCCCCGTCGCGATCGCCTACGACTTCGATGGCACGCTCGCGCCGGGGAATATGCAGGAACACGTCTTCCTGCCGGCGCTGGACATCAAGCCGGACGTGTTCTGGGCGAAGACGGAGCGGCTGGCGCGGGACCAGCAGGGCGACCCCATCCTCACCTATATGCACCAGATGCTGCAGGAGGCGCGCGATGCCGGCCTGCCGATGCGACGCGAGGACTGGGTCGCGCATGGCCGCGACATACCGCTTTTCGCGGGTGTCGAGAGCTGGTTCGACCGCATCGATGCGGCGGCCAGCGCGCGCGGCATCGCCGTTCAGCACTACGTCATCTCCTCCGGCCTGCGGGAGCTGATCGACGGCACGCCGATCCGCAGCCACCTCGCAAAAGTCTTCGCCTCGGGGTTTCTCTACGATGCTTCGGGCGTTGCCGTCGCAGCGGCGATCGCGGTGAACTACACCACCAAGACGCAGTACCTGTTCCGCATCAACAAGGGCGCGCTGGACATCGCGGACAACAAGGCGGTGAACGCCTATCAGCCGCCGGACCAGCGGGCGGTGCCCTTCAGCAACATGATCTTCATTGGCGATGGAGAGACGGACATCCCCTGCTTCCGGCTGGTGAAGGAACAGGGGGGCCATTCGATCGCCGTCTACAATCCGACCCATGCGGCCGGTCCCGAACTGGGCCAGCGCCTGATCCAGGAAGGCCGCGTGCATTGCGCCGTGGCGGCGGATTACCGGGAGGGTGGCCCGCTGGAAGCGCGGGTCCTCGCCGTGCTCGACCTGCTGCAGGCCCGCGCCCTGGTGACGGCACCGGAGACACCCCGCCCATGACTGCCAAGCCGCTGGAAGGCCTTCTCGTCGTCGCCATGGAACAGGCCGTCGCCGCGCCGACCTGTTCCGTGAAGCTGGCCGATGCCGGCGCCCGCGTGATCAAGATCGAGCGCGCGGAGGGCGACTTCGCCCGGGGCTACGACACCGCCGCGGCGGGCCAGTCCAGCTATTTCGTCTGGCTGAACCGCGGCAAGGAATCCCTCACCCTCGATATCAAGCAGCCCGGGGACAAGGCGCTGCTGGCCCGCATCCTGGCGCGCGCCGATGTCTTCATCCAGAACCTCGCCCCCGGCGCCATGGCCCGCGCCGGCTTCGGCAGCGCGGAGCTGCGCGCGAAACATCCGCGCCTCATCACCGTCGATATCTCCGGCTATGGCGAGGAAGGCGACTACGCCGCGATGAAGGCCTATGACCTGCTGGTGCAGGCGGAATCGGGCCTGGCCGCCATCACCGGCCACCCCGCCGGGCCGGGGCGCGTCGGCGTTTCGGTGGTCGATATCGCCTGCGGCATGAACGCCCATGCGGCGGTGCTGGAGGCGCTGATCGCGCGGTCCATCACCGGCCAGGGCACCGGCATCGCCGTCTCGCTCTTCGACGGCATGGCGGATTGGATGAACGTGCCCCTGCTGTATTTCGAGGGCACCGGCAAGGCGCCCGCCCGCGTAGGCCTCGCGCATCCCTCCATCTGCCCCTATGGCGCTTTCGCCACGGCGGATGGGGCGCTGGTGCTGATCTCGATCCAGAACGAGCGCGAATGGGCCGCCCTCTGCGCCGGCTTCCTGGGCGAGCCCGGCCTTGCCACCCGGCCCGGCTGGTCCTCCAACAATGACCGCGTGGCGAACCGCCCGGCGGTCGATGCGCATGTCGCCAAGGCTTTCGCCGGGCTGACGCGGGATGCCGCGGCGGCGCGGCTGAACGCGGCGGGCATCGCCTATGGCTTCGTCAATGGCGTGGCGGAGCTGGCCAGCCACCCGGCCCTGCGCCGCCTGGTGGTGGAAACCCCCAATGGCCCGGTACCTGTCGCGGCCCCCGCGGCGCGGCTGGCCGGGCAGGCGCGCAGCTACGGCCCGGTGCCCGCGCTCGGCGCGCACAGCGCCGCCATCCGCGCCGAATTTGCCGCCGAATGAAGCCGGCCTTTACGATCGGCTAGCCTCCCGCCGCTAGGCTGCGCGCCGCCATCGACTGGAAGTGCCGCATGAACCGCCTGGCCTCGATTCGCCTGCAACTGGCTGGCGGCTTCGCCGCGGCCGCCATCTTCGCCTGCCTGGCCCTCTCGGCCTGGTCCTGGTGGGCCATGCAGGATCGCCATGCGGCTGCGGCCGTCCAGGCCCTGGCGCAGGGTGAGGCCTCGCTGGACGACGCCCTGGCCGAGGAACAGCATCGCCAGCTGATCCTGGCCCGTGCCCTGGCGGCGCTGCCCCAGGTCCAGGCGGCCGCGGCCGCCAAGGACCGCGAGGCCATGCTCGCCGCCATCCTGCCCGCCTTCGAGGCGCTGCGCGCCGCCGGCGACGTGACCAATATGTCCTTTGTCGTGCCGCCCGGCGTCACCCTGCTGCGGCCCCATGCACCGACCAATTTCGGCGACGACATCACCACCCGCCGCCCCGACATGGTGGCGGTGCTGCAGGGCGGCCCGGCCAGCAGTGGGGTGGAGCAGCTGGTCAGCGGCACCGGCATCGCCGCCATCGTGCCGATCCGCCAGGGCGGGCAGGTGGTGGGCGTGCTCAATGTCGCCACCGTCTTCAACCAGGCCGAGCTGAACCGGATCCGCGATGCCACGGGCCTGGCGATCGCGGTGCATGCCGTGCGGCCGGATGCGATCCGCACCTTCGGCGCCACGCCCGGCTTCCGCCGCGTGGCGGATGACGCGGCGCTGCGCGCGGCGCAGACCCAGCCGCCGGCGCCCTGGGCCACGCGGCAGGACGGCGTGCCGGTGATGGTCACGCTGAAGCCGCTGCGCAATTCCCAGGGTCACACGGTGGCGGTGGCGGAACTGCTGCTGGATCGCAGCGGGGCGGAGGCCGAGGCGGCGCAGGAGCGCGCCTGGCTCGCCGGCCTGGCGCTGGGCGTGCTGGCCCTGGTGATGCTGCTGGCGGCGGTGCTCGGCCGCGCCATCGCCGGCCCGATCGATCGCATGACGCGCGCCATGTCGGACCTCGCCGGCGGGCGGCTGGAGACGGAGATCCCGGGCCTCAGCAAGGGGGGCGAGCTCGGCGCCATGGCGCGGGCCGTGCAGGTGTTCAAGGACAATGCCCTGGCCGTGCGGCGGCTGGAGGCGGAGCAGCGCGCCGCGGAAGGGGCCGCCGCCGCCCAGCGCCAGGCCGATATGCGCAAGCTGGCCAGCGACTTCCAGGCGGAGATCGGCGGCATCATCGAACAGGTGGCGGCCGCGGCCAGCCGCATGGAGAGCTCCGCCAAGGGGCTCACCGCCTTTGCCGAACGCTCCAGCGAAAAGGCGGGCGCCGCCAGCGATGCGACCCAGGATGCCAGCGCCAATGTGCAGACCGTCGCCGCGGCGACGGAGCAATTGGCCACCAGCGTGAACGAGATCTCGCGCCAGGTGGTCAATTCCTCCGCCATCGCCAGCCGCGCGGTGGCCGAGGCGCAGGCAACGGATGGCCGCGTGCAGGGGCTTTCGGCGGCGGCCAACCAGATCGGCGACGTGGTGCGGCTGATTTCCGACATCGCCGCCCGCACCAATCTGCTGGCGCTGAACGCGACCATCGAGGCCGCTCGCGCCGGGGAGGCCGGGAAGGGCTTCGCCGTGGTGGCGGCGGAGGTGAAGAACCTGGCCGAGCAGACCGCGCGCGCCACCGGGGAGATCGGCGCCAAGGTGGGCGAAATCCAGACGGCGACGGCGGAATCGGTCGGCGCCATCCGCAGCATCGGCCAGGTGATCGACGAGATGGCGGAGATCGCGCGCGGCATCGCCGTGGCGGTGGAGGAACAGGGCAATGCCACCCGCGACATCGCCCGCAACGTGCAGCAGGCGGCGCGCGGCACCAGCGAGGTAGTGGGCCATATCGGCGGCGTGGCCGAGGCGGCGCAGGAGGCCGGCGCCTCCGCCGGCGGCCTGCTGCAGGAAGCCAGCGGCCTGTCGCGTCAGGCCACCCGCCTGCGCAGCGAGGTCGCGACCTTCCTCGGCACCATGCGCGCCGCGTGATGGCGGCGCGCTACTTCCGCCCGGCGATCCGCCGGTTCTCCAGCCGCGAGAGCAACCGCACGAAGGGCCAGAGCAGCAGGAAGTAGATCACCGCCGCCACCATGATCGGCGTCGCGTTGTAGGTGATGCTCTGCGCCTGGCGTGCCTGGTAGAGCAGTTCCGGCACCGCGACGACGCTGGCGATGGAGGTCAGCTTCACCACCTCCAGCGTATTGCTGATCAGGTCGGGCAGGACGTTGCGCACCGCCTGCGGCAGCACCACGAAGATCCAGACCTGCCAGCGCTTCAGCCCCAGCGCGCGTGCGGCTTCGGGCTGGCCGCGCGGCACGCTCTCGATGCCCGCGCGCAGGATCTCGGCATAATAGGCGCCGGTGTTCAGCAGGAAGGCCAGGGCGACGGAGCCCCAGGCGCCGAGGTCGATGCCGCCGAAGGGCAGGGCGGCATAAAGAAAGATCAGCAGCACCAGCGGCGGAATGGCGCGGAAGAAATCCGTGAAGGCCATCAGCGGCCAGCGAAGCCAGGGGGTCTTCTGCGTCGACAGCACCGCCAGCAGCACGCCCATGAGCATGCCGAGCGGCACCGTCATCAGCGCCAGCAGCATGGTCTGCAGCAGCCCGATCCACAGCAGGTGGGAGGAGGCGACGGCGATCTCGGCGTTGAGGAAGGCCTGGACGAAGTCGTTCATCGGCGCCACGCGAAGCGCGTCTCGATCCAGCGCCCGGCGATGACGACGGGGATGAAGAGGACGATATAGGCCAGCGCACCGAGGGTCAGCGGCGTCGGGTTGCCGGAAAAGGCCATGCCGGATTGCGCCGCCCCGAGGATTTCGGAAACCGCGACGACGCTGCCCAGCGCCGTGCCCTTGGTGATGGCGATGGTGCGGTTGACCAGCGGCGGCACCGCGATGCGGATCGCCTGCGGCAGCACGATTTTTGTCAATGTCGGCAGGAAGTGCAGGCCCAAAGCCCGGCCGGCTTCCCACTGGCCCTGCGGCACGGCCGAGATGCCGGCCCAGAAGATCTCCTCCGCAAAGGCCATCAGCACCAGCGTCAGGGCGAGCCAGGTCGCCCAGAAACCGGACATGGAAAGCCCCGCCGCGGGCAGACCGAAATAGATCAGCACGATGATGACCAGCGGCGGCAGTGCGCGGAACACGTCGACGATGAAGATGATGCCCCAGTTCACCACCCGCAGCCCGAAGGCGCGCAGCACCGCCAGCGCCAGGCCGAGCGTGAGCCCGGCCAGGATCACTAGCACCGCCAGCAGGATCGTCACCCCCAACCCCGCCAGGATCATCGGCGCGTATTGCGCCGCGACCTCGGGGTTGAGGAAGTTCTGGGCGAAGGCCTGCCAGCCCGTCATGCCATCAGGCCCCGCAGCTGCATTCAGCAGCGCGGCTCGCGCGGCGCCGGGTCGTAGCCCGCCAGGCCCGGCACGCCGGTGCCCGGGAAGACGGTGTTCTCGGCATCATCCGCCGCCGGCGCCGTGCCGAACCACTGCTGCGAGAGGCGTGCGATCGTGCCGTCCCGCTTCATGCATTCCAGCGCATTCTCGAGCTGCACGCGCATCTCGGTCGCGCCCAGCGGCAGCGGCGCGGACCAATGCGCGCGGGTGTCGGTCATCACGAAGTCGGCCACGAATTGCGGCGTGCGGGTGGCGGCGTAGCGCACCACGGTATTGCCGCCGAGATTGGCGTAGGCGCGGCCCGAGGTCACCGCCTGCACCGCATCTGTCTGCGTGTCGTAGGTCTGCACGGTGAAGCCGTAGCGCGCCGCATTCGCCGCGGCCCAGGCGTCATAGGCGCTGCCCTTGTTCACGCTGATCGCCTTGCCGCGCAGGTCGTCCATGCTGCGGATCGGCGCGCTGCCGCGGCGGATGCCGAACTGGAAGGCGGTGTAGAGATAGCCCTCGGTGAAGAGCATATTCGCCGCGCGCTCCGCCGTCGCCGTGGTCGGCGCGCAGAGGAAGTCGTAGCGGCCGGCATTCATCGCCGGGATCAGGCCGGAGAAGCTGGCGCTGTCGATGGTCAGCTCGCGGCCCATGCGCTTCGCGGCTTCGCGGAACAGGTCGATGTTGAAGCCCTGCACGCCGCCCTGCAGCGTCGGGAAGGCATGCGGCGCGAAGGTTCCGTCCACGGCGCAGCGCAGCGGCGGCTGGCCTTGGGCGAGCGCAGCGGTGGTGGTGAAGGCCATGCCGAAAAGGCATGCGGCAAGCAGGCGGCGCATGGTGAAGCTCCCGATTTATGAAGTTGTCTCCCGGGCCGGACGATCCCATCGCGGGGGATTCGGCGCAACCTCCAGGGACCCTCGGCTGCCGCATTTCGGGGCAAATGTGGAGCGATTTTCATAATACTCCGGCGATTGCCCCAATCCTGCCGCGACAGCGTCGCGCCGGGGCCAAGCCCTGCGCGTAGAACCCAGCATGTCAGCACGGACCTTTTGGAACCTCGCCATGCCCCGTTTCGCGCTTCTGCTGGTCGGTCTCGGCCTCGTCGCCATCCTCGGCACGGTGACGCTGGTGCTGGGCGATGCAACGCTGCCAGGCCGCGTGCCCCTGTTCGCCGCCGCCTGCCTGGCCGGCTTCGGCGGGCTTTCCCTGGTGGCCGGCCTCTGGCTGCTGGAGCCCTCCGGCCGGGGCCGGGCCGCGAATCAGACCTTTTCGGGGTAAAGCCCCCGCAGCCCTTCTTCGGAGGCGGCGCAGCGGCCGCGTTCCGTGATCAGCCCGGTCACCAGCCGCGCCGGGGTGACGTCGAAGGCGGGGTTGGCGGCGGCGCTGCCCTCGGCCGCCACGCGGATGGTCTCGATCCGGCCATCTGCGGTGCGGCCGGTGAGGTCGGTGACCTCCGCCCCGCTGCGCTCCTCGATCGGGATCTCCGCCACGCCGTCGCCCACCGTCAGGTCCAGCGTGGAATGGGGCAGGGCCACCCAGAAGGGCACGCCGTTGTCGCGCGCCGCCAGCGCCTTCAGGTAGGTGCCGATCTTGTTGGCGACGTCGCCCTGGCGCGTGACGCGGTCCGTGCCGACGATCACCATATCCACCTGGCCATGCTGCATCAGGTGCCCGCCGGCATTGTCGGCGATGATGGTGTGCGGCACGCCGTGCTTGCCGAGTTCCCAGGCGGTCAGCGCCGCGCCCTGGTTGCGCGGGCGGGTCTCATCCACCCAGACATGCACCGGAAGGCCGGCGTCATGCGCCATGTAGATGGGCGCCAGCGCCGTGCCCCAATCCACCGTTGCGATCCAGCCGGCATTGCAGTGGGTGAGGATGTTCACCCGGTCCTTGCCCTGAGCGGCCGCCTCGATCAGCGGCAGGCCGTTCTCGCCGATCCGGCGGCAGGTCTCGGCATCGTCGTCGCAGATCGCCGCCGCCTCGGCATAGGCCGCGGCCACGCGCTCACTGGCCGGCAGATTGTGGAGCGCCGCGCGCATGCGGGCCAGCGCCCAGCGCAGGTTGATGGCGGTGGGGCGCGTTTCGCCCAGCTCCGCCACCACGCGCTCCAGGTTTTCGGTCGAGGCGTCCTGGCGCAGCGCCAGCGCGACGCCATAGGCGGCGACGGCGCCGATTAGCGGTGCGCCGCGCACCTGCATGCTGCGGATGGCCTGCGCCACCTGGCCGGGCACGGTCAGCCGCAGCACCTCCAGCGACCAGGGCAGCCTGGTCTGGTCGAAGATGCGGATGGACCAGCCGTCGCTGGGTTCGACCCAGACGCTGCGATAGGAGATGCCGTCGATCTTCATGTTCAGTCCGCTGCCTCAGATCCGCTGGTGCAGCGCGCAGACCAGGGTGAAGAGGCGCCGCGCCGTCTCGAAATCGATCTCGACCTTGCCGTCCAGCCGTTCCGTCAGCAGGGTCGCGCCCTCGTTGTGCAGGCCGCGGCGGCCCATGTCGATGGCCTGGATGCGCGCCTCCGACCCGCCCTCGGCCACCGCCTTCTCATGGCTCTCGACCACCATGTGGTAGTCCTTGATGAGCCGGCGAAAGGGACCCAGCGCCAGGACCAGCGCATGCAGCGGCGCATCCGCCGCGTCGCGGATTTCCAGCATCAGCCGCCCGTCGCGCACCGCGATGGCCAGGCCGAAGGGCCCCGGGCCCAGCCCGGCCGGGCGGAAGCGGTTGCCGGCCAGCAGATCCTCCACCGCCTGGCGCCGATCGGCCTCGGCATAGGGGCTGGGCAGCAGGGCATGGCCGTCCGGCAGTTCGATGCGGATCAGGTCGCGCAGACCGGCGGGCTGGCTGTCAGGCATGGTCTTGGCGCGGCGGTCCCGGCGGCGCTGCGACCCCCTTGGGGGACGCCCCCAACGGCGCAGACCCCAGCGGCGTCGCCTCCTCGGGTGCCTCGAAGCCCAGCCGCACCATCCAGCCCACGGTCGCGCCCTTGATCGGTCGCAGCAGCAGGGTGCAGGCGATGGCGAAAGCCGGCAGCCAGACCACCATGTGCAGCCACATTGGCGGCATCCAGGCCTTCTCCACCCAGAGCACGGGCGGGAACAGGATATGGCCGGCCACGAAGATGGTCACATAGGGCGGCAGGTCGTCCGCGCGCAGCGCGCCGAGCGGGGCCTGGCACACCTCGCAATTGTCGACGACCCGGAGGAATCCCTTGAAGACCTTGCCCTCGCCGCAGACCGGGCAGCGGTTGCACGCACCCCGGCTGACCGCCGTCCAGAAGGAGGTGGGGGGAGTCTCGGTATAGGCGGGTGCCGGTCGGGTGGGCTCCCAGCGCGTCATGAGGCGTTCCTTTCGGCCTTGTCGCCTGCCACTGGAGTGCCCGGTGGCAGGCGCGGCCGTTGTGCGATGCAATATGTCGTCTCGGAGGCAACCGATCAAGCTTGGCGCGGCCCAGGCGCCACGAAGACGAGCCTGGCGGCCTTCGGCATGCCGCCCGCTTGCAACGGGATCCGTGCAGGGCGATCCTGTCCCAACGCGAGGCAGGGCGCGAGGTTCGGCCCTTGCGGGAGGGCGGATGGATGGCGGACCGGATCCTGGTGATCAACCCGAACAGCAGCGCCAGCTGCACCAGCGGCATCGACGCCGCGCTGGACGGCTTCCGCGCCCCCGGCCTGCCGCGGATCGAGGTGACGCAGCTGGAAGGCGGCCCGCCGGCCGTGGTCACCTGGCGGGACTGGTTCGGCGTGGCAGAGCCGCTCTGCCGGCTGGTGGAGCGGGAGGCCGCTGCCGCCTATGTGATCGCCTGCGTCTCCGACCCCGGCGTGGATGCGGTGCGGACGGTCACCCGCGCGCCGGTCTTCGGCCCGCTGCGCAGCGCGGTGGCCGCGGCGCTGGCGCGCGCCGACCGCTTCGGCATTATCGCCTTCGGTGACCCGTCCCTGCCGCGGCAGCGCCGGGCGCTGCAGGCCATGGGGGTGGAGGGCAGGTTGCTCGGCCACATCCCCCTGAACCTGCCGATGGAGGTGCTGACCGATCCCGCCGCGCCCCGCGCCGCGCTGATCGCCGCAGCGCGGCGCATCGCGGAGATGGGGGCGGAGGCGGTGATCCTCGGCTGCGCCGGCATGGCCTTCCACCGCGCGGCGGTGGAGGAGGCCTGCGGCATCCCGGTGATCGAGCCCTGCCAGGCGGCGGTGGCGCTGGCGCTGCAGGCGGTGGTGGCGGCGCAGCCCGCCCGGGTTCTTGCCCAGGCGGCGGAGTAGCGCCGGCCTACTTCAGCTTCGGGCCGGCCGGCTTGCCGTCCCAGCTCTGCACCATCCAGGTATAGGCGGTGGTCCAGGCCGGGTCGGTGTTCGGCGGCAGCCGGCCCGCCTTGAGGTCGGCCAGATCCACATCCGCCAGCTGCAGATGCGGCGTCTCGCCGGGCTTGGAGACCAGCCCCTCATCGGCGCCCACCGCATGCAGGCGGTCCCACATCCGGGCCTGGCCCTCATCCGCATCCCAGGACCAGCGGCCTTCCAGCGCCAGCACGAAATCGGCGGCCAGGCCGTACTGGTGCAGGCTCTCGAAGGCCTGGACCGGGGTCAGGATGCGGCCGGTGCGGCTGCGGCCGGAGGCATAGAGGTGGTTCTGCCGCCAGGGGCCGCGCATGCCCTCATAGATGCCGAAGGGGATGCCCTCCGCGTTCAGCCGGGCCACGGTGCGCAGGGCGCGGTTGCGGAAGGCGGGGTGCAGCATCTTCGGGTCGCGGTTGACGCGGTCCACATTCCGCCAGGGGAAGGTCTCGGTCACGTGCTGCGGTGCCTTGGCACCGGCCACCTGGCGGCGCAGCAGCCCGGCCGGGGCGAAGCCCTGCTGGCCGGAGGGCGCCTCCACCGGCAGCCAGCCTTCCGCGACCTCTCCCACCAGCACCAGCACCTGGTCGATCGGCAGCGTGCGGATCGCCTTCTGGTCGGGTCCCGGCCCCTCGCGCAGCTCCGTATTGGCGATGACGCGATACAGGACGGGGTAGGCGGAAGCTTCACTCATGCGGAACGACCTTTTGGGGAGGGTCTCTAGGGTAACGCGGCGCTACCGGCTTCACCAGCCAGGGGGGCGTCAGGCCTTGGGCGACCAGACGGAAGGCGGTTCGCTGCCGGTCTGGCCGGTGATGCGGCCATAATGCTCCGGCCGGCGATGGCGGGCAAAGTTGAAGATGGTGCTGCGGCCGAGCTCGCACATGCCGAGGTCGCAATCGGCGACGATCACCTCATCCGCCCAGCTGGTGGCCTGGGCCATGATCTCGCCCTGCGGATTGACGATGATGGAATGGCCGAACAGCTCGTGCCCGTCCTCCGTCCCCGCCTTGGCGACGCCGACGCCGAAGCAGGAATTCTGGTAGCAGCCGGCCTGGATCGAGAGGTGGCTATGGGCGACGCGCAGGTGATGCGCCTCGAAGCCCCGGTTTTCCATGTTCAGGCTGGGCGTGTTGTAGCCGAGCATGACCAGCTCCACCTGCTGCAGCCCCAGCACGCGCCAGGCTTCCGGCCAGCGGCGGTCGTTGCAGATCAGCATGCCGACATTCACCGGCCCGGCGCTGCCGACCGGCGCGCGGACCACGGGGAAGCCGAGGTCGCCCGGCTCGAAATAGCGTTTTTCAAGATGCTGCACGGTGCGCACCGGGTCGTATTCCGCGTGGCCGGGCAGGTGCACCTTGCGGTATTTCAGCACGATCTCGCCGCTGGGATGCACGAAGACCGCGGTGTTGTAGCGATGACCGTCGGCCGTCTTCTCGGCGTAGCCGAGATGAAAAGCCACGCCGAGGCGCCGCGCCGCGTCGAACAGCGGCGCCGTCTCGTTGGACGGCAGCGCATGCTCGTACCAGTGGTCCGCCTCGGCCAGGTTCTCATGGTACCAGCGCGGGAAGAAGGTGGTCAGCGCGAGCTCGGGATAGACCACCACCTCCGCCCCCCGGCGCGCCGCGGTCTCCATCAGCCCGACCATGCGCGCCACGGCGACATCGCGGCCCTCGGCCTTCTGAATGGGACCCATCTGGGCGGCGGCGACAACGAGGCGACGGGACATCGGGTGGTCTCTCACGGCTGGTGGCCGGCAGATGCCAGAGCGGGCGGGGCAAGGCCAGCCCCACCCCCCTGCACATCGCCCGGCAGCGGGGCTTTGACGTGGGTGTTAAAGCACGGCGCGTACTTGATCATAGGTTAAGAAATCACCTTTTCCACGCGCCATGGTTGCAGTATGTGGGCCTAGGACAATTCCTACGGTGTCAGCCTTGGCGAAACCTGTTCAGCTCCCGGTTTTCGCATCGCGCCTGCGCACCACCCTGATCACCGGCGCGCTCTGCCTGCTGCTGGGCGCCGTCTTCTCCACCGTCGCCCTGATGCGGGAGCGGGACAGGTTGGTGCAGGACCACGGCGCCCGCCTGGCCGCGGTGGCCGGTGCCATGGCCGCCCGGCTGGATGCAGGCCTCAGCGCCTGGGCCCGCGATGTCGCCCTCCTTGCGCGTTTCGCCGCCTTCCAGCAGGACCCGCCCGACCCGGCCGCGGCACGGCGCCTGCTGGAGGATCTGCAGACCCGCTCGCCAGAGTTCTCCTGGATCGGCTTCGCCGGCCCCGATGGCCGGGTGATCGCCGCCACCGGCGGGCTGCTGGAGGGGCGCGACGTCTCTGCCCGCCCCTGGTTCGGCGGCGGGCTGCGCGGCCTCTACCTGGGCGATGTGCACCCGGCCGTGCTGCTGGCGCGGCTGCTGCCGGCTTCGGAGGGCGGGGACGGTGCCTATTTCGTCGATGCCGCCGCCCCCGTCATCGGCGCGGATGGCCAGCTGCGGGGCGTGGTCGCGGGCCATATGAACTGGCTCTGGGCCGAGGGCGTGCGGCAGGAGATGCTGCGCCTGTCCAGTGAACGCCCGGCGCCCGAGCTGCTGGTGGCGGGTAGCGACGGCAATCTTCTCCTGGGGGCGGAGGCGGAGCGGGGCCAGGCCGTGCCGGGCACCGCCATCCTTCGCGCGCGCCAGGCGCTGCAGGATGGCTGGCAGGAGGAGGCGGATGGCCCGCTGACCGGCTTCGCCCCCACCCGCGGCACGGCGGATCATCCGGGCCTCGGCTGGGTGGTGCTGGCGCGACGGGACATGGCCGCGGTGCTGGAGCCGCTCTGGACACTCGGCCTCTGGCTCGCGCTCGGCACGCTGGGCCTTGCCGCGGCCGGCGGGCTGCTGGCCGGCAGCGTGGTGGCGCGCTTCGGCACCGCGCTGCGGGCGATGAATGACGGCCCCGGCGGGCGGGATGCGGCGGAGGAGCTGGACCGGCTGGCGGCGACGCTGAAGCGGCTGCGCAACACCGCCTATCGCGACCCGCTGACCGGCCTGCTGAACCGCGCCGGCTTCGCCGCCTGGCGCGAGGCCAATCCGGCGGCGGAACGCGACTGCGCCCTGCTGGCGCTGGACCTCGATGGCTTCAAGCCGATCAACGACCGGCTGGGCCATGCCGCCGGCGATGCGGTCCTGGTCGCGATCGGCAGCTGGTTCGAGGCCAATCTGCGCATGGGCGACTGCGCCGTGCGGATGGGCGGCGACGAATTCCTGGTCTGCCTGCGTGGCCCCGCGGCGATGGCGGAGTCGGCTGCGGCGGAGGTGGCGGCGCGCTTCCAGGCGGCCCTGACCGAGGGGCTGACAACCTCCGAGGGCCGCATGCAGCTGGGCTGCAGCATCGGCATCGCCATCATCCCCCGCGACGCGCCGGGGATCGAGGCGGGCATCCCCAAGGCGGATGCCGAGCTGTATCGCGTGAAGCGGCTGCGCAAGGCCGAGACCGTTTCCCTCCGCTGACGCGGCTTTCCTCCGCTGACGCGGCCTCAGGCGGGCGGTTCCGCCCCCACCTGCTCGACGATCCGGCCATACCATTGCGGCCGGCGATGCGCCGCGAAGTTGAACATCTTCTCCTTGCCCTGGCGGCAGGCATCCAGGTCGATTTCGGCCAGGATCACCTCATCCGCCGTGGTCTTGGCCTGCGCCACCACCACGCCATTGGGGTCCACGATCACGGAACCGCCGATCAGCCCGGCGCCGTCCTCCACCCCGGCCTTGGCGACCGCGATGGCCCAGGTGGCGTTCATATAGGCATTGGACTGTGCGGCCAGGATGGAGTGGAAGGTGCGCAGCTGCTCGCTCTCACCCTCTCCGCCATTCGGGTCATAGGCGGCGGAATTGTAGCCCACCATCACCAGCTCCACCCCCTGCAGGCCGAGGCAGCGCCAGCCCTCCGGCCAGCGGCGGTCGTTGCAGACCAGCATGCCGAGCACAGGCCGGCCCCAGTCCTGCGGACCGCGTGCCACCGGGAAACCCATGTCGCCATACTCGAAATACATCTTTTCGAGCTGCTGGTACTTCTGGCCCGGCTTCACCTGGTCCGAGCCCGGCAGGTGGATCTTGCGGTACTTGAACAGGATCTGCCCGTCCGGGCCCACGGTGATGGCCGAATTGAAGCGGTGGCCGTCCGGGGTCAACTCGGCATAGCCGATGTAGAAGCCCACCCCCAGCTCCCGCGCCCGGTCGAACAGGGGCTGCACTTGCGGATTGGGCATGGCGGGTTCGAAGCTGGCCAGCAGTTCCGGCGCGTCGCGGTCCATCGGCCAGCGCGGAAAGAAGGTGGTGAAGGCGAGTTCCGGGAAGACCACCAGCTTGGCGCCCTGTGCCGCCGCCTGTTCCAGCAGCGCCACCAGGCGCGCCAGGGTCTGGGCGCGGCTGTCGGCGCGCTGGGTGGGGCCCATCTGGGCGCCGGCGAGGCGGAGAAGACGGCTCATTTGAACAGGTTCCTGATGTCTTGCCTTGTGCCGCCGAAGCCGCGCCACAGCACGATGAAGCCGAGTATGAAGCCGAGCCCGGCGGCGAAGCCCGGCACCCCCGGCCGCGCGCCGGCCAGCTGCGCCAGCACCACGCCGACGATCCCGGTCGCGATCCCGGTCGCGATCGCCATCAGCAGGTGGATGCGCCCCGGCCCGACTCGCGGCGGCGGGCCGGGCAGGGTGGTGCGGGAGGGGCGGGGCGGGCGCTTGACCCAGCGCTGCCCCGGCGGGCGGTTGGCCGCCACGCCTCAGGGCCGCAGCATGACGCGCAGGACGATGAGCCCTGCGACCGCGCCGAAGCCCAGATACCCGGCGCCGCCAACGTCATCCGCCCGCAGGCCCAGAACCTCGAAGGCGGCCACGCCGATCCCGACCAGCACGAGGGCCGCGATCAGGATGTAGTGGCCCTGGAAGCCGGCCTTCCGCTCCTCCTCATCCTCATCGTGCTGTGGCTGTGCGGGGTTCATGCGTCGAGCTCCGGGCGGATCGCCTCGACGATCGGGCGATAGCGATCGACCTCCGCGGCGATGGCAGTGGCGGCACTTTCGGGCGTTCCGGGGGAAGCGGCCTCGATCCCCGCGGCCGCCAGGCTGGTGCGGAAGGCGGCATCCGCTAGCGCCGCATTGCTGGCCTGGGACAGGCGGGCCAGCACCGGGGCGGGCAGGCCGGGCGGGGCGAAGACGGCGTGCCACAGCACGGCGGTGAAGCCCGGGCGGCCCAGCGCCTCGGCCGCCGTCGGCACATCGGGCGCCTGCGGCGCACGGGCGGCGGAGGCCACGGCCAGCATCCGGGCGCGGCCGCCCTGGTGAAGCGGCAGGCCGGCGCCCAGCGTGTTCACGGCCAGCGCCAGCGTGCCGGCGACCAGGTCGTTCATGGCCGGCGCCGCGCCGCGATAGGGGATGTGGTTCAGCGGCACGCCGCCGCCCTCCCGCTTCACGATCTCGGTCGCCAGGTGCATCAGCGTGCCGGTGCCGGGCGAGCCATAGGCGAGCGGCGGGGCGGCACTGCGCGCGGCCGCCAGGAAGTCCGTGAGCGTGGCCGGCTGGGCCGGATGCGCCAGCCAGCACAGCGGCCCGCCGCCCAGCATGGCAACGGCCTGGAAATCCCGCTGCGCATCGTATTGCGGCTGGCGCGTGACCAGGTTGTAGAGCGCGTGGGTGGAGGCGGTGCCGAACAGCAGCGTATGCCCATCCGGCCGGGCGCGCGCCACTTCCAGCGACCCGATGGCGCCGCCGGCGCCGCCTCGGTTTTCGGTGACCACCGGCTGGCCGAGCTCGCGCGACATCCGCTCCGAATAGAAGCGGGCATAGACATCGGTGGGGCCGCCGGCGGGGAAGGGGATCACCAGCCGGATCGGCCGGGCGGGGAAATCCTGCGCCCAGGCGGGGGCGATGCTGGGGGCTGCCAGCAGGGCGCCGCCGCTGGCCAGCAGGGCGCGGCGGGTGGGGCTAAAGTCCGGCATCGCGCCAATTCTCCACGGGATTTTCTGGATGGGGCAGCAGGCCCGCGGCATGCACGCCGGCGATCGCCGCATATTCGTCCTTGTCCGAGGCATCGCCGGAGACGCCGACCGCGCCGATCACCGCCCCGTCGTCGCGGCAGATGAGCACGCCGCCGGGCACCGGGATGAAGCGCCCTTCGCTGGCCGCCGCAATGGCCGATTGGAAGGCGGGGCGGTCGCGCAGCCGGTCGCGGATCACGCGGCTGCCGATGCCCATGCCGAGCGCCCCATGCGCCTTGCCGCGCGCGATCTCGGCGCGGAGGATGCCGGAGCCATCCTCCCGCTTCTGCACCACCACATGGCCACCGGCATCCAGCACCACCACGGTCAGCGGCAGCAGCGCCGCCTGCCGGCCGGCGGCCAGCGTCGCATCGGCGATGTGTTCCGCCACCGCGAGGCGGAGATCCACCGCCAGGTGCTTGATGTAGTAGCCCTCGGTGCTCATGCCCCCCTCACGCGTCCAGCGCGCTGCGCTTGTGCTGGCGCGGCACGAAGCGGCCGTCGCCGGGCTTGGCCTTCACCTCGGTCCCGTTCCAGATTTCCGTGCCGCGCAGCAGCGTCGCCGCCACGCGCGCCTTCATGGCGCGGCCGTGATAGGGCGACCAGCGGAAATCGTCGCGGTCCTGGATGATGCGCTCGTCGAAGACGAAGTCGCCGGTCTCCAGCACGCAGAAATCCGCGTCCGCACCGATCCGGATGCCGCCCTTCTTCGGGTCCAGCCCGTGGTAGCGCGCCGGCTCCTCGGAGCACATGCGGGCCATGACGGTGGGCGAGAGGCCGCGCTCGGCCAGCAAGGTATACATCAGCGGTGCGAAGCTCTGCAGCCCGGTGAGGCCGGCGCCGACCGGGAAGATGTCGCCGGTATATTCCTTCTTCGCCCGCGGCCAGGGCGCGTGGTCCGTCGAGACATAGGCCATGGTGCCGGCCGCCATCGAGGCCCACATGCGCTCCACCTCCTCCGCCGTGCGGAAGGGAGGGTTGCACTTCCCATAGCCCTGGAGGCGCACGATGTCGTCCTCCGTCATGCAGAGATACTGGATGCAGGCCTCGCCCGAGGTCTTGGCGCCCATGTCGCGGTAGATCTTGGCCAGGTCGAAGCCGCGCGCGATGGAGGAATGCGCGATGTGCACATGCGCACCGGTCTCCAGCGCCATCTCGAAGATCTCGAGGTCGGCCATGCTTTCGGCCAGCGGCGGGCGGGTGCGGCAATGCCAGATGGGGGAGGTATTGCCGGCGGCCTTGGCGGCCTCCGTCAGCTTCACCACCAGCTCCTGGTCCTCGTTGTGGACCGCGACCATCAGCCCGGTCTTCGCCATCTCGGCGAAGCCCGCCAGCATGGTCGGGTGATCCAGGCGCGGGAAACGGTGCGCGTCGTATTCGTAGGTCGAGACCTTGAAGGCGGAGGCGCCGGCCTCGGCCATCGCCGCCACATCCTCCGCGCCGCCCGTCTTCCGGATGGTGGCGTAGAGCGCCATGTCGACATGCGCCAGGCGGTTCACCCATTCCACCTTCTCGGTGAAGATGGCCGCCGACATCACCGGATTCGGCACGTCATAGGGCATGTCGCAGACGGTGGTGACCCCGCCGGCCGCCGCCGTCAGCGTCGCATTCTCGATCCCCGGCCAGCCGGTGGAGGAGGAGGTGTGCATATGGCCATCGACCAGGCCGGGCAGGATGACCTTGCCCCGATGGTCCGCCACGGCCTTGGAGGGCGGCGGCGCGCCCTCGCCGATCGCCGCGATGGTCTCGCCGCGGATGCCGACATAGCCATCCGCCAGGACACGGTCTGAGAGCACCACGGCCCCGCGCAGGACAAGGTCGAAGGGCTCGGCAGCGTGGGACATGCGGGATCTCTCTCGAAGGATGCGGCGCGGAGGCTAGTGCGGGTGGGGTGTTCCGCCAATCCTCGGTGCGGCGCAAGCCTCATGCCGTGTCCTGCCGCTGCTGCCGGTTGGCCGGGCAGTTCGGCGCAGGAAATGGGCCGATTGCAGATTGGATGCAGCGCCGGCCGCATGTTCCGGCCTTGGCATGAGGTTTGCAACCCTTTGCACCCGAACCGGGCGCCAACCAGGCGCCCCAGCAATTCGGGAGAGTCTGGATGCAGCGTCGCAACCTTATCGCCGCCGCCACCGCCGGCGGCGCCGGCGTGCTGGCCGCCCCCGCGGTGGCCACCGCCCAGACCACCTTCAACTGGCGCATGACCAGCTTCTACGGCCCGCAGGCGGCCTTCTATTCGGCCGGTCCGGGATCCGCGAAGGACCTGATCGACCGCATCCAGAAGATGTCGAACAACCGCATCCGCATCCAGTTCTTCGGCGCGGGGGAGCTGATTCCGGCGGCCGAGGGCTTCGATGCCGTCTCCTCCGGCATCGTCGAGATGAACTATGCCAATGCCTATTTCTGGACCGGCAAGACCTTCGCCGCCCAGTATTTCACCGCCGTTCCCTTCGGCCTGAACTACCAGGGGCTGAACGGCTGGATGTATGACGGCGGCGGCCTCGACCTGTGGCGCGAGGTCTATGACCGCTTCAACCTGGTGCCCTTCCTCTGCGGCAATACCGGCGTGCAGATGACCGGCTGGTTCCGCCGCCCGATCGAGAAGGTGGAGGATTTCCGGGGGCTGAAGATGCGCATCCCGGGGCTGGCCGGGCGCGTCTACCAGCGGCTCGGCGTCGATGTGCGGCTGCTGCCGGGCGGCGAGATTTTTCCGGCGCTGGAGCGCGGCGTGATCGATGCGGCGGAATTCGTCGGCCCCTATCTCGACCGCCAGCTCGGCCTGCAGCGCGTGGCGAAGTTCTATCACACCACGGGCTGGCATGAGACGGCGACCGCTTCCGAGCTCATCATCAACAAGGCCGCCTGGGCGCGGCTGCCAGCGGACCTGAAGGCGATCGTCGAGAATGCGGTGGCCGCCTGCAACGTGATCTCCGAGGCCTGGTGCCAGAAGAACAACGCGGAGGCGATGGACGACCTGGTGAAGAACCAGGGCGTCACCGCCCTGCCGCTGCCGGATGAGGTGGTGGCGCGGCTACGCACCGAGACCAACGCCGTGCTGGAGGAAGCCGTGGCCCGCGACGCGGTGACCCGGCGCGTGCATGAGAGCTACATGGCCTACAAGCAGAAATACGAGGCCTGGGCGAGCTACAGCGAGGTTCCCTACCACAACAAGATCCGCCAGGGCTGATGGCGGCACTCTCGCGCGCGGCGGATGCGATCGACGGTTTCGTCGATCGCGTCGGCCAGGTCTCCGCGCTCGCCGTCGCCGCGCTGGTGGTGGTCATGGCGGGCAATGTGCTGCTGCGCTACGGATTCTCGCTCGGCAGCGTCTGGGCGCAGGAGCTGGAATGGCACCTGATGTCCCCCATCGCGCTGTTCGGCGCCGCCTATGCGCTGCGCCATGGCGAGCATGTGCGCGTGGACGTGCTCTATGCGGGCTTCTCGGAGCGCAACAAGGCGCGGGTCGATGTGCTGGCGGGCGTGGCCGGCATGGTGGTCTGCGTGCTCGTGATCCAGCTGTCCTGGCGCTACGTGCTGCAGAGCTGGGGCCAGGATGAGGGATCGGCCAATCCCGGCGGCATTCCCGCGCGCTATCTGCTGAAGGCCTTCATCCCCGCGGGCTTCGCGCTGCTGCTGCTGCAATTCGTGGCCGAAACCTTCCGCGCCCTATCGCGCCTGCGCTGAGAAAATTATGTACCTGACAGAGATCTACGCCATCCTCATGCTGGTGGCGTTCTTCGGCCTGCTGATGCTCGGCATGCCGGTGGCGCTGACGCTCGCCGTCTCCGGCTTCGCCTTCGGCTGGCTCGGCTTCGGGCCGATGCTGTTCAACCTTCTGCCGGCGCGCATCTATGGCGTGGTGACCAGCTATTCGCTGCTGGCGATCCCGCTGTTTGTGTTCATGGGCGTGGCGCTGGAGAAATCACGCCTGGCCGAGGATCTGATGGAGGTGGTGGGGCGGCTGTCCGGCGCGCTGCGCGGCGGCCTTGGCCTCGGCATCGTCTTCGTCGGCGTGCTGATGGGCGCGACCACCGGCATCGTCGGCGCCACGGTCGTGACTCTCGGCCTGCTGACGCTGCCGGCGCTGCTGAAGCGCGGCTACGACCCGGGTCTCGCCTGCGGCGTCATCTGCGCCTCCGGCACACTCGGACAAATCATTCCGCCGAGCCTGATCCTGATCCTGCTGGCGGATATCATGAACCTCTCGGTCGGCACGCTCTTCGCCGCAGCGGTCTTCCCCGGCATGATGCTGGCCGGGATCTACTGCGCCTATATCCTGGCGCTGGGCATCCTGCGGCCCGAGATGGTGCCCGCCGTGCCGGCCGAGGAACGCGCGCTGATCTCCACGCGGCAGTTGCTGGCGAAACTCGTGCGCGTCATCGCGCCGCCGCTCGGGCTGGTGGCCGCCGTGCTGGGCTCCATCATTGCCGGCATCGCCGCACCGACGGAAGCCGCAGCCATGGGCGCGCTGGGCGCGCTGATCGTCTGCGCGCTGGGGCGGCGGCTCAGCTGGAGCCTGGTGGTGGAGACGCTGCGGTCCACCGCGCGCATCACCGCGATGATGATGTTCATCCTGATCTGCGCCCAGGTCTTTGCCCTGTCCTTCCGCGGGCTGCGCGGGGAGCAGCTGGTGGAGGACCTGTTTGCCTTCCTGCCCGGCGGCGTGGCCGCGGACATCTGGTTCATGCTGCTGCTGGTCTTCGTGCTCGGCTTCTTCCTCGAATGGATCGAGATCAGCTACATCGCCGTGCCGCTCTTCCTGCCGATCTTCGCCAATGCGGGCGTGGACCCGGTATGGCTGGCGACGCTGATCTGCGTGATGCTGCAGACCAGTTTTCTCACGCCGCCCTTCGGCTGGGCCTTGTTCTTCCTGCGCAGCGTGGCGCCGCCGGCGATCAGCACCGGGCACATCTACCGTGGCGTGATCCCCTTCGTCGTCATGCAGCTGCTGGCGGTCGCCGTCGTCTATCTCGCCCCCGGCCTCGCCACATGGCTGCCGAGGGCGATCGGCTGGTGAGCCTTCAGGCGGCGAGCTTCGGGTAGTCCGTATAGCCCTTGGCGCCGCCGCCGTAGAAGGTCGCCTGGTCCGGCGCGGCCAGCGGCGCGTCCTGCTTCAGGCGCTCCACCAGGTCCGGGTTGCTGATGTAGCTGGAGCCGAAGGCGATCAGGTCGCCGCGGCCGCTGGCGATATCCGCCTGGGCGCGGGCCTTGTCATAGCCGGCATTCAGGATGATCGGCCCGCCGAAATGCTTGCGCGCCAGGCCGATCACGTCGAAGGCGGGCTTCGCATCCAGGAAATGGACATAGGCGAGGCCCTTGCCGGACAGGCCCTGGATCACTGGCGTATAGGTGCCCTCCACATCCGGGTCGTTGATGTCGTTGAAGGGATTGCCGGGGCTCAGCCGCACGCCGACGCGCTCCGCACCGATCGCCTTGGCCGCGGCCTCGGTGATGGCCAGCAGGAAGCGCGCGCGGTTCTCGCCCGAGCCGCCCCACTTGTCCGTGCGCTGATTGGCATTCGGCGCCAGGAACTGGCCCGGCAGATAGCCATTCGCGCCATGGATCTCGACGCCATCGAGGCCCGCCGCCACGGCATTGCGCGCGGCCTGGGCATAGGACTCGATCATCTGCTCGATCTCGGCCTCGGTCAGGGCGCGCGGCGTCGGCAGGTCCTTCATGCCGCCGGCGGTGTACATCTGCCCCTTGGCGGCGATGGCGGAGGGGCCGACCGGCTCCAG
Organism: Falsiroseomonas tokyonensis; assembly: GCF_019024325.1. Classification (GTDB taxonomy): domain Bacteria; phylum Pseudomonadota; class Alphaproteobacteria; order Acetobacterales; family Acetobacteraceae; genus Falsiroseomonas; species Falsiroseomonas tokyonensis. The sequence continues at coordinate 499,992 of NZ_JAFNJS010000005.1, forward strand.
CCCATCCTGGTGCTCCGGCACCGCGATGCGGCCGACATGCATGAGCTGCGCGAAGATATGCCCGCCCTTGGCATGCACGGCCTGCGCGATGGCGCGCCAGCCCTCCACTTGGGCTTCGTTGTAGAGGCCCGGAATGTCGCTGTAGCCGCGGCCATTGGCGGCGGGCGCGGTGCCTTCCGTCACGATCAGGCCGGCGGAGGCGCGCTGCGTGTAGTATTCGGCCATCAGCGCATTCGGCACATTGCCCGGCGCGCGGCTGCGCGTCATCGGCGCCATCACGATGCGGTTGGGCAGGGTCAGGGCGCCGAGCTTCACGGCGCCGAACAGGTCGGGGGTTTCGGTCATGGCAGGTCCTCAAGGCTGGGCGCGGCACGGATGGCGCCGCTGCGTTGGGCAGGGAGATGGGCCGGCCATCGGCGCTGCGCCATCCCGCCGGGCGGATGCCCACCATCAGCCCTGGTGATGAAACGCGCGCTGCTTCCCGTGCCAGGGGGCGACGTGGAAAGGTGGTGCCTCGCCCGGACAGGACCCAGCCCATGGACCAGCAGATCTCGGTCATCACCCTCGGCATCGAGGATCTTGCCCGGTCAAGACGCTTCTATGCCGAGGGTTTTGGCTGGACCACGGTCTTCGAAAGCCCGGACATCATCTTCTACCAGATGAACGGCCTGGTCCTCGGCACCTGGCTGCGCGCGGCGCTGGAGGCGGATATGCGCCGGACCGGCACCGTCGGCGCGCCGGCCGGCTTCGCCCTCGGCCACAATGTCGGCTCGGCCGAGGCGGTGGAGGCGGTGATGCGCCGGCTGCTGGCCGCCGGGGGCCACCTGCTGCGCCCGGGCGATGCGCCGCCGCATGGCGGCTATCGCGGCTATGTCGCGGACCCGGATGGCCACCCCTGGGAGATCGCCTGGAACCCGGCCTGGCCGATCGATGCCGAGGGGCGCGTCACCTTCGCCACCTGATCACCCGCCGCCGCGGATCACCGTGCGGATGGCGAAGCTGGACTGGATGCGGGACACGCCCGGCATGCGGGACAGCGCCTCCTTGTGGATGCGCTCGTAATCCGCCGCATCCCGCGCCTCCACCCGCAGCAGATAATCGGCGATGCCGGTCATCAGGTGGCATTCGCGCACCTCGGGGCAGCGCCGCACCGCATCCTCGAAGCGGCGCAGATGGTCGTCCGTCTGCCGTTCCAGCGTGATCTGCACGATCACGGTGACCACCCCGGCGGGGGAGGGCTCGTCCACCAGCACGGTATAGCCGCGGATGATGCCGCGGCTCTCCAATAGCCGCAGCCGGCGCAGGCAGGCGGAGGGCGAAAGCCCCACCTGGGCGGCCAGCGCGGCATTCGGCATGCGGCCATCGGTGCGGAGGGCGCGGAGGATCGCGCGGTCGATCTCATCCATCGGCAGATTCCACCAATTTGTCGCATGATATTGCGCAGGCCAAGGCCTGACGAGCGATGCTGCGCCGATGCGGCATGAAATTCGCTGGTTCCACCGGCTAAGCTCGACGAATCGCAAGGGATGACGATGATGCGCGTGCTCGTGCTCGGCAGCGGCGTGGTGGGTGTGGCCAGTGCCTGGTACCTGGCCCAGGCGGGGCATGAGGTGACGGTGCTGGACCGCCAGCCGGCCCCGGGCATGGAGACCAGCTTCGCCAATGCCGGCCAGGTCTCGCCCGGCTACTCTGCGCCCTGGGCCGGCCCGGGCATTCCGGTGAAGGCGCTGAAGTGGCTGATGATGCACCACCGCCCGCTGGTGGTCTGGCCGCTGCTGGATACGCGGCTGTACGGCTGGCTGGCCCGGCTGCTCGCGAATTGCACCGAGGACGCCTACAACCTGAACAAGTCGCGCATGGTGCGCCTGGCCGAATATTCGCGGGACTGCCTGCGCGACCTGCGCGGCGCCACCGGCATCGAATACGACCAGCGCACCCAGGGCACGCTGCAGCTCTTCCGCACCCAGAAGCAGCTGGACGCCGTGCCGAACGACACCAGGGTGCTCGACCAGTTCCAGGTGCCTTATGAGGTGCTGGACGCCGCCGGCTGCGCCGCGGTGGAGCCCGCGCTGCGCTTCGTGGAGGGCAAGTATCTTGGCGGCCTGCGTCTGCCGGGGGATGAGACGGGCGATGCCTTCCTCTTCACCCAGCGCCTGGCGAAGCTGGCCGAGGTGGCCGGCGTCACCTTCCGCCAGGGCGTCACCATCCAGGCGATCGAGACGGAGGCCGGCCGCGTCACCGGCATCGCCACCGACCAGGGCCAGATCACGGCGGACCACTATGTCGTGGCCCTCGGCAGCTTCGCGCCGAAGCTTCTGCGGCCGCTCGGCCTGCATGTGCCGGTCTATCCCGTGAAGGGCTATTCGCTGACCCTGCCGGTGAGCGATCCGGAGGGCGCGCCGGTCTCCACGGTGATGGACGAGACCTTCAAGATCGCGGTGACGCGCCTCGGCGACCGCATCCGTGTCGGCGGTACGGCGGAGATCGCGGGTTTTTCCGCCACCCTGCGCGGCCCGCGCCGGCGCACGCTGGAGCATACGGTGACGGACCTCTTCCCGCGCGGCGGCGACGTGGCCAAGGCCAGCTTCTGGACCGGGCTGCGGCCGATGACGCCGGATGGCACGCCGGTGGTCGGCGCCACGCGTTTTCCGAATCTTTTCCTCAATACCGGCCATGGGACCCTGGGCTGGACCATGGCCTGCGGATCGGGCCGCGTCCTGGCGGACCTGATGAGTGGCAAGTCGCCGGATATCGACGCCGGCGACCTTGCTCTGGCCCGCTACGCGGGTGAGCCCTGACCCGCTAAGCGGCCTGAGCCAGCCGCTTCGCGACGAATTCGAGCCGGTCCTGCCCCCAGAAGATGTCCTCACCGATGACGTAGCTGGGGGCGCCGAAGACGCCGCGGGCGAGCGCAGCCTGGCTGTCCGCCTGGCGCATCTCGGCCCAGCGCGGGTCTTCCGCCAGCGCCGTGACGGCAGCGGCATCCAGCCCCGCCTCGCCGATCAGTCGCGACAGGGTCTCGCGATCCGCCGGATTGGCCTCCTCCTCCCACAGTGCCTTCAGGATGCGGTGGGAGAGGCGGAGCGCTGGGGCATCGCCCTGCGTCTCCCGCACCGCGATGACGCAGGCGGCGGAGAAGTTCTCGTCGCAGGGGAAGTGCTTCGGCTGGAGATGGATCGGGATGCCCAGCGCCTCCCGCCACCGGCGCAGCTCCTGCATCCGATAGGCCTGGCGTTGCGGGCTGCGCTTCGGCAGGGGAAGGCCGCCGGAGGCCGGGAATACGGTGCCGCCGAAATCGCAGGGGATCGGGCGGATGGAAGCTCCGTGCTGGGCTGCAAGTGCTTCGATCCGCGCCGCGCCCAGATGCGTCCAGGGGCTGCCGAGGGACAGGTAGTAGTCGATATGCATGGCGATCTCCCGTGTCGCCGCATCATCGCGGGGCGCCGCGCGCCTCGCAATCTTCGCACTTGCAACCGCGACGGTGGCGGGTGCCTGATGGCGGCGAAGGGCGGGGCATGAAGCATGCGAGACAAGGTCGGGCCGGGTGGCGTCACCTATGCGCCGGTGGCGGCGGGCTATTTCGAAAGCCGCGGGCTGCGGCGCCATGCGGGCGTCGCCTCGCTCTGGGCGCTGGGCGTCGGCGCCGTCATCTCGGGTGATTTCTCGGGTTGGAATTTCGGCCTCGGCGTCGGCGGCTTCGGCGGCATGCTGCTGGCCACGCTGGTCATCATGACGATGTATCTGGGGCTCACCTTCAGCCTGGCGGAGATGTCCCCGGCCCTGCCGCATACCGGCGGCGCCTATTCCTTCGCCCGCTCCACCATGGGGCCCTGGGGCGGCTTCTTCACCGGCCTGGCGGAGAATGTGGAATTCGTCCTGACGCCCACCGTCGTGGTCTTCTTCATCTCGACCTACATGGGCGCCATCTTCGGCACGCCCGGCTGGGCCATGCCGCTGTGGTGGCTGGGCTTCTATGCCGTCTTCCTGGCGCTGAACATCTGGGGGGTGGAACTGTCCTTCCGCGTCACGCTGGTGGTGACGCTGCTGGCGCTGGCGGTGCTCGCCCTGTTCTGGATCTCGGCGCTGCCGCATTTCCGCTGGGAGCTGGCGCTGAACATCCCGCCGGAGCCGGGGCATTCCGCCTTCCTGCCCTTCGGCCTCGGCGGTGTGCTGGCGGCCCTTCCCTTCGCCGTCTGGTTCTTCCTGGCGATCGAGCAATTGCCCCTGGCGGCGGAGGAAAGCCACGACCCGCAGCGGGACATGCCGCGCGGCATCCTGGCCGGCATGGCGACGCTGGTGGTGACCGCCTTCCTGACGCTGGTGCTCACCGCCGGCATCGGTGGCGGCGCCGCGCAGATGGGCACGTCCGCCGAGCCGATCCTGGACGGCTTTCGCGCCATCTATGGCGGCGACCTGGCGCGGCTGCTGGCGCTGGCGGCGGTGATCGGCCTGGTGGCCAGCTTCCACGCCATCCTCTTTGCCTTCGGCCGGCAGATCTATTCGCTGTCCCGCGCTGGCTACCTGCCGCGCCTGCTGTCGCTGACGCATCCCGAACGCAAGACGCCGGTGGCGGCGCTGCTGGCGGGTTCGGCGCTCGGGCTGTCGATCATGCTGCTGGTCTGGCTGGCGGTGGGGGAGGAGGGGGCCACCACCATCATCGGCACCACGCTGCTGAACATGGCGGTCTTCGGCGCCATGCTGTCCTACCTGATGCAGGCCATCGCCTTCATCCGGCTGCGGCTGACGCGCCCGGATATCCCCCGCCCCTATCGCAGCCCGCTGGGCATTCCCGGCGCGGTGGCGACGGCGGCGATCGCGCTGCTGACGCTGGCCTGGCAGGTGCAGGACCCCGCCTACCGGGCCGCGGTGCTGCCGGTGGCGGGCTGGATCGCGGTGGGCATGGCCTATTTCGCGCTGCGCGGCCGCCACCGGCTGGTGCTGTCGCCGGAGGAAGCCTTCGCCATGCGCCGCTGATCAGGCGGGGTCGCGCAGCGGGATCACGCGGTCCAGCCGGCAGGACACCGCCTCGCCCATGGCGAAGGCGGGGCTGGCCGCCGGCGTCACCACGAACAGCATGCCGGCCGGCGTCTCCACCTCATACTCCCGCGTCTGGCCGAGGAAGGCGGCGCGCTGGATGCGGCCGGGCAGGCCGGTGGCGCCTTCCGGCTGCGGCAGGATGGATTCGGGGCGCACGGCGATCTGCGCGGGCCCGGTTGGATGGGCGCGCATCGCCACGTCCAGCGCGACGCCGCCCAACGCGATACGGCCCGGGCCCAGCACCTCGCCGGCCAGCACATTCGCCTCCCCCATGAAGTCGGCGATGAAGGCATCCGCCGGGTCGTCATAGAGCTCGGTCGGCGTGCCCATCTGCGCGATGCGGCCGGCGCGCATGACGCAGACCAGGTCCGAGACGGCCAGCGCCTCCTGCTGGTCATGCGTCACATAGACGACGGAGAGGCCGAGCTTGCGCTGCAGGTCGCGGATATCCTCCCGCACCCGGCGCCGCAGCCGTGCATCGAGGTTGGACAGCGGCTCGTCGAAGAGCAGGACCTTGGGCCGCAGCACCAGCGCGCGCGCCACCGCCACGCGCTGCTGCTGGCCGCCCGAAAGCTCCGAGGGCAGGCGCTGGCCCAGCCCTTCCAGGCCGAGGGTCTTCAGCATGGCGGTGGCCTCCGCCTCGGCGGACGCCTTGCGGGCGCCATTCACCACAAGGCCGTAGGAGACGTTTTCCAGCACGTTCATATGTGGGAACAGCGCATAGGACTGGAAGACCATGGCGATGCGGCGCTCCGCCGCGGAAAGCCCCGTTACGTCGCGCCCCTCAATCTCGATCCGCCCGCCGGTCGGCAATTCCAGCCCCGCCACCAGCCGCAGCGTGGTCGTCTTGCCGCAGCCGGAGGGGCCGAGCAGCGTCACCAGCGCGCCGCGCGGCAGGTTGAACGAAACCTCGTCCACCGCGCGCACATTGCCGAAAGCCTTGGTCACCCGGTCGAAGGTGATGGCGACGTCGGACATGGGTCAGGCTCCGCTGGGGATGGTGGGGGCGCTGCCGCGGCCGAGGCGCGCGCGGCCGACCAGCTTCTCGATGCCCAGCACCATCCCGAGCATGATGACGATCAACACGGTGGAATAGGCGATAGCCAGCGCCATCTCCCCGGCCTCCACGCGGCCGACGATATAGACGGTGGCGAGGTTGTGCCGCGCGGAGACCAGGAAAATGACGGCGGAGACGGCCGTCATCGCCGTGACGAAGGAATAGGCCAGCGCGGTGACGATCGCCGGCCGCAGCAGCGGCAGCACCACGCGGCGCAGCGTGGCGAAGGCTCCGCCGCCCATGGTGGCTGAAGCCTCGTCCAGCGACTTGTCGATCTGCGCAAGCGCCGCGATGCCGCCGCGCACGCCCACCGGCAGGTTGCGGAAGACGAAGCAGATGACGAGAATCAGCGCCGTGCCGGTGAGCTCCACCGGCGGCACGTTGAAGGCCATGATGTAGGACACGCCGACCACCGTGCCGGGGATGGCGAAGGACAGCATGGTCATGAATTCCAGGCCGCGCCGGCCGGGGAAATTCTGGCGCGCGATCAGCCATGCCAGCAGGATGCCCAGGCCCGCCGTCAGCGGCGCGGAGATGGCGGCGACCTGGATGGTGGTGAAAAGACTGTCCCAGGCGCTGCCGATGAAGGCCGGCGCGCCATCGAACCAGCCGACCTCGAAGCCGGTGCCGAGATGCCGCCAGGTGAAGGACAGGTCGCCGCGGCCGATATCATGCACGAAGCCGCCGACCAGGATGATGCCATAGACGGCGGCGGTGAAGATCATCCAGGGCCAGGCGACGGCGGCGCAGGTGAATTTCAGCCCCTTCGGCAGCGGCGCCGGGATGCCGCTGTCGCCCTTGCCGGTCACGGTCGTGTAGCGCCGCTTGCCCAGCCACAGCGCCTGCAGCGCGAAGGCGCCGAAGGTGATGGCCAGCAGCAGCAAGGCCAGCGCCGCGGCGCGGCCCGGATCGTGCCGCGCGCCGGCGATGGCGAAGAAGATGCGCGTGGACAGCACGTCGAAATCGCCGCCGAGCACCAGCGGATTGCCGAAATCGGCCAGGCTTTCGACGAAGGCCAGCAGGAAGGAAGCGGCCAGCGCCGGCTTCAGCAGCGGCCAGGTGACGGTCCTGAAGACGCGCATGCGCCGGGCGCCCATCGTCGAAGCCGCCTCCTCAAGGCTCGGCGAGATCGCGCGCAGCGCGCCGTCCAGCAGCAGGAAGGCGATCGGTGCCTGGGCCAGCACCTGCGCCAGCAGCACGCCCGGCAGGCCGTAGATCCAGCGGCTGCGCGGAATGTCGAACCAGTCCCACAGCAGCCCGGTGACGATGCCGGTGCGGCCGAACAGCACGATCAGCGCCAGCGACACGACGAAGGGCGGCGTGATCAGGGGCAGGATGGTCATGGCGCGGAAGGCGCCGGCGCTGACCGGCCCCCGCGCACCGCCGCGCACCGCGAGCAGCGCGAAGGCCAGGCCAAGCAGGGTGGAGATCACCGCCGTCAGGCTCGCCAGCAGCAGCGTGTTCCAGACCACGCCGCAGCCGGCATGGCTCGTCACGCAGGCGAGGCTCCAGGCCTCCGGCGCCACCAGCCTTGCGCCAAAGGCAGCGGGGGCCAGGCGGCCGTCCTCATACAGGGCGGCCGAGAGCATGTTCACCAGCGGCAGGAAGACGAAGAGGATCAGCAGGAAGCCGCAACCGCAGACCAGGAAGGCGACGAAGGCATCCGCGCCGAAGCGGCCGCGCGCCGCCTGTCCGGCCGCGAACAGCCCGATGCCGCCCGCCAGCACCAGAAAGGCGCCCCAGCCGAGGGAGGGTTGCGGCGGCGGCGCGCCCAGCAGCGGCGCCAGCCAGCCCCACTGCAGCCCGTTCAGCCCGATGGCGTAGCCGGCCCCCAGCACCGCCAGCACCAGCAGGCCGCCGATCCAGGCGAGGCCGCCGCCCGCGCGCCCGCGCAGGAGGGCAGGGGCGGCCAGCGCCAACAGCAGCGCCACCGGCCACAACCACCAGCGCGACCCGTCCAGCAGCAGCGCGACGAGTGGCGCCGCCGTGCCGACTGGCCAGGCGGCGAGTTCGGAAAGCCCGTCCTGCAGGCCGTGCCAGGGGGCGAGGAACAACCCAAGCGTCGCGCAGATCAGCGCAACGCGGGCCAGGGTCAGGGCGCCCATGTCAGAGCCTGTCCGGGAGGGTCAGAAGCGAGCCGGGCCGGGCGCATCCGCCCGGCCCTGTCCCGAAGAAATCAGCGGGCGCCGGCGCGCACCTCGCGCTCCCAGCGCGTGATCACGCGCGTGCGCTCCGCCGCCGAACCCCAGCGGGCGAAATCGTAGTCGATCAGGCGGATATTCTCGAAGCGCGGCGCCTGGGGCGGGATCGGCGCCGTGCGGTTCGACGGCAGCTGATAGGCATTGGCCGGCCCGGCCAGGCCCTGCGCTTCCGGCGACAGCGCCCAGTCGTAGAAGCGCTGCGCATTCTCCATGTTCCGCGCACCGCGGATGATAGACATGGAGCCGATCTCATAGCCGGTGCCCTCGCAGGGCGCGACGATCTCGACCGGCGCGCCGTTCACCTTCTGCGCCACCGCATCATGCAGGAAGGTGATGCCGACCAGCGTCTCGCCCGTCGCCGCCGCACGCGCCGGTGCGGCGCCGGAGCGGGTGTACTGGTTTACGTTGCGATGGAGCGCGCGGAGATAGGTGAAGGCGGGTTCCTCGCCCAGCACCTGGATCAGCGTCGCCAGCATGGTGTAGGCGGTGCCGCTGGTATTGGGGTCCGCCACCTGGATCTCACCGCGGAATTCGGGCTTCGCCAGATCCGCCCAGCAGGTGGGTGCGGCGATGCGCCGGCGGGCGAGTTCCGGCGCGGAGTAGGAATAGCCCAGCGCGCCGGCATAGATGCCGACGGTTCGGAAGCGCGCCTGCTGCGCCTGGCGCGTGGCCCAGTCGTGCAACTCCGACATGCGGGGGGACTGGTATTCGGCGGTCAGGTTTTCCTCCCCCGCCTGCATGTGGGGGTCGCCAGTGCCGCCCCACCAGACATCGCCGCGGGGGTTGGCGGCCTCGGCGCGGATCTGCGTCAGCGTCTCGCCGGAGGATTTGCGCGTCATCGCCACGCGCACGCCGGTAGCGCGCTCGAAGGCCTGCATCATCGGGCGGCACCATTCCTCCTGCACCGAGCAATAGACGGTCAGGTTGCCCTGGGCCGTGGCGGCGGCCGGCAGGAATGCGGTCAGCGTCGCGGCGAAGCCGGCGGCCAGAAGGCGGCGGGGGGTGGACATGGACGGGAAACCTCCGAGGGGATGGCCGGCGTTATGGCGCCGGTCCGGAATTCTGTTTGTGACAGTGCAGTTAAGGCCGGGGGGCGCCGGCGCTCAAGCCTCCATCAGCGCCTGCAGCGCCGCGGCCAGGCCGGGCGCGCCGATGCCCACGGGATTGCCCTCGGCGATCCAGTCGCCGCTGTCGAAACCGTTGATCCAGCACCCGGCTTCCCGCGCGATGGCGACGGCGGCGCAGGCGTCCCAGGAATTGATGTGCTGCTCGATATAGGCATCGAGCCGGCCGACGGCGGTCTCCACCAGCCCCAGCGTGCCGGAGCCGCCGACGCGCAGCCCCGCGCCCTGCGCCATGGCGCCCTGGGACAGGCGGTGGAAGACCTCCAGCGGCTTCCGCATGGACCAGCCCACCTCGATGATGGCGCGGCGCATGTCGGTGGTGCTGGCGGGGCGGATCGGCACGCCGTTCAGCGTGGCGCCGCAGCCCTCGGCGCCGACGAAGACCTCGGCGGGCGCGTAGCGGGCGATGGCGCCCAGCACGGCGCGATTGCCCTGCACCATGCCGATGGAGACGCACCAGCGGTCGCTGCCGCGCGAGAAGTTGGAGGTGCCGTCGATCGGGTCGAGGATCCATACCGGCCCGTCGCCCACGACGGCGCCGCCCTGCTCCTCGCCGATGATCGCGTCATCCGGGAAGTGTTTTGCGAGCTCACCGCGGATGAAGGTTTCGGTCGCGCCGTCAGCTTCCGTCAGAAAGTCCTGGGCACCCTTGAAGGTGGTCTCCGCCATGCCGTTGGCGCGCATCCGGAAGGCCAGCGCCGCCGCCTCCTGCGCGATGCCGGCGGCGATGGCCATGCGGTGCTTCAGGTCGGTCACTCATAGGCTCCCATGACATTCTGGTCGAAGTCGATCAGCGCGCCGGTCATCATCTCGGCGGCGCCGGACAGCAGGTAGGTGGCGAGGCCCGCCACATCGGCGGGACGGATCAGCCGGCCGAAGGGCTGTGTCGGTTCGGCCTTTTCGCGCCAGTCGGGCGGGTTGCCGTCCTTCGCCTGGATGGCGTGCTCGCCGGGCGTATCGGCCCAGCCGAGGTTGATGCCGTTCACCCGGATGCGGTGCGCGCGCAGGCCATGTGCCGTGTTTTTCGTGAATGTCGCCAGCGCGCCCTTGGAGGAGGCATAGCCGGTGAGGAAGGGCTGGCCGCCATGGCTCGACATGGTGATGACGTTGACCACGGAGCCGGGTCGCTTCTCCGCAACCAGGCGCTTCGCAAAAGCCTGGGTCAACAGGAAGGGGGCGCGGGCGTTCACGGCGAACAGCCGGTCCCAGAGCGCGACGTCGGTGTCCAGGATGGTGCCGCGGTCGGTCAGGCCGGCGGCATTCACCAGCCCGTCGATCAGCCCGAGCGCCGCTTCGGCCTGGGCGACGATGCCGGCCGTCGCCGTGGCATCGGCCAGGTCGGCGGCGACGAAATGCGCGGCGGCGCCGAGCCCGCGCAGTCGCGCCACCACCTGCGCGCCGCGATCCGCATTGCGGCCGGTGATGCAGATGGCGGCGGCGCCGGCCTCGGCCGCGGCCAGTGCCACGCCCTCGCCGATGCCCTGGGTGCCGCCGGTGATAAGAATGCGGCGGCCGGACAGACGGATCTTCACAGCCGCACCACACGGCCTTCGGCCATGGAGCGCAACGCGGCATCCGCCAGCACCAAGGCCTGGCGCCCATCCGCGGCACCCACCGGCATCGGGCTGCCCTTGGTCACCGAATCGATGAAGGCGAGCATCTCGGCGCGGTAGGCGAGGGCATAGCGCTCCAGGAAGAAGTGCAGCGGCTTTTCGGTGGAGACTGCCTGGGCATCGGCCTGCTCCACGGTGCTGCCCACCCGGTTGCCCGCGATCAGCCGGCCGAGGCTGCCATGCACCTCCACCCGCTGGTCGTAGCCATAGGCCGCGCGGCGGCTGTTGTTGATGGTGGCCATGCGGCCCGACTTCGTCTTTAGCACCACCATGGCCGAGTCGATATCGCCCGCCGCGCCGATCTCGGGATCCACCAGGTTGGAGCCGGTGGCGAAGACTTCCACCGGCTCCTCGCCCAGCATCCAACGGGCCATGTCAAAATCATGGATCGTCATGTCCCGGAACAGCCCGCCCGAGACCTTGATGTAGGAAACCGGCGGCGGGCCGGGGTCGCGGCTGGTGATCACCACCTGCTCCACCGCGCCGATGGCACCGGCCTGGATTCGGCGCTGCAGCTCGGCAAAATCCGGGTCGAAGCGGCGATTGAAGCCGACCAGCATGGGCACGCCGGCGGCCTGCACCGCCTCCAGGCATTCATCGACGCGGGCCAGCGACAGGTCGATCGGCTTCTCGCAGAAGATCGCCTTGCCGGCCTTGGCCGCGCGGATGACGAGATCCGCATGGGTATCGGTGGAGCTGGCGATGATGACGGCGCCGACCTCGGGGTCCGCCAGCGCGGCCTCGGTGGTCGAGACCTGGGCGCCATGCCGCTCGGCCAGGGCCTGGGCGGCGGGGGCATGCACATCGACGATGTGGCGCAGCCGCCCGCCGCAGCCGGCGAGGTTCGCGGCATGGATAGCGCCGATGCGTCCGGCGCCGAATTGTGCGAAATGCAGCATGTGTTTCCGTACCCGCGGGCCGCTTGTGGGGCCTGTCATCCAACCGTAACACTGGCCCTTCCGCCACCCCGGCGGAAGCCCGCCACAGGACGCCAGGACCAGAAGAATGGGCACCATACGCCTGACCGCGGCGGAGGCCACGCTGCGCTGGCTGTCCGTGCAGATGACCGAGCTGGAAGGCCGCACCGTGCCGATCTTCGGCGGCGTCTGGGCCATCTTCGGGCACGGCAATGTCGCGGGACTCGGCCCGGCCCTTCACGCCATGGGCAGGGCGCTGCCCGCCTTCCGCGCCCATAATGAGCAGGCCATGGCCCATGCCGCCATCGCATTTGCCAAGACGCATGCGCGCCGGCGGATGATGGCCTGCACCACCTCGATCGGGCCGGGCGCGACGAACATGGTCACCGCCGCGGCGCTGGCGCATGTGAACCGGCTGCCGGTGCTGCTGCTGCCCGGCGACATCTTTGCCAGCCGCCAGCCGGACCCGGTGCTGCAGCAGGTGGAGAATTTCGGGGATGGCACCGTCTCCGCCAATGACTGCTTCCGGCCGGTCTCGCGCTACTTCGACCGGATCATGCGGCCCGAGCAATTGCTGGCCGCGCTGCCGGCGGCGCTGCGGGTGCTGCTGGACCCGGTGGAATGCGGCCCGGCGACGCTTGCCTTTCCGCAGGATGTGCAGACCGAAGCCTTCGATTGGCCCGCGGAGTTCTTCCGCAAGCGCCTGCACCGCCCCCGCGCGCCGGAGCCCGATCGGCAGGAGCTGGCCGAAGCGATCGCGCTGCTGCGCGACGCCAAGCGCCCGCTGATCCTGGCCGGCGGCGGCGTGAAATATGCGGGCGCCGAGGCGGCACTCGCCGATTTCGCGCATCGCCACGCCGTGCCGGTGGCCGAGACCCAGGCCGGCAAGGGCAGCCTGCCTTGGGACCATCCGCGCAACGCCGGCGCCATCGGCGTGACCGGCAGCGCGGCCGCCAACGCGCTGGCGGAGAAGGCGGATGTGGTGCTGGCCGTGGGCACAAGGCTGCAGGATTTTTCGACCGGGTCCCGCGCGCTGTTCCGCCAGGCCGCGCTGATCGGGCTGAACGTCGCCGGCTTCGATGCGCAGAAGCAGGGCGCACAGCCGCTGGTCACCGATGCCGGTCGTGGTCTCGCCGCGCTGACCGCGGCGCTCGGCAAGTGGGAGGCGCCCCGGCCCTGGCAGGAGCGCGCCGTGACGGCGACGGGCCGCTGGCACCGCAGCGTGGAGCGCATCACTGCTGCGCCAAAACCGCGCGAGGCGGGGCTGCCCTCGGATGCGCAGGTGCTGGGTGCGGTGAACCGGGCGATGCCCCAGGATGGCATCGTGGTGTGTGCGGCGGGTGGCCTGCCGGGGGAGTTGCACAAGCTGTGGCGGGCGACGGATTCCGCCAGCTACCACCTGGAATACGGCTTCTCCTGCATGGGCTACGAGATCGCCGGCGGGCTGGGCGTGAAACTCGCCGCGCCGAAGCGCGAGGTGGTGGTGCTGGTCGGCGACGGCAGCTACCTGATGATGAACAGCGAGATCGCGACCAGCGTCGCGCTGGGCGCCAAGCTGACCATCGTGGTGCTCGACAATCGGGGCTTTGGCTGCATCAGCCGGCTGCAGCAGGGCACCGGCGGCGCGCCCTTCCTCAACCTGCTGGGCGACGCCGCGCCGCGCGTGGATTTCGCGGCGCATGCCCGCGCGTTGGGCGCGCAGGCCGTGAAGGTGGACGGCATTGGCGGGCTGGAAGCGGCCCTGCCCAAGGCGCTGTCGGCCAAGCGCACCAGCGTTGTGGTGATCGACACGGACCCGGCCGCCAGCACGGCGGAGGGTGGCGCCTGGTGGGAGGTGCCGGTCTCGGCCGCCCCGCGCGGCGCGGCGCAGGAAGCGGCCCGGAAAGACTACGAAACCGCCTTGCGCAAGCGGGGCAGCGGAGCGTGACGCGGATGAAAGTGCGGCTCGGGATCAATCCCCTGACCTGGACGAATGACGACATGCCGGAGCTCGGCGCGGAAACCCCGCTCGAGACCTGCCTGGCGGAGGCGAAGCTGGCCGGCTTCGCGGGCGTGGAGCTGGGCAACAAGTTTCCCCGAGTGGCGGGGCAGCTGAAGCCGATCCTGGACGCGCACGGGCTGGCGCTGGTCTCCGGCTGGTACGGCTCCAACCTGCTGGAGCGCGACGTGGAGGCCGAGATGGCGGCCGCGGAGCCGCATATCGCGCTGCTCTCGGCGCTGGGCTGCACCGCCATGGTGCATTGCGAGGTGACCGGCAGCGTGCACGGGCAGAAGGCCACGCCGCTGTCGCGCCGCCCGGTGCTGACCGATGCGCAATGGGCCGTGCTGCTGCCGCGGCTGGACGAGATGGCGCGCCGGCTGAAGGCGCGCGGCCTCGCCATGGCCTATCACCACCACATGGGCACGGTGATCGAGGCCGAGTCCGAGGTGGACCGGCTGATGGAAGGCACCAGCGATGTCGGCCTGCTGCTCGACACCGGCCACCTGACCTTTGCCGGCGGCGACCCGGTGCGTGCCGCCAAGCGCCACGCCGCGCGGGTGGTGCATGTGCATTGCAAGGATATCCGGCCGGGGGTGATGGCGGATGTGAAGGCGCGGGGCCTGTCCTTCCTCGATTCCGTGCTGGAAGGCGTCTTCACCGTGCCCGGCGATGGCTGCGTCGACTATCCCGCCGTCTTCGCCAACCTGCCGCACTACGCGGGCTGGCTGGTGGTGGAAGCGGAGCAGGACCCCGCCAAGGCCCATCCGCTGACCTATGCGCGGATGGGCCACGACTACCTGGCGCGGATCACTTGATCCCGGCGCGCATGAAGGACTGCACGAACTGACGCTGGAACAGCAGGAAGCCAAGCAATAGCGGCGCGGAGGTCATCAGCGTTGCCGCGCTGATGATCGCCCAGTCGATGCCCTGATCGGTGGAGGCGAAGACGGAAAGCCCCACCGTCAGCGGCCGCGTCTCCACGCTATTGGTGATGACCAGCGGCCAGAGAAAATTGTTCCAGTGGTAGGACACGCTGGTGAGCCCATAGGCGAGGTAGGTCGGCTTCGCCAGCGGCACGTAAACGCGCAGCAGGATGCCGAGCGTTCCGCAGCCCTCCACCCGCGCCGCCTCCTCCAGCTCCTTCGGCACCTGCTTGAAGGTCTGCCGCAGCAGAAAGATGCCGAAGGCGCTGGCCATATAGGGAAGGCCGATGGAGAGGATCGTATCCACCAGGCCGAGCGCCCGCATTGTGCGGTAGTTCTCGACCAGCAGGATGTCCGGCATGATCATCAGCTGGACGAGCACCAGGCCGAAGAGGATGCCGCTGCCGCGGAAGGGCGCGCGGGCGAAGGCGAAGGCGGCCAATGTGCAGAGCACGAATTGCGCGACCAGCACCATGGTGACCAGGACGAAGGTGTTCAGGAAGTAGCGGCCGAAGGGCGCCGCCTCCCAGGCCGCGGCGAAGTTGGACAGCGTCAGCGGCGCCAAAAGCTCGAAGCGCGTCGCATAGCCGGTCGGGTGGATCGCGGCCCAGACGGCGTAGAGCAGCGGTGCCACCCAGACCAAGGCCAGCAGCCAGGCGGCGGCCGTCTCCAACAGCGTGCCGAGGCGGGGCAGGGCAGGGGCCTCGCTGATCGTGGTCGCGCTCATCGGTAGTGCACCCGCTTCGCCGCGAACAGGAATTGCGCCGCGGCCGTCAGCGCCAGGATCACCAGCAGCACCACGGTCAGCGCCGCCGCCGTCGCCGTGTCCCAGAAGCGGAAGCCGAGGTCGTAGATGACGGTCAGCAGCAGCGCCGTCGCATTGTCCGGCCCGCCGCGCGTCATGACGATGATATGGTCCACCAGCCGGAAGCCGTTGATCACGGCATTCACCGCGATGAACAGCGTGGTCGGCCCCAGCAGCGGCAGGGTGACGCGGAAGAAGACGCGGGCGCGCGAGGCACCCTCAATCGCCGCGGCCTCATACAGGTTCGGGGGAATCGCCTGCAGCGCCGCCAGGTAGAAGATCATGAAGAAGCCGGCTTCCTTCCAGACGGCCACGGCGATCATCGCGCCCAGCGCCGTCTCCCGCTGCCCGATCCAGTTGGTGGGCCCCCAGCCGAAAAGCGCGCGGGTGATCTGGTCCAGCAGCCCGTAATCCGGCGTGTAGAAGAACAGCCACAGGTTCGCGACCGCGATCATCGGCAGCACGGTCGGCGTGCAATAGGCGATGCGCAGCGCGGTGCGGCCCGAGAGCTTGCCGTTCACCCAGATGGCCATGGCCAGCGACAGCCCGATGGAAAGCGGGATGGTGGCGCCGGCATAGATGAGATTGTTCCACAGCGCCTGCCAGAAGACCGGATCCTCGGCCAGCGCCAGGTAGTTCTCGGCGCCGATGAAGCGGGCGGGGCGGTTGGCGCGGGGTGTGGAGAAGAAGGAATGCCAAAGCGTGGCAACGGCCGGGTAGTGCGTGAAGCCGATCAGCAGCACCAGCGCGGGCGTCAGCATCAGCCAGGCGTGCAGCGTGGTGCGGGATGGCATCGGGCGTTGGGACCCTGTGCGCCTCTCCCCCAGATGGGGGGAGAGGCCTGGTGTGCGAAAGTCAGGCGCGGCGGAAGGGGCGCAGGACGCGGGTGGCTTCGGCTTGCGTGTCGGCCATCGCCTGCTGCGCCGACTTCCCGCCGGACAGCATGGCCTGCAGGTTGTCGTTCAGCGCCTTGTAGATGCGCTGGTTCTCGAAGGTGGAAAGCTCGCCGGTCGCGACCGGGATCTGGTCCTTGGCCACCAAGGCTGCCGGGAATTCCTGCGTGTAGCGGCGCAGGCTCTCGGTCTCCCAGGCCTCCGGGCGGGTCGCCAGGTAGCCGGTCTTCATGCACCAGTCGGCCGCGACCTCCGGCTGCGCCACGTAGCGCGCGAAGCGCAGCGCGGCGGCGCGTTCGGCGGGCGAGGCGTTCTTGAAGATATAGAGGTTGCCGCCGCCCACCACCGTATGCGGGCTTTCCTTACCCGGAAGGCCGGCCACGCCGAAGTTGAAGCGGGCGTTGGTGCGCATATTGGTCAGGTTGCCGGTGGTGGACCAGATCATCGCGGCCGTCTGGTTCAGGAAGTCCGGCGCCAGCACGCCCCAATCGGTCACGCCCTGCGGCGTGATGCGGCTGTCGAAGGCCAGGCCCCGCCAGAAATTCGCGGCCTCCACCGCGCGCGGATCGGTGAAGTAGGTCTCGGTGCCTGCGTCGTTCATCAGCTTGTGGCCGGCCTGGTTGGCCATGGCGCCAAAGGTCCACTGCCCGTTGCCGGAGCTGTTGGACATCTTCACGCCCCACTTGCCGTCAGCCGTCAGCTTGCGGCCGGCCTCGATCAGCTGCGCCCAGGTCCTCGGCGGCGCCTCCGGGTCCAGGCCGGCGGCGCGGAACAGGTCCTTGTTGTAGTAGTAGACGGCGGTGGAGCGCTGGAAGGGCACGGACCAGGTCTTACCCTCGGCCTTGCTGTTCGCCATGAAGGCGGGGAAGAAGCCGCTGGCCCAGGCATTCAGATCTCCGGCGCCCTCGATCTCCTCGAAGGGCGCCAGGATGTCCATGTCGCGCAGGCTGTGCAGCTCGGCTGCCAGCAGGCAGGAGAAGTGCGGCCCGGCGCCGCCGCGGATGGCGGTCACGGCCTTGGTCAGCGTCTCGCCATAGGCGCCGGCATAGACCGGGTTCACCTTGATGCCGGTCTCGCGTTGGAAGGCCTCGCAATAGCCGTCGATGATACGCGGGATCGGGCCGCCGACGGCGATCGGGTAGTAGAAGGTCAGCTCCCGCACCGTCTGCGCCCGCACCAGGGCCGGCGTGGCGAGCAGGCTGGCGCCGGCGATCAGCGCGGCGCGTCGTGTGATCTGGGTCATGGAAGACATCCTTCTCTCAGCGGTAGCTGCGCAGAATGCGTTCGGCTTCCGCCTGGGCATCGGCCATGGCGGGGGCGGCCTGCTTGCGGCTGGTGAGTGCGGCCTGGAGGTTGTCGTTCAGCGCCTTGGTGACGCGCTGATTCTCCTGCGTCGAAAGCTCGGCCACGGCGAATTCGAGCTGGTCCCGCGCCACGGCGGCGGCGGGGAAGCCGGCGACATGGGCGCGCATCGCCGGCGTCTCGAAGGCCGCGGGCGTCACGGCGACATAGCCGGTATCGATGCCCCATTGCGCCGCGCGTTCCGGCGTCGTCAGGAACTTCGCGAAGCGCACCGCGCCCTCCCGCTGCGCCGCATTGGCGGATTTGAACAGGTACAGGTTGCCACCACCGGTCGGGCTGCCGCGGCGGCGGCCGGCGGGCAGCATGCCGACGCCGAAGGGGAAGGGGGCGTTGTTGCGGACATTTGTCAGGTTGCCCGTGGTGGTCCACATCATCGCCACCTTGCGCTCGAAGAAGTCGCGCGGCGTGGTGCCCCATTCGACGATTCCCGTGGGATGCACCCGGTGCTTCATCGACAGGTCCATCCAGTATTGCAGCGCCTCCGCCACCTTCGGGTCATTGAAGAAGGTGCGGTTGCCCTCGGCATTCATCAGCCGCGCGTCGTTCTGCGTCGTCAGCCCCTGGAACAGCCAATAGGGGAAGCCGGAGGAGGGGATCTGCATGCCCCATTGGCCGGTCGCATCCCCCTGGCGCTTGGTCAGCTTGCTGGCGAACTCGACCTGCTGCGCCCAGTCGGCGGGCGGCGTCTCGGGGTTCAGCCCGGCCTCGCGGAAGGCCTCCTTGTTCCAGTACATGACGACGGTGGAACGCTGGAAGGGAATGCCCCAGGTCTTGCCGCCGGTGCGGCTGTTCTCGAGAAAGCTCGGGTAGAAGCTGTCGAGCCAGGCGCGCTCGGCACCCGGCAGCCCATCCCAGGCCACCACCGCGTCCTCGCCGATCAGGGTGAAGATATCGACAGCCAGCAGGCAGGCCAGGTGCGGCGCATCGCCGCCGCGCATCGCCGTCAGCGTCTTTGTCAGCGTGTCCTGGTAGCTGCCGGCATAGATCGGCCGCACGCGGAAGCCCGGATTGGCGCGCGCGAAATCCTCGCAATAGCCGTCGATGATGCGGGTGATCGGACCGCCGACGGCGATCGGATAGTTGAAGACGATCTCGACCGGCGCCTGGGCGCGAAGCGCGGGGGCGGCGAGCAGCGGGGCGGCGGCCAGGCCACCCAGGGCCAGGCGGCGGGTGAGGATCATGCGGAAGTCTCCTGTGGTCAGGCGAAGGCGGTTTCGCGCACCGGCTCCGGCAGGCGCCGGCCGGATTGCGCGTCGAACAGATGCAGCGCCGGCGGCAGGCGCAGGCGCAGATGCGTGCCGGCGGGCAAGGCGTGATGGCCAGGGATGCGCGCCTGCATCACCTCCTCGCCCTTGCCGACCGCGCAGGCCAGCACCGTCTCCGCACCCAGAAATTCGGCGGCCAGCACGCGCACCGGCAGGCCGGCGCCATCGGTCGGCGCCACCTCCTCCGGCCGCAGCCCCAGCGTGGCGCCCGCGGCGCTGGCGGGCGCCACGGCGAAGCCCGGCGCGCCCGCCACCTCCGCGCCCTGCGCACCAGGCACAAGGCGCAGCAGGGACATGGGCGGCGTGCCGATGAAGCTGGCGGCGAAGGTGGTGGCCGGGCGGGCGTAGAGCTCGGCGGGCGTCGCATCCTGCTCCACCTGGCCGTCGCGCATCAGCACCACCTGGTCGGCCATGCTCATCGCCTCGGCCTGGTCGTGGGTGACATAGACCATGGTGATGCCGAGGCGCTGCTGCAGCGCGCGGATCTCGCGCCGCATCTCCGCGCGCAGCTTGGCGTCCAGGTTGGAAAGCGGTTCGTCCATCAGGCAGATCGGCGCTTCCGCCACCACGGCGCGGGCCAGCGCCACGCGCTGCTGCTGCCCGCCCGAGAGCTGCGCGGGTCGTCGGTCCAGCAGTTGCGACAGGCCCATCATCTGCGCGGTGCGCTTCAGCCGCGCCTCACGCTCGCCCCGCGCCACGCCGCGCGCGCGCAGGCCGAAGACGATGTTCTCCGCCACCGAAAGATGGGGGAACAGCGCATAGGATTGGAAGACCATGGCGATGCCGCGCGCGGCTGGCGCCAGCCCCGTCGCATCCCGCCCATTGATGAAAACCTGGCCCGCCGTCGGCGCCTCCAGCCCCGCCAGCACGCGCAGCAGCGTGGACTTGCCGCAGCCGGAGGGGCCGAGCAGCACCAGGAAGGTGCCGGGCGCGGCGGACAGCGTCACGTCGCGCAGCGCCTGGGCGGCCCCGAAGGATTTGGCCACGCCATGGAGACGGAGCTGGCCTTGGGTGGGGTCTGGCATGCCGGGCGTTTAGCCTCTTGTTATGACAGTGCGATGACAGGTCGAGGTTAGCGCCATGACAGCGCCGAAGGCGATCCCCTATCGCATCTCGCGGCGCGGGATGGCCGCGACTTCATCCAGCAGCCAGTCGCGCAGCGCCTCTCCGCCACCGCGGGGCGCGCCGGGGGGCAGCAGCAGCCAGTAGTGGTCGCCGGTGGCGGCGGAGGTCGGCGAAAGCCGCCGCAGCCGTCGCCGCCGCACCTCCTCCTCCACGAAATCGGGGGTGCAGATCACCGCGCCCAGCCCCTCCAGCGCCGCCTGGATGGCGAGCGAGGTGCTCTCGAACAGCAAGGGTGGCGCGGCAGGCGGCGCCATGCCGGCGGCGGCGCACCAGGCGGCCCAGTCGCGCGGCCGCACGCGGCTGCCGAGCCAGGTCAGCCGGTCCAGCCCCTGCCGTGCCGCGGCCGGCGCGGCAAAGGGCGCCACATGCACCGCCTGCAGCCGCACCGCGCCGCGCATCGGCGGCGTGCCGGCGGGCGCGGTGCGGATCGCGGCATCCAGCCCCTCCCGCGCGAAATCCACGGCGGGGCTGGTGGAGGTCACCACCTCCACCTCCAGCCCCGGATGCCGGGCGCGGAAGCGGGGCAGGCGGGGGATCAGCCAGCGCATGGCCCAGGTGGTATAGGCGCGGATGCGCAGCGGCGCCGCGGCCGCGCCGCGCAGTTCCAGCGTCGCCGCGGCGATGCCGGCAAAAGCCTGCTGCAGGGCGGCGGCATAGCGCAGCCCCTCCTCCGTCAGCCGCAGTGCATTGGCGCCGCGATGCACCAGCGTGACGCCGAGCGCCGCCTCCAGCTCCCGGATCCGGCGGCTGATGGCGGGCTGGGTGAGGTTCAGCCGGGCGCCGGCGGCGGTCAGGCTGCCGGTCTCCGCCACCAGGGCGAAGGTGCGCAGCGCGGGAAGGGGCGGCAGGCTGTCCATGCCCTAGCATAACCCAGGCTTGGGGTAGGGCAAGAAATCCAGGCTGGCATCCGGCTGCGCATCGCGCGAGACAGGGCGATGCGCCGGCCCATCCGAAGGCCTGCCAGCAAAGGAGGACACCCCATGATCACCCGGCGACACGCCCTGATGGGCCTGGCGACCCTGGCCGCCCCCGCGATCCTGAACCGCGGCGCTGCGGCCCAGAGCTTCCCGAACCGCCCGATCCGCATGGTCATCCCCTTCACCGCCGGCGGCAGCAACGACGTGGTGGGGCGGATGATCGGCGACGCCATGGCGCAGCGTCTCGGCCAGCCCGTGGTGGTGGAGAATCGCGGCGGCGCCGGCGGCGTGATCGGCAATGATGCTGTGGCGAAGGCGGAGCCGGATGGCCACACCATCCTGCTCGCCGGATCCGGCAGCTTCGTGATCTCCTCGCTGGTGCAGACGCGCCTGCCCTATGACCCGGTGCGGGATTTCGCCGCGATCTGCTGGTTGGGCGCCTCGCCCAATGTCATCACCATCCATCCCAGCCTGCGCGCCACGAACCTGCGCGAGTTGCAGACGCTGGCGAAGGCGCGGCGGGAGCCGCTGCGCTACGGCACGCCGGGCGTCGGCACCAATGGCCATGCGCTGGGCGCGATGATCGGCGTGGTGCTGGGGATCGAGATGGAGCCGATCCACTATCGTGGCACCGGCCCCGCGCTGAACGACCTGCTCGCCGGCCGCGTCGACCTGCTCACCAATGCCTCCGCGCCGCTGCAGCCGCATATCGAGGCGGAGAAGATCCGCGCCATCGCCATTGCCGGCCAGTCGCGCAGCGTGGCGCTGCCCAACCTCTCCACCAGCGTGGAGCAGGGCTTCCCGGAGCTCCACAGCTCCACCTGGTACGGCTTCCTGGCGCCGGCCGGCACGCCGGCGGACCGCATTGCGGTGCTGCACGCCGCCTCCGTCGCCGCCATCAACCAGCCCGATGTCAAGCAGCGCCTGATCGCCGCCGGCGTCGATGAGATCGCGCCGAGCCCTGAGCCCGCGCATTTCACCCGCCTTCTCGCCTCGGACCGTGAGCGCTGGTCGCGCGTGGTCGAGCGCGCGAACCTCCGCGTCCAGTAAAGGCTTTTGCGACATGCCCGACGCCATGCTGCTGACCACCGAGGCCGGCATCGCCACGCTGACGCTGAACCGGCCGAAGGTGCGCAATGCCATCGACGATGCCATGCGCGGCGAGATGATCGCGGCGCTGGAGGCGGTGGCGGCGGACCCCGCGATCAAGGCGCTGGTGGTCACCGGCGCCGGCAGCGCCTTCTGCGCCGGCGGCGATGTGCGCGGCATGAAAAACCGGCTGGAGGCGCCGCCCGAGGAGGTCGCCATCAATGGCTGGCGGCGCCAGGCGCGCACCCATCGCGCGGTGACGCTGCTGCACCACATGCCGAAGCCGGTGATCGCCGCGGTGAACGGCCCGGCCGCGGGCCTCGGCGCCGATGTGGCGCTGGCCTGCGACTTTCTGCTGTGCGGTGAATCCGCCAGCTTCACCATGAGCTTCCTCGCCCGCGGGCTGATCCCGGATGGCGGCGGCATGTACTTTCTGCCGCGGCGCGTGGGCTTGGCCCGGGCGAAGGAGCTTGTCTTCACCGCGCGACGCGTCGATGCGGCGGAGGCGCTGAGCATCGGCCTGGCCGATCGCGTGGTGCCGGATGCGGATCTCGCCACGGCGGCCCAGGACTGGGCGGCGGAGATGGGCACGCATTCCATCGCGGCGCTGGCACTCGCCAAGGCGACGCTCGACCGCAGCCTGGAAAGCACCTTCGAGAACGTGCTGGCCATCGGCAGCCAGAGCCAGGCGATCTGCTACACCACCGCCGAGCACCGCGCCTCCGTCGCCGCCTTCCTCGAGAAGTCGAAGAAGTGAGCGCGCTGCACGCCCTGCTGCGGCCGCGCAGCGTCGCCGTCGTCGGCGCCTCCGCGGATGCCACCAAGACCGGCGGCCGCCCCGTGGGCTACCTGCTGCGGCATGGGTTTTCGGGCGATGTCTGGCCGGTGAATCCGCGCGCGACCGAGATCGCCGGCCTGCCCTGCTACAAGGATGTGGCGAGCCTGCCCGGTGCGCCGGATGTGGGCATCGTGCTGGTGGGGCCCGAACGCGCGGAACAGGCGGTGCGGGACCTGGCGGCCAAGGGCTGCCAGGCCGCCATCGTGCTGGCCGGCGGCTATGGCGAGACGGGCGAGGAGGGTGCGGAAAAGCAATCCGCCCTGAAGCGCGCCGCCGGGTCCATGCGCCTGCTCGGGCCGAACACCATCGGCGTGGTGAACCTCACTGACCACATCGTGCTCAGCGCCTCCGGCGCCCTGGAATTCGAGAACCTGCCGCCGGGTGGTCTTTCCGTCGTCTCGCAATCTGGCGGCATCCTCGGCGCGCTGCTGTCGCGCGGCGCGGCGGCGGGAATCGGCTTCGCCAAGCTGGTCGCCACCGGGAATGAGGGCGATATCGAGGTGGCCGAGGTGCTGGACGCGTTGGTGGACGACCCGGACACCACGGCCATCGCCCTGTATCTGGAAGGCCTGCGCAACCCCGCGCGCTTCCGCGCCGCCGCGCTGCGGGCCGCCGCGGCCGGCAAGCCGGTCGTCGCCTTCAAGGTCGGCCGCTCCGAGGCCGGGGCGCTCGCCGCCATCTCCCATACCGGCGCCATGGCCGGGGCGGACCGGATCTACGACGCCTTTTTTGCGGGTCTCGGCGTGATCCGGGCGGAGCGGTTTTCCGATTTGCTGGAAGTCCCGGCCGCGCTGGCCCAGGGCCGCCGCGCCGCCGGGTTCCGGGTCGCGGTGCTGACCTCGACCGGCGGGGCCGGCGCGCTGGTCGCGGATGCCGTGGGTCTCGCCGGTGGCAGCCTGCCGGCGCCGGATGCCAATGTGCGCGAAAAACTCGCCGCGCTGCTCGGCGAGGCGCCGGTCGGCAATCCGGTCGATGTCACCCTGGCCGGCGTGCGCCCCGACCTGTTCCGCGGCGCCATCCGCACACTGCTGGATAGCGACGGATACGATTCCCTGGTCGTCGTCGTCGGCAGCTCCGCACTCGCGCAGCCGGAGCTGGTGGCGGATGCGATGCTGGAAGCGCGCGGTGATTCGAAAAAGCCGGTCATCGCCTATGTCAGCCCGCATGCGCCCGCCATCGCCGCCGGGCTGAATGCGCGCGGCGTGCCCGCGAGCACCACGCCGGAGGGCATCGCCGCCATCCTCGCCGGCCTTTCGCGCCCGGCCTTCCACCCCGCCGAATCCCGCCCCGAGCCGGCACCGATGGGCCTGCGCCACGGCAAGCTGAACGAGGCCGAAAGCAAGGCGCTATTCGCCCATTACGGCATCGCCGGCACCCGCGAGGTCAGCGCCGCCACCCCCGGCGCCGCGCAGCAGGCGGCGGAACACCTAGGCCCGCGCCTGGTGGTGAAGCTGCTGGCACGCGACCTGGCCCACAAATCCGACATCGGCGGCGTGGTGCTGAACGTCGCGCCCGACCGCGTGGCGGAGGTCGGCACCGCCCTGCTGGCCAAACTGCCCGACGCCGAGGGGCTGCTGGTGCAGGAACAGATCTCGGGCGGCATCGAGATGATTTTGGGCATCGTCCGCGACCCGCATCTGGGCAGCGCCGTGCTGCTGGGCGCCGGCGGCACCGCGGCGGAGGTCTTTGGCGACACTCAGCTGCGCATGCTGCCGCTGTCCCGCGGCGATGCGGAGGACATGGTCCGCGGGTTGAAGATCGCCCGCGTCCTGGCCGGCTTTCGGGGCGCGCCGCCGGCCGATGTGCCGGCGCTGGTCGAGGCCGTGCTGGCCTTCTCCCGCATGGGCGAATCCCTGGGTGAGCGGCTGCTGGAGGCCGAGATCAACCCGCTGTTTGTCCTGCCGGAAGGGCAGGGGGTGCGGGCGGCGGATGGGCTGGCGGTGCTGGGGTAGGGGCGGCCTTCTGCTATGAAGGCGCATGGCCACCCGCCCGATTCGCATCCTCGGCCTCGATCCGGGCCTCCAGCACACCGGCTGGGGGCTGGTGGAGCATGACGGCTTTCGCCTGCGCTTCTGCGCGGAGGGCGTGGTCTCCACCCAGGCCGGGGACGACCTGCACCACCGGCTGCTGACGCTGCACAACGGCCTGGCCGCGGTGATTGCCGCGCAATCGCCGGACGAGGCGGCGGTCGAGCACACCTATGTCGCCCGCAACCCTGAATCCGCGCTGAAGCTCGGCCAGGCGCGCGGCGTGGTGCTGCTGGCCCCGGCGCTCGCCGGGCTGGTGGTGCGGGAGTATGGCGCCATGGAGGTGAAGCGCGCCGTGGTCGGCAATGGCCATGCGGCGAAGGAACAGGTCCAGGCCATGGTCCGCCACCTGCTGCCGGGGGTCACCTTCAAGCGGGCGGATGCGGCGGATGCGCTGGCCATCGCGATCTGCCATGCGCATCACCGCAGCACCCGGAATGCGTTCTCGGCGGCGGTGGCGAGGGCGGCGTCGTGAGGGCGACATTCTGCCCGGGCTATGCCACGTCCGCGCAACCGCCCCGCCAGGGGAATTCCCACCCATGATCGGCTCCCTCCGCGGCACGGTCGATTCCATCCAGGACGGCGCCTGCGTCCTCGACGTCAACGGCGTCGGCTACCTGGTGCACTGCTCCCGCAAGACCCTCGACCGCCTCACGGCCCGCGAAGGCGTCCAGAATCTCCTGGTCGAAACCCGCGTCAGCCAGGACGCCATCACCCTCTTCGGCTTCGTCGACGCCACCGAGCGCGACGCCTTTCTCGCCTTGATCGAGGTGAAGACGGTGGGCCCCCAGAAGGCGCTGCTGGTCCTCTCCGGCCTCACCCCCGGCGACCTGGCCCGCGCCATCGCGGCCAAGGAACGCAAGCGCCTGGCCGATGTGAAGGGCCTCGGCGCGGCGACGGCCACCCGCATCGTGGATGAGCCCGCCATGCAGAAATGGGCCGTCGGCCGTGCCATGCCGGAGGCCGATGGCATCGGCGCCGGCGGCGCTATCCCCGCCCCCGAACCCGCCGGCCCGCAGGCCGATGCGGTCTCGGCCCTGGTCAATCTCGGCTGGAAGCGCCCGGAGGCTGCCGCCGCCGTCGCCCGCGTCGCCCGTCGCCTGGGCGATGAGGCGCCGCTGGCCGCGTTGATCACCGAGGCGCTGAAGGACATGGCCCCCCGATGAGCGAGACGGATCGCCTGACGGCCGGTGCGCGGCAGGAGGAGGATGGCGCGGAGGGCAGCCTGCGCCCCCAGACCCTGTCGGACTTCATCGGCCAGAAGCCGCTGCGCGAGAATTTGCAGGTCTTCATCGGCGCCGCCCGCCAGCGTGCCGAGGCGATGGACCATGTGCTGCTCTTCGGCCCCCCGGGCCTGGGCAAGACCACGCTGGCGCAAATCGTCTCCCGCGAGCTCGGCGTCGGCTTCCGGGCCACCTCCGGCCCCATTCTGCAAAGGGCGGGGGACCTGGCGGCGATCCTGACCAACCTGCAGCCGCGCGACGTGCTCTTCGTCGACGAGATCCACCGCCTGCAGCCGGCCATCGAGGAAACGCTTTATCCGGCGATGGAGGATTTCTGCCTCGACCTCATCATCGGGGAGGGGCCGGCCGCACGCACCGTGCGGATCGACCTGCCGCCCTTCACCCTGGTCGGCGCCACCACCCGCGCCGGCCTGCTGACCCAGCCCCTGCGCGACCGCTTCGGCATCCCGCTCCGCCTGCAATTCTACGAGGTGGAGGAGCTGCTGCTGATCGTCCGCCGCGGCGCGGAAAAGCTCGGCTTCGCCCTGACCGAGGATGGCGCGCTGGAAATCGCCAAACGCTCCCGCGGCACCCCGCGCGTCGCCGGCCGCCTGCTGCGGCGGATCCGGGACTTCGCCCTGGTCTCCGGCCGCGCCGCGGATCGCGCCATGGTGGACGGCGCCCTGCTGCGGCTGGAGGTGGATGCGCTGGGCCTCGATGCGCAGGACCGCCGTTACCTCCGCCGCATCGCCGAACACCACAATGGCGGCCCGGTGGGGGTGGAGACGCTGGCCGCGGCGCTCGCCGAAAGCCGGGACACGCTGGAGGAGGTGGTGGAGCCCTTCCTGATCCAGGAAGGCCTGGTGCTGCGCACCCCCCGCGGCCGCATGCTGGGGGAGCCGGGCTGGCGCCATCTGGGCCTGATGCCGCCGCGCGCGATCGCGGCGCAACTCGACCTGCTGGCCAACGCTCCCCCCTTCGAGGAATAGGGCAGCGGCCGCCGGATGAACCAAATTGTGTCAGGGCATCGCCATGCGATGCGCGTCTATTTCGAGGATACGGATGCGGGCGGCGTCGCCTACCATGCCAACTACCTGAGATGGGCCGAAAGGGCCCGGACCGAATCCTTGCGGTCCATGGACTTGCCGCACTCGCTTATGATGGCGCGTTACAATGCAATGCTCGTGGTGCGTCGCATCGAAGTGGAGTATGTGGCGCCCGCCCGACTCGATGATGAGGTGCAGGTGGCGACTCGCGTGAAGGCGGTGGGCGCCGCCCGCCTCGACCTGGAACAGACCGTCCTGCGGGCTGGGGACGGGGGCGGAGAGGTGGTGCTGGCGCGGTTGCAGGTCGGCCTGGTCTGCGTCAGCGCCGATGGATTGCGGCCGACCCGGCTGCCCGCGCCCTGGCGCGCGGCGCTGGCGGGGCTGGTCTGAGGGTTTGGGTCGCCCCGGCTCGGGGTGGCGTCTTGTGACCCGCCGCTGAGGCGGCTGGATGAGGAGATTGCGCTTTGGGCAATGTGACCGCGCAGGCCCTGGCACCGATGGCGCACGACATGTCGCTGTGGTCGCTGTTCCTGCAGGCGGATTGGGTGGTGAAGGCCGTCATGGTCTCCCTCCTGCTCGCCTCCGTCTGGGTCTGGGCGATCGTCTTCGAGAAGATGACCGCGCTGCGCCGGGTGAACCGCGCGGCGGACGGCTTCGAGGACCGCTTCTGGTCCGGCGGCAGCCTGGAGGAGCTGTTCACCAAGGAAGGCGAGCAGCCCACCAACCCCATCGCCGCCGTCTTCGGCGCCGCCATGCGCGAATGGCGCCGCTCCTCCAGCCGCGCCATGACCAGCGACCTGGCGGTGACCGGG
The DNA here is from genome assembly GCF_019024325.1 of Falsiroseomonas tokyonensis. GTDB lineage: Bacteria > Pseudomonadota > Alphaproteobacteria > Acetobacterales > Acetobacteraceae > Falsiroseomonas > Falsiroseomonas tokyonensis. Next base: position 528,247 of record NZ_JAFNJS010000005.1, read on the forward strand.
CTGAAGGAACGTGTCGAGCGTGCCATGTCGGTGGCCATCACGCGGGAGATGGACCGGCTGGAGCGCTGGATGGTCTTCCTGGCCACCGTCGCCTCCGCCGCCCCCTTTATCGGGCTGTTCGGCACCGTCTGGGGCATCATGAACAGCTTCTCGGCCATCGCGGGCATGCAGAGCACCAACCTGGCCGTGGTGGCGCCCGGCATCGCGGAGGCGCTGTTCGCCACCGCCATCGGCCTGGTCGCCGCCATCCCGGCCACAATTGCCTACAACAAGCTGGCCTCCGACCTCGCCCGCTTCGCCGGGCGGCTGGATGCCTTCGCCGCCGAATTCGGCGCCATCCTGTCCCGCCAGTCCGAGGCCGCGGCCGCCGAGCCGGCGCGCCCCGCACCCGCCCGCCAGCCGGCGGAGGGCTGAGCCATGGCCGGCGGCAGTTTTGGCGGCAGGAAGATGGGCCGCGGCGGCCGCGCCAGCTTCCGGCCGGTCAGCGAGATCAATGTCACGCCGCTGGTCGACGTCATGCTGGTGCTGCTGATCATCTTCATGGTGGCGGCGCCGCTGATGACGGTGGGCGTGCCGGTGGACCTGCCGCGCACCCAGGCCTCCAACCTGAACCAGGAACAGGACCCCATCACCATCTCCGTCACCGCGGAAGGCGCGATCTTCCTGCAGGAGACGGAGGTGCCGCTGGACGGGCTGGTCGCCCAGCTGCGCGCCATCATGGCCAGCAACCAGCAGCAGCAGCAGCCGGGCCAGCCGGAACGCCGCATCTTCGTGCGCGGCGACCGTTCCATCAATTACGGCCGGGTGATCGAGGTGATGGGCACGGTCAGCGCCGCCGGTTTCTCCCGCGTTGCGCTGCTGGCCGAGAGCCCGCAAGGGGCGCCGGGGGCGCGGCCCGCGGCGCCCGCCGCCCGCCCGGCGGGGCGCTGAGCCAAGACCTTGTCGGGCCTTCTCCTCCATCCCGCGGAAGACGACCGGGCGCTGCGGCGCTGGGTCGGCGTCTCGCTCGGGCTGCATGTGCTGCTGGGGGTGGCGGGCC
>NZ_JAFNJS010000050.1 GCF_019024325.1 Falsiroseomonas tokyonensis
GGCCCTCTTGAGGGAGGAGCCGGCATCATGGCCGCCGAAGCAGCGATCCGCCTGGGCGTGTTCCTTGGCGTGCTTGCGGCCATGGTCCTTGCCGAGCGGATCTGGGCGCGGGGCTTGGCGATGCCGCTTGGCTGGCGGCGCTGGCCGGCTAACCTAGCTCTGCCGCTGATCGGCTCAGTCCTGCTGCGGCTGGTGGCGCCCGCAGGGGCGGTCGGCGTGGCGGTCTGGGCGGAGGCGCGGGGCCTCGGCCTGCTACCCGCTCTGGGCGCGCCCTTCTGGTTGGCCGTGCCGTTGGCGGTCCTGGTACTGGACCTGTCGATCTACTGGCAGCACCGCGTGTTCCACCACGTGCCGGTGCTGTGGCGGCTGCACCGGATGCACCATGCAGACCCGGAGTTGGATGCCACGACGGGGCTGCGGTTCCATCCCGTAGAGATCCTACTCTCGCTCGGCATCAAGGCGACAGTGGTGACCGCCCTCGGCGCGCCGCCCCTGGCGGTGCTGGCTTTCGAGGTGCTGCTTAACGCCACCAGCCTGTTCAACCATGCCGATATCCGCATACCGGTCGGGGCGGAACGCTGGCTGCGGCGCCTGGTGGTGACGCCGGACATGCACCGTACCCATCATTCGGAGGTCCAGGCCGAGACCGATGGCTGCTTCGGCTTCTGCCTGCCTTGGTGGGATCACCTGTTCGGCAGCTACCGCGCCACACCGGCGGCAGGGCTCGATGACGCCGTCATTGGCGTGCCGGGCTGGCGCATCGCCCGGCAGCAGAGGCTGGACCGGCTGCTGCTGCAACCTTTCGCCAGCACGCCTCCTGTCGATTTCCCCCAAAGAGGGCCTTGAACCTCCAGCCACTAGAAGTCCCATACCAGGGCCAGCGGGATGGGGTGATTGGCATGGGCGCGACGACACGGCTGACTTGGCGGGTTGAAGGCATGGACTGCGCCAGTTGCGTCGCCAAGGTGACGCGGGCTGTCGAGCGGCTGCCTGGGGTGGA
>NZ_JAFNJS010000051.1 GCF_019024325.1 Falsiroseomonas tokyonensis
GTCAGCCGCAACCTGGCGCCGGCCTCGAACACCGACATCAGGGTCCAGTTCGTCACCATCGCCGACTATGCCGAGCTGACGACGGAGATCACCGCCGGCCGCGGCCAGTCAGTCGCCGGCCAGGGGCTGGGCGTGAACGTGCTCAGCACCATCCCGCCGGCGGTCACGCCGGTGGGTGGCCAGGCGCGCAACACGGCCGGCGCCGTGCCGGTGCTGGCCGCCACTGGCTACTCGGCCAACCCGATTGCCGTCACGACGGCACGGGGTGTCGATCTGCTGGCGACATTGATCGGCGCGCTGGTCACCAAGCCCTACGCCATCCCCGAAGCGGACTGGCAGTATGCCGCCGCCGCGGGCGGGATCATCACCACCACCGACGTGGTGCTCCGGGCGGCGGCTGCGGCCGGAATCCGCAACTACGTGACCTCGATCGACCTCCGCAACGCGCATCCGACGGTGGCGACCGAGGTGGTGATCAAGGATGGGGCGACGGTGATCTGGCGGCAGTTGCTGGCGGCGGCGATGCCGGCGCCGGTCGAGATCACCTTCCCGACGCCGCTGCGCGGCACCGCGGCCACGGCGATGAACGTCGCCTGCATCACCACCGGCGCGCAGGTCTACGTCAACGCGCAGGGCTTCGCCGCGCCGTAAGGCGCGGCCCCAGGAGCATCCCATGACAGAGCCGATCGACCCGGGCGGGGGCTCCCCCGCGCCGGAGCAAGAACCTGTGCCCGATCGACTGCCCATCGCTGGGCAGTCGATCACCGCCTGCCGCGCCCTGGCCACGCCCGTTACCGTCGACCGTGCCGCGCGCACCGTCGAGGTGGTGTGGAGCACTGGTGCCCGCGCCCGCAACTTCGTGCCGCCGCTCGGTCCCATCATCGAGGAGCTCGACATGCGGCCGGAGGCGGTGCGCATGGACGCGCTGCGCTCGGGCCGCGC
>NZ_JAFNJS010000052.1 GCF_019024325.1 Falsiroseomonas tokyonensis
GTCAGCCGCAACCTGGCGCCGGCCTCGAACACCGACATCAGGGTCCAGTTCGTCACCATCGCCGACTATGCCGAGCTCACCACCGAGATCACGGCGGGCCGCGGCCAGTCGGTTGCAGGCCAGGGGCTGGGCGTGAACGTCCTCAGCACCATCCCGCCGGCGGTCACGCCGGTGGGTGGCCAGGCGCGCAACACCAGCGGTGCGCTCCCGGTGCTGGCGGCGACGGGCTACTCGGCCAACCCGATTGCCGTCACCACGGCGCGTGGTGTGGATCTGCTGGCGACGCTGATCGGCGCGCTGGTCACCAAGCCCTACGCCATCCCCGAGGCCGACTGGCAGACCGCGGCTGCGGCGGGCGGGATCATCACTACCACCGACGTGGTGCTCCGGGCGGCGGCTGCGGCGGGCATCCGCAACTACGTGACCTCGATCGACCTCCGCAACGCGCATCCGACGGTGGCGACCGAGGTGGTGATCAAGGATGGGGCGACGGTGATCTGGCGGCAGTTGCTGGCGGCGGCGATGCCGGCGCCGGTCGAGATCACCTTCCCGACGCCGCTGCGGGGCACCGCTGCCACGGCGATGAACGTCGCCTGCATCACCACCGGCGCCCAGGTCTACGTCAACGCGCAGGGCTTCGCCGCGCCGTAAGGCGCCGCCCCAGGAGCATCCCATGACAGAGCCGATCGACCCGGGCGGGGGCTCCCCCGCGCCGGAGGCCACGCCATTGCCCGATCGACTGCCCATCGCTGGGCAGTCGATCGCCGCCTGCCGCGCCCTGGCCGCGCCCGTTACCGTCGACCGTGCCGCGCGCACCGTCGAGGTGGTGTGGTCCACCGGCGCTCGCGCGCGGAACTTCGTGCCCCCGCTCGGTCCCATCATCGAGGAGCTCGACATGCGGCCGGAGGCGGTGCGCATGGACGCGCTGCGCTCGGGCCGCGC
>NZ_JAFNJS010000053.1 GCF_019024325.1 Falsiroseomonas tokyonensis
AGGTCGCCCAGTACATGCAGCATCGCACCGCGCAGGTTGCTGTCGCCTTGGTCGCCCTGCCGCAGGATCAGCGCGCCAGCGATGTTGATGCCGAGGCCAATGACCGCAACGATCAGCATCGGCCCGGCCAGGATTTCTGCCGGTTCGCGTAGCCGCTGCACCGCCTCCCAGGCGATCCAGGCGACCAGGAGAAGCAGCGAGGCGCCATTGGCCAGCGCGGCCAGCACACGCACCCGGTGAAAGCCGTAAGTTCGCGCCGCATCCGGCGCGCGTGCGGCGACGCGATAGGCGATCAGCGCCAGCAGCAGGGCTGCGGCGTCCGACACCATGTGGCCCGCATCGGCGATGAGCGCCAAAGACCCCGAGAACCAGCCGCCGGCGGCCTGCACGGCAGCATATCCAGCGGTCATGATGAAGACGGTACGGATACGCCGCTCGCTGCCCGCCGTGACCCGCGCCCCATGGTCGTGGCCGGCGTCGCGCTTCGCCGAGTGGTCGTGCCCGGACATCAGGCGGGCGGCCGCCAGCGCAGCAGGCGCAGGGCGTTCAAGGTGACCAGCACCGTCGCCCCGGTATCGGCCAGGATCGCGGGCCACAACCCGGTCAGGCCTGCCAGGGTGGTCACCAGGAAGACGGCCTTCAGCCCGACCGCCACCGCCACGTTCTGCTTCACATTGGCCATGGTGGCGCGGGACAGGGAGATGAACGGCGAAAGGGCCGGGGGCTTTCGCCCCCGGCCCCGTTTCGCCTGGTCCCGCTTATCGGGACCAGGCGAAAC
>NZ_JAFNJS010000054.1 GCF_019024325.1 Falsiroseomonas tokyonensis
AGGTCGTTACCGGCATCCGCTGCACGCCGCGGCGCCAGCATCTGCTCCGGCGTGATCGGCGTATCGGTATGGCCTTCCGCGTCGCCGAACCGCAGCGTCCGCGCGGCCTCCCCGAGGACATGCTGCTCGTCCCGCGACAAGGTCACGCCCTGCCACACCTCCGCCGCGTCCAGCGCGCGCCGTGCATCGTCCAGCACGGCATAGGATCCTTCGATCACCTGGCGCACCACGTCGCCCTTGTGCGGCACACGGACCTCGGCCCCCTGCCGGTCGGCCACCACCATCCCGTTGAGGCAGATGAGGCGGAACACGCCGGACATCACACGATATGCACTGGTGCCGTCATGCGCGTTCAACAGCACAATTTCCGGAAATGTATCGCCGACACGGCGCTCGGCGGCCGGTGCCGCACCGGCATGCCGGAAACGCAGCATGTGCTTCGTGTGCCCGACGCGGCCGACGTCGCGGGTGCGCGCCTGGGTTGCCGACATCGGCAGGAACCCGTTCTCCCGCATGCCGGCGATGACTTCGGCGGTCGGAATGTAGGCGTAGCGGTGGCTGCGGCTCTCATGCGCCTCCGCCGCAAAGGCGGACGGGGCGAGGCGGCGGATGTCCTCGTCGGACAGGGCGGTGACGCCGTTGGAACGGAGAGCCTGGCGGTTGCGGATGAACGACATGGTGTC
>NZ_JAFNJS010000055.1 GCF_019024325.1 Falsiroseomonas tokyonensis
GCGCCGGTGACGGTGATCGAATTCCATTCGCTGACCTGCGGCAACTGCGCCAATTTTCACACCCAGCACTTCCCGCGGATCAAGGTCGCCTATGTGGACCCCGGCCTGGTGCGCTTTGTCATGCGGGATTATCCCCTCGACCGCGTTGCGCTGGATGCCGCCGCAATGGTCCATTGCGCCGGGCCGGAGCGGTACGAGGCCCTGCTCTCGGTGCTCTACACCAACAAGGAGGCCTGGGCGCACAGCCCGGATGCCCGCGGCTGGCTGCGTCGCACGGGCGGGCTGGCAGGGTTATCCGCCGATCGCCTGGAAGCCTGCTGGACTGACCGCGGCTTCACCGACCCGATCGTACGGTCAAGGCTGGAGGCCACGCGCGAGTTCAACGTCCAGGCGACGCCTACCTTCGTGATCGGCGGCAGGGTGCATCCCGGCGTCCTGTCCTTCGAGCGCTTCGCCCAACTGGTGCAGCCACTGCTGCCACCAGGGGCGGCCCCGGCGCCGGCACCGCGGGTGCTTCCGCGCCTGTGAGCCGGCGGGTTGCGCATCGGGCTGTCGTGCGGCACAGCGGGCTCATGATAATGCGCCCCTCGGCTTTCCTAGCTCTATTGGCC
>NZ_JAFNJS010000056.1 GCF_019024325.1 Falsiroseomonas tokyonensis
GGCGGTGGCGTCCTCCACCATGCGGATGGTGCGGGCGATGGTGTTGTCGGACGCGGCGCGGGTCACGCGGACCCGCAGCACGCCATCCGCATTGATCGATCCGGCGACCACGGCCTCGCCCGGCCCGCGCGAGACCGGAATGCTCTCGCCGGTCACGGGGCTTTCATCCAGCGCCGAAAGGCCCTCCTCGATGAGGCCATCGCAGGGCACCCGGTCTCCGGGTCGCACCAGCACCAGGTCGCCGACCGCAAGCTTGTCGGCCGGAATCTGCTCCGTGCCGCCATCCGCCCGCAGGCGGAGCGCCACACGCGGCATCAACTCCGCCAGGGCGCGGATGCCGGCGCGGGCGCGGCCGGCGGCCACGTTCTCCAGCAACTCACCCACCGCGAAAAGCAGCACAACGACGGCTGCTTCCTCGGCCGCGCCGATGACCGTGGCGCCGGCGGCAGCCGTCACCATCAGCGTTTCGATGGAGAAGGGCGAACCGGCACGGGCCAAGGCCCAGGCGCGCCTGCCGAAGGGCACCAGGGCAATCAGGGTCGCCGCGAGGAACAGCGGGTAGGTCAGGTGCTCCGGCAGGGCGAGCGACA
>NZ_JAFNJS010000057.1 GCF_019024325.1 Falsiroseomonas tokyonensis
GACCGAGGCCGTCAACCTCCTCCGAAAATCACCGAATTTGGGGGGCGATGTTGAGGGTGCGGGGATGGAGGGATGGGGCATCTGTATGGAACCCATCGAGTCTCGCGAAACCGCTGCTATGCTTACCGGCATGTGGGCTCCGGCAACTGCACTAGCCGAGCTTGTGGCGGCTAGCCAACCTTCTCGACTAGCAACACGGCGCGCTCCGGCGGAGTGGCTTCGCAGAGCGGCTCACTCCAGCATGCTACTCTTAAGACGCGAGTTGAGCAGGACGAAGAGATGCAGCCGCCTGTAGACCTCGACCATATCGACACATGGCCTCAAGGGCTCGTCGATGCTGTGACGCCAACGCTACCAAAAATCGCTGCTGAGCGAGCCGCAACCTACGCCTACAGCAGTTCAGCGGACAGATACTTTCAGCCCGCACCTGCGACTCCGGTTACAAGCAGCGCCCTTTCGGCGATTTGGCCTGCTGCCGGTTCGATGGACACCTGGATAAGGTTTTCACCCGATCGGAGGCCCTTGCATGGGACGAAGGACAT
>NZ_JAFNJS010000058.1 GCF_019024325.1 Falsiroseomonas tokyonensis
TGCGCCCATCGCACGAGATAACGCTGACTTATTGCGCCTGTTAATGACTTGGCGAATTTGGGGACCCCGCGGAGCAAGAACCATTGGAAGCATTAAGAATGCCTATGACCCCCTTCGTTCCATCATGGTGTTGTGTTCCCAGGAAGGGATATGCGCTAGCGAACTAATGCGTTTTCCTACTGTTGTGGATCAGATTGCGGCACGTATTCCTTCCTCCAAATACTCCTACGTCATAGGTCTGCTGCACGATCTTTATGACGCCAGAGACTCTTTGGGCTTCGTTCTGCTTGATCGTGAAGGCATCTCCCGCTTGGTTGCGGCGACGCCGATACACTCGAAAGAGCAAACCCCCTATATTCCGCCACGTATCTGGGCCTATCAAGTGACTCGACTGCGATCATTTCTTGATGATTTCTTAGAGCATAGGCAGCAGATCGAGGAGTGCTTTGGCTTCGCATGGGAAGCCTACGCACATAACTTTGGTTCCCATTCTTCCGCCTTTACAAAGAAG
>NZ_JAFNJS010000059.1 GCF_019024325.1 Falsiroseomonas tokyonensis
TGGGCGGCGCGGGCGGCGCCGGCGCGGGATCCGGCGAAGCCGGCGTCGTCTCGGGCATGGGTGGTTCCTCGGGGATGGTCAGGGCGGGTTCGATGGCGGTGGCGGGGGTGCCCTGATCCCCCTCGCCACGGACGACAGCGGCCGCGTCCACCGGGACGGGCACGATCGAGATCTCGTAGGGCTCCCAATCCACCGCGCGGTGGATGGTCTGGCCGGTGGCGGCGTCGGGCCGGGGCTCGTAGCGATGAACGCGATAGCCGACGCTGACGGACTGCAGCGTGCCGTCCGCGACGCGCTGCCAGACCGGCTCGACGTCGTCCGCGCCGCTGAACTGAAGCGTGGCGTAGCCGCGGCCGGCCTCGAGGCGGGCGGCGGTGACGCGGCCGAGCACATCCCGCGTCCCGGCGCGGCGGTGCGTGTCGAGGACGGGCGCGCGGCCCGAGCGCAGCGCGTCCATGCGCACCGCCTCCGGCCGCATGTCGAGCTCCTCGATGATGGGACCGAGCGG
>NZ_JAFNJS010000006.1 GCF_019024325.1 Falsiroseomonas tokyonensis
TTGTCAGTGGTTGATGCCGTCCAAGCGCCCAATGCCGGACCAGGCGGGAAATCGAAGCTGGGTTTTGAGACAGGGCGGAGAGGGTGTTCACCGCGCGACGCGCGCCGCTGGCGAAGGCTGCGGAACCTTGGCTCTCTCCACTGCCAGGCCATCTCAGCGTTTCCCGTTTCCCGTTTCCCCCCTTTAGGGGGGGGGAAACACGGGAAACACGGAAACACCCGCATGAGCGTTTCCGGAAAACGGTCGGGAAACGGTCAGGAAACGCGGGAAACGCTTGGCCTGCGGCGGCTTCGCGGGCGGTCATGTCAGCCATGCCCATTCCCGGGTGAAACCGGCCAAAGACTTGGCTTTCAGCGCCTCCAACGCCTTGTGCTCGCGGGTCTGTCCGCGCCGCTCGATAGCGTTTCCCGGATCGGAAACGCCTTCGCGCAACTCGTCTGGGCGATACCAGGCGGCCTGCATGAGGGCCGCGCGCAGGGCCGGGCGCTTGACCGCGGCCACGCGAGGCATCCCTGGGACGGGAATGACGTGCTCCACATCGTCGCCAGCAACCACGTCTCGAAGCGCCCGCAGCAGCAGCCCGTTTGCATCGGACAGCCGGCGCTCGGCGTCGCGCGACTTGCCAGGCGCCACCGCCCCGCCACCCTCAACCGCGAGGCAGGTGGTGATGGCCGAGCCATCCGGCCGCTTGCCGATCTCCACCACCCGCAGGTCGAAGGCCAGGTCCGCGCCGTCCGCATCGTCCTTCGCGTAATCGACACGCGCGCCGCCCTTGGCGACCTTCACCACCAGATCGGCGGCGCCCAGCAATGCGCCCGATCCGCGCGGCGTCTTGGAGCTCTCGTCCTTCGCGCCGTGGTGGATGACGGCGACATGCGCGCCAGTTTCCTCGCGCAACACGTCCATGGCGGCGATGAACCCGCCCATGTCCATTGCGGCATCTTCGTTGCCGGCGCCAAAGGTGCGGGCCAAGGTGTCCACAACAACAAGGTCAGCCCGGTGCGCTTTCGCCGCGGCGATCACCTCCGCCAGGTCGGTGCTCGGCGGGCCGAGCTCCATGCGCTGTGCGATCACGGCGAAGGCGTCGCCCGCGTCGCCCATTTCGTCGTGCAGGGCGCGCAGCCGGTTGCCTATGCCGCCCTCGCCCTCGGCCGCCAGGTAGAGCACGCGCAGGGGGCGAGGGACGGCCCGGCCCCACATGCCCACGCCCAGCGCCAGCCCATAGGCCAGGCGCAGCAGCAGGAAGGATTTGCCGCACTTCGGTTGGCCCCAATGGACGGACAGCTCGCGCGGCGCCAGCAGCCCGTCCAGCAGGTAGGACCGCGGCGGCGCGTCCATGAGCGTGCGGGCCGACAGCACCCGGAGGCGCTTGCCAGGCCGCATCGCCGGCCCGTTCACCCGCGCGAGGATCGCGTCAACCGTCATGCGCTGCGCTCCGCTTCGACGCGGTGGTCGCGCACCAGGGCCATGATCTCGGCCGCGGCCAGATGCACCGGCATGTCAAAGCGCCAGGCCCACAGCTCATGCAGCCCGGTCCCGGCCGCTGTTCCATCCGCGGTGGACCATTTCCAGGTTTCGGCGTTCAGGTTGACGGTGCTGGGTTCGCCAATCGCGCGCAGCGCGTAACAGGGCGGGTCAACGAAAACGCGGGTCGCGGCGTTGAACATCTCGGCGAGAATGTCGGCCGCGCATGGCGCCAGCGCCGCGTCGGATGCGTAGAACCGTGCATGCTCGGCCCGCCAGGTCGCGCGCCGCGCCATGAAGCTGCGACCTCGCGTCACCGCCTCTTGCGAGGGGGAGCACAGGCCGGCGGTGCGGACCACGCGCAGTGCGGGCCGGGCCATCATCGGCTGCCCTCGCGCTTCGCCGGCTCGGCAAAGACCAGCGTGTGGCTATGGTCGCCCTCGGCGCCCTCGCGCTTCGGCAGGATCGTGACCTTCACCCCGCCCAGCCGGCCGGTCAGGTATTCCGTGCCGCGGTCCGACACCTTCCGCCACAGGCGGCAGGCTTCCAGCAGGCCGGAGTTCTGGAAATGGGTGGGGCCAGCCATCGCGGCGCGTCCTGCCGGGCCTGCGGTCAGGCGGCCTCACGCGCGGGCGGCAGGCTGTCGGCGTAGCGCCGGATGGATGCCATGGTGATCGGCGTCCGGCGCCCCATCCGGCGGGCATCAAGGCGCCCTTGGCGCACAAGCTCCCACAGCTTCGTCATGCCGCAGTTCAGGATTTTCGCTGCAATCTTCGGCTGAACGAAGATCGGCTCAGGGATTGGCAGTTGCTGTTCCATGGTGCCTCGTCTCGCCGCCCAATGCGGCTGCTGACGCACCGTGAAGAACCGAGCCGAACGAAGGAACGCAGAATGGCGACCGGTCCGACGATCCTGCCAAGCAAAAATGCACCCTATCGGCGCAACGCATTACCCAACGAAGCGTGGGGCAATCCGCTCCGGACACGACGCGAGAGAACACTGGCGCCCGTCGCGATACCAGCGGAGGGGGCAGTCAGGCTTTGCATTAGGCGGGCAGTGATCCGCATCGCCGCTGCCAAGCCTCCCCAGTGCCATTATCGCTCGCCGCGCATCTGCTCTCGCGAGCCACAGCGCGGCTGCATGGTAGGCAGGCATCTTCCGCCACAAGCGCACTGCCTCCCGGGTGACATCGGCCGGGCCGGCAATCCGGTGGATAGGGGCAAACGTGATGCGATATGCGACCGGAAAGCCATCCAGCCGGAGCGCTCCGAAGCGGACCTCGGCCTCCACTCCACGCCTCTGTTGTTCCGTCAGAAATTCCCACGGATCGTCACCGGCTTGCCATGTCAGCTTGCGCGGTCGCCCCCTCGGGGCGCCTGTCTTACGTCTCGGCATTGCACGCGCCTCCGCGCGTCTCCGATGAATAGCGGCGAGGCTGCGCGGTCGGAGGTCCGCGCGGGCTGGCCGGCCCTGCCCCGCCGAATGTCATCCTACCCGGCGGCGGCGGCTTCCGTCACTGGTTGACGCAGCGCCACCACCGCGGCCGGCGCCCTGGCGCAATGCTCGGCCCATGCATCCATCAGCACCCGCCGTTTCTGGAGCAAGTCGCCGCGCGCATAGGACGCTTCCACCTTGTCGCCCAGCTTGTGGGCCAGCGCCGCCTCCATGACCGCGTGCGGCGTGCTGGTCGCCTCTCCGGCCCAATCCCGGAACGTGCTGCGGAAGCCATGGGCCGTAATGGGGTCACCAGTGGTCGCGTCCTGCCAGCGGTGCCGCGTCTCCCCGCCATCGCCTTCCTCCGCAGGGTTCATGCGCCGCAGCAGCATCAACAGCGCCATCTGCGAAAGCGGCTCGCCCGGTTTGTCGCCGGGAAACACAGGGCTGCCCTTCCCACCGGCCTGTTCCTGCATCCGCTCCAGCACTGACACCGCGGCATCACTCAGGGGCACGCGATGCGGGCGCCGGCCCTTCATCCGCTCTGCCGGGATGGCCCACACGCGCCCCGCCAGGTCGATCTCGTGCCACCGCGCGCCTAGCGTCTCACCGGTGCGGGTGGCGGTCAGGGCCAGGAACTCCAGCGCCCGCGCTGCGGTGGCGTCGCGCTGGCGCAGCGCGGCCATGAAGGCGCCCATCTGCCCCCATGGCAGCGCGGGGTGGTGACCGTAGCCGGCGGCGCGCTTGAGCGCAGCAGACTTTGGCAGCAGCGTCCGCAAGGCCTCGTCTATGTCGGCGGCGCTGGCGCCGTTCGGGCGCTCGCCGGCCGCCGTGGCGTAGCGCAGCACTGCCAGCACCCGCATCTTCACCCGTGCCGCCGTCTCCGGCTTGGTGGCCCAGATCGGCCGCAGGACGCGCAGAATGTCGGCGGTGCCCAACGTCCCCACCGGCAGGTCCCCGATGACCGGGTAGGCGTAGGTCGCCAGCGTGTTGCGCCATTGCTGCCGGTGCTTCGGGTTGGACCATTCGGCCTCCTTCTCGGCCAGCATCGTCTCCGCGACCGTGCGGAATGTCGTCGGGGCGGCTGCGGCAGCCTTGGCGGCCTCGGCGGCGACCCGCTCCGCCTCGCGCTCGGCGTCGAGGGGATCGATCCCCTGTCGCAACATGTTCCGCAGGGCCGCAGCTCGCAGGCGCGCATCCGCCAGCGTCACGCCGGCTTTCCCTTCCTCCAGGGCCACGGCGCCCAGACCCATCTCCCGCATCTTCCCGCCAGGCGGTGTGTAGCGGAACAGCCAGAACCGGACCTTGGCGGAGCGCACCAGCAGATACAGCCCGTTGCCGTCGCCGTAGCGCCCCGGCGGCTTCGCCTTGATCCCCGCGACCGTCAACGGTTCCGCTCGCCTCGGCATCCTGCGCCCTCCGTAGAATGGGGGGCGATGCTCGCCCCGCGCCAATCCGTCCCCTAATCATGGGCGCGCTCGGCCACGTATTCAAGCGAACGGTAGCGATACGGATGCGCTCTATGTTGCGGGTCTTATTGACAGAAATTCGGGCGCCTCTCGCATAGGGCCGGCTCGCCACGAACGGCAGCGAATAGGGGGTATGGCGGCCACCCCATCCGCCACGCGCCTGGGGAGCTCGCGGATCGCCCACCGCTCGACGCTGGCGAGGCGCCCCCTTCCCTCGGCTCGAACGGCAGTCCCGGAAGCCTCCCGCCTCCGCGCGTAAGAATATGTCGCGGGAGCGCCGCGCGGCGCCATTCGCCGCCACCTGTAGGGCATTGGGCAATACCTCGGTGCTAGAGTTCCAGCGCAGCGCGCTTGGAGGCCATCGGGTTCTGGAACCGGCACTTGAAGGCCGCCGAGCGGCAGACCTCCGCACAATCGACCGAGGCCGGCGGCGGGGAGGCCGCGCTGCGCGAATCGCCAGACCAGGTGGTCGACGGCGTCGTCACAATCGATGCCCGAAACAACGTCGTCTACATGAACCCGGCTGCGTCGCGGCTGTGGGGATGGAACCCCAGGTGCTGGGGAAGAACGTCTCCATGCTGGTGCCAAGCCTTTCGCTGAGCAGCATCACTCTCTCGAACGGGCAAGCGAATCTACACGGCCATCATCCGCGACATGGACGCCGAGGTCCGGCGCCGCGAGCAGTTCAGGATCCTCTCGCTCGTGGCCAATGAGACGGACAACTCGGTCATCATCACCGACGCGCCGCGGCGCAGGGGGGGCAGATCGAGCGATCCGTCTCCATCCAGGCCAATGTCAACAGGACGAAGCAGGCCTCGCTGACCTTCGATGCTAAACTGCGAACCATCTCCGCCACCAACGTCCTGGCGGAATGGACAAGAGAGGGCGTGCCGATGAACGGCACCGCCCTGGCGCTCTCGACCATCCTGTCCAGGAATGCCGTATCGGCCATCGCGGCTGGCGAGTCCGTGCGGCGGGAAGTCAGCTTCACGGACGAGAGGGGACGGACGTTCTGGCTCGATGCCGTCTTCAGCAGCCAATTGGGCCTGGACGGAAAGCAGGAGAGCATCCTGTTGTGCGGCGCCGACGTGTCCGAGCGCCGGCAGGCCGTCCAGGATACCGAGGCCGCGGTTGGCGAGGCGGTGGAGCCCTTCACGACCGACGTCCGGTGAAGGGCGGCCAGACCCATCACAGCGACCGCGGGTCGCAATATGTCAGCATTCGGTACACGGAACGGCTGCTCGACGCCGGGATCGAGCCGTCCGTCGGGGGCGTCGGTGATTCCTACGACAACGCACGGGCCGAGACGGTGATCGGACTGTTCAAGACCGAGGTCATCCGCCGCCGCGGCCCGTGGCGGTCGTTGGAAGCCGTTGACTGCGCCACCCTCAAGTGGGTGGCCTAGTTCAACAGCCACCGCCTCCGCGAGCCCATCGGAAACGTCCCTGCCGCCGAAGCCGAGGCGCGTTACCATGCTGCGGGGGATGCACCAGCCCTGGGCCGCATAATCCAAACAGGCCAGCCTGCGGCCGACCCGGGGCGGTTCACCTCCGTCACCGTCCTACTGCGGCGCCTCGCCCGCTCCGTCTGAGTTCAGAGTTAGACACTTAGGCTCGGGTGAGGGCCGCTTGACCGCGCGGGGACGAACCTGTCTTCGGACCTCTTCGACGCTCGTACGGGGCAAGGGCCAGCTGCCTGCCGTGCGGCGCGGGCGCAATTCTCCTGGCCGAGCAAAAGGCAAAGGGACCAACGTGAGCAGGTCGCCGGGAAGTCAGCCAGACAGGCGAAATTTCTTGCGTGACTACAGACCACTCTGCCTATTGTCATCTCGACCTGCTTCCGAAGCGATCCGGCTTGCAGCAAGGGGTCTGGTGAACGATGGGATTCTGTCTCGCAGATTTTCATCCCCTGCTACCGTCCGAGCAGGAGATCATCGCCTCGCTTCGCAGCGGCGACTTCGACAGGCTCGGCAACGAGGCTGCCGGATCTTTGCCGGAGGTGAAGGATGCGAAGCGGGCGGTTCGCGCCGATCTTCTGCGGTTCCTGCTGCTCGGTGGCGAGGCGGGTGCGCGGCCCCATGAGAAGGGTATCCGAGTCCAGGGCGCGTGGGTTACCGGTACGCTCGATTTGGAAGGCTGCCGCATTCCCCGCGATATAGGGTTGAAGAAATGCCGCTTCGACGCCGCGCCGATCCTGCGTTCCGCAATACTCGACAGCGTATTCCTGGACGGCTCGATCCTGCCGGGCCTCCGCGCCGAACGGGTCGAGGCACGTGGAACGATCTCCCTGCGCGGCGCAGTGATTGCCGGCGAGGTGCTGGTGGAGGGAGGGCGTATCGGCGGCAACCTGGACTGCAACGGAATCGTTATCGATGCGACGGGGGATCACGCCATCCAGGCCGAGGATCTCGATGCGAGCAGCGTCCTGCTGCGCGGCGCCGTCATCACCGGAAGCATTCGCCTGTCAGGGGCAAGGCTCTCGGGAGACCTGGACGCTTTCAATCTTCGTGTTACCAGCGACGACAAGCCGGCAATCGATGCCGGCGCTGTCGAGACACGCGGTGATGTGGTGCTGCGGGCCGCGCGCGTCGAGGGCACGCTGCGCCTCGTCAGCGCCAGGATCGGCAGCGACCTCATCCTGCAGAACGCCCTACTGAGCAATCCTGCAAAGGTGGCGCTGGAGCTCAACAACACCGTGGTGATCGGTGTCTTTTTGTTGAACGGGAGGGCCAAGGTCTCAGGCGTGCTCGACCTGACCGGTGCCACGATCGGCACAATCCACGACGCCATCGCGGCGTGGCCGACAGCGGGCGATCTGCTGCTGAACCGCTGCCAGTACCAGGCAATTGTCGAAGGACCCGTTGATGCCGGGACCCGCATCGGCTGGCTGGCGCTGCAGGATCCGCAGCGATGGGGCGAGGATTTCTGGCCGCAGCCCTATGAGCAGCTGGCCAAGGTCTTCCGCGACCTCGGCCATGACGAGGATGCCCGCCGCGTTCTCATCGCCAAGGAGCGACTGCAGCGCAGTGCCCGGCGCCGGCGAGCGCCGAATCGCGCCTTGCGCTTCCTGCTCGGCGTCACCGATGGAGTTCTGGCCGTCACCTTGCTGTACGGGCGGCAGCCCCTGCTCGTCTTTGCCTGGCTGTTCTTCTTCTGGCTGATGGGCGTCGGCGCGTTCCAGCATGCCGAACGCATCCGGGCGATCATGCCGAACAGCCCGGTGGTGCTGCGCTCGCTGGAATGGACTCTATGCGGACTGGGTCACAGCGAGGCCCGCTTTCTCATCACGACTCGTCAGGAGATGAACGGGCTGGCGGCAGCGGGGCAGACGCAGCTCGACTGCTTCAAGGATCAGTTCGAGGCGTCCGGCTATCCCGCCTTCAACCCGTGGATGTTCTCGCTGGAGACGCTGTTTCCCGTTCTGGAGGTTGGCCAGAAGGCATATTGGCGGCCCGATTCATCGCAGCGCGGTGGCGCCGTGGTGATGGCCTTCTTCTACTTCCAGTCGCTGATCGGCTGGGCACTCAGCCTGCTCGCCGTCGCCGGCTTCTCCGGCCTGGTCAAGTCGCGCTGACCCAGCCTTGTTCGCCGGCGACGCGGGCCCGTAGGACACCGCGCTCCTTGGGGGCCGCCTCAGCGCTGCGCACGGCCCGCCTGGACACCCTCCTCGAAGGCCCGGTCACGCGCGCGGACGTGACGGTCGTAGACGAAGCCACCGCCGGCGCCGAGCCCGGCGCCGATCGCCGCGCCAAGCCCCGCATTTCCCGAGAAGGAGCCGATCAGTGCTCCAGCGCCGGCTCCGGCCAGGCCACCGGTCATGGTGCGCTGCGTGCTGGAATCGAGATCGGCGCAAGCCGTGAGGCCGAGGAGCGCGGCGGCGCCCAGCGCCAGGGGAAGCTTGCGGATCATCGTGGGCTCCTTCGTGAGGCGGGTTGCGGGACCGCGGGCGTCGGGCAGGGATAGGCTGCGGTGGCCCACCGCATCACGCCGTCGATCGCACGATCCCCCGCGTACTGCGGATTGGCGCGCGACCAGGCGACGAAGGCCGCCTGCGCCTGCTCCACCGTGGGCGTCGCTTCGCCGAGGCAGAAGATTGGCGTAAGGCCGCCGCGCGCAGTGCTGGCCTCGTGATACTGCCCGGCACCGACGAGGAAGCCACGACAATAGGCGACGGCCACCGCATCGGACGATGCGCAGAGTTCGGTCAGCGGGCCGGTTTGAACCGGCCCTGTCTGCGCGGCGCCAGCCCCTGCGACGGCTGACGCCAGCAGCAATCCCGCGGTCAAGCTCTTCATCGAAACCAGGTCCCCCGTCCCCCCAACGCTTGCCGTGGGCGGCGCGGCCACACTTCGCCGCATCACGCCCGCCGGCACATCGGCGGCATGTCGCGCGACTATGCCTGGCGTCCCTGTCGCAGCACTCAGAAACGTACCGCAAGACTGACCGATCCGAATTGCGATCCCTCGCGCTGCGTCTCGAACTCCTTGCTGCGCATCGTATAGGTGAAGGTGAGGCGCGCGCGTGGGAACAGCACCGCGAAGCCGAGGCTGGCATCACCGACCAGCACCTCGCGATCCACGCTGCGGCTGTCCCGCCAGGTGTTGCCATCCAGCGTGATGTCGCGGGCGACAGCCCTGCCCTCGATGGCCGCGAAGCCGTACCAGCCCAAGCGCTCATTCGGCAGGAAGAACACCGATCCGACCGAGACCGGCCGGGCGCGCGGTGGGCCGAAATCCGCATCCAGCTCCGTGCCGACGCGCAGCATCAGCCCTGCGGCGGCATAGGTCTGCACATTGCCGAGGCTCGCTGCAAGGCTCGGCACGAACCCATACTGAAGCCCGCTCGCGCCAAGTGGCTGGTTGAGCCGCCACTGCCGGTTCAGTACCAGGTTGAGGCCGGGCTCATCCTTGATCTGCGCGTCCCAGCCCAGGGCACGTTCGATGTTGAACAGATCATGCGTGTTGTTCTGCACCTGCTCGCCCAACGCGGCCGGCCCGACCATGCCAAGCTGCAACTCGAGGCTGCCGAACTCCCGAGGCGTGTAGGAGATCAACGTCACCGCACCATAGAGCCAGCCGGCATAGGGCCGATCGTCGGGATCAGGGTTGCGCGCCCGCGTGTCCTCCGGCGTGAACTTCTTCTGCCCGAAGGCGAGGCCCCAGCGGGCGGTGCCACCGGACGGGAACAGCAGTGAGGTACCCTCCGTCAGCCCCGCCAACCAGTCCGGCGGATTGTAGGATGGCGAGCCCCAGGCGAAGAGGAAGCCGTTCGTGTAGTAGCGATCCCGGCCCGAGAAGGTGTCGTTCTCGAGCAGGAAGACATAGGTGCCTGCCGGGTCGGCCGGGCGCGTCGGCGGCATCTGGGCCGCGGCCGGCAGGGCGACCACCGCAGCCGCAATGTGAAGGCCTGCCGGTGCGAAGCGTGCCATCGTTCAGAAGCGCCAGACGAGGGGAACGATGAAGACGCCCACGATGAAGAACCAGATCATCATCGGCAGGCCGAACTTCCAGTACTCGCCGAAGGCGTAGCCACCGGGCCGCATGACCATCAGGTTGGTCGGCGTGGCGATTGGTGTCAGGAAGGCGGCGGCGGCGGCCACCGCGATCGTCATCAGCACCGGCAATGGGGAGACGTCCATCGCGCTTGCAGCGGCGACGCCGACCGGAATGATGATCAGCGCGGTGGCCGTGTTGCTGATCAACTGGCCGAGCACCGCGGTCAGGATGAACAGTCCCGCGAGCAGAATGGTGGGGCTGCCGCCGGCGGCCATGGCCACCAGCCCGTCCGCCATCATCTCCGCAGCCCCGGTCTGCACCATGGCGGTAGACAGCGGCATCATCGCAGCCACCAGGATCACGGTGGTCCAGTCGATCACGCGGTAGCATTGCTCCACAGTCAGGATGCGCATCAGCACCAGTGCGAAGATGCCCAGAATGCCGGCAACCGCGGCCGGCAGCAGGCCGGTTGCGAGGAAGAAGACCATCGCGGCAAGCACGCCGATCGCACCCCAGGCCCCGATGCCGAGCGGCACGGCCTGACGGCGCACGAGTTCCGGCGAATTCACCACCAGCACCTGCGGATCCGCGAGGCGGACGTCGAGCGCCTTCCAGCTGCCCTGCAGCAGCATGGTGTCGCCCGCCTGCAGCGTCACCGGCTCCACCCCGGCATCCACGCCGCCACGCTGGATGGCGATGACGACAAGGTCGCCACTCTCGGTCACCATGCCCTGGAAGGCGGTCTGGCCGATCATCTCCGAGCGCGGCGGGATCATCACCTCGGCCAAGCCCGAGCTGCGGTTGAACAGGCTGTCGCGGAGTTCGACGTCACTATTCTCAAGCCAGAAGGCAAGGTGATGGGATGCTGCAAGCCGCGCCGCCTCCTCGCCATCGCCGGAGACCAGCAGGAAGTCGCCCTCTGCCAAGGTCTCGCGCTGCAGGCGCTCACCGCTCTCGCCATCATGGATCGCGACGAGGCGAAGGCCCTGCCAGGACGGCGCGTCGAGGGCCGTGGGTGGCTGGCCGACAAGTGGCGAGGTGGTGCGCAGGCGCAGCCGGAACAGGCCCTTCTGCAGACCGTACTGCTCGACCAGCGTGGTGGCATGACGGCCGAAATCCACGCTCATCGTTTCACCGGCGCGGTGCGGCAGAAGCCTCTCGCCGAACAGCACAGTGATCGCGATCGTGCCCAGCAGCAGGGGAATGCCGATGATGGTGAATTCGAAGAAGCCGATGGCACGCATCCCGGCATCGGCCGCCGCCTCGCTGACCAGGACGTTCACAGGCGTGCCGGTCAGCGCAAGCATCGAGCCGGCATGCGCCGAGAAGACCAGCGGCATCAGCAACTGCGACGGATTGCGCCGCAGCCGCAGCGCCATCACCATCACCACCGGCAGCAGCGCCGCAACCGCGCCGTTAACGCTGATCAGTGCGGTCAGCAGTGCCACCAGCAGGGCGATCAGCACCAGCAGCCTCGTGCGACTTTCCTCGCCGGCGCCGCGAATCAGCATCTGTCCGGCCCAGGCAGTCACCCCGGTGCGGTCCAGCGCGGCGCTGATGACGAACAGCGTGGCGATGAACATCACCGCCGGATCACCGAAGCCTGACAGGGCCTGATTCAACGTGACCAGCCCGGTCGCGTAGAGCGCGAGCCCGACGCCCATCGCCACGATGATGACCGGAATGCGGTTCCAGACGAAGAGGATGATGGCGGCCAGGATGATGGCCGCCATCAATGCGATGTCACTCATCGTCTACAGGCCCCACGGCAGGCCGAGGAGGTACCAGGCCGCCAACAGCATGGTCCAGACCACGGAGATGGCGATGACATAGGGCAGCATCAGCGCGATCACCGTGCCAACGCCGGCGTCCTTCTGATACCTGATTGCGAAGGTCACGATCATGGCGAAATAGGCGTTGAGCGGCGTGATGGAGTTCATCGGGCTATCGCCGACGCGATAGGCCGCCAGCACCGTCACCGGCTCAACGCCGAGCTGCATCAGCAGCGGCACGAAGACCGGCGCGAAGATAGCCCATTTCGCGACGGCAGCGGTGATGATGAGGTCGATGCCGAAGACGGCGATGACGAAGCCGACCAACAGCACCACGGTCGGCATGTTGAGCCCGCCGAGAAACTCGGCCAGGGAAACCGCCGCCAGCGTCGCCATGTTCGAGTAATTGAAGATGGCGATGAACTGGCTGATCACCAGAAGCAGCAGGATTAGCCCCGCCAGCGACCCGATGGATTTCTGGATTGCGGCGATCGCCTCTCCCGCGCTGCTCATGGTGCCCGCCGCGCGGCCGTAGGCGATACCGCAGACCAGGAAGATCAGCGCGATGGAGACGATCAGGCTGCCCATGAAGGGCGAAGCCCCGATGATGGCGCCGGTTTCCGGATTGCGCAGCGGAGCGCCGGGCGGCAGCACCAGCAACCCGATGAGCACCATCACGCCGATGAAGCCCAGGCCCGCGGCGCGCAGGCCCTTGTACTCGTCGTCCGACAGCACGTTCTCGCCCGGGACGTGGTAGTCGCCCACATAGGCGCCGAGGCGTGGCTCGATCACATACTCCGTCACCACCCCGATCAGCACCGTCAGCATGGCGACGGAGGCGATGGAGAACCAGACGTTCGACGCCAGGTCGATCGAGACATTCGGGTTCACCAGCCGCGCCGCATCGTTGGTGATCTCCGTCAGAATACCGTCGACGGGCACGATCAGGACATTCACCATGAAGGCCGAGGCGACGGCGGCGAAGCCCATGGAAAGGCCGGCCAGCGGATGCCGCCCGACACTGAGGAAGGCCGCCGCGGCAAGCGGGATCAGCACGAGGTATCCGGCATCGGCGGCAATGGAGGAGACGATGCCGACGAAGACAAGGATGTAGGTCAACGCCTTGGGCGGAGCGACGATCACCAGCTTGCGGATCAGCGCCTTGACCAGGCCGGCTTCCTCCGCAACGCCGACACCGACCATCGCCACGATGATGACGCCGACCGCGTTGAAGCCCATGAAGTTCGGCACCACCCCGGTGAACATGAAGCGGAGGCCGTCGATTGTCAGCAGGCTGCGTGCGGCCGTGGTCGCTGGCTCGATGTCACCCGTTGCGGGATTGTAGGCCTGGTAGGTGACCCGCGCGCCGAAGGCCGTCAGCAGCGCCGACAGGATCACCACGAAGACGATCAGGTAGACGAAGATCATCACCGGATGCGGCACGCGGTTGCCAATGCGCTCGACCGTGTCGAGCAGGCGCTGCATCACGGTCTTGTCCTCGAGCGTCGCCGGCGGCGGATGGATCGCGCTCATGACGACAATGCTCCCAGGATGCGCGCCCAGGACCGGATGCCCTTCTGGAAGCTGACCAGGTTGTATTTCTCGTTCGGGCTGTGGATGCGGTCATCCTCCAGCCCGAAGCCCGCCAGCACGACATCCATGCCGAGCGACGTCTTCAGCATATGCGTCACCGGTATGGAACCGCCGGAGCCGATGAACACCGCGGGCTTGCCCCATTCGTCGCTCAGTGCCTTGCGCGCCTTCGCGAAGGCTGGGTCCGTATCGGGGAAGCGGATCGCACGGCCAGAGCCGTGCTCGATGAACTCCGCGCGGCAATCAGCCGGCAGACGGGCGCGGACATGCGCGCGGAATGCCTCGCGGATCCTGTGCGGGTCCTGGTCGAACACCAGGCGGAAGGAGATCTTGGCGGAGGCCTGGGCGGGAATGACGGTCTTGAAGCCTTCGCCCTGGTAGCCACCGCCCATGCCGTTGATCTCGCAGGACGGGCGCGACCAGACCATCTCCAACGCGTCGCGGCCCTTCTCGCCGGCCGGCACGGACAGCCCGACGACACCCAGGAACTTCTCAGCCGTGAAGCCGAGCGTGCCCCATTGCTCACGCAGTTGCCCGGGCAGTTCCGGAACGCCGTCGTAGAAGCCAGGCAACGTGATGCGGCCCTGGTCGTCGTAGAGCTCCGCTAGGATCCTCGCGAGAATGCGGTTGGGGTTGGCTGCGGCCATGCCGTAGAAGCCCGAATGCAGGTCGCGATCGGCGCCGTGGATGATCACCTCCTCGCCGCACAGGCCGCGCAGCATGGTGACGATCGCCGGTGTCGTCGCATCCCACATGTTGGTGTCGCAGATCAGCCCGATATCGGCCTTCAGCTCGTCCTGATTGGCATGGAGAAAGCCCGGCAGGTTGACACCGCCGGATTCCTCCTCGCCTTCCAGCAGGATCGTCAGCGGGATCGGCAGCTTTCCCGTCACCGCCTTCCAGGCGCGACAGGCCTCGACGAAGGTCATCAGCTGCCCCTTGTCATCGGCGCTCCCCCGGCCGCGGATCACCTTCGTGCCGTCGGCCTGCGTCTCGACCACCGGATCAAATGGGTCGCGGTCCCACAGGTCCAGCGGGTCCACCGGCTGAACGTCGTAATGGCCGTAGAACAGCGCCGAGGGTCCGCTGGCGTTGCGGTCATGGGCGACGACGATCGGGTGCCCGGGCGTGGATCGCGCCGCAGCATCGAACCCGATCGAGCGAAGATCCGCGGCGTGCCATTCCGCATTCGCGGCGCAGTCGCCGGCGAAGGCGGGGTCCGTGGAGATGGATTTGATGCGCAGCACCGCGAACAGCCGTTCCTGGGCGCCGTCCATATCCCGGTCGATCTTCTCCAGCACGCGGTCGAGTTCGCTCATGGGTTTCCTGCCTGCCGTTGTGGCGGTCGGGCGCGCATGTCGCTGCACCAGGTCCTGCCGGTATAGCCATGTTAGAGACGGGCGCTGCGCGGTCCCACGGCGGCGCGTCCCGCCTCTGTGCACTCCGTCCGCTGCACCGGAACCTTGGCGCTCATGCCGCGCCGCGCTCGGCCTCCACGCCGCCGAGTGCCGTGCGCAGCATGTCTTCCTTCGTCTCGTCGAAGGAGCTGCTCATGATGCGCCCACCCATACCCTGCAGCCCCGCCATGACGCGGTCCGCCGTCATCTTCCGCACCAGCAGGAACAGCGCGGCCTCACCCGATTGCAGCGTCTGCGCCACTTCCTTCATGAAGGTGTCGTTGATGCCGACATCGCTCAACCCGCCGGCAACGGCACCCGTCGCCGCGCCAAGCGCGGCGCCTGCCAGCGGGTTGAGGAACAGCAGACCGATCAGCGAGCCCCAGAGCGCGCCGCTCGCCGCACCCGCTGCCGTCGGCTGCAGGATCTGGTTGAGCTTGATGCCACCATCGGGGCGCCGCAGCGCGACGGCGGCATCGCCGACCGCAATCAGGTATTCGCGCTGCATGGTCAGCACGCGCGAACGCGCCTCCTCCGCCTGCGCTTCGGTCGGGAAGGCGATGACGAGCAGGTCTGCCATGTGAATGCTCCTGTCGATGGCATGCGGGCGAAGGTGACCGCGGCGCGGTGAGAGGGGGGCACCCCGCGCCGCGGGCGGGCTCTACTCGGCGGCCGTAAGGTTCGCCGGGTTGAGCCGCGCTGTGCGCAGCGCGCCGCCGGGCGTCCTGTGGACGACCGTGGACTTCGGGATGTCCACCGCGACCACTTCGGCCGCCGGCAGCCGCAGCTGCAGATTGGTCAGCAGGATGGTCTCCGGCACGCCGCGTGGCGTCTTGGCGCCGGTTGCGCGGCACGCGACCTCAGCGCGCTCGCATTCGCGCGCGGGTTGCGCCACGGCGGCTGCAGCCAGGGCGATGCCAAGGCCGGCATCGGGTGTGATGGGGCGCGCCGCCCGCAAAGATTTCAGAGACATCATCTATACTCCCACGGGCCCGGACAGGGCCCTGCGGCCCGCGTCGCAAGCGGTACCAAGGCGCGTGGCGCAAGGGATGGGCGCGGCGTCCCCGCGCTGAACCTCGCGTTCCTTGGCGCGCGAGGAAGCTGGAACGCCCGGCGGCTTCGCGATAAGCCAGGGGCAGGCGCTGGCGAGAGTGAACCGCAGATATGCCCGACCCTGGCGCGACCGATCTGCGAGATCCGGTCCGGGGCGACGGTCCCGGCGCCGAACGGGCGGGGCGCTTCTCGGTGGATACGCGCGACCTGCCGCCGGCGATCCGCCTGGATGCATGGCGCGCCTTCTGGCAACCAGCGGTGCATGTGACGGCGAGGTGCGACGGTGCCGAGGGCTTCATCGGCCAGGCCACGCTGCGCCCGCTCGGCCGATACGTCCTGCTGGACATGCAGGCGGCACCCCCCAGCTATCGCAGGCCGCGCAGCCAGGGCCTACGGGATGGGCTGGACCATTGGGTGGTGGCGTTGCACATCGGCGAGGCGGAGCGCCCGACCGCGGCGATCTGGCTCGGCTCGCTTTCGCAGGGAATCGGGCTGCGCGATCTCGGCGGCCGATGGCTCGCCGTGTTCATCCAGCCGCAGTGCCTGCCGCAGCTCGCCTCAGCCTTCGCGGCGCCGCGCGCGGTGCCGGTGCTGAGCCCGGCGGCACGCATGCTGGCCGGAATGCTGCCGCGCATCACAGCCTCCGCGGACCAGTTCGCGGCCCGGGAGGCACCGCGCCTGGAAGCCGCGCTGTCCTCCATGCTCGCGGCATGCCTGCTCGACGATGAGATGCAGCCGACCTCCAACCGCCTGCAGCTCGCGGCCGCAAGGCGGGCGCGGGTGATCGCGCTCGTGGACGCCGCGCTGGGCGATCCGGAGCTGTCGCCGGCAAAGCTGGTGCGGCAAACCGGCATCTCACGCTCCGAGTTGTATCGCTGCTTTGCGCCGACCGGCGGCATCTCTCGCGTCATCCAGTTGCGCCGGCTGCGCCGGGCCTATGCCGAACTGGCGCGCGCAGATGGGCCGAGTTCGATCAGCCTGATCAAGGACGCGGTCGGGTTCATCGACGCCTCCAGCTTCGCCCGCGCCTTCCGCCGCGAATTCGGCTGCACCCCGCGTGAGGTGCTGGCCCGCCGCCCGCCGCCCGCAGCGCATCCCTGCCCCGGCCTGGCCGCAGCCCTCAGCCCTCGTTGACGGCCAGGACAGGGCTCGGTTCCGGCGCTGCGCCACGCCGCTCCAGCGCCGTCACATACAGCGCCGGCAGCACGATCAGCGTCAGCAGGGTGGCCACCAGCAGCCCCCCCATGATGGCGAAGGCCATCGGCCCCCAGAACACCGTCGGCGCGATCGGGATCAGGCCCAGCACGGTGGAAAGCGCCGTCAGCATCATCGGCCGCAGGCGCGACGTGGCGGCCGCCAGCACCGCATCCCGCAGGGCCATGCCATCGGCCCGGTCCTGGTCGATCTGCACGATCAGGATGACGCCGTTCTTGGCGATCATGCCCAGCAGGGCAAGGATGCCGAGGATGGCGACGAAGCCGAGCGGCCGGTTGAACACCAGCAGCGCCAGCACCACGCCGATCAAGCCGAGCGGCAGAATCGCGACCACCAGGGCAAGCCGCGCGAAGCTCTGCAACTGGAACATCAGCACGGTCAGCATCACGACGATCATGACCGGCACCACGGCGATGACGGAGTCGCGGCTCTTGGCGCTTTCCTCCGCAATGCCGCCGATCTCGATCCGGGTGCCGGCGGGCAGCCTCGCGTTGATCGCGGCGATGCGCGGCGTCACCTCCGCCACCACCGTCTCGGGCAGCACGCCGGGGCGCACATCTGCCTGCACGGTCAGGGCGGCAACACGGTCGCGGCGCCAGATCAGCGGATATTCCTGGCCGTGCTCGAAGGTGGCGAACTGGCCGAGGGCGACGGTGCGGCCTCCGGGGATCGGCACCTGCATGGTCTCCAGCGTATCCAGCGAGAGCCGCTCCGCGGCATTGGCACGTGCCCGCACGCTGACCAGGTAGATGTCGTCGCGGATCTGGGTGATGACCGTGCCGGTGATGGCTGCGTTCAAGGTGCCGGCGATCGCGGCCGAGGACAGGCCGAGCTGGCGCGCCTGTTCCTGATCCACGACGACGCGCAGCTGCCGGGCCGGCTCGATCCAGTCGAAGCTCACATTGCGCGTCCCGGCGCTGGCGGCCATTTCCTGCGCCACCTCCAGCGCCACAGCGCGGATGGTCTCGATGTCAGGGCCGACCACGCGGTATTGCACCGGCCAGCCGACCGGGGGCCCGAGCTCGAGTGGCGATACGCGGGCGATGGCTGTCGGGAACTGCTCGGCCAGCAGGGCTTCCAGCCGGCGCTGCAGCGCTTCGCGCACCTCCGGGTCCTTCGCCACCACGACGGCCTGGGCGAAGAAAGGATTCGGCAGCTGCGCATTCAATGGCAGGTAGAAGCGGATCGCGCCGCGGCCGACATAGCTGCTCCAACGCGCCACGTCCGGGTCCTTCGCCAGCGCCGCATCCAGCCGCTCCACCGCTGTCAGGCTGGCATGGATCGAGGCGTTCTGGGGCAGCGTCAGGTCCACCAGCAGCTCCGGCCTGTCGGAGGAAGGGAAGAACTGCTGCGGCACGAAGCGCAGGCCATAGAGCGAGGCGAGGAAGGCCGCGATGGCGACGGCGATGGTCACCCAGCGCAGCCGGATAGCCATGGTCAGGAAGGCCGCATAGCCGCGCAGCAAGGCGCCAGGCGGCGCTGCCGCCACGCCGGCCGCCTGCTTCGGCGCCTTCAGGATGGCCATGCCGAGCAGCGGCGCGAACATTACCGCGACAAGCCAGGAGACGACCAGCGCCAGGCCGACCACGGCGAAGATGGAAAAGGTGTACTCGCCCGCCGAACTGGCGGCGAAGCCGATCGGGATGAATCCCGCGATCGTCACCAGCGTGCCGGTCAGCATCGGTGCCGCCAGCGTGTTGTAGGCGAAGGTGGCCGCCTGCGCCTTGCCGTCGCCGAGCGAAAGCCGCCGGATCATGGCGTCGATGGTGGTCATCGCGTCATCGACCAGCAGGGTCAGAGCGATGATCAGCGCGCCGAGCGAGATGCGCTGCAGGTCGATGCCGGCCAGCAGCATCAGCGGGAAGACGATGGCAAGGGTCAGCGGGATGGAAAGCGCCACCACCGCGCCGGCCCGCATACCCAGCGCGACGAAGCTGACGGCCATGATGATCAGGATGGCTTGCCACAGGCTTTCCGTGAATTCGCCGATCGCGGTGTCCACCGTCTGGGCCTGATCCGCCACCAGGTAGGGCTCGATGCCGATGGGCAGGTCGGCCTGGATTGCCTGCATCTCGCGCCGCAGGTTTTCGCCCAGCGCCAGGATGTCGCCCCCCGTGCCCATTGCGATGGCGAGGCCTATGGCGGGCTGTCCGTTCACCCGGAACATCGGTTGCGGCGGATCGGCATAGGCGCGGCGGATTTCCGCGATATCGGTCAGCCGCACCAGGCGGTCGCCGGCGACGAAGGAAATCTTGGCAAGGTCCGCCTCGTCCTGGAAGGCACCGGAGACGCGCACCGAAAGCCTCTCGTCGCCGGTCTGCACCAGGCCGGCCGGCTGCACCGCATTCTGCGCCTGCAGCGCGGCGATCAACGACGGGTAGTTCAACCCAAGCCCGGCGAGCCGCTCCAGCGAGAATTCGACGAACACGACCTCATCCTGCGCGCCGAGGATCTCGACCTTGGTGACGTCCGGCACGCGCAGCAGGCGCGAGCGGATGGCCTCGACGTAGTCGCGCAACTCGCGTTGACTGAAGCCGTCTGCTGTGAAGCCGAAGATGATGCCGAAGGTGTCGCCGAAATCATCGTTGAAGCCGGGGCCGACCACGCCCTGCGGCAGGGTATGGCGCATGTCGCCGATGCGCTTGCGCACCTCGTACCACATGTCCGGCACCACCTCCGGCGGGGTGGAGCCTTTCAGCTCCACGAAGATCGTGGTCTGCCCCGCGACGGTGTAGCTGCGCAGCCGGTCGAGATTGGGAGTCTCCTGCAGGGTCCGCTCCAGCCGCTCCGTCACCTGGGCCAGCGTCTCCTCGATGGTGGCGCCGGGCCAAGCGGCCTGCACCACCATGGTGCGGAAGGTGAAGGCCGGGTCCTCGTTCCGGCCGAGGCGGAAGAACACGATGCTACCGGCGATGACGGCGACCAGCATGAAGTAGGCGAGAAGCTGCGGCCGCCGGATCGACCACTCGGACAGGTTCGGCCCGATCATGGTTGGACGTCCAGCAGCCGGACCTGCTGCCCAGGGCGCAGGACCTGCACGCCGGCGGTCACGACGACATCACCGGCTGCCAATCCCGAGCCGATGATGGCGCGTGCCGGGTCATGCCGCAAGATCTCCACGGGGCGCAGCGCGACCGTCCTGGTTGCCGTGTCTACCACCCATACGGCAGCGGCACTGCCCTGGCGGGTCAGGGCGCTGGCCGGGATGGCGTAGCCCGCTCCGCCCTGCAGTTGCATCCGGCCGGTGACGGTGGAACCAAGCCGCAGCCCGGCGGGCGGATCCTCCAGCCCGATGCGCACGCGGAAGGTGCCGGTCACCGGGTCGGCGCTGGGCGAGACTTCCCGCACGCGACCGGTCGCGCGGGTGACGGGGTCGAGCGTCAGCGCCACGGCGACGATCACCCCCGGCGGCGCGCGGTCCATGACCGCGGGCGGCACGTCGAACACCGCGTCCAGGCCATCCTGCCGGGCAAGGCGCACGATCATACGGCCGGGCGCCACCACCTCGCCCGCCTCCGCGCCGCGGGCGGTGACGGTTCCGGGCGCATCGGCCAGCAACTCGGAATAGCTCAGCCGGTTCTCGGCGATGTTCACCTGCGCCTGCGCCGAATCCACCGCACTGCGCGCGGTCTGCCGCTGCTGCGCCGCCTGGTCGTAGCGTTGCCTGGTGCCGAAGCCGCTGCGCAGCAATTCACGCGCACGATCGTAGTTCGCCTCCGTCTCCACCAGCTGCGCCTGCGCGGCCACCAGGGCCGCGCGCGCGGCGCGCAGCCCGTTCTCCTCGTTGGTGCGGTCAAGGCGGGCAATCACTTGCCCCGCCGTCACGCGGTCGCCAACATTCACCAGCCGCTCAATCATGCGCCCATCGATGCGAAATCCGAGATTGACCTCAGTCTGCGCCTGGATGGTGCCGGTCAGGCTGACGGTGGTGCTGTCGCCGCGCGATTCGACCGTGACAACGCGGACCGGCCGCGGATCGGGCGCGGCGGGCGGCGGCGCCTCGCCGCAGGCGGCCAGTGCCGCGAAGGCGAGCAACAGGCAGGGCCGCTTCGCCTCATCCGAGACACTCGACATGCTCGAAATCCCTGCACTGGTGGGAAGGGGAAAGCTAACGATCCGTCCGCCTTCCTTGATCAGCGGCACGTCCCGGCCATGCGCACTACGTCCCGAAGCCACGCCCGCGCGACCGCACGCGATGCCTAGACACCCGCGGGCATTGCATCCAGGTCGAGCGAGGATCGCACGCCAAGGGCTCGCGCATGGTCACGCAGGAATTCCCGATCCGCCACCCTGCAGGGCAAGGTCCACGAATGCGGGATCACGTCGAGGCATCACGCCCTCCGGCGCTCGGTGGTCACCGCGGCCCAGCCGGGACAACCCGCACAGAGGCCTGCGCGAGCCGACGCAGCAGGCGCAGGCGGCGCAGGATCGGGCGGCGGTCATGCAGCAGCATCTCGACCGGCTTCCACATCGCCACCCAGCCGAGGATACCGATGCTTTCGCGTGCGATGCGGGTCAGGGGCCGTTCGGGAAAGTCGGCGACGAGCAGCCAGGCGGTGGTCAGGCAGGCGGCGAGGATCGCCAAGCCGATGGCGAGGCTACGCCGCGCATCGGAAAGGTGCTCCTTCGCCGAGCGCTCCTGCGCCTCCGCTAGCAGGCCGAAATGCGTTGCGAGCGCATCACCCAGCCGCGCCTTGTCGGCACGGCCCATGGCATCGGGCGGCAGGCGCACGGTGACACGGAGTGGCACCTCCGTGGGCTGGCGGCGCGCCCATTCGATGATCTCGCTTTCCGCCGCAGCGCGAAGGCAGCCGGGATGCAGCGGCCAGGCGGCATCCACGGCGACCAGTTGCCCAATATCCATCAGGTCCAGGTCGAGATTCGAACCGGCGAGAGATGCGGCCGGCCTGGCGGTCGATAACGCGGTCATAACGACATCGGACATGACGCCCCCGGCTCCAGGATCCACCGACCTTAGGCCCGCGCCCGATGATGTTCATTATCCCGCCGTCCCGCCGCTTGCCCGCACGTCTCCGGAAGAACGCAAGTGCAAATACCCGACCCGCATCGGGCAAAAAACGCAGCCGAATAATTTATCGCGAAGTCCGAACCGTCTCAATAAACAATATATCACGACGAAGTTTCTTGTTGCGGAAGCGGGCAGTCCCCATTTAATGGACAGGCGAATGTTCATTGGTGGCGCCGATGTTTACAATAATTTCCGGCCAGCAGCAGTGTATTTTTCAACTTAAAGGTGATCCTCCAGTAGCAGGAAATGCGAGGCCTCGCCTGCTGAAGCCGCCGCGCCAGCCCGCGCGGAACCCGCCGGCGCGCCTTCAGTGCGACGCCTGGCGTGACATGAAGCTGGAGCTGGTCGATCCTGGCGCGCCCCGGCCCCTTCCCGATCGCTACAAAGTAAGCGCCGTCACCTTTCGCTTTGGTGGGCTGTCGCTGCCCGCGGCGGAGCCACCGGCCGAAACCTGCCAGCGCCCGGCAGGCAACCTGCGGCGCGACAGCAAGTGGTCCGGTCCGCTCGTGCTGCACACGCTGGGGCATCCTTGCGACGCGGCGCCCGCCCCTTCTGGCTCGCAAAATTTGCACCCGCCGCGCGAGGAGCTGCCCTCCACCCTCGTCTCCGAAGTAACGGGCTGCCAGGTTCTGGATACGCCGAGCGGACTTCTCCTACGGGATTACCTTCTGCTGCTGGCGGACCAGCTTCCCCGCATGACGATCGCGGATGGACTGCGTTTGGCGGAAGCCACCAGGGCCATGATCGCCCTTGCGGCAGCAGAAAGCCCGGCGCGGCGGGATGCGGCAGCGGCGCCCCTCGGGGCTGTGCAGCTGGCGCAGGTGCACAGCTTCATTCGCGCCAATCTCGGCTCGGCCAGGCTCGGGCCGATGCGGATTTGCCAGGTGGTCGGCATCGCGCGCTCGCAACTCTACCGGCTGTTCGAACCCTATGGCGGCGTGGCGCTGTTCATCCAGCGGGAGCGTCTAGACGCGGCCTACCGGGCGCTGACCGACCCGAGCGATACGCGCAGCATCGGCGAGATCGCAGAGGCGAGCGGGCTGTTCGATGCTTCGAGCTTCAGCCGCATGTTCCGCCGGGCCTTCGGCATTCGGCCGCGCGAGCTTCGCATGGCGCAGAGGATGCGCACGCTAGCACCCGCTCCCTGGCCGCCCGCTACAGGCTGAACCCGAAGACAGTCGCCAGGTGGCGCCGTCCTGAACGAGGTAGAGGAGGCGATTGTCGTCGAAGTCCGCCGGCGTACCCTGCTGCCACTCGACGACGTCCTGGCTGCCTCCGCGAAACCATCCCGACACTATCCCGCAGCGCCCTCCATCGCTGCCTCTTGCGGCACGGCATCTCCCGCCTGCCGCAAGCTGAGGAGAAGGCCTCGAAGCGCAAGCGCTTCGCCGAGACGATGATCGGCTATGTCCACATCGACGTCTGCGAGTTGCGCCTGGCTGAAGGCAAGCTCTTCATGTTCCTAACCATCGACCGGGTTTCGAAGTTCGTCCACGTCGCCTTCCTGGACGCCAACACCAAAATGAACGGCGCCGCCTTCTTGCGCGACGTCGTCGAGGCCTTGCCCCTACCGGATCCACACCGTGCTGAAAGACAATGGCGTGGCCTTCGCCAACCTGCCGAAGTACCGCAACGGGCCTACCGCACGCTGGATGGGCCACATCTTCTATCGCATCTGCCGCGAGCACGGCATCGAGCACCGCCTGACCAAACCCGGCCATCCTTGGACGAATGGCAAGGCAGAGAGGATGAATCGCACGGTCAGGGACGCCATGATCAAAGCCTTCCACGATCCCAGCCTTAATTCTCTGAAGGCGCACCTGCTCGTCTTCGTCCAGACCTACAACTTCGCCAAGCACCATAAAGCAATCAGGGGGCGCACCCACTTCCAGGCCGTCCGCGACGCCTGGGCCAGGAATCCATCCCTCTTCAAAATCAACCCGCGCCGCCTCATCCCGGGACCAAACACCTAGGACCGCAAGCATGGTGCGACCGGCGGCTGAATGCGGCGTTGGTGTCGTCCGAAGGGCCATCGGTGCGACCGGGGGGCGAGCATGTCGACCGACATGTCTATGCTGCGCGCGGCGTTGCAGCCGGCGGCCCTGAATGGCCGCCAGCGCATCAGCAGCCCCGGCACGTGCGTCCGTCCTATCCGCGTGCAGGTGGCACGGACCCTGCCCGCATCGCGACAGGCAAAAGCACTAGCGGATCAGCGGCGCGTCGATGGCGTGGATCACGCCGTTGGAGCACGGGATATCGGCGCGGGTGACGCGTGCCATCCTCTCGCCACCCACCAACACCGACAGCACGCCATTCTCCTGGCGGAGCTGCAGCGGCGTGCCGGCGTCCGTCATCAGCTCGCCGGCCCGGCCGAGCGCCGCGCTGTCATGGCGCCCCTGCACCACATGCGCCCGAAACGCGGCCGGTGCGAGAACCGGATCAGCCTCGCGATTCCCGTCCACCATGGGAAACAGCCGATCGATGATGACGCTGCGTGCCCCACCCGCCAGCGCATCATTGGTCGGCGCGAAGATGGTGATGGCATGGGCATTGCGAACATCGGCGACGGCATGAGCGCGGATCACACCGCTGATGAAGCGGGAGAACTCGTTCATTCCTGCAAGGACGTCGACACAGTTCCGCTGCTGCGCCGAGGCGCCCGGTGCGCTGACGGCGCCAATGGCAACAGCGATCGCAGAAAATGCGGCGAGGCGCAGTCTTGAGGATCGGAAGGTCATGGCATTCTCTCCTTGTGACGGGCCGAAGCCCCGCAGCGGGTTGGCGAGGGCCTCGGCCCCGATCGCCAGTCACGAACCTACGGCGGCGCTCCGGCGCGTGGTATGGGCGTGGGTCTCAGGCCTATGCCAACTGTCCCATCATCGGCCGGCGCACCCCCTGGCCAGGGGCCGAGCCGCGCGCGACAGCCTGCCTTCACGCGTCAGAGCCTGCGCCGTGTTGGAACATCCGGTGCATCGGACGGATGCGACGCCCATCACACGCCTGGCGCGGATCACTAGTCTTCCCGGCACGCGCCTGAGGAGCTTTCGATGGGACAGAGTTGTGCACCTCCCGCAGCTCGGTTTGCCGATGCGCGGCCATCATCCTTCTCGCCAGGGCGGGATCGGCGGAACGGGACAAGGCCTCGCGCCGCGAGGCTTGCTCTGCTGGTTGCAGCCGTGCTGGCCTTCGAATCCCCTGCCAGGGCGCAGACCGATCTCACGCCGCAGGCGATGCCGCCACCTTCGACAGCCGGCGGCGAATGGCGCGTCTCGGTTGGCGCGGGCGCCCTGCTTTCGCCTGACTATCTGGGTTCCGACAGCCACACCCTTTCGCCGCTCCTCAGCCCTGATATCAGCTGGCGGCAGGACACGCTGTTCCTATCCCTGCGCGATGGCCTGGGTGCCACGCTGCTGCGCCACGGTCCTGTCTCCATGGGCGTCGTGCTGAGGCCCCGCTTCGGGCGCGACCAGGACGACAACGATGCCTTGCGCGGCATGGGCGACATCCGCCCTGCCGGCGAGGGCGGCCTTTTCATGCGCTATGCCAACCCGAACTGGCGCGGCGCGCTGGAGCTGCGCCAGGGCTTCGGCGGCCATTCGGGTCTCGTCGCCGATGCCCGGCTCGACCGGGTGCTGCGCCTGCGACCGGATCTCATCCTGAATGCCGGCCCGCGGTTGAGTTGGGGCAGCGAGGATTTTGCCGAAACCTATTTCGGCGTCGATGCGGAGCAATCCAGGCGCAGCGGCCATCAGCGCTTCGCGCCGCAGGATTACTGGTTCGCAGGCGTTGCCGCGAGCCTGACCCTGCAGCTCGATACCCGCTGGAGCCTGACGGCGTTCGGGGAGGTCGGACAGATCCTGGGTGCCGCCGCCGACAGCCCGCTCGTCGATGGCCGCGGCAGCGCAACCCAGGCGCTGTTCGGCTTGACCCTCAACTGGCAGTTCCTGCCGTAACGCCGCCGCGCTGCGTCAGCGCCGCACATTCCAGAAGAGCGGCGGCCCACGCAGCACGCCCGTCAGCGATCGGCGGTAGGCGGTTGGCAGGAAGTACTGGCCGAGCGGAAGATAGGGCACCTCGGCAAAGGCCAGGCGCTGCATCTCGGCTGCGATGACCCGCTGCGCGGCAAGGTCGCCGGCGTCGAGCCATGCGTCGGCAAGCGCCTCCATGCGCGGAATGGAAGGCCATCCGAACCAGGCTCGCTCGCCGCTGCCCCGGACCAGCTGGTGAATGCCCGGATGCAGCAGGTCGAGCGTCGCGAAACCGGTGTAGAAGCAGGACCAGCCGCCGCGCTCGACAGGCTCGCGGCTGGCGCGCCGCTGCACCACGGCGGCCCAGTCCGTTGCGACATGGTCGAGGTTGAGCCCCAGGCGGCGGAACAGCTCGGCACCCACCTCACCCGCCGCCCTGCCCGCTGGAAAATCCGTCGAGACCAGCGAGACCACGCGCTCGCCGCGATAGCCGGCCTGGCGGATGGCCTCGCGGGCGCCTGCGATGTCACGCGGTGCGCGGATCGCCTCCATGCCTGCATCGCTCGCGAGCGTCGTGCCTGGCGGCCAGATGCCGACGCCATCCTGCCATGCGCCGGGCTCGGTGCCCGCAACCGCATTCATGAAGTCCGCCTGGTTCACCGCGCTCAGCACGGCGCGACGGATCGCCGGGTTGTCGAAGGGTGGATGCAGATGGTTCAGCCGGCAGATACTGACGCTGCCGAGTTGTGGCGTCGTCTCGATCATCAGGTCGCGGCTGCGGCGCAATACCGGCAGCAGATCGAAGTCGGGCCGCTCGACCCAGTCCACCTCACCGCGCAACAGCGCCGCCGCCGCGGTGGATGGGTCCGGGATGGTGTGCCACTCGACGCGGTCAAAATGCACGACCTTCGGCCCAGCCGTCCACTCCGGCGTTCCGCCCTCACGCGGGAGGTATCCGGCAAAGCGTTCGTAAACGGCGCGCGAGCCGACCACCCACTGGTCGCCGCGAAACCGAAAGGGGCCCGAGCCGACCACCTCCGCGACCACGCGCGAGGGCTCGGTCAGTGCAAGACGCTCGGGCATGATGGCGCAGATCGGTGACGCCAGCTTGCCAAGCGCATCGAGCATCGGCGCGAAGGGGCGGGAGAGGCGGATCACGAAGCTGCGGTCGTCGGTCGCCGCGATATCGTCCGTTCGCGCCGCCAGGAGTTGGCCCAGCGGGTCGCGCTGCGACCAGCGCCGGATCGAGGCAACGCAGTCCCGCGCGCGGACCGGTTCGCCGTCGTGGAACAGCAGGCCCTCGCGCAATCGGAAGGTCCAGCGCCGGCCCTCATTCTCGACCAGATGCTGCTCGACCATCTGCGGCGACGGCTTCAACGAAGCGTCGAGGCCATAGAGGGTATCGTAGACCATCAACGCATGGTTGCGCACGACATAGGCCGTGGTGAACAGCGGATCGAGCACCGCGAGGTCCGCCTGCGGCACGAAGCGCAGGCTTCGCGCGGTCGCGCCATGCACCGGGATGGCCGGCGCGGACAATGTCGTGGTTGCCGCGATGGCGGCCAGCAGGTGTCTGCGACTGGGCACGAAGTTGCTCCATCGATGTCAGGCGGCCGATCGGGTCCGATGCACAGCCATGCAGCCGGCAAGCAGCGTGGCGGAACACCGTGCCTTCACGTCGTCAGTGCCGGCGCCATGACCTCCAGTCGGGGACGGTGCTCAGGCGGCGCGACGCGCCGCAGTGCACCAGGTGCGTAGCCGAACTCCCTTCGGAAGGCGCGGCTGAAGGTCGTTGGCTCGAGGAAGCCGAGTTCCTCGCTGATCACCTGGATTGTGCGGCTATCGGTGGGATCGGCGATCGCCCGATGCGCCTGGCGCAGCCGCTCCCGCTGGATGTCGCGCACCACGCCGCCAACCGGCTCGAACAGGCGATAGAGGCGGGAACGCGAAATACCCACCAGCCGACACAGGAATTCGGGTGTGAGATCCGGTGACCGAAGGTGCTGGCGGATGATGGCGCGCACACGGGCCAGCCGCGCTGCCCGCACCACCGCGTCATCCACGAGCCCCGGCGTTGTGGCGGCCGAGACCGCCGCGCTCACCAGCGCCCGCGTTGCTTCAACGGCGCGCGGAATCTCGGCCTCCCGCATATTCGGCAATTCGGCGGCGATCCGCTGCAGGAAGCCGCCCAGGATACGGCCGGACGCAGAGGCAAGCGGCGCAACGCGGCAGCGTTCGATCGCCGGAGCGAGTTCGGGGCAGCTGTCGCGCGGCATGACGAGGCAAAGCCATTCGCCGCCGAAAAGCTCCGTCTCGAACGGCTCGCCGAGCGAGAGGATGACCGGTACGAGTGGCGGAACGGTGAGGCGGCTATCGCCGCCGCGCACGCCATGCATGCCCCGCGTCGCGACGCAGACAAGCCAGTCATCAAGAAGGTCGCGGCTGATCTGCGCGGCCGAGCGGCGATAGCGCGCGGCATGCGTGTCCACCCGGTAGAGCGCGAAACTGCCGAGCTTCCAGATGCCGTTGCCTGTTTCACCGTGCCCTGCGGGCGCGAGGTCTTCCAGCACCCCGGCCAGAGCCACTGCCGAAGTGCCATTCGCGGGCATGCCGGCATATCGCCTGTCGCGGCAGTCGTGCGGTTCCAACTCGATAGTTCGGGGAATGCCGTGCCCGGCAATCCGCTGCGGCCGCATCATCATGGTCTCCACCATGTCCACCTCCGCCATGCATCGCCGTACGGCGCAGCCGACCGGCACGCCACCATAAGCCAGGCCGCGCGCCGATGATCAGGAGCGATAGGCTGGGCACAGTCCTGGGACGCTCGGCACAAGGCGGAACGGTGCGCGTGTCGCGGCTGGCATATGCAGCGCAATGCGGGGACTCCGAACCCATCGCCGCGCAGTCGGCCATCGCTAGAGTGCGGGCGGCAGGCGTTGCTCCGCGCCGCATCGGCGGGCTCGCCGGCACCAGTGAAGGAGACGACTTCAACGGTTTTAACCCAGAGGAGAAGACCGCATGACGACGAACCTGCGACGCACATTGCAACGCCCGATGCTCGCGGCTGCCGCGCTTGCATCCGTGGCGGCGATGCCATTCCCGTCCCTGGCGCAGACCTCGATGGGCTCGCGCGAATTCCAGCAGGCCGAGCTCAGCGAATTGTCCCCCGCCCTTCGCAGCGAGGTGGAGCGGCGTGTCGCCCAGGCGCCAGGCAACACGCCACGCGGCGTCCTGGAGTCGATGCTGCTCAACGAACTCCAGATCCGCGAACCCGCCAGCCGGATCGTCGGGCTCGACCTGGGTCGCGGCGTGGTCGTGATCCAGCAGCCGTCCGGCGCGATGAAGGCCTACACCTTCAACAAGCAGGAGGGTCTGCGGGTCATCGGCGAGGTTTCGCTGGCCCGTTGACCGCGGCCGCTTCGCATCAGGTGAGGTGGCGGGCGCCAGGCAGGGAATTCCTGGCGCCCCGGACTTTCGGGACGACGAGCATGCGCTTGGGTCAAGGGAACCGCTTCTTTCCGCCCGGGCGGCCGCACGGCCCGGACGCGGTGCATGCCGTGCCTGCGCGCCCGGCCGCGATGGCGCAGGATCTGGTGCTGCCTGTCCACCGCGCCCTCCCGCCCCTGGCCGCGAGACCGCCAGGCATCGGGCCCGGCGCACCATCCCGGCCGGAGCAGGCCGGCGTCGTCCTCGCAGGCCGGCAGCCATGAGGCGTCCACGCCTGTTCATCATCTCGGTCGGTGGCGCGGAGACCGGAATGCCGCCGGAGGAGCTTGGCGCGGCACTGGGTTCCGTAGTCTTGCCGGCGACCGTCCCGGCCTTCGCCGCCATCGCGGATGTGGATTCATTCGCATTGTTGCACGTGCCGAGCGCTTCGCTCTCACCCGCCCATCTCGTGGACGTCGCGCAGCGGATCGAGGACGCGCTGTCCACGGGCTGCGACGGCGCGGTGGTGATTCATGGCGCGGACACCATCGAGGAATCGGCCTTCATCCTCGACCTTCTGATAGGCAGAGAGAACCCGGTCGTGGTCGCCGCCATGTGCTGCGGTGGCAATGGGCTCGCCGCGCGTCAGGCGGCGCGGCTGGCAGTCGCTGTCGCCGTGGCGGCCGCGCCCGAAGCCCGTGGCCTGGGCACGATGGTGGTGGCGAAGGATGAGATCCATGCCGCGCGCTTCGCCCAGCTTTCACACGTTCGGCAGGGCGCTGCATTCGTCTCCCCGCTGGCCGGGCCAATCGGCCTCATCGTCGAGGGACGCCCGCGATTCTGGGCGCGTGTATCGCGCCTGCCGTGCTTTCCGGCCTATGACGGGCCGCCTCGCCAGGTGGCCCTGCTGCGCTGGACGATGGGTGACGATGGGCGCTGGCTCAGGTCACTGCCGATGCTCGGCTATGCCGGCGCGGTCATCGAGGGCATGGGCGAAGGCAATGTGCCGATGGAGGCCATGCGACCGCTCGGCGAACTCGCAGCGCGCATGCCGGTGGTGCTCGCCTCACGTTCCACGACCGGGCTCGTCGTGGCGCGCGGGCGGCCCCGCGCGGATCTCGACCTGCTCCGCCTGGGCCTGATACCGGCAGGATGGCTGTCCGGGCTCAAGGCGCGCCTGCTGCTAGGCGTCGCGTTGCGCGGTGGCACCGGACACGCCGCGGCTGCCGCCGCCTTCGCGCATTACCAGTGACGGCGCACGCCGCAGTCCCGCAGCACGCCAGGCTGGCGCCATGGCAGGCAGGAAGCACGCCATGGTGATCGACCACGCGATGCGCACGATGATCGGCCTCTGCACGGCGATCCTGGTCGCAGCGGCACTGCGTGCCGCGGATGCGGTCTTCGTGCCCATCGCCGTCGCGCTCTTCGTCACCGCCATTTTGCGGCCGGTGCAGCGCGGCATTCGGTCCCGGGCCGGCGCGGCCGTTGCGGCACTGGCCACCATGGTCCTGGCGTTGGTCACCCTGGGCGTGCTCGCGCTGCTCAGCGCCTGGGCCTTTGGCAGGGTCGGCCAATGGATCATCGTCAATGCCGCCACGCTGCAGGCGCTCTACGCGCAGAAGGTCGCGCTGCTGCAGGACGCCGGCGTACCGTCGGAAACCCTGTCCGGCATGTTCGACATGCGCCTGATGGTGCGCCTGGCCCAGCAGGTCACCTCCCAGTTGCAAGGCATATTGAGCTTCACCGTGGTCACCCTGGTCTTCGTCATCCTCGCGCTGCTCGAAGTGGACGTCGCGCGCCGGCAGCTTGAGGCGCTGCGCGGTTCACCCGGCGCCGCCGCGCTGCTGCGCGCCGCAACACGAACCGGCACGAAGCTGCGTGCCTATATGGCCGTCCGCACCGTCATGAGCATCCTCACCGGCCTTGCCGTCTGGGCCTTCGCGAGCGCGATGGGTCTCGAACTGGCAGAGGAATGGGGTCTCATCGCCTTCGTGCTGAACTACATCCCCTTCATCGGGCCGTTCGTGGCCACGGTATTACCCGCGGCCTTCGCGGCGCTGCAGTTCGGCACCTGGCAGGTGGCCGCCACCGTCTTCGCCGCGCTGCAGGTGATCCAGTTCCTCTCGGGCAGCTATATCGAGCCGCGGCTGGCAGGGAGGCGGCTTGCGGTCTCGCCCTTCCTTGTGCTTGTCGCCGTGTTCCTTGTCGCGTTCCTGTGGGGCATCATTGGCGCTCTGGTCGGCGTCCCAATCCTGATAGCAATCCTGTGCATCTGCGAGGAATTCGAGCAGAGCCGCTGGGCTGCGCGGCTGCTGTCGGGCCTCGATGCCGATACCGCGGTGCCACCAGCGCCTCGCGAGGCCGGTTCGGCATAATTCAGCCGCTGCGCAGCATCATGCCGGGCGTCCCGCGACTTTGCCCGGCATCCCCGCCGGTGCCGCCAAGTAATCTTCGCGGTTTCCCAGAGAACCCGGAAGCGTAAGGGTTCTGCCGCGACCAAAGCTTCCTTCACAATCCTTACAGCGCGGGCAAACCTTGCCACATTCCTGTTATTGGGAGGAAGGATTCAAATAATGCTTTCAGCACCTCTCAACGAAGTTGCAGATCGTGTTCTAGCGCGGGAGATCATGGACGCAGCGGATGCGCCCGCTGCTCCGGCCGTTGCCAGGCCACCTGGGCGTCCCGGCTCTGGCGACAGCGATCAGGACATGGGCACGCCGGCCGGACCCGACGATGCGCGGGCCACAGCCCGCCCCAGACAACCGCTGACCTTCTCCACCCTGGACCTGCCGCCGGGGCAGCAATTCGACGCCTGGCAGGCTACCAGCGCCGGCACCATGGAGGTGATGCCCCTGGCCGATCCGGCCGCCGGCTTCCCCGCAGAGCGGGCGCTTTGGGCGCTTGGTCCCCTGGCGCTCATGACGATGCGGGCCCCGGCCGCTCGGCTTGTGCGCACGGCCGCTGCAGCTCGCCGAACTTTGCTGGACCATTGGATGATCAACGTCGCGCTGCGCGGCGAACGGCGGATATGCAACGACGTGACGAGCTCGACCATCCCTGCCGGCGTGGCAAGCATCGGTTCGATGAACGACGTCATGGAATCGGATCGAACGGACATCGACTGGCTCTGCCTGTTTCTGCCACGTGATCTTGCGCCCGAGATCGCCACGGCGCTGAGCGCCTCCCGCGGCAGTCCGCTCGATACCTCCATGGGTCGCATCCTCGCTTCCTTTCTCGTCCAACTCGCAGCCGAGGTGCCGTCGCTTGGCGAGGCAGAGCAGGCGCGGGTCGTCGAATCCGCCCGCGCAATTGTCGCGGCATCCATCGCACCGTCGGCCGAGGCAATGGCCGCCGCGCATGCGCAGATCGACCTCGTGCAACTCTCGCGCGTCAAGGTCATCATCCGGCAGCATCTGCGTTCCGCCATCCTTACCGCGGAACGCCTCAGCCGCCTGGCGGGCGTCTCACGCTCACAGCTCTATCGACTGTTCGAGCACCAGGGCGGTGTCGCGCATTACATCCAGTCGGAGCGGCTGCGGGCGGCATGCCGTGCGCTGGCAGCACCAGGGGGCGAGCGCGACATCTCGGCGATCGCAGAGGATGTCGGGTTCTTCGATCCCTCGGCCTTCAGCCGGTCGTTCCGGCGGGAGTTCGGATTGGCGCCGCGCGAGTTCCGGGCCGCGGCCCTGGCGGGGCAGGCGGTTGTGCTGCGGCGGGACCCCATGAAGCCAGCCACCACCGACCTCGCGGATTTTCTCGCCCGGCTGTAGCAGCCCGTGAGGTCAGAACCTGGCGATGCCGAAGGCGACCAGGCGGTTGGCAATGCCGTGCCCGACGCCGCCCGCCCCTACCGCCTGCGCGCCATCCTCCAGGTCGCGACGGCTGAAGAAGTACTCGGGCCCTAGGTGGAGCCAGCCGAAGGGTTGTCGGCTTGTCCTCCGGGCGGCGAAGGGACTCCAGCCCAGGTTCGCGATCGCCTGCTGCATCTCGCGGTTCAGTGAAAGCGCTCTGCTTGAGCCGGGCGCGAAGCCGACACCGCTCGGAAAATCCTGCCGCGCAAAGGCATAGGAGAGCGTGCTGCGCAGCGTGTCGCTCCAGAAGCGGCGATAGCCGAGGGTGCCGCCATAGCTCGGCACCAACTCCAGGCTGTAGCCGGTGCCGCCCGTCGCGGAGATGTCCGTCAGGGCCGCCTGGCCGAGGTACTGCCGGCGAAGTAGCGTCCGATGCCTTCGCCGTAGTGACACATCAGCAGTAGCTCGTCGCTCCCGAAGGACGTCATCCAGCGGCCGAGCGGCAGTCGCGCATGCGCGGCAAGTCCCCAGCCAATACTGCTCTCGGACCCGCCCGGACCAAGCACGGTGCCGTCCGCATCCAGCGCCAACCGACGCACCAGGCCGCGCAGCACATACTCCTCCGGCCCGTCGCCCCAGGTCACGCGCGCCAGCAGATCCGGCGCCCGGTCGAATACGAGGCTCGCGCCGCCATCGAGGCGTATGGGGCTGAAGATCGGCCCGCCCTGCATCGTGACGTCGCCATATGGCGCTTCGAGCGAAGCCTGCACCGTCCGGTTCGGGCCAAAGCGCCGCGGTGCGCGCAACTGCGCCTGACGGATGAAGGATTGGTTCGGGTTGGTGGCGGCGTGATAGGCCTCGATCAGCCCTGCGTTCCAGAGGCTGTTGGCCTGCCCTTCGAGGAAGCTCCAGTCGCCCTGCGATGGTTCCGCGAAGGCCACGCGCAGGCGCAGGGCGAGATCGCCACCCTGGGAGATCTCACCGCGGAAAGCCGCCTCCACCGTGGTGTCGAGCCGCCCCCAGCTGGTTTCGGTGCGCGTGTCGAAGCCGATGCGCGAATTGCGCGCGGTGACGCCGAAGCCACCGTTCTGGCGGGCCGCGGCGCTGCCGGTCAGCGGGATGCCCTGGACCGAGGCCGCATCCGTCGCATTGCGCCCGTTGAAGTCGGCCTAGCCGGTCAGACGGATGAAGCCTTAGGAGCCGGACGGAGGTTTCGGTATTCGGCACGCGCATCGCAAGCCCGTCGAGGCTGCCGCGCAGGGCCGGGTCAACCTCGGCGCGCACCACCTCCGGCGTTCGTCGTTGCGGCACGACGACGACCGCCGCGACGGAGGGCGCGGCACGAACGGCTGGCTGCACGGGCGCGGGCGCGCGCGCCGCAGGCCGGGGCGGGCTGCGTTCGAGCTGGTTCACCCGCTGCTGCAACGCCTCTATGCGGCGGATGAGTTCCGCGACATCGGGCTGTTGCGCCGCCACCGGCGTGACGAAGGCAAGGGTCAGGGCGCCGCCGCTTTCCAGATGCGCATCGCGCCAACTCCACCAACCATGCTGCGCAAGCATCGGAAGACGTGGCCAGAACTGGAAGCACGCCGTGTCTCGTCCGCTCGCCGGCTGTTCCGCGCGGCGCGTCGGTCTCAGCGAACCGCGCTGCGTGCTGGCAGCACGGCCTCGGCGGCGATCGCCTGCCCGATCCGCTCGGCCAGATAGGGGAAGAAGGGGTTGGAGGAGAGTCGGAGCAGCGCATCCGGTGCGATGGCCAGCACGCCGCGTTCGCCGCGTGGCGCGATGGCACCGAGTTGCACGCCGAAATCCTCCTCCGCGTCGGGCTCGAGGCCATACAGGCCATCCGTCACCGGGAAGGGCAGCGCGACATGGGAAAGCGAATACACCGCGCGCGGCCAGGCAAGCCCGATCGGCCGTACCTGCTCCTCCGTGGCGCCGGCCTCGATCGCTCGCTCCACAACCTCGGCGTGCTGCGGGCCCGCATTGGTGACGACGACGCTGCGCCAGGCGCGGGTAGCCGGCGGCAGCAGACGGTCCAGCACCGTCTCCGTCGCTGTCGTCAGCAGGGGCCCGATCTTGGCGTTGCGGTTGATGTCGAACAGCACCAGTTCGCTGCCCTGCAAGGGCAACTGATCGTAGAGCGCCGTGATGACCGCACGCGTGCTGACGGTGAAATCGACCACCGACTGAAAGGTCAGGATCGGCGGCAACGCGGCGAGGCGGCCCGGCGCGGCCAGGCGCCGCATCTGCCCCTGCAGTTCCATGGTCAGCCGATGCGACTGCCGCGCACCGTTGACGGGGAAGGAGTTGTACTTGAAGGGGATGAACTCCGGCACGATGCCGAGCCAGGCGGCCTTGGCAAAGCGCGGCAGGAGGGCCGGCAGCGCCGTCAGCCCGGCGAAGCGGGCAAAGGCGGTAATACCGATCATGGGAGAGATCAGCACGAGCCGGTCCGGAGCGGCTGTCGTGCCATGTTCGACAGCATCGAGCGCATATTTCAGCGCCAGCGCGCCGCCATTCGAGAAGCCGATAAGATGCAAGGGCATGTCGGGGCGAACGCGCGCACGGGCCTCGCGCATGGCGAGACGCGTGGCGGCCAGCCAATCCTCCCACGTCACCCGCGTGAGCGCCGCCGGCACCGTGCCGTGTGCTGGCAGCCGGATACCGATCGCAATCCAGCCGCGCTGGCGGTAGAGGTTGGCGATATGGCGCAGGCTATACGGCGAGTCCGTAAGGCCGTGCAGCAGGACGACGGCGCCCCGCGCCTCGCCTTCGGGCTCCATGACGAAGGAGCGGTTCCAGTCCCGCGCGAAGAGCGCCGGATGCAGCGGGCTGCCCGCGAAGTAGCGGTTGGCCGGAATATGGTCTGCCGGCTCCAATGCCGCGGTCACCTCCGTGCGTACCGTGGCGAAGGCCGCCGCCTCGGCGGTGAGGTAGCCAGTCCAGTCGGCGGCATCGATCTCCGCGGCGCGCAGTTCCTCCGGCACGACAAGGTGCCAGGGCGCAAGCTGCGGGCCCTGCCGGATGTCCCACACGCGCAGGGCCAGCAGCGCGACAACCAGCGTAGCCCCGAGAAGCACGATCCGCCGCGGCAGGCGCCGCACCCAGTTCGGCATGTTCATCACCCGCTCCTACGGCGATGCCCCACCGCACGCGCCAGGACGTGCGGTCATCGCGCCGCGGCCAGGCCCAGCTGCCCGGCGGTCGAGGTGGTGGCGAGCGGTGGCGCCGTGGCCCAGGCCGTTCCGCTCATGCCCGTGGCACGGCCGTATTCGAATAGCGCCTTCATGAATTCGGGGTCGAAGGGGCCGCTGCGAGGCGCCCTGAAGTCCGTGCCGATATACGCCACGCGGAAGCCCAGCCCATCGCGCAGCGCGGTCAAGTAGATCCGGTTGATGTCGTTGATGCCGCTGAAGTGTAGCAGCGTGGAGGCCGATCGGCCGGTGATGCTCATCACTCCGCGGGCGACGGTTGCGCCCTCCAGGTCGATGCGACCGTTCCGCACAACATGAATCACGCGTCTGCGCTGACCCGATCCGGCCCGGTCGATGTCGCGCAGCTGCATGGATGGCGGGTAGAAGAAGACCTGTACCGAGGCGCCACCATCGACA
The DNA here is from genome assembly GCF_019024325.1 of Falsiroseomonas tokyonensis. Lineage (GTDB taxonomy): Bacteria > Pseudomonadota > Alphaproteobacteria > Acetobacterales > Acetobacteraceae > Falsiroseomonas > Falsiroseomonas tokyonensis. The sequence continues at coordinate 36,720 of NZ_JAFNJS010000006.1, forward strand.
TGCATCTCCTGAAACATACGACCTTCATGCTCGATGTTGACCAGCACGGGCGGGAAGGCACCGGGAATGGAGGCTGACGCCAGCAGGATGCGGCGAAACAGATCCAATGCGCCTGGATGCCCGCTGGCCGCGATTGCGCCAATATTCCACACCACCGGGCGTTGCAGGTCGAGATTCGTGGTGCCGATCAGCAGCAGCCGCCCCCGCCGATATTCACGGGCAATCGCGCGCAGCATGGCCTCGTCGGCATGACGCTCGATCAGGCTGTAAAGCGGCGATGTATCGGCAACCGCTTCGCCGAAGACGAGGGAGAAGGCTGTGGCAAGCCAGCCGCCGAGGCGCAGCACATCGGCCCGGGCGGCCGGGGTGAAGACCTCGCGGAGTGGTGCGTCGAAGGCGGGGCCGAGGAATGCGAAGGGCGCTATCAACGCACCAGCCGAAATGCCGGTGACGACGGTGAACTCGGGCCGATTGCCGGCCTGCGTCCAGCCATTCAGGAGTCCAGCACCGAAGGCGCCGTTGTCGCCGCCGCCGGACAAAGCAAGGAAATGCACCTCCGATGGGCTGTCGCGCTGTGGCCCCTGCGCCGCCCTGCCCAGCTGCGCCATCAGCGCGCCCTCGCGGTTGAGCGCATAGGGCGGACCATCCGGCCAGAAGCGAGCATTGGAAACGCCGAGCACCGGCAGGTCCGTCGCCAAGCTGGATGGTGGCGGATCGAGCCGCACGATGCTCGCACAGCCACTCAGGAGGCTGGCAGCCAGAAGCAACACGACGGCAAGCGCCATGCCGACCGTGCGGTCTGGTTGGCTGCGGTGATGGGCAATCGGTGAAGCGGACATCAGGTCGGCGCAATCGCATTGCGATTGGCGCGGCGCTGCTTTGTCGGGACCGTAGACGCTTTGGAGAAGATCACGTTCGTTCCTTCAAGGCTGATGTCGGCGGGCTTGCCTCGAACGTGGCGCGCACCGGCGGCAAAGCGCATTTCATGAACTTCTGGCCGTGACATTGGCGGATAGACCGGTCCTTCTTCGCCTCTGAGGTCGGAGACTTAGGGAACGAGGCTTGCTTGCACAATTGACATCAGGTGCCAGCATTGTGGCGCACGTCCCAGTTGCCACGAAGGCGTCGCCGTACCGGTCGGCGCGCATCCCTGTGTCGCTCATAGGGGGCTCAATGGAACGTGTTGTGAGAGCACTCGCCTCAGCGCCCGGCGGAAGGCGTAGCCAGGCACCACCTCGCCCCAGGCGCGACGCCGGCTCTGGCCGATGGCGGCGTTTTGCGGCCCAACATCCTGTACCGCCAGATCCATTCCGAAGCTACGAACCAGAAATGGGTGGCGGACTTCACCTACGTCTGGACTACCGGGGGCTGGCTCTATGTCGCCGTTGTCATCGACCTCCTCTCCCGCGGCGTCGTCGGTAACTCTTCACCCTCCCGAAGCAAGTCCAGTCCACGCCGCGCATGAGCCTCAGAATCTCCCCCTGCCCTTGCTGCCGCCAGGAGTGCACAGACACGATCAGCCGCGTCTCGCTGTCGGTAGAAAGCCAGACCTGGGTCGAGGCGTAGTGGTTCGCCTCCGTGAGAGGCACGGTCGCGTCGCCCCGACCGACCGCATCCGCCACACGAGGTCGCCCTCGCGCGTAACCCGGCACATCTCCCTGCGGGCACTGTCGTCATACCCGCCGGGCCAAGCCCCTTCCGCGGGGGCGCCGCGTCAGTACGCCCTGACCACCGCCGCGCCGGGCGCCGCATGCAGCCGACCAGCATGCGCGGAAAATCCGCCCAATGACGTTTCCGCACATTCGGTCATTCCGGTGCGTTTTGTCGCGCTGGATTTCGGTCACTGGCATGCGTCCGGACGCGAAGTACATGGCGAAGACGCCGACGATCCAGCCAGCCGCCGTCTCGACCGCGAAGGACCACCGGGCGCGGAAACCGTGCCGTTCTGCCAGCCATTGCCAGGGGGCCCATCGCGGGTCCTCCCGGACATCGGGGCTGATGACAGGCTGTCCCGTGAAGGCGCTAAGGCCGCAGCCCGGCGCATCGGCCCCAATCTGGAAAAACGGGGCGCATTTGGCGCAGGGTGCGAATATGCCGACGACATGCCGAAGCGCGCCGCGGGCGCGGTCGGCCACGTAGAAGGCGCATCGCATCCCGTCGGCGATCTGCTGGGTCTCGCTGCGGCCCAGGACCTCGGGCACGGCATCCAGCGGGGCGCCGTTGACGGTGGCCTGGAACGCGTTCTTCTGGCTGCTCAGGACCGTTTCCCGCTCGCGCAGGTCCTGCTCGGCGCGCCGGCGTGCTTTCGCGCGGAGATCAAGCCCGAAAGCACCGCACAGGCGGCTGGCGCGTTGCTGCGCGAGATCCGAGATGCGCGGGCCGCTTGTCGGCCCGATCGCCTGGTTAACGGCACAAATCCGGAGCTAGATCGCCACGACGCTTAGCTATCCAGTCCATCGCGGGCCAGACCAACCTGCTCGCCCTGAACGCCACGATCGAGGCGGCGCGGGCCGGCGAGGCGGGCAAGGGCTTCGCCGTGGTCGCGCAGGAGGTTAAGGCGCTCGCCAAGCGCGCGAAGGATGCGGCGCAGGAGATCGAGACGCTGATCCGCGAGACCACGAGCCACATCGGCGACGTGTCCAGGACCATGAAGCGGCTCACCGGGGATCGCAGGGGCGGCTGGGCGCGCCGCTCCGACACGCCTTGCGACGACGTCCGTTGCGGACAGCCAGTCTGCCGCGCCGCAGGCCAGGGGATCGAGCGCCAGCCGCCCTTCAGCCCCTCCCTCAGCCCCTTCGGGCCCAGGCGAAGACCGCGAAGCCGGCGCAGATCGCCGCGGCGAAGAAGGCCAGGCCATGCGGCGTCGCCTGCATCGCCAGGCCCGCGGCCACCGGGCCGATGAAGGCGCCGAGGCCCCACATCAGACCCATGGCCGCATAGATGCCGATCAGCTCCGGCCCCTGGAAGCGGCTGCCGACCACGGCCAGCATCAGCGTATAGATGCCGACGAAGGCGCCGCCCCAGACGAACAGCAGGCCATAGGTTGCGGCCGCGCTGCCCAGCGCCAGCGGCCAGACCAGCGCGCCGAGGGCGGCCAGCGCGGCCAGGGCCATCACCAGCGTCATGCGGTCCATCTTGTCGCCCAGCCAGCCGATCGGCAGTTGCAGCAGGATGGCGCCGATCATCATCACCGACATCAGCTGCGTCGCCTCGGTCTGCGACCAGCCGAGGCTGACGGCATAGAGCGCCAGGAAGGACAGGCCCGCGGTCTCGATCGCCGCATTCAGCACCACGGCGGCAATCGCCACGGGCGCCATGCGCATGAAGCGCAGCGGGCTGCCCGGCGCCGGTTCCTCGAAGGCCGGGGCGCGGACGCGCGGCGAGGCGATGAAGGCCGCCGCCGCCAGCGTGATGGCGCTGCCGACGAGATAGGGCGCGAAGCCCGCGCTGCCGATCAGCGACAGGATCAGCGGCCCCGAGGCAAAGCCCACCGACAGCGCCGCGGTATAGGCCGCCATGGCGCGCGCGCGCGTCGCCTCCGTGCTCAGGCTGTTGGTCCAGGTCTCGGACAGCACGAACAGCACCTCGGCGCAGAGGCCGAGCAGCAGGCGCAGCAGGAACCAGATCCAAAGCAGCGGCAGCGCCGGAAAGGCGGCCAGCGCGGCGGCGGCCAGCGCCAGGGCGCCGATGATGAGGCGGCGCAGGCCGAAGCGGGCGACGCTGCGCGGCAGCAGCATCGCCGCCAGCAGCACGCCCACCGCATGCATCGCGGCATTGGCGCCGATCATCGCCTCGCCATGGCCCTGTTCGGCCAGGTTCAGGGCGATCAGCGCAGCGCTCAGGCTATAGGTCAGGCCGAACATGGCGGCGGTGGCGATCACCGCGGCGCGCGCCGCGAGGCTGCCGGGCTGGACCGCGGTGCTCATGCCGCCGCCGCGCCCGGGCGGGTGCCGTCGCCTCGGCGCGCCAGGCTCCAGCGACCGGGATCGGCCCGCAGTCTTGCCGGGGCGGCCCATGCCGGGCAGGCCAAGGCGCGCGGCCCGGACGGCAGGAATGACAGCTGAAGCATGATGCAGTCCTGGGCCGGGGCGATCTCGAACGGGCGGCGAAGGATAAGCGCGGCGCGCCAGGGCCGAAACTGCCCGGCGAGGCCCGCGATGCCGAGGGCGTGACCGTGGCGCCCTTGCCCCCTGCGGTCACACCCCCATTTACCATCCAGATGGATGGTGGATGGATGGCGTGAGCGAGGTTTCACGAGGCCGCGGGGCGCCCGATTCGGAAAAGATCACCATCAACCTGGGCTATGTGGATCTCGGCCACATCGACCTGCTGGTGCAGGACGGATTCTATTCCAACCGCACCGACTTCATCCGCACCGCCATCCGCAACCAGGTGGAACGCCATGCGGAGGTGGCGCGCAGCGCCGTGCGTCGCCGCAGCCTGGATCTTGGCCTGCGCCACTACACCCGCGCCGACCTCGAGGCCGCACGGGAAGAGGGGCGGATGATCGAGATCCGCGTGCTCGGCCTGGCCAGCATCGCGCCCGACGTCACCCCGGAACTGGCGCGTGCCAGCATCGCCCATGTCTCCGTCCTCGGCGTGTTGCAGGCGAGCGCCGCGGTCCGCGCCGCGCTCGCCGACCGCACCGCCTGACCTGAAAGTATCCTCCCATGTTCCGCATGATACCCCCCGGCCTGGCCGAGGCCGCGCGACTGACCCGCCAGGGTCGGCTGAAGGAAGCCACCGCTTTGCTGCAGGGCAGCCTGGCCGGCACCAGGCCGAAGCCGACGCCGGCCCGCCCCGCGACGCGGGGCCGCATCTTCGAGGTCGATCCCGCAACCGGCGACGCCACCCCGCCCGGCCGCGCCGGCTTCTTCAGCCGAGCCCAGGGCCGCCCCCGTCCTGCCCCGCCACTGGCCATGCCGGAGGGTGCGCGCTTCCTGCGCGGCGGCTTCGGCGCGGCGCAAGGCGAACGCGCCTGGCGGCTCTATATCCCCGCCAGCCTGCCAGCCGGGCCGGTGCCGCTGCTGGTCATGCTGCATGGCTGCACCCAGACGCCGGAGGATTTCGCCGCCGGCACGCGGATGAATGCGCTGGCCGAGGCCGAGCCGCGCCTGGTGCTCTATCCGGAGCAGTCGGGCACGGCCAATGCGCAGCGCTGCTGGAACTGGTTCCAGCCGGGCGACCAGCGGCGTGACCAGGGGGAGCCGGCGCTGATCGCCGGCATGGTGCGGCAGGTGATGCGCGACCATGCGGTGGATCCGCGGCGCGTGCATGTCGCGGGGCTTTCCGCCGGCGGCGCGGCCGCGGCCATCATGGGGGAAAGCTATCCCGAGCTTTTCGCTGCCGTCGGCGTGCATTCCGGCCTGGCCTGCGGGGCGGCGCAGAACCTGCCCTCCGCGCTGGCGGCCATGCGCCAGGGCGGCGGCACAAGCACTGTCCTGGCGACGGCGCGGCCCACCATCGTCTTCCACGCCGACCAGGACCGGACCGTGCACCCGGTGAATGGCGACCAGGTGATGGCGCGCGCCGGCGCGGCCGGGCTGCGGGCGGAGGTCGAGCGCGGCCAGGTGCCCGGCGGCCATGCCTTCACCCGTACCCGCCACAGCGACACGGCCGGGCGGGTGATGCTGGAGCAATGGCTGGTGCATGGCGGCGGCCATGCCTGGTCGGGCGGCGATGCGGCCGGCAGCTACACCGACCCGCTGGGTCCCGATGCCTCCCGCGCCATGCTCGATTTCTTTCGCCGGCACGGCTGACCAGCGCGTCATCCGTGTTTGGAACAAAACCAGAATATGATACGATGCGAGTCCCTGAGAGGTGAAAGATCATGGCTGCACGCAAGCAGCGACCGGCGCGGCCGGTCGATGCCGCGATCACCCGGCTGCTGGCGCTTGCCGGCAAGGGTGCCGTCCCCGGCCGCATGGCGCGGGAGGTCGAGCTGATCGCCGGCGAATGGCGCGCCGCGCCGGAGGCGGATGTGCTCGAGATCCGGGAGCGGCTGGATGAGCTGCGGGAGCAGCTGACGGCGGGCGTCGGGCATGCCGAGGAGCAGGTCGCGGACCTCGATTCCAGCGAGCCGGGCGCCATGAAGCAGGCCGGGGCCATGCTGGCGGCGCTGGTCGCCACGCGGGATGCAACGACGCGCGCGCTGGGCGAGCTTTAGCCGCTTTTGGCTCACGCGTATGTGAAAGATGGCGCAAAGCCCGAAGACATTCCCGGGCTTTGCGCGACCCTGCGCAGGCATCCGGAAAATCTCACCGGCTTAGACTCGGTTTGATGCCATTTCGATTGAGTACCCGGCCGGATCCCGCTGAAGTTTTGTGGATTGCCTACAATCGGCGGTGGTGGCCGGTCTGACCGCGGACCTTCGGACCCGCCGCCATCACAACACTGCGCGGCCGCGAGTCCTCCATCCATCGGCGCAACCGTGAGTAGACGCCATCCCGGCCGGCGCCTAGGTTCCGCGCATGGAGCCGACTCCCTCCCAGATCCGCCGCAGGCGCCTGATCCGCACCGCCGCCCTGACTGCGGCGGTGTTCGGGCTTGCAGCGCTGGCCATGGGTCTCGGTGATGTCGTCAGCGCGGCGCTGGACCCACCCTCCCCGGTCCGGCCCTACGATCCGTTGCCGCGCTGGTAGGGCTTTTCCTGCTTCGCCTGGCCGTCGGGCTGGGTGGCTGCGTGCCGGTCTTTGCAGGGCTGGCGGGCGTGGTGCTGGGTCCAGGCATGCTGGGTCCGGGCATGCTCGCGGGCGGCGCGCCGGGCCTGGATGCGGCCGGCGACAGCCATTTCCGCTACCTCTCCGGCCTGCTCCTGGGCATCGGCCTCGGCTTCTGGAGCACCATCCCCGCTCTGCCCCGCCGCGGCGCCCGGTTCCGGCTGCTGACCGCGATCGTGGTGCTCGGCGGGCTGGCGCGCCTGGCCGCCCTGCCGCTGCAGGGCTGGCCCGGCTGGCCGATGGTGGCGGCGCTGGGGATGGAGCTGGTGGTGACGCCTCTGCTCTGCCTGTTTCAGGCCCGTTTCGCTGCGCCGCAGCGGGACTGAAATCTCGGATATCGGCCGGCAACAGGACCATGGGATAGCCACGCTCGCAACCGGAGCGGTTCCCATGACACCCAGCAACATCGCGCATATCGAACACAGCTTCCGCCTCGTCGCCCCCCAGGCCGAGGCCGCCGCCGCCGGCTTCTACCGGCGCCTGTTCGAACTGGACCCCAGCCTGCGCCCGCTGTTCCAGCACACGGACATCGTGGCGCAGGGCCGCAAGCTGATGCAGGCGCTGGGCTTCGTCGTGGCCAATCTGAAGGTGCCGGACCAGCTGCTGCCCGTGGTGGCGGCCATGGGCGCGCGCCACGCCGGCTATGGGGTGCAGGAGGCGCACTACCCCCTCGTCGGCGCCGCCCTGATCGAGACGCTGGAGGGCGCGCTGGGCGAAGGCTTCACGCCGGAGGTGCGGCAGGCCTGGACCGCTGCCTATGGCCTGCTGGCCGAGGTGATGATCAAGGCCGCCCGGCCGCCCGGTTCACCGCTGCAAGCGGCGGCCTGACTCCACCGGGGCGGCGGTGCTATGATCCCAGGGTGAATATCCTCGCCCCGCCCCGCGCCCGCCTGCAGATCGAGGTCGTCTACGACCTCGTCTGTCCCTGGTGCTTCCTCGGCACGCGCCGGCTGCGGCGGACCTTGCGGGCAAGGCCGGATATCTTGGCGGAAATCGCCTGGCGCCCCTTCCTGCTGAACCCGGATATCGCCCCCGGCGGCGTGCCGCGGCAGGACTATGTCATCCGCAAGTTCGGCGGCGAGGACCGTGCCCGCCGCCTGCACGCCACCATCGCCGAACTGGGCCGCGGCGAGGGGCTGGGCTTCCAGTTCGACCGCATCCGCCGCATCCCCCCCTCCCTCGATGCGCATCGCCTGGTCCGGCTGGCGGACCGGCATGGGCTGGCGGCGGAGGCGGTGGATTCGCTCTTCCAGGCCTATTTCTGCGAAGGCCTCGATATCGGCGATCCATCGGTGCTGGTGGGCATCGCCGGCGGCCTCGGCATGGACCCCGCCGCGACCCGCCGCCTGCTGGCGGGCAGCGCGGAGGCCGAGGCGGTGCATGCGGACAATCTTCGCGCCCATCGCCTGGGCATCAACGGCGTACCCTGCTTCGTGGTGCAGGGGCGGCACGCCATCGCCGGCGCGCAGGAACCGGAGGTGATCGAGCGGCTGCTGGACGTGGCCGTGGTGGAAGGCTGACGCCCGCTACCGCTTCCACCGGCCGGGGAAGGGAATCGGCCTGGTGCTGGCATTGCTCGGCGCCGCCGGGATGGTCTGCGGGCGGAAGACGGTCTTCTTGAAGGCGGGGCCGGTCTTGGGCGCCGGGCCCTTCGGCGCGGGCGGCTTCGGCGGCGGCGCGGCGGACTTCGGCACCCGGCCCTGCGCCACCTCCGCCAGCGTGCTCAGCAATTCGCGGGCCGCGCGCATGCGCGCCTCGTAGGGCATCTCCTGCGCCCAGGCGAGCTTCTGGTCCGGCCGCAGGCGGGCGGTGCCCTGGTTCTGGGTGGCCCATTCGATCAGGCCGGGCGGATTGGGGAATCGGTTGCCGCGGAAGGACAGCACGATGCCCTTCGGCCCGACATCCAGCTTCTCCACGCCGACCTGCCGGCACAGCGCCTTCAGCCACACCACCTGCAGCAGCGTCTCGGCTTCCGGCGGCAGTTTGCCGAAGCGATCGGCGAGCTCCGCCGCCATGGCCTCGATCTCCGCCTCGGTCTGCAGGCTGCCGATGCGGCGGTACAGGCCGAGCCGCACCGGCAGGTCGCGCACATAGGATTCGGGCAGCATCACCGGCAGGCCGAGATTGATCTGCGGCGTCCAGTCCCGATCCTCCCGCGCATCCTCGCGCGCGCCGGACTTCAGGTTCTGGACCGCATCCTCCAGCATCTGCTGGTAGAGCTCGATGCCGACCTCCCGGATATGGCCGGACTGTTCGTCGCCCAGCAGGTTGCCGGCGCCGCGGATATCCAGGTCGTGGCTGGCGAGCGTGAAGCCGGCGCCGAGATTGTCCAGGGTCTGCATCACCTCCAGCCGCTTCTCGGCGGCGGCGGAGAGGCGGTGGGTCTGCGGCCAGGTGAGATAGGCATAGCCGCGCAGCTTGCCGCGGCCGACGCGGCCGCGCAGCTGGTACAGGCCGGCCAAGCCGAACATGTCCGCGCGGTGGATGATCAGCGTATTCACCGCCGGCATATCAAGGCCGGATTCCACGATATTGGTGGACAGCAGGATGTCGTATTTCTGGTCGCCGAACTCCGTCATCACGCGCTCGAGCTCGGTCGGCGCGAGCCGCCCATGGGCCTCGGCGATGCGCGCCTCGGGCACGATCTCCGCCAGCCTTTCGCGCAGCCGCGGCAGGTCTTCCAGCCGCGGGCAGACGCAGAACACCTGACCGCCGCGGAAACGCTCGCGCAGGATGGCCTCGCGGATCACCACGCTGTCCCAGGGGGTGATGAAGGTGCGCACGGCCAGGCGGTCCACCGGCGGCGTCGCGATCACGCTCATCTCCCGCACGCCGGTCAGCGCCAGCTGCAGGGTGCGCGGGATGGGTGTGGCCGTCAGCGTCAGCACATGGACGTCGGCCTTGAACTGCTTCAGCCGTTCCTTGTGGGCGACGCCGAAATGCTGCTCCTCATCGACGATGACGAGGCCCAGATCGGCGAATTCGATGCCCTTGGCCAGCAGCGCATGGGTGCCGACGACGATGTTGATGGTGCCGTCCTTCACCCCGTCGCGCACCGCCTGCGCGTCCTTCGCATTCACCATGCGGGACAGCTGCGCGACCTTGATCGGCAGGCCCTCGAAGCGCGTGGAGAAGACGCGGAAATGCTGGCGGGCGAGCAGCGTGGTCGGCACCACCACGGCCACCTGGTTGCCGGACATGGCCACCGCAAAGGCGGCACGCAGCGCGACCTCCGTCTTGCCGAAGCCGACATCGCCGCAGATCAGGCGATCCATCGGCCGGCCGGCGGCTAGGTCCTCCAGCACATCGGCGATGGCGCGCTGCTGGTCTTCCGTTTCCGCGAAGGGGAAGCGGGCGCAGAATTCGTCCCAGGCGCCTTCGGGCGGGACGGCCGCCGGCGCGTCGCGGGTCTGGCGCTCGGCGGCAATGCGGATGAGCTGCGCCGCCATATCGGCGATGCGGTTCTTCGCCTTGGCCTTGCGGGCCTGCCAGGTGCTGCCGCCGAGCTTGTCGAGCGCCACGCCCGCGGCGTCCGAGCCGAAGCGGGACAGAACCTCGATGTTCTCGACGGGCAGGAACAGCTTGTCGCCGCCGTCATAGATCAGCCGCAGGCATTCATGCGGCGCCTCGCCGATGCGGATCGTCTCCAGCCCATCATAGCGGCCGATGCCGTGGTCCTGGTGCACCACCAGGTCGCCCTGGGCAATTTCCGTCGCATCGGCGATGAACTGGTCGGCGCGCTTGCGGCGGCGCGGCGGGCGGGCGATGCGCTCGCCCAGCAGGTCCTGCTCGCAGACCAGCGCCAGGCCGTCGCTGTGCTTGTCGGACGGCGCCACGAAACCGCGCTCGATGCCGACGATGGCAAGCGCCACCGTGCCCAGCTTCAGTTTCTGGACATCAAGAAAGTGCTCGACCGGCTCGGCGGGAACATTGTTCTCCCGCAGCAGGTTGCCGAGGCGCTCGCGCGACCCGCGCGTCCAGGCCGCCAGCACCGGGCGCAGGTTGCGCTTGGCCAGGGCCGCGGCGTGTTCGCCATAGGCCGCGAAAACGTTGCGGCCTTCCGCGCGCACATCGTTGAACAGCCTGCCGAGCCGCCCGCCGGCATCGATCCCCGGGGCATGGTCCGGCTTATCGAAGGGCGAGAAGGCGAAGACCCGCGCCTCCTCCAGCATCTCGATCCAGCCGTCATGGTCGATATAGAGGCGGTCCGGCGGTGCGGGGCGATAGGGCACCTCGCCTTCGCGGGTCGGCATGCGCCGCGCCTCGTAGTGGTCGACCACCATTTCCAGCCGCGCGGCCAGCGCGTCCTCGGTCTGGTGGTCCAGGGAGACCGAGACCCCCTCCCCCAGATGGTCGATCAGGGTCTCCATATGCTCGTGGAACAGCCCGGCCCAGTGTTCCATGCCGGGATGGCGGCGGCCGGCGGAGACGCTGACATAAAGCGGATCCTCCCCCGCCGCGGCGCCGAACAGCTCGCGGTAGCCGGAGCGGAAGCGGCTGATCGAGGCGGGGTCGAGGAACACCTCCCCCACCGGGCGCAGCACCAGCGCATCCACCTTCTCCCCGCTCCGCTGGGTGGCGGGCTCGAAGGCGCGCAGGTCGTCGATCTCGTCGCCGAAGAAGTCGAGGCGGACCGGTTCGCCCTGGCCGGAGGGGAACAGGTCCACGATGCCGCCGCGCACCGCGTATTCGCCATGCTCCATGACGGAGCCGGTGCGGTGGTAGCCATTGGCTTCGAGGAATTCGGTCAGCGCCTCCGGCTTCACCCGCCCGCCGCGCTTCAGCGCCAGCGTGGCGCCCAGGAAGGCGGCGCGCGGCGGCACCTTCTGCACCAGGGCATTGATGGTGGTCAGCAGGATGCGCGGGGCCTGGGCGGGCTCGGCCAGGCGGGTCAGCGTCGCGACGCGTTCCGAGACGATCTCGGGGTTGGGCGAGACGCGGTCATAGGGCAGGCAGTCCCAGGCCGGGAAGCGCAGCACCTCCACATGCGGGGCGAAGAAGGCCAGCGCCTCCGCCATCCGGGCCATGCGGGCGTCGTCGCGGCAGACATGCAGCACCGGGCCGGAGGATTCGGCCCGCCGGCGGGCCAGCAGCAGCGCGTCGAAACCTTCCGGCGCGCCATGGACGGTGAGGATCTTCATCGCAGATGCGGCGGCAGCCCGGCGCCGGATTCATTGCACTCGACCAGCATGCGGGCGAGCAAGGGGCTCGCCACCTCGGCCGGGATGGGCCGGCGCTGCATCAGCCAGTCGGCCAGGTCCACATCCGGCAGCTCCAGGATCTGTTCCAGCTCATCCAGCTCGGCCTCCGTGAAGGTCGCGATATGGCGGGCGACGAAGGCGCCGACCATCAGGTCGGTCTCCTTGGTGCCGCGGTGCCAGGCGCGGAAGTTCAGGCGGCGGCGACGGGGGGAGAGGTCGGGGGCGGAATCGGTCAGCTTGAGGCTCTCGGCGAATGGGGCAATTCGGGTTAGCACCCGGACCGTCCATATAGAGGCCCATGGGAATCCTGTCAGCAACCGGCCCGAACTTTGCCCAGCCTGCGCCCGCTGATGTGACGCCCCTGCTGGCGCCGCTGGCCGGGCTGCCGGGCGTGGGCAAGACGCTGGCGGCCCTGCTGGCCGAGGCGGCGGGGGGCGATCGCGTCCTCGACCTGCTGCTGCACCTGCCGGAGCGGGTGGTGATCCGCCGCAAGGCGGCCACGCCCGCCGAGGCACCGCTGGACCAGGATTGCGTGCTGCAGGTGGTGGCTCTGGCGCACCGCGCCGCGCGCTCCGGCCGCAGCTTCCGCCCCTTCGTCGAGGTCCGCGCCGAATCGGGTGGGCGGCCCCTGGTGCTGCGCTTCATGAACGGGCGCCTGCCCTGGATCACAAAACTGCTGCCGGTGGGCGAGACGCGGTATCTCGCGGGCCGGGTGCAGACCGAGGGCGCCAACGGCTTCGCCATGATGAACCCCATGGTGGCGGCGCAGGAATCGGAGCTGCCGCTGGTGGAGCCGGTCTGGCCCATGGTGCGCGGCCTAACACCGAAGCGCATCGCCGCCGCCATGGACCAGGCGCTGGCCGTGCTGCCGGATTTTCCCGAATGGGCCGACCCGCCCCTGGTCGCCCAGGAAGCCTGGCCGGGCTTTGCCGCCGCCATCCGCTGCCTGCAAAGGCCCAGCGGCCCCCTGCCCGCTTTGCCGCGCCGGCGCCTGGCCTATGACGAGCTGCTCGCCCACCAGGTGGCGGTGGCGCTGGTGCGGCGGCGGCAGCGGGAACGCGCGGGGCGGGCGATGAAGGGCACCGGCGCCCTGGCGGCCAAGGCGCTGGCCGCCTTCGGCCACCCACCCACCCCCGGCCAGGCCCAGGCCCTGGCGGAAATCTCGGCCGACATGGCCAGCCCCCGCCGGATGCTGCGCCTGGTGCAGGGCGATGTGGGCTCGGGCAAGACGCTGGTGGCGGTGCTCGCCATGCTCCAGGCGGTCGAATCCGGCGCCCAGGCCGCGCTGATGGCGCCCACCGAGCTGCTCGCCCGCCAGCATCTGCGGACGCTGGAAAAGCTCTGCATCCCCGCCGGGGTGCAGGTGGAGCTGCTGACCGGCAGCGTGAAGGGCGCGGCCCGCAAGCGGGTGCTGCGGGGGCTGGCGGATGGCATGGTGCAGGTGGTGGTCGGCACCCATGCCCTGTTCCAGGAGGCGGTGGTCTTCCGCGACCTCGGCCTGTCGGTGGTGGATGAGCAGCACCGCTTCGGCATCGGCCAGCGGCTGATGCTGGCCCAGAAGGGCCGGGACGCCGACATGCTGGTGATGACGGCGACGCCCATCCCCCGCACCCTGCTGCTGACCCAATGGGGCGAAATGGCAGTCTCCCGCCTCGAAGGCAAACCTGCCGGCCGCCAGCCCATCGCGACGCGCATCGTCAGCCAGGACCGGCTGCCGGAGGTGATCGACCGGCTGGGCGAGGCCATCGCCCGCGGCGAGCGCGCCTATTGGGTGGTGCGCGCCATCACCGGCGGCGAGCGCGACGATTCGGTCGCCGCCGAGGACCGCTTTGCCGAATTGGCCGCGCGCTTCCCCGGCAAGGTCGGCATGGCGCATGGCGTCCAGGATCTGGCGGTCCGCGAATCGGCGCTGGCCGATTTCGCCGCCGGCCGCACCCAGCTTCTGGTCGCCACCACGGTCATCGAGGTGGGCGTGGACGTGCCGGACGCCACCATCATGCTGATCGAGCAGGCGGAACGGTTCGGCCTCGCCGCCCTGCACCAGCTGCGCGGCCGCGTCGGGCGCGGGTCGAAACCCTCCTCCTGCCTGCTGGTGCATTCCCCCGCCCTGGGCGAGGCCGAGAAGCGCCGGCTGCTGGTGCTGCGGGATACCGAGGACGGTTTCCGGATCGCCGAGGAGGATCTCCTCACCCGCGGCGGCGGCGAGGCCTTGGGCGCCCGCCAATCCGGCCTGCCGGGTGCCCGCCTGCTGGACCCGAAGGAGGAGGCGGAGGAGATCGCCCGCCTCACCCACCTGGCCCATCAGGACGCCGCGGTGCTGCTGCACCGGGACCCGGAGCTGGCCACCCCGCGCGGCCAGGCGGCGCTGGGCCTGCTGGCGCTGTTCGGGCATGACACGACGCTGGCGACCCTGGACGCGGGATAGCCGCGCCGCCTCAGGCGCTGCGGACCTGTTCGAGAAAGCGCTCGACCTGCACGCGCAGGGTCCTGGCCACCCCGTCCACCTCCTGCACCGCGGTGAAGACGGTATCGGCGGCGAGGCCGGTGCGCTGGCTGTCATTCGCCACCAGGCTGATGGTGCCCGTGACCTGCTGCGTGCTGGTCGCGGCGAGCTGCACGCTGCGGGCAATTTCCTGCGTCGCCGCGCTCTGCTGCTCCACCGCCGCGGCGATCGCGCTGGCGGAGCCGTCGATGCCCATGATGCCCTGCGCGATGGAGCGCGTGGCCTGCACCGCGGCCTGGGTGGCGGTGCCGATCTCATGCACCAGCGCGGCGATGCCATCCGTGGCCTTGGCGGTTTCCACCGCCAGGCTCTTCACCTCGCTGGCCACCACGGCAAAGCCCTTGCCGGCCTCGCCCGCCCGCGCCGCCTCGATGGTCGCGTTCAGCGCGAGGAGGTTGGTCTGCCCGGCGATGCGGCGGATCAGCCCCACCACCTCCCCGATCCGGTCCGCGGCGCCGGCCAGCTCCTGCACCACGCCCTCCGTCCGCTCGGCCTCGGCGCTCACCTGGCGCGCTTCCTGGGCCGAGCCCTGCACGCGCACCGTGATCTCGCGGATCGAGGCGCCGAGCTGTTCCGTGGCGGCGGCCACCGTGTTCACGCTGCCCAGCGCCGTCTCCGCGCTGCTGGCCGCACTTGTGGCCTGTTCGCCGCTGCGGCCGGCCTGGTCGCGCATCTCCCCCGCCGCCCCCTGCAGCCGCGCGCCCGCACCGCCGAGATCCTGCAGCGCGCCGGCTACCCCGGCCTCGAAGCCGCGGCAGAGCCTGGCCACGCTTTCCGCCCGCTCCAGCTGCGCCTTTTCCTGGCTGGCGCGCTCGGCACGCAGCGCCTCGGCCCGGGCCGCGCCCTCGCGGAGCGCCTCCAGCGCCTCCGCCATGCTGCGCAGCTCATCCGGCTGGCGCGGCAGGGGCACCGGGGTGGCGAGGTCGCCGGCGACGAGCCGGCCGACGGCAAGGTTCAGCGCGCCCACCGGACGGGCCAGGCGGCGCAGCAGCACCAGCATGGCGAGCAGGCTGAGCGCGAGCGTCAGGGCCAGCATGGTTCCGGCGGCAAGCATGCCGTGCCAGGCCACTTCCTCCTGCGCCTCCGCATTCGCCACCGCCTCATCCAGCGCGGCGGTGCCGATGGCCACGATGGCGGCGAAAGGCGCATTGCATTGGTGCGTCCAGTCGCTGGCCGGCATCACCGGCCGGTTGCTGCCATCCAGCCGCGCCACCGCATCGCGGATCACGCCACTGGCCTGGTCCATCTGGCTGATGCCAGCGCCCAGCGCCTGGCGCAGCGCCGGGCTCGCGCCCGGCCGCGCTAGAAGCCCCTCCAGCGCCTCCCGCCCCGAGTTCGCGATCTGCCGCACCCGCGCCCATTCCGCCTGGGCCGTGGCGTCCAGCGGGCGGGAGGTGGCGATGAAGGGGCGCAGCAGCGAGCATTGCTGGCCGAAGCCGGAGCGCATCTCCCAGGCCTGCTGGCGCACCATCACCAGCTCCGCCGCCAGGGGGCCGGTCATGCGCATCCGGGCGCTGACCATCTGGCTGAGGTCGTTCACCGCATCGCCCACATTGCGCTGCGCCTGGGACAGGGCAGCCAGCGTCCGCACATCCCGTTCCGCCCGGGGGCGGGCATAGAGCGTCTCCAGCACTGGCATCTGCGGGGCGACCTTGGCCAGCGCCTCCTGCAGCGCGCGCAGCGGTGCGGCCAGGGTGGGGTCGGCCTGCCGGGCCACCGCCTCCAGCGTCTGGCGGGTGGTGGCATCGACCTCCCGCAGCATCGCCTCGATACGGGGTTTCGGATTGTCCTCGGTCAGCATCGCCGTCTGGATGAAGGAGGTGGGGCTGCGCTGCGCCTGGGCGAGTGCGAACAGCATGCGGTCCAGTTCCGCCACGCTGCGCGAATCCCGCGCGGTGGCCAGGGCCGTGACGCTCTGCTGCAGCTGCAGGCCCGCCATGCCCAGCACGGCCAGCAAGGGCACGGCGAAGAGAAGCCCCAGGAGCTTGACCACCGATCGGCGCATGGCGTGCATGGGGCTGGGTCCTTCAGCTTCGACCCGGTGGAGTTACCGCCAACCCATGAATCCGCAGGTAACGGCCCGGCGCCGTTCGCGGCGCCGGCCCGCGGGGGGCTTGCATCCCTCCCCCTGCCTCCTTAATCGCCGCGCTGTGTAAAACCGGGGGGTGCCGGCATTGACCGCGCTGATCGAGATCGAGCGCCTGACGAAACGCTTCGGGGCCTTCACGGCCGTGGATGACGTGACGTTCTCCGTCGCCCGCGGCGAAGTGCTGGGCTTCCTCGGCCCGAATGGTGCCGGTAAGTCCACCACCATGCGCATGCTGGCCGGCTTCATGACGCCCACCTCCGGCACCGCCCGCATCTGCGGCGAGGATGTGGTGGACCGCCCCGTGCCGGCGAAGCGGCACCTGGGCTTCCTGCCGGAAGGCGCGCCGACCTATCCCGAGATGACCGTCACCGGCTTTCTGCAGTTCTGTGGCCGCGCGCGGGGCTTCCATGGCTCCGCGCTGGGGGATCGCGTGGCGCATGCCATGGCCATGACCCAGCTCGAGGGCGTCCGCCTGCAGCCGGTGGAGACATTGTCCAAGGGCTTCAAGCGGCGCGTCGGCCTGGCCGCAGCCCTGCTGCACGACCCGGCGGTGCTGGTGCTGGACGAGCCGACCGATGGCCTCGACCCGAACCAGAAGCACGAGGTCCGCAACCTGATCCTCTCCATGGCGCCGACCAAGGCCATCGTGATTTCCACGCATATTCTCGAGGAAGTGGCCGCCGTCTGCACCCGCGCCGTGGTCATCGCGCGCGGCCGCGTGGTGGCGGATGCGACGCCGGCGGAACTCGCCGCCAAGGGCCCGAGCATGGACGCCGTCTTCCGCGCGCTCACCATGCCTGAATCGGAGGCCGCGTGATGGGTGGCATGGTCACCGTCTTCCGCCGCGAACTGGCGGGCTATTTCGCCACGCCCGTGGCCTATGTCTTCATCGTCATCTTCCTGGTGATGGCCGGCGCGCTGACCTTCACGCTGGGCAACTTTTTCGCCCGCGGCCAGGCGGATCTGCAGCCCTTCTTCACCTTCGTGCCCTGGCTGTTCCTGTTCCTGGTCCCCGCGCTGACCATGCGGCTCTGGGCCGAGGAACGCCGCCTCGGCACCATCGAATTGCTGCTGACCCTGCCGCTGGCGCAGTGGGAGGCGGTGGTGGGAAAATTCCTCGCCGCCTGGGCCTTCTGCGCCATCGCCCTGGCGCTGACCTTCCCGCTGGTCATCACGGTGAACCTGCTCGGCAACCCCGATAACGGCGTGATCCTGACCGGCTATCTCGGCTGCCTGATGGTGGCCGGGGCCTTCCTCGCCGTCGGCGCGGCAATCTCGGCGCTGACGAAGAACCAGGTCATCGCCTTCGTCCTCGCCGTCGCCGCGTGCTTCTTCCTGACCGCGGCCGGCAGCCCGGTGGTGACGGAGTTCCTGTCGCAACGCATCCCGCAGCTGGCCGACCTGGCGCGGGCCATCAGCATCACGGAGCGGCTGGGCGGCTTCACCCGCGGCGTGATCTCGGCGCGGGATGTCGTGTTCTTCGCCTCCTTCATGGCCTTCTTCCTCTTCGCGAACACCATCGCGATCGACCAGCGGAAGGCGGATTGAGCCCCATGAGCACCACCACTTCCCCTGTCGCAAAGCCCCAGGGCAAGCGCGGCCTGTCCGCACTGCTTGCGCTGGCGCTGGCCGCCGTGCTGCTGGTCGGCGTGAACATGCTGGCCGACCGGCTGCTGTCCCGCGCCCGCATCGACCTGACGCAGAACCGCCTCTACACGCTGTCCGAAGGCACGCGGCAGGTGCTGCAGGGTCTACATGACCCGGTCACCTTCCGCGTCTTCTATTCCCGCCGCCTCGGCGCCGCGATCCCGCTCTATGGCGCCTATGCCGAACGCGTCCGCGCGATGCTGGAGGAATATGCCGCCGTCTCCGGCGGCAAGGTGCGGCTGGAATTCTACGACCCGGAGCCCTTCAGCGAGACCGAGGACCGCGCCATGGCGCTCGGCATCCAGGGCGTGCCGGTGGATCAGTCCGGCGAGCAGGTCTATTTCGGCCTGGCCGGCGTGAATCTCCTCGACGATGAGCGGACCATTCCCTTCTTCCAGCCGGATCGCGAACGCTTCCTGGAATACGACCTGACGCGGATGGTGTGGGAGCTTTCCAATCCCACGCGGCCGGTGCTGGGCGTCATCTCCTCCCTGCCGCTGAACGGCGATCCGCGGGCGATGATGATGCGCCAGCCCGGCGTGGGTCAGCCCTTCGTGGTGATGAACCAGCTGCGCAACTTCTACACGGTGCGCGACGTGGCGATCGACGCGCAGGTGATCGAGCCCGATGTGCAGGTGCTGCTGGTGGCGCATGCCCAGAACCTGTCGGAGGCGACGCTCTACGCCATCGACCAGTTCGTGATGCGCGGCGGGCGGCTGATCGCGCTGACGGACCCGCATAGCGAAAGCCAGGCCTCCCGCCCCTCTCCCGGCCAGCGGCCGGCGACGGACACCTCCTCCTCCCTGTCGCGGCTGCTGAATGCCTGGGGCGTGGAGGCGCCTTCGGACAAGGTGGTGCTGGACCTGCGCGGCGCCTGGCGCGTGCGGGCCGATCCGCGCGACCGGGTGCAGGCGGTGGACTACGTGGCCTGGTACAACGTGCCGACCGATGGGCTGAACCGCACGGAGGTCGCCACCGCCGAGCTGCAGCAGGTCACCGTCGCCTCCGCCGGCGAGGTGCGGCGGCGCGAGGGATCGACGGTGGAATTCACCCCGCTGGTCACCAGCAGCACGCGGTCCATGCTGGTGGACGCCGCCGCAGTGCGGACGGACCCCAGCCCGACGCGCCTGCTGTCGGATTTCCGTCCCGACGACACCAGCCGCACCATCGTGGCCCGCATCCGCGGCCCGCTGACCAGCGCCTTCCCGGCGCCGCCGGCGGTGCCCGAGGGCGCCGAGCGCCCGGCCGATTTCCCGGCCCATCGCGCCAGCACGGAAGGCCCGGCGAACCTCATCGTCGGCAACGACGCCGATATCCTGGAGGACCGCTTCTGGGTCCGCACCCAGGACTTCTTCGGCCAGCAGGTGGCGACGCCGATCAGCGACAACGGCGCCTTCCTGATCAACCTGGCCGACAGCATGGCGGGCGGCGAGGCGCTGGTCTCGCTGCGCTCCCGCGGCGAATCGCTGCGCCCCTTCGCCCTGGTGGACGACATCCGCCGCGACGCCGAGGCCCAGTTTCGTCAAACCGAACGAGGCCTGACGGAGCGGCTTGAAGCGACCGAGCGCCGCCTGCGCGAGCTGCGCCAGGGCGGCGGGCAAGGCCAGGCCAATGCCGTCATCACGCCGGAGCAGCGCGCCGAGATCGACGCGGCGCGCGCCGAGATCGTCCGCACCCGTGGCCAGCTGCGCCAGGTGCAGCTGGAACTGCGGCGCGATATCGAGCGGCTGGAGACCTGGCTGCGACTGGCGAATATCGCGCTGGTCCCGGCGCTGCTGACGGTCTTCGCCATCGGCCTCGGAATTTTCCGAGCGCGTCGCCGTGCGGGAGCGCGCGCATGAAGCGCCGCACGCTCCTCGCCCTCGGCGGCACGGCGGCCGCCGCGGTCGGCGCCGCCATCCTGCTGACGCCGGATCGCGCCGCCCCGCCGCCGCCCTCGGCCAGCGACCTGGCCTTCCCCAACCTGGCGCCGCGACTGGCCAATGCCGCGACCATCGAGGTGAAGCGCCATGACGGCACGCTGCTGGTCCGCCGCGCTGGCGAGGCCTGGGTGCTGCCGGCCAAGGCCGACTATCCTGTGCGGCCGGAAAGGGTGCGCGAATTGCTGGTGGGCCTGACCGAGCTGCGCCTGACCGAGCCGCGCACCGCGAACCCCGAAATGCTGGACCGGCTGGGCCTCGAAGATCCCACGCGGCCCGCCGCCACCTCCTCCCTGCTCCGCGTGCTGGATGCCCAGGGCGCGGCGATCGCGGAGCTGGTGGTGGGACGGCGCCGGGTGCGGGTGCAGGGCAATGTACCGGAATCCGTCTATGTCCGCCGCCCGTCCGAGAACCAGGCCTGGCTGGCGGAGGGACGGCTGCCGCTGGATGCGGACCCGAACCTCTGGATCGACCGCGACCTGGCCAATATCCCGCGCGACCGGGTGCGTGGCGTCAACATCCATCGCCAGAACGAGCCGCCGCTGATCCTGCGCCGCGGCGCCGATACCGACGCACCGCTCGCGGTGGTGGAGCCCACCGAGACGCCGGCGCTGGACGAGATCAGCCTGGACGAGGTGGCGCGCGGCTTCGAGTTCCTGACCTTCCTGGATGTCCGCAAGGCCACGGAGATTCCCGGCGAGCGGCTCGGCGAAGGCCGCTTCGAGCTCACCGACAATCTCCGCATCACCGTCACCGCGCACAAGGATGGCGAGACGCTCTGGGCGACGCTGGCGGCGGAGGGCGACGAGGAGGCGGATCGCCTGAACGCCCGCTGGCGCGGCTGGGCCTATCAGCTCGGCCAGTGGAAGGAGAAGGCCTTCGTGCCGCGGCTGGAGGATCTGCGGAAGCAGGAGGCCAGCGCCCCCGCCCCCGCCGCGCCGGGCGCCGACGCCCCCGCCACCGTCACGCCGACCGAGACCCCCGACCCGCCAGCCGCCGCCGCGCCGCAGTGAGCGAAAATCCCCGCGAATACCCGACCCGCCCCTGGGTCGGCATCGGCGTGGTGCTGCTGCGCGGGGAGGAGGTGCTGCTGATCCGCCGCGGCCGCCCGCCGCGCATGGGCGAATGGTCCCTGCCCGGCGGCGGCCAGCGCCTGGGCGAGACCGCCGAGGCCTGCGCCCGCCGCGAATTGCTGGAGGAAACGGGGGTGGAGGCCGGGCCGCTGGAACTGGTGGCGGTGGTCGATGCCATCACCCCGGGCGAGGCCGGCCGCGGCCCGCGCTTCCACTACACCATCATCGACTTCGCCGGCCGCTGGCTGGCCGGCCAGGCCCGCGCCGGCGGCGACGTGTCCGAGGTCGCCTGGGCCCCGCTGGATGCGCTGGCGCCCTTCCGCCTATGGCCGGAGGCCCTGCGCGTCATCGCCCTGGCTCGCCAGCGCGTCCCGCAGGAAGCCGGCCGGCCCGGCGCCGCCGGCTGACGCCCGTGCCTATCGCCGCCGCGCCAGCCCGGCCAGCAGCAGCAGGGCGCCCAGCGCCGCCGGCACCAGCCAGGACGGCGCCTCCAGCACCGGCAGGAAGACCCAGTCCCACAGTTCGGGCGCGATGCGACGCTGCACCCCGGCCTGCAGCGTATTGAGGAAGGCGGGCCAGAGGCGGAAGATCACCGCCCCCAGCGGCGTCCCGCCTCCGAACCACAAGGCCAGCGCGGCGCCGCCGACCAGCGCCACCAGGCCGAGCGTCTTCAGGCCCAGAGCCTCTCGCTCTGCAGGTTGCTGTAGAGGCCCGCGACGAAGTCGCCATAGCCGTTGAACAGCTTGGTCGGCACGCGCTCATTGCTGCCGATCAGCCGCTCCGTCGCCTGGGACCAGCGCGGATGCGGGACCTGCGGATTCACGTTGGCCCAGAAGCCGTATTCGCTGGCCTGCAGCGTTTCCCAGAAGGAGACGGGGCGCTGGTCGGTCAGGGTGATGCGAGCGATCGACTTGCCGGACTTGAAGCCATATTTCCACGGGAATACCACGCGGAAGGGCCCGCCATTCTGCGGCGGCAGCGGGCGGCCGAACAGGCCCACGGGCATGAAGGTCAGCTCGTTGCCGGCTTCCTCGATGGTGCAGCCCTCGATATGTGGCCAGGGGTACCAGGACTGGCGCAGGCCGGGCATCACCTCGGGCTTCTGGGCGGTTTCGAAGCGCACGAACTTGGCCGAACCCAGCGGCTTCACGATGTCGAGCAGCTTCGAGAGCTGGAAGCCGGTCCAGGGCACGGTCATGCCCCAGGCCTCGACGCAGCGCAGGCGATAGACGCGCTCCTCCAGCCCGATGCGGCGGATCAGGTCGTCCACGTCGAATTCGCCGGGGCTTTCGACCATGCCCTCCACCTTCACGGTCCAGGGCCGTGTCGGCATCTTCAGCGCGCTGGTCCAGATGCCCTTGTCGCTGCCGAATTCGTAGAAGTTATTGAAGGTCACGGCATCGCGCTCGGGCGAGATCGCGCGCTCGGCCGGGTAGCGCGTGTTGCGCATGGCCGGCGGCAGGTCCGGCAGCTCGGCCGGCAGGCGGGTCCAGGGGTCGGCGGGTTCGCTGCGGCGCCAGAACTGGGCCTTCGCGACGGTGGGCGCGAGCATGGCGCCGGCACCGGCGGCGGCCATCAGGGCGCGGCGGTTCAGCACCAGGTGTTCGGGGGTCGCCTGGCTTTCCGGGATCTCCCAGCCGCGCGGTCGCTTGATCAGCATGGTGGTCTCCGCCTTGGGTCGTCTCTACAGCTTCGGTCGACCCAGCCTTCCGTCAAGGACGGGGCAGGATCGCGGTGGGTGGCAAATCCGGTCGCGTCTCGATGCGGAAGGCGCGATAGCGCTCCGCCTCGATGCCACGCCGGGCACGGACCAAAGGCCCATCCTCGCGCTCGACGAGCTCGGCTCCGGGCCAGTCGGGCGCGCTATCCCGTCTTTCGCTCTGCACCAGCAGGCCGGTTACGCCGGGGACGGGGCGCGGCAGGTTAAAAAGCGCCCATCGGGGATTCAGTGCCAGCACGGGGATGCCGGGCGGCAGGTGCAGCGCGAGTTCCGCCGCCAGGCCATATTCCTCGGCCGCGACAAAACCGGCGCCGATCCGCCGGCGCTCGGCCTCCACCGCCTGCGCCAGCTCCGGCCAGCCGCCGAGGCGCGCCAGCGTCGGGTCCTGGCGACGGCCGAGCGGCAGCGGCGCGAAGGCGGCCTGGAGATAGACCGCGAGCGCCAGGACGAAGCCCAGGATCACCGCCGGCCGCCGCAGCCGGGCGAGGCGCGGGGTGAGGAAGGCCGCCGCGGCGATGCAGGCGGCCGGATACAGGATGGCGGGCCAATTGCCCTGCACGCGGCTGCCGGTCGCCTGCCACAGGAACAGCGCCGCGCCCGGCAGCACCAGCGCCGCCAGCAGCGCGGCCGCCGCATCGCCCCGCCAACGCCGCGCCGCCACCGCCACGCCCACCACGCACAGCAGGAAGACCAGCGGCGTGGCGAGGCCGATCTGCCCGCCCACAAGCTCGCCGAGGTAGCGCAGGGTGAAGCCGGCCTCATCCGTTCCGGCGCGGCCGCCCTGCTTCGCGAAGGAAGCCCAGCCGTTCCGCGCGTTCCACAGCACCACCGGCAGGAAGACCAGGCACGCCAGCGCACCGCCGGCATAGAGCCGCCAGTCCCGCCACCAGCGCCAGGCGTCGCGGCTGGCCAGCAGCCAGATCACCACGCCCGCGCCGAGCAGAACGGCCGTGTATTTGGAAAACAGCGCAAGTCCTGCCAGCACCCCGAAGGCCAGCCACCAGCGCCCATCCTGCGACGCATGCAGCCGCGCCAGCGCCCAGAGTGCCGCGGTCCAGAAGACCAGCAGCGGCAGGTCCGGCGTGATGAGGATGCCGCCGACGCCCACCAGCAGCGTCGCGTTGAACAGCGCCGCCGCCCAGACGCCCGGCCGCCTGTCTGGAAACAGCGCATCCGCCGCTCGCGCCAAAAGGACGGAGGCCACGGCGATGGCGATCGGCCCCACCAGCCGGATACCGAAGGCGTTCTCGCCCGCCAGCAGCGTGCCCGCGCGGATGAACCAGGCGACCATCGGCGGATGGTCGAGATAGCCGCCCTGCAGGCTGCGCGACCAGACCCAGTAATAGGCCTCGTCCGGCGCCAGCGGCACGAAGGCCGCGACCACCAGCCGCAGCGCCGTCACCGCCAGCAGCAGAGCCAGCGGCATCACCGGGCGCGCCACACCAGGGTGGAGGACACGGCGTAGTTCCAGACCACGGTGATCAGCGCCCCCGCCGCCCCCGCCATGCCCCAGGCCAGCGCGCCATCCCGCACCAGCAGCCCGGCGATGCCCACATTGGCCGCGGCGCCGATGCCGCAGACCAGGTAGAAGATGGCCAGCCCCCGCCACAGCGCAGCGCCGCGCAGCCGCGCATCCCGATAGGTGATGCGGTTGTTCAGCACGAAATTCGCCGTCATCGCCACCAAGGTGGCGCCCCATTGCGCCGCCTGGAAGCCCAGCGGCCCGACCAGCAGCGCCAGCGCCGCCATATGCACCAGCAGGCCGAGCGCGCCGACCGTGGCGAAGGACAGGAAGCGCAGCGGCACGACGCCGCCCGTCGCCTTGTCCAGCAGCAGGCCGGCGAATTCCAGAAGCACCGTGGCGTCGAGCTTGCTTTCGCCGGCCAGGCGCGAGCGGAAGCTGTAGGGCACTTCCGCCACCGTCAGCTTCCGGCGGGCCGAGAGCAGGATATCCAGCAGGATCTTGAAGCCCCGCCCGGTGAGCTTCGGCGCCACCTCCTCCACCAGGTCCCGTCGCACCAGGAAGAAGCCGCTCATCGGATCGGCCACCGGCACCGGCAGCAGCAGCCGCGCCAGCTTCGCCCCGCCATCCGAGAGTGCGCCACGCGCGGCGGAAAATCCGCCCTCGGCCGCGCCGCCCGCCACATGCCGGCTGCCGATGGCGATATCCGCCCCCTGCTCCACCGCCGCCAGCAGCGCCGGCAGGATGGTCTCGTCATGCTGCAGGTCGCCATCCATCACCGCGACGAAGGGTGCGGAGACGGAAAGGAACCCTTCCATGCAGGCGGAGGCCAGGCCGCGCCGGCCGATGCGGCGGATGCAGCGGATGCGCGGATCCACCGCAGCGATGGCGCGCGCCGCCGCCGCCGTGCCATCCGGGCTGTCGTCGTCGACGAAGACCGCTTCCCAGGCGAGGCCCGCAAGCGCCGCGTCCAACCGGGCGACCAGGGGGGCGACATTCGCGGCCTCGCGGAAGACCGGGATGATGACGGACAGGTGGGCGGGCGGATGCGCGTTCACCCGCGCCGTCTAGCCTGCCGCCCCCGGCGCCGCCAGCTTCCGGCATCCCGCCCGGATCCTCCCCTGGATCGGGCCCGGGGCGTCCCCCGCGAATCTCCCGGTATTTGTCTTTCAATGCAGAGAAAATTAATGTCTGATGCTACCTGCAGTTGCCAAAGATTAAATGTTGCCACCCTGGAGAGAAGCGAGACCAGCCTTGTCGTCCGCCGCTTTGCCTGCGAACGAGGACGAACGCCTCCAGGCGCTGCATGCCACCGGCATCCTCGATACCCCGCCCGATGCGCGTTTCGATGCCTTCGCCCGGTTGGCGGCGCATCTCTGCGGCACGCCGATGGCCTTCGTTTCGTTGATCGATACAGATCGTCAATGGTTCAAGGCAGCCATCGGCCTGGATCTGCGGGAAACGCCGCGCAGCACCGCCTTCTGCGCCCATGCCATCCTGCAACCCGACCGCGTGATGGTGGTCGAGGATGCGTCGCAGGATCCCTGCTTCCGCGATAACCCGGTGGTCAGCGGCCCGCCGCATCTGCGCTTCTACGCCGGCGCCCCGATCATCGACCGCGAGGGCCATGCGCTCGGCACCCTCGCGGTGGCGGACCACGCGCCGCGCAGCCTTTCCCCCGCCACCGCCCGGGCCCTGTCCGACATCGCCCAGGGCGTCGCTGCCGCCATCGAGCTGCGCAGCAGCCTCGATCTCGCCCGGTCCGCGGCGCTGCGCGACCCGCTGACCGGCCTCGGCAACCGGCCCCTGTTCGAGCAGCGGCTGGAGGAGGCGATTGCCCGGGCGCGGGGGCCGGAGGGCCATGCATTCGCCGTCTTCTGCCTGGACCTCGATCGCTTCAAGGCGGTGAACGATCTGCTAGGCCATGCCGGCGGCGATGCCCTGCTGCGGGAAGCGGCGCGGCGGCTCACCGCCTCGGTCCGCACGACGGATACGGTGGCACGCCTCGGCGGCGACGAATTCGCCGTCATCCTCTCCGGCCCCGTGACGCATCAGGAGGCCGAGGCGCTGGCGGTGCGGCTGATCGAGGCGCTGAGCGCGCCCTTCGAATATGACGGACAGCCGGTGCCGATCCGCACCTCCGTCGGCTATGCGCTGGCGCCGGCCGATGGGCTGGATTCTGATGCGCTGATGCGGCGCGCCGACAATGCGCTCTACGCCGCGAAGAACCAGGGCCGCGGCCGGCAGATGCGCTTCGACCCGGCGATGGAGGGCCAGCTCGCCGGCCGCCAGGCGCTGGAGCGGGACCTGCGCGCGGCGCTGGCCCATGGCGCCTTCCGCTTCGAATGGCAGCCGGTGGCGGATGCCAATACCGGCCGCATCGTCAGCTGCGAGGCGCTGCTGCGCTGGGACAGGCCGGGCCACGGCCCGGTCTCCCCTTCCGTCTTCGTGCCGATCGCGGAATCCTGCGGCCTGGGCGGCATGCTGGACGAATGGGTGCTGCGGGAGGGTTGCCGCCTGGCCGCCGCCTGGCCGCAGCCGCTGAAGGTGGCGCTGAACGTCTCCGCCTCCCGCTTCCATCTCGGCGGGCTGGCCGGGCTGGTCGCCAGCATGCTGCGCGATTCCGGCCTGGCGCCGGACCGGCTGGAGCTGGAGGTCACCGAGGGCACGCTGATCAAGGACGAGGCGGCGGCCGCGGTGACGATCGAGGAGCTGCACGTGCTGGGCGTGCGGGTGGCGCTCGATGATTTCGGCACCGGCTATTCCTCGCTCGGCTATCTGCATGCGCTGCCGCTCGACAAGGTGAAGCTGGACCGGTCCTTCATCCGCGACATCGATGGCAGCGAGCGGGCACGCAATGTCATCCGCGCCGTGCTGCAGCTGTGCCGCGGCCTCGGCATCAAGGCCTGCGCGGAGGGGGTGGAGACCGAGTCGCAGCTGGATTTCCTGCGCGCCGAGGGCTGCGACCTGATCCAGGGCTATCTGATCGGCCGCCCCGCCGCCGACCCGCCCCTCGCCACGCCCGAGCCACCGGCACAGGGCGGCTGGAAGCTGGCGGCGCGACCCGAAATCGCACCCGTCGCGCCACGGCTTGCCTCGCGCAACAGCCGCTGGGGCCGTGGCGTGCGGCGCCGCTGGGCCGGCTTCGCCCTGCTGGCCATGCTGCCCATGCTGGTCGTGTCCTCCTGGCTTTTCGAAACAGAGAGCAACGACCGCATCGCCGCCGCCGAGACCCAGTCACTGAGCGTCGCGACCCAGGGGGCGCGGGAGGTGGTGGCGCGGATCGACCAGGCGCGCATCCTGCTGACGGCCCTGGGCCGGGTACCGGAGGTGACGGCCGCCTTCCAGGGCGGCGATGCGGCGCCCTGCGGCGCCTTGCTGCGGGAGATCGCGGCCACCGCGCCCTGGCAGCATTCCCTGGCGGT
This sequence comes from Falsiroseomonas tokyonensis, assembly GCF_019024325.1. Classification (GTDB taxonomy): domain Bacteria; phylum Pseudomonadota; class Alphaproteobacteria; order Acetobacterales; family Acetobacteraceae; genus Falsiroseomonas; species Falsiroseomonas tokyonensis. The sequence goes on from NZ_JAFNJS010000006.1 coordinate 64,478, forward strand.
GATCGCGCCCGATGGCAGCCTGCGCTGCACCAGCCGCGCCCCGGCCCTGGCCAATTACGCCGGGATTCCGCAATTCCAGGCGGTGCTGCGCAGCCGGCAGGAGGTCTTCTCCGACCTGCGGGAGCCGGCACAGGGCGGCACGCCGGCGGTCTTCCTGATGGTGCCGGTGCTGGCCGAGGATGGCAGCGTCCAGGCGGTGATGAGCGCCGGCCTGGATCCGAACTGGCTGATGCGCAGCATCGCCCACAGCGCACCGCCAGGCTTCCGAGTCGCCGTGGTCGACAGCGCCGGCCGGCTGGTGGCGCTGTACCGCCCGGACCAGGCCGCCGAGACCGCGCCTGGGGGCGAGCCGGGGGCCCAGGCGGGTGCCCAGTCGGGCGCCCAGCCGGGGCGCGATGTCAGCCGCCACCCGGCGGTGGTGGCCGCGCTGTCCGGGAATGCGCCCGGCGTGCTGCGGGCGCAGATGTTCGACGGCGTGCCGGGCATCTTCGCCTTCGCGCCGCTGGGCACCAGCGGGGCCCGGGTGATCGTCGGCATCGACGAGGAGCGCCTGCTGGCCCCGGTGCATCGGCGCCGCCAGCTTTCCTACCTGCTGCTGGGACTGGGCAGCCTGGTGCTGCTGGGCCTGGTGCTGGTGCTGGGCGAGGTGATGGTGCTGCGGCCGATTCGCCGGCTGGGCCATACCGTGGACCGGCTGGCCGATGGCGACCTTTCGGCGCGCGTCGGGCTCGACATGCGCATCGCCACGCCGGAACTGTCGGCGCTGGCCAGCCGGTTGGACCATATGTCCGGACGCCTGGCCTCGGCGCTGGAGACGGCGCGCGCGGCGAGCGCGGTGAAATCCCGCTTCCTCTCGGCCGCGAGCCATGAGCTGCGCACGCCGCTGAACGGCATCCTGGGCTGGGCGCAGCTGCTGCTGCGCGACAAGTCGCTGGCGCCCGACCATCGGGAACAGGTGAAGACCATCGCGGAGGCCGGCGAGCACCTGGCCAGTGTGGTGGGACGCCTGCTGGAAATCAGCACCATCGAGGCCGGGCGCGCCGAGGCACCACGGCTGGAGCCCACCGATGCGGCAGCCCTGGCGCGGTCCTGCATCGACCTGCTGCGGCCGGGCGCGGACCAGAAGGGGCTGTCGCTGCGGCTGGAAGTGGCCGCGGATGTGCCGCGGCTGGTGATGATGGACCGCGCGCGGGTGCGGCAGATCCTGCTGAACCTGCTGGGCAATGCGGTGAAGTTCACCGAGGCCGGCGGCGTCACGCTGCGCCTGTCCAAGCCGCTGGATGGCCGCCTGCGCTTCGATGTCTGCGACACCGGCCCGGGCGTCTCCCCGCTGCTGAACGGGCGGCTGTTCCAGGATTTCGTCCGCTATGACCCGCGCGGCACCGGGGCGGCGGGCTCCGGCCTCGGCCTTGCCGTCTCGGCGCGCTTCGCGGCGCTGCTGGGCGGGCAGATCGAATACGAGCCGGCGCCGGGCGGGCGGGGCAGCGTCTTCTGGCTGGAACTACCGGCCCTGGCCGTGGCGGACGAAGGCGCAGGGCCCGGCCCGGCTTCCGGCGCCCGGCCGGCCGCGCCGCTGGTGCTGCAAGGCCTGCTGCAGCCCATGCCCGCCAATGCGGTGCCGCTCGCGCCGCCTGCGCCCGCGCCGCCCCCGGCCGCGCCAGGATCCCGCCGCCGGCTGCGCATCCTGGCCGCCGACGATGTGGCGGCCAATCGCCTGCTGCTGCGCGCGACGCTGGAGGCCGTGGGCCACAGCGTGGAGCTGGTGGCCGATGGCGGAGAGGCGGTGGAGGCCGTGGCCCGCGCGCCCGGCAGCTACGACGTGGTGCTGATGGATGTGCAGATGCCGGGCATGGACGGGCTGGAAGCCACCCGCCGCATCCGCGCCCTGCCTGGCCAGATCGGCCGGCTGCCGATCCTGGCCGTCACCGCCGGCGCCTTCCGAGAGGATATCGCGGCCTGCCACGCGGCCGGCATGGATGGGCATGTGGAAAAGCCGATCCGCGTGGCGACGCTGGAGCAGGCCCTGGCCGAGGCGGTGGGCGCCACCCCGGAACTGGCGCGCCGCGCCTCGGCCTGAGGCGCGGCGGCTGCTCATCCTCGCGGCGCCGGGATGCGGCGCGGCGCCAGGCGCAGTAGCAGCCATCCGACCAGGCCTGCGGTGAGCGAGCCCATCAGGATGCCGATCTTCACCTGGTCCTGCAGCAGCGGGGACTGGGCGAAGGCCAGCAGGCCGATGAACAGGCTCATGGTGAAGCCGATGCCGCAGAGCAGCGCGATGCCGAGCAGCTGCGTCCAGCTTGCCCCCATCGGCAGCTCCGCCCAGCCCAGGCGAATGGTCAGCGCGGCGAAGCCGAAGACGCCGATCAGCTTGCCCACGACCAGCCCCAGGGCGACGCCCAGGGTCAGGTTGCTGCCGAGCGTCGCGAGGGTCACGCCCTCGAAGCTGACGCCGGCATTGGCGAAGCCGAAGATCGGGATGACCAGGAAGGCGACCAGGCCGTGCATGCCATGTTCCAGCCGGTGCAGCGGCGATTCCGCCACGCGGTCCGGCGCCGCCGGGGCGGGGCGTAGCGGGATGGTGAAGGCCAGCAGCACGCCCGCCACGGTGGCATGCACGCCGGAGCGCAGCACCAGCAGCCACAGCACAGCGCCGAGCAGCAGGTAGGGCCACAGCTTCAGCACGCCGGCCCGGTTCATGGCATAGAGCCCGGCCAGCACCGCCACCGCCAGGCCCAGGTCGAGCATGGACAGCGCGCCGCTGTAGAAGACCGCGATGATGGCCACCGCCCCCAGGTCGTCGATGATCGCCAGCGCCGTCAGAAAGACCTTGAGCGAGGTCGGCACGCGCGAGCCCAGCAGCGAGAGCACGCCGAGCGCGAAGGCGATGTCGGTCGCCGCCGGGATCGCCCAGCCGCGCGAGGCCTCGGGGTCGGCGCCGTTGAAGGCCAGGAAGATCAGCGCCGGCACCACCATGCCGCCCAGCGCCGCGATGCCCGGCAGCGCGCGGCGCGACCAGGAGGAGAGCTGGCCGTCCAGCACCTCCCGCTTGATCTCGAGGCCGACCAGCAGGAAGAAGATCGCCATCAGCCCGTCATTGATCCAGTGCAGCAGCGACAGCGGGCCGATGTAGCTCGACAGCGCGCCGAAATAGGCCGGCGCCAGGGGCGAATTGGCCACCACCAGCGCCAGCAGCGCGGTTCCCATCAGCACCAGCCCGCCCGAGGCCTCATTGGCCATGAACTCCCGCAGCAGGGAGATGGGGCGTGTCCCTCGGCGGGAAGCTTGGTCGGCCATGCGGATGAAAGTCCTTCTGTTCCTCGAAGCGCCCAGGCGGCCTGATGATGGCGGTGCCGCGGCCCCTGCCGGTCCGGCACGCACTACCGCCCGCCCCCCCTGGCGGAAAGCCGCGCGTTCCTTGCCCCTGCATTAACGCCAGATGGAGAGATTGCAACCTAAAGCGGCGTGGGCTTGCACCGAAAGCGGCGGGGGCTTGTGCCGCAAGCGGCGGGGGCTTGCGCCACGAGGGGGCGGCCGGCCCGCATGATTGACAGGCAGGGGGCGTGGGCGAAGACTCCCGGACGCTCAAGGAGGAGGCCAGGACATGGCTCTGACACTCGAAGCCTTCGCCGCGCAGTGCAAGGCCGCTTTGCAGGACACGCCCGGCACGCCGGGCCGCGAGAAGGTCTGCGCCCTGGTGCGGGAGGCCTTGAAGGACGCGGATTTCGTCGCCGCCCAGATCCCCGAGGGCACGCCGGAGCGCCAGGTGCTCTATGAGGATCCGGAGCTCGGATTCACGCTGCTGGCGCATGCCTATGCCGGCGCCAAGACCAGCGGCCCGCATGACCACGGCCCCAGCTGGGCCATCTATGGCCAGGCCGCGGGCGAGACGGTGATGAGCGACTTCGACTGCATCAGCCGGCCGGATGGGCTGAAATCCGGCAAGGCGCTGCGGGTGCGCGACTATACGCTGCGCCCGGGCGATGCGCATCTCTATGAGCCGGGCGTGATCCATGCCCCCCGCCGCGACGGCCCGACCCGCCTGCTGCGGATCGAGGGGATGAACATGGATCGCGTGAAGCGCCTTCCCTATACCGAGGTCCAGGCCGCCGAGGCCTGACGGCGGCGCCCGGCTCTCCGGGCGAACCGGGGCGCCCTTTCCGTGTTCTGGCCGGTGCCATGACCCGGAGGAGGACGCCCATGCGGACCACCAGCCTGTGCCTCGGCGCGCTGCTCGGCGCGCATCTGCTGCTCGCCCCGGCCGCCTCCCAGGCCCAATCCCCGGCCCCGTTGACCTATGCCCAGCCCCTGGCGCCGGAGGCGGTGACGCGGGTGCAGGAGAAGCTGCGGGAGGCCGGCGCCTATTCCGGCCGCCCGGATGGCGTCTGGGGCCCCAGCAGCCAGGCGGCGCTGGAGCGCTTCCAGCAGAACCGCGGGCTGCAGGCCACTGGCCAGTTGAACCAGGCCACCGCCACCCTGCTCGGGCTGAACCCGGCCGAGCTGGTCGCCACCGGCCCCGGCGCGGTTTCCGCCCCTGCCCCGGCCGCCGCCCAGACCCAGGTGCTGAGCGAGGCGGCGGTGCGGAATGTCCAGGGCCGGCTGCGTGCCCTGGGCTTCTACCGTGGCGAGCAGGACGGCATCTGGGGGCCCAGCACCCAGGCGGCGATCGAGCGCTTCCAGCAGGGCGCCGGCCTGCAGGCGACCGGGCAGCTGACGCCGGTGACCGCCGCGGCGCTCGGGCTCGATCCCAACAACCTGGCGGCGCCGCCGCGCTGAAGCGGCTGACGCAGCGGCGCGACGCCAGCCCAGGACGAAACCTGCATGCGGGCGCGGCTGAAACCAAACCAGGCTCTCCGCCGCCCGTTCAGGATGCATCCAACCGGGAAGGGTGCCGAAAATGCTCAAATGGGCCGTGATATTCGCCGTCGTGGCGCTGGTGCTCGCCGTGCTGGGGTTCGGGGGGCTGGCCGGCGCGGCCATCGAGATCGCCAAGCTGCTGTTCTGGCTGGCCATCATCATCGCCGTGATCCTCTTCGTGCTTGGCTTCACCGTCTACAAGAAGGTGACCTGAGCCGAACAAGGCGCCGGGCTGCATCACCGCAGCCCCATCGGGACTGGCTGCTGCGCCAGTCGCGTGCCGGTCCAGCCCCGGCACGAAGCGCCTTGAACCAATCCGCCGCCTGGTCGTTCAGGCTTCGGATGCAGCCGTGCGGAAGGCGCCCTCGGCGGTGACGGAGGACGCGAAGATCGAGACACGGCGGCAACCCATGCCCCTGGCGGAAAGAACGGGCCGCATCCTCGCCGCCTTCGGCGAGCGGATGGAGCTGGGTTCCGTCATCCTGCTGCTGCTGGTGGCGGGCAGCGCCTGGGGCTTCGTCGAACTTGCCGATGCCGTGTTCGAAGGCGAGACCGCGGCGATCGATCGCGCGCTGTTGCTCGCCCTGCGCTCCCGCGCCGATCCGGCCGACCCGCTTGGGCCCGGCTGGCTGGTCGAGATGGGGCGGGATGTCACGGCGCTGGGCGGCGTGGCCGTATTGGTGCTGGTGACGCTGGCCGTCACCGTCTTCATGGCGCTGCGCCGGCTGTGGCATGCGGCGGGGTTTCTCCTGGCCGCGGTGGGCAGCGGCATCCTGGTCAGCGTCGTGCTGAAGGCCGCCTTCGAGCGTCCCCGCCCGGACCTCGTGCCGCATGGTTCCTACGTCGCCACGGCGAGCTTCCCGAGCGGCCATTCCATGATGGCGGCCGTTGTCTACCTGACGCTCGGCGTGCTGCTCGCGCGGGTGGAGCCGGACGGGCGCGTGAAGGTCTTCGTGCTCGGCTGCGCCGCGCTGCTGACCCTGCTGGTGGGCGTCAGCCGGGTCTATCTCGGCGTGCATTGGCCGACCGATGTGCTGGCAGGCTGGACCGTCGGCGCGGGCTGGGCGCTGCTGTTCTGGCTGATGGCAAGGGCGCTGCAGCGCCGCGGCCAGATCGAGACCGATACGGGCCATTAGCCTCGCGCTCAGCCTTCCAGCAGGAAGGGCAGGCTGGCGTCCCGCAGCGCCTCGGGATGCGAATAGTTCATGCCATGCGCCGCGCCGGGGACGAAGACGAGGCGCGCCCGCGGCATCAGCCGGGCCATGCGCTCGGCCCAGCCGCGCGGCACCAGGTAGTCCCGGGCGCCGACGACGATCAGGCTGGGTGCCGCAACGCCCGGCAGCCCCGCCGCCATGCGATAGCGGCTCATGTGCAGGAAGGTCCGGAGGTAGCGCCACAAGCCGGTCCGCGCATATTCGGCCAAAGCGAGCGGCAGAAGCGAAGGCCGCTCGTACAGCGAGGTCAGCAGGAACTGCGCCACCTGCCGTGGCGCGGAGGCATGTTCCGGATCCGGCGTCGGCCCCTGCAGCACGAGCCGCGCCACGAGGTCCGGCCGCTGCAGCGCCAGCTCCACCAGCACCTCGCAGCCGAGCGAATTGCCGACCAGCATGGCACGCCGGATGCCCATGGCATCCATCCAGCCCGCCAGCGCCAGCGCCATGCCCGGCACGGTGAGGGTCCGGTCCGGGTCGCCGCTGCGCCCGAATCCGGGCAGGTCTGGCGCGGCCACCGCGAAATCGCGGGAAAGGCAGCGCGCCAGCGGGGCCATGTAGCGGCTGGACATGCCGAGGCCATGGACCAGCACCACCGGCAGGCGCCCTGCCCCCTGTGCCGGCCCCGGCGCGACCAGCGCATGCAGCGGGACGCCCCGCACCAGGCTCCAGCGGCTGGAGAGCCGATTCGGCCCAAACCCCTGCGGCAGGACACGGCGCGCAGCCTGGCGCCCCAGCAGGAAGCCGGCGAGGCAACCCACGACCGCAAGCCCCGTCCAGACGGGCTGCCCCGGCAGGATCCCGCGCGGCTTCACGTCAAAGGGCCGCCGGGGCTTCGATTGATCTGCTGTTCTTTCGGCGAGATCCGGTGCCGGACGGAACTGGTGAGCCCGGTGGGACTCGAACCCACGACCCCATGATTAAAAGTCACGTGCTCTACCGGCTGAGCTACGGGCTCGGGGCGCGGCCCGGAGGGGGCCGCGCGGAGGCGTGTTAGGCGTCGGCAGCCGGGGTGCTGTCAACCCCTTCGCCGCCCGCGGCGGGCCCTTCGCCGCCCGCTTCCGGCGCCGCGGCGCCGGCCAGGCGCATGGACTTGATGCGGTCCGGATCGCGCGCGATGCCGTTCGGCCCCTGGCCGCGCTTGATTTTGTCGACCAGCTCCATGCCATCCACCACCCGGCCCCAGATGGTGTACTGGCCATCCAGGCTCGGCGCCGGCGCGAACATGATGAAGAACTGGCTGTTGGCGCTGTTCGGGTTGTTGGTGCGCGCCATGCCGCAGGTGCCGCGCAGGAACTTCGCCTTGGCGGGCGGGCTGAACTCGGCCGGCAGGTCCGGATGCTCGGACCCGCCGGTGCCGGTGCCGGTCGGGTCGCCGCCCTGGGCCATGAAGCCTTCGATCACGCGATGGAAGGGCGTGTTGTCGTAGAAGCCGGCGCTGGCCAGGGCCTTGATCCGCTCCACATGGGCGGGGGCCAGGTCGGGCAGCAGTTCGATCGTCACCGTGCCGCTCGAAAGCTCCAGCAGCAGGGTGTTCTCGGGCGCGATGGAAGCGCTCATGGGTCTCGATCCTTCCGTATGTCTTCTTAGCGTCGCGAGAGAGAAGCGGCCTCAGCGCACGTCGGCGGCAACGCGCATGGCGCGAATGCGGTCCGCCGGCGGCGGCACCATGCCGGAGGGCCCCTGCCCACGCTTGATCTTGTCCACCGCCTCCATCCCCGCCACCACGCGGCCCCAGATGGTGTACTGGCCATCCAGGTTGGGCGCCGGCGCGAACATGATGAAGAACTGGCTATTGGCGCTGTTCGGGTTGCTGGTGCGCGCCATGCCGCAGGTGCCGCGCAGGAAGCGGGCGCGGTTGGCTGGCGTGAACTCGGCGGGCAGGTCGGGCAGGTCGGACCCACCCGTGCCGGTGCCCGTGGGGTCGCCGCCCTGGGCCATGAAGCCCTCGATCACGCGGTGGAAGGGCGTGTTGTCGTAGAAGTTGCGGCGCGCCAGCACCTTGATGCGCTCCACATGGCGCGGCGCCAGGTCCGGCAGCAGCTGGATGGTCACGCGGCCATCCTTCAGCTCCATGAACAGCGTGTTCTCGGGGTCCGTCGGCGTCTGCGCCTGCGCCAGGCCCGCGCCGAGGAAGGGCGTGGCGACGCCGGCGCCGAGCAGGCTGCGGCGGAGCATCTTGGGTCCGGTCATTCGGCGGCATCCTTGCGATGGCGCACGCGCGCCAGCGTGCGTTCCAGGGTCAGCTTCGGCACGAAGGAGGTGACGTCGCCCCCGAGGGTGGCGACCTCCTTCACAAAGCGGGAGGAGATGAACTGGTTCGTTTCGCTGGCCATCAGGAAGACGGTTTCGACATCCGGCGCCAGGCGGTGGTTCATGCCCGCCATCTGGAATTCGTAGTCGAAGTCGGACACCGCCCGCAGCCCGCGGATGATCATCCGCGCACTGGACTGCCGCGCGAACTCCACCAGCAGGCCGGTGAAGGGCACCACGACGATCTCGCTGCCCACCTCGGCCGCAATCATATCCGTCTCCGCCCGCACCAGCTCCACCCGCTCATCCAGCGAAAACAGCGGGCCCTTGCCGGAATTGATGGCGACGCCCACCACCAGCCGGTCCACCAGCCGCGCGGCGCGGGCGATGACGTCCAGATGGCCGTTGGTCACCGGGTCGAAGGTGCCCGGATAGATGCCGATGCGCTTCTCAGACATCCGCGCCGCCCTCCGTCTCCGGCGTTGCATCGGGTTCGGCCAGCGATTCCGGCGCATCCACCGCCGCCTCCACCTGCGCCTCGACCTCCTCCACCACCGGGAAGCAGGAGGTCACGCGCTCCGTCTCGCCCAGGCGCAGCAGCGTCACGCCCATGGCGCTGCGGCCGGTGACGCGGATCTGGTCGGCCGGCAGGCGGATCAGGCGCCCGCCATCGGTCACCAGCATCACGCCATCGCCCGGGCGGACGGAGAAGGTGGCCACCACCTCCCGCCCCGTGCGCGGGCCGAGGGTGATATTGGTGATGCCCTGACCACCGCGGCCGGTGACGCGGTACTCGTAGGCGCTCGTGCGCTTGCCGAAGCCGCGATCGGTGACCACCAGCAGGATCTGCTCCAGGCGGTCGAGCTCGGACAGGCGATCCGCCGAGACCGGCCCGGCATCGGCATTGCCTTCCTCGGCCTCCTCGGCCGTGGCGCTGGCCGCGGCCTCGGCTTCCGGCGCCACATCCTCCCCGGCCGCGCGGCGGCGCTGGGCGCTGTGGCGCAGGAAGGCGGCGCGCTCATCCGGCGAGGCGTCGACATGCGTCAGCACGGCCAGCGAGATCACCTCGTCCTTGTTCAGCAGGCGGATGCCGCGCACGCCGCTGGAATCGCGGCCGGCGAAGACGCGCAGCTGATCCGATTCCGCCTGGAAGCGGATGCAGCGGCCGTTGCGGGTCGCCAGCATCACATCGTCGCCCTCGCGGCAGGTGGCGACACCGATCAGGCTGTCGCCCTCGTCCAGCTTCATGGCGATCAGGCCCATGGCGCGGACATTCTTGAAGTCGGAGAGCTTGTTGCGGCGGACATTGCCCTGGGCGGTGGCGAAGACCAGGTGCAGGTTCTCCCACAGCCCTTCGTCCTGCGGCAGCGGCAGCACCGCCGTCACCTGCTCGCCATCCTGCAGCTGCAGCACCTGGCGCAGGCTGCGGCCACGCCCAGTCGCGCCGCCTTCCGGCAGCTGCCAGATCTTCTCGCGGAAGGCGATGCCGCGCGAGGTGAAGAACAGCACCCATTGATGGGTATGCGCGACGAAGCTGCGGACGACGATGTCATCCTCCCGCGTCGCCGCGCCGGAGCGGCCGCGGCCGCCGCGGTTCTGGCTGCGGAAGACGTCGAGGCCGGTGCGCTTCACATAGCCATCGCGCGTCAGGGTCACCACCATGGTGCCCGGCTCGATCAGGCTCTCGTCGTCCTGGTCGGCGATGCCGTCGACGATGTCGGTCATTCGCGGCACGGCGATCTGTGCCCGCACCGCCACCAGCTCCTGCGCCATCAGCTCCATGCGCCGGGGGCGGGAGGAGAGGATGTCCAGCAGCTCCTTGATGGTGCCGGCGACCTCCGACAGCTCGGAGTTGATCTTCTCCCGCTCCAGCCCGGTCAGGCGGCTGAGCGTCAGCGCCAGGATGCCGCGCGCCTGCTCCTCGGTCAGGCGGACCGTGCTGGCCTCGCTGATCGTGTTGCGCACGTCATCGACCAGCTCCAGCAGCGGCACCACATCGGCGGCCGGCCAGTCCCGCGCCATCAGCTCGGCGCGCGCGGTCGCGGCATCGGGCGCGGCGCGGATCAGGCGGATCACCTCGTCGATATTGGCCACCGCGATGGCCAAGCCGATCAGCTGGTGGCCACGGTCGCGCGCCTTGGCCAGGCGGAAGCGCGAGCGGCGCAGGATCACCTCTTCCCGGAACTTCAGGAAGGCCATCAGCGCGTCGCGCAGCCCCATCAGCCGCGGACGCCCTTCGTCCAGCGCCACGAAATTCACGCCGAAGGAGGTCTGCAACTGGGTGAAGCGGTAGAGCTGGTTCAGCACCACCTCCGGCGTCGCATCCTTCTTCAGCTCGACGACGATGCGCAGCCCGTCGCGGTCGCTCTCGTCGCGCAGGTCGGAAATGCCTTCCACCGCCTTGGCGCGCACCAGCTCCGCGATCTTCTCGATCAGGGTGGACTTGTTGACCTGGTACGGGATTTCCGTGACCACGATCATCGACCGCCCGCCGCGCATCTCCTCGATCGTCGCGCGGGCGCGCAGCGGGATGGAGCCGCGGCCGGTCTCAAAGGCGCTGCGGATGCCGGCGCGGCCGAGGATCAGCCCGCCGGTCGGAAAGTCCGGCCCCGGGATGATTTTCATTAATTCATCGAGGCTGGTGTTCGGCTCTTCGATGAGTTTCAGGGCCGCGTCGATCACCTCGCCCGGATTGTGCGTCGGGATGTTGGTCGCCATGCCGACGGCGATGCCCTGCGCGCCATTGACCAGCAGGTTCGGGAAGGCGGCCGGCAGGACGCGCGGCTCGCTTTCGGTTTCGTCGTAGTTCGGCTGGAAGTCGACCGTATCCTCGTCGATCCCCTCCAGCAGGGCGGAGGCGGCGCGGGCCAGGCGGACTTCCGTGTAGCGCATCTGCGCCGGCGGATCGCCGTCCATCGAGCCGAAATTGCCCTGGCCATCGATCAGCGGCACGCGCATGGAGAAGTACTGCGCCATCCGCACGGTCGCGTCGTAGATCGAAGCGTCGCCATGCGGATGGTACTTGCCCATCACGTCGCCGACCACGCGGGCCGATTTGCGATGCGGCTTGTCTGCCACATAGCCGGATTCATGCATGGCATAGAGGATGCGGCGATGCACCGGCTTCAGCCCGTCCCGCGCATCCGGCAGGGCGCGCGCGACGATGACCGACATGGCGTAGTCCAGGTAGGACCGGCGCATCTCCGCCTCGAGCCCGACCGGTTCGATCTCATTCGGCCCGGGGGTGGGGTCGCCCGGCGGCGGTGACGTGTCGCTCAACGCGGATTCCTCATCGATGGCCCCTGCGCGGCAGGGCCGGGCAAAGGCAGCGCCAGACGTGGCGGGGCCGGCGCGGGTGGATTAGGCAATTCCTGGCCCTGGCGGAAGGGGTGCAACCGCCGGGAGGCCAGCGATTCCGGGCCCATGCCGGGCCCGCCACCGTGCGCGGGCCGCGTTTCGCATCCGCCGGTCCTGGCTTAGCATGAATGGCGAAGGGCCGCATGCGGCGGCGGAAGGGGTGGCGATGCGGCAGGCGGGCGGATCCAGGGCATGACCCTGCCCTATATCGACCAGCTCCTCGGCCAATTGGCCCGCGGCAACCCGGCGCTGGAGCGCAGCTTCGGCCGCCATATCCACTGGGGCTACTGGCCCAACCCGGCCGCCGCCCGCCCCGATTCGCCCGAGGATTACGGCCGCGCCGCGGAACGGCTGAGCCTTGAACTGCTGGACCTAGCCGAGATCCGCCCCGGAATGCGGGTGCTGGATGCCGGCTGCGGCTTCGGCGGCACCATAGCGACGCTGGAGGAGCGGGTGGAGCGGCTGGACCTGGTCGGGCTGAACATCGATCCGCGCCAGTTGCAACGCGCCGCCCGCCTGGCGGCGCCGCGCCCGGACAGCCGCATCGGCTTCGTCGCGGCCGATGCCTGCACACTGCCCTTCGCCGATGCCAGCTTCGACCGCGTCCTGGCGGTGGAATGCATCTTCCACTTCCCCTCCCGCCGCGCCTTCCTGGCCGAGGTCCGGCGCGTGCTGCGGCCGGGCGGCGTGCTGGTGCTGTCGGATTTCGTCCCCTCCCCGTTCTTCGCGCCCTTCGGGCGGCTGCCGAAGCTGAAGGCGCTGCAGCGGATCAATGTGCTGGGGGAATGCGATACCTCCTGCACCGCTTCCGGCTATCGCCGGCTGGCGGCGCTGGCCGGGCTGCGGGTGGCGACGCTGCGCGACATCACCCGCCATACCCTGCCCACCTATGCCTTCCTGAAGTATCTGGCGCGGCACCATGGCGGCAGCCGGCTGGTGGCGGGATTCAGCGGGCCGCTGATCGGGCTGCTGGATTTCTATGGCCGCAGCGGATTGCTGAAATACAGCCTGCTGCGCTTCGACCGCAGCTGAACGGAAGGCTGGCCCGGAGGGCGTGGACCGCGGATCAGCCGGCCAGGTCAGCCATGCGCATGGGCGTGATGGTCGCCGCCCAGGCCGAAGCCCGGATGTTCCATCTTCCAGGCTTCCAGCAGCGGTCGGTCATCCTGGTCCCAGGGGTGGAAGTCCCGCCGGAAGTAATCGTAGTAGGCCCTGGCCGCGACGCCGCCGAAGATCACGCGCAGCGAGGTTCCGCCGCCCCCGCCCCCGCCCCCGCCTGGCCCCGCCGGGCCGGCACCACGCCGCCGCATCGCCTTGATCCGCATCACCATCAGCCCGGCCAGTAGCCCGCCGCCGCCGAAGAAGGTGACCATCCCCATCGCCGCGCAGCGATGCAGCCAGGCCCAGAAGCCCGATCCGAAGATGTGGTCATAGACGTCGAAGCAGACGGCCTTGTGCTCGATCTCCTCCGCCGCATGCCAGAGCCAGAGATTGGCGAAATCGGGGTCGACGCCCTCCCGGTACAGGGTGCGCTTGGCCAGCAGCCGTTCGGCCAGCATGGCGGTGAAATGTTCCATGGCGCAGGTCATGGCGAGCTGCGTGGAGCGCGGCAGGACCGCCTTGCTGAGGCCGAGCAGGAAGCGCGCCAGCGACTCCAGCTCCGCCCCCGGCACCTTCGCCTCCTGCAAGGCCCGGTTGGAGCGGGCGTGTTCGCGGGAATGCATCGCTTCCTGGTGGATGAAGCGGTCCGCTGCATCCCGCAGCACCGGATCGGTGATGCGGTCGCGGTAATGCGCCACGGAGCGGCAGAAGAAGGCCTCGCCCACCGGGAACAGGAAGGAGATGGCGTTCAGCCCGGTCTCGTTCACCCGCGGCAGCTTGGTCCAGCCGCGCGCGCGAGCGGAATCATAGGTCAGCCGCACGCGGCGCCGGATGATCTCGATCGGCGTCTGGCGGGGGTGCGAGGTCGGAGGAATCACGTAAAAGAGATTACGTGACCCTCCGTCTTGCATCAAGCGAAAGTCCTGTATTTGGGACTACCGTATTGCGCCGTATTCTGCGCGACTGAAGATGGTTATCTGAGACGATGTCTCAGAAGGGAATATCGTCGTCCAGGTCGCTGCCGCCCTTGGGAGGCGCGCTACGGCCGCCGCCGCCAGACCGCGCGCCGCCGCCGCTATTGTCCCAGCCGCCGCCGCCCGAGCGGGCCGGGGCCGAGGCGCGGCTACCGCCGCCGCCGCCATAGCCCCCGCCGCCGCCACCGCCGCCATAGCCGCCCGTATCCCCCTCGCCCGGATCGGCACCGCCGCCGGCGCGGCCGCCCAGCAGCGCGATCTCGCCGCGGAACTGGCGCAGCACGATCTCGGTGGAATAGCGGTCCTGGCCCGCCTGGTCCTGCCACTTCCGGGTCTCGAGCTGGCCCTCGACATAGACCTCGGAGCCCTTCTTCAGGTACTTCTCCGCGATCTCGCCCAGCTTCTCATTGAAGATGGCGACCGAATGCCATTCGGTCCGCTCCTGCTGGTTGCCCTCGCGGTCCTTGAAGCGTTCGGAGGTTGCCAGGCGCAGGTTCACCACCCGGCCGCCATTCTGGAAATTCCGCACTTCCGGGTCGCGGCCGAGCCGGCCCACCAGGATAACTTTGTTGACACCGGCCATGGCCGCAATTCCCTCGATCTCAACCGCCGAGCCTAGCCGGAAGGTGAAGGCCCTGCCAGTCGCAGCAGCCCTGCACCGGCCGCACCTCGCAAAACCTCTTCCCGGACCACCTATATGGTGGCAGATTAACCAGAACACATTGTGAACGCCAGCCCGTTCCGCGGGACCGGCGTCCCCTCGAAAATCGGTGGACCATCCATGAGCGGCCAGATCCGCGTCCGCGGCGCGCGGGAGCACAACCTCAAGAACATCGACATCGATATTCCGCGGGATACGCTGACGGTGGTCACCGGCCTGTCCGGCTCCGGCAAATCGTCGCTCGCCTTCGACACGATCTATGCCGAGGGCCAGCGCCGCTATGTCGAGTCGCTGTCCGCCTATGCGCGGCAGTTCCTGCAGCTGATGCAGAAGCCGGATGTGGACAGCATCGAGGGCCTGTCCCCGGCGATTTCCATCGAGCAGAAGACCACCAGCCACAATCCGCGCTCCACCGTCGGCACGGTGACGGAAATACACGACTATATGCGCCTGCTCTGGGCGCGCGTCGGCGTGCCCTATTCGCCGGCCACCGGCCTGCCGATTGAGGCGCAGACGGTCTCCCAGATGGTCGATCGCATCATGGCGATGCCGGAGGGCACGCGGCTGCTGCTGCTGGCGCCGGTGGCCAAGGGCAAGAAGGGCGAGTTCAAGAAGGATTTCCTCGAATTCCAGCGGCGCGGCTTCGAGCGGGTGAAGGTGAACGGCACGCTGCACCAGATCGCGGAGGTGCCGAACCTCAACAAGAAGCTGAAGCACGATATCGAGGTGGTGGTGGACCGCATCGTGGTCCGCGAGGGTATCGAGGCGCGCCTGGCGGACAGCCTGGAGACGGCGCTGGGCCTGGCGGATGGGGTGGCTTACGCGGAGCCCGCCGATGGCGGCGAGCGCACCGTCTTCAGCCAGAAATTCGCCTGCCCGGTCTCCGGCTTCACCATCGAGGAAATCGAGCCGCGGCTCTTCTCCTTCAACAGCCCGCAGGGCGCCTGCCCGACCTGCGACGGCCTCGGCACCCAGAACTTCTTCGACCCGCAGCTGGTGGTGCCGGATGACACCAAGTCGCTGAAGGATGGCGCGGTGCAGCCCTGGGCCGGCGCGCAGTCGCCCTATTACGACCAGACGCTGGAAAGCCTGGCGCGGCACTACAAGGTCTCCATGACCACGCAATGGGGCGACCTGACCAAGGCGTTTCGCCAGGTGGTCATGCACGGCACCGGCAGCGAAGTCGTGACCTTGAAGTACAAGGACGGGCTGCGCGCCTATGACGTGAAGAAGGCCTTCGAGGGCGTCATCCCGAACCTCGAACGCCGCTACCGCGAGACCGACAATCCCTGGGTGCGCGAGGATCTCTCCCGCTACCAAGCCTCACGCCCCTGCCCCGTCTGCAACGGCCATCGCCTGAAGCCGGAGGCGCTGTCGGTGAAGATCGCCGGCGAGCATATCGGCATGGTCAACGACCTCTCGATCATCAAGTCCCGCAAATGGTTCGCGGGGGTGATGCCGACGCTGACGCCGCAGCGGCAGGAGATCGCGCGCCGCATCCTGCGCGAGATCGAGGAACGGCTGCAGTTCCTGGTCGATGTGGGGCTGGATTACCTCAGCCTCGGCCGGTCCTCCGCGACGCTCTCGGGCGGGGAATCGCAGCGCATCCGGCTCGCCTCGCAGATCGGGTCGGGCCTCACCGGCGTGCTCTATGTGCTAGACGAACCCAGCATCGGCCTGCACCAGCGCGACAACGAACGCCTGCTGAAGACGCTTCGGCGGCTGCGCGACATCGGCAATACGGTGCTGGTGGTCGAGCATGACGAGGATGCGATCCGCAGCGCCGACCACCTGATCGATATCGGCCCCGCCGCCGGCAAGGGCGGCGGCCGCATCATCGCGCAGGGCACGCCGGCGGAGGTGGAGGCGAATCCCGAGAGCGTCACCGGCCAGTATCTGTCCGGCAAGCGCCGCATCCCGATGCCGGAGATGCGCCGTGCCATCGATCCGAAGCGCATGGTTCGCGTCGTGGGCGCGCGCGGCAACAACCTGAAGGATGTGACGGCGGAGATTCCGCTCGGCACCTTCTGCTGCATCGCCGGTGTTTCGGGCGGCGGCAAGTCCACGCTGATCATCGAGACGCTGTTCAAGGCGGCCTCGCGTCGCCTGATGGGCAGCGGCGAGGTGCCGGCGCCGCATGAGCGGATCGAGGGGCTGGAACATCTCGACAAGATCATCGACATCGACCAGTCGCCGATCGGCCGCACGCCGCGATCGAACCCCGCCACCTATACGGGGCTGTTTGCGCCGATCCGTGACTGGTTCAGCGAACTTCCCGATTCCCGCGCGCGCGGCTACGCCCCCGGTCGCTTCAGCTTCAACGTCAAGGGCGGCCGCTGCGAGGCCTGCCAGGGCGACGGCGTGCTGAAGATCGAGATGCATTTCCTACCCGACGTCTACGTCACCTGCGACACCTGCAAGGGCAAGCGCTACAACCGCGAGACGCTGGAAGTGAAGTTCCGCGGCAAATCCATCGCGGATGTGCTGGACATGACGGTGGATGAGGGCGCGGAGTTCTTCTCCGCCGTGCCCGCCATCCGCGACAAGCTGGTGGTGCTGCGCGATGTCGGCCTCGGCTATATCCATCTCGGGCAGCAGGCCACCACGCTGAGCGGCGGCGAGGCGCAACGCATCAAGCTGTCCAAGGAGCTCTCGCGCCGCGCCACCGGCCGCACGCTCTATATCCTCGACGAGCCCACGACGGGGCTGCATTTCGAGGACGTCCGAAAACTGCTGGAAGTGCTGCATGCGCTGGTCGCGCAGGGCAACACGGTCGTCGTGATCGAGCACAATCTGGAGGTCATCAAGACCGCCGACTGGGTGCTGGACCTCGGGCCGGAGGGTGGCGAGGGCGGTGGCCGCATCGTCGCCAAGGGCACGCCGGAACAGGTGGCCGCAGAGCCCGAAAGCCATACCGGCCGCTTCCTCGGCCCCATCCTGGCCCGCGAGGGCGAGGTGCAGGCGCCGGTCGTGGTGAAGAAGCGCAAGCGGGCGTGAGGCGCCTCACCATCGCTTGAGAGGCGCCGGCGGGGTCACGACCCTGCCGCATTCCCGGACTTGGAAGGGGTGACGCAGACTGTGAGGTGCCCCATGCCTTTCGCCCGACGCACGACGCTGCTCGCCTTGCCCGCCCTGCTCCTCGCCCGCCCCGGCTGGGCACAGGCGCGGTTGGATGAGCTGCGCGGCCGGCTGACCGAGGACACGGCCGAGAGCTTCGGCCGCTTCGTCTCAGACCATCTGGACCAGACCATCTCGCTCCGCCTCGCCGTCGCGGCGGGGCTGGCCACGGAAGATGCGGGCCGCCTGCGCCTCAGCCTCGACCGGCCGGAGCGGATGCAGATCACCTTCTTCGGCGGATACGCCGCCCAGGCGGCGGCGGTGGCGGTGGATTCGGTCTACCGCGTGCGCAGCGACGGGATGCAGATGGGCATCCTGATCTATGGGCTGGACCCGCTGCCGGAGGCGGAAGCCCGCCAGGCGCGGCAATCGGTGCGGCCGATCATGCTGGGCTGAACTTGCGGGTGGCGGCTGGCGGCGGCGGCCCGCTGCACGCCCCGACCGTGATCGCCTATCTGCTGCGGCCGGAGCTGTTCGGCGTCCGGCCTGCGCATGTGGCGGTGGAACTGTCCGGTCAGCACAGCTTCGGCCAGACGGTCGGCGACTTCTCCGGCACCACGGGCAAGCCGCCCAATGCCACGGTGCTGAACCGGCTGGACGCGCCGGGATTCTCCGACCTGCTGTGGGAAAGGCTGGCGCGCAGCTAGCTCAGCCCGGCCGGAAGCCGATCCGGGCGAAGGCCGCCCGGCCGGCCTCCGTGCCGAACAGCGCCAGCAGGCGTCGCGCCTCCGGCCCGTCCTGCACCACGGCGGCGCGATAGATGGTCCAGAGCTGCAATGCGTCCGGCAGCAGTCCCACCAACTGCACGCCAGGGCGGTCGATGATCTCGGTGGCCTGGCTGAAGGCCAGCGCGACTTCGCCGCGGCTGGCCATCTCCACCCCCTCCACGCCGAAGCGGACCAGCCGCAGTTTGGGGGCCAGTGCCTCTGTCAGCCCCAGCCGCGCGATCACCGCCGCCACATGGCGCCCGGCGGTGGCCCCGCGGGCGGGGTCGGCATAGGCGATGCTCTCTGCCGCCAGAAGCGCGGCCCGGAAGGCCTCGGGGGTTGCGATATCCGGCACGGGACGGCCCGCCGGGGCGCCCAACGCCACGCCGGTGCGGCCGATCTCCACCACGCCATCCGCCGGCACCAGCCCCCGCGCAGACAGCGCCGCGATGGCCTCCGCGCTGAGCAGCGTGAACTGCGGCCGCTCGCCCCCCAGGATGCGGTCGCGCAGCGCGCCCACCGTGTCGAAGGCCGCCGCCGGTGCGCCGGCGCCGAGCGGCGCCAGAACCTCCTCCACCGCGTGCTTCACCGCGCCGGCGGCGAAGATGGGCGGCGTGGCGGGCTGCGCCCGGGCGGCGGCGGCCGCCATCACGAGGGGCAGGCCCAGAAACAGGCGGCGTGACGGCATGGCGCGGCTCCTCCCCGGTCTTTCCGGGATCGTGACATGCCTAAAGCCTGCCGCGAAAGCCTGCCCAAATGATTGCGATCCGATCCCCCAGGCCGCGCGGCGCAGGAATCGGCAGGCCCGCCGCCAGCCGGGCCAGGTCGCGCGCCGCCAGCACCACGGGCAGCGCGGCCGGCAGGGCCTGGCGCGGCAGGTCTTCCGCACGCGCCTTGGCCAGTTGCGCGGAGCCCTCCTCGGCCAAGGCCCGGCGCAGCGGCTCGGCGGTCGCGGGCTCGGCGATCACGCCCTCCTGGCTCAGCCCGGCCTCCGCCAGCGCATCCTGCGGCAACAGGCAGCGGCCCTGGGTGGCATGCGCCGGCACGCTGCGCAGGACGCCCGCTAGGCCCTGCAGCGCGCCCAGCCGCTGCAGCACCGGCAGCGCGGCATCCGCGACACCCAGCAGCCGCCCGGCCGCCACCGCGAAGCCGCCCGGCCCGGCGCGCAGATAGGCGCCAAAGGCCTCCCGCGTCGGGATGCCCTCGGGCTCTGCCTCCGCCTCCCGCGCATCGATCAGGGCGGAGAGTGCGGCTGCATCCAGCGCGCCCTCGGTGATCGCCTGGTGCAGCGGGCCGGCCACCTCATGCCGGCGGGCTGGGCGGCCGTCGGCGGCCTCGGCCACCGCGTCGCGCCACCATTGCAGGCGGATCAGGGTGGCGATCGGCGTGCTCGTCACCTCCCTTGCCCGGGCCAGTTCGTGGTTGAAGGCGATCAGGGCGAACAAGGCCTCCCGCCGCGTCGCGGGGGCGAACAGCGCGGCGAGGTAGCGGTCCGGGTCATGCTGCCGCACGAAGGCGCCGAGCGGGGAAAGCGGGTGGCTGGCCATGCCGCCTGATGACGGTCCGCGGCGCGACCCGCAAGTGCGGTTGACGGTCCCCGAGGCCACGCCTAGGTCTTTCACCGGTCGCGGGGACCACCCCGCAAGCTGGCCAAAGCCCCCAAACGGGAGAGACCCCATGCCCTTTACCCTGCCGCCCCTGCCCTATTCGACCTCCGCCCTCGCCGCCCAGGGCATGTGCCAGGAGACGCTGGAGCTGCACCACGGCAAGCACCACAACGCCTATGTCACGGCGCTGAACGGGCTGATCGAGTCCAAGGGCCTGGCCGGCAAGTCGCTGGAGACCATCGTGGCCGAGGCCGGCAAGGCCGGCGCCGATGGCCTGCCGGTGTTGAACCAGGCCGGCCAGCATTGGAACCATGCGCTGTTCTGGCAGGTGATGTCGCCGAACGGCGGCGGGGACAAGCTGCCGGGCAAGCTCGCCGCGAAGATCGACAGCGACCTCGGCGGCCTGGCCGCCTTCAAGGAGGCCTTCAAGCAGGCCGGCGTGACGCAGTTCGGTAGCGGCTGGGCCTGGCTGATCATCGGCACCGACGGCAAGCTGAAGGTGACGAAGACCCCGAACGGCTCCAACCCTGTCGCCACCGGCGAGGGCACGCCGATTCTCGGCTGCGACGTCTGGGAGCACGCCTATTACCTGGACTTCCGCAACGTGCGCCCGAACTACCTCGACAACTTCCTGAACAAGCTGGTCGATTGGGAAGTGGTCGCCGGCCTGATGGACAAGGGCGGCCTGACCACCGGCCAGACGGCCTGAACCTTCCGCCAAGCGGAAACGACGAAGGCGCCGGGGGGCAACCCCGGCGCCTTTTTCATGTCCGCCGAGGCGGCGCGCGTTAGCTCTTCACGTCATTCGCCGGCGCCGGCGGCTTCACTACGCTGGCGATGGTGCCGCGCACGACGGTCACGCGGACGTTCGGCGAAAGCTCCACCTCCACCTCGTCGCTGTCGTCGCGCACCTTGGTGACGGTGCCGACCAGGCCGCCGCCGGTAATGATCTTGTCGTTGCGCTTCAGCCCGCCGAGCATGGTGCGGTGCTCCTTCATCTTCTTCTGCTGCGGGCGGATCAGCAGGAAGTAGAAGACGGCGAAGATCAGGATCAGCGGCAGCAGCTGCATGACGACGGCGCCGGTGCCACCGGCGGCATCCTGGGCATAGGCAGGCGAGATGAACATGATCGGGTCCGGCTTTCCTGGAGGGGGTCGGCGCCCCAGGCTTGCGGGGCATCGGCCCGCAACCTAGCTTCCGCGACCTTTCCGTCAATACATGATCCGGGTGCCCCTGCCCTTGTCCGACCCCCATGCCCTGCTGCCCACCCTGACCCGGATCGCCGAGGCGCTGGAGCGCCTGGCCCCGCCGGCCCTGGCCAAGCCCGACCTTGGCGCGGCGGATGCCTTCGTCTGGCACCCCGGCCCGCCGGCGCGGCTGGACCCGGTGCCGCGAGTTTCCGCCGTCAACATCACGCTGCTGCAGGGGGTGGAGCGGCAGAAGGCGCTGGTGCTGGAGAATACGCTGCGCTTCGCCCGCGGCCTGCCCGCCAACAACGCCATGCTCTGGGGCGCTCGCGGCATGGGCAAGTCGAGCCTGGTGAAGGCCGCCCATGCCCAGGCCAATGCCGAGGCGCCCGGCGCCCTGGCTCTGATCGAGATCCAGCGAGAGGATATCCGCACCCTGCCTGAGCTGCTGAACATCCTGCGGGCCGGTGATCGCCGCTGTCTGGTCTTCTGCGACGACCTGTCCTTCGAGCGGGAGGATGCCGACTACAAAGCGCTGAAATCCGTGCTCGATGGCGGCATCGAGGGCCGGCCGGCCAATGTCCTGTTCTACGCGACCTCCAACCGCCGCCACCTGATGGCGCGGGACATGATCGAGAACGAGCGCAGCACCGCCATCAACCCCGGCGAGGCGATCGAGGAGAAGGTCTCGCTGTCCGACCGCTTCGGCCTCTGGATCGGCTTCCACAACTGCGACCAGGACACCTTCTTCGCCATGGTCGAGGGCTATGCCGCCAGCTTCGGCCTGCCCGCTACCACAGACGAACTGCGCCGCGCGGCGGTGGAATGGAGCGTGACTCGCGGCGCCCGGTCCGGCCGCGTCGCCTGGCAATTCGTGCAGGACATGGCAGGGCGGCTGGGGGTGAAGACCGGGGCCTGAGGTCCCAAGATTGCAGAAACGGCGCGCTGGGTGACGCGGGTGTGAATTCGCGGACGCAAATGCGCATCCGCCTTGCCCCTGCCGCCCGCCTGCCGCGAAGCTGCGCCCGCCACAGCGAAGCCGCCATCCCGGTGGAAGCCGCCTGCGGCTTTCCCGAGGAGCACTGCCTTGTTCGCCATCCTGCTCGCGCCGCTGAACGCCTTCTGCGGCCTGGTCGCCCGCAACACGAAGCTGTCTCTCATCGCGGGCCTGGTGCTGGGCGTGCTGGCCGTCCTGACGCATCACGAGGCCTGGGCCTCGGTCATGGCGATGTTCGTCGGCTTCGTGCTGATCTGGATGAGCGAGGTCACCAATCCGCATCGCGCCGAGCAGGGCACCGTCGCCGGCGACTGATCCAGGCCAGGGTCAACGGGCGCCCAGCCGCGGGCGCCCGCCCCGGTCAGCCGGGGGCCAGCCGCGCCAGGCCGCCCAGATAGGGGCGGAGAACCTCGGGGATGGTGACGCTGCCATCCTCCTCCTGATGCGTCTCCAGCACCGCGATCAGCGCGCGGCCCACGGCCACGCCGCTGCCGTTCAGCGTATGCAGGAATTCCGTGCCCTTGCCCGCCGCCGGCCGGAAGCGCGCATCCATGCGCCGCGCCTGGAAATCCCGGCAATTGGAGCAGGAGGAAATCTCCCGCCAGGCCTGCTGGCCGGGCAGCCAGACCTCCAGGTCATAGGTCTTGGCCGCGCCGAAGCCGGTATCGCCGGAAGCCAGCACCATGCGGCGCCAGACCAGGCCGAGCTCCGTCAGCACCCGCTCGGCGCAGGCCGTCATCCGCTCATGCTCGGCTTCCGACTGCTCCGGCAGGGTGATGGAGACCAGTTCCACCTTGGGGAACTGGTGCTGGCGCAGCATGCCGCGGGTATCGCGCCCGGCGGAGCCGGCTTCCGAGCGGAAGCAGGGCGAGAGCGCGGTCAGCCGCATCGGCAGCGCCGATTCCGCAAGAATCTCGCCACGGACAAAGTTGGTCAGCGGCACCTCCGCCGTCGGGATCAGCCAGCGGCCATCCGTGGTGGCGAAAAGGTCCTCCTTGAACTTCGGCAGCTGGCCGGTGCCGTACATGGTGGCGTCGTTCACCAGCAAGGGCACGCTGGCCTCGGTATAGCCGTGCTCCTCCACATGCAGGTTCAGCATCCACTGGCCGAGCGCGCGTTCCAGCCGCGCCAGCTTCCCACGCAGCACGGTGAAGCGGGCGCCGGCCAACTTGGCGGCGGTGGCGAAATCCATGCCGAAGGCCTCGCCCAGCTCGAAATGCTGGCGCGGGGTGAAGGCGTAGTTGCGCGGGCTGCCATGGGTGTGCAGCACCACATTGGCGCTCTCATCCGCGCCGTCGGGCACGTCGCCGGCCAGCAGGTTGGGCAGGGCTGCCAGCAGCGCGTCCCGCGCCGCCTCATGCGCCTCCGGCGTCGCGGCGGCGGCGGCATCCATGGCGGCCTTCACCTCGGCCTTCAGCCGCTCGGCCAGCGCCGTGTCGCCGGCCTTCATGGCGGCGCCGATCTGGCGGGACAGCTCGTTGCGCGTGGTCTGGGCGGCCTGCACCAGGCGCACCGCCTCGATCCGCAGGTCGTCGAGGCGCAGCGCCTCCGCCGCCGCCGGCGGCAGGGATCGCCGCGCCAGCGCCGCGTCGAAGGCCTCGGGATTGGCGCGAACCGCCTTGATGTCGTGCATGGAAAGGGGACCTGAGCGCGTGGTGTGGCGCTCAGCGGCTAGGCCAGAGTGGCGGGCCCGTCAATCGAGCCGGCCGCCTCAGACCTCCTCGGCCGCCTTCTTCTTCCGCCCCATCCAGACGGCGGCGAGGATCGAGATCTCGTAGAGCAGGATCAGCGGCACGGCGAGGCCGATCTGGCTGATGATATCGGGCGGGGTAATGATGGCGGCCACCACGAACATGCCGACGATGGCGTAGCGACGGCCCTTGCGCAGCCCCTCGACGCTGACGATGCCGACGCGCGCCAGCAGGGTCAGCAGCACCGGCAGCTGGAAGGCGATGCCGAAGGCCAGGATCATGTGCATGACCAGCGAGAGGTATTCACTGACCTTCGCCTCCAGCTGGATCGGCACCGTCCCCGCCTCGGCCGGCGTC
Organism: Falsiroseomonas tokyonensis; assembly: GCF_019024325.1. Lineage (GTDB taxonomy): Bacteria > Pseudomonadota > Alphaproteobacteria > Acetobacterales > Acetobacteraceae > Falsiroseomonas > Falsiroseomonas tokyonensis. Next base: position 88,552 of record NZ_JAFNJS010000006.1, read on the forward strand.
TCGAAGCTGATGAAGAAGCTCCAGGCCAGGGGGAAGATGAAGTAATAGGCCAGCGCCGCGCCCAGGACGAAGAGGAAGGGCGAGACCACCAGGAAGGGGGTGATCGCGTTCTTCTCGCTCTTGTAGAGGCCGGGCGCGATGAACAGCCAGAGCTGCGTCGCCCACATCGGAAAGCTGAAGAAGGTGGCGCCGAAGAAGGCGACCTTCAGGTAGGTGAAGAAGGCCTCATACAGCGCGGTGAAGATCATCCGCCGCTCGCCCATGCCCTGCGCCTGCAGGATGTCCGCCAGCGGCGCGGCCAGGAAGCCGTAGATCTGCCGGGAGAAGTAATAGCAGACGGCAAAGGCGATGATGAAGGCGCCGACAGACCACAGGAGCCGCGTGCGCAGCTCCATCAGATGCTCGATCAACGGCATCGGCTTGTCGTTGATTTCGTCGTTCGGATCACGCGGCACGGTGGGGGGATCCGTATGTCAGGAGGCGGAGGCGCCAGACGGCGGCAGGGAGGGCGGCGCGGGCGGCGGCACGAAGGCCGGCGGGGCGGGCGGCGGGGCAGGCTGGCTGGCCGCCAGGGGCGCCGGCGGCGGCGTGGCGCCCGGCGGGATGAAGGCGGGCGGCACCACGGTCGGCACGGGCGGCCCGGCCTCGACCACCGGCGCCCCGGCCTGCACGGGCGGCGGCGTCACCGTCGCACCATGCGCGGGGTCTGGCGCGAAGGCATCGCGCAGCGGGTTGCCGATCGGGTCCTCGGTGAAGGTCTTGCGGATCGAGCCGTCCTTGTCGAATTCCTTCTCGACGATATCGCGCACGTTGAAGCTGCGGATCTCGTTGATCTGGTTGCGGACGTCCTCGAGCTTCGCCTCGCGCACGACCTCATCCACCTGGCCCTGGAATTCCCCGGCCATGCGACGCAGCTTCTGGATTCCCTTGGCGATGCTGCGCACGGCATCGGGCAGGTCCTTGGGGCCGATGACGACCACAGCGACCACGGCAATCAGCGCCAGTTCGGTCCAATCGAGACCCAGCATGAATCCTCATCCCCGACCCAGCGGGGCCCATCCGTTAGCAGGATCGCCGCCCCCCGCCAATCCAAGCGGCCGCCGGCACGACCCCTATCTAGGGAGCCTCGGGCGGGAATACGAAGGCCCGCTCAGGGTCCATCGCCACCGCCACGCGATCACCCCGGCTGAGCCAGGCACCCGGCGGCAGCCTGGCATGCAGGTGCAGCAGGCCCCCCTGCCCGTCCGCCACCGCCAGATGCACCAGGGTGGTGGCGCCGAGCAGGCGGCAGGCCTCCACCTCCGCGCTGGTTCCGCTGTTGGAATCCGCCGGCAGCACGCGCAGGCCTTCCGGCCGCAGCAGCACCTCCACGGCGCCGCCCTCGGCCACCGGGGCCGGTTCCCGCGGTTTCGTCGCTCCGATCGGGGTTTCGGCCAGGCCGTCCCGCATACGCCCCGGCAGGCGGTTCACCTCGCCCAGGAAAGTCGCCACGAAGCGGGTCATGGGCGCGAGGTAGAGGGCGGAGGGCGGGCCGAGCTGCTCGATCCGGCCCTCATTCATCAGGGCGATGCGGTCGGCCATGAACATCGCCTCCTCCGCATCATGCGTCACGATCAGGGTCGCGATGCCGGCTTCCTGCAGGACATGCAGCGTATCGTCGCGCACCTGTTCGCGCAGCCGGGCGTCGAGGCTGGCGAAAGCTTCATCCAGCAGCAACACGGCCGGACGCGGCGCCAGCGCCCGGGCGAGCGCCACGCGCTGCTGCTGCCCGCCCGAGAGCATATGCGGCCAGGCGGTGGCGAAGGCTTCCAGCCCGACCCGGGCCAGCGCATCCATGATGCGCCACTTGCGCTGGCCGCGCGGCACGGCGCGCAGGCCGAAGGCGACGTTCTCCTCCACCGTCAAATGGGGAAACAGCGCATAGTCCTGGAAGACGAAGCCGACGCCGCGCGCCTCCGGCGGCGTCTCCCGCCCCGGCTCGGCGATCAGCCGGCCATCGAGGGTGATGCGCCCCCGTTGCAGCGGCTCCAGCCCCGAGGCCAGGCGCAGCAGCGTGGTCTTGCCGCAGCCGGAGGGGCCGAGCAGGCACAGGATCTCGCCTGGCCCCACCTCCAGGTCCAGCTCGCGCAGCACCATCCCGCGCTCCGGATAGTGGTGGGAGACGCCTTCGAAGCGGATGCTCAAGGGGGGGTCTCGTCCCCGGCTGGCGCGGACGGGTCCTCGGCGGGCGGCGCCAGCACCCGCAGCCCATCGAGCAGCGGCGCGGTCTCGCCGCTCACCAGCTCCTCCCGCCGCGGCAGGTCGCGCAGCGACTTCAGCCCGAACTGCTCCAGGAAGCGGGAGGTGGTGCCCCAGAGGGTCGGGCGGCCCGGCACCTCCTTGTGCCCGCGCGGCGCCACCAGCCCGTGTTCCAGCAGGGATTCGAGGGTGGACTGGGCCATGCTGGCGCCGCGGATCTCCTCGATCTCGGCCCGCGTCACCGGCTGGTGCCAGGCGATGACGGCCAGCGCCTCCATGGCCGCGCGCGGCAGGCGGCGCGGCACCTCCACCACGCGGGTCAGCGCGGCGGCGAGGTCCGGCGCGGTGCGCAGCACGAAGCCGCCGGCGGTCTCCACCAGCACCACGCCGCGGCCATCCAGCGCCAGGCCGAGTTCGCGCAGCACCGTGGCGGCGTCCTCGCCTTCGGCCAGCAGGGATTGCAGCCGGGCGGGCGTCACGGGGCGGTCGGAGGCAAACAGCAACGCCTCCGCCAGCCGCAGCGCGGCGGCGCTGACGGCGGGTTCCTCCGGCGCTGCCTCGGGCAGGTCGTCAGGCGGCTTGGACATCTTCCGCCTTCCCGGCCGGCTCCGCCTTGCGCAGCAGGATCGGGCCGAAAGCGCGGTCCTGGCGCAGGTCAAGCCCGCCGCCCCGCGCCATCTCCAGGCTGGCGATCAGCGTGCTGGCCAGGGCGGCGCGGCGTTCCACCGTATCCAGCTCCGTCCCTTCCGGCAGGAAACGCTGCAGCACGGCCCAGCTCGGCATGTCGCCCAGCAGCTGGGAAAGGCGGCCCAGTGCCTCCTGCACGCTCCAAAGTTTGCGCGGCTTCGGCCGATAGGGGCGCAGCGCGAGCGCCCGGCGGCGGCCGGCCACATAGGCCTGGCAGAGGGCGGAAAGGTCCGCGCGCAGGCCGGAGCGGTCCTCCACCGTCAGGTTCTCCGGCGCGCCGCGGCCGAAGACGTCGCGGCCGAGCTGCGGACGCTGGCCGAGCCAGGCGGCGCCGGCGCGCATTGCCTCCAGCTCCGCCAGGCGATCGGTCAAGCGGCTGGCCAGGGCCTCGGGGTCTTCCTCCGGCCCGGCTTCCTCCTTCGGCAGCAAAAGGCGGGACTTCAGCCAGGCGAGCCAGGCGGCCATCACCAGCCATTCGGCCTGCAGTTCCAGCCGCATGCCGCGCGCCTGCTCGATCACCGCCAGGTACTGGTCGACCAGGGCGACGATGGAAATGCCGGCCAGGTCCAGCTTCTGGGCGCGCGCCAGGTCCAGCAGCAGGTCCAGCGGACCTTCGTAGCCATCGAGCCTGAGGTGCAGCACCGGATCGGTCACATCACCCCTCCTGGGGATCCCCCTTGGGCCCCGCCATGACCGGTGAGGACGAAGATCGCCTCCAGCACCGGCAGTGCCACGGATTGCATCAGCATCCGCAGGGGATCGAATCCGGGCACCAGATAGGGAACCAGGAACACCAGCCCGATGACAATGAAAAGCCCGAACCGCTCCAGGCTGGCCACGGCGCGCGCCGCGGGGGCCGGCAGGATGCCCACCAGGATGCGCCCGCCATCCAGCGGCGGGATGGGCAGCAGGTTGAAGCAGGCGAGAATCACGTTGTAGAGCATGGACAGAGCGATGAAGCGCAGCAGCCAGTCCAGCAGGTCATCCGGCAGCACGCCCACCGTCGCCGTCGCCAGATGCGCCAGCAGGCCGAAGCCGATCGCCAGGGCGAAGTTGATGGCCGGCCCCGCGGCGGCGACCAGCACCATGCCCCAGCGCGGGTCGCGCAGCCGCCAGATATCCACCGGCACAGGCTTGGCCCAGCCGAACATCGCCTCCACCCGCCCGATGGTCAGAAGCTGGGTGACCAGCAGCAGGCCGGGCAGCAGGATGGTGCCCACCGGGTCCACATGCCGCAGCGGGTTCAGGCTGACCCGGCCGAGCAGCCAGGCGGTGTCATCGCCCAGCGCGCGGGCCGCATAGCCATGCGCCGCCTCATGCAGGGTGATGGCGAGGATGGCCGCCAGCGCGACCGCCGCGATCTCGGCGATCACGCTAAGGCGGGCCGGGTGACAAAGGATCGGGTGGCGAGCAGACGATCGCGGATCTGGGCCAGCAGGTCGGGCTCCACCACGCGGCGGGCGGCCAGCATGGCATCCCGCGCCGCCTGCATGCGCCGTGCGCCGGAATCGGCCAGCGGCGGGCAGGCTTCAAGCAGCGCCGCGGTCTCGGCCAGCACGCCGGTGCAATGCAGCGCCAGGTCGCAGCCCGCGGCCATGGTGGCGCCGGCCAGGTCGTTGGACAGGCCCGCCATGGCGCCCATGGCCAGGTCGTCCGAGACCAGCACGCCGTCGAAGCCGATCTCGCCGCGGATCACGTCCCGGATCAGCCCGGGCGAGAGCGTCGCCGGCAGCGCCGGATCCAGCGCGGTGTAGAGGATATGCGCCGTCATGGCCCAGAGCCCCGCCCCGCCATCGGCGGCGGAGAGCGCACGGAAGGGCGCGATGTCGGCGGCAAGCCGGGCGCGGTCCGCGGTGACGCGGGGCAGCGAATCATGGCTGTCCACCTCCGCCCGCCCATGGCCGGGGATATGCTTGATGACCGGGATGCAGCCTGCCTGCTGCAGGCCGCGCACCCAGGCAGCGCCGAGGCGGGCCACCTCCGCCGGATCGGCCGAGAAGGCGCGGTCGCCGATCACCCCATGCGCGCCGGGCAGCCGCAGGTCCAGCACCGGGGCGCAGACCACGTCGAGGCCGAGCACGGCGCATTCCATGCCGAGCAGCGTGGCATTCGCCTCCGCCGCCATGGCGGGCGCATCCTCGAACAGGGCCGCGGCGGGGAAGTCCGGCCAGTGCGGCGGGCGCAGCCGGGCAACACGGCCGCCTTCCTGGTCCACCAGGATCGGCGCCGCCTCCCCCAGCTCCTGCCGCAGCGCGGCGGTCAGGGCGGTGACCTGGGCGGGGCTTTCCACATTGCGCCGGAACAGGATGGCGCCGGCCGGCCGATGGCGGCGGAACAGCGCCGCCTCCTCCGCCGACAGGGTCGTGCCGGCGATGCCGATGATGGCGGCCTTGGGAGTCATGCCCGGCTCAGCGAACCGGGATGCAGGCGAAGCTGCGCGCGCGCAGCGCCTCGCAGAACTGCCGGGCGCTGTCCTGGTCGGCGAAGCCCGCGGTGCGCAGGCGGAACAGCGGGGGTTGCCCGTCCCGTTCCAGGCGCTGCACCACGGGGCTACGGCCCTCGAACAACTCGGGGGCGCGGCGGGAAAGGCGCTCGAATTCGGAACGCGCCCCTTCTTCGCTGCCCACGGCGGCCAGTTGCACCATCACCCGGCCATTCGGAACGGGGCGCGGCACGGCCGGCGCGGCGACAGTCTGCGCCGGCTCCGGCGCCGCGCTGCGGGCCACGGCGGGTTCCGCCACCGGGGCTTCCGCCGCCGCGCCGCGGGGCGCGCTGCGGGAGGCCACCGGCTGGGCCGGCGGGGGCTGAACCGGCGCCACCACCGGCGGCGGGGCCACGGCGGCGCGCAGCAGGTCGATATTCGGCGCCTCCGGCTCCGGCACCATCCCGCCGGGGCGCACGGCCTGGGCGTTAGCCTGGCGATTGGCCGGGCGTTCCAGCACCAGCGCGTTCTGGTTGGGCACGCGCAGCCCGCCCGGATCGTCCGGGCGCACCTTGAAGGGACGCGGATCGGCCTCCACCACCGGAACGCCGCCACCGCCCGAGCTCTGGAAGGCCCAGTAGCCCCCCGCCCCCACCGCGACCACCGCCACCATGCCGCCCGCCACCGCCAGCATGCGCCAGGGCACCGCCGGGGTGTCCCGCTGCACGCGATAGGATGGCACCATCATATCGCTCATCGCATCTCCTCGACGGGTTCGACCCCCATCACCGCGAGGCCTGAGCGCAGGACCACCGAAGTGGCGGCCACCAGCGCGAGACGCGCCTGGGTCGCCTCCGGCTCCTCCGCCCGGATGAAGCGCAACGTCGCATCGTCACGCCCCCTGTTCCACAGTACATGAAAGTCGCTGGCCAAGTCTTGGAGAAAGAACGCGATTCGATGCGGCTCCCGCGCCGCAGCGGCGGCCTCCACCGTGCGCGGCCAGACCGCCATGCGGCGGATCAGGGCGAGCTCGGCGGGGTCGGTCAGCGAATCGAGGCTGACCCCGGCCAGATCCGCCTGGGCCGGGTCGCCGGCGGAGCGAAGGACGGAGCGGCAGCGGGCATGGGCGTATTGCACGTAGAAGACCGGGTTTTCCCGCGTCTGCTCGATGACCTTGTTCAGGTCGAATTCCATCTGCGCATCCGCCTTGCGCGTCAGCATGGTGAAGCGGACGGCGTCCTTGCCGACCTCGTCGATCAGGTCGCGCAGCGTGACGTAGGTGCCGGCGCGCTTGGACATGCGGACCGGCTCGCCGTCCTTCATCACATGCACGATCTGGGTCAGCACCACGTCCAGCGAGACCTTGCGGTCCGACAGCGCCGCGACGGCCGCCTGCATGCGCTTCACATAGCCGCCATGGTCGGCGCCCCAGACCTGCACCAGCTGCGGAAAGCCGCGCTCGATTTTTGCTAAATGGTTGGCCACGTCATTGGCGAAGTAGGTGCCGGAACCGTCGGACTTGCGCAGGGGGCGATCCACGTCGTCGCCGTATTGCGTGGCGCGGAACAGCACCTGCGGGCGGGGTTCCCAGTCCTCCGGCGTCTTGCCCTTCGGCGGCTCCAGCACGCCGGTATAGATCAGGTCCTTGGCGGCAAGCGTCGCCTCCGCCTTCTCCAGCCAGCCCTCGGCCACGATGGCGCGCTCGCTGATGAAGACGTCGTGCTGCACGCCCAGCGCCGCCAGGTCCTCGCGGATGGCGGACATCATGGCTTCCACGGTGAAGTCCCGCACCGTATCGAGCCAATGGGTCGCGGCCGCCGGCATGCCGCCCGGCTCGGCCAGCGTGTCCTTGAAGATCTGGCGGAGCGCGATGCCGACGGGCACCAGGTACTCGCCCTTGTACTGCAGCCCGCCCGGGACGGATTGGGCGTAGTCCTCCTCGGTCATCGGCGTGCCGAGGGCCTGGAGGTAGCGCCAGTAGGTGGCATAGGCGAGCGCCAGCACCTGCGCGCCGGCGTCGTTCACGTAGTATTCGCGGGTGACGTCATAGCCCGCCTTGCGCAGCAGCAGCGCCAGCGCGTCGCCCACCACGGCGCCACGGCAATGGCCGACATGCATCGGGCCGGTCGGGTTGGCCGAGACATATTCGACATTCACCGGCCCGCCATCCCGCGCCGGCCCATCGCCATAGGAAGGGCCCGCCGCCAGCACCGCCGGCACCACGCCACGCACAAAACCCTCATCAAGGCGGAGGTTCACGAAGCCCGGCCCGGCCGGCGTCGCCTCCACCACCACGGGCAGTTCGCGCAGCTTCTCGCAGAGCGCCGCTGCCAGCTTGGGCGGCGGCATTTTGGCCTGCTTGGCCACCACCATCGCGCCGTTCGTCGCCATGTCGCCATGCGCCGCGTCCTTCGGCGGCTCCACCAGCACGCGCGCAAAAGCCTCGGGCGGGAGTTCCGGCAGGATCTGCGTCAGGGCGTCGACCACATGGGCGCGCATCGTGGCAAACAGGTCGGCGGTCGGGGTCATGCAGGCGAATCCGGAAACGGAGGTGGGGTTCTAGCCCGGGATGGAGGGATCGGTCAGGCGCCGATGCTCCTCCAGCGCGAAACGGTCGGTCATGCCGGCCAGGTAGTCGCAGACCGCCTGGGCGGCGGCCGCGCTGCCCGCCTCCCCGGCCTTGTCCTGCCACCAGGGCGGCAGCTGGCGCGGCTCGCCATGCAGCAGGGTGAACAGCAGCTGCAGCGCCCGCTTGCACTTCTGGGTGGTGCGATTGACCCGCCAGTGGCGGTACATGCGCTGGAACAGGAAGGCGCGCAGCTCGTTATTCGCCTCCATCATCCCGTCCGAGAACGCCACCACCGGCCGGTCATGCGCGCGGATATCGGCCGCGCTGCCCGGCGCCAGGGCCGCGATGCGGCGGCGGGTCTCGGCCACCGTGTCGTTCACCATGGCGTTGATCACCCGGCGCACCACCTCCGCCACCGCGCGATCGCGCGGCAGGCCGGGATTGGCGCGCAGCGCCTCGGCATGGGCTTCCTGGACCAGAGGCAGGGTCGCGGCCTCCTCCAGCGTAAACAGGCCGGCGCGGATGCCGTCGTCCAGGTCGTGGTTGTTATAGGCGATGTCGTCGGCCAGCGCCGCCACCTGGGCCTCGGCGCTGGAATGGGTGGTGAGTTCCAGCGAGTGTTGCCGGTCGTATTCGACGATATAGGGGCTGGGCCGGCGCAGCGGGCCATTGTGCTTGGCTAGGCCCTCCAGCGTCTCCCAGGTCAGGTTCAGCCCGTCGAAGCCGGCATAGCGTGCTTCCAGGCGGGTCACGGCCTTCAGCGACTGGGCGTTGTGGTCGAAGCCGCCATAGGGCTTCATCATCGCATCCAGCGCATCCTCCCCGCCATGGCCGAAGGGCGGGTGGCCAAGGTCGTGCGCCAGCGCCAGCGCCTCCGCCAGGTCTTCCTCCAGCGCCAGCTCACGAGCGATGGAGCGCGCGATCTGCGCCACCTCCAGGCTATGGGTCAGCCGCGTCCGGAAGTGGTCGCCCTCGTGATAGACAAAAACCTGGGTCTTGTATTGCAGGCGCCGGAAGGCGGTGGCGTGGATGATGCGGTCGCGGTCGCGCTGGAAGGGCGAGCGCGCGCCGCCGCCGGGCTCGGCATGCAGCCGCCCGCGGGAGGTTTCGGCGCGGACCGCCCAGGGGGCCAGCCCGTCCGCAAGCCGCTTCGGATCCATCCCCGCGGGCCTAGCATCCGGCCGGGCCGGCTGGAAGTCTCGCCGCCGCAGCGAAGCCTGGAACTGCGGCCCGCCTCGGCCTATCTTGCCATCATGGACACCATGATCGCGCCGTTCCGCGTCACCCCTCGTGCGGCCGCCCAGGTGGCGGAGATCGCCGCCCGACAGGGCAAGCCTGGCGCCGGCCTGCGCCTGGCGGTGGATGCCGGGGGCTGTTCCGGCTTCCAGTACCGTTTCGACCTGGAGGATGCGCCGGCCGAGGACGACCTGGTGGTGGCCCAGGGCCCCGGCCGCGTCTTCGTCGATCCGGTGAGCCTGGAACTGCTGGCGGGCGCCGAGCTGGATTGGACCGAGGCGTTGATCGGCGCCCATTTCGTGGTGAAGAACCCCCAGGCGGTCAGCGCCTGCGGCTGCGGCACCAGCTTCTCCGTCGGCTGAAGCCCCCGAGGCCGCCGCCCGATCGGGCGCTTGCACGCTCCGGTGGCAGGCTTCATCGTGACCTCGTGAGGGGGGTGCGATGACGCCGGAAGCGCGCGCAACGGCTCGGCGGGGAATGTGAAGCATGGACCCGCATAGCGGCTTGCCTGCCCCGGCTCCGCTCGGCGCCGCCACATCGCAGGGCGAGCCCCGGCTGGACTCGTTGCCCGCACCGCCGGCGCCGCCCGGTTTCGCGGCGCCCCGCACCTTCTGGCCGCTCTGCATCGCCGTGGTCGTGCTGCCGCTCGCGATCGCCGCCGCGGCGGCCTGGGCAAGCTGGGTGGACCTGCACGCGGATGCGGAGGCGCGGCTGACCCACACCGTCGATCTGCTGCATGAACATACGCTGCGGGGGCTGGAAAGCCAGGAAGCCTATCTGACCGCGGTCAATCGCTTCATCATCGACCTGGACTGGCCGGCCATCGCCGCCAGCGCGGATGTGGCGGATTTCCTGGTACAGCTGCGCGACAGTGCGCCCGGCACCAGCGCCATCGGCCTGATCTCCCCGGCCGGCCAGCTGGTGCAGACCTCCAGCTTCGCCTTCCCCATGCGGCCCATCGACCTGTCGCAGCGCGACTATTTCCTGGCGCAGCAGGGCGTCGGCCCGAACGAGGTGACGCCGAAGCTGGGCGCCGCGCTCATCGGCCGCGTCCGCGGGCGCATGGTCTTCCCGCTCAGCCACCCCCGGCGGGACCGCGAGGGGCGGCCCGATGGCGGCGTCATCTGGGCCACCTCCGATATCAGGGCCTTTGCCGCCTTCTATACGAGCATCGTCGTCCACCCCGCCGACTCGGTGCAGCTGATCCGCCGGGACGGCAGCATCCTGGCCAAGCATCCGCCCGATGCGGCGACGGAGGATGCGCGCCTGCGGGGCGCGAAGCTGGCGGTGATCGAGGCGGCCGCACGCCGCGACGGGGTGGCGCTGGCCTATACGCGCGAGGACAGCGCGCTGCCCGCCTCCGACCGGTCCATCCTGCCCGCGCTGCGCGCCGACCGCCTTGTGGCGTCGCGCTGGCTGGACCGCTACGACGTGGCCATCGCCTATGGGCTGAGTCTGGAGCCGCTGCACCGGGCCTGGATTCGCGCCGCCGGCGGGTTCGCCGCTGCGGCCGGCGTGGTAGCGCTGCTGCTTCTGGCGCTGATCCGGCTGGCCCAGCTGGGGATGAAGCGCGAATACGCCGCGCTGATGCGCGCGCGGTCGGAGGCGGAGCGGCGCCTGGAGGCCGAGGTCCTGCTGCATCGCACAGCCCGTATCACCGCGCTCGGCCAGATCGCCGCCGGCGCGGCGCATGACATGAACAACCTGATCCAGAGCGTGCTGGCGGCCTCCCGCCTCATCGAGCGGCGGGCGGAGCAGCCGGAGCAGGTCCGCAGACTGTCCGCCATGCTGCAGGGCACGGCGGCGCGTGGCGGGCGGATCGCCGGCCGCATGCTGGAATACAGCCGGCGGTCATCAACGGGACCGGATAGGGAGGTGGGGGAAAGCCTCGACGTCGCCGTGGTGCTCGGCCGGCTGGAGGAGATGGTGGGCGGTCTGCTCGGCTCCGGCATCCGCCTGGCCTGGTCGGCGGAGCCCAACCTGCCGCCGCTGCAGGCGGATCGGGCGGAGTTCGAGACGGTGCTGCTGAACCTGATCGTCAATGCCCGCGATGCCATGCCCGAGGGCGGCGAGGTGCGCGTGACGGCGGGCCTCGCAGAAAGCGAGCATGGCACGCCGCGGTTGCGCGTGACGGTGGAGGATACCGGCATCGGCATGCCGCTCGAGGTGCTGCGCCGCGCCGGCGAGCCCTTCTTCACCACCAAGGAAGCCGGACGCGGCACCGGCCTCGGCCTGTCCATGGCGCGGCAATTCGCCGAGGGGCTGGGCGGCAGCCTCGGCATCCAGAGCAAGCCTGGCCTCGGCACCCGCGTCAGCCTCTGGCTGCCCGCCTGAGCCTGGGAATTGGGAAGCAGGCCGCGCCGGCCGCCCATACTGGTCATCCGGCCCGCATGCGGGCAGTCTCCGCCGCATGATCCGCCTCGCCAGCTTCAACGTGAACTCCGTCCGCAAGCGGGCGCCGCATATCCTGCGCTTCCTGGCGCGGCAGCAGCCGGACCTGCTGTTCCTGCAGGAGCTTAAGTGCAGGACGGAGGAATTCCCGGCGATGGACTTCACCTCGGCCGGCTACCAGGTGCATGCGGTGGGGCAGACAGGCGGGCGCAACGGCGTGGCCGTGATCGCCCGCATCCCCTTCGAGGTGGTGGCCGAATCCCTGCCCGGCGACGATTCCGATAGCCAGGCCCGCTATATCGAGGTCTCGGCCGCCGGGATGCAGGTGGCGGGCATCTACCTGCCCAATGGCAATTCCGGCGGCGCGGAGGGCTACCTGTACAAGCTGGCCTGGATGGAGCGGCTGCGGCGCCAAGCCCAGGCGCGGCTGGATGCCTTCACGCCCTTCGCCATCCTGGGCGACTTCAATGTCTGCCCCACCGAGCATGACCTGGCGCCCGGCGCCCTGCCGCCGACCGATGCGCTGGTGCGGCCGGAGACGCGGGCCGAATGGCGGGCGCTGGAGCATCTCGGCCTGACCGATGCGCTGCGCGCTCTGCATCCGGCGCCGGAGCGGCTCTATACCTACTGGGACTATGGCTCGGCCTTCGAGCGCAATGCCGGGCTGCGGATCGACCACGCGCTGCTGAGCGCGGAACTCGCCGAGCGGCTTTCGGCCTGCACGGTGGATGTGGATCCGAGGGCGGAGGAACAGCCCTCGGACCATACGCCGCTGGTGGTGGACCTGGCGGATTGATTCCGGCCCGGGCCGGGCGCTGCCGCCGGGCCCGGGATGGGCGGCGTCAGCGCCAGTGGCCGCGGCCGCCGCGATAATGGCCATGGTGGCGGCCGCGGTCCCAGCCGCCATGGTGGCGCGGCGGGCCATAGTAGCGGGGCGGCGGCGCGTAATAGGGGCGGTAGACCGGGCGCGGCGCGTAGTAGCGCGGCGGCGGCGGCGCGTAGTAGGGCTGGGCATAGCCATAGCCGTAGCCATAGCCGCCCACCGGCGTGACATCGGCGGCGACCACGCAGCCGGGCGCGAAGACCAGCGCCGGCAGCAGCAGGAACAGGGCACGGAGGCGGCGCATGGCGGGGTCTCCCCTGCGGCGGGCCGGTTTCGTCCGGGGGCCCTGCCGCTTGATAGGGAGTTAACCCCCCGCCCATGTCCGGGTTCGGGCGCGATCGCGGCGCCGCCAAGGCCGTTTGCGGCGGAGCCGCCTTAAAGCACCTGCGGCGGCGGCGCCTTAAAGCAGTCTGCGGCGGCGGCGCCTTAAACCGCTACTGGTCGGCGTAGATGTGGCCTTCCTCGGCCGCGCCCGGATGCGTCACCGCGCCCTGGGAGGCAGGCCCCACCGTCTGGGCGTATTTCCACAGCGCGCCGGAGGTATAGAGCGTCTTGCGCGGGGTCCAGGCGGCGCGGCGCGCGGCCATCTCGGACTCGGGCAGCATCACGTCGATGGTGCCGGCCTCGGCATCGATGACGATGGGATCGCCATTCTTCAGCAGGGCGATCGGGCCGCCCACCGCCGCCTCCGGCCCCACATGGCCGATGCAGAAGCCGCGCGTGGCGCCGGAGAAGCGGCCATCGGTGATGAGGGCCACCTTGTCGCCCATGCCCTGGCCATAGATGGCGCTGGTGGTCGACAGCATCTCCCGCATCCCCGGGCCGCCCTTCGGGCCCTCGTAGCGGATGATGATGACGTCGCCGGGCTTGTAGGCGCGCATCTCCACCGCCTTGAAGGCATCCTCCTCGCAATCGAAGCACAGCGCCGTGCCCTCGAAGCGCAGGGTCTTCATGCCGGCGATCTTCACGATGGCGCCTTCCGGGGCGAGCGAGCCCTTCAGCGAAACCACGCCGCCGATGGGCGAGATCGGATCGCTGGTCGGGCGCACCACGTCCTGGTCCTTCGGGACGATGACCTCGGCATGGTTCTCGGCCAGCGACTTGCCGGTGACGGTGATGGCGTCGCCGCGCAAGTAGCCGCCTTCCAGCAGCGCCTTGATGATCACCGGTACGCCGCCGATGTTGAACACGTCCTGCGCGACATAGCGGCCGCCGGGCTTGAGGTCCGCGATATGCGGCGTGGCGCGCATGATCTCCGCCACGTCATGCAGGTCGAACTTGATGCCGCATTCATGCGCGATGGCCGGCAGGTGCAACGCGGCGTTGGTGGAACCGCCGGTGGCGCCGACGATGGCGGCCGCGTTGAACAGCGCATCGCGCGTCACGATATCCCGCGGCCGCAGGTTCCTGCGGATCAGTTCCACCACGGCGCGGCCGGATTGCACCGCGTAGAAGTCGCGCGATTCGTCGGGCGCCGGGGCGCCGGCGGAACCCGGCAGGGCCAGGCCGATGACCTCGGAAATGCAGGCCATGGTATTGGCGGTGAACTGGCCGCCGCAGGCGCCGGCGCCCGGGCAGGCATGCTGCTCCAGCTCCAGCAGGTCGGCATCGGACATATTGCCGGCGGCGTGCTGGCCCACCGCCTCGAAGACATCCACCACCGTCACGTCGCGGCCACGGAAGCGGCCCGGGCGGATCGAGCCGCCATACATGAAGACGGAGGGCACGTTCAGCCGCACCATCGCCATCATCACGCCCGGCAGCGACTTGTCGCAGCCGGCCACGCCGACCAGCGCGTCATAGCAATGGCCGCGCATGGTCAGCTCGATGGAATCGGCGATCACGTCGCGGGACGCCAGGGACGACTTCATGGACTGGTGGCCCATGGCGATGCCGTCGGTCACCGTGATGGTGGTGAATTCGCGCGGCGTCGCGCCGGCCTCCTTCACGCCGACCTTCACGGACTGCGCCTGGCGGGACAGCGCGATATTGCAGGGCGCGGCCTCGTTCCAGCAGGTGGCGACGCCGACGAAGGGCTGGTCGATCTCCTCCTGCGTCAGGCCCATGGCGTAGTAGTAGCTGCGATGCGGCGCGCGTTCCGGGCCCACGGTGGTGTGGCGGCTCGGCAGCTTGGACTTGTCCCACTTGGTCATGGTGCGTTTCCCGGCGGTTTGGGATGGGCGTGCCACAGCTTTTCGGGTCCGACCAGGGGAAGATCGTGGTTTCCGGTGATGGGAGCAGGTTAGGCTGCGTTTCCATGCAGCCCGAAGCGGACCCAGCCAGCCCCTCCATGTCCCGTCCGGACTTCTACGCCTGGGCCCTGGCCGAGGATCGCGGGCGGCATGAGTTGGTGGAAGGGCGCGTCCAGGCGATGCCCCGCCGCACCGTGGGCCATGCCCGCACCCGCGCCGCGTGCTGGCGCGCTCTGGCCGAGGCCATCGGCTTGAAAGGGATCGCGGCCGAGGTGCTGATGGGCTCTGCCGTCGAGATCGGTGAGGCGACGGTGCATGTGCCTGATCTGGTGGTCGCGGCCGGACCGCCGCTGCCGGGCGATGCGATCGCCGTGCCGAACCCTGTCGTGGTGGTGGAGATCGCCTCAGTCGGCAGAGTTGATCTGTCGAGAAAGCTTGTCGACTACCTCAGCACCTCCTCGATCCGCCACTACCTGGTCCTGCTGCCGGATACGCGCATCCTGGTGCATCACCGCAGGGCCGAGGACGGCACCATCCAATCGGCCATCCTGCGGGAGGGCTTGCTCACCCTGGACCCGCCCGGCCTGAAGGTCGCGGTGGAGGCGTTGTTTCCGAAGGCCTGAGGCTCACCCCAGCGCCAGCAGGAACCCCACGCCCAGCACCAGCCCGACCACCGCCCCCAGCCCCTGCGCCTGGGCCCGGTTCAGCCGCAGCCCGGCCACCACCCGTCCCGGCAGCACCGCGGCAAACAGCCAGACGGGCACCGAGAACACCACGATGGCCGCCAGCAGCTTCAGCGTGCCGGGTTCCAGCATGCTCAGCCCGCGATCCGGGCCAAGGCCGCGTCCAGCCGCGCCATCTCCGCCTGGAAGGCGGCGAGGCGTTCGCGGTTCTCCTCCACCACCTCCTCCTTCGCCCGCGCCACGAAATCGGCATTCCCGAGCTTGGCCAGCACCTTGCCGGCCTCCGCCTCCGCCTTGGCGCGGGCCTGGCCGAGGCGGGTGCGTTCGGCCGAGAGGTCGATGACATCGGCCAGCGGCAGCATCACCGTCGCCTCCCCCACCACCACCTGCGCCACGCCCTTGGGCACGGCGCCTTCCAGCGGCCGCACCTCGGTGGCACGGGCCATGCGGCGGATCACCTCGATCCAGGCCTCGGCCCGGGCGAGCGTGGTGCCGGAGGCGCCGGAGAGCAGCAGCGGCACGGTGATGGAGGGCGGCACGTTCATCTCGGACCGCACGCCGCGCACTTCGCCGATCAGCTTGACCAGCCAGTCCAGCTCCTCCCGCGCCGCCTCGGCATCGGTCACCGGCACGGCTCCGGGCCATTCGGCGCGGATCAGGGTGCATTCGGCGCCATAGCCGAATTCGGCGTGCAGGGCCTCAGTCATGAAGGGCATGGCCGGGTGCAGCAGTTTGAGAATCGTTCCGAAGACATGCTGGGCGGCGCCCTTCACCTCGTCCTTGGCGGGGCCATCGGGGCCGTTGAGGACGGGCTTGGCGAATTCCAGGAACCAGTCGCAGAAGCTGCCCCAGACGAAGCGGTAGCTTGCGCCGGCATATTCGTCGAACCGGAAGGCCTCCAGCGCCGCCGTGGCCTCCGCCACCGCCCGGTTGGACCCATCCAGGATCCACCGCGCCAGCGGCGTCCTGGCGGATGCCGGATCGAAGGCGGGATCCGCCTTGATCCCGTTCATCTCCAGGAAGCGCGCGGCGTTCCAGATCTTGGTGCCGAAGGACCGGAAATCCTCGACGCGCTTGCGGCCGAGCTTCACGTCGCGGCCGGGGCCGGTGAGCGAGGCGATGGTGAAGCGCAGCGCGTCCGTGCCATAGGCCTCGATCAGCTCCAGGGGGTCCATGACGTTCCCCTTGGACTTCGACATCTTCTGGCCCTTCTCGTCGCGGACCAGGCCGTGGATGTAGACCTTCTGGAAGGGCACCCGGCCATCCATGAAGTGCAGGCCCATCATCATCATCCGGGCGACCCAGAAGAAGATGATGTCGAAGCCCGTCACCAGCACATCGCCCGGATAATACTTTTCCAACTCGGGCGTCTGGTTCGGCCAACCGAGCGTCGAGAAGGGCCAGAGCGCCGAGCTGAACCAGGTGTCCAGCACATCGGGGTCGCGCACCAGCTCCACGTCCCGGCCAAACTTGGCCTTCGCAGCGGCGCGGGCCTCCTCCTCGGTCTTGGCCACAAAAACCTCGCCATCCGGCGCGTACCAGGCGGGGATCTGGTGGCCCCACCAGAGCTGGCGGGACACGCACCAGGGCTGGATGTCGCGCATCCAGGCGAAGAAGGTGTTTTCCCACTGCCTTGGCACAAAGACGGTCTGGCCGGTCTCCACCGCCTTGATCGCCGGCTGCGCCAGCGTCTTGGCGTCGACATACCACTGCATGGTCAGCCGCGGCTCGATCGGCACGCCGGAGCGGTCGCCATGCGGCACCTGGTTCACATGCGGCTCCACCGCCGCCAGCAGTTCCATCTCCTCCAGCTTGGCGACGATCGCCTTCCGGGCGGCGAAGCGGTCCTGGCCTTCCAGGCTGCGGACGAAGGCGTCCTCCGCCCAGGGGCCGGGAATCTCGGCCAGCGTCACCTTGGCATCGGCATCGAGCACGGAGGGGCTGGCCAGGCCGTGCCGCTTGCCGACCTCGAAGTCGTTGAAGTCATGCGCGGGGGTGATCTTCACCGCGCCGGTACCCTTCTCGGGATCGGAATAGGCATCCGCCACGATGGGAATGCGCCGTCCGGTCAGCGGCAGGACCAGGAATTTGCCGACCAGGTCGGCGTAGCGGGCATCCTCGGGATGCACCGCGACGGCCGTATCGCCCAGCATCGTCTCCGGCCGGGTCGTCGCCACGGTGACAAAACGGCCCGGCTCGCCCTCGACCGGATAGCGCAGGTGCCAGATGCTACCCTTCACCTCCCGGCTCTCGACCTCAAGGTCCGAGATCGCGGTCTGGAACACCGGATCCCAGTTCACCAGGCGCTTGTCGCGATACAGCAGGCCCTGGCTGTACAGCGTGACGAAGACTTCGCGGACGGCCTCGGACAGGCCCTCATCCATGGTGAAGCGCTCGCGCGGCCAGTCCAGGCTGGCACCCAGGCGGCGCAGCTGGCGGGTGATGGTGCCGCCGGATTCGCGCTTCCATTCCCAGACATTGGCGAGAAAAGCCTCGCGCCCCATCTCCCGCCGCTTCAGCCCCTGCGAGGCGAGCAGCCGCTCCACCACCATCTGCGTCGCAATGCCCGCATGGTCCGTGCCCGGCTGCCACAGCGCGTCGCGCCCCTGCATCCGCCGGAAGCGGGTCAGGATGTCCTGCACCGTCATGGTCAGCGCGTGGCCGATATGCAGGCTGCCCGTGACATTGGGCGGCGGGATCATGATGGTGAAGGGCTTTTTCGAATTCTCGGGATGCGCCGCGAAGGCGCCGGAATCCTCCCAGCCCTGATACAGGCGGGGTTCGATGGCGGCGTGGTCGAAGGTCTTGTCGAGCATGCGGCATCCCTTCCCCGCCGGCCCGCTTCCGTCAAGGGCCGGCTGGACGCCGCCCGGCCCGCGGCCCATAGGATTCAGCCGGGAATGGAGACGAAGCCATGCACAAGATCGGTCGCCGTCCGCTGCTGGCGGGACTCGCGGGCGCCACCCTCGCCGCCCCTGCCCTGGGTCAGCCGGCCTGGCCGAACGGCCCCATCCGCATCATCGTCCCCTTCCCGCCCGGCGGTTCCGTGGACACCATCACCCGCCTGCTGCAGCCGCGCCTCAGCGCGGAACTCGGCCAGCCGGTGGTGATCGAGAACCGGCCCGGCGCTTCCGGCGCGCTCGGCACCGCCGCCGCCGCGCGTTCAGCGCCGGATGGCAACACCTGGGTGACCGTCTTCGACAGCCACGCGGTGAATCCCTCCTTCATCAGCAATCTCGGCTTCGACGCGAAGCGGGACCTGGTGCCGGTGATGCAGATCGGCGCCGCGCCCATGCTGATCACCACCCACAATTCCCGCCCCTGGCAGAAGCTGGAGGAGGTGATCACGGCGGCCAAGGCGGCGCCGGATACCATCACCTATGGCAGCATCGGCGTCGGCAGCCTCTCGCACCTGACCATGTCCCTGATGCAGCAGCGCGGCGGCTTCAAGATGGTCCATGTGCCCTATCGCGGCGGCGGCCCGATGAGCGCGGCAGCCGCGGCCGGCGAGCTCGACCTGCCGATGGCCAGCAATGCCGGCCTCGGCGGCCAGGTCGGCCAGTCGCTGCGCCCCCTGGCGCAGACCGGCGGCCGCCGCTCGCCCCTGTTCCCGGACCTGCCGACGGTGGCCGAATCCGGCGTGCCGGGCATCGATGCCCAGGCCTGGTGGGCGGTGCTCGGCCGCGCCGGCACGCCGGAGCCGATCCTGCGCCGCTTCCACGCCGCACTGGCCAAGGCGCTGGAGGTGCCGGAGGTGCGTGCCCGGCTGGCGAATCCGATGGGGGTGGAGATCGTCGCCTCGACGCCCGAGGATTTCGGCCGATTCCTCGACACCCAGATGGAGACCTGGGCGGCGGTGATCCGCGACAACAACATCAAGCCGGACTGAAAGCCCGGCCCGGCGGGATCAGGGCGCGGCGCGCCCGATCACGCGCTCGATCTCGACGCGCACCAGCCGCTCCACCAGCGGCGGCAGGTGCTGGTCGAGCCAGGCCTTCAGCAGCGGGCGGATCTCCTCCCGCACCACATCCTCGATCGAGGGGCCGCCCCGGGTGACCGTCGCGGCACGTTCCTCCGCCACGCTGCGCAACAACGTCGCGAGCGTCGCCGTGGTGGCGGCGGCCACCGCCGGGGCGATCAGCCCTTCCGCCGCGGACATCACATTGGCGACCGTCATCGGCGGCTCGGGCTCCGGCGAGGGCGGCGGGCCAGGCGGCGGGGGGGACAGCAGCTCGGGCGCCGCGGCCTGGACCGGCGCGGGCTCCGGTTCCGGCTCCGGCCCGGGCTCGGCTTCCGCTTCCTCCGCCGCCGCAGGCTCCGCCGCCGGCGGGGCGGCGACCAGCATCGCCTCGGTCAGGTCCAGCGGCTCGAACTCGGCATTGGGATCGGTCGGCTTGGCCGCACCCTCCTGCGCCTCGTCCTCGTTCAGGATGCGGCGGATCGAGGCGAGGATGTCATCCATCGCCGGATCATTGCCCGCGCCCGGCCGGCCGGGCTGGCCCGCCCCGCTCATGCCTCAGCGTCCCCGGTCGGCGTAGTCGCCGAAGCCAATCCAGCGGTTCCGCACCTCGCGGTAATAGGCCTCCATGTCATAGATCTGCACCGGCAGGCTGAGGTCCCGCGCGGTGAGCCGCCCGACGGACGCCGCCAGGCTGTGGGACGCCGTGATCACATTGGCCAGGGCGCGCACCAGGCTGACGCGGGCATTCAGCAGTTCCTGCTCCGCATTCAGCACATCGAGCGTGGTGCGGCTGCCGACGATCGCCTCCCGCTGCACGCCGTCCAGCGCGATCTCGGCGGCGCGGATCTGGGCGCGGACGCTGTCCACCTGGGCGCGGGCGGCGTTCAGCGTCTCCCAGGCCGAGGTCGCCTGCTGCGTCGCCTGCCGGCGCTGGTCATCCACCACCTGCCGCGCCTGCTGCGCCGACTGCCGGGCCTGGCGCACCTGAGCATATTCGGCGCCGCCCTGGTACAGCGGCACGGTCAGGTTCGCCGTCACCTGCGTGCCGTTCAGCCGCGTATCAACGGTGGAGGTGGAGTTGTCGTTGCGGAAGGTGGAGCCGGTGACGCTGACCTGCGGCAGCAGGCTGGCGAAGTTCACATCCACCAGGTCGCGCGCCGCGGCCTCGTCGAACAGGGCGGCGACCACGTTCGGATTGTTCTGCCCGGCCAGCGTGCCGGCCTCCGCCGCCGTGGCCAGCGGCACGCGCAGCGGCTGCGGTGCCACCAGCGCGCGCGGCGGCTGGCCGACGAGGCGGGAGAAGGTGGCGCGGGACTGCTGCAGCCGCCCCTCGGCATCGGCGCGGGAGGCGCGGGTGCCGGCCAGGCGGCTTTCCGCCTGGGCCACGTCCGTGCGGGTGATCTCGCCCACCCGGAAGCGCTCATTCGTCGCCTGCAGCTGGCGGGTCAGCACCTGCTCGTTGTTGATATTGAGGCGGACCTCCTCCTGGTCCCGGATCACCGCGACATAGGCGTTCACCGTATCCGACAGCACCTGCTGTTCCGTCGCCAGCAGCCGGGCGCGCTGCGCCAGCACCTGGTTCTCCGCCCGGCGGGTGGAGGCCACGGTGCGGCCGCCGCGATAGATCGGCTGCGTGACGGAGGCCTGGTTCGAGACGATGTCCCGCGACCGCCAGGGGGAGGTGACACGATCGCCCGCATTGGTCGAGGTGGTGGCCTGGCCGACGCCGGTCGCGATCTGCACCGTGGGCCGCCAGCCCGACAGCGCCTGGGGCACATTCTCATCCACCGCGCGCAGCTGGGCGCGGGCGGCCTGCAGCGTTGGGTTGTTGGAATAGGCGAGCGCCAGCGCCTCCTGCAACGACTGGGCGGCGGCTGGGCGGTGGCTGGCCACCAGGGCGGCGGGCGCCATCAGCAGCGCGGAAAGCGCGAAAGCGGGGCGGGAGAAGATCATCGGTCGGCGGCTCCTACTGCCCGCGCGGCGGGGCGGGTGGACCAGCATGCAGTCTTGGTCGCGGTCTTGGTCTCGGCCACAGGCCAGCCACGGCGCCTTGCGCATCCGCCGATGCCAGGGCTCGGCGGCCTCAGCATCAGAAGACGAAGCCCGGCGCCGGCTGGAACTGCGGCAGGGGCAGCGTGGCGCAATCGAAGGCATCCGTCACGCTGAAGCTGCCACCCTGCCGCAGCCCCCAGACGGCGCGGGAGGCCTGGCCGCGCTCGGCGGCGGCCAGCACCGTCACCAGCCGGCCGCCTTCGGCCAGCTGGGCGGCGAGGGACTCGGGCACGGTGGGCACCTGCCCCTCGATCAGGATGGCGTCATAGGGGGCGCCGGCGGCATGGCCCTCGGCCGGGTCGGCCTGCACCAGGGTCACCGCTCCGGCCGGCAGCAGGGCGGACCAGGCGCGCCGGGCGAGGCCCGCCAGCACCGCATCCGATTCGATGGCGACCACGCGCGCGCCGCAGGTGGCGGCGACGGCCGCGGCGTAGCCGGTGCCGGCGCCCAGCACCAGCATGCGGTCGCCCTCACGCAGCCGCAGCAGCTGCAGCAGGCGGGCGATCACCATCGGCTCGATCAGCGCGCGGCCGCCGGGCAGGCGCACATCCTCATCGGCATAGGCCAACGGGGCCAGGTGCGGCGGCAGGAAGGCCTCCCGCGGCAGGCGGCCCATGGCGGCCAGCAGCGCCGGATCCGTCACCTTGTTCGGCCGCAGCTGGCCATCCACCATGAAGCGTCGCGCCGCCGCCATGGCATCCGCCGCATCCGCTGCCGCAGTCTTCGAGGGGGTCGCCGCCGCGCGATCCAGGTCCATCATCGCCGCCTTATCCATGCCGCGCTTATACGGGTCCGCCCGCCGGTGGCCAAGCACCGCTTCGGCGACGCAGCATCGGACCACCACACGGCCAAGACGTTGAGGAAGCCTTGACCGGACGCTTGACCGCCGCCGCGCCCTGCCGGATAGAGGCGCCGCTCCTGGGTGCGGCTCCGCCGCATTTTGGAGTTAGCTTCACGGTGCGGCTCCGCCGCACCTTGGGGCCGCGTGGCAGAGTGGTGATGCAGCGGACTGCAAATCCGTATATGCCGGTTCGATTCCGGCCGCGGCCTTACTTTTCCACCCCATCCTGCAGCTTCTTCTGCAGGGCGGGTTTACCGGGGACCGGGTGCTTGCTATAGCCCGCCCCCTCGGCTGATCCGGCGTGGCGCAGCGGTAGCGCAGCGGACTGTTAATCCGTTGGTCGTTGGTTCGAATCCAACCGCCGGAGCCAATTTTTCTTCAATCACACGATGTCGGGCCTGATAGGCCCGTGCTCGCCTGGGGTGCACCCCGCCGGATCGTGATGGCGCCCGGCGCCACCGCGCCTTGCGGCGGCGCAGGGCCTCCGGCAAGAAACTTCGTCATCGCAACGGGTGCGGATCGCGGGTGGACGGTTGGACCGAAGCTGGGATGGTCGCAGCCCTGTCGCCAGGCAGGACCCCGCCCCGCCTTGCGCTCTTCGACCTGGATGGCACCCTGGCTGATAGCCGCGCCCTGATGTTCGAGGCGCTGGACCAGGCGGCGCGGCATTTTGGCTTTCGCCGGGTGACCGAGACCGAGGCCGAGGCGCTGCGCGACCGCGATGCCCGCGCCGTGCTGCGGGCGCTGGGCGTGCCGCTGTGGAAGCTTCCGCGCATCGCGGCCCATATCAAGGCCCAGGCCAGCCGCGCGCCTGCACCGCCGCTCTTCCCGGGCATCGGCGCCATGCTGGCGCGGCTGGAATCGGCCGGCGTGACCCTGGCGCTCGTCTCCTCCAACTCCGAGGCCAATGCCCGCCGCGCCCTAGGCGCGGAGGCGGACTGCATCCGGCACTGGGCCTGCGATGCCACGCTGTTCGGCAAGGCGTCGCGCTTCCGCCAGGTGCTGCGCCGCACGGGCTGCCTGCCGGGGGAAGCCATCGCCATCGGCGACGAGCTGCGCGACATCGCCGCCGCCCGCAGCGCCGGCCTTACCGCCGGCGCCGTGGCCTGGGGCTATGCGCTGCCCTCTGCCCTGGCCGCGGCCGGGCCGGATATCCTTTTCGCCAGCGTGGCGGATATCCCGGCCTTCTTCGGAGTTTAGCGCTCCCCTGCTACGCCCTACTGCGGCATCCCCTCCGGGATCACCGTCGCGATCAGGGACGAATCCAGCGCCTCATATTCGTGGTAGCCGATGGTGGCGTAGAGCTGGGCGCGGGTCTGCATGCGGTCCAGCATCTTCATCGTGCCGCCGTCGCGGTTGATGGCGGCGTAGAGCTCCTCCATCGCCTTGGCGGCGACGCGCAGATGGCTGACCGGCCAGATCACCATGGCATAGCCGAGGTCCTGGAATTCCTGCGCGGTGAAGAAGGGGGTGCGGCCGAACTCCGTCATATTGGCCAGCAGCTTCACCCCCGGCATGCGGCGGGCGAATTCGGCGAACATCTCGCGGGTGACCAGCGCCTCAGGGAAGATCGCATCCGCCCCGGCTTCCAGATACAGCTTTGCGCGGGCCACCGCGGCATCCATGCCCTCGCTCGCCACCGCATCGGTGCGGGCGATGATGGTCAGGTGGCGGCGCGCCTTGCGGGCGGCGGCGACCTTGGCCGCCATGTCCCGCGCATCGGCCAGCTTCTTATCGTTCAGATGGCCGCATTTCTTGGGCAGCAGCTGGTCTTCCAGATGCACCGCGCCGGCGCCCGCTTCCTCGAAGACGCGGACCATGTGCATGACGTTCAGCGCCTCCCCATACCCCGTGTCGCCATCCACCAGGATGGGCAGGCCGGAGGCGCGGGAGACCTGGCGGATATGGAAGGCGACCTCGTCCACCGTGATCATGCCGAGGTCCGGCAGGCCCATGGTGGCGGACATGGCCGCGCCCGACATGTAGAGCGCCTCGAACCCCGCCTGCTTGGCCAGCAGGGCGGCGATGCCGAGATGCGCGCCCGGCATCTGGAGGATCTGCGGCCGGTCCAGCAGGGCGCGGAAGCGGACGCCCGCGGGGGCGTCGGGCAGGTCGTCGGCGATCACATAGGGCATGGCGGGCTCTCCGTATCAGCGCGCCCGCACGACTATCAGGCGGGCTGCCGGGCGGCTAGCTTTGCCCAGTTGGAGGGGTCTCCGGCACCTCGCCGATATCCTCCGCCCAGACCTCCGGCCTTTCGCGCTGGAAGCGCTGCATCAGCGCGGCGCAGGCAGGGTCGTCCAGCACCGTCACCTTCACCCCCCTCTCCCGCAGGAAGCCCTCGTTCCCCGCAAAGCTGCGGTTCTCGCCGATGACGACGCGAGGGATGCCGAATTGCAGGATGGTGCCGGTGCACATCATGCAGGGGGTGAGCGTGGTGTAGAGCGTGGTGCCGGCGTAGCTGCGCAGGCGGCCGACCCGGCGCAGGCAGTCCATCTCGCCATGCGCGATCGGGTCGTTCTGCTGCACCCGGCGGTTCCGCCCGGCCCCCAGCAGCCGCCCCTCCACACCCACCAGCACCGCGCCCACCGGCACGCCGCCTTCCTCGAACCCCGTCTGCGCCTGGGCGAGGGCCAGGGCCATGAAACCTGCGTCGTCCATCAGGCGCCCCGGAAGAAGATCAGGGTGATCAGCACGAAAAGCGGCACCAGGAAGACCACCGCCCAGCCGCAATAGGCGAAGAAGGACGGCATGCGCACGCCATTCTCCTCGACGATCGCCTTCACCATGAAGTTCGGCGCGTTGCCGATATAGCTGTTCGCCCCCATGAAGACCGCGCCGCAGGAAATCGCCGCCAGGGTCAGCGCCTTCTGCCCCATCAGCGTCAGCGGATCGCCACCGGCGAGCTCGAAGAAGACGATGTAGGTCGGCGCATTGTCGAGGAAGCTGGACAGCACCCCGGTCATCCAGAAATACACCCAGGGGATCGGCGCGCCATCGGGGGTGGAGGTCAGCGCGACCAAGCCCGCCGCCGCGCCTTGGCTGCCGGCCTGCAGGATGGCCAGCACCGGCGCCATGCAGACGAAGATCGCGGCGAACAGCTTGGCCACTTCCAGGATCGCGCCCCAGGCGAAGCCATTCGCTTCCCGCAGCGCCGGGCTGGTGAAGGCGACGGAGATGGCGGTGATGGCCAGGAACAGCAGGATGCCGACCACCCGCTCCACCTCCATCACCTGGCCCAGCACGTTCATGCTGCCCAGCTTCACATAGCCCATGCCGATAACCACCCCGACGATGGCCAGCACCAGCCAGACGTTCAGCCAACCCTCCAGCCCCACCGCCTCCTTGGCGACGACCGGCGGCACCGGCTTCTCCCGGTTCCAGGCGAGCGTATCCAGCACCCAGTAGACCGCCAGCAGGATCACCACGCAGGTGGCGAATTCGGCGAAGAGATGCGTGGTCGGCCAGAAGAAGGACACGCCGCGCAGGAAGCCGAGATACAGCGGCGGGTCGCCCACCGGGGTCAGGCTGCCGCCGATATTGGCCACCAGGAAGATGAAGAAGACGAAGGTATGCGTCTTGCGGGTCCGGAAGGCATTGGCGCGCAGCACCGGGCGGATCAGCAGCATGGCCGCGCCCGTGGTGCCCATCATGCTGGCCAGGATGGTGCCGATGGCCAGCAGCGCGGTGTTCACCGTGGGTGTGCCGACCAGAGACCCCTTCAGCAGCACCCCGCCGCCCGCGGTATAGAGCGCCAGCAGCAGCGCGATGAAGGGCACGTATTCCAGCACCATGACATGCGCGAACTGGTACCAGGCGGCGCCGGCGCCGAAGACGGCCGCGAAGGGCAGCAGGAACAGCGCGGCCCAGAGGGCGGCGATCTTGCCATAGTGGTGGTGCCAGAGATGGCCGGCCAGCAGCGGCATCAGCGCGATGGACAGCAGGATGCCGACGAAGGGGATGCCCCAGGCCAGCGAAAGCTCCGCCCCCGGCACCCCCGCGGCCCAGGCAGGGGCCGGCACCAGTGCGGCCATCGCCAGGCCGGCCGCCATGCGCAGGCCGCGCGCCATCATCACGCTCATCCAAGACCCCCCGTTCCGGCCATCCCGCCCCAAGGCTTAACCGCTCAGCCGCAGCGCGTCACGATCCCGTGGCCCTGCCCCGCCAGGCCGGGAAAAGCGGCCCAGTATCACCTTCCCTCGCCCCTGCCCTTTCCGCGCCGGCCTCCCGCGCCTAACTTCCGCGGCTGCAAAGCGGAGACCTCACGCATGGAAATGTCCGGCGAACGGCGCATCGGCGCACCTCGGGAAAAGGTCTGGGAGGCGCTGAACGACCCCGCCGTCCTGCAGGCGGCGATTCCCGGCTGCGAAAGCGTCGAGCGGATCGGGGACGACCAGTTCCAGGCCAAGGTCTCGATGAAGCTCGGCCCGATGTCCGCCAAGTTCGGCGGCAAGGTGCTGCTGTCCAATATCGTGCCGCCCGAATCCTACACCATCTCCGGCGAGGGCCAGGGCGGCGCCATGGGCTTCGCCAAGGGCGGCGCCGATGTGGCGCTTGAGGAACTCGGCCCGTCCGACACCCTGCTGCGCTACAACGTGAAGGCGCAGGTCGGCGGCAAGATGGCCCAGCTGGGTGCGCGGCTGATCGACAGCACGGCCAAGTCCATGGCCGACCAGTTCTTCGACCGGTTCGCCGCCCAGCTGCAGCCGGCAGCGCCCGAGGCGGTGGCCGTGGCAGGGACGGATACCGAATACCTGGCCGAGCCCGGCGCGCCGGCGCCGATCACCCAGCATGGCGCCGATGGCGTCTCGCCGGGCGGTGCCGTGCATCGGCCAAATCCGGCGCCGGCGCAGATGCCGCTGCCGCTGCGCCTGCTCACCCAGGATTTCATGGGCTTCCCCGCCCAGGTCTGGCTGGGCGGCGCGGCGATGATCGTCGTCCTCGCGCTCATCTTCCTCACGTGATCCCAGCCGACGTCGCTGCCACGCAGCGGATGCTGGCGGGGGGCGGCTATGTCGCCGACCGTCAGCTGGCCACCACCATCCACCTGGCGCTGCGCATGGGCCGGCCGATCTTCCTGGAAGGGGAGCCCGGCACCGGCAAGACCGAAATCGCCAAGGTCCTGGCCGCCCAGCTGCCGCGCCGCCTGGTGCGGCTGCAATGCTATGACGGCATGGACCTCGCCTCCGCCGCCTATGAGTGGAACCACGCCAGGCAGCTGATGGCGATCCGCCTGGCCGAGGCCAGCGGTGCCGCGACGGACCGCGCTTCGCTGGAGGCTGGCATCTACGACCGCCGCTTCCTGCAATCCCGCCCCCTGCTGGATGCGCTGGAGGGCGCGCCGGCCGTCCTGCTGATCGACGAGCTGGACCGCGCCGACGAGCCCTTCGAGGCCTTTCTCCTGGAGATCCTGGCCGATTTCCAGATCAGCATCCCCGAGCTCGGCGTGGTGAAGGCGGCGACCCCGCCGGTGGTGGTCATCACCTCCAACCGGACGCGGGAGGTGCATGACGCGATCCGCCGGCGCTGCCTGTATCACTGGGTGGACTACCCCGACGCCGCCCGCGAGCGCGCCATCCTGAAGATCCGCGCGCCGCAGGTGGGGGATGCGCTCTCTGCCCAGGTGGTCGCCTTCGTCCAGGCCGTCCGCGGCGCCGACACCTTCAAGCCGCCGGGCGTCGCAGAGACCATCGATTGGGCCGCGGCACTCTCCGCGCTGGATGCGCGGGAGCTGGAGCCGGCCCTGGTGGATGAGACGCTGGGCGCCCTGCTGAAGTACCAGGACGACATCGCCCGCATCCGCGGCGCGGAGGCGGCGCGGCTGGTGGCCGAGGCCAAGGGGGCGGCGGCGGCGTGATCCCGCCGAAAAGCGCGCTGCTGCTGCCGCAGGCGGGGCCGGGCGGCGCGCTGGCGGCCAATCTGCTCGCCTTCGGCCGGCTGCTGCGCCGCGCCGGCCTGCCGGTCGGCCCGACCGAGATGCTGGCCGGCGCCGAGGCCCTGACCGCGGTCGAGATCGGCGACCGCGCCCAGCTGCACGCCGCGCTGCGCGCCACCATGGTGCACCGGCACGAGCACTTTTTTCTGTTCGACCAGGCCTTCGGGCTGTTCTGGCGCGATCCGGAAGCAGGCCGGCATGCCGCCGCCATGGCGCTGATGGAGGGCGTCACCGAACCCGCCAAGCCGAAGCCCGCCGATCGCCGCTTGGCGGAAGCCATGCAGGGCGACCGGCCCAAGCCTCCGAAACCGCCGGAGGAACCGCCCGAGGACCGGGTCGACATGACCTTCACGGTCAGCGAGCGCGAGCGCCTGCAGAGCATGGATTTCGAGGCGATGTCCGCCGCCGAACTGGCCGCAGCCAAGCGCGAAATCTCCAAACTCGTCCTGCCGCTCGACGCCCGCCCCACCCGCCGCTTCCGCACCGACACCGGCGGACCGATGGCCGATATGCGCGCTACAACACGGAAAAGTCTGCGCACCGGCGGGGAGATCCTGGACATCGCCCGCCGGCGCCGCGTGGTGCGGCCGCCGCCGCTGGTCGCACTCTGCGACATCTCGGGCTCCATGGCCCGCTACGCGCAGATCCTGATCCATTTCCTGCACGCCATCGCCAATGACCGCGACCGCGTGCACACCTTCCTCTTCGGCACCCGCCTGACCAACGTCACCCGCCAGCTGCGCCACCGTGATGCCGAAGTGGCCTTCGAGGCGGTGGCCAAGGCCGTGCCGGACTGGTCCGGCGGCACCCGCATCGGCGATTCGCTCGACCTGTTCAACCGCCTCTGGTCCCGCCGCGTGCTCGGCCAGGGCGCCGTGGTGCTGCTGATCACCGATGGGCTGGATCGGGAGGGGGCGCGCGGCCTGTCGGAGGCCACCGACCGGCTGCAGAAAAGCTGCCGCCGGCTGATCTGGCTGAACCCGCTGTTGCGTTACGCCGCCTTCCAGCCCAAATCTCAGGGCATCCGGGCGATGCTTCCGCACGTGGATGAGTTCCGCCCGGTCCATAACCTGACGAGCTTGCGCGACCTGGTCTCCGTCCTGTCGGACCCGCGCGCCGGCCGAATGAGGAGCGCGGCATGAGCGCCGATTCCGAAGACATCCTGGCGACGGCCGCCGCCTGGCGCGCGTCGGGCGAGGATGTGGCGATCGCCACCGTGGTGGAGACCTGGGGGTCCTCGCCGCGGCCGGCCGGGTCGCGCCTGGTGGTCACCGCCTCCGGCCGCATGGAGGGCAGCGTCTCGGGCGGCTGCATCGAGGGGGCGGTGGCGGATGCGGCGAAGCAGACCATGCAGACCGGGACGCCGCAGTTGCTGGACTTCGGCATCTCGGACGATCGCGCCTGGGAAGTCGGCCTGGCCTGCGGCGGCAAGCTGAAGGTCTTTGTCGAGAAGGTCGGATGACGCCGGACCTTCTCGCCCGGCTGACCGCGGCGCGCGACGTCAAGCGCCCCGTGGCGCTGCTGACGCGGCTGGATAGCGGCGCGCAGCTGCTCTTCCCCGATGATGCCGTGCCGGAGGCGCTGGCCGCCGAGGCCGAGGCCGCGCTGCGCGCCGACAAGGCCCGCAATGCGGAGCAGGATGGCGCGCCCTGGTTCATCCAGCCGCAGAACCCGCCGCTGCGGCTGATCGTGGTCGGCGCAGTTCATATCGCCCAGGCGCTGGTGCCGATGGCCGCCCGCCTCGGCTATGCCGTCACCGTGGTCGACCCGCGCCGCGCCTTCGCCACGGAGGAACGCCTGGGCGCCGAGGTTGCGATCTCCTCCGACTGGCCGGATGAGGCGATGACGGCGCTGGCCCCCGATACCCGCACCGCCGTGGTCACCCTGACGCACGACCCGAAGCTGGACGACCCGGCGCTGGAAGTCGCGCTGCGCAGCCCGGCCTTCTACATCGGCTGCCTCGGCAGTCGAAGGACGCATGCCAAGCGCCTGGAACGCCTCAAGGAAGCCGGCCTTAGCGAGGCGGAGATGTCGAAAATCCATGCGCCGGTCGGGCTCGATATCGGCGCCGTCACGGCGCCCGAGATCGCGGTCTCCATCCTTGCCCAGATCGTCGCCGCCCGCCGCGGAGCGGCATCTGAAACCGCCCGTGGGCCAAAGTCGGACAAGACATGAACTTCGGCCCCACCCCGCTGGAGGAGGCGCGCGGCGCCATCCTCGCCCATACCGTCCGCCTGACCGGCAGCGGCACGACCAAGGTGCTGAAGAAGGGCATCGTGCTGGACGAGGAGGCGATCGCGGCGCTGCGCGAGGCCGGTCGGCGCGATGTCATCACCGCCCGCCTCGAATCCGGCGACGTGCCGGAGGATGAGGCGGCGGACCGCATCGCCGATGCGCTGATGGCGCCCCTCATCGCCCGGTCCCGCGCCGCCACCGGCCGGGTGAACCTGTTTGCCGAAAGCCCGGGCCTCTTCACCCTCGATGCCGCGCTGATCGAGCGGATCAATGCGGTGGATGAGAGCATCACCATCGCCACCCTGCCAAACCACTCTGTGGTCGATACCAAGGAGATGCTGGCCACCATCAAGATCATCCCCTTCGCCGTGCCCGGAAGGGTGCTGGCGGTGGTGGAGGCGATCGCGCGCGGCCGCAGGCCGGGCCAGGCGCTTACCGTGCAGCCCTTCCAGTCGCTCAGCGTCGGCCTGGTGCTGACGGAGCTGCCGGGCATCAAGGAAAGCGTCATGGAAGGCGCGGTGGAGGCGACCGAGACGCGCATCCGCGCCCTGCTCGGCACGCTGCTGCCGGTGGAACGCGTGCGGCATGAGGAAGGCCCGGTGGCGGAGGCGCTGACCCGCCTGAAGCGCGCCGGCGCCGAGCTGCTGCTGATCGCCGGCGCCTCCGCCGTCGTGGACCGCCGCGATGTCGGCCCCAGCGCCATCATCCGCGCCGGCGGCGTCATCGAGCATTTCGGGATGCCCGTGGACCCCGGCAACCTGATCTGCCTGGGCCGGGTGGGGGACGTTCCGGCGCTCGTGCTGCCCGGCTGCGCCCGCAGCCCGAAGCTGAACGGTTTCGACTGGGTGCTGGCGCGCATCTTCGCCGGCCGCAAGGTCACGGCCAAGGACGTGATGGGCATGGGCGTCGGCGGGCTGCTGAAGGAGATCGAGCAGCGCCCCCTGCCCCGCGCCGAGGCCCCGCGCACCCCGCCGCTGAATTCAACGCCGCGCCGGGCGCGCAGCGTCTGTGCCCTGGTGCTGGCCGCCGGCCGGTCCCGCCGCATGGCGCCGCTGAACAAGCTGCTGGTGCCGGATGCCAAGGGCGTGCCGATGATTCTGCGGGTGGTGGACAATGTCCTCGCCTCCCACGCCGCGCCGGTCATCGTGGTGACAGGGCATGAGCGGGAGCGGATCGAGGAGGCGCTGGCCGGCCGTCCCGTGCTGTTTGCCCATGCGGAGAACTACGCCGACGGCCTCTCGGCCTCGCTGAAGGCCGGGCTGGCCGCGGTGCCGGCGGAGGCGGAGGGCATCATGGTCTGCCTCGGCGACATGCCGCTGGTCACCGCGCCGATGCTGGACCGGCTGCTGACCGCCTTCGACCCGGAGGAAAGCCGCGCCATCGTGCAGCCCACCTTCCGCGGCAAGCAGGGCAACCCGATGCTCTGGTCCCGCGAATTCCTGGGCGAGATGCTGGCCATCACCGGCGACATCGGCGCGCGGCACCTGGCCGCGAAGCATGCCGACCGCATGGTGGCGGTGGAGATGGCCAGCGACGCGGTGCTGCGCGACTTCGACACGACGGAGAGCCTGAAGGGCCTGCCGGAGTTCGCCGGCAAGCGCTAGCCGGTCGCGAATTCCACCAGCGCCGCCGCCAGCCAGTCCGGATCGCTGACGATCAGCCCATGCGGCGCGCCGGGCCGCAGCAGCAGGCGCGCGCCCGGCACCAGCTCGGCCGTCGGGCGGCCGGTCAGCTCGATCGGGCAGGTCGCATCGGCATCGCCCTGGATCACCAGCACCGGCAGGTCCAGCGCGCGCAGCTCCGCCCGGAAATCGGTCTCCGCCAGGCTTTGGTGAAAGCCTAGCAGGAAGGGCAGGCTGGCCTGGCGGGCGAGGCCGCGGATCCAGTCCAGCATGGCCTGGCTTGGCCCCGGCCCGCCGAAGGCGCGGGCGTTGCGGGCCAGCCAGTCGGGAAAGTCCCGGCGCAGCTCCGCCCGCAATGCCACCAGCGCCTCGGCCGGGATGCCCTCCGGATTGTCCGGCCGCTGCAGCAGAAGCGGCGTCGTCGGGCCGATCAGCGCCAGCCGCGCCACGCGGTCCCGCCCATGGCGGGTGAGGAAGCGCACCGCCTCCCCGGCCGCGCCGGACATGGCGACGAGGGTGACCTCCCGCAGGTCGAGCGCGGCCAGCACATCGGCCAGGTCGTTGGCCAGGGTGTCGTAGTCCCAGCCGCGGCCGGGATCCTCCGACCGGCCATGGCCGCGCCGGTCATAGGCCACGGCGCGCAGCCCGGCCGCCGCCACGGCCTGCATCGCCTGGAACCAGCTGTCGCTCGGCAGCGACCAGCTGGCCAGGAAGACCACCGGCGCGCCCCGGCCGATTTCGCGATGGAACAGGGCGACGCCATCCCGCGTGCGGATCATGCCGCCACCGCCGCCCGGCGCAGCGCCAGGATCTGCAGGGCGGTGAAGCCCCCGGCGACCGCGGCCTGAACCAGGATGAAGGCCTGGCCCAGATGGCTCGGTGCCAGGCCGAAGGTGCCCGCCGCCAGAAGCAGGCTGTCCAGCACCCAGAGCGCGTTCAGCACGATGATGGCCAGCACCGCGCCTCGCCGCGGCGCGGCCGACAGGCCGGCCAGCGCCACCAGGCAGGCCCAGGGGATCAGGAAAAGCCCGGCGCCGCGCAGCAGCGCCTCCGGCAGTCCGAGTGGTGCGGCCAGCAGGCCTGCGCCCCCGGCCAGCAGCAGGCCGGAGGCCGCGCAGGCGGCGGCGTCGCCGAGCAGCGCCAGTTTCAGCATCGTCATCGGGTCTCTCCCTTGGATTTCGATGTGCCCACCCAACACCCACCGGCCGCCGCCGCGCGATAACCTCGCAGGTCATGGGAAGCCGACACCAAGCCGGCCTAGGATCGCCGCATGTCCGCGACCCATCCCCCGATCGGCAGCCTGCTGCGCGACTGGCGCCAGCGCCGCCGCCGTAGCCAGCTCGACCTCGCCCTCGATGCCGAGATCTCGACCCGGCATCTCAGCTACGTCGAATCCGGCCGCGCCCGGCCGAGCCGGGAGATGGTGCTGCGCCTGGCCGCGCAGCTCGAGGTGCCGCTGCGCGCCCGCAACACGCTGCTGCTCGCCGCCGGCTATGCCCCCGCCTATCGCGAGGAGGCGGCGCCGGAGGGGGTGCGGGCGGCGGTGCAGCTGATCCTGGACGCCCAGGCGCCCAATCCGGCGCTGGCGGTGGACCGCCACTGGCAGCTGGTGGCGGCGAATGCGTTGGTGCCGCGGCTGCTGGAAGGCCTCGCCGATGCCGCCCTTCTCGCGCCGCCCGTCAACGTGCTGCGCCTCAGCCTGGCGCCCGGCGGCCTGGCACCGCGCATCGCCAATTTCGCGGAGTGGCGCGCCCATGTGCTGGAGCGGCTGCACCGGCAGGTGGAGGCGAGCGGCGATGCCACCCTTGCCGATCTGCTGGCGGAGCTGCGCGCCCTGCCCGCCCCGCCGCAGGCCGCGCCCACCAAGCCGGCTCTGGCCCCCGGCGGGCTGGCCGTGCCGCTGCTGCTGGACAGCCCGGAGGGGCGGCTGGCCCTGCTTTCCACCACTACCGTATTCGGCACGCCGGTGGAGGTGACGCTGTCCGAGCTCGCGATCGAGGCCTTCTACCCGGCGGATGAAGCAACGGCCGAAAGGCTCCGCCGGCTCAGCTGAGGCTCAGCGCGCCAGCACCTGCGCCGCATCGGTGGTCTTGCGCACGGCGGCGGAGACGCTGCCGACGGCCGCCTCCATCTCCGCCACGCTGTCCAGCACGGCGCCGACGGCGGAGGCCGCGCCCTGCGCGCTGCCGGACATGCCCTGGGTGACGCTGGCCTGTTCTTCCACAGCGCCGGCGGCATGGCTCACCTGGTCGCGCACCGTGGTCGCCTGCTCGCGGATGCTGATGACGGCCTGCGCCACGCTGGCGGAGCGGCTTTGCAGGCTGTCGATCTCCTTGGTGATCTGCTCGGTCGCCTGGGCCGCCTGCACCGCCAGGTTCTTCACCTCGGAGGCGACGACGGAAAAGCCCTTGCCGGCCTCCCCGGCGCGCGCGGCCTCAATCGTCGCGTTCAGCGACAGCAGGTTGATCTGGCTGGCGATGCTGCGGATCAGGGCGACGATGCCGCTCATCGCCTGGGTGGCGCTGGCCAGGCCCTCCGTCTCCGACGCCACGCGGGCGGCCTGCTGGAAGACCGCATCGGTCGCGGCCTGGGAGGCGACCATGCTGCCGGAGATCACGCGGATGGACTGGGCCAGCTGCTCGGCGCTTTCGGCGACCGAGGCGACATTGGCGGTCGCGGTGCCCGCCGCCTGCTTGGCCGCCAGCGCCCCGGCATTGGACCGCCCGACCTCCTGGTCCACCTGCTGGATATTCTCCTGCAGCTTGTCCAGCAGCTCGACCTGCCCGGAGATGTCGGTGGCGAATTTCACCACCTTGGTCACCTGGCCATGATGGTCGAGGATCGGGTTGTAGGACGCCTCGATCCACACCGGCCGACCCGACTTGGCGATGCGCTTGTACTGCGCCGCCAGGTGCCGGCCGGATCGCAGCGCGTCCCAGAAGGCCTTGTAGTCGGCGGAGCTGCGATAGGCGGGCTCGACGAAAATGCTGTGGTGCTGGCCTTGGATCTCCTCCAGCCGGTAGCCCATGGTGGCCAGGAAGTTCTCGTTGGCGCCGACGATGGTGCCGTCGATGGTGAATTCGATCACCGCCTGCGCGCGGCCGATCGCGGCGATCTGCGCGGCATAGTCCAGGTTCAGCAGCCTGTGGTGCGCATCCTCCCATTCCACCACGAAGCCGGCGCGGCGGCCGGCCTCGCCGATCGGCGTCACCAGCAGGTCGAAGACGCGCTGGCCGATGCGGATGGTGGCGGCGTGCGGCTTGTCGAGCGCGGCCAGCATGCGGCGCTGGTGGTCCGGCGTCTTGTGGAAGACGTCGATATTGCTGCCCAGCAGGGTCGCCATGCTGAAGCGCGGCAGTTCGCGCCGCAGCTCCTCCTCGGCCTCAGCCATCATCGAGGTGACGGCCGGATTCATGTAGATGATGTTCAGATCAGCATCGGCGATCATGATCTTGGCGCGCAGGCAATCCAGCGCGGCCAGGCGTTCACTGGTGCGGTCGGGGCGGTGGGGTCGAAGGAACACGTCGCGCTCCTGTGGGGGACAGGTGCTGACTTACCTTTTCGATCTTTCCCGCCACTTAATTTTCCGACCTTACAGCTTGGTCATTGTCACCCGTCCAGCGCCGCCTGCAGCCAGCGCGCGGTGGCGATCAGCGCCGGATCCTTCGCGATCCGCCCGACCAGCTGCACCCCCAGCGGCAGGCCGGCCGGGCCCGTGCCCGCCGGGATCGTCACATTCGGCCCGTAGAGCAGGGTCCAGAGCAGGTTGAAGGTGGCCTCCCCCGTATGGCCCAGCCCCTGCGGCGCCTCCCCGGGGGCGGAGGGGGTCAGCACCGCGTCGAAGCCGGCGGTCCAGTCGAGGAAAGCCGCACGGGCGGCCATGGCTGCGCGGCGGGCCTCGCCCAGCTTGGCGGGCGGGAAACCGCCCGCCCAGTCCAGGCGGTCGAGCAACACGGGGGAGATCTGCGCGCGCGCCTCGGCGTATTCCCAGGCCAAGCCCTGGCGGGTTTCCATGTTCATCAGGTAGGGGTGCAGCTCGGCGGCCTCGGCCAACGCGGCCGGAAGCGGCGCCTCCACCACCTCCGCCCCGGCCTTGCGGGCGGCATCCGCGGCGCGGTGCAGCAGCGCCACCGTCTCCGGCGCCGCGGCCTCAGGCGCCTGGCCCAGGCTGAGCAGCAGCCGCGGCGGGCGGTCGCGCTTCGCCTCCGGGTCCGGATAGTCGCGGCCGGTCATCGCACCCATGGCCAGGGCGCAATCGGCCAGGCTGCGGGCCATGAGGCCGATGGTGTCCAGGCTTTCCGAACACACCTTCATGCCGCCGCGGTGGAAGGTGCCGTAGCTGGGCTTGAAGCCGACCACGCCGCAATAGGCCGCCGGGCGGACGATGCTGCCCGCGGTCTGGGTGCCGAAGGCGATCGGCAGCATGAAATCCGCCACCGCCGCAGCGGAGCCGGAGGAGGATCCGCCCGGCGTATGCGCGACATTGTGGGGATTGGCGGTGGCGCCTGGATGGCGGGTGGCGAATTCCGTGGTGACGGTCTTGCCCATCACCACGCCGCCGGCGGCGCGCGCCGCGGCGACGGCCGCCGCATCGCCGCGCGGCCGATGCCCGGCCCAGATGGGCGAGCCATAGGCGGTGGGCATGTCCGCCGTATCCAGCACGTCCTTCACGCCCACGGGGATGCCGGACAGCGGGCCCGGCCGGGCGCGGGCGGCATTGCGCCGCGCCTGGCCGGGGTCGAGGTGGATGAAGGCCCGCACCGCCGGCTCCCGCGCCGCGGCGCGGGCCAGGCAGGCCTCCATCAGTTCGGATGTGGACAGGCGGCCGGCGGCGATGGCGCGGGCGGCCTCGGTGGCGGTCAGGCGGCTGGGATCGGTCATCCCCGCATCACGCCACGCCACGGATGGTTTGCGAAGCGCCCGCGCGATGCCAAATGGAGCCGATGCCTGAAACCGCGATCACCCTGGCCGCCGCCGATGACGGCAGCCTGTCCTATGCCATCCCGATCTCCCCCGAAGCCCTGCCCGCCGTCGCCCCCGCCGCGCTGCTGAATGCCTGGGACGCGGCGCGCGCCCATGCGCAATCCGGCCAATGGGGCCCGGTGCGTCGCCTGCTGTTCCGCGGGCCGCAGGGGGCGGCCATCGTGCTGGCCATCGCCGATCGCGATGCGCGGTCCTGGGCCGAGGCGGTGGACCGCCGCGCCGACCTGGCCACCCTGCCGGGCCTCGCGCTGTGCCTGCGGCTGCTGGCGCTGGTCGAGGTGATGGGTCGCAGCGCCTGGATGGCCGGGCTGTTCAGCGTGACGGCCGAAGGCGTGGAACTGCATCCCGCTTTGGTGCGGGCCGCGGCCGTGATGCCGCTGGATACCGCAGCCAGGTTCGACGCGGATAGGATTCGCGCGCTATTGTCCCGCGCCCTGCCCGCTTCCCGCGCTCCGGCCCCGATGGCCTGACGCGCCGACCGAAAGTCCCGAGATGTCCCCGCTCCGCGCCCTGACGCTGCCCGCCCTCCTGGCCCTGGCTGGCTGCAACCTGCCGCTGCCGCAGCCGATCAGCGCCCCGCCGCCGCCGGCGGCGGGCCAGCGGGACGCCGCCTATGAGGCCTGCCGGGCGGAAGCGACGCGCATCGTGCAGTACCGGGAGCGCGGCCAGCAGATGCGGACGGATGAGACCGAATCGAGCCTCGGCACGCTCTCCGTCACCCCCTTCAGCCGCCTGCAGGCGGATCGCGGCGCGGCGCAGATCGACCGGGACCGGCTGGTCGCCGAATGCCTGCAGCGCAACGCAACGCCCATCGCCACCCCCGCCCCCGCTCCCGCCCCCGCGCCCGGCGCGCCAAGCCGGCGACGCTGACCGGGGGTGGCATCCTCCGGCGCGCTGGCGCGCGCCCTTTCCACCCGTGATTCGCGGCTGTTCTTCAGCGGATCCATGGTCGCCTGGACCGGGCTGTGGATGCAGCGCATCGCCGTCTCCTGGCTCGCCTGGCAGCTGACCGGCAGCGCCTTCTGGGTCGGCATGGTCGCCTTCTGCGACCTGGCGCCGGCGGTCTTCATCAGCCCCATCGCCGGCGCCATCGCGGACCGGGTGGACCGGGTGAAGCTGGCGATGTGGACGCAGCTGGCCATCGCCCTGCAATCGGCGCTGGTCGCCGGCTTCACCTTCAGCGGCCATATGACCATCACCCTGCTGCTGGTGCTGGAGGTGTGTGGCGGCGTCGCCGCCAGCTTCGCCCAGCCGGCGCGGCAGACGCTGATGCCCGGCATCGTCGCCCGTCCCGACCTGCCGGCCGCGGTCGCCGCCAATTCGCTCTGTTTCGCCACTGCCCGCTTCATCGGCCCGGCCATCGCCGGCCCCGTCATCGCCGCCTGGGGCGTGGTGCCGGCCATTGCCGGCAATGCCGTGGGCTATCTTTTCGCCTGCCTGTCCATCTACCTACTGCGCGTCGATCCGAAGGAGCGGCACGGCCACCCGGTCTCGAAAAGCCTGGGGGCGGAGGTGGTGGAGGGGTTGCGCTATGCCTCCCGCCATCCGGGCCTCGGGCCGATCCTGCTCTATGCCGCACTGGGCGCGCTGCTGCTGCGCGGGGTGCAGGAGATCCTGCCCCCCTTCGTGGAGCGGCTGTTCGGCCGCGGCGCGGAAAGCCTGGCCATCCTGACCGCCTGCTTCGGCATCGGCGCGCTGGTCTCCGGCCTTTGGGTCGCCTCCCGCGGGCGGCTGGAGGGGACGACGCGGCTGGCGGTCTTCGCCGCCCTGGCGCAGGCGGTGGCGACGGTGGGCTTCGTCGCCACCAGCTTCTTCCCCTTCGGCATGCTCTGCGCGGCGCTGATCGGGGGCACCGCCTCGATCCACGGGATCAGCGTGCAGACCCTGATCCAGAGCGCGACGGATGCCAGCTATCGCGGCCGCATGCTGAGCCTCTGGGGGCTGATCACCCGCGCCTTCCCGGCGCTGGGGGCGCTCTCGCTCGGTGCGGCCGGGGAGATTTTTGGCCTGCAATGGCCGCCGTTGGTGGCGGTGGCGCTCTTCCTCGGCGTCTTCGCCTGGGGGGTGGCGCGGCTGCGCCGGATGGAACAGGCGCTGGAAGGGGAGCCGGCGACGCCGGAGACCCGTTGAGAGAGGAGTCGAGGATGCTGAAGGCGGCGATCGTGGGCATGGGCCGCTGGGGCCAGGTGCTGGTGAACAGCGTGCAGGGCCAAGGGGCGCCCAAGCAGGGGGCGCCGATCCGCTTCGTGGCCGGCAGCACCCGCAGCCCGGACAAGGCCCGCGCCTGGGCGGCGGAGCAGCAGATCCGCATCCTGCCCGACCTCGACGCCGTGCTGGCGGACCCCGAGGTGCAGGCCGTGGCGCTGGCCACCCCGCATGCCCAGCATGCGGAGCAGGTCGTGGCCGCGGCGCGGGCCGGCAAGCATGTTTTCGTCGAGAAGCCCTTCACCCTGGACCGCGCCAGCGCCGCCGCCGCGGTGGCCGCCTGCTGGGAGGCCGGGGTGGTGATGGCGCTGGGCCACAACCGCCGCTTCCTGCCGGCGGTGGCGCAGATGAAGCAGATGCTGGCGGATGGCAGCCTGGGCACGCTGCTGCATGTGGACGGCCAGTTCAGCGGCCCCGGCGCGCGCGCCTACCAGCCCGGCATGTGGCGGGCGGACCGGGCGGAAAGCCCGCTCGGCGGGATGGGCGGCATGGGCATCCATATGATCGACATGATCATCAACCTGGCCGGCCGCTTCCGGCAGGTGAGCGTGCTGAGCCATGCCCAGGTGAGCCGGACGATCGACGACACCACGGCCATGCTGGGCCTGCTGGAGCGCGGCGCCACGGTGAATTTCGCCACCCTCGCGCTCAGCCCCTCCTTCTGGCGCGTGGCGCTGTACGGCACCGAGGGAATCCTGGTTCTTCAGGGACATGAGAACCTTTCCTTCACCCCGCGCGAAGGCGAGGGCTGGGT
The DNA here is from genome assembly GCF_019024325.1 of Falsiroseomonas tokyonensis. GTDB lineage: Bacteria > Pseudomonadota > Alphaproteobacteria > Acetobacterales > Acetobacteraceae > Falsiroseomonas > Falsiroseomonas tokyonensis. The sequence continues at coordinate 128,441 of NZ_JAFNJS010000006.1, forward strand.
GAAAAACTTCCCGAAGACCGACATCGAAGCCGCGGAACTTGCAGCTTTCGCCACCGCGGTTGCCGGCGGCGCGGCCTATCCGCTGCCGGTGGAGGAGGCGATTCATGGCGTGGCGGTCTTCGAGGCGATGATCGGCGCCGCCGCCTCCAGCAGCTGCTACGCCGTGGTGGCCTGACGGCTCGCACCTGCGATAGGCTGCGGCGCATGACGACGCGCCGCCGCCTGCTGACCTGCCTGCCTGCCGGAAGCGCCCTGCTTCCGGCCGCCGCCGGGGCGTTTCGCCCCGAGGCGCCGTCCGCCGCCATCGCCGCCGATTACGCCAGCGGCTGCCCGGCGACACAGGCGCATGACGCCCTGCGGGCGGAGCTGGACCGCCTGCGGGAAGGCCGGCCGCTGCCGCCGGCCCTGGCGCCAGGGCTCGCCCGGCTGGCGCGCTGCCCCTTCTGCGGCTGCGCGGTGGCCAGCGCCGCGGATCATGGCGAGTCGCCCGCGCCCGGACGCTGAGCCGCCCGCCTTGCCGCCCAGCCTGACCCAGCCTAGGAAACGCGCGCCAAAAACCGCTCGAGGAGCAAAGCGCGATGTCCAAGATCACCCGCCAGGGCAGCAACCAGATCCTGTCCTCCTCGGTGGAGTACCACAACTTCGTCTACCTGGCCGGCATGACCGCCGATGACCTGTCGCAGGACATCACCGGCCAGACCCGCCAGGTGCTGGCGAAGATCACCGCGGCGCTGGAAGCCAACAACACGGACCATACCCGCCTTCTGCAGGCGCAGATCTGGCTGAAGGACATCCGCGACCGCGACGCCATGAACAAGGTCTGGATCGAGTGGCTGGGCGATGCCGGCCGCCCGGTGCGCGCCTGCGTCGAGGCGAACATGGCCGATCCGCGCCACCTGGTGGAGATCATGGTCACCGCCTGCCGCTGACGCTATGGCACCCCCGCGCCCAGGCGCGGGGGTTCTGTTGCCAAAACCTTACCTATTCGGCAACGACATGACAGCCATGTGACTCGATACTGGCACCCCTCCATTCCGTGTTTCGGCTGTTGCATTCCTGCCGCAACACTGTGGCTTCGTGTTTCGCCGTGTTTCATTCTAGGAAGACGGTCTTGTCCTGACCGCTCATCCCCAGCAGGCCTCGACGAATTGCCGCGTATTTCGCCGTGTTTCATCACAGCGGCTTGCCCCCTCCCGCCGGCCACAGTTACCGCAGTGCTCAAGCAGGCCATGGGGGCTCTGCCGAAGGCGAAAACAGGGGTCACTCAATGCGGGCAAAAGGCACGCTGGCAGCACTCTGTGTCCTGATGGGCGCCACGGTAATGCATCTGCCGGCGGAAGCCGCGGAACGCGGCACCCGCTCGGCGCAGAAGCAATCCCGCCCCGCCCAGGCCGCCACCACGCCCAGCCCCGCCGCCCTGCGCCAGCAGGCCGCCCAGCGGGCCAGCGCCACCCGCCAGGCCGCCGCCGCGCAGCGCAATGCGCAGCGCGGCCATGCCAACCCAACCCGGCGTGCCGCCAGCCAGTCCCAGGAAGTGCGGCGCCTGTCCCAGCAGGATGCGCCGGCCGCCACCCGCATCGCCTCGCTCGGCGTCATGCGCCCGGCGCTCGCGGCCGGTGTCGGCGCGGGCACGCCGATCCTGCCGGTCTCCGTCACCTCCGGCCTGTCCTGCGTGCCCTTCGCGCGCATGGCGACCGGCATGAACATCAGCGGCGATGCCCGCATGTGGTGGCACAATGCCGCCGGCAGCTATGCCCGCGGCAATGCGCCGGAACGCGGCTCCGTCCTCGCCTTCACCGCCTCCGGCGGCATGTCGCGCGGCCATGTGGCGGTGGTCAGCCGCGTGCTCGGCCCGCGCACCATCCATATCGACCATTCCAACTGGGGCGGCCCCGGCATCCGCCGCGGCAGCGTCATGCGCGGCGTGACCGTCATGGACGTGTCCGACCGCAACGACTGGACCGCGGTGCGCGTCCAGGTCGGGCACGACAACTCCAGCTTCGGCCGGACCTATTCCACCTATGGCTTCATCTATAACCGGCCGGTCGGCACCCGCATGATGACCGCCGAGGCGCCCGGCTACATGGAGGTCGCCCAGGCTTCCCCGCATGCGGCGCAGCACCAGCGCCTGGCCGCGCAGCTCTTCGGCCAGTGAGGCGTCCCCCTCGCAGCTTGCGAGGGTCCGCAGATGCATGAACGCGGCGCCGATGGCGCGGAACGTCTGAGGCTCGGCGACTGCGCCGGCCAGGGCGGCCAGATCCCCAACAATCCGCGCCTGCCGGTGCTGCTGCACCGCGGCGCCACCCCGCCGGGCGATCCGGCGGCCGCCGAGGCGCTGTTTGCCCGGCATGGCTGGCCGCCGGCCTGGCGGAACGGGATCTACGACTTCGACCATTACCACCCGAACGCGCACGAAGCGCTGGCGGTTGCGCGCGGCCATGTGCGGGTGCGGCTGGGGGCCGAGGCGGGGGTGACGCTGGACCTCGCGGCCGGCGATGTGGTGGTGCTGCCCGCCGGCACGGCGCATCGCAACCTCGGCCAGTCCGAGGATCTGCTGGTGGTCGGCGCCTATCCGCCCGGCGACCCGCCCGAGCAGTTCACCACCCGGCCGGGCGAGCGCGAGCGGGCGCTGCATGCCATCCCCGCCACGCCCGACCCGCCATGCGATCCGGTGACGGGCCTCGCCTACCGGTAGCTACCGGTCCGGCTGGAAGACGTGGGCCATGAACCATTGTTCGGGATGGGCGCGCACCACGCCCTCCACCACCCGGTCCAGCGCCGCGATATCCTCCAGCACCGCCGCCCGCCCGCGCCCCTGCGGGCCGATCGGCACGGGGGGCAGGAAGTGCAGCCGGAAGCGGGCTGCCTCGCCCAGCCGCTCGGCATAGGCCGGCACCAGCGCGGCGCCGGTGGAGGAGGCCAGGCGCACGGCGCGCATGATGTTGCCGTCCATCCGCAGCGGGCGGCCGAGCGAGGGGGCATGCACCCGGCCCTCCCAGAATTCGTCCACATAGTACAGCAACGCCGCCTCGCGGCTCTCCAGCACGCGATGCGCCTCGAAGACCGCGCCCAGCGTCGGCGCCACGGCAACGGCGGCCTGCGGCACGCCGGCGCTGCGGCTGCGCCCCCGCGCCCGGTCGGCGATGCGCATGCGAAAGCGGTTGGGCAGGCGCTGGTAGATGGCGTGAAAGGGAATGCCGAGCTGGGCGAGGCCGGCATGCACCACCTCCCAATTGCCGACATGCAGCCCGGCCACGATCAGCGGCTGGCCGCCCCCCCGCGGGCCCAGCACATGCTCGGCGCCCACCACCTCGATGCGGCCCTCGGCGCGGAAGCGGGACAGGGCGGCGAACTCGCCAAAACAGCGGCCGACATGGGACCAGTGGGCGGCGAGCAGCGCCTCCACCTCCGCCGGGCTCGCCTCCGGCCGCAGCTGGCGCAGCAAAGCGCGGACGCGGTCGGAGCCGACCTGCCGCTTGCGCCCGGCCCGCAGCCCCATGCGGGCGCCGAAGGCGGAGGCCGCCTCGGTCGGCAAGGCGCGCATCGCCTGGTGCGGCAGCCAGTCGGCCAGGCCCTGCAGCGGGTCGCGCAGCCAGTAGCGCAGCAGCGCCTGGCGTTCGGACCAGCGCCAGGGGGGGGCGGGGTAGAGGTGGTCAACCAAGCGGCGTGATCCGCATCGGCAGGGTCTCGCCCGGGCGCAGAGTGAGGCGCGCCACCGGCATCACCTGCGTCCCCGGCGCAAGCTCCAGCCGGAAATGGCCGGCCAGCGCGGCGAGGCAGATGGTCGCCTCGGCGAGGCCGAGATGCATGCCCGTGCAGATGCGCGGCCCGGTGCTGAAGGGGATATAGGCATGCCGCGGCGGTTTCGGCGCGCCGGGCAGGAAGCGGTCGGGGATGAAGGCATCCGGCTGGTCCCAGAGGCCGGGCTTGCGGTGCAGCAGCCAGGGGCTGACCAGGATGATGGTGCCGCGGCGCACCGGGCGGTCGCCGATCCGGTCCGGCCCCAGCGCCTCCCGCGACAGCAGCGGCACGGGGGGGTAGAGGCGCAGCGTCTCCTCCACCACGGCGCGGGTGAAGGGCAGGTTCGGCAGGTCGGCGAGGGTCGCCACGCGGTCGCCCAGCGCGCCGCGCACCTCCTCGACCAGCCGCGCGGCATTGGTTGGATCCTGGGACAGGATGAACAGCGCCCAGGCCAGGGTATTGGCCGTGGTCTCGTGGCCCGCCATGAACAGCACGATGGCCTCGTTGCGGAAGGCGCGGCGGTCCATCGGGCGGTCCGTGCCGGGGACTTTCGCTTCCGACATGGCGCGGATCAGCGAGGCCTCGCCGGCATCCTGCCCGTCCAGGATGCCCGCGATCAGCCCATCCACCACATGGTGGATGCGCCGCGCCGCCTGCCTGACGCCGGGGCTGCGGTAGCGCGGGAACCAGTCCGGCAGGCCGAGCAGCGACAGAAGGTCGGTCTGGCCGATCAGCGCCTGGTATTCGGCGAAGGCGGCCACCACTTCGCCTGCCGCATCGCGGCCCAGGGCGCGGCCGAAGATGGTGCGGCAGATGATCTCGGCCGTCAGATGGCCCATCTCGGCCAGCACATCCACGGGGCCAGGCGGCAGGGCGCGCCATTGCGCCTGGCGCTCCGCAGCCGCTTCCGTGATGGCGGGCGCCAGTTCCGCCAGGCGGGAGACATGGGTGACGGGCGCCACCACGCGGCGCCGCTCGCGCCACAGCGGGCCGTCGCTGACAAACAGCCCGTCGCCCAGCAGCGGGATCAGCGCATGGCGGTGCTGCGGGCTCTTGCGCTGGAAATTCTCGTGCCGCTCGACGAAGACGTAGTGGACCGAGTCCGGGCTGTTGCAGACCACCACATCCCGCAACAGCAGCCGGCTGCCATAGACGTCCCGCTCGAAGGAGGATTTCGCCCAGATGGCGAGCCAGTTCTCCCGCGCCACCTGCAGCATCTGGCGCAGCGGCAGTCCCCGGTCCGGCCGTGGCGGATAGGGCGGCACATAGGGCGCCAGGGTGGTTGGCGGGGCAGCCGGTTCGATCAGCATGCCCCGCAGCTTACATGGCCCTGGCGGGCTACGCAGCCTCCGCCGTCAGCACGATGCGGCCGGTCACCTTGCCCTCGCGCAGGCGCTGCAGGGCGCTGTCGGCGTTGCGCAGCGGCTCCCGCGTCACCGGGATGCCGGGAAGGCCGCCGCCCTGGGCGATCTTCACCAGCTCGCGCAGCTCCTTCGGATTGCCGACATAGCTGCCGCGCACGGTCAGCGCGCGCATCGCCATGACCGGCAGCGGCACCGTCAGCTCCCCGCCAAACAGCCCCACCTGGATCAGCGTGCCGCCCTTGGTCAGCGCGTCGAAGCACATGCGTGCGGTCTGGCTGCCATTCACCAGGTCGATGATCGCCTCCACCGGCCCGCCGCAGAGCGCCACCAGCCGCTGCACCGTGTCGTCCCCGCCCGGCTGGAAGGTGTCGGAGGCCCCGGCCTCGCGCGCCGCCTCCAGCTTCTCCGCGCTCAGATCGACCGAGACGATGCGCTTGTGGCCCATGGCCTTCAGCACCGCGATGGCCTGCAGGCCGAGCCCGCCGGCGCCGACCAGCACGATCGGCACCTCGGGCGGCATCGGCATGATCTTGTTGATGGCGGAGAAGACCGTAATGCCGGAACAGGCATAGGTGGCGGCCAGCGCCGGGTCTAGGTCGCCGGGATCGACCAGGTGGCGCGGCTCCGGCACCAGGATGTGCGTGGCGTAGCCACCATTCTGGAAGATGCCGAGCGCCTTGCCCTGGAGGCACATATTGTCCTCCTCCGCCCGGCACTTGGCACAGGTGCCGCAGCCGACCCAGGGGAAGACGATGCGGGTCTGACCCACGGCGAGCCCCTGTCCCTCGGCTTCGGGTCCCCATTTCACCACGCGGCCGACCGTCTCATGCCCCATGGCCAGCGGCAGCTTCACGCCGCGGTCGCTGAGCTTCATCTTGCCGCGGCTGCCGAGGTCCCATTCGCCTTCCCAGACATGGATGTCGGAATGGCAGACGCCGGCATGGGTGACCTCGAGCAGCACCTGCTTGCCGGTCGGCTCCGGCGTCGGCAGCTCGATCTCCTGCAGCGGTTGTCCGGCTGCGACGACGGCCCAGGCTTTCATGCGCGCGTTTCCCCGATTGCGTGCCGGGCATCGCAACAGGGGAAGGCGCTCCGGTCAATCCGGGCGTATGCCATTCTCCCGCACCACCTGCCCCCAGGTGGCGATCTGGCGGGACAGGAAGGGCGCGAAGGCCGCCTCGCCCTGCGGGTCCAGGTCGATGCCGAGGGCCAGCACGCGCTGGCGCAGCTCGGGAATGGCCAGCGCCTCCCGCAGCGCCGCCTCCATCCGCTGCTTGATCGGCGCGGGGATGCCGGCGGGGCCGAGAAAACCCCAGAAGGCGCGGGCATCGATGCCCGGCACGCCGGATTCCGCCAGGGTCGGGATATCCGGCATGGAGGGGGAGCGCGTCGCGCCGGTCTGCGCCAGCGGCACCAGCGCGCCGCTGTCGATATGCGCGCCGATGGCGGGGCGCGTGGCGATGGGCAGGTCGACCTCCCCCGCCACGGCCGCGACGCCCAGCGGGCCGCCGCCGCGATAGGGCACATGCACCAGCTGCAGCCCGGTGGCCTTGCCGACCAGGGCCATGGTCAGATGCGCCAGGGACCCGTTGCCGATGGTGCCGTAGGTGACCGTATCCGGCTTCGCCCTGGCCGCCGCCGCCATCTCGCCGAAGGTCTTGAAGGGCCGCGTGCGGTGCGCGGTCAGCACCATGGGCGCGGTGCCGAAGAGCAGCAGCGGCGTGAGGTCCTTTTCCGTGTCGAAGCCGATATTCGCGATCAGCGCCGGGTTCACCGCATGGGTGTCGAAGACCAGCACCCAGCTGTTCCCATCCGCCGCGCTGCGCGCCACCGCGGCCGTGCCGATGGCGCCCGAGGCGCCGGTGCGATTTTCCACCACCACATTGGTGCCGAGGATGCGGTTCAGATGCGGCTGCAGCAGCCGCGCCAGCGCATCCGTGCTGCCACCCGGTGGAAAGGGCGCCACGATGCGGATCGGGCCGCTGGGCCAGGCGGGCTGCGCGCGCAGCGCCGGCGCGGCCAGCGCGGCGCCGGTCGCAAGCAGCAGGCGGCGCGAGAGCTGGGACATGGTTCGATTCCTCCCTGGTCGTTCTTGCCGCGCATTAGGCCGGAGGGCGGCCACCGCCGCAACGCCGCCCTGCCCCGGGCGTTGAAGGGGCGGACCAGGAAGGAGACTGCGCGATGATCAGGAAGCCCATCGACCTCGCCAAGCCGGCCGCGCCGCAGGAGGGGGGAAGGCTGGCCGGCGAGGATCTGACCGGCCTGGTCGACGGCCTGACCGGCCATCCCAAGGGCCTGGACCTCCGCGAAGCCGAGGAAGGCGCCGCCGCCGCCGACGCCGCCGAGGCCGCGGAAATGACGGAGGAGGAGCGCGAGGCGGCCGAGGAGGCGGAGGCCCGCCCCAACCTCGGCTTCACCCCGCGGCGCTGACGGCGATCTCCGCCGCGCGTCGCGCCATGCCGCCATTGTCATGGCCGACGCCCGGCACCGTCTCCAGCCGCCAGCGGAAGGGCATTTCGAGCCGCCAGGCCTCGGCACGGGCGGTGGCGTAGAAGTTCAGGCCGCGCGCCAGGCGGTGCGGTCCCTGGGCGATGGCGCCGGGCTGGCGCGGCAGGGAGGGATGGCGCGGATCGGCGTCATCGGCCCCGAGCAGCACGGTGACGGGGCGCGCGAAGGCGGCCTGCAGCCGCGCCTCCGGCACGTCGAGCCCGCCAAGTCCGAAGGGGAAGGCCACGTCGCGCACCGGCATGGTGTAGGAGCCGGCATTGGCGGTGATGATCGCCTCCGCCCGGCTGGCCTCGGCCAGCAGCAGGTAGCGATGGACGAATTGCGCGCCGGCGGAATGGCCGAACAGCGTGTAGCCGGCGCGCACGGCGCCGGTGCGCGCGCGCACCGCGTCCCAGATCCGGTCGATCAGCCCGAAGGTCCAGGCCTCCGGCGCGTTCGGACGGAGATCCTCGGAGACCACATTGCCCCAGTTGTAGGAGGCGACGGTGGGGAACAGCGCGCGGGAAAATTCGGGCGCGACCAGCAGCAGGTTGGCGGCCTCCGCCTGCGGCGCCCATTCGGCCAAATAGCGATCGGCGTCGCGCCGCAGGCCGTGCAGGACGATGATGGCGCGGCCATCGGGGCGCCAGTTCGCGGGCCGGTGCAGGAAGACGCGCAGGCCGGCGGGGTCCGGCAGTTCGAAGATGGTCTGGGCCCGTGCCGCGCGCGGCAGCGCCGCCAGCGCACCCAGGGCGATCAGTCCGCGGCGATCCAGCATGATGGTCCTCCCTGCCGGCGCAGCATCCGCGCGCCGGCAGGGCGATTCAAGCGGAAGTCAGACCGGCCGCGGCGCGGGCGGCGGCGGCTTCGCTGCCTTCAGCGCGCGGCGGATGTCGCCCTCCAGCTTTTCCAACTCCTCCGCCGCGCGCAGGCGCTGGCCGCGGGCCTCGTCGGCGATGCGGAGGCTGTCCTCGATGGTGGAGACCAGCGCGGCATTGGCCTTCTGCACGGCGGCGAGGTCGAAGACGCCGCGCTCCAGCTCCGTGCGGGCTTCCAGGTTGCCGCGGCGCAGGGTCTCGGCATTGGCGGTCAGCAGCTGGTTGGTCAGGTCGGTGGCGGCCTTCACCGCCTGGCCAGCCTCCCGCATCCGGTGGATCGCGAGCGCCTGGGCCAGCTGCTGGCGCCAGAGCGGCACCGTGTTCGCCAGCACCGAATGGATCTTGCTGGCCAGCGCCTTGTCGTTTTCCTGGATCAGCCGGATGGATGGCAGCGCCTGCATCGCCACCTGGCGGGTCAGCCGCAGGTCGTGCACGCGGCGGTCCAGCTCGTCCCGCGCGCTGCGCAGGTCCCGCAGCTTCTGCGGCGCCAGGTCGTCGGTGGCGGTGGCGACCGCGGCTTCCATGGCCGGGATCGATTCCGTATCCGTCCGGCGCAGCACTTCCTCGCCCGCCTGCACATGGGTGCCCAGGGCGTGGAACCATTCGAGCGTCGCCTGGTACAGCCGCTCCAGCCGCTCCACGTCCTCCAGCAACCGGGTGCGGTGAGTATCGAGCTTGTCGCCGATGCCCTCGATCTGGCCCTTCACCGTCTCATAGCGGCCGATGATCTCGGTCACCTCGGCGCCCGCCTTGGTGAACATCCGGGCCAGGAAGCCGGGGCGCTCATCCAGCTTGGTGACGTCGAAGCCGCGCAGCGTCTGCAGCAGGGAAGCGAGCGTGCGGCCCGCCTCCCCCGTCTCCTGGTTGCGGGCGCCTTCCAGCATGGCGTCCGCCGCGGCCTGGGCCTGGGTCTGGGTCTGCTGGCCGAATCGCAAGATCGAGCCGGGGTCGGAGAGGTCGATCTGCTGCGCCAGTTCGCTGAGCAACGCCTCCGGCACCGCGGCACGCGCCGGCGCGGCTTCGGACAAGTCGCGCTCCGCCGCGGCCTGCGCGGCGGCCACCGGATTGGCAGCCGGCGCGGCAGGGGGCGCGCCGTAGGGTTTTGGGCTGTTCGGCTTGGTCGTGCTCATGCGTAACCCTCCTGGCGCAGCCTTTCGGCCAGCACCTTCACCTGGATATCCAGCGCGACGCTTTCCTCGGCCCGCAGCTTCGTGCGCAGTTCGTCGGCCGCGGTCTGCATATCGGCCAGCAATTGTGGCAGGCTGGCGGGCGGCTCGGCGCCGGCATGCAGGCGCTGGGCGATTCGTTCCAGGCCATCGAGATGCACGGCCAGGAAGCGGCGGGCCAGCGGCAGGCGGTCCGGGCGGGCATCGAGATCGTCCAGCACCGCATCCATCGCCTGGGCGATGCCGGCCATGCGCGGCTCCGCGCTGATCCGCGCCAGCCGGGCGCGGGCTTCCTCCAGCGGGCCGGGCGGGGGCGGCGGCGCGGCGGGGGCGGGCGGGTCCACCTCGACCTGCGCGCCGTCATACATCAGCCGCGTGCCGAGCCAGGCGCCGGCGGCCAGCAGCAGGGCGATGGGCACGCCGGTATTGGCGCCCATCCCGGCGACGAGACCGGTGGCGACGGCGGTCAGCACCGCGGCTCGGCGCGTATCGCCGCGCCGGCCGCGGCGCAGCGTGCGCACGGCCAGGATCGGCAGCAGGATGCCGAGGCCGGCGGCGACCAGGCCGCGCGTATTCCCGCGCACCACCTCCACCACCACGTCGAACAGCAGCGGCCAGGTGAAGAGCGGCAGCAGCAGTCCGCGCGTGCCGTTCCGGAAATGGCTGAAGGCGCCCTCGGCCCGGGCGCGCGCGCCGCGCCAAGGGTCGTTCTGCCAGAGCCCGCGATCCTCCGCCATCAGCGGAACAGCGCCAGCGCGCTGGCCAGCCAAAGGCTGAGCGTCAGCAGCCAGAAGCCGGCGACGCGCCGCGCGGGCGCCGGCAGGGTGGGCAGCAGGATCTTCGGGGGTCGGGCCATGGCGCCCCATCAGATCGCCGCGCGGTGGCGCCGGATCAAGGGCTGCGGCCCGAGCAGCCCCCGCCGCACGCCAAAAGTTCAGCACGCGTCTCCACCATGCCGGAATGTTGAGACGGCGCAGCGGGTCCGGACGCCGCTTCTGGCGTTGCCTGCACCCCAAGATTTGGAGACGCAGGCCCATGGCGACCTGGACGATCGAGGATCTGGCCAAGGCCATGGGCCGGATCGACTTCACGATGCTCACCACCCGGACCGAGGGCGGCGCCTTGGCCACGCGGCCGATGAGCAACAATGGCGAGGTCGAGTACCGCGGCGATTCCTTCTATTTCAGCTGGGACAGCGCGCGCCTGGTACGTGATATCGAGGCCGATCCCATGGTTGGCCTGTCCTTCCAGGGCCAGAGCATCGCCGGGCTGCTCGGCAAGCCGCCGCTCTTCGTGGCGGTACAGGGCAAGGGCCGCATCATCCGGGACAGGGCCGCGTTCGCCGAACACTGGTCGGAGGACCTGGACCGCTGGTTCCCGCAGGGCATCGAGACGCCAGGGGTCGCCATGATCCATGTCCGCGCCACACGCATCCATTATTGGGACGGCGAGGATCAGGGCGAGATCACGCCCTGATCCGGCGCCTCATTTCCGGTCGGCGCGGGGGTCCAGCGCGTCGCGCAGCCCATCGCCCATCAGGTTGAAGGCGAGCACCACCACGAAGATGGCGGCCCCCGGCGCGATGGCCAGCCAGGGCGCCGTTTCCAGGAAGCGCTGCGCGCTGTTCAGCATGGAGCCCCAGGAGGGCGCCGGCGGCTGCTGGCCGAGGCCGAGGAAGCTCAGCGAGGCCTCGGCGATGATCGCCTCCGCGATCGAGAGCGTGGACTGCACCAGCAGCGGCGGGATGATGTTGGGCAGGACGTGCACGAAGGCGGTGCGCCAGGGCGGGTTGCCGAGGCTGCGCGCCGCCTCCACCCAATCGGTGGATTTCGCATCCAGCGCCATGCCGCGCGACAGCCGCACGAAGATCGGGCTGGCGGTGATGGCGATGGCCAGCATGGCGTTTTCGAGCGCCGGGCCCAGGAAGGCCGCGAGTGCGATGGCCAGGATCAGGAACGGGATCGACAGCATCGCATCCGCGACGCGGGAGATCAGCGCATCCACCCAGCCGCCCGCCAGCCCCGCCAGCAGGCCAAGCGGCACGCCGATCAGCACCGCGCCGACGACGGAGACCACGCCCGCCATCAGCGAGGCGCGCGCGCCCCAGATGACGCGGGACAGCACGTCGCGGCCATTCTCATCCGTGCCGAACCAGTAGAGTTCGGAGGGCGGGCGGCGGATGCGGGACCAGCTGGTCTCGATCGGGTCGTAGGGCGCGATCCAGGGGGCGAGGATCGCCACCAGCACGAAGGTGAGCACCACGAGGAAGCCGGCCAGCGCCAGGCGGTGGCGGAGGAAGCGGCGGATGGCGCGGCGCGTCGGGCTTTCGCCGCGCGCCAGAACCGCGGGGGCTGCCGTCGCGCTCATGCCTGCCTCAGACGCGGGTTGATGGCCATGTACAAAATGTCCGCCAGCAGGCTGAGGGCGACGAAGATCAGCGCGGTGGCCAGCACCACGCCCTGCACCACCGGGTAGTCGCGGTTGAAGACGGCATCCACCACCAGCTTGCCGAAGCCGGGGATGGTGAAGATCTGTTCTGTGAGGACCGCGCCCGCCAGCAGCCGGCCGAATTCGATGGTGCCGAGCGTGACCACGGGGATCAGCGCATTGCGCAGCGCATGCTTCCAGACCACCACCCGCTCCGTCAGCCCCTTGGCGCGGGCGGTGCGGACATAGTCCTGGGACAGCGCCGTCAGCATCGCCGCACGCGTGTGGCGCATGAGCACGGAGGCAACGCCCGTTCCCAGCACGAAGGCCGGCATGATGGTGGTGGCGAGGCTCTGCACCGGATCCTCCCACAGCGGCACGTAGCCCGATGGCGGCAGCCAGCCGAGCTGCACGCTGAAGAACAGGATCATCATGATGCCGAGCCAGAAATTCGGCGTCGAAATGCCGAACAGCGCGATGCCGTTTGCCGCCCAGTCCCAGGCGCTGTCCTTCTTCACCGCGGACAGGATGCCGAGCGGCACGCCGATGGCGATGGCGATCAGGAAGGCCATGCTGGCGAGCTGCGCGGTGACCGGCAGCTTCTCCAGGATCAGGTCGGAGACCGGCATGCGGATGCGCCAGGAAAAACCGAAATCGCCCTGCAGGACATTGCCGATCCAGTAGAGGTATTGCGCCCAGATCGGCTGGTCGAGCCGCAGCTCCGCGCGGATCTGCGCGAGCACCTGCGGGTCGCCGCGTTCCTCACCCGCCAGGATCATCGCCGGATCGCCGGGCATCAGCTGCTGCAACCCGAAGATCAGGAAGGAGAGGATCACCAGCGTCGGCAGCACCTGGCCGAGGCGTTTCAGAAGCCAGTTCCACATCTCAGGTCAGCTCCTGGCGAGACCCCCACCCAACCCTCCCCCGCTACGCAGGGGAGGGCTTAGTCTCCCTCCCCCGCCTGCGGGGGAGGGTCGGGGTGGGGGCCGTCGCACCAGCGCCCCCACCCCTGCCCTTCCTCAGTTCAGCCGCATGCCCTGCAGCCGCACCATCCCATCCGCGATCGGCTGGTAGCCGGTCAGCCGCGCCGAATGGATCATCACGTTCTTCCGGTGCCACAGGTAGATCCGCATGCGGTCGCGGCCCAGCGCCAGTTCCATCACCTGGCGGTACAGATCCTGGCGCTTCGCCACATCCTGTTCCGTCCGCGCCGATTGCAGCAGCGCGTCCACCTCCGGGTTCGCGTAGCGGCCGTCATTCTGGCCGCCAGTGCTGTGCATGAAGGCGTAGATATTGCCGTCCGGATCGGTGCGGCCGGACCAGCCGAGCAGGAAGGTCTCGAATTCGCCGCGCACGGCGCCGGCGAGTGCGGAGGCGAATTCGGAAGCGCGCAGCGTCACCTCGAAGCCGGCCTCGCGCGCCATGGCCTGGATCACCTCGCCGGCCTGGCGCAGGTCCGGGTTGTTCGGCACGGTCAGCTCCACCGGCACCGGGGCGGTGTGGCCGGCTTCGCGCAGCAGGGCGCGGGCACGATCCACATTGCGCGGCTCCGGCTGGAAGCTGCGGACATGGAAACTGCTGGCCGGCGGCACCGGCTGGCGGGTCGGGGTGTACATCCCCTCATAGACCACCTGGTTGATGGCGGCGCGGTCCAGCGAGAGCTCGAAGGCCTGGCGCACGCGGGCGTCGCGCCCCATGGGCGTGTTCGCGCGCGGGCCGTTGCCGATATTGATGGTGATGCCCTGGTAGCCCAGCTCCTCCACCGGCACGCCGCGCAGGTTGCGGTTGCGCTGGATGGAGCGCAGGTCGTCCGGCTCCATCCGCTCGCCGAACTCGACTGCGCCCGATTGCAGGTTCGCCAGCCGCACCGTGTTGTCCGGGATCGGCAGGTAGGTCACGCGGTTGAAGTGAATGTTGGCGGCGTCCCAGTATTCCGGGAAACGCTCCAGCACGATGCGCTCCTGCGCCACGCGCTCCACGAAGCGCATCGGGCCGGCGCAGACGGGGCGGTTGCCGAAATTGCGGCCGGCGGCCTCGGCGGCCTTGGGCGAGACGATCATGCCGGCGCGGTCGGTCAGCGTGGCCAGGAAGGCGGCGTTGGGGGCGCCGAGCTTGATGCGCACGGTCAGCGGATCCACCACCTCGATCGAGGTGACATTGCCCATCTCGGACCGGCGGAAACTGCCCTGCAGGGTCAGGTGGCGGTTCAGCGAATAGCGCACCGCCTCCGCATCCATCATCTCCCCGTCATGGAAGCGCACGCCCTCGCGCAGCTTGATGGTGAGCGTGGTGGGATCGTCCCAGGTGTAGCCGGTGGCCAGCTGCGGGATGGGCTGCAGCTGCGCGTTGATGTCGAAGAGCTTGTCGCAGAAGCCCATATAGACGATGCGGCCGACATAGGTGCGGGACAGGGTGGGGTCGAGGATGTCCGGATCCTCGCGCAGCGCGATGCGCAGATTCTGGGCCTCGGCGGCGGGTGCCGTGCCCAGGGCCGCGAGGGCCACTAGGCCCATGGCGAGGGTTTTGCGGATCATGCCAGTTCTCCCTGTTTTTGTGTCTGGTCGGTGAAATAGGCCTGCAAGCGGCGCAGGCGTTCGCCCCCGGTCTCGGCATCCTGCCCCACCAGCGCGGGCGGCAGGTTTTGCTGGAAGTGGCAGGCGGCGAGGTGGCTGGTGCCTTCCATCGGCGGCACCTGCTCCGCGCAGAGCGGCTGCGCATAGGGGCAGCGGGTGCGGAAACGGCAGCCGGAGGGCGGGTTGATCGGGCTGGGGATATCGCCCTCCAGCAGCGGGGCATGGGCGTGGCCCTGCCCGGGGACGGCGGCCAGCAGCGCGCGGGTATAGGGGTGGCGCGGCGCGCCGAAAACCTGTGCGGTCGGCCCTTCCTCGACGATGCGGCCGAGATACATCACGGCGACGCGGTCCGCGATGTGCCGCACCACGCCGAGGTCGTGGCTGATCAGCACGAAGGTGAGCCCCAGCTCGCGGATCAGGTCCTGCAGCAGGTTCACCACCTGCGCCTGCACCGAGACATCCAGCGCCGAGACCGGCTCGTCCCCAATGATCAGCTTCGGCTCGCTGGCGAGCGCGCGCGCGATCGCGATGCGCTGCCGCTGTCCGCCGGAGAATTCATGCGGCCAGCGCCGCGCGAGCTCCGGCCGCAGGCCGACGCGGGACAGCAGCTCCGCCACCCGCTGCGCCTCCTGCGCCCGCGGCACGATGCCATGCAGGCGCAGCGGTTCCGCCACCGCCTGCTCCACCGTCATGCGCGGGTCGAGGCTGGCAAAGGGGTCCTGGAAGATCAGCTGCATGTCGCGCCGCCGCGCCCGCAGCGCGCGGGCGGAGAGGCCGCGCAGGTCCTCCCCCTCGAACAGAATCTGTCCTTGGTCGGCCTCGATCAGCCGCAGCGCCAGGCGACCGAGGGTCGATTTGCCGCAGCCGCTTTCGCCGACGATGGCCAGAACGCTGCCCTTCGGCACGATCAGCGACACGCCATCCACCGCGCGCACCGCGCCGCGCCGGCGGCCCAGCGCGTCGCGCACCGGAAAGCCCTTCGCCACATCGCGCAGTTCCAGCAGGGGCGCGCTCATGCCGCCTGCTCCAGCAGGGTGTCGAGGGGCGCGCGCCAGCAGGCCGCCTGATGGCCTGGCGTGACCTCCGCCAGCGGCGGCTGTTCCGCGCATTGCGCAATGGCGAAGGGGCAGCGGGGGGCGAAGCGGCAGCCGGGCGGCGGGTTCATCAGATCGGGCACCGTGCCCTCGATGCTGGCGAGCCGCGCGGCGCCGCCTTCCAGCCGCGGCACGGCGCCCAGCAGCCCGATGGTATAGGGATGCTGCGGATTGGCGAAGAGGTCGGCCGCCTTGGCACGTTCCGCGATCCGGCCGGCATACATCACCACCACCTCATCCGCATGGTCGCGCACCACGCCGAGGTCGTGGGTGATCAGCACCACCGCCGTTCCCGTCTCCCGCTTCATCTCGTCGATCAGCGCCAGGATCTGCGCCTGCACGGTCACGTCCAGCGCCGTGGTGGGCTCGTCGGCGATCAGCAGGCGCGGGCGGCAGGCCAGCGCCATGGCGATCATCACCCGCTGGCGCATGCCGCCCGAGAGCTGGTGCGGGTAGCTGCGGGCGCGGCGCTCCGGCTCCGGGATGCGGACGCGGCGGAACATCTCGATGGCTTTGGCAAAGGCCGCGTCGGGGGACAGGCCCTGGTGCAGGCGCAGCGCCTCCGCCACCTGTTCGCCGGCGGTGAAGGCGGGGTTCAGGCTGGTCATGGGTTCCTGGAAGACCATGGCCATCTCGCCGCCACGCCGCGCCCGGCGCTGGTCCGGCGTCAGGGCGAGCAGTTCCTCGCCCGCCAGGCGGATGCCACCGCCGACCTCGCCGCCCTGCGGCAGCAGGCCCATGATGGCGAGCGCAGTCACGGACTTGCCGCAGCCGGACTCGCCGACCACGGCCAGGGTCTTGCCGGCCTCCACGCTGAAGGAGACGCCATCCACCGGCCGCAGCCGCCCGCGGTCGGTGGGGAATTCGACGGTGACGCGGGCGAGCTCCAGGACCGGCGTGCTCATTCGGATTGCGCCTCCAAGATCGCCGCCTGGATCACCGCGCGGTCGAAGACGCCCGGATGGTCCCGGCCCGGCAGGAACCGCCGGAAATGCCGCAGATAGCCGCGCCAGACGCCGTGCAGCCGGCGCAGTTCCGCCAGCGGGTCCGCATGGTCATCCACCCGCAGGTCGAGATCGGGATAGGGATCGGCCGAGGCCACCTGCATGGCCGCCGATTGCCGGCCGCGCTTGTCGCCGCCCGCCGCTTCGCCTGCCTCCATCGCCAGCAGCAGGCGCTCCGCCATCGGCAGGCCGGCGCTGGCCAGGGCGGAGTCGAGCGTCGCCCGCACCACCTGCGGCCCCGCCAGCATATTGCCGGCCACCGAGATGTCCGGCGCCGAAACATGCCCGCACCAATCGACACAACCCTCGCCGGTATGCTGGGCGCTGGTCCCGTCCGCCGCCAGCACATGCGCCTGGCGCATCGCCTGGCCCGGATCGGCCTGCATGAGCTCGGACAGCGCCTGCACCGGCCCCTGCCCCGCGCGCAGCCGCGCCAGCGCATCCGGGGCCACGAAGGGGTTCACCAGGGCCTGGGTGCTGGCGGCGCCGATCCCGCCCTCGACACGCGGGCACAGCGCGCCCGCGGCCAGGAAGCGGCTGGCCACCGCGACACCGAGCTCCCCGGTCGTTGGATCGCGCATTAGGATCGACCACGTCATGCCCTGCTACATGACAGGCTGACCCAATGGCGCAAGCCTGACCTGTGGCCCGATTGTCCAATCCCACGCCGCTGGCTGCCTGCCGCATGACCAGTCTGCCGCCCGGCGCGGCAGCCGGCGGGGCCCGCGCCGCGGATGATTCCCCCGCCCCCTCCGCCGATGATACGCTGCCGCAATCAGCAACCGAGGTCGCCATGCCCAGGCCGATGCAGCTTTCCCTCGCCCCCGAGCAGCTCTGGCAGGCCATCAACCCCTGGAGCTTCTACCAGCAGGGCGCCCAGTTCGGGCTGGTGAACATCCAGCTCGGCCGCACCCCGAACCCGCAGCTGGAGCAGACGATCCTGGAGGAGGTCGGCAGCTATGGCCGCCAGATCGGCCGCCTCGGCGATGCGCTGGAGGTGCTGCTGCGCCATGTGAAGCTGGACGGGCTGACGCAGCAGGAAGCCGATGCCCTGGACATGCTGCGCGGCCAATTGGCCGAGATCCGCCGCATCAAGCAGCGCGGCCCGGCCTGACGGCTGGCTGGCCGGCCGCGACCAGGGAAGCCACCTCGGCCTCCGTCAGCCGCTGCGGCTGGAAGCGCAGGCGCAGCGCGCCCGCCTCCCGTCCCACCACCTCGGCCTGGCGGAGGCCCAGGCCGGGCAGGTCCAGCGCCAGCGCGCCGCCACGCGTCAGGCCGGCGGGCCAGTCCGGGCCGCGCGCCAGCCGGGCGCCACCCATCGAAACATCCTTGACCTGCACCGCCAGCATCGCCTCGCCCAGTCGCAGCGTGGCGGCGAGATGCACGGCATGGCGCGGCGAGCCGCGGCGCTCCAGCTCCGGCGCGGCAGCGCGCATGGTGGCGACCACGGCCTGGCGCAGCCTGGCGAGGCCGGTCGTCACCTCCTCCGCCATGCCGCCCAGCGCCGCAGCGCGGGCGGAGACCTCCTCCCCCGCCTCAGTCACCGCGGCCAGCCTTCCGGTCATCTGCCGCGCCGCATCGGCGGTGCCGAGGACGGTGCGGGCGATGTCGGCCGTCGCCTCGTTCTGCTGCGCCATGGCGGCGGCGATGGTGCCGGAGATGCCGTCCAGCTCCCCGATCGTGCCGAGGGTGGCGCGCACCGCCAGCACGGCGGCCTCCGTCGCCGCGCCGACCTCGCTGATATGGCGGGCGATTTCCTGCGTGCTGCTGGCGGTCTGGCTGGCCAGGGCCTTCACCTCCCCGGCCACCACCGCGAAACCCTTGCCGGCATCGCCGGCGCGCGCCGCCTCGATGGTCGCGTTCAGGGCCAGCAGATTGGTCTGGCCGGCGATATCGCCGATCAGCCGGGCGACGGCGCCGATCCGGCCCACCGCCTCCTGCAGCCCCTCGATGGCGCGGCTGCCGGCCTCGGTCTCGGTCACGGCGCGGCCGGTGGCGGCGGCGGCGGCGGCCACCTGTTCGCTGATGCTGCGGATGCTTGCGGTCAGCTGCTCGGTCGCCGCGGCGCCGGATTCGGCATTCTCCAGCACGCGATGCGCGGCTTCCGCCACCTGCGCCCCGGCGGCGGCGGAGGCGGCGGATTGGTCGCCCATGTCCACCGCTGCCTCCCGAATCCGGCCGAGGCCAGCCGCCATGGCCTGGCTGGCCGCATCGGCCTTCTGTTCCACCGCGGCGGCCATGTCGCGCAGCGCGGCGATGCGGGCCTGCTGGGCGGCGGCGCGGGCGCTTTCCTGGTCGGCGCGCAGGCGCAGCGTCTCCGCACTGCGCTGGCGCAACACTTCCAGCGCCTCTCCCATCGCGCCGAATTCGTCGTGGCGCGGGCCGAGGGCGCGGGGTCCGTCCAGCCTTCCCTCCGCCACATCCGCCATGGATCGCGTCAGGTCGCGCAGCGGGCGGGCGACGCGCTGGCGCACCAGCCAGAGCGCGCCGAGGCCCGCCAGCAGCGCCGTGAGGGCAAGGCCCGCCAGCAGCCGGCCGAGCCAGAAGGCGCTGGCGCCGCTGGCCTGCAGCCGCGCATCGGTGCGGGCCAGGATGCGGTCGGACAGGCCGCCGATCGCTTCGCTCAGCGGGTCGATGTCGCGGTAGAGCGCCGTGCGCACCAGCCCGCTCAGCGCCGCGGAATCCTGCCGGCGCAGCGCCTGGGCGATGGCTTCCACCGTGGTATCGGCGGCCTGCTTGCGGCGCAGCACCTCGGCCCAGGCTTCCGCATCCGGCGGCGCGCGGCCCAGCCGGTCCAGGCTGGCGGCGATGGCGGCCTGGGCAGTGCCGAAGCCTTCCAGGGCCTCGGCCCAGGGAATGTTGCCGTTGCGCACCTTGTGGCTGGCATCGACGATGGCCACCGCATAGGCGTCCGACATGGCCTTCAGCTCGATCAGCGGGGCCACGGCCCGCTGGTTCAGATAGTCCAGATCCTCCTGGTTATTGCGCAGCGCCGACCAGCCGAGCAGGCAGGCCGCGCCCACCAGCAAGGCGAGCGCGAATTGGATGGCGGCAAGCAGATGCCGGATGGCCATGCGGCGAAGGTCCTGGACCGAGGGGCCGAGGAGGCTAGGCCGATGCCGCTTAACCAGCCCTGAAGTGGGGAAAGCGAGCTTTCCCTCACCCCCGCCCCCGCCCCCGCCCGCAGGTGGGGGAGGCCTTTCGTCTGGAGGTTAGAGCTTGACCTTCAGGATATTGCCGATCTCGCCCACCACGCCCCGGCGGAAGGCCAGCACGCAGGCGACGAAGATCACGCCCTGGATCACCGTGACCCAGGCGCCGAATTCGGCCAGGTAGTTCTGCATGGTGACGATCACCGCCGCCCCCACCACCGGGCCAAAAACGGTGCCGAGGCCGCCGACCAGCGTCATCAGCACCACCTCGCCCGACATCGGCCAGTTCACGTCCGTCAGCGTCGCGATGCCGAAGACCAGCGCCTTGGTGCCGCCGGCCACGCCGGCCAGCGCGGCGGACAGCACGAAGGCCATCAGCTTGTAGTCGTCCGTGCGATAACCCAGCGAGGTGGCGCGCGGCTCATTCTCCCGCACCGCCTTCATCACCTGGCCAAAGGGCGAATGCACCACGCGGTGGATCAGCAGGAAGCCCGCCAGGAAAACGAAGGCCACCACCCAGTAGAGGGTGAAGTCCGAATCCAGCGGCACGGCGCCGAACAGCGCGCCGCGCGGCACCTGCTGGATGCCGTCCTCGCCGCCGGTGAAGGGCGCCTGCAGGCAGAAGAAATAGACCATCTGCGCCATGGCCAGGGTGATCATGGCGAAATAGATGCCGGACCGGCGGATCGCCAGCCAGCCGATGCCCAGGCCCAGCACGCTGCCGACCAGCCCGCCCGCCACGATCGCCAGTTCCGGCGTCAGCCCCCAGACCTTGGCGGCATGGGCGGTGACATAGCCGCCCATGCCGAAGAAGGCGGCATGGCCGAAGGACAGCAGCCCGACATAGCCGATCAGCAGGTTGAAGGCGCAGGCGAACAGCGCGAAGCACAGCACCTTCATCAGGAAGACAGGGTACAGGAAGAAGGGGCTGATCAGCACGAAGGCGACCAGCACGCCGAAGGCCATGGCCTGCGCCCGGGTGAAGCCCAGGAAGCCCGCCTCCTCATGCACCGCCTGCGGCGTGCCGAGGGCAATGGTGGTATCGGCCATGTCTCAGCCCCTTCCGAACAGGCCCGCGGGCCGCGTCAGCAGCACGATCGCCATGATGACGAAGACGACGGTGGCAGAGGCCTCGGGGTAGAAGACCCGCGCCAGCCCCTCGATCAGCCCCAGCCCGAAGCCGGTGACGACGGAGCCCATGATGGAACCCATGCCGCCGATGACGACCACGGCGAAGACGGTGATGATGAAGTTGGCGCCCATGGCCGGGTTCACCGAATAGATCGGCGCCGCCAGCACGCCGGCGAAGGCGGCCAGCGCCACGCCTGCCCCGTAGGTCAGCGTCATCATCCGCGGCACGTTCACGCCGAAGGCCTGCACCAGTTCGGGCCGCTCCGTCGCCGCGCGCAGATAGGCGCCGATCTTGGTCTTCTCGATCACCAGCCAGGTGGCCAGGCACACCAGGACGGAAGCGATGACCACCCAGACCCGGTAGCCGGGCAGGAACATGATCGGGATGTCGATGTTCAGCGCATTGAAGGCCGCGGGCGGCGCATAGGGCAGGCCGGAGGAGCCGAAGCCGTTGCGGAAGATGCCCTCGATGATCAGCGCCAGGCCGAAGGTCAGCAGCAGGCCATAGAGGTGATCGAGCTTGTACAATCGCGCGATCATGGTGCGTTCGATCAGCACGCCGAAGGCGCCCACCAGCAGCGGCGCCAGGATCAGCGCGCCCCAATAGGGAATGCCGGCCCAGGCCAGCAGCATCCAGGCGACGAAGGCGCCCATCATGAACTGCGCGCCATGGGCGAAGTTGATGACGTTCAGCATGCCGAAGATGATGGCGAGGCCGAGCGAGAGCAGCGCGTAGAAGGCGCCGTTGACCAGGCCCAGGATCACCTGCGGCGCAGCCATCTCGAGTTCGAAGAGCAGGTTTTCGATCACCGGGCGCGGGCCTTCGTGGTGTTCAGGCGAGATCGGGGGGTGCCCTCTCCCCCAGATGGGGGAGAGGGCCTCGGATCAGCTGCGGACCAGCGTGCAGCTGCCCTCAGACAGCGGGCGGAAGGCCTGGTCGCCGGCGGTGGTGCCCAGCAGCTTGTAGTAGTCCCAGGCGCCGCGGCTTTCGGAGGGCGCCTTCACCTCGAAGAGGTAGCAGGGGTGGATCTTGCGGCCATCGGCGCGGATCGTGCCCTCGCCAAAGGCATCGTCGCTGGTCGGCATCGCCTTCATCCGCGTCACCGCATCGGTGCCGGAGGCCTTGGCCGCCGCCACGCCCATGTCGCCCGCCGCCTTCAGGTAATGCAGCACGGAGGAATAGCAGCCGGCCTGCACCATGGAGGGGCGGATATTGCCCGGCAGGGCACCAAGGCGCTGGGTGAAGGCGCGGGTCTTGTCGTTCAGGTCCCAGTAGAAGGTCTCGGACAGCACCAGGCCCTGCGCCACTTCCAGGCCCAGCGAGTTCACATCCGTGATGAAGACCAGCAGCCCCGCCAGCTTCACGCGGCCGCCGCGGGTGATTCGGAATTCCGCCGCCTGCTTGATGGAGTTGATGGTATCGCCGCCCGCATTGGCCAGGCCGATGACCTGGGCGCGCGACCGCTGCGCCTGCTGCAGGTAGGAGGAGAAGTCGGTGGTGCCCGGGAAGGGCGTGCGGACGGCGCCCAGCACCTCGCCGCCCTGCGCCTTCACGAAATTGCCCGTGTCACGCTCCAGCGCATGGCCGAAGGCATAGTCGGCGGTGATGAAGAACCAGGACTTGCCGCCGGCGCGCACCATGGCGCCGCCGGTGGACTGCGCCAGCATCCAGGTGTCGTAGGTCCAGTGCACCGTGTTCGGCGAGCACTGCGCCCCGGTGAGGTCCGAGGTCGCGGCGCCGGAATTCAGGAAGACCTTGTTCTTCTCCCGCACCAGCGTGTTCACCGCGAGCGCGACGGAGGAGGTGGGAACGTCCACCACCACGTCGATGCCGTCGCGGTCGATCCACTGCCGCACCACGGTGGAGCCGACGTCGGGGCGGTTCTGGTGGTCCGCCTGCACCACCTCCACCGTCACGCCGCGCTGGGTGATGCCGGATTCCTGCACGGCCAGCTGCACCGCCTGGGTGGAGCCGGGGCCCGAGAGGTCGCGATAGGTGCCAGACTGGTCGTTCAGCACGCCGATGCGGATGGTATTGGCGGCCTGGGCGCGGGCGCTGCGGAAGGGCAGCCCGCCGAGGGCCGGAAGCGTGGCGGCGGCGCCCAGCAGGGTGCGGCGATTGAGCGTCATGTCTTGGTTCTCCCCAAAAAGTTCAGACCCGGCCCGGGCTGTCAGACGCCCAGGTATTCGTGCAGCCGGTCGAGGCTGGAGGCGAGGTCCTCATTCGCCACCATGTCCACGATGCGGCCGTGTTCCATCACATAGTGCCGGTCCGCCACGGTCTGGGCGAAGCGGAAATTCTGCTCGACCAGCAGCACGGTGAAGCCGCGCTGCTTGATCGCCCGGATCATGGCGCCGATCTGCTGCACGATGACGGGGGCGAGGCCCTCCGAAGGCTCGTCCAACAGCAGCAATCGCGCGCCGGTGCGCAGGATGCGGGCGATGGCCAGCATCTGCTGCTCGCCGCCCGAGAGTTTTGTCCCGGGGCTGCGGGCGCGTTCCTTCAGGTTCGGGAACAGCGTGTAGATCTCATCGAGCCCGAGGCCGCCCGGCGCGATCACCGGCGGCAGCATCAGATTTTCGGTGACGTCGAGGCTGGCAAAGATGCCGCGCTCCTCGGGGCAATAGGCGATGCCGGTGCGGGCGATGAGGTCGGAGCGCAGGCCGATCGTCTCGCGCCCCTCGAACTTGATGCTGCCCGCGCGGCGGCCGACCAGGCCCATCATGGCACGCAGCGTGGAGGTCTTGCCCGCGCCATTGCGGCCGAGCAGCGTCACCACCTCCCCCTGGCGGATATCGAGCGAGACGCCGTGCAGCACATGGCTTTCGCCGTACCAGGCCTCGAGGTCGCGGATCTCCAGAATCAGGTGCCCCTGCCCCGTCGCCGGGTGCGTCATGGTCGCGGCCTCATGCATGCTGCGTGCTCCCGGCGATGGCGGGGTCGGTGCCGAGATAGGCGGCCTGCACCTCCGGGTTCCGGGAGACGGTGGCATAGTCGCCCTGCGCCAGGACGCGGCCGCGCGTCAGAACCGTGATGGTGTCACAGAGCCCCTCGACCACTTTCAGATTGTGCTCGACCAGCAGCACGGTGCGGCCGGCGGCCACGCGCTTCACCAGGGTGACGATGCGGTCCACATCCTCATGCGTCATGCCGGCCGTGGGCTCGTCCAGCAGCAGCATCACGGGGTCCAGCGCCAGGGTTGTGGCGATCTCCAGCGCGCGCTTGCGGCCATAGGGCAATTGGCCGGCGGTGAGGCGCGCATAGCCGGTGAGGCCCACATCCTCCAGCAGTTCCATCGCCCGCGCGTCGTAGCGCTTCAGCAGGCTTTCGCCGCGCCAGAAGTCGAAGGACCCGCCGCGTTCGCGCTGCAGGGCCAGGCGAACATTCTCCAGCACCGTCAGGTTGGGAAACACCGCGGAGATCTGGAAGGATCGCACCAGGCCCAGCCGCGCGACCTCCGCCGGCTTCATGCCGGTGATGTCACGACCATCGTAGCGGATCGTGCCGCGCGTCGGCGGCAGGAATTTGGTCAGGAGATTGAAGCAGGTCGTCTTGCCGGCGCCATTCGGGCCGATCAGCCCATGGATGCTGCCGCGCGCGACCTGCAGCCGCACATCGCTGACCGCGGCAAAACCGCGAAACTCCTTCGTCAGCCCCTCGGTCTCGAGGATCGTATCGACCACTCGCGGACGCCCCCAATTGTCTTGTTATGGCAAGGCCCCCGCCGGGTCGGTTGGTCCGATCCTGGCGCATGGCCGATGCGCTTGTTCAGCATTCATGCCGGCTGCGCGCGGGCCGCGCAAGTGGCGGAAAGCATTGTCCCGATGACAGATACGGCCTGCCACAGGCATGCCAGTGGAACACCAGTCGAGCCGCCCCGCACGATTTGACAGCCGAGGCGACCGGCCACGAGTATTTGTCCGGACAAGTAACGGAACCCCTGCCGATGACCGCCCATCCGCCGGCCCAGGACTTCATGGCCGAGGGCTTGGCCATGCTGGAACGCGCCGGCGCCGAGGCCGCCGCCGCGGCGGGGCCGGAGGATGCGATGCGCGCCCTGGCGCGCGGCTGCTTCGATCTGCTGGGCGACCGGAGCGCGCATCTGCGGCCTGGCGCGCTGAAGCCCGGGGAGCGCGACTACTACATCGCCGGAAGCTTCTTCCTGACGCCGGACCGGAAGTACCACATGCTGGTCGGCAACATCGGCTTCCCGGCGGAGCAGGAGCGGCTGATGGTGCCGGTGGATGGCGGCCATCCTGGCTGGGTCTTCGCCAACCGCCGGAAGCTTCTGCTGGAGAATACCGATGAGCACGGCAGCTTCCGCCAGTACCTGAAGACCTCGAAGATGGGGTCGAGCATCTTCGCGCCGATCCTGTTCCGCGGCGAATTCCACGGCATGCTGATCATGGCGGCGCAGGCACGCTACGCGCTGCGGCCGGTGGACCTCTCGATCCTGGCCGCCTGCGCGCAAATCGCAGCCGGCGCCTGGATCGCGCAGGGCGGGCCGGACTGGCTCGCCGGCATCTACCCGCCTGCGAACGCCTTCCGGGTGACCCGCGAAGGCGTCAGTTGAACATCAGCGTCAGGCCAGGCACCGCGACGATCAGCGCCAGCACCAGCAGCATCACCACGATGAATGGGATGCAGCCGGCAAAGATCGTCTCCAGCCCGATGCGCCTGTCGTTCAATGTCGCCTTCACCGCGAAGGCGCCGATGCCAAAGGGCGGCGTCAGCAGCCCCACCTCCACGGCGATCACGGTGATGATTCCGAAGTGGATCAGGTCCAGGTTGAAGGCCATGGCGATCGGCGCCGCGATCGGCGTGACGATCAGCAGGATCGAGGAACTGTCGATGATCATGCCGAGCAGCAGCACGAACAGGATATAGACGAAGAGGAAGCCATAGACGCCGAGCCCCAGCGCCTGGATCAGGTCGGCGATGGAGGCCGGGATGCCCGCCATGGTCAGCATGCGCGAATACATGCTGGCGGCGATCAGCAGGAACAGGATGCCGACCGAGACGAACCCCGTCTCCACCAGGATGCGCCAGAATTTCTGCAGGTTCAGCCGGCGCCGGACCAGGGCGATGACGAGCGCGCCGAAGGCGCCGACGGCGCCGGCCTCGGTGGGCGTGAAATAGCCGCTGTAGAGGCCGCCCAGCACCAGCGCGATCAGCGTGGTGATCGGCACGGATTTCATCAGAAGGCTGCGCGCGGTTTCCTCCGGCGGCGGGGCGACGGTGGCGGAGACGGGCTGCACCCAATCGGGCCGGAAGGTCGCCAGCAGCCAGATCATCAGCATGAAGCCCGCCGCCATCACCAGGCCAGGCACGATGCCCGCCAGGAACAGCCGCCCGATCGAGACCTCCGCCAGCACGCCATAGATGATCAGCAGCAGGGAGGGCGGGATCAGCATGCCGAGGATCGAACTGCCCGCGACGCAGCCCACCGCGAAGCGCGGCGTATAGCCGAAGCGCATCATCTGCGGCACCGCCACCTTGGTGAAGACCGCGGCCGAGGCGATGGAGATTCCCGTGACAGCGCCGAAGACCGCGTTCGCCAGCACGGTCGCCATGCCGAGGCCCCCGCGCAGCCTCCGCAGCAGGTGCTGCGCGACCTCGAAGGTGTCCTTGCCCACGTCGCTGACGGACACCAGCAGTCCCATCAAGACGAAAAGCGGAATCGTGGCGAAGAGGTAGTCGGAAATGGCGGCATAGGAAGCGAGCGCCAGCAGCCGGCCGGCGAGGTCCCAATTCTCCCGGATCAGCCCGATGCCGATGAAGGAGAGGAACACCAGGCCGATGCCGATGGGCACGCCGGCCAGCACCAGCCCCGCCATGATGGCGATCAGCGCGAGGCCGATCTCAATCTCGATCATGCCGGCTGTCCCGTGAAGGCGCGCTTCAGGCCCATCGCCACCTGCATCAGGCTGGCCAGCGCCGCGCCCGCGCAGCCCACCAGGATGGCGAGGCGGATCGGCCAGGTCGGCAGCGTCCAGACGCCCTGCACGCCGAAGAACTCAGCCTGCTCCCAGGAATCGAGGAATTGCGGCAGCGTGGCATCGAAGATCACCCAGAAGACGAAGACGCCTATGGCGGCGAAGACCGCTTCCAGCGCCTGCGCCGCACGCGGGCTGCGGGCCGCCAGGCGGTTGAGGAACATGTCCGCCCGCGTCATGCGCTGCCAGTGGATCGCCGCCGGCAGTTGCAGGAAGACGATGGCGACGATGAGCTTGGCGGAGATCTCGGCCACGCCATCCAGCGGCGCGTTGAAGAAGGACCGCCCCACCACGTCACTGACGATCAGCACCATCATCGCCGCGATCATCAGCGTGCCCAGGCTGTTCAGCAGCCAGAGCGTCAGGCCGAAGGCATCCCGCGGCGGCCGAGCCGCTTCCTCCTGCGCCGCATCGCTGATGCTATCCAATTCCGCCATGCGGCAAGTCCCATGAAAAGCCCTCCCCCCTTCTCAGGGGGGGTTGCGGCACCGCTGCAACGCCGAGGGCTGGTTGGGTGGGGGGCGAGCTCAGGCCGTCCAGGCGCGCCCCGGCGTCGCGCCCCCGGCGCGCAGCCCGTCCATGTAGGCGGCCAGCACCTTCTTCGCCGGCTGGCCGCGGCCCTCATTCGTGCGGGCCCAATCGCCGGCGATGTCGGGCAAGCCGTCCACCCAGCGCTGCCGCTCGGCGGCCGGCAGCACGGAAAGCTCCGCGCCCTTCTCGACCATCTCCTTCATATTGGCCTCGCTGGTCTCCAGCACCCGGTTGGTCAGCGCGGCGGTATAGGCCTTGCCGCCGGTGCGGAAGGCGGCCTGCACCACCGGGTCCAGCCGGTTGAAGGTCTGCCGGTTCATGCCGATGCCGCCGACATACATGCAGCCGATGTTCACCTTGGTGATGTACTTCGCCACCTCATGCACCCGCACCGGGAAGATGCCGGAGGGGAAGGACATGGTGCCCTCGGACACGCCGGTCTGGATATCGGTGTAGTAGGTGGTCAGCGCGCCATTCACCGGCACCGCGCCGGTGCCACCGAGCCAGGTGGCGGAGACGCCGGGCGCGCTGATCTTGCGGTTGCGCAGATCGTCCACCGTGCGCACCGGGAAGGTGGTCCAGAGGTCGTAGGTCTCGGTGCCGCAGGTGCCGAGATAGACCATATTGTTGTCGGTCCAGGCCTTCTGCATCTCCGGCATCTCGGCCGTCATCTTCTCCATCACATCGACCTGCAGGCGCAGGTTGTCGGTGGCGAAGGGCGTGAAATACGTCACGTTCTGCAGCGGCATGGCGCTGCCTTCCCACAGCGTGCCGACGAAGCCGACATCGGTGATGCCGTCCTTCACCGCGTTGCGCGTCTCCGTGAAGCGATACAGCGTGCCGCCAAAGGCCTCGCGCCAGCGGATGCGGAATCGCGTGTTCTCCAGCGCCTGGTTGACCGCCGGCATCAGCGCCTGCTGCATCGCCCAGATCCAGGCGATGGTGGTGGGGTGAGAGGCCGCGATGGTGATGTTGATCTGTGTCTGCGCCGCCAGCACGGAGGGCGCGGCAAGCGGGGCGGCGGCGGCGGTGCCGAGCAAGGCACGGCGGGTAATGCTTTGCATGTTCGTTGCTCCCTGTCTCAGATCTTGCCGAGCGCCGTCAGGATGCGCGCGGGTGTGAAAGGTTGGGCGAAGACGCGGGCGCCGAAGGGGCGCAGCGCGTCGTTGATGGCGTTCTGCACGGCAGCGGGCGCGCCGGCGGTGCCCGCCTCCCCCGCGCCCTTGGCGCCGAGGGCGGATTCCTTCGTTGGCGTCTCCACATGCGCCACCTGGATATCCGGCATCTCGCCCGACATGGGCAGCAGGTAGTCGGCCAGGCTGCCGCTCAGCAGCTGCCCCTCCGGCGAATAGACGCAGTGTTCCAGCAGCGCGCCGCCGAGGCCCTGCACCACGCCGCCGCGGATCTGCTCATCCACCAGCATGGGGTTGATGACCGTGCCGCAATCTTCAACGCACCAGTGCTTCAGCAGCGTGACGAAGCCGGTCTCGACATCCACTTCCAGGTAGCTGGCCTGCGCCCCGTTGGTGAAGGCGAAGGGATAGTCCTTCGGCGTGTAGTGCCGCGTCGCCACCAGCTCCCGCGGCAGGTCCTTGGGCAGCGTGTCACCGCGGAAATAGACGATGCGGCCGAGCTCTTCCAAAGGCAGCCGCTCCGCCCCTGTCGCGCGATCCACCACGGCGCCGCCGCGCACATCCAACGCCTCCGGCGCCGCCTGCAGCATGGCGCCGGCAATCACCAGGATCTGCTCGCGCAGCGCATGGCCGGCCTGCAACGCGGCCTCCCCACCGATGCCCGCGCCACGGCTGGCCCAGGTGCCGCCGCCATAGGGCGTGGTCTCCGTATCGCCCGTGGTGACGCGGACGCGCGCAATATCCACGCCAACGGCACCCGCCACGATCTGCGCCAGCATCGCCTCCGTCCCCTGCCCCTGTTCCGTGACGCCGGAAGCGATGGCGACACTGCCATCGGGGTCGAGCCGCACCGTCGCGCCATCCATCGCGGAAATCCGCGCGCCGCCGATGCCGTACATGAAGGGGGATGGGTTGGTCAGCTCGATGAAGCTGGCGATGCCGATGCCGCGATACACACCCTTCGCACGCAACGCATCGCGCTCCGCCTTCAGCGCTTCGTAATCCATCATCGCCAGAAGCTTGGTCAGGCAGGCCTGGTGCGAGAGGCCCTCGAAGGACAGGTTCGCGTGGTTCTTGAAGGGATAGACGTCATCGGCCAGCAGGTTGCGCCGGCGGAGTTCCGCGGGGTCCATGCCGATGGCCTCCGCCGCGAGGTCCACCAGGCCCTCGGTCACCGTCGTCGCGATCGGGTGGCCCACGGCGCGGTACTGGCAGGTCGGCGTCTTGTTCTGGAAGACCACCGTGGTGCGCGCCTTGTAGCCGCGCAGCGCATAGGGCCCGCCACAGAGGTTCACCACCTGGTTGCCCTCCACGGCGGAGGTGCGGGGATAGACGGAATAGGGGCCGATGCCGGTGAGGTCATCGATCTCCATGGCGGTGATCACGCCGTCCTTCGTCACCGCGGCGCGTGCCGCGATGCGATGGTCCCGCGCATGGATGTCGGAGACCATGCCCTCCATCCGATCGGCACTGAACTTCACCGGCCGTCCCAGAATTTTGGACAGGGCCGCGGTCGCCATCTCGTCGGGATAAACATGCACCTTGATGCCGTAGCTGCCACCGACGTCGCGGCAGATCACGCGCACATCCCCCTCGCGCAGGCCCAGGTGTTTCGCGAACACCGTCTGCATCATGTGCGGCGCCTGGTTGGAGTGGTAGGCGGTGAGCCGCCCCTCCGCCGGGTTGTAGTCCGCCAGGATGGCGCGGCCTTCGAGACACACGCCGGTATGTCGCCCGGTGTGGAAGGTAGCCTGCACCACCACGCTCTCCGCATCGGCGAAACAGGCGTCGGGCTCGCCGCCGACATGCTCGCGCATGAACGCAAGATTGTCGCCGAGCGCCGGATGGATGACCGGCGTCCCCTCGGCCAGCGCCGCTTCCATATCGACGGTCGCTGGCAGTTCCCCCCAGGCCACCTCGACCAGCCCGACCGCATCCTCCGCCTCCGCGCGCGTCCGCGCGACCACGGCGACGACGGGTTCGCCCTGCCAGCAGGCGCGATCCACGGCCAGCGCGTGCTGCGGCGCGGATTTCAAGCCCTTCAGGTGGTGCAGCACACCGACCCAGGGCGTGCACACCTCGGCCATCTCCGCCCCCGTCACCACGCGCACCACGCCGGGTGCCGCGCGCGCGGCGGCGCTGTCGATGGACAGGATGCGCGCATGGGCGTGCGGGCTGCGCAGGAAGGCGACATGCACCATGCGCGGCAGGCGCAAATCGTCCACATACTGCCCGCGCCCGGCCACCAGCCGCTTCGCATTGGGCCGCGGGACGCTGCGGCCGATATAGGAATTGGGCCGATCGACGGAGGAAAGCTCGTTCATGCGCGCGAAACCTCCTCGATGGCGTCAACAATGGCGTGGTAGCCGGTGCAGCGGCAGTAGTTGCCGCTGATCCCCTCGCGGATCTCCTCCCGCGTCGGGCTCGGATTCGCCTTCAGCAGAGTCGCGGCGGCCACCAGCATCCCGGGCGTACAATAGCCGCATTGCAGGGCGTTGCGGGCCACGAAGGCCTCCTGCAGCGCGGCGATGGCGCCGCTTTCCGTCAGCCCCTCCACCGTCCAGACCTCGGCACCCTCCGCCTGCACCGCCAGCATCAGGCAGCCACGCACCATCTCGCCATTCACCAGGATGGAACACGCGCCGCAGACGCCGTGCTCGCAGCCGGCATGGCTGCCGGTCAGGTCCAGCACCTCGCGCAGGAAATCCACCAGATGCATGCGCGGCTCGACGCGGGCGGAGATGGCCTCCCCGTTCACCGTCAGGGACAGGTCCAGCTTCATCTCAATGCCCCTTCAGCGCAGCGGCGGCGCGGCCGAGCAGCACGCGGGCCAGGTGCAGGCGCAGCGCCGGCGGGCCGTGCAGATCCTCGGGCGGGTCCAGCTCCCCGGCCAGTGCCGCCTGCGCGCCCGCAACATCGCCGGCGGCCAGCGCGGCCTCCGCGCGCGGCGTGCGCAGCGGCGTGGCGCCGACGCCGAACCAGGCGAGGCGCAGCGCCCCGCGCGCGGACTGCGCGGCCAGCCCCACAATGGCGTAGTCGCCATGCCGGCGCGCCAACTCCTGCAGCGTGCAGGGCACATCGGCCTGGCTGGCGATCTCGACCGCCGCCAGCACCTCATCCCCGCGCAGCGCGGTCTGGTACAGGCCCTGGAAGAAGTCGCGCGCCGCCACGCGCCGCTCCCCTTCCCGGCTCGCCAGCACCAGTACCGCCTCCAGCGCCAGGATGCAGGCCGGCAGTTCCGCTGCCGGATCGGCCAGCGCCAGCGAGCCGCCGATGGTGCCGCGGTTGCGGATGGCGGCATGCGCGATATGCGGCACGGCCTGCGCCAGCAGCGGCGCGTGCTGGGCCACCAGCGGATCGGCGCCCAGCTCGGCATGCCGTGTCAGCGCGCCGATGCGCAGCCGGCCATCCGCGAAGCTGATGCCGCGCAGCGCCGCGACACCGTTGATATCCAGCAGCACGGACGGGCTGGCGAGGCGCAGGTTCAGCGCGGCGACCAGGCTCTGCCCGCCGGCCAGCAGCCGCGCCGAATCGCCATGGGTCTCCAGCAGGTCGAAGACTTCGGCCAGCGTGGTGGCGCGCGCATAGGCGAAGGGGGCTGGTTTCACCGCTCCGATACTCTCCCTGGACGTCCGCCGCGGTCCGGGCCACGGCTTTGTTATCCGCCAGAGTTGTCGCGCCCGAGGCGTTTGTCCAGCGCCCGCCTCAGCTCTCGAAGATCGCCACCGCCCGGCACCAGCCGCCGGAGGCGCGGGTGATCTTCACCGGCAGGCAGCTGACGGTGAACCCGGTGGGCGGCAGCTTGTCGAGGTTGGTCAGCTTCTCGATCTGGCAGTAGCCGGCCTCCCGCCCCGCCTTGTGGCCTTCCCAGATCAGGCTGGCATCGCCGGTGGCCGCCACCCTGGCCTTGGTGTGGACGAAGGGCGCGTCCCAGGACCAGCCATCGGTGCCCACCATGCGCACGCCGCGCGCCGTCAGCCACAGCGTCGCCTCCCGCCCAAAGCCGCAGCCGCGGGCGACATAGTCCGGCCGGCCATAGGCGGCGCCCGCCGAGGTATGCGCCAGCACGATATCGCCCGGGCTGAGGGTATGGCCGATGGCGTCCAGCGCCGCCCGGACCTCCGCCGCCGTCACCACATGGCCGTCGGGGAATTCGGAGAAATCCAGCCGCACGCCGGGGCCGATGCACCAGTCGAGCGGCACCTCGTCGATGGTCAGCGCCGGCGCGCCGCCATCCATGGTGCTGGCATAATGCCAGGGCGCGTCCAGATGCGTGCCGTTATGGGTGGAGAGCTTCACCCATTCCATCGCCCAGCCCTCCCCATCCGGCAGCTGGTCCGGTGTGATGCCGGGGAAGAAGGCCACCAGCTCCCCGGCCGAGTCCTTGTGGGTGCGGTATTCGATGGCGGGACCGTAGCCAGGCGGGTCCTGCACCACGTCATTGTCGAGCGAGATCGACAGGTCGATGATCCGGCGTGGCATCTTGATCCCCCCATTTCGCGGGTGGCGAGCCTAGCGCGGGATCTCGCGGCGGAGGAAACCCCCCAAACCTCTTCCCTGGGCGAATGGCCGGGTCCGGCAATCGGCGTTGGCGCCCGGCGGCCGGCTCCGGCATGGTCCGCCCCCAGGCGCGGCGGCGCCCGTCCTCCTCCCCAGGATCGTCATGCCCACTTGGCTTCCCCTGCTGCTCGGCTTCCTCACCGCCGTCGGGCCGCTTTCCACCGACATGTACCTGCCCGCCTTCCCGGCGATCGAGGCCGAGCTCGGCCGCGGCTGGGGCGGGGTGGAGGTGACGCTGTCCGCCTGGTTCCTGGGCCTGGCGGTCGGCCAGCTGGTGCAGGGCACGCTGGCGGACCGGCTGGGCCGGCGGCGGCCGCTGATCGTCGGCACGGCCATCTACACCCTGGCCTCGGTCGGCTGCGCCCTGGCCAGCGACATGGCCATGCTCTCCATCTTCCGCTGCATCGCGGCCTTCGGTGGGGCGGCCAGCGCGGTGATCCCGCGCGCCATGGTGCGGGACCTGGCGACCGGGCTGGATGCCGCGCGGCTGATGTCCAAGCTGATGCTGGTGATGGGCGCGGCGCCGATCCTGGCGCCGACGCTGGGCGGGCTGCTGCTGGAATCGGGCGGCTGGCGGTCGATCTTCTGGGTCTCGGCCTGCTACGGCTTCGCCTCCTGCCTGCTGGCCGCGCTGCTGCTGCCGGAGACGCTGCCGCCGGACCGCCGGCAGCGCCAGTCGCCGATGAAGCTGCTGGGCGATTTCGGTCGCATCGCGCGGGAACGCGGCTTCCTGACCCATGCGGTGATGGGGGGTGCGGCCATGTTCATGGTCTTCGCCTTCATCGGCGGCGCGCCGGAGGTCTATATCGCGCAATACGGCATCGCGCCGGCGCGCTTCGGCCTGCTGTTCGCGGTCAGCGCCATCGGTTTCATCGGGCTGACCCAGTTCAACCCCTGGCTGCTCGGCCGCTTCGGCGCCCTGGTGCCGCGGGTGGCGCTGCGGGTCAGCTTCGGCGCCGTGCTGCTGATGGCGCTGGCCGCCTTCACCGGCTGGGGCGGCTTCCTGGGCCTGTACCTGCCGGCCTGCCTGGCCCTGGCCTGCACCGGGCTGGTGATGCCGAATGCCGCGGTGGGCGCGCTGGCGCGGCATGGCATGCGCGCGGGCAGCGCCTCCGCCCTGCTGGGCACGCTGCAATTCGGCCTGGCGGCGCTGGGCGCGGGGCTGGTGGGCGCGCTGACGGTGGATACGGCGCAGCCCATGGTGCTGCTGATGCTGGCCGGCGTTTCCGTGGCGCTGCTGGCGGAAGCGCTGCGCCAGCGGGGCTGAGGCCTACCCGGCCTCGGCCAGGGCAAGCGCCGCCACCGCGCGGGCGATGGCCTCGGCGCGGGGCAGGTCCACGCTGTGCGGCCAGCGATCCTCCGGGGCGTGGAACCAGGGGTTGCTGCCGATCAGGGACAGGTAGCGGCCGCCGCGCTGCTCGATCTCATGCGCCTCCCCATTCGCCTTGCCGCCGGTCTCGGCGGCGATGGCCTCCGCCGGATAGCCTTCCGCCGCCAGACGCGCCGCCATGGCCGGGGCCAGGCCCGCGACATTGCTGCGCACGGTCAGCCGCGCATCCTCCGCCGCGCCGAGATTGGCGCCCAGATGGATCACCAGCCGCGACTCCCGCGCCAGTTCCGGTTCCTGGTCGAAGGCGGCGCGGGCGCCGAAATGGCCGAGCTCATGGCCGCAGCTGGCCAGCGCCACCACCCCGCGCGACCGTGGCGCCCCGGCCAGCGCGCGCAGTGCCGCGAGCCAGGCCAGGATGCCCCCCGCCCGCTCCGCCGTGCTGGTCCACCAGGAGGTGCGCGGCGTCAGCAGCACAAGATTCGGCCCCGCGCCCGGCAGTTCCGCCCGCACGGAGTCCGAGACATCCGGCGCGCGCGTCCCCTGCACCACCAGCCGCGCCGATGCCCCGGCCTCCGCCAGCGCCATCAGCCGCGCCGCGTCATGCCCGGCCAGTTGCAGCACCGGCGGGCCGAAGGGGTGGTCCTGGTCATGCGCATTCAGCGGCGCCAGCCCGTCCGACCGCGTGCGCAGCGCGATCACCAGCCCCTGGTGGCGGCTTTCCGCCCGGGCGCGCGCGAAGGCATTGCCCGGCAGGCTGGCCGCGCCGGGATGCATTTCCGCCACGCCAATCTCGGCCGCGGAACCGATCGGGCCCAGCCGGCCGGCGATCCCCTCCGCCCCGGTCAGCCCGCCATCGAACAGCGGCAGCCCCTCCAGAATCCCCGCCGCCGTCTCCAGCCGCGCCGGGCCGGGGGTCAGCCGCGCAAAAGGGGTGGGCAGCAGCCGGGCGCTGGCGCCGGCCTGTTCCGCCAGGTCGCGCAGCCAGCTTGCGGAGGCGCGGTCGCCCGGGCTGCCGGCGCGGCGCTCGCCGAAGGCGTCGTAGGCGGCGAAGAAACCCGGCGCCGAGTGAAGCTGGCCGCTCATTCCACCGTCACGCCGGACAGCTGCACCAGGCGCAGCAGCCGCTGGTGCTCCTCCGGCCATTTCTCGGCATAGGCGGCGGGGCTGGGCGAGAGGATGATCTCCCCGCCGTCGCGCACCAGCGATTCGCGCAGCGGCGCATCGCCCTGCACCGCCTGCCGCACCGCGGCATGGATGCGCGCCACCACCGCCGGCGGCAGGTTCGCCGGCCCGACGAGGGAGGCGATGCTGGTCACCACCGGCCCGCCTTGCACCACCTCCGCCAGCGTCGGCACGTCGGGCATCACCGGCATGCGCCGCGCGCCGCCGGTGACCAGGATGCGGATCAGCCCGTCCTGCGCGCGGGGCACGGCGATGTTGCTGATGGCGAAGGACCAGTCGACCTCGCCCTGTTCCACCGCCAGCGCCGCCTGGTTGGCGCCGCGATAGGGCACATGCACGCCCTGCGCGCCGATCAGCTTCAGCATGGCGGCCGCGGCCATATGCGCCGGCGTGCCGACGCCGCCCGAGCCATAGCGCAGCCCGTCCCTGCTTTCGCGGCAGGCGGCCAGCAGCGCCGCCGCGTCCCGCCAGGGCGCCGCCTGGCGCACGCACAGCACGGCCGGCTGCTCGCCGATCTGGGTGATGGGGGTGAAGT
The DNA here is from genome assembly GCF_019024325.1 of Falsiroseomonas tokyonensis. Classification (GTDB taxonomy): domain Bacteria; phylum Pseudomonadota; class Alphaproteobacteria; order Acetobacterales; family Acetobacteraceae; genus Falsiroseomonas; species Falsiroseomonas tokyonensis. The sequence goes on from NZ_JAFNJS010000006.1 coordinate 164,726, forward strand.
CGCGCGCCCAGTCATAGCCGGGATTGCGCTGCATCACCGCCTGGGTGATGGCCGTGCCACCGCTCCACAGCAGGGTGTAGCCATCGGGCTCGGCGCGGGCCACGGCCTGGCTGGCGATCAGCCCGCCGGCGCCGGCGCGGTTCTCGATCACCACCTGGCCGCCGAGATGTTCCTGCGCCCGCGCCATGACCTGGCGCGCGACGGTGTCGGAGGAGGAGCCGGCGGCGAAGGGCACCACCACCCGCACCGGCCGGCGCGGCCAGTCCGGCGCCTGGGCGCGGGCGCCGCGCAGCAGCAGGATCCCCGGTGCAGCCAGAAGCAAGCAACGGCGCAGCATGACGCTTCCTCCGCCTTGTTTTGGCGGAAGGCTGGCCCCTTCGTCGCGGCGCGTCAACGCGGCGGGCGGCCCAGCCGACCTTCATCCCGAAGACCTCGAAGCGGCGCGCCGCGGCGGTGCCGATGCGGCCGAGCCCGACCAGGCCGACGCGCAACCCGCGGAGCCGCTTCACCGTCTTCAGCTGGCGCGCAGCCCGCTGTCATTGGACCGGCGCAGCCGGCGGTCACAGGCCTTCACGCCGCGCAGCAGCGTCAGGGCCAGCGTGACCGCATGGTCCGCCACCTCCGTCGTGCCGTAGTCCGGCGTGTTGATCACCGGGATGCCGGCATCGCCCGCCGCCGTCAGCGCGTCCGCCCGGCGCCGCCGCAAAGCCCGTGCAGGATATAGCCGGCGAAGACCTCTCCGATCTCGCGCCCCGTCATCGGCCCATCCGGCGCATACCAGCGCGCGATGTGGTTGATCGCGCCCATGAAGAAGGCGACGGCGAGCTTCGGATCGCCCGGCTGCAGGCCGCCCGCATCCATGGCGGCCTGCACCATCTCCCGCAGCCTGCGGTCAGTCTCGCGCAGCCTGGCGCGGATCGGCTCGGCGTATTCCGGCGGCAGCGAGGTCACGGGCTCGGCCAGCACGGCATAGGACCCGAGCTCGCTCGTCAGCAGGTCGATGTAGTGGATGACATAAAGGCGCAGGCGCTCCAGCGGATCCTGCGTGGCCGCGGCGGCCAATTCCCGCGCCTTGGCGCCGGCATCGAAGGCGATGATCTTCGCCTCGTAGAGGATCTCGTGCTTGGTCCGCACGTAGCGATAGAGCGCGGGCTTGGTGACGCCCAGCGCCTCCGCCACCTCATCCAGCGAGGTGTTGTGGAAACCACGCCGGCCGAAGGCGCGCGCGGCCTCTCGCACCAGGGCGCGGCGCTTCTGCGCGAACTGGGATTCCCGGTCCGGCACGGCGTCCGCCCAGCGGGCCGGCTTCCTCATTGAGATGGTCCTGCTGCTCATCGCGATGGCCGCCTTCCTGCCCGCAAAGCCAGGCCGCGCCAAGGGCCGGTCGCGGTGTTGACTCGCCGGTAACTTCCAATACCATGAAGTCACGCGCCACGTCTCGGCGCGCCGCCAGCGGCGGTCAACGCCGCGGAGAGGGAGGGAACAGGTTCATGATCATTCCTCGTCGCAGGGCGCTTGCCGCGATCGGCGCCGCCCTGTCCGCGCCTGCCATCGCCCAGACGCAGCCGAGTTCCACGCAGCCGGCCTCGACGCAGCCGATCCGCTGCGTCTGCGGCTCCTCGCCCGGCAGCATCACCGACCTCATCGCGCGCATCGTGCAGCCCGGCCTGTCGCGGCGGCTGGGCCAGCCCGTGGTGGTGGACAACCGCCCGGGCGCCGGCGGCAACCTGGCCGCGGAAGTGCTCGCCCGCGCCGCGCCGGATGGGCAGACCATCATGGTGATCTCCGGCGGGATCATGACGCTGAACCCCTATCTGTACCGGGAGCTGGCCTTCGACCCGGCGCGGGACATCAAGCTGGTCTCGCGCATCACCGCGGGCGGCTTCCTGCTGGCGGTGCCGGCCTCGATCGGCGTGGAGGATGTGGATGGGCTGATCGCCCATCTGCGGCGCAAGGGCGATGCGGCGAATTACGGCTCGCCCGGCATCGGCTTCGCCATGCATGTGGGCAGCGAGGTCTTCCTCAATGCCGTCGGCGCCAAGGCCGTGCACATCCCCTATCGCGGCAGCGCCGCGGCCATCAATGCGCTGGTGGCGGGCGAGGTGGATTTCGTCTTCGACAGCCGCGGCCCGCTGCTGCCGCATCTGCAATCGGGCAAGGCGAAGGTGATCGCCAATGGCGGATCGCTGCCCGATATCGTCCATCCCGACCTGCCGCGCCTGGCCGATCGCTGGCCGGAGGTGGTGGTGCAAAGCTGGACCGCCGTCGCGGCCCCGGCCGCCCTGCCCGCCCAGCTGGTCCGCCGCCTGGACGATGCGATGCGCGAGACGCTGGCCGAGCCCGAGGTCGTCGCCCAGCTGCGCCGCGTGGGCAACGGCCCCGCCTATATCGGGCCCGAGGACTTCGTCCGCTTCTACGCCGAGGAACGCGAACGCGCCGCGCGCGGCGTGCGCATCGCCGGAGTGCAGCCGCAATGACCGCCACCCGCCGCAGCCTGCTCGCTGTACCCGCCCTGGCCGCGCTGGCCGCGCCGTACCAGCCGGCGCGTGCGCAAAACTTCCCGAGCCGCCCGATCCGCCTGCTGGTGGGCTTCGCGCCCGGCGGCGCCACGGATATCGCCGCCCGCCTGCTGCAGCCCCTGCTGGGCGAGGCGCTGGGACAGTCGATCGTCGTGGAGAACCGCTCCGGCGGCGGCGGCAATGTCGCCACCGAGCTGCTGATGCAATCCGCGCCGGACGGCCACACGGTGATGCTGGCCAGCCCCGGGCAGCTGGTGGTGAACCCCGTGCTGAACCCGCGCTTCGACTTCGATGCGGTGCGCGACACGGCGCCGATCGGCCAGACCACCAGCAGCCCGCTGATCCTGGTGGTGCCGGCTGCCTCCCCGTATCGGGACGCGCAGGCGCTGGTGGCGGCGGCGCGGGCGCAGCCGGGGCGGCTGAACTACGCCTCCGCCGGTGTCGGCAGTTCCATGCATATCGCTGGCGAGATGCTGAAGGCCTTCGGCGGGCTGCAGATCGAGCATGTGCCCTATCGCGGCAGCGGGCCCGCGGTGACGGATCTGATCGCGGGCAAGGTCGATTTCATGATCGACAGCGTCTCCACCACCGCCACGCATATCCGCAACGGCGTGCTGCGCGCGCTGGCCCAGACCGGCAGCGAGCCCTTCGAACATTTCCCCGGCATTCCCCTGCTGGCCGATGTCGTGCCGGGCGTGGTGCTGACGACCTGGCTCGGCCTGGTCGGGCCCGCCGGCCTTCCCGCGCCGGTGCTGGCGCGGCTGGCTTCGGTGCTGGGCGATGCCGTGCGCTCGCCCGGCTTCGCGCAGCGGCTGCGCGACCTCGGCAGCCAGGCCTATTGGGCGGGGCCCGAGGCCTTCGCCGCGCATCTGGTGGCGGAGCGTCGGCGCGCCGCGGATGTGGTGCAGCGCGCCGGCATCCGGCTGGAGTAGCCCCCCTTGGACCTGCGCGACCCCGCCCTTTATGCGCCCGCCGGCCACGGCGACGCCGCCGTGCTGCTGGCGCTGCGCGACCCCGCCACGGGCGCGCTCGCCTTCCCGCGCACGCCCTATGGCATCGGCGCCAGCGGCACGCCGGCCGAGGCCGCGGAGCCGGTGGAGCTCAGCGGCCGCGCCACGCTGCTGGTCTGCGTCACGGTGCACCAGCCGCTTTCGCCCGGCATGCAGGTGCCGCTGGTGGTGGCGCGGCTGCGGCTGGAGGAAGGGCTGGTGATCGACGGCGTGCTGGAAGGCACGGAGGAACCACCACCGGGCAGCGCGATGCAGGCGGTGCTGGTGATGCAGGGCGAGAGGCGCGCCTGCCGTTTCCGCCTTGTGGGGGGCGCGGCATGAGCGGGCTCGCCTCCATGCGGCCGGTGCGCGTCGTCGGCATCGGCATGCATCCCTACCAGTTCCCCTCCGAGACACCCTATGTGCATCTCGGCCTGACCGCGCTGCGCGGCGCGCTGGCCGATGCCGGCCTCGCCTGGCCCGACATCACCTTCGCCGCCATCGGCACCGGCGCCATCGGCATGGCGGCGGGGCGCGTGATGCTGCGCCATCTGGGCTCCACTGGGCTCGAGGTGGTGCAGGTGGAGAATGCCTCCGCCTCCGGCTCCTCCGCCTTCCGCACAGCCTGCCTGATGGTGGCCAGCGGCCAGCATGAGATCGCGCTGGCGCTGGGCGTGGACAAGTTCGGCAGCGCCCAGCGCGCGGCGAACAAGGACGGCGTGCCGCGGCTGACGCCGGAAGCCGAGATCCCCGCGGTGAAGTTCGCGATGATGGCGCGCGCCTGGCGCGACCGCTTCGGCCTGACGCGGGAGGATCTGGCCCGCGTCGCGGTAAAGAACCACGGCAATGCCGCGCGCAATCCCTATGCCCAGTTCCGCAAGCCGCGGACGCTGGAGCAGGTGCTGGCCGCCAACCCGGTGGCGGGTGACCTCACCTCCCTGCAATGCACGCCGCGCGGCGACGGCGCGGCGGCGGCGATCGTGGCCAGCGAGGAGGCGATCCGTCGGCACGGGCTGGACCGCCGCCGCGCGGTGCGCGTGCTGTCCTCCGTCTCCTCCTCCGAACACCAGGTGGCCGACGAAGGGTGGAGCCTGGTGGAGATGGTGCAGCGCTCGGGCCTCGCGGCGCTGGAGGCCGCCGGCCTCGGCATGGCGGAGATCGACATCATCGAGCTGCACGACGCCTTCACCATCGAGGAGATCGTCTATGCCGAGGCGCTGGGCCTCTGCCCGCTGGGCGAAGGCGCGGCGCAGCTGCGCGCGGGGCAGTGGGATATCGGCGGCGGGCGCTGCGCGGTGAATCCCTCCGGCGGGCTGCTCGGCATGGGGCATCCGATCGGGCCCACCGGCATCGGCCAGGTGACGGAAATCGTCCGGCAGCTGCGCGGTGAGGCGGAGGGGCGGCATCATCCCGGCGCGCGCACCGCACTCGCGCATATGATCGGCCTCGGCTCCGTGGCGGTCGGCCACGTGCTGCAGCGGGATTGAGGAATTCGGGATGCGCGAGGACTTCGAGACCCTGATCTACGAAAGCGCCGGCGGCATCGCCACCGTCACGCTGAACCGGCCGGATCGGATGAACGCTATCGGCGGCAGCATGAAGGACGACCTGGCGCGCGCCTTCTTCCAGCTGGCACGCAGCGACACCACGCTGCGCTGCGTGGTGCTGACCGGTGCCGGCGAGCGTGCCTTCTGCGCCGGCGCCGATATCAAGGAACGCGCGGACAGCCGCCGGACGGGGCCGGAGTATTTCATGGCGCAGCGCGCAACCCACCAGCTGATCCGCGGCCTGATCGAGTTCGAGCGGCCGGTGATCGCCGCGATCAATGGCGTGGCGCTGGGCGGCGGGCTCGAACTCGCCCTGACCGCGGATATCCGCTACGCCGCGGCCCATGCCCGGCTCGGCCTGCCGGAGGTGAAGCTGGGCGCCATACCCGGCGCCGGCGGCACGCAGACGCTGACGCAGCTGATCGGCGCCAGCGCGGCAAAGGAGCTGCTGTTCACCGCCGAGCACCTGACCGCCGAAAAGGCGCTTTCCCTCGGCCTTGTCAGCAAGGTGGTGGAGCGCGACGTGCTGGGCGCGGCGCTGGAGACGGCGCGGAAGATCGCCGAGATGCCGCCGCTGGCCGTGGCCTTCGCCAAGCGCGCCGCCAATGCCGCGATGCTGGCCGGGCTCGACGCCGCCTTCGAGGCGGAGCGCTACGCCGCCGCCATGATCATCGACAGCGAGGACAAGCGCGAGGGCTTCCGCGCCTTCGTCGAGAAACGCAAGCCCGTCTTCACCGGGCGCTGAGGGACAGGCATGGAACTCCATCTGCAGGGCAAGGTCGCGCTGGTCACCGGCGGCGGCCAGGGCGTGGGACGCGCGATCTGCCGCGAATTGGCGGCGGAGGGGGCGAAGGTCGCGGTGAACGACCTGTTTCCCGATCGCGCGGAGGCGGTGGCGCAGGAAATCCGCGCCGCCGGCGGCCAGGCCATCGCCGCGCCCGGCGACATCACGAAGCCCGAGGCCGTGGCCGCCTTCGTCGCGAAGGTGCGCGAATCCCTCGGCCAGATCTCCATCCTGGTCAACAATGCCGGCGTCACGCCGGAACGCCGCGCCAAGGGCGGCATGCCGCCGCTGTTCATCGATACGCCGGAACGCGAGATGCATCAGACGGTGGAGCTGAATGTCTTCGGCACCATGTATTGCTGCCGCGCCGTGCTGCCCGACATGGTCGCGCTGGGCTGGGGCCGCGTGATCTCCATCGCCTCCGAGGCCGGTCGCATCGGGGAGGCGCGGCTCGCCGCCTATTCCGGCGCCAAGGCCGCGATCATCGGCCTGACCAAGGCGCTGGCGAAGGAACATGGCCGCGACCGCATCACCGCGAATGTCGTGGTGCTCGGCGCCGTCTCCCACGAAGGGATCGCGCCGGGCCAGGCGACCAGCGCGGATGCGACGCCGGAAACGAATGAACGCCTGGCCAAGATGCTGAACGCCTATCCCTCCGCCAAGGGGCTCGGCCGGCTGTCGCGGCCGGAAGATGTCAGCGGCGTCGTCGCCTTCCTCGCCTCCGACCGCGCCGCCTTCATCACCGGGCAGCATATCGGCGCGAGCGGCGGCTACGCGATGCCCTGAGGATCGCGCCATGCACGCCCCCGCCTTCCGCACCCGCGTCACGGAGCTGTTCGGCATCCGCCACCCGATCCTGGCGGGCGGGCTGATGTGGCTTTCGGATGCCGCCTATGTCGCCGCGGTGGTGCGCGCGGGCGGCATGGCCTTCCTGACGCCGCGATCCTTCCCCGAACCCGGCGCCTTCGCGCGGGAGCTGGAACGCTGCCACGACTTGGCGGGCGGGATGCCCTTCGGCGTGAACCTGAATCTGTCCCGCGTGCCGGCGCGTAACCGGCTGCTGGAGGAATGGCTGGACCTGGCGCTGCGCGCCGGCGTGCGGCATTTCGAGACGGTGGGCCACGCGCCCGGCGACCTGATCCAGCGCATCCACCAGGAAGGCGGCATCGCCATTCATAAATGCCCGCTGCTGCGCCATGCGCTGAATGCCGAGAAGGCCGGGGCGGACGCCGTCTGCATTGTGGGGCCCGAGGCCGGCGGGCATCCCGGCAATGCCGCGCTGGGCTGCATGGTGGTGGCGCCAATGGCACGCCGCGCCTTGCGCGTGCCGCTGGTGATCGGCGGCGGCATCGGCACGGGCGAGAGCATCCTGGCCGCGCTGGCCAGCGGCGCCGATGGCGTGGTGATGGGATCGCGCCTGCTGGCGGCCGAGGAGGTCTGGGCGCATCCCGCCTACAAGCAGCGGGTCGTCGCGGCCGGCCAGGACTCCACCGCCGTCGCCTTCGGCGGCGCGCATCCGCTGGGCACCTGGCGCGTGCTGGAGAATGACGCGGCGCGGGAGGTGCTGCGCCGTCAGGCCGCCGGCGCGCGCGAGCATGCCGATTTCGCCGAGGTGATCGCCGGCACCGAGGCGCGCGACCATGCCTATCGCCGCGGCGAGGTGGAGCGCGGCATGCTCTCCTGCGGCCCCGCCGCGGCCTTCGTGGAGGAGGTGGAGCCGATGGAGCGCATCATCGACGGGCTGGTGCAGGGCGCCGTGGCGGCGCAGCGCCGCCTGGCCGCGCTCGCCGTGCCGCAGGCGGTGCCGGCATGACGGGGCAGCAGATCCTGTTCGGCACGCAGCGGGAAGACGGCGCCGCGCTGCGCCAGCGCGCATCCCGCGCGGCGGCGGGCCTGGCCGCGCTGGGCGTGGCGGCCGGCGACCGCGTGGCCGCGATGCTGCGCAACGAGCCCGTCTATCTGGAGGTGATCCTGGCCGCCGACCGGCTCGGCGCGCCGCTCGTCGCCATCAACTGGCATTTCCGCGCCGACGAGGCCGGCCATGTGCTGGCCGATAGCGGGGCGCGCGTGCTGGTCGTGCATGCCGACCTGCTGCCACAGATCGCGGCGCTGGTGCCGGCGGGTGTCACCGTGATCGTCGTGCCGACGCCGCCCGAGATGATCGCGGCCTATGGCATCGCCGAGGTGCAGCCCGTGCCGCCCGGCCTGCTGTCCTGGCCGGACTGGCGTGATGCGCATGCGCCGTGGACGGCGCCGGCGCCGCCATCGCTCGGCATGATGCTCTATACTTCCGGCACCACGGGCCGCGCCAAGGGCGTGCGGCGCCTGCCGGGCACCCCGGAACAGCACGATGCCGCACGGCGCATCCGCACGCTGGTCGGTGGCGCCAAGAAGGGGATGCGCACGGCGATCGTCGGGCCGATGTACCATGCCGGCCCCGCCTCCAACGCGCGCATCGCGCTGGCCGAGGCCTCGCTGATCCTCGTCCTGCCCCGCTTCGATGCGGAGGAGCTGCTGCAGGCGATCGAGGCGCATCGGCTGACGCATCTGGCGCTGGTGCCCATCATGCTGGTGCGGCTGCTGAAGCTGCCGGAGGCGGTGCGGGCGCGCTACGACGTCTCCTCGCTGGAAGGCGTGACGCATGGCGGATCGGCCTGCGCGCCGGATGTGAAGCGCGCGATGATCGCCTGGTGGGGGCCGATCCTGTCCGAGACCTACGGCTCCACCGAGGCCAGCCTGATCACCTCGGTGGGCGCGGCGGAATGGCTCAGCCATCCCGGCACGGTGGGCCGTGCCTTGCCCGGCACCTCCATCCGCATCCTGGACGAGGAGGGCCGGATGCTGCCGCCGGGCAAGGTCGGCGAGATCTTCGTCGATTCCGGCCCGAATGCCCTGCCCTTCACCTACCACAACCTGCCCGGCGAACGCGCGAAGGTGGAACGCGATGGCCATGTCACCAATGGCGATGTTGGCTATCTCGATGCCGAGGGCTACCTCTATGTCACCGACCGCAAGCGCGACATGGTGATCTCGGGCGGGGTCAACATCTACCCGGCGGAGATCGAGGCGGTGCTGATCACCCATGCGGATGTCGCGGATTGCGCGGTCTTCGGCGTGGCCGATCCGGAATATGGCGAGGCGCTGGTCGCCGCCGTGCAGCCGCGGCAGGGCGCGGCGCCGGAGGCCGCGGGCATCGCCGCGTTCCTGCGCGCCAGGCTCGCCGGCTACAAGGTGCCGCGCCGGATCTGGATGGTGCAGGACATGCCGCGCGACAGCATGGGCAAGGTGTTCAAGCGGCGCCTGCGCGAGGCCTTCGCCGGCACGGCGGCGTGATCGCGCCACCCGCCACCCGGCCGGCGCCCGGCGAGGTGGCGGAGGTCGCGCCGGGCCTGCTGCGCGCCTGCATGCCCCTGCCCGGCCCGCCATCGCATGTGAATTGCTGGCTGATCGCGGATGGCGCGGGCTGGCTGCTGGTGGATACCGGCCGTGGCGATGCCGCGACGCGCGGCTGGTGGGAACGCATCTTCGCCGAGGTGCTGGGCGGCCGGCCGGTGACGCGGGTGCTCGTCACGCATTTCCACCCCGACCATGTCGGCCTGGCCGGCTGGGTCTGCGCCACCTGGCAGGCCCCGCTGCTGATGCCGCGCAGCGAATGGCAGCGCACCCGGCTGCTGCTGGCCGAGGATGACGCGGTGCTGCTGCAGGGCCTGCTCGCCCTGCTGCGCCGCGCCGGCGCCAGCGACGCGCATCTGGCCTGGGTGGCGGCGGAGGGGCTGATGTATCGCCGCTCCGTCCTGCCGCCGCCCGCCACCTACCGCCCGATCGCGGAAGGCGATGTGCTGCGCATCGGCGGGCGCGACTGGCAGGTACGGATCGGCGCCGGCCATGCGCCGGAAATGGCCTGCCTGCACGATGCCGCGCGCGGCATCCTGATCTCGGCCGACCACATCCTGCCGCGCATCTCGCCGCATGTCGGCATCCAGCCGAACGAGCCGGAGCATGATCCGCTCGGCGTCTTCCTGCGCGACCTGGCCCGCTTCGCTCTGCTGCCGCAGGGCACCCATGTGCTGCCCTCGCATGGCGAGCCCTTCGACGGGCTACATGCGCGGATTCGGGCGCTGCAGGACCATCACGCGGCGGCGCTGCATCGGCTGGAGGACGGGCTGGCCCCGGGCTGGACGGCGGCGGAGGCCATCCCCCTGCTCTTCGGACGCCGGATCGAGACCGGGCGCCAGCACAGCTTCGCCCTGGCGGAGGCGCTGGCGCATCTGCGCCACCTTGCGGCGACCGGGCGCATCGCCTGCGCGCTGGCGGCGGATGGAAGCTGGCGCTTCGGCCCCCTGGGCGGGGCTGTCTAGCTGCTTAGCCCGTCCGGCTGGTGAAGCCGGAGGCGATCATGCCGTGGATTGGCGCCGGCCGCGTCTGACACGCGGGCTTGGGCGGGGGCTGGCAAGGTAGATGGTCGGAGCGGCGGGATTCGAACCCACGACCCCCAGTCCCCCAGACTGATGCGCTACCAGACTGCGCTACGCTCCGACTGGCCCGTGTCTTAGGTTTCCTGCCGTTTCCGCGCAAGCCCCCCGGGCAAGATCGGGTCGAAGGGGGGAACAAAATGGCATTCCGCGCCACGCTGGCGTCACAGTGGCGCGGAAACGGCGCAGAAACCGGCGCGCGCGCGTTCGGCGCCTGTTCCAGAAAATCACCGCGATAGGAAAGGAGGGAGGGGATGGAGGATCGCGCCAGCGCGCTGGCCTTCGCGCGCACGATCGCCCCGGGCATCACCGATGCCGAGCTCTACAGGATCCATGATTGCTGGGGCGGCTACTGGCAGATCAGCGTGGACCTGCCCGGCCTGGGCCGCGTGCCCTATCAGTTCGGGGCGCCGGTCAGCGCGGCGCTGTCTCCAGGAAATTCCAGCACAGCGCCCGGAGCACCTGGCGCTGCACGGTGAGCGGGTCGCGCAGGTCGGCCTGGAATTGCCCCACGGCCAGCGTCAGGAACCGCTTCACGCGCAGAGCGTCGAAGCCGGCGATCGCCTCCTCCATCGCCGCGCCGGCCTCGGCCGGATCGGCTAGGTTCCGGCTCGCCACCGCATATTCGGCCTTCCCCATGGCGAGCACCGGGCGGAGGTAGATCAGCGCCTCGAAGCCCACCCCGGAATTCAGGACCGCCACGCCGCGACAGGCCGGCAGGAGCGAGTGGACGGAGGCCTTGCTGACCTCCACCCCAGGCGGCAGCTCGGCCAGCATCTGCCCGACCGCCTTGTCGTCGCAGAGCGGGTGCCGCTTCACCACCACGCGATGGCCGGCCGCGGCCAGGGAGGCGATGGCCTGGGCCATGCCCTCGACATAGGGCTGGCTGAACAGCTTGTGCGCGATGACCGCGTCCGCGCGCAGCTGCAGCGGCACCAGGATGAAGCCGGGCGCCGGCACCGCGGCCTTTTCGTCCTGCGGGTATTTGGATTTGCGGCGCCCGGCATAATCCGCGGCGAGCGCGGCATGGAAGGCCTCGGCCTCGGCCGGCTGCACCTCCTCCAGCCGGCGCGGCTCGAAGCCGAAGATTTCGGAGGAGCCGCCGTATCCATCGCGGTCGATGGCGATGTGGTCGGGCAGGGCCGCGGCCTTGAAGTGCCATACCTGGCGCCGCCGGCCGCCGCCGTGGTGGGCGAATCGGATGAGGTTGGGCGCCTCCACCACCTCGTAGGGCGAGTGGATGATGAGCCGGGCCTGCGCGCCGCGCAGCACCGGCAGCAGGGCATTGGTCAGGCCGAGCACGTCCCTCGAACCCTCGCGGTGGGCAATCGCCCATTGCGGGCGCTGGACCAGCTGCAGAAAGCGGATCAGGGGAAGGGGCTCGGGGACGCGCCAGGTCTGCTCGAACAGCTTCTTGATGGTGGCCCGGAAGCCCGAGGCCGTCTTCCAATAGACCGCTTCCACTTGCGCCGGGGTCAAGCTCAGGGCGGTCGGGTCGATGATCGGCATGCAGCACAAATATCGTATTGCGATACGGAGTGCTACGCCCGGAACGCAAACCGCCCGCCCTGTTGCCAGAGCGGGCGGTTGCCGAGGCCGGGGTCGAAGCCCGTTCTCGTCGTCACACCGATTTAACAAACCGCTGACGTCTTGGGAGCCAGAACCGACGAGGCATTGGTAGGACAACGTCTCGTCACGCCAGCCTACTGAACGCCGCTCCGCTCGTCCAGCGCCCTCATGCGGCGCTGCAGCTCGCCGCGATCCTGGCGCGGCGCCGCCCGGGTCGCCCGGTCGGTGCGGTCCATCGTGCTGTTCCGCAGCGCCTCCCGGATCCGGTTGGGCGCAAGCGTGAGGCCGGCCCGCGCCGCCTCCGCGCGGATCTCGGCGATTTCGGAGGACCGCCCTTCCCGGTTGGCCTGGATCATGCGCGTCAGGTAGCGATCCTCCTGCCGCCGGCGCTCGGCCTGGCGGGCCAGCTGGCGCCGCTGCACCGCGGACTGCTCTGCCCACCGGGTCGGCTGGAGGCCGGCGGCGCGGGTCGCCAGCTCGCCCGTGGTCGGCTCGATCGGCGACTGCGTCGGGCGGCGCGGGTTCGTCCAGACGGCCCGACCGTCGCCGAAGCCCTCCATGCTCCAGAACCGGCTGCTGGTGATGCTGGCGCCGTTGGCCGCGGCCTCCAGCGCCTTCAGCGGCATGGCGGCCGGCGAGACCATGGTGAGGGTGTCCACGAGCTGGGCGCTCTGCTGCTCGGCCTGCCGCAGCGCCTGGAGGGTGCCCCAGGCCGGGCCGGTGAAGTCGCTGCCCTGGTCCGGCAGGAAGCCGGCGCCCATGCCCACGCGCTCCGAGATGGCGGCGCCGAACAGGCCAGGCAGCCCGCGCGCCAGGGCCTGCACCGTGCCGCCGACCGCGTCGCCAAACCCCTGCGCATCGGCCACGAGCTCGGCGACCGCGTCGGACGGCTTCAGCTTGAAGACCAGCTCCGCGAGCCAATCCAGCAGCTGCAGCCCCGGCAGCGCCAGCGCGCCGCCAATCAGGAACAGCGCCAGCAGGAAGCGGCCGATCTCCGCCCCCCGCAGGCTGAACATAAAGCCCAGCTGCTGGAGCATGAAATTCTTGAACTGCAGGGGGATGCGCGCCCACTGGGCCCGCAGCAGCTCCGGCTTGTTGGCGTTCCCCTGGTGGAACTGGGTGCGGGTCAGGATGGCGGTGGCCTCTGCCTGCGCCGCGGCCGGCGACGCGCCGCGCGCCTCCGCCCGGTGGTAGGCGCCCAGATAGGCCGCAGCCCGGTTCAGCCGCTCAGCCGTCTCGAAGGGCAGCATGGAGAGGCGCTTGATGGTGTTCTCCGCCTCCGCCAGCAGCGGGTTGTCCTCGGCGAATCGGAACCGAGTGCGGATATCGGCCCGCATCAGCAGCTGCGCGTCGCTCGACATGCGGCCGGGCGTGTCCTGGTTCCGCGCCTGGCTGACCAGCGCGGCCGCGGCCCGCTGCACACCAATGCCGGTCCACTTCGCGCCGAGCACGGGGAAGGTGTTCACCATGGTCTGGGACAGGTTCACCAGCGCCGAGCCCAGGTTGAACAGCGCGCCCAGCTTGAGGTGCGCCATGTCGGAGGTGATGCCGGACACCACGGATCGCGTGGGGAAGGCGCCCCCCTTCTCGCGCGCCTGATACATCCGCCAGCCCAGATAGCCGGCCATGGCGGCGCCCGTGATGGGCGTGCCCGCGGCGCCAACCAGCAGCCCGGGCGTCATGGCGTAGATGACGGAGCGCGAAACCGGCATCGAGGAGAGCCAGGCGTCGATCTGCTCCTCGCCGCCCTGCTTGGACCCGTTCACGTCCCGCCACCAGGCTTCGAGCGCGTCCTGCAGGTTCTTTTTGCCCTCCAGGCGGAGGCTGGTCGCCCGGGTCGGGGACAGGCCTTCGGCCTCGGCCGTCTCGACATAGGCGAACTTCAGCTTGTCCATCTCGACGTAGCGCACCGTCTGGCCGATGTGGGTCCGCATCACCTTTGCCAGATCCTCGGAGAAGCCCTCCGCGCCCTTGCGCTGCATGCCCGGAGCGAAGGTGCGGCGGCGGCTCCGGCGGCGCGCGACGCCGCGCAGCAGGTCCACGGTGCTGGCGGTGATGCCCTCCTCCGCCGCGGCGGCCTCCAGCCCCCGGCGCAGCCGTGCATAGGCCGCATCGGAGAGGGTGGCGCCGCCATGGGTGGAGGGGAAGACGACCGTGCGGGGCTCGACGGTCAGCGTCGCATCCGGGTTCTCGCGCAGATAGTCGGCCGCCGCGGCGATCGCGCGGTCCTTCGAATCGTAGAAGCCCTGGTCGGATGTGATCTCCACCCGGATCGGCTCGCCGTTCTCGTCCACGCCCTCCTGCACGAACAGCCGCCAGGAGCCATAGAACTTATGCGGGGCGTAGCCCTGTAGGCGCCGCACGCTGGTCGCCTGCAGCCGGGCCTCCAGGTCATCGTATTCATCCTGGAGCTTGGTCATCGTGGCCTGCAGGTCCGGGTCAGCCAGGCGCATGCCGCGGAGCATGTCGTTGATCTGCTCCACCTCGGCCGCCTGCGCGGTGAGGTCGCCCTTCCCCGCCTTGATCCGGCCGGTCAGGTAGGTGCGGCGGCGGTAGGCCTTGGCGTATTCCTCGCTGGGAACGCTCCCGCCGGCCATGGCGCGCTGCATGCGGCGCCAGACCTCGGCCTTCCGCGCCTTCACCTTCGGCATCATGGCCCGGCGGTGCTGGTCCACCAGACGCGCCTGCTTCACGAAGAGGCGGTTGATGGCGCCGGCGGCGCGCGCCTCCGCGGGGTTCAGCCCCATCTCATCGAAATAGGCCCGGGCGCTTTCCGGCGTCTCCAGGTCGATGCCCTCGGCGTCGGCCTGCCAGATGGTGGCCTGCACCTTGGCCCAATCGCCCCTTCCCTTCGACAGGGCGGCGCGGATCCGGTCGTATTCCTCGGTGAGCCGGGTGATCCACACGGATTGCCGCTGCTCGCTGCGGATGCCCTGCTGGATCAGCGCGGCCAGCGCAGGGAAGCGGCGGAACAGCTTGTCCGGGGTGCGGAGGTAGCGGCCGAACATGGTCAGGTCGCTCGCGACCTCCATGTCCTTCACCGTCACGCCGGCCGGCGTCGGCGCGCCGCGCCACAGGCGCAGCATCACCTTGATGTTTTCCTCCCGCACCGCGGCCGCCATGCGAGCGAGAGCGCCCTGCCCGCCCACCGCCCGGGTCAGCGGGTCCCACAGAAAGCGCCGGAAGGCCGCCGGGTCGAAGGGGGTGGAGTAGAGCGGGCTGCCGCCGCCGGCGGGCATGCGCCGCCCCTCGCCCTCGCGCCGGGTTTTCACCCATTCGGCGGCCTGCGGCGTCTTGGAGATGACGCGCTGCTTCTGGTCGGCGGCGATGCTGTAGAAGGCGCGCAGCGCCTCCGGCAGCAGATACCGGTCGAACCGCTTCCGCATGTCCTTGCCGGAGCCCGCGAGGTCGCCGATGGCGCGGCGCAGGTCGCGGTTCAGGAACCAGACCGCCCCCTCCTTCTTGCTGGAGGGGGCGGTCATGACGAACTGGCCTTCGGTGTCGCGGGCAATGCGCGCCGCGCCGTCGCTGGTCTCGATCATCGGCAGGTCGAGCGAGGAATCCAGCAGGAAGGCCTGGGCTTCGTCAGCGGCGACGCTCGGCGCTTCTGCCGCCTCGAAGGCTTCCGGATCGAAGCCAGCCGGCAGGATGATCCCCTGCCGCAGGTCGCCCTCTGCCGTGTAGAAGTTGGCGATCTGGCCGCGGCGCTTGGCGAAACCGGCCAGCAGGTTGCCGGTGACAATGAACCGCTCCTCGCGCACCTCGCGCGCCGCGCGCTCCAGCCGCTCCAGGAACGCAGCGTGGTGGTCATCCGGCGCGACCAGGCCGCGGATGATGATGTCGTCTCCGCCCTTCAGGTCCTTCCCGCTCTGCGGCTGGTTGGTGGGCGTGAAGACGCCGGCGAGGCTGGTCTCGATCCGCCTTCCGTCCTCCAGCATGACGGACAGATCCCAGCCGCCCGGGGCCAGCGGGTTGCCCTTGTCCGGCGGCGACAGGTTCACCACCAGCCCTTCCTCCGGGAAGGCGTCCCCCACCTGCACGCTGGCGAAGTTGCCGGGGGTGATCTGCATGACGACGGCGGTGACGGCGTCGCGCTGCTGGTCCAGGCGGTCCCTGGCCTTCTTCGCGGTGTCGGCTTTCTTGACCTTGCCGCTGATTTCGGAGGCCGCGGCAGCGTGCCACTCCTCGATCTGGTCCAGCATGTCGCTGCGCCAGGTGTCGGCTGGTGCGCCGGCGGCCTGCTGCAGCGCCGCGGCAATCTCCTCCCGCTTCATCGTCCTGAACCGGTCGGCCGTCCCCAGGCCCAGCGACTCGGCCACCCGGGCGCCGATGGTGTCGAGCGCCGGCGGCTGCACCTGCTTCCGCACATCATAGCGGCCGATGACAGAGGGGCCGGCGAACAGGCTGCCGGCCTTGCCCTTGCCCTCCGTCCACGGCTTCTCGTCGAGCAGCTTGGCGTCCAGTTCCAGGGTCTTCGCCTCCAGCGCGTTCGTGCCCTGGGCGTCGGCCTGCTCGATTGCGCGCCGATACTGTGCCTCGATCTCCGCATAGACCTCCTCCTGGCGCGCCAGCGGCAGCAGGGGGATGCGGCCGGTCACGCGGCGCGCGGCGTCGGTCGGCTGGTCGTAATCGTCGCGCACCTTCGGCTCGCCCAGGGCCCGCCACAGCCCGCCGTCCTCCTCCACGATGCGGGCAACCACCTCGTCGCCATACTGGTTCATGAAGTCCGGGCTGTTTTCCGCCCCCAGCGCGCCGCGGCGGTTGGCAGTCGTGGCCGCGGCCAGGCTGGCCATCTTCTTCGCCAGCACCGCGGCGGGGCGCTTCTCGGCCGGCACGCCGGCGACCAGTTGCAGATAGCCGGGGGCGATGACCTGGCCGGTGCGATGCACGCGGCCCAGCATCTGCATGAAGGTGTCGATGTTCGCCTCGGCCTGGGCGATCAGCATGATCCGCCGGCGGCGATCGCCGAAGGTCGCGTTCGCGTGCAGGGACAGGCCCGTGGCGCCGCTCTGGTTCAGGATCATGGCGTCGATCCGCTCGCTATCCGGGAGCGGGCGCTGCGCCGTGCCGCCGTTGAAGCGGCGGATGGCGTCGAGGCGGCCTGCCGTGCTGGTCTCCTTCTGCGGGCGCCGCCGGTAATAGACCTTCCCGTCAGCCCGGTAATCCGCCGCCTCGGTGCGGCCGGTCACCTCGCCCACCTTGTAGCCGGCGCGCATCAGCTCCGACCGGATATAGTCGATCGGCGAAACCGGGAACTGCTCCAGGTCGATCTGCGCGATGCGGCGCTCGGCGGCGAGGTATTTGGCCCTGCCCTCGGCGCCCAGGCTTTCGGGGGTCAGCCAAATCTCCTCGGCCTTCTCGCCCTTCTTCATGAAGGGCCGCTTCATGGCCAGCCGCAGCTGGCGCCGCAGATAGCGGTTCAGCAGGGAGTTGAAGGTTAGGTCCAGCACGTCGCCGCTGGCCGCGTTGTTCTGCTCGGCGAACTCCTCGATGAAGCTGCCCATGGTGTTCGCCACCGCGATGACGGGCTTCTCGCCGCGCTTCAGCGCGTCGATCGCCAGCCGCGCGGTGCCCGGCGCCTTGGACGCGAGCAGCAGCTGGTTGATGAGGTTGTGCATCACCGCGCCGAAATTGGCGCTCTCGACGCCAGCGCCGGCCGAGCCCTCGCCGCCGGTCAGCCGCTTGCCCTCCGCCTTGGCCTCCTTGTCCATCTCCTTCGCGACCGCGGCCACGATCTGCGAAATCTCGAAGATGTCGGCCAGCGCGCGGGAGACGGCGTCATAGGTGGCCTGGTTCACCTCGATGGGCTCCAGGTCGTATGTGACGCCGGCGAAGGACCGCTCGCGCCGGATGTATTGCCCGCTCTCGGCCATCATGGCGGAGACGATCTGCTGCATGGGCACGCCGCCGGTGGCGATGGCATTGGCCAGGGCGGACAGCTTCGGCACCGCCAGGCGCATGTCCGTCTTGATGCCGTAGAGATCCATCACGTCGGGGCGCTTCGCCCAGGTCGCGGAGGAATAGACCGCGGAGCGGGCGGCGGAGAGGAAGCCGCGGAAGATGGTCCCGCGATCGCGCCCCGCTGGCTTGCTGTCGGCGTCGCCGGCATTGTGGGACTCGTCCAGGATCAGGAAGGCCTGCGGGGCGATTCGCTGGAGGAACGTGATCCGCGCGGTATCTGCCTCGGCGATCTGCTGCATCTGCGAATAGCTGGTGAAGACGATGCGCCGGTCCCGCTGCAGCGCGCGGGCCTCCATCTCCGAAAGGGCCTGGTTGTGCCGCTTCGGGTCCGGGGTCCGCAGGCGCGGGCCGTCCGGCTCGTCGTTCAGCGCCAGGCTCAGGCCGGCATTGGTCGGGAGGATCTGGCCCAGCGCATCGGGCATGCCGATGTCGGTCAGGTCGCGCGCCATGTCGGCATAGAGGTTCGGCTTCTCCGTCACGAAGACGGGGATCAGGTTCTGCTTCAGCGCATAGCGGATCATGGCCGCCACGAAGCGGCCCTTGCCCACGCCGGTCTGGTCGC
Organism: Falsiroseomonas tokyonensis; assembly: GCF_019024325.1. GTDB lineage: Bacteria > Pseudomonadota > Alphaproteobacteria > Acetobacterales > Acetobacteraceae > Falsiroseomonas > Falsiroseomonas tokyonensis. The sequence continues at coordinate 183,129 of NZ_JAFNJS010000006.1, forward strand.
CGATGACGAAGCCCGCGTCGTCGTCCAGGTTGTGGATGCCGAGCGCGATGGCGTCGATCTGCTCCGCCGAGAAGTAGCGGCGCACCTCGTCCGGGGAATAGTCGAGGCGGTCGGCCACGAACTCCACCAGGGGCATGCCGGCGCGCTGCTCGGCGCGCTCCAGTGCCTTCGCCACCGCGGTCTGCATGTTGACCGGCACCAGGGTGCCCACGCCGTTCGCATCGGCCCGGGGCTTGTAGGCCACCTGGCGATCCGTCTCCTCGTCCTGCGGCTGGTCGCGGCGGGCTGGCGCCGGCGATTCCGGCAAACCCCCCCTATTTCCCGGAACCGGGGTCTGCTCGGGCGCATCCTCCAGCGTCTCCCGCCCGGCCTGCAGGTCGCCGGCGAAGCGGGTGATGTAGGGGCGCAGGGCCTCGGCGAACTGCCGCCGGCGCTCCGCCGGGATGGCCTGGGTGATGGCCTGCACCAGGCGGCGCAGCAGCTCCTTGGTGTCGGCCCAGGCCTCGCGGAAGTTGGCCGCCGCCTCGCGCAGCAGCGGCAGCACCCGGGAATACTGCTCCGGGTCGAACAGCGGGTTGCTGCTGATCTTCCCGCCCTTGGGCAGCAGGATGGATTCGAGCGCGGCCGCGATGTCGCCGATGCCGCGGGCGGTGCTGGCGGCGGCGGAGGCGGCGACGGTGGAGGCGGGGCGGGGTGCCGGCTCTTCCCCGGCTCGGGGCGTTATTTCAGCCCGTGGTGCGGGCGCCGGCGCGGGCCCGAACTCCTCGTCCAGAACCTCGCCGAACAGCGCGTCTAGGTCAGCTTCTCCATCGGCAGGAACGCCGCCGCCAGCCACTGCTCCAGGCTGGTTGCCTTGATCGCCTCCACGGCCTCCGGCATCAGCCGCGGCTGCATTTTCGCCGGCAGGTCCAGCACCAGGTTCAGATAGTCCGGCCACGCCGGGTTCTCCGCCAGCAGCTCCCACACCTGCCGGTGCGGCTCCTCCCGCTGCGGCTCGCCCGCCAGCCACAGGCCGCGGGCCTCGAGCTCCTCCTGCAGCAGCGCGACCGCGGCCGCCGGCTCCGGGTGCCGCGCCACCAGCCACTCCACCCGGTCGGTCAGCCTCTCCCGGTAGTCCTGCCGGGTCAGGCCGGCCGCCATCTGCGCCTGCGTCAGGGCGATCGCCCCGGCTGCCGGGTTCGCCCCCGGCGGCGCCCAGGCCAGCATCCGCCCCGGCATCGGCCACGGGCTGTCCGCGATCTCCATTCAGCACCTCCTCCAGCGCGTCCCACGCGCTGTAGATCCGCGGGGCTCCCTGGGACGGCAGGCGCCGGTCGCTGCGCCCGCGTCCCTCGATGACCACCACATCCACCGGCCAGGCCGCGCCCTGCTTCGCGTAGAGCTCGCCGGCCACCGTGAAGTGGTCCGTTACCCGATAGTTTCGGTAGAGCGTGAGGAAAAACTCGCGCTTCGCCTTGCCATTGTAGGCATCGGCCCGCTTCTGCGGGTCGGTGACGGTCTTCGCCACACCGCCCAGGATCAGCACCGCCCGGCCGTCGTCGGCCATGCCCTCCAGGGCGCGCAGCGCGATGGCGTGGTCGATCTCGCCCGTCTCGTAGCCGTCCTGGATGAAGCTCATATCGAAGCGCCGGGTGCGGCCGTCCTCGCCACGCACGGCGCCGAAGGGCGGATTCGCGATGACCGCGTCGACGTTCTCGCCCGCGAAGCTGCCCTCCCCCTCCCCGCCGGCGGCGTCGGCGGAGGTGGGCCGGAAGCCCTGCTCGATCAGCGCCGCGGCGCGCTCGGGGTCAAGCTCATTCACCACGGCCCGGTCCGGCGTGGCGCCGATCAGCAGCATGCCCGTGCCGGCGGTGGGCTCCAGCACCGTGCTGCGCGGCGTGATGCCGGCCAGCTCGGACGCCAGCCATGCCAGCGGCGCGGGCGTGCTGTAGGCCTGCCGCTCGATGCTGTCGGAGGTCCGGGTGCCCAGCCGCGGCTGCCGGCCATACAGGTCCACCAGGCGGCGATAGACATGGAGGGGGCCGCGGCTGCGGCCGTTGCGCACCAGCGCGCGCGCCGCCAGCACCACGCCAAGCTCGGCCGCCTCGTCCACCATCTTCGCGTCAGCGGTGCCGGGCTCGACCTTCCGCCCCAGGATGCCGGCGGCGAAGGTGCGGGCCTGGCCGATCGAGGCGAAGGCGCGGTCGCCGGAGAAGGCCTCGCCGAACTGGCGTGCGAGGCGGATGCCTTCGGTGCCCAGCGCAGGCTTATCATCCATGGCTGGGGCGCTATCAGCCATGGCTGGCGCCTTATCTGCCATGGTCGCCTTGGGCTGGCGCACGCCCGGCATGTCCATGAAGTCGGGCTGCTGCGTCGCGCCCGGGTCGAACAGCCCACCCGCCGGCGGCGGCGCGGCGCCCCCGCGCAGGGGCTTGTCTGCCATGACGCCGAGCCGGTCGCGGTCGGTGACCGGCGCAACACCTGGGATCAGGCTCTGCTCGCCCGTCCCGTCCAGCGTCCTTACGGTTTCGGTTTGGACCTGCGGCGGTCGGCTTCCGCCCCCACCTTTTCCACCGCCGTCGACAGTCGGCGAAGCTCCTGCTTCTGGCTCGATGTCAATCCAGTCTGGGAGGCCGCCCGCTTCCGGCCGTCCTTCACCAGCTTCGCCCGGTCCTGCGGCGGCAGGGGCTTCCTCATCCCACGGGATCTCCCATTCGCTGCCCTCGGGCGCGGCGTCGGCGGCCTCATCTACCGCATCCACCAAGTTGCGTTCCAGCACCATCACCAGCGCGTCGGCGATGTCCATCTCCTCGGCCGCCGCCATCGCGGCCGCCGCCTCGGCCTCGCCGGGCCGCAGCTTCGCGCCCAGCTGCTCCGCCATGTCGCGGATCTGGACCAGGCGCGCCGCATACTTCTCCGCCTCGGCCTCGGCCTGATACTCCTGCTGGCGCTGCCCCTTCCGCGTCTCGGGGTCCACCCCGCGGCCCCGCAGGTTGTTGTCGATCTCGGCCAGCAGGTCGGTGATCGTGTCGCCATCCTGCATCCAGCCGGATTCGACGGCTGCTTCCAGCGCGCGGTCGAAGGCCATGCCGGTGGGGCGGATCAGGCGGCCGAAGCCTGGCAGGAAGGGGTTGGCCTGGCCGGCCATGAACCGCACGTCGCCCCGGTCGTCGCGCAGCCCGCCGCGGGAGGCGATGAACTCGGAGAGGTTGTCGGGGGCGCGGCTGCCGCTGGCTTCGAACCCCTCGCGCTGCCTGCGCTCGGCGCGCCGCTGCTCGCGCTCGCCGCGCTTCACCGCGGCGGCGGCCTCGGCCCGCCACCGCATGCCCTCGGCGATCGCGCCCGGGTTCAGGGGGTTGCGGGCCCGGCCGGCCGCCAGCCAGGTGCGCAGCTCGTCGAGCGGCATGCTGGTGATGGCGCCCATGCGCCGGTCGCCGCTGCCGTCGTTGAAGGCGGCGCGGTAGGCCGCCTCTGCCGCCTGCTGGCTGGGGAAGCCCATCAGGGCCTTGTGCTCGTCGAAGCGGCCCGTGTCCGGGGCGACCTGGTCCACGACGAAGACCGGCAGCGCGGCATTCTCCGCCTGCGGCCCCAGGTAAACGTCGACCTCGTCGCCGTCTTTCCCCTCGCTCCGGGCGAAATAGCCATAGTGCGCCGGCATGGCGACTGACCACGGCCGGCCGTCGCGCCCCACGCCGGTGCGGTTCTGCCCGCGCGGCGTCTCGATCGCGACATCCAGGCCGTGCAGCCGCACCCGGCCCTTCGCATAGTTGCCGGCCTGGGCCTGCGCCGGGGTTGGCGCCGCGGTCACGCCGGCGGCGGCGTCCACATCGCCCGGCCGCTGGGCCTGCACCGGCGCGGCGCGCGTGCCGTCCCCCTCCCGGGTGATCTGCGGATAGAGGCCCTGCTGCAGGCGGCCATTGGCCTCCTCGATGCTGGCGGCGATCGCGGCGTCGCTCGGCGTGTCGGTCTGGTCGATCCAGTCGCCATCGGGGTCGAGCACGGAGAACACGCCGTCCTCCTCCACCACGGTGAATCCCTGCGGCAGCTGCTGCTGCCAGCGCGCCACGTCGGCGGCGCGCTGCCGCGCGATGACCTCGGGCGACGGCGCGGCCAGGGCCGCCTCCAGGGACATGCGGCCGCCGGGCGGCGGCGGAGGGGCAGCGGGCGGCGCCACAGGAGGAGTCGCACCAGCCATCGCAGAAGGCTGTTGTGGCGCCGCCACGCCCGCACCCGGACCCGCCGCAGGCTCGGAGCCTTCGGCCGCGGGCACCCCGGGCGCAACTTGGTCGGGTGGTGCCGCCGCCCCCGCCGGCGCAGCCTGGGCACCCGGGGAGGCGGGTGCCGGCGCAGCAGCAGCAGGGGGCGGCGGCGTCCCCGCGCCGGCCGGGACCAACGGCGGCGACGGGGATTCGAAGGTCGGGGCCAGCGTCTCGCGCAGGATCTGGGTTCCGCGAGACGGAGCAGACGGGGCCTCGCCGGCCGGCGGCCGGCGCATCTCCTGGATGGTGCCGAACGCCGTGGTGCCGGCTGCCTGCGGCGCAGCCCCCAGCATCTCGAACAGCACCTCGGAAGGGGTGATCTCGCCGGTGCTCGCGACCTGCGCGCCGGCCTCGCCGAGCCCTTCGGTTCCGACCTCGATGCCGACGTTGCGCGCCACCCGGCCGGCATTGCGGAGCGCGCCAGCGCCGCGGCGCAAGCCGGCGGCCGTGCCGAACGACGCCACATCCGCCCCCGCGACCACCGCCGCGCCACGCGAGGCGTCCTGGCGCGCCTGCGCCACCATGTCGGGATTCGCCCGCACGAAAGCGGTCACCGCGGCGCCGTCCATCGGGTCCACGCCCGCGGCCTTCAGCCGGTCGCCCAGGATCTCGGCGAAGCGCGGGCCCGCATCGGCGAGCAAGCTGCCCATCCCTGCCCCGATCAGGCCCGGAGTGAGGCCGGCGAGGCCGCCCGCCAGGCCACCGGCCAGCGGCAGCGCCATGTGCGGCAGGCTCTCCACGGACAGCTGCTGGATGATGCCGGCCGGGTCGGAGGCGAAGATCCGCCATGCGTCGCCAGCGCGGCCGCTATCGACGGCCTCGGCCAGATGCTGGACGCGCGGGTTGCGCAGGCGCGCGGCGGCGGCCTGCTGCGACTGCAGGGCCTGGCGCATGTTCTGGGCGAAGCGCCGCTCCAGCGAGGCCCGGGCGCGCGCGCGCTGCTCGGGCGGGTATTCGTGCCAGGGGGTGCGCGCATTGTCGGGCAGCCGCTCGCCCCGGTCTGCGCGATCGAGGGCGCCAAGCTCCTCCATGGCGAGGCTGCCGGTCAGCAGGTTGTAGCCGCCACGCGCCGCATCGACGCCGCCGCGCAGCTGCTCGCCCAGGCGCTGGCCAAGGGTGGCCTCGTCATATGTCAGGGGCGCGCCGGCATAGTCCTGCGGGTCGATCGCGTCGATCTGCGCGCGCTGCTGCTGGCCCTGGTCACGGATCAGGTCGCCGCGGTCGGGCACTCGGCCAAGCGCCCGGATGCCCTCCAGCACGCGCGTGCCGGGCAGGCTGACCGGCGCCTGCGGCGGCATCTCGAATTCCGTGCTGATCTCCGGCGCGGGCGGCGGGGGCGGCGGCACGTCCGGCTCGTCGAAGCCCTCGATCGGCGCGGCGCGGCGCATGCCGGGGTTGGGAGCGCGCCGCGGCGCCGGCGGCGCGGCGGCCGGAGTGGGCGGCGCGGCCTGGCGCTCGGAGAGGCCCAGGCGCCGGCCGGCCTCGGCGCCCAGGCGCTCGCGCGTGTCGGCAAAGCCCTGATCCGGGATCGTCTGCCAGTCATCGGCGTCAGCCGCGGCTGCGGGCTCGGGGAGGGTTACCCAGTCGTCGACCTCGGCCATCTACATGCGCTCCATCAGGCCGCGGGCGAGCCGTCTTCGTTGAAGATCCTGCCGTCTGGCGCGCGAAACTGGCGGCGAGACGGGCTCCACTGCGAGCCGGGCGGCACTGTCGGCGGGCGGCGCAGAGGCGGAGGAGGAGCGGCGCCCCGCCCGTCGACGGGCGCCTGCGGCGGCGGAGGCTGGGCGCCGGAGGCGGCTGGCTGGCGGCCATTGCCGATCTCCTCGTCCAGCGCCGCCATGGCCGCGTCGACGCGGCGCCGGATCTCCGCCTCGCGGCGCACCGGGTCGCTCTCAAGCACGTCCCGCTCCGCCGCGGTGCGGAACGCCTGGAAGGCCCGCGTGCGCTGGGCCGGCGTCACCTGGTAGCCGGAGGCGATCAGCGCCGCCTCCTGCGGCGGCACGCCGGCGGCCACCAGCATCTGCCGGCGGGTCTCCATCGCGGCGGGCCGCGCCTGGCTGCCGCTGCGCGGCGGTGAGCGCGTGACCGGGCCGGCGGGCGGCTGCGAGGGCTGGGCGGCGGTCTGGGGATTGTCGCCCCCCGAAGTCGGGGCGCCTGGCGCGGCGGGCTGGCCCGCCACCTCGATCTGCCGGGTGCGCGGGTTGAAGAAGGCCAGCACCTCCTGCTCGTCCCGCTGGATCCACATCGGGCGCCAGTTGGCGCCGGCCCCGCGCGGCGTGCCGGCCGCCTGCAGCGCCGCCAGCGCGTTCCCGGTCTGAAGGTAGGTGGTCAGGAAGGACTGCGCTTGCTGCGGGTCGCCGCCGTAATGCCGCTGCGCCAGCAGGCTGCCCGCTGCGAAGCGGCGCCGGCTTTGCTCATCCGCGCCCGTGATATTCGCCGGGAGCTCCATGCCGATCTGCGCCGCGAACTGGCGGGCGAGGTCCACCTCGCCGCGGCCGATCGCCATCAGGATGTTGCGCTCGGTGGCCTGGCGCGAGCGCGTCTGGGCGGCTGTGGCCTGGCCCGCCGCGCGGGTGCTGGCGATGTCGCGCAGTCGATTGTCGGTCTCCCCGCGCTGGAGGAGGCCCAGGGCGGTCGCCCCGCCGCCAGGCGTGCCCGCGAGGCGCGCCAAGATGGGAGCGTAGGGGTTGCGGGGATCGCGTGCCGGCTGCGCCGGCTGCGGCTGCGGGGGCGCGGCGCCCGGCGTGCCGCCGCCAACGTCCTGGTTGATGCGGCCGGACGGCGGCGGCAGGCCCGCGTCCCAGTTGGGCATCGGGGCGTCGGCGCGGACGGTGGCCGGGTTGTAGAGCGGCTGTCCAACCGCCGCGGTGCGGCGCGCGCTGTCGGCGGCCAGCACCTCCGGCGGGGCGTCCAGCAGCGCGTCGCGTGCCTGCACCGCGCTGGGATCGCGGTAGGTGGGGGCCGGGAACGCGGGGTTGCGATAGGCCGTGAAGCCCTCGTCCGAGGATGCCGCCGGCGCGCCGCCGCTGGCCCGCACGCTTGCGAGGCCTGGACCGGCTGCGGGAGCGGGCGCCGCCGGAGCGGGTTCCGGGGCAGCAGGCTCCGGCCGGCTTCCGGCGGTCATATCCATGATGCCGGCGCGGATGGCAGCATCGGTCGCCTGCGCCTGGTCGCGCTGCCGGCCCTGCGCGATACGCGCGCTCATGGCGTCGTAGCCGGCCAGCGCCGGGTTGGAGCGGATGAAGCCCAGCGAGCCGGACATGCTCAGATGCTCCCCTGGGTCGTGCGGTATTTCTCGGTGTTCGCCGACTTCATGCTGTCCGCGATGACGCTGCCAATGCCGCCGATGGCCTCGCCCCACAGGCTGCCGTTCGCCGTGGTTGCCTGCGCCTGGGTATTGGCCGCCTGCGTCAGCCCGTTCGCCTGCGCGGAGCCATCCGCGGCAAGGCTCTGGGCAATCTGGTTGCCCTGGCCGATCTCGGTATTGGCGATCGCCCCGCCTTCCTGCGCGCGCACCGAGGCCAGGCCGCGCACGGCGCTATCGGCATTGCCCTGCGCGCGCCGGAGCTCGCCGCGCATATCCTGGTCGTGCGCGTCGGCCGCGCTGGCGACGAAGCGGCGATCGCTGTCCTGGACTGCGCGGATGCCCGCCGCCGAACCGCGCAAGCCGGAGGCGGCCAGCGTCGCCATTCCATTCCGGCGCAGGTCGTCCCGCGCGATCTGCTGTGCAGACGTCAGGCCCCGATAGGTTGTCAGCCCAACCGGTCGCGCCTGCGTCAGCGGCGCGATCGTGTCGGCATAGCCCTGGGTGCCCGAGCGGATGGCTGCGATGCCGCGGTCAGCGGCGGCGCGGAATTCTCCGCGCGCCTCCTTGTTGGCGGCGATCTGTGCCTCGGTCGCGGCGAGCTGTCCCGCGGCCGCCGTGTCGGCTGCATCGCGGTTGGCGCTGCTCGCCTGGCTCGCGCCAAAGAGCGCAGTCCCTGCCTGGATGAGCGGCGAAGCAATCTGGAAAAGGCTGCCCAAGTCCATCGGTTGTGCCCCCTTGCCCCTATCAGCCCATCATGCCGGGCGGCGGCGCAGCGCCCATGCCACCCATAGCACCAGCAGCGCCCATCTGGGGCGGAACCGAAGCCTTCAGCGCGCCGGAAATCATCTTCTGGAACTGCGGCCCCAGCACCTCCAGCAGCGCGGACGCCACCATGGGGTCGGAGCCAATCGCCATCATCATCGCCTGCTGCGCCACCGGCGGAAGCGAGGCCAGGCGCATTGCCGCGGCATCGGCGTTCACGCCCTGGCTTTCGTCGGCCGGGGTGAAGGGATCGCTGCCCCGCTGGACGGATGCGTAGGGATGATCCTCGCCCAGGTAGGAGTCTCCATCGACGTTGCCGCCGCCGCCCATGCCTGCGCCGAAGGCGTATTCGTCCTGCTGCGCAACCGATGTCATGGAGGCGACCTCGGCGTCGCCAGGCGGCGGCGCGCCGTCCATGCCCATCCCATCCGGGTCGTAATCGGCGAGGCTGCCTGCGGCGCCCATGCCCTCGTTGCCGAAGGAGCCGCCGAAGGCGTCGTCCATGGTGTTTTCCGCCTGCATGTTCGACATGGGCGCCGGCGCGCTCTGCGGCGCGCCACGCCCGCCCATCGGCGTGTGGAACGGCGCGACTTCATTCGGGCCCGCGCTCGTCACCGGGTCCATCATCATGCCGTTCGTGTTCACCCCCGGCAGACCGCCCCGCGCGCTGGCTTGGCCCGCGCCACCGGCGCGGATCTTCGAGAGCGCATCGAGGCCGTGGCCCTGCTGGACCATGTGGTGGGGGATGACGATCTCGCCCTCATGGACCGTGCCGGCGGGCCGGTCCGGCTGCACGATGCCGTCGTCGCCGGCGCCGGTGTAGCCGCCCTTCATGAACTGACTCTCGCCGCCATACCCGCCATCGGCGGAGCTGTCGCTTGCGCCGTAGCCTCCACCGCCGGAATCGGTTCCCGCGTTATCGCCACCCGGGTCGCTGCCGGAACCATCGGGGCCGGAGTTGCCCGTGCCCGCGGTATCACCCTTGTCTCCGCCGTCCGGGCCGGTGCCACCTTCGGCGTCGCCGCCTGACCCGTCCGGGCCGAAGTTGCCCGTGCCCGCGGTGTCGCTCTTGCTGCCGCCATCAGGCCCCGTGCCGCCCTCATCCGCCGCGACCGCATCCGGCGCGGTTTCCGCGGTCAGGGGATTGTCCGGGGTGACGTTCGAGGTGGTATCGGCCTTGGCCCCACCACTCGTTCCGTCATCTTCGGTGCTGACGTTCTCCGGCGTCGGCTCGGCCAGGCTTTCGCCCAGGGCGCCCCGGGCCACCTGCGTCAGGCTCAGGGTGGGCGGCATGCCCATGAGGTCCGAGAGCGCCAGCGCGGTGAAGGCGCCGAAGGGGTTCAGCGCGCTGGCGGCGTTGGCGATCGAGCCTATTACGCCGGTCAGGCTCTGGTCCGGCGACACCACGTTGTTCTCGGTGGACGGGGCACCATTGGCCCCCCCAAAGTCGGCCGCCCGCCGGTCGATATCCTCGTCGGACTCCGGGCGAATCGTGGAAGCGGGCGAGACCGCCTGCGGCGCCGTGGTCGTGGGGGCGCTCGGCGCATTCGCCACCGGCACCGCGCCCGCGGCCTCGGGATCGCGGCCGAAGCCGGGATAGTTGAACGTCACCCCGCCGCTCCGGCGCGTGGCCGTCTGGTAAGCGGGGCGGTTTCGCGTCGAGATGGAAGCCAGGCCGGAGCGGGTTGCCATGATGGGTGCCCTCTATTTCGCTGCGTTGATGATCGCGTTGAGCTTGTCGTAGGCGTCGGCGAGCTGCTGGGGCTGGTAGGGATCAACGATCGGCCCCACCATCGACGCCAGGCCAGCGATCGCAGCGAGCCGCTCCTCTGCGGCTGCAAGGCGCGCCTCCAGGTCAGCGATCTGATCGGTATGCGTGGCCGATGTGCCGATGACATTGGCCTCCAGCGACAGCGTCCGGAACAGGTCCGCGAGCCAGTCGATGATGGCGCCGAGATCCGTCGTCGTATCGCCGGTGCGGCGCGGCGGTGCGAGGAGGGTGTTGCCAGCTTCGGCTACCATGACCCGCGCTCCATCCGCGCCTGCGCGGAGACGAACTCCACCGGCACCGCGTCGGTGATCGCCACTTCGAGTTGCCAGCTGTGCGCCCAGCCGAAGCCGCCGAAGTCCACGACCATGCGGGTGTCGCCCGGCGCGCCCAAGCCGCGGAAGACCCAGTCTGACCACTTGCCGTTGTCCCGGTTGACCCGGACCATCATCTGCGGCTCCCGCCCCTGGTAGCCGCCAACGGCCCGCTTCAGCCGGATCCGCAGATCGTCCATCCGCGATGGGCCGAAGGAGTCGATGTGCGCCGACCGCCACAGCGCCCGCATCGGCTTGCCCAGGACCGAATATTCGTCCGCCCGCGCCTCGGCGATGCCATCCTCCACGCCGACGAAGGTGCGGCCCCAGGCGCTGGCGATCGACCAGCCCGGCCAGCGATCCGGCCGGCCGTTCTGGCTGTCCCAGCCCCACAGGAACGACCATTTGCTGGCGCGGTAATCCAGGAGGAAGGTGACGCCGGTGGCGCCGTGCGCCTCGCTGACCGCCCTGGGCGCCTGCAGCAGCACCATGCGCTGGCCCTTGATGGCGATGCTGGCCGCCCAGGCGTCGGTCCAGTCCTCGACCTCCTCCAGCGCCAAAGCGATCGCGCGGGACTGCTCGCGGGACACCTGCGCGTTGAAGCGGGTCATCTCCGACCGCTCATTCACACCATAGGTGCCGGCCAAGTCGGTCACCAGCGTGTAGGGGTGCGCCAGGCCCTCGCCCGTCGACCACCGCCGCGCGAAGGGGCGGGCGCCGTTGGACAGCCGCTCAAACTGCTCGATGCTCTCCGGGCCGCAGAGAAGCAGCTCGCGATAAGGCGTGACGGCCACCGCCACCAGGTTGTCCGGCTTGCCATCGGCGCTGAAGACGGACAGCTCGTTCCAAACGCGATAGCTGCCCGGGTCCGAGAAGCGGAACCGGCCGCTGTTCTGCTCGATCGCGATCAGGTAGCCGTCGACGAAAGCGACATGCGTGCTTTCCGGCGCCTCGTCGGAAAGCCGCTCCGTCCGGTCGGTGGAGAGGCTGACCAGCGGGCCGCCCGTCGCGATGACCAGTTGCTCCTCCGTCGCGGCGAAGACAGGCCGCTTGCCCCCCACCAGGGGCACACCCGTCACATCGGCGACCGAGAGATCCTTGCCGATGCGATAGACGCGCCCGCGCTCGGTGGCGGCGATCAGGTCATCGCGCCACTCATGGAGGTAGATCCGGCCTTCGTTGGGCAGTGCCAGCAGGCTGCGCAGGCCGGGGAAGCGCGAGAAGCCCTCCGCCTGGTTGGCATAGACGTTCTCGGCCGCGGCCGGCGCCCTGCGCAGGATGCTTTCGTCGGCATTGGCGAAAAGGGCGTCCTTGAACGGGATATCGGCCCACTGTGCCATTCAGCGCGCCCTCCGCCGGGGGAGCCGATCGCCGGTCTTTGCCGTCATGCCGGCCGCCGGAGGCGCCGCCACACGTTATAGATCGCGGTCAGCACCACGAGCGTGGTGCCCACCGCCGGCGAATGCTCGGCCAGCGGCGCTAGGTCCGGCAGGGCCTCCCCGACCGCCTCCAGCACCGGCCCCACCACGGCCACCGCGGCCACGCCCGCAGCGCCTACGCTGGCCGCCGCCTTGACCGTGCCGGAGGCAAGGGCGGGCGGGCTGAGGCCGGCCAGCTTAAGCCCCGCGGCGATGGTCGCGGCGTCGTAGGGATTGCCGCCGAGCTCGTGGCGGATGATGGCCTCCACCAGCTTCCGCATGGTCTCGTAATCATGCAGGTCGATCTGGTCGGTGGGCGCGTTGCCCAGCGCGCGGGAGACCGCCACGGCGTAGGCGCTGGTCTGGTTCTCCACCGGCGGGGCCCAGCGGTTGATGATGCCAGCCACCGTCCGAAGGCCATGGCGGTCCTGGTAGGTGGTCAGCAGCATCGCCAGGGCGCGGATGCCATGCTCGTGCGTCTCGAACACGGCGAAGCGCGGGGGGCTCCCGGTCGTCTCGCGCCCCACCTGGCCCTGCCACTTGTTCGCCGGGTTGAAGTCGATGTTGCCGGGGTTCTTGTTCCGGTAGCCGCGGCTGGTCTTCGGATCGTTCTTCGCCATCTGTCGGGTTCCTTCTTACGGTCGCATGACGTCGGTTTCGACGACCCATTCCACGATCTGGCTGGTGTTGCCGCGAACCTGGATCAGGGCCGAGCTGCCGGCGACGGCGGCGCGCCAGCCCCATGCGAGGTCGGTCTTGTTCTCCGGCGGGATGACATACCAATCAGCGGCCAGGACATTGCCATCCGCCACTGCCGTCGTGCCGTTGGAGAATACAAGATTCTCGTTGTCGATAAACAGCTTATCCAGGTTCACCAGCGTCATCGTGCCGGCCGTGGTGCCGGTGGTGCTGACCATCAGCGCGCTTGCGCCGGAGGTCACGCCGAAGACGAAGGTGAAGGTCGCAGGAGTCACGCTGGCGCTGTCATAGTTCAGCGTCGTGGCGTCGCGCAGATCGACCGCCTGCGGGGTGAGAGTGGATGTCGCGGTCGCCGTCTTTGCGTCGGAGAAGGTCAGCCCCTCGCCGTTGATGAAGGCCCCCGCAATGTCGCGTAGTGAGAGGGTGCCGGAGGTGGCGCCTGTAACGCCGGCGACACGGGCGACGGCGCCGGATGTGTTGCCGGTCACGATGGTGCCGACCACTGGCGTGGCGCTCGCCAGGTCGTAAGGCAGAGCCGAGCCCGGCCGCGAGTAGGTGGCGACCACTTCGCCCGAGCCCCAATTCCCGCCGTCCCGCTGCCTCCCCAGGATGCGCGACCGCACCCGGATCACCTCGCCCGGCTCCAACTCCCTCGACCAGGCGGTCGTATAGGCGTTATCGGTCGTGACGCCAGGGAACTCCCCTCGCTTGAAGGACGAGTCCCGCATGAGCCGCGCGATCGCGCCGGTCGAGGTCGTATCCGCGTCCTCGGTGCAATCGACCAGCAGGATGGGGAAGGTCGGAACCGAGAGCACGAAGGAGGCGTTCACGAACTCGGTGCGCTCGAAGCGCACATCCTCGCACAGCCCATTGAAGGTCAGCTGCCCGTCGTCGACCCGGGAATGCTGCACCGTCAGCTGCTGCACCGTGTTCTCGTCCTCCCGCGACAGGTCCGAGTCGTCCTGCACCGCAAGGTGGATGTCGTTGTCGAAGAACACGCAGCGATGCAGCAGCACGTCCCGCGCGCCATTCACGAACACGCCGGTCGAATTGAGTCGGAACTGGACACCGCGGATCTCGACCCGGTTCACCGGATCGTCCTCGAAGCTCAACCGGATGCCCTCGCTCGTGCAGCTGGAGATGACGCCCTGATCCCACAGCAGGTCGAAGATCGGCCCGCCGGTGTTGCTCAGGAGCGCGTCACGGTCGCCGCGGATATCGACGCCCACGGCGCAGAGGAAGACATGCAGGCGGATGAACCGCGCCCGGTCACCGCCGCGCATCGCTATGCCCGTGGCGAAGCGGTCGATCGCGACGTTGTCGAGGATCAAGTCGTTCTGGCCGATGGAGAGAACGCCGAAGCTGCCGGTATTCGCATTGACGCCGTCCAGCTTCAGGTCGCGCAGTCCGGCACGGTCGCCGCCGATGGTGCAGACCGCCGTGGTCTGATCGCTTCGCAGAACCGTGCTGTCCCGCCCCCTGCCCACAAGGACGACTCCCTGCGGCAAAGTCCAGGACAGGAATGGCAAGTCGCCGGGCGGCAGGAGGACGGAACCGCCACCCTGCGCGGCGGCGGCGCCAATGGCCGCATCGAGGATCGACTGGTTGGCGGCGGCGCTGGTGCCGAAGGTGCCGAAATTCTCCGTCCGCACCTCCACGTCGAAATGCTGCGCCAGGGTGCGCGAGACGCCACCGCGCGTCGCCGCGGCGGTCGCCGCGCTGGCATTGGCGCCGACCAGCGAGGTCAGCGGAAGCTGCTCAACCGCTGTCTGCTCGCCCTGATTGATTCGCAGCTGGTAGGGCACCCCGACATAGACCGGCTGCGCGAACCGCCCATAGGACGTGCCATCGGTTTCGGAGCGCGACGCGAGCGTCTGCGGGTTCGCCACGGGCAGCGTTAGCGCCGGGTCCGAAAACAAGGAGGCGAGCGTGGTAGTGCCGGCCTGGAACACCTCGACCACCGCGCCGCCGTAGCCGGCGCGCCAGAGGTCGAAGTCGCCGATCCGCTGATAGGCCATGTGCTGTTCCTTTGCCGCCGATCAGGTCAGAACCGTCTCGCTGTCCAGCGTGATGCTGATGCCCGCGGCTTCCGTCCCGGTCTCCGTCACCGCAGTGGCCGCGCCGGTGAGGATGCTGTTGCTGACCACGATCTGGTTCAGCGCCCCGGTAGTGTTTCGCTCGGCGTAGATGCCGTGCTCGCCGCCGCGCGGATTGATGTTCGAGATGGTCCCACCGAACAGATTGCTCGAGCTGTTATTGACCAGGCGCACGCTGGCGCTGCCCGTCACCGTCCCGGGCCCCATCTGAACGCCGTCGATGATGAAATTCTGGAAGCTGCCGCTGCCGCTGCACTCGATGTTGACGCCCGCCCGGGTGTTGTTGCGGCAGCGGATGCGCCGGAAGACGCAGCTTGGGATGAAGCCCGTGGCCTGCACATCAACGGCATACGCGGCCGAACCCGTGGTGACCAACCCGTCGATCTCCACGAAAGCAGAGCCGGCCAGCAACTGCACGGCAACCATGGCCGCCGCATTCAGCGCCGCGCGCATGTTGATGATGGTCGTGCCCTGACCTGTATTGGTCAGCAGCGGGCCGCTGGTGGTGCCAGAGCCGATCCGAACGAGCCCCTCGATCAGGCAGCCATTGGCGTTGACGGCCACGCCGACCCACCCGCCCGTGTTCACGTCGCGCAGGATGCTGTCCGCGCCGTCAAACCGGACATTGGCGCCGCTGGTGCGATCCATCGTCTGTTCGAACTGGATGCCCTCGATGCGCGCCGCCGTATCGGTGAAGTGCATCACATCGCCGGAGGCGAAGTTGACGACGAACACCGTGCGGCGCGTCTGCCCCAGCCCTTCAATGAAGGCGCCGCGCCCGAAGGTCACGCCGTTGTCCAGGCGATACACACCGCCAAGGAACGTCGCGTGCCATTCGGTCAGCAGCGAGCATGCGTCGCTCATCTTCTGGATGATGCCGGCGCAGTTGCCACTGCGGGGGAAGCGGCCCCACCATTCCGGGTAGATCGTGGCGCCGCTGGCGTCGTCATCGTTGCCCTGGAACTTCACGGTGCCGCTACCCGTGAAGATCGGCACGCGATCCGCGAAAACGTGGCGCCCGCGCAGCATCACCAAGATGCCGCTGTCGATCAGCAGCTGCGCTCCGGGCATGAAATACATCGGCACCGTCACGGTGAGAGCCGTGCTGATGCGGAAGGTGCCACTGGGGAAGGTGATGTAGCCGACCGCTGCCTGCATCGCGAGGATGGCGGCGCTGTCGTTGGTCGAACCGTCGCCCTTGGCGCCATACATGACCACCGTTTCCTGGGCGAGGTTCATCTCCTCGCTCAGCAGACCGGCCGCCAGGTCCGTCATGAAGGTGCTGCTGGTGTGGCCTGCGTTGACCACCATGGTCCGTGGGAAGACCGGGTCTCGCAGGCGCTCGCCGGGGAAGTAGAGCGTCCCGGCCTGCCAGATACCGCGCCAGCGATTGGCTTGGCTGACCACGCCCGTCTCGCTGACCTCGTCATCGCGCTCGATCACCATGATGACCGGCTCCCCAACATAGACCGGCTGCGGCCACCGGCCGCGGCTATCGAGAGCAACGGGGTTCGCAAGCAGCGTGGCGCCGACCGGGTTCGCATAGACCGCCGCCAGCGTCTCGGTCCGGTTCAGATCCTCGTCCAGCGTGAAGATGCTGACCGTGGCGCCGGCGTAGAAGGTGTTCTCGATCGCGAAGTCGGGGATGGAGTAGCGCGGAGATGCCATGTGCCGAGCCCTCAGAAATCGTTGTATGCGACGCGCCGCGGCTCATTGGCCTGTTCGTGCGCGTCGTAGGCTTCGAGGTCGGAGAGCAGCCGCGCCGCCTCCAATTGCATGTCACGGACTTCGTCGGCCGGCGCCTTGCGCACAGGCCCATTCGCAAGCTGCGCGGCCAGCGCCGTGACCAGGTAGAGGTTCCAGGCTTCGCGGAAGCCCAGCAGCTTCTCGGTGCTGGCGCCCTGGGTGAGGTCGGGACTGCAGCGTTGCACCACCACATCGAGGCGGTGCGTCAGCGGCGCGGTCGGCGTCGGCCAGACCTGCAGCGTGGGATCTGGCAGGCGGTCGATATGGACCATCTGCGGCGGGCCGCTGGTAATCTCCGCCGCCCTCGCCTCCCATTCGGAGCGTCGGACATTGTCGACCTGCTCCCGGCTGCCGTCCTCCAGGTTCACCAGGTAAACCGCGACGACATGGCTCACGGGCGCCCCGTGCGGCAGCACCGCGGTCAGGTTGTAGGAGGCCTGGCCGGCGGTCAGCTGGATTGGCGCGGTGGCTGGCACCAGCCACCAGATGCGCCGGCGGGCGGCGACCGCGGCCACCACCATGTCGAGCCAGAAGCGCGCCTCCTCCATTTCCCGAGGCCGGGCGCCGCTGTCGTTGATCGAGTAGGAGCCGATCTTGCGCAGCGCGCGCTCGCACAGCTCGCGGATTTCGAGAATTCGCGCCATGACGAGTTACAGCCCGGCCAGCGCGGACTCTTTGTCCTGCAGGCCGAAACCATCGGTCTGCCCGTCGTCATCGTCGAGAGTGCCGTCGATGAGGCTTTCGCCATCGGACGCGCCGGCAGCGGGGCGGCCGCGCTCGGAGATGGTGCCCGGGTTGCCGCCGATCAGGAATTCCAGCACCTGGTCGCGCGGCGCGCCATCCAGCTTGGCGCCGCCGGGGCGCTGCGCCGCGCGCGCGCGCAGGGCCGTCAGCGTGAGCTCGTCGTAGCGGGCGACGCATTCATCCTGCTGCAGATCGGTGACGACGCGCTCGCGGGCCGCCTCCGGCTGCGGCAGGGACCGCTGCTCCTTGCCGTTCTCATCGAAGACGATGAAGGCCGGATCGCGGAGGAAGATGCTCGCGTCGCTGCGCAGCATCGGCGTCGGCTTGTCAATATCCGCGGTCAGCGGATAGGTGCGGCCGCTCGGAACCTGATGGACGCGCGGGCCCTGGGTCGCGTTGCGGTCGCACACGGCCCAGATCACTTGGGTCTGCTCGCTCATGGACATGGTCCTGTCTTTGGGAGGATGGGGGGTCGGGGGCGGCATCAAGCCGCCCCCGGCGGATCAGGCCGCCAGCGCCAGCCGGTAGGGGATGCTGATGAAGCCCTTCCCCGTGTCGGCGTTCATCGAGAGCGTGTAGGTGACGCTCCGCGCGGTGGCGCCGACCACATAGGAGGCCGGCACGAGCACGCTGCCCGCATTGGTGTCCTCCTTGAGCAGCGCGCCGAGAGTGTCGGTGCCAGCCAGGGCCCCGCGAACCGTGCCGAGCGTTGCGATCGAAGCCGCATCGAGGAAGCCATCGGCATCGCCACCGGACTCGCTGGACAGCAGGCCCACGTCGATGTCTTCCGTGGCGTCGATCGCCGTCACCAGCAGGGAGACGAAGGGCGAGACCAGCGCATTGCGCGGAAGGTCGAACCCGGTGTCCTGCTCGACGGAATGGACGACATCGGACGTTGCCCAGGGGATCGTCAGCGTCTGCTCGGCGCGGCCGGTGTCGATGTAGATTTCCTGGACGGCGCCCGGCGCGACGCCGCGCCGGACGAAGGCCTGGCCGCCCGGCGCCATGCCATACAGGTCGACCGTCTCGACGGTCGCCAGGGTCATGAACCGGATCTTGCCGCGGGTCGGCGTCAGCGGGTTCGCCATCGCCAGGTTGGTGTCGGGGTTGTAGATCGTGGCCTTCGCCGCGTCGTCGGCGGTGGCCACATAGACCGTGCCGCCGGCGACGGCGATGGTGGTGCCGCTCGCGCTGTCCTGCAGCTGCACCTCGTAGATATGGAACTGAGTCTCGGCCATCTGTGCATGCTCCTGCTGCCCCCGCGCGCAGGGGCGCGAAGAGGTTGCGTCGGGATTGAAGGGGAGAAGCGGGCGGGCCTTCCGGCGCCGCCCGCGTTGGCGGCGATCAGGCCGCGGAGGCGGCCGTGAACAGCGACACCACGCCGAAATCCTGGCGGGTGCGGTTGTCGATCAGCGACTTCCAGTTGGGCTTCAGCATGCCGATGATGCGGCCGATGCCGATGCCGGGGCGGTTCTTGTAGTCCGTGTTATCGGACTCGGCGTAATCGACGTTGCCCAGCTGCGCGAAGCCGAGCGCCTGCGCGCCCAACAGCAGCGCCTGGGCGCCGTCGATGGTGGAGCCGGCGCCCCACTTGTCGACGCCGGAGGTCAGGCCCAGCGTGTTCGCCACCTTCTGGTGGTCGTAGAGCACCACGCCCTCCACCACCGCCGTCGCACCCTTGAACAGCGGGTTATCGGTGCCGCGCGGCGCGGCCTTCGACACCAGCGTCTGGTAGGTGTTGTCGGTCTTCAGGTCGCGCATCTGCTCGGTGGAGAGCACCATGGCGTAGTAGTCCCGGCCGCCGGAGCGGATCGGCTTCACCAGCTTGCGCTTGGCAAACGCCGCCGTGGTGACGATCAGGTTCCAGTTGATCTTGTCCGAGGCCGTCAGCGAGGCGGTGCTGGTGGCCGTGCCGGCATAGCGGACGCGGCCGCTGGAGGGCGCCACGACATCCGCCGCGAAGGCCAGGCCGGGCAGCTGCGACGAGGCGTTGCGCGTCGAGCCATCCAGCTTCTTCGTGTAGGGGATGCCGGAGATCGTCAGGAAGGCCAGCTCGTCGATCTTGTCGGCGAGCCAGAACGACAGCTTCTCCTTGGACTGGGTGCGGAAGCGGATGACCGTCTCCTGCTCCGCCATCTTGCCCTTCGACCGGGTGCCGTTCCGCAGCTGGTCGATGGTGATGGTCAGGGTATCGTTCCAGAGGCTTTCCTCGTTGCCCTCCAGCAGGTTGTCCCCGACCACACCATCGCCTTCCATGTCGCCCACCAGCGACATGACGCAGGTTCGGCCCTTCTCGGTCTCGGTCAGCTGCGTGATGCGCTGGATCACGCTGCCGGTGCCGTCGCCGATGAAACCGTTGGAGAACCAGAAGTTCTGCTCGCGGCCGGCCATCCAGATTTCGGAAGACCAGACGCGCTTCTTGGCGGTGCTCAGGGCACCGAAGTCAGTGGCGGCCATTGAGGCCTCCTATCGTCCTATCGCGTGGATGCGAGGATCGCCGCGCGGGTCTGGGCAGGCAGAGCGGCGATCTGTTCGTCAGACATCCGCTCAAGCTGAGCGGCGCTGAAGCCGCCTTCGGCTGCCGTGCCCATCCCGGAGGGATCCGGTGGGAGGTTCGCCGCCATGTCCATCTTGGCCTGGCGCGCCTTCGCGGCCGGGGAGAGGGTCGGCGGTTGGGTGGTCGCTTGCTGCTGACGATTGCCGGCGGGTGCCGCGGCGGGCGGGGCCTTGAGGCCGAGCACCGCCGCATTGGCGCGGGCGAGATGCGCCACCGATTCCCGAAGGATGATCGTGTCCCGGGTGGGGTGCCCGGTCATCCTCTTGTTCGAGCCTGGGAAGACGCCGCCATTGGCGGCCGCCATCTGTTCCGCCATGCCGGCCAGCAAGGAAGCCTGCTGTTCGGTCAGGGCGGCGGCCTCGGGGAATTGCTTCTGCAGCTCCGTGAGGTGCGTCTCCTCGATGATCTCGTCCATCAGCGCGGCGCGCTGCGGGGCGGGAGTCGGTTCGGCCCTCTGCAGCGCCTGGATCTGCTCCCAGGTCGCCACTCGGGCCTCCTCGAACTCGGTCATCGTGATCGCGCCGCTGTCGAATTCCGCGGCCTTGGCCAGAAGGGCGGCCTTCAAGGCTGCCGTCTGGGAGGCTGCGTCGACAGGCGCCGCTTGCGCGGGAGGCTGCTGCTCGGGCCGCCCGGCGGGTGCCGGATTGCCCTTACGGGTGGCCTCCAGCGCGCCCTCCAGGTAGGCCGCGCGCTCCTGCTGCTCCCGCAGCTGCCGGTTCACTTCGGCAAACCGGCTGTAGGGGACGGGCGGAGGCGAGGCCTTGGGGGGCTCCTGCGGAGCCGGAGCTGACGTAGCGGTGGGCGCCGGCGCTGCCGGAGGCTGCTGCTGCGCCTGGTCGCCACCCTTGGACTCGGCTTCGACTGCCGCCAGTGCGGCGGCAAGCTCGATGGCGTCCGGATCTTGGGAGGTGCTGGGCGCCGGGCTGGAGGCGTCCGGCTGGCTGGCCGGTGCCTGCTGCTCGACAGCGGTTGGGCGTGCGTCGTCGCCGCTCAGGGCAGAGCCCTGATCGTTGCCTTCGATCGTCATCAGATCCTCTTTCGCGGGATAGCGGGTTGTGCGCCCTTACCCAGGCGGCGGGGTCACGGATCTCGCTCCGTGACAGGCGAACTCAGTGGCGGGCGCGGTCGCGCCGCAGCGCGCGCATCGTCGTCTCCGCCGGGGCCACGTCGACCTTGGCCTGCTGCTCCGTCATCTGCTCCAGCACCGCATGCGCCTGGCGCCCGAAGTCGATCTCGGTCCAGGTCAGTAGGGGCTCGGGAGGCCCCATCTCCCACACCGCTTGGAGGTCGCCATCCTGGTCGCGCCAGAGGGCGAAGATCTCCTTCGACTGGCAGCTATAGGCCACCACCCAGTGGCCGCTCCGCGCTTCCTGGCGGTTGGTGGCGATGGCGATGCCCACCATCAGCGCCTGCACCGCGCGCCCGGGGTGCTCCAGGCCCGGCCGGCTGCCGCGCCAGGCGCCATGCCCGCCGCTGGTGAGCAGCACCGCGAACCAGTCCGAGCAGACCTGGGTGGCAATCTGGTAGGCGAGCGAGGCGACGATGACGGCGTCGCTGCAGCGATGCAGCCCGGCCGGGACTCGGAATTCGGTGCGGGCGACGCCGCCCGCCAGCATGGTCACTGACATGGTCCTGATCCTCGGTCTCAGATAGGCGCCGGCGCGCCCGGCTCAGGGCCGGCCGGGAGGCTGCCGCCGTCCCTGCCTACCCGGCTGCCGCCTGGGCCCGGGCCAGGGGCGTCCTGGCCCGCTGGCGCGGGTGCAGAGCCGCCCTGCCCGCCTGGCGGCCCCTTGCCCCCGCCGGGCGGCTGCGCGGCGGCCGCGGCGGCCGCCTGTTGGGCCTCGGCCTGGCGCGCCATGGCGACCGCCAGCTTCAGTTCCTCCTTCCGGGCGACGGACGTGGCGTCGATGATGAAGTCGTCCGGGATCGGAACGCCCATCCCCTTCAACTCCATCAGCTCCTCGAACTGCGCCTCCAGGAAGCTCTTGCTCAGCGGGGTCTCGTCGATCGCGATGGCGTAGCTGCCCAGCGTCACGTCGTTCACCACGCCGGCGGCGGTGCGCTGGTTGATGACCTTCTCGATCATCGTCCGGCCAGGCCCGGTCGTGCGGATCACCCGCTCCTCGGTGTAGTGGTTCTGGACGATCTCCAGCTGCCGCCCGCCCAGCAGCTCCTTGGACCGCTGGAAATTCGCGGTGAAAAGCTCCTGGCCCATGATGGCCTGGCGCTGCCGGCGCTCGATCGACCGGCCGCTCGCCGCCGCCGCATCCAGCTCGCCCATCGCCGCATCGTTGATGCCGGCGATCTTCATCATGTCGTCCTCGGCGTCCTTCTCCAGCTGGGCAAAGCTGGCGGGCGTCGTGGCGACCTGGATCTGCGAAGGGGCGGACAGCGTGCCTTCCTTGGAATCGTATTCCAAGTTGAAGCCGGGGCTGCCGCCGTTCCTCTCCAGGTTGTCCTTCTGCTGCGCGTCCAGGCTCCCGCGCGGATACATCCAGCCGCCATTCGAGGACCGGCCCAGGATGTTCAGTCGCACGCTGCGCCGCTTGTTCTTCTCGTCCTGCGCGTCGAGCAGGTGCTCGACCATCCCCTGCGTCACGCCGCGGCGGAAGTAGGGGAAGAACGGCACGATGGTGAAGCTGTCGTAGGGGCTCCAATCGTCATAGGCGATCACGTCGCCGATCATGTGGGTCTGGCGCAGGCGGCGGGTGGCCTGCCTCTGCACCACCAGCGGCTGGCGCATGACATCGCGCGCCCAGGTCAGCGTCTTCTTCGTCTTCTCCGGCCCCCAGGAGTCCGGCACCGCCCGCTTGTCGCCGGTCTCCAGGTCGACAAAGAACCATCGCTCGCACAGCACATAATGCTGGATCTCGAGCAGGCGGATGGCTTTCCGCGTGGCGTCGAGGAAGTCGTAGAAATAGGTCGAGAAGGTCTTGTCGCCTTCCTCCAGCCCGAAGGCGCGCACGGGTGTCGTCTCGCTGACGACATCCGAGCTCGACATTGGCATCCCGCTGCTGACGCCGCCGGCCTGCATGAATGGGCCGATCATCTCGGCGATCGTCTTGCCGTAGAAGAACTGCACCTCCTCATAGGAGGTCCAGCGGGACGCCATGATGAAGGCGCCCTCATTCAGGTCGTAGGCGTCGGCGTCGGGGTCCAGGTAGGTGGAAAAGGGGTCCTGCGCGCGGCACTTCACCGCGCCCAGCGTGTTCTTCCGGAAGTCGAGCCGCATGTCGTAGAAGCCGCGGCCGGTGATGATGCCATCCATGAACACCTCGGTGTCCACATAGGCCTGCTGATTCGCCTCCGCGATCTGCTTCGCCACATGGGTCAGCACCGCGGCCGTCTCGGACGTGCCCAGGCCGTCGAAGCCCGGCTTGTAGGCGATATCGGTGCGGTTGTTGATGTGATAGCCCAGCACCAGGTTCACCAGCCGCCGGATCATGTTCAGCGTGAGTGCCGGCCGCTTCTCCCGCGCCAGCTTTTCCAGGTCAGCCTGGCCCCACTGGCGACCCTCGACATAATCCACGCACTTCTTGGCATTCTCCGACCACTGCGCCAGCGCGTCGCTTGCCCGGCGGAAGCGGTTCGCGTGCAGCAGTATCCGGTGCTGATCCTGCGGCGGCACCGGCCGGCGCGGCGCAATGATGCTCATGGGCGGGCAGTCCTTTGTTCGCGCAGGATCGCCTCACGCCGCAGTGTCTCGATTTCGCGAAGTATCGCTGCCGCGGTGCTGGCCAGCGCGGCCAGCTCCCGCTGCATTGCGTCCAGCTTCGCCTGGTCGCGGGTATCCGACTGCTCCAGCCGCTCGATGCGCTGGATGATCTCGGCCCGCCCTTGCTGTCTCTGCGCCTCGATCACTCTCATGCGCTGGCCCAGGTCGTTGATCCGATCCGCCGCCCAATAGATGGAGGCCAGCATGACGGGCACGCCAAGCAGTGTGATGGCGCGAGCGGCCAGGGTCACCATTGCGCTATCCACGACTGAACGGGCTGCTTCCTCAACACGCGGGGGCATCAGGCGCCCGCCACCAAGACCGCGCCACCGCGCGTGCCCACTTGCTGCATAGCTGCCTCCAATGCGGTGATGCGGCGTCGCCGCGGGAGTGGCGCGCCCGCCATCAGCCCACGTCGAGGACGACGCGGAGCTGCTGGCCAGTGCCCGTCCGGTTCTCGATCGACAGCCGGGCTTGCGCCACGGCGAGGTTGAGCAGCCCATCCGTGCCAGTCGTGCCGGTCAAAGGTCCGGTCGCGAAGCCAACGCCTACCGGGGTAGAGTAGTTGATGACCGAAGCGTTGTGACCGGAGCGCAGCACGCCGTTATAGACCAGGGCCGCGCTGCTGGAGAGCGGATGCACCCGCGCCCAGACCTGGTTGCTGGAATACGACGGCAGCGGGATCGAGATGGCCTGGTCATCGCCGATGCGCAGATCATAGGCATATTCGCCGACGCGCATGTAGCCATTGGTGCCATCGGAGATGCTTGATATGCGCGTCAGGCCAGCCAGGATGCCTGTGCCGCTTTGCGTCGTCCGGTTGCTGTAGATTTCCCAGCCGGCACGGAGCGCCTGCACCTGCACGTTGCCTGCGACGACATAAGCATCGACGGATGTGTTGAAGTCGAGCTCGCACTCCTTCAGCAGCAGTCGCCAGTCGGCGTTGGTGGACTGGCCCTCAACCTCCACCGCGGCGGTCAGGTAATCCGCCTGGCAGTCCGCGACATCCACGACGCTACCGGGCGTCATCGTCGGGCCGAGGATGTAGATCAGCCGCCGGTCGCCGCGCGTCGGCGCCGGGACATTCACCATGAAAGGCGAGATGCGCCGCAGCATCTTGATCCGGCGGATGCGGGTGTAGCCGCCCGTGTGCGAGATATAGACGCCAAGCTGGCCCTCGCCGTTGATCTCGACATCCTCAACGGTCCAGCCGTAGCCGCGCAGCACGATGCCGGTCTTGACGTTGCTGACCTTGCCGTTGCGCAGCGCGATGTCGAAGGACTGGCCATGGCCGCCGATACCCGATTGCGTCAAGTCATCCCAGTTCGCGCCGTCCGTCCCTTTCTCGCCGCCGTCAACGTAGAAGTTGTGGATGATGCCGCGCACGGTGGGATAGAAGCCGATGAAGTCGGTGGCGCGGCGGGCGTTATAGACCTCGTGACGGAACACCTCCACGTCACGGCACTCTTGAAATCCCGTGGCGTAGCCGAGCGTGTTGTTGAGCGTGGAGGCGTCGTCAATCGTGCAGTTGAGGAACTTCGGCTTCCAGCACCGCACGAAATAGGCGCCAGCCGCACGCGCGCCATTGATGCGGACATCGCGCAGCTCCGGCCGCACACAGCCCTGAATGGTCAGGCCACGCTGCACGCCGCTCCCCGCGCAATCCAGCGTCATCCCCTCAAGGATGACGGTGGCCGGATGAATGACAGACACATACGGAGTGGCGACAATCTCGACCACTGAGGTGGCGTCGAGAGGCGCGGGCCAGTCCGATTGGTCGTTAAAGTCGGAGCCGATGGTGAAGGTCGCGGTGCGCGTCGCCGCGTCGTAGCGGTTGATATACCGCTGATGGCCGGCATTGGTGCCAGCCGTCACCCGCATCAGGCAGCCGAAGGTGGCATCGCTTTGCAGCGCCGCCGCGTCCAGCGCCAGCACGGCGGTGGTCGCCGTCCCGCTCGCCAGCGTGCCGGAGTAGATCACGCCTGCGCGGTAGCCGAGCGCGATGGGCTCATAAAGCTCCACCTGGTTGCCCGGCCCGACGCTTCGGACCCGCACCAGCTCGCCGAACACGATTTGATTGCGGTTGTCGTGCTGCCACAGGCGCGCGCTCTTGATCGAGAGCAGGTCACCGGGCAGCATGTCCGCGACGTTCCCCAGGGTGACGCGGATCGCGGTCACCGGAGCGTCGGCGGCCAGCACCGTGTAGTGATTTTCGGTGGTGAACACCTTGGGGTTGCCAGTCGGCCAATCGACTGCATACGGGCCACCGATGCCGGTGGCGCCCAGCAGCACCGGGAAGTCCGACGAAAGATCGGCCGACATAGAGATCCGGGTCAGATCCTTGCCGGCGCCACGGACGTGCACCGAGCCATTGATGTTCGTGCGCTGCACGAGGGCCGCCCAGGTGAAGTCCCCCGGCGGCAGGTCGATGACGACTGGCGCGGCACGCGCGATCTTTGCGTCCAGCGCGCGGGCCACGGCGGCGTCCAGGGTGCCCGCCGTCGCCTCGGCATCCGTGCGGAAGTCAGCGACCCGCAGATTGCCGGTGGCGTTCTCGCGCACCGCGATGGGGCGGGCGACTGCGCCGCTGTCGGGCGGAGCATAGACCATGCGCGCGGCGCCAGCCGCGATCTCATCCAGCGTATCGGCGACCAGACCAAGAAACCGCTGCTCGCCGATCATGTGGCCGGACGGAAAGGCGTGATCGAGCTCGCGCAGGAACTCGTCCCGCGTTTTCATCGACATGTGCTGATTTCCCAGGGACGCCGGCGATCAGGCCGACATATGCGTGGTTTGCTGCAGAATGGCGGTCAGCCTGTCGACCTTCCGGCGCATCGCATCATCCCGGCTCTGCCGCCGGGCAACCGTCTCGTAGAACGTCATCGCCAGCGCATCGGCCTCGTCCGGTGACGGCAGCCCGCGCGCCTTCATGTCGTCCTTGCTCTCCAGCTGCAGCTGGCCGCTGCGATCGGCAAAGCCGTATTCGACGGCGGTAAGCCCCTCGGTCAGCGTGCGGGTTTCCTCAATGCACCCGCCGCCGCGCAGCCACTTCCGCACCCGGTCATACATCTCGACCCGGCGGTTGAAGTAAGCCTTCGGGTTCAGCGCCTTCCGGCCCGCGTTCACGTCGATCACCGAGTAGCCGAGCGCCCGCAGCTCATCGACCACGCCCGCGCCCACGCCGACACCGTCGACGAACGTCGCATCCGGCCGGTGCTCGGTAATCGCGTCGATCACCAGCTGCTTTACCTGGTCGGTGCCCAGGCCATTGTAGCGGCCGATGATCTTGGCGATGTCGCCCTTGCGCAGCAGCAGGACCGTGTGGTCGTCGCCGTAGCGCGCCACGTCCACCGCCAGCACCAGCGGCTCGTCCGGATCCACGTCGTCCGTGACCGCCAGCGATACCCGCTCCGGGTCAATGTTCAGCAGCAGCGCCTTCTCGCGCTTCAACCTCTCCCGCCGCTTGAACCGCGCCACCGCGGCAGCAACGTCCTCCTCCGAGATGAACTGGCTCGTCGCCGCCCGCGGCCACTGGCCCTTCACGCGCACCCGGAAGAAGTCGCTGTCTTCCCCGTAGTCCTCCAGCCAGGCCTGGATCTGCTTCTTCGACGCCTTCTTCGCATCCCGGCTGTCCACCTGCATGGTGAACCACCGCTTCGCGAACCGGCGCCAGCACTCCCGGAAGCGGCCCGTGTTCCGTGTCGGGTTGCCGAACACGATCCACATCGCGCCGGCCGTCGTCATCGCGCCCTCCGCCACCTCCCAGATGGCGTCGTCAATCGCGCTGCCCTCGTCGAACACCAGCAGCACATGCTTCTCGTGCGTGCCGGCAAAGGCCTCCGCCTTCTCCTTCGTCCACGGCACCGCGCTGGCGAACCAGGTCTCCGAGTGACCCTTCAGGTAGAACTTCTCGGCCGACCACTGGAACCAGCTGCCGTTGATGGCCCGCTTCTGCCACTTCGCCAGCTCGCGCCACGTCTTGCTGGTCAGCTGCGCCTTCGTGTTCGCCGTCACCACGATCTGCGGATGGTCCCGCGTCGAGATGAACCACAGGATGATCCACGCAATCAGCGCCGTCTTGCCAATGCCGTGCCCGCTCGCCACCGCGACCTGCACCGCCTCCGCCACCGCCTCGCCGGCGTCCACCCCTTCCTGCACGCGCCGGCCAATCTCCAGCAGCACCTGCTCCTGCCAAAAATCCGGCCCCTCCTCCCCCGCGAGGTCCGTCCCCTCCTCGCCCCAGGCAAAGGCGAAATACACAAACCCCAGCGGGTCCGCGTAAAACCCCTTGATGATGTCGACCAGCTCGTCGCCCGCTCCAATCTCGTCGAGCGGCGTTACCTCGCGACGCGCCATCGAACCTCAGACCTCTACGGCCGTCAGCGCCGCAAGCTCAGCCATCCGCTGCCGCTCCGCATGCAGCGCGTTCCGCGCCTCCACCTCGCCCTCTATCAGCACGTCACCACCAAGCGCCTCGGGCACGCGACATTCCCGCAAAGCGCACCAGGGGCGCAGCCGCAAGATGGGCCATTCGGCACCGCTAGAGGCACGAGAGGCGCCGGGCCCAAGCGGCGCTCCAGCATCGCAATGCGCAGTTCAGCCGCGGCCAGCCTCTCCTCGATGGTCACGCGCCACCCGCCCGGCGCATCAGCACCTCAATGTCCGACGTGTCCTCGTTCGGCCGGCGCCAGGCCCTGACACCGATGCGCGGCTTGTGCCCGTAGCCCGGCACCAACCGCGTCAGCCCCCGCGGCAGCGAAGCCGGCGGCTCCAACACGCCCAATCGCTCCCGCGCCGGCGCCGCACCCTCCGCCGCGCGCCACGCCGCCTTCACTTCCTCCCACAGCGCCATCAGCCCGGCCCCGCTTCCAGCAGCGTCCCGCTCACCACACCATCCGCGACCGCACGGACCACAGCCAGGATCCGCGCCGGCGCCCCCGTCCCCAGCGCCAGGCTCCCAGCCACCGCACCCAGCACACAAGCGCACCCATGCGCGTCCTCGCCGAGCCCCGCCTTCTGCAAGGCCTCCATCACCGCAGACCCCGCAGCCTCAAGCTGCTCCTCCGTCGCCGGCATCCCTCACCCTCCATCGGTCCAATGCGTGCAACAAAAAATTTTGGGGGAATCACCACCGGCCCCAGCGGATCTTCGCCTCAGCGACCACCGCCTGCTCCACCCGCCCAGGCCTCGACTTCCAGCCCGCCGCCGCCCGCGCCTCCAGGCGCTCCTCCTCCACCCACCCCGCGCCGCGCAGGCTCGCCCCGCTCTCCGACTGCAGCGTGTAGGTGACGATCCTCGCCCCACCCATCGCCGACCACGCACGCCACGCCGCGGCATACAAAAACGAGCACGTCCCCTTCGGCGCATCCGGCAGCACACACAGCCGCGTCACCTCCGCAACCCGCACATCAGCCTGCAGCACCCTGCTCGTCGGGCGGCCAACCACCACCACACCAACCAGCGATCCATCGACCTCAGCACCAAAGCCCCAGCGCCAGCCCCTCGCCGGACGATTGTGCCGATGCCAGCGCCCTATCACCGCGCTCACCTCACGCAGCGTCATCGGCAACGCAGCCAGCTTCGGCATCACCGACTCCCCGGCCATCTCGCCAGCACCAGCGAAATGCCCCCGCAACGACCCAATGGGCCGCACAAAGAATTTTTGGGCAGGGTCATATTCAGGGGGGTGCCCCCCCTGATCGCGAGCACGGGGGGGGCGGGCGCCCGGCCCCGGCCGCCAACACGCCCCGGCCGCCCGCCGCCCGCGCCCCTCCTGCCCTGGCCTGCCGCTCCGCCGCGCCGCCCTGGCCTCGACCCTCGCCGCCCCTGCCCCTTGTTCGGCTCGCCCCTCGACCCTTCGAGTGGCACCGCTCGCACGGCCCGAAGACGTGGCAACTTCTGCGCGTGCCCCCGAAACCCCAGGCGGAAGGCCGCTTAGCCGCCTTCCAGCGCCGCGACTGTGACCTCGTCGCGACCGATTGCCTCCGCCACGCCCTCCACCACCCGCGTCGCGGCCTCTCCGCGCGCCATCATGGCCCGCGCCAGCCGCTCGCCGAGGTGCACATGCACCTGGCGCCCCGCCTTCGCCTGGGTGGCGGCCGTGGCGAAGGGCAGCTTCATCATCCTGGTCAGCGCCGCCCAGTCCGGGACGCCAGCCGCGCCCGCCAGGTGCGCCGCCTGCACCCTGGCCTCCAGCATCCCCGGCAGCACGGGCCGCAGCAGCTGGGCCGCCACCGGATCCGCCGCCGAGGCAACGAGGTGGTCCGCAAGTGCCTCATAATCCACGCCTTCGGCCACTTTGGCCGCCAGACCTCCCCGTTGCAGGCCGGCCTGGTCCAAGGGGTTGCCGCCCCCTTCCTTCCCTTTGCGCGCGCGCTTTTTGGG
Organism: Falsiroseomonas tokyonensis; assembly: GCF_019024325.1. Taxonomy (GTDB): domain Bacteria; phylum Pseudomonadota; class Alphaproteobacteria; order Acetobacterales; family Acetobacteraceae; genus Falsiroseomonas; species Falsiroseomonas tokyonensis. Next base: position 212,877 of record NZ_JAFNJS010000006.1, read on the forward strand.
GCTGCTGGCGGAGGAGGAGGTTTGGCTGGCCTTGGGTGGTGTTGGCGCTGTGGTGGCGCTGGGCGGCGCGGTGGGTTGGCTGGGAGGTGGTGATGCGGCGCGCTGCTGTGCGGCCTTGGCGCGGTCGCGTGCGGCCTGGGATCGGTCGATGAGATAGGGCGGCAGGGAGGAGGGCATGGAGGGGTGTTCTCGTCGCGTGCGCGCGCGCCTGGATGGAATGAGGGAGAGAAGGAAGGGCCCCCCGGACACCACCCCCCCCTGCCCCCCCCGCCTTACCCCCCCGCTGGGGACACCTTTTGCGATGGTGCCGGAGTCGGTAACCCGGAAACGGGTAAATCGCGAAGCGAAAAGAGGGCTGGACGCGCAGTTTCTGGAGATTTAGGGCCAGACAGCGGGCTATCTTTTACCGTATTGAGAAATTCCTATTGACGCCATATCCGTTTGCGGTGACTAATATCGCATCTGGGGATGGATGAGCCCCCTGGTTCCGAAAGAGGAGTTCCGTCGATGCGGGTGCTGGATCGGTCGCTGGTTCGGGAGGCGAGGACGGGCGGCGAGGATGAGCCGCCTCCCTGCGGGGTTGCTCTGGTTGGTGCGGCGCTGGTGCCGCTGGCGGGCGCGGAGATCGCGCCGGCGGGGACGATCCAGGCGTTGCGGGACTGCTTCAGCGCCCTGGTGAACATCCGGGACTACCTGCAGCGCCATGCGGACAAGCTGCCGCCGATGAGCACCGCGACCATTGAGGTTCGGATCGAGCAGGCCGAGGCGCTGCTGGCCCTGGCGGGGGAGGCTTGAGCGATGGCTGGCTCAATTGGCAACCGCCATATCCTCCAGCCGGAGGAGTGGCGCGCGATCCGCGATGGCGACAACGGCCCGTGGTGCCTCTGCGCCGTGGACCAAGCGCGCATGCACCCCGGCGGCGGGCCGCTGGAGGTGATCGTGGTGGCGCTTGATGCCTCCCGCATCGACATCACCGACAAGGTGATCGCACAAGCCTCCGCCGAAGGGAGCCGCTGACATGGCACGCATGACACCCTCCGAAGCCCGCGAAGTGCTGCGCCACTGCAAGGTCAACCTGCACGTCGACTTCCACGCCCTGGACAGCGACAAGGTTCAGGCGCTGGTCGCAGCGGCTGACCGGGAAGGCTACCGCAAGCCCAAGAACGCCAATGGCTCGCGCGCGCGGTCCTACCACGCCCGGCTGGTCCGGCTCGCCGAGCGGGAGGACATCTGACATGGGCTGGACCACCACCCGCGAGGTGCTGCGCGAGGCGCCCGCAGACTTCATCCGCACCCTGCTCTCCGTCGAGCGTCCCCCCGCCGGCTACCGCCAGGAGGTGAAGCGCATCGCGCGGGCCGGCTCCTACTTCTTCGTGGCGATGGAGGTGACGGGCGACGAGATGGACCAGCAACCCCGCCGATTACGCGGTGGAGGAGGAGCGGATCGGCGGCACCGGCCCGCTGATCGGCATCAGCATCGTCAGCGCGGCCAAGCGCACCGACGTGTTCGCCTCCTATGCCGAGCACAGCATGGAGCGGCTGCTGGACAGCGCGCGCGAGATGGACGGCAAGAGCGATCCCAACGACGGCAAGCTGCCCAGCAGCGAGGCCATCATCCGCGCCGCGCTGATCGACTGCGGGTATGAGCCGGATGCGGAGGGCGTGGCCGATGAGGCTGGCGCCGAGATGCCGGCGCCGGCTCTGCGCGACATGGTGTGCGCGGTCTGGGAGATTTGGACCGGCAACGGGCGCGGCCTGGATATTGAGGGCAGTGCGACGACATTCGAGCGCGCACGATCCGCCGCCCGAGAAACCTGGGCGCCGGGCATCACCCTGGAGGTGTGGCAGGCTGCGGCGCTGGAGCGGCTGGGCCATGTGTCGGACGAGCAGCGGCAGGCGGCGGCCGTGGCCGAGGCCAAGGCCCTGATCGAGAAGCGGGAGGGCTGACCCATGACCGACGCGAAGGAGATCCGCGCGCTGGCGGAGCGCATGCGGGCCAGGGGCGCGCAGGTCGAGCTGCGCGCCGACGCCGATGGCTACCTCGACTCGGTGCAGATCACGCACGCCCCGGGCATCGGCCCGCACGCGATGGGGCTGGTGGCCGCCGCCGAGGCCATGCGCGCGTGGCTGGTGGCCGAGGAGGGACAGGCCGAAAGCCTGGCGCTGCGCGACCTCGATGACGCCATCGCCGATGGGGACAGCGACGACTGGCGCGGCTGGCACGACGAGCCCAAGCGGACGCGCCGGCCGAAGCCCGATCCTCCCCCCAAGGATTAAGCCCCGCTGAACAGTTTGAGCCCAACCAGCCCCGCCCGGCCCCAGCCTGGCGGGGCTTCCGATTCTCGCGAATGTTCGGTTTTGCGATAGCTTTGCGACCAATTCCTCTTTACGGTGAATTTGCCCCGGAGGAGGGGGCGATCACCATGACCACGACGACGACCAAGCCTTCACCCGCCACCGTGTCGCCAGCGCCGGAGGCGCAGGATCTGCTGCGCACGCTGCGCGGCACCATCATCGAACAGGTGGCGTCCGAGGCGCCCGACTTGTCCATGCGGCAGCTGGGCGTGCTGCTGGAGGTGTATCTCCAGGATGACGCGCAGACGGTGCGCGGCCTGGCCGCGACGCTGAACGTCAGCAAGCCCGCCATCACCCGCGCCCTGGACCGGCTGGGCGAGCTGGACCTGGCCCGCCGCAAGGTGGATCCCAGCGACCGCCGGAGCGTGCTGGTGCAGCGGACGCTGGCCGGCACGAAGCATGTGCACCAGCTGGCCGAGCAGCTGGCCAAGCATCATGCCAAGGTCGCGCGGAGCCCCGCGCCATGAGCCCGATGCAGCGCGATGAGCGCACCACGCCGCCCCTGCCTGGCCTGCAGCACCTCGCCAAGCTGGTGGTGCTGATCGAGGAACACCTTGGGGTGGAGCCCGAGGACGTGAGGATGGGCGCCACGCTGGAGCATGATCTCCACTGCGACAGCCTCGATCGCTTTGAATTGGCGCAGGCCGTCGAGAGCCGGTTCGGCCTTCCCTCCGAGATCACCGACGCCGAGGTGGCGAAGCTGGTCACCGTGGCCGACCTGGCGGCGCTGATCGAGGCGAAGCTGGCCGAGAGGGAGGCCGCCACATGGGCGCGCTGACCTCCGACGACATGCACCGCATCCTCACGTCCATGCCCAAGGACGCGGTGAAGATGCTGAAAGACAACTCCCCGCGGCTTTTCCTCGCCGGCGGCTCCATCCGCGCCATGATCGCTGGAGAGAGCGTGTCGGACTGGGACTTTTTCGGCCCGACCAAGGAGGCGTTGGAGCTGGCGGCGCGACGCCTCGCGGATGCTCGCGAACCGAAGGGCAAGCTCTACAAGACCAAGAACGCCTTCACGGTTCTCGGCCATCCACGCACCCCGGTGCAGTTCATCAGCAGATGGCTCTACGACGACCCCGCTGCGCTGCTGCAAAGCTTCGACTTCTCCGTGGCGCGGGCCGTCATCTGGTGGGATGGCGTGGGCTGGCAGAGCCTGTGCGACGCGCTGTTCTACCCCGACCTCGCGGCGAAGCGGCTGCGCTACATGCAGCCGGATCGCAACGAGGACGCTGGCGGCTCCATGCTGCGGGTGCAGAAGTTCTTGCACCGGGGCTACCACATCGCGCCTGAGAGCCTGGGCAGGGTGATGGCGCGCATCACCACTCGTATGCGCGGCGAGGCGTCCCCGCAGAACGCTGGCGAGCCGGACGAGGCGTGGCATGGGCGCGTCATCACTGGCCTGTTGCGCCAGGTCGATCCGCTGACCGTGGTGGACGGGCTGGAGATGCGCGGCGACGACGACGACCAGGGCGAGGAGGTCACGGCGCCATGACGCGCGGCGGGCTGATCCTGATGCTCGGCACGGCCTTCCTGCTGCCCCTGGCCGCGCCCGGCGCCGGCGGATGGACGGAGCAGGCGGTGCGCGGCGTGCTGTGGGTGGTGCTGGTGCTAGCGAGCCTGCTGGGATGGCCGTCATGACCGCGCGCCAGGCGGCGGCCTTGCAGGTAGCCTGGGTGCTGGTCTTCCTGGCCCTGCTGGGCTGGTTGCGGTGGGGCGGCTACCTGCTGGACAAGCTGGTGCCGCGCTGACGGCCATTCACCGTGAACGGAAAGCCGGAACGCAGCGGCCCGCTCCTCCCAGGGGGCGGGCCGCTTTGCATGCGGGGTCTCGTCATCGCGCTGGCTTCCGGGTGATGCCCCACCTGGCGCTGGCGACGATGGGCTGGCCGCTGTGCTCGGAACGGCCAAGATCCTCCCCGGGCCGCGCCACGGCGACCGAGACGCCCCATTCCTCGTCCGGGTAGGGCGCGGGCGCTGGGCGCTCGTCCAGCCGGCCGCCCAGCTGCAGCACGATGTGGGCGATGGCAGCGCGGTGGGCCTTGCGCAGGGCGGTGATCGAGTTGCCGCCCGGGATGGCCTGCGCCGGGCCGCGCCGGCGGGCCCGCGGCGCCGCCCATCGCTCCAGGCGCCACTGGCCGATGTGTTCCCAGGTCAGGCCGGCCGCTCGCATCAGCAGGATGTTGCCCGCGTCCTGCACCAGGCCGGCGGCGCGGCCGGCATCGGTGCTGACCCAGGACCAGATCCAGCCCAGGGCGACATCCATGGCCCGGATGTCCTCACTTGTGGCCTGGACGCGCGGCCGCTTGGCGCTGTCCCAGCCGTATGAGCCCCACCCTTTCACCACCTCCGGCATGGCGGAGCGCAGGCCGGCCGGGAACAGGTGCTTCGACGGGATGCGGCGGAGCGTCACCAGCGCCAAGCGCAACTCGGCTTCGACGCGGGAGGATGTCCATGGACCGTCAGCCATCGGTCCACCTCTGGTCCTGCGCGCACGCCGCGCTGCACACCTGGCGCAGGCGGTTGCCCAGGATGCGCGCGGCGTGGCTGCAGTTGCCGCGGAACGGCCCGCCGCAGACCGCGCATGTGGCCTCGGCGCCTGCCTCTCGCACGACGTGGGCGCTGCGCTCGGCGGCGGCCGTGGACTGCGCGGTCATACGCCGAGCCTCCGAAGCATGGCCTCGATCTCCGCTTGCTGGCGCCGGTATCGCTGCTCGCTCGCGCACATCCAGTAGCCGTAGATGGCGCCGCCGATGAAGCAGCCGAACAGCAGCCAAAGCATGGTTGCCGACGTGATGGTCATTTCCGCGCCTCCTGTGGAAAGCGGTGCTCTGAGCCATCGGTCATTCCGATCAGAATGTATCCCGGCATGTAGGCAATCGACTTGACGAGTGGATGCTCGACCAGATCGCGGGCCACAGCACGATATCCATCAGCGGGCATTGGGCGGGCGGACAATCGCCGCATCAGCATTTCTGGCGTCTCGCTGCTCATAAGCCCCCGTTGGAGCAAATCCCTGACCGCCTCTGCTTCGGAAGCAAAGTTCCGGGTCTCCTGGTATGCGCGAACGGATGCCAGAAGGGCCGCGTCCAACAAATAGATGCGCCGTTCCGTCGTAGATGCTGCCTGCCTGCTCATTCCCACGCCTCCTTCCGCTGCGCGCGCGTCAGCCCGGCCGCGATCTGCGCGGGCGTGCGGCCCGTCGTCGCGCTCATGCCGCGCCTCCATCGCCGCGCGCTCGGATCGCGGCATCGTCCTCGCCTTCGCGAACACGCTTCATCGCCTCGGCTGCCTCATAGTTGAAGTCGGCCTCGATCAGGTCGGCCACGTCCTCAACGACCTTGGCGTCCTCGTCGCATGGCGTCGTGTCTGCCTCATCGCGAACCGCCTCGATGATCCGCTCTCGCTCCTCCTCCACCGCGCGCCGGAGCAGCTCGGCCAGCGCCGACGCGGCGGCCGGGTCCGAGGGCGGGAGGGCGCGGATTACAGAGGCCGCACCGGTCGCGCCGCTCGCGTAGTAGACCATGCCGTTGCCCGGCTTGATTTCCGATGTGGCCACCTCGGCATGAGCCTCCGCGGCTCGCTCTGCCCGCTCGATCCCCCGCAACTCGGCCGCAGCGCGCTCGGCTGCGATCCACGGTGCGATGGCGGCGAGGGCTGCGCGGGCGTTTTGGCGCCACACGCCGCGCTCCGTGTCCGCGCAGCTGAAGGTGCATGTGTCCCAGGCACCGGGCCACAGCACGCCGTCCATCATCGCGCGTGCGGCAAGGTCCACCACGTCATCAGGCCAGGCGGGCGCGGCGGGGTCACTCTGCATCGGGGTCATAGGCCGGGGCTCCATGGCTTGGGGATCGTGTCGTCAGGCAGGTAGAGCGGATGCCATGGCACACCGGCCGCGCTGACACGCAGCGCACGCAACTCGTGCCCGTCGCGGATCAGCATCCGGGCGACCGCTGGTCCGCGCTGCCGCAGAGGGACAATCTTCGGATTGCCGTAGGCCATCACGATTTGAATTGCCTCCGCCGCCATCGCCCGCAAATGGCGGTCGTTGTCTGGGCCGATTGGGTCAGACGCCTCCACAAGCCGCGTCTGATCCGTGCAGCGGTAAGCGTGGACGTTTCCGATCAGCAGCCCGCCGAAGCCCCATCGCTTGGCAAACTTTGTGACCTTGGCAATGGTCGCGTCGTCGGCTTCGGCGCTCGCGGTGCTGGGGTTCATCATGATGAACAGCACTGACGGCCCTTCGCCCCATCGACGACCGAGACGGTAGCGGTAGCAATCGAGCGGACCGCCAAACAGGGCCGTCCCTTGGCTGCCAGCGGACCGGACCAGAACGCGATTGCCGGCATGATGGCGCGGTGCGTCAAACAGGTCGCCCGCGCCGGGCTGCTGCGCGGTCATGGCGCGCTCTCCGCGGCGGGCTGCGCGGGGATGCGGGCGAGTTCGGTGCGCGCCTTGCTCCAAGCCGCATCTACCGGGCCGAGGTGGTTTTCGTGACCCGCCTCGACCGGCCCCTCCCGCCACAGATTCGACAGCGCGGCGTCGAGACCCGCGAGCGCCGCCCGCAGCGCGTCCCGCTCGGCCGCGAGCGTGCGGAGGGTGGCGGCAAGCGCCATCTTGGCGTCGCCCTCCGCCGCATCCAGCGCGGCAGCGGCCTCCGCCAGCAACGCGCTGACATGGCTTGCGCTCAGCGCATCGCCGTCGCCGTTACCGGGCCAGCCGCGTAGCCGTGCCCGCAGCGCCGCGCGTTCTTCCTGGGTCATGCGTTCTCTCCTGATTCGGGTTGGGTGGAATCGGTGCCGGTGTCGGCGCCGCAGCTCGCCAGGCGGCCGGTGCGCGGATCTCGCTTTAGCACGGCCTTGCTGTTTCGCACGCCGAAAGCGGGAAACCGGGCCTTCCAGCAGTGGACATTCACGTAGCCCTCGAACTCGCGGTAGATCGTCAGCCCCAGGTCGGCCCGGTTGAACCACATGGCCGACCCGTTGATGTCGTAGCCTTCGACCACCGGGTATTTCTTCGTCTTGGGGTCCTTGGCCTGGCCCTTGGGATGGGCCGCGATCAGCAGGCCGATTCCCTCGCGTCGCGACCACGCCTTGAGGCGGCGCAGCCAGCGGCCGGTGTATTGCGTCTCGCTCTCGCCACGCTGGAACTGGTGCTCCAGCTCGTTGTTCGGATCCAGCACCAGCAGCTGCCGCTTGTGTCGCTTCTTCGCCTGCTCGGCGCGCGCCAGCAGCCACTCGTATGTCATCTCCGTGTCCGGATCGTCCGCATAGACGAAGGTGATGTGGTCGCGAATCCATTGCTCGGCCTCGGACAGCATCCAGTCGGGCATGTAGCCGCCGGCTTCGCGCACCGGCTGGTTCTTCACGATCTGGGCGATGTCCAGCGCCAGCACTTCGGGGCGATTGTCCTCCGGGCTGCACCAGATGATGCCGATGTCGTGGCGGTGGGCGATGTAGGCCAGCCAGCAGCGGAGGAAGGCGCTGTTGTGGGTCGCGATATGGGCGCGAGTGACAAGGAACTGGTGGCTGGGATGCGCCACCTGGATGCACTTGACCGGCACGCTCTCGCATCTCTCGGCCGAGACGATGGTTCGATGCTTGAGCCTTGGCCTGCCGCGGCCAAGCACGGCCTCCAGGCGCTCGGCCTTGCGCCGCAGCCTGAAAACCTGCGTCGTCGGGTAGAACAAGACGCGATACTTCGGCCCGCAGTCCCGCCCATTGATTGTCGCTCGCCCGGCAACCAAGCTTGGGCGCATACCGAGCGAAGCAACCAGCGTGAATGCAGCTTCGGCGAGTTTCAGGTTGATCGAGCAGAACTCGGCTTGGCCCTGGGCGCTCATGTAGCCGTCCGTGTCCATCAACCCTTGCAGCAAGGCGAGCCGCTGATCCTGCGATGCCATGAGGTATGCCTGCGGGACGTGTTTGTTGTTCAGCACGCCGAGGGTGCGAAGGTCGGTTGATAGGCCGAGCGGGCTCCACTTGGGCAAGCGGCCGACCCAGTAGGTGCTGGTGGTATCGCTGGCGCCCTTTGCCTGCCTTTCCACGACGAACCCATCGGCCTCGACATGGCAAAGGATTTCAGCGTCAGCATCGGCGCATGTCAGCCTTGACGATGCGCTGGTCCCATCGCCAAGCCAGACGCCCAGCGTGTAGGGCGGCACCAACAGATCTGCGGCGTTCATCTGGACCGGCGCGGCAACGGCGATGGTGTGGTTCAGCCTGGTGCGGTCTTGACCATCGCGCACCGTCAGCGTCTCGGCGATTTGTGCGGTGGTTTTGGAACTCGGGAAGGCCCGAAGGTGCTGCTGATCCTTGCCACGAGGCTTGGTCGCTTCGCGCCCGGCGCGCTTCTTCCGAGCCTGAGTCGCGCTACGCCGCGCCTTGTCGTCGCACGTCACCCATTGGTGCTCGGCGTCAGCGATCACCTCGGTGCCGCAATCGAAGCGCAGTCGGTAGCAGGGCCGGGAGTGCATTACCTCGCTGACGGCCAACACTTTGGTGGCGGTTCCGTCTGGAGCGAATACCAGATCGCCTGGCTGCAGATCGGCCATGTAGCGCCAGCCCTGCGGCGTCGGAATTTCGGTGCCCAGCGCCAGGGCCTTCCCGTGCGACGGGATGCCCGTCACCACGGTGAGCCAGCCGCCGCCGAAAGGCAGGCGGGCGATCTCGTCGAGGCTCTTGATGCCGCTCTCCAGGCCGCGCGGCTGCTGGCCGGTCGCCATGAATTCGCGGAGCGCGCCCGGCTTGAGGTCGAACAGGCCCATCAGCGGCCAGGGCTGCGCCGCGGCGATGGCGTCGCGGAGATCCTGGCGCCCCTGCTCCAGCTGCTCGGGTGTCGGCTCCTGGCCCTTCGGCGCGTGCCGCCGCAGCACGTCATTGGCGTCCTTGCAGCCTTCCGGCCAGGTCACTTTCCAGCAGCGGACCTTGCCGAGCCGGCGCGCTAGCTCCTCCGCCAGGTATTGGCCCGGCACGTCGCTGTCCGTCGCGATGATGATGCGCTTCACCGTGGCCACGGCTTCCTGGTTGGTGTCGAGGCAGAAGAAGCGATGGTTCTCCATGCGCTTCGGGTCATCCTCGGCGAGCAGCTTGTTGTCGGTGCCGTCCGGCATGCTCACGACCTGGCGGAAGCCGGCTTCGTGCAGCGCAAGCACGTCCATCTCGCCTTCGACGAATATGACCTCATCGTCGCTGGTGATGGCGTCGACGTTGAACAGCGTGCGCTCGCTGTCCTTGTCCTGGCGGAACTGCTTGTCCTTCGACCGGAACTTCCGGTTCACGATGGTGCCGCCCCAGCGGTAGGGGAACACGATGGTCGGCTTCGGCTCGAAGGTGGCCTCGCCATCGCCGTCCTTGATCGGCTTGCCATCGGCATTCAGCGCGGGCCACCGCATCGTGCAGGCGTAGATCCCGAACTCGTCGACGGTCTCGCCGCTGATGCCGCGGCGCGCGAAGTAGGCGTAGAGCTCCGGCGGTCGCGTCATCTCCTCCGGCTTGTGCAGCTTCGGCGCCACCGCCACCGGCCGGGGCCGGGGCCTGGGCGTCTCATCGCCGCCGGCGCGGTGGCGGTCGCTGCTCTCGATGCGGCCGGAGCCGGGCACCAGGTCGTTGCCGCCGCAGGTGCCCCGCTTGCAGTGCCAGGCCGCGCCCTGCCCGTCGTCGTCGATCTTCAGCGAGAGGCTTTGCTCGCGGGTGCTGCCGCCATTGCAGGCCGGGCAGAGGAGCTTGCTGTTGGCGCCGGGCACCAGGCGCGTGCGGGCGCTGGGCACGATGCGCGCCTCGGCGAGAATGTCGGCGATGCTGTCGCCGACCAGGAAGGGCTTAACGGGATCGGGGCGGCGGGCCATCATCCGCACTCCACGCCGCATGCCGACAGCGTAGGGCCGGGGTCCAGCGGCAGCCGTGCTTGCCGGCTCACCAGCGATGCGATCTCAGCCAGCGAAGGGCGGTCGCCGCGGTATCGGCCCGAGAAGCCCCGCGCTTTGCTGCTCGCCTCATCCTCCAGCCATTGCTCCATGTGCTCGGGTTCCTCCTCGAACATGCGCGCGACCTGGTGGATGCGCTTCTGGAAGCAGCCGCCGCAGTTGCCGGCCCACTTCGGAACGCGGAGTTGAAAGGGCTGGAGGCGCCAGAACGCCAGAACCTCCTCCTCGGTGATGCCGGCCGCGTCCAGAGGCATCACGCTCTGCCAGGGGCTTCCACCGCGCGCGTTGCTCGCGACCCGCGCCGCGACCCGTTCCGGCTCATCGTGGCGCAAGCCGACGACGTTCACCCATTGCTTCCAGCCCAGGGCATCCTTCAAGAACCGCTTGAGCGTCAGCACCTTCAGTTCCTCGGTGCAGTAGCGCATCCCTGGATGCGGCAGCAGAAAGCCCTTTGCCTCCAGCAGCGCGCGGAAGGGTTCGCCGCGGCGCGATGCGCTGTTGTGGCTCACCTCCTCGGCCCACCGCTTGCCGGTCGCGGCATCGCGGCGCCATTCAATCCAGCGGATGCGGACGTTCCACCGGGCGGCGAACTCGGCCACGAAGTCGAGCGTGCCCGGCATCTCGCGCCCGGTGTTGGCGAAGGCGACCACCACGTCATCCGGCAGCGTGCCGCCGTGCGCCTGGAGGATGCGCCGCAGCATGTAGGCGGATGTTCGCCCGCCGCTGAACGAGATCACGGCCGGGCCGGTGATGAGGAACGGATCAGCCATCAGCTTTGCTCCTCGTCGCCATACTTGCCTTCGGCGACCGCCACAGGGCTGCCGGGGCGCAGGGCCCAGTCGATGTTGGCGCGCCAGCTGCGGTCGTTCTCGCCGCGCAGGAAGGGCGCCGCGGCGATCGCCTGGCAGTAGGCCCGCCATTTGCCCAGCGGGTCCTTCTTCCACCGCTCGGCGATGCGCGCGCGCATGGAGGCCTGGCGCTTGGCTGTGAGCTCGCTGCACTGGGGCAGGCCGGCGCCGGCGGCCATCTCATTCCAGATCGCCGCCATGTCCTGCAGGACCGCCAGCGGGATCGCCTGGGCAGCGCGGGGCACCCTGGCTGGAGGGGCGGCGGGGGGCTCGTCGGGCTTGCCCGGCGAGACTCCTTTCCCCCCTTCTTCTAGGGGGGAAAGGAGAGAATCTTCTTGATGTGACTGTGACTGTGACTGTCCATCGTTTTGCGAAGCGTTTGCCAATGGCTCCGCGATCCCGTTTGCCATGGAAGTGCCGTTGATATTCCAGCGTTTTTCCGCGCCGAGGAGCCCAGCCGAACGCCGTTTTTCAGCGACGGTTTGTGAACGCGCCAACTCGATTTCCATGCGCCGGTTGCGAAGCGCCCCGCCGTCTTCATAGAAAAATGCCAGCACCGCAGGGCGGGCTTTTGCCCACTCGCGACGATCCATCCGGGCGAGGTGCCGAAGCCGCTCGTCGTCGGTTGGCAGCCCGCCCCCGCGCGTCCACGCCTGCATCAGCAGGAGGAGGTAGGCGCCATGCTCGGCGCCGGTTAGGTGGCCTGTGTCGCGCAGGTAGTCGCCGATGTAGAGCGGCATCCAGGCGTCCGATTTGCCGCTCATGGCAGCCACTCCGCTGGCAGTCTGGCGCCCGGCAGCGGAGGCAGCGGAAGGTTGCGGCCTGCTGTCACTCGGGTCGGTCCTGTCGTGCGGCCCGGATGCGCGCCAGCCGAGCGTGCTTCGGGGGCCTGGCGTCGGGGAGATCAGCAGGGGGCACCGTCACGACTTCGCCGGCTGCCGGGCTCCAGACCAGCAGCAGCGGCTGGCCCCGGTGCGTCACCTCCCACTGCTCCGTCCCATCCGGGTTCATCCGAATCATGCGAGCGGTTCGCCGGACGGACGGATCGCGCTCGGTGATGGCGAGGATGAAGCCGAACCACTCCTCCTTGGTCGGCTGATGGCCCAGCCGCTGTTGCGCGCGCCGCAGAGCATGGCGCGACACGCCTGTGATGCGGCTGGCTGGATCGGTCATCGTGGATCTCCACCGGCCAGCGCCAGGAACGCCGCCTCGTCCTCCTCCGAGCGCGAGGCGACCACGACATGCGCGTCGTCAATGCGGGGGAGGCCTTCCACGTCCGGGTCCAGCCGATAGCCCACGCCTGCGACATTCTGGATGGCGCCAGGCGGCAGCTTGGCGCGCAGCTTGGCGATCATCGGGTGGAGGATCATGCGGACGAAATTCGGACGCTCCGCCGCCGGCCCGCTGTCGCCATAGATCGCGTATTCCAGCGCCTCATAGGTGACGATGTGACCGATCGACGCATGCAAGCGGCGCAGCAGCGCGCCCGTGCGCGTCCCCGCGGCGAAGCACGGTTCGGCGGGGCTCGGTTCCTCGGTCAAGTGCAGACCTCCTTTGCGAAGACGGCGCGCGCCGCAGCTTCCGGGCCCAAGGCCCGCCGGAAGGCCGCGTTCTCGCGGGTGCTGATGTCGAGCCGCGCCTGCAGGTCATCCGCCCTGCGCTTGAGCGCGGCGTTCAGGGTGCCGAGGCTGCGGTTGCTGGCGCGCAGCTCGTCGGTTTTGCGATTCGCCGCCTCCAGCAGCGTTTTCAGCAGGCGAATGTCGCCCTGGGCCTCGCGCAGCATTGCGGCGATCTGCCGACCCGCGTTGTCCATGGCCGCAAGCTCTGCTGATTGGTCGGTGCCTGGGCCGGCCAGGCTTTCCCAGCGCAGCCCTGCCGCCGCCAGCATCTTGCTGGCCCGATGGAGCGCGGCGGCTTGCTCGCCTGGCTGGTCGCTCGCCAGCAGAGCGAGAACCTTCGCCAGCTTGGTCCGGTCGAGGCTCACGGCTAACCGAGCCGGGTGATCGTCAGCGTGGTCTGCGGCGTCAGGCCGTATCGCTTGTTCAGCCGCATCGACGCGATCTGACTGTCGTCCTTCCAGACGATCTGGTTCAGCGCGTCGGCGATCAGCTTGGTGGTGTTGTCGAGGTCGGGCTTGCCCGTGGGGAGAAGTTGGCCGGCCTGTGCCGCGGCCTGCTTTTTCTTCGACCAGCTCGCCGGGATCATCACGACGATGTCCATGGCCATGGCCAACGGCCCTTCGAGAGGTGGGCCGCTGAAGACCTTATCCGCACAAGCGCGGACCCAGGTTTCCATGTCCTCGGTCCTGGAGTCGGTGAACGTCCTGACGAATTTCAGCGGCTGGCCGTTGCGGTCGCGGGCGGAGAAGCGAGGCCGGCCCTTGCCGAGCATCTTGCCGGGGATGGTGATGACGATGGGCTCGATCATGCTGACGCCTTTCCGATCTACGAACATAGCCTTCGACGCCACAGGGATCGCTTATCTCGCGATAGGTGAGGATCGAAGCCAAAATCTGCCGCTGTTACTCAAGGGTCACTTATAAGCCACTGTTTAAATGAGACTTTGCGCCGCAGCAGGGCTTAGCCCGCTACGCTTCCGCTGCAAAAATCACCGCAACACGATATTCGTATCTTGCGGTTACCGTCACCGATTGGCAAGATGCGTCGTGGCTGGCTCCCGCATTTGGTTTCCAGCCACGGTCATCGAGGGGTGGGCGCCGCGTTCTCCACGCGGTTCGGTCGGCAGCCGCAGACGCTGACTGCCCGCCCCTCGAAGCAGCCCTTCGGGAGGCATATCGCTTGGTTTTCAAAGGATCTTCCGCGCCTCTCCGACCTGAGAACGTGGACCCTCGAATTCTTGAGACGGCAGCCCGCATCCGCCTGGTTCGGCGGAAATTCCGGGTTCTCCAGTCGGAAATCATTGCGCGTGCCAGCACAAGTCGTTTTGCGGTTCGCCAGTGCCTCCGGGGCTACCTGGTCCGGCAGCCGGATCCGGCATGGTCGGTGCGGGTGAACAGCGCGATTGACGCCATCCTGCAGGACCGGGCCCGCGCGGCGCTGGCCCGCCTCGATCCCGAATTTGCCGCCTGGGACAAGCAGCGCGCGGAGCGCCTGCTGCTGGACCGTGCTGCGCGCCTGGAGGCCGCGGTGCAGCGCGCGCGCGCCGATGCCGATGGCGGAGGGCGCTTCTGATGGTCGGCTTCGGGAAGCAGGGGTGGCCCACTGAGGCGGAGGACATGGTCAAGGCGGGGTGGGTCGTGCCGCGCTCGCCGGGAGAGATTGCGGCCGATCTGTCCAGGCGGTTCGGCATCGCCGTGACGGAGGCCATGGTCTCTGCCAAGGCGCATCGCCTGGGCCTCAAGCCACGCAGGCGCATCGTCACCCTGAACCAGGCGCTGCTGGAGGCGAAGCTCATGCCAGGCGACTGGGATCTCCTGCGGGCGATCGAGCAAGCCGCGCGTTCGGGCCGTCCGGCGCCGACCAATCTCGAGATCTGCGGCCTCTTTGGTCTCGCCAGCGTGTCCACCGCTGCGCGGATGGTCCAGCGCCTCGAAGAAGCGCGGAAGATCGCCGTGCAGCGCGGCGCCGATCACCGCGTCATCACGGCGGCAGACGGTTCCTGGAAGACCGCGGCGCCCCGCGGCAAGCGCATGCCCAACAGCCGGCCGGATTCGCCTCGCAGGACCGCGCCTCCAACCGTGGCGCCTTCCGCCCCTGCCGGCGCGGCGATGCCGGTGGAGGAGGTCGCGGCCTTGCTGGAGGGGCCAGCCGGCCAGCCCGGTCCCTTCGAGGAGCAAGCGCCAGCCGAGCCGAATGCGCCCAGCGCGGTCCGGCCGGCGATCCTGCTGCGGCCTGGCGTGCGGTATCGGACCTACCAATTTCCCCAGGGGCACCCCCGGACCCCCGGCTTCCGGTTCTGCGACGCCGCTACGGTGCCCGGCCGCCCATACTGCGCGGCTTGCTGCGCCAAGGCCTACGTCGTTCGGGGGCAAGCAGCATGAGTAACCGGATCTGGTTCGGCCGGCGTGCGAATCAGCGCCCCCCGGAACCAGTGGCGCCGCCGCCCGCGCGTGGCGTGCTGGTGGAGCTGCAGCCGGATGAGATGGAGGCGCTGCGCCGCTACTGGGATGAGCGCGAGGCGCGCCAGGCCGAAGGGCGCCCCGCATGACAACCGATCTGCTCGGCAACGGCACCAAGCGCGGCATGGGTGGGCACCACAGCCACGCCAGCGACACGACCGTCTGGCTCACGCCGCCGGAGTTGCTGGCCTCGCTTGGGGCGTTCGATCTGGACCCCTGCGCCGCGCCGGAGCCGAGGCCGTGGCCGACCGCCGCGGTCCACTATGGCCTGGCAGAGAATGGCCTGATGAGGCCCTGGGCCGGGCGCGTGTGGCTTAATCCGCCGTATGGCGCCGTCGTCTCTGCGCCTTTCATGCGGCGGATGGTCGAGCACGGGCGCGGCACCGCTCTTATTTTCGCCCGCACGGAAACCGCGCTGTTCCGCGAAACCGTCTGGCGCGCCGCTTCCGCGCTGCTTTTTCTAGCTGGGCGCCTGTATTTCCACCGGCCAAACGGCGACCGCGCCGAAGCCAATGCGGGCGCTCCGAGCGTGCTGGTCGCCTACGGCGCGGAAGACGCGGCGCATCTGCGCGACTGCGGCCTGCCTGGCGCTTTTGTCCACGGATGGCGTGCATGACGAAGGATATCGTCGTGCGTCCGTCGAGCCTGACCACCTTTGCCAGCTGCCCGCGGCGCTGGGCGGCGCGGCACATGCAGGATGAAGTGCGGGCCGCCGGCTACACGCTGGCCCAGGGCCGCGCCACGCATGTCGGCGCGCAGATCGGCACGGCGGTCCACGCGGCGGCTTCGCACACGCTGGCGGAGAAGATGCGCCGCGGCGGCGACCTGGGCACGGATGCCGATGCCGAGGAGGTCGGCATCGAGGCCTTCCGCGAGCGCGTCGCGGCCGAGGGCTGCGACTGGGACACTATCACGGGCGACCCCGACACCGCGCAGAAGCAGATTCGCCGCATGTCGAGGGTGTGGCGGCGCTCGGAAGCCGCGGCGGGCAACCCGCTGATGACGGAGGAACGTCTGGAGGCCGAGGTGCGGCCTGGCCTGATCGCCAGCGGTCAGATGGACGCAGTAATGACGGGCGATCCTGATGCGTCGATCCGGGACACGAAAACAGGCGTCTCGCGCCGCGCGAACGCGCTGCAATACGGCACCTACGGGATGATCCTTCGCGCGCATGGGCACAACCCGGGCGAGATGATCGAGGACTACCTGCCGCGCGTGTCGATCCGAAAGGAGCAGCCCCCCGTGGAGGCGCACTCGGTCGACATCATCGCCGCGCAGGAAGAAGCCTGGGAAGCGATCGAGGCGCTGGCCGCAACGGTGGAAGAATTCCGCCGGCGCTGCGCCGACCCCAATTCGCGGCCGCCGAACATGGCGTTTCGCGCCAACCCCGCCGATTCACTCTGCGCGGCGAGGTGGTGCCCGGCCTGGGGCACCGACTTCTGCAGAGCACACATTCAGGCGCCTCGAAGCGCGGACGAGAAACCATGAACAACGAAGCGACCCAGCCCGCCGAGCCCAGCGATGGGGGATGCGTTCTGAACGACGCGCGCGCGCAGGCCAAGCTGATCGCCCAGCAGGCCCACCACATGACATGGTCCAAGGAGGAGGCGCCGCCGGTGACACTTGGCTTGCATGGTGCGCTGTTCACCTTCGGCCTGGGCGAGCCGGACAACGTGCTGGTGCAGGTCGATCCGCAGAACCCGCTGAATGTGCGCGGGCTCGATGCGGATATGCTCCGCGCGCTGGCCGGCACGATGCTCGGCATTGCCGACGCGCTGGAGCCGTTCCAGCCGCCCGCCGCCGGCAAGGCGGTGGCGAAGTGAGCGGCGACCAGGAGACGGGCCGTGCCCTGGTGACGGTGGAGCAAGGCGATCTGCTCCCACCCGGGCCGCCGCCGCACGCCACGCTGATTGCGACCGATGGCCGGAGGGTGGTGCTGCAGCGCCAGCCGGACGGATCGCTGTCCATGATCATCCACGGGCGCGAGCCGGTGGTGCTGGATCGCTTCCAGACCGCCGCCTTCGTCGCCGCCGTCGCAGCGCTGGGAGACCCCCGATGAGCGAAACCCGCACCAAGCCCAGGCCCACCATGGCGCCGCCGAGCGCGGCCACCGCCGTGATGTCGCCGGAGGAGATGAGGACCGTCCTGAAGCAGACCGGCCGCGAGGCCGGTGGCTCGAAGGTCAGCAGCTTCTTCGAAGCCAACAAGGGCAAGCTGGCGCAGCTGCTGCCGGAGGCGATGAAGCCGGATCGCTTCCTGCGCATCACGCTGAACGCGCTGCGCACCACGCCGAAGCTCATGGAGTGCACCATCGAATCGCTTTTCGGCGCTTCGATCTTCTGCGCGCAGCTCGGCCTGGAGCCGAACACGCCGCAGGGGCACATCTATCTGATCCCCTTCAAGAACAACCGGAAGAACATCACGGAGGTGCAGGTCATCATCGGCTACCAGGGCCTGATCGCCCTGGCGCGCCGCACGGGCGAGATTCAGTCCATCTCCGCGCAGGCGGTCTTCGCCAACGACGACTTCGACATCGACTGGATGAGCCCGGAGAACAGCCGCCACAAGCCGCCGAAGCACGGAACGCCGCGGGGCGAATTCATCGGCGCCTGGGCGAAGGCGACTTTCAAGGATGGTGGCTTCGCCTTCGATTACATGCCGGCCGAGGACATCCTCAAGATCCGGGACGGCAGCCAGGGCTATCGCTCGGCGGTGCGCTTTGCGAAGCCCGGCCAAACGCCGAACACCCCATGGGCCACCAACTTCGACCAGATGGCGGTCAAGACGGCGATCCGCCGCCTGGCGAAGCGCCTGCCCATGTCCATCGAGTTCGCCGCAGCCGCCACCCTGGACGAGGCGGGCGACCGCCGTGTGAGCCAGGGCATGCACCGCGTGCTGGACCACGGCGAGTTCGACCTGTCGGCGATCGGCCAGCCCGAGGACGACGAGGACGCCGATGCAGAACCGCCGCCGCGGGTGCAGGAGCCGGAGCCGGACCAGCGGCAGCCGCGCCAGGGCCGGCAGCCTCGCCAGCCCCGCGGGCAGCAGCAGGAGGCGGATGCCCCCAGCGCCGAGACGCCGCACGACCTGGAGACGGGCGAGGTGGAGGATGGTGATGGCTTCCCCGGTGACGGTGACACGGGCGGCGATCCCGGTCCGCAGACGGATGATGGGCGAAGCGGCGGGCCGCCTCCCCGAGTGGAGTTCGGCGAGTGACCGCCGCGACAAGGCTGTCCGAGGCGCTGGCCGAATGGGGCATGTGGCAGCGCCTGGACCGGATGCAGATCGAGCTCCAGCAGCGGCCCGAGCAGCAGATGATGGTGTCGTTCCGCTCTGGAACCTCTGGGCCCGATGACCGCCATCTGGAGATCCCGCGCGAGAAGCTGGTGGAGTTCATCCACGACCGGATGCGGGATCAGAAATATCGCCTGATGCGCCTGGGCGTGGAGGGCCATTTCGAGCCGACAATTTGCCCGCCGCCGGCGGCGCCCGGCGATGAGGCTGACGCGGCGCCATGCCGCCTTCCCGACACCTGCGACGAGGAGAAGCCGCTTTGACCATGACCTTGAAGGTCCGCGACGTGCTGGGCGTCGTATCGGCCTCTCTGCCGTTGGAGAAAATCACGCTGGTTGGCGGCGGCAACGGCCAGGGCAAGTCCTCGCTGCTGCAGGCCTGCGCCGCGGTGGCGCTGCGGATGCCGAAGCTGCGTGGCGCGTCCCGCAAGGCCGACTTCGCGCATGTGGTGCGCCGCGGCAGCGCCGATGGCGGCGCCGCGACCCTGTCCTGGGAGACCGGCATGCGCCGGATCTCCTGGCCGAGCGGTGATGTTCACTCCACCGGGGACGGCGACGCGCGCCACATGGGCTCGCCCCTGGGCATCGGCGCGGTTCGCTTCATGGAGCTGCCGCCCAAGGAACGCCTGTCCGTGCTGGCCGAACGCCTCGATCTGGCGCCGACGCTGGACGACATCGCGGCCTGGCTGGCGCCGAAAGATGACCGGGGCAAGCCGCTGCCGGAGGCCGAGGAGGATCGGCAGGCCCGACTGGACCTTGCGACGGCGCTGCACAGCAAGGTCGATATCTCCGGCTGGGACGCCTGCGAGAAGACGGCCCGCGAATACGCGCTGAAGCTGAAGGGGCGATGGGAAGAGGTGGCCCGGCCGGCCAACTGGGGGCCGCAGAAGGCCGCCACCTGGGTGCCGGAGGGCCTGCTGCCGGACGAGCCCTACGACCTGGCGGAGGTCGCGGCCGAGATGGACGCGGCCAAGGCCGCCTACCAGGCGGCGCTGCGGGCGGGCAGCGCCAGCGAGGCGGAGATTGCCCTCGCCCGAGAGGCTGCGGCACCCCTCGACGATCTGCTGAAGGCGGGCGAGGCCTGCCAGGCGGCGGTCCTGGCGGCGCAGGAGACGCTGACGGCGCTGGAGCAGCGGCTGAAGGACTTGCCGCGGCCGACCGATGCCCTGCCGCTGCACACCTGCCCGCACTGCGAGGCGGAGATCCGCGTCACGATCAATGCGGCGATCGACGAGATCAGGCTGGAGAAGCCGCCGGCGGAAGCCGCCAAGAAGGCGTCGCCGGCGGAGAACGCCAAGCGGCGCACCGCCATCACCGCCGCCAGGGACGCGATCCGTGGCGCGCAGGATGCGCTGGAGCAGGCCCGAAGGGCAGCGCAGGAGAACAGCGCGGCAGTGGCCACGGCCGAGGAGGCGAAGAAGCGGCTGGCGCGGCTGCAGGCCATGCCGAAGCAGGATCCGGAGGCGGTCGGACGGGCGCAGCTGGCCGCGACCCAGGCCGAGACCAAGCACCGCCTGGTCAGCACCATGCTCCGCGCCCGCGAGATCTACCGGGATTGGTGCGCCCAGCAGCCGATCATCAACTGCCTCGCCTCCACCGGCGTGCGGATGACGGTGATGGAGCGCCGCATGGGCGCCTTCAACGCCGAGCTAGCCGCGCTGTGCCAGGTGGGGCGGTTCGGCCCCGTGACCCTGACCGGCGAAGGCGAGCTTCGCTATGGCGAGTCGTCGTGGGAGCAGATGGCGGAAAGCGAGCGGTGGCGCGCCGAGCTGCTGCTGACGCTGGCCTTCGCCAAGCGAGAGGGCGCCCAGCTGGTGCTGGTCGATCGCCTCGACGTGCTCGTGCCCACCCAGCGGCCCGGCGTCTGCGAGCTGCTGATCCACATCGGCATCCCGGCCCTGGTCGCGATGTCGGCACGCAACCCCGAGGCACTGCCGAACCTGGAGGCGGCCAATTACGGCCGTCGCGCCTGGATTGAGGGCGGCGTGCTGCGGCTGCTGTGACTGCCTACCCCAACTGCTGGAAGGGCCAAGGGGACATGACCAAAGACAAACTAAGCGGGGACTTCTGGGCAGGGCTCCTATCGCCTCTCATTCTTGGCGTGTTGCTTATCGCCATGTCCCCGCTGCTGATCCTGCGGGCATGGATGCTGACGCTGATGTGGGGCTGGTATTTGGTGCCGGCTTTCGGGCTGGAGCCGCTCCGCCTCATCTACGCTTTCGGCATCCTGCTGATTCTCGGCTTCCTCCGTGGCCGGCCGCCTTCTCAGAAGGACGAGAAGTTTTTGGCTGCGGCCCTCATCAGTCTGCTCGCGAGCGCGGCCATTCTGGGGATGGCGTGGATCGGCACGTTCTTCATCTGACCACCACCACGGAAGGACCGACGACCATGGCAAGACGACCGAGCGCGGGTTTTGAGCGCGCGCGCCTCGCGCCGCTGCTGAGAGGAGAAGACCTGGCCGAGATGCTGGCGCTGGCCGAGGTCGGCGTCTGCTGCGGCGGGAGCCTGCACTTCACCAAGCCGACGCAGGTGACGCTGCGGCTGATCGAACTGAAGTTGGTCGAGCGGAAGAAGCCGCCGCGCGAGGTCGACGGCGTGAAGCAGGGCATCAGCGCCAATGGCTATGTGCACCGGCTGACGAAGCTGGGCTGGCTCACGCTGCTGACCCGCGCCGAGCACGAGATGCGGCACCTGCTGCCGCCGGAGCCTGAGCCCGACCCGGAGTGAATCCGGCGTCTGACCAACCCCCACCACCAACCTCTGAAAGGACCACAGGACCATGCGACACGACCAGATGATAACCGCCGGCTTTACCGTCGGCAGCTCGGCCTACATTGAGGCCGTGCGCCAGCAGGAGAAGGGTGGACTGCCGCTGATCGGCCGCACGGCTGACCGACTGCATCAGCGACTGTTGGAGATCGAAAAGCGGCTTCTGGAATTGGGCGATGAACTTGCGGGGCCGCGGCCGCCCGGCCCTCCGCCCAGCGAGAGCGCAGGTCCAGTGCCCGTCATGCGCGGCGGGGTAATCGAGCAGCTGAACGATGCGATGGCGAGCCTTGAGACGAAGGCCGACCACCTCTCGTTCGCGCTTTCCCGCATCGAGGATGCTGTCCGCGGCGCCTGACGCCTCATCTACCCGAAACCCCTGAAAGGACCACAGGACCATGGCGACGAAGAAGAACACCCCGGCCGCCGCGATGCAGGCGGCAAAGGACCACCTCGAAGGCACCGAGCGCGAGCCGATGAGCCTCGCCGAGGCGACGGCGCTGGACCAGGAGCGGCAGGAGGAGGAGCGCCTGGCCGCCGAGGCGGCGGAGGAGGAGCGCAGGGTGCTGGCCTACCTGCGTCATCTGCCCGGCGGCGAGGAGCTGGTGGCGTCCGTCCGCTCCTTCCTGCTGGACCGCCTGCGCGACACCCAGGACGCGCGGCCGTGGAACATGCGGAGCGAGGCCGACCAGCAGCGGGTCATCAAGGCGGCGGAGGAGACCGCCCGCATGCTGGTCCGGGAGATCGTGGGCATCGTCGCGGCGAACAGCTTCCGCCATGTGGCGGGCGTGCTTGAGCAGGTGACCGCCAAGGGCGGCTTCAAGGTGGTCATCAAGGTGCCGAAGTCGGCCGAGGCCTGGGCGGATCTTGGCCCGTTCGAGGGCCGGCCGGTGACGATCGTGCTGGCCGACCCCCAGGCCTATGACGGGCACATGCCGCCGGTGAACATCCGTCGCGATGAGCCCACGCTGCCCGGCATCGTGCGCGAGGAAGACGATTCGACCGGCGAACGCGAAGACGAAACAATCTTTCCCGAATCCGGCGAATCGGAGCGGCCCTCTACTGCGCGCGAAGCGAGCGAGGAGGAGGACCGCGCAGCGCGCGAGGCGGATTTGCAAGGCGTGGAATCGTAATCCAGCGGCGCGTTCGATCCATCCGAACCGGCACAGATCGTCACCCCAAGCGGGGGGGCCTCAAGCGATATCGTAAACGGAAGCCCGTTAACATATTTCACCGTGACACGATACGCGGCTGAGACTATATATTGGGTTCTCACCCAAACCATCGGAGTTACAGGATGAGTCGCCGGAGTTTGTCGCCGCGCGTGAGGGCCGGTGTGGAGCTGAAAGAGATTCGGATACGGCTCCACCCGCTGCTCGGGCCTACGACGACTCTGATCGGCGAGGTGCAGCTGCCGGGCCGGCGACGGGGCGATTTGGTGGATGCCAGCTTCGAGACCAAGGCCATCTTGCCGGAGCTGGAAGCCTACATCGTGGCGCTGAAAGAGCTGTTCGGCGATCTGGCCGAGCCGCAGGCGAAGAAGTCCGATGATGAGCAGCAAGGCGGAGGTGACGACTGATGAGTAAACCACGGTCCGAGACGAAGGGAGCGATGAAGTCCGAACGCCTGCGCGCGAGCCACGGCACGAGGTCGGTGAGCGCGCTGGACCGGCATGTTGGTGCTCGCATCAGGAACGCGCGCATTGCGCGGGGATGGAGCCGCGCTGACGTTCAGGCGCTCGTCAACCTGGGGGCGCCGCAGATCCACAAGATCGAGACCGCCGAGAACAAGTGCTCGATCCAGAATCTCTTTGTCTTCTCGAAGGTGCTGGATGTGCCGATCCAGTGGTTCTTCGAGGACTTCAGCCTGGACCCGCGCGCGGCGTTCGAGGAGCTGCCACCGCTCGATCTTGGCGAGGCCGAGATCAAGATGGTGCAGCAGATCGGCAGGCTGCCGGAGAGCGGCCGCCGGCTGATCTCCAAGATGATCGCCGAGTTGCAGCCCGCGTCGTTGGAGAGCGATGCGGGCGAGGACGAGGCGGCTTAACCCCACCTGTTCACCACTGGGCGGCGCGCGGCCGGCTGCGGACGGCGCGCTGACCGCCCCCTGTAACCCAGGGGGCCGAGATGAGTGAGATCCGAGAAGACAGCGACCTCCGACTGCTCTCCGCGCCAAGCGCGGCCAAGCTCCTGGGTGTTTCCCTCAAGACATTCCGCGCGCTGCGAATTCCCTGCATCCGCTCTGCGGGTGAACGGAAGTTCTACACGCGCCGCGGCATCGTCGATTGGCAGAACCACCAGCAGCAGGAGCAGAAGGCATGCCCACCGTCCCCCGGAAGCCGGGAGGGCGACGGAAAGCCGTCGCCGGCGAAGAATTCCTTGTCACGCGCGCCGAGTCCTCGGCCTGGCACTACGATTTCTCCATCGAAGGAGAGAGATTTCGCGGAAGTTGCGGGACTGGCGAATTCGAAGCCGCCGCAGCCATTGCTAAGGCTCGTTTCGACGAGCAATTCGCCCGCATCAAGCTCGGGCAGGAGCCGGTCCGGCACCTCACGCTGAACGACGCTTTTGTCCGCTTCTATGAGGAGGTGGCGAAGGGCACGACATACGGCGAGCGCGGGCAGAAGCACCAGATGAACCGGATGCTGCGCATCCTGGGCCCGAGGCTGCGGCTGGCCGACCTGACGGACAGCGTGGTCAACGACATGGTGCAGGTGCTGCGCACGACGCCGCTGGCCGCGACGGGCAAGCGCGCAACGCAGGTGGCGTCCGGCTCGACCATCAATCGCTACATCGACACGCTCTCCGCGGTCTGCCGCCGTGCGCGCGAGGTCTGGGGCGTCGTGGTCGGCCAGTGGTCGCGGAAGAAGCACCGCCAGGCCGAGCCGGAGGGCCGCGAGGTCTTTCTGGACCATGAGGTGGCAAAGCGCGTCTTGCACCATGCCGTTGCGCATATCCGCCCGGTGATGCTGCTGGACGTGATGACCGGGATGCGGAAGGCGAACGCGGTCGGAGTGACCTGGGAGCAGATCAGCCTGCCGGAGGCGCGCATCGCCTTCATCGGGAAGGGCGGGAAGTCCCTGGCTGTGCCACTGCCTGCGGAGGCCCTGCGGCTGCTGGAGGCTCTGCAGCCGGAGCCGGAGAAGCGGCGCGGGCCGGTGTTCGTCTATGGCAATCCGGCCGTGGCCTGCGGCTGCGCGGCGTGCAAGCGGCCGGACCTTCGAGGCAAGGCCTTCAAAGATCCGAAGCGGTCCATCAAGACGGCGTTCCGCCTGGCGGGGCTGGGGCCGGAGGTGCGGTTCCACGATCTGCGGCACACCTTCGCGAGCTGGCTGCTGGCGGCCGGCGGCGACCTGAAGATGGTTCAGGAGCGGTTGGGCCACGCCGACATCAAGACGACGATGCGCTACGCGCACATCGACAAGGCCAGGACGGCGCGCGTGGTGGCGGCGGCCAGCGCCGGCCTGTTCAGCGAGCCGAAGCCCACGGCCGAGGTAGTGCAGCTGCCCGCGCCGGAGCGGGAGGAGGACGCGGCATGAAGAACGCGGGAGCGCCGGTGCGGGCCGGCGAGAAGGTGCCGCTGGCGCAGCAGATCGCATGCGTCGAGCGAGAGCTTCGGCTGCGGCGCTCGGCCTACCCCAGGTGGGTAGCGGCCGGCCGGATGACGGAGGAGAAGGCCGCCGCCGAGACGTGGCAGATGCAGGCGGTGCTGGACACGCTGCGCGGCCTGGCCGGCACTCCGACCGCCGTGCAGCCGGATCTGCTGCGATGACGGCCCGCCCGATTATCTTCTCGGCGCCGATGGTGCTGGCGCTGCTGGCCGGCCGGAAGACGCAGACTCGGCGCCTGGCCTCCTCGCCCCTGCGGCGCGTGCAGCTCGGCGAGCGCCTGTGGGTGCGGGAGAATTGGCAGTTTGCGCCGCAGCAATATTGCACCTGTCCGCAGGGCGCAGAACCCTCGCCCTGCGATGATTGGCAGGAAGGAACCGGCTGCGCCAGCAACCGCGATGGCACGATTTATGCGGCAGATGGTGTGAAAGCCGCTCGCTGGCGCCCCTCGATCCACATGTCGCGCTGGGCCTCGCGCCTGACGCTCACCGTCACCGATGTGCGGGTGCAGCGGCTGGGCGCCATGAGCAGCGCGGATGCGCGGGCCGAGGGGACACCGCTCGATCCCTACGACGAAGCCTGGGCCGACGAAGATCCGCGCCGGTGGGTGCTGGCCTTTGCGGCGCTGTGGGACCGCCTGCACGGCGCTGGGGCGTGGGACGCCAACCCCTGGGTGGTCGCCCTGACCTTCACCGTCGAGCGGAGGAACGTCGATGCCTGACCTTGCCCCGCAGAGATACGGCGCCTTGCCGGTGCCGGTGACGGCCGCCTGGTCGGTGGAGCAGGACGAGCGGGAGCCCCGGGTGGTGCGCTGGCGCTGCGGGGCGCGGGGCGAGTTGCGGTTCACCTCGGATGGCGTCAACAGGCCGGGCGAAGGCAAACCGCTATTCACGATCCTGCACGCCGACCGATGCCGGGCCGTGATCGAGCGTGGGCTGTGCCAGATGTGCGTCCGGCCACTTCCCCACTGCCGGATCTGCATGACGAGCGGAGCCACGCTCCAGGGCCTGCCGCTTGTCAGCGATGGGCTTCCCATGTGTCCAGCCTGCGCCATGACCGCCTATCGGGCGTGCATCGGATTGCAGCGCAATGAGGCGGCTGGCCGCCTGCGCATCTATGCCGTGGAGGCGGATGGGTGGGTGCTGTCGCCGAAGGTGCTGGGCATCGTCAGCGGGCCAGGCGCAGACGAGCGCGTCAATGCGCTGATCCGCAAGCACGGCAAGCTTTACGCTGGGCCCGACCTGCAGCTGCGGCGGTTCCGCCGGCTGGCCCTGGCCGATCTGGAAGGGATGCTGGTCGATGGCTGACCTTTCGGCCGCCGCCCGTGCTGCCGCCTATGTCGAGGGGTGGCTGGCCGCCGCGTCGCGCAGCGCCATGACCCTGTCCTACGGGGATCAGCACCCCCTCTATGATGCCTGGGTGCGCGGCTTCGTCCGCGGGCTGCAGAGCGACTTGATGCACCGGCTGCGGGTGGTGCCGCGGCGGTGAGCCGAGCGGATCTCGAGGCGGATGCCCGCCACCATGCGCTGCTGCAGCTGCTGGATCTGGTGGCGCCGGCGGCGGAGAGGGCGAAGGACGCCCTGACGCGCTACCCGCCCGCGGACAGGCCATACGGGCTCACGATGGCCCAGGTGATGGACGAGGAGCGGGAGCGCCTGGTCAGGCTGGTGCGCCAGGCCCACCACCAGATGATGCAGAGGAAGGGGCCATGAGCGACCTCTACCAGATCCTGCGGGCCTGGATGCTGCTGGCGCATGCCGCGGCCCGCCGGCGGAACGGCGCGGCCTTCCGGGAGGCGGCCGACATGCAGGAGCTTTGGGACCACGAGAACAGGGAAGGACGCGGGCGATGAGCAAGAAGCGCGGCGGCCACGACTTCGGCAACCTGACGCCTGAGAAGAAGCGGCTCTGGAGCGAGGAGATTTGGAGGTTCGGCGCGCTCCCGCCCGACCAGATGCGCGCAGAGGCCGCCGAGCATATGGCTCGGTGGGAGCGTCAGGAGCGCAAAAGCGACCGCCCGAATACGGTGAAACCTGCCGGCAAGGGATGACCTATCAGGTCGGTCCCTTGCCGCAACGGCGTCACGCCAGCGGCACAGGCCGGCGCGGAGGAGGCGGAAAGCGAGGGATTTGCTGAGGCGGAGCGGGACGGGAACATGCCCCCCAGACTGATGCGCTACCAGACTGCGCTACGCTCCGACTGCGGCGGCAATAGCACCGGGGGGGCGCAGCCGCCAACCCCCGGGGCGTAGAATCAGCCGCGGGCGACGAGGGCGCGCAGGTCGTGCGCCAGTCTTTCCAGCGCATCCAGCGCATCGCGCACCGGCTCCGGCGCCTCCGGCTCCTCCATATCGCCCAGCGGCAGTTCCGGCGCGTGGCCGGCTTCCTCCAGCCCGCCCTCGCGCAGCAGGCGCTGCACGCCCTTGATGGTATAGCCCTGGGTGTAGAGCAGGTCGGAGATCCGCCGCAGCAGCGTGATATCCTCCGGTCGGTAGTAGCGCCGGCCGCCGCCGCGCTTCAGCGGCTTCAGTTGGGGGAACTTGGTTTCCCAGAAGCGCAGCACATGCTGCGGGATCTGCAGATCGTCCGCCACTTCGCTGATGGTGCGGAAGGCGGTGGCCGCCTTGCGCGGCCGGGCGCGCGTGGCGTCGCCTTCCAGCGTGTCGTCACTCATGCCCGATCTCACGCATCATCGTCAGCCGAGCGACCCACGGCGAGCCCGGGGTTCAGCCGCGCCTTGAGCACATGGGAGGGGCGGAAGGCCAGCACCTTGCGCGGCTGGATCGGCACCTCGACGCCGGTCTTCGGGTTGCGCCCGACCCGGCGGCCCTTCTGGCGCACGACGAAGGAGCCGAAGGCGGAGATCTTCACCGCCTCCCCCGCCTCCAGCGCCGCCGACATGCGCTCCAGCACCGTCTCCAGCAGCTCGGCGCTCTCGTTGCGCGAGAGTCCCACCTGCGCGTAGATCGCTTCCGCCAGATTGGCCCGCGTGATCGTCGTCATGCCAGAGCAGATCCTTGCAACCCCTTCAAGTCGCAAGAAAGCCGGGTTCCGGGATGGCCGTCAACCACGGGATTGGAACGGTGTGGCGTGAAGTTCACACACTGTGGCAGCCGCGCCTCACAAGGCGCGGGATTGCCTCAGAATCGGGCCAGTGCGGCGCCCCAGGTCAGCCCGCCGCCGATGGCTTCCATCAGCACCAGCTCGCCCGGCTTGATGCGGCCGTCGCGGGTGGCTTCCGCCAGCGCCAGCGGGATCGAGGCGGCAGAGGTATTGGCGTGGCGGTCCACCGTGACCACGACGCGGTCGAGGCCGAGATGCAGCTTGCGGCCCATCGCCTCGATGATCCGGATGTTCGCCTGGTGCGGCACCAGCCAGGCGACGTCGTCATGGCCGAGGCCATTGGCGGCCAGCGCCTCATCCACCGCGGAGGCCAGCTTGGTGACGGCGTGCTTGAAGACCTCCCGACCCGCCATGCGCACCACGCCGGTGCCGCCGGTCGATCCCGCGCCGCCATCGACCTGCAGGATGTCACCGTGCCGGCCGTCCGAGTGCAGATGGGTCGAGAGCAGGCCGCGGGCGCTGCCCGGCTCGGCCCGCAGGAAGACCGCGCCGGCGCCGTCGCCGAACAGCACGCAGGTGCCGCGGTCGGACCAGTCCAGGATGCGGGAATAGACCTCGGCCCCCACCACCAGCACGCCCCTGGCCTGGCCGATGCGGATCATCGCATCGGCGACCGAGAGCGCGTAGATGAAGCCGGTGCAGGCGGCCGAGAGGTCGAAGGCGAAGCCGCGCGTCACGCCCAGCGCGCCCTGGATGCGCGCGGCGGTGGAGGGGAAGGCGCTGTCCGGCGTCGCGGTGGCGACGATCACCGCATCCACATCGGCCGCGCTGGCGCCGGCCTGGGCCAGCGCGGCGCGGCAGGCGGCGGCGCCCATGGAAGAAGCGGTCTCCCCTTCCGCGGCGAAGTGGCGGCGGCGGATGCCGGTGCGCTCGACGATCCAGGCATCGGTGGTGTCGAGGTTCTTCTCCACCGCCAGCTCGTCATTGCTGACGGAGCGCGCGGGAAGGTAGCCGCCGGTGCCGGCGATCACGCCGCGAATCGCGCTGGACATGGGGAAACGCCTCAGCGGGGGGTGGTGGCAAGCCGCGGGGTGGGGCTGGGCAGCAGGGCCAGGCCTTCCCGGATCCGGTCGTTGAAGCGGTGCGTCACCATGTCCATCGCCACATCCACCGCATGGGCAAAGCCGACGGCATCGGTACCGCCATGGCTTTTCACCACCACGCCATTGAGGCCGATCAGCACCGCGCCGTTGTAGCGCCGCGGGTCCATCCATTCGCGCAGACGGTCCAGCGCCGGGCGGGCCAGCAGGTAGCCCATGCGGGCGGGGATCGAGCTGGTGAAGACCTGGCGCAGCAGGTCGCGCATCAGCTTCAGCGCGCCCTCCCCGGTCTTCAGCGCCACATTTCCGGTGAAGCCATCGGTCACGATCACATCGACCGTGCCGGCGGCGATATCGTGGCCCTCGACAAATCCGCGAAAATTCGCGCCGAGATGACTGTCGCGCAGCGTCTCCGCCGCCTGGCGCACGCGCTCATCGCCCTTCAGCTCCTCGGAGCCGACATTGAGCAGGCCGAGGGTCGGATTCGTCAGGCCCAGCACGGCGCGGGCGAAGGCATCGCCCATGATGGCGAATTCGATCAGGTTGCGCGCATCGCATTGCAGATTGGCGCCGAGGTCGAGCATGACCACGTCGCCGCGCGCCGAGGGGCCGATCGCCGCCAGCGCCGGCCGGTCGATCTCCGGCAGCGTCTTCACCACGATCTTGGCCAAAGCCATCAGCGCGCCGGTATTGCCGGCGGAGACGACGCCCGAAGCCTCGCCCTGCGCCACGGCGTCGATCGCCACGCGCATCGAGGATCCGCGCACGCGCAGCGCCGCGGTCGGCTTCATGTCGCCCGGGATGGATTCCGGCGCATGGCGCAGGCTGCAGGCCTTGGCGGCGCGCGGCCGCCGGGCGAGCAGCGCGCCCAGCCGAACCTCGTCGCCGGCCAGCAGGAAGCGCGCCTTCGGATGACGCTCCGCGGCCAGTTCCAGCCCATCCAGCACGGATTCGGGCGCGTGGTCCCCGCCCATGGCGTCGATCGCCAGGGCGAATTCACCGCTGCCCCGGCCCGCCAGGTCCTTCGCCGCCACGCTCAGAGCCTTCGCCACATGGGCGGTTGCCCTTTCGTGCGGGTCAGACTCGGACGACGCCCTTGGCCTTGTCGGCCGCCATCACCTCACGGCCGTCGTAATGGCCGCAATGCGAGCAGATGTGGTGCGGGCGCTTCGGTTCGCCGCAGTTGGAGCACTCCATATGCGCGGCAGCGGTCAGAGCCTGGTGGCTCCGGCGCATACCGGCGCGGGAGGGCGAAACCTTTTTCTTCGGAACGGCCATGGTGCCGAGCCTTTCTCGTCAACAAGCTGCAATATCAGCGGAGCCGCGGGCATTAGCACCGCGCGACCCAGGGGCGCAAGCGGCCCCGGGTCGCTTCATCCCCCTAGTTCCGCTTGAGGCGGGCCAGGGCGGCGAAGGGATTCGGGCGCTCGGGGGGCGTATCGTCCATATCGGGCGCGGGCTCAAGCGCATCGCCCTCCAGCTCCGGCGGAATCGCCGCATCAGGGGCGCGCGGATAGGGGTCCAGCGCCAGGGCCAGCTGCTCCGCCACCACCTCGCCGAGATCGACCACCCCGCCCGAGGTCTCGATCTCGTCCGGGCTTTCGGGGTCGTCATCGGTGGCCGGCGTGCCCTCCGGCAGCAGGAGCAGGTCGATCGGCACATCGACCCGCTGGGCCACCGGCTCCAGCGTCACCACGCATTCCTGCACCACATCGGCCTGCAGACGGCCCTGCAGCCGGGTGGTGCCGTCCGTGCCCGGCACCAAAGTGAGCTGCGCCTCCAGCCGCGGCACGGCCGGGATGCCGAAGCGGGCGGCCAACGCGGAGCCCTCCTCCGGCCTCGCCCGCAATTCCAGGCGGCGCGGCTCGGTGGCGCCCAGGCGATGCGGGCGGGAGAATTCGGGGGTCATGCGAAGCGCACCTTGCCGCGCTGCAGGGCGGCGATGGGCTGGGGCGCCAGGGTGGCGGCGACCGCCTGGGCATGGGCGGCCAGCCTTTCCGCGGCGCCGTCCGGCACCGCCGCGCCGCGCCAGATATTGCGCGACAGGGCCTCGGCCAGCGCGGCCTGATCATTGGCATCCAGCGCCGCCTCATAGGCCGCGGCGCGGCCGTGGAAGGCTTCCCACATGCGCTTCACCCGCTTGCCCACCACCAGGTCGCCCACCCCCATCTCCCGCAGGTTCACATCCATATCGGCGAACATGGCGTCGAAGACGGCCTGGGCGAGCTTCGGTCCCACCGGGTCCGAATCCCGCCTCAACCGGCGGATCAGCAGGGCGACATGCAGCGAGACGAGGTCGAAGCGCCCGTCCAGCGTGTCGGGCACCCCGAGTCCCGCGAAGAAATCGGGCTGGCGCGCCGCGGCGACGGCCGCGCCGTAGAGCTCGAAGCCCGCACGCTCATGCGGCTTGCGTGCGAAAAGGCCGAGCAGGCCCATCATCCACTCCCATTCAGCCGATCCGGCGGGCTGCATCCTGAGGCACCGCCCGGCGGCGGCCGTTGACCGCAACCCGTCCGGGTGGCATTGCCGCCACATGGAGCGCCCCATGCACGCGGTCAACATCTTGCGGCCCTCGGCGGCCCGTCGAACCACCCGTTTGGGCCTGGCGCTCGGCGCCCTGCTGGCCACGGCCGGCTGTTCCTGGATGCCCTCCGTCCCCGGCGCCAGCCTGTTCGAAAGCCCGCGCCAGATGCGCGGCCATGCGGTGGATGAGGAAGCGCTGGCGCAGATCACGCCCGGCGTCAGCTCCCGCGCCGATGTGGAGGCGGTGATCGGCTCCCCCTCCCATACCGGGACCTTCGACAATTCCACCTGGTACTACATGAGCAGCGTCACCCGGCAGCGCCCGGCGCGGACCCTGTCGGTCGAGGACCAGCGGGTGGTCGCCATCAGCTTCAACCAGGCGGGCGTGGTGCAGGACATCAAGCGCTACGGGCCGGAAGATGCGCGCGAGGTGGAGGTGGTCACCCGCATCACCCCCGCCCCGGGCAATGACCGCACCCTGCTGCAGCAGCTGTTCGGCAATATCGGGCGGCTGGCGCCGGGCCTCGGCGGCCAGACCAACCAGACGATCGGCGCGCCCACCCGCTAAGCCCAGGTGCCAGGAAACAGCCGTAACCGGCTGTTCCTGCGGAATTCAGACCGCCTGCGTTCGGGCCGGGCGCAGGAACAGCGTCAGCCCCAGCGCAAACAGCAGCGCCGGCAGCAGCATCAGGTTCAGCACATACCAGCCTGCCGTCGCATGGATGACGCCGGAGCCGAGCGCCGTGCAGGCGACGGTGCCGAAGACGATGAAGTCGTTCGCCGTCTGCGCTCGCACCCGTTCATGCGGCGCATGCGATTCGCCCAGCAGGGTGGTGGCGCCGGTGAACATGAAGTTCCAGCCGAGCCCCAGCAGCACCAGTGCCACCACGAAGTGCGCGAAGGTCTCGTCCTGCACGGCCACCGCGACGCAGAGCGCATTCAGCGCCACCCCCACCCCGATGATGGTCCGCGCGCCCCAGCGGGCGATCAGCCGGCCGGTGAAGAAGCCCGGCGCGAACATCGCCACCGCATGCGCCTGGATCACCGTGGCGCTGGCGCCGACGCCGAAGCCACAGGCCATCATCTCGAGCGGGGTCGAGGTCATCAGCAGGTTCATGGTGCCATAGGCCATGGCGCCGGTGCCGGCGGCGGCCAGGAAGGCGGGGCGGCGCAGGATCTGGATGATCGGCGTCGCCACCTTCGGGCGCGGCGGCGCCGGCGGCAGGCGGACCTTGGTCAGCAGCACCGCGCAGGCGATCGGCAGGACGGCCAGGATCAGATAGGTGCCAAGGAAGAGGAAGGGCTCGAACAGGTTGCGGCTGTGCTTCACCAGCTCCGGCCCGAAGATCGCCGCCAGCACGCCGCCGGCCATGACCAGCGAGATGGCCTTGGGGCGATAGGCCGGGCTTGCGACCTCCGCCGCCGCGAAGCGGTAGTGCTGGGCGATGCCGAAGCCAATGCCGGCGGGCAGCGCGCCCAAGGCATAGACCCAGAAATCGCCGAGCCAGATGCCCAGCGCGAAGGTCAGCGCGCCGCAGAAGGACCCGGCCGCGCCCATCAGGAAGCCGGCGCGGCGGCCGAGGCGGGCGAAGATGATGCCGGCGGGAATCGAGGCCGCCATGGTGGCGACCATCTGCAAGGCGAGCGGCAGGGTGGCCAGCGACTTGTCCGAGGCCAGGCTGTAGCCCACCAGCCCCCCCATCGCGACCTGGCCCACCACCGAGGCATTCATCAGCGCCTGGCAGAAGAACAGGATCCGCACGTCCCGCTTCATGCGGGCTTCTTCGGCAAGCATCAGAAGTGACTCCATCCGCTGGCAGGCAGCGGCACATCATGCCCGGCGGGGTCGCGCAGCCGCACCCCCTGCCCGGCGACAAAAACACCGATCCGCGTCACCGGCACGCCGGCCTCGGCCGCCGCCGCCAGGACACGGTCCGAATCGGCCGGGTCTGCGGCGAAAAGCAGCTCGTAATCGTCGCCACCGGTCATGATCCGCGGCAGCAATGCCGGATCGGCGGCGAGCGCGGCCTGAGCCGGCGCGGAAAGCGGCACCGACGCTGCCTCGATCACCGCGCCGCAGCCGGCCGCGCGGGCCAGGTGGCCGAGGTCCTGCACCAGCCCGTCCGAGACATCCATCGCCGCCCGCGCCAGCCCCACCAGGGCCAGGCCGAGCGCCACCCGCGGCTGCGGCAGGCGGTAGCGGGAGGCCAGGTGCGGGTCCGGCGGCAGCCGCCCGGTCAGCGCCAGCAGGCCGAGCGCCCCGTCGCCGATGCTGCCCGAGACCCAGACCTCGTCGCCCACCCGAGCACCCATGCGCCGCAGCGCCGCGCCCGGTGCGACATGACCCAGGATGGTGAGGGAGAAGGTCGCTGGCCCGTCGGTGGCCACCGTATCGCCGCCCAGCAGTTCGATGCCGAATTCCGCCTGGTCCAGCGCCAGCCCGGCTGCGAAGGCGGCGATCCAGTCCTGGGTCACGCCGCGCGGAAAGGCGGTGGTCATCAGATAGGCGAGCGGCGTCGCCCCCATGGCCGCGAGATCGGACAGATTCACCCGCAGCAACTTGCGCCCCAGCGTCTCGGGCGGATCGTCCGGCAGGAAATGCACGCCCGCCACCATCGCATCGGCCGCCAGCACCAGGCTGCGGCCCGGCGGCGGGTCCAGCAGCGCGGCATCGTCGCCGAGGCCCAAGCCCCCCTTCCCGGCCAGCGGCGCGAAATGGCGCGCGATCAGGCCGAACTCGGCGGGCAGGGTCATCTCAGGCGCGGGGCACGGTAGCAGCGGGGGCCGGCGCGAATTCGTCGGCGCGATAGGCGCGGGCCAGCGCATCCAGCACGCCATTGGCGAAGCGCGGCTCGTCGCCCACGAAGAAGCCATTGGCGATGTCGAGGTATTCGTTGATCACGACGCGCGCCGGCGGGTCCTTCGGGCTGGCCAGCTCCCCGGCCGCCGCGCGCAGAAGGGCGCGCAGGACGGGGTCCAGCTTCTCCAGCGGCCAGTCCTTGGCCAGCGACCGGCCGATGGTCTCGTCCAGGCTCTCGATCTGGGCGGCCGTGTTGCGGACGATGCGGGCGAAGAGCTTGGCGTCGGCCTCAGGAATCCGGCCCTCGCCATAGCTTTCCTCGGCCTCATTGGGGCCAAGGCGGTGGCGGACGAATTCGGCGATGACCGATTCGGGGTTCTCCCCGGCCTGCTCGCTCTGAAACAGCGCCTGCACGGCGGCGACGCGGGCGCCGGTGCGCGGGCGGCCGCCGGCGGCGGGGGGCTTGCCCTTATGCGCGCTCATCGGCGGGCCCAATGCGAGAAATGCCAGCGGCGGGCCAGCGCGATCTGGCCGAGCACGGCATGCGCCGCCTCCGCCCCCTTGTTGTGCTGGTCCGCGCGCGACCGCGCGATGGCCTGGTCCAGATTCGCCACCGTCAGCAGGCCGAAGCCAAGCGGCGCGCCGTATTCGGAGGAGACGGTCATGGCGCCCTGGCAGACCGCCTGGCAGATGAAGTCGTAATGGTCCGTCTCGCCCTTCACCACGCAGCCGAGCATCAGGAAGCCGTCCCAGCGGTCCGGCGCGCCGAGCGCCATGCGCAGCGCCGCCGGCAGCTCGAAGGCGCCGGAGACATCGACCACTTCGAGGCTGGCGCCGACGCCTTCCAGCACGCCGCGCGCGCCGGCCAGCATGCCGCCGACGACATCCGCATAATAGGGCGCCTGGATCACCAGGATCCGCGGCGGTTCGCCCGCCAGGCCCTTGGCGGCGCGGGTGGGCGCGTCCTTCGTGCTCATATCTTGACCCTTAAACGCCGGGCGCCGGCTTGGCTTCGCGCCACAAGGCGCGGCGGCCATTCGGCCGCTCGGCCGGCGAAAGGCGCCGGCCGCCTGTCGCTTGATTGTGCCGCAGGTATCACTTGCTGTCCTTCGGGATCGGCCGCGTCTCCACCACCGTCAGCCCATAGCCTTCCAGGCCGACCAGCGGGCGGGGGTTGTCGGACAGGCGGATGATGTCGCGCAAGCCCAGATCCGCCAGGATCTGCGCGCCGATGCCATAGTCCCGGATCTCCGGCGAGACCAGGCTGCGTTCCCGCGCCGCGCGCACCTGCTGGGACAGCCCGTCCAGCCGCCAGTCGCGCAGCATCACCACCGCGCCGCGCCCGGCTTGCGCGATGCTGCGCATGGCGGCGTGCAGGTCATCCTCCACCTTGCCGCCCACCATGTCCCGCAGCAGGGAGGTGGCATGCATCCGCACCAGCACCGGGCTGGGGCCGGAAAGGTCGCCCTTCACCAGGGCCAGGTGCTCGCCATGATCGAGTGTCGAGGCATAGACCACCACGCGCCAGGTGCCGCCCACCCCCTCCACGCTGCCTTCCTCCACCCGGCGCACCAGGCGCTCGGTCCGGCGGCGATGCGCGATCAGGTCGGCGATGGTGCCGAGCTTGAGGCCGTGATGCTGGGCGAAGGCCACCAGGTCCGGCATGCGGGCCATGGAGCCGTCGTCGTTCATGATCTCGCAGATGACGCCGGAGGGGTTGAGGCCGGCGAGGCGGGAGAAATCGACCGCCGCTTCCGTATGCCCGGCGCGGACCAGCGTGCCGCCCTCCCGCGCCACCAGCGGGAAGACATGGCCGGGGGTGACGATGTGTTCGCGGCCGAGTTCCGGATTGATGGCCACCGCCACCGTCCGCGCCCGGTCGGCGGCCGAGATGCCGGTGGTGACGCCGTCCCGCGCCTCGATGGAGACGGTGAAGGCGGTGGCGTGTCGGGTGCCGTTGGACTGCGCCATCAGCGGCAGGCCGAGCTGCTTCACCCGGTGCCGTGCCATGGCCAGGCAGATCAGCCCGCGGGCGTGCTTGGCCATGAAGTTGATGGCATCCGGCGTCGCGAATTGCGCCGGGATGACCAGGTCGCCCTCATTCTCCCGGTCCTCGTCATCCACCAGGATGAACATGCGGCCGCGACGGGCTTCCTCCAGCAGTTCCTCGGTGGGGCTGAGGAAGTCGTGAAAATTGGTGGTGCGGGCGGTCACGGTGCTCATGCCTCGAACTCCCGCAGGCGGGCGACGTAGCGGGCCAGCATGTCGATCTCGATATTGACCAGATGGCCGGGGCGCAGCTGGGCGAAGCCGGTCACCTCGGTGGTGTGGGGGATGATGTTCACGCCGAATTCCTGGCCTTCCACCTCGTTCACCGTCAGGGACACACCATCAATGGCGACGGAGCCTTTCGGAGCGATGAACGGCGCGATGGCCTTCGGCACCCGGAAGCGCCAGCGGGTGGAGCCGTTTTCCGGCGTGGAGGCCAGAACCTCGCCCAAGCCATCGACATGGCCGGAGACGACATGGCCGCCCAGCTCGTCGCCCATGCGCAGCGGCCGCTCCAGATTGATGCGCCGACCGACCTGCCAGCCGCCCAGCGTCGTTTTCGTCAGTGTCTCGGCCGAGGCCTCCACCGTGAAGGCGGTGGGTTGCAGTTCGACCGCGGTGAGGCAGCAGCCGGAACAGGCGATGGAGGCGCCGAGCACCGCGCCCTCCAGCCAGCCCTCCGGCACGGCGACGGTCAGGCGCATGTCCTGCCCCTGCCCGATCGGCGTGACGGCGGTCACCTCCCCCTGGGCGGTGATGATCCCGGTGAACATTCAGCCAGCCTCGCGCTCGAATTCGGTCAGGACATCCGCGCCGATGGTGCGGTGCGCCATGCGCCGGAACTTGGGCGCCTTGGCCAGTTCCGGCAATGGCAGCGCATAGGATGCGGGTATGCCGTCGCCGCCGATCACCATGGGCGCGTGGAACCAGGCGAGGCGGTCGACCAGTTCCTCCCGCAGCAGGGATGCGGCGATGCCGGAGCCGCCCTCGGCCAGGACGCGGGTGAGGCCGCGCGCGGCCAGGGCAGAAAGCAGGCCGTGCATGGACAGGCCCTCCGGCCCCGCCGACAGTTCCAGGATCTCGACGCCCGCCTCGCGCAAGGGCGCCAGGGCGGTGTCGGGATGGCCAGGCGTGGTGGCGACCAGGGTCGGCGTCTCCCGCGCCGTGCGGACCAGGCGGGCGGTGAGCGGGATGCGTAGCCGGGCATCCGCCACCACGCGGGGTGCAGGCACCGGCACGCCGCCGGGCAGGCGGCAGGTCAGGTCGGGATCGTCATCCAGCACGGTGCCCGACCCCACCAGGATGGCGTCGTGCCGGGCGCGCAGCGCATGGGCGACGCGCCGGGACTCCGGGCCGGTGATCCAGCGGCTTTCCTTGGTGGAGGTGGCGATCCGGCCATCCAGGCTGGTCGCCAGCTTCAGCGTGACCAGGGGCAGGCCGTGCCGCAGGCGCTTGATAAAGCCGGCATTCAAGGATGCGGCCTCCTCCGCCAGCAACCCCTCCTCCACCACCACCCCCGCCGCGCGCAGCCGGGAAAAGCCTTCGCCATCGACGCGCGGATCGGGGTCCCGCAGGGCCACGACGACTCGGGACACGCCGGCGGCGATGAGGGCGTTGGTGCAGGGCGGCGTGCGGCCCCAATGGCAGCAGGGCTCCAGCGTGACATAGGCGGTGGCCCCCCGGGCCGCCGCGCCGGCGCGTTTCAGCGCCTCCGTCTCCGCATGCGGGCGGCCGCCGGGCTGGGTCCAGCCGCGGCCGACCACCTGGCCGTCCGCCGCCACGATCACGCAACCGACTGCTGGATTGGGCCAGGTATTGCCCAGGCCACGCGCCGCCAGCGCGAGCGCGGCCCGCATATGCGCTTCATCCGCCACGGATCAGGAGCCTTCGATATTCCCGAGGAAGGCGCGGAAATCCTTCGCCTCGCGGAAATTGCGGTAGACGCTGGCGAAGCGGACATAGGCCACCTCGTCCACATCCCGCAGGGTTTCCATCACCACCTCGCCGATGCGGCGGGAGGGCACTTCGCTATCGGCCTCGACCTCCAGCCGGCGCTGGATGCCGTTGACGATGCGCTCGATCCGCTCCTCGTCGAAGGGGCGCTTGCGGAGCGCGACGCGGACGGAGCGGGCGAGCTTGTCGCGGTCGAAGGGCACCCGGCGGCCATCGGTCTTGATGACCAGCAACTCGCGCAGCTGGACCCGCTCGAAGGTGGTGAAGCGATTGCCGCAGGCGGGGCAGGACCGGCGGCGGCGGATCGAGGCGCCGTCCTCGGCCGGACGGCTGTCCTTCACCTGGGTGTCCTCGTGGCCGCAGAAGGGGCAGCGCATAAATCTATGCCCTCAGACGCCGGGCGCCGGCTCCGCCGGCTTGGCTTCGCGCCGTGCACTGGCGTGCCGGGCCATGCGGGCGGTCTGGGCGCGGCGGCCATTCGGCCGCTCGGCCCGCGGAAGTGCGCGGGCCGCCTTTTCGGGTGGCGCTTCCGGCAGGCGGGTGAAGGCCACCCTCAAGGAGATGCGCCATCCGCCTGCTCAGCCGTAGATCGGGAAGCGGCGGCAGAGGTCGAGGACGCGGGCCTTCACGGCGGTCTCGACCGCCTCGTTCGCCTCGGGGCTATTGGCCTGGGCCAGGCCGTCCAGCACTTCGCCGATCATCTGGCCGACCAGCTTGAACTCGGCCTCCCCGAAGCCGCGGCTGGTGGCGGCCGGGCTGCCGAGGCGGACGCCGGAGGTGACCATCGGCTTCTCGGGGTCGAAGGGGATGCCGTTCTTGTTGCAGGTCAGGTGGGCGCGATTCAGCGCGCCCTCCGCCGCCTTGCCGGTCAGCTTCTTCGGGCGGAGGTCGACCAGCACCAGGTGGTTGTCGGTGCCATCGGTGACGAGGTCGAGCCCCTGCCCCTTCAGCTCCGCCGCCAGCGCCTTGGCATTGGCCACCACCTGCTTGGCATAGGCGCGGAATTCCGGGCGCAGCGCCTCTCCGAAGGCGACCGCCTTGGCGGCGATCACATGCATCAAGGGGCCGCCCTGCAGGCCCGGGAAGACCGCGCTGTTGAACTTCTTGGCCAGCGCCTCGTCGTTGGTGAGGATCATGCCGCCGCGCGGGCCGCGGAGCGTCTTGTGGGTGGTGGTGGTCACCACATGGGCATGCGGGAAAGGCGAAGGATGCGCGCCGCCCGCCACCAGCCCCGCGAAATGCGCCATGTCCACCATGAAGATCGCGCCGACCTCATCCGCGATCTCGCGGAAGCGGGCGAAATCCCAGGTGCGGGCATAGGCGGAGCCGCCGCCGATGATGACCTTGGGCCGGGTCTCCCGCGCGATGCGGGCCACCTCATCCATGTCGATGCGCTGGTCCTCGCGGCGCACCGTGTAGGGCGCCACCTTGAACCACTTGCCCGACTGGTTGGCCGGCGCGCCGTGCGTGAGGTGGCCGCCAGCGGCGAGATCCAGGCCCATGAAGGTATCGCCGGGCTGCATCAGGGCGAAGAACACCGCCTGGTTGGCCTGCGCGCCGCTATGCGGCTGGACGTTCGCGAAGCCGCAGTCGAACAGCTTCTTGGCACGCTCGATCGCCAGCGTCTCCGCCACATCGACCACCTCGCAGCCGCCATAGTAGCGGCGGCCGGGATAGCCCTCGGCGTATTTGTTGGTCAGCACCGAGCCCTGCGTCTCCAGCACCGCCTTGGAGACGATGTTCTCCGAGGCGATCAGCTCGATGCCGTCCTGCTGGCGGATCAGCTCGCCCTGCAGGGTGGCGGCGATCTCAGGGTCCGTCTCGGCCACGCCGGCGGAGAAGAAGCGGGCGGGCGTCATCGCCGGGGTGGTCTCGTTCATGGGGATGGGCTCCATCCGGGGCTGAGCTTCAGGACGCGGCGGTCATGCCGGCCGCCTTCATATGGCGTGGTCAGGAAGACGTTCAGGGCATCCAGTGCCACTTCCGCGCCGATCATGCGGGCGCCGAGGGCCAGCACATTGGCATCGTTGTGCTGCCGGGTCAGGCGGGCGCCGGTCGCGTCATGCACCAGGGCGCAGCGGATGCCGGCATGGCGGTTGGCGGCGATGGAAATCCCGATGCCGGTGCCGCAGACCAGCACGCCGAAGCGGGCCGTCCCTTCCAGCACCGCGCCGGCCACGGCCGTGGCGAAATCCGGATAGTCCACGCTTTCCGGCCCATGCGTGCCGAAATCCAGCACCGGATGGCCGGCGGCTTCCAGCGCCGCGCGCAGCGTCGCCTTCAGGCCGATGCCGGCATGGTCCGAACCGAGGGCGATGGGCGTCTGGGCAGGGGACAAAGCGGGTGTCATGCCGAGCCTGTTACCACTTCCGGTGGCCGCCCGGAACCACTGCCGCCATATCTTGCGCCGCAATGCCGCCCCGGCCGCGCCGCATGGCAGAGGCCTGCCGCCTGCCCGCGTAACGGGAGAAACATGCGCTGCGCCACGGGCGAAACGTGCATGCAATGCCTCTGCCTTGCCTCCGCCCCCCGGGACGTGGAACGGATGCGCCGGGACAGGAGATACGGAACATGGCCTCGGAAAATCCGGAAACCATCGCGCTGCATGCCGGCTGGCGGGCGGACCCCACCACCGGCTCCGTAGCGGTGCCGATCCACCAGACCACCAGCTTCCAGTTCCAGGATACCGGCCATGCCCAGCGCCTGTTCGGCCTGGCCGAGATGGGGAACATCTACACCCGCATCATGAACCCCACCGTGGACGTGCTGGAAAAGCGCGTGGCGGCGCTGGAAGGCGGGGTGGCGGGGCTGGCGCTGGGCTCCGGCCAGGCGGCGACCACCTTCTGCGTGCTGAACCTGTGCGAGGCGGGGGACAATATCGTCTCCTCCACCGACCTCTACGGCGGCACCTGGAACCTGTTTGCCAATACACTGAAATCCTTCGGCATCGAGGTCCGCTTCGTGGATCCGGCGGACCCGCAGGCCTTCGTCAATGCGACGGACGACCGCACCCGCTGCTGGTATGCGGAGACGCTGCCGAACCCGAAGCTGCAGGTCTTCCCGATTGCGGAAGTGGCGGCACTCGGCCGCAAGCTGGGCGTGCCGCTGATCATGGACAACACAGCGGCGCCGGTGCTGTGCAAGCCGCTGGCGCTGGGCGCGGCCATCGTCATGCACTCCACCACCAAGTGGATCGGCGGGCATGGCACCAGCATCGGCGGCATGGTGGTGGATGGCGGCAATTTCGACTGGGAGGGCAACGCCGCGCGCTTCCCGACACTGAACAAGCCGGACCCGAGCTATCACGGCGCGGTCTGGACCCAGGCGGTGAAGCCGCTGGGGCCGATCGCCTATATCATCCGCATGCGGGTGATCCTGCTGCGCGACCTCGGCGCGCCCATGGCCCCGATGAACGCCTTCTTGACCCTGCAGGGGCTGGAGACGCTGCCGCTGCGGATGGAGCGGCATTGCGCCAATGCCATCAAGGTGGCCGCCCACCTGGCGCAGCACCCGGCGGTGGCCAAGGTGATCCACCCCAGCCTGCAGACGGGCGAATCCAAGCGCCGGGCCGATGCCGCGCTGAAGGGCGGCTATGGCTCGCTAATGGGCTTCGAGCTGAAGGCCGGCGCCGAGGCGGGCCGCAAATTCATCGAGGCGCTGAAGATGTTCTACCACGTGGCCAATATCGGGGATGCCCGCAGCCTGGCGATCCACCCGGCCACCACCACCCATAGCCAGCTCTCGGTGGAGGAACAGGCGGCCTCCGGCGTCACCCCCGGCTATGTGCGGCTGTCCATCGGCATCGAGCATATCGACGACATCATCGCCGATCTCGACCAGGCCCTGGCGGCCGCCGCGGCATGACCGGCTACCCCGCGATCCGCCCCCGCCGCAACCGGGTGGATGCCTTCACCCGGCGCATGGTGGCGGAGAACAAGCTTTCGGTGGATGACCTGATCTGGCCGATCTTCCTGATCGAGGGAAAGGGCATCGAGACCGAGGTGTCCTCCATGCCCGGCGTGAAGCGGGTGACGCTGGACCGGCTGGCCGCCCATGTGGCGCCGGCCGCCGAGCTCGGCATTCCCGCGCTCGCCATCTTCCCGGCAACCAACCCGGAGAAGAAGGATGGCGAGGGGACCGAGGCCAAGAACCCCGAAAACCTGATGTGCAGCGCGGCGCGGCTGCTGAAGAAGGAATTCCCGGACCTCGGCCTGGTCGGCGACGTGGCGCTCGACCCCTATACCGACCACGGCCATGACGGCGTTTTACGAGTTGGCCCCGGCGGAATGTACGTCGCCAATGACGAAACGGTGGAGATCCTGGCCGTCCAGGCGGTGATCCAGGCGGAGGCGGGAATCGACATCATCGCGCCGTCCGACATGATGGATGGCCGCATCGGCGCCATCCGCGCCGCGCTGGATGCGAAGGGCCTGATCCATACCCGCATCATGTCCTATGCCGCGAAGTATGCCTCCGCCTTCTATGGCCCGTTCCGGGAGGCGGTGGGCTCCGGCGCCTCGCTGCAGGGGGGCGACAAGAAGACCTACCAGATGGACCCCGCCAATACCGACGAGGCGCTGCGCGAAGTGGCGCTGGACCTGGCCGAGGGTGCGGATATGGTCATGGTCAAGCCGGGCATGCCCTATCTGGATATCGTCCGCCGCGTGAAGGACCGCTTCGCCGTGCCCACCTTCGCCTACCAGGTGAGCGGCGAATACGCGATGATCATGGCCGCCGTCCGCAATGGCTGGCTGGACCATGAGCGGGCGATGATGGAGAGCCTGCTCGGCTTCAAGCGCGCCGGGGCGGATGGCGTGCTGAGCTATTTCGCGGTGGAGGCCGCACGGAGGTTG
The DNA here is from genome assembly GCF_019024325.1 of Falsiroseomonas tokyonensis. Classification (GTDB taxonomy): domain Bacteria; phylum Pseudomonadota; class Alphaproteobacteria; order Acetobacterales; family Acetobacteraceae; genus Falsiroseomonas; species Falsiroseomonas tokyonensis. Next base: position 256,085 of record NZ_JAFNJS010000006.1, read on the forward strand.
CGCGCGGGGTGAACGAGCTGGCGGCGATCAGGGCCCAGCGGGCCGAGGTGGAGGCGCTGCTCGCCTTTCGGCATGCGTCGGGGGCGGAGAAGGCGGTGGCCTGGTGGCGCCTGCACCGGGTGCGGGGCGCCCGCCCCGGCACCGCCCCCCTGCCGGCCCTGCCCGCCCCGCCGCCCGGGGCGCTGTCCACCTTCCAGTCCCTGGCGCTGCGGCTGGGCTTCCTGCGGCTGGAATCGGCGCGTCCGCCGCGGCATATCCAGCGGGCGATGCGGCCAAGGCAGGGCTGAGCCGAGGCCTCAGCCCAGGAAGGCCAGGATCCGCGCCACTTGGTCCGGCGCCATCAGCGCGGGCGCATGGCCGATGCCCGGCAGCGTCGCCAGCTCCACCCCCGGCCGCTGCGCCATGGCGGCGGCGGTCGCTTCCTCCAGCACATCGCTTTCCGCGCCGCGCAGGATCAGCACCGGCTGGCGCACCGCCTGCCAGATCGGGCGCAGGTCGATCGGCCCCGATGGCGCCCCCTTTTCCGCCTCTGCCAGCGGCAGGGCGATGGCGGGGTCATGATGCAAAGCGAGCCGCCCATCGGGCAAGGCGCGCGTGCTGGTCTCCGCCATGTGGCGCCATTGCGCGTCGGTCAGCGGGCCGAAGGGGGCGTGGACCCTGCGGAGATAGGCCTCGATGCCCGCCAGGTCGGACGGCCCCGGCGCCTCGGCCAGATAGGCGGTGATCCGCTGCAGCGCGGCCGCGGGCACCTGGCTGCCGACATCGTTCAGCACCAGGCGGCGGATCGGCGTGCCTTGGGCGGCGGCCAGCAGCATGCCGCAGATGCCCCCCAGCGAGGTGCCCACCCAGTCCACCGGCCCCTCCAGCCGCGCCAGCAGATGCGCCAGCGCCATCACATAGCTGGGCGGCGCATAGGCCCGCGGATCAGGCAGCCAGTCCGAGGCGCCGCGCCCCGGCAGGTCCGGGCAGAAGACCCGTCGGCCCTGCCCGGCCAGCGCCTGCGCCAGCACGTCGAAATCCCGCCCGTTGCGGGTCAGGCCATGGACGCAGATGACAGGCGAGCCCTCCGGCGGCCCCCATTCCGTCCAGGCCATCTGGTGGAAGGCGGCCCCCAGCAGGTAGCGCAGCCTTCCACGGCGCATCTCAGACGACGCCCTTGTCGCGCAGCGCCGCGATCTCGGCCTCGCTCAGGCCGAGCAGGCCGGAGAGCACTTCCTCGGAATGTTCGCCGAGCTGCGGCGGCGGCACGCGGTAATCGGCCGGGGTGGAGGAGAGCCGCACCGGATTGGCGATGACCTCCACCGTGGCGCCGGAGGCATGCGGCATTTCCACCACCACCTTGCGCGCCTGCACATGCGGGTCCGCGAACACCTTCTCCAGCGTATTGATCGGGCCACAGCCGATCTTGGCCGTCTCAAGCGCCGCCACCCATTCGTCCGTGCTGCGCTGCTGCATCACCGGAGTCAGCGTGTCCGTGACGAACTGGCGGTTGGCGACGCGCGCGGCATTGGTCGCGAAGCGCTCGTCCTTCAGCAGCGCCTGCTGGCCCGTCACCTCGCAGAAGCGCGCGAAGGTCGGGTCGTTGCCGACGGAGAGCACGATATGCCCGTCCTTGGTCGGAAACACCTGGTAGGGCACGATATTCGGGTGCTGGTTGCCCAGCCGCGGCGGGTTTTCCTTGGTGGCCAGGAAGTTCATCCCCTGGTTCGCCAGCCAGGCCACGCTGGTGTCCAGCATGCCGATATCCACCTGCTGGCCCTGCCCCGTCCGCTCCCGATGCCGCAGGGCCGCCAGGATGCCGATGCAGCCATAGAGGCCGGCGAACAGGTCCGCCACCGGCACGCCCACCTTCTGCGGCAGCCCATCGGGCTCCCCGGTCAGGGACATGACACCGCCCATGGCCTGGATCAGCGAGTCATAGCCCGGCCGCGGCGCATAGGGCCCGGTCTGGCCGAAGCCGGTGATGGAGCAGTAGATCAGGCCCGGAAACTTCTGGCTCAGCTGCTCGAAGCCCAAGCCGTACTTGGCCAGGGCGCCGACCTTGAAGTTCTCCACCAGGATGTCGCAGCCATCCAGCAGCTGCAGGACGATCGCCTGGCCCTCCGGCTTGGCGATATCCAGCGTCAGCGACTTCTTGTTGCGGTTGACCCCAAGGAAATAGGCGCTTTCCTGCGTCTCCGGCCAGACCGGCGGGGCGAAGCCGCGGGTATCGTCGCCGGAGCCCGGCTTCTCGATCTTGATGACCTCGGCGCCCAGGTCGCCCAGCATCTGCGTGCAGGTGGGGCCCGCCAGGACGCGCGTGAGGTCCAGGACCCTGAGGCCGCGCAACGGTCCGCTCGGCGCCTTCTCCATGGTCAATCCAGTCCCTTCCCAATCTGTGGCCGTGCGGGGCTTTCCCCGGGGCATTGCCGCCCGGCGCCCGGCACCGCATCTTGCGGCCATCAGGCGCCATGAATGTGGCGGCCGCTTATAGTGCCGTGTTCCCGCGGGAGGAAACCCATGCTCGACCTGCCCCACAAGACGCCCGAGGCGCCGACCACCGACCCCTTCGCCCTGGCGCGCGCGCTGTCCGGCGTGCATCTGATCGGCGGGCGCTACGTTCCGGCCCGCTCCGGCAAGACCTTCCCCGTGGTGAACCCGGCGACCGGCGCGCAGGTGGCGGAGGCCGCGGAAGGCGATGCGGCGGATGTCGATGCCGCGGTGCAGGATGCGGCCCGCGCCCAGAAGGCCTGGGCCAAGGTGCCCGCCCGCAAGCGCGGCGCCCTGGTGCATGCCTGCGCCGCCGCCATCCGCGCCCATGTCGATGAGCTCGGCCTGCTGATCGCGCTGGAAACCGGCAAGGCGCTGCGCACAGAATCCCGCGTCGAGGCCAATGTGGTGGCCGATGTCTTCGAATTCTTCGGCGGCCTCGGCGGCGAGCTGAAGGGTGAGAGCGTGCCCTTCGCCCCCGATGTGCTGTCCGTGACGGTGCGGGAGCCGCTGGGCGTGGTCGGCGCCATCATCCCCTGGAACGTGCCGATGCTGCTGATGGCGCTGAAGGTCGCGCCCGCCCTCGTCGCCGGCAATGCGGTGGTGGTGAAGTCGGCCGAGGAGGCGCCGCTCGCCGTGCTGCGGATCTGCGAGATCATGAACCGCATCCTGCCGCCCGGCGTCTTCAACATGGTCTCCGGCATGGGCCCGGAATGCGGCGCGCCGCTGGTCGCCCATCCGCTGGTGAAGAAGGTGACCTTCACGGGTTCGGTGGAGACCGGCAAGATCGTCGCCCGCGCGGCCGCCGAGAAGCTGATCCCGGTCACGCTGGAGCTCGGCGGCAAGTCGCCGATGATCGTCTTCGCCGATTGCAACTTCGAAAAGACCGTCGCCGGCGCGCTCACCTCCATGCGCTTCACCCGCCAGGGGCAGAGCTGCACCGCCGCCAGCCGCATCTATGTCGAGCGCCCGATCTTCGACCGCTTCGTGGCGGAGATGAAGCAGGCGGTGGACAAGATGGTCATGGGCGACCCGCTGGACGAGAAGACGGACATCGGCACTATCGTCAGCCAGGGCCAGCTGGAGAAGGTGAAGGCCTTCATCGAGGAGGGCAAAAAGACGCCCGGCGCCACCGCCCATGTCTGCTCCACCATGCCGACCGATCCGGCGCTGAAGAAGGGCCTCTTCGTGCAGCCCGTCATCTTCACCGGCCTCGATGGCAGCTCCCGCCTGGTGCGGGAGGAAATCTTCGGCCCGGTCACCGTCATCCAGCCCTTCGACGATGCGGAGGCCGTGCTGGCGGAGGCGAATGACAGCGAATACGGCCTGGCGGCCAGCCTCTGGACCAACAACCTGAAGATCGGCCTGGACCTGGCGCATCGGCTGGAGGCCGGGCTGGTGCAGATCAACCAGAACCTGGTGGTGCAGGCGAACCTGTCCTACGGCGGCGTGAAGTCCTCGGGCCTCGGCAAGGAAGCTTCGCTGGAATCCATGCTGGAGCACTTCACCCACAAGAAGACCATCATGGTGAATATGGGCTGAGGCTGCGCCGCCTGCCGGGCTACAGCACGATCTGTCCGAATGGACAGATCTCGTGCTGTAGAAGCTATTGTTTCTAAAGCACGAAATCGGTTCACACTGGTTCAGTGTGAACCGATAGTGCTTTAGCGTGTACAGTAGGGATGGAAGGACGTGCCCCGCATCGTGATGGTGGCGGGCGTTACCGGGAAGAGCGAGATGGGGCAGGCATGGGCGACGCTGAAGCCCGTGTCGGAATAGGCTGAGACGCGGACGCCGAGCACGCCCGCCGGCGCCGTGACGCACTGCCGCTGCCCCAGCAGGAAGTTGGTGCGCGTGCTCAGCTTGATGACGGGCAGCCCCGCGCGCTGGAAGGCATCGATGTCGATGCTGCCGACATAGCCGCCGCGGTGATCGACGCAGATTTCGATCGGGCGATCGCTGGGCTGCGCCAGAGCCGGGCCGCTGGCGGCGAGCAGGGCGGCCAGCGCGGCGATGCGGCCAGCGCTGCGCCAAGCGGATGCGCCGTCTGGCGTCGCATCCGCCCCCTGCGTCACGAGGCTCGTCCTGGGCGTCGTGTGTCGAGGCGACATGGTGGTTCGGACCTTGCGGCTATGCTGTTCTTCGTGGGGAAGTGGCGACGCAATTTCGGCCGGGCGCCGGCGGGGCAGGTCAGCTGGTGCAATGCGCCTGCAGCGAGGTGCCGCGCATGGTGATGGTGGTCGGCACCACCGGCCGGATGCGCAATTGGCAGGCGTCCCGCCCGCCCACCACCGAGAGCGAGACCTGGACCTCCCAGCTGCCGGCCGGCGCGGTGCCGCAGCGCTGCTGCCCCACCGGCACAGACTCGTCGGTGAGGATGACCTGGGTGTGCAGTCCGCCACCCTCGATGTAGTAGCGCGCCGTGACCATCATGCGGGCGACATAGGCGCCATTCTGCTGAACGCAGATCCGGGCGGGCGTCGAATTGACCTGCTGCGCCAGGGCCGGCGGGGCAACGAGCAGGGCGGGCAGCAGCAGGCACAGGGCCGGGGCGACCCGATCAGGGCGATGTGGCATGCGGCATCTCCTTGGCTGGTCGGGCACCCTATTGGGTGCAGGAAAACTGCAGGGTGGTCCCGCGCGCGGTGACGGTGATGGCCCGCACCGGCTGCACCCGGATCCGGCAGGCTTCCAGGAAGTCGGACCCGTTGAAGACGCGGACCAGGATCTCGACCATGGTGGTGCCGGACGGCGCAGTGACGCAGAGGCCCTGCGCCACCGGAATGCCCGCCTGCAGCCCGAGTACGCGCTCTTCGGTACGCTGGGTGCCACCCACCGGCACCATGCCCCGGATCTGCGTGCTGATGACGAAGCCGCCGCGATTCTCGACGCAGATGCGATGCTCCTGCGCTTCCGCCGGCGGCGATGCGGCCAGCAGCAGGGCCAGGGCGGGAAGCGCGAGGGAGGCGTGGCGCAGCCGGATCATGGAAACTCCCCTTTTGCGGAAAGCCCGCGCCGCAGGAGGATCTTGGGCGCGAAGGACGAGACGCAGACAGAAACCGGGGCAGATACAAAAACCAAGAAGCTCTCGCTTCTCCAAAAAATGCAAAATGTGCCGCTGACGATGATCATTCTTGAAACTGCGCGCGATTTCGTCTGTCCCGGTATTTCGGTTAATGCATTAAGATCATCGCCGTTACGCGGAGACAAGCGCCTTCCGGTGGCTGCGCGGTCCTGCCAGCGGGCGCGCCGCGCTCAGCGAGTGCAGAAGGGGTGGAAGGACGTTCCCCGCATCGTCACCGTGGTGGGCGCCACCGGAAAGATGGTGATGTGGCAGGCATGGACGACGCTGAAGCCTGTGTCGGAATAGGCCGATACACGCACGCCAGTGGCACCGATCGGCGCCGTAACGCATTCCTGCTGGCCCAGCAGGAACTGCGTCCGAGTGCTGAGCGTGATGACGGGCAGCCCGGCCCGTTGGAACGCAGCGATGTTGAGGCTGCCGATATATCCGCCGCGATGGTCGACGCAGATGACAATGGGACGATCGCTGGGTTGCGCCATTCCACGGCCGGCGCCTGCCAGTAGCAGCAACCCCCCCGCGATCCAGACCCTGCGCCGCAGCCCCATTTGCCGCCCCATCCATCTCGCTCCTGTATCCGTCACAAAACGCGCGCTTGCACCGCTAAGCCTGCTGACCGCGCCGGGGGGCGAGGATGGCGGTCCCCAGCACGAGCGCAGCCCCGAATGGGCAGGCGGCACGGTCGTGGCACTCGGGACGACCCCTGGGCGCTTCGTTCAGAGGATACAATCAGCAAAGACCGATGCTGAAGCGGGAACTGCCGATCGCCGCCATAGGAAACAGCTTCTGGAACCCACGACTGCATCGCGCCCCTCGCACCGCGTGCCGCCGCGACCTTCCCTTCCCCGCCCATACGGTCCATCTGGCGCGCATGCGCTTCCTCCTCCGCCTCGCCGGGCGTCTCCTCCTGCTGGTCCTGCTGCTGGCCGGCCTCGCCACCGCCTTCGCCGCGGCGGTGGTCTTCACCAGCCTGCCCGATGCGCGGGAGGAGCTGGCGATCCCCAGCCTCTCCGCCCCGGTCGCCATCACCCTCGATGCCCAGGGCATCCCCCGCATCCGCGCGGAGACGGAGCGCGATGCGGCCGTGGCGCTGGGCTACCTGCATGCCCGGGACCGCATGTTCCAGATGGAGGCGATGCGCCGCAGCGCCGCCGGGCGGCTGGCGGAGCTCGCCGGCCCCTCCGCGCTCCGCCTCGACCGCATGTCCCGCACCCTGGGCCTGCTGCCGCGGGCGGAGGCCGACCTCGCCGCGCTCGATCCCGGCACGCGGGACATGCTGGAGGCCTATGCGGAGGGGGTGAATGCGCTGATCGCCGCCCGCGGCCGCCTGGCCGCGCCGGAATTCCTGGCGATCGGGGAGCCGGAGCCCTGGCGGCCCGAACATTCCCTGCTCTGGGGCAAGGTGATGGGCCTATGGCTCTCCGGCAATTGGCGGCGGGAGCTGGAGCGGGCGGCGCTGGTCGCGGCCCTGCCGCCGGAGAAGGTGGAGGACCTCTGGCCGCGCGATGGCAGCCCCGGCCGGCCGGACCTCGCCGCCGCCCTGCCGAGCCCCGCCCACCTGGCGCGCGTGCTGCAGGCGATCCCGGTCTTCGGCGAGGATGCGCCGCTGCCCGCCTCGGCCTCCAATGCCTGGGTGGTGGCCGCGCGGCGCAGCGCCAGCGGCGCGCCGCTGCTGGCGAACGACCCGCATCTCGGCTTCAACGCGCCGATCCTCTGGTATCTGGCGCGCATCGATTTTCCGGATGGCAGCTTCCGGGCCGGCGCCACGGCGCCCGGCGTGCCGGCCATCGTCATCGGCCGCAACCAGTCCCTCGCCTGGGGCTTCACCACCACCCATTCGGATACGCAGGACGTCTTTGTCGAGCGGCTGGCAGGGCCGGATGCCTACCTGACGCCGGAAGGTCCGCGGCCCTTCACGCTGCGGGAGGAGCGCATCGCGGTGCGCGGCCAGTCGGAGCCCGAGATTTTGCGGGTGCGGGAGACCAGGCACGGGCCGGTGGTCTCGGACCTCGATGGGCTGGCGGCGGCGGAAGGGCATGTGCTGGCCGTCGCCATGGCCAACCTCCAGCCGGCCGATACCGCCGCCAGTTCCCTGCTCGCGCTGAACCGCGCCACCTCCGTCGCCGAGGCCCGGGCCGCGGCCGCGCTGTTCAGCAGCCCGCCGCAGAACCTGATGGTGGCGGATGCGGCCGGGCGCATCGCGCAATACCTGGTCGGCCGCACGCCGGTCCGCGCCGGCGGCGATGGCACCCTGCCGGCGCGCGGCTGGGACGGCAGCATGGACTGGACCGGCTTCGTGCCCTTCGACGCCATGGCGCATGTCGAGGACCCCGAGAGCGGGCAGATCGCCAATGCCAATTCCCGCCCGGCGCCGGCCGACCACCCGGTGTTTCTCGGCCGCGACTGGTATGGCGACTGGCGCCTGCGCCGGATCCGTGAATTGCTGGCCGCGCGCCCGACGCATGACGCGGCCGGCTTCGCCGCCATGCAGAACGACGTCACCTCCCTGCTCGCCCAGGCGCTGCTGCCGGTGCTGCGCGCGGTGCCGCCGCCGGCGGGCCTCGCCGCGCGGGCCCATGCGCTGCTGGCGGGCTGGAACGGCGAGATGCGCGCCGATGCGCCGCAGCCGCTGATCTACCACGCCTGGCTCGCCCGTTTCCGGCAGCTGGCGCTGGAGGCCGGCGGCGCCCCCGAGGGCACCCCGGCCGGCCCGGAATTCACCGAGCGCCTGCTGCTGGACCCCGCCCGCGGCGCCGCCTGGTGCGGGGCGGAAGGCTGCACGCCGCTGCTGGCTCGCGCGCTGGGCGAGGCCGTCGCGACGCTCGAATCGGCCCAGGGCAGCGACCCGGCCGCCTGGCGCTGGGGCGCTGCGCACATCGCCAGCTTCGAGCATCCGCTGCTGCGCTTCATCCCCGGCCTGAACCAGATGACCCGCCTGCAGGCCGGCACCGGCGGCGACAACGAGACCCTGTCCCGCGGCGGCATGCGCGGCAGCGGCCCCAATCCTTTCGCGCATCAGCACGGCGCCGGGCTGCGCATGGTGGCGGACCTGGCCGAGCCGGACGGCATCCTGGCCATCATCGCCACCGGCCAGTCCGGCCACCCCATGTCCGATAATTTCGCCAGCCTTCTGGAACGATGGACGAATGGCGACGTTGTGCGCCTGGGCCGTCAGGCCGGAAACGAGTCGGGGTCCATCCGATTAACCCGTTGATGTGATGCGGAGAGGTGCCGTGCAGGTCACCCCTGATGAATTCGACGGCGTGCTGCGGCGGCGCCTGGCCGCCTGGGCGGTGGATGCGCTGCTGCTGTTGGTGCTGTCCTGGCTGGTCTGGGGCGGGGCCGCGCTGCTCGCCATGATGACCATCGGCCTGGTCGGCGGGCTGCTGCTGCTGCCCTGGGCGCTGCTGCTGCCCATCCTCTATGGCACGCTGTCCATCGCCTCCCCGCTCTCGGCCACGCCCGGCCAGGCGCTAATGGGCCTCGCGGTGCGGTCGGAGTTGGATGGCAGCGCGCCGACGCTCGGCCAGGCCTTCACCTCCACCACCCTTTATGCCCTGTCGATCGCCGCGGGCGGCGTGCCGCTGCTGGCGCCGCTGTTCTCGCATCGGCGGCGGACGCTGCACGACCTCTTCTCCGGCACGCTGGTGCTGCGCAGCGCGACGCTGGCCCGGCGCGCATCGACCAAGCCGTCATCGACACGGGGCCTTGCCGCCGAGGATGGTTGATTTGCGGCTGGCTTACGCGGAGACTATGGCCCAATCACATGCTGCACCGCCCCGCACGTCGCCCCCAGTTCTTCTACACCACCGCGCCCCTGCCCTGCCCCTACCTGGCCGGGCGGACGGAGCGGAAGATCGTCACCGAGCTCGCAGGCGCGGAGGCGGAGACGCTGCATGACCGGCTGTCCCGCGCCGGCTTCCGCCGCAGCCACAATATTGCCTATTCGCCGGTCTGCCCGGGCTGCCGCGCCTGCATCCCGATCCGCATCGTGGCCGGCGAATTCCAGCCGGATCGCACCCAGCGCAGGATCTTCCGGCAGAATGCGGACCTGGTGACGGCGGAACTGCCCGCGCGCGCCAGCGCCGAGCAATTCGCCTTGTTCCAGCGCTACCAGGGTGCCCGCCACGGCGATGGCGACATGGCCGCGATGGGCTTCTACGACTACCGCGCCATGGTCGAGGACACGCCGATCACCACCGGCATCGTGGAATTCCGCGAGGCGGGCGGCAGGCTGGTGGGGGCCTGCCTGACGGACTGGCTCTCCGACGGTCTCTCCGCCGTCTATTCCTTCTATGACGCCGAGGCCGCGAAGCGCAGCCTGGGCACCTATACCATCCTCTGGCTGGTCGCCCGCGCCCGGGCGCTGGGCCTGCCTTACGTCTACCTGGGCTACTGGGTGCCGCAGAGCGCCAAGATGTCCTACAAATCCCGCTTCCGCCCCAGCGAGACCCTTTCGGGCGGCGTCTGGCGCGTGCTGGCGGAGCACCAGGACCATTCCGAGGCCCTGGCGCCGGAAGAGAAGCTGACCGTCACGGGCTGATTCCGGTCGGCTGCGGCAGATAGGCGTGACGCCGGATCCGGCCCTCGAAGGTCCAGACCACTTGGTCCGCGGGCGCCAGGCTTTTGCGCGTTGGCGGTTTTGCGCCGGACAAGACCGCTGCCAGGTCGACGCGCGCATTGGGGTCATTGCGGTACCATTGGTGCTGGACCGAATCGTAGTCGGATCCCCCATCCGGCAGGATGTCCTGCCGAGCGCTCCAGGACAGACCCTCGAAGTAGTCCACCACCTCCAGATTGGGCGGGAGCACGGCCAGATCTTCCGCGCCAAAATGGCCGAGCCGCCGGCTTCCCTCATTGGCGATGCGACTGAGCAGGCTCAACGTGCTGTCGCGGCTGATCGCGACCGTCACCCGATCCGCCAGATCGGCAAGGATCCGCAGCGACATGCCGTTGCCGAAGGCGCCGGAATCGACATCGGCGGAAGCCATCACTGCATCACCGAACAGGCCGCGCATCTCCCGCGTCATCAGGCCATTGGCAAGCGAGAGCAGCCCATAGGCCAAGGCGTGGTTGCCCATGGAATGCGCCAGCAGGACGAGGCGCTGCGGCTTGCCGGGAGCGCGCGAGCGGGCATTGCGGATCTGCGCCAGTAGCCGGGCCAGCGCCGGCCCCGCCGCGGCGGCGTCCTGCTGGTCGCGCCAGTATTGCTCCTTTGCGCCGGAGATCAGGCCGCTGGCATTGGCAGCGATCACCTTGCCGTCCGACGGCCAGGAGAAGACGAGGGGCGCCAACGCGACCCCGGCGGCGCCGTAGAACTCCTGCAGCTGCGCAGCGCGGGTCACCGCAGAGTCGAAGCTGTTGGAGAAGCCGTGGATGAACAGCAGCGGCACCGCGCCCTGGGCCGCGGCTTCGGCCAGCCAGGATTGCAGCAGCTGGGCGCAATCGCCGCCCGCCGGATCCTTGAAATCATCCTGGCCGGCGATATCCGGCGGACGCAACACGTCGCGCTTCGCCTCCGTCTCCTCCGGCTTGCCGAGCAGTTCCACCTCGACTCGGCCGAGCCAGAGCCGCGCAGGCGCGGTCTTGTCTGCGTCCATGCAGAAGGCTGCATCCATCCGGGCGCGATTGGTCGCAAAATGAATGATGGTCGAGCCGCTCTTTGCGGGCGTCTTCGGCTTCTTTGCCATGCTGTGCTCCCCTTCCGAGGCAGGACAGCATGGTCGCTCGTTTCATGTCGAGTTCGGAATCAAGCCCCGAACTTGCGCGACTTCGGGAAGCGATCGGGCGGCATCTTGCCGGCGCCGGCGCGCTGGCCGGCCCAGGTGCGCAGGTCCGTCTCCACCTTCACCCCGCCGCCATAGCGCCAGGCCAGGCCTTCCTTCGCGCTGAACACCTTGGCGTCGTTCAGCGTGGCGCCGTCCTTCAGCTGCATCAGCTGCACGCCGCGGCCGCGCGTCATCTCCGGCACCTGGGACAGGGGGAAGACCAGCAGGCGGTTGTTGCTGCCGATGGTGGCCACGCTGTCGCCCTCCGCCGGCACGCAGAGCAACGCCTCCACCGCCGCATCCACCACCAGCACCTGCTTGCCGGTGCGCTTCTCGGCCAGCAGTTCCTCCCCCTTCACCACGAAACCCTTGCCGTCCGTCGCCGCGACCAGGAAGCGGCGGCCTTCCTTGTGGACGAAGAGCGTGACCACGTCGTCGCCATTGGACAGGTCCAGCAGCAGCCGCACCGGCTGGCCGTCGCCGCGGCCGCGCGGAATGGCATCGGCCTTCACCGTATAGGCCTTGCCATTGGTCGCCAGCACCACGATGCGGTCCGTGGTTTCGGCGTGCAGGGCGTATTTCAGGCTGTCGCCTTCCTTGAAGCGCAACTCCGCATCGGCGCCGAGATGGCCCTTCTGCGCCCGGATCCAGCCCTTCTCCGAGAGGATGACGGTGATGGGCTCACGCTCGATGAAGGCGGTCTCGTCCACCACGGCGCCGGGCTCGATGCTGCCGGGAATGGTGCGGCGCTTGCCGAGGGGCGTCTCCTGGCCGAAGCGTTTCCGGGTTTCCCGGATCTCCTCCGCGATCGCGGCCCAGCGCTTGCCTTCGCTGGAGAGCAGGCCCTTGAGCTTCGCCTGCTCCTTGCTGAGCTTCGTATGCTCCCGCCGGATCTCCATCTCCTCCAGCTTGCGCAGCGCGCGCAGCCGCATGTCGAGGATGGCGTTCGCCTGGGTCTCGGTCAGGCTGAAGGTGGCCATCAGCGCCTCCTTCGGCTTGTCCTCCTCCCGCACGATGCGGATCACCTCGTCCAGGTTGAGGTAGACGATCAGGTAGCCGTCGAGGATCTCCAGCCGCCGGGCGATGGCCGCCAGGCGATGCTCCGACCGGCGCACCAGCACCACATGGCGATGGTCCAGCCAGCAGCGCAGCACCTCCCGCAGCCCCATCACGCGGGGGGTGCGGTCGGCATCCAGCACGTTCATGTTCAGCGGGAAGCGGGTTTCCAGCTGGGTGTGGCGGAACAGCGTCTCCATCAGCATCTTCGCATCGACGGCGCGCGACTTCGGCTCCAGCACCAGCCGCACGACATCGGTGGATTCGTCGCGGACATCGCCGAGGAGGGGGAGCTTCTTCTCCTCCATCAGCGCGGCGATCTGCTCGATCAGGCGGGATTTCTGGACCTGGTAGGGGATCTCATGGACCACGACCTGCCAGGTGCCGTTCTTCAGCGGCTCGACCGTCCATTGCGCGCGCAGCCGGAAGCCGCCGCGGCCGGTGGCATAGGCCTCCCGCATCGACTCGGGGGATTCGACCAGCAGCCCGCCGGTCGGGAAATCCGGGCCCTTCACATGGGCCAGCAGGTCATCGATGCCGGCCTGCGGGTTGTCGATCAGCACCAGGGCGGCGTCACACAGCTCCCCCGCATTGTGCGGCGGGATGGAGGTGGCCATGCCCACCGCGATGCCGGCCGCGCCATTGGCCAGCAGGTTCGGGAAGGCCGCCGGCAGGACCAGCGGTTCCTTTTCCTCGCCATCATAGGTGGCGCGGAAATCGACCGCGTTCTCCTCGATGCCCTCGAGCAGCGCCTGGGCGACCTCGGTCAGGCGGGCCTCGGTGTAGCGCATGGCCGCGGCGTTATCGCCGTCGATATTGCCGAAATTGCCCTGGCCCTCGACCAGCGGGTAGCGGGCGGCGAAGTCCTGCGCCTGGCGGACCAGGGCTTCGTAGATGCTGCTGTCGCCATGCGGATGGTACTTGCCCATCACGTCGCCGACGATGCGGGCGCATTTCTTGAAGCCGGCGGCGGGGTCCAGCTTCAGCTGGTGCATGGCGTAGAGCAGCCGCCGATGCACCGGCTTCAGCCCGTCCCGCACATCCGGCAGGGACCGGCTGACGATGGTGGACAGGGCATAGGCCAGGTAGCGCTCGGACAGCGCATCGGCCAGCCCGGTTTCCCGCATATTGCCGCCCTCAGGGGGGGCCTTGATGTCATCCGGCATGATCTGGAATTCGTGCTTTGTTCAGGGCGGGTTTAGCTGCTGGGGGCGGCCGTTGCCAGCACCGCGACGCGATCCGTCAGCATCTCCCGCGCCGCCGGCAGGCCACGATTGTGCACGCCGAAGACGTCCCGCGCCAGGAAGTGCCCGGTCAGCCGCAGCCCGGCCGCCCAATCCAGCGGGCCGGAGGGGCCCTGCCCCAGCAGGAAGGCCGGCAGCGGGAGCAGCCGGTCGCGCCATTCCCCGGCAGCCGCTTCGGAGACCGCGCGGCCGGAGCGGGGGGAGACGAAATTCAGGTCGTCATGCCCGCCGGTGACGGCGCAGGCGGAGAAATCCAGGCCGTAGCCGAGATCGGCCAGCAGGTCGGCCTCCCACCGCACCAGGTCGGGCAAAGCGAGCTCCGTGCCGCGGGCGAGGGTCGCGATGAAGGCGACCAGACCGTGGAAGATGCGGGGATGCGCCTCCCGCTCCGGCAGGGCGCCTTCCGCCACGGCGCAGGCGGAGCGCAGCGCGGCCAGCGCCAACGGGTCCTCCATGGCCAGCGCCGCGGCCGGGTGCACCAGCTCCGCGCTCAGCGCGCCCAGCTGTTCCGGCAGGCGCGCCACCCAGCGCGCCTCCACCAGATTGCCCGGCTGCCACAGCGCGGATTGGGCGCGGGAGGCGCCGCCCTTGGCCAGGCCGGCATGACGGCCGTGTTCCTCCGTCAGCAGGGTCGCGATCACCCCGCCCTCGCCGTGCGGGCGGATGTCGAGGATGATGGCGGGGGCGGTCCATTCGATGGTCACGGCGCGGAAGGTGGGCGTTCCCGGGGCGGCTGGGAAGCCAATAGAGGATGACGATGTTCCTTGCGCTGAAGACGCCCCTGCTCGCCTCCTCCGCCGCGCTGGTGCTGGCCAACCTGGTCCCGCTGGCCGGCGCGCTGCTGGGTTATTGGTCGAGCTTCGAGCTGATGCTGCTGTTCTGGGCCGAGAACATCGTGATTGGCCTGTTCCAGATCCTCCGCATGGCGACCGTGCTGGGGATGCGGCGGGAGCGGGAGGTACTGGCGCTGATCCCCTTCTTCGCCATGCACTACGGGCTTTTCACCTATGTGCACGGCTTTTTCCTGGTCCTGCTCTTTGGCGGCGGGCTGACCCTGGATGCGGCGGTGGGCCTGCTCGGCGGCGGGCTGCTCTGGCCCGTGCTGGGGCTGGTGGCCAGCCATGGCCTGTCCTTCGCCCTGAATTTCTGGGGGGCCGGGGAGTGGCGCAGCGTCGCGCCCAATGCGCTGATGAAGCAGCCCTATGGACGGGTGGTGCTGCTGCACCTGGTCATCATGGCCGGCGGCTTCATCGCCCTGGCGCTGCAGGATGCCACCATCGCGCTGGCCCTGCTGGTGCTGGCGAAGATCGCGGTGGACCTGCGGGCGCATTGGCGGGAGCATCGCGCCGCCGCTGCCGGCTAGTCAGCCGGCGTCGTCGAGGCCCAGCGCGCGGATGCGGCCGCGCTCCTCATCCCAGCCGGCGCGTTCCTTGACGTTGACGAACAGGTGGATGCGCCGTTCCAGCAGCGCCTCCAGCTCCCGCCGCGCGGTCTGGCCGATGTTCTTGATCTTGCTGCCGCCATCGCCGATCAGGATGGCCTTCTGGGTGGCGCGGGTGACGTAGATGGTCACGTCGATGCGGGCGCTGCCGTCCTTGCGCTCGGTCCAGCTTTCCGTCTCGACCGTCGCGTGGTGCGGCACTTCCTCATGCGTCTGGCGCAGCACCTGTTCCCGCACGATCTCGGCGGCCAGCATGCGCTGCGGCAGGTCCGAGAGGTCGTCCTCCGGAAACAGCCAGGGGCCCTCGGGCAGGTTGTTCGCCAGCACCGCCAGCACCTTGTCGAGACCCCTGCCCTTCAAGGCGGAGACCATGAACGTCTCGGCAAAAGGAAGAATCTCGTTCAGCTGCTGGGCCAGCGGCAGCAGGCGGGGCGGGTCCACCAGGTCGGCCTTGTTCAGCAGCAGCATGGCGCGCCGCCCACCCTGCTTCAGCTTCTCGGTGATCTGGCGCACCTCGTCGGTCAGTCCGGCGCGGGCATCGACGATCAGCACGGCCAGGTCCGCATCCTGCGCACCGCCCCAGGCGGCGGCCACCATGGCGCGGTCCAGCCGCCGGCGCGGGGCGAAGATGCCGGGCGTATCCACCAGGATGATCTGCGCCAGGCCCTGCATGACGACCGCGCGTATACGGAAGCGCGTGGTCTGCGGCTTCGGCGAGACGATCGAGACCTTCGTGCCGGTCAGCGCATTCACCAGCGTCGACTTGCCGGCATTCGGCGCGCCCACAATGGCGACCAGCCCGCAGCGGCGTGGGCCTTCCGCCGGTGCCGGGGTTTCCGTCTCGCTCATGCCGCGCCCAGAATCTGCAAAAGTCGCTCCGCCGCCGCCTGTTCCGCGGCTCTCTTGTTGTCGCCCTTCCCCTCGGCCTCCTGCCCCGCCGCCAGGGCGCGGACCACGAAGACCGGGCTGTGGGAGGGGCCGGTGGTGGACATCATGACATATTCCGGCAGGCCGAGCCCGCGCCCCAGCGTCCATTCCTGCAGCCGGCTCTTCGGTGAGACCGGCGGCCGCAGCGGACCCTCCAGCAGCGCATCCCATTCGCGCCGGATCAGCGCCCGCGCCGCCTCCAGCCCCCCATCCAGATACAGCGCACCCAGCATCGCCTCCAGCGCGTCCGACAGGACGGAGGCGCGATGCCGCACCCCGCTGCGCTCCTCATTCACCGTCACCCGCAGCGCGGGCCCGATGCCCAGCGCCACGGCCACCCGCGCCAGGCTGTCCTGCGCCACGAGCACGGCCAGCCGCTTGCCGAGGTCCCCCTCCCGCTCCTGCGGGAAGCGCTCGGCCAGCCATTCGGCCATGACCAGCGCCAGCACGCGGTCGCCGACGAATTCCAGGCGCTCGTTGCTGTCCAGCATCTGCCGGCGCGGATCGGCGGCGGAGCGGTGGGTCAGGGCATGCAGCAGCAGCTCGGGCCGCTTGAACTGGTGCGGCAGCCGGGCGGCCAGCGCGGCAACGGGGTCATCCGCCCCCTCGGCCTGCGGCGCCGCCGGCTGCAGGCGGCCGCCGCGCTTGCGCGCCCCGGGATCGGGCGCGCCGGGCGCTGCCGACCGATTCAGACCTTCGCGCCCTTCGGCGCTACGGTCATCGGGCGGTGTCACCGCACCGCGCTGAGCAGGCGGCTCCAGCGGATCGCCATCGGCCAGGCCCAGACCTCCCACCAGCGGGCGGAGCCATCGACGGAGAAGAAGATGAATTCCGCGCGGCCCACCAGGTTTTCGACCGGGATGAAGCCGACCGCATTCTGCGCCCGGCTGTCCAGGCTGTTGTCACGGTTGTCGCCCATGGCGAAGACATGGCCCTCCGGCACCCGGTACTCGCCGGTATTGTCGAAGGGCTGGTCGTCCGACATCTCCAGGATGTTGTGCACATGCGGCACCACCCCGGGCTGCGCCGGCAGGAATTCGCGGTATTCGCGCACCACCAGGCGGGGGCCGTCACCCTCCACCGTATAGGGGCCGATCAGCTCGCGGCGGACGGACTGGCCGTTCACATACAGCACGCCGGCGCGCACCTGGATGCGGTCCCCGGGCAGGCCGATGATGCGCTTGATATAGTCCGTCGAATTGTCCCGCGGCAGCTTGAACACCGCCACATCGCCCCGCTCCGGCAGGCTGCCGAAGATGCGGCCCTGGAAGAGGTTCGGGCTGAAAGGCATGGAATGCCGCGAATAGCCGTAGGAGTATTTCGAGACGAACAGATAGTCCCCCACCAGCAGCGTGGGGATCATGCTGCCGGAAGGGATGTTGAAGGGCTCGAAGGCAACGGTGCGGATGCCGATGGCGATGAGCCCCGCATAGACCACCGTCTTGATGGATTCGAGCCAACCGCCCGACTTGTGTTTGGCCATGGTGGGAATTTGCGCGGGCATCCTCAACGGACGCCCCAAATGCCGGACGCGTCTCTGCGGGGCGGGATAGAGCGCGAGGCGACGCGGCCTGTCAAGGAAGCTGCCATTACGCCGGCATCATGCGCGGCAGCGGGACCGCGGTGATGATGACCATGGCCTGGGCATAGGGGAATTCGTCCGTCATGGTCAGCGCCACATGCGCGGCATGGCCGGGGGGCGTGATGGCCGCCAGCCGGGCCGCGGCGCCGCCCGTCATCCGCAGCGTAGGCTGGCCGGAGGACAGGTTCACCACGCCGAGGTCCCGCCAGAAGACCCCCGCCCGGAAGCCGGTGCCGAGCGCCTTGGAGGCCGCCTCCTTCGCCGCATAGCGCTTGGCATAGGTGGCCGCCCGGATCTTCTCCGTCCGCCGCTCTGCCTTGGCGCGCTCGGCCGCGGTGTAGATGCGCGCCAGGAAGCGGTCGCCGTATTTCGCCATAACGCGCTCGATGCGGCGGATGTCGATGATGTCACTTCCCAGGCCGATAATCATGGCGGCGAACTAACCCTTCGAGCGCTCGACCTGCGCCACGCCCTGCAGGGCCCGCAGGGCGGCGATGATATTGGACAGGTGGCGCAGGTCCTGCACCTCCACATCCACCGCGATCTCCTGGAAGTCCGGGCCGCGATGGACGATGCGGATATTCTCGATGGCGCCGTCCTGCCGGGCGATGGCATCCGTCACGGCAGAAAGCGCGCCGCGATCGTTGGAGGTGACCACCTCGATCCGTCCGGTATGCGCCACGCCGGCGCCGCCCGCATAGTCCCAGTCGATATCGATGAAGCGCTCTGGACTGTCCGCGAAGCCGGACAGGTTGTGGCAATCCGTCTTGTGGACCGTCACCCCCTTCCCCGTGGTGACGATGCCCAGGATCCGGTCGCCCGGCAGCGGGTGGCAGCAGCCGGCGAAATTCACCTCCATCCCCGCCACCAGGCCGGTGATGCCCATGGTGACGTCGCGCTTGAAGCCGCCCTTGGCCAGCGGCACGGCGCGGGGGCGGGACCGGGCGAGGGGCAGCGAATCGGCCGCGCGCGGCGGGCCGCGCAGTTCCGGATAGACCGCATGCAGCACGTCCTTGGCGGTCGCGCCGCCGCCCGCCACCAGCAGGCACAGCTCCTCGAAGCTGGTCTGCTTCAACGCCTTCAGCGCCGGCTCCATCAGCTTCTCGGAGAATTCGACGCCCTCCGCCCGGAAGGCCTTGGCGATGGCGGCGCGGCCTTCCTGCTGCTGCTGCTGGCGCTGTTCGGCATGGACGAAGCGGCGGATGCGGGCGCGTGCCTTGCCGGTGACGACGAAGCGCGCCCATTGGGGGTTCGGCGTGCCGCCGCGGGCGGTGATGATCTCCACCTGGTCGCCGTTTTCCAGCGGTGTGCGCAGCGGCTTGATCTGGCCGTTGATCTTGGCGCCGACGCATTGGTCGCCGACCTGGCTATGCACCTGGTAGGCGAAGTCGACGCAGGTGGACCCGCGCGGCAGGGCGATCAGCTCGCCCTTGGGCGTGAAGCAGAAGACCTCGTCGCGGTGCAGTTCCAGGCGGGTGGCGTCCAGGAATTCCTGCGGCTCGCTGGCCTGTTCCAGGATTTCCAGCAGCGCCTTCACCCAGGGGAATTTCTGCTGGTCGCGCGCGGCCTCCCCGCCCTGCTTGTAGATCCAGTGCGCGGCGACGCCGTATTCGGCGACCTCGTGCATCTCCCGCGTGCGGATCTGCACCTCGATCTTGGCGTTGCGGCGTTCCGGCACGGTCAGGCCGGTATGGATGGACTGGTAGCCGTTGGTCTTGGGGGTGGAGATGTAATCCTTGAAGCGTCCCGGGACGACGCGATAGGCGGAATGCAGCACGCCCAGCGCCTGGTAGCAGGCAGCCTGGTCCGGCACGATGACCCGGAAGGCCATGATGTCGGACAGCTGTTCGAATTCGATGCTCTTGCCGTGCATCTTCAGCCAGATGGAATAGGGCGACTTCTCCCGCCCCGTCAGCTCCAGCAGGTCGATGCCGGCTTCCTCCAGCACGCGCTTCAGGTCGGCCCGGATCTCGGCGATCAGGTCGGCGCCCTGGCCGTACAGGAAGCCGCGGCGGGCGACGATGGACTGGCTGGCATCCGGCTCCAGCTCGCGGAAGGCCAGCGTCTCCAGCTCCGTCTTCAGCGCATCCATGCCGATGCGCTCTGCCAGCGGGGCGAAGATCTCCATGGTTTCGCGGGCGGTCTTGCGGCGCCGAGCCTCCTGCGGGACGAAGTGCAGCGTCTGCATGTTGTGCAGCCGGTCCGCCAGCTTCACCAGCAGCACCCGGATGTCTTCCGACATCGCCAGGACCAGCTTACGAAAATTCTCGGCCTGCTTGGTGCGCTCGGATTGCAGTTCCAGGCGCGTCAGCTTGGTGACGCCATCCACCAGCCGGGCCACTTCGCGGCCGAAGCGCTTCTCCAGCTCCGCCAGGCCGACCTTGGTATCCTCCGCCACGTCGTGCAGCAGGGCGGTCGCGATGGAGGCGGCGTCCAGCCGGTACTGCACCAGGGTGCGGGCGACGGCGACGGGGTGGATGATGTAGGGGTCGCCGTTGTCGCGCTTCTGGCCCTCATGCGCCGCGCAGGCGGTGATCCAGGCGCGCTCGATCATGGCGGTATCGGCGCGGGGGGAGTAGGCGGCGACGAGGCGGGCCAGTTCCTGCCCGATGGTCTCCCCCGCCGGGGCGGGTCCGGCCGGCGCCGGCGCCGGCGCGGGGGGCGGCGGGTCCAGCGCGATTCCGGCCGGCAGGTCCGCGGGCGTGTTCATCTGCGGCCGCCCTGGGCCGTTGGCAGGGGCGCCGGGGCCTCGCGGCCCTGGCGCGGTTGTCCCTGCGTCAGCGCTTTCCGCCGAGCTCGGCGGCGATGGCCGCCTCGATGTCGTCGGCCGAAAGGTCCTCGAGGCCCGCGCCGTCGCCGATCGCTTCCTCGTTCACGTCCATGACGCCGAAGATGTTCTCGTCGGTGGCGATGAGGTCCAAAACCTCCTCCTCGGCCGGCTCCGGCTCCGGCGCGCGCTGCAGGGACTTCACCAGGTCGGCCTGCAGCATATCGAGGTCGACCGTGCCCTCGGCGATCTCGCGCAGCGCCACGACGGGGTTCTTGTCATTGTCCCGGTCGACGGTCAGTTCCTCGCCCCGGCTGACATTGCGGGCGCGCTGCGCCGCATGCAGAACCAGCTCGAAGCGGTTGGGGACGCGGAGGATGCAGTCCTCGACAGTAACGCGCGCCATGGCGGCTCCAATCCCGATGCGGGGGGAATAGTCCGGGGAACCCGATGCGCAGGCGCTGCGCGCGGGACTCCCCTCTCCACCCTATGGTGAACGCTCCATGTAGCCAGCCCGGGCGGCTTACGCAAGAACCCGGATGCCCTGCCGCCCCGCTTGGGCCAGCAGTTCCGCCACCGGCGCGCCGAGCCGGGGATGCACCCAGCCCGGCGCCACATCGGCCAGCGGCGCCAGCACGAAGGCCCGCAGATGGGCGCGGGGATGCGGCAGGATGGGGTCGGGCGAGTCGCGCAGCAGGCCGCCCAGGTCGATCAGGTCCAGGTCGAGGGTGCGCGGCGCATTGGGATAGGGGCGAACCCGGCCGAAGCGGGTCTCGATGCCCTGCAGCGCGGCCAGCAGCGCAGCGGGGTCGGGCGGCGGGGCGCCGGGGCGCAGGGCGAGGCGCGCCACGCCATTGACGTAGTCGGGGGCACCGGGGCTCGGCGGCACCGGGGCGGTGGCGTACCAGCGGGACAGCGCGCGCAGCCGCAGGCCAAGCAGGCCATCCAGCGCGGCGGCGGCGGCGCGACAGGTTTCCAGCGCGTCGCGCCCATCCGGGCCGGGCAGGTTGGCGCCAAGGGCGATCAGGATCATACCGGCGCTCTACCGCCCGAACCTCGGAAAGACCACGCCTTGCCCGCGCCCGAGACGCCCAGCCACGACTGTCCCCTCTGCCCGCGCCTGATGGCCTATCGGCTGGAAAATCGCCAGAAATGGCCGGGCTGGCACAATGGCCCGGTGCCTTGCTGGGGCCCTTCCGAGGCGCGGCTGCTCGTGCTGGGCCTGGCGCCCGGGGTGCGCGGGGCGAACCGCACGGGGCGGCCCTTCACCGGCGACCATGCCGGCAAGCTGCTCTATGCGACGCTGCTGAAATACGGGCTGGCCGAGGGCGAGTATCGGGAGGATCCGCAGGACGGGATGGAATTGCGCGGCGTGCGCATCATCAATGCCGTGCGCTGCGTGCCGCCCGAGAACCTGCCGACGCCGGCCGAGATTACCACCTGCAACCGCTTCCTGCTGGCGGAGCGCCTAGCCATGCCGCAGCTGCGCGTGGTGCTGGCTCTGGGGCTGGTGGCGCATAATGCGCTGCTGAAGACCCACCGCATTCCGGCGGCGCGCTTCAAGTTTGCCCATGGCGCGCAGCATGCGCTGCCTGATGGGCTGGTGCTGGCCGACAGCTACCATGTCAGCCGCTACAATACGAATACCGGCCGCCTGACCACCGAGATGTTCGAGACGGTGGTGCGCCAGATCCTGCCCCTGCTGGCCTGAGGGGAAGCGGCGGGGGCGCGGCTTGCCGCGCCCCCTGCCCGCCTCAGCGCAGGCGCCCCGCGTCAGCGAAGTCCAAGAAAGCTCAGGATGGCGATGACGATGACGACGGCGCCGACAATGTACACGATGCTGTTCATGGGATGTCCCTCGGTTCACAACAGGGGGACAACGACGCGATAGCGCGGGAGTTGCAGACTCCCGCTCAGCCTATCGGCCGACCCTGCAGCGCCGCCTCGACCGCCCGCAGCAGGGTTGGATGTTCCGGCTCGATCGACGTGGCAAAGCCGCGCGCCGCCAGACCATCCCGCGCCACCAGGAACTTGTGGAAATTCCAGCGCGGCGGCCCGCCCGCCCGCGCCGCAAGCCAGGCGAACAGCGGATGCGCCTGCGGCCCGCGCACCCGGGTCAGCCCCGCCAGGGGGAAGGTGATGCCATAGACCGTCTCGCAGAATTCGCGGATCTTCGCCGCGTCGGCGCTTTCCTGCCGGAAGTCGTTCGACGGCACGCCGATCACGGCGAAGCCAGCTGGCGCGAAGCGGTCGTGCAGCCGCTGCAGGCCCTCATATTGGGGCGTGTAGCCGCAGAAACTGGCGGTGTTCACCACCATCAGCGCCTGGCCGCGGAAATCCGCCAGCGCCAGGGGACCGCCCTCCAGCGCCTCCAGCCGGAAGTCGAAGACGGTCTGCGCGGGGGCGGCGGCCATCACCAGGGGCGTGGCCAGCAGGGCGCGGCGCGAAAGCTCAGCCATAGCGTTCCTCCATCCAGGGATCGCCGCGATTGTGGTAGCCGCGCACTTCCCAGAAGCCGGGCCGGTCCTCGCGCAGCAATTCCACCCGCGTCAGCCATTTCGGGCTCTTCCAGAAATACAGGTGCGGCACCACCAGCCGCAGCGGCCCGCCATGCTGGCGTTCCAGCGGCGCGCCCTGCCAGCTATGGGCGAACAGGTTCTCGGGCCGGGCGAAATCCTCGATGGCGAGATTGGTGGTGTAGCCGTCGTAGCTGGTCAGCGAGACGAAGCGCGCCTCCGCCTTCGGCCGTGCCAATTCCAGAAGTTCCGGCACCGGCACGCCGTCCCAGTCATTCTCGTAGCGCGACCACTGCGTCACGCAGTGGATGTCGTTGCGGCGCCGCGCCTGCGGCAGGGCCAAAAATTCGTCCAGCGTCAATCGGACGGGCGCGGCGACCAGGCCTTCGATCCTGAGGCGAAACTTCTCCCGGCTCACATCCGGCTGCACGCCCAGGTCGAGCACGGGGAAATCCGTTACCAGCCGCTGGCCGGGCGGCAGGCGATCGGCCTCGGGGGTGGAGGTGGTGCCGGTCAGCAGCCTGCCGTCCCGCGCCCAGCCCTGCTTGGTCTCGACCAGCTTCTCGCGGAGCTTGCCGGTCAGCGGGATGTCCTCGTCCTCGGCCATGTCGATCTCCTCGGGGCGATAGGTGCCGATGCGGCGGGCGGATGCAAGGGGCGGCTGGCGCGCCCGGCTGCGGAACATCCCTGCCCGGGCTCGATCCGGCCCTAGAGGCATGGTTGCAGCCTCCGGCGGCTTCGGCCATCGGGGACGGATGACAAGGCAAGTCCTGCTGCTTCTCCTCGCCACCCTGCCCGGCTGCGGCCCCTTGCTGTCCGAGGGCACCGGCGCCGCGGCGGGTATCGGCAGCGCCAGCCTGGCGGAGGCGGTGGGCGCCAGCGCGGCGGCCACCACCGGCATCGGCATCGGCGTGCAGGCGGGGGCGCGGGCCGGGCTCCAATATGCGCAGCGCCGCACCCAGCGTTCGGCGCAGCTGCGCCTGGCCGCCGCCGCCGGGCCGCTGGAGGTGGGCGAGGTTGCCGCCTGGTCGGTGCGGCACGGCATTCCGCTTCAGCCGGACGAGCAGGGCGAGGTCACCGTCACCCGCCGCATCGGCGCCGGCAACCTGGATTGCAAGGAGATCGTCTTCTCGGTGATCGACCCGCCCTCCCGCGGGGCGGCGGATTCGGCGCGGCGCTTCTATACGGCCACCGTCTGCCGTGACGGCACCACCTGGCGCTGGGCCTCCGCCGAACCCGCCACGGAACGCTGGGGCAGTCTGCAGTGAAGCCGCTGCCCCTGCTGAGCCTGGCCGCGCTGCTGGCCGGCTGCGGCCAGGTGGCGGATCTGACCGGCGCGGTCGCCGGCGGCGGCGCGGCACTGGTCAGCAGCAATCCGGCGGTGGGCTATGCCGTCGGCATCGGCGTGCGCGCCGGCGTCACCGCGGGCATGCAGACCGTGATGCGCGGCCGGCAGCGGGCGGAGCAGGATGCGCTGGCCGCCGCCATCGGCGGGCTGGACCCGGGCGAGGCCGGCCCCTGGGCCGTGCGCCACACCATCCCCATCGGCAATCGCCAGGGCGAGGTGCGGCTGGTTCGGATCATCGACAATCCGCTGGCCGAGTGCCGGGAGGCGCTGTTCGCGGTGCAGGGCGAAAGCCAGTGGTTCCTCACCACCGCCTGCCGCCAGGGCGCGCAGTGGAAATGGGCGGCGGCAGAGCCGGCGACGGAGCGCTGGGGCAGCCTGCAATAGCCTTACGGCTCAGCGCGGCCGGAACCCCTGATCCGTGAGGAAGCGCTCCACCACCGGGCCCCAGACGGCGCTGCCGCCGCGGCCGAAGAACAGGCTGTGGCCGTCATTGCCGAAGGCCGGCAGGGCCGCGAACTGGGCGCGGCCGCCGGCGGCGGTGAAGGCCTGGTGCATCGAACGGGCCAGGTCCGGGCCGAAGAAGCTGTCATTGGCCGTATAGATCCAGACCGTCGGCAGCCGCGCCTTCTGGCCGAAGCGGCCGGCGGCGGCCACCAGGCGGTCCGCGGCGCAGACGCTGTTCGGCTGCCCCCCGGCCCAGCCGCCCCGTCCGCCCGCCATGTTCACCACCGCGACCACGCCTTCCGGCGGGGCAGAGGCGAGCGCCAGCGCGCCCCAGCCGCCGGCGGATTGGCCGACCACCAGCACGCCCTCGGGCCGGATGCCCGGCAGGGCGCGGCCGGCGGCCACGGCGGCGGCGATATCCTGCGCCGTCTGCCGCCCGCCGGCGGCGAAATCCGGGCTGGCGCAGGCGCCATAGCCTTCCGCCCAAAGCCCGCCCTCGGCGCCATAGCCACGGCGCAGCGGCAGCAGCACGGCGAAGCCGCGCGCCAGGAACCAGCGCACCGCCTCGGCCGAGCAGGGCTGCGGCGCCATGCCCGCGCGGCCGGCGGCATTGGCGGGGGAGCCGTGGTTGATGACGGCCAGCGGCACCGGCCCGCCGACATCGGGCCGGCAGAGTCGGGCCGGAATCTCCTGGCCAGTGCCGGGGATGGCGATGCGCAGCAGGCTGGGATCGGCGGCGGGGGCCTCTGCCGCGCAGGCCGAGGCCAGCAGGGCGAGGAGGAACATCATCTTGCGCATAAGCGGCTCCGGCGGGGCGCGGGAGCTTCGCAGTCCTTGCGGAGGCGTGTCGAGTGGTCGGGCCGAGGCCCCCCACCCACCCCCCCCAAGTGGGGCGGAGGGCTTTCAGGCTAGCCGCGGTCGCGCATCAGCCGGGCCTTGTCGCGCGACCAGTCGCGCTCCGCGATCGCCGCGCGCTTGTCGTGCTTCTTCTTGCCCTCGCCCACGCCGAGCAGGATTTTCGCGACACCACGCTCGTTGAAGTGGATGTCGAGCGGGACGAGGGAGATGCCGTCGCGGGCGATGCTGGCGGCAAGCTCCCGCGCCTGCTTGCGATGCAGCAGCAGCTTGCGGGGGCGGCGCGGCTCGAAGCTGGCCACATGGCTGCCGGCCTGCCACTCGGGGATATAGCAGTTGAACAGCCACATCTCACCGTCGCGCTCGCCGGCCCAGGCCTCGGTCAGCGTGGCGCGGCCGGAGCGCAAGGACTTCACCTCCGGCCCCACCAGCATCACGCCGGCCTCGATCTCCTCGCCGATCTTGTAGTCGTAGCGCGCCTTGCGGTTCTGGGCGGCGATGCCGTGGCTGATCAGCGCGCTTTTCTTCTTCTTGGGCTCCGCCATCAGTTCAGCAATCCGGCCCCCGTCATGGCGGCGCGGACGCGGGCATGCGTCGACTCCGCCACGGGGGCCATGGGCAGGCGGCAATGGTCGGTGCCGTGGCCGAGCAGGCTGGCGGCGACCTTCACCGGGCCGGGCGAGGTCTCGCAGAACATCGCGTCATGCACCGGCGTCAGGCGCGCCTGGATCGCCATGGCGTCCTTCACGCGGCCCTCGGCCCAGGCATCGTGCATCTCCCGGCAGAGGCGCGGCGCGATATTCGCCGTGACGCTGATGCAGCCATGGCCGCCAGCGGCCAGGAAGGCGAGCGCCGTATGGTCCTCGCCCGAAAGCTGGCAAAAGTCCGGGCCGATGGCGGCGGTGGTGTGCAGCGGGCGGGTCAGGTTCGCCGTCGCATCCTTCACGCCGACGATATTCGGGTGCTTCGCCAGCCGCGCCATCGTCTCCACCGTCATGTCGATGACGCTGCGCGGCGGGATGTTGTAGATGATGATCGGCAGGTCCACGGCATCGGCGATGGCCATGAAGTGGCGGTACATGCCCTCCTGGGTCGGCTTGTTGTAGTAGGGCGTCACCACCAGCGCGGCGTCCGCCCCGGCCGCCTTGGCATGGCGCGTCAGGTCCACCGCCTCCGCCGTGCTGTTGGACCCGGTGCCGGCGATCACCGGCACGCGGCCGGCGGCGGCGGCGATGCAGAGGTCCACCACCTGGTGATGCTCGGCATGGCTCAGCGTCGGGCTCTCGCCGGTGGTGCCCACCGGGATCAGGCCCTGCGTGCCCTCGGCAATCTGCCAGGCGACGAAATCGGAAAACGCTTTGGCGTCCAGGGACCCATCGGCGTGCATCGGCGTGATCAACGCCACGAGCGATCCCCTGAACATGTTTTTCCTGGCCTGCCAAGCTGATGAAGGGCCGAGACTCTAGTGTCCGCCCCGCCCTGCGACAAGGGCGCGAGACCTGCGGCGTTTTGCGCTAGGATGCCCGGCATGCGCCGTATCCCCCTTCTCCTGCTGCTCCTCTCCCTTGCCACCCCGTCCCTGGCACAGCCCTGGGCCAGCGATTCGGCGCGCGTCGCCGGCCGCCAGGCGCTGGAGGCATTGCGCCAGAACCGCTTCCTGGAGGCCGACAGCCTCTCGCTCGCCGCCGATCCGGTGGTGCGCAAGCTGGTGGTCTGGGGCCGCGTGCAGAACCGCCAGGGTGGCGCCAGCGCCGCCGAGATCGTCGGCTGGCTGGACGCCAATCCGGACTGGCCGCTGCCCATCACGGTCGCGACGCGGGCGGAGGAGGCGCTGGTCGGCGAGGCCGATGACGCGCTGGCCCTGCGCCAGTTCGGCCGCAGCGCGCCCCGGACCCTGGCCGGCGCCCAGCGGTATGCCGATGCCCTGACCCGCGCCGGCCGCACGGCGGAGGCCGCGGCCGCGCTGCGCGCCGGCTGGCGCGAGGCCGATGGCGACAGTTTTTCCGAGGGCGATTTCCTCGCCCGCAATGCCGCGGTGCTGACCGCGGACGACCATTGGCGCCGCGCCGACCGGCTGTTCTGGGCCAGCCAGGCGGATGGCGCCGCCCGCGTGCTGCCGCTGCTGGATGCGCGCCGCCGCGCCGTGCTGGAGGCGCGGCTGGCCGCCCGCGCCGGCACTTTCGGCGGCACGCCCAACGATATCGGCGTTGCGCATGACCTGGCTCGCCGGCTGCGCCGCGCCGACCAGGATGCCGAGGCCGCCGCGGCCTGGAACGCCGCGGAGCCACTGCAGCGCGACCTCTCGCCGGAGGCGCAGCGTGCCATCTGGGTCGAGCGCCAGGTGCTGTCGCGCAAGCTGCTGCGGCTCGGCGACCCCGCCGCGGCCTATCGCCTCGCCGCCAATCACGGCCAGGCGGAGGCCGGCGAGCCACGGCAGGAGGGCGAGTTCCTCGCCGGCTTTATCGCGCTGCGCCGGCTGAACCAGCCGGCCCAGGCGCGGGCGCATTTCGCCCGGGTCGGCGAGGGCAGCCGCAGCGTCATCACCCGCGCCCGCAGCGCCTATTGGGAAGGTGTGGCGCTGGCGACGCAAGGCCAGACGGCGCAGGCCCAGGCCAGGTGGCAGGAGGCGGCAACCCTGCCGGTGGCCTTCTACGGCCAGCTCGCCAGCGTCTCGCTGGGCGAAAGCCCGGCGCAGCTCGCGGCGCGGATCGGCGGCATCCCCTCCCCGGCGCCAGACCAGGCGGCGGGGCTGCGCTTCCTGGGGCGGGACCTGGTGCGGGCGGTGATCGCGCTGGCCGATCTCGGCCAGTCCGACCGCGCGCGGGTCTTCCTGCTGCGGCTGGAGGAGCTTTCGCCGGAGCCTTCGGAACATTGGCTGGTGGCGCGCCTCGGTGTCGCGATCGGAAGGCCGGACCATGCCGTCTGGATCGCCCGCCGCGCCGGGGCCGATGGCGTGATCCTGCTGGAGGATGGCTGGCCCACCCCCTACCCCGCCCCCGCCGATGGCGCGGAACCCGCGCTGGTGCATGCCATCACCCGGCAGGAGAGCAATTTCGACCTCTCGGCTGTCTCCTCGGCCAATGCGCGGGGGCCGATGCAACTGCTGCCCTCCACCGCCGCCGGCGTGGCGCGGCGGCTGGGCGTGCCGCATTCCACCGCCATGCTGACCACCGATGCGGCGCATAACCTCCGCCTCGGGAGCGCCTTCATCAACGACCTGCTGGGCCGCTTCGGCGGCGCCATGCCGCTGGCCGCGGCGGGCTACAATGCCGGGCCGGGGCGGGTCGACCAGTGGCTTGGCACCTATGGCGATCCGCGCGCGGCGGATGGGCCGCATATCCTGGACTGGATGGAACAGATCCCCTTTTCCGAGACCCGCAACTATGTCCAGCGGGTGATCGAGAATGTGGTGGTCTATCGCGCCCGCAACCCGGCCACCGCGGACCAGCCGCATCCGCTGGCCAGCCTGATGGCCGGCCGCCGATGACCTACAGAGGGGGGAGCCGCGTCTTCGTCACGGCCCGGGATGGGCTGAAGCTGGCGGCGCTGGACCATGCGGGGCCGGAGGGGCGCACGCCGATCCTGTGCCTCCCGGGCCTGACCCGGGCGGCTGAGGATTTCGACGGGCTTGCCGCACGTCACTCGGGCAAACGACGGGTGCTGGCGCTGGACCATGTGGGGCATGGCGAAAGCGGGCGGGCCGTCGAGATGAACCGCTATGGCATCGAGCACAGCCTGCGCGACGTGCTGGACTGCATGGCGGCGCTGCATTGCCATCGCGCGGTGGTGGTCGGCACCAGCTATGGCGGCATCCTGGCGATGATCCTCGGCATCCTGCGGCCCACCGCGCTGGCAGGCGTTGTGCTGAACGATGTCGGGCCGAAGCTGGAGCCGGTGGCGCTGGGCCATGTGCAGGATTTCGTCGGCCACGACCCGGCCCTGCCGGGGCTGGAGGCGGCGGTGGCGCATCTCAAGGCCAAGCTGCCGCCGCTGGTGATGGACGAGGCCGGCTGGCAGCGTTTTGCGGCACGCACTTTCCGGGCTGGGCCGGACGGCGCCTGGCATCCGCGCTGGGATACCCGGATCGCCCAGGCGATGCGCGCGGCGGGCGAGATGCCGGACCTCTGGCCCGCCTTCGGGGCGCTGGCGCATGTGCCGGTGATGCTGGTGCGCGGCGCGCTGTCCGAGCTTCTGTCGGAAGACACCGCATTGCGGATGGGCGAGGCGCGGCCCGCCATGCGCTTCGTCGAGGTGGCCGGCACCGGCCATTGCCCGACGCTGGAGGAGCCGGAGGCGGTGGCCAGCCTCGACGCCTTCCTCGACCGCATTCCATGACCCCTGCCCAGTTGGTGGCGACGCTGGGCGGCGTCGGCCGCTTGCGACCGGGGCCGGGCACCTGGGGCTCGGCGATCGTGCTGCCGGCGCTGTGGCTGGGGCCGGTCGCCTGCCTCGGCCTCGCCGCGCTGTGCCTCGTCGCGGGCTGGTGGGCGGCGGGCGAAGTGCTGCGGGATGGCGTCGAGGATCCCGGCTGGTTCGTGGCGGATGAGGGGGCGGGCATGCTGCTGGCGCTCGCCGCCCTGCCGGCGGCCACCCTGCCCGGCGCGCTGGCCGCCTTCGCGCTGTTCCGGCTGCTGGACATCGCAAAACCCTGGCCGATCTCCTGGTTCGACAACCAGCCCGGCGCCTTCGGCGTGATGCTGGATGATGTGATGGCAGGCGCCCTGGCCGCCGCCGCCCTGCTGGCCTTTCATGCCCTCGTCCCGGGAGTGCTTGCATGATGCTGCCCGAAGCCACACTGACGGACGCCGCGGCGCTGCTGGCGGAATTGCAGGCCCGCAAACTCAGCCTCGCCACGGCGGAATCCTGCACCGGCGGGCTGATCGCCGCGGCACTGACCGCCATCCCCGGCTCCTCCGCCACCGTGCTGGCGGGCTATGTCACCTATTCCAACGAGGCCAAGACCCGCATGGTCGGCGTGCCCGCGCCGATGATCGAGGCCATGGGCGCGGTGAGCGAGCCGGTGGCGCGGCAGATGGC
Source organism: Falsiroseomonas tokyonensis (assembly GCF_019024325.1). GTDB lineage: Bacteria > Pseudomonadota > Alphaproteobacteria > Acetobacterales > Acetobacteraceae > Falsiroseomonas > Falsiroseomonas tokyonensis. The sequence continues at coordinate 286,621 of NZ_JAFNJS010000006.1, forward strand.
GGAAGGGGCGGCGCGGGATTCGGGCGCCGATCTCGCCGTCTCCTGCACCGGCATCGCCGGGCCGGGCGGCGGCAGCGCGGCCAAGCCGGTCGGCCTCGTCCACCTTGCCTGCGCGCTGCGGGGGTCGCCGACGCTGGCCGAGCACCACATTTTCCCCGGCGACCGCACGGCCATTCGCGCCGCGACCGTCGCCGCCGCCTTCGCCCTGATCCGCCGCGCCCTGGAGCACACTGCATGAGCCTGACCGAACAGCTTCTCTCCACCCTGGATGCCGGCCGCGATGCGGCGGTGGCGCGGCTGGTGGACTGGCTGCGCATTCCCTCCATCAGCGCGCAGCCGGATCATGCGGCGGATTGCGTGCGGGCGGCCGAATGGGTGCGCGACCAGCTCTTGGAACTCGGCTTCACGGCGTCGCTGCGCCAGACGCCGAAGCATCCGGTGGTCGTCGCGCACCACCCGGGGCCGGCCGGCGGGTCCAAGCGCCACCTTCTGTATTATGGGCACTACGACGTGCAGCCGCCGGACCCGCTGGAGCTCTGGACCAGCCCGCCCTTCGAGCCCGCGATCGTGCAGGGCCCGCATGGCCAGCGCGTGGTCGCGCGCGGCGCGGTGGACGACAAGGGCCAGGTGCTGATGTGGATCGAGGCGCTGCGCGCCTGGAACACGGTGGCCGGCGGCCCGCCCTGCGCCATCACCGCGGTGATCGAGGGCGAGGAGGAAATCGGCTCCCCCAACCTCGCCCCCTTCATGGCGGCGAATGCGGCGGAGCTGAATGCCGATGTCGCCATCATCAGCGACACCGGCATGTGGGATATCGACACGCCGGCGCTGAGCACGCGCCTGCGCGGCATGTGCTTCGTGCAGCTCGACATCAAGGCGGCAAGCCGCGACCTGCATTCCGGCATGTATGGCGGCAGCGCGCTGAACCCGAACAATCTGATCACGAAAATCCTGGGCGACCTGCACGACGCGCAAGGCCGCGTGCAACTGCCGGGCTTCTATGACGGCGTTCCGGAGCTTTCGCCCGAACTGCGCGCGCAATGGCAGGCGCTGGGCTTCTCCGAGCACGACTTTCTGGGGGCCATCGGCCTTTCGGTGCCGGTCGGCGAGAAGGATCGCGGTGCCCTGGAACGCCTCTGGGCGCGGCCGACCGCCGACATCAACGGCATCTGGGGCGGCTATACCGGCGCCGGCAGCAAGACCGTCATCCCCAGCGAGGCGCATGCCAAGATCACGTTCCGCCTTGTCCCCGGCCAGCACCACGAAAAGGTCTTCGACGCCTTCAAGCAGTTCGTGAACGCGCGCCTGCCCGCCGATGCCACCGCCACCTTCCAGGGCGGTGGCGCCAGCCCGGGGATCGAGGTGCCGGCGAACAGCGAATTCGTGAAGGCGGCGCAGGCGGCGCTGGCCGATGAATACGGCCGCCCCGCCGCGATGATCGGCTGCGGCGGCTCCATCCCCATCGTCTCCTCCATGAAGGATGTGCTGGGGCTGGACACCGTGCTGATGGGCTTCGGGCTGGAAGACGACCAGGTGCATAGCCCGAACGAGAAGTTCGACATGCGCTGCTTCCACCAGGGCGCCCGCAGCCATGCGCGGCTCCTGGCGAAGCTGGGCTGAGCCCGGCGCGCCGAGACCGACCGCCTCGCGATCCTGTGCTGAGGGCGCCGGTCCTAGGCCGCCCGATCGGTGCTAGAATCCGCGCCATGTTCGCCGCCATCCGTTTCCGAGCCTGAGCTGGTGCCGCGCCCTGCGCGCGGCAGACTCGCCCTGCCCTGGAACGGCGCCCAGCGCCGATGGATGAGACGCGCCCGCATGCCCAATTCCCTTTCCGCCGCGCAGCTGCAGGACTTCCTGCGCGATGGCGCCATCTGTCTTGCAAACGCCTTCCCCGCCGCGCTCGCCGCGGAATGCCGCGCGTTACTCTGGCAGCAGACCGGCTGCGATCCCGACCGGCCGGAGGGCTGGACCCGCCCGGTGGTCCGCCTCGGCCCGCAGGCCGCCGCGCCCTTCCTTGCCTCCGGCAATACGCCGGCGCTGCATGCGGCCTTCGACCAGCTGGTGGGCGCCGGCGCATGGCAGCGGCCCGGTGCGATCGGCACCATCCCGGTGCGCTTTCCCTCCGCAGAGGATCCGGGCGATACGGGCTTGCACATCGATTCCGGCTTCGGCTGGGAGGATCCGGACTTCCTGAACTGGCGCAGCAATCTCGCCAGCCGTGGCCGCGCGTTGCTGATGCTGTTCCTCTATTCGGATGTGACGGAGGCGGATGCGCCGACGCGGCTGCGCCTTGGCTCCCACCTGGCGATGGCCCGCCGCCTCGCCCCGGCCGGGGAGGAAGGGCTGACGCTGCGGGAGCTGGACGCCGGTGGCTGGCCGGAGGGGCATGCGGAGGCGCTGGCCACCGGCAGGGCGGGCAGCGTGTGGCTCTGCCATCCCTTCCTGGTGCATGCGGCGCAAGCGCATCGCGGCCACGCCCCCCGCTTCGTCGCCCAGCCGGCGCTGCTGCCGGCCAGGCCTATGGACTGGCGCCGCGACACGTCGCCGGTGGCGCGGTCGATCCGCGCCGCGCTGGAGGACCTCAGCCCTTCGCCAGCGCTGCCCTGATCGCCTCCAGCGCCTGGTCGATCATTGGCGCCGTCACATCCAGATGCGTGCAGGCGCGCAGGCGCCCGCCGAGGAGGGACAGCGCCACGCCCTGCATCCGCAGGCGCTTCACCAGCTCCGCGGCCGCCAGGCCGGTGCCGGAGATGGTGAAGAAGACCAGGTTGGTGTCGGGGTCCTGCACCTCGACACCCTCCATCTGCGCCAGGCCGCGCGCCAGCGCCTTGGCATTGGCGTGGTCCTCCGCCAGCCGGTCCACATGGTGGTCGAGCGAATACAGGCAGCCCGCCGCGCAGATGCCGGCCTGCCGCATGGCCCCGCCCAGCCGCTGCTTCCAACGCCAAGCCTCGTCGATGAAGTCGCGCGAGCCGCAGAGCACGGCGCCGAGCGGCGCGCCCAGGCCCTTGGTGAAGTCCAGCCAGACGCTGTCATAGCCCGCCACCATATCGGCCGGCGCCACGCCGGCAGCGACGCAGGCATTCATCAGCCGCGCGCCATCCATATGCGTGTTGAGGCCCGCGCCATGGGCGATGGCCGCGATCTCATCCAGAGTCGCCTTGGGCCAGACGGCGCCGCCGCCGGTATTGGCGGTCTGCTCCACCTCCACCAGCCGCTGCGTCGGCGTGTGGCGCGACTTGCCGCGCAGCGCGCCGCGCAGGTCGTCTGGCGTGTACATGCCGCGCGGACCCTTCAGCGGTAGGATCTGCACGCTGCCGAGCGCGGCATGGGCGCCGCCCTCGCTGGTCAGGATATGCGCCGTCTCATGGGCGATGATCTCCTCCCCCGGGCGGCAATGCACCAGGGTGGAGGCGACGTTGCACATGGTGCCGGAGGGCATGAAGACCGCTGCCTCCTTGCCCATCAGCGCCGCCATGCGGTCACACAGCGCATGCACGGTGGGATCGTCGCCATGCTGCTCGTCGCCGACCTCGGCGCGCATCATCGCATCCAGCATCGCCGGAGTCGGCTTGGTCTGGGTGTCGGAGTAGAGGTTGATGCGGACGGGCGGCGCGCCGGCGGGCGGGCGTTCGGGGGCGTGGACCATGCGGCGGAGGCTCCGTTTCGTACCGGCGCACTCCGCTATGGGTGCCGGGCTACGTCAAGCCGCGCTGGCCATGTGGTGCTTCGCCCAGAGCGGCGCGATGGCCGGGCGGCGCGCCACGGCCTGGGCCAGCGCCTCGATCCGCGGCAGGTTGGCCGGTGTCCAGACGCGGCCGCCGGCCCAGCGGGACAGCACGGCGATGTAGAGATCCGCCACGCTGAAGCGCGTGCCGAGCAGATAGGGCGAGGCCGGATCGCCGGTGAGGCCCGCATGCGCCTCGATCACCCGCATCACATCGCGCGCCATGTCCTGCGCCCGATCCTTCAGCGCCTGGTGCTGGTCCGGGCTGACGCCGAAGCGGGCCGGATAATCCCATCGGGTGATCTGCGGATAGAATTCGCCGGCCAGCAGCGCCATCCAGCGCAGCGCCCGCGCCCGGCCGGAATCGCCCGGCGGCGGCAGCAGGCCCGGATGGATATCGGCCAGCGTCACCAGGATGGCGAGGCTTTCGGTCATCACCGTGCCATCCGGCAGGATCAGCGTCGGCAGCCGGCCCATGGGGTTGATGGCGCGATAGTCGTCGCGGAGCTGGTGGTCCCCTTCCAGCGGAACCTCGCGCAGTTCCACCGCGGCGCCGGCCTCGGCCAGCGCCATCTCGACAGGGGCGGAGCCGGAGCCGGCATCGCCGTAGAGGATATAGGTCATGCGCCCAGGCTGCCGCGTTTCGCGGCGCGGCGGAGATCAGAAGAAGGGGAGCGGCCCCCGGAAGGTTCCGATCGGCATCAGATGCGTCACCAGCCCCGTCTCCTTCCGCCAATGGTGCAGCAGCATGGCGGGGGGCTCGACGTAGCTGGCCGGCTCCGCATCCGGCGACAGGCGCAGGGCGAGCGCCGTGGTGGTGCTCGGCGCGGTCATCAGCAGGGTGCCGGCGAAGCGCAGCTGCATGAAACGGTGGAGATTGCCGCAGAGGATGCGCTCCACCGAAGGATGGCGCGCGACGATTGCGGCCAGGCGCTCGCCATGATGGCAGCGATAGGGGTCGATGAAGGGGATGCCGCTGGCGAAGGGCGGCTGGTGCATCATGATCAGCGTCGGCCGGCCCGGCTGTTCCGCCAGCCGCGCCTCCAGCCAGGCGTAGGCGGCCGCATCCATCTCGCCGTGATGCGCGCCGGGCACGGTGACATCGAGGCCCAGCACGCGCAGCGGTCCGAAGCCATCGGCGGCGAAATGCAGCGGGCCGGAGGCCGGCAGATGCGGATGATGCGCGAAGCAGCGGCGGAAGCCGTCCCGCGAATCGTGGTTGCCCGGGATCGCCAGAATTGGCGCACGCAGGCGCGCGAGCAGGCTGGCGGCCTGGGCATATTCGGCCTCCGTCCCCTCCTCCACCAGGTCGCCACTCAGCAGCACCAGGTCCGGCTGCGGGTCCAGGCGGTCGAGCTGGTCCAGCGCCGCGGCGAACATGGCGTTGGAATCGACCAGGCCCCGATAGAGCTCGCCCGCCGGCCGCAGATGCGGGTCCGAGAGCTGGGCGATCAGCACCGCCGTCTTAGGCGGAGGGGGCCGGGGTCGCGGCGGGCGGTGGCGGGGCGCGGCGATAGAGCGCGGCGGCGCGGCGTTCGAAGGACCGCACCATCAGCCGCACCGCCTCGTTGAAGACGGTGCCGATCACCGCCTGTAGCAGGCGCGACTTGAATTCGAAATCGACGAAGAAATCGACCTCGGTTCCATTCGCCACCGGCCGGAAGCGCCAGTGGTTGTTCAGGTAGCGGAAGGGGCCGGTGAGATACCGCACATGCACGTGGTGCGGCCGTTCCAGCGTCACCTGGCTGCGGAAGGTTTCGCGGAACATCTTGAAGCCGATGGTCAGGTCCGCGATCAGCTCGCTATCGGTGCGGGAGATGATGCGCGCGCCGACGCACCAGGGCAGGAATTCCGGATAGCGGCGCACATCCGCCACCATGTCGAACAGCTGCTCATCGGTATAGGGAAGCACCCGCTTCTCGGCATGCGTCGGCATCAGGCGGCCTTCAGCTTGGCGATCCGCGCATCCCGCAGCGCCGCGAAGTCGCGGTCGGCATGGTAGGAAGACCGGGTCAAAGGCGTGGCGGAAACCAGGAGAAAGCCCTTGCCGCGCGCCGCCTGGGCATAGTCCGAGAACTCATCCGGCGTGACGAAGCGATCCACTGCGGCGTGCTTCACCGTGGGCTGCAGGTACTGGCCGATGGTCAGGAAATCGATCTCGGCGCTGCGCATGTCGTCCATCACCTGCAGCACCTCGATCCGCTTCTCGCCGAGGCCGACCATGATGCCGGACTTGGTGAAGATGGTCGGGTCCAGCTGCTTCACCCGGTCGAGCAGCCGCAGCGAATGGTAGTATTTGGCCCCTGGCCGGATCGTCGGATACAGCGCGGGCACGGTCTCCAGATTGTGGTTGAAGACGTCCGGCCGCGCTGCCACCACCACCTCCAGCGCCCCGTCCTTGCGGAGGAAGTCGGGGGTCAGGATTTCGATGGTGGTCTCGGGGGCCGCGGCGCGGATGGCGGCGATGGTCTCGGCGAAGTGCCGGGCGCCGCCATCGGCCAGGTCGTCGCGGTCCACGCTGGTGATGACCACGTGGCGCAGGCCGAGCTTGGCCACCGCATCGGCAACCCGGCGCGGCTCGTCGGTATCCAGCGCCTTGGGCATGCCGGTGATGACGTTGCAGAAGGAGCAGGCGCGGGTGCAGGTGTCGCCCATGATCATCATGGTGGCGTGGCGCTGCGACCAGCATTCCCCGATGTTCGGGCAGGCCGCCTCCTCGCAGACCGTAACCAGGCCATTGGCGCGCATCAGCGCATGGGTCTCGCGATAGACCGGGCTGGTGGGCGCCTTCACCCGGATCCAGTCGGGCTTCCGCTGGATGGGGTTGTCCGGGCGCTTCGCCTTCTCGGGGTGCCTTTCGGCACCCGTCCGGGTGGCCCTGTGATCGATTTCGAGGCGGGTGCTCATGGCGCTAGATGTGGATCACCCGGCCATAGGCATCAAGCACCGACTCATGCATCGTCTCGGAAACCGTGGGGTGCGGGAAAACGGTGTGCATCAGCTCCGCCTCGGTCGATTCCAGGGTGCGGGCAATGCCATAGCCCTGGATCATTTCCGTCACCTCGGGGCCGACCATGTGCGCGCCCAGCAATTCGCCGGTCTTGGCGTCGAAGACCGTCTTCACCAGGCCCTCGGGCTCACCCATGGCGATGGCCTTGCCGTTGCCGATGAAGGGGAAGCGGCCGACGCGGACCTCGTGGCCGAGCTCCTTGGCCTTCTTCTCGGTTAGGCCGACGCTGGCGACCTGCGGGCGGCAATAGGTGCAGCCGGGGATGTTCAGCACATCCATGGCATGCGGGTGCTTGCCGGCGATCGCCTCGACGCAGATCACCGCCTCATGGCTCGCCTTGTGCGCCAGCCAGGGGGCGCCGGTGAGGTCGCCGATGGCGTAGACGCCGGGCTCGCCGGTATTGCCGAAGGCATCCGTCAGCACATGGGTGCGCTCCACCTTCACCTTGGTCCCTTCGAGGCCCAGGTCTTCCACATTGCCCACGATGCCGACGGCGGAGATCATGCGATCCGCTGTGATCTCCTGCACCTTGCCGCCGGCCTCGACGATCGCGGTGATGCTGTCGCCGTTCTTGCGCACGCCCTGCACACGGGCGCCGGTGATGATCTGCATCTTCTGCTTGGTGAAGGCCTTATGGACGAAGGCGGAGATTTCCTCGTCCTCGACCGGCAGGATGCGGTCCATCACCTCGATCAAAGTGACCTCGGCGCCCATGTTCAGGTAGAAGCTGGCGAATTCGGAGCCGATGGCGCCGGAGCCCATGACGATGAGCTTCTTCGGCAGCGCGGCCGGCGTCATCGCCTCCCGATAGGACCAGATCAGCTTGCCGTCCGGCTCCATCCCCGGCAGCACGCGCGCCCGCGCGCCGGTCGCCAGCAGGATGTGCTTGGCGGCGATATCGGCGACCGGCTTGCCGTCCTTGGTGACGGAGAGCTTGCCCGGGCCGGCCAGCTTGCCGTGGCCATCAAACACCGTGACCTTGTTCTTCTTCATCAGGTGCTTCACGCCACCCGAGAGCTGGCCCGCGACCTGCCGGCTGCGCTTCACGACCTTGGCGAAATCGAAGCGGATGTTGTCGGCCGCGAAGCCATAGGCATCCAGGCTGTGCAGCAGGTGGTTGATCTCGGAGGCGCGCAAAAGGGCCTTGGTCGGGATGCAGCCCCAGTTGAGGCAGATGCCGCCCAGATTCTCGCGCTCCACCAGCGCGACCTTCATGCCGAGCTGGCTGGCGCGGATGGCGCCGACATAGCCACCGGGGCCGCCGCCGACGACGACGAGATCGAAAGTCTCGGCCATTTCAGGATTCTCCTGCCAGGGCACGCAAAGCGTCACCCGAGAGGCGCCTTACGCGCCATTCATCGCGGCTTTCCGAGCCGATGCGGTCATAGAAGCGGATGGCCGGCGCGTTCCAGTCCAGCACCTGCCATTCCATCCGCGTGCAGTTTTCCGCCACCGCGCGCTGCGCCAGGTGGCGGAAGAAGGCCATTCCGACGCCAAGGCCCCGGTGCTGCGGCTCGACATAGATGTCTTCGAGATAGATGCCGGGGCGGCCGGTGAAGGTCGAGAAATTGTAGAACCAGATGGCCTGGCCGATCGCCCTGCCCTCGCGCTCCGCCAGGGTGCAGAAGACACGGGGGGTCGGGCCGAACAGAGCCTCGCGGAAATCGGCCTCGGTGCCGACCGCCTCATGCAGCAGTTTCTCGTAGTCGGCGAGGTCGCGGACCAGGCGGAGGATTTCGGGGAGGTCCGCCTCGGTCGCGTCGCGCAGGGTGAAACCGCTGGTCACATGCAGCCTTTCAGAATGGGCACCAAAGCCGGGGCCCCCGTGAAGACGCGCAGCGGCTTCATGGGGATCAGAGCATCAGGCTCAGCGGCTCCTCGACGATCTTCTTGAAGGCCGCGATCCATTCCGCCGCCAGCGCGCCATCCACCACGCGGTGATCCACGCTCAGCGTGCAGGTCATCACCGTGGCGATGGCCAATGCACCGTCCTTCACAACCGGCCGCTGTTCCCCGGCGGAGACCGCCAGGATGCCGGCCTGGGGCGGGTTGATGATGGCGGCGAAGTCGCGCACGCCATACATGCCCATGTTGGAGATGGAGAAGCCGCCGCCCTGGAACTCCTCCGGCTTCAGCTTGCCGGACTTGGCCCGCGCCGCCAGGTCCTTCATCTGGTTGCTGATGGAGGCCAGGCCAGCCTGATCGGCCTTGCGGATGATCGGCGTGATCAGCCCGTCCGGGATGCTGACGGCGACCGAAATATCGACGTCGTGGTACTGGAGGATCGCCTCCTCGGTCCAGGTCGCATTCACCTGCGGGAAGCGCCTCAGCGTCACCGCGGCCGCCTTGATCACCAGATCATTGACCGAGAGCTTGAAGGCGCCCGGCCCATCCTTGGGCGAGGTCGCATTCAACTGCGCGCGCAGCTTCAGCAGCGCGTCGATCTCGATATCCATCGAGACGTAGAAATGCGGCACCGTCTGCTTGGATTCCGACAGGCGGCGCGCAATCACCTTGCGGATGCTGCTGTTCGGCACGGCGGTATGGGGCGCCGTGATGACGGGCGCCGGGGCCTTCGGCGCCGGGGCGGCGGCGGGGGCCGCGGCCGGAGCAGGTGCAGCAGCCGGTGCGGACTTGGCCGCCTGCGGCTTGGCGAGCGCCGCCTCCACATCGGTCTTCACGATGCGGCCATTCGGCCCGCTGCCGCTGATGCCGGCCAGGTCCAGCCCGGCCTGCGCCGCCATGCGACGCGCGAGCGGCGAGGCCACCGTGCGGTCACCGGCTTCCACCGTCTTCGGCGCTTCCGCCTTGGGGGCCGCGGCCGGCTGCGTCTTCGGCGTTTCGGGTGCCGGCGCAGGCTTGGCCGCCTCCGCCTTCGGCGCCGGCGCCGCATCGGCAGATTCGCCCTCCTCCACCAGCACGGCGATCGGGTCGTTGACCTTCACGCCGGCGGTTCCGCCGGGCACCAGGATCTTGCCCAAAACGCCCTCATCCACGGCTTCCACTTCCATGGTCGCCTTGTCGGTCTCGATCTCGGCGATGATGTCGCCGGCCTTGACCGTGTCGCCCTCGTTCTTCAGCCAGCGCGCCAGCGTGCCCTCGGTCATGGTGGGGGACAGCGCCGGCATCAGGATGTTCGTGGCCATGAGCTGCCTCCCTTACTTGTAGGTCACGCGCTTGGCGGCCTCGATCACCTGCTCCAGCCGCGGCAGCGCCAGCTTCTCGAGGTTCGCGGCATAGGGCATCGGGATGTCCAGCCCATGCACGCGCACCGGCGGCGCATCCAGGTCGTCGAAGCAGTTCTCCAGGATCTGCATGGCCACCTCCGCGCCGATGCCGGCATAGGGCCAGCCTTCCTCGAGCGTGACCAGCCGGTTGGTCTTCTTCACCGAACGCACCACCGTCTCGATGTCGAGCGGCCGCAGCGTGCGCAGGTTGATGACCTCCGCGCTGATGCCCTGCGCGGCCAGTTCCTCCGCCGCCTGAATCGCCATGCCGACCATGATGGAGAAGGCCACCAGGGTCACGTCGGTGCCCTCGCGCTCCACCTTCGCCTTGCCGATCGGCAGGATGAAATCCTCATCGGTCGGGACGTCGAAGGTCTGGCCGTAGAGGATCTCGTTCTCCAGGAAGACGATCGGGTTCGGATCGCGGATCGCGGCGCGCAGCAGGCCCTTGGCATCGGCGGCCGACCACGGCGCCACAACCTTCAGGCCCGGCAGATGCGCGTACCAGCTTGCATAGCACTGGCTGTGCTGGGCGGCGACGCGGCTGGCCGCGCCGTTCGGGCCGCGGAAGACGATGGGGCAGCCGAGCTGGCCGCCCGACATGTACAGCGTCTTCGCGGCCGAATTCACGATGTGGTCGATGGCCTGCATCGAGAAGTTGAAGGTCATGAACTCGACGATGGGCTTGAGGCCCGTCATCGCCGCGCCGACCGCCATGCCGGTGAAACCATGCTCGGTGATCGGCATGTCGATCACGCGCTTCGGGCCGAACTCGTCCAGCAGGCCCTGGCTGATCTTGTAGGCGCCCTGGTACTGGCCGACTTCCTCGCCGATCAGGAACACGTCCTTGTCGGCGCGCATCTCGGCGGCCATGGCGTCGCGCAGCGCCTCGCGCACCGTCATCGGCTTCGTGGCGCCCCAATCCTTCTCCGGCGCGGCGGCCGCCTGGGCCGGCACCGGCGTGGCGGCCGGCTTCGCCGTCTCCATCTTCTCGGCTTTCGGGGCCTCGGCCTTCGGGGCTTCGGGTGCTGCGGGCTTCGGCGCTTCCGCCGCGCCGCCATCCAGCTCCGCGATCGGGGTATTCACCGCCACGCCATCCGTGCCCTCCGGCACCAGGATCTTGCTCAGCGTCCCCTCATCCACGGCTTCCACTTCCATGGTCGCCTTGTCGGTCTCGATCTCGGCGATCACGTCGCCGGCCTTCACGGCATCGCCCTCGGCCTTGAGCCAGCGGGCCAGCTTGCCCTCCGTCATGGTGGGGCTGAGGGCGGGCATCAGGATCTGCGTCATCTCAGCGGGACTCCACCAGGACGTCCGTCCACAATTCGCTCTCATCCGGCTCCGGCGAGGTCTGCGCGAATTCGGCGCTGTCCTGCACGATGGCCTTCACCTCGTCGTCGATCACCTTGAGGTCGGCCTCGCGGGCGTCGAAGACCTCCAGCAGCATCTTGCGCGCGGTCTCGATGCAGTCGTTCTGCTCGCGCATCTTCTGCACCTCCTCCCGCGTCCGGTACTTGGCCGGATCGGACATGGAGTGGCCGCGGTAGCGGTAGGTCTTCATCTCCAGCAGATAGGGGCCGTTGCCGGCGCGGCAGTGGGCGACCGCACGCTCGCCGGCCTCCTTCACCGCGACCACGTCCATGCCGTTCACCTGCTCGCCGGGGATGCCCCAGGGGGAGCCGTTCTTCGACAGGTCGCGGGAGGCGCTGGCGCGTTCCACGCTGGTGCCCATGCCGTATTTGTTGTTCTCGATGATGAAGACGCAGGGCAGCTTGAACAGGGCGGCCAGGTTCAGGCTCTCGAAAACCTGGCCTTGGTTCGAGGCACCCTCGCCGAAATAGGCGCAGGCCACCGCGCCGTCATTGCGGTACCAGTTGGCGAAGGCGAGGCCGACGCCGAGCGCCACCTGGGCGCCGACGATGCCATGGCCGCCATAGAAGCCCTTCTCGCGGGAGAACATGTGCATGCTCCCGCCCTTGCCCTTGGAATAGCCGCCGATCCGGCCGGTCAGCTCCGCCATCACGCCGCGGGCCTCCATGCCGGTGGCCAGCATGTGGCCGTGGTCGCGGTAGGAGGTGATGACCTCGTCGCCCGGCTTCAGGCAGAGCTGCATGCCGACCACCACGGCCTCCTGGCCGATATAGAGGTGGCAGAAGCCGCCGATCAGGCCCATGCCATAAAGCTGGCCGGCCTTTTCCTCGAAGCGGCGGATCAGCAGCATGTCCCGGTAGGCGCGGGTCAGCTGGTCCTTGCTGATGGACGGCTGGTTGGCCCCTTTGGAGGCCCCCTTGCCGCGGGCTGCGCGGGCGGCGGTTTCGGCCATGCGGTATCCTCCTCAGGGCTTCCCTTTCTCCGCATCTACGCGTGGGTTCCGCGCGGTGCAAGCGTGCCGTGGTTCGAAATTCCTCTTATTGTGCAACGCAATAAGCTGATTAACTGCAATGCGGTTAACCGTGATTCAGGTCGTCCCGGAAGCGTATTTCGTCATTGCGGCGCAACCGCCGGATGGCGCCTGAATCGTACCGAGCGCACCCCTCCGGCCGCAAGATTCCGGAACCCTTCCCATGCACAGCCAGACCCCCACCGCCCTCCCCCTCGCCTTCGCCGCCCTGCATGGCGCGGACCAGCTGGCGCTCGCCGCCCTGCCGCTGATTGCGGCGCTGCATCTCGGCGCCGGGCCGGGGCTGACCGGCGCGCTGGTGGCCGCCCAGGGCGCGGCCTGGCTGCTGGTGGCGCTGCCGGCGGGGGTGCTGGCGGACCGGATGGACCGGCGACGGCTGCTTGCGGGCGGCGGGCTGGCGGCGGCGACGGGATTCGCGCTGGCCTTTCTGGCGGCCGGGCAACCGGTGCTGCTGGCCCTCGCGGCCTTCCTGGGTGCCGGCGGGGTGGTGGCGGCGGCGCTCGCCGCGTGCGCGCTGCTGCCGGCCCTGGTGCCACGCCCGGCGCTGCCGGCCGCCAATGCGCGGCTGGAGCTGGGCCGGGCACTGGCCACGCTGGCGGCGGCGCCGGCGGCAGGGCTTCTCGCGGCATGGGGGCTGCCGCAGGCGGGGCTGGGCCTGGCTGCGATGGCGGCGATGCTGGCGGCTGGGCTGGCCTGGCTTCTGCCGCCGCTGCCCGCCCGGCAGCTTGCCGAGCAGCCCGGCCTGGCCGCCGCGGTGGCGGAAGGCGCGCGCTTCGTCCGCCGGCAGCCACTGCTGCGCGCCATCGCCCTGGCCGCCATCGCCTGGAATGCCGGCTTCTTCGCACTGATGGCGGTGGCCGTGCCGCTGGCGCTGGGGCCGCTGGGGCTGGAGGCCGGCACCACCGGCCTGGCGCTGGGCTGCTATGGCGCCGGGCTGGTCGCCGGCGCGCTGCTGGCGCCGGCCGCGGCGCGCGCCCTGCCGCTGGGCCAGGTGCTGCTCAGCGGGCCGGGGCTTTCGGTGCTGGGGGTGGCGGCGCTGGTGCTGGCGCCGGGTGCCGTGACGCTGGCCGCCTGCATGGCGCTGCTCGGCTTCGGGCCGATGCTGTGGCAGGTGGCGCAGACCAGCCTGCGCCAGGCGGTCACCCCGCCCGGTCTGCTCGGCCGGGTTGGCGCGGTCATGCAGGTGGCGGTCTTCGGCGTGCGGCCGCTGGGCGCGCTGGCGGGCGGCGCGGTGGCCGCCTGGCTGGGTGCGCCGGCCGCCGTGTGGCTGGCCGCGCTGGGTTTTGGCCTCTCCCTGCTGGCGGTCGCGACCAGCCAGCTGGCGCCGCTGCGGGAGCTGCCGGAGGCGGTGGCGTGAGACGGGCGTCGCGCCTGCCTCACCCAACCCAATCCCCCCTCTCAAGCGGGGGGAGAGGGCTTTTCGGCCCGCCTCAGAACAGGCGGCGGTCGGCCTCGTAGGGCACCACGATCTCGTTCTTGTCGACCAGGTTCAGCAGCTGCCGCGCCCGCTCATCCAGCTGGTCGCGGTCCAGACGGTCGCCGCGCAGCCCGGCGACGCGCCGTTCCATCGTCTCCAGCTCGGTGCGCACCCGGGCGAGTTCGCCCCGCGCCTCCTGCAGCCTTTCCTGCCGTTGGTCGCGGGCGATCAGCCCGCGCTCCCCATGCACCGCATGCCAGACGAAATAGCCACTGGTCCCCAGGAACAACACCGGCAGCACCGCGGCACGCAGCCGCCGCGACAGCCACGCCCCGAAGCCGCCCCGACGCTGTGGCGGCAAATAGATGTCAGACACGCGCGCGAGCCCCCCCGCTGATGGCCGCATGAAGAAGGGCGTGACCCCGCCTGTCCAGCGGAATCACGCCCTCTCAATGCTTTAACCAGTGTACCGTGCGTTTCATGCCACGCTACGGCGGCCCGGTTCAGCGGCGGAGGATGCTGCGCCCGGCGTAGCGCGCGGCGGAGCCCAGCTCCTGCTCGATGCGGATCAGCTGGTTGTACTTGGCCGTGCGGTCGGAGCGGGACAGGGACCCGGTCTTGATCTGCCCGCAATTGGTCGCGACGGCGAGGTCGGCGATGGTCGCGTCCTCGGTCTCGCCGGAGCGGTGGCTCATCACCGCCTTGAAGCCGGCGCGATGCGCCATCTCCACCGCCTCCAGCGTCTCCGTCAGCGTGCCGATCTGGTTGACCTTCACCAGGATCGCATTGCCGGTGCTGGTCTCGATCCCCCGCCGCAGGCGCTCGGTATTGGTCACGAAAAGATCGTCGCCCACCAGGTTCACGCGGCCGCCGAGACGTTCGGTCAGCAGCTTCCAACCCTCCCAGTCATCCTCGGACATGCCGTCCTCGATGGAGACGATGGGGAACTTCTTCACCAGGGCGTCCAGGTAATCGACCATGCCGGCGGAATCGAAGGTCTTGCCCTCGCCTTCCATCACGTAGCGGCCATCCTTGTAGAATTCGGTCGAGGCCGCATCGAGGGCGAAGAGGATGTCCTCCCCCACCCGGTGGCCGGCCTTCTCGCAGGCCTTGCTGATGAAGCCGAGCGCTTCCTCGGCGCTGCCGATATTCGGCGCGAAGCCGCCCTCATCGCCCACATTGGTGTTGTGGCCGGCGTCGTGCAGCGCCTTCTTCAGCTGGGCGAAGACCTCGGAGCCGATCCGCACCGCATCCGCCACCGTGCCGGCGGCCACCGGCATGATCATGAATTCCTGGATGTCGATCGGATTGTCCGCGTGCTGGCCGCCATTGATGATGTTCATCATCGGCACCGGCAGGGTGCGGGCGAAGACGCCGCCGACATAGCGGTACAGCGGCATGTCGAGATCCACCGCTGCGGCCTTTGCGGTCGCCAGGCTGACGGCCAGGATGGCATTCGCGCCCAGGCGCGACTTGTTCGGCGTGCCGTCCAACTCGATCATCGTCTCGTCGATCTTCACCTGGTCGGCCGCGTCCATGCCGCCGATGGCGTCGAAGATCTCGCCTTCCACATGGGCACAGGCCTGGCGCACGCCCTTGCCGCCGAAGCGGGCCTTGTCGCCGTCGCGCAGCTCCACCGCCTCATGCGCGCCGGTGGAGGCGCCGGAGGGGACGATGGCGCGGCCGATGGCGCCGGAATCCAGCACCACCTCCGCCTCCACCGTCGGATTGCCGCGGCTGTCGAGGACCTCGCGGGCGATGATGTCGGCGATAGCGGCCATGGGGCGGGCTCCGGGCGTGTGGGAATTCCGGTCGCGCTTAAAGGTCCATCGGCGGCTCGGCAAGCCGCCACACCACGCAGGGAGGCTTGGGGGCGGGTCGCGGGTGGTTCGCAGAGAGGGCTCCGCCCTCCCCGCACGTCGCGGCAGTGCCGCGACCCCGCCAAGGGGCGGCCCCTTGGAACCCTTCGAATCATGTGCAGGAAGGGAGAGGGGCCGGAGCGACCGCATGTTCGGCGGCACCGCGAGCCCCTCTCCCTTCCTGCACAAGGTCCCGTGGTCCAGGAGGCCACTGCCTTCTGGTGGGGGGTGCAGGGGGGCAAAGCCCCCTTGCAAATCACACGCGACGAGCAAGCCCAATCCTCCCTACCGCGGCGGGCGCGTATCCCAGACGGCGGAGAAGCCGCGCTTGAGTGGCAGGCCCTGCCGGTCGCAGGGCTCCACCCTGCCGCAGGGTACGGCGACGGCGCGGGTCAGCACGGCGTCCTTGGCGCGGCTGTAGCCGGCAAGCTTCAGGTCCACCGCGCCGCAAGGATGCACCTTCAGCACCAGCCCCCAGTCGCCAGCCTGGGCAGTGTTCAGCGCGCCGCCCTCGCTCCGCGTCAGGCGCACGAGGTCGCCGGGCTCGAAGAGGTAGGTCTCGATGCCGCCATTGCCTGTCAGGGTGCGCATGGCGCGCAGTGCAGCAGAATTTGCTGAGCGAAAGGTTGAGACGCGGCCCGGCTCAGCCCTTGGTGCGCCCGCCGCCCAGCAGCAGCGTGGCCCCCAGCCCGATGGCCAGCGAGAGCGGCACGGCGAGCGAGCCGAAAACCGCGCCCACCACCACCGTCACCACAAGGGTGACGGCCATGCCGATGCCAAAGCGCTTCAGGCGGGCCTTCTCGTCCATGGCTAGACCAGCCGCGCCTGCCGCACCGCGGCACTGATGAAACCCTTGAACAGGGGATGCGGCTCGAAGGGCTTGGACTTCAGCTCCGGGTGGAACTGCACGCCGATGAACCAGGGATGGTCCGGCACTTCCACGATCTCGGGCAGGCTGCCATCGGGCGACATGCCGGCGAAGCGCAGGCCCACCGCCTCCAGCCGCTCGCGGTAGCCGACATTCACCTCGAAACGGTGGCGGTGCCGCTCGGTGATCTCGGCCGCACCCTCATAGACCTCCCGCACCAGGGAGCCCTCGGAAAGCTTGGCGACATAGGAGCCGAGCCGCATGGTGCCGCCCAGGTCGCCACCGGCCACCCGCGTCTCCACCTGGTTGCCGCGGGTCCATTCGGTCAGCAGGCCCACCACCGGCTCCGCGCAGGGGCCGAATTCGGTGGAGGAGGCGCCCTTCAGTCCGACCAGGTTCCGCGCCGCCTCGATCACCGCCATCTGCATGCCGAAGCAGATGCCGAAGAAGGGGATTTTCCGCTCACGCGCGAAGCGCACGGCCTCGATCTTGCCGGAGGAGCCGCGCTCGCCGAAACCGCCCGGCACCAGGATGCCGTGCACGCCTTCCAGGCGCTTCACCGCTTCCTCGTCGCCGGCCTCGAAGACCTGACTGTCGACCCAGCTCAGCTTGACCTTCACGTTGTTGGCGATGCCGCCATGAGTCAGCGCCTCGGCCAGCGATTTGTAGCTGTCCAGCAGGTTCGTGTACTTGCCGACGACGGCGATGGAGACCTCGCCCTCGGGGGCGCGGATCGACTGGACGATCTTCTCCCAGCGCCGCATGTCCGGCTCGCCGTAGAAGGACAGGTTGAAGTGCCGCAGCACTTCGCGGTCCAGACCCTCGGCGTGGTAGCTGATCGGCACGGAATAGATGCTGTCCGCGTCATAGGCCGGGATCACGGATTCGGGGCGGACATTGCAGAACAGCGCGATCTTGCGGCGCTCATTCTCCGGGATCGGCCGGTCGCAGCGGCAGAGCAGGATTTGCGGCTGGATGCCGAGGCCGAGCAGTTCCTTGACGCTGTGCTGCGTCGGCTTGGTCTTCAACTCCCCGGCCGAGGGGATATAGGGCACCAGCGTCAGGTGGATGAACAGGCTGCGGGTCGGGCCCAGCTCGTTCGCCAGCTGGCGGATCGCCTCCAGGAAGGGCAGCGACTCGATATCGCCGACGGTGCCGCCGATTTCGACCAGGACGAAGTCGTAGCCATCGGTCTCGGCCTGGACCACATCCTTGATCTTGTCGGTGATGTGCGGAATCACCTGGACCGTGCCGCCCAGATAGTCGCCGCGCCGCTCCGCCGCGATCACGTCGGAATAGATCCGGCCCGTGGTCCAGTTGTCGAGCTTGGAGGCATGCACCCCCGTGAAGCGCTCGTAATGGCCGAGGTCGAGGTCGGTTTCCGCCCCGTCATCGGTCACGAAGACCTCGCCATGCTGATACGGGGACATCGTCCCCGGATCGACATTGAGATAGGGGTCGAGCTTCCTGAGGCGCACCTTGTAGCCGCGCGCCTGCAGCAGGGCGCCCAGCGATGCCGCTGCGATGCCCTTGCCGAGGGAGGAGACCACGCCGCCGGTGACGAATACGAACCGCGTCATGGACGCCCCTCATAGCGAAGCCGGACGGGTGTGGGAACCCGTCCGGCATGTGGATCCGGTTTTGGCAGGCATGACCCAGGCGCAAGGCGCGCCCGGGCGAAACTCAGTTGTTCGGGACGGTCGGCGCTGCGGGCGCCACCGGCACGGCCGGCGCGGTGGCCGCCGGCACGCCGCCGGCCGGCGCATCCAGGATGGAGCCGCGCGGCGCCTGGCCCCGGCCCAGCATGGCCAGCACCAGGGCCAGCGCCATGAAGGCGGTGCCCAGCACGGCGGTGGTGCGGGTCAGCAGATTGGCCGTGCCGCGGCCGGTCATGAAGCCGCCCATCCCCTGGGAAGTGCCGATGCCCAGGCCGCCACCCTCGCTGCGCTGCACGAGGATGACCCCGATCAGCGCCAGGGTGACGAGAAGGAAGATGACGAGGAGGATGGTGGTCATGACGGGCGCCTTCTAGCGGGTCTGCGGCCGGAAGGCGAGAGGACTAGCCCGCGGCCTGCGCGATCGCCAGGAAATCCGCCGCCACCAGGCTGGCGCCGCCCACCAGCCCGCCATCCACATGCGGCAGGGCCAGGATCGCCTTCGCATTGCCGGGCTTCATGGAGCCGCCATAGAGGATGCGGGTCGCCTGCCCCGACGCGCCGAAGCGCGCCACCAGGGCCTCCCGGATGGTCGCATGGATGGCGGCGATATCCGCCTCGGTGGGCGTGCGGCCGGTGCCGATGGCCCAGACCGGCTCGTAGGCGATGATCCCGGCAAAGCTGTCCGGCAGCGATTCGGCCAGCTGGCGGCGCACCACCGCCTCCGCCTCCCCTGCCAGGCGCTGCGCCTCCGTCTCGCCCACGCAGACCACCGGGACCAGGCCGACGGCCAGCGCGGCCTCCGCCTTGGCGCGCACCGCGGCGTCGGTCTCGCCATGGTCGGCGCGGCGCTCCGAATGGCCCAGGATCACATGGGTGGCGCCGACGTCCCGCAGCATGGGGGCGGAGATGTCGCCGGTATGGGCGCCCTTGGCGGCGGCGTGGCAGTCCTGCGCCCCCACCGCCATCGGCTGGCCCAGCATCGCCGCCGCCACGAGATGGATATAAGGAAAGGGCGGACAGACCAGCAGGTCGACGGACAGGCCGGCCGCCCCGGCCCGCACCGCCTCGGCCAGGGACGCGGCCTCCCGCAGCGTGCCATGCATTTTCCAGTTGCCGGCGATCAGGGGGCGGATGCCTGGGGTCACGTGCGTCTCCTTCTCGGTCGGCCTGCGGGTAGCAATGCCGCGTCGGGCTGGCAACCGCGCCCGTTTCCGGCTACCGGGGCCGTATGATCACCTGGTTCCGCGCCCTCACCCAGACTTGGTTCGCCAAGATCCTCTTCCTGCTGCTGGTCGCGTCCTTTGCCATCTGGGGCATCGAGGACACGGTCCGCAACTTCGGCCGGGAAACCGCCGTGGTCAGCATGGAAGGCGGCGATATCGAGGTGCCGGAGGCCCAGATGGCGGCGCGGCGCGAATTGCAGCGCATCCAGTCCCAGCTCGGCACCGGCTTCGAGGCGGAGGAGCCGCTGCGTCGCGCCATCGCCATGCAGGCGGTGGAACAGCTGATCGCGGAACGGGCCCAGCGCGCGGAAGCCGCCCGGCTGAACCTCGCCACGCCGGATGAGGCGGTGCAGGCCTATGTCTTCTCCATCCCCAATTTCCAGACGGCGGGCCAGTTCGACCGGCTGATCCTGGACCAGTGGCTGCGGCAGAACGACATGACGGAGGCGCAGTTCCTGCGCCTGGTGCGCGACGACCTGCAGCGCATCCAGCTCTCCGGCGCGGTGCGCGCCGGCGCCCCCGCCCCGGACCTGCTGGCCCGCGCCTTGGTGCGCTACGAGCAGGAGCGCCGCGTGGCGCAGGTGGTGGAACTGCCCCTGCTGGATGCGCCGGAGCCGGAGCCGCCGACCGAGGCGCAGCTGGCCCGCTACCACGAGAACAACCCGGAGCGCTTCTCCACCCCCGCGCTGCGGGAGGCGACGGTGGCCGTGCTGACGGCGGAGACACTGGCCGACCAGATCGAGGTCTCGGAGGCCGATATCGCCGCCGCCTATGAGGCGCGCCGCAGCCAGTTCGAGACCCCGGAGCGCCGCGACCTGCAGCAGGCCCTGCTGCAGACGGAAGCGGCCGCCCGGCAGATCGCCGAGGCCTGGCGCGCCAATCCCGATTTCGCCGCCATCCAGCAGCAGGTGGAGGCCGCCGGTGGCGCCGCGCTGGCACTCGGCAACGTGCCGCGCGCCGACCTGCCGATCGAGGCCCTGGCGCAGGCCGCCTTCGCGGCGCCGGAGGGCGGCGTGACCGATCCGGTGCAGTCCCCCTTCGGCTGGCACGTGATGCGCGTGGCCGGCATCACCCCCGCCACGACCTCGACCCTCGCCGAGGTCAGCGACCGGCTGCGCCAGGACCTGGCGCTGGAACGCGCCGGTGACCTGGCCTTCGAGCGCGCCAACCGGCTGGAGGATGCGCTGGCCGGCGGCGCCACGCTGGAAGCGGCGGCGCGGGAATACGGGCTGACCGTCACCCGCGTGACGCTGGACGCGGAGGGCCGCGACGCGGAGGGCCTGCCCGTCGTGCTGCCGGTGCCGGTCGCCGCCCGTGCCGAGGCGATCCGCGCCATCTTCGCCGCCGAACAGGGCCGCGCGCCACGGCTGCAGGAGCTGCGCGAGGCCGAAGGCTTCATGGGCATCGAGCTGCATGCGGTTCGCCCGCCGGCGCTGCGGCCACTGGCCGAGGTGGAGGCCGATGTGCGCCTGGCCTGGATCAACGACCAGAAGCGCCGGGCGCAGGAGGAGAAGGCGGCCGCCCTGCTCGCCGCCGTGCGCGGCGGCCAGACGCTGGAAGCCGCCGCCGCCGCCGCCGGCCTGACCAGCGCCCGCATGGGGCCCTTCGGCCGCCAGCCGGAAGCCGGCGCGCCGGGGCTGACCGTGCCGCGGGAATTGCTGCCGGTGCTGTTCAACATCCGGGTCAACGAGCCCACCATGGTGCCGACCGCCGCCGGCTTCGCCGTGGCGCAGCTGCTGGAGGTGGTCTCGGCCGACCCCGCCGCGGACCCCACGGCGCTGGAGAATGCCAAGCGCAGCGCGCAGCAGCAGATGGCGGATGACCTGAACGCCGCCTATGTCGCCGCGCTGCGCGCCCGCGCCGAGCCGCGGATCAGCCCGACCTTGTTGCAGCAGGTGGTGCCATGACGGAGCTGTCCAGCTTCGCCGCCTTCGCCGCGGGCCTGGCCGCCGGGCGCGGCCAGGTGGTGTTCCGCGAGCGCGTGGCGGACCTCGATACGCCGGTCGGCGCCTATCTGCGCCTGGTGCAGGGGCGCCAGAATGCCTTCCTGCTGGAATCGGTGGAGGGCGGCGCGGCGCGCGGGCGCTTCTCCGCGCTGGGCATGGAGCCGGACCTGGTCTGGCGCTGCCGGGACGGGAAGGCGGAGATCAATCGCCACGCCCTCTCCGCCCCGCATGCCTTCGAGGCGGACCCCAGCCCGCCGCTGGATAGCCTGCGGACGCTGGTACAGGCGACGCGGATGCCGATGCCGGCGGGCCTGCCCTCCATCGCCGCCGGGCTGTTCGGCTATCTCGGCTACGACATGGTCCGGCATATGGAGCGGCTGCCGGCGACCAACCCCGATGTGCTCGGCATCCCCGAGGCGGTGATGATCCGCCCGACGCTGGTCGCGGTCTTCGACCATGTGCGGGATACGCTGACCCTGGTGACGCCGGTCTGGCCGGAGGCGGCGCCGGATCCGAAGGCTGCCTGGGACCTGGCGCAGGCCCGGCTGGACGAGGCCGAGGCGGCGCTCGACCGCCCCCTGCCCCGCCCGGCGCCGCCCGCCAGCCTACCGGTACCGCCGGCGCCCACCTCCAATTTTTCTCCAGCGGGCTACAAGGCGGCAGTCCTGAAGGCGAAGGAATACATCGCCGCCGGGGACGTGTTTCAGGTGGTGCCCGCACAGCGCTTCACCGCGCCCTTCGGCCTGCCGCCGTTTTCGCTGTACCGCGCGCTGCGACGGCTGAACCCGGCGCCCTACCTGTTCTTCCTGGACCTGAACGGGTTGTCGCTGGTCGGCGCCTCGCCCGAGATCCTGGTCAGCGTGAAGCATGGCGAGGTGAAGCTGCGCCCCTTGGCCGGCACGCGCCCCCGCGGCGCGACGCCGGAGGAGGATGCGCGGCTCGAACGCGAATTGCTGGCCGATCCGAAGGAGCTGGCCGAGCACCTGATGCTGATCGACCTCGGCCGCAACGATGTGGGGCGTGTGGCGGAGATCGGCTCCGTGCGCGTGACCCAGAAATTCCAGGTCGAGCGCTACTCCCAGGTCATGCACATCATGTCCGAGGTGGTGGGTAGGCTGCGCCCGGGGCTGGATGCGCTGGATGCGCTGGCCGCCGGCTTCCCGGCCGGCACGCTGTCCGGTGCACCCAAGGTGCGGGCAATGCAGATCATCGAGGAGCTGGAGCCGTCCCGCCGCGGCGCCTATGCCGGCGGCGTGGGGTATTTCGGCGCCGATGGCGACATGGACATCTGCATCGCGCTGCGCACCGCCCTGGTGAAGGACGGGCTGATGCATGTGCAGGCCGGCGCCGGGGTGGTGGCGGATAGCGACCCGGAGGCCGAGTACCAGGAGACCCACCAGAAGGCGCGCGCCCTGTTCCGCGCCGCCGAGGAAGCCGTGCGCTTCGCGGCGCAACGGCGGTGACTTAAGCCCTCCCCCGCGCTTGCGGGGGGTCGCGGCACTGCCGCGACGCCAAAGGCTGGTTGGGTGGGGGTTGCGCGAGAGCGCCCCATTGATTGGCTTGGGCGCGACCCGGCAGCCCCCCCACCCAACCCTCCCCCCCCCTTCGGGGGAGAGGGCTTCTGGATCACGCCGCGACCAGCGGCTCCCCGACCCTGTCGCGCCCTTCCTCCACCGCATGGCACGCCGCCAGCGTCTCCGGCGTCCCCCGCGCGGGGATCATCTCCGGCCGCTCCACCTTGCAGCGGTCATTGGCCAGCGGGCAGCGCGGGTGGAAGGGGCAGCCGGTCGGCGGGCTGATCGGGCTCGGCACCTCGCCGCCCACCGGGATGCGCTGCCGGCCGGTCATCTCCAGATCCGGAATCGCCTCCATCAGCGCCCGCGTATAGGGGTGGCGCGGGGTGGTGAAGAGCGTCTCCGCCGGCGCCAGCTCCACCAGCCGGCCGAGATACATCACCCCCACCCGGTCGCTGATCTGCCGCACGACCGCCAGGTTGTGGCTGATGAACAGGTAGGTCAGCCCCAACCGCTGCTGCAGATCCTTCATCAGGTTCAGGATCTGCGCCTGCACCGAGACGTCGAGCGCCGAAGTCGGCTCGTCACACACCAGGAATTCCGGGTTCGAGGAGAGCGCCCGCGCGATGGAAATGCGCTGCCGCTGCCCGCCCGAGAATTCATGCGGGAATTTCTGGCCGTCGAGCGGGGAAAGGCCGACCTGCGTCAGCAGTTCCGCCACCCGCGCCGTGATCTCGTCCTCGGACTTCAGCAGGCCGAAGGCGCGGATCGGCTCGGCGATGATGTCCCGCACGCGCCAGCGCGGATTCAGGCTGGCATAGGGGTCCTGGAAGATCATCTGCATGCGGCGGCGCTGGGTGCTGTCCGCGCGCGCCTCCGACAGGTCCTTGCCATCGAAGATCACGCTGCCGCGCGTCGGGCCATAGAGGCCGACGACCAGCCGCGCCACGGTGGACTTGCCGCAACCGCTTTCGCCGACCAGCGAGAGCGTGGTGCCCTTCTGGATGGCGAAGGAAACGCCATCGACCGCGCGCAGCGTGCGCTTGCCCTCGCGCGCCAGCAGGCGCTGCACCAGGGGGCGGGAGACGTCGAAGTGGCGCGCCACGTCGATGGTCTCGAGCATCGGGGTGCCATCGGCGTTACGCATGGCGCGGCACTCCCTGCTCGGCGTAGAGCCAGCAGGCGGCGAGATTCTCCCGCGCCGGCATCAGCTCCGGCCGCTCCATGCGGCAGCGGTCGAAGACCTGCGGGCAGCGCGGATTGTAGGGGCAGCCGCGCGGGATGGCGGAAAGCCGCGGCATGGAGCCGTCGATCTGCTGCAGCCGCTCCAGCCGCCGCCCGACGGGCGGGATGGAGCCCATGAGGCCCGCGGAATAGGGGTGGCTGGCGTTCAGCACGACGTTGCGCACCGCACCGATCTCGACGATGCGGCCGGCATACATCACGGCCACGCGGTCTGCCGTCTCCGCGATCACGCCCATGTCGTGGGTGACCAGCATCATGCTGGTGCCCTTGTCGCGGGCGAGCGACTTCAGCAGCGTGATCACCTGCGCCTGGATCGAGACATCCAGCGCCGTGGTCGGCTCATCCGCCACGATCAGCTTCGGCTCCGCGCAGAGCGCGAGTGCGATCACCACGCGCTGGCGCATGCCGCCGGAGAACTCATGCGGGTAGCTGTCGATGCGCTGGCTGGCGGCGGGGATGCCGACGAGTTCCAGCCACTCGATCGCCTTGGCTCGTGCCTGTGCCGGGTTCAGCGGCAGGTGCGTGACCATCGTCTCCACCAGCTGCTGGCCCACGGTGTAGAGCGGGTTCAGCGTGGTCAGCGGATCCTGGAAGATCGCGCCGATCTCCCGCCCCCGCAGCTTGCGCAACTCGGCATAGGGCAGGTTGTCGATGCGGCGGCCGTTGAGCAGGATCTGGCCGCCGGCGATGCGGCCGGGGGGCTCCAGCAGCCCGATGATGGCGGCGCCGGTCATGGACTTGCCGGCGCCGGATTCGCCGACCACGCCCAGCACCTCGCCATGCGCGATGGAGAAGGAGACGTCGTCGAGGGCGACCAGGGTGCCGCGGCGCGTCGGGAACTCGACGCGCAGATTGCGGACTTCAAGCAGGGGTGCGGTCATTATCGGAGCTTCGGGTTCAGGGCGTCGCGCAGCCAGTCGCCCAGCAGGTTCACGGACAGCACCAGTAGAATGAGGGCAATGCCGGGGAAGATGGTGATCCACCACTCGCCCGAGAACAGGAAGTCATTGCCGATACGAATCAGTGTGCCCAGCGAGGGCTGGGTCGGCGGCACGCCGACGCCGAGGAAGGAGAGCGTCGCCTCCGCCAGCACGGCGAAGCCGAGGTTCAGCGTGGCAATCACCAGCACCGGCCCCAGCACGTTGGGCAGCACATGCGTCACCATGATGCGCGCCCGGGACAGGCCGATGACGCGCGCCGCCTGCACATATTCCTTGTTGCGCTCCACCATGGCGGAGCCGCGCACGGTGCGGGCGAAGGAGGGCCAGTTGGAGATGCCGATGGCGAAGATTACGACGTACAGCGCGATCTGGTCATGCACCTCCCTCGGCAGCGCGGCCCGCACCACGCCATCGATCAGCAGCGCGATCAGGATGGTGGGGAAGGTCAGCTTGATATCGGCGATGCGCATCAGCACCGCATCCACCGTGCCGCCGATATAGCCCGCCGCCAGCCCGGCAGTAATGCCGATGGAGACGGACAGAAGCACGGCGCAGAAGCCCACCAGCAGCGAGACCCGCGCGCCATACATGATGGCCGAGAGCACGTCGCGCCCCTGGTCGTCCGTGCCCAGCAGGTAGGTCGGGTCGCCCTCCGCCTCCCAGGCCGGCGGCTTGAAGGCGTCCATCAGCTGCAGGGAGGCGAGGTCGAAGGGGTTGTGCGGCGCGATCCAGGGCGCCAGCACCGCGCCGCCGACGCAGATCAGCGCGACGATGGCCGAGGCCACCGTGACCGGGGACCGGGTGAAGGAATACCAGAGGTCGCTGTCCAGCGCGCGACGGATGGCATTGGGGCGGGCGGGGGCGGTGGCGGACATGGTCAGTGCGCCCCCTTGCCGCGGCCGATGCGAAGCCTGGGATCCACCGCGTAGTACAGCAGGTCTACGATCAGGTTGATGGTGACGAACATCAGCGCGATCAGCAGCAGATAGGCGGACATCACGGGGATATCGGCCGCGCCGACGCTCTGGATGAAGAGCAGCCCCATGCCGGGCCACTGGAACACCGTCTCCGTCACGATGGCGAAGGCGATGATGGCGCCCAGCTGCAGGCCGGTGATGGTGATGACCGGCACCAGCGTGTTCTTCAGCGCATGGCCGAAATGCACCGCCCGGTTGGTCAGGCCACGGGCGCGGGCGAACTTGATGTAGTCGGTGCGCAGCACCTCCATCATCTCCGCCCGCACCAGGCGCATGATCAGCGTCAGCTGGAACAGGCCCAGCGTGATGGAAGGCAGGATCAGCGCCTTCCAGCCTGAAAGCGTCAGCAGCCCCGTGCTCCAGCCGCCGATATTCACCGTGTCGCCACGCCCGAAGCTGGGCAGCCAGCCGAGCCAGACGGAGAAGGTGAGGATCAGCAGGATGCCGATCAGGAAGGTGGGCAGGGACACGCCGATCAGGCTGAAGGTCAGGAAGAAGCGGCTGAGCCAGGAATTGCGATAGAGCCCGGTATAGACCCCCATCGGCACGCCGATCGCCAGCGCCAGGAAGGCGGCGCACAGCGCCAGTTCCAGCGTCGCCGGCGCGCGTTCCGCGATCAGCTGCGCCACCGGGCGCGACAGGCGGTAGGACAGGCCGAATTCGCCCTGCGCGGCATTGAAGACGAATTTCGCGAATTGCACGAAGAAGGGCTGGTCCAGCCCCAGATCGGCGACCAGCTGGTCGCGTTGGGCGATGGTATAGTCCTGCCCGAGCATGATGGCGACCGGATCGCCGACATAGGCGAACATGGCGAAGGACAGCAGGGCGACCGTCAACATGACGGGCAGCGCCTGCAGCAGCCGGCTGATGATGAAGGCGAACACTCGGGCGGGAATCCTTGGGCTTGAGGCTGCGCGGGCCCGGCAAAAGGCCGGACCCGCGGCTGGCGGTCTCAGTTCATGCGCGCGAAGCGGAAGAAGGGCTGGTTGTTCGCCGCATGCGGGATCTGCAGATTGGCCCGCATCGCCCAGGGGATCATCTGGTGGTGCAGCGGGATATGCGGCACGTCCTCGCGGTACATGCGCAGCGCCTCATGAATCGCCTCGGTCCGCTGCGGGCCGGATTGCGTCTTCATGCGGGTGATCAGCGCATCCATCTCCGGGTTGGAATAGCGGCCGTAGTTCCAGATGCCGTCGCCCTGCGCGCCGTTCCGCGTGGCCAGCAGCGACTGGAAGGAATAGAGCGCATCCAGCGCCGGGACGCCCCAGCCCAGCAGATAGACGCTGACATCGTCGCGCTGGATCTGCGCGAAGAAGGGCGCCAGCGGCTGCGCCCGCACCGTGGTGCGCACGCCGATCCGCGTCCACATGGCGGCGATCGCCTGGCAGATCTGCTCGTCGTTGATGTAGCGGTTGTTCGGGCAGTCCAGCGTGATGCCGAAGCCGTTCGGGTAGCCGGCCTCCGCCAGCAGCGCCCGCGCCCGGGTCGGGTCATGCGGCAGGCGCACGTCCTGGGCCTGCGTGTAGCCATTCACCTGCGGCGGGAAGAAGGTGCCGGTGGGCACGCTGAAGCCGCGCATGGTGGTGCGGTGGATCGCCTGGATGTCGATCGCGTGGTACAGCGCGCGCCGCACCCGCAGGTCCTTCATCGGGTTCTGGCCGCGCACGTCGCTGTACAGCAGCTCGTCGCGGAACACATCCATGGCGATGAAGATGGTGCGGATCTCCGGCCCCTCCAGCACGCGCAGCCCCGGGGCATTGCGCAGCCGGTTCAGGTCCTGCAGCGGCGGGTCCAGCACGAAGTCCACCTCGCCCGAGAGCAGCCCGGCGATGCGCGTGGCGTCGGAGGCGATGGGGCGGAAGACCAGCTCCTGGATATTGGCCTCGGTGCTGCCCTGCTCCCGCCAGCCATACCAGTCGGCATTGCGGCGGAAGACGGTGCGCACATCCTGCTCACGCGACACCAGGCGGAAGGCGCCGGTGCCGTTCATGTTGCGGACGGTGTGCATCTCCTCCCGCGCCCTGGTGTTCTGGGGGCGCGTCGCATTGTTCGCCTCCGACCAGGGCTTCGACATGATGAAGATGGAGGCCAGCTTGTTCGGCAGGATCGGGTCCGCGATCTTCAGGAAGATGTCGACCGTGAAGTCGTCCACCTTCACCGCGCGCTCCACCGTATCGACGAAGATGCCGTAGTTGGAGGTGGGCGCCAGCGCCCGATCGATGGAAAACACCACGTCATCCGCGGTGAAGGCCTGGCCCTCATGGAAGCGGACCCCCTGGCGCAGGACGAAGCGCCAGCGCCGGGGCTCCGCCTCGGTCCAGGAAGTGGCGAGGCCAGGGCGCAGCGAAAGGTCCGCATTGCGCGTGATCAGCGGGTCATAGACCTGCTGCAGCAGCAGCGCGACGCTGCCGATATTCTGGCTGTGCGGGTCCAGCGTATTGGCATCCGCCGCCGCGGTCCAGCGCACCGTCTGCGCCTGGACCGGACCGGCCATGGCGCCGGCCCCCAGCACCAAGGCGGCGGCCGCCGCCCGAAACACCCTTCCGATCATTCCCAAGACCCCCTGGTTTTCCGCCGCGGGTCGTCGCGCCCGCCTGCATGAAGACGTGTCCATATCGTGACGCCACCCCCGGCGGAAGCCCGATGTCAGGGCTTCGAGCGGGCTTGCGTGGTGGCCGGCCCATGGCCTGCCCAATCGCGCAGCAGGGTGAACCCCACTGCCAGCAGAACGGGCCCCAGGAACAGGCCCAGGATGCCGAAGCCGATCACGCCGCCGATGGCGCCCAGCAGGGTCAGCAGCAGCGGCAGGTCCGCGCCGCGGCTGATCAGCCAGGGGCGGATGACATTGTCCACCGAGGATATGCCCGCCGCCCCATAGATCGCCATGAACAGGCCCCAGGCCGTCTCCCCTTGCGTGAACAGCCAGATCGCCGCCGGCGCCCAGATCAGCGGCGCGCCCACCGGCAGGATGGACAGCACGCCCGCCACCACGCCCAGCAGCACCGGCTGCGGCACGCCGGAAATCCAGAGGCCGAAGACCGTCATCGCCCCCTGCAGCACGGCGGTGCCCAGCAGGCCATAGACCACGCCGCGCGTCACATCGCCGGTCAGCTGGATCAGCCGGCGCGTCCCCGGGCCGGCCATCTTTTCCATCGCCGCCTCGGCCACCGCGGCCATGGCGGGGCCGTCCCGGTAGAAGAAGAAGGCCAGGAAGATGGCCATGATCAGCTCCGCCAGGCCGGAAAGCAGCGCCAGCAGCACGGCCAGCGCATTGCTGGCGATCGCCCCGGCATAGGGGCTGATGGTCTCAAACAGGCCGGCGAAGGTGGTGTCCCAGCCGCTCAGCAGGCCACTCAGCGTGGGGCCTATGAAGGGCAGCCCGCCCAGCCAGGTGGCCAGGTTCGGCAGGCCGGTGACCAGCAGCCCCTCGAAGGAGGTGCGAAGCCCATCGATCTCCTCACGCGTGGTGGGGGTGGCGAAGACCAGGGGCAGGGCGATCAGCACGAATTCCAGCGTCACCATCACCAGGGCGGCGGCGCCCGGCCCCATCCCCGTCTTCTCCCGCAGCATGCGGAAGGCCGGCCAGGTGGTGTAGGCCAGGATCACGGCCCAGAGCAGCGCGGAGATGAAGGGCCGCATCACCCAGAAGCAGCCCAGCCCCAGGGCGAATAGCGCCGCCAGGCCGAGAAGGCGGGCGGGGCGGATGGGTTCCTGGCTCATGCGGGCTCCGGTCTGGGAATGCAGGCTTAGCCGAAGGCCCAAGCTTGCGCATCAGCTTGCGCATCCATCTCCCGCATCACCCCGCTGGCATGCGGCGGGCTTGCCGGCCGGCGGGGGTCGGGGCATCACCCAGGCAAAGTCGACGGAAGGACCCGCCATGCCGCGCTTCGCCGCCAATATCTCCCTGATGTTCACCGAACTGCCCTTCCTCGACCGCTTCGAGGCCGCGGCCAAGGCCGGGTTCAAGGCGGTGGAGTTCCTGTTTCCCTACGACTTCCCGGCGGCCGAGATCGCCAGGCGCCTGAAGGACAACGGCCTGTCCCAGGTGCTGTTCAACGGCCCGCCGGGCGACTGGAACGCCGGCGAGCGCGGCCAGGCCGCCCTGCCCGGCCGCCAGGCGGAATTCCGCGAGGGTTTTCGGAAGGCGCTGGACTACGCGGCCGCGCTCAGCTGCCCGCGCATCCATGTCATGTCCGGCCTGGCACCCGCCGGCGTGCCGCATGACGCGATGACCGCGACGCTGGCCGCGAACCTGGCCTGGGCGGCGGAGCTGGCCGGCCCGGCCGGGGTCAAGCCGGTGATCGAGCCGATCAACCACCGCGACATCCCCGGCTTCTTCCTGAACACCACGGACCAGGCCGCCGCCATCATCCAGGCGATCGGGCCGGAAAAGATCGGCATGCAGTTCGACCTGTATCACTGCCAGATCACCGAGGGCGACATCGTCAAGCGGGTGGAGAAGCACCTGCCGCTGATCGCCCATATGCAGGTGGCCGATAATCCCGGCCGCAACGAGCCCGGCACCGGCGAGGTGAACTGGCCCTTCGTCTTCGACCGCATCGATGCGCTCGGCTTCCGCGGCTGGATCGGCTGCGAATACCGCCCGGCCGGGGAGACGGTCGCCGGCCTCGGCTGGTTCGCGACCTACAAGGGCTGAGCCCAATTCCCGGCCCCCTGCACCCGGTGGAGGACCTGCTGCTGGTCGTCGACCCGCAGCCGACCTTCATGGAGCTGTGCCCGGATGAGCTGCCGGTGCCGGGGGCGGAGGCGGTGATCCCGGTGATTAACCGCATCCTGGCCGGGCCCATCGCCCGCGCCGCGGTCACGCAGGACTGGCACCATCCTCGCCATGCCTCCTTCGCCTCCCAGCACCCCGGCCGGCAGCCCTATGACCAGGTGGCGCTGGCCTATGGGCCGCAGACGCTCTGGCCGGATCACGGCGTGCGGGCGACGCCGGGGGCGGCGATCCACCCGGCGCTGGACCAGGCCAAGGTCGTGCTGGTGCTGCGCAAGGGCTTTCGCCAGGACATCGACAGCTATTCCGGCTTCCGGGAGAATGACCGCAGCACCGGCACGGGCCTGGCGGAATGGCTGCGCGCGGTGGGCGTGCGGCGCGTCTTCATCGCCGGAATCACCCGCCCCTATTGCGTCGACTGGACGGCCGAGGATGCCGCGGCGCTCGGCTTCGAGAGCTGGGTGGTCACGGATGCCTGTGCCCGACTCGGGCCGGAGGCGGCGCTGGCCGAAAGCAAGGCCCGGCTGGCCGCCGCCGGCGTGCGCTTCACCACCGCGGCTGGCCTGGCCTGACCCTTCCAAGACCTTCAACGGAGAGAGCATCCATGAAAATCGGCTTCATCGGCCTCGGCATCATGGGCAAGCCCATGGCGCTGCACCTGAAATCCGCGGGCCACGAGGTCTGCGCGCCGGAGCGCGCCAGCCTGACGGATGAGCTGCGCGGCGCGCTGACCATCCTGCCGGATGCCGCCGCGGTGGCGCGGGCGGCGGAGGTCATCATCCTGATGGTGCCGGACACCCCCGATGTGGAAGCCGCGCTGTTCGGCGCCGGCGGAGTCGCGGAGGGGCTGGCCCCCGGCAAGCTGGTGATCGACATGTCCTCGATCAGCCCGACCGCCACCAAGGCCTTCGCCGCG
Organism: Falsiroseomonas tokyonensis; assembly: GCF_019024325.1. Lineage (GTDB taxonomy): Bacteria > Pseudomonadota > Alphaproteobacteria > Acetobacterales > Acetobacteraceae > Falsiroseomonas > Falsiroseomonas tokyonensis. The sequence continues at coordinate 318,285 of NZ_JAFNJS010000006.1, forward strand.
AAGGTGGCGGAAAAGGGCTGCGACTACCTGGACGCCCCGGTCTCGGGCGGCGAGGTGGGCGCCAAGAATGCCAGCCTGACCATCATGGTGGGCGGCAGCGACTCCGCCTTCCAGCGCGCCAAGCCGCTGTTTGAGGCGATGGGCAAGAACATCACCCTGGTGGGCGAGACCGGCGCTGGCCAGACCTGCAAGGTGGCCAACCAGATCATCGTGGCGCTGACGATCGAGGCGGTGGGCGAGGCGCTGGTCTTCGCCAGCAAGGCAGGAGCCGACCCGGCCAAGGTGCGCCAGGCGCTGATGGGCGGCCTCGCCACCTCCCGCATCCTGGAACTGCATGGGGAGCGGATGATCAAGCGCACCTTCGCCCCGGGCTTCCGAATCGAGCTGCACCAGAAGGACCTGAACCTGGCGCTGCAGGCCGGCAAGGAATTGGGCGTGGCGCTGCCCAATACCGCCTCCACCGCGCAGCTGTTTGCCGCCTGCGCGGCCATGGGCGGCGCGGCGGATGACCATTCCGGCATGGTCAAGGCGCTGGAGACGCTGGCCGCCCACAAGGTGGCGCCGGACGCCTGAACCGCCCGCCCGTCGTCAGCGCCGGGCGTTCCAGCCAGCGGAAAAGAGCGCGGCGGATGATCCCGCCCGCCGCGTCACGCCGCGCGGGTTGCCCGCCGAAAGGGCAAGCCCCGCCCCGCTCCACAACCATAGGCGGTATCCCGCGACCGCCGATTACAATTTTCCCGTGTTTTTCGCGTTGCATCCGGCGCGCACGTCCCGCAATTTAGCACCAGAAGCGTGATCGCTGAGATTCTGTCTCCGGCATCATGGTTGTATCTGGATCACTGGACCTACGGGGGATTGCATGCGTTTCGCGGATATAGGTCAGCAATTGCGTGCCTATCGCCTCGAATCTGGCCTCCGGGCTGAGGAGATCGCAGCGCGGCTCGGCGTCTCCCGCGCCGCGCTCTATCGCTATGAGAAGGGCGAGGTCATCAAGCTGGACACGATCCGGCGCCTCGCGGAGCTGCTGAAGATCTCCCCCCTTTCGCTGCTGGGAATCGGCGTCGAGTATTTCGCCCGGCCGCTGGCCTTCCAGGAAAGGCTGCGGCAGGTCGAGGAACAGGCCGACCAGATCCTGATCGTGGGCGGCGCCTTCTGCTACCAGACCACGACGGATGCCTTCGACGGCGCGGTGGGCGAGGCCTGGACGGAAGCCGCGGATGCCGCCCCGGAACGGCTGCAGGCCCGCGCCAGCGCGGACCAGGCGCTGGGCCTTCTCGCCGCCCGCAAGCGCCTGCACGCCGCCCGCCGCCCCACCATCATCGCGATCCTGGGCGAGGCTGCCTTGCGCCGCTTCCTGCAGGATGGCGTGGCCGCCGGGCTGACGGTGCCGGAACGCACCCGCCAGCGCTGCCTGGCCGCCGCGCGGGCGGAGGCCGAGGCGATCGCCGCCATGATGGAGAGCGTGCCGATCGGCGTGCAGCTCGGCCTCGCCTCCGGCACCGAGCCCACCGGCGGCTTCATGGTGATGCGCGGGCGGGAACGCGCGCATGTCGTCTCCTCCCCCTTCGCCGCGGATACGCCGCCCAGTGGCGGCCTCGGCGTGGGCTCGATCACCGCGGCGGATGAGGCCGTGGCGGCGCATCAGCGGGTGGCGGAAGTGGCCTGGCGCGACGCGCTGAAGGGCGCCGCCGCCGCCGCCCGCGTCCGCGAACTGATCCGCACCACGGCGGGCTGACCTTCTCCCTCCCCCTGAAGGGGGGAGGGTCGGGGTGGGGGGTGCCCCCTACCCCGCCGGCGGCACGCTCCGCCGCGCCTCCACCACATCCTCATCCTCGGGGCTGCGGCGGGTCGCGAATCCCAGCGCCCGGATGAAGGCCAGCATCGGCGCATTATCCGCCAGCACCTGGCCCACCACTTCCCGGATCCCGGTCTCCGCCGCCCAGTCGAACAGGCGCTGCATCAGGTGGCGGCCCAGCCCCTGCCCCTTCATGGCGCGGTCCACCACCACGGCGAATTCCGCCGTCATGCCATCCGCCTCCCGGATCAGGCGGGAGACGCCGAGCATATCCTCCGCCCCGTCCGGACGGCGGCGCATGGCGACGAAGGCCATTTCGCGGTCGTAGTCGATCTGCGTCAGCCGGGCGATCTGCACCGCCGGCAATTCCCGGATCTGGCTGAAGAAGCGCCAGCGAACATCCTCCGGCGCCAGGCGGCGGAACATCTCGGCATGCGCCTCGGCATCCTCCGGCCGGATCGGCCGCACCATCAACACCTCGCCCGAACGCGCCTGCCAGGGCGCCGCCCACTCCTCCGGATAGGGCGGCACGGCCAGCAGCGCCCGCTGCCCTCCCGGCCGCAGCAGGCAGGAGGCATCGGCGGCCATCACCCCCGCGGCATCGGCAAACAGCGGGTTCACCCCGATCGAGGCGATTTCCGGGAAATCCACCGCGATCTGCGACAGCCGCATCAGCGCCCCCGCCACGGCATCGAGGTCCACCGGCGGATGATCCCGATAGCCGGCCAGCAGCGGTCCCGCCCGGGTGCGGCCGATCAGCCCCTGGGCCAGGGCATGGTTCAGCGGCGGCAGGTCGAACCCCTCATCGCCCAGCAGGTCCGCCGCCGTGCCGCCCAGGCCGAAGCCCAGGAAGGGGCCGAACATCGCATCCTCGCCGAGGCGCATGCGAAGCTCCTGCACGTGCGTTGCCTGGCGCTGAACCAGAAAGCCGTCGAGCCGCGCCGCCGGGCGGTCCCGCGCCGCACGCTCGGCCATCGCCTCCGCCGCCTCCCGCACCGCGAGCGGGCTGCGCAGGCCCAGCGCCACGCCCCCGATCTCCGTCTTGCGGGCGATATCCGGGCTGCGCAGCTTCAGCACCACGGGGAAGCCGAGTTCCACCGCCGCCGCTTCCGCCGCCGCCGCATCGGCCGCGACCCGGCCCGGCACGACCGGCAGGCCATAGGCGGCCAGCACCGCCAGCGCCGCATCCTCGGTCAACGAAAGCCGCCCTTCGGCGCGGGTCCGGGCCAGGATGGCGGCGACCGCCGCGCGGTCCGGCTGCAGGGCCAGCACCTGCCGGCCCGGCAGTTCCGCCGCGGCGGCGCGGTTCTGCCGGTCGTGCAGCAGGTGCAGCGCGCCGCGCACCGCGGCCTCCGGCGTCGGGAAGACGGCGAGGCCCGCGGCGGCCAGGGCGGCGCGTTGCGCGCCGGCCGTGGCCTGGCCGGCCCAGCAGACCAGGATCGGCGCGGCCCGCGTCGCCTTGGCGGCGGCGGAAAGTGCGGCGGCCGTGGTGGCGGTATCCTCGCCCGCCACCGGCGCGTGCAGCGCCACCACCGCCTCCGCCTGGCGCAGCCCGGCCAGCATGGAAGCGGCCTCGCCCAGCGCGGTGGCGGCGCCGGGACCGAGCACCAGCGGATTGGTGCCGTGCCAGCCCGGCCGCAGCCCGATCGCCAGCGCCTGCAGCGCTTCCTGCGGCAATTCGGCCAGGCGGGCGCCGCCGGCCAGCACGGCATCGGCGGCCAGCAGGCCGAGGCCGGTGGCATTGGCGACCAGGGCGATGCCGCCGCCGGGGGTGGGCCCGCCGGCGCCGGGCACCAGCTTCACCCGCGCCAGCGTCTCCGCCGCCGAGAGCAGGTCATCCAGCCCCGCCACGCGCAGAACGCCGGCGCGGCGCAGCGCCGCATCCATCACCGCCTCCGCGGTGCCGGAGGGATCGGCCAGGCGGCCGCCGGCGCGGATGGCCACCACGGGGCGCATCCGCGCCGCGGCGCGGGCGGCGGAGATGAACATGCGGCGGTTCTTGATGCGGCGCAGTTCCAGCAGGATGGCCCCGGTGCCGGGATCCCGGGACAGCCAGTCCAGCGCATGGGCGAAGCCGAGGTCGTCATTCTCGCCGATGCCGATGACATGGCTGAAGCCCACCGCCTCGGCCTCCGCCCAGTCCAGCACGGCGCGCGCCAGGGCCGAGGACTGGCCGACCAGCGCCAGCCGCCCCTTTCGGGGCGCGAGATGGGAGAGCGAGGCATTGAGCCCGATGCCGGGGACGCAGATGCCGAAGCTGCCCTGGCCCAGCACCCGCACGCCGGTGCGGCGCGCGATGCCGGCCAGGTCGGCTGCCACCCCCGGCACCACCGCCGCATGGCAGCCGCGGGCCGAAAGCGCGGCCATGGCCGGCTCCAGCTGCTCCGGCGGCAGCGACAGCACGGCGAGGTCGGGCACCTGCGGCAGGCCGGCGATTCCCGCCACCGCCTGCAGCAGCGCCAGCGAACCCGAAAAGCCGCCGGCCTGCAGGTTCTGCGCAAGCGTGGCCGAGGCGGGCAGCGACGGATCCGCCACCAGCACCACATGCCGGGGGCGATACAGCGCCTGCTCGCGGAAGCGCACCGCGGAATGCCCGGACAGGCTGGTCGAAAGACTCATTGTGCGATGCAACATGGGCTGTGCAGGTGGCCCCCGCAACCGGATGGGGGTTGCGGCAGGCCGCTTTCCCGCCTCCGATACCGGGGAACCGATGAAGGGAGCGACAATGCCAGCCAATGACCCCCGCTGGGACCCGGAAATGCTCGCCTTCCAAAGCTTGATGGAGGCCGAGGGCGCCAAGCTGCCACCCATCACCCTGACCCTGCCGCTGGATGCGGCGCGGGCGCAGACCGAAGCGCTAAACATCCCGCTCACGGAAGGCGGGCCGGTGATGGCCGAAAGCAGCGACCGCTGGCTGCCGGTGCGCGGGCGGCGCATCCAGTGCCGGCTGCACCAGCCGTCCTCCGGCACGCTGCCGGTGCTGGTCTATATCCATGGCGGCGGCTGGGTCTGGAACAGCATCGATACGCATGACCGGCTGATGCGGGACTATGCCGCCGGCGCCGGCTGCTCCGTGCTGGGGCCGGACTACGCGCTGAGCCCGGAGGCGCCCTTCCCCCAGGCGCTGGAGGAATGTGCGGCGGTGGTGCGCTGGGTGGCGGCGCGGGGCGCGGAATGGGGGCTGGATCCGGCGCGCATCGTGTTGGGCGGGGACAGTGCCGGGGCCAATCTGGCGATGGGCGTGGCGCTGCTTCTGCGGCAGACCGATCCCGCCCTGACGCTGCGCGGATTATTGTTGAATTACGGGGTCTTCGAGGCCGACTTTACCACGCCGTCCTATGGGGAATTCGCCGATGGCTACTTCCTGACGCGGGAGAAGATGCGCTTCTACTGGGACTGCTACGCCCCCCGCGCGACGGACCGGCTGAACCCCCTGGCCGCCCCGCTCCGCGCCGATCTGCGCGGCCTGCCGCCCTGCCTGCTGCATGTGGCGGAGCTGGATGTGCTGGCGTCCGAGAACCTGGCCATGGGGGATGCGCTGCGGGCGGCGGGGGTGGAGGTGCAGCAGGCGCTGTTCCCCGGCACCGCGCATGGCTTCCTGCGCTCGCTGAACCATGTGGCGGCCGCGCGGCGGGCGGTGGCGGAAGGGGCGGCCTGGCTGAAGCAGGTCGCCGGGTGAGTCGGAAAGCCCTCCCCCGTTTACGGGGGGTTGCGGCGCTGCCGCAACGCCGAAGGCTGGTTGGGTGGGGGGTCGCGACGGATGGGCACGGCCGCAATTATGGCGCAGCCCCCCCACCCCGCCCCTCCCCCCCTGTCGGGGGAGAGGGAGACGCCTACTCGCCCAGGGCGCGCTTGGCGACGCTGGCCAGGAAGCCACTCGCCACCGGCAGGACCTCGTCGTTGAAGTCGTAATGCGGGTTGTGCAATTCGCGGCCGCCCTCGGCCGGGCCATTGCCGATCCAGACGAAGGCGCCCGGCACCTCCTTCAGAAACCAGGAGAAGTCCTCCCCCGTCATCGCCGCCGGCAGGTCACGGCGCACCGGCGCCACGGCCTCCGCCGCGCGGGCGGCCAGGTCGCGTTCGGCCGGGCTGTTCGCCGTGACTTCCACGCCCTGGCGCCAGCCCACCTCGGCGCGCACGGCGCAGGTGGCGGCGATGCCCTCCGCCACCCGGTGCAGGCCTTCCTTGATCGCGGCGCCTGCCGAATCCGCCAGCCAGCGGGCGGTGCCCTTCAGCACCACCTGGGCCGGGATCTGGTTCTGCGCCTCCCCGCCATGCACCATGGTCACGCTGACCACGCCGCCGGCCAGCGGGTCCAGGTTGCGGCCGACGATGCTCTGCAGGGCGACTATGCAATGGCCGGCGGCCACCATCGGGTCGCGCGACAGGTGCGGCAGGGCCGCATGGGCGGCATGGCCCTCGAAGGTGATGTCGAAGCGGGCGCCGGCGGCCATCACCGCCTTGTCATGCACCGCGATGGTGCCGGCCGGCAGTCCGGGCCAATTATGCCATCCGAAGATGCGGTCCATCGGGAAGCGCCGGAACAGGCCCTCCGCGATCATGCTGCGGGCGCCGCCGCCGCCTTCCTCCGCCGGCTGGAAGACCAGATGCACCGTCCCCGTCCAGGACCGATCCTCCAGCAGCAACCGGGCCGCGCCCAGCAGAGCGGTGGTATGGCCGTCATGGCCGCAGGCATGCATCACGCCGGGGACGGTGCTGCGATGGGGCAGCGCCTCGTTCGCCTCCTGGATCGGCAGCGCGTCCATGTCGCCGCGCAGGCCGACGCTGCGATTGCCACCCGCCCGCCGCAGCGTCGCGACCACGCCATGGCCGCCGACGCCTTCCGTGATCTCCGTCACCCCCAGCTCCCGCAACCGCTCCACCACGAAGGCGGCGGTCGTTTTCTCGTGCAGGGTGAGGCCCGGATGGGCATGCAGGTGGCGGCGCCAGGCCGTCAGCGTCTCGGCAAATGCGGTGTCCATCCGGTAAGGGTAGCCGCTTCGGCCCGCCGCCTCCACCCCGCCGGCAGATCCCCCCACCGGACCGCATGATCCGCGGCGCCGATGCAACCCGGAAGCGCCCTTCGCGCTTCCTCACACGGTGAGACAGCTCCTGCGCATCAGAACCCTCCTTCCCGTGCTTCTGCTCGCGGCCACGCCGCTGGCGGCCCAGCCGGGACCGACCACCGGGTCGCCCGCCCTGGATGCATCCACCGATGCCGCCACGCCGGCTTCCCTGCCCTATGCCACGACCATCCCGCCGACGGGGGTGGAGGCGCTGGACGGGCCGCTGCGCGATGCCTCGCGCCTCATTCGCCTTTCGGACGAAGCCCCGGTCGATGCCTATGGCCTGGTCGCCCGGGCGCTGGGAGAGCCGCCGCTGCTCGATGCCGTGCTGCGGGCGGAAGGATATTGGGCCGGCCGGATCGAGGTGCTGATCGCCGGCACCCCCGCCGGTGCCCCGGGCCTCGCCCAGCGCCTGGCGGCCGCACCGCCGTCGCAGCCCGTGCCGGTCGAAGTCCGCGTCACCCCCGGGCCACGCTACAGCCTGCGCCGCATCACGCTGCGACCGGATGGGCCGGCCGCCGTCGCGCCCGTCGCGGCACTTGGCCAGCCGGAAGGCCTCGCACCCGGCGACCCGGCCCGTTCCGGCCCGGTGCTGGATGCCGAATCCGCGCTGCTCGACCGGCTGCGCACCGCCGGCTATCCGCTGGCCGCCGTGGTGGACCGGGAGGTGCTGGTCAATCACGAGGCCCAGGCGATGGACGTCACCTGGCTGCTCGCGCCCGGGCCCCAGGCCCGCTTCGCCCCGCCTCAGATCGCCGGCGAAACGGCCGTCAGCCAGCGCCTGCTGGCGCGCGTCACCAATCGCCTGGCCGGCGAGCCCTACTCCCCGGCAGCGCAGGAGGCGACGCGGCGGCAGCTGCTGGCCCTCGGCGCCTTCGATTCCGTCCGCGCCCGCGCGGGGGACCGGCTGGACGAGGCCGGCCGGCTGCCGGTGACCTTCACGGTCAGCGACCGGCCGCGCAATGCCGCCGGCGCGACGCTGGCCTATGAGACCAATTTCGGCCCCTCCGCCACCGTCTACTACGAACGCCGCAACCTGTTCGGCAATGCCGAGCTGCTGCGGCTGGAGGCCAGCGCGTCCCGCCTCGGCGGGGAAACGGAGGACAACAACTACCGGATCGGCGCCAATCTTCGCCGGCCGGGGCTGTTCGATGGCCGCACCTCCCTGGTGCTGGATGCGGCGATGCTGCGGGAAAGGCTGGATGCCTATGACCGCGACGCGGTCACCGCCTCCGCCCTGCTGGAACGCCCCTTCGGCAATCGCTGGGTGCTGCAATCCGGCCCCACCTTCGAGACCGGGCGGATCGGCCGCGACGGCAACCTCGAGCCCTTCACCCTGGCGGGGCTGGTGATGGGCGCGCGCTACGACAACACCAATGATCCGCTGGATCCCCGCAGCGGCCTGCGCGGCACCATCAACGTCGTGCCCTATGCCGATCTCGCGGAAGGCGGCGGCTTCGTGCGGGCGATCGGCACGCTGCGCAGCTATTTCGACCTGACCGGCTCGGGCGGCACGGTGCTGGCGCTGCGCGGCACGCTCGGCAGCCTGGTGGGCGCGGATCGCGCCGTGCCCTTGGACAAGCGCTTCTATGCGGGCGGCGGCGGGTCCGTGCGCGGCTATGCCTATCAGAGCATCGGGCCGCGCGATTCACAGAACCGGCCGAATGGCGGATCGAGCCTGGTGGAAGGCTCGGTCGAGCTGCGCCAGCGCGTCTCCGGCGCCTTCGGCATGGTCGCCTTCCTCGATGCCGGTTCGGTCGGCCAGGAGGAAACGCCGAGCTTCGAGGAGGTGCGCCTCGGCGCCGGGCTCGGCGTGCGCTACGCGACGGCAATCGGGCCGCTGCGACTGGACGTCGCCATTCCGCTGAACAAGCAGAGCGGCGATGACGGGTATGGTTTGTATGTCGGACTCGGCCAGGCCTTCTGAGGCGCAGCCCCGACCGAAACCCCGCCGCCGGTGGCTGCGCTGGGTGGTGGGCGTGGTGCTGGTGCTGCTGCTGCTGCCGGTCCTGCTGGTCGGCGGCGGGCTGCTCTATGCGAATACCGAGGGCGGGCGGGAACGCCTGGCGAGCCTGGCGGAATCCTTCGTCCCCGGCCTGACGCTGGAAGGTCTGCAGGGCCCCCTGCCCGGCCGCCTGGCCATCCGCCGCATCGCGCTGGCGGATGACCAAGGCATCTGGCTTGAGATCGAGAATGCCGAGCTGGACTGGGACCCGATGGCACTGCTGCAGCGCCGGGCGCACATCACCCTGCTGCAGGCCGATCGCCTGGCGCTGCACCGCCTGCCGCCCGGCGCGCCCGAGGATCCGGATGCCCCGGCCGGGCCGCTGATCCCCAGCCTGCCGCAACTGCCCGTGGCGCTGCAGCTCGACCGCCTGGCGGTGGACCGCATCGAGCTGGCGGAGCCGGTGGCGGGCGTGGCCGCGCTGCTGCGGGCGCAGGGCATGGCGCAGCTGGATGCCGAGGGGCTGGAAACCACGCTCGACATCTCGGCGCCGGAGGGGGCGACCACCCTGGCCGTCCAGGCCGCGCTGCGCCCCGCCACCGGCCGGCTTTCCGCCACCATCCGCCTGCGCGACGTGGCCGGCGGCCTGGTGCCGGGGCTGATCGGCCAGCCGGGGCGGCCGCTGGCGCTGGACCTGACGCTGGACGGCCCGGCCGAGGCCGCGGCGCTGACCCTGGTGGCGCAGGCGGGGCCGAACCTTTCGCTGGATGTCGCCGGCACCATCCGCGCGCCGGACATGGACCATCTGGGCGCGGAGCTGCGCGGCACCGCCAATGCCTCCGCCCTGCTGGAAGGCCCGCTCGCCGCCCTGGCCGGCCCGCTCGACCTGGTGCTGGATGCCGCGCGCGGGCCGGATGGCGCGATCGCGCTGCGACAGCTGCGGCTGGCCGGCGCGGCCGGGCGCATCGCCGCGGAGGGCACCATCGCCGGGGATTTCGCCAGCGCGCAATTGCAGGTCGATGCCGACCTCGCGGGGTCCGAGACCTTCGCGGCGCTGCTGCCGCCGGGGCTGGTCGCCTGGCAGGGGCTGGAGCTGCGCGGGACTGTTTCCGGCCCACTGGCCAGCCCGACCGTGGATGCAAGGCTGGCGGCGCGCGGCTTCGCCTCCAGCCAGCCGCCGGTCGCGGCGCTGCTGGGCAGCACGCCGCAGCTGGCGATCCGGGCGACGCTGCCCGACCGCATCGCGCGCCTCACCCTGGAAGGCGCCGGCCTGCGGGCGGAGGCGAGCGGGCTGGTCGGCCAGGCGCTGGACCTGCGCTTCGCCGCCGAACTGGCCTCGGTCGAGGGCGCGGCCCCGGGCGTGTCCGGCGCGCTGCGGCTGTCCGGCACCGCCATCGGGCCGATGGCCGATCCCACCCTGACCATCGAGGCCGCCTCCGACCGCCTGGAAGTCGCCGGCCAAGTGCTGGAGGCGCTGGCGCTGAATGCGCGCATCGCGACGCCAGCCACCGCGCCCGCGGTGAATGCCCAGGCCAGCGGCCGCTTCCAGGGCCTGCCCCTGGCGCTCGATATCCGCGGCGGGCCCGAAGGGGCTGACAAGCTGCGACTGCAGGCCGCGACCGCCCGGCTCGGCCCGGCGGAGCTGGCGGCGGAAGGCGTGCTGGACCTCGCCACCACCATCTTCGAAGGCACCGCCCGGCTGGCGGTGGAGGACCTGGCGCCACTCTCCCCGCTGGTCGGCCAGCCCCTGGCGGGCAGCCTGCGCCTGAATGCCACGCTGGCGGCGCGGGAAGGCCAGCAATACGCCGACCTGCGGCTGGAGGCGCCGCGCCTGGTCGCCGCCGGCACCGAGATGCGCCGCCTGGCCGCCACGGTGGACGGCACGCTGCAGGCGCTGGGCTTCACCCTCTCGACCCAGGTGGCGACGGCGGAGCTGGAGGTGCGCGGCCGCATGACGGCGCAGCCCGGCGGCGCCCGGCAGATCGACCTCGCCACCTTCCAGGCACGCGCGCCGGAGGAGACGGTGCGGCTGGCGGCGCCGGCGCGGGTGGTGCTGCGGCCGGATGGCGGCATCGACGTGGCGGCGCTGTCGCTGACCAGCGGCCGCGGCGGCACGCTGAACCTGACCGGAAGCTGGTCCGATGCGCGGGCCGATCTGCGCGCTACGCTCGCCATCCCGGACCTGGCGACGCTGGCCCCCCTGCTGCCGGGCATCGCCCCCACCGGGCGCGTGACGGCGGATGCGCGCATCACCGGGCCGGGCACCGCGCCGGAGATCGCGGGCAATCTGCGCGTCAGCAATCTGCGCTCCAGCGCCGCCTGGGCGCGCGGCCTGCCGGCGGTGGAAATCCAGGCCGAAGGCCGGCGCGCCAGCGATGGCGCCATATCGGGCCGCGCCACCGCCAATGCCGGCGCCGCCACCCGCCTGACCGCCACCGCCAACCTGCCGCGCGGGCCGGAGGGGCCGCTGGAGGGCACGCTGGACGGCCAGGCCGATCTCGGCGCGCTGACCGCGCCGCTGCTGGCGGCGGGCGCGGACCGGGTGACCGGGCGGCTGACGCTCGCACTGCGCGCCAGCGGCACCGTGGCGGAGCCGGTGCTGGGCGGCCAGGCGCGCCTGGTCGGCGGGTCCTATCGCAATGCGGAGCTGGGCGTGGCGCTGACCCAGCTTTCCGGCACCATCTCCGCCGAGGGGCCGCGGCTGCGCGTCGACCTCACCGGTGCCACGGCGGGCCAGGGGCGCATCGCGCTGGCCGGCACGCTGGACCCGCTGAGCGCCGGGATGCCGGTGGACCTCACCCTGCGCGCCACCCAGGCGCAACCCGTCTCCTCCGACCTCATCACCGCAACGCTGGATGCGGAGCTGTCGCTGACCGGGCAGCTGGCCAACGGCGCCCGGCTGAGCGGCCCGCTGCGCCTGCGTCGCGCCGATATCCGCGTGCCGGACCGGCTGCCGAGCTCGGTGCGCAGCCTGGGCCCGGTGACGGAGGTGGGGCAGATTCCCGGCCGCAGCACGCCGCCGCCGCGGCCGACGGCGAATGGGCCGCGCAATGCGCCGAGCGCGAATGGCGGCGGCTCCGCGCTGCCGATCGCGCTGGATCTGACGCTGGAAGCGCCGCGCGGCGTCTTCGTGCGCGGGCGCGGACTGGATGCGGAGCTGGGCGGGCAGCTCGCCATCGGCGGCACGATCAGCAATCCGGAGATCTCCGGCGCCCTGTCCCTGGTGCGGGGCGAGTTCCAGATCCTGGCCCGGCGCCTGACCTTCAGCCGCGGCCGCCTGGATTTCACCGGCGGGCTGATCCCGGACCTGGATTTCGAGGCGAGCAGCCAGACCGGCGGCGTGACCGTGCGCGCCACCGTCACCGGCCCGCCGAGCCAGCCGGTGATCACCTTCTCCTCCACGCCGGAATTGCCGCAGGACGAGGTGCTGGCCCGGCTGCTGTTCGACCGGCCGGTCAGCGCGCTGTCGCCCTTCGAGATCGCGCAGATCGCCCAGGCCATCGCCGGCGCCACCGGCCTGGTGGGCGGCGGCGCCTCCGGCGTGCTGGACCGGGTGCGGCAGACGCTGGGGCTGGATCGCCTCGCGGTCGGCGGCGGCGGCGAGACGGCGGCGCGCAGCACGGAGGCGGATGAGCGCGCCGGCCCGACGCTGGAGGCCGGGCGCTATGTCGCGGACGGCGTCTTCGTCGGCGTGCGCCAGGGCACCGAGAGCGGGTCCTCCCGCGTCGGCGTGCGGGTGGACCTGACGCCGCGCATCAAGCTGGAGGCCGAGACCGGCGATCGCGAGGCGGGGGAGCGGGTGGGCCTCAGCATGGAATGGCAGTGGGGGCGCTGAGCCGGGTCAGGCCAGCGCCGGCACACGGCGCAGAAGTGCTGCGTCCAGTTCCGCCCGCCGCTCCCACAGGCTGCGATACCAGTCGAGCCGCGGCGCCACCTGGCGGGCGAGAAGCCGTTCCTCTCGCACCCAGGCGCGGGCGGCCTCCGCGATCGCCAGCGCCCGGGTTGGTTCGGCCAGCAGCGCGCGCAGTTCGTGGCCCAGGCTTTCGGGATCCGGCAGGATCAGCCCGGTCTCGCCATGACGCAGGCTGGCGGCATAGACGGTGGGGCTGGCCAGGCTGCAGAGCCGCAGACCGCCGGCCTCCACCGCCTTCAGGTCGGATTTCATCCGGTTGAAGCGGGTGTCCGCCAGCGGCAGGAAGGCGAGTTCGCAGCCGGCCATCAGGCGGCGGTAGGTGGCGTAGTCGGCGGTGGGCGTGTAGCGCTTATGCGGCGTGTCGAGCGCGGCGAAGCTCTTTTGGTCATGCACCACCTCCACCGCCAGCCGTCCCGCGGCCTCCGCCAGCACCTGGTTCAGCACGGGCAGGAAGGGGGCGATATCGGCCTCGCGGTTCAGCGCGCCGAAGAACAGGGTGAGTCGGGATGGGTCGCGGAAGTTCTGCGGCTCCGGCAATTCGGCCAGGGCATTGGGGAAGACGGCGATCTCGTCATTGAAGGGCGAGAGCAGGTCGCGCAGCGCGGGGGTGGAGGTCTGCACCGCATGCACGCCGCGGAAGGCCAGGTTGTTGTTGCCGGCGATCACCGGCCAATGCGCCGGGTCGTCATCGAATTCCTGCACCAGCAGGGCGCCAGTGGCGCGCAGGCCGCGCAGGTAGTCGAGGCTTTCCGGGCGGTCCAGCAGGCGGCGCTGCAGGATCAGCACGCGCGGCACTTCAGGTTCCAGCTTCGGCAGCTGGGCCTCCGGCCCCGCCGCCGTGCTGACGCCGGGGCGGCTGGCCAGCGCCCGGAAAGGTTCGAGGATGCGCACATCGTTCACCCCGCCCACCGGGCGCAGCGTGCGCGCCACCAGCACCATGAGCCGGGGCGGGCGGCGGGTGGCGCGCCAGACATATTGCAGCGGGGCGGAACGGCGCAGCCAATCCTCCTTCGCCACACCGATCGCCTTCAGCGCCGGGGCCATGGCCTCGGCGAAGGCTTCCGCCCGCTCCGGCTCGAAGATCCGCGGCAGAACATCCAGCGGCTGCAGCCCGGCCTCACGCAGCGCCTCCAGCATGGTCTGGCGGCTGAACCAGCGCAGATGGGTGCGATCGAACAGGCCCTGATCCGTGTAGCGCCAGCGGCCAGCCAGCAGCTGCGCCGCGAAACCCCAGAATTCGACATTGGGCACGCAGACCAGCAGCACGCCGTCTTCCGCCAGCAGCGCCGCGTCGCGCTGCAGCACGGCCCAGGGGTCGCGCAGATGCTCCAGCACATCGCCATAGATCAGGGCGTCCAGGCTGCCGGGCGGGATGGGCGGCGCCGTGGACTCGATGTCGATGCGGTGCACCAGGTCGTAATGCCGCGCGGCCTGCTCGGCCAGCGCAGGGTCCGCCTCCACCGCCTCCAGCCGCGTGGCGGGATTGCGGCGGCGGAAGGTGGCGCCGAGCGCCCCGGCGCCGCAGCCCACATCGAGCACGCGCCGCGCATCCAGGGGGATGCGCGCCAGCAGGTCCGGATTGGCCTGCGCGCCGTAGGCCGCTTGCGTCATGCGCCGGGCACGGCCTCCATCGCCGCATCCAGCGCGGCCAGCACATGGTTCAGGCCGCGCCGCAGCTGGGTGGTGGCGAAGCCCAGCGCCTGGGGCGGGTAGCGATCCAGCTCCGCCGCCACCGCCAGATGGGTGAAGGGCGGCGCCGGCAGGCCGAAATCGCGGCGCCAGCGGGTGCCGCGCGTATAGTCCAGCGGCACGAGGTGGCGCAGCACGGCCAGCCGCGTGGCGGTGGCCACCGCCGGCGGTGGCGAGCCTGCCTCGAAATCCGCGAGCCGCGCGGCCAGCGCCGCCAGCCCGGCCGCGGCGGGCGCCAGGTCGAAGCGATCCCCGGCTGCCCTGGCGTAGCGCGCCAGATGGCCCTGCAGGTCCTCCACCAGCGCGCCGGGGTCCAGCGGCAAGGCGGGCAGCGTGGCCATGCGGAAGACCGCCAGGGCATAGAGCCGGATATCGGTCAGCAGCACGTCGGGGTCCGCCACCTCGATCTGGTCGCGATCGGTGTGCCAGGCGGTATTGCCGCCATTGCCCATGACGAAATACCAGCCGCGCCGCTCCACCTCCGCCTTCGGGATGCGGGAGGAGGCGGAGAAGCAGCCCGAAATGCCGAGGTTGTTGAAGGAGAAGTCGCTGGATTGCGTCGGCCGCTTGCCGCCGGCGACCTTGCCGGTGGCGTCGCGCACCGCATCGGTGACGAAGGCGCGGTTCTCCGCCATCCAGGGGATGGTGGGGTAGTCGGTCGCGTCGCGGCAGCCGGGGCTGTCGCAGTTCAGATGCGCCACGCAATGCTTTGCCAATTCCAGCGCGTGCTGGTCGGCATACCAGGTGCTGCCGGCGAATTTGCCGGTGGAATGGCCGGGCCACCAGCAGATACGGACGCCGCGCTGCAGCTTCGCCCGGTGCTCGTGCAGCGTGCGCGCCACTTCCAGCAGGCAGGCATCGCCGGTGGCATTGTCGCCGACGCCGACATCCCAGGAATCGTAGTGGCCGTGCAGCAGGACGAAGCCGGGCTCCCTGCCCTCGATCCGCACTTCGGGTAGCACCTGGTCGAACCAGCCCTCCTCCACCACCGTGGTCAGCGTGGCGGAGGCACCGCGGGCGGCGGCTTCGATCAGCTTCGCGCCATCGGGGGCGGAGACCGAGCAGCCGGGGATCGGCGTGCGGCCCGGCAGATCGTCCAGGTCCGGCGTGCCCCAGATGGCGCTGCCGCTGCCCCAATGCATGTCGGGGCCGGGATTGATGGCGATGACCCCGGCGGCGCCGAGGGCGGCGAATTGCAGGATGCGCTCGGCCAGGATCATGCCGCGGAACAGCACCAGCTTGCCGGTCACGTCCGGCACGCCGGGGGCGGGGTCGTAGCCTTCGCCGAAGAGCGGCGCGGAGTTCGGCGTCCAGCCCATCGGCGGGCCGACCGGGTTCTCGACGAAGACCAGCGGCGCGGTCAGCCCCTCCGGCGCGGTCGGGGCAAGCTGCGCCGGGCGGGCGCGGAACTGCACGCCCTCCAGCGCCACATGCGCCGTCTTCGGCACGGCGAGATACAGAAGCGGGCGATGCACCGTCACCGGCAGGCCGAGCGCCTTCAGGCGCCGGACGATCTCCTCCCCCGCCGCCGCGGCTTCCTCGGGGTCCTGGCGGCGCATGGTGGAAAAGCGCTGCACCAGGGACCAGGCATCCTCGATGCGGGCGGAGGCCATCAGGGCGGCCTCGTCGGGCGTGGTCATGGCGGTCAATCCAGCGTCACGCCGGTGGCGCGCACCACGGCGCCCCAGCGGTCCATCTCGGACAGCACATAGGCCTGGGTTTCGTCGGGCGGCGTGCCGCCGGGCTCGACACCGATGCTGGCATAGCGGCTGCGCACCGCCTCGCTGGCCAGGGCGCGCTGCAGCTGGGCGTAGAAGGCGCGCACCACCTCATCCGGCACCGCCGCGGGGCCGGCCAGGCCGAACCAGTTGGTGGTGACCACCGTGGGAAAACCCTGCTCGGCCAGCGTCGGGATCTCGGGGAAGGCGGCGCTGCGGGTGGCGGTGGAGACGGCCAGCGCGCGCACCGCGCCGCTGCGGATATGCACCGCGGCCGAGGGCAGGCTGTCCCACATGCCCTCGATGCGCCCGCCGATCACATCCGCCGTCGCCGCCTGGGCGCCACGATAGGGCACATGGGCGATATCGACGCCGGCTGCGGCCTTCAGCAGCTCCCCGGTCAGGTGGTGCAAAGTGCCATTGCCGCCGGAGCCGAAGTTCATCGCGCCGGGGCGGGCCTTGGCGGCCGCGATATAGCCGGCGAGATCGGCGAAGGGCTGGTCCTTGCTCACGATCAGCACCAGCGGCAGCGTGCCGATGATGGTGATGTTCCGGAAGTCGCGGCGCGTGTCGTAGGGCAGGTCGCGGCGCAGCGAGGGGAAGATCGCCTGCGGGCCGACATTGGTGGTCATCCAGGTATAGCCATCCGGCGCCGACTTGGCGACGAAGTCGGAGGCGACGACCCCGCCGGCGCCGGCGCGATTCTCCACCGGGAAGGGCTGGCCGGTCTGGTCCTGCAGCGCCTGGGCCAAAGTGCGCGTCAGGATGTCCGAGGCCCCGCCGGGCGGGGCGGAGGAGATCATGCGGACGGGCCGGTTGGGCCAGGCGGCCTGGGCCAGGGCCGGCATGGCGGGCGCCAGGGCGAGGGCGGAAAGCAGGCTGCGGCGGCGCATCGGCGGGGATCCTTGTGCGGAAGGTTGCGATGATGGGACACGCGATGCGCGCCGCCAGCAAGGTGATGCCCCCGCGGCGGAGCCGCGATGCCAAACGACGGCCGCCAGCGGGCCGATGCTTGACGCGCGGCGCCTTGCCACGCAATCCCCCCGGCATGGCCCTTCCCCCCCTGCTGCATCTGCGCGACATCCGGCTCCGCCTCGGCTCCACCCAGCTGCTGGATGGGGCGGAGATCGCCGTCTCGCCGGGGGATCGGCTGGCGCTGGTGGGGCGCAATGGATCGGGCAAGTCCACGCTGCTGAAGATCGCGGCGGGGATCATCGATGCCGATGCGGGCAGCGTCTTCGTCCAACCGGGTGCCACCATCCGCTACCTGCCGCAGGAGCCGGACCTGGCGGGCTTTGCCACCACCGGCGCCTATGTCGCCGCCGGCCTCGGCCCGGGCGATGACCCGCATCGCGCGCGCGTGCTGCTGGAGGGGCTGGGCCTGAGTGGGGAGGAACACCCCGACAACCTCTCGGGCGGCGAGGCACGGCGCGCGGCGCTGGCCCGCGTGCTGGCGCCGGAGCCCGACATCCTGCTGCTGGATGAGCCAACCAATCACCTGGACCTGCCGGCGATCGAATGGCTGGAACAGGAACTCGGCCCGCTGCGCAGCGCGCTGGTGCTGATCAGCCACGACCGGCGCTTCCTGGAGCGGCTGTCGAAATCCATGGTCTGGCTTGACCGCGGCACCACCCGCCGCCTCGACCAGGGTTTTTCCCACTTCGAGGCCTGGCGGGACCAGGTGCTGGAGGAGGAGGAAACCCAGGCGCACAAGCTCGCCCGCAAGATCGTGCGGGAGGAGCATTGGCTGCGCTACGGCGTGACCGCGCGGCGCAAGCGCAATGTGAAGCGCCTGGCCGGGCTGCAGGAGTTGCGCAAGCGGCACCGCGAACGGGTGACGGCGCCGGGCACCGTGCGCATGGCGGCCAGCGAGGGCGATGCCTCCGGCAGCCTGGTGGCGGCGCTGGAAGGCGTGACCAAGGCCTATGGCGAGGCGGCGCCCGTGGTGCGGGACTTCTCCACGCGGATCATGCGCGGCGACCGGGTGGGCATCGTCGGCCCCAATGGCGCGGGCAAGACCACGCTGCTGAACCTGCTGATCGGCAAGCTGGCCCCCGATGCGGGCCAGGTGCGGCTGGGCGCCAGCTTGCAGATGGTGACGCTGGACCAGAACCGCGACAGCCTGGACCCGGGGACCACGCTGCAGGATGCGCTGACCGGCGGGTCCGGCGACCAGGTGCGGATCGGCGGCGAGGTGAAGCACGTCATCGGCTATATGAAGGACTTTCTGTTCCTGCCGGAGCAGGCGCGGACGCCGGTCTCAGCGCTTTCGGGCGGGGAGCGGGGCCGGCTGATGCTGGCGCGCGCCATGGCCACGCCGTCGAACCTGCTGGTGCTGGACGAGCCGACCAACGACCTCGATCTGGAAACGCTGGACCTGCTGCAGGAACTGCTGGCGGATTACGGCGGCACCGTCATCGTCGTCAGCCATGACCGCGATTTTCTGGATCGCGTGGCCACCAATGTGATCGCCAGCGAGGGCCAGGGCCGCTGGCAGGATTATGCGGGCGGCTATTCCGACATGGTGGCGCAGCGCGGGCGCGGCGTGCAGGCGAAGGCACGCGCGGCGGCGGCTGCCGTCGCGGCCGAGCGCGGGGTCGAGGCGCCGCGCGCGGTGGCACGAGCGAAAATGTCGTTCAAGGACAAGCACGCGCTGGAAACGCTGCCGGCGCGCATCGCGCAGCTGGAACGCGAGATCGGCGTCTTGCAGAAGGCGCTGGCCGATCCGGGGCTTTATACCAACGACCCGCCCGGCTTCGCGGCGCGGTCGAACCTGCTGGCGAAGAAGCAGGCGGAACGCGAGGCGGCCGAAGAGGACTGGCTGCGCCTCGAAATGCTGCGGGAGGAGCTTGAGGGATGACCATCGGCGTCGGCGGATCGGATTTCGCCACGGAACTGGCCGCCATCCGCAACCAGCGGGACGTGGTGCCGCCCATCGGGGCGGAGGAGCATGCGCGGCGCGTGGCCCGCGCCCAGGCGCGCATGGCGGAGCTCGGCATTTCGGCGCTGTGGCTGGATGGCACGACGAACCTCGCCTGGATGACCGGCCTGAAGCACGGCCAGTCCGAGCGCCCCGTCGGCGCCGTGCTGCCCGTGCGCGGCCCCCTCACCTATCTCTGCCCGGAATTCGAGGTGGAGAAGCTGAAGACCATGCTGCTGCTGCCGGGCGAGGTCCGCGGCTGGGAGGAGGATGAGGACCCCTACGCCCTCTTCTCCGACATTTTGCGCAGCACCGATGTGCCGGGCGGCACCGTGGCCCTTGATGAGATGGCGCGCGTCTTCGTGGCGGAGGGGCTGCGCGCGGCGCTGCCGAACCACCACTTTGTTGCCAGCGGCGCCGTCACCGGCTTCCTGCGTCAGCGCAAGACGGAGCAGGAGGTGGCGCTGCTGCGCCAGGCCATGGGCATGACGCTGGAGATCCAGGCCGCCGCGGCGCGCTGCATGCGGGAAGGCGTCACCACCACCGAAGTCTCCGCCTTCATCGACGCCGCGCATCGCAAGGCGGGCTTCGACACGGGCAGCATGTTCTCCCTCGTGCTCTTCGGCGAGGCCAGCGCCTATCCGCATGGCGTGCCCTATCCGCAGACGCTGCGGGACGGCGACGTGGTGCTGATCGACACCGGCGCGCCGCTGCATGGCTATGTCTCCGACATCACCCGCAGCTACGTCTTCGGCACGCCGACGCAGCGCCAGCGCGACATCTGGAACCTGGACCACGCGGCGCAGGCCGCTGGCATCGCGGTGGCGAAGCCCGGCATCACCGGCGGCGCGATCGACGATGCGGTGCGTGGCGTGGTCGTTGCCGCCGGCTTCGGCCCCGGCCACAAGACGCCGGGCCTGCCGCATCGCGCGGGGCACGGCATCGGCATGGACGTGCATGAGGGCCCGTATTTCGTGAAGGGCGGCAAGGAAGTGCTGGCCGCCGGCGTCACCGGCAGCATCGAGCCCACCATCGCCATCTACGGCGAATTCGGCATCCGGCTGGAAGACCATATCGTCATCACCGAGACCGGCGCGGCATGGCTGACGCCGCCGGCGAAGTCCGTCGACGATCCCTTTGCACAGGATTGAACCCATGCTGACCATCTATGGCTGCCTGCGCTCCCGCGCCTCCCGCAATGTCTGGCTGGCGCATGAGGCGGGGCTGGAATTCCGGCATGTGCCGGTGGTGCAGCATTATCGCGTGGCAAAGCCCGATGCGGCGGATGCGCCGATGCACACGCGCTCGCCCGAATTCCTGGCGGTGAACCCGAACGGGCATATCCCCTCGCTCACCGATGGCGAGCTGGTGCTGCACGAAAGCCTGGCCATCAACCTCTACCTGGCGCGCACCTATGGCGGCGCGCTCGGCCCCGCCGATGCGGCGGAGGACGGGCTGATGGGCATGTGGGCGCTCTGGGCCGCGACCGAGGTCGAGCCGCACAGCATCGAGATCCTCTACAACCGCGTCGGCAAGCCGCCGGCGGAACGCGATGCGGCCAAGGCCGATGCGGCGGTGGCCGCGCTGCGCAACCCCGTCGCGGTGCTGGATGCGGCGCTGGCCGGCACCGGCTTCCTGGTCGGCGGCCGCTTTACCGTGGCCGATATCAATGTGGCGGAGGTGATGCGCTACGCCCTGCCGGCGCCCGAGCTCTTCGCGCAGGCGCCGCATGTCCAGGCCTGGATCAAGGCCTGCCACGCCCGCCCCGCCTATCAGCGGATGATGGCGGCGCGGGAGAAGGAACCGGCCTGAGCACAGCCTGGTGGCGGGGCGTGGCAACCTCTGCGGTTGCCACGCGTCGGCCCAGTCATGCGGGAAGCGGTCCCGTGGCCACCAGGGATACAGAGATGCACCGCACCGTCACCGGGATACGGGCGCGGCATGGCTGAGTCCGCCCCGCCCGCGCCCGCACCCTCCGGCCTCGTCCTGCCGGTCTTCCTCTCCTCGGCCGGCGTGCTGCTCGCGCTGGTGCTCTTCGCCGGCCTGTTCCTGCAGCCGGCGGCCGCTGCCTTCACCGCGGCGCAGGCCTGGGTCATCGAGAGCTTCGGCGGGTTCTACATGCTGGCCGTCGCCATCTTCGTGATCGCCTGCGTGGTGCTCGCCTTCGGCCGCCATGGCGCGGTTCGCCTGGGCCGGGACGAGGAGACGCCGGAATTCGGCAACGGGTCCTGGTTCGCCACGCTGTTCAGCGTCGGCATGGGCATCGGCCTGATGTTCTTCGGCGTGGCCGAGCCGGTGATGCACTATGCCGCACCTCGCCCGACACCAATGGCGACCCGCAGCGCTTCGGCGCGGCGCGGGAGGCGATGGTCTCCAACTTCTTCCACTGGGGCCTGCATGCCTGGGCGGTCTATGCGATGGTCGGGCTGGTGCTGGCCCATTTCGGTTTCCGGCGCGGCCTGCCGCTGACCTTGCGCTCCGCGTTGTATCCCCTGCTCGGTGAGCGCTTCCGCGGCTGGGCCGGGCATGCGGTGGATCTTCGCGGTGATCGGCACCATGCTCGGTGTGGCCACCTCGCTCGGCTATGGCGCGGCGGAGGCCAATGCGGGCCTCGCGCACCTCACCGGCCTGCCGGCCGGGCCCTGGGTGCAGGTGGCGCTGATCGCGGGCATCATCGGCATCGCGCTGGGTTCGGTCGTGATGGGGTTGGATGCGGGCATCCGGCGGCTGTCCATCCTGAACCTCGGCCTGGCGCTGGGGCTGATGGTCTTCGTGCTGCTGACGGGGCCGACGCTGTTCCTGCTGCAGGCCTATGTGCAGAACACTGGCGCCTACCTGGCCGATATCGTCGGCCGCGCCTTCCGGCTGCATGCCTACGAACCCTCCGCCGGGTCCTGGCCGGGTTGCTGCTGGCGGCGATCTGCGTCGGGCTGGCGCTGGGGCTTTCCGCGCCGCAGGGTTTTGGGCTGCTGGCGCTGGCCGCCTGCTTTGGCGGGCTGGCCCTGCCCTGCTATTCCATCGCCGCCGCGCATGCCCATGACCATGCGGATCCGGCGGATTACGTGGGCTCCGTCATCGGCCCGCCCGGGGCCGCGCTGCTGATGCGGTCCTTCCCAGGCGGCGGGCTGTTCCTGTTCATCGCGCTGACCCAGGCGCTGCTGCTGGGCTTCGTGCTGTGGCGCCTGCGCCAGCGCGCCGCCCCTGAGTTGCGCGAGACCTTCGACATGGCCGCGACCTCTCCCGCCATGGTCGGCGCCGTCATCGCGCCGGGGGCGGAGGGCGAGGACCGCGGCTGATCAGCCGAGCTGCGCGCCGGAGGCTCGCACCGCATCGCCCCACCGCCGGCGCTCGCCGGCGATGAAGGCGGCAAAGTCGTCCGGGGTCATGGCCGGGGCGGGTTCCGCCCCGCGGGCCCGCAGCGCGGCTACCACGGCCTCCTCGCGCAGCCCGGCGGTGAAGGCGGCGTTCAGCCGCTCGATCACCGGCATGGGCGTGCCGGCCGGCGCGAAGATGCCGTCCCAGGCGCTGACCTCGAAGCCTGGCAGGACGGAGGACGCGGTGGGCAGGTTGGGATGCGTCGCCAGCGGCGTGGCGGAGGTGACGGCGAGCGTCCGCACCGCGTCATTCTGCATGGCGGCGAAGGCGGCCGGGATCAGCTCGATCGCCATGTCGATGCGCCCGGCGGCCAGATCCGTCATCGCCGCGGCATTGCCGCGATAGGGCACATGCTGGATGTCCACGCCGGCGGCGATGCGGAACATCTCCGCTGCGATATGCCCGGTTGTGCCATTGCCGGCGGAGCCATAGCTGGCCTGGCCCGGACGGGCGCGCAGCCAAGCGATGAGTTGGGGCAGCGTCTCCACCCGCAGGTCGCGCTTGACCAGCACCACCAGCACGATGCGCGACAGCGGCGCGACCGGGATGAAGTCCTCATGCGGGCGGAAGCTCAGGCGCGGGTACAGCGCCTCATTGATCGCATGGGTGCCGTTGGTGCCGTAGAACAGGGTGTAGCCGTCCGGCGCCGCGCGGGCGGCGAGCTCCGCGCCCACATTGCCGCCGGCGCCGGGGCGGTTGTCCACCACGATGGTCTGACCGAGCCGCGCCTGGGCCGGGCCGATGGCCAGTCGCGCCAGCGTATCCCCGCCGCCGCCGGCCAGGAAGGGCACGATCAGCCGGACCGGCCGGTCCGGATAGGTTTGGGCCCGGGCGGCACCCGCCGCCAGCACCGCCCCTGTCGCCAGCACGCCGCGCCGCGTCACGCGGGGGCCTGTTCCATCGTGCATCGATTCCTCCCCTTCTTGATTGGGCCTGGCTTCAGACTGGCCAGGCTTCCAGCAGGTCCACCGGGTCGCCATAGGTCTCGGCCAGGGCGCGGACCTTGGGATCGCGCAGGGACAGCAGATAGCCGTCCTCCACCAGCGGCTTGTTCCCCGCCGTGACCGTGGCGTCGTAGAGTACCAGGTCCATGTGGATATGCGGCTCCTCCCAATTCGGCATGACCCGGCGGAGGTAGTCGGACGGTTTCGGCGCATTGATGCCGACATGCAGGCTGCCGGGCGAATTGGGGCCGGCCGGGTAGATGTCGAAGCGCGGGGCCTTCGGGTTGTGGCCGCAGCCCAACTCCTCCAGCGTGCCGCCGATCAGGTAGTCGCGCAGCACCTCGGCGGCAAAGCCCTCGCCGTGGACGGCGTGCACCAGGTCGTCCTGG
The DNA here is from genome assembly GCF_019024325.1 of Falsiroseomonas tokyonensis. GTDB lineage: Bacteria > Pseudomonadota > Alphaproteobacteria > Acetobacterales > Acetobacteraceae > Falsiroseomonas > Falsiroseomonas tokyonensis. Next base: position 342,039 of record NZ_JAFNJS010000006.1, read on the forward strand.
AACTCGACGCCGACCGGGCTTTCGAAGGGCTTGTCGAAGCCGACCGCCCAGTTCGCCCAGACGGTGCCGTTGATGCCGACCTTGTCCTCTGGCTTCAGGCCGACCATCGAGTATTCGAACAGGTTCGGGCCATGCGTCGGCAGGTAGTGCACGTAGCAGCCCGGCTCATCCGCCACGTTGTGGCCGCGCCAGCGGTTGTGCTTCCGCAGGTGCTGCAGCATGGCGTCGGTGTAGGGGATGCGCAGGTCCGTGCCGCGCGGGTCGGACAGGCGCAGGGTGAAATCGCCCTGTTCGGGGAACAGGCGGCCAGTGGCGCGGATGATCTCGCCCAGCAGGTCCAGCGGGAACTGCGCCTGCGGCGTGTGCAGCAGGTCCAGGTCGCGGAAGAAGGTGATCTTCACCCAGCGCTGGCCCTGGTTGCGACGCAGCCCGATGCAATAGGGATCGAGCACCGAGGCGAACCAGGTGGAGACGACGAAGGTGGCGCGGGAGAGCATGGCCTTCGCCTCCTCCGGCACCGTCACGTAGCGGGTGCTTTCACCCATGTAGCTGGCGAAGGTGGCGCCGCGGCCGCGCGCCAGGCCCTGCACGGCCTGGATCACGCGCGGGTCCAGCAGCGGGTCGGTCAGCATCACCACATGGTCGCCGGGGCGGATCGCCATGACGCGGCAGAAATTGTCGACGCCGCGCAGATAGGCGCCGAGGTCCGCCGGCGGATGCTTCACGGGATGCGGCAGTCCGCGGCGCGTGGGCGCGGCCAGGATGTCTTCGATGCGCGTCGGGAAGCGCGACATGGGTGGTTCCTCCGCCGGGCCTTCAAGACCCTTACATCCCTAAGTATTGGGGCGGTGCGGCGGCGCCGTCCAGCCCCCCTCCGGCTGGGGCCGGGGACATGGCGCGGCGGGCGCAACCGGCCGCCACCTAGCCGGTGCCGCGCCCTGTCACGGATCTCCCATCATCGTGGCGAGCGCATCGGCCAGGGCCTGCCGGGCATAGGGCTTGCGCAGCACCATGGTGGAATCGGAGTCGCGACCTTCCAGCGCCGAGGCGCTTCCGTATCCCGTGACGAAGATGTAGGGCACGTCGCGCGTCTGCAGCAGATCCGCGACCGGAAAGGACCGCTCGCGCCCGCCAAGGTTCACGTCGAGAACCGCGGCGCGCAGATCCCGTTCGGTGGCGGCGAGCCGCAGGGCCTCGCCGAGGTCCCGTGCCGGCCCGACCACCTCGTAGCCCAGCTCCCGCAGCGTCGCCTCCACTTCGAGCGACAGCAACGTCTCGTCCTCCACCACCAGCACGCGCGGCGGCGACAGGCGAGCCGGCCCGGCCCCGGCTGGTTCCTGCCTTCGCAGCGCCACCGGCGTATCCTTCGCCGCAAGCCCGTGGGCGCCTTCCAGCGCCGGGGCGCCGCCGGGACGGAGCGATGCCAAGCCGGCGGGCAGGGTCAGGGCGAAGCGCAGGCCGGATTCCCGCCAGTCGAAGGCGGTCTCGCCGCGCAGCTGCCGCTCGGCGAGCTGCGCGATGAGCCGGGTGCCGAAGCGACGCTTTGCAGGCGGTCCGGCCACCTTCGGCCCGCCCTCCTCCGCCCATGCCAGGCGCAGCCTGCCATCCTCCGCAGCCAGCTCCCAGCTCAGGCCGACCCGGCCCTCGGGCGTGGAAAGCGCCCCGTGCTTCGCGGCGTTGGTGGCCAGTTCGTGCAGCACCATCGCCATCGGCTGGACCGTCTCCGCCGTCAGATAGGCGGGGTCGCCGGCAAGGCGGACGCGGCCGGCATAGGGTGCCAGCTCATCCTCCGCCACCATGCGCAGCGCGGCGCCGCCCCAGGCCTCCTTCGCCAGCAGGGAATGCGCCCGTGCCATGGCCGCGACACGACCCTCGACGGATTCGGCGTATTGCTCGGGCGGCACGTCGCTCGGCGTGAGCCGGACCACGGAGAGCGCGACGGCCAGCGCGTTCTTGGCGCGGTGGTCAACCTCGCGGACCAGCAGCATCTGCCGCTCATCCGCGCTCCGCTTGGCGATGGCACGCGCCCGCAGCGCCGCATTGGCGGCGGCGATGCCGAGGCGCAGCTCCTCGAACTCGGCGACGTGCGAGGGCTCGGCCATCGGCTGTGCCAGCGCCTCCCCGGCATCGCTTGCGAAGGCCCGGGCATCGCCGACCAGCCCCGTCACGGGGCGGAGCAGGCGACGGGACAGCCAGATGGCGAATGCGGCGCCGAGACCGACGATCAGACCCCCGCCCAGTGCCATCATCTGCAGCGGCCCACGCCAGGCGGCGGTGTAGGCGTCCCGGGACTCGGCGGTCCCGATGACCCAGCCCGGAGCGGAGCCGATCCGCGCGAAACCGACGACCACCTCCTGCCCCTCCAACGCCACGCCGTGGAGAAAGCCGGAAGACCGGCCGGCGATGCCGTCAAGGAACCACGCCGGCGCCGGCAGGCCCACATAGCGCTCCGGCTCGCGCGATCGCGCCACCACCTTCCCGCTACCATCGACGATGACGTCGAAGGCCTTGCCCGGGGATGTCTGCGTCTCCAACAGGCTGTCGAGCCTCGTCAGCGGCAGCCGGGCCGCGAGCACGAAGCGGATCGCACCGTCACGCTCCACCGGGACCGCCACGCCGACCACCGGCCTGCGCGCGACGGCGCCGATCACGAGGTTGGTCACCAGCGGCCGGCCGGTTTCGGTCACCGCGCGGAAATCGGCTGCCGAGACGCCCGCCGGCCGCGTCCCCTCGGGCAGCGCGGTGTTGATGATCTGCCGCAGGCTTACGGGGTCCAGCAGGATGATCGAGGTGCCGAGCCCGCCACCTGCGCGCCGCACCTCCCGCTCGAACATGGCAAGCTCAACATCGGGACCATCGAGCGCCGCGGAGGCGGCCAGCGCCGTGAGCGATGCCAGGTAGGTTCCGATCTCCCGGTCCGTCGCAAGGGCGAGCGCGCGCGCAGTATCCAGCAGCCGCGCCTCGAACGCCGCGCGATAGGCGCCCACGGCGCTCCACGCCGCCATGGCGCCGAGGCCGAGCGCTGGAATGAGCAGCGTCAGTCCGAGACCGAGAAGCACGGTCTGCAGGCGAAACTGCCGATGAGGCGACCGCTGCATCAGATACGACGCGTCCCCGGTGGAAGGGCATGGGCGCCGTTAGCAGGCATCCGCGCCGCGGGAAGCATTACCTCTGCAGTCGGAGTGGACGACAGGTCAATACCGCGGGGCGGTCGTTTCGCCTGCGCCCCGCCATCAAGCGCCGGAAGCTGCCCGCGCCCGCCTGCCCGCCCATACGCGGGCGCCCCGGAATGGCCGGGGCGGAGGTAGTCCTATCCCTCCGAGATCACCTTCAGCACGCCGGGCACGGCCAGGGCGGCGAATTGCTGGGCGGTGGCGATGTCGCCTTCATTGTACCAGCCGGCCTCGTGCAGCAGGTTGATGGTGGCGATGCTCTGGCCATCCCAGCGCACCGGCACGTTCAGCACGCTTTCGCAGCCCAGGCTGCGGATCAGCTCGTGGTCGTAGAAGACATCCGAGATATCGGCGTAGTTGTATCCGATATAGGGCACGCCCTCGCCCAGCACCTTCTGGAACCAATGCGTCGGGTTGATCGGCTTGCGGCCGCCCACCGGGTATTCCTTCGGCATGTTGGAGTAGTAGCGCTGGCTCTCATTGGCGCCCGGATGGATCACCAGGATGGTGAACAGCTTGTGGCCTATGGCCTGGCCCATGGCGGCGTCGAGCGCCGCGAAAAGCGCACCCGGCTGGCCGGGCTGCCGCATGGCGTGGACGACGGGGGAAAAATCGGGAACGGGGCGGGTCATGGGGTCGCCTTGGTACGGGTTTTCTCGGGGATCAGGCCCTGCGGCCGGAAGCGCAGCAGCAGGATGAGGCTCAGCGCGATCGCGCCCTCGCGCAGCGCCGCCTTCTGCACCGGGCTGACACCGGGGATGATGGCGGAGAGGAAGCGCGTGGATTCCAGCAGCGCGATGACGAAGAGCGCGCCGATGATCGCGCCGCGCATGGCGCCGACGCCGCCGGCGGTCAGCGCCAGAACGATGTAGATGGTCAGCAGCGGGGCGAAGCCGTCCGGCGCGATATAGGCGTTGTAATGGGCATAGAGCGCCCCTGCCCCGCCCAGCACGGCGGCGCCGATGGTGAAGGCGCGCACCTTGAACCACAGCACCGGCTTGCCGGCGACGGCGGCGACATCCTCATCCTCCCGGATCGCGCGCAGCACGCGGCCGAAGGGGGAATGCGACAGGCGCGCCAGCAGCACGAAGACCACGGCCACCGCGGTCCAGACGATTCCGAGATAGATCAGGTTGAATTCGGGCGGCGAGACATCGCCGCGCCACGGCCCGGGGATGCCCGAGATACCGTCCGTGCCATTGGTCAGCCAGATCTCGTTCGAGGCGGTCAGGCGGATGACCTCCGCAAAGCCCAGCGTGACGATGGCCAGGTAGTCGCCGCGCAGCCGCGCCACGATCAGCGCCATGATGGCGCCGGCGGCGGCCGCCACCACCGCGCCGGCCGCCCAGCCCAGCGGCATCGGCCAGAACAGCTTCGTGGTCAGCAGCGCGGAGGCATAGGCGCCGAGGGCGAAGAAGCCGACCAGGCCGAGATTGACCATGCCGGTCAGGCCCCAGATCACGTTCAGCCCCAGCGCCATCAGCGCGTAGAAGCCGGCGAAGACCAGCATGGCGATCAGATAGGCGTCCATCAGTTGCGCCCCCCCAGGATCCCCTGCGGCCGGAACATCAGCACCAGCAGGATGGCGAGGAAGGCGGTGACAGTGCGGTAGGCGGGCGAGAGCACCAGCCCCGCCATCTCCTCGCCGACGCCGACCACCATCGCCCCCAGCGCCGCGCCGGGAATCGAGCCGAGCCCGCCGACGACAGCCGCGGCAAAGACGGAGAGCACGACGCGAAAGCCGGTCAGCGGATCGATGGAGGTATCGATGCCCACCAGCATGCCGCCGCAGCCCGCCAGCCCGCCGCCGATGAAGACCGCGACACGGGCAATGCGGTTGGGATCGACGCCCTTGATATCGGCCAGCACGGGATTGTCGGCCACCGCCCGCATGGCGCGCCCGAGCCGCGAGAAGCCCAGTAGAAGAAAAAGCCCGCCCGCGGCGACGATCGCATAGCCGGTGTTCTGCAATTGCTGCGGGTTGATGCGGATGCCGTCGAAGCGCCAGTCGCGCAGGATCGGCAGGTCGTAGCCGCGCAGGTCATTGCCGAAGCTGAACCGCAGGATGTTCTCGATCAGCAGCGTCATGGCGACGGAGGCGATGGCCACCGTCAGCGGCCCCGCCGGGCGCAGCGGGCGGAAGGCGGCCTCCTCCGCCAGCAGGGCGACCAGCCCCGCCACCAGGAAGGCCAGCGGCAGGGCGAGCCCCACCGGCCAGCCATAGACCGCATTCGCCACCCAGCCGGCAAAGGCGCCGGTGGTGGCGAAGCCGGCGATGGCGAAGTTCGGATAGCGCAGCACGGCAAAGATGCAGTTGAAGCCGATGGCGGGCAGCATCAGCACGCTGCCCGCCATCACGCCATTCAGCAGGACCTGCGCCAGGTCCCTCCAATCTTGAATCATAGCGGTGCTCTCAAGCGCCGGGCGGCCGCTCCGCGGCCTTGGCTGCGCGGCACGGGCCGCGGCGGCCGTTCGGCCGCTCGGCCGGCGGAGATCGCCGGCCGCAGGTCGTGCCCGTTCGGCATAGGGCTCAAACGAGTTCGAGCACCCGATAGGCGCCGCCCTCGGCCACCTCGTAGCGGAACTTCGTGCCGCGGATGTCGCCGCGCTCGTCGAATTCGCAGGGGCCGGAGGCACCCTCGAAATTCACCGCGCGGCCGGCCGCGATCAGCCGCAGCCCGTCCGTGACATTGTCCACCTTCTCCCCATCGCCCTGGCAGATCTTGCGGACGTTGTCGCGGATGACGGTGCCCGTGGCGTCGCCGCCCTGCGCGGCGGCGAGGATCGCCATGGTGGCGTGGTCGTGCACCTGGGCAGAATAGGGGTCGACCTCGGTGCTGCCGAAGGCGGCCTTCAGGCGGGTGAAGGCGGGGCTGTTCAGGTCCGGGCTGGGCTGGAAGGTGGTCAGGCCGTTCGTCACCTCGTTCGGCAGCGTGCCGAAGACGCTGGCCGGCGCGGCATAGGCGAAGGTGAAGCGGCGGCCGTCGAAGCCGGCGCGGTAAAGTTCGCGCAGCAGGATGGTGACGTCCGGCAGATAGCCGTTCAGCATCACCGTGTCGGAGCGCGAGCGCATGATGGTGTCCACTTCCGAGCGGAAGGCGGTCTTGTCGCGCTCATAGACCACATAGCCGGAGACGGCGCCGCCGCCGGCGCGCATCACCTCCGTCATCACATCCTGGCTGGACTGCGCGAAGGGCGATTGCGCGGCCATGTGGAAGACGCGCCTGGCGCCCTTGCCGAGCAGCCACTTCGTCGCGGTCTCGATCTGCAGGCGCGAATTGGGCTGGGTGCGGAAGATGTGGCCCTGGTGCGGCAGCAGGGTGATGCTGTCGGCGCCGGAGACGGTGAACAGCGGCACCCGGTTCTCCCAGCACAGCGGCGCCACGGCCGTGGTGACGGAGGACGCCCAGGTGCCCATCAGCGCCTGCACGCGGTCCACGTCGATCAGCTTGCGCGCGCCGCGCACGCCGGCATCGGGGTTGGTCTGGTCATCCTCGAAGGCGAGGCGAATCTGCCGGCCCTTGATGCCGCCGGCGCTGTTCGCGGCCTCCACCACGCCCTGCATGGCGCGCAGCATGGCCGGGCCATAGGGGCCGCCGGCACCGGTCAGCGGCGGCAGCGCGCCGAAGACCACCGGCGCGGTCTGCGCGAAGGCGCGGCCGCCGATGGCGAAGGTGGAGACGGCCGCGGCCGCCCCCAGCAGGGCGCCGCGGCGCCCGATTGTCGTCTGCATCATCCGTCAGCTTCCCTTCTGTTCTTGGTGAAACTCAGCCGCCCAGGAACAGGCGGCGCACTTCCGGGTCGGAGGCCAGTTCGGCCGCGGGGCCGGTGCGGGCGACGCGGCCATCGACCAGCACGATGCCATCTTCCGCGATCGCCAGCGCCTCCAGCGCATTCTGCTCCACCATCAGGATGGCGGTGCCCTCGGCATGGATGGCGGCGATGTCGTCGAAGAGGCTTTCGGCGGCCTTGGGGCTGAGACCCGCGGAGGGTTCGTCCAGCAGCAGCAGTTTCGGCGCCACCATCAGCGCCATGCCCATGGCAAGGATCTGCCGCTGCCCGCCCGAGAGCGTTCGCGCCGCGCGGCGGCGTTTTTCGGCCAGCATGGGGAAGCGGGCGAAGAGCCCCTCCACCCGCTGCGTGACGGTGGCGCGGGGTTCCAGGTAGCCGCCCATCTCCAGGTTCTCGCGCACCGAGAGGCTGGGGAAAATGTTGGCCTCCTGCGGCACGAAGGCGACGCCGCGCATGGCGACACCGCGCGGCGGCAGGCCGGTCAGCAGTTCGCCCGACAGGCGCACCTGGCCCGACTTGGCCCGCAGCATCCCGGCGATGGCCTTCAACAAGGTAGACTTGCCGGCGCCGTTCGGGCCGACGATCGCCGCCATCCGCCGCTCCGGCAGGGCGACGGTGATGCCCTTCAGGATCTCATCGGCCGCGCCATAGCCGCCGACCAGGGCTTCCACTTCCAGCAGGGCGGTCATGCGTGCACCCGCCTGCCCATATAGGCTTCCTGCACCCGCGCATCGGCCGCGACCTGTTCGAAGGAGCCCTGCACCAGGAAGCGGCCCTCCGCCATGACGATGACGGGGTCGCAGAGGGAGGCGACGAAATCCATGTGGTGCTCGACGATCAGCACCGTCATGCCCTCGTCCCGCAGGCTGCCGATATGGCTGGCGATCTCGGCCGAGAGGCTGGGATTCACCCCCGCCACCGGCTCATCCAGCAGCAGCAGGCGGGGCTCCGCCATCAGGGCGCGGCCGATCTCCATCAGCTTCTTCTGGCCGCCGGAGAGGGCCGCCGCCTGGTTGTCCAGCACGCGGGTGAGATTCAGCCGCGCCGCCACCGCCCTGGCGCGCTCGCGCAGCGCCTCCTCCCGCGCCCGCATGGCGGCGGGGCGCAGGATGGCGGCGGCCACACCCTCCCCCGGCTGGGCTTGGCCATAGAGAAGAAGGTTCTCCAGCACCGTCAGGCGCGGAATGCCGCGCGCGATCTGGAAGCTGCGCACAAGGCCCGCGCCGGTGATGCGGTCCGGCCGCAGCCCGGTGATGTCCTGGCCGTCAAAGATCACCCGCCCCGCATCCGGCCGGATGACGCCCGAGATGCATTGAAAGGCGGTGGACTTGCCGGCGCCGTTCGGGCCGATCAGCGCGGTGACCGTGCCGGGCCGCACCTGCAGCGCGAGTCCATTCAGCGCGACCACCCCGCCGAAGCTGCGGCGGAGGTCGCTGATCTCCAGAAGGGCTGGTTGGGGGGAGGACTCCGTCATCACGGGAACGCTACACGCGCGCCCGCCCTCCCGGAAGCCGTGGTCAGGCCGTCAGGCGGGTCCGTTTCGCCTTCGAATAGTCCGGGCGCGGCGGCAGCGGGGCCGGCCGTGCCGGGCGGTTCTGCTGGCCATGGGCCTCCGCCTCCTCCCGCATCCTTGCCAGCAGCGCCAGCTCCGCCGGCGCCGCCTCTCGCAACAGGCCCGAGGCGAGCATGCGCTCGCGCCGGAAAGCCTGGTCGTCCATGCAAACCTCCTCAACCCTGGACGGGACGTCCTCGCCCATCCTCGGGCACTCCCTAGCTGGTCATGGCGGCAGCCATCCGGCAGGGCCATGACAGGCAGGTGACACCAGTTCCGCTTAAGGAGTGTTGAAAGCGCCCGCCTATTCCTCCCAGCCATGCGCCTCCCCGGCCAGCCAGCGGCGCCCGGCGGCATAGAGCGCCTGGACCTTCTCCCCCTTCAGCCCGGGCATGTCGGTCTTTACCTCATAGCCAATGCCGGTCTGGAGATAGGCCAGGTGGCGATAGCCTTCCGGGAAGCGGGCGAGCAGCGCCGGGTCCAGTTCCAGCTTCGCCGCGGGATCCACCGGGTCCATGCGGTCCTTCTCATAGATCGGCTGCCGCAGCACGATGCCCCATCGGCCGTCGCGCTGCTCGATGAAATCATGAAAACGGCCGGTGCAGACCACGTCCACCAGCACGCCATGCACCTCCGCCCGCTGGCTGATCGTCATCTTCGTCTGCGCGATGGCGCGGTTGCCGGCCAGGTCCACGGAGCAGCCGCCCAGGAAATGCAGGATGGAGACGCCGCGCGCCCAGCCGGCCTTCGACGCCGCGATGAAATCCGCCGCCGAGGCCTGGCACCAGGTGGCCATCATCCGCCCGTCTTCATGCCAGCAGGTGGCGAAGCGGTCCCAATCCCCGGCATCGCGCCACACAGCCCAGTTCTGCACCAGCTCCGCCACTTCCAGGCGGCGGAGGAGATCGGGGTTGGACATGGCGGGTTCCTCGCTTCGATGGCTTGACGGGCGGCGGCGGGGCCGCGATGGAAGATGCAACAAACGATTGCAGCGATTGCAACAACCCAGGGGGAATGTCCATGACCAGCAAGATCGGCCGCCGCGGCGCCCTCGCCCTGCCCGCCCTGCTGCTGCCGCTGGCGGCGCGTGCGCAAGCCGCCTGGCCGGACCGGCCGGTGCGCTTCATCCAGGGATTCGGGGCCGGCGGCACCACCGATATCGTGGCGCGGCTGCTGGCGCCGTCAATGTCCGCCGCCTGGGGCCAGCCGGTGGTGGTGGAGAATCGCCCCGGCGCCGGCGGGACGCTCGCCGCCAATACCCTGGCACGGGCCAATGACGGCCATACGCTGATGCTGCTGAACAACGGTTTTGCGGTCTCCGCCGCGCTCTATCGCACCCTGCCCTACGACCCGCGCGCGGATATCGAGCCGGTGGCCATGGTGGCCTCCACCGGCCTGGTGATCCTGGCCGGGCCGAACGGGCCCAAGGACATGGCGGAGCTCGTGGCGCAGGCCAAGGCGCGGCCGGATGCCATCAACTTCGCCACCGTCGGCGTCGGCAGCACCCAGCATTTCGTGGCGGAGGCGGTGCAGGGCGCCGGCGGTTTCCGGATGACCCATGTGCCCTATCGCGGCACGCCCGCCGCCATCGTGGCGCTGCGCAACGGGGAGGTGCAGGTGGTGGCGGAGACGGCCTCCGCCGTGCTCGGCCAGATCCGTGGCGGGGAGGTACGGGCGCTGGCCATCACCAGCGGCCAGCGCTCCCCCCTGCTGCCGGAGGTGCCGACGGTGGCGGAATCGCTCGGCCAGCCCGGCTTCGACATCGTCACCTGGTACGCCATCGGCGTGCCCGCCGGGACGCCACCCGCGGTTGTGCAGCGCATCACCGCCATGGCACAGGCGATGCATGGCAATGCGGAGCTGCAGGCGCGGCTCGGTGCGCTGGGGCTGACGCCGCGCGCGCCCGGCACACCGGCCGAAACCCGCGCCGCCGTGCATGCCGAGATGGCGCGCTGGGCCGAGGTGGTCGAGCGCACCAATATGGAACGACAGTAGGAGTCCCGCGTGACCGACCGCACCGCCCCCGTTGCCCACCCGATCAACGCCCTGATGCAGGCGCGCTGGAGCCCACGCGCCTTCACCGGCCAGGCCGTGACGGCCGCGCAGGAAGCGAGCCTGCTGGAGGCCGCGCGCTGGGCCGCCTCCTGCTTCAATGAGCAGCCCTGGGTCTTCGTCACCGCCCGCAAGGACGAGGAAGGTTTCGCCGGCCTGCTGTCGCTGCTGAGCGCCAACAACCAGGCCTGGGCGGGTGCGGCCGGCCTGCTGATGATCGGCTTCGCCCGGACCACCTTCGCGGCGAACGGCAACCCGAATGCGATGGCGCAATACGACCTGGGTCAGGCGGTGGCGCAGATGGCGCTGCAGGCGGTGGAGCTCGGCCTGGCCAGCCACCAGATGCGCGGCTTCGACGTGGAGCGGGCGCGGACGGAGCTCGGCGTGCCGGAAGGGCATGAGCCGATGGTGGCGATCGCCTTCGGCACGCAGGGCGCGCCGTCCCTGCTGCCGGAGAAGCTGGCGGAGCGGGAAGTGGCGCCGCGGGTGCGGAAGCCGGTGACGGAGTTTGCCCATCTTGGGCGGTATGGGGTGCCGGTGAAGGTGTGAGGGGTGGGGCGAGAGAGCCCCCACCCAACCCTCCCCCGCAAGCGCGGGGGAGGGCTTTCTCCCTCCCCCGTTGACGGGGTAGGGTCGGGGTGGGGGCTTGGCGCCGCCCCCTACCCCACCGCCTCCCGCACCAGCGCCCCGCGGATCTCGCAGAAATCCGCGAAGGCACTCACGAATCCCTCGCACTCCGCCTCGCCCACCGCCAGCGACAGCGCCACCATCCCGCGTCGCGCGATGTAGTAGCCGCGGTCGAGCAGATCGAGGAACAGCAGCTCCTTCAGCGCCTGGTTGCCCTCCGCCGCTTCCTCCGCATTGCGCGGCGCGGTCGGCATGAAGTGGAAGGCCATCATGCTGCCGCGGCCCGTCACTTGGATGGGCAGGTCGCCCGCCGCGCGCTGCAGCGCCTGTCGCAGCGCATCGCCGCGGGCGTTGTGGCGCAGCGCGACCTCGGGCGTGTAGATCTCGCCCAGCGCGGCGATGCCGGCGGACATGGTCAGCGTGTTGTTGTTGAAGGTGCCGGCATGCGGCACGGCATCCGGGCGGCGCGGGTCGAAGATCGCCATCAGATCCTCCCGCCCGCCGAAGGCGCCAAAGGACATGCCGCCGCCGACGTATTTTCCCAGCGTGGTCAGGTCCGGCGTCACGCCGGTAAGTTCCTGCAACCCGCCCGGGGCAAGGCGACTGGTCATCACCTCGTCGAAGATCAGCACGGCGCCCGTCTCATCCGCCAGGGCGCGCAAGCCGCGCAGGACATCGTCGGTCGCGGCGATGCAGCCGCCGCCGCCCAGCATCGGCTCCAGGATGATGGCGGCCAGGTCCCCGGCATTCTCGCGCGCCAGCGCCGCGGCTTCCGCCAGATCGTTGTAGCCGGCCAGCACCACGCGGTGCGGCACGTTGATCGGGTTGGCGCCGGGGCCGAAGGTCATCAGCCCGCCGTGGTAGCCGCCGCGAAAGCCCAGGATGGTCTTGCGGCCCGTCGCGATGGTGGCGCAGGCCAGCGCCAGCAGATTCGCCTCCGTCCCCGAATTGGTGAAGCGCAGCGTCTGCAGCGAGGGGAACCGGTCCCGCACCATCCGGGCGAAGCGCGCCTCGAAGGGGTTATGCGCGGTCAGGTTCACGCCGGTGTCGAGCGCCCGCAGCACGGCGGCGCGGATCGCCGGATGCGAATGGCCGAAGAGGCCTGCGGTGTATTCGCCGATCATGCTGACGTAGGCATGGCCGTCCAGGTCCCGCACCCGGCAGCCCTCCCCGCTTTCGGCCGTGAAGGGAAAGGGCCCGTGGAACAGCACGCTGCGGGTATTGCCGCCGGGCATCACCTGCGCGGCCTCCGCATGCCGTGCGGCGCTGAGGGGGCGCGCGGTGGCATAACCCTCACGCGCCTCGACCAGCGCATCTTCCAGCAGGGCATTGCGGACGGACATGTCGATCTCCTCGGCAGCGGCCGAGGCTAGCGCCGATCAATCGACGATGAACAGCCTGGCTCCGGTGGCGGTGCGGCTGCGATGCGGCTCGGCATTTTCCGCCACCTGGTAGGAACATCCCTCCCGCATGGTGAAGACGCGGCCGTCCGCCAGCTCCGTCACCAGCTCCCCCTGCATCACCAGCAGCACATGGCCGCGGGAGCACCAGTGGTCCGCTAGGTAGCCGGGCGAATACTCCACCATGCGCACGCGGATATTGCCGACCTCCAGCGTGCGCCACAGCGCGTGCCCGGTCTCGCCGGCATGGCGCGTCTCCGGCCAGCCGGACCAATCGGCCACCTGGAAGGGCACATTCTCGATGATCATGCTGCGCATCGCCTCGTTGAACACCGGCTGAATACCAGGCGCTTGACGCCCCAGCCACAAGCGGAAACTGTAGCGCGCAAACAGACCTGGCAAGCATCAGGAGCGGAGAGACAATTCATGCTGCCACCAGGCCTGCGCTGCTTCCTGGCCGTCGCCCAGGCGGGGTCGATGCGGGAAGCCGCGCAGCGGCTGCGCCTGGCCCAATCCGCCATCAGCCGCCGCATCCAGCAGCTGGAGGAAGACCTCGGCGTGCAGCTGCTGGAACGCGGCGCCCGCGGCGTGGCCCTGACGCCCGCCGGGGAGATCCTGCTGCATCATGGGCGGGAGGCGACGCATCTGACGGAGCGGCTGCGCGCGGACCTCGATGCGCTGCGCGGCGTGCGCCGCGGCCATGTGGTGCTGCGCCTGGCCGAAAGCTTCGCCGCCAATGGCCTGGCCACCGCACTCTCCGCCTTCCGCAGCGCCTATCCCGCCGTGACTCTGGATATCGCCGTGGTGGGGTCGGAGGCGATCCTGGCCTCGCTGCATGACCGCACCTGCCATCTCGGCATCGCCTTCAACCCGCCGGCGGATCCGGAGGTGGAGGTGCTGGCCTCCGCCGCCGAGCCCCTGGCGGTGATGATGGCGCCCGGCCACCGGCTGGCGGATGCGCCCAGCCTGACGCTGGCGGACCTGGCCGGCATGCCGCTGGTCGCCCCCTCCTATCTCGGCAGTTCCCGCGACCTGTTCGACACCGCCTGCCGCGCCGCGCGGTCGCCGATCCGGCCGATGCTGGAGACCAATTCGCCACATGTCGCGGCCGCCTTCATCGCCGATGGCAAGGGGGTGGCGGTGATGGTGCCGCGCGTGCTGGCGCTGCACCTGGCGCAGGGCAAGGTGCGCGCGGTGCCGCTGGCGGATCCGCTGCTGACCGGCGGGCGCATTGCCCTGCTGGCGCGCCGCGGGCGGCGCCTGCCGGCGGCGGCGGAGGCGCTGTCCGCCAGCCTGGCGCGGGTGCTTGAACAGGCGCGCTGAGAGCCTGACCCAGAAGATCGGCAGGTCGGTCCGGTGCGTCTTTTCCGCCCTGGCGGCGTCCGACAACTTGCCGATGCAACCAGCATCGGCGGCCTTGCCGTCCTGGCCAGGACGAAAAATTCCATAACCGGCCCTCAGCCGCCGACCCTCTGGGTCAGGCTCTGAGGCCGGGGCGGAGGTCATCGCCCCTTCCCCAGCCGCCCTGCCCTGCCCATCTGTTGTGCATGGCAAGCGGATGGGCGCCGGATGGCGCGGTTCAGGATCAGATCGACGACACGGTGCGGGACGGCATCCTGCGCGCCCGCGCGCGGATGACGGCCGGGCCGGGCGAGATCCATTGCGTCGAATGTGGCGAGGAGATCGCGGCGGCCCGGCGTGCCGCCCTGCCGGGCGTGCGCACCTGCATCGCCTGCCAGTCCGCCCGCGACAAGCGCCCCGCCGCCTTCGGCATCAACCGCCGCGGCAGCAAGGACAGCCAGCTCAAATAGCGCTGGCAAAGGCCTCGCGCTGCGCCGCGGTCATATGCAGGCCGAGGCGGGAGCGGCGCCAGAGGATGTCCTCGGCCGTGCGGGCCCATTCCTCGCGCCGAAGCCAGTCCACCTCGCGCTGGGTCAGGCCGGCGCCGTGGTCCTGGCCGAGATCGGCGATCGACCCGGCATCGCCCATCAGCGCCGGCACCTCGCTGCCATAGGCGCGCACCAGCCGGGCGCGCAGCGGCGCGGGCAGCCAGGGGTAGCGGGCGGCGATCTCCGCCTCATAGCCCGGCAGGTCGCGGCCGCCGAAATCGCCGCCGGGCAGTGCGGCCGTGCCGGTCCAGGCCGGCGCCTCCTGCCCCAACGCGCGGCCGATCTTCTCCACCGCCTCCTCCGCCAGGCGGCGGTAGGTGGTGATCTTGCCGCCATAGATGCTCAGCAGCGGCGCGCCGGACTCGTCCAGCTTCAGCACATAGTCGCGGGTGATGGCGGAGGGGTCGTCCGAGCCATCATCATACAGCGGCCGCACCCCGGAATAGGACCAGACGATCTCGGCCGGGGTGACCTGCCGCTTGAACTGGCGGCTGACGGCGCCGCAGAGGTATGCGGCCTCCTCCGGCGTGCAATGGGCGGTGGCGGCATCGCCCTCATGCGGCACGTCGGTGGTGCCGACCAGGGAGAACTTCCCCTGGTAGGGGATGACGAAGACCACGCGGCGGTCGTCGTTCTGCAGGATATAGGCCTGGTCGCCCTCATAGAGCGCCGGCAGCACGATATGGCTGCCGCGGATCAGCCGGACGCTGCCCGCCCGCTTCGCATGGGTGCCGTCCTGGGCGGCCATCACCCAGGGGCCGGCGGCATTCACCAGGGCGCGGGCGCGCAGCGTCTCCTCCGCCCCATCCTCGGCCCGCAGCCGCACCGTCCAACCCGCCGCATCCCGCGCGGCATCGACGAAGCTGGTCCGGGTACGGATGCTGGCGCCGCGGCGGGCGGCATCCTTGGCGTTCAGCACCACCAGGCGCGAATCCTCGACCCAGCAATCCGAATAGGCGAAGCCATTGGCAATGCTGGGCGAAAGCGGCGTGCCATAGGGGTGCTTCCGGAAATCCAGCCCCTCCGCCCCCGGCAGGCTGACCCGCCGGGCCAGATGGTCATACAGGAACAGCCCGGCCCGGATCAGCCAGCGCGGCCGCATCTCCGCCCGATGCGGCAGCACGAAGCGCATCGGCCAGACGATGTGGGGGGCGATGCGCAGCAGCACCTCGCGCTCGGCCAGTGCCTCCCGCACCAGGCGGAATTCGTAGTGCTCCAGGTAGCGCAGCCCGCCATGCACCAGCTTGGAGGAGTTGGAGGAGGTGCCGCCCGCCAGGTCCCCGCGCTCCACCAGGCAGGTCGAGAGCCCCCGCCCCACCGCATCCCGTGCGATGCCCGCGCCATTGATTCCCCCGCCGATCACCAGCAGGTCGAAGGAGTTGGTCATGGCGCTGTCATGTAAGGCGGCCGGCCGGCTGGCAAGCCCCAGCCGCGCCGTTACCGCGCGGCGGCGAGGATCCGCCGGGCGCGGCGCAGGATGGGCTCGTCCACCATGCGCCCATCCACCTCGAACGACCCGCGGCCCTCAGCCTCCGACGCCTCGGCCGCCGCGATCTGCCGGCGGGCGAGATCCAGCTCCTTCTCACTCGGGGAAAAACCCTCGTTGAGGATGGGGATCACCGCGGGGTGGATGCAGCTGCCGCCCGTAAAGCCGGCGCGGCGCGACTTCGCCACCACGTCGCGCAGCTTCTCCAGGTCGCGGAAATCGGCGATGGAGCCGAGCGTGCCCATCGCTGCCACGCCGGCCTGGGCCGCGGCCACCGCCATGCGGCGCTTGATCGAGACCATCACCTCATCGTCCGAGGTGCAGCCGATCTCGGCCGCCAGGTCCTCGGCGCCGACCAGCAGGCCGGCGACGCGGGGCGAGGCCGCGCCGATCTCGGCCATGCGTTCGATGGCCGAGGCGCTTTCGATCAGCGGCAGCAGCCGGCAGCGCGGCGTGGTGCCTTCCAGCTCATCGACCACCTCGGCGATCAGCCGGACATGCCCCGCATCCATCGCCTTGGTCAGCAGAATGCCGTCGGCGCCGCAGGCGATCGCCGCCTCAATGTCGCGCACCGCCATGCGCAGCGGGCGGTTGATGCGGACCAGCACGGCGGCGGGGCCGGTGCGGCAGGTGGCGACGGCCTCCGCCAGCCCCTCCCGCGCCGCCTGCTTCTGCGCCACGGGCACGCTGTCCTCGAGGTCGAGGATGATCGCATCGGCGCCGGAGCCCGGGGCCTTGGCGACGAAGCGCGGCACATTGGCCGGGACATAGAGCATGGAGCGCCAGGTGGCGGCGCGCGGGGTGAAGGTCATGGTCGGTCCACTCGTCTCAGTTCGCGGTCACGCCGGCGGCGCGGATCAGCTCGCTCCAGCGCGAGACCTCGCTGCGGATCAGCTGGCCGAAGGCTTCCGGCGTCATCGGCAGCGGCTCCGCGCCATCCTGCCGCAGCCGGGCGGAGACATCGGCCGTGTTCAGGCTGGCATTGATCTCGGTGTTCAGCCGGGCGATCACCGCCGGCGGCGTGCCGGTCGGCGCGGCGATGCCGTACCAGGGCACCGCATCGAAGCCCGGCGCCACCGTCTCCGCCGCCGTCGGCAGCTCCGGCAGGCTCGGGACCCGCTGGGCGGAGGAGACTCCGAGCGCCCGTAGCAGGCCCTGGCGCGCCAGCGGCATGACGGTGGGGGCGCCGCCCCAGGTCAGGTCCACATGTCCCGCCACCAGGTCGTTCAGCGCCGGGCCGAGGCCGCGATAGGGCACATGCTCCATGTCCAGCTTCGTCGCATGCAGGAAGGCCAGCATCACCGTATGGCCCGCGCTGCCATTGCCGGCGGTGCAGTATCGCAGGCGTCCGGGATTGGCCTTGGCAAAGGCCACCAGGCTCGGCAGGTCCTGGTAGGGACGCTGGGGATTCACCACCAGGACATTCGGCGTGGTGGCGATCATCGCCACCGGGGCGAAATCCCGCACCGGGCTGTAGGTGAGGTTCGGATACATGGCGACATTCACCGCCAGCGTGCCGATATGGCCCAGCAGCAGCGTATAGCCATCGGGCGCGGAGCGGGCCACGGCCTCGGAGCCGATGGTGCCACCGGCGCCGCCGCGATTCTCCACCACCACGGCCTGGCCGAGGCGGGGCGAGAGCTGGTCGGCCATGGCGCGGCCCAGCGTGTCATTCGCCGCCCCCGGCGGGAAGGGCACGACCAGGCGGATCGGACGGCTGGGCCAGGCGCCCTGGGCCAAAGCGGGGCTGGCGAGCGTGGCCGCGGTGGCGGCCAGCAGGTGTCGGCGCTTCATGCCGCGTCCCCCATCAGCCGCGCGCGGTCCTCGGCGCCATAGCCGATTTCGGCGAGAATCTCGGCAGTCTGCGCGCCCTGGCGTGGCGCGCGGCGCGATTCCGGCAGGCCGGAGCCCGCGAAGCGATTGGCGTGTCGCAATCCCAGCATGTGTTCCTCCCCTTCTTCTTGTGTGAGCACGCCGGAGCCGCGCAGCTGCGGATCCTCCAGCAGGGTTTCGAGCCGATGATAGGGCATGGCCGGCACGTCGTGGCGGCGCAGCAGTTCCACCCATTCCGCCGTGGTCTTCGCGCGCAAGGATTCGGCGCGCAGCGCAAAATACTCGGCGACATTGGCCAGCCGCGCGGAGACGTTGCGGAAGCGCGGATCCTCCATCAGCTCCGGCCGGCCGATCGCCGTGAAGAAGCCGCGCGCCTGCGGGTCCGTATTGGCGGAGACGCAGATATAGCCGTCCTTCGTCGGCATCGGCCGCGCATCGGGCGTCATGATGCGCGGATCGCCGAAACTGCCCTGCGGGTCGAAGGTGCGCTGGCCGAGATGTTCGGAGAGCACGAAGGCCGCCGCATTCTCGAACATCGGCACCTCGATCGCCTGGCCCTCGCCCGTGCTGGCGCGGGCCACCAGTGCGGCGCAGATCGCCTGGGCGGCGATGATGCCGACGATATGGTCCGTGAGGACAAAGGGCGCAAAACGTGGCTCGCCCAGCACCGTCTCCAGGCAGGCGGCGACGCCGGACAGGCCCTGGATGATGGTGTCGTAGGCCGGTGCGCCGTCATAGGGGCCGCCCGTCGCGAAGCCCGCGATGGTGCAATGGACCATGCGGGGATTCAGCGCCAGCAGCGCCTCTGCCGTCAGGCCGAGGGCCTTCAGGGCGCGCGGCCGCATATTGCTGACGAAGACATCGCTCGTCTCCGCCAGGCGCTGGATCACCTCCCGCCCCTCCTCGGATTTCAGGTCCAGAACGATGGACCGCTTGTTGCGGTTGAAGTGCATGAACTTGGGCGACATGCCCGGCGCATCGGCCGGCGCCTTGCCGCCCAGCTTGCGCATCAGGTCGCCCTCCGGCGGCTCCACCTTGATGACATCGGCGCCCTGCTCGGCCAGCAGCAGAGTCGACATCGGGCCGACGATGACGCCGGTGCAGTCCAGCACGCGGATGCCGGCGAGCGGCCCGCGCTTCGAGGTGTCGCTCATAGCCGGCGCACGAAGGTTTCACCTTCGTGCCCCTCAGACGCCGGGCGCCGCGCATCCGCGCGGCTTGGCTTCGCGGCACTTGCCGCGGCGCGCATTCGCGCGCTCGGCCCTTCGGGCCGCAGGTCGTAGCGTCGAGCTTTCGGTTTCACACCATCTCGCCCGGCTCGGCGGCGGCTTCGGCCTGGGCCACGATCTTGCCCTGCTCGTTCAGCGCCCAGAGGCGCAGCGAGCCGTCCTCCTCCCGCTTGCAGCGCAGCTCGCCCACGCGGTTGACGAAGAAGGGATTCACGTTGCGCACCGAGAAGCAGCCGAGCCTGCCGCCGGGCAGGTTGCGCCGCGCCATCTCATGCAGGAACAGCGCATGCAGCCCGCCATTCACGACCAGGCCGGGATAGCCTTCCTCCTGCGTCGTATAGGGCTGGTCGTAATGGATGCGGTGGCCGTTATAGGTCAGCGCGGAATAGCGGAAGAGATGTGTCGTCTCCGGCGCATAGACCTGGGTTTCGTCCGGCGCGGGCAGTTCCACGGGCGCCTCGGCCTTGGGCGGCGCGCCGGCGCCGGGCTTGGCTTCCTCGCGATAGACGATGTCCTGCACCTCGGTCAGCACCGGCTTGCCGTCCATCTCCACCACATGGTCGACCCGGACAAAGATCATCTCCCCCGTGCGGCCGGTCTTCGGCGTGATGGCGCCTATGGTGGAGGTGCGGCGGATCTCCGCGCCGATGGTGATTGGCACCAGGTAGCGCAGCCGGCGGCCGGCGAACATGCGGCGCGGCAGCGGGACCGGCGGCAGGAAATCGCCCTTCTTCGGATGGCCGTCCGGGCCGAGCTGCGACTGCCGCGCGATGGGCGCGAAGAAGACGGAATGCCAGCCCTCCGGCAGCGCATCGCCGCGGCGGTAGGCCAGCGGGTCCTGGTCCAGCAGCGCGGCCATGCGGCGGATGATGGGCAGCGCCACCTCATCCTCCAGCACTTCCTGGCGGCCGATCCAGCCGGCCATGCCGCCGGCATCCATCTGCGTATCGGGCATATTGCTTCCTCCGTGGCCCCGACTCTCGCGCCGCGCGCACGCCGCGTCCAATGCAATATAGTGACCGCGTGATGCGCCCGGTGCATCATCCCGGCCATGTATCTGGACCTGCCGGGCCTCGAGGCCTTCATCGCGGTGGCCGAGCTCGGCTCCTTCCGCCGCGCCGCCAGCCGCCTCGGCCTCAGCCAGCCGGCCCTCACCCGCCGCGTGCAGCGGCTGGAGGGCGCGACGGGGGCGGAGCTGCTGGACCGCCGCGCCCAGCCCATCCGCCTGACCGCCGCCGGCACCGCCCTGCTGCCGGAGGCGCAGGAGGCGATCGCCCGGCTGCGGGAGGCGATGCGCCGCGCGGTGGATCCCGACCGCGGCCAGCGCATCGAGATCGGCTGCCTGCCGACGCTGGCGGTGCGCCACCTGGGCCCGGTGCTGGCCGCCCATGGCCGCGAATGGCCGATGTCGGAAGTGGTGGTGCATGAAAGCTCCGCCACCGAGATCCGCGCCATGCTGGACGCCAACCGGGTGGATTTCGCCCTCGCCGCCATCGGCGCCGAGCGCTGGACCGTGGAGCGCCAGCCGCTGTTCGACGAACCCTTCTTCCTGGTGCTGCCGCTGGATCACCGGCTGGCGGGCGGCAAGTCCGTCGCCTGGGCGGAGCTGCGCGACGAGCGGATGGTCGCGACCCATGCCATCAGCGAGAACCGCCGCCTGGTGGATGCGGCGCTGGACCAGGCGCGCATCCATACCAGCTGGCGGATCGAGGTGCGGCACCTGGCCACCGCGGTTGCCATGGTGGCGGCCGGCGCCGGCGTGGTCGCCCTGCCCGCCTCCGCCATCCCGGACCCGCTGCCGCCGGGCGTGGTGACGCTGCGGCTGGTGCGCCCGGCGCTGACCCGCCGCATCGGCCTGCTGAGCCCGCGCGAGCGCCAGCTTTCGCCTGCCGCGCGCAGCCTGATGGCGGCGATCACCGCCGCCCTGCGCCAGGTGCGGGAGGCCGCGCCGCCCCGCGCGCCGAGGGGTTTACGCAAGCCGGCGGCGCCCCGATAAGGGCCGCCGCACTGCCGGGGAAGACCTTTCCATGCCACTCGATGTGACCGCCAAGGGCGTCTATGTGATCGCGCCCACGCCCTTCCACCCGGATGGCCGCATCGACGAGGCCAGCCTCGACCGGATGACCGATTTCTATCTCGGCGCCGGCTGCGACGGCATGACCATCCTCGGCGTGATGGGCGAGGCGCCGAAGCTGGACGGCGCGGAATCGCTGGAGCTCAGCCGCCGCATCATCCGCCGCGCCGGCAAGGCGGGCATCATCGTCGGCGTCACCGCCCCGGGTTTTGCGGCCATGCGCGCCCTGGCGCAGGGCGTGATGGAAGCCGGCGCCGCCGGCGTGATGATCGCGCCTCCAAATCACCTGCGGAACGACGATGCGGTGGTGACCTACTACCACCAGGCGGTGGAGGCGATCGGCGCGGACGTTCCCTTCGTGCTGCAGGACTATCCGCAGCTCTTCCAGGTGCAGATGACGCCAGCGGTGATCCGCCGCATCGTCATGGACCTGCCCTCCTGCGTCATGCTGAAGCATGAGGACTGGCCGGGCCTCGAGAAGATCTCCGCGCTGCGCCGCTTCCAGGCAGAGGGCAGCATGCGCCCGCTGAGCATCCTCTGCGGCAATGGCGGCATCTTCCTGGATTTCGAGATGGCGCGCGGCGCCGATGGTGCCATGACCGGCTATGCCTTCCCCGACATGCTGGTGGACCTGGTCCGCCTGTCCCAGGCCGGTGAGAAGGAGCGCGCGCATGACCTGTTCGACGCGCATCTGCCGCTGATCCGCTACGAGCTGCAGCCGGGCCCGGGCCTGGCCGTGCGGAAGTATGTGCTGATGCGGCGCGGCATCATCGCCTCCGACGCGCAGCGGCGGCCGGGCACCGCGCTGACCGCGACCGCGCGGGCGGAGGTGGAATACCTGCTGCAGCGCCTGGCGCGGCACGATGCGCGGGCGAAGCTGCCGGCGCTGGCCTGACCGGCGCGGCCCCGGGGCCATCCCCTGGGGCCATTCCCTGGGGCCCGCTGCGGCCGCCCGCCTTGCATACGCATGCAGAATGCGGGCACTCTCGGCCCATCGGAAGGGGAAGACGACATGGCGACCTGGCTCAAGCGCTCCATCGGCGCCGATGACAAGGCGGCCGCGCAGACCGAGGTGCGCGCCACCGTGGAGCGCCTGCTGGCGGATATCGCAGCGCGCGGCGATGCCGCGGTGCGGGAGATGTCGGCCCGCTTCGACGGGCTGGAACGCCAGGATTCCCGCCTGACCGATGCCGAAATCCGCGCCTGCCTGGCGGAGCTGCCGGCGCGTGCCCTGGACGATATCCGCTTCGCCCAGGAACAGGTCCGCAACTTCGCCCAGCACCAGCGCGCCGCGCTGCAGGATATCGAGGTGGAGACCCTGCCGGGCGTGGTGCTCGGCCACAAGAACATCCCGGTAAACTCCGTGGGCTGCTACGTGCCGGGCGGCAAGTATCCGCTGCTGGCCTCCGCCCATATGTCCGTGGTGACGGCGAAGGTGGCCGGCGTGAAGCGCATCGTCACCTGCGCGCCGCCCTATCAGGGCCGCCCCGCGCCCGCCATCGTCGCGGCGCAGCACCTGGCCGGCGCGGATGAGATCCATTGCCTGGGCGGCGTGCAGGCGGTGGGCGCCATGGCGCTGGGCACGGAGACGATCGGCGCGGTGGACATGCTGGTGGGCCCCGGCAATGCCTATGTCGCGGAGGCCAAGCGCCAGCTCTTCGGCCGCGTCGGCATCGACCTGTTCGCCGGACCGACCGAGACGCTGATCATCGCGGATGAGACGGTGGATGCCGAGATCTGCGCCACCGACCTGCTCGGCCAGGCCGAGCACGGCCCGACCAGCCCGGCCATCCTGCTGACCAATTCGGAAAAGCTCGCCCGCGCCACCATGGCGGAGGTGGAGCGCCTGCTGACCATCCTGCCGACCGCCGCCGTGGCCGCGAAGGCCTGGGCCGACTACGGCGAGGTGATCCTCTGCGCCGACCATGCCGAGATGCTGCGCGAGGCCGATCGCATTGCATCCGAGCATGTGCAGGTGATGACCTCGGATGACGACTTCTTCCTGAACAACATGACCAACTACGGCGCGCTGTTCCTCGGCCCGCGCACCAATGTCAGCTATGGCGACAAGGTCATCGGCACCAACCACACCTTGCCGACGCTGGGCTCGGCCCGCTACACGGGCGGGCTGTGGGTCGGCAAGTTCCTGAAGACCGTGACCTACCAACGGGTCCTGACGGATGAGGCCAGCGCGATGGTGGGCGCCTATTGCTCCCGCCTCTGCATGTTGGAGGGCTTTGTCGGCCATGCGGAGCAGGCGAATATCCGCCTGCGTCGCTATGGCGGCCGCAACGTGCCCTATGGCCAGGCGGCCGAGTAGCATGACCCTGCCCCGCACGCCTTCCTTCCGCCTGGATGGCCGCCGCGCGCTGGTGACGGGCGCGGGGCGCGGCATCGGTCTGGCCGCCGCCGCGGCGCTGGCCGAGGCCGGCGCGCATGTGGTGCTGGCGGCGCGGTCGCGCGAGGAGATCGAGGCCGCCGCCGCGGAAATCCGCGCGGAGGGCGGCAGCGCGGAGGCGCTGGTTCTGGACGTCGCGGATATCGAGCACGCCGCGGCGCAGATCGCGGCACAGCCGCCCTTCCACGCGCTGGTGAACAACGCCGGCACCAACCGCCCCGCCGCCTTCCAGGATGTGACGCCGGCGGATTTCGACGCGGTGATGGCGCTGAACCTGCGCGCCGCCTTCTTCGTGGCGCAGGCCGTGGCGCGCGGCATGATCGCGGCGCAGATCCCGGGCGCCATCCTGCATGTCTCTTCGCAGATGGGGCATGTCGGCGGCGCGCGGCGCAGCGTCTATTGCGCCTCCAAATGGGCGATCGAGGGTGTGGCGCGCGCCATGGCGATCGACCTCGCGCCGCATGGCATCCGCGTGAACACGCTGTGCCCCACCTTCATCGAGACGCCGATGACGCGACCCTTCCTGCAGGATGAGGGTTTTCGCGCGCAGGTGATGCAGAAGATCAAGCTCGGTCGGCTCGGCCAGGTGGAGGATCTGATGGGCGCCATCCTGTTCCTGTGCTCGGACGCGGCCTCGCTGATGACGGGATCCTCGCTGCTGGTGGATGGCGGCTGGACGGCGGGATGAGCCGGAAGCGGCAGGCCACGGCGACCGACGTCGCGCGCCTCGCCGGCGTCTCGCAATCCGCCGTCAGCCGTGCCTTCACGCCGGGCGCCTCCATCGCGGAGGAGACGCGGGAGCGGGTGGCGGAGGCGGCGCGGCAGCTCGGCTATCGGCCGAATGCCATTGCGCGGTCCCTGACCACGCGGCGCAGCCGCATCATCGGCGTCGCCGCCAGCTATCTGCAGAACCACTTCTACCCCGATGTGCTCGAGGCGCTGTCGCGCGGGCTGCAGGCGCGCGGCTACCAGATGCTGCTCTTCATGCCGGATGCCGGCCGGCACGCCGATCCGCAGTTGCAGGAGGTGCTGGCCTGGCGCGTGGATGCGCTGATCCTCGCCTCCACCACCCTGTCCTCCGAACTCGCGGACCAGTGCCAGGCGGCGGGGATTCCCGTTCTTCTGTTCAACCGCACCAGCCGCGGGCCCAGCGTCTCCTCCGTCACCGGGGAGAATGAGCGCGGCGGGCGGCTGATCGCGGAGTTTCTCGTGGCCGGCGGCCATCGCCGCCTGGGCTTCTTGGCCGGGCTCGAGAATTCCTCCACCAGCCGCGACCGCGAGAAGGGTTTTGCCGGTTGGCTGGCCGAGAATGGCCATCCGCCGCCGCTGCGCGAGGTGGGCCTGTACCAGTTCGAGGCGGCCTCCGCCGCCGCGCGCCGGCTGCTGGCGCGGCCGGACCGGCCGGATGCGATCTTCTGCGGCAACGACCACATGGCAACCGCGGTGGCGGAGGTGGCGCGGCATGAATTCGGGCTGCGGATTCCGCGCGACCTGTCGCTGGTCGGCTTCGACGATACCGGTCCCGCGCGCTGGCCCAGTTTTTCGCTCACCTCCTTCTCGCAGCCGGTTCAGCCCATGGTGGATGCGACCGTCGCCCTGGTCTGCGAGATGATCGAGAACCCCGCCGCGCCGACGCGGCATGAGGTCGTGCGCGGCGAACTGCTGGTGCGCGGTTCCGCGCGCATGCCGCCGGAGGGCTGCGTCAGCCTGGGCGAGCAGCTGGTCTGGCGACCGGTGCGGGACGGTTGAGGCTTGCCAGCGGGGAAGACACGCGGCTAGGGTTGCATGCGTATGCAAGAAGCCCGGTCCAAGCCGGGTCAGAATCGGCGCGGCGGTCAGCCGGCGCCAAGGGAGAGGGACCGACCATGGCGATCCGCCGTCGTGAACTTTTGGCCGCCGCTGCCGGAGGCGCCGCCCTGGCCGCCGCTGCGCCCGCGCGCGCTTCCGTCACCGCGACCCCCGGCCTGCGCCCGGGCAAGCCCTTCGCGGGGCAGGAGCTGAAGGTGCTCTGCGTCGTCTCCTCCCAGTTCCGCGCGCATGAGGCGCGGCTGGCGGCCTTCACCGAGCAGACAGGCATCACTGCAAAATACACCTTCGTGCCCTTCGCCAGCATGCGGGAGGCGCTGACGGCCGAGATGGTCGGCGGCGGCGGCGACTACGACCTGGCCATCGCCATGGACCAGTGGGTCGCCTCGCTGAACAACCTGTTCGACCCGATCGACGACATCGTCCGCGCCAAGAACATCCCGCTGGATCGCTGGCCGGAGGCGCATCTGCGCCAGGGCCGCGTGAACAACCGCCTGCTCGGCCTGCCCAGCCGCGGCCATGTGCAGCTGCTGTTCTACCGGCGCGACCTGTTCGAGAAGCACAACCTGACCCCGCCCGCGACCTGGTCCGCTCTGGTCGAGACGGCCAAGGCGGTGCAGGAGAAGGAAAGCGGCATCGCCGGCGTCTCCGTGCCCTATGGCCGCGGCAACGGCCAGAACCTGATGGTCTGGTACAACTTCCTCTGGGGCCGCGGCGCCAGCCTGTTCGATGAGCGCGGCCAGCCCGCCTTCAACAGCGCCGCCGGCCTGCAATCGGTGCAGGACTATGTGGACCTGCTGCGCCGCCACCGCGTGGTGCCCGCCGGCGCCCTGTCCTTCACGGAACAGGATGCGGTGAACAGCATGGGCCAGGGCAATGCGGCGATGCTGCCGGTCTGGTGGTGGGTGCGCTCCACCCTGGTGAACCCGCAATCCAGCAGGCTGACCGAGAGCCAGATCGGCTTCGCACCCATGCCGTCCTATGAGGGCAAGCCGCGCACCACCTTCACCAATACCTGGGTCTGGGGCATCACCCGCCGGTCCCGCCGCAAGGAGGCAGCCGCCGAGCTGCTGACCTGGATCGCCAACCCGGCGCTGGAGCGCGAGGTGCTGCTCGACCCGCGCGAGAACGACGTGGTGGCCGTGATGACGCCGAACCTGCTGGACGAGGCGGTGAACGCCCGCTTCGGCGGCATGCACCGCTATGCCGCGGAGGGTCTGGCCCGCACCCAGAGCATCACCTACGGCCCCGAATGGCCGCAGATCAGCGAGGCGCTGGAGACGGCGATGAGCGAGGCGGCGACCGGCACCACCACCGTCGAGGCCGCCTTCAACAACGCGGCCTCCCAGGTGCGCCGCATCATCCGGCGCGGCTGACTGCGCATGCAGGACCGCCGGCTGAAATATGTGCTGATCCTGCCGGCGGCCCTGCTCGTGCTGGGGACGACGATCTGGCCGCTTGCCGTCTCCCTCGTCACCAGCTTTCGCGACTGGCGGCTGACGCGGTCGCTGACGCCCGGGCCCTTCATCGGGTCCGAGCATTACGTCACCGCGCTGACCGACGATCCCGACTTCCTGAATGCGCTGCAGGTTACGGCGAGCTTCGTTGCCATCGACGTGACGCTGACCGTGGTCTGCGCGCTGGGCCTCGCCTTGCTGCTGCGCCGCGCCGGCGTGCTGCACAGCCTGACGCGCGCGGTGCTGATCCTTCCCTTCGCCGTCTCTCCGGCCCTCGTCGGCATCTCCTTCCGCTTCATGTTCAATGCGGAGATGGGCGTCTTCACCTGGCTGGCCGGCACGCTGGTGCCCTGGCTGAAGGGCTATGTCTGGCTTGGCGATCCCGTCGCCTCGCTGCTGGTGCTGGTCTTCTCCGATGCCTGGCGCTGGGTGCCCTATATGACCCTGGTGGTGCTCGGCGGCCTCTCCGCCTTGCCCAGGGAGCCGGAGGAGGCGGCGCGGATCGACGGCGCCAGCGAATGGCAGGTGCTGCGCGATGTGACGTTGCCGGCACTGCTGCCGGTGCTGGCCGTCGTCGCCATTCTCAAGACCGTCTTCGCGCTGAAGATGTTCGACCAGGTGGTGACGCTGACCGGTGGCGGGCCGGGGCAATCCACCACCACCCTCGCCTATCTCGTCTATTCCATCGCCTTCCGCTGGTACGACATGGGCTATGCCTCGGCAGTGGCCTGGATCCTCACGGCCATGTTGGTCTTCCTCGCCGTCTGGTACATGAAGCTGATCCTGCGCAAGCCGGGTGGCGCATGAGCGGCACCCGCGCCGCGGCGGCGCGCCGACGCAAGCTGGTGGTGAAGGCGGTGGAGAGCGCCATCCTGCTGCTGGCGCTGTTCCTCATCCTATTCCCGATCGTCTGGATGGCGCTGACGGCCTTCAAGCGGCCGGTGGACCTCTTCGACCTCACCGTGACCTTCACGCCGACGCTGGACAATTTCCGCACCATCTTTGCGGCGCCCTGGAACATCGGCGCCGCCGTGTGGAACAGCACGGTGGTGGCGGGGCTGACGGTGCTGATCTCCATCCCCTGCTCGACGCTTGCGGCCTATGCCTTCAGCCGCTTCGAGATGCGCTTCAAGGGTGCGCTGTTCTTCACCATCCTGGCGACGCAGTTCATCCCCGCCGTGGTGGTGGTGCTGCCCTTCTACCTGCTGTTCCGCGACCTCGGCCTGCTGGACACGCATTTGGCGCTGGTCATCGTGAATCTCGCGATCGTCACGCCCTTCGCGGTCTGGATGCTGAAGGGCTTTCTCGATGCCGTGCCGACGGAGTCCGAGGAAGCGGCGCTGGTGGATGGTGCGACGCGGCTGCGCGTGATCCTCGACATCGTGGTGCCGATGGTCTGGCCGGGCGTGCTGGTCACCGCCGTGTTCTGCTTCATCCTGACCTGGAACGAGTTCCTGTTCGCGCTGATCCTGACGCGCGACGATGCCGTGACCCTCCCCGTCGGCATCACCCGCTTCCGGACGGAGCGCGGCGATCTGTGGGAGCTGATCGCAGCGGCGGGAATCCTGATCTCCATTCCGATGTTCCTTTTGTCCTCCGTCATCCAGCGCCACTTCGTGCGCGGCATGACCGGCGGCGCGGTGAAATGAGGCATCATGGCTGAAGTCAGCCTGCGAAACGTCACCAAGGCCTGGGGCAGTTTCACCGCCGTGCGCGACCAGTCGCTGGAGATTCGCGACGGCGAATTCATGGTGCTGCTCGGCCCCTCCGGCTGCGGCAAGACCACGACGATGCGCATGATCGCGGGGCTGGAGGAGCCGACGGCGGGCGATATCCTGATCGGCGGCCAGCGGGTGAACGACCTGCCGCCGCGCGACCGCGACATCGCCATGGTCTTCCAGTCCTACGGCCTCTATCCGCATATGACGGTGGAGGACAATATCGGCTACCCGCTGAAGCTGCGCGGCATCAAGGGCGCGGAGCGTGCGGCCCAGGTGCGCGCCGCGGCGGCGAAGGTGGAGCTGGAGGCGCTGCTGCACCGCCGACCGAAGGAGCTTTCGGGCGGCCAGCGGCAGCGCGTGGCGCTGGCCCGCGCCATCGTGCGACGCCCCACCGTCTTCCTGATGGACGAGCCGCTGTCCAACCTGGACGCCAAGCTGCGCGTCTCCACGCGCGCCGAGATCAAGCACCTGCAGCACGAGCTCGGCGTCACCACCGTCTATGTCACGCATGACCAGATCGAGGCGATGACGCTGGCACATCGCGTCGCCGTCATGCAGGGCGGCGAGATCCGGCAGCTTGATACGCCGGAGGTGATCTATGACCGGCCGGCGGACCTGTTCGTCGCCGGCTTTATTGGGTCCCCGCCGATGAATCTGGTGCAGGGCCAGCACGCCGATGGACGCTTCACGGCAGCGGGCGGCTTCCACGCCGTGACCGGCGTCGCGCGCCATAGCGGCCCGGCCGTGCTGGGCGTGCGACCGGAGGATGTGACCGTGGCCCCCGCCGGTCAGGGCGACCTCGATGCCAGCATCTATGCGGTGGAACTCACCGGCGATGCGGTGCTGGTCACCGTGCAGGCCGGCGACTCCCGCATCATCGCCAAGGCGGACCGTGCCTGGCGCGCCGAGATCGGCAGCAGCGTGGCGCTGCGCCTCGATGCGTCCCGCCTGCATCTCTTCGACGCCGCTTCCACCAAGCGCCTGCAACCGGAATGACCGCCATGCTGAGCACCCGCCTGATCCGCTATGCGGACCTCATCCCCTGCCGCAATGCCTTCGTCGACAGCCGCACGCCCGGCTCCGACGCCAAGGAGAATTTTACGCTGATCGGGCCTGGCGTCAGCGAGAACCCGAATCAGCACGTCCATATCCCCGAAGCGCATGGCTTCAACATCGGCGGGGCGCGGCAGCCGCCGGGCTGCCTGAACAGCCAACACAGCCACGAGACTGCGGAGGTCTTCATCGTCCACAAGGGCCGCTGGCGCATGATCTTCGGCGTGAACGCCGATGAAGGCGACGTGGTGATAGAGGAAGGCGACACCATCTCCATCCCCACCCAGATGTATCGCGGCTTCGAGAATATTGGCACGGAGACCGGCTTCCTGTTTGCCGTGCTGGGCCGCGACAATCCGGGCAAGGTCACCTGGGCGCCGCGCGTCTTCGAACTCGCGCAGCGCTACGGCCTGGTGCTGCTGGAAGGCGGCCGGCTGGTCGATACCACGGTCGGCGAACGCGTGCCGGAAGGCGCCGTGCGGCAACAGCCGCCGGGGCCGGAGCAGATCGCGGCGCTGGCCACGCCACCCGCCGAGCGCCTGCAGGGCTGCGTGGTGAAGGCGGGCGACCTGCGTGCCAATCCGCATTCGCCGCTGGCGCGGGAGGGCGTGGAGGAGCTGCCGATCATCGGCCCCGCTAGCACCGGCGACGGTTTCGAACCGGGGCCGATCATCGGATGGTGGCCGCATGGCTTCAACCTGCGCGCCCTGCGCCTGGAATCCGGCGCCAGCGTGCCGAGCCATGTGCGGGAGGAGGAGGAGGTGATCTTCGTCCATCGCGGCGTCCTGCAGGTCACGACGCCGCAGGGCGAGATCATCATGGGCCCGGGGGATACCTTCACCACGCCGAAGGGCCTGCCGCGCAGCTTCCGCGCCAGCTCCTCCAACGGCGTCGCCGCCTATGTCGTGCGCGGCGGTGATGCCCCCGCCGCACCGCGCTTCCTCTGAGGCCGCGCCGCATGACCCGCATCCGCACCACCCATGTCGGCTCCCTGCCCCGCAGCCAGATCGTGGCCGACTTCCTGTTTGCCCGCGAACGCGAGGAAGCGATCGACCCAGCCGCCTATGACGCCGCGATGGATCACGCGACGCATGAGGTGCTGCGGCGGCAGAAGGAGATCGGCATCGACATCCCCTCGGATGGCGAGACCTCCAAGATTTCCTATGCGACCTATATCAAGGACCGGCTGACCGGCTTCGCCGGCGACAGCCCGCGCCGCATGCCGGCGGACCTCGGCGACTTCCCCGCCTATGCGGAGAAGATCGCGCGCGGTGGCGGCACGCCCACCTATCGCCGGCCGCGCTGCACCGGCCCGATCGGCGTGAAGTCGATGGATCCGCTGGCGCATGACCTGCGGCTGATGCGCCGGGCGCTGGATGCTGCGGGGTATGAGAGGGGCTTCATGAACAGCGCCTCCCCCGGCGTCATCGCGCTGTTCCAACCCTCTGACATCCACCCCGATATCGACAGCTACATGGCGGACCTGGCGGAGGGCATGCGGCATGAATACGAGGGCATCGTCGCCGCTGGCCTGACGCTGCAGATCGATGCGCCCGACCTCGGCCTCGGCCGCCACATGCTGTATCCGCAGCTGACGGAGGAGGCCTTCCTCGCGCGCGCCGAGCGGCATGTGGAGATGATCAATCACGCGCTGCGCAACATCGCGCCTGCGCAGGTCCGACTGCATATCTGCTGGGGCAATTACGAGGGCCCGCATACGCGGGACATCGCGCTCGGCCGCGTGCTGCCGGTGCTGCGCAAGCTGCGCATCGGCGCGCTGCTCTTCGAGGCTTCGAATCCCCGCCATGCGCATGAATGGACCGTGTGGCGGGACCAGGGCGTGCCGCCGGACTGGGTGCTGATCCCGGGCTGCCTCGACAGCACCACCAACTTCGTCGAGCATCCGGAACTGGTGGCGCAGCGCATCGAAACCTTCGTCCGCATCGTCGGGCCGGAGCGCGTCATCGCCGGCACCGATTGCGGCTTCGGCACTTTTGCGGGCTATGGCGCCGTGCATGGCGACATCGCATGGGCGAAGCTGGCCGCGCTGGCCGAGGGGGCGCGCCTCGCCTCCGCGCGACTCTAGCGCCCGCTGCTGCTGATCCCGTCGATCAGCAGCAGGCGCTCGCCGCTTGAGGCGGGCTCGATGCGCGCCTCCACGCCATAGACTTGGCGCAGCATGACCGGCGTCAGCACCGCCTCGGCGCCGCCATCCGAATGCGCCTGGCCCTGGTGCATCACCAGCAGATGATCCGCCCAGCGCGCCGCCAGCGCCAGGTCGTGCAGGACCACCACCACGCTCCGCCCCTCCCGCGCCAGGTCGCGCAGCAGGGCCATCACCTCGAACTGCCGGCGCAGATCCAGCGCGCTGGTCGGCTCGTCCAGCAGCAGCAGGGGCGGGTCGCGGATGATGGCCTGGGCCAGCGCCACCATCTGCCGCTGGCCACCGGAGAGCGATTGCAGCGGCGCCATGCCCAATTCCACCAGGCCAAGCCGGTCCAGTATCTGCCCGACGCGCTGCAGCAGCGCCGCCTCGTCATACAGCACCGCGCCATCCGGCAGGGCGCGCCAGGCGCCGAGCAGTGCCTCGATCACCGTCAGCCCGGTATCCTGCGGCAGCGCCTGCGGCATGAAGGCCAGCAGGCGCGTACGCTCCCGCGGCGCCAGGCCGATCAGCTCCCGCCCGTCGAAACGGATGGAGCCGCGCGCCGGCACCAGCCCGGCGATGGCGCGCAGCAGCGTGGATTTGCCCGCGGCATTGGGCCCAACCAGCGCGGTCAGCCCGCCCGCCGGAATCGGGCCGCAGGTGAAGTCGCGCAGCACCGGGCGGGCGCGATAGCCGGCGGAGACGCAGGAGAGCAGCAGCTCGCTCATCCGCGCCGCTTCCCGCCGAGGATCAGCAGGATGAAAACCGGCAGCCCCACCAGCGCGGTGACGATGCCGAGCGGCAGCACGGCGCCGCGCACCAGCATCTCGCTCGCCATCGCGGCCAGCGACATGATGGCGGCGCCACACAGCAGGCTGCCCGGCAGCAGGAAGCGATGATCCTCGCCCAGCAGCAGGCGCGCCACATGCGGCGCGACCAGGCCGATGAAGCCGATGGTGCCCACCATGGCGACGGCGGCGGCCGCCAGCAGGCTGATGCGCGCCAGCGCCCAGAAGCGCAGCCCGCCGACATCGACGCCAAGGCCGCGCGCGCGCTCCTCGCCCAGCCGCAGCACCGTCATCCGCCAGGCGGCGCGCCAGGAGAAGGGGATGACCACCGCCAGCACCACGGCCACGATGGCAATGCCGTCCCATTGCGTGCGCCCGAGGCTGCCCAGCGTCCAGAAGACCAGCTGCTGCAAGGCATCCTGGCTGGCGACGAACTGGATCAGCGCGACCACGGCATTGAAGGTGAAGACCAGCGCGATGCCGAGCAGCACCAGCGCCTCCACCCCCGCGCCGCGCCAGCGGATCACCAGCTGCAGCAACCCCACCGCGCCGAAGGCGAAGAGGAAGGCATTGGCCGAGACCGCCCAGCGCGGCGACAGGCCGGGGATCGCAAGACCCAGCACGATGGCCAGCGCCGCGCCGCAGGCGGCGGCGGAGGACACGCCGAGGGTGAAGGGGCTGGCCAGCGGATTGTTCAGGATGGTCTGCATCTCCGCCCCCGCCGCGGCGAGCGCCATGCCGACCAGCACCGCCATGACGGCGGGCGGCAGCCGCGCCTGCCAGACCACGGTGCGCGCCAGCGGCGTGGCGGAATCCGGATCGAACAGCGCGCGCAGCGCCTCGGCGAAGGACATGGCGGAGGGGCCGACCGCGACATCCAGCAGGAAGGCCGCCACCGCGATCACGCCGAGCAGCGCCAGCAGCAGCCGGCGGCGGCGCAGGCTGGACCGGTAGGCGCCGAGGACCGTGGCGGCGCCCTGCGAGACCTGGAGGCTCACGCCAGGTCGACCCAGTAGGTGCCCTGCATCTTGATGGACAGGAAGCGGTCGTTCAGCTCGGCCAGCGAGGCCTCGGGGTCGATACCCTGCATCCGGTCCGGGTGCAGCCATTGGGCGAGCTTCTCGATGGCCAGGTAATGCGCCGGCGTGTCGTTGAAGCCGTGCCACAGCGCATGCGCCCGGCCCTGCCGCACCGCGGTCAGGCCCGACAGGCCCTGGGACTGGATGACGCGGGCCAGGCTTTCGCGCGCCTCGCGCATCGTGGCGCCGCTGCCCATGGTGATGCCGCCACGCGCCCCACCGAAGGGGCCGCCCGTCGCGACATAGCTGTGCGGATCGGTGGCGAGCACGAATTCCAGGCCGAGCTGCCCCATCGGCCCGGGCAGGACGCCGGCCGCGATGCTGCGCCCACCGGCGGCCTCGATCATGCCGGTGAAGATGCCGGCGCCGGAGGAGAAGCAGCAGGCGGTGCCGCCGGCATGCGCATGCAGCAGCACGGAATGCTTCGGCGCCACGCCCCGCATCCGCGCCGCCACCGCCTCCAGCTTGCCGCGGTAATGCGCGTTGAAGGCGGCGGCCTGCTCGGTGCGGCCGATCAGCGCGCCGAGGATGGCGATGCTGGGCTCGGAATCGACCAGCGGATCGGCGAAGAAATCGATGACGGCGGAGGGAATGCCCGCCGCGTCCAGACGTGCCGCCAGACCACCGGCGGCGGCCGTGGTGTAGCGGCTGAGCAGAACGAGGTCCGGCTGCAGCGCGATGATGCTCTCGAAGGAGACGGTGTCGGAGGGGCCGCGGCCGATGATCGGGATCTGGTCCACCGCCGGGTTCAGCGCGCGCAGCTGCGCATATTCCTGCGCGCTCGCCTGGCGCAGGTCGGAGGCCCAGCCGGCGACCAGGCTCAGCGGGTCCGGATGCAGCAGGCTGAGCACCGGCAGGTGGCGCCCCTGGGTCAGCACGATGCGCCGGGCCGGGCGCGGCAGGCGCACCTCGCGGCCGGCCAGGTCCCGCGCGACCACCGGGCCCTGGGTCTGTGCGAGCGCCGGCGACACAAGCGGGGCCGCGAGCGAGGCCAGGAGCAGTCTGCGGCGGGTCAGCATGTTGCGGGATTCCGTATCAGCGTGTCGGCAGGGCGAAGCGCAGCGACGCGCCGAGCGCGGCATGCACGACGGAGCCATGATTCTCGCCCGCAAAAATCTGGAAGCGCTCGGCGGGCAGCGCCTCGGCAAAACGGCGGGCGCGGGTGATGAGGCCATGGGCGCGGCGCTTCGCGGCATGCGCGTCCTCGCCCGGAGTCTCGGCCGGCTCCTCCTCGCCGCCCACGCCGATCATCACGGCGGGGCGTGGGCCGGGCGGCGGCCTGCGTTCGAGCAGCATGCCCTCGCCGAACCAGAGGGAGGGGCTGATGGCGACGATGCGCGCGAAGGATTCGGGGCGCGTCAGCAGCACATGCAGCGCGAAGAGCCCGCCCAGCGAATGGCCGAACAGCGCCTGCCGCGCGGGGTCCACCGGCGCCAGGCCCTCGACCAGCGGCTTCACCTCGCGCTCCAGAACTTCGAGGAAGGCATCGGCGCCGCCGGTCGCGGTCCAGGCGCCGCCATCGGGACGTTCCCCCAACCGCGCGGGGTCCACCGCGGGCGTATAGTCCAGCGTGCGGCGGGCGCGGTCGAAGGGCCCGTCCACGGGATAGCCGATGCCGACGATGATGCCGGGCGCCACGCCGGTGGCAGCCCCGCGCGGCGACTGAATGCGCAGCGCCTCCACCATGCTGGCGAAGACCGCATTGCCGTCGAGATGGTAAAGCACGGGAAAACCCGCTTCCGGCGCCGGGCCGGCCGGCACGGCGACCATGACGCGCTGCCCGCCCGGCAGGTCGAAGCACTGGCTGCGCGGCAGCACGACGGCGGCGGGCGTGGAGTGCATCATCCGACCAGGGAGGCTTTGCGCAGGCCGGCGGCCTGGCACGCGCGAATGAGAGTTATTCACATGCCGGCGCGTCTTAGCCGAGGTCGGGCTGGCCCGTCCAGCCGCCCGCCCCCATTGCGCCCCCACCCCCACAAATGATATTGCGAGTCATTCTCATCAAGCTCCAGCGGCTTCCAGGAAGTGCCCCCATGCGCATCAGATCCACGGCCCCGGCGGCGATGTCGCGCCGATCCCTCCTCACCCTGCTCGGCGCCGGCGCCAGCCTCGCCGCGCTGCGCCCGGCGCCGCTACGCGCCGCGCCCAGCGTCGCCACCACGGTGAAGGTCGCCGAGGGCCTGTATGAGCTCGCGGTCAGCCAGGCCAGCGGGCTGGTGCATGTCGCGGCCGTCGGCGCGCGCGGCGCCAATGCGGCCAAGATCATCGGCCTTGACCCGCGCACGCTGGAGGTTCGCGCCACCATCGAGCTGGGTGAGGATGCCGCCTTCGGTCTCGCTTCCAACGACCGCCGCGGCCTGCTGCTCGCCACCGGCACGCGCTCCGGCGCCTTCAAGATCATCGATGTCCGCAGCGGCAGCGTGCGCGCCAAGCTGACCCAGGGCGAATCCTCGCATCTGCGCCAGGTGGTGGTGGACGAGGCGCGCGACCGCGCCTTCGCCACTTCCTTCGGCGCGCGAGACCGGCCCAGCGCCATCTGGGTGGTGGACACCGCCGGCGACCGCATCCTGAACGTCATCACCGAGGGGCTGGAGGGCGGCATCACCGGCCTCGCCTTCGATGCGGCGAACGATCGCCTGTTTGCCACGGCGCTGACGGCGAACGAGATCGTCGAGGTCAGCCTGTCGCGCAATGCCGGCATCCGCCGCTTCGCCTCGGGTGGCGAGGGTTCGGTCAATACCGCCTTCGACGCGGCCAGCGGCCGGCTGTTCTGCGCCAACCAGCGCAGCGGCACGCTGACCGTGCTGAACGCCAATTCGGGCGAGCTGGTGAAGTCCATCGAGACCGGTGCCGGCGCGCTGGGCGTCACGCTCTCGGCCGATGGCGCCCTCTGCTACGTCGCCAATCGCGGTGCCGGCACGGTGAGCCTGGTGGATACGCGGAACCTCACCGTGGTGGCGAGCCTCGCCACCGGCACGCATCCGAACACGGTCGCGATCGATCGCCGCAGCGGCCTCGCCTATGCCTCGAACAAGGCCCGCGCCCAGCCGCGCGGACCGCGCCCCGCCGCCGGCGAGGCCCCCGCGCCGCGGCCCGCGCCCGTCGAGGATCCGAACGGCGACACGGTGAGCATCATCCGCCTCTGAGCTCATGCGCTGCGGCGTGGCCCGCCGCAGCGCATGCCGGACAGGTCAGGGCCCGAGCGGCGTTCCCCCGTCCCGCCGAGCCCGACCTGCCATCCGCCGCAACAACCCGTCGCGCCAGACGAAATGGTGCAGCAGCGCCATCACGACATGGCCGAGGATCAGCGCCAGCAGCAGCCAGGCCAGCTTGCTGTGCAGCAGGTCCGCCGGCGCGGTCATCCATGCGATGCGCTGTCCCGTGCGCGGCACCAGCGGAAGCCCGAAGAAGGCATAGCCCCGGCCGCTGCCGAAGGCGCGCAGCAGGCCGAGCGCCGGGATGATCGCCATCAGCGCATACAGCGCGGCATGACCCAGCCGTGCCGCGCGCCCCGCGTGATTCGGCGCCTGCGCCGGGCGTTGCCTGCGGTTGCTCCAGGCCCAGGCCAGCCGCAGCAGGATCAGCGCCAGCAGCACCGTGCCGATCGACTGGTGCGTGCCGACCCAGAAGGCCATCAGCGGCGTGCGGCCGAGGATCAGCCGCAGGATCATGCCGGTGAACTGCCACAGCAGGATCGCCGCCATCAGCCAATGCAGCAGCCGGGAGACCAGGCCATAGCGGTCCGGCGTGTCGCGCCACGTCATCCCGAACTTCCCTCGCCCCGCGCCAGCTGTGCCCGCAGCACGGGCAGGATCACGCCCATCGCCGCCTCGCCCAGCATCGCGGAATGCAGCGCCGGGACATGCACCACCTCCAGCCGCGCCGCATAGGGCGCCCACATCCCCGGCGAGATCGCGCGGCCAACATGGTCGCGCGCGGCCCGAAAGTGCAGGATGGTGCCGTCGTAGCGGCGGTGCCGATGCGCGCGCACCAGGCGGTTGTTGCCCTCCACCACGCGCACCACGCCATCCAGCGCCGCTTCCGGCAGCCGGCCGAGCGGCATGCCGCCGCGGCGCAGGAAATCGATCACCGGGCCGCGCTGCATCGGCAGCTCCGGATGCAGCGAGGGATCGTGGCCTGCGATGTTCAGCAGCGCGCCATAGATTGCCGCGTCATCCGGCTCCGGCGAGGCGCGCCAGGCATCGGAGGGATAGGCATCCAGCATGGCCAGCAGGCCGACCTCGCGCCCGAGCTCGCGCAGCCGCACCGCCATGGCCTGGGCAATGAGCCCGCCCACGGACCAGCCGAGCAGGTTTACGGGCCCCGGCCCTGCGGCGGCCAGAACGCGGTCGGCGTACTCGGCCGCCAGCGCCTCCAGGCTCTCCATCGGGGTGACGGCGGGATCGAGCGCCGGCGACTGCACGCCGAAGACGGTCCGCTCCGGCGCCAGCACGCGCGCCAGCCCGCCATAGCACCAGGCGATGCCGCCGGCGGGATGCACGGCGAAGATCGGCGCGCGCGCCGGCTCGCCGCGCCCCAGCACGATCAGCGGCCGCAACCCGTCATCCGGCGGCGGCAGGGCGGTGGAGTCGAGCAGCGCGGCCAGGCGCGCGACGGTTGGGTATTCGAAGAGCGCGCCGAGCCCCGGGTCTCGGCCGAATTCCCGCTGCACGCCCAGCATCAGCTCCACCGCCAGCAGCGAATGGCCGCCGAGGGCGAAGAAGTCGTCCTCCGCGCCGATGCGCGCGACGCCCAGCGCCTGGGCAAACAGCGCGGCGACGCGGCGCTCCGTCTCGGTCGCCAGCGCACGGCTTGCGCTGCCCGCATGATCGGGCCGAGGCAAAGCGGACTGGTCGAGCTTGCCGCTGGCATTCACCGGCAGTGCGTCCAGCGTGACGAAGGCGGAGGGCAGCATGTAATCGGGCAGGCGCGACGCCACATGGCCGCGCAGCGCGGCGGCGTCGTAACCCTCGCCGGGCACGAGATAGGCGACCAGCCGCTTGTCGCCGGGCCGATCCTCCCGCGCGATCACGCGCGCCTGGCGCACGCCGCGAAACCCCGCGATCGACGATTCGATCTCGCCGAGCTCTATGCGCTGGCCGCGCAGCTTCACCTGGCCATCCGCGCGGCCGAAATAGAGGATCGCGCCATCGGCGCGGAAGCGCGCGAGGTCGCCGGTGCGGTACATGCGCTGGCCGGGATGGAAGGGATCCGGGACAAAAGCGTGCGCCGTGCGCTCGGGCAGGCCGAGGTAGCCGCGCGCGAGCTGCACGCCGGCGATGAACAGGTCCCCGGTGACGCCGGGCGGCAGCGGCCGAAGCGCCTGGTCGAGCACATAGAGCCGTGTATTCCACACGGGATGGCCGATCGGCATCGGGTCGCTGCGGTCGCCGCGCGAGGCGTCCCAGTAGCTAACATCGACGGCGGCCTCAGTGGGGCCGTAGAGGTTGTGCAGCTCCGCCGTCATGGTCGCGTGGAAGCGGTCGCGCAGCTGCGGCGTCAGCGCCTCGCCGGAGCAGAAGACGCGGCGCATCGCCAATCCCTGTGCCGCTTCATGGGCGAGGAAGGCCGCCAGCATCGCCGGCACGAAATGCGTGGTGGTGACGCGCTGGTCGCGGATCAGGCGCGCGATGGCGGTCGGGTCGCGATGCGCGCCGGGGGCGGCGATGACCATCGGCGCGCCGGCGATCAGCGGCAGGAAGAATTCCCAGACCGAGACATCGAAGGTGGCCGGCGTCTTCTGCAGGATTCGGTCATCCGGGCCGATGCCGTAATGCGCGCGCATCCATTCCAGGCGGTTGACGATGGCGCGATGCTCGATGACCGCGCCCTTCGGCTCCCCGGTGGAGCCGGAGGTGTAGATCACATAGGCCGCATCCTCCGGCGCCGGGCCCGCGGGTGCGCTCCCCTCCTGCGGCCAGTCCGCTGGCGCCAGGAAGGCGCCGCCATCGGGCAGTGCGGCCTCGGCCAAAGTCAGGCGCGGCCGCGCGGTGGCCAGGATGCGGGCATTGCGGGCGGCGGGGTGCGTGGCATCCAGCGGCAGATAGGCGGCGCCGGCGCGCAGCGTGCCCAGCAGGGCGACGATCAGTTCGAAGGATCGGTCGAGCGCCACGGCGACGATATCGCCGCGCCCGATGCCGCGCGCGGCCAGCGCGCCGGCCAACGCCGCGCTGCGGCGGTCGAGCTCGCCATAGCTCAGGACGCGGCCCTCGAAGACCAGTGCCTCCGCCTCGGGTCGCGCCGTGAGCGTCGCCTCGATGAGGCCGACCAGCGTAGTGTCGGGCACGGGATGCGCGGTGGCGTTCACCGCATGGACGAAGTGCCGCGCTTCCTCCGGCGTCGCGGTGGGCAGCGTGGCGAGGCTACCCGCCTCCAGCGCGGCCGCACAAAAATGCGCGGCGCGGGTCACATGCGCCTGGGTTTCCTCCGCGCTGTGCAGCGTCGGATTCGCCTCCACCTCCAGGTGCAGCGCCTGCGCGGCAGAATCGCCGCGCAGGTCGAAGGTGATGTCGTCCACCGGGCCTGTGCCGAGCAGATGCAGGCTGGCGGTCAGGCCCGGAAATTCGGGCAGCGCGTGATAGGGCTGGATGTTCACGATTGGCCCATGCAGGCGGCGGCCGGCACCGACGCGGCCGAGGTCGCGGCGCAGCTGCTCGCCACGGTAGCGGCCGTGGCGGCGCAGCGCGGCGAGCTGCGCGGCCACATCCTCCATGCCCTCCCGCAAGGGGCGCGCCTCGTCGAAGCGGATGCGCAGCGGCAGCACGTTCATCAGCGTCGCCGGCACGCGCGCCGCCGTGCTGCCGAAGCGGTTCATGAAGGTGATGCCGATGCTCGATTCCGCCTCGCCGGTCAGCCGCCGCACATAGGCGCCGAGCAGCGCCGTCATCACATCCGGCCAGGCCAGGTCATGCGCGGCGGTGAAGCGGCGCAGCGCCGCGGCGGCTTCCGGCGAGATCTCGGCCCGCGCGCGATGCACCGCACGCGCGGTCAGGGCGACGCCCTGGCCGATGCCGGTGACCTCCGGCGCATCGGCCATGGCCGCGCGCCAATGGTCGGCATCCCGCGCCCGGCGCGGCGAGGCGCGGTAGTCCGCATCCTCCGCCAGCACCGCCGCGAAGGGCGCGAGCGCCGGGCCGGGATCGCTGCCCGTGACGCGCGCGGCATAGAGCGCGGCCACCCGCCGCATCAGCAGTTCGGTCCCAAAACCGTCCAGAACCAGGTGATGCGCGCGGTGGTACCAGAGGTGATGCTGCGGCGAGAGGCGGAACAGCATCTCGGCCGCCAGCGGGCCACGCGCGGGGTCCAGCGGTGTGCCCATGTCCCGCGCCATCGCGGCGCGCGCCGCCTCCAGCGGATCGGCCTCGGCGGTGCAATCCACCCATCGCAGGAAGGGGCGCAGCGCGGGGTCGGCGCGCTGCGTGACGCCAGCCGGTCCATCGGTGATTCGGAAGGACAGCGCATCAGCTTCCGCCACCATGCCATCCACCGCGGCGCGAAAGGCCTCGGCATCGAGCGGTCCGCGCAGCTCCAGGTAGTGGCCGGTATTGAACAGCGGATTGCCGGGGTCGAGGCGCTGCGCATACCACAGGCCTTCCTGCGCCTCGGTCAGCGCCGCGCCGGGCATGGCGCCGTCAAGCATCGCGGCGGCTGGACATCGCGCGTTGGGCCAGGGCCCACCAGGCGCCGAGCGTCACCTTCTCCGCCACCGCGGCGAGTTCCAGCGGCGCGCCCGCCTCCGCCCAGCGCGTCAGCAGCGCCATGGCGCGCATGGAATCGAGGCCGAGGTCGATCAGATCCTCCTCGTCGCCGATCTCCTCCGGCGGCATCCGCAGCACGCGGGCGAGGTCGGCGCGCATGCGCTCCTGCGTCATGGCCATGGCGGGGCCTCCCTTCAGCTTTCGGGCTGCTCGGCCAGCAGCCGCGCGCGCAGCCGGGCGCGCAGCTCCTTGCGGCTGATCTTGCCGACGGCGGTGGTCTCAAAACTGTCGACCAGCACGACCTGGTCCGGCACCTTGAAATCGGCGATCTGGCGCTGGCGCATCCAGGCGCGGATCGCCGCCGGCTTCGGCCGCTCGCCGCGCGGGATGAGGAAGGCGCAGCTGCGCTCGCCCAAAAATTCGTCCGGCACGGAGACCACCGCGGCATCGAAGACGTTGGGATGCGCCAGCAGGTGGTCCTCGATCTCCTCGGCCGAGATCTTTTCGCCCGCGCGGTTGATGTGGTCGCCGGCGCGGCCCTGCACGACGAGGTAGCCCTCGGGCGTGCGGCTCACGATGTCGCCGGTGCGGTAGTAGCCATCCGGCGTGAAGGACCGCGCATTGGCG
Source organism: Falsiroseomonas tokyonensis (assembly GCF_019024325.1). GTDB lineage: Bacteria > Pseudomonadota > Alphaproteobacteria > Acetobacterales > Acetobacteraceae > Falsiroseomonas > Falsiroseomonas tokyonensis. Next base: position 383,918 of record NZ_JAFNJS010000006.1, read on the forward strand.
GCCTCCTCGTTGTGATAGGCGCGGATGGTATAGGGGCCGCGCGCCAGCAGATTGCCGGGCTGGCCTTCCGGCACCGGATGTCCCTGGTCGTCCAGGATCAGCACCTCGTCATCCGGGCTGATCGGTCGGCCCTGCGTCGCCAGCACCAGCTCCGGCGGATCGTCCAGGCGGGTGTAGTTCACCAGCCCTTCCGCCATGCCGAAGACCTGCTGCAGCTGGCAGCGCGGCAGCGCCTCCGCCACGCGGCGCGCCGCTTCCGTGGTCAGCTTGGCGCCGCCGACCAGCTGCACCTTCAGGCTCGACAGGTCGTGCGGCGTGGTGGGCGCGGCCTCCGCCCAGAGCAGCGCGAGCGGTGGCACCAGGCCGGTGATGGTCACCCTCTCCCGCGCGATCAGGGGGAAGGCGACCTCCGGGCTCGGCGAGGGGCTGAGCACCACGCGGGCGCCGGCATAAAGCGCGCCGAGATGGCCGGGCGAGCTCATCGGGAAATTGTGCGCGGCGGGCAGCGCCACCATCAGCGCGCTATCGGGGGTAACGCCACAGATCTCGTTGCTGGCGCGAAAACTGTAGATGTAGTCGTCATGCGTGCGCGGGATCAGTTTCGACAGGCCCGTGGTGCCGCCGGAGATCTGCAGGAAGGCGACGGAGGCGGGGTCCGGATCACCCGGCAGCGCGCCGACATCGCCATCCAGCGCGGCGAAGGCCGAAAACTCCTCGGCCTCGCCGACGACGAAGACGTGGCGCAGGCCAGGCTCCGCCTCGCGCGCCTGGCGCGCCAGGGCGCGATAGTCAAAGCCATCGGCGCCGCGATCGGCGCAGATGTAGCCGGCGGCCTCGGCCTTGCGCAGGAAGTGGGTGATTTCCGTCAGGCGATGGCCGGGCAGCGCATAGACCGGCACGAGATGCGCGCGGAACAGCCCGAAGATGGCGGCGAAGAATTCGGGCACATTGCCGAGCTGGACCACCACCCGGTCCCCCGGACGCAGCCCGCTGGCCAGGAAGCCGGCCGCCGCCCGGCCCGCCCGCGCCCAGAGCTCGGCATAGCTCCAGCGCTGGTCGCCGCCGATGATGGCCAGTGCCTCCGGCCGCTCCGCCGCGCGCTGACGCAGGAAGCCCGGCAGGGTCTCGCCGCGCCAATGGCCGGCGGCGCAATACCGGGCGGCGGCCTCGGCGGGCCAGACCTGTCGGAGAGGGAGCAAGGCCGGTATCCGTCCTGTCTGCGGCAAGGCGCGCGGGCGGCGCCAGTCATTTGCGAATGATCCTCATTAGCGTTTTGGCCAAGGGGCGGCAAGCAGCCCGGCCGCCAGCAGCAGGATGGCGACCAGCGCATAGGGCAGCGCCGGTGCCAGGGCGTAGAACAGCGACCCCGCCACCGGCCCCATCACCATGCCGAGCCCCTGCGCCGCCCCCACCGCCCCGGCCGCGGCGCCCTGCTCGCTGGCCTCCACCGCATTGGCGGCCAGGGCGGAGAAGCCGGGGAAGACCCAGCCCATGCCCAGCGCCGCGACGAAGTAGCTCGCGGCCAGCATCCAGCCCTGGCCCGCCAGCATCACGCTGCCGAAGCCCAGCGCCGCCACCAGCAGGCCGAAGCGCACCATCCGCGCCGGCGGGATGGGCCAGCGCGCGGCGGCGGATTGCGAGAGCACCAGCCCGATTCCAACGGCCGTCAGCGCCAGCCCGGCCGCCCGCGCCGCCGCATCCGGCGCCAGCCCCAGCCGGTCCATGGCATAGAAGCCGATGCTGACCTGGGCGATGGAAACGCTGACCATCGCCGTGAAGCCGATGGCGAGCGGCCGGCGCAGCCGGGGATCGGTCAGCCTCAGCCGCCGCCGCGGCGGGCTTTCGCGCGGCGGCGTCGCCGGCAGCAGCCGCCAGAGGGCGAGGCCCGCCAGCAGCGGCAGAACGGCGGTGACGAGCAGCGGCAGGCCGAGCCCATGGGGCGCCAGCAGCGCCGCCAGCGCCGGCCCCGCCACCAGCCCGGCGGCGCTGCCGGTGCCGAGCCGCGCCAGGGCCTGGGCGCGCTGGGCGGGGGGCGTGCGGTCCGCGATCAGCGCCATGCCCGCGGCGGGAATCGCGGCATAGGCGCCGCCCACCAAAGCGCGCCCCAGCACCAGGCCGAGGCAGGCCAGCGCCACCGGCAACTGCCAGCGCAGCAGCGCGCCCACCATCAGGCACAGCGCCCCATAGGCCAGGGTGAAGCCGGCCATGCCCCATAGCAGCACGGCGCGCCGCCCCAGCCGGTCGCTGGCCAAGCCCCAGGGCCGCGCGCCCAGCATCCAGGCGATGCCGGAGGCGGTGACGGCCAGCCCCGCCTGCCAGGGCGCCAGGCCGGCCAGGCGCGCCACCGGGCCGATCAGCGCGACGAAGGCCATCATCGCCACGCTGCCGGAGAAGACCGCCGCCATCAGCGCCGGCAGCACCGGGTCGCGCGCCGGCGCGGCGGCGTCCGCCATCAGCCGGCCGCCGCCGCGTCGCCGAGCGCGTGGTCCACCAGGCTGACCCAATAGGCCGCGCCGATCGTCAGCAGGCCATCATTGAAGTCGAAACGGGGTGTATGGACGTGGTGGTAGCTGCCATCGGCGGCAAAGCCATTGCCCGCCAGCATGAAGGCGCCGGGCCTTTGCTGCAGCATATAGGCGAAATCCTCGCCGGCGGTGATCGGCGGGAAGTCGGCATCCACCGCCCCCTGGCCGACGAGCGCCGCGGCGGCGCGGGCGGCGAGTTTCACCTCCTCCGGCGTATTCACCACGGCGGGATAGGCGTGGATGTAGTCCACCTCCGCCGTGCAGCCATGCGCCAGGGCGCAGCCGGCGGCGAGCTCGCGCAGGCGACGCTCCATAACTTCCCGCGCCGCAGGCAGGAAGGAGCGGCCGGTGCCGGAGAGGAAGACCTCCGCCGGGATCACATTCGCCGCCCGCGCATCGCCGGCGGCGACATGGCCCAGGCTGAGCACCGCGGTCTGGCCGGCCGGGATGTTGCGGCCGATCACGCTCTGCAGCGTGCCGATGAACTGCGCCATGGGCTGGGTCGGGTCGGTGGCGCGATGCGGAACGGCGCCATGGCCGCCGGTGCCGCGGAAGCGCACGGACCAGCCATCCACATTGGCCAGCATGGGCCCGGGCCGCGTGCCGAAGCGACCCAGCGCCAGGCCCGGCTCGTTGTGCAGGCCGAAGACGGCATCGGCGGGGAAGCGCTCGAACAGCCCCTCCTCCACCATCAGCCGGCCGCCGGCCAGGCCTTCCTCGGCCGGCTGGAAGATGAAGTGCACGGTGCCGTGGAAATCCGGATGCTCCGCCAGGTGCCGCGCCGCGCCCAGCAGCATGGTGGTATGCCCGTCATGGCCGCAGGCATGCATCACGCCGGGGTTTTGGGAGGCATGGGCCGCACCCGTCGCCTCCTGGATCGGCAGCGCGTCCATATCGGCGCGCAGGGCGATGGCCGCGCCGGGGCCGCGCCGGCCGCGCAGCGTGCCGACCACGCCGGTGCGGGCGATTCCCTCGACCACCGCGATGCCCCAGCCGCGCAGCTTCGCCGCGACCAGGGCGGCGGTGCGCCGCTCCTCGAAGCCAAGCTCCGGATGGCGATGCAGGTCGTGGCGGATGGCGGTGAGCTCCGCCGCATGGCGCGCGAGCTGCGCGAGCAGGTCCGGGGGCAAGGTCATCTCACGGTAGGTTGTTGCGAGTGAGTGTTACTTGCAGTATCTGCCACCGGCAAGCATCCCGCCGAACGCGGCGGGTGATGAGGTGAAGCCCATTTCCGGCGCCTTCCAGATTCCCCCCGACATCGCCTGCCTGGCCGATTACGAGCGCCATGCGCAGGCGCGGCTTTCGGCGCCGGCCTGGGCCTATCTCTCGGGCGGGGCGGCGGATGAGCTGACGCTGGCGCGCAACCGCGCAGCCTTCGATGCCATTCCGCTGCAGGGCCGCGTCTTCGCGGATCTGCGCGGCGGCGGCACGCGGCTCGACCTGCTGGGCGAGAGCCTGGAGCATCCCATCCTGCTCGCCCCCGTGGCGCATCAGCGCCTGGCCTGCCCGCAGGCGGAGGTCGCGACCGCGGTGGGGGCCACCGGCGCGCGGGCGCTGATGGTGGCCAGCACCGAGTCGGATAGCCGGATCGAGGAGATCGCCGCGGCGGCGCGCGGCCGCTTCTGGTTCCAGATTTATATCCAGCACGACCGCGCCTTCACCCTGGCGCTGCTGGCCCGCGCGGAGCGCGCCGGGGCGCGCGCCATCGTGGTAACGGCCGATGCGCCGGTCAGCGGCTTCCGCAACCGCGAGCAGCGCGCCGGCGTCACCCCCGCGGGACTGGGGGAGGCCGTGAACCTGCGCGGCGCCCGGCCCGGCCCTCTGCCCCAGGCCGGGCTGGGTGAGAGCCTGCTGTTCAACGGCTTCCTCGACCAGGCCGCGCGCTGGGAGGATTTCGCCCGGCTGCGCGCCGCCACCAAGCTGCCCCTGCTGGTGAAGGGGATCACCGCGCCGGAGGATGCCGAGCGCGCGATCCGGGAAGGTGCGGATGGGCTGGTGGTCTCCAACCACGGCGGCCGCGTGCTGGATTCGCAGCCCGCCACCATCGAACTGCTGCCCGCCATCGCCCGCGCGGTGGCAGGTCGCGTGCCGCTGCTGCTGGATGGCGGCATCCGCCGCGGCACGGATGTGCTGAAGGCACTCGCGCTGGGCGCCACGGCGGTACTGATCGGCCGGCCCACTGTCTTCGCCCTGGCGGTCGCCGGCCCCGCCGGCGTGGCGCATGCGCTGCAGATCCTGCGCAGCGAATTCGAGGTGGCGATGGCGCTGACCGGCTGCCGCAGCCTGGCCGAGGTCGGCCCCGGCGTGATCTGGCGGCCTGCCCCTGCGGATGTTGCTGCAATGCCACATGAGCGGCTGCCGGGTAACAAAACATGACCGGATGGCGGAAGGTTACTTGCGACTGATTCTTAGTTGCAGCAATACGGGGCCATCCAGCGCTAACCCTGTCGGCGGCGCGTCATTGAGGAAAGCACCATGGCTGCCAGGCCGACATTGCGAAGCATCGTCTCCCAATCCGCCTTCGGCGCCGGCCTTGCGGCCAGCATGATGCTGGGCGGCGGCGTGCCGGCCCAGGCCCAGACCCAGACGGGCACGGAGCCCCAGGCCGCTGCCGAAACCGCGCCGGAGCTTCGCCTGCCGCAGGTCGGCGTGGTGGGCGAGCAGCCGGCCAATACGCTGCGCAACACCACAGGCCTGGGCCGCCTCTCCGGCCCCATCCAGAGCCTGCCGCAGACCATACAGGTGGTGCCGCAGGAAGTCCTGCGCCAGCAGAATGTGACGACGCTGGAGCAGGCGCTGCGCAACGTACCGGGCATCACATCCTCCGTCGGCGAGGGCAATGGCGGGGTCAATGGCGACCAGCTGCGCATCCGCGGCTTCAATGCGCAGAACGACCTTTATGTGGACGGCCTTCGCGACTTCGGCACCTTCCGCCGCGATGCCTTCACCTTCGAGGAAGTGCAGGCGCTGCTCGGCCCCTCTGGCCAGACCTTTGGCGCGGGTTCGGCCGGCGGCACGGTGAATGTGGCCAGCCGCACGCCGCGGCTCGGCAACTTCTTCAATGTCGAGGCGACCGCCGGCATGGGTCCGCTGTTCCGCGGCACGGCCGATGCGAACTACCAGCTGAGCGAAACCTCGGCCATGCGGCTGAACGTCATGGGGCAGCAGTCGCGCACATCCGGCCGCGACATGCCCTTCGGCAGCCGCTGGGGCGTCGCCCCCTCCCTCGCCTTCGGCCTGGGGACCGATACGACCTTCACGCTGGAATACCTGCACTACGAATATGACGAGCCGACCGATACCGGCGTGCCGGTGCTGACGCGCCCGGGCAGCAGCGTGGGCCAGCCGATCACCGAATACGGCGTCAGCCGCAACACCTGGTACGGCACGCCGACGGATCGCGACAAGTCGACGCTGGACCGCATCACCGCGCGGCTGCAGCACAATGCGACGGACTGGCTGACGATCTACAACGACACGCGCGCCAGCCACCAGGAACGCTTCTTCAGCTACAGCATCCTGGGCTGCAACACGACCTGCGTCGGCAACTTCTTCAACCGCACCGGCACGCCGCAATACACCTATAGCGGCGCCGGCTCGCCCTACGACTCCACCACCTGGGGCGTGCAGAACATCACCACAGCCGTCGCCCGCTACAACACCTGGGGCTTCCGGCACGAGACGACGCTGGGCGTGGATGGCTGGTACGAGGATTTCGAGCGCACCGGCTACAGCTACGGCGCCGATCGGTCCGCCTTCCTCGGCAATCTCTTCGACCCGGACAACGGCACCTCCTACGGCTACACGCGCTCGACCGCCGCGAATGCCACGCGCGCCGCGCAGACCACCGCCGTCGGCGTCTTCGCCAGCGAGCGGCTGTGGCTGACGCCGGAACTCTCCGTGGTCGGCGGGGTGCGCTGGAACCGCTTCCAGACCGACTACCAGTCCTACGGCCCGGGCGTCGCGCAGACCGAGCTGAATGCCGACAACAGCTTTGTCGATCCGCGCGCCTCGATCATCTGGGAGCCGACGCGGGATTACACCTTCTACCTGTCCTACGCGCAGTCCTCCTTCGCGCCGGGCTCCAACTGGTCGACCCAGCCGGGCCAGGCCTCCACCAACAACACGCTGCTGGAGCCGGAGCGCAACACGATCTACGAGGCCGGCGCGCGCGGCAGCTTCCTCGATGGACGTCTGGGGCTGAGCGCGGCCGTCTATCAGATCACCAAGAACAACGCGACGGAGACGGATGCCCTGACCGGCACCACCTTCTCCTCCGGCGACCGGCAGCGGATCCAGGGCGTCGACCTCGGCGCCACCGGCCAGCTGAGGCCGAACTGGACCTTGAATGCGCGCTACAGCTTCATGGACAGCGAGACCACGCGCTCCCTCACCGCGGCCAATGTCGGCAAGGAAGTGCAGCTGGTGCCGGAACACTCCGCCACGCTCTGGACCGCCTACGAGATCGGCGGCGGCGAGCGGCGGAACCTGACGATCGGCGGCGGCATCACCTATGCCAGCAGCATTTTCCTGAATGCCGCGAACAGCCAGGAAGTGCCGGAGACCTTCTCGCTGGATGCCTTCGCCTCGCACCGGCTGAACGACCAGGTCACGCTGCGGGTCAACGGCTACAACCTGACCGACCAGCGCAACTACACCAATGTCTCCAGCGGCCGCGCGGCGCTGGGCACGGGCCGTGCCTTCACCATGAGCCTGGCCGCAAGCTTCTGAGGAAGGCGGCCCGCGCGGGGGCCGTGCCGAGACGACGGAAGGGGCTGTCCGGACGCATGTCCGCGCAGCCCCTTTGGCGTGACAAGAGGAAGACTGGCCATGCTGGTGCATATCGAGAATGTCCTGACACCCGAGGAGGTCGCGCATTGCCGGCAGCGGCTGGAGCGCGCCGACTGGGTGGATGGCCGCGTCACCGCCGGCGACCAGTCGGCCAAGGTGAAGCAGAACCTGCAGGTGCCGGAGGATTCGGCGGCGGGCCGCGAGCTGGGCGAGATCGTGCTGCGCGCGCTGCGCCGATCGCCGCTGTTCACCTCCGCCGTGCTGCCGCTGCGGATCTATCCGCCGATGTTCAACCGCTATGACGTCGGCATGACCTTCGACACGCATGTCGACAACGCGATCCGCGCCCTGCCCGGCGGCGCGCGCATGCGCACCGATGTCTCCTCCACCCTCTTCCTGACCCCGCCCGAGGATTACGACGGCGGCGAGCTGGTGGTGGAGGACACCTATGGCGCGCAGTCGGTGAAGCTGCCGGCGGGCGACATGGTGATCTATCCCTCGACCAGCCTGCATCGCGTGAATCCGGTGACGCGCGGCAGCCGATGGGCGTCCTTCTTCTGGACGCAGTCGATGATCGACGACGACCGGCAGCGCCGGCTGCTGTTCGAGATGGACATGTCCATCATCCAGATGCGGATGTCGGTGCCGGACGACCATCCGAGCGTGCTCGGCCTGACCGGCTGCTACCACAACCTGATGCGCATGTGGTGCAAGACCTGAGGCTGCGCCTGGGGTTTCTGCAATTCGCTTCCTGCTGCGCGAGGCCATTGGCGCGGCGCCTGAGATTCATCGAGGACTGCATGACCGAGAGCCTTGCCACCCGTGCCACCTCTTCCCTGTCGCGGCGCGCCCTGCTGCTCGGTGCGGCGGGCGCGCTCTGCGCGCCGGCGGTTGCGCGCAGCCAGGTGCTGTCGCGTCGCCCGGTGACGCTGGTGCTGCCCTTCACACCCGGTGCGCCGCCCGATGTGGTTGCGCGGGTGCTGGCGGAGGGGATGCAGCGGCGCCTCGGCAATGCCGTGGTGGTGGAGAACCGACCCGGCGCCAGCGGCAATATCGGCGCCGACCTGGTGGCGCGCGCGGCGCCCGATGGCCATACGCTGCTGGTGCACACCACGACGCTGGTGATGAATGCGAGCCTCTATCGGACGCTGACCTACGATCCGCTGACCTCCTTCGCACCGCTCACGGCGCTGGTCGATGTGGATTATGCGCTGGTGCTGCATCCCTCCGGCGGTGCGTCCTTCGAGGACTTCCTGGCGCGGGCGCGGTCGCAGCCGGGGGTGCTGAACTATGCCTCCCCCGGCATCGGCACGCCGCATCACCTGACCATGGAGCTGTTCAAGCGCGCGGCCGGCGTGGATGTGACGCATGTGCCCTATCGCGGCACCGGCCCGGCGGTGACGGATTTGCTGGCCGGCCAGGTGGCGGCGATGTTCATGCCAGTGAATGCCGCGCTGGAGCTGGGACGCGGCGGCCTGGTGCGTTCCGTTGCGGTGGCATCGCCCGAGCGGCTGCGGCTGATGCCGGAGGTGGCAACGGTGGCGGAGCTTGGGGTGCCGGGCGTGACCATCAAGGACTGGTTCGCGCTGCTCGCCCCGGCCCGCACGCCCGCGCCGGTGCTGGAGCTGCATACGGAGACCGCGCGCGCCGTGCTAGCAACGCCAGAGGTGACGCAGGCGCTGACGGCGCAGGGCTTCAATGTGCTGGGGGGCAGTTCCGCGGCGCTGGGCGCCACCATGGCAGCGGATCTGGAGCGCTGGGCGGGGGTTATCCGCGAGGCGCATATCTCGGCGGAATAGGCGCCAGGGGCGGCCCTGGAGGCCGCCCAGATCCTTCGGTCGGCCGAAAACGAAAAACCCGCCAGACCGTGCAGGCCTGGCGGGTTCTCGAATTCGAATGGGATGCGGGGACAGGATTTGAACCTGTGACCTTCAGGTTATGAGCCTGACGAGCTACCGGGCTGCTCCACCCCGC
>NZ_JAFNJS010000007.1 GCF_019024325.1 Falsiroseomonas tokyonensis
CACAACCCACTCGCGTGAGCCGCACCCGGCACAAGAGCCAAAGAGCAACCAATACTCTTCCCTCAACAGATATACAGCTTAAAAGAACAATGTCTCGTCCGAGGCCAGAACCCTGACCACCGGCACCACCGCATCGCTGCGAGGGAGGAGACTGTCACCGAAGCGACGGGGGAGAGCATCTAGCGGATCGCTCCGCGGTTTGCAACCCCGCCCTTTCCGGCGCCCCGACCAGAACCGTGTGGCTCGTCGTCGGTGGGCGGCTTCTACGGCCCAGGGCGGGGGGTGTCAACACGGGGTCATGCATTGCGTCACATGGCTGCCATAACTCCCAACCCCTTGACATTGCTGCCGACGTTACGTTGCGAAACTGCCTTTTCGGTTGACTTCATGACACCGGCCCAAGAGTTTCCTTCGCGGGACCACTTGGGACATGACATCAGCATGATATCGACTTTGCGCCTCGCCCTTTGCCTTTGCTTGGGTTTTGCCGCGCCCGCGGCGCAGGCCCAGGCATCGGATCCGCCGGACGAGGCGCAGCGAATCGTCACCGTGCGCCCCGGCGATACGCTGGGCGCGCTGCTCGATGATGCCGGGGTGGATGCCGCGGAGGCCCATGCCGCCATCGCCGCCCTCACCCCCGTCTTCGAACCGCGCCGCCTGGCCGTGGGCCAGGAGGTGGGGCTGCGGATCGATGGGGAGAATGCCCTGGTCGGCCTCGAGATCGCGCCGAAGCCTGGCCATACCGTGGCCCTGCAGCGCGCGGGCGAGGGCTGGTCGGTGCAGGAGGTCGTCACCCCCCGCCTGCGCCACCTGGCCCGGGTCGAGGCGCCGATCAGCGGTGGCGTCTTCTCCAGCCTCACCCGCGCCGGCCTGCCCGCGCCCCTGACCCATGCGCTGATCCGCGCCCTGTCGCATGAGGTGGACTTCCAACGGGACATCCAGCCGGGCGACCGCATCGCGGTGGCCTTCGAGCGGCTGCGCGGCCCGGATGGAGACCTGCTGGGCCATGGCCAGCTGCATTATGCCGCCCTCACCCTGTCCGGCCGGACGCTGGAGGTCTGGCGCCATGCCGGACCGGATGGCGATGTCGACTGGTATCGCGCCGATGGCCGGCCGCTGCGCGGCGGCTTCCTGCGCACCCCGCTGGATGGCGCCCGGGTGACCTCCGGCTTCGGCATGCGGCGCCATCCGGTGCTGGGCTATAGCCGCCGGCATGCGGGGCTCGATTTCGGCGCCCCCTCCGGCACGCCCATCTATGCCGCGGCGGATGGCACCGTGGCCTCGATCCGCTTCGAACGCGGCTATGGGCGTACCGTGCGGCTACGCCATCCGGGCGGGGTGGAGACGGTCTATGCCCATATGTCGCGCTTCACCCGCGGGCTGAAGGCCGGGGCGCGCGTGCGCCAAGGCGCGGTGATCGGCGCGGTGGGCTCCAGCGGCATGTCGACCGGCCCGCATCTGCATTACGAGATCCGCATCGCCGGCGTGGCGCAGAACCCGGCCCGGGTGGAACTGCCGGGCGGCGAGCCGCTGCGCGGGCCGGACCTGGTGGCCTTCCACCAGAGCCGGCGGGAGCTGGGCGGCCATATGGCGACCCTCACCACCGGCCGGACCGAGGTGGCGCTGGCCGCCGATTGATACCAAGCGCACAAAGGTTTCACCTTTGTGCTCCTCAAACGCCGGGCGCCGCGCATCCGCGCGGCTTGGCTTCGCCGCATAAGCGGCGGGCCGCGGTCGCGGCCTCGGCCCATCGGGCCGCAGGAGCTTCGTGCGGCGGGTGTGACGCCTATTGGCTGCCGGCCAGGCTCTCCTCCTCCAGCCGCACTTCGGGGGAGAGCCGGCTCGGCAGCAATTCGCCCCGCCGCTCCAGCAGCGGGTGGGCCACCATCGCGAAATGGGCGCCGATCCGGCGCAGGTCGCGCACCGCATCCAGCAGCAGCCCGGCTGCGGCCCCGCCCTCGGCCGCGCTGCGATCCGCGGCCTCCGCCATCCGGGCGAGGGCCAGGCGTTCCGCATCGCGCAGCGCCTCCTTCTCCCGCACCAGGCGGCGGGCGGCTTCCGCATCCTCCCGCATGAAGACCGCGACGGCCAAGCGCAGCTGCGCCTGCAGCCGCAGATGCAGCCCGGTGATCTCGGCCGCGATATCCGCCGGCAGCACCAGCCCCCGCCGCAGCCGCTTGGTGGCCAGCCCGCCGAGGTCGCGGTCCAGCACATCGCCGGCATGTTCGAGGGAGACGGCGAAGGCGCGGATTTCCGCCAGGCGGCGGGCTTCCTCCTCGCCCAGCGCCTCCTGCGGAATGCGCGCCAGGTAGAACTGCACCTGGCGGTGCAGCCGGTCCACCACATCGTCCAGCCGCTTGGCAGCCTTCGGCCCCTCCCGATTGCCCTCCTGGAAGGCGGCGGTGGAGGCGACCAGCATGGCCTCCACCGCATCGGCAATTCGCAGAACCTCCCGCGCGGCATTGGCGAGCGCCACGGGCGGCGTCTCCAGCGCCCCGGCATCCAGGTAGCGCGCGGCGCCGGCATCCTCGGCCTGGGGCCGGTCCGGCACCCAACGCTCCAGCAGGCGCGACAGCGGGCCGAGCAGCGGCCAGGCCAGCAGCGCGGTACCGAGGTTAAAGGCCAGATGCGCCTGCGCCGCCGCCAGCGCGCCCACCGGGCCGAGCAAGGCGGCGGCCTGCGGCAGCACGGCCAGCACGATCGCCGCCCCCACGGCGCGGTTCGCCAGATTGCCCAGCGCCACGCGCAGCCGCGCCCGGTCCGGCCCGACCTCCCCCGTCGCGGCCAGCAGCGGGTTCAGGGCGCTGCCGAGATTGGCGCCCAGCACCATGGCGATGCAGGCCTCCGCCCCCACGGCGCCGGAGGCGGCGAGCGCCGCGATGAACAGCATGGCGGCGACGGAGGAATGCGCCGCCCAGGCCAGCACCGCCGCCACCAGCAGGTTCGGCAGCGGCATTTCCGAAATGGCCTGCAGCACCTGGTGCAAAGCGGGGGAGGATTCGACCGGCGCCATGGCCTGGCCGAGCAGATGGAGCGAGGTCAACATCAGGCCGAGGCCGATCGCCACCCGCCCGATATCCCGCGCCCGCCCGGCCGCGCCGCGCCGGAAGGCCACCACCCCGCCCAGCACCAGCCCCGGCGCCAGCGCCCCGGTGGGGAAGGACAGCACCAGCACGATCAGCGCGGTGCCGAGATTGGCCCCCAGCATGCCGGCCAGCGCGGGCGCCAGCGCCACCCCGGCGCCGGCGGCAAAACTGCCCAGCATCAGCGCCGTGGCGGTGGAGGATTGCAAGGCGGCGGTGATCGCGAGCCCCGCCAGCACCGCCCGCGCCCGGCTGCCCAGCCCCACCCCCAGCACATGGCGCAGCCGCATGCCGAAGCCGCGCTGCACGCCGGACTGCACCATATGCAGCCCCCAGAGCAGCAGCGCGGCATGGCCGGCCAGTTCCACCAGCAGTGCTGCCTGCGACACCACCTCGATCCTTGTCATAAAACTGCAATATGGAGCCTAGACCTCTCCCGCCCGCTTGCAAACGGCGCCGGCCCGGCGCGGTTCGCCCAACACAGCTCGTGGAGCGCCCCGGCCGGGCCGCGAAGCCTGTGGACAGAGTGGACGCCCAAGTCCATCAAGCTTCCATGAACTGGACCCTCATCCTCGGCGCCGTCGGCTGCCTGGCGGCCTGCTTCGTGGCAGCCTCCACAGGCGCCATCTTCAAACCCGGCGCCTGGTATGCGGGCCTGCGCAAGCCATCCTGGAACCCGCCCAACTGGCTGTTCCCGATCGCCTGGTCGGTGCTGTACCTGATGATCGCCGCCGCCGGCTGGCTGGTCTGGCGGGAGGATGGGATCCGCCTGCCCATCCTGGTCTGGCTGCTGCAGCTGGTGCTGAATTCCGGCTGGTCCGCGGTCTTCTTCGGGCTGCGCAAGCTGGGCTGGGCGGTGGTCGAGGCGGCGGCGCTGTGGCTGTCGATCCTGGCCTGCATCCTGCTGTTCGCGCCGATTTCCACGACGGCCGCCTGGCTGATGGTGCCTTACCTCGCCTGGGTGACCTTCGCAGTCGTGCTGACCCATGCCGTCTGGCGCCGGAACCCCGGCCCGCATCCGCGGATGCGGCGGGAGGAAGCCGGCACGCTGACCCAGCGGGCACAGGGCTAGACTGTCGGCGGACCTTACAGGTCCGGCCGGCGCCCCGCGACACTCGGCGCAAGTCTCTGTAAAATTTGGACGTTCCGAAGTGGCACCAAGGTTGCATTAACCTGCGGCATGAGTCTTTTCATGCCTCAGGAAACATTTTTGATGCAGCTGCGCAGCACCCTCCTGGCCCTTGCCCTGATCGGCACCGCCAGCATCCCGGCCGCCCAGGCCGGTCCCCTCACGGCCACCGAGATCCTGCGGCAGTTCAACGTCGTCACGATCGGGAATTTCGCGACCAATTCGGATGTCGAGGGCCGCACCGTGGTCGGCGGCAGCCTCACCGGCGGCGCCACCTTCTTCAACAAGCCCGGGGCCGCGGCGGGTTCGGAGTTCCGAGCGCTGACCGTCTATGGCAGTTCCACCACCGGCGGCCCGCTGAACATCGACAATGGCGGCGGCGTGACCATCGCCGGGACGGCGGCGGGCATGACCAACACCAATGGCGGCGGTGGCCGGTCCATCGGCGGCGGACCCAACCCGCCCGCCCCGAACCCGCTGCCCGGCTTCGCCGAGACCTTCGTCGCGCCGCTCAGCGCCCTGTCGGCGGAGCTGGCGCTGATGACCGCGAACAGCACCCTGCCCGGCGCCGCCACCCCCGGCTTCCCGAACAACGTGCCGATCACGGCCAGCGCCGGCTCTGGCCTCGCCGTGTTCAACGTCACCGTCGCCCAGCTTTCGGCCTTCGCCTCCTTCAGCCTGAACCTGAACGGGCGGGAGGGCGCGGTCTTCAACGTGACCGGCGGGTCCTATGGCGGCCAGGCCAATTTCCTGAACGCGACCTCCGTCGCCCGCGACGTGATCTGGAATTTCGCCGAAGCCACCAGCCTCGACTTCCAGCGGCAATGGGGCGGCACGGTGCTGGCGCCGCATGCGGCGGTTCGCAACCACACGCCGATCGAGGGCAGCCTCTTCGCCGCCAGCTATGACGGCCGCGGCGAGATGCACAGCCAGCCGACGCGCCTGGATTTCGACGGCAACGCCCCGGTGCCGGTGCCGGAACCGGCCAGCCTGGCGCTGTTCGGGCTGGGCCTGGCCGGCCTCGGCCTGGTCCGCCGCCGCCAGCGCGCGGCCTGAACTCAGCGGCGCCCCCGGCTGCGGGGCGCCGTCCTCGGCGCGGCCGAAGCGCGGGCGGGGGACGCGGCGCGCGGCGTGGCCCTAACGGAGGCCCGTGCGGCGGCCCGCGGCGCAGCGCGCGCGCGACTGCGGGCCGCGCGCGGCACGGGGGCCGCGGTGGCCTGCCGCAGGATCAGGCTGGACCGGGTGGCCACGGCGCCGCTTGGTGCGGCGACCGCGCGCTGCGGCACCGCGATCGGCACCACCCGCACCCGCGCCGTGCCGCTGTTCCGCATGCCGAGCTGCCGTGCCGTGCGCGGGCTGACATCCAGGATGCGCCGCCGCGAATGCGGCCCGCGATCGGCGATCCGCACCTGCGCGGTCTGCCCCGTTTCCAAATTGGTGACCCGCGCGATGGTGCCGAAGGGCAGCGTTCGGCTGGCCGCGGCATCGGATTGCGCGTCGAAGCGCTCGCCATTGGCCATGCGCTGGCCGTGGAAGCGCGGGTGGTAGTAGGAGGCCTCGCCCAGCAGGACGCGCCCCGCGGGCTCATCCCCGAAGGCCGGCGCACCACCCATGCAGGCCAGGCCCAACACCGCAAAAAACCATTTTCGGTGACCGGACATCGAAACCCCCTCGCTGTCTGTCACAGGACAGGACGCGCGAGGGGCTCGATGGTTCGCTCAGTCGGCCCAGTAGAGCCGGGTGGGGTTGTCCACCGTCACCTGGCGGATCAGCGCCGGGTCGTCCGTCATCGCGCCCAGGAGGTCCACCAGGTCGCCGTCATTCGGCATGTCGCCCGCAATATTCGGATGCGGCCAGTCGGTGCCCCAGAGGCAGCGATCCGGCGCGGCGGCCAGCAGCGCCTGGGCGAAGGGCACCGCATCCAGGAAGGGCGCACCGGCCGAGGAAATCCGCTCCGACCCGCAGATCTTCACCCAGGCAAGCGGGTTCTTCATCAGCTCCAGCAGCTGCCGGAAGGCCGGCTGGCCCACCCCGTCCTTCGCCTTCACCCGCGCCATGTGGTCGATGACAAAAGGGATGCGGATCGAGGAGATGGTATCAGCCAGGGGCACGATGTCCTGCGCATCCAGGTGCAGCACCACATGCCAGCCCAGCGCCTCCGCCTGGGTCAGCACGCGCTGGAAGAAGGCCATGTCCGGCATGCCGCCCAGGTGCCGCACGAAATTGAAGCGCACGCCGCGGATGCCGCCTGCATGCAGCCGGGCGAGCTCCGCATCCGTCACGCCGGGCTCCACCACGGCCACGCCGCGCATGCTGCCGTTGGAGCGGGCGATGCCGTCCAGCGTCACCGTCATGTCGCTGCCGTGGCAGGAGGCATGGACGATGACGGCACGCGAAACGCCGAGTTTTCGGTGCAGCGCCACCAGCCCCTCGAAGGGCGCGTCGGGCGGCGTATAGGCGCGGTCCTCGGCATAGGGAAAGACGGCGCCGGGGCCGAAGACGTGGCAGTGGCTGTCGCAGGCGCCGGGCGGCAGCACCAGGCGCGGGGTGCGGGTATCGGGGTCCGGGCCCTTGCAGGTGGGGATGTCTTTCTTCACTGGCGCGGAATTCCTGCCTTCTCGATCACTTCGGTCCAGCGCGCGGTATCGGCGCGCAGCAGCTCGCCCATGGCCTGGGCCGTGCCGCCGCGGGGCTCGACGCCGACCTCGGTCAGCGTGGCGCGCAGGTCGGCGCTGGCCAGCGCCTCGTTCACCGCGGCGTTGATGGCGGCGATCGCCTCCGGCGGCGTGCCAGTGCGCGCCATCAGCGCATTCCAGGAGGCGACGTCGTAATCCGGCACGCCGGCTTCCGTCAGCGTCGGCACATTCGGCAGGTTCTGCGCCCGCGTGGCGGAGGTGACCGCCAGCACGCGCAGCGCGCCGGCCTGGATCTGGCCCATGATCGGGCCGGTGATTTCGAAGGCCGCATCGACATCGCCGCGGATCAGCGCCGTTGTCAGCGCCGGCGTGGCCGGGAAGGCGATGGTCTCGAAGCGCGTATCGCTGCGGATCTTGAACAGCTCGGCCGATAGGTTCTGGGTGCTGCCCGCGGTGATGCTGCCGATGTTCAGCTTACCGGGATTCGCCCGCAGCCGCGCCAGCAGCCCGGCGATGTCCCGGTCCGGCGAATTCGGCGCCACCACCACCGCGATGGGAAAGGCGCCCATGGTGACGACCGGCGCGAAATCTGTCAGCGGATCGAAGGGCAGCTGGCGAAACAGCGCCTTGCTGATGGCGGTGCCGTTGGAGGCGACGAGCAGCGTATGCCCATCCGCCGGCGCGGCCAGCACCTGCTGGCTGGCGACGATGCCGCCGGCGCCCGGGCGATTGTCGATCACCGCCGGCTGGCCGAGCCGTTCCGAGATGCGCTGCGCCACGGCGCGCGCTGTGAGGTCCGCGACGCCGCCAGGCCCGAAGGGCACGACGATGCGGATCGGGCGGCTCGGCGCCCAGGCCTGGGCGCGGGCGCTGCCGAGGGCCGGCAGGGCCAGCGCGGCGCCGAGGACGGCACGACGGGTGGGATGGGTCATGCGCGCCTCAGTCATTCGTCACATTGGCGCGGCGGATCACCTCGCCCCAGCGCTCGCGCTCGGCGATGATCAGGTCGCGGAACTGCTCCGGCGTGCCGGGCGCGGCATCCGCGCCTTCGGCCGCCAGGCGCGGCTTCAGCTTCTCGCTCTGCAGGGCGCGGGTGCTGGCGGCGTTGATGCGGTCGATGATCGGGCGCGGCGTGCCGGCCGGGGCCACCAGCCCGTACCACTGCACCGCATCGAAGCCGGTGACGCCCTGCTCATCCAGCGTCGGGATGTCGGCAGCGCTCGACAGGCGCGTGAGGGAGGAGACGCCGATGGCGCGCAGCAGCCCGCTGCGCACGGGCGGCAGGATCGGCGGGCCGCCGGTCATGGTCATGTCGATCTGGCCGGCGATCAGGTCGTTCATCATCGGGCCGGTGCCGCGATAGGGCACATGCGTCAGCTCGATGCCGGTGGCCAGGCAGAAGGCCACCACCGCGGTATGCGCGGCCGATCCATTGCCGCCGGAGCCATAGGTGATGGCGCCGGGATTCGCCTTGGCCCGCGCGATCAGCTCCTGCGCCGAGGTGATCGGCAGCTTGCGCGTGTTCACCGCCAGGATGTTCGCGACATTCGCCACCAGCACGATGGGCGCGAAGGAGGTGACCGTGTCGAAGGACAGGTTGCGGTACAGCGCGGGGTTCACCGCGAGCGTGCCGATATGGCCCATCATCAGCGTGTAGCCATCGGGGGCGGCGCGGGCGACGATCTCGCTGCCGAGCGTGCCGCCGGCGCCGGCGCGGTTTTCCACCACGAAGGGCTGACCGAAGGCTTCCTGCAGCTCGGCGCCCATGGCGCGGGCCAGGATGTCCGTGCTGCCGCCGGGGGTGAAGGGCACCACCAGGCGCACGGGACGCTCCGGCCAGGCGCCCTGGGCGCGCAGGATGCCGGGCGTGGCGAGAAGGGTGGCGCCGGCCAGCAGGGCGCGGCGTGGCAGGTTGTTCATGGGGTTTCCTCGGGCTGGATCAGCGCATTGTCCTGCGCCAGGTCGTCGATTTCTTGGGCCGTCAGGCCGGCTTCGGTGAGCACGTCGCGCCCCGCGGCGCCGAGGCGCTGCGCGGCGGGAAGCGTCGGCGCCATGCCGCCCGAGAGGATATTGGGCGCACCGATGGCGAAGGTGGCGCCTTCCGTCGGATGCTCCTCCTCCCGCACCATGCCGGTGGCGCGGAGGTGGGGGTCGGTCAGCAGGGATTCGATGGTGTTGTAGGGCATGGCCGGAACGTCGCACTGGGTGAACAGCTCCAGCCATTCCGCCGTGGTCCTGCCCACCAGCGCCGTGGCACGGAGGGCAAAATACTCCTTGGTATGCGCGGTGCGGGCGGCGACCTTGGCAAAGCGCGGATCCTCGATCAGCTCGGGCCGGCCGATGGCGCGAAAGAAGCCATGCGCCTGGGCGTCGGTATTGGCGGAGACGGCGATGAATCCATCAGCGGTCTTCAGCGGCCGCGCCTCCGGGCTCAGCACCCGCTGGTCGCCGGGCGGGCCGAGGGCGGGCCGGAAGGACATCGGCCCCAGATGTTCCTGCAGCACGAAGGCCGCCATGTTCTCGAACATCGGGATTTCGAGGCTCTCGCCGCGCCCCGTCTTTTCCCGCCGATACAGCGCGAAGCCGATCTGCTGGGCGGCGATCAGCCCGCAGACATGGTCCGCCACCAGCATCGGCACGTAGCGCGGCTCGCCCGTTGAAGCCTCGAAACAGCCGGCGATGCCGGAGACGCCCTGGATGACCGTGTCGTAGGCCGGCTTGCCGGCATAGGGGCCATCGGTCCGGAAGCCGACGATGGAGCAATGGATCAGCCGCGGCAGCGTCGCCGCCATGGTGGCCGCATCCACGCCGAGCCGCTTCTGCGCCTCCGGCCGGATATTGGTCACCAGGATGTCGCAGCGCGCCGCGATGCGGGCCAGCACCGCCTTGGCGCGCGGGTGCTTCAGGTCCAGGCAGATCGACCGCTTGCCCCGGTTGAAGTTCAGGAACTTCCCCGCCATGCCCGGCGTGCGACCCTTGCCGCCGAGCTTGCGCAGCAGGTCGCCTTCCGGGCTCTCCAGCTTGATGACCTCCGCCCCCTGCTCCGCCAGGACGCCGGTGCAGACCGGGCCGACGACGACGGAGGAAAGGTCGAGCACACGCAGCCCGGCGAGCGGTCCGGCCATGGTCAGACCAGCTCTTCGAGGGCCTGCGGGAAGAGGCGCATATAGGCCTCGCCATGGACCATCGGCTTGCCGGAATTGCGGCCGCCCTGCATGCCGCGGTTCAGCGCCACGCGCTCATAATAGGCCCAGAGGTGCTTCTGGGCCGGCAGGCACTGGAAGGCCTTGAACTTGGTCTCCCAGACCTCGGAGATGTTCAGCAGCACATCCGGCTTGAAGTCGCATTGCTCGGGCTGGTGCGGCTCGAACAGGAACATGGCGGGGGCGGAGTAGGTGTAGTCCGCCTGCGGCTTGTGGCCCATCGCCTGGGCGATGACGCGCGCCTGCTGGGCGAAATGCGCGGCCTCGGGGTGGTCGAAGTTGTAGGGGTCCTTCAGGGCATGGCTGAGGACGAAGCTGGGGTTCAGCTCGCGAAAGATGTCGATGGCGCGGTCGAGCATCTCCGGCGTATTGCCCAGCGGATAGTCGCCGGCATCCATGAACTCGATCTCGGCGCCGAGCACCGCAGCGGCCGCCTCGGCCTCCGCCTTGCGGCCGGCCTTCACGGATTCAAGCGTCGCGCCCTTCTCCTTCCAGGCGAACTGGCTCTCGCCGCGCTCGCCATAGGACATGCAGAGGATCTTCATGCGGTAGCCGCGCTTGGCATGCAGCGCGATGGCGCCGCCGGCGCGCCAGACGAAGTCGCCCGGATGGGCGGTGATGACGAGACCGGACTTGGACATGCGATTCCTCGGGGTGGCGTGATTGCCCCGGAAGATGGCCCCAAGCGGCGCATGCGACAAATGGAAAGAACGGCGCGATTATGCCGTTTAATGCATGCCCTCAGTTGCCGGGCGGCCGCTCCGCGGCCTTGGCTGCGCGGCACGAGCCGCGGCGGGTCACGGCAGTGCCGTGACCGGCCGCTCGCCCGCCTACGGCGGGCGCAGGTTGCGCTCAGCCGCCCCGCGCCACCCGCCCCCTCGGCCGCGCCCGGAAATGCCGGCGCAGCAGCGCCAGCAGCGCCTCCGCCGCCGGCGAAAGCGGCACGCCGCGGCGGGAGACGACGCCCAAGCGGCGCACCACCCCCGGGTCACGCAGCGGCACCGCCACCACGCCGGGCGACCCGGCCGCATCCACCGCCAGCAGCGGCACCACCGCCAGCGCCAGGCCAGCCTCGACCATGCTGATGGCGGTGGCCAGGTGCTGCACCTCGTAGCGCCATTCCATCGCATCCCGCCGCGGCCCCAGCGCCTCGTCCAGCAGCGCGCGGTTGCCGGTATGCGGCGCGACGCGCACCAGCGGCCGGCCTTCCAGATCCGCCCAGCTCAGATGCGGGCGGCCGGCGAAATCATGCGCGGAAGGGCAGGCGACGACGAAGGCCTCGGTCAGCAGCGGCACGATATCCAGGTCCCACCGATTGGCGGAGACGATGGTGATGCCGAATTCGGCATCCCCCCGCGCCACGCCATCGGCGATCTCGCTGGCCGAATTGTCGAAGACCCGCACCGTCACCGCCGGGTGGCTGCGGGCGAATTCCACCAGCAGGCGGGGGATGTGATGCACGGCGATGGTGGGCAGGCAGCCGATGGTGACGGATTGCTCGCCGCGCCCGGCGCCGGCGCGGAGTTCGGACAGCACGGCCACCAACGCCTCTACCGGCCCGCGCGCGCGGCCGGCCAGTTCCAGCCCCGCCGGCGTCAGCGTCACCTGCCTGGTGGTGCGCGCCAGCAGGCGGCAGCCCAGCGCATCCTCGAACTTGCGGATGCGGTGGGAGAGGCCGGTCTGCGACAGGTTCAGATGCGCCGCCGCCTTGCGGAAGGATCCGCGCTCCGCGATCGAGAGGAAGGCCTCCAGCCCGAGGAAATCGACCGCCATCTCAGGCCGTGCGGGGCTGGTCGAGGCGGATGCAGACCTGGCCCGCCTCGATCACAGCATCCCAGACCAGCAGCGGCTCCCAGCAGGGCTCACGCGTGGCGGCGCCGGTGCGGATGTCGAAGCGGCCGCCATGCACGTCGCACTCCACCTCCCCGTCGCAAACGCGCCCCTCGCCCAGATGGCCAGGGCCGTGGCTGCAGGCGTTCTGCGTGACGAAGAAGGCGCCGCCCAGGTTGAAGACGGCAAAATCGCCCTCCGCAGTCTCCACCTTGCGGCCCTCGCCCTCCGGCACCTGCGTCGTGGCACAAAGCCGCAGCATCAGGCCCGCATCCCCTTCAGCGCAGGCTGCGGTTCCGCCGCGGCGTCGGGCCGCGGAAGCGCGCGGTGGCCGCCTCGCCCAGGCCGAAGCGCAGGCCGAGCCGGCGCAGCCGCGCCTTGCGCCAGGCAATGGCGGCCAGCGCCAGGTCGCCGATCGCCATGCCCTGCAGCACCGCCAGCACATTCTGCCCAGGCGCGCCCCGCCCCGGCGCCAGACCGGCCGCCACCAGGCCGAGATCCGGCCCCACCTGCCGCGCCAGCGCCAGTTCCGTGGTGGCGCCGGCCGCCATCCAGGCGCCGAGATTGCCGCCGGGCCGGCTGAAATCGGCGCTGTCGACGAAGAAGGCGCCCGCCCAGCCCAGCACATCCGCCGCCACATCCGCCTGGCCCAGCGCCACCAGCGTGGCCCCCAGCGCCAGATCCCCGGCGCCGATCACCGGCGCCGCGGCGCTGCTGACGGTGATGACGAGCCCCGCCTTCGCCGCGGCTTCGGCCGGCGAGGCCGCCGCTTCCAGCTTCAGCGCCAGCCCGCCCTGCCGTGCGGCACAGAAGGCCTCCACCGCCTCCGGCTTGCGGGCCGCCACCCGCAGGCTGGTGAGCCCCGGCAGGGCCAGCGCCAGCGCCGCCGGCAGATGCGCCGCGATGCGCCCGGCGCCGATGATCGCCGCCTGCGTCACTCCCGGCGCCACCAGCAGTTTTGCGGCCAAGGCCGCCGTGCTGGCTGTGCGCAGCGACCGCAGCCAGGAGGCCTCGATCAAGGCCATCGGGCGGCCCTGGAGATCGCTGAGAAAAAACCAGTCCCGCGTCGCCTCGCCTTCCGAGAGCAGGCGGAAGCCGGCGAGGCCGGAGTCGGGCAGCACCGCGCCCTTCACCCGGAACTGCGCGCCCGGGGTCGCCAGGCGCAGGCTGGGCGGATCGGACAGAACCTGGCGGGACTGGGCATAGTCCTTCCAGGCATCCTCCACCGCCTCCAGGGCTTCCTCCGGCGTTACCAGGCCCTCGGCTTCCCCGCTGCGGAGGATGAGGAAATCGTCATTGTCCATGCGGCGCCTGGCCCAGTCTGCTGGCCGCGATGGTGCGGCGAGGGAGGTCTTAGGCCAAGCGCCCCGGCCTTGCCACCGGGGTCGCTATCGGCGTTCCGACACCACCGGGGCACCCGGCGCCGCCGGGCTGGCCACGGCCAGCTCGAGGCCGGAGATGCTGATCAGCGCGCCGCAGCGCAGCGTCTCGCGCAGCGCCGTCCAGGTCATCACCATCTCGGCCAGCGGCGCGGACAGGATGGCAAGCCGGAGCCGGGCGCCGCCCGGCGTCTGCAGCAGCGGGGTGCCATGCAGCACGCCGAGCGCGGCGCCCAGCGCCTGCTGCGCCACCAGCGCTTCCCCATGCTCGGCGGTCAGCAGATAGATCAGCTCCAGCCCCAGCTCGGCCGGCGCGGCGCGCGTGCCGGCCGGGTCGAAGCCCAGCGTCCGGTTAGCGAGCCGCCCATCCGGGCGCAGATGCAGCAGGCGCAGCGAGACACCCTCCGCCCCCTCGGCCGGGGAGAGCATGACCGGCTGGTCGGGCAGCCCCTCCCGCAGCAGCGCCACCAGCGCGGCGGAGGCCTCGGCGATCGCGCCGCTCATGCGGCGAAGTATCCGCGGATGGTCCGGCAATGGCACGTCATGGCGCGCTCTCCCTATGCGAGGGCCATGGTGGCGGGCCGGGGCGAGGCACGCAACAGCCAGTCCGGTCAGCCCTGGCCGGCGCGCAGCGTCAGCGTCAGCACCACGAATTCCGCCGGCCGCAGCGGCGCGAAGCCCACCACCAGCTGTACCAGGCCCTGGTTGATGTCCTGCTGCGTCGTCGTTGTCGCATCGCATCGGGCGAAGAAGGCCTCGCGCGGCGTGGCGCCCTGGAACGCGCCCTGGCGGAACAGGCCGTGCAGGAAGGCCTCGACGCTAGCCCGGACCTGCTGCCAGAGCCGTGCATCATTGGTCTCGAAGACCGTCCAGGCGAGGCCCTGCCGCAACGACCTTTCAAGGAACAGGGCCAGGCGGCGCACGGGCAGGTACTTGAATTCGGAACCCAGGGAATCCTCGCCCATCAGCGTGCGGCTGCCCCAGCAGACGGGACCGAGGCCCGGCATCACCCGCAACACGTTCAGCCCCAGCGGATTCAGCAGCGCGGAATCGGCATTGGTCAGCGCCACGTCGAAGCCGCTGACCTGGTGCAGCCTGGCCTCCGTGCCCGCCGGCGCTTTCCAGACGCCGCGCTGCGCATCCATGCGCGCCAGCAGCCCGGCGATGGCGCCGGAGGCAGCCAGGCTGCGCGCCCCGCCCTGCGCATCCGGCACCAGCAGGCGCGGGAAATAGGCCGCCGCATTGGGGTGGCGCAGCGCGGCATGCGCCGCCACCCAGTCCCGCACCTGCGTGGCGTTGGTGACGGCGCCGGGCAGGTCCACCAGCAGCATGGCGCGGCGCGCTTCGCAAAGGTGCGTGGCCGCGGCCAGTACGCGGCCCATCGCCGCATCGGGCAGGTCCGCGGCGCGCGGCAGGCAGAGCGTGTCGAAACCCTCCAGCGCCTGCAGCGCATGCAGGCCGGTCCTGGCCACGGCATCGCCCAGCAGCGCGGCCTCCGGCACCGGCATCTCGCCGTCCTGGCCGCCGGACAGGCGGTGGCAGGCGGGGCCGATCTCGGCCAGGCCATCGGCCAGGCGCAGCCCATCCGCATCGCCCTCCCCGGCATTTGCGCCGCCGATGACGAAGCGGGTGGCGGGATCGAGCCCGGCCTGGCCCCGACCCGGCAGCAGATGCCAGCGGAAGGGATGCTCCGCGCTGCCGGTGCCCATCAGAAGCAGCCTCGCTGCCGCATAGATCGGCCGATCCGCCTCCGCCGCCTGCGGCGCCAGGGCGCGCAGCGCCTGTTCCAGGCCGGGGCGAAGGTCGGCCCAGGCGGCGAAGGCCGGCTTCGGCAGGACGAGGTCCAGCGCCTGCCCCGCCGGGCGGCCGGCCAGGGCCAGCGTCAGCGCCAGGCGGGTGCCGGGGCCGCTGCGCGCGGCCAGCGGGGCGGAGAGATGGCCATTGGCCAGGGGCCGTGCGCCATCGCCGGAAAGCTGCACCAGGCGCGATCCGGCATTGACCAGTGCCAAGGCTTGGCGCGGATCGGCCTGGTTCATCGTCAGCCGGGCAAAGACCTCCTGCCGCAGCGGCCGGGGCCCGCCCTCGGCCGCCGCGACCTCCCGGATGGTCAGGTTGAAGTCGTCGGCGGTCTCCGTGCCCTCGAAATCCACCTCCAGTTCCAGCGCATTGCCCCAGGCGCCGGGGTCGGGCGTGCTGCGGCCCTGCAATTGCCGGCCGGCGGTGGCGCGCAGCGGCGCCGCGCCATCGGCAAGCACGACGCTGGCCGCGACGGCGCCCTGCGCCACGCGCAGCCCGAAGGCCCGCACCCCGCCATTGGCGAAGAACAGCCGCTGCGCATGGCTGGCGGGGCTGTGCGGATGCGGGGCGCCGAAATGGTCCTCGGCCTCGGCCAGGCTGGTGAGCTCCACCGGCACATCCAGCGGACCGCGCGGAAAACCATCGATGAAGGCGGCGATGGCGGTGGGTGCGCCGGCGATGGCGCGGGGGCCGGAGGCGACTTCCTGCACATAGACGCCGGGAAAGGTCGGGCGGGCGGGCATGGTGCTTTCCCCCTTCGGGCCCCCTGGGGCGGCCCGAGGGTGGGCGCCGCGCGCCACTGTCGCAAGCGGAAGATCCAGGCCGCGAAACAGGCGAAACAGGCAGCAGAAAGGCCCGCCCCTCGCGGGTGCGGGCCTTTCCCGTGGTGCGTGCCGGATCAGCGGCGCATGCGGACGTGGCGCAGTTCCAGATCCTCATTCGCCCGCAGCGGCAGTTCCGCGACGGTGTCGCGCACGGCAAAAATCTGCGGCTCCTGGTGCAGCGGGATCATCGGCAGCAGTTCCTGGAAGCGCGCCCAGTACTGGCCCGCCAGCTCCTGCCGCTTCGCCTGGTCCGTCTCCACCTGGATCTGGGTCAGCAGCGTGGCCATCCGTTCGTCCGCGAAACCTCCCCAGTTGAAGGAGCCTTCGCCCAGCAGCTCGCGACCGGGATTGGTGATGTCGAAGTTCCCGGGCGTCCAGCCCAGCATGTAGAACATGTATTCCTTGTTCGCGCCGCGCTGCAGGAAGCGGGTGAAGGGAATCGCGTCCAGCCGCGCCTGGATGCCGACGCGCTGCAGCATGCCGACGGCCGCCTGGCAGATCGCCTCGTCATTCACATAGCGGTTGTTCGGGCAGCTCAGCGTGATGGGGAAGCCGTTCGGGTAGCCGGCCTCCGCCAGCAGGCGCCGCGCGGCCGCGGCATCGAAGGGCAGGCGCTGGTTGTACTGCTCGACGAAGCCGCTGATCGCCGTGCCCACCGGCAGGCCGGCGGCGACGGTGGAATTACGCAGGATCACGCGGGTGATCGTGCCCATGTCGATCGCCTGGTACATGGCGCGGCGCACGCGCACGTCGCGCAGCGGGTTCGGCGTGCCGGGCGCATCCAGGTTCTCGGCGCGGTTCACGTCGAAGGCGAAGTAGATGCTGCGCGCGGTGGGGCCCTGGATCAGGCGGATGCCCTGGGTCTGCGACACGCGCTGCACATCCTGCAACGGCACGTGGTACATCGCATCGAGCTCGCGCGACAGGATCGCGGCGACGCGGGTCGGCGCGCTGGCGACGGGGCGGAAGACGGCGCGGGTGATGCCGTGCTGCGCGCGGTCCCACCAATCCGGGTTCGGCACCAGCACCGTGCGCTCATCCGCCAGGCGCTCCGTCACCCGGAAGGGGCCGGTGCCATTGGCGTTCAGCTGCACGAAGGTGCTGGTGGCGCCCGGCTGGCCGGCGCGCGCCACGGCCATGGCGTTGTTCGCCTCGATCCAGGCCTTCGAGGTGATGAAGAACAGCGTCAGGTCCTGCAGCAGGATCGGGTTCGGCCCGCGCGTCTCGAATTCCACCGTATGGTCGTCGATCGCGCGCACCGCGGTGACGGACTGCACGACATAGGCCATGTCGTTCTGCCGCACCCGCTCCGCCGCATGCACCACATCGGCCGCGGTGAAGGGCTCGCCGCCATGGAACTTCACGCCACGGCGCAGATGGAAGCGCCAGGTGGTGGGGGAGGTCATCTCCCAGCGCTCGGCCAGGGAGGGCGAGAGCGACCCGTCCGGCTCGCGCCGCACCAGCGGCTCATAGACGTTGGACTTCATCGTATTGGTCACGCCGTGGTTGTTGGCGTGCGGGTCCAGGCCGAGGATGTCGTTGGCGGTGGCCCAGGTGAAGGTGGTGGCCTGGGCCGGCGCCATCGGCGCCCCGGCCAGCCAGGCGCCCAGCGCCAGCGCGCCGAACAAGGCGGCGCGATTGCGGGTGAAGATCATTGTGCCTTGGTTCCCTGTCTTGGCAGGGGCGGAGGATGCCCAGGGCGCCGGCATTCTGTCCAGCGCATCGCGGCGCCCGCCGCTGGGCATCACCCGTCGTCGGGCGGCGCCAGGGGCAGCAGCAGGCGGGAGGGGTGGTCGGCATCGCAGAACAGCGTGTTCACCGCCAGCCGCATCCGCCGCGCCGCGCCCTCCTTCTCCCCGGTCTGCGGGTTCACGTCGTAATGCGGGAATTCGCTGGCGGCGATATCCAGGCGGATCCGGTGCCCGGCCAGGAAGCGGTTCGCCGTGGGAAACAGCTCCACCGTGATGGCCGTCGGTTCGCGATGCGGCATCCAGGACGGCTGGGCCGGGTCGTCGCGGTAGCGGCAGCGCAGGATGCCCTCGCAGAGGTTCATGGCAAAGCCCTGCGGATAGTCCGCGCTGGCCGGATGCACGTCGATCAGCTTGGCGGTGATGTCCGTATCCGGCGCATCGGTGGCGATCCAGAGCTCCGCGGTGACCGGGCCGATCACCTCCAAATCGTGGTCCAGCGGCGGGGTCTGGAAGACCAGCACATCGGCGCGGGAGGCGAGCGGCAGGAAGGGCGGGCGGCAGCCGAAGTGGCCCTCCCGCTCCCGCTGGTCCATCGGCCCGCCGGTGATGACGGGCTCCATCGAGGTGATGGCCCCGCCGATGGTGGGAACGGGATGGCGCGGATCGGAATCCCAGGACAGCGGCGCGGCATTCGCAGCCGGCGTCGCCTCCGCCAGGCCGCCATCGCCATGCAGGTGGTAGGGGACGATGCGCGTGCCGGGCAGCGGCCAGTCGGCCCCGTTGCGCCAGCGCCCGCCATGGTCCAGCAGCCCCTTCTCCGTGCGCCGCCCGCTGCCGCCGCCCATGACGAAGACGCGCACCGGCGGCTCCGCCTCCACCCCGTTCCGCACATCCTTCAGCCAGCGGTCGAAGACGCGCAGTCGGAAGGCGCGCCAGTCGCCGGCCCAGGAATCGATGGTGGCGTCGGAGCCGAATTCCACCTCGCCGAAAGCCGTCTGGCTGCGATTGCCATGCGTCCAGGGGCCGAGGATCAGGCTCGGCCGGCCGCGCCCCGCATCGCGCAGCCCGCAGTAGTTTTCCGTGGCCGTGCGCGGATAGGGGTCGTACCAGGAGGACATGTGGACGGTGGGCACCGGCGCGTAGCGGTCATGCCAGCCGCGCGCAAAAATGCCGAGGCGCTGCCAGAATTCGTCGCGCGCGCCGTGTTCCCATTGCTCGAACAGGTAGTCCTCGTAATCCGGCGCGTGGCGCACGGGCGAATGGCCGCGCTTCCAGGGGAAGCGGTGGAACCATTCCACCAGATCCTCCGCCGCCAGTGCCGCGGCGCGGACGGGGTCGGCCTTGGTCTCCGGCGCCAGCAGCGCCTGGTTGAAGGCCCAGCTCGCCTGCTTCAGCTCGAAGGCGCCGCCGCGTCGGATGCCGCCCTGCCAGGCATCGGAGAAGCCGCCCGAATCCAGGATCTGCACGGCCAGACCCGGCGGATCGAGGCAGCCCAGCGAGGCCTGGGTATGCGCGGCATAGCTGAGCCCCATCGTGCCGATGCGGCCATTGCACCAGGGCTGAGCCATGATCCAGGCGCAGCAGTCGTAGCCGTCCTCGCCGTCGGAAAGATATTTGACGAACTCACCCTCGCTGCCGTAGCGGCCGCGGCAGTCCTGGTAGACCACGACATAGCCGTGCTGGACGAAGTAGGCCGCGATCGCTTCACGCGGCTGCGGCTTCGGGTCCGCCGCGGTGCGTTCGGAGCGCGAAACCTCACGCTTGCCATAGGGGGTGCGCTCCAGGATGACGGGCCAGGGGCCTTCGCCGTCCGGCAGCCAGGCATCGGTGGCCAGCCGCACGCCATCGCGGCAGGGCACCATGGCTTCGATGCAGCGCATCAGCGCACCGGCGCCAGGTGATGCGCCAGCGTGCTTTCCTCGACGCCGCCGGCATAGGTGAAGGCCGCGCGATGCGCCCAGACATTGTCGGGGAAGTGCAGCGGGATGATGCCCACCTCCCGCGCCGCGATCTGCTGCGCCTGGCGCAGCAGCGCATCGCGCCGCGCGCCATCCACCACCCCGCGCGCCGCATCCATCGCCGCATCGAAGCCGGCGCTGGCATAGCGCCCACGGTTCAGCCCGCCGATGCCGCGCTGCGCATCGTAGCTTTGCAGCACCTGCGACATGCCGAGCCAGGCATCGCCCGTGGTATGGCCGAAGCCGATCAGAAACGCCGAAAATTCGCGCCGCCCGGCGCGAGTGAAGAAGACGTTGGAGGGCATTACCTCGACCCGCGCATCCAGCCCGATCCGCGCCCAGAACTGGGCCACCGCCTGCGCCGTCTTGTCATCCTCGACATAACGATTGTTGGGCGAATGCAGCGTGATGCGGAAGCCATTTGGAAAAGCCGCCTCCGCCAGCAGGCGCCGCGCCTGCGCCACGTCGAACTCCGGCACCGGCAGGTCCGGGTCGAAACCCAGCTGGCCCCGCACCGCCAACTGCCCGGTCGGCCGCGCCGCGCCGGCCAGCACGCGCTCCACGATGGCAGCGCGGTTGATGCCGAGCGACAGCGCCTGGCGCACCCGCACATCCTTCAGCGGATTGGCGGCCAGCGCGCTGCCATCCCGCGCCGTGACGAAAGGCGAGGGATCGTTCGCCTGGTCCAGCCCGATATAGATCATGCGCGAGGAGGGGGAGGCGGTGACGCGCAGCTCCGGCCGCGCCCGCAGCCGCGCGATCTCGCCGGGCGGCACAGCCTCGATCAGATCGGCATCGCCAGCCAGCAGCGCGGCCATGCGCGCCGTGTCATTCGCCACCGGGCGGAGTGTGGCGGTGGCGAAGGCCGGCTTCTCGCCCCAATAGTCGTCGTTGCGCGCCAGCCGCAGCGCCTGGCCGCGCTGCCATTCCACGAAGCGCCAGGGGCCGGAGCCGATGGTGGCGCGGCCGCTGTTGAAATCTGCCGTCGTCGCATCGGCCGCGACGCGGGCGGAGACGATCCAGGCGCTCATCGCATTCAGCGGGATGGAGGGATCGGGGCCGCGCGAGCGCAGCCGGATCGTGTGCTGGTCCACCACCTCGATCGCCGTCACGCTGCCGGCCAGGCGGATGAAGGGCGCCGGGCTGTTCGGCACGCGCGGCATGCGTTCCAGCGAGAAGCGCAGATCCTCCGCCGTCACCGGGCTGCCGTCGTGGAAGCGCGCATCGGGGCGGATGCGGAATTCCCAGACATCCGGTTCCGGGTTGGAGAATTCGGTGAGGCCGGGCACAGGCTTCAGGTCGCGGTCGGAGCCGACCAGCGCCTCGAAGATGTGGCGCGCCACGGCCTGGTTGGCGCCGACCAGCGCGAAGTGCGGATCGAGCGAGGAGGTCTCGGTCTGGATCGCGATCCGCGCCTCCTGCGCCATGGCGGGCCAGGCGAGGGCGAGGCTGGCGAGCAGCAGGGGCAGGCGGCGCATGGGCGGGCTCCCGGTCGGTCGGTGCAGCCTAGGACTGGCCCTGCGAACGGTCCAGGAAGCGCTGCATCACCTGTTGCGATTCGCCGTCGCTGAAGGCCTCCCGGTGCAGGCGGCGGGCGGCGTCAAAGGTCTCGTCGAAGCCGCGCTGCGTCACCTCGCGGAAGCGCTGCTTGTTCAGGCGGAAGGCAAGCTTCGGCTTGGCCGCCAGCTCCGCCGCGGTGCGCAGGGCCGTGGCGCGCACCTCGGTTGCCGGCACCAGGTGGTGCAGCAGGCCCAGGCGGTGGCATTCCTCCGCCGCCACCATCCGCCCCGTCAGCACCATCTCGGTGGCGCGCGACAGGCCCAGCATCTCGCGGATGATCCAGAAGCCGGTGGCGCTGACGATGCCAGAATTGATCTCCGGCTGGCCCATTCTGGACCCCGCATGGCCGACGCGGATGTCGCAGAGCAGCGCCACCTGGAAGGCGGAGCCCGCGGCCAGGCCGTTCAGCGCACAGACCAGCGGTTTTTCAAATGCACGGATCGCGCCGTAGAGCGCGCGCCACTCCGCGATCCAGCCCTCGGCGCGATCGCCGTCGAAATTCTTGCCCTCGTTCAGGTCCTGGCCGGCGCAGAAGGCGCGGTCGCCGGCGCCGGTCAGCACCACCGCCTGCACATCGGCATCCATCGCGGCGTCGGAGAGCAGTTCCAGCAGCCGCGCGCGCATCGGCGCATCCCAGGCATTCAGGCGGCGGGGACGGTTCAGGGTGATGAGGCGGATGCCATCCTCTGTCGTGGCCAGGACGTGGTCTTCGGCGGTCTCGGACATGTTGATCCCCAGGCGGCGCGGCGTTACCCCGGGGATAGCGGCAAAGGGGGCGGCATCAAAGTGGCCGAGGGTTTTTGCGAGCTGCTGCGCCGTGCGGTGGCGGTGGAGCCGGATCGCGTCTTCGCACGCACCAGCGAGGCCTCGCTGACGCTCGCGGCGCTGGATGCCGGCAGTGATGCGCTGGCGCAGGCGCTGCGGGCGCGCGGCCTGGCACGCGGGGACCGGGTGGCGGCGGTGCTGCCGAATGCGCTGGACTCGCTGGTCCTCGCCTATGCCATGGCCAAGGCCGGCCTCGTCTGGGTACCGCTGAACCCGGCCCTGGTCGGCGACGGGCTGCGCCACATCCTGGCGCTGACGCAGCCGAGGCTGATCGTGGCGGAGGGGCATGCCTCGCTCGACGAGCTGTTTGCGGAGGCGCCGGCTTCGCGCTTCGACGAGGCACCGCCCGAACCCGCCGAGGATTTCGCCATCTGCACCACCTCCGGCACCACCGGCCCGCCCAAGGGCGTGCGCGTCTCCCACCGCATGCTGCGGCTGGCGGGCGAGGGCGTGATGCGGGTGGCGGATGCGCGCGACGGCGACGTGTTCTTCATGTGGGAGCCGCTGCACCACATCGGCGGCGCGCAGATGCTGGTGGCGCCGCTGCTGAAGCGCGTCGTGCTGCACCTGGTGCCGCGCTTCAGCGCCAGCGCCTTCTGGGGCCAGGTGATCGCGGCCGGTGCGACGCATATCCACTATCTCGGCGGCATCCTGCAGATCCTGCTGAAGCAGGATCCGGCGCCGCAGGAGCGCGCGCATCGGGTCCGCATCGCCTGGGGCGGCGGCTGCCCGGCGGAGCTGTGGCCGCAGGTGCAGGCGCGCTTCGGCGTCACCTTGCGCGAATGTTATGGCATGACGGAGGCGTCTTCCTTCTCCAGCTTCAATGCCGATGGCGTGCCGGGCTCCGTCGGCCGCGCCATGCCCTGGTTCGAACTGTCCATCCAGGACGCCGAGGGCCGCGTGCTGCCGCCGGGTGCGCGCGGCGAGATCGTGGTGCACGCGCGCGAACCGCTGGCGCTGACCCAGGGCTATCTCGACAACCCGGAAGCCACCGCCAGGGCGCTGCGCGACGGCGCCCTGCACACTGGCGATTCCGGCAGCCTCGATGCCGCCGGCAATCTGTTCTTCCACGGGCGGATGACGGACAGCGTGCGGGTGCGGGGCGAGAATGTCTCGGCCTGGGAGGTGGAGGCGGTGGCCGCCCAGCATCCCGCCGTCGCGGATTGCGCCATGATCGGCGTCGCCGCCGAGATCGGCGAGCAGGAGATCAAGCTGTTCCTGCAGCCGCGGGAGGGCGCGGTGCTGGACCTCGCCGAGGTCAGCGCCTGGCTGACGCCGCGCCTCGCCCGCTACCAGCGCCCGCGCTACCTGGCGGTGGTGCCGAGCTTCCCGCGCACGCCGAGCCAACGCATCCAGAAATTCGCGCTGCCGCGCGGCGTGGAGGGCTGTTTCGACACGCAAGGCTAGCCGCCCCAGACGCGCTCCAGCAGCCGCAGCCAGTTGCCGCCGAGCAGCTTCAGGATGGTCTCCTCCGACCATCCGCGCCGCACCATCGCCGCGGTGATATGGGGCATCTCGTGGATGCGGCGGATGCCGAGCGGCTTGCTGATCTTCGCATTGGCGTATTCGGTCAGTTCCCGCGCATGGCCTTTGTCGCGGCTGGCATAGACCTGGTAGGGGCCGGGCCGCGGATGGTCCAGGCTGAAGTCGCAGCCGAGGCCGACATGATCCTCGCCCACCAGCGCGATCACATGCGCCATGGCGTCGAGATAGTCCTCGACGGTGGAGTCATTGCCGCGCGCCAGGCCTGGCGAGAACAGGCTGATCCCGATCAGCCCGCCGCGCGCGGCGCAGGCGGCCATCAGCGCATCGGTCTTGTTGCGCGCCACATCATGCAGCGCGCGCGGCAGCACATGGCTGATGCAGACCGGCTGGTGGGAGGTCTCGATAGTGTCGAAGGCCGTCTTCTCGCCGACATGCGAGAGGTCACACAGCACGCCGGCGCGGTTCATCTCATGCACCACCTCGCGCCCGAATCCGGTCAGGCCGGAATCGTTCAGCTCGAGATAGCCGGCGCCCGAGTAGTTCTGGGTGTTGTAGGTCAGCTGCATGATCCCGACGCCGAGATCCTTGAACAGACCGATATCCTGCAGCCGGTCCTCGATGGGCGAGGTGTTCTGCCAGCCGATGCTGATGCCGGTGCGGCCTTCCGCCTTCGCCGCATGAATATCCGCCACTGTCTTCACAGGCCGCAGAAGGTCGGCATTCTCCTCCAGCATCCGCCGCCAGGCGAGGATGTTGTCCAGCCCGCCGCGCAGATCCTCCCAGAGCACGGAAGCCGCATTCACCGCGGTGACGCCACCCGTCGCCATCTCGGAGAAGATGGTGCGCGACCAGTTGCAGGTCGAAAGTCCGTCGAAGACCACGGCCCGCGCATGCAGCGCCGCGGCCCGCGCCATGATCTCCGGATTTTCGTGCGCCAGCCCTGTCATGCGGAGAGCGCCCGGTCGAGGAAGTCCAGCCGGTCCTGGCCCCAGAACAGCTCATCGCGGAACACATAGGTCGGCGTCCCGAAGATCTTTCGGGATTCGGCCTCGGCGAGGTTGGCCTGCCACGCCGCGACATGCTGCGGCAGCGCCGGTTCGCGCATCAGGGCCACGCCTGCCTCGCCCAGCGTCGCGCGCGCGATCTCGCGCAGCGTGTTCAGGTCTGCAATGTCGCGATCCTCGGCCCAGAGGGCGCGCTGCACGGCGAAGCAGAAGCCCTGCGCGTCCAGCCCCGCCTCCTGCACCGCGATCACCGCCTGCGCCGCCGTCTCGATGGTCCGGCAGGGATAGAATTTTGGCGTCAGCTGCAGCGCCATGCCCAGAAACTTGCGCCAACGATCGAGCTCCAGCGCGTGATAATCCTGCCGCGCCTGCGCCCGCGTGCGCAGCGGAATGCCGCCATTCGCCTCGATCACCTTGATCGGCCGCAGCACCAGCTTCGCGCCATGTCGGCGCGCGATCTCATAGAGCCGCGGCGCGCCGAAATAGGCCCATGGCGAGGAGATGCCGAAGAAGGCGAGGATCTCAGGCGGCTGCATCATCGATCTTTCCGGCAAATGGCGTCCATTCGTCGCCGAGCAGTTCCGGCGTGTCATAGGCCGCGAACTTCGCATAGATCTTCGCGCGATCCTCGACGAAGAGGCTGCGCGCCATGGCCTCCGCCAGCCGCCGCGCACCATCGCTGACGGAGGGGATGCCGCTGGTCAGCTTGCCATGCGTCAGCACCGCCGGAAAGGCGAAGCAGGCGACCCGCTCCAGCCCAGGACAGGCGCCCGGTGTACGCTGCTGGAACTCGAAGCCGGGGCCGAGATCGGGCGAGGTGCCGAGCATGGCATCGGCCTCCTCCGCCGACGGCGTGTAGCTGTCCGACCAGCGGCGGATGTATGGCGCGATGCGGCGCAGCTCCGGCCGGCGCGCCGGGTCGATGTCGAAGCCGGTGGCGAGGATCAGGAAATCGAGCGTCAGCGCGAAGCGCGGCGTTTGGACGCGCAGCGCGCCCTCCTGCTCACGCGCGGACAGGATCGGGCTGGCGAAGTGGAAGCGCGCATTCGCGTGCCGCGACACGCGCAGCACGCTCGGCCGCGGCGCCGGCAACTGCGCGGCATTGGCCAGGCGGAAGAAGCGCCACTTGTCTTCCATCGGCAGCCCCAAAAAGCCGTGCGACATGCCCCTGCTGCCGATGCCGGTGAACTTGTCGACGCGCGGCATCTCGGCGCGGCG
The DNA here is from genome assembly GCF_019024325.1 of Falsiroseomonas tokyonensis. GTDB lineage: Bacteria > Pseudomonadota > Alphaproteobacteria > Acetobacterales > Acetobacteraceae > Falsiroseomonas > Falsiroseomonas tokyonensis. The sequence continues at coordinate 25,623 of NZ_JAFNJS010000007.1, forward strand.
GATCAGCAGGTCGACGGAAGCCGCCCCGGCCTCCAGCGCGCTCGCCGCATTGTCCATGGCGGAGGCGCCGGCGCCGACCACGCCGACGCGCTTGCCGGCCAGGGCCGCCATGTCGATCTCATCCGAGGAATGCGCCCAGAACTGGCGCGGCAGGTCGCGCACCACCGCCGGCACGCCGGCGCCGCCGAGGCCATCGATGCCGGTGGCCAGCACCAGACGCCGCGCCAGCACCGCCGCGCCCTCGGCCAGGGTCAGCCGCACCAGCCCGCCATGGTCGGGCTCGATATCCACCACCTCCACGCCGTTGCGCACCGGCAGGTCCAGCACGCGGCGGTACCAGACCATGTAGTCCATCCACTGGCCGCGCGGGATGCGGCCCATGGCGGCCCAGGCCTCGGCGCCGAACTGTGCCTCGAACCAGGCCCGGAAGGTGAGGGAGGGAATGCCCAGCGCCGGCCCCGCCACCTCCTTCGCCGTGCGCAGGGTGCGCATGCGGGCCGTGGTCACCCAGGGCCCCTCCTGCCCCGCCGGCGCGCGGTCCAGCACCAGCAGGCGCTCGATGCCCAGGAGGCGCAGCGCGGCGGCGGCACAAAGCCCCGAAAGGCCGCCGCCCAGCACCACCACATCCAGCACCCCGGTTGGCGGCTCCGGCACCCAGGCTTTGGGCGGCAGGTTCAGCAGGGCGAGGTCGCGGGCCAGCTGCGCTTCCAGCGCCGCGAGGCCCGGGGGGGCAGGGTCCGTCATGGCGAAATCCTAGAGCAGCCGGGCAGTGCAGGGAACCGCACCGATCAACGGGTGGATGAAAAATCCATCTTCAAATGCGGTACATATTGGCATGATTTGGTGCACACAGCTCGTTCAGTGGGCCATTGTCCTTTCGCGCGCGCAGCCCAACTTGCGCCGCGCCCGCCCGCGGCCGAAGGTCGCGCCGCCATGCCCGACTCCTGCATCCTTGCCGTCGATCTCGGCGGTTCCTCGCTGCGCGTCGCGCTGGTGGGGCGCGACGGCAGCCTCCTCGCGCGGCATGACAAACAGCAGCGCCTGGGCGCGGAAGCCGATGCCGAGCACTGGTGGCAGGCGCTGCGCCAGGCCGCAGCCGCGCTGCGCCGGCAGGATGGCGCGGCCTTCGCCCGCACCGCCGCCATCGCCATCAGCGCCATCACCCGCAGCCTGGTGCCGGTGGATGCGGCGGGCGACCCCACCCATCCGGCGCTGCTCTTCGGCGATGGAAGGGCCGCCGAGACCCTGCCCGCACTGCTGGCGCTGCTGCCGCCGGACCATCCGGAGCTTCCGCAGGTGAATGCCTTCCACCCGCTGGCCCGGCTGGCCTGGCTGCGCCAGGTCGCGCCGTCGGCGCTGGCGCGCACCACCGCGATCCTGGAGCCGAAGGATTTTCTCAACCTGCGGCTGACCGGCCGCCTCGCCTCGGACCGGATTTCCGCGGCCCGCCTGGCCGCCGCCGCGCCGCTGCTGCCCCGGCTCGGCCTGGCGGAGAGCCTGCTGCCGCCGCTGCTGCCGCCGGGCGCCATCCTGGGCCCGCTGCGCCCCGATGCCCTGCCCGGCCTGGGGCCCATCCCGGTGATGGCCATGGCGCATGACACCTGGGCCGCCGTCGCCGGCCTCGGCGCGCTGCGGGAGGGCCACGCCTATGGCATCTCCGGCACCACGGAGGTGCTGGGCCTGCTGCACCACAGCCCCGCCGTCGCGCCGGGGCTGCTGACGGTGGATTGGGACGGGCTGTTCCAGATCGGCGGCCCCAGCCAGCACGGCGCCGATGCCCTGGCCTGGCTGGCCAGCCTGGGCGTGGAGGTCGGCCGCGGCGACCCGCCGCCCCAAGACCCCATCCCGGTGCTGTTTCTGCCGACGCTGGCCGGGGAGCGCGTGCCGCATTGGGACCCCGACCTGCGCGGCGCCTTTTTGGGGCTTCGCCGCGACCACAGCGCGGCCGACCTGGCGCGTGCCGTGATGCAGGGCATCGCCTTCAACAACCGCACGGTGCTGGAGCGCGCCGAGGCCGCGGCGGGCCGCCAGGCGGTGGCGCTGCATCTGGGCGGCGGCGGCGCCACGCCGGGCTGGGCGCAGCTGCGCGCCGATGTGCTCGGCCGGCCCGTGCTGCTCTCCGCCACGCCGGAACCCGGCCTGCTCGGCTGCGCCATCGTCGCTTTTTCCGCCATCAAGGGAACGGGTCTCATCGCCATGCAGGACCAGCTCGCTCGCCCCGCCGCACGCCTGCTGCCCGATCCGGCGCGACATGCGGAGGCCACGCGACTGCACGCCATCTTCCAGGCCGCGGAGGCCGCCGTCGCGCCCATCTCGCGCGCCCTGGCTTGACGCACGCGGCCCGCAGCCGAGGATGGCGGCGGATCCTGGGGGTGGAATGGGCGGCTTTTTCACACGCTATGGCGCGGCACTTGCCGGCGCACTGCTGTTCTGCGGCTTCGCCCTGGCCTCGCCGGTCTTCCTGACGGCTGGCAACCTGGCCGTGGTCTTCAAGGAAACCGCCTTCCTGGGCATCCTGGCCATCGGCTTCACCCTGGCGCTGGTCACCGCCGAGATCGACCTCTCGGTCGCCGAGGTGGCCTCCCTCGCCGCGGTGGTCACCGGCGCGCTCGTGCATGGCGGGCAGGCGCCCTGGATCGCCATCTGCGCCGGGCTGGCCGTGGGCACCGCCTGCGGCGCGGCCAATGGCATCGCCGTGACGGTGTTCCGGGTGCCCTCCTTGATCGCCACGCTCGGCACCGCCGCCATCGCCAAGGGCCTCGGCTTCATGCTGACCGCCGGCGTCGCCTTCGTCGGGCGCTGGCCCACCAGCTTCACCGGCCTGGCGCGCGGCAGCTGGCTCGGCCTGCCCAACCTGGTCTGGTGGCTCGCCGGCGTCGGGCTCGCCGCCTGGGTGCTGGTGAAATGGACGCGGCTCGGCGCGCATCTGGTGGCGACCGGGGAGGCCGATGAGGCGGCGCGGCTCGCCGGCATCCGCACCCTGTCCATGAAGCGCCTGGCGCTGACGCTGGCCGGCGCCTGCGCGGGGCTGACGGCGGTGCTGCTGGCCTCCTCCCTCTCCTCCGCCGCGCCGGGCATGGCGAACGACCATTTTCTCTACGCCATCGCCGCCGTGCTGCTGGGCATGTGCATGTTCGAGCCGGGGCGGCCGAATATCCCGGGCACGCTGTTTGCGGCGCTGACGCTCAAGGTGCTGGGCAATGGGCTCGTGCTGCTGGGCGCCGAATACTACTGGCAGGACATCGTACTGGGCGCGATCATCCTGGCCTCCGTGGCCCTCTCGGCCGCCGGCATGGGCCGTGCGCCCTTCGTGAAGAAGCTGAATTTCCGGACGGGGAAGTGACCATGACCGAGATCAACCGCCGCGGCCTGTTGCTGGCCGGCGCCAGCCTGGTGGCCGCGCCCGCCCTCGCCCAGGCCGGCACGGACATCGCCATCATCGGCTTCCAGATGAGCAGCGAGACCCATGCCCGCGCCGCCAATGCCGCCGCCGCCGCCGCCCGCGCCAAGGGCTGGACCGCCACCGTGCTGAACAGCGAAGGCGCCCTGCCCCGCCATGCCGAGCAGCTCGACACCCTCATCCAGCGCCGCCCCAAGGCCATCATCGTCGCCATGGGCAAGCCGGTGGAGGCGGAGGCGCAGTTCCAGCGCGCCAAGGCGGCGGGCATCCCCGTCATCACCATCATGGCCGGCGCCTCGCCGCACACCGTCTTCGACATCCAGGTGAACGAATACAAGGTGGGCGCCGATGCGGCGCTGTGGCTGCTCGGCGCGCTCGGCTACCAGGGCAATATCCTGACCCAGCGCTTCGAGGGCAATGTCGGCACCCGCATCCGCGGCAAGGTGCTGGATGCCGTGCTGTCGGAGAATACCGGCGTCCGCGTGCTCGCCACGCACACCATGGCGCGCACCGCCTCCTGGCGCGACGACGTCCGCCAGGGTTTTTCGGGGCTGCTGCTGCGCCATGCCGCCAATACCCAGGGCATCTGGGCCAGCTTCGACGGCCAGGCCTTCGTCATCGACGACCTGCTGCAGGCGCGCGGCGTGAAGAAGGGCGACATCAAGTTCGTCTCGATCGACGGCGGCGCCGAGACCTATCGCCGCATCGCCGACCCCGAGAGCACGCTGATGGCCACCGTCACCATCCCCTTCGAGGAGATGGGCAACAAGGCGGTGGAGGCGGTGGACCGCATCGTTCTGAAGGGCGAGGCCAAGGGCGCCATGGCCTCCGGCCCCTACCTCTTCCTCGATTCCCTGCTGGTGGATGGCAACAACGTCCGCCAGTTCCTGTAGCCCGATGGCACTGCTCTCCCTCCGCGGCATCGGCATGCGCTACGGCGCGGTGCAGGCGCTGTCCGGCATCGACCTCGATGTGACGGAGGGCGAGGTGCTGGCGCTCTGCGGCGACAACGGCGCCGGCAAGTCCAGCCTGGTGAAGATTCTCGCGGGCGCGCAGGCGCCCAGCGAAGGGACCATGGCGCTCGATGGCGATGCGACGCAGTTCCGCGGGCCGCAGGACGCGCTGCGGCGCGGCGTCGCCACCATCTACCAGGACCTCGCCGTCGCCCCGCGTCTGTCCATCTGGCAGAATGTTTTTCTGGGGTCGGAGCTCACCCGGCCGCCGCTCGGGCTGCTCGACAAGCGGCGCATGGCGGAGGCCAGCCGGGGCTATCTGGCGCGGCTGGCGGTCGACATCAGCGACATGGACACGCCGGTGGAGCGGCTGTCGGGCGGGCAGCGCCAGGCGGTCGCCATCTGCCGGGCGCTGCGCTGGGACGCCCGCATCATCATCATGGACGAACCCACCGCCGCGCTCGGCGTGAAGGAGACAGCCCAGGTGCTGGACCTGATCCGCCGCCTGCATGCCGAGGGTCGCACCGTCATCCTGGTCAGCCACGCCATGGGCGATGTGGTGGCGGTGGCACAGCGGGTGGTGGTGCTGAAGGGCGGAAGGAAGGTCGCGGACCGTCCCGTCGCCACCCCCGCCGGCGCCCTGCGGCCGGAGGAACTGGCGCAGATCATCATCCGCGGCACCGCCTGAGGCGGCCCGGACCCTCCTCCGCCAAGAAGAATGTTCCGCTCCGCGATCACTCTCGCGCGAACGTGATAAGATTTCATTAAGCAACTCGTGCGGGCTGATGCACGTTTCTGGTGTGATGCTGCGGTGCGATACGCCAGCAGCCCCCCGCAGGAAATGTCCCAATGACCGAGCGCGAGCTGGACCTGAAGATGGCCGAGCTGGACCGCCAGCTGAACGATCCGGAGACCCGGATGGATCCGCACAAGGTCTGGGCGCTGCTGGCCGAGATCAGCCGGCAGCACCTGCCGGCCGGCCCGACGGGCGGGCTGAAGACCACCCATTCCCCGCGCGCGGCCTGACGGCCAAGCCGGCCAGCCTTCCCCTCAACCCTCCCGCCGCGCCGCGATCAGGAATTCGCGGTTGCCCTCCGGCCCCAGCAGTGGGCTCGCCTCCACCCCCAGCACACGCCAGCCAGGCAATTCGGCCCACCAGTGACGGATGCCGGCGCAGACGCTGTCATGCACCCGCGCATCGCGCACCACGCCACCCTTGGCGACATTCGGCCCCACCTCGAATTGCGGTTTGATCAGTGCCACGGCCCATCCGCCCGGTGAGACCAGGCCCAGGGCGGAAGGCAGCACGGTGCGCAGGCCGATGAAGCTGGCGTCACACACCACGGCGCCCGGCGCCTCCGGGATCATCGTCGCATCCAGGTAGCGGGCATTGGTCCGCTCCATCACTACCACCCGCGGGTCGTTGCGCAGCTTCCAGGCCAGCTGGCCATGCCCGACATCCACGGCAAAGACCTTGGCCGCGCCGTGATGCAGCAGCACGTCGGTGAAGCCGCCGGTGGAGGCACCGACATCGAGGCCCACCACCCCGCTGCAATCCAGCCCAAAATGCGCGATCGCATGCGCCAGCTTCACCCCGCCGCGGGACACCCAGGGATGGTCCTGGCCGCGCACCTCCAGCGGCTGGCCTTCCTTGATGGCATCGCCGGCCTTGCTGACCCGCGCCTCCCCGGAAAAAACCTTGCCGGCCAGGATCAACGCCTGGGCGCGGCTGCGGCTTTCGGCCAGGCCCCGGTCCACCAGCGCCTGGTCCGCCCGCTGCTTCGGCGTGCCGCCCATCAGGCGGCGAAGCGCGTGAGGGCCGCGCGGTCCACGGTGATGCCGAGCCCCGGCCCGTGCGGCACCCGCACCACGCCACCTGCGAAGCCGACGGGCTCAGCCAGCAGCGCATCCCGCACCGGATGCGGGGAGCGGTCCAATTCCAGCAGCGGCGGGCGGGGAAACAGGCCCGGCGGATTGTCCGGGATCACCGCCAGCAGATGCAGGGAGGCCGCGAGCGCCACCCCGGTCCCCCAGACATGCGGGTTCACCCGCATGCCGAAGGCATTGGCCATGTCCGCGATCTTCTTCAGCTCCGAAATCCCGCCGCAGGCCGCCACATCGGGCTGCAGGATATCCGCCGCGCGGCGGGTGATCATGTCCCGGAATCCCCAGCGGGTGAAACTGGCCTCGCCGCCCGCCACCGGGATCGGCTGGCCGGCCTTCACCGCCAGGTAGCCGTCCAGGTCCTCGGGCTGCACCGGCTCCTCGAACCAGCCGATGTCGCATTCCGCCACGGCGCGGCCAAAGGCGATGGCGTCCGGCACGTCATAGGCATGGTTGCAGTCCACCAGCAGGCCGATATTCGGGCCGATGGCGTGGCGGAAGTCCCGGGTCAGCGCGATATCCGCGGCCAGGCCCCAGCCGGTCTTCAGCTTGAGGATGGAAAACCCCTCCTCCAGCCGCGTCTCCGCCTCCTCGGTCAGGTAGCCCAGGTGGTCGCGGCGTTCGCGGCGGTAGAAGCCGGTGGCATAGGCCTGCACCTCGGTCCGCAGCGGCCCGCCCAGCAGCCTGTGCACCGGAAGGCCGAGCGCCTGTCCGGCAATGTCCCACAGCGCGATGTCAAGCGCGCTGATCGCCTCGATCACCAGCCCCCGCTGTCCGTGGTCGCGCAGGCGGTTGTACAGGGACTGCCACAGCGCCTCCCGCGCCAGGGCGTCCTGGCCGATGAGCAGGGGCGCGAGCCAGGTGCAGATCGGCGCGGTCAGCTCCGGCGGCCCGAAGGCCTCGCCCCAGCCCACGATGCCGTCCTCCGTCACGACCTCCACCAGCATGGCGCCGCGGCGGCGGTACCAGGCCTGGGAATAGGCGAAGGGCTCCGCCAGATCCGCCATCAGCACATGCGGCGTGACGGAACGGATGCGGGTGCCTGGGCCCATCAGGCGCGCGCCGGCTGGGCCTTGGCTTGCTCCATGCCGAGCGCCGCCTGGGCGGTCGCCACGATATGCCGCGCATTCAGCCCGGCCTGGTCGTACTGCACCTTGGGCGCGGCATGGTCGATGAAGGTATCGGGCAGCACCATCGGGCGGAACTTCGTCTGCCCGTCCAGCAGCCCCTTCCACAGCAGGTGATGCGCCACCAGGCTGCCGAAGCCGCCGACGGAGCCTTCCTCGATGGTGATCAGCACCTCATGGTCCCGCGCCAGGCGTTCCACCAGCGCGGTGTCCAGCGGCTTGGCGAAGCGGGCATCGGCGACGGTGCAGGTGAGGCCCTGCGCCGCCAGCTCATCCGCCGCCTTCATGCATTCGGCCAGCCGCGCGCCATAGGACAGGATCGCCACCGAATTGCCCTCCCGCAGCACGCGCCCGCGGCCGATCTCGAGCGGCGTGCCGCGCGCCGGCAGCTTCAGGCCGAGGCCTTCGCCGCGCGGATAGCGGAAGCCGCTCGGCCGGTCGTCGATCTGCGCGGCGGTGGCGACCATGTGCATGAGTTCCAGCTCATCGGCCGCGGCCATCAGCACCATGTTCGGCAGGCAGCCGAGATAGGCGATGTCGAAGCTGCCGGCATGGGTCGCGCCATCCGCGCCGACCAGCCCGGCGCGGTCCATGGCGAAGCGCACCGGCAGGGATTGCAGCGCCACGTCATGCACCACCTGGTCATAGGCGCGCTGCAGGAAGGTGGAGTAGATCGCGACGAAGGGCTTCAGGCCTTCCGTCGCCATGCCGGCCGCGAAGGTGACGGCGTGCTGTTCCGCGATGCCCACGTCGAAGCAGCGCTTCGGATATTTCTTGGCGAAGGCATCAAGGCCCGTGCCGGCGGGCATCGCCGCATTGATGGAGACGACCCGCTCATCCGCATCGGCCTCTGCAATCAGGGCATTGGAAAACACCTTGGTATAGCTGGGCGGGCCCGGGGGGGCCTTGGCCTGTTCGCCGGTGATGACGTTGAACTTCTGGACGCCGTGATACTTGTCGGCGCTTGCTTCGGCGGGGGCATAGCCCTTGCCCTTCTGCGTCACGACATGCAGCAGGATCGGCTGGTTCTCATCCGCATCGCGCAGGTTGCGCAGCACCGGCAGCAGGTGGTCCAGGTCGTGGCCGTCGATCGGGCCGACGTAGTAGAAGCCCAGCTCCTCGAACAGCGTGCCGCCGGTCAGCAGGCCGCGCGCGAATTCCTCCGCCCGCCGCGCCGTGCGCTCGATCGGCCGGGGGAAGCGCTTGGCCAGCCGGCCCATCACGTCGCGCAGCGACAGGAAGGGGCGCGACGAGATCAGCCGCGACAGATACGCCGACATGGCGCCCACCGGGGGCGCGATCGACATGTCGTTGTCGTTCAGGATGACGATCAGCCGGGCGCGGGCCGCGCCGGCATTGTTCATCGCCTCATAGGCCATGCCGGCGGACATGGAGCCATCGCCGATCACCGCGATCACATGCCGGTCGTCGCCCTTCAGCTCCCGCGCCATGGCCATGCCGAGGCCGGCGGAGATGGACGTGGATGAGTGGGCGGCACCAAACGGGTCGTATTCGCTCTCCGCCCGCCGGGTGAAGCCGGACAGCCCACCCTCCGTCCGCAGGGTGCGGATGCGGTCGCGCCGGCCGGTCAGGATCTTGTGCGGATAGGCCTGGTGGCCGACGTCCCAGATCAGCCGGTCGCGCGGCGTGTCGAAGACCGCATGCACCGCGACCGTCAGCTCCACCACGCCGAGCGAGGCGCCGAGATGCCCGCCGGTCTGGCTGACGGCATCGATCGTCTCCGCCCGCAGCTCCTGCGCCAGCTGCTTGAGCTGCTCCCCGGAATAGTTGCGGAGATCGGCCGGAACACGGACCCGATCGAGCAGGGGAGTCACGGGGGGCGCCATGGTTGTCAGCTCTTCCTCTCGATGGTGTAGGCGGCCAGGTCGCGCAGCAGCTCGGCGCGATCGCCGAAACTGTCCAGGTGGTCGCGGGCCTGGGTCACCAGCCGCTCCGCCTGCATCCGGGCCCGCTCGATCCCGAGCAGGCCGAGCAGGGTTGCCTTGCCGGCTTCCGCATCCTTGCCGGTGCGCTTGCCGGTTTCCGCCGCGCTGGCCGTCGCGTCCAATAGATCATCCGCGATCTGGAAGGCGGCGCCGAGGTCGCGGCCATAGGCGGCCAGCGCGTTGCGCTGCGCCGAGGGCGCCTTGCCGAGGATCGCGCCCGCCTCGGCCGCGAATTCGATCAGCCGGCCGGTCTTCAGCAGTTGCAGCCGGCCGACCTGCACCTCGTCCAGCGGCTCCGCCGCCGCTTCGGCCAGCATGTCCAGCATCTGCCCGCCGCACATGCCCCGCGCGCCGGCGGCGCGCGCCAGGCAGCGCACCAGCTCCGCTCGTACGGCGGGGTCGGAATGCGTCTCCTCCTCCGCCAGGGTGCCGAAGGCGGCGGCCTGCAGCGCGTCGCCGGCGATGATGGCGGTGGCCTCGTCGAAGGCCTTGTGCACGGTGGGCTTGCCGCGGCGCAGGTCGTCGTCATCCATTGCCGGCAGGTCGTCATGCACCAGGGAATAGGCGTGCAGCATCTCGATCGCCGCTGCGACGCGCAGCGCCGCCTGGCGGGAGACGCCGAATTGCCGCGCCCCCTCCAGCACCAGGAAGCCGCGCAGCCGCTTGCCGCCGCCGATCACGGCATAGCGCATGGCCGCCAGCAGCGGCGCTTCCGGCCCTTCGGCGGGCGGCAGGATCTGGTCGAGCGTCTGGTCGATTTCGGCCGCAGCCTCGGCGAGGGCGGACTGCAGCGGCGGAGGCGTGGCGGTATCGGGCATCAGGGCCCCCTCAGGCCAGGTCGCGCAGGCCGGCGGCCTGGCCGGGGCTGGATTCGACGATGGCCTGCACCTTGGCCTCGGCCTCGGCCAGCTTCGCCTCGCAATGCCGGCGCAGGGCGGCGCCGCGTTCATAGGCCGCGACGGCTTCTTCCAGCCTGCCCTTGCCCGATTCCAGGTCCTTCACGATCCCCTCCAGCTCCGCCAGCGCATCCTCGAAGGAAAGGGAGGCGACGGGCCTTGCCGTGTCAGGCTGAGTTGACATCAGACTTGTCATCCATGGGAAGGAAAAAGATGAGGCGGTGTCCGCCGCCGCCAAGGGTCAGGCCCGCATCAGGGTGCGGACATGGGCGGCGGTGGACAGCGCGAGCGCCTCCAGGTCGTAGCCGCCTTCCAGCAGGCTCACCAGCCGGCCCTGGGCATGACGATCCGCCAGGGCGCAAAGTTCCGCAGTGAGCCAGGCGAAATCCGGCTCCCGCACCCGGAGCTGGGCCAGGGGGTCGCTGGCGTGGGCGTCAAAGCCGGCTGACACCAGGATGAGTTCGGGGACGAAACCGTCAAGCGCGGGCAACAGCTCGCGCTCCCAGACCGCCCGGAAGGCGGCGCCATCGGCGCCGGGGGGCAGCTTGGCGTTGAAGATATTGCCGACGCCGGTTTCCGAGGAATCGCCGGTGCCGGGATAGAGCGGCCATTGATGGCTGCTGGCATAGAACAGGCTGGAATCGGTGGCGAAGCAGGCCTGGGTGCCATTGCCGTGGTGCACGTCGAAATCCACCACCGCGACGCGCGCCAGGCCATGGACCGCCTGGGCGTGGCGGGCGGCCACCGCCGCATTGGCGAACAGGCAAAAGCCCATGGGGCGATTGGGCTCGGCATGGTGACCGGGGGGGCGGGTGGCGCAGAAGACGCGACGCACCTCCCCGGTGCACACCGCATCCACGCCGGCCACCGCGGCGCCGGCGGCGCGCAGCGCGGCCTCGGCGCTGCCGGCGCTCATCAGCGTATCGGCGTCGAGTGCCACGATCTCATCGCCCTCCGGCCGGATGCCGAGGATGGCGTCCACATAGCCGGCAGGATGGACACGGAGCAGCTGTTCCACGGTGGCGAGCGGCGCCTCCGCCCGGATGAGATCGACGAATTCGCCGGCATCCAGCGCCCGCAGCACGGCGCGCAGCCGGTCCGGGCATTCCGGATGGCCCTCGCCCGGGTCATGGCGCAGGCAGGCCAGGTGCGTGAAGAGCAGGACGCTCATTCCTCAGGCGCCTCGGGCCGGTCTTCGCGCTTGCGCAGCGTGAAGCGGAACAGGCCCTTTTCCTCGGAGAATCCCACCAGCGCATGGCCGGTCTCCGCCGCATAGGCCCGGAAATCCTTCACGCTGGCCGGGTCCGTCGCCAGCACCACCAGCCGCGCGCCGGCCGGCAGCGACCGCAAGGCCTTGTTCGCCTTCAGGACCGGCAGGGGGCAGGTCAGGCCTTGGACATCCAGCAGCGTCTCGCTCATGCGCCCGAGTCCACCACCCCGGCGCCGAAAGGGCAAGCGCCGCCGCTTGCGAGGCGCGGCCCTCGGCGCCCGCCTTGCGGGGCGACCCGCCGGGCGCCACCTTGCGGGCATGACCTGGCGCATCGGCATCGATCTCGGCGGCACCAAGACGGAGGTGGCGGCGCTGGACCCCGGCGGCGCCCTGCGGCTCCGCCGCCGCCTGCCCACCCCCGCAACCTACGAAGCCACCGTCGCGCAGATCGGCGCCATGGTCGAAGCCGCCGAGGCCGAGATCGGCGAGGCCGCGCGCGTCGGCTGCGGCATCCCGGGCAGCGAAAGCCCGGCCACCGGCCTGATCCGCGGTGCCAATTCCACCTTCCTGAACGGCCGCCCCCTGGGCCATGACCTCTCGGCCCGGCTCGGCCGCCCGGTGCGGCTGTCCAACGACGCCAATTGCCTGGCGATGAGCGAATTCCACGACCATCCCGGCTCCGGCTTCGCCGTCATCCTCGGCACCGGCGTGGGCGGCGGGCTGGTGGTGAACGGGCGCCTGGTGGAGGGCCGGAACCGCGTGGCCGGCGAGTGGGGCCATACCCCCCTGCCCTGGATGACCCCGGCCGAATTCCCCGGCCCCGCCTGCTGGTGCGGCCAGCACGGCTGCATCGAGACCTTCCTGTGCGGCCCCGCCCTGGCCCGCGACGCCGACGGGCCCGAGGCACGCGACGCCTCCACCCTGCCCGCCCGTGCCGCCGCCGGCGAGGTGCGCGCCCAGGCGGCGCTGGACCGGCACGTGGAGCGGCTGGCCCGCGCGCTGGCCGGGGTCATCAACCTGCTGGACCCGGAAGTCCTCGTGCTCGGCGGCGGCCTGTCCAACATGGCGCATCTGTACGAGGCGCTGCCCCGGCTGATCCCGCGCCACGTCTTCTCCGACAGTTTCGACACGCCCATCATCCAGGCCCGGCACGGCGACAGTTCCGGCGTGCTCGGCGCGGCCCGGCTGTGGTGAGCGCGATGCGCGCGCGCTGATGCCCGCGGTCTGCCGGGACTGCCTGGCCCGCGATCCGCCGGGGCCGCGCTGCCCGGCTTGCGGCGGCCGGCGCATCGTCCGGCATGAGGCGCTGTTCGCGCTCTCCATCGCCCATATCGATTGCGACGCCTTCTACGCCAGCATCGAGAAGCGCGACCGCCCCGAGCTGCTGGCCCGCCCCGTGATCGTCGGCGGCGGGCGGCGCGGCGTGGTCTCGGCCGCCTGCTACCTGGCCCGCACCCGCGGCGTGCGCAGCGCCATGCCCATGTTCAAGGCCCTCGCCGCCTGCCCGGATGCGGTGGTGATCAAGCCGGACATGGCCAAATACGTGGCCGTCGCCCGCGAGATGCGGGAGATGATGGAGGCGCTGACGCCCTTGGTGCAGCCGCTGTCGATCGACGAGGCGGTGCTGGACCTCTCGGGCACCGAGGCGCTGCACCGCGCCCCGCCGGCCGTGGTGCTGGCGCGCTTCGCCGGGGCGGTGGAACGGCAGCTCGGCATCACCGTCTCCATCGGCCTGGCGCCCAACCGGCTGCTTGCCAAACTGGCGGCGGAGCGGGACAAGCCGCGCGGCTTTGGCGTCTTCGGCGCCGAGGCCGCCGATTGGCTGGCGCAGCAGCCCGTGACCCTGCTGCCCGGCATCGGCCCGGCCTTCGCCCGCAAGCTGGGCGCCGCCGGCTTCACCCGGCTCGGCCAGCTGGCGGGGCTGGAGGCGCGGGAGGCCGCGCGCCGCTTCGGCGAGGAAGGCCCCGGCCTGGTGGCCCGCGCCCGCGGCGAGGATTCGCGGCGGGTCGACCCGGCGCGGGAGACGAAGAGCATCTCGGCCGAGACCACCTTCGATACCGACCTGCGGAGCCTGGCGGAGCTGGAAGTGCCGCTGTGGCGGCTGTGCGAGAAGCTCGGGCGGCGGCTGTCCGAGAAGGGGCTGGCGGCGGCGGGGGTGGTGCTGAAGCTGAAGACGGCGAATTTCGAGAACCGCACGCGGACGGTACGGCTCGGGCGGCCCACGAAACTGCCCGAGATGCTGTTCCGGGCGGCGCAGCCGATGCTGGCGAAGGAGGCGACGGGGACGGCCTTCCGGCTGATCGGCGTGGGGTCGCAGCCGCTGGCGCCGGGGGATACGGCGGATCTGCCGGACCTGGCGGACCCGGATTCGGCGCGCAGGGCGGACAGGTGGGCGGCGGTGGAGAAGCTCCGGGCGCGCTTCGGCGCGGATGCCGTGGTCAGCGGGCGGCTGCTGCCCGGCAAGACACGACCGCCGACGTAAGCGGCCAATCCGGAAGTCGAGAGACTGAATCTAAGATCAATCTTCTGTTTTTTTGTTTACAGAAATTCGAACCCAGAATAATAACGTCATCACAATACCAGGAACACTGCCGGTTATTCTGGCAAAATCATGGCGTTCGCTTCATCTTGCCTGGAATGGAGCGCATCCTTTCTGTCGGAAGCGTACCGGCCATAGGGCGCTTGCAGCCATGATTACCGCGTCAAGCCTTAGCGCCGAGCCTGCCGGAGGTTTCAACGCCCTGGATATTGCCTGCCATGGGCTGGCGGATCTCGGGTGGCAGGTGGTCGCGCTCCGGGCCGAGGCCGAGTTGATCCTGGCGCATCCGGCGCTGGGGCTGGCGCTGCTGGACCTGTCTGCCGGTGCGGGGCCCGACCCGGTCGCCCTGCTGCGCGCGCGCCTCACGGGCATCGGCTTCGGTGCGGCCTTTCCCGGCGTGCTGCCGATCGTCCACCGGGTGTTGAGCGAGCAGGACCTGTGGCGCCTGCCGCTGATCCTCGACCATGCCTTCGCGGCCCGGCCCACGATCGGGCAGCGCGGCCAGGGCTGGATCACCGCCCTGCAGGCCACCTACCTGCCGCCGGCGGTGGAGCCGCAGCCGGTGGCCGAGCCGGTCGCAGAGGCCAGGCCCGCGCGCGAGGCAATGCCGACGCTTCAGGACCCGTCACCGGAGATTGCGGCGCCGCCCACCGCCGCGCGAAGCCGCCGGCTGCTGGTTCCGATCTGCAGCGTCGCCGCGCTGGCGCTCGGCCTCGGGGCGGCCCTGTTGCAGGTGGCGGGCGGCGCGCAGGCGCCGTCCCCGGCCATACCGGGCGGCGCATCCCAGGTCGCGCACCAGGCGCCGCAACAGGCCATCCCGGACCCATCGGCCGAAGGCGAGACCGGATCCTCGGGCGAGGCTGACCTGGCGATGGCCGCCCTCATCGCCCCGGGTGCTGAGCCGGAAGGGGCGGCCGAAACGGGCCTTGCGGAAGCGCCGGCCTATCCGCGCCTGTCCGAGGAGCCCGACCCATCCGCCACGGCGGAGGACCGCGCCATCGACCCGCCGCCCAGTGACCCGGCACCTGCCGAGGCGGAAGCCCGCCCCGCCTTGCCGGGCCGCGCAATGGCCGCCGCCGAGACGCAGCCGGACCGCGCCGCGGAACCGCCGGCGCCTGGACCGGCGAAGGCGTCCAAGCCCGAGATGGCGCGCAGCAAATCCGCCGACATCCGGGAGTCCGAGGCCGCGCCGCCGCCGGTGCCCCCCATGGCGCACCGTGAGGCGCCGGGTGAGTCCGCGCCCCAGGCCCAGACCCCGGCGACACCGCCAGCCCCGCCCCCGGTTGTGGAAGCCGCGCCGATCCCCGTGGCCCCGGTCGAAGCTGTGCCAACGCCGAGCGCCGCATCCGCGATGACGGCGGCACCGGCGCCCGCGCGGACTCCGGCCGAGCCGGGCGACGATGCCACGGACCCGCCCGCCCCCTTGGCCGATGCCGCGCCGCCTTCGCTGATCGCGCCATGGCTGCCGCCGGCAGAGGTGCCGCCGCCCGCGGTCGCACAGGCCGCAGCGGAAGATGGCACGGAAGCGCCCGCCCCCTCGGCCGGCTCCGCTCCGGCCGCGCCCGTGCCGCCGCAGGTGGAGGCGCCGGCACCGCCGCTCGCCACAACACAGGCCCCGCCAGGCCAGGATGCCGCGGAGGTGCCCCTGCACTTGCCCGATGCCGCGCCGCCTTCGCCGGCCGCGCCCTGGCTGCCGCCGGCAGAGGCACCGGCGCAGGCGGTGCCCCAGGTCGCGCCGGGGCCGGATATCGCGGCACCTTCGCCCAGTCCAGCGCCGGCTTCGCCCGCCGCGCCCGCGGTGACACAGGCCGCGACAGGCCGCGATGCCGCGGAACCGTCCGCGCCTGCAACCGCGGCCCGGCCGCCGGTCGCCGCAACGCCCGCCATGGATCCGCGGGTGGTCGCCATGCTGGTCACGCGGGGCGAGGAGATGATGGCTCGCGGCGATATCTCCGCCGCGCGGCTGCTCTTTGCCCGCGCCGCCGCATCCGGCAGCGCCGCCGCCGCCACCGCCATGGGTCGCAGCTTCGACCCCGAGGTGCTGCGCCAGCTCAGCGTGCGCGGCATCCGGCCGGACGCGGAGCAGGCGGCCCAGTGGTATCGCCGCGCGGCCGAACTCGGTGCCCGCCCTTAGGCGCCGGCTCACCGCCAGACCGCCCGGCGCGTCCAGCCGCCGGCGGCCCACGCCGTTGCAATGCCCTCAGGCAGGAGTCCAGGGATGACCGCACGATCCGCAACCGGCGAAGCGCCCGCCGCGAAAGCCCTGCGGCGGCCCCTGCTGCTGGCCGCAGCCGCCGGCCTGCTGGCCCCCGCCGCCCGCGCCCAGCCGCTGCCCGGCAATTCCGTCGCACGCCTCAACGCGCTGGCGGCGCGGGCCAATGCCGGCACGGTGGGGCTGATCGCCGGCGGGGTGGACGGCACCTATATCCGCATCGCCACGGATCTGGCCGCGGTGCTGGACGATGGCGACCGGCTGCGGGTGATTGCCATGATCGGCCGCGGCTCTTTGCAGAACATCGCGGATATCATGGTGCTGCGCGGCGTGGACCTCGGCATCGTGCAGTCAGACGTGCTGGCCTATGCGCGCCGCGAAAGCCTGTTCCCCTCGGTCGAGCGCCTGATCCAGTACGTCTGCAAGCTGTATGACGAGGAGATCCACATCCTCGTCCGCCCCGGCATCGAGCGGGTGCAGGATCTGGCGGGGCAGCCGGTGAACGTGGATCTTCGCGGCAGCGGCACGGCGATGACCGCCTCCCTCGTCCTGGGCCTGCTCGGCGTGCAGGTGCGCGAGCAGCACGACCCCCAGGATGTGGCGCTGGAGCGGTTGCGCCGCGGGGAGATTGCGGCGCTGGTCTATGTGGCGGGCAAGCCGGCGCGGCTGTTCACCGGAATCCGCCCCGATGAGGGGCTGCGCCTGCTGCCGCTGCCGGCCGAGGCCGCGGTGCTCGAAACCTACCTGCCCGCCCGCTTCGCCGCCACCGACTATCCGGCGCTGGTGCCGGAGGGCGGCACGGAGACCCTGGCGGTGGGCGCGGTTCTGGCCGTCTATGCCTGGCCCTCCGGCACCGAGCGCCACCGCAAGGTCTCGCGCTTCATCGAGGCGCTGAACGCCAACTTCGACAAGTTCCTGCTGCCGCCGCGCCACCCAAAATGGCGTGAGGTGAACCTCTCCGCCAGCGTGCCGGGCTGGACCCGGTTCGAGGGGGGGTGAGTCGCGATCAGCCCGAATCCCTGATCGTCTCGATCGCCCCCGAGAAGTCCTTCGCCCCGCCCCCGGCCTCCACGAAGCGGCGGTAGACCGCCAGGGCCGTCTCCCCCACCGGAAGTTCCACCCCCGCCGCCTGCGCCGCCCCCAGCGCCAGCCCCAGGTCCTTCAGCATCAGATTCGCAGAAAACCCCGGCACGTAATCCCGATTGGCCGGGCTCCCCGGTACCGGCCCCGGCACCGGGCAATAGGTCGTCAGGCTCCAGCTCTGGCCTGACGACTTCGACGCCACATCGAACAGCGCCTGGTGCGAAAGCCCCAGCTTCTCGGCGAGCACAAAGGCCTCGCAGGTCACCAGCATGGTCGCCGCCAGCATCATGTTGTTGCAGGCCTTGGCCGCCTGGCCCGCCCCGGCCGCGCCGCAATGGATGGCGGCGCGGCCCATCTGCAGCAGCAGCGTCTCCACCGCAGCGAAGGCGGCGGCATCGCCGCCCACCATGAAGGTCAGCGTCCCGGCCTCCGCCCCCATCACCCCGCCGGAGACCGGCGCGTCCAGGAAGGCGCGGCCGCCGCCCTCCGCCACTTCGCGCGCCGTCGCCACGTCGATGGTGGAGCAGTCCACCAGCACCGCCTCCGCCGGGCTCGCCGCCGCGATGCCGCCGGCGCCCAGATAGGCCTCCCGCACATGGGGGCCGGCGGGCAGCATGGTGAAGACGAAGGCGGCGCCGGTCGCGGCGGCCGCGGCGCTCTCGGCCGGCGTCGCGCCAGGCACGGATTGCAGGGCGGCGGGCGAGAGGTCGAAGACCGTCACCGCATGCCCGGCCTTCACCAGGTTCCGCGCCATCGGCGCGCCCATATTGCCGAGGCCGATGAAGCCGATGCGAGCCATGGCGCCGAATCCCCCCTCCCGTGTTCTGGGCGGAAGGCTAGGGCCGAAATCGGTCAGGCGGAATGCAGAAGCGGCGCGCCGGCCTCCACCACGAAGCGGCCCCGATCCTCTACCGGGGCGCCGGGGCTGCTGACGAAGGGCACGGCGCGGAACACCGTGGCGCAGCGATCGCCGCCGAACTGGTGCAGGGCATAGCCGCGGCGGTTGTTGTGGAAGGCGATATGGGGATTGGCCGCCAGCAGCGCCGCCGTGCCGCGCCGCTGCTCGCTGCCATCGCCGTCGCTGCTGATGGAGGTCGCGGTGAATTCGGTGGCGAGCGGCGGCCCCTCCGGCTCTGCCGCGATGGTGGCGGCATAGGCGCTGTGCACATCGCCGGACAGCACCACGGTATTGGCCACGCCGCGGTCGCGCAGCCCGTGCAGCAGCCGGGCGCGGGCGGCCGGGTAGCCGTCCCACTTGTCCATGGCGATGGCGCCATTGGGAAAGGCCCGGGCGAACATCGGCACCTGCTGCGCAAGCACCTGCCAGGTGGCGCCGCTGGTCGCCGCACCATCCAGCAGCCAGGCCTCCTGCGCCGGGCCGAGCACCTGGGCGTCAGCTCGAAAAACCTCGGCGCAGGGCGGCTTGGTGCCGTCGCCACAGGGCTGGTCGTCGCGATGGCCGCGCGTGTCCAGCAGGTGCAGCGCGACGTGGCGGCCATAGGCCAGGCGGCGATGCGCGGTGATGCGCGGCCCCTCCGGCCAGGCGGTGCGGCGCACCGGCATGTGCTCGTACCAGGCCTGGAAGGCGGCGGCCTTGCGCAGGTCGAATTCGAGGCCGGCCTCGCCGCGGCCGCCGATGCCGCCGGTCCAGTTGTTCGCCACCTCATGGTCGTCGAAGGTCACGGCGAAGGCATGGGCGGCGCTGGCCGCCGCCAGGTCCGGGTCCAGCCGGTATTGCGCATGGCGGGCGCGGTATTCGGCCAGGCTGAAGGTCTCGCCGCCCGCATGGCTGCGGACGGTGCTGCGGCCGCCGGAGACGGCGCCGACCGGGCGGGCCGAGTATTCGTAGATGAAGTCGCCATAGTGGAAGACGAGGTCCACCTCCTCCTGCGCGATGTGGCGCCAGGCAGTGAACAGGCCGTGCTCGTAGTGCTGGCAGCCGGCGGTCACCAGGCGGAGGCTGGCCGCGGCCTGCGGGGCGGGGGCGGTGCGGGCCTGGCCGCCGGGGCTGGACTGGCCGCCGAGCAGGAAGCGGTAGAAATAGGGCCGCTGAGGCTGCAGCCCTTCCAGCTCCACATGCACGCTATGCGCCAGCTCCGGCCGGGCCATCGCCTGGCCCTGGGCGACGATGCGGGCGAAGCCGGGGTCCTCCGCCACCTGCCAGGCCACCTCCACCGCCAGCGGCGGCATGCCGCCATCCGGCGCCAGGGGCTCGGGCGCCAGGCGGGTCCAGATGACGAAGCCATCCGGCATGGGGTCGCCGGCCGCGACGCCCAGCGTGAAGGGGTTTCGGGGCCAGGCGCCCTGGGCCATGGCGCGCTGGCCGAGGGCGGGCCCCAGCGCCGCCAGCCCCGCCAGCCCGGTGGCCCCCCGCAACAGGCCGCGGCGCGAAAGCTCGGCCAGATGTCGCCGCACCGATGCCATCGAGGATCCACCTTTGTCGCCTGGGATCAATTCTGTGCGGCCGGGCCGCGCGGACGGCAAGGGGGCCTTCGGTGATGATCGGGATGGCTGGGCGGGCGGGTGGCAGGCGGGCGCGGGCTGGCCTATGCACAGGGGCCATGCCCACGCCCCGCATCCTCCCCCTGCTGCTGCTCGCCCCCCTGGCGCTCGCCGGCTGCCGCCCGAGCTATTCGCCGGACGATTATGCGACCGCGGCGGTGCAGCAGATGAACCGGGTGGAGCAGGCCGTGATCATCGGCCGCCGCCAGGTGACGGTGACGGCGGAAGGCACCACCGGCGCCACCACCGGCGGCGCGGCCGGCGGCATCGTGGGTTCCCAGGCGCCGGGCGGGAACATGGCGGGCGCCATCGGCGCGGTGGGCGGCGCGCTGGTCGGCGGGTTGCTGGGCTCGGCGACGGAGCGGGTGGCGGGCAATACCACCGCCTATGAATACATCGTCCGCAAGGCGAATGGCGACCTGGCCTCGGTGACGCAGCGGGACGATATCCCACTCTCGATCGGGGAAAGGGTGCTGGTGATCGCCGGCAACCAGGCGCGCATCGTGCCCGACTATACCCAGACGGTGCCGGAGGCGGAGGGCGGCGCGGCCCAGGCGCCCGCCGCAGCCCCGGCCCCCGGCCCGGCGCCGGCCGCACATCCGGAAGCCCCGCCCGCTACGCCGCCGGCGCCGCCCGCCGGCGAAGCGCCCGCCGGCCCGTCGCCCGGCAGCGCCGCGCCGGTGCCCGAGGCCCCCGCCACCGAACCGCTGGCCGCACCCCCCTCCCCCATCCTTTAGCGCGGGTCCTGGCACGCGGCTTGCGCTGCCGGGGGCATGACCCGCCCCTGCCTGATCCTCACCCTGCTCGCCCTTCTCCTCGCCGCCAGCCCCGTCTGGAGCCCAGCCTGGGCCGAGGCCGGCCTGCAATGCCGCGCCGCCATCCAGCAAGCAGAACGCGAGGCCGGCATCCCCGCGCATCTGCTGACCGCCATCGGCCGCGTCGAATCCGGCCGGCGGGACCCGGAAAGCGGCGCCTTCCACCCCTGGCCCTGGACCATCAATGCCGAGGGCCGTGGGCAATTCTTCGCCACCAAGGCGGCAGCGATTGCCGGGGTGCAGGCCCTGCAGGCCCAGGGCATGCGCTCCATCGATGTCGGCTGCATGCAGATCAACCTGCGCCACCATCCGGAGGCCTTCGCCAATCTGGAGGCCGCCTTCGACCCGCTGACCAATGCCCGCTACGCCGCCCGCTTCCTGGGCGAGTTGAACGCCAGCCGCAACGACTGGACCCGCGCCGCCGCCGCCTACCATTCCCAGACGCCGGAGCGCGCGGAGCCCTATCGGGAGCGGGTGATGGCCGCCTGGGCGCAGGAACAGGGCCGGCCGCATCCGCCGGTGGCGCTGGCCGCGGCCAGCCCGCGCGCCACGCCGCCGGCGGTGCCGCCCGGCTCCGGCGGTGCCGGCCTGTCCAATGGGGCGGAACGCGCCACCGTCATCGCCGCGCCGGCCGGCACGGCGGGGCGGGGGCTGGATGCCTATCGCAGCCTGCCGGTGCCGATCGCCGGCCGCAGCCCGGGCCTGCTGCTGACGCGCCGCTGACCAGAAATGCGTTCAGATGATGCCATCTGAACGCATATCGCTCTCGCCCTGACCCCGCTCAGGCCGCGGCCTGGGCCGGATCGGCGGCGCCAGGCGCCAGCGGCCGCAGTTCCAGCCCATCCGGGCTGGCGCTGACGCGCACCACCGTGCCGTCATGCAGCGAGCCTTCCAGCAGCAGCCCCGCCAGCTTGTCCTGCAGGCTGCGCTGGATCACGCGCTTCAGCGGGCGGGCGCCGTAGCTGGGATCGTAGCCGGCTTCCGCCAGCCATTCCCGCGCCGCCTCGTCCAGCTCCAGCGTGATCTTGCGATCCTCCAGCAGCTTCCGCAGGCCGCGCAGCTGGATGTCCACGATGGAGGCCATGTCGCTGCGCGCCAGGCGGCGGAACAGCACCACCTCGTCCAGCCGGTTCAGGAATTCCGGCCGGAAGCGTTCCCGCACCGCCCGCATCACCGCCGGCCGCGCCGCCTCGATGTCGCTGGTCTCCGGCAGTTCCGCGATGGCCTGGCTGCCGAGGTTGCTGGTCAGCACGATGATGCAGTTGCGGAAATCCACCGTGCGGCCCTGGCCATCGGTCAGGCGGCCATCGTCCAGCACCTGCAGCAGGATGTTGAAGACGTCGTCATGCGCCTTCTCCACCTCGTCGAACAGGATCACCTGGTAGGGCCGGCGGCGGATCGCCTCGGTCAGCGTGCCGCCTTCCTCGTAACCCACATAGCCGGGCGGCGCGCCGATCAGCCGGGCGACGGCGTGCTTCTCCATGAATTCGGACATGTCGATCCGGGTCATGGCGCGGTCGTCGTCGAACAGGAAAGCGGCCAGCGACTTCACCAGCTCCGTCTTGCCGACGCCGGTCGGGCCGAGGAACAGGAAGCTGCCGATCGGGCGGTTCGGGTCCTGCAATCCGGCACGCGCCCGGCGCACGGCCTTGGCCACCGCCTCCAGCGCCTCCTCCTGGCCGACCACCCGCTTGCGGAGCTGGTCTTCCATCTGCAGCAGCTTGGCGCGCTCGCCCTCCAGCATCTTCTCCACCGGGATGCCGGTCCAGCGGGAGACGACGGCGGCGATCGCCTCCTCCGTCACCGCCTCGTTCACCAGCCGCGCATCGCCATCCCCGGCCTCGGCCAGCTTCTTCTCCAACTGCGGGATGACGCCGAAGCGGAGCTCGGAGGCCTTCGCCAGGTCGCCGCGATTCTGCGCCAGGTCGAATTCCGTCCGCGCGTGGTCCAGCTGCTCCTTCAGCTTTTGGCTTTCCACGACGAGCGACTTCTCCGCCTCCCAGCGCGCGGTCATCTCGCCGGAGCGCTCCTCGAGCTCAGACAGCTCCTTCTCCAGCTTCTGCAGGCGATCCTTGCTGGCACTGTCGCTCTCCTTGCGCAGCGCCTCACGCTCGATCTTCAGCCGCATCAGGTCGCGGTCGATCGCGTCCAGCTCCTCCGGCTTGCTGTCCACCTGCATGCGCAGGCGCGAGGACGCCTCGTCCATCAGGTCGATGGCCTTGTCCGGCAGGAAACGGTCCGTGATGTACCGGTTGGACAGCGTGGCAGCCGCCACCAGCGCGCCGTCCGTGATGCGGACGCCGTGATGCAGCTCGTACTTCTCCTTGATTCCGCGCAGGATGGAGACGGTGTCCGCCACGCTGGGCTCGCCCACCATCACCGGCTGGAAGCGCCGCGCGAGCGCCGCGTCCTTCTCCACATGCTTGCGGTATTCATCGAGCGTGGTGGCGCCGACGCAATGCAGTTCGCCGCGGGCCAGCGCCGGCTTGATGAGGTTGGACGCATCCATCGCGCCATCCGCCTTGCCCGCGCCGACCAGCGTATGCATCTCGTCGATGAACAGCACGATGTCGCCGGCGGCCTCCTCGACCTCCTTCAACACGCCCTTCAGCCGTTCCTCGAATTCGCCGCGATACTTCGCGCCGGCGACCATGCTGCCGAGGTCGAGCGCCATCACCTTCTTGTTCTTCAGCGCCTCCGGCACGTCGCCGCGCACGATGCGCAGCGCCAGGCCTTCCACGATGGCGGTCTTGCCGACGCCGGGCTCGCCGATCAGCACGGGGTTGTTCTTGGTGCGGCGGGCGAGGACCTGGATGGTGCGGCGGATTTCCTCGTCGCGGCCGATCACAGGGTCGAGCTTGCCTTCCTGCGCCAGGGCGGTCAGGTCGCGCGCGTATTTCTTCAGCGCGTCGAACTGGTCCTCGGCGTTCTGGCTGTCCACGGTGCGGCCCTTGCGGAGCGTCGCGATGGCGGCCTCCAGCTTCGCTGCATCGGCATTGGCGGCGCGAAGCGCGCGGCCGGCCTGGCCCTCGCTGGCGGCCAGCGCCACCAGCAGCCGGTCCTGCGCCACGAAGCTGTCGCCGGCCTTGGTCGCGGCCTGCTGGGCCGCGTCCAACACGCGCACGATGTCCGGCGTAAATTGCGGCTGGCCGGCGCCGGCGCCCTGCACCTTCGGCTGGCGGGCGATTTCCGCATCCACCGATTGCTTGGCGAGGTTCGGATCGCCGCCTGCCGCGCGGATCAGCCCCGCGGCCGCGCCCTGCTCGTCATCGAGCAGCGCCTTCAACAGGTGTTCGGGCGTGACGCGCTGGTGGAATTCGCGAATGGCGATGGTTTGCGCGGCCTGGAGGAAACCCCGGGCGCGGTCGGTGAATTTCTCGATGTCCATTCCTGCTGTCCCTCTCCTGAGCGGACTGGCGGCGCCCCTCGCCCCCGATCGGGCAGCGCGGATCGCCTTCGGGCTGGATGTGGTAAGTCGGGTTGCAGCGCTTCAAGGGGTTTCGCATGCGGGTGGAACGGATCTTTCGCTTCCCGGTCAAGGGCCTCTCACCCGAGGCGATGGAGGAGGTGGCGCTGACCCCGGGCGAGGGCCTGCCCGACGACCGCCGCTTCGCCTTCGCCCAGGGCGACAGCCCCTTCGACCCGGCCGCGCCCGTCTGGCTGCAGAAGCGCCATTTTGCGTGTTTGATGGCGAATGCGCGGGTGGCGGCGATCCGCTCCGCCTATGATCCCGCCAGCAACACCCTGCTGCTGCGGGCGGAGGGCGTGGCGCCGCTGCAGGCGGACCTCTCCAGCCAGGCCGGGCGCGACGCCGCCGCCGCCTGGATGACCGCCTATCTCGGGCCGGAGGCGCGCGGCGCGCTGCGCTTCGCCGAGGCGCCGGGCCATGCCTTCACCGATATCGCGGCCAAGGCGGTGTCCCTGGTCGGGCTAGCCTCGGTCCAGGCGCTCGGCGCGCGCTTCGGCATGGAGCTGGACCCGCTGCGCTTCCGGGCGAATATCCTGTTCTCCGGCGCCGCGCCTTTCGCCGAATTCGACTGGATCGGGCGGGAGATCCTTCTGGGCGGCGCCCGGCTGCGCGTCTTCAAGCGCACCCAGCGCTGCGCCGCGACCGAGGTGAACCCGGCCACGGCGGAGCGCGACGCGAAGCCGCCGAAGTGGTTGCGGGAGGCCTATGGCCATGCCGATCTCGGCGTCTATGCGGAGGTGCTGGAAGGCGGCCGGGTCGCCACGGGCGATGCGCTGGAGCCGGTGCAGGGCGAGCTGCTGGGCCGCGCCTGAGAGGCTGGAAGCCCTCTCCCCAGTGCGGGGGAGAGGGCTTTTCGACAAGCCTACCCCACCGTCGCCGGCAGGGTCTGCGGGCTGGCCCAGTTGATGGTTCCCACCGCCTGGCACTTCGGGCAGACCGGGTCCCAGGCCTCGTGGTCCGTGCCGCAGGCGGCGCAGCGCCAGCGGGGCTCGGGGGCGGCGGTGGCGGCCTGGCGCAGCCAGCGGGCCTGGGCGGCGCGGCCCTCCGGCGTCTCGCCATGCTCCACCTCCTCCAAATCGCTCAGCGCCAGGAAGGCGCGGCGATCGGCCTGGTTGGCGGCGACCAGCGTATCCAGCTCCTGCCGCGCCCGGCCGGTCAGCCCGGCCTCCAGCGCCGCGCGGCCAACCAACAGCCGGCTTTCGGGATGGCGCGGGCTGCCCTTGGCCAGCGTCTCCGCCGATTTCATGCGGGCCAGCGGGTCCACATCCTCGGCCAGGTAGTCCCGCGCCAGGTCCGGATGCGGCCGCGCCGCCCAGGCCTGCTCCAGCACGGTCCGCGCCCGGCGCGGGCTGCCATTCTCCTTCAGCCGGCGGGCATGGGCCAGCGCGGCCGGGGCGAAGCCCGGATCGGCGGCGAAGCCCTGGCGTTCCAGCTCCGCAGCACGGGTCGGGTCCGGCTCCTGCCCCGCGGCGGCGAGTGCCAGCGCGGCCTGGCCGGCGCCGGGCGGGGCGAGGGTCAGCGCCTCGCGCCAGTCGCGCATCCGCAGGGCCAGCGTCTCCCGTTCCTGGCGCAGCCAGGCGGCGCCGGGCTGGGCGGCCTCGGCCTCCCGCGCCAGGCGCTGCGCGGCGGGCCAGTCCTCGCGCTGGATCGCCTGCCGCAGCAGCCCGCGCAGGCCGAGGAAGCGCGCATCCGGTGTGGCGGCGAGCTGGCGGAAAATCTCGGTCGCGGCCTCCTCGCGGCCGGCCAGGCGCTCGGCCTCGGCGGCCAGCAGCAGGGTCTGCGGCGTATCGCCCAGACCCTTGCGGGCGCGCTTCACCTCGATGCGCGCGGCGTCCGGCGTGCCGGCGGCCAGGGCCACCAAGGCGCGGGTCAGCGCCGCATCACCCTCACCCCGGCGGCGAGCGGCGCGGCGGTCGCGGATCCGGCCGGGCAGGCGCCGCAGGGCGGAGACGGCCACCAGCAGCAGGTGCAGCAGCAGGAACAGCACCGCCAGCAGCAGCAGCGCCACCGGCAGGCTGACCAGCACCTCGGCATCGGCCACGCGGATTTCCACCGCGCCGCCGACCTGGGCGATCCACAGGATGCCGGCGATGCCGGCGGCGAGAAGAACGAGATAGATCAGCGCGCTGCGCATGGTCCGGTCCTCAGCCCGCGGCCAGGCCGCGGAGCGCGGCGCGGGCGGCGACCAGCGCCTCCGCCTGCTCGACCCAAGGGCGCATCGCCTCCTGCGCCGGGGGCGACAGGCGGCGCAGCGGCGCCAGACTGCCTTCCAGGTCGCCGGCCTCCAGCGCGCGGCGGGACTTTTCGATCTCGGCTGCCGCGGCATCGCCCCACAGCACTTCCTCGCCCCGGCGCACGGTGACCAGGCTGGAGAGGCGGGAGACGGCGGAATCCAGCACGCCCTGGCCCTCGCGGGCCGGGTCGCTGGCCGCGCGGGCGGCGCGGGCGGCGTCCTCGAAGGTGAGGCGCAGCTGCGCCTCGGTGGGAGGCGCGGCCGCCGCGAAGCGGGTCAGCGCGGCGGGCGGGTCGCGCAGCGTGCCCAGCGCGCCGCCGAGCGGCCGGCCGGCCTCCAGCGCCGCGCGCAGCTGGTCGAGCGTCGCCAGACGTCCGGCGCGGCCTTCCAGCGCGGCCAGGCGCTGCGCCTGGCCTTCCAGTTCCTGGATGCGGGCAGCCTGCGCCTCCGCCTGCGCACGGCGCTCGGCCAGCGCCGATTCCAGGGCGGCGATGCGCGAGGTCAGCTGCGATTCGACGGTGCCGATGCGCTGCGCCGCCTGGGCCTGGGCCTGCTCGGCGGTGCCGAGGCGGGTGGCCAGTTCGCGCGCCACGCCTTCGATGCGGGCGGAGCTGGCGGTGGCGCGGGCTTCCTCCTGCCGGATCGCGGCCTCGGCGCGCTGCGCCAGGCCATCGACGCGCTGGCCCAGCGCCTCCACCGCCGCGCGCGGGGCGAGAGTCTCGAGCGCGCTCCGCGGCGCGAGAGTCTCGAGCGCGCTCCGCGGCGCGAGACCTTCCAGCGCGCCCCGCGGCGCGAATTGCGCGGTGTCCACCGCGGGGCGATCCGCGGCCGCCCGCGCCGCGCGCTCGGCGGCGGCGATGCGGGTCTCCAGCGGCGCCAGGTCGGGCCCGGCGCGCCCCTCCAGCGACGCCAGCCGGGCCTCCAGCGCCTGGACCCGCTCCGCCGAGGCGGCCGGATCGCCGGAGGCCTGCGGCAGGGGGCGGGAGAGCAGCCAGGCGACGGCGCCCACCAGCACGATGGCCGCGACCAGGATCGGCAGGGCGGCGGGATCCAGGCGGAGCCGCGCGGCGAGGGAGGGGGGAGGGTTGGTGCTCATGGGTCTCCTGGCGCAGCGAAAGGGTCCAGGTCTCGCGGACAGGCCGCGGGACCTGGAGGATGCGTCATAGCAAAGGCCGGCCGCCCTGCCCCGCCGGGGCGGGGCCGAGCAGCGCCAGCAAGGCTTCCTCGGTCGGCCGTGCAGCCACGCACAGCGCGCGCCAGTGCAACGGATCAAGCGCCCGCCGGGCTGCTTCCGCAACCCGAGGGCTGATCACCAACGCGGACATCCGCGCGATCGTCGCCGCATGCCCGGCCTCCCGGAACAAAGTGATGGCACAGCCGGCCGAGCGAGGCGAGTGGAACAGGATTTTTGAGACGCCTTCCGCGCCGACCCTCCGCAACACGTCATCCGGCAGGCGGGTGGCGGGGCGGGCGGCATAGGCGATGCGGCGCAGCACCCGGAAGCCGCGGGCGCGCAGATCCGCCGCCAGGTCCAGCGAATAGCCCTGGCCGACCGCCAGCAGCAGCGGTCCGCCTTCGGGGTTCAACCGCGCCGTTGCCAGCCGGGCAAGGTCCGCGGCGGTGCCCTCCGCCGCCTCGGCCTGATACCAGCCGGCCTCCCGCGCCGCCTCGGCCGTCGCCGCGCCCACTGCCAGCAGCGCCAGGCCCGGGCGGGGCGGCGGCAGGGCGCGGGCGGCGGCGCGGCTGGTCACCAGCACGGCCTGGCAGGGCGGCAGGGCGACGGGGCGTGGCGCCAGCACCAGGGCCGGGGCTAGCAGCGGCTGCCAGCCGAGTGCCGCGAGCCGCGCGGCCGTCTCCGCCCCGCCCGGCTCCGGGCGGGTCACCAGGACGGTGCGGGAGGCGTCAGCCGGCAATCAGGCAAACAGGTCGGCGGGGCTGTCCCGGCGCAGGCTGTCGCCGAGCTCGCGCCCCAGCGCCGCGGCCTGCGCCACCTCGCCCAGCGCACTGCGCTTCAGGAGGAAGGAGCCGTCGGCGCGGGCCACCAGCCCGGTCAGGTGCAGCCGGCCGTCGCTCAGCAGCCGGGCATGGCCGCCGATCGGGGTGCGGCAGGATCCGTCCAGCGCGGCCAGCAGGCTGCGCTCCGCCTGGCTGACCGCCGCGGCCTCCCGGTCCTCGATGGCGGAGAGCAGCTCGTGCAGCTCCACATCGTCGGCCCGGACGGTGACGCCGACGATCCCCTGGCCGGCGGCGGGCACCATGGCATCCGGGTCCAGCACGACCGAAGCGCGGTCCTCCATCTCCAGCCGGCGCAGGCCGGCCAGCGCAAGAAGGGTGGCCGCCGGGCCGCCCTCGGCCTGCAGCTTGGACAGGCGGGTCTGCACATTGCCGCGGATCATCTCGATGCGCAGATCGGGCCGGGCATGCAGGATCTGCGCCTGGCGGCGGACGGAGGCGGTGCCGATCACGGCGCCGGCGGGCAGCGCCGCGAAGGGGTCGGAAGGGTCCGGCGCGCCGCAGGACGGGCCGAGGATCAGCGCATCCCGCGCATCCTCGCGCCGCAGGGTGCAGGCGAGCACGATGCCGGGCGGCAGCTCCGTCTCCAGGTCCTTTAGGCTGTGGACGGCGAAGTCGATCCGGCCATCCAGCAGCGCCTCATGGATCTCCTTGGCGAACAGGCCCTTGCCGCCGATATCGGCCAGCCGCCGGTCTTGGATGCGATCGCCGGAGGTGGCGATGGCATGTTCCTCGAAGGCTTTCGCGTCGCGCAGCACCGGGCAGAAGCGGGTGATGATCGACAGGAAGTGCCGCGTCTGCCACAGCGCCAGCGGCGAGCCGCGCGTGCCGACGCGCAGCGGCAGGCTGCGGAAATGCGGCCGGATGGGATTGGCTGCCTGGCGGGCCTGGGCCCCGTGATAGGGCCTGGGGGGATGTACGGCGGACATGCCGCCTATTAGGCCCCGCAAGGCGCGGTTGAAAGTGGCGCGCGTGAAACTGGCGTCGTCGATTGATGCCGTCGATGAAAGGACGAAAATTCGGATGCGGGAGCTGCGTGACGAGGATCTGGTGCTGGGCCTCGAATCCTCCTGCGACGAGACCGCCGCCGCCATCCTGCGCGCCGATGGCACCATCCTGGCCGAGGCCGTGCTCTCCCAGCTCGCCGAGCACACGCCCTATGGCGGCGTGGTGCCGGAGATCGCGGCGCGGTCGCACCTGGCGCATCTGCCGGCGCTGGTCCGCCGGGTGCTGGACCAGGCGGGCACCACCCCGGCCGGCCTCGCGGCGGTGGCGGCGACGGCCGGGCCGGGCCTGATCGGCGGGCTGATCGTGGGGGCGACGCTCGGCAAGGGGATCGCGATCGCCCAGGGCCTGCCCTACCTCGCCATCAACCACCTGGAGGGCCATGCGCTGACGCCGCGGCTGCCGGGGGTGCATCCGGGTGGCGTCGCGCCGGAGGCGCGCGGCGCCTTGGCCTTTCCCTACCTGCTGCTGCTGCTCTCGGGCGGGCATTGCCAATGCGTGCTGGTGGAGGGGGTGGGCCGGCACCGGCGCCTGGGCACCACGCTGGACGACGCCGTGGGCGAGGCTTTTGACAAATCCGCCAAGCTTCTGGGCCTGCCCTGGCCGGGCGGGCCGCATCTCGAAAGGCTGGCCGGCGCAGGGGACGCGAAGCGATTCAGCCTGCCGCGGCCGCTGTATGGGCGGGAGGGCTGTGATTTCTCCTTCAGCGGGCTGAAGACGGCGGTGGCGAATATCGTGGCCAAAGGGCTGGACGACCAGGGCCGCGCCGACCTCGCCGCCGGCTTCCAGGCCGCCGTCTCCGCCACGCTCGCCAATCGCGCGGCGCATGCCTTGGCCATGGCGCCGGGGGCGACGGCGCTGGTGGTCTCGGGCGGGGTCGCGGCGAACCAGGGGATCCGCGCCGCCCTGGCCGAGGTCGCCGCGAAGGCCGGGCTTCCGCTGGTGGCGCCGCCGATCCGGCTGTGCACGGACAATGCGGTGATGATCGCCTGGGCCGGGATCGAGCGGCTGCGCGCGGGGCTGACGGAGCCGCTGGACCACGCGCCGCGGCCGCGCTGGCCGCTGGCGGAGTTGGCCGCGCCGGAACCGGGGATATGTCGGCACGTTCATCCGGCCTGATCTGACTCCAGGAGGACGCCACGATGACCATGAGCCCCCGCCTCGCCGCCGCCCTGTTGCTGACCGCCGCCGTCGCCGCCTGCGGCCAGACGCCCGGCCAGCGCGCCGTCTCCGGCGGCCTGCTCGGCGCCGGCACCGGCGCCGCCGTCGGCTCGCTGTCCGGCAATGCCGGCACCGGCGCGTTGATCGGTGGCGGTGTTGGCGCCGTCGGCGGCGCGGTGACCGCGCCCCGCTACTGACACAAGGCGCGGGTTGCGTCGCCCCACGGGCGGCGCTACCCGCTGCGGCGTGAACTACCGCCACGCCTTCCACGCCGGGAATGCCTGCGACGTCGCCAAGCACGCGCTGCTGGTGGACCTGCTGCAGGCGCTCCGCGGCAAGGACAAGCCCTTCCGGGTGCTCGATACCCATGCGGGCCTCGGCAGCTATGTGCTGGCCTCCGCCGAGGCGGAGCGCACCGGCGAATGGCGCCAGGGCATCGGCCGCGTCGCCGATATCACCGAGGGTCCGCTGGCCGACTACGCCGCGATGGTCCGCGCCGCCGGCTTCCCCGACATCTATCCCGGCTCCCCCGACCTGGCCCGCGCGCTGCTGCGGCCGCAGGACCGGCTGGTGCTGTCTGAACTGCACCCCGAGGACCACGCGACGCTGCGCGCCCGCTACAGCCGGGACCGCCAGGTGGCCGTGCATCTGCGCGATGCCTGGGAAGCGGTGGAGGCCCTGACCCCCTTCCCCGAGCGCCGCGGCCTGGTGCTGATCGACCCGCCCTTTGAGAAGCCCGGCGAATTCGAACGCTGCGCCGCCGCCCTGGCCCGGCTGCGCCACCGCTTCCGCGCCGCCATCATCGCCTGCTGGTACCCCATAAAGCACCGCGCGCCGGTGCGCGCCTTCCACACCGCCCTGCAGGACGCCGTCGTGCCGGATTGCGTCACGGCGGAGCTGCTGCTGCGGGAGCCCACCGACCCCACCCGCCTGAATGGCTGCGGCCTGCTGGTGGCCAATGCCCCGCATGGCTTTACCGAGCGTGCCGAGGCCATCCTGGCCGCGCTGCTGCCGCGCCTGGCGGGCGGGGAGGCCGGGGCCGGCGCCGCCATCACCCGCATCACCCCGGAATAGGGCTTGGGAAACATGCCGCAGCCGCGTCGTCGCATTGCCGTGCTGGGCGCCGGCGCCTGGGGCACCGCCCTGGCCTTGCAGGCGGCGCGGGCCGGCAATGCCGTCACGCTCTGGGCGCGGGACCCGGCGCGGGCGGCGGCCATGGCGGAGGCGCGGGAGAATGCGCGCTATCTGCCGGGCCAGCCCCTCTCCGCCGCCATCCAGGTCACCGCCGATGCGGCCGCGGCGATGGAGGGCGCGCTGTTTGCCCTGGTGGTGGTGCCGGTTCAGCATCTGCGCGCGGCGGTGGCCGCCCTGCCGCCGGGCGGCTGCCCGCTGGTGGTCTGCGCCAAGGGGGTGGAGCGCGGCACGCTTTGCCTGCCGCTCGAGATTCTGGAGCAGCTGCGTCCCGAGGCGCCCGCCGCCGTGCTCTCCGGCCCCAATTTCGCGCATGAGGTCGCGCGCGGCCTGCCGGCCGCCGCGGTGGTCGCGAGCGGCGACGCGGCGCTGCGCAGCCTGGCGGGCGAGCTGCTGGGCACCGCCGGCTTCCGCCTCTATGGCGGCGACGACCCGATGGGCGTGCAGGTGGGCGGCGCGGCCAAGAACGTGATCGCCATCGCCGCCGGCGCGGTGATCGGCGCGGGCCTCGGCGAGAATGCGCGGGCCGCGCTCGTCACGCGGGGGCTGGCCGAACTGTCGCGGCTGACGGTGGCGCTGGGCGGGCGGGCGGAGACGGCGGCGGGGCTTTCGGGCCTGGGCGACCTGCTGCTGACCACCACGGGGGCGGGCAGCCGCAATACCTCGCTCGGCATGGAGCTCGCCCGCGGCACGCCGCTGGAGGCCGCGCTGGCCAGCCGCGCCGGGGTGGCGGAGGGGGTGGAGACGGCGCCCGCCCTGGTGGCGCGCGCCGCGGCGGCGGGGGTGGAACTGCCGATCTGCGCCGCGGTGGCGGAGTTGCTGGCGGGCGAGCTCAGCATCGGCCAGGCCATGGGCCGGCTGCTGTCACGGCCGCGGCGGGACGAATAGCGACGCCACCCAACCCTCCCCCCTTCGCAGGGGGAGGGCGATCGGGGCTCAGGGGCGGCCGATGGACCGGTAGGTGAAGCCGGCCTCCCGCATCGTCAGCGGGTCATAGACATTGCGCAGGTCTTCCAGCACCCGGCCGCGCATCGCCTTCTTCAAGGCTTCCGGCGACAGGGCGCGGAACTCGTTCCACTCGGTCAGCACCACCAGCGCGTCGGCCTCCTTCGCCGCGTCCAGCGCGCCGCTGGCGTAGTGCACGCCATCCGGCAGCAGGCCCTTGGCATGGTCCATCGCCACAGGGTCATAGGCCCGCACCGTGGCGCCGGCCTCGACCAGCTTCGGCACCACCACCAGGGACGGCGCATCGCGCATGTCGTCGGTCTCCGGCTTGAAGGCCAGGCCGAGCACGGCGATGGTCTTGCCGGAGACATTGCCGCCCAGCGCCGCGATGATGCGGTCCGCCATCTGGCCCTTGCGGGCGTCGTTGACGGCGATGGTGGTCTCGATCAGCGTCAGCGGGCTTTCGAAATCCCGTGCCGTGCGCGCCACCGCCAGCGTGTCCTTGGGGAAGCAGGACCCGCCATAGCCCGGGCCGGGGTGCAGGAACTTGCGGCCGATGCGGCCATCGAGGCCGACGCCGCGCGCCACGTCATGAACATCCGCGCCCACCTTCTCACAAAGGTCGGCAATCTCGTTGATGAAGGAGATCTTCATCGCCAGGAAGGCGTTCGCCGCATACTTCGTCAGCTCCGCCGTCTCCAGCGAGGTATTGACGATCGGCGTCTCCATCAGGAAGAGCGGCCGGTAGATGCGGCGCAGCAGTTCCCGCGCCCTCTCGCCCACCGGGCCGTCCTCGGTGCCGACCACCACGCGGTCCGGCCGCATGAAGTCGCCGATGGCATTGCCCTCGCGCAGGAATTCCGGGTTGGAGGCGACCGAGATCTCCAGATCCGGACGGATCCGGGTGACGATCTCCTTGATCTTGCGGCCGGTGCCGACCGGGACGGTGGACTTGGTCACCAGCACGATCGGCGTCTTGGCGGCGCGGGCCACCTGTTCGGCGGCGGCGAAGACATAGGACAGGTCGGCATGGCCATCGCCGCGGCGGGAGGGGGTGCCGACGGCCAGGAAGACCGCATCCGCGCCCTCCATCGCCGCTTCCAGGCTGGTGCCGAATTCCAGGCGACCATCGCGGACATTGTCCGCCACCAGCGCATCCAGCCCCGGCTCGTAGATCGGGATCCGCCCTTCGTGCAGCGCCGTGATCTTGGACGGATCGGCGTCGATAACGTGAACCTGCATGCCGAATTCGGCGAAGCAAGCGCCTGACACCAAGCCGACATAACCGGCCCCGATCATCGCAATCCGCACGCGCCACTCCGTTGCGTTGAAGAGCCTGTGACTTACCCTGCTAACAGGTGCGAATCAAACCCTGCTGCAGCGCAGCATGAGAAGGGGCCTCAGGCTTGACGCCACGATTGCGTGCGGTGGTCGCCTGCGCTCGAAAGCGTCCGGCGTCTGACCACGCCTGGCGCCCCCGGGTCGTCCCCACGCTGGACGGGCCCGCGCCCGGAAGCTAGACGAACCGCCGCCAGCCAAGGGATGGGGGGTGCGCGTGCCGGATGCGGTGGAAGTGCGCTTCGTCGCCAAGAACATGCGGCTCGACCTCCGCCTGATCGCGGAAATGGTCGAAGCCGGCGCGCGCGTGCTGGATATCGGCTGCGGTGACGGCGTGCTGATCGAGTATCTGACGCGCGAGAAGCGTGCCGATGCCCGCGGCATCGAGATCGACATGGCCGAGGCGACGGAGGCGGTGGCCGCCGGCCTGCCGGTGATCCACGGCGATGCCGATGCCGACCTCGCCTTCTACCCGGACGGCGCCTTCGACTATGTGGTGCTGTCCCGCACCCTGCAGGCGGTGGAGCGGCCACGGGAAGTGCTGCGCCAGATGCTGCGGATCGGCGGGCGGGCCATCGTCTCCTTCCCGAATTTCGGCCATTGGCAGCTGCGCATGCGGCTGCTGCTGTCCGGCCGCATGCCGGACAATGAGACCTGGGACCGCCCCTGGTACGAGACGCCGAATATCCACCCCTGCACCATCCGCGACTTCTTCGAACTGTGCCGGATGGAGGGCTATGTGGTGGAGCGCTGGCTGGCGGTGGATGAGAAGGGGCTCCGCTCGCCCTGGAAGCGTTCGCCCTGGCTGGCGAATCTCTTCGGCGAACAGGCGCTGTTCCTGCTGCGCCGCCGCTGACCCCCCGCCGGGCATCAGGCGCCTTGGCGAGGTCAGGTCACCGCGAAGTCAGGTCCCCGCGGCTTCAGTTCAACCGGGCGCCAGGGGGGACGCATTGGCCGGGCATCATCGCCGCCGCCAGGGCCGCATGGCGGGCGGCCGCATCAGCGCCAAGCCGGCGGCACTCCGCCTCGACATATTCCAGGATCAGGATCAGGGCCGTGCGATCGGTGGCTTCCGCATCGTTCGGCGCTGGCTTCGCGTTCAACATGGCTGCAGTTCTCCGGCGGGTATTTCATGCGCGCCCGATGGCCAGCTTATGCACCAGCATCACGAGAACGTGAAGTCTGAAAAACTCGCCTGGACTTCAACTTTTCGGTTTCGCCTCGCCTCCGGGTTGCGCGCCGGGTCGTCCCAGCTACCGCGCGCAACCTTGCCTACGGGCCTTCCACCGCGCCACGCATCGGGAATTGCGCGGGCCGCGCGGGCAGGCAAGGATGCTGCTGCGCCGGCTGCGCGGCACCGGCCGGCCTGGGCAGGGCCGGCCTGCACCGCAACCGGCACCACAAGCGCCGGGCGCAGAATCCGGACGCATCGACAGGGGAGAGCCGGCATGGCGCGGGTGGCATTGGTGACGGGCGGGCAGCGGGGCATCGGCGCCGCGATCAGCGAGGCTTTGCAGGCCGCAGGGCGCAAGGTCGTCGCCTCCTATGCCGGCAATGATGCCGCGGCCCAGGCCTTCACCGAGCGCACCGGCATCCCCTGCTACAAGTTCGACGTCGGCGATTTCGACGCCTGCGTGGCGGCCGTGGCGAGGATCGAGGCCGAGGTCGGCCCGGTCGAGATCCTGGTGAACAATGCCGGCATCACCCGTGACGCCATGATGCGCAAGCTGACCCGGCAGATGTGGGACGAGGTGATCGATACGAACCTCGGCAGCTGCTACAACATGTGCAAGGCGGTCTGGGACGGCATGGGCGCGCGCAAGTTCGGCCGCATCGTCAATATCGGCTCGATCAACGGTCAGGCGGGCCAGCTCGGCCAGGTGAACTACGCCGCCGCCAAGTCCGGCATCCACGGCTTCACCAAGGCGCTCGCCCTGGAAGGCGCGCGCAACCAGATCACGGTGAATGCGGTGGCCCCCGGCTATGTGGATACCGAGATGGTGCGCGCCGTGCCGCCGGACGTGCTGGAGAAGATCATCGCCCGCATTCCCCGCGGCCGGTTGGGCACGGCGCATGACATCGCGCGCGGCGTCGCCTTCCTCACCGCCGATGATGCGGACTTCGTCACCGGCTCGACGCTGTCCATCAATGGCGGCCAGCACATGTATTGAGGGTCTGCGACATTGACCTGGGCGATCCTGGCCTACGATGGCGACGATGCGGAGGCGCCCGCCCGGCGCGCCGCGGCGCGGGAGGCACATGTCGCCTTCATCACGGCGGAAGCCGCGGCCGGCCGCCTGCTGCTCGGCCTGCCGCTGCATGACGAGGCCGGGCGCAGCCGCGGCTCGCTGATGCTGGTTGCCGGGGATGAAGCGGCGCGCGACGCCTATCTGGCGGCCGAGCCCTTCGCCACGTCCGGCGTCTGGCGGCAGGTGCAGGCGCATCCCTTCGGCATCGCGCCGCTGCCCTACCAGCCCTGGCCCTCGCCCGATGCGCCGGCGCCGACGGGGCGCACCCATTCCGTGCTGATCGGCTGGGACGGCACGGATGCCGGCGCGCTCGACCGCCGCATGGCCGCACGTCCGGCGCATTTCGCGCGCGTGAAGCCGATGGCCGCGGATGGCACGCTGCTGTTCGGCGGCGCCATCTTCGACGCGCCAGGCGGCCGGATGATCGGCTCCATCGCCGCCACGCGGCACACCAGCCACCAGGCGGCGCGGGATTGGGTCGCCGCGGACCCCTACAGCACCGGCGATGTCTGGCGCGAGGTCACGGTGCATGCCACCGCCTTCCGCCCCCTGCCCTACGCCCCCCTGCCCCATGGCTGAGGAATTCCCGCCCGAGGCGCTGGCCGTCTTCGAGGAGATCAAGGCGGCGCGCGGCATTCCGGATGTGAACAACTTCTGGAAGGCGCTCGCGGTCGATCCCGCGCTGCTGCGGCGGACCTGGGAGAGCCTCTCGGCCGTCATGGCGCCCGGCGCGCTGGACCCGCTCGTGAAGGAGATGCTCTACCTCGTCGCCTCCATGACCAGCGGCTGCGCCTATTGCACCGCCAGCCACACCGCCGCGGCCCGCGCCAAGGGCATGACGCCGGCCCAGTATGGGGAGCTGCTGGCGGTGGTCGGCATGGCCGCCGAGACCAACCGCCTGGCCGAGGCGCTGCGGGTGCCGATCGACCCCCAGTTCCAGTAGCGACCCGGCCGCCGTAGAAGCGGTCCATGTCCTCCGCCACCCTTGCCGGCTGCGGCGCGCTCGCGCTCTGGGCCTTCCTTGCCCTGCTGTCGCGACTTTCCGCCGGGCTGCCGCCGCTGCAGCTCACCGCCATGGGCTTTGCCGTGGGCGGGCTGGTGGGGCTGGCGGTGGTGGCGGCCAAAGGGCGGCTCGGGCTGCTGCGGCAGCCGGGGATTGCCTGGCTTCATGGCGTGGGCGGGCTCTTCGGCTACCACGCGCTGTATTTCCTCGCGCTGGCGCTGGCGCCGGCGGTGGAAGCGAACCTCATCAACTATCTCTGGCCGCTGCTGATCGTGCTGCTCTCCGCGCCGCTGCGCGGGCTGCGGCTGGGGCCGGCGCGGCTGGCGGGGGTCGGCCTTGGCTTCGCCGGCTGCGCCCTGCTGGTCGGCAGCGGCGCGGCCTTCCCGCCGGAGGCCATCCCGGGCTT
Source organism: Falsiroseomonas tokyonensis (assembly GCF_019024325.1). GTDB lineage: Bacteria > Pseudomonadota > Alphaproteobacteria > Acetobacterales > Acetobacteraceae > Falsiroseomonas > Falsiroseomonas tokyonensis. Next base: position 63,203 of record NZ_JAFNJS010000007.1, read on the forward strand.
TCTCGCCGCGCTGGGCTGCGCCGTGTTCTGGGCGGTCTATTCCGTCACCTCCGGCACGCCACGCCTCGCCGCGGTGCCGACCGAGGCGGTAGCCGGCTTCTGCCTGGGCACCGCGGCGCTGGCGGCGGTGGCGCACCTGGCCTTCGAGACGACGGTGGCGCCGGATGCCGGGCAATTTCTGGCGGTGGCGCTGCTCGGCCTGGGCCCGGTGGGGGCCGCCTTCTTCCTGTGGGATATCGGCATGAAGCGCGGCGATCCGCGGCTGCTGGGGACGCTGGCCTATGCGGTGCCGGTGGCCTCCACCCTGCTGCTGATCCTGGCTGGGCAGGGGGAGTTCAGCGCCCGGGTGGTGGTGGCGACGCTGATGGTGGCGGGAGGTGGCTTCGTGGCCGCTCGCGCAAGAGGCTAGGTCTTGCGCATCAGGGCGCGGACGACCTCCGCCTGGCCCTGGTGCCGCGGCCCCTCATCCAGCGCGACGGTGCCTTCCAGCAGTTCCAGCACCTCCAACCCGGCAAAATGCTGCTCGACGAGGGCCCGGGTCCACAGCAGTTCCGGCATTTTCGGCCCACCGCTGCGCCGCCCCTGCTGGGCCGGCGAAAAACATTCGAGGATCAGAAGCCCGCCCGGCGCCAGGCAGCGCAGCACGCCCGCCGTCGCCGCGGCGCGGTCCTCGGGCGGCAGATGCACGAAAATCCAGGCGACGAGGTCGAAGGCGGCCTCGGGATAGTCCCATTCCGCCGCATCCGCCGTCACCGTGCGCAGCGCCACGCCGCGCGCAGCCGCCAGCGCGGCCGCCTTCGCCCCGGCGACCGGCGACCAGTCCAGGGAGACGGACGAAAGCCCCTGCTCGGCGAGCCAGACGCCGTTGCGCCCCTCGCCATCGCCCAGCGCCAGCGCCCGCATACCCGGCCGCAGCCAGGCGCGCTGGCATTGCAGGTAGCGGTTCGGCGCCTCCCCGAACTGGAAGCCGCCGCCCTGGTAGCGTTCGTCCCAGGCGAGGGAGGTGCTCACTTGCCTGGCTCCCAGCCCGGCGGCGCCAGCTCGAAGCCCGCGAAGTCGAAAGCGGGCGAGACGGTGCAGGAGACCAGCGACCAGCGATCCGCCACCGGCCAGGCCGCCTGCCACCAGCCCTTCGGCACCACCCCCATCAGCGCGGCCCGCGGGCCGAGCAGCACCTGCTGGTCCACCCGCGACCCGTCCTGCGACAGCGCCAGCACCAGCGGCCCGCCGCCCTGCCAGAACCAGCATTCGGCGGCGTCCACCCGGTGCCAATGGCTGCGCTGCCCGGCCTCCAGCAGGAAATGGATGGCGGTGCCGGCGCCGCGGCCGCCCTCGGCGGGCTGGTCGCGCCAGACCTCGCGGTAATGGCCGCCCTCCGGATGCGGGGCGAGGCCGAGGCCCGCCACCACATCGGCCGCCGTCAAAGCGGGGTCGGTCAGGTCCATCAGCCGGGCGGCGCCGTGCGCTGCAGGGCCGGCAGGCGGGAGACGCGCTCGAACCAGTCGGCCAGGCGCGGATGGCCCGCACGCCAGGGCTCGTCGGCGAAGCGGAAGTCGAGGTAGCCCAGGGCGCAGGCCACCGCGACCTCCCCGATATCGGTCAGGTCCTCGGGCGGGTCCTGCTCCAGCGCCGCCAGGCCGCGCTGCACCGCCGCCTTCTGCCGCGCGAGATAGGCCAGGCGGGTCTCGTCCATCGGCTTGCCGAAGCGCATGCGCCGCGCCACCGCCGCATCCATGATGCCATCCGCCAGGGCATGCCGCAGCTGGGCCGCCAGGCGCGCCATGCTGCCGGTGGGCGGGAACAGCGGCGGGGCCTCCCCCACCGTATCCAGGTATTCGCAGATCACCCGGCTGTCGAAGACAGCGCGGCCGTCATCGGTGACCAGGGTGGGCACCTTGGAGAGCGGGTTGTCCTGCAGCAGCGCCTGGGGCGAGGCATGCGGATCGGTCACGACGATCTCGATGCGCCCCTCGATGCCGCGCAGGATGGCGCTGGCCATGACCTTGCGGGCGAAGGGGCTGGCATGGGCGTGGTGCAGTTTCATGGGCGTTCCTGTCGCGCTGGCCGGCCCGATCCCGGCGCTGCGGCGCAGCATGCCAAGGATCGGGGGCCAGCGGAATGATGGCTTCGCGAAGGCTCAACCGCGAAAATGGTTCTTCGCCTCCCGCCGCGCGGTGAATTCCGCCAGGTCGCGGGCGCGGAAATAGGGGTTGGCCACCAGTTCCTGCGCCAGGGTGGTGGGCACGGTGGGCCGGCCCGCGGCGCGCAGCGCGCCGGCGGCCTCGGCCTCGGCCCGCAGCGCCTTGTTGCCGGGCTCGATGGTCAGGGCGAAGCGCGCATTCGCCTCGGTGTATTCATGGCCGCAGCAGAAGCGCGTCTCCGGCGGCAGCTTGGCCAGGCGCTGGAAGGAATTGTACAGCGCCGCCATGCCGCCCTCTTCCAGCGGCCTGCCGCAGCCCAGCGCGAAGACCACGTCGCCGCAGAGCAGAAAATGGTCGGCGGCGAAGTGGAAGGCGATATGGCCCGTGGTGTGGCCCGGCAGGTGCATGACCTTGGCCTCGGCCGCGCCGAACTTCACCGTGTCGCCCTCATCCACCGCCTGATCGAGCTGGGGCAGCCGGTGCGCGTCGGGCTTGCCGCCGATGATGCGGGCTTCGGGGAAGCGGGCCTTCAGCTCCGCCACCCCGTTGATGTGGTCGCCATGGTGATGCGTCAGCAGGATGGCATCCAGCCGGCCGCCGGCTTCCTCCACCGCCGCGATGGCGGGGCCGGCCTCGCCCGGGTCGCAGATGCCGACGGCGCCCGTCGGCCCGTCCCGCAGCAGCCACAGGTAGTTGTCCTCGAGGCAGGGGACCGCCTGAACCTTCACCGACATCGCGCGCACCTTCCCGAACTGACTTCCCAGCTGGGCCCGGTCCAAACCGGGGCCTTCTCCCCTATATCCCCGGCATGACGACCGAGGTCCATGGTTTGCTGGGGTTCTACCGATCCCCCGCCGGCGCGGTGGCGGCCCGCCTGGTGCGGGACCGGCTGGCGGCGCTCTGGCCGGCGCTGCCCGACCAGGCGGTGCTCGGCATCGGCCATGCCGCGCCCTATCTCGGCCTGTGGCAGCGGGAGGCCGCGCGCTGCATCGCCCTGACCCCGGCCCAAGGGATCAACCAGGGCACGCCCGAAGCCTGGCCCGAGGGGGCGCGCAGCAGCAGCCTGGTGGCGGAGGAGGAGGCGCTGCCCTTCGCGGATTCCAGCTTCGACCGCGTCCTGCTGGTGCATGGGCTGGAAGCGGCGGAGAATGCACGGCGCATGCTGCGCGAGGTCTGGCGCGTGCTGCGCGACGATGGGCGGCTGATCGTGGTGGTGCCGAACCGGGTGGGACTCTGGGCGCAGCTGGAACGCACGCCCTTCGGCCATGGCCAGCCCTATTCCAGCGGCCAGCTGTCCCGCCTGCTGGCGCGGCACCTGTTCCGCGCATCGCGGCGGGATGCGGCGCTGTTCCTGCCGCCGGTCGGGCTGCGCCTGCTCTCGCCCGTCGCCGGCCCCTGCGAGCGCTTCGGCCGCAGCCTCTGCCCGCGGCTCGCCGGCGTTGCGATCCTGGAGGCGGAGAAGGACCTGCTTTCCGCCGTGCCGGCGGGCGGCGGCCGGCTGCGGCGGCGGGTGGTGCTGCCAGCCTGAACCGCGCCGGCAGGACCTGCCGCCCCGGCTCCAGCAACGGCTTGTTCACCCTGCGCTGTCATCTTCCCCCTCTGCCAAGAGGTCCGCCGCGCGCGGACGCCACCGGGATGATGGACATGTCAGTGACGACGGACCCGATGACCGATTCCCTGCGCGAGGCCGTGCGGGCCGAACTGCACCCGGTGATGGCCGAGCTGCGCGGCTTCGTCGACCGCCGCATCGCCGAGCTCAGCGCGGAACTGCATGCCAGCGTCGAGATCGCCGATATGGGTGAGGAGCATATGAAGGCCGAGCTGGCGCGCATCCACGACCAGATCGGCCAGCTGGTCGCCATGCCGGCGGCCGCCACACGCAACAGCGGGCTGGAGCTGGAGGCGGTGGTGCAGGCGACGGAAGCGGCCGCCAATACCATCATGGAAGCCGCGGAGGCGATCCAGAGCTGGGTCGATGGCGGCGGCAAGGACCAGGACGAGGTGGCGGCCATCGCCGCGAAGGTGAATTCGATCTTCGAGGCCTGCAGCTTCCAGGACGTCACCGGCCAGCGCATCCGCCGCGCCATCCAGCACCTCCAGCAGGTGGAGAACATGCTGGAGACGATGATCCCGGAAGGCGGGCTGCCGGAAGTGCCGCGCAAGCAGGTGGAGGTGAAGACCGCCATCCGCACCGTGGAAACGCCGGCCGGCGGCGATATCGACCAGGCCGCGATCGACGCGCTGCTCGACGATTTCTGAGCCGGGCTACAGCAGGAAGTCGTCCGCGGTCAGCACGGTCGGCGCGTCGAAGCTCAGGCTGAGGCCGCTGCCGCCCGAGGTGGTGACCACGACATAGGGGTATTCATAGCCGGGCGGGCTGCTGCTGATGTCGAGATCCTCGAAACCGGCATGGCCGAAGGCCGTCAGGTCGATCAGGTCCTCGCCCTGCCGGAAGTCCTGGATGCTGTCCTGGCCGTGGCCGGGGGCGAAGACGAAGACATCCGCGCCACCCGCCCCGGCATAGATCTGCTCGCCCGCCCCATCGATGAAGCGGTCGTCCCGGTTGGTGCTGACGAAGCTCTCGAAGCGCAGCAGGCTGGCCCCGGCCTGGCCGTCCAGCGCCAGGGTGCCGGCCTGCAGGTCGATGACGGCGGCGAAATCCTGCACATCGATCAGGTCCAGCGTGTCGCGCCCGCCCTCACCATCGAAGCGGTTGCCGGCGAAATCCAGCGAGATCGCGCCACCCTCCAGGAACAGCGCGATCTGCAGCAGGTCGTCGCCGCCGCCCAGCGCGACCTGATTGTCCTGCAGCACGATGCGGGCACTGCCCTGCCCGCCTTCCTCGCCATTCGCGCCGGCGATGCCGAGCCGATGGGTGACCTGGATGCCGCCCTCCTCGAAGGTGCCGACATCGGCCTCCAACCCGCCGAAGCCGCCGAGGCCGCCGAAGCCGCCCCAGCCGGCATGGGCCAGCGCCTCCAGCCGCACGGTATTCGCGGCCTCGCCGCCGGTGCCGATCCGGTTGCCGACCAGCTCCGCCAGCGCATTGCCGCCCTGCCCGCCGGCGCCACCCGCGCCGCCGATATCGCGGCCTTCGTCGCGCCAGCCGGTGCTTTCCCCGCCCAGGTGCTCCTCGGCGCCGGTGCTGCCGAAGCCGGCATCGCCGGCCCGGCCGCCGTCGCCGCCGCGGCCGCCATAGGCCGCGGCCTCCAGCAGCCAGTCGGTGCCGGTGGCCAGCTGGGCCTCCAGCCCGCTGATCCGGGCCAGGGCATCGCCGCCCCGGCCGCCCGCGCCGCCGACCCCGCCCTCGCTGCCATCCACCCCGTCCGTAAGGTCGGCGTCGAAATCGCCATCGCCGCCATTGCCGCCCCGCCCGCCTTCGCCGCCGAGCCCCGCCCGGGCCGTGGCAGACAGGACATGATTGGCACCCGGTCCGTCATTGCCGAGGAAGCCCAGGATTTCGGCCAGCGCATCGCCGCCGGCACCGCCATCCCCCCCGGCGCCGCCGCTGCCGCCCTGGTTGGCGGTATCATAGAGGCCGCTGACGACAAGCCCGTCCTCGTCCAGCGCCGTGACGTTGCGTTCCGCGGCGGAGGCACCGCCGAAGCCGCCATCGCCGCCATCGCCGCCGGTGCCGCCCGTGGCCAGCATGCGCAGCGCGGACTCGTCGCGCCCGGCCAGCGCGCCCTTCAGCCGCGTGCCCGCCCCGTCGGCGATCGCCGCGGCCGCGCCGCCGTCGCCGCCCGCCTGGCCATCCGCGCCATTCTCGCCGCGCGGGGTGATCCGCGTATGCAGGGGGGAGGTGAAGAGGTAGAGCTCGGCGCCCGCCTCGCCATCCGCCCCGGCCGCGCCGGCACCGCCATCGCCGCCCTGGGCCAGTCCCTGGCGCTGCACGTCATCCGCCTGCAGGCTGCCGGTCAGCACATCGGCGCTGCCGTAGAGCGTGGCCTCCGCCGCCCCGCCATCCTGGCCGGCCGCGCCATTCAGGCCGAACTCCTCCCGCGTCTGATCGACCACCAAGGGTTCCGAGCGGCCGAAGAGCAGGTTGCCGGCATTCAGGTCGCTGAGCACGGTATTGCGCAGCGTCAGCCGCACCCCGCCCTCGAGGTCGATCCGCACCACGCTGCCGATCTGCGTCGCGGCATCCAACACCGCGTCCAGTGTCAGGCCGTCGATGGCGGAGAAGTCGATCAGGTCCTCCACGGCGGTGAAATCGACCAGCACCACCTGACCGGCCTCCGGCCCGATACGGAACAGGTCGTTGCCGGCGCCGCCGGTCAGCCGGTCATTGCCGCCGCCGCCCTGCAGCGTGTCCGCACCCGCGCCGCCGACGAGGGTGTCCTGACCGAGCCCGCCCTGCAGCAGGTCGTCGCCGCCGCGCCCGACCAAGCGCAGGTTGGTGGCGATGCCGGCGGCATCGACCGAGAGGTTGGCGCTGGCGATCCTGGCCAGGGTGATGGTGGCGCTGGGGCCAAGCGCGGCCTCGGCGGCGTCGCCGAGGGTGAGGCTGGCGCTGCCGCTGGTGCGCAGCACCACCTGTTCGAAACCGCGCAGGCCGGCGAAGGCCTCATCCGCCACGGCGAGCGGGCCGGCGGCGAGGATGCGGAGCATGTCCACCCCGCCCGCCGCATCCTGCAGCAGGCCCGGGGCCAGCAGGTTGCCGGTGCCGAGGGTGAGGAAGATGTCGGCGCCGGCGGTGCCATCCTGCAGCAGCGGCCCGCCTGTCAGCGGGTTGATCCGGAACAGCGCCATGATGTTGTCCCCCGCCGCGGCCGTTTCGGTTCCGCAGCCAGGGGAAGCTTAGGTCCGCCCGTTAAGCCCCCGCAACGGGGCGCCGGGCCGCGCGAAACACTGTGTCACGCGCGGCATCGGCGGTTGGCTCAGTCGCGTTCGACACACATGGCGACGCCCATGCCGCCGCCGATGCACAGCGTCACCAGGCCGCGCTTGGCGTCCCGCCGCGCCATCTCGAACAGCAGCGTGTTCAGCACCCGCGCGCCCGAGGCGCCGATCGGATGGCCCAGCGCGATGGCGCCGCCATTCACGTTCACCTTGGCCGGATCCCAGCCGAGGCCCTTGTTCACCGCGCAGGCCTGCGCCGCAAAAGCCTCGTTCGCCTCGATCAGGTCGAGCGAGCCGACATCCCAGCCCGCCTTGGCCAGCGCCTTCTGGCTGGCCGGGATCGGGCCGGTGCCCATGATGGCGGGATCGACGCCCGCCGTGGCCCAGGAGACGATGCGCGCCATGGGCGTGATGCCGCGCTTCGCGGCCTCGGCGGCGGACATAACCACCACCGCGGCGGCGCCGTCATTGATGCCGGAGGCATTGCCGGCGGTGACCGTGCCGTCCTTGCTGAAGGCCGGGCGCAGTTTTGCCAATGTCTCCACCGTCGTGTCTGGGCGGGGATACTCGTCCTCCGTCACCACCACGTCGCCCTTGCGGCCCTTCACGGTGACTGGGGTGATTTCGTCCTTGAACCGGCCGGCCTTCATCGCCTCGCCGGCCTTGCGCTGGCTGGATGCTGCGAATTCGTCCTGCTCCTGGCGGGTCAGCTGGAACTTCTGGGCGACGTTCTCGGCGGTATTGCCCATGTGGTAGCCGTTGAAGGCGTCCCACAGCCCGTCCTTGATCATGGTGTCGACCATGGCGAGGTCGCCCATTTTCTGGCCGGCGCGCAAATTCGCGCAATGCGGCGCCTGGGTCATGCTCTCCTGCCCGCCGGCCACGATGATGTTCGCATCGCCACAGGCCACCTGCTGCGCGGCGAGCGCCACGGCGCGCAGGCCGGAGCCGCAGAGCTGGTTGATGCCGAAGGCGGTGCGCTCCACCGGGATGCCGGCGGCGATGGCGGCCTGGCGCGCGGGGTTCTGGCCGGCGCCCGCCGTCAGGATCTGGCCGAGGATGACCTCATCCACCTCCTCCGGCGCCACGCCGGCGCGTTCCAGCGCGGCGCGGATGGCGACGGTGCCCAGCACATGGGCCGGCAGGCTGGCGAAGGCGCCGTTGAAGGCGCCGACCGGGGTGCGGGCGGCCGAGGCGATGACGATGTCGGTTGCGCTTGCTGACATGGGCCCTGGGGCTCCTTGGCTCGGGATGACTGGTTACCGCGGAGTGTGGTGCGGCGCGGCATGCGGGACAAGCGGCGCCCGCCCGGCCGGCGTCACAGGCCGCGCAGCCAGTCCAGCAGCGGCCGCCACAGCGCCGCCTCCGCCCCGCTGCCTGCGGCCATGCCGATATGGCCGGCGGTCGCCCGGTGCAGCAGGGGCGCGCGCAGCCGCGTCGCCAGCGCCTCGGCCGAGGCCGGCGGCACGATGCGGTCGCGCGCCGGCACCGCGACGAAGCTGGGCATGGCGAGTGCCGCCGGGTCCACCACCGCGCCGGCCACCCGCCAGGCCAGGCGATGGGTGGTATTGGCGCCGTACCAGCCGCCCAGCGCCTCTCGCGCCACGGGGGCGGCCAGCGGCACGCCGTCATTCAGCCAGTCCTCCAGCGCCACGAACTGCGCGGCGCGGTCGGAGGCCGGGTCCAGCCGGGCGAAGGCGCGGAATTTCTGCGGGATGCCGAAGGGGTCGAGGCCGGCGAACAGAGTCTGGATGGCATCGACCGGCAGGGTGCCGGTGGCCGCCATCACCGGCTCCAGCCCCGGCAGCAGGGCGGCGGCGGCGCGGGCGCGGGCGGTCTCCGCCGGATCCGCGTGGAAGTCCCAGGGCGTCGCCAGCAGGCCCAGCGCCGAAACGCGGTCCGGCCGGCGCAGCGCCGCGGCGAGCGTCAGCAGGCCGCCCATGCAATAGCCCACCAGCACGGCGGGGCCGGGCAGCGCCATCAGCGCGCGTTCCAGCCGGCCGGCGATATAGTCCGTCAGGCTGAAGTGGCGCTCGGCCTCCCCGGGCCAGCCCCAATCCAGCAGCAGCGGCCGCAGCCCCTGCCCGGCCAGGAAGCGCAAAAGGGACCGGCCGGGCATCAGGTCCAGCACCTCCGCCCGGTTGATCAGGGAGGGCACCAGCAGCACCGGCGGGCCGACCCCGCCGGGAGCATAATCCAGCAGCCGCGTGCCGCCCTCCGCCCAGAGCACGGGCGGGTCGGGCAGGGTTCGGTGATAGGGATGCCGCCGATAGGCCGCGATGCCGGCCAGCAGGGCGCGGTCCGCGCGCAGCAGCCGGCGGATCACCGCGGCCTGGAAAGCCTCAACCGGCTGGTTTGCGGCGGCCAGAGCGGCGCCGATCCTTCGCATTTCCACCTGGCCTTGGGGCGACAGGCGCATCGCCGGGTTCCAGGGCAGCGAGGCGCCGTTCCAGCTCGGCGAGCCGGGCGACGAGGGCGGCATCCCCGCCCCCACCCCCAGGCTGCTCACGATCGCCGCCATCCCGCGGCTCGCCCCCAGGATCAGGTGCAGCGGCAGCGGGCGCGGGCCGCGGCGGCGCAGCGGTGCTGTCATGCGGCGGGGTGTAGCCGGGCCAGGCACCCGGTGGCGCGCTGCGGCCGAAGGGGGGTGCGGCGGCGGCGCGCAGCCAGGCGGCGCCCAGCGCGGCCCATGCGGCGGTCATCGCCGCCCAGCCTTCCGCTGCCTCCCGGTCCGCGGCGAGGCCGGCGATCTCGCTCTGCCACAGCGCGATCCAGTCCTCCGCCAGGCTTTCCAGCTCGGCCGCGGGATCCGGGCCCTTGGGGCCATCCCCCTGCATCATGCATCCCCAAGCCCCCGCCCGGGACCGGCCGCGCCGGCCGCGGCGGGCCAAGGCAGGGCCCGCTGGCGCGGCGCGGTGGAACGATTCTCAAAAACAGATGTTTCGCACTGCAGCGCAGCGCATGATAAGATTGTGGCAGCGGCAGGGCCGCCAGGGGAAGCAATACGCATGGCGCAGGATACGACCCAGGCAGGTGTGGGCCAAGCAGGTGCCGCATCGGGCACCCAGGCGGAGGCCCCGGAAGCACCGGCGCTGCCGCCGGTGGTGGTGAAGAAATACGCCAACCGGCGCCTCTACAACACCGAATCCTCGTCCTACGTCACCCTGGAAGATCTGGCGGTGATGGTGCGCCACGGTCGCCACTTCGTGGTCTATGACGCGAAGTCGGGGGAAGACATCACCCGCGGCGTGCTGACCCAGATCATCGTCGAGGAGGAGGCCAAGGGGCGCAACCTGCTGCCCACCAGCTTCCTGCGGCAGATCATCGGCTTCTACGGCGACAGCATGCAGTCGCTGGTGCCGCGCTACCTCGAGTCCATGATGAGCGCGTTCTCCCGCCAGCACGACCAGATGCGCAAGACGGTCGAGCAGACCATCGGGATGGGCGGCTTCATGCCGTTCACCAACCTGGAGGAGATGGGCAAGCAGAACATGGCGATGATGGAACGGGCGATGAGCCTGTTCTCGCCCTTCCGCCCCACCTCCGAACAGGCCGAGGCTTCTCCGGATGCCGCCCGGCTGGCGGCGCTGCAGGCCGAGATTGAAGCATTGCATCAACAGATCGAACACTACAAGGCCATCGCCGCACGCCCCGAAAAACGGTAGGATAAAGCAACAGAAGCGATTCTGCCGCGGCCTGAGTGACAGTCTGGAAGGGTCTGTTACAGCTTCCAGGTGATACTCACGCCTTTGTCATGCGCGCCACAGGCGAACGCGTGGGCATTGTCCTCGCGATGTTGCGCCGCAGGACGGCGCGGAGAATTGGGACCATGACGACGATCGAGATGACCGAGGACGAGGACGTCGCCGCATTGCCGCCCGGCGACCGGCCAGGACAGCGCGCGAGCGCGGCGGACCGCCATGTCGGCGCCCGGATCCGTGAACGCCGGGTGATGATGGGGCTGTCGCAGCAGCAGCTGGCCAAGCTGATCGGCGTGACCTACCAGCAGGCCCATAAGTACGAGCGCGGCCTGAACCGCATCTCGGCCGGGCGGCTGTTCGAGATCGGCCAGGTGCTCGGCGTGCCGGTCTCCTGGTTCTTCGAGGGGCTGACCAGTGATGCCGCCGGGCCCGAAGCCTCTCCGCGGCAGCGCATGTGCCTGGAACTGGCCCGCAACTTCGCGCTGATCGACAACGAGAAGCATCAGGAAGCGCTCAGCCAGATGGCGCGCGCACTTGCGGCGCAATCGCAGGCGGAACGCGCCGAGGATTGAAGCCTGCGCCCCGCGGGCCGCTCAGCGCGGCCCCAGCGCGAAGCGCAGCGCCAGGTTGATGGCGACGGGCAGCACGGACATGTGCGTCTCGCCGGGCAGTTCGGTGACCTCCACCGCCAGGCCCAGCGGCCGCAGGCGCGCTGCCATCTCCTGCGCATGGGCCAGGTGGCGGCCGGTCTCCAGCGCCGCCTGGCGCCTTGCGGCGTCGGGCCGGCCGATCTGGAAGGGCGCCAGGCGCGTCTCGTATTCGCCCACCGCCATGGCCAGCCGCGGCGTGCCGCGGGCGGCGGCTGGCAGGGCGGCGAAGCGGCGCTCGGTGGCCAGCAGCGCCGCATCCTCCCAGTAGATGCTGGGGCTGATCGCGATCCAGTCGGCGAAGGCCTGCGGCCGGGTGAACAGGGCATGCAGCACGCAGAGCCCGCCGAAGGAATGGCCGAAGAAGGCCTGCCGCGCCGGGTCGATCGGGGCCAGGCTGGCGATGCGCGGCTTCAGCTCCGTCTCGATGAATTCGAGGAAAGGCTCCGCCCCGCCGGTGCGCACCTCCGGCCCGCCGGGACGATGGGGCGGGAAGCTGCGGCCGGGCGGCGGGGAATAGTCCCAGGACCGTCGGACGCTGTCATAGGGCGCCTCCGTCGGATAGCCGATGCCGACCAGCACGGCCTGGGCGATGCCGGTGCCGGTGGGATAGGCCGCCTGCACCCGCAGCGCATCCACCGCGATGCCCATCACCGCATTGGCGTCGAGCAGAACCATCACCGGCCAGCCGGCCTCCGGCGCCGGGCCCTCGGGGCGGTACAGGAAGATCCGCCAGGGCGGGCCGCCGGCGTCCGGCGCCATGTCGAACTGCACGGTGCCGGCCAGGCGCGCCGGCTGCAGCCCCGCTTCCTGTGCCCGCGCGCCGCCGGCGGCCAGTCCCGCGCCCAGCGCGCCCAGCGCGACGCGCCGCCCGAGCCCGCTCAAAACCGATAGCCCAGCCGCGCCAGCACGGTGCGGCCGGCGACGTGGTAGCAATAGCCGGACTGACAGTTATAGGCCTGCCGGTCGGTCAGGTTCGTGCCGTTCAGCGACAGGCGCCATCGGCCCACATCGTAGCGCACCGCGCCGTCCAGCATGACGTAGTCGCTGTTCTCCGAGGTATTGGCGGCGTTCTGGTAGCTCGGCCCGTTGTAGCGCAGGCCGGCGCCGAGGCTGAGGCCGGAGAGCGGGCCTTCCGGCATGCGGTAGTCCGCCCAGATCGTGCCCAGCACCTCCGGCACGCCGATCGGCCGCTTGCCGAGGTCGGCGCCATTGCTCTTGGTGATCTCGACATCCTGCCAGGTGGCGGAGGCCAGGATGCGGAGCTGGCTGTTCACCGCGAACTGCGCCTCCAGCTCCAGCCCGCGGGAGCGCTGCTCGCCGGTCTGGACGGAGAAGTTGCGATCGACCGGATCGGTGGTCGTGCCGTTCTGCACCGTGATCTCGAAGGCCGAGGCGGTGAACAGATGCTCCGTGCCCGGCGGCTGGTAGCGCAGCCCGGCCTCGATCTGCGCCGCCTCCACCGGCACGAAGGCCTGGCCCAGCCGGTCCGTGCCCAGCGTCGGCTGGAAGCTCTCGGCATAGTTCACGTAAGGGGCGATACCGTTCGGGAAGAGATGCACCAGCCCCATGCGACCGGTGAAGGCATTCGGCGTCTGCGTCGTGGTCACCCCGGTCACGCGGTTTTCCGAATCCGTCTCCGTCCAGTCCTGCCGCGCGCCCATGGTCAGCACCCAGCGATCGCCGAGGCGGATCTGGTCCTGCGCATAGACGCCGATCTGGTGCTGCGTCTGGCTGCTGCGCGTGGTGAAGGCCGGGCGCGCGACATTGATGTCATAGACCGGGTTCACCAGGCTCAGCGCCGGCGCCGGGCCGAAGCCGTAGTTGAAGTCCGAGGTCGTGTACTGGTAGTCGACGCCGGCCAGCAGCGTGTGCTGCAGCGGCCCGGTGGCGAAGCGCCACTCCGCCTGGTTGTCGATCCCGACATTCTCCAGGCTTTCCTCGAGGAAATTGGCGGAGCGGGAGACGCTGGTGCCATCCGCGCTGGTGACCCCTCCGCCGAGATAGGCCGAAGTCAGCGTCGCCTGGCTGTAGCGCATGTTCTGCCGCAGCGAGAACGTGTCGTTCACCCGATGCTCCAGCCGATAGCCGATCTGGTACTGGCGCTGGTCGAAGCGGGCGAAGTTCGGGTCGTCGGTGCGGATATTGGTCGGCGTGCCGTCCGGCCGCGTGTAGTAGCCCGCGCTCGCCACGCCGCGGTCATCCAGGATCGAGGTCAGCAGCGTCACGCTGGTATTCTCGGTCGGGCGGAAGGTCAGCGACGGCGCCAGGTAGAAGCGGTCGTCGCGGGCGCGGGGAATTTCGGAGTCGCTGTCCCGCACCACGCCGGTGATGCGGTACTGGAAACGCGGATCGCCGGCGATGGGGCCGGTGCTGTCGAATTCCGTCTGGTAGCGGGAATGACTGCCGACCGAGACCGCCACCTCGCTGGATGGGGTGGCGGAGGGCATGCGGCTGATGCGGTCGATCAGCCCACCCGCCGGCGCCTGGCCATAGAGCACGGAAGACGGGCCGCGCAGGATGACGATGCGGTCGAGGCCGTAGGGTTCCGTGCGGAAGCCAATCAGCCCGGGGCTGAAGGACTGGCGGAGCCCGTCGCGGTAGTCGCCCAGCAGGTTCACCGGGAAGCCGCGGATGAAGATCTGATCGAAGCGCGGATCGAAGCCATAGACGCCGGTGGTGACGCCGGCATTGTAGCGCACCGCCTCCGGCAGGGTCTGCGCGCCCAGCGCCTCGATCAGCGCGCGACTGACCACGGAGACGGATTGCGGGCTTTCGAGGATCGGCGTGTCGGTCTTGGTGGCGGAGGCGGAAGCGGTTGCGCCGAGCGGCGCGGTGGCGGGGGCGGAGACGCCGATGCGCGGCAGGGTGGCGATGGGCGCGGCGGTCCCGGCAGCGGCCGCCTCGGGCTCCGGCGCCTGGGCCATGGCCGGCGTGGCGGCGATCAGCAGGGCCAGGGCCAGCGCGGGATGGAGATGGCGGTCGGGCATGCGGGTCCTCGGCTTGGATTCGCCGGGACCATATTGAGAATGACTCTCATTATCAATTTAGCGCGGAAGCTCTTCCCCTGGCGCAACGACCGGCTCAGCGCCTCACCCGGAAGGTCGGCGGTTGACGCACCGGACCGACCCGCCGATCTCTTGGGTCCGGCTCTCAGCGCAGCGCCTGCGCCTCCCTCCCCCCGATCAGCCTGCGGCGGATGCGGGCCGAGATCTGGTCGATGAGGGCGACGGTGATCAGCATCAGGATGATGATGAAGGCCACCTCGTCCCAGGCGCGGATCCTGATGCGCTCCGCGATCGCCAAGCCGATGCCGCCGGCGCCGACGATGCCGAGCACGCTGGCGGAACGCGTGTTGCTTTCCAGGAAGTACAGCGCCTGGGCGATCATGATCGGCAGCACCTGCGGCAGCAGGCCGAAGCGCGTGCGCAGCAGCTTGCTGCCGCCGACGGCATCGATGCCTTCCGCCTGCCGGCGCTCCGCATTCTCGATCGCCTCGGCATAGAGCTTTGCCAGCACGGCGATATCGGCGGTGGCGATCGCCAGCACACCGGCCAGCGGCCCGAGGCCCACCGCGCGCACATAGGCCAGCGCCCAGATCAGCTGGTCCACGCCCCGGAACCCGTCGAAGACCCGGCGGATGGAGAAATGCGCCAGCGTATTCACCACGACATTGCCGGCGCCCAGGAACCCCAGCGGCACGGCGATCAGGGCGGCGATGAAGGTGCCGAGGAAGGCCATGGCCACGCTCTCGGCGATGCCCTTCAGGATATCGAGCCACAGCGCGCCGGGCGAAGGCGGGATCATCAGCACGATGATGGTGCCGAGGCCTGAAAGCCCGTTCCACAGCCGCTGCGGGGTGAACTGGAACCACCAGAGCAGGAAGACGAACCAGCCGAGCGCCGCCGCGCCGATTCCCCAGCGCAGCGCCCGCGTCGCCGGGCTGACGCCGAATGCGGCCGGCATGCGCGCCTGCCACTGCTTGATCTGCCCCGGGGTGGGTTGCGCCATCGCCATGCCCGTCAGCCCCTGACCGCGCCGGCCGACAACTGCCGGCGCAGCCGCTCGGACACCATGTCGATCGCCGCCACGCTGAGGATGATCAGCACGATGATGGCGCTGATCTCCTCGTAATAGTTGAAGGAGATCACGTGATAGAGCTCCTCGCCGATGCCGCCGGCGCCGACGAAGCCGAGCACGCTGGCGCCGCGCACATTGATCTCGAAGCGCAGCAGCGCATAGCTCAGGAAATTGGGCGCCACCTGCGGCAGCACGCCGAAGCGCACGCGGTGGAACCAGTTGCCGCCGGCGGCACGCACGCCCTCCATGGCGGAGGTCTCGGCATTCTCCACCACCTCGGCGAAGAGTTTCCCGTTGGCGCCGGCGGTGTGCAGGATGATGGCCAGGATGCCGGCCAGCGGCCCGATGCCGAAGGCCCAGACGAAGATCAGCGCGAAGACGATCTCCGGCACGGTGCGCAGGAACTCCAGCAGCCGCCGCGTCAGATGGAAGGACCAGCTTGTGGGCGCCAGGTTGCGCGCGGCGGCGAAGCTCAGCGCGAAGGCGATCAGCGTGCCGAGGAAGGTGCCGAGCAGCGCCATCTGGCTGGTCTCGAAGATCAGCCAGGCCCATTTGTCGAGGCGGTAGAACCAGCCGGCGAGGCTGCCCTCCGTCTCCCAATCGGCGAACAGCACCTCCCACCGCAGGGTCGGCAGAATGCGCCAGAAATACTCGCCGATGCGCGGCAGGCCGGCGGCCAGCGCCTGCGGCGTCATCTCCGACATCCAGGCCGCCACCAGCAGGCAGGCCAGCAGCAGCGCGCCATAGACCAGCGTCGCCTGCCGACGCTGCCGCCGCGCTGCCTGGAAGGCGGCCTCCCCCCGCGAAATGGCGGCCTGGGCGGAGGCGGTCAGCGGCAGCGCGGCATCCATGGGCTAGGGCTTAGGAGCGGCGGCGGCGTTCGGCCGCTTCCTCGCGGCGCAGGCGCACGATCGGCTCGAACATCTCATGCGTCACCGGCGCATAGCCCTGCCCACCGCCACGCTCGACCTGCGCGTAGATCTGCGGATGGGCGGTGGCGAGCGCCAGGTGAAAATCGGTGAGATCCTTCTTGAAGGCGGCCGGCAGATCGGAGCGCACCGTCATCGGCCCGTTCAGGATCGGCGCCGAGGTCCAGATGATGCGCAGATCGGCCATGTTCAGCATGCCCTTCTCCACCATGGCACGCAGATTGCCGCGGGTGAAACCCTGGGAGACTTCGCCCTGGCCCGAGGCCCAGGTGACGGCGGCATCATACTGGCGCTGCAGCACCGCCACCACCGCCTGTTCATGCCCGCCGCCGAAGCCGGTGCGGGAGAAGTACTGGCCGCTTTCCGTGCCGATGCCGGCGGCGCGCAGCTCGGAGCGCGGCACCAGGTAGCCGGAGGTGGAATTGGCATCGGCCCAGGCGAGCGACTTGCCGCGCAGCTGCTCCAGGCTGGTGATGCCGCTATCGGCGCGCACCACCATGACAGAGACGTAGGAGATGCCGCCATCGGCCTCCCGCGCCACGAAGAGCGGCTCGACGCCGCCATTGGTGTCGAGCCAGGCGCCGGCATAGGCGGAGGCGCCCATGGCCGCGCCCTCGATCTGCCTGGCGCTGAAGGCCTGCATGACGCCGGCATAGTCGGCGGCCGGGAACAGCCGCACGGGGATGCCGAAGGTGGTTTCCATCAAGGCGCGATAGGCCTCGTAGCGGCCGAGCCGGTCCTGCTCGTTCTCGCCACCCAGCAGGCCGAGGCGAAGCTGCGGCACCTGCTGCGCCCAGGCGCGGCGGCCGGGGGCGGGCATGGCCGGGGCGGCGGCGGGGGCGGCGGTCTGGGCAGTGGCGGCGAAGGGCGCCAGCGCGGCGCCGGCCACCAGAAGACGACGGGTGATCATGCGGGTTCTCTCCAGGGGGAGTTTTGCGATTCCGCCGACCACGCCGCCGCGTTCAGGCGAGGGCGAGGCCGGGCGTGGTGGTCGGGGCCGGGCGTGCGGCGGAGTTCACCGCCTCCTGCGCCTGGACCTCGAATTCGTCCTCGGTGACGCCGTAGATCTCCTGCACCCGGGCGGAGGTCAGCTCGGCGGGCGTGCCGTCGAACATCACCCGGCCGGCCTGCATGGCGACGATGCGGTCGCAATACTGCCGGGCGGTGTTCAGGTGATGCAGGTTGGTCAGCACCGTGATGCCGTCCTCCCGGTTCACCTGGCGCAGCGCGTCCATCACGGTCTTGGCGTTGCGGGGATCCAGGCTGGCGATCGGCTCATCCGCCAGCATCAGGCGGGGTTCCTGCAGCAGGGCGCGGCAGATGGCGACGCGCTGCTGCTGGCCGCCGGAGAGGGTATCCGCGCGCTGCAGCGCGACCTCCGCCAGGTCGAAGCGATCCAGCGCCGCCAGCGCCATGGCGCGTTCGCGGGCGGTGAACATCTTCAGCAGGCTGGTGACGGTGCCCATCACGCCGGGGCGGTGGTTCAGCCTTCCGACCAGGACATTGGTCAGCACGTCCAGCCGCTGCACCAGGTTGAACTGCTGGAAGATCATGGCGCAGTCGGTGCGCCAGCGGCGCAGTTCCGCCCCGCGCAGCGCGGTGATCTCCCGCCCGCCATAAATCACCTGCCCGGCCGAGGGTTCGGTCAGGCGGTTGATCATGCGCAGCAGGGTGGACTTGCCGGCGCCGGAGCGGCCGATCACGCCGACCATCTGGCCGTCCGGGATCGCCAGCGTCACCTCGTTCACGGCCGTTACGGCGCCGAAGCGCCGCGTCAGGCCCCGCAATTCCAGCATGGGGTGCCCCTTCTCAAAGCGGGCTATACAAGCACCCCATGACGTCCCCATGACAGCGGCATGATGAAGCGGTTGCAGGGAATTGCAGCCGCGCCGGGCTGGGCGGCGCCACGGCCGCGCGCCATGCTGGCGCCGGAACGGGAGGGACCGGGATGATCGTCGACCTGCGCATCTACACCACGCTGCCGAACAAGCTTCCGGAATTCGTCGCGCTCTATGAGGCCAAGGCCTGGCCGCTGCAGCTGAAATACCTGGAGAATTGCCTGGGCTGGTACACCACGGTGGAAGGCGCGCTGAACACCGTGGTGCATATGTGGGGCTATGCCGACCAGGGCGACCGGGAGCGTCGCCGCACCGCCATGGCGGCCGACCCGGCCTGGGGCGAATACCTGGCCGAGGCCGGCGCGCGCGGCCTGCTGGTGAAGATGGAAAACCGCATCATCAAGCCGACCGGCTTCTTCAGCGCTTTCCAGACGAAAAAGTAGCAGGCTGGGCGGGGCACGCGGCCCCGCCCCTTCGCATCACACCGTCAGCGTGCCCGCCTTGGCCGCCGCATACCGTGCCGCAATCTTCTGCCAGTCGAGCACGTTCCACCAGTTGCCGGTGTATTCGGCGCGGCGGTTCTGGTAGCGCAGGTAATAGGCGTGCTCCCAGACGTCATTGCCCATCAGCACGCGCTGGCCGTCCATCAGCGGCGTGTCCTGGCCGCCCTTGGTGACCAGGGCCAGCCGCCCCTCGCGGTTCACCGTGACAAAAGCCCAGCCGCTGCCGAAGACGCCGTTCGCCGCGGCATTGAAGCGGCTGCGGAAGGTGGCGAAGTCGGTGAAGTCGCGGGTGATGGCCTCGGCCAGCTCGCCCTGCGGCTCCCCGCCCGCCCCGCCCATGATCTCCCAGAACATGGTGTGGTTGGCATGGCCACCGCCATTGTTGCGCACGGCGGTTCGCACCGCCTCCGGCACCTCGTTCAGCTTCATCAGCAGCTCGTCCAGCGGCCGGGTCGCCAGCTGGCCATGCTCGCGCAGCGCATTGTTCAGCCCGGCCACCTGGCCACCATGGTGGAAGCGGTAGTGCAGCTCCATGGTCCGCGCATCGATCGCCGCCTCATTGGCGCCGAAAGCATAGGGCAGGGCCGCCTGGGTGAAGGGGCCCGTCGGCGCCGGCGCCTGGGCCAGGGCGGCCCGCGGCAGCGCCCAGGCAGGCAGGACCAGGGCGGCGGAAAGCGGGGCGAGGCCCTGGAGCAGGCTCCGGCGACGCAGATGGGTCATGGCTGGCTTCCTTGGATGCGGGATGGGGGTTCGGGATGGCGGTCGGGCCGCCGCGCAGTCCCGGCCCTTCCGCCAGCTGGGTTGCTGTCCGCCGCCCGCCAAGGGGCCGGCGGCCGCCAAGGCCCGGCCGGCTTGCCGGGGGCGCCGCGCAACCCTAGGCTTCACGTGAAGGTGAGCCGGACGGCTAGGTGCAGCCCGGGCGCGCCCAAGCAGAGCGGGTCGTCTCGCCGCCATCGCGGGGGGCTCGCGAGGACAGGGAAACGCCATGGCCCGCAGCCGATGCACGGCATAGCGCCGGGCGACCTCGCACCCCCCGCCGCCCAGCCAGTGGGGGCCCGCGCCGAGACCGCGGGCCCGCCCGCCGTGGCGGCACGGCCGGGCAGCGCCGCGCTGGGCCGCGCCATGGCGCTGGCGGCGATCTTCGGCGGCGCGCTGGCCGCCATCGCCACGCTGGGCCCGCGCATCCTGGACATCCACGACCTGGGCTGGCTGCTGCATGGCACGCTGGGGCCGGATCCGGTCGCCTATCTCTCCGCCTGGATGTACTTCGCCCCCTCGCCCTGGTCCTGGCCGCCCGGCCTGAACCCGGACTACGGCTTGGAACTGTCCAGCGCGATCTTCTACGTCGATGCGGTGCCGCTGATGGCCTTCCTGGCCAAGGCGCTGCGGCCGCTGCTGGAGATCCCGCAATACTGGGGCCCCTGGATGGTGCTCTCGGCCGGGCTGCAGGCCTTCTTCGCCTGGCGGCTGCTGGGGTTGGCAGTGCCGGACCCGGTGGCGCGGGCGCTCGGCGCGCTGATCTTCGCCTGGCAGCCGCTGCTGCTGAACCGGATGGGCGGGCATTTCGCGCTCTGCTCGCAATGGGCGCTGCTCTGGGCGCTGTGGCTCTGCCTGCGGCCGGATCCGGGGCTCCATTTGGGGCGCCAGGCGCGGCACTGGGCCGGCTGCCTTGGCCTGGTCGCCATGCTCAACCCCTATGTCATGGCGATGTGCGGCGGGCTCTGGGTGGCGGATCTGCTGGGCCGCGCGCTGCGCGGTGCCGCGCCCCGGCCGCGGCTTTCCCCGCTGGTCCTCCAGCCGGCGCTGGTGCTGCCGGCGATGGCGGGCGCGCTCTGGCTTGCCGGCTATTTCACCCTGGCGGGGGATGTGCTGCCGATGGGGGTGCATTACGGCGCCTCCCAATTCGACCTGACCGCACCCTTCGATGCGGTGGAATGGGGCCGGCTGCTGCCCGCCTTGCCTGGGCTCCGGCACTGGGAGGCCGGGGGCTCCTATCTTGGCGCCGGTGCCATCCTGCTGCTGGCCCTGGCCCTGGCGCTGGCGCCGCGCGGCACGCTGCGCCCGGCGCTGCGGCGGCATGCGGTGCTGGTGCTGGCGCTGGCCGGAATGCTGGCCTTCGCCATGTCCAACCACGTGGCGATCGGCGGGCATATCGTGCTGGTCTACGACCTGCCGGCGCCGCTGCTGCGGCTGGCGGATATGCTGCGGGCCTCGGAACGCTTCTTCTGGCCGCTGGCCTATGCGTCCCTGTTTGCTGCCATCGCCGGCCTGGCGCTGCGCCTGGCGGTGGTGCCGCTGCGCTGGGTGCTGGCCGGGCTGCTGCTGATCCAGGTGGTGGATATCCAGGCCGGCATGGGCCGCTTCCGCGCCCTGGTCGCCGCCGCGCCGCCGGTGGCGGCGGAGCGCCTGGCCGATCCCTTCTGGGCCGAGGCCGGCCGCCGCTACCACCGCATCCGCGCCGTGCCGGCCGAGAATTTCGGTGCGCATTGGGAGCCGGTCGCCCGCTTCGCCGCGCCCCGCGGCCTGCCCACCGATGCCGCCTACCATTCCCGCGTGGATCCCGAGGCGGTGGCCGCGCTGCGCGCCCGCACGCGGCGCGACCTGGCACGCGGCTGGTGGGAGGGGGGCACGCTGTATGTGCTGCGCGATGCGCCGACCCAGGCGCTGGTGGCCGCCCGCATCGATCCGACGCGCGACCTGCTGGAGCAGCATGACGGGCTCTGGGTCTTCGCGCCGAACTGGTATGCGCGCTGACCTGGCTGGCCTTCCGCTTCAGTCGCGCAGCCAGGTCGCGGCTTCAGCCGCGCAACCAGTCCTCGAAGCGGCGGTTCAGCGGGTCCAGGTGGCGTAGCCAGAAGGCCTCGTCCAGGCGCAGCGCCTTCTCGGCATGGGCGGGGGCGGTGGGCAGCTGGGCCAGCAGCGGGACCGGCAGTTCCGCCATCGCGCCCTTCGCGGTGACGCCATAGGGGATGCGCCGCGGCAGCGCGGCCTGGACCGAGGGCTGGCCGGCGAAGCGCAGGAAATCCAGCGCGCGCTGGCGGTTCGGGCTGCCGCGCAGGATCACCCAGCTATCCATCGCCGCCAGGTTCTGCGCCCAGGCGATGCCGAAATCCCGCCCATCCGTGGCATTGGCCGCGGCAATGCGGCCGTTATGGGCGCAGGTCAGCACCACCTCCCCGCTCGCCAGCCACTGCACCGGCTGGGAGCCACGGTCCCACCAGGCGAGCTGGGCGCGAATGCTGTCCAGCTTCCGGAAGGCGCGATCCTGCCCCGCCCGGGTGGCGAGCAGCGCATAGATCTCGGCCGGCGCCACGCCATCGCCCAGCAGCGCGATCTCGAGCGTTGTCCGGGGCCGGCGGCGCAGCGCCCGGCGGCCCGGGAAGCGTTCCGTGTCGAAGAAATCCGCCCAGCCTGCCGGCGTGCCGCGCAGCGTCGCGCGGTCCCAGGCCAGCACCACGGAATAGATGATGGCGCCGACGCCGCAATCCTGCACCGCCGCCGGCTGATAGGCGTCGCGTCCGCCAATGGCGTCCCAGTCCATCGGCTCGAACAGCTCCTCCCGGCAGCCGATCAGCAGCTGGTGGCCTTCCACCTGCACCAGGTCCCAGTTGTTGGTGCCGGCGCGGATGCGCTCCCGCAGCACGTCCATGCCGCCGTACCAGGTCTCCTCCAGCAGCCGCGCCTCGCGCGCCGTCATCCAGGGGCGGAAGAAGATGTCCCGCTGCGCATCCTGGTAGGCGCCGCCCCAGGACACCACCGTCAGGTCGCGCGGACCCTGTGCCCGAGCCGGAAGCGCGGCCGAGAGCGGCAGCGCGGCCAATCCTCGCAGCCAATGCCTGCGCCCGCGCATCGCTTGCTCCTCCGCCCGCTTCGCGGCAGGTTAGACCTTGGGCTGGTCGCTCGGAAGGCGCCATGTGGCCCGGTCGAGATACCTCTGCCACATGGCCGCAAAGTCACGCCGCGGTGGTTGGAACTGGACCGGGTTGCGAAGCGTTTCCCCGGGCACCACGATCCCGAAAGGAATGCGATCATGTCTCAGCTGGGCAATGACATCCGAAACGTCCGCGACGAGGCCTCCGCCGCCGGCGGCCGCCTGGCCGACGATGCGCGCGCGGAGCTCGCGCGCCTGCGCAGCCAGGTCGAGCGGCTGATGGAGGAGCGCGTGACCCCGGCCCTCGGCCAGGCCGCCGAGACGGTGGAGGATTATTCCCGCCGCGCCCGCCACAGCATCGAGGACAATGCCAATGCGGTGGCCGAGACGGTGCGCCAGCAGCCGCTGCTCTATGTCGCGGCCGCGGCTTTCGGCGGCTATATCGTCGGCCGCCTGATGGGCACCCGCACCTACGTCTATCCGGACCGCAAGTAAGCGGCGGCCGGCAGCATGCGCCTGCTGAGCCTGGCTCGCGCCGCCTGGCAGGCGGAAGGGCTCTATCTGCGCCGCAGCGGCCGGGGCTACGCCATCCAGGCGGGCTTTGGCGCGGCGGCGGCGATCTTCGGGATCCTCATGCTGGTGATGCTGCACATCGCCGGCTTCGCCGCCCTGCTGCCGGGCATGGGTCCGGTCTGGGCGGCGCTGGTCGTGGCCTTCGCCGACCTGGTGCTGCTGGCCATCTTCGGCATGCTGGCCCGCAAGCCGCCGCGTGACCCGGTGGCGGAGGAAGCCCTGGCGCTGCGCCAGGCGGCGCTGCGGCAGATGGGCGACACGGCGACGCAGGCGCTGATCCTGGCCCCGCTGCTGCGGAGCCAGACGCTGAAGAAGGGCGCCATCGGCGCGGCGATCACCGCGGCGTTGGTGGGCTTTTTCAACCGGCGCTGACGCAGGAAGCGGGCGAGCGAAAGCCCGCCCGCAACCGCGCCTTTAGGCCGCGCGCAGCTGCGCGATCAGGCCGCGCGCAGCTGCGCGATCAGGCCGCGCGCAGCTGCGCGACGAACTTCTCCATCTCCCGCCGCAGCCCGGCCGATTGCGCGGCGACATGATCCGAGGCCTCGCGCACCTCCTCGGCGGCAGCCCCCGCCCCCTCCGCGCGCTGCTCCACCGCGCTGATGGCGCCGGAGACCGCTTCCGTGCTCTCCGCCGCCTGCGCCACATTGCGGGCGATCTCGGCGGTGGCCGAGCCCTGCTGCTCCACCGCCGCGGCGATGGAGGCCGCGATCTCGTCGAGCTGCGCGATGGTCTGGCCAATGCGCGCCACGGCTTCCGCATTGCCCGCCGCCGCCTGGCGCATTTCCTCGATCTTCTGGCTGATCTCCTGGGTCGCCGTCGCGGTCTGCGCGGCCAGCTGCTTCACCTCGCTCGCCACCACGGCGAAGCCCTTGCCGGCCTCCCCGGCGCGCGCCGCCTCGATGGTGGCATTCAGCGCAAGCAGGTTGGTCTGGCCGGCGATATCAGTGATCAGCCGCACCACGTCGCCGATGCGCGACGCCGCCTCGTTCAGCGCCTCCACCTGGCGGGCCGTGCCCGTCGCCTCCTCCCGCGCCCGGCGCGTCACCATCGTGGTCTGGCCCATCTGCCGGGCGATCTCGGCGATCGAGCTGCTGAGCTGTTCGGTTGCGGCCGCGGCCGAGGCGGCGTTGCGGCTGGCGCTGCCGCCCGCGTTCTGCGCCACGCCGCTTTCGCGCCGGGTCTCCGTCACCGCCTCCGCCATGCTGTCGGCCGCGCCGGTCAGGCCGCCGGCCGTCATGGCGAGCGCGCCGGCGATGCCGCCGAGGCTGGCCTCGAAGCCCTGCACCAGCTTGTCGCGCATCTGCTGGCGCTCGGCCCGCGCCGCCTCCCGCGCCTCCGCCTGCTCGGCCTCCAGCTGGCGCTGGCGCCGGCTGTTGCTGCGCAGCACTTCCAGCGCCCGGGCCATGACGCCGATCTCGTCGCCGCGCGCGGTGCCCGGCACCGGCTGCTCCGCCTCGCCGCCGGCCAGCGCCTCGGTGCGCGCGATCAGGTCGCGGATCGGCCGGGCGATGCCGCGGGCCAGCAGCAGGCTGGCGACCGCGGAGGCCAGCAGCGCCAGGCCGATGGCGCCCAGCAGCATCCACTGGTCCGCCTGGGCACGGGCCACCTGCGCCGTCTGGTCCAGCAGCAGCTCCGCCGTCGCCACCGGCTGGCCGGCGAAATCGACCAGCGGCACGGCCATCACCATCGTGCTGCGCGGGCCGTCGCGCAGCATCTCGGGCGGCGTCGCGCGCGTCAGCCCGGCCCGCAGCATCGCCATCGAGCCCAGCCCTTCCGGCCGGGTGCCGGAAATGCGCACCAGGCGGTCGCCCTGCATGGCGTGGATCACGATCTGTGCGTTCACCGTCTCCGCGATCCGGGCCAGCAGGTCCGGGCCGATATTGGCCTGCACGGACACGGCGCCCAGAGTCTGCCCATCCCGCAGCACCGGCACGATGGCGGCGGCCGTCAGGCCCGTGGCCCCGGTGGCAAGGCCCGCCGCCGCGCGGCCTTCCTGCGTCACCTTCACGATATCCGGGCGCCGCGCCGCAATATTCTCAGGCTGCGGCGTATGGGACAGAGACCGGTAGTGCAGCAGGGCCGGCGGGGTCATGACGGCGATATTGGTCAGCAGCCGTTCCGCAGTCAGCGCCGCATGGATCGGGGCGAGGACCGTGGCCATGCCGGCCTGGTCGGACCGCGCCACCGCCTCCACCAGCCGCGGATCGGCCGTGATGCTGCGGCCCAGCGTCTCCAGCCGCGTCAGCTCCATCTCGAAGATTTCCTGCGTGGTGCGGCCGATGCGCTGGGCGGACAGCTCCGTCACCCCCGCCTGGGTCGTGCGCTGCTGAATCAGGCTGATGGTCAGGACCAGTGCGGCCACGGCGCCGGCGACGGCCATGAAGGCAAGGACAAGGCGGGCCTGGATGGAGCGCAACCGATGCATGGGGCGGGATCTTCTCGCGGTTTGCCGGAGTATCCCCCGGCCGAGGTTCCCAGCCCCTTAACCGCGCCTCACCCCGCCGTCGGCGGCAGCGCCTCATAGACCAGCATCCGCCGGCCGCGATGCTGGAAGGCGTCGCATTCCACCATGCCGAGGTCGGTCGCCACGTCGCGGGACGCCTGGTTGCCCTCCCAGGCCACCGCGATGATGCGCGCCAGCCCGCGCCGGAAGCCGAAGGCCAGGGCCGCCCGCGCCGCTTCCCGCGCAAAACCCTTGCCGCGGCAGGCGGGCCAGAGCGCGTAGCGCAGCGCCACGCCCCGGCCATCCGGCCGCTCCATCAGCCCCGTGATGCCCAAAAACTCCCCGGTCTCGCGCAGGAACACCGCCCAGGTGCCGTAGCCACGGACCAACCAGAATTCCATGTCGTCCTCCAGCTCCTCCCGCGCCCTTTCGGGCGTGCGGGTGCCGTGGAGCATGAGGCCGAAGGCGGCCTCGTCGCCCTTGAGCGCGATGAGGTCCGGCAGGTTTTCCGGCACGACGGGGCGCAGCGAAAGGCGTGGCGTGGTGATGCCATTGCCTTCCGCCAGGCGGGGTTGAACCAACCCCCTACCTTGCCAGCGGCTTGTATTTGAGGCGGTGCGGCTGATCCGCGGCGGCGCCGAGTCGACGTCGCTTATCCACTTCGTAGGCCTCGAAATTCCCCTCGAACCACTCGACGTGGCTGTCGCCCTCGAAGGCGAGGATGTGCGTGGCCAGGCGGTCGAGGAACCAGCGGTCGTGGCTGATCACCACCGCGCAGCCGGCGAATTCCTCCAACGCATCTTCCAGCGCGCGCAGCGTGTCGATGTCGAGGTCGTTGGTCGGCTCGTCCAGCAGCAGCACATTGTGCTCCCGCTTCAGCATTTTTGCGAGATGCACCCGGTTGCGCTCACCACCGGAGAGCACCCCCACCCGCTTCTGTTGGTCCGCCCCTTTGAAGTTGAAGGCGGCGACATAGGCGCGGGAGGGAATGGTCCGCTTGCCGATGGTGATCTGGTCCATCCCGTCCGAGATCTCCTGCCAGACGGTGCGGTTGTCATCCAGGCTGTCGCGGGACTGGTCGACATAGCCCAGCTTCACCGTGTCGCCGACCACCAGGCTGCCGCCATCGGGCTGCTCCACGCCGGTGATCATCTTGAACAGCGTGGACTTGCCAGCGCCGTTCGGGCCGATGATGCCCACGATGCCGCCGGGCGGCAGCTTGAAGTTCAGATCCTCGATCAGCAGCCGGTTGCCATAGCCCTTGCGAAGCTGGTCGGCGACGATGACGGTATTGCCCAGCCGCGGGGCGGGCGGGATGACGATCTCGGCCTCGCCGCCGGCACGGTCGTTCTGCTTGGCCAGCATCTCCTCATAGGCCGCGATACGGGCCTTGGACTTGGCCTGCCGCGCCGCCGGGCTGCGGCCCATCCATTCCTGCTCCTTGGCCAGCTGGCGCTGCCGCGCGCTTTCCTCCCGCTCCTCCTGCTGCAGGCGCTTGCGCTTCTGGTCGAGATAGGCCGAGTAGTTGCCCTGGTAGGGGAAGCCCCGGCCGCGATCGACCTCCAGGATCCAGTTGGTGACATTGTCCAGGAAGTAGCGGTCGTGCGTCACGATCAGCACGGCGCCGCGATAATCCTTCAGCGTCTGCTCCAGCCAGGCCACCGATTCCGCATCCAGGTGGTTGGTCGGCTCGTCCAGCAGCAGCAGGTCGGGCTTTTCCAGCAGCAGCTTGCACAGCGCGACGCGCCGCTTCTCGCCGCCCGACAGATGCGCCACCTTGCTGTCGAAGGGCGGGCAGCGCAGGGCATCGAGGGCGATCTCGATGCGCCGGTCCAGCTCCCAGCCCTCCGCCGCCTCGATCTTCTCCTGCAACTCGGCCTGCTCGGCGAGCAGATCGTTCATCTGCTCCTCCGTCATCTCCTCGGCGAACTTGTCCGAGATCTCGTTGAAGCGCTTCAGCTGGGCGGTCAGCTCGCCGAAGGCCTCCATGACGTTCTCGCCGACCGTCTTGCTCTCATCGAGATGCGGCTCCTGCGGCAGGTAGCCGACGCGCGCCCCCTCGGCCGCCCAGGCCTCGCCACCGAATTCCTTGTCCTGGCCGGCCATGATCTTCATCAGCGTGGACTTGCCGGCACCGTTCGGGCCGAGCACGCCGATCTTCACAT
Source organism: Falsiroseomonas tokyonensis (assembly GCF_019024325.1). GTDB lineage: Bacteria > Pseudomonadota > Alphaproteobacteria > Acetobacterales > Acetobacteraceae > Falsiroseomonas > Falsiroseomonas tokyonensis. Next base: position 90,936 of record NZ_JAFNJS010000007.1, read on the forward strand.
CGGGCAGGAAGGACAGGGTGATGCCCTTGAAGACCTCTCGCCCGCCCGGATAGGACTTGGTGAGGTCTTTCATGACGTAGACGTACTGCCAGGCGGGCATGAGCAGAGGATCCCAGCGCAGAGGATGAAGCGGCGGGTTCTACCGCGCCGGGGGGGCGGATGCCAACCGGCGGTGCGGTTTGCGCGGGGGACAGGGCAAGGCCGGGGAGAAGGTATTCTCCCCGGACCCCTCATCTATTTTTGGGGATTGGGGGCTGCGCCTGCGATGCGCGCGGGAAAGGGAACAGGGATCCGCGCTGCGCGCGGTGCCTCGTGCCTCCGGCGGATTTCGCCCTCGCGCGGCAGTGCCGCGCGCCGCTCCGCGGGCGGAAAAGCAATATGGATCCGCGCTGTGCGCGGTGCCTCATGCCTCCGGCGGATTTCGCCCTCGCGCGGCAGTGCCGCGCGCCGCTCCGCGGGCGGAAAAGCAATATGGATCCGCGCTACGCGCGGTGCCTCATGCCTCCGGCGGATTTCGCCCTCGCGCGGCAGTGCCGCGCGCCGCTCCGCGGGCGGGCGAAATGGGCCCGGAGGGACTCGAACCCCCAACCAAGCCGTTATGAGCGGCCCGCTCTAACCATTGAGCTACAGGCCCAGAGCCCCCGCCTGCATGGCAAGCGCCGCGGCTTCATGCAAGGCCCGCGAGCACCTTGGCCGTCGCGCCGCTGACATCGCCGAGCTTCACGCCCCCGGCTACCCGCGCCTGGGTCGCCAGGCCCCGATCCTGCCGGGCGATGGCGGCGCGGGCTTCTTCCTCCGCCTCGCCCGGCGGCAGCACCAGCACGCCGGACTCGTCAGCCAACACGGCATCGCCCGGCATCACCACCACGCCGCCGATCGAGACCGGCACGTTCATCCGCCCGCCGAGGTCGTAGATGCGGGTGGTGATGGGCGCGAGGCCGCGGCACCACAGCGGAAAAGCGGACGCCTCGACCTCCTCCACGTCGGTGCAGGCACCGTCCACGATACCCGCCTTGGCCCCGGCCGCCTTGGCGGCCACGGTCACGCCGCCGCCCCAGCAGGCATGGCGGTCATCGCCCAGGCGATCCACCACCAGGATATCGCCCGGCCGCAGCAGGCCCAGCGCATGGTGCAGGATGGTGGAATCCGGCCCCGGGCATTGCACCGTCACCGCCGTGCCGGCGACGCGCCGGCGCAGCAGCCCCTGGATCTTGCGATCGACGAAACCCCAGTGGCGCCAATGGCCGACCGTCGCGGTCTCGGTCTGCTCCAGCAGCGCCACCACCTCGGCGCTGATCTGGCCGGGCATGGCTTCGACGACGTAGCGAGCGGGCATTCCTCAATTCCTTCCAACGGCACGGCGGAAGCCCACCAGGCGTTCCACCAGCAGGACAACGGCAAGGGCGACGCCGATCAGCGTCATGGCAAGGGCGGCCACCAGCGGGTCGGTGCGGTTCTCGGCATAGCGGAACATCTCGACCGGCAGGGTGGACAGGCGGGGGCCGACGAGGAACAGGCTGATCACCGTCTCGTCGAAGGATACCAGGAAGCACAGCGCGCCGGCCGCGATGGCGCCGGGGGCGGCCAGCGGCAGGGTCACCCGCAGCGCGGCCCGGAAACGGGTGGCGCCGAGGGTCCAGGCGGCTTCCTCCAGATCCTTCGGCACGCCACCGAAGGCGGTGGTCATGATGCGCACGGCGAAGGGTACGGCGACCATGGCATGGGCCAGCATCAGCCCCGGCCAGGTCGCCGCCAGCCGCATCGGCTGCAGCGCCAGCAGCAAAGCCAGGCCCAGCACCAGCGTCGGCAGCAGCAGCGGCGCCGCCAGGAACCCGGCCAGCGCGCCCCGGCCCGGGAAGTCCAGCCGCGCGATGGCATAGGCCGCCGGCAGCCCCGCGGCCAAGGCAATGGCCGCAACGCCCAGCGCCAGCAGCGCCGAATTGCGCAGCGCCGCCATCAACTGCCCGTTGTCGATCAGCGCCGCATACCAGCGCAGCGAAAATCCCGGCGGCGGGAAGTTGAGGAAATCCCCCGCCGAGAAGGAGATCACCAGCACCAGCAGCGCCGGTGCCAGCAGCAGCGAATAGCCGCAGAAGGCCGCCAGGCGGAGGAACCAGCCCGGCTTCATCGCGGCGCCTCCCGCCCCGCCGTCACGCCGCGCAGCACCATGGCCAGCACCAGCGCGCCCAGCAGCAGCATCGCCAGCGCCGCCGCGGCGGGCCAATCGACCGTCTCCAGCGCCATATCAAAAATCTCGGTCGCCACCACGAAGACGCGGCCGCCGCCCATCAGCCGCGGCGTGACGAAGGCGGAGACACCCAGCACGAAGGCCAGCAGGAAGGCCGCCAGCAGGGCCGGCGCGGCGAGTGGCAGCGTGACGCGCAGGAAGGTGCGGCTGCGCGTCGCGCCTAGCGTCGCCGCCGCTTCCTCCAGCCGCGAATCCAGCCGCGAAAGCCCGGCGATCAGTACCAGGCAGCAATAGGGCATCAGGCTCTCGGTCAGGCCGATGCGCACGCCGGTCAGGTTGTTGATCAGCCGCACGGGGTCGCTGGCGATGCCGAGGCCCGTCAGCAGCGCATTGATCATCCCCTGATCGCCCAGGATCGCCATCCAGCCCACCACCCGCGCGGTGCCGGAGACCAGCAGCGGCGCCACCGCCAGCAGCGCCAGCAGCCCGCGCCAGCGCGGATCGGCGCTGCGGATCAGCAGCGTCACCGGCAAGGCGAGCGCCACCGCCGCCGCGGCGCAGCCGGCGGACAAGGTCACGGTGTTCCAGGCCAGGTCCCAGGTGAAGTCGTCGGTGACGATCTTCGCATAGGTATCGAGCGTCCAGGCCTGCTCCATCGCGCCCATGTCGGTGGTGCGGTTGAAGCTGATGCGGGCCAGCAGCAGCACCGGCCAGACGAAGCCGAGGCCGAGGATCAGCGCCGCCGGCAGGCAGAGAAGCAGGCCGATCACGCCGGGAACACCCGAAGGTCCGCCGGATCGACGCCCAACCGCAGCGCATCGCCCGGCCGTGCCGCGGCGCCCGGCGTGCCGCCCGGCATCTCGGCCAGCAGCCGGCCCGCGGCGCTCTCGCATTCCAGGGTGATGATGTCGCCGGTGTAGATGCGGCGCAGCACCCGCGCCTCCAGCACGTTCTCGGCCGGCGCATCCGGGGTCAGGTGGCGCAGGTGATGCGGGCGGATGAAGACATCGACGCGCCCGGCCGCCGGCGTCTCCGCCGCCTGCAGGGTGACGCCGCCGGCACGCAGCAGCCCCTCGCCGATCACCTCCGCGGCCAGGATGGTGGCGCGGCCGACGAAGGTGGCGACGAAGCGGGTGGCGGGGCGTTCGAAAACCTCCTCCGGCGAGGCCAGCTGTTCGATGCGGCCGCGGTTCATCACGGCCACCAGGTCGGCCATGGCCAGGGCCTCGGTCTGGTCATGGGTGACGAAGACGGTGGTGGTGCCGAGGCGCTGCTGCACGGCGCGGATCTCGTCCCGCACCTCCTCCCGCAGCTTGGCGTCGAGCGCGGAAAGCGGCTCATCCAGCAGCAGCAGGTCCGGCTGTGGCGCCAGGGCGCGGGCGAGGGCCACGCGCTGCTGCTGGCCGCCGGAGAGCTGCCGCGGCTTGCGGGCGGACAGATCCGCAAGCCCCACCAACGCCAGCGCATCCGCCACCCGCTTCGCACGCTCGGCCCGCGCCACGCCGCGCATCTCCAGCCCGAAGGAGACATTGGCGGCCGCCGAGAGATGCGGGAACAGCGCGTAGGACTGGAAGACCACGCCCATGTTGCGCCGGTGCGGCGGCAGCGGCGTCACGTCCCGGCCGGCGACCAGGATGCGCCCGCCATCCGGCGCCTCCAGCCCCGCGATCATGCGCAGCGTCGTGGTCTTGCCGCAGCCGGAGGGGCCGAGAAGCGCCAGCAGCGCCCCCTGCGGCAGGTCAAGGGAGATTCCGTCCACCGCAGGCGTCGCGGTGCCGGGGAAGCGCCGTTCCAGGCGCTCCAGCCGAAGATGGCTCACAGGCGCGGGCTTACCGGCTGGCGGCGGCGATCACCTCTCGGCGCCAGCGCTGGTTCCAGCTGTCGCGCAGGCGCACCATCTCCGACCAGTCGAGCGGGATCACGCGGCTGCGGAATTCCGGCGCCAAAGCGGTGCGGCTGAGCGCGGCGGCGGAGACCTGGGCACGGGAATTGGTCGGGCCGTAGAACATGCGCTCGGTGAAGGCGGCCTGCGCCTCGGGCGAGAGGGCATGCGCCATGAAGGCCAGGCCCTGGGCGCGGTTCTTGGCATTGGCCACCAGGTTGATGGTGTTGATCTGGAAGACGGTGCCTTCCTGCGGCAGCGTCACGCCGATGCGGCCCTGGGACTGGTCGCTGTAGAGCTGCGCGCGGGCGTTCCAGCCGGTGGCGAAGCGCACCTGGTCGTTCAGGATCAGCGTATAGCCATCCGGATTGGGGTCGAAGGTCTGCACACTTGGTGCCAGCTCCCGCAATCTCGGCATGGCCGCATTCAGGTTGCGCCAATTGCCGCCATTGGCATGGGCCAGGATGGCGGTCAGCGCCAGGCCCTGGATATTGGGCGGCGCGGAAAGGGCGACGCGGCCGCGATGCTCGGGCGCCCACATGGCGGCCAGGCTGGTCGGCGCCGGCGTCACCGCGCGGCTGTCATAGACCATCACCAGGTGGTCATAGGTCACCGCCGGGCCGCATTCGCCGCCGGCCTGGCGGCCCTGCTCGTCCACATCGGCGATCACCGGCAGGGTGGAGGCGTCGATCTTCTCCACCAGCCCCTCGGCGCAGGCGATGGCGGCGGTGGTGACATCCATGATCACCACGTCGATCTGCGGATCGGCCCGCTGGGCGCGCAGCGCGCCGAGCATCTGGGCCGAGGTGCCGCCATCGAAATACTGCACGGCCGTGCCGCGCGCGGCGGTGAAGGGGGCGACCACCGTCTGGGTGTAGTTGTCCCGGAAGATGCCGGCATAGGCCTGGAGCGTCATCCGCCCCCCATCCTGGGCCGAGGCGGGCAGGGCCAAAGCCAGGCTGGCAACGGCGGCGAGCAGGGTGCGGCGCATGAGGGGGCTCCCGTTCTTGACCTCCCAGCTTGGCAAGCCGTGCCCCGGCTTGCCAAGCTGGCTTTTACCTGAAATCGCCTATCCGGAGCATGGACTTGCCTAATTCGCCGCCAGGAAGGCGCGAATCCGCTCCGCCAGCGGCGCCATGCCGACCACGCCATTGAGATGACCGAGCGGCCCGGTCACCTCCGCCAGCTCCGCAGGGCGGCCGACGCGCTGCAGGGTGGCCAGCAGGTCCCGGTTCGCCTCCATCAGGAAGACCCGGTCGGTGGGGGAGGCCACGACCAGCCAGCGCGCCCGGCTGCGCGCCAGCGCCGCCTCCGTGCTCGGGTATTCGTTCAGGAAAAGCTGGTTGGCGCGGGTCAGGTAGAGGAAGTGGTTGGCATCCGACATGCGCGCGCGGGCCATTGCCGCCTCGTCGATCGCGCGCTCCGCCTCGAAGCGATCAGCCAGGCGCCGGGCGGGGTCCTGGCCGTCCGGGATGGCGCGGCCGAAGCGGGCGAGCGCCGGGCGGTCCTGCGCATGCACGGTGACGATCTTCAGCGCGGCGGCGAGGCCGGCCACCGGCGGCTCCCGCCCCTGCGCGTAATAGTCGCCGCCGCGCCAGTTCGGGTCGAGGCGGATCGGCGCCTCCCAGATGTCGAGCCAGTTCAGCATCCAGGGGTCGATCTCGCCCCCGCCGATCACAGGCATGACGCGGTCGATCATCTCCGGATAGGCGGCGGCCCATTCGATGGCCTGCAGCGCGCCCATGGAGGGGCCGGTGACGAGGGCCAGGCGCCGCACCCCCAGGCTGTCCAGCAGCTTCTTCTGCACTTCGATGAAGTCGCGCATCGAGACCACGGGGAAATCCGTGCCCCAGTGGCGGCCGGTGGCGGGGTTCATGGAGACCGGGCCGGTGGTGACGGTGCGGCCGTCCCGCACGTTCAGGTTCACCAGCGTGTCGGAGGAGACGACGAAGTAGCGGTTGGTGTCGATGGCGCGGCCGGGGCCCACGATGGCGTCCCAGTAGCCGGGCGGCTGGTCCGCGGCGTAGCGGCCGAAGGCGTGGCTGTTGCCGGAGAAGAAATGCGCCACCAGCACGGCATTGTCGCCCGCCGCATTCAGCGTGCCGGCGGTCTGGTAGCCGATGCGGAGCGTGGGCAAAGTGGTGCCGTTGCGCAGCGTATGGCCGGCCAGCTCGAAGCTGCGCTTTTCCACGATCTCCGTGGCGGCCGGGGTGGCGGCGGAAGGGGGGGTCTGGGCCCGGACCGCCGGCGGCGCGGTCCAGAGCGCGGCGGACATCAGCCCGGCCAGCAGCCAATGCAGGCGCATCCTTTTCGAATCCTTCCCCTGGGGTTTGGCCAAGGGTGGGCCCGCCGCCGGGCGGCACGCAAGCGGGTTTCGCCGGCCGCGCGCCCCCCGGTCGCCTCCCGCCGCGGGGCGCGCTAGGATGGGGCGGAAAACCGCAAGCCAAGGTCCTCCCCGACATGAACCTCGCCAAGATTCCCACCGGCAAGGCCCCGCCGCACGACGTCAATGTGGTGGTCGAAATCCCCCAGGGCAGCCAGGTGAAGTACGAGCTGGACAAGGACAGCGGCGCGGTGGTGGTGGACCGCTTCCTGTTCACGCCGATGGCCTATCCGGCCGCCTATGGCTTCATCCCCGGCACGCTGGCCGATGACGGGGACCCGGCCGATGTGCTGGTGCTGACCCCCGCCCCCGTGGTGCCTGGCTGCGTCATCCGCGCCCGGCCCATCGGCGTGCTGCACATGGAGGACGAGGCCGGATCGGATGAGAAGCTGATCTGCGTGCCGCACGACAAGGTGCACCCGATGTATTCCGGCATCACCAGCGCCGAGGAACTGCCGGAGATCACCCGCCGGTCCATCGAGCACTTCTTCGCTACCTACAAGGACCTCGAATCCGACAAGTGGGTGAAGGTGCGCGGCTGGGGCTCAGCCAGCGAGGCGGCGGATATCATCATGGCCTCCAAGGCGGCCTACGACGCCGAGGCGAAGAAGCCGGCCGAGTAACGACCGGCCGGCCGCAACGGCGCCGGCTCCCGTTATTTTTCTCCCCTGCGCTTGACGGGCGGCGTGGACAGCGCATCCGCCGCCCGGCAAGCTTCCACCGGCCCGCGGCGCGGGCCGGCGACCCGGCGCGGCTCCCCCCGCACCAGGCCCCGGCCCACCGATCGGACCGGGGGGACCAAGAAAAGGGGGAGTTCGTCGCTTTGATGACGCTCGCATTATTGCTGATCATCGTCCTTGGCATGCTGTCCATCGCCTATGGCGTGATCACCGCGAAGGAGGTGCTGGCCCGCGATGCCGGCACCGACCGGATGCAGGAAATCGCCAAGGCCATTCAGGAAGGCGCCAATGCCTATCTGAAGCGCCAGTACATCACCATCTCCGTCGTCGGCGTGGTGCTGTTCTTCGTCATCCTGGCCGCCTTCGGCTTCGGCGGACATGCCTTCGCGGTGGCCATCGGCTTCCTGATCGGCGCGGTCCTGTCGGGGGCCGCGGGCTTCATCGGCATGAACGTCTCCGTCCGCGCCAATGTCCGCACCGCCCAGGCGGCGACGCAGTCCCTCGCCTCCGGCCTGGACGTCGCCTTCAAGTCGGGCGCCATCACCGGCATGCTGGTCGCCGGCCTCGCGCTGCTCGGCGTCGCCACCTATTTCCTGATCCTGGTGCCGATTGGCGGGCTGGCGCCGAACAGCCGGCTGGTGATCGATGCGCTGGTGGCGCTCGGCTTCGGCGCCTCCCTCATCTCCATCTTCGCGCGACTTGGCGGCGGCATCTTCACCAAGGGCGCGGATGTCGGCGGCGACATGGTGGGGAAGGTGGAAGCGGGCATCCCGGAGGATGACCCCCGCAACCCCGCCACCATCGCGGACAATGTGGGCGACAATGTCGGCGACTGCGCCGGCATGGCGGCGGACCTGTTCGAAACCTATGCCGTGACCATGGTGGCGACGATGGTGCTGGCCGCCATCTCGTTCACCGAGGAAGCGCGCATCGCCGGCATGCTGTTCCCGCTGGCCATCGGCGCCGTCTGCGTCGTGACCTCCATCGCCGGCACCTACTTCGTGAAGCTGCCGGCCAACAATTCCATCATGGGCGCGATGTATCGCGGCTTCATCGTCACCGGCGTGCTGTCGCTCGCGGTGCTGCTGCCGCTCTGCTACCTGACCTTCGGCACCGGCACGGTGACGGCGGGCGGGCACAGCTTCGGGGCCTTTGCGCTGTTCCTCTGCGGCGCGGTGGGCCTGGCGGTGACGGCGGCGATCGTGGTGGTGACGGAATACTACACCGGCACGCAGTTCCGGCCGGTGCGGTCCATTGCCGAGGCGTCCCAGACCGGGCACGGCACCAATGTGATCCGCGGCCTGGCAGTCTCGATGGAAAGCACGGCGCTGCCGGCGCTGATCATCATCGCCGGCGTTCTGTCCTCCTATGGCCTGGCGGGCCTCTACGGCATCGCCATCGCCACCACGACGATGCTGGCGCTGGCCGGCATGGTGGTGGCGCTGGATGCCTTCGGGCCGGTGACGGACAATGCGGGCGGCATCGCGGAAATGGCGGGCCTGCCGAGCGAGGTGCGCGTCTCCACCGACGCGCTGGACGCGGTCGGCAATACCACCAAGGCGGTGACCAAGGGCTATGCGATCGGCTCGGCGGGCCTCGGCGCGCTGGTGCTGTTCGCGGCCTATACCCAGGACCTGAACCACTTCATCGCCAATCCGCAGATCTACCCGTATTTCGCGGGCATCGGCGTGATGACCTTCAGCCTGTCCGACCCCTATGTCGTGGTCGGGCTGCTGTTCGGCGGCCTGCTGCCCTACCTGTTCGGCGGCATGTCGATGACCGCGGTGGGGCGTGCCGCCACCGCAGTGGTGGAGGAAGTGCGCCGCCAGTTCCGCGAGCACCCGGGCATCATGACCGGCGCCGAAAAACCGGATTACGGGCGCGCGGTGGACATGCTGACGAAGGCTGCGATCAAGGAGATGATCATCCCCTCGCTGCTGCCGGTGCTGTCGCCGATCGTGGTCTTCTTCGTGATCCTGATGATCGGCGGCAAGGCGGCGGCCTTCTCCGCGCTCGGCGCCATGCTGCTCGGCGTCATCGTCACGGGCTTCTTCGTCGCGGTCAGCATGACCACCGGCGGCGGCGCCTGGGACAATGCGAAGAAATACATCGAGGAAGGCCATTTTGGCGGCAAGGGGTCCGAGGCGCACAAGGCCGCGGTGACCGGCGACACGGTGGGCGATCCCTACAAGGACACCTCCGGCCCGGCGGTGAACCCGATGATCAAGATCACCAACATCGTGGCGCTGCTGCTGCTGGCGATCCTGGCGCATAGCTGAGGGCGCCCGCCTGTCCCTCCCCTGCATTTGCGGGGGAGGGTCGGGGTGGGGGTTCTCCCATCATGCGTGACCCAAGACTCCGCGACATCGCCCGCCGCCTGCGCCGCGATGCGACGGTGGAGGAACGCCGCCTGTGGCGCGCCCTGCGTCAGAACGCCCTGGGCGCCGCCTTCCGCCGCCAGCATCCGATCCCGCCGCATGTCGCAGACTTCGCGTGTCTGGAGGCGAAGCTGGTCGTCGAGGTGGATGGCGGCCAGCACGGGGATGCGCGCGACGCGGCGCGGGATGCGGCGATGACTGCCGCGGGGTGGCGGGTGCTGCGCTACTGGAACAACGAGGTGCGCGCGAACCTGGCGGGGGTGGTGGAGGATATTGCGCGGGTGTTGGGGGAGAGGTTGGGAAGGTAGTTGCGCCAAGCCCCCACCCCGACCCTCCCCCGCTTCGCAGGGGAGGGAGCAGCCTTCTCCCTCCCCCGTGCTTACGGGGGAGGGTCGGGGTGGGGGCTTGCGACCTGCCCTGGTAGGGCGCCTCAGCGCCCCCTGAACACCGGCTTCCGCTTCTCAACAAAGGCCCGCGTCGCCTCCCGGAAATCCTCGGTATAGGGAAAACTCCGGCTCGCCTCGTACTGGACCTCGGTGATCGGCAGCGCCCCGCGCAGTTCCTGCAGCGCCCGCTTATGAAAACGGTTGGCGAGCGGTGCGCCCTGGCTGATGCGATGCGCCATGGCCAGCGCCTCATCCTGCACCGCCTCATCGGCCACGAGGCGGGACAGCAGGCCCTTCTCATAGGCCTCCTGGCCGGTGAAGACGCGGCCTTCCACCAGCATCTCCATGGCGACCGCATAGCCCACCGACTGCAGGATCGGGTCCAGCTCGTCATAGGCATAGAAGATGTTCAGGTTGCGGGCGGGAATGCCCATCCGTGTCGAGGGGCCGCCCACCCGGAAATCGGCCAGCGTCGCCAGCCCCGCCCCGCCGCCCATGGTCCAGCCGCGGCAGGCGGCGACCACCGGGTGCCGGCACTTGCGCAGCGACTGGAAGCTGCGGCCGATCTCCGCGGCATAGACCGCCTCGCGCTCCGGCGTGCCGCGCTCCGTCTGGAAGGCGGCGATATCGGCGCCGGCGCAGAAGGCTTCCTCGCCGGCGCCACGCAGCACGACGCAGCGCAGTTCGTCATCGGCGGAGCAACCCTCCACCGCCTCCGCCAGGGCGATCCACATGGGCAGGTCCATGGCATTGCGCTTGGCCGGCCGGTCGATGGTGAGGATGGCGATGGGGCCATCCCGCTCAAGCTTGATGAGGGGGTGCGACATGGCGCCGACCGTAACGCCAGGCCGCGCCGCTTGCCAGATGGCCCCGGGCAACCTCGGCAGGCAACCGCGGCGCGGTCCATCCGTTCTGCACGCGACCGAAGACAGGAGCGCAGCATGACCGAGACACGCACCGACCAGGAAGCCCGCGACAAGGTGTGGGAGCTGATCCGGGATATCGAGGTGGCGACCATGGTCACCCTCGACAGCCAGGGCCATATGCGCGGCCGCCCGATGCGCGCGGTGGAGCTGAAGGAATTCGAAGGCACGCTGTGGTTCTTCACCAGCGTCGGCTCGCCGAAGGTCGAGGAGATCCGGGAGGATGAGCGCGTGCTGCTCGCCTATGCCGAACCCTCCGACCAGAACTATGTCTCCGTCTCCGGCACCGCGCGGGTGATCCGCGACGTGGCGAAGCAGAAGGAGATGTGGTCGGAGCCGCTGCGCACCTGGTTCCCGAACGGGCCCGAGGATGCCAATGCCGCGCTGCTGAAGGTGGTGGTGGAAGGCGCCGAATACTGGGACGCCCCCTCCTCCACGCTGCTGCACGCCTTCGGCTATGTGAAGGCGCGCATCACCGGGGAACCGCCGAAGGCTGGCGAGAACGACAAGGTGTCCTTCAAGCGCCCGGCATAGGCCTTTTCAGGGCCGCGTGATTCCCGCTTCCGGCCATGCGGCCTTCAGCGATCACGCGGCACACCCGACAAGTCAGCGACCAGCGCGCCCACGGAGGCGCTGTCCAGCCCGCCACGGCCGGAGGTACAGAGCGCCTCCAGCATCTGTGCCGTCAGCGCCGTGGCGGGGGCGAAGACCGCATGGTCCCGCATGGCGGTGGCGGACAGGCGCAGGTCCTTGCGCATGAGCTCCGCCCGGAAGCCCGGCGCGAAATTGCCGGCCAGCATGCGCGCGGCGTGGTTCTCCATGACGAAGCTGGCCGCGCTGCCGCCGCGCAGCGCCTGGCGCATCTTCTCGCCGTCCAGCCCGGCCTTGGCGCCGAGTGCCAGGGCTTCGGCCACCGCCAGCATGGTCGTCGCCACGATCAGCTGGTTGGCCGACTTGCACACCTGGCCGGCGCCGGCCGGGCCGAGATGGGTCAGGGTCTTGCCCATGGCCCGGAAGCAGGGCTCGGCGCGGGCGAAGGCGGCTTCGTCACCGCCCACCATGCAGGTCAGCGTGCCGTCCAGCGCCCCCTTCGGCCCGCCGGAAACTGGGCTGTCCAGCAGGATGGCGCCGGTTTCCGCCGCCAGGCGCGCGGCGAAGCCGGCCGCCGCGGTGGCGGAGATGGTCGAAAAATCGACCACCACCGTGCCCGGCGCCACGCCCTGTGCCACGCCATCCGGGCCGAACAGCACCGCCTCGACATCCGGCGTATCGGGCAGGCAGAGCGCCACGAAGGCGGCGCCGCGCGCGGCTTCCGCCGGCGTCGCGGCCCAGCGCGCGCCGCCGGTCTCCAGCGCCGCCGCCTTGCCGCGGCTGCGATTGGTCACCGTCAGGGCGAAGCCGGCCTTGGCCAGGTTGGCCGCCATGGCGCCGCCCATGACGCCGAGGCCCACGAAGGCAACGGGGGCAGGCGGCTGGATGGTTCCGGTCATGCGCGCTCCTCAGCTCCGCCGCATGGCGGCGCGGATATTGTCCAGCAGCGTGTCCATGTCGCGCTGGAAATCGGCGCCATTGGCATAGCCATCGGCCTCCCCGGTGCTTTCCATGAAGCGCTGCCAGCCGGGCGTGGCCATGCCCCGGCGGAAGCGGTCGTGCAGATAGGTCACCATCTCCGGCGTCATGCCCGCCGGGCCCACCCAGCCCTTCATATTGTCCGCCACGAGATCGATCCCGAGCTCCCGCAGCGTCGGCACCTGCGGATAGGCCGGCATGCGCTGGGCGGAGGCGCAGGCCAGTGGCAGGATGTCGCCCGAGGCCGCAAGCCCGCGCAGCTCGTCCGAGGCCTGCACCACCAAATCCACCTGCCCCGCCAGCAGCGCCTGCTGCTGCGGCCCGCCGCCGGTATAGGGGACGTGCAGCAGCTCCGTCCCCGTGGCGCGGCCCAGCATGATGAAGATGGAATGCGACAGCGTGCCGACGCCGGAGGAGCCATGCGTCAGCGCCTCCGGCCGCGCCTTCGCCGCCTCGATCGCCTGCTGCATGGTGGCGAAGCGGCCGCCCTTGCCGCGGGCGCAGATGAAATGCGCGTTGCGCGTCAGCCGGATGACGGAGGTGAAGGACCGCTTCGGGTCATAGGGCAGGTCCCGATGCGCGGGCAGGGAGGTGCTCTCGGACCCGCCGGCGATCAGCAGCGTATGGCCATCCGGCGCCGCGCGGCTGACGAATTCGGCGGCGATGGCCCCGCCGGCGCCGGGCCGGTTCACCACCACCAGCGGCTGCGGGAACAGCGGCGCCGCGGCCTCCGCGATGGTGCGGGCGATGATGTCGGACCCGCCGCCGGGGGCGAAGCCGACGATCAGCTGGATCGGCCGCGTCGGCTCCCAGCCCGGCTGGGCCTGGGCGGGGCGGATGAAGGGCAGGATGAAGGGGGCGGCCAGAAGGCCGCGTCGGCGCATCTTCATGAAGCTTCTCCCGGTTCCGGCCGTCTGCGCGGCCCAGGCGGGAAACATGGCGGGACTGCCGACAGTCGGCAACCTCGCGGGCCGCGCGCGGGGTCGTCCCTACGCCATTGATGGCGACCTGCGCCCGCCGCAGGCGGGCGAGCGGCCGGATGGCCGCCGCGCCCAGTGGCGCGTGGCCGAGCGCAGCGCCGGCGATTGAGGGCGGATTGGTCACAATCCGCGGGACATCAGTCGCCGTCGTCAGGGATGTTCAGCTGGATGCCGCAGGCCTTGCAATGCACCGCATCCGTATCGTGCCGACCCAGGCCGCAGCTCGGGCACCGAAAGTTCACCTTCAGCGGACGGAACAGGGCCTGGGCCAGCCGCAGAAACAGCGTGACGCCGGCCAGCATGATCAGCACGGTCAGCAGCCGGCCCCAGGTGCCATCCAGCGTGATGTCGCCGAAGCCGGTGGTGGTCAGGGCCGCCACCGTGAAATACAGCGCATCCGCCCAGTTCGCGATGTCCGGGTTGCGCGCATATTGCGTGGCATGGACGATGCCGGTCATCACGGCGATGAAAACCAGCAGGTCCGCCGCCGCGATCGGCGCATCCGGGTTGCGGCGGAACACCGGCAGGTCGCGCCGCAGCTTGGCCACCAGCCGGGCGGAGCGCAGCAGCCGCAGCGTCCGCAGGCTGCGCAGGAAGCCCCAGCCGGGCGCGAAGGGCGCCAGCAGGAAGGCGATGACGGCCAGCAGGTCGGCGATGCCGGCCGGATGCGCCAATTCGCGCCAGGGCTGAGGGCTGGCGCGCAGGCGCAGCAACAGTTCGGTGCCCAGCACCAGGCCGAAGGCGAAATCCACCAGCCGCAGCGCCGGGCCCTGCGGCAGGAAGGATTCGATGATCACCCAGGCCAGCGCCGCCAGGTCCAGCGCCAGCAGCCCATAGCCGGCACGGATGCCGACCCGGCCGGCGATCCTGTCGAAGGCGCCGACCTCGCCGGGCATCGGCTAGCGCGTCGGCTTCGGCGGCGTGGTGCCGTAGTCGTAGAAGCCGCGGCCGGATTTGCGGCCGAGCCAGCCCGCCTCGACGTATTTCTGCAGCAGGGGGCTCGGGCGGTACTTCGGGTCGCCCATGCCTTCCTGCAGCACGCGCAGCACGGCGAGGCAGGTGTCCAGGCCGATATAATCCGCCAGTTCCAGCGGCCCCATCGGGTGGTTGCAGCCCAGCTTCATGCCGGCGTCGATGGAAGCGACATCGCCCACGCCCTCATGCAGGGCGAAGCAGGCCTCGTTGATCATCGGCAGCAGGATGCGGTTGACGATGAAGGCCGGGTAGTCGGCGGCATAGGCCACCGTCTTGCCCATCCGTTCGGCCAGCGCGGCCACGGCCTCGACCGTCGCGTCATCGGTCGCCAGGCCGCGGATCACCTCGACCAGCTTCATCAGCGGCACGGGGTTGAAGAAGTGCATGCCAACGAAGCGGCCGGGCCGGTCGGTGGCCGCCGCCAGCCGCGTGATGGGGATGGAGGAGGTGTTGGAGGCCACCAGCGCATCCGGCTTCAGATGCGGGGTCAGCGTCGCAAAAATCTTGTTCTTGATGTCCTCGCGCTCGGTCGCGGCCTCGATCACCAGGTCGCAATCGCCGAAGGCGGCGTAGTCCGTGCTGGTGGCGATGCGGCCCAGCGCCGCGTCGCGGTCGGCCTGCGTCAGCGTGCCCTTGGAAACCTGGCGGTCCATGTTCTTCGCCAGCGTGGCCATGCCCTTGTCGAGCGCGGCCTGCGCCACGTCGAGCAGCACCACATCGAGGCCGGACTGGGCGGCGACATGGGCGATGCCATTGCCCATCTGGCCGGCGCCGATGACGCCGATCTTTTGCAACTTGGTCATCGTGGTCTCCGCCGGGTGGAGGTGGCGCGGGACGGCAGGCCCCCCACCCAACCCTCCCCCCCCAGGTGGGGAAGAGGGCTTTGAAAAGACTACTTCTTGTCGAGGGCGACTTCGAGCTCGGGGATCACCTTGAAGACGTCGCCGACCAGGCCGTAATCGGCCACCGAGAAGATCGGCGCCTCCTCGTCCTTGTTGATGGCGACGATCACCTTGCTGTCCTTCATGCCGGCCAGGTGCTGGATGGCGCCCGAGATGCCGAAGGCCATGTAGAGCTCCGGCGCCACGATCTTGCCGGTCTGGCCGACCTGCATGTCGTTATGCGCATAGCCCGCATCGACCGCGGCGCGGGAGGCGCCGATGGCCGCCCCCAGCCGGTCCGCGATCCCGTCCAGGATCTTGAAGTTCTCCAGCGAGCCGAGCGCACGGCCGCCGGAGACGACGACGCGCGCCGCGGTCAGCTCCGGCCGCTCCAGCTTCACCAGCTCCGATCCCAGGAAGCTGGAAATGCCGGGGTCATGGGCGGCGGGCGCGTCCTCGATCGGGGCATTGCCGCCTTCGGCCGGGGCCGGGTCGAAGCTGGCCGCGCGAACCGTCAGCACCTTGGTCGCATCCGCGCTTTTGACCGTCGCCAGCGCATTTCCGGCATAGATGAAGCGCTGGAAGGTGTCGGGGGATTCGACGCCGGCGATGTCGGAGATGATCTGCACGTCGAGGAGGGCGGCGACGCGCGGCATCACGTTCTTCCCCGCGGTGCTGCCGGGGGCGACCAGGTGCGAATAGCCGGGGGCGAGGGAGACCAGCAGGGCCGCCAGAGGCTCCGCCAGCCCATGCTCGGCGACCACGCCGCCGGCGACCAGCACCTTGGACACGCCGGGCAGGGCTGCGGCCGCGGCCGCGTCGTCGCGATGCATCACCAGCACATGCACATCGCCGCCGATCTGCGTGGCAGCGGTCAGCGCGCTGCGCGTCGGCTGGGTCAGCGGGTTGCCGCGATCGGCCAGAAGCAGGATGGACATGGTCAGATCACCTTCGCTTCGTTGCGCAGCTTGTCCACCAGCTCGGCGACGCTGGCCACCTTCACGCCGGCGCTGCGCTTCGGCGGCTCCACCACCTTCAGCACGGTCAGGCGCGGCGCGGTATCGACGCCGAGGTCGCCCGGCTTCACCGTCTCGATCGGCTTTTTCCGGGCTTTCATGATGTTGGGCAGGGAGGCGTAGCGCGGCTCGTTCAGGCGCAGGTCGGCCGTCACGATGGCGGGCAGCGTCAGCGCCAGCGTCTCGAGGCCGCCGTCGATCTCGCGCGTCACCTTGGCCGTGCCGCCGTCCAGCTCCACCTTGCTGGCATAGGTGCCCTGGGCCCAGCCCAGCAGCGCGGCCAGCATCTGGCCGGTGGCGTTCATGTCGTCGTCGATGGCCTGCTTGCCCATCAGGATCAGCTGCGGGCCTTCCTTCTCGACCAGCGCCTTGAGGATCTTGGCGACCGCCAGCGGCTCCACCGTGCCCTCGGCCTCCACCAGGATGCCGCGATCGGCGCCCATGGCGAGTGCGGTGCGGATCTGTTCCTGCGCCGCGGCGGGGCCGACGGAGACGGCGACGATCTCGGTCGCCGCGCCCTTTTCCTTCAGGCGCACCGCTTCCTCGACCGCGATTTCATCGAAGGGGTTCATGGACATCTTGACGTTCGCCGTCTCGACGCCCGTGCCGTCCGCCTTCACGCGGACCTTGACGTTGTAGTCGACCACCCGCTTGACGGGGACAAGGATTTTCATGGAGTGCCGGGTCCCTGGTCCGGCGCTGGAAGGCGGCGCCGGGCGCATCGCGCAATTGCGAAAAATGGGGCGAAAACGGCGCCGACCATAGGGCGGGCGCTTCGCGCGGGCAAGGCGGGGCCGCCGCGGCGGCCGGGCGCTACCCGCGCGCCATCAGCAGCAGCAGGAACAGCACCAGGGTCAGCCCCTGCAGCGAGACGCGCCAGCGCATCAGCTTGTTGGAGCGGGCGCCGCCGGCCGTCTCGTTGCGCGCCAGGCCCACCATGCCGGCGAGCATCACGCCGAGGGTGGCGAACATGGAAAGGCCCACCAGGACCGTCAGGAAGGTCGTCATGGGGGCAAGATGGCACGTCCCGCCGTGGGGGCAAGCCAGTCCGCGAAGATCCCGGCGCCGGGCGCCGGCAACTTCCTAACGCCGTGCCCCGGCGATCGCGATGGCCCCCACCGTCACCGCCACCACGCACATGCCGAAGCCCGCGGCATAGCTGCCTGTCAGGCCGATCAGGCCGGAAAAGGCGGGGGGTGCGACCAGCATGGTCATGCCGAAGGCGAAGGACAGCGCCGCGGTGGCGCCGCCGACCTGGCCGGGCGGGGCCAGGCGCGCGGCCTCGGCCAGCATCACCCCGTTCCAGCCCACCGCCGTGGCGCCCATCACCATCCCGGCACCGGCCACCAGGACGGTGGGCCAGCCGGGACCCGCCAGGGCCAGCGCCAGCCCCGCCAGCCCCGCCCCCACCCCGCAGGCCACCAGCACGTGGGTGGCGCCCAGCCGGTCCGCCAGCAGCGCCCAGAAGACGCGCCCGATGACGCCGGAGGCCTGGGCCAGGGCCAGGTAGAGCCCGGCCTCGGCCAGGCTGGTGCCGAGGCTGGCCACCTGGAAGCCGACGAAGAAGGTGGAGAAGCAGAACTGCGCGATGCCGTAGCCGCAGGCCATCACGGTCAGACGCGCCAAATCCTTGTCCGTCCGCAGCAGGCCGAGATTGGCCGCCGATTCGCGCAGCACCGCCAGCAGCCCGGCGCTGGCGCCCGGCCGGTCCCGCTCCACATCCAGGCCCGCGCGCAGCGGCTGGATGGCCAGCGCCACGGCGAAGGCGATGCAGGCGATGCAGAGGATGCTGGCGCGCCAGCCGAACCATAGCGCCAGCGCCGGGGCCAGCGCCGCCACCACCATGGCGCCCAGCGGCACCCCGGCCTGCTTCAGGCTGAAGACCAGCGCCCGCCGCCGCGCCGGCGTATGGGCCGCGATCAAATGGCTGCCACCCGGCGTCACCGGCCCATGCCCCATGCCGGCCAGCAGGGCGGAGGCGGCGAGCGCCACCGGATGGCCCAAGGCCGCCAGGGCGATGCCGCAGCCCAGCACCCCCATCGCCACCTGCAGCATCCGCACGCCCCCCCAGCGGCGGATCAGCGGCCCGGTCAGCGGGCCCGTCACCAGCGCCCCGGCATAGACCAGCGCGGTATGCAGCCCGGCCAGGCTGGCCGGCACGCCGGTCTCGGCGGCCATGGCGGGGGCCAGGACGGGCACGGTCAGGAAGGCCCCCATCCCGGCCAGGTGCACGGCCATCAGGGCCAGCATGATGAGGGGCAAAGCGGGGGTGGGGGCTGTCACGCGCGCATCCTCGGCCGGGATGCGCTGCGCTGCAACATGGCGGGAGCGCGGAGGCGCGCCCGGGCCTTCAGGGTTGACCTTCGGCAGACGCAGGGGGATCACGCCCCGCATGCGCCATCTCCTCCATCTCCTGCCGGTCCTGGTGCTGCTGTTCGGCGGCACCGCCTTCGGCCAGACGGCCGCACCCGCCGCCCCCCGGGCTGCGACACCCGCCGCGACACCTGCCGCCGCCCCCGCCCCGTCGGAACTGGAGCGGCTGCTGTCCACGCTGCGCAATGACGCCGCACGGGCCGATCTGCTGCGCAACCTGGAGACGCTGCTGGCCGCCCAGCGCAGCGCCGCGCCCCCCGCCGCCAGCGGCACGGCGCCCGCCACCCCCGCCCCTGCCGCCCCCGCGCCCGCCGCCGCGCCCGCGCCGGATGCCGCCCCGCCGGCCGCCGCCCCTGCCGCGGATCTGCTGGCGCCCAATACGCTCGGCGCGCAGCTGCTGACCGGTGCCTCCCAGCGGCTGCAGAGCTTCTCCGAAAGCCTGGTGGCGGCGGCGGAGGCGGCGACCGACCTGCCCTCCCTCGCCCGCTGGGCGTCGGACTTCGCGCGCGACCCGGTCACCCAGACCCGCGTCATCGATGCCGCCTGGAAACTGGCCCTGCTCTTCGCCGCCGGCCTGCTGGCCGAATGGCTGACGCGGCGCGGCCTGCGGCGCTGGTCGGACAGGCTCGATGCCCTGGCGCCAGAGAACGGCGATGCCTGGACCTGGATGCGCCGGGTACCGCTGGTGCTGGCCCGCCTGATCCTGGACCTGGTGCCGCTGGCCGCCTTCGCCGTCATCTCCTACGGCATGATCAGCGCGGTGCGGCCGCTGCCGACCACGGAACTGGTCCTGCTGCTGGCGAACAATGCCTATCTGGCGCTGCGCGCCATCATGGCGCTGTCGCGCATGCTGTTCTCCCCGGCGTCGAGCCATCTGCGCCTGGTGCCCTGCCAGGACGAGACGGCGGCCTATGTCACCGTCTGGGTCCGGCGCATCGTGGCGGTGGCCATCGCCGGCTTCGCGGTGGCCGAGGCCGGGCTGCAATTCGGCCTGCCCTGGGCCGCCTATGACGGCGTGCTGCGGCTTTCGGCGCTGATCGTCTCCCTGCTGCTGATCATCGTCATCCTGCAGAACCGCGCCGCCATGGCCGACCTTCTGCGCGCGCCCGAGCTGAAGCCCGGCGACCAGCCGGACCGCATGCGGCGCCTGCTGCGCATGCTGCGCGACCGCCTGGCGGAGGTCTGGCACGTCCTCGCCATCCTTTGGCTGATCGCGCTCTGGGGCGTCTGGGCGCTGGAGGTGCGCGACGGCTTCGAACGGCTGCTGCGCGTGTCCCTGGTCACGCTGGCCATCTTCGGCATCGCCAAGCTGGTGGATGAGCTGGCGCGGCGGGCCATCACGCGCGGCTTCAGCATCGGGCCGGACCTGGCGCGCCGCTATCCGGGGCTGGAAGCGCGGGCCAATCGCTACGTGCCGGTGCTGAAGGGCATCCTCAGCGCTCTGATCATGATCGTCACCCTGCTGTTCCTGCTGGAAGCCTGGGGCGTCTCGGCCTTCGCCTGGTTCCGCCGCGGCCAGCTCGGCGCCCGGCTGCTGGCCTCCCTGGTCTCGATCGGGCTGACCGTCGCGGTGGCGGTCACGGTCTGGGAAGTGGCCAATGCCGCCATCCAGCGCTACCTGGTGCGCCTGTCGCGGGACGCGCAGGCGGCGCGATCGGCGCGGGTGCGGACGCTGATGCCGATGCTGCGCACCCTGCTGTCCGGCACCATCCTGGTCTTCGTGGCGCTGAACGTGCTGACCGAGATCGGCATCAACGTGGCACCCCTGATCGCCGGTGCCGGTGTCATCGGCCTGGCCATCGGCTTCGGGTCCCAGACCCTGGTGCGGGACGTCATCACCGGCATCTTCCTGCTGTTCGAGGATGCCGTGGCGGTGGGCGACGTGGTCTCGGTGGGCGGGCTTTCGGGGGTGGTGGAACAGCTGTCCATCCGCTCCATCAAGCTGCGGGCGCAGGACGGCTCGATCCACATCATCCCCTTCAGCGCCGTCACCACGGTGACCAACATGACGCGCGACTTCTCCTTCGCCGTGCTCGATGTCAGCGTCGGCTATGGCGAGGACACCGACCGGGTTGTGGAGGTGATGAAGGAGGTGGCGGCCGATATCCGCGCCGATCCGAAATTCGCCCCGATCGTGCGCGACGAGCTGGAGGTGCTGGGCGTCGAGCGGCTGGCTGATTCCGGCGTGCTGATCCGCGCCCGCATCAAGGGCGAGCCGATGGCGCGCTGGAGCATCGGCCGTGAGTTCAACCGCCGCATCAAGCAGCGCTTCGACCAGCTGGGCATCGAGATCCCCTATCCGCACCAGAAGCTGGTCATCGACCGCCAGCAGGCCCGCCACCCCGCGGAGGACTTCCCCGAGGGCCAGGAAGGCGCTAAAGCGAAGGCGTGACGACCTTCCGGATCCTCACGGGCCGAATTACCGGCCCGGCCGCCTGACCCGATCCCCCCGCGGGGGGATGGGCGCATGCGCGGCCGGGTGCCTGCACGGTTCTTCGCCAGCCCGATCCGGAGTTTTCTAAAGATGTCCTTCTACGATCCCGAGCCGCTTTGCGCGGCGCGTTTCACCGTCACGGCCGATGCCGAGCCCGGCCTGCTGCCGCGCATCCTGGAGCCCTTTGCCAAGCGCGACCTGATCCCCGATGTCGTGCGGGCCTCGCGGGAGGGGGAGCTGATCCGCGCGGAGGTGGCGCTGCAGGCCATGCCGCTCTGCATGGTGCATCTGGTGGCGGGCAATCTCGGCCAGATCATCGGCGTGCGGCGGGTGGAGGCGATGGAAGGCCGCGTGGTGCGCCCCCCTTCGCTGGTCGAGATGGCAACGGCCGCGTGATCGGCGCCACCGATTGAACCAGGGGGGTGGCAGGGCGATATCATGGCCATCATGCAATACCTCCTCGCCTTGCTCGTCCCGCCGCTGGCGATCCTGTTCGCCGGCAAGCCCTTCCAGGCCGTGTTCAACGGGCTGCTGTGGATCGGCGGCCTGCTGTTCATCCTGCTGCCCTTCGTCGCCGGCCAGGCGGCCTGGGGCATTGCGGTGATCTGGGCGCTGGCCGTGGTGCACGGCCGCCGCAGCGAGGCGCGCGACCGGCAGCTGGTCGAGGACGCGCTGCGCCGGCGGGGGTGAGCTACATGAACCCCACCGGGTCCACATCCACCTGGACCCGAACGGAGTTCGGCAGCACCACCCGGTCCAGCCACTCCCGGATCAGCGGCTGCACTTGCACATCTTTCCGGGCCTTCAGCAGCAGCCGCCGCCGGTGACGGCCGCGAAGTAGCGCGAGCGGCGCCGGCGCCGGCCCCAAAACCTCCACCCCCTCGCCTCGCGGCGCCGCCAGGCCCAGGTCGCGGGCGGCGCGGTCGGCCTCCCGCTCATCCTCCGAACTCACCACCAGCGCCGCCAGCCGGCCGAAGGGCGGCCAATGCCCGGGCCGGCGTCCCTCGGCCTCGGCTTGCATGAATGCGTCGAAATCGCCGGAGACGAGGGCCTGCATCACCGGGTGGTCCGGGTTGAAGGTCTGCATCAGCACCCGCCCCGGCGCCTCCGCCCGCCCGGCCCGACCCGCCACCTGGTGCAGCAGTTGCAGCGTGCGCTCCGCCGCCCGCAGGTCGCCGCCGGCCAGGCCGAGGTCGGCATCCACCACCCCCACCAGCGTCAGCCCCGGAAAATGCCAGCCCTTGGCGACAATCTGGGTGCCGATGATGAGGTCCACCTGCCGGTCCGAGATCGCCGCCGCCGCCGCCGCGGCCGCGGCCGGGCCGGGGATGGTGTCGCTGGCCATGACGATGCGGCGGGCATCGGGGAACAGCGCGGTGGCTTCCTCCACCACCCGCTCCACCCCCGGCCCCACGGGGGTCAGTGTGCCGGGCGCGCTGCATTCGGGGCAGATGGGCGGGATCGGCTCGGCATGGCCGCAATGGTGGCATTGCAGGCGTTTCTGGGCGCGGTGCTCCACCAGCCAGGCGGTGCAGTTCGGGCAGCGCATGCGGTGGCCGCAGGCGCGACAGAGGGTCAGCGGCGCGTAGCCGCGGCGGTTGAGGAAGAGCATCGCCTGCTCCCCCCGCGCCAGCGTGTCCCGGATCGCCTCCACCAGCGGCGGCGCCAGGAAGCGGCCGCGCTCGGGCGGTGTCTTGCGCAGGTCCAACGCCTCCACCACCGCCATGCCGGCGGCGCCGTGGCGCTCGGGCAGGTCGAGGTGGCGGTAGCGGCCGGATTCCACATTGGTCAGGGTCTCGAGCGAGGGTGTGGCGGAAACCAGCACCACGCTCGCCTGGGCCAGCCGGGCGCGCACCACGGCCATGTCGCGGGCGTGATAGACCACGCCTTCCTCCTGCTTGAAGGCGGTCTCGTGCTCCTCATCCACCACGATCAGGCCGAGATCGGGGAAGGGCAGGAACAGGGCGGAGCGTGCGCCGACCAGCACGCCCACACCCCCCTCCGCCACCGCCCGCCAGGTCTTTGCCCGGGTCTTGGCGCCCAGTTCGGAGTGCCACAGCGCCGGGTCCACCCCGAAACGCTTGCGGAAACGCTCCAGCCACTGGGCCGAAAGGGCAATCTCCGGCAGCAGCACCAGTGCCTGGCGGCCCTGGCGCAGGCATTCGGCCACGGCATCCAGATAGACCTCGGTCTTGCCGGAGCCGGTGACGCCGGTCAGCAAGGTCACGCCGAATTCCCGCGCCTCCACCTGCGCCCGCAGCGCCGCCGCCGCCGCCGCCTGTTCCGCGCCGAGCACCGGGCCGGGATGGTCCGGATCGGGTGGGGCGAAGGCGGCGCCCTCGGGCAGCAGCGCCGGCACCAGCATCCCGGCATCGGCCAGGCCGCGCACCACGGCGGGGGAAACCCCGGCGGCGGCGGCGATTTCCGCGCCCATGCGTACCTCCCCCGGCCGCAGCACCGCCAGCACCCGGGCGCGGCCGGGCGTCACGCGCCTGGGCGGTTCGGCGTTGGAAAGCTGCCAGCCGGCGCGGGCCGGCGGCGGTTCCAGCCCGCCCGGGCTGCTCATGGCCATGCGCAGCACGGCGCCGGGCGGGCTCAGCGTATAGGCGGCGACCCAGGTGACGAAGCGGCGCAGCGTCTCCGTCATCGGCGGCGCATCCATCACGCCCAGCACGTCGCGCAGCTTCTTCTCCGGCAGGTCAGGGTCCGCCACCCCGTCCCAGGCCACCCCCACCAGCTGCCGCCCGCCCAGCGGCACCACCACGAAATCGCCGGGCTCCACCGCCAGGCCCTGCGGAATGCGGTAGTCATAGGCCCCGGCCGCCAGGGGAAGGGGCAGCAGCACACGGATTCGTGGCCTGGAAGCCACGCCTGATGGTTGGTTCGACTCCGACGACTTCCACCCGGGCGGGCGCATGCTATAAGCTCCGAGACGAACGAAACCGAAACAAACTGTCGCGGAATGTGATTGCGAAGCCTGTTTCGCACGCGCCGCCGACAAGGGAACCGAGCCTGATGAAATTCTTCGTGGATACCGCCGATGTGGCCGAGATCCGGGCCCTGGCGGAATCCGGCCTGGTCGATGGCGTCACCACCAACCCGAGCCTGATCGCCAAGTCCGGACGCAAGATGTCGGAGGTGATCGCCGAGATCTGCGCCATCACCGAGGGCCCGGTCAGCGCCGAGGTCACCGCCACCGATTTCGCCGGCATGCTGGCCGAGGGCAAGTACCTGCGCGGCATCGCCAAGAACGTCGCCGTGAAGGTGCCGCTGACGGAGGCCGGGCTACGCACCTGCCGCGCCCTGTCGCAGGAAGGCACGCCGGTCAATGTCACGCTGTGCTTCTCCGCCGCCCAGGCCCTGCTGGCGGCCAAGGCCGGCGCGGCCTTCATCTCCCCCTTCGTCGGGCGGCTGGACGACATCGCCCATGACGGCATGACGCTGATCGGCGACATCGTCCAGATCTACCGCAACTACCCGGGCATCAAGACCGAGGTGCTGGTGGCCTCCGTCCGCCATCCCGTCCACCTGGTGCAGTCGGCCAAGCTCGGCGCCCATGTGGCCACCCTGCCGCCGGCGGTGATCCGCCAGTTGCTGAAGCACCCGCTGACCGATAGCGGTCTGTCCGCCTTCCTCGCCGACTGGGCCAAGACGGGGCAAAGCATCCTGTGAGCCAGAACGCCGCGACCATCCTCGACTGTGGACTCGATCCGACGGCCGAGGAGGTCGCGGCGTATCTGCGCGACCACCCGGATTTCCTGCTCCACCGGCCGGAGCTCTACCGCACCCTGCTGCCGCCGCGGCGCCTGCATGGGGACAACCTGACCGACCACATGGCGGCCATGATCCTGGCCGAACGCGCCCGCACCCGCGCGCTGGAGGCCGAGGTGCAGG
Source organism: Falsiroseomonas tokyonensis (assembly GCF_019024325.1). Classification (GTDB taxonomy): domain Bacteria; phylum Pseudomonadota; class Alphaproteobacteria; order Acetobacterales; family Acetobacteraceae; genus Falsiroseomonas; species Falsiroseomonas tokyonensis. Next base: position 115,878 of record NZ_JAFNJS010000007.1, read on the forward strand.
CGGCCATCGAGGATGGCCGCGCCGGCGCCACGCTGGTGATGCGCGTGCGCCTCGCCGTGCTGGCCCTGATGCGCGCCCGCGACGTGGTGGAGACGGTGAGCCAGGAACTGCCCGCGCTGATGCGGGTGGAAAGCTGCACCCTGCTGATGGAACCCGCCCCGCTGCCCGCCAGCCGGACCGCCGACCGCAGCTTCGCCGGCTTCCGCCGCGCCGGCATCCTGCCCCTGCCCGCCGGCGCCGTTTCCCGCCTCGTCGGCCGCGGGCGGGATGCGCGAGTGCGGACGGAGGTCACCGAGGCCCTGATGCTGCATGCCGAGGCCGCCGGCCTGGTTTCGCGCGACGCCCTGGTGCGGGTGCCGCTGACCTGCGGCACGCCCTGCCTGCTCGCCCTCGGCGCGCGGGAGGCCGCGGCCCTGCCGACCCGGCAGACCACGACAACGCTGGCCTTCCTGGGGCGCACCGTGGCCGCGGCGCTGTCGCGCTGACGATGACGGGTGAGCAGGCCCTGGCCGGCTGGCTCGCCACCCTGGCCAGCGAGCGCCGCGCCAGCCCGCATACGGTGGAGGCCTACCAGGCCGACCTGTCGCTGTTCCTTGGCTTCCTGACCCGGCATCTGGGGGAGGAGCCGGATGTGGCGGCACTCGGCGCCCTGCGCCCGGCCGATATCCGCGCCTTCCTGGCGTTCCGGGCGCGCGAGGGGGATGGCAACACCACCCGCGCCCGGCGGCTGGCCGCGCTGCGCGGCTTCCTGCGGCACCTGGCGCGGCGGCACGGGCAGCCGGTTACCGCCATCTCCGGCCTGCGCGGGCCGCGTGCCGCCAAGCCGGTGCCGCGGGCGCTTTCGGCAGAGGAAGCTCGGGAGGTCGCCTCCGGCATCGGCGCGGTGCACGACCCCGATCGCGCGCAGCAGCCGCGCATGCAGGCGGCGCGGGATGTGGCGCTGTTCACCCTGCTCTATGGCTGCGGGCTGCGCATTGCGGAGGCGCTGGCGCTGGATGTGCAGGATGCGCCGCGCCCCGGCCAGCAGGGCGCGCTGCGCGTCACCGGCAAGGGCGACAAGCAGCGGCTTGTCCCGGTGCTGCCGGCGGTGCGCCAGGCGATGGGCGAATGGCTGGCCGAACACCCGGATCCGCGGCCGGAGGCGCCGCTTTTCGTCGGCGCCCGCGGCGCGCGGCTGGACCCCGGCGTGGCGCAGCGTTCGGTGCGCAACTGGCGCCGCCTGGCCGGCCTGCCGGAACATGCGACGCCGCATGCGCTGCGCCATTCCTTCGCCACCCATCTGCTGGGCGGCGGGGCGGATCTGCGCGCGATCCAGGAATTGCTGGGCCATGCCAGCCTTTCCACCACGCAGCGCTACACAAGCGTGGATGCCGCCGCGCTGCTGGAGACCTGGCGGGCCGCCCATCCCCGCGCCGATTGACGGGGGGCGGATCGAGGGGGCCGGGGCCCCCTTCCCGCGGCCTTATTGCGGACGCGGCGCCTGCAGCGCCTGGGCCCGCTGCAGATGCATGCGGATGGCCGGCAGGTGCTTGGCGGCGAAGGCCTTCAGCGCCGGAACCTCGCCGTTCTGGGCATAGGATTCGTACAGCGTCGCGGCGTCCTGATGCGCCTCGACCTGCATCTGCACATACCAGCGGTTCAGCTCGTCGCCCTCATAGCCGCGCAGCGTCGCAAGCTTCGCCTGCATCCGGTCGTCGCCCGTGGCGGGCGTGCGGGTGGAGGCCTCCGGCAGCGCGCGCAGCTCGGTCGACATGGCGGTATGCGCCGTGACCATGTCCTGCGCGAACTGGCGGATCTGCGGATGCGTGCTTTTCTCCAGCAGGTACTGGCTCGACTGGATCTCGAAGTTGTTGGCGATGGTGGCGCGCTCGACGAAGACATTGGCGCCGATGCTGGTGCTGCTCAGCAGGTCCAGCACCGCGGTCGGGCGGTCCTGCGCCATCAGGGCGGTGGCGGGCAGCAGCATGGCGCCGGCAAGGAAAAGGCTGCGTCGGTTCATCGAGGTCTCCTGGCGTTGTTGGCTTCTGCACAGGAAACGTGGCAGGCCCGGACGGGTTGCGCCGGAGACGGTGACAGACCTGGGGGCGGCGCTCAGCGCCTGAAGATGCGGCGGTAGCCGCCCCGCAGGCGCTGCATGGTGCTGTCGGCGCGCAGGATCATGCGCGTTTCCATCACCTCCACCTTCGCCACCGTCTGCGGCCAGCGGGAATCCGCCCAGGCCAGGCCGCGATGCGCCCAGAAATACTGGTGGCGCAGGATGAAAAGCCCGAGGGCGAAGAACACCACGCCGGGCAGGATCGGCAGCAGCCCGCCGAGCGGGCTGATCGCGATCAGCGACCAGCCGGCGCATTTGCGCCGGAAGGAGGGGCGGTATTCCATCATGGGCGGCAGATGGTCCTGCCGTAGCCGGCATGCAACGCCGCCCGGCATCGCCCATCCCTCAAACGGCCTCAGGCAGCCGGACGGCCACCGCGCGATAATCCTGGTCCCGCGGCAGGTCCAGGCGCCGGTCGCTGGCGACATAGAGCCGCTCCATGGTCGCCTCCGGGCCCGGCGTGCCCACCTTCTCCCCCCGCGCATTGTGGATGCCGAGGCGGGTGCCGGCATAGCGGCGGTGCGGCACCTCCAGCACATGCAGGAAGCCGCGCCCGGCCAGCATCCGCTCCAGCTCCGCCCGCGCGAGAAAACCCTCGGCGCCGAAGGAGACCACCAGGGTGCGGGCGCGGAGGCTGCCGATCAGCCGGGCGAAGGCGGGGCCGATGCCGGCGCGGCTGTTGAAGGGGCTGCGATGGATCCTGCAGGCCGCCCGTTTCTGGGCGCGGCCATAGGTCTGCGGCCGGTCCCAGCGCACCAGCGTCTCCCACAGGTGGTAGTTGGAGAGATAGGCGTGCTGGTCATAAGGCGGGTCGAGATAGGCGACATCGCAATCGATCGACCCCGCCAGCGCCAGCGCATCCTCCCCCAGGGCCAGGCAGGGGCCGGAGGCAGGCTGCGGCAGCAGTTCCGGCAGGCGCAGCGCCAGCGGCTTCAGCGCCCGCGGCGCCAGTTCCCGCATGAAGGACATCTGGTGGCCGGCGCAGCTATCGACCCGGTCCGCCGCCTGGACCAGGGCGGTCAGCAGCACGGCGCGCAGCTCCGGCTCCGGGTCCAGCCGCTCCACCGCCTGCCGCATCGCCTCCAGCCGGGCGGCATTCACCGGGTGCAGGTAGCGGGCGGTCTCGGCATAGGTGGCGGTGAACCAGCCGGGGGCGGGCGGCAGGTGCGACAGATCCGCGAGCAGCTTTTCCGCGCGCCGGCCCCAATGCTCGGTATCGGCCTGAACCAGGCCGCAGGCCAGAGTCCGGGCGAATTCCAGCTCGTCATTCGCCACCACGCGCCAGCCGGCCGCCTTCAGGGCATGGGCGACGCGGGCGGAGCCGGAGAACAGATCTGCCACCACCGCCCGGTCCCCGGCCGCGGCCCCCACAGCCCGCAGGATCTGCGGCAACAACCCGCGCTTCGACCCCAGGTATTTTATCATGCTGCCGCGGTCTGGCGGCGAAGGGGGCCGCCCCCCTCCCGCGCGGTAGGCCAGCCGGGAGGTTCAGGAACGTCCTGCAAGTCGAGCGCTCCCACACACCCCACGCTGGCGGCGCGGCACGCGCCGAGGCCGCGAATGCGGCCCGCGCCCAAACCATCCTCCCCACCCGCGCGCCAGTGCACCGGCGCGCAAGGCAAGCGGCCGTAGGCCGCGCCCGTCACGCCTCCGGCGTGCCTGGGCTACGCTTGAGGGCTACTAAATATGCAAAGCCCGGCCGCCGACGGCCAGCGCGGCTTCCTTCACCGCCTCGTTCAGCGAGGGATGGGCATGGCTGGTGCGGGCCACATCCTCCGCGCTCGCGCCGAATTCCATGGCCACCGCGATCTCCGCGATCAGCGTGCCGGCATCGGCGCCCAGGATATGCGCGCCGAGGATCCGGTCCGTGGTCTTGTCCGCCAGGATCTTCACGAAGCCGTCCACATCGCCCATGGCGCGGGCCCGGCCATTCGCCGTGAAGGGGAACTTGCCGACGCTATAGGCGGCGCCGCGAGCCTTCAGCTGCTCCTCGGTCTCGCCGATGCTGGCCACTTCCGGCCAAGTGTAGACCACGCCCGGAATGGCATTGTAGTTCACATGGCCATGCTGGCCGGCCAGGATCTCGGCCGCGGCCACGCCCTCCTCCTCCGCCTTGTGCGCCAGCATGGCGCCGGCGATGGCGTCGCCGATGGCGTAGATGCCCGGGACATTGGTGGCGAAATGCGCGTCGGTGACGACGCGGCCGCGCGCATCCGTCGCGACGCCGATCTCGGCCAGGCCGAGGCCCGCGGTATAGGCGCGGCGGCCGATCGCCAGCAGGACGACATCGGCCTTCACCGTCTCCGCCGCCCCACCGGCGGCGGGCTCGATGGTGAGCGTCACGCCGTCCTTGCCCTTCTGCGCGGCGGTGACCTTGGACTTCAGCTTGAACTTGATGCCCTGCTTGGCCAGCACGCGCTCGAACTGCTTGCCGAGTTCGGCATCCATGGTCGGCACCAGCCGATCGAGGAATTCCACCACCGTCACCTCGGCGCCGAGGCGCCGCCAGACGCTGCCGAGTTCCAGCCCGATGACGCCGCCGCCGATCACCACCAGGTGGCCGGGTACCTTCTCCAGCTCCAGCGCGCCGGTGGAGGTGACGATCTGCTTCTCATCCACCTCGACGCCGGCCAGCGGCATGCTTTCGCTGCCCGTGGCGATGACGATGTTCTTCGCCGCATAGGTGGTCTCGCCCACCTTCACCTGGCCGGGGGCGGGGATGGAGGCCTCGCCCTTCAGCCAGGTCACCTTGTTCTTCTTGAACAGGAATTCCACGCCCTTGACGTTGGCGGAGACGACCTCGCCCTTGCGGGCCTGCATGCGCGCCAGGTCGATCTTCACGCCTTCGACGATCACGCCATGGTCGGCCAGCTTGTGCTTGGTTTCCTCGAAATGCTCGGAGGAATGCAGCAGCGCCTTGGAGGGGATGCAGCCGACATTCAGGCAGGTGCCGCCCAGCGTCGCCCGCTTCTCCACGCAGGCCACCTTCATGCCGAGCTGCGCCGCGCGGATGGCGCAGACATAGCCGCCGGGACCGGCGCCGATGACGATGAGGTCGAAGCTTTCGGACATGTAGAAGGATCCTGCGAATGCTGGCCGGACCATAGCCCGCGCCGCGCGGGGTGCAAGTTCGGCGAAGCCCGCAAGCGCGATCAAGCGGCGCTGGGGCAGGATGCTGGCGCAGAGGGAACCCGCATGGCCGCAAAGCTTCTCACCCGGCAGGATTACGGACGGCGCATCGCCCGCGCCATCGCGCTGATCGCCGCCGATCCGGCGCGGCCGCCGAGCCTGGAGGCGATGGCCGAGGCCGCCGCCTTCAGCCCCTTCCACTTCCACCGCATCTACCGCGAGCTGACCGGCGAGACCCCCGCCGAGACCCTGGCGCGGGAGCGCCTGTCCCGCGCCGCGGCGATGCTGGTGCGGCAAGGGCTGCCGGTGGCCGCCGTGGCGAAGCGCTGCGGCTATGGCTCCGCCGCCGCCTTCACCCGCGCCTTCCGCGCCGCCTATGGCGTGCCGCCCGCCGCCTATCGCGACGGCGGCGGCATCGGCGCCCCCCTGCCCCCACCCGCCCCGGAGGAGACCGGCATGTTCGAGGTGACCATCCGCGAGGAGCCCGCCTTGCGCCTGGCGGCCCTGCCGCATCGCGGCAAGTATGAGGCGATCGGCACGGTCTATGACCGGCTGATGGCCTGGGCCGGGGCGCGCGGCCTGATGACGCCGGAGGCGCGCTTCATCGCGCTGTATCACGACGACCCGCATTCGGTGCCGGAGAAGGATCTGCGGTCCGAGGCCGGGATGACGGTGCCGCCGGGCGTGGAAGCCAGCGAGGGGGTCCGCATCCTGGACCTGCCGGCCACGCGCCTGGCCGTGCTGGTCTTCAGGGGCCCCTATGCGGAGCTGGAGGGCGCCTATACCTGGCTCTACCGGCAATGGCTGCCGCAGAGCGGAGAGGAGCCGGCCGACCAGCCGGCGCGGGAGGACTACCTGAACGACCCGCGCAGCCTGCCGCCCAGCGAATGGCTGACCGCGGTGATGCTGCCGCTGCGATCCTGACGCCTACCCTGCGAAGGGGTCCACCGGGCTGGCCGGCACGCCAGCGGCCTCGATCACCTCGGCGGCAGCGAACAGAATATCCTCGCGGTAGCGGCCGGCCAGAAGCTGAGCGCCCACCGGCACGCGGCCGACCAGGCCGGTGGTGACCACCAGGCCGGGCAGGCCCATCAGCGGCAGGCCCACCTGGGTCAGCTGCGCCTCCATCACCTGGCGGAAGCGCGCCGGGCTGCTGACATCGTCCTGGTCCGGGAAGGGCAGCTCGGCCGAGACGGGCGTGATGGCCACCGGATAACGCTCGAAGAAGGCCATCCAGGCGCGGACGAAGCCCGCCCGCTTCTGCAGCCCGTCCATGAAGGCGTTGAGGTCCGGCTCCGGGCACAGCGCCTCCATCTGCGCCAGTACGAAATCCGCATCCGGATCGGCCTCCTGCCGATAGGCGGCATTGGCGCCGCGGCGGCTTTCGGCCAGCCAGAGCATGGCCTGGATCGAGGCCGGCTCGCGCAGCGGCGGGCAGTCCACCTCTTCCACCACCCAGCCATCCGCTTCCAGCCGCCGGGCGGCATCGCGCAGCGCCGCCTCCACCTCCGGCACCGTGGCCAGGCCTTCGGGGCGGATGCAGAGCGCGGCGCGTTTTTCCACCGGCGGGCCGGCATGGGCGGCCTCGACCCACCAGGGGTCCCGCACATCCCGCTGGCTCATGGCCGCGAAGGACAGGCGCAGGTCGGCGATGGTACGCGCGATGGGGCCGGAGACAGCCATCAACTGCCCGCCGACATGCCGCTCCGCCCCCGAGGCATTCCAGGCCGGAATCCGCCCGAGCGTCGGCCGCAGCCCATGCACGCCGCAGGCATAGGCCGGGTAGCGGATGGAGCCGCCGATATCCGTGCCATGCCCCACCGCGCCGATGCCCGCCGCCACCGCCGCGGCCGCGCCGCCTGAGGACCCGCCCGGCGTGATGCCTGGGTCCCGCGGGTTCTTCGTATGCCCATGGATCCCGTTGCGGCAGAACCAGCGCAGCGAAAAGGCCGGCGTATTGGTGCGCCCCAGCAGCACCACCCCGGCCTTGCGGAAATTCGCCACCACCGGATTGTCCTGCTTCGCCACCAGGTTCTTCTGGATGCGCAGGCCATTCGTCGTGGCATAGCCGGTCTGGTCGACATTGACCTTGATGGTGACCGGCACGCCCGCCATCGGGCCGGGATCCTCGCCGCGCGCCAGCGCCGCGTCGATCACCGCGGCCTGACCCAGCACATCCTCCGGCCGGTGATCCACCACGGCGTTGATGGCGGGATTGGCGGCATCGAGCCGCGCCAGCGCGTCCCGCGCGACCTCCGCCGCACTCACCTGCCGGCTTCGCACCAGCGCCGCGATCTCGGTGGCCGGCAGGCGCCAGTATTCGGTCATCGCGGAACATCCCCTTGCGTCGCCATCAGGCTGCGGCGCGAGGGGGAAACGGTCAACCGCCGCCGAAGACCGGCTCGCGCTTGGCCATGAAGGCGTCCCGCCCCTCGGCATGATCCGCCGAGAGGAAGCACATGGTCTGCCAGTCCCGCTCGCGCTCCAGCGCCGCATCCAGCCCCTCGGCCAGCATGCGCTTGGTCAGGGCGATCGGCAGGGCGGCCTGGGCGGCCAAGCCGCGCGCGATGTCCTGCGCGGCTTCCAGCGCCGTGCCCTTCGGCACCACGCGATCCACCAGGCCGATGCGCTCCGCCTCGGCGGCGTTCATCGGTTCGGCATAGAAAAGCACCTGCCGCGCGCGCGCCACGCCGATGCGCGCCGGCAAAGTGAAGGGCAGGCCGAGATCGGCCATGAGCCCGACCTTGTTGAAGCCCGCCATGAAGCGCGCCTCGGCCGAGGCCACGATGGTGTCGCTCGCACAGGCCACCGAGAGCCCGGCGCCCACGCACCACCCCTCGACGGCCGCCACGATCGGCAGCCGCCCGCCGACCATCAGGCGGATGATGCGATGCGTGCGCCGCATCCTCTCCCGCCCCTGCTCGGCATCCCGCACATCCATGCCCGAGATATCGCCACCCGAGCAGAAGGTCCCGCCCGAGCCCGTGACCACCACCGCGCGCACCGAGACATCGCCCTGCGCCGCCTCCAGCGCCTCGAACAACTGCTCCCGCAGCGGCACGGACAAGGCATTGCGCCGCGCCGGATTGTCCAGCGTCAGCGTCAGCACGCCACCCTCGCGCGCCTGGACCACGCGCATCACCGGAGCCTCGCTCATGCGTCGGTGTGCAGCACGGCGCCGGTCTGCGCCTGCAACTCCGCGAAGGACATGCCCTCCGCCAGGATCTCCCGCAGCACGAAGCCGCGGCCCTGCACCACATCCACAACGGCCAGGTTGGTATAGACCCGCTGCACCGCCCCCGGCGCCGTCAGCGGATAGCCGCAGCTCTCCACCAGCTTCGGCCGGCCATCCTTCGTCGTGTGGTCCATCACCACCCACAGCCGCTTGGCCCCCGCGGCGAGGTCCATCGCGCCACCCACCGCCGGCGCCGAGTCATTCTCGCTCGTCGCCCAATTCGCGATGTCGCCATTCGACGCGACCTCGAACGCCCCCAGCACGCACAAATCGATGTGCCCGCCCCGAATCATCCCGAAACTGTCCGCGTGATGGAAAAAGCTGCCCCCCGGCCGCAGCGTGACCTGCTGCTTGCCGGCATTCACCAGCCAGGCATTCCCCTTGCCCGGCTCCGGCGCCGGACCCATCCCCAAAATGCCATTCTCGGAATGCAGGATCACCTCCCGCTCCACCGGCACATGATCCGCCACCATGGTCGGAATCCCGATCCCGAGATTGACAAACCACCCCTCCGGAATGTCCCGCGCCACCCGCGCCGCCATCCCCTGCCGCGTCACACCCGCCATCAGCTCGCCTCCAATCGGATCGTCCAGAGGACACGCGCGTGCCCTTTGGGTTGCGCTGGATGATTCGCAGGGGGACGCTGTCCCCCTGCACCCCCTGCCAAGGGGCAGTGGCCCCTTGGAACCCTTCGATTCATGAGGGGAGATGGAGAGGGGCCAGCGGGGCCGCTGGATCGGCGGGCGCTCCGGCCCCTCTCCATCTCCCCTCAAGGTCCCGTGGTCCAGGAGGCCACTGCCTCCTGGCGGGGAGGGTGCGGGAGGGGCAGAGCCCCTCCTGCGAAACCACCCAACCGCTACACCCAAGGCGCGCCGCGTTCCACCTGGACGACGCGTTGGACGAAGATGCCGGGGGTGTGGACGTGGTCGGGGCTGATCTCGCCGAGGTCCAGGATGTGGTGGGTTTGGGCCACGGTGAGGGTGGCGGCCATGGCCATGACCGGGTTGAAGTTCCGGCCGGATTCTCGGTAGGTCAGGTTGCCCCAGCGGTCGGCTTGCCAGGCTTCGATCAGGGCGACGTCGCCGGGCAGGGCGTGTTCAAGGATGTGTTCGCGGCCGTTGAAGACGCGGCTTTCCTTGCCCTGGGCGAGTTTGGTGCCGGCGCCTGTCGGCGTGAAGAAGGCGGGGATGCCGGCGCCGGCGGCGCGCATGCGTTCGGCGAGGGTGCCTTGCGGGACGATCTCGAGCTCGAGTTTGCCGGCGCGGTAGAGCTCCTCGAAGACGGTGGAGCCGGCGGAGCGCGGGAAGGAGCAGATGATCTTCCGGACGCGGCCTTCCATCATCAGCCGGGCCAAGCCCACCTTGCCGGCGCCGGCGTTGTTGGCGACGACGGTGAGGTCGCGTGCGCCCTGTTCCAGCAGGCCTTCGATGAGTTCGTCGGGCTGGCCGACGGCGCCGAAGCCGCCCATCAGCACGGTGGCGCCGTCCTTCACGCCTTCCAGGGATTCGGCGATCGACTGGACGATCTTGTTGATCATATCCGCCCTCAATTTGCGCGGTGTCAGGTAACCGGCTTGGTGGTGTGCGTCCAGCTTACCGGCTGCGGAAGGCGCCGTGGCTGATGACGGTGATCTCTCGTTCCACGACCTTGGCGCGGAAGGCGGCGCCGGTGGGGGTACGCCAGATTTCGGTACGGATAGTCTCGCCCGGGAAGACGGGCGCGGAGAAGCGGCATTCCATGCGGCCGAAGCGGTCCGGGTTGTGGTCGCAGATGGTTGCGAGCAGGGCGCGGCCGACCACGCCGAAGGTGCCGAGGCCGTGCAGGATGGGGCGCGGAAAGCCGGCCTTGGCGGCGAGCGCCGGGTCGCTGTGCAGCGGGTTGTGGTCGCCGTTCAGGCGATAGAGCAGCGCCATTTCGGGCCGCGTCGGCAGGTCCAGCGTGATCTCGGGCACGGTGTCGGGCTCCGCCGCCAGGCGTTTGACGGGGCCATCGGGACCGCCGAAGCCGCCATCGCCACGCAGGAAGGTGGTGTTCTCCACCGTGGCCAGCTTGGCGCCCGTGGACTCGTCGATGATGTCGCGCGCGGTGTAGAGCAGCGCGCCCTTGCCGGCGCCGCGATCCACCAGGCCGGTGACGCGGGATTTGCCGACCACCGTGCCGCTGGTCGGCAGGGGCGCGAAAAGCTCCACGGCCTGTTCGCCGGCCACCAGCTTCACGGCGTCCACGCCGGTGGCGGGGTCCGCCAGCCAAAAGCCGGGATAGCCGAGCACCACCGCCATGGTCGGCAGCGCGCGCATGGCCGGGCCTTCGGTGACGTAGCGCAGCGCCTCGGCGTCCATCGGGTCCTGGCCGAGACCCAGCGACAGGGCATAGAGGGAAGAGTCCTGCCAGCGGAGGTCCTGCCGGATTTCCGGGATCGGGAAGTGCAGCAGCGTCTGATAGTCGATCGGCATGGTCAGTCCGTGAGTTCGAGAACGGCGTCGGCGGCGAAGGCGCCCTGCCCTTCCGGCAGCACCAGCAGCGGGTTGATTTCGGCCGAGGCCAGGCGCGGCCCGGCCGCCGCGCCGAAACGGGACAGGGCGACGAGCGCCTGCGCCAGCGCCGCCACATCGGCCTTCGGCTTGCCGCGCGCGCCATCCAGCAGCGGAAAGCCGCGCAGCGACCGGATCATCGCCTCCGCCTGCGCCGCATCCACCGGGCAGCGGCGGAAGGCGACATCGGCAAAGATCTCGATGAAGACGCCGCCGAGGCCCACCATCGCCATCGGCCCGAAGACGGGGTCACGCACCACGCCGAGCGCAATTTCCGTCCCGCCCACCACCTGCCTGGCAATCAGCACGCCGTCGATGCGGGCATTCGGGGCATGGGCGCGGGCGCGCTGCTTCAGCAGCGCAAAACCCTCGCGCACTGCCGCGGCATGGCCGAGGTTCAGCAGCACGCCGCCGATCTCCGACTTGTGCAGGATATCCGGCGACAGGATCTTGGCGACCACCGGATAGCCGATGGCCTCCGCGGCATTCACCGCATCCTCGGCGCTCTGGCAGGCGGCTTCCGGCACCAGGGGGATGCCGGCAGCTTCCAGGATGCGCTTGGCATCGGCCTCATTGGGCGAGACCGCAGGCAGCGGGATTTCGGCCAGGTCCTCGGCGGCGGCCGGCGCTTCGGCGAAGGCGGCGCCGAAGCGGCCCATGGCGGCCAGGGCGACCACGGCGCGGGACGGGTCCTCCATGCACAAGAAGCCGTCGGCTTCCCATTCCCGCACCCGCTCCAGGGGCGCGAGGATGGACAGCAGAAAAATGCGGTCGGGATGGGCGTCCAGCACCTTCTTCAGCTCGGCCCGCAGCCGCGGCGCGGTCGAGGGGCTGGCGCCCCATTGGGTGAAGAAGGCGATGACGCTGGCATAGCCGCCATCGGTCACCATGCTTTCGGCGAAGGCGCCGATCACGCTCATGTCGTTGAAGGCCTGCGCGGTGCAGTCCACGGGATTGAGCGGCGAGGAGAAGGGCACCAGTTCCTTCAGCTTCTGCTGCGCCGCCTCCGGCATCGGCGGCATGGGCAGGCCCACCGCCTCCGCCGCATCGGACATCAGCACGCCGGCACCGCCGGAGATGGTGACCACGCCCAGCGAATTGCGCGCCGGAAAGATGCCGCGCTGGGCGACGTAGCAGACGTCCAGCAGTTCCTCGGTGGTGCGCGCCCGGTGCACGCCGAATTCGGCCAGCACGGCGTCCATCACCCGGTCGTCGCCGGCAATCGACGCGGTGTGGGACTGCGCCGCCGCTTGGCCGAGCGCGCTGCGCCCGACCTTCATCATCACCACCGGCTTCTTCGCGGCGCGTGCGGCCTGCAGCGCGGCGATGAAGCGCGGGCCGTTCTGGATGCCCTCGGCATAGGCGGCGATGACCTGCACCTCCTCGCTTTCCGCCATCCAGCCGATGATGTCGGACAGGCCCAGGTCGGCCTCATTGCCCGTGGTCACCAGCACCGGGGTGGCGATGCCGCGGTCCCGCGCGGCGGCGAACAGATGGCTGCCATAGGCGCCGGACTGGCTGGCGATGCCCACCCCGCCCATGCCGCGGGCGGCGGGCCGCGGCCAGCCATTCTCGAAGCTGGCGGAGAAGATGGGGAAATAGCCGAGCGTCGCATTGAACATGCCGAGGCAGTTCGGCCCCAGCAGCCGCATACCGGAGGGTCGCGCCGCCTCCAGCAGCCGCGCCTGCATCGCAGCCCCCGCCTCCCCGGTCTCCGCAAAGCCGGCGGTGAAGACGATGGCGGCGCCGCAGCCCTTGGCGCCGAGATCCGCCACCGCCTGGATCGCCGCCTCGCCGGGGATGGCCACGATCGCCGCATCCGGCGCCTGCGGCAGGGCCGCGACGCTGGCGAAGGCCGGCACGCCCTGCACCGTCGCCCGGTTCGGGTTCACCGGCATCAGCGCGCCCTCCCGACCCTGGGCAAAACCCTGGGAGAGCATATAGGCTAGCGGCCGCCCGCCGATGCGGGTGGCGTCGTCGGAAGCACCGACCACGGCGACGGAGCGCGGCCGCAACAGCCGATCGAGATCCCGGAATGCCAGCGACGCCTCCCCTGAGCAGCGGTCGGCAAATTGCGGGAGGCCGGGGGGCGCGGCAAGACCCGCCCCCCTTGCGGCATCGTGATGCCGACCGCGCGGCATCCCGGCGCGGTCCTGACGCGCCCCCCCAAAACCCGCCGGAAACATGGATCTTCGGGGCGCGGAGGCGGCCCGGCGCCGCAGGCCGGCCACCGCCCGATCCGCCCCACCCGGCCCAGGCGCGGGTTGATCGCCCGAGGCGCTGCCTCATCTGCCTCAAGAGGACGTAGCAGGAGACAGTCTGGATGCGCGGCACCTTCTTGGCGGCCACCCTTGCCCTTGCGGCCCTGCCGGGCTTGGCCCTGGCGCAGGAATTCGACAGCGGCTGGCGGCGCATCGCGCCGGGCGACCTGGTGAACCTGGAGCTGAACGGCGGCGGCGTGCGGCTAAACAACTTCGTGGTGGCGCCCGCCGGTGCGCAGCGGGAGGGGGAGACGCTGGTGAACTACACCTTCTCCGCCACCGCCCTGAAGCAGGTGGAGGGGCGGCGCAGCGTGCGGGTGGAGCTGGTGGGCGTGACGGAGGAGCGCATGCCCACCATCACATCCTCGCTCGTCTTCAATATCTCGGCACGGGAGCCGAACCGGACCTCGATGGACCAGCACCGCTTCGTCGCGCTCCCGGCGGATATCGCGGCGACGGAGGCCTATATGGTGCGGGTGGTGGTGCCCTGACCTGACTCAGCCGATCAGCAGGCCGAGCATCACCATCGCCGCCAGCAGGACCCCACCGGCCAGCAGGGCCGTCACCAGGCTGCTGCGGGCCCCGGAGCCGCTCTCCTCCTCATCCCAGCCCGAGGAGACGGTGGGGTAGTGCGGGCGCGACAGCCCCGCGCCGCCATCCGTGGCGGGCGGCGCGGCCCGGGGCGGCAGCATCCCCTCGGCGAGTTCCGCCGGAGGGCGCAGGCCCAGCAGGCCACGCGGATCATCGGGATTTTCGATGCGGGTCGTCATGGGGGACAGTATTTCCCCCCCGGAAGGACCCGGCCACCATCCCTGGGTCGCACAGCCCGGTTTTTTCGACAGCCGGACGCGGGAGGCCGGGGGGCTGCGGACAACCCTGCCGCCGCCCGTCCCATTCTTCCAAAGCCTGGCCGCTAGATCCGGCCCGGCCGTCGCCCACCGCGTGCAGGGGCGGGGTCGACGATGCAACCGTCGCGGTTCATTCAGGCAAGGGCCTGGCCGGCACGCCGCCCACTCGGGCCCCATCGGCGATCGGCCCGCCCAGCGCCGCGCCGGGTGCGACCAGCACCCCCGCCCCCAGCGCCACCCCCGGCCGCACCACGGCCGCCGCCGCGACCAGGCTGCGGGCCCCGACCGTGACGCCGCCGCAGAGCACCGCGCCAGGGCCCAGATGCACCGCATCCTCCAGCCGGCATTCGTGCTCCACGATGGCGCCCGTATTCACCAGCACTAGCCGTCCCAGCCGCGCCTGCGGCCCCACCACCGCGCGTGCCATCACCTGACAGCCGGCCCCGATCATGGCGCTGGGCGAGACGATGGCGGAGGGATGCAGCACCACCGGCAGGCCGAAGCCCGCCGATTCGGCCAGGGCGCCGAGTCGCGCGCGGGCTTGATTGTCACCCACCGCCACCGCCGCCTCCGCCAGCCCCTGGCGGCGCAGTTCCGGCAGCTTGTCGGTGGTGCCGAGCACGGCGCAGCCCAGCAGCGGGCCGCGCGGCGCGCCATCATCCAGCAGCCCGGCCACGGGCCGGCCCATGGCGCGCAGCGCCTCGATCACCACCAGGGCGTGCCCGCCCGCGCCGATGACCAGCACCGGCGCCGGCAGGGGGCGCATGGTCAGACGCCGGGCGCCACCACGATGCAGGCGCTGCGCATGCGCTCGCAGGCCTGCTCGGCGGCGGCGCGGTCCGCCAGCCCCTGCACGCGCGCCCGGTAGAGCGTGGTACGGCCCTGCGGCGCGGGCTGCACCAGGGTGCGGGTGCCGGAGGCGCCGATACGATCCCGCGCCTGACCGGCCGCGGCGCGGGCCAGGTTCTCGGAGGCGAAGGCGCCGACCTGCACCGCCCAGCCACCGCCGCCGGCCGGTGCCGCCGCCGCCGCCGGGCGGGCCGGCAGCGTGCTGGCCTGCGCCTGCGGGATGAAGGAGAAGCCGCTGCGGGCGGGCGAGGCCGCCAGGCCCGGCGGATCGACGCGCACGAAGGGCAGGCTGGTCGGCGCGGCCGGCTGCAGGGCGGCCAAAGCGGGGGCGAGCTGGCGCGGCGCCGGGTCCCGCGTGATCCCCGCCTGGGCCAGGCGGCTGCTGGGCGCCGGCGGCGGCGGGGCCGCCATGGCCGGGGGGACGACCAGCGGTTCCGCCTGGATGCTGCCGGGGTCGCCCGGGCTCACCACCGGGTCCATCCGCGCCATCTGCACGCTCGGCTGCGCACCCGTCTGCTGGTAGCTGGCGAAGCTGCTGCCCAGGCTGGATGCGGCGGCCGGCTGGCTGTCGCCGGGGCTCGAGATCGGCTCCATCCGGGTCTGGAAATCGCCCAGGCTGGCGACCGGCGCCATGGCGACGACCATGCCCTGCGGCGCCGCGGCCGAGGCCTGGCTGACGATGACGCCCCCGGCCGAGGCCAGCTGCGTCGGCGCCGGCGTATAGGCCTGGGTCGAGCCATCCGGAATCGGGTCCATCCGCACCACCGGGCCCGGCGGCAGGCTGGCCACCTGCACGCCCGGATCCACCGCGCGGCGCTGGTCGCGCAGCGCCAGCATGGTTGCGGTATCGCCGCGGCGCGGGCCGGCCGGGATGCTCAACGGGATTTCGGCGGCGGCATAGATTTCCGGCGCCGCGCGGCGATTTGGATGCGCGCCCTGGATGCGCGGGCCGATGCGGGCGACGTAGTTGCGCGTCTCCGCCGGCAGGCCGCGGCCGCCCCAGAGGTAGTCCTCCAGCCGCCGCGGGCCGGCGTTGTAGGCGGCCAGGAAGCCCGGCGCGCCATACAGCTCATACATCTCCCGCAGATAGGCTGTGCCGGCCATCAGGCTGTCCCAGGGATGATAGGGATCGGAGCCGAGACCGTACTTCGCCTGCAATTCGCGATAGGTGCCGGGCATCACCTGCATCAGCCCCATGGCGCCGACGCGGGAAGTGGCGGAAACCCGCCCGCCCGATTCCTGGCGCATCACCTCGCGGATCCAGCGCTCCGGAATGTCGAATCGCTGCGAGGCCTGGCTGATATAGGGGCCCCAGGGATCATGCGAGGGACCCGGCGGGTCGTAGCTGGAAGGCCGTGCCCATTGGGAATTGGAGACGCTGGCCGTGGTGACCGGCCGCTGGGTGGTCTGGCCGCAGGCGGCAAGCATTCCCAGAAGCAGGCAGGCAGCCAGGGGCCGTCCTGCAGCGCTGAACCGGTTCATGCCAGGCTCTCCGTCGGTTGCGGGTGCCGATCCCCGAGGCCTGCCCCCCCGGCCGTGGCATCGCCCCCAAAGCGATGCCCGGCCCAGGCCAACCCCGACTTCCGTCCCGTCGTTCAAGTCTGCTCGCAAGTCCTAGAGCCAATTGCCTAACCCATTGCGACCGGCCGAGGCAAGGACGAGATCATGGCGGCGAGGCGGGCTCGTTGCCCTCATCGCGCCATCGTGGTGGAACAGCTTGTGGTTCATACCCATCTCTGGCGCCGCGGCACGAAGCCGCGGCCCTGATGCGGCTTCGGCCGCCGATACCGCTCCGAGGATGTTCCGATGCGCCTGACCAAAAGGCTGATGTCCCAAAGGCTGATGTCCCAAAGGCTGATCCCGGCCGTGGCGGCCCTGGCCCTGGTGGCCACCCTGCCCGCCTGCGCCCCGACCCAGACCGGCAACACGGTCTCCGCCCGCTCGCTCGGCTCCGCCGCCTCTGTTTCCTACGGCACCATCGTCGGCAGCCGGCCGGTGCAGGTGGCGGGCGGCGGCAGCGGAGTCGGCACGGTGGGTGGCGCGGTGGCGGGCGGCATCGCCGGCAGTTTCATCGGCGGCGATACCCGCTCCAACCTACTGGCGGGCCTCGGCGGCGCGCTGCTGGGCGGCCTGGCGGGCAGCGCGGTGGAAGGTGGGCTGACCCGCGGCACCGCGATCGAGTTCATCGTGCGCGAGGACAATGGCGGCGATATCGCCGTGGTGCAGACGAATGAGGAAGGGCTGCAGGCCGGCGACCGGGTGGTCATCTCCCGCTCCGACCGCGTCCGGCTGTCCCGTGCCGCGGGCGGGCCGCCTCCCCAGGGCTATGCACCCCAGGGGTATGCCCCGCAGGGTTATGCCCCCCAGGGAGGTTATTCGACGCCGCAGGGCTATGGGGTGAACCCTAAGTAAGGAGCCGGCCCGGCCGCGCGCCGCCACTGGCCCGGCGCTTTCGGCCGGGCTATGAGCCGCCGCATGCTCGACCAAACCGCCGCGCCGATCCCGGCCTATCACGTCGATGCGGCGGACCCGCAGCGCCTGCGCAAGGCGCTCGAGGACCTCCGGCTCGGCGTCAGCCGCTGGCGCCTGGCCTCCAGCCTCGCCTGGCTGGATATCCGCAACCGCTACCGCGGCTCGGTGCTCGGCCCCTTCTGGCTGACGCTGTCTACCGGCGCCATGCTGCTCGGCCTCGGCCTGCTCTATTCGGCGCTGTTCCAGATGTCGCTGCGGGAGTACCTGCCGCACCTGGCCGTCAGCCTGGTGATCTGGAACGCCATCAGCCAGATGGTGAACGACGCCACCACCAGCCTGACCTCCTCCGAAGGCATCATCCGGCAATTGCCGCTGCCCTATACCGTGCACGCGCTGCGCTGCGTGATGCGCAACGGCATCATCGCGGCGCACAATTTCCCGCTGATCCTGGTGATCTTCCTGATCTGCGGCCACCTGCCGGGGCCGGAGGCGCTGCTGGCCATACCGGGCTTCCTGCTGATCGCGATCAATTCGGTGGCCGTGGCGCTGTTCCTCGGCATGGTTTGCGCGCGCTTCCGCGACATCGGGCCGATCGTCGGCAGCACCATGCAGCTGGCCTTCTTCCTGACACCCATCCTGTGGAAGCCGAGGCTGCTCGGGCATTGGGAGGCCTGGATGCCGCTGAACCCCTTCTATGCGATCCTGGAGACGGTGCGCGGCCCGCTGGTGGAAGGCGGCGGGCCGCCGCTCGCCTGGCTGGCGGCGGTGCTCTACACCCTGGCCACCGTGACCATCGCCGCGGCCTTCTTCGTGCGCTTCCGCGGCCGCGTGGCCTTCTGGGTCTGAGGGGGCACGACCATGGCGGTGATCGAAGCCAAGGGGCTCTGCCTCGACTTCCCCTATTACCATATCGGCGCGCGGTCGCTGAAGAAGCGGCTGATGGGCAAGTCCCGGCTGCATACCGACCCGTCCAACCGCATCGTCGTCACCGCGCTGCGCAACCTGACCTTCCGCATCGGCACCGGCGATCGCGTGGCGCTGGTGGGTCCCAATGGCGCCGGCAAGACCACGCTGCTGCGGACACTGGCCGGCGTCTATGAACCGGTCGCCGGCAGCCTGACCGTGACCGGCCAGATCGGCGCGCTGATCGACGTGGCCGCCGGCATGGATACGGAATCGACGGGGCGGGAGAATGTGCGCCTGCGCGGGCTGTATCGCGGGCTGGACGATGCCGCCTGCGACCGGCTGGCGGAGGAAGTGGCCGAATTCGCCGGCCTCGGCGATTTCTTCGACGTGCCGATCCGCACCTATTCGGCCGGCATGGGCGTGCGGCTGGCCTTCGCCATGGCCACCGCCATGCAGCCGCAGGTGCTGCTGATGGATGAGTGGTTCCTGGCCGGCGACGCCGCCTTCATGGCCAAGGCGGAGGAACGCCTGGCCCGGCTGGTGGGCGGCGCCGATATCATGGTGGTCGCCACCCACGACTTCGCCGTGGTGCGGCGCTGGTGCAACCGGGCGATCCGGCTGGAGGGCGGGGTGATCCTGGCCGATGGCCCGGTGGAGGATGTGCTGGGCGGCCTGGAAGCGACGGCGTGAACGGCCCCCGGCCTTTCCTCTGCATCGCCGACCCCAGCCTGCGCGACTTCGTCGGCCATCATTTCTCCTACGACCACGCGGTGGCGGAGGCGGCGCGGGAGGCAGGCTTCACCCCCCTGGTGCTGGGCCACCGCGCGCTGCCCGAGGATGTGGCCCGCCAGGCCGGCGCCCTGCCCTGCTTCCGCGACGATATCTTCGCAGGCCTGCAGGGCGGCGGGCCGATCCGGAGGCGTCGCGACGACCTGCTGCGCAACCGCCGCTTCGCCGAGGACCTGCTGGCCGGCCTGCCGCGGGACCTGCCGCCGGGCTCCATGCTGCTGGCCCATATGCTGACCAAGCGGCAGATGCTGGGCCTTGCGCGGGTGGTGGAGGCGCTGCCGAAGCACGTCACCATCGTGGCCCTGCTGCGCTACCAGACGGAATTCTACGATGACGGGCTGACCGCCCGCGCCTTCGCCCGGCTGCGCCGCGCGGTGGCGGGCGGGGCGAAGCTGCGGCTGGCTTCCGACAGCGCCCGGCTGGCGCGGCGCATCGGCCGCCTGGCCGGCCTGCCGGTGGAGGTGCTGCCCATCCCGCATACCCCGCCGGAATTGCCGCCGCCCGCCCCCCCGCAGGGCCGCGCGCTGCACATGGTCAGCCTCGGCAATGCGCGGGACGAGAAGGGCATCCTCGAGATCCTGGAGGCGATCCGCCTGCTGCGGGCCGAGCCCGCCGGGCTAGAAGGGCTGCGCTTCACCCTGCAGGCCAATGACGCGGTGCCGGAGATTGCGGCGGCGATCGACAGCTTCGCGCTGGAACTGCCGGAGCAGGTCCGCCTTCTGCGCCGCGCCCTCTCGCCCGAGGCCTATGCGGCGCTGCTGGCCGAATCCGACCTCGTACTGCTGCCCTATTGGCGCGAGATCTACGAGGCGCGGACCTCCGGCGTGCTGCCGGAGGCGCTGGGCGGCGGGCGCCCGGTGATCTGCACCGCCGGCACCTGGATGGCCGATGAGCTGGCGCTGTGCGGCGCCGGGCTGCTGGTGGCGGATCACGATCCGGCGGGGCTCGCCGCCGCGATCCGCCAGGCGCATGCCGCCTGGCCGCGCCTGGCCGCCGGCGCCCTGGCCGGCCGCGCCTTCTGCCTGGCGCGCCATGGCGGCGCGCCGCTGATGCGCGCGCTGATGGCCCCGCCGCCACCGCCGCTGCCGCCCGAGCCGCCGCGGCGCGTGCAGGTCTTCTATCCCTGGCCGGATTTCCTCGGCCGCAGCGCCGGCGCCAGCCTGCGCAGCAACCTGATGGCGGAGGTGGTGGCCCCGCATGTCGAGGAGCTGCGCGTCATGCAGGACGGCGCGGCGCCCACCACGCGGCGCGGCAATATCCTGGTGGAGGCGCTGCATGAGCGCCGGCTGATCGGCCTGGCCAAGGGCCTGACCTGGCGCGGCCTGCGCCTGCTGACCCGCCCGTTGAGCGGCGCGGCGCAGCAGGGGGAGGTGCTGTTCCCCTGGCTGCATCTGCAGCGCATGGTGGACCCCTTCTTCCGCCGCCGCATGGAAAGGCTGATCGGCGGCTCGGACGCGGTGCTGCTGGAATACGGCTTCTGGTCCGCCCCGGTGCTGGAGATCTGCGAAAGGCTCGGCGTGCCCTGCGTGCTGACGGCACATGACGTGATCGAGGATCGCGTCGCCGGATCGGCCCTGCTGCGGCGGCTGACGGAATGGCTGGAACGGCGCGCCCTGCGCCGCGCGCCGCATGTGGTGGCGGTGACGCCGGGCGATGCGGCGCGTTTTGCCGCGCTCGGCGTGACGGCGCAGGTGATTCCCAATCCTGTCGACCTCGGCGCCATGTCGAAGCCGCTGCCGGCGCCGCCGCGCCTGCTGCTGGAGCGCCTCGGCATCGACCTGCCGGACCGGCCCTTCGGCCTGTTCGTCGGCAGCCGCCACCCGCCGAACATCGCCGCCGTGGCCGCGCTGCGCGAGGTCGCCGCGCGGATGCACCAGGAGCTGGGCGAGGCCGCGCCGATGATCGTCGTCGCCGGCAGCGCCGCCCCGGCCGAGGAAGCGCCCGGCTTCCTGGCGCTGGGCCAGGTGCATGCGATGGCGCTGGCGGCGCTGTACCAGGCCGCGTCCATCGCCCTGGTGCCGCTGCCGGAAGGCACCGGCAGCTCGCTGAAGACGCTGGAGGCCATGGCGGCCGGCCTGCCCGTGCTCGGCACCGCCGTCGCCTTCCGCGGCCTGGCGGTGACGCAGGGCGAGCAGGGCCTGGTGGAGGATGCGCTGGAGCGCTGGCCTGCGCTGCTGCCGGCGCTGACGGCTGATCCGGCGCGGCTGGCGCGGCTGGCCGAGGGCGGACGCGCACTGGCCGCCCGCTACGACCATCGCCTGGTGATGGCGGCCTATCTGCCGCTGCTGGGCCTGGCCGAGGATGCGGCGCCGATGCCGGCGCTGCCGCAACTGCTGGCGGAAACGCCGCCCTTCCCGGCCCGCATCGCAGCGCGACCGGCGCTGCCCGCCTTCAGCGGCGGAACCCTGCCCGTGGACTGAATCCTTCGCGCCCTGGCGCAGTCGTCAGGCCGCGCTCCAGGACCAGAAGTGCTGCTCGTAGCGGTTGTCGTTGAAGACCTGGAAGGGCGGATCCGCCGCCAGTCCCAGCCTTTCCCGCTGCCGCCGCGCCTGCGCCTGGGCCTCGCGCAGTTGCCGAATGCCCCAGAGGCGGCGGGGGATGCCGCTGCCGGGGCGGCGCATATCCTCCGGCACTTCCTCGAAGCCCCGCACCAGCGCCAGCGCCCGCCGGCTCTCCTGCCAGGCGGCAGCCGCCCAGTCCGGCCGGTCCTCCCGCCGCAGCAGGTGGTCGGCCAGCGCCTCGGCCAGGTCGAAATCGGTGGAGAGATGGCCGCAATAGGATTTGCGATAGCCGAAGCAGTCCCGCAGCAGCGCCGCCGCATCCTCCGGCGCGCGCTGGCCGAAGGCATAGTCCATGCCCGGCGCGCTGCGCCACAGGTACCAGGCGCGCAGATCCTCGATCTCCGCCCGCGGATGCTGCGTCGTGCGCTCCTCGGGGTAGTTGTTGAAGATGCCGAGCGGGGCGGGCACGTGGATGCTGCGGATATGCGGCATCACCCGGTTCTTGAACTCGGTATCGCCGGCGGCCCGGAAGCCTTCGTCGTAATAGCCGAAGCGGTCGTGGATGGAGCGGCGATACAGCGCGCCGACCCAGGACAGGTAGCAGGTCTCCAGATAGACCAGGTCCTGCCGATAGCCGGTGCGGTCATAGACCATGATGTCGCTGTCGTAGACGCCATGGCGATCGACATTGGTGACGATGCTGTCCGCCATGGCCCAGTCGGCGGAGCCATCGGCATCCAGCGCATCCGCCAGGCGGCGCAGCGCGTCCGGGTGCAGCCCCTCATCGGCGCCGAGGAAGGCGAGGTAGGGGGCGCGGGCCAGCTTGATGCCGCGGTTCCAGGCCGCCTGGATCGTCTCCCGCTCCGCCGAGCGGGCGTAGCAGATGGGCAGGTCCGGATGCGCGGCGGCGAAGGCGGCGAAGGCGCCCTGCTCGTCGGCCGGGGAATTGCTGTCCACCAGCACCACCTCCAGCCCGCCCTGTTGCGCGAGCGTCTGGCGCGCCAGCATCCCCAGGAGCGTCGGCAGCTTGTCGGCGGCGTTGTAGAGCGAGGCGATGACGCAGGCGCGCGGTCGCGCAGCAGGGTCGCGCCGATCGTCCAGCACCGCCAGCGGCAGGTCCGGCTTGGTGCGGTTGCGCGCATAGGCGCCGCGCATCAGGTCGAGGCAAAGCGCGCCGCGATCCGCCGCATCGCCGAACATCGCCTCCGCCGTCAGCGCCTCCTGCACGAAATTGTGCTGGCGCAGGGTATGGGCGATGAAGGGCAGGTCGCCGCGGGGGTCGCCGCCGACCCAGCGCAGCGTGCGCAGCAGGTAGGTGGCGGCGGTCAGCGGATTGCCCAGCCGGCGTTCCAGCCGCGCCATCTCCCGGAACAGCGGCACGCGATCGGCCAGGTGGGTGCCGCTGGCGGCGCTCAGGCAGCGCAGCTTGTCTTCGATCTCCTCCGCCCGGCGTTCCGGCATCTCCCGCAGCGCGGCCAGCAGGGGCGGCAGGCGGGACAGGTTGCGGACCTGGTCGTATTCCTTCTCGCCGAAGCCGCCACGCCGGCGGATGGCGCCATCCACCTGCCCGATCAGCGCGCCGCGGCGGGAATGGCCGGGCGGCGTGGCCAGCACGGCCTGCAGCCGGCCGTTGATGTCCAGCACCTCCGACCGCGCCTGGTGCGGCAGAAGGCGCCAGGCGCTGCGCAGCGCCCGCTTCACCGGCAGCACCGCATGCACCCGGCGCGCGCCAGCCAGCAGCGCGGCGCGGCCCTGCGCCAGCCGGGCCTCGGCGGATTGCCGCAGCCCCTGCGGCGGGTCCATCAGCGCGGCGGAAAGCTGCGCCACGATCTCGATCGCCGCCTGCTGCGCCCGCAAATCGGCCGGGCCCTGGGCCTCATGCACCCGGTCCAGCCCGCTGGCATCCGGCACCAGCGCCGCCTGGTGCAGCGCCTGCGCCAGCCGGTCGCGATGCGCGTCATAGTCGCCCAGCACGCCGGCCGCCGCCGCCGCCGCGCCGCGCGCGCAATCGATGTCGATCACCGCCCAGTCCAGCGCCGGCAGGCGCGCGCGCAGCCATTCCGCCACGCCCGCCCGCTCCGAGACCAGGGTGGGGCAGCCGCTGCAGATGGCCTCCAGCGCCGTCAGGTTGAAGGTATCGTGGCGGGAGGGCAGCAGCAGCAGGCTGCGCCCGGACAGCAGCGCCTGCACCGCGTCCCGTCCCATCGGGCCGGTCATCTCCAGCCGCCCCTCCAGCCCGCGGCGGCGGGCGGCGGCGCGCAGCAGCGCCTCCGACCCCTGGCCGAGCCGGTTCGGGCCTTCCGGGCCGATCAGCAGCAGCCGCCGGTAGCTGTCCGGATCCAGGCCCCAGGCGGCATCGAGGAAGAGGTCCGGGCCCTTCCACTTCTCCCGCCGCCCGAGGAATGCAAGGTCCGGCGCGCCGTCCCGCCGATCAGCCGCGCGTGGCGCCGGCGCGCCGGTGATCACCAGCGGGTCGAGCAGCGTGACCGGCGCCGGCACGCGCCGCTGCCAGGCGCGGGCATAGCTTTCGCTGATGGCATAGCGCGCATCCGCGGCGCGGAACTGCAGGTGTTCGCGCACGCGGAGTTCCGCCAGCACCCGCCCCTCATCCTGCCCGGTCGGCCAGCCGCCGCGGAAGGCGTCGGAGAGGGTGCCGTGCATGGAGACGACGACCCGGTCCACCGTGCAGCCTTCCGCCGCCAGCGCCAGGCGCATGAAGGGGCCGAGCTGGGTGTAGTCCGGCACATCCACCACGTCGAAATCGACGCGGCCGCAGGCCAGGGCGACGGAGCGCGCCATGTTGCGCGCGATCTGCCAGACCCAGAGGAAGTGGTGCAGCGTCTCCGGCACCTCCTGCGGCAGGGCCAGCAGCGGCTCCACCAGCGGGATGGCCTGGGCATTGACGGGGCGGGGCGCATCGGCCGCTTCCTGCCGCCGGAAGTAGAACCAGCTGTCCTGCGGCCGGTGCTGCATCATGCGGCGGAACACCGCCTGGCCGCCGCCGACCTGGCCGAAGAGGTCGGAATCCAGCACCAGGATCCGGCGGCCTGCCGATCCCTTGGTCTCGGCAGAGGCCATGCTCAACCCCTGAGGATGGTGGCGCCGAGCGTATCGAGCCCGACGGGAATGAGGGAATGGTCCGCCATGTCGGACCGAAAGCCGGCCTGCCGGTCGGGCGGCACCAGCATCAGCAGGAAGCCGCCGGCGCCGGCGCCGCAGAGCTTGCCGCCCAGCGCGCCGGCGGCGCGAGCCTTGTCATACAGCGCATCGATCTGCGGGCTGGAGACCTTGGAGGAGAGGCGCTTCTTCGTCTCCCAGCCCTCATGCAGCATGGCGCCGAACTCGGCGAGCATGGCGGCCGGGTCGCTGCCCTCCAGCACCGTCTGCGCCTGGTCGACCAGCGCCAGCAGATGCGTCAGGTCCTTGTCCGAGGCGCCGGACTTGGTCTTCGCCATCTGCTCGTCCAGCGTGGCGGAGGCGAAGCGGGTCATGCCGGTATAGACAAGGAACAGCGAGCCGGTGAGCGCCGCCTGGCAATCCGCGGTCATCTGGATCGGGCTGATGCGGGTGCGGCTGCCTTCGAAATCGAAGCGGTTCAGCCCGCCGAAGGCGGCATGGTGCTGGTCCTGCACGCCGCAATTCTCGCCCAGCAGGCCGCGCTCCACATGCACCGCCTCTCGCGCCAGGTCCATCTTGGTGGCGCCGCGGCCCAGCAACTCGAACAACAGGTTCACGAAGCCCACGGTGAAGCTCGATGAGGAGCCGAGGCCGCTGCGCGCCGGCAGGTCCGCCATGATCGAGATATCGAGCGGGTTACCGTAGCCGTAGTGGCGGATCGCCTCCCGCACCACTGGATGCTCGATCGCCTCCAGCTCCCTCACCTGCTCCATCTTCGAGTAGGAGATGCGGTAGCGGTAGTCGAGGATATTGGTCAGCCGCAGCGCCGCGACATAGACATACTGGTCAATCGCCATGCCCAGTACGGCGCCGCGGGCCCGCGCGAAGTATTCGGGGTAGTCGGTGCCGCCGCCGAAGAAGGACACGCGCAGCGGCGTGCGGGAGACGGTCATCATCGGGCGGCGGCTCCAGCCTGGCGGGCTGCGAGGATCTGCGCCACGCCCTGCTCCACGCTCAGCTTCGGCGTCCAGCCGGTCTTCGCGAGGAAGCGGCTGGAATCCAGGCTCTTGTAGCCGGCCCCCTGGAAGGAGCCGGGCGGGCTGACGATGCGGGCGTCCCAGCGCAGCGCGGCCAGGATCGCGCGGGCGCAGTCGCCGATCTCGACGGGGGCGTTCGGCGTCACGTTCAGCACGCAGTCGGTGAAGGCGTCGTCGGCAGCGATGATGGCGTCGATCTGGTCATGCACGTGCAGAAGGTCGCGCACCGTGCGGGGGTTCCCCCAGACCTCAAATTCCGTCGCGCCGGAGGCCTGGGTGCGGATCGCGCGGTCGATCATCGCGGCCATGAAATGCGCGCGCGTATCCTCGGTATGCGCATGCGGGCCATAGACCGTGGCCAGCACGCAGTGCAGCCAGCGCATGTCGTACTGCTTGCCGAAGACCTCGCAGCCGGTGGCGAGCAGTTCCTTGGCCAGCGCATAGCCCTGCACGGAAGGATGCGGCCGGCCGATGCCGAATTCCGCCTCCGGCGTCGGATGGTCGGCCTCCGCATAGGTGCAGGAGGAGCCGAGCGAGACGAGCTTGGCCTGCGGCTGATGCGACCGCCAGGCATCCAGCACGTTCAGGTGGATGCGCGCATTGTCGCGTAGCAATTCCCCCTGCATCGCGTATTGGATCTGCCCGGTGCGCTGCTTCGTCACCGCATGGAAGATCCGGCCGGCCTTGGGCGCGTCGCGGAAAGCGCGATCAACGACGGCGAAATCCGTCAGGTCTCCCGCGGCGCGGCCGATGGCATGCACCAGCCAGCCCTCGGCCTGCCATCGCTCCACCAGGTTGCGCCCCAGAAAGCCATCGGCACCGAGGATGATGGTGGCGCTATCGGCGTAGGGCATCGCGATACCAGGCAAGTGTTGCGGCCATGCCGTCATCCAGGCTGCGGAAGGGGGCGAGGCCCGGCAGAAGCTGGCGCAGCTTCGCCGCCGTGGCGCGGCGCACCTTCACGCCGCGATTGCCGGCGGCCGGCGGCGAGGTGAGCTTGATGGGGCGCTGCCGGCCGGCGGCGCGCATGGCGCATTCGGCGAGCTCCCGCACGGTGCGGGTCTCGCCATAAGCCAGGTTCGCCACATCCGTCACACCGCGCAGCTTCAGCGATTCCACGAAGGCCGCGGCCGCGTCGCCCGCATAGATGAAATCGCGCTCCGCATCCGGGTCGCCGCGCACTTCGAATTCCGGCGCATCCCCGGCGGCGCGGATGACGAAGGCGGTGGCGACATGGGCCTCGGCCTCGTCCAGCGTGTCGTGCGGGCCGTAGGGGTTGGTCAGGCGGAAGCTGATCGTGTGGATGCCGGCGCGGCGGCGCCAGAGTTCCCCGGTGATTTCGCCCCAGCGCTTCGACCAGGCATAGGCGGCCTCCCCGTCATGCGGCCAGTCGTTCAGGTCGAGCGGCAGGGCATCGTCCTGCACCGCCCAGCTGGCCGGATAGACGGCGGAGGAGGAGGCGGCGCGGATTTCGGTGATGCCGCGGGCGAGCGCGAAGCGATAGACCGCCTCCGTCATGGCAAGGTTCGCGGACAGGATCTCGGCCTGCTGCTTGCCGAAGATGGAGGCGAAGTAGCGGAAGGCGGCGACATGGATGATGGCGGTGCCGGCCGGCAGCGCGGGCAGCCCATCCACCGCAATGGCTGCGACGGTCTGCGTGCAGCCCGGCACCGGCGTGCCGGAGGCAGTGACGCCGATCAGCATCGGCACCTTCCCGACCAGCGCCTCCACCACATTGCGCCCGATGAAGCCGCTGGCGCCCCAGACGAGAACCGCGGGCGGCAGGCCTTCGCCCTGCGGCCGATTCAGACCTTCGCGCCCTGCGGCGCTACGGTCATCGGACGCAATCACGCCGACTCCTTCCCGTAGGCATGCACCTTCGGGATCGGCACGATCAGCTCGCCACCGCCGGCCAGATAGGCCTTCTCCTTCACCAGGAACTCATTGATGAAATTCCAGGCGAGGACGAGATAGGCGTCCGGCCGCGCGCCTTCCTCCGCCTCGATCGGAATGCGCACGCCGGGGATGGCGAGGCCGACCTTCATCGGGTTCTTCTCGACCGCCTTCTGCACCAGCTCCGGCCCGATGCCGAAGCTGTTGAGCAGCGTGGCGCCCTTGGCCGGCGCGCCATAGGCCCAGACCGATTTGCCCGAATCCTTGTAGCCCTGGAGCAGCGCGACGAGGCGGGTGCGCAGGTCCAGCACATTGTCGGCGAAGCGGCGATAGGTCTCGATCTCACCGAAGCCCTTGCGGGTTTCCTCGGCCTGCATGCTGCGGACGCTGTCCTGCACAGGGCGCACGCCCTTGCGGGCCACATGCGCCTCGATGCTACCGCCATGGATATCCACCAGATCGGCGGAGAACACCTCCAGCCCGTGCTGCTCCAGCAGGGCGGAAAGCGACTTCAGCGTGTAGTAGCAGAGATGCTCGTGATAGACCTGATCGAAGGCGGTGTTCTCCACCATGCCGCCGAGGTAGATCGCCTGCACCACGAAGACGCCGTCATCGGCCAGCAGGCTGGCGATGCCTTCGACGACGCTATGCAGCTCCTCCAGGTGGAAGAAGACGCCGGCGGCGGTAATCACCTTCGCCGGGCCGTATTCCTTTCGGATATCGGCGCAGCATTCGGCGTTGAAGAAGCGGTGCCAGGTCGGCACGCCTGCCTCCTGCGCCAGCTTCGCGACATTGCCCGCCGCTTCCACGCCCAGCACGCGGGCGCCGCTGAAGGCCCATTGCTTCAGCCAGGTGCCGTCATTGCTGCCGATATCGACGACCAGGTCGCCGGGCTTCACATCATAGGCGGCGGCGATGCGCTGGCTGGTGGCCAGGAAATGCGCCGGCAGCGTCTTGGTGGTGCCGGAGACATAGGGATAGTCGGTGAACATCGATTCCTTCGGAATCGTATGGTCGATCTGCACCATGGTGCAGTCGCGGCAGAAGCCGACGCGCAGCGGGTAGTGCGGCTCCACGCCGGGCGCGAGGTCCGGCCGCACCAGGCGGTTGCAATGCGGCTGGTCGCCGAGGTCGATCACCAGCTCCACCCGATGCCCACCGCAGCAGCGGCAGGACATGTCCAGCATCACGCCGGGCGGCGGCACCACCATGCGGGATGTCGCCTCAGACATTGGCGAAGCGCCCGTTGCGCAGCATGCGGTAGCCCTTGATCAGCTCCTGGATGCCGGCATCCAACCCGTGATCGGGCATCCAGCCGGTGGCTTCCAGCTTGTCGTTGGAGACGATGTAGTCGCGCTTGTCCGGATCCTCGCCCACCGGCGCCTCCAGCCAAACGAAGCCGGGCACATGCTTGGCGATGCGGTCGCAGAGCTGCGCCTTGGAGAGGTTGGCCTCCGACAGGCCCACATTATAGGCCTGCTGGCGCATGGCATCGACATGGTCGATGCCGTGCAGGAAGGCCTTCACCACGTCGCGGATATGGATGTAGTTGCGGCGGAAATGCGCCTCGAACAGCACCACGGCGCGGTCGTTCACCGCGCGCCAGGTGAAGTCGTTCACCAGCAGGTCGAGCCGCATGCGCGGCGCCATGCCGAAGACGGTGGCCAGGCGGAAGGACAGCGAATTGGGATGCGACAGCACCGCATCCTCCGCATCCACCTTGGTGCGGCCATAGAGGCTGACGGGGCGCAGCGGCGTTTCCTCGGTGCAGAAGGCATTGCCCTCACCCACGCCGTAGCCGGAATTGGTGGTGGGATAGGCGATCAGCTGCTGCTTGCCGGCGCGCTTCACCAGGTCCACCACCGCATCGCGATTCAAGGAGGTGGCGCCGATCTGGTCCCGCGCGCAGAGCGGCGCGCCGACCAGCGCTGCCAGCGGCAGCACGATATCGGCCTCCTTCAGCAGGGGCTCGACCACCCGCATGTCGCGGCAATCGCCGCGCACCGGGTTGAAATTCGGATCGGCGCAGGAATGGGCCAGGAAAGGTTCCCCTGCTGTGAAAGTATCCAACACGGTTACCTGCCAGCCACGGCCCAGAAGCGCCGGAACCAGCATGGAGCCGATGTAGCCGGCGCCGCCGGTGACAAGCACGCGCATATATTTTCTTTCCCTGGCCATCAAGAAGTCCCGGCGCGTATAGGAGTTGCCGTCCGACCGGGCAACCTCGGGTGGCACCCGATCATGGCGATGGCGTGGCGCCATTCACCCGCCCGAGCAGGGCCTGCAGCAGGGAATCCGCATTGTGCCGGGCGCGCCAGGCGGGCGCGCCCTGCTGCGCCGCCCGGGTCAGCCCCGGCAGACGGTCCAGCGCCGCCGCCAGCGCCCTGCCGGCGGGCGTGCCGGCCGGGATGGCCACCGCCCGGTCCGGCCCGGCGGCCTGCTCCATCCAGCAGCCCGCCGGCACCACCGCCGGCAGGCCCAGCGCCAGGGCTTCCGCCAGGATGCCACTGCTGCGCGCGCCATAGGTCGGGCCGTCATAGGGCAGCAGCAGCAGGTCGGCTTCGGCCAGCAGTGCCGCATAATCCGCCGGATCCAGCGCCTGCTCGATCAAAGTCACATCCGCGCGGGCGCGCAGCGCGCGGTGGGCCCGCTGCACCAGCGGGTCGGCCTCGGACCCCACCGGGCCGGACTGCACGGTGAAGCGGGCACGGCCGGCGACGGCGGCGATGGCCTGCGGCAGGGCGGCATAGCCCTTCTCCGCCCTCGCCCCGCCGGCGAAGACCACATGCGGCGGCTGGCCGATCGGCCGCGGCGCCAGCGGCGGCACCTCCACCGGCAGCGGCACCGGCCGCACCGGAAGGCCGGACAGGGCGGCGAATTGCGCGGCCAGCGGCTCGGTATCGGCGAAGAGGTGCAGCGCCGGGCCGAAGCGTGCCTCCAGCCGGCGCAGCAGCCCGGGCAGGGGCTCCGGCGCCGGGTCATCCGCCTCCATCTCCGCCGGCATCCGGCGCAGCACCACCAGGAGTTGCATGGACGGGAAGCCCGGCGCCATAGCCACCCCGTGCAGATTGGCGCCGGAGACGCTGTGCAGCAGCAGCCGGTCGTCCGGCGCCGGGTCCAGAGCCGCCAGGGCCCGCGCCAGCTCCGCCCCCAGCGGATCCACCGCATCGCCCCGGCGCAGCCGCCGCCGCAGTTCACGCAGGGGCGGCGCCACCAGCCCGGCCAGCGGCGCCGGCAGGCGCGCCGCCAGGCCGAAGGCCAGTCGCCGCGCCAGGCCGCCACCGCCGGCGGTCTGGTAGCTGGCGCCGAGCACCGCCTGCACCGGAATGCGCCCGCCCTGTAGCCTGCCGGTGAAGCCGCGCCCGGCCAGCACCAGCGGCTGCAGCCCGGCGCGCTGCGCCGCCTCCGCCACCGCCTGGCTGTAGGACAGATGATGCCCGAGCGGCCCGTTCAGGCCGGGATCGGCGATGACGAAGCGCCCGGCCGGCGCCGTCACGCGCGCAGCAGCCGCGCCACGAAGGCGTCCAGGTCGCCACCCTGGAAGAGATGCCCCGGCACGCCGCAGGCGGCGGCCGCGGCGATGTCGCTGTCCTTGTCGCCGATCAGGAAGGAGCCTTCCACGCGGATCGGCCAGGCGGCCAGTAGATCCTCAATCATGCCCGGCTTCGGCTTGCGCCGGCGGCAATCCAGCCGATAGGCCGGGAGCGGCGCCTCCGGATGGTTCGGGCTGTATTCGAAGGCATCGACATGCGCGCCGGCGCCGGCCAGCACGCCGGCCATCCAGCGATGCATGACGCCGACCTGGGATTCGGGGAACTTGCCCTTGGCGACGCCGGCCTGGTTGGTGACCACGAAGACGAAGTGCCCGGCATCGTTCAGCCGCTTCACCGCGGCCGCCGCACCCGGCATCCAGCGCACCTGGGCGGGGTCATGCGGCCAGCCGGTATCCTCGATCAGCACGCCGTCGCGGTCCAAGAAGACGGCGCGGCGGCGCGCCATGGCCGGGATCACGGTCTGCGCCGCGGCCAGGTCCTCGGGGATGCCGATATCGATGAAATCGCCGTCATAGAGCCCGCCGCGCAGCAGCCCGGCCTCCGCCAGCTTCGGAAAGACCTCCGATTCCAGGGAGACCGCACCCGGCCCGATATGGTCCAGGATCGCGCGGCGCAGCCAGTAGATGCCGCCATTGATCGGCCCGGTCCGCCCCGGATCGCGCGCCGCGAAGCCCGTGATGCGGCCATCCGCCGTGACCTGCACCGTGCCGTAGCGGGCACCGGGCGCGGTGCGGCGCAGCGCCAGAGTGGCCAGGGCGTCGCCGGCCTGCAAAGGAAGGTCCAGCAGGTTCACGTCGAAACGCGTATCGCCGTTCAGCAGCAGGAATTCCGGCTCCAGCCGGTCCGCGAAAAGCCGCAGCCCGCCGCCGGTGCCGAGCGGCTCGGGCTCGATCACCACCTCGATCCGGCTGCCGCGCACCTGCGTGCCATCGTAGCGATCGGCGATGGTCCGGCCGAGATAGCCGGCCAGAAGGGTGATGCGGGGGATGCCGAAGCGGGCCACTTCCTCGATCAGCCAGTCCAGGAAGGGGCGGCCCGCAACCTCGACCATCGGCTTCGGGATGGCATTCGTCAGCGCGCCCAGCCGCGTGCCACGGCCACCGACCAGGATGGCCGCCTGGGCCGGCACGGCCGGCTCAGCCATCTGCCAAGCGGGCTTCCACGGCGGCGCAGTAGCAATGGTAGAAGGCCAGGTGGACCTGCTGGATGGCGGGGGTGGAGCGGGAGGGCACCGCCAGCAGATGGTCCGACAGCGCCGCCATCTTGCCGCCGCCCTGGCCGGTCATTCCGATGGTGGTCATGCCGAGCTTCCGCGCGGCCTCGAAGGCCAGCAGCACATTCTCCGAATTGCCGGAGGTGGAGAGGCCGAGGATGACGCCGCCGGCCTCGCCATAGGCTTCCACCTGGCGGGAGAAGACGGTGGCGAAGCTGTAGTCGTTCGACCAGGCGGTCAGCACCGCGGGGTTGGAGGAGAGGCAGATCGCCTTCAGCGCGCGGCGTTCGCGCAGGAAGCGGCCCACCATCTCCCCCACGATATGCTGCGCATCGGCGGCGGATCCGCCATTGCCGCAGACCAGCAGCGGCTTGTTGGCGGAGAGCGCCGCGACGGTTGCATCCACCGCCGCCTGCATCACGGAATCCAGCCCCTCGGCGCGGGTGGCGGCCAGCAGGGCCTCGGCCTCGGCCAGCCAGGAATCGAGCGTGAACATCCTCAAGCGGCGCCCCTTTCGACCAGGCGAATTGGCTGCGCCGCTTACACCAGCGGCGCGACTCGGTCGAGCCTGGACGCAGGCTTGCGCGGCGGCTAGACCAGCCTGAATTCGATTTGGGGTTGAAATGCGTGCCAGGCTCCTCGACCTGATCCGCCGGGCAACGGGCACCACCGCCCTGGCCCGCCGCTTCGATGCGCTGGAAGCCCGGCTGGCCGAGATGGCCGAGACGCTGGCCCGGCCGGCGCCGCCGGCCCCGCCGCCCACGCCGGGCCTGACGGCGGCGGATCGCGACGCCATCCTGCATCAGGTCAACTACACCAATCACAATTTGTATCTGCACCTGAAGGAAGCCATGCGGGTGCGGGAGCTGGCGAACCGCGACCTTCTGCTGGCGATCGACCGGCTGGCGCAGATCCTGCCCCAGGCCCCGATGGTCTTCGAGGCGGCGAAGCCGGTGGCGGTCGATACCGACGACCATCTTTTCCCCTGGGGTGCCGCGCAGGACAACACCCGCTCCCCGCGCTTCGTCGCGGCCTGCGAGCGGCATTTCCCCGGGCGGGCGCTGACCTTCATGGATCTGGGCTGCTCCGGCGGCGGCCTGGTGCTGGACTTCATCCTGCGCGGCCACCAGGCCTATGGCGTGGAGGGCAGCGACGCGCCGCAGCGGGCCCAGCGCGCCGAGTGGCGGCTGCTGCGGCACAACCTGTTCACCGGCGACATCACCTGCCCCTTCGCCCTGCGCCCGGCACCAGGCGCCCCGCCGGTGGCCTGCGACGTGATCTCCGCCTGGGAGGTGATGGAGCACATTGCCGATGAGGACCTGCCCGGCCTTTTCGCCAATCTGCACACCCACCTGAAGCCGGATGGCCTGTTCATCGGCTCCATCGCGCTGGGACCGGACGACAACCCCGTGACCGGCGCGCGCTACCACCGCACCGTGCAGCCGCAGGCCTGGTGGCGGGCGCGCTTCGCGGAGCTCGGCCTGCCCATGCTGGACCGGCACGACTTCGCCTTCGAGGATTTCTGCCGCGGCACCAACAACGGCCCGATCGACGAGAACTATCGCCAGAATCCCGAAATCGGGTTCCACTTCGTCGCCCGCCGCTCCTGACCCCAGGCAAGGACTGCCATGCGCCAGACCATCCTCAGCTTCCTCCGCCGCGCCACGGGAACCGCCCAGCTGCGCCAACAGGTCGTGCTGCTGGAGGAGGAGGTGGCGCGGCTGCTGCAGGCGCCCCGCGGCCAGGCAACTTCCCCCAGCAACCCGGCGCTGGAGCGCCTGGCGCGCCATGCCGATTTCCCGCTGCAGGCCTGGTGGGAACGCTCGCTGTGGGAACCCGTGGTGCAGCTGGCGGTGCGGGATCATGTGCGGCCCGGGGATATCGCCTTCGATGTCGGCGCCAATGCCGGCGCCTTCGCGATGCAGATGTCGCGCCAGGCCGGGCCGCGCGGCACCATCTGCGCCTTCGAGGCCAGCCCGCGCATCATCGGCCGCACCCAGCACAACCTGCTGCAGGCGGCCTGCCACAATGTCACGCTGTATCACCGCGCCATCTGGCACCGCAGCGGCGACTTCGTGCATATCGCCGAGGGCAGTCACCTGAACGACCGGGTGGAAAGCGGTGCTGGCGGCATCCCGGTGCCGACGCTGGCGCTGGACGATTTCATCGCCGCCACCGGCCTGATGCCCAGCTTCATCAAGATGGACATCGAGGGGGCGGAGCTGGATGCGCTGCGCGGCAGCCCCCGGCTGATCGCGGAAGGCCGGCCAATCATGGCGCTGGAACAGGCGCCCGACGACATGCGCTGCCACGAATTGCTGACCGCGGCTGGCTACCTGGCGGTCGACCTCGGCAGCTACAAGCGCATCACGCGCGGCGAGGATTTCGCCAATCCGACCGGCGTGAACAACGTGCTCTTCGTGCCGGAGGAGCAGACCGCCGCCTCGCCCTATTTCGATTCGCGGCAGGAGCTTGTGGCGAAGCTGGAGGCCGGTGCCTTCACCCGCGATGCCGCCGGCGGCGCGCGGCTGGCGCAGCCGATGGAGCTGCCCGCCGGGCGCTACCTGGTGCGCGCCGATTTCTCCGCCCAGGGCCGGGACAACGAGGTCTATGCCGGCGTCGATGCGGATGGCGAGACGGTGTTCCGCTACCACACCTTCACCGCCTTCATGGCGGAATGCTATCGCGACTGGGTGGTGCAGCTCGACCGCCCCGGCCGCATCGAGCCCTTCCTGCGCTTCCTGAACGGCCGCGATGCCACGCTGGACTGGCGCGGCGCGGAGGTGATCCGGCTGCCGGCTTTCGACAGCGTGGCGCCGCCGCTGGTCTTCTAGTCGTACCAGCCGACATCCAGCGTCGCGACTTCCCCGAAGGGCACGCGGCGCTGGGCGGCCATGCGGATGATGGGCCAGGTGGTCCAGGGCATGGCGAGCAGGGGCATCGGATCCGCTGCGCGCCAGCAGACGTCGCGCGTGGTCAGCAGGGCGCGCAGGTTTCGGCCGAAGGGGCCGCGGCGGAATAGCGAGAGCTGTGTCTCCGTCAGGCAGGACCAGAATTGCTGCAGCCGGGTCTCCGGGCGGTGACGCGGGGCGGGTGCGGTCGGGTCCACCACGGCGCGTGCGAGATCGGCCGATTCAAAAAAATGCAGCCCGCTGGTGGTGCGCGGATTGCACTCCAGCCCCCAGGGGCGGCCGCCCGCATCCACGATCAGGTCGAAGGCGATGAAGCCGGACCAGTCTGCGGCGGCGACGAAGCGGCGCACCCAGTCCTCGATGGCGGGGTGCGCCACGCGCTCGAAGGCCACGGCGACGGAGCCGGACATCTGCGTGCCGCGATAGATGGTGGTGGCGAGCGCACGGCCCTGATGCGCCAGCGTGCAGGTGCTGAATTCGGCGCCCGCGACGAAGCTTTGCACGATGCTGGGCACCTCCGCCGGCGGCAGCGCCGCGCCCTGCGGCAGCATCACCACGCCGCGGCCGGAGCAGCTGTGCACCGGCTTGATCACCACGCGACCCGCGGCCGCGATCGCCACCGCCGCGGGATCGCCGAGCGGCGCGGAGGCCGGCACATCCAACCCGTGGCGCTGCGCAAACGCCACAAAACCGCCCTTGTGGTGCAGCGGCAGCAGCGCCTCGGGCGGCATGGTCAGCACGCGCACGCCGGCTGGCAGCAGCGGGGGCAGGTGGGCGACATGCATGGTCTCCTCCGAGACCGGCAGCACCAGCTCCACACCTTCGTCGCGGACCACCTGGGCCAGCGCCTGCAGATAGGCCTGCTTGCCCTCGGCGGGCGCCGGCACGCGGATGGATTTCGCGACGGCGCGGGAGGATCCGCAGAGATGCCGCGCAAAGGGCTCCGCCACCGCCACGCGCCAGCCGATCTCCGAAAACCCGCGCGCGAGGTCCAGCGCCTTGGGCAGGCGGCCCAGCGTCAGCAGCACGGTCGGCATCAGGCGGTGGTCACCCGCATCCGGATCTGCCGCGCCGGCCGCGTGGTCAGCCGCGCGGCGGGGCGCACGGATTGCGGCGCCGCCAGGTGGAAATCGAAGCGGCGGAACAGGCGGGCGATCAGGAGCACGGCCTCAACCGTTGCGAAGGCGGCGCCGGCGCAGATGCGTGGGCCGATGCCGAAGGGGATATAGGCGCCTGGCGTCATCTCCGCCTCCCGTTCCGGCAGGAAGCGGTCGGGGTCGAAGGCATTGGGGTTGGTCCAGTAGCGGCGATGGCGGTGCAGCAGCCAGGGCGCCACCATGATCAGCGCGCCGCGCTTCACGCGATAGTCGCCGATGCGCGTCGCCTCATTCGCCACGCGCGGCAGGAAGGTGATGGGCGGATAGAGCCGCAGTGTTTCGCGAAAAATGTTGCGGGTGAAGACCAGGCGCTTGGTGTGTTCGAAGCTGATTGGCCCATCGCCGCAGACGGAGGCGACCTCGGCGCGCAGCCGCGCCACGAAATCCGGCCGCGAGGCCAGTAGAAAAAACACCCAGGTCAGCGCGCTGGCGCTGGTCTCATGCCCCGCCAGGAACAGCACGCCGAGCTGGTCGATCAGCTCCTCCCGCGTGAAAGCCTTGCCTTCGACGTCATGCGCGGCGACCACGGCGCTGGCGATATCATCGAAGCTGTGGCCGGCTTCGAGGTGGCTGTCGAGCAGTTCGCCCAGGCTTCGGCGAATCAGCGCGCAGCTGTCCAGCACCGCCCGGGTCTGCGGGATGCGCGTCCAGGCGCGGTCCATGATCAGGCGGCGGATCTCCACCTGCGCCACGCTGCGTTCGAAGAAGGTGAAGGCGTCGAAGACCTCGTGCGCCACGCGGGATTGCAGGCTGGTGGAGAAGACGGAGCGGCAGATGATGTCGGCGGTCAGATGGCTCATCGCCAGGTCGAGCGAGAAGTCCTCGCCGGAGGCCACCGACCGGTCCAGCGTTTCCTCCGCCGCATCGATGCCGGCTTCCATGCTCGAAAAGGCACGGTTCACGCGCATCAGCGTCAGCGCCGGATCCATCATCTGCCGCTGGCGCTTCCAGGTGGCGCCGGAGCTGACGAAGATGCTGTCGCCGATCAGTGGCTCCAGCGCATTCACCATCAGGTCCGATTTCGGGAAGATGCCCTCCGCATCCACCAGCACCTGGCGCACCAGCTTCGGCTCGTTCACCACCACGATGGAGCGGCGCGAATAGCCGAGCGGGCCGATCGGCATGGTATAGGCCTCGCTCGGCAACAGGCCGAGCAGGTCTCCCTCCCCTTCCAGCAACGCGCGGAACAGCGCGACCACGGGGGAGCGCGGCCTGGGGTGTGGCGGCACGAAAGCCCCGCCCGGCCTGGCGCCAAAGCCTTCCATCACCGCCATTTCCTCGCCTTGCAGCCGGAACTGTCAAGTGTCATTGTCATTTGCTGTCAAGGTAGGAGAACAGGGCGATGGAGCTGATGCTGTTCCACAGCCTGATCGTCGCCCATATCCTCACCGGCACCACCGGCGCCATCGCCTTCTGGGTGCCCGTGCTCGGGCGCAAGGGTGGAGTGAACCATCGGCGCTGGGGACGCGTCTTCACCTATGCCATGCTCGCCACCGGCAGCTTCGCGGTGGCGATGAGCCTGCTGACCCTGGCGGATCCGCTGGGCACGCATCCGCACCTGGCGGCGGATTACAGCCCCGCCTTCCTGCGCGGCGTTTTCGGCTGGATGATGCTGCATACTGGCATCCTGACCATCAACCTGGCCTGGTATGGCTGGCTCTGCATCACCAACAAGCAGCGCCACGCGGCCAACCGCACGCCATTGAACCTGGCGCTGCAATACGCCGTCATCGCCGCGGCGCTGGTCTGCGCGCTGCAGGGGTGGCTAATCGACCAGAAGCTGATGATCGGCATCGCCGTGGTCGGCGTCGCCACCGGCCTGACCAACCTGTGGTTCCTGCACAAGCCGCGCGTGGCGCGGGAGGATTGGCTGAAGGAGCACATCAAGGCCTTGGTCGGGGCCGGAATCTCCGTCTACACGGCCTTCATGGCCTTTGGCTCCGTGCGCGTCTTCCCGGAGCTCGCGCTGCATCCGGCGATGTGGAGCATTCCGCTGATCGTCGGCCTGGCGCTGATCATCTGGCACCGGCTGGAGGTGGAGCGCCAGGCGCGCAACCG
Source organism: Falsiroseomonas tokyonensis (assembly GCF_019024325.1). GTDB lineage: Bacteria > Pseudomonadota > Alphaproteobacteria > Acetobacterales > Acetobacteraceae > Falsiroseomonas > Falsiroseomonas tokyonensis. Next base: position 154,435 of record NZ_JAFNJS010000007.1, read on the forward strand.
GCAGCGGCTGCGCGCGGTCGCCTGATTCCATGCATGTCGTGGTGATCGGCGCGGGGATCGGCGGACTCACGGCCGCGGCCGATCTCGCGCGGCAGGGGGTGCGCGTTTCGGTGCTGGAACGCGCGGCGACGCCCGGCGGCAAGATGCGGCATGTGCAGGCCGGCGGCGCGGCCATCGATGGCGGGCCCACCGTCTTCACCATGCGGTGGATCTTCGCGCAGCTTTTCGCGGATGCGGGGCGGCGGCTGGAGGATGCGCTGGTGCTGCACCAGGCGGATATCCTGGCGCGGCATGCCTGGCGGGAGGGCGGGCGGCTCGACCTGTTCGCCGATGTGGAACGCTCGGCCGAGGCGATCGGCGATTTCGCCGGCGCGCGGGATGCGCAGGGCTTCCGCGATTTCGCCGCCCGCAGCGCGGATATCTTCCGCACGTTGCAGCACAGCTTCATCGCGGCGCAGCGCCCCTCGCCGCTCGACCTGGTGCGGCGCGTCGGCCGGCTGGATGCGCTGTGGCGGACGGCGCCCTGGGCGACGATGTGGCAGGCGCTCGGCCAGCATTTCCAGGACCCGCGGCTGCGCCAACTGTTCGGCCGCTACGCCACCTATTGCGGCTGCTCCCCCTTCCTCGCGCCCGCCACGCTGATGCTGGTGGCGCATGTGGAACAGGATGGCGTCTGGCTTGTGGAAGGCGGCATGCATCGCGTGGCGCAGGCCGTCCGCGAGCTCGCTGAGAGCCAGGGCGCGACCTTTCGCTTCAATGCGGAGGTACGGGAAATCCTGGTGCAGGGCGGCCGCGCCGCCGGGGTGCGCCTGGCCGATGGCGAAACGCTCGCCGCGGATGCGGTGGTCTTCAACGGGGACGTCGCCGCGCTCGGCCAGGGGCTGCTCGGCGGCAGCGCCCGCCGCGCCGCGCGGGACACGCCGCGAGCCGCTCGCTCCCTCTCCGCCGTCACCTGGTGCATGCACGCGGTGACGCGCGGCTTCCCGCTGACCCACCACAACGTCTTCTTCGCCGAGGACTACGCCGCCGAGTTCCAGGCCATCTTCCGCGAACGCCGCATCACGGCCGCGCCCACGGTCTATATCTGCGCCCAGGAACGCGGCCAGGCCGAGGTGACGCCCGGCACGCCGGAACGCCTGCTGCTGCTGGTGAATGCCCCGGCCGATGGCGACCTCGGCGACCTGTCCGCCGATGCGATGGACCAGCTGCAGCACCGCACGCTGGCGCTGCTGCGCCGCTGCGGGCTGGAGATCGAGGCGGCGCCCGCCCAGACCACCGCCACCACCCCCGCCGGCTTTCACGGCCTGTTTCCGGGCACTGGCGGCGCGCTCTATGGCCGCGCCAGCCACGGCGCCACCGGCACCTTCGCGCGACCCGGCGCCATCTCCCGCCTGCCGGGCCTATTCCTGGCGGGCGGGTCCGTACATCCGGGGCCCGGCGTGCCGATGGCCGCCATGTCCGGCCGACTGGCGGCGGCGCGGGTGATGGCGGAGGCGCCGCTCAGCCGCGGCTAGTCGGCGCGCGCCCTGGCTACCTCGCTGCCATGCGGCACCACCTGGTCCAGGATCCTGGCCGAGGAGACCACGCCGGGCACGCCCGCGCCCGGATGCGTGCCGGCGCCGACGAGGAACAGGCCGGGCAGGTCCTCGCTGACATTATGCGGACGGAACCAGGCGGACTGGAACAGCTGCGGCTCCAGCGAGAAGGCGGCGCCCTGCACCGAAAGCAGCCGATCGCGGAAGTCCTGCGGCGTCAGGATGCGGGAGGTGACGAGGCTGGCGCCGAGGCCTGGCAGCACCGTCTCCTCCAGCCGCTTCTCGATGGCGGCGCGATAGGGTTCCGCATGCCGGGCCCAGTCCGTGCCGCTGCCGAGATGCGGCACGGGCGAGAGCACGTAGAAGCTGTCGCACCCCGGCGGCGCGAGGGAGGGGTCCGTCGCCGTCGGCCGATGCAGGTACAGCGAGAAATCCTCCGACAGGATTTTCCGCTTGAAGATGTCGGTCAGCAGTTCCTGGTAGCGCGGCCCGAGCACCATGGTGTGGTGGTAGACATCGTCGAAGCGGCGGTTGGTGCCGAAATACCAGACGAAGAGGCTCATCGAGTAGTTGGCGCGCGCCACCTTGGCATCCGTCCAGCGCCGGCGTTTCTGCTCCGACAGCAGCTTGGTATAGGTCCAGCCGACATCGGCGTTGGAGACGACGATATCGGCCGCCAGCGTCTCGCCACCCGCCAGGCGCACGCCGCTGGCCTGGCCGTCCCGCACGGTGATCTGCTCCACCTCCACGCCGGTGCGCAGGCGGCCGCCGAAGTGGTGGATCAGGTCGACCAGCCCGTTCACCACGGCGCCCATGCCGCCCATGGCGTAGTGCACGCCGTGCAGCCGCTCGAGATGCGCGATCAGGCAGTAATAGGCCGTGGTGTTCAGCGGATTGCCGCCGATCAGCAGCGGATGGAAGCTGAAGGCGATGCGCAGCTTGTCGTTGGTGAAATAGTCGCTGACCTTGCTGTAGACGGTGCGATAGCCCTGCAGGCGCAGCATGTCCGGCACCGCGCGCAGCAGTGTCGACAGCTGGTGGAAGGGCTGGTCGGCCAGCTTGGCGAAGGCGACCTCGAAAATCTTTTCGCTGTCGGCGATGAAGCGGGCGAAGCCGGGCAGGTCCTCTGGCGCGATGCGGGCGATCTCGGCGCGCGTGGCGTCGAGGTCCGCGCTGCAATTCATCACCGTGCCGTCGTCGAAGCGGATCTGGTAGAAGGGGTTCATCGCGCGCAGATCGAGGTGATCCGCCATGCGCTGCCCCGCCAGCGCCCACAGCTCCTCCAGAAGATAGGGCGCCGTGATGATGGTAGGGCCGGCGTCGAAGGTGAAGCCATCCTGCCGGTAGACATAGGCGCGGCCGCCGGGCGCATCCAGCTTCTCCACCACCGTCACGCGCCAGCCGCGCGCGCCGAGGCGGATGGCGGCGGCCAGGCCGCCGAAGCCGGCGCCGATGACCACCGCATGCGGGCGATGATCCAGCGGCAGGGTGGTTCCGTCCATCACGCGGCCTCCGGCATCAGGTGAAGCCCAGCGTCGCCAGGGCCAGCAGGGTGTATCGTCCGGTCTTGGCGATGGCGACCAGCGGCAGAAAGCGCCAGAAGGGCTCGCGCAGCACGCCGGCGGCCAGCGTCAGCGGGTCGCCGATGATGGGCGCCCAGCTCAGCAGCAGCGACCAGTGGCCCCAGCGGCGGTACCACCCACTGGCCTTGTCCAGCGCCTCCGGCTTCACCGGAAACCAGCGCCGATCCTGCCAGCGCACCAGCTGACGGCCCAGCGCCCAGTTGATGACGGAGCCCAGCGTATTGCCAGCGCTCGCCACCGCCACCAGCAGCCAGGCGGGCTGTTCGCCCAGCAGCAGCAGCCCGACCAGCAATGGCTCCGACTGCAGCGGCAGCAGGCTGGCGGCGCCCAGCGCCACCACGAACAATCCGGGAAGTTCCAGCATATCCGACACGGCAGCCCTCATGCCGCATCGCGCACGGGATGAAAATGCCACAGGGCCGGCGCCGCCCGAAGGCGAGGCCGGCCCCGTATTGGGCAGGGTCTCGGGCACGGTCGCCCGGCCATGCCGGCCGGGCGCCGTCGCGGGTCACTGCGGCGTGGCCGAGGCTGCCCGCAGCGGACCCTGGGAGACCAGGTTCAGCTCCGGATAGTCCTGCAGCATGGGCGCGCCGTAGAAGGGCCGGTTGGCGCCCTGGTGGCAGGTGGCGCAGTTCACCTTCAGCGCATCGCCCGCCGGGCCCAGCCGCGGCATATGCGGGCCTTCCGCCGGCCCACGCGGATGCGCGGCCCAGAGCGGCGTCAGCGGCACGATATAGGCGGTGTTGATATCCCGCACCATGCGGATGCCGTGCCAGGCGGTCAGCCGCGCCGGCGGGCTGCTGGACCAGTTCGCGAAGGACCGGCTATTGTGGCAGAAGGTGCAGTTCACGCCGAGGCCTTCGGACATATGCATCATCAGCGCATAGGTCCATTCGGTCTGCTGGATGTTCGCCGTATTGCCATTGGGGTGGGCGGCCGTGCTGATCACACGGATCTCGTTGTCCTGCAGCAGGAAGGGCGTGAAGGGCTCGCCGGGCAGCGAGCTGTCATTCGCCACCGGGGCAGGGTGGTTCTGCCCGCGCGGCGCCTGCAGGCCGTTTTGCGCCAGCACCGTGGAGGCCCAGACCTCCGCCGGCACCGGGCGGCCGCGGTGGCAGGTGTAGCAGGTGACGCCGGTATTGCCGACATGCGGCTGCCAGTCCGCGTTGATGTGCCGCGTCATCTGCAGCATGCGGCGGGAGACCACCTTGGTATAGACCTCGTCCGAGGCCATGTTCTCCACGTTGTGGCAATAAGCGCAGCCCTGCTCGGGTGCGATCCACTCCGTCATCGCCTGCATGATGCGGCCGAACTGCGCGACGCTGAGCTCCCCCAGCACCTGCACGTTCTCGTAGATCTCCCTTGCCTTCTCGCCTTCGGCATCCGCGGCCTCAGGCGCTTCGGGAATGCGGTTGGCAGCCAGGCGCACCGCCTGGGTCCGCGGATTGACCACCTGCTCCATGGCCGTGCCGCGGAAGCCCACCTGCGTGGCGCGGACCGGTGGCCGTTCGAAGGTCATCAGCACGATCACGACGCAAAGAGCTGCGGCGAAGACCAAGCCAACGCGTGCCGTGAGGCTCATCGCGGTGCTCCTTGCAAGGCCGGCGTTGCGGCCAGCGCCGGATCCACGACCGGCTGCCAGATCTGCGGATAGGCCGGCGCGAAGTGCCGATCGACCGCCCAAAGGTACCAGTTGTCCACCACCGTGCCGGTCAGCAGGATGCCGAGGCCGCCCGTCAGCGGGCAGAGCACGGCAAACCACCAGGCCCAGCGATGGATGCTCTCGAAGCTGGCGTTGAAGCCCATGCACCAGCGCCAGAACAGCGCACCACGTTCAGCCGCCGTGCCACGGTCCAGCACCAGCTCGATCTCACGCTCACCGCCGTAGCGGCCGAGTGCGAGGATGGTCGCGCCATGCATGGCAAAGAGTAACGTCGAGCCATACAGGAAGACGATCGAGAGGGCGTGGAACGGGTTGTAGAACAGGTTGCCGTAGCGGATGGAAAAGGCCGCGGTCCAGTCGAGGTGCGGGAAGATGCCGAAGGGCACCGCCTCGCTCCATGAGCCCATCAGCACGGGGCGGATGAAGCCCAGCACCAGGTACAGCCAGATGGCGGCGGCGAAGGCCCAGGCCACATGCGTGCCCATGCCGAGCGCCCTGGCGCGGCGATAGGTACGTGCCCACCACAGCAGGATGGAGACCGTGAGGCAGAAGCCGGCGACGATCCACCATCCGCCTTCACGCATCGGCGGGATGCGCAGCCCGTATTGCGCGGGCGGCGGCTCCAGCGCCAGCCAGAAGAGCTGGCGGATGAACTGCACCGGATCCCAGTTGACCGAGGCCAGCATATTCAGGCCGATGATCTCGAAGGCGATGAGGCCGAAGACCAGCGACAGCACGCCGAGCGTGCCGAGATAGACGGGGCCGACCTGGGCATCGCCGATCTTGCCGAACAGATGGACGAAGGTGCCGGGCAGCTCGCGTTCGGAATTGCCGGCGAGCAGCTGGGCCGTCCCCATCGGCGTGCCGGGATAGGGCACGGGGCCCCGGACCTGCACGCGGGTGAAGAGGTTCTGATATTCAGGCATCTGCGTTGTCCCCCTTCCCCGTCACTTGTTCCAGATCGGCAGGTTGAGCCACCAGCCCCACCATTCCGGCCATCCGCGTGTCCAGAATGGCCCGCTGATGACGATGCAGACTGCGCTCCAGAATCCCGCCGACAGTGCCAGGAAGAGGCCGAGGCGGTGGATGCCGAGCGTGCCGATCGAATAGCCGATCAGGTCGCGGAAATAGGTGTTCTCATGTTCCGCGGTCTTCACCACCTCGCCCTTGGCGGGGTTCAGCGCGGAGAGCACCAGGCCGCCGTGCATCGACAGCGCCAGGGTGGTGGTGAAGAAGAAGGTCACCGCCAGCATATGCGCCGGGTTGTAGTGGAAATGCAGGTGCTGGTAGCCGACGTTCGACACCCAATCGAGGTGGCTGAAGATGCCGTAGGGAAAGCCATGCCCCCAGGCGCCCATCAGCACCGGCCGGATCACCACCAGGGTGATATAGGCGAAGACCGCAACGCCATAGGCAATGGGGATGTGATAACCCATGCCCAGCTTGCGGGAGATTTCGGCCTGGCGCAGTGCCCAGGACACGAAGGCGCCGATCGCGCAGACCGTGATGGCCTGCCACAGCCCGCCCTGCGCCATCGGCGCCAGGCGCAGCCCGTAGCTGAGGTCCGGCGGCGCGATGTTGATGAGCCAGGGATTGAAGGTGCCGCCCATGGCCGCGCCCATCAGGATCAGGCCGACACCGATGAAGGTGAAGAAGGCCGTGGTGACCCCGAAGAAGCCGATCCAGAACGGACCTATCCAGAAATCGAACAGGTCCCCGCCCACCAGGGTGCCCCCGCGGACGCGATATTTCCGCTCGAAAGTCATTATCGCCATCGCATGACGCTCCCAAATGGGCGCGACCTGCGCCCGCCTGCCCGTGTTGTCGTCCCGAGCAGCGGGCGAGGCCCGCTATCCTTGCCTCGCCCGCTGTTGCGGGGCGACCTCGCTCCGCTTGCGCGGAGCGACACCGGCGTCTGCGCCTTGCTAGCGCATGACCCCGACCGGTTGCCCCGGGGTGAAGGTTGCCGGCGTCGCGCACCAGCCCCAGTGATCGCAGTAGCGGGGCGAGCTGAGCACCACGATGTGCAGCAACCCCGAGACGGCAATCACGCCGACCATCGCCAGGAACAGCGATCGCCGCGGGTCCACCACCATCCAGATCTTATGCATTGCCTCTGTCTCCTCTCTGTCGTCGGGACCCGCGCCTCAGAAGAAGCGCCAGTCCGGCGGCACGATCTGGTTGCCGTAAACCAGCGGCCGCCACAGCCACACCAGGATATGCGCGCCCATCGAGGCGAAGACGGAGAAGGCCCAACCCTGGATCAACAGGGAATGGATCTCTCGCGCCTCGCCTTCGGTCAGGCCGGTCTTTGAACCTTCGGCCATCAATTCGACCTCCAACTGGCCTTTCGGCCGATACCGCGCTGCTCCCGCGCGGCGGGGATGGAACCGGCGGGAAACCGCCGAGGCCGATTCGCAAACCGCTTGCTGCGGCTGGCGAGATCGGAGGTATGCAGGGGTCGCGTCATGCGACGCCCTCCGCAACTTGGTGCGCGACCACGTCGCCCAGCTCGCGCTGGACGCGTTCGCGCAGGATGCGCGTCTCGCCGGCCGCGCGGGCGGCGCGTTCCACGGCCTCGCGCAGGCGCTTGGCGGCGGAGATGCGCAGCAGGAAGGGCTCGGCCTCGACATGCGCATCGAGCAGGGCGACGGCATCGTCCTCCCAGGTCTCGGCGGCACGCGCGGGCGTCGGCTCGACGCGGTCGAGATCGGTGCCGAGCGGAATCATGTGGAACAGCGCATCGAACAGCGCGTTGCAGTATTCCTGCACGATGTAGGTCGCGCCGGCATAGCCCATGAAGGGCGTGCCGGTGGCGCGGCGGATGATGGCGCCGGGGAAACTGGCCGGGATGTACATCGCACGGGACTTCAGCTCCGCCGCATACATCCGTTCGTTGAAGCTGCCGAAGAGCACGAGGGGCGGCGACTTCTTCATCGCCTCGCGCACCGCCGCATTGTCCGGCTTCTCGCCGGCCTTGCGGCTGAAGGCGAAGGCGCAGGGCACGCCCATCTCTTCGCCCAGGAAGCGTTGCAGCCCACGCGCGTAAGTGTCGGTCGCGACGACCGCGAAGCTGGCACTGGCAAAGAAATCCTGGGTGACGCTGCGCCACAAATCCCAGATCGGCTTGATGGTGGTGTGCTTCTCACGCTCGATGAAGGGCTCGGGGTCGAGGCCGGTCATCTCGCCGAGCTTGCGGAGGAAGTTGGTGGTGGCGAACAGGCCCATCGGCGCACGCAGCCAGGGACGCTCCAGCTCCTCGCAGAGCTTCTGGCCGAATTCGCGATACATGCAGACGTTGACATCCGCATCCGGCAGCTTGGCGATGTCCTCGACATGGCTGCCGAGGGGGAACACCAGATTCACCTCGCAGCCGATGCCTTCCACCAGGCGCCGGATCTCGGCCAGGTCGGACGGCATGTTGAAGGTGCCGTAGATCGGGCCAATGATGTTGACGCGCGGCGTAGTGCCGAGCTTCGGGTTGCGCGCGCGCATCTTGCGGCCGCGAGCGCCGAATTCGGTCCAGAGCCACATGATGGCGCGGTCGGCGGCCTGCCACTGGTCCTCGTCGATGGTTCGGCAGATGAAGCGCTGCAGGTTGCTGCCCTGCGGCGTCACGCCGCCGCCGATCATTTCGGCGATGGAGCCGGTGACGACGACAGCCGGCAATTCCTTGTCCTGCGTGCCGGCGGCGCGGCGCATGGAATCCTCGGTGCCGTTCTTGGACAGGCTGTCCTCGTCCAGACCCGTAACCACCACCGGCAATTCATGCGGCGGCAGCGCATCCGTGTAGTGCAGCACGGCTGTGACGGGCAGGTTCTCGCAGCCCACCGGACCGTCGATCACCACGCGCAATCCGCGCACGGCGGAGAAGGCGTAGATCGCACCCCAATAGCCACCAGCCCGGTCGTGATCGAGGACAAGCATGCGTCAGGTCCCCACCGATTCTTCGGCTTTCGCCTTGGCCGCCTGGATCTTGCGCTGACGCTCCCGGAAGCCCGGCGGGTCCACCGGCTTATCGCGGAACCCGTAGCCCGCACCATCCGGCGTGCCGACGCCCTCGAAGAAGCTGACCATGCGGCTGAACCGCTCGCGCCCCTTGGTCTGCGCCGCGACGATGCTGGCCATGGAACCGGCGCCGGCGGCGCCGAACAGCGGCCGCGCGGAGACCATATTGGTGAAGTAGAGTGCGGGGATGCCGAGCTCCTTGGCCTTCTGCACCAGTGGCGTGGTGCCCAGCGCCAGGTCCGGCTTCACCTCCCGCATCGCGGCCATGTCCTGCTCCAGGCTGGCGCGGTACTGCACATGAGTGCCGCGCGCCTCCAGCCATTCGCGGTCGGCGTCGGACCATTCGGTGCGCGGGCAGGCGGTGCCGACATAGGGCACTTCTGCGCCGGCCTCGACCATCAGCCGCGCCACCAGCAGTTCGGAACCCTCGTAGCCGGAGACGGTGATGCGTGCGCTGATCGGCGCCGCGGCCAGCGCGGCCTTGATGGCCGGCAGGGCCCGCGCCTTGGCGGCATCGAGCTGCGCCGCGGTGCTGCCGGTGGCGCGCGCGATGGCATCGAGCCAGGCCGCCGTTCCGTCATGCCCCACGGGGCCGGAGCCGACGACGGGTCGCCCGGCGGCGCGAAATTCACGGATGCTGGCAGTGTAGAAGGGATGCACGGCGGCAACGACTTCGCAATCCAGCGCGGCATAGAGGTCGCGCCATTCGCGCGCCGGCGTCTGCGGCGCGACGGTCAGGCCCATCGGCGCGATCATGGCGCCGACGCCCATCGGGTCCGCCGGGAACAGCTCTCCGATGAGCGCGACGGTGCGCTCGCCATCGACCATCTGCCGCGGCCGCGCCACGGGGCCGGCTTCGGCCTCGCCGCGGGCATAGCGCAGCATGGCGCCGGCCAGCACGTCCTTGGCCTCTGCATGCGTGGGCACACCGAAACCCGGCACATCGATACCGATGATGCGCACGCCGTTGATCTGCTTCGGCAGCAGGTCGAGCGGGACGCCGGAGGCAGTCGGCACGCAGAGATTGATGATGACGACGGCGTCGTAGTCCTCGGGCTTCGCCGTCTCCGTCACCGCATCCCGGATATCCTCGAAGAGCTTTCCGGTGACCAGCGTCTCGGAGTTGAAGGGCACATAGCCCACCGTGCGCCGTGCGCCATAGAAATGGCTGGTGAAGGTCAGGCCATAGACGCAGCAGGCGCTGCCCGACAGGATCGTGGCGGTGCGCCGCATGCGCAGGCCGACGCGCAAGGATCCGAAGGCCGGGCACATGCTCTGCGGCTGGTCATGCGGCCCGCGCGGGTAGTTCTTGGTCAGTTCGTCCATCACCAGGGACTTGCCGGCGGCGCGCGCGGCCGCCTCCAAAGTCTCACGGCCTCCGTGGCAGCCGGCGGTCTCGGTCATGGCTCAGGCGCCCTCATAGACGACTTCGAGGGACGGCTTGTTCAGCACCTCGGCGCCGCACATGTCCTCCATCGTCGCCGGATCCAGCACCACGCCGCGGCCAACCGCATCGCCCTTGAACAGGTTCAGCAGATTCTCATGCGTCAGCGGGTAGGGACGCATCGGCGGGGCGCCGGCGACCTGCAAAGCGAGCTCCTCGAAGACGCTGGCCCATTGGCCGCCGGGCACGCCGACGATCTCGTAATTCGCCGACTTGCGGCGGATGTCGTCATCGGCCGGGATCGCGGCCAGCACCGGAATGCCGACCTCCTTCGCGAAGGCCGCAGCCTCCCCCGTACCGTCATCCTTGTTGATGACCATTCCGGCCACGCCGACATTGCCGCCGAGCTTCTTGAAGTACTCGACCGCGCTGCAGACGTTGTTCGCCACATAGAGCGACTGCAGGTCGTTGGAGCCGACCACGATCACCTTCTGGCACATGTCGCGTGCGATCGGCAGGCCGAAGCCGCCGCAGACCACGTCGCCCAGGAAGTCGAGCAGGACGTAGTCGAAATCCCACTGGTGGAAGCCGAGCTTCTCCAGCAGTTCGAAGCCGTGGATGATGCCGCGCCCACCGCAGCCGCGGCCGACTTCCGGCCCGCCGAGTTCCATGGCGAAGACGCCGTCGCGCTTGAAGCAGACGTCGCCGATCTTCACCGCCTCACCGGCCGCCTTCTTCTTGGAGGAGGTCTCGATGATCGTCGGCACGGACCGGCCGCCGAACAGCAGGCTGGTGGTGTCGGACTTCGGATCGCAGCCGATCAGCAGCACGCGCTTGCCCTGCTGCGCCATCATGTAGGACAGGTTCGCCAGGGTGAAGGACTTGCCGATGCCGCCCTTGCCGTAGATGGCGATGATCTGCGTTTCCTTCTTCACCGGCCCCGAGGCGACGGCATCCGGCTCCTGCGCCGCTTCCTCGCGCAGCGCATCCGCCATGCTCTGCTGCGCCGTGGTCGCCGCGGGCGATGCCGTATGTGCGTTCATGAGCATGCTCTCCAATCGAGGATCATCTTGAGGCACGCGGGATCGTCGAAGGCGGTGCGGTAGGCGTCCTGCGCGGCGGTGGCCTTGCTGCGATGGGTGATGAGCCCGTCGAGCGACAGCCGCCCCGCATCCAGCAGCGCGCGCACCGCCACCAGGTCCGGCTCCCGCCATTCCGCCGTGACGCGGAAGCGCGCCTCCCGCATGAAGGCCGGCGGGAAGGAGAAGCTGAGCGGCGCGCTGTAGAAGCCGGCCAGCACGATCTCCCCGCCCGGCGCCAGGCGCTGCACGAGGCTGTCCAGCAGCGTGCTGTCCCCGCTGACATCGCAGATGCTGCGGTAGTCGCGGCGAGCATCTTCCTCCGGCACCGTCACGCGATAGCCTGCGGCGCCCTCGGCGCGCGCCGGATTGGTCTCCCACACCGTGGGCGTGCCGCCGGCGGCCACCACCAGGCGCGCGACCAGCCGGCCGAGTACGCCATGGCCGATGATGAGCTCCGGCAGTTCCTGCGCGATGGCGTGCTGCGCCGTGGCGGCCAGCGCCATCAGCACGCCGGCCTCGCCCAGCGATTCGTCGATCGGCACGGCCCGCGTGCCCGGCAGCACCAGCCGCGCTGCGGCGCCGCCGAAAAGGCCGCGCACCGCGCCGAAGCACTTGGCGCCGGGCACGAAGACCCGCTCGCCCACGCGGCGCTGGGAAGACGGGCCGGCGGAGGCCACGCGGCCCACGGATTCGTAGCCAGGCACCAGCGGATAGCCCATGCCCGGGAAGGGCGGCATGCGGCCGGACCAGAGCAGGCGCTCCGTCCCCGTGCTGATGCCGCTCCACTCGACCTCCACCACGATGTCCTCCTCGCCCGGGGGCGTGAGGTCGAGGCGGCTCAGAACGAGTCGTTCCGGCGCTTCCAGCAAGACTGCCACGGTATCCACCTGGACGGCCGCTCCCTTGTAGTTGTCTGTCAGCCTATCCTGACAGCGGAACATGTCAAGATAAACTGACACCAAAGCGTCAGGAGTTGCTGACATCCGCCACGATCAGCCGCGTCAGCAGCGGCGTCGGGGTCGGCAGGGCCCGGCTGGCGGCGAATCCGGCCTCGGACAGCATGGCGTGCAGCTCCTCCGGCCGACGCGGGCGGCCGCGACCCATGGCGAGGAGGTAGAAGCCGAAATAGGCCTCGCCCATCGGCTCCGCCCCACTGGTGCCGGCCATAGGCTCCGCGATCAGCAGGCGGCCGCCGGGCGGCAGGGCGGCGCGGGCGGCGCGCAACAGGCCCATCACCACCGCATCGTCATGGTCGTGCAGCACGCGCACGAAGCTGATGAGATCGGCGCCCTTCGGCAGCGGATCCGCGCTGAAATCCCCACCGAAGACCTGTGCCCGCCCCGCCAGCCCGCGCGCGGCGAAGCGCGCCGAGGCCCGGGCCGCCACCTGCGGAAGGTCGAACAGCATCAGCCGCAGGTCGGGCGCTGCCGCCGCGACCTCCGACAGGAAGGCCCCCTCCCCGCCGCCGACATCGAGCAGCACGCGGTGGCGCCGGAAATCGTAGCTGGCCAGCACCTCCGCCGCGACCATGGGCTGGGAGGCAGCCATCAGCGCCGAATAGTCCGCCACCCGCTCCGCCCCCAGCGCCTCGGGCTGCGCGGCGCCGGCATAGGCCCAATAGGCGGAAAGCGCATTGCCCCCGCGCTCCCGCCGCAGCAGCGCCACGGGGTCGGCCAGGTCGGCGTAGAGCAGCGCGTGGTGTTCCACCATGGCGGCGATGCCCGGATTGCCGATCATCGCGGCCCCCAGCGGCCCGAGCACCCAGAGCCCATCGGCGCGGCGGCGCGTGAGGTCCAGCGCCGCGGCGGCGGCCAGCAGCCGGGCCATGGCCTCGGGCGGCACGGCAAGGCGCAGCGCCAGCGCCGCCTCGCTGGCCGGGGCTTCGTGCAGGATCTCGAACAGCCGCAGCTTCACGCAGGCGGCCAGCACCTGCGAATAGACGAAGCCGGCGCAAAGATCGAACAACTGCCGCGCCCGCCGCCGCGCCATCGGCCGGGTCAGCGGGAAGCGCGCGGCCCAGGCCCGGAAGCCGGGATTGGCCGTCACCCCTTCCCGCCAGGCGCGGAATCGGTCCATCAGGCCTGGCGCGGGCACGGCCCCGGCCTGCATGGCCTGTCTCACGCCGCCTGGGCGGAAAGTTTTGCGGGCACCAGGCGCTTCGCCTCGGCCAGGATCAGCCCGCGCAGCAGAGCCTGGCCGTGGCAGGCCGGAATCGCCGCCACCGCCTGTTCGGAGAGCGCGCGCAGCCGTGCCACCGCGCCCTCCAGCCCGAATTCCGCCACCGCGCTCGGCCGACCCAGCGCCTTGTCCACGCCCACCGGCTTGCCCAGCGTTGCCTCGTCCTCCACGGCGTCGCGCAGGTCGTCCGCCACCTGGTAGGCCTCGCCCAGCCGGTCGCCGAGCAGGCGCCACAGTTCCGGCTCCGCGTGGCCCGCCGCGGTGGCGCCGGCCACCGTGGCGGCGGCGAAGAGGCTGCCGGTCTTCTGCCGCTGGTATTCCGAAAGATCGGCGCGCGGCTCGCATTCCCAGGCCTGGCCGGCGACGATGCCGAAGGGCACGCCGACGCCATCCCCCACCACCAGCAGCAGCGGCCCCAACCTTTCGGGCGCCGCCGGCGCGGCGCGGGCCAGGGTCTGGAAGGCCAGGACGATCAGCGCATCGCCCGCCAGCACCGCCAGCGGCTCGCCGAAGGCGCGATGGACGCTGGGCTTGCCGCGGCGCGTCGCGGCATCGTCGAAGCAGGGCAGGTCGTCATGGACCAGGCTGGCGCAGTGCAGCAGCTCGATCGCCGCGGCGGCCGCCGAGGAGAGGCCCGGCCGATCGTCGCCGCAGGCCGCCGCCACCGCCAGCGCCAGCCGCGGCCGGATGCGCCCGCCCTTGGGAAATACGGCATGGCGCAATGCCGCTGCCAGGCGAGGCGGCGCACCCGCCGCCTCCGCATAAAGCACGGCATCCGCGAGGCTGGATTCGATGCGCGATGCGGCATCCATGGGAAACCCTCCCGACTCCGCCTGGCTTGATTGTCATACCGGCTTGTCAGTCATGACTGTCATGCTTTCTTGACACTCAAGTCAACTGCGAAAAACTGGTCACGCGAGGTTGAGGCGCGGCCCCATTCGTCCACCCCACTTGACAGTGGCGGGGTCCTAACCGGCCGTCGCCGGTGCTGGGCCATCCGCGGAACCCAAAGGGGGAAGCGAAAAATGGCTGAGGTCGTGACCACCACACCCCATTTCGCAGCGCCCTCCCCGGCGCTGCGCCAGATCGGCCTGCCGGACCTGGCCACGGCGCTGCGGCGCGGCTGGGCGGATTTCCTCGGGACGCCGACGCAGCTGATGTTCCTCTGCGTGCTCTATCCCTTCATCGGCCTGGTCGCCGCCACCATGGCCGCGGGCGGCGATGTGATGCACCTGTTCTATCCAATGGCCGCCGGCTTCGCACTGGTGGGCCCTCTGGCCGCGCTCGGCCTCTATGAGATCAGCCGACGGCGGGAGGCCGGGAAGCCCGCCCACTGGTCGCATGTCTTCGAGGTGCTGAAATCGCCCGCCCTGCCCGGCATCGCCGCGCTGGGCCTGCTGCTGGTGGTGCTGTTCCTTGCCTGGATCTGGGCCGCGCATGCCATCTTCGCCGCGACGCTGGGCGCGCTGCCGCAGGATCCACGCGGCCTCGGCGCGCTGGCGCTGCTGGAGCAGGTCTTCGGCACGCCGGAGGGGCATCGGATGCTGCTGCTCGGCCATCTGGCCGGCCTCGGCTTCGCCGCCGTTGTGCTGGCGCTGACCGTCGTGTCCTTCCCCATGCTGCTGGACCGGCCGCAGAACGGGTTGGGCCAGGCGATCGGCACCTCGCTGCGCGCGGTCGCGGCGAATCCGGTGCCGATGGCGGCCTGGGGCCTGATTGTCGCCGTGCTGCTGCTGGCAGGCTCCCTGCCGCTGTTCATCGGCCTGGCGGTGGTGCTGCCGGTGCTGGGGCATGCGACCTGGCATCTCTACCGCCAGGTGGTGGTGCGTTGAACTACATGCGTCCGAAGGCGGTGGGATCGGCGAGGCGGTCAAACAGCGCGACCGCCCGCGCGATCCGCTCCGGCAGTCCATCCCGGGCCGGGGTGGCCTGCGCGGCCACCGCCTCCACCAGGAAGCGCGTCGCCGGCAAGGGCGGCGCGGGGTTTCGGGCACGGCGCGCCGCCAGGGCTGCCACGCCGCGCGCCATCAGCAGCGCCTTGCGGCGGTTCGGCACCACGGCGCGGCGGCTGACCGAATCGCCGCCCTGGTGCTCCACCGCGCGACCGATGCCGGCATAGACGTGCCGCGCCGCGCCGATGCCGGCGCGGCAATCCCAGGGCAGGCGCGCGAAGCCGTCCTCGGCCCGGGCATAGAGCAGATCCGCCGCATCGAGCAGCCGCTGCACCACGCGGCCGAGGCCCGGGGTGAAGCGTGGTGCGGCGAGAAAGGCCTCCGCCGCGATGCTCTCCTCGGCCAGCCAGTCCAGCGGCAGATAGAGCCGTCCGTTGCGCGCATCCTCGCCCACATCGCGCGCGATATTGGTCAGCTGCATGGCCACGCCCAGGTCGCAGGCACGCGCCAGGGCCGCCTGGTCGCGCACGCCCATCAGCAGCGTCATCATGGCGCCGACGGTGGCGGCGACGCGCGCGGCATAGGCTTCCAGCGCCTCCAGCGTCGCGTAACGGCGGCCCTCGCCATCCCAGGCGAAGCCTTCCAGCAGCGCGGCGGGCAGCACCTGCGGAATCGCGTGGTCCCTGACCACGACGGCGAAGGCGCGATCGGCGGGATGCGGCTGCGGCCGCCCGGCATAGATCGCATCCAGCCGGCGCTGCAGCGGCGGCAGGGCCGCGACCGGATCCGGCGCCTCGTCGATCGCATCATCCGCGACGCGGCAGAAGGCATAGAGCGCAGCGGCCGGTTCAGCGATCCGCGCGGGCAGCAGCAGCGCGGCCGCCCGGAAGGATTTGGACCCGCCGGCCAGCATGGCGCGGCAGGCAGCGCGATCGGAGTCGGAGAGGTCCCTCATGCTGCCATCTCCTGCCGCATCTCGCCGAGGATCAGCGCCGCCGCCTGTGCCGGCTGTTCCTCATGCGCCAGGTGGCCGAGGCCGGAGAGCGTCAAGATGCGCGCGGCGGGCAGCAGTCGCCGCACCGCCTGGGCCTGCACCGGCGGCACGGCGCGGTCATTCGCGCCCACCACCAGAAGCAGGCGCGGCGCGAGCTTCGGCAGGTCGCGCAGCAGCGGCACGAGGTCCCAATTCGCCATCATCCCGAGGGCGGCAGCGAGGTGGCCCGAATGGCGGAACAGCCGCGCATAGAGATCGACGCCGCGCGCATCGATCCGGCTGCCGGTGTCGCGCAGCAGGCGCTCCGCCACGGCACGGTCCGCGGCGCGCCAGGCAAAGAGGCTCGGCACGAAGGGCAGGCCCACCAGCATGCGCGCGGCGCGGGTGAAGAAGGCGGCGTGCCGGTCGCCCAGTGGCTGCAGCGCGCCGTTCAGGCTGATGATGGAGTCGGGCGCGATGCGGCCATCGAGCGCCATGCGCAGCAGGATCGCGGCGCCGGCGGAATGCCCGGCGGCGAGCACGGGCCGCAGGCCGAGCACGTTCAGCAGCGCGGCGACCGAGGCTGCCATGCCCGGCAGCGAAAGCCGCGCCGTCGATACCGAATCCGAAAAGCCATGGCCGGGCAGGTCCGGCGCCACCACGGTGAAATCGCGCGCCAGCAGGGGCAGCAGGTCACGCCAGGAATGCGTGGCCGCCGCCGTGCCATGCAGCAGCAGCATCACCGGCCCCTGCCCCGCCACCTGCACATGCCAGCGCAGGCCAGCCGCTGTGACGAAGCGGCTCGCCTCCCGGTTCGGCCAGTCGCGGCCCTCAGCGCGCCAGTCCGGGCGTTCGGCCATCACGCCGCCTCCCGCGTCGTGGCCACGGCCGCAGACAGTTTTTGGGAATCCACGCTGGGAAGTGCCAAGTAGCGGGCGCCCATCGCTTCGGCGAGCTGCTTCGCGAAGGGTTGCGGGCGCGGCGCGGTGTCGACCAGCAGCGTGGCCAGCCCGGCGGCACGGCAGGGCGCGGCAGCGGCCAGGGCATCGGCCTCCGCGCGGGGGCGGCCCGCGGTGCCATCCCGGGCAATATTGGCGCGGCCATCGGTCAGCAGCACGAGCAGCGGTGTGCGGCCGCGGCGGCGCGCTTCCTCGGCGAGCGCCATTGCGGCGTCGATGCCGGCGGCCAGCGGCGTGGCGCCGCCGCCAGGCAGGCCGGCCAGGCTGCGCTTGGCGCGCAGCAACGAATTGGTGGGCGGCAACAGCAGCTCCGCCGCACGTCCGCGGAAGGCGACGACCGCCACGCGGTCGCGCCGCACATAGCAATCGGCCAGCAGCAGCTCCACCGCACCCTTTGCCTCGGCCAGGCGGGCCAGCGCGGCGGAGCCGGATGCATCGACGGCGAAGATGGCGGTGGTCTCGGTGTGCTGCTGGAAGCGCAGCAGGCGGATGTCCTCGCGCTTCACCCGCACCAGCGGACCCGCGCCGCCTTCGCGCCGCCGCAGCCCCTGCCAGGGCGCCGCGGCGCGCAGTGTTTCGACCAATGCCAGCCGCGCGCCAGCCCGCAGCGCGCCGGCACGCGTGCCGATCGGTCGGCCGCGCTGTGCCGAGAGACGTTTATGGCCCGCACGGCCCTGGGCGCCGGCGCGGCGCGCGGCCTCCCGCGCACCGGCGCCCAGCGTGGCGAGCAGCCCTGCGGGCAGCGCGGCGCGCGTGGCCTCCAAAAGCATTTCCTGCAGTGCGCCGGACTCGGGCTGCTTCTGGTTCTCGGCGCTGTCGTCTTGCTCCGGCGGCGGCTCGGGCGGATCGGGCTCCGACGGCGCCTGTTCGGGCAGCTGCGTGGCGCGGTGGCCATAGACGAGGCGCACGGCCAGCGCCGCATCCGCCTCCTCCACCGTCGCATGGCCGGCCAGCGCCGCGGCCGCACGGGCGGCGCGTAGGGCGAAAAGGGGCGCGCGCAGGCTGTGGATGCCAAAAGCCATGGCGGCGGCGCAGAGCGCCGGCAGCAGAGTCTCGGGCACCGCGATATCGGATAGCCGCGCCCGAGCTTCCTGCACCTCCTTCGGCGCGCCCGTGGGCAGGTCCTCCAGCAACAGCCGGAAGGCGAGTCGCTCCGCCAATGCGGCCGGCGGCGCCTCCTCCTCCGCCAAACCCTCATCCAGCGCCACCACGGCGAGGCGCGCCGGCAGCGTCAGGCCAAGCCCGTCGCGCTGCACCGAAACCTCCCCCGCATCGAGCACCGAACAAAGCTTGGCCGCCGTGGTCGTGTCCATGCGTTCCGCCATGGCGGCGACCAAAATGCCGCCATCGGCCTCCGCCAGCACGCCGCGCTCCGCCACGGCTCGGCCGGTGGCCAGGGTCGCGGCGAGGTCCAGCCCGCCGAGCAGCCGCGAATCCGGAATGCCCAACGGCAGGCGCCGCCAGGGCGTGGCGTCCGGCAGGGCGGCGCGCAGCCGCGCCAGCCAGCCTTCCCGTGCCGGGCCGGGTGCGGCGCGCAGCACGGCGCCGCCGAGGCCCAAGGGATCGATCGCGAGCAGAAGCGCGGCCAGCTCCACATCGGCAGCGGGCCCCGCCACGCCGCTCACGGCCCGAACAGCTCGGCTACCGCGCGGTCCACGCGGGTGGTCGCCACCGCTTCATCCAGCGGGTTGCGGCGCAGGCGGTGACGCAGCGCCGGCGGGGCGATACGGCGCAGATGCGGCAGACCCACCACCTCATCACCCTCCAGCGCCGCCAGGGCGCGCGCGGTGCGGATCAGCGTCAGCTCGCCGCGCAGCCCATCCGTGCCCAGCGCCATGCAAAGCCGCGCCGCATTTTCGAGCGTCGCATCGGGCACCGCCACGGCCGGCATCAGCGCCCGCGCCGCCAGGATTCTTGCCCGCGTCGCCTCCGCCGCCTCGGCCCAATTCGCCAGGAAACCGGCGGAATCGCGTTCGAAGGCGTCGCGCCGCTTGATGACCTCGACGCGGGTGGCGAGGTCGCTGGGCGTGCGGACATCGACGGAGAGGCCGAAGCGGTCCAGCAGCTGCGGCCGCAGCTCGCCCTCCTCGGGATTGCCGCTGCCGACCAGCACGAAGCGCGCAGGGTGGCGGATGCTGATGCCCTCGCGCTCCACCACATTCTCGCCCGAGGCCGCGACATCCAGCAGCAGATCGACCAAGTGATCCTCCAGCAGGTTCACCTCGTCGATATAGAGGAAGCCGCGATGCGCCCGCGCCAGCAGCCCCGGCTCGAAGGCCTTTTGGCCATGCGCCAGGGCGCGCTCGATATCCAGCGCGCCGGCCACGCGATCCTCCGTCGCACCGAGCGGCAGGTCGACCACCGGCACCGGCACCGTGGCGACCGCCAGCTCCGCCGCCTGCTGGCAGGATTCACAAAGGTCCGCGGGACGGCCGGGATCGCAGCTGAAGCGGCAGCCGGCCACCGCCTGCATCGGCGGCAGCAGTGCCGCCAGCGCCCGCACCGCGGTGGACTTGCCCGTCCCGCGATCGCCAAACACCAGCACGCCACCGACGGAGGGATCCACCGCCGCGATCAGCAATGCCAGCTTCATCTCGTCCTGGCCGACGATGGCGTCGAAGGGGAACACCGGCCGCGCCACCGCGGCCTTGCGCGTCACCAAGGCAGAAGGCCCGAGATCCATCAGGCCGCCCGCTGCAGGCTGAACTGCGACCACACGGCGGACAGCGCCTCCACCAGATGGTCCATGTCGGCGTCGCTATGCACCGGACTCGGCGTGATGCGCAGGCGCTCCGTGCCGCGCGGCACGGTGGGGTAGTTGATCGGCTGCACATAGACGCCGTGATCATCCAGCAGGATGTCGCTGATCGCCTTGCAGACCACCGGATCGCCCACCATCACCGGCACGATATGGCTGGGATTGTCGAGATGCGGCACGCCAATGGCATCCAGCCGGCGGCGCAAGGTCGCCGCCCGCTCATGCAGCCGAAGCCGCTCCACGTCGCTCGCCATCAGATGCTCGATGGAGGCACGGGCGCCGGCGGCGATGGCCGGCGGCAGCGCGGTGGAGAAGATGAAGCCGCTGGCATAGCTGCGCACGAAATCGCACATGGCGGCGGAGCCCGCGATATAGCCGCCGATCACGCCAAAGGCTTTTGCGAGCGTCCCCTCGATGACGGTCAGACGGTGGGAGACGCCGTCGCGATCCGTGATGCCGCCGCCATTCGGGCCATACAGGCCGACGCCATGCACCTCGTCACAATAGGTCATCGCGCCGTATTTGTCGGCAAGGTCGCAGATGGCGCCGATGGGGGCGATGTCGCCATCCATGGAATAGACGCTCTCGAAAGCCACCAGCTTCGGCGCGGCGGGGTCGATCTCCGACAGCACGCGCTCCAGGTCCACCAGGTCATTGTGGCGGAACATGCGGCGCTGGGCGCGGGAATGGCGCATGCCCTCGATCATCGAGGCATGGTTCATCTCATCGGAGATGATGACGCAGCCCGGCATGCGCGCCGCCAGGGTGGAGAGCGAGGCCCAGTTGGACATGTAGCCCGAATTGAACAGCAGCGCGTCTTCCGTGCCATGCAGCCGCGCCAGGGCGCGTTCCAGCAGCACATGCTCATGGTTGGTGCCCGAGATATTGCGCGTGCCGCCGGCGCCCGCGCCGTGCTGGTCCAGCGCCTTGTGCATCGCCGCCAGCACCTTCGGATGCTGCCCCATGCCGAGATAGTCGTTGGAGCACCAGACGGTGACCTCGGACGTCTTGCCATTGCGGTGCCGCGTCGCCTTGGGGAATTGCCCGGCATGCCGCTCGATATCGGCGAAGACGCGGTAGCGGCCCTCGCGGCGGAGGCTGTCGAGCTGGGCACGGAAGAAGGATTCGTAGTTCATCTCGGACCCCCAGTGGCCTTGCGCATGGCCGATCTTGTTCCGCAGTGCCGTGGCGCGCATCGTATCATGTCACGGGCGCGGTTGCTGGGGGACTAACGCCCCCGGGCCGCCCTTTTCGCGAGGCCAATCCCCAGCGCCACAGCGCATCCGCCGGCACCGGCATGACCATGAAGATATGTTCGATCAGGCCCAGCGCCACCAGCGTGGCGAGCAGCGAGAAGCCCGTGACCTCATGCGGCGTCGCGCCCGCCGCAATCGCCTCCTGCACCAGCAGGATGCAGGCCAGGATGCCGGCCGCGACGGAGACCGGGAAAAGCAGGTTCATGCGCCGCCGGCGAAAGAAGCTTTCCAGGTAGCGCAGGTGGTCCGGCAGGAAGGACTCCGCCAGATTCCGCACGCCGAGATAGACATTCACCTTGGCCGATTGCCGCATCACCCAGAAGGCGAGGAAGGTCCAGAGCCCGATGCGGTTGGGCGCGCCCCAGGTGGCCAGCGCGATGCAGGCGGCGCCGGCGATGATGGCCAGCTCATGCCACAGCACCGCGGCCAGCGCCGCGCGCAGCCGCGGCCAGCCTGTGGCCCCCGCCGGGCATGCGATGCGCCGCGGTCCGGTGACCAGGCCGGTGAGGAAGGCCATCTCGATCCAGGCCCAGACCAGCAGCCCGCCCAGGAAGCCGAGATAGGCGCCGCGCGTCGTCGTCTCCCAGGCCGTGACATGCAGCATGGCCAGCGCCGCCAGCAGCAGCGTGGTGGCACCGAGCATGGTCCAGCGGAAGGTCTCCCGCCGGAGCCCGTCCAGGTAAAGGATGACGCCAGTGCTGAACCACCAGATGAACAGCGTGAACAGCGCGGGTAGCCCATGCTCGGCCATGCCGCTACCAGGCCGGCGAGAGGCGGGGGTCGGCCGGCAGCGCCTGGCGCCGCGGCGGCAGGAAGTACAGCCGCGCGAAGCTGGCCGCCGCCGCCACCGAGAGCGCGGCCCGCTTCACGCCACCGACCACGCCGCCCTGCGCCTTGGCCGCCGCGATGCCGTCGCCGATCTTGCGCAGCCGCTCCAGCCCCCGCAGGAAGCTCGGATTGTCCACATCCAGCGTGGCCGGGAAGACCTGGCGGCAGATCTCCTCGGTGATCCGGAAAACCTTCATGTCGTAGTCGGTCGGCGTCATGCCGAGCGCCTTGTGGAATTCCGGCCGCGCATGGTCTCGCACATACATCGTGGCGAAAACCGCGAGCTGGAAGAAGCGAACCCAGTAGACATTGGCGCCCGATAGCAGATGCGGGTTCGCGCGCATCAGCAAGGCGAAGGCCTCGCCATGGCGGAACTCGTCGTTGCACCAGTTCTCGAACCACTTGAAGATCGGGTGGAAGCGCAGTTCTGGATGCCGCTCGAACTGGCGGAAGATGGTGATGTAGCGCGCGTAGCCGATCTTCTCGCTGAGATAGGTGGCGTAGAAGATGAACTTCGGCTGGAAGTAGTGGTACTTCTTCGCCTTGGTCAGGAAGCCGAGGTCGACGCCGACGCCCACATCCTTCAGCGCATCGTTGATGAAGCCCGCATGCCGGCTTTCATCCCGCGCCATGACGCTGAAGATGTCCTTCATGTCCGGATTGGTGACGCGCTTCTTGATCTCGGCATAGAGCACGCAGCCGGAGAATTCGGCGGTGACGGAGCTGACCAGGAATTCCAGCAGCTCCTTCTGCAGCGGCTCCGGCAGCGCCTTGATGTCGAATTCGTCGAATTCGCTGGTGCGGGTGAAATGGCCCTTGTTCGGATCGGCATGGAATTCCGCCATCATCGCATCCCATTGCGCCCGCACGGGCTCGATGCTGATGCGGTCCATCGCCGCGAAATCGGTGGTGTAGAAGCGGGGCGAAAGCACCGTTTCGGTCAGCGCCATCTTGGTGGCGACGCCATCGGCATCCGGCCGCCCGCCCGGCGTCATGCCCGGCGCAGGCTCGGCCACGACCGGCCCATCCAGGATCAGGCGTTCCATGCGACGGCCTCCTTCGGCTCGAACCCGCAATGGTACAGCTCGGTCAGTTCGAAGATCGCGACCCATTGGGTCCAGAAGCGCGTCAGCGGCCCGGCGCGCAGCACCGTCGCCCGTGTCTCGAAGGTCATGCGCTCGCCGAAGGCGACATGGTCCGGCGTGCCGTGCACGATGACCTGGTCGCCGGGGCGCAGGAACACGCCCTCCGGTACGGCATAGGCATGGAAGCTGTCCGCCGTTCTCTCGATATCCACCGTGCAGGGCACTTCGAGGGTTTCACCCCCACCGAAGATCGCCCGGCCCACTCCCCAGCGGCCGTTCATCTTGGTTACTCCTTGGTTGCCAACAGACGCACAAACGCCTCCGCATTGGTCTGGCCGAAGCCGGTCAGGTCGAGCTTGCGCCCGGTGGCCTGGTCTTCCAGCGTGACCTGGCCAGTGTGCCACGCCGTGAGCCGGAACGGTATCGCGGATCCGATGTCCTCGCGTTTCCTCTCCCGCACCAGGCTGCGCACCGTGCCGCGCACGAAGCCGCCCTCGCCGGGCTGCAGCACCGCCACCTGCTGGCCGCTGCGGGCTTCCGTGATCACCACGCCGCCATCGGCCCGGTCGCCGAAGAACAGGTCCCGCTGTGCCACCGCCACCGGCACCACGCCATCTCGCGCGCTCGGCAGCAGGGGTGTCGCCAGCACCAGCGCCAGCACGCCGGCGATCAGGCTGCCGCAGACGAGCGCCGGACGGCGCAGGATGGGGTGGGTCTCGATGGTTTGCGACATGATCTCCTCCCTCTCCTTCAGGCCATGGCCTCGGCCGGGCCAGGCTTGCGCGCCTCGCCTGCCACCGCGATCGCCGGCACGGGGGCGGAGGCCGCGGCCGCCAGCGCGCGGGACAGCACCTGCCCCGCCGCGTCCGCATCCTTCAGCGCCCGCAACATGGGTTGGGGGCGCGAGATGCGGAAGGGCCGGATATGCGGCCACAGCGCCAGCCAGGAGACGCGATGCGGCTTGGCCAGGCTGACCAGCAGGTCGCCCGTGCCATCCGCATGCTTCGCCACACCCGCCTCGTCGATCAGCGCGAAGGGAATGTTGATGGTCATCGGCAGCGCCACGCCGACGCGCATGACGATGCGCCGCGTGGTGATGGTGTAGAGCGTGGTGCGGGCCGAAAGCCCGGCGAAGAGCAGCAGCAGCGCCACCGGCACCACGCCGATCAGCACCAGCAGGGTGCCCTCGGCCAGCGCCTCCATCGCGCCGGCGCCGCCCGCGGTCAGGTCCGCCACGCGCAGTGCGGCCATCAGCACGAAGTAGATGGCGATGCCGCGGACGAAAAGCGCGCGCCGCGCGATGCCGCGCCATTCCGGCGCACCCTGCCAGAGGATGCTCTCCCCCTTCGGCAGCGGGCCGGGCAGGCCGGGGATCGGTTCCCCGTCATGCTCGGCGATATCCGGATGGCGGGTCACAGCAGGGCCTCGCTGCGCTCGGGCGTCGCGTAGAAATGCCCGCCGCCGAAATAGGCCGCGACCTTGTCCTCCTCCAGCAGCGTGATCTGCTCCGGCTGCGCGATGGCCGGCGCTGCGGCGAGCTGGGCGGCGGTGACGGAGATGACGCGCACCGTGCCGGCCGAATTGATGGTGGCGAGGAACATCGGCACCAGCACGCGCCGCGCCGCGCCGGTCGCCTCGACCTCGAGGTAGCGCAGGATCATCTCAGACCGGTCGACCCAGAGGTCCACCACCACGCCGGCGATCTTACCATCCAGCGTCACCACCGGCTTGCCACGCGGGTCGGGGTCCGTCTCGCCGATGCTGAAGCCGGGTGCGGCGCGCAGCGGGACGATCTTCGGCAGATCGTCGTCGAAGGCCAGGTCCGGCACATCCGCGCGTTCCGCATAGGCGGCGGGGCCGACGCCATCGCGCATCGCATCGCCGGTCGGGATCAGTGGCGCGCCCGGATAGCCATCGGCCGGCACGACGAGGCCAGTCAGGTCGCGTTCCCGCCGCGACGCCGCGTGGTGGTCCTCATGCTTCAGCTTGAAGACCTTCAGCCGCGGCACGCCGGGAAAGCCCTCGATCGGCACGCGCAGCGGATGATCCGGCCGATCGGATATCAGCGGATAGCCCTCGCGCTTGCCCTCCCGGTGCAGCCAGAGGCACAGGATAAAAAAGAAGGCGAAGAAGGCGTAGAGCAGCCCCGCCGCCAGATCCATCTGAACGAATTGGTGTGCGCCGGGCATGGATGGGCCTCCGCTTCCTGAGTGTCAGATCTGCGCCGCACCGGCCAGGCCGGTGGCGGGACGCGTTTGGGGAATGCCGCGCTTGCGGACCAGCGGCCCGACCACGGCGAGGGTGACGAAGAGCAGCGCGATCTCGATGAGGTAGATGCTGACATAGCCGGTGGCGGCCTGCGCCAGACCCTCCCCCAGCGCGCCGGACAGCGCGAGCGAGGAAATCACGTCCCGCAACACGCCGCCCAATGCGATGGCGCCACCCGCGGCGGTGGCCTGCACCGCGCCCCAGACGCCGAGCGCCAGCCCCGCCTGGTCCGGCGGTGCGGCCGCCATGCAGGCGGTCAGCGTCGCATGGCCGAAGAGGCCGGCGCCGAAGCCGATCAGCGCCACACCGATGGCGAATAGCGCGCCGAGTCCGACGGCGCCGGAGAAGATGATGAGCGTGAAGCCCGCAATGCCGAACAGCCCGCCCAGCGCCGCCACCTGGTGCGCATCCGCGCCCTGCCCCAGTCGCCGCGCCGCGCGCAGAAAGCCCAGCACCGCACCACCCGCGAGCAGCGCCGAGAGCGCGGTGGTCGCGCCCACCGAAAGCCCGAGGATCTGGCCGCCATAGGGCTCCAGCAGCACGTCCTGCATGGCGAAGCCCGCCGTGCCGAGCCCGGCGCCGAGCAGGCGGCGGTTCCAGGGCCCGGATTGGCGCAGCGCGCGGAAGGCTTCGAAGAAGGTCGGCTCATGCTCCGCGGTCCGCGCGGTACGGGACGGGTCGCGCACTTCCTGCTGCCAGGCCGCGACCAGGTTCAGCACCAGCGTCAGCGCCGCCGCGCCCTGCACCACCTGGATCAACCGCAGCTGGGAGAAATCCGCCAGCAGCGCGCCGAAGACCAGCGCCGCCAACACCATGCCCACAAGCTGCATGGCCGAGAGCATGGCCACCACATTCGGCTGCTGGTCGCGCGGCGTCAGATCGGTCGCGAGCGCCAGACCCACCGTCTGCACCATATGCATGCCAAAGCCGGTCATCAGGAAGGCAATGGCCGCGGCCAGCTGCCCGGTCCAGGGCTCCGCCCAGGTATCGCCGGACAGCACCAGCAGCGCGAAGGGCATCATCGCCAGGCCGCCGAACTGGATGATGGTGCCAAGCCACAGATAGGGCACGCGCTTCCAGCCGAGCACGGATTTGTAGGTGTCCGACTTGAAGCCGATCAGCGCGCGCAGCGGCGCGAAGACCAGCGGCAGCGCCACCATGGTGGCGACCAGCCAGGCCGGCACCTTAAGCTCCACGATCATCACGCGGTTCAGCGTGCCCACCAGCAGCACCGCCGCCATGCCACAGGAGATCTGGAACAGCGACAGCCGCAGCAGCCGCGCCATCGGCAGGCGCTCCGAGGTCGCCGCGGCGAAGGGCAGCAGATGCGGCCCCACGCTCTGCCACATCCGGATGATCCTGCCGGGGCGCTTCATCGCCGCACGAGCTCCAGCGCCTGGGAGGTATAGAAGCCGCTGGCCACGCGATGCGTGCGCACCGGATGCCAGCCGGCCATGGCGGGATCGCCCGTGACCAGCCGCCGCAGCGTCGCCTCCGCCACCGGCACGATGGCGGGCGAGCGATCGCCGCGCGGCACCAGGCGGCCCACCGTCAGGAAAGCCATCAGGAAGGCGCTACGCGGCGCGAAGGTGAAGAGGATGCTGCGCTGCGTCCGCGCCGAAAGCCCCGCCAGTGCGCGCTGCACATCGGCGGGCTTGTAATGGATCAGGCAATCCATGCCGACCACATGGTCGAACTGGCCGAAGGCGGGGTCCAGCATGTCGCCGACATGGAAGCTGACGGAGCCCGTGCCGTGATGCCCCGCCGCGCGGTCCTGCGCCAGGGCGATCAGCGTGGGCGAGATGTCCACCGCCACCACCTCCGCCCCGCGCCGCGCGGCTTCCACCGCCAGCGCGCCGGTGCCGCAGCCGGCATCCAGCACGCGCTTGCCGCGCAGATCCGGCGGCAGCCAGGACAGCAGTTTCGCCCGCATCGCATCACGGCCGGCGCGCACCGTGGCGCGAATGCCGCTGACCGGCGCGTCCGAGGTCAGGCGTTCCCAGGCCTTCGCGGCCGTGCGGTCGAAATAGGTCTCGAGTTCGCCGCGGCGGGTGGCGTAGCTGGCGGTGGGCATCAGTCGTACCCCAGCAGGTCGAAGATCTCGCGATCCTTCAGCGGCGTCGCATCCAGCGGCGTGACGCCGGCGAGCAGTCCGGCGGCGAGGCGCAGATACTCGTTGCAGACGCCTTCCACCTCCGGCGAGGTCTCCATGTCGAAGAGCGTCGCCTTCTTGAGGCGGGAACGGCGGATCACGTCGAGGTCCGGCAGATGCGCCAGCATCTTCATGCCCGTCGCATCGTTATACTTCTGGATCTGGTCGGTGTCCTTCGACCGGTTGACGATGACGCCGCCCAGCCGCACGCCATAGTTCTGGGACTTGGCCTTGATGGCCGCGACGATCCGGTTCATCGCAAAAATGCTGTCGAAGTCGTTGGCCGCGACGATCACGCCACGATCCGCATGCAGCAGCGGCGCCGCGAAGCCACCGCAGACCACGTCGCCCAAGACGTCGAAGATGACGATGTCGGTGTCTTCCAGCAGGTGATGCTCCTTCAGCAGCTTCACCGTCTGGCCCACCACATAGCCGCCGCAGCCCGTGCCGGCCGGCGGGCCGCCGGCCTCCACGCACATCACGCCGTGGCGGCCTTCCACCACGAAGTCCTCCGCGCGCAGCTCCTCCGAGTGGAAGCCAACGCCGTCCAGCACATCGATCACCGTCGGGATCATGCGGCCGGTGAGGGTGAAGGTGCTGTCGTGCTTCGGATCGCAGCCGATCTGAAGCACGCGCTTGCCGAGCTTGGCGAAGGCGACCGAAAGGTTCGAGCTGGTCGTGCTCTTGCCGATTCCCCCCTTGCCATAGACCGCGAACACCTTGGCGCCGTCGATCTTCAGCGGGTCGTGCATATGCACCTGCACGCTGCCATCGCCATCGCCGATCAGGCGCTCATCCGGCCGCGGTCGCACGATCACGGTCATGCCGCCATCTCCTCGGTGATGCCTTCGAGCCGGTCTTCCAATTCCTCGCCGGCGCGTCGCAGCGCGGCAAGGGTTTCGGCATCCGGCTGCCAGTATTGCCGCTCCTGCGCCTCGATCAGCCGATTGGCGATCTTGGCGGAAGCGGTGGGGTTCAGCGCCGCCAGGCGCGCACGCATGGCGGGGTCGAGCATGTAGGTCTCGGCCAGGTTCTGGTAGATCCAGGGCGCCACCTGGCCGGTGGTTGCCGACCAGCCCATGGTATTGGTCACCTGCGCCTCGATCTGGCGCACGCCCTCATAGCCATGCGCCAGCAGCGGCTCGAACCACTTGGGGTTCAGCGCCCGCGTCCGCGTCTCCAGCGCCACCTGCTCCGCCACGCTGCGGATGGTGCCCTCGCCGCGGGTCTGGTCGCCGACATAGACCGACGCTTCCTGCCCGCCGCGAGCGCGGCGCACCGCGCGGCTCATGCCGCCCAGCGTATCGAAGTACTGGTCGATGGAGGTGAGGCCGACCTCGATGCTGTCGAGGTTCTGGTAGGTGACGTCCACCGAGCCCAGAAGCTGCGTCAGCACCTTGTCCTGCCGCGCCGCCTTGCCGTCGACGCCATAGGCAAAGCCCTTGCGCTTCACATAGGCCTCGGCCAGCTCATCCTCATCGGTCCAGAGCCCGGCATCGAGGATCTGGTTGACGTTGGTGCCATAGGCCCCGTCCGCATTGCCGAAGACCCGCAGCGCGGCCTGCGCCATCTCCCCGCCATGCTGCGCCAAATGCGCCAGTGCATGCTTGCGAATGTAGTTCCGTTCGATCGGCTCCTCGGCGCTGGCGGCCAGCAGCGCGGCTTCGGCCAGAAGCTTCGTCTGCAGCGGCAGCAGGTCCCGGAAGATGCCGGAGAGGGTGACCATCACGTCGATGCGCGGGCGGCCGAGCTGCTCCAGCGGTATCAGCTGCGCGCCTGTCAGGCGGCCATAGCTGTCATGCCGCGGCTCCGCGCCCATAAGCCACAGCGCCTGGGCGATCGGCCCGCCCTCAGTCTTCAGATTGTCGGTGCCCCAGAGCACGATGGCCACCGTCTCCGGCAGACCCTTGCCATCCGCCGCATGCCGCGCCAGCAGGCGATCCGCCTGGCGCGCGCCATCGCGCACCGCGAAGGCGGAGGGGATCTTGAAGGGGTCGAAGCCGTGCAGGTTGCGGCCCGTTGGCAGCACATCCGTGTTGCGCAGAAGGTCGCCGCCGGGCGCGGGGCGGGTGTAGCCGCCATCGAGCGCGTGCAGGATCGCCGGCAGCTCATGCTCGGTGGCCAGCAGCGCATCGAGTCGCGCGAACTCCGCGGCATCGGTCACGCCGGCGGCGTCCAGCATGTCCTTGCGCTGGGCCGCATCCGGCACCTCGCCCACCACATGCAGTCCGTGCGGGATCAGCGTGTATTCCAGCTCCAGCAACTGGTTGCCCAGGTGCTGGATCACGCCGGGCGCCTCGGCCGAATCCCAGGCCGGCTCAGCGGCTGCGAGATCCACCGCGGCGGCCTGCGCCTGCACCAGCTCGGCGAGTGACGCGCGCACCCCGTCATCGCAATCCGGATCCAGCGCGCGCCAGCGATCCAGCGTCGCCTTCAGGTCGAGCAGCCCGCGATACAGGCCCGCGCTCGTCACCGGCGGCGTCAGGTAGCTGATGAGTGACGCGCCCGCGCGCCGCTTCGCCAGCATCCCCTCGGAGGGGTTGTTGGACGCATAGAGATACAGGTTCGGCAGATCGCCGATCAGCCGGTCCGGCCAGCATTCGGCGGAAAGCCCCGCCTGCTTGCCCGGCATGAATTCCAGCGCGCCGTGGGTGCCAAAATGGAGCACGGCATGGGCGCCGAAATCCTCGCGGATCCAGCGATAGAAGGCGCTGAAGGCATGCGTCGGCGCGAAGCCGCGCTCGAACAGCAGCCGCATCGGGTCGCCCTCATAGCCGAAGCCGGGCTGCACGCCGATGAAGACGTTTCCGAACTGCGCGCCCAGCACGAAGATGCTGGCGCCGTCCGATTGCGCGCGACCGGGCGCCGGGCCCCAGGTGCGCTCGATCTCCGCCAGGTGGCGTTCGCGCCGCACATGGTCATCCGCCGGGATGCGCGCCGCGACATTCGCCACTGCGCCGAATTGCTGGGCATTGCCGTTGATGATGGCGTCGCGCAGCGCATCCACGCTGGCGGGCATCGCTACCGTATAGCCCGCCTGCTGCATCGCCCGCAGCGTATTGAACAGCGACTGGAAGACGGAGAGATAGGCCGCCGTGCCGGTATTGCCGGCATTGGGCGGGAAGTTGAAGACCACAGCCGCCACGCGACGCTCGGCCCGCGCGGACCGCCGCAGTGCCACCAGTCGCGCGACGCGATCCGCCAGCGTCTCCGCGCGTTCCGTGTAGCAAGCCATGTCGCGGCTGCCGGGCGTGCCATCCGGCCCATCGCCGCTGCGGCCGCCGAAGGTCATGGGCAGGATGCCGCCATCC
Source organism: Falsiroseomonas tokyonensis (assembly GCF_019024325.1). Taxonomy (GTDB): domain Bacteria; phylum Pseudomonadota; class Alphaproteobacteria; order Acetobacterales; family Acetobacteraceae; genus Falsiroseomonas; species Falsiroseomonas tokyonensis. The sequence goes on from NZ_JAFNJS010000007.1 coordinate 185,350, forward strand.
AGCTCCGGAATCGCCACCATCATGGTGGCCTCCACTGGCAGCAATCCGCGCGGATCTGCCTCCCACTGCCGCCGCGTCTGGAATTCCAGCGGATGCGCGGAGACATAGGGCACGTCGAGCCGGGCGAGAGTTTCCTCCGCCGCGCGCGCATCGTTGTAGGCGGGGCCGCCGACCAGGGAGAAGCCGGTGAGCGAGACCACCGCATCCACCGACGTCACGCCCTCACGTTGGAAGAAGGCCTCGATGGCCGGGCGGTTATCGAGGCCGCTGGCGAAGGCCGGCACCACGTTCAGCCCGCGCCGCTCCAGCGCCGCGATCACGCCGTCATAATGCGCGGCATTCCCCGCCAGCACATAGGACCGCATGATCAGCAGCCCGACCGTGCCCTTGGTGCCGCGCGCCGGCAGCTGCGCCACGCGGTCCGTCACCTGGCCGGGGATGCGCGGGTGATAGAGGCCCACTTCCGGATATTCGACCGGCGGCGCCACCTTCAGCGTACCGACCAGCGTCGCGCGCGGCCCTGCCGCATAGCGGTTCACCAGCAGCCGCACCAGGTTCGCCAGGTTCGCCTGGCTACCGGCCAGCCAGTATTGCAGCGCAAGGAAATAGATCCGCACATCCTGCGCCGTGCCGGGGATGAAGCGCAGCAGCTTCGGCAACTCCCGCAGCATCTTCATCTGGCCCTTGCCGGATGAGGCCGCGCCCTTCTTGCTGCCGCGCAGGCGCTTCAGCAGTCCCATCACGCCGCGTGCCTCGGCGCCCATGTCGAAGCGGCCGATGCGGGTCAGCTTCATCACCTCCCCAGCCGAGAGGCAGCAGACCATGGCGTCGCAGGCCTCGCGCCGCGCCCGCAGCGCCGGCAGCACCAGGTTGATATGGTCCTCCAGGAACAGCATGGTGGCGATGACGATGTCGCCGCGCGCGATATCGGCGATGCAATCGGCCAGGGCCGCGGCATCCGTGCCCCATTCGTCGGCGGCGTGCACCGCCACTTCCAGCCCCGGAATCTCCTGCCGCAGCACGTCGCGCGCCTGCATCATGGCGCCCGCAAGGTGGCTGTCCATGGTGACCACGACGATCCGCATCGTGGTCGCGGCACGCCAGTTCATCCCCTCAGGCATAAGGCCCTCCGGTCCGGCGGCGAGAGGAATGTCTCACCGCGAAAAATGCGCCTTCGCGTCGTAGAGCGTCTCGATCGTGATGGTCCCGATGCCACGTTCCTGCGCGAAGCGTTCGGTATTGCGCCGGGCCTTGCCGCGGACGAAAAAGGGAATCTTCTTCAACTCCTTCTCCGCATCGGGGACCCAGGACAGCAAAGGGGCGCCCGCGGCGGAGTGGGGAGTCTCCGCCGCGGGCACGGGCATGGGCTGCGCGGCGGGCGCGGCCTCTTTGCCCGACTGTGACGGGGCGCCGTGGCCAAGGTGGCTGGGCTGCACGCCGTCGTTGAACTCGAAATCCTCGCGGAACATCCCAAGCAGATGTTCCTCCAACCCCATCATCAGGGGATGCACCCAGGTGTCGAACAGCACGTTCGCACCTTCGAGACCCATCTGCGGCGAATGCCGCGCCGGGAAGTCCTGCACATGCACCGGGGCGGAAATCACCGCGCAGGGCACGCCAAGGCGCTTGGCCACATGGCGTTCCATCTGCGTGCCCAGCACCAGCTCCGGCTGCAGCGCCGTGATCTGCGCCTCGACCTCCAGGTAGTCGTCGGTCACCAGCGGCTCCACGCCATAGAGCGCGGCGGCGGAGCGGATTTCGCGGCCGAATTCGCGCGAATAGCTGCCGAGGCCGACCACGGTGAAGCCGAGTTCCTGCTGCGCGACCCGCGCCGCGGCGATGGCATGCGTCGCATCGCCGAAGATGAAGACGCGCTTGCCGGTCAGGTAGGTGCTGTCGACGGAGCGCGAGTACCAGGGCAGGCGCAGCGTGCCTTCGGCGGTGGTGGCCGGCACGCCGGCAAGCTTCGCAACCTCCCGCACGAAATCGCGCGTGGCGCCGACGCCGATCGGCACCACCGTGGTGCAGGGCTGGCCGAAGCTGCGGCGCAGCCAGGCGGCCGCCTGGCCGGCGACTTCCGGGTAGAGCACCACGTTGAAATCGGCCTCGCCCAGCGTGGCGAGATCGGCGGGCGTCGCACCCATCGGCGCGATCACATGCGTCTCGATGCCCAGCGCGGCCAGCAGCCGCTCCACCTCCGGCACGTCGTCGCGGTGACGGAAGCCGAGCGCGGTGGGGCCGAGGATATTGCAGCGGGGCGTCGCGTTCTTCGTGCGCTGCGTGCCGGGCGGCGGCACATGCGGGCCGGCGCAGGCGCGCACCAGCTGGTAGAAGGTCTCCGACGCGCCCCAGTTTTCCTTGCGCTGATAGGCGGGCAGTTCCAGCGGCACCACGGGGATCGGCAGGCCCAACGTCTTGGCCAGGCCACCGGGATCGTCCTGAATCAGCTCTGCCGTGCAGCTTGCGCCGACCAGCATCGCCTGCGGGCGGAAGCGTTCATAGGCATCCAGCACCGATTCGCGAAACAGATTGGCCGTATCGCCGCCGAGGTCGCGCGCCTGGAAGGTGGTGTAGGTGACCGGCGGACGCTTGGCGCGGCGCTCGATCATGGTGAAGAGCAGGTCGGCGTAGGTATCGCCCTGCGGCGCGTGCAGCACGTAGTGCACGCCTTCCATCGCCGTCGCCACGCGCATCGCGCCGATATGGGGCGGGCCTTCATAGGTCCAGAGGGCGAGCTGCATGGCGCTACACCGTCAGCTTGGCATGGCGCAGCAACGGCCGCGCGAAGAGTTCGGCGAGATCCGCCGCCTGGTCGTAGCCCTGGATCGGCGTGAAGACGAGCTCGATCGACCACTTGGTCGTCAGCCCCTCCGCCTCCAGGGGATTGGCCAGGCCGAGGCCGCAGACGGTGAGGTCCGGGCGCAGCGCGCGGCAGCGATCGAGCTGGCGATCGACATGCTGGCCTTCGGAGAGCGTCGCCGTATCCGGCAGCAGCGCCAGCTCCTCCGCCAGGTGCTGGCGATGCAGATAGGGCGTGCCGACTTCCGTCAGACGCATGCCGAGCTCGCGCGACAGGAAGCGCGCCAGCGGGATTTCGAGCTGGCTGTCGGGAAAGAAGAAGATGCTTTTGCCAGCGAGCCTTTGGCGAATCCGCGCCACCGCCGCACTGGCCCGCGACGCCGCGGCGCCGGTGGCGGCCTCGATGCGGGCGGGCGATACGCCCCAGACCTCGGCCGCCGCCGTCAGCCAGGCCGTGGTGCCTTCGACGCCCAGCGGGAAGGGGGCGGCGATGCGGGTCGCGCCGCGCGCTTCCAGCGCCCGGGCCGTGTCGTTGAGGAAGGGCTGCGCGAGCAGGTAGCGCGTGCCGGGCCCCACCGCCGGCAATTCCGCCGCGCGGCGCGAAGGCAGGAAGCGCACCGGCCCGACGCCGAGCGCGGCGAAAATTCGCAGGAACTGGTCCTCGACCACCTCGGCCAGCGCGCCGACCACCAGCAGGGATCGCGCGGCGCCAGGCTCGGCCGGCATTTCGGGCACCAGGGCGGCCAGGCAGGCATCCTCGCCCTGGGTGAAGGTGGTCTCGATTCCGCTGCCCGAATAGTTCAGCACGCGCACCTGCGGCAGGAAGCGCGCCGAAAGGCGCTGCGCGGCGCGGGAGAGATCGAGCTTGATCACCTCGCTGGGGCAGGAGCCGACCAGGAAGAGCATGCGGATATCCGGCCGCCGCTCCAGCAGCCGCGTCACCACGCGATCCAACTCCGCGTTGCAATCGGCGAGGCCCGCCAGATCGCGCTCATCGATGATGGCGGTGGCGAAGCGCGGCTCCGCAAAGATCATCACGCCGGCGGCGGATTGCAGCAGATGCGCGCAGGTGCGGCTTCCGACGACGAGGAAGAAGGCGTCCTGGATCTTGCGATGCAGCCAGACGATGCCGGTCAGCCCGCAGAAGACCTCGCGCTGGCCGCGCTCCCGCAGCACGGGCGCGTCGCCGCAACCTGCCGAGGGAAAGGCGGCCGCGGCGCTCATGCCGCGACGCCGCCGGCATTGCCGCGGGCCTCGTCCAGCCGCGCCGCACGCAGCTTCAGCACGAATTGCGCGGCATTGACCAGGTAGGCGGCATAGGCGGCCAGCGCCAGCAGCATCTGCCCCTGGCCATCGCCGAAGCCGGTGAAGACCGCGAGCAGATAGGCGCTGTGCAGCGCCAGGACCAGCATGCTGAAGACGTCTTCCCAGAAGAAGGCCGGGGCGAACAGCCAGCGGCCGAAGACCACCTTCTCCCAGACGCAGCCGGTGACCATGATGGTATAGAGCAGCAGGGTCTTCACCACGACCGAGGCCGTGGCGGTTGCCAGGCCGGTCCCGGACGCCAGGAAGTTCAGCACCAGGCCGAGGCTCACCAGGAAAACCGCGAACTGGATCGGCGCCAGCACGCCCTGCACCAAAGTCCAGGGGCTGGCATCGCGCCGCCGGCGTTCCTCGGGCGAATACAGCGGGCGGCGGGCCGCCTGCGCATCGCGATTGTGGCGGGCGGCGCGGCCGCTGGTGGCCCCCCAAGGGGAGGCGTCCCAGGCGTCAAGTAGGCCAGACAAACCGTTCGTTGTAAGCATGACTTGACAACCCTCCGTCAAAGGCGGTCCGCTGTCCGGATAAGGCTGCCGTGGCCCCTGGCCGACAGCCTGCGATGGGGGAGTATTCCAGGAAAACCGCGCTTGAAGGCCAACTTGGCCATATTCCTGCGCATCGTTTTCTCTCCCCGCACCGTGCTTGTTCAGGGAGGCTAGAGGTCTGGCATCCGTAGTGTCAAGCATGATTGACGTAAATCACGGTTGACATTCGGGGCTGTCGGCTCTCAAGTAGAACGACCGGAGGGGGCGATGTCCGCGAAGCCAATGATGGCAGCACAGCACACGGCGGAAATCGCCGGCCAGGTACAGGAGGCAGGGCATGGCCCGCGCCCCGGCCATGGCCTCGATACCACCGCCGGGGCGCCGGCGGCGGATCGACGGGCACCGCCCGCCAGCCCCCGCGCGCCGCCACAAAAGGCGAGGCCCGCGAATGCGGAGCGCCGGCGCGTCGCGCTGCTGGCGCGGACTCTGGAGACGGAGGTGATTCCGCGCCTCGTCCTGTCCCGGCGGGAAGCGAACAGCCCCGCCTATATCGACAGCCCCGGCACCAGCATGCCGCGCGACGAGGATGTCTCGGTCGTCACCGGCCTGGCCATGCAGGGCGATCTCGGCGGCGCTCTCGCCTATGTCGGCGGCCTCACCGCCCGCGGCATGCCGCTGGACCGGGTTTACCTTTATCTGCTGGCCCCCGTCGCCCGCCGGCTCGGCGAGATGTGGGAACAGGACCGCTGCGACTTCACGGCGGTGACCATCGGCCTGTGCTGCCTGCAGCAGGTGGTGCTGGAGAACAGCCCCGCCTTCCAGCCGCGACTCGGCCGGGCAGATGTGGATCGCCGGGTGCTGCTGGCCCCGGTGCCGGGCGAACAACACAGCTTCGGCCTGCTGATGGTGGGCGAGTTCTTCCGCCGCCAGGGCTGGGAAGTGGCCTCCGGTACCGGCACCACGGTGAAGGAACTGGCGGCGGTGGTGCGGCGGCAGTGGTTCGCGGCGGTGGGCTTCTCACTGGCCTGCGAGGATCGGCTGGAGGTGCTGGCCACCGCCATCCGCGAAGTGCGGCGTGCCTCCCGCAACCCGCAGATCGGGGTGCTCGTCGGCGGACGGGTGTTCAACGATCGGCCGGAACTGGCCGCGCTGGTCGGTGCGGATGCGACGGCGGCGGATGGCCAGCAGGCGGCGCTGAAGGCAGAGACCCTGCTGGCGCTGCTGGCGCGAGAGGCGTAGTCGGGGCGCGCCCCGGCGGGAATGAATGAGTGGCGCGAGGCGATCAGGAGGCTCGGCTGGGGAGGGGACCCTTGGGATGAAGGACGCAGCTTTTCGTGAAATCGTTCGCTACCCCCAGGACGTCGCTCGGCCCATTGGATGCGGATGCCGCCGCTGGACTGATCGCGGCTGCCGCGGATATCGCCCTCGTGCTTGACGAGGCCGGCATCATCCGCGACTTGGCCTTCAGCAATGCCGAACTCGCCCGCGAGTTCGACGGCCCGGAAAGCTGGCTCGGCCGGTCCTGGGTCGAGACGGTGGCCAAGGACAGCCGCCCGAAGGTGGAGGCCATGCTGGCCCCCGACCCCGCCAAGGAAGCCGTGCGCTGGCGCCATGTGAACCAGCTTTCGGCGCGCGGCGCCTCCATCCCCGTGCTGTGTTCGGTGGCCCCGCTGGGCCAGGCCGGCCGCAGCGTGGTCTTCGGCCGCGACCTGCGCCCGCTGTCGCAGCTGCAGCAACGCATGGTCGAGGTGCAGCAATCCATGGAGCGGGACTATTCCCGCCTGCGCCAGGCGGAGACCCGCTACCGGCTGCTGTTCCAGATGTCGATGGATCCGGTGCTGATCCTGGATGCCGAGCAGCAGCGGATCATGGAGGCCAATCCCGCCGCGCAGCGGCTGTTCGGCCGCAATGCCCGCCGCATGCCCGGCCGTACCCTGAACGAGGTCTTCGAGCCAGAGGATCGCGCCGCGGTGCAGACGCTGCTGGCCAATGTGCGCAGCGCCGGCCGCGCGGATGACGTCACCGCCCATCTGGCGGAGGGCGGGGAGGCCGTGCTGGTTTCGGCCTCCACCTTCCGGCAGGAGGGCGGGCTGCTGTTCCTCGTGCGGCTCTCCGTGCCGAACCACCAGGGCGCCGATCTGCCCGAGGCGCAGTCCAAGCTGCTGAAGGTGGTGGAGGTGGCGCCGGACGGCTTCGTGGTGACCGATGCCAGCGCCCATCTGCTGACCGCCAATGCCGCCTTCCTCGACATGGCGCAGCTGACCAGCGAGGAGCAGGCGCGCGGCGAGCCGCTGGACCGCTGGATCGGCCGCCAGGGCGTCGAGCTCGAGGTGCTGCTCTCCAACCTGCGCAACCGCGGCGCCGTGCGGCTCTATGCCACCACGCTGCATGGCGCGCTGGGCGGCCAGGTGGAGGTGGAGATCTCGGCCGTCTCCGTGATGAATGGCGGGCAGTCCTGCTTCGGCTTCCAGATCCGTGACATCGGCGCGCGATCCCGCCCCGCGGTGCGCGCCGCAGAGGGCGCCACGCGCTCTGTCGAACAGCTCACCGAACTCATCGGCCGCGTGCCGCTGAAGGATCTGGTGCGCGAGGCCACCGATGCCATCGAGCGGCTCTGCATCGAGGCGGCGCTGGAACTGACCGGCGACAACCGCGCCTCGGCCGCCGAGATGCTCGGGCTGAGCCGGCAGAGCCTCTACGTCAAGCTGCGGCGCTACGGCCTCGGCGATCTCGACGACCAGCAGGGATAGCGGCATGGCGAACCCGGCGACCAGCATCGGCCTTCCCACCCCGCGGCTTCAGCCAGCGGCGGTGCTGGAGCTGTTGAAGCCGGTCACCTGGTTCCCGCCGATGTGGGCCTTCGGCTGCGGCGTCGCGGCCTCCGGCGCCAATCTGCTGGACAACGCGCTGCTGATCGCGCTGGGCGTGCTGCTCACGGGCCCCATGGTCTGCGGCATGAGCCAGGCGGTGAACGACTGGTTCGACCGGCATGTCGATGCGATCAACGAGCCGAACCGGCCGATTCCCTCGGGCCGCATTCCCGGAATGTGGGGGCTTTACGTCGCCATTCTCTGGACCCTGGCCTCGCTGGCCATCGGCGCGGCGCTGGGCCTTTGGGGCTTTGCCGCGACCGTGCTGGCGGTGGTCATGGCCTGGATCTATTCGGCGCCGCCGCTGCGGCTGAAGCAGAATGGCTGGTGGGGCAACCTCGCCTGCGGCCTGTCCTACGAAACCCTGCCCTGGATCACCGCGGTGGCGGTGCTCGGCGCTGCGGCGCCGGATGCGCAGGTGGTGACCGTGGCGGTGCTCTATGGCCTCGGCGCGCATGGCATCATGACGCTGAACGACTTCAAGTCGATCGAGGGCGACACCCGCTTCGGCCTGCGCTCCCTGCCCGTCATCCTGGGCGCGCCGCGCGCGGCCCGCGTGGCCTGCCTGTTCATGGCGGTGCCGCAGGCGGTGGTGGTGGTGCTGCTGGCGGTCTGGGATGCGCCGATCGCGGCGCTGCTGGTTGCGGCCTCGCTGCTGGCGCAGCTCGCCCTGATGCGGAAGCTGCTGCGCGATCCGCGCGGCCTGGCGCCCTGGTACAATGGCACCGGCATCACGCTGTATGTCGCGGGCATGATGGCCAGCGCCGTGGCGTTGGCACCATGAACAACTCCCTTCCCCCCCTCGGCTGGCTCGGCATCCTGCGGCTCGGCCTGGTGCAGACGGCACTCGGCGCCGTGGTGGTGCTGACCACCGCGGCGCTGAACCGGGTGATGGTGGTGGAACACGCGCTGCCGGCCACGCTGCCGGGCGTGCTGGTGGCGTTGCATTACGCGGTGCAGATGCTGCGGCCGCGGCTCGGCCATGGCTCCGACCAGGGCGGGCGGCGCACGCCCTGGATCATCGGCGGCATGGCGGTGCTGGGCCTGGGCGGCGTGCTGGCGGCGGTGGCCGTGGCCTGGATGGGCACGGCGCTGGTCCCCGGCATCGCGCTGGCCGTCGTCGCCTTCCTGCTGGTGGGCATCGGCGTCGGCGCGGCGGGCACCTCGCTGCTCGTGCTGCTGGCGTCCCGGGTCGCGCCGGCGCGGCGGCCGGCGGCGGCCTCCCTCGTCTGGATCATGATGATCGCGGGCTTCGTGCTGACCACGGCGATCTCCGGCCGGCTGCTGGATCCCTATGAGGGCACGCGCCTGGTCGCGGTCTCGGCCGGGGTTTCCGCCCTTGCCTTCCTGCTGGCGCTGGTCGCCGTGACGGGCATCGAGGGCCCGACCCAGGCGGCCCCCGCCGCCAGCGCGCGATCTGGCTTCGGCCCGGCCTTGAAGGAAGTCTGGGCGGAGCCGGTGGCGCGGCATTTCACCATCTTCGTCTTCGTCTCGATGCTGGCCTACAGCGCCCAGGACCTGATCCTGGAGCCCTTCGCCGGCACCGTCTTCGGCATGTCGCTGGGCGAGACCACGCGGCTGTCCTCCGTGCAGCATGGCGGCGTGCTGGCCGGGATGATCCTGATCGCCATCGTCGGCAGCCTTTCGGGCGGTCGGGTCGCAGTGCTGCGGGGCTGGATCCTGGGTGGGTGCCTCGCGGCCTGCGCGCTGCTGGTGGCGCTGGCCGGGGCCGGCATGGCGGGGGCGAGCTTCCCGCTGCGGGAAAGCTTCTTCGTCCTCGGCCTGGCCAATGGCGCCTTCGCCGCCGCCGCCATCGCCACGATGATGCAGCTCGTCTCCCAGGGGGCGGAGGGGCGGCAGGGCGTGCGGATGGGCATGTTCGGCGCCGCCCAGGCCATCGCCTTCGGCGCCGGCGGCCTGGCCGGCACGGTGGTGCTGGATCTCGGCCGGCTGCTGACCGGCAGCGCCGGCGGTGGCTACGTCACGGTTTTCCTGGCCGATGCGGGGCTCTTCCTCGCTGCGGCGATGCTGGCGCTGCGCATCGGGCGCGCGCCAGGGCAAAGGGCCAGCACGGGCAATGTCCCGCCGCTGATGGGGAGGCAAAGGGCATGAGCCAGGTGATGGAGGAGTTCGACGTCGTCGTGGTCGGCGGCGGCCCGGCAGGCGCCACGGCCGCGCATGACCTGGCCTGCAAGGGCCGCAGCGTGCTGCTGCTGGACAAGGCGGGGCGCATCAAGCCCTGCGGCGGCGCCATCCCGCCCCGGCTGATCCGGGATTTCGAGATCCCCGCGCATCTGCTGGTGGCCCGCGTGAACGCCGCACGGATGATCGCGCCGTCGAACCGCGAGGTCGATATGCCGATCGATGGCGGCTTCGTCGGCATGGTCGAGCGCGAGACCTTCGACGAATTTCTCCGGGCTCGCGCCGCCGAATCGGGCGCCACGCGGCGCACCGGAAGCTTCGAGCGAATCGAGCACGACGCCGATGGCATGGCCGTCATCGTCTACACGCCGAAGGAGGCCACCGAGGAACGCCGCGTCCGCGCCCGCTGCATCATCGGCGCCGATGGCGCGCGCAGCGCGGTCGCGAAGCAGTCCGTGAAGGGCGCGGAGAAGATCCCCTGCGTCTTCGCCTATCACGAGATTGTCGCGGCCCCCACGGTCGAAGCGCCGAGCTACGACGCGAAGCGCTGCGACGTCTTCTACCAGGGCAAGCTTTCGCCGGATTTCTACGCCTGGATCTTCCCGCATGGCGACAAGGTCAGCATCGGCACCGGCTCGGCCCACAAGGGCTTTTCGCTGCGTGGCTCGGTGGGGGAACTGCGGGCGTCGACCGGCCTCGACAAGGTTCGCACCATCCGGCGTGAAGGCGCGCCGATTCCGCTGAAGCCGCTGAAGCGCTGGGACAATGGGCGGGACGTGGTGCTGGCGGGCGATGCCGCCGGCGTGGTCGCACCCTCCTCCGGCGAGGGCATCTACTACGCCATGCTCTGCGGCCGCCTGGCCGCCGATGCGGCGGCGGAATTCTGCGCCACCGGCCGCGCCAGCGCGCTGGCCACGGCGCGGAAACGTTTCATGAAGGCGCATGGCCGCGTCTTCCTGATCCTCGGGATCATGCAGTACTTCTGGTACTCCTCCGACAAGCGCCGCGAGAAGTTCGTCGCCATCTGCCAGGACAAGGACGTCCAGCGCCTGACCTGGGAGGCGTATATGAACAAGGAGCTCGTTCGGCGCGATCCCTTGAGCCACATCAAGATCTTCTTCAAGGACATGGCGCATCTTCTGGGCCTCGCGGGGCCACGCCTGGACCGGAATGCCTCGACCTCGCGTGGAGACGCCTGAGCATGCTGCTGAACGCAAACGACTCCACCGCCGCCGAGGCGCTGCGCCGGCGCGGCGCCATCCATGGCCATTCGCCGCAGCACCGGCAGTCCACCCGCGCCCTGCCGCTGAAGGTCGGCACCCGCGGCTCGCCCCTGGCGCTGTGGCAGACCCGGCATTTCCTCGGCCTGATCACAAAGATCTGCCCGCTGCTGCGGGAGGTGAAGGCCTTCGAGGAATGCGTCATCGCCACCTCCGGCGACAAGGTGCAGGACCGGCGGCTGGCCGATATCGGCGGCAAGGGCCTGTTCGCAAAGGAAATCCATGAGGCGCTGCTGGATGGCCGCATCGACTTCGCGGTCCACAGCATGAAGGACCTGGAGACCGAGCTGCCGCCCGGCATCGTGCTGGCCTGCGCCCTGCAGCGGGAGGATAGCCGGGACGCCATCGTGCTGGGCCCGACCTGCCCGGGCGACACCTCCGGCGACCCCTATGCCTGCCTGCCCCAGGGCGCGCTGATCGGCACCGCCTCCATCCGCCGGCAAAGCCAGCTGCTGCATGCCCGGCCGGACCTGCGGGTGGAGATCATCCGCGGCAATGTGCAGATGCGCCTGGCCAAGGTGCGGGCGGAGGGCGGGCCGCAGGCCTCGCTGCTCGCCATCGCCGGCCTCAAGCGCATGGAAATGGCGCATGAGGCAGCGGTGGTGCTGGATGCCGAGACCATGGTGCCGGCCGCCTGCCAGGGCATCGTCGGCGTCACCGTCCGCGCCGATGACGTGGAGCTGCGCGAGCTGCTCTCGGCCATCGAGGACCGGGACGCGGCCTGCGTCTCCGCCGCCGAACGCGCGCTGCTGGGCTCGCTGGACGGGTCCTGCCGCACGCCGATCGGTGGCCACGCCCAGTTCCGGCCGGATGGCGCGCTGCAGCTGACCGGCCTGGTGGCCCGGGCCGATGGCTCCTTCCTGCTGAAGCGCAAGCTCTGGGGCGCGCCGGCCGATGCGGCTGCGATGGGCCGCGAGCTGGGCGAGAGCCTGCGCCGCGACAGCCCGGCCGATATCTTCGGCTGAAGGACCCGACGCCGGGGGGCTGCGCTCCCCGGTACGCGCCGAGCTTGTAATTGCGAATGATTCGCATCATCTAGGTCGCACCCTGCCGCAGGACGACCATGCCCGACGCCCCCTTCCCCCCTGCCCCGCCGGAGGCGCTGCGCGCCCTGCTCGCCCGTGCCTCCGTCCCGCCCCGGCAATTGCACGACCCGGCGCCGGATGCCGCGGCGCTGTCCCAGGCGGTCGCTGCCGCCGCCTGCGCGCCGGACCATGGCGGGCTGCGCCCCTGGCGCTTCCTCGGCATCCGGGGCCAGGCCCGCGCCGCGCTGGGCGCGCTGCTGGCCGAGTCGATGCTGAAGCGCGATCCCACGGCGCCCGAGGCGCGGCTCGACCTGGAACGCGCCAAGCCGCTGCGCGCGCCCCTGGTGGTCGCGGCCGGCGCCGCCATCCGCGCCCACCCGAAGATCCCCGCCTGGGAACAGGAAGCCAGTGCCGCCGCCGGCATCATGAATTTCCTCAATGCCCTGGATGCGATGGGCTTCGGCTGCTGCTGGCTCTCCTCCCCCGCCTTGCAGGATCCGGAGATCAAGACGGCGCTGGGCTTCGCGGAGACGGACCGGCTGCTCGGCTGGATCTATGTAGGCACGCCGGAGGCCGAGCGCCCCCGCCCGCAGCGCCCGGCGCCCGAGGGCTTCTGGCGCGACTGGCAGCCGGCATGAGCGACCCGGCCCGCTGCATCCCCATCCTCGCCTCGCTCGACCTGGCGGAGACCCTGGCCTTCTACCGCGACCAGCTCGGCTTCACCGGGGAAACCTATGGCGACTATGCGATCGTCCGGCGGCAGGCGATGGAGTTGCACTTCTGGCTCTGTAAGGACCGCATCTATCCGGAGCACACCGCCTGCTATATCCGCGGCGGGCAGGTGCCGGCGCTGTATGCGGAATTCGCGGCGCGCGGCGTGCCGGGGCTGTCGGATTTCGCGCTGCGGCCCTGGATCATGCAGGAATTCCACCTGCACGACCCGCACGGCAACCTGCTGCGCTTCGGCTGCGCCGAGGTCTGATCAGGCCTCGGTCAACCGCCCGAGGCCCGGTGCCAATTCGGGAAAACGTTCGGCGGCGGTATCGAAGAGCAGCGCGCCGATGCGCAGATAGCCCCAGCCGGTGAAATGCACCCCGTCCTCGGCCCGGAAGACGCGGGTCGCGGTCTGCGCCGCGACGCTGGGCAGGTAGCGGCCATCGGCATCGCTGGTGGCGTCCCAGGTATCCACCCATTGCGCCCCCGCCGATTCGGCCGCGGCCTGCTGGATGGCGTTCAGTTGCCGCGCTGCGCCGGCGAATTGCGGCTCCCGCATATTGGGCAGGCCGAGCCAGAGCACGCGGGCGCCGGCATGCACGGCATGGCCGGTCATTTCCGTCACCCGCCGGGCATAATGCTCGGCATAGCCGGGCGTGCCGAAGCGGTGCCGCACCCGCTCCTCCCGCACCACCAGAGGCCGGAAGTCATTGGCGCCGATCCAGAAGACCACCAGCTGCGGCTCATGCAGCGCCACCAGGTCGCGGGTGACGCTGGACCAGTCATGCTCATCCGTGCGGGTCACGCCGGTGGCGTGCAGCGTGCCGTTGATCAGGCGGGGCGTGGGCCGGCGGCGCAGCACGGGGCTGAGCGAGAGGAACAGGCCCTGGGCCAGCGAATCGCCCAGGAACAGCAGGTTCAGGCGCTCCGGCGCCTGGCCGCCGCCCTCGGCCCCGAAGGCCTGCCCGGCCGGGGCGAGAAGGCCGGCCGCGGCCGCGCCAAGAAGGTTCCGCCTGGTCGAAAACCCATGCCAGCGACCTGACCGCATCCAAGGCACTCCGCAGAGACGGGGATTTCGGCAAGACTAGCAGCGCGTGATGAACAGGATAAGGATGGTGGCCGCAGCATGTTGAAACGACGCGGCCTCATTTCTACCCTGGCGTTATCTGGCCTGCTGGCCGGATGCCGCACCGATTCGCCCCAGCGCCGCGGCCCGGATGCGCAGCTGGCGGAGGGTCTCGAGACCGCGCCGGATGCGGATTACGAGGCCCTGCTGCCGCCCCCCGGTGCCGCCGACCCATTGGCCCCGCTCGGCACCGCGCTGCGCGCCCTGCAGGGCGGCGCGCAAGGCCGCGCCCTGGTGCTGATGCTGGGCGACAGCCACATCGCCTTCCCGCGCATGGCGGAGCGGCTGCGGGAGCATCTGCAGGCCCGGTTCGGCGCCATCGGCCCCGGCCGCATGCCCCCCGGCCGCGCCAATCGCAGTTTCGTTCCCGCCGGCCTGGCGCTGGAGCAGGAAGGGGAATGGAGTTCTGCCAGCGCGCTGCGCGCGGCAACCCCCGGGCCCTTCGGCCTGACCGGCTTTCGCCTGACCGGCGAACGCGCCGGGGACCGGATCGGCCTGCGCAGCAGCGATCCGCGCGGCTTCGACCGGCTGCACCTGGCGCTGCATGGGGGCCCTGCCAGCGGCAGCTACCGCATCCTCGGCGGCGGCATTTCCGACGCGCCACGCGCCAGCCGCACCGCCACCCCGCGCCCCCGGCTGATCCGCCTGGATCTCAGCCCCGGCACGCGGGAGGTGGCGCTGGAGCTGGTGGGGGATGGGCCGGTGGAGCTGCTCGGCTGGGGCATCGATCGTCGCGGCCGGGGCGTGCTGGTGGAATCCTTCGGCATCAACGGCGCCACCCTGGCCACACTCGACAACCGCACGCCCGGCATCCTGGCGGCGGAGCTGGCGGTCGCGCCGCCGGCGCTGATCATCCTGGAATACGGGACCAACGAAGCGACGGACCGCGACTTCGACCCGGCCGCCTATGGCCTGGCCCTGTCCCGCCGCATCGCCGCGCTGCGCGCGGCCAGCCCGCGCAGCGGCATTCTGCTGATGGGCGCGCCCGATGCAGGCCGCCCGATCCGCCGCGGCCGCGGCGCCTGCCCGGTCTCGCCCCTGCCGGCGCTGGAGGCGGTGCGCGCCACGCAACGCCAGGTCGCGGCACGCGAAAGGGTGGGCTTCTTCGACTGGTCGGCCGAGGTCACCCAGGACCCCTGCCGCCTGCCCGGGCTGGTGCGCGCGGAGCTGATGCGGCCGGACCTGGTGCATTTCACCGCCGATGGCTATCGGCTGACGGCGGACCGGCTGCATGCGCATCTGCTGCGTGGCGCCGGCATCGGCCCGGCAGGCGCCTGACCCCCGCCGGATGCTCTTCCCGACCGGCCTCTTCGCGATCTTCTTCGCCGTAGTGTTCGGCGTGCATTGGCTGCTGGTGCGCCGGGCACCGCGGCTGGTGCTGCCCTTCCTGCTGCTGGCCAACTTCGTCTTCTACGCCGCCTTCAGCCTGGTCTTCTGCATCGCGCTGCTGGCCGTCGGGCTTTGGACCTGGGGGATCGGGCGGGGCGTCGCGGACGGGCACGGCCGGGGGCTGCTCTGGCTCGGCGTGGGCGGCGTGCTGGCCTGGCTCGGCTGGTTCAAATATGCCGGCTTCCTGCTGCGCGAAACCTCGCCGATCGGGGTGGCGCTGGGCCTGCCGCCGCTGCCGATGCCGGAGATCCTGCTGCCGGTCGGCATTTCCTTCTACGTCTTCCAGGCCATCTCCTACATGGTGGACGTGCATCGCGGCGATGCGCGGGCGGAGGCCTCGCCGCTCAAGGTGCTGGTCTACCTGACCTTCTTCCCGCACCTCGCCGCCGGCCCGATCGTGCGCGCCGCGCAATTCCTGCCACAGCTGGCCACGCCGCCGGACCGGTCGCGCATCCCGGTGGTCATGGGCTGCCTGCTGATCCTGGGCGGACTGGCGAAAAAGATGCTGCTGGCGAATGAGCTGGCGACGGGGCTGGTCGACCCGGTGTTCCGCGACCCGGGCGGCTTCGGCGCCGGGGACATCCTGCTGGCCTGCTACGGCTATACCATCCAGATCTGGCTGGATTTCTCCGGCTATTCCGACATGGCGATCGGGCTGGCGGCGCTGCTCGGCTATCATTTCCCGCGCAATTTCGCGCAGCCCTTCCGCGCCCTGACGCTGTCCGACTTCTGGCGCCGCTGGCACATCTCGCTCTCCACCTGGCTGCGCGACTATCTGTTCAAGCCGCTGGGCGGCAGCCGCGGGAGCGAGGCGCGCACCCGCCGCAACCTGCTGGTCACCATGCTGCTGGGCGGCATCTGGCACGGCGCCGCCTGGACTTTTGTCATCTGGGGGGCGCTGCATGGGCTGGCGCTGGTGGTGGAGCGGGCGCTGGGCGGCCGGGCGGTGCCGACCACCGCCGCGGGCCGCGTGCTGCGCTGGGCCATTACCTTCCACATCGTGGTCGCGGCCTTCGTGCTGTTCCGGGCGCCCGACCTCGCCACCGTCGCCGCCCTTGGCGAAGGCCTCGTTGCCGCGGCTCCCGATGCCGCCTGGACGCCGCGGCTGCTGGCCATCATGGCGCTTGGCCTCGGCCTGCACTTCGTGCCGCCCGACCTGCGGCAGCGCCTGGAATCCGCGCTGCGCCCGCTGCCCGTACCGCTGCTCGGCCTGGTCTTCGGACTGGTGATGCTGGCGATCATCCTGGCCGCGCCCGAAGGCGTGGCGCCCTTCATCTACTTCCAGTTCTGAGGAGCCAGCGCCCATGCAGCAGCCCTGGCTGACCGACGCCCCAAGCCCCCTGCCGGATGATTTCTCCCCCCGCAGCGCCACCCTGCCCGCCGGGCGGGCCGTGCTGGTGGTGGGTCTCGCCCTGCTGGTCTTCGCCGCCGGCCGCTCCGGCGCCATCCTGGATGCCGCCTATGGCCTGCCCCTGGTGCCGGGGACGGAGGCGCTGATCGCCCTGGCCGAGGCCTGGGACGGCGCCATGGCCGCGCTCGGCGTCCCGGCCGTGACGGAAGCCGTGGCAGCGCTCCTGTCCACCGGCCGCTGAGCCAGCATGCCCTGCAACCCCTCCCACCAGGCGCGATAGCCCTCCGCCGTCGGATGCACGCCATCCGCCGTGGGGGTGGTGCAGCGGGAGATGCGGCCGCGATGCAAAGCCGGCAGATGCGCCAGCGCCGCATCGGCCTGGGTCTGGCTGTCCAGCAGGGCGCGGTCCAGCAGGCGGCTCGCGGCCTCCAGCGCCGCATCGCGGGGGAAGCAGCCGGGGGTGGCCCAGATGGTGCGGGCGGCCGGCCAGCGTTCCATCACGGCCGCGATCTGCCGCGGATAGGCCTCCGCCGCCTCCGCGCCCAGGCCGCGCAGATCGTTGGTGCCGAAGACCAGCACCAGCCGCCCGACGCAGCGCGGCGCCTGCTGGCGCAGCCAGGGCAGGCCGGCGCCGGTCTGGGCCACCACCTCATAGCCCGCGGCGCGCGCGAAGGGCGCCATGCCCACCGCCAGGCTGTCGCCCAGCAGCAGGTCCGGGCAGGCCCAGGCGGGCGTGGCGAGCAGCGCCATTCCCCCGGCCAGCATCAGGCGTCGCATCGCATGCCGCATCGCCGGGCTTCTGCCACCACCGCGGCTAACCGAGGGTGAAGCGCATGCCTTGCAGCGGATGGCCGGCCACGCCCATATCCCGTCCATGGACCTCGATTTCACCGAGGCGGAGCTCCGCCGCTATTCGCGCCACATCCTGCTGGAGGAGGTGGGCGCGATCGGCCAGGCGAAGCTGCGCGCCGCGCGCGTCCTGCTCGTGGGCGCGGGCGGCCTTGGTTCGCCGCTGGCGCTGTACCTGGCCGCCGCCGGCATCGGCACGCTTGGCATCATCGACGACGACCATCTGGAACTGTCCAACCTGCAGCGCCAGGTGGCGCACACCACCGCGCGCATCGGCCGCAACAAGGCCGAAAGCGCGTCCGAGACGATCGGCGCCCTGAACCCCGAGACGCGCGTCGAGATCCACGCCCGCCGCCTCGATGCCGACTGGGCCTGGGCCAATGTGGGAAAATACGACCTGGTCTGCGACGGCACCGACAATTTTGGCACGCGCTTCCTGCTGGGCGATGCCTGCCACCTGCTGCACCGCCCGCTGGTCTCCGCCGCCGTGCTGCGCTTCGAGGGCCAGCTTTCGGTCTTCCGCAGCCATGAAGGCGCGCCGCATCCCTGCCACCGCTGCCTGCATCCGGAACCGCCGCCCGATGGGCTGGTGCCCACCTGCTCCGAGGCCGGGGTGCTGGGCGCCGTCACCGGCGTGATGGGCACGCTGCAGGCGACGGAGGTCCTCAAGCTGATCCTCGGCATCGGCGAGGGCCTTTCGGGGCGCCTGCTGCTCTGGGATGCGCTGGACATGCGTTTTCGGACCGTGAAGCTGCGGCGCGACCCGGCTTGTCCGCTTTGCGGGGATCACCCCACCATCCACGACCTCTCGGCGCATGGCGCCACCTTCGCGCCGGCCTGCGTGGTGTGAGCCCGCCGCTCGGCATCCTGCTGCTCTCCGGCACGCATGACCGGGCGCATTACGCGCTGGTGCTGGCCACCGGCGCGGCGGCGATCGGGCGGCAGGTGGTGCTCTTCGCCAGCAATGCCGGCTGCCAACTGTTCCTCGCCGACACGCCGCTGCTGGCCGATGCCCGGGAAACTCTGCTGGCGGAGCGCGGCGTTGCTACCCTCGCCGCGCTGCTGGAGGCGGCGGAGGAGCTCGGCATCCGCCGCATCGCCTGCGAGGCCGGGCTGCGGGCGGAAGGTCTCGCCGCCGAGTCCCTCGCCCCGGGCGTGGAGATCGCCGGGGTGGTGACCTTCCTTTCGGCGGTGGGTGACGGCCAGATCGCCACAGTGTAGCCGCCGCGACCCACCTGCGCGCTTGACCCGACACGGCAGGATGGGGGAGGGATCGGGGCATGGTCCGCGCACGCCCCGTCCTGCTCGCCGTCTCGCTGCTCGCCCTGGCCCCCATCGCGCCGGGCGGCCCGCTCGGCGCGGCCGTGGCGCAGGCGCAGTCCAGCCTGGCGCCGAGCCAGGGCAGCCTGCCGCCGCCGCGGCCGGCCAGCCCCTCGGCGCCGCGGCTGGTGCCCTCCGAACAGCCGCGTTCGCTCGCCGTGCCGCCCAGCCGGCCGGCGACGCCGCCCACCCAGTCCCAATCCCAATCAGGTAGCCGCCCGGCCGCCCAGCGCCCCGCCGCCCCCCGGCCGGGCCAGTCGGCCAGCCCGCAGGCGCGGCCGCAGGCACGCGCCGCCCGGCCCGGCCAGGCCGCCCCCACCATCGGCCGCACCACCCCGCCCGCCAATCGCCGCCCGGCCGCCGCCGGCGCCGCGGCAGGGGCCGCCGCCGCGGGCGCGGCCGCCACCGCCGCCACGGCACGCCCGCCGGAACCCGCCTTGCCCGCCAGCCCGCCGCCGATCCCGGCCGTGGGCTCGGTCACCGGCCTTGCCCTGCCGCGCTTCGCCGCGCTGCGCTCGGACGAGGTGAATATGCGGGTCGGGCCCTCGACCAGCTATCCGATCGAATGGACCTTCCAGCGCCGCGACCTGCCTGTGCAGATCATCGGCGAATTCCAGCTCTGGCGCCGCATCCGGGACGCGGATGGCGCGGAGGGCTGGGTGCATTCCTCCACCCTGGCCGGACGCCGCACCGCGCTGGTGCGCCCCGCCCCCACGGCGCCGGAGGCCACGCTGCGCCGCCGGCCGGAGGATTCGGCCAGTGCCGTCGCCCGGCTGCGCCCCGGTGTCATCGGCCGCATCCGCGAATGCGAGGCCGGCGCGCCCTGGTGCGAGATCCAGGTCGCCGGCCATCGCGGATATCTGCGCCGCACGGAAATTTGGGGCGTGGGACTCGAGGAAGAGATCAAATAGGCTGTCCGCCATGCCCGACGACGCCCCCCTCCCCGCCCCCGCCACCCACGACATCGGCGGCGCGCCCCGCTTCCGCTGCACCCCGGTGGAGCCGGATGACGCGGCGCCGCCGGATGATTTCGGCAAGCGCGTCGATGCGCTGCGCCAGCTGCTCGCCCAGCGCGGGCTGATGACGGTGGATGAGCTGCGCCGCGGGGTGGAGGCGATACCGGAGGCCGAGTACCACGCCCTCGGCTATTACGAGCGCTGGCTGCGCTCGATCTCCGGGCTGATGCTGGAAAAGGGCGTGGTGACGGCGGAGGATCTGCGCGGATGACGAATTTCGCCCCGGGGGCGCGCATCCGCGTCCGCGCCGACTACCCCGAGACGCGCGGCCCCTGCCATATCCGCACGCCGCATTACCTGCGCGGGCGCGAAGGCGTGGTGGAACGCCCGCTCGGCGCCTTCCGCAATCCGGAGGACCTGGCCTTCGCCCGCCCGGCCGCCACCATCCCGCTGTATCATGTGCGCTTCGACCAACCCTCGCTCTGGAACGAAGGCGAGGCCGGGGACACGGTGCTGGTCGAGCTCTACGAGCACTGGCTGGAGCCCGCCGGCTGATGGCCCATGCCCCCGCCCCCGAGAATGTCGCGCTGCTGGCGCGTTTCACCGCGGCGCTGGCTGCCCGCGGCATCGTGACGGAAGCGCAGATCGCGGAGCAGATCGAACGCACCGACCGCGCCGATCCGCGCATCGGCGCCGCCATGGTGGCCCGCGCCTGGACCGATGCCGACTACCACGCGCTGATGCTGCGCGATGGCAGCCAGGCCGCGGAGGCGATGGGCGTCTCCATGGCCGGCGCGCCGCCGCTTGGCGTGCTGGCGGATGCGCCGGGGCTGCATCACCTGGTGGTCTGCACCCTGTGCTCCTGCTACCCGCGCGCCGTGCTCGGCTATCCGCCGCATTGGTACAAATCCGCCGCCTATCGGGCGCGGGCCATCCGGGACCCGCGCGGCGTGCTGGCCGAATGGGGCACCAGCCTGCCGGAGGCGACGCAGATCCGCGTGGTCGACAGCACGGCCGATTATCGCTGGATGGTGCTGCCGATGCGCCCCGCCGGCACCGAGGGCTGGGATGCGGACCGCCTGGCTGGCCTCGTCACCCGCGACGTGCTGGTGGGCACGCGACTGCCCCTGGCCTGATCACGGCTGCGTCAGGCCCGGCGGCGCAACCGCGCCGGCTGCGTTGCACGCGCAAGTGACGGCGCCAGCTGTGCCCGGCACGCAACCTTTGGGATGTCGAGAATGCCGAGCGATGTGACCGCCCCCCTGCCCGCCAGCTGGGGCCCCCGTCTGTTGTCCGTCCTGCGCATCGTGGCCGGGCTGCTGTTCCTGGCGCATGGCACGCAGAAGCTGCTGGGCTTCCCGGCCTCCGCCGACGGTGGCGGCGGGCCGGAAATGATGAGCCTGTCCTGGTTCGCCGGCGTGATCGAGCTGGTGACCGGCGCGCTGATCACCCTCGGCCTCTTCACCCGCCCGGCCGCCTTCCTGGCCTCCGGCACCATGGCCTTCGCCTATTGGCTGGCGCATGCGCCGCGGGACTTCTACCCGGTGAACAATGGCGGCGACGCGGCCATCCTCTACTGCTTCGTCTTCCTCTACCTGGCCGCGGCGGGTGCCGGGCCCTGGAGCCTGGACGCCAGCCGCCGCGGCTGAGCTTCAGCTGAAGGCCACGCCGAAATGCGGCGCGAGCACATGGGTGCAGAAGCCGCGCTCGAAGTTCGGGCGGTGATGCAGGCCGGGGATCGCGGGGCGGGCGCGCCAGGCGCTGTGCGCGCCGCCGAAGAAGTCGAAGCCATGGGCGGCCACCGGCCGGCCGGCGAAGACCGCGAAGAAGATCAGCGCCCGCAAGCCCGTGGTGGCCGCTGAATAGGACAGCGAAACGCCGAGCCGCGCCAACTCATGCGGCAGCTGGCAGTGGCGGGCCGGCCGGCCCTCAATCAGGATCGGCGCCGGCGGGCCGGGATGGGCGCCGGCATAGAAGGCCAGCCAGGCGTCGCGAAAGCTGGGATGCCGCGCCGCCAATTCGCCGGCGATCCGGGATTTCAGCGCCTGCACGAAGAAGACGATGTCGGTGCGATGCCCCAGATCCGCCTCCAGCCCCGCCAGCATCGGGAAGTTGCAGCGCACGAGAAGCGGCATGGCATCCAGTGCCGCGCCCCGCCCCTGGCCCAGCAGGCTCGGCCCATTGCCGATGACGGCCACCGTCGAGGCCTGCGCGACCCTGGCGTGGAAGACGCCGGTGGCCGGATCCTGCTCCGCCTCGCTTCGGATCACGCGCACGGCCCTCTCCCGCAGGTCCTGGGCAAAAGCCTCGGGCTCCACCGGCAGCAGGGCCCGCCCGAGCCGCCCCGCGAAAAGCAGCGCCAGGCTGTCGCGCGCGATGGAGCGCGGCAGGGCCGCGAGCAGCCGCGCCACCAGATGCGTCTCCGGCGCGGGATCAGCGGCGGCCATCTGCAGATAGGCGAGCGCCGCGGCGGGGCTCTCCCGATGGCGCGCCAGATCCTCCCCCGCCAGCCGGCGGGCAGCGGGCGCATCGCCCTCCCGCTGCCGGATCTCGATCAGCGCGGCGCGGGCCACCGCATCTTCGGGTGCCTCCCGGCAGAGATCCTCCAGCACCCCGGCGGCCAAAGCAGGCTCCAGCTGATGGGCGGTCGTCAGCAGGTCGATGCGGCCGGGCTGCGGGCCGGCGGCCAGATAGGCGGCGCGCAGCAGGGGGCCGCGCTCGGCCGGCTTTGCCGCGCGCAGCCGCGCCCGCAGATCCTGGCCGCCCGCTGCCTCCGCCACGCCTCTCTCCCTTGCCCGCGCGGCAGCATAGGCCGGGGCGGCTTGACGCCAAGCGCGGCTGGCCGCAGCATTCTTGCACAGAGCAAGAATGACTAGGTTTACGACCTGGGGGAAGACGTGCAGGACCCACCGCGGACGCGCCGGCAGACCCGCGCTTCCATCCTCTCCCGGCTGCTGGCGACGACCGAGGGGCTGCACCGCCCGCGCCTCGCCGCCGCCTGCCGCCTGACCGAGGGCAGCATCTCCCGCATCCTGGCGGAGCTGCGCGCCGAGGGGCTGGTGCAGGAGCCGCGGCGGCCGACGCCCTATCCGGGCGGCCCCTCCTCCATCGTCACGCTGAACCCGGCGCTGCGCGTCGCCGCGCTGGAATTCGCCAATGACCGGCTGGGCTTCGGCATCGCCAACCTGCTGGGCGAGGTCGATACCGCCACCCGCCTGCCGCTGCCCGCCGGCGCCAGCGCGGCGCAGGTGGCGGCGGCGGTGGCGGAGGCGGTGGACAGCCTGGCGGGCTGGTGCGCGGGCCATGGCCTGGCGCCGCGGCAGCTCGCCGTCTCCATCCCCGGCTACCGGCCGGGCGGGTCCAACCCGATCCTGGCCGTGGATGCCGCGGCGCTGCGGACGCGGCTGCTTCAGGCCTTTCCAGGCGTTCCTCTTGCCCTGTGCAACACCGCCACGGCCCAGGCCGCGATCCATCTGCAGGGGCCGGGCAGCGCCATCACCGACCGGCATCTGTTTCTTTATCTCGGCCATGGCGTCGGCGCCGCCTGGGTGGATCCGGTGGAGGCCGGTCAGCCGATCCGAGCGGTGGAACTCGGCCATGCCGTGGTCGATCCCGAAGGCCCCGCCTGCCGCTGCGGCCATCGCGGCTGCCTGGAGGCGCATGCCTCCACCGCAGCGCTGGCCAGCATCGCCGAGGTGGAGGAAGCCGCGCTGGTCGCCGCCGGCCCCGGCTGGCCCGCCTTGACCCGCATGACCGCCCGCCGGCAGCAGGCGTTGCGCCGCGTGCTGCGCCAGACCGGCATCGCGCTGGGCAATGCGCTGAACGCCGCGGGCCCCGCACGGCTTGCGGTCTGCGGCTGGCCGGCGGCGCTGCCGCCCGATCTGCGCACGGCGCTGGAACAGGGGGTGGATGCCAGCCTCTTCGGCGGCTTCGCCGATCGCGTCGCCTTCCTGCAGCCGGCCATGGGGCAGGAACCGGCGGCGGCGCTGGCCCATGCGGTGCACGTCCTGCTGCGCATGGGCGGCCTGCCGCCCAACGAGGAGATGCCGGCCGCAGCGCCGGCCGCTTGAGAAAACCAGGGGAGAAACGAGGATGCGTCGCGGAACGGGTTGGATGCTGGCCTTGCTGGCCTCGGTGGCGCTGGCGCTGCCGGCGGGGGCGCAAAGCGTGCTGCGGGTGAAGCCGTCCTCCGATGTTCGGGTGATGGACCCGCATCTCGGCTCCGACAGCATGGCCCGCAACATGGGCTACATGGTCTATGATACGCTGTTTGCCGTGGATGCCGATCTGCGGGTGCGGCCGCAGATGGTGGAAAGCTGGACCAGCGAGGAAGCCGGCCGCGTCTGGCGCTTCCGCCTGCGCGAAGGCCTGGTCTTCCACGATGGCGCGCCGGTGACCTCGGCCGATGTCGTCGCCTCCCTGCGGCGCTGGGCGCAGAATGACGGGCTCGGCCAGCAGCTGATCGCCCGCGGCGCGGTTTTCGAGGCCGCCTCCCCGCGCGACTTCTCCCTGACCCTGAACACCCCCTGGGGCATGGTGCTGGAGGCGCTGGGCAAGCCCGGCGCGCCGGTGCCCTTCATCATGCCCGAACGCCTGGCGCAGACGCCGGCCAGCCGCGCCGTGACGGAGACGATCGGCAGCGGCCCCTTCCGCTTTGTCGCCAGCGAATGGCGCGCCGGCGACCGCCTCGTCTTCGCCCGCCATGCCGGCTACCAGCCGCGCGCCGAGGCGCCCAGCGGCCTGGCCGGCAGCAAGACGCCGCGCTTCGACCGCGTGGAATGGATGATCCTGCCGGACCAGCAGACCGCACTCGATGCGCTGCGCCAGGGCATGATCGATATCGCGGAGGATATCCCGGCCGACCTGCTGGCCGTGCTGCGCCGCGACCGCAACATCGTCATCGCCAATCAGGATTCGCTGGGCGTGGCGCAGCAGATCCGGCTGAACACCACCCAGCCGCCCTTCGACAATCCCCTGCTGCGCCGGGCGCTGCTGGAGGCGGTGGACGGGCGGGAATTTCTCGCCGCCGTCACCACGGACCCCAGCCAGGGCCGCGTCTGCAACAGCTGGTATGCCTGCTCCTCCCCCTGGCATACCGAGGCTGGCTGGCCGCGGCCCAACCTGGAACGCGCGCGCCAGCTGGTCCGCGACAGCGGCTATGACGGCACGCCGGCCGTGCTGCTGAACGCCGCCGAGAACACGAACATCAACGCCTTCACCCTGGTCGCCGACCAGCTTCTGCGCAGCATCGGCATCCGCACCGATGTGCAGGCCATGGACTGGGCGACGGTGGTGGCCCGCCGGCAGAGCCGCGAGCCGGTGGGCCGCGGCGGCTGGAGCATCTTCATCTCCGGCCCCGGCGGGCTCGACATGATGGAGCCGGTCAGCCATCTCGGCCTGCGCTCGAACTGCGAGCGCGCCTGGTTCGGCTGGCCCTGCGATGCCGAGATCGAGCGCCTGCGCGCCGCCTTCGCCGATGGCCAGGACGAGGCCGCGAAGCGCGAGATCGCGGCACGGATCCAGGCCCGCGCGCTGGAGACGGTGCCCTATGTGCCGATCGGGGTGCAGTACCAGCTGCGCGCCCATCGCGCGAACCTGGACGGCCTGCTGAGCCCGCCGGCGCCGGTCTATTGGAACGTGCAGCGACGGTGAGAAGGGTGGGGCCCTACTCGGCCTCCCCGAAGCGGTAGCCGACGCCCGGCTCGGTGCGGATCAGCCGGCCCAGCGGGCCAAGCTTCTGGCGCAGATGGCCGATATAGACGCGGAGATATTGCGCCTCCTCCGCCTGGGCGGGGCCCCAGACGGCGGTCAGCAGCTGCCGCTGGGTCATCACCCGCCCCTCCCCGCCGCGCACCAGCGCGGCCAGCAGGTCCCATTCGCGGGGCGTCAGCTTCAGCGGCTCGGCGCTTTCGATGCGGGCGAGGCGGCGCGGGAAATCCACCTCCAGCCCGCCGATCCGGACCACCGCCTCCGGGGCCTCGGCCGCCGTCCCGCCCCCCCGGCGCAGCGCGGCGCGGATGCGGGCCAGCAGCTCGCCCAGCGCAAAGGGCTTTTCGACATAGTCATCCGCCCCGGCATCCAGGGCGGCGACCTTCTCCACCTCCGCATCTCGGGCCGAGAGCACGATGATCGGCGCCGGGCAGAAGCTGCGCAGACGCGGGATGGTGGCCTTGCCGTCGCCATCCGGCAGGCCGAGGTCGAGCAGCACGAGCGCCGGCGCGCGTTCCGCCGCCAGGCGCAGCCCCTCCGCCGCGGTCTCCGCGCGCAGCGGCGCATAGCCCGCGGCCTCCAGCGCCGGCGTCAGGAAGCGGTGGATCTGCTTCTCGTCATCCACCACCAGGATGCGTGGCGGGGTGATGTCGCTCATGCGCCGGGGAACCTCACCACCATCCGCGTGCCGCGCCCCTCCGCCGTCACCGGGCTTTCCGCCAAGATGCGCCCGCCCATGGCATGCACCAGGCCACGGCAGATGGCGAGGCCGAGGCCGCTGCCGGCGGCCACGCGATCCGTGCGGGTGGCGCGGAAGAAGGGATCGAAGACGCGCTGCAGATCCTCCCGCTTGATGCCCGGCCCATCATCCTCCACCACGATGGCGGCTTCCGGCCCCTCCCGCGCCAGGCGCAGCGTCACGCTGCCCTCGGGGCCAGCGAATTTCAGCGCATTGTCCAGCAGGTTCGCCAGCACCTGATCAAGCAGCGCGGGATCCAGCCGCGGCACCGCCGGACGCACCCCGAGGTCGAGTGCCACCGGCCGGCCATGCGCGCGGGTGGCGCGGGCGGCCGCGGTCTCCGCGGCCTCCGCCAGGTCCACCATCTCCCGCCGCGGCGTGACCTGGTGGTTCTCGATGCGCACCATGTCGAGGATATTGGCGATCCAGCGCGACAGCCGCTCGGTCTCCTCCTCCGCGGCCGCCAGCAGGTCGGCGCGGGTCGCCTCGGACAGCGCGGCGCCGGAGGTGCGCAGCGTGGCGATGGCGCCGCGGATGGAGGTGAGCGGCGTCTTCAGGTCGTGGCCGAGCGAGGTCAGCAGCGCGGTGCGCAGCGCCTCGGTCTCCGCTCGCGCCTCGCCCCGCGCACGCTCCTCCATCAGCTCGGCGCGTTCCAGCGCGACCGCGGCCTGGTCCAGCAGCGCATCCAGCGCGCGGTCGGCCTCCCCATCCAGCGGGCTGCCGCCCGGCGGCGCGCGCAGGCCGAGCAGCCCGGCCAGGCCGCGCGCCGTGCGCATCGGGCGGAACTGCCAGGCGGCGGCGGGCAGGGTATCCGTGCCGCGCCCCGCCGCGCGGCGATGGGTCGCGGCCCAGCGCGCGGCGGCCATGCTCGCCTCATCCGGCTCGGCATCGACCGGGGTGGCGGCGCGGACCACCGGTTCCGGCACCGTCTCACCGGGCAGGGGCGGCAGCAGCAGCAGCACGCAGGCGGGCGCGCCGGCGATGCGGGAGGCTTCCTCTGCCACCGCCTGCACCAGATCGCCCTTGTCGCCGGCGGCGCCGAGGCGGCGGCTGAGCTCCACCAGGCGGCGCAGGCCCAGCATGCGGGCGCGCGCCGCCCGCACGGACCGCCCGAGCCCGCCGGTGGTGCCGGCCAGCAGCAGCGCGACGAGGGCGAAGACCACCACGCCCACCACATCCTGCGGCCCGGCGATGGTCAGCGTGTAGCGCGGCGGCAGAAACAGGAAGTTCCAGCACAGGAAGGACAGCGCCGCGGCCAGCGCGCCCTGCACCGGCCCGAAGGCCACCGCGGCGGCGACGATGGGCACCAGGTAGATCATGCCCAGCGCGCCTTCGGGCACCACGCCGTCGAAGCCCAGCCCCACCAGCGTGGTCAGCGCCACCAGAAGCGGCGTCGCCGCCCAGCCGGTCCAGGCGGGCAGCGCCCGGTGTTCCGGCGGCGGAGGCCGGGGCGCGGCGGCGGGCTCCGGCACCAGATGCAGGGTGAAATCGCCCGCGCGGCGCAGCAGCACCGCCGAAAGCGTCCGCCCGGTCAGCCGCCGCCACCAGCCCGGCCGGCCGCGGCCGATGACGAGATGCGTCGCATTACGCGCCCGCGCCTGCCGCAGGATGGCGGTGGGCAGGTCGGCGGCGGCCAGCGTCTCCGTCTCCGCGCCCAGGCGTTCGGCGAGGCGCAGCGCCGGGCCGGGATCGCCGCCCGGATCGGCGGTCGGCTGTTCGATATGCAGCGCCAGCAGCGGCGCCTTCAGCGCATCCGCCACGCGCCGTGCCTCCCGCACCACCGTCTCGGCGGAGGGATCGGCGCCGATCAGCGCCATGACGCGATCGCCGGCGGGCCAGGGGCCGGCAATGGCATTGGCCCGCATATAGCCGGTGACATCGGCATCCACGCGGTCCGCCGTGCGGCGCAGCGCCATTTCGCGCAGCGCGGCCAGGTTGCCTTCCCGGAAAAAGCCCTGCAGCGCGCGGCTCGCCTGGTCCGGCCGGTAGATGCGGCCCTGGCGCATGCGCTCGATCAGCTCGGCGGGCGGGATGTCGATCAGCTCCACCGCATCGGCCTCGGCCAGCACGCGGTCGGGCACCGTCTCCGCCACGCGCACGCCGGTGATGCGGGCCACGGCCTCGCTGAGGCTTTCCAGGTGCTGGACGTTCATCGTGGTCCAGACCTCGATGCCCGCCTCGCGCAGCTCCTCCACATCCTGCCAGCGCTTCGGATGGCGGCTGCCGGGGGCGTTGCTGTGGGCCAGCTCGTCCAGCAGCAGGATCCGCGGATGGCGGGCCAGCGCGGCGTCCAGGTCGAACTCCTCCAGCGCCTGGCCGCGATAGGCGATGCGGGCGCGCGGCAGGATCGGCAGCGCGCCGATCGCGGCCTGGGTTTCCGCCCGGCCATGCGTCTCCACGATGCCGACCAGCACATCGGCGCCGCCGGCCAGGCGCCGGCGCGCCTCGGCCAGCATCTCCATGGTCTTGCCGACGCCGGGGGCGGCGCCGAGGAAGACCTTCAGCCGGCCTCGCCCCTCCCGCCGCGCCATGGCGAGCAGGGCCTCGGGATCGGGGCGGGCGGGTTCATCGGGCATGGTCGGAGGCTAGCAGATCGGCGCGCCTGCGGCGCGCTCAGCGCAGCGCATCGAGGGCGAGGTTCAGGCGCAGGACATTGACCCGCGGCTCCCCGAACAGGCCGAGTTCGCGGCCTTCCGTATGCTGCGCGACCAGCGCGGCCAGGCGGGCTTCCGGCAGGCCGCGGGCCTCCGCCACGCGCGGAATCTGGCGTGCCGCATTCTCGGCGCTGATATGCGGATCGAGGCCGGAGCCGGAGGCCGTGGCGGCATCGGCGGGGACGGCGACGCCGCCATAGGCGGCCACGCGCTGCCGCACCGCCTCCAGCAGCGCCGCGGAGCTCGGGCCGAGCTGGGAGGCGGCGGAGGCGGCGGCGTTGTAGGGCGCCGCGCGCGTGCTGCCGGCATTCGCGGGGTCAGGTTCGGTCGTCGCCGAGGGACGTGGGTGGAAGTAGCGCGCGCTGGCAAAATCCTGGCCGAGCAAGGCGGAGCCGATCACGCGACCGTCGCGCGCGATCAGGCTGCCGCCCGCCTGGCTGGGGAAGATCACGCCGGCGACCCCGGTGAAGGCCAGCGGCACGGCCAGGCCGAGCAGCAGGGTGAACAGCACGACCACCGCGATGGCCGGGCGAAGGATGGCGTTCATGGTTCAGGCAAGCCCCAGAAGAACGAGGATGAGGTCGATGATCTTGATGCCGATGAAGGGCGCGAGGAGGCCGCCCAGCCCGTAGATCAGCAGGTTCCGCCGCAGCAGCGCGGCGGCGCCCACCGGCACGTAGCGCACGCCGCGCAGCGCCAGCGGCACCAGCGCCACGATGATCAGCGCGTTGAAGATCACCGCGGAAAGGATGGCGCTTTCCGGCGAGGCCAGCGCCATGATGTTCAGCGCGCCGAGCTCCGGATAGCTCGCCACGAAGATCGCCGGCAGGATGGCGAAATACTTCGCCACGTCATTGGCGATGGAGAAGGTGGTCAGCGCGCCGCGAGTGATCAGCAGCTGCTTGCCGATCTCCACCACCTCGATCAGCTTGGTGGGATCGCTGTCGAGGTCGACCATGTTGCCGGCCTCGCGCGCCGCCTGCGTGCCGGTCTGCATGGCCAGGCCCACATCGGCCTGGGCCAGCGCCGGCGCGTCATTGGTGCCGTCGCCGGCCATGGCGACCAGGCGGCCCTCGGCCTGGGCCTTGCGGATATAGGCCAGCTTGTCCTCGGGCGTCGCCTCCGCGATGAAGTCGTCGACGCCGGCCTCGGCGGCGATGGCGGCGGCGGTCAGGCGGTTGTCGCCGGTGACCATCACCGTGCGGATGCCCATGGTCCGCAGCGCGTCGAAGCGGGCGCGCATGCCGGTCTTGACGATGTCCTTCAGCTCGATGGCGCCGAGCAGTTGGCCGTTGCGCGCCACCGCCAGCGGCGTGCCGCCGGCGCGGGCGATGCGATCCACCGCGGCGCGCAGCTCGGCCGGTGCCTGGCCGCCGACACTCTTCACCAGCGCATCCACCGCGCCCTTGCGGTAGCTTCCCTGCACCAGATCGAGGCCGGAGATGCGGGTCTGCGCGGTGAAGGGGATGACCTGCGCCCCATCCGGCAGCGCCGGCGCCTCCATGGCGTGGCGCTCGCGCGCCAAGGCCAGGATGGAACGGCCTTCCGGCGTCTCATCCGCCAGGCTGGACAGCATCGCGGCCTCCGCCACCTCGCGCTCCGTCGCGCCGGGCACGGGGATGAAGCACGCGGCCTGGCGATTGCCGAGGGTGATGGTGCCGGTCTTGTCCAGCAGCAGCACATCCACATCGCCCGCCGCCTCCACGGCGCGGCCGCTGGTCGCCAGCACGTTGAAGCGCACCAGCCGGTCCATGCCGGCAATGCCGATGGCCGAGAGCAGGCCGCCGATCGTGGTCGGGATCAGCGTGACCAGCAGCGCGGCCAGCACGGGGACGGAGGGCGGCTGCCCGTTCCAGCTCGCCAGCCCCACCAGCGTGGCGACCGCGATCAGGAAGATGATCGTCATGCCGGCCAGCAGGATATCCAGCGCGATCTCGTTCGGCGTCTTCTGGCGCGCGGCGCCTTCGACGAGCGAGATCATGCGGTCGAGGAAGGTGGAGCCGGCCGCGGCCGTGATGCGCACCACGATCCAGTCGGAGACCACCAGCGTGCCGCCGGTGACGGCGCTGCGGTCGCCGCCGCTCTCGCGGATCACCGGCGCGGATTCGCCGGTGACGGCGGCCTCGTTCACGCTGGCGATGCCTTCCACCACCTCGCCATCCGAGGGGATGAGGTCGCCGGCCTCGACCAGCACCAGGTCGCCAACGCGCAGCTCCGTCGAGGCGCGCGGCTGGAACAGGCTGCGGTCATCCGCGCGGAGCAGCAGCTTCGCCCGGGTGTCGGTCCGCGCGCGCCGCAGGCTGTCCGCCTGGGCGCGGCCGCGGCCCTCGGCCACCGCCTCGGCGAAGGTCGCGAACAGCACGGTCAGCCAGAGCCAGAGCGCGATGCCGGCCTGGAAGGTCCAGTCCTGGCCCACCGCCAGCGCGCGGGCGGCCAGCACCGTCACCAGGATGGCGACGATCTCGGTGACGAAGATGACGGGGTTCCGCACCAGGCGGCGCGGATCGAGCTTGCGCAGCGCATCGAGGCTGGCGCGCAGCAGGAGAGCGCGGTTCAGCATCGCCGCGCGACGGATCGTGGTGGACATGTCGGTGCAGCCTTCAGAAGGTCTTGCCGGCGAACAGAAGGAAATGCTCGGCGATCGGACCGAGGGCGAGGGCGGGCATGAATTGCAGCCCGCCGAGGATCAGGATCACGCCGGCCAGCAGGCCGACGAAAAGCGGGCCATGCGTGGGGAAGCTGCCGCTGGAGGCGGCGAGCTTCGGCTTGGCGGCGATGGAGCCGGCGATCGCCATCATCGGCACGATATAGGCGAAGCGGCCCAGCGCCATGGCGATGCCCAGCGTGGTGTTCAGCCAGGGCGTATCGGCCGTCAGCCCGCCGAAGGCCGAGCCGTTGTTGCCCGCCGCGGAGGTGAAGGCATAGAGCATCTCCGACAGGCCATGCGGCCCGGCATCCTGCAGCGAGGATGTGGCGAAGGGCAGCACCAGCGAGATGGCGGTGAAGCCCAGGATCGCCGCCGGCAGCACCAGCACCGCCAGCATCGCCAGCTTGATCTCCCGCGCCTGCACCTTCTTGCCGAGATATTCCGGCGTGCGCCCCACCATCAGCCCGGCGACGAAGACCGCCAGCAGCACGAAGACGAGCATGCCATAAAGCCCCGAGCCGACGCCGCCTGGCAGCACCTCGCCCAGCTGGATCAGGAACATCGGCACCAGCCCGGCCAGCGGCATCAGGCTGTCATGCATCAGGTTCACTGCGCCGCAGCTCGCCCCCGTGGTGGTGGCGACGAACAGCGCGCCGAGGGCGAGTCCGAAGCGGACCTCCTTGCCTTCCATATTGCCCAGCGCGGGTGAGACACCGGCGGCCAGGTGCAGCGGATTGCCCGCAGCCTCGCTGGCATAGACGATCCAGGTGCCGGCCAGGACGAAGGCCAGCATCACCGCCAGCAGCGCCCAGCCCTGACGGCTGTCGCGCACCATATGGCCGAAGACCAGCGCGAGGGCGAAGGGGATCACCTGGTGCGACCAGATCTGCAGGCTGGTCGCGAGCGCGGAGGGACCCTCGAAGGGATGTGCCGCATTCACGCCGAAGAAGCCGCCGCCATTGGTGCCGAGATGCTTGATGGCGATCTGGAAGGCGGCCGGGCCGAGCGGGATGGTCTGCGTCGCACCTTCCAGCGTGGTCGCCTCGACATAGGGCGCCAGGGTCTGCGGCATGCCCAGGGCGACGAAGGCGAGGCCCACGACGATCGCCAGCGGCAGCAGGACATAGAGGTTCATGCGCACGAAGTCGGCCCAGAAATTGCCGAGCTCCTTCAGCCCGCCACCCGCGAAGGCACGGCACAGCGCCAGGGCGAGGGCGATGCCGGTGGCGGCCGAGAGGAAGTTCTGCACCGAGAGCCCAGCCATCTGGCTCAGGTAGCTCATCGCCGCCTCGCCGCTATAGGCCTGCCAGTTGGTGTTGGTGACGAAGGAGATCGCTGTGTTGAAGGCGAGCCAGGGCGAAAGCCCATCGAACCCTTGCGGGTTGAGCGGCAGCAGCCCCTGCAGGCGCAGCAGCGAAAAAAGCAGCAGGAAGCCCGCCAGGTTCGCGGCCAGCATGGCCAGGGTATAGGCCTTCCAGCCCATGCCCCGCGCGGGATCGATGCCGCCGGCGGCGTAGATCGCGCGCTCGAGCGGCGCGAGGAAGGTGACGCGCCCCGCCGCGACGGCGGCGATGTAGCGCGCAAGCGGAATGGCAGCCGCCACGATGGCGGCGAGCACGAGCGCGATCTGCGCCCAGCCTATGGCAGTCATGGGATTACAGGTCCTCGGGACGCAGCAGCGCCCACAGCAGGTAGAGGAGAAGCCCGGCGGCCACGGCGCCGCCCAGGATGAGTTCGGCCATGGCGGCTAGACCCGCTCGCAGGCGGATGCATAGGCGGCCATCAGGCCGAACAGGCCGACGCCAAGCGCCAGCAGGAGAATATCGATCATCTTGCGTCCCACTCGTCCGGACCCTCTGCGTAGCGAGGGGGCGCGCAAAGGATCGATGTGAGATCGCGGGGCGCGGCATAAAAACCGCATAAAGACGCGCGGGCGACGCGGCCGCCTTCGTCGTCCCTCAGGACGCGTATATCACCCCCGTGTCGCGGCGCGCTCCGCGGCCAGGCGCGGCAATTCGGCATTGCCCTGCTGCCAGGCATTGGCGAGCGTCAGCGCCGCGATCCGCCAGCTTCCCCCGATCCTGGTGAAGCGCCATTCGTAGCGGCCGCCGACCAGCCAGGTATCGCCGCCTTCGGGCGCCGGGTCGGTGATGAAGTGGTGGCCGAGGACGGGCGCCATGGCCCAAGCCTCCTCCCCCGCCACCTCCACCGCCGGCAGGCCGATGGTGTGCTGGGTGCGCGTGAAGCCGGGGACGAGGCCGCGCCAGGCCTGGATCAGCGCGCCGGCGGACATGGCCTGCGCCGCGCCGCCGAAGAGCGAGGTGTAGTCGAGGCGGACCTCCGGCGCGAAAAGCGCCTCGGCCGCCGCCCAGTCGCGAAGGTCCACCAACAGGCCCATCCGTGCGCAGGCCGCCATCACCTCCTGGATCGCGTCAGGCATCCTGTCTGTCTCGCGCACGCCGCCTTCCGCCGGTGGCAACCGGCGCATCCTTCCAGGGATGACGCCGGGGCCGCAATGCCTGATGCGGCGGCGGCGCGTGGGCTGCCGCGCCAGCTGGCCCGTCGCGGCCTGCGATCCAGCCCTTCGCATCCCGGGCGTCACGCCGGACCAGCGCACCGCGATCCTCGCTGAGGCCGAGCGGATCTGCGCCTATACCAATGCCACGGCCGGCCATGTCGGCCTCGACATCGTCGCGGCCTGAGGGGGGCGGAGCAGCACCATGTCCCACCGTCGCACCCTGCCTGCTGCCGTCCTGGCGCTGTCCTCCTTCGCCCTGGCCCCGATCGCCCTGGCCCGGATCGCCCTGGCCCAGGCGCCGGCCACCACTGAGGCCGGCGAGGCCGAGTGGTACGCCGCGCTCATGGCCGCCTCCGGCCCCCGGCTCGATGCCGTGATCGCCGAGGATTTCGCCTATCAGCACCCGACCGGGACGACCTATGGCAAGGCCGCCTTCATCCGGGAATTCACCTCGGGCAATGTCACCGTCGCCCGCATCGGCGCGGTGGAACGGCGGCTGCGCGACTACGGCCCGACCGTGATCGTCCGTCTCCGGCAGCAACCCGATCGAGGGAATGCTGGCCGGCCAGCCCTATGCCGGCACCATGCGCTTCGTGAATGTCTGGCGGAACGAGGGCGCAGGCTGGCGCATCGTCCACCGCAATTCGGAGATCCTGCCGCCGCGGTAGGCGCCTATTCCGCGGCGGCGCGCGGCCAGTCCGGCAGCGTGCCGCCGATGCGCCGCGTCAGGGTCGCGCCCGCCTCGATCAGGATGGGGCGGGCGGCCGCCTGGGCCTCCGCGGTCCAGCGGATGATGGGCGCGGAGAGGGCCAGCGCGCCGGCCAGCTTGTCGCCAGGGCCGAAGACCGGCGCGGCCATGGCGCCGGTATGCGGATCGGTCGCGCCCATGGTGACGATCGGCAGGTCGAGCGCTGCGACATAGGCCGGCAGGGGCCGCGGCGCGAAGCTGCGCAGCACCTGCGCGATGGCGGAATTGTCGAGCGGCAGCGCATCGCCGACGCGCACATGCAGGCGCAGCAGATGCGGGCTGTCGACGCGGAACAGGCACAGCCGCTGCTCCCCGCGCCGGACATAGAAGGCGGCACTCTCCCCGGTGCGGGCCACAAGCTCCTCCAGCACCGGCACCACATGCGATTCCATGCGGAAGGACTGCGTGTAGATGGTGCCGAGGCGCAGCACCTCCGCATCCAGCCGATAGGAACTGTCCTCCTCCCGCGCCAGGAAGCCATGCTCCTCCAGCGAGATGGCGAGGCGCATGATGGTGCTCTTCACCAGCCCCGTCCGCTCCGCGAGTTGGGCGAGGGACAGCGAACGGTCGCCCTTGCGGAAGGCGGAGAGCACGGTCAGCGCGCGATCGGCCGAGGCCACGCCTTCCAGCGCCGGTCGCCGCTTGCCCTTCTCCGCCATCCCAGCCTCCGACCGCCGCATCCCTTCTACAACAGGTCGAGGCGTCTGCGGAGGATGCTGCCGGTCTCGCTCTCGGTCATGCAGACCTCCCCATAGCCTCCTTGAATCAGGTCTTGTTTTTCGAAATGCCGTTTCGTTATAAGCCTTCCAAGCCTCGGGCCGTCAAGCAGCGCCTGGTGCAGGGAAGGAAACCCCGGAATGCCCGGACCCCAATTCGGCCGTCGCGCCACCCTCCTCGGCGGCCTCTCCGCCCTGGCCACGCCAGCCCCCTTCGGACGGGCCCTGGCCCAGCGCGGCTGGCCCGCCGGGCGGCCGATCGAGATCGTGGTGCCCTTCGCGCCCGGCGGCGGCATGGATGTGATGGCGCGCAGCATCGCGCCCTTCCTGGCGGCGAAGCTGCCGGGGGCGCGCGTGGTCGTCTCCAATCGTGCCGGCGCCGGCGGGCAGCTGGGGACGGAGGCGGTGGCCAATGCCGCGCCGGACGGCTTCGTGCTGGGCGCCTGCGCCACGCCCACCGTGCTCAGCCAGCCGATCGAGCGGCCCGTGCGCTGGCGTCCGGCGGAGCTGACCTACCTGGCGCAGGTGGTCGAGGATCCCTGCGGCCTTTTCGTGCGCGCCGACAGCCCGCTGCGCGGACTGCCCGACCTGCTGGCGGCGGCGCGCGCCCGGCCGGGCGACCTGGCCTATGGCACGGCCGGAATCGGCGGCGATGACCACATCGCCACCCTGCTGCTGGAGGAGGCGGCGGGCCTGCGGCTGAGCCACGTGCCCTTCAACGGCACCTCCCAACTCCTCGTGCCGCTGCTCGGCGGCCAGCTGGAGGTCGGCGCCTTCAATATCAGCGAGGCGTTGCCCCTGCTGCGCGACGGCGCGATCCGCGGCCTGGCCCTGGCCAGCGCAACCCGCGACCCCTCGGCGCCCGGCATCCCGACCTATCGCGAAGGCGGCGCCGATGTCGTCTTCTCCGCCGGGCGCGGCATCTTGGGCCCGCCGGGCCTGCCGGATGCGATCCGCACAGCGCTGGAGGAAGCCTTCGCCGCCAGCTTCGCCGACCCCGCCTGGGCCGAGGCCGCGGCCCGCGCGGGCCTGCCGCTCAAGCCCCTGGTCGGCACCGCCTATCGCGAGGCGGCGCTGGGCGGCGAGGCGGCGCTGCGCGCCCTCTGGTCCCGCCGGCCTTGGAAAGAATGAAATTGCGTTGCACCGCGCCGGCCACCGCCCACCGACGCAGCTGATGCCATCACGGAGCGAAGCCATGTCCCACCACCATGCGGCAGCCCCCGTGGTGCTCGTCACCGCGCCTCGGCTCGCAGCCGAAGCCATCGCGCTACTGCAGGCGGCCGGCTGCGCGCTGGCCTATACCGAGGCCTATCCCTCGGAGGCGGCGCTGCGCGACGCCATCGCCCGGCACCGCCCGGTCGCCCTGCTGCATCGGCAGGGCGCGATCAGTGCCGCGGTAATGGACGCAGCCGCGCCCGATCTGCGCGTCATCGCCCGCCACGGCGCCGGCGTAGACGGCATCGACGTGGCGGCCGCCGAGGCGCGTGGCCTGGCGGTGACGCGCGCCGCCGGCGCCAATGCGCGCGCCATCGCCGAACACGCCTTCGCGCTGATCATGGCGCTGCTGAAGGACCTTCCCGCGGTCCGCGACGCCATGGCCCTGGGCGGCTGGGAGAAGACCACGCGCATCGCGCGCGATGCCGAGGGCACGACGATCGGCATCCTCGGCTACGGCGCCATCGGCGCACGCCTCGCCCGCCTGGCCGATGCCTTCGGCATGCGCGTTCTGGGCTTCGACCCGGCCCTGCCCCCGGGCCCCCTGCCCGGCCCCGGGGAGCGGGTGGCGGAGCTCGAGGCACTGCTTGGCCGCGCCGAGGTACTCTCCCTGCATTGCCCACTGAACGAGGCGACGCGCAGCCTGATCGACGCGGCGGCGCTCGCACGGCTTCCGCGCGGGGCGATCCTGATCAATACCGCGCGCGGCGGCATCGTGGATGAGGCGGCGCTGCTCGGCGCGCTCGACTCCGGCCAGCTGGCCTGGGCCGGCCTCGACGTCTTCGCGCAGGAACCGCTGCCGGAGGAAAGCCCGCTGCGGCGGCATCCGCGCGTGCTCGCCTCGCCGCACCTGGCCGCGAATACGCCGCGCGCGGTGGCGGCCATGGGCTGCGCGGCGGCGGAGAGCATCATCGCCCTGCTTGCCGGCGGCACGCCCGCCTTGCCGGGTGCGCTGGTCCTGCCGGCCCGCGCCGCCTGAGGGGGCGTGGAAACGAAACATAAGCGAAGGAGGAAAGCATGACCCAAGACTCCAAGGCCACGCGCCGCGGCATCCTGGCCGCCGGCCTCGCCGGCCTTGCCGCGCCGGCGCTGGCGCAGCAGGCCTGGCCGGCGGGGCGGCCGATCGAGATCATCGTCGGCTTCGCGCCCGGTGGCGGCACCGATGTGATGGTGCGCGCCCTGGCGCAGGCCCTGCAGCCCGAACTGCCCGGCGCCAATTTCGTCGTGGCCAACCGGCCCGGCGCCGGCGGCGAGACCGCCTATGCCGCGCTGCAGGCCGCGCGCCCGGATGGCTATACCTTCGGCACCATCAATACGCCCGGCTTCCTCTCGCTCGGCGTGCAGCGCCGCGTGCGCTACGACCGCGCGCAGATCCGGCTGATCGCGCGGCTGGTGGACGACCCCAGCGCCTTCGTCGTGCATCGCGATTCGCCCTACCGCACGCTGAAGGACCTGGTGGAGGCGGCGAAGCGCCGGCCGGGCACGATCAGCGTCGGCTCCTCCGGCATCGGCACCGACGACCATCTCGGCCTGACGCTGTTCCAGGCCGCCTCCGGCACGGAATTCATCCACGCGCCCTTCGCCGGTGCGGGGCCGACGCGCAATGCCGTGCTCGGCCGGCAGATCGACGTCGCCGGGCTGAACCTCGGCGAGATCGGCATGCTGGGCCAGGAGAACCCGATGCTCCGCGCCCTGGCCGGCATGGGCACGCAGCGCTGGGAGCTGATGCCGGATGTGCCGAATTTCCGCGAGGAAGGCTATGACGTGATCATGACCAGCGAGCGCGGCCTCGGCGCGCCGGCCGGCATCCCGGACGAGATCGCGAAGCGGCTGGAGGATGCGATCGCCAAGGTGATCGCGACGCCCGAATGGGCGGAGAAGGTGCGCCAGCTGGAACTGGCGATGAGTTTCCGGCGCGGCGCGGAGTGGGAGGCCGAGATGCCAGCTCAGCTCGCCCGCTACCAGGGCATCTGGCAGCGGACCCCCTGGCAATAGGGGGAGGCGCGGCAAGGGCCTGGCTGTCCGCCCGCGGCTGACCGCGAGGCCCGATCATCCCGCCAGACCGAGCTCCCGCATCCGCTTCCACAGCGTGGTCCGCGAAATGCCGAGCAGCCGTTCGGCCTCGCCGCGGCTGCCGCCGGCGCGCCGCAGCGCATCCTGCACGGCGCCCCGCGTCGCCTCGCCGACCACGCTGTCCATCAGCCCCGCCTCGGCGCCAGGGGCTTCCATCTGCGGCGCGAGATCCAGCTCCGGGAACAGCGCGCCGGCGCCCCGGTGAAGGCGCCGCGCTCATGGCCGAAGAAGGTGCTCTCGGCCAGGTCGCGCGGGATGGCGGCGCAGTCCACGGCGGCGGAGGCGGTGCTGCGCAAGGCGGCGCGCGTCGACGTGCCGGTGGTGCTGACCGGCGAGACCGGCGCAGGCAAGGAAGTGGCCGCGCGCTTCCTGCACGAGGCCTCGCCACCTCGCCGAACGCGGTCATGAAGAAGGCCGGCAGCGCGCCGGGGTCGTCCACCAGGCGGCGATCGACCTCCTCGCCCGACATGTCGGGCCGGCGGATGTCGCTGACCACGGCATTGGGGCGCAGCGACCGCTCACGCCGGCGAATATCGGCGGGGTGGGGTGTTCAGCAGCGTGAACAAAATGGGCCTGGCGCCCGACGCAATCTGCATCCTAGGGCGCCAGCACCTGGCGCCACACCGCCTGCGCCTGGATTCCGTCCCAGCCGTACAGCATCGGCACCATCGCCGTGCCGGCCCAGACCGGGTGCTGGTCCGCGTAATGCGGGCTGCCCGGATGGCCGGAGGTGCCATGGAAGACCGACCAGCGGCTGTTCTCCCACGCCCCCACATCGAAGGCATAGCGCGCCAGCGCGCCATAGCCTGCGGCATTGCCGCCGGCAGCGAAGAAGCCGGTGGCCAGCACCGTGTCCATGTCGCCGCCGATCGGCAGGGAAGGCGGGTCCAGCAGCGCCGCCCAGTCCGGGAACAGTGGCGACAGCGGGTGGGTCAGGCGCGGGCGATGCACCTCGCCCCAGGGGCACGCGCCGGCCGCCTCCGGCGCCGCGCTGCGCAGCGCCTCGGCCAGGGCCTCGGGCCAGCTCATGCCGTCCAGCAGGCTGGCATCGTCCGCCCGCAGCAGGGTCGGCAGGGTCCACCAGAGCTGGTTGGTGGGCGGCACGCCGGGGCTGACGGACAGCATCGGGTGGCCGGCCAGGGCGCCAAGGCCGCTGCGCTCCACCAAGATCGCCGTCAGCGCGCGGCGGAAGGCGACATAGGCGGCGGGCGCGCTGGAATCCGCCGCCATGCGCCCGTCCCAATCCAGCAGGCACTGGCGCAGCGCGGCGGCCTCCGGCTCCGCGGGGGCGGGCAGGGCGGCGAGCTTGGCGCGGAACAGCAGCGCGTTCAGCGACAGCGTGTCGCCATGCAGGCTGGCCGCCCCCTCCACGCTGCGGGCTTCCGGCGCCGCGCGCAGCCGGTCCAGCACGCGCTGGGCGCGGTAGGGCGGGTGGCAATCGGTGCAGAGGTAGTCCGGCCCGTCATCCGCCGCGACGCGATTGTTGGCGGTGACGATCAGCCCCTCCGCCGGGTCCATGACGCGGGGCATCGCCTCATGCGCGATCATGCCCTGCCAATCGGCGCTGGCCTGCCAGCCGGGCACCGGCAGCCAGCCATTTGTGCGCGGCCGGCGCGGGACCAGGGCCCGGATCTGGTGGCCGATATGTCCCCCGAGATCGCCGGCCACCAGGTTGTGGTCGATCAGCCCCCAGCCGCGCGTCGCCTCGAACAGCGCCTCCACGCTGCCCGCGCGCAGCATGCGGGGCAGGCAGTCGAAGGACAGGTCGGTTTCGGCGAACTGCACGGAACGCAGGGCGAGCGCGGTGCCGCTGGCCGGGTCGCCGGCGATGACCGGGCCGTGGTGGGTCTCCACCACGTCGAAGTCCCGTGAAGCGCCGCCGCGGATCGCGATACGGTCGACCCGCCGCTGCACCGACACCCAGCCAATCGGGCCGAGCGCATTCCGCGCGCCCGCGTCGAATCGCTCGACGAAGACGTCGTGGATGTCGACGAAGGCATGGGTGACGCAGTAGGCCACCTGGCCGTTATGGGCGAAATGCGGGAAGCCCGGCACGCCCGGCACCGTCAGCCCCACCACGTCGAAATCGGCGCAGGCGAGGTGGCCTTGCGCGTACATGTTCGGGATCTCGAAGACGCGGTGCGGGTCGCCGGCCACCACCGGGCGGCCGGTCGCGGATTGCGCCGGGGCCACCGCCCAGTTGTTGCTGCCGCCGCCCGTCGCATCCGGCGGCGCGCCGCCCAGCAGCGCCTCGATCGCCGGGCGCAGCGCGGCCAGGTCCGCCGCCAGCCGCTGCGCCTCCGCCCCCGGCGGCACCAGCAGCAGGTCCTGGCCGGCATCGTCATAGCGCAGCTTGGCCGCCTGCTCGGCCCCCACCAGCGGCAGCGCCGCGGCGCGCCACAGCTTGAACCAGATGGAGCCCATCAGCAGGCCGAGGCGGCGCATGACCGCGATCGCGTGCCAGCCCTCCCAGCGTTCCGGTACCGCCCGCAGCAGCGTATATTCGATGGGCAGGGGCGCGCCGGAGTCTAGGAAGGCGTTCACGCCCGCCGCATAGGCCTCCAGCATCGCCTGCGCCTCCGCCCCCAGCGCGGCGTAGTCGCGCCGGCTGGCGGCCTCCACGCCCAGGCGACGGGCCAGGATATCGCCCTCCGCCGCCGCGCCGCCCAGCCATTCGGCGCTGCGGCCCAAAGCACGGCGGCGGTTCAGCTCCATTTGGAACAGCCGGTCCTGCGCATGGACGAAGCCCTGGGCGCGGAAGGCGTCCTGTGCGCCGCCCTCGGTGCGGATATGCGGGATGCCCCAGCGGTCGCGCAGCACCGTGGCGGGCTGGCCCAGCCCGGGCAGGGGCAGCGTGCCGTCCAGCGGCGGCAGGGCGGCGCGCAGCGCCTCATATCCTGGGGTGGGCGGCATCAGCGGTCCCTCCTGCGCGGTCGGGATTGCCGCGGGGTGGATATATCAAATACTATGGAGCGATGAGCGCAAGCGTGCCCCCCTCCGATGACATCGCCTTCCTCTCCCCCGTGGGGCGGGAGAATCTGACCGGCCGCGTCTATGGCGAATTGCGCAATGCGCTGATGGAAGGCCGCATGCGGCCTGGCCAGCGGCTGAAGATCCGTGAATTGGCGCAGCAGCTCGGCACCTCCGAAACCCCGGTGCGGGAGGCGGTGATGCAGCTGGTTCGGGAACGCGCGCTGCGCATGGAACAGGCCAAGGCCATAACGGTCGCCGGCCTGACGCTGGCGCAGTATCAGGAACTGCGCTTGGTGCGCGCCGCGCTGGAAGGCCTGGCCGCGGAGGCCGCCGCCCGCCACATCACGCCCGCCGAGATCCGCACGCTGGAGCGCAGCCATGCCGAGCTGGTCCGTGCCGAGGCGGCCGGGGAGGCGGCGCCCGCCATCCGCGCCAATTGGCGCTTCCACCACGGCCTGTACCGCGCCGCCGCCATGCCGGAACTGCTGGCGGTGATCGAGGGCATCTGGCTGCGCAACGGCCCGATGCTGACCTATCTCTACCCCGACGCCCGCCCGACCTATCCCGGCCGCCATCGCCACCTGGACATATTGGACGGCCTGCGCGCGCGGGACGCAGCGGCCACGCGGGCCGCGGTGCAGGCGGATATGGAGGAAGGCGGCGCCGGCCTGGTGCGCCACCTGGCTGCGATGGAAAAGGCCGCCCAGAGCAAGGGAAAAGCCGCGTGAAGCTCAGCCCCATTGCCACCGCGACCCCCTGGTTCCGCCTGGAGGTCGAGGAAGCCGACTGGGCGGCGGAGGACCCGGCCGACCTCGCCCGCTGGATGGAACAGCTGCTGCTGATCCGCCGCTTCGAGGAGAAGATCCTCGAGCTGCACGGCGCCGGGCTGATCCATGGCCCCGCCCATGCCTCGATCGGGCAGGAGGGCGGCGCGGTGGGCGCGCTTTCGGTGCTCGGCACCGAGGACAAAATCAACGGCACGCATCGCGCGCATCACCAGATCCTGGCCAAGCTGCTGAACGCCGCGACGCCGGCGGGCTACGACCCGCGCCGTGATTCTGTGCCGGATGCCGCGCAGGACCATGTGCGGCGGACCATGGCGGAGATCATGGGGCTGGCGCAGGGCTACAATGGCGGCCGCGGTGGCTCCATGCATATGCGGATCGCGGAGGCCGGCGTGGTCGGCTCCTCCGCCATCATCGGCGGCAATGTGCCGCATGCGGTGGGCTATGGCCTGGCCGACAAGGTGCTGGGCCGGGAAAACATCTCGGTGGCCTTCTTCGGCGATGGCACGCTGATGGCGGGGCAGACGCTGGAGGCGATCAACCTGGCGGCGCTCTACCGGCTGCCGGTGGTGTTCTTCCTGGAGAACAATTTCTACGCCGTCTCCACCCATGTGCAGGACCAGACACGGGAGACGCGGCTGACGACGCGCGGCGCCATGTTCGGCGTGCCCTCGGTCGAATGCGACGGCATGGATGTGCTGGCGGTGCGGCGCGCGATGCAATGGGCGCGTGACCAGATTGCGGAAACCGGCGGCCCGGTCTTCGTGGAGGCGATCTGCTACCGCTTCCTGCACCAGTCCGGCCCGATGCTCGGCAGCCAGTTCGGCTATCGCGACAAGGCGGAGGAGGAGCTTTGGCGCGCCCGCGATCCCGTCACCACGCTGCCGGCCGTCCTGGACCGGCTGGGCGTGCTGGATGCCGAGGGCCTGGCGCGACTGGAGGCGCGGGTGCGCGCGGTAGTGGACCAGGCCGCGGAGGCGCTGGTGGAAACCCCGCCCGGCGCCAATGCGCCGCAGCTGCGCGACGGCCTGCTGCCGGAGGTGACCGATCTTGAACGCGGCATCCGCGGCGATCTGTCGGAACTGCGCGGGCTGAAGGCGCAGGAAGCGAGCGCCGCGGTGCCGGCGCAGCCGATGAAGTATATCGACGCCATTGCCGCCACCCTGCTGCACAATATGGAGCGCGATCCGCGCATCGTGCTGATCGGCGAGGATATCCACCGGCTGCGCGGCGGCGTCTCCGGCTCCGCCAAGGGGGTGATGGAGAAATTCCCCGAACGCGTCTTCGCCACGCCGATCTGCGAAAATGGTTTCACGGGCATGGCGCTAGGGGCCGCGCTCTGCGGGCTGCGGCCGGTGGTGGACATCATGTTCGGCGACTTCACCATCGTCGCCGCCGACCAGATGTTCAACGGCATCGGCAAATTCGCGCATATGTTCGGCGGCGGCTTCGGCATTCCGCTGGTGGTGCGGGCCCGCGTGTCACCGGCGGCGGGCTATGGGTCGCAGCATTCCATGGACCCGTCCGGGCTGTTCGCCGCCTATCCCGGCTGGCGCATCCTGCATCCCTCCACGCCGCATGACTACGTGGGGCTGATGAATGCGGCGCTGGCCTGCGAGGATCCGGTGCTGATGATCGAGCATCAGGGCCTGTTCCAGACCAGCGGGCCGGTGCCGCAGGACCTCGACTACATCGTGAATTTCGGCAAGGCGCGGGTTGTTCGCCACGGCACGGCCTGCACTGTGCTGACCTATGGCGCCATGGTGCCGGAGACGGAGGCGGCGGTGGCGGAGACCGGCATCGATGCCGAAATCCTCGACCTGCGCTGCCTGGATCTCGAGGGCATGGACTGGCCCGCCATCGAGGCCAGCATCAAGCGCACCAACCGGGTGCTGATCGCGGAGCAGACGGCGCATGGCACCGCGCATGGCGCGCGCTGGGTGGATGAGATCCAGCGCCGCTGCTTCGACTGGCTGGATGCGGAGATCGCGCGCGTGCATGGCAGCCGGGCGGCGCCGGTCGTCTCCCGCCCGCTGAATGCGGCGGCGCTGGCGGATGCGGCGACGGTGGCGGAGGGGCTGCGAAGGTTGATGCGGTAGGCGCGCCCTCTCCCCCCGACGGGGGGGGTTGGACGCATGCGTCCAACGAGGGGTGAGGGGGGTCTTGCGTGTGCTGCGTCTGCGCAGCCCCCCTCACCCAACCCTCTCCCCCCTGCGGGTGGAGAGGGCTCTTGGCCGCCTCAGCCCCCGCGTAGCCCCTGCACGCGGATCAGCCCGTCCGGGATCAGGCGCAGGCCGCTCACCGCTGCGGTGGTGCCGAAGAAGCTCTGCGGGTGCCACAGGTAGATATAGGGGCGGTCGCGCAGCAGCACCTGCATGGCGCGGCCATAGGCGGCCAGGCGCGCGGCCGGAT
Source organism: Falsiroseomonas tokyonensis (assembly GCF_019024325.1). Lineage (GTDB taxonomy): Bacteria > Pseudomonadota > Alphaproteobacteria > Acetobacterales > Acetobacteraceae > Falsiroseomonas > Falsiroseomonas tokyonensis. The sequence goes on from NZ_JAFNJS010000007.1 coordinate 230,165, forward strand.
CCACGCTGGTGCGGCCCTCGCGCAGCGCCGCATCGGCCTGCTCGCTGCAATAGCGGCCGCCGTTCAGGCTCTGGCCACAGGCGTTGAAGCCCCACAGATTGCCGTCGACATCGGTGCGGCCGGACCAGGCGATGATCAGCGCCTCAAAATCGCCGGCGGTCCAGGCGCGCAGCAGTGTCGCCACCTCGATCACCTGGATCTCCAGCGCGATCCCGGCCTCCGCCGCCATCGCCTGGATCACCTCCGCCGCCTGGATGTATTCGGTGGTATTGGGGACGGAGAACTTGACCCGTACCCGTTCCTGCCCCGCCTCCCGCAGCAGCGCACGCGCCCGGGCCAGGTCGCGGGCCGGCACCGGCAGGGCGGCGATGTGGTGCGGGTGGCCGGGCGGGGTGGATTGGTTGCCGGGGCGGTACAGCCCCTCGAAGGCCACCTGGTTCAGCGCATTGCGGTCGATCGCCAGTTCCAGCGCCTGCCGCACACGCGGATCCTGGCCGAGCGGGTTCTGGGCGCCGGCGCCATGCGCGACATTGATGGCGATATAGACGGAGGCGAGCGACGGCCCCTCCAGCAGCCGCACCCTCCGGTCTTGCCGGAGCGTTCCGACATCCGAGGGGTTCACCCGCTCGATCACATCCAGCGTGCCGGAGCGGAGATTGGCGGCGCGCACGGTGGTATCCGGGATGGGGCGATAGACCACCCGGTCGAAGTGCAGCGCGCCGGCGTTCCAATAGCCCGGGAAACGCTCCAGCTCGATGCGGTCCTGCGGCACGCGGCGCGTCAGGCGATAGGGGCCGGCGCAGGCGGGCTCCTTCTGGAAATCGGCGCCCAGCACATCGGCCTGGCGCGGCGAGACCAGCATGCCGGCGCGATCCGACAGCGCGGCCAGCAGCGGCGCGAAGGGCTCCGACAGGCGGATGCGGATCTGCATCGGCCCGGCTTCCTCCACCGCCGTCACCGGCCCGAGCTCCCCACGCCGCGTGGAGCCCTGGGCGGAGATGTGGCGGTTCAGCCCGGCGACGGCGGCGGCCGCATCCAGCGCCACGCCGTCATGGAAGGTGACGCCCGGCCGCAGCGTCAGCAGCAGCGCGCGGCCGCCTTCCTGCCATTCCCAGGCAGTGGCGAGCTGCGGCACCAGCGCGCCCTGCTCATCCACCTCGATCAGCTTGTCGCACATCGCCATGAAGACCTGCCGCGCCGCCACGCTGCGCGACAGCGTCGGGTCCAGCACATCGGGGTCCGAGGCGATGCCGATGCGCAGCGTCTGCGCGTGGGCGTGCCCGGCCAAGGTCAGGCCAAGGAGGGCGGCGAAAAGGGCTCGCATGCGATCTGCTCCGTTTCTGCACCGGCATCCTTGAATCGTTTTCGCGCACTGTCACCATATGATATATCGACCCTGAGCCGATGGAGCCCCGGATGCCCGATTCCTATCCCGCCAATCTCAGCCGCGACGCGGCGCTGCGCGAGCGTGCCGGGCGGGTGATCCCCGGCGGCCTCTGGGGCCACCTCAATGCCGCCAGGCTGCCCGCGGGCTACCCGCAATACTACAACCGCGCCGAGGGCTGCCGGCTCTGGGATGTGGATGGGCGGGAGGTGGTGGATTTCATGTCCTCCTGGGGCCCGATCGTGCTCGGCCACCACGACCCGGTGGTGGAGGAAGCGGCACGGCGCCAGGCGCAGCTGGGCGATTGCATGAATGGCCCGGCGCCGGTGCTGGTGGAGCTTGCGGAGCGGCTGGTCGCCACCATCCGGCATGCCGCATGGTGCCTGCTGGCCAAGAACGGCACGGATGCCACCACTGCCTGCGTCACCATCGCCCGCGCCGGCACGCGCCGCCGCAAGGTGCTGGTGGCGCGCGGGTCCTATCACGGCGCGGTGCCATGGTGCTCGCCCTCCACCGCCGGCGTCACGGCCGAGGATCGCGCGCATCTTGTGGCCTACGACTACAACGACGTGGCTTCGGTGCAGGCGGCGGCGGAGATGGCGAAGGGTGACCTGGCCGGTATCCTCGTCACCGCCTTCCGGCACGACATGTCCCGCACGCTGGAATTGCCCGACCCCGCCTTCGCGCAGGCGCTGCGCGCCGTCTGCGACGAGACAGGAGCGGCGCTGATCCTGGATGATGTGCGCGCCGGCTTCCGGCTGGATCTCGGCGGGTCGTGGGAGACGGTGGGCGTGCGGCCGGACCTCGCCGCCTACAGCAAGGCGATCGCCAATGGCCATCCGCTGGCCGCCGTGACCGGCGGCGAATGGCTGCGCCGCGCGGCGACGGAGGTCTTCACCACCGGCTCCTTCTGGTGTGGCGCCGTGCCCATGGCCGCCGCGCTGGCGACGCTGGAGGAATTGGCGCGCATCGACGGCCCGGCGCGGATGCGCGAAATGGGCCAGCGGCTGCGCGACGGCCTTGCCGCCGGTGCGCAGCGGCATGGCCTGCGCATCATCCAGTCCGGCCCGCCGCAGATGCCGCTGCTGCAATTCGCAGGCGATGCCGATTTCCGCCTCGGCGAGGCCTTCTGCGCCGCGGCGCTGGCGGCGGGCGCCTATTTCCACCCGCGCCACAACATGTTCCTCAATTGCGCCCATGACGCCGCGGCGGTGGATCGTGGGCTGGAGGCGGCGGAGGCCGGCTTCGCCGCCGTGGCACGCCTGTCAGGCTGAGGGCGGCCGGTGCTGCGCCCAGGGGCGGTCCAGTTCCAGGATCGCGCCGAGGCGCAGCAGGGACATATCGGCGCCCCAGGGTCCGACCAGCTGCACCGCCGTGGGCAGCCCGTCCTTCGCAAAGCCGGAGGGGATAGTCAGCGCCGGATGGCCGGTCAGGTTGAAGGGGTACATGTAGCTGGACCAGCCCTGGCGAGTGATGCCGCAGAGCTCGCCCTCGATCTCGATCTGGCCATCGGCGGCGTCGAAATCGGCAGGCAGGGCGGTGCGCGTCAGCGTCGGCGTCACCAGCACGTCGTAGCGGCCGAACAGGTCCTGGATGGTGCGGAACAGCCGCGTGCGGGCGAATTGCGCCTCGCGAAACTGGGCCAGGGAAAAGCCCGATCCACGCTCCATGAAGGCCAGCAGCACCGGGTCCATCTGGTTGTGCCATTGCGCCAGATGCGGCGTGCAGCTCACGAAGAAGCCGGCCTGGTACATGATGCGGCCCTGGAACTCCATCCAGTCGATCGCATCCGTCACCTCCTCGACGAAGGCGCCGCGGGCGGCCAGCGCATCGAGGCTGGCCAGCGTATTCTCCGCCATCTCCGCCTGCACCTTAGCGTTGCAGGCGCGCGCGATGTAGCCCACGCGCAGCCCGTGCAGGTCGCCGCCCACCAGCCCCGGCGGCAGCGGCGCGATGCCGGGGCCGCGCAGGCTCTGCGCATCACGCTCGCTGCGCCCGGCGATGACGGAGAGCATCACCGCCGCATCGCTGACGGTGCGCGTCATCGGCCCCGCATAGACGTTGTTCGCAAAAGTGTCGGCGGAGGCTTCCCAGGGCACGCTGCCCAGCGTGGCCTTCAACCCGACCAGGCCGCAGCAGGCCGCCGGGATGCGGACGGAGCCCGCGCCATCCGTGCCCAACCCGAGCGGCCCCAGCCCGGCCGCCACCGCCGCCGCGGCGCCGCCGGAGGACCCGCCAGTGGTGCGCGAGAGGTCCCAGGGATTGCGCGTGGTGCCGAAGCTCGGCCCGTCCGTGATGCCCTTATGGCCGAATTCCGGCATGGTAGTCTTGCCGACCAGGATGCCGCCCGCCGCCTTCAGCCGTGCCGCGGTCGCGTCGTCACGGCTCGGCACATTGCTGGCGAAGATGGCGGAGCCATGCGTGGTCAGCACATCGGCCGTATCGACCTGATCCTTGATGTGCAGCGGCACGCCGTGCAGCGCACCGAGCGCCGCGCCCTCCATCACCGCCTGCTCGGCGCGCCGCGCGGCCGCCATCGCCTGCTCGTGCAGCACGGTCACGAAGCAGTTCAGCCGTGGCTGCTCCCGGTCGATCGCCGTCAGCACCGCCTGCGTAAGTTCCACCGGCGAAAGCCGGCGCCGGCGGATCAGCGCGGCCGCCTGCGTTGCCGGCATGAACAGCAATTCCGTGTCGTCCATCGCCCGTTTCCTTCTTGCGCATCCCGCTTCCTGGGGGCCATGCTGGCATAGGATATATCGAACGGCGAGGGGCCAACCCCGCCAGGGGAAGAGGAAATCGAGGCATGTCCCAAAGCTTGATCGGCCGTCGCGGCTTGATGGCGGGCGGCACGGCGCTCGCCGCCGCCGGCATCATCCGCCCGCAGGGTGCCCGCGCCGCCAGCCAGCTCAACCTGGTGCTGGAATCGGAGGTGGTGATCCTCGACCCCTACATGACCACGGCGGCGATCACGCGGACCTTCGGCTTCCACATCTTCGACACGCTCTATGCGATGGACGGCCAGGGCCGCATCCAGCCGCAGATGGTGGAAAGCCACACCACCTCCGCCGACCGGCTGACCTGGAACTTCACCCTGCGCCCGGGGATGAAGTTCCATGACGGCACGCCCGTCACCTCCACCGATGTGGTGCTGTCGCTGCAGCGCTGGATGCCGAAGGATGCGCTGGGGCGCATGCTGCGGGATGCGCATGCCAGCCTGACGACCAAGGGCACGCTGGGCTTCGAGCTGGTGCTGAAGCGGCCCTTCCCGCTGGTGCTGGATGTGCTCGGCAAGCCCAATGCGCCGGTGCCCTTCATCCTGCCGGAACGCCTGGCGCGCACGCCGGGCGATGCGCGGATCACGGAGATCATCGGCTCCGGCCCCTTCCGCTTCCGCCCGGACCAGTACCGTCCCGGCAACTACATGGTGCTGGAGAAATTCGCGGATTACGTGCCGCGTCGCGAGCCGCCGGATTTCCTCTCCGGCGGCAAGGTGGTGAAGGTGGACAGCCTGTCGCTGCGCGTCATGCCGGACCAGGCGACGGGGGCCACGGCGCTGCTGGCGAATGAGGTGGACTACCAGCAATACGTGCCCTTCGACTGGATCCCGCGCCTGGAACGCTCGCGCGATGTGAAGCTGCTGTCGCTCGGCGGGCTGCACCAGTTCCAGGGCAACTTCCGGCTGAACCATGCCGCGCCGCCCTTCGACGACCCCGCCGTGCGCCGCGTGCTGTGGAAGCTGGTGGACCAGAACACGGTTCTGCAGGCCATCGGCGTGCCGCCGCGCTTCCGCGCGCTGCAGTGCGCCAGCTTCTGGATGTGCGATGCGCCCTACAGCACCGATGCGGGGGCGGAGGCGGCGAAATTCTCCATCGCCGATGCCAAGGCGGAGCTGGCGAAGACCGCCTATCGCGGCCAGCCGGTGCAGTTCCTGCAGGTGGCGGGCTCCATCTCCCAGACCGCCGCGGCGGTGCTGGTCCAGAACATGAAGGAAGCCGGCTTCACGGTGGATGAGCAGCAGATGGATTGGGGCACCGTGCTGGCGCGGCGTGCGCGGCGCGATGGCTGGAGCATGTTCGCCGTCTATTCCAATGGCGTGGACATGCTGACGCCGCTGACGCATTTCTACGTCGCCAATACCTGCGCCGATTATCCCGGCTGGTCCTGCGACGAACGCATTCCGCGCCTGACGCAGGATTTCGCCAATGCCGAGACGCCGGCGGAACGGCAGCGCCTGACGGCGGAAATCCAGCGCCTGGCCTATGAGCTGACGCCGTCGGTGATGTGGGGCCAGTTCACCATCCCGGCGGCCTATCGCACCTCGCTGAGCGGACTGATGGAATCCTCCTTCCCGATCTTCTGGAACGTCGAGAAGGCGTAGCGCCGCTCTCTCCGCTTGCCATCGGGGGCGCGTGGTTCCTACGCTCCCCCGGGTTCAAACGGGGAAGCAATGAGATGACCATAGGACGCAGGACACTCGGCAAGGGGCTGGCCGCCGCGGGCGGCATCACGCTGCTGGGCAGCGAGGCGCAGGCGCAGAAGGCGCAGGACACGCTGCGCCTGGTATTCCGCGATGCGGTGCCGAATATCGATGCCTATTTCAACAGCCAGCGCACCGGCCTGATCCTCGGCCACCAGGCCTGGGACGGGCTGGTGCACCGGGATCCCGAGACCTTCCGCGTAGTTCCGGCCATGGCGACCGAATGGCGCTGGGTGAATCCGCTGCAGCTGGAATTCACGCTGCGCCAGGGCGTGAAGTTCCATGATGGCAGCCCTTTCACCGCGAAGGATGCGGTCTACACCCTGAACACCGTCTCCAACCCCGAAACCCGCGTGGCGACGCCGAGCAACTATGCCTGGATCGATCGCGCGGAGGCGGATGGCGACTTCAAGCTGCGCATCCATCTGAAGCGGCCGACGCCGGCGGCGCTGGACTACCTGGCGCTGGTCACGCCGATCTGGCCGCAGGCCTATCGGGAACGCGTGGGCGCCGAGGGCTACAGCCGCGCGCCGGTCGGCGCCGGGCCCTACAGGATCACGAAGTTCGACGTCGCCAGCGGCGTGGAATACGAGCGCTTCGACGACTATTATGAGGGCGGCCCCAAGGGCAAACCGGCGATCCGCCGCATCACCGTGCGCTTCGTCACCGATGCGGCGACGGAGCTGACGGAGCTGCTGGCGCAGCGCGTGGACTGGATCTGGAACATGAATCCGGACCAGGTGCCCAACGTGAATCGGATTCCCTTCCTGCAGACGCTGCGCCAGGAATCCATGCGCATCGGCTATCTCAGCCTGGATGCGGCCGGCCGCAGCGGCGACACGCCGATGAAGAACCTGAAGGTGCGCCAGGCGGTCTGGCACGCGATCGACCGCAAGACGATCGCGGAGCGCCTGGTCACCGGCGGGTCCCGCGTGCCGGTGGCGCCCTGCTACCCGAGCCAGTTCGGCTGCAACGCCGATGCTGCCATGCAGTACGACTACAACCCGGACAAGGCGAAGCAGCTTCTGGCGGAGGCTGGCTACCCGAACGGCTTCGACATCGAGCTGACCAGCTACGTCCAGCCGCGCCAATGGTCCGAGGCGGTGCAGAGCTACCTGCAGGCCGTCGGCATCCGCGCGCGGCTGAACCTGCTGCAGGTGGCCGCGCAGATCCAGCGCGCCTGGCGCGGGGAGCTGGCCATGTCGATGGGCAGCTGGGGCAGCTATTCGATCAACGACGTCTCCGCCATCCTGCCCAACTTCTTCGGCGACACCAACGACGACTATGCCCGCGATCCGGAGCTGCAGCGCCTGCTGGTGGAGGGCGGCTCCTCGGCGGATGAGGCGGTGCGCAACGCCGCCTATTCCGCCGCCATCAAGCGCATCACGGAACAGGCCTACTGGGTGCCGCTGCACACCTACGTCAATACCTACGCCTTCGCGCGCACGCTCGACTTCAAGGCCTTTCCGGACGAGCTGCCGCGCTTCTACCTGGCGAAGTGGAAGTAGAGCCTTACCCTTCCAGGTGACATTCGACGAGGCCCGCCGCGGAGGTGGTGGGCCTCGGCACCTCCGTCGCGCAGGGCGCGAAGACTTTTGGGCAGCGCGGATGGAAGCGGCAGCCGGGCGGCACGTTGGCCGGGTCCGGCATGATGTCGCCGAGGCCCACATCCGGCACGCCGAGCCCGGGTTCCGGCGTCAGCACGCTGGCGAGCAGCGCCTGGGTGTAGGGGTGGCGCGGATTGGCGAACAGGGCCTCGCTTTCCTGCCGCTCCACGATGCGGCCGAGATACATCACGGCCACCTCGCTGGCCACGTGTTCGACCACCGCCAGGTTATGGCTGATGAACAGATAGGTCAGGCCAAGGTCGCGGCGCAGCTCATCCAGCAGGTTCAGGATCTGCGCCTGCACGGAGACGTCGAGCGCGCTGGTCGGTTCGTCGCAGATGACGATGCGCGGCCGCAGCACCAGCGCGCGGGCGATGGCCACGCGCTGCCGCTGGCCGCCGGATAGCTGGGACGGGAAGCGCCCGCCCTGTTCCGCGGAAAGCCCCGCGCGTTCCAGCGCCTCCGCCACCCGCCGCGCCACCGTCGCGCGGTCGATATCCCCCTGCGCCACCAGCGGCATCGCCACGATGTCCTGCACCCGGCGGCGTGGGTTGAGCGAGGAGAAGGGGTCCTGGAACACCGGCTGGATCAGCCGCGCGCGCGCCTTGCGGTCCATCGCGGAAAGCCGCTGGCCATCTACCAGCACCTCCCCGGATGTTGGCGGCAGCAGGCCGAGGATCATGCGGGCCAGCGTGGATTTGCCGCAGCCGCTTTCCCCCACCACGCCGAGCACGCTGCCCGGTGGCACGGCGAAGGAGACGCCATCCACCGCGCGCACCTGGCGCGGCGGCGCGAAAAGGCCCTGGCGGACATTGAAGATGCGGCGCAGGTCGCGCACCTCGATGGCCGGCGTCATGCGGCCAGGTCCAGCGTGCACAGCACCTCATGCCCCGGCCCCGCCTGATGGCGCGGGATCGGGCCCGTGCAGGCGGCGTGGGCGTAGTCGCAGCGATCGCGGAAGGCGCAGCCCGCAAAACCGGGCGGAATGCGCGGCACCACGCCGGGGATGCTGCCCAGCGGATCGCCGCGCTTCACCTTGCCCGGCACCGGCACGCAGGCCAGCAGGCCGCGCGTATAGGGGTGGCGCGGATGGGCGAAAAGCTCCGCCGTCGGCGCGGATTCCACGACCTCGCCCGCATACATGACGGAGACGCGGTCGGCGATGCGCGCGACCACACCGAGGTCATGCGTGATCAGCAGGATGCCGAGGCCGAGGTCGCGTTGCAGCCCGGCCAGAAGCCGCAGGATCTGCGCCTGCACCGTCACGTCCAGCGCCGTGGTGGGCTCGTCCGCGATCAGCAATTCGGGGTCGCACATCAGCGCCATGGCGATCATCACCCGCTGCCGCAACCCGCCCGAAAGCTGGTGCGGGAACTGCCCGAGCCGCAGCCCGGGCGCGGTGATGCCGACACGGCCCAGCAGCTCCGCGGCGCGGTCCACCGCCTGGGCGCGAGTCGCGCCGCGGTGGCGGCGCAGCACCTCCGTCATCTGGCTGCCCACCGTATAGGCGGGGTTCAGGCTGGTCATCGGTTCCTGGAAGATCATCGCCATGCGGTCGCCGCGCAGGCGGGACATCGCGCGCTCATCCAGCCCGCCGATCTCCTGCCCGGCGAAGCGCAGCGCCGAGGCCTCCCGTTGCCCGCCGCGCGCCAAAAGCCCCATGATGGCGAGCGAGGTGACGGATTTGCCGCAGCCGCTTTCGCCGACCAGGCAATGCGTCTCCCCCTTCCGGACCGCCAGCGAAGCCCCGCGCACCGCGGCGGTGCCGCCGAAAGTCACGCGCAGATCCTGCACCTCGAGAAGTGCGGTCACCGCGTAAGGTCCGTGCCGAGCATGTCGCGCAGCGCATCCCCCAGCAGGTTCACGCCGAAGACCAGCACAAACAGCGCGACGCCCGGCACCAGGATGACCCAGGGGGTGAAGAACATGTATTCCTTCGCCTCCGAGATCATCAGGCCCCAGGATGGCAGCGGCGCCGGCACGCCGAGGCCGAGGAAGGACAGCGCCGCCTCCAGCAGGATGGCCAGCGCCATTTCCAGCGTCGCCACAACGGCCAGATGCGTCGCGATATTGGGCAGGATTTCCCGCAGCAGCACGCTGGCGTGGGAGGAACCGGCGCACCAGGCCGCGCTGACATAATCCAGCGTGCGCAGTTGCATGGTGGTGGAGCGTGCGACGACGGCGAAGCGGTCCCACAGCAGCAGGCCGAGCACCAGGATCACCAGCAGGAAGCTGGTCCCCAACAGCCCCGCCACGGCCAGCGCCACCAGCACGACGGGAATGGAAAGCCGCGCCGTGATCAGGAACATCACGACATCATCCACCCGCCCACCATAGAAGCCGCCCAGCACGCCGAGCGTGGTGCCGATGACGCCGGAGGTGATGACGGTGGCGACGCCGATGATCAGCGAAATCCGCGCGCCATAGATCAGCCGCGACAGATAGTCCCGCCCCAGCTGGTCCGTGCCCAGCCAATTGGCCGGCGTGCCACCCTCCATCCAGGCGGGCGGCACCAGGCGCCGGCCGAGGTCGATGGCGTAGGGATCATAGGGCGCGATCCAGGGCGCGACGATCGCCACCACCACCACCAGGCCCACGATCAGCGCGCCGATCACGAAGGTGGCGTTGCGCAGCAGCCGCCGCGTGGCGCCGCTGCCGGGCAGGACGGCCCCGCTCATGAGGTGCGCAGCCGCGGATCGAGCACCGCGTTCAGCAGATCCGCCAGCAGGGTCAGCGCGATATAGATCAGCGCCAGCACCAGGATCACCGCCTGCACCACGGGAAAGTCGTTCTTGCTGATGCTCTCCCAGGCCAGGTAGCCGACGCCATGCATGGCGAAAACGGTCTCAATCACGATGGAGCCACCCAGCATGAAGCCCAGCTGCACGGCGGCAATGGACACAACCGGGATCGCCGCATTCCGGAAGCCGTGCTTCACCAGGATGGAGAGGCGGGACAGCCCCTTGGCACGCGCCGTGCGGATGTAGTCCGACGACAACGCCTCGATCATCCCGCTGCGCGTCAGGCGCATCAGGGACGGGATGGCGGAGAAGGACAGCACGATGCCGGGCATCACGTAGTACTCCCACCCGCCCGTGCCCGAGATCGGCAGCCAGCCAAGGTTCAGCCCCAGCACCACCATCAGGATCAGCCCGAGCCAGAAGGAGGGCATGGCCTGGCCCACCAGCGCCACCAGCATCACGCCGCGATCCACGTAGCTGCCTTCCCGCACCGCCGCGATGATGCCGAGCGGCAGCGCCACCACCAGCGCCAGCGCCAGCCCGACAAGGCCGAGTGTCAGCGTGATGGGCAGGCGGTGAGCGATGAGGTTCGCGACGCGGTCCTTGAAGAAGTAGCTCTCGCCGAAATCGCCCTGCACGGCGCGCAGCAGCCAATCGAAGTATTGCTGTGCCAGCGGCCGGTTCAGCCCATAGGCCTGGCGGATCAGTTCCACATCCTGCTGCGTCGCATTCGGCCCGGCGATGGAAATGGCAAGGTCGCCCGAAAGGCGCGTGAGCAGGAAGCTCAGCGTCAAGACCGTCAGGGCCACCAGGATCGCGACGGTGAACCGGCGCAGGATGAAACGGACCATGTGCAGCCAGCCTAGCCATGCGTTCCACGACCTGGCAAGCGCCCTGTCCCTGGGCAGCACGCGCCGACGGCCTGCCGAATGATCGCCCCTTCCTTCCGCGCCGCGTCCTGCGCGCCATGATGATCTTCGCGACCTGGCCTCCGGCCAGGGCCGGTACCGCTCGTCACGCCGCCGCAAACAAGATAGGAGAGGGCTGCCTGACCACGCCGCACGGATCGGAGGTGGGGAACGGTCGGCACTTGGCAACCTCGTCGCATCCTGGATGAACAATGGCGCTGGTGAAGACGACGACGCTGACGGGCCGCTTGAAGGTCCCGGGGGCCCCCTCCCCGGACAGCCAACGCCCCGCGCCGAAATCCCCGCCACGGCGCAAGCCCGCCGCCGGGCAGGACAATGCCGGCGACCGTATGGCCGCCGCCAGCCTGGAGCTGGCCGGCGGCATCACCGAAGCGGCCAGCGCCGTGGAGGAGCTCCGCGGCTCGCTGACCATGATCGCCTCGGGCGCGGAGGAAGCTGCCGGCGCGGCCCATGAATCGCTGGCCGCCGTGGTCGGCATGGCCGCGGCCTTCGAGCAGGCGCGCGAGCTGGCGGAGACCTCGCGCCAGCGCACCGATGCGCTGCAGGCGCTGCTGAGCCAGTCCGCCGCCGCGATCGATGCCTCGATCCACGCCGTGGGCGCGAATGCGCAGCGGCAATTGGCGGTGGTCGAGGTGGTGGGGGCGCTGGAGGCGCATGCCGCCCGGATCGGCGAGATCACCCGGAGCGTCGCGGATATCGCCGACCAGACCAACCTGCTTGCGCTGAACGCGGCGATCGAGGCGGCGCGCGCGGGCGATGAGGGCCGCGGCTTCGCCGTGATCGCGGACGAGATCCGCGCCCTGGCCCAGGCGGCGGAGCAGCGGTCGCTGGACATCAAGACCCTGGCCGATTCCATCGCCGCCTCGGTGCGCGACGTGGCCGGCCGCCTGCGGGAGGCCGCGGCGGTGGCGGAGGCCGAGGCCCAGGCCGCCGCGCGGGTCGGCACCACGCTGGTCTCGATCCGCAGCGAGATGGCCGCATTGGGCGAGGAAAGCCAGTCCATCCTCAGTGCCGCCGTCGATGCCGTCACCGCCATCAGCGAGGCGCGCAAGGGATCCGAGATCATCTCCAGCGCCGCGGAGGAACAGGCCGCGGCCACCGCGCAGGCCCAGGCGGCGGTCGAACAGCAGGCCACGGCGCTCGACCAGAGCCAGTCCGCCGCGGCCGCGCTGGCCGAGATGGCGGACCGCCTGGTCCGCGGCACGGGCATGGAGCCAGCGCAGGGCTCGGCCGCGGCCGCCGAGGAATTCTCGGCGACGGTGCAGGAGCTGTCCGGTTCGGCGAGCGAGATCCTGGTCGCCATCGAGCAGATCAGCCGTGGCGCCCAGCTGCAGGCGGCGGCGACGCAGCAGGCAGGCACCGCCATGACGCAGATCGAGACCACCGCGCGCAGCTTTGATGCCAGCGCGCGCGCGCAGGTGGCCCGGGTGGCGGCGATCCAGGCGCAGCTGGCCGAGGGCCGGCTGGCCGTCGCGGGCCTCGCCGAGGGCGTGGCCAGGGCGGTTGCCGGCAACAAGGACGTGCAGGCGCTGATCGAGGGGCTGGAGACACAGGCGACCGCGGTAGGCCGCGTGGTCGATGGCCTGGGCCTGATCGCCGTGCAGACGACGATGCTGGCGACCAGCGGTGGGGTGGAGGCGGCGCGCGCCGGCGAGGCCGGTCGTGGCTTCGCCGTGGTCTCGGGCGATGTCCGGACGCTGGCCCGCGACGCGGCGCAGAACGCGGAATCGGTGAAGGACCTCCTGGTCGCGATCGTCGCCCGCATCGCCCGGGTGCGGCGCGAGGTCGACCAGATCGCGCTGATCTCGGAGGCCGAGATCCAGCGGAACCAGACCCTGGAGGAGCGGCTGGGCCTGGTGGCCCAGGATAGCCAGAACCTGCAGACCGGCGCCGAGGATCTCGCCCGCACCAGCCGGACCATCGTGGCGGCGAGTGCGGAGGTGCTGTCCGGCATCGGCCAGATCGCCTCGGCGGCCGAACAGGCGAGCGGGGCTGCGACCCAGGCGGCGGCGGCGGCGCGCGAGCAGTCGCAGACCGCCGAGGACCTGGCCGTCGCGATCGAGGAGATCGCCCTGCTGGCGCATGAGCTGCAGCAGGCGCCGGATCGCTAGGGCCGTGCCCAGCCACAGGCTGACAGTGCGGGCGGGCGGGATGCGCCTGGCGCTGGCGGGCAGCGGCGTGGCGGAAGTGATCCGCCCGCCCCGGATGACCCGCGTGCCGAATGGCCCGCCGGGGCTGCTGGGCATCATGCCGCTGCGCGGCACGGTGCTGCCGGTGCTGTCGCTGCGCCAGTTGCTGGATGCGGCGGCCCCAGTGGATGCTCCGGTGGAGGCTTCGGTGGAGGCCTCGGTGGAGCGCATCGTGGTGCTGCGCCACGACCCGCCGCTCGGCCTGGCCGTCGATGCCGTCGAATCCTTCCTGGCCCTGGACGGGCCGGCACCGCCGGTGCAGGCCCGGCTGCTGCTGGAAGACGGGGAGGACGCCGAGGCGCTGGACCTGGCGGCGATCCTGCGCGCGCGCTTCGCCATGACGGCCCGCGCTGCCAGGGGCCGCGCCGCACCAGGCCTGCAGGTAGGGACGGGCCCGGCCGCCCCCGCCCGGCGGGACCAGGCCTTCCTGGCATTCACCCTCGCGGGCCAGGATTTCGCGCTGCCGCTCGACAGCGTGGCGGAGGTGCTGGCCCTGCCCGGCTTCATCGCCGCCCTGCCGCAGACCGAGGAGATCCTGCTGGGCGTCTTCACCCTGCGCGATGCGGTGCTGCCGGCCCTGTCGTTGCGCCTGCTGCTCGGCCTGCCGCACCGGCCGCCCACGGGCCGGGAGCAGGTCGTGGTGACGCAGGTGGTGGGCCAGCGCATGGCGCTGGTGGTGGACCGCATCAGCACCATCCTGCGCGTGGCGCCCGACCGCCTGGGCCCAGCGCCGAGCCTGTTCAACACGGGCGGCGGCGAGGCGCGCATCGACCGGGTGCTGCGCCAGGCGGATGGGCGCGGCGTGGTGGCGATCCTCTCGCCCGCCGGCCTCCTCGCCGATGACCGCGTCGCGGCGCAGCTGGCGGCGGTGGATCAGCAGAAGGATGAGAGCATGGCGACCGCGGCATCCCCCCTCGCCGTGGCGCGCGAACGCCTGCTGGTGATCCGCCTCGGCAGCGAAAGCTACGGCCTGCCGATCGGCGCCGTCGATGAGGTGGTGCGCCGGCCCGATACGCTGGTGCGCCTGCCGAAGGCGCCGGATTACGTGCGGGGCCTGCTGAACCTGCGCGGTCGCGTGATCCCGGTCATCGACCAGCGCCGCCGCTTCGGCCTGGCGGGCGACAGCGAGGCGGCGGAGCGCATCATCGTCCTCACCCTGGGCGGGCTGCAGGCCGGCTTCACGGTGGATGCGGTGACGGAAATCCTGGAAGTCGCGGCGGAGGACATCCTGCCGGCGCCGCAGCTGGCGGGCACCGGTGCCGGCCAGTTCGACCGCGCCATCGAACGCGATGGCCGCGTGATCCTGCTGATCGACCCGGCGGCGCTGCTGAACCAGGCGGAGGCCGACCTGCTGCGGGACCTGGCGGCGAGCCCCTCCACCGCATGATCAGGATCCTGATCGTCGATGATTCCGCGCTGATGCGCCGGGTCCTGGGCAGGGCCTTCGAGGCGGATGGCGGTTTCGAGCTGGCCTTCGCGCGCGACGGAACGGAGGCGCTGGTCCAGCTGCATGCCTTCCGGCCAGATGTCGTCACGCTCGATGTGCAGATGCCGCGGATGGATGGGCTGCGCTGCCTCGACCGGATCATGGTGGAGCGCCCCTGCCCGGTGGTCATGGTATCCGCCCTGACCTCGGAAGGCGCCGAGGCGACGCTGGAAGCGCTGGATCTGGGCGCGGTGGATTTCGTGCCGAAGCCGGGCGGCGTGGTCTCGCTCGCCATCGACGATTTCGCGCCCCTCCTCATCGAGAGGGTGCGCGCCGCCAGCCAGATCCGCCTGCGCCGCTCGCACCGGCTGGCGGAGCGTCTTCGGGCCCGCACGCCCGCGCCCCGGCCGGCCCCGCCCGTGTCCGCCCCGCCCGTGTCCGCCCCGCCGGGGGCGGGCGGCACTCTGCCGGCGGCGGGCGGCGCGCTGCCGGGCCTCGTGATCATCGGCACCTCCACCGGCGGCCCGCCGGCGCTGGAGGCGGTGCTGGCGCCGCTGCCGGCCAGCTTCCCCTGGCCGATCCTGGTGGCCCAGCACATGCCGGCCGCCTTCACCGCCTCCCTCGCCCGGCGCCTCGATGACCTCTGCGCGCTGCAGGTGACGGAGGTCACCCGCCCGATGCCGATCACGCCCGGCGTCGTGCATATCGCCCGCGGCGATGCGGATATGATGGTCAGCCTGCGCGCCGGCGGCCCCATCGTCCTGCCGGCGCCGGCCGGTCCGGCCCATCGCTGGCATCCCAGCGTCGATCGCCTGGTGACCAGCGCCATGGCCCATCTGCCGCCGCAACAGCTGATCGGCGTGCTGATGACCGGCATGGGCAATGACGGCGCCGCCGCCATGGCCGCGCTGCACCAGGCGGGCGGGCGCACCATCGCGGAGGCGGAGGACACCGCCGCGGTCTGGGGCATGCCCGGCGAGCTGGTGAAGGCGGGCGGCGCCGGCCTGGTCGCGCCGCTCGAAGCCATCGCCGCGCGCCTGGCGGCGCTGGTCGCAGTGCCATGACCGGGGCCGCACGCCTGACTGCCGAGCAGCTGCAGCGCCTCAGTGCGTTCGTCTACCGCCAGACCGGCATGCTGTTCGGTGAGACCAAGCGCTACTACATCGAGCGGCGGCTCGCGGAGCGCTACACCGCCACGGGCATCGGCGACTTCGCCAGCTATCTCGGCCACCTGCGCAGCGATGCGACGGAGCGCGAGACGCTGGTGAATGCCTTCACGATCAACGAAACCTATTTCTACCGCGAGGAGCACCAGCTGGCCTGCCTGTCCCGGGCGCTGCTGCCGGCGCTGATCGCCACGCGGCGGCCGGGCGACAAGATCCGCATCTGGTCCCTGCCCTGCTCGACCGGGGAGGAGGCCTATTCCATCGCCATCTGGCTGCTGGAGAACTGGCGCCTGGTCGATGCCTACAACATCGAGATCATCGGCTCCGACATCGACACGCGCGCGCTGGAAGCGGCGCGGGAAGGCCTGTACGGCGAGCGCGCCCTGTCCCGGCTGCCGCCCAGGCTGCGCGACTGCTATTTCGAACCGGTCCGGCGGCACCGGCGGCGGATCATCCGTGACCTGCGGGAATCGGTGAGCTTCGCCCCCGCCAACCTGGTCGATGCCGCGAGCATGGCCGTGCATGGGGTCTTCGACGTGATCTTCTGCCGCAACGTGCTGATCTACTTCGACGACGAGTCCCGGCTGCTCGCGGCCGGCACGCTGTATGACCGGCTGGCGCCCGGCGGCTTCCTCTGCCTCGGCCACACCGAGTCCATGAGCCGCATCAGCCCCCGCTTCGAGATCTGCCGTTTCGAGGACGCGACGGTGTTCCAGCGGCCCGCCGACGCATGAGCCAGGAGCTGATGGCCCAGTTCCTGGTGGAGGGACGCGAGCTGGTCGCCGAGGCGGCGCGCGGGCTTTCGGCACTGGCGCTGCAACCGGGGGACGCAGCCGCGATGGAGGCCTGCTTCCGCGCTCTGCACACGCTGAAGGGTTCGACCGGCCTGTTCGATCTGGAGGCCATGGGCCGGCTGCTGCATGCCGCCGAGGACCGGCTGACCGCCATCCGCGACGGCGCCGCCGGAGACCTCGATGCGCTGGTGGCGATGCTGGACCAGGTGGATCGCTGGCTGGATTCGCTGGAACGGCACGGACGGCTGCCCGCCGATGCGACCGCCATTGGCCAGGCGCTGGCCGGGCACATTCGCGAAGAGGCGCCGACCGAGGCGCCGCCCGCGGGGGCCGCCTGGACCATTCCGGCGGAATTCGCCGGGCTCGCCGGCACCGCCCTGCGCTACGTGCCGCGCGAGGACTGCTTCTACCTTGGCGACGACCCGATCGCCATCGCCTCCGCCATCCCGCGGCTGACGGCGCTGCGCGTCTCGCTGCGCGCGCCCTGGGACCCTTCCGAACCCTACGATCCCTTCACCTGCAACCTGGTCGTCGAGGCCGTCTCGGCGGCGCCGCGGGCGGAGGTCGAGGCGGGCTTCCGGCTGGTCGCCGATCAGGTGCAGTTCGCCGATCTCGTCGTCCCGAAGGCGGTTGACCGGGAGGCGGTCGCCCCTGAGGAGGTCGCCCCAGGGGACGTCACCCCAGGGGAAGTTGCCCCGGAGCAGGGTGGGGGTGCGCGGCGCAGCCTGCGGGTGGATGCGGCGCGGCTCGACCGGCTGGCGGCCCTCGCGGACGACCTGGTCATTGCCAAGGCGGGGCTGGCGGGGCTCGCCGCCCAGGTCGAAGCGCTGCCGGGCGGCCACGCGCTGGGCCAGGCGCTGCGCGCCAGGCAGGCGCGGCTCGACCGCCTGGCGGGCGATCTGCACGCCACGATCGGGCGGGTGCGCCTGGTGCCGCTCGCGCCGCTCTTCGCCCGCTTCCCCCGCCTGGTGCGCGACATTGCGGGCTCCCTAAGCAAGATAGCGGCGCTGGAGGTGGTGGGCGGGGAGGTCGAGGTCGACAAGGCGGTGGTGGACGCGCTGGCGGACCCCTTGCTGCACGTCCTGCGCAATGCGCTGGACCATGGCATCGAGGACCCCGCAAGGCGCCGCCGCGCCGGCAAGCCGGAAGCCGGCCAGATCCGCCTGGCCGCGCGCGTGGACGGCGACCAGGTGGTCATCGAGGTGACGGATGATGGCGCCGGCATCGATCCTGTCACCATCCGGGACCTGGCCCTGCAGCGGGGCCTGCTGGCGCCGGAGGAGGCCGCCAGGCTGGACGACGCGGCCGCGATCGACCTGATCTTCGCCCCGGGCTTCTCCACCGCCGCTTCCGTCACCACGCTTTCGGGCCGCGGGGTCGGCATGGATGTGGTGCGCTCCGCCGCCGCCGGCCTCGGCGGCAAGGTCGCCGTGACCAGCACTCCCGGACAGGGAACGCAGGTGCAGTTCCGCCTGCCGCTTGCCATGGCGCTGGTCCGGATCCTCGTGGTCGCCTGCGGCACAGAAACCTATGGCCTGCCGCTGGATGCGGTGGTCGAGACGGCGCGCCTGACGCCGGACCGCGTCGTGCCGATCCGGTCCGGGCGGGCCTTCCAGCTTCGCGACCAGGTGCTGCCGCTAGTCAGGCTGGCTGACCTGGTCGGCGCAGGCGGCGCGGCAGCAGCGGGGCAGGGTGAACGCGTTGTCATTGCCACGGTTCGCGGCCAACAGGTAGGCTTCGCCGTTGATGCCTTCGTCGATCGCATGGATGCCGCATTGCGTCCCATGGGGGGCCTGCTGGCCCAGGCACCGGGGCTGATGGGCACGACCCTGCTGGCGGATGGAGGTGTGCTGATGGTCCTTGACCTGGCGGAGCTCGTCGCATGACGGTCCGGCTCGACGATACCGTCATCCGCCTGGAAGGCGCCTGCCACCTCGAGGATGCAGATGCGCTGACGATTCTGCTGCAGACCGGCGAGGCCAGGCCCGTGGACCTTTCCGCCTGCGAGGCGCTGCACGCGGCCGTGGTACAGGCCCTTCTCGCCCTGAAGCCCAGCCTGACCGGCCTGCCCCCCTCGCCCTTCCTGCGCGATCTGCTGCTGCCGGCCCTTGCGGTGGAGAGACAGGCCCGGCCGTCCAATCTATAAGGCCCCAACGGTTTCCCCATGCCGTGACCTGCAGGAGACGTTTTTCATGGCTACGACGGTGCTGATCGTCGATGACAGCAAGCTGGCCCGGATCGTGGTGGGCAAGGCGATCGCCGCGCTGCAGCCAGGCTGGATGCGGGTCGAGGCGGGCAATGCCGATGAAGCGGTCGCGGTCGTGGAGGCCCAGCCGGTCAGCCTCGCCATCGTCGATTTCAACATGCCGGGACGCGACGGGCTGACCCTGGTGGAGGAACTGCGCGCCCGCTTCCCGACCATGCCGCTGGCGGTCGCGACGGCGAATGTGCAGGACGAGATCATCGCCCGCGCCCGCGCCGCCAACGCCACCTTCATCGCCAAGCCAGTGACGGAAGACGGCATTCGCGGCTTCATCTCCGGCGCCGCGATCCGGCTGCGGTCCGCCCCGCGATGACGGCGCAGATCGCCACGCTGGAGGATATGGAGCGGGACGCCCTGACCGAGCTGGTCAATATCGGCGTCAGCCGCGCCGCGGTCAGCCTGCGCAAGATGGTGGGCCAGCACGTGCTGCTTTCGGTCCCTTCGCTGGAGGTGGTGAGCCGCAGCGGCGCCATCACCCTGATAAGGGAGCGTGAATACGGGCAGCTGGTGGCCGTGCGTCAGGATTTCGACGGCGCCTTTTCCGGCCGCGCGCTGCTGATCTTTCCTGAAAGCAACAGCCTGGCGATGGTCCGCGCCGTGGCCGGCGAAACCCTGACAGTGGAGGAAGCCTCCGCCATCGAGAACGAGGCGCTGGCGGAAACCGGCAACATCGTCCTCAACAGCTGCCTCGCCACCATGGCCAACATGCTGAAACAGCCCCTGACCATGTCGCTGCCCGAGGTGATCCGAAGCAACGGATCATTGCTGTTCGAGCCGCGGAGGCTCGAATCCGGCGGTGGCATCGTGCTGTTCCTGTACATCAACTTCGCCATCAACAACCACGACATCCGCGGCTATATCTCGATGCTGATGGACCTGCCCTCGATCCAGGCGCTGCGCCTGCTGATCGCGGACTTCATCCGGCAGGTCATGGGCGAAGAGATCTAGCCTTGGCCAAACCGGGCCGGTTCCCCAGCGTTGGGTCCTGTCATGGCTGACTGCTCCGAGACCAGGTTATCGACGTCGCTGCTTACCGCCGACGCGGAAGCGGCACATGCGCTCACTCGTCTGACTGCGCTGGCAGGGCCGTGGCTTGAGGTCCTGGACCGCTGCGGCATGGCCATCACCGTCACGGAGGCAGGCTCCGCCACCGGGACCATCATCTACGCCAATGCGGCCTTCGAAGCGCTGACCGGCTTCCCGGCCGCCGAGGTGATGGGCCGGAGCGACCGCCTGCTGCACGCCGAGGAAACCGATCGCGCGGTCCTCGACCAACTCCATGCCGCGGTCGCGCAGACTGGCGCGGGCACCGCCGAGGTCCTGAACCGGCGAAAGGACGGCACGAGGTTCTGGAACCGGATCAGCGTCACGACGATCCGCGACGCCGAGGGTTCGCCCGCCTTCAGCCTGGCGACCCTGGCCGAGGTGACAGGCGGCCCTCCCCCGGCAAACGGCCATGCGGGCCAGCAGCACAGCCGCCCGAAGCTGGACGAGGCGCGGGCGCGGCTGCGGCAGGTGCAGGTCTCGGCTGCCGCGGCTGGCGCCTGGGAATGGGACATCGCGACCAACCGGCTGGTCGTCGATGCCCGTTTCGCCAGCATCTACGGCCTGGAGCCCGCGACCGCCGAGCTCCCCGCTTCCGCCTTCTTCAAGCCGATCCATGACGACGACCGCATGCGGATGCGGATTGCGGTCGCCGGCGCCCTGCAGGGGGCGGAGGTCTTCGCTCGCGACTTCCGGGTGGTTGTGGGGGGCGAGGTGCGCTGGGTCGCCGCCCGGGGCCGCACCTACCTGGATGACGAGGAGAAGCCACTGCGCTTCGCCGGCGTGCTGACCGATATCAGCGAGCAGCGGAAGGTGGAGGAACGTCTCTACATCGCCCAGACCGCCGGCGGGGTCGGCTCCTTCGAATATCTCAGCGGCTATGGCACGGCGGAGGTATCGGAGGAGTTCTGCCGACTGTTGGGCCTGCGCCCCGCCCTGACCCTGCCGGTGCGCACCATCAACGCCGTCGTCCATCCGGACGACGAGGCGATCATCCAGAACCGCGACGGGCAGATCCGGGAAGGCGCCGCCTTCCACGAGTGCCGGATCACACGCGCCGATACGGGCGAGGAACGCTGGCTCGCCTCGCGGGGCGAGTACCGCCGCGCGGTGGGCGGCGGCGTGATCTTCGCCGGCGTCATCTACGACGTCACCACCATCAAGCGTTCCGAGGCCCAGCTGCGCTTGCTGACCGAGAGCCTCGAGGAACGCGTGGAGCTGCGGACGCAGGAGCGCGACCGGGTCTGGAACCTGTCGCGCGATCTGTTGAACGTGATCGGCCCGGACGGGCTGCAGAGATCCGTCAACCCGGCCTGGACCACGCTGCTCGGCTTCGAGGCCTCCGAGCTGCTGGGCTCGTCGATGGACGCGCTGGTGCATCCGGATGACCTGGCGATTTTCGCCGTTCACCTCACTGCATTGCGGCGCGGCGAGCTGACGGCGGATTTCGACATACGCCTGCGCAGCAAGGACGGCACGTACCGCTGGGTCAGCTGGACCGCCATGGTGCAGGACGAGACGATCTACGGGATCGGCCGCGACGTCACGCAGCGCAAGCTGCTGGAAGAGCAGCTTCGACAGAGCCAGAAGATGGAGGCCGTGGGCCAGCTGACAGGTGGCCTGGCGCACGACTTCAACAACATGCTCACCGGCATCCTCGGCGGCATCGACATGGCACGCCGCCGTATCCAGCAGGGGCGCCTGCAGGATGTCGACCGCTACCTCGACGCAGCCGTCACCTCGGGCCAGCGTGCCGCCGCCCTGACGCACCGCCTGCTGGCCTTCTCGCGCCGGCAGACCCTGGACAGCCGGCCGCTCGACGTCAGCACCCTGGTGCGGTCGGTCGAGGATCTGCTGCGCCGTTCGCTGGGCGAGCGCATCGAATTGACGATCGACGCCGATCCGGACCTTTGGCCTGCCCTCGCCGATGAAAGCCAGCTCGAGAGCGCCATCCTCAACCTGGCTATCAATGCACGTGACGCGATGCCTGAGGGCGGGCAGCTGACGATCAGGCTTCAGAATGCCCATTTCCCGCCCGAGACCTTGGAGGCGAAGAAGGCGATCGCCGGGGATTTCGTGCAGATTCGCGTCGCCGACACGGGCTGCGGCATGCCACCCGAGGTCCTGGCGCGGGTCTTCGACCCCTTCTACACGACGAAGCCGGTGGGCCAGGGAACGGGGCTGGGCCTTTCGATGATCTACGGCTTCGTCCAGCAGTCGCGCGGGCACATTCAGATCGCCAGCGACGAGGGCAAGGGCACCGCGATCCATCTTCTTCTGCCGCGCTACGACGGGGATCTTCCCCTGACCCGGGAAGTGGAAAGTGAGCCGCCGCTGAGTGGAACGGGTGAAACGGTGCTGGTCGTGGAGGATGACCCCGCGGTTCGGCTGATCGTGCTCCAGTCGCTGAAGGAGCTCGGCTATCATTCCATCGAGACCCAGAATGGGAAGGAAGCGGTTCCGATCCTCCAGTCCAACCGCAAGATCGATTTGCTGGTCACGGATGTCGGGCTGCCGGGCCTGAACGGCCGGCAGATTGCCGACATCGGGCGGGAAAGCCGCCCCCATCTGCCAGTGCTGTTCATGACCGGCTATGCCATGGAAGCAGCTGATCAAAGCCGCTTCCTGACAGCCGGAATGACGATTCTGAAAAAGCCATTCTCGGTGGACGAGTTCGGACGACTCATTGCCGTCATCCTGCAGCGTTCCCCCGGGGAGAGTGGCAAGCCCGGACACTAGGGGGCGGATGAGCGCGGCGCGCCTTCAGGCGCGCAGGACGGCCAGCATGTCCCGCAGGAGGCGCTGCCGCGCCTCCTCCGTGGCGCCGATCGTGGCCGGCGCCGGGCGCCCGGGCCAGTCGATCGTGAGGAAGTGCAGCGGCCCGGTGAAGATGCCGTGCGCGCCGCCCTCATAGAACCAGATGTCGATATCGGCCCCCTGCCCGCGCAGGCGCGCCACCCACTCCGCGGGACTCTCCGTCAGGCTGGATGCGTTGCGCGCGGCGTTGCAGCGCGCGGCATTGCCTGGTGGTCCTTCGAAATCCGCCATGTTCAGCCTGCAGGGGACCTTCCGCGTCCAGCGCCAATCCGTCGGCGTGGCGCCCGCGTAGTTGTCGAGCGTCCCGAACACCGCGCGCAGCGGCACATTCAGGCGATCCGGCAGGCCAAGCCCTGCCCCCGCCAGCCCCCCGCGAAGACCATGCGGACATGGGCGGGACTGACCACCGCGGCGAGATTCGCCACGACGTCGGCGCCGTTCGACAGGCCGTGGAGGTGCAGGCGGGTGACGTCGATGCTTTCGAGCGTGGCGGCCCATCGGTAGGCGCCGAGGGCCGTGCTGTAGATCATCCGCTGCCGGGCCTCGTAGGTCATGTTCCGGATCCAGAAGTCGCTGTGGCGATCGAAGCCGTTCATCCGGTAGGCATCGAAGCCCAGCACGGCGACGCCATCAGCGTGCAGCAGCGCCATGGCATTGGCCTGGTCCCGCGCGCCACCGCCCCCATGCACCAGGATCACCAGGGGCGGCTTCGTCACGCCCGGCGGCAGCCGCAAATCGACCGAGGGATGGGCCGGATCGAAGGGCTTCAGCCTGCCGCGCACGGTGTTCATACCCGGCGCGACCGCCACGATCTCGGGCTCCGCCATGCTGCTTCCTGGCTCGGGCGTGGGCGCGCAGCCACCGGCCAGCGCAGCCAGCGACATCGCAAGCACCCCGCGCCGACCCAGGATTCCCTGCGCCACGCGGTGCCTTGCCGGGCAGCCGCCTGCGCCGGCAAGTCCCGGGCGAGGATAGGGCGCAGCAGTTTCCATCGTAGTGGCCATGCCCGGGCGCATCAGGGTCGTTGCAGCCGGCAGCATCGGCCAAACCCAGAGCTGGTCGCAAGGCGGATTGACGGCTGACGAAGCCGCAGGGGGCGTCGGAAGGTGCGTCGCCCAGGGGTAGGGGCGGCCTATCGGCCGCCACCTTGGACAGCGCCCGAGGCCAGCCAGCGTGATCCTATCCGTCTAGTCGGCCAGGAACCCGGCCGCGGCGTGCGAACCATCGCAAAACGGCTTGTTGCGAGACTGGCCGCAGCGGCAAAGCATCGCAGCCTCGGTCTTGAGGATCGTGCGTCCGGTCCCGCTGAGCATCTCGATGGCCCCCGACACGGCGAGCGGCCCGTTCCTCTGCGGCCGCACCTGCAGCACGCCATCGCGGACAGGCAGCGGCGTCGTATCGCCCGTCTCCGGCTCTCCGGTCGCCGCGAAGCCCGCCGCCTTGTGTGAACCGTCGCAGAACGGCTTGTTGCCGGAGGCACCGCAGCGGCACAGCGTCGCGCGATAGCCGATCGCCTCGCCGGCCAGATGAATGTCGGCGCGCACAGCGAGAGGCCCGTTCTCCCGAACCTGGATCAGGTTCACCGGCGGCGGCGCCTCCTCCGGACCGCCGTCGCGCCGCTGGTAGCGAATGGCGCCGGAAGGGCAGTTCTGCGCGACCATGACCAGGCCTTCGGTCGTCGTCGCGTCATCGGGCGCGATCCAGGCGCCGACGACATTCGCCTTGAACACAGCGGGCTGCTGCAGCACGCAGAAGCGGGCGTGGATGCAGCGCGTCGCCTCGAAGCTTATCACCACATCGCGGCCTTCCGCGACTTCGATCGCCGGCGCTTCGGTGGCGGCAGGGCGGCCCATGAGCCTGGCCGCAATCCCGCCGAGCGCCGTCGCCACGCTTTCGCCCAGCGCCGGCGGCAGCATCGTGCCGGCCCGCGCACCGAGTTCGCCGTAGCGTTCCGCCAGGACGGCGAGCGCGCCGGCGCCGGGCGCGAGCGGGGCGACGTCGCGCAGCATGGCGAAGCTCATGCCCGCCCTGCGGCCATCCTCGGCCATGCAGGCGGGCAGGCTGGTCAGGTGCTCGGCGACCGGCACCAGGCCGAACATGGTGTCGATGGAAGCATCGATGCACAACCGCTTGCGGACCGGATCGGTTTCCGCAAAGCCCTGCACGAGGCTGCGCAGCATCGCGGCGTAGATCGCATTGGCCAGGTCCATCACCGGCGCCGTGCCGGGATGATCGATATAGGTCTTTCCCGCCGGGTCGGGTGGCCGGCGCATCACCGGGTTGCGGACGACCGCGCGGCTCGGCGCGAAGGCAGGATCGGCCGCAAGGCGCGCGTCATACGCCTCCCGCACCGCGAGGAAGCGACGATAGTGGGAGGCCTCGATATCGGCCGGCGAGCCCTCGCCTTGTTCGACGATCGTATCCAGCGCAGCCAGCGCCGAAGCCAGGTCCGTGATCCGGCACAGGCCCTTCAACGCCGCAAGGTCCGGTCCGACCTGCAAGGCGGGATCGCCGACGAACAGCGCGGTCTCGCCCAGCCTCGCGGCAAGGTCGACAAGGGCAGCCCGGATGCTGCGATACAGGTGACCTACCGTCAGATAGTCCTGCGCGCTCGGCATGATGCGCTCGCCAGGCGTCTCCCGCCGGTAGTCGGGCATCGGCGAGGCGAAGCCGGTACCGTCCTGCAGAGACACGCCCTCGGGCCGCTCCAGGTAGATGAAATGGTCAAGCGTCGCGCGGTCGAAGGGCGTCAGCTGCACGATGACGCCGGAGGGATGGTAGCCGGCGCCGACCGGGAAGTTCGGCCGGCCGAAATGCGGCGCGCCGCCGATGGCCGCGGTCAGGTTGGCGACCAGCGCCAAATGCGTCATCTCGTCGACCGCGACATGGGTGATGGCACGCTTCCAGCCCGCCACCGCCGCAGCATCCGCCTCGGTCAGCCCATCGGCGGCGGTCTTGAGGCCGAAGGCGGCAAAGAGGTAGCAGCACATCAGGTTGTGCTCGATCTCGGCCGCCTCGGCCAGCAGATAGAGAAGTTCCTCCCGCGACCGGACGGCAATGGTAGGTTCGGACAGATCAGGCATTCCGCAGGACCTCTCGCGATGAGGGTTGCATCATGCCGCAGGGATCGCGACGCGTGCCAGCACGGCGTCACCCCGACCGCCCGAGGAGAGCCCGCCGGTGCCGAGCACATAGAGCGCTTACCCATCCGGTGTCAGCGCGACGGCGGTGCTGCCCTCGACGCCGGGGGCGGCGATCGCCACCGGCGCGCTGGCGCCGGGCATGAGGCGCGCGAGATCCACCGCATGCGTCGCGGCATAGATCGTCCCGTTCGGCGCAACGGCAAAGTCGTCCACCCCGAGCGTCATCGGCGCGAGCACCGTCGGTGTGCCGCCATCCACCCCCACCGCCAGCAGGCTGCGCTGCGCCGAGTTGGACAGCAGCAGCCGATCGCCCGCGCGCTTGATGCCGTTGACACCGGGATAGGGCTGCCCGGCCACCGGGGCGAGCAGCGGATGGTCGAGCCAGCTCGTGGCCGCGCCCGTCTCGAGATCGACCTGCCAGACGCGCCCCAAGGCGCTGTCGGCGAGCAGCAGCCTGTCGCGCGCGAGCAGCAGCCCGCCATTGGGAAACACGGCTTCCGCCAGGGCGATGCGGCGCGTCACGTTGCCGGCGGGATCGAGCAGCAGCAGGGCCGCCTGGCCCCGCATCGCGGCCGACCCTTCCATGAACGACGTGCCGTGCACTGCCAGCGCATGGCGCCCACCGCCAAGCGGTGTCAGGCTGACCGGATGCGCGGGCACCGCGGCGAAGGCGGAGTGGCCCGCACCGGGCGACCAGGCCTCCAGCCGCCGCGCGAAGTAGTTGGTGAAGATCACGCGCCCCTCGGGCTCCACCACGAGGTTCTCGAGGAAGGTGCCGTTCGGGAAGCGCACCAGGATCTCGGTCCCGGACTGTGCCCGCGCTGCGCGGGCAGCAACAAGCCCGCCGGCAAGCAGGCCCAGGCCGCGGCGGGTGATCATCACGACTGTCCCAGGATCATCGGCGCCAGGACCGGCGCCATCAGCATCTCGAATTCGAGGTTGGTCGCACTGACGATGTTCTCGATGATCAGCCCGTCCTGCAGGCGCGCCACATGCGTCTCGTCGAACAGGATGACGCGGCCGGTTGCGGCGACGCCGAAGAATTCGCCGGCATGGCGCTGGCGGGAATGGAAGCGCGTGACGACCCGCGTGCCATCGGCCGATTCGAACTGGTCGATGATCTCGACCGGCGATTCCGCCGGGAAGGCCGCGACGAAGGCGGTCAGGATCGCCTTGTATTCGTCGATCCCGTCGATCGGCCCCATCGGCTTGAGGCCGGTGATGCCCTGGATGCGCGGATGCGCGGTGGCGTCGGCAGCAGCGAGGTCGGCGCGGCCGAGGAAGTCGGTCACGAAGCGGCGCACGGTGGCGATGTTGGACGACATGGGGGTTCAGCCTCTGAAGATGATCTCGGGTTGAAAGGCGCCGGCGGGATCGGCGTGCAGGTCCCAGAAGGCCTCCGCGATGCGATCAGGATCGAAGGCGGTATGACGGGCAACCGTGCCTGCGATCGTCACCGTGCCGGCATGAATGGTCTGTGACGCCAGTTCCGCGTGGAGCGTCAGCGCCAGGCTGCGCAGCCCGGCCTTACCGACGGCCAGTGACGCCGCCGGCAGCCAGCCGGTGGGATCGAGCGCGAGACCACCGCCGGTGAACAGGATGCTGCCCTGCCCAGCGGCGCGCATGCCCGGCAGCACCGCTTGCACGGCGACCAGCGCGCCGGTGACGTTCACGGCGAAATCCGCCGCGAGATCGGCCGGCGCCAGGGCCGAGGGCCCGGGGGCGGCAAAGCTCGCGCGATAGGCGTTGTAGACCATCACCGCCGTTTGCTTTGGCAGCGCCGCATGCCGCGCGGGATCGCGGCAGAGCCCGAGCACCGCGAATCCGCCCGCGGCGAAGCGACGCGCCACGGCGGCGCCGAGGCCCGGCCCGAAGCCGACGACCGCGCAGACCGGCGCGCTCATGCCGCAGGACCCGCATAGCGCAGCAGCGGCGCGCCGATCATCGGACCCATGCCCTGGGCGTAGCCGAGCTGGATCAGCAGCATGCCCACCGGCTCCGTCCAGCGCGCGGTCGCAAGGCCGCCGGCCTCGACGGGCTGCGCGCCGAGATCGGCGGCGAGGCCCAGCACGACCGCGCGCGCCGCCGCATCCTCGCCGCAGACGAAGACCGCGGGCGGCGCCAGGCCATCCGGCACCAGCGGGCCGGTCCCGCCTGCCGCCTGCATCAGCTCGGCGAAGGGCGGCACGCCCTTCACCACGAGCGCACCGGGCACCCAGCGCGCCACCTGCTCGCCGCCGGAATCGGTGGTGCCGAGGGCCAGCCCACTGAGGTCCGGCAGCAGCGGGTTGGTGCAGTCCCAGACGATCTTGCCGTCGAGGTTGCCGGCCGCGCCGAGCGCCGCCTGCGCCGCGCCCCAGGGCACGGCCAGCACCACGACATCGGCCGCGGAAGCATCGGTGCCGACGGGGCCGCCGATCTCCTCGGCGATCGCCTGCAGCCTGGCGGTGTCGCGGCCGAAGCCGACGGTCACGTGGTGGCCCTTTGCCGCGAGCCTGCGTGCGATCGGCGCGCCGATATTGCCGGCGCCGCCGAGGATCAGGATGTTCATCGTGTTCATCGCCCCATGCTCACGCCAGGTTCGCCCAGACGGTCTTGTATTGCGTGTAGCTCTCAAGCGCCTCGGCGCCCTGCTCGCGGCCGTAGCCGGACATCTTGAAGCCGCCGAAGGGCGCGTTGGGGTGGTACTTGTGCCAGGTGTTGATCCAGACGGTGCCCGCGCGGATGCGGTCCGCGAGCCTGAGCGCGCGCCCGAGGTCGCCGGTCTGGATGCCGGATGCCAGGCCATAGGGCGTGTCGTTCGCGATCCGCACCGCCTCCTCCTCCGTGTCGAAGGGGATTACGGGCACGACGGGTCCGAAGATCTCCTCGCGCGAGATGACCATGTCGTTGGTGGCGTCGGCGAAGACGGTGGCCTCCACGAAAAGCCCCTTGCCATCCAGCTGCCGCGTGCCGCCGCCGGCGGCGAGCCGCGCCCCGCCCTCGCGCCCGGCCTGCACGTAGCGCAGCACCTTGTCGTATTCGGCACGCGATGCGATGGGCCCGATCTGCGTCGCGGGATCGAGCGGATCGCCCACCACCGCGTCGCGCGCCATGGCGGAGAGACGGGCGGTGAACTCCTCGTAGATCGGGCGCTGGACCAGGATGCGGCTGCCGGCGACGCAGACCTCGCCCTTGTTCCAGAAGATGCCCCAGAAGGCGGCCTGCAGCGCGGCGTCCAGGTTCGCATCGGCGAAGACGATGTTCGGCGACTTGCCGCCGAGTTCCATCGTCAGGTGCTTCATCGTGGCCGCACCCGTGCGCGCGATGCCCTGGCCGACGCCGGTGCTGCCGGTGAAGGCGATCTTGTCCACCAGGGGGTTCTTGACCAGCGCATCGCCAAGGCTGCCGCCCGGACCGGTGAGCAGGCTGTACACGCCCTCCGGCACGCCGGCATCGAGTGCCACCTGCGCCAGCGCGAGTGCGGTCAGCGGCGTGTCGGAGGCGGGCTTGTGGATGATGCAGTTCCCTGCCGCCAGCGCCGGCGCGATCTTCGACGCGGACAGCGCAAGCGGGAAGTTGAAGGGCGTGATGGCGGCGACGACGCCGAGCGGCTCGCGCCGCGTCAGGATCCTGATGTCGGCCTCATAGGAACGGCGATAGGCGCCGTCCATGTGCGCCATCGCCTGGCCGGCGAAGAAGCGGAACAGGCCGGAGCAATGCGGCATGATGGTTTCGCGGAAGTCGCGATAGGGCATGCCCATGTCCATCGCCTCGCGGATCGCGAAGTCATCGGCGCGGGCGTCCATCAGGTCGGCCATGCGGAGCAGGACCTTGGCGCGCTCCTCGTGATGCATGCGGCCCCAGGGGCCATCCTCGAAAGCGCGCGTGGCGGCCTGCACGGCGGCGTCGGCATCCACGGCCGAGGCCTTGGCGACGGTCGTGATCTCGGCCTCGGTCGTGGGATCGGTGGTCGTCGTCGTCGCGCCATCCGCGGCGTCGCGCCAGGCGCCGCCGATCAGCAGCTTTCCGGGCGCGACGGCCTTGCGGACGGGCTTCAGGGTGTCGGTCACGGCGTGCTCCATGTCGAAGGTTCATCGGCGCCAGGACCGGTCTCGCAGGGCCCGGCGCCATGACCATGACAGGAGCATGCGGGATCGCGGGGTGGCCCGTTCACGCCGGGCTGCGGTGCTTCTCGCGAGACTGCGGTGGCGCCGGGGCCGGTCCGTCATCAGGCGCTTCTTCCCGCAGGCGCGCGCGAACGGGCACAAGGGGGCGCGAGTGGGCTGGCCCGCCTGCAGCCATGGTTCGGCATCGCGCGTGCCGGGCCGCGCCTCGGCGCCACCAGCCCTGCGGGTGCGATTGCAGTCGGAGCACGCCATGCCGCCATACCGCCGCTGTCCCGAATGCGGTGCACTCTGCCGGAAGACCAGGGAGCCCGTGACCGGCAAGCTTCGCTGCCTTGCGCTCCAGGACAAGACGCTGCTGCGGCGCCTGCAGCGCCTGGAAGCCGCCATGGACCGGCTTCGGACTGCGGTGAAGGCCGAGAGCAGACAAGCGCGAGACGAATCCGCCCCGGATTAGCAATATCCGGTCAGATCACGCCGCCAGCCGCCTCGGCGCCAGGGCCCCCATGGCTCATGGCAGCCGCGCCGCCGGCGTCTGCCGGCGCCAGGCGCGGGGCGTGGTGCCAGTGGCGCGGCGGAACGCCGCCCCGAAGGCGCTCTGCCCGCCATAGCCCACGGTCTGCGCGATCTCCGTCAGGCTCAGCCGCGGATCGGCCAGCAGCGCCTTGGCGCGCTCCATCCGCGCTTCCGTGAGCCAGGCATGCGGCGGAAGGCCGGTGCTGCGGCGAAAAGCGGTGCAGAAATGGGTTGGCGAGAGCCCGACCAGGGCGCTGAGTTCGGCCAGGCCGATCTCGCTGTCCAGGTTGTCCATCATATAGGCGGTGGCGCGCCGCACCTGCCAGGCCGCCAGGCCGCCCTGCGGCACCGCCACCGGCTTCGACCGGGACATCGCCACGAAGCGGCTGAAGATGGTCAGCAGCGCCGCATCCACCAGCAGCGGGTCGGGCGATCCCGATCGGCCCTGGCGCCACAGGGTTTCGAAGCCGGCGGTAACAGTCCTGTCGAGGTTGAAGCCGGCATGCAGGGCGCCGAAATTGCCATCTTCGGGCAGGATGTCAGGCCCCGTCAGGTCGAGCAGCCGTCGATACGGGATCGCAAGAAGATCGAGGCCATGCGGCGTATCCATCACGACGGTCGTCGTGAAGCGCGGCGGCACGATGGAGACAGCGCCAGCAGTCGTGGTCTGATGCCGGCGCCCCGCCCCGCAATCGATCAGCCCGGGGCTGCTGGTCAGCGGACGAACCAGGACAATATCCTCGGTCGGCAGGTCGGAGAAGTCGCCCGCCGTCTGCTCGGCCAGGATCATCGCGGCGCCGGATCGGCCGAGCGGCGCGAAGTCCCGCATGAAGCTGCCGTAGGTTGCCTTGTAGAACTCCGCATGGCTCGTGAAGACCGGCGTATCGCGGCTCATGCAGCGGCCCCCCGTCGCCAGGCCCCGGGCGTCATGCCGGTGGCGCGGCGGAACGCCGCCCCGAAGGCGCTCTGCCCGCCATAGCCCACGGTCTGCGCCACCTCCGTCAGGCTCAGCCGCGGGTCGGCCAGCAGCGCCTTGGCGCGCTCCATCCGCGCTTCCGTCAGCCAGGCATGCGGCGGAAGGCCGGTGCTGCGGCGAAAGGCGGTGCAGAAATGGGTTGGCGAGAGGCCGACCAGGGCGCTGAGTTCGGCCAGGCCGATCTCGCTGTCCAGGTTTTCCATCATATAGGCGGTGGCGCGCCGCACCTGCCAGGCCGCCAGGCCGCCCCCGTGGCTCGCGGGTCCCCGCCCGACCTCTCGCAGCAGCAGGCCGAGCAGCGCCAGGGTGGAGCCTTCGACATACAACCGGCTCGCCATCCCGTCCTGCCGTGCGGCATCCCACATCCGCGCCAGCACATGGCCGATCTCTCGGCTCCGGATCTGCTCGAGGCCCGGTCGCCGCAACACGTCGAGCCAGCGCCGGTCCCCGCTCAGCTGGTCGGGCAGCGCGGGATCAATGGCCGCGACGCGGAAGGCGTTGGGACGGTCATGGACAATCGAGGCCGCGGCATCCGGCAGCTGGACCGCGATGTTGCCCGGCGCCGCCCGCGCCATGACGCGCCCGAAGCCTATGTCGCATGTGGCCTGGAGCGACGTCCGCGCCTGCGCGACGATGAGCAGGCCCGTCGGCGGGTCGGAGAAGTCGCCGGGCGGCTGCCCGATTTCCATAAGCCCGACGCGCGGGCTGCTACCGAAGCGACGTTCCTGCACGAAGGGCGCGAAGCTCCCGCCCTCGACGTACTCCCCGAACATGCACCCACTCCCTCCGGCATGTTGCATTGCACCCTACCATGAACGTAATGTCATTTTCACGCGTCCCTGCGAATTTTCGTTCGGTCTTGCGATGTCATACCGGCATCGGTTGCAGGATCCGGCCCGCGCGGGCGCCGCCGCGCGGCGGCGCCGGGCCGGGGCGCTTCCCGCCGGGCGGGACAGCGGCGGGCAGGCGCGACCCGCGCGCGGGTCCTGGTCAGCGAAGGTGAGTCCTACCGGGCCGATATCCGCGCTCCGGAGATGCAGCGTGCCACCACGCCGCGCCTGGCATTCGCGCGACTTTGCCACCGCTGCGGCGCGGCTCCGCCGATGCGGGATCCGTTCATCGCCGCAATCCCGCTGGAAGCGCCATAGCGGGTGACGAACCGGCCCTTCACCGATCAGGCAGTCTCTGACCCGCACGCCGAGGATGAGGCACGGGCATCCCGCTCGCGCCGGGCGCGCGAAGAGGAAACTGCCCATGACACGCCTTCGCAGACTCATCATCGGCGCCGCCGCGGGCCTCGCGAGCGCGGCGCTCGCTCCCGCCGGCGCCCAGGCGGCCAGCCTGTTCGAGACCGTCGCCGCCAACCCTCGGCTCAGCACCTTCGCGTCGCTGATCCGCAAGGCCGGTCTCGAATCGCAGCTC
The DNA here is from genome assembly GCF_019024325.1 of Falsiroseomonas tokyonensis. GTDB lineage: Bacteria > Pseudomonadota > Alphaproteobacteria > Acetobacterales > Acetobacteraceae > Falsiroseomonas > Falsiroseomonas tokyonensis. Next base: position 263,165 of record NZ_JAFNJS010000007.1, read on the forward strand.
GGCTCGCAGGCCGGCGTCACGCTCTACGCCCCCACCAACGCCGCCTTCGAGGCGCTGCCCTATGCCGCCTACCGCCGCCTGACGGAGACCTCGGGCCAGGCGGAGGCCGCCGCGGTCGTCCGCGCGCACATGGTCTCCTGGAGCAGCCCGATCCCGATGGACACCGACGGCTCGGCGGTCATGACGACACTCGGCGGAACGCAGCTCGCCTTCCAGGGGATATCGAGCAGCACGGTGCGCGTGAATGGCCGGCCGATCCTGCAGATGAACATCCGTGCCGACAACGGCTTCCTGCACATCGTCTCGGACGTGCTGCCGACGCCCTGAACCTGCCTACCGGGCCGCCGCGGCGCGGCGGCCCGCTTCAGGTCGCAAAAGAGAGGAGCCCATCGTGATGCAGGCGCATGGCGGCACACCCTGTCCTGTCGACGAGGTTCCTGAAGTGAGGCGCAAGCCATGATCAGCCGCCGCCTTGTCGGCTTCGCCACCCTCGGCCTTCCGCTGCTGGCCACGCGCCAGGCCCGCGCCTATCGCCCCGGGGCGGGGCTGGAGATCGTGCGGCTCGACCGCCCCGGCGAGGCTTCCGTCAATTCCTACCTTCTGGTCGGCGCGCGATCGGTCGTGGTCCTCGACTGCCAGCGGACGGCGGTCGAGGCGCGGGCCGTCGTCGCGGCAGCAAGCGGGCTGGGCTTGCCGGTCGAGGCGATCGTGCTGTCCCATGAGCATCCGGATCACATCGTCGGGCTCGACGTCGTCGCGCGCGCTTTCCCGGAAGCGCCGATCATGGCCGGCGAGGGGACGCGCGACTGGATCGTGCGGGAAGGCCCGGCGCTGCTCGGCGCCATGCGCGGCGCCTTCGGCGCGGCAATCCCCGACCGCATTCCGGAGCCGAGCCGGATCCTGCGGCCGGGCGAGATGATCCGCCTGGCGGGCACCGAATGGCGCGTCGACCAGCTCGGGCCGGGAGAGGCCTCGGGCATGACGGTGCTGCACGCGGAGACGGAAGACGTGCTGTTCGCCGGCGACCTCTTCGGCAGCCGCGCAACGCCCTGGCTGCTCGATGGCCATGCACGCGCCTGGATCGCGCAGCTCGAGACAGCGCTACCGCGCTATGGTGGCATCGGCACGGGGTTGCCGGGCCATGGTGCCGCGGCGCCCGTCGCCGCACTGATCCGCGAGCAGCTCGGCTACCTCCGCGCCTTCGAGAGCCTCGTCCGCACCGAGCTCGCGGGCGGCGCCTCCCTGCCTGAGGGTGCGGCGGCGCGGATCCGCGGCGCGACGGATGCGCGCTTCCCGGGATACCCGCGCGTCGCGCCGCAGCCGAACCTCATCGAGCTGAATGCCCAGTCGTTCGCCCGCGAACTCGCTGGTCGGTGAGCGCGACACGGGCCGTGGTAGCGCGTGCTCCCGCGCGCCTGGCAGCGGGCCGGAGGCGCTGGTCATGATCCGCGCGGTCGAGGCACCAGAGGGCCGCGGTCTACCGCTGCTGCGGCTGCGCAGCCGCGTTGCCGAGGAGACTGCGCGCGAAGCTGCTGACCGCGGAGACGATGCCCTGCACTTCCTGCCCGCCCCAGCGCCGGGACCCCGCATGACACGCGCCACCAAGTCGAAAGCAGGCGCCCCGCTGGCGCCGACCATCCCCGCCATTCCCCCAGCCGAAGTGCTCGGCCGGCTGTCAGCCCTGAAGACCGCCGGCACGCCGGACCTGACGCAGCAATGGCGGAACACTTCGCCCCCGTGCCGCCGCCCTACAACCGGCGCTTCCTGGATAGCCGCCTGGCGTATCGGATCCGGCCAACGTGTCGGCCTCGGCTCCGCCGACCAGCGCGTCCGCGCCATCGCCACCCACCAGCAGGCTCGCACTATTATCGTTACGCGTGCGCTCGTTCGACCCCGCATTGCCGTACAGGGCGATGTGAACGCCCGCGCCCAGGCCGGTGGCGTCGATGCTAAGCGCCGTGGTGCGGGCGCGGCTGCCCACGGCGTCGGAGACGTACGCCGCCTCGCCCCCCCGTGACGTCGCGCAGGACCAGGTTGGAAGGCGCGCAGGCGGTGAAGCGGATGACGTCGTTGCTCTCGCCGCCGCGGTTGCCCTCGCCGCCCGGGTGCTGCGCCGCATCCGCGATCAGGGACGCGTCGCCGCCCGCGCGGCCCTTCATGCTGTCCCTCCGGGCTCCGAGTTGCTGGGTGTTGGCCTTGCAACCAAAGCCAATCAACTCAGCCGCGAAGGGACAACCTCCATGGCAACGACAGCTCGTGCGGGGCTATCTGATCAAAGGATAAAGTCGCCGGCCTGCAGCGTGTGCAGTCCGGTAAGCTCGATCATCATGTCCCGTGTGCCGTCACTGTTGACGCCGATGTTGATGAATGTATTGCCGCCAAACTGATGGAAGCTGACTTCCCCGGTGCTGACACCGGTAGAGTTTGCAGACACCCGGCCCAGGAAGGTGAAGTCCTGCAGCCCGGGCAGGTCGGTATTGCCGTCGATGGCGGACAGGTCGATCCGGTCGCCAGCCTCGAAGTCGGTGATCACATCGCGGGACGTCGGCGTGCTGTCGGTCACGGCGGTGAAGCTGAAGTGGTCGGCACCAGAGCCACCCGTCAGCCTGTCGCGGCCAGCGCCGCCAATCAGCGTGTCGTTGCCAGCCCCGCCGCTGAGCGTGTCATGGCCGACGCTGCCAGTCAGCACCTCATTACCCGCGCTGCCGGCCAGCAGAACGGTGACACCCACGAAGTCGCTCATCTGCAGATTGTGCACGCCGCTAAGCTCGATCTGGAAGTCGCGGGTTTTGCCCGCATCCACACCGCCGATGACATAGGTGTGTCCGCCCCAGACATAGGACCACAGCTCGCCCGCCGCCGCCTCCGTGTATTTGGTGGTGGTGCCGCGGTAGATGAAGGACTGAAAGCCGTTGAGCCCCGTATTCGCGTCGAAGCCGGACACGTCGATCCGGTCGCCCGCGCTCCAATCGGTAATCACGTCACGACCGATCGACGTCGCCAGGCTATCCGAGGCCTGCGTGTAGACAAACAAGTCCGCACCCTCGCCCCCCATCAGAGTGTCCTTACCCAGCCCGCCGACCAGCACATTGGCAAGGCCATTGCCCACAAGCACGTCGCCGAAAGCCGAGCCTTCCAAGTTCTCGATGCTGAGGAACGTATCGTCCATGGCATCGCCGGTCGCCATGCGGCTGAGGGTCAGGTCCACCACAACGCCGGCCAGGGCAGAGCGGTAGCTGGCAAAGTCGGACCCGGCCCCGCCGATCAGCTCATCGGCGCCGGCTCCGCCCTCCAGCGTGTCGTTGCCATCGAAGCCCTGCAGCGAGTCCATATCCAGGCCGCCAAACAGGTGGTTGTCCTCGACGTCGCCACGGAGGAAGTCCTCTGCCGCGGATCCGATGATGTTCTCGATTCCAATCAGCGTGTCGCCCTGGGCGTCGCCGAGCGCCTGAACCTGGTCCTGGAGGTTGATGGAGACGCCAACCGTGCTGCTGGAGTAGTCTGCCCAGTCGCTGCCGCCATTGCCAATCAGCAGGTCGGCCTCTGAACCGCCCGCCAGCGTGTCGGCCACGGAACCGCCGATCAAGGTGTCGGCGCCACCATCACCCACCAGCAGGTTCGCACCCTGGTCGTTGCCCGTGAGCAGGTTCGCCCCCGCATTGCCGTAAAGGGCGATGCCCACGCCCGTGGCGAGGCCCGTGGCGTCGATGTCGAGCGCCGCGGTGCCGGTGCGACTGCCCGCAGCGTCGGAGACGTGCACCGCCTCCACCCCCGCAACGTCGCGCAGGACCAGGGTGGAGGGCGCGGAGGCGGTGAAGCGGATGACATCGTTGCCCGCGCCGCCGCTGATGACTTCGCCGGCCGGGTGATCCGCCGCATCCGCGATCAGGAACACGTCGTCGCCTTCGCCGCCCTCGAGCGTGTCCGCGCCCGCCAGGCCCTCCAGCGTGTCGGCACCGGCGCCGCCCAGCAGGATGGTGTCGCTGCCGTCGCCCGTCAGCCTGTCGCCCAACCCGGAGCCGATGATCCTCTCGACGCTGGACAGGACATCCCCCGCAGCGTCGCCGCCAGTGTTAGTCCCAGTGGCGAGGTTGATCGAGATCGCCTCTGCCGAGGCGCTGTAGTCGGCCGTGTCGGTGCCTGAGCCGCCCTCCAACGTATCGGCGCCTGCCCCGCCCACCAGCAGGTCGTTGCCCTCAGCGCCCAGCAGCGCATCCGCGCCATCCAGGCCACGCAACGTGTCTGCACCTGCCCCGCCCGAAAGGATGTTCCCACCCGCCGTGCCGACCAGCAGGTCGTCCAGCGCGCCGCCGGTCGCGTGCTCGAAGCCGCTCACCGTCATCTCCGAGGTCTGGGCGCCGATCAGTGCCAGCGTGCCGAGGCCGAGGTCGAGTTCCACACGGCGCTGCGTCTCGGCGAATGCGTCGATGCGGTCCAGGTCGCCCGGGGTCGCGATCAACGTCTCGATGCCCTCCAGCGTGTCCACGCCGATGCGGCAGAGATATTCGTTGAAGCGCGCAAGTTCCGAGCTCAGCGTGCCGAATACCACGGCGGATGCAACCGCCGCACTGTAGTCGATGGTGTCGTTCCCGGCCCCGCCCTGGAGCAGGTTGCTACCCGCGCCGCCGTCCAGCGTGTCGTCTCCCTCGCCGCCCTGCAGCGTGTCCGCGCCGTCCTCGCCCAGGAGCAGGTCGTTACCCGCGCCGCCCTCCAGCCCGTCATTGCCGTTGCCGCCGGCCAGCATGTTGGCCTCGTCGTTGCCGAACAGGGCATCGTTGCCCTGGCCACCAATCGCATTCTCGAAGCCGCTCAGCGTGTCGTCACCGTGATCGTGGCTCGCCAGGTTCATGCCCAGATGGACGAACACACCCACGCTGTCCGACTCGTAGCTCACGGTATCGTTGCCGGCGCCACCGATCAGCAGATCGCCGCCCGATACGGTCTCATCCCCGGTACCGCGACCGTCGATGAGATCGTCGCCATCACCGCCATCCAGCACATTTATCGCGCCGTCGCCGAGCAGCGTGTCGTTGCCCGACCCACCCACCAGGTTCTCGATCGAGACGAGGACATCCAACGCCGCCTCGCCGGTGCTCATCCCCATCGCCTGCATGTCCACGACGATGCCGACCGTGGTCCCGGCGTAGGAGGCGAGGTCGCTTCCCTCGCCACCATCCAGCGTGTCCGCCCCCAAACCGCCGACCACCGTGTCGGCGCCATCGCCGCCCGACAGGCGGTTGGCCATGTCATCGCCGGTCAGTAGGTCGTCGTGATCGGAGCCCAGCAGCGCCTCGATGCCCTGCAGCAGGTCGCCCTCGGCGTCGCCGCCGCTGCCGGTGTTGGTCTCGAGGCTGACGCTGACGGCGGCGTCGGAGCCGGCGTAGGAGGCAAGGTCGAAGCCCTCGCCGCCGGTCATCAAATCGGCGCCCGCGCCGCCCTGGAGCGTATCGTCGCCGGCATCGCCCACCAGCATATCCCCGCCTGCGAGGCCCTGCAGCAGGTTCGCCTGGGCGTTGCCGTAGAGCGTGTCGATATGGGCGGAGCCACGCAGGCCCTCGATGCTGGCATAGGCGTCGCGCGTCGCCTCGTCGTCGGCGCCGTAGGACATCGAGTTGCGGAAGCCATCGAGCGTTGCGGCGACGCCCGAGGCCGCATTCTCATAGCTCGCCATGTCGAAGCCCGCGCCGCCATTCAGCGCGTCGGCTCCCACTCCGCCTTCCAGCGTGTCGTCGCCGGCACCACCATACAGGGCATCATTGCCAGCCAGCCCGCGCAGCAGGTTGGTCCGCCCGTCGCCGTACAAGGCGTCAGCGTAGCGGGATCCTTCGAGGTTCTCGATGCAGGCCAGAACGTCGCCAACCGCATCGCCGGTGCGCAGCCCGCTGTCGAGGCTGACGGTCACGCCCGCCGCGGAATTGGCATAGCTGGCGGTGTCGAGGCCGTCGCCGCCATCCAGCGTGTCCTCACCCGCACCGCCTTCGAGCGTGTCGTCGCCGCCCTGACCCTGCAAGAGATTGGCCCCGGCATCGCCCCGGATATCGTCCGCTTGGTAGGTGCCCGAGACATCCTCGATGGAGACCAGGTCGTCCCGGTCCTCTCCCTCCGCATCGATGGAGGAGGGTGCGAAGGTCGGCATGCCGGATGTGCGCGCGGAGGTCGCGGTGCCATCGGCCAGGCGCACCACCACCGCCGCCCCCAGATCGGAAAAGTCGGCCGTGTCGATGCCTTCCCCACCGATCAGTAGGTCGTTACCGGCACTGCCCATCAGCGTGTCGTTGCCGAACCCGCCATCCAGCACGTCATCACCGCCGAGGCCGACGAACAGGTTGTCCACCGGGCAGCCATCGCCGCTGACATCGCCGATCAACCAGTCATCGGCCTCCGTCCCGATAATGTCCTCGATGTTCGACAGCACCATGCCCTCGGCCGCGCCGCCGCTGGGCATGGAGGGGTCGAGCGAGACGACCACGCCCTCGGCGAAAGTCTCAACGTCGTCGCCGAAGAAGAAGGGCGCGAAGACCACGACATCGTTGTGGCCCTCGCCGCCATCCAGCGTGTCCGCGCCAGCCGTGGCGAAGAACAGGTCATTGCCCGCGCCACCGTTCAACAGGTTGGCACCGGCATCGCCGATAAGGAGATCCGCCTGCGCGGAGCCGATCGCCCCCTCGATGCCCGAAAGGCTGTCGCCCCCCGCGCTGCCATCCTGGACCACGCCCTGGTACAGGTTGATGAAGACCCCCTGGGTGGCGCCGCTGTAGTCGGCGATGTCGAAGCCGCTGCCGCCTTCCAGCACATCGGCGCCGGTGCCGCCGATCAACGTGTCATCGCCCCCAAGGCCCTCGATCCGGTCATCGCCATCGCCGGTGACAATCCGCTCGGAGGCATCCGTGCCGATGATCGTCTCGGCGAGGTTGGTCACGGTGATCGTGACCGGAAGTGGATCGCTGCTCAGCATGCCGTCATGAGCGGTGACCGTGATGTCGTAGATGTTGTCGCCACCGGCATCGGCCGGCGCCTCGAAATCAGGGGCGGTCTTGAAGGTCACCGCGCCCGTGATGCTGTCGATGTCGAACAGCGCCGCATCCGTACCGCCCAACGACCAGGTGGGGGCGGGGCCGTCGGGGTCTGCGCCCACGGCCTGGTACGCGGTGCCGATGCCATTCTCGGCGAAGTTGGCGGTTCCGATGGATGTCACGGTGGGAGCCTCTGGGACATTGGTTACGGTGATTGCGACCGCCAAGGGTTCGCTGCTCAGTGTGCCGTCGGTTGCCGTGACGGTGATGTCGTAGACATTGTTGCCGCCAGCGTCGGCCGGCGCCTCGAAATCGGGCGCGGCCTTGAAGGTCACCGCGCCCGTTATGGTGTCGATGTCGAACAGCGCCGCATCCGTACCGCCAAGCGACCAGCTGCGCGCCGGCCCCTCGGAGGTAGAGCCCGCTGCCTGATAGGCCGTGTCGGTGCCGCCTTCGGCGAAAATGGCGGTCCCGCCAGAAATCACGGTGGGCGCCTCTGCCTCGTTCGTGACGGTGATGGCGACCGCGTGGGGGGCACTGTCCGCCGTACCGTCATTCGCGATGACGGTGATGTCGTAGATATTGTCGCTGTCAAAATCCGCCGGCGCCTCGAAGTCCGGCGGCGCCTTGAAGGTCACCGCGCCCGTGATGCTGTCGATGTCGAACAGCGCCGCATCCGTACCGCCCAGCGACCAGACGAAGCTCGTGGTGCCGTCGGGGTCGATCGCCGTGGGCAGATAGAAGGCGCCGGTTCCATTTTCCGCGAAGGTCGCCGTCGTGCTGGAGTTCACGCTGGGCAGGTCATTCCCCGCGGTGACGCTGATGGTTATGGACGGCGTCGGCGGCGTATTGCGCCACACGCTGATCGTGCCGTTTGCCGCACCGGAGATCACGTCGAGGTCGCCATCGCCATCAATATCGCCGAAGCTCGGCGCGCTGAAGGTACCGACGTCGATGTCATTGAAGGGGTTGTCGGCACCGGTCAGCAGGGTGAAGGATGGGTTGGTGGTGGTGCCGGTATTGCGATAGGCCGTCAGCTTACCGGAATCAGAGCCAACGACGAGATCGAGATCGCCATCACCGTCGAAGTCCACCAGGGTTGGCATGCTGCCGGCCGCGCCGACATCGATTCCGGTGACAGGACTATCGCTGCCGCTGAGAGCGACGAAGACCGGCGCTGTGCTGGTTCCGGTGTTTCGAAAGGCCACGAGCCTGGCGACGGTATCGCCCGAGATGAGGTCGAAATCCCCGTCGCCATCGAAATCACCGAAGGTGGGCGAGCTGAAGTTGCCCACATCCAATCCGTTGAACGGATTGTTGACACCGGTCAGCGCGGTGAACACGGGCTCGGTGCTTGTGCCCGTGTTGCGGAACGCGAGGAAGGTGCCGTTCTGCTGGCCAGTGACAAGGTCGAGGTCGCCATCGCCGTCGAAGTCCACCAAGGCGGGGGCGGCGTAGGTCCCGAGGGTGAGGCCGTTGAAGGGATTTGATACCCCGCTCAGCTGGGAATACACTGGACTGTCTGCGGTGCCGGTGTTGCGGAACGCCTGCAGCGTGTTGTTCTCTCGGGCGGAAACGATATCGAGGTCGCCGTCGCCATCGAAATCGACCAGTGTGGGGACGCTGTACGAGCCCACATCAAAGCCATTCATCGGATTCGCGGAACCGGTCAGCGCGGTCAGCGTGCCGATGCCGACGCCAGATCCCTGTTCTGCCGCATCAATCACATCGAGCGTCAGGCTTCGCGTGGCCGTCGGCGTATCGCTGAGGTTGGCGTAGCCGAGACGCTGGATGAGCGCATCCACCGCGGCTGCTGTCACCGCGTCTGTAAAGGTCACGACGAAGGAGGTGCCCACCCCACCAGATGCGGTGCCGATCGCCACGCCGCCATAGCTGATCGTCGTGCCCGAGACGCCGATCTGCCCGTCGGAATCGCCCTGATGGAGCACCGAAATTCGGTCCTCTTCCAGCAGGCCCGCCACCACCAAGCGGCCCCCGATGAGCGAGGATGTGGTCGTGAAGGTCACCGCATCGTCGAGCAACTGCGGTGCGGCGTTCACCGTGTTCTCGGCAAACGTGATGCTGGGGCTGAAGCCGATCAGGGACATCCGCGGCGACCTTCTCGATGCGACCCGAGCGACCGATCGCGCAGCACTTCGAACTGCAGCGCGGCTGCTTGAGCATGTGAGGGAGGAACAAAAGAATGTCCTGTCGCTTATAAATTCCATTACTTTTGGTGTGAAGGTTGATTTCGATCGATATTTGTCGTTCTCACAAAATCCTACGAACCCTTACATTCCATATAAGAAATGATACATTGGCGCTGACCGTCGTTCGGTGAGGCGCCGGACCGCCCGCGACTGAACCGCCCCGGCTTCGTCGCAGCCTCCGACTCCTGGAAGGCTGGTGCTGTGCCGAGCGAGACGACGGACAAGTTCTCGCACGAAGTCCGGGACCACGCTGTGCGAGTGGTGCTGGGGCGCGAGGTCCAGCATCGTCCGATGGGCGACGCTCCAGTCGATTGCCGGCAAGATCGGCTCCACGGCGCAGACCTTGAATGAGCGGTCAAGCAAGGCGGAGCGCGACACGGGTGCCGCCTTGACCCGACGACAGAGATGTCCGCACGGCTGAAGTCCGTGGAGCGGGAGAGCCGGGAGCTGCGCGGGGCCAACGAGATGCTGCGGAAGGCGAGCGCCTATCCTGCGCAGGCGGAGCTCGACCGCCGATTCAAGTGACGATCGTCTTCATCGACGATCGCCCGCATGGCCCGAGAGAGCCGAATCGAGGGACTGACGGCCAACGATCTCATCCCCCTGGATCGCGCCCGAAAGGGGAAGAAGCTCTCCACCGCCGCGTGGGAAGGCCCGACCGATCCCGACGCGCGCATCGCCCGGATGAAAGACCGCCGCACGCGGCTGGCGCACCAGACGAAGCGCGCGGAAGACCTCGACACCGGCGCGTTGGTCGCCGCCGAGATACACGCCGCGGGCCACGCCGAGCCGCGTCTCGACCTCCCGCAGCGCCAGCGGATGAGAGGGACCCGCCGTCGAAGCGGGCGCTGATGGGCTTGTCGCCAACCGGTGACAGGCCCGGCAGAGGCAGCGTAGCGTGGAGGTCGGCGGGCACGGTGTCCGAGAACGGCAGGGTTCGGGATTCGCAGCCGAAGCTCATCGCCGTTCAATGGATTGCGCTATGCCGGTCAGCCTTGATGCATGTTCCGGGTTCACTTCCGCACGCTTTTCAGATCGGACGCCGCATGATCTCGCAGACAGCTTGGCTTCATGATGCTGGGCGCGCTTCGTCGCAGACCGCCCGCCCGCTGGCCGCTGCCTCGGCATGAGCGCCCCCACCGCCGCCCCGTTGGGCCCGCTCATGCTCACCTCCCAGGGTTTCGCCGGCTGGCTGGCGGAGGCGGGGCTGAGCCTAGCGCTCACCACCTACCAGGCCGGGCGGCTGATCTTCCTGGGACTCAAGCCCGATGGCAGCTTGCGCGCGCATGAACGCCTGATCGAACAATGCCAGGGCCTCTGGACCGATGGCGACACGCTCTGGGTCAGCGGCAAGGCGATGCTCTGGCGCTTCGCCAATGATCTCCCGCCCGGCATGGGCACCGCGCAGGGCGCCGACCGCCGCTTTGTTCCGCGTGAAGCGCGCGTCACCGGCCGCATCGACATGCACGATATCGGCATGGGCACCATGGCGGACATGGCGGCGCCAGGGCCGATCTTCGTCAACACGCTGTATTCGTGCCTTGCAGCGGTCAGCGAGACTGCGAGCTTCCGCCCGCTCTGGCGCCCGCCCTTCATCAGCGCGCTGGTGCCCGAGGATCGCTGCCACCTGAATGGCCTGGCCATGGATGGCGACCGCCCCGCCTTCGTTACCGCCATCAGTCGCAGCGATGTGGCCGATAGCTGGCGCGAACGCCGCACGGATGGCGGCGTGGTGCTGGATGTGGCGAGCGGGGAGGTGGTAGCCAGCGGCCTGTCCATGCCGCATTCGCCCCGGCTCCGCGATGGCCGGCTCTGGATGCTCAATTCCGGCCGTGGTGAGCTTGGCGTGGTGAGCCCGGCCGATGGCCGTTTCACGCCGGTCTGCTTCTGCCCGGGGTATGCACGGGGGCTGGCCTTCATCGGGCGTTGGGCGGTGGTCGGGCTGTCACGGCCACGCGGCAACCAGACCTTCGAGGGCCTGCCCCTTGGGCGGCTGTTGGCCGAGAAGGACGCGGCGCCGCGCTGCGGGCTGCTGGTGGTGGACACCCAGACCGGCCAGATCGCGCAGTGGATGCGCTTCGAGCACACGATCGACGAACTCTACGACGTTGCCGTGCTGCCCCGCGTGCGGCAGGCGGAGGCGATCGGCTTCAAGGGCGACGAGATAGAGCGAGCGGTCAGCGTGGAGTAGGGCGCGCGGGTTGCAAGCTCGCCGTACCGAAGTGTTCGCTGTGGAAGTAACGATTTTGGGCAATTGTGGTTTGAACCAAGGCGAGTTTCGACCGCCCTGAAACCGGCCATTTACCTGGGTTTCTAAGTTCCGTACTAGAAACGTCCAAGTCGGGAGGACCGGAGAGAAAATGCCTCCGGAGAGCGATTTTCGGCCGTATCCGCGTCGAGCCGTCATCAGATCTGCCGCGAAACCCCCAGGAAACCCGCCACTCAGCAGGCCCGACGGTCTGACGGAGAGCACGGTTTGTACGGGAACTGGCGGAGAGGGTGCGATTCGGCACGGGCGATTGCTGGGTGCCGTTAGACGCGCCTCACCGGCTGAAAGCAGTTGGCGATCCCGCTTCCACCTCACGCGGTGCGCGTCGGATTTGGAGATGCCCCAGGAGCGCCTGCACCCTCGCTGGCCGTAACCGATCGCGTGAATACACCGCATACAGTGATGGTCCGTCGAAGCGGCAGTGCGACAGTACGCGGACAAGTTGGCCGGCTGCGAGTTGCGGTTCGATCAGCATCAGGGGCAGTCGTGTCACGCCGAGCGCCGCCAACGCCCAATCCCGCACCTGAATGGCCGAGGAGGTGCGCACACGGCAAGTCAGCGCGACCTGATGACGCTTGCCGCCCTCGTCTGTCAGCAACAGCGTCTGGCGTTCCCCGCCGAACCCGGCATAGCCAATCCAGGCGTGGCGGCCGAGGTCGTCAACCTGGCGCAGCGAGCCACCCGCGCCAGCGAGGTAGGCGGGAGCAGCGCAAAGGACGCCCTCAAACGTCCCAATACGGCGGGCCACCAGCCCCAGTTCAGCGCCCCGCAACCAACCGAAGCGGAACGCAACATCAATTCCCTCCTGCCGCGGATCGACGATACGGTCGGTCGCCGCGATGTCGAGCCGTAGGGCGGGATGTTGCGCCAGGAAGGACGCAAGCAGCGGCACCAACACTGCATCGGCCATGCCGACAGGACAGGAGATGCGAAGTGTTCCGGCGAGGGCGCCCTCATCTCCCCGCGCAGCGGCGAGGGCAGCTTCTGCCTCAGCGCGGAGACGGCGACCGGCTTCGAGCAGGCGCTCACCCGCGGGTGTCGGCCGGGTGCCGCGGCTCGAACGGATCAGAAGGCGCGCGCCGACCTGCGCCTCAAGTGCCCCGATGCGGGCGCTGACCGAGGACTTGGCCGTGCCCAACGCGGCTGCCGCGGCACTGATGCCGCCAGTTGTCACAACGCGCTCAAGCAGCGCGAGGTCACCAAAGAGGGTGTCGCGGATTGTCATCGTTCGATTTGGCAGAACGAAGCGTCCTGAATCAAGAACGCCAGGGCAAGCGGCGCCTGTCTATCCTCCCCGGCGAACCCAGTGCTGGAGCCTGATGTCATGAACCTCCCCCGCCGTGCGTTGCCGGGGCTTTTTGCTTTCGGTTTGCCCGTAATCGCGCGGGCCGAGGCCTTCCCGGCCCGCCCGGTCCGGCTGGTTACGCCTGTCCCTTCCGGCGTTGGCGCGGAAGCTACGATTCGGCTCTTTGCCGACGGCTTGTCGCGCCGCTGGGGGCAGCCAGTCACGGTGGAGAATCGGCCAGGCGGGGACGGCGTGATCGCGGCCATGGCCTTCCTGGGCCTCCAGGACAATCACAAGCTTTTGCTTTCCTTTGCCGGTCTCTTCACCGTGAATCCGGCCACCATCCCGAACCTGCCATACCGCACGGAGCAGTTCGCTTCTGTTTCCACCGTCGCCATCGACCACATTGCCGTCGTTGCCAGCCCTGCTCTACAGGCCGCCAACCTGGCGGATGCGGTGAGGCTGGCTCGCGCGGGAGCCGGAACGTTGACCTGGGCATCCTCTCCGGGCGGCATCGCCATCGCCTTCGCAGCGTTCGCAGCCGAACAGGGCATCAGTCTAACTCGCGTGCAGTACCGCGCCGTTCCCGACATGCTGAATGACCTTGGCGAGGGGCGGATACAGCTTGCCGTCATGCCGCTAGCCACCGCATTGCCGCAGGCACGAGGAGGCCGCCTGAAGCTGCTGGCCGTGACGAACTCGACCCGCTCCGCTGCCGCTCCAGACCTCGCGACTGCCGCTGAGCAGGGTTTCCCGAAATACGAGTTTGAGGGTTTCGTCGGCGTCTTCGCCGATGCCCGCCAGCCGGCAACGGTGCGCCGAGCACTGGAAGAAGCGACCCGGGCGATTGTGTCTGACGACGCATTTGCCAGCCGCGTGCGCACCGCGGGGCAGACACCGTTTGCCGGCGGGGCTGCCGATCTTCATGCACGCATCATCGCTCAGGGAGGGCTGGTCGAAGCTGGCCTGCGCCACCTCCCCCCAGGAGGGTAGTCGAATGCGGCAGCACTATCGTTCACTTGTCGCGGCGGTTCGCCCCTTCGCGCTGATCTTGTTGCTGGCCGAGCCCGCAGGGGCGGGTGAGGGAGCGGCGGAGCCGTTCGAGGAGACTGAGCTGTTCGAAGTCGCGGGGGCGGTCGGAACCCTGGTGCTTCCCGCTGGCGCGCCAGACCGGCGGACCCCGGCTGTCGTGATCCTGCACGGAAATGACCGGTCCGATAGCCGCGCCAGCCTCGACACGGACCAGCTTCTGGGTGCCGGCTTCTCGGTGCTGGAGGTGGCGCACTCGCCGGGCGACAGCCTGCAGGCGGTGCTCGCTGCCCTGGCGCTGCACCCCCGCGTAGCGGGGCAGCCGCTGGTCCTTCTCGGCTTCGGTGCGGTCGCCAGGCTTGTGGCGGGACGGCATGGGCTCACTGCCGCACAGGCCCTGCTGTATCCGGGTTGCGACCGGATTGCGACGGCCGTGACGCCGGGTGAGGCGGTGCTGACCATTCACGGCGCGGCCCACGCTGCGGACGAAATACGCGCCTGCGCCATGTTGGGCCGAGCCATGGGAGTTTCCGGTGTCGCTCGGCACCTCAGGGATCTGCAGGGCGCCGATCACGCCCGGGACCGGCATGGGTTTGCCGGAGAGGGCGACGGTGTTCCTCTACTTCGCCATCAAGGAGGTTCTGTTCGAGGCCGCGCTGCGCTCCCGCCGCGCCCGGGTCCTTGACGGTGTGAAGGCGGGGTTAGCCGCTTGTCGCGGCCCGGCAACTGCCTTGCTGCGGATGCGGGTTGGGAATCTGCATACAGGCACCGACGGGTGGCGTGCGGCCGGTCACGAACGGCCCCTCGCATGTCTCTCCGCGGACGTGATGGCCTCCGGAGGGGCTGCGCGAACAAGAGCGAATAGCAGCGTAGCCATGCGAACCTGGACGAATCTGGCGGAGGAAGTGCGACTCGGTACAGGCGGTCTCTAGGCTGGAGCCTTGGAGAATGGTGTGCCCGGCCGCTTGACGCACCCAACTTCCATCATCCATCTTTAGTCCAAGGGGAGCTTCGCGATCGCCCCGTGAGGCTTCGGCCCAAGTATCGCGTCCAGAGCTCCGGTGCCCCGTCACCGCAAGGAGTGGACGCTCATGCCCAGCCCAGACACGATCACTGTTCCCCAGCTCGCTCGCCTCATGGGTCTCCCCGAGGCCCCGACCATCATCGATGTTCGAACCGATGAGGACTTCGCTCGGGACCCGCGGCTCCTGCCTGCCAGCCTGCGCCGCGACTACCGCAACGTCACAACCTGGGCTGATGCTTTCACCGGCCGCTCCAGCGTGATCGTCTGCCAACGCGGGATGAAGCTCAGTCAGGGCGTTGCCGCGTGGATCCGCCTCAAGGGCGGCCGTGCTGAGGTCTTGGAGGGTGGTTTCGAGGCATGGTCCGGCGCAGCCGAAGTGCCCCTGATCCGGCCCGATCATTTGCCGCCACGGGACGCAGAGGGAAGGACTGTCTGGGTCACCCGCGCCCGTCCGAAGATCGATCGCATTGCCTGCCCCTGGCTGATCCGCCGCTTCATCGACCCCGGCGCCGCCTTCCTCTTCGTCGCCCCATCGGACGTACCCGCAGTCGCGGAGCGTTTTGGTGCCACGCCTTTCGACATCGAAGGCGTATTCTGGAGCCATCGGGGGCCGCTCTGTACTTTCGACGTCATGATCGAGGAGTTCGGCCTGCGCTCCGAGGCTCTGGCGCGTCTAGCCTTGATCGTCCGCGGAGCGGACACTGCCGCGCTCGATCTGGCACCGGAGGCTGCGGGACTGCTGGCAGCGTCGCTCGGCCTGTCGCGCATGTTCCGTGACGATCTCGCGCAGCTCGACGCGGCGATGCCGCTCTACGACGCCTTCTTCCGTTGGGCCCGTGATGCCACGGCGGAGACCCACAACTGGCCCACCCCCGGAGCCCGGGCATGAGCGAAGTACGAACGACCCCCAGCGAGGCAGCGGCGGCGGCGGCCGAGGCCCGCCTTCCCAGCTTCGCGGCGGCGCTGCGCGTGTGGCTGAAGATCGGCCTGCTATCCTTCGGCGGGCCTGCCGGGCAGATCGCCCTGCTGCACCGGGAGGTGGTGGATGACCGCCACTGGATCGGCGAGCGCCGTTTCCTCCAGGCTCTGAACTTCTGCACGCTGCTGCCGGGCCCCGAGGCGCAGCAGCTTGCAACCTATCTCGGCTGGATCATGCACGGCGTGAAGGGTGGGCTCGCCGCCGGGCTGCTGTTCATCTTGCCCGGTGCCGCGGTCATGCTGGTGCTGTCGGTGATCTACGCGACGCTCGGTGACGTGCCGCTGATCGCCGCGCTGTTCTTCGGACTGAAATGCGCGGTGCTGGTGCTGGTGGTCGAGGCGCTGGTGCGCATTGGGCGGCGTGCCTTGAAGGGCCGGGCCGCCTGGGTGCTGGCGGCAGCTGCCTTCGTCGCGTTGTTCTTCCTCAACCTGCCTTTTCCGGCCGTGGTCCTCGCCGCCGGCATCATCGGCTATCTGGCGCCCGGCCATTTCTCAGCTGGTAGTCACGGCCAAGCCAAGGGCGATGCGGTGGCGCTGATCGACGCCGTGCTGGCGGCTGACCCAGGGCGGCCGGCGCGGCTTGCGGCGGAGGCCCGCAAGGCGGGTATGGTGGCGCTGGCGCTGTGGCTCGTGCCGGTCGCCGTGCTGATGGCGATGGTTGGCGGAACCTACGCCGACATCGCCTGGTTCTTCTCTAAGATGGCGGTGGTGACGGTGGGTGGCGCTTATGCGGTGCTCGCCTATGTCGCGCAGGACGCGGTGCAGGCCTATGGCTGGCTGTCTGCCACGGAGATGTTGGCCGGCCTCGGCCTCGCCGAGACCACGCCGGGGCCGCTCATCCTGGTGCTGCAGTTTGTGGGGTTCCTGGCTGGTTTCCGCGCGCCGGAGGGGTTGAGCGGCCTGGGTGGCGGCATCATTGCCTCCGGGCTCGTGCTGTGGGTGACCTTCGCACCGTGCTTCGCCTTCGTCTTCCTCGGCGCGCCGGTCATCGAGAAGCTGCAGGACAACAAGGCGCTGTCGGGCGCGCTCGCCGCCATCACCGCCGCAGTCGTCGGCGTGGTCGCGAACCTAGCCGTCTGGTTTGGGCTGCGCGTGCTGTTCCGAGACCTGGTGGATGTTCGATTCGGTCCGGTGGCCGTTAGCCTGCCGCTGCCGACCAGTCTCGATCTTGCGGCGCTGGCGCTCGCCATCCTGGCGGCGGTTGCACTGTTCCGGCTGAAGCAGGGCGTCCTGCGCACCCTCGGCATTACTGCCGCTGCTGGCGTCGTCCTGCATCTGCTGCAGTTGCTGTGACGAGGCTGGCGGAGCGTGCAAAGCTCATCGCCGCCCCGGTGGTCGGCGTGTTGCAGCCTACCACTCCATGACCTCACTTCCGGAGCACGAAGCCAGACCCGCCATGCGCCGGATCCTTTGGGCGCGTGGCTTCCGCGATTTTGGCGACGGCCTGGTCGCCGTGCTGCTGCCGGCGTGGTTCCTGGCGCTGGGCTATGGCGCGGCGGAGATCGGTGCCGTCTCGACCTTGGCGCTACTTGGATCGGCGCTGATGACGCTGGGAGTGGGTCTGCTGGGCGCGCGCGCCGACCCGCGTGTGCTGCTACTGCTGGCCGCCGGGCTGATGACCGCGACAGGCCTCGGCTTCGTCTTCGCGACCGGCCTCGCCATGCTGATGGCTATCGCCCTGGTTGGCACCATCAACCCCTCGGCTGGCAGCGTGAGCATCTTCGCGCCGCTGGAACAGACGATGCTGACGCGAGCCGCGCAGGACGGCACGCGCACCGCCGTCTTCGCGCGCTACAGCTTCGTGGGCTCCTTCGCCGCCGCCGGCGGCGCACTGGCTGCAGGCGGGGCGGATGGCCTCGTCGCACTCGGCCTGGGCGAACTGACGGCATTTCGTTCTGCCTTCCTGCTCTACGCCGTGCTCGGCGTTGCCTGCTGGCTGGGCTATCGCGCGTTGCCGCGCCTGCCGCCCGAGGCGCGACAGGCCGCCCATGCACCGCTCGGCCCCTCGCGGGGGATCGTCCTCAAGCTGGCGGCCCTGTTCAGCGTGGACAGCTTCGCCGGCGGCCTTGCCGTTCAGGCGCTGCTGGCGCTGTGGCTTTTCGAGCGCTTCGACCTATCGCTGGCGCAGGCGGGCCTGTTCTTCTTCTGGACGGGGGTGCTTTCGGCTTTCTCGTTTCCGGTCGCGGCCTGGCTAGCCGGGCGGATTGGGTTGATCAACACCATGGTCTTCACCCACATCCCGTCCAGCCTTTGCCTGATCGCGGCGATGTTCGCGCCCGGCATCGAGTGGGCGCTGGGGCTCCTGCTGCTCCGCTCGGCGCTGTCGCAGATGGATGTGCCGACACGGACCTCCTACGTCATGGCGGTGGTGACGCCGCCTGAGCGCACCGCGGCGGCCAGTTTCACCGCCGTTCCGCGCAGCTTAGCGGCGGCGGCGGGCCCCGCCATTGCCGGAGCGATCTTCGCGGCCGGGTGGCAGGCGACGCCCTTCATCATCTGCGGCGTGCTTAAGATCGGCTACGATCTAGCGCTGCTGTGGGCCTTCCGCCACATCCGCCCCCCGGAGGAAATGCGGGGATGAGGGGATATGCTTGTGCCGGCACATGGCCCGGCGGCTAGCAAAGGACATGTTCAGCCCGCTCACCATCCTGACCTATCTCTGTCTCTTCGCGGCCCAGGTGCTGTCCATGCTGGGGACCGGCCTGGCGACCGTAGCCCTGGGGCTGGTTGCGGCGATGGTGCTTTGGCCGAGGCCTGATGTGGAGGAGATCGAGCACCTCCATGCTCGGCTTCCGCCTAGGCATGCGCATCTGGGTGATGCTCGACCCGATCCAACAGGATCGATCCGTCACAGCCATGCCTTCGTGATTGATGAGCTCCACCGGCGCTGGCCCCGCTAGAATCGGGCGCGATGCGCTGAAGGGTCAGAGGCGGCCACTCCTCGATCGTGGATGGTTATGGGATTCGCCGCTTTACGATCTCAACCGATAGCGTCGCCGCTGCCAGATCGAACGTCGCCGCGGAGATGTTCCGCGCCATCACCCGCACTGTGTTGTTCGACCACACTGCAGCGTCGAGCTCGATAAACCGCGTGGACGACACCAGCGATGCCGTCGCCATGTCGCCGGCGCGTGCCCCGTTCACCGTGACGTCGAGCAGCGCGGTTGCCCCGGGTGCCAGGCTGGGCAGATCCCAGGAAACCTCCGCCGCGAATTCCCGCCGCCCCGAGCCGAACAGCGCCCCGGTCAACAGCGGCGTGCCATTCAGCACCGCGGGTGCGGCCTCCGGCAGCCCGTAGAGCCGCAGGGATTGCAGGTCGATCGGACCGTCGAACCCGATCACCCCCACCTGCGCGTAGGCCACGGACGCACCGACGCGGATGGTCTGCCGCCGATTGAAGTTGGCGTCGTCCATCGGCGCACCGGCATTCCACCCCTTTGCCGGCCCGTTCCACTGCATCGTGGTGATGGAGGCGAGCACATCGCCCGCGATGTCTTCGCGCACGTTCCCCGCCCCATCGAACACGCGCACGAACAGCCGCCCGCCCGAGGCGCCGCTCGTCAGCCAATGCGCCAGCGCGAACTCCTTCGCCTGGGAGGTATCGAGCATCCACCCCAGTCCACGGTTTGCTGCCAGCGTCACCGCGCGATCGGTCGGCGCGACATCCGCCAGCCCGTTGAAGCAGAAATCCGCCATGAAGGTCGCGGTGGTGGTCGAGGTGGCGATGGTGATCAGCCCCTCCACGCCGATCTCCGTTGCCGACTGCCGGAATGCCGCGGCCCGGGTGTTCGGCACCCCCGCGAGAAAGCGCTGGAAGCGCGACGCCGGCGCGCGGTGCCGGTTGATCACCGCATTGCCGCAGCGGTTGGCCGTCGCGGTGTAGTCGATACCCACCAGGTAGGTGTTGGTCCAGGCGATGTCGTATTCGCAGTCCTGCGCCCCGGCGGTGTGGCGGGCGGCCAGCGGCGAGCAGGCCTCCATGCGCATGTTGCGCGCGATGATGGCGGAGCCCGAGGTCTCGTTCAGGAAGGGGATGGCGATGTTGCTGCCGGCCTGGCGCAGCTCGAAGTTCGGCGCGTCGAAGACGTGACGGTTGTGGTTGGTATAGGCGCCGGGCTCATTCCCGAAGCGCACGCCGAAGCGGTCCTGCGCGGCGTTCACCCCCGTCGCCTGGGCGAAGTGCCCACCGTAGTAGCGGATCGAGGTGTTCCAGGCGGTGGCGGTGGCGCACCAGATGTCGAGGCCGATGCGGTTGTTGACGATGCGCCCCAGCGTGAAGGTGCTGTCCTCCACGCCGCGGCCATCGCCCAGCGTGCGCATGCCGATGGTGAAGCCCTCCACCCGGCGGAGCTCGATCTGGCTGGCATCGACGTTGCGCACGGTGATGCCGATATCGGCCTCGGAGGACCAGTCGGACTGCGTCTGCCGAATGACGTTCAGGCCGGTGTAGAGCTTCTCGGCGTTCCGGATGGTGCCGCCATCGCCGAGCACGAGCACGGAGGTGGGCGCCGTGCCGGTGTAGCGGATGGTGCCCTGCATGATCAGCCCGCGCGCGCCACCCGGCAGCGTCACGGTGCCGGAGACGTTCCAGGTGCCTGGCGGGATCATCGCGAATTTCTGGTCCGCCCCGGCACGATCGAAGGCGGCCTGGATGGAGGTGCGATCATCGGCCACTCCATCGCCCAGCCCGCCGAAGTCATTCGGCAGCACCGCCTCACGATCGCGCAGGTACTTCGCGAAGTCGCTCTTGTTGAGATTGGCGTTGAGGACCAGCAAGTCATCGATGCGCGCCGGCATAGCGTTCTCCGATCAGAGGGCAGTGGCGGTGACCGGGCCGGTGAAGGCGGAGACGTTGCCCTCGGCCGAGACGCTGCGGAGCCAGTACCAGCGGGCTTGGCCGGTGGTGAGCCCGGTGCGGTCCCAGGGCAGTGCAGTCGGCTCGCTGGCGAGCTTCACGGCCGCGGACAGGCTGGCGCTGCTCGCCTCGAACACCTGCAGCCGGACGGCGTCCGCGGGAAAGCCGCCCGACAGGCGCACGCCGCCGGTGATGCCGGTCGCGGCCAGGCCTGACGCGACGGCCGGCACCAGCGCCTCGCGCCAGCCCGAGACTGCCCCGCTGCGCGCCTGCGCCCGCACGCGAAAGGCGGTCGGCTCGGCGGTCGGGATGGCGACGGCGGTGGCGCCGAAGCCCCCTGCGTAGCCCTGCCACACGGCGACCGAGGTGGGGCGGAACTCGATCTCGTAGCCGGCGAGATAGGCAGAGCCGACTGCCGACCAGGAGACGGCGATCGCCGTGAAGGTCGTCCCAAGCGGCGTCTCCACCTGGATCGAAGCCGGCGCGGCAATCACGCCCGGGTTTGGCAGCACCACGGACGGGTTCTGCCCTGTCGCGCGCTCATCCGTCGCCGGGTTCCACGCCCAGACGGCGGGGTCCTCCTCGGCCAGTTGCAGGTTCACCCCACCATCCGGCGCCAGGGCCCAGCCCGTCACCCGCGCCGGGAATGGGGTGAGCCGTTCCAGCGCGACCGTCACCCCATCCCAGGGCCGCAGGCGCAGCGCCGAGAGATTGGCCTGCATCGCCACCTCGCGCTGGCGCCGGTTGCGCTCCAGCTCGATTTTCATCAGCCGCTGCACCGTCGCCGCGGAGGTGGTGAGCGGGAACTCCATGTCCCGGTAGATCGCCTCGCCGCCATCCTCGGTGACATAGTTGCTGGCGAGTAGCGGTGGCGCATCGGTCGGCTGCCAGGCCGCGGCGGGCTCGACATAGACGGCACGCACCCCGTTGAAGAGATCCCGCCGGGGACGCGAGCCGACGATGGTGACATCGCCGCGCAAATCGTCGGAGGTGAGTGTCGCGGCCGGCAGCGCTGGTGCACCCGCATGGATGTAGAAGCGCCCCCCGCTCACCACCAGCGCGCCCGCCATGGCGGCGACCAGCTTGCGGGTGATGGCAATCTTGCCCTCGCCGAGTGTGACGGCCCCGTTGACGGTGTAGCGCCGCTCGGCGGTGCCATCGCGCCGGCCCATGATCTCGTCGCAGATGTTGGCCGCGGCCATCAGCGCTGGCAGGTCGATATCGGCCCACGCGGCGCGCCACCCAAAAGGCGAGGTCAGGTACCAGGCCAGGCAGAGTGCCGGATTGTCGGACCAACCGGTGGCGCCGGTGCGCGGATCGAGGATGGTGTCCGCGCCCTCCACGATGGCGGAGAGGCTGGGCGCGCCGGAGGGGAAGGCCTCGGGCCGCAGCTTGAGGCGCACAGCGAGATAGGCGCGCCCCTGGCCGCGATGGGCTGCGGTCCATTGGCCGCCGGTATCCGCGACCAGATTGGCATTGGCCACCTGCCCGGGATCACCCAGCGCCCGGTCGATGCGCAGCAGGCCGGCGAACTTCGCGTCGGTGGAGGCGGTTCCGTTGAGGAACACCTCGCCGATGGCGCGGACGCGATGGGCGGCCAGGACCACGACGACATGCAGGAAGCCGTCGGCGCGGCCCTCATCGTCGGTAGCGGAATGCAGGAACACCACGGGGCCGGAGGTGCGGCAGCGGCCGAAGACGATCTGGTGCTCGGTGATGGGCTGGCGGAAGGACTGGGTGCGGCCGGCGCCGGGCGTGCGGGGATCGAAGCCGGAGCCGGGACCGGTGTCGGTGCCTGGCGTGAAGTTGGCGCTACGGGCGGCGGAGGGCGACTTGGGGCGGAAGACGGCGGCACCCACGGCGGAGACCACCAGGGCCGCGCCGGCGGCAGCCACGGCGCCCAGGACGCCGCCACCAATGACGGCGGAGGCGGCGGCACCTGCCGCGGCGGCGATGAAGGGGATGGCGACGGGCATCAGCCAACCCTCCAGGCGATGGTGCAGGCGGTGGTGGGGAGGCGCAGGAGCCCCGCGGGACCGACGAAGGCGGCGCGGCCTGCGTCCAGCACCACGCCGAGGCGGTCGGGGTCGGTGGCGAGCACCACGTCACCCGCGCGCGCGAAGGGGACCGACACGCGCGGGTAGCCGGCCGTGTCCGCCATCGCGGGGAGCGTGGGTCGGTGCTGCCACGCCGGCTGTTGGCCCGTGCAGGCGACCACCGCCGCCATGGCGAAGCGCCCGCAGTTCCAGCGCACCGCATCGAAGGGCCGATGCTCGGCTGCCGTGATCAGCGCCGCCAGCCGCTGCGGCCAGTCGGGCAGCCGGATCACTGGATCGGCAGTCGGATCTCCGCCTCCTGCAGGGCGGGGACGAACTCGAAGAAGCGATCCCCGGGATATTCGGCCTGCTGGTCGGCGTCCGTGTAGCGCCGCACCTCGGCGCGCTCGAGGTCCACCAGCCGGCTCTCACAGGCCAGCGCCACGGAGGGCTCCGCGCCGTCCGTGACCTCCATCGTGTCCATCAGCCCGGCCCAGAGAGGGAACGGGTCCGCCACAAAGGCCCCCTGCGCATCGAGCAGCGCGCCCCACAGCGTGACCGGCCGCAGCCGGTAGCTGCGCTCGGCGAGTGCGATATCCACCACCTCCTGCGGCACCGGCGACAGCGCGAGCGTCAGGCGGACGGCTCGCAGCTCCACCGTCTCCTCGACATCCGAGATGGCGCCGATGCTGCCAGCGCCCTCGAACACCTTCCCCGCCCAATCCAGCGGGCCGAGCCCGGTCCAGACGCGAAAGGGGCCGGTGGCGAAGTCGAGCTCGACCAGCACCACCGGCGTGGCGATCGGCGCGGTAGCGGCGGCGGCCGCCTGATTGCTGAGGCGTGGGGTGCCGGACATGACTACAGCGCCTCCTCCATGCGGATGGTGACGGCGGCGAAGGGCCCGGGCCGCGTCGGGTTCGCCGCCTCGTCGTCCGACACCAGCCGCATCGGTACGCTCGGCAGGGACAGGATCAGCGGCTCGCCCACCACGACCGCGGCGCGCAGCGGTGGCGCGATGGCGATGGTGGCGGTGCCAGCCCCGGAGGCGGCGACCGCGGCGGTGGCGATGTAGAGCCGCCCGCCCAGCCCGATGTAGTCGCCGGCGCCGACCGCCACCGTGCTGGGCCACCAGCCCTGCGTCACGATGGACAGCGCGCCGCGGGGGGCACCCGCCGCCAGTGACGGATTGCCAGAGCCGACGACCAGCCCGGTCCCGTCGGTGAAGATGGTGGCGTCGGAGAAGCTGTAGGGCCCGGTCGGCACATCGCCCTGGCTGCGCGGATCGCCGGTGCGGTATTCCCGCCGCCAGTCCCAGATGCGGACCGTATTGGCCGAGCCGGCCAGTGCGGCCAGCAGCCCGTCCATCACGCCCGCCTGCACGCGGCCCAACGGTTCGAAGCTCGCCTCGGCCACCCAGCGCGCGCCCTCCCGCCGCAGCACCTGCGTGGCGCGGGTCACGGGCGAGACAAAGCGCAAGGTGTTGTGCTGCAGGTAGAAGCTCAGCCGCGACGGGCGCAGCACGCTGGGCCAGGCGTATTCCGTCATGATGCCCTCCTGGGCCCTATCCCCGCACGATGGAGGTGGCGCTGCCGCCGCGGCGAATGGCGTCGAGCGTGGCCGCGCTGGCCTGGCGCACGATCTGCGCCGAGAGCACGCGCAGCCGCGCCTCGACGCCGGCATCGGCGCCGCGCGCATCGATGGTGATGCTTTGGTTGATCACCGGGCCGCCTGGCGCCATGCCATTGGGCAGCACCGTGCCGCTGCGGTTCGGCACGAACCATTCGGGCCCGCGCTCGCCCACGATGTAGGGCTGGCCACCCGCCACCGGCCCGCCCTCGGCGCGGAACAGGCCGCCCAGCGCCGAGCCGAGCCCCGAGAAGATCGAGCCGAAATCAAAGCCGGCCAGGCTGGAGGTCACCGCCGTGCCGAGCGGCTCGGTGATGGTGCGCCGGACGACGATGCGGGCGATGTCCTGCAGGATGCCCTGCAGCACCTTCGAGAAGCTTTCGCCCTTGATGATCGCGTCCTCGAAGGCGGAGGAGAAGGTCAGGCCGAGTTCGCGCGCCGTGTTGCTGGTGCGCTCCGTGGCCTGCTGCACGCGCTGCTGGCTGCGTTCCAGCTCCTCCAGCGCGGCATTGGCCTCGCGCGAGACGGTCTCGTCCGGGATGGGCTGGCCGATGCGCTCCGAGCGCTCCACCAGCCGGCCGAGGGTTTCGAGACGCCGGGTGTACCGCTCCTGGGCGTTCTCGTTGTTCTGGATCAGCCGCTCGCGCTCGCGGATGATATCGTTGATCTCGCGCTCGGCCTCGCGGTCGGGGCGCGGGATCGCGGCCACGCGACGCGTGGTGCCCTCGATGCGGCGCAGGGCCTCGTCGCGTTCCCGGAGGGCCAGCGTTTCCAGCTGGGTGCGATCGGCGGCGGTGATGCCGCCGGCGGCCTCGGCCTCGCGCAGGCGGCGGACGCGGTCCTCGTACTCGCTGTTGATGCGAAAGCGGTCGTCCAGCGCCTTGCGCAGCTCCTCCGCATCCGCGGCGGTGCGGCGGCGGCGGGCCTCGGCGGCCTGGGCGGCGGCGCCCTCCTGCTCGGTGCGCTGGCGCTCGCCGGCGGCCGCCTCCCCGCGGGTGATCTCCTCCGACAGCTCCTGGTACTGCCGGCGCAGCTCCTCCAGCCGCGCGGCTCGGTCGATGCCGGCCTGCTGTTGGGCGGCGCCGACCAGCCCGCCGCTGATCGAACCGCGCCGGGGCTGGGAACGCAGGCTGTCGCGGCCGTCGTTCTCCGCCTCGAGGCGGGCGATCTGGGCGCGCAGGGCCTCGGCCTGGGCGCGGCGGTCGGCCTCCTGCTCGCTGGGCAGCAGCAGGCCGGAGCCGCGGCGCACCCCGTCCAGCACGCGGGCGGCGCCGGAGAGCGCACGCGCCAGCGCGTTGGACAGACCGATGGCCTGGTCGAGCCGCGCCAGGAATTGGTCGGCCGCGGCCGTCAGCTGGCCGAAGGCGCGGCCGACCGAGAGCGGCGCGCGCTCGAACTCGCCATTCAGCCGTTCGACGGCGCGCAGCAGCGCCGGGAACACCGTGTCGGCGGTGAGCTTGCCCTCGGAGCCGAGCTTGCGGAGCTCGCCGATGGAGACGCCGAGCTCGCGGGCCAGAGCCTGCGCCAATGCCGGCAGGCCTTCCAGGATCGAGCGTAGCTCATCGCCCTGCAGCGTGCCGGAGGCCAACGCTTGGGCGAGCTGCTGCGTGCTGGAGGCGATCTCCTGCTGGCTGGCGCCCGACGCGATGGCGATGCGCTGGAGGCCGCCGACCAGCGTGGCGACCTGATCGGAGGTGGCGCCGATCTCCCGCGCGGCGATCGAGAAGCGGGCGAAGGCGTCGACGCTCTCGCGGGCCGCGACGCCGGTCTGCAGGCTGTCGCGGTAGAGGCGGTCGTAGATCTCGCCGGCACGCTCGACCGAGCCCAGCGCCGTGTTGAGCCGCCCCATGGACTGGGTGAGCGCGTCCCCGGCGACGACCACGGCGCGCAGCCCGGCGGCGAGGCCGGCGATCTGCACGCCGCGGACCGCGACATCGAGCAGGTCGAGCGCGCGGGAGGCACGATCGGCGCCGCCCTGGATCCGCTCCAGGCTGCGCTGGCCGGTCTCGCCGACCTCGCGCAGCTCCTGCTTGACGCGGGCAGCGTCGTCCAGCGACAGGCGGACAGAAACGCGGCGGGTGGCGTCAGCCATGCGTCACGCCTCCTGCGTCGGTGGAGTTGTCGGGGCGGCGAGAGGCGCTGCCGGCCGCGAGGCCCATGCGCATGGCGAGCAGGAGTTCGGCCGCGGCCCAGCCAGAGGCGCCCATCTCGCGGGCAGTGGCGAGCGCCGCCGGCATGTCGAGGTCGAGGCCGGCCATCGTCGCCGTGGCGCAGGTGGTGCCGGCGGCCCAGGCTGCGGCGCCCTCGATACTGGCCGGCGCGTGCGCGGCGTAGGGACAGGCCAGGCCGCAGTCGCGATCGAGAGCCGCGCAGCCTCGGCAATAGTCAGGGCCCTGGCCGAAGTGCCATTCGGCTCGAGCCCTTAGCCGTTTCCCTCCAGCGCCACGGCGGCGACCGGGCCTGTGGCGCGGTCCCAGAAGGCGGCGGCCATCTCGTCCATGTCCATCAGGCGCTCGACGGCCTCGGGAGAGAGCGGCAGCGGCTTGCCGGCGGCGTCGCCGACGCCCTCCCAGGCCGTGACGGCGTGGCGTGCCAGCGCCTTGACCAGGAAGGCAAAGGCCAGGCCGCGGGCCATGTCGGGGTCGAGGTCGGCCTCCGCTGTCCGCAGCGCGCCGAGACGGCGGGCGGAGCCGGCCTGGGCGGCGGCCATCACGGCGGTGGTGACGGGGCGGATTTCCACGCGCACGCCGCGCGGCAGGTCGAGCCAGTACGGCTCAACCGGGAGGTCGAGGGTCAGCATGCGGAGTTCCCCTGTGTGGTGGGTCTTGACCCTGCGGCCGCCGATGGCCAAGTTGGCCATGCGCGCCGAGGGAGAGTGTTTCGTGCCAAATGTCAGCCTCACGCCGGAGCAGCAGAGCTTCATCGACACCCGCGTGGCCTCGGGCCGGTTCACCAGCGCCAGCGAGGTCATGCGTCATGCGCTCCGCCTGATGCAGGAGGCCGAGGAACGCCGTGAGCGGTTCGTCGCCATGCTGTGCGACGTCAGCGAGCGGGCGGACCATGAAGGCACCCTCTCCGCCGAAGATGTAGATGCTGAACTGAAGGCGGTGATCGCCGCTGCCAAGCAGCGCGTTTGAGTCGCGCCCGAAGGCCGGCCGCGGCGAGGTTCACGCGCGAGGCGCTGGCTGACCTCCGCACTGCGGTGGGATGGATCAGCCGCGACGACCCAGCAGCAGCAGATCGACTGCGCATCACGGCGAACGAGGCGGCGAAGGCAATCGGCGAACATCCGATGATTGGGCCCGTCCGCACTGAATTCGCGCCCGAGCGATTCCGCTTTTTTGTGCTGAGGCGTTTCCCCTATCTGATCGTCTACGAGCCGGACCAGAATCCCCCGCGTATTCTGCGGGTCGTTCATGCATCGCAAGACCTCGCTGTCCTGCTGGCTGATCTCTCTGGCGAGGATGGCTGATCACGCGAGCGCGGTTGCGGCTTGCTGGTCGGAAAATCAACAGTGGAAGAAACGCGGTGGCACAGAGCCTGGACGACGCCAAATTTCAGAAAGCCCTGGCCGCCATCGGAGCGTCGGGGAGCGCTGATTCGGTGCGCGCAATCATGCGCAACGCCAAAGCGCAGTTGGCGGCCGGCCAATTAGGCCAACCGCAGGCAGAGGCCATGCAACGTGCGGGATTGCGCCGATTGGCCGAGCTGGCTGGCCAGGATGCAGATGACCCGCTTGCTCGGCGATGGATTGAAGGGATCGCTGCCTTCGAGGCGCTCACTGGAAAGCGCGCCAGCAGGACGCGTCCAATGCTTGAGCGCCATGGTGCACAGCTTGCCTTTGAAAAATTGGTCGATCGAACATCCGGAACATCCGGTTTCGAGCAGATGATCGAAGCGGGGCTGCACGATATGACCGCCGAGTGGATCGTGCTCGAGTTCAAAGACATCTTCGACGAGCGCATTCGCAGCTTGGCCGAGCAAAGGCTCTCCTCCGCCGGTGTCGAGATGCGTCCCTGAACCTGTCGCCAGCACTGCCGGCTGCCAGTGAGGAAACTAGAATGGAATTGTGGGAGTACGATCTGGACAAGCATGAACAGCAACGCATTCCCACACCGGGCCGCTGCATCTACTGCCTGGGTACGGAGAACCTGACCGACGAGCACATCATCCCGTTTGCGCTCGGCGGAAATACTGTCATCTTCGAAGATGCTGCCTGCAAGTCATGCGCCGAAAGAATTCAGCCATATGAGCAGGAAGTCCTTCGTAAACAGCTGGGTGTCTTCCGCATTCAGGTGGACGCTCCCAGCCGAACCAAACCGAAAAACCGCCCTACCCACACCAGTTTACACTTCTTGGAGGTGAACGACCGCGGCGAAGTCATTCGGGACCTAGGGGAGCGAAGCTATCGCATTGCAGACGCACCGCTTGCCTTAAATCTCTGGCAGCTTCCAGAGGCGCGCATGATGAGGCTCAACGCAGAACCCGGCGACGATCACGGCAAACCATGGACCTATTGCGATGAAGGCACGGCAAGCAAACTGGCACGTCGCGTCGCGGAGGAGACTGGAAGCCTTCACGTGGCAGTCAAGGTTGGGGCCGTTAACCGCGACCACTTTCTCCGTTTCCTGGCGAAGACTGCCCACGCATTCGCAGTGTCGCGCTTGGGCCTAGATGGATTTCAACCTTTCTTGACAGAAGCCATACTCAACGAGAGCCACGACCTATCCAAGTACGTGGGCGGCGGGCCGCAGGACGCACCGCATGAAGTTGACCCTGCAACCACGACGCTGCTCACGCTGGGTCAGGTAGCAGATGGGCCCGGAAACGGCCTCCACGCTGTGCGGTTGCAGTTCTATCCCCAGCTTGGCTCGCCTGCCTACGTTGTGGTGGTGGGCGAACCGTTGCCGACTGATAAACGTCCGTCTTCCGGCCGTTAGCTTTGAAGATCAGACGGCGTGGACGTGCCCATAGTGACATCGCATCCTGCAGTGGGACAGCCGCTTGCCTCACAAAGCCAACTATCGCTACCGACGGTCAAGCTCACGCGTATTCCGTCCCGGCCTGCTGGTTCCGCAGCACCGCCGTCATCATGCGCGTCGCGGTCGCATTGAACGCAGCTCGGAAATCGAAGCTCGCCTCCACGCCGGCTGGCCCCTCGATCGGCGTCTTGGCCAGCGCGAGATAGACCTCGTGCAGCGTGATGGTCAGGCTGCGGTTGGCGTCGATGGTGAAGGCCAGCGCGAACTCTGCCGCGGTGCCGGCCTGCGCCTGGGCCAGCAGCGTCGTGTTCTCAAAGCGCACGGTGATCTGACCCGTGCAGCGCGCGATGCCAGGGTCCACGCCCTCGACGCGCCGATCGGCGCGGATGGTGCGCACCGCCTCCATTCCGTTAGCAAAGGTGAGCCGCGCTCCGGTGACCTGCGCCAGCGCCGAGCCGCTGCGGGTGATGGATCCCTGTGCCTTGTTGAAAGCGGTGTACGCGGCGCTTGTCGGCGTGCCGCCTGACGTCGCGCCGGTGCGCACCGAGCCCTGTCCCAGCAGCCCGAAGGTGGCCGTCGCCGCGCCGGTCGGGGTGAAGTCCAGTTCCAGCGTGTCGGCGCGCACGCCCGTGCACACGTCGAAGGACGGCACGTCCGGATAACCGATCTCCATCGCGTTGCTCGGCAGCGAGGCCGCGCCCGACGCGAAGGTGTGGATGAAGTTCGTGGTGCCGGTGGTGGTGGGCGCGCCGAGCAGCAGCCGCAGCCAGTGGCCGATGTTGATCAGGTCGACCGGCACCACCGCCTGGCCAGCGACCGTAACCGTGTCCAGGAAGGGCGCCGCCGGATCCCGGTTGCTGCCGACCCCGATGACATCGGCATCGAGCAGCGGCTGCTCGGCGCCGAGATCGCAGGACAGAAACGGCATGCGCCGCCAGTTGCTGCCCGGCGCGGTGCCGTAGACGGTTTCGGGCAGCATGAGCAGGCGGCAGTTCGCGCCGATGGCACGGGGCATAGGCGTTCTCCTGGAGGGGGATCAGGCCAGCGGCGAGCCGGCGACAGTGAACCAGAGGGTCACGGGGACAGCAGCGGCGCGGGCCGCGGCAGCGCCCTCGAACTCGACATCGTCGAAGGACGCGCTGCCGGGCTGTGCCCATTCGACAGAGCCGCCGAGCGTGCGGTTGGCAGCGATGGCCGCGGCCACATCCACCAGCAGCGCGTCGAGCAGGGTGTTGCGCGCAGTCGGCGTGGCGCTGGCGACGGTGATTTCGACCTCGGCGCGATGCTCGACTTGCCAGGCGAGCGGCGAGAGGATCGGCGTCTCCTCCACCGTCTCGCCGTCACGGACCACGACCAGTCCACCGGCGGGGATGCGCTGCGGGATGGTCTCGCCGCGCAGCACGGTCGGCGCCGGGTTCCGAACGGCCAGGGACGTGACCAGCTGGCTGTGCAGCGCCGCGATGGCAGTCTCGCGCGCGCTCACGCTGCCCTCCCGCTCTCGCGTTCCCAGGCCGCCACGAAGCGCCCCGGCAGGCGGCGCAGCCCGCGCTCGGCCGCGCCGCGCACGTCGAGCCGCTTGGCGAGCTTTACCTGCGGCAGCAGCAGGAACATCGGCACCATCCCCTGTTCCAGCAGGCCGCGCGCCCAGGCTTCGCGCCCCTTGCGGTTGGCGGTGCCGACTTCTGTCACACCGCCCGCCACCAGCCGGGTGCGTCGCCGCCGGCCCGTCTGCTCGCCCTGCCGCAGCGGCAGGCACCAGACGAAGCCCCGACCGGACTTGAAGGGCCGGAGGAAGGCCTGCCCGGAGGCGACCATCTGCGCGGGCGTGACCCGCATGCCCTTCTCGCCGCGGCCCCTGCGCCCGCGTGCGGCGTTGAAGCCGGTCGGGATCGCCAGGAACTTGCCGCCACCCTTGGCGCGGATCAGCGCGCCGCGCTCGAAGGCGTCAATGACGTTGGGCACCTTCGTAAAGACCAGCCCCGCCGGCCGCAGTGACTGCCCGGACCGCGGGAAAATCATCGACCGCCAGGCATTGGCGATGCCACGCGCGTTGCCGGAGAAGGCGGTGGTGACCTGCCGGCGTAGCTCGGCCTTCACCTGCTCCGTCTCGGCGCGGATGGCGGTCATGGCCGCGCGCTCACCCGCCTTCACCTCATCGGCCAGCACCTTGCGAAGATCGCCGACGATGGCGGCACCGAGGCGCATGACTCAGCGCCCACCGAATTTGCGGCTGAGAATGCGCAGCAGCAGGTCGTGCAGCGCGGCATAGCCCAGCGTCCCGGCCAGCCAGGCCACGGCAAACAGCCACCAGCCATCGAGCTCGAAGGCATGGGCGATCAGCCAGGCGCCGGTGCCCAGGCTGCCGCCCGCCAGCGCGTGCAGCAGATAGGCGCGGGTCAGGAGCGGCCGGTCGGTGGAGGAGAAGCGCGCCATCGCGCCGAGCGCACCGAGGGCGCCGGCGAGCAGCGCCTCGCCGACAATGCCGCCGATGCGCTCCGGGTCGATCATGGTGGTGCTCCTATCGGCGGCAGAAGACGCGCCAGGCGATGCCGGCAGCGTCGCGCTCGGCGTGCTGGACGGTCAGGGTGTCGGCGCCGAGGGTGAAGGTGTCGTCGGCGTCCACGGCTGGCAGCACGGCGATGGCCACCGTCAGCACGTCGCTCGCCTGGATGACACTGGTGCCGAAGGCATCGCCGAGCCGGTCCGGTGCTGAGCGGACCACACGCAGGGGAACTGGCGCGCCGGTGCCACCGGCCCGGTAGAGTGCATCCGCACCGATGTTCGGATCAGCGGCCAACGCCTCCATGGCCGCGGCGAAGGCGCTCACGCTGGCCGCCGCAGCCGCCAGGCGAGGACGCCCACCACCGCCGCCACGATGACCGCGATGGCGACGGCCGGCGCCAGGGTGCCGAGCGCCTGGATCGCCGGCGCGGCCTGCGCCACGGCGGTGGCGATACCCGCCGCGCCCACCAGCACGGCACCGCGACCGGTGCCGGTGATGGCGGCCACCTCGCGCAGGGTCACCGGCGCGGCCGGGGGGACGCCCGCGAGGGTCAGTGCGCGATCGATCACCGCGGCCGGATAGGAAAGCCCGGCGCATTCATGGTGGATGATGGCCTCCACAAGCGGGCGCAGGTGCTCGTGCCGATGGAGGTCGATCGCATCATCCGGCCCGACCCCGATCCGCCGCGCGACCACCGCGATGTATGCGGCGGTGTCGTTCTCCACCTTGGGCGCCCAACGCTCGATGATCGCCCGCGGCGTGCGCAGCTTATGCCGGTCCTGATAGGTGACCAGCAGCGCCGCCAGCGCGCGGATGCCGAGTTCATGGCTGGTGAAGCGGCAGAAGCGCCCATCCGACGGCGGCTCGGCCAGCCCCTGCCATTTGTTGGCCGAGACGTGCTCGATGTTGCCCGGGTTGCGGTTGCGATAGCCCCGCGTGGCCTTCGGATCGATACTCACGTGCCGAGCGCCGGAACGCGCAGCAGCACGGCGCGGACGGTGGTGTCCGCCGCGAGCGCCGCCACCGTGGCGAGGCCCACCTGGAAATTGCCGGTGGCGGTGGTGGTGAGGCGCCGGTTCGTGTTGTCCCAGAAGACCCGGGCGCCGGCGGTGATGGCGAGCGCCGGCTCCTTGGTGATGTCGAAGACGCCCTTGGTCTGGCATTCAATGACGGCGTTCTGCACGCCATCGACGGCGGCCACGCCGAAGAGCGCGCCGACCAGGACGCCCTGGCCGGAGGTGACGCCGCCCGCGTAGGGGACGGCGAGTGCCAGGCTGTCGCCCGGCTGCACATAGTTTCGCATCGGGATGAGGTCTCCAGTGATGGTGGGGGTGGCGGGAGCCCAGACGCAGCAGCCGAGGCCCGGCATCGGGGGTTGCGTGAAGTAGTGCATTTCACTATTATCGAGAGATGGACACCGCCATCTCCGCCGCTGACGCCAACCGCGCCTTCTCCCGCCTGCTCCGCGAGGTCAGGGAGGAAGGCCGTAGCTTCGTCGTGACCGCCCACGGCAAGCCCGTGGCGCGGCTCGTGCCCTGCGATGCCGCCGATGCCGCACGCGGCGCGGCGAGAGCCGAATTGCTGGCCCGGCTCTCCGCGCAGCCCGTGGTCGATGTCGGCCGCTGGAGCCGCGACGATCTGTACGAGCGCTGAGATGCGTCTGGCGCTCGATACCAATGTCCTGGCCTACGCCGAGGGCGTGAACGGCGAGGATCGGCGCGCCACCGCGCTCGATATCCTGCGTGGATTCGACGGTGCGGATGTGCTGGTCCCCGCACAGGCACTCGGCGAGCTGTTCGTCGTGCTGACACGCAAGGCCCGGCGTGAACCTGCCGATGCCCGTACCGCGGTCCTGGCTTGGTCCGACAGCTATCCGGTGATCGGCACCACGCCGGCGGTGATGGTGGAGGCGATGGAGATCGCCACCACACATCGTCTGGCGCTGTGGGATTCGGTGATGCTGGCGGCGGCTGCGCAGGCCGACTGCCGAATGCTGCTCTCCGAGGACATGCAGCACGGGTTCACCTGGCGTGGCGTGACGGTCCACAACCCCTTCGCCACCACCAAGCTGTGACGGTGGCGAGGGGATGCTGGATCAGGTGCCCGGGTTGAACCAGGCGCCGCGCCAGTCGATGGCGCCCACGCCGAAGTCGAAGATCACGCTGACCTCGACGCCGTCAACGCCCTGGACATTGCCCGTGGTGACTTGCGGCCCCTCGGCGCCGTTCAGGTAGCCGTAGACGTAGACCGGAGCCGCCATCGGATCCGAGAACAGGTACCAGCGGTTGGCAGGGATCAGCGGCTCGACCAGCGGCTGCACGAAGCCCGCATAGACGTTGGCGTTGCTGGTCTGGGTCGCCTGGACGGAAACGGTGAGCTGCCGCGCTGCCAGTTCCTGGTTCGGCCCGACCAGCAGGCGCATCTGCGCGCCGACCGCGATCGGCAGGCCGTCGAGGGTCTTCTGGCGCATCACCGCGGCACGGCCCAGCGCCAGGTTCGGCAGGTCGAGCGCGGTGCCCGCGCCGGCCTTATTGGCGCGTGCCGCCGCCGTGCCGAACACGGCGGCCGCACCGGCGGTGAGCGTGGGGCCGTCGCCGCCCGCGCTGTTTACCAACGCATAGGCCGTCGCATTCTCGAAGTCCGCGACACGCCGGCCGATCATGCTGGCGAAGTCAGTGAAGGCGCCGAGGTCGTCATTCACCAGCATCTGCCGCGTGACGCGGATGCGCCGGGCGAAGGTCTGCAGGAACACCAGCTCCTGGCTCTCGGACATGGTGCCGGCCTGGACCTCGCCATTCTCCGACAGCGGCAGCAGCGTCGGGAAGTCGCCCACGCGCAGGTGCCGATGCGGCTTGAAGTCCCGAAAATCGCGGCGGAGGAACAGCGTGCGGTAGGTGGGCGCGGCCGGGGCGTAGGCGGCCAGCAGCATCTTGTTGGCCGCGGCCGAGAGCAGCGCCGGGAAGTCGGAGGTGGTGTGGAAGGCGCGCTCGGCGAGGATGGTCGGGTTGCGCGGGACGTTCCGCTCGCCGCGGGCGCGGAGCAGCTCGCCAATCATGTCGGAGGGGCGCCAGCCCAGGAACTCGGTGTGGCGGCCGGTCGCCGGCGCCTGGTAGCCGGGCATGGTGCGGGCGGCGAGCGCCTCGGCCATGGCGTCCAGGATCTGTGACGGGTCCTCGTTGGAGGGGCCGGTGTCGGGGCGCGCCGGCAGGGACGGGCGCGCGGCGCCACCGGTGAAGGCCTCCCACAGCCGGCCGCGCAGCACCTCCGGGGAGACGCGGTCGCGGATGGCGGCCTCGCGCATGGTATCGAGCATGTCGGGGGTCACCAGGCCGCGGGCGGCGGCCAGCACCGGCTCATAGGCGGCAATGCGCTCGACGGCGGCGCGGTCCGCCTCGGCGCGGATGGCGTCCAGGTCGGGCGCCGGCGGCGCGGCGCGCGTGGGCTCGGGCGGGGCGGTGGTGGTCACGGGGATCTCCTGGGGCGGGATGGTGGGCGGCGCGGGCGGCGCCGGCGCGGGATCCGGCGAAGCCGGCGTCGTCTCGGGCATGGGTGGTTCCTCGGGGATG
>NZ_JAFNJS010000008.1 GCF_019024325.1 Falsiroseomonas tokyonensis
CGATGCGCTGGCAATTGACGGCGTTGCGGTGCTGGGTGCCTCGGTGAGTGCGTCGCAGGCGTCACAGATCAAGGCTGGAGGGCAGATGCCTATCGTGATGGCGGACCTCGATCACGCCGGACAGGGGCTCATCGATGCCGCTCTCGTCCACGGATGGCGTGTCGCCTTCCCGCATGCAGATGGCTGGTGGGAAAGCGACGTGAAGGATGTGGCGGAGGCGGCTCGGCGCTACGGGCAACTCTACGCGTTGCGCGCCATCGTCGGGTCCTCGACCGCCAGCCCGGCGCTGATCGCGGCCAAGCGGATGATGTTCGTGAGGTAGCGAGGATGCAGGCAGGGATCGGTGACGGCGAGGCGTCTTCGATTGACTTCATCCGATGACGGGTTCGCCCTTGCCACGGGAACCCTGCATTGACCCTACACGGGGCAAGTCATTGATAACGCTTGTTACATGTAGGGTGTGCAGGGTTTGTATAGTTCTTCTTTGATTGAAATTTAAGAACTATGTCCCTGCCGAAGGATGACCCAAAATGACTGGTCATACCCGTCACACCCTACATCGAGAGCGGTCTTGTTCTGGCCGACCATGGTCGGCGGGTCGTCCAGACTCCGTCGCGGCCCATCTCCAGTTCCACAGGGAGCTTGGCGCCGCAAATGCAGGGTGTGTAGGCCGTGCAGGGTTCACAGGCGGCGCCGAGAACCACGCAGCCACCGGCACTCGGATGCCGAACTCATCGGCACCGATCAAGCGCCTCCAGCAGAACCGCCTGCGGCCCACGCCGGAGGGATACCGTTTGGACAGGCCGGTCCGCGTCGCCAGCAGCCCGCTCCAGCCGGTCAGGACCTGTGCAGCGCCGTCGCGCCCACCATGGCCGAGCCCCGTCGCCTGTCGGCTGCTGAAATCAAGAATTGAGTCTGGTCGTCAGCGCAGTGTCCATGACGCTCGGCGACGATTGCCGAGTTGTCGAGCGGCAGATCGAGCACTACCGATGGCGCCACCCCGGTGGCGCTGGCGGCGGCGTACCAAGATTCGAAAACTAGGTTCTGGCTCCGTGGAGACGGTCGAGAACCGGGTGGTCACCGGCGCCATGATGCCAGAACCTCGCAGGTGCTTGCGCTGTGGCCATAGGCCAGCGCGTCGGCAGCAGCCGTGTCCAGCCCAACAGGCCAGCCATGAACCGCCCGCCATAGATTTCAGATCAGGCGCCGTGCAGCCCTGCCGCGCCGAGCATGGCCGAGAATGGGCCACCCATCGGCGGCCGAAATCAAGAGTCGGCGTGGATCGTCCTCAGCGTCCATGACGCCCACCGGCGATGACGCGACCTGCCGTCATGGAGGTGGCTCGCTGCTGGTGCCGGAGGCGACTGCGGTCCCCAAGGTCACGGACTACGCCCTCAGGCGTCCCAGACTCTGGCTCCCAAACTTGCGGCCGCAATCCGCGCATCCGGCGCCGCCAGAGTCCAAATAGAGTCCGCCGTGGTCGATCCGGGCGATGTGCTGGTCCGGAGCCGCCATCGGCCATAGTGGCGTCGCCCGGGACCCGAATCCCACCAAAGCGAGGAAACTGGCCGTCCTTCTTGCAGCGGGGCCGGGGCGCGGCTATCGTCGGGTCTGCGTGCGGGCGTAGTTCAGAGGTAGAACGTCAGCTTCCCAAGCTGAATGTCGTGGGTTCGATTCCCATCGCCCGCTCCAGCCTCGCCCACCCAACACCCACCCGTGATCGCCACCCCCTGGACCTCCGCCGCGCGCCCTTATACTTAACCAAAGAGTTAAGTATAGCGCCCCATCGCAAGGAGATCCGCATGTCCTACATCGACGGCATGGTGGCCGCCGTGCCCGCCACCCAGCGCGCGGCCTATCTCGCCCATGCCCGGCTCTTCCAGCAGCTGGTCCAGGAATTCGGCGCGCTGCGCGCGGTGGAATGCTGGGGCGATGACGTGCCGGACGGCGAGGTCACGGATTTTCGCCGCGCCGTGCAGGCGGGGGCGGATGAGGGGGTGGTCCTCTCCTGGATCGAATGGCCCTCCCGCGCCATCCGCGATGCCGGGATGCAGCGGCTGATGCAGGACGCGCGGATGAAGGACACGCCCATGCCCTTCGACGGAAGCCGCATGATCCATGGCGGCTTCCTGCCCATCCTCGACAGCCAGGGAGAGGCCCCATGACCAACCCCCATGGCAGCTTCATCTGGTACGAGCTGCTGACCACCGATCCCGCCGCCGCCGCCCGCTTCTACGGCAGCCTCCTCGGCTGGACGGAAGCCCCGCATGGAGGCCCCGATGGCGGGCCGGTGCCCGGCTATTCCATCCTCAGCCATGGCGGCCAGGCGATCGGCGGCCTGATGCAGGCGCCGGAGGGCGTGCCGCCCGTCTGGCTCGGCTATGTCGCGGTGGAGGATGTCGATGCCGCCGTCGCCGACATCCAGGCCGCGGGCGGCGCGGTGCAGATGCCGGCGCGGGACATTGGGGGCGTCGGCCGCATCGCCATGGTGGCGGACCCCCGGGGCGCGCCATTCTACGTCATGCGCGGCAGCAGCGACCGGGCCAGCGTCAGCTTCGATGCGGAGGCCATCGGCCACTGCGCCTGGCAGCAGCTCTCGACATCCGACGCCGAGGCCGCCATCGACTTCTACGCCGGCCGCTTCGGCTGGAAGCGGGGCGAGGCGCTGCCCATGGGCCCCTCCGGCGCCTACCAGCTGATGGAACTGCAGGGCCGCCCCTTCGGCGCCATCATGCCGCGGCAGGACGCGGCGCCGCCGCACTGGGCCTTCGTCTTCCGCGTGGCGCGGATCGGTGAGGCGGCGCAGCTTGTGCCGGAAGGCGGCGGCACCATCGTGTATGGCCCGGCCGAGGTGCCGGGGGGCGACCATGTCATCTTCGGGCTCGACCCGCAGGGCGCGCTCTTCGCCGTGATCGGCAAGCCCGGCTGAACCGGCTCAGAGACCGTTTGAGAAGGCCGGCGGCCGAACCGACCCGTCCGCTCTTCTCAAACGGTCTCTCAGGCGGCCCGCGCCGCCGGCAGCGGGTCCTCCGCCAGATAGCCGCTGCCCCAGACGGTGCGGATGCAGGGCGCGGCGCCGGCCGCGGCCAGCTTGCGGCGCAGCTTGCAGATGAAGACATCGAGGATGCGGCTCTCCGGCCCCTCCGCCACGCCGTAGAGCCGGGCGAGGCAGTCCTGCTTGGTGACCAGGCTGCCGCGCCGCAGGAACAGCATCTCCATCACATCGTATTCGCGGGGCGTGACCGGCAGCGGGCGCCGCTGCACCAGCACGCGCCGGCCCGCCTGGTCCAGCGTGACATTGCCGAGCGTGATGCTGGCCGAGAGATGGCCGAGCATGCGCCGCTGCAGCGCGCGCAGGCGGACCAGCAGCGCCTCGGTCGGGATGGGCGCCTGCAGCACCTCATCCGCGCCAGCGGCGAAACCCGCCTCCTCCTCCTCTGCCGTCGCGGCGCCCAGCAGCAGCACCAGCGGCAGGCCCAGGCGCAGGCGGGCGATGCCGCGCAGGCCCTGCTGCAGGGCGGGCGTCACGCGGCCGGCCTCGGCCAGCACCGCATCGAAGGGCCCGCCGCGCCGCGCCGCGTCGGCCGGATCATCGGCCAGCCGCGCCAGCTCCACCCGCAGCCCCGCCCGCAGCAGCGCGGCCGCGAGGCGCTGGCCCGAGGCGGGGGTGGAGGCGAGGACCAGCACGCGCATCGGCAATCCACCTTCCGGATGGAAGGGCATTGTCCTGACATGGGGTGACGTGGACCAGTCAGCTTTCGTAGGCGGTCCGGCCAAAGCCTCCGCCTCCCGCTGACGGAACCTTACGAGTTCCTACAACCCGCCCCCAGGCCCGCCCGCTAGCCTGCTCCGTCTTTGGTGCGCGCAAGGCGGGGGACCGATCATGCAGCTTCTGATCATCGCCGACCGGGCCGCCGCGCAGAACGAGGTCTGGGCCGGGCTGGAGGCCGCCGGCATCGCCGCGCGGCTGCTGCCCGCCCCGGGCGGCGAGGAGGCCGCTTCCCTCCGCGCCGGCCAGCAGGCCGCCCGCGAGGCCGGAGAGGCCGATGGCGTGCTGATCGACTGCGCCGCCTTCCGGGGCCAGGCCCTGCCGCTGCTGCAGGGCCTGCGCGAGGCAGGCTGCGCCCTGCCCATCCTCCTGCTGGCCAGCGCGGGGCCGGAGGCCGAGGTCGAGGCCTTCAACCTGGGCGCCGATGCGCTGCTGCCCCGGCAGGTTCCCGTGCCGGCGCTGGTCACGCGCCTGGCCGCCATCCAGCGCCGCAGCCGCCTGCGGCCCTCCGGCCTGCTGCGCTGCGGCAATGTGGTGCTGGACCGTGCCACCGGCAGGCTGGCGGTGGATGGCCAGCCGGTGGAGGCGACGCCGCTGGAACGCGCGCTGCTCGAATTGCTGATCTCCGCCCGCGGCGCGGTGCTGCCCCGGGAAAGGATCACGAAGACGCTGCAGGATGGCCCGGCGGCGGCAAACAGCGCCGTGCTGCGCGTGATCGTCTGCCGGCTGCGCCGCAAGCTGGCGGAGTGCGGGGCGGATGACATCATCCACACCGTCTGGGGCGTGGGCTACCGCGCCGAGGCCCCGGCTTCTCGCACACCCCCGGCCTGGCAGGCGCCGCGGCTGGGTCACTAGTCCGCTCCGCGGATGGGACGCTAATCCGCTCAGCGGCTGGGCCGCTACTCCGCGTAGATCATCTTCCGCGTCATGCCGCCATCGGTGACGAATTCCGCGCCGGTGACGAAGCCGGCCTCCGGCCCCAGCAGCCAGGCGACCAGCGCCGCCACATCCTCCACCTTTCCGACCCGCCCGGCCGGGTGCTGGGCATGGTCCTCCGGCCGCAGCGCCTCGCTGCCTGTGTCGATCCAGCCGGGGCTGACGCAGTTCACCCGCACATCAGGCCCCAGGCTGATGGCCAGCGCATGGGTCAGCGCCAGCAGCCCGCCCTTGGAGGCCGCGTAGCTTTCGGTCTCGGGCTCCGACTGATGCGCGCGGGTGGAGGCCATGGTCACCACCGCGCCGCGCCCCGCGCGCAGAAGGTCCTCCGCCGCGCGCAGCAGCAGGAAGGTCGCGGTCAGGTTGGTGGCGAGTACCGCATTCCATTCGGCCAGGGTCAGCCTGGAAATCGGCTTGCGGATCATGAAGCCGGCATTGGAGACCAGCCCGTCCAGCCGGCCCTCTTGCGCCCGGATCTCCTGCACCAGCGCGGCGACGGCGGCTTCCTCCGCCACATCGGCCTGGGTGAAGCGCACGCCGTCCAGGGGCTCCGCCGGCGGCTCCCGGTCCGCCGCCACCACACGCCAGCCATCCCGCGCCAGGCGCGCCGCCACGGCCCGGCCGATGCCGCGCGCGGCGCCGGTCACCAGCGCCACCTTCTTCGCTTCCGTCATGCGATCACCCTCCGCCCGCTGCAACGGGCGCCGGGGCCTCGGGATCCGCGGGCGCGCAGTACAGCCGGTACAACGTCTCCAGCACCGCGGCGACTTCGGGGCTGGCCAGGCGGTAGTGAATGGCTTGGCCATCCCGCCGCGTCTCCACCAGGCGCAGGTCGCGCATCCGCGCCAGGTGCTGCGACAGGGCGGTGGGGGACAGGCCGACCAGCGCGGCGAGCTGGCCGACCGGCTTCTCCCCCTCCAGCAGGTGGCACATCGCCATCAGCCGCTTGGCATGGGCCAGCGCCGCCAGCATCCGCGCCGCCTCCTCGGCCTTGGCCTCCAGGGCGGCCAGGGCCGCCGGGTCGGTTTCCGCTTTCATATTGACATATTCGCACATTCGAAGGTATTAATCAAAGCACCCTCTACCCCAGGGAGCAGTCCCATGCACAACGTCGGTTCGGTCGATCGCGCCATCCGCCTCATCCTTGGCCTGGTCCTGCTGCTTTCGCCCTTCCTGGCGGCGGGCAGCTTCGCTGGCCTCGGCGCCTGGCGCTACGCCATTGCCGCGGTCGGCCTGGTGCTGATCGCCACCGCCGCCTTCCGCTTCTGCCCGGCCTATCGGCTGCTGGGCATCCAGACCTGCGCGCGGCGCTGATGGCGACCATCTTCACCCCCTGGGCCTCACTGGCCGGCGGCGCGCTGATCGGGCTTTCGGCGGTGCTTCTGATGGCGGTCTCCGGGCGCATCGCCGGGATCAGCGGCATCGTGGCGCGGCTGCTGCCGCCCTTCGAGCGGCCCGGCCTCGCCGCGCGGCTGGCCTTCGTCCTGGGGCTGGTCGTGGCGCCCTTCGCGCTCGGGCTGGCCACCGGCACGGTGCCGGCGCCGCAGATCGCGGCCGGGCCGGCGCTGCTGGTGGTCGCCGGGCTGCTGGTGGGGTTCGGCGCGGTCTGGGGCCATGGCTGCACCTCCGGCCATGGCGTCTGCGGCCTGGCGCGCCTTTCGCCGCGGTCGCTGGTGGCGGTGCTGGTCTTCATGGCCACCGCCATCGCCACCGTCTTCCTGATGCGCCACGCATGACCATCCTGCTGCACTTCGCCATCGGGCTGGTCTTCGGCCTGGGCCTGGTCATCGCCGGCATGTCGAACCCGGCCAAGGTGCTGAACTTCCTGGACATCGCCGCGATCCCCAGCGGCGGCTGGGACCCCAGCCTGGCCTTCGTGCTGGCGGGTGCCGTCGCCGTCACCTTCCTCGGCTACCGCTTGGTGCTGCGCCGGCCGAGGCCGCTTCTGGCGGAGCGCTTCCACCTGCCGACCGCCACCGCCATTGATCGCCGTGTGGTCCTGGGGCCCGCGATCTTCGGCATCGGCTGGGGCCTGGCCGGCTTCTGCCCCGGCCCGGCGCTGACCGCCCTCGGCACCGGCGGCTGGCCCGCTATCCTCTTCACCCTCGCCATGCTGGCTGGCATGGCCGTTGCGCGACGACTCAGCCGGCCTTCAGCCGGTCCGGAATCGGCAGGCCGAGGCGCAGCGGCACCGGCCACAGCTCCCGCACCACCCGCGTGATCCGAAAACCCGCCTCCAGGTAGTTGGGCAGGGCGCGCGGATGGTCGGCGGTGCAGGTATTCACCGTCAGCAGCCGCGGCCGCTCCGCCCAGGCGGTGTCGATCGCATGTCGCAGCAGGGCGCGGCCGGCGCCGCGGCCGATGGCATGCGGCATCAGCCCGAAATAGGCGAGGTTCATGCCCTGGTCGGCGCTGCGGCGCTCCAGCTCGTAGAAGCCCGCCGGCTCGCCGCCCTGATACAGCACATGCATGCTGATCTCGGGCCGCGCCAGCAGCGCCGCGATCTCCGCATCCGGCACGGTGCGGCGCAGCCACCAGACATAGTCGCGGCCGACCGTGTCATAGAGGTAGCGATAGAAGGGCACGGAACAGGCGGCCAGCCGCGCCACGCCGGCGCCGGGCGGGAAATCCGGTTTCGTGGTGGCGGGCGGCGCATCCATGCGCAGGAAGGTGACATCCACCTCGATCCGCTGCACCGGTTCGCGGAGGCCGGTGCGCGCCGCCGTCGCCATGGCTCAGTTGTCCAGGAAGCTGCGCAGCTTGCGGCTGCGGCTGGGGTGCTTCAGCTTGCGCAGCGCCTTCGCCTCGATCTGGCGGATGCGCTCGCGCGTCACGTTGAACTGCTGGCCCACTTCCTCCAGCGTATGGTCGGTGTTCATGCCGATGCCGAAGCGCATACGCAGCACGCGTTCCTCGCGCGGCGTCAGGCTGGACAGCACCCGGGTCGTGGCCTCGCGCAGGTTGGACTGGATCGCCGCATCCAGCGGGATGATGGCGTTCTTGTCCTCGATGAAATCGCCGAGGTGGCTGTCCTCCTCGTCGCCGATCGGCGTCTCGAGGCTGATCGGCTCCTTGGCGATCTTCAGGACCTTGCGGACCTTCTCCAGCGGCATGCCGAGTTTTTCCGCCAATTCCTCCGGCGTCGGTTCGCGCCCGATCTCGTGCAGCATCTGGCGGGAGGTGCGGACCAGCTTGTTGATCGTCTCGATCATATGCACGGGGATGCGGATGGTCCGCGCCTGGTCCGCGATGGAGCGCGTGATGGCCTGCCGGATCCACCACGTCGCATAGGTCGAGAACTTGTAGCCGCGGCGGTATTCGAACTTATCGACCGCCTTCATCAGGCCGATGTTGCCCTCCTGGATCAGGTCCAGGAATTGCAGGCCGCGATTGGTGTATTTCTTGGCGATGGAGATCACGAGGCGCAGGTTCGCCTCGATCATCTCCTTCTTCGCCTGCGTCATGTCGCGCTCGCCGCGCGAGACGGTCTGGTAGACCCGGCGGAAATCCGGCACCGGCAGGCCGGTATCGGCGGCAACGCGGGCGATCTCCGCGCGGATCGCCTCCGCCTCGTCCTTCGAACGCGCGACGAAGGTCTTCCAGCCGCGCGTCTGCAGCTTGCTGATGCGTTCGAACCAGGCCGGGTCCAGCTCGCTGCCGCGCCACTGTTCCAGGAATTCCTCGCGCTTGACCTTCTGGGCCTCGGCCAGCCTCAGCACCTGGCCTTCGAGAGTCGTCTGGCGGCGGTTCAGGCCCTTGAGCTGGTCGACCAGCTCCTCGATGCGGTTGTTGTGGAGATGCACCTTCTCCACCAGCGCCACCAGCTCCTGGCGCTGCTTCTCATAGGTCTTCTCGGAGCGCTGGGACGTCTCCCCGCCCGAGGTGTAGGCATCCATCCGCTTGGAGGCGAGTTTCTGCAGCTTGCCGAACAGGCTCTCGATCTGCTCGAAGGCGGCCAGCGCCTCAGGCTTCAGCTTTTCCTCGAGCGCCGAGAGGGACAGGCCGACGCCTTCCGCGGCCTCGTCGCCTTCCTCGTATTCCTCCTCGGGCGGCGGCGTGCCCTCGGGGGTGTTGGCGCCGGCGGTCGCCTCCAGGTCGATCACGTCGCGCAGCAGCATGCGGCCTTCCTTGACCGCGTCGTGCCAGGCGACGATGGCCTTGAAGGTCAGCGGGCTTTCGCAGAGCCCGCCGATCATCATGTCGCGGCCGGCCTCGATGCGCTTGGCGATGGCGATCTCGCCCTCGCGGGACAGCAGCTCCACGCTGCCCATCTCGCGGAGATACATGCGGACCGGGTCGTCGGTGCGGCCGAGATTGGCCTCGTCGACA
Source organism: Falsiroseomonas tokyonensis (assembly GCF_019024325.1). Taxonomy (GTDB): domain Bacteria; phylum Pseudomonadota; class Alphaproteobacteria; order Acetobacterales; family Acetobacteraceae; genus Falsiroseomonas; species Falsiroseomonas tokyonensis. The sequence continues at coordinate 9,035 of NZ_JAFNJS010000008.1, forward strand.
TTGCCGCCGCCTTCCTCGTCGTCCTTCTCCTCCTCATCGGCCTTGGCGGCGGGCTTTTCCGCGGCGCCCTCGCCATCCTCGCTTTCCTCGGATTCGACGACATTGATGCCGAGCTCATTGAGCGTCGCCATCGTATCCTCGATCAGCTCGGAGGAGACCTGTTCGGAGGGCAGTGCGGCATTCAGGTCGTCATAGGTGACGTAGCCGCGTTCCTTGCCACGGGCGATCAGCTTCTTGACCGCGGCGGTCAGGGTGTCCAGCAGCACGCCTTCCACCGCCTCGTCGCGTCCTTCTGCCGTGTCGGCGCCATTCGCGGCCTTGCTCGCCATGCCTTTTCCCGCTCCGTCAAAGGCGCCCTGGCAGGGTGGGCTCTTGCCCCCGCCCTGCCCGCGCGAATTCGCCACTTCGGCGCCACCGCGCCATCTCACCGGCCCACCGGGTCATCCGCCCAACCGCTCAACCAAGCGAGCCGGCCGGCAGGGCCGCCTCCTCCGCCTCGCCGCGGCGTTGCGCCGCCAGCGCCTGCTTCAGCCGGATCAGCCGCTGCTGCACCCGGGCCTGCGCCACCGGATCGGTCGCCGTCACCCAATCCCGTTGCGCGATGGCCAGATCCTCCAACAGCGCCGCCTCGCCCCGCAGCAGGCCATAGAAGTGCCACCAGCCATCCAGCACATCCTTCGGCTGAGCCTCCGCACCGGCGGCCTCCGGCAGGCCCGGATCCCGCAGCAGCCCGGTTGCCAGCTCCGCCAAGCCTCTGCCGGCGAGTTGGTCCATCAGGCGGGTTGAGTCAAGTTCGTGGCCGCCTTCCAGCCAGGCCAGCATCGCCGCGTGGCATTCGGCCAGGCGGGCGTCATCCGGATCGATCGCGGCGAAGCATTCCTCCACCTCCGCCAGCAGCCAGGGATGGCGGAGCGTGATGGCCAGCAGCGCCGCCGCCTGGGCGCCGCGGGTGCGCGCCGCCGTGATGGCGGGGCGGTTGCGCGGCGGCGCCTGCGGCTTGCGGCCGGGCGGCCCGCCGCGCCCGCCGGGGGCGGCGCGGGTGCTGGCAAAGAAGCGGTCCAGCAGGGCGCGGCGATACTCCGCCGCCAGCGACTTGTCCGGGATGGCATTCGCGGCCTCCGCCAGCCGGTTGCGCAGCCCGGCGCGCTGTTCCGGCGTGGCGGCGGGGCGGCCTTCGGTCAGCAGCGCATACAGCGCCTCGGACAGTTGCCGGGCGCCGTCCAGCACGGCGGTGAAGCCGGCGGGGCCGCGGCGCGCCACTAGCGTATCCGGATCCTCCCCCTGCGGCAGGGTGGCCAGCTTCAGGCTGCGCTCCGTGGTCAGCAGGGGCAGCGCCGCCTCCGCCGCCCGGGCCGCGGCGCGGCCACCGGCGGCATCGCCATCGAAGCAGAGCACCGGTTCCGGCGTCAGCCGCCAGAGCTCCTCCATCTGCTCCGGCGTCAGCGCGGTGCCGAGCGGTGCCACGGCGCCGGCGAAGCCCGCCTGGTGCAGGGCGATGACATCCATGTAGCCTTCCACCACCACCACCGGGGCGCCGCGGAAGGCGCCTTCCCGCGCCAGGTCCAGGCCATAGAGGTTGCGGCGCTTGGAAAACAGGCTCGTCTCCGGCCCGTTCACGTATTTCGGCTGGCCATCCCCCAGGATCCGCCCGCCGAAGGAGATCACGCGGCCGCGCCGGTCGCGGATCGGGAAGATCACGCGGTTGAAGTAGAGGTCCGAATACCCCTCGCCATCCTCGCGTTCGCGCATCAGCCCGGCCTCGGCGAGCTGGGCCGGGGTGATGCCCTCCGCCTTCAGCTCGGCCGCCAGCACGCCGCGGCCGCTGCCGGACCAGCCGAGGCCGAAGGCGGCGATGGTCTCCTCCGTCAGTCCCCGGCGCTTCAGATAGGCCAGCGCCGCCTCGCCCTCCGGCAGGCGCAGGCGGCGCCGGAAGGCGGCCTCCGCGGCCTCCAGCACGCCATACAGGTCGCGCGCCCGGCGTTCGCGCGCCGCGGCCTCCGGCGTGGCCTGGGGAATCCGCATCCCGGCCTCGGCGGCCAGGCGCTCCACCGCCTCCGGGAAGCCCTGCCCCTCCGCCCGCATGACGAAGCTGATGGCATCGCCATGCGCGCCGCAGCCGAAGCAGTGGAAATGGTCGTCATAGACGTAGAAGGAGGGCGTCTTTTCCCCATGGAAGGGGCAGCACCCCTTCCAGTTCCGGCCGGACTTGGTCAGCCGCGTCTTCCGCTGGATCAGCGGTGCCAGCGGGGTCCTTGCGCGCAGCTCCTCGAGGAAATTGGGAGGAAGGGCCATTGAGCGCGCTCCTTAGCATCCCGGGCAGGGGTCAGGGGAACAGGCTGGCGTAGCGAAATCTTCAGGCTTTGCCGCCCAGCATGGGGGCGGTGACGCGTTCCCCCAATCCTTCCCTGGCCGCCCGCCGCCCCGACAGCCAAGGGACGAGCTGGCGCGATGCCCTGGCCATCGACTACAAGCCGATGCCCGCGGCCGAGCTGGCGGAGATGCTGGCGGCGCACCAGCTCCACCTGAAGGGCGCCAAGGATGGGCGCCGCGCCTCCTTCAAGTTCACCGACCTCGGCCATGCCAGCCTGCGCGGCGCGCAGCTGGCCGGCGCGGACCTGACGGGCGCGCGGCTGGAAGGCGCCGACCTGGCGGAGGCCGATCTGCGCGATGCCTGCCTCTTCGGCGCCAATCTCCGCCGCGCCGATCTGAGCCGGGCGCAGCTGCAGCAGGTGGATCTGCGCGGCGCATCCCTGCGCGGCGCGTCGATGATTCGCGCCAACCTGACCGGCGCCGACCTGCGCGACGGCCACCTGGTCCGCGCCAGGAACGGGGAGCTGGTGCCGGCCGGGACGACGGAGGGCCATGGCGACCTGGCCGAGGCCAGCGCCGCGAACGCCAACCTGACCCGCGCGAAACTCTCCAACGCCTTCATCGTGCAGACCGACCTGCGCGATTCCAACCTGCGCGAGGCGGTCTTCATCCGCGCCGACCTCAGCTGCACCGATCTCAGCGGCTGCAACCTGGAAGGTGCCGACCTGTCCGAGGCGAACCTGACCGGCGCGGTGCTGGAAGGCGCGATCCTGACCCGCGCGGTGCTGCGCGCCACCAATCTCAGCGGCGCCAATCTGCTGGGCGCGCTGCTGGACGAGGTGGACCTCAGCAGCGCGAAGCTGGAGGGCGCGGAGATGACGCGCAAGCTGGAGAACCTGGACGGCGCGGTGGGCGCCGCGCTGCGCCTTCACCAGGACTGGATCCGCAGCAATGGGCGGGAGGGGGAGCGCGCGGACCTCTCGGCCTGCGACCTTTCCGGCCTGAACCTGGCCGGCGTGAACCTGGCGGCGGCGGTGCTGAAGCATGCGGTGATGCGCGGCTGCGACCTGACCGGCACGGTGCTGGCCATGGCGGATCTTTTCATGGCGGATCTGCGCGGCGCCAAGCTTTCGGGCGCCGTGCTGCGCGGCGCCAGCCTGGTGCGGGCCTCGCTGAACGAGGCCGATTGCAGCCGGGTGGAGGCCGGGCCGATGCTGCTGAAAAGCGGCCAGAGCTGGCCGACCAATTTCAGCAATGCGCGGATGGTGCGGGCGAAGCTGGTCGGCGCCAATCTCTCCGCAGCCCGCATGGCGGATGCCGACCTGACCCAGGCCGATCTGCGGGAGGCCGGGCTGGTCCAGGCCGATCTGACGGATGCGACCATGACCATGGCCGATCTGCGCCAGGCCGATCTGCGCGGCGCCCGGCTGGTGGGGGCGGAGGGGCTGATCCTGCCGGGGCGGGACGAGGTCTAGGCGCCGATCCGCCCGAGGCGTCGGGCTATGGTGGCTGCGGCCTGGAATGAGCTGTTGCCTTGCGGCCGGCGATCCGCGATCCTCAGCCTGTGATTGAATATTGCATATAATCAGAAGATGAAATGATCAGCGCGGACTCGCGCCGGCGCGAATGGTCGCTCGGACTGAGCCTGGCGGCCGATACGGTCATGCTGCTCGCCTATTCCGTGGCGTCCCTTGGCGCCGCCTCCCTTCCGATGCTGGCCGAGACGCTGCGCGCCAGCATCCAGCTCACCCTCGGCTGGGGGATCCTGGCGATGATGCGCCGGGTGCATCGCGGGCATCTGCAAGCCTATGACTATGGCAGCGGCAAGCTGGAGCGCTTCGCCAACCTCCTGATGGGCCTGCTGATGCTGCTGGGCGCGGCCTGGGTGGTGACGCGCACCCTGGGCGCCTACCTGACCGGACCCTCGCCCGCCGCCAGCGGGCCCTGGCTGCTGGCGGCAACCGTGCTAACGGCGCTGAACGTGGTGGTGAACGGCCTTGCCTTGCTCGGCCTGTGGCGCGCGGCGCGGGACGGCACCTCGCTGCTGATGACCGGCCAGGTGCAGGCGCGGCTGGGCAAGCTCGCCATCTCCGCGCTGGTGCTGGCGGCGGTCGCGGTCGGCGCGGCCTGGCCGGGTACGCGGGCGGCCTGGATTGCCAATCTCGCCGGCGGGCTGACGGTGGTGGCGGTGATGGCCCTCATCGGCGCCGCCATGCTGCGCCAGGCGCTGCCGGACCTGCTGGACCGCGCGCTGGAGGAACGGCTGCAGCAGGCGATCAACCGCAGCCTCGGCAGCCACTTCCACCGCTATGAGACGCTGGAGCGGGTGCGGTCCCGGCAATCCGGCGGCCGCGCCCATATCGAGATCGCGCTCGGCTTCGCCCCCGGGCGCCCCTTCGGCGAGGTGGCGGCGGTGGCACAGGAAATGGCGCGGGAGCTGGAGGCGCTGATCCCGGGTGCGGAGGTGGTGGTGGTGCCGGTCGCCGCGCCCTGAGCCGGCCTAACCGCCGAGGGCCGCCTTCACCAGCGGGCCGGCCTTGGCCATGTCGAGGCTGGCGGCGTGCTTCGCGCGCAGCGCGGCCATTACCTTGCCCATGTCCTTGACGTTCTGCGCGCCTGTCTCGGCCACCGCATCGCGCACCGCCTGCTGCATCGCGGCCTCATCCATCTGCTGCGGCAGGAAGCTCTCGATGATGGCGATCTCCGCCTCCTCCTTCTCCGCCAGCTCCGGGCGGTTGCCCTGGCGGTAGAGCGCGGCGGCCTCGGCGCGGGATTTTGCCATGCCGCGCAGCATGGCGATGATCTGGTCGTCCGGGATCTTGTCCACGCCGGAGGGGCGGGCGGCGATATCGGCGTCCTTCAGCTTGGCGGTGATCATCCGCAAGCCGGAGGTGCGCGCGGCGTCCTTGGCCAGCATCGCGGTCTTCAGCTCGGCGGTGAAACGGGTGCGCAGGTCGTCGGCCATCGGGATTCTCCTTGTGACCAGGGTGTAGCATGGCGTGGCCCTTGGGAAAAATCTTCCCGTGGGACGATCGCCCTTCCCCTGGGAGGAAATTTCCCACATTATCCGGCCATGCGAACTGTCGAAGAGATCATCGCCCTGATGGGTGGGCCGGAGGCCGCGGCCCAGCGCCTCGGCATCGGCACCGAGGCCGTGCGGAAGTGGCGCCAGGCGCGCGCCATCCCCACGAAGCACTGGTCCGCCATCCTGGCCGCCACCGGCCTCGCCCTGACTGACCTGCCGCAAGCGGATAGCACCCCCCGCCCCGCCCCGCATCCGGAGAACCGCCCCGTGAGCCAGACCGATACCCCTCCTGCCGGCGCGACTGCCGCCCTGGTGCTGGCCGATGGCAGCGTCTTCTGGGGCCGCGGCTTCGGCGCCCAGGCCACGACGGTGGCGGAGATCTGCTTCAACACCTCCATGACCGGCTACCAGGAGGTGCTGACCGACCCCTCCTATGCCGGGCAGACCATCTGCTTCACCTTCCCGCATATCGGCAATGTCGGCGCCAACCCCGAGGATATCGAGGCGGTGACGCCGGCCGCGCGGGGCCTGATCGTGAAGCAGGACCTGACGGAGCCCGCGAACTACCGCGCCACGCGGCACCTGGATGACTGGCTGAAGTCGCATGGCGTGCCGGGCATCGCCGGCATCGATACCCGCGCGCTCACCATCCGCATCCGCGACGGCGGCGCGCCGAATGGTGTGCTGGCCCACCCGGCCGATGGCCGCTTCGACATCCCGGCGCTCGTCGCCCAGGCCAAGGCCTGGCCGGGGCTGGAGGGGATGGACCTGGCCAAGGAGGTCTCGACCCGCCAGTCCTATAGCTGGGACGAGACCGAATGGGCCTGGGGCCAGGGTTTTGGCAGCCAGACGGCGCCGAAGGTGAAAGTCGTGGCCGTGGACTACGGCGCCAAGCGCAATATCCTGCGCTGCCTGGCCGCCGCCGGCTGCGCCGTGACGGTGGTGCCGGCGACGGCCACCGCCGAGGATATTCTGTCGCACAAGCCGGACGGCGTTTTTCTCTCCAATGGTCCGGGCGACCCCGCGGCGACGGGCGCCTACGCCGTGCCGGCAATCCGCGGCGTGCTGGAGACCGGCCTGCCCGTCTTCGGCATCTGCCTCGGCCACCAGTTGCTGGCGCTGGCCCTTGGCGCAAAAACCTACAAGCTGGATCGGGGCCATCGCGGCGCGAACCAGCCGGTCAAGGAACTCGCCACGGGCAAGGTGGAGATCACCTCGCAGAACCACGGTTTTGCGGTGGACGATGCCAGCCTGCCCGAGGGCGTGACGGTGACGCATCGCAGCCTGTTCGACGGATCGAACGAGGGCATCGCCAGCAGCACGAAGCCGGCCTTCTCGGTGCAATACCATCCGGAGGCGAGCCCGGGCCCGACCGACAGCCACCACCTGTTCAAGCGCTTTGTCGGCATGATCGAGACGGCGAAGGGCTGAGCCATGGTCGCGCCCGCCACCCTGCTGGCCTTCGCGGCAATCGCGCTCGGCATGGTGCTGACGCCGGGCCCGAACATGATCTACCTGATCAGCCGCAGCATCCTGCAGGGCCGCGTGGCGGGCTTCGTCTCGCTGGCCGGGGTGGCGCTGGGCTTCGTCTTCTATCTGCTCTGCGCGGCGCTCGGCATCACCGCCATCGTGATGGCGGTGCCCTTTGCCTATGACGCGCTGCGGCTGGGGGGCGCGGCCTATCTGCTGTTCCTCGCCTGGCAGGCGGTGCGCGCGCCGGGCACGCCCTTCGCGCCGCAGGCCCTGGCGCCGGACAGCCCGGCGCGGCTGTTCGCCATGGGCTTCCTGACCAATCTGTTGAATCCGAAGATCGCGGTGCTCTACCTGTCGCTGCTGCCGCAATTCATCGACCCTGCTGCGGGGCATGTCTTCGCGCAATCCGTGCTGCTGGGCGCCACGCAGATCGCGGTCAGCATCAGCGTGAATGCGATGATCGTGCTGGCGGCGGGGTCCGTCGCGGCCTTTCTCGGCACGCGGCCGGTCTGGCAGCGGGTGCAGCGCTGGCTGATGGCGACGGTCCTCGCCGGGCTGGCGCTGCGGCTGGCCCTCGACGGGCGGCGCTGACATGCCTTCCCTCGACACGCTGCTGATCTTCGCGGCCCTCTCGCTTGGCCTTGCGGTCACGCCCGGGCCGAACATGCTGTACCTGATCTCGCGTTCGCTCGCGCAGGGCACAGGCGCGGGCATGGTCTCGCTGGTCGGCTGCCAGTTCGGCTCCTTCACCATCATGGTCTGCGCCGCAGCCGGCATCACCGCCGCGCTGCTCGCTATTCCCTATGCCTGGGACATTCTGCGAATCGGTGGTGCCATCTACCTGCTCTACCTCGCCTGGCAGAGCGTGCGACCCGGTGGGCAGCCGATCTTCGCGGCGCGGCCGATGCCGCGGGAGCCGCGGGCGCGGCTGTTCTGGGTGGGGTTTGCCACCGCCGCGCTGAACCCGAAGGTGGCGCTGTTCTACATGGCGGTGCTGCCGCCCTTCCTGGATCCAGCTCGGGGAAATCTGTTTGCCCAGGCCGCCATCCTCGGCTTCGTGCAGATCGCCATCTGCACCGCCTGGGATGCGGTGCTGGTCTGGGGCGCGGCCGGCGCCGCGCGTTTCCTGGGCGCGAATCCCACCTGGATGGCGGTGCAGCGCTGGGTGCTGGGCGGTGCGCTGGCGCTGCTGGCGGTGAAGCTGGCGACGGAAAGCCGCGCCGCATGATCCCCTTCGCCGTCGCGCTGTTTGCGCTGGCCTATTCGGGCCTGGTGCTCTTCACCGTCGCCTCCTCGCTGCGCCGGCTGATGTCGCCGATGCGCGCGGCGGTCGCGGCCTTCCTGCTTTCCGTCCTCGTGCATGGCGCGACGACGCTGATGTTGGCGGAGGAAGCGCCCACCGCCCTGTATTTCTGGGGCATCCCCCATCTGCTGATCCTGCCGCTGCTGCTGCTGAGCGCGCGGAAGCAAACCCCTTCGACCGGAGCCTGACCATGCCGAAGCGCACCGATATCAAGTCCATCCTCATCATCGGCGCCGGCCCGATCGTCATCGGCCAGGCCTGCGAATTCGACTATTCCGGCGCCCAGGCCTGCAAGGCGCTGCGCTCCGAAGGTTTCCGGGTGATCCTGGTGAACTCCAACCCCGCCACGATCATGACCGATCCGGGCCTGGCGGATGCCACCTACATCGAGCCGATCACGGTCGAGATGGTGGAAAAAATCATCGCCAAGGAGCGGCCGGATGCGCTGCTGCCCACCATGGGCGGCCAGACCGCGCTGAACACCGCGCTGAAGCTGGATGCCGCGGGTGTGCTGAAAAAATACGGCTGCGAGCTGATCGGCGCCAAGGCGGAGGTGATCGACAAGGCCGAGGATCGCCTGAAGTTCCGCGATGCCATGAGCAAGATCGGCATCGAGAGCCCGCGCTCCGCCATCGCCCATTCCATGGAGGAAGCGCGCGCAGGGCTGGATCTGGTGGGCCTGCCCTGCGTCATCCGCCCGAGCTTCACCCTTGGCGGCACCGGCGGCGGCATCGCCTATAACCGCGAGGAATTCGAGCAGATCGTGGCCGCCGGCCTTTCGGCCTCGATGACGACCGAAGTCCTCGTCGAGGAAAGCGTACTGGGCTGGAAGGAGTTCGAGATGGAGGTGGTCCGCGACAGCGCGGACAACTGCATCATCATCTGCTCCATCGAGAACCTGGACCCGATGGGCGTGCATACCGGCGACAGCGTCACCATCGCCCCGGCGCTGACGCTGACCGACAAGGAATACCAGCGGATGCGCGATGCCAGCATCGCGTGTTTGCGGGAGATCGGCGTCGATACCGGTGGCTCCAACGTGCAGTTCGGCATCAACCCCGTCGATGGCCGCATGGTGGTCATCGAGATGAATCCGCGCGTCTCGCGGTCTTCCGCGCTGGCGTCGAAGGCCACCGGCTTCCCCATCGCCAAGATCGCCGCGAAGCTGGCCGTGGGCTACACGCTGGACGAGCTCAAGAACGACATCACCATGGTGACGCCGGCGAGCTTTGAGCCGACGATCGACTATGTCGTGGTGAAGATCCCGCGCTTCACCTTCGAAAAATTCCCGGGCACGCCGGCGACGCTGACGACCAGCATGAAGTCGGTCGGCGAGACCATGGCGATCGGGCGTTCCTTTGCTGAGGCTTTGCAGAAGGGCCTGCGCGGGCTGGAGACGGGTTTCACGGGGCTTGATGAGATCGAGGTGCCGGGCGATGGCAGCCACGCCGCCATCCGCACCTCGCTCGCCACGCCGAAGCCGGACCGGGCGCTGGTCGTGGCGCAGGCGCTGCGCGCCGGCATGTCCGTCGAGGACATCCACGAGGCCTGCCGCTTCGACCCCTGGTTCATCCGCGAGATCGCCAAGATCGTGGACGCCGAGACGAAGGTGAAGGCCGAGGGCCTGCCCAAGACCGCGGACGGCTTTCGCGCGCTGAAGGCGCTCGGCTTCGCGGACACGCGGCTCGCCAAGCTGACGGGCAAGACCGAAGCGCAGGTTTTTGCCGCGCGCGATGCGCTGGGCGTGCATGCCGTCTTCAAGCGCATCGACACCTGCGCCGCCGAATTCGCCTCCGACACGCCCTATATGTACTCGACCTATGAGGGCGGCTTTGGCGCCCCCACCTGCGAATCCCGCCCGACGGACCGGAAGAAGATCATCATCCTCGGCGGCGGTCCGAACCGGATCGGCCAGGGCATCGAATTCGACTATTGCTGCGTCCATGCCTGCTACGCGCTGCGCGATGCGGGCTACGAGACCATCATGGTCAACTGCAACCCGGAGACCGTCTCCACCGACTACGACACCTCCGACCGCCTGTATTTCGAACCGCTGACGGCCGAGGACGTGCTGGCGATCTGCCGCAAGGAACAGGAATCCGGCGAGCTACTGGGCTGCATCGTGCAGTATGGCGGCCAGACGCCGCTGAAGCTGTCGCAGGCGCTGCACAAGGCGGGCATCCCCATCCTCGGCACCAGCGCGGAAGCCATCGACATTGCCGAGGATCGCGAGCGCTTCCAGCTGCTGCTGAAGTCGCTGGGCCTGAAGCAGCCGCAGAACGGCATCGCGCGCGACCTGGACGAGGCGCTCGTGGAAGCCGAGCGGATCGGCTACCCGGTCGTCGTGCGCCCCTCCTATGTGCTGGGCGGCCGCGCCATGGAGATAGCCCATAGCAAGGAACAGCTCCGCCGCTTCGGCGCGGAAGCCGTGAAGGTCTCGGGCGAGAATCCGATCCTGATCGACCAGTACCTGGCGGATGCCATCGAGGTCGATGTCGACTGCATCGCCGACGAGACCGGCGACGTCTATGTCGCCGGCGTCATGGAGCATATCGAGGAAGCCGGCATCCATTCCGGCGACAGCGCCTGCTCCCTGCCCCCCTATTCCCTGCCGCCCGCCATCATCACGGAGCTGAAGGCGGAAACCGAAGCCATGGCCAAGGCCCTGAAGGTGAAGGGCCTGATGAACGTGCAATACGCGGTCAAGGACGGCGAGATCTTCGTCCTCGAGGTGAACCCCCGCGCCAGCCGCACCGTGCCCTTCGTCGCCAAGGCCACCGGCATTGCGGTCGCCAAGATCGGCGCCCGGGTCATGGCCGGCGCGCATCTGCGCGAATTCGGGCTGGACGATACGGCGGTGTCCCGCCACGTCGCGGTGAAGGAAGCGGTCTTCCCCTTCAACCGCTTCCCCAATGTGGACGTCATCCTGGGCCCGGAGATGAAATCCACCGGGGAGGTGATGGGCCTCGACCTGTCCTTCGAGAAGGCCTTCCTCAAGTCGCAGATGGGCGCGGGCGTGAAGCTGCCGGAATCCGGCACGGCCTTTCTCTCGGTGAAGGACAGCGACAAGGCCGGCGCCGTCACCCTCGCCCGCCGGCTGATCGAGATGGGCTTCAAGATCCTCGCCACCCGCGGCACCGCGGCCCGGCTGCGCGAGGTCGGGCTGGATTGCGCTGTGGTCAACAAGGTTGCAGAAGGCCGGCCGCATTGCGTGGATGCGATCAAGTCGGACGCCATCCAGCTGGTGATCAACACCGCCAGCGGCGGGCAATCGGTCTCCGACAGCTTCGACATCCGCCGCAGCGCGCTGACGCACGGCGTTCCGCACTACACGACGCTGGCAGGCGCCCGCGCCGCGGTTCACGCCATCGCGGCCTTGAAGGGCGGAACCCTTGATGTAACGCCGCTGCAGGCCTATTTTAAGGGCTCATTCTGAGCGGGCGGGGAAGGGGCAGCACCCCTTCCCCGCCTCGCCTGTTTCAGCGCGCCCCGCGATCTGCTTGCATAGGCCCAGCCCCATCCGGGACACTGGGCCAAAGGCAGGGCCGGGCGCGAAGTGCCCGGAGGAAGGACGCGACGTGCAGAAGTTCCCCATGACCGCGGAAGGCCTGGCCCGACTGACAGAGGAGCTCCGTGAGCTCAAGGTCGAGGAACGCCCCGCCGTGATCCGCGCCATCGCGGAGGCGCGCGCCCATGGCGACCTGTCCGAGAACGCCGAATACCACGCCGCCCGGGAACGCCAGTCCTTCATCGAGGGCCGCATCGCGGAACTCGAATCCGTCATCCCCTCCGTCGAAGTCATCGATTCCAGCAAGCTTTCGGGCGACAAGGTGCTGTTCGGCGCCCATGTCACCGTGGTGGATGAGGAGACCGAGCAGGAGAGGACCTACCGCATCGTCGGCCAGTACGAGGCCGATATGAAAAACGGCTCGATTTCCAACTCCTCCCCGCTGGCCAAGGCCCTCATCGGCAAGAAGGTCGGCGACAGCGTCGAAGTGCCGGCCCCGGGCGGCGCCAAGGTCTATGAGATCGCCAGCGTCCGCTTCAGCTAAGGCCATGAGCCCCGTCACGAGCCTGGCCCCGGTCGAGGCGCCCTCGATCGGCCTGGCGGATGTCCGCGCCGCCGCCGCCCGCATCCAGGGCGCGGTGCTGCGCACGCCCACCATCCACTCGGACGCCCTCTCGCGCGCCACTGGCGCGCGGATCCACCTGAAGCTGGACAATCTGCAGGCCACCGGCGCCTTTAAGGAACGCGGCGCGGCCAATCGCATCGCCCTGCTCACCGCCCGCGAACGCGCCGCCGGCGTCATCGCCATGTCCGCCGGCAACCACGCCCAGGCGGTGGCCCGCCACGCCTCGCTGGCCGGCATCCGCGCCACCATTGTCATGCCGCGCTTCACCCCCGCCACCAAGGTGACCCGCACCGAAGGCTGGGGCGCGCAGGTGGTGCTGCATGGCGAGACCCTGGCCGAGGCCGCGGCCCATGCCCATGAACTGGCCTTGAAGCAGGGCCTGACCTTCGTGCACCCCTATGACGATGCCGCCGTCATCGCCGGCCAGGGCACCGCCGCACTGGAAATGCTGGAAGACTTTCCGGAGATCGACACGCTGGTGGTCCCGGTCGGCGGCGGCGGGCTGCTGACCGGCTGCGCCGCCGCGGCGCGGGAATTGAAGCCCGGCATCACCGTGGTCGGCGTCGAGGTCGAAGGCTACCCGGCCATGTACCAGCGCTTGGCTGGCCTGCCCGTCTCGGTCGGCGGCCCCACCGTCGCCGAGGGCATCGCGGTGCGCGACGTCGGCGAAGTCCCCTTCGCCTGGCTGCAACGCCACGGCATCGAGGTGCTGCTCGCCCCCGAGCGCAGCGTCGAACAGGCCATCGCGCTGCTGGCCGAGGGCGCCAAGCTGGTGGCGGAGGGCGCCGGCGCCGCCGGCCTCGCCGCCGTGCTGGCCCATCCCGAACGCTTCGCCGGCCGCACCGTCGGCATCCCGATCTGCGGTGGCAATATCGATGCGCGGGCGCTATCCAACGTGCTGCTGCGCCAGCTGCTGCGCGACGGCCGCATCCTGCGCCTGCATTTCGACATTCCGGACCGGCCGGGCGTGCTCGCCGATATCGCAGGCCGCATCTCTTCCCTCGGCGGCAATGTCATCGAGGTGAACCACCAGCAGCTCTTCGGCGCGCCCACGGTGCAGAGCACCGAGCTGTATCTGATGGTGGAGGTGCGCGACGGCGCCCAGGGCAATGCCATCATCGCCGCGCTGCAGGCGGCGGATTATGTGGTGCGGCGCGGCTGAGGCCTGGCCTGGCCCTCAGCGCCGCCGGCTGCGGCGGAACAGGCCCCAGAGGCCGCGAATGATCGCCACGTTGCGCAAAAGCCTGAACATCCTTCATCCCTTTCCTGCCTGTCTGCAGGATCCAGCGCAGACCGCGGCGCGCGGTTCCGCCTTCAGCGCGGATTGACCCGCGCCTCCCAGGGCTGGGGGACGTAGCCGGGCCGGATGCGGCAGGGCCCCGGGTGGCGGGCGCGGGCGGCCTCGCAGCCGCGGCGGATCTCCTCCACCGTCGGCCTGTGCCCGGTCTCCACCCAGCCGCGCAGCGCGGCCATGGCGGCGGGGTAGAGTGGCGCGGACATCTTGTTGTGCGCCTCCTCCTCGACGAAGACCTGCTGCAGCAGATGCGCGGTGCCGGCGCGTTCCAGCGTGGCACGATAGGCGGCCTGGTGCTCGACGAAGACGGTGGCGTCCTCGATCCCGTGCAGGGTCAGCACCGGGATGGCGATGGCCCCGGTCGGGTCGCCATCCTCCGCCAGCCGGGCCTGCGCATCCGGGTCGGGCGCGATGCGCGGCACCCGGGCATTGAAGGCGGCGTCGTCGCTGGTGCCCTGGTAGCGGACATGCGCATTCCCGAAGGCGCTGCGCCCGTCCATCATGTTCCAGGCGATATCGGCGAAGACATTGGTGGCCCAGGCCATATGCGTCGGGATCGACCAGGCCGGGATGCGGGTGACCGCGACGAGATCCGCCAGCGCCCGCCGCTGCGCCGGGCTGCGCGACTGCTGCGCCAGGTCCGAGCCGGTGCAGGCGGTATAGCGCGCCATGATCTCGTTCCAGGCCATCCGCTCGCCCCGCGGCAGGCCGAGGGTGACCGGGTATTGCGGCTCCTGCGGCCCGGGATGGGTGCCGCAGATCACCTGGAAGGCGGCGCGCAGGTCCACCCGCATGTCATAGGCGCGCGTCGGTCCGGCCAGCACGGCGGAGGTCAGCAGCGCGCCCTGCCAGGGGCGCCGGCCCTCGGCATCCGGGTGGTTCAGCGTCTCGATCGCGCGGGCGCTAATGGCGCCGCCCCAGGACTGGCCGTGGATCACCGCGATGCGCGGCCGGCCGAAGCTGGCCTCCGCGATGCGCCGGGCGCTCAGCGCATCCTCCCCCGCCTGGCGGATGCCGAAGCCGGGGCGGCGGCGGCTGGTGGAGACCCAGGCCCAGCCATCGGCGACATATTCGGCGAAACGCAGCAGATCCTCATCCGTCGTCTCGGGGCGGATCGGGGCCATGCGGGGCCCGCCGAAGACATGGGTCACCAGCCCGCCATTCCAGTTGGCGGGGCGCGCCAGCAGCAGATGGGCCCCGTTCGCATCCTGGCCGCGCAGGCAGGTGAGATGGGCGGGCGCGCCCTGGGGGCAGGGCGCCGGTTTCGGGGCCTCGGCCGAGACGCCGTGGGAGGCACCGGCGCTCAGCAGCAGCAGCGCCGCCGCCAGCCAGCGCCGCGCTGTCACGCCGGCGCGCCCTCCACCGGCACGCCGGAGGCGTCCTTGGTGGTGCGGATGGTCTGCAGGGTCTGCACCCGCAGCACATTGGGCGCGTCGGTCAGCTTGGCGGTCAGGGCATTCTCATGCGCCGTGTCGCGCGCCACCAGGCGCAGCATGAAGTCGCCGCCGCCGCGGATCATGTGGCATTCGCGCACCTCGGGCCATTCGCAGACCATCGCCTCGAAGGCCGAGAGCACGGATTGCTTCTGCGTCTCCAGGCCCACCAGGGCGAAGAAGGTGATCTCCCAGCCCAGCACCTGGGGGTCGAGGTCGGCGTGGTAGCCGCGGATCACGCCCTGCTCCTCCAGCCGCCGGACGCGGCGCAGGCAGGGCGGGGCCGAGAGGCCGACGCGGCGGGCGAGCTCCACATTGGTCATCCGGCCATCGGCCTGCAGCTCCGCCAGGATGTGGCGGTCCACCTCGTCGATATCCGGCTCGGTCGTATCCGTCATTCAGCCCGTCATGTCCCAGCCTGGGTTCGCGACGCAATATCCTTTCGACCTGGGCGATCTACAAGACGCAGGAAACCGATTCCGTGCCAGCATGGCGCAAGGCTGGGGGCGGAGCGGGGCGGGGTTGAGCATTGGGCCGGGGCGGCCGATATGCTGGGCCGCGTTTTCCCCTGCCGGATCGATCATCGTGTCCCAGACCATCCAGACCCGCCTGCTGATCCTCGGCGCCGGCCCCGCCGGCTATACCGCCGCCATCTACGCCGCCCGGGCCGGGCTGAAGCCGCTGGTGGTGGCGGGGCTGCAGCCGGGCGGGCAGCTGACCATCACGACCGAGGTGGAGAACTTCCCCGGCTTCGCCGAGCCGATCCAGGGCCCCTGGCTGATGGACCAGATGCAGGCGCAGGCGGTGCATGTCGGGGCGCAGGTGATCCAGGACGTGATCACCAAGGTCGATCTCGGCCGCCGGCCCTTCCTCTGCACCGGCGATTCGGGCGCGGTGTACGAGGCGGAATCGCTGGTCATCGCCACCGGCGCGCAGGCCCGCTGGCTGAACATTCCCGGCGAGAAGGAGCTGTCCGGCTTCGGCGTCTCCGCCTGCGCCACCTGCGACGGCTTCTTCTATCGCGGCAAGGACGTGGCCGTGGTGGGTGGCGGCAATTCCGCGACGGAGGAGGCGCTGTACCTGTCGAACCTGGCGCGGCACGTCACGCTGATCCACCGGCGGGACAGCCTGCGGTCCGAGAAGATCCTGCAGGCGCGACTGTTCGAGCGGCCGAATGTCTCCGTCATCTGGGACACCGCGGTCGATGCCGTGCTGGCGGATACGACCGGCCGTGTCGCGGTGGCGCGGGCCCTGGCGCTACGCAACCTGAAGACCGGCGAGGCGCGCGAATTGCCGGTGCATGGGCTGTTCGTGGCGATCGGCCATGACCCGGCGACGGCGCTGTTCAAGGGCCAGCTGGGCATGGATGACGAAGGCTATATCCGCACCACCCCCGGCACGACCCAGACCAGCATCCCGGGCGTCTTCGCGGCCGGCGACGTGCAGGACAAGATCTATCGCCAGGCGGTGACGGCCGCTGGCACCGGCTGCATGGCGGCGCTGGAGGCCGAGAAGTTCCTGGCGCATCTGCCCGCGGTGGACGTCGCGGCGGCCTGAGGCGCCGCCGGCGACGGCGTTCCGCCCCCTGGCCCTTCAAAATCCAGGAAAAAAAACGCCCCGTCAGCAACTGACATGCTACTCAAACGCCGGAGGCGCATGGCAGCCTGTCATGCAACGAGAACAGGGAGTCGTGCGCAGGCATGCCGTTGGATTGGGACAAGCTGCGCGTTTTCCACGCGGTGGCGGAGGCGGGGTCCTTCACCCATGCCGGCGAAACCCTGAACCTTTCCCAGTCCGCCGTCTCGCGCCAGATCCAGGCGCTGGAGGAGGCGCTGCAGGTTCCGCTCTTCCACCGCCATGCCCGCGGCCTGATCCTGACCGAGCAGGGCGAGACGCTGAACCGCGCGGTGCGGGAGGTCTTCGCCAAGCTGGCGATGACGGAAGCCCTGCTGACCGAAAGCCGGGAGCGACCAACCGGCCGGCTGAAAGTTACCACCACCACGGGCTTTGGCAGCGTCTGGCTCGCGCCCCGGTTGCGTCGCTTCATGGCGCTGCATCCGGACGTTACGCTGACCGTGGTACTGGATGATGCCGATCTCGATCTTGCGATGCGGGAAGCGGATGTCGCCATCCGCCTGCATCCGCCGCGCCAGCCGGACCTGATCCAGCGCAACCTGGGCACATTCGGCTGGCGGGTCTGCGGCGCGCCGGACTATCTGAAGGCGGCGGGCATGCCGATGCGGGCGGAGGACCTCGATGCCCACCGCATGATCGTCTATGGCGACTATCGCCCGCCCGTCGAATCGGTGAACTGGCTGCAGGAGGCCGGGCGCCGGCCCGGCTCCGCCCGCCGCGCGGTGCTGGAGATGAACAGCCTGCCGGGCATCCTCGCCGCCGTACGCAGCGGCCTCGGCATCGCTGCCCTGCCCGACTACATGGGCGAGGAGCTGGACGGGCTGGTCCAGGTGCTGCCGGAGCTGAAATCGCCGCGCATCGAGGCCTATTTCGTCTATCCGGAGGAGCTGCGCCATTCCAAGCGCGTGGCGGTCTTCCGCGATTTCCTGGTGGCTGAACTGGCCATGCCGGCGCGGCTTCAGGCCGCCAGCTGACCTCCTGGATCCGGCCAGCGATCGCGGAATGCGATCGCTCGCTTGAGCAATGTGTCCTGCGAGGTTGTATTACCTAACCATGCATAGAGCGCATGGCGGCCACCGCCTTTTCACCCATCCGCCATGCCGCACCGCACACTATGTTGGCGGTGTTCCGACGGCGACGTTGGATCAGGGTCACTCGGGTTATCCCGAACCCCTTCGTCTCCCAGACGTGAAGCCTCCCTGTTTGACTTAGGCCGCTACCCCAACGGGCTGGCGGCCTTTTTTTTGGCCGCGGGCCCGTCGCCGCGGCGGGCGGCTGGCGCGGGTGATGATATTCATTAATCCTTCGGCCTGAAAAGCAGGGGGAGAGCCGGCGCATGTGCATGATCTGTGCGGGCACGGGGCTGCGGGCCGAGGACCAGCCGGCGCAGCACCTGGCGGCCAGCCTCGCCGTGCCGCCCCAGCGGCAATGGGAATTTGCCGACTATACCGGCGATGCCACGCTGGATTCCCTGCTGCTCGGCTCCCGCTGGACCGGCACCAGCCTGTCCTACGCCCTGCCGGCGGACCAGGCCGCCTGGGGCGATGGCGTCCTGGCAGGCCTTTCCGAGGCCGCCCTGCCGCCCAGCGAATCCCTCGCCCGCGCCATGGACCTCATCCTCACCGGCCGCAGCGAGGGGGCGGAGGGGACTTTGCAGCGCCTGACCTCGCTCTCCGCCTTCACGCCACTGACCCTGGCGCGCGGCGAGGATGTGGACGGCGCGACGCTCCGCCTCGGCCTCGCCGACCGGCTGCCCGAGGCCTTCGGCCTCGCCTTCCCGCCGGGCGACGAGGTCTGGGGCGGCGGGACCCCTTCGATCGGCCCGGGGGTGCGCGGCGGCGATATTTGGCTCAGCTTCGCCAATTTCATGACCGGGCCCGGCGGCGTGCTGGACCCGGTGCCGGGGGGCCTGGCCTGGCATACGCTGACGCATGAGCTGGGTCATGCGCTGGGCCTGGCGCATCCGCACCAGGGGCCGGGCCAGGCGGGCGGCACCGTGGTGGCCATGCCGGATGCCTGGAACAGCGTCGAATTCACCAACATGGCCTATCGGCTGCATCCGGACGGCTCGGTCGACGACCAGTCCCCGATCGACAGCTTCGACCTGCCGCAGACCTGGATGACCTACGACATCCGCGCGCTGCAGCACCTCTATGGCGCCAATTACACGACGGAGTCCGGCGACACCGTCTATCGCTTCGATCCCCTGACCGGGGAGGTGACGGTGAATGGCCTCGGCCAGGGCGCGCCGGGCACCAACCGAATCCTGCTGACCATCTGGGATGGCGGCGGCCGGGACACCTACGACCTCAGCGCCTATGCCGACGACCTCCGCATCGACCTGGCCCCCGGCGCCGGCTCCATCCTTGCGCCGGACCAGCTGGCCGACCTGACGCCGCTGGGCGAGGAACCCGGCACCTGGCGGGCGCAGCGCAACCTCTACAACGCCTTCCTCTACCAGGACGACCCACGGTCGCTGATCGAGGATGTCTGGGGCGGGACGGGCGATGACCGCATCTCCGGCAACCTCGCCGCCAATCGCCTGCTGGGCGCGGCGGGGGCGGATACGCTGCTCGGCCTGCAGGGCGCCGATACGCTGGATGGCGGGGCCGGGGCGGATCGGATGGAGGGCGGCGCGGGGGACGATACCTACCTGGTCGACCAGTCCGGCGACCGGGTGGTGGAGCAGGCCGGCGGCGGCCGCGATACCGTCATCGCCGCCCGCGGCTGGCAGCTCGGCGCGCATTTCGAGGCGCTGCTGCTGACCGAGGCCGCCGGCGCCGCGCGCGGCCTGGGCAATGCCGAGGCGAACCGGATCGAGGGCAATGGCGCCGACAATACGCTGGTGGGCGGCGCGGGGAATGACGCGCTCTCCGGCCATGGCGGCATCGACCGGCTGTTCGGGGAGGCGGATGCCGATCTCCTCTACGGCGGCGCAGGCGACGACCTGCTCTTCGGCGGGGACGGCGACGACCTGCTGCTGGGCGGCGAGGGTGCGGACCGCATGGCCGGCGGCACCGGCAATGACAGCTACGCCATCGACCAGGCCGGCGACCGCGTGCTGGAACGGGCGGAGGAGGGGCAGGACACCGTCATCTCCAGCCTCGAGATCACCCGCCTGGGCGCGGCGCTGGAGGAGCTGGTGCTGATCGACCGTGCCCTGCAGGGCTTCGGCAATGCGCTGGACAACGACATCAGCGGCAGCGCGATGGACAACCGGCTCTCCGGCCTTGGCGGCGACGACACCATCTCGGGCGGCGCCGGGGCGGACCGGGTGCTGGGCGGGGCGGGCGCCGATTCGCTGGTGGGCGGTTCGGGCGATGACTGGCTGGCCGGCGGCGTCGGCGATGACAGCCTGGAAGGCGGCAGCGGCCGGGACACGCTGCGCGGCGGCGAGGGCGCGGATGTGCTCCTCGGCGGCGCGGGCGACGACCGCATGGCGGGCGATGCCGGGGCGGATACGCTGCTGGGCGAGGGCGGCAACGACACGCTGATCGGCGATGCCGGCAATGACCTGCTGGTGGGCGGCAGCGGCGAGGTTCGCCTGCAGGGCGGCGCCGGCGCCGATATCTTCGCCTGGGCCGGCGGCAGCGAGGGCCGGCTGATCATCGCCGATTTCAGCCTGGCCGAGGACCGCATCGGCCTGGCCGCCTATTACGACGATTTCGCCGTGCTGGCGGACGACCTCAGCGGGATCGAGGGCGGCACGCTGCTGCGGATGGACAATGGCAATGAGGTGGTGATCCAGGGCCTCGCCCTGGCCGAGGTCAGCGCCAGCCTGTTCCTGCTGGCGCCGCCTGGCAGCCTGGTGGGGTAGCGGGGGCGCCCCCTCAGGCGGTCTTGCTGATGTTCCAATAGACCGGGATGGCGGCGTTCAGGATGCCCTGCAGCCGGGCGGAATGGCCGCGCACCAGGCTCATCATGCCGATCGGCAGGTAGGGCACCGTCTCCACCGCCCGCTGCTGCACCTGGCGCGCGATGCGCTGGCGATCCTCCTGCGTCGCGGCGAAGGCGAATTCGTCGCGCAGGCGTTCCAGCTCCGGGTCGTCGGGCCAGCCCGGCAGGGCGGTGCGGGCGCCGGCGGCGCGCAGCGCGATGTGGCTGACGGGGTCCATCAGGTCCACCGCCGCGGGGGCCGAGACGAACAGGCTCCAGCCGCCCTGCCCCACCGGGTTTTTCGACAGCCGGCGGGTGACCAGCGTGGCCCAGTCCATCGCCTGCAGATCCACCGTCATGCCCACGCGCCGCAGCCGGTCCGCCGCGACGCGCGCAAAGGTGCTGCTGATGGTGCTGTCCTGCGCATCCAGCACCACCACCGGCGTGCCGTCATAGCCGGATTGCTGCACGGCGGTGCGGGCCAGGTCGAGATTGGGCGCCATCCAGCCCTCGCTGGTGTGGAAGGGGGAGGCGCAGGGGAAGAAGCTGCGGCAGTCCTGCCAGCGGTCGCGCTCCGTCATATAGGCCGGCATCATCTCCGCCGGGTCCACCAGCAGCCGCATCGCCTGGCGGAGCTTCAGGTTATCGAAAGGCGGCACGGCGTGGTTCATGCGGAAGATCGGCTGCACGCCAGCGGCATCCTGCGCCGCCAGCCGCAGGTTGCGGTTGCGGGCCACGACGGGGAACAGGTCCGGCGGGCATTCCTCGAAGATGTCGATCTCGCCGGTCTGCAGCGCGCTCAGCGCCGTGGTGGCATCGGGCAGCGCCACCCATTCCACGCGCTCGATCCGGGCGTGCTTGCCGCCCGCGAGCCCGTCCGGCGCCTCGGCGCGCGGCTGGTAGTCCGGGTTGCGGCGATAGGTGGTGCGGTCGCCGATCCGCCAATCCTCCCGCCGCAGCATATAGGGGCCGCTGCCGGTGGGGTCGGTGATGGGCGTGGTGATCGGCGTGGCCGCCACGCGCGCCGGCATGATGAAGGCGGGCAGGCCGGAGGGTTTCGCCAGCGCATCCAGCACCAGCCCCCAGGGCCGCTGCAGCACCAGCCGGAAGCGCCGCGCGTCGAGCGCCGTGAGGGTATTCCCCTCCGCCAGCATCTGCGCGCCATGCCCATCCCGGATCGCCCAGCGGCGGAGCGAGGCCACCACATCCTCGGAGGTGACGGGCGCCCCGTCATGGAAGCGCAGCCCGGGGCGCAGCGCAAAATCCCAGGTCAGGCGGTCGGCGCTGACGCTGTGGCTTTCCACCATCTGCGGCTGCGGGCGCAGTCTGGAATCCAGTGCGAAGAGCGTATCGTAGACCATGTAGCCATGGTTGCGGGCCATGTATTCGGGCGAGATGAAGGGATCGAGCCCGCGCAGATCGCCGAAGAGCTTGACCCGCAGCGTATCCGGATCGCCGCGGCCCTGCGCCAGGGCGGGCGCGGCGAGCATGGCAGGCAGCAGCGCCAGCGTGGCGCGACGCGAGATGGACATCCTGGACCTCCCGGCGCGTCCATCTGGCGGGGCGCGCTCGGGCCTTATCCTGATCTTCGTTACGGGGGTTTGTCACCACCGGTCTGCGGATCAATCCCCCCGCAGCGCCGCCCCCGCGGCCAGCGGCGCCATCGGCGCCGCGATGGCCAGCAGCGCGCCCAGCAGCAGCAGATAGGGCCGCGGGGAGATGCCGCCCGCCGCCGCCTCGATCGCCGCGGCGCCAAAGATCACCGCCGGGATGGACAGTGGCAGCACCAGCAGCGGCAGCAGCACGCCGCCGCGCCGCGCCCCCAGCGTCAGCGCCGCGCCGGCCGCGCCGAACAGGGACAGCACGCCGGTGGCCAGGCCCAGCGCCAGCGCCGCCGTGCCCCAGGCCTCCACCGGCAGGTTCAGCATGGCGGCCGCGATGGGGGTGGCCAGCAGCAGCGGCAGGCCGGTGACCACCCAATGGCCGAGCGCCTTGGCGCCCGCCAGGGCGGAGGGCGGCAGGCCCGAAAGCAGCAGCTGGTCCAGCGAGCCATCCTCCGCCTCCGCCCCGAACAGCCGGTCCAGCGGTAGCAGCGCGGCGAGCAGGGCGGCGGCCAGCAGCGCGCCCGGCGCGATGCGCGCCAGGATCTCGGGGGATGGCCCGATGCCGAAGGGAAACAGGGCGCAGACCAGCACGAAGAACAGCACGGCGGCCAAGGTATCGGCCGGATGCCGCAGCGCCAGCCGCACCTCCCGCCCCAGCACGGCGAGAAAGCCGCTCACAGCGCCAGCTCCCGCGCGCCCGGAAGCGGCAATGGCAGATGCGTCGCGGCGATCACCGCCCCGCCGGCCGCCCGGTGCGCCGCCAGCAACCCGCCGAGCCGGGCGACGGAGGCCGCATCCAGCCCCACCGTCGGCTCATCCAGCAGCCAGAGCCGCGCCGGGGCCAGCGCCAGCCGGGCCAAGGCGAGCCGGCGCTTCTGGCCGGAGGAGAGGATGCGCGCCGGAAGTTCGGCCAGGTCGGTCAGGTCCACCGCCTCCAGCGCCCCCGCCACATCGCCGCCCCAGAGCCGCGAATAGAACAGCAGGTTCTCGCGCGCCGTCAGGCTGGGCTTCAGCGCGTCCTGGTGGCTGAGGTAGCGCAGCCGCGCGGCATGGGCGACGCGATCGGCCAGCGCATCGGCGCCGTCCCACAGAAGCGCGCCTTCCGCCGGCGGGATCAGCCCGGCCAGCAGGCGCAGCAGGCTGGACTTTCCCGCCCCATTGGCGCCCAGCAGCAGCAGCGCGCCGCCCGCTTCCAGCTGGAAGGACAGGCCGGCAAAGATCGCGCGGTCGCCCCGCCAGCAGGCCAGATCCCGCGCTTCCAGCACCCCGAACTCCCCCCAGCCTGCCGCCGCGCACGAAAACATCCCCCCTGGGCGCTCCGCGGGTCGGTTAAGGCATGCGCCAAGCGCATCACACCGCACAAGCCTGCGTAACAGCGCCGTAGCGGATGGACCGCCCCGTGCCCCTGTGGTTTAAGCCGCCTGCTGCGGTCGCGAAAGCGGCACGGCGGAACCGCGCCAGGCTTGGCGGAAGGCGCCCCGCTTCCGGGGTGGCACCCAACCCGGCGCCACGCGAACGGGGACCCCGGACCATGCGGATGATCGGGCAGGACAGCCTGAAGACCCGCCGCACCCTCAAGGTGGACGGCAAGGACTATCATTATTTCAGCCTGCCCGAGGCTGCTTCTGCCATCGGCGACCCGGCGCGGCTGCCCTGCAGCCTGAAGGTGCTGCTGGAGAACATCCTGCGCTTCGAGGATGGGCGCAGCTACACGGTGGACGACGCCAAGGCCGTCGTGGCCTGGCTCGAGAAGGGCTCCTCCACGAAGGAGGTCCCCTTCCGCCCCGCCCGCATCCTGCTGCAGGATTTCACCGGCGTGCCCGCGGTGGTCGACCTGGCCGCGATGCGCGATGCGCTCTCCACCCTGGGCGGCGACCCGCGCAAGGTGAACCCGCTGGTCCCCGTCGACCTCGTCATCGACCACTCCGTGATGGTCGACGTCTCCGGCACCAAGGACGCGCTGCAGAAGAACGTCGACATCGAGTTCGAGCGGAACGGCGAGCGCTACGAGTTTTTGCGCTGGGGCCAGTCCGCCTTCGCCAACTTCCGCGTCGTGCCGCCGGGCACCGGCATCTGCCACCAGGTGAACCTGGAATACCTGGCGCAGGTCGCCTGGACCTCGCAGGACGGCCCGGACACCTATGTGTTCCCGGACAGCTGCTACGGCACGGACAGTCACACCACCATGGTGAACGGCTTGGGCGTGCTCGGCTGGGGCGTCGGCGGCATCGAGGCGGAGGCCGCCATGCTCGGCCAGCCCATCGCCATGCTGATCCCGGATGTCATCGGCTTCCGCCTGACCGGCAAGCTGCGCGAGGGCGTGACGGCCACCGACCTGGTGCTGACCGTCACCCAGATGCTGCGCAAGAAGGGCGTGGTCGGCAAGTTCGTCGAATTCTTCGGCGCGGGCCTCGATGACCTGCCGCTGGCCGACCGTGCGACGATCGGCAACATGGCCCCGGAATACGGCGCCACCTGCGGCTTCTTCCCCGTCGACAAGATGACGATCGACTATCTGCGACTGTCCGGCCGCGACGAGCACCGCATCAAGCTGACCGAGGCCTTCTGCAAAGCGCAGGGCCTGTGGCGCGACGCCAGCACGCCCGACCCGGTCTTCACCGACGTGATGGAGCTGGACCTGTCCACGGTCGAGCCCTCCATGGCCGGGCCGAAGCGCCCGCAGGACCGCGTGCCGCTGACCCAGGTCTCCACCAGCTTCGCCAAGGACCTGGCCGCCGGCACCATGGGCGTGCCCGGTGACAAGGCCGACCTCCGCGTGCCGGTCTCGGGGGCCAATTACGACCTCGGCCATGGCGACGTGGTGATCGCCGCGATCACCTCCTGCACCAATACCTCCAACCCCTATGTCATGGTCGCCGCCGGCCTGGTGGCGAAGAAGGCCCGCGCGTTGGGCCTGAAGCCGAAGCCCTGGGTGAAGACCTCGCTGGCCCCCGGCTCCCAGGTGGTCACCGAGTATCTCGACAAGGCCGGCCTGTCGGCGGAGCTGGATGCGCTCGGCTTCCAGACCGTGGGCTATGGCTGCACCACCTGCATCGGCAATTCCGGCCCGCTGGCCGATCCGATCCTGGAGGCCATCGAGGACAACAAGCTGGTCGTCTCCTCCGTGCTGTCGGGCAACCGCAACTTCGAGGGCCGCGTCCACGCCAATGTCCGCGCCAACTACCTGGCCTCCCCGCCGCTGGTGGTCGCCTATGCGCTGGCCGGCACGGTGAAGCTGAACATCACGCAGGACGCCATCGGCACCGGCAGCAACGGCCAGCCCGTCTACCTGAAGGATATCTGGCCGACGCAGAAGGAAGTGAACGACACCGTCCATGCGGCGGTGACGCGGGAAATGTTCCTCGACCGCTACGGCGATGTCTTCAAGGGCCCGGCGCAGTGGCAGGCGATCCGCGTCGACACGGACAGCGACACCTATCGCTGGAACGGCGGCTCCACCTACGTGCAGAACCCGCCCTACTTCACCGGCATGACGATGGAGATCCCCGCGATCCCGCCGATCACCGGGGCGCGGGTGCTGGCCGAGCTGGGCGATTCCATCACCACCGACCACATCTCCCCGGCCGGTGCCATCAAGAAGACCTCGCCGGCCGGCGACTACCTTCTGCAGCACCAGGTGCGCCAGCACGACTTCAACAGCTACGGCGCCCGCCGCGGCAACCATGAAGTCATGATGCGCGGCACCTTTGCGAATACCCGCATCCGCAACGAGCTGGTGCCGGGCATCGAGGGCGGCATGACCAAGCACCAGCCCTCGGGCGAGGTGCTGCCGATCTACGACGCGGCCATGAAGTACAAGGCGGAGGGCGTGCCGCTGGTGATCTTCGGCGGCAAGGAATACGGCACCGGCTCCTCCCGCGACTGGGCGGCCAAGGGCACCTTCCTGCTCGGCGTGAAGGCGGTGATCGCCGAAAGCTTCGAGCGCATCCATCGCTCGAACCTGGTCGGCATGGGCGTGCTGCCGCTGGTCTTCCAGAACGGCGAGACCCGCCAGACGCTTGGCATCACCGGCCCCGAGATCATCGACCTGACGGGGCTGGAGACGCTGAGCCCGCGCATGGAGGTGGGCATGGTGATCCACCGCCCGGACGGCACGAAGCACGAGACCAAGCTGCTCTGCCGCGTCGATACGGCGGATGAGGTCGAATACTACAAGAACGGCGGCATTCTGAACTACGTGCTGCGCGGGATGGCGAAGGCGGCGTGAGCCGGCTTCACCCCGGGTGACAGAAAGGGCGCGGTCCGCAGGGGCCGCGCCCTTTTCTTTTGCGGCGGGCTGTAACACTCCGACCTCGGAACCTTGGGCCTCCGCCTTCGCTCTCACCCCGTTCCATCCGCCGACCGGAGGCCTATCCTGCCGCTTTCGCCACCCCAGCACGCCGAAGCCCCCATGCGCGTCGCCGTCGTCATCAACGCCGCCTCTGGCACCGCGCTCGGCCGCGACACGATCGAGGCCGAGGTCACGCGCCACCTCGCCGAGGCTGGGCTGGAGGCCGTGCTGGTGCCGGATCATGCCGAAGGGCTGCTCGCCCGGCTGGATGCGGCCGTGGCCATGGGCGCCCAGGCCGTGGTGGTCGGCGGCGGCGACGGCTCCATCGCGGCCGCCGCGGCGCGGCTGATGAATGGGGAGGCCGCGCTCGGCATCCTGCCGCTCGGCACCATGAACATGCTGGCCAAGGACCTCGGCATCCCGCTGGAGCTGGAGGCGGCGGCGGCCGCCCTCGCCCACGGCACCATCCGCGCCATCGACGTGGCGGATGTGAACGGCCATGTCTTCCTGTGCTCCTCCGTTCTCGGCAGCCCCTCCTGGCTCGGCCGGCATCGCGAACGTGGGCGCGGCAAGGTCGGCTGGCGGCCGCGCCTCCTCTTCGCGCTGGCCGCGCTGCGTTCCGAATGGCGGCACCGGCCGATGCGGCTCAGCGTGCGGCTGGGCACCGGGCGCACCGTGCGGCTCTGGACCCGGGCACTGGCGGTGGCGAACAACCGCTATGCGGAGGGCTTTAACCTGATGATGGCCCGCCCGCGGCTCGATGCCGGGGAACTCGCGCTTTATGTCGCGCGTCGCTACGGGGCATGGTGGTGGGTGAAGCTCATGGCAGGCATGTTCCTGGGCAGCTGGCGCGGCTCCCGCCTCGTGCAGGAACGCACGGCGCAGGAGGTGACCATCGGCTCCGCCCGCACCGCGATCCGCGTGATGAATGATGGCGAGGCGGTGCTGCTGCCGCCGCCGCTGGTCTATCGCATCCATGCCGGTGCGCTGCGCGTCATCGTCCCCGGCCCGCCCGCCACCGATCCGCCGGCGGAGACGGCGCCCGCCTCCGACATCACCTCCGACCTGAGGGCATGACCCGCCGCATCGCGCATCTGTCCGACCTGCATTTCGGCGCCGAGGACCCGGCGGTGGTGGCCAGCTTCGCGCAGGAGCTGGCGGACTGGCAGCCCGACCTCATCGCCGTCTCGGGCGACCTGACCCAGGGCGCGCGGCATGAGGAATTCATCGCCGCCATGCAGTTCCTGGACGGGCTGCCGGCGCCGCGGCTGATCGTGCCGGGCAATCACGACATGTCGCCCTACAACCTGATGGAGCGCTTCACCGACCCCTATCGCCGCTGGCGCCGCCATGTGCAGGAGGCGACGGAGCCGGTTTTTGCGGATGCGGAAGTCGCCCTGGTCGGCATGAACACCGCCCGCCGGGCGGGGCTCTATCTCAACTGGGCACGCGGCCGCGTCTCCGGCAGCCGGCTGGCGGCGGCGGAGGGCCGGCTGGCCGCCCTGCCGCCGGGCCTGTTCCGCATCGTCGTGGCACACCACCCCTTCCTGGCGCCGATGCTGAAGCCGGGGGCGCGGCTGGTCGGCAATGCGGAGCCCGCTCTGGCCGCCTTCGCCCGGCACGATGTGCGGCTGGTGCTGACCGGGCATCTGCACCTGGGCGATGTGCGCCCGGTGCGGGAGGGGGGGCTGGTGGTGGCCCAGGCCGGCAGCGCCACCTCCGTCCGGCTGCGCGGCACGCCCAATGCCTATAACCGCATCCTGGTGGAGGAGGGCCGCGCCAGCGTCACGCCGCGCATCTGGCACGGCGCGGGGTGGGAAGACCTGCCAAGGGCCTAGGGCGACCGCCGCAGCGCAGCCCCCAGCGCCAGGCTGGCCGGCACCGCGAGCGCGCAGAGCGCCGCCATCGCCCAGAATCCGGCCCCACCGGCCGCCGCGTAGAGCGGCCCGCAGGCCAGGGCCAGCAGGCCCATCCAAAGCCCGACGCCGAGCGAGGCATGCAGGGTCTGCGCCGTGCCGGCCTCGGCCGGCGGCACCACCCGCCCCAGCACCGCCATGGTGGCCAGGTGCTGCATGCCGAAGCTCGCCGCGTGCAGCATCTGCGCCGGCACCAGCAGCCAGGGGTCGACGGTCAGCGCCGTGACGCCCCAACGCAGCACGCCAGCCCCCGCCGCCGCCAGCGACAGGCCCACCGGCCCGAGCCGCGCGACCAGCCCCTTTCCCCAGAGGAACAGCGCCACCTCCGCCAGCACGCCCACCGCCCAAAGCCCGCCGATCAGCCCGGCGCCGAGTCCCGCCGCCTGCCAGTGCAGCGTGCCGAAGCCGTAATACAGCGCATGGCTGCCCTGGATCAGTGCGGAGACCAGCATCAGCCGCCGCACCGCCTTGATGCGCAGCGGCGCCAGGAACCCCGCCCAGCCAAGCGCCACCACCCGGCTGGCCCGCGGCGGTCCCGCGGGCAGCGCCAGCGCCGCCAGCGCCGTGGCGCCGAAGCCCGCCACCAGCAGCCAGGCCGCCGCCTGGATGCCGAAGAGGGCCACCGCCTGCCCCACCGCGATCGCCGCCAGCATGAAGGAAATGCTGCCCGCCGCCCGTACCCGCGCATAGTCGAAGCCTCCCGAGGGGGAAGCGGGGGCGCGGGAGGCCGCGACGGCCAGCGCATCGGTCAGCGGCACCACCGGCGCGAAGGCCGCACCCTGCAGCGCCATCACCAGCAGCAGCAGCCCGAATCCCGCCGGCAGCAGGAAGCCGCAGGCGGCCAGCGCCGCCAGCGCGGATCCCGCCACCAGCAGGACCCGGGCATCGCCCAGCGCATCCGCCAGCCGCCCGCCCGCCGGCCCGGCCACCAGCCGCACGCCGGCCGCCACCGCCAGCGCCACCCCCACCTGCTCAGGCGAGAGGCCATGGCCGGCCAGCACCGAGGGCAGGAAGGGCAGCGTGATCCCGACCACCACGAACTGGGCGCTGTAGAGCAGGACGAAGCGGTTTGCGGGGGTCACGGGCGCAACCTCGCCCGGCCCCGCCCCGCTGCCAAGCACCCCCTGCCGAGGCCTGCGCCCCGCGGGGGCCGCCTTTTCAGCCCGTGCCGGCCCTGGCCAGGTGGCGCGGGCCCGGCTGCGGCACGGGCGCCAGCAGGGGCGGCTCGGGCACCTCCACCGCCTCCGCCAGGCGGCCGACGGTCTGGATGCTGCGATCCGCCGCGTCACGCAGGTCCACCACCTGCAGCGCCAGGTCGCGCACGCCCTGGGCCACGGCGAGTTGCGCCGGCTCCAGCTGCGCCACCGGCGGCCGCAGCGAGGCCTCCAGCGCCAGCGCGGCGGCGGAGGCCGAAAGCCGTTCCATCTGCCGGGCGGCGGTCGCCATGCGCAGGCCGGCCTCGGCCAGGCTGGCGGGGTCGCGCTCGGCCTCGGCGCGCAGGGCGAGCGCCTGCAGGCGGAAGCGTTCCAGGCTGCGCGCCAGGGCGCCGGCCTCGTCGTCCCGCGCGGTGCCGGGCACTTCCGTGCCCAGATGGCCTTCCGCCATGGCGGCGGCGACCGCGCGCAGGGCGCGGAAGGGGGCGAGCAGCAGGCGTTCCAGCAGCAGCGCGCCGAGGCCGGCCAGCAGGGTGGCGGCCGCCAGCGTCACCGCCAGCGGCACCAGCGCCACGCTGCCGGGATCGCTGCCGGCATCGATCCGTGAGTCGGGGCGTGAGTCGGGGCGTGAATCGGGGCGGGGGTCGGGCCGGGACTCGGGCCGCGCCTCCGCCTCGGCCGCCACGGGGGCCGAGGCCAGTTGCAGCATGGACCCGCCGCGGGTGAATTGCGCCGCCCGATCGCGCAGCGTGCCGAGGTCGACGCGGCCCTCCGGCGCCACCAGCCGCTGCCAGGTCTGCAGGTCACGATCCAGCCGGGCCAGCGCCCGGTCCACCCCGCCCAGCGTCGCAGGCTCCGGCGGCAGGGGCGCCAGCAGGGTCAGGGCCTGCAGGGTGGTGGGCGCGCCTGCCGCGCGCTCGGCCGGCTGCGCGCCGGGTTCTCCCGGCTGCCAGGCCAGCATCCCGGTGACGATCAGGCAGAAGGCCGCGAGGGCGCCAAGGCCGCCCCACCAGGCGAACCGGCCGCCCTGCCCATCCTCGGGAAGGGCGTCGCGGCGGGGTTCGGCGCGCAGCTGGAGGCGATCCAGCGGTCGGCGGATGGTGGCGGACATGCAGGGCCTCCTGCCCGGATGTGGCCAAGGGGGGTCAGGCCACCGAGGGCAAGCTGACTCAGGGAAGTTTACGCTTCGTTGCTGGTGTGAAGATGCGGCGTGGCGTCCCGGCGCAGGGCGCCGGCGGGGGGCTGCAGTTGCCAAGGGCGCGGCGGCGTGCCACGCAACCGCTGCCCCCACGGACCATGCTGAATACCCCTATGTCCGACCATCATATGTCCCATGGCCAGATGTTCGCCCCGCGCGTCCGCGCGGTGCTCGGCCCGACCAATACCGGCAAGACCCATCTGGCGATCACCCGCCTGCTGGCGCATGCCTCCGGCATCATCGGCTTCCCGCTGCGCCTGCTGGCGCGCGAGAACTACGACCGCATGGTCGCCGCCAAGGGGGAGAAGTACGTCGCCCTGATCACCGGGGAGGAGAAGATCGTCCCCCCCGAGGCGCGCTGGTTCGCCTGCACCGTGGAAGCCATGCCGCTGGATCGCCGCGCCGAATTCGTCGCGGTGGACGAGATCCAGCTCTGCGCCGATGCGGATCGCGGCCATATCTTCACGGATCGCCTGCTGCATGCGCGCGGCATGGTCGAGACCATGTTCCTGGGCGCCGAGACCATCCGCCCGCTGCTGCAGCGCCTGGTGCCGCAGGCCGAGATCGAGACGCGGCCGCGCCTGTCGCAGCTGACCCATTCCGGGCCGGCCAAGCTGACAAAGCTGCCGCCGCGCAGCGCCGTCGTCGCCTTCAGCGCGGCCGAGGTCTATGCGATCGCGGAGGCCATTCGCCGGCGCCGCGGCGGCTGCGCCGTGGTGATGGGGCGCATGTCGCCCCGCACGCGCAATGCCCAGGTCGCGCTGTACCAGAACCGCGAAGTGGACTTCCTGGTCGCGACCGATGCCATCGGCATGGGCCTGAACATGGATGTCGACCACATCGCCTTCGCCGACCTGCAGAAATTCGACGGCCACCAGATCCGCGCGCTGAACGCGCAGGAGGCCGCGCAGATCGCCGGCCGCGCCGGCCGCGGCATGCGCGACGGCACCTTCGGCACCACCGCCGAATGCCCGGCTCTGCCGGAGGAGCTGGCCCGCCAGATCGAAGGCCATGCCTTCGAGCCACTGACGCAAATCGCCTGGCGCAATTCGGACCTGGATTTCGCCAGCATCGACGGGCTGCTGGACAGCCTGGCCGCCGCGCCGCCCACGCCGGGCCTCGCCAAGGGCAATGACGCGGTCGACCACATCACGCTGAACGCGCTGTCCCGCGAATCCGAGATCCGTGAGCTGGCCCGCGGCCGCGCCCGCGTGCGGCTGCTCTGGGAAGCCTGCCAGGTGCCGGATTTCCGCAAGATCGCCGACGACAGCCACACCCGCCTCTGTGCCAAGATCTTCGGGCATCTGGCGACGGATGGCCGGCTGCCCGGCGACTGGGTGGCGGGCAACATCGCCTCCCTCGGCAATGTCGAAGGCGACCTCGACACGCTGATGGCGCGGCTGGCCACCATCCGCATCTGGTCCTACATCGCCGCCCGCGCCGATTGGATCGCCGACGCCGCGACCCAGCAGGCGGAGGCCCGCAAGGCCGAGGAAGCCGTCTCCGACGCGCTGCATGAGCGCCTGATCGCCCGTTTCGTCGACCGCCGCGCCGCGCATCTGATCCGACGGCTCGATGACACGGAGGAGACGCTGCTCTCCGCCGTCACCCGCCAGGGCGAGGTGGTGGTCGAGGGCCATACGGTCGGCCGCGTCACCGGCTTCCACTTCCAGCCGGACCCCGAGGCGACGAAGGAGGAAGACAAGCGCCTGGTGCTGCGCGCCGCGCGCCGCGCGCTGCGGGAGGAAATCCCGCGCCGCCTGGCCGCGCTGGAGACCGCGAAGGACGAGGCCTTCACCCTGACCCCGCAGCATCGCGTGGTCTGGGACACGGCGGAAATCGCCCGCCTGCGCCCGGGGCCGGAGCCGCTGAAGCCGCATGTCGACGTCATCGCCACCGAATTCCTGGATAACGCCCAGCGCGAGCGGGTGCGGGTGCGCCTGGCCGCCTGGCTGGATTCGCTGGTCAAGCGCGAGCTGGGCGGGCTGGAGGCGATCGAGGCCAAGGCGGCCGAGGACAATACCCTGCGCGGCCCCGCCTTCCGCCTGCGGGAGGCCATGGGCCTCGCCCCCGGCGCGACCGAACGGGAAATCCCGGCCGAGCTGCGGGCGCGGCTGAAGACCATCGGCATCCGCGCCGGGCGCTACGCCATGTACCTGCCGGACGTGCTGAAGCCCCGCGCCATGGGGCTGCGCGCCCAGCTCTGGGCGCTGCGCCGGAACATCCCGACGCCGCTGCTGCCGAACCCCGGCCTGGTTTCCGTCACCCTGCCGGAAACGCCGCTGCCGGCGCCGGAGGATCCCAATACGCCGCGCGGGCCGGAAGGCTGGCCGCAAGGCTTCGCCGTGATGGCGGGCTGGCTGCCGGCCGGGCGCGTGCTGCTGCGGTTGGACGTGGCGGAACGCATCGCCGGCGAGCTGGGCTACCTGACCCGCCGCGCCCCGGCACCGGTGCCGGATGGCCTGGCGTCTCGCCTTGGCGTGAAGGGCGAGACCCTGCCCATGGCGCTGGAGGCGATGGGTTTTCGCCTCATGCCCTCGCCGCCGCTCGAGGAAGGGCAGTTCGGCCCGCCCGTGCCGGCGCGCATCAGCGCGGTGCGGCAGGACCGCCCCGCCCAGCGCGGCCCGCGCCGCGACGGGCGCGGCGAGAGCCGTGGTGAGAATCGGGGCGAAAATCGGGGCGAAAACAGGGGCGAGCAGCCGCGTGGCCCGCGGCCCGAGCGTGGACCGCGCCCCGAAGGCCCCCGCCCGGTTTATTTCGGCCCGCCCATCCCGCCCGAACTGCGCCCGGCTCGCCCCGAAGGCCCGCGCACCGAGGGGCAACGCCATGGCCCCCGCCAGGACGGGCCGCGCCGCGACGGGCCACGGCGCGAAAGGGTGGATCACGGCCCGCGCCGCGACTGGCGCGTGGATGGCCTGCCGCCCGGCGTCTCCCCGCCGCCGGAAGGCGGCGCCGAGGCACCGCGCCCCGAGCGCGGCGGCCAGGACCGGCCCCGCTTCGAGGGTCCGCGCCGCAACGGCCCGCCCGGCCCGCGCCCGGACGGCGCGCCGCAGGAAGGCCGCCGCGACGATCGCGGTCCGCCGCGCGGCCCGCGGCCCGGGGGAAACAACGGTGGCAAGCCGGGGGGTGGCGACCGCTTCCCGCGCCAGGATCGCGACCGCGACCGGGATCGCGGCGGGGACCGGGGTGCGCCGCGCGAATGGTCCTCCGGCCCCAAGCCGGAATCGCCCTTCGCCGTCCTCGCCCAGCTGAAGCTGCGCAAGGACTGACCGGGTGGCGGCGGAGGCCGGCTGGCAGCGGCTCGACCTCTGGCTCTGGTGCGCGCGCACGGCCAAGACGCGCACGGAATGCGCCCGGCAGGTCGAGGCCGGGCGGGTGCGGGTGAACAGCCAGCGCACCGACAAGCCGCACTACAAGCTGCGCCCCGGCGATGTGCTGACCTTCGGCATGGGCAGCGAAATCCGCGTCTGGCGCGTGCTTTTCCTGGCCAGCCGCCGCGGTCCCGCGAGCGAGGCGCGCGGCCTCTATGAGGACCTCTCGGACCCGTCCCCCGTGGCCGCGGCCGTGCCGGACCCCGAGCCGGGCTGATGTTGCGGTGCGGCGCTTGCCTTGCAGGCGGCGCTGGGCCATGTGGGGCTGGCCGCGCCCCGAACATGGCGCGGCGGTGGAGCGGCCGATGGGCGCCGCCCCGCATCCCCGCCGGAGGCGCAGTTGACCTACGTCGTCACCGAGAACTGCATCAAGTGCAAGTACATGGACTGCGTGGAAGTCTGTCCGGTGGACTGCTTCTATGTCGGCGAGAATATGCTCGTCATCCATCCGGATGAGTGCATCGATTGCGGCGTCTGCGAGCCGGAATGCCCCGCCGAGGCCATCCTGCCCGACAGCGACGACAAGGCCACCGCCTGGGTCGAGCTGAACCGCACCTATGCCACGCAATGGCCGAACATCACCCGCAAGGGCGAGGCCCCGGCCGATGCGGATGAGTGGAAGGACAAGCCCGGCAAGAAGGACCTGTTCGACCCCGCCCCCGGCAAGGCCTGACGCCCTGCCGCGGCGCGGTCGCATGGGCTGAGACGCGCTCTTCTGCCCCCGATTCGCCCGGGGGTGGCAATTCGCGCAGGTTTGTATTATATTATCAATGGGATCGGGAACCGCGAGCACCCCTCCGCGGCTATACCGCCCATCGGGTCCATGACATGCCCAGGGATGGGGCCGCCTCCGCCAGTGGCGCGGGTGGTTGGCCTTCTTCATGGGATGCAAAAGCGGGTGGCCATATGAAACAATCCGCCCCGGCGAAGACCGGCCAGACCGACGCCGAGGCCGCGGGACGTTCCGCCAAGGCCGCCGCCAAGCCGGAGAAGGCTGCCGCGGCCAAGGCCGTGACGCCGCCGCTGCCGGCGCGCCAGGACAGCCCCCCGCCGCCGCACCGGCCGCCTACGCGCGCCGGCGCCATGGCCGCCAATTCCCCGCGCCCGCCCATCTTCCCGCCGCGCGGTGGTCCCCGGGTGGAAGACCCCGAGGATGGCAGCCCGCCGCCGCCGCCCAGGCCCAAGGGCCCGCCCGTGGAATTCAAGGCCGGGGACCACGTGGTCTACCCGACCCACGGCGTCGGCCAGGTTCAGGGCATCGAGGAAATGCCCGTCGCCGGCATGTCCCTGAAGGTGATCATCGTCACCTTCGAGGAGAACCGCATGACGCTCCGGGTGCCGGTGAACAAGGCCGCATCCTCTGGCCTGCGTAAGCTGGCCACCGGCGACCAGATGAACGAGGCGCTGGAAGTGCTGCGCGGCCGCGCCCGCATCAAGCGCACCATGTGGTCCCGCCGCGCCCAGGAATACGAGGCGAAGATCAACTCCGGCGACCCCATCGCCATCGCCGAGGTGGTGCGCGACCTGCACCGCAATGCCGGCCAGCCGGACCAGTCCTTCTCCGAACGGCAGATCTACGAACAGGCGCTCGACCGCCTGGCCGCCGAACTCGCCGCGATCGACCGCACC
This sequence comes from Falsiroseomonas tokyonensis, assembly GCF_019024325.1. Classification (GTDB taxonomy): domain Bacteria; phylum Pseudomonadota; class Alphaproteobacteria; order Acetobacterales; family Acetobacteraceae; genus Falsiroseomonas; species Falsiroseomonas tokyonensis. Next base: position 44,680 of record NZ_JAFNJS010000008.1, read on the forward strand.
GACAAGGCCGCGGCCTCCGAGAAGCTGCTGACCTTTCTGAAGGCGGCCTGACGGGCTTCCGGCGGCCAGGCGCGCATGGCATCTGGCATGCGCGCCATTCGCCGCGGGAGACGCAACGAACCATGCCGCATCTGACTCCCCATCTGGCGCCCCATCTGCGGCGGCTGGAGGCCGAGGCCATCGGCATCCTCCGCGAAACCGCGGCCAGCTTCCGCAACCCGGTCCTGCTCTATTCCATCGGCAAGGACAGCTCCGTCGTCCTGCAGCTGGCGATGAAGGCCTTCGCCCCAGGCAAGCCGCCCTTCCGCCTGCTGCACATCGCCACCGGCTGGGATTTCCGGGCGATGCTGGAGTTCCGGGATCGCCGCATGGCGGAACTCGGCCTCGACTGCATCGTCCATACCAATCCGGACGGCCTAGCCCGCGGCATTGGGCCCCTCACCCATGGCTCGCAGCTGCACATGTCGGTCATGGGCACCGAGGCCTTGAAGCAGGCGCTCGACGCGCATGGCTTCGACGCGGCCATCGGCGGCGCCCGGCGGGACGAGGAAAAGGCCCGCGCCAAGGAACGCGTCTTCTCCTTCCGCGCGCCAGGCCATGTCTGGGACCCGCGTGGCCAGCGGCCAGAATTGTGGGGCCTCTACAACACGCGCATCAACCAGGGCGAGGGCATGCGCGTCTTCCCCCTGTCCAACTGGACCGAATTCGACGTCTGGGACTATATCGCAGCCGAATCGATCCCTGTTGTGCCGCTGTATTTCGCCGCCCCCCGGCCGATGGTGCGCCGCAGCGGCGCCCTCATCATGCGCGACGACGACCGGATGCCGCTGGAACCCGGCGAGGTCGAGGAAACCCTCTGGGTCCGCTTCCGCACCATGGGCGACTGGCCGCTGACCGGCGCGCATGAAAGCCGCGCCGAAACGCTCGACCAGGTGCTGGCCGAAATCCGCGACAGCCGCACCAGCGAACGCCAGGGCCGCCTGATCGACACCGACCAGGAGGCGTCGATGGAACGCAAGAAGAAAGAGGGATATTTTTAGAGTTTGCGATCTTTAGGAGGTTAAGGTGCCGAGCGATTATACCGTTGCGAGGATACGTGGCCGCCTTCATCTCAGCGAACTTATTGCCCTGAACGATTTCATATGGTCAGCGAATACACCTAAAGTGCTTATCGATTTCGACGGATACAGCCACTCGTCGATATTTGATCTAACGTTTCTTGCCCACCAAATAAAAGCAATTCAGCTAAAGAAAAAAATTCGAGTTGAGTCTATTAACGACGATCACATGTCGTGGGCGCGCGGCATGAACTTCTTCTCTGTCAGTGGAACCGACTGGGCCTCCCAGGTTTCTGCGAACCGCGGTGACGGGCATAATTTCATACCCATCACCATTATTGAGTGCGGCAAAAGCGGCTCAGCCTTATCCCGCACAGAAATGAACGAGGAAATCGACAGGCACGCCTCGAAGCTTGCGAAGGTACTGCTGCACCTCGGCTCGGGCCCGACCTACGACACAATCCAGTATACTTTTCGTGAGGTGATACGTAACATATTTGAGCATAGTGGCGCGAAGACTTTTTTGATGTCTGGCCAGTACTACCCGAGCCATGGCAACGTTCAAATTGTTATAGCGGATACGGGCCTCGGCATACCTAATTCACTTCGCTTTAACAAATCCTTTAAAAATCTGTCGGATCGCGATGCACTCCAGATCGCCCTAATGCCGGGCGTTTCAGGCAACGCGAGCGCCATGCGTCGGGAACGGACGGATATCTGGCAGAATTCTGGCTATGGACTCTACATGATGACAAGACTTGCCCGGAATCGCGGAATGATGACGGTGATTAGCGGCAATAATGTCATTCACATAAACAATAGCGACGACGCGCGACCCGCAAAAGAGAACTTCACCATCTCTAATTTCTCGGGGACACTTATTCGCCTAGGCATCAAGATCGATGATATGGACCTCGCACCGAAGCTGCAGGAGTGGGCAGAGGAGGGCAAGATTATCGCTCGTGACATCGCCGGCGCGAAACAGTTGGACGCGAGCGCGGCATCGCTTCTTCTAAGGCGCGATTTTGAGAGAAATATGTAGCCGCAATTCGCCTGACGGATCAGCTCAGCTCGTACTCCACCTCCGGCACGTAATGCGCCGCCTCCTTGCCGAGGTAGGAGGAGAAGAGCACGAAATTATCGATCGGCACCGGCGGCGACCGGAACAGGCTGTGGGCGTGGATGAAGCCGATCAGCTTGTGCGTCTCCGCCTTGTCGGTCCGTGCCAGGGTCACATGCGGCGCGAAGCGGCGGCGTTCCGGCTCCAGCCCCACGCGCTGCAGGGCCGTCTCCACCTTGGACTGCAGCCGGGTCAGCGCCTCGCTGCGCTCCGCCGTGATGTGGATGGACTGGATCCGCCCGCCCTTCTCGAAGGTGCCGATGCCCGCCAGCGCCAGTTCGAAGCGCGGGGCGCGGATGGCGGCCAGCGCCGCATCCACCTCCTCCGCCTGCCAGCTCTCGATCTCGCCGATGAAGCGGAGCGTCAGGTGGTAGTTCTCCGGCGGCACCCAGCGGGCGCCGGGGATGCCGCCGGCCAGGGCGGCCAGCTGGGCCTTCACCTCGTCGGGCAGGGCCAGGGCGACGAAAAGGCGAATCATGGTCTGGCCCTCCGCGACTCCGAGGTCCCCTCAGCCTGGAGCAGAGCGGGCCGCGCGGTCCAGTAGCGTTTCGATGGCAGGCAGCATCCGCTCCGCCAGCACCTGCGCCCCGCGCGGATTAGGATGGATGCGGTCCGCCTGGTTCAGCGCCGGGTCGCCCGCCACGCCCTCCAGCAGGAAGGGGTAGAAGACCATGTCGGGCCGCGCCTCCGCCAGGTCCGAGAAGACCGCGGCGAAGTCACGCCCGTAATCGGCACCCAGATTGGGCGGCGCGATCATGCCGGCCAGCAGGGTCGGGATTCCCCGCGCCGCCAGCCCGTCCAGGATGGCGGTCAGGTTGGCGCGCATCTGCGCCGGCGTCAGGCCGCGCAGCGCGTCATTGCCGCCCAGGGCCACGATCGCCGCATCCGGATTGTCGGCCAGCGCCCATTCCAGCCTGGCCCTGCCGCCCGCCGTGGTATCGCCGGACACGCCGGCATCGATCACCCGCACATTCCGCCCGCGGTCCCGCAGCAGCGCCTGGATGCGCGCCGGCGGCCCCTCGGACCGCGCCAGCCCGTAGCCGGCGGTGATGGAATCGCCCAGCATCAGCAGGCGGATCTCCCGCCCCGCCCCCTGCGCGGCGGCGCCCTTCGTTCCGGCCAGCAATACTCCGAAACCAAGCGCCGCCTTTTGCAGCGCAACACGCCGCCCATATGAGATGACATCGCCGTAACAGGATTTTTGGCCCGTGACCCCACCTGCCTCACCGCTGATCGCAGCATCCGGGCTCGTCTTCACCGCCCAGGCGGCCTCGGGCCCGGTGCATGTGCTGCGGGGCGTGGACCTCTCGGTCCAGGCCGGGGAGGCGGTGGGCATCGTGGGGCCTTCGGGCTCGGGCAAGACATCGCTCCTCATGCTGCTGGCCGGGCTGGAAACGCCGAGCGCGGGGCGCCTGGCGGTGGCCGGGCGGGATCTGGGGGCGCTGGACGAGGATGCGCTGGCCCGCTTCCGTCGCGACGAGGTGGGGATCGTCTTCCAGGCTTTCCACCTGGTGCCCACCATGACGGCGCTGGAGAATGCCGCCATGCCGCTGGAATTCGCCGGGCGCCGCGACGCCTTCGAAAAGGCGGCGGAGGCGCTGAAGACCGTCGGCCTCGGCCACCGGCTGGATCACTACCCCGGCCAGATGTCGGGTGGGGAGCAGCAGCGCGTGGCACTCGCCCGCGCCGTGGTGGCGGAGCCCCGGCTGATCCTGGCGGATGAGCCCACCGGCAATCTGGATCGCGCCACCGGCACGGTGGTGATGGACCTGCTCTTCGGCCTGCGCGCGCGGCTCGGCACCACTTTGCTGCTGATCACCCATGACCCGGCGCTGGCCGAGCGCTGCGGCCGGCAGGTGCGGATGGAGGATGGGCGCATCGTCTCCGACACTGCCGGCCTGAAGCTGGCGGCGGAATAGCGCCATGATGCAGCATCTGGCGCTGGGCGCGCGGCTGGCGCGGCGGGAATTGCGCGGCGGGTTTCGCCAGCTGCGGCTTGTGCTGGCCTGCCTGGCGCTGGGCGTGGCGAGCATCGCCGCCGTCGGCACGCTGCAGAGCGCGGTGAAGGCCGGCATGCTGGCCGATGGCGCGCGGCTGCTCGGCGGCGATGTGGAAGTGCGGGTGAACTACCAGCCGCTGCGCGCCGCGGCGCTGGACTGGGCCGCGCAGCGCGGCGCCACCGCCTCCGAGGTGGTGGAGATGCGCGCCATGGCCGTCGCACCCTCCGGCGACCGCGCCTTGGTCGAGCTGAAATCGGTCGATGCCGCCTATCCGCTCTATGGCGAGCTGCGGCTGGACCCGCCGGGCGCGACCCTGGCCGCGCCGGATGGGCGCCACCGCGTGGCGTTGGAGGGATCGGTGGTGGAGCGGCTGGGCCTGGTGCCCGGCGACACCGTCCGCATCGGCGAGGCCAGCTTGGTTTTCGCCGGCACCATCGCACAGGAGCCGGACCGGGTGGCGAGCCCGGCCGTGCTCGGCCCGCGCGCGCTGATTTTGGACAGCGCCCTGCCCGCCACGGCGCTGATCCAGCCGGGCAGCCTGGTCTCCTACGACACCCGCTTCCGCCTGCCACCCGGCACCAATGTGCGGCAGTTCGCCACCCAGTTCCGGGAGGCGATGGGCGATGGCGGCTGGCGCGTGCGCACGGCGGACCAGGCGGAGCCCGGGGTGAACCGCTTCCTGGATCGCGCCTCTGCCTTCCTGGTGCTGGCCGGCTTCACCGCGCTGCTGGTCGGCGGCATCGGGGTTGCCACCGGCGTGCGCGCCTGGCTGGAGGCGCGCGGCCGCACCATCGCGACGCTGCGCTGCCTGGGCGCGCCGGCGGGCACCATCCTCGCCACCTATCTGATCCAGGTGCTGGTGCTGGCGCTGATCGGCATCGCCATCGGCCTGGTCGCGGGCTTCGGCCTGACCTGGCTGGCGGCCCAGGCGCTGGCCGGCGCGCTGCCGGTGCCGCCGCGCTTCGGCCTCTATCCGGCGCCGCTGGCGCTGGCCGGGCTCTATGGCCTGCTGACGGCGCTGGCCTTCTCGCTCTGGCCGCTCGGCCGGGCGCAGCGGATTCCCGGCGCGGCGCTGTTCCGCGACCTGGTCACGGCGACGCCGGGCTGGCCCTCCCGCGGCATCCTGGTGGCGAATGGCCTCACCGCGCTCGCGCTGGTCGCGCTGGTGGTGGGCACGGCGGAGCAGCCGCGCTTCGCGCTGGGCTTCTGCGCCGGCGCCGCGCTGACCCTGCTGCTGTTCCGGCTCGGCGCCACCGGGCTGATGGCGCTGGCCCGCAGCCTGCGCGGCATCCGCCGGCCGACGCTGCGGCTGGGCCTGGCCAATCTCCATCGCCCCGGCGCGCCGACGCCCACCATGCTGGTGGCGCTCGGCATCGGCCTGACCACCCTCGCCGCCATCGCCACCATCGAGGGCAATCTCCGCCGCCAGCTTTCGGACCAGATGCCGGCCGCGGCGCCCAGCTTCTTCTTCATCGACATCCAGTCCGACCAGTCCGAGCGCTTCAACGCCTTGGCCGCCGCGCAGCCGGGCGTGACGGAGGTGCGGTCCGTCCCCTCGCTGCGCGCGCGCATCGTCGCGGTGGATGGCACGCCGGCCGAGCGGGTGCAGGCGACGGAGGATACGCGCTGGGCGCTGCGCGGCGATCGCGGCCTGACCTATGCGGCGACGCCGCCGGACGGCACGCGCCTGGTGGAGGGCCAGTGGTGGCCGGCGGATTACAGCGGCCCGCCGCTGGTCTCCTTCGACGCCAACCTGGCGCGCGGCTGGGGCATGGGAATCGGCTCGACGGTCACCGTGAATGTTCTGGGCCGCGACATTGATCTCAAGGTGGCCTCACTACGAGAGATCCAGTGGCGGGGGCTGGGCATCAACTACGTCATGGTCGCCTCCCCCGGCCTGCTGGCCGCCGCGCCGCACACCCACATCGCCACCGTCCGCAGCGCGGAGCAGGTGGAGCCCGCGGTGCTGCGGGTGCTGACCGATGCCTTCCCGAACATCTCCGGCATCCGCGTGCGGGATGCGCTGGAGGCGGTGGCGGGGCTGCTGACGCGGGTCGGCGTCGCCCTGCAGGCCACCTCCTCCGTCACCCTGCTGGCGGGCATGCTGGTGCTGGCCGGCGCGGTGGCCGCCGGGCAGCGGGCCAGGGTGCGGGATGCGGTGGTGCTGAAGACCATCGGCGCGACCCGTTCGCAGATCCGCGGTGCCTGGCTGGTGGAATTCGGCCTGCTCGGCCTGGTGGCCGGGCTGCTGGCCGCCGCTGCCGGGTCCGCCGCCAGCTGGGCGGTGGTGCGCTACGTCATGCGGGCGGACTGGATCTTCCTGCCCGGCACCCTGGCGCTGACCGTGCTGGGCTGCGTAATGCTGACGCTGGGCCTCGGCTATATCGGCACCGCGCTCGCCTTGCGCGCGCGCCCCGCGCCGCTGTTGCGCAACGAGTAACGCCGGGCTTGGATGGGCGGCATGGACACCGACCTGCTGCCCTCCGAGCTGCTGCCCGAGGATGAGGATCACCTGCGCCACGCCTTCCGCCTGGCGGGCGAGGCGCGGGCGCGCGGCGACCGCCCCTTCTCCGCCGTGATCGTGGCGGAGGACGGCACCATCCTGGCGGAAGGCCTGTCCACCCAGGGCAGCGGCGGCGGTGGCACGCTGGCGCACAGCGAGATGAATGCCTGCCAGGCGGTGATCGCGGCCGGCGTGCCGCGGCCCCGGCTGCGGCGGGCCACCATCTATTCCTCGGGCGAGCCTTGCGCGATGTGCGCTTCCGCCATCTTCTACACCGGCATCGGCCGGGTGGTTTACGGCCTCTCGGCCGCCGCCATCCTGCATCTGCGCAATGCCCAGCCGCATACGGCGGGCCTGTCGCTGTCCTGCCGCGCCGTGCTGGCGGCGGCGGCGGAGCCGGTGGAGGTGGTGGGTCCGGCGCTGGAGGCGGAGGGCGCGGTGCCGCATGAGGGCTACTGGATCCAGGGCGCCGCCTGAATCTTCTGCCCCCCGCAAGGCCCCGGTTGATCCGGATTACAGAAGTTCCATATACTGCGGCACATGCGGGCGGCCCGAACCATCGCCCGCGAGGAGATTTCGACACCATGGCTCTCGGTCCCGACAACCGCTTCCAGACGGGCGCGTCGGCCTGGACCCAGCCCTATGGGCGGGCCGCGGGCGTTGACGCCGCCGCACTCGATGCGGGCCTGCGCGCCTATATGCTGCGGGTCTACAACTGGATGGCCTCCGGTCTCGCCCTGACCGGCATCGTCGCCTATTTCATCGCCTCCAACCCGGATATCGCCAGCCTGTTCTACCAGGTGGTGCGCACGCCGCGCGGCAATGCCACGGCGCCGACCATCCTGGGCTGGGCCGCGATGTTCGCGCCGCTGGCCTTCATCCTGGTGCTGAGTTTCGGCATCAACCGGATGAGCAAGACCAGCGCGCAGGCGCTGTTCTGGGCCTTCGCCGCCGTCATGGGCGCGTCGATGTCCAACATCTTCGCGATCTATACCGGCGCCTCCATCGCCAGCACCTTCTTCATCACGGCCGGCATGTTCGCGGCGATCAGCCTGTATGGCTACACCACGAAGGCCGACCTGACGCGGATGGGCAGCTTCATGATGATGGGCCTGATCGGCATCATCATCGCTGGCCTGGTGAACATGTTCCTGCAGAGCTCCGCCCTGCAATTCGCCATCAGCGTGATCGGCGTGGTGGTCTTCGTCGGCCTCACCGCCTACGACACACAGCGGATCAAGGCGGACTATGTGGAACACGCCTATGCCGAGGGTTCGGACGAGGCCGGCAAGCGCAGCGTTTTCGACGCGCTGGGCCTGTACCTGAACTTCGTGAACCTGTTCCAGCTGCTGCTGCAGTTCATGGGCGTGCGCCAGAACAGCGATTGATAGGCGACACCGCAAGGTGATGCGGGGCGGGGCGCAATCCGGAAGGGTTGCGCCCCGCTTCCGTTTTCGGGCCCCGCAATGGTATGGATCGGCCGTGCGCCTCCGCCCCGCCCTTACCCGGCTGCTGGTCCTGCTGCTGCTGCTGCAGTGGGGCACCGCCTTCGGCCATTGCCTGAAGCTGGCCGCGCCGCATGGCGCGCTGCCGGGCGTGCTGCACATGGACATCTGCACGCCGGAGGGGCTGCGCAGCATCGCGCTGCAGTTCGATCCCGGCGAGGCGCCGAAGGCGGATCATGCGGCCGGCATGCTCTGCCCGCTCTGCGGCGGTCTCGGCGGCGCCGCGCTGCCGCCGCCGCCCGTCGCCCTGCTGCCGCCCCTGCTGCTGGTGCAGACCGAGGCGCCGCCCCCCCCCAGCACGCCCAGCCCGGCCCCGCCGCCGCGCTGCCAGCCTCCGCCGAGGGCCCCGCCCACCTCCTGAACCCCGCGGATTTCTCCCCAGGATTCAGGATCAGGACCATGTTGAAGACGACGCTCGCCGCGCTGGCCCTTGCCGGCGCCGCGCTCGGCAGCCTGCCGGCCGCCGCCCATGTGACGCTGGAGACCCAGCAGGCCACGCCCAATTCCACCTACCGCGCCACCTTCCGCGTGCCGCATGGCTGCGACGGCGCCCCCACCATCCGCTTCACCGTCCGGGTGCCGGAAGGCGTCACCGTGGCCCAGCCCATGCCGAAGCCCGGCTGGACGCTGCGCACCGTGGCGCGCGGCGAGGCCGCGGACGGCCATGGCGCCACCCCCCCGCTTGCCGAGATCATCTGGGAAGGCGGGTCCCTGGACAGCGCGCATTACGACGAATTCGTCGTCCGGATGCGCCTGCCCAATACCCCTGGCGAGCTGTTCTACATCCCCGTGGTGCAGGATTGCCCGGACGGCAGGCAGGCCGCCTGGGTCGAGATCCCGGAGCCCGGCCGCCGCATCACCGACTACCGCATGCCCGCCCCGGCCGTGCGGCTCACGCCGCGCAACTGAGGATCACGCCATGACCCAGACCCGCCGCTTCCTGCCGCTCGCCGCCGCGGCCGTCGCCGCCGGCAGCCTGCTCGCCCCCCGCCGCGCCGCCGCTTGCGATGCGGAGGCGATGGAGGCCCACCTCACCGCCGTCTGCGACGGGGCGCTCGCCCCCGCCCGTGCGGCGCTTGAGGCCGCCCTGCCGCATGCCACCCAAGCCGAGGTGCTGGCCATGCAGCGCGCGCTCACCATCGCGAACGGCACCTGCACCACCGGCGACCCGGTGGCCGGCGCCCGCATCGCCGCGAACCTGGCCCGCCTGGCGGGCCGTATCGAGGGCCGCGCGGGCATCGGCCCGGACAGTCTCGAACTGCTGGGCTGAGGACAGGGAGCTGAGGACAGGGACATGACGGATTTCTCGCGACGCGCCGGCCTCGGCGCGCTGATCGCACTGGTCGCGACCGGCGGCCAAGGCCAGGCCCAACCCCAGGCCACCATCCGGGCCGAGGCGGGCTGGAGCCGCGCCGCCGGCGCCGGCCGCACCGGCGCCGGCTACCTCACGCTGCGCAATGGCGGCGCGGCGGACCGGCTGGTCTCCGCCCGCGCCGAGATCGCCCGCGCGGTGGAGCTGCACACGCATATGCACGACAACGGCGTGATGCGGATGCGCCCGGTGGAGGCGATCGAGGTGCCGGCCAATGGCAGCGTCACGCTGGAGCCGGGCGGGATGCACCTGATGCTGCTGGAGCTGAAGCGGCCGCTGAACCAGGGCGACCAGGTGCCCGTCACCCTGGTCTTCGAACGGGCCGGGGAGGTGCAGCTGCAGCTCGCCGTGCAATCCGCCGGCGCCCGCGGCCCGGCACCGGCCGCGCACCGGCACTGACGCGATGCCCTGGCCATGCTGTGGTGCGTTCCGATCCCCGGGGAGCCTCACGGCATGGCCAAGCGCATCGATCCCGCCACCCTGCTGCCTGTCATCGGCTGCTCCTACCCCGTGCCGCATGACGAACCCTGCCGGGGTCGGGAACGCCGGCGGCTGGGCGATGCGGCGGGGCTGACGCAGTTCGGCGTCAACCTGCTGCGCCTGCCGCCCGGCGCCTGGTCCAGCCAGCGGCACTGGCACGGCCTGTCCGACGAATTCGTCTTCGTGGTGGCCGGGGAGGTGACGCTGGTGACCGATGCCGGCCCTGAACTGCTGCGCGCCGGGGAGGCGGCCGGCTTCAAGGCCGGCGAGGCGGATGGCCACCACCTGCGCAACCTCTCGGGCGCCGAGGCCCTGGTGCTGGAGATCGGCAGCCGGATCGAGGCCGACGACGCCACCTATAGCGACATCGACATGCTGGCCCCTCCGCATGACCGGCCGGCGATGTACACGCGCAAGGACGGCACGCCGTTGCAGGCGACACAGTCCGCGCCGCTGGCGGCGACACAGCCCGCGCCGCTGGCGGCGACACAGCCCGCGCCGCTGGCGGCGACACAGCCCGCGCCGCTGGCGGCGACCAAGCCTGGGTGATGGCCGCGCGGCGCGGGGCGGTGTAGGTCGGCGCGTGCCCCTTCTCGCTTTCGCCTTCCTCGCCTTCATCGGCCTCGGCCTGCCGGACCCGATGCCGGGTAGCCTCTGGCCGGAGCTGCGGCCCTTCTATGGGGTGCCGAATGCCGGCCTCGGCCTGATCCTGGCGGTCACCGCCGGCGGCTATGTGCTGGCCGGCATTTTTACGGCGCGGCTGATCGATGCCTTCGGCATCGGCTGGCTGCTGGTGGCGAGCCTGGCGGCGACCGCCACCGCCGCGCTGCTGCAATCCTCGGCGCCGCCCTTCCTGGGTTTCGTCGCGCTGGCCGCGCTGGCGGGCGCCGGCGGCGGGGCGGTGGATGCGGGGATGAACGCCTTCGCCGCCGCGCGCTTCCAGCCGCGCCACATGAACTGGCTGCACGGTTTTTGGGGCGTGGGCGCCACGCTCGGCCCGGCCGTGGCGGCGGCGCTGCTGGCGGCGGGCTTCGGCTGGCAGGCGGGCTACCTCGCGGTGGGGCTGGCGCTGGCGGCGCTGACGCTGGCCTTCTTCGCGACCCGCGACCGCTGGACCGGCGCCGGCCCCGCCGAGGGGCCGCGCCACACCGCCTGGACCGTGCTGCGCAACCCGGTGGCGCGGCTGCAGGTGGCGATCTTCTTCCTCTATACGGGCCTCGAGGCCGGCGCCGGCCAATGGGCGGCCACCATCCTCACCGCCGGCCGCGGCGCCACCCCGGCCGAGGGCGCCGCCGCCGCCACCCTGTTCTTCGCCGCCCTGACCGGCGGGCGCATCGGCCTCGGCTTCGTGGTGGACCGCATCGGCGCCGACCGGCTGTTGCGCCTGCTGGCGCCCGTCGCGGTGCTGGCGGCGCTGGGCTTCGGCAGCGGCCTGGCGGACCTCGCCTTCATTGGATTGCTGGCGGTGGCGCTGGCGCCGGTCTACCCGACCATCATGGCCCGCACTCCGGCCCGGCTGGGTGCCGCGGCGGCGGCGCAGGCGGTGGGGCTGCAGGTCTCGGCGGCGACGCTGGGGGTGGCGGTGGTGCCGGCGGCGCTGGGCCTGGCGGCGGATCTGGCGGGCGCGGCGGTGGTGCCCTGGCTGCTGGCGGCGATGGCGGCGGTGGTCGGTGTGCTGATCTACCGGCTGCCCACCCGCCGATGATCCTTTTCCGAGTCGGCCTGCTGCTGCTGGCGGCCCCCGCGGCGGCGCAACTGCCGGGCGTGGCGGACAGCACGGCGCGCCGGCCGGCACGGGTGGCGGAGGCGCCCTGGTCCAGCCTCGTGCGGGTGCAGTCCGAGGCCGGCGGCCGCTGTACCGGGGTGCTGATCGCGCCGGACCGGGTGCTGACCGCCGCGCATTGCCTGGTGGCGCGGCGCACCGCGCGACTGCTGCAGCCGGGTCGCGTGCATGTGCTGGCCGGCTACGACCGCGGCGATTTTTCCGCCCATGCCACTGCCACCGCGCTGCGTGTGGGCCCGGGCTTCGACCCCGCCACCAAGGGCCCGGTCGCCGCCGATTGGTCGGTGCTGCGACTGGAAAAAGACCTGCCCGGCCCGGTGCTGCCGCTGGCGGCGCTGCCGGCGCCGGGCACGGCGGCCATGCTGGGCGGCTGGCAGCAGGACCGCGCCCATGCGCTGCTCGCCGATACCGCCTGCCGTATCGAGGCCGCGCCGCGCGATGAAGCGGGCCGCCGGCTGCTGCGCCACGACTGCGCCGGCACGCATGGCGTTTCCGGCGCGCCGCTGCTGGTGCGGCAGGGACCAGGCTGGGCGGTGGCGGGCCTGACGGTGGCGGCCAGCCGCACGGCCCGCGGGGGCCTGGCCGTCGCCGCGCAGGAGGACTGGCTGCGGTAGTAACGCGCCTCAGCCCGGCTGCAGCCGCACCGCGGCAAGGCGCCGCGCCAACACATCGAGGTCGAAGGGCTTGGTGACGACGACCGCATCCTCTGGCAGGGCGACCCGGGCATAGCCGGTGACGAAGACCACCGGCAGTCCCGGGCGGCGACGCTGCGCTTCCTCGGTCATCATGCGGCCGTCCATGCCATTGGGCAGGCCGATATCGGTCACCAGGATATCGGGCCGCAGCCCCTCCTCCAGCAGGCGCAGCGCCGTCGGCCCGTCAGTCGCCTCGACGACGCGATAACCCAGGTCGCGCAGCCGCTCGGCCGCCGGCATGCGCACCGCGGTCTCGTCATCGACCAGGAGCACCGTCACGCCCGGCCGCCCGGCGCGCGGCGTGGGACCGGCATCCTGCGCTTGTTCCGCGAGGGGGGTGGCGGAGCGCGGCAGCAGGAGCTGGATCGTCGTGCCCTCGCCCGGCCTGGAGGCGATGCGCAGTGTGCCGCCGGATTGCCGCACGAAGCCATGCACCTGGCTGAGGCCGAGGCCGGTGCCCTCGCCCTGCGGCTTGGTGGTGAAGAAGGGCTCCAGCACATGTTCCAGCACCTCGGGTGTCATGCCCGTGCCGGTGTCCTGGATGCGGATCGAGACGAAGTTGCCCGGCGCGATCTCCTCCCCCGCGATGACCTCCGCGGCTGGGAGAACCAGGTCCTCGGTGGCGATGGTCAGCTGTCCGCCGCTGGGCATCGCGTCCCGCGCATTGATGGCAAGGTTGAGGATCGCGTTCTCCAGCTCGCTCCCGTCGCAGACCACGTGCCCGGCGCCATCGCGCAGATGGAAGGCGATCTCGATCGCCGGCCCCATGCTGCGGCGCAGAAGGTCGCTCATGCCGTGGATCAGCGCATCGGGATCGAGCGGCCGCGGATCCAGGCGCTGGCGCCGCGCAAAGGCCAGCAGGCGCCGCGTGAGGCCGGCCGCCCGCGCCGTCGCATCACCGGCCACCTGCAGGTAGCGCATCACATCCTCGGCCACGCCCTCGGCCAGGCGGCGCTTCGCCATGGCGAGCGCGCCCGTCACGCCCTGCAGCATATTGTTGAAGTCATGCGCAATGCCGCCGGTGAGGTGGCCGATCGCCTCCAGCTTCTGCGACTGGCGCAGGCTGGCCTCCGCCGCCATCAGCTCGCCCGTGCGTTGCTGCACATGCTGCTCCAGCTCCTCGGCGCTGCGCTGCAGCGCGTCGCGGGCGCGCATCTGGTCGTCGATATTCGAACAGGCGCCGATCCATTCGACCAGGCCGCCCGCAGCGTCGCGCAGCGGCAGGCCACGCGTCTGGAACCAGGCATAGTGCCCGGAACCGGCATGGCGCAGCCGAAAGTCGGCCTCGTAGAAGCCACGCGCCTCCGCCACCTCCCAGGCCGCCCTTGCGGCCGCGCGGTCGGCCGGGTGCACGGCCTCCAGCCATCCCGCATCCTGGCTGGCCGCATCGTCCTGGCCGGTATAGGCGGTCCATTGCGGACTGGCCCAGGTCCAGCGGCCGAGCGGGGCGGAGCGCCAGACGAGCTGGGGCAGGCCCTCCGCCAGGGTGCGGAAGCGCTCGTTCTCCGCCTCCCGCGCGGCGGCCGCCTGCGCCAGGTCCGTCACGTCCTGCACGATGCCCGCCGCGCGGGTGATCGCGCCGGCCGCGTCGCGGATCGGGAAGCCAGTGTCGCGCAGATGCACCAGGCTTCCGTCCACAGGCCGCACCACGCGGTAATGCGCGATGGCCGTCTCCCCGGCCAGGGCGCGCGGCAGCAGGCCGCAAAGCGAATCCCGGTCGTCCGGATGCACGAGATCGCGGAAGCGGCCGAGATCGGCCAGGATGGCGTCGCGTGCTTCGCCAAAAATGCGCTCGAAGGCGGGCGAGAGGTATTCCAGCCGCGTGCCGTCGCCGGAGACGATCCAGAGCACATCGGCCGAGTTCTCGGCAAAGCCGCGAAACCGCGCCTCGCTCTCGCGCAGCGCGTCCTCGGCCTGCTTGCGCGCGGTGATGTCGCTGAACAGGACGGCGACGCGGCGCAACTCCGCCGGCCCGATCCGGCAGGCAGAGACGTCGTACCATCGCCCGAGCGCCGCGGCCCGACGCGTGAAGCGCTCCGCGCCGCCGCCACCTGCGATGCGGCCGTAGATCTCGAACCAGTCCGCCTCATGGTCCGGCATCAATTCGCGCATGCGCCGGCCGATGACGTCGTGCAGGCCGGTGTGGCGCTCGAAAGCGGCGTTCACCTCGATGAAGCGGTAGTCGTCGGGCCGGCCATCCGCGCCGAACAGCACCTCGATGATGCAGCAGCCCTCGTCCATCGCCTCGAAGAGGGTGCGGCAGCGCTGCTCCTTCTCGAGCGCAGCCTTCGCGGCGCTCCGGTCGCGCAGCATCCAGAGCAGACCGGCGGGCGCCTCCGCCTCGCCCGCGCGGATGGCCATCGCCTCGATCGCCGCCCAGACGCGGCGGCCATCCTGCCGCAGCAGCCAGCCCTCACGCGACACGCGCGCGCCCGAAGACGCGGCGGCGATATCGGCAGCCACCGCGCCGCGCGCGCGATCCTCGGGCGGCAAGGCCTCGGCGAAATCCATCGTCAGCGCCTGCGTCGCGTCCCAGCCGAGCAGCTGGCGCGCGCCGCTGTTCCAGGCGAGCACCAAGCCCTCGAGGTCGGTGGTGATGATGGCGCAGTCGATCGCGCTTTCGATCACCGCGCGAAGATCGGCCTCCCGCAGGGCAATGGCGGCGCGCGATGCCACGAGCCCCGCATTGGCGCGTTCCAGCGCGGCGACCGCCGACTGGGCGGCGATCAGCCGGGCCTGCCCCTCCGCGATGCGCTGGCCCAGCGCGGCGCCCATCGCCGCGGCGCGCTTCCAGGCGACCCCGGCATCGAGCTGGGCCGCCGCCGTCCTTGCCGCGCTGGCGGCGCCTTCGCCGGCATGGCTGAGCTGTTCCGCCGTCCGGGCCTCATCGCGCTGCGCCGCCAGGCGCCGTGCCTGATCGAGTTCCTGGCGAAGCCGGGCCACCTCGCCTTCGAGGGCGGTGCGGGCCGCGCGGAGTTGCTCCAGCTCGGATGGCGGGGCGGCCGGTTCAGCCACGGCAGGTCGTCGGCGCCGATCGGCGCCCTTGCGGCAGACGCAGGGTGCGGCGCGTGGCTTTTGCGCTGCGGTTGAGAGCGGAGGTCAGGCGGCGGTGGATCGGGGCGGCGAGCCGCCGCGTCAGCGGGAGGGTGCGGGCCGCAGGGCGTTGCAGGTCAGGTCTCCGGAAAAGTCCGCCGTGGATGCAGCACCGGCACTCCGGGCTTGTCACCCGCTATTGTAACCGCTCGCGAATCGGTGATCGTGTTCGCATTACGAGTCAGGTGGCGGCGGCGCGCGGCAGGATGGCTTGCGCCATCAGGCAGCGCGGGTGCCGGCGGGCGGGCTTGCACCGGGCTGGGCGCCTGCCGGCGCGGGGGCCATCAGCCCCAGCTTGCGCAGCAGCGTATCCCGCTGCACCGGCTTGCCCAGGTAGTCGTTCATCCCGGCCTCCCGGCATTGCCGTTCGAATTCCGGGCCCACGGCGGCGGTCAGGCCGATGATGCGGGCTTCCCGGTTCGGGCCGGGCTGGGCGCGGATGGCGCGGGTGGCCTCCAGCCCATCCATCACCGGCATCTGCAGGTCCATCAGGATGGCGTCGTAGAGCGCACCGCGCGAGGCCTCCACCGCCTGGGCGCCATCCCCCGCCACATCCACCACCGCGCCCGCGCGGGACAGGACGGTGCGCATCACCAGCTGGTTGGTGGCATTGTCCTCCACCAGCAGGATGCGGATCTGCGGCCCTTCCACCGGCTCCGGCACCGGGGCGGGCGGCGCCTCGGGGCGCGGGGTCAGCGCCAGCAGCAGCGCATCGCGCAGCCGGGACGGCAAGGCGGGCTTCAGCAGCAGTCCGTCCAGCACCCCCTGGTGGCCGGCGCCCTGGCCGGCACCCTGGCCCCCTCCCAGACCGGGCGAATGGCCCTGCGCCTCCCGCGGATCGGCGGAGCCGGAGGCGCAGAGCAGCAGCCGCGGCTGGCCGAAGGCCTCCCATTCCTGCCGGATGCGCCGGGCCAGGGCCAGGCCATCCCCATCCGGCAGCTGGCCGTCCAGCACCACCGCCTCGAAGGGCCGGCCCTGGCTGGCCGCGGCCCGCAGCGCGGCGAGCGCCGTGCCGCCATCCGAGACCGCGGCCGCTTCCGCCCCCATCCCGGCCAGCTGGCGCACCAGGATCTCCCGGTTCAGCGGCAGGTCGTCCACCACCAGCACGCGCCGCCCCGACAGGCCCGCCTGCGGCTGCTGCTCGCCCTCCACCCGGCCGATCTTGACCGTGAAGCGGAAGACGCTGCCGCCGCCATTGCGCACGCCGGCCAGCCGCGGCACCGCCTCGATCCCGCCGCCCATCTCCTCCGCCAGCCGCTTGCAGATGGCCAGCCCCAGCCCGGTGCCGCCGTATTTCCGGCGGATCGAGGCATCGGCCTGGGTGAAACGCTCGAACAGCATCGCGATCTTGTCGCGCTCGATGCCGATCCCGGTATCGGAGACGGAGACGCGCAGGCGCCAATAGTCCAGCTCCGCATCCACCGAGATCGCCACCTGGATCCAGCCCGTCTCGGTGAACTTCACGGCGTTGCCGACCAGGTTGAACAGCATCTGCCGGATGCGGCCCGGGTCGCCCATCACCCGCGCCGGCAGGTCGGGCGACAGGGCGCAGACCAGCTCCACCCCCTTGGCCGCGGCGCGCGGGGCAAACAGCTCCACGATCGTCGCGATTTCCGCCTCGATATTGAAGGGCACCGCCTCCAGCTGCAGCGCGCCGGCCTCCAGCTTGGAGAAGTCGAGGATGTCGTTCAACACCATCATCAGGTGCTCGGCCGAGCCCTGGATGGTCTCCGCATAGCGCCGTTGCAGCGAATCCAGGCGCGTATCCAGCAGCAGCCCGGTCATGCCGATCACGCCGTTCATCGGTGTGCGGATCTCGTGGCTCATCGACGCCAGGAATTCCTCCTTGGCGCGGGAGGCGGCGACGGCGTGGCGCTCGGATTCCGTCAGGCGCTGGCCCTGCATCTTCAGCGCCTGCGCCTGGCGCACCAGCAGCCACAGCGCCACCAGCGTGACCACCGCGGCGGCGGCGACGCCGGCGGCCAGCAGCGCGCCCAGGCGATGCGCGCTGTCCAGCACATCCTCCCGGTTGCGCGCCACCTCCACCACGAAGGCGCCCTGCCGGGTGACGGCGAAGGAGGCGACGACCTCCGCCCGGTCCTGGTCGAGGCCCGACCAGGTGCCGGATTCGCGCCGCGGCAGGAAGTCCCGGAAGACCCAGGAGGAGGCGTTCAGCTCCCCCACCCCGTCCACCCGCCCGTCCGATCGCGCCAGCAGCAGCCCCTGGAAGGAATGGATGCGGATGGCGGCGCCGAAGCTCTCGGCATGCCGCCGCGCCACCCCCACCAGATAGTCCGGGTTGAGGATGGCGACGATGCTGCCCAGGAATTCCCCGCGCGGGCCGCGCAGCGCCCGGCCATAGGGAATCGCGTAGAGCCCGCCGGCCTGGCCCACCGCGCGGCCGGAGGGGCCGAGGTAGCGCCCGGCCTCCGGCGCGCCGAGCCGCACCGCCTGGCCGCCGAAGCGCAGCAGGCGGAACCACTCGCGATCCGCCACCGAGGCCTCCCGCAGCCCCTCCACGGAACTCGCCAGGATGAAGCCCTGCGCATCGGTGATCAGCAGCGCGCGCATCTGCGGCACGTCGCGCACCCGCGTGGTGACCTGCCGCGCCACCTGGCCCGGCTCCAGCTCCGCCAGGCGCTCCGTCGCATCCACCAGGACCAGGTCCACCGTCTGCATCGCGCGGGTCAGCTGGTCCGCCAGGCCCGCCGCCACGCCCTGGGTCAGGCGCTCCGCCTCCGCGATGGCGTCTTCCTGGCCGCGATGCATGAGGATGCTGTAGATGCCGACCAGACACAGGGCGACCAGCCCGACGGCAGCCGAGAACAGCAGCCAGGGACGTGGCTCGGAGGGGCGAGGAGCACCGAGGCCGAGCGAACGCCGCAGGGCGGAACGGAGTGGGGTGATGCGCGGGACCATCTTTGCGACAGTTCTTATCGGCCTTTCCGTCTTAATTTGCGAGCGCGGAGACACGGCCCGGGCGCAGATTTTGGATGCGAAACATTACCATCAGCCCATGGGCACGCCTGCCGCCGCGGTCACCCTCGCCAATGCGGCACAATCCCCCCGTCTTTCCACAATCAGGGCGCGTGGTGAGCTGCAGGTCTGCATCTGGCCCGAGTATTTCGCCATCTCCTACCGCAACCCCAGGAATGGGGAGATGGAGGGGTTGGATATCGACATGGCGCGCGCCCTGGCCACGCGGCTCGGCGTGCGCCTCAGCTTCGTCGAGACGAATTTTGCGGAATTCATGGACCGGCTTGAGGATGGCGGCTGCGACATCGCCATGATGGCGGTCGGCGTCACCCCGGCCCGGGCGCGGCGCGTCGCCTTCTCAAAGCCCTATATGGCCAGCCCGGTCTATGCGGTGACCACGCGCACCAATACCCGCATCCAGTCCTGGCCGGATATCGACCGCGCCGGCAATGTGGTGGCGGTGGCCGCCGGCACGGTGATGGAACCGCTGATGCGCGAGACGCTGCGCAATGCGGAGGTTATGGTGGTCGCCCCGCCCCGGACGCGGGAGGGGGAGATCCTGTCCGGCCGCGCCGATGTCTTCATGTCGGACTTTCCCTATACGCGGCGCATGGTGCTGATGCATGACTGGGCGCGCGTGATCGACCCGCCCGGCCGCTTCGGCGATACGCTCTATGCCTATGCCATGGCGCGCGGCGATGCCGCTTGGCTGGCCGAGGTGAATGCCTTCCTGGAGGGCACGCGGGTGGATGGCAGCCTGGCGCGCGCCGCCCAGCGGCACGGGCTGACGCCGATCATGCTGCCCTGACGGTCCTTACGGGTCCGCGATTTCGGGTAGCGGGGCGTCGGGGCGCAGCGCAGAATATATCCCGTCCAAGCCAAAAAGATTCGGGAGGATATGCCCATGCTCACCCGCCGTTCCCTGGCCGGCCTGCTGCCGCTTGGCCTGGCCGCGCCCACCCTGGCCACGCCCGGCCTCGCGACCCGCGCGCTGGCCCAGGCCAACGACTATCCGAACCGGCCGATCCGCCTGATCGTCGGCTTTGCCGCCGGCGGCGGCACCGACCTCACCGCGCGGACCATGCAGCCGAAGCTGCAGGAGGCGCTGGGCGGAGCCAATATCGTCATCGAGAACCGGCCCGGCGCCGGCGGCAACCTGGCGACGGAAATGGCGGTCCGCGCCGCGCCGGATGGCTATACGCTGCTGATGGGCACGATCGGCGCCCTGGCCATCAACCCCACCATCTACAGCAACCTGCCCTTCAACCCGCAGACCGACCTGACGCCGATCAGCATGTCCGGCTCCATCCTGAACGTGCTGGTGGTGCCCTCCGACCGCCCCTGGCGCAGCGTGGCGGAGCTGGTGGCGGCGGCCAAGGCACGGCCGGAGACGCTGACCTATGGCTCCTCCGGCGTCGGCGGGGCGGGGCATCTGGCGGGCGCGCTGCTGGACCAGATGGCGGGCATCAAGACCATCCACGTGCCCTATCGCGGCGGCGGGCCGCTGATGAACGACCTGGCCGGCGCCAAGATCGACTTCGCCTTCTCCACCGCCCCCACCGCCATGCCGCAGGTCGAGGGTGGCCGGCTGCGGGCGCTTGCGGTGCCGACGCTGCAGCGGTCCGAGCTGCTCCCGAATGTGCCGACGGTGGCGGAGCTGCTGCCGGGCTACGAGGTGGGCAACTGGTACGCCCTGGTCGGGCCGCGCGGCCTGCCGCCGGCGGTGGTGGAGAAGCTGAACGCGGCGATGCGCCAGACGCTGACCGATCGCACCATGATCGCGCATCTGGCGCGGCACGGGGTCGATCCGCTGGCCTCGACGCCGGAGGAGCTGGGCCGCTTCATCCGCGACGAGACGGCGAAATGGGCGCCGATCGTGCGTGCCACGGGGGCCTCCGCCAACTGAGGACCGGGTCGGGGCGGCCCCATTTTGGCAGGCCGCCCTTACTCTCGCGCCGGTTTTCCGCTAACCCGCCTGCGCCATGCGCCAATTCCTGGACTTCGAAAAACCCATCGCCGAGCTCGAAGGCAAGATCGAGGAGCTGCGCCGCACCACGGACGCCGGCGGAATCGACGTGGCCGAGGAGGTCAGCAAGCTGCGCGACAAGGCGCACAAGCTGCTCCAGGCGACCTATGCCAAGCTCACCCCCTGGCAGAAGGCGCAGATCGCCCGCCACCCGGAACGCCCGCACGCCTCCGACTACATCAAGGGCCTCATCGAGGACTTTTTGCCATTGGCCGGCGACCGGGCCTTCGCCGATGACAGCGCCGTCACCGGCGGAATGGGGCGGTTCCGTGGGCGCGCGGTCATGGTGATCGGCACGGAGCGCGGGCACGACACCGAGAGTCGCGTAAAACACAATTTCGGCATGGCGCGGCCGGAGGGCTATCGCAAGGCGCGGCGGCTGATGGAACTCGCCGGCCGCTTCGGCCTGCCCATCCTGTCCTTCGTCGATACCGCCGGTGCCTTTCCGGGCATCGAGGCGGAGGCGCGCGGCCAGGCGGAAGCCATCGCGCGGGCCATCGAAGCCGGACTCGACACCCCCGTGCCCTTCGTCGCCACCATCATCGGGGAGGGCGGGTCGGGCGGCGCCATCGCGCTGGCCGCGGCCGACCGAATCCTGATGCTGGAGCATTCGATCTATTCGGTGATCTCCCCGGAAGGCTGCGCCAGCATCCTGTGGCGCGACGCCGCCCAGGCCGCGACGGCGGCCGAGGCACTGCGCCTGACGGCGGAGGACCTGCGCAAGCTCGCTTTGGTGGATGCCGTGGTGGCGGAGCCGCTGGGCGGCGCGCATCGCGACCCGGCCGCCATGCTGGCCGCCGTCTCCCGCCAGATCTGGGACAGCCTGGAGCCGTTGCTGGCGCTGGATGGCGCCACCCTGCGCGCCCGGCGTCGCGAGAAGTTTTTGGAGATGGGGCGCGCGGGGGTCGTCTGACCCGCCGGCGGGTGGTTTGATCCCGCCCGCATGACGCCTCCCCCCGATAGCGGTCCCTCCCCCGCCCCCGCGGCCTCGCCGGCGGAATTGCGGCGGCTGTTCTTCCGGGTGTTTCCGGCCGTGGGGCTGGCGATGTTCGGCGCGGCGCTGGACCAGACCATCGTCGCCACCGCGCTGCCCGCCATCGCCCGCAGCCTGGGCGATGTGGAGCGCATCTCCTGGATCGTGGTGCTGTACCTGGTGGCCAATACCGTGGCCGCGCCGGTCTATGGCCGCCTGGGCGACGCCTTCGGGCGGCAGCGCATGCTGCTGGTGGCGCTGGCCGTCTATGCGGGCGGCGCCACCCTCTGCGCCTTCGCCGGATCGCTGGGCACGCTGGCGGCGGCGCGGGTGGTGCAGGGCTTTGGCGGCGGCGGGCTGATCAGCCTGTCCGTCGCCCTGATCGCGGAGGTGGTGCCGGCGCGCGAGCGTGGCCGCTTCCAGGCCTATATCGCGGCGGTCTTCACCACCGCCTCCGCCCTCGGGCCGCTGCTCGGCGGGCTGCTGGCCGAGCATTTCGGGTGGCGCAGCATCTTTCTTCTCCAGCTGCCGCTGTCCTGCTTGGCCGCCTTCCTGGCGGTGACGCGGCTGCGCGATGCCGCGCGGGGTTCGGCGCGGGGGTTCAGCTTCGACTGGTGGGGGCTGGTGCTGTTCGCGGTCTTCGTCGGGCCGGCGCTGCTGGCGCTGGACCAGGCGCGGCGGCTGGCGGCGGGGCCCTTGATGAACGCGGCCGTCCTGGCGGCGGTGGCGGGGGTCGCGCTGTGGCTGCTGCTGCGGCAGGAACGGCGCGCGCCGCATCCGCTGCTGCCGCTGGGGCTGCTGGGCAATGCCACCGTCTGGCGCTCGAACCTGATGTCCTCCTGCGTCGCCGGGGCCTTCGTCGGCACGGTCGCCTTCCTGCCGATCTATTTCGCCGCGGTGCGCGGCCTGTCCCCCACCGCCGCCGGCCTGGCGCTGCTGCCGCTGTCCGCCTGCGCGGGCTTCGGCGCGATGATCTCCGGCACGCTGCTGGCCCGCACCGGGCTGGTGATGCGCTGGCCGGGCATCGGGCTGAGCCTGTCCACCGCCATGCTGCTGGCCTTTACCTTCGGCCTGGGCGCGCTGCCCCTGCCGCTGATGGCGGCGATGCTCGGGCTGGTCTCGCTCGGCTTCGGCATGTCCTTCCCCATGGTGCAGGTGGTGGTGCAGGTGGCGGCGGGGCCGAAGCTGCTGGGCTCCGCCACCGCCTCCGTCCAATTCACCCGTTCGCTCGGCGCGGCCACCGGCACGGCACTGCTGGGCGCGGTGCTGTTCGGCGCCCTGACGCTGGCGGGGCCGGAGGCGACGCGGCTGTTCGTGCTGCTGGTGAACCAGGGGCCGGCGGCGCTGCAGGCGCTGGACGGGGCGACGGAAGCCGCCTTCCGCGCCGACATGACCATGGCCTTCCGCGCCAGTTTTGCGACCGCTGCGCTGCTGACGGGCTTCGGCGCCTGGATGTCGACGCAGGTGCCGACGCGGCGAGTCTGAGGCGCTGTCGCATTTCTGAGAAACCAACCGTTCTTTAGCCTTTCTCCCCTAATTGTGGCGGGCCCATGCGGGCCGCAGCCCAGCCCGTGCCGGATGCAGGCCCCCCCCTGGCCTCAACCTCCGGACCTGAGCCGCCGCCCCATGATCAAAGCCCTTCTACGCCTCTCCATCGCCCGCAAGCTGGCCCTCGCCTTTCTCGTCGTGATCGTGGCGGCGGGCGGGGCGGGTGGGCTGACCTGGCTGCGCCTCGACGTCATCGAGCAGGCGGCGCGGTGGAATGAGCATACCCACAAGGTGCTGGAACGCGCCGACCAGCTGGTCGGCGCCATGGTGGACCAGGAAACCGGCGTGCGCGGCCATCTGCTGAACGGCGACCCGGCCTTCCTGGAGCCCTATCGGGCCGGCGGCCAGGCCTATGCGCGGGCGCTGGCGGATATCCGCAGGCTGACCTCGGACAATGCGGCGCAGCAGCGGCGGCTGGACGAGGTAGACCGCGCCGCCCAGGCCTGGATGACCGGCCATGCCGCCCGGCAGGTGGCGCTGATGGCGCGCGGCGACGAAGCCTCTCGCGCCGAGGCGCGGCGGATGGAGGAGCAGGGGCTCGGCAAGGCCTCGATGGACGCGCTGCGCGCCAAGGCGGAGGAGCTGAGCGCCGTGGAGGAGCAGCTGCTGGTGCAGCGCACGGCCGACATGCAGCAGGCCTTCACCGATGCGCGGCTGATGCTGGGCTTCGGCACGCTGGCCGCCGCGCTGATCGCCCTGGCCTCCGCCCTGGCCCTGTCGCGCAGCGTGGCGCGGCCGATGTCGCGGCTGGCCGACCAGGTCTCCCGTATCGCGGCCGGGGACCTGACCGTCACGGTGGAAGGCGACCAGCGGCAGGACGAGGTGGGGGCGCTCGCCAAGTCCGTCGCCGTGCTGAAGGAGAATACCGCCCGCGCCCGCGCGCTGGAGGCCGAGGCCGAGGCCGAGCGCCTGCGCGCCGAGGAAGCGCGCCTCGCCGCGCAGCGCGCCATCGCCGATGAGCTGGAGCGCACGGTGGGCAGCGTTTCCGCCACCCTCGCCGGTGCCGCGACCGAACTGCAGGCCACCGTCGGCACCATGACCAGCGGCGCGGAGCGCACCGCCGAGCAGGCGATCGCCGCCGCGGCCGGCGCCACCCAGGCCAGCGCCAATGTCCAGACCGTGGCGGCAGCGACCGAGGAAATGGCCGCCACCGGCGCCGAGATCAATCGCCAGGTGACCGAGGCCGCCGAGACCGCGCGCCGCGCTTCGGAGGAGACGCGCGCCACGGATGCGACGGTGCGGTCCCTGGCCGAGGCGGCAGGGCGGATCGGGGAGGTGGTGCGGCTGATCGGCGATATCGCCGCCCAGACCAACCTGCTGGCGCTGAACGCGACGATCGAGGCGGCCCGCGCCGGCGAGGCCGGCAAGGGCTTCGCCGTGGTGGCGAGCGAGGTGAAGACCCTGGCGTCCCAGACCGCCAAGGCGACCGAGGAGATCAGCGCCCAGATCGCCGCCATGCAGAGCGCGACCGACATGGCGGTGGGCGCCATCCGCGGCATCGCCACGACCGTGGAGCGATCCAGCGAGATCGCCGCCGGCATCGCCACCGCGGTGGAGGAGCAGGGTGCGGCGACGCGCGAGATCGCCCGCAATGTCGGCGAGGCGGCTTCCGGCACCAGCGAGGTCTCGGCCCAGGTCGAGGGGGTGAATGCCGGCATCACCGAAACCTCCGCCGCGCTGCGCGACCTGCGCCAGGGCACGGAAGACGTGGCCCGCCAGGGGGAGACGCTGCGCGCCGAGGTCGGCCGCCTGGTGGGCCGCCTGCGCGCCGCCTGATCGCGCGGCGAAAGGTGGGGGCTGGCCATACCATCGCCTGGATTGGCCGGAGGCCTCCGGGCAGGTCAGCTCCGGGGGCCTCAGGCGCAACCCCGAGATGCGGATCCTGGAGCCGTTTCACCGACACCGAGGACGGTGAAACGGCTCTAGCTTATTGTTTAACCGCATTTTCCGAGTCGCCTTGCGAAGCTGCAAGGCTTGAAAAAGCTCTAGAAAACGTTGCGCCCGGTCATCCCGATCAGAACCGTGCGAAGCATGATCTGGATGTCGAGAAGGATCGACCAGTTGTGGATGTAGTGAAGGTCCAGGTCGATGCTGCGGCGGGCATTGTCAGGCGACCGCAGCGCGAAGCTGCGAAGGCCCAAGGCCTGCGCATGCCCGGTGATGCCGGGCTTGACGCGATGGCGCTCGGCGTAGCGCCGGACAAGGCCGGAGAAGCGCTCGTTGCCGACCAGCATATCGGCCACATAGGGGCGTGGACCCACCACGGACATTTCGCCGCGCAACACATTCAGAAGCTGCGGTAGCTCGTCGAGGCTCGTGCGACGCAGGATTGCGCCCACCCGGGTGATCCGGGGGTCTCTCCGCCCCATCGTGCCGCGGGTCGCATCATCCTGCGGATCGATGTGCATGGTGCGGAACTTGAGGATCTGAAACGGCTGGTTCTCGAAGCCGAGCCGCGTCTGGCGGAAGATGGCCGGGCCCTTGCTTTCCAGGCGGATGGCGGCCGCGATGAGCAGCATCAATGGCGCCAGGAGAACGAGAGCCAGCCCGGCCACCACATAGTCCTGCATGATCTTGAGCAGGCCCTGGGATCCCTTCAGGGGACGCGCCATGACCTCGAGCGCCCGCAGATTGCCCAGGGACACGATGCGCCCCTTGCCATGGGAGGCATCGTTCTGCGGCAGCGAGACCAGGATATCGGCCGAGATCCAGCCGAAATTCTCGATCAGCCACAGCAGGTCGGTCGTAGGGGACGACCGGTCCGCGATGTAGACGACGTCGATGGCATGCTGGCTCGCATAGGGCCCAAGCGCCTCGAGCGGCCCGACCACCGGAATGCCCCCGATCGAGCCCATGGCCCAGTCGTCGCGATGGGCGCGAAACACGCCGCAGAGCTCGTAGGTCTCCACCCCGTCGAAACGCCGCAATTCGTCGATGAGACGGGTGGTCACCTCATTGACGCCAACGATGACGACCCGGCGCCGCATCAGGCGCTTGAGCGCATCGGAGCTTAACCACAAGCCGTGCAGCCGGCGGCTGACCAGAAGGGCCAGCAGGGTCATGCCGAACCAGAGGGCCAGAAACGCGCCGAGGTCCGGCGTGCCCGGGGCAAAGTTGAACAGGGCGATGGAGGTGGCAAGCCAGCCCGGGAGAAGAGCGATCACCAGAAGCAGACCAGACTGCAGATGGTTCGCATAGCGTTCCACCCGGTAGGCGCGCAGGCGCTCCATGATGATCAGGAATATCGCCACCTGGATCAGGGACGATACGAAAACCTTCTGCAGGGACAGCGCCTTGCCGGCATCCAACATGTCGAAGGTGGCGGCGAGCAAGGCCACGGCGAGGACGATGGAGACGTCCGAGAACCGGACGAGCCTGTTGATCAAGCCGAGCGTCCAGCGGATCGCGGTCGCCGGCTTGCCGCCGCCTGCGGCCAGGCCCGCGGATGCAGGCGGCGCCAAAGCCAGCTAACCGCCCTCAGCCTGGGCGCCCAATTTCGAGACAACTTGTTCCGCCCGGTTCCAGACGCGGGCCAAATTGATCGGCCGGCCGCTCAACGCACCATGTCTCCAAGTTTGCGCCTGGGTAGGCAGGCTTTAACCTCTCATACACAGGTACAAGAAGCCCTCGGACGAAACAACGTATAAATTCATAGATTGTTATTAAATTTGAGCATGGCGCCGCGCGCCGAAGGCGCGGCGCGTCCACCGCCATCCCCGCGGCCGGGTTGCCTTGCCCCTTGGTGCCGTGGCTACCAGTAGGCTCCGCGTTCGATCTGGGTGACGGTTGGCGGGGCTTCGGCGCCGCTCGGCCTGACCCAGGCGGGTGTCGCGCTGTCGCGGAAGAACTTTTCCTTGTCCCAGCGCCGGCCACGAATGCCGAACAGGACCTGCGTCGGGCCGCCCATGTGGAAGCCGACCGCACCGCGGCGCTTGGCATGCGCCGCCATCAGGATGGAGATGCCCCCGGCCCCGATCAGAAGCACATCATAGGCTTCTCGCTCGACAGCGGCGATCATCCGCTCAAGTCGCGCTTCCCAGCTTGCGTCGCTGGGCGCCACCAGTCCGGGGGACAGGGGCATTTCGATCGTCCGCAGGTCGAAGGCCGGCAGGACATCGCGACCCGGCCAGATTTCGGCCCGGCGCCGATATTGTCGTTCGATGGTCGTCGCGAAGGGCGATACGACCGTGACCCGCTTCCCCGCGAGGTGCGCCGACCAAGGGTTGTCGAAATACCAGGGATCAAGCGCCTTCAGCTTGATCAGCTTGGCATTCGGCGCGTAGCGCTTCACGACCTGGGCTTCGCCCGAGTAGCCCATGAGTCCCATGATATCCAACTGACCGACAGCCTCGGTCAGCGCCTTGCAGAACCTGTCGAGCGAGGCATCGTCGGCGGGGAACAGGCCGACATTCAGGAACATCTGGTGGCGCAGCCGCGCCGGATAGGGCAGTCCTTGTTGACGTGGCCCCAGGAAGAAGCCGGCTGCCTCCGCTTCAAGTCCGCCGATCTTGCCCACCCCCAACGCGCCTCCGCGCGCCATGGACTCCGCGAGGAGGGTCTGTCCTGCCGCTTCGGACGGAATGACTCGAGCGCCAAGGCTGCGGATCCGGCTGTCCAGGATATGCTGCCGGCCCCACTCGTAAACCGGATGCAACGCATGCCACAGGATGGGGCGGTCGCGCACGAATTGGGCCAAAGCACGCCGGATTTCCATGCGCCTGCGATAACCCAGAGCGAAATTTCTGAACAGTCCCCTTTTTTAAGTGTGACTTGTCGCAAGGATGATGACGGACCTGCGTCATCTTGAACAAGGCACCCCACCCGCGACGGCTGGCTGCATCCGCGCCGTCAGGGATGCGGGGCGACGGTGATCGGCGATGCGTGGCGAAGCTGCGGCGTCTCGGCCAGGCGCTGGCTCTCCGGCAGCGCAGGACTGCGCGCCGCAGGATGGGCCGCCTGGGCCATGCACGAAGATGGCCGATGGGACAGGACGTCTCGTAAGCCGAGACGATTTGCATCAGGCAAAGTTGATCGCTAACTTCGGTTCAAGCAGTTGGTGGCTGGGAACAACGTGGGTGCCATGTCCAGGCGAGCGGGCGATGTGCGTCGGTCGAACCGCCGAGGCACGCACGCCTTTGCCGGCCGGCGCCGAGGCCTGTCCGAACAAGTGGCCGGTTCCACACCCAGGGGTTGCTCACCACCATCATCGAAACGCCGCGCCCGATCTCGGGATCGCGCGCTGATCGTCCCGGCCGAGCAGGATCCCCTCGCCTTCCGCAGGCGCACAACGCGCGCGCGGAAAAGGATGGCGTCCTGATGGATCTGGTTCCGGCCAACGGACGGGGCAGCTCCGCTAGGATCCGGCATGAGTCCATCCCGACCCTGCCGCCCCAGACCGTCACGCTGCTGTCGATCAAGGATCTCGTCACGACGGTCTTCGTTCGGCGCCGCCTGATCCTGCTGGCCTTCATGGCACCCCTTCTGATCGCCACCGCGGCCGCCCTGCTGCTGCCCGTGCGGTGGCCGGCCTCTGGCCTTCTGCTGGTCCAGGTCAGTCGCGAGAACACCGGCGCGCAGGACCTGACCGGCAACGGGCCGACGGTCGTGAGCATCGAGGTCCCCAAGGTCGTGCAGTCCGAGGTGGAGATCCTGCTCTCCGACGTCGTGCTGCGTCGCGCCTTGAGCGGCGATGCGCTGACCAGCATCTTTCCGGATGGCGGCCGGCGGCTTTTCGGTCTGTTGCCGCCGAGCGAGCTCTCCCTCCCGCGGGCTGCGGAACGGCTGCGCCAGGCGCTGCTGGTGCTGTCCTCGAACACCTCCAACGTCGTGCGCGTCCAGGCCTCGCTGCCGCAGCGGGAACAGTCCATCGCCGCGCTGCGCGCCGTCTTCAACGCCTATCTGGCGCACCGCCAGCAGATCTTCGCCCAGTCCGACTCGGCGCTGCTCTCGGTGGAAACGGAACGCATGGCCACGACGCTGCGCGAGTTGGACGAGCAGATCGTCCGCCTGCGGTCCGATCAGCAGATCCTGGACCTGCCGCAGGACATCCTGATGGCCAATCGCCGCATCGAGAATGCGACGACCCGGATCGACGCGCTGGCCGAGCGGAAGGCCGCGACCGATGCGCAGCTGCAGGCCGCCACCCGCCGCCTGTCCGCCTATCCGGCGCGCGTGGTCGCGGCGGCCGAGACGACGAACCTGGCGCCGAATGACGATAGCCGCAACGAGTTGACCCGGCTGCTGCTGGAACGCCAGCGCATGGCCCAGCAATACGCCCCCGATTGGCCGCCGCTGCGGGCCCTGGATCAGCGCATTGCAGCCCTGCAGGACAATATCGCGAGCAATCGCCGGACCCGCTTCGAGACGGTGCGGGAGGTGCGCAACCCGGCCGTGGAGCAATTGTCGCTTCGTATCGCCACGCTGCAGGTGGAAGCCGATTCCATCGGCCGCCAGATGGCCGAGCTGGTAAGCCAGCGCGGAGAGGCGGAGCAGCGCGCGGCAAGCCTTCTCGCAGCGGAATCGATGCTGCGCGACCTGGCGCGCCGCCGCGACGTGCTCGAGACCTCCTTCCGGCAGGTTGCCGGCCGCGAAACCGGCTTGCGCATCTCGGAGGACGCCCGGCGATCGCGCTCACCCTCCGTCATCGTCGCGCAGCCGCCGCAGGCGACGGCCCGCCCCCGCGACCTGCGGGCCGCGCTTCTGGTGGCCGGCCTGTTCGGCGGGCTTGCAAGCGCCGGCGCCGCCGCGGTGCTGCTGACGATCTTTCGCCGCAGCTTCGCGACGACCGATGAGGCCAGTCGCGGACTTGGCTTGCCTGGCCTCGCTTCTATCCCGCCGGGTGCCAAGCTCGCTGGCGGGGCGACCATGCCGCAGATCACCGATCTCGCCGCGATGCTCCTGGATGCGCGGGCGAGTGGTGAGAGGCTTTCGATCGTTCAGTTCGTCGCCACTGGCGACGAGGACGGGCGCAGCGCGATCGCGCTGACCGTCGCGGCCGAATTCGCGCGCGCCCGGAACCTGCGGACGCTGCTGGTCGATCTGCAGTCGGATGGCCGGCCGTTTCTCGCCGCCATGGGGTCGCACCCCGTGCATACGGACCAGGATCCGGAACAGCTGCTCGCCTTCAACACGGCGCTTCCCAATCTCTGGATCGCCTATAATGCACGGGGGAGCCTGCTCGGCGATCCGCATGCCGGCACTGAGCGCACCGTGGCGCTGCTGGAGCGACTTCGGCGGGAGCTGGATGTGGTGGTCCTGGTCGCGCCGACAGATGCCAGTGGATACGCCATGCGACGACTGACGGCGCTGATCGATGTGAATGTCCTGGCACTGCGGGCGGAACGGACCGACAGAGGGGTTGCCAGGGCCGCCTGCAGGGCCGTCCTGGCGGCGGGCGGGCGTCTGGCGGGTTTCGTCATGTCGGGGGAGCGTGCCGTGCTGCCGCCGCGCATCGCCCGGCTCGTCGCATGATGCGCCTTTCGCTGGCCTGCGGCCTGCTGCTGCTCGGCGCCTGCGCCTCGGGCACCAGCAATTTCGAGACGACGCAGTCGATCAATGTCCAGGAGTATCGGCCGGAGGGCTTCGCCCGCTGGACCGACACCCCGGCGCCCTATCGCTTCGGCCCGGGCGACCGGGTGAAGGTGCAGTTCCTGCTGACCCCGGAGGTGAACGAAACCGCGCTGATCGCGCCCGATGGGACGATTTCCATCCGCGTCGCTGGGCGCGTTCAGGCGGCCGGGCTGACGACGCTGGAACTGGAACAGGCCGTCGCGCAGGCCTCTCGGAACGTCCTGACCACGCCGCTGGTCACGGCGGGGCTGGAGGAGGCGGGATCGGCCGTCGTCTTCGTTGGCGGATCCGTGCGTCGGGCCGGCGCCTATCCGCTGACGGGCCGCCAGGGCCTTGTCGAGCTGGTGACCCTGGCCGGGGGCTTCGATGAGGCCGCGCGGATGGACCAGGTCGTGCTGATCCGCCGGTCGCCGGATGACCGCCCGATGCTGCGCACCGTCAATGTCCGGGCCTTCCTGTCCGGCAGGGCGCCCATGACGGATGTGCCGCTGGCCTCCGGCGATATCGTCTTCGTGCCTCGTTCGCGGCTGGGCGAAGTGGGTTTGTGGGTCGACCAGGCCCTCAACCGCATCATTCCCTTCTCCCGCTCCTTCTCCTACGCGGTCAATCGCAACAATCCCACGGGTGGCAATTGACCCTGCGTGAGATCACCCTTCTTGAGAGCATCCCGGTCGCGGCCCTGGATCTTAAGCAGGCGGCGGCGCTGATCTCGGCGCGCGATCCGGCGCTGCCCTTCGCGACGGTCATCCCCATCAACGCGCAGCTTCTCGTCATGGCCAATGCGCCAGGCTCGGCCATCCGGCCCCCCATGGACCAGGCGTGGCTTCGCCTGAATGACAGCCGGATCCTGGCCGCGTTGCAGCGCTGGGCGACGGGCGAGACGGTGCCGCTGGCGCCAGGCAGCGACCTGTGCGTGGAAATGCTGAACCGGGTGATCCGCCCGGATGACGCCGTCACGGTCATCGGCGGCGGTCCCCAGCTTGCTCCCGTGCTGCAGGCGCGCTTCGGGCTGCGCAGGCTGGCGCAACACGAACCGCCGATGGGCTATATGAACAACCCGGCGGCGCGCGATGCCGCGATCCATTTCATCGAGTCACACCCCGCACGCTACATCTTCGTCGCAACCGGGGCCCCCCGGTCCGAGCAGCTGATGGCGGCGGTCGCGGCACGAGGCCTGACGCGGGGCGTCGGCATGGCAGTCGGCAGCGGATTGCTGTTCGCCGCCGGCCTGTCCAAGCGCGCGCCTGCCTGGATGCGGCGATCCGGGCTGGAATGGCTGCACCGGGCCCTGTCGGAGCCGAAGCGGCTCGGCGCGCGCTATGCATCGGATGCGTTGCCGCTGCTGGGCCTGGCGCTTCGCGCCCGGCACGCGCATCGCGCCCGGATGGCTTCGGCATCCTGAAGATGCGTGCGCGGCGGCGGGGCGGCCTCGCCTTCGCGCTGGCCTTCTCCGACCAGGGGCTCTCGGCGCTGCTGTCGCTCGGCACGACGCTGTGGCTCATCCGTCGCGGCACGGCGGAGCAGCTGGCGACCTATGTGTTCTGGGCCAATGCGGCGCTGGTATTGGGCACGGTGATTGGCGCCATGACCACGGTCCACCTCTACCGCCTGCCGCCAACTGCCGGAAGACGGGGCACCGAGCGTGCGATCAATGCGGCGCATCTCAGCCTCACGCTGCTTGCATCCCTCGGCACCTTCCTCGTCGTGACGCTGCTCGGCCCACCCTTCGGTCTTGCTGCGGCCACCCTGTTCGTCGCGGGTTCCCTCATCGGGCTGCATGCGCGCGCCTTGGCCGCGAGCCGCGGGACCATGGTTCATGCCGCGGCCATCTCGGCGGCAGCCATGCTGGCGGTGGGTGCCGCCATCGCCATGGAAGCCTGGCGCAGCCAGTCGCCAGACCTGACGCTGCTGCTGGCCTGCAATGGGCTCGCACAGGCCACTGTCGGGCTATGGGTGGTCTGGCGCCTGTGCGGAGGGTTGGCGGTCGCGGATCTCGGCTTGCCGGCGCGGCGTCGCCAGCTTGTGCTTGCGCGCAGATCGGGCTGGTCGCTGCTGGCGGGCGCCGGGAACGAGGTGTTCACCCGCCTCTACATCTTTGTCGTGCCCGCCTGGTTCGGCGCCACGGCCCTGGCGGCGCTGGCGGCCGCGCAGACCATGCTGCGCCCGGCCACGCTGCTTGCGGGCGCCTTCGGTGCTGCCAGTCGCGGGCCCCTGGTGGCGCGGCGCCATGCGGGGGACACGGCTGGCTTCTGGCGCATCCTGCTGCTCGGCGCCGCCTTCCCGGCGGCCATGACTTTCGTCGCGGGCTGTGTCGTGGCGCTGCTCTGGCCCTGGATATCGGCCCTGATCTTTGGTGGCCGCTATCCGGGGCTTGAGGCAGAGGTGCTGCTTTGGACGGGGGTCCTTGTCCTCGGCTGCTTCTGGGTCGCGGGGCTGGCCGGGCTGCAGGCGCTGGGCCAGCTTCGCCACCTGGCGCAGGCGGAGCTGGGCGGGGCGGCGCTGTGCGGGGTCATGATGCTGCCCATGCTGGTGCTTTTCGGCCCGCGCGGGGCCTTGGTCGCCATGATGATCGGCGGCCTCCTCCAGGTGGTTCTTCTGGCACGGGGGATCCGGCGTGGCCTGTGAGGGGACGGGGTGAACGTCGCAGGCTTGCGCCTTCCCGCTCCATCCCGGGGTTGTTATGAGACCGGTCGGAATTCTTGCGGGGCCTTGTGCCCAGGATGGCTCGTCACATGCTCAAGGCAGCGGCACGCTCGATGCTGCAGTTTCTCGGCCATCGCTACCCGCTCTATAGCGGCTGCGGCACCTTGGCCAATTCTGCTCCATGGCGCTCCATCATGGCGGGGCATGATGAGGAGGCGGTCGCGCGGGTGCGTGGCACCCGGGCCAGGCTGATCGTTCCGGTCCAGGATTTCATCGGCGCGGCTGTCCATTCCTTTGGGGATCTCGACCCCAAGGTGACCTGGGTGGTGCGCAGGATCCTGCGTCCTGGCGACACGGCGCTCGATATCGGTGCCAATCTGGGCCTCGTGGCGGTGGCCATGGCCGATGCGGTGGGTCCGCAGGGGCGTGTGGAAGCCTTCGAGCCGCAGCCACGTTTCGCGGCCCTGGCACGCCGCAGCGCTGCGCTGAACGGCTTCCGACACCTCACGATCCATGACGTCGCGCTTGGGCGTCGCGACGCAACCGTGCAGCTTCATATCCCGCGACATAACAAGGGCACCGCCTCGATCGCCAGGGTCGAAGGCGCGGAGGATGTCATCGAGGTGCCGCAGCGTGCAGCGGGTGCCATGCTGGCTTCGCTGGGCCTCGGGCCGATCCGCCTGCTCAAGATCGATGTCGAAGGCTACGAACCCGAGGTCCTTGGCGGAGCCGAGGCCTATCTGCGGCGCAATCCGCCGGATGCGATCCTGTTCGAGTTGAACGAGTATGCGGGCGCG
Source organism: Falsiroseomonas tokyonensis (assembly GCF_019024325.1). Classification (GTDB taxonomy): domain Bacteria; phylum Pseudomonadota; class Alphaproteobacteria; order Acetobacterales; family Acetobacteraceae; genus Falsiroseomonas; species Falsiroseomonas tokyonensis. The sequence goes on from NZ_JAFNJS010000008.1 coordinate 78,821, forward strand.
TTCCACGACCAGCCGCTGGTCGGGCAACTGGCGTCGCTCGGCTACCGGTTCGCCGAGATTCCCAAGTGCCTGTGGCGCATGCGACTTCGGCAGGTTCGGTCCAACGAGCTCGGGAAGCTGGCCAACGACATCCTTGCCGTGCGGCACGATGCGACGGGCGATGCCATTTTTGCCGCGACGAATGCGGCATGACAGACCATCGCAGCAGCAGCAGCCTGTGGTGGCTTCTGCTGTTCTCGATGTTCTTTCAGATATTTCACTACAAGCAGGAAACCGGCCCGCTCTACTACCTGGCAAAGATCTGGCCGCTACTCATCTTTCCGCTGATCGTTTACGGCGTTCTGCTTCAAAAATTGGTCGATCGCGTGCTCTACATCGTGCTCGGCCTCTATACGATGGTTCTGACCCCTTTCCTCTCGATGATCCATCTGTCCAATGGACTGCTGGATGCCATCTTCTCGACGGTCAAGGCCTGGCCGCTGACCTTCTACTTCTCCGTGGCGGGGCTGTTGGTATTGCTCCGGCCGTCGGAAAGTGGCGTGGCGCGTGGTGCGCTCGGCGCGGGATTCATGACATTTGGCGTGCTTGGAATTCTTTGGGTCGTCGTGCCTGAGGAATGGTACCAGCCCACCGTTTTCGGCGCCAATATGTTTTCCTGGGATGAGGGGCGCGGCAATTATATCCGCATGCCCATGATGCTGGCCATGGTGGCGCTCTTCTACGTCGGACATTGCTTTTCGCGGCAATGGCGGCCGTGGCAGTTCCTGCTGCTGGCCGCGGGGCTGGCCATGATGGTGGTGATGTACAAGGCGCGGCTGCCCACCGGCGTGGCTTGCCTGATCCTGCTGATGATCATTGCGATCCGCTTGCCAAAGATCTGGCTATGGGGGTTGGGCGCAGTGTCCACATTGCCTGCCATTGCGCTGATCATCATCTTCGGCCCGCTCGTCCCGGATCTTATCGCCACGACCTTCGACGAATCTCTCTTCATCCGTCTCCGATCTTCACGCATCGCATTGGACTGGATCCTTCAGGATCCCATGCGGCTTATCCTCGGCTCCGGTTCCGTATCGAGTTTTTCCGACCTCACCATGGGGGACTATCTAGGGTACGCGGATTTTTTTCTTGCAGATATCGGCTGGCTCGGCGTGCTGATGGAATATGGGGTGATCGGTACGGGATTGATTGTCGCCATTCATCTTCGCGCCTTGATGGTGACGCGCGCGGTCAGGCGCGGCGATCCCTTTCGAGAGGCGCTGGCGAGTTATGTCTTGTTCGAGATACTGTGTTCCGCGGTCTATTCCGTGATGTATGCGCCAGGGCCCGTGGTCACCGCTGCGGCGCTGGCCTGGTGGTTCTCGCTCCGCGATGACGCCGGCTTGGCGCGAGGGGAGGCCTCGAGAAATCCCCTTCCTGGTATGGGTGGAGAGGGACCCGAACCCGAAGCGCTCGGGTTGCGCGGTCGAACCATTTAGCGGGGGATTTCCGGCCGGGCGAAGGGCACGAGGGATGATGCGCGCGAGGGCGATCCAGCCATCCTGTTCGCTGACAAGCGCGACGACAGTAGCCCAAGCGGCGAGACCTGGGTGACGCTGCCGGCCTGCCGGAGCTACTGGCCGGGCAGAACCGACATCTCCGGCCCAGGTTCAGCCCTGCCCAATTTCGAACTCCGCTTTCGCAAGGAATGCTTCAGCAACCGCCGACAGCTTCCTCGGCTGGCCGCACCCATCGCACTCCGTGCTCTGGGTCAGGCGTTCACTCACCCTGACGTCAGGCCCGCCCGTGGCAGTGCTTGTACTTCTTCCCCGACCCGCAGGGGCAGGGCGCGTTGCGCGGCGTGGCGGCCCAGGTGGCGGGGTCGTTCGGATCCACCACCTGCGCCGTCATCGGCGCACGTGCCGGCTGGGTCGCGGTGCCATAGCCGGCAGGCGGCGGCCCGTCGGCATATTCCAGCTCGTCCAGACCGCCCATGCCGCCCATGGCGCCATCGGGCGCCGGGTGGCGCATGTCCATCACCCGCACCGGCTCCGGCATCGGCGGCGGCGCATCGGGACGGATGTCGATGCGCATCAGCACGCTGGTGGTGCGTTCCCGCAGATCCTCCAGCATGCTGTTGAACAGGTTGAAGGCCTCGGACTTGTATTCGTTCAGCGGGTCGCGCTGGCCATAGGCGCGCAGGCCGATGCCCTGGCGCAGATGGTCCAGCGCCAGCAGGTGTTCCTTCCAGACCGCGTCGAAGATCTGCAGCAGCAGGGACTTCTCGACCATGCGCATCAGGTCGACGCCGACATTGGCGACGCGCGCGGCGTAGCTTTCCTCCGCCGCCTTCACCAGGCGCTCGCGCACCTGGGTCTCGTCGATGCCTTCCTCCTGCGCCCAGGCTGCCACCGGCAGGTCAAGGCCCAGCACGTTCAGCACCTTGTCCTGCAGCCCGGCCAGGTCCCACTGCTCGGGATAGGCGTTTTCCGGGATGGCGGTATCGACCAGATGGCCGATCGTCTCCCGCCGCATCTCAGCCACCGTCTCCGCCACATCCGGCGCCATCATGAAGGACTTGCGCTGGGCATAGACCTCCTTGCGCTGGTTGTTCATGACGTCGTCGTATTTCAGCAGATTTTTACGAGTATCGAAGTTGCGGGCTTCGACCTTCTTCTGCGCCTTCTCCAGCGCCTTGTTGATCCAGGGATGGACGATGGCCTCGCCTTCCTTGAGGCCCAGCTTCTGCAGCATCCCGCCCATGCGGTCGCTGCCGAAGATGCGCATCAGGTCGTCTTCGAGGGACAGGAAGAAGCGGCTGGCGCCCGGGTCGCCCTGGCGGCCGGACCGGCCGCGCAGCTGGTTGTCGATGCGGCGGCTCTCGTGGCGTTCGGTGCCGATCACAAGCAGACCGCCGGCGGCCTTCACGGCGGGGCGGATCGCCTCGACCTCGGCCTTGTGGCGGGCCAGCGCCGCCTCGTATTCCGGGCTGTCGCTATTGCCGACCTCGGCGCGGGCCAGCATGTCGGCATTGCCGCCGAGCTGGATGTCGGTGCCGCGGCCGGCCATGTTGGTGGCGATGGTGACGGAGCCGGGGCGACCGGCCTGGGCGACGATACCGGCTTCCTGCTCGTGGAAGCGGGCGTTCAGCACCTGGTGCGGCACGCCCTTCTGCTTCAGCAGCTCGGAGATCAGCTCCGACTTCTCGATGCTGGTGGTGCCGACCAGCGTCGGCTGGCCCTTTTCCCGCGCCTCGGCGATGAGCGCCGCCACGGCCTCGTATTTCTCGCGCGCGGACTTGTAGACCTCGTCATCGGAATCGATGCGGGCCACCGGCACGTTGGTGGGAATCTCCACCACTTCCAGCTTGTAGATTTCCGCGAACTCATCGGCCTCGGTCGAGGCCGTGCCGGTCATGCCGGCAAGCTTCGGATAGAGCCGGAAATAATTCTGGAAGGTGATGGAGGCCAGCGTCTGGTTCTCGGGCTGGACGGTGACGCCTTCCTTGGCCTCCAGCGCCTGGTGCAGGCCCTCGGAGTAGCGGCGGCCTTCCATCATGCGGCCGGTGAATTCGTCGATGATCACGACCTTGTCCTGCCGGACGATGTAGTCGACGTCCTTGGTGAAGAGGACATGCGCGCGCAGCGACTGGTTGGCGTGGTGCACCAGTGTGACATTGGCGCTGTCATACAGCGCGCCCTCGGTCAGCAGCCCGGCCTCGGTCAGCGCCGCCTCCAGCGCCTCCGTCCCCGCCTCGATCAGATGGACGGTCTTGAACTTCTCGTCCTTCTCATACAGCGAGGTGTCCTTCACCAGCTCCTTCATCACCGCGTTCACGCGCTGGTACAGGTCGCTGCTGTCGTCGGACGGGCCGGAGATGATGAGCGGCGTCCGCGCCTCATCCACCAGGATGCTGTCCACCTCGTCGACGATGGCATAGGCGAAGTCCCGCTGGACCATCTCCTCCAGCCGGTACTTCATGTTGTCGCGCAGGTAGTCGAAGCCGAATTCGTTGTTCGTGCCGTAGGTGATGTCGCAGTGATAGGCCTCGCGGCGCTCCTCGTCCGACTTGCCATGCACGATGGTGCCGGTAGTCAGGCCGAGGAAGCCGTAGAGCTTGCCCATCCATTCCGCGTCGCGGCTGGCGAGATAATCGTTCACGGTGACGACATGCACGCCCTTGGCGGGCAGCGCATTGAGATAGACCGGCAGGGTGGCGACCAGGGTCTTGCCCTCGCCGGTCTTCATCTCGGCGATGCGGCCGTCATGCAGCACCATGCCGCCGATCATCTGCACGTCGAAATGCCGCATGCCCAGCGCACGCTTGGCACCCTCGCGCACGGTGGCGAAGGCTTCCGGCAGGATGTCGTCCAGCGTGCGGCCGGCCGCGAGCTGGGCGCGGAATTCCGCGGTCTTGCCCCGCAGGGCCTCGTCGGACAGCGCGGCGAGCGCGGGCTCCAGCGCATTGATGGAGGGCACCCGCGCCTGGAAGCGCTTCAGCGCCCGGTCATTGGCATTGCCGAAAACGGCGCGGACAAGGCGTTGGAACATCTGGGAAAGCTGTCTCCGACCCGCACTGAGAAGACCAGCAGCGTCACGGGGATCGCGCCCGGGCGTCGGGGGCGCAAGGCCCAATTCGGGCTGGGGCGCGAGGCCGGAGAGATAGGCGCCCGACCCTGCCGCGTCAACGAGAGGCGCCGGAGCGCCCGCTCCGGCCCGCCTTGTGGCGCCCCCCCGCATCGGCCATCTTCCGCCCACCATGACGGAAACCACCCCGATGCGCCGCAAGGCTTCGCTCCTCGCCACCCTGCTGCTGAGCACGGCCCTGGCGGCAAGCCCGGCCTGGGCCCAGGCCCCCGCCGCGCCGGCCCCCGCCCCCGCTGCGGCCCCCGCCGCCGGCCAGGACCCGGTCGTGGCGCGCGTCGATGGCGCGGAAATCCGCCTGTCCGAGCTGCAATCCGAGGCGACCCGCCTGCCGGAGGAGCTGCGCGCCATGCCGGCGCCCATGCTGATGCCGCTGCTGCTGGACCAGCTGATCACCCAGAAGGCGATCACCGCCGCCGCCCGCGCCCAGGGCCTGGCGAACGACCCCGAGGTGCAGGCCCGCCTGCGCCGGGCGGAGGAGGAGGCGCTGCAGCAGGCCCTCATCACCCGCGCCGTGGCGCCGCAGATGACGGATGAGGCGCTGCGCGCCCGCTACCAGCGCGAGGTCTCCGGCCGCCCGGCCGAGGAGGAGGTGCGCGCCCGCCATATCCTGGTGGCCAGCGAGGCCGAGGCCCGCACGGCGCTGGCCGAGGCGCGCCGCGCCGGCGCCGACTTCGCCGAGGTCGCCCGCCGCCGTTCCACCGGCCCCGGCGCGCGGGAGGGCGGCGACCTCGGCTTCTTCAAGCGCGGCGACATGATCCCGGAATTCGCCACCGCCGCCTTCGCCATGCAGCCTGGCCAGATCTCGGAGGCGCCGGTGCGCACCCAGTTCGGCTGGCATGTCATCAAGGTGGAGGAGCGCCGCGCGGTGCCGCCGCCGAGCTTCGAGGATGCGCGCGAGGCGCTGCGCCAGCGCGCCTTCGAGGAAGCGGTGACGGCGGAGGTGGAGCGCATCCGCGGCGCTGCCCGGATCGAGCGCTTCGCCATGGATGGCAGCCCGCTGCCGGCCACGCCCGCCCCCTCCCTGCTCGACGGCGCCGCGCCGCCGGCTGCCCAACCTCGTCGCTAAGAGACCAAAAAGATGGCTGGCAAGGACCTTCCCGTCTCCCCGCTCGCGCTGCCGCTGCCCGAAATGCCCGCCATCCCGGGGGTGCGCCTCGGCTCCGGCCGCGCCGAGATCCGCTACAAGGCGCGCGAGGATGTGACGATGATGGTCTTCCCCGCGGGGACCAGCGTGGCCGGCGTCTTCACCCGCAACAAATGCCCCGGCGCGCCGATCGACTGGTGCCGCGCCGCGCTGAAGGGCGGCCGCGCCCGCGCCCTGGTCGTCACCGCCGGCAATTCCAACGTCTTCACGGGGAAGGCCGGCCGCGAGACCTGTGCGCAGACGGCCAAGGCCATGGCCGAGCTGGCCGGCTGCAAGCCGGGTGAGGTGTTTCTGGCCTCCACCGGCGTGATCGGCGAGAAGCTGCCGACCGAGAAGCTGGTGGCCGCCCTGCCGCCGCTGTTTGGCCAGCTGAAGGATGATGGCTGGGCCGGCGCGGCGCGGGCCATCATGACCACCGACACCTTCCCCAAGGGCGCGACCCGCACGGCGAAGATTGGGGAGACGACCGTCACGGTCAGCGGCATCGCCAAGGGCAGCGGCATGATCGCCCCCGACATGGCAACCATGCTGTGTTTCCTGGCCACCGACGCCAAGGTGCCGGCCGCGGCCCTGCAGGCGATCCTCGCCAAGGGCACCCAGAAATCCTTCAACTGCGTGACGGTGGATAGCGACACCTCCACCAGCGACACGGTGCTGCTCTTCGCCACCGGCGCGGCGAAACACCCGCGCGTGCCGGCCGAGGGCGGCAAGATGCTGAAGGATTTTGCCCGGGCGGTGCATGAGGTTCTCATGGACCTGGCCCTGATGGTCGCGCGCGACGGCGAGGGCGCCCAGAAGCTGATCCGCATCGACGTGACGGGCGCGGTGACCAACAAGTCCGCCCATCGCATCGCCATGAGCATCGCCAATTCGCCGCTGGTGAAGACGGCGATCGCCGGCGAGGACGCCAATTGGGGCCGCATCGTCATGGCCGTCGGCAAGGCCGGCGAGCCCGCCGATCGCGACCTGCTGTCCGTCGGCGTCGGCGGCACCTGGATGGCCCGCGAGGGCAGCGTGGTGCCGGGCTATGACGAGGCGCCGGTGATCGCCCATATGAAGGGGCGGGAGGTCGAGATCACGGTCGACCTGGCGCTGGGCCGCGGCAAGGCCACCGCCTGGACCTGCGACCTGACGCATGGCTACATCGACATCAACGGGTCTTATCGGAGCTAGGCTCGACGAGCCCCGCCGGTCAGGCCTCGACCGGCGGCAGGCCACTCCGCTGCAGGTCGTCCACCGCGGTGCCGATCAGCTCGGCGAAATGCTGCGCCTCCTCGGCCGCCTTTCGCCAGCGCTCCGCCTCCTGGGCCAGGTTGCGCTGCCGGGCGGCGCGCTCCATCGACAGGTACAGGTTCCGCCGGTCCCGCTGCGTCCGGAAGGCGATGCCCAGCGCCTTCTCCAGCGATTCGGCCTGATGCGCCACCAGCGTCCGGGCGCCATAGGCATGGCCGATCTGGCAGCGGAAACGGGGCCAGGGCGCGTCGCCGACCTCGTTCAGCACGCCGCCGCATTCGGGGCAGCCCAGGGCGCTCGGCCGGCCGACGGTGATGATGTCCTCGCTCATGGCCGAGATCTCCTGCCGGGATATGCGCGCCTCGAGCAGAAGCTCGGCGGGGATGGGGACCGGGGGCGGGGCGGGATCCTGCGCCAGGCGCCGTAGCAGTTCCGGCAGCGCGGCCACCGGCAGGCAATGCTCCGCCTCGGCCCGCTCCCGCGCATTCCGCGGCATGTCGGGCCATTCGGCATCCGCCGGGTCCTGCACCACGGTGCGGCCGCCGCAGCGTCGGATCGCCACCAACCCTTCCGAGCCATCGTCCAGCATGCCGCTCAGCACCACGCCGATCACCCTGTTGCCGCAGGAAACGGCGGCGGAGCGGAACAGCGCATCCACCGCCGGCCGGACCCGGTTCTCCTGCGGCCCGCGGCGCAGCAGCATCCGCTCGCCCCGATCGTCGAGGAGCAGGTGGTGGTCCGGCGGCGCGACATAGATGCGTCCGGGCTGGATCAGCTCGCCCTCCACCGGATGGCTGGCCGGCAGCGGGCCGACACGACCCAGGATCTCCGGCAGCGTGCTGCGCGCGCCGGGCGGGATGTGCAGCACGACGAAGAGCGCCGCTGGCAAGTCCGCCGGGAGGCCGCCGCAGAGCGTACGGAGCGCGCCGACGCCGCCGGCCGAGGCCCCCAGGACGATGATGTTGTGATTCACGGGTGGCCCCCTCGGGCGGGCGCATATGCGCTGTACCACCAGGCACAACCCCGGCCGCGCCCTGGGGTTGCCTGGCACGCTCACCATGGCCACCGCGACCATCCTGCCACACTGCGGCAGTTCTGCCGCAAAAGCCGGATCGGGCCATGACGCGGGGGCCTCGATGGCCCATACAGGGGTGCCGCCCCGCCGGTGGGTCGGCACGGAGTTGGACCTGCGACTTCCGCATGGCGATATTCATGGTGCCCCCCACGACGCCCCCCGAGACCCTGGACCTGCCGGGCGACGACCCCGGCAATGACCCCTTGGCCCCCCCGCCCTTCCAGCCGCTGCGCACGGATCGGCTGACGCTGCGCCCCCTGCGGCCGGAGGATGCGGCGGAGCTGCACCGGCTGGTGAATGACTGGGAGGTCGCGAAAACCCTCGCCCGCGTGCCCTTCCCCTATCCGCGGGCGCTCGCCGATGACTGGATCGCCTCCACCCGCGCCCAGATGGCCGAAGGCACCGCCTGGCACCTGGCCATCACCGGGCTGGAACAGGCCGGCGAACCCGGGGAGCGGGAGGTGCTGGTGGGCTGCATCGGCCTGACCCGCAATAGCGCGAAGCGGGAGGCCGAGCTCGGCTACTGGATCGGCCGCCGCTTCTGGGGCCATGGGGTGGGGCCGGAGGCGGCCGCGCGAATCGCCAGCTGGGCGCTGGCCAATCTGGAGCTGGACCGGCTGGTCGCCTCCGCCCTGATCGAGAATGGCCGCAGCCAGGCCGTGCTGCGCCGCATCGGGTTCCGGGAGACCGGCGAGGGCGTGCGCGAATTCCTGGCGCGCGGCGGGACGATGCCGGTAAAACTCTTCGAAATGACCCGCGCCGACCTTCCCCCCGCAGTGGCCGAGGCCGCGCCCGTGCCGGAAGGCGCGGCGCGGCACATCCTGCTGGTCGCCGCCTGCGCGCTGATCGACCCGGATGGCCGCGTGCTGCTGGCGCGGCGGCCGGAGGGCAAGCCGATGGCGGGCCTATGGGAGTTCCCGGGCGGCAAGGTGCATGCGGGGGAGACTCCGGAAGCCGCGCTGATCCGCGAGTTGAAGGAGGAGCTGGGCATCGATGTGGCCGCCAGCTGCCTGGCCCCCTTCACCTTCGCGAGCCACCCGCTGGGCGAGCGGCACCTGGTGATGCCGCTGTATCTCTGCCGCCGCTGGGAAGGCCGGGTGCAGCCGCTGGAGGGCCAGGCGCTGGCCTGGGTGCGGCCGAACAAGCTGGCCGACTACGCCATGCCGCCGGCGGACAAGCCGCTGGTGGCGATGCTGCGGGATTTCCTGTAGCGCGCGCCACCCGCCCGGTGATATCATTCGATGATATCATCTGATCGATAGGCAAGATATGGGCCAGATCCTGATCCGGAACCTGGATGAAGCCGTCATCGAACGGCTCAAGAGCAAGGCGCTGGAACGCGGAACCTCCCTGGAGCATCTGGCCCGAGAGACCCTGACCGAGGCCTCACTCGCCTCCGACCGAGCGGCCTGGATCGCGCGAAGCCGTGCCCTTCGCGCGCAGACGACGCCGGACCCGCAATGGGACAGCACCGCGGAAATCCGCCGGGCGCGCGATGCGCTCGCGGCGCGATGGACGGGTGACGAAGCAGGCCCTGCCGGCTCGTGAAGCGCATCGTCGTCGACGCCTCGGTCGCCGTGGCCTGGTTCGCCGCCGAGGCCGACAGCGACAGGGCGGAACAGGTGCAGAGCAGCGGAGCCGAGCTTCTGGCCCCTAGCCTGCTGCTGGCGGAGATCGGCAATGCCCTGCTGACCAAGGCACGACGCAAGACCGTGCCCCACGGCCACGCCCAGGCCGTATTGGCCGAATTGCGGCGCAGCGGCATGCTGACGCTGTTCGACATGGACATCCTGGCCATGCCAGCCTGCGTCATCGCGGAGCGGCTATCCCACCCGATCTACGACTGCCTGTACCTTGCCCTGGCGCAACGGGAGCAGGCGGAAATCGCCACCTTCGACCGGCGCATGGCCGAATTGGCTGCACGCCTCGCCATCCCCCTCGTCCCGCTGGAACCCCCCGCATGACCGCCGCCGCCAACCCCACCGCCTGCCTGCTGGTGATCGGCAACGAGGTGCTCTCCGGCCGCACCAAGGACGCCAATATCAACTTTCTCGCCAATCGCCTGGGCGAGATCGGCATCCCGCTGCGCGAGGTCCGCATCATCCCGGATGTGCGGGCAACGATCATCGCCACGGTGAACGAGGTGCGGCAAAAGTTCGACCATGTCTTCACCACCGGCGGCATCGGGCCGACGCATGACGACATCACCAGCGAATGCGTCGCCGGCGCCTTCGGCGTGCCCTGGGAACCCCACCCCGAGGCCTGGGCGCGGATGGAACGCCACTACAAGCCCGGCGAGTTCAACGCCGCCCGGCAGCGCATGGCCACCATGCCCCGTGGCGCCACGCTGATCGACAATGCCATCTCCATCGCCCCCGGCTTCACAATGGGCAATGTGCATGTGATGGCTGGCGTGCCGCGCATCATGCAGGCGATGTTCGAATCCCTCGCCCCCACTCTCGCCGGCGGCCCGCCCATCGCCTCCCGCGCCGTGCATGCGGATGGGGTGATGGAAGGGCGGATCGCGGAGGGGCTGGCGGCGATCCAGGCGCGCTGGCCGGATCTCGACATCGGCAGCTACCCCTATTACCGCATGGGCGGCGGCGGCGTGGCCCTGGTCGCCAAGGGCAATGACCCCGATGCGGTGGAGGAGGCGGCGCGCGCCATCACCGTGCTGCTGCGCGCCATGGGCAGCCATCCGGTGCAGGGCGAGCCCCCGGCCTGAGCGAAAGGCTCCAATCCGGTTCGACATCGACCATTGCGGGAAATCCGACCAGTCCCATCTGACATTCCGAGCCGCTTTCCACCTCTGCCTTTCCACAGGGCGCGATGATGCGATGGCAGCCCGCCCTCGCCACATCGAGATGCCGATAGGACCCCGATCTTGAACATCCAGACCCCCGCCCGCAGCCTCGGCGCCCTCCAGCCGGCCACGCCCATCCGCCCGACGCGTGAGGAGGCGGAGGCCGCCGTCCGCACGCTGCTGCTCTGGGCCGGCGACGACCCCTCGCGCGAAGGCCTGCTGGACACCCCCGCCCGCGTGGCCCGCGCCTATGGCGAATTCTTCTCGGGCTACGAGACGGACCCCGTCGAACTCCTCGCCCGCTCCTTCGAGGAGACGGACGGCTATGACGAGATGGTGGTGCTGCGCGACATCCGCCTGGAATCCCACTGCGAGCACCACCTGGTGCCGATCATCGGCCGCGCGCATATCGCCTATATCCCGGACGGCCGGGTTGTCGGCATCTCCAAGCTTGCCCGGGTGCTGGAAGCCTATGCCAAGCGCCTGCAGATCCAGGAGAAGCTGACCGCCCAGGTGGCCAACACCATCGAGCAGGTGCTGAAGCCGAAGGGCGTGGCCGTGGTGATCGAGGCGCAGCACCAGTGCATGACCACCCGCGGCATCCACAAGCCGGGCGTCTCCATGGTCACCAGCCGGATGCTCGGCGCCTTCCGGGACGATGCCTCCACCCGGCGCGAATTCCTCGCGATGATCGGCGCGCCGCGCGCCAGCGCGGAGGCCTGAGGCCCGCTCGGCCGGAGGCGCGCGGCCTGCACCCGCAGCCAGGCGGGTGGGCGGCCGGGCCGCCGATCAGCGCGGGCCGAAGGCCGCCACCGCTTCCCGCGCCACCGCCGCCAGCACCGCCGGCTGCTGCGCCGCCGGGATGGTGGCCTCGGCCAGGTAGGCGGTGACCAGCACCGGCGGCCGCCCGCCCGGCGGCAGCAGCAACCCCACGTCATTGGCGATGCTGCGCCCATTGCTGCCGGTCTTCTCGGCCGCCGTCCAACCCGCGGGCAGGCCCGCGCGCAGCTGCCGATCGCCAGTGCGGTTGCCGCGCAGCCAGGCCATCAGCTGCGCCCGGCCTTCGGCGGCAAGCCCATCCCCCAGCGTCACCGTGCGGATCAGCCCCAGCATCGCCTCGGGCGTCGTGGTGTCGCGCGGATCGCCCGGGATGCCCTCGTTCAGCGCCGGCTCCCACCGGTCCAGCCGGGTCACCATGTCGCCCCAGCGGCGCAGCTGGGCGGTCAGCCCCTCCGGCCCGCCCAGCTGGCCCAGCAGCAGATTGGCCGCCGTATTGTCGCTGAGCGTCACGGCCGCCTCGCACAGCGCCGCCAAAGTGAGGCCCGGGCCATCGGCATGCGCCTCGGTCGCCGGGGAATAGGGCACCAGATCGGCGCGCCGGAAGGGCCGTAGCTGGTCCAGCCGTAGCTGCCCGGCCTCGACGCGCCGCAAGACGGCGGCGGCGGCCAGCAGCTTGAAGGTGCTGCACATCGGGAAGCGCTCCGCACCCCGATGCGCGGCCCGTCGCCCGCTGCCCAGGTCCAGCAGCGCCACGCCCAACCGCCCACCGGTGCCCTTTTCCAGCTCCGCCAGCCTGGCGGTGAGCGCCGCCTCCGGCACCGCCGCCTGGACCCCCCGCCAAGGCATCGCGGTCCAGAGGCCCGCCAGGCCCATACCCGTCATCATGCTACGCCGCCGCATCGTCATCGCCCTCTCTCCAAGGATGGGCAGCCCATTAAAGCGACGATGACCCCTCGACAAACGGGGATTTCTCGGGAAAAGCATGAGAAAATCTTGGGTCTCCGCATGCGGTCGAACCTGCCCCTGAACGCTCTCCGCGCTTTCGAGACCGCGGCGCGCCATCTCAGCTTCACCCGCGCCGGGCTGGAGCTCCGCGTCACCCAGGCCGCCATCAGCCACCAGGTGAAGGGGCTGGAGGAGCTGCTCGGCGTGCCCCTGTTCCGGCGCCTGCCGCGCGGCATCGCCCTGACCGACGAAGGCGCCGCCCTGCTGCCCGAGATCGCGGAGGCCTTCCACCGCCTCGGCCGTGGGCTGGAGCGCTTCGAGGCGGGACAGGCGCGGGAGGTGCTGACGCTCGGCGTGGTCAGCAGCTTCGCCCTCGGCTGGCTGCTGCCGCGGCTGGAGCGCCTGCGCGCCGCCTGCCCCTTCATCGACCTGCGCATCGAGACCAACAACAACCGCGTGGACCTGGCCGGCGAGGGGCTGGACGCCGCCATCCGCTTCGGTGACGGCGCCTGGCACGGGACCGAGGCGATCCCCCTCCTCGACGCGCCATTGGCACCGGCCTGCGCCCCCGCCCTGGCCGCCCGGCTGCGCCACCCCGCGGACCTGGCGGGGGAGACGCTGCTGCGCTCCTACCGCGCCGAGGAATGGCCGCGCTGGTTCGCCGCCCTCGGCCTGGACGCCCCGCCGCTGCGCGGCTTCATCTTCGATTCATCGCTGGCCCTGGCGGAAGCGGCGGCGCAGGGCGCCGGCGTGGCCCTGCTGCCGCTGCGGCTGTTCACCCGCGACCTGCGCCAGGGGCGGCTGGCCCGGCCCTTCGCGGCAGAGGTCAGCCTCGGGCAGTATTGGCTGACGCGGCTGCATTCCCGCGCGCCCAGCCCCGCCATGAGCGCCTTCCAGGCCTGGCTGCTGGAGGAGGCCGCGAAGCCGGCGGATTGAATCCCCCGGACACGCGACCCCACAACCTTCAGCCGCCGGAGGCTGCGCCAGCGTCCGAGGCCGAAAACGCCTCCGCCTCGACCTCGAAGACGAAGCGCGGATCGGCCAGGCCGGCCACGATCAGCAAGGTGCTGCAAGGGCAGATCGGGCCCAGCACCGCATCCCGCTGCGCCCGGAAGGCCGGGATCAGCGCCCGGTCCGTCAGGAAAACCCCCAGCTTCACGATATGCTCCGGCGCCATGCCATGCGCCGCCAGCACCGCGCGCAGATTGCGGAAGGCCTGCGCGATCTGGTCCGCCCCGGCGGCCGCCACCGTCCCATCCGGCGCCACGCCGATCTGGCCGGAGATCACCAGCCGGCGGCCCGGACCCTCGACCAGCGCGGCATGCGCATAGCGCGCGCCCGGGGCATGCACGCCATCCGGATTGCTGAAGGTGACGGTCATGTCCGCGGCGCTCCCCCTGGCAGATCCTCACGCTCCACCGGCACCGGCGCCGGCGCGGTGGGCGTCACGCCCTCCGCCAGCCAGGCGCGCAGGGTGCGACGAAGCTGGAACTCGAATTCCACATTCATCGCCTCCATCGCCTGGCGCACCACCTCCTCCGCCGCCTGGCGGCGCGTCGACGCACTCGCCCCATCGGCCACGGTCTGCACCCGCTGCACCTGCGCCTCGACGAAAGCCACCCGCGTGCCGTCGCCCGCCAGGATCTCCACCCGGCAGGCCAGCTCCACCGCCAGCCGCTCCCCCGGCTCCCCGGCGAACATCGCAGAGATGCCCCCCGACTGCGCCAAAGTCTGGCGCGTGAAACGGGCATTGGTGATGAGGAAACGCGCGCGGCCCTCCGTCCCGATCGGCACCAGCCGATCCTCGGCCATCCGCCGCATCTCGACCTCCGGCCGCACCGGCGCCGGCTCCGCCACCTGGACCGCACCCGGCAAAGGCTGGCCGACCTCGATCTCCAGCACATTCAGCCGCAAGGGCGTCAAATGCCGATACCCCGTCACCAAGGGCGGCAAAGGCGCCAAAGCCTCCTCCCGCGCGGCACAGGCCACCACGCCCAAAGGCAACAACATCGACAGATGGCGGCGCGTCAACATGACCGAAAACCCCCGACCTCAAGCACCCGGTAGTCCAGGCGGCGACGCGGGTCCACCCCGGAGGTTGCGCCTGGTGGTCCATGCAGGAGGGGCGCTGCCCCTCCCGCACCCTCCCCGCCAGGAGGCAGCGGCCTCCTGGACCTCAGGACCTTTGAGCTGAAATGGAGAGGGGCCGGCGGAAGCGCCTGACAGGCGGGCGCTCCGGCCCCTCTCCATTTCAGCTCATGATTCAAAGGGTTCCAAGGGGCCACTGCCCCTTGGCGGGAGGGGTGCGGGGAGGGCAGAGCCCTCCCTGCAAAGCCACCCGCGCCACCCTCAGGCGCGGCCCGCCTTGCCCTCGACTTCCGAGCGTTCGAAGCGGAAATCGACGGCGCAGAATTCGCAGGTCATGGTGATGGCGCCGGATTCGGCCATGTGGTCGAGGTCGTCCGGGCCGAAGTTTTCCAGCACTGCGGCCAAGCGGGCGCGGGAGCAGCGGCAGCCGTAGGACAGGGCGCGGGGGCGGTCGGGGGCCAGGCCTTCGGCGTGGAACAGCCGGTGCAGCAGGCGTTCGGCCGGCAGGGCGTCGTCCAGCATTTCCTCGGGCGTCAGGGTGCCGACCAGGGCCTGGGCGGTGCGCCAGGCGTCGTCCTGGTCGGTTGCGGCTTCGCCGGGGATGCCGCCTTCGGTTGCCACGCGTTCGATGATGAGGGCGCTGGCGCGCCAGCCCCCCAGGGTGCGGCCGCAGGCCAGGCGGACCTCGGTCTGCAGCTGTTCGGAGGTGCGGAAGTAGGTGTCGGTCATCTCCGCCAGGGTTTCACCCTCGATGGCGACGATGCCCTGGTAGCGTTCCATGTCGTCGCCCTGGTCGCAGGTGAAGGCGAAGTAGCCCTGGCCGAGGAGTTGGGCGGCGGTCGGCTGCGGGTGTTCGGCCAGCAGGGCTTCGAGGCGCGCAGGATCGGCCTTGGCATAGCCGCGCAGCGCGCCGGCGTCCGTGCAATCGGCCAGCAACATGGTAACGGGCCCGTCGCCCTTGGCCTGCAGGCTGAAGGATCCCTTGAACTTCAGCGCGGTGGCCAGCGCCGCGGTCAGCGCCAGGGCCTCGCCCGTCAGGCGAAGCACGGCGGGGTGCTGGGCGTGGCGGCCGATCAGTGCATCGGCCAGCGGGCCGAGCTTCACCAGCCGGCCGCGCACCGGGCGCTGGTCCAGGTGGAAGGGCTGCACGCCGCGCGGCACCACCAGGTCGGGCACGGGCGGGCGGTCGTGGTTCAGGAAGGCGGGGGTGGCGGAGGGCCGGGTCGGATCGGTCACGGGCGGAACCATGCATGGGCGCAGCCCGGACGGCCACCCGGTTGGGCGGCGCCGAGGCGATGCGCGGCGGAAGCCAGGATCGCTGCCGGCCATCCGGCAACGCAGCGCGCCGGGCACGCCCCATTGGAAGCTGGGGGGCGGGCCCGGAGAGGATGGCAGGATAGATAGGGAGGCACGGGCCCGCTCACCACCTTGCGGTGGCGGCGGCCGGGCCGGTTCAGAACAGGCGTTCGAGCAGCCCGCGGCGCGGCGGCTGGGCCACGGGGGTCACGCCTTCCGTGGTGTCGCGGCCGAGGGCGGCGTTCTCGCGCAGGCGCTGGGCCTCGCGGTTCGGGTCGACGGCCACGCCGGCCTGGGCGTCGCTGCGCCAGAACATCAGCCGGTCCACCAGGCTGCGCTCCGGCCGGTCGAGGCGGAGGCTCTCGGCATCCACCTGGCTGCGGATGCTGTCATCCACCGGCTGCCCGGCCTGGGCCAGCAGCGCCTGTTCGGCGCTGGAGGGGGCGGCGGCAGGGCGCGTGCCGCCGCCGAGGATGGCGCTGGCGGGGGGCCGCTGGTCCTGCGGCCGGGGGGCGCCCGGCGTGGGCGGCGGCAGTTCCGTCAGCCGCGGCGGCACGGAGAGGGGGGCGCGCGTCGTCACCTGGAATTCATCCGGCGGGTCGCGGGTGAAGCCGAGGGAGCGGGCGGTATCCCCGCCGCAGCCCGCAAGCAGCGCGAGGAGCGGCAGGCCGACCAGGAGAGCGCGGGGCAGGGTGGGGCGAAGCTGGGTCATGGCGTGGAACCCTTAGCCCTGGGTGAAGGCCGGAACAAGGCATCGCCGATCAGCGCGACCACGCCGAGGACGATGGCGGCATCCGCCGGGTTGAAGACGTACCAGTGCCAGCCCCAGGCATGCGCGTCGAAGAAATCCGCCACCGCGCCGAAGCGGAAACGGTCAATCACATTGCCCACCGCGCCGCCGATGACGGCGCCGAGGGCGAGTGCCGTCAGCCGGTTCTCGGCCCGGGCCATCCAGCGCAGCAGGAAGCCGGCGATGGCCAGGGCCAGCAGGGCGAGCACCGCCTGCGACCAGGGGCTGTCGCCGGCCAGCATCCCGAAGGTGACGCCACGGTTCCAGACCATGGTGAGGTCGAAGCCGAAGGGACCGAGCTGGACCAGCGGGATATGGCCGATGACGGGCAGGTCCAGCACGAAGAGCATGTAGTGCTTGCTGGCCTGGTCGATGGCCAGGACCGCCAGCGCCAGGGTGAGGCCGAGGCGCATCATGGGGTGTTGGGGGCGGAATGCCCCCACCCCGACGCTCCCCCGCTTACGCAGGGGAGGGAGGCACTCCGACGCAGGCGATCTCCCTCCCCCGTGGCAACGGGGGGTCGCGGCGCTGCCGCGACGCCGAAGGCTGGTCGGGGTGGGGGCAAGGTCATGCGCGCCATCACCCGACCACCGCCTCGCAGCGCCGGCACAGCGTCGGATGCGCCAGCGAGAGCCCGACCTCCGGCAGCACGCGCCAGCAGCGGTCGCATTTCTGGCCCTCGGCGACGGTCACGGCCGCATCCGGCGTCTCGGCCGGTGCCAGGCTGGCCTGGGAGACGATGAGCACCTCCGCCCATTGCTCCGCCGTCAGCACATTGGCGGGGTCGCCTTCTGGCAGGGCCAGGGCGGCGTTGGCCTGCAGGGAGGCGCCGATGGTGCCGGCGCGGCGCAGCTCCTCGATCGCGCCGGTCACGTTGCGGCGGAAGCCGCGCACCGCGGCCCAGCGCGCCGCCAGCGCCTCGTCCCGCCATTCGGCGGGAATCGTCGGCCACTCGCGCAGATGGATGCTGTCCGTGTCGCTCGGGAAGCGCGCCAGCCAGCTTTCCTCCGCCGTCGCCACCAGCACCGGCGCCAGCCAGGCGGTCAGGCAGCGGTGCAGCTGGTCGATCACCGTGCGGGCAGATCGCCGGCGCAGGCTTTCGGGCGCATCGCAGTAGAGGCTGTCCTTGCGCACGTCGAAATAGAAGGCGGAAAGGTCCGTCGCGCAGAAGGCGTGGATCTCGGGGTAGACGCCGGTCCAGTCGTGATCGCGCACGGCCTGGCGCAGGCGGGCGTCGAGCTCCGACAGGCGGTGCAGCACCCAGCGCTCCAGCTCCGGCAGCTCCGCATGTGGCACGATCTCGACCTCGTCGAAGCCGTGCAGATTGCCCAGCAGCCAGCGCAGCGTGTTGCGGATGCGGCGATAGAGCTCGCTCTGCTGCTTCAGGATTTCCTTGCCGATGCGCTGGTCCTCGGTGACGTCGGTGTTCATCACCCAGAGCCGCAGCAGGTCCGCGCCGTGGTCCTTCACCACATCCTGCGGTGCGACCACATTGCCCAGCGACTTCGACATTTTCCGCCCTTGTTCATCAAGGACGAAGCCGTGGGTGAGAATCGCCTTGAAGGGCGCGACTCCGCGGGAGCCGACGGATTCCAGCAACGAGGAATGGAACCAGCCGCGATGCTGGTCCGAGCCTTCCAGATACAGGTCCGCCGGGAAGGGCAGGCCGCGCTCCGGCGTCAGGACGAAGGCGTGGGTGGAGCCGGATTCGAACCAGACATCGACGATGTCCATCACCTGCTCATAGGCCGCCGCGTCGCGGCCCTCGCCCAGGAAGCGCTGCGCGGCGCCGGGCTGGTACCAGGCATCGGCGCCCTCGGTGCGGAAGGCCGCGACGATGCGCTCCATCACCGCCGGGTCGCGCAGCGGCTCACCGGTCGCCTTCTCGACGAAGACCGGGATCGGCACGCCCCAGGCGCGCTGGCGGCTGATGCACCAGTCGGGACGGACGGAGACCATGCCGCCGATGCGGTTGCGGCCGATGTCGGGGACGAAATGCGTTGCCGCGATCGCCGCCATGGATTTCTCACGGATAGCGTTGGCGTCATCCATCGCGATGAACCACTGCGGCGTGGCCCGGAAGATGACGGGCTTCTTGGAGCGCCAGCTATGCGGGTAGCTGTGCGTCAGCTTCGACTTCGCGACCAGCGTGCCCATGGCGGTGCAGGCCGCGTAGACGGCATCATGCGCCTTGAAGACATGCTGGCCGGTGAAGCCCGGCGCATGGATGGTGAAGGTACCGTCGTCGCCAACGGTTTCCGGCACAGGCAGCCCATGCGCACGGCCCAGAAGAAAATCGTCCTCGCCATGGCCGGGGGCGATATGGACGAAGCCGGTGCCGGCCTCCGTCGTCACGAAATCGCCAGGCAGCAGCGGCACCGCGAAATCGTAGCCGCCGGGCGCGCCGTCCCAGCCGGCCAGGGGATGCGCGGCGATGGCGCCTTCCAGCTCGGCGCCCTTCAGCAGGCGCTTCACGCTATGCGCGGCCAGGCCCGCATCCTTCTCGAATTGCGGCAGCAGCGGCAGCGCGACCAGCAGGTCCTCGCCGGGCACCAGGGCGCTGCCCTCCGCCACGCCGCCGACATGCACCAGCGCATAGTCGATCTCCGGCCCATAGGCGACGGCGCGGTTGCCGGGGATGGTCCAGGGCGTGGTGGTCCAGATCACCACCGAAGCGCCGGCCAGGTCCGCCGCACCCGCCTGCTTCAGCCGGAAGCGCGCCCAGAGCGTGGGCGAGACATGGTCGTGGTATTCGATCTCCGCCTCGGCAAGCGCGGTCTTCTCCACCGGGCTCCACATGACGGGGCGCAGGCCGCGATAAAGCGACCCGTTCATCAGGAACTTGCCGATCTCGCCGGCGATCACCGCCTCGGACGGGAAGTCCATGGTGGCATAGCGGCCGTCCCAGTCGCCCAGCACGCCGAGGCGCTTGAACTCGTTGCGCTGCACATCCAGCCAGTGGGTGGCATAGGCGCGGCATTCGGCCCGGAAATCCAGGATCGGCACCGCGTCCTTGTCCTGGCCCTTGGCGCGGTACTGCTCCTCGATCTTCCATTCGATCGGCAGGCCGTGGCAGTCCCAGCCCGGGACGTAGTTGGCATCGAAGCCGGCCATCTGGGCGGCGCGGTTGATCACGTCCTTCAGGATCTTGTTCAGCGCCGTGCCGATATGCAGCGGGCCATTGGCATAGGGCGGGCCGTCATGCAGCACGAAGGGTGGGCGGCCCTTCGACGCCTCCCGCAGGCGGGACCAGAGCTTCGTCTCCTCCCACCGCGCCAGCCAGGCGGGCTCGCGCTTCGGCAGGTCGCCGCGCATGGGGAAATCCGTCTTCGGCAGGAAGACGGTCCCGCGATAGTCGCGCGCGGGCTCGGTGGTGACCTCGGGAGGGGCGTCGTTCATGGGGTGCGTCTCAATCTGCCCAGCGAGGGGGGCCGGAAGGGGGTGCCGGAAGGGGCTGGCGCGGAAAACCCGGCCCTATTGGGCCGGGCGGATAATTCGGAGGCCGGACATCCCGCGGAACATGCCACTTATATGCGGATGCGGGCCGGTTGGGGTCAAGGATGCCCCGCTCACCCGCCCCAGCCCAGCGCCGCCAGCCCGGCATGCATCCCCCAGGCGGCCCCCACCCCGGCCAGGATGGCCGCCGCCATGTTGCGGGTGGCGAGCTGCAGCGCGATCACCACCACCGCCCCCGCCCAGGCCGGGGGTCCGCCGGCCAGCAGCGGCGGCGTGACATAGGCGACGAAGAGGCAGCCCGGCAGGTGGCGCAGCAGCGCCTGGACGAAGGGCGGCGGCCGCACCGCCCGCAGCACCGCATAGCCGCCGGCGCGGCTGGCATAGGTCACCAGCGCCATGCCGAGGATCGCCAGCAGGACATCCAGCCTTATTTCCAACCCGGCATCCCCCGCCCGCGCAGCTCGATCCAGGCGCCCAGCCCGGCGCCTGCGAAACTGCCCAGCAGCAGCGGCAGCGGCACCGGCAGAGCCGCCCGATGCGCCGCCAGCGCCACCAGCCCGGCCACCAGCCAGGGCAGCCCATCCACCCGCGCCCCGCGCCACAGCGGCACCAGGATGGAGAGGAAGGCGGCGATGGAGGCGAAGAACAGCGGATGCCCCGGCGGCACCCGCAGCATCCCGCCGCCCAGATGCCCCAGCGCCACCGTCGCCACCCAGGAAATCCAGATGCCGAGGCCGATCCCCAGCAGATAGCCCGCATCCCGCCCGCCGGCCCGCTGGTCCGCCACCGCCATGGCGAAGGAATGGTCCACCAGGGTCGCCAGCGTGCCCCAGAGCTTCCAGCCGCGCAGCCGGTCCAGCCAGGGCGCCAGCGCCGCGCCCATCGGCGCCATGCGGATATTCACCACCAGGGTCGCGATGGTGGCCGCGAGGATCGGCGCCGGGTCGGTCCACAATTCCAACGCCACCAGCTGCGCCGCGCCGGCGAAGACGATGGTGGTCATCAGCATGGTCTCGGCGAAGGACAGGCCCTTGGCGGCGGAGAGCACGCCGATCACCACCCCGAAGGGCAGCATCCCGATCCAGAGCGGGATGCTGGCCACGAAGCCCCGCCGCACGCCGATGCGGGTGAAGACGACGCGCTGCCGCGGAGGGGCTCGGGGCGGAATGGCCATGGCCTCAGCCCCGCTTGAAGGCCAGAAGCCGGTCCTCGGCCTCGTCCGGGTCCATGCGCAGCGCGGTTTCCGCCGTGCCGCGGGCGAAGCCGGCGCGGGCCAGCGTCGCCAGCGCCTTCAGCCGCGCCTCGGGCGGCGCCTCGGCCTCGCCGAAGGGGCCCAGCCGGCGGCGGCGGCAGAGCGCCAGCGCAGCATCGATCTCCGCCGCCTCGCCCTCCGGCAGCGCCGCCGCGGCGGTCTCGGCGGCCACGCCCTTCTGCGCCAGATGCGCCAGCGTGGCGCGGCGGGACCGGCCGCTGCGCAGCAGGCGCCGGGCGCGGCTTTCGGCGAAGGCGGCGTCGTCCACAGTGCCGGTTGCTGCCATCTGCCGCGCCACCAGGGCGGCGGCCTGCTTGGCGGCCGCGACCAGCGGCGCGATCTCCGTCATGCCGAAGGCCTCCGCCGCGCGCGCCCAGCGGTCCACGCGACGCTGCAGCACGCGCCGCAGCCCGGCCTCGGTCGCCGCATGCCGCGCCAGATGCGCCACCGCCGCCTCCCGCAGCCTGGCCTCGCCGGGGGGCGGGCCGGGCGGGCGCGGCGGCGCGTCGGGGTCGCGGGCCGGCCTGCGGGGGGCGCCGTGCGCGGGCCGGGGATGCTGTCTCATCGCCGGCATCCTGGCATGGCGGGTGGGCGCTTGGCGACCTCGCGGGACAGGCGCCGCCCCTCCGGGCCATGGAACCTCCGCCGCCAAGCGCAAGCCAGGCGCCTCAGAAACAACAGCGCACCTCGAAACCTTTTTCCATCTGCCGGCGTTGGGGGGACAGGCACGGAGCGCCCGGCGCGCCGGTCAGAACAAGGAGCCAGCCACATGCTGAATGCCAAGACTTTCCTGTCCATGTCGACCGCGGCGGCGATTGCCTGCGCCCCGGTTCTCGCCTTCGGCCAGACCGCCCCGGCGCCGACCGCGCCGCGCACCGGCGTGACCAGCCAGGCGCCGGATGGCGCCCCGGGCAACCCGCCTTCCACTGCCACGCAGCGCGCCCTGGATTCCGTGACCGGCAACCGCACGAATGCCGACGGCACCGGCAACAACCCGCCCGGCACCGCCGCCGGCCGCGCGATCGATCGCGCCACCACGCCCGACACCGCCCGCACCACGACCGCGCCGGCCACCGCCACGGGCGCGACGACGCCGACCCTGTCGGTCGACAGCATGACCCTGCGCGAGAGCCGCCGGGCCAGCCAGATCATCGGCTCCAATATCTACAACGAGGAAAACAACTCGATCGGTGAGGTCGATGACCTGATCGTGCCGCGGGCCGGCGGGTCCCCGGTGGCGGTGATCTCGGTCGGCGGCTTCCTCGGCATCGGCGCCAAGCTGGTGGCCATCCCCTATGAGCGCCTGACCCATGACGCGGAGCGCAACCGCTGGGTGCTGCGCGGCGCCACCAAGGACAGCCTGCAGTCCCTGCCGGCCTTCACCTACGACAACGCGGCGCGCCGCGGCTGATTTCGCCAAACAAGGAAGCACCTGATATGAAGAAGTCCCTGATTGTGATGGCGGCGCTGCTGCCCATCGTGGCCTGCGCCCAGCCGGGCAGCCGCGATGGTACGGCCGGCAACCCGCCCTCCACCGCCACCCAGCGCGCCTATGATGCGGCGACCGACAGCCCGCGCACCAGCGCGGACGGCACCGGCAACAACCCGGCCGGCACGGCGGCGGAGCGCGCGCTGGACCGCGCGGCGGGGACCAATACCTCTGGCGCCTTCCCGCGCCAGTCGGACGGCCGCCCGGGTAACCCGCCCGGCACGGCGGCGGAGCGGGCTTATGACCGCGCCACCGGCTCCAACACCTCCGGCGCCTATCCGTCCAACAGCGGCGGCGTGCGGCAGTAACTTTCGGCACTGCGTGACCAAGGAAGCGGCCGGGCTTGTCCCGGCCGTTTCTGCGTTTGGGCCTGGGCTGGTGCCGGTCTGGCCCCCACCCCGACCCTCCCCCGCAAGTGCGGGGGAGGGAGACAAGCTGCTCCCTCCCCTGCGAGGCGGGCCGGCAAGGCCAGCCCGCAGCATGCCCCGGCCGACGCATGCGCGCCCCGCTTCCGGCGCAGGGCGCTGGCGCGCAGGTGCTTTGACCGGCCGCCGGGAATCGTGCAGTTTCCTTGGCTTCCGCGCTCGCCTTGGCGAATGGCGCCTGGCCGCGCGGCGTGACGGAGGATGGATCGCGTGATCCCCGCCCTGATGCCGACCTACAACCGTGCCGACCTCGCCTTCGAGCGGGGCGAGGGCGCCTGGCTGTGGAACTCGGACGGGCGACGATTCCTCGATTTCGGCGCGGGCATCGCGACCAGCAGCCTCGGCCATGGCCATCCGCACCTGACCAAGGTGATCGCGGAACAGGCGGCGAAGGTGATGCACGTCTCCAACCTGTACCGCGTGCCGCAGGCCGAGGAGCTGGCGGCGCGCCATGTCGCGGCCTCCTTCGCGGATTCTGTCTTCTTCTGCAATTCGGGCGCCGAGGCGAACGAAGGCATGGTGAAGGCCGTCCGCAAATATCATGCGGAGACCGGCCACCCCGAGCGCTTCCACATGATCTGCTTCGAGGGCGCCTTCCACGGCCGCACGCTGGCCATGCTGTCCGCCACAGGCAACGCCAAGTACCTGGCCGGCTTCGGCCCGCCGGTGCAGGGTTTCGACCACGTCCCCTTCGGCAATATGAATGCCGTGCGGGACGCCATCGGCCCTCAGACCGCCGGCATCATGATCGAGCCGGTGCAGGGCGAGGGCGGCGTGCGCCCGGCAGACCTGCGCTTCCTGCGCGAACTGCGTGCCGTCTGCGACGAATACGGCCTCCTCCTCGCCCTGGACGAGGTACAGACCGGCATGGGCCGCTCCGGAAAACTCTGGGCGCATCAATGGGCGGGGATCGAGCCCGATGTGATGTCCTCCGCCAAGGGCATCGGCGGCGGCTTCCCGCTGGGTGCCATCCTGGCGAAGGAGAAGGTGGCCAAGCACCTGAAGCCCGGCACCCATGGCACGACCTATGGCGGCGGCCCGCTGGCCTGTGCCGCCGGCAATGCCGTGCTGGACGTGGTGCTGGCGCCCGGCTTCCTCGACCAGGTGGATGGCGTGGCGCGCCTGCTGTGGCGTGGCTTGCTGGACCTCGCGCAAAAACATCCGACGGTGATCGAGGGTGTGCAGGGCGCCGGCCTGCTGCTCGGCCTGAAGCTGCGGCCGGAGGTCAACAACGGGGAGATGCAGGCCGCCGCCGTGGTGGAAGGCCTGCTGACGGTGGCCGCCGGCATGAACGTGCTGCGCCTCGCGCCCCCGCTGATCATCACGGAGGCCGAGGTGGCGGAGGCGCTGCGCCTGCTCGACCGCACTTGCCTGCGGTTGACCCCGAGCGCGTCGCAGGTCGCGGCGAAATGAGCGCGGCGCTGAAAAGCGTGGCGGGAGGGGGCAGCCCCTCCCCGCGTCATTTTCTCGAATTGATGGACCTCGATTCCGCGACCTTGCGCCGGATGCTGGACCTGGGCGTGCAGGCCAAGCGCGGCCAGGTCCAGGGCAAGCCGCTTGCGGGAAAATCCGTGGCGCTGATCTTCGAGAAGCCCTCCACCCGCACCCGCGTCAGCTTCGAGGTCGGCATCCGGCAGCTCGGCGGCGATGCGATCGTGCTGAGCTCGCGCGACATGCAGCTCGGCCGCGGCGAGACCCCGGCGGACACCGCCCGCGTCCTGTCCCGCTACGTCGACGCGATCATGCTGCGCACCGACAATGTCGCAAAGATCCGGGAGCTGGCGGAGCATGCCACCATCCCGGTCATCAATGGCCTCACCGATGTCTCGCATCCGTGCCAGCTGATGGCGGATGTGATGACCTTCGAGGAGCATCGCGGCCCGATCGCCGGCCAGGTGGTGGCCTGGACCGGCGACGGCAACAATGTGGCCCAGTCCTTCATCCAGGCCGCCGCCCGCTTCGGCTTCACCCTGCGGCTGGCGACGCCGCCCGAGCTCGCCCCGCCCGCGGACCTCATCGCCTGGGCGCGGGCGGAGGGCGCGAAGATCGAGCTGACCACGGATCCGCAGGCGGCCGTCGCCGGCGCGCGCTGCGTGGTGACGGATACCTGGGTCTCGATGTCCGACGAGACGGCGCAGCAGAAGCTGAACCGGCACAACCTGCTGGCGCCCTACCAGGTGAACGACGCGCTGCTGAAGCACGCCGCGACGGATGCCATCGTCATGCATTGCCTGCCCGCCCATCGCGGGGAGGAGATCACCGATGCGGTGATGGATGGCCCGCAGAGCGTCGTCTTCGACGAGGCAGAGAACCGCCTGCATGCCCAGAAGGGCGTGCTGCTATGGGCGCTCGGCCTGGGCTGAGGGGGTTCGGGCCTCGCCCGGCGCAGCGCGCCGGGCGGCGACCCAGCCGAGGCAGCCGAGCATCGCGACCAGCGGCACCACGGGCAGCAGGTAGCGCTGCTCCAGATGCACCGGCAGGTGCATCCCAAAGTAGCCGCCGATCACCAGCCAGGCGCCGAGCGCCGGCCAGGCGCGGGCATCGCCCCGCCAGGCCAGCAAAGCCGGTGCCAGGATCGCGCCGGCGGCCAGCGCATAGCCGATGACGCGGCTGCCGAGCAGCGCCAGCAGCAGCAGCGCCGCCGACGGCGAGCCCTGCCGAGCCGCCTGCCACAGCGCCTCCGGCCTTCCGAACCAGGGGCGGGGTTCGCCGAATTGCCGGTGCAGCTCCGCCACCATGTCCACCGGCATGAAGCCCACGCCGAACATTTTTGTGGGCAGCCGGACGACCATGGCGCGCAGCATCTCGGCCGGGTGGCGTCGCCAGGCGCGGGCATAGCGGTCGCTGGCCGTCGCCGCGATCTCGGGGGCGGTCATGCCGGCGGCGAAAAGCCGGGCATTCAGCGGGTCGATCCCGGCATAGCCCAGCCGGCCCACCGTCTCCCGCGCCGTGGTGTCGTACAGGTCGTCGCCGTCGAAGACCGGCAGGCCGCGGGCCACCAGAGGCAGCAGCGCCTGCACCATGACGATCTGCCGGCTGGTGGACAGCACCGCGACGCCGGCCCGGCGCTGATGCTCCGCCAGCAGCGCGCCGGCGGCCAGCAGCACCGGCAGCAGAACCAGCGCCATGCCGGCCAGGGCGCGGGCCGGGCGGAAGCCGGCGGCGCCGCGCCCGGCGGCGATCGCCGCCGCGGGCAGATAGGCCAGCGCCAGATGGGCCGTCGCCTCCCGCACCAGGGTGGCCAGGCCGAGCAGGACGCCGGCGATCAGCACCGGCCCCAACCCGCCCGGCCGGACCCCGGCGCGCCAAAGCAGCAGCGCGGCACCGCCGGCCAAAGCGGTGTGGATCGCATCGGTCATGACGGAGATCTGCGCCAGCACGGCATGGCCGGTGGCCGTCAGCAGCGCCGCCAGCAGGGCCAGGCCGGGCGCCAGGCCGAGCGCCCGCGCCGTGCGGTGGGCGAGTACGGCCAGCAGCGCCAGCGCCAGCATCTGCAGGCCCACCAGCAGCGCCGGCCAGTGGGCGGGCGCCAGGGCCTGCAGCGCCGCCAGCAGCGCCGGATAGCCCGGGGTGCGGAACAGCGCGGCCGGCGCCGGCCCCTCGCGCAGCAGGGCCTCGCCCACCGGCAGCGGGCCGGCGCGTAGCGCCTCGGCATAGGCCAGGTAGGTGGCGCTGTCCGGCGTGACCAGCAGGCCGAAGCTGGCAAAGGCCAGCAGCGCCGGCAGCGGGGAGAGCAGCGCGACCAGGCCCGTCGCCCACCAGCCGCCCGATGCCGCCGCCGCCCCCGATCGCATCGCCGCCGCCCATTCCGATCACGCGCCGGTTACCACCGCGGCGTGGCCGGCGTCGAGCCGGCGGACGCGGTGAAGGATCGCTTTGCCAAAGCGGCGCGCGGGCCCATCTTGTCGGCATGACATGCCTCACCCGTCGCGCCGCCCTCCAGGCCGCCGCCGCCGCTGCCGCCATCGCCGGCACCACCCCCGAGGCGCTGGCCCAGGCCGCCGCCGCCCCGCCCCCCTCCGCCGCCGCGCTGGCGGAGCGCCCGCTGTTCGGCGCCACGCTGCGGACCCTGCCGAACGGGCTGCGCGTGGCGCATGTGGAACAGCGCCGCGCGCCGGTGGTGGCGCATTACGCCTATGTCGCGGCCGGCGGCGGGGAGGATCCGCCGGGCCTGTCCGGCATCGCCCACTACCTGGAGCACATGCTGTTCAAGGGCAGCAGCCGCGTCGCCTCCGGCGAATTCTCGCGCCGCGTGGCGCGGGAGGGGGGCAACGACAATGCCTTCACCTCCCGCGACGTCACCGGCTATTTCCAGCATGTCGAGGCCAGCCGGCTGGACCTGGTGGCCATGATGGAGGCCGACCGCTTCGCCAGCGCGCTGATCCCGGCGGCGGAGATGGAATCGGAGCGCCAGGTGATCCTGGAGGAGCGCGCCCAGCGCACCGGATCCTCCCCCCGCGCCCTGTTCTTCGAGGAATTCGCCGCCGCCATGTGGGGCCGCCAGCACTGGCACGGCCGCCCCATCATCGGCTGGGAGGAGGAGATCCGCGCCATCAGGCACGAGGATCTGATGGCCTTCTTCCGCGCCCGCTACGCCCCGGGCAATGCGGTGCTGGTGGTGGCCGGCGCCGTCGACGGCCCGGCCTTCTGGGACGAGATCACCGAGCATTGGGGCGCGGTGCCCGCCGGCCCCGCCGTGCCGCGCGACCGCGCGCCGCCGCCGCGCGAGATTCCCATCCCCCGCCTGGTGAAGAACGACCCGCGGCTGCGGGGCGAGGCGACCTTCATCCGGTCCTGGCAGGCGCCGACGCTGACCGCCGGCGAGACCCGCCACGCCGACCCGCTGGAGGTGCTGCGCCACCTGCTCGGCGGCGGCCAGGGGTCCCGCCTACACCGGGCGCTGGTGGAAGGCGGCCTCGCCTTGGCCGTGGGCGCCAGCTACGACGGCGATACGGCGAGCTGGGGCGATTTCGACATCGCCGTGACCCCGCGGCGGGAGGTGCCGCCGGAGCGCGTCGAACAGGCCGCCATGGCGGAGGTGAAGCGCCTGCTGGACGAGGGCGGCCCGACCGAGGCCGAGGTGGCGCGCAGCATCCGCCAGCTTTCGGCCGGCGCGCTGCTGGCCCTCGACGGGCTCGGCGCCGCGCCGCGCATGATCGGCGGCGCGCTGGCGGTCGGCCTGCCGATCGAGGCGGTGGAATTCTGGCCCCGCCGCATCCGCGCCGTGACGCGGGACCAGGTGGCGGCGGCCGCCGTCACGGTGCTCGGCCAGGCGCCCTCGGCCAGCGGGTGGTTGCTGCCCGAAGGGGTCCAGGCGCCGGCGGAGGTCCGGGTATGAGCGGCAGCTTCAGCGTCGAGATCCAGGTCGTCACCACCCCCGGTGGCCAGACGGCCTGGCTGATCGAGGACCATTCGGTGCCGGTCGTCTCCCTCGCCTGGGGCTGGGATGGCGGTGCCGCGCTGGATGCGCCGGAGCATGCCGGCGCGCTGGCCATGGGCGCCGCCCTGCTGACCGAGGGGGCGGGCGAGCTCGACATGCTCGCCTTCGCCGATGCGCTGCGCGATTCCGCCATCGGCCTGGGCTTTTCCGCCCAGCGCGACGGCTTCGAGGGGTCCTTCCGCGCCCTGCTGCCGGCGCTGCCCGAGGCGGTGCGCCTGGCCAACCTGGCGATGCGCGCGCCGCGGCTGGAGCCCGATGCCATGGCCCGGGTGCGCGCCCGCGCCATCGCCAGCGCGCGCGCGGCGCTGGAAACGCCGCGCGGCCAGGTCGGCCGCGCCTTCTGGGCTGCCGCCTATCCGGACCACCCCGCCGGGCGCCCCCCCTCCGGCACGGTGGAGACGCTGACCGCGCTGCCGGAACAGGCGATCCGCGACGCGCTGGCGCGCCAGCTGCGGGCCGGCGGCGTGCAGGTGGCGGCCAGCGGCGCCATCACCGCGGCGCAGCTGGCCGAGATCCTGCCCCAGCTTTTCGCCGGCCTGCCGGCCGCGCCGCCGCCCAGCGCCCCGCCCCTGCCCGCCTTCACCCGCTTCGAGCCGCTGGTGGTGCCGGTGGTCTCGCCGCAATCGGCCATCCAGTTCGGCCAGCCCGGCCTGCCGGTGAACGATCCGGATTGGGAAGCCTTCCAGGTGGTGCTGCGCATCCTGGCCGGCGGCGGTTTCTCGTCGCGCCTGATGGAGGCGGTGCGGGTGCAGCGCGGCCTGACCTATGGCATCGGTGGCGGGCTGGATACGCTGTTCGGCCGCGGCGTGGTGGTGGGGTCTTCCGCAACCGACAATGCCAAGGTGGCGGAGACGCTGGCGGTGACGCGGGCCGAATGGGCGCGCATGGCGGCCGAGGGCCCGACCCAGGACGAGCTGGAGGATGCCGTGGCCTTCCTGACCGGCAACCTGCCGCTGCAATTCACCGATACCCGCCGCATCGCCGGCACGCTGCTGGCCCTGCAGCGCAACGGCCGGCCGCTGGACTGGCTGGAAGGCCGCAACGCCCGGCTGCGCGCCCTGACCCGCGAAGGCACCACCCAGGTAGCGGCGCGGCTGCTGAAGCCGGAGGCGCTTTCGGTGGCGGTGGCGGGGCAGCCGGTCGGCCTCTAAGGCACCATCCGATCGCACTGAATCAGTGCTGTCGGATTTCCTGCTTTGGAAGCAATGACTTCCAGAGCAGGCGATCCGTCCGAAAGGACGGATCGTGCTCCGGCCCCGGTCGGCGCGCCGCCCGCGCCCCCCGCCCGCGGGGCGGCACCAGCGCCGCGACCCGCTGCGCGACGCCTTGCCTCAGCCCTGGCAGGTGGTGCGGATTCCGGCCTGCATTTCGCCCACCGTCGGCTGCGGGCCGCTGATCCGGCCCAGCGCGATGGTGATCTCGCCGTTCGGCGAGAGAAGCTGGCGGCGGGCCGCATCCACCGGATTCGTCACATTGTTGATGCCGGTGAGCCAGATCTGCATCGTCTGCCGGGTCGAGGTGAAGTTCCTCGCCGTCACCTTCCAGAGGAAGGTCGGAGGGCTGGACGGGCCGACCGCCACCCTTTCCTGGAACGGAACGCCAAGGGTCAGCACCTCGGCACAGGGGCGGGCCTGGGCGATGGCGGGCAGCAGGGCAAGGCCGAAGCCGGTGAAGAGAAGGCGTTTCATCTCGATGACTCCGCGTGCCGGTGCCGGAACAATGCCGAAGCGGCGCGCAGGGTGCCAAAAGGTGGTGCCTACCGTGCCCATCGGCCCTGCCGATGGCTGCCCACCGCGAACGGGATCGGCAGCACCGAGGCTGCGGCGCATCCCAGCCGGCAGGCCCCAGGGTCCGGGTGACGCCCCTCTCCCATCCCCGGCGGGTTACCGCGCCAGCAGCGCCGCCAGCGCGCGGCCGAGCTGCAGCTGCGTATAGGGCTTCACCAGCCGCGGCGGCCCCTCCCCATCCGGCCAGGGTCCGGCGTAGCCGGTGGCCAGGATCACCGGCAGGCCCGGCCTTTCCCGCGCCAGCCGCGCCGCCAGAACCGCGCCCGTCATGCCCGGCATCGCGTGGTCGGTGACAAGGGCCACCGGCCGCGCCCCGGCGGCCAGCATACGCAGCGCCTCCTCGGCCGATTCGGCCGTCTGCACCTCGTAGCCCAGGTCGGCCAGCAGGGCGGCGGTGCTTTCCAGCACCAGCGGCTCGTCATCCACCAGCAGCACCTGGCCGCTGCCGCGCGGCGCCTCACCTTCCCGCCCCGCCACCACCGGCGCCGGCGCCTCTGCCGAGACCGGCAGCCAGAGCGTGGCGACAGTGCCGCGGCCCGGCGCGCTTTCGATCTCCAGGGCGCCGCCCGACTGGTGCGCCAGGCCATGCACCATGGACAGGCCCAGCCCGGTGCCCTGTCCGGGACCCTTGGTCGAGAAGAAGGGCTCCACCGCGCGGGCCAGGGTGGCGGCATCCATGCCGGTGCCGGTATCGGCAACGGCGACTCGCAGGTAGCGCCCCGGCGTCAGGTCCGGCACCGCCTGGCCCGGTGCCTGCGGCGGAACGCCCGGATCCACGACCTGCGCATCCAGCCGCACCACGATGCGGCCGCCATCCGGCATGGCGTCGCGCGCATTCACCACCAGGTTCATCAGCGCCAGTTCCAGTGCATGCGGATCGACCAGCGCCGGCGGCAGGTCAGCGGGCGCCTCCACCGCCAATTGGATGCGCGGCCCGGCGGAACGGCGCAGCAATTCCGACAGCCCCGCCAGCAGCGTGGCCAGATCCACCGGGCAGGGGTTCAAATCCTGCCGCCGGGCGAAGGCCAGCAGCCGCTGGGTCAGCTGCGCGCCGCGCTCCGCCCCCAGCGCGGCCGCGTCCAGGTGGCGCAGCAGCTGCGGCGTCGCCGCTTCCCCCAGCCGCTTGCGAGCCAGCGCCAGGTTGCCGAGCACCGTCATCAGCAGGTTGTTGAAGTCATGCGCCACGCCACCGGTCAGGCGGCCCAGCACCTCCATCTTCTGCGCCTCCAGCAGCTGCGCCTGGGCGGCCTTCAGGCTGGAGACGTCGCGCGCTTCCGGCACCAGGAGGGAGACGAGGCCATCCTCGTCCCGCACCGGCTTCACCGAGAAGTCGATCGCCAACGGCAGGCCATCGCCGCCGCGCATCGCCAGTTCCCGCCGCACGAAATGACCGGCGGCGGCGTGGCGCACGGCGTCGCGCACCGCGGCGCGGATGCCGGCATCCTCGGGCCACCAGGGCGCATCCCAATAGGGCCGGCCCATCACCTCCGCCGCCGTCACGCCGCCCAGCCGCAGCATGGCGTCATTCGCCTCCAGCACCGTGCCGTCGGGGGAGAGCAGGCCGATGAACTGGAAGGTGGCGTCGAAGATGCCGCGGAAGCGGGCCTCGCCTTCCCGCAGCCTGGCATTGGCATCGGCCAGCGCGCCGGTGCGTTCCGCCACGCGGCGTTCCAGCGTGGCATTGGCCTCGGCCAGGGCCTGCGCCTTCTGCCGCCGGTCGGTGACATCCAGCGCGATGCCGAGCATCCGGCGCGGCTGGCCATCGACGCCGCGCCGCACCTCCGCCCGCACCGCGATCCAGCGTTCCGGCCGCAGCTGCGCCAGGCGGAACTCCGCCTCCAGCGGCACCTCGCCGCGCACCGCCGCGGTCAGCGCCGCGGCAAGCGCCAGCCGGTCCTCCGCCTGCACCCCGCGCAGCGCGGCGCGGGCGGAGATGCGGCGGCGCGAGCGCAGGCCCCAGTCATCGAAGACATCGCCGATCAGCGTCAGCCGGCCCTCCCGCAGGTCCCAGTCCCAGAGGCCGATGCGCCCGGCCTTTTCCGCCAGGCGCAGCCGCGCCTCCCCCTCCTGGACCGAGGCGAGCAGCTCCTCGCGCTCGGCCAGTGCCGCGGCCAGGGCGCCGCCGCGTTCCTCGGCGGAATGCCGCGCCGCGCGCTCGCGCCGGTCCGAGTGCAGCGCGGCCAGGGCGAGCACGCCCGCCATGGCGGCGGACAGGCCGAAGATCAGCCCGTTGCGCAGCAGCCGCCGGCGGAAGGGTTCCAGGACATGCGACCGCGCGATGGCGGCGGAGGCCACCACCGGCATGCCGGCCGCCGCCTGCCAGGCCAGCAGCCGGACCACGCCCCGCTCATCCGTCACCTCCCGCATGCCGGCGGGGCCGCGCGGCGGGCCGGACTCGCCATGGGTGCTGCCGGTCGCGGCCAGCGGCCAGCGCATCACCGTGGTCCCGTCCTGCCGATCGATCTGCAGCAGCGCATCGGGGCCGAGTTGCAGACGCTCCGTCCCCGCGCCGAAACGCTCCGCCGAGATGGCCGCCACCACGGCGCCGCGGAACTCGCCGCCGGCGCCGCGCAGCCGGCGGGCCCAGGCGAAATGCCAGCCGTCGACCGGCGCGCCATGCATCAGCCCCAGGACATGCCCCGTTGCACCTTCGCGCAGCGTGGCGAACCAGCGCTGTTCGGCCTGGGACAGGCCCACCATCCGGCGGTCGCGGCTATTGGCCCGGATCCGGCCCTGGGCGTCGGTCACCCAGATTGCCTCCACCTCCGGCGTGCCGGTGGCGATCTCGCTGAGCTCGGTCCAATTGGCGCCGCGCAGATCCTCGAGGTCCACCCGGTCCGCCAGCTGCGCGACCCGTGCCGTGGCGAGTTCCGCGATGCGCAGCACGTGGTTGGCCTGCTGGGCCAGCAGCGAGGCGCTGTTCTGCGCATCGGCCCAGCCCTGGTCCAGCGTGGCGCGGCGATCCGCCAGGCTGGCCGCGACGAAGAGCCAGGCCGCGATCAGCGCGAAGGCGGCTAGGCTCAGCGCCAGCCAGCGCCCCGCCTGCCCCCCGCCTTCGGACCGCTCCGCCGCCTTCTCCCGCGCCAAGACCTCTCCATCCCCCATGCGACATTATTGCTCATCCGGCCTGCAGGGGCCCAGGGGCGCCCGAGGCCGCTGAAACGGGCAGCGCCGAGATGGTGTCACTTCGTCCCTGCTAAACCATTTCAGCTTCGTTTCATGCGGCTGCCCTGCGCAAGGAAAAGCTGCGCGCGCCTTCTGCGCGGCGAGGCCGCCTGGGAAACCGGGCTGCCCTGAGGCAGAAGATGCCCTATCCAGGGCCCGGGACCGAAGCGCCGGGCTGGGGTGCGGTCATCGGGCCCGGCATTGGCGGGAACAGCCCAGAAGGGGAATGAAGGCGATGCAGCAAGCCGGATCTGCGGCATGGGAAGCGGTGGCGGCGCTGGCCCGCCAGCCCGGCGCGGCCAGCATCCGGCGGCTGCTGGAGGCGGATCCGCTGCGCGCCCGCCGCTTCGGCTTCCGTGCCGCCGGCCTGCTGCTGGACCTGTCCCGCACCTCGCTGACCGAGAAGGTGCTGGCGGCGCTGCTGGAACTGGCGGCGGCGCGCGACCTGGCGGGCTTCCGCGACGCCATGGCGGGTGGCGCGCTGGTGAATGGCACGGAAGGCCGCGCCGCGCTGCACATGGCGCTGCGCGCCCCGGCGGGCGGCTTCCGCACCGGCGGGGAGGATGCCTCGGCCAGCGTGCAGGCGACCCTGAACGCCATGGCCGGCTTCGTGCGCGGGGTGCATGGCGGGCAGATTCGGGGCGCCGGCGGGGATCGCTTCACCGATGTGGTGAATATCGGCATCGGCGGCTCCGACCTCGGCCCGGCCATGGTGGCACAGGCGCTGTGGCGGCCCGGCCAGCCGATTCGGGCGCATTACCTGGCCAATGTCGATGCCCATGCCTGGGAGGCGCTGCGCCTGCAGCTGGATCCGCGGCGCACCCTGGTGCTGGTCGCCTCCAAGACCTTCACCACGCAGGAAACCATGGCGAACGCCCAGCTGGTGCGTGGCTGGCTCGCGCAGGCGCTGGGGCCGGCGGCGGTGCCGCAGCACCTGGCGGCGCTGTCCACCAACCTGGCCGCGACGGCCGCCTTCGGCATCGCGCCGGAGCGCGTCTTCGGGTTTTCCGAATGGGTCGGCGGGCGGTTCAGCCTGTGGTCGGCGGTGGGGCTCTCCGTGGCGCTGGCCTGCGGGCTGGAGGCCTTTGCCGGCCTGCTGGCGGGGGCGCGGGAGATGGACGACCATTTCCTGGCCGCCCCGCCCGGCGAGAACCTGCCGATGCTGCTGGCGGCGACCGAGGTCTGGCATGTGAACGGCCTGGGCTACCCGAGCCGCGCCGTGCTGCCCTATGACCAGCGCCTGGCCCGCTTCGCCGCGCATCTGCAGCAGCTGGAGATGGAAAGCCTGGGCAAGCGCGTCACCAATGCCGGCCTGCCGGTGGCCCATGCGACAGGGCCGGTGGTCTTCGGCGAGCCCGGCACCAATGCCCAGCATTCCTTCCTGCAGCTGATCCACCAGGGCACCACCCCGGTGCCGGTGGATTTCGTGCTGGTGGCCCGGCCGGACCACGGCCATGCCGCAAGCCACCGCATCCTGCTGGCCAATGCCCTGGCCCAGGCCGAGGCGCTGGCCCGCGGCCGGACCGAAGCGGAGGCGCGGGCTGAGATGGCGAAGGCCGGGCTGGATGCGGCGGAGATCGACCGCCTCGCCCCGCACCGCACCTTCCCGGGCGACCGGCCGAGCACCACCATCCTGCTGCCGGCGCTGACGCCGGCCAGCCTCGGCGCCCTGATCGCGCTGTATGAGCACAAGGTCGCCTGCCTCGGCGCCTTCTGGGACATCAACCCCTTCGACCAATGGGGGGTGGAGCTGGGCAAGCAGCTGGCTGGCGGCATCCTGCCGGCGCTGGAGCACGGCAGCCCGGCGAAGGATGCCGCGACGGCGGCGATGATCGGCGAGATCCGGCGGCTGCAGGAGGGGTAGCCGGGCCACTTTTCAGCCGGCGCCGCCCAGGTCGCGCAGCCTGTCGTAGCCCACATTCAGCCCGCCCATGCGCAGCGTCACCACCCCCGCATCGCGCACCGCGCCGGTGACCTGGCCAGTGACGCTGAAGGTCAGCGGCACGGCGGCGCCATTGCTGTCCCGCCCGCTGACCGTGACGCGATAGGTGCCATCCGGCTTCTGCGTGCCATTGGCGGTCTTGCCGTCCCAGTTCCACCGGCTGGCATTGGCGCCCAGCGTCACGTCGCTGGCCCGCACCAGGATGTTGTTTGCGTCGCGCACCTCGATCCGCGCGGTGCGGGCGGCGCCGGCGGCGGGCAGGTTCACCTGCGCCTGGCCGGATTGCAGGGGCAGCCGGTCCGATTCCACCGCCACCCGCCGGCCGACCAGCGCCGCGGCCTCGCCCAGCTGGCTCGATTGCTGCAGCGCCAGAAGCTGCTGCAGCGTGTTGTTGGTGTTGATCTGCTGCTCGACGGTCGAGAACTGCACCAGCTGCTGGGTCAGCTGGTTGGCATCCATGGGCGAGGTCGGGTCCTGGTTGCGCAGCTGCGTGGTCAGCAGCTTCAGGAAGGTGTCGAGGTCGCCCGATAGCCGGGTGCCGCTGCCATTGCTGGCGGTCCGGCCGCTGGCGGCGAGCGCATTGGTGACGGAACCGCTCATGCGGATGCTCCTTCAGACGGCAAGGTCGATGAGGCCGGGATGCGCCGGGCCGCGGCGGGTGGGAGGCAGGCGGGCGGCGGAGTCGGGGCCGGCCTGGCGCGCGGCCTCAGCGCGCGGATGGCCGCGGCCACCTTCCTGGCCTTGCTGCGCGGACTGACCCTGGCCCGGCTGGCCCTGGCCGAGCTGGCCCTGGCCCGAACTGCCCTGGCTGAGGCTGAAGCTGAGGCTGGGCGCGCGATCGCCGAAGCCGGCCTCCGACAGGGCGCGCTCCAGCTCCCGCGCATCGCGCTGCAGCAGGGCCAGGGTCTCGGGCCGCTCGGCGGAGACGCGGATGGCGGCCTCGCCCCGGCTGCGGTCGATCGCGACCTCGACCCGGCCGAGCTCCACCGGATCCAGCGTCAGGGTCAGGCTGGCATCCGGCCCCAGCGCCAGCGCCACGGCGAAGGGCGCGACCTGGCGCGAGGGCATGGCGACGGGCACCGGGCTGGTGCTGCGCGCAGGCTGCGGGCTGCGGGCGGGCGCCACCGTCGTGCTGGGCGGGACGAGGGCCTGGAGGGGCTGCGCGACCTCGGGGCGTGGCGCCGCCTGGTCCGGGGCCGCAGCGGCGGGCAGCGGTTCGGCAGCGGCCAGGACCGGCGCGGGGCCGGCGGGGGCGGCGTGCTCCGCCGCCGGCGGCGTCTCGGCCTCGGGCAGGGCGGCGGCCGCAAGGGGGGCGGGCTGCGGCAGATCCGCGCGCGGCGGCTCCCGCCCCGGCCGAGGCGCCGGCGGGGCGGCCGGATCGGCGGCCGGGTTAGGCGGGGCGGGGGTGGGCGCCGCGGCCTCGGGCGGCGGCTCCGCGGTGGGGGTTGCCGCGGTCCGCACCGTATCGGGGGCGGAAGCGGGCGGCGCGGGCGCGGCTGGCGGTGCGGCGGCGGTTGTCGAAGGCGCGGGCGTTCCGGCTGGCGCGGCTTCAAGTCCAGGCTCGGCCGGAGCCGGCGCGCCGGGGGCGGCGGCCGCGATGCGGCGGGGTCCCGCCGGCGGCGGCGGCACCGTTCCTGGCGCCGCCTCGGCCTGCGGCAACGCGGGCGCGCCAGCCAGCCCGGCCGGCGGCTCCGGCGCGGCTGCCAGGGAAGCGGGCGGCGCCGTGGCGAGCGCGGCCGGTGCGGCGGAGAGGATTGCGGGGCCAGCCTCGGGCGCGGCCTGCGACGGCGTGGCCTGCAGGGGGAGGGCTTGCGGGGCAGCGTCCGGGGCAGCGGCTTCGGCCAGGCCGGCCGCGGCCAGCCCTGGCGGGGCGGCCGGGGCGGTTGCGGCAGGGGCGGATGGCGCGGCGGGGGCCGCGGCCGGCCCTGGCGCAGCCGCTGCCGGGGTGGCGGCCGGCGCATCGGCTGGCAGGGCGGGGGCTGCGGGCGCGGCCTCGGCCGGGACCGGGCGCGCGGCCTGCGGCGCGGGGGCCGGCGGAAGCGGCGCGGCGATGGGGGCCGCGACGGGCGTGGCGGGCGCTGCCTGCCCCTTGGCCTGGGCCATCTGGGCCACCTCGGCCTCGGGCCCCAAAGGTTCGGGGGCCAGGGATTCGAGGGTCAGCGTCTCGGGGGCCAGGGTCTCGGTCTTCGAGGCCTCGGAGTCCGGGATGTCGACCGCCAAAGCTTCGGCCGGCAGCGGCGCCTCGGCTTCGGGACTGGGCAGCGCCAGGGCGGAGAGCAGCAGAGATTCGACCGGTGTGCCAGCCAGCTCGGGCAGGATCGCCGCCGCCAGCCCGGCCTCCGGCTCCGCAAGTTCGGAGGGTGCGGCGGGCGGCGCCTGCTCCAGCCCAGCCTCCCCCTCGGCGACCGCGCGCAGCAGCAGGCTGGCGAAGCCTTGCGGCTCGCTGGACGTGCTGCCGGCCGTGTTGCCGCACGGTCCCAGGGCTGCGGCGCCGGCGGCGATCGCGGTCGGGGCGGCGGCGGGCCTTGGGGCAGCAATGATGTCCATGGTCGCGGGCTCGCCTCCGGCTGGGGCGCGCCTGGCACGCCGCTCGGCACGGCCAGGGCAAGCTGCATGCCAGTCGACGCCGCCCCTGCCCCCGGCAGGACGCGCCACCAGCCCGGCAGGAACTGCCTGCCCCCGGCAGGACCGGCCGGGCGCGGCGGGGCGAATCGCCGTCCAGGCGCTGGCATGGCGGTTGCGTGATGGCCGCCGACGACCACCACGCCGGCCCCTCGGGAGATCCAGACCATGTCGCTGCTCGGCTCCATGACCACCGCGATCAGCGGCCTCACCGCGCAGTCGCGCGCCCTGGGTCATGTCTCGGACAATGTCGCCAATAGCCAGACCGTCGGCTTCAAGCGCGTCGACACCAACTTCACTAGCTGGCTGACGCGCACCAATCTGCGCCTGCACATGCCGGGCTCGGTGGAGGCGCGGCCGGACTACACCAATACCATCCAGGGCACGGTGGAGCAGGTGGAGAATCCGCTGGCCATGGCCATTGCCGGCCAGGGCTTCTTCTCCGTGGCCCAGGCGCGCGGCGGCCAGGGCGACAGCGTGATCTTCGACGACCGCCAGTTCTTCACCCGCGCCGGCGACTTCGCCATGGACCGCGACGGCTACATGGTGAACGGCGCCGGCTACTACCTGGAGGGTTGGGAGATCCAGCAGAACGGGGAGCCGGACCGCACCACGCTGGGCCCGATCCGGATCAGCGAGCTGGTCTACAACCCGCAGCCCACCTCCACCATCGACCTGGCGGCGAACCTGCCGGCCAATGTGGCCA
Source organism: Falsiroseomonas tokyonensis (assembly GCF_019024325.1). Taxonomy (GTDB): domain Bacteria; phylum Pseudomonadota; class Alphaproteobacteria; order Acetobacterales; family Acetobacteraceae; genus Falsiroseomonas; species Falsiroseomonas tokyonensis. The sequence goes on from NZ_JAFNJS010000008.1 coordinate 117,882, forward strand.
CCGTGACCACCGTGCCCGGCGCCGCGCCCTGGGCGCCGGCCGAGGATCCGGTCAGCAGCGTCATCCAGATCTTCGACGACCTGGGCAACCAGCAGCAGGTGACGCTGGACTGGTGGCGGCTGGATGTGGACACCTGGCGCCTGCGCATCACGCCGGATGGCGATACGCTGAACCCGGTGGATGGCTATTTCGCCGATATCGACTTCGGCGGCCAGATCGCCGCCGGCCCGCCGGCGGTGGATGCGCCGGCCGGCACCATCTCCTCCATCACGCCGCTGAGCGCCACCACCGGCACCACGCCGGCGCCGCTGGCCGCCGGCGATGCCGCCTTCCTCGGCTTCACCGTGGACTACGGCTTCGGCAACCAAGCCATCCAGCTCGGCCTCGGCGGCTTCGGCATTCCCACCGGCCTGACCAGCTATTCCGGCACCGAATACACGGTGCGCGACCTCAGCCAGGACGGCGTGCCGCTGGGCTCCTATTCCGGCGTGACGGTGCGCGAGAACGGCGATGTGGCGGTGAACTACGACAATGGCCAGACGCGCATCGTGGCGCGCGTGCCGGTCGTCGCCTTCAACGATCCGGACAAGCTGCAGCGCCTGGACGGCCAGGCCTTCATGCGCACCGTCGAAAGCGGCGAGGCGCGGGTGACGGATGCCGCGACCAATGGCGTGGGCAAGCTGGTCACCGGCTCCATCGAACGCTCCAACGTCGATATCGCGTCGGAATTCTCCAAGCTGATCCTGGCGCAGCGCGCCTATACCTCTAACACCCGCATCGTGACCGCGGCGGATGAGATGCTGCAGGACACGATCAACATGAAGCGGTGAGGGGAAGGGCGGGATAGCGCGCCATGGGTCTCGACCTCGCCCTCTCCGTCGCCACCAGCGGCCTTCGGCTGCTGGATCGCCAGATGGCGCGCGCGGCGGATGACATCGCCAATGCCGGCACGCTGGGCCATACACGGAAGTCGCTGGAGGGCGATGCCCTTACCGTCTCCGGCACCGGCCAGGGCGTGCGCGCACGCGTCGTGGCGCGCGACGTCGATCTCGCCGTGCAGGCGGCCGGGCAGCGCGCCGGCGGCGATGTGGCGGCGGCCGGGCTGCGCGAGCGGCTGCTCGGCGGGATCGAGGCGGCGCATGGCTCGCCCGAGAATGGCGACAGCCTGGGCGGGCTGTTCACCAGCCTGCAATCCAGCTTCATCGAGCTGCGCGAGGCGCCGGCGGACCCGGTGCGGCGCAATGCGGTGGTGACGGAGGCGGAGAACCTGGCGGCGCGGCTCAACGGCGTCTCGGATGCCATCGCCACCGCGCGTCAGGGCGCGCAGGATGCGCTGCGGGCGGAGGTGGCGGCGGTGAATGCCGGCCTGTCCGACGTCGCCCGGCTGAACACCGAGATCCGCGGCGAGATGGCCGCCGGCCGCAGCATCGCGGCGCTCGAGGATGAGCGGGATCTTGCGATCGGCCAGCTCGCGCAATCCCTCGACCTCTCCGTCATCCGTTCCGAGACGGGCGCGGTGACGCTGGTGGCGCGCGGTGGCGTGGTGCTGCCGCTGGTGGAGGGCAGCACGCCCTTCTCGCTGGCAGATGCGACGGTGGGCAGCGGCGCCTTCCATGGCGGCGCCGGCACGCTGCCGGGCGTGATGCTGAACAATCGCGACGTGACGCGGCAATTGGCCGGCGGCCGCATGGGCGCGGCGGCGGAGCTGCGCGATGCGACCCTGCCGCGGATGCAGGCCGAGGCCGACCTGGCCGCGGCACAGCTGGCGCATCGGCTGGATGCGCAGGGGCTGCGGCTGTTCACCGATGCCGCCGGCACCGTGCCGGACCCGACGCAGCCCTATGCCGGCAGCGCCATGATCGGCTTCGCCGGCACCATCCGGGTGAACCCCGCGGTGGCCGGCGACCCTGCCCTGCTGCGCGACGGCACCCATGTGGTGGTGGGCGACCCGGCCGGCCCCAGCGCCTTCACGCCCAACCCCGTGGGCGGCCCGGCGGGCTTCGAGACGCTGCTGGACCGCGTGCTGGATTTCAGCTTCGGCGCGGAGCAATCGGCCGGGGTGGCGCAGCCCGGCTTCGCCACCACCGGGCTCGGGCCGGATGGCACGCTCTCCTCCCCGCTGTCGGGGCTGCGCACGCTGGCCGATTACGGCGCGGCGCTGGTGGCCGAGCAGACCGGCGCCCGCGCCGCCGCCACCGAGGCCGGCAGCCGCGCCAGCAGCCTGCAGGAATTGCTGGATGCGCGCATGCAGGAACGCTCCGGCGTCGACGTGGATGCCGAAGTCGCGGCGATGGTGCAGCTGCAGACCGCCTATGGCGTGAATGCGCGCGTGATCTCCACGATCCAGTCGATGTGGGACGCGCTGTTCAGCGCCGTCCGCTGAGCAAGAGGGACCAGCGATGTCGATCATCGGCAGCATCGGCAATCTCGCGGTGGACCAGGCGGCGCTGCGCGCGCGGCTCGACACCGCCTCGCGCCAGGTCTCCACCGGGCAGAAGGCGGAAGTCTTCGGCGACCTGAAGCCGGAGGCGCGGCGCGCCATCGACCTGCGCGGCGAGGTCGGGCGGCGCGAGGCCTATTCGAATGCGGCGGACCGCGCGCTGGGCCGCGCCGGGGCGACGCAGACGGTGCTCAGCCGGCTGCACGACATCTCCGCGACACTGGGCGCGCAGGCGCTGCGGTCGAAGACCCTGTCCTCGACCGATGCGGAGAACCTGGCCAGCACCGCCGCGGCGGCGCTGGAGGAGGTGGCGGCGCTGCTGAACACGCGCCATGGCGGCGAATACCTGTTCGGCGGATCGGACGTGGACCAGCCGCCGGTGCCGGATGCCGCCAATATCGTCACCAGCCCGATGGCCACCGCCATCGCCACCGCGGTCGCCACGCTGGATGCGACCAATGCGGCGACCGTGCTGGCCGATTCGGTCACCGCCGCCACGGCCGCCGCCACCACGCCCTTCTCCGCCTTCCTGGAGGGCGCCGGGCTGACCGAGGCGACGCGCGCCGTGCAGGTGGCGGATGGCGAGCGAGTGGAGATCGGCGTCTTCGCCAATCGCGCCCAGGACGGGGAGGTGACGGCCAGCTGGGGCCGCGAATTGCTGCGCAACCTGGCGGTGCTGGCGGCGACCACGCCGGCCCAGGCGGCGGAAGGCGGCGGCTGGTCCGCGCTGATGGACGGCGTGGCGAGCGCGATTGCCGAGGCCTCCACCGCGCTGGCCACCGAACAGGCGATACTGGGTGCGGCGGAGCTGCGCATCGGCACCACGCGCGATCGCCACCAGGACACGCTGGTGGCGGTGCGCACGCAGCTGGGATCGGTGGAGGAGGTGGACCTGGCGCAGGCATCGGCCGAGCTCAGCCAGCTGAAATCGCGGCTGGAGGCCAGCTACGAGGCCACCGGCATGCTCTCCCGCCTGTCGCTGGCGCAGCTGCTGCGCTGAGGTCGGCACAGATGGCCGGGGGCTTCCGGCCTTCAAGCCTGGTTAAGCCAGATGCGCGATGATGCAGGGGTGGGACGCGCCCCGGCGGGATGGCCGAGGCAAGGCCTGCAGCCTCGTAGGAACGAGCGCGTGGCGCAGGCTGCGTGTTGGCGAAAGATTCGCGACGGTCGGCATCCGCCGGCACCCCGGCCTGGCGGGAAATGTTTCCCCGCCGCCAAGCCGACAGACTTGGGAGAGTGGCATGTCCACGTTGGTGCTCGAGATGCGGGCTGGCGAGTTGATGGTGGTGAACGGCGCCTCGCTGCGGTTCCGCAGCCGGACCCGGGTCGAGCTGGTGGCCAAGGCGCGGTTTCTCTTCGGCAAGCAGGTGATGTCGCCGGAGGCGGCGAATACGCCGTCGCGCCGGATCTATTTCGCGCTGCAATGCGCCTATGTCGGGCCGGAGGAGGAGCGCGAGGCGGCGATGGCCGATGCGCATCGCCTGGTGGCCGAGTTCCAGGAGGCGACGACCTCCGACATGGCGCGGCAGCTGCTGGAGCGTTCGCTGGCCCTGGCCGAGCAGGACGAATGGTACCAGGCGCTGCGCCTGGTGCGCCATGTGATGCGGCACGAGGCGACGGTGCTGGGCCTGGATGTGCAGACCGGCCTGCCGGTGGCGCTGCCGGGCCAGGTTGCCGCCGCCGGCGCCAGCGCGATCAGGCCGCATCTGGACTAGATTTTCCCGCCGCTGCGGGGCCCGGCTTTACGCCGGATTCATCCCCAGGCGGCAGGATGCAGAGGAAGGCCTGACAAGCGTCGGGCCTGCCACCGGGGGATGCGGCGCCAATCGGGCGCCAGTCCCGCGGTCCCGCGGACGGGAGGCAAAACGTCGCCCCGCACGCGGAACGCCTTTCGAAGGAGATGGGGACGATGTCCTCCGTCAACACCAATGCCGCCGCCATGGCGGCGATCCGCTCGCTGAACAATATCGGCAAGGACATGGGCAAGACCCAGCAGCGGATCGAGACGAACCTGCGCATCAGCAAGGCGGATGACGACCCCGCCGTGTTTGCCATCGCGCAGAACATGCGCGCCGACCTGAACGGCATGACCGCGGTGAAGGACAGCCTGAAGTTCGGCAAGTCCGCGCTGACCGTGGCGCGCGACGCGGCGACGCAGATCTCCGACGAGCTGGGCCGGCTGAAGCAGACCATGACGCAGGGCCAGCAGCAGGGCCTGGATGCGGAGCAGATCAACAACCAGATCACCAACGCGCTGCAGAATATCGACGCCTTCGCCAATTCCGCCACCTTCAATGGCGTGAACCTGCTGGTGAATGGCCTGACGGTGGACGGCGTGACCAATACCTCGGTCGACATCGTGCGCGACATCCAGGGCTCCGTCACCTCCGTGGCGGGCACCGACAGCACCGCGGCGGGCCTCGACCTGACCGGCCTGTCCGTCACCTCCGCCGCCCGCACCGTCACCTTCGACGACACGCTGGCGCCGGCGAATGGCGAGGTGCTGACCGTGACGGTGCAGCGCGACCTTGACGGCGACCCGGCGACGGCGCTGGAGGATGTGGACCTGGTCTTCGAGTTCAGCGATGGCTCCGCCGCGCTGGGCACCACGCCGGATCCGAACACCCGCGTCTATGACGTGCAGTTCGAGGCGACGGACAGCCCGCTGACCCGCGTGACCGCGCTGATCACCCGCATGAAGGAAGCGGGCCTGGATGCCGGCCTGAACAGCGAGGGCGAGCTCTATATCCGCGGCAACTCGCAGGATGTCACCACCGACATCACGGGCGCCACGGTGGAAGCGGCACCTGCGGCCGGCACGGGCCAGGACGAGGCGATCGCCCTGGTGGAAGGCGCGATCGACCTGATGGGCACGCGGCTCGCCAACCTCGGCGCGAATATCCGCCAGGTCGATGGCCTGACGACCTTCACCACGCAGCTGAACGACTCGATCAAGGAAGGCCTCGGCGCGCTCGTCGATGCCGACCTGGCGGAGGAAAGCGCGCGGCTGACCAGCCTGCAGACCAAGCAGCAGCTGGCCACGCAGTCGCTCTCCATCGCCAATGAGCAGAGCCAGTCGCTGCTGTCGCTGTTCCGATAAGCAAGCTGAGGCGGGCGCCCGGGCCGTGAGGCCTCGGCGCCCGCCGCCGTTCCCGCGCTGGAGGATCCATGAGCGTTTCGCGCTACGCCGCCACCCAGAACGCCGTCGCCTCTCCCCGCGAAATCGAATTGCGCGCCTTTCGCTACGTCAACGGGCTCATGGCCGGGGCGACCGATACGCGGTCGCGCGCCGTGGCCTTGGAAAAGGTGCATCGGCTGTGGTCGATGCTGATCAACGACCTCGGCTCGCCGGGCAACAAGCTGCCGGCGGAGCTGCGCGGGCGGCTGATCTCGCTCGGCATCTGGGCGCAGAAGGAAAGCGACCTGCGGCTGGACGATGGCGGCAGCCTGGAGCCGCTGATGGCGCTGCATCGCGACATGATCGAGGCGCTGGAGGCGCAGCGCGCCCTGGCCCAGCCGCCGCTGCCCGCCACGCCCGCCATGGCCTTCACCAGCCGGGTCGCCTGACATGCTGCCGGGCCTCGGCGCGCTGACCGCACTTGCCGTCGCGCAGCGCGAAGGGGCCAATCTGCAGGCGCGTTTCACCGCCCGCCGCGACAACGAAGCCGCCATGGCCCGCTTCCGCGAGGCCGCGACCCAGCATCAGGATGTGGAATCCCTGCTGCAGGACCGCCGCACGCTGGGCGTGATGCTGGAAGCCTTCCAGCTGGAAGGCGAGATCAACAAGCGCGGCATCCTGCGCAAGATCCTGACCGAGGATCCGGCGGCCGAGGGGAGCCTGGCCAACCGGCTGACCGACCGCCGCTGGCGCGAATTGGCCCGCGCCTTCGCGACGCGCGAAACCTCCACACAGACCACCACCGAAATCGCGGCGCTGAGCACCACGGCGATCGGCGAGCTTTCGCTCGCGCGCGTCTCCGGACTCAGCACCGACCAGCTGCGCGCGCTGACCTCGGCGCAGGTGCAGGCGCTGGATGCGGCGCAGGTCGCGGCCATCGGCAGCAGCGAGATCGCGGCGCTGGATGCGGGCGATCTGCGCGCGATGGATGCGACGCAGGTGGCGGCCCTTCGCCCCTCCCAGCTCTCGGCGCTGCGCACGGCGCAGCTGGCTGCCATCGATGCGGCGGATTTCGCGCGGCTCGGCGTGGCGCAGCTCCGCGCGCTGTCCACCACGCAAATGGCGGCGGTGGCCACCAGCCAGCTCGCGGCGCTGGGCACGGAACAGCTGGCCGCCTTCTCGGCCAGCCAGGCGCGGGCCCTGGGCACGGCGCAGCGCGCGGCGCTGCAGCCGGCGCAGCTGCGCGCCCTCGGCACCTTCGGCCCGCCCACCGCGGCGGAGGAAGCGGCGGCGGCGGCGCTGGAACAGCGCAGCCCCTTCGCCGATTCCGCGCTGCTGGACCGCGTGGTGGCGGATGCGATGACCAATCGCTACGAGAAATCCATGGGCGAGGCCAATGCCGGGCTGCGGGAGGCGCTGTACTTCCTGCGCAATGCCTCGAAGATCACCTCGATGACGGAGCTGATGAGCGACAAGGCGATGACCGCGGTGGTGCGCGGCGCGCTGGGCCTGCCGGAAAGTTTCGGCGTGCTGGAATTCGACCAGCAGAAGTCGCTACTGACGGCGCGGGTGAACCTGGACTCGCTGAAGGATCCGAAGGAAGCGGCGAAGCTGGCGCAGCGCTACCTGGCGCTGTCGGCGCCCTCGCAATCCGCCTCGAACCCTGTGCTGGCCCTGTTCGGCGGCGGCGGGTCTTCGCTCAACAGCCTGATCGGCAGCGGGCTCTCGCTCAGCGCCTGAGGCGCATTCGGGGCGATGTCCCGAACCCTGTCATGACCCGGCCCGGCCGGGGGGCGCGGCACGGCCGCGCGGCGCGGCGCGGCCCGCGGGCGCGCGCGCATCGCCTTCAGCGGCTGACGTCGAGTTCCGGATCCGGCGCGGGCAGCGGCGGGTTGCGATAGGCGTCGATCTCCTTCGGCGTCGGGATGGATTGCCGCACCTCGCCATCCGGCGCGCGGAATTCCACGACGACGAGCTGCAGCGCCGTCTCGATGCGCAGCTGGGTGGAAGGCGCCGGCGCCTCCGGCGGCGGGGCTGCCGGGGGCGGATTGCGGGGCGGGTCGGCGGCGGGCCGGACGGCCGCAACCGGAAGAGTGGCACTCAGCATGGCGAGAGACTCCTGCGTGGATATAAGACAACGCCTCATCTAACGGGACAGTGCTTGACGAAGCGTGAATCCCGCTTCGTCGGAAAATATCGCGTCCCGGGTTTGACCAATGGGGGCCGCCGGCCAATGCTGTGCCGCACAAGATTCGGTCCCGTGACGCCAAGCTCCCCCCCCTCCCCATCAGGCTCATCAACGGGCCGCGCGCCGGTCTCGGCCTATCTGCTCACCGCCCTGGTGGCGACGGCAGGCGGCGGCGTCGCTTGGCTGCTGCACATCCCCCTGCCCTGGATGCTGGGCGCCATGGCCGCCACCGGCGCGCTGGCTTGGCACGAGCGGGCTGCCGTCGCCGCGCCGGTGCGTCCGGTGGCGCTGCTGATGCTGGGCCTCGGCCTGGGCCAGACCTTCACCACTCCGGTGCTGGCGGCGCTGGCCACGGCGCTGCCCTGGCTGCTGGCGGCGGCCGTCATCAGCATCGTCGTCGGCGCCCTGGTGGCGCGCTTCTTCGCCCGCATGGCGGGCACCGATCCCCGCACCGGCTATTTCTCGGCCGTGCCCGGCGGCGTCATCGTCATGGCGGTGCTGGCGCAGCGGGCCGGGGTTTCGGTACCGGCGGTGACGCTGGCGCAGACCATCCGGGTGATGGTGGTGGTGGTGATCTTCCCGCCGCTGATCACCTGGCTGGCGCCACGCGGCGGCGCCGGCGCCTTCTTCGCCGAACGCCCGCCGGTGGAGCTGGCGGGGCTGGCGGTGCTGTTCGCGGCCGGGCTGGCGGTGGCGCTGGCGATCCGCCTGCTGAAGCTGGCCAATCCCTGGATGCTCGGCCCCTGCGCCCTGGTGATCGTGCTCTCGGCCCTTGAGATCCTGCCCTCCGGCGTGCCGCTCTGGATGATCGATGCGGCGCAGGTCGGCATGGGGGCCGGGCTGGGCCAGCGGATGAGCCGGCGCTTCCTGCTGACCTCCCGCCGCCTGGCCCTGGCCTCGGTGGGCTCCACCATCCTGCTCTCGGCGCTGATGGCGGCGCTCGGCATCGGGCTTGGCCTGCTCTCGGGCCTGCCGCCGGCCGCCGTGGTGCTCGGTATGGCGCCGGGCGGCATGCCGGAGATGACCATCACGGCCAAGGCGCTGGACCTGGCCGTGCCGCTGGTCCTGGGGTTCCACCTGGTGCGGACGGTGGCCTGCAACCTGCTGGTGGGCCCGGTCTGGAAACTGGCCGAACGGCTGGGGCTGGATCGCTGAACGGGACCCGTCAGCTGGCCTGGAAGCCCAGCCGGCGCAGCAGCCACAGCCGATAGGCCAGCGCCGCATCCGGCGCGGGGCAGAGCGTGGTCAGCAGCGCCGTAGCCTCGGCCGGGCCGATCCGCCGCGTGCCGGCTTCCGGTGCATCCGGCGCCTCCTCCGGCCAAGTCTGCGCCGCGCCGCGCCACAGCGCCACGACATTGGCCGAGGTCAGGGTGGGCAGCACCAGGATGGCCCGCGCCCGCAGCGCGGCGCCGCAGGCGCGCACCGCCTCCAGCAGGTCGGCGCGGGCGGGGTCGGGCAGCATTTCGCCCAGCGCCGGCACGCCAGGCAGCGCGGCATCGCGGGCATGGCCGGCGGCATCGAAGGCGAAGCGCGGGGCCAGGCCGAGCTCGAGCGCGCGGCGCTCGGCCCCGGTGCCCGACAGCACCAGGCCATCCGCCCCGCCCTGGGCCACCGCGGCTTCCGACGTCGCCTGGCGCTGGGTGGCATCGGTGGCCGGGCAGAAGACCGGTACGGCGGCCTGGCCGAGCAGTTCCAGCGCCAGCAGCGCCCCGGCTTCCGGCGCGGCGGCGGCCGGCACCGCGATGCGCAGCGGGGCGCCGGCGGCCGGCGCGCGGCGCAGCGCCAGCAGGCTGGGCTGCATGCTGCCGCAGATGGCGGGCCAGTGGCGCGGCTCGAAGCGGGCGCGGCTGTCGCCGACCAGCTGCGCCTGGGCGGCCAGGCCCGGCAGCAGCAGCAGCATCTGCCCGTCGCGGACCGAGGAGGAGGCGAAGCGATTGGCGGCCGTGATGCCATCCGGCCCGCCGAGCACGGAAACCCGCAGCGCCGCGGCCCGCACCAGGCCACGGGCCAGGGCGGCGGCGGCGCGGCCGGCGAGGCGGGCGGCGGTTCCATCCTCCGGCCCCGGCGCCAGCAGCGTGGCGGCTTCCGGCACCTGCGCGCGCAAGCGGGCGCCTGGCCATGCGAAGGCTGCGAGAGCCGATGCCGCGAGCAGGCGGCCGGCGTCCCGCCGGGTAGGGTCGCGGTGTCCCATCCCTCCGGCCTCCATCTTGCTGCTCACCTAGCCGCCCGAATGGGGCAGAAACGTGGCGCCCACACCGCGCCCCAGCCCTCCGTCAGTGGCTGCGCTCAGCTGTCGTAGGTGACGAGCGATTCGAAGGGCACGTCGATGCGCGACCGGCCGCCGAGGAAGCTGAGCTCGATCAGGGTCGCGGCGCAGGGCACCTCGGCACCGGCCTGGCGCAGCAGGGAAATGCCGGCGGCCAGCGTGCCGCCGGTGGCCAGCAGGTCGTCCAGCACCACCACGCGCTGTCCCTTCTCCACCGCATCGGCCTGCATCTCGATGCGGTCCGTGCCGTATTCCAAGGCGTAGTTCAGGCCGATGGTAAGCCCCGGCAGCTTGCGCGGCTTGCGCAGCATGACGAAGCCCAGGCCGAGTTCGAGGGCCAGCGGCGCCGCCACCAGGAAGCCGCGGCTTTCGATGCCGGCCAGCAGGTCCGGCTTGTGCGGGCGGATCACATCGGCCAGGCGGCCCATGGCGGTGCGCCAGGCGACGCCATGCCGCAGCAGGGTGGAGATGTCGTAGAACAGGATGCCCGGCTTCGAACAGGATGCCCGGCTTCGGGAAATCCGGGATGCCCCGGATGTGGTCCTTCAGGTCGATGCCCGGATCGACGGCGAGTCGAGAGATATTGGTATCAGCCATGAGGCGGGTCGGATGCTCCTGCCGCGCGCCGCGCGCCGGCCGCCCCCTGGGCCGGTCCGCGCTGCCGTGCGGCCGGAAGCTACGCCGGGCGGGGCCGCCCCCGCAACCTTGCGGGGGAACGGGCGGCGCGCGCTTGGCGCCGGCTTGGCAGAGCGGCGGGGCTGGGCCACATGGCCGGCATGTCCCGCATCACCCTCGCCCTGATCGGCGGCCTCCTCGGCTTCGTGCTTTATGTCATGGTGGTGGTGGCGCTGGCCGACCACGTGCTGGGCCTGCACTGGCTGGTGCAATTCGCCTATTTCACCCTGGCCGGCATCGCCTGGGCCTGGCCGGCCAAGGCGCTGATGTTCTGGGCCGCGCGCGGCCGGGGCTGAGAGACCGATTGAGAATGCCGGCGGCTTAGGGACCGCAGGTGGTTTTTCGTCCCTGCAAGGCGGGCGGTGCGGCCGATGCTGGTTGCATCGGCAAGTCGCCCAACGCGGCAGGGGCGGAAAAGCGCCCCGGAACCGACCCGTCCGGCATTCTCAAACGGTCTCTGAGGCGCCGGCGTGAAAAAGGCGGCGGCCCCGAAGGGGCACGCCGCCCGAAAATCCGCGCCGCGTTTCAGAAGGGGCGGCTGAGCGTGAAGACCACGCGGTTGTCGCACACCTTGGACCCGCCGAAGCAATCGGCGCGCTGGTCGAGCGAGGTGAAGACGCCGGAGAGCGTGCCGATCACGCCGCCGATGATCTCCCGCGAGACGAAGACGGAGACATTGCTGTAGTCCTCGGCCCCGAAGGCCCCTTCGTTGCGGCCGGGGCGGGCGAAGTTGCGCTCGACCCACTGATAGCCATAGCGGCCGCCGATGGTGAAGCCGAAGTCCAGCGCCATGTCGAAGCCGCCTTCGACATAGATGCCGGTGCCGGATTCACCGGTGAAGTCCGGCGAATAGGCGGCCATGCCGACGAACTTCACCGGCGCGATCTCGTAGCTCGCGCGCAGGATGAACTCGTAATAGTTCAGCTCATAGCCGCCGGTCGGAGCGTCATAGCCCGGATAGGCATAGTAGGTGGCGCCGAGGTCCAGCTTCACGCCGGCCAGTTCGAAGCGATAGCCGCCCGAGACATCGACCTCCTGCCGCGCATTGGTGCCGGCGAAGGCGACGTTGCTGACGAAGGCGCCGACATAGAGGCCGGAGGTGTGTTCGACATCGACCGTCACCTGCGCGGTCGGGCGGTTCCGGGTCTGGCTGAGGCCGCGGAACATGTAGTCGCTGCCGATCAGCGGGGTGGTCAGGATGGTCAGGCCGGCGGACTCGATGGTCTGCTGGGCCTGGACTGCACTCGTAGAGAGCATCATGCCGCCAATAAGGGCAGCCGTGGCAAGCTTCAGAGATCGAATCATAGGCAATCCTCGCGGTTGGCTTTCGGCTGCGTGATTTCTAAGCAGTAGCATCCTGCCGTCGCGTGGAAAGCGTTTTCGCTGCGCTTTCGTATAATCGGGCCGGTATGTTGCAAGTTTGCATCGCACAACGGTCCGGCAGCGGTCCCGTGTCCGCCAGGCTGGCGCCCCGGTCGCGCCGCGCACCCGCTTCCGCCGCCACCCGGCCAAGAAAAAACCCCCTGGTTTCCCAGGGGGTTACGCCGCTTCCAATTGGTCGGAGTGAGAGGATTCGAACCTCCGGCCCCTGCGTCCCGAACACAGTTTCGGGCATGCGGCCTCGGGCGAAATGGCGGATTTCCGCCATTCTCGCGGGGCTTTAGACGGGTTCATACAGCGAACATCCACAGGCGAAGGAGCAAGACGTGCAACCGAGCACTGTGTTAGCGTGCGGCTGTGAGTTTCGAACCCGTGTTACAGCCTTGGTCTGCCATAAGCGTAGCAGGATCAACGCCCTAGCCTGCCAACACGGAACAGATAGCGGACGGAATTGCGAAGACCGTTGGTGCGACTAGGGATTCACGAAATCAGCGCCGGGATTGCCCGGCAGGAAAGGAGAGAGGCGATGGGTGCGAAGGTTGTAGCGATGACGATCGGCATGCCGAAGGAGCGCATCGCGGCCATGCAGGACTTTTTTTTGCAGATAGAGGCGGCCTGCAAGTCTACCGCAGGCGGCTACTACGCCACAGCCAAGGCTGAGCTTCGGGGCGCCATCATGGCGCTGGAGGATCTGGAGCGGCTGCCCGCCCCGCCCGCCACCCAGGAGCCCAGCCGATGACCGCCGCCTTGAAACACATGGCGACCGCGATAGCCGCGCAGCGCCGAGCCGACGACCTGGCCGTCATGGGTCGCAACGCGCCGGGAGATACCGGAGCGTTCCTGGCAATGGACCTGCGGGCCGCAAAGGCCGCGCTGGAAGGACTGCGCAAGGGCGGGTTCGCCGTGGTGCAGGTGGGGGAGAGCCGATGACCGAGCGGCAGACGGTTCGCCACCCCGCCGCGGTTCGCTGGCAGCCAGCTCATGGCAACTGTGCCAACCCGGTGCAGCCGCCCGTCGCCAGCGACATCGGCGGAGCGCCGTGCAAGCTGATCTGGGTTCGACGCGACGACTGGGATGCGTTCCTGGCTTGGCAGGCGGATGGCGGCACGGCCTGCCTGACCCCGGCCGAGGTCGCCGCCAAGGTGGACGCGGAGCGGGCGCAGGAGGCCGAGAGCATCGCAGTCTGGATGGACCGGCTGACGTTGCCGAAGGAGCCGGCGTGGGTTGCCGAGCGCATCCGCCAGCGCATTGCGGACAAGGCCGCCATCCGGTCGCGCAAGGGAGAGCCGGCATGACCGCGACGACGGGCCGCACGCCCGATGAGGCGGTTGACCATGCGCTCGGCTTGGTGGTTGGCGAAGACACGTGGGATTGCGCCGCCATGGCCTACGACGAGGCGCGCCGTCTTAACCGCCCGCATCGTGACGCCATTCGATGCGCCTTGATCGCTGCGCAGATGGCGGTGGCCGAGATGCTGAACCCCAACGAGCCGGAGAACGCCCATGCCGAGTGACCGCACGCCCGAGCAGATCGCGGCCGTAACCCGGGCCATCTGCCGCGAGCGTTGCGCCTTCATGGGCGAGCCACCGTGCTTCGAGGTCTGCGGCGACGATGGCGAGGCGCTGCCCTGGCCGAACCCGCAGTGCGACGATCCCGGCTGCGAGGCGATGGCGCGCGCCGCGGTGCTGGCCATACAGGAGGCGCGGGCTAGCCCGCCATCGCCGGCCGCCACCTAACCCCGCCGGAACATATCCGCCTCGGCCGCCCGCCGTCGCACCAGCCCGGCCAGCACGCGCCCTCCACCACGGTTCCATGCGGCGAACTGGCCCGCCGCACCTTCCTTGTTGCCAGCGTTGAGCAGCCGCAACAGGGTGGACTTCGCGAACGCGCCGCCACCGATGTTGTGGGCCAGCGAGATCAACGCCGCCCGCTCAGTAGCGGCCAGCGGCACCTTGACGGCGCGCTCCACGGCATCGGCCGCCTCGCGCAGATCCTCCATCAGCATGGTGCGGCCAACCGCGTGGTTGGCGATCCGGTCGCCCTGCCGCACCGGCCGCCCATAGATTCTCGTCGAGCCGTAGCCGATGGTCCAAACGCCCGCCGGGCACAGGTAGGCGTCGAGGCTGAACCCTTCGAACGGCGCGACAAGCCCGGCCGCCAGCGCGATGGCTTCGTCTGCCACCATAGCCGGCGGCTCCGGCGTCACCGGATACGGCTCATGCGCGGGAGGCAGAGGCGCACGAGGCGCCTCCACCGGCTGAGGCTGCGGCGCCGCATCGGGCGTAACGGCCGGCGCTGCGGCGCTTGACCGGCCGAAGCCCAGAAAGGCGAACAGGCGGGCGAAGGCGGTCATTTGCCGGCCCGCGCCTCGCGCTGCTTGGCCACCCACGACCAAGCCTGCATGGCGAGCGTCAGCACGATGCCGCCGACGATCTGCTCAAGGCTGTCCGCCGTGGCGCCGTTCAGCACCGGCTCGCCCGCGATCGCGCCGCCAGCAAACGTCAGCAGGTGCCGGACTTGGCCAGCAAGTTTCTCGCTCATAGCGATCTCCTTTCGGGATGCCGCCAGTGACCGGGCGGCGCGGTATTTTTATGCGCAAAATGCGCTTGCGTCGTGCGCGCAGATTGCGTATAAGAATGACAGGCGAGGCAGTAGCCCGCCGCAACGAGGAGATGCCCCGATGATGGACATGAGCACCTACACCGCCACAAACCTGATGCAGTCGCTGGATATGTGCCCTTGGTCAGTGCGGGATGAGGCGCACAAGCGCCACAGCGCGATGGCCACGAAGATGGCGCGCCTTCGCAAGCAGATGGCCGCCCTTGAGGCGCAAGCGGCGGAAATGGGCGAGGTTTTCGAAGCCGCCCTGGCGCGTATAGAAACCGAGCAAGCCGCTTAAGGCGGCGCCCTAACTAACTGGCGCGCAACGGAAAAACCGGGGCGCGCCAAGTAAGATCAGGAGACTGACGCTAAATGACCCCCACCCGCCTCCGCGAGTGCCTCGACGCGCTGCACTGGAGCCAGCGCGGTCTAGCTGCCGTGCTTGAGCGCCCCGAAGGCACGGTGCGGCAGTGGGCACGCGGCGCCACCCGGATCCCGGATGACGTGGCTGTGTGGCTGGAAAAGCTGGCGCGGTATCACGAGAGATACCCGCCGCCGAATCGGCACCCGGCGCCTTAAAAGCGGTATTCATGGCGCGCGGTATTGACGCGGCGCTTGAATTGCTGGGTGGGAATGTGTATTGTTTGCGCGTCGCCGCTCTGCCGCGTTGGCATCGGATAGCAAGACCTGGTTTCGGCCGGGCCGCCCGGGTTGATCGCCGGGCGTTAAGTCCCGTAGCTCAGCGGACAGAGCGCCCGCATCCTAGGCGGGGCGTCGCAGGTTCGATCCCTGCCGGGACTACCAATGCGACAGCCGCCCGGCGCCAGCGATGGCCCGGGCGGTTTGCTTTTCAGTTGCCTGCCAGACCGCGCGCCGGTATTGTTGCGGGGCTACAGGCGGTTCCGACTGCCCTTGATCGAGACAATCAAGCCCGGCCCTCTCCGCGTTGGCGCGCGGGAAGCCACAGACCGCCCGGTCCGCCAAGGCCGGGCGGTTCGCTTTTCAGTCGTCGCCCTCCACCTCCGCAACTTGATCCGGCTCACCCAGCCGCGCCAGCATCCCCGCTAGAACAACGTCGCTGCACGGCCCTGGCACGGTGCGCCAATGCACGGCGCCGTCCGCCGTCTCCCACGCGATCAAGGCAACCTGCGTGCCTGATGCCGCGGCCTCGGTAGCGGCGAAGACCAGCGGGTGTGCGTCTAGGCGGGTCATGCTGGCCTCCCCGCCGCAACCCGCACGCGCGGCTTGCGCAGATACCGCAGGAAATCCGCCGCGGCCTCCACGTCCCAGAACACCGTCACCCGGCCCAGCGCGTCGCGAGAGTTCGGGTTAACGACGGTGACCGCGGCCGGGACGTTCTCCTTCGGGAAGCCCTTGCTATCGGCGAAGTCGTCATGGACCTTGTAGGCGCCGAGCCGGATGGCATGCGCGACATGCTCGCCGTTGTTCATGAACAGCGTGTTGTGCGCCGCCATGTGCCTATGGCCGCAGGTGTAGATATGATCCCGCGCCCAACCCATCCGAGCCGCCTTGGCTGGGGCATGGGCGCCGTTCCACTGCGAGGTGCCGGCGAAATCATGGCGGGCGTTCACGCGCACCTCGCAGCCGTTCGGCGACCGCAGCGCCAGCCGCATGCCGTGCCACTGGTAGGCAGCGCCGGCCTGCGAAGCGAACCACTTCACGGGATCCGCGGCGCCAGACCAGCAGTCATGGTTGCCGCCGATGAGGTAGAGCCAGCGCACCCGGCCGACGAACCACTCCACCATCCGGATGGCCTCGGCCGCCGTCGTGCCTTGCGAGGCATACAGGCGCGCCAGGTGCCCTACCCAGTTGTTGGACAGGTCGCCGACGTTGGCCGCGAACAGCCCCTCTGTCTGGTCGATAAGCTCCAGATGGCGCAGCAGCGTGGGCCAGTCGCACCCGTCGTCATCGACATGGGGATCGCCCATGTGGAGGATGCCATAGGCGCCTTCGATATTGATCTGCACCGGGACCAGCTCGCGAGCTTCCTTAGCCTCGTGCCGCCGCGTGTAGGCGTTGGCACGCCGGGCGATGAGGTCCTCGATCGGCTCTTCGCCGGACGGCAGGGGCGCCACCACGAACGGCGCCGGCTGCTCTGTCGCGGCCCAGCCTTTCTGCTTCATATCCAAGGCGGCGAGCCTCCCGCGTTGCTGGTTGGCGGTAAGGCCTAGACGCTCGCCAGCCACCGTAGCGGCGGCGCGGCGGTTAGTGCCCACGGTTTCGCCGCGGGGCTGGTAGCCCTCGGCGACGGCGGTCCTGTAAGCTTCGGCAAAGGCGGCCAGAGCATCGTCTGGCAAGGGGTGGCCGGGCATCAGTTGCTGCCCGCTACAGCCTGCAAGAGCGGGATGATTTGCGACGCGCCACCGGCCAGTCCCGTGGTGATGACGCCGAGGATGCCCCACAGGAGCTTTTCGATCCGGCTCATGCGGACGTTTGCCGCGGACTCCAGGCTCGCCATCTGGCTGAGGATCTGCCGGTGTCGCAGTGCGCACATCCGGACATGGATCGGCAGGCTCTCAGCCTCTTCGGCCAGCGCGATGCGTTCATCCGAGGTCATGCTTATGCCCCCGCCAGCTTGCGCCCAAGCGCGCCCGGCGTCTCGTGTTGCCGCATTGCGGTCGCTCCATCTGTGCGGTGATGCGGCGTCGCCGCGTAACTGGCGCGCCGCGAAATCACTGACGCGGGCCGCAGGAAGAAAGCCTTCCCGTCTCGGGCTACCCCACGTCGAGGACGACGCGGAGCTGCTGGCCCGATCCTGTTCGGTTTTCGAGCCAGAGCCGGGCGCCCGCTACGGCGAGGTTGAACAGACCGTCCGTCCCCGTCGTCCCCGTCAGTGGGCCGACCGGAGTGCCGCACCCCACGGCGGTGGAGTAGCTGACCACCGCGGCGTTGTAGCCAGATCGCAGCACGCCGTTGAACACCACCGAGTTGCTGGATCCAACGGGATGGACACGGACCCAGACCTGATTGCTGGTGTAGCTCGCCAGGGCAATCGATACAGCCTGGTCGTCAGCCAGCTGCACGTCGTAGGCGTAGTCGCCGACTCGCATGATGCCGCTCGTACCGTCGGAAACAGCCGAAAGGCGGGTCAGCCCGACCAGCCCTCCAACGCCGCTTTGCACCACCCGATTGTTGTAAACCTCCCACCCCGACTTTTGCGCACGAACGATCTCGTTGCCGTCGATCAGAAAGGCGGTGTCGGCCGTGTTGAAATCCAACTCGCAGCCCTTGAGGAACAGGCGCCATGCCGCGTTCGCGGTCTGCGTCTCTACCTCGACGGCGGCGGTCAGCCAGTCTGCCTGGCAATCATCGACATCGACGACGCTGCCAGCCGCCATGGTATTGCCGAGAACGTAGATCAGCCGGCGCTCGCCCTTCTGCGGAGGCAGGACAGGCGCCATCCGCGGCGAGATGCGGCGCAGCATCTTGATGCGGCGGATGCGGGTGTAGCCTCCCGCGTGCGACACGTAGACGCCGATCTTGGCCTCACCGTTGATCTCGACATCCTCGACCGTCCACCCGTATCCGCGCACCACAATCGCCGTGCCGATGTTGCCGATCTTGCCGTTGCGCAGCGCGATGTCGAAGGACTGCCCGTGGCCGCCGATGCCGGATTGCGTCAGGGTTTCCCAGTCTGCGCCACCAGTCCCTTTCTCGCCACCGTCCACGAAGA
The DNA here is from genome assembly GCF_019024325.1 of Falsiroseomonas tokyonensis. Taxonomy (GTDB): domain Bacteria; phylum Pseudomonadota; class Alphaproteobacteria; order Acetobacterales; family Acetobacteraceae; genus Falsiroseomonas; species Falsiroseomonas tokyonensis. The sequence goes on from NZ_JAFNJS010000008.1 coordinate 136,244, forward strand.
AGTCATGGATAATGCCTCGCACGGTCGGAAAGAAGCCGAGGAAGTCTGTGGCTCGCCGGCAGTTGTAGACCTCGTGCCGGAACACCTCGACGTCGCGGCACTCCTGGAAGCCCGTGGCATAGCCGAGCGTACTGTTGACCGAGGTCGCATCATCAATCGTGCAGCCGATGAACTTCGGCTTCCAGCAGCGGATGAAATACGCGCCGGCCCCGCGCGCGCCGTTCACCCGGACATCGCGCAGCTCCGGGCGCACACAGCCCTGGATGGCAAGGCCGCTCTGCACGCCACTGCCTGCGCAGTCTAGCGTCAGCCCTTCCAGGATCACCGTGGCCGGATGGGTGACCGAGACATACGGCGTCGCGACGATCTCGACCACGGACGTAGCGTCCAGCGCCGCCGGCCACACCGACTGATCGTTGAAATCAGACCCGGTGGTAAAGGTCGCCGTGCGCGTGGCTTGATCGTAGCTGTTGATGTAGCGCTGCTGCCCCGCATTGGTGCCGGAAATCACGCGCATCAGGCAGCCGAAGGTCCCGTCGCTCGTCAGGCCCGCGGCGCCAACTGGCAGCACCGCAGTTGTCAGCGTGCCGCCGGCCAGCGTGCCTGAGTAGATGATGCCCGCGCGGTAGCCGAGCGCGATGGGCTCGTAGAGCTCCACATCGTTGCCCGGCCCAACGCTCCGCACCCGCACCACCTCACCGAACATCACCTGATTGCGGTTGTCGTGCAGCCACAAGCGCGCGCTCTTGATCGACAGAAGGTCGCCGGGCAGCACGTCCGCGACGTTCCCCAGCGTGACGCGGATGGCGCCCACCGGGGCATCCGCGGCCAGCACCGTGTAGTGGTTTTCGGTGCTGAACACCTTGGGGTTATCGGTCGGCCACGACACCGCAAAGGCGCCACCGATCGGCCCCGCCCCAAGCCGGACCGGGAACGCTGTTGACAGCGCGGACGCCATGGACAGCCGGGTCAAATCCTTGCCGGCGCCGCGGACATGAACCGACCCAGCGAGGCTGGTGCGCTGGACCACCTGGGTCCAGGCGAAGTCGCCTGGCGGCAGGTCGATGACGACCGGCGCATTGCGGGCGGTCTTGGCGTCGAGGGCGCGCCCCAGCGCGGCGTTTAGCGTGCCCGCCGTCGCCTCGGCATCGGTGCGGAAATCGGCGGCGCGCAGGTGGCCGGTGGCGTTCTCGCGCGCGGCAATGGACCGCGCGATGGCGCCACTGTCCGGGGGCGCGTAGAGCATGCGCGTGGCGCCATCCTCAAGGCTCGCATCGACGTAGCCCCTGCGCGCGGCGTGCGTTGCCTCCGCGGGATCGGTTGCGAGCACCACCGGACCCTGCTCGGAGGCCGCTCGCGCGCGCTTGGCGATAGCGTCCACGGTGGACCGCTTGTTGCCGGCTTGGACGACCTCAGCCAATTCATCGCCGGCTAGATCCGTAGCAGCTGGCAGCCCGGAGATGGTGGTGCCCGTGGCAGCGAAGCTCATCTCAGGTCTCCTCGGTCAGGCGCGCGCGACCGTCTTCGGTCAGGCGGATGCGGATGTTGTCGGTGAACCGGACGGTGCCGGTGTTGGGTGGGGGCTCGGGAAAGGCGCCTTGTTCAACAACGAAGGTTCGCTCATCGACCCGAGCCCCGTTGGCGAACAGGCGGACGGTCCACAGCCCGGCCGTGATCAGAAGACGCGGCGCGGCGAAAATCCCGGTTGCCGACTTGGCCCCGATGATCGCGTCAGGCAGCACGGCGCCGGGCCAGAGGAAATCAAACTCCACCTCACCCGTTGGGTCGCTCGCCGCCCCCGTCACCGGATCTCGGAACTCGCCGAACCAAGTCACGGTGCTGCCGAGGTAGAACTCATTCCGCATGGCAGACACGCGCGCGCCTGTTCGCAGCCGACCAATCGGCGCGATGGAAATAGACATTCAATGTCCTCCGGATTCAGGCGGCGAGTAGCGCCGCGGCCTCGGCCTCAGAGGGCCAGGTATCAAAGAAATCGGCCACCAGCTCGCCGCCCATCGGCAGCGTGCCCGCGGCATTGGCGTGGCCTAGAAGGCCGCGCAGTAGACCTGGCGGAAGGGCAACTCCCGCGCTGACAACACCACCCGTCGAAGTGCCGAACCGCACACCGCCAGGCGACCAAGCGACCAAGGCACGAAACGGCGTCGCTGCGGCAAGCGTGTCCGATAGCGTCAGCGTCGCCGTTGTAACGCCGCCCGTAATAACCAACATTTCAGGCTGCCCGCCGCCCGCCGCAACGCGAGCAACAAGGCGGTTGCTATCCGTGCCGCCGTCCAGTTGCAGTAAGCCTAGCGCGGACACGCCAGCCAAAGCGTCAAGGGTGCCGAGAAGCACGATGCAACCACGCGGCGGGAAGGCGGAAGGTGTCCAAATCGGGACATCAATGCCGCGCGTGCTGGCCTGCGGTGCGGCCGTGGGCGGCATGGTGGCAGAGGACAGTAGTGGGGATTGCTTCAGATCAGGTGCACCGATCTCAATCGTAAAGTCGTAAGCCACGCCGTTTGTGATGCCGATCGACAGCGCCTGCTGAATGCGTGCTGTGCTGGCATTCGCTAGAGTCGTGCTGCCGCTGTACCGCCCCAGGGTCGCTGTAGGTGTGAAGGCCGTGCTAGACGCTTCATGCTCAACGCCGCCGCCAGTGCTACGTCCAGAGAAACGCACCGCGTAGGTGTTCGGTGGATTCGGCGCAGAAGCCACGCGGCAAAAAAGGCTTGCCGTCCATGTCTGACCGGCGGCAGCAACGATCGCGGTCGTGGTGTCAAACACCAAGCGCCAAAAGGTTCCGGTTGATGTGCCGGCAACCCGAAGCGTCACTGTGGGAACGCCATCCCGAAACTGCGTGCTGATTACAGTCGTTGTTAGGCCCGACGAGAGCGATACAGACCAGTTGGTTGGCACCGTCGTCGGCGCTGTAGCGCCTTCCCCGCGCGGGTTTCGGATAGTGTTAGTGCCGCCGGAAGAAACTCGTAGACTGCGCGTTTCGTATCTATAGCGCGGCTGATTTTGCGCGATCTCTGCGTAGATGCCATCTACTAATCGCTCAAGGCTTGTGACGCCGCTTGGTGTGTGCGCCCGCGTGACCGCCACATTGGCGCCGAGCGCATCGTTTGTCACAAGCACGACAGGCGGCGTTGCCGTCACAGCGGACGGAGAGCGCGCGGTCATGGTCACAAGTCCGACGCCGCCACGGGGCGCGCCGCCAGCCACCAGTGCCGGCCGCTCCAACGCGGAGCCCAGCACGTAGCCGTCCGGGATGACGGCCTCCGGATAGAGGCCGTATGGCGCGAGGCCGCTTTCCTGCATCAGATGCGCTCGCGGATCGCGAAGGACGTGGTGCCAAGCAGCGGGCGATCGCGGGTAATGCCGTATTCCTGGCCCGGGTTGAGTAAGCGGCCGAAGAGGGTGCGGCGGTTTAGTTCCAATGCCGAAAGCGTCGTCTCGGGCACCCAAGCTACATTGGACGCGATCGTCAGTCCGTCCAGCATGTCGCGCAGTGTGCCGTAGAACTCAGTCGTGCGGAGCGTCGGCAGGGTAAAGCGCGCGACGCGCGGCGCCGTCAGGCCAGGCACCGGAAATTCCGCGCCCGTGAAGGCATTCTGGTCATAGGTGCCAGTCGGCAGGCGGCCCTCAAAAGCACCGAACGCCATGCCGTTGTTCAGCCGCAGCGTCGGAAAGACCGCTAGGAAGCCAACGTCAGCCACACCGCCCGGCGCGTTCTCGATGTGGATCCGCAGATAGCGGAAGGACACGTCGGCCGAGAGCAAAAGCGCCGCCTGCCCGCGGCAGAAAGATGCGTTCGTGGTGACGACAGACTCGTTCATGATCTCGGCCGCAAAGCCGGTCGGATCGGTCAAGCTGCCGTAGAACCGCACGACGCCGGTTTCGTCCAGGGTCGTGTTGCCGAGGATGATGAGGCCGGCGGTGATGGATGCGCCGAAGTCGACCACAAAACGGACCGGGCTGCCGTTGAAGCGCGTGCGAACGCCAGGTTGGTCATCATAGAGATTGGACAGCGGCATGCCGTCGTCCACGGTGCCGGTGATCATCGTGATGGCGGGCGCGGCCCGCATGGCGTCCGCGTAGCCAAATGCGCCTGCCATGGTTAGCCCCCCGCCCCGACGATCACGATCTCAACCCGCCGTCGCTCGACATACTCGCGCAGCCCCACCACCACCCCGGCAAACCCAGTATCGAGCCCATACCCGGGGTAAGTGACGCGGCCGTAGTCGCCCAAGTTGATCTGGCCGAGGTAGCGGTCCGTCATAACCCGCACGGCCCGCGCCCCGCCTTCAAGCCATGTGCCGATCCGCTCCGCACGGGCCTGCGCATCGACCAAGTCGTAATAGGCGCCAGGCAGCCGTAGCGCCCGCTCACGCGCCACCCGCTGCGTGACGAGGTTGCTCGCATAGCTAGCAACAGGCGCCGTCGTGTCTGCCAGCCGCTGCCGCAGCGTCGCGTCAGCCGCCGTCCCTAGGTCGGGGATCGGCGCGTCGTTTTGGCCCCAATCGACCTTGACCTCGCGCGGCGCGGGGGCGAGCTGGTCCGGCAGCGGGACCGGCTCCGGCTCCTGCACGACGTTGAGCGCCGCGATGTCGAACTGGATATCGGTCGTCGCCGTGAACGGATCGAACAGACGCAACTTACCGCCCCGGTCGCCGCTCAGGACGGCGCCACAACTGGACAGGATCCGCTGCACGGCGGCCAGCGTCGTGATGTCCTGCGCTGGCTGGTAGAAGCCCACCAAGCCCGGCAGGTCAGCCTCCGCGAACTGCCAGGACACGCTATCCCGGTCGTCGTCCGTCATCTGCGGCCCGAGCGCCGAAACCATGTGCCACAGCACCGCCGCGATGCTGTCCGGGTAAGCTGAAGCCTCGCCCGATACGTCGCACGTCACGGTGCCGTCCGGATCGCTGCCAAGTTGGAACAGCCCGAGCGCCGGATAATCACGCCATTCCGAAACGCCTGGCGTACTGACAACCTTAGTCTGCGTGACGCCACGCATCCGGACCACGTTATGCCCGACAATGCCGCGCCAGTGAGTTTGGTAGGTCGGCAGCAGCCCGTCGCCGATGTCCACAATGCCCAAGTAGACAGGTTGGATATTGAACCGCCGGCCGAGGCAAACCGGCATCGGGCGATCCTTCAGAGCCTCGCTGCCCTGGAGCCCGCCCGTTCCGGTGTAGCGTGTGGACTGTAGGAGCGCGCTCAGGCGGTCTGTAGCGTCACCCAGCGCCACCCGAGCCTTGCGCCCCGCCAGGCGGTCCACGCGCGCCACAGGGCCCCTCCAGACCAGCGCCGTATCGCGCAGGGGCGTGCCGTAGTCGCTCGCGCGCGGGTCAAGCACCTCCGCGACCCGGATTTCAATCTCACGGCCGTCCGCCGTCCCATAGCGGGCCATGTCGGCAGACCAGTTGTCGCCGTCTGCCACCGTGATTTCCGACGCGGTCAGCGCCACGACGCCGCCGAGGCCAAGGCCGCCAACCACGTCTTGCGCAATCTCGATCCCGCTCAGTATCCGCGGCGGCCAGACGGTGGAGGCCGGCAAGTCCGCTTGGTCGGAGTGGTAGGCCGCCGTCGCCAGCCGGACCAAAGCCGTGAACTGCTCGGCCTCATAGGCCGCCGGAAGCGACGCCTCCGGATACAGCCCGTAGGGAAAGATGCCGCTGTCAAGCATCAGGTGCGGATCGCGTAAACGCGCCAGGTGCCCGACACCAAGTCGCCCGAGCTTGCCAGGAGCCGGATGTTGGTTACGCGCGCATCGTCCTGCCGCTTGCCGGCGACCATGCCGCCTTCAAGCAAGGCGCCAGTGGACTCCGGCGCATATGCCATGCCTTGTAGCTGGAACCGCTCCGGGCCACTACCGCCGCCAGCCCATATGTCATAGCGGCCACAGAGCAGGGACGCATTGTCCATGTTGGACCCGATGATGATTGAACTGCTAGCAGCCGCTCCGGAATTGACGCTGCTTGCGCCGCTGTTGAAGATGGCGCTGCGGAGATAGTCGCTCGCCCCGGATGCGTAGCTGCTGCCGCCGTCGCTGCTGGTCCGCAGCAGGATCTGCTGGTTATCAGTCTGGATATCGACGTGGTCCAGTTCCAGCACGAAACGCTCCGGACCAAGCGACCCGCTGCCCGGCAGCGCGATATCCACGACGCTCGTCGCAATGGTGCCGGTGCTGACCAACGCCATAGAGGCCAGGCCCATGCAGATCCAACTGCTACCAGTGCTGCGGATCTCGCACGCCTCATTCGCGAACACGAACTGCCCGAGCACGCCGTTGATGGTCTCAGAGCCGGACGGGTCGATCGTCACCACGGCGCCGAGCGTGCCTTGGTTTACGATCGTATAGCCGGTGTTGACCGGAACCGTCGCGACGGCGGGCAGATTCAGCGTGCAGGACGCAGAGCCGGTGAAGCGAAGCAGCCCGCCGAGGTCAGCCAGCGCCGCCGTCGTGGTACTGCTGAAATCGGTCTGGCGCTGCTGGTTCGGCAAGGACAGCAGTTGCACGTCCTTGGTGCCGGATCCGAAGCTGACCAGCGCCGTCGTGCCGAGGTGGTTGGCGATAACCGTGCTGCGAGTCAGGGTGCCAGGCGTGCCGCCGTCATAGGCGCCGATGCCGATCTCCCACTCCGTCGTGCCTGAGCGCGAGATGCGATAGACGATCCGCGCTGCGCCGCCGACCGCCGTGAGGAACGAGCGGAAGCGCGCATCGGCCAAAACCAAGTTCAGGGTGCCGGTGCCAGACGTGTTGCTCGTCTGCTGCGCAAGAAATGCGGAGGGAAGCGGCATGGAGTACCTCCTAGGCGGCGGGGCGCGCCATCATCAGGTCGTTGATGCGGGCCTGCTGCGCGGCGAGCTGCGTCGTCAGCCGCTGCAACTCCAGCAGCACGCGGTTCAGAACGTCGTTGTTGGCGCCGCCGGTCGCATAGACCGCCTCGGCAACCGTCGTGACGGAATCGATCACCCCGCCCAGGTTCGCCACATCGGCGTTCGGCGCCAGTTGCCGCGCCGTGTCGGCCGTCAGGCTCACCAGCGAAGCGAAGGCCGCATCCGTGCCGGTGATGCCGCGGATAGTCGGAAGCGTCGTGCCGGCCAGGCGCGTGAAGTTCTCGATATTGGCGGCGTTCGGGTTCGCCAGCGCCGCCTGCCGCGCCTGTTCAAGCGCCTCCCGCGCCGCCGTCGCCTGCGCCTCGGGCGATAGGCCGCCAGCACCACCGAAAGTCAGGTTCTCCAGCAGGCTGCGGACGTTGCGGTCGGTGTTGTCGTTCGTCGCGCCGGCGCCGATCGCCGCCCTCTGCAACGCCTGGTTCTGCCGCACCCGGGCCAGCTGCGCTTCAATGTCCGCGTCGGACGCGGCCATCGCCTCAAGCTGCTCTCGGGTCTGCCGAAGCTGCGCGGCGGCCCGAATGTCGAACTCCAGTAGGCTGGCCTCAAGATCGCGGCCCACGGCGCGGAAGAAATCCACCGTGATGCTGTCGTTCAGTTCCTGGAAGCTGGCGTTCCGGGCTTCGGTGATCTTGGCGACCTGCTCGGCCTGGATCGCCTCAAGCTCCGCCGTCGCCAAGCCGTACTTGCGCGCCTGTTCGATGGCCGGGCCCATGTTGCCCGTGATCTGCTCCACAGCCGCGTCGAAGGCCGAGACCGGATCGCGCAGCCGCAGCATCGCCTCATAGGTGCCGGTGACGAATTGCGCCGCCGTGGTCGCGGCCTCGATCCCGGGGCCGATGCTTTCCAGCGCCGTCCGCAGGCTGTCGTTGGCGCTGCTGAAGCTGAACACGCCCAGCGCCTCATCCAGGCTGGCCGACTGGCTGCCATCGGTTGGGCGGTCGCCGCCGCCGGTGATCGCCCGGTTGTTCGTGTTGACGGCGAGGCCGAGCGCGGCGAGCTGCGCATTGATCTGCGCGATCTGCTGCTGTGCCTGGGCGTAAAGCTGCTCGCCGCCGGCGCCATCGCCCGTGGTGGACAGGCCGGAGAGCCCGAAAATCCCATCGGTGGCCGTGAGGCTGTAGCCGAAGGCGTTGGTCTTCGGGCCAGGGCCGATGAGGCCGCCACCAACACCGCCCAGCAGGCCGCCGAGGACGCCGCCGCCGATAGCCCCCACGGGGCCAAGTAAGCCGCCAGCGCCCGCCAGCGCGCCGGCCAAGCCACCGATGCCGCTGCCCACCATGCCACCAGTCTGCTTGCCGCCGATGAGGCTGTTCAGAAGGGAGCCGGCGCCGAAACCCAGGCCGGCACCCCCAAGGGCGCCGGTTAGGCTCGCACTGCCAAGACCCATGGTTGAAGGCGCCGCTTCGGCGAAGGCCTCGAAGCCCAATCCGCCGCCAAACACGGAGGGCATGGCGCTGGCGCCCCATGCGTTGACACTGGAAATGATGCCAGACAGGCCCCCCGACGGCAGCAAGCTGGACAGGCCGGTCAAGTTCCCGAGGCTGCTCAGCAGGCTACCCGGGCCACTGTCTGCGCCCGTGTAGCCGATGGCCGAGCCGATGCTGCGGATGCCTGGCGTGACCAGCCCTGCATTCACCCCCTGGACCACGGCCGAGCGAAGGATCGACCCGAAGCCGGACGCCAGGGCAGCCAGCGGGCCACGCCCCTGCGCGGCGCCTTGTTCCAGCGCGCTGAGGGTGGTTTGCGTCAGGTTCAGGCCGAAATTGTTGGTCACGGTGTCGAATTGGCGGGAGAGCCGATCTGCCTCGCGCTCGGCATCACGCCGCGCGCGCTCGGCCGCGCGCTCCGCTTCCTGGCGGTTTCGATCCCAGGCCTCCATGATGTCCGCGGCCGGAAAGACCGGCTGCCGCGGATCGGTCGTGTATTCGAAGATGTCGGCTCCGCGCGCCGAGCGTCGGTTCTCAACCGTGGTCGCTGCACGGGCCGCGCGCGCCTCGGCCCTCTCCGCGGCGCGCGCGGCCCGCTCGCTCTCGCGTTGGGTGCGCTCAAGCTCCTGCTGCTGCTCACGAACGCGGGCGAAGACGGCGGCATTACCTTCCTCGGCGCCAGGCCCATAGACACCGCCGGTGCGCACGCCTTCAAGGCGCGTTCGCTCAAGCTCCAGGGCCGCAATCCGCGCACTGATTTGCTCGGCCTGCTGGGCGAGGCGCTCACGCTCGGCGCGCACGACTGGGTTTTCGTTCGTGCCGCCGCCGCCGATGCGATCGGTCGCGAAGGCGCGCCGCTGCTCCATATCAGTGGCCGCGGCGTTCAGGGAGCGAAGCGACTCGCGCTCGACGCTCAGGCGATCTTCGACGCCAGCAATCGCCGCTTGGCGCCGCGCACGCTCCAGGCGATCAGCCTTGGCGATCGCGTCCTCGTAAATCTCATTGCTGGCCGAGAGCGCGTTCTGCAGGTTGCGCTCGGCCTCAGCAACACCCTCGACCTTCGATCCGAGGTCCAGGAACTGCGCCGCCAAAACGCCGACCGTGACCACCGCGCCCGCGATGGCGCCGCCCGCGCCGAAGTAGCCGGCGAACTGCGCGAACTGCACCCCGAAGGCCAGCAGTGCGTTCTGGCCCATCGCGACCTGCGTCGCAAAGTCCTGCACCTGAAAGCCGGCCTGGCCGGCGATGATGCCGAGGTTGCGCGTGTTCCCGCTGGCCGTGGCCGCCGCGGCACCGTAGGTCGTGGTCGCTTGCGTCGCCCGCGCATGCGCCAGCGCGGCCTGCTCCAGCAGCTGGTTGCGGCGCTCCGCCGTGCCCAGGCCGGCAGCCTCGGCCTGACGCACCCGGTCCACCACATTGGCGTACTGAATCGCCGCCCGGTAATTGCTGTCGACGCTGGCCTGGAGCCGGTTCCACGCGGCTTCCTGGCGCGCAGTGGGTGCCGCCGCCTCACCAGCCGCGGCACCGGCCTTGCCCACCGCCTCCAGATCAGCGCGGGCCTTCTCCGCGCCTTCGATGGCGAGCCGGATACTGATCTGGCGCGAACCGGACATAGATCAGCCTCCCGCCGCCAGGGCCGATGAAACATTGCTTGCCAGGGTCGCCTGCGCCCGAGAGGCGGCGCCCGCGATATCCAGGCGCCGCGGCACCCGCGTCTGTCGGACCAGCGTGAACAGCAAGACCGGCTTGGCCCCGCGACTGGCGAAGTAGAGCGCCACCAGCCGCGACTGGCTGGCGCGCGTCGGGGTCAGCAGGATGTAGCCCCGAGACCGCGCCGACGGGTCGCCCGCCTTCCGGATTGCGTTGCCTGGCCTGGCCGAGACGATGGGCACGCCGAGCTTGCGCGCCGCTTCCTCAAGGCTGGACCGCCGGCGCCGGGCGTTGCCGGGAATTGAACCGCCCTTCCGGCTCACGGTCGTGGAAACCACGTCCGCGCCCAGAGCCTCCGCGGCCTTGCTGGGGATCAGCAGGAAGGATCCACGCCGCGGCAGAACCACCGCCCCCCGCTCGAAAGCCTCATGCAGCGCGGTCGCCTTCGACCACACCAGCCCGGCCGGCCGCAGCGTGCGGCGCGGCGTGCCGGGGTACACCTGCTTGCGCCAGGCCGCCGCCAGACCCGCGCCCAGCCCGGCCCCCGTCACCTGCCCGCGAAGGTCGGTGTGGACCGCCGTGGCCGTGCGATCCACGGCGCGCCGCAGCCCGCGCGACATGGTGGTGACTTCGCCGTCCAGGATGTTCCTCAGCTGCGCGCCGAGGTTGCCGACAACGCGCATCTGGAGCATCAGCCGCCTTCCTCTTTCATCGCCGCGGCCTCAAGCCCCGCCAGAAAACGAAAGGCGTCCAGCAGCCATGCGGCTTGATCGTTGACGCCGCCGCCGTCCGGCATGAAGGCCAGGCCACCCATGCCGCCCTGGCACACGCGCCACAGGCGCAAAACCTCGAAAAATTCTTCCGGCGTCGTCTCGGCCGGGTTTTCCGACCACTGCTCGCCGAGAACCTGGTATGTGGCGCCCTCGGCCAGGATCAGGTCGCGCCAGACGACGGGGTCCCGTCCGACTGCGAGGGCGCCGCGCAGTTTTTTTCCGCATCCTGGGACAAAAAGGCCATGCGATAGGCCTCGATGCCGAGGCTCGTCAGATCGTCGTCCGGAACCGCCTCCAGCGCATCCGCCGCAGCCTCGCCGTTGCGGCGCTGGAACTCCGGCAGGCCCGGACCCTCCCAGCCGCGCAGGGCGAAGCGGGCCGCGACCGCGGGATAGGTCGCCATGAAGAAGGACCGATCGGCCAGCAGCGTCGCATAGGCCGGCACGGCGCGCGCCGCGGCCTCAATCGGGACCAGCCGCGCGGTTGCCGGGCCCGCCTGCCCCGCCGGGTCGGCCTGGCGTTCCTTTTGCTCGGCCTCGGCCTCATCGATCAGGGCCAGCACCTCATCGAGGTTCGCCGGCGCAAGCTCCTGCACCGCGAAGCGGAGGCCTTCCAGGATGCGCTCGTTGGAGTGCATCACCGCGCCCTCGATCACCATGGCGCGGCGGAACAGGTTTCGCTCCCGGCGCGTCATCGGCGCCAGCAGGTAGCGGCGTGGCGAGCCGGGCGGCTGGTGCCACACGCTATCGTCCCGCGAGAGGATGGGGGTCATATTGGCCTCTTGTCGGAGAGGTGGTGGTGGGCAGGTCCGACAACCTGCCCGCCTGTCGCGCCCGGGCGGACGCGCTACCGGTATTCGGCCGGATGGGAATGAGCCGAAATGTATATTCGGCTCTACAACTCACTTGCCCTGCGTGGCGTATAGTGCGATATACACTTTATGCACACGATTCAGCGCACCGCAGAATTCGAAGCTTGGTTGAACGGCCTCAAGGACCCGGCCGCCAAGGCGCGGGTGCTGGTGCGGATCGAGCGCATGCGGGCGGGCAACTTCGGCGACTGGAAGTCGGTTGGCGAAGGCGTGTCAGAGCTTCGGATCACCTATGGCCCGGGCTACCGGATCTATTTCACCCAGCGCGGCGCCGTGCTGGTCATCGTGCTGGGCGGCGGCACCAAGGCACGCCAGAGCCGGGATATCGCCGCGGCAAAGGCCCTGGCGGCCGGATTGGAGGAATGACGATGGTCGCGAAGACGAAGACCTATCCCTGGGATGCGGCCGAGTTCCTCGGCGATGCGGAGACGCAGGCGGAGTTCTTGCGGGTGGTCATGGAGGATGGCGACGCGGGCGAGATCGCTCAGGCGCTGGGCACCATCGCCCGGGCGCGGGGCATGACCGAGGTCGCCCGGCGCGCCGGCATCGGTCGTGACACGCTGTACAAGGCCCTCCGCGAGGATGGTAACCCGGGCTTCGCCACCGTCCTCAAGGTGCTGGACGCGCTCGACATCAAGTTGACGACGCTGCCCGCGAACGATGGGCCGCTTCCTACGGCCAATGAAAACGAGGCTGAGAAACTCACACGCGGGCGGAAGAAGCGCCAAGCCAAGTAGGAGCCTGGCGCTTCCAGATGGTCAGGCGTCGGGCAGCCGCAACAGGTCACGGGCCAGCGAGAAGGCGATGGCCTCATCGCTGTCCGGGTCCATCTCGCCGCGCGAGTCCGCGTTGGAGTATCGCTTCACGATGCGCGCCTTGGCCTGCAGCCCGGACAGCGTGTGCGCCTGGTGCTGCGCGATGCGGCGCCGGTAGCTCCAGCTTACCTCCGCCAGCCGATCGATTTCGGCGCAAACGTCTTTTGGGGTGCCACCCGGGTGGTCCATCCAAGGCTCTTGGAGCGCGTCAATCGCCTGATCCACGCCCATGTGTGCGGCGCAGAGATGAAGAAGTCTGGCGTCCGGATCGGGCGCCGCGGGCAGCAGCGCCCCGGACACCGGCGGCACCGGCGGCATCACGACAGAGGCCGTGACGCCCATCGCGGCCGTCATGGCGCCGCGGCGGGAAAGGGCGGGCATCAGTGGGTGCCTCCCTGCCCGTTCGTCGGCGTCACGGTGATGGTCACGCTGCCCGGGGCCGGCGGCGTGGCGCTATCCAGCAGGTCCGGCTGCCGCAGCGCATGCGCCATGGCGGGGACCCAGTCCAGGCCGAGCTTCGCCCAGAGCTGCGCCCCGGCCCGCTCGCCGAAGCACCGGACGGCCGTGTTGACCTTCCGCAGCTTCAGCCCGTCCGGGGTCTGCTCCTCGACCTCCTCCACCACGGGCGCCGCCACATAGAAGCCGTTGCGCCGGATCGCAGGCAACACCTCGCCCGTCACCCACTTCCGGAAGCGGTGCGCCACCGTGCCGGGCTTGGTGGCGTCCCGGCTCCGCAGGATCAGGGTGTAGAGGCCGCCCTCGGAGACGACCAGAACGTCTTGCTCGCCGCCAAGGGTCCGGGTTGAAGCCGTACCCTTCTCGTCATCGTCCAGCTTGGCCACTGCGGTGCTGACGTCGCTGATGCCCAAAGCCCGGCACACATCGGCAGCCACAAACCAGGGCGCGCCCTCGCGCTCCAGCACACGAACCATCGCTTCCCCCTCGAACAGGAAGGGGGTAATCTTGTTCTCGGTCATATCCGATGTCCTAGATCGGGTTTCGACAAGACCGGCGCGGCCCCTGGCAGGGCTTCCCGGTCGGTGGTTATCCAGCCGGCGGCGGGGCTAGCCTTCCAAGCCCTTCCCCGCCGCCGGCCCGCCGCCATCGCGGCTTTTCGCGGCCCTCAGGCCCTCCTGCAGAAGCGTCCGGATCGCAGCGGTCCGGCTCGGCATCCCGGCCGGAACCCCCCATCGATCAATGGCCTCCACCTCGGCTTCCGGCATCGCAATGATGACGCGCTGCACTGCCGCCCTCTCCGCGCCGTACTGACGCGCAGCTTTCTTCATATGCCTCTCCTTTCATCTCACTAAGCATATCTAGCGTCATACCGCGTCGTCAATAGCGGCATCCGCCCATCATGTGGCAGACGATGTGCGCAACGGCATCGTGGGGCGCATATCATGGCCAGGAGGCCGATTGACGGGAAGGGCGCTGCGGAGCGAAAAATATACCTTCTGCCGCCGGAGATGATTTCGAGAATCAAGGCATATCAAGAAGAGAACGGTATAGCCTCAGAGACCGAAGCCGTTCGGCGCCTCATAGATTTGGCTCTAGAGTCGAGAGATGGAGTGAGCAGCTTACTCGATAAGCTTGGTGCGCGATTTAGAGAGGAGCGCGATCTTCGCGTTCTTGCGAGAGATATACTTGCCAATCACAGTCGCGTCGTGGCCATACGATACCCAGAAGGCATGATCGAATTCGAGATGGAAGACGGTATGGCGGGACGTTTGCAGCGCAATGGAGACCGATGGTTCGGCGATGCGCAGCATGGCAACTGGCGCCGGTACCCGCCGGATGAAGTGCGGGGGTTGGACGATGATATTCCCTTCTGACTCCCCACCCGGCAGCGACGGCTGATACGCTCTCCGCAACTGGAGGGGGCAAAATCATGCGCAGCGGAATTCTTGCGGTCCTGTTTTTGAGCGCCTGCGCCAACGGAGCGCACGTGGATCGCACAAGACAGGCGTTTCACTGGCCCTGGTCGGAACGACGTCAGCAGGTGGAAGCTACATCTGAGACCCCTGCGTCACCCCAGGCTCTGGCACAGCCCGCAGTCTTGGCCGCTGAAGAAGAGGCCTTCGTTCAAAACATGGCCAGGGAACACCCATACGACACGCCTGAATTCCGCACCGCCCTTCGACGACAGGCGGACCGACAATACGCATGGCTTGAGCCATCCGAAGCCACCGCGCAGCGACGGCAATGGGAATACGAGCGTCTTCTCCGGCTGGTAAATCAGGAACGCCAGCGCCTTGCCCAGGTCAGAAGACAGGCCGCGCCCTTGCCGGCTGCCGCGCCATCGTACGTGCCCTCGACCGGGAGCTACTCCGGTAGCGGCTGTGGCAGCCGAGGCGGGCCCGGTTACCGGCTTCCGAGCGGGCGCTGCGCTAGCTGGAGACGGCGATAGAGGCTTCAGCCTGCAGCGAAGGATGATACGGTCCCAGGACAACGCGACGGGAAACGGCCGATGAAAGTACGCCTTGCACTAATCATGATTGCAATTTCGATGCAGGCCGGCGCGCAGGAGCAAAGCCAACCCTCGATTTGCCGAGACGTCCAATCACCGACATCTCGGCTTGCCTGTTACGATGCCCTCTTCCCGCCAAGAGCAGCGGCCCCTACGCCTGCCGCCCCGACGAACGATAGGCCGCGGCGGCAGTGGAACGTCACTGAGCGGGTGGATCCCTTGACCCAGCAGCCGACGGTCACGCTGTCGGTAGACGCGGACACGAGCTTCGCGTCTGGCACACCTCGTCTTTACCTCAGGTGTCGCCGTAACAGAACCGAGGCCTACATTTTTTGGTATGAGTTCCTTGGGCCTGCCAGACCGCACTCTGTGACGTGGCGCGCTTCCCCTGGACGGCATGTCTCGGCCGAATGGGACAGTGGGCAGGACGGCGACTCATCGTTTGCGCCTGCGGCTGTGCAGTTCATTCGGACGCTTATCGGCGCAGAGACATTATTCATCCAGGCAGCCAGCAGGCTCAGGACAACACCAACAGTAGAATTCAGCCTTGCCGGCCTAAGCGAGGCCATCGGGCCGCTTCAACGGGCGTGCGGCTGGCGCTAACCCTCCCCCTTCTTCGCTGCCGCCTGGCGCTTTTCCGTGGCGGCGGCGAACAGCGCCTTTTCCTCCGTGCTCATGCCTGCCTGCAAAGCCTGGGCCGGCACCGGCCCGGCAGCGGCGTCGATGATCAGCCCCTGGGCATCCACCCACTCCACATGCGGCGCCGCATCGGGCTGGCCGTAGGAGCGCGAGACCAGCGCTGCGCCGGTCTTCTCTGCCAGCACCATTCCGACCCGGCCGAATTCGCGCCGAAGAACCGTGTGACCGATCATGCTCGCCTCCATCAATAGCTGCACAGGAACACGCCCGCGTCCGGCCCATCGGCCTGGAACGACATGCTGTTCACGCCGAGCCCCTCGCGCGCGGTGGGGTCGTTCTGAACCACGCGCGCCCGCGGCAGGGTCAGCAGGAAGCGGTTCCCGGCAGTGTTGCCGATGCGCACCATCAGCGGCATCGCCACGCCGTTCCGGAAATTGTCGAAGAGCGTGACGTAGTTGCTGACGTTCATGTAGGGATCGAGCGATCCGCCGCTGGCGCGCGACGTGGGCAGCGCGATGCCGACGCCTTCCACCGCCTCCGGATCGTCCGGCAGCACCACCAGAACGCCGGCATTGACCCTCAGCGTGCGAACCTGCGCCTTCACCCGGTTCAACTGGCTGATGCCTCCGACCCAGCGCGGCGGCGTGACCGGAACCGGCGACAGCGCTGAGGCCGGGAAGGACACTGCCGAGGTGGAGAGGAACTGCCCGCGCATCTCGAATACGATGAAGGCCAAGCCGCCAGTCGTCAGCTCAATCGACCAGCTGCCAAAGTTGCCGACGAAGATCCATTGCAGACCATCGGCGTAGAAGTAGAAGGTCGCGGTCTTGTAGACGCTCTCGTCGCTGGTCGGCGAATACAGCACGTTGATCGGAATCTGCGCACTCGTGCTGGTGCTGGCCGCGGTGCCCAGCGTCTCGCCCAGCGTCGCCACGCGGCCGGTCGTATAGTCGGTGATGCCTGTGGTTTGCGACAGGTTGCCGGACAGCGTGAGCGGCATGCCCCGGTATTGCTGGGCCGTGGTGCCGAACGGCGAGGCCAGGGTGATGCTCGTCGTGGTGCCGGAAGCTGCCGCGGTCGGAGCGCCAACGGTGGCCGAGGTCACGGTCTCCGCGAAGGCGCAGCAGGCGAGCAGCTTGCCCCACTCCGGCGCCGTGCCGGCGGTGCCGGACCCGCGCAGGGGCAGGCGAATGCTGACGGTCGGACGCAGCCCGCCGACGATGCCCGGCGCACTGTCGAGAGATCCGGTCAGGGTCGGGTCGTCGGTGTTGCTCTGGTTGAAGGAGATTGTGATATCGCCGCGCAGCCAGTCGCCGGCCGCGGGCGTGCCTGCAATCGCATCGGCGCCGGCGGTCGTCTCGATCTTGGCCGCAAACGCGGCGTTCCGCATGCGGATGAGGTTGGTCGACATAGATGCCGCTCCATCGGTTCAGGAAGCCTTGCCCAAGGGCCGATGGGGCTACAGGGAGGTGCGGCCCGCCGGCGCAAAGACGGTGGCGCGGAAGACGGCCTCCAGGCTGCCACAGTGACGGCTGCTCTCATCGGCCTGGAACAGCGCCGCGGAAAGCCCGACAAGCTCCAAGCCGGTCGTCAGATCACCGCCGCCGGGCCGTTCAAGCGGCTCGTCAACCAGCGCCTCCACCACATCATTCGCCAGTTGCGAAACCGCAGCCTCGGCGGCCAGTTCGTCGCCACCATCAGCCCAGCCGCGCACAGTGATGTCGGCGGTCCAGACGCTTTCGCATGGCACCTGGAATTCCGTCGCGACCGCCAGCGAGACCGGCGTCGTGTAGATCAGGATCGGCATCGCCTCATCGGCGCCGGGATCGGTGCGGCGGGATCGCTCCAGCGTGGCGTCGGGCCTGGCTGCGGCCAAGCGCAGCCCGACCTCATCGGCTAGTAGAGTAAGGATCGGCGTCGGCACGCGCTATGCCTTCACCAGCGTGACGGTATAGCCATCCAGCGGCGATTCCCCCTCGACACGCTCAATCCGATAGTCGCCGGGTGGCGCAATGTCGTTCCTCTCGCGGAAGGCCAGCAAGTCGCCGCGCTCGGGCGACCCGGGCAGCGCCGTCGCGGTCATCCAGCACCTGGCCCGCTCCCCTTGCGCCGGCGCGGGCCCGAACGCATCCGCCGTCACCCGCGACGATACCACCCGGATAGTCCGGCTCGGCCCGCCGCTGTGCGACATCCACACCGCGTCGATGCCTAGGTTCTCGTCATCCACCAGCGCGGCCGCGGCCTCATCAAAGACGTTGCCCATGACCGCACTCCTCTCCACCGCCTCCGCCGCGATCAGCTCTTGGTCAGGCGAACCAGGCTCAGCGGGCGCAGGCAGGCGATCAGGGGGTTGGATTGCAGCTCCCACACCGCGCGCTTGCTGGTCTGATTCTCCGGCAGCCGCAGCATGTACATCGGCAGGCCGGCGCTGCTCACCGTCTCGAAGGTGTCGGCCGGCGCATAGAGCATCTGGAACAGGCCGGGCACATTGGTCATGAAGGCGCGCGCCACATCGGTCCCGACCGCCACCGTGCTGCCGTCATCGGTGCCGCGATAGTTGATCCAAATCGCGCCGGCGAAGTCCACCGCATCATACACCGGCGAATTCTCGGTGATGATCTCGGCGGCGCGCTGATTGCCGAAGGCGGCGGTCTGGCGGGCCTTGACGTACTCCTTGGAGCCGACCAGGGCATCCCAGAAATTGTCGCCGCACAGGATCACCAGGCGCGCGCCGCTTACGATCATGCCGTTCAGCGCCTTGATCATCGAGCGCTTCAGCCCCGCGACGGTGGTGCGCGTGACGCCGCTTTCCGCCGTCATCGTCGAGAAGGGGAAGTTGACCGTCG
Source organism: Falsiroseomonas tokyonensis (assembly GCF_019024325.1). Lineage (GTDB taxonomy): Bacteria > Pseudomonadota > Alphaproteobacteria > Acetobacterales > Acetobacteraceae > Falsiroseomonas > Falsiroseomonas tokyonensis. The sequence goes on from NZ_JAFNJS010000008.1 coordinate 154,638, forward strand.
CCGGGCGGCTGACGCCCATCCAGGAATAGTAGTCATACAGCGGGGTGGTGCCGTCGGCATCCACCACCAGGCCGTCGATCGCGCCCAGCAGCATATGCTCGATCGTCAAGCTCCACTGCATGCGCACCCCGACCGGCCCATCCACCCGATCGGCGATGAGCTGGGACATCATCATCGGGGCCGTCAGGCCGCGCGCCCGGGCGTTCAGCAGCTCGTCGGCATTGATTTCGACCTGGCGGGACAGGTGGTTGGCCTCCAGCCGGCGCAGCTTGCCCTTGGTCTTCGGCGCCTCGGAGGGCGGCGACCCACGCGGGGAGGTCGGGATCAGGCTCATCGCGCCGTTCACCTCCTCGAAGGCGGCGGTCGTGGTGGTGATGCCGCTCTCCGTCACCAGGCCAGGCATAGAGCGCAGCAGGGTCGGGGTGAACGGGAAGTTCTCGTTGATCTGGCGGGTCAGCGTGACGCTCGAATAGGCGTCGCCGTTGAAGACGTCCATCATGGTGCCGGGCATGGCATGGTTCTCCTGCCGGCACCCGCCGGCGTTGCAGGTTCAGGAACGGATGATCAGGCCGGCCGCCTTCAGGGACAGCGCCGCCGCGGTCTTGGCTGCGGTCAGACCGCCGCCGGAGAGGCTGGAGTCGTACTGCAGCGCATGCGCGTTCACCTCGGCGTCGCGGACGATGCCGGTGCCGCGGCCCGTGCTGGTCGCTGGGACCGTGACCGGGCCATACAGGACCGCCGCCGCCGGCAGGTTGGTCGCATTGGTGAAGGGCACATAGGCCAGATCGCCCGCCGCCATAGTGACGTCGAAGCCATCGCCCGCCACCATCGGCGTGCCGCCGGCGGTCATGGTGAAAACGATGTCATCGGCGAAGGCGACGCCGGTGGCGCCGGTCCCGATCATGAACCCATCCGGGTCGCGCACCGTGAACGCCGTCGCGGCGGTCATGCGGACCGTGTAGACGCCCACCTTCGCGCCGGGCCCGACCGTGACCGCCGACATCGTGGCGTTGCCGGTGTTGCCGCCGGACTTCGCCGCCGAGGTCGCCGCGCCGACGGCGCGCTGAGCCAGCACCAGACCGGCGCCGAAGGTCACCTCCGCCCCGGTCGTGTTCGCGATGATGATGGCCTCACGGGACCGATAGCCATTGGCCTCGGAGACCAGGAACTCGCCGGCGCGAACCGGCTCGGAAATCACGCTCGGCATGTTCAGATCGCCTTCTTCTGCGAGTTGCGCTTGGCGTAGATCGCGCCAGCATCGATGATGGTGGGGGCCGTGGCGGAAGCGCCGGTGTGGCGCGTGTCGGTCTGCACCGCGTCATCGATGGCGGCGCCTTGGCGCGCCATCTGCTTGCGGGCGAACTCCAGGCTGACGCCCTCGGCGATGAATTCGTCCGCCACCTCCGGCATGCCGCAGCGTGCCGCCGTTTCCTTGATCTGCGCCGCCAGCGTCAGACGCTCCTTGACCGCCGCCATGGAGGCGCCGGAGCGGACCAGCGGCGTGATAAGGCTCGCGAAGCCGGCCGCGTGGCACGCCTCCATTACAGCGAGCATGTCGGCCGCGGCCTGCTGGGTGCCCTTCGGCGTCACCACCGGCTGCGGGTTCAGCCAGGCGCCCGGAGGCGTCCCATCGGGCTGTGTCTCCGGCTGCGCCTCGGGCTCGACGCCCTCCGGCGCGCCCTGCGTCTCCGGCTTGTCGGCGGTCTTCGGCTTGCCCATGCGGCCAGCCGACAGGGAGGCGCCGCGAGGCGCCGTGTGCGTTGCGAGTGCCATCACGGCCTCCTCGAATGTTGCGATTTGATCGGCCAGCCCAGCATCGATGGCATCCTGGCCGCGGTAGATGCCGGCTTCGGTCTGCCGCACCGCGGCTTCCGTAATCCCGCGATTGGCCGCGACCAGCCGCACAAAGCGCCTGTAGATCGCATCCACCTCGCCCTGGAATTCCTGGGCCGCGTCGGGGTCGAGAGGCAACTCCGAGGCGCCCCAAGTCTTCTTCCGACCGGCCTGGATAAATGTCACCTTGACGCCCGCCTCTTGCAGCGCCTCGGAGACGTCGGCGTGGTACATCACCACCCCGATGGAGCCAGCCTGCGCATCGGCGCCGATCACGATCCGATCCGCCGCACTACCGATGGCATAGGCCGCGGAACACATCAGTTGATTCACGCTGGCATAGATCGGCTTCACGCCGCGCTGCGACGCCAGCCATTCGGCAAAGTCCAGGCAGCCGCCGGACTCGCCGCCCGGGCTGTCGATGTCGAGCATGATGCCATCGACATGCCGGTCGGCCAACGCCGCGCCCACCATATCCGCCAGCGCCTGGTAGCTGGTGACGCCGGACATGGCATCCATGGAGCCACCACGGTGCACCAGCTCGCCCAGCACCGGGATGATCGCGATGCCGCCGGCCTGGCTGTATTCGCGCGGGCTCCGCGCCTCATTCTCCCGCTCGCCGTCATAGCCCATCAGGGCAGCCGACGGCGCAAGTGCCGCCAGCACCGCCGCGCCGGCGGCAGGCGCAATCAACTGCGGCCGGTTCAGCAACCGGCCGAGGAAACGCCCATGGCGCATGAAGCCTTCTCCTAATTCGCCGGCTGCGGCTCAGGCTCAGCACTGGACGGCGCGGCGCCTCCGGCAGGCAGGCCAAGCCTCGCTTCGCGATCCATATCCGCACGACGCTGCTGGTCTATGACCTCCACATCGTCGCCGCGCTCGGCCACCGCCGCCTGGCGCGAGGTCAGCCCGCCAGAAATTTCAGCCGCGACCGCCTCGATATCCTGCTTCGGGTGGATGTACTCCCACCGCTCCGGCCGCCATTCCACACGCATCAGGTCGGTTTCGGTAACCGACTTCGGCACCTTCACCACCCCGAACGCCACCGCATAGTTGACGAAGCGGCGCCAGATTGGCTCATTGAACTGCGCGCACAGCAGGTTCCACTGCCACTGCCGGCACTGACGCTTGAAAGTGTTGAACTGCGCCCGGAAGGTCCGATCATTCGAATCCTTCCAGTTGCCGGTCATCTCCTCGTACAGCACGCCGATGCTGGCCGAGACCGCGCGATGCCCGGCCGCCATGAACGGCTCAAAGCTGGTGCCGACATCGGCCGGCTGCGAAAACACGACATCCTCGCCCGGGTCCAGATACTGCATGGTGCCCGGTTCCATGGCGACGGTCGGAAGATCGCCCAGGCTCTCCTTGATCCGCCCCCATTCGGCCGCGAGCTCGACCGGATCTTCCCCGCCGGTCAGCGACTTCTTCACGAAGCCGACGATGGAGGCGACCATCTGCTTCCGAAGCAACTCAGCGTCGTAGTACTGTGCCACTTGGTGCAGAATCGCCATCGCGGAGGCCAGCCACGGCAGGCCACGCTGCAGCCCGGCCTGCGTCACATGGAAGACGTGGCACATATCCGACGCCGCGACGGGCTTTGGGGTCATGTCCATGACGACATTGGTCGTCGTGTCTTCGCCTGGATGCCGCGGATAGGTCCAGTAAGCGACCCGCTGGCTGATCCCGTTCCTCTCGATGCCTTGCGAGATATTGGCGATGCCATTCCCGGACCAGTCCAGCGGCACCATCTCGGCCGGCAGCAGTTGCACCTGGAACGGGAGCGGCAGACCATCCTCAAGCCGCCGGCGGCGCATGCGCGCGAAGCACTCGCCCGCCTCCACTACCTCATCCATCGCAAGCGCCTGCTGGCCGTAGAAGTCCAGCACGCCATCGGCATCGGAAACCCGCGCCCAGTCCGCGAAGGCCTCGGTCAGGGCCTCCCGCACGCGGTCGTTGCGGCACAGGCTGCGCGGCTTGATGCCGAGCCCGACTGTGTGCGTCGCGGCCAGATCCATCGCCCGCTTACCCAGCGGGTTGTTGCGCCGCAGATCGCGTGATCGCCGAACCAATTCCGGCCCGCTCGCCGACACGATCGCGTTCGGCCCCAGGCCCAATGGGCGCCAGGCCGACAGACGCCGGCCGATGCTGGCCGCGTTGTGGCTCGGCGGGGCCGGCGCAGTCCCGCCGTCGAAAGACGCTGCCGCCATACCCGCCTTCACGCGATAGCGCGGCTTGCTCACCAGGACCGGGGCCATGCTCAATACCCCGAACTCACGCTGGCCCGGAACGCTCGCACGCGCGTCGTGCCGGCGCCGGCCAATCCCGCCTGGATATCCGCAATCCGGGCCACCAGTCGGTTCCGGATCACCTCTGCCTCTGCCACGGTGACAGTGGCATAGCGAACCTGCCGCCCATCCGCGAAGCGCACATCCTGCGGCGTCTTGCCCAGCATGCGCTTCTGCATCGCGGCGTCGTGCGCGGCCAAGTCGGCCCGCGCCACGCTCAGATCGGTCTGCGAAAAGGGCATCAGCGACCAATCCTTGCCATGTAGCCGGAGCGGCCAGTGCGGCGCATCACGGGTGGGGGCGGCGGAGGCCGAGGAGGCGGCGCGTCTGCAGCTTGCGTTAAAGCCGTGGGCGCGCTGTCCCGGATCTGCGCCTCAAGATCGGCGAAGCGCCGCTCTCGCATCGCATCCCAGCCTCGCATCGCCGCCATGCCGCGCGCATAGTTGGCGCAGTCCAGCACCTCGTTGCGGCGGCCTTCGATGGTTTCCCAAGAGCGCCGCGTCCGGCCGCGAACCGTCTTCGTCGTCAGTTCCTCGGAGGTCAGCTGCTTGACCACATCCTCAGTCACATCCGCCGGCAGATGCACGAACCCCGGCGGAAATGGCCGCCCGGCCTCCGGCCGCCGCAGTGCAAGCTGCGCCATGATCTCCTGCTTGCAGAAGGAGACGCCGATCTTGATCGTCTTCAGGCCGCGGCGGAGCTTCTTGCCCTTTTCGTTCGTGTCCTGCGCGCCAACCCCCAGGTAGGCAGCGCCGTAGGAGTCCTGGCCGTCGACCGCATGCACGTTGCCACGCCCTGCCTGCGACCGGACGAAGGCGTAAACCTCGGCAGTGAAGCCGCCGGAATCGATACCCCACTGGTCAACAGACAGTTCCGCGCCACTCTCATGCAGCCACGTTTCGTCCATCATGTCGGCCAGCGCCGACCAGACTTCTGGCTGGTTCGTCCGGCCGGGCAGCACCCGGTGCTCGATCAGCCACCGCTCTCGGTTTCGTCCGAAGCCCCAAACGCCGACCTCGACGCGGTCCGCCTGAACGTCGGCGCCGGCCTGCAGCATCAGGACGCCATGCGGCACCCGGTGATCGCGGTAGCTATCCTTCCGGGCGTAGACATCCTGCCACTCCGGCGCTTCTTCGGCCTCTCGCCAGCAGCGCGCCAGCTGGGTGTTCCAGAATGCCTTCTTGGCGTTCACGCCCGCGCGGCAGGCGACTTCCCACTTCCGAACCAGAGAACGGAGAGACTGCTTCGGCGCGTAGAGCTTGGATGCCTGGAAGCTGGCATGCTCATTCGACACCGCCTGGCCGCCGCAAGCCGAGCACAAAGCCCGGCCCTCTGAATTCCATCGGTCTGGCGTCTGGCGGACGCCGCAGCACTCGAACTCCTTCGTCTGCCGCCACTGGATGTCCCGCAGGGCAACCAGCCTCTCAGCCTCGCTCCAGGCAGTTCCGCACCCGGTGCAGTGATAGGCCACCGTCTCCAAGCGGAAGCGCCCGCTCTCAGTCTTGTCCCACTGGACGTTTTCCCACTCCATCGCCTGTCGATGCTGGCAGTGGGGACACGCCACATAGGCGCGCCGCTGGTCGCCTTCCTCGTAGCTCTTCTCGATCGCGCTGCGCCCGGCAATTGTCGGAGAACAGGCCTCGACCGACAGGCTGTTGGCCTCGAACTCGGCCAGGCGCTCCTCGGCGATCTGCACCGGCGGCCCCTCATTGCCGGCGGAGAGGGGGTACTTGTCCACCTCATCGCAGAGCAGCACCCGGATCGGACGCATCGCCAGGTTCGTCGGGCTGTTTGCGCCCACCATCGTGACGTGGCCGCCTGGAAATTGCTTATGGGTGAGCGTGTTCCCCGAATCCCGTGACTTCGCCGCGCCGAATATCCGGCGAAGGACCTTCGTGTCCCGGATCATCGGGGCCAAGCGGTCCTTCGAGAACGTGTCTGCTGCGCCGTCCTTCGGCTGCACCACCAGGATCGGGCATGGATCAAGGTGGATGAAGTAGCCCAGCACGTTCTCGATGAAGGTCGTCTTCAGGAGCTGGGTGCACGCCATGAGCGTGATCTTGCGGACGCCAGGCTCCGTCACAGCCATCATAGGCCCCCGCGCCACCTCCACGCGGGACACGCGAAACCGGCCGCCGTTGCTGCTCTCCTTGCTCAGCCGGCGGAACCGCTCAGCCCAATCGACCACCGTCATGCGCGGCGGTGGCGTCAGCCCCCTGCGCCACCCCAGGCGCAGCCGCTCAATCTGGCTCGGCTGCATCCTTGATGTCGAATTCGGGCTCACCGAGTTCTTCGAGGTGCTGCTGGACATATTTCGTCAGAACCCCAGTCAGTGCCCTCGGCTCCACTCCAAGCTCTGCCGCCGCCTCAACGGCGATCCGCGGCACCCATGATGTCCATGCGTCGCGGATCTCGCGCGCCGCGTTGAAAAACACCCGCTCGGCCACGGCCAGATCCACGGAGGCGCCGGCCTTGTGCTTTGCTTCGACAACCCGAATCGCCGCCAGCGCGGATTCCTTGACCCGTTCCGCCTCGGCCCTCGTCGGGAACTCGCCGGCCAGAACCTGGCGGACGAAATTGTCCAGCTCGGCGATGGTCGCGTCCGGGTCGTCGTCGGCAGGCGCGGCAAGCTTCGGCGGGCGGAGCGCGGCAACCCTGGCAACGGCCGGGGCGCGGCTTGGCTCTCCTGCAGCATTATCCACCGCCCTGCCGCGGGCGGTAGCGCGCCAAGGCGAACCCACCAGATCGGCTGAGAGTCGCCCATGCTCAGCAACCAAATGTCCGGATTTCAACGCTTTTTGAACAAGCGTGTGACTGCACCCGTCCCGTCGCGCGAACTCCCTCACCGAAAGCATCTCGCCGGCAACAGCCATGGCAACCCCTTTTGGACCCCATGGCTAGGTTATACGGGCGCCTTTGCTTCCCGTATTGCTGGCGGGATGACCAGGGGCCCCGCTGGTACGATCCTTGATGGGATGGCTCTATGCCACCTGAGGCTGGGCTCGGTCGGCGGCGGGCTGAGCTGCCACGTCCTTGCGGTCGACGGTCACGCTCGCCTGCCGCCCCATGATCTCCAGCAGCACCACCACGCGGTCGCCCGCCTTGTCGTGCTGGTAGAGCCCCTTGAAGCCATCCAGGTAGCCGCCGCTGATCTGCACGGGCTGTCCGCGGCGCCAGGCGGGTAGGGTGTCTTCGACGGGCTCGATGACGCCGCCGATGCTGCCTGCCTTGGTGATGAGGGCCTCCACGAAGCCGGGCGGGGCGAATACAGGCCGACCGAACTCGGGCACGCCCATGACCGCGATGAGGTTGGGCACGGCGGAGCGCAGGGCGTGCCAGGAAGCATGGGGCTCGATGGCGCAGGCGAACATGTAGCCCGGGAAGAACGGGCGGATCACGTCGTCCTTGCGGGGGCGACGATCGATGATGCGGGGCCAGTGGACCTCAAAGCCTTCGCGCCGGACGCCGATGCGGACGCGCGCCCCGTCATCTGCGCGGTGGTGGATGACGATCCAGTTCGGCGTAAGCGGCAGCAGCGAGGGCAGTTGCTGCCTTTCGCTGCGCGCGGGGCTGGATGGCCCGGCGATGGGTGGCGTTGCCCCGGCCTGACCAGCGGCAATCCAGACCCCACGGGATGGGTCTGCAGCAGATGCGGCGAGGAGGTCAAGGGAATTCGTCATGGCCATCACGCGACCCTCCCTTCCAGGCCAGTCTGCTCGCCCTGCCCCACCTGAGCCGCGATCTTGGCGAGGCTCATGGCGATGCGCTCCAGGGCCTCGACTTGGCGAATGCGGAGATGGTGCTCGGATGGGGTGGGCGTTGCGGGCATGGCCGTCAGCCCAGCCGCGCGGAGCGAGGCGATGATGGCTTCAGTCTCTTGGCTCATACGGGGCCTCCTGGCGGTTCTGAGTGGGTTCCGGGCGCTGCGGTAGCGCCGTGGTGCTGAGACGGCCCTGGCGCCCCGCCGGAAGGGCCGCGCTGGAGCGTTCGGCGAGCGCCGGCATCATCGCCTCGCCTGGGCGCGCTAGGGGCCGTCCTGGCGGCCCTGGGCGAGCGGCGGCGGGTAGGCGCCGGCAGCGTCGGCCAGGCGCCGCACGAGGCCGGCCAGGCGGTCGCGCTCGGCATCCAGCAGGTGGGACAGGCGGCGGGCGTATTCGAGGTCGTAGGGGTTGGCGCCGAGCTTGGCGGCGCGTTCGGCGGCAGCGCGCGCTTGGTTGGCGTGGGGCGCGATGGCGTCGAGCATGGTGCGGGCGGCGACCCATGCCGCGAGGTCGGCGGCGGCGGTCATGCGAGCACCTGTGCGGGCCTGTCCCGGCCCGTCCCGGTGGTGGGACATAAGCGGGACAGCGCAAACCCGCGGGAATCTGCGGTTTGTCCCGTCTGTCCCACTTGTCCCGCTAAAATAAAAATAGAGCTACATGCGTGCGCACGCATAAGAGCGTGTTCCCAGGCGGGACAGCCGGGACAAACGGGACGCCGTTGAAATCGTTGGGTGATTCTGTCCCGGACCTGTCCCGGTTCGGGGTGGCGCGGGACAAATGGCGGATTTCCGCCAAATGCGCGGAGTGCGGCGCGGGCGGGCTTGATCATGCCTCATCCTCCAGGATCGAGGAAAGGGGGATGACGAGCGCCTTGTCCTTGTGGGCGGGGGTGAAGCGGACCTCCTTGCCGCGCCACGCGCCCGGGACGCGCGCGAGGGTGGCGAGCCAGCCCCCGCTCCAGGGGGTGCCGCGGAACAATCCGGCGATGACGGTGGAGCGGTTGCCTATGACCAGGTTGTTGTCCATGACGCGCATGCCCATGCGCCTGAGCTGCGCGTCGGCGTCGCGACGGTCGATGGTGTCGTCGCCTCCAAAGGATGGTCGGCAGGCGCCGACAAGCTCCGAGATCGTCAGGTTGTCGGTTCGGCCGTTCACGGTGCGGCGCATGCCCTCGCACTGCATCAGGTGGGCCAGGGCGCGCTGCCATTCTGGCGTGGCCTTTGCCTCAGCGGCGGCGTTGCGGATCCACTCGCGACTGGCGACGATCTTGGCGGCGGCCTCGGGGGTGAGCTGACTCTGATCCACCAGGGCCATCTGGCAGGCGAGAATGGTGCCCAGCGTGTCGCCTACTCGGCGGCCAGCCCCGGTACGAGCGATGGCGTCGGCGAGAGCCTCGGTGTTGGCGCGCACGGTGGGGATCATGGCCAGCAGGCGCGCCAGCATGCGGCCGGCCATGTTGGGCACGCTGGCCTCGGCGTGGGCGATCTTGAGGGCGTCGAACTGGTCGGGGTTGCCTTCGACCAAGGCCACCGTGACGAACCGCGATTCGTCGGCGCCCTGGGTCAGGCCGGCATTGATGCTCGACATGAAGAAGCTGCCGCGCACGATGAACCGATTGTAGCCGCCATCCTTGGTGCCTTTGAGGATGGGCGGCGATCCTTCGGTGCTGGCCTGCCGCGCGAGGTTGAGCACGAGCTGGATCCGGGCGGCGTCCACCTCGGTCTGCGTCTCGGCCTCCTCGAACAGCACCGGACGCGCATCGAGGCCCAGCGCGCCGCGAATGCCGGATTCGGTCGTGTTGCCCTGCGCCATGAGCGCCAGGTTGCCCAGGATGGGGGTGACGATGTTGTTGAATACCCACGATTTGCCCTGACCGAAATCGGAGAGCAGCCACATGTGCGGCCGCCACATCAGCGCGCCGCCGATCAGCGCCGAGACCACCCAGCCGGCGAAGAAGCTGCCGTCGCGCGTGGGGTCTTCCCACGACACGGCGCGGCACATGGCGAGGAACTTCTTGCCCTCGTCATCGGTCAGCGGCTCGCCAAGGGTCACGGTCAGTGGGCGGCCCTGCTCGTAGATGAAGCGCGACTTGATATCCGTCAGCGCCGCCTCGGCGCCATCGACGAGAAGGAGATCGCCGAGGTGCATCACGCTGCGGCCGGCATCGAGCCACACGCCGCGGCCGCGCACCCTGTCCGGGTCATAGACGCCGGCCCGGTAGCACGCGCGGATGAGCTCGTTGGCGACCCAGCGGGCGTTGAAGCCCTCCTTGCTGGCGAAATTGCTCTCGAACCAGTTCACGTCGGCGAGCTTCAGCAGCTGGCCGTGGCTGGAGAGATCCTTGGCGCTCATCGCGATGACCTGCCGGCCCTCCTTTGTGTAGAGAAAGAAGCGGTCGCGGTCGTAGCCCAGGCAGTAGAAGGGCCACTCGGCCTCGGGTGGCGCCTGCGCCGGCTCAGGCCGCGACTGCGGCGCCACCTGCGCTCGTGCCGACTGGAACATGTCCTGGAGGACCATGTCGTCAGGCATCATCGGTTGCCTCCGCGGCTGCCGGCGCGCGCAGCGCGGCACCCTTGAAAATCTCGTCCAGCGTGACCGGCTTCAGCACCGGGATGCCGCGCATATCGATGAGGCGCGCGATGCGGTGGGCGGCCTGGCCGAAGCGGCATTGCCAGCGCACCATCCCCAGGGAGATAAGGTCATCGCCGCGCTGGGTGCGGTCATCGAGGATCCACTCGCCGGAGCGGGTATCGACGGCGGTGATACGGGTGGCGTCGTGCAGCATGAGCCACACCTCGGCATCGCGGATGCTGCGGTTCAGCGGGGCCGCCTCGGCGCGCCAGGATGTGCGGCAGTCCTCGATGCAGCGGTCGCGGATGTCTTGAGCGCGCGGCGGGAACCACTCGGCTATGGCGCGGGCCGAAGGGATGCGGAGGTATTCCGGCTGCCACCACACGATGTCGCCCCGGCGGGCGGTGGCCAGCAGATCGGTGAAGCCCATGCCGGCCAGGGCACGCACCAGGCGCGCGGGATCGAGCAGCGCCCACTCGGTGACGATGGGCCAGTAGGGCGGCGGGCCTGATGGGGCGGGACGGGCGCTGGCGGTGGTCACACCAGCACCCGCTGCGGCAGCCCCAGGACCATGCGCGCCTGCTCTGGGCTGCGCGCCACGCCGCCGATGCCCCCGGCCGCCTCGACCACGGCGAGCCACTGGCGCTGCTCCGGCGTGACGGGGTGCGTGCCGCCGGGGACCTTTACCTCCAGCGACGCGATTTGCGCGAAGCGCTGGCCCACCATCTCGGGGGTGATGATGATGGACTTCCAGCCGATGAGGTCGCTGGATCCAGGGAACAGACCGAAGGACACGCGGCGCGGGTCGCCGAGGGTAATCCAGCCCGGCCCCTCGCGCAGCTTTTTGCCCTGCCATCCGCTGCCGACGTTGTTGCGAAACAGCCGCAGATCCTGCTCGCGGCCGAGCGCCAGGCGGATATCCTGGAGGGTCGGGGTTTCGCTCAAAGGAGGCGCTCCTTCGGCTGCTCGGCGCGGATGCGCGCGATCTGGTCGAGCTTCGCCTGGTCGCCGCGCAGGCGGGCCGTGTGCTCGACTGGCCCGTATTTGTCGGTCAGCACCGCGCCCGCTTTGATGGCCAGGGCCTTCTTGCGCAGGCTGATGTCGAAGTGCACCCAGGAGGCGTTCGGCGGTTCCTGAATCCACCGATGGGACACACCGATGCGCAGGGCCATGGCGAGGAGCTCGCCGCGGGTGTCGGCCCACATGTGGCACATGACCATGCGCCCAAAGGAATGCCGCACGTCATCGACGTAGACCGTCATGCTCCGGCCCCCACCAGCACCAGGGCCTGGCTGGGTCGCGTGGCGGCTTTCTGCGCTGCCTCGCGCGCCCGACGGCGCTGTTGCGCGGCCAGATGGTTCGCCGCAGCCTCGGGGCTGGGCTTGCGGCCCTTCTGCGCTGCGCTGATCTTCGCCCGCGTCTCCGCTGATCTCGGGCGGCCAGTGCGCTGGGCGCTCCACATGGCGCTGAGAGCGGCCTTTTCCTCGGCGGGCTTGTCGGCCCAGGCTCGCCGCTGCGCTTCACGCTCTGCCTCGGTCCGCACCCGGCGGCGCTGCGCTTCGCTCATGTTCGCGCGCGCCTCGGCAGAGACGGCCTTGCCTTGCTTCGCTGCGCTCATCTTCGCCTTGGTCTCATCGCTATGCCGCTTGCCGACGGCCATCTGCCCGACACGCTTCCGCACCTCGGGGGCGATGCTGCGGGCGGCTTCGCTCATCTTCTTGCGCGCCTCGATCGAATGCGGAGGGCGGCGTTTCGAGGCGGCGCTGAGAAGCGCGCGCGTTTCGGGCGATCTCGCGCGGGCGATGGCCGCGAACTTAGCCCGAACCTCGGGAGAGCGCGCGGGGTCTCCGGCGCCGCCCGCGGTAGTGTTTGTCAGGTTGGCCCCCTCGGCGCGGTATCGGGCGATCCATGCGCACTCAAGGTCGGCCCAGCCAGCGCAGCAGCAGCGGTCCACCTCGGCGATTTTCGGGCGCAGGCCTTCTGCGTTAAGCGCCCTGATCCAGTTGGCAGTGTGCGTCTTGGCCTTGCGAACCAGGGCAAGGGAGACGTGCCCCGAGAGGCGCGCGGAAAGCGTCTTGATGGTCTTCCCGACATACCGGACAGCGCCATCGCGAGGGTCCGTCAGCACATAAATGCGGGTGATTTTCATGCTTGCAGCGCCGCCTGGCGCTGCTGTTGCCGTTGCTGGCGCTGGTGCCACACCCAGCCCCTCTTGTATCCACGCGCCTTCGCGATCGCGGTCAGATCGGCATCGCTGGCCGCAGCCAGCACCTTGGACAGCGGCAGATGCTTCCCGAACCGGTTGGTCAGCTCGTCGGTCACATCGGACAGATCGCCAGCGACCTGCTCGATTTCGCGCGCCTTCACCGGGAATTCAAAGCCGCATTCGGGGCATGCCGGCCGTGGCGTGAAAACCGCGAAGCAGTTGGTGCATTGCCGCGCCGGCGGCGTCTCGTCGCTGGCCTTCTTCTTCTTTGTCCGCCCTTGCAGACTCCATTCGCGCGGCATCTCTGGCGGGCCGTGGCGCAGGGTGTTTCCCGCGTGGTCCAAGACAGTCAGGTGGGTCTTGCCCGGCGCAGGACGGAGCCCGCGGCCCACCTGCTGGACATACAGGCCGAGCGACTTGGTGGGTCGCAGCAGGATCACCGCGGAGACGGCAGGAACATCAAGCCCTTCGCTGATCAGGTCGCAGCTGCAAAGGACCTGGACGGCCCCGGTGCCGAGCCCCTTGATGGCGGCGTCGCGTTCCGAGGCGAGCGAAGATCCCGAGGCGGCAACGGCGCGGAAGCCTGCAGCGCGGAAGGCCTCCGCCATTCTCTCCGCATGCGCGACGCTGGGGCTGAACAGGATGGCCGGCTGGCCGGGAACGTGGCGGCGGTAATGCTCTACGGCGTCGCCAACCAGCTTCGGCGTGGCCATGGCGTCGGACAAGGCGGAGGCATCATAATCGCCGCCTTTGGTCCGGACGCCGGACAGGTCTGGCGCCTCGGCCGGGGCGAAAATCTTGGCGGGGGTGAGGAAGCCGCCGGCAACCAGATGGGCGACCGTGGGGCCCATCACCATGGCGTCGAAACAGCCGCCGGCCTCCACGCCCAGGCCGCGACCGTCGAGGCGCTCCGGTGTGGCAGTGACGCCGAGCAGCAGCGCGTTCGGATAGGCAGCGGCCACCGTGACCCACTGGCCGGCGACGGCGTGATGGGCCTCGTCCACCACGATCAGGTCAAAGGGCACCACGCCGGACGCGATGCGCCGCGCCAGGGTCTGGACACTGGCGACCTGAACCAGATCGCGCTTGGGCGTGAAGCCCGGGGCGATGATGCCATGAGACACGCCGGCGGCGGTCAGCTTGTCGCTGGCCTGCCGGATCAGCTCCTTGCGATGGGCTAGGATCAGCACGCGCTTCCCCCGCGCGGCGGCGCCAGCGGCGATGTAACTGAAGATGACCGTCTTGCCCGCCCCGGTCGGCGCGACCAGCAGCGGCGCCCGGGCGCCGGCACGGTAGGCCTGGCGCACCCGTTCGACGGCGTCGTCCTGATAGGGTCGAAGCTGGATTGCGCTCATCGTTGCGCGACCTCCATCGCCAGCTTCATGCGGATGGCTCGCCCGAAGCTCTCCGGCTCGGCTTCGAGGGTGAATCCTCCAGCCGGCCCGGTGACATTGGCGCGGAACCACGCGGCGACTTCCGGCTCGATTGGCGTCACGATGGCCAGCGCGTTGATCTCGACGCCATAGCCCGCGACCTCGGCGACCGCGCCGTGCATCTCAGCGTCACCGCCGCTGTGCCGGCCGTCGCCCGAGATATCGACCACGCGGCGCTCGGCCTGGCAGGGGGCGGCTCGGAACTCGGCGTGCGCGGCGCGGAGGGCAGCGGCCATATTGGTGGTACCGGCCTCGGGGCGCTGGGCCTGGCGCAACGCCTCGGCGGCAGCGCGGGCATTGGCGGCGCTGGTCAGGACGCGCCACGGCAGCACGACGTGCTGGCCGGTGCCCCACATGATCGCGGAGACGGCCAGACCGTCGCGGGCCGCGGAGATGACGGCGGGGCTGTTCAGGGCGTCGGCGGTGGCGTCACGCTGCAGCTCGTAGTGCGGCAGGGAGACTGAGCCGGACACGTCTATGGCGAGGACGAGGGCGATGGCGCAGGGGGTCATGCCTGCCCCTCACAAATCCGGGCAGGCGCGCCGGCCGCGCGCCCCCCAGTTGAGCCATGCGCGCCAGGGATACAGGGGGGCCGCGCCGGCAGCCGCGCACCGCAGCGCAGGAGCGCGGCCGGGCGATGTGCGGGATTCGGGCTCATGCGTCGAAGACGCCAGCAGCCAGGCGCGCGGCCTGAACCGCGTCCTCGCGCCGCGCGTGGCGCTTGATCTGGGCCGGGTTGATGGCGGCGCTGCGCCAGATGCCGTCCGGCGGCTGCACTGCGATGGCGATGACGCGGCCGTCGCGGCGCACCTCGTAGAGGTGGGGCTCATCGATGATGGCGGTCATCGGCTCATCGCCTTCGTCGCCGGCGGTGCGCCATTGCTCTGAGCCTCCGCGCGCAGCCCCTCAGCACGCGAATCAGCCATCGCAGGATCGCGTGTGGCATCCAGGTATCGCTCCAGCGTGAAGGCCATGCGCTCGCAGGCGGCGGCCATTTTCAGAAGGGTCAGGGCAGACGGGGTGAACCGGCCTGAAACCCAGGACTGCGCGGTTGCGACGGGCGCATTTGCGGCGCGGGCGACGTGCTTGGCGGTGTTCTTCGGATAGGCGTCACGGAACAGCGAGCGGAGGATGCTCGTATCCGTCGTTGTGGCGCTCATTGGCGGGTGTCTCCATGCTGCGGTGCATGCGAGGCACCAGCAGCGAGAGAGAGGGCGGGAAGGCCGGCGGGAGCGGGGGAACGCTCACCGCCGGCCGGACGCGCGCTGAAGGGGGAGGACAGCGCGCGGACGGGGTTGGGCCTCGCCAGCGCCACGCCGTAGCGCAACAGGCTTGCCAGGCGCGGCGCGTAGGGGCGCAGGAGGGCGGCGAGCGCGCGCATCACGCCGCGTCCACCGGGTGCCGCGTCGGCAGGTCCGCCGGATCACGGCGCGCCGCCTGGGCGGCGGCGTGCTGGACAGCGTCGGGCTGGGGCTCAGCAGGATGATCCCGCATGAAAGCCTCCGCTCGCTCAATGGACGACAAGGACACCTGCCCGCGACGGAGCCGCCCGAGCCATTTGTGATCGCGAATAGCCATCAGGCTGAACTGCCTGTCGCTGAGGCCGTGCAGGCGCTGGAAGGCGTCGATCTGCTGGATCAGGCTTTGGCGCGTGGTCATGCGCCCGATGATGGGAGATTTTTCGCCCGGCCGCAAGGGGATACTTCTCCCGTGCAGCGGGAGGCAGGTTGGGGAATATTCCCCCGCATGAGCACGACAGATCCCCTGCGCGAGGCGATCCGCGAGTTTTTGGCCGAGACCGGAATGGCGGAGCGTGAGCTGTCGCTGAAGGCTGGGATCAACGAAAAGGCGGTGAACCAGATCCTGGCGGGAAAATCTCGACACCCGCGAAGCGACACGGTTCAGGCCCTGGCGCAGGCCATGGGAAGGCCGATCGCATCCCTGATGTCCCTTCCCGCGGGCGTGGTGCGGGGCGCGCAGAACCTGCGTCCGAAGCCCTTGGTGGAGGCGGAAATTCCGCGGCCAGCGCAGTCAAGGACGGTATCGATAGCGGAGTTCGATGTGCGGCCGCAGGCCGGGGGCGGTGGAGAGATGCCGGAGCTGGATGGCGAGGGCGGCCACGCGGTGGTGGCCCACTGGTCCATGCCAAGCGATTACCTTCGTGCCTTCGTGGCTGCTCCCGACCAGGTGCGAATCGTCCGCGTGGCCGGCGACAGCATGGAGCCGGAATACCCCGCTGGAGAGCGCGTGGCGGTCGATACGTCGCACCGCTTGCCGTCACCGCCAGGCGTCTATGTCCTCTGGGATGGCTATGGGCTGGTGCTGAAGCGGGTCGAGCTCCTGATGGGGAGCGCCCCGGCCAAGCTGAGGATTTCAAGCATAAACCCCGCCTATCCTCCCTATGAGCGCCTGCTTTCCGAGGTGCATATCAACGGGCGCGTCATAGGAAAGTGGCAGTGGAAGTGAAGAACCGGCGCCTGCCGTTGGGCGTGCTTAAAGAAGGCGAGGTCGTGAGTCCGAGCGCAGCACCACCCAGCGCCGGGCAGCTTGGCCTGATAGAGATCTGCCGGATCTGGCAGTCGCTTGAAGCCGATGATCGGCGGGGGTTGCTGCTGGTGGCCCGCCAACTGTCGAAGATCGGCAGATAAAGAAGCTGCAGCGCCGACGCACGGCCCCGCGGGACTGATCCGCGCACACCCCGCGCGCCGCTACCCTCGCCCCCGTGGTCACAATTACCGGCAGCCAACGAGCATCGGCGCGTCGGGTGAAATTGCGTCCCGACCGGGAGAAGTTTCCCCTTGCACTGCACCGCTGAATGGGAGATATTTCACCCGTCCAGAGGGAGCCTCCCATGTCATCCACCACCCCCGCCGTCGAGACCCCTTCCCCGCCCGGCTATGATACCGTCACCGCCGGTCGCGCCGACGGCACCACCCCGACCATTCACCGCGTGCCGCAGCAGCCGCTCTTTCGAAACCTGATCCAGGCGCTCGGCGAGACCGCGCTCAATGCCTCGGACCGGGGCGACAATGCCGGCTTCACCCGCGCCATGGCCTATCGCGAGGCGGTGCGCCGGCTGTCCGAGCGCTGGGACGCGGGCGAGCCGAGCCCGACCCGCACGGCCAAGAAGGGCGATGCTGCCCTGGGCGGTGCGGCATGAGCGCGCACCCCGTCAGCCAGCCCCTCCGCAGCCCGGCACAGCGCGCGCAGATCGCCACCATCCGCCAGGGCATCGATGCGGACCACCCGCTGTCCCGCGTGCTGGAGGAGATCGAGGCCGCGGCGCACGATCCGCTGCGCTGGGACGGCCCGACGCTGGCCGCAGTCGGCGAGCTGCTGACCCTTGGCTCAGGCCTGGTCGATGAGTGGTTTGACGGCGCCGGCGAGCGCGCCTTCGGCGACCGCGTGGACGTGGCGATGATCGGGAGGGCCGCATGAGCGCCCCCGCCACGACGGCGCCGGCCGTTGCCGCCCCGCCGCCCGCCCTCGCCGCCCGGCTGGTGGACCCCGCGCAGCCCGGCTCCCTCGACCTGCTGCAGGTGCTGCACGGCACGGTGGTGGCCATGGTGGCATCCGACCGGCCGGACCTCAGCGCCCGACAGCTCGGCGTCTTCCTGACCGTCTATCTGGAAGATGGGCCGCACACCGTGCGCGGCCTGGCCGCGACGCTGAACGTCAGCAAGCCCGCCCTCACCCGGGCCCTGGACCGGCTGGGCGAGCTCGACCTGGCCCGCCGCCGCGTGGACCCCATGGACCGGCGCAGAGTGCTGGTGCAGCGGACCCTGAAGGGCGCGCAGTTCCTTGGTGATCTGCGCGGGATGCTGAACCGGGCGGCGGAGGGCGGTCGATGACCGCGATCCAACGGCCGCTGGTTCTCGTCGTCGGCTGGCGCGGCGAGGCGATCCGGGCGCGCGACGCGCTGATGCAGCGCGCTCGCGAAAGCCACCGGCGCGGCCAAAGCGTGGACGCCGGGCGCCATCTGGCCGAGGCGCGGCTGGCACACCGAGCAGCGATGCTCGGACTGCTGCGGAGGGCAGCGGCATGAACGCGATCCCGGACGGGCCGCCGCGGCTCGCCATGTGCGACGTGACCGGGTTCGTGCTGCCGGCGCAGCGCGGCCCCGATGCTCTGGGCCGCGCCGCCATTGGCATAGATGCCGCACTGATGCGGCTGTTCCCCGAGGGGCCGATCGGTGGCGGCACGGGCGTGGACGATGCCTGGCGCCAGCTTCGGGTGGCGCTGGGCCTGGAGGTGCGGCGGTGACCCGCCCCGGCCTGGCCATCTCCCCCCAGGACCGCGACGAGGATCGCGGGCTGTGGAACGCGTGGCACGTCGGCTGCCTCACGCTCAGCGCCAGCCTCGGCTGGTTCATCGGGGACAAGCTGATCGCCGGCGCATCCTGGGTGGTCGTGACGCTGCTTGTCGCGGCGGGTGTGCTGTGACCGCACCCGGCGCCGCGCCCCACTGCGCCTACTGCGGCAACCGTCTCGTGAAGGGCCAGGGCCGCTCCGGGCCCGACGCGCATCGCCGGTTCGCCCGCGACCACATCATGCCGCGGCCGTGGCGGGTGGCCGTCCCCTCCGGCGTGAGGGTGACGCGCCCCGCCTGCCTGACCTGCAACCAGCTGCGCGCGCTGCTCGGCCACTGCCCGGCGATGCTGTCCATCGCGAGCGCGCTTCGGAAGCGGCGTGGCTTCGCCAGTCGCGGCGAGGCGGTGCGGGTGTTGCTGCTGCCGCTGCCGGTGGGAGCGGTGTCGCCGTGAACAATTCAGGGAAGACCATCATGAGCGAGACAACCGAGATTGCCGTGGTCGAGACGCGCGCGCTGGTGCCGACGCAGGTCTATGCGCCGGGCGGTGTGCTGACGCTGGTGGAGAAGCTGGAGGCGGAGGCGCGCGCCGTGCCGGTGGACATTTCCACCGCGAAGGGTCGCGATGAGGTCAAGTCGCTGGCCTACAAGATCGCCCGCAGCAAGACGGCCCTGGACGATATGGGCAAGAAGCTGAACGAAGACGCGCGAGCGCGGATCAATGCGGTGGACGCAGACCGGCGCCTGGTGCGTGACCGGCTGGATGCCCTGAAGGATGAGGTCCGGAAGCCGCTGACCGAGTGGGAAGACGCCGAAAAGGCGCGAGTGAAGGGGCATGAGGACGCGCTCGCGGAAATTGCTGCGCTCGGGCGCCGAGAAGGCCCGATCACCGTCGAGGAAGCCCAGGCCAGGATTTCGGCCGCCAAAACGACCCATGCGGACCGAGACTGGCGCGAGTTCCGCGCCCGCGCCTTGCATCTGCGGGAGCAAACGCTCGCCAATCTGGTGCTGGCTCTGGAGCTTGCGGAGCGACAGGCTCGCGAAGCCGAGGAGCTTGCCCGCCTGCGCGCAGAGCAGGAGGAGCGCGAGCGCCAGGAGGCGGAGCGCCTGCAGGCCGAGCGCGAGGCGCGCATTGCCGAAGAGGCCGCAGAGACGGCGCGCCAGGCCGAGCGTGCCCGCGCCGAAGCGGAGGCCCGCGCAGCGCAGGAGCAGGCCGAGGTGGCCCGTCTGGCGGCCGAGCGGCAGGCCCGTGAGGCGGAACAGCGCGCCGCGGCGGCGGAGGCGAGAGCCGCCGAGGAGGCCCGCCAAGCCGAGGCCGCGCGTGTGGCCGCCGAGCAGCGGGCCGAGCGCGAGCGCCAGGCGGCCGTCGAGGCGGAGCGCCAACGGGTGGCCGAGGAGGCGGAGGCGCAGCGCCGGGCAGACGAACAGCGTGCGGCCGACCGGGCACATCGCGGGCGCATCAACAGCGGCGCCGTCGCCGCTCTCCTGGCGACCGGGGTCACCGAGGAGCAGGCGCGCGTGATCGTTACCGCGATCATCTCGGGCAGCATCCCGAACGTCAGCATCCGGTACTGAGCTATGCCGCTGCTCCCCATCCCCCCGCGCGGCGACGATTGGCACGCGCTGCGCGCCCGGCATGTGGGCGCCAGCGAGATATCCATCCTGTTCGGCTGCGCGCCGGACTACCTGCCGGGCGTCTACGCCCTGTGGCACGTCAAGGCCGGCCTGATCCCGCGCGAGGAGGTGGCGAACCAGCGCGCCGCCTGGGGGCTTTTGCTGGAGGAGGCCATCGCCGCGGGCGCAGCAGAGCGCGAAGGCTGGCAGGTTCTGCCCGGCCGGTATGCGAGCCGCGACGGCCTCGGCGCCACGCTGGATCGCATTATCGCCGAGCCTGGCCCGAACGATGAAGGCTGCACTGGCCCCGGCGTGCTTGAGCTGAAGAATGTGGACTGGATGGTCCATCGGCGCGGCTGGGACGGCGAGCCGCCGCTGCACATCCTGCTGCAGCTGCAGGCGCAGCTGGCCGCGACGGCCTTTACCTGGGGCGCGGTCGCGGCGCTAGTCGGCGGCAACGACCTGAAGGTGTGGCGCTACTCGGCGCGGCCGAAGCTGCACGCCGAAATCATGGCCCGCGTGACGCATTTCTGGCGCTCCATCCGCGAGGGCAAGCCGCCGCAGCCAGACGGCAGCGACGCGACCTATCGCGCCCTGATGGTGCTTGAACCTGAGGTTGTCGACGAGCCGGCCGACCTGAGCGCGGACAACGAGGCACCGGATCTGGCCGCCCGCTACCTGGCGGCGGCAGCGGCCGAGAAGGCCGCGAAGGCGGAGAAGGAAGAAGCCCGCAATCGCCTGCTGGAGAAGTTGGGCTCCTGCCGGTGGGGTGACACGACCGGATACCGCATTTCGCAGGCTGTCACGCCCGCGAAGGACCAGCGGCCTGCGCGCCCGGGAGAAATCATCTCTGGGCGCGCCGAGGCCCGCCGAATCATCGTGAAGGAATTGACCTGATGAACCAGATCACCAAGACGACGGAGACCCCGGAGGCCAAGCTGCGTCAGCAGCTGTCCAGCATGGCGCCGCAGTTCGCGATGGCGCTGCCCAGCCACATCAAGCCGGAGAAGCTGCAGCGCGTTGTGATGACGGTCGCGCAGCAGAACCCGGCGTTGCTCGACGCGGATCGCCGCAGCCTGCTGGGCGCCTGCCTGAAGTGCGCCGCGGATGGCCTGATCCCGGACGGGCGCGAGGCCGCGCTCGTGATGTTCAAGGACAAGGTCCAGTATATGCCGATGATGGCCGGCCTGCTGAAGCGGGCGCGGAACAGCGGCGAGATCGCGGGCGTCATCGCGCAGGTCATCTATGAGCGCGACGAGTTCATCCAGACCCCGGATGATTTCGATCACCCGATCCGCCACCGCCCTCCGGCGCTGGGTCAGGACCGCGGTAAGCCGATCGGCGCCTATGCGCTCGGCAAGCTGAAGGACGGCACCGTCGTCTCCGAGGTGATGTCGCTGTCGGAGATCGAGAAAGTGCGGCGGGTCAGCCGTGCGAGCGGGGCCGGCCCCTGGGTCCAGTGGTGGGACGAGATGGCCCGCAAGACGGTGTTCCGGCGCCTGTCCAAGTGGCTGCCGATGGACGCAGAGGATGCGGATCGCGTCGAGCAGGCCATGCGTCGGGACGATAGCCTTGGCGCGCCGCAGGGTGATGCGGACGCGGCCCGTGGCGTGATTCTGGAGGGCGAGGCGGCCGAGAGCGGCAGCAGCCGCCTGGATGCGCTGGAGGGCAGCTTGGCGCAGGCCGACGAAGACGACTTCCCCGGCACCGCCACCACGGCGCAGGGAGCCTGACCGATGCCCTGGACCGACATTCTCCCCCAGCGCGGTGTGCGCATCAGCGCCGCGCCCGGCGTCACCGTGTCCTGGCGCGTCAAGACCAAGGGCACCCCGATCATGGCCGTGACCATCGGGGCCGAGCTGGCGACGAGCCTGGGATGGGCTGCCAAGCAGCGGGTTCGCGTTCGCATGGACCGCGCGGCCGGGCTGCTGAGGTTCGACCGGACCGACGACCTGGCCCGGAGCTTTGCGCTTCATGGGACGAAGACCACGCCCGTGGTGGCTGTGAATTTCTCCCCACCGAACATGGGCGTGGACGGTCAGCAGAAGGCCACGCCTGTGCAGCATCGGGTCGAGGATGGCGGGCTGACGGTGGAGTTGCCGGGATGGGCGCGTCCTGCCGCTGCTCCCGTGCCGGCCCCAAAGACCGCGCCAATCACTGAGCGCGTCACCGGGAAGACGTTGGTGAAGTCTGCACCAGCCGTTCAACCAGACAGCCCGCTCGCCGCGCTGCCGCCGGACGACGCCGAGGAAGCGCGCCAGATGATGCGCAACGGCAAGGTCGGCGCGCGCGACTTGGCCGAGTATTTCGGCTGGCCGCAGGAGCAGTCGATTAAGGTCGCAGCGGCCATCCGGGACGAGATGGCGGCGCGGGCGCGCGGGACGGCGGCATGAACGCGATCGGTGCCCGCCTCGGCCGCCGTCGGACTCCGCTGGCGTCCAGCCAGTGGCCACTGGACGGAGGCATCACCGTCGTCCTGTTCGCCGGCCTCGGCGGCGCCTGCGCCGGGCTGGAGGAGGCAGGGTGCCCGGTCCAGGTAGCGAACAACCACGACGATGTGGCGCTCGCCGCCCATGCCGCGCTGCACCCGCACACGCGGCACGTTCGGGGCGACATCTTCGACGTGGATCCGATCGCCGCGACCAGCGGGCGGCGCGTGCGGGTGCTGTGGGCTTCGCCGGACTGCCGGGATCATTCGGTGGCGAAGGGTGGCGCGCCGCGCTCGCCGCGCGTGCGGAGCCTGCCGTGGCAGGCCTGCCGCTGGGCCGGCAAGACGCAGCCGGAGGTGATCTTCCTGGAGAATGTCCGGGAGATCCGGGGCTGGGGGCCGCTGGTCGCGAAGCGGTGCCGGCAGACCGGCCGGGTGATGAAGGCTGACGGAACCGTCGCCGCGCCAGGCGAGCGCGTGCCGGTGCGCGAGCAGATGCTGGTGCGGGACACCGCCCGCCTTGGGCGCAGCTTCCGGCGATGGGTGCGCCACCTGCGGCGCCTCGGCTACGCCTATGAGGACCGCGACCTGAACTGCGCGGACTATGGCATTCCGACCAGCCGCAGGCGCTTCTTCGCGGTGGCGCGTCGGGACGGCCTGCCGATCGCTTGGCCCGCCCGCACCCACGCGCCGCGCGAGCAAGCGAAGGCGATGGACCTGGCGCCCTGGGTGGCGGCGAGCACAATCATTGATTGGTCTCTGCCCCTGCCAAGCATCTTCGACCGCAAGCGCCCGCTGGCGCCGGCGACGGAACGGCGCATCGCCACCGGCCTGCGGCGCTTCGTGCTGGACAACCCGCAGCCCTTCCTGGTGCCGCTGACGCATAGCGGCGCCCCGCGAATCTACCCGGCCGGGTATATCCCGCTGCCGACGATCACGACGGCGCATCGCGGGGAGGTGGCGGTGGTCGCGCCGGTCATGGTGCAGACCGGCTATGGCGAGCGAGCCGGCCAGGCGCCGCGCGCGCTGGATCTGGCGCAGCCGATCGGCACCCAGGTCGGCGCCAACAAGTTCGCCATAGCCGCGGCATGGATGGCGCAGCACAACCTCGGCGCGGTGGGCGTGCGCGCCGATGCGCCGCTGTCCACCCTCACAACCGCCGGGACGCAGCAGCAGCTCGCCGCGGGCTTCCTGACGAAGTTCCAGCAGAACAGCGTGGGCCAGAAGCCGACCGCGCCATTGGACACGGTGATGGCAGGCGCCACGCGCTTTGCCGCCGTCGCGGCCTTCCTGACGAAATACTACGGCGAGGGCGGGACGGCGCAGGGTTGCGACGAAGCGCTGCACACCGTCTCGACCAAGGCCCGCTTCGGCGTCGTGACCGTGACGATCCAGGGCGAGCCCTATGTGGTCGCCGACATCGGCATGCGGATGCTCGAGCCGAGCGAGGCCGCTGCGGCGCATGAGCTGACCCTGCCGCGGGAGATCGTGGTGGACGGCCGCCGCCGGCCGCTGACGAAGACCGAGGCGATGAGGCTGATCGGCAACAGCGTTCCGAAGCGCATGGCCAGGCTGCTGGCCGAGGCGAATGTGGTTCACGCGCTGGCCGCGCCGGGGCGAAGGAGCGCGGCATGACGCAGGAAGAACGCGCGGCGCTGCTGGCGAAGGCGGAGAAGGCGACGCCGGGGCCGTGGGATACGAGCTGCGGCCCGTCCGCCGTCAGTGATATCTTTGAAGAGGGCGACTTCAACATCTACCCGCCGCTAGGCCAATTTGGCCCGGTCGCCATTGGTGCGGGCGCCCACAACGCCGCCTTCATCGCCGCCGCCGATCCGACCACGGTGAAGGCCCTGCTCGCCGCGCTGGATGCGGCGCGCGAAGAATGCCTGCGGACGGGCCGGCTGCTGAATGCGGACCTGCAGCACCAGATGGCCGAGCGCGACGAAGCCCGCGCTGAGCTCGCCGCCGCGCAGGCGGAGATCGCGCGGCTGCGGGAGGCGCTGGAGCGATACGGGGAACGGTATTGCGAAGGCTGGTGCCACGACGGCGGAGCTGGATGCTTTACGGATTGCGGAGGCTGCGAGGCTTGGGCCGCCCTTGCATCGCCGGGCGCGGGAGACGGCGCATGACGGACACGAGCAGCGCCGCCATCGAGCGGCTGGCGAGATGCTACGACCTGGAAGCGGCGCGCTTCGCCCCCGGCATGCCGGGTCAGGTGCACAAGCAAGAGACCGCCGCCACCCTCCGCGCCCTCGCGGCCGAGCGGGACGCGCTGCGGGCGGCGCTGGTCGCGGCGCGGCAAACGATCCTCGACCTGAAGCCCATGGCTGATGTCGAGGGCAGCGATGATGACTGGGTTGGCGACATAGACGCCGCCCTCGCACGCATCCCCGCGCAGCCCGCCGCGCAGGCCGGGGAGGGCGTGTGATGGGCGAGATCGTAATCAAGAAATGGCGCTGCGACCGGTGCCACGCCATCCACGACAACAAGCCGCATGTTGTGGAGACTGTCGAGGTTTCGGCCCACGAATACCTTGAATGGGCTGTCGGCGAACTGATGGTGTGGAAGGAGATGTGCCAAACCTGCAACTGGACGGTCAGGAGGGAACTACGCGCCATGCTCGCGTCGGCAAAGGCCGCGCAGGCCGGGGAGCCGGACGCATGACCGCGATGCAGCCCGGCGCGGGCGACCTGTTTGACACACCGCGCCATCATGCCGGCAATCGCGTTCTGGCCAGGTCCGCTGGCAGCCAAGGGACGGCCGTGTTTGGCGGTCCGCTCGATTGCTACCGCTACCGTCTCGGGCGCCGCTGGGGCGAAGGGCCGTCAGTGCTGTTCGTTATGATGAACCCCAGCACAGCGAGCGCCGAAGCCGACGACGCGACCATTGCCAAGGTCACAAAGTTCGCCAAGCGATGGGGCTTCGGCGGGCTGCTGATCGGAAACGTCCACGCTTACCGCTGCACGGATCAGGCGCGGCTTGTGGAGGCGTCTGACCCAATCGGCCCCGACAACGACCGCCATTTGCGGGAGATGGCGGCGGAGGCAATTCAAATCGTGATGGCCTACGGCACGCCGAAGATTGTCCCTCTGCGGCAGCACGGCCCAGAGGTCGCCCGGATGCTGATACGCGACGGGCACAAGTTGTATGCGCTGCGTGTCAGCGCGGCCGGCATGCCATGGCATCCGCTCTACCTGCCTGGCGACACGATACCCAAGCCATGGAGCCCCGGCCCATGACCCCGATGCAGAGTGACCCCGCCGCGCCCGCGTGGCCGGATGACGTGGTGGAGGCAGTGGCGCGCGCTTTGTGCGAGGACGACGGCTATCCGCCGGACCAGATCGCCGGGCCGCCCGGATACCCGCCGCGCTGGCGCGATTATGCGCATCACGCCCGCGCAGCCCTCGCCGCCCTCGCACCGTGGATCGCAGCCAAGCGCGCTGCGGCCGAGCGGCGGGGGATCGAGCGGGCGGCAGCGGAATTCGAGCGATGCGCGCATGAAGATGGCCGAGCGGAATGCTGCGGTCGTGGCGCCGGCGGTTGGAGCTCGCATCCGCCGGAGTGCTGCGGCGACCCGGATTACGTGATCAGCGCAGATCGCGGCGCATCGGCTATCCGCGCCCTCCCGCCCTCGGACCCGGCCGCCGCGTCTGCGCTGGCCGAGCTGCTGCGGCGCGCGGTGGCGGAGGAGCGAGAGCGGATCATCGAGGCGGTTCGCGATGAGGCAGACACGACGCCATGCGACGAGGACGCCAAGGTCGTTGAGGACGTGGCCGACCTGATCGAGGCCGACTTCAACTATGAGGCAGCCGAGGCGATGAAGCGTGTTCGCGAAGGCGAGGACGAAGCCGCGATCAAAGCGCGCGGCGATGGAGGCGCGGCATGAGCGACCCTCTCCGCACCGCCCTGGACGCTGCGGCGCTGGCGATGATGACGCCGGCGGACCGCATGCACGCCGAGCAGTTCCACGGCGGTAAGCCGGGGCCCGGGCATAGGGCGCAGGCGGCGCTGGGAATTGCTGCGTTTCAGCGGGCGCTGCCGCCATGCTGGCACATGGACAAGCCGCGCGAAGAAATCGCCGCCGCAGTGGAGCGCGCAGCCCATGACTGACCAGTCTACCTCCGCCGCCGAACGCAGCGCAGGCGCGCCACCGGTCGATCATGAGATGCGGTGCTGCGTGTGCGGCAAGGTGCTGGGCGCCAGCTACGCGGCTCGGGTGGGGCCGCCGTTGATGCAGGTTTGCAGCAAGCAGTGCGCCGGGATGGCGCCGTTCGGGAGGGTGCAACGATGACCGTGCTTGCTGACGCCCTTCGCTCTGCCGGCTTTTCCACTGCCACTGAGCGCCTCGCGAGGCTTGCTCGCAAGATTGCCGCTACCGACTGGCCGATAACGCCGCCTGTCGCCTGGACGGACCACGTTGCCGCGCTGCGGCTTAAGGAGGTCGCTTTGTCTGCTGTGAAATCTAACCCACGCAATTGGGACGGCGCCCGCGACGCTTTGTTCAAGGCAGTCCGCGCGGACCCATCGCTGCTGTGGGAAATGGTCGCGCCGTTCCGTAACCAGGCTGCGCAGATGGTGCTTACCGCTGCCGCCACGGAGATGCGGCGCGAAGAGTTGGCCCGTCAGGGCCAGGGGGCGGGCCATACAAGATCCGACTACCAAGCCGGTCATGCCCGCCCCTCAACCAACGCCCCCGCAAAGGGGCAAGGCGGCTCCGGCCATCGAGGCGCTGGCAACCATGAACAGATTGCCGGGGCCGCCGCCATTACCGCCGCCGTCAAGCGGTCGCTGCTGGACACGTTCCTTGTGAACGGCCAGCCTATCGGCAACCTGACGCCGCGCGAAGCTGACGCATGGGCTGCCAGTCGCGAGCGCGATGCGCGCTTCGTGCGGCGCCTGACAGAGAACTTGCCGCCGGATCAGCCGATCCGCGCCTTCCGCACGGCGGAGGATGCAGAACGCATCTATCAGGATGCGGAGGCGACCCATGCTTGACCAGATCGCGGAGCGGCCTAGCCGTAGCCGCGTGCGCCGTCCGGCCATTGTATCGGTGTCAACCAGACATGGATTGCCGGACGGCGCGACAATTTCAGAGATCGGGGGCCAAGTTAGCTCTGTTGGCCATACCAACTGTGCCCCCGTCGGAGAGGGCCATCGAACTGATGGCGACCATACCACCAGTGCCCTCTCCGACACATGCGCGGCGCTAAAGGCGCTGCAACGCAAGCGACGGTTCTGCATCGTCTCGCAGAGCCGTTGCGACCGATCCTGCGAGGCCTTCATCGCGTCCATGCTCGGCTACCGGGCAGATCAGGACGAGACGGCGCGCAAGGCGGTCTGGCAACAAGCTTCGGCCATTCGCAAGATGGTCGAGGGAGGCGGAGGCGGCCATAGTCATAGTGAAGACCAGTGGCGGCATGCCCTCTCCGCCTCCACCCCCATCATCCTGCAAAGCGCCGCCGCGCGCGCTGGGTGGGACAAGCTGCGCGCCGAATGCGAGCGCGACATGCGCCGCCTCGCCAAGACGCTCCCGGTCTATGGTTGGGCGCAGCAGGTGCGCGGCTTCGGTGACCTAGGCCTGGCGATCGTCATCGGCGAGACGGGCGACCTGAGCCTGTATGCGACCAAGGAACGGGTGTGGAAGCGCCTTGGCCTGGCGGTCATCGAAGGCTTCCGGCAGTCGCGGCGTAGCGACGTTGAGCAAGCTGCAGCGCATGGGTTCAACCCCAAGCGCCGGGCCGAAATATGGGCGATCGCAGACGCGATGTTCCGGCACCAGTGGCGGGGCGCCAAGGAAGACGCGCCGCCCCACGCTCTCGGCCCCTACGGGGAGGCCTACGCACGCCGGAAGGCAGGGACGGAGGCGCGCGAGTGGACCCCGAAGCACCGGGATAATGATGCCCGCCGGATCATGACCAAGCAGTTGGTTGAGGATCTGTGGCGGGAATGGAGGAAGGCCAATGGCTAACTCCGTGAGCAGCCTGCCCCCGCCACCTCTCACCCCGGAGGCACTTGCGAACCGCTGGGATTGCAAGCCGGACCACATCCGAGCACTGTGCCGACAGGGCCGGCTGCGCCACTTTTCGGTTGGGCGGCAGGTCCGCATCCCCCAAGACGCAGCACTGGAATACGAATCCCGATGCGGGAAAAGCTCTACCGAGGCTGGTGGTATGCGGTCTGGCGCGAAGACGGCAGGACACACCGCCGTGCTCTCCGCACCCAGGATCATGATGCCGCCAAGCGGGCGCTGAAAGACTATGCCGCAAGCCTCGCCGCGCCAAAGGACACCGTCGCCGGGATCTACGCCGCCTACCTGGCGGACAAAGGGACGGAGCGCGCCAGATGGGCGTGGGTGCGGCTTGAGCCGCACTTCGGGCACATGAGGCCAGACCAGATTGGCAGGCCCGCCAGCCGGGCATACAGGGCCGCCAGGGAGACGGAGGGCGCCGGCGTTGGCACCATCCATACCGAGATGACCTATCTCCGCGCCGCTCTGCGCTGGCACGACAAGGCCACCCCGGCCGTGGTCGAGCTGCCGCGGAAGCCGGCGCCGAAGTCCCGGCACATCACCCGGGAGGAATACGATCGCCTAGTTGATGCGGCGAAGTCCGCCCACGTCCGACTCTTCATAATCCTGGCGCTGGCGACCGCCGGCCGCATGGCGGCGGTGTTAGAACTAAAGTGGGAACAGGTTGACTTGGTGGCTGGCATCGTCCGGCTTGGCGACGGAACCCGTATGCGGAAGGGCCGGGCGACGGTGCCTCTGACCACCCGCGCCGTCGCTGCCATGGCGGAGGCCGCCACCGCCAGAACTAGCGAATACGTGATCGAGTGGGGCGGGGGGAAGGTCGGGAAGATCCGCAAGGGCTTTGCCGCCGCGGCCGAGGCGGCGGGGCTGCCGTGGGTCACGCCGCACGTCCTGCGCCACACTGCCGCTGTCTGGATGGCTGAGCGCGGCGTGCCGATGGCGGAGATCGGCCAGTTTCTTGGCCATTCGGACGAGCGGACGACCTATAGGATCTATGCCCGCTTTAGCCCGCACTACCTGCGCGGAGCTGCGAGCGCGCTGGAATGAAGCAATCCTGCCAGCCGAGCACTGTGCGTTTGGGGTGCAGCCAAAAAAAACCCCCTGGTTTCCCAGGGGGTTACGCCGCTTCCAATTGGTCGGAGTGAGAGGATTCGAACCTCCGGCCCCTGCGTCCCGAACACAGTGCTCTACCAGGCTGAGCTACACTCCGGCGGGTTGCGGCGAGGCGCGGGGTATAGCGAAGCCCCCGGCTCGCGGCAAGCGGGGGGCCGGCCGGGAACCGGATGCGACCGCCGAATTTTCGGCGGTCGGCGCGCAGCGCCCCATCCAGGCCTGGCCGCCAGCCTTACCTCCGCGCCAAAAAATGACCCAGCGCGACATCGCGCGGCGGAATGCACCCTAAACGGCAACAACGGCAAGTCGATTGAAAAATCTCCGCCATCACACCATTCTGCCAAGCGAAACGGCCAGACCAACCGGATAATTTGCCCCATTGCGTCATGCTGCGCCCCGCCGCAGGCTGCGGGCCCCGACCGCGACGCTGGAGACGCTTGCATGGCCCCTCGACCGGGCACCCTGCCGCAGAGGCCCCCGGCCCTGCGCCAGCCGATCGATGCCGCCGCGTGAACGGGCTGGCCTGGGGCCTTGCCGCCCTCATTCTGCTCGGCCTGCTCGG
Source organism: Falsiroseomonas tokyonensis (assembly GCF_019024325.1). GTDB lineage: Bacteria > Pseudomonadota > Alphaproteobacteria > Acetobacterales > Acetobacteraceae > Falsiroseomonas > Falsiroseomonas tokyonensis. Next base: position 184,780 of record NZ_JAFNJS010000008.1, read on the forward strand.
CGCAGCCTGGGAAGGCTGGGCGAGCGCCCGGGAAAGGCGGCGCGTGGCGCGCCAGGGCAGCTTCGTGCAGCTGGACGAGACGCTGATCCACGTGGCGTTGCAGGGGCGCCGTCGCAGCATCGACCAGCCCGTGGTGGTAATGGATGGCGGGCTGACCAATGGCAGCCTGGCCTGGCCCGCCGTAGTGCAGGCGCTGGGGCCGGATTGGCTGGTGCTGACCTTCGACCGCGCCGGACATCTCTGGAGCACCCCGGCCAGGGGACCGCGCGATGCCGAGGCGAACCTGGCCGACCAGCGCGCCGTGCTCGCCGCGCTGCACCTGGCGCCGCCCTGGCTGCTGGTGACCCATTCCTATTCCGGCCATATCGCCCGGCTGCATGCGGCGCGGCACCCCGAGGAGGTGGCCGGGCTGGTGCTGGTGGAGACGATCCCGGCGCCGCTGGCGCGCAGCGTGGTGCATTCCGGCTTCGCCCGCAGCCTGCGTTGGAAGCTGCCGGCGGCGCGCTTCGGAATCTGGCGGCTGTGGCGCCTGCGCCAGGGCCTGCCACCCTTGCCCGAGGCGGTGGCGCCCGACACCATGGTGGCGGCCTGGACCCGGCTGTCCCAGTCGCACCAGGATCTGCAGGCGACCCGGGCGGAGCTGGCCAGCTTCGTCGCCGATACAGGCGCGGTGGACGCCGCGCCGCCGCCGCCGCAGCCCTGCATCGTGCTGGCCTCCACCCGCGGGGCGGTGGCGGTGACGGCCGGGCTGACGGAGGCCGAGGCGCATGACCAGGCCCTGGCCGCCCAGCGCGACCTGGCGGCGCGCCTGCCGCGCGGCGAATTGCGGGTGACCGCCGAGTCGGATCACGAGATTCCCTGGAACCTGCCCGGGATGGTGGCCCAGGCCATCCAGGACGTGGCGGCGCGGGCCAGGCCAGCGCCGGGCTGAACACCAGCCGGGGGGCGCAATCGGCCGCTTCCATGCTATATCCGCCGCATGCTGCGCCGCCCCTCCCTTCCGCTCGGTCCCCTGCTGCTGGGGCTGGTTCTGGCAGTGCCGGCCGCGGCGCCCGCCTCGGCGGTGGAAAGCGCCGCCATAAGCTCGCCCCGCGCCACCGCGACCCTGGTGGCCGATAGCGCGGCGGTGGCGCCGGGCCAGACCTTCCAGCTGGGGCTGCGGCTACGTCTCGCGCCCGGCTGGCACAGCTACTGGCGCAATGCCGGCGATGCCGGGGCGGCGCCGGAAGTGGTGCTGAACCTGCCGGAGGGCGCCAGCGCGGGACCCATCGCCTGGCCGGCGCCGGAGCGCATCCCCTACGGCCCGTTGGTCAATTACGGCTACACGAACGAGGTGCTGCTGCCCCTGCCGGTGACCCTGCCGGCCAGCCTGGCGCCCGGCGAGCTGCTGACCCTGCAGGCCGAGGCGACCTGGCTGGTCTGCGCCGATGTCTGCATCCCGGAGGAGGGTCAGTTCAGCCTGACCCTGCCGGTGGCGGAGACCGCGACCCCCTCCCCCCTCGCCGCCCCGCTGTTCGAGGCCGCGGACGCCGCCCTGCCGCGCGCCCTGCCCTGGCCGGTGCAGGCCGGCGGCGGCGCCGGGCGGGCCAGCCTGACGCTGGGCGGCACCGGCCTGACCCCGGCGGCCTTGCAGGACGCCTTCTTCTTCCCGGCCGAGCCAGGGGTGCTGGACAATACGGCGCCGCAGCCGATGACGCTGCGCGACGGCCGCCTGACCCTCGGCCTGACCCTGCTGCCCGATGCGGCGGCGGCGGCGCTGGAGGGCACGCTGGTGCTGCGCGACGGCGGCGGCCAGCGCGCGGCCTTCGCGATTTCCGCCCCTCTCGTCGGTCCGGCCGAGAGCGCCGCCACCCTGCCGCTGTGGCAGGCGCTGCTGCTGGCCCTGGCGGGCGGGCTGATCCTGAACCTGATGCCCTGCGTCTTCCCCGTCCTGGCCATGAAGGCCATGGCGCTGGCGCGGCTGGGCGGCGCGGCAAGGGGGGAAATCCGCTGGCACGCCACCGCCTACACCGCCGGGGTGCTGGTGAGTTTTGGCGCGATCGGCGGGCTGCTGGTGGCGCTGCGCGCGGCCGGCACGGCGGCGGGCTGGGGCTTCCAGTTCACCGAACCCGCCTTCGTCGCCGCCATGGCCTGGCTGGTGCTGGCGGTGGGGCTGAACCTTTCGGGCGTCTTCGTGCTGGGCCGCACCATGGGGGCCGGCCAGTCGCTGGCCGGGCGCGGCGGGGCGCTGGGCGCCTTCGCCACCGGCGGGCTGGCCGTGCTGCTGGCGACCCCCTGCACCGCACCCTTCATGGCGGCCGCACTCGGCGCCGCGCTGGTGATGCCGCCGGCGGCGACCATGGCGGTGTTCCTTGCCCTCGGCCTGGGGCTGGCGGCGCCCTATGCGCTGCTCGGCCTGGCGCCGGGCCTGGCCTGCGCCCTGCCGCGGCCGGGCCTCTGGATGGAGCGGCTGCGCCAGGCGCTGGCCTTCCCGATGTATGCCACCGCCGCCTGGCTGGTCTGGGTGCTGGCGCTGCAGGCGGGGCCGGATGGGGTGCTTTTGGGCCTGGCGGGGGCGGTGGTGCTGGCGGCCGGCCTCTGGGGGCTGGGGCTGGCCCAGCGCGCCGGGGCCGGCGGCTGGCGCATCGCCGGTGTGACGGCGGCAGGGGTGGCCGTGCTGGCCGCCCTGGCCCTGCTGCCGCGGCTGTCCGCCGCCCCGGCCGTGGCAGCCCAGGCCGACGCCCAGGCCGAGCCCTGGTCCGCCGCCCGCGTGGAGGCGCTGCGCGCCGCCGGGCGGCCGGTCTTCGTCAATGCGACCGCCGCCTGGTGCATCACCTGCCAGGTGAATGACCGGGTGGCCCTGCGCGCCGCCGCGGTGCGGGATGCCTTCGCGGCGCAGGACGTGGCCTATCTCAAGGCCGATTGGACGCGCGGCGACCCCGCGATCGGCGCCATGCTGCGCGAGCAGGGGCGGGAGGGCGTGCCGCTCTACCTCTACTGGGCGCCGGGCGCCGCCACCCCGCAGGTGCTGCCGCAGATCCTGACCGAGGGCCTGGTGCTGGAGGCGCTGCGCGGCGGCTGAAGCTGTGGCGTCAAGACCCGGTTCACATGGCGCGGCGCAGGATGGCGGCCATGCGCCGCCCGCTGCCGCTCCTGCTGGCCCTTCTGAGCCCGCTTCTGGCCTCCGCACCCCTCCGGGCGCAGGAGCCGCCGTCCTGCACCGAGGCGCGGGAGGGCACGGTGGCCTGCATCGCTGGCAAGCTCTGCACCTGCCGCTTCATCCCCGGCGGCAGCATGACACGGCGGCCGGACCGGCATGGCTGGGATTGCGGCATCCTACGCCCGGCCTGCGGCGAGGGGCTGGTGCCGCCTTCCGCGACGCCGGTCCTGCCGGAGCTGCTGCCGCCCAGCCTTCTGCTGCCGAACCCGATGCCGCCCTACCTGCCGCAGCCGGAGCGCCGCTTCCCGCGGTGAACCGGGACGGCCCGCCGCTTCAGCGGCGGCCGCGGCTGGGGGCGGCGGGGGCCGAGTCGGGTGGCAAGTCTTCCTCCAGCACCGTCAGCATCACGGAATAGGAGACCTCCCCCTCCTCATCGTCGCGATGCACCGTGCCGATCACCTCGTCCTGCACCGAGACCTCGACCGAAAGGCCGGGCCTGGCGGGGGCGAGCAGGGTGATGCGGTCCGTGGCCAGCAGGCGACGCAGATAGGCCTGCACGCGTGCAATCTCGGATGGCTTCATCCGTGGGGAACTCCAGTCGCTAAGGGGCGCCCCCTATGCACCGCGACGGCGCGCAGGTCGAGGCGTGGCTCAGGCCGAAGGCGGGCCGCCGGTCATCTTCGCGAAGACCTGGCGGTCCCGGTTGTCCTGCATCAGCATGGCGAAGCCGGTGATGGTATCGAGGCCGAGGCCGATGGGCAGGCCGGTCTCGGGGTGGGGCTGGATGTCGGCATAGGCGGCGCCGGCCATCTTCTCCCACTTCCCGGCCGGCTTCTTCACTTCGACATGCGCCACGGTGGCCTTCAGCACCAGCCGCACGATCGCCTCCTTCGGCGCGCGGGGCTTGGTGAGGCTGGGATGGCCGGCGAGCATCTGCCAGCCATGGGCCAGTGCCCAGCGGGTGAGCTCTTCCTTGTCCATGCCACCTGTCCGCCCGCTTTGTCCGGCCCCGGCTATGGCCCCGCGGCGGGGCGCCTGGCAACAGCCGTGTCGCCGGCGGGGCGCAAAATGCGCCAGGCGGGGGGGTGGCGGGGTTGCGGCGCGCGGGGGGTCTGGTAGATAGCCCGCCTTGCGCGGGACGGGTGGCCGAGTGGTCGATGGCGCACGCCTGGAAAGTGTGTATACGTGAAAGCGTATCGTGGGTTCGAATCCCACCCCGTCCGCCAGTTCCCATACGAGCCATGCTCTCCGCATGACCGGACGTCGCGCTGAGTGGCAGGTTTCCTGGGGTTTTCGGGGCAGACCTGTTGACTGGCGCGACGCCGAGACGGCCCAAAATCGCTCTCCCGAGGCCCTTTCTCTCCGGACCTCCTGACTTGGGCGTTTTAGTACGGAACGCAAAAACCTAGGTCAAAGGCCAGTTTCCGCGCGGCGGACGCTTGCTCTGGTTCGAACCCCACTTGCCCGAAATCCGTACTTCGAGAGCGAACACCTCGGTACGCTTTGCTCAACGCAGAGCACCTTCGGCAGGAGGCCTCCACAATCTGGCTGCGGCATGACGCCGGCCTAAGGCCCGGCGTCTGCTCGTTTGGCCAGAATTGCGGCGAGGCAGGCCGTGGCCGCATCGGAGAAATTCGAGGTTGGGCCGCCGAGCGGCCTGACTTCCAATAGTTCAGGAACCTTGCCGACCCAGGGGTTGCCCTCCATGACGGCGAGCCAACCGCTCAGTTCTTGGGAGAGCAGCGCCTTTTCGGCAGCCAGGATTTCTTCCTCGCTCGGGTCACTATGCCGCCCAAGGGTCACGTATCGGCCATCGGGCGCGACAACCACCCATCGGCGCTCGCGAGATCGTTCGGTTTCTGAGGCCATGGGCGGACTATGGCTCGGATAGCGCGAACCAGGAAGCGCCAGCCTGTCGCCATCGAACAATAGCACTAGCCAGAAATTTGAGGTCCCACAAACACTGGCATTGCTGATGAAGCTGGAAGCTGAACTGCCGGCATTCTGCGTTCAACTACCTGGGAAATAGTCGGGCGGTGATCGTGGGGCGCCTGACTGGTCAATGCACTCACAACGCTCTGCATGACTGGCGGGCAAACCCCATTTCCTAACATCTTGATTTTGTCTCGTCTGGAACCTTGATCGAGTATGTAATCCTCGCCAAAACCCATCGCGCGCCGCAACTCGTCAACCTGCAGCATTCGCATGCGCGGCTCGCCATCAATCCACTCGACAAGCCCAAATCGATCCAGCGTCGTAAGCGTGCGGATTGGTCGATCGAGCGGCTGCCATCCGCCGGCGCCATCACTGCTGTAGTAGACAATCAGGAACGGAACATCGCGCCCAAGTGCATCGATAGCTCGCTTGGCGCGCGCGACAGTCGGTTCCGCCAAGCCGCTGCCAAACACCGAGCGGGTCTTGTAGGTTCCGGTGGGCGCCAGGATATCCAACACGGTCAGTCGACGCTCGGTGAGCGGAGTTGGAGGCTCAGGCGGCCCATCTTTGCTGCACATCAGAAAAAGCCGACGACGGGTCTGGGGTGCGCCGAAGTCCTGGGCGTCGAGCACGTGCTCCGTGACGTGCATATGCTCCTTGAGCGCCGCCAGAAAGTTCGGATAACGCTCCCACGTCCGCATTTGGATTACGTTTTCAATGACCGCCCATCGCGGATTCAGCTTCCTGATGAACTTGAGTACGTGGAAGGCGGTGGCCCGGCTCCCCTCATCCTTCACCCTCGCTCCGCGAGCCGGTGTGTGGCTTGTGCACTCGGGCGACGCCAGGACGAGATCGATATGCCCTATGTCGCCAAGGAGAGCCTTGTCGGATCGGCGGTTCAGACGCGTCTCGACGACCCGCGCTCCGGGAAAGTTCCGACGGTAGGTCGAAGCCGCCATGCTCCAGGCGTCGACAGCTCCCACCATCTCGACACCTGCGGCGCGGGCACCCCAGGAGCTCCCACCACCGCCACAGAAAAGATCTATGCCACGAATCGCCATCAAGGACGATTCGTAACAGGCTGAGCGTAGGAGCGCGAGCCTGGGCGAAGGCTTGCGAAAGGCAGAGTATCAGGGCGTAGCGTCCAAGGCCTTTTTCACCCGGGCCACGCTACCCTCGGGATCGCGAGCAAGCTGATGCTCCCAGACACGGACCACTCGCCAGCCCGAACGCCTCAGACGCCGGAAATTCCTGGAATCTCTGAGTCTTGTCGCCTCGATCTTTGCCTCCCAGGCTTCTGACAGCTTGTCGCGCCAAACCGGGAAGCGCCAGCCATGCCAGAAGTCACCGTCGACAAATACGGCAACGCGGCGATCCCGAAACACGAAGTCAGGACGCCCAGGCAGATCTCGGGCGTGGGATTCCCATGCGAGGCCGACCTCGGAAAGCAGGGCGGCGAGGCGAAGCTCCGGGCCTGTGCCTTTCCCCTTGATGCGGGCCATAACCCGACTGCGCGTCTCCACCGACATGATATCCCCGCGGTGCCTGCGTTGGCCGGCTGGACGCTCCGCTTCAGCCGGACCGCCTTCTAGAATGATCCCTTTCTTTCTTTTTCGTATTATTGTCGGTCTTCTGATCATGCGCCCCGAATCGAGCCCCCTGCATGCCGTTTGAAATGGCCCCGCCTTCAGCGCATGCGCTGGTTGAAGCCATGCGTGGGCTTGGATACACACTTTGGACGGCCGTCGCCGACATCGTCGACAACAGCATAGCCGCCGGCGCACGCGCTGTCCGAATCGACTTCCAGTGGGACGGCCCCCAGACCTGGATACGAGTGGCCGATGACGGCCACGGCATGAGTGAGGCAGAGCTTACCCAGGCAATGCGGGCCGGAGCGAGGAACCCGCTCTCGATTCGAAATACTACCGACCTTGGCCGTTTCGGTCTTGGCTTGAAGACCGCCTCGTTTTCGCAGTGCCGCCGGCTGACCGTAAGCTCGCGACGTGCAGGCTTGGCCCCGGCCTGCCGCGTCTGGGATCTGGACGAGATCGCGAAGCACGACGAATGGCGTCTCGCAACCGAGCCGATGCCATCCTCAGTTCCACTTCTGGCGCCCCTCCAGGACATGCCGCAGGGCACGGTTGTGCTTTGGGAAAAGCTCGATCGGATCGTTGCCGCCGACGCTGTTGCCGACGATGCGCGTGCCGAAGACGCATTTCTCAGCCAGATCGGTCGGACCGAGCGTCACCTTGCGATGATCTTCCATCGCTACCTCGATGCCCCCGGTAGTCCGCTGCATATCCTGTTCAACGGGGCGGGTCCGCAAAGCAGGCTCCGCGGATGGGATCCCTTCATGGATACCCATCCAGCTACGTCGCGAACGCCAGACGAACGCCTGCGCCATGGCGATGTCGAGGTTCGGGTGCAGGGCTTCATCCTGCCCCATCGTGACCGGCTGGACGAACGCACTGCTGAGCTCGGAGGCGGACCCGAAGGGTGGGTCTCCCAGCAAGGCTTCTATGTCTACCGTAACCGCCGACTTCTCGTGCCTGGTGACTGGCTCGGACTCGGTCATCCCCGACGATGGGCCAAGGAGGATGCCTATCGCCTCGCAAGGCTTCGGTTGGACATCCCCAATTCTGCCGACGCCGCCTGGTCGATCGACGTGCGCAAATCGACCGCCGCCCCGCCCCGGTCACTGCGCGGTCGCCTGACCGATCTTGCCGAACGCGTCCGGGCAGACGCGAGGCGGGTCTTCCTGCATCGCGGGAGTTACGGCCCGCGCGCGCCAGCCCCGAATCTCCAAAGGGCTTGGACCGCTGTCGAACGCCGTGACGGTATGGCCTACAGAATCGATCGCGCGCATCCCGCGGTCGCTCGCGTGCTGGCTGAATCATCCGGATCAACCGAGGCCGTCGAAGCGATGCTCCGGGTCATCGAGGAGACCGTTCCCGTTCATCGCATTTGGATCGAGACGGCAGAACGCGAGGGGCTGGCACCGACCGGATTCAGCGCAACACCGCCGGCCGAAGTGAGATCTGTTGCGGAGGCATTGTACAGCGACTTCACGACGCGCATGGGATTGAGCGACGACAGCGCGCGAACCCTCCTCATGCGAACAGAACCGTTCAACAGCTTTCCCGACCTCGTTGCTTCGCTCGGGGTGCGTACCGTGGAGAAACCATGAGCGACACAATAGCCGCCGCCAGGGCCATGGCGCAGACGTTGATCAACGTCAGGCGCGCGACAGCGCCAATCACCAGAGAAGTCATCGCTTCGGTGGTCGATGATGTCCTGAGGTTGCCGGGCCTGGGAGCGAGCGCCCTTGAGCGCAGCACGCTGATCGCGGACCTCGAGAGTGCCTACACGGTCTGGATCGGGCGCGCGACGCAGTTGACGGACAACGACGACCATGTCGCCTGGCTCAATGCCGAGCGGAAGCGCGACTGGCGATACTGGGCGCGGTATGAGCTTTTTCTGCGCTCGCGCCTGCCTGACGCAGCCCTTCGCGGCCTCGATCAGGAGACCGACAGAATCCTGGGCCTGATCGAAGATCCACTGCGGGCGGGCGCGTGGGACCGCAGGGGCCTCGTTGTGGGCCATGTCCAATCGGGCAAAACAGGCAATTACACGGGGCTGATCAACAAGGCCGCCGATGCCGGGTACACGGTCATCATCGTCCTGGCGGGGCTGCACAACAACCTACGGAGCCAAACACAGCAGCGCCTGGATGAAGGCTTCCTGGGATACGATAGCGGCGCGGTGCGAGGGGCCGATTCCCGTGCGCCAGAAGAAATCGGCGTTGGGACGTGCGATCCGTCCCTTCGGCCAGATACCATCACCCACCGCACTCAGAATGGGGATTTCAAGACCGCTCGGGCGAAGGGGTTCAACATCAATCCCGGTCGCGCCCCGCTGCTGTTCGTCATCAAGAAAAATCCCACGGTCCTCAGAAACTTATTGGACTGGGTGCGATGGGCAGCAAACAGCCATGATCCGGAGACCGGAAGGAGAATTGTCGTCAACGTCCCGCTCTTGATGATCGATGACGAAGCCGACCACGCGTCCGTCGATACGAAGGAAATGGACTTTGGCCCTGACGGAAGGCCTGACGAGGATCACGATCCCACGAAGATCAACCAGCTGATCCGGCAGATACTCTATGCCTTCGAGAAGAGTGCGTATGTCGGTTACACCGCAACGCCATTCGCCAACATCTTCATTCACGAGAGCGCGCGCACGGTGGAGTGCGGCGACGACCTCTTTCCCCGCAGCTTCATCGTGAACCTGCCAGCACCATCCAACTATGCTGGCCCGGTTCGTGTGTTCGGTGTGCCGCCTGCTGACGGTCGCGAGGCCCGACCGCCCCTGCCGCTCACGCGGACAATACCATCCGACGAGAGCGCGACATGGGTGCCTCCGCGGCACCGGAATGGTCATCGCCCAGTTTGGCAAGGCGCGGCCGAAGTGCCTCCGTCACTCTCGGAAGCGATCCACGCGTTCGTGCTTGTGTGCGCCGTGCGCCGCGCGCGAGGTGAAACACGCGCGCACAACTCCATGCTCGTCCACGTCACGCGGTTCACGAGTGTCCAGAATGCGGTGCGAGATCAGGTACACGCCGAGCTCGACCGCATCGCAACACGCCTTCGGCTTGGTGAGCGGGAAGGCGGTTCGTCGGTCAGGGCGGCTCTGAAACGGCTGTTCGAGGAAGACTTTCACCCAACCACCGAGGCGGTTCGGGAGGAGATGGACGATCCGACCTTGCGCAACATGTCCTGGGCCGAGGTCGAGCCGTTCCTCTCAGCAGCAGCGGCAGACATTCGTATCATGGAGATAAACGGGACGGCGCGTGATGTCCTCGAATACACGACGCATCGGGATACGGGTCTGAATGTCATCGCAATCGGCGGCGACAAGCTGGCCCGCGGCCTGACGCTGGAAGGCTTGTCGGTCAGCTACTTCCTCCGCGCCTCCCGGATGTACGACACACTGATGCAAATGGGGCGCTGGTTCGGATACCGGCCAGGGTATCTTGATGTCTGCCGGCTCTACACGACCGACGATCTCATAGACTGGTTCGAGCATATCACGCAGGCCAATGAGGAGTTGCGGGCAGAATTTGACCATATGGCGGCGGTCGGCGGCACGCCTCGCGAGTACGGTCTGAAGGTCATGTCGCACCCGGCGCTCCTCGTGACTTCGCGAGTGAAGATGCGGCACGGCATGGATATGCAGTTGTCGTATGCCGGGTCGGTCTCTGAAACGACAGTCTTCGACACTGCCGAACCGGTGCTACGGCGCAATCTCGACGCGGCTCAGAGGTTCCTCGAAGCCCTCGGTCCGCCTGACCGCGGTGGCGATGAGCCTGGCGCTCCTGATGTGCGTCAGGATCGTCCGACTGGTGCGCATAGTTGGGAGGGGGCACGCCTCTGGGAGAACAAGCCGGCCAGCGACGTCCTCGCCTTCCTTAACGCGGTTTCCACTCATGCGGAGGCCACGCGCGCAAACAGCGCGCTCTTGAGAGAATACATCCTCCGCCAGAACGCGGTAGGCGAGCTCACGGACTGGACGATCGGTCTTCTGGCAGGCGACGGGGCCGAACTCACTGTGGCTCCGTTTGAGGGCTGGGAATCGATTACGCGCAGTCCACGGAGCAAGGCAGAGATGGAGCGCGATACGTCACGCTATGTGATCCGTCGTCTCCTGGCACCACGTGACGAAGCCATGGATTTGGATGCTGCTGCCTGGGCTGCGGCCATGGCCAGGACGGTTCAGGACGCGACCACGCCGCAACCGCCGACAAGCCCAAGCGGGCCGAGCTTGCGCGATCAGCGCCCGGCAACTCGCGGTCTTCTTCTGATCTATCCCCTCAATCCGGAGCCCGCATCGCTGAACCTGCCCTTGGTCGGCTTCGGCATCAGCTTCCCCAGTAGCACTACGGCCAGGCGAATCACCTACAAGGTGAACAACACCTATCGGCGCCAAGAGCTCGAGGACACTGGCGCATGAGCGAGCTGCAGGCCGCGTGGTCTTCGCTTGGCGCATCCGACGCAGCGGGTGACGGATGGCTCGCCCGACGGGTGCATGCCGCGTCGTCGGTACCTCTCTTCGCGGCGCTCGGGATGCCAGCATCGATTCCTTCTCTGCTCATCGAGGTCGAAGCAGCCGTGGTCCCACCCATTGGCCAATGGCCGGCCGGACGGGGCTTCGACGTTGTTCCGCACAGGCGGTCGGCGGGCCCGAACGGTGTGCTCTGGGTCGCACTCAGTCTGAAGGGTCCGCAGTTCCACGACACCTTCGCTGTCCTCGCTGAAGACGTGGCAACCCATGTTGCCGCGGCGCCGGATGCGGCGTCGGCAGTGAGGGCGCTTTTGGGGCGCCTTCGCACCTGGCAGGAATTCCTCCGCAGGCACGATCTCGGCGAACTTTCGACGCCGGAGCAGACTGGCCTCTTCGCCGAACTCGACATCATGGAAGTGCTGTTGTTGCCGCGCCTGCCGGCAATGGATGCTCTCCTTGCCTGGAAGTCACCGGACGATGGGCTTCATGACTTCCGCTTTGCGGGCGCTGCGGTGGAGGTGAAGGGGACAACCAGGATCCCGCCTCTTGAGTTCAGCGTGTCTGGCTTGGCCCAGCTCGACGAGACAGCTGTCGACTGGCTCGGACTTACTGTTGTTTCGCTAGCTGAGGGCGGGGATGGCGCCGTCAACCTTCCTGGTCTCGTCGAGCGAATCCGCAACCGACTTGCTGCGGAGGACCCTGCATCATCGGGACGCTTCACTGAGATGCTTGCGTCCAGGGGCTACCTGGATGTGCACAGCGCCAGCTATGCCAGCCGCTTCCTCACAGTGGTGCAGCGCCACGCCTTCCGTGTGGAGGCAGGGTTTCCGCGCCTCCGGGCCGGTGATGTTCCGGCCGGAATTCGGGAATGCAGATACGACGTGGCCATTGAGAGTTGTACGGCATTTGAAGTCGAGCTCGACGCGTTCGGATCTGCAGTCTTCGGGGGGGCACCATGAGTTCGGATCGGGAACTGCGAGAATTCGTTCGTCGCACCCATGCTGAGGTTCGGGATCGGGCCTCCCCCACGGATGCCGGTGACGCGGATTTCCGTGAGAACGCTTTCGCCGGATGGGTGCTCGAATTTTTCGAAGAAGCGGGCGTGACGTCGGGAGGAGATGTATCGCACTTTGAGGGCCGTGTGGGCCGGAGCGTTGGCAAGGTAAATGGCTACGCCATAGGCGATGACGAGGACACGCTCGCACTCGTGGTTGCGATCCACAACGACACCGAGGAAGCAGTCACCGTCGCTCCGACCGATATCAGCAGGGCGGCAGGTCAGGCAGCGCGTTTTCTCGAAGGTGCCCTTGGAAACCTCAAAGATGCCGTCGAAGCATCTGCCACCCATGCGGAGATGGTGCGCCGAATTGCGGACCTGACCGGCCAGCTTCGCTCCGCCACGATTCACGTGGTGACGGACGGGATTTCATCGGCGAAAGAGGTACGGGCACTCGAAGTGAAGGGTGTGCCGGTTCGCTTCGAGGTATGGGATGCTGAGCGCCTGTTCCGCGTCATGCAGGCAGGGCGGCCTCGCGACGAGATTGAAATCGACTTCAGCGAGCTCTGTGGTTCATCCGTCCCCTGTCTTCCGGCTGCCCGTCACGAAGGCAACTACGAAGCGTATGTCGCCATCATCCCGGGCGACGCACTGGCCAAGCTCTACGACGAATACGGCGCACAACTTCTCGAGCTTAATGTCCGCTCCTTTCTTTCAGCTCGCGGCCGCATCAATGCCGGTATCAGGAAGACGCTCCGCGAGCAGCCTCTTCGCTTCCTGGCCTACAACAACGGCATCGTGGCCACGGCAGATAGCATCGTCCTGGAAAAGCTGTCCGACGGGCGGCCGGCCATTCGCTCGGTGCGGGGGCTGCAGATCGTGAACGGTGGCCAGACAACAGCTTCGATCCATCGGGCCTGGAAGACGGATCGCGCCGACGTGTCGCGGGTCATGGTGCAGGCGAAGCTCGCAGTCATCGATTCCGGCCACGAGGAGGAGGTTGTTCGAGAAATCTCCCGCTGCGCCAATACGCAGAACGTCGTGCAGATGGCTGATTTCTCGGCGAACGACCCCTTCCACGTGACGCTTGAGGGGTTGTCCCGAAGGGTTTGGTGCCCCGGAGAACAGGGGCGCTGGTTCTATGAACGCGCCAGAGGGCAGTACCAGGAGGAGAAGGCGAAGGCCTCGACACCAGCGAGGCAGCGTCGATTCACTGAACAGACGCCGCCGTCCCGGCGTTTCGTGAAGACCGACGTAGCCCGGTATCAGAATACCTGGGAATTGAAGCCCCAAACGGTCTGCTTCGGCTCCCAAAAGAATTTCGACTCATTCGCCCAGGATCTGCGGGTTCGAAAGGGCGAATTCCTTCCCGATGAGGTCTGGTATCGAGAGTTGATCGCGAAGGCCATCCTCTACCGTGCCGCCGAGAAAATCGTGCGCGACGCCAAGCTGCCAGCCTATCGCACTCAGGTGGCGACGTATCTCATGGCGTTGCTCGTAGACCGATCCGGCAGCAGGCTTGATCTCGACGGGATATGGAAGCGGCAGGGACTAACGACGGAGCTATTGTCGCTGCTCGGATCCTGGGTCCAGCCTGTCCTGGCAGCGGTGACCGAGTCAGCCGCGGGCCGTAACGTCACCGAATGGTGCAAAAAGCGCGAGTGCTGGGATGCCGTCAGGCATGTTGCGGTCCCCATGCCTCCTGCGCTGCCGGCGGAATTGTCGACGGGCTTGGCAACGGCCACTGGCAGCACGACGACGGCAGACGGCTCCGTGACATCGGCTGACCTTGAAAACATAGCAGCGTGCAAGCGGCTCGATGGTCCTACGTGGCTGCGCATCTCGGGCGAAGGTCGCCGTCTTGGCCTTTTGAAGGAGTGGGAGGCCGGCATCGCCCATACTCTCAGTGGTTACGCGGCGAGCGGCTGGGACCGGAATCCATCACCGAAGCAGGCAGGGCACGCCGTAAGGATCATGCTGCTTCCAGAGATCCAAGCCTTGATTGCCGACGATCGCGAGGCTGGAGCGTGACTCTGGTCTCGATCCGTTACTGACCTCCAGATCGGCCAGATCTCCAACGCTGAACTTCCCATATTGTCGGGACGCCCTTCATCAGTTCAGGCAGCATCATCTCGCTGGGCTGTTGCCCATCGAGGATCGCCTCGACGATATCCGGCGCCAGCAGCGTCAGGCGCAGCAGCCGAGACACGTAGGATGAGTTGATCTTTTCCCCGGCCGCCAAGTCATCGATCGTGCTGTAGCGGCCCGTCTCGATCAATCGGCGCCACCGGAACGCCCGGGCCACGGCTTTCACCAACGTGGTGTCGGCGCCCGAAGCACCAGGACTCGCCGGGCTGCTCGGCGCGACCATCAGCTTCCGCCCGCCCCGCAGCTTCCGGATCGCCAGCGGTACCCTCACGGTCAGCATCTGCGCGGCGCCGGTCACGCTGCCGCCCTCGTCGGTTCGGCCGGCGTTGCCAGGTCCCGCGCTAGGCTGGCCAGCCCCTCCAGCTTCAGCCGCACGTCGGCGCCGCCCACCCCGATGTCCACCCGGTCGACCAGCATGCGGATGATCCGCGCCTGCTCGGCGGGGAACAGCTCCTCCCACAGCGGGTCCAGCCGCTCCAGCGCCAGCCGCGCCTCGTCCTCCGTCATGTCCGGCGCCGAGACGCGCGCCGCACGCCACGCACCGAGCACCACTTCCGGCTGGCGCAGCAGCCCCCGGACCTGGGCGATGACCGCGCCCTCGATCTCCGCGGCGGAAATGCGCGCGACGGCCGGCCCGTCGGCCGCGCTGCCCTTCAGCACCGACTGGCTGACATAGTAGCGGTACTGCTGGCCGCGGCGCCCCCGCGCGTGGGTAGGCGACATGGCACGTCCGTCGCTCCCGAAGATCAGCCCGCGCAGCAGCGAAGGCGTCTGGCAGCGCGTCCGGTTGGCGCGGGTCCGCGGGCTGATTGTCAGGAGGGCGTGCGCCGCGTCCCACATCGCCTGCGGCACGATGGCGGCGTGCTCGCCCGGGTGCGACTTCCCCTTGTGCATCGCCTCGCCGAGATAGGTGCGGTTGCTCAACACCCGATACACGTCGCTCTTGGTAAAGGCGCGGCCGCGCTTCGTGGTGGCGCCCTCGGCCCGAAGCGCCAGCACCAGCTTCGTGCCGGATTCCGTTTCGACGAAGCCCTCGAAGATCCTGCGCACCAGCGCCGCCTCGGCGTCGTTCACCAGCAGCTTGCGATCCCGCGCGTCGTAGCCGAGCGGCACGAAGCCGCCCATCCAGATCCCGCGCGCCCGCGACGCCGCCACTTTGTCGCGGATGCGCTCGCCAATGACCTCGCGCTCGAACTGCGCGAAGCTGAGTAGGATGTTCAGCGTGAGGCGACCCATGCTGGTGGTCGTGTTGAACGACTGCGTGACGGAGACGAAGGTCACGCTGTTCGCGTCGAACACCTCCACCAGCTTGGCGAAATCCATCAGCGCGCGCGACAGTCGGTCGATCTTGTAGACCACCACCACGTCGATCAGGCCGCGCTCGACATCGGCCAGCAGGCGCCGCAGTGAAGGCCGTTCCAGCGTTCCGCCGGACACGCCGCCATCGTCGTAGCGGTCGCGGACCAGCACCCAGCCCTCCGACCGCTGGCTGGTGATGTAGGCCTCACACGCCTCGCGCTGCGCGTCGAGCGAGTTGAACTCCATGTCGAGCCCCTCCTCGCTCGACTTGCGCGTGTACACGGCGGCGCGGATCTTCCGCACCGTTGCCGGCATCGCGGCCTCGGCGGCTGGCTTGCGCTTCATGCCGTGCCCCTCCGGTTCTTCAGGCCGAAGAACAGCCAGCCATTCCAGCGGGTGCCGGTGATGGCGCGGGCGATAGAGGAGAGCGACTGGTACGGGCGCCCCTGATACTCATAGCCGTCGTGCAGCACCGTGACGCTGTGCTCGATGCCCTGGTACTCGCGGATCAGCCGGGTGCCGGCGATCGGCTTGTCGTCGCCGCGGATGCGCCGGAGGACGGGGTTGCCGCCGTCCAGCTGCTCGCCCAGCGCCTCGAGGCGCTGGATCGTCTCGGGCTTCAGGCCGCCATAGGCCAGCTCCTGGATGCGGTAGGCCAGGCGACTTTCCAGGAAGCGCCGATTGTAGGGCGGCGGCTCGGCCGCGAAGAGTTCCCGCCATTGCTGCTTCAGGTCCGGCGTGGCGGTGGTCTTCAATGCCGCCAACCGGCCCAGCAGGTCGGCCGGCGGGATGGCGGGGATGGTCGGCGCCGGCGGGGTGCCGGCTTTGGATTTGGTGGCGCGTGTCATGCGGGTCTCCGGTTGGTCCGGTTCGCATCCAGGCGCTGGGGGGCTGGGAAGTGTAGGCCACGCTCTCCCTGGTCAGCAGCTTGGCGTGCAGCTTCCTCGGCAGCGCGGCTGCGCAGCCGCAGTAGGCCGGCAGCGAGGATGCCGCAGACCTCGCGAAGATGGGGTGGGAGGTGCTGATTAATGGGCGTTTTTTCTGCCCTCGATGTTTGCATGTCGGTCGCAGCCCAATTTCCTCCCCTCACCTACCGAGCGCTGCCATTAGGTGTCGGGGTCGACCAAACCGAATGCTTGAACAAAAAAGGAACATTCGCTATCTGAGATGTCCCGTCTGTAACATTCAATCCCTGATTGTCCCGGAGGCCCATGGCATCCTTTAATCCACGGAAGTTCTCCGACCCTGACCGCCTGCGCGCCATCTCGCCGGACCGCCTCATCGCCTTTCTGGCGCCGTGGAGGGCCTTTCTGGAGACGCGTGGCCTGCGCTTCCCAGACCCGCCAGATACCGAGATCGAATACGCTGAGCTGGCGCACGTCCTCATGACGCCAGATCGCACCACGCCAAGCGACATGGTCGACGCGCTCTATTATGTCCATGAGACCGCCAGTGCGCAGGACATGGACGAATTGCTCGCCGCGGCGCGCAGTCAGGGTCTGCCCATCGTCGATGATCCGATGGCGACGCCGGTCGACCTCGCGATCGATATCTGGCTCGCAGCGCCCGAACTGGTGCGCTCGCGCCACGCCGAAGCCATCGCCATGCGGCAGCAGAATTTCGAGTATTTCGGACCGCAGCATCCGGTTCGCGCCGCCTTTCCTGATGTCGACGCCGTGCTTCGCGTGCGGATCGAGGCTGAGCTGGACGATTGGTTCGAATCCCACAAGCGCGGACGCGGCTGCCGCGTGTTCGTCATCGGCCATGCGCCAATGACATGGATTCTCATCAGGCATGGGCAAACCATGCGGCGAGAGGCGAGCCAGCGTGACGATGGCGAGGCAGGCACTGAGTTCTACCGGCCGCAGCGCCACGACGTGCTGATCTACGATGAGCGCAGTGGCGAGATTGGCGTCCATGCGCCGACCAAGGGCGAACGCAATCTCTATCTCCGAACGCTCGGCAAGTTCCTATTCACGGGCGAGGAGCACTTCCCGCCTGCCGGAAAGTTCACGCTCGACCCGCTTGTGACGCACGGCGGTGCCGCCCTGAATGTGCATGATATCCAGGGAATCAGCCGCGTGCGCCTGATTGAGTACCGGCGCTATTGGGGCGGGCCGTATTCCGAGACCGAGATCAGGAAGGCCGAGGACGTGTTCGCCGCCTTGGCCCAGCGCAGCCCTGCAACGCTGGGCGGTGGCCGCCTGGTCAGTGCAACCTTCAAGGTCACCTTCGACGGTCAGGAGAAGGACCGCTCCGTGACAATCCGGCCGCCTGGCATTGCCCGCTTCGAACGAAACGATGACAGCGAACTCATCGAACACTGGCTTCGGGAGCGGGATTTCATTCTGACGGGTCAGGACACGGATGATGACGAAGCCGCTACGGCAGTTCTGGAAGTCGCTGGATGAACTGCCTGGCGTGGCCACCGATCGCCGCGCCTGGACCGCACGCCTGGGCACCGAATTCGCCCTCGCGGCGCGCTATCTGCGCAAGACCGGCGATCTTGCCACCGCCATCGAGTGTCCGTCCCTTGGCGGCGATGGCTGCCCGCGTAACGTTATCAAACTGCCTGCGGGCGGCTACCGCGCCGTCTGTCGATCATCAACGGGGCGCTGCGACCCTGTCGAGCTGACCGCCAGCGATCTCAGCATCCTGAGCCTCGACGAACACCGGCTTTACAGCGAACTCACGGCAGCCTTCTCGATCTTGCCACCATCCCGCCCGCCCGGTCGCGGGCGCGTCGTCCATCTGGGTGAACATGGAGTCGCTGCCGGCCTCGGTGCGCCCGTCCTGTTCGCCCGGCCCGGCCCCGAGCTTCCCCTGCATGACGATGATTTCAGACAGGGCGGCCTTGGCAGGGAGCGAGCAGTGGTGCTCGTGCCGACGAACTCGTCATTGCCACCCTCGGTCAGCGCGCGCCTGTCTGGCCAGGGACACCTCGTGGTGAGCCTGGCAGACATCACCCATGTGCACCCGAAAGACGGACTGGCGCTGGTTCAGCCGGTTGAGGTGCTCCTGCATGATCTTCGCACGGCCCTGCTGGCGCGCATTGGCGCAGCATCCCTGGGGCCGCGTATCGCGCTGCCTCCCAACACCACCTGGGCGCAGATCACGCTGCGGCTGACCGCCAGCGAGACGGTGATCTGCAACGGACCGAATGTCGCGCGGCAGATGGATCCCGCGGATTTCGGCATGAAGAGCAGGAAGAACGCCAAGCCGATTGCCGCATGGACGATGTTCGTCACCATCGCCGCCGCCCACGGCACCCTGAAGCTGGACGGCGGGGCGCCTGCCGAGCGGGTCAAGAAGCAGAAGCAGATCCTGAGCGAACACCTCCAGGCCACCTTCGGCATCCCGGGCGACCCGATTCTATGGGACGAGAGGCAGCGGGCCTACGTCGCCAGCTTCGTCGTCCGCGACGAGAGGCCGCTGGCCGAGCGGGCCGCGCCACGCCGCCGGTGAATATTCACCGGCACCCGGCCCGCCATCGCTACTTTTTTCTTCTCAAATAACGCCATGATTCCGCTGGCTTTCGCCATCACCGCCGCCGTCTCGCGCGCGTAACGGCACCCTCTCCAGCGAAGTTTCGCCGGTCGCCATCGATCGGGCCGCGCGCCCGTCCTCGATCGACGGCGAAACCTCATGGACCAACTCACACGCGACGCGGCACTCGACGCCCGAACGCGCAAGCATATCCGCAACACGGCCCGGCGCCTGGCACGGCGCGGCGGCGTCCCCGGCATGGATGCCGAGGACATCGAGCAGGACCTCTTCCTGGATCTTTGGCGGCGCCGCGCGGGTTTCGACCCAGAAAGGGCAAGCTTCGCGACCTTCGCGGACCGCGTCATCGCCCATCGCGTGGCGACACTGACCTGCCCCACAGCGCGACTGAGGGCGGAGCGTCGGCAGGTTGGCATCGACGAGCCGATCGAAGGCGATGCGGGGCAAACCCTGGCGGATGTGCTGGCCGATCCAATGGCTCCCGGCGAACTGGACCATGGCCTAGCGGTGGACTTGCGGCGCTTTGTGGCAGGCCTGACGCCGGCACTCCAGCGCTGCTGCGAGATCCTGCTGGCACCGAACCTCCGCGTCGCCACGGTGCAGGCCGGCGTGCATCACTCCTCCATCTACGAAAATGCGCACCGGCTCCGCCGGCAGGCCGAGGCGGCCGGGCTGAAGGAATACATCGGGCCACCCCGACACCTCCCGCGTCACGCCGGTAGGTGCCTGGCATGAGCACGCACCACCGCCAGCATGGCGACGCCCAAAGCGTCCACCTCCGTCACCTGAGCCAGCAGGACCTTGCGGCGCGGTGGCGCATGTCAGTTCGCACGCTGGAGCGTTGGCGCTCGCAGCATCACGGTCCGGCGTTCCTGAAGCTCGGTGGACGTGTCGCATACCGGATCGAGGACGTGGAGGCATTCGAGGCAGCCCAACTGCGCGAGAGTACCGCCGCCTGAACTTCCCCGGCCTTCCTGCCGGGTCTTCCAGGGAATGCAACACCGCTGCAAGGCGGAAATACCTGGACGGTCTGCTCCACCGCGTCGGAGCCCGGCAGCACTTTCACCGACGAACGACGAGCGCGACGAGAGGAGTTGCGCTTCCAATGTCCACAACCAAACCGCGGCTAGAACAACTGCGCCAGTCTTCCGGGTTGGCCGCCCTGCCGGACAGCATTACGACCGGGCAGCCGGGCGAATTCGGCCACACGGTCACCAAGCCGATCGGGCAGGCAACCGTCGACGATATCGCCTTCGCGATCCAGGCACTGAACAGCGAGAGCAGCGAGGTCTTCCGGCGTCTCGATGCGCTGCGACGGCTGCATGACCGTTCTCGTCGTGCCGGCGGCCTGGGTGCCGAACTCGCCATAGATGCGGCAATGCGGGTCGAGGAGGGCAGCTGGTGAGCATGCCCTTCGACCGGCGGCCCACTGGCCGCGTCATGCCGTACCTCGCCGACCTCTCCCAGCCGAAGGAGTGAGGTCGGCCATGGGCAAATCCTCCCGCGACAAGGGCCTGCGCCGCGAGCGCGCCATCGTCGACATCCACACGAAATGCGGCCTGCGCGCCGAGCGTGTGCCGCTCTCCGGCGCCGTCCGGTACCGCGGCAATGGCGCCGACGTCGATCTCTACGTCCGCGGCCCCGAGCCGGTGAAGGCCGAGGTCAAGGCACGCGGCGAGGGTGACGGCTTCAAGACGCTGGAGCGCTGGCTCGGCAGCAACGACGCGCTGTTCCTCTGGCGAGATCGCGCGACGCCGATGGTGGTCCTGCCGCTCCACGTCTGGATCGAGATCGCGCGCCGCAGCGTGCGCTGCACGGAGCCCGATGCCGATCGCGAGCGCGCCCACCGCGCGCGCCAGGCCGAGGAAGGTCCGCTGTCGCCGGCCGATGCCATCGCCGGGGCGACGCCGTGAGCCCGCGCACCGCCCGCCGCGTGCACGCCATCGGCGAAGCGCTCCGCACCCTGGCCGGCGGCGCGCTGCTCGCCGGCGGCTTCATCGCGCTCCTCTGGCTCGCCGAGCTGGCGACCATCCCATGAGTGCCACCCCCATGCCGATGCCCGCGCCCGCCCGGCCGCCTGCATCGCCCATCCAGCCGGGCACCTCCTCGCTGAACGGGACCACCATGACCAACCGAACCACTCTGGCGCAGCTGCGCGAGATGGACGCCGCGCAGGCCGCCCGCCTGCCCGTCGATCATCTGGCGCTGCTGCTGGAAGAGGTCGGGGCGCTGAAGGCCGACGCCAAGCACCTCGCCGACCTGCTGCACGACGCGCTGCATGCCCGCTACGGCGCCCCCGCCGCCGCGGCCCGTCGCGCCGAGGGCAAAGATACCGGCCGCATCCGCATCGCGGATGAGGCCTTCGAGGTCGTCGCTGATCTCCCGAAGAAAGCGGCGTGGGACCAGCCGAAGCTGGCCGCGGCGGTGGCCACTATCGTCGCGTGGGGCGAGGACCCCGCGGACTACGTCACCACCGAGATCCGCGTGCCGGAGAGCCGCTTCACGGCGTGGCCACCGCGCATCCGTGCGGTCTTCGAGCCGGCACGCACCGTCGCCACCGGCCGCCCCTCCTACACCCTCGAACAGAAGGACGCCGCGTGATGGCGCACGAACTCCGCATCCAGGTCGTCATCCCGCTGCAGGGTGATGCCGTCGCCCGCGCGAAGGACGTCGCCGCCTTCGAGCCGACGCTCGACAGCTTCACCGAAGTCGTGGCGCGCGCTGGCGGCGACATCAAGGTCGACGTCATCAAGGCCAAGCCGCGCGCCGCGAAGCAGGAGGCGCACTGATGGCGATCTCCCTCGCATCCCTGCGGCGTGGTGGTGACGCCCGCCCGCCGCGACTGCTCACCTATGGCGTGGCTGGCGTCGGCAAGACGCTGTTCGCAACCTCCGCGCCGCGGCCGGTGGTCGTGCAGACCGAGGACGGGCTCGGCACGATCAGCGCAGCCACCTTCGGCGTGCTGCGCAGCTTCGACGCGGTGATGGAGGCGCTCGGCAGCCTCTACACCGAGGCGCACGACTTCGAGACCCTGGTGGTGGACAGCCTCGACTGGCTGGAGCCGCTGGTTTGGCAACACACGGCGCAGACGCACAACCAGCCGGACATCGAGTCGTTCGGCTACGGCAAGGGCTATCTCGCCGCGCTGGATACCTGGCGCAGCTTCCTCGATGGCGTGAATGCGCTGCGCGACGAACGCGGCATGGGCGTGATCCTGATCGCCCACGCCGAGATCAAGCGCTTCGACAGCCCAGAGACCGAACCCTACGACCGGTACCAGCCGAAGCTCCATCGCAGCGCCTCCGCGCTGGTGCAGGAGCATGTCGATGCCGTGCTCTTCGCGAACTATCGCGTCAGCACGCTGAAGTCCGACGTCGGCTTCAACAAGAAGGTGGTCCGCGGCGTGAGCGGCGGCGATCGCCTGCTGCACACCGCTGAACGCCCGGCATTTCTTGCGAAGAACCGCTTCGGGCTGGCCGAGACGCTGCCGCTGTCCTGGCCCGAGCTCGCCGCCGGCATCCCCTTCTACGCGACGCCGCCCAGCGCCGCCCCCGCCTCCACCACCGAAGCCCGGAGCTGACCCATGGCATCCCTCAATGGAACCTTTGACGCGACGGAAGTCGCCCCCGCCGTCCCGCTCGAGGTGCTGCCGCCCGGCAAATACCTCGCGCATCTGATCGAGAGCGAGATGCTGCCGACGAAGGCCGGCGATGGGCAGCTGCTCAAGCTGGTGTTCGAGGTGCTGGAAGGCCCCTCCGCGCGCCGGAAGATCTTCGACCAGCTGAACCTGGTTAACCGCAACGAACAGACGGTGGAGATCGCGCAGCGCACTCTGTCTGCCATCTGCCACGCGGTCGGCCAGGTGCATGTCAGCGACAGTGAGCAGCTGCACTTCAAGGCGCTGATCGTGACGCTGAAGGTCGAGCCGGCCGGTCCCGACAAATACGGCGTGCACCGCGAGGCGCGGAATAAGGTCGCCGGGTACTCGGCCGCCAACGCCGGCGCTGCTGCCGGCACCGCCCCGCGCCCTGCCACCCCGGGGCCCCGTCCGGCCGCCGCGGCACCTCCGCCGGCCGCCCGCACCGGCGCGGCAGCGACCCCGCCCTGGCGCCGCAATGCCTGATCATCTGCCGGCAGGCCGCCTGCCTGCCGGCCTCCCTTTCTCGAACCAGGATCAGGTCATGGCCGCCCTTCCTCCGCCCGCATGTCCCACCGTCACCGCCATCTACGCGGCCTATGAGGCGGCAGCGGATAGCGGCTATCGCGCGCATCTCGGCGCCTCGCTGATCGGCACCGAATGCGAGCGCGCCATCTGGTATTCGTTCCGCTGGGCCACGCGTGCGCGCCACACCGGCCGGCTGCTGCGGCTGTTCGACACCGGCAATCTGGCCGAGGCCCGCTTCGTCGCCGACCTGCGCCGCATCGGCGTCACCGTCCTGGACCTGGATCCCGCAACGGGGCGGCAGTGGAACCTGCGCGACGCCTCCGGCCACTTCGGCGGCAGCATGGACGCCGTGGCGATCGGCCTACCCGAGGCGCCGGCGACCTGGCACGTCTGCGAGTTCAAGACGCACAGCGCCAAGTCCTTCGCCAAGCTGAAGGCCGAGGGCGTCGCCGCCTCCAAGCCGCTGCACTGGGCGCAGATGCAGGCATATATGCAGCTCGCCGGCCTCGATCGGGCCTTCTATCTGGCGGTCTGCAAGGATACGGACGAGCTCTATCAGGAGCGTATTCGCCACGATGCCGAGGCCGGGCTGCGGATCCTGGCCAAGGCCGAGCGCATCATCGGCGCGGCCCGCCCCCCGGCCCGCATCAGCCAGGATCCCGCCTGGTGGCAGTGCCGCTTCTGCGACCACCACGCCGTCTGCCATGCCGGCGCGGCACCGGAGCGGCATTGCCGGTCCTGCCTGCATGCCTCGTCGGTCCACGGCGGCGACTGGCACTGCGCCCGGCACAGCGCCCCTCTGGACCGGCGCGACCAGGAGGCCGGCTGCGCCGCACATCTCTATCTGCCCGACTTCGTGGCCGCCGAGCAGGTCGACGCCGGCGAGGACTGGGTCACGTATCGGCTCGCGGACGGCACCGCATGGCGTGACGGCGTGCCAGCCGCGACGCCGCCCGACATCGTCTCCCATCTGCCGTGCCGGATCTGCGGCAGCACGATCTATCGCGTCGGGCCCGGCAAGGGGCCGCATATCGCCGAGCTGATCTGCACTGGGTGCGAGGTGGGCGGCCGTTGGCTCAGCAAGGTGGACGCCGTGGCGATGGGGGTGACGGCATGACCCCGGTCCTCCACGCCATCGAGCGCAAGGCCGTCTGCGGCACCTGCGTCTTCTGGCAGCTCGCCACCAGCCGGTCGGATGATGGCTATCAGGACGAAGGCCTGTGCCGGCGGCGCGCACCCTCGGCCATCCCCTCCACCAGCATCTGCAGCGACGGTCAGGACATGGGCGGCGAGCAGGGCTTGCTCACGGCCTGGCCGCGCACCTTCAGCGAGAGCGACTGGTGCGGCGAGTGGAAGGTCCGCGGCGAATATGGCGGGCGGAACCGCCCCGGGGAGGAGGCATCCGCATGACCCTCTCCCTCCGCCCGTATCAGCGCGCTGCAATCGAGGCGCTCTACGACTATTTTTCTGCCAGCAGCGGCAACCCGCTGGTCGTGATGCCGACCGGCACCGGCAAGAGCCTCTGCATCGCCGGCTTCACGCGCGAGGCGATCGCCGCCTATGGCGACACTCGCGTGCTGATCCTCACTCACGTGAAGGAGCTGATCCAGCAGAACTTCATGGCCATGCTGCGTGCCTGGCCGGAGGCGCCGGCCGGCATCTACTCGGCCGGGCTGTCTCGCCGCGACATCCATGCGCAGATCCTGTTCGCCGGCATCCAGTCCATCCACCGCCATGCGCGGCAGGTGCAGCGCTGCGACCTGGTGCTGATCGACGAGGCGCACCTGCTCGGCCGCGGCGACAGCGGCATGTACCGCACCTTCCTGACGCAACTGAACGAGATCAACGCCGGGCTGCTGAAGGTGGTCGGCTTCACGGCCACGCCCTATCGCCTGGACAGCGGCATGCTGCACGAGGGCAAGGACCGGCTCTTCACCGACATCGCCTTCCAGGTGCCGGTGCTGGAGATGATCCAGCAGGGCTATCTCTGCCCCGTTGTCCCGAAGCAGACCTCGACGCAGCTTGACGTCGGTGGTGTAGGCACCCGCGGTGGCGAATTCATCGCCAAGGACCTCGAGGCGGCGGTCGACCGCGACGAGGTTACCCGCGCCGCGGTGGCCGAGATCGTGCAGCACGGCGAGGGTCGCGGCTCGTGGCTAGTGTTCTGCTCCGGCGTCGCTCATGCGCGCCATGTCCGTGACGCCATCCGGGAGCACGGCATCTCCGCTGAGACGGTCACCGGCGACACGCCGGGGCCGGAGCGCGACGGCATCCTGGCGGCCTTCAAGGCGGGGCGGCTGCGGTGCGTCACCAACGCCAATGTCCTGACCACCGGCTTCGACGCGCCGGGCACCGACCTCATTGCACTCCTGCGCCCCACCAAGAGCGTCGGTCTCTATGTGCAGATGGTCGGCCGCGGCACGCGCCTCGCCGAGGGCAAGGATGACTGCTTGGTCTTGGACTTCGCCGGCAACACGGCGCGACACGGCCCGATCGACACCGTGGATGGTCGAAAGAAGGAACCCGCCGGCGATGGCGAGGCGCCGATCAAGGTCTGCCCCGAATGCCAGACCATCAACCACGCCAGCGCGCGGCACTGCATCGAGTGCGATCATGAGTTCCCGCCACCGGTCGTGAAGGTGGCGCCGCAGGCGGCCTCGAACGCGCTGCTGTCGACGCAGATCCAGGCAGCCTGGTGCGACGTCACCGGCATCACCTATGCCCGGCACGACAAGCCCGGGAAGCCCGCCTCGCTGCGCGTCACCTATGAATGCGGCCTCGCGCGGCACAGCGAGTGGGTCTGCTTCGAGCACACCGGCTTTCCGCGCGGCAAGGCGGCGGGCTGGTGGCGGCGGCGTGCTGGCAATCTTCCGCCCCCGGCAACGGTGGATGAGGCGCTCGAACAGCTCGACCACCTGCGTCGCCCGATCGCGATCCAGGTGCGGCCCGCGGGCCAATACACCGAGATCGCCGCCGCGAGGTTCGTGTGAGATGCGCAGCATGTCGCCTCCGCACCGCCCGCGGCTTCGGCTGGTTCGATCCGCGCGTGCGGATCAGCGAGCCGCTGCCGGCCTGTTCCATGCGCTGCATGAACGCACTCTGCCGGAGGTGGGGCGTGGTTGATCCCGACGAGCACGAGATTGCCGCGATCGCGGCGGCCAGCCCCATGGCGGGCGAGTACCTGGAGAGCATCGGCAAGACCGATCTCGCGGTGCTGACCGAGGCGGAATGGGTGACGCTGCTGGAGGTGATCATCACCGCCTACCAGGACGAGCTCGCGCGCCGGCTAGATCACGGTCGCCATCCGGCGCCGCCGCTCGCTGCGGGTGGCCGCCCATGAGTGGCGTCACCTCGGCCCGGGAGGTCGCGCGCCGGCTCGGCGTCTCGCACACCGCGATCCAGAACGCCGAACGTGCTGGGCGAATCGCGCGGGAAGAGGACGGCAGCTGGGACGTGGAGAGCGTCCAGCGAGGTCTATCAGGAAAGCCTGCGCGCGAGCGCCGCGCCAAATCTGATGTCGCGCCAGATCAGACCGGCGCTGCCGATGATGCCCCCCGCCCTGTCGGTGGAAGCGGCATCGCCTCGACGCGCGAGCTTGCTCGACGCCTCGGCTGTTCCCACACATCCCTGCAGAAGGCAGAGCGATCCGGCCGCATCGCGCGCGAACCGAATGGCCGCTGGGATGTGGAAAAGGCACGCGCGGGCCTCAAGACGCGGGCAAATCCAACGCAGCGCGCCCCACACGGCTCGCGGGGGCCATGGGCCAAGCCTGCGCAGTACTTCGCCAAGCTCGACACCGACATCATCGGCCCGGTTCGCAACATCCATACGGAGCTTGAAGCTGCACGCCGCGCGCTCCAGCGCGCAGCCGAGCAGATTGCCGCCCTCTATCCCGAGATCCTGCGCCTGGAGCGCGCCTGCGACGCAGCGATTGCCGCACAGGAGCGCGGCAGCGAATGACGGATGCTCCCTCGTTCATGGCCGACTACGGCGAGCGCCTGGTCGACCATGGCTACTCGGTCATCCCCATCATGCCGGGCACGAAGGTGCCGGGGCGGTTCACGGGCGGGGAATGGTCGCCGTATCCCGATTGGACCCGGCATTGCGACCGCCCGACGAAATCCTTCGAGGTGGACATCTGGCGCCGCTGGCCGGGCTGCGGCGTGGGCATCGCCACCAGTGCCGTGGTGGGCCTCGACATCGACATCCTGGATGGCGCGCTGGCCATCCAGATCGCGGAACTCGCCACCTCCATGCTGGGCGACACGCCCTGCCTGCGCATCGGCCGCGCCCCAAAGCGGCTGCTGGTCTATCGCGCCGCCACGCCCTTCGCCGGCCGGAAGCGCCTGCCGCTCGAGGTCCTGGCGCGCGGCCAGCAATTCGTCGCGCATGCTGTGCACCCCGATACCGGGCAGCCATACGTTTGGCCCGAGGACACGCTGCTCGACACGCCGCTCGCACAATTGCCGGTGCTGGACGAAGCGGCGGCCATGGCTTGGCTCGATCGCGCCCACGCGCTGATTCCACCTGAGCTGCGTCCACGCTCTCTCCATCTTCCGTCCGACAGTGATGCGTGGCGCGGCCCGTCCGATCCGCGCGGCACCCTGGAGGCGGTGAAGGCGGCGCTCGCCTATCTCCCAAACGAGGATCTGGACGGCGCCTCCTGGATTACCATGGGCAACGCCATCAAGGCGGCGCTCGGCGAGCAGGGACGCGAGGTCTGGCTCGACTGGTCGAAGTCGAGCGGCAAATCGGGCAAATCGGGCAAATCGGACACCGCGGAGCGGCGCTGGGCCAAGCTGCGGCCGCACAGCATCGGCGCCGGCAGCATCTACGGCTGGGCCATCGATCGCGGCTGGGTGCCGCCGCCCGAGATCACCCTGAACGCCGCGGCCGCGGAGCGCGCCGTGCAGCCGCATCCCGCCGCAGCGATGCTGGCCAGGGCAGATGCGACGCCGCCGGCCACAGCCGCGGACATCCATCCTGCCGCGGCGCTGCTGGCGAAACTCGACGCCAGCCGGGCGAAGCAGCAGGCGGCGCCACTCCCCGTACCGGACACCATCCTGCAGCCCGGCGGCGTGTTGCAGATGTTGGTGGATGAATGCGTTGGATCCGCGCTGCGGCCGCAGCCCTTCCTCGCCCTCGGCGCCGCCATCTGCGCCATCGGCGCGCTGGCCGGGCGCCAGTACCGTACCCGCACCGATCTCCGGACCAACATCTACATCGCCGCCGTGGCGGAAAGCGGCGGCGGCAAGGATCACGCGCCGGAGGTGATCCGGCGCTGCTTCGACCTGGCGAAGCTGGACCGCTACCTCGGCGGCGAGAACCTGGCCTCCGGCCGCGGCATGCTGTCCGCATTGGAGCAGCATCCTGCCCGACTGTTCCAGATCGACGAATTCGGCCTGTTCCTCGCCACCGTCACGGGCGGCAGGGCGCCGGCGCACAAAGCCGAAATCTGGTCCGAGCTGATGAAGCTCTACAGCCGGGCGAAGGGCATCTACCGCGGCACCGAATACGCCAACAAGAAGGACGCGCCGCGCGTCGACATCCACCAGCCCTGCGTCTGCTTCTTCGGGACCACCACGCCCTCGACGTTCTGGAAAGCGCTGGAGGGCGGCGCGATGATGGACGGATCCCTCGCGCGCTTCCTGGTCTTCGTCACCGACACCGATCGGCCGGAGCGAAACCGCAAGGCGGGCATCATCGCCCCGCCGCCCGCGTTGCTCGATGCCCTGAAGGCGATCACCCGCGGGGCAGGCGACGCCCCTCCGCCAGGAAACCTGCCGGATGTGCATGTCGTGCCGATGTCGGCCACCGAGGAGGCGACGCCCCACACCGTCCCCATGACGCCAGCGGCAGAGGCGATGCACGACCGCAAGCTGGCCGAGGAAGACGTCTGGGCAAAGAAGGTGGCCGGCACGCCGCAGGCCGCCATCGTCAACCGCCTGGGCGAGAACGCCAGCAAGTTGGCGCTGATCTGCGCGATCAGCCGCGATCCGGCGCATCCGCAGGTCACCGAGGCAGATGTGGCCTGGGGCTGGGCGCTGGCCGAGCACTGCACCAGGACGGTGCTCCGCGACGCGCAGCGCTTCCTGGCAGATAGCGAGTTCGAGAAGCGCCTGAACAAGGCCATCAACATCATCGGTAAGCATGGCCCGTGCAGTCGCCGCGACATGTTCCACAAGGGGCTGAAGCTGACCGCGCGGGAGTTCGGCGAGGTAATCGAAGCGCTGGTGACAAACGGCGCGGTCATCGAAACCGCTGCGCCCGCGTCCGGCGGTCCCGGCCGCCCGGCTGGCTCCCGCTACCTCCTCGTGCCGCCGCCAGGCGATACGCCAGCCGAGGAGGCCGCGGGCGATGAATAACAAAATCCCGGCCACCCCCGCTAAGCCACTGAAATTAGGCTTTTGTGGATTTTGTTATTTCGTGCGCGGGCACGAAGGGGAGACCTCGCCCCACATGCGCGTGGGAGCAGGACAACACATCGCAGTACATAATAACAAAAATAACAAAAATATATATATCAATAGGATAGCCGGGAGTTCTGTGACCATCGGGGGGATTGTGTAGATGGCACTCCCTGGCTCGCCCCGCCTGCCGCGCTGCTGCCTCGACCGCGGCACCTGCAGCGCCACCACCACGCCCGAGATGGAGATGCTGCGCCGCCGCGTGTGGCAGCAGCAGGGCGTCGTCTCGCTGCACCTCGAGGACATCACCGATCCCTGGCTGCGCCAGGCAATCCAGAACGAAGCCGTGCGCCGCTGGGGCCCACGGCAGCAGGAGAAGAATCATGGCCGGTAAGCGGAAGGCGAAGACCTCGAAGCAGAAGGAATCGATTGGCCCCTCGAAGTGGCGGCTCCAGCATGGCGGCTTCACTGAGGCCGTTCGCTCCGCGGATCCGGAGACGGGCGTGCCGGTCGCCCATCGTCGTGCCGTGGACACGCTGGGCGCCATGCAAGCCAACGGGACCATCACCGCCGAAATGTTCGAGGCGGGCGGGATCTTCCGGCGTCAGTTCCGGTCCGCGATGCTGGACGGTCTGCGCGCCATGCCGCTGATTCGGATCGTGGGTGGCGGAGGCGACTGCATCACGGAACAGCAGATCGCGGCCAGGGACAGGGTGGCATCCGCCATGGAGGTGCTCGGCGGCTCGGATAGCGCCGCCGGGAGCTGCGTCTGGCACGTCGTAGGCCTGGAGTGCTCGGTCCGCGAATGGGCGATGCGGCAGGGCTGGGGTGGCCGGACGGTGCCGGCGACGCAGGCGCAGGGGATGCTGGTCGCGGCCCTCAGCGTGCTGGCGGCGCACTACGGCTTGGTGTCGCGGGGGCGCGCCGCGTGACCCAACGTGGACGACCTACATCTCGCCCTCAGCGGCCTTCAGCTTGGCCGTCACGTCCTGCACCCCGTCGAGGCGCCACACCGTGTCTCGGAGCATGAAGCGGGAGCTGTTCGTGTGTTCGGTGAACCTCGCCTCCTTCGTAACGACATCAACGGGGATGAGCGCGCCCCGCGTCACGCGAAACTGCTCGTCGAGCAGGACAGCTGCGAGAACGTCGAACGGGCGTGAGGTTAGCCGCCGAATCGCTGACAACTGCCGAGAGCCGTTGTGAGCTGTGAGGCGGCGGCATTTGATCTGGTACCGCGTGCCTTCTGCATCCGTCGCGTCGAAGCCGGCGGAGGAGTTGTTCACGAGATTCCAACCAAAGGCGCGGCTGAAGAGGAGCTCGGCGTAGTCGCCGGCTGGCCCATTTGAGCTCCGGACGACACCGCGCGCCCGGAGTTCGTCCAGAACGCTTGCGTGCAGTAGCAGGAGCTCGGCGACGCCGTGCAATTTCAGGTCGACCATGCCGGTACGGTGTCCCTACAGCGACGCCTTGCCAGCCAGCGACCAAGCCTGCAAGGCGGCTTGCTCTGACGTCGGCTCTTCCTTCGTTGGGAAGGGGGCATGTTCGCCCAGCAGCACGACTACGATGAGATAGGTCAGTAGCCGCCGGTCGTATTCGTCATCGGTCTCGCCGTACTGGTCGGGATCTCGGTTCACCCGCACCTGCCCGAGATAGAGCTGGTCGTCGCGCCAGATCGCTTCGACGTCGTAGATAAGCATGCCGGTCCAGCTGCGCCGGAACAGGAGCCGGCCGCTCTCCGTGTAGATGAACCACTTCTCCTCCATCACCGTCGGGACAAAGCCCCGTGCAATCATCCAGGAGTCGAAGGGACCGTATGTCTGGTCAAGGCTGAAGAGGCTGGACCGCGCAGGCATCGGTGGATGATCCCGCCCGAAGCTTTCCGCGTTTGCACCGCGAAGGATCTGAGCCGGCGTCCGGCCGAAGGTAGCGTCAAGGTGCTCCGCAGCGGTCGGGCCAGGAGGCGGCGGCTGGCCCACGAAAATGAAGGTCGGGCCAGAGGGTGGGCGTCGCCGAAGCAGGAGTGGGCAGTAGGTCTCCAGCCAGCCGTAATCGGGCGCAGCCAGGATGGCTGTGCGGATTGCACCGTCGTCGTCCTTCAGCGTGCCGACGAGGTGTCGGTCTCCCCGGAACAGGACCCGCAGCATCACCTCGCGTTCGCGCGCAGTAACCCGGTGGATGGCCTGAATGAAGCTCAGGCGTAGCATCCCCTTGCCCGTTTTCTGTGGTTCTACACGCGTCACAAAGACGGGGCTGGCGCCCCAACCCGGCAACAAAACCGGCGCTTCAAGCCAACACCACCAGCCTGGATCCAGAACAACACCGTCGCCCACGCGATCGCTCCTGCCTTCTTCGGACAATGGTGCCGCGGAAACGAAGAGAAAGGAACAAGAGCGAAAGAATGTCGCGTTGATGCCCGAAACTCATATCGGGTAATCTCTCGACAGTCGTTGAATTGCGGCTGCGGCTGGTGGCTCCCGAGCCACTCGTCCGCTGATCAGCCATAGTCGCTTTCGAGCCGCAGGGTCCTTCCTGGCCCCGCTGTATGCGGGGGGCGGAAGCGCGCAACATCGCTAGCGCCAGGCCGAAAATATGGGTTGCGGTTTGCAGCCTTCGCCTGTGGCTTCAAATCGTTAGCTGCAAACTGACGCCGCGCCGCGGCCCTGCAAACCACCTGCAAACCGGATGGTCCCATGACGCTCCCCTGGATGGCGGCCAAGATCCTGCTGCGTCCGGTGGCGGAACTGCGCCCGCATGCCGGCAACGCCCGCATGCACAGCGCCGAGCAGCTGGAGCAGATCAAGGCCAGCATGCTGGCCTTCGGGTTCACCAATCCGCTGCTGGTGGATGAGGAAGGCGTGCTCATCGCCGGCCATGGCCGGCTTGAGGCCGCGACGGCACTCGGCATGGCCAAGGTGCCGGTGATCGTGCTGCGGCACCTGTCCGCGGTGCAGAAGGAGGCACTGCGCCTCGCCGACAACCGCATCGCGGAGAACGCGACCTGGGACCAGGCGCTGCTGCGCGATGCGCTCGCCGCGGTGCAGTCGGCGCAGGACATCGACCTCGCGGCACTCGGCTTCTCAGCGGATGAGCTCGCGGACATCCTCGAGGCGGCTGGAGATGCCGTGTCCAACGGCGACGCGCCCGAGGCTCTGTCCGCGGATCAGGCCGAGGGGGGCGGTGCAGCGGGCGCGGCGGATGCGGAGGAGCCGGCGGAGGATCCCGCCGATGCCGATCCGGAGCCGCCGCGCCAGGCCGTCACTCGCGTGGGCGACATCTGGCGGCTGGGCGAGCACCGCCTCGCATGCGGGGACAGCACCAATCCCTCTACGGTCGCGCGCATCATGGGCGCCGAGCGCGCCACGCTGCTGTTTACCAGCCCGCCCTATGGGAACCAGCGGGACTACACCACTGGCGGCGGCACCGATTGGGACGCCCTGATGCAGGGCGTGTTCCAGCATCTCGATGCGGCCATGCGGCCGGACGGCCAGGTGCTGGTGAACCTGGGCCTGATCCACCGCGACAGCGAATGGATCCCGTATTGGTCCGGCTGGCTCGACTGGATGCGCGCCCGCGGCTGGCGGCGCTTCGGGCTCTACACCTGGGACCAGGGGCCTGGCCTGCCGGGGGACTGGAACGGTCGCCTCGCGCCGGCCTTCGAGCTGGTGTTCCACTTCAACCGCCAGGCCCGGCAGGCGAACAAGATCGTGCCCTGCAAATGGGCCGGCACGCCGAACAAGGGCAGCGGGCTGCGCGCCGCGGATGGCACCATCTCGGAATACCAGCACGCCGGGCTGCCGGTGCAGGACTTCCGGATTCCGGACAACGTGCTGCGCCTGACCCGCCACAAGGGCCGCGGCATCGAGACCGAGCACCCCGCAGTGTTCCCAGTGGTGCTGCCGGAGTTCCTGATGCGCACCTACACGGACGAGAGCGACGTGGTGTTCGAGCCCTTCGGCGGTTCCGGCACCACCATCATCGCTGGCCAGCGCACCGCTCGCCGCGTTCGCGCGATCGAGCTGGCGCCGGCCTATGTCGATCTGGCGATCGCGCGCTGGCGGATGCTGCATCCGGACCTGCCAGTGACGCTGGCCGACGATGGGCGCGACTATGACGCCGTGGCCGCGGCGCGAATGGAGGTCACCGCGAATGCAGCCTGACCTCGTGATCTCCGCTCTGCCGCTGGCAGCGCTGGTCCCCTACGCCGAGAACGCCCGCACCCACTCGCCGTCGCAGGTCGCGCAGATCGCGGCGTCCATCGCTGAGTTCGGCTTCGTGAATCCGGTCCTGGTCGACGCCGAGGGCGTACTGATCGCCGGCCACGGCCGCGTCATGGCGGCGAAGCAGCTCGGGCTCGCCTCCGTGCCGGTCCTGCGGCTCGGCCATCTCTCGCCCGCACAGGCGCGAGCGCTGCGACTCGCGGATAATCAGATCGCGCTCAACTCGGGCTGGGACGAGGCGCTGCTCGCCGCCGAGATCGCCCGCATCCGCGACGAGGCGGTGGTCGATCTGGACGTGCTCGGCTTCTCCGGCATGGAGCTCGACCGGCTGCTGGCGGCTGCCGATGCCGACCTCGACGGCGACGCCGATGACGCCCCGCCGCCACCCGTGGTGCCAGT
Source organism: Falsiroseomonas tokyonensis (assembly GCF_019024325.1). Classification (GTDB taxonomy): domain Bacteria; phylum Pseudomonadota; class Alphaproteobacteria; order Acetobacterales; family Acetobacteraceae; genus Falsiroseomonas; species Falsiroseomonas tokyonensis. The sequence goes on from NZ_JAFNJS010000008.1 coordinate 219,050, forward strand.
GTCACGCACCGGGGATCTCTGGCGTTGTGGGGAACACAGGCTGCTTTGCGGCGATGCGACGAAGCTGGTCGACGTGCAGCGCGCGCTCGGCGCTGGCCACCTAGCCGACATGGGCTTCGTCGATCCACCCTATAATGTGGCATATGAAGGCGGCACGGCGGCGAAGATGACGATCGCCAATGACGCGCTCGGCGGCGGCTTTCCCGAGTTCCTCCGCCCGGCCTTGGCCAACCTGCTCTCGGTGACGAAGGGCGCCTGCTACGTCTGCATGTCCTCCTCCGAATGGCCGACGCTGCATCGCGTCTGGCAAGAGGCGGGCGGCAAATGGTCCAGCACCATCATCTGGGCGAAGAACACCTTCGCCCTCGGTCGCGCCGACTATCACCAGCAGTTCGAAGCGATGCTGTACGGCTGGAAGGCGGGCAGCCAGCACTACTGGTGCGGTGCGCGCGACCAGGGGAATGTCTGGCACTTCGACAAGCCGGCGCGCAACGACCTGCACCCCACCATGAAGCCGGTGGCGCTGGTCGAGCGCGCCATCCGCAACAGCAGCAAGCCGCGCGACACGGTGCTCGACTGCTTCGGCGGGTCTGGCACCACCATGATCGCGGCAGAACGCGCGGGCCGTCGCGCCGTGCTGCTGGAGATCGATCCCGCCTATGCCGATGTGATCGTGCGGCGCTGGCAGGAGGCGGCGGGCGAGGCCGCCGTGCTGGAGGGTGATGATCGCATCTTCGCCGATGTCGCCGCAGCACGCGGCGTCGTCGATCATGATGTGATCCAGACCGCCGAATCATAGCAATTCCGTACCGCTGCATCTTGCTTGGCTCACGCGCGCCACAGCGCGAATGGTCCGTCACAGGCAGAGCACCCCGCCCTGCACCGCGATGGAGACCAGCATGACCGACCGCGAAGCCCGCGCCGCCCGCAACCAGGAAAACAGCCTGGCCGCCTTCCTCGCGAAGAAGGCCGAACTCGACGCCCTCCTCGCGGAACTCACCCAGGCCAGCGCGGACCATTTCGACGCGGACCCCGAGACGGTGCTTTGGGGCGAAGCGGCTTGGCTTTCGGATGCCACCGCGAAGCTGAAGGACATCGCGGACCAGCACTTCCGCCGCGGCGAATACGCAGCCTGACGCGGGCCTCTCCCGCACCGCCCCGACCGGTGACGCCGGCGGGGCTCCCGGCAGTAGGGGCCGATGACCGGCACCCGGAACCGGAGACCACCACGATGACCCAGCTTTCCGACACCCAGCGCGTGATCCTGAGCGCCGCCGCGCAGCACGAGATGGGCCTCGCCCGCGCGCCGAAGACCCTGCCGGCCGCGGCCCGCAACGCGGTATTCCGCAGCCTGATCAAGAACAACCTGCTCACCGAGATCAACGCGCCGCGGGAGCATGTCGGGCTCGGCTGGCGCCAGGATGAGGACGGCACCTGGATCGTGGCGCGCATCACCGACGAGGGGCTGCGCGCCATCGGCATCGACCCGAACGAGGGCGACGCGGGGGCCGGCGAGCCCGACTGCTCGGGCATCGAGGGCAGCGTGCCCCACACGGCGCCCACGGTGGCGCCCGCCGCGGAGCCCGCGACACCGGACGCCAAGGTCGCCGAAGCCGCCCAGCCCGTGCCCCTGACGGAGGAGATCGCCATGCTCGACCAGGCCCTGGCGGTGCGCAGCGCCACGCCGCGCACCAGCCTGCGCGACGCTGCCGCGGCGGTGCTCGCCGCTTGGGATGACGAGGCCAACCGCGCCACGGACATGATCGCCGCGCTCAATGCCCCGATGGAGGCGCTGCGCACCCTGCTGGCTGGCAAGCCGGCCCGCGCCCCGCGCGACGCCGGAGCGCCACGCAAGCCGCGGGAGGGCACGAAGCAGGAGCAGGTGCTGGCCATGCTGCGCCGGCCCGAGGGTGCGACGGTCGCGCAGATCGCCGAGGCCACCGGCTGGGCACAGCACACGGTCCGCGGCTTCTTCGCCGGGCTGAAGAAGAAGGGCCACGCGGTTGAGGTGATGTCGCGCGAGCGGATGGTCGGCCCCAACAAGACGGGGGCGAAGGGCTCCTTCACCATTTACCACCTGCCGGCCTGACCACGGAGCCGGACACGTCGAGGGCCCGCCGCCGGCAGGTAGCGGGCCCTTGCTCGTGCTGACCATCACGTGCGGCGGGAGGTCGCCGCCATGCCGGAACTGACCGCCTCCACGCGCGAGGCCGCGCGACGCCTCGGCGTCAGTGACACCGCCATCCACAAAGCCGAACGCGCGGGCCGCATCGCCCGTGAACCGGACGGCCAGTGGGATATCGACAAGACCCGCCGCCGCCTGACCGAAACCGCCGATCCCGCCCGCTCGCCCCTGGCCAGCGGTGCTGGCGCAGACGGCACGCCGTTCGCCCGGCTGAAGGTCGCGCAGCTCGCCCTGAAGGTGGAGGCGCAGCGCCTCTCGCTGGACGAGACCAAGCGCCGCCTGGTCGATGTCACCGAGGCCAATGCCGCGCTCGACGAGATCGGCAGCACCATGCGCGACGCGCTGCTGAACTGGCCGGCCCGGGTCTCCGGCCTGATCGCCGCTGAGATCAGCGTCGACCCGCATCTGCTGCAGACCATCCTGCAGAGCCACATCAACGACCTGCTGACGGAGGCGGCCGATCGCTTCGATCCCGCAGGCCTCGGAGGGGATCGGCCTCCGCAGCCGTGAGCATGTGCGCCGGCGTGTCGGCGCGATGCTGCGCCCGCCGCCGCAGCTCACCGTCTCGGAATGGGCCGAGCGGCATCGCATGCTTGGCAGCCGGGCGTCGGCCGAGCCGGGCCCCTGGCGCACCAGCCGCACGCCCTACCTCAAGGACGTGATGGACGCGCTCTCGGCGGTGCATCCCGCCCGGCGCGTCGTGTTCATGAAGGGTGCGCAGGTCGGAGCGACCGAAAGCGGCAACAACTGGCTCGGCTACATCATGCACCACGTGCCGGCGCCCGCGCTGGCGGTGCAGCCGACCGTGGAGCTGGCCAAGCGTTTTTCCCGCCAGCGCATCGACCCGCTGCTGGAGGAAACGCCGGCGCTGCGGGAGCGGGTTGCGCCGGCCCGGGCCCGCGACAGCGGCAACACCATGCTGTCGAAGGAATTCCCCGGCGGCATCCTCGTGCTGACCGGGGCGAACAGCGCGGTGGGCCTGCGCTCGATGACGGCGCGGTTCCTGTTCCTGGACGAGGTGGATGCCTATCCCGGCGACGTCGCCGGCGAGGGTGACCCCATTGCCCTGGCCGAGGCGCGGGCGCGAACCTTTGGCTGGCGGCGCAAGGCCTTCCTGGTCAGCACGCCCACCATCGCCGGCCGCAGCCGGATCGAGCGGGAGTACCTGGCCAGCGACCAGCGGCGGTTCTTCGTGCCGTGCATTGCGTGTGGCGAGATGCAGTGGCTGCGCTTCGAGCGGCTCATCTGGGAGAAGGGAGCGCCGGAGACGGCGCGGTATCACTGCAGCGCCTGCGACCACCCGATGCAGGAACACGACAAGACAGCCATGCTGGGCAGCGGGGAGTGGCGCGCGACGGCCGAAGGCCAGGATCCGCACACCATCGGCTTCCACATCTCGGCGCTCTACTCGCCCGTGGGCTGGCTCTCCTGGGAGCAGATAGCCCGCGACTGGGAGGCCGCCCAGGGCAAGCCCGAGGACATCAAGACCTTCAAGAACACCGTGCTAGGCGAGACCTGGCAGGAGCAAGGCGAGGCGCCGGATTGGGAGCGCCTGGTGGAGCGCCGCGAGGATTTCGCCATGGGCGTCGTCCCGCCCGGTGCGCTGGTGCTCACCGCCGGCGTGGACGTCCAGGACGATCGCCTGGAATGCGACGTCTGGGGCTGGGCGGAGGGCTTCTCGTCCTGGCTCGTCGACCACATCGTGATCTCCGGCAGCCCGCGGGACCGGGAGCCCTGGGATGAACTCGCTCGGGTGCTGGCGCGCGACTGGCCGCGCCAAGGTGGCGGCGCGATGCGCATCGCCCGGCTCTGCGCCGACACCGGCGGCCGCGACACCGCCGCTGTCTATGGCCACCTGCGGCGCCTGCGGGATCCGCGGATCGCGCCGACCAAGGGGATCGACGGCTGGAACCGGGCGCAGCCCGTCCAGGGCCCGACGCCGGTGGACGCGCTGGTGAACGGCCAGAAGCTTCGGCGCGGCCTGAAACTCTGGACCGTGTCGGTCTCGACCTGGAAGGCCGATCTCTATCGCCGGCTCTGGCTCGGTCGCGGCGACGCGGAGGAGCTGCCACCTGGCTGGGTGCATCTACCGCAGGCGATCGAGGTGGAGTGGGTCAAGCAGCTGGTCGCGGAGCAGCTGCGCACCACGAAGGATCGCCGCGGCTTTGCGCGGCAGGAATGGGCGAAGCTGCGCGAGCGGAACGAGGCGCTGGACTGCGCCGTGCTGGCGCGTGCGGCGCTCTGGCTGCTCGGTGCGGATCGGTATGGCGACCGCTTCTGGCAGCAGCTGCGCGACCAGATCGCCGATGCTCCGCTGCGGGTGAGCGAACT
>NZ_JAFNJS010000009.1:0-115013 GCF_019024325.1 Falsiroseomonas tokyonensis
ACGATGCCTGCTCTCATCCCAAGAGCTTGAACCAGCCTACCCGTTCAGGGAATCCTCTGAATGGGGCAGTCCACTAGTTCGACGGTATTTTTCGCATGGCCTCATTCCAGACTGGGCGGTTGACGAGGCGTCTGAAGTCTTTACAGACGCGTTTGATCGGCTGGAGGGAAAGACCATTGGGGGTAAGCTTGACAGTCACTACCTCGAATATCGGAATCGCTTTCACTTTGGACTTTCTGGGACGCAAAAATCCGGGATCATCATTTGGCACCCACTTGCATCTCCGTCGCTGTTACGAGCAGCACGTGGGCTGCCGGCTGAGGTAAAGAGTACCGGGCGCGTCGTCTTCGACGTTACCAGGGAGCTCTGTGAAATTGCTGCGTACCTGCCGTATGATACGCCGGCGCGCGACTGGAGCACCGTCCCGTACCACCAACCGGGAAGATACGATGGAGTTTCGTTTTCGTTGCAGCCGGCACCGGAACTTTTAACTAAGGCGCATTCAAGGAACGCGTCAGGCTCTGCACCCAGGCGACCGTCCGTGCGTGAAGACGTAGACAGAGGTAAGCTAATTTCTACAGAGATCATCCGCCATTTTTCATACCTGCGGAATAGCAACAGCGCCGTCTCCGATCTTATGACGGACAAAATTATGGGTAAGATCAAATGGCTGGAGGCGAAGAAAAGCAGATTTCACCGCGTCTGGTACTCGCGAATAACGGGGCTCGTCGACATCCTGGGCTTATCCGACTGAATCAACTGTCGGCTCTGCCTGCCGCCTGGCAGCACCCACGCACTTGTCCGCCCTCGGCCTCCTGGCCGCTACCGCGCGAACGCCATTGCGAGCCCATGGTGCGCTTACAGGCGTCACGCCGCCGCGAGTGTCGGCGTGACATTCGCGGCCGTGCAGAGTGCGCGCGCAAGACTGCGTGTGGGTGTTGGCAGGCTTGAGATCCGGAAGGGTACGATCTCTAGGTTAGCAGGTGAACCCTATGGTAGTTCAGAGGGTTGCCCCATACTCGCCAACCTTGGCAAATTCACGGCCAGGTATTCATTCCCGGCATTTGGTGGATCGGGGCGATGACGAATGGCTCTGGCGCTGAGGTCCAGAATTTGCAGATGCGTTCGTAGGGCGTGAGATCGCCGAGCGTCTTGAGCCTGCTGGCGGCGTTGTAGGCTGCCATGAAGTTGGCGAGGTAGGCGCGCAGTTGATCGTGGCTGTCATAGCGGAAGCGCCTGACGGTTGCGTCCTTGATTGTGCGGTCATCCGCTCGACCTGGCAGTTACCCAGCATAATGGCGTTGGTGCCTTGAGGTCCCGCCAGCCTGAACAGGGTTGGCGCCATGGTGAGACCATCCGGAACATGGGGCACCGGGAGCACGCAAGTGCGGGTAGGCCGACCTTCTAACGATGGGCTGTGGGCCCAAGCCGTTATCTGGCCGCCCCTGCGGCTCGCCCAGGTGCGCCGTGAGCGCGGATCCGTAGTTGCCGTGTTGCCGGCAGCTCCCCTGCGTAGAACTCGTCGAGGAGGAGGAGGATGCGGGTCGTAGGCCTGGACGTCCACCGCGTCTTTGCCGAGGCGGTGATGCTGGGCGAGGCCAAGGTGATCCGTCTGGGCCGCGTCGGGATGACGCGCGAGCACCTGGACACCTTCGCCCGGACTTCATTGACGCACCATGTGGTGGTGGAGGCGGCCGGCAATGCCACGGAGGGGGCCGAAGTGCTGGCCCCGCATGTCGGACGTGTGGTGATCGCCAACCCGCGCCAGGTACGGCTGATGGCCGAGGCGCGCATCAAGACCGACGTGATCGACGCGACGGTGCTGGCCCGGCTCTAAGCCAGCGGCTTCTTGCCGGAGGTTTGGGTGCCTGATGCGCACACCCAAGCGCTGCGGCGCCAGGCGACCCGGCGGATGCAGATCGCCCGCCAGCGGGCGCAGCTCAAGACGATGACGCAGTCGATCCTGCACGCCCATCTGGTGCCGCCATGCCCGCATGCCGACCTGTTTGGGCCGAAAGGGGCGGGCCTCGCTACCTGCACAGCCCCTTCCACCAGACGAGGTCGACGCGGTGGCACCCCACCTGCGCGAGCACGACCGGCTGAGTGAGGACCGTAGACCGCGGTTCCTTAGGTCCGGTCTTGAGGTCCTCGACCGTTACCCGCTTCCGCCATTTCGCAACCGTCTTTGGGTTAATGCTCGGTTAGGGGCTGTGGTGCGAGAGCGAAGCTTGCGATCGCTGTATTGCTGTTCTGACGGCGTGCGTTGTCGTGGCGCTGCCGTGGCGAAGCTGACCCATAGTGCCTCCTTCCACGCGTTTGAAAGGATCGCAGCATCAAACCGTTGGCCCAAACACCTAGCCCAGCCCCACCAGCCCGCGCGCAAAGTCCCGAGCCGTGAAGGGCCGCAGATCGGCCGCCTTCTCTCCCACGCCGACGAAATGCACCGGCAGCCCGATCTCCTGCGCCAGGGCCACCACCACGCCGCCCTTGGCGCTGCCATCCAGCTTGGTGACGGCCAGGCCGCTGACGGCCACCATATCCTTGAAGATCCGCACCTGCTGCAGCGCGTTCTGGCCGGTGGTCGCATCCAGCGTCAGCAGCACCGAATGCGGCGCCGTCGGGTCCAGCTTGCGGATCACGCGGATGATCTTGGCCAGCTCCTCCATCAGCGCGGATTTGTTGTGCAGCCGCCCGGCGGTATCGATCAGCAGAAGGTCCATGCCTTCCGCCCGCGCACGGGCCAGGGCGTCATGCGCAAGGCCCGCGGCATCGGCCCCCATCTTGGCCGGCGCCACCACGGCGCAGCCGGTGCGCTCGCCCCAGATCTGCAGCTGTTCCACGGCAGCCGCCCGGAAGGTGTCGCCTGCGGCGAACATCACGCGCAGACCTTCGGCGCGGTATTGCTGGCCGAGCTTGGCGATGGTGGTGGTCTTGCCGGTGCCGTTCACGCCGACCACCAGCACCACATGCGGCGCGTGGTCGCGGCGGATGGCCAATGGCTGTGCGACGGGCGCGAGGATCTCGGCGATGGCCTCCGCCAGCGCGCCCTTCACCTCCTCGTCCGAAACCTCCTTGCCGAAGCGCGTCTTGCGGAAGCCGGCCACGATGCGCCGCGCCGCGGCCACGCCGAGATCGGCCGCGATCAGCGTATCCTCCAGCTCCTCCAGCGCCGCATCGTCCAGCTTGCGCTTGCGGAAGACGGTGGTCAGCGCATCGGTCAGGCGCGCGGTGGAGCGCGACAGACCGGTCTTCAGGCGGGCGAACCAGCCGCCGCCACCCGCCGGCTCGGGCTCGGGCTCAGGCTCAGGCGCGGGCTCAGACGCGGGCGGCGCTTCCGGCTCGCTGCTGGCCAGGGCCTCGATGAGGGCGGCCTCGGGGTCCGGAGGGGCCAGGCTTCCGGGCGCCGGCGGCGGCGCCTCCGCCTGCGGCAGGGCGGCGGGCGTCGGGGCGTGGGGCGGGGGCACAGCCGGGCTCGGGGGCAGCGGCGCGACCGGCGGCAGCATCGGCGCGGGCGGCGCCTCGGGGCTTGGGGTGGCCGGGATGGCGGGCTGCGCCGGCGGCGGGGTGACGGGGCTGGGCGGGGGCGGCTCCGCCGGGGCCTCGCGGCCGCGCAGCCGGTCCCAGAATCCCTTGAGTGCCATGGCTCAGGCTGCCTCCGCGATCAGGCCCTGGTCGTCGGCGGCCAGCACGCGCATCGGGCGCAGGCTGCCGGCGGCGGGCGCTTGGCCTGCCGCGATCCGGACCGGGGCGAATTGTTCGGTGTGGCCGCGGCCACCCTGTTCCAGCAGCACCTGCTCCACCCGGCCGAGCCGGCTGGCAAACAGCGCCCGGCGGGCCTCGGCCCCGGCCTGCCGCAGCCGCGCCGCCCTTTCGCGCCGCAGCGGCACCGGCAGCTGCGGCATGCGCGCGGCGGGGGTGTTGGGCCGCGCGGAGAATGGGAAGACGTGCAGGAAGCTGAGGCCGGCCTCGGAAACCAGGTCCAGCATCTCGGCAAAATGCGCCTCGGTTTCTGTCGGAAAGCCGGCGATCAGGTCGGCGCCCAGCGCCACCTCCGGCCGCAGCGCGCGGGCGCGGTGGGCGAGCGCCAGGGCCTCCGCCCGGCTGTGGCGGCGCTTCATGCGCTTCAGGATCAGGTCGGCGCCGTGCTGCAGCGACAGGTGCAGATGCGGCATCAGGCGCGGCTCCTCTGCCAGCAGCCGCCAGAGGTCGTTATCCATGCCGGCCGGGTCCAGCGAGGACAGGCGCAGCCGCGGCAGTTCCGGCAACAGCGCCAACAGCCGCCGCACCATCTGGCCGAGGCACGGCTGGCCTGGCAGGTCCGGGCCGTAGCTGGCGATATCGACGCCGGTCAGAACCACCTCCCGATACCCCTGCGCCACCAGGGCGCGCACCTGCTCCACCACCAGGCCGAGCGGCACGGAGCGCGAGGGGCCGCGGCCCTGGGGGATGACGCAGAAGGTGCAGCGATGGTCACAGCCCTGCTGCACCTGGACCAAGGCGCGGGCGCGGCCCGCGAACTCCGTCACCGGCAGCGGCGCGGCCGCTTCGGCCTGCATGATGTCGGAGACCGGTGTGGCGGGCGCGGAAAGATCCCAGGCCTCGGGGCGCAGTTTCTGGGCATTGCCGATGACGCGCTGCACGCCGGGCAGGGCCGCCCAGACGTCAGGCGCGATCTGCGCGGCGCAACCGGTCACCACGATGCGCGCCGCGGGGTTTTCGCGGGCCGCGCGGCGGATGGCCTGGCGGGCCTGCGCCTCGGCCTCCGCCGTCACGGCGCAGGTATTGACGATCAGGGTCTCGGGGCCGTGGCCGGCCTGCGCCGCCAGGGCCCGCATCGCCTCGGTCTCATAGGCATTCAGGCGGCAGCCGAAATTCAGCGTCCGCAGGCTCATCCGGCAAAGGACGAAAGGTCGAGCGTGCCGGTGAAGGCGGTGGCGACCGGGCCGGTCATCAGCACGTGGCCATCGGCCTCCCGCCATTCCATCCGCAGGTCGCCGCCCGGCATGGTGATGGTGGCGCGGCGGCCCGTCAGCCCGCGGCGATGCGCATTGACCATGGCGGCGCAGGCGCCGGAGCCGCAGGCGAGCGTGATGCCGGCGCCACGCTCCCAGATCACCAGCCGCATATGCTCGGGCGAGAGAATCTGGGCGAAGCCGATATTGGCGCGGTCGGGGAAAATGGGGTCGTGCTCGAGGCCCGGACCGATCTCCGCCACCGGCACCAGGTCCAGGTCGCGCACGAAGAAGGTGGCGTGCGGATTGCCCATGGAGCAGGCCGCAGGATCCGCCACCGCGCCGCGGGCCAGCGGCACATGCAGGGTATCGACCTCCCGCGCCAGGGGCACGTCCTGCCAGCCGAGCCGCGCCGGGCCCATATCGGCGCGCCACAGCCCGCCGGGCAGGCGCTCCACCGGCAGGTCGCCGGCAATGGTGCGGACCACCACGCGGTCGCGCCCCGCCTCATCCGCCACCAGGGCCGCGATGCAGCGCGTCGCATTGCCGCAGGCGCCGGCCTCGGAGCCATCCGGGTTGCGGATGCGCATGAAGACATCGGCGCCGTCCGTGCCGGGCTCCATCACGATGAACTGGTCGCAGCCGATGCCGAAATGGCGGTCGGCAATGGCGGCGGCGGCGGCCGGCATGATGGCCAGCGGCTGGGCACGCGCATCCAGCAACGGACCTCGGCGTGCATCCAGCACGACGAAGTCGTTCCCGAGGCCGTGCATCTTGCGGAAGGGCGTGGTCACCGCACCGATATAGAGCGCCCGGGGGCGGCGTGAAACCCGCGGCGCAGCGTCACGCGGCGCTCATCCACCTGTCATCGCCCTGTCGCCGCCCGCGCCTAGGGTCTGTGGACAGTGGGGGCCGGGATGCGGCCGGCGAGGAACTTTTCGTGCTGGGCAGGAAGACAGCGGAGCCGATGGCACTCCATCGGCGAGCATGGCTGACGCACCCAGCGCGGAAAAGCAGCGCCGGACGCACCCGCAGCCCAACTGTCCACAGACCCTAGCTTGCGCCGAGTCGAAGGAGCCTCCCCGCCGTGACCCTCAGCCGCCGCGCCCTGCTGGCCACCACGCTGGCCACCCCCGCCCTGCTGCCGCGCGTGGCCGGCGCCCAGGCCGATGCGCGCCCCGTGCTGCGCATCGCCGTGCAGGCCCTGCCGCCGACGCTGGAACCGCTGGAGGCGATTTCCAATGTCGGGCTGCGCATCACCACCAATGTCTTCGACACGCTCTGGCGACGGGATTTCGCGGCCGAGGCCGCGCAGGGCGGGCAGCAGTTGACGCCGTTCCTGGCCACCAGCCTGGAACAGCGCGACCCGCTGAGCTGGGTGGCCACCTTGCGGGAGGGGGTGCGCATGCAGGATGGCGGGGAGCTGACCTCGGAGGACGTGCTCTCCACCTTCTCCGCCGAGCGCATGTGGGGCGACCCCGTGCAGACCTTCGAGGGCCGGGTGAACTTCGGCCATCTGGCGGGCGTCGAGGCCGAGGGGCCGCGGCGGGTGGTGTTCCGGACCAAAACCCCGGACCCGGTGATGCCGCAGCGGCTGGCGGCCTATGGCGGCTGGATCCATTCGGCCCGCGCCTATGCCGAGAGTGGCCGGGACGGGCTGCGCACCAGGCCGATCGGCAGCGGGCCCTATCGGGTGGCCTCCTTCCAGCGGGACCAGCGCGCGGTGCTGGAAAGCCATGACGACTATTGGCAGGGCCGGCCGCCGGCGAAGCAGGTGGTGTTCAGCGTGGTGCCCGAGGCCTCCTCCCGCCTCGCCGGCCTCCAGGCCGGGGACTACGACCTGGTGACCAACCTGCTGCCGGAGCAGATCGAGGGCCTGGCGCGGCATCCGACGCTGGAGGGCGTCGATGTAGCGCTCGATTTCGCGCACATCCTCTACTACGACACCAGCCGCCCGGCGCTGCGCGACGTGCGGGTGCGGCGCGCGCTGAACCATGCGGTGGATACCGAGCTTCTGGGGCGCAGCCTCTGGGGCGAGGGCTTCCGGCCGATGCGCGCTTTGCAGATCCCGGCCTTCGGCGATCTGTATGACGCCAATCGCCGCGGCTTCGCCCATGACCCCGACCTGTCCCGCCGCCTGCTGCGGGAGGCCGGCTATCGGGGCGAGGAAATCGTCATCCGCATCGCCCCCGGCTATTACCTGCAGATGCTGCAGGCGGTGCAGATCGTGCAGCAGATGTGGCAGGCGGTCGGCCTGAACACGCGGCTGGAAACTCGCGAGAACCTGTCGCTCCTCACCCAGCCCGGCGCCGATATCCGCCCCACCTCCATCGCCTTCCGCTTCCCGGACCCGCTGGGCGGCGGCCTCGCCGTGCATCTGTCCGAGGACTATTCGCTGCAGAAGAACGGCTTCTGGCAGCCGGTACGGTTCAACGAGCTGGTCCGCGCCCTGCGCCTGGCCAATGACCCCACCGAGCGGAAACGCCTGTGGCTGGCGCTGCTCGATGAATTCGAGGCGGAGGCGCCGGCGCTGATCCTGTATCCCGTGCGCGAATACTACGCCAAGCGGCGCGCCATCCAGTGGCAGCATCCGCCGCTCTACTACATGGATTTCCGCGCCTCCCAGCTGCGCTTTACCTGAAGGGCCGCCCAAGATGAGCAAGATCGTCTTTCTCTCCGACCTGCATCTCTCGCCGACGCACGGCTTCTTCTGGGAGAATTTCCGGATCGGCTGCGAGGCCGCCAATGCGGCGGGGGCGGAGGCCGTGATCGTCAATGGCGACCTCTGCATCAACGGCCCGGACAGCGATGCCGAAATGGACTTCGCCGCCCGCGCCCTGTCCCGCCTGCGCGGCGAGGTGCTGGCCCTGCCGGGCAACCACGACGTCGGCGACGAACCGCCCGGCCAGGACGCGAAGCAGCTCATCGACGGCGCACGCCTGGCGCGCTGGAACGACGCCTTCGGCAGCGACCGCTTCACCCTGGATATCGGCGCCTGGCGGCTCCTCGGCGTGAACGCCCAGCTCTTCGGCTCCGGCCTGCCGGAGGAAGCCGAGCAGACCGCCTGGCTCGCCCAGCAGCTGGCCGGCGCCCAGGGCCGCCCGGTGGCGCTGGTGCTGCACAAGCCGCTGTTCATCGAAAGCGCGGATGAGGCGGAGGCCACCGCCTCCTCCCTCAATCCGGCACCGCGCGCCGCCCTGCTGCCGCTTCTGCGGGCGGGCGGCGTCCGCATGGTGATCAGCGGCCATCTGCACAGCAGCCGCGACCGCGTGGTGGAGGGCATCCGCCACCTCTGGCTGCCGGCGCTCGCCTTCCTGGGCTCCGCCAGCCATGGCGGCACGCCCGCCGTGGGCGCCGTGACCGTGGACTTCGCCGGGCCGGAGGCCGTGGTCGCGGACCTGCCCCTGCCCGGCGCCGTGCCGCATGACCTGGCCGCACTGAAGGGCCACGGCCGCTACAAGTTCCTGCGCGACATGCCGGAATGCCCGCCCGGGATGGAGCGATCCGTGCTCGGCGATGCCGCCGCCTAGAACCGTATTTTCGTGCCGACCTGGGCTTTCGGAGAGAGAAAATCTTTCTGAGGCACGTCTATTGCCTTCCCGTGGAAAAATCCTCTTCTCTCGGCTGGAAATCATCCTGCCGAGAGGGTCCACGACCATGACCAAGGTCCATGTCATCCACGAGAACGACGCCTGGGTAGAGCCGCTGCGCAGCGCCTTCGCCAGCCTCGGCACGCCCTTCGAGGAATGGTTCCTGGACCGCGGCGTGCTCGACCTGAACCGGCCGCCGCCGCCCGGCGTCTTCTACAACCGGATGAGCGCCTCCTCCCACACCCGCGGCCATATCTACGCGCCGGAATACGCCGGCGCCGTGATCGAACAGCTGGAACGGCACAACCGCCCCCTGGTGAACGGCCGGCGCGCGCTTCAGCTCGAACTTTCGAAGGTCGCGCAATACCAGGCGCTGTCCCTCCACGGCATCCCCACGCCCGCCACCCTCGCCGTGGTCGGCCGCGAGAACATTCCCGAAGCCGCCGCCAAGCTCGGCTACCCGCTGATCCTCAAGCACAACCGCGCCGGTAAAGGCCTCGGCGTCCGCCTGGTGCGCAGCGAAGCCGGGCTTCGCGAAGCCCTCGCCTTGCTCGACGTCACCGCGGATTCCGAAGCCCACCCGCGCGACGGCATCTGGCTGGTGCAGCGCTACATCGAAGCTGCAGCCCCCTTCATCACCCGCGCCGAATTCGTCGGCGGGCGCTTCCTGTATGCCGTGCAGGTCGATACCTCCGAAGGCTTCGAACTCTGCCCCGCCGACGCCTGCAACATCGGCGAAGGCGCCGCCTGCCCGGCCGTCGCCCCCACCCACAAGTTCAACATCCTGGAAAACTTCCAGCACCCCCTGATCCACCGCATGGAAGCCTTCCTGCTGGCCAACCACATCGGCGTCGGCGCCATCGAATTCATCACCGACACCCAAGGCCAAACCTTCGCCTACGACGTGAACACCAACACCAACTACAACGCCGAAGCGGAATCCCGCGCCGGCCGCACCGGCCCCCAAACCGGCATGGGCGCCATCGCCGCGCACCTGACGGCGCTGCTGCGTCGCGAGGCACTGGCGGCGGCGGCGTGAGGGGGGCGGACGCCAGGTGATTGCAGGGGGACGCTGTCCCCCTGCACCCCCTGCCAAGGGGCAGTGGCCCCTTGGAACCCTTGAATCTTGAGCAGGAATGGAGAGGGGGCCGGAGCGACCGCATGATCTGCGGTACCGCGGGCCCCCTCTCCATTCCTGCTCAAAGGTCCTGAGGTCCAGGAGGCCACTGCCTCCTGGCGGGAGGGGTGCGGGGAGGGCAGAGCCCTCCCTGCGAACCACCCAGCGCCAGCCACCCTCTCGCTTGCGCCCCGCGCTTCGCGCCGCTACAAGCCGCGCTCCGCGAGTCATGGCCTCTGGTTGGGCATGCCTGGCCGCGGATACGTGTCCTTGCCGCATGGTGCGGTCTGGTTCTCTGAGAGGGGGGCTGGGGTGAGTGGGACCGGCCAGACCGAGTGGAGGTCCAAATGCCCAAGATGAAGACCAAGTCGAGCGTGAAGAAGCGCTTCACGTTGACGGCGTCCGGCCGTGTGAAGGCGGGTGTGGGCAACAAGCGCCACATGCTGACGGCGAAGACGAACAAGATGAAGCGGCAGAACCGCGGCACGTTCCTGCTGCCGAAGCAGGACAGTGACACGGTGAAGCAGTGGATGCCTTACGGTTCGAGCCGGTAAGGGGGGATCTGAGCCATGGCACGTGTGAAGCGCGGCGTAACCAAGCACGCCCGTCACAAGAAGGTCCTCAAGCTCGCCAAGGGCTATGTCGGCCGGTCTTCCACCGCCTATCGTCCCGCCCTGGAGCGGGTCGAGAAGGCGCTGCAGTATGCCTATCGCGACCGTCGCAACAAGAAGCGTGAGTTCCGGGGTCTGTGGATCCAGCGCATCAATGCGGCTGTGCGCGAGCATGGCATTACCTATTCCCGCTTCATGGCGGGCATCAAGGCGGCGAACATCGAGATCGACCGCAAGGTGCTGGCGGCGCTGGCCTATGATGATGCGGCGGGTTTTGCGGCCATCGTCGAGAAGGCGAAGGGCGCCCTCCCCGCGCAGGCCTGAACCATTCGGTTCGGACTGAAGACCAAACAGGAGGGCCGTCCCGCAGGGGGCGGCCTTTTCCGTATCCGGATGCTGGCATGATGACGGACGATTTGGCGGCACTGCGGCAGGAAGCGGAGGCGGCGCTGGCGGGCGCTCAGGATCTGCGAGCGCTCGATGCGGTGCGGGTGGCGGTGCTCGGCAAGTCCGGCAGCCTGAGTGGGCTGCTGAAGGGGCTGGGTGCCGTTCCCGCCGACCAGCGGAAGGAACGCGGCGCTGCGCTGAACCGCCTCAAAGGTGAGGTCGAGGCGCTGCTGGAAACTCGAAAAGCGGCGCTGGAGGCGGCGGCGCTGGAGGCGCGGCTGAAGGCGGAGCGGCTGGATGTGTCGCTGCCGCCGCGGCCCTTCGCGCCGGGCACGGCGGCGGAGGGTGGGATTCACCCGATCAGCCGGACGATCGAGGAGCTGACCGCGATCTTCGGTAGCATGGGTTTTCGCGTCGTCGAGGGGCCGGATATCGAGGGCGACTGGTACAATTTCGGCGCGCTGAACATCCCGGACCATCACCCGGCGCGGCAGGACCACGATACGTTTTACATGCCGGGGACGGATGCGGCGGGGCAGCGGCTTGTGCTGCGGACGCAGACCTCGCCCCTGCAGATCCGCACCATGCTGGGCGAGCAGCCGCCCATCCGCATCATCGCGCCGGGCCGCACCTATCGCGCCGACCATGATGCGACGCACAGCCCGATGTTCCACCAGGTGGAGGGGCTGGTGATCGACCGCGGGATCACGCTCGGCCATCTGAAGGGCTGCCTGACCGACTTTCTCCGAGCTTTCTTCGGCATCAGTGATCTGCCGGTGCGGTTTCGCAGCAGCTACTTCCCGTTCACCGAACCGTCGATGGAAGTGGACATCGGCTGGAACAAGAAGACCGGCGAGCTCGGCGGTGGCGGCGATTGGCTGGAGATTCTGGGCAGCGGCATGGTGCATCCGAAGGTGCTGGCCAATTGCGGGCTGGACCCGCGCGAATGGCAGGGCTTTGCCTTTGGCATGGGGATCGAGCGCATCACCATGCTGAAGCACGGCATGCCCGACCTGCGCCCCTTCTACGAAAGCGATCTGCGCTGGCTGCGGCATTGGGCGGCGGACCCGCTGGCGCCGGCCAGCCTGCATGAGGGGATCTGAGCGATGAAGTTTCCCCTGAGCTGGCTGCGCGAGCATCTGGAGACGGATGCGACGCTGGAGACGATTTCCACGACGCTGTCGGCCATCGGCATCGAGGTCGAGGGCATCGAGGACAAGGCGGCGGCGCTCGGCAGTTTCCGGATCGCCCGCGTGATCGAGGCGGTGCGGCACCCGAATGCCGACCGGCTGCGGCAGCTGCGCGTGGATGTGGGCGATGGGCGCGAGCTGTCCGTGGTCTGTGGCGCGCCGAATGCGCGGACGGGCATGAAGGGCGTGCTGGCGGTGCCGGGCGATTTCATCCCGGGCACGGGCATCACGCTGAAGCTCGGCGAGATTCGTGGCGTGAAGTCCGAGGCGATGATGCTCTCCTCGCGGGAGATGGGCCTCGGAGACGATCATTCGGGCATCGTGGACCTGCCGGAGGATGCGCCGGTTGGCGCCAGCTATGTGAAGTGGGCTGGCCTCGACGACCCGGTGATCGAGATCAAGGTCACGCCCAACCGGGGCGACGCGCTTTCCGTTCGCGGCATTGCGCGGGACCTGGCGGCGGCGGGCCTCGGCACGCTGAAGCCTTGGGAGGTGGCGCCCGTGACGCCCGCCTATCCGGCGCCGTTGCAGTGGCGCATTGCCGATCCGCGCGCCTGCACCTGGGTGCTGGGGCGCGCGGTGCGCGGCGTGAAGAACGGGCCGTCGCCGCAGTGGCTTCAGGACCGGCTGGTGGCGATCGGGCTGCGGCCGATCAGCGCGCTGGTCGATATCACCAACTACTTCACCTTCGCCGTCGGCCGGCCGCTGCATGTCTTCGACGTGTCCAAGGTTGCGGGCACCGAGCTGACCATGCGCATGGCCCGGGCCGGCGAGGAGCTGCTGGCGCTGAACGGCAAGACCTATGCGCTGACCGAGGAAGACGGCGTCATCGCCGATGCGAATGGCGCGGAGGCGCTGGGCGGCATCATCGGTGGTGAGCATTCGGGCTGCGATGAGGCCACCACCGAATGCTTTATCGAATGCGCGCTCTTCGACCCGGTGCGCATCGCGCTGTCGGGCCGCCGGCATGATGTGCGCACCGATGCCCGCTCCCGCTTCGAACGCGGCATCGACCCGGCGCTGCTGCCCAAGGCGCTGGAGGCCGCGACGCGGATGATCCAGGAGCTGTGTGGCGGCGAGGCTTCGGAGATTTCCGAAGCCGGCGCCCAGCCCGCCTGGCAGCGCGAAGCCACGCTGCGCTTCGCCCGGGTGCGCGACCTCGGCGGGCTGGACCTGCCGGAAGACGAGATCGTCGGTCGCCTCACCCGCCTCGGCTTCGCCGTGACGCGGCGCGAGGCGGATCGCGTGACGGTCGCCGTGCCGTCCTGGCGCAACGACATCGCCGGCGCCGGCGCGCTGGCGCAGGACCCGTCCCTGCCCGCGGACCGCGCGCGCATCGCCGCCGAAGGCTGCGCCGAGATTGAGCCGGAATGCGACCTGGTGGAGGAGGTGCTGCGCCTCGGCGGGCTGGATGCCGTGCCGGCGGTCTCGCTGCCCGTGACCTCCGCCGTGCCGCGCCCGGCGCTGTCGGCGAAGCAGGTGCGCGCGGCGCTGGCGCGGCGGGTGCTGGCTTCGCGCGGCATGCAGGATTGCGTGACCTACGGCTTCCTGGACCGCGCCACGGCGGCGCTGTTCGGCCCGGCTGCGGAGCAGCCTGGAACATGGTCTCCGCCGGATGCGCTGCACCTGGAAAATCCCATCGCCAGCGACCTGGACCAGATGCGGCCGACGCCGGTGGCCTCCCTCGCCATGGCCGCCGCCCGCAATGCGGCCCGCGGCTTTGCGGATGTCGCGCTGGGCGAGATCGGCGGTGCCTATCGCGATCCGGCAGCAGGCGTCAGCCAGCTCGCCGTCGCCGCCGGGGTTCGCGCGGGCCAGACGACGGCCAACTGGGCGGCGCCGGCGCGGCCCGTCGATGCGCTGGATGCGAAGGGCGATGCGCTGGCGGTGCTGGGTGCGCTGGGCGTGCCCATGGCGGCCGTGATGCTGACCACCGATGCGCCGGGCTTCTACCACCCCGGCCGCTCCGGCGTGCTCCGCCAGGGGCCGAAGACGGTGCTGGCCACCTTCGGCGAGCTGCACCCGCAGGTGGTGAAGGCGCTCGGCCTGGCCGGGCCCGTGGTGGCCTTCGAGGTCTTCCTCGATGCGATCGCGGAGCCGAAGCGCCGCAAGAAGGGCCTGCCGGACCTGCCCGCCTTCCAGCCGCTGAAGCGGGACTTCGCCTTCGTGGTGGATGCGTCGGTGCCGGCGGAGCAGCTGCTGCGCGCCGCCCGCAATGCCGACAAGACGCTGGTCAGCGAGGTCACCCTCTTCGACCGCTACGCCGGCGAGCGGATGGCTGAAGGAAAGATCAGCTTGGCCATCCAGGCCACGCTGCAGCCGCGCGAGCGCACCCTGACCGATGCGGAGATCGAGGCGGTGACGGCCAAGATCGTCGCCGCGGTGGCGAAGGCGACTGGCGCGGTGCTACGAGGGTAGCCGGCAGGGGTCTGCGATGGGCCGGGTCGTTTCGGTGCAGGTGGATGCGGAGGGCCGGCTGGTACTGCCGGAGGAAGTCCGCGCCGCGCTGGGCGTGCAGGGCGGGGGTGAAGTGCTGGTGCAGGCGCACGACGGCCGCCTGCATATCCGCCCGCGCGACGCCGCCATCCGCGATGCCCAGGCCATGGTGGCCTCCATGGTCCCCGCCGGCCTCAGCCTGCAGCTGATGCCTCGGCATCGGCGACCTCGACCTGCAGAGCTGGAACATCCTGGCCGGCCCCGCCGGCCTGCCGGCCGATCTCGCCGCCCGCACCCAGGACCTGCTGCGCCGCGCCAGCGCCCATCCGGGGCTGGAGGAGAAGCTGCGCAGCAACGGCCTGCTGGCCCTGCCGGCCCTGGACCCCGCGTCGACCCGCGCCCGCATCCTGGCTGACCGGCCGCGCTGGCAGGAAATGGTCCAGATCAGCGGCGCGCGGATCGAGTAGCCGGGGCGGCCAGGCCCGGAAAGGTTTGGACTTCGGCGGGTTCTGCCCTATCTCCCGGGTGACGCAGGCGGGATTTCCCGCCATAGCCGGCGCCCGGAAGCAGATGACCGAAACACCCCTCTCCCGCATCCGCAACTTCTCGATCATCGCCCATATCGACCATGGGAAATCGACCCTCGCGGACCGGCTGATCCAGACCACCGGCACGGTGGCGCTGCGCGACATGAAGGAACAGCTCCTCGACAATATGGAGCTGGAGCGGGAGCGCGGCATCACCATCAAGGCGCAGACGGTGCGCCTGCACTACAAGGCGAATGACGGCGAGACCTATGTCCTCAACCTGATGGACACGCCGGGCCATGTCGACTTCGCCTATGAGGTGAGCCGCTCGCTCGCGGCCTGCGAGGGCAGCCTGCTCGTGGTCGATGCCTCCCAGGGCGTCGAGGCGCAGACGCTGGCCAATGTGTACCAGGCGCTGGACGCCGGGCATGAGATCGTGCCGGTGCTGAACAAGATTGACCTGCCCGCCGCCGAGCCCGACCGGGTGAAGCAGCAGATCGAGGATGTGATCGGCCTCGATGCCTCGGACGCCGTGATGATCTCGGCCAAGACCAGCCTGAACATCGAGGGCGTGCTGGAGGCCATCGTCACCCGCCTGCCGCCGCCGACCGGCGATGCCGAGAAGACGCTGACCGCCCTGCTGGTGGACAGCTGGTACGATGCCTATCTCGGCGTGGTGGTGCTGGTGCGCGTGCGGGATGGGCGGCTCCGCAAGGGCATGAAGATCCGCATGATGTCGAACGGCACCGCCCATACGGTGGAGCAGGTCGGCGTCTTCACGCCCAAGATGGTGGCGGTGGAGAGCCTCGGCCCGGGCGAGATGGGCTATGTCACCGCCGCGATCAAAACCGTGGCTGACACCAATGTCGGCGACACGCTGACCGACGACCGCAACCCCGCCACCGAGGCCCTGCCCGGCTTCAAGCCCTCCATCCCCGTGGTCTGGTGCGGGCTGTACCCCGTGGATGCGGATGACTTCGAAAAGCTCCGCGAATCGGTTGGAAAACTGCGGCTGAACGACAGCAGCTTCCACTACGAGATGGAGAACAGCGCGGCGCTCGGCCTCGGCTATCGCTGCGGCTTTCTCGGCCTGCTGCACCTCGAGATCGTGCAGGAGCGACTGTCGCGCGAGTTCGACCTCGACCTGATCGCGACCGCACCCTCCGTCGTCTACAAGATCACCAAGACGAACGGCGAGGAGATCGAGCTGCACAACCCGGCCGATATGCCGGACCCCAGCGTGATCGAGGAAATCAGCGAGCCCTGGATCAAGGCCACCATCATGGTGCCGGAGGAATATCTCGGCTCCGTCCTGACGCTCTGCAACGAACGCCGCGGCGAGCAGGTGGAGCTGACCTATGTCGGCACCCGCCCCATGGCGGTCTATCGCCTGCCGCTGAACGAGGTGGTCTTCGACTTCTACGACCGGCTGAAGTCGGTATCCCGCGGCTATGCCAGCTTCGATTACACGGTGGATGGCTACCAGGCGGGCGACCTGGTGAAGATCTCCATCCTGGTGAATGCGGAACCGGTCGATGCGCTGTCCTTCATGGCGCATCGCACCCAGGCGGACCGCCGCGGCCGGCAGATCTGCGAGAAGCTGAAGGAGCTGATCCCGCGCCAGCTCTTCAAGATCCCGATCCAGGCCGCGATCGGCGGCCGCGTGATTGCGCGCGAGACGATCAGCGCCATGTCGAAGGATGTGACCGCGAAGTGCTATGGCGGCGACATCAGCCGCAAGCGCAAGCTGTTGGATAAGCAGAAGGAAGGCAAGAAGCGGATGCGGCAGTTCGGCAAGGTCGAAATCCCGCAGAGCGCCTTCATCGCCGCCCTGAAGATGGATGCCTGAAACCCAACCCCCTGCCTGCCTGAGGGAACGAGACCAAGATGACCAAGATCGGTAAGCGGGGCCTTCTCGGCCTCGCCGGCGCAGCGCTTGCCGCCCCTGCCTTCGCCCAAGGGGCCTTCCCGACCCGCACCATCACCATGGTGGTGCCCTTCGCGGCGGGCGGACCGACCGATACCGTGGCGCGGCTGATCGCCCAGGCCATGAGCACCAATCTCGGCCAGACCGTGGTGGTGGAGAATGTCGGCGGCGCCGGCGGCACGCTGGGTGCGCAGCGCACCGCCCAGGCGCGGCCGGATGGCTACAATGTGCTGATGCACCACATCGGCATGGCGACCATCCCGACGCTGTATCGCCGCCTGGCCTATGACCCGATCAATGGCTTCGAGACCATCGGCCTGGTGACCGAGGTGCCGATGACGCTGGTCGGCCGCAACGCCCTGCCCGCGCAGAACATGCAGGAGCTGGTGGCGCTGGTGAAGCGCGAGGGCGAGAAGCTCAACTACGCCAATGCCGGCATCGGCGCGGCCAGCCACCTGTGCGGCCTGCTGCTGATGCAGGCGATGGGCACGCGCATGACCACCGTGCCCTATCGCGGCACGGGTCCGGCCATGAACGACCTGCTGGCCGGTACCGTGGACCTGATGTGCGACCAGACCACCAACACCACCGAGCAGATCAAGGCCGGCGGCATCCGCGCCTTCGCCGTCACCACCTCGGACCGCCTGGAATCCCTGCCGGACCTGCCCACCGCCGCACAGGGCGGGCTGCCGGGCTTCGAGGTCAGCGTGTGGCACGGCCTCTATGCGCCGAAGGGCACGCCGGCGCCGATCATCACGCGGCTGAACCAGGCACTGGTTGCGGCGCTGCAGGACCCGAATGTCGGCACCCGCTTCGCTGCGCTGGGCACCGCGCCGGTGCCGGTGGCGCGCGCGACGCCGGCGGCGCATCGCGAGTTCTGGCAGGCGGACATCGCCAAGTGGCGCCCGCTGATCCAGGCCGCCGGGCAGTACGCGGACTGATTTTTTGGGACGCTGCCGCGGGCGGGTGGCCAAGTGGGCCGCCCGGTTATCTAAGCCCTCCCCCGCAAGCGGGGGGTTGCGGCGCTGCCGCAACGCCGGAGGCTGGTTGGGTGGGGGGTAAGGTAGCGCCTACCCCCACCCCGACCCTCCCCCGCGAGCGGGGGAGGGAGAGCGATCAGCGCCTCGTGACCGAAAGGTCCAGCACGCGGTCCTGCGGGTCGAGGTCGCGCTCCAGCGCATCCAGCGTCGCGCCGAACTCCGCGCGCATCGCCGCCTTCTCCGCCTCCGGCAGCCAGGACCCCTCCAGCCCCGCCAGGCTCAGCTTCCGCGCCTCCGCCACGCCCCAGCCGAGATCGGCAAAAACCGTGCGCCAACTATGGCCCATGGTGGTGCCGAAGATGGTGGGGTCGTCGGTGCCCAGGCTGATGTTCAGCCCGGCGTCGAACATCGCCTTGATGCGCTGGCGCCGCGGCGCGCGGTTCCATTCCATGCCGGACCAGCAGGCCATGGTGAACGGCACCTGGTCCTTCACCGCGCGGGCCACCACGGCGGGGTCGGCCAGCATGTTGTAGCCATGGTCCAGCCGGTCGCAGCCCAGCATGTCGCGGCACAGGCTGTAATGCATGGGCGGCGCTTCAAACAGCGTCTGGTTGTCCTCGCAGACATGCGCCGTGCGACGGTAGCCGGCCCGGCCCGCCTGCCGCCAAGCCTCGACCCAGAGATGCGCGGGCCCGGCGCGCTCGGCGCCGTCCAGGCCGATGCCGATCACCTCCGGCCGCTGCCACTTCGCCATCCACTCCAGCATCTGCAGGGATTCGGAAGGCAGGCAGACGCTGCGGTCGATACAGGCGATCAGTTTGGCGGAGACGCCATAGGCGGCGTTGCCGCGCGCCAGACCTTCCAGCAGCCCGTCGACGATCTCCGGGTAGGTCACGCCGTTCGGGGCGAAGTAGTGCGGATTGAAGAAGATCTCGGTGTGGCGGACGTTGCCGTGGCGGTGCAGGTCCTCGATGCATTCGAAGGCGATGCGGGCGAACTCGGCCGGCGTCCGCACCGCCAGCGCGCCGAGCCGCAGGATGTCGAGGAAGTCGTAGAAGGTCTCGAAGCGGTACATCTCGGCGGCCGGCTTGGGCAGGCGCACGCCGTTCCTCGCGGCCAGCTCGTCCAGCGTTTCGGCCCGGATCGCACCGGCGATATGCAGGTGCAGCTCCACCTTCGGCACGGCGTCGAGATAGTCGGAGAAGGAGAGCATCAGCGGCGCTCCAGGTTCCAGAGGAACATGGCCGGGCCGCGCAGCACGCCGTTCAGGTCCGACCGCCAGGCGCTCGCAGCCGTGAACTGGCCGAGTGGCATGTAGAAGCCGTCCTCGGCCGCCAGGCGATGGATCTCGTCCGAGATGCGCTTGCGTTCCGCATCATCCTGCGCGCGCGCGAATTCCACGCGCAGCCGCTCCACCTCGGCATTCTCGGGCCATCCCGCGAAGCCGCCGGTGCGGCCGGCGCCATTCACAAAGGGATTGAGCAACGGCGACTGCATGTCCGGCACCGTGTTGGTCGTATGCGCCCGGTTCCACCCCTCCTGCCGCGCCCGCCGCCCAAAATAGGTGTTGAGGTCCATGGTCTGCAGGTCGACCCGGAAGCCGAGCTGGGTCAGCAGCCCCTGCGAGACCAGGCCCAGCGCCGCGATGCCGGGCGCATCGGCGGGATGGATGATGGCGACGGGGCGGGAGAGGTCCGCGCCCGACTCCCGCAGCATGCGGCGCGCCGCCTCCAGGTCGGTCGAAGCCGGCATGCCAGCCGTGGTCTCCAGCGGCGTGCCGCAGCCGAACATGCTGCGGCATTCGCGGGCGAATTCCGGGCGTCCGGCAACTGCCGCAAGATAATCCGCCTGGTTCACCGCCAGCATCACCGCGCGCCGCACCTGCGGATTGTCGAAGGGCGGGTGCAGGTGGTTGAAGCGCAGGATGCCCTGGTAGCCGAAGGGCGAGACGGTCGCGACCCTCACCGCGCGATTGCGCTCCAGGATCGGCAGCACATCGGCCGGCAAGCGTTCCACATAGTCGATCTCGCCGGTGGTGAGCGCCGAGACCTGGGTCGAGACATCCGGCATGGCGAGCAGCTCCACCCGCTCCATCCGCGCCACCTTGCCGCCGCTGGCCCAGACCGCGGGCTCCGGCCGCGGGCGATAGCCAGGGTTGCGGGTGACGACGATGCGGTCGCCGGGCCGGTATTCCTCCCGCACGAAGCGATAGGGGCCGCTGCCCATCACCTCCGTCACCTGCTGCGTCGGCGGCGTGGCGGCCAGGCGCGCCGGCATCATCATCGGCACCATGGCGCCGGGCTTGCCGAGCGCCTGCAGCACCAGGCCGAAGGGTTCGCGCAGCACCAGCCGGAAGGTTTTGGCGTCAATCACATCGAGGCTCGCGCTGGCGCGCATCATCGCGCCACCCAATGCATCCCGCGCGCCCCAGCGGCGCAGCGAAGCCACGCAATCCTCTGCAGTCACCGCGGAACCGTCATGCCAGGCGAGGCCGTCGCGCAGGACAAAGGTCCAGGTCAGGCCATCCGCGCTGCGCTCCCAGCGATCCAGCATCTGCGGCGTCGGCTCCCAGCGGTCATTCACCGCCACCAGCGTATCAAAGACCAGGTAGGCGAAGTCGCGCGTGGTGAAGCTGGTGGTGAAATGCGGGTCCAGCACCGTGGTCAGAGTCTCCGGCGCCACGCGCAGGGTGCGGGCGCGGTCGGGCTGCTGGGCTGCAACTGGCATGGCAGCCAGCAGGGCAGCGGCGAACAGGGCAAGGGCGGTGCGCGGCATGGCGCGGACTCCTGGCGGATCTGGGTCTTGGGGGGCTGTGGCGGCGTTTGGCGGGAAGGGTGCCGCCCGCCCCCGGCGGCGTCAACGCGCGGCGCTTGATCGCGCAGCGGGAAGGCGCCAAGCATCCGGCAACAGGGAAGGATCGGATCATGCGGGCCATCGTCATTCATGCCGCGCGCGACCTGCGCGTGGAGGACCAGGACTCCGGCCCGCCCGGCGCCGGGCAGGTCGCGGTGCGCATTCGCCAGGGCGGCATCTGCGGCTCGGACCTGCACTACTACCTGCATGGCGGTTTTGGCGTGGTGCGGGTGCGCCAGCCCATGGTGCTGGGCCATGAGATCGCCGGCGAGATTTCCGCCCTCGGCGCCGGCGTCGCGGGCCTCGCGGTGGGCGACAAGGTGGCGGTGAATCCCTCCCGCCCCTGCGGCGCCTGCCGCTACTGCCTTGCGGGCCAGGCGCAGCATTGCCTGGACATGCGCTTCTACGGCAGCGCGATGCGGATGCCGCATGTCGACGGCGGCTTTCGCCAAAACCTGGTCTGCGACGCGGCGCAGGCCGTGAAGCTGCCCGCCACTATGGATTTGCGCCGCGCTGCCTTCGCGGAGCCGCTGGCAGTGTGTCTGCACGCCGCGCGCCAGGCCGGCCCCCTGATGGGCGCGCGCGTGCTGATCACCGGCGCCGGCCCCATCGGCATGCTGTGTCTGTTGGTGGCGCGCCATGCCGGCGCGCGGCAGGTGGTGATGACGGACCTGACGCCGAAGCCGCTCGCCCTGGCCCGCGAATTGGGCGCCGATGCCACGCATGATTTGCGGGCGGAGCCGGAGGCACTGGCGCCCTATGGCGCGGACAAGGGCAGCTTCGACGTCGTCTTCGAATGTGCCGGCAGCGGGCTGGCGCTGGCGGGCGCAATCGCCGCGGCGCGGCCCGGCGCCACCATCGTGCAGGTCGGCATCGGCGGCGATGCCTCCGTGCCGCTGAACACGCTGGTGGCGAAGGAGATCACGCTGCGCGGCACCTTCCGGTTCCACGAGGAATTCGCGCTGGCCGTGGATGCGCTGGCGCGCGGCGCAATCGACCCGATGAAGCTGCTGACGGAGGTGGTGCCGATGGAGGATGCGGTGGCCGCCTTCGATCTCGCCGCGGACCGTGCGCGGGCGATGAAGGTGCAGCTGGCGCTGTAGCCCCCCTTCCCGCCCAGGATATCGCGGCCCAAACTGCGCGCCGTGCAGCAGATGGGCTTGGTGATGGCAGCGGTTTCGGTTGGGCAGAACGGCTTTCCCCTGGTGCTGGAGAAGACGCCCGCCACCGGGTCCCGCGGCGTGGTCACCAGCAACCACCCCATGGCCTCCGCCGCCGGCGCGCAGGTGCTGCTGGAAGGCGGCAATGCGGTGGATGCCGCCCTCGCCACGCTCTTCGCGCTGACGGTGGTGGAGCCGATGATGGTCGGCCTGCTCGGCGGCGGTGTCGGCCATATCCGCATGGCGGATGGGCGGCATGCGGTGATGGACGGCCTCTCCACCGCCCCCGCCGCCGCGACACCCACGATGTACACGCCCCGCACCGATGTGCCGCCGGAGGAGCGGGAGGTGGAGGGCCGCAGCAATGCGATCGGCCCGCTCTCCGTCGCCGTGCCGGCCGCGCTGCGCGCCTGGGCGCAGACGCTGCAGACCTACGGAACCTGGTCGCTGGCCGATGTGATGGCGCCGGCGATCCACCTCGCCGCCAATGGCTTTCGCGTCACGCCCTATCTCTCCGACTGCATCGGCGATGCGGCGCCGGACCTTGCGCGCGATGCCGACCTGGCCGCGCGCTTCCTGCCGGGCGGCGTGAAGCGCGCCGCGGGCGAGCGCCTCGTCCAGGGCGCCTATGCCGAGACGCTGCGCGCCATCGCCAAGGAAGGCCCGGACCTGCTGCATGCGGGCGCACTGGGCGGCCTGGTGGCGGATGCGCTGGCGGCCGGCGGCGGCATCATCACCCGAGCTGACCTGCGCGCCAGCCGTCCCATCGCGCGCGCGCCGATCGGCGCAAGCTATCGCGGCTACGAGGTTTTCGCGCCGCCGCCACCGGCCTCCGCCGGCGTGCATGTGGCGCAGATGCTGAACGTGATGAGCGGCTTCGACATCGCCGCGATGGGCTTCGGCACGGTCGAATCCTGGCACCTGGTGGCGGAGGTGCTGAAGATGGCCTTCGCCGATCGCGCGGTGGCGACGGCAGATCCGGATTTCGTCACGGTGCCGGTGGAGACGCTGACCTCCGCCGCCTATGCCGATCTGCGTCGCGCGGAGATCGACCCGGCTCGCGCGCAGCAATGGGCGGCGCATCCCTCGCTCGCGGAATCCAACTGCACCACGCATGTGACGGTGGCCGATGCGGCGGGGAATATCGTGGCCACGACGCAGACCATCAACGCGCTGTTCGGCGCGCGCATCGCGATCCCCGGCACCGGGCTGATCGCCAACAACTACATGCACAATTTCGACCCGCGGCCGGGCCTGGCGCTGTCCGTGCAGCCGGGCAAGCGCGTCTATACCTCCATGGCGCCGACGATCGCGCTGCGCGATGGCAAGCCCGCCTTCGCACTTGGCCTGCCGGGCGGCTTGAAGATTTTTCCCTCCGCCTTTCAGGCGGTGCTGAACCTGATCGACCATGGCATGACTCTGCAGCAGGCCGTGGAAGCGCCGCGCATCTGGACGCAGGGCCTGGCGCTGGAGCTGGAGCCGGCGGTGCCTGATGCCGTAGCGGCGGCGCTGGCCGCGCTGGGCCATCCGGTGCGGCGCGTGGCGACCATCGGCGGCGGCATGAACGGTATCGCCTTCAACGCCGATGGGACGATGACGGGCGCCGCCTGCTGGCGCGCCGATGGATCGGTGGTGGCATTGGGCGGCGGGCTGGCGCGCGCCGGCGTGCGCTTCGTGCTGGAGACCGCCAAACCTGTTTGACCCTCCCCAGGACCCAGACATGACGAAGAAGATTGCCCTGCTGCAGCCCATCGCCGGCGAGATGGCCGAGATCATCCAGTCCTGCCTGCCCGCCGGCTTCACCGCCACCGCCGTGAAGGGCCGCAGCGTCGGGGATCTGCGGGCCGAGGTTGCCGATGCCGAATATGCGCTGTGGTGGGACGTGCCCGTGCCGGCCGAGGTGTTGGCCGCCGGGCCGAAGCTGAAGCTGGTGCACAAATGGGGCGTCGGCATCGACAATATCGACCTCGACTATTGCCGCGCCCACGGCATCCAGGTGGCGCGCACCACCGGCAGCAACGCCGCGCCCGTCGCGGAATTCACCATCGGCCTGATGCTGGCCCTCGCCCGCCGCATCGTGCCTGCGCACAACAGCACCACCGCCGGCGGCTGGGCGAAGAACGAGGTGTGGAAGCAGTCCGTGATGCTGAGCGGCAAGACCGTCGGCATCATCGGCCTCGGCGCCATCGGCAAGGGCGTCGCCAAGCGGCTGCAAGGCTTCGATTGCCGCGTGCTGTACTATTCCCGCACCAAGCTGCCCGAGGACCAGGCGCGCGCGCTGGGTGTGGAATACCGCGCGCTGGATGACCTGCTGGGCGAGGTCGATTTCCTCTCCCTCAACTGCCCGCTGACGCCCGAGACCAAGGGCATGATCGACGCCGCGGCGCTGGCGAGGATGAAGCCAACGGCAAGCCTGGTGAATGTGGCGCGCGGCGGCGTGGTGGTGGAGGCGGATCTGGTGGCGGCGCTGAAGGCCGGAAAGCTGCGCGCCGCGGCCGTGGATGTCTTCGACCAGGAACCGCCGCCCGCCGACCATCCGCTGCTGCACATGGACAACGTGCTCGTCACGCCGCATTGCGCAAGCACGGCCTATGAGAACAGCCGCCGCAGCATCGAGCACTGGCTGGGCAATATGGTCCGCGTCTCGAAGGGCGAGCCGATCCCGGAGCAGGACCGCGTGGTGTGAGATCTCCCTCCCCCGTTCACGGGGGAGGGTCGGGGTGGGGGCTGAGCGCGCGCAGACCCCCACCCAACCCTCCCCCGTGTTACGGGGGAGGGCTAATGCATCACTGCTTCGCGTAGTGGTGGCAGAAGCCCGCGCCGATTTCCGTCAGCCGATCCGCGATCAGCTTGCCGCTCTCCGCGCTGCACAGCCGCGGATCGCCCGTGCCGAGACCATTCGGGCTGACCGCATCGTACTCGATCGGCACTGTGACTTCGGCGCCGTTGAAGCTCAGCGAGCCCCAGCCCTGGAAGGGCAGGCCAAGCGCCGTCGGATTGCCGCTGCGCGGCTCCGGAATCAGGTCCGTGCGGATACGCTCCGGGAACAGATGCATCCCGAGGCTGGTCAGCGGATCCGCGCCGTGGCTCGACACCGCCTTCGCCTTCTCCGCCCCCAGCAGCTTGGGCATCTCCGCATAGGCGATTCGCCACAGATACAGCGCCGGGATCACCAGGCCCGTCCTGTGCATCACCGAGCGCGTCGCCTCGTTCACCACATTGACGTTGCCGCCATGGCCGTTGATGACGATGAGCTTCGTCAGCTTGTGCCGCAGCAACTCTCCAAACATCTCATCGAGCACGGCCCGAAACGTGGCGGCCGAGAGCGCGATGCCGCCCGGCATCGGGCCGAAGAAATCGCCCTTGCCGAAGGGCAGCACCGGCGCGACCACGGTGCGCGTGCCTTCCGCCGTCGCGCGCAGCGCGATCAGCTCGGCCATCTTCTCGGCCAGGAAGTAGTCGCCCATCGGCGCATGCGGGCCCTGATCCTCATGGCTGCCCATCGGCAGCAGGATCACTGGGTTCTGCGGATAGAGCGTGCGGGCCTCGTCGCCCGTGATCTCGCCCATGCGGACTTTCGTCGGCGATATCTCAGTCATGCTGGCGGGTTCCTCAGTTGATCTCATCGGCACGGATGCAGGCGACACGATGCGCCGGACTGCCGAATTCGCGAAGGGGGGGCACGGTCTCCGCGCATTCGGGCCGCGCATGCCGGCAGCGCGTGCGGAAGACGCAGCCGGAAGGCGGCGCGGAGGGGCTGGGCGGCTCGCCCGGTAGGATCTCCCGAGTCAGCCGCCGCGCCGGGTCCAGCATCGGCGTCGCCGAAAGCAGCGCGCGGGTATAGGGGTGCGAGGGGCGCGCGAAGACGTCCGCCACCGGCCCCTCCTCCATGACCCGGCCGAGATACATCACGATGACCCGGTCGCAGAGATGCCGCACCACCGGCAGGTCGTGGCTGATGAACAGCATGGCGAGACCGAGGTCGCGCCGCAGCTCCGCCAGCAGCTTCACCACCTGCGCCTGGATCGAGACATCCAGCGCCGAGACCGGCTCATCCGCGACGAGAAAATCCGGATTGGTCGCCAGCGCCCGCGCGATGCCGAGCCGCTGCCGCTGGCCACCGGAAAATTCATGCGGATAGGCGCCGAGCCGCTGCGGATCGAGCCCCACCCGCACGAACATCTCTGTCAGTCGCGCACGCCTCTCGGCGGCGGAGAGGCGCGTGTGGATGGCCAGCCCGTCCTCCACCTGCGCGCCGATGCTGCGACGCGCATCGAGACTTCCAAAAGGATCCTGGAAGACGATGCCCATGCGGGCACGCAGACGGCGCCAGGCGGCGCTGCCGGGTTTTGGCAGGGGATTGCCATCGAAGCGCACCGCGCCGCCCGTGGCGGCCAGCAGGCCCAGCAGCACGCGGCCGAGCGTCGACTTGCCGCTGCCGCTTTCGCCCACCACGCCCAGCGCCTCGCCCCGCGCCACGGTCGCATCCACACCGGCCACAGCGCGCACCGGCTTGCCGAGCGCGAAAATGCCGCGCGGCGCGAAGGTCATCTCGACACGCTCGGCCACCACCAGCGGTTCGCTCATGCGCTCAGCTCCCGCCAGCGCACGCAGCGCACCGCCTGGCCCTGTACCTCCTCCAGCGGCGGCGGCGTCTCGCAGGCCACGGTGGCGAAGGCGCAGCGTGGCGCGAAGCGGCAGCCGGGTGGCCAGCGATCGGGGCGCGGCACCACGCCGGGAATGCCCTCCGGCTCCACATCGCCATCCGGCACGGCGGCGAGCAGCGCGCGCGTATAGGGGTGCAGCGGGCGGCCGAAAACCTGGGCGACAGGACCGCGCTCCACCACCTGCGCGGCGTACATCACCACCACATCCTCCGCGACCTCCGCCACCACGCCGAGGGAGTGGGTGATGAGCACGAGGCCCATCCCCTCCTCGCGCCGCAGTTCCGCGAGCAGGTCGAGGATCGCCGCCTGCACCGTCACATCCAGCGCTGTCGTCGGCTCATCCGCAATCAGCAGTCGCGGCTTGTTGGCGATGGCCATGGCGATCATCACGCGCTGACGCATGCCGCCCGAGAGCTCGTGCGGATAGGCGCGGGCGCGGCGTTCCGGATCCGCGATGCCGACGCGCTTCAGCAGCGTCACCGCCTCCGCGCTCGCCTTTGCGGGCGGCACATCGCGATGCGCGCGGATCGCCTCCGCCACCTGGTCACCGATGCGATGCACGGGGTTCAGGCTGCTCATCGGGTCCTGGAAGACCATCGCCATCGCGCCACCGCGCAATTTTCTCCGGGCCGCCTCCGGCATGCGCAGCAGATCCTCGCCATCCAGCCGCGCCACGCCCGCGGCGACGCGCGCGGCCGGCGGCAGCAGGCCCATGATGGCGGTGGCCGCCATGGATTTGCCGGAACCGCTTTCGCCCACGATCGCCAGCGTGCGACCGGCATCGAGCCGAAAGCCGAGATCCTCCACCGGGCGGATGATGCCGCCGGGCACCGCGATCTCCACCGTCAGCCCCTGCACATCCAGCAGCGGCTGCGGCGCGGCCGGCGCCGGGAACAGGCCGGGCAGCAGACGGTCCACCAGCCGCAGCCTTGGCGCGCCGCCACCGCCGCGCTTGTCCGCGACATCGCGCACGGCGTCACACAGCAGGTTCATCGCCAGGATGGTGATGGTCAGCGCCAGGCAGGGCCAGAGCAGCAGCATCGGCGCCTGCTCCATGGTGGCGCGCGCACCGCGGATCATCAGCCCCCAGCTCGGCGTCGGCGGCACCACGCCGAGGCCGAGGAAGGACAGGCCGCTTTCCAGCACCACGGCGGAAGCAACGGCGAGCGAGACCTGCACCAGCACCGGCCCCGCGATATTGGGCAGCACCGTGCGCAGCAGGATGCGCGGCGTGCGCGCGCCGAGCGCACGCACCGCCTCCACATAATCCTGCCCGCGCGCCGAAAGCACTTCCGCGAAACTCACGCGGATGAAGCCGGGCAGATACAGCACGGACAGCACCAGGATCAGCGTGCCGGTGCCCGGGCCGAGCAAGGTCACGACCAGCAACGCCAGCAGAACCGGCGGGAAGCAGAGCACCACATCCGCGCCGCGGATCGCCAGCACCTCCGCCAGCCCACGGAACCAGCCACCAAGCAGGCCGAGCGCCGTGCCGATCACCGCCGCGATGGCCGCGGACGCAAAGGCGACGGCCAGCGAGGATCGCGCGCCCCAGATCAGCCGGGACA
Source organism: Falsiroseomonas tokyonensis (assembly GCF_019024325.1). GTDB lineage: Bacteria > Pseudomonadota > Alphaproteobacteria > Acetobacterales > Acetobacteraceae > Falsiroseomonas > Falsiroseomonas tokyonensis. The sequence continues at coordinate 27,966 of NZ_JAFNJS010000009.1, forward strand.
TCACGTCGCGCCCGAATTCGTCCCGCCCCATCGGGCTGCCGGGCACATAGGCCACCAGCCGGTTCGCCACATCCTGTCGCACCGGATCCATCAGCGGCAGCAGCGGCGCCAGCGCCGCGATCAGCACGATCAGCCCGACGATCGCCGCCGGAAACCACAGCCGCCTCATGATCGGGTGATCCGTGGATCAAGCGCGGCGTAGATCAGGTCCATCGCCAGGTTGATCAGCAGGAAAAGGCCAGAGACGGTGATGACGATGCCGACCACCATGGGGTAGTCCCGCGCCTCCACCGCGCGCAGCAACGGCGTGGACAGGCCGGGCCAGTTGAAGACGTATTCCACCAGCACGGTGCCGCCCAACAGCGTGCCCATCTGCAGGCCGAGCACAGTGGTGACCGGGATCAGCGCATTGCGCACGACATGCCGACGCAGCACGCGTTGCGGCGTCAATCCTTTGGCCCGCGCCGTGCGGACATGGTCGCGCGACAGCGCATCCAGCACCGATGCGCGGGTCATGCGGAAGATGGTCGCCGCCAATCCCTTGGCCACCGCGATGGCGGGCAGCGAGAGCAGCACCAGGTGCCGCACGGGGTCTTCTGCGAAGGGCGTATAGCCACCCGCCGGCATCCAGCGCAGCCATTGCGCCAGCACCAGGATCAGCAGCGTGCCGAGCACGAAGACCGGCACCGCCTGCAGCACGGCGGCGAGTGCCGAGGCCGCACGGTCGAAGGCGCCACCCTGGCGCACCGCGGCGAAGGTGCCGGCGGGCAGCGCGATGGCCACCGCCAGCATCGTGCCCGCGAGGATCAATTCCAGCGTGCGCGGCAGGCGCAGCGCGATCTCCTCCGCCACCGGGTAGTCATCGACCAGCGAGGTGCCGAGGTCGCCGCGCGTCAGGCCCATCAGGAAGGCGCCGTACTGCTCCAGGATCGGTCGGTTCAGCCCGAGCCGTTCGCGCAGTTCCTGGATCGCATAGGCATCCGGCATGGCGCCGCCGGTGGAGAGCAGCATCTCCGCCGGATCGCCCGGCACCATGTGCAGCGCCAGGAAGACGATGGTCGCCACAACCCACATCAGCAGCAGCGACAGCCCGATGCGCTTGGCCAGCCACCACATCAGCCGAACGCCGCGAACTCCAGCAGCGCGCCGGAGGAGGTGGTGAGCGCGCCGGGCAGATTGGCGAAGCCGGTGATGCGGCGGTCATAGCCATAGCCCTGCTCGCGCCAGGCCAGCGCCACCAGTGGCACTTCCTCCAGCGCCGCGCGCTGCATATCCTTGTAGATCTCGATGCGTTTCGCCGTGTCGAATTCCATGCGGCCCTTGGCCAGCAGCTCCACCGTGCGCGGCGTGGACAGGCGGAAGGACCGGCCATGCGCATCGGACAGCGAGGTATCCAGCACCACCGTCAACCCATCCGGATCGTTGAAATCGGCGGAGACGCCGTGCACGGCGATATCGTATTGCCCGCGGATGCCGGCGGAGACGCGGGTGGACCAGTCCGTCAGCCGCAGCTCCGCCTGGATGCCGACTGCGGCGAGGTATTGCTGGGTGATCTCCGCGCTGTCCTTGTGCATGCCGAATTGCGAGGTTGCGAGCAGTGTGGTGGAGAAGCCGTTCGGGAAGCCCGCCTGCGCCAGCAGCGCCTTGGCGCGCTCCGGGTCATAGGCATGGCCCTTGGCAAGTTCCGCGTCGTACCAGGGCGTGCCCTCGACGATCGGCATGCCCTCGATCGGCTTGCCGCGGCCGGAGAAGGCAACGCGGACGATATCCTCGCGCTTCACCGCATGCGCCACGGCGCGGCGCACCAGCGGGTTGTTGAAGGGCGGCCGCGAGCCGTTGAACAGGATGTCCATGAAGGGGCCCATCTGCGCATCCAGCTTGAGCCGCGGATCATTCTCCACCGCCGCCATGCCGGACCAGGGCACGTATTCGATCATGTCCACATCGCCGGATTGCAGCGCGGCAAGGCGCAGATTCTCATCCGCATAGACCACCATGCGGATGGTGTTGGTGCGCGGCAGGTCGGGCACCCAGTAGTTGTTCGCCTTCTCCAGCTGCAGCCAGGTGCCGCGTTCCTGGCTCGCGACGCGATAGGGTCCGCAGCCCACGGCATTGGCCATGTCGCGGGAGCCGCGCCAGACGATGGCCATATTGTAATTGGCGAACCAGAGCGGCGCCGTCGCATTCGGCGCCTTCATCACCAGGCGCACGGTGTGCGCGTCCGGCGTTTCCACACGCTCGATCTGCTGCATCTGCGTGCGGTAGTAGGCGGTGGAGCGTTCGGCGGCGATCTGCTCGATGCACCACTTCACGTCTTCCGCAGTCACCTTCTCCCCATTGTGGAAGACGGCCTCGGGGCGCAGCTTGAAGACCCAGGCGCCTTCGGCATCGCGCGAATACTCGCGGGCAAGCTCGCCCTGCAGCTCGCCCTTTTCGTCGAAGCGCATCAGGCGGCGATGGATCAGCATCTTCACTGTGCCGGCGGAGGCACCGGTGGAAGGCCAGGGCTGCAGGTTCGGCGGCCAGGCCGAGAGGCCCATGCGGATCACGCCTGGCCGCTGCTGCGCGCGCGACGGTTTCGTCAGCAGCGGCGCGGCGCCGAGGCCCGCGGCCGCGCCGAGCATGGTGCGTCGGGTGAGATGGGGCATGGGCTTTCCCTTCGAGGGGTGCAACGCAGCAGGTTTCACCACGAATGCCACGCGTGATGGCGTGACCTGTCAAGCGCAAATCCGCTCAGGCGGGAAACACCGCGACGGCTGCGACGGGGATGGCGAGATCGACGAGGCTGCCCGGCTGCGGCACCGCCTCCTGCCGCGGCAGTTTCACGACAAAATCCGTGCGCCCTGCATGCGCAAGACGCAGACGCGAATGGTCGCCGAGATAGACCACCTCCTCCACCCGCGCTGTCGTCGCATTGGCCAAGCCCTGCGTGCCCGGGCCGAGCAGCACGCGCTCCGGTCGGATGGACACCAGCACCGCGGTGCCGGGTGCGAATGCATGCGGCATGGCCTCCAGCGTGCTGCCATCCTCCAAACGCAGCAGCGTCGCATCCAGCACGCGCGCGGCCAGGCGGTTGCTCTCGCCGATGAAGCCGGCGACGAAGGGATTGGCGGGGCGCTCATAGACGGCCTCCGCCGTGCCCAGCTGCTGGATGCGTCCCTCGTTGAAGACGGCGATGCGGTCCGACAGTGTCAGCGCCTCCGCCTGGTCATGCGTGACATAGACCATGGTGACGCCGAGCTGGGCGTGGATGCGGCGGATTTCGGCCTGCAGCTCCTCCCGCAACTGCTTGTCCAGCGCACCGAGGGGTTCGTCCAGCAGCACCAGCTTGGGCGCAAAAATCAGCGCGCGCGCCAAGGCCACGCGCTGCTGCTGGCCGCCCGAGAGCTGCTGCGGGCGGCGGTCGCCGAAGCCCGGCAGGCGCACCATCTCCAGCGCGCGCCGCGTGCGGGTGGCGATCTCCTCGCGCTTCAGGCGGCGGATGGACAGCGGAAAGGCCAGGTTCTCCGCCACCGTCATATGCGGGAACAGCGCGTAATTCTGGAACACCACGCCGATGCCGCGGCGATGCGGGGGCACGGTGTCGATACGCACGCCGTCCAGCTCGATGCTGCCGGCGGAGGGGTCCTCGAAGCCTGCCAGCATCATCAGCGTGGTGGTCTTGCCGGAGCCAGAGGGGCCGAGAAGGGTCAGGAACTCACCCCGGCTCACATCGAGGTCGAGATCCGTCACCACCGGCGTGCGGCCGTCATAGCTTTTCGACACGCCGCGGAAGCGGACCAGCGCATCGGTCATGGCAGCGTCTTCCGCGCGCTGCGCAGCCGCAGCGACTCGCTGGCCAGCAGGAAGACCAGCGAGCAGAGGAACAGCAGCGTGGCAGCCGCCAGGATGGTGGGCGTAAGAAATTCGCGGACGGAGGCATACATCTGCCGCGGCAGCGTGAACTGGCCTGGCCCCGCCAGGAACAGCGTGATGACGAATTCGTCCAGCGAGGTGGCGAAGGCAAAGACTGCGCCGGCCGCGATGCCCGGCCAGATGTTCGGCACCACCACGCGCAGGATCGCGGCCGTGGGCGGCGCGCCGAGCGAGGCGGCGGCGCGCAAAAGATTGGCATCGAAGGTCTGCAAGGTGGCGAGCACCGCCATCACCACGAAGGGCACCGCCACCACCGTATGTCCCAGCACCAGCCCCGGCAGCGACCCGGTCAGACCGACCAGCGCATAGGCGAAGTACATGGAAGCCGCGGTGACGATATAGGGCGTGACCATCGGCAGGGTCAGCAGCGTCACCAGCAGCGCCTTGCCGCGAAAGCGCCCAAGCTGCAGCCCGATCGCCGCCGCCGTGCCTAGCAGCGTCGCCAGCAGCGTCGTGGCAATGGCGACCACAAAACTGTTGCGCGTGGCCAGCACCCAGCGGCCGGCGGTGAGGAAATCCTCGTACCAGCGCAGAGAAAAGCCGCGCGGTGGCAGCACCATCAGCTCGGTGGGCGAGAAGGACAGCACCACCACGGCCAGCATCGGCGCGACCAGGAAGGCCAGCACCAGGCCTGTGGCGCCGCGCAACAGCACCCGCGCGAGGGGGTGTTCGCGCATCAGGCGCGCGCGCCCGTCTGCACCGCGCCGCCGGTCAGCAGGCGCGTCAGCGCGATCACCGCGCCGCTCATTGCCAGCAGATAGGCGGAGAGTGCTGCGGCCATGCCCCAGTTCACGTCGCGCGTCATGAAGTTGGCGATGAACCAGGTGACCATCTGGTCGCGGTCGCCGCCGATCAGCGCCGGCGCGGTGTACATGCCGACCGCCAGCAGGAAGACCATCGCACCCCCCGCCGCGACGCCCGGCAGGCTCAGCGGCAGCCAGACGCGCAGGAAGCGCTGCACGCCATTGGCGCCGAGCGAGGCAGCGGCGCGCAGATAGGTGGCGTCCAGCCGCGTCATGACGCTGTGCATCGGCAGGATGGCGAAGGGCAGCAGCACATGCACCAGCGCCACCACCACCGCGATGCGCGTGCCGAGGATCTGCGCCGGCGCATCCAGCAAGCCGAGCCCCAGCAGCGCATCATTCACCGGCCCCTCCCGCTGCAGCAGCACATACCAGGCGGTGGTGCGCACCAGAACGGAGGACCAGAAGGGAATCAGCACCAGCGTCAGCGCGACGGAGGACCAGGGCGCGCGCAGCCGGGCAATCGTATAGGCCACGGGATAGGCCAGCAGCAGGCAGAGGAAAGTCACCAGCAGGCTGACCCAGAGCGTGCGCAGGAACAGCGTCCGGAACAGTTTTTCTTCGACTGCCACCTGCGTCACCGTGCCGTCGGGCGTGCGGGTCAGGTCCAGGGCGCGTAGCAAATAGAGCGAGGTGGTGGGACCGCTGGCGCGTTGCAGCATCAGCCAGGTGTCACGCTGCCCCCAGCGCGCATCCAGCGCCACCAGCGCATCGGCATAGGGCGCGCGCAGGCGGTCGCCGGCGCGGGCGGTACGCAGCAGCAGCGTGCGCAGTCCGGTGCTTTCGAAATTCATCCGCTGCGCCAGGTCGCCGATGCGGCGTTCCTCCAGCGCCGCCGCCAGCTCGCGCGCTACCGCCGCGAAGGCGCCTTCCGGCGGCAGCCCCTGCCCGTCCCAGGACGCCAACAACGCGCTGGTCTCCGGCAGCGCCGCGGCCACCTCCCGGTCCGCCACGGCGCGAAACAGCGTCAGCCCGACAGGGACCACGAAACTCCCAAGAATCAGCAGCAGCAGCGGCGCGATCAGCAGCGCCGCCAGCCAGTTGGTGCGCCTCAACGGTTCAGCCAGGAGGCGAAGCGCTGCTCCAGGTCGGGCCCATTCTCCAGCCAGAACTCGGTATCGATCTCAAGCCCGCCGGCCTGATGGTTCGTCATCATCAGCGGATTGCGCGCGCGCACGTCAGGGTTCTCCGCCACCGCCTGCGTCACCGGGTTGATCGGCCAGAGCTGCGTCAGCGCCAGCAGCGGGCCGGGGCTGGTGATATGCTCGATCAGCCGCATGCCCTGCGCCGCATTGGGCGATCCGCGCACCACCGCCCAGCTGTCATAGGCATAGAGCAGCGTGGACCAGCGCAGATTGTAGCGCTGGCCGGCGCGGATGCCATTGGCGACGCGGCCGACGAAGCCCACGGCATAAGCAACCTCGCCGCTGTTCACCAGCTCGATCGGCTGCTGCCCGCCGGTCCAGAAGGTCAGATGCGGGCGCAGGCGGTCGAGCGCGGCGAAGGCGCGCTGCTGGCCCTGCGGCGTCGCCAGCACCTTGTAGACATCGGCCGCGGCGACGCCATCGCCCATCAGCGCGATCTCCAGCGTCATGCGCGCACCGCGGCGCAGGCTGCGACGGCCGGGGAAGCGGGCGGTGTCGAAGAATTCCACGAAGTTCGCAGGACCGTTCGGATGCCGCGCCTCGTCGTAGAAGACGGAGACGCCCCAGCCGATGGCGCCGGCGCCGCAGGTGGTGGCGCCGCCGGGCATGAACTTGCTGCGGTCCACCACGGACCAGTCGATGCGCTCGAAGATCCCATCCTCGCAGCCGCGCACCAGGTCCGGTGCCTCCACCATCACCACGTCCCAGGTGACGTTGCGCGCGGCGACCATCGCGCGGATCGGGCCGACATTGTAGTCATAGGCCGTATCCACCACCGGCCCGCCGGCGAAGGTGGAAAACAGCGTGCGCCGCATATGGTCCTGCAGCGCGCCGCCACCGGCGACGATGGTGAGGTCCCGCGCCAAAGCGGGCGTCGCCGCCAGCACGATCGCGGCGAGGGATGCGAGCAGGCGCCTCATCGGCAGGTCTCCGGTCGTCAGGGGGGCGGAATGCTGGACAAGGGGGTGATGTGCCAGCCGGCATTCTTCCTGGCGTAATAGGTATTGAGCAAGCGCGTTGTGACCGGCCCCGGCACGCCGGCACCGATCGGCGCGCCATCCAGCCGCGTCACCGGAAACAGGCCGCAGGAGGTGGCGGTCAGGAAGGCTTCCTGCGCCGCCGCCAGCTGCTCCGGCATCAGCCTTCCGTAGCGGGCGGGGATGCCGAGTTCGGCGGCCAGTTCGAACATGCTGCGGCAGGAGATCCCCTCCAGCACGCCGGCTTCCGGCGAGAGCAGCGCGCCGTCGATCACCGCCACCACGTTGAAGCCCGGCGCCTCCGCCACCGCGCCGTCCGTGGCGCAGAGGATGGGCACGTCGAATCCCTCGTCCTTCGCCAGGAAGGCGGCGCGGATGAAGTCGCCCCAATGGGTGTTCTTCCACACCGGGTTCACCGCGCTGGCCGGAATCCGCGCCACGTCGCGCACCAGCATCGCATTCTGCCCGCGCTGCATCTCCGCCGGCTGGCCGCGCAGCACCAGCGGCGTGACGGTGGCGAAGAAGCGGTTCTGCGAGAGCGTCGGGTCGCGCGACCCCGGCACGGCCATGCCGCGCGTGCAGGCGAAATAGACCAGCGCATCCGGCAGCCCGCTGCGTCGGACCAGATCCGCCAGCAGCCGCCGCATCGCCTCCCGCGTCATGCCGGGGTCCAGCCGCAGCCCGGACAGCGAGGCGAAGAACCGGTCGAGGTGATCCTCCAGCCGGAAGAAGCCGCCCTGCCAGACATGCACCACGTCATAGGTCATGTCGGCATACATCAGGCCGAGGTCGCGGACCGGAATCTTCGCCTCGGCCAGCGGCACCACCGCGCCATCGATGAAGCCGAGGGCGCGACTGAAATCCGCGTTCTCCACGGTCAGGTGCGTGGGAACCTGCAAAGCCTCGGCCATCGGGCACTCCTCGGGCGCCGAGCATAGGAAGGCGCCGCGCGCCGCGTCAAACCGGGGGCTGGAAGGCGCCCTGCCCCGCCACCTCGGCCCAGGCGCGGAAGGCGGGCGAGGGCGTGACGCGGCCGGATTGCAGCAGGTCGAGCCAGCAGGCGGTTGCCTTGACGAAGCGGTTCACGCCGCGCGGCCAGATCGCCAGGCTCATCGCCTCCGCCATCGCCGGCTCCGGCACGCCCAGCGCATAGGCCGATTCCAGCGCGACGCGCAGGCCCCAGATCTCCTCGCCGGCCGTGTGCACGCCGATCAGCGCGAGGCGCGCGAGGCCGGGCGAAAGCGGCGAGCCATCGATCAGCGCATCGCAGCCTTGCAGATATTCGCGCGCCGCCGGCAGCGCCGGAAACTGCCCCTGCCAATGCGCGGCGATGCAGGCATAGCGCGGCGCACCCGCCGCCCAGCCCACCAGGCGGAAAACCGCGGCCGCCAGCGCATCGGCGCCGCCCGCCAGGCGGAACTTGTGCAGGTGATGGGTGCCGACCGGCTCCTCGCAGGCGGCGAGGATGGCCAGCCAGACCACCTCCTTCTCCAACGGCGCAAGGTGGCGCTGCTCCAGCGTCAGGGCGCGATACATCGCCTCATAGGCCGCATGCAGTTCCGGCAGCGCGGCGGCCATGGCGCCGTGATGCGGCAGCACGAAGCCGCGCGCGGCGCGGATTTGCTCCAGCGCGCCGCGGATCTCATCGGGGGTTCGGTCCATGCCGGAGTGTCGGAAGCGGCGCCGGGGCGGTCAAGCCGCCAGGGGTGGCGCAACCGCGTGGCTTGGGGTCAGTATTGTCCTGTCAAACAGAACAAGAGGTTCCCATGCGCCGACGCCAAGCCCTGACATTGCTCGCCGCGCCCCTGCTGGCACCCCGCTTGGCCCGCGCCCAGGCCGCCTGGGCGCCGAGCCGGCCGGTCACGCTCGTCGTGCCCTTCCCGCCCGGCGGGCCGACGGACTTGGCCGCGCGCGTCGTGCAGCAGGGGATGTCGACGGCACTCGGCCAGACCGTGGTGGTGGACAACCGGCCGGGTGCGACGGGCGCCATCGGGTCGCGCTACGTCGCGCAGCAGCCGGCGGATGGCCATACGCTGCTGGTGGCCGCCAGCGGCACGCTGACCATCAACCCGGTGGTCATGCGCAACCCGGGCTATGACGTGGAGAAGGACTTCGTGCCGGTCACGCTGGTGATGACGGCGCCGAACATGCTGGTGGTGCATCCCTCCATCCCCGTCCGCACCGTGCCCGAGGTGGTGGCCTGGATGAAATCCATCCGCGGCGGCCCGGCCTATGCCTCCTCCGGCGTCGGATCCTCGGAACAGCTGGGGATGGAGCTGTTCAAGCTGCTGACGGGGACGGAGGCGATTCCCGTGCCCTTCCCCGGCGGCCCGGCGGCGGCCACCGCCGTCATCCAGAATACCGCGCCCTTCGCGGTACTGAACGCGGCCACGGTGGGCGCGCATGTGCAGGCCGGGCGGCTGCGCGGCATCGCCATCTGCGGCCCGAACCGCTTCCCGCAGCTGCCGGATGTGCCAACCATGGCCGAGCAGGGCCTGCCCGACCATGTCTCCGGCTCCTGGACCGCCATCGTGGCGCCCACGGGCACGCCGGAGCCGGCGCTGGCGCGGCTGAACGAGGTGATCGTCGCCGCGCTGAAGACGCCGGAGGTGACGCAGCGCCTGGCCAATGTCGGCTTCGCGGTGGATGCCACGAGCCGCGAGGCGCTGGGCAAGCTGATCGCGGACGACCTGACGCGCTGGCGGCGCGTGGTGCGGGAGGCGCGGATCGAGGTGAACTGAGGGGGGCAGAGGCCCCCACCCCAACCCTCCCCAGAGGGAGTTTATTCGCTTAACCCTGCGGGCGGCGCTTGGGGCCGGCGTAGGGCGCACGTGGCTTGTCGCCGCGGGGCGGGCCGCGATAGGCGCGGGGCGGGCCAGCCGGCCGTTCCGGGTGCATGGAACCAGCCGGCCGTTCCGGGTGCATGGAACCAGCCGGCCGTTCCGGCCGCGGCGGCGCCGGGCGGTCGCGCGGCGGCTCCCGCCGCGGGGCGCGGTTCGGCGCCGGCGCATGCGCCATCTGCTCGATCCGGATGCGGTCGTCGTCATCCCCCGTCTCACGCTGGGCAGACGCGGCAAAGCGCGCGGCGGCCCAGGGGGCGATCTCCACCCGGGTCTCGCGGTCCATCACCTCGATCCGGCCCACTTCCTTCCGCGTCAGGTCGCCCTTGCGGCAGACGAAGGGCAGGATCCAGCGCGGATCGGCCTGGTCGTGCCGGCCGATGGACAGGCGGAACCACACCCCCTCCCCGCCCTGTTCGCGCGGCGGGCGCGGGGCCGGGGGCGGCGGGGCCGAGAGTTCTTCAGGCGCGGGCAGGGAGGATCGCAGCGCCTGGAACAGCGCGGCCGCCACCTGCTCCGGCGTCTTGTCCACCAGCAGGGCGCGGGCGAGGTCCAGGTCATCCTCATCCGCCACCGCATCGACCGCGGTGCGGGCCTGGGCGGCCAGGCGCTCGCGGTCCTTGGCGCGGACATCCTCGGCGCTCGGCGGGCCGGACCACTCGGCCTGGATGCGGGCATAGGACAGCAGCCGCTCCGCCAGGCGCCGGCGGGTATGCGCCACCATCAGCACCGCCACGCCCTTGCGCCCGGCGCGACCGGTGCGGCCGGATCGGTGCTGCAGCGTCTCCTTGTCCCGCGGCAGCTCGGCATGGATGACCAGGCCGAGATCCGGCAGGTCGATGCCGCGCGCCGCGACATCGGTGGCGACGCAGACCCGCGCGCGGCGGTCGCGCAGCGCCTGCAGCGCGCGGTTGCGCTCCGCCTGGGTCAGCTCGCCGGACAGGGCCACGGCCGAGAAGCCGCGCTCCACCAGGCTGCCATGCAGGCGGTTCACCTGTTCGCGCGTGTTGCAGAAGACCATGGCGCCGCCGGCATCGTACCAGCGCAGCGCATTGACCACCGCGGCCTCCACCTCCCGCGGCCCGACCAGCATGGCGCGATAGGCGATGTCGCCATGCCGCTCGCCTTCCACCGTCGCCGCGATGCGCAGCGCATTGCGCTGGTAGGAGGCGGCGAGCGCCACGATCTCCCGCGGCACGGTGGCCGAGAACATCAGGGTGCGCCGATCCTCCGGCGCGCCTTCCAGGATGGCTTCCAGGTCGTCCCGGAAGCCCATGTCCAGCATCTCATCGGCCTCGTCCAGCACGGCGGCGCGCAGCTGGGACAGGTCCATATTGGTGCGGTCGAGATGGTCCCGCAGCCGGCCCGGCGTGCCGACGACAATCTCCGCCCCGATGCCCAGCGCCCGCCGATCCGCCCGCACATCGGTGCCGCCGACGCAGGCGATCACGCGCACATGGGTGCCGGAATAAAGCCAGGCCAGCTCGTCCCGCACCTGCATCGCCAATTCGCGCGTCGGCGCGATGACCAGCGCCAGCGGCAGCCGGCTGCGGCCGCCGGAGAGCACCTGCTCGGCAATGGCCAGGCCGAAGGCGACCGTCTTGCCGGAGCCGGTCTGGGCGGAGACCAGCAGGTCCCGCCCCGCGGTTGCAGGGTCCAGCACGGCGGCCTGGACGGGGGTGGGTTCGGCATAGCCGCGCTCGGCCAGGGCCTGGGCGAGACGCTCGGGGAGATCGGGAAAGGGCATTATGGCGGCTCTCTAGCCCATAGCGGCCCGGGACGCACGAAAACCCTGGCCGCAGCGCAGCATGGCTGACCCGCGCAAGCTACCCCCCGTGCAGCACCACCCCCGCCGCGCGCAGCCGGGCCAGCTCCTCCGCCCCCAGCAGCGGGCCCAGCACCGCGTCATTGTCCGCGCCCAGCCTGGGCGCCGGATTGCGCAGGATGCCCGGCGTTTCGGACAGGCGCGGCACCTCGCCATGCATGGGCAGCCAGCCCTCCGGCATCTCGGCATCCGGCACCTCGACCAGTGCCTCGCGCTCGGCAATGTAGGAATCCGCGTCCAGCTCGGCCACATCCATGATCGGGCCGATGGTCACGCCGTCCCGGTCGAATTTCGCCAGCGCCTCCTCCCGGTCCATGCCCGCGATGGCATCCCGGATCACGCCGTCGATCGCCTCGATATTCGCCAGGCGGTCGGGATTGGTCCGGAAACGCGGATCCTCCACCAGCTCCGGCCGGCCGATGCTGTGCATGAGGCGCACGAAGACCGCCTGGGTGCTGGTGGACAGGCTCAGCCAGCCGCCATCCCTGGTGCGATAGGCATTGCGCGGCGCGGTATTGGTGCTGCGGCTGCCGGTGCGGGGCTTCACCTTCCCGCTGACCCGCCAATTCGCCATCTGCGGCTCCAGCACCGCAAAGATCGGCTCGAATAGCGAGAGGTCCACCACCTGGCCCTGCCCGCTCCGCGCCGCATGCCACAGCGCGATCATGGCGGCCGAGGCGCCATACAACCCCGCATAGGCATCCGCCATGAACATCGGCGGCAGCACCGGCTCCCGGTCCGCGAAACCGTTCAGCGCCGCAAAACCGGCATAGCCCTCCACCAGCGTCCCGAATCCCGGCTTGTGGCGGAACGGCCCGGTCTGTCCCCAGCCGGAAATCCGCACGATCACCAGCTTCGGATTGATCGCCCGCAGCACCTCCGGCGCCAGGCCCATTTCCTCCAGCACACCCGGCCGGAAACTCTCGACGAAGATGTCGGCCCCGGCCACCAGCCGCTTCACCACCGCGATCGCCTCGGCCTGGCGCAGATCCAGGCAGAGGCTGCGCTTGTTGCGGCACCAGGTCTTCCAGGCGGTCTCGATGCCGCCCACCTTCCAGGCGCGCAGGCTGTCCCCCGCCGGGGGCTCCACCTTCAGCACCTCCGCCCCATGATCGGCCAGCACCTTGGTGAGCATATTGCCGGCGACCAGGCGCGAGAGATCCACCACCCGGACCCCCTCCAGCGCCCCGCGCGCCGCCGGGTCAAACTGCCGCCGCCGCTTCGGCTGCCGCGCCTTGCCTTGCTGCACCCGCAGACCCCTCCCCACCCGCGGCAAGGCGTAGGCGCGGGTCTGGGACCGGTCAATCCGCCCCCTCGCCGACCCCGCCGGCCGCTAGACCGTTTACGTTTAGATGCGTATCTGCACCCTGCCGCAGGGAAAACTCTCATGACACTCGCCGGCCTGTCGCTGCGTGACCTCGAATACCTCCTCGCCGTGGCGGAGCACCTCAGCTTCGGCCGCGCCGCCCAGGCCTGCGCCGTCAGCCAACCCACCCTCTCCGCCCAGATCCGCAAGATCGAGGAACTGCTGCAGGTCGAATGCTTCGAACGCGCCCCGCGCGGCGTGCTCGTCACCGCCCGCGGCGCCGAACTGATCGCCCAGGCCCGCCTCGTCGTCGCCGAAGCCCGCCGGATGTTCGAGATCGCGGCGGCCGGCGCGGCACCCCTCGAAGGCACCTTCCGCCTCGGCGTCATCTCCACCCTCGGCCCCTACCTGGTCCCCTTCCTGCTGAAGCCGCTGCGCGCCCGCTTCCCCCACCTCCGCCTGCTGCTCTCCGAAGGGCTCACCCGCCACCTGGCCCGCCAGGTGGAGGACGGCGAACTCGACGCCATCCTCGCCGCCTCCCCCCTGCCCGGGCCGGACCTCACCGAACTGAAGCTGTTCCGGGAGGAATTCGTCCTGGTGGTCCCCCGCGACCACCCCCTCGCCCGCGTCGAACAGGTGATGCGCGACGACATCCCAACCCCGGAACTCATCCTGCTCAGCGAAGGCCACTGCCTGCGCGACCACGCGATCGCCTACTGCCCCACCCGCCTGCAGGTCGACCGCCCCGAACTCCAGGCCGCCAGCCTGGAAACCCTGCGCCAGATGGTCGCCGCCGGCGTCGGCGTCTCCTTCATGCCGCAACTCGCCGTGCAGATCGGCGCCCTGCTCGACGACATGGTCGCCTACCGCCGCATCAGCGACGCCAACCTGGGCCGCGACGTCGCCCTGTTCCACCGCCCCGGCTTCAGCCGCATCCGCGACGTCCGCCTCCTCCGCCAAGCCATCCGCGAAATCCTGGCCGAGCACAGCGCCGTCAAAGTGGCGACGACGCTGGCGTAGGGTCGAGGGGGCGCGGCGCCGGTGGCTTCGCAGGAGGGGCTCTGCCCCTCCCGCACCCTCCCCGCCAGGAGGCAGCGGCCTCCTGGACCTCAGGACCTTTGAGTAGAAATGGAGAGGGGGCCGAAGCGGCCGCATGATCTGCGGTACCGCCGGCCCCCTCTCCATTTCTACTCATGATTCAAGGGTTCCAAGGGGCCACTGCCCCTTGGCAGGGGGTGCAGGGGGACAGCGTCCCCCTGCAAACCACCCAGCGCCCGCCCCCCTCACCCTTCGACCGCGATGCCCGCTCTTTGGATGACGCTGCGCCAGCGCGGGATTTCGGCGGTGAGTTGGGTGGTCAGGGCGGTGGGGCCGTCGAGGCGGATGATGGCGGCGGCGGGTTCCAGGCGGGCGATCAGGGTTTCGTCGGTTTTCATGGCGGTAAGTTCGGTGACCAGGCGGTTGGTCAGGTTTTCGGGCAGGCCTTTGGGCGCGAACATGGCGAACCAGTTGGGGGCGGCGTAGCCGGGCACGAGTTCGGCGATGGCGGGGATTTCGGGCACGGCGGGCACGCGGTTGGGCATGGTCATGCCGAGCAGGCGGGCGCGGCCCTGGCGGTGGTGGGTCAGGACTTCGACGGTGCTGCCGAAGACGAAGTCGATTTCGCCGGTGTAGATCGCGTTCACCGCCTGGCTGACGCCGCGGTAGGGCACGTGGACGGTTTCGATACCGGCCAGCGCCGCGAATTGCGCGCCGGCCAGGTGGTTGGCGGAGCCGACGCCGCCGGAGCCGTAGGTGAGCTTGCCGGGGTTGGCCTTGGCTTCGGCGATGAGGCTGGCGAGGTCGGTGAAGCGGCTGTCGGCGCGCACCATCATGCCGGCGGGCACGTCGCAGACGACGGTCAGCGGGGCCAGGTCGCGCAGCGGGTCGAAGTTCAGCTGGCGTTGCAGCGTCGGCAGGATGGAGATGGAGGAGGAGATGAACAGCAACGTGCCGCCGTCGGGCGGGGCGTTGGCCACCATCTGCGCGCCGAGTCCGCCGCCGACGCCGGGTCGGTTCTCGATGAAGAAGGTGGCGCCGAGGGTGCGGCTGAGGCGGTCGGCGATGATGCGGGCGGGGATGTCCTGCGGGCCGCCGGCGGCGAAGGGGATGATGATCTTCACCTGGCGGATCGGCCAGGTGTCCTGGGCGCGCGCGAGGAGGGGCGCGGCCAGCCCGCCTGCGGCCAGCAGCAGGGCGTTGCGTCGGTTCATCCTGGGTCCTCCGGTTCGGCCGGTCTGGGCGGCCGTTATCCCGCCATTCTGGACTTCCGCGCGTCAGCCGTCACCCTGCTACGCGGCGGGCGCGCTTCCCCAGGCGCATGAAGCGGGCGTATGCGGGGGGGATATCGTGCCGCAAGGACCTCCGATGACCCTCCAGACCGCGATTCCCTGCACCTTCATGCGCGGCGGCACCAGCCGCGGCCCCTATTTCCTGCGGAGTGACCTGCCCGAGGGGCGGGAGGACGCGGGCAAGGTGTTGCTGGCGGTGATGGGATCACCGGATGCGCGGCAGATCAACGGCTTGGGGGGCGGCACGACGCTGACCAGCAAGACGGTGATGGTCAGCAAGGCGGCGCCCGGGGAGAAGCAGCAGGTGGA
This sequence comes from Falsiroseomonas tokyonensis, assembly GCF_019024325.1. GTDB lineage: Bacteria > Pseudomonadota > Alphaproteobacteria > Acetobacterales > Acetobacteraceae > Falsiroseomonas > Falsiroseomonas tokyonensis. The sequence continues at coordinate 43,416 of NZ_JAFNJS010000009.1, forward strand.
TTACCTGTTTGCCCAGGTCTCGGTGGACCAGGCGGTGGTCGATTGGGGTCCGACCTGCGGCAATATGCTGGCCGGCATCGGCCCCTTTGCCATCGAGAACGGCCTGGTGCCGCCCGAGGATGGCGAGACCAAGGTGCTGATCCGTGCCGTGAACACCGGCGCACTGATCGAGGCGGTGGTGCAGACCCCGGGTGGGCGGGTGACCTATGATGGGGAGGCCGCGATCGCCGGCGTGCCTGGGACGGCCGCGCCCATCGTGCTGAACTTTGCCGAGGCCGTGGGTGGGGCGACGGGCAAGCTGATGCCGACCGGCAATCCGCTGGACCGGATCGAGGAGGTGGATGTCACCTGCCTGGATGTCGCGATGCCGGTGGTGATCGCGAGGGCGCGCGACCTCGGCAAGACGGCGCGGGAGAGTGCCAAGGAGCTGGACGCCGACCGCGATTTCATGGCGCGGATCGAGCGCATCCGTCGTGCGGCCGGCCTAGCCATGGGCATGGGCGATGTGGCGGGCAAGGTGATGCCGAAGTTCGCCATGGTGGGCGAGCCCGCGGGCGGCCAGGGCGTCGCCGCGCGCTACTTCACGCCGCTGGCCTGCCATGAGGCGATGGCGGTGACCGGCGGCATCTGCATCGCCAGCGCCTGCAAGTTGCCGGGCACGGTGGCCGAAGGGATCGCGATGGTGAATGCCGAGGCGCGGGAGATGGTGACGCTGGAGCATCCGACCGGGGTGATGGAGGCGGTGATCACCACCGGCACGGCGGAGGATGGCAGCGCGACGATCCTGGGCGGCGGCACGCTGCGCACCGCACGCCGGATCATGAAGGGCGAGGTCTATATCCCGGCCAAGGTCTGGGCCGGCAAGTGAGCCTGGAACGCATCGAGGAGGCCGCGCTGCTGGATCTGGCCACGCGCGCCTTGGCGCGCGGCGGCATGCGGGCCGAGGAGGCAGCGCCGGCGGCGCGGGTGCTGGTGCTGGCGGAGCTGGCGGGGCTCACCACGCATGGCATCAGCCGCGTCGGCCAGTATCTGGACCGGGTGAAGGTCGGCGGCATCGATCCGCAGGCGGCGGTGCGGGTGGCCCGCGTGATGCCGGCGCTGGCCATGGTGGATGGGCGCAACGGCATCGGCCCGCTGGTCGGCATGGTCGGGCTGGAGGCGGCGCTGGCGGGCGCGCGGGATTGCGGCATCGGCGCCGCCTTCGCCCGCGGCAGCAACCACTTCGGGCCCATCCTGCCCTATGCGCTGATCGCGGCGGAGCAGGGCTTCGCCAGCATCATCGCCTCCAACGCGACGACGACGATCGCGCCCTGGGGTGGGCGGGATACGCGGCTGGGCAACAACCCGATCGGCATCGGCGTGCCCAATCCGGGCGGCAATCCGGTGATCCTGGACATGGCCTTGTCCGTCGCGGCGCGGGCCAAGATCCGGGACCTGGCGGCCAGCGGGGCGCCGCTGCCGGAGGGCTGGGCGGCGGATGCCGAAGGGCGCCCGACCACGGATGCCAAGTCGGCGCTCGCCGGCTTCCTGCTGCCGGTGGGCGGCCACAAGGGCTATGGGCTGGCGGTGATGGTGGACCTGCTGGCCGGGCTGCTCTCGGGGGCGGCCTTCCTCAGCCATGTGCAGGCCTGGGACAAGAACCCGGAGGTGGCGCAGAACCTCGGCCATGTCTTCATCGCCATCGATGCGACGAAGCTGGCGGCGCCGGAAACGCTCGCCGCGCGCATGGCGGATTTCATCGGTATCCTGCACGCCACGCCGCCGGCCGATCCGGCACGGCCGGTGATGGTGCCGGGCGAGCGGGAATTGGCGCGGCTGCGGCAGCAGCGGGCGGAAGGCGCCGAGGTGAAGCGAGCGGAGCTGGATCGCCTGCGGGCGCTGGCGGCGGGCTGAGCACCCGGATGCAGGAAGCCGCGCCGGCCGCCGCCCCGGGCGCCCTGTCCCTGCTCCGGCAGCGGCCCTTCGCCCTGTTCCTCTTCTCCCGCATCCTTTCCGCGGCCGCGCTGCAGGTACAGGTGGTGGCGGTGGGCTGGCAGGTCTACGAACTGACGGACAGCGCCCTGGCGCTGGGCCTGGTGGGGCTGGCGCAGTTCCTGCCGATGCTGCTGCTGACCCTGGTGGTGGGCCAGGTGGCGGACCGGGTCGATCGGCGCCTGCTGGTCGGCATCTGCCGCATCGTCACCGCGGCCGGCGGCTTCGGCCTGGCCTGGGGCAGCCTGGCCGGCTGGCTGGATCGCGATGCGATCTTCGCCTTCGTCGTGCTCTTCGGCGCTGCGCGGGCCTTCGAGATGCCGGCCCAGCAGGCGCTGATTTCCGGCGTGGTGGCGGCGCCGGACCTGCCGCGCGCCATGGCCATGGGGTCTTCGGCCAACCAGGTGGCGACCATCTGCGGCCCGGCGCTGGGCGGCTTCCTCTATGCGCTGGGCGGTGCCACCGCGGCCTATGGCGTGGCGGCGCTGGCCTTCCTGCTGGCCGGGCTGATGGTGCTGGCCATCCGCATCCCGCCACGCAACCTGATGCGCGGCAAGGTGACGATGGAAAGCCTGTTCTCCGGCCTCACCTTCATCTGGTCCCGCCCGGCGCTGCTCGGCGCCGTCTCGCTCGACATGGTGGCGGTGCTGCTGGGCGGCGCGGCGGCGCTGTTTCCGATCTATGCGAAGGATATCCTGCAGACCGGCCCCTGGGGGCTCGGCCTGCTGCGCGCCTCGCCGGCCATCGGGGCGCTGGCCATGTCCCTTCTGCTGACCTGGCGGCCTTTGTCGCGCCACGCCGGGACGCGCATGTTCATCGCCGTGATCCTGTTCGGCCTGGCGACCATCGTCTTTGGCCTGTCGCGATCGCTGATCCTGTCGAGTGCCGCCCTGGTGGTGCTGGGGGCGGCGGATGTAGTCAGCGTCGTGGTACGCCAATCGCTCGTGCAGCTTGCCACGCCGGATGAGATGCGCGGGCGCGTGGCGGCCGTGAATTCGCTGTTCATCGGCACCTCGAACCAGCTGGGCGAATTCGAATCCGGCGTGGCCGCGGCGCTGCTGGGTCCGGTTGCCGCGGTTGTGCTGGGCGGTGTCGGAACCGTGCTGGTGGCAATCGCCTGGATGCGATGGTTCCCGGCGCTGCGCGCGATCGATCGGCTGGAGGATGTCCGGCCTGTATCCAACATGGCGGATGACACAGGCGGACATGTCTCGACCGGGCGAAAGCAAGGAAACGATTGACCTCGGGGGGGCGCAGGATATCGTCCCCCCCGCATCGGGCCGGTCCAGGACCAAACAGGTCGCCTCTCCCAGCGGTGCCAAGGACCCGGAGATCGTTCACGTGTCGCCGCCTTCGGATATGCCCGCACCGTATTTGCACGAAGCAGAACGCCTGGCGGCGCTGCGCCGTTACGACGTGCTGGACACCAGCCCCGAGGCCGCCTTCGACCGGATCGTCCGGCTTGCCAGGCAGTTCTTCGAAGTGCCGATCGCGCTGATCTCCTTCGTCGATGCCGACCGGCAGTGGTTCAAGGCACGGATCGGGATGGAGCTGTCGGAGACCCCGCGCGCCATCGCCTTCTGCAATACCGCGATCCAGGGCGGCGACATCTGCCAGGTGCCGGATGCCACCCGGGATCCGCGCTTCGCCGAAAATCCGCTGGTGCTGGGCGAACCCCGGCTGCGCTTCTATGCGGGCGCGCCGCTGCTGACGCCGGAAGGCCATGCCCTCGGCACGCTCTGCATCCTCGATGCGAAGCCGCGGCCGCCGCTGGATGCGGCGCAGGCGCAGTCCTTGCGCGACCTGGCCGCGGCGGTGATGGCGCAGCTGGAACTGCGCCACCAGCTTGCGGCGCGGGAGGCGGAGATGGCGCGCGCCGCGCTGCGCGAACGCCTGCTGCGCAGCGTGGCGGAGACGCCGACCTTCCGCGATGCGATCGAGGCGGCGATGACCGCGCTGCGCGAGGATACGCACGGCGTCCTCTGCCTGGTCTTCCGCCTGGCCCCGGACGGACACCACCTGCAGATGATCGGCGCGCAGGACCAGTCGGGCGTCGCCGATCCCTCGCATCTGGCGCGGCTGCGCGCATTGCCGCTGACCGCGGACAATACCGCCGCCGGCGCGGCGATCCGCCAGGACCGGCAGATCGTCATCCGCGATGTCCAGGCGGAGCCGGAGGCCGGATTGCCCGATGCCCCCTTCGCCGCGGCCTGCGGCCTGGTCTCGATGATCGTGACGCCGCTCTCGATCGGGGCGGAGCGCTACTGCCTCTCGCTCGGCTTCGGCGCGGAGCGACAGGACCTGGAGGCGATGGCGGAGCGGCTGCGGGAGGCAGCCGTGACCTTGCGGCCGCTGCTGCGCCGCCTGCGCGACGCCGAGGAGACCGCGCTGTTCCGCCGCATGGTGGAGGCCAGCAGCGAGCCCGTGGTGATCAGCCACACCCGGCGCGACGCCGCGCCGGGGTCGGAGGGCGCCGGGCTGATGATCCGCTACGTCAATGCCGCCTTCCTGCAGCAGTCCGGATTCCGGGAGGAGGAGGTCCTCGGCCAGCCGGTCGCCATGCTGACGCATGCGGATGCGGACCCCGAGGCGCGCCGGCTGGTGCAAGCCGCGATCCAGGCCGGCCATCCGCTGCGGCAGCAGATTCTGCACCGGAAGCGCGACGGCTCGCCCTATTGGGTCGAGCTGAACATCTCGCCCCTGGTGGACGAGACCGGCTGGCATACGCATTGGATGGCGATCCAGCGCGACATCACGGAACAGCGCGCGGCGGAGGCAGCGCTGAGCGCCAGCGAGGCCGCCTTCCGCGACCTGTTCCACCTGCATCCCGCGCCGATGTGGGTCTATGACAAGGAAACACTGGCCTTCCTCGAGGTGAACGAGGCGACGCTCACGGCCTATGGCTGGACCCGCGAGCAGTTCCTCGGGATGACGGTGCTCGACCTGCCGACGGAGGCGGATCGGGCGAAGGTGCTCTCGGCGGCGCGGCAGCTGGGCGACCGGCTGCGGGTCACTGGCCCCTGGCCCGCCCGCACCGCATCGGGCGAGATCCGCCAGGTGCAGATCCTGTCGCGGCTGATCGACTTCCGCGGCCGCCGCTGCGCCCTCGCCGTGGTCTGGGACCTGACGGAGCGCCTGCGCGCGGAGGCCGCGGTGCGCGAGCTGGCGGAGGAGCTGGACGCGACCTTCCAGAGCATCAGCGACGGGCTCTGCACGCTCGACCACGACTGGAAGATCACCTCCATCAACAGCGAGGCGGAGCGCCTGCTGCGGCGGCAAGCGGGCGCGCTGCCGGGCCGCACGTTCTGGGACTGCTTCCCTGACATGGTCGGCAGCGAGGTGGAGCGGAACTTCCGCGCCGCGGTCGCGCAGCACGAGACGCGCCGCTTCATCCATCACCTGCGGCAGATCGACACCTGGTTCGACATCACCGCCTATCCGGCGCGCAACGGCCTGACCATCTATTTCCGCGACATCACCGCCGAGCACCGGCGCGAGGAAAGGCTGCGGCTGCTCGAAGTGGCGGCGAGCAAGCTGAACGACATCATCCTGATCACCGAGGCCGAGCCGATCCTGCCGCCCGGCCCGCGCACGCTTTTCGTGAACCAGGCCTTCGAACGCCTGACCGGCTATGCGACGGAGGAGATCATCGGCATCTCGCCCCGCTTCCTGCAGGGCCCGAAGACCAGCCGCGCCGAGCTCGACCGCATCCATGCGGCGCTGGCCGCCTGGCGGCCGATCCGCGCGGAGCTTCTGAACTACCGCAAGGACGGCAGCGAATTCTGGCTGGAGCTCGACATCGTGCCGGTGGCCGATGGCCTCGGCCACTTCACCCATTGGGTGGCGGTGCAGCGCGACATCACGGAACGCAAGCGGGCGCAGCTGCAGCTGGAGCAGCAGGCGGCGCTGCTCGACCAGGCGCGCGACGCCATCCTGGTGCGCGGCATCGACCACCGCATCCAGTACTGGAATCGCAGCGCCGAAGGCCTCTATGGCTGGACGGCGGAGGAGGCGGCGGGACGCTCGGTGCTCGACCTGCTCTATGACGATCCGGGCCCCTTCCTGCACGCCAACGAGCAGGTGCTGGCGCAGGGCGAATGGAGCGGCCAGATCGAGCAGCGCCGCAAGGATGGATCGCGGCTGGTGGTGGACGGTGCCTGGACCCTGGTGCGCGACGCGGAGGGGCGGCCGCGCGCCATCCTGGCCGTGAACACCAATATCACCGAGCGCCTGGAGCTGGAGCAGAAGCTGCGCCAGTCGCAGCGGCTGGAAGCGATCGGCCAGCTGACCGGCGGCGTGGCGCATGACTTCAACAACCTGCTGACCGTCATCCTCGGCAATTCGGAGATGCTGGCGGAAAGCCTGGAACACGACGCCGAGCTGCGGCAGATGGCGGAGATGAACATCGCGGCGGCGGAACGCGGCTCCGCCCTGACCAGCCGCATGCTCGCCTTCTCCCGCCGCCAGGCGCTCGACCCCAAGGTGATCGACGTAAACGGCCTGCTGGCCGGGCTGCACCAGATGCTGCACCGGACGCTGGGCGGGCATATCGAGGTGGAGATCGAACCCGCCGAGGATCTCTGGACGGCGCTGATCGACCCGCCGCAGCTGGAGAATGCGGTGCTGAACCTCTGCATCAATGCGCGCGACGCCATGCCGAAAGGGGGCCGCCTGGTGATCGAGACCGCGAACGTGCAGCTCGACGCCGCCTATGCGGAGGCGGAGGGAGAGGTGACGCCCGGTGACTACGTGCTGATCGCCGTCTCCGACACCGGCACCGGCATGACGCCAGAGGTGGTGGCCCGCGCCTTCGAGCCCTTCTTCACCACCAAGGATGTGGGCCAGGGCAGCGGCCTCGGCCTCAGCATGGTCTTCGGCTTCATGAAGCAGTCGGGCGGGCACGTGAAGATCTATTCGGAGCCCGGCCTCGGCACCAGCGTGAAGGTCTATGTCCCGCGCGCCGGGCGCAGCCAGCTTCGCTTCGACCCGGGTGCCGGGGCGGAGGCGCCCCGCGGCGGCACGGAGAAGCTGCTGGTGGTGGAGGATGACCCGCTGGTGCGCGACCATGTCGCGGGCCAGCTGCGGGAGCTGGGCTACCGCGTCGTCATCGCCGGCCATGCCGCAGCGGCGCTGGAGGCGCTGAGGCTGCGGGACGATTTCGACCTGCTCCTCACGGATGTGGTGATGCCCGGCGGCATGAACGGCCATGCCCTGGCGCAGGAGGCGCTGCGCATCCGCCCGGGCCTGCGCGTGCTCTATACCACCGGCTATACGGAAGACGGCATCGTGCACGACGGCAGGCTGGATCCGGACGTGCTGCTGCTGAAAAAGCCCTATCGTCGCCGCGACCTGGCGGAGAAGGTGCGCCAGGCGCTGGATGCGGTCAGGCCAGGGCCTGCTGCACCGCCTCCTGCAAGGCACGACGGGTGAAGGGCTTGCGCAGGAAGCCCTGCACCGCGCCGGTCGTCACCTCGCCATCCGGCACATAGCCGGACATCAGCAGCACCGCGGTTTCCGGCCGAAGCGCATGGATGCGCTGCGCCAGCGCCATGCCCTCCACGTCGTCCGGCATCAGCACGTCGGACAGCACCAGGTCGAAGCGCTCCCCGGCCTGCATCAGCGCCAATGCCTCCCGCCCCCCCGGCACGCTCTGCACGCGGTGCGCGGAGCGCGCCAGCATGCGCTCGATCATGGCGCGGATCTCTGGCTGATCCTCCACCACCAGGATGCGCGCGGCCCGGCCGGGCGGGGGCATGGCTGCATCCGCGCCACCGCCACCGGCCCGTGGGTCCTGCTGCTGCTGCGCCAGCGGCGTCCGCGCCTCGGGCAAATAGAGCGTCACCGTTGTGCCCTCCCCCGCCGCGCTGCGCAGCGCCATCCGGCCGCCCAGCTGCGTCACCAGGCCGAAGACCTGCGACAGGCCGAGCCCGGAGCCGGCGCCGGCGGGCTTGGTGGTGAAGAAAGGCTCGAAGGCGCGGGCGGCGACATCCTCGGACATGCCGGGGCCATTGTCGGTGATGGCGATCGCGACAAAGCCGGGGGCGTCCACGCTGACGCCGGCGTCCGGCAGCTGCGCGCGCGCAGCGCCGATGAGGATGCGCCCCGGCCGCCGCGTCGCGGCCTCTCCGCCCAGGATCGCATCGCGCGCATTGCTCACCAGGTTGCAGATGGCGGCCTGCAGCTGGGCGGGGTCGAGCGCGCAGCGCGGCAGCTCGGGCTCCGTCTGCAGCCGCACCTCGATCGCCGGTGTCGCCAGGTCCTGCAGCACCGGCAGCATGTCCTGCAGCAGCGACCCCACCGGCAGCGCCTGCAGCCGAAGCACCTGGGTGCGGGCATAGGCGAGCAGGCTGGAAGCCAGATGGGCGCTGGCTTCCGCCGCGCGCCGGGTGCGCTGCGCCACGCCGCGCAGCACCGGATCCATGGTGGCTTCCTCCAGCGCCTCCAGATTGCCGAGCACCACGGTGAGGAGGTTGTTGAAGTCATGCGCCACGCCGCGCGCCATGCGGCCCAGCGCCTCCAGCGCCCGGGCCTCGCGCAGCTGGGCTTCCGCCAGGTGGCGCAGCTCGGCCTCCTGCCGCAGTTCCGCCAGCGCCCGGCTGCGCCCGACGGCGCCGCGCCAGGCCATCCAGGCGGCGCCGGACAGCAGCAGGATGATCGCGAGCGCCGTGGCGGCCTGGCGCAGCATGCCCTGCCACCAGCCGTCCAGGCGCGCCTGCAGGTCGACGCCGAAGCTCACATACAGGGGGAAGGGCTGGACGCGGCGATAGGCATACAGCCGTTCCACCCCATCCACCGAGGAATCCGTTCGGAACACCCCCGCATCGTGCGATCGCGCCATGGCCTGGACCAGCGTGCTGGAGGCGGCCAGCCGAAGCCCCTCCCCGCCCGCAGGCAGGCGCACCAGCAGCAGGCCATCGGTCCGCATCAGCGACGCCGCGCCGCTCGCGCTGGTCGAGGCGACGGCGAAAGCCTCCTCCAGCACCTCGGGGCTGATCACGGCATGGATGGTGCCGTTGAACCGGCCGTCCGGGCTGATCCTGCGGCGGCTGATCGCGAAGGAAGGCCGGCCGGTGGCAGGGCTGACATAGCGCGAGCCGATATAGCGGGGCTGCGCGCGGTCGCGCTGTTCCCTGAAGGATTCGAGGTCGGCGAGGTTGCGGCCCGGCGCGAAGGGGACGGTCGAGGCCAGGACATCGCCCTCTGCATTTGTGATCCAGAGCGAGTCGGTCTGGTCCAGCCGGGCGACGATGCTCAGAAGCTGCCGGCGCAGGCCGTCCGAGGCAATGGCCGCTTCCTCCATGTCGCTGATCATGTCCGCGACCAGTTCCAGCACCAGCTCCTGCGTCTCGAACAGCCGCCGTGCGTGCTGCTGCATGATGCTGGCCGTGGCCTCGGCATCCCGCCGCGCTTCCTCCAGCACCATCCGGCGCCGGTCGGATCCCACGGCCACCAGCACCAGCACCGGCAGCAGCACGATCAGGGCCAGAAGGGCCATCATGCTGCGGCTGACGGCCAGCGGCGGCTTGTCAGGGTGTCCCGCGCCCCGCGCGCCGCGCCGCCTGACGGCCTGGCCTTCATCGGCGGGGGCGCTCGCGGCATGGTCCAGACGGCTGGGGCGCTTCATGAATCCTGGGCCTGGTCCAACGTGCCCCCTGCGCGCCGCGACCTGTGGCAGGGGTTTTGGCAAAACCTGCAGGTATTGCATCCTGCGGCTGCACTCGGTGTCATTTTTGGGGCGAAGGCTCCCTCGCGCGAAAGTTGCAGGATGCGAAATCGCGTTAAGGTTGTCGACAGGGTTGGCGCTTGGACATAAAGTTGTCGGGAGCCAATCTGCTGCCAACCAGTCGGGGAGCGTCCATGGCTGACCGCGTGACGTTCCCCTCCGCGCACTCATCGGAGGCGGCTGACAGCCCGCGCCCGGTGCTGGTGCTGGAGGATGATGCGGCGGTGGCCACCACGATCTGCACGGCCCTGCTGCGGGACGGCTGGGCCACGGTGACGGCCCGCACCCTGGCGGAAGCCCGCCAGCGGCTTCGGGAGGATCGGCCCCGCCTGGTCATCGCCGATCTCGGCCTGCCCGATGGCAATGGCATCGCCTTCGTGCGCGAAGCCGCGACCTGGCCGGATCTCGGCATCATCGTGGTCAGTGGTCGCGCCGAGGAGGTGGACCGGGTGATCGGGCTGGAAGTCGGCGCCGACGACTACCTCACCAAGCCCTTCTCGCTGCGGGAGATGGTCGCCCGCGTGCGCGCCCTGAGCCGCCGCCTGGATTTCGGCGGCAGGCCGGCGGCGCGGCCGGCCGGGATGGCGGAAGCGCAGGCCGCTGCCCCCGCCCCGCCTGCTGCCCCGCCGGCTGCCGAGCCCGCTGGCGCCGCGCCGCCCGCAAGCTGGACCATCGCCGGCCTGGTGCTGCAGCCGAGCCGCTTCCGCATGCTGGCGCCGGACGGCGCCGAGATCCGCCTGACCGCCGGCGAGGCAGGGCTGCTGTCGCTGCTGCTGACCGAGACCGACCACCTGGCGGACCGCGAGACGATCTCGCAGCGGGTGCTGGGGCGGAAGATGCTGCCGGAACAGCGGGGGGTGGACCAGCTGGCCTCCAACCTCCGTCAGAAACTCTTGGCGGCCTCCGCCAGGCAGGTCACCATCGCCGCCCACCGCGGCAAGGGATATCGACTCGTCTGGTGACCCAATGACCCCCGCCCCGCCGCAGGCGCCGGCGCTGACCATCCTGGTGGTGGATGACGAGCGGCCGATCGTGGAGCTGTTGCTGCGCGCGCTGACCCATCGCGGCTTCCAGGTGCAGGGCGCCGACAATGCCGAGGCCGCGAAGGCCCATGTGCGAGCCGATCCCAGCATCGGCGTGGTGCTGTCCGATGTCCGCATGCCGGGCCAGACCGGCCTGGCGCTGGCGGAGGAACTGCTGCGCGGGCGGTCGGAGGCGGAGGCGCTGGAAGTGGTGCTGCTGACCGGGGGCGCCACCGCCGATGTCGCGCTCGGCGCGCTGCGCGCCCGCACCTTCGACCTGGTGCAGAAGCCGCTGCGGCTGAACGAGGTGGCGATGGTCGTGGAACGCGCGCTGGCCAGCAGCCGCCAGCGCCGCGCCCGCGCCATCCGCGATTCCGAGGTGGAGGAGCATATCCGCGCCGCGGAGGCGGAACGCGCGCGGCTGTTCGAACGGCTCAGCGCCTCCTCCGCCCGGCTGGAGGATGCCAACAGCGCGCTCGCCGCCAGCCAACGGATGCGCAGCGACCTGCTGGCGGTGATCTCGCATGAGATGCGCACGCCGCTGATCCCGATCCTCGGCTTCTCGGAGATCCTGGCCGGCGACGCGCCGCTGCCGGCGGCGGAGGTGCAGGACTATGGCCGGCTGATCCATGCCGGGGCCGATCGGCTGCTGTCGCTGATCGAGGGGGCGCTGGATATCGTGGCGCTGGCGCACGGCCGCGGCCTTGTCCCGGGGCTGCCGGAGCCGGCGGAGCGACTGCTGGGGCGGGTGCTGGCGCGCCACCAGCCGGCGGCGGCCGCCCGCGGCATCCGCCTGGCGATGCAGGTGCCCGACCCGTCGCCGATGCTGGCCGGCGACCTGCGCCTGCTGGCGGCGGCCATCGGCCAGCTTCTGGACAATGCCATCAAGGCCAGCCCCGACGGGGGGGTGGTGGAAGTGGCCGCGCTTGCGCCTCCGGAAGGCGGCGTCCTGCTGCAGGTGCGCGACCATGGCGCCGGCCTGCCGCCGGGCCTGCTGGAACAGCTCGGCACCCCCTTCCTGCAGGCGGACATGTCGCTGAACCGCGCCTGGCCCGGGGCCGGGCTGGGCCTGGCGCTGGCAAGCCGCGTCGCCCAGGCCCATGGCGGCCGGCTGCGGCTGCAGCCGGCGGCGGATGGCGGCACCGAGGCGCGCATCGAGCTGCCGGCGAAGCCCGGCGCCGCCGAGAGGCCGTCCGTGGCCGCCAAGGGCTGAGCGCGAGACCGACCGCGACCTCAGGCGCCGGCGGTGGCGCCCCTTGCCCGCAGCTCCGCATGGCGCCGCGTCACCGCATCCAGATTGTCGTGGCACCACTGCGCCATCCGCTCCTCCTCCCGCAGCGAGAGGTCAAGCACCGCATGAGCGCTGTCATGTCCGGCGAGTTCGGACAGGGTGACGAGGCAGCGATAGGCGGCGATCTCGTAATGCTCGAAGGCATAGTTCGCCATCGCGTTCTTCAGCACCTCGTCGGGCGCCACGGCATGGCCAAGGGCGGCGAGATTGGCGACAAAGCCAGTCACCAGGTCCTTCAGCCCGGAGTGGGAGCTGCCGAGCGAGGACAGCAGTTCATCCAGCCGGTCGCGCTGCACCTCGCTTTCCCTGACGTGCCGGCGCAGCGCGGCTTGCATCTCCGGATAATTGTCCAGCCGCTCGACCTGGCGCGACAGGAGCTGGATGGCCTCGGTTTCCATCGCCCTGGCATCGATCAGCCCGGCGACATAGGTCGCGCGATAATCTTGCTGCATGGTCTTCTCCAGGATGTCGTCGGCTTGCCGCCGGGGCCACCGGGCGGCGTCATCTGGCGGCCGGGAAGCGGATGCTGCCGCGCAGGCCAGGCCGCTCCGTGCCCGGCGCCACCTGTTCCAATTCCAGCCGTCCGCCGAGTTGCCCGGCCAGGGCGCGCCCGATGCGGGTGCCGAGGCCGCTGCCCTGCGGCGCGGCGCCCGCAGTCAGGCCGATGCCATTGTCCTGCACGGCCAGCAGGAAGGTCTCACCCTCCCGCTGGAAGATCACTTCCACCAGGCCGTCCATCTCCTCCGGGAAGGCGTATTTCAGCGAATTGCCGACCAGCTCGTTCACGATCAGGCCGATGGCCACGGCCTTGGCCATGGGCAGCATCGCGCTCTCCGCCCGCACCGTCAGCACGATCGGACGCATATCCACCGCTAGGTCGTCGAGATCCGCGATCAGGCCTTCCAGGAAGCCGCGGCTTTCCACCTGCGCGCGGCCATCCTCCTCCCGATGCCGGTCGAGGCGGCCGTTGATGCGTGCCAGCGCCGCGATGCGGTCGGAGGCGACCTGCAGCGCCTCGCGCGCCGTGACATCGGCGGAGGCGCCCGCCTGCAGGCGCAGCGTCGCGGCCAGGCGCTGCAAATCGTTGCGCGCGCGATGCACCGCCTCGCTAAGCAGGGTACCGCTCTGCGCCAATGTCTCGCGCAGCTGGTCATTGGCCTGGTCGAGCCCGGCGCGTTCCGCAGCTAGCGACGCCAGCGCCCGATGCATCGCCTCGAGCAGCGCCGCGGTGAAGAGCGCGATGCCAAGGAAGACCGCGACCTCCAGCAGCACCGTCGCCTCGGTGATCACCAGGCTGCGGCTTGGCGGCAGGAAGAACCAGACGCCCAGTGCGGTGCTGAGCAGCGAGGCATAGATGCCCGCGCCACGGTCGAAGACGATGCCCGAGGCCATGATGGCCGGCATGAACATCAGAAAGGGCATTTCCGGCCCGGGCCCGAGCAGCAGCAGCCGCAGCAGCAGGCTGCCCGCCACCAGCAGCGTGGCGGCCAGGTAGCGGATCCAGACGGGCATCGCCCGCGTCACCGCCATCTTCAGGAAAAGCCGTTCCATGCGCGGCGCCGCTGCCTCTGCCGGGCGGGCGCCGCGCGCGGCGCCCGCCCGGTCCTTCCTCAGGCCGCGGCGCGGTTGACGCGACCCTCGGCGATCGAGGTCAGCTTGCGGTCGGCGGCATATTCCTCGTCCAGGGTCTGCTGCAGCACCGCGGCGCAATCCTGCCGGCCGAGCTGCTTGGCGAAGGCCACCAGCGTGCCGTAGCGCGTGATCTCGTAATGCTCCACCGCCTGGGCGGAGGAGATGATGGCGGCATCCAGCACGTCATTGTCGTTGGCGACGCCCAGGATGTCCTGCGCTTCCTCCAGGATGCCGTCCATGGCGGCGCAGGTGGTGCCCTTCACCGGCTGGCCGTGCATCTGGAAGACCTGCTCCAGCCGGCGGATCTGGCCCTGGGTCTCGGTCAGATGCGCCTGCAGGCCCTGCTTGAGCTGCGGGTCCGTGGCCTTGTCGATCATCTTCGGCAGCGACTTCGCGATCTGCTGCTCGGCGTAATAGATGTCCTGCAGCGTGTGGACGAAGAGGTCATCCAGCGTCTTGATGGATTTCGAGAACAGGCCCATGCGGAAGCTCCTTCCGAAAAGCGGACCGGCGGCGCGCCACCGGAAGGGGCGGCGCAACAAGCCGGACACGGGGGCTGAACGCGGCAGGGTGGGGGTGGTTTGACGGGGCGTGCCGCGAATCCCCCGGCGGGGGTGGCGCGCTGTGATCCACGCGATCGGGCTGCGAAGGTCCGGCGGACGGCACCGGCGCCGCGACAGGGCGAGGGCCGGGAAGTGGTGCCCCGTACGGGATTCGAACCCGTGTTACAGCCTTGAAAGGGCCGTGTCCTAGGCCTCTAGACGAACGGGACAGGCTTGGATGGGCGGCGTATGGCGTCCGGACCGCCCGCGGTCAACCCCTAGCGCCTCACGCCAGCCCCATCCGGGTGCCGCGCGCGGCCCAGCCGGCCAGGCCGGGCCAGGCGCCCGCCAGCCGGACCAAGGCCTGCGGCGTGCGGGCCATCAGCCCATCCGCCAGCCCCGCCAGCCGCATCCCCGGCCGCACGGAGCTGGCCCAGGCCGCGTGGAAGGCCTCCGCGCCCGCGCCCGCGCGAATCGCCTCCGCCGCGCGCTGGCCGGAGGCGAGCGCCATGGCGATGCCATCGCCGCAGAGGGAGGGCACCACCGCCGCCTGGTCGCCCACCCGGAACAGCCCGCCGGGCCCGCCTGCGGCCCGGTGCAGATAGCCATAGGGCACGCCCGCCACCGTCAGCGGCCGCGGCCAGGCAGGCCGCGCCGCCCGCAGCAGCTCGGCGGCCAGGTCGGAGGCTGCCGCCACATGCGCCAGCAGCGCCGCAGGGTCCCGCGCCGCCTGTGCAAGGCCGGGCGTGCCGGGCGCGAGCGCCAGGCAGAGATTGGCGCCGCCGCCGGCGCGCGGCTGCAGCCCGGCATAGCCGCCGGGGCAGGCTAGCAGGGCGATGGCCTCGCCCATCTCCACGCCGTGCAGCGCCAGCTTCACGCCGAGCGAGCCGCCGGCGGCGGGGCGGGCCAGGCCGCGCATTTCATGCTTGCCGGTGGCCAGGACCAGCTGCGCGCCCTCCGGCGTCGCGCCATCGGCCAGGCGCAGCCGCCAGCCGCGGGGGCCGGCCTCCGCCACCAAAGCGGCGGCGCCGCAATGCAGTTCGGCCCCCGCCTCCTCGGCCCGGGCGAGCAGTGCGGCATCCAGCGTCAGGCGGGGCAGCGACCAGGCGGCGAAGGGCAAGGGCATGCGGCTGCGGTGCCGGCCGGCGCCGAACTGGGCGCTGCGGATCGGCACCGCCCCCAGCGCCGCAAGGTCCAGCCCCAGCCCGGCCAGCAGGGCCGCCGCATCGGCGCCCAAAAATTCGCCACACACCTTTTCGGCCGGCGCCGCCGCGCGCTCCACCAGCAGCGGCGCCGCGCCTGCGCGGGCCAGGGTGATGGCGGCCGCGGCACCCGCCGGGCCGCCGCCGAGGATCAGGCTCCGGCCCGTCATCCGCCGGGACCTTCCACCGCCCAGCGGAAGGGCAGCACCCAGCGCGGCCGGGCCACCACCCCGGCCTCCGCGATCAGCCGCGACCAGTCGGCGCGGCGGAAGCCGCGCGCGATGGAGACCGGGCCGTCATGGCACACCATCGGATGCATGCGCAGCAGCCGCGTGCCGGCCCAGACGGCGGCCCAGGGGATGGGGTGGCGATGCAGGTCCAGGATCAGCCAGGCCCTGGCCGCATGCGCCGGCAGCCAGCGCAGGAAACGGACCAGCGTCGCGTCATCCAGGTGATGCGCGAAAAGCCCGCAGACGATGACGTCGAAGCGCCGATCCGCCGGCAGGTCGAAGAGATCGGCGGTGATCCAGCGCGCCGGCGTGCTGTGCGCCGCGGCATGCCGCGCCGCCCAGGGGCTGCGGTCCAGCCCCCAGAGGTCCAGCGCCTGGCCGCGCCGCGCGCCCCAGGCGGCGATGGCCCGCAGCGCATCGCCGCCGCCGGCGCCGACATCCAGCACCGAAAGCGGCTGCCCGTTCACCGCCACGCGGTCCAGGAAGCGCAGCAGCGGCGCGGTGGCGAAGGTCATCCGGTTGATGCGCGCCAGGTCGGCCAGCGCCGCGTCGAAATCGGCCTCGGACTGGCCGGGGTCGTCCATGATCTCGGGCGCCTGGCTGCGTGGCATCTCAGCCGAGCTCAAAGCGCATGGCCTCGGCCGAGAGGCCCGGGCCGAAGGCCAGCGCGCAGCCATGCCCCGGCCGCCCTGCCGCCAGCATCCGCGCCAGCACGAACATCACGGTGGCGGAGGACATGTTGCCATGGTCCGACAGCACGTCGCGGCTGGTGCTGAGCGCATCGTCCGGCAGATCCAGCCCATGCGCCACCGCATCCAGGATCGACCGCCCGCCCGGATGCACCGCCCAATGCCGCATCTGCGCCAGGCCGCGCCCGCCATGCAGCGCCGGCGCCAGGTCGGGCAGCGCATGCGCCAGCGTGAAGGGCACCATGCCGGACAGCGTCATGTCGAAGCCCGCATCGCCGATCCGCCAGGTGATCTGGTCCGCCGCCGCCGGGATCACCTGGCTGGCGAAGCCTTCCAGCCGTAGCCCCGCAGGGTCCGAGGTGACCAGCGCCGCGGCGCAGCCATCCGCGAAAAGCAGGAAGCACAGCAGCTGTTCCAGCGCCGTGGTGTCCTGCAGATGCAGCGTGCAGAGCTCGAGGCAGACCACCAGCACGCGCGCCTCCGGCTCGCTGCGCACGATGTGCCAGGCCAGCTTCAGCGCATTGATCGCCGCCTGGCAGCCCATGAAGCCCACCGTGGTGCGCTCGACATTCAGCGGCAGGTCGAAGCCGGCGATGATCTGCCGGTCGAGGCCCGGGGCTACGAAGCCGGTGCAGGTGGCGACGATGATATGCGTGATGCCGGGGCCTTCCTGCTCCAGGCCCAGCCGGCGCAGCGCCGCCCCGGCCAGGTCCGGTGCCTCGGCCTCCCACCGCGCCATGCGGGCGCGGGTGCCGGGGAATTGGCCGCCCTGGCGGTAGAAGCCGCAGACGGTGCCGGACCCTTCCGGCGCCGAGGGTTCCAGCACCGAATGGCGGCTGGCGATATCCGCCCGCGCGGCCATCCGGGCGAAGGCGCGGCTGTCGCGGCCCAGGGCTTGGGCGGCGGCGAAGGCGCGGAAGGCGCCATGCACCTGGTGGCGCGGCACGGCGGTCGCGATGCGGTTGAGAAACACTTCCTTCATCCATGGCAGGTTGGTATGGGCGGCGGCGACACCAGGGCCTGATGCCGGCCCTGGCGCATCACGCTGGCGCCATGCGGCAGGCCCTGCCCGCGGTGAAAGGCCGGCGCGGTCGAGCCATGCAGAAAAGCCGGGACAAAAGCCCCGTTTCTTCCGATAAGGGGTGTCTGCGCGGGCCCCACCACCCATATGGGCCACTCGCCACCACGGCGGCGCGTCCCCCTTCCGATGACCTCCCCGCCTGCCGGCACCCCCGGAAGGGCCGGGGATGCGCCATTGGGCGGGGGTTTGTGACAAGTTGAAGAAGAGTCTTCGGCCCCCTTCGGGGCGAAGCGGAGCGGATCGACAGATGGACGGTATGTTCGCACGCAAGGCGACCGATCGGGACGAGACGGCGGAAGACGGGGCGCGCCCCTTCGACCACGCTGCCGCCACCGCCCTGCCCGGCCTGCCGGATCACGATACCTTCGACGGGGAGTTGGTCTCCGACCCCCTGCCGATGGACGAGATCGAGGACGCCGCCAATTCGCTGCTGGAAGAATTCGGCCTCGGCAATGTCGGAGGCGAGGACCCGCGCTCCGGCAATGCGGATGACGAGGAAGCGCAGAGCCCCTCCCTTGCCGCCGACGAGCCGAATGAGACGGCCGATGGCCTGCCCGCCGGGCGGAACATTAGCGCCGCCGCCGCCGCCGCCGCCAGCCGCTCGGACGACCCGGTCGCGCTGTTCCTGCGCGAGATGGGCGTGGCCGAGCCGCTGACGCGGGAGGCCGAGATCGCCATCGCCCAGCGCATCGAGGCCGGGCGCGACGCCATGCTGGCCGCGCTCTGCGAGAGCCCGACCACGGCCGCGGCGCTGACCGCCTGGCGCGATGCCATCGCCGCCGGCCGCATGCCGCTGCGCGACGTGATCGAGCTGGAGGCGACCGCCGCCGCCAGCCTGCCCGAGGAAACTCTGCTCGAGACGCCGGCGGAGGGCGAGGATGCGGCGGCCGAGCTGCCGCATGCGACGATCGACGCCAGGCTGAAGCCGGAGGCGCTGGCCGCGCTGGATGCGGCGCTGGACGGCCTGGCCGCGCTGCGCGCCGCGGGCGCCGGCTCGGCCAAGGCCGCGGTGGTGGCCAAGGCGCGGGCGGAGGCGGTGGCCCTGGTCACCGGCCTGCGGCTGCGCCCGGCCCGGATCGAGGAGCTGATCGAGCGGCTGCGCGAGGCCAACCGCGCGCTGATGATGCTGGACGGCCGCGCCCTGCGCCTGGCCGAGGCCGCGCGCATCAGCCGGGCGGACTTCCTCAAGCTGTGGAACGGCGGCGCCGCCGGCGCCACCGCCCGGCTGGAGGGGGCGGCCAAGGGCGCCGGCCTCCGTGACCTGAAGGCGGGCCTGCTCGAGGTGCGGGCCGAGCTGGAGCGCATCGAGGCCAGCTGCGGCCTGACCGCGCCGCAGCTGCGGCGCCTGCATGTGGAAGCCGCCGGCGCCGAGCGCGACATGCGCCGGGCGCGGGAGGAGCTGACGCGCGCCAACCTGCGCCTGGTGGTCTATATCGCCCGGAAGTACCGCAATCGCGGCCTGATGCTGGGCGACCTGATCCAGGAAGGCAGCCTGGGCCTGATGCGCGCGGTGGAGAAGTTCGACTGGCGCCGCGGCTTCAAGTTCGCGACCTATGCCACCTGGTGGATCCGCCAGTCCGTCACCCGCGCCATCGCCGACCAGTCCCGCACCATTCGCGTACCCGTCCACATGACGGAAACCGTGGGCAAGGTTGTGCGCACCGGCCGACGTCTTGCGCAGCAGACGGGCCGCGAGCCGACGCCGGAGGAACTGGCGACGCGCCTCGGCATGCCGCTGGAGAAGGTCCGCACGGTGCAGGGCCTGGCCAAGGAGCCGGTGAGCCTGGAGGCGCCGATCGGCGAGGAGGGCGATGCCCGCCTCGGCGACCTGATCGAGGACAAGGACGCGATCCTGCCCTTCGACGCCGCCGCCCGCGCCGGGCTTCGCGACGCCGCCGGCAAGGTGCTGGGCGACCTGACGCCGCGCGAGGAGCGCATCCTGCGCATGCGCTTCGGCATCGGGATGAACAGCGAACACACGCTGGAAGAGGTCGGCCGCACCTTCGGCGTGACCCGCGAGCGCATCCGCCAGATCGAGGCCAAGGCCCTGGGCAAGCTGCGCCAGTCCAACCAGGGCCGCGCCCTCCGCAGCTTCCTGGAAGCCTGACCTCAAGCCCTCCCCCGCCTGCGGGGGAGGGTTGGGTGGGGGGCATCGCTGCGCCCATTACTGCAAGGAGCCACCTGCATGGCCCCCATCCCCTTCGACAATTCCTATGCCCGCCTGCCCGATCGCTTCTTCGCGCGGCAGCCGGCCACCCCCGTCGCCGCCCCGCGCCTGATCCGCCTGAACACGGCGCTGGCCGCGCAGCTCGGCATCGACCCCGCCGCGCTCACACCCGATGTCCTGGCCGGCAATTCCGTGCCCGAGGGCGCCGAACCCCTCGCCCAGGCCTATGCCGGCCACCAGTTCGGCCACTTCACCCCCCGCCTCGGCGATGGCCGCGCCCTGCTGCTGGGCGAGGTGGTGGACCGTGACGGCCAGCGCCGCGATATCGCCTTCAAGGGCTCCGGCCCCACCCCCTTCTCCCGCCACGCCGATGGCCGCGCCGCGCTCGGCCCGGTGCTGCGCGAATACATCGTCAGCGAGGCGATGGCCGCCTTCGGCGTCCCCACCACCCGGGCGCTCGCCGCCGTCACCACAGGCGAGGAGGTCTTTCGGGAAACCCCCCTGCCCGGCGCCGTGCTGACCCGCGTGGCCGCCAGCCACATCCGTGTCGGCACGTTTCAATACTTTGCCGCCCGTGGCGACGAGGAGGCGGTGCGGATCCTGCTGGACCATGCCATCGCGCGGCATGACCCTGCGGCCGCCCAGACCGAACGCCCAGCGCTGGCCTTCTACCAGGGCGTGGTGGCGCGGCAGGCAGCGCTGATCGCGCGCTGGCTCGGCCTCGGCTTCATCCATGGCGTGATGAACACCGACAATATGACGGTCTCCGGCGAGACCATCGACTACGGCCCCTGCGCCTTCATGGAGGCCTACGACCCCGGCGCCGTCTTCAGCTCCATCGACCATGCCGGCCGCTACGCCTATGCCAACCAGCCGCGCATCGCCCAGTGGAACCTGGCCCGGCTGGCCGAGACGCTTCTGCCCCTGCTGGCGGATGGCGAGGAGGCGCAGATCGAGGCGGCGCAGACCGCGCTGGCCGGCTTCGCGCCGATCTTCCAGGCCGCCTGGCTCGATGTGTTCCGCACGAAACTTGGCCTGGCCGGGGCGGAGGAGGCGGATCTCGACCTGATCCAGGACCTGCTCTCCCGCATGGCGGCGAACCAGGCCGACTTCACCCTGACCTTCCGGGCCCTGGCGACGCAGCCCGGCGAGGCGCGGACCCTCTTCGCCGACCCCGCCGCCTTCGACCGCTGGGCGGAGGGCTGGGCCGCGCGGCGGGCGCGTGCGGGCCTGCCGGATGCGGCGATGCCGGCGGCCAACCCCGCCTTCATCCCGCGCAACCACCTGGTGGAGGAAGCCATCGCTGCCGCCGTGGCGCGCGACGACTTCGCGCCCTTCGAGACGCTGGTGGAGGTGCTGGCGCGCCCCTTCGAGGACCAGCCCGCCCATGCGCGCCTGGCCCTGCCGGCTCGGCCGGAGGAGCGCGTGCTGGCCACCTTCTGCGGCACCTGAGGCTCGGCGCCTGACCCGCCGATCTTTTGGGTCAGGCCCTCCGTCAGGCCAACGCCACCCGCACCACTGCCGGCGTGCCGCGCAGGCTGGCCAGGTGCAGCAGAAGTGTGCGCAGGGCGATGGCGACGGCCAGCATTTCCCCCGCCTCCTCCAGCGTCACCATCAGGATGTAGTCCCAGCGCGCGAAGGCATCCTCCAGCCCCGCCTCGGCCATCACCCGGGATTCCAGCAGTTCCAGGCCGATGGCGCTGGCGAGGAACAGCGCCGCGGCCGCCGCCAGCCCCCATTTTGCCGGGCCGGGTAGCCGCCACCAGAAGGGCAGCAGGATGGCGATGCAGAACAGCGCCAGGGCGCCGAAGGGGATGACCCAGGTGTTGAACAGCATGCCGTCCTCCGGCTCCTGCGCGCCGAGCGCGTCGAACAACTCGTGGATGGCGGTGGCCTCGTCGACCGCCATGAACAGCAGCAGCCCCGCGATGAACAGCCAGATCCGGCGATCCGCCCTGCCCCGCCCCTCCTCGAGGCCGGAGAGCAACGCGGCCACGCCGGCGGTGGCCAGCAGCATCACGGCGGAGAAGAAGGCAGGGATGCTGGCCTCGCCCAGGAAGCTGAAACGGGGCGCGAGGCCGAGAAGATGGTCGCGCCCCTGCTCCAGCCTCATCCAGCAGACAAGAAGGTGCGCCACCGTCAGGATGGCGATGGCGATGAGATGAAAGCGGAAGAGGCGCGCGGGCGCGAAGGCCAGCGGCGCGCACAGGCTGCCGCCGACCTGCCCGACCACAACCCGCCCCGGATTGTCGGAGAAATAGCCTGATGTCACGCTCTGATCCTTCCCGCGCACATTCGGCGCAAGTCAAACCGCGCCATCAGCCAGCCAAGGTGAACTTCTAGACCGATCAGTGCCTCAATAAATTCAGAAATCAATCACAATTCGAGGCGTTCCTGGTCTTCTTCCCCGCCCATGCGCCGACGAATTGCTCAGATGCTCTCGGTTGGGGCCATTTTCCTCCTTCGAAGCGCAGCCAAGCTGGGAAGATATTTGCCCGATTTATGCCGTAATTGAGGAACGGTGCCGCGCCCCGGCACGTTGGATGGGCACGGGTCCAAGCCCCGCGACCCCGACGGCACGATCCGCCGGGGGACAGGCGATCGACCAGCGCCGGTCGACCGCCGGCGGCCCGGGCTGATCCGGACCGCCTCCCGCACAAGGATGGAGGCGACACATGAAGCATCTTCTTCTCGGCACGACGGCGGCTTTGCTCCTGGTCCCGGCGCTCGGAATGGCCCAGGGCCAGACGGCGTCGCAGGCCGGACCGGCGGCCGACCAGGGCCGCGCCGGCATCCCGGCCGTGGCGCAGCAATGCCTGCAGGACCTGCGGACCTTCGGCCAGCGCATGCGCGATGACGGGCTGTGGCTGAGCGGCTATCGCGCCGGCTATGGCTGGCGCGGCGCCGCCGCGGCGCCTCTGGCCAGCCCCAGCGGGGACCGCAGCGCCGCCGAAACGCCAGTCGGCACCGGCGATGTCGCCGCCCGCGGCGGCCCCTCGGCCCGCGCCCGCGCCGCGGATGTGCAGGCCCAGGGTGGCGGCGCGATCGGCGCGCCGCGTCCGGGCATGGCGGGCCCTGTAGCGGCGGCCCCCGGCGGCGCCGCGGCAAGCCCCTGGTCCAACACCGGCTGGCGCATGCCGCCGATGCAGGAAATCCGCACGCTGCATGCCGGCGCGGTCGCCATTGCGCAGCGCGGCGAGGAGCGGGGCTGCCAGATGGTGCTGGCCGAGGCGCGCGAGGCCTACGGCACCTACAGCACCCGCCTGCGTGAGGCCGGCGTGGATGCAGACAGCATCGGCACCTACCGCCAGCAGCAGCTGGTCGCTGCGCGGCCGGTGACGGAAATGGGCCGCGCCTTCCGCGCCGACAACATCACCGGGACCGATGTGCGCAGCCCGCGCGACAACTGGCTGGGCAGCGTCGAGGACGTGATCCTGGATCCGAATTCGGGCCGCATCACCTACCTGATCCTGGCCCGCGGCGGCTTCCTCGGCATTGGGGAGGATTACGTGGCGGTGCCGTGGAGCCGGCTGCGCGCCACGCCGGGCATGGACGTCTTCGTGCTCGACACCACCGAGGCCGCGCTGGAACGCGCGCCGAAGGTGGAGCCGGATGCCATGGTCAATGCCGAGGCCTATGGCCAGCGGCGCCAGCAGATCGACCGCTTCTGGCAGCAGCAGGATCGCGGCTGATCCTGCATCAGGGGCGGCCACCTGGCCGCCCCGCCTGACGGTTGCCAACTGGCCGCCGCGCCGATGTGAGGAGACGACGGCTTGGACATCGGCGCGATGCTGTTTCGGGACTGGCAGTCCCTGCTGCGCGTGGTGCTGGTCGGCAGCCTGGCGTATCCGGCCCTGGTGCTGTTCCTGCGCGTCTCCGGCAAGCGCACCCTGGCCAAGCTGAACGCCTTCGACCTGGTGGTCACGGTGGCGCTGGGCTCCACCCTGGCCACCGTGCTGCTGAATCGCAGCGTGACCCTGGCAGAGGGGCTGCTGGCGCTTCTGCTGCTGATCGGGCTGCAGTTCCTGGTCGCCTGGCTCGCCGTGCGCTCCAGCCGCTTCAGCGACCTGGTGAAGTCCGAGCCGACCCTGCTGCTGCACCAGGGCCGGTTGCTGCAGACGGCGATGCGGCGCCAGCGCGTGACCGAGGCCGAGATGCTGGCGGCGCTGCGCTCCGGTGGCGTGGCGGGGCCGGAGCGCGCGGAATCCGTGGTGCTCGAGACCGATGGCACGCTGAGCGTGGTCCCGGCGCGGCCAGGCTGACGCGCCTTCCAGCCGCCGCCCATGCAGACAGGAGGAACTGCCTGGTTCCATAGTCGGGCTTGGCCTGAGGGAGAGAGAGCATTGGGCGCCGCGCGGCTTCGGCAATTCTGGGCGGATCTTCTCGCCTCCTTCTGGCTGCGCCCGGCGGCGATGACGGTGAGCAGCATCCTGCTCGCACTCGGGCTGATCCGGCTGGAAGGCGTCGCGCTGCCGGACTGGGTGGGGTACTGGGTCTATGCCGGCGGCACCGCCGGGGCGCGGGACGTGCTCGGCGTCATTGCCAGCGCGACCATCGGCGTGGCCGGCACCACCTTCTCCATCACCGTCGCGGCCCTGACCCTCGCCTCCAGCCAGATGGGGCCGCGGCTGCTGCGCAACTTCACGCGCGACGCCGGCAACCAGTATGCGCTGGGCGCCCTGGTCGCCACCTTCGCCTATGCCCTGGTCGCGCTGCGCTCGGTGCATGAGGCGGAGGAGGGCGAATTCGTGCCGCAGCTGGCGGTCTCCGTCGGGCTGCTGATGGCCTTCGCCTGCATCGGCGTGCTGATCTGGTTCCTGCACCATGTCGCAGCCTCGATCAGCGTCGACCGGGTGGTGGCGCTGGTGCAGAAGGACCTGACCGCGGCGCTGGACCAGGTTGCGCGCGACGAGCCGCGACAGGCGGATCCGGTGCCGCGGCCGCAGGATGCCGCACCGCTGCACGCAGCGGGCAGCGGCTATCTGCGCGTGCTGGACGATGCCGCGCTGGCCGACTGGGCGGCGGAGAGCGACGCCCTGCTGCTGCTGGAGGTGCGCGCCGGCGGCTTCGTCTTCCCAGGCAGCGAGGTGGGCTGCGTCAGCCCCGCCGCCAGGCAGGAGGAAGCCCAGGCGAAGCTCGCCGAAGCGATGGTGCTGGGCGATGCGCGCAGCGTCGAGCAGGACCTGGAATTCGCCGTGCGGCAGCTGGTCGAGGTCGGGATGCGCGCGCTCTCCCCCGGGATCAACGACCCGTTCACCGCCATCGCCGTGGTGGACCGGCTGGGGGCGGCGCTCTGCGGCCTGGCCGGACGCGGCCTGCCGACCGGACAGCTGCATCGCGAGGGCCGTCTGCGGCTGGCGCGGCCGGCCACGGATTACACCGGCCTGGTCGATGCCATGTTCCACATGCTGCGCCAGGGTGGCGCCGGGCAGCCGGCGGTGATGATCCGGCTGCTGGAGGTGCTGGCCGTGACCGCGACGGTGGAGCACGACCCGCACCGCCGCGCCGATCTGCGCCGCCATGCCGAACTCACCTGCGACGCGGCGCTGCGCGACTGCACGGATGAGGCAGCGCGGCAGGCGATCCTCAACCGCCACGCCTCGGTCCTGGAGGCGGTCGCAAGCTGACCGCAGACGTCAGGCTCAGCGCGTGGCGCCCGCTGCGCCCTGTCGCATCGCCAGCGCCAGGCCCGCGGCCAGCACCGCCACGAAGAGCAGCCCGCCCGGCACCCACATCAGCAGGCCGCCCAGCTGCTGGTCCTCCAGCGGCGTGAAGCCCCAGGGTAGCGTCACGTCGGGCGCATGCACGGCGTAAAGCGCGCGCGGCGCGAAGGTGAGCAGCGCGCCCAGCACGCCCATCTGGATGGCGGTGGCCAGCGCACCGACCACCGCCGCCAGCGGCCGCCCCGGCCCGTGCCGCAGCAGCGCCGCCCAGAACCAGGTGGCGCTGAAGACCAGCGAGCCATGCATCAGCCAATAGGCGATGCCATCCGCTTCGAAGGTCGCGGCATACGGCCCGGGCACATGCCAAAGCCAGAGCAGCACGGCGAACAGCGCCACGGGCAGCCCCACGCCGGCCCGCGCCACCAGGCGCAGCCGCAACGCCGCCAGCGCCAGCAGCGGCGCGGCCCCCAGCACCACCAGCAGGTGCTGCGTCACCCGCAGGCTGAACAGCGCGACCGACAGGCTGCAGATCGGCGAAGCCAGCGCCAAGGCCAGCACCACCCAGCCGAGCATCGGCCAGGTCGGGCCGCTGCCGCGCGAATCCGGCCAGCGCCGGAGCATGGCGAAAAGCAGGACCGCGCCCAGCAGCAGGCCGCCGATCAGCAACGGATGCGTATTCCAGGCCGCCCCGCCCGGCATCGGCGGCGGCCCGCAGAAAGGCACCGCCAGCGCGGCGAGCGGCCAGGCGCCGAGGGTCATGCCGGTGCCAGCGGCCAGCTTCTGGCGCAGGCGTGGCGCGGCTTTCGCGGGTTTCATCGCCGGTGAACGGCGCTGCCGCACCGTGGTTCCGGCTGATCGTGAATTCCGCGGTTGCGCGGCGCTAGAGCGGCCGATGCTGGTCCCTGCCAGGATGGCAGCAGGGGGAAGGCCCTGCCTCCTCCCGCGCCGCGGCACGAACCTGGCCCAGCAGCTTGAGGCGCTCGGGAGGCGACAGAATCCGCCAGATTTCCATCAATTCCGCCAATTCGGCATCCGTTGCCCCGCGTTGTCGCGACGCCCCGCTTCTTTCGCCACCTGAACTCATTGCCACACTCCCCGCTGCGCTGCGACAGCCACCCAAATCCAAGCTTAAATCACGCCAACGAATCGTTCACGTAAAAAATCCAAAATTCAAGATATCTGATCCTGGCGCTGGAGTTGAACGCGTAGCACTTCCGGTTGCAACGCGGCTCCCCTGCGACATCATTTCATAACTGGGACGCCTTCGGGTTGTGGCCTGCCCCCCTCGATCAGCGGGCGCTGCTGGGCGATCTCTTCCGCCAGCAGGTCCATGACCGGGCGGATGCGAGGGGCCTGGCGCAGGTCGGGATGGGTGAGCAGCCAGAGGTCGGAGGCGAAGGCGGGTTCGGGCGGCGACAGGCGCCGCAGCAGCGGCCAGGCATCGCCCAGGAAGCAGGGCAGGTGCCCGATGCCGAGCCCGGCCTTCACCGCCCCGGCCAGGCCCAGCACCGTGTCGAAACGCCCGGCCAGGCGCTGCGGCGGCACCTCACGCAGCGCCTGCACCACCTGCAGCCCTGCCAGATTCTCGCCCAGCCCTACCCAATCCACCCCCACCCGATCCGTTGGGGCCTGATCCCCCAGCCCCGCCGCGCCATACAGCGCCCAGGCGATGCGCGCCACGCGGCGGCCGACCAGGGTGGGCGGCGGCTGTTCCGTGGCCCGCACCGCGATATCCGCATCCCGCCGCGATAGGTTCAGCGCCGCGTTGCCGGTGACCAGATCCAGTTGGATGCCGGGATGCCGCGCCCGCAGCCGGACCAGCATGGGCAGCAGTAGCTCCGCCAGCAGGCTGTCGCTGGTGGCCAGCCGCACCTCTCCACTTGGTGCAATGGATTGGCCGAGGATGCGGGTGGTGACGCCCGTGATGTCCTGCTCCATCCGCGCGCCCAAAGCGGCCATTTCCTCCCCCGCCGGGGTCAGGGCATAGCCGCTGCGATGCCGCTCGAAGAGGCGGGTGCCGAGCTGCGCCTCCACCTGCCGCAGGCGGCGGAAGACGGTGGAATGGTCGATGCCCAGGCGCTGGGCGGCGGCAGGCAGGTTGCGGGTTTCCGCGATGGCGCGGATCAGGCGGATATCGTCCCAGGCCAGCATGGCGGCTCCCCTCCGGCCACCGGCTATGATCCTGCGCAATGCCATCTGTCCAGATGCAATCCTTGGCTTGCATTCGTGCAACCGCTTTGCGCTTCTCCGGCGCCGGGCCAGCGCCTAACTCTGCCGCCAAGGGAACGCCGACGCGTTCCGCAAGGAGATGATCCCCATGACCCGCAACGGCTTGCACCATGTCACGGCCATCGCCGGCCGCGCCCAGGACAACCTGGACTTCTACACCCGCACCCTGGGCCTGCGCCTGGTGAAGAAGACGGTGAACTTCGACGATCCCGGCGCCTACCACCTGTACTACGGCGACGCCGGCGGCAGCCCCGGCACCATCCTGACCTTCTTCCCCTGGGAGCATGCCGCCCCCGGCCGCGCCGGCGCCGGCGAGTTGCAGGAGACGGTGTTCCGCATCCCGCTTTCGGCCATCGGCTTCTGGACCAGCCGCCTGCAGTCCTACGGCGTGGAACGCGCGCAGCGTTTCGGCGAGACTCTGCTGCGCTTCCGCGACCCGGACGGGCTGCGCCTGGCGCTGGCCGGCATCCCCGGCATCGAATCCGAGCCCGCCTGGGACAATGGCGAGGTGCCGGTGGCACACGCGATCCGCGGCTTCCACAGCGTATCGCTGATGCTGGACCGCACGGCGGCGACCGGCGCCATCCTTTCCGACGTCTTCGGCTTCGCCGAGGTGGCGAAGGAAGGCTCGGTGACGCGCTACCAGGCCGAGGGCACCGCGATCGGCGGCATCGTCGACCTGCAGGAGGTCGGCGGCTTCCTGCCGGCACGCCTCGGCCGCGGCTCGGTGCACCACCTCGCCTTCCGCGCGGCGGATGATGCGGCGGAGGCCGAGATGGTGCGCAAGCTGGCGGCCAATCACGGCCTGCACACGACGGAGCAGAAGGACCGCAACTACTTCCGCTCCGTCTATTTCCGGGAGCCGGGCCATGTGCTGTTCGAGATCGCGACCGACATCCCCGGCTTCGCCGTGGACGAGCCGGCCGAGAGCCTCGGCGCCGCGCTGAAGCTGCCGGCTTTCCTGGAGACGCATCGCGGCGCCATCGAGGCCGCGCTGCCCGAACTGGCTTGAACTGTCACCGCCCCCGCCCACACGGCGGGGGCGCCGAGGAATGCGCGCCATGAGCACGACGAGCGACTTCATCCACCACTACGAACCCGCCACCGACGCCACCCGACCGCCCCTTCTGTTGCTGCACGGCACCGGCGGCGACGAGACGGACCTGCTGCCGGTGGGCCGCATCGTGGCCCCTGGCGCCGCGCTGCTCTCGCCGCGCGGCCAGGTGCTGGAACGCGGAATGCCGCGCTTCTTCCGCCGCCTGGCGGAAGGCGTCTTCGACGAGGCCGATCTGCGCGCCCGCACCGATGACCTCGCGGCCTTCATCCGTGATGCGCAGCAGCGGCACGGCCTGGCGCCGCTGGTGGCGGTGGGCTTCTCCAACGGCGCCAACATCGCCGCCGCCCTGCTGCTGCGCCATCCCGGCCTGCTGCGGGGTGCCGCGCTGCTGCGCGCCATGGTGCCCTTCGCCGATGCGCCGGCCGGTCCGCTGAAAGGCACGCCCGTGCTGCTGCTCTCCGGCCTGATGGACCCGATCGTGCCGGCGGAGAACAGCCGCGCCCTGGCCACCCAGCTGCAAGGCGCCGGGGCCAGCGTGACGCATCGGGACCTGCCGGCCGGGCACGGCCTGTCGCAGCAGGATCTCAGCCTGGTGCGGGACTGGGTGGCGGCGCTTTAGCCGACAGGCCGCGTCGATGAATCGGGTCGGGCCGGATGGCTGCCCGTTCGGCAGGCCCCCCCCTGCGCGTAAGTTCCGGCACCGGCCCTGGGGCGCTGCCGCCACGCCTGCTATGCTCCCGCCCAGTCTTCCCGGCTTGAGGCATTGATGGCGATCGATCCGCGCCAGATCGGCGAGCGGCTGCGCGCCTGGCGACTTGGCAGCGGCTTGTCGCCGGAGGAGGTGGCCGGCCGCCTCGGCATTTCCCGGGCCGGGCTCTACAAATACGAGAAGGACGGCATCACCCGGCTCGACCTGCTGGAGGCGATGGCGGAGATGTTCGGCGTCTCCCTCGCCGCGGTTCTCGGCATTGAGGTGGAGCATTTCTCCACCGGCGCCGCCTTCTTCGAACGGATGCGCCAGCTGGAGGCCGAGGCCGAGCATGTGGTGGCCTATTTCGAGCCGGTCTCCATCCTGCTGACCTCCTCCTCCTACCTCGCGCGGCTGGACATCATGCTGCGCGAGAGCCTGGCCGGGGATGCCGAGGCCCTGGCCGCCGCGGAAACCGCGCTGGAGGTGCTGAAGCAGCGGCGGCTGACCGGCCGCACCCCAGTGGTCAGCAGCATGGTCGCCCTGCCGCAGCTGGCGCAATTGCTGCGCACCGGGCTGGTGGGCCGGGACGATATGCCGAGGGAGGTGCAGGCGGAACGCCGAGGCTGGGCGCGGGAGGAGGTGGAGAACCTGGCCCGGCTGCTGGAGACCTCGCCGATCGGCGTGCAGGTCGGCCTGCTGGAAGCCGCGCCACCGAGCGGGACCTTCCAGCTCGTCCGCCTCCGCAGTGGCCGGACCCTGGCCTGCATCAGCCCCTTCCGCCTGGCCGACCACCCCAATGTCACCTTCGGCATCGCCACCGTTACCGCGGAACCGGCGACGGTGAGCCTGTATGAACGGCTGGCGAAGCAGCTTTGGGCGCGCGCGCTGCAGGGGCCTTCGGCGGCGGCGCTGCTGCGGGACCTGCTGCGCAAGACCGGCCAGGCCGCCGATTCGCCTTGACAGGCGCGCCGCAAATCCACAACCATGGACTGATCCAATTGCGTGGACTGCTCCATGGACCTTGGATCCGCGGGATTTGCCGTCGCTGACCGAACCTGCGCTGTCGTGGAAAGCGCGGCGGTCGGCCGCCGCTACCATCGGCTGGAGGTCGCGGCCCCGGACCTCGCGGCCCGCACGCGGCCGGGTCAGTTCTACCACCTGCTCTGCCGAGACGCGGCCGGCAACGGCCCCTTCCTGCGCCGGCCGATGAGCGTCTGGCGCATCGGCGCCGAGGGCAGGCTGGGCTTCCTGCTGCATGTGAAGGGATTGGGCACCTCCGCCCTCGCCCGGCTGCGCGCGGGGGACCAGTTGAGCCTGGTCGGTCCACTCGGCCAGGGCTTCACCCTGCGACCTGGCTGGCGCCGCATCCTGATCCTGGCGCGGGGCGTCGGCCTGGCCACGCTGGCGCCGCTGACGGAAGCGGCGGCGGCGCGTGGCATCGCCGTGCAGGCCGTGCTGTCCGCACGGGCGCCGGAGGATCTGATGGCGGCCGAATTCGCCGGCGGCAGCGGCGCCATCATCGACGCGGTCTACGACACGGACGGGACGTCCGAACCCCCGGCGGTGGAGGCGCTGCTGCGCCGGCGCTTCGCGACCGCCCGCCCGGATGCGGTTTTCACCTGCGGATCGAACCGCCTGTTCCAGCTGCTGCAGCGCCTGGCCGCCGAATACGACATCCCCGGAGAGGTCGCGCTGGAACAGCAGATGGGCTGCGGACTCGGCATGTGCTTCTGCTGCGTCCGCCCGATCCGCCTGGCCGATGGCAGCGTGGCGCAGCAGCGCGTCTGCACCGAAGGCCCGGTCTTCGACCTGCAGCAGGCCCTGGCATGGTAGTCGATCTCTCGGTCCGGCTGGGCCGGCTGACCCTGGCCAATCCGATCATGCCGGCCTCCGGCACCTTCGGCCCGGAACTGGCGCAGGCCTTCGACCTCGATCGCCTCGGCGCGCTGGTGACCAAATCCATCACGCCGGAATTCCGCGAAGGCAATGCCCTGCCGCGCGTGGCGGAGACGGAGAACGGGCTGCTGAATTCCATCGGCATCCCGGGCAAGGGGCTGGACCACTTCATCGAACACGGCATGCCGGAATGGCGGCGTTTCGCGGCGCCGCTGGTGGTCAGCCTCTCGGCGCCCACCGTCGCGGAATTCGCCAGGGCCGCGGCCCGCCTGGCGCGCACGCCCGGCATCGCCGCCATCGAGGCCAATATCTCCTGCCCCAACCTGGAGGAGGATGGCCGCGCCTTCGCCATGCTGCCGAAGACGGCCGCGGCGGCGGTTGCCGCCCTGCGCCGCGCGTCGTCCCTGCCGCTCTGGGTCAAGCTCTCGCCCAATACGGGCGACATCGCCGCCGTCGCGCGCGCCTGCGAGGCGGCGGGCGCGGAAGTCCTGGTGGTGGCCAATACCATCCTGGGCCTGGCGATCGATATCGAGACCGGTCGGCCGAAGCTGGGCGCCGGCATGGGCGGCTTTTCCGGCCCCGCCTTCAAGCCCATCGCGCTGCGCCTGGTCTGGCAATGCGCCCAGGCCGTCCGCATCCCCATCATCGGCGTCGGCGGCATCATGAACGCGGCGGATGCGGTGGAATCCCTGATGGCCGGCGCATCCGCCGTGCAGGTGGGCACCGCCAGCTTCATCCACCCCGTCGCCATGCCGCAGGTGCTGGAGGGGCTGGAGGAATTCTGCCAGCGCAAGGGCATCACGCGCATCGGCGATCTGGTCGGCGTCGCGCTGCCGCGCCAGGTCACGGGGATGGCCGCCGAATGAGCAGCCTGCCCGCACGGCGCCAAGCCGCGCCCGCCATCGAGGAAGCCGCGCTGGCCCAGCGCCTTCTGGACGGCTTCCGCCGCCTCTCGGCCGATCCCGCCGGCGGCGTCACCCGCCCGGCCTGGTCGCCGCAGGAGACCGCCTGCCACGCCATGCTGGCCGAGGCCGGGGAGGCGCATGGCCTGCGGCGGCATGTGGATGCGGTGGGCAATCTCTGGCTTGCCCCGCCCGGCCTGGACGACCGGCCGGCCATGGCCAGCGGCTCGCACCTGGATTCCGTGCCGCAGGGCGGCAATTACGATGGCGCGGCCGGCGCCGTGGCCGGCTTGGTCTGCGCCCTGCGCGCGGCCCGCGACGGCCTGCCGCTGCGCGCGGTGGCGCTACGCGGCGAGGAATCGCCCTGGTTCGGCGCCCCCTATGTCGGCAGCCGCGCCGCCTTCGGGGCGCTGGATGCCGCCGAACTCGCAACGCCGCGGCGGGACAGCGGCCGCAGCCTGGCGGACCACCTGGCGGCCGAGGGCTTCAGCCCGGCAGCGGCCGGCGCCGGGGTCCCGCTGCCCGAGGTGCAGCGCACGACGATGTTCTGGGAACTGCATATCGAGCAGGGGCCGGTGCTGGTGGACCGCGAATTGCCCGCGGCGGCGGTCGGTGCCGTGCGCGGCCATATCCGTTTCCCCCGCGCCCGCTGCACCGGGGAGGCCGGACATTCCGGCGTGGTGCCGCGCCACCTGCGCCGCGACCCGGCCATGGCGGTTTCGGAACTGCTGATGGATCTCGACGGTCTCTGGGCCCGCAGCCTGCAGGAAGGCGTCGATCTGGTGGTGACCGCGGGCATGATGGCGACCGAGGCCGAGGTCAGCGCGCCGACGCGCATCCCCGGCGAATTGATCTTCAGCCTGGATATCCGCAGCGCCGATGCGGCGACGCTGGACGGCATGCGCAGCTTCCTGGCGCGCCGCTGTTCCGATATCGGCCGAGCGCGCGGCGTCACCTTCGATCTCGGCCGCCGCGTGGAAGCGGCGCCCATCCTGCTGGACGAGGACGGCCGCCTGGCGATCGAGGCGGCGCTGCCGGAGCCGCACAGCATGGTCTCCGGCGCCGGCCATGACGCGGCGGAATTCGCGCGCCGCGGCATTCCGGCCGCCATGGTCTTCGTGCGCAACCGGCACGGCAGCCACAATCCGCGCGAGGCGATGGAGATTGCGGATCTCATGCACGGGATCGAGGCGCTCTACGCCGCCATCCGGGCTCGGGCCGGGTAGCGTCGCAGGTTACGGCGGCGCCAGCTGCAATCGGATGAAAGCCTCGGGCGGCGCATTGTTCGCCGCCATCAGGCCGCGCATCAGCGCCACCAGCCGCGCCTCGGTCGCGGCATCGCGCAGCGGCCTCGCCTGGCCGGGATCGGCGGCCAGGTCATAGAGCCGTGTCTCATCCTCCAGCAGCGCGCCGGGGCCGTAGCGGTCGAACATGGGCGAACGCGCGATGACCGGCACCTGCATCACCTTGGCCCCCTTGGTGAAGGGCAGCGGTCCGGCGATGCGGATATCCGCCAGTTCCTCCACCGTGAAGGGCATCATGATGTGGGTGGGCATCAGCGTGTATTGGTAGATCTCCTGGCGTCGCAGGTCGGGTGGGAAGCGGTGGTAGGTGAAGCGGCCATCGGTCACGTTCACCGCGCCGCCGAAATAGCCGAAGAGCAGCGCGTCCCGCCGCTGCCCGCCCGCGCGCGTCACGCGCAGCGGGATGCCTTCCATGGCTGGCGTGGGCGGGACATCGAACAGGTCGAGGAAGGTCGCGGCCAGGTCCATGGTCTGGGTCAGCGCGGCGCAGCTTTCACCCTGGCTGGCCGGCGCGCGCGGGTCATGCACCAGCAGCGGGATGTGCTCCACCTCCCGATAAAGGTTCATGCGGTTCTTGGCCCAGAAGTCATGCTCGCCGAGCAGGAAGCCGTGGTCGGTCGTGACCACCAGCGCCGTGTCCTTCCACAGGTCGCGCGCGTCGAAGACTTCGAGCAGCCGGCCCAGCAATTCGTCACAATGCGCGACGGTGGCGTAGTAGTTGGCGCGCAGCTCCTCGCATTCCTCGGGCAGTTCGTCGACGCGGCCATAGCGCGGCCAGTCGAGCACCGGGCCGCGGTAGTCGGTCGGGAAGGCCTCGCGGAAGCGGGCCGGCGCATGGAAGGGCTCGTGCGGATCGAAGGTCTCGATCTGCAGCAGCCAGTTGTCGGCCCCCGCATTGCGCGCCAGGAAGTCGAGCCCGGCTGCCATGCACTGCGCCGAGGGGAAGTCCTTTTCCTCCCGGATGAACTGGCGATTGATGATGTCGTTGGCGCGCTTGTCGCGGCGCGCGCTGCTGAACTGCTTCGCGTGCACCATCTCCCGCAGCCGGTCCCAATGCGGCTGCACCATGGCCTTCCAGGCATCGCCTTCCTGGCCGCGGATGAACTCGTGGCTGTCGTAGCGGGTATGGTAGGTGGCGCCGCCATCCTCCCAGTAGTGGAAATGGTCGGTGACGAGGTGGCTGTAGGTGCCGGCCGTCTTCGCCAGGATTTCCGGGAAGGCATCGTCGAAGGGCTCCAGCGGCCCCCAGGAGCGATGCAGGAAGGACAGGCGCCCCGTCAGCATGTCCCGCCGCGCCGGCATGCAGGGCAGGCTGCCGACATGGTGGTTGTCGAACCGCACCGATCGCGCGGCCAGCCGGTCGAAATTCGGCGTCGGCACCCGCGTGCCGCCATAGCAGCCCAGCATGTGCCGGTTGAGGCTGTCGAAAAGCACGAAGACGGCGCGCATGCCCTCAGGCTCCTGCCATGGCGAGGAAGGCGCGCCAGTCGCCGAGATCGCTGATGTCCTGCGCCGCGGCGGCGGCGGCGGGATCGCAGAGATAGCCGTGCACCATCCGCCCATCCTGCAACGCCACCTGGCCCAGCCGGATCGGCGCGCGAACCAGCGCGGCAAGCTCCGCGATCGCCTCCTCGGGCAGCGCATAGAGCTCCCCGCCGATGCTGGCGCCGGCGCCCGCGCCGGCCTCGACCAGGCCCGGATTGAAGGGTGGCGCCGCGCCACGCGCCAGCAGGCGGTAGGACGGTGCGGTGCGGACCGCACCCAGCAGCCGCGCGCCGCGCCCGGCCAATTCATGGTGGCGCGGCAAGCCCTGCAGGTGGTTGCCCACCGCCAGCAGCAAGGCCTCCGCCGTCATTCCGCGCGGATGCCCTGGCGGTCGATCAGGGATCGCCAGCGCTGGATCTCCGCCAGCTGGAAAGTGCGGAACTCCTCCGGCGTGCTGGCGGTGATGTTGAAGCCCAGGCTGCCCATGCGGCTGACCACCGTCTCGTTCCGCAGCGCCGCCGCCAGCTCCCGGTGCAGGCGCGCGACGATCGGCGCGGGCGTGCCGGCGGGCACGGCAAAACCCTGCCAGGAAGTCACGACCAGGTCGCGCAGGCCGAGCTCCACGCCGCTCGGCACCTCCGGCAGCAAGGGCGCGCGTTCGCGCGAGGTGATGAGGATGGCACGCAGCCGGCCCTCCCGCACATGGGTGGCGACATTGCCCAGGTTGAAGAAGGCCATCTGCACATTGCCGCCCAGCAGGTCGGTCAGCGCCGGCGGCCCGCCCGGATAGGGCACGTGCTGCATCTTCGTATCGGTCAGCGACTTGAATAGCTCCGCCGTCAGATGGTCCGAGGAGCCGATGCCGCTGGTCGCATAGGAGACCTGGTCGCCGCGGCTGCGCAGCCAGGCGACGAGGCCCGGCAGGTCGGTGGCGGGCACGACGCGGGGATTGACCACCAGCACATTGGGCGTGGTGGCGGCCAGCGTCACCGTATCCAGGTCTCGCACCGGATCGTAGCTGAGATTGGGGCGCAGGGCGAAGTTGATGGCGAAATGGCCGATGGAGCCCAGCAGCAGCGTATAGCCATCCGCCGCGCTGCGGGCGACGTAGCGCGTGCCGACCTCGCCATTCGCGCCCGGCCGGTTCTCGACGACGATGGGAACGCCGAGCGCCTGGCTAAGCGTGGGGACCATGCCGCGGATGATGACATCGCCGGTGCCGCCAGGCGGGCCCGGCACGACGACGCTGATGGGCCGGCTCGGCCAGGCCTCCTGCGCCTGGGCCTGCCGGCCCGCCAGGCCCAGCAAAGCCGGCATGGCAAGAAGGGCCGCGCGGCGCGGCAGCGCCGGGACCCTCGATGCCGGATTGCGAAAATGGGGCGCCTGCCCTGCCGGGTCGTCCATGGGTGGTCTCCTCCGTGCCAAGCCCTGCGCGAAGGCGGGCGGCTTTTATTGGACGGCAGCCTCGGTCCATCAGGCCTTCCCAGTCCAAGACAATCGGGCGAAAGGGTTCATGCCGAAACGGCATGGGAAGGCCAACCGGATGGAATTGCGTCAGCTGCGCTACTTCGCCGCCGTCAGCCGCCACCGCCATTTCGGGCGGGCCGCGGCCGATCTGCGCGTGGCCCAGCCGGCGCTCAGCCGGCAGATCGCCAAGCTGGAGGCGGAGCTGCGCCTGCGGCTGCTGGACCGCCACGCCCGCGGCGTGTCGCTCACCGCGGAGGGCGAGGTCCTGCTCGCCCGGGCCGAGGCGCTGATCGCGGAGGCCGAGGCCCTGGCGACGGAATCACGCGCCCTGCGGACGGAGCCGCAGGGGACGGTCACCCTCGGCTTCTCCCCCAGCGTCGCCGGGCTTTTCGGCGGGCGCTTCGCCGCGCTCTGCCTGCGGCGCTATCCGCGCATTCGCCTGCGCATCACGACCGGCGCAAGCCCCGTGCTGGAAAGCTGGATCCATGAGGGACGCGTGGATATCGCCATCCTCAACGGGCCGACGGATCCGCGGCACTTCCTGCTGGCGCCGTTGCTGGAGGAACCGCTCTGCCTGATCGGCCGGCCCGGCGACCCGCTGATGGGCGAGGCGGGTCTGGAGCCGGCCGCGCTGGCGGGCCTGCCCCTGGTGCTGACCGGCCCGCCGGATGGGCCGATGCAGCGCGTGCTGATCGCGGCGCAGGCGCAGATGGGCCAGGCCTTCGACGTGCTGGCGCAGGTCGATACGGCCGCGGTCGGCGTGCAACTGGTGCTGGCCGGCGTGGGCCCGATGATCGATGTGGCCGCCGTCGCCCAGGCCGAGGTCGCGGCCGGACGGCTTGTGGCGGTGCCGATCGCCGGCCTGCAGATCCAGCGCTACCTGGCGCGCGCCAAGGGCCGCGCGGGGTCGGATGCCGTGGCGCGCCTCAGCAGCCTGATGCGGGATTGCGTGGCGGAGATGCTGAGCGAGGGCGCCTGGCCGAAGGCGCGGACCCTGTCCCAGAGCTGACCCGCAGACCGGGAAGAGCAGCGTGGCGGAATGGCCGGCCTTGCATTAGCGTTTCACCGAATGACGGGACCTTGAAGCCATGCAGATCACCGCGCAGCGCGAGGGCGACAGCCTGACCATGGCCCTGGCCGGGCGGCTGGACACCAGTACGGCGCCCCGGCTGGGCCAGGAGATGGATCTGGACGGGGTGCGGCACCTCGTCCTCGATCTCGACGCCTGCCACTACGTCTCCAGCGCCGGGCTGAGGGAGTTCCTGCGCGCAAGGAAGCGCCTGGCAGCGGTCGAGGGCACCATGCTGCTGACCAATGTGAGCCGTGATATCCAGGACATCCTGGACATGACCGGCTTCTCCAAGCTGATCCCCAGCCGGCCCAAGGTGCGCAGCATCTCGCTGGAGGGACTGGAATTCCTCTCCGCCGGCGTCTGCGGCGAATGCTATCGCATGGACCCCGAGACGATCGTGAAGCTGTACCGGGAAGGAATCGGCGCCGACATCGCGGAGAAGGAGAAGCAATACGCGAAGGCGGCCTTCGTGCTGGGCATCCCCACCGCAATCTCCTTCGACGTGGTCGCCTGCGGCCCGCGCACCGGCGTGGTCTATGAGATGCTGGACGCGACCCTGTTCAGCGCCATCATCCGGAACGACCTGCAGAACATCGACCGCCATGCCCAGCTTCTGGCGCAGGTCGCCGGCACGGTTCACCAGACGCCGGCCGATCCGGCGATCTTCCCCGACATCAAGGCGAACTTCCGGCACCATATCGGGCAGATGGACTTCTTCCTCTCACCCGAGGAGATAGCCCTGCTGCACCGGCTGCTGGAGACGATCCCGGACGCCGGGACCTGCGTCCATTTCGACCTGCACACCAGCAATATCATGATTCACGACGGGGAGCCGGTGATCATCGACATGGGCGACCTGTCGCGCGGGCACTACCTGTTCGACATCGGCCTTCTCTGCTCCATCTATGGCTATCCCGAGACCGGGATCTGCGAGATGGCGACCAAGATCCCGAATGCCGAGGGCCTTCGGCTGCTGGAGCGCTTCCTGGAGCACTACTTCCGCGACAAGCCGGCCGAGGACTACCGCTTCTTCCAGCAGAACAGGTCTTTCCTGGCCTCGCTGCGGCTGATCTACACCAGCACCTTCCTGCCCAGCTTGCGGGCGGAATCGGCCCGGATCATCAAGGACATCCTGCTGCCGAGGATGACCGGCTAAACTACGCGCTTCAGGCTGCCGAGGCGCGCGGCCAGACCTGCCCCGGCCGCATGGCCAGGAAGCGCGCCGGATCCACACCCTCCTCACGTAGCGCCGCGGCCAGGTCGGCCGGCGGCTGCTCGATGCCCTCATCGGTCAGGCGGAAGGTGCCCCAATGGAAGCCCAGCGCCTGGCGCGCCCCCAGCAGGCCGAAGCCGCGCACGGCATCCGCGGGATTCATGTGCTGGTCCGCCATGAACCAGCGCGGCTCATAGGCGCCGATCGGCAGCAGCGCGAGGCCGAGCGGGCCGTGCCGCTCGGCCACGCGCTGGAAGGGGCGCCCCTGGTCGAAGCCGGTATCGCCGGCGAAGAAGACGCCCTCGCCCAGGCCGCGCAGCACGAAGCCGCACCAGAGCGCGTGGTTGCGGTCCAGCACCCCGCGCGCCGTCCAGTGGTGCACCTGCTCCAGAACCGCGTCCACGCCGGGCCCAAGCGGCACCGCATCGCCCCAATCCGCGGTGGTGACGGCGATGTCCGCATCCTGGCCGCGGATGGTCGATTCATGACCGAGCGGGGCGATGATGCGCGGCCGGTCGCGCCGCCAGAGCCGGGTCAGCGTCTCGACATCCAGATGGTCGTAATGGCCATGCGACACCAGCACGACGTCGATCGGCGGCAGGTCGTCGAAGGCGATGCCGGGCGGATTGACGCGTCGCGGGCCCAGGAAGCTGAAGGGGCTGACACGTTCGGACCAAACAGGGTCGGTCAGGATGTTCAGACCCGCCCCCTGCAGCAGGAAGCTGGCATGGCCGACGAAGCTGACCCTGAGCGCCGCGCCCTCCACGCGCAGTGGCGGCCGGTCCGGCGGAAAGGGGCTCGGGAAACGGTCCGGCCAGTCATCCCCGCCCCGGCCGAGCTGCCATCGCGCCACGTCCAGCAGGCGCCGTGGCGGCGCACCGCCCGGGTTGAAGAAACGCGAGCCGTCGAAATGGTCGCTCACCGGCCAGGCCTCGCTGGCGCGGGAACCTCCCATGCAGCCGGCAAGCCAGGGCAGCGAGGCAAGCGCGGGAAAGGCAGCGGCAAGCGTCAGAAGCCGGCGCCTATCCAAGAAAGTTGGCCCCTGCCGCGCCTGCTGCAACGGGGATCCTCATGCTCTCCGGGGGGCGCATCGTCATCTCCAGCTTGCGACCGGGGCGAGGCGCCCCGATCCCTATCTGGTGCGCCGCACCGCCGCGTGTAGATGGCCGCGCGGGAGACTGCCGCCGCCGCAGCGGGTACCTATTCGGGCTGGTAGTTGACGCTGCGCAGCAGTTCCGTCGCGCGCGCGATCTCGGCACTGATGAAGCGACGCGTCTGCTCGATGCTCTCCGTCACAGGCTCCAGCACCTGGGACTTCAACCGCTCAACGATCGCGGGCTCGCGCATCGTCTCCTGCATCATCGCATTCACGCGCTGGCAGATCTCCGCCGGCGTGCCCTTTGGCGCCCAGACACCGTACCAGGACTGGAACTGATAGGAGGGGAGGCCCGCTTCCGCCATGGTGGGCACGGTCGGCGCCAGGACCGACCGCTCCGCCGTCGCGATGCCGAGCGCGCGCACCCGGCCATCGCCGGTGGCCGGCAGCAGCGCGAAGCTGGGGTCGATCAGCAGTTGGACATTGCCGCCCATCAGGTCGGTCAGCGCCGGCTGGGTGCCGCGATAGGTGACCAGGTTGATGTCGAGGCCGGTGCGGCGCAGGAACTCGATGGTCGCCAGATGGCCCGCGGAGCCGAGGGAGGAGATCGCGAAATTCCAGTCGCGCGGATTGGCCTTCGCCGCCTCGATCACCTCGGCCAGGGTGCGCTGCGGGCGCTGGCCGGTCATCACCATCACCAGCGGCGCCTGCGCCGTGCGGGCCATCACCTCCAGGTCCCGCTGCGGATCGAAGGTGGCGCCCTTCAGCACCAGCGGCATGACGGCGGTATTGAAGGCGGAAGCCAGCAGCGTGAAGCCATCGGGGGCCGCCTGCAGCACCGCATTGGTGCCGACCAGGCCGGCTCCGCCGGTGCGGTTCTCCGCCACCGCCACCGCGCCGAGCTTTTCCTGCAGCTTCTGCGCCAGCAGCCGCGCCAGAGCATCATTCGCGGCCCCCGGCGGCCAGGGGCAGATCACGCGGATCGGCCGGCCGCGAGGCCAGGCGTCCTGGGCCCGCACGGCAGGCGCCGCCAGCAGGCCGATGCCGCCCGCCGCGGCCAGAAGGTGACGTCTTTTCATGGTTTGCTTCCTCCTGAATGGGCGCGCAGTTGCGCGGCCGGTTGATGGATCAGTTCTCCAGCAGCGCGCTTCGGTCCGCGCTGGACAGGGGCAGAAGGGGCGGACGGAGCCGCTGCCAGCCCGCCTCCCCGGTGCGCTGCATCAGCAACGCCTTCAACGAGGCCATCTGCGCGAAGCGGGAGGCACGGTTGCGCATGGCGACGATGCGCGCCTGCGCCGCCTCGACCTCCGCCACGCGGGCCGGATCGGCGAAGTGCCGGAAGACGAAGGCGAGATCGGACGCGACGAGATTGGAGGTGGCCGTGATGCAGCCCGCGCCACCCTTGCGCAGCAGCGGCAGCATCAGCGGATCCGCGCCCGCCAGCACGGCGAGGCCCGGGAAGGACGTGACCAGCGCCTCCATATGCGAAAGGTCGCCGGCGGAATCCTTGATGCCGGTGAAGACGCCCGGATAGGCCTCGCGCAGCCGCGCGATGACGGGAAAGGGGATCGGCACCGCCGACATCTGCGGAATGTGGTACAGCACGATGCGCAGCCGCGGATCGGCCAGGCGTTCCACCACCTCGGCATAGGCGGCGAAAAGGCCGTCCTCGGTCGGCGCCTTGTAGTAGAAGGGCGGCAGCATCACCACGGTGGTGACGCCCAGCGACAGCGCGTGGCGCGTCAGCGCCACCGTCTCCGTCACCGCGGCCACGCCCGTGCCGGGCAGCAGTTGCGCCGGCGCGATGCCGGCTTCCACCACCGCCTCCAGCAGCGCGCGCCTTTCGTCGGAGGAGAAGGAATTCGCCTCCCCCGTCGTGCCGAGCAGCGCGATGCCATCGCAGCCTTCCGCCAGCAGGCGGCGGCAATGCGCGATGAACAGCGCGTGGTCGGGCGCGAAGGTCTCGGTGATCGGCGTGAGGGCGGCGCTGAACACGCCGCGCGGATGCAGCGCGGTCATGCACCGTCTCCCTTCGCCCAGTCCGGCGCGACGCGGACATATTTGATGGCCTGCCGCCAATAGGTATAGGCGATGTGCAGCATGCCATCCGCCGTCTGGCACAGCGACGGGTAGGAGAATTCCCGGTTCAGCCGGTCCTTCGAATTGTTCGTCATGCAGTAGCCATCGCCGGTCTCGAGGTTGCGGCGGACCGGCCAGGTTTCTCCCCGGTCGGCCGAGATCGCCAGCGTCATCGGCGCCCGCGGCGCACCCCAGAAGGCGCTGCGCCCGCTGGAGGGTGCGGCCGGCGTGAGGTTCTCCTCGCCGATATCGTCGTAGAGCGAAACGCGCCGATCGGTCGCATCGGCGGCGCTGGAATGGTTGTAGACCATCGCCAGCCTTCCATCCGAAAGCCGCGTCGCCATCACGGAGGAATTGTTGTTCGGCAGCTCCGTCGGCACCGGCGCGGACCAGCTGCGGCCGCCATCGGCCGAGTGGCTGCGGTAGATCGAATCCGCCCAGCGGCTGCGGAAGAAAGCCACCAGCGTGCCGTCGCGCAGGTCGACGAGGCTCATATGGACGCAGCCCGTGCTGGACGGCACGGCATGCTCGGACCAGGTGGCGCCGCCATCCGAGGAAATCATCACCGAGCTGGTATCGAGGTCGCCGGTCCAGGCGCCCTGGGGCGGCTTGGTGCAGCGCCAGATCGGCAGCAGCCAGTCGCCATTGTCCAGCACCAGGATCGGGCTGCGGATGAAGGTGCCGAAGCCTGGCTGCTCGCCGAACAGCGTCTCGATCGGGCCCCAGCTGCGCCCTTCATCCGCCGAGATGCGGCGCCGGATGATGGCGGTATCCTGGTTGCCGGAAATCTGCGCGGTCCACAGCAGCCACAGCCGGCCGTCCGGTGCCTTGAACAGCAGCGGGTTCTGCTCCGACCGCGTCGGGTCGTCCGAGAGCCGCACCGCCGGCGACCAGCGATCCGCCCCGGCGCCGAGGCGCGAGAATTGCACGGAGATATCCGGCACACCCTCCTGCGTACCGCCGAACCAGACGCAGCCCATCTCGCCGCCCTTTAGCGGCAGCAGGAAGGCGGCGTGGTTCTGCACG
The DNA here is from genome assembly GCF_019024325.1 of Falsiroseomonas tokyonensis. Taxonomy (GTDB): domain Bacteria; phylum Pseudomonadota; class Alphaproteobacteria; order Acetobacterales; family Acetobacteraceae; genus Falsiroseomonas; species Falsiroseomonas tokyonensis. The sequence continues at coordinate 86,146 of NZ_JAFNJS010000009.1, forward strand.
CAGGGCGTCGGGATGAAGGCCTCGATCCGCGCCGGATCGCCGGCGGCGGGGGCCAGGATCTCGGGGCGTTCGATCAGGCCGGCGGCATCGGGCATTGCGGCCTCCTCACAGCGCCGCGCGATAGATCGCGAGGATCTGCTCGCGGCTCATCTCGCGCGGGTTGTTGTCGAGCAGGCGGCGGATGGCATGCGCCTCCGTCGCCATGGTGAGCAGGTCCTCCTCCGGCACACCAAGGCGCGAGAGGCGCATCTCGATGCCGAGCGCGGCGCACCAGCCATGGCTCGCCGCCAGCACGTCGCGCGCGCCCCCAGCCCCCAGCGCCTCGAGCACCAGCGCCGTCTTCTCCGGCACCGCCTCCGCATTGAAGGCCAGGGTGTGCGGGAAGATCACCGCGCAGGCCAGGCCGTGCGGAATGTGGTGCCGCGTGCCCAGCGGATAGGCCACCGCATGGCCCGCCGTGGTATTGACCGGGCCGAGGCAGAAGCCGCCATAGAGCGAGGCCAGCGCCAGCCCCGCCCGCGCTTCCCGGTCACTGCCATCGGCTACCGCGCGGCCGAGGAAGCGGCCGACGAGGCGGATGCCTTCCAGCGCATAGAGATCGATCAGCGGATGCGCCTTGCGGCTGGTGAAGGCTTCGGCGCAATGCGCCAGCGCATCGACGCCCGTTGCCGCGGTCACAGCGCGGGGCACGGTCATCGTCAGGTCCGGATCGACCACCGCGAGATCGGCGATCATGTGGCGGCTCTGCACCGCCAGCTTGTTCTGCGTGGCCGTATCCGTGACCAGGGCGCGCGATCCGGCCTCGCTGCCGGTGCCGGAGGTGGTCGCCACCTGCACCAGGGCCATGCTGCGGCCGGCGACCTTTTCCGGCCCCACCACATCCTGCAGCGACTGGCCGCTTCCCGGCAACACGGCGACCAGCTTGGCCAGGTCCATGGCGCTGCCGCCGCCGAAGCCGATGACGAGCTGCGGCCGCGTCCGCGCCGCGACGTCCAGCGCCGCATCGAGGTTGGGGATGTCCGGCTCCGGCTTCACCGCGCCGAAGACCGTCACCTCGCCCGGCAGGCCGAGCAAGTCGATGCGCGCGGCATTGAAGGCATCCGCGATCACCAGGCTGCGCGTGATGCCCTGTTCCCTCGCCCAGGTCCCGACGGTGGCAACCTGGCCGGCACCGAAGGCGATGCGGCGGGGGCGGTCGATGTCGATGGGATACAGAAGCTCCGTCATGATCCTGTCCTCAGGCGCTCGCGCGATGCGCAGCCAGCAGTTCGGCGTATTCGATGGCTTCGATCAGGCTGCGCTCGCTGGCGATGCCCTGGCCGGCGATGTCGAAAGCCGTGCCGTGGTCGACCGAGGTGCGGATCACCGGCAGGCCGAGCGTGATGTTCACCCCCGACAGCGCATCCCACTTGCCCGTGGCGGGATCGACATGGAAGCCCAGCAGTTTCACGGGGATATGGCCCTGGTCGTGATACATGGCGACGACGGCGTCGAACTGGCCGGCGCGCAGCTTCACGAAGACCGTGTCGCCCGGCACCGGTCCGGTCACGCGCATCCCGTCCGCGACCGCCTGGGCGATGGTCGGCGCGACCACATCGATATCCTGCCGGCCGAACAGCCCGCCCTCCCCCGCATGCGGGTTCAGCGCGGCGACGGCGATATGCGGGTTCGGGATGCCCAGGCCGCGCAACGCCTGCTGCGTCAGCTCCAGCACCAGGCGGGTGCGTGCCGGCGTGACGCGCTTCGGCACATCCTCCAGCGCGCAATGGGTGGTGACGTGGCTGACGCGCATATTGCCATGCGCCAGCAGCATCACGCTGCCCTTCACGCCCGTCAGTTCGGCCAGCATCTCGGTATGGCCGGCATAGTGGTAGCCGGCCTTGTTCAGCGCTTCCTTGTTCAGCGGCGCGGTGACGATGGCGCCGACGCGGCCCGCCTGCGCCAGGCGCACGCCATGCTCGATGGCGAGGTAGGCGAAGCGGCCGCCATCGGCGCTCAGCACGCCCGGCCTGATCGGCGCGCCCTCCGCCCCCGCCTGCAGGAAGGCGAGCGGCGGCCAGTCGTCCTGTTCCGCCGTCACCTCCGGCATGGCGAGCCCTGCCGCGAAGGCGTCGCGCGCCTGCAGCAGCGCCGCGCCGCTGCCGATGATCAGCAGGCGCAGCGCGCCGGACGCGATCCGGTCCCGCAGCGCCGCGCAGGCCTTGACGATGATCTCCGGCCCGATGCCCGCCGGGTCGCCCATGGTGATCGCGAGGGGAAGCGGCGTCATGCGGACAGGCTCCAGGACATCGTGACAGGCTCCGCGAGAAGGTCGCGCCACAGCGCATCGCTGCCGAAGGCGCCGGACTTCGAGACGACCGTCACGCCATCCCAGGCCCCGCCACGAAGGACGGAGCGCGGCACGCCGGGCTGAACCAGGCCCACCGCCTGCAGCCCGCTGGCGCCCGCTGCCTCGCAGATCGCGCGCAGCGTCTCGCCCCCCGCGGCGACCAGCGTGGTCGGTGCCGGCAGGCGCGGGATGAGGTCGTTCAGGATGCCGGCGATGCGCGCTGCCGCGACGTCACGCGCCAGGCCGCCGGGCAGGTCCATGCCCACCATCGCAACGCCCTGATCGCGCAGCATGGCGCCGATGCGCGCGGCCACCGCATCGTCGCCGCCCGCGATACGCAGCGCCTGCTCGCCACAGGCCGCAAGCTGCCGCGCCGTGGCCGGCTGGTCGGAGCCAAAGAGGCCGAGCACCGGCCGCGGCAGCGCCTGGCTGGTGCAAGCCGGCGCCGAGGCCGCCAGCGCGCGCGCCAGGCCCCCGCTGCCGCACCAGAGCACGGGCGCCGAAGCGGTGCGGCCGAGCGCCACCACCGCGGCGAGATCGGCCTCCTCCTCCGCATCGAAGATCGAAAGGCCCGGCGGCAAAGGCCCGCCCGGCTGGCCGCGCTGCGGCTGCAGCCCCTCCCCCGCCAGCAGTTCCGGCAGGCTGGGCGCGAGCGCGCGGAAGCCACCCTCCGCCTGCCGCACCAGCACATGGCCCTCGCGCGTGATGCGGCCCTGCGCGGGAAAGGCCGGGGCGAGCACGACATGGTGCCAGGCCCCCATCGCCATGCAGGCCGCGAGCTCCGCCGCCACATGGCCGCGCAGCAGGCTGTCGATCTTCTTGAAGGCGATATCGGCACCGCGCCAATGCGGGGCCATCCGGCGCAGCCTGACCACCGCCTTCTCGCGCGCAACCTCCCGCGTGCCGGTATCGATGGCGAGGCTGCCGGCCGGCGCCGCGCCATCGGTCCAGCGCAGGGGCACCGGTCCGCAAAGGCCGGTCAGCTCCGCCGCGGAATCCAGGGCGCCGGTCAGGTCATCGGCCAGTAGGCGCAGGATCGGCCGGGTCATCGCGGGGTCGCGGCCGGGCCGATGGTGCCGAAGGACAGCCGCAGGCCGGTGGACAGCTCCTCGGCCAGGGCGCGGACATGCGGTGCGGTCAGCGTGATGAACTCGGCCAGCGGCAGGCGGTCGCTGCCGATGGTCAGGCTGACGCCCGCCGCCGGCGCCCCGCGCGCGTCAAGCACGGGCGCGGCGACGGTGCGCAGCCCATAGGCATTCTCGCCATCCGAGACCGCATAGCCCCGCGCCCGCACCTCATCGAGCCGCGCCAGCAGCGCATCGAGGTCGATCAGCGTGCGATCGGAAAGCTTCACGCGCGGCACGCTTTCGAGCTGCGCGACCTGCGCCTCCCGCGGCAGCCAGGCCAGGATCGCCTGGCCGAGCGCCGTGGCATAGGCGCCGATGCGCGTGCCCGGGCGGCGCACCACGCCATGCCGCTCCAGCCCCGCCTCGACGCGCGCCAGGTAGATGACCTCCCCCTTCTCCACCACGCCGAGGGAGCCCGCATCGGCCACCCCCGGCACCAGGTCCCGCAGCAGCGGCCGCGCATGGGTGGGCAGGTCGCCGGCGGAGAGCGCGGCATAGCCGAGTTCGAGGCATTTCAGCGTCAGCCGGAAGCGCCGCCCCTCCGGGACTGCGCGCAGATAGCCGAGGTCCGCCAGCGTATGCACCAGGCGGAAGGCGGTCCCGCGGTCGTGCCCGGTCTGCGCCGCCACCTCGGCCACGGTGAGTTCGGGACGATCGGGGCCGAAGGCCTTCAGCACGGCGAAGGCTTTGGCGACGGATTGGACGAGGTTTTTCGGGTTCTCGGCGCGGGCCGGTGGTCCATCCATGGTCGCGCCTCCCCTGCCCATTTGATCGGAATGCGATCACTTGTTCGAATTATGCTGAATTGCTATCCGTCGGGCGGTCGCGCTGTCAAGCGCACCGCACGCGCGAGAAGGGAAGAGCCCGCATGATGCCAGACACCGCCGCCGGCCATGCGATCGTCACCGGCGCCAGTTCCGGCATCGGCGCGGCGATCGTCGCGCGTCTGCTGAGGGAAGGCTGGCGCGTCACCGGGATCAGCCGCAGCAATCCCGGCCTGGCGGAGCCGGGCTATCGGCATCTCGGCCTGGACCTGCTGGACACGGCCGCGCTGCCCAAGGCCCTGGCCGCCGCCCTGGCCGGGCTGAATCCGACGGCCTTCGTGCATGCGGCCGGGCTGATGCGCGGCGGCCTGCTCGGCACGCTGGATGCCGAGGCGGGGCGGGTGCTGTGGCGTCTGCATGTCGAAGCGGCGGCGCTGCTGGCGGACCATCTGGTGCCGCAGATGCCCGATGGGGGGCGCATCGTCCTGATCGGCAGCCGCACGGCGGCGGGGGCGGCGGGGCGCAGCCAGTATGCGGCCACCAAGGCCGCGCTGGTCGCCATGGCCCGGTCCTGGGCGATCGAGCTGGCGCCACGCCGCATCACCGCCAATGTCGTGGCCCCGGCGGCGACCGAAACGCCGATGCTGCTGGACCCGGCACGCAGCGCGGTGGCGCCGAAGCTGCCGCCGATCGGCCGCTATATCCAGCCCGAGGAGGTCGCGGCGCTGACCGCCTTCCTGCTGGGCCCGGAGGCCGGCGCGATCACCGGGCAGCAGATGGTGATCTGTGGCGGCAGTTCGCTCTGAGCCAGCGCGGACCGCCCCGCGCCACGCCGCGCGGGCGCCTCAGCTATGCAGCCCCGGCGCCTCATGCCCGGTGCGTGCGACATATTCGGTGTAGCCGCCGCCATATTCGTGCACGCCCTCCGGCGTCAGCTCGACCACGCGGTTCGACAGCGCGGCGAGGAAGTGCCGGTCGTGCGAGACGAAGAGCATGGTGCCCTCATACTGCGCCAGGGCGGCGATCAGCATTTCCTTCGTCGCCATGTCCAGGTGGTTGGTCGGCTCGTCCAGCACCAGGAAATTGGGCGGGTCGTAGAGCATCTTCGCCATCACCAGCCGCGCCTTCTCCCCGCCCGAGAGCACGCGGCAGCGCTTGTCCACATCGTCGCCGGAGAAGCCGAAGCAGCCCGCCAGCGTGCGCAGCGAGCCCTGGCCGGCGCGGGGGAATTCGGATTCCAGCGCCTCGAAGACGCTCTGCTCGCCATCGAGCAGGTCCATGGCGTGCTGCGCGAAATAGCCCATCCGCACGCTGCCGCCGAGCGCCACCGTCCCCTCATCCGGCTCCGTCGATCCCGCCACCAGCTTCAGCAGCGTGGACTTGCCGGCGCCATTGGTGCCCAGCACGCAGCAACGTTCGCGGCGCCGCACCAGCAGGTCCAGCCCCTCATAGATCACGCGGCTGCCGTAGCGCTTGTGCACCTTGCGCAGCTTCACCACGTCGTCGCCCGAGCGCGGCGCCGGCAGGAATTCGAAGGCCACCGCCTGGCGCCGGCGCGGCGGCTGCACGCGGTCGATCTTCTCCAGCTTCTTCACCCGGCTCTGCACCTGCGCGGCGTGGGAGGCGCGGGCCTTGAAGCGCTCGATGAACTTGATCTCCTTGGCCAGCATCGCCTGCTGCCGCTCGAACTGCGCCTGCTGCTGGCGTTCGGCCATGGCGCGCTGCTGTTCGTAGAATTCGTAGTTGCCGGCATAGCTGGTCAGCGTGCCGCCATCGATCTCGATCACCTTGTTGATGACGCGGTTCATGAATTCGCGGTCGTGCGAGGTCATTAGCAGCGCGCCGTCATAGCCGGCCAGGAACTGCTCCAGCCAGATCAGGCTTTCCAGGTCCAGGTGGTTGCTCGGCTCGTCCAGCAGCATGACGTCCGGGCGCATCAGCAGGATGCGCGCCAGCGCCACCCGCATCTTCCAGCCGCCGGACAGCGCGCCGACATCGGCCTCCATCATCTCCTGGCTGAAGCTGAGGCCGGCCAGAACCTCCCGCGCCCGGCCTTCCAGCGCATAGCCGCCGAGCGATTCGAAGCGGCCCTGCACCTCGCCGAAGCGCTCGATCAGCGCCTCCATCTCATCGGCCCGCGCCGGATCGGCCAGCGCCGCCTCCAGCGCCTGCAGCTCCGCCGCCACGGTGCTGACATCGCCGGCACCGTCCATCACCTCCGCCACCGCGCTGCGGCCCGACATCTCGCCCACATCCTGGCTGAAGAAGCCGATGCTGATGCCGCGATCGACCAGAACCTGCCCCTCATCCGGCGGCTCGCGGCCGATGATCATGCGGAACAGGGTGGTCTTGCCCGCGCCATTCGGGCCGACCAGCCCCACCTTCTCGCCCCTCTGGAGCACGGCGGAAGCCTCGATGAAGAGGATCTGCAGGCCGTTCTGCTTGCTGATGGAGTCGAGGCGGATCATGGCGGGTCGGGGTCTGGGACGGTTGCGGCGGGCTTATGGCACAGCCGGGCCGGCGCCGCGACCGCCGCGTGGGCGCAGGACCGGCGCGGAACCGACCGGCCGCCGCCGAGTTGCTCTGCGGCAGAACAGGTGATGCATGGCCCGCGCGAAAACCCATAGCCTCAGCGACGTCCTGGACCAGCTGGAAAGCCTGGCAGAGGGCGAAACCGTTGCGGTGCAGGATGTGGTCGACAAGCTCGGGCACCAGTCCTTCGCGGCGCTGATGCTGGTCTTCGCGCTCATCGCGGTCTCCCCCGCCAGCGCCATCCCCGGCCTGACGGCCACCGTGGCAGTGATCGTCTTCATCCTGGCGGCGCAGATGATCCTGGGGCGCGACAGCGTCTGGCTGCCGGGCTTCATCACTCGCCGCCAGCTTTCCGCCAGCAAGCTCTGCAAGGGCATCGGCTGGCTGCGTAAACCGATCGGCTTCGTGGAGCGCTTCCTCGGCCAGCGCCTAACCTGGCTGCTGCACCGCCCCTGGCTGCTGCTGCCCCTGGTGCTGATCCTGGGGCTGACGCTGTTCATGCCGATGATGGAGCTGATCCCCACCTCCGGTTCCATCGCCTCCGCCGTCATCGCGCTTTTCGCGGCGGGGGTGCTGGCGCGGGATGGGGCCGTGGTCCTGGCCTCCATGGCGCTGCTCGCCACCCTGCCGCTCGCGATCTGGTATTTCGGCTTCGGTGGCTGATTCGGCCCAGCGTTGCCTGTCCAGTCTCGCCCATCCGGTCTTGCCTTGCCTGTCCTGTCTTGCCTGCTCGCCCGTTATGTTGCAGTTTTATGACTGTCCGCGCGAGGCGTGGATGGCACGGCGCTGAAGCGCGCGGCTGGGGGCGACGGCAAGGTGGTGGCGGGTTTCGGGCCGGAGGGCCGTGCGGCGGCACGCCGACGATGCCTGCTTCCCGCCGCGGCCCGCATGGCCGGGCCAGGCCGCGCTGCCCTGCGCTCAGCCCTGCCGCGCTGAAAAGGAAAGCCCGATGCAAAGCCGCCTGCTGCTTCCCGTCCTGCTCCTCGGCGCCGGCGGTCTCGCCGCGCCCGCCGCGGCCCAGGGCAGCCTGAACCTCTACTGCTCGGTGCAGAACGAATGGTGCCAGGCGGTGGCCACCAATTTCCAGCGCGACACCGGCATCCGTGTGAACATGACGCAGCGCGGCAGCGGCGAGACGCTGGCCGCGATCCGCGCCGAAAGCCAGAATCCGCGCGGCGACGTCTGGTTCGGCGGCACCGGCGACCCGCATCTGGCGGCGGCCGAGGAGAACCTGACCCAGGCCTATGAGAGCGCCAACAATGCCGGCCTGCACCCCTGGGCGCTGACCCAGTGGCGGCAGTCCGAGCGCCGCGCCATCGGCGTCTATGCCGGCGCGGTCGGCTTCGGCATCAACACCGAGCTGCTGGCGCGCAAGAACATCGCGCCGCCTTCCTGCTGGGCGGATCTGCTGGATGCGCGCTTCCGCGGCGAGATCCAGATCGCCAACCCCAACTCCTCCGGCACCGCCTATGTCGTCATCGCGACGCTGGTGCAGCTGATGGGAGAGGAGCCGGCCTTCGACTATCTGCGCCGGCTGCATCCCAATGTGAATTCCTACACCCGTTCCGGCACCGCGCCGATCAAGGCCGTGGCGCGCGGGGAGACGGGCGTCTCCATCAGCTTCGTGCATGACGCGGTGACGGAGGCCAATGCCGGCTTCCCCGTGACCTACGCCACCCCCTGCGAGGGCACCGGCTACGAGATCGGCTCCATGTCCATCATCCGCGGCGCGCGCAACCTGACGCAGGCGCGGCGCTTCTACGACTGGGCGCTGACCGAGCCCGCGCAGCGCCTGGGCTTCGAGGCCGGCGGCCAGCTGCAGCAGCCCTCCAATGCCGCGGCGCCGCTGCCGCCGAATGCGCCGGACCTCTCGCGCATCCGCCTCATCGAATATGATTTCGCGAAGTATGGCCGCGCGGCGGAGCGCCGCCGGCTGATCCAGCGCTGGGACCGCGAGGTCGGCTCCGCACCGCGCTGATCCTCTCACCCCGCCGGCGCGGACCTCCGCGCCGGATCGCTGCCCCCTGCAGGATGCCCCCCATGTCCTTCCGCCTGGTCGCCGCCACCGCGGTCATCGCCTGTGCCACGCTGCCGGTCACGGCACAGGCGCAGGGCAGCCTCAACATGCTCTGCGCCCCCGCCGCCGATTGGTGCGAGGCGATCGCCAGCGCCTTCCAGCGGGAGACCGGCGTGCGCGTCGCCATGGCCCGCAAATCGGCCGGCGAGATCTTGGCGCAGATCCGTGCGGAGGCGCAGAACCCGCGCACCGACATCTGGTTCGGCGCCTCGACGGAGACGCATATCTCGGCGGCCGAGGCGAACCTGCTGCAGCCCTATACCTCGCCCAACATGGCGAACCTGCATCCCTGGGCGCAGCGCGTGCATGCCATGTCCGGCGAGCGCTGCGTCGGCGTCTCCTCCGGCGCCATCGGCCTCGCCTGGAACCGGGAGCTGATGACGCGGCGCAACCTGCCGCTACCGACCAGCTGGGCCGATATGCTGAACCCCGCCTATCGCGGCGAGATCCAGATGCCGAACCCGAATTCCTCCGGCACCGCCTACACCATCATCGCGGGCCTGGTGCAGCTCTGGGACGAGGATCGCGCCTTCGCCTATCTGGCGCGGCTGCATGCCAATGTGAACGCCTATACGCGCTCCGGCGCCGCGCCGATGCAGGCGGTGTCGCGTGGCGAGACGGCGCTGGCGGTCAGCTTCAACATGGAGGTCACCTCCATGCAGCAGGCCGGCTTCCCGATCGACCTCGTCTTCCCCAGCGAGGGCACCAGCTACGAGGTGGCCTGCATGTCCATCATCCGCGGCGCCCGGAACCTGGCGCAGGCGCGGCGCTTCTACGACTGGTACCTGACGCCCGCGGCGATGGATATCGGCCCCAAGGCGAACCAGTTCCACACCCCGGCGCATCGCGAGGCAACGCCGGATGCGCGCATCGCCGATATCTCCGCCATCCGCCTGATCGACTACGACTTCGCGGCCTACGGCCAGGCCGAGACGCGCCGCCGCATCCTGCAGCGCTGGGACCGTGAGATCGGCGCGCTGCCGCGCTGATCCGCGCGTTGCACTGAAGAAAGAGTATTCCCATGACCTACCGTCCCCTCGCGCTCGCCGCGGCCTTCCTCCTGCCCGCGCTGCCCGCGGCCGCGCAGGGGCAGTTGAACCTGTACTGCTCCGCCACGCTGGAATGGTGCCAGCCGATCGCGCGCGGCTTCGAGCGCGAGAGCGGCATCCGCGTGAACCTGACCCAGAAATCCACCGGCGAGATGCTGGCGCAAATCCGCAGCGAGGCGCGCAACCCGCGCGGCGATGTCTGGTGGGGCGGCACCGGCGACCCGCATGTGGCGGCCGGCGAGGAGAACCTGACCCAGCCGCATGAGAGCGCCCGCATCACGGAGCTGCATGACTGGGCGCAGGCGCAGTGGCGCCAGACCCAGGGCCGCACGGTGGGCGTCTATGCCAGCGTGCTCGGCTTCGGCTTCAACACGGAACTCATCGCGCGCCGCAACCTGCCGGCGCCGCGCTGCTGGGCGGATCTGCTGAACCCCGCCTATCGCGGCGAGATCCAGATGGCGAACCCGAACAGCTCCGGCACCGCCTATATCATCATCGCGACGCTGGTGCAGATGATGGGCGAGGAGCCCGCCTTCGACTACCTGAAGCAGCTGCACGGCAGCATCAACGCCTATCCACGCTCCGGCACCGCGCCGATCACGGCGGTGGCGCGCGGCGAGACGGCGCTCTCGCTCTCCTTCGTCCACAACGCCGCCGAGGAAGCCGCCGCCGGCTTCCCGGTGGGACATGCCGTGCCGTGCGAGGGCACGGGCTATGAGATCGGCTCCATGTCCATCATCCGCGGCGCGCGCAACCTGCCGGCGGCGCAGCAATTCTACCACTGGGCGCTCTCCGCCCCGGCCCAGATCATCGCCAGCCAGGAAGCGAAGAAGCTGCAGACCATGGCGAACCGCGGCGTGCCGCTGACCGATGGCGCGCCGAACATGGCGACCGCGCGGATCATCGACTACGACAATGCCCGCTTCGGGGCGAGCGCCGAGCGCCGCCGCCTGCTGGGGCGCTGGGACAGGGAGGTCGGCGCGCTGCCGCGCTGAAGCCAACCCCATGTTCTTCGGCACCTCCTTCTTCTTCTGGCTGATCGCGGCGCTCGGCACGCTGGTCCTGCCCTGGCACATGCAGCAGGATGGGCTGACGCTCGCCGGGCTCTTCGCGCTCGGCCGGGGGGAGGCAGAGGCAGCCTCGGCCCTGTCGCAGGCGGCGCAGTTCGGGCGCTTCTGGTTCTGGCCGGTGATCGCCGGCCTGTTGCTGGCGCTGCCCGGTGCGCTGCCGAGCGGGGATCGCGCGCGGCGCGCGCGCTTCCTGGTCTGGGGCGGCGGGCTGGGCCTTGCCGCGCTGATGCTGCAGGGCCTCGCCGTGGGCATCCAGGGCTGGAATTGGCCGGTGCTGGCCCGCATGTTCGGGGAGCTGGAGGACCGGCAATTCGGCATCGGCCTCGGCGGCGCGATGGCCTTCGCAGGGTTCCTGATCCTGCTGACCGATGGCCTCGCCCTGCGCGGCTATTTCAAGGGCGACCGCTTCGTCTCCGGCGCCGTGGGCCTGCTGGTCGCCTCCATCCTCGTCTTCACCGCCTGGCCGGTCGGCACCGTGCTGTCCGAGATGTTCACGCCACGCGCGGACCTCACCTTGGGCGCCGCGATGGCGGAGCGGCTGTTCGACAGCAAGATCTGGGGCCTCGGCTGCGTCACGGGCCGGGTGAATTGCGGCGTCTTCTGGAACACGCTGCTGCTTGCCACCTGCACCGCGACCGCGGCCACCATCCTCGGCCTGTGTTTCGCGCTGATCGTCACGCGCAGCGGGTTCCGCGCGAAGAAGCTGCTGCGGCTGCTGACGGTGCTGCCGATCATCACGCCGCCCTTCGTCATCGGCCTCGGTCTGATCCTGATCTTCGGCCGCTCCGGCGTCTTCAACCAGATCGCGGAATCCGTCTTCGGGCTGGAGCTCGGCCGCTGGATCTACGGCTTCAACGGCGTGATGCTGGCGCAGGTCTTCTCCTTCACCCCCATCGCCTTCCTTGTGCTGATCGGCGTGGTGGAGGGTGTCTCCCCCGCCATGGAGGAAGCCTCGCAGACGCTGCGCGCCAGCCAGATGCGCACCTTCCGCGCCGTGACCCTGCCGCTGATGCTGCCGGGCCTCGCCAATGCCTGGCTGGTGGTCTTCGTGGAAAGCCTGGCCGACTTCGGCAATCCCATCGTGCTCGGCGGCTCCTTCGGCGTGCTGTCGACCGAGATCTTCTTCGCCGTGGTCGGCGCGCAGCAGGATTTCGGCCGCGCCGCGGTGCTGGCGGCCATCATGCTGGTGGTGGCGCTGACCGCCTTCGTCATCCAGCGCAGCGTGGTGGGCAAGCGCAGCTATGTCTCGATGACCGGCAAGGGCGATGTCGGCCTGCCGACGCGGCTGCCGCCGCCGGTGCGCCGCGTGGCCTTCGCCGTGGCGATCCCCTGGGCCATCCTCACCGTCGTCGTCTATGTCATGGCGCTGGCCGGCGCCTTCGTGCGCGTCTGGGGCCGCGACTGGACGCCGACCTTCAGCCATTTCGAACGCGCCTTCGCGCTGGAATGGTCGCCGGCGGGCGCGCTGATCTTCTCCGGCGGCGCCTGGCATTCGCTGTTCACCACCATCCAGCTCGCCGCCATCGCGGCCCCCATCACCGCGGGCCTCGGCCTGCTCGCCTCCTGGGTGCTGACGCGGCAGCGTTTTGCGGGGCGCACGGCGCTGGAATTCGCGCTGATGCTGACCTTCGCCGTGCCCGGCACGGTGATCGGCGTGGCCTATATCCTGACCTACAACCTGCCGCCGCTGGAGATCACCGGCACCGCCGTGATCCTCGTCGCCTGCTTCGTCTTCCGTAACCTGCCGGTCGGCGTGCGCTCCGGCGTCGCGGCGATGAGCCAGCTCGACAAGTCGCTGGACGAGGCGGCGGTGACGCTGCGCGCCTCCACCTTCCGCACGCTGCGCACGGTGGTGCTGCCGCTGCTGAAGCCCGCCATCGTCACCGCGCTGGTCTATTCCTTCGTGCGCGCCATGACGACGGTCTCGGCCGTGATCTTCCTGGTCTCGGCGGAGTATGAGATGGCGACGGTCTTCATCATCAACCGCGTCATCAATGGCGATTACGGCCTGGCGATCGCCTATTGCGCCGTGCTGATCGTGCTGATGATGGCGGCGATCGGGCTGATCAACCTGCTGGTCGGCCGCCGCAACCTCGGCAGGCGCGCCGCCGCCCTTCCCACACCTGCTCCAGTCGGAGGCCGTGCGTGAGCATCCCCATCAAGACAACGGGCGCGGAAGTTCGCCTCACCGGCCTCGGCAAGCGCTACGGCCAGGTGCAGGCGGTGAAGCCGCTGGACCTGGTGATCGAGGGCGGCACGCTGGTGACGCTGCTCGGCCCCTCCGGCTGCGGCAAGACCACGCTGCTGCGCATGATCGCCGGGTTGGAACAGGCAACCGAGGGCCGCATCTTCATCGGCGGGCGTGACGTGACCTTGCTGTCCGCCGGGGAGCGCAATGTCTCCATGGTCTTCCAGTCCTATGCGCTCTTCCCGCACATGTCGGTGCTCGAGAATGTCGCCTATGGCCTCGTCTCCTCCGGCGAGCGCAAGCAGGCCGCGCATGCCAAGGCCGAGGCGGTGCTGGAGACGGTGGGGCTGAAGGGTTTCGGCGGCCGCCTGCCCTCCGAAATGTCCGGCGGCCAGCAGCAGCGCGTGGCCGTGGCCCGCGCCCTGGTGCTGGAGCCGGATGTGCTTCTGTTCGATGAGCCGCTGTCGAACCTCGACACCCGCCTGCGCCGCACGATGCGGGAGGAGATCCGCGCGCTGCAGCAGAGGCTCGGCCTGACCGTGGTCTATGTGACCCACGACCAGTCGGAGGCGCTGGCCGTCTCCGACAAGATCGTGGTGATGCGCAATGCCGGCATCGCCCAGGCCGGCGCGCCGGAGGTGCTCTATGCCAGCCCCGATTCGGTCTTCGTCGCCACCTTCATGGGCGAGGCGAACCATGTGCGCGGCGTGATCGAAAGCGTCACGGGCGAGCACTGCGTGCTGGCGCTGGACAGCGCACGCCTGACCCTGCCCGGCCGCGGTCTGCCGCCCGGGCCGGTGGATGCGGTGATCCGGCCGGAGGCGATTCGCATCGCCCCGCCGGATACGCCGAACGGGCTCGAGGCGACCGTGACCCGCGCGACCTATATGGGATCCCACACCGAATACTATTTCGGCACCGCGGTGGGCGAGCTGTTTGCCCAGGGCGCGGACCGCCTGCGCCGGCGGCAGCCGGGGGAGAAGGTGCGGCTGCTGCTGGATGAGGAAGGCGTGGTGGTGGTGCGGCCCTGAGCCACCCTGCCACATCGCGTTGCACCCTCTTGCCCTGACCCGCCGCCCCTCTTACGCCTATGCCGTTTCGGCAACGTCCGAACCGTCTCGGAGGAAACAACCCGTGCTTCACCGTCGCGCGCTGGGCGCCGCCGCCCTCGGCCTGCTTGCCGCCCCCACCCTGGCCCCCAAGCGGGCCCGGGCCCAATCCTATCCCGATCGTCCCGTCACCCTGGTGGTGCCCTGGGCCGCCGGCGGGTCCACCGATGCGGTCGCGCGCATCGTGGCCGCGCGGCTGCAGCAGGACACCGGGCGCGGCTTCGTGGTGGACAACCGCACGGGCGCCAATGGCACCATCGGCTTCGGCTCCGTCGCCCGCGCCCGGCCGGACGGCTACACGGTTCTGGTCGGCACCGTCAGCACCTATGCCATGGCACCGCACCTGTACCAGCTGCCCTATGACAATGACCGCGCCTTCACCGGCGTCGGCCTCATCGCCTCGCAGCCGATGATCCTGTGCGTGCCGCGCAATTCGCCCTATCGGACGCTCGCGGACTTCGTCACGGCCGCGCGCGCGCCGAATTCGCGGCTGGTCTATGCCAATTCCGGCACCGGCTCCTCCACCCACTTGGCGACGGAGCTGTTCCTCAGCGCCGCCGGCGTCACCATGCAGGATGTCGGCTATCGCGGCGGCGCGCCGGCGGTGCAGGGCACCATCACCGGGGAGGTGCAGATGATCATCCAGGCTGCCTCCGGCGTGCTGCCGCTGATCCAGTCCGGCGACCTGCGGGCGCTGGCCATTTCCTCCGCCCAGCGGTCGCCGGTGGCACCCGACGTGCCGACCTTCAAGGAACAGGGTTTCGACGTGGAGGTGGCGGAGCATATCGCCGTGCTGGTCCCGGCCGAGACGCCCGCGCCCATCGTGCAGCGCCTGAACGAGCTGTTCCGCGCCGCCGTCACCGCGCCGGAAACGCGGGAGCGTCTGGCCGCCCTGGCCACCGTGCCGGAGACGATGCGGCCGGAGGAATGGGCCGCCTACAACGCCGCGGAGAACGCCAAGTGGCGGGAGGTGATCCGCGCCCGCAACATCAAGGTGCAGTAGCCGGGCCGGGCGGGGGCGATTGACAGGCGCGCCCCCGCCCCCTCACCTCTCGCCCATGCCCAAGCTCCAAGCCGCCCAGATCCCGGTCACCCCCTTCCAGCAGAACTGCGCCCTGATCTGGGATGCGGAGACGCAGCGCGGCACGGTCATCGACCCCGGCGGCGATGTGCCGCGCATCCTGGCCGCCATCGCCAAGGCGGGCGTCACGGTGGACAATATCCTGCTGACCCATGGCCATCTCGACCATGCCGGCGGCGCCGCTGCGCTGCGCGCGGCGCTGACGCAAAGCCAGGGCGCGCCGGTGCCGGTGGAGGGGCCGCATGAGGCCGATGCCTTCCTGCTGTCCGGCATTGCGGCCCAGGGCCGGCAATACGGCATCGAGGGGCTGGAGAATGCCACCCCCGACCGCTTTCTGACGGAAGGCGAGACGGTCACCATCGCGGGCCAGACTTTCGGCGTGCTGCATTGCCCGGGCCATGCGCCGGGGCATGTGGTCTTCGTCAGCCAGGCGCTCGGCTTCGCCGTGGTGGGCGATGTGCTGTTCCGCGGCTCCATCGGCCGCACCGACTTCCCCTATGGCGACCATGACGCGCTGATTTCCGCCATCGTCACCAAGCTGCTGCCGCTGGGGGATGAGATGCGCTTCCTCTGCGGCCATGGCCCGGGCTCCACCTTCGGCGAGGAACGGCGGACAAATCCCTTCCTGCCGCGCTGAGCTGTCATCGAATTGAGGGGGTTTCGGCGGCCGTTCCGCGCTTGAATGGCGGCATGACCAAGCCCCTCCGCCTCGCGCTCGCCGCCCTTGCCCTCGCCGCCGCGCCCGCCGCGGCGCAGGAGATCCCGGACCGGCTGCGGGCGCTGACCCGCGGCGCGGAATGGCGCCAGGTGGCGGTGATCCCGCTGGCCTTCCCCAGCCACCACCCGCAGGGCATGGCCCGCATCGGCGACCGCTTCTACATCTCCTCGGTCGAGATCATCGAACGCACCCAGCGCTACGACGCGCCGCGAGACGGCATGGACCGCAGCCCCGGCCGCGGCCGCGGCCTGCTCTTCGAGGTGGATGCGGAAGGCAAGCTGCTGCGCAGCCTCACGCTGGGCGAGGGCGATATCTACCACCCTGGCGGCGTCGATTTCGACGGCACCCACCTCTGGGTGCCGGTCGCGGAGTACCGGCCGAACAGCCGCTCCATCATCTACCGGGTCGATCCCACGACCATGCAGGCCGAGGCGGTCTTCCACTTCGACGACCATGTCGGCGGGCTGGTGCGGGACACGGCCTCCAACACGCTGCACGGCGTCTCCTGGGGCTCACGCCGCTTCTATGCCTGGCCGCAGGATGCGGCGGGGCGGCCGACCAATGCGGCGCAGCGCTCGGCCGATCTGCGGCGGCCCAACCCGGCGCTCTATATCGACTACCAGGACTGCCATTCGGTGGGGCCGGGGCTGGCGCTGTGCTCCGGGCTGAACGCCTATCGGCCGCAGGGGCCAGGCGGGCCGGTCTTCGCCCTGGGTGGGCTGGAGTTGGTGGACCTGGCGCAGGGAAGGCCGGTCTTCCAGCTGCCGGTGGAGCGCTGGACCGAATCCGGCCTGCCGATGACCCAGAACCCCTTCGCCGTGGCGGCGCAGGGCGCGAATGGCCTGCGCCTGTGGTTCGCGCCGGAGGATGACACCACGCGCATCTTCGTCTTCGACGTGGCGCCCAGGTAAATGCAAAGGCACAAAGGCTTTGCCTTGGTGCGCCTCAGACGCCGGGCGGGCCGCATCCGCGGCCCTTGGCTTCGTCGTGCCGAAGGCACGCCTGCGGCGTGACGCACTTGCCGCGGCGCCCGTCCAGGCGCTCGGCCACGAGGGCCGCAGGTCGAAAGCCCCCGCCGTCGTTCTACTTCCGCGCCGCCGCCCGCTCGCTCATCACGCAGGCGAAGACCACCACCGCGGCGCCCGCCAGCATGGCCAGCGCCGGGATACGGCCCCAGAAGGCGAAGTCCCAGGTCAGCGACCAGACCAGCCCCGAATAGCCGAAGGGCGCCAGGCGGCTGGCCGAGGCATGCCGGAAGGCCTCCGCCAGGCAGACGGTGGCCATGCCCACCAGCAGCCCATTCCCCACCATCTGCACCAGGGAGACGGCGCTGGGCGGCGACCAGTGGCTGAGCCCCAGCGGCAGCATCACCACGAAGCCGAGCAGGGAGGGCCAAACCAGCACGCGGGCGATCCCGGGTTCGCCGCGCAATTGCCGGTTCAGGGTGAAGACCGCCGAGTAGCAGAAGGTGCCACCCAGCGCGTAGAGATAGCCCAACACCGGCGCGCCGCCCGCCATGCCCGCCAGCCCTGGCGCCAGGCCGATGGCGACACCCGCGAAACCCACGCCGCACCAGGCCCAGGCGGCCGCCGGCGGCCTTTCCTTCAGCGTCCAGGCGGCCAGCGCCAGCACGATGAAGGGGGAGGTGAAGAACACCAGGTAGCCCTCCGCCAGCGGCAGCAGGCTGAAGGCCTGGAAGAAGCAGATGGCGCTGCCCAGCATCACCACCGCCCGGGCGGCATGCAGCCGCGGAAAGCGCGTGGCCAGCGGCCCGCCCCAGCCCGGCATCAGGGCGCGCGCGACACCCACCACCAGCAGCAGGGTGGCGAATCGCACCAGCAGCACCTGCCAGACCTCATGCCCGGCCGAGAGCAGCTTGCTATTGGCGTCGAGCAGGCCGAACAGGCCGATGCCGGCCAGCATCAGCGCGGGTCCGCGCACCTCAGCCTCCCCCCTGGATGAGGCGCGGGTATGCCCGCCCGCGCGACCGCAAGTCCACCGCCCCCCGCACGCATGGCAGGGCTGCGCCGCCGCTTGGCACCTTCCCTCGGCCGGCCAGACAGGGCACAAGCCGCCCCGCCATGACCCCCCAACTCGCCTCCGTCCTGATGCCGCTGATGCGCGGCATGGATCCCGAACGCGCGCATGACCTGGCCCTCCGCGGGCTGCGCTTTGGCCTCGCCGGGGCGGATCGCAGCGCGGATGACCCGGTGCTGGCGACCCGCGCCCTGGGCCTGGATTTCCGCAACCCCATCGGGCTGGCCGCCGGCTTCGACAAATCGGCGGTCGCCATCGCCCCGCTGATGCGGCTCGGCTTCGGCTTCGTGGAGGCGGGCTCCGTCACGCCGAAGCCGCAGATCGGCAATCCGAAGCCGCGGCTTTTCCGCCTGGCGGAGGACCGGGCGGTGATCAACCGCATGGGCATGAACAATGGCGGCCTGGCCGTCTTCCTGGCCCGGCTGGCGCATCTTCCTGCGAACCGGCCGGCCGTGCTCGGCGTGAACATCGCCATCAACAAGGACGGCGCGGCGCCGCTGCGGGACTATCCGGCGCTCTATGCCGCCGTCGCGCCGCATGCGGGCTATGTCGCCATCAACGTCTCCTCCCCCAATACCCCCGGCCTGCGGGATTTGCAGGGGGAGGCCATGCTGCGCGACATCCTGGCCGCCGTGGTCGCCACGCGGGACGCGCTGGCGGGTCCGCGCCCGCCGATATTGGTAAAAATCGCGCCGGACCTCTCGCCCGCCGCGGTCGAGCCGATCGTGGAGACGGCGGTGGCGCAGGGCATTGCCGGGCTCATCGTCTCCAACACCACCATCGCCCGGCCGGCCCTGCGTTCGGCGCAGAAATCCCAGGCCGGCGGCCTGTCCGGCCCGCCGCTCAAGGCCGCGGCGACGGAGCTGCTGCGCCGCGTCGCGCGGCTGACAGCGGGGCGCGACCTGACGCTGATCGGCTGCGGCGGGGTTTCCAACGGGGCGGATGCGCTGGAGAAGATCCGCGCCGGCGCCGCCCTGGTTCAGCTCTATGCCGCCTTCGCCTATGACGGGCCGGCACTGATCCCGCGCATGAAGCGGGAGCTGGCCGCGGCGCTGCGGCGGGACGGATTCAAGACTGTGGCCGAGGCCATCGGGGTGGATGCACGATGATCATGCTGGACGGGGTTGCGACCCTGGCGGACCGCTATGACGGCTTCATCCTGGACCTCTGGGGCGTGGTGCATGACGGGCGCAAGCCCTATCCGGGGGTGGCGGAGGCGCTGGGCAGGCTGAAGGCGCGCGGCAAGCGCATCGCCTTCCTCTCCAATGCGCCGCGCCGGTCCTTCGTGGTGGATGACCTGCTGACCGGCATGGGCCTGGACCGCGCGCTCTGGGACGGGACCATGACCTCCGGCGAGCTGACCTGGCGGCACCTGAAGCACCGCGACCGGGCGGATTTCGCCGCCCTGGGCCGGAAGGCGCTGCATATCGGGCCGGAGCGCGACCTTTCCGTGCCGGCGGAGACCGATGTGGTGCTGGTGGGATCGGCGGAGGAGGCCGAGTTCGTCCTGAACACCGGGCCGGAGCCGGCCCGCGGCAACCACGATATCGAACCCTATCGCCCGGCACTCGCCGCCTGCGCGGCCCGCCGCCTGCCGATGGTCTGCGTCAATCCGGACCGGCATGTCATGGTCGGCGATGAGCGGGTGATATGCGCCGGGGCGCTGGCCGACCTCTATGTCGAGCTCGGCGGCCCGACCGCCATCGAGATCGGCAAGCCCGACCCGGCCTGCTACCCGCCGGTGCTGGAGCTGCTGGGCCTGACCGATCGCGCCCGCGTGGTGGCGATCGGCGACAGCCCGCATACGGACCTGGCCGGCGCCCAATCCGCCGGCATCGATGCGGTCTGGGCGCTGACGGGCCTGGCCGCCCACGCCCATGGCGCGGCGCCGGACCCGGAGGTGCTGGCCCAGGTCGCGGCGAGCGAGGGCGTGCGCCCCGTCGCCGCGCTGTTGGGGCTGCGCTGGTAGTTCGAGCAATTTCCGTTCTGGCTGGAACAGCCAGAACGGATCTCTTGCTCGAGATGCCAGAGAATCTAGCGCATCCCCCACTCCACCCTGCGCGACACCGCCATCACCAGGGACAGCGCGGCGAACAGCGCCAGCGCGCCGGCCAGCAGGGCGAAGGCTTCCAGGCTGAGCACGACATAGAGGAAGCCGAAGAGCGCGGCGCAGACGGCGGCCAGGATGCCGCCCAGCCTCGCGCTGGCGGTGGTGGCCGCGGTGAAAAGCGAGGCCTGCCCCGCCACCAGCGCCGCGGCGATGCCATAGGCGGGCGCGAAGCCCAGCGGCTCCCCCAGCGCCAGCAGCAGCAGCGGAAACAGCACGACCGAGGCGCCGAGCAGCCCGTATTGCAGCGGATGGATCCGCACCCGTGCCACCACCTCGAAGATCCCATAGGTGATGAAGGCGAGCGCCAGGAAGAAGACGATGTATTTCGAGGCGCGGTTGACCATGCGGTAGGTCGGCACCGCCTCCAGCAGCTCCACCCCGATCCCCTCCCCCGCCGCGCCGGCGCAGAGGCTGCCGCGGGACAGCGGCTGGCGGGTGGTGGTGGTCCAGCCTGCCGCGAAACCTTCCGCCGTCACCTGGCTGCTGGCGGGCAGTTCGCGGCCGGTGAAGCTCGACGTGGCCCAGTTGCCGCTGATGCCGAGCCGCAGGCGCCGCGCCAGGGGCAGCATGTGGAAGCTGCCTGTGCCGCGCAGCTCCAGCCGCAGCGCGAAGGGCGAGGCCCCCTCCGGCGCCGCCTGCAGGCCGGGGGACCAGCGCAGCGTCTCGGCGGCGATGCAGGGTTCGCGATCCTGCGTCGGGTCGATCCCGCCCTCCGCCAGCGGCAGCGTCCGGTCCCCCCAGCGCAGCGGCGTCTCCGCCGCGGCCAGGCGGAGGTCATTGCTGCCGAGCACCAGCTGCGCCTCGGGCCAGAGGAATTCCGCCGCGGGCAGCGGCACCGGGCCGGTGCCGGCCGCCGCCGGATCGCCGGTGCGGGGCGGGGTCAGCCCGGCCAGGTTGAAGCTGCCCGAAAGGTCGATGGCGGCGGTATAGACGGTGGCCTCGAACAGGCCGCGGCGGCGCGTTTCCGGGGCGAGCGCGACCTCCGCCCGCAGATCGGTCGGCGGCACCATCAGCGTGCCACGGCGCCAGACCGGCGGCTCGCCCGGCTTCTCCACCACCGCCACGCGATAGGGCAGGCGCAGTAGCGGCCCGGCCAGCACCTGGCCGCGGCCCCAGCTCTGCGCGATCTCCTGCACCACGCCGTCGCGGCGCTGCTCGCGCTCCTCGATCAGCCCGGCGATCATCCAGTGCGGCACCAGCAGCAGCAGCAGCATGGCGCCGACGGCGATCAGCTTGACGGCATTGGGTCCGATGCGGGGCGGCTTCGGGGGCGGGACGGGCGCTGTGTCGGACATGTCGGAACCTCCGTGAATGGAGGCGCCAGCCTGGGCGGGCCGCGTGCAGCGGCTGCGGAGGCGGCTTGCAGGCGGCGTCGATTTTTCGTGCAGAGCCTGTGCAGCGGCCGCGCGGCGGCCGAAACTGCCCTGGCATGGCCAAGATCCTCGTCGTCGACGACGACCCCCATATCCGCAGCGTGCTCTGCTTCGCCCTGGCGCGGGACGGCTTTGTCACCGCCGAGGCCGCGGATGGCGCCGCAGCACTCGCTGCCGTGGCGCGGGAGGCGCCGGACCTGATCCTGCTGGACGTGCTGATGCCGGAACTGGACGGAACCGAGGTGTGCCGCCGCCTGCGCCGCAGCTCCGACGTCCCGGTGATTTTCCTGTCGTCCCGCGACGAGGAGGTGGACCGCATCCTGGGCCTGGAACTCGGCGGCGACGACTATGTCACCAAGCCCTTTTCCCCGCGCGAGGTGGTGGCGCGCGTCCGCGCCGTGCTGCGCCGCCGCCAGGCGCAGCCCGAGACCCCCGCCACCGCCCCCCTGCGGCAGGGCGCGCTGGAACTGCACCCGGACCGGCTGGAGGCGCTGTGGCAGGGCAGGCCCGTGGTGCTGACCGTCACCGAATTCGCCCTGCTGCATGCCATGGCCGCCGCGCCCGGTCGCGTCTTCACCCGCGACCGGCTGATGGACCTCGCCTATCCCGATCGCCGCGTGGTCAGCGACCGCACGCTGGACAGCCATATCCGCCATATCCGCGCAAAATTCGCCGCCCTCGGGGCGGAGCCGATCGGCACCGTGCATGGCATGGGCTACCGCTTCCTGGCCGGCGGCTGAGGATGCGCCGCAAGCCGCGCATCCTGACGGTGCTGCTGCTGTCCAACCTGGTGCTGCTGGGGCTGCCGCTCGGCGGGCTGTGGCTGCTGCGGCTGTATGAGAGCGCGCTGGTGCGGCAGACGGAGACGGAGCTGGTGGCCCAGGCCGCGGTCCTGGCCGCCGCCTTCCGCCTGGAATGGCGCGGGCCGGAGGCCGCCCCCACCCCGCGCGCTCCCTTGGCGCCCCGCCCCGCGGGCCTCGACCTGGCACGCGACCCGGTGCGGCCCCTCGCCCCCGCCGCCCAGCCCGGACCGCCGCCCGAACCGCGCGCCGCCGCCGCCGGCGCCCGGCTCGGCCCGGTGCTGGTGGAGACGCAGCGCATCACTTTGGCCGGGATCCGGCTGCTGGACCGCCAGGGCGTGGTGGTGGCGACGAGCCGGGAGGAGCTGGGCCTCAGCCTAGCGGCGATGGAGGAGGTGCAGGCGGCGCTGGCCGGCCGGGCCACCTCCAGCCTGCGGGCGCGGCGGGTGGATGCCGACCAGCCGCGCGGCGCCGCCAGCCTCAGCCGCGGCGCGGCGCTGCGGGTGGTGGTGACCCAGCCGGTGGAGGAGGCCGGCCAGGTGATCGGCGCCGTCCTGCTGTCCCGCACCCCGCCGGGCATCGACCAGACGATCTACAACAACCGCCACGCCTTTGGCGGCCTGGCGCTGGCGCTGCTGCTGGCCGCCGGGCTGCTGGCGGCCTTCACCGCCTATGCGGTCAGCCGCCCGATCCAGGCGGTGACCGCCCGCGCCCGCGCGGTGGCCGCCGGCCAGCGCCAGCCGCCTGGCCGGGTGCGCCGCTCCGCGGTGCGGGAGGCGGATGAGCTGTCCGCCGCCATCCAGGCCATGGCCGCCACGCTGGAGCAGCGCGCCGACTATATCCGCGGCTTCGCCACCGAGGTCAGCCACGAATTCAAGACGCCGCTGGCCGGGCTGCGCGGCGCGCTGGAACTGCTGCAGGACCACGCCGCCAGCATGGCGCCCGCCGAGCGCGACCGCTTCCTGGCCCAGGCCGCCGGCGATGTGGACCGGCTGGACCGGCTGGTGCGGCGCCTGCTGGAACTCGCCCGCGCCGAGGCGCCCCTGCCCCAATCCCCCGCCCGCTGCACGCTGGAGCCGGTGGTGGAGGCCGCCGCCGCCCCCTTCCCCAGCCTGCGCTGGCATCTGCAAAATGCCGAGCCGGCCCCGCCCCTCGCCATGCCGGCGGAGGCGCTGCGCGCCGCGCTCGCCTGCCTGTTCGAGAATACGCTGCAGCATGCCGGCCCTGGCGCGACCTGCCGCCTGTCCTGGCAGGCGGAGGAGGGCTGGCTGGCGCTGACGGTGGCCGATGACGGGCGCGGCATCTCGCCCGGCAATGCGCCGCGCATCTTCGACCGCTTCTTCACCACGGCGCGGGAGACGGGCGGCACCGGCCTCGGCCTGACCATTGCGCGCAGCCGGCTGGAGGCGACGGGCGGGTCGCTGACCCTGCTGCCGGACCGCCCCGGCGCCGCCTTCCTGCTGCGGCTGCCGCGCGCCTGAGCAGGGGAGCCCTGCGCCGGAGAGGTGTGGGCGGGGCGGCGCGCGGCGCGTAGACTCCCAAACTGTGAGACCTTCCCCGACTGCCCTCTCCGCCCGCCCGCCGATCTGGCTGCTGGTCGCCATCATCGGCATCGGGCCCTTCACCATGCAGGTGCTGGTGCCCTCGCTTCCCGCCATGGGCCGCGACCTGGGCGCCAGCACCTCCACCGTGCAGCTGACGGTCACGCTCTACCTGCTGGGGGTGGGCGCGGGACAGCTGATCTATGGGCCGCTGTCGGACCGGTTCGGGCGGCGGCCGCTGCTGATGGGGGGCCTCGCGCTCTATGCGGTGGCGAGCCTGGCGGCGGCGCTGGCGCCGGGCATTGGCGCGCTGGTGGTGGCGCGCGTGGCCCAGGCCGTGGGCGCCTGCGCCGGGGTGGTGCTGGTGCGGGCGGTGATCCGCGATGTCTGGTCCCGCGACGAGGCGGCGAGCGTGCTCGGCTACGTCACGATGGGCATGACCATCGCGCCGATGGTGGCGCCCATCCTGGGCAGCCTGCTGGAGGCCAGCCTCGGCTGGCGGGCGAGCATGGTGGCCTGCCTCGGCTTCGGGCTGCCTTTGGCATTGGTCGCCTGGCTGCGCCTGCCCGAGACCCTGCCGGCGCCACAACCCCTGCCTGGCCTGCTGGCGATCCTGCGGGCCTATCGCAGCCTGTGGGCGATTCCGGCCTTTCGGGCCTATGCGGCGCTGACCGCCTGCGCCACCGGCATCTTCTTCGCCTTCCTGGGCGGCGCGCCCTATGTGGTGGTGCAGGGCATGGGCTATTCGCCGGTGCAATTCGCCATCGCCTTCGCCGCCATCTCCATCTTCTTCGCCGCCGGCAACTGGCTGGCGGGGCGGCTTTCGAAGCGGATGGGCATTCTGCGCATGCTGGGCGTGGGGACCGTGATCTCCACGCTGGGCGCGATCGGGGCGGCGATCGCCATGGTGGTGTTTCCGCCCCACATCCTGGTGTTCTTCGTGCCGATGGCGGCCGTCGCGGTGGGCAATGGGATGACGCAACCCAATGCCATCGCCGGGGCGCTGAGCGCCCGGCCGCAACTCGCCGGCACGGCGAGCGCCCTGGTCGGCGCGCTGCAGATGGGATTCGGCGCGCTGATGACCTTCGTCGTCGGCCTGGTGGAATTCGGCAGCGGCATCGGCACCTCGCTGACCATGGCGGCGACGGGGGTGGCCTGCCTGCTGGCGCTGCGCGGGGCAAGGCGGGCGAGCGGGGGGTGAGGCGCCCGGCTTTTGGGTGCATGTTGGAACGGCGCGCCCTTCGCGGGCGGCACAGCCTATGGGGAGAGCCGACGATGGGCGACAGCTACATGCAGGACCAGGCCGAGGCGCTGGCGCAGCACCTGCGGCTGACGGACGGAAAATCCGGCTATGTGGAGGCGACGGCGGAGGGGTTTCGGGTGTTCGTGCGGAAGAAGTGGCCGGGGAAGCCGGTGCTGAGCTGGGATGGGCTGCCGGTGGAGTGGAATGAGAATGTGGGAACGCATAAGGCGAGTGGGAGGTAAGGCCCTTTGCGATGACGCGCCTGTTGCGCTCTAAGGACGCGATCTGCAACGATTAAGCTCTCAGCGGCTTAATCCTGGCCCGATCGGCGTCGCACATCACCTAAACCTCAAACCGCGCCAACCTAACCGCCGTATGCCCCCGCATCACCCGCGGACTCGGCATCACCAGCAAACAGTCATCATGCGGCGTCCGCACCTCAACCTCGCCGTCCAGCGCGATCAGCGTATTCCGCCGCTCAATCACCTCCCCACCGCGAAAATCCCGCAAGAACGCAAAACCGGTCGTCGTCGCCGTCACCGTCCTCGTCACCCGCGCCAGCCGCCCCTCCGGCAGCGGCGCCTGAACCGGCAAGGCCACCCCCTCCTCCGCCATGCCCAGCGCCCGCAGCAGCCGCGCCGCCGCGTCTTCCATCAGCGCCAAGGTCTCCGGCTGCCAATGCGGCCCCGCTTCCAGCAGCAGGGCGCTGGCGCCGTCCTTGAAGCGGGGGTGGTCGATCAGCCGCATACCCGCCGCGTGCCCGTCATCCGCCACCACCAGCGGCGGCGTGCCGATCGCGCGGCCCAGCGTCCGCGCCGCGGCGCCGGGGCCGGAGAGGAACAGCGGGTCGCTGGGCCAGAGCATCGAATGCAGGTCCAGCAGCACATCCGCCCGGGTCATCACCGGCAGCAGCGTCCTGGCCCGGTCCAGCTCCACGGAGCGCCGCGCGCCGCCGAGCAGGGCCGGCGCCCAGAGGCGGTTCATGTCCTCCTCGACGAAGCGGCTCGCCGTGGGGTCGGCGGGGTCGAAGCGGTCGAGCGCCGGCAGGTTGGCGAAGACCAGGGTCAGCGTGCCGCGCCGCGGCCGCACCCCGTCCCGCAGCCAGCGTGTCAGCAGCAGCGCGCCGGCAATCTCATTGCCATGCACCACGGCGGAGACCACCAGATGCGGCCCGGCCTCCGCCGCCGCGAAGCGCCACACGCCGGGAATGCCGGCATTGCCCGCCCGCCAGGGGCCGAGCTCCGGCATCGGCAGGCGCACCTCCAGCGGCGGCAGGCCGAGATCGGACAGCGTATTCGGCTTCACGCCGCCATCCTGTCGCCGAGCCGGTCGAGGAAGGCCAGGCAGGCGGCCATCTGGTCCTCCGCGATCCATTCCTCCGGCTGATGCGCCTGGGCCACGTCGCCGGGGCCGCAGACCAGGGTGGCGATGCCGGCGCGCTGGAACACGCCGCCCTCCGTCGCGAAGGGCACCTGGGCCGGTGCGCCCACCGCGCCGCAGCCCTGGGCCAGCGCCAGCAGCGGGTGCGTGGCGGGCAGGTCCAGCGGCGGAGCGTAGCAGCGCGGGGTGATTTGGAACTGCGCGTCCGGCGCGCGCGCGCGCAGATCCGGCAGCAGCACCGTCTCGGCAAAGTCCTGCAGCGAATCCCGCACCGCCTCCGCCGAATCCCCCGGCACCGACCGCACCTCGAAGACGAATTCGGCCAGGTCGGGGACGATGTTCAGGATGCTGCCGCTGCGGAAAGTGCCGGTATGCACCGTGGTCCAGGGCGGTTCGAAGCCCGCCGCGCGGCGCCCTTCGGCGGCGAAGCGACGGGCGGCCGACTTAAGAAGGACCACCGCCTCCGCCGCCGCCTCCAGCGCATTGGCGGTGCGGTGGGTCTGCGAGGAATGGCCGGTCCGCCCCGTCACCGCCACCTCCCAGGAGGCATAGCCCTTATGGGCGATCACCGGCGCCATCCGGCTCGGTTCGCCGACGATGCACAGCGCCGGCGGCGGGCCGTGCCGGGGCAGGCTGTCCACCAGCAGGGGGGCGCCGGCAAAGGTGGTTTCCTCGTCGAAGGACAGGCAGAGGTGGATCGGCCGCGCCAGCTTCTTCGCCAGAAGTCCCGGCACGGCCGCCATGACGCAGCCCCAGAACCCCTTCATGTCCACGGTGCCGCGCCCGATCAGTCGGCCGTGTTCGCGGCGCAGCCCAAAGGGGTCGGCGGCCCAGGCCTGGCCTTCCACTGGCACGCAGTCGCTATGCGCGGACAGCGCCACCCCGCCGGGCACCGCCGGGCCGAGCACCGCATGAAGCGCCGCCTTGCCGCCATCGGCATTCGGCACGCGCCGGCTTTCCACGCCGTGCCGGGCGAGTTCTTCCTGCACGAACTGCACCAGGTCCAGGTTGCTGCGCGCGCTGGTGGTGTCGAACCCCACCAGCCGCGCCAGCAACGCGACCGCGTCGTTTTCCGCCGCCATTCGCAAGTCTCCCCGAGCCGCAGTCTATACGGCGGCCGAACGGCGGCAACTCGCGGTGGCGAAGCCCCCTATTGTGCCAGGCCGAGCTCCTTCAACACGGTGCGGTTCATCTCGCTTTCGGCCGCGAAACGGTCGCGGAAGGCCGTGCCGGGCAGGTAGCGCGGCACGGCGTTCAGCCGCTCCGCCGCCTGGCGGAAGCCGGGGCTGGCGACCGCGGTGGCGCAGGCGCGCTCGATGGCGGCCGCCGCGGCCTCCGGCATCCCGGCCGGGCCCACCAGCCCGCCGGCGGAGCTGCCCTCGATCGGGTGGCCGAGTTCGGCGACGGTCGGCACCTGGGGCAGCGCCTCCATCCGTTCCCGCCCGAAGACGGCCAGCATGGGCAGGCCGGTATTGGTGGGGATGGAGGGGCTTTCGACGAAGACCTGGATCTGGCCGCCGAGCGCGGCCGTGGCCATGGGTCCGGCGCCGGTGAAGGGCACATGCAGGCCATCCACCCCCGCCGCCTTCAGCAGCGCCGCCATCAGGATATGCTGCGTGCTGCCCTGGCCGGGGGAGCCATAGACCAGCGCCTCCTTCCCCGATCGGGCATGGGCGATCATGCCGGCGAAATCCCGGAAGGGCGCGCCGCGGCCGGCCACCAGCACCTGCGGGTTGTCATAGACCAGGCAGAGGAAGCGGAAGCTGTCCAGGGAATAGGACAGGCTTTGCAGATGCGGCTGGGCGGTCAGCGGGTTGTTCGGGGACATGCCGATGGTGCTGCCATCCGGCGTGGCACGGGCGATGGCGGCATCGCCGATGGTCCCCGCCGCGCCGCCGCGATTCACCACCACCACGGTCTGGCCCAGCGCCTGGGTCAGCTCCGCCTGCAGCGCGCGGGCCATCAGGTCGGTGTTTCCGCCAGGGGGATAGGGCACGATCATCTGGATCGGGCGGGTATCCTGCGCCCAGGCTCCGGTGGCGGCCAGCAGCAGGCCGAAGGCCAGGGCAATCCGCGTCTTCATGGTGTCTCCCCCGTATTCTTGCGGGGGAACGCTTGCCCGGGGTGCCGGGTGGGTCAAGGCCGGCGGCTGCCGGCGGGGCTTCAAAGCCGGCCTGCGCCGGCGGGGTTTCAAAGCCGGCCTTCGCCGGCGGGGTTTCAAGCCGGCCTGCGCCGGGCGGGGTTTCAAGCCGGCCTGCGCCGGCGGGGTTTCAAGCCGGCCTGCGCCGGCGGGGTTTCAAGCCGGCCTGCGCCGGCGGGGTTTCAAGCCGGCCTGCGCCG
>NZ_JAFNJS010000009.1:115111-204838 GCF_019024325.1 Falsiroseomonas tokyonensis
CGGCGGGGTTTCAACGTGCTGCGCGGGCCTCCGCCACCAGCCGCTCCAGCGTCGGCAGGTCCACCGCGCCGGGCACCAGGGTGCGGCCGATCACGAGCGCCGGCGTGCCCTCGATGCCCAGCGTCTGGGCCAGGCCGAGATTGGCCTCGATCCGCGCGGTGACCTCCGGATGGTCCATCTCCCGCCGCAGCCGCGCCCAGTCGAGGCCCGCGCGTTCCGCCTGCTGGCGCAGCACCGGCTCGGTCGGCTCCGTCCGCAGCCCCATCAGCGCGTCATACAGCCGGCCATACCCACCCTGGCGCTGCGCCGCGAGCAGGGCGCGGCTGGCCAGCACGCTGTTCGGGCCGAGGATGGGCAGGTCCTTCATCACCACGCGGAGGTTGGGGTCGCGGCGGATCAGCGCCTCCATGGTCGGGTGCAGCTGCTTGCAGTAGCCGCAGCGGGCATCGAAGAACTCCACCAGGGTCACGTCGCCCTGCGGATTGCCCTTCACCGGGTCCGCGGCATTGCGGAACAGCGCCGCCTCCTGCGCCTGGATGGCTTCCCGCCGGGCGGTGGCGCGCGCCGCCTGCTCCGCCGCCTCCAGCCCGCCGAGGGCCTCGCGCAGGATATTCGGGTCCTCGCGCAGCGCCTGGCGCAGGATCTCGACGATCTCGGCCCGCTGGGCGGGGGTGAAGCCCTGGGCCACCGCCGCCAGGGGCAGGGCCAGGACCAGCAGCAGGGCGGCGGCCCGGATCAATCGGCGCATGGGATTCCTCACCTGCCGCGGAGCGGCGTTCATCACCTGCCGCGGAGCGGCGTTCATCACCTGCCGCGGAGCGGCGTTCGTCACCTGCCGCGGAGCGGCGTCCATCATCTGCCGCTTCGCGGCCGGTTCTCGGGCTCGGCGGCGTTGCGCAGGTCCTGCGCCCGCAGCCGCTGCGGCCCCGCCGGCAGGGCGGCCTCGGCGCGGGTGGCCAGCCTGCGCGCGCTGGCCGGGTCGCCCAATAGCAGCGCCTCCTCCGCCAAGGCGAGGTCGGCCTGCGGCATATTGCCGAGCCGCCCCTGCGCAACCGCCACCTGGCGCCAGACGAAGGGGCTTTCGCGTTCCGTCCGCAGGGTGGCGTCCAGCTCCTCCAGCGCCTGGCGCAGCTGCGCCGGCTGGCCCAGCTCGATCAGCACCCGGGCATGGCTGAGGCGGACCATCGGCTCGTCCGGCGCCAGGCGGCTGGCCATTGCATAGGGGGCCAGCGCCTCCGCCGGGCGATGGCCCTCGAACAGGATCTGGCCCTTCAATTCGTGCAGCCAGGGCGAATTCGGCGCCTCCGCGATCAGCGCCTCGACCAGCGCCACCGCCTCCGCGATGCGGCCGGATCGGAACTGGGCGATGGCGCGGGCATAGCGGGCGGGGGCGGAGAGGTCCGAGGGCGGGTAGCGGCGCCAGGTCATGGCCGGGGCGTCGATGAAGCCGTCCAGCTTCGCCCGCACCATGGCAAAGCTTTCCTCGAATCCGGGCGGCGTCGGTGCATCGGCGAAGCGGGACCGCAGGATATGCTCGCGGGCGAATTCCAGACGGTCGCGGGACAGGGGGTGGGTGCGGAAATACGGATCCTGCCGGCCGACCGCCAGCAGCTCCTGCTCCAGCAGCTTCTCCAGCAGCGATTCCAGGCCGCGGGAGGACCAGCCGAGCCGGTCCAGATAGGTCACCGCCGCCTGGTCGGCGGATTGTTCCTGGGTGCGGGTGAAGGCGTAGAATTCGCCCATGGCGCTGGCCTGGCCGCCCAGCATGCCCGCCGCCAGCGCGCCGGATTGGCCGGAGGCCGCGGCCGCCGCCCCGCCCAGCAGCATGGCGCCCACGGCCCGCAGCATGGCCGCGCGCATCTCATCCGGCAGCCGCGCCAGGTGGCCGCCCGCGATATGGCCGGTCTCATGCGCCAGCACGCCGATCAGCTCCCGCACCGATCCGGCCTGCTGGATCAGGCCGGTATGGATGAACAGCCGGTTGCCGGTGCTGACGAAGGCGTTTATGGCCCGGTTCTGGATCAGCGTGATCCGAACCAGTCCGGGATCCACCCCCGCCGTGCGGAACAGCGGGTGCGCCAGGCGACGGACCAGGTTTTCGGTCTCCGCATCCCGGATGGTGACGATGCGCGACGAGGCCGATTGCGCCGCGGTCGGTCCGGCGGTGACCAGCGCGACGAGAAGGGCGAGGACGACCAGGATGACGACCAGCTTGGTGCCGGCGATCGAAGTGGCCAGGGGGCGCGACATGGCCCTTAGCCTAGCGCGATCGGTGCCCTCGGCCCACCCCGAAGCCTCCCGCCGCCCGGCGCCACGCGCCCTGCTGCCGCTGGTGCTGCCCCTGCTGCTGGCCGCCTGCGGCGCCGAGACGGCGCTGACCGGGGGCCCCACGCCCCAGGCCGGCGAGGAAGGATTTGTGCGCGGCTTCCTGGGCGGCGTGGCGGCGGAGGAGCCCCGCGCGGCGCTGATCGCGCGCAACGTGCTCTCGGCCGGCGGGTCGGCCGCCGATGCGGCGGTGGCGGGCGGCTTCGCGCTATCCGTCACCCTGCCGTCGCGCGCCGGGCTCGGCGGTGGCGGCGCCTGCCTGCTCTATGCGCCCAGCCGGAACGAGGTGGAGGCCATCGTCTTCCCCGCCGGCCCGCGTGCCGCCGTGCCCGCCGGCGCCGACCGCCCGGCCGCCGTGCCGCTGATGGCGCGCGGCCTGTTTGCCCTGCATGCCCGCGCCGGGCGCCGGCCTTTCGAGGAATTGATCGTCCCGGCCGAACAGGCCGCGCGCTTCGGCACCGAGGTCAGCCGCGCCTTCGCAGCCGACCTCGCCGCCGTCTCCGGCCCGCTCTTCGCCGATCCTGGCGCCGCCGCGGCCTTCGGCGGCCCCGGTGGCCAGCCGCTGGCCAGCGGCGCGCGGATGACCCAGGTGGATCTGGGCGGCACGCTGGCCACGCTGCGCACCGCCGGCGTCGGCGACCTGCACCAGGGCGCGCTGGCGCGGCGGCTGGAGGAAACCTCCCGCGCTGCCGGCGGCATGCTGACGGTGGCCGAGCTCCGGGAGGCGGTGCCCCAGGTGCTGCCGCCGCTGCAGTTGCGCGCCGGCAACGACCTGGTCTCCTTCCTGCCGCCGCCGGCCGATGGCGGCCTGGCCGCGGCGGCCGCCTTCGCGGCACTGCAGGCCGGCGCCCCTCCGGAAGCCGCCGCGGCGCGCAGCGTGGCCAGGTCGCCCGCCTGGCGCAGCCGCGGCGGCACCCCCATGGCGTTGCTCTCGGCCACCGACCTGCCGGCGGCCAGCCTCGGCCTGTTGCCGGCCTCCACCGGGCTGACCGTGGTGGATCGCGACGGCATGGCGGTGACCTGCGCCTTCAGCATGAACAACCTGTTCGGCACCGGCCGCATGGCGCCGGGCACCGGCATCCTGCTGGCGGCGGCCCCGGGCATCGGCCAGGTGCAGCCGGCGCTGCTCTCGGCCGGGCTGGTGCATGCGCCGAACCTGCGCGCCTTCCGCGCCGCCGCCGCCGGCAGTGGCCAGCAGGCCGCCCCGATGGCGGTGGCGCTGCCGCTGGCGCGGGTGCTGGGCGGCACGCCGGCCGCCGGCGCCGTGGGTTCGGCGCCGGAGCCGGGCCGCACCCAGCTGATGTCCTGCCCGCGCTACCTGCCGGGCGGCGAGGCGAGCTGCGCGGCGGTGACCGATCCGCGCGGCGCCGGCCTCGCCGTGGGGGCGGTGGACCGCTGAGCCGGCCATGCCGCTGAAGACGGGCCGGGGCGCGGAGGCCCCGCCCTTCCTGGTCATGGACGTGATCGCGGCCGCCAATGCGCGCGCCGCGCGCCTGCCCGCCGGTGCCCCCGGCGTGCTGCGGATGGAGGTCGGCCAGCCCGGTAGCGGCGCGCCGCGCGGGGCGGAGGAAGCCGCCATCCGCGCGCTGCAGGCGCGCCGGCCGATGGGCTATACTGAGGCCTTCGGCCTGGCCTCGCTCCGCGCCCGCATCGCGCGGCACTACCAGGACCAGTATGGCGTCGCGGTCCCGCCGGCGCGAATCGCGGTGACGGTGGGGGCCTCCGGTGCCTTTCCGCTGGCCTTCCTGGCGGCCTTCGATGTCGGCGACCGCATCGCCATGGCCGCACCCTTCTACCCGCCCTATGCCAATATCCTGGCCGCGCTGGGCATGGTGCCGCAGCTGCTGCCCTGCGATGCCACCACCCGCTTCCAGCCGACCCTGGAAATGCTGGAACGGCTGGACCCGCTGCCCGCCGGGCTGATCGTCGCCAGCCCCTGCAACCCGGCCGGCACCATGCTGGCGCCGGAGGAGCTTTCTTCAATTGCCCGCTGGTGCCACGCCAAGGGCGTGCGGCTGGTCTCGGACGAGATCTATCACGGGCTGTCCTGGGGCACCGTCGCCGAAAGCACCGCCGCGGCGTTTTCCGACAGCGCCATCGTGGTGAACAGCTTTTCGAAGTATTTCTGCATGACCGGCTGGCGGATCGGCTGGCTGCTGCTGCCGGAGGATCTGTGCCGGCCGGTGGAATGCCTGGCCCAGAACCTGTTCATCAGCGCCCCCCACATCGCCCAGGTCGCCGCCGAAGCCGCCTTCGACTGCACCGAGGAGCTGGAGGCGAACAAGGCCGGCTACCGCCGCGCCCGCGCCGCGCTGCTGGAAGGCCTGCCTGCGGCGGGTTTCGACCGCATCGCGGCGGCGGATGGCGCCTTCTACCTCTGGTGCGACATCGGCCATCTCAGCAATGACAGCCTGGATTTGTGCGCCCGGATGCTGGAGGGGGCGGATATCGCCGCCGCCGCCGGCGTCGATTTCGACCGCGAGCGGGGGCACCGGTTCCTGCGGTTCAGCTATTGCGGGGCGGAGGCGGAGGTGGTGCAGGCGCCGGCGCGGCTGAAGGACTGGCTCAGGCGCTGAGGGGGGGGCACCCTGCCCCCACCCCGACCAGCCTTCGGCGTTGCGGCAGTGCCGCAACCCCCCGCAAGTGCGGGGGAGGGAGCAGCCCTTCTCCCTCCCCTGCGGAGCGGGGGAGGGTCGGGGTGGGGGCTTCGGCGCCCCCTCACCCCAACACCCCCCCACCCCAGCGCCACCACTCCGCCGGCAGCGCCGCCGCCGCGGCCTCCGCCTGGGCGGGCGTGGCGAAAAGCCCGAAGCAGGTCGCACCCGATCCGCTCATCCGCGCCAGCAGGCAGCCCGGCTGCGCTTCGATCGCGGCCAGCACCTCCGCCACCGGGGGGCAGAGCGTGATGGCGGCCTCCTGAAGGTCATTCCCCAGCGGCCCCAGCCATTCGGCCAGCGCCGCGGCATCCGCCCAGGCCGCCGGCAATTCGGCCGGCGCCGAAAAGCCGCCCTGCCGCGCGCGGAAGACGGCCGGCGTAGCCAGCGGCAGGCGCGGATTGGCCAGCAGCAAGCCGCAGGGCGGCAGCGGCGGCACAGGGGACAGCACCTCCCCCACCCCCTGCATCCGCGCCGGCCGGCCGGCCAGGCAGACCGGCACATCGGCGCCGAGCCCCGCGGCCAGTGCCGGCAGATCCGCCGAAACCCCCCAAAGCCCCGCCAGCACCCGCAGCGCCGCCGCCGCATCCGCCGAGCCGCCGCCGATGCCGGAGGCCACCGGCAGGTGCTTGTCGAGATGCAGCGCCGCCCCCCGGCCCGCCCCCAGAGCCCGGGCCGCGCGCAGCACCAGATTGTCCGGCTCCGCCGTCAGCGCCGCCGCCTCCGGCCCGCCCAGCGTCAGGCGCAGCGCCGCCGCCGGCGCGGCCGAGACCCGGTCGCCGATGCTGGCAAAAACGGCCAGGCTGTCCAGCAGATGGTAACCGTCCGCGCGCCGCCCGGTCACGCGCAGGAACAGGTTGACCTTGGCCGGCGCGAAGCCGGATTGAAGCAAACTCAATCCCGGCGCTGCGCCGTGGAGGCCGGCGGGTCCGGCAGGCCGTCGCGCAGCTTGGTGGTGATCTTCGCGAGGTCGTCCGGCTCCGGCTCAAGCCCCAAGGCGCGGCGCCACTGGAATCGGGCCTCCTGCTGCCGGCCGGCGGCCCAGTAGACGTCGCCCAGATGGTCGTTGATGACGGAATTGCGCGGCTCCAGCTCCACCGCGCGTTCCAGCGCCGCCAGGGCGCCCGGGATATCGCCCATGTGGAACAGCGCCCAGCCGAGGCTGTCCACGATATTGCCGTCGTTCGGCCGCAGCTCCACCGCGCGTTCCAGCATGCGCCGCGCCTCCGGCAGGCGCTCGCGCCGTTCCACCCAGGTATAGGCCAGGTAGTTCAGGACATAGGGCTGCTCCGGCGCCAGCTCCAAGGCGCGCTGGAAATCCGCCTCGGCGCGCGGCCAGTTGCCGGATCGCTCATTGGAGATGCCGCGCGCATAGAATAGCGGCCAGTCACCGCCGCCCGGCGTCGCGATGCGGGCCAGGGCGCCGTCATAGGCCGTGACCGCATCGGGGAAGCGATTGCGGGCGCGCAGCATGTCGCCCAGGCGCAGCAGGGGCTGTGGCGCGCTGGGCATATCCGCGGCCAGGCCGCGCAGCAGCGTCTCCGCCATCTCCACCCGGTCCATGCGGTCGTACAGCCCGGCGCGGCGCAGCGTGGCGACGCTGGCCAGCGGATCGCCGGCGGGCAGCCCTTCCAGCACCTGCAGGGCGGTCTCGGGGTGGCGGTCCTCGGCGTAGTTCTCGGCGATCAGCAGCAGCGTCGGCGCAAAATTCGGCCGCAGCCGCAGGGACAGCCGGGACAGGATCAGCGTCGCCTCCCCACCGCCCTGCTGGCGCAGCGCCGCGGCCAAGGCGAGGTAGGATTCGGCAATGCCATCCACCGCCGAGCCGACGGGCCGGGTTTCCAGCAGGGCGCGGCGGCTGGCCGGCGTCGCGGCCGCCACCGCATAGTCGCCGAGGCCCCGCGCCAGGCCATCGACCAGCGCCATGGCCTCCGCCTCCCGCCCCGCGCGGGACAGAATGGCGGTGGCCACCTGCAGCAGGCGCAGCGAGGGGTCGGGCGTTTCCGCCATGGCGATGCGGATGGCGCGCTCCGCCTCCCGCGTCCGGCCGGCGAGGTCGGCGATCAGCGCCATGTGCAGGGCGTGGATGCCGCGCAGCCGCCCGGCCTCGGCCAGGGGGCGCAGCGTGGCCAGCGCCGCATCGGTCTGCCCGCGGCCCTGCTGCACCCAGGCCAGCAGCAGCGGCTGCAGCAGCTGTGAGGGGCCCTGGCGCGGCAGGGCGCGCACCCGCTGCTCGGCCCGGTCCCAGCGGCCGGCGAGCGAATCGGAGCCCACCAGCAGCAGCGCCGCCGCCTGGTTCTGCGGCAGGCGGCGCGCCAGGCGCAGCGCCTCCGGCCGCCCGTCCAGCAGGGCGGCGGCGAAGGCGCGGCTCAGCACCTCCGGCTGGTCGGGGTCGCGGCGCAGCGCCTCCAGCAGCCGGTCGGCCGCGGCGCGCGTATCGGTCTCGGATTGCGCAAAGCGGCCGGAGAGGTAGTTGCCGAAGACCCCGGATGGCTCCGCGGCCTCGGCCGAGACCGGCGTGGTGGCCGGGCTGGGCGTTCCGGCGGCGGCACAGCCCGAGAGCAGCGCGGCGGCGAGCAGAAGGGCACGACGGGGCGGGACGAACCAGGTCATGCCCGTGAGCCTAGCAGGCAAGCGCGCGGCTTCGCCAGGAGGCCGTGGATGCATCGCAGCATGGGCGCAGGGATCAGCCAAGGCCCAGCAGCAGCAGCAGCCCCGCCCCCGCGACCCAGGCCAGCATGGCCGTGGGCAGGGAGGCGCCGAGCCGCTCCAGGATCGCGGCCGGCAGGGCGGAGAGCAGCAGCGTGGCGGTGGAGACCATCAGGCTCGCGCCGTAGAAGACGATCTCATTGGTGGGGGTCAGCATCTCCGGCAGCCAGACGGGATGCAGCGCCATCATCACCGGCAGGGCCGGGCTGATCAGGCCATTCATCAGGCAGAGGCCTACCACGGCCACGAAAAGGGTCTGCGGCTGCATGGCGCTCAGCCCGCCCCGGGCGGCGTGATGCGCGGGCCGAGGCCGGCCGAGAGCATCAGCACGCCGGCCACCAGCCGGATGCCGAACAGCCAGCAGGCCGCGACCAGCGGCAGGAAGCGCGGGTGGACATAGGAGGGCACGGCGCGCCGGGCGAGCCAGACGGCCCAGCCGGTCAGCAGGCGGAATCCGCGCCAGATGTAGTTCGGACTGTCCTCCGGGACGATCGCCTGCATCATGAACCGGCCGAGGCAGGCCCAGGCGGTCAGCGCCAGGATATAGAGCGGGATCCAGAAGCCGAGGTGGTCGGCGACGAAGGGCTGCATCGGCGGCGAAAGATCCTGACGGGTCGCGCATCAGACATGGAAAGGGCGGCCGCGTCACCGCGGCCGCCCCTCAGCCATTCAGGCCGCTGGCCTGCTACTCGACGGCCTCGCGCCGATCCACCAGGCGAACGCCGCCCTTCGGGATGCGGATGTCGTCGATGAAGTCCTGCATCGCCTGGCTGGGCGCCGTGGTGAACTTGGAGACCAGCCAGATGGTGAAGAAGGAGAGCGGCACGCCGACGATGCCGCCCGAGATGTTGTTCAGCGTCCAGAGCCGCGCCACCGTCCGGCCGCGCAGCACCACGCTGTCCGTCGTCAGGATCAGCTGGCCGAACCACGACATGGCGCCATCCGTGATCTGCCCCGCATTGGCGACCAGGGCCGCGGCATAGGCCTTGAGCTCCGCATCCGCGGCCGGCAGCGCGGCGGTCTGCCGGGCGGCGGCCAGGATCGCCTCCTTCGTGCCGAAGAGCTCGACGAAGGACAGGCCGTAGAACTCGGTCCAGACCAGGTAGCCGGTGGTGAAGATATAGCCCACCGCCATGCCCCAGCAGGCCGCGGCATTGGTCGTCTTCTTGTACCAGACGCCCATGACCAGCGCGGCGAAAAGCCCCGCCGCGGCGATGGAGAAGGCCCAGGCCACCAGGAACAGGATGTCCGCCCCCGCATTGCCCGCCGTCCAGGCCGCCAGGATGGCCACCAGGATGAGCAGGACGCGGGAGATGATAAGGCGCTTGGCCGTCGGCGCGTTGCGGTCGATCATCTTGTAGTAGACGTCGTGCGACAGCGCATTGGCGAGTGC
Source organism: Falsiroseomonas tokyonensis (assembly GCF_019024325.1). Taxonomy (GTDB): domain Bacteria; phylum Pseudomonadota; class Alphaproteobacteria; order Acetobacterales; family Acetobacteraceae; genus Falsiroseomonas; species Falsiroseomonas tokyonensis. The sequence goes on from NZ_JAFNJS010000009.1 coordinate 124,193, forward strand.
CAGCAGCAGCCCGTCCGCGGTGGAGAGCGCGGCCGCCAGGCCGCCCGCGGCGACCAGGCCCGCGATGACATAGGGCAGGCCCGCGATTTCCGGCGTCGCCAGCACGACCACGTCCGGATGGATGCGGAATTCGCCCCATTGCACGATGCCGTCGGTGTTGACGTCGACGATGTTCACCCACGGCACGCCGTAGGGGGAGACGATCTGCCAGTTTCGGATCCACTCCGGCAGCGCCGCGATCGGCTGGCCGATGACGGTCTGGTAGATCTCCAGCTTGCCGAAGGCCGCATAGGCCGGGGCGGTGAAGTAGAGCAGGAAGATGAAGAACAGCGACCAGGCGACCGACTGCCGCGCCTCACGCACCGAAGGCGTGGTGAAGTAGCGCATCAGGATATGCGGCAGGGCGGCGGTGCCGACCATCAGGCAGAAGACGAGCGCGAAGAAGTTGAAGGCGGCGGACCAGGAGAAGGCGCCGTTGGGGCCGATGAAGGGCGCCGTGTGCCAGCCCGTCACCCCAGGTGGCGGCAGCATCCCCGCGGCGCGGAAGCCCTGCTCCAGCCCCTCGATCCGCTCCAGCGCGAAGCCGTACATGATCTGCGGCACCGGCACGCCGGTGAGCTTCACCGACATCAGCACCGCCGGGATCAGGTAGGCGATGATCAGGATGATGTACTGCGCCACCTGGGTCCAGGTGACGGCGCGCATGCCGCCCAGCATGGAGCAGACCAGGATGCCGGCGAGGCCCAGGAAGACGGCGGTGAGGAAGGAGACTTCCAGGAAGCGCTGGGTGATGATGCCCACGCCCACGATCTGCGCCACCACATAGACGAAGGAGGCGGTGATCAGCACGATGACGCCGAGCGAGCGCGCGACATTGCCGCCGAAGCGGGCGCCCAGGAAGTCCGGCACCGTGTACTGGCCGAATTTCCGGAGGTACGGCGCAAGCAAAATCGCCACCAGCATGTAGCCGCCGGTCCAGCCTAGGATAAACGCCAGCCCACCATAGCCGAGCGCGTAAAGGCTGCCCGCCATGCCGATGAAGCTGGCGGCGGACATCCAGTCCGACCCCGTCGCCATGCCGTTGTAGATCGCCGGCACCCGCCGCCCGGCGACATAGTATTCGGCCACCGCCGCAGTGCGGCTGATGATGCCGATATAGGCATAGACGCCGATGGTCAGGACGACGAAAAGATAGCCGATGATGCGGTCCGGGACGCCCATCTGCTCGAGGATCGCGAGCAGGACGACGAAGACGGCGAAGCCGCCGGTATAGCCGGCGTAGATCTTGCCAAGACTGGCGATGAAGGGGTCCTTGCTCCCCGCGCTGGTGGACATGGGATCAGTCCTCCTGCACGCCGAATTCCTCGTCGATCTCGTTCTGCCGCTTGGCGAACCAGAAGAGACCGACGACGAAGACGATCAGGCTGCCCTGGGCCGCGAAGTAGAAACCCAGGGGAAAGCCCAGGACATGGATGGGATTCAAAGCATTCGCGAAGAAATGGATGCCGAAACCGGCAACGAACCATATCCCCAGGACCGTCCACATCAGCCCGGAGGTCTTCTTCCAATAGGCCTCGCCATTCAGCCGGTCGGTGGCAGCCACCCGGGCGCCCGTCCGAACCTCGACATCCTCCACCAAAGGCATCCGCTCTCTCCCCCGCCAGGCCGCCGGCCACCCCGGCGGCGACACGCTTCATCGCCGGCATGCGGCGTGAATTATTCGTTGTACGAGCGGCTATCATGTGTCCGCCCCGTCATGCAACATCGTTGCGAGGAGGCAAGAGGGGTATGGTGCTGACGTGGCTGCGGCAGCGTCTTCGGGCGGCGCCGTCCGACGATCCGCGGGCGCTGGACGTGTTTTTGGAACGCCAGGCCGCCTTCGTCACACAGAAGACGGTGATCGATTATTGCCGCGTCAAGGCGGGGCGGTCGGAGCGCCAGACCTTCGCCGATCCGGATTTCCAGGCGGCGCTGAACCACTGCCGCTGGCAGACCTTCCCCGCCGCGGTGCAGGACGTGGCCGCGCTCGCCGAGGCTTGGCTGCGGCCGCATGCCGGCGGCGCCGAACCCCGCCTGGCCGAGGCCCTGGCACGAATCGCGGCCGATATCCTGGCCCGGGCGGAGGCGCCGGAGGCGGAGCGCGCGGCGATCGCGGCGGAGGCCGCGCTGCTGCCCGCCCGCCTCGCAGCGCGGCAGGAAAGCCCGCCGGCCACCGCCGACCGCCTGCCCCTGGCGGCGGAGGCGCCGCTGCTGGCCACCCTGCCGATCCACCCGGACCAGCGGATCGGCGAGACGCCGGCGATCCGCGGCGCGCTGCGCTTCCACATCGTCGCGACCCAGCAGGAGATGGAGCGCGCCTTCGATCCGGCCGGCCTGGCGCGCAACCTGGCTGCAGTCTTGTTGCGCAGCCCGTAATGTAATCGCGTTGGTTTTATGGCAGTCGTGTAATATCCAGACATCTCATGAAGCATTCGTCATGCAACACTTCATGATGAAATCATTTTCATAAAATTCCGACTTCCCAGTCTCTTCCCCAGCCAGGACGTTTTGTATTCGCGCGAATCGGCGGTTCCGCGAAAGCACAACAAGCCAGAACAGGCCACAACAGGCGGGGCTCGGCGCGCGCGCGCGGCGTCATCGCGATTGGGGGGTATCGGATGTCTGCAAGCCAGACGGCCGCAAGGCCGATGTCGCCCGAGGAACGGAAGGTCATTGTCGCCTCCTCCCTCGGCACCGTCTTCGAATGGTACGATTTCTACCTCTACGGATCCCTGGCGGCGGTGATCGGCGCCAACTTCTTCAGCCAGTTCCCGGAATCCACCCGCAATATCTTCGCCCTGCTGGCCTTCGCCGCGGGCTTCCTGGTGCGGCCCTTCGGCGCGCTGGTCTTCGGCCGGCTGGGCGACCTGGTCGGGCGGAAGTACACCTTCCTGATCACCATCGTGATCATGGGCGCCTCCACCTTCGTGGTGGGCATCCTGCCGACCTCCGACAGCATCGGCATCCTCGCGCCGATCATCCTGATCATCCTGCGCATGCTGCAGGGCCTGGCGCTGGGCGGCGAATATGGCGGGGCTGCGACCTACGTCGCGGAACACGCTCCGCACGGCAAGCGCGGCTTCTACACCAGCTTCATCCAGGTCACCGCGACGGCCGGCCTGTTCCTGTCGCTCCTGGTCATCCTGTTCACCCAGCTGGCGGTGGGCGATGCCAATTTCCGCGCCTGGGGCTGGCGGATTCCCTTCCTGGTCTCGATCCTGCTGCTCGGCATTTCCGTCTGGATCCGCCTGCAGATGGAAGAAAGCCCAGCCTTCCGTAAGATGAAGGAGGAAGGCAGCGGGTCCAAGGCGCCGATCAGCGAGGCCTTCGGCCAGTGGAAGAATGCCAAGGTGGCGCTGCTGGCGCTGCTCGGCCTGGTCATGGGCCAGGCGGTGGTCTGGTACACTGGGCAGTTCTACGCGCTGTTCTTCATGGGCCAGGTGCTGAAGGTGGATGCCTTCACCACCAACATGCTGATCGCCTGGTCGCTGCTGCTGGGATCCGGCGGTTTCATCTTCTTCGGCTGGCTCTCGGACAAGGTGGGGCGGAAGCCGATCATCCTCGGCGGCTGCCTGATCGCGGCGCTGACCTATTTCCCGCTGTTCAAGCTGATGAGTGCGGAGGCCAATCCCGACCTCGCCCGCGCGCACCAGTCCATCTCGGTGCAGGTGGTGGTGGACAAGGCCGGCTGCTCCTTCCAGTTCAACCCAACCGGCACGGCACGCTTCACCCAGCCCTGCGACGTGGCCAAGGCGGCGCTGGCCCGCGCTTCCGTCAACTACACGGTCGAGGAAGCCGCCCCCGGCACGGTCGCCGGCGTGCGCATCCAGGGCGCGGCACCGATCATGGCCGATAGCCCGACCTTCGCGCGGGACCTCGGCGCGGCGCTGACCGCGGCGGGCTATCCTGCGGCCTCCAACCCCTCGGTGGTGAAGATGTCGAGCCCCTTCGACATCTTCCGCGAACAGCCGGCGGTGCTGATCGGCATCCTGACCCTGCTGGTGATCTACGTGACCATGGTCTACGGCCCGATCGCGGCGGCGCTGGTGGAGCTGTTCCCGACGCGGATCCGCTACACCTCCATGTCGCTGCCCTATCACATCGGCAATGGCTGGTTCGGCGGCCTGCTGCCGGCCACCTCCTTCGCCATGATCGCGCAGACCGGCGATGTCTATTACGGGCTCTGGTATCCCGTCGTCATCGCGCTGATCACCGTGGTGGTGGGCACCTTCTTCGTGCCGGAGACCAAGGACCGCGACATCTTCGCCACCGAGAACGACGCCCGTGCGGCGCGGGAGGCCGAGGCCCGCGGCTGAGGCCCAACCAGGCACGGCTTGTCAGGGGCCGGCGGGGCAACCCGCCGGCCCTTCGTCTGTCCGGCCCCCATCCGTTGCGGCAGTTGCGCGACCGCCCGCCCCCGGCGCAGTCTGCCGCCCCAGAACACCGAAGCCGGGAGCCCAGCCATGCCGAACCAAGGCCCTGCCGCAGCGGACCGCGACCCCCCGGCCGGCGGAGCCTGAGCGATGCCCGACGGCACCAACCCCCTGCTACTGCGGCAGGACAGCGAGACCGGCGTCACCCGCCTCACCCTGAACCGCCCGGACAGCCGCAACAGCCTGTCCTTCGCCATGCTCGGCGCGCTGCAGCATGCGCTGGAGGAGATCGCCCGCGACGCCAGGGTGCGCGTGGTGGTGCTGGCCGCCGCCGGCCCGGTCTTCTGCGCCGGCCATGACCTGCGGGAGATCACGGCGCATCGCAATGACGAGGATGCCGGCCGCGGCTTCTTCGAGGCCGCGATGCAGCGCTGCGCCACGGTGATGCAGGCCATCGTCGCTTTGCCCCAGCCGGTGATCGCGGAGGTGCAGGGCATCGCCACCGCCGCGGGCTGCCAGATGGTGGCGAGCTGCGACCTGGCGGTGGCCAGCGAGGCCGCGAAATTCTGTACGCCGGGCGTGGATATCGGCCTGTTCTGCTCGACGCCCGCCGTGGCCCTGTCTCGCGCCATCGCGGCCAAGCCGGCGCTGGAGATGCTGCTGACCGGCGCCATGGTGCCGGCGGCGGAAGCCCAGCGCCTGGGCCTGGTGAACCGCGTGGTGCCGGCGGCGGAGCTGACGGCGGAGGCGCTGGCGCTGGCCGGGCAGATCGCCACGCGCTCCGCCCATGCGGTGCGGCTCGGCAAGGCCGCCTTCCACCGCCAGCGCGGCCTGCCTCTGGACCAGGCCTATGCCCATTGCGCCGCGGTGATGACCGAGAACCTGCTGGCCGAGGATGCGGCGGAAGGCATCGGCGCCTTCCTGGCGAAGCGCAGCCCGGTCTGGCAGGACCGCTGACCCCGGCTTGCCGTAGATCATGGACAAGCCGGCGCGGCGGGGCCCTGATCCCGCCCGCGTCCAAGAGAACGACCAAGGGACTCCGAGAATGGCTGCCTCCGACTACGACGCCCTGCCGCGCACCCCGGCCAACCACCAGCCCCTGACGCCGCTGCTGTTCCTGGAGCGCTCCGCCACCACCTTCCCCGACCATACCGCCGTGGTGCATGGCGCCGTCCGCCGCAACTACCGCGAGCTGCGCGCCCGCTGCGTGGCGCTGGCCGATGCGCTGGCGAAGCGTGGCGTGAAGCGCGGAGATACGGTGGCCGCCCTGCTGCCGAACATCCCGGCCATGCTGGAATGCCATTACGGCGTGCCGATGTCGGGTGCCGTGCTGAACACGCTGAACACGCGCCTGGACGCCGGGACCATCGCCTATTGCCTCGACCATGGGGAGGCGAAGGTGCTGGTGGTGGACCGCGAATTCGCGCCGCTGGCCCGCATGGCGCTGACCCAGTGTGCCGTGAAGCCACTGCTGGTCGAGGTGGACGACCCCGAGGCCAGCGAGGCCGCGCGCGCCAACCGGCTGGAGGGCGCGCTGGACTACGAGGTGCTGCTGGCCGAGGGGTCCGAAAGCTACGACTGGAAGCTGCCGGGCGATGAGTGGGACGCGATCTCGCTGAACTATACCTCGGGCACCACGGGGCGGCCGAAGGGCGTGGTCTATCACCATCGCGGCGCGCAGCTGCTGGCCATCGGCAACATGCTCTCGGCCGGCATCGGCAAGCACCCGGTCTATCTCTGGACGCTGCCGATGTTCCATTGCAATGGCTGGTGCTTCCCCTGGTCCATCACTGCGCAGGCCGGCACCCATGTCTGCCTGCGCGCGGTGCGCGGCAATGCGATGTGGGCGCTGATGGCCGCCGAGGGCGTGACGCATATGTGCGGCGCGCCGATCGTCATGGCGACGCTGCTGGCCACCGCGGAGGCGGAGAAGAAGCCGCTGCGCCACCAGGTGCAATTCGTCACCGCCGGCGCGCCGCCGCCGGAGGCGGTGCTGGGCGCGATGAAGCAGGCGGGCTTCGCGGTCTGCCATGTCTATGGCCTGACCGAATGCTACGGCCCCTCCGTGGTCAACGAATGGAACCACGCCTGGGACACGAAGTCCGATGCCGAGCAGGCGGCGCTGATGGCGCGCCAGGGCGTGCGCTACATCGCGCTCGAGGGCCTGGTGGTGATGGACCCCGATACGATGCAGCCGGTCCCCGCCGATGGCACGACCATGGGCGAGGTCATGATGCGCGGCAATGTCGTGATGAAGGGCTATCTGAAGGACGAAGAAGCCACCCGAAAAGCCTTCGCCGGCGGCTGGTTCCACACCGGCGACCTCGCCGTGACCTACCCCGATGGCTATATCCAGCTGAAGGACCGCTCCAAGGACATCATCATCTCGGGCGGCGAAAACATCTCGTCTATCGAGGTCGAGGACGCGCTGTACAAGCACCCGGCCGTGGCGGTGGCAGCCGTCGTCGCGCGGCCTGACGAAAAGTGGGGCGAGACGCCCTGCGCCTTCATCGAGCTGAAGCCTGGCGCGGAAGCGACGGCAGAGGACCTGATCGCCTGGTGCAAGGGCCGGCTGGCCAGCTTCAAGGTGCCGCGCCACGTGGTCTTCGCCGAACTGCCGAAGACCAGCACCGGCAAGATCCAGAAGCACGTGCTGCGCGCCCAGGCGCGCGAGGGGGTTGGCTGAGCGGGGCGTGGCGTCACCTGCACCCGCCGAAGGCGGGTGAGCGGCCGAACGGCCGCCGCCGCATGTGCGGCGAGCCAAGCGCGCGGAGCGCGCGCCCGGCGCTTGAGGGATGGATGGGCGAATCTTTTCTTGCAAGGCGCGCGCAGCCTCCCCATCATCTTGCCAGTCGTCAACAACCGAAAGGAGGTGATCCAGTGTCTCATGGTATCAATGCGGGCGTCCGTTCCGCGGCCTGGATCATCGCCACTGCCAGCGCGGCGGCGAGTCACTAGGCTCAAGGCGGCAACGCCACAGGATCCATGCAAAAGGCCCCGGCGGAGTGATCCGCCGGGGTTTTTTCTTGGTGCTAGTCGCAACCTTTCCGGTTGGGCGGCGATGGGGGCTGGCCTCGCCAGGACCCTTACCGAATCATGTCGTCCCTCGCCGCGCTGAACGCGATGAACTTCTTCATGGCCGATGTCCGGGACGGGCTCGGCCCCTTCCTCGGCGTTTTCCTGCAGCAGCAGGGCTGGCAGCCGGGCGCGATCGGCCTGGTGATGACGCTAGGCGGCATCGCCGGCATGGCGGCCACCACGCCGCTCGGCCTGCTGGTGGACCACACCACCCATAAGCGCGCGCTGCTGGTCATCGCGGCGCTGGCCATCATCGCCGCCTGCTCCATCAACTATTTCGCGCCGCTCTTCGCCGTGACGGCGGTGGCGCAGGCGGTGGCGGGCATTGGCGGCGCGCTGGTCGCGCCCTGCATCGCCGCCATCACCCTCGGCCTGGTGCGGCAGCAGGGCTATGCGCATCAGCTCGGCCGCAACGAGGCCTATAACCACGCAGGCAATGCCTCCGCCGCCGCGCTGGCCGGGCTGTTCGGCTGGTGGTTCGGGCTGGTCGCAGTCTTCGTGCTGATGGCCGCCATGGCGCTGGCCGCCATCGTCGCGGTGCTGCTGATCCGCCCGCGCGAGATCGACCACGCAGCCGCGCGCGGCCTGCACGAGGCGGCGCCGGAGCCGCTGCTGCCGGCGCTGCTCGGATCCCGCCCGCTTCTGGTGCTGGCGGTGACGCTGATGCTGTTTCATCTCGCCAATGCGGCGATGCTGCCGCTGCTGGGCCAGGCGATGGTGGCGCGCAACCCGGATGTGGACCCGGCGGGCTATACCGCCGCCACCGTGATCCTGGCGCAGGTCACGATGATCCCGATGGCGCTGCTGGCCGCGCGGCTGGCCATGCGCCGCGGCTATTTCATGGTGTTCCTCATCGCCCTCGCCGCGCTGCCGCTGCGCGGCCTGCTGGCGGGCTTCGTCGCGCATCCGCTGGCCTTGGTGCCGGTGCAGATGCTGGACGGCGTCGGCGCCGGCATGCTCGGCGTCGCCGTGCCCGGCCTCGTCTCCCGCATCCTCGATGGCAGCGGCCATGTCACGGCAGGGCTGGCCGCGGTGATGACGCTGCAGGGCATCGGCGCGGCGCTCAGCGCCACGCTCGGCGGCTTCGTCGCGCAGTACTACGGCTATGGCGCCGCCTTCCTGGTGCTGGCGGGCGTCGCCGCCGCGGCGCTGCTGCTGTGGCTGGCCGCCAGCGCCATCCTGCGTCCGGCTGGCGCCGCGCAAGCTGCCTGCCCCGAAGCTGCCTGCCCCGAAGCTGCCTGCCCCGAAGCTGCCTGATTGACAGCCCCCGCCCGACGGCGTGACCATTCGGCCCGGGTAATCAAACAGGGGGCTTCAAAAATGTCTTGGGCACGGGGCCTTTCGGCCGCGTTCGTCGCCGCATGCGCGACCTTCTTCCAACCGGCGCCGGCTACGGCAGGACCGACGCTGGATGCGATCCGCGCGCGCGGATTGCTGGTGTGTGGCATCCATACCGGCGTCGCCGGCTTCGCGCTGCCGGACAGCCGCGGCGAATGGCAGGGCATGGATGTGGATCTCTGCCGCGGCGTCGCGGTGGCGATCTTCAACGATCCCACCAAGGTGCGCTTCGTCGGCCTCTCCTCCTCCACCCGCTTCACGGCGCTGGGCTCGGGCGAGGTGGATGTGCTGTTCCGCACCTCGACGCAGACCATGCTGCGCGACACCACGCTCGGCCTGCGCCATGCCGTCACCTATTTCTACGACGGCCACGGCTTCATGGTGCGCAACAACCTCGGCGTCTCCAAGGTCGCGGAGATGCGCGGCGCCACCATCTGCCTGATCCAGGGCACGACGAATGAGCAGGTGACGGCGGACTATTTCCGCTCGATCAACGTGCCCTTCACCCCCGTGCTGTATGAGCGCACGGACCAGGCCAGCGCCGCGCTGCAGGCCGGGCGCTGCGATGCCTTCGGCACGGATGCCTCCCAGCTTGCCGGCGTCCGCTCCTCCATGCCCCGGCCCGCCGACTGGACCATCCTGGAGGAGCGCTTCTCCAAGGAACCCTATGGCGCCTATCTCCGCCGCGGCGACGACGAGTGGTTCGACCTGATCCGCTGGTACACCTATGCGGTGATCGAGGCCGAGGAACAGGGCGTGACGCGCGCGAATGCCGAGGAGATGCGCCGCACCAGCGTGAACCCGAACACCCGCCGGCTGCTGGGCGTGACGCCGGAGCTCGGCCAGTCGCTGAAGCTGGACCCGGCCTGGGCCTACAACACCGTCCGCACCATGGGCAATTACGGCGAGATCTACGATCGCCACTTCGGCCCGAGCACGCCGGTGAACCTGCCGCGCGGCCCGAACCGGCTCTGGACCCAGGGCGGGCTGATCTACGCGCTGCCGCTGCGCTGACTCTGGGGCGGGGCAGGCCGGCGCGCCTGCCCCGCCAGCACCGCCTGCGAACCGGCCACCGCCCAGCGCGGCTGGCCGGCATGCACCATCATCCCCTCCGGCCCGATGCCGAGCTCCGCGCGCAGCCCCGCCAGGTCGCGATCCAGCCAGGCCATGTAGTCCAGCCCGGGATCGGCGATATCGACCTTGCAGGCGGCGCCGCGCGCCACGGCCAGGAAGAAGCTGTCCGGTCGCAGCGCGCCGCGCGTCACCACCTCCTTGGTGAACTCCTGCACCGGGATCGCCTGCTGGAACTGCAGAACGCAGGTCAGCATCGCCTCCAGCCGCGTCGGCTGGCCGCAGCCGCCGACGAAGCCGGCCAGGCACAGCTCGCCTTCGGTGGAGGTGTCGTAGCCGGTCAGCACATGCACATAGTCGTGCCGGCCCACCAGCACGGGCGGCATGCCGCGCGTCTCGCCCGGCAGCTCGAAGGGATTGTCCGCGTAGTAGCGCTGCAGCTCCGCCCCCAGCGTGCCGGGCGCGCGGGGCTGCCGCAGCTGCCTGGCATGGCCGCGGTCGAGGCCGAGCCGGGTGCGCGCGACGGCGGCCAGCGCGCCGGCCACGCCGCAGCCGGCCAGCTGCCGCACCAGCGGATCCGCCACCTGCAGGCGCAGCCGGGCAAGCCTTCCCGCCGCCGCGTGCCGCAGCAGGCCGATCTGCGGCTGGGGCTGGCCCAGCGCCGCGATCACCTGCGCCGCGCGCTCCACCTTCTGCGGATCGATGGCCTGGTCCATCAGGGGCATCAGCAGCGCAAGCTCGGCGATCGGCCGGGCGAGCGCGGGCGGCAGCGGCATGGTGGCATCGCCGGGCCTGGCCTCTGGGTCACGGAACAGATGCGTCGCGATGGCCCGCAGCACCGCGGGCTCCGGCGCGGTGGCGCCGCAGTGCAGGATCTCGCTGAGCCGCCCGAGTGCTGCGGCCTTCTGGTCTGCCGTGGCCTGAAGGAAGGGCTCGATCCGCATCCCTGGCTTCCCGCGCGTGCTGCAAGGCTCTCAGCCTAAAGCACTATCCGAAAACACTGGATCAGTGTTATCGGATTTCGTGCTTTAGGAATAATAACTTCTAGAGCACGAGATCCGTCCGAGAGGACGGATCGTGCTCTAGCGCGGCGCAACGCGGAGCCAAACGCGAATCCGCAGGCGGGATCAGATCCCGCCGCCATCCACCACGAAATACTGCGCCGTGACCATGGCGCTGTCATCGGCGGCCAGCCACAGCACCATGCGGGCGATATCGGGCGGCATCACCTTGCGCTTCAGGCATTGCTTCTGCATGTGCCGCTCCACCGCCTCCGGCGTCGCCCAGAGCGCCTCCTGGCGCTCGGTGAAGACCCAGCCGGGCACCACCTCGTTCACCCTGATCCCATCCACGCCGAGGTCCCGCGCCAGGCCACGGGTCAGGCCGCGCACGGCGGATTTCGCCGCCGTATAGGCCGGCATGCCGCCCTGGCCGGACATCCAGCTGACGCTGCCCATGTTGATGATGGACCCCGCCCCCGCCTTGCGCATCTCCGGCGCCACGGCCTGGGCGCAGAAGAACATGTGGCGCAGGTTGGTCGCCATGCGCTCGTCCCAGTAGTCGGGCTCGACCGTCTCGAGGCCGTGGCGGTCGTCGCGCGCGGCGTTGTTCACCAGCACCTGCACCGCGCCCAGGGTCCGTGCCACATGGGCGATGGCCTCCCGCAGCGCGGCGATGTCGCGCAGGTCGCAATGCAGGAACAGCGCGCCCGTCTCGGCCGCCACGCGCCGGCCGCCGGCATCGTCGAAATCGAGGAAGGCGACCCGCGCCTCCTGCTGCGCGAATTGCGCCACGATCTCCGCCCCGATGCCGGAGGCGCCGCCGGTGACCAGCACCACCTTGCCGGCCAGCGAGGGATAATGTGCGAAGCGCATGGGCGTCACCCTTGTTCAGCCGGCAACAGCGGCTGCGGATCGAGGAAGGTCTGATACCAGGACAGAGAGAAATGCAGATGCGGCCCGGTGACGCGGCCTGTCGCGCCCATCAGTGCGATCCGGTCGCCGCGCGCCACCACATCGCCCTCATTCGCAATGCGCTGGGACAGATGGGCATAGAGCGTGTTCACGCCATGCCCATGGTCCAGCACCAGGATCTGGCCGAAGAAGAAGAAATCGCCCGAGAGCGTGACGCGCCCCGGCAGGGCGGCGGAAATCGGCGTGCCGGTGGGCGCCGCGATATCCAGCCCGTAATGCGGCTGGCGCGGCTGGCCGTTCAGGATGCGCTGGCTGCCATAGATGCCGCTGATGCGCCCGCGCGCCGGCCAGGCCATCGGCGCCATGAAGCCGGTGCCGGCATTGTCCACCCCCCGCGCGGCGGCGAGCTGGGCGCGTTCCGCCGTGATCCGGCGCAGCGCCGCCTCGTCCGGCGTCACCATGGCGCCCGGCAGGCCGGTGATGCGCTGCACGTCCCAGTCGCGCTTCGCCACCGGCAGGCGCATCTCCTCCCGCCGCCCATCGGGCTTGGTGATGGACAGGGTGGCGCTGGGGTCGTGGTCGCGGCTGAAGCCGAGGGCGAAATAGCCTTCCGGGGAAACGCGCACCGCGCGCCCGTCCAGCGCCAGCCGCGTGCCGGCCAGCGCCTGGCCGCGCAGCAGCCCGCCCTGCGCGGGCACGCCATTCCAGGTGAGCTCCTGGGCCACGGCGCGACGGGCCAGCAGCAGAGCGGGGCTTGCGAGAAGAAGGCGACGAGCGATCAAAGCAGGGACTCCTGCGCCGGCGGGGTTTTGGGGCTTCGGCCGCGCTTCAGCGCCTCGCCCTCGGCCGTGGCGGCCACCTCTCCATCTGCGAAGGCGACCTGGAGTTTCGCGCCAGGGGCGACCTGCGCCGCACGGGTCAGGGCATGGCCTTGCGCATCCCGCACCAAAGCAAAGCCGCGGGCCAGGACGGATTGGTAGGACCCGGACTCCAGCCGCGCCGCAAGCCCGGCCAGCCGCGCCGCCTTTTCCCGCAGCAGCCCGGCCAAAGGCGCGGCGGAAAAAGCCTGCAGGGCGCGGGCGCCCTGGGCGCGCTGCACCAGCCGGGCGAAGGCGGCGCCCTTGCGGCCCTCCAGCAGGGCCAGGGTGGCGCGGCGGGCGGCGATGCCGGCGCGGGGGTGTGGGATGGGCAGCCGGGCCAGCGCCTCATGCCGCCGCCTGACGAAGCTGGCCAAGGCGGGGGCCAATCCCTCCTCCGCCTCGTCCAGCCGGCGGCGCAGATCCGCGACGCGGGCCGGCACATCCGGCAGGCGGCGTTCCAGGCGCAGCAGCACCGTCTCCGCCGCCCGCATCTGCCGCACCATGGCACCCCGCAGCCGCGCCTCCCGCTGCGCCAGGTCGGCCAGCAGGTCGGCCCGCGCCGGCACGGCCAGTTCCGCCGCCGCGGTCGGCGTGGGCGCGCGGCGGTCGGAGGCGAAATCGATCAGCGTGGTGTCGGTCTCATGCCCCACGGCGGAGATCAGCGGGATGGCGGAGGCGGCAGCGGCGCGCACCACCACCTCCTCGTTGAAGGCCATCAGATCCTCCAGGCTGCCGCCGCCGCGCGCCACGATCAGCACATCGGGGCGTGGAATCGGCCCGCCGGCCGGCAGCGCATTGAAGCCGGCGATGGCAGCGGCGATTTTTTCCGCCCCCCCCTTCCCCTGTACCGCCACCGGCCAAAGGATCACGCGGCGCGGAAAGCGCCGCAGGATGGTGGTGCGGATATCCTGGATGACGGCGCCGGCCTCGCTGCTGACCACGCCGACCACGGCGGGCAGGCGCGGCAGCGGCCGTTTCCGATCCTCCTCGAACAGCCCCTCGGCCAGCAGCTTCTTGCGCAGCATTTCGATGCGCGCCAGCAGCGCACCCTCGCCGGCGAATTCCAGTCGGTCGATCACTAGCTGGTATTTCGACCGGTCGGCGTAGGTGGTGATGCGGCCGGTGGCGATGACCTCCACGCCATTCTCCGGCTGGATCGCCAGCCGCGGCACGGTGGTCTTCCAGATCACCGATTCCAGCTTGGCATTCTCATCCTTCAGCGAGAGGTACCAGTGGCCGGAGGGATAGCGCTTCGCCTCGCACACCTCGCCCCGCACCCGGACCCGGCCGAAGGCGCCCTCCAGCGTGCGGCGCACGGCGCCGGCGATTTCGGAGACGGCGTATTCGGGAACGTTGCTGGCAGCGGGGGTGGGCGTCGTGTCCATGGCCGGACCCTATGCTAAGGGGCCGCCTGCGCGAAGCGGGGCGGAGAGATCGTGATGCGGGTGCTGGTGGTGGGTGGCGGCGGCCGGGAACACGCGCTGTGCTGGAAGATCGCGCAGTCGCCGCAGCTGGCAAAACTGTGGTGCGCCCCGGGCAATCCGGGCATCGCCGCCGTGGCCGAATGCGTCGCCATCGGCGCCGAAGATATTTCTGCCCTTGTCGCCTTCGCGCGGGACAAGGCGGTGGATCTGGTGGTGGCGGGGCCGGAGGCGCCGCTGACGCTGGGCCTGGCGGATGCCTGCGCCGCCGCCGGCATCGCCTGCTTCGGCCCCTCCGCCGCCGCCGCGCAGCTCGAGGGCAGCAAGGCCTTCTGCAAGGAAGTCGCGGATGCCGCCGGCGTGCCCACCGCCGCCTGGGCCCGATTCGAGGAGGCCGGCGCCGCCCGCGCCTGGCTGTCCGAAAAGGGCGCGCCGATCGTGGTGAAGGCGGATGGCCTGGCCGCCGGCAAGGGGGTGGTGGTGGCCATGACCCCGGCCGAGGCCGAGGCCGCCATCGCCGCCATCATGGAGGACCGCATCCATGGCAGCGCCGGCGCCGCCGTGGTCATCGAGGAATTTTTGCAGGGCGAGGAGGTTTCCTTCTTCGCCCTGTGCGACGGCACGGAGGCGCTGGCCTTCGGTGCGGCCCAGGACCACAAGCGCGTGGGCGACGGCGATACCGGCCCCAATACCGGCGGCATGGGTGCCTATTCCCCCGCCCCAGCCTTCACCGATTCCCTGCGCGACGAGGTGATGGCGCGTTTCATCCGTCCGACACTGGCGGAAATGGCCCGGCGCGGCACCCCCTTCCGCGGCGTGCTCTTTGCCGGGCTGATGCTCACGGCCTCCGGCCCGAAACTCATCGAATACAACGTCCGCTTCGGCGATCCGGAATGCGAGACGCTGCTGCCCCTGCTGCGCTCCGACCTGCTGCCCGTGCTCGCCGCCGCCGCCACCGGCAGCCTGGCCGGCCTCTCGCTGGACTGGGCGGCCGCCCATAGCCTGGTGGTGATCCTGGCCGCCGAGGGTTACCCCGGCACGCCCCGCCGCGGCACCGAGATCCGGGGCCTGCAGGCCGCCGCCGCCATCCCTGGCGTGCAGATCTTCCATGCCGGCACCAGCCGCGACGCGGCGGGGGCGGTGCGGGCCAATGGCGGCCGCGTGCTGGCGGTGCAGGCCAGCGGGGCCACGCTGCGCGCGGCGCGCGATGCTGCCTACCAGGCGGTGGAGGCCATCGACTGGCCGGAGGGATTCGCGCGGCGCGACATCGGCTGGCGCGCGCTTTAGACGCTACTCCGCCCGCAGCGCGGCGCGGATCTCGGCCTGGCCGGCGGGGTCCTGCAGCCCGGCCAGGCGGGCGGCGGCCACCACGGCATAGCGGTGCAGCAGCGACCGCCGCCGCGCCGGGGCCAGGGGATGGGCGGGGGCTTCCCGCACCAGGCTGGCCTCCGGCCCCTCCGCCACCACCAGGCCGACATCCTCCGGCAGCAACTCCTCGGGGAAGTCGAGGTCGACGGCGAAGTACAGCCGGTCACAGAAATCCCTGTACTCCGGCCACTTGCCGTCGCTGAGGAAATCCCGGGCGCAGGACTTCACCTCCAGCACCACGAAGCCGCCATCCGGCTGCAGCGCCAGGATATCCGCGCGCCGCCCGTTCGGCAGCGGCATCTCCCGCACCGGGGCCCAGCCGCGCTGGGCGCAGAAGCGCGCGGCGGCGCGGCAGACGGACAGGGTGCGCTCGGCGGGAAGCAGGGCGGGCGAGGACAGGAGCGAGGCGGGGGGCGAAGCTGCGGACATGGCGCATGTTCGCTGTGTGTTCACTGGTTGGTCAAGTGTTTCGCATATGGCGGAACCAATGGCTGCGCCATGCGTGTAACAAGCCATGGTCGCCACACGCTTCGCAGTCGCTGTGCACATCCTTCTTCTGCTGGCCACCGCGCCTGGCGGCCAGCTCACCAGTGGTCGCCTCGCGGAAAGCGTGGGGACCAACCCGGTGGTCATCCGGCGCCTGGCGGGGCAACTGGCCCGCGCCGGCCTGATCCGGATCCGCCGCGGCCCGGGCGGCGCTGAGCTCGCCCGGCCGCCCGGCGACATCACGCTGGGCCATATCTGGCAGGCCATGCGCCGCAAGGGCCTGCCGCTTCTGCCGGTGCATCGCGGCCCCGCCCGCAGCGAGCAGGGCCCCGCGCCGGCCATCCCCACCATCCTCCGCCGCGCCTTCGACTCGGCCGAGGCGGCGATGGAATCGGATCTCTCGGCGGTGACGCTGGAGGAACTCTGCCACCAGATGCGCGCGCCGGCCGAGGCTCACGCCACCTGATCGAGCCCGGCGCGCAGGAACTCCGCCCCCGGCGCCGCCGCATCGATCAGCCCGTGCCGCAGGAAGAAGTCGATCAGCACAAGGTTCACGTTGAACTTCACCTGGTCGCGGTCGCGCACCTCCGCCAGCAGGCGTTGCGCGGGCCATAGCTCGAAACGCTCCACCTCCTCGTCATGCGGGCGCGGCACCAGGCCGTCGGGCAGTTCCAGGTCGTGGCAATGCAGCACGTCCCGCCGCAGCCCCTCCGGCGTCGCCATGACGTAGGAGACGCGACCCACCGGCTGCGCCCGGGCGGCGACCTCGGGCGGGATCGAGGCCTCCTCCGCCGCTTCCTTCACCAGCGTCTCCGCCGCCGACAGCCCGGCCGGGATGCCACCGGCCACCACATTGTCGATCTGCCCGGGCGCCACCGATTTGTGGCGGGACCGGAAGCCAACCCAGAGGTGCAGGCCCTCCGCCCGCCGGACGAAGCCGTTCACATGCACGCCCTGGGAGATGGCGCCGAAGGCCGGCATGGCGCCGCGGTCCAGCTGCGCCAGCACCGGGCCCTCCGGCGTCGCGCGGATATCGAAAAGCTCGCCCCGCAGCGCCAGGTGGCCCCGCCCGGCCAGGCCCTTGGCGACCTCCGCCAGGGCATGGCTGCGGGCGCCGGGTGCGCGCAGGCGGCCGGCCAGCGCCACGCCCTGGTGGTCGAAATGGAAGTCCCGCGGGTAGAAGGCCAGCGCCCGGGCCAGGTCCCCCCCCACCCAGCCGACCTGCGCCTCCCCGATCCGGAAGCGGAGGAGATGGGCGGGGGAGGCGATGTTGTTGCAGGCCTGGATATGTCGCTCGAAGCGGGCGAGAGCAGGATCGGGCGGCGGGTCGGTGGGGGGCATGGGGCCCTGTAGCGCGCACAGCGCATGGCACGGAAGCCCGTGCGGCGCTTTGCGCCCGGCGCTAGAAGCCCCATCTGCTGACCAACTGGCTTCCGGAGCTTTCCTGTGCGGACCGACCAACCCCGCGAGCGTGGCCATCTGCGCACGCTGCTGACGCTTGCCCCCTATCTGTGGCCGAAAGGAGAGTTGGGGCTGCGCCTGCGCGTGGTGGCCAGCCTGGTGCTCCTGGTCTTCGCCAAGGCCGCCAATGTGGTGGTGCCCATCGCCTTCGCCCGCGCGGTGGATGCCCTGGCGCCGGAGGCCGGGGTTGCGGCGGGCATTGCCGTGGTGCCCATCGCCCTGGTGCTGGCCTATGGCCTGTTGCGGCTGACCAGCTCCGCCTTCAACGAGGCGCGCGACGCCATCTTCGTGAAGGTGCAGGCGCGCGCCATGCGGCGCATCGCGCTGCAGGTCTTCCAGCACCTGCATGCCCTGTCCCTGCGCTTCCACCTGGACCGGCAGACCGGCGGCCTGTCCCGCGTGCTGGAACGCGGCACCCGCGGCATGACCTTCGTGCTGGATTTTCTCCTCTTCAACATCGTGCCGACGATCTTCGAGATCCTGCTGGTGGCGGCGATCCTCTGGGGCATGTTCGACTTCAGCTTCAGCTTCGTCATCCTGGTGACGGTCGGCATCTACATCGCCTTTACGCTGATGTTCACCGAATGGCGCCTGCGCTTCCGCCGCGCGATGAACGACACGGATACCGAGGCCAATACCCGCGCCGTCGACAGCCTTCTGAACTTCGAGACGGTGAAGTATTTCGGCAATGAGCGGCACGAGGCCCGGCGCTACGACGCCAGCATGGAACGCTACGAGCGCGCCTATTCGCGGTCCGAGGTCAGCCTGAACGCGCTGAACTTCGGCCAGCAGGCGGTGATCGCGGTCGGCCTGACGGTGGTGATGATGATGGCCGCCGGCCGTGTTTCCGGCGGCGGCATGACGGTAGGCGACTTCGTGCTGGTCAACACCTACATGATCCAGCTGTTCCAGCCGCTGAATTTCCTCGGCTTCGCCTATCGCGAGATCAAGCAGGGGCTGGTGGACATGGAAGCCATGTTCGCCCTGATGCGGGAGGACCGCGAGGTGGCGGACGCGCCCGGTGCGCCGGCCCTGGTCGCGACCGGCGGCGAGGTGCGCTTCGAGAATGTGCGCTTCGGCTACCGGCCGGACCGGGAAATCCTGAAGGGCGTCAGCTTCACCGTGCCGCCGGGCCGGACGCTGGCCATCGTGGGTCCCACGGGCGCGGGCAAGTCCACCATCAGCCGCCTGCTGTTCCGCTTCTATGACGCGACCGGCGGGCGCGTGCTGATCGACGGGCAGGATGTGCGGGAAGTGCAGCAGGACAGCGTCCGCGCCGCCATCGGCGTGGTGCCGCAGGACACCGTGCTGTTCAACGACACCATCCGCTACAACATCGCCTATGGCCGCCCCGGCGCGACGCAGGAGGAGGTGGAGGCCGCCGCCCGTGCCGCCCAGGTGCACGACTTCGTGCTGCGCCTGCCGGATGGCTACGACACCAAGGTGGGCGAGCGCGGCTTGAAGCTTTCGGGCGGCGAGAAGCAGCGCGTGGCCATCGCCCGCACCCTGCTGAAGAACCCCCGCATCGTCATCCTGGACGAGGCGACCAGCGCCCTGGATACCCGCACCGAGCAGGACATCCAGGCCGCGCTGCGCGACGCCGCCCGCGGCCGCACCACCCTGGTCATCGCCCATCGCCTGTCCACCGTGGTGGATGCGGACGAGATCCTGGTGCTGCAGGAAGGCCAGGTGGCGGAGCGGGGTTCGCATGCCGCGCTGATCGCCGCCGATGGCCTCTATGCCGCCATGTGGCGCCGCCAGTCCGAGGCGGTGGCGGCGGCGGAGGCCGCCGCGGCGGCCCAGGCGGCGGAAGCCGCCACGGGGATCCAGGCGGCGGAAGCCGCCAAGGGCATTCAGGCGGCATCGAAGCTGCCCGCCTGAGGGGGGTTCCCATGCCGCGCCCGCCTGCCTATGTCCCGATTCATTGAGGAGGCCGCCTATGCAGTTCGACCCCCAGGGCGAGGCCCCTGAAGATCTCAGCCATGCCGGTTCGGTGGTGGACAAGGCCATCGAATACATGATCGAGCAGGGCATCGACCCGATCTCCATCGCCTCGGCCCTGCTCGGCGGCTCGCTCGGCATGCTGGCGCGCAGCATGGACGACCGCGCGGTGGCCGGCGTGCTGCGCAGCGCCCTCGCCTCGGTCGAAGCCGGCGAATTGGCGGAGATGCGGCGCGCGTCGGAAGCCGAGCAGGCGGCTAATCCCTGAGCTGGGGCCGGCCCCAGGCTTGACGAACCGGGCGCGATCCGCGATACGCCCCGGCTCCGGACCACTTCCGCGCGCGGCTGCCTGGACCACTCGGCCCAGGACCCGCGCGTGTGCTTTTCGGGATTGATGAGTCATGGCCCGCCGCTGCGGTATCACCGGCAAGGGCGTGCTGACGGGCAACAACGTCAGCCACGCCAACAACAAGACGCGCCGGCGCTTCCTGCCGAACATGCAGGAGACGTCGTTCTTCTCGGACATCCTGGGCACGCCGGTCCGGATGCGCCTGACGGTGAACGGCATCCGCACGGTGGAGCACAATGGGGGTCTCGACTCCTTCCTGCTCGGCACCCCGGACCGCCGCCTGCCGGTCGAGGCGCTGGTGCTGAAGCGCCGGCTGGAGCGCGCGCGGGACAAGAAGGCCGCTGCCTGATCCGGCGGCGCGGGCCAGGGCGCCCGCGCCAGCCGTTCAGGGCGACCCCACCGTCATGGGGCACCCCCTGGCCGCCCGACACGAAATCGTGTGGTTGGGCGCGATGCGGACGGTGCATTAACCGCGCGGCAACCGGCGCGGCGCCAAGCTTCCGGCGATGCCAACCGAGTCGCACCTTGCCGTCGCCCTCCTGGTCCTCGGAGCCTGGATCGCCTGCGCCTTGTGGGTCCGCAGCGCCCTCCTCCAATCGCGGGATCGCGTCGCCTCGGCCGAACGCCTTGCCGCCGCACGGGGGCGCTGCCTTTCGCTGGCCGCGCAGGAATTGCGGGGGCCGGGCCTGGCGCTGATGGCGCAGGCCGCGGACGAAAGCCCCGCCCCCCGCCGTGCGGGCGAGGAAACCCAGCTGAAGGCGGTCGCCCAACAATTGCTGCGCCTGGCCGATGACCTGGCCGACTTCGCCACCGAACCCTCCCCCCGCTCCCTGCACGAGGCCCCGGCCCTGCTCGGCCCTGTGATCGATGCCGCAGTCGCCGGCGTCAGCGCCCAGCTGGGCGCCGGCCGCCGCCATTGGCAGGTGGAGCCCGATCTGCGGGCGCTGCGCGTGCGTGCCGATAGCCGCGCGCTGGAAGGCGCGCTGGCCGCCCTGCTGCGCCGCGCCGCGCGCCATTCCCGCGACGGCGATGTGGTGGCGCTGCGCCATGTGCTGGGATCGGAAACGGTCGCCATCGTGGTGGAGGATGAGGGCGATGGCCTGCCGGCGCAGGACCTGGTGCCGGAATCCGCCAGCCCCAGCCAGCAGTCCGGCCTCGGCGCCGGCAATGGCTCACGCGGGCTGGACCTCGGCCTGACCCTGGCGCGTTCCCTGGCCGCGGCGCATGGCGGCGACATCCGCCTGGAAAGCGCCCCCGGCATCGGCGCCCGCGCCTGGCTCACCCTGCCGCGCACACGGCTGCTCGACGCGGCCTGATCGGGATCAGCTGGGCGCCTCGAACAGCAGCAGCAGGCTGCGCTGCCAGAGGCTTTCATTGTCGTCGGAGATCAGCGCCACCAGCACGCGGCCCTCTCGCTCCAGCACCGCCACACCCTCGTAATTGTCGACCGGCAACGGGGGCTCCAGGCGCAGCAGGACCTCGCCCTGCACCAGTCGGCCCTGGCTGGCCTGGCGCAGCTGGTCGGGGGCCAGGCGCAGCAGACGGCCGCCAAAGCCGGCCAGCAGGCCGAAGGACCGCTCCAGCACCAGCGCGCCGCCATCCGGCAGCGCCGCCGCATCCACCGGCACATGGCCGGCAGCGGGACGATAGCCGAAGGCGCGCCAGGAGTCGGGGCCGCCGATCCAGCCGGTAAGGTCGCCGGGCTCGCCCGGACCCCAGGGCAGCCCCTCGGACAGCGCCAGCCAGCGCCCATCCGCCAGCACCGCCAGGGATTCCAGCGCGGCATTGCCGGGCGAGCGATCGAGTCCCGGCGGGGCGGGCATGGGGCGGGCGGGGCCCGTCCAGCTGGCATAGGCGGCGATGCGGTGCCGGCGCTCGAAACCCACCAGCCAGGTGCCGTCCGGCAGCCGCGCCAGCGCCTCCGCATCCGCCGCGCGGCCGGGCGGCATGGCGCGGCCCCGCTCGTCCCGCAAAAAGCCACTGCGGATCAGCGAAAGGTTCAGGGGCCGCAGCCCCTCATCCAGCGCCAGCCGCATCTCGACGAAGCGCGCGCGATCGCTGATGGCGGTCAGCGTCAGGTCTGGCGCCAGATGCAGCCCGGACAGCCCGCCGAAGCCCAGCACGCCGGTGTTGATCTCCAGGCCGCCGAGCAGCCGGAGCGCGCCGAAGGGGCCCTCCGGCAGGTCGAGCCGGCGGGTGAGCGGCGGCTCCGCCCCCTTCCCGCAGCTGGGCAGCGCCGCCAGCGCGGCGGCGGCGCCCAGCAGAAGACCGCGGCGGGTGGTCAGGCGACCAGGGGCGCGCGTTCGGAAGCGGCCCGCTGCCAGGCCAGCGCCGCATCCTCGTCGAAGAGCTCGGCGAGCTTCTTCATCATGGTGCCGCCCAGCTCCTCCGCATCCACGATGGTCACCGCGCGGCGGTAGTAGCGGGTGACGTCGTGGCCGATGCCGATGGCGATCAGCTCCACCGCCTCGCGGCCCTCGATCTCGCCGATCACCTTGCGCAGGTGGCGCTCCAGATAGTTGCCGGGGTTCACGGACAGGGTGCTGTCATCCACCGGCGCGCCGTCCGAGATCACCATCAGGATGCGGCGATGCTCGGTGCGGGTCAGCAGGCGCTTGTAGGCCCATTCCAGCGCCTCGCCGTCGATGTTCTCCTTCAGCAGCCCCTCGCGCAGCATCAGGCCGAGGTTCTTGCGGGCGCGGCGCCAGGGGGCGTCGGCCGACTTGTAGATGACGTGGCGCAGGTCGTTCAGCCGGCCCGGATTGCGCGGCTTGCCCTCCTGCACCCAGCGCTCGCGGCTCTGGCCGCCTTTCCAGGCGCGGGTGGTGAAGCCCAGGATCTCGACCTTCACCGAGCAGCGCTCCAGCGTGCGGGCCAGGATGTCGCAGCACATGGCGGCCACGGTGATCGGCCGGCCGCGCATGGAGCCGGAATTGTCGATCAGCAGGGTCACCACCGTGTCCCGGAAATCCGCCTCGCGCTCCTTCTTGTAGGACAGCGACTGCATCGGGTTCACCACGACGCGCGCCAGCCGCGCCACGTCCAGGATCCCCTCCTCCAGGTCGAATTCCCAGGCGCGCTGCTGCTGCGCCATCAGCCGGCGCTGCAGCCGGTTCGCCAGCTTGGAAACCACGCCCTGCAGGTGGGACAGCTGCTGGTCGAGCTGCTGGCGGAGGCGGGCGAGCTCATCCGCGTCACACAGGTCATCGGCCTCGACGACCTCGTCGAAGGCCTTGTTGTAGGCGCGGTAGATGGAGGCGTCGTCGGTGGCCGGCACCTCCTTGCGCTGCTGCGGTCCGCCCGGGCGGTCGTCGCCCTCGGCGGCGGCGCCTTCCTCCTCGCCCTCCTGGCCCTCATCCTCGGCGGCGTCGCCCTGCATGGTCTCGGGCTGGGCGCCGAGCATGCTCTCGGTGTCCTGGGCCTGGGATTCGCCCTCGCCGGACTGGTCCTGCTGCGAGGTGGTCTCGCCGCCCTCGCCCTCCTCCTCATCCTGCTCGGCCTCGGTCTCCACTTCGGCCTCGGCCAGGTCGAGCGCGGCCAGCAGCTTGCGGGCGGCGCGGCCGAAGGCGTCCTGGTCCGTGCTGCGCTCGGCCATCTCGGCCAGCGCAGCCTCGGCGGATTCGCCGATGGTGTCGCGCCACATGTCGAGGATGCGCTGGGCGGCGGCGGGGGCTGGCTCCCCGGACAGACGCTCCCGCGCCAGCAGGCCCAGCGCCGCGGCCAGCGGTAGCTGGTCCTTCCGCGTCATGCGGTCGTAGCCCTCCGACTCGCACTGGTCGGTCAGCCGGGCGCGCAGATTGGCGGCGACGCCGGACATGTGCTGGCTGCCCACCACCTCGACCCGCACATCCTCCAGCGCGTCGAAGACCTCCCGCGCCTCGCGGCGGGCGGGGATCCGGTTGGCGTGCACGCCCTCATCATGGTGGCGCAGCTTCAGCGCGATGGCGTCCGCCGCGCCGCGCAGCTTGGCCATTTCGGCCGGCGGCAAGGCGCGCGTCGGCAGCGGCAGGCGGGCGCGCTTGCCGGCGAGGCCGGAGGGGCCTGGCTGATAGGCCACCTGCACTTCCGGCTGGCGCGCGATGGCGCGCACCGCGCCGGCGGTGGCCCGCTTGAATTCTTCCTGGCGCGTCTGGTCGGGCTTGCCGCTCATGCTTGGAAATCCGTCATGCGCGCACCGCTTCCCGGGCGCGGGCGGCTGCCAGCGCGGGTCGGGCCTCGAGCGCGGCGAGGTAGGAGGCGATGACCGGAGAGGGCGTCAGCATGCCCCAGGCGGTCACATATTGCAGGGTGGAGCCGATCAGCACATCGGCCGTGCTCAGCGCCGCGCCGAGCAGGAAGGGGCCGCCGGAGGCCTCGATCTGCCGCTCGATGCGCCCCAGCGCGGTGGCGAAATCCGGCCAGCCCAGCGCCCGTGCCGGCGGCGGCTCTGCCCGCGGAAAGGCCTTGTCGGCCAGCGCCGGTTCCAGCACGCCGGCGCCATAGGCCATCAGCGTCTGGTACAGCGCGCGTTCCGGATTGCCGGGCGGCGGCGAGAGCAGGCCGGGATGCAGTTCGTCCAGATAGGCGCAGATGCCCAGGCTTTCGGAAACCACGATGCCGGTCCAGTCGCCGGCCGGCCCGCGATCCTCCAGCACCGGCAGCTTGCCGTCCGGGTTGATCGCGAGGAATTCCGGCCGCTTATGGGTGCCTGCCTCCAGGTCGTGCTGGATCAGCGCATAGTCGGCGCCGAATTCCTCCAGCAGCCAGAGGATGCGGAAGGCCCGCGTTCTCGGTGCGAAATGCAGCAGGAAGCGCGGACCCGCCATGCGGCCTCACCCCGCCTTGCGCAGCATGCTGCCGGTGGAGAGCTCCTCGTTAAAGCAGCGCTGGTAGTATTCGGCCACCGTGCCGCGCTCCGCCTCATCGCACTTGTTCAGGAAGGTCATGCGGAAGGCGAAGCCGATGTCGCCGAAGATCTTGGCGTTCTCGGCCCAGGTGATGACGGTGCGCGGCGACATGACGGTGGAGATGTCGCCGGCGATGAAGCCGGCGCGCGTCAGGTCGGCGAGCGCCACCATGGCTTCCGTCTGCCGCTTCATCTTCGCGTCCTTCTCGTCCCAGCCGAGCTTGGCCATGACGATCGCCGTCTCCTGCGCATGCGGCAGGTAGTTCAGCGTGGCGACGATGTTCCAGCGGTCCATCTGCCCTTGGTTGATCTGCTGCGTGCCGTGATAGAGGCCCGTGGTGTCGCCGAGGCCCACCGTATTCGCCGTGGCGAACAGCCGGAACATCGGATGCGGGCGGATCACCTTGTTCTGGTCGAGCAAAGTGAGCTTGCCCTCCACCTCCAGCACGCGCTGGATCACGAACATCACGTCCGGGCGACCGGCGTCGTATTCGTCGAAGACCAGCGCGCAGGGGTGCTGCAGCGCCCAGGGCAGGATGCCTTCGCGGAATTCCGTGACCTGCTTGCCGTCCTTCAGGACGATCGCATCCTTGCCGATCAGGTCGATGCGGGAGATGTGGCTGTCCAGGTTCACCCGGATGCAGGGCCAGTTCAGCCGCGCCGCCACCTGTTCGATATGCGTCGACTTGCCGGTGCCGTGATAGCCCTGGACCATGACGCGACGGTTGAAGGCGAAGCCGGCGAGGATCGCCAGCGTCGTCTCCCGGTCGAAGCGATAGGTGCTGTCCACCTCCGGAACATGTTCGGTGCGGCGGCTGAAGGCCGGCACCTTCATGTCGCTGTCGATGCCGAAGACATCGCGCACGAGAAGGTGCGTGTCCGGCATATCGATCACGGAGGTGGGGCTAATCTCGGCGAGGCTGGCGGCCTTGTTCATCTGCTGGTCCGGCTGTGACATCGATTGCGATCCTAGGGCGCCAGGACGGGCGCGGCTACCCGGCTGGTGCGGCTGCGGGCGTGGCTTTGCCCGGAAGCTTGCGGCGAACCAGGCTGTAGGCGCGGTTGATGTCCTTCAACCGCTCCTCCGCCTGGCGATCGCCGCCATTGGCGTCGGGGTGGTAGCGTTTGGCGAGTTCCTTGTAGCGCGTTCGCAGCGCCAGGGCATCGAGCGGCCAGCCCAGGCCCAGCACATCCAGCGCCGCGCGCAGTTCGGCCGGCGGTTCGTCCTGCCGCGGCGGCTTGGCGCGGCGCTGGGCATGCAGCGGCGTGGCGCCCAGTACGCCCAGCGGGTCGCGCAGCACCTCCGGGTCGAAGGGATTGGCGCCGCCGAGCCGGCCGAGCGGCCAGGTCGGGCGCTGCCAGCCGGAATCCTCGCGCAGATGCGCCTCGATCTCGCCGGGGGACATGCCCTTGTAGTAGTCCCAGGCGCGGTTGTAGGCGCGCACATGGTCCAGGCAGAACCATCGGTATTGGTTGAGCGTCTTGCGGTCGCGCGGCGCGCGGAATTCGCCGGGCAGCGGGCAGCCCGGGGACTCGCAGGGGCGCACCGGCGCCTCCGGCTCCGCCGTCATTGTTCCGATGCGGTCGCCACGTCGCGCCATTCCGGGTTTATGGTCGCCGGGTTGCGGCCGCGCAAGGCGGGCCGGCGAAACGGAGCCATGCCGGATCCGGCCCTGTCCAAGCCCGCAGCAGCCCCCACATGTCAGGAACAGCCATGACCGACCGAGCCCAGCGCATCGCCACCTGCCTGCAACGGGCCTTCGCCGAGGCGGAGGTCGCGGTGCAGGACGACAGCGCCCAGCATGCCGGCCATTCGGGCGCGCGGCCGGGCGGGGAGACTCATTATTCCGTGCGCGTCATCAGTCCCGCCTTCGCGGGCCTGTCCCGCGTGGCGCGGTCCCGCGCGGCGCATGAGGCGGTGGCGGCGGAATTCGAGACCGGGCTGCACGCGCTGTCGCTACGGCTGCTGACGCCGGAGGAAGCCGCGAAGGCTGGGTAGGCCCTTCTCCCTCCCCCGCGACGCGGGGGGTTGCGGCACTGCGGCGACGCCGAAGGCTGGTCGGGGTGGGGGGTCAAAGCTCAGGATGCTGGGCGACCGGGCCATTCTGCACGCCCCCCCCCCCACCCAACCCTCCCCCCCCTTCGGGTGGAGAGGGCTTAAGCGCTACTCCGCGCTGCCGCCCGCGCGGTGCCGCTGCACCACGGGACTGTCCTCGGCATAGGCATAGCAGCTGCCGATCGGGAGGCGGCGGGGCGGTGGGGCCTCGGCCGGTTGGCCGGCGGCGATCGCCGCTTCCCGCCGCGCCCGGTCCCGGCGCCATTTCCAAGGGGCGATGGTCTGGTAGGCGACGGTCGCCATCTGGGCCATCACCTCTCGCAGATGCGTGCAGCCCAGCGCACCACCCACCCTTTCCTTCACCGCCCGGTTGAAGCCCGGCCCGATGGAGACGCCCGCCAGGCGGCTCATGCTGGCCGCCGCCTTGGGGCAGACGTCATAGGGGGTGAAGTCGGAGACGGCCTCGCAGGCGCGGATCACCATCTGCTCATCCACCGTCATGCGCACCCACATGCCGTGCAGCGCATCCCCCGGCTGCAGCGTGCCGCGGTCCATATTGTCGAAGGGATAGGACTTGGTGTCGACCAGATGCGCCTCGATGTCGAAGAGCCCGTCGGTGCGCTGGTAGCCGTCCATGGTGATCTGGCGGCGGTGCAGCGGAATGCGCGAAACCTCGGGCTCGGGGAGCGGCATCGGGCGGGGTCCCGGGATGTTGCAGTGCAGCGCCTGGGTATCGCATGGCGATCCCAGCCCTGGAAGGCTAGGCTTTCGCCCCCTCATCCCGCAGCAGCGATTCCACCGCCAGGGGCGGCACCTCCGCCGTGGTGAAGGCCTCCCCCGGCCCGCGCAGCAGCACGAAGCGCATGGCGCCGTCGCGCACCTTCTTGTCCTTGCGCATCCGCGCCATCAGCCGCTCCGCCGAGAAGCCGCGCGGCAGGTCCCCGATGCGCGCCGGCAGGCCGAGCTCCTGCAGGTGGGAGATCACCCGCCCCGGCAATTCCTGCGAACAGAAGCCCAGCCGGGCGGAGAGCGCGGCGGCCAGGCCCAGGCCCAGCGCCACCGCCTCCCCATGCAGCAGCGTGCCGTCATAGCCGCACTCGGCCTCCAAGGCGTGGCCGAAGGTGTGGCCGAGGTTGAGCAGGGCGCGGCCGCCCTCGGCGCTTTCCTCCCGCTCATCCGCCGCCACCACCCCGGCCTTCAGCCGGCAGGATTCCAGAACCGCATGGGCCAGCGCCGCCGGATCGCCGGCCACCGCCCGCGCACCCTCCGCCTCGCACCAGTCCCAGAGCGGGCCCTGCAGCAGCCCGTGTTTGGCCACCTCGGCATAGCCGGCGCGGAGTTCGCGCGGCGGCAGGGTGGCCAGCACGCCGGTATCGGCCAGCACCAGCAGCGGCTGGTGGAAGGCGCCCACCAGGTTCTTGCCCAGGCCGAGATTGATCCCGGTCTTGCCGCCCACCGAACTGTCCACCTGCGCCAGCAGCGAGGTGGGAATCTGCACGAAGGGCAGGCCGCGCAGCGCCACGGCTGCGGCGAAGCCCGCCAGGTCGCCCACCACGCCGCCGCCGAGTGCCACGACCGTGGTGCGCCGGTCCGCGCCCGCGGCCAGCGCCGCCTCCACCACCCGTTCCAACTGGGAAAAGGATTTGCTGGCCTCGCCGGGCGGCACCTCGATGGTGGCCACCACGGCGATGCCGGCGGCATCCAGCCCCGCCCGGAGCGCCGGCAGGTGCAGCGGCCCGACCGTAGCATCCGTCACCACCACCACGCGCCGCGCCGGCAGCACCGGGGCCAGCCGCGCGCCGGCCCGCGCCACGAGCCCCTCGCCCACCAGGATATCGTAGCTGCGCTCGGCCAGCCGCACCTTCATCCGCGCCGGTTCGCGATGCGCCGCCAGCGCCTCCATCACCCGCCTGGTCGTGGTCTCGGGCGGCTCGTCGGTGCAGTCCACGATCACGGAGGCCTCTGCGAAGGTCGGGTGGCGCGCCGTCATCAGGCGCTCCAGCACCTCGCGCGGGTCCCGGTTGAGAAACAGCGGCCGATGCTCCCGCCCCGCCACGCGGCGCAGCAGCACCGGCAGCGAGCACCGCAGCCAGACCGCGACGGCGCCCGATTCGGCAACCGCGCGCCGGGTGCGCGCATCGGTGAAGGCGCCGCCCCCCGTCGCCAGCACCAAAGGCGGCCCGGCCAGCAGGCGGGCGATCACCCGGCGCTCGCCATCCCGGAAATGCGGCTCCCCGTATCGCGTGAAGATATCCGTGATCGGCAGGCCGGCCGCGGCCTCGATCTCGCTATCCGCATCGACGAAGGGCAGGCCCAGCTTCACCGAGAGGCGCCGGCCGATGGAGGACTTGCCGCAGCCGGGCATGCCGACCAGCACCACGCTGCGGCTGGGCGGGGTGAGGGCCGCCGGCTCCGGCGGGGCGGCATCCGGCAAGGGCCAGGCCGAAAGGGCGGTGTTGCGTGACACGGTGGCGAAGGCTACAGCAACTCCGGTTCGGATGAAATCATCCGATCCGATCTCTTGCTGTAGTTTCAACGACTTCACAGCTCGGTTTTTGTCGGTCGTGCCGGACGGCACACAGCGCGTGAGGATCCGCTTCCACGATGTTCCGACACCCGCTCCTGCTGCTGGCGCTTGTGATTGCAGCCCTGCTGGCCATCGGACTGCTCGGCATCGGCGCCTTCCCGCCCTCCGTCACGCCGCAGCCGGTCGAGCGCAGCGTGCCGGCCGAACGCTTCGGGACCCGCTGACCTAGCTGGGCCGGCCCCGCCCATGGATCGCCATGCCGAGGCTTTTCTCGAAATGCTGGCGGCGGAGCGCGGCGCGGCGCGCAACACGCTGGCTGCCTATGCCGCGGACCTGGCCGATTTCAACGCCCATTGCACGCCGCGCGGCATCACGCCGCTGACCGCCGATTCCGGCACCATCCAGGCCTATCTGCGCAGCCTGACCGATGCGGGCCTGGCCGCCCGCACCGCCGCCCGGCGGCTCTCCGCGCTGCGCCAATTTTTCCGCTTCCTGGTGCAGGAGGGCCTCCGCACGGAAGACCCGACCGAACTCCAGGAAGGCCCCCGCCTGCCGGCCAGCCTGCCGAAACCCCTGGCCGAGGCCGAATTGACCGCCCTGCTGGAGGGCGCCGCCCGCCTGCCCGGCGCTCGGGGCCCCTTCGCCGTGGCGCTGGTGGAACTTC
The DNA here is from genome assembly GCF_019024325.1 of Falsiroseomonas tokyonensis. Classification (GTDB taxonomy): domain Bacteria; phylum Pseudomonadota; class Alphaproteobacteria; order Acetobacterales; family Acetobacteraceae; genus Falsiroseomonas; species Falsiroseomonas tokyonensis. The sequence continues at coordinate 154,023 of NZ_JAFNJS010000009.1, forward strand.
TCTACAGCAGCGGGCTGCGGGTGAGCGAATTGGCCTCCCTGCCCGCCGGCGCGCTGCGACCGGACCAGCCGCTGGTGGCGGTCCGCGGCAAGGGCAACAAGGAAAGGCTGGTGCCGATCTCCGCCCGCGCCCGCGCCGCCGTGCTGGCCGCCGCCGCGGCCAAGCCGGAGCCGGAGCGGAAATCGCGCTGGCTCTTCCCCTCCCGCGCCGCGGGCGGGCATGTCACCCGCCAGACCATCGGCCTGGTGCTGAAGGATGCGGCCCTTGCGGCCGGGCTCGACCCGGCGCGCGTCAGCCCGCACGTCCTGCGGCACTCCTTCGCCTCCCACCTGCTGGCGCACGGCGCGGATCTCCGCAGCCTGCAGATGCTGCTCGGCCACGCCGACATCGCCACCACGCAGATCTACACCAAGGTGCTCGAGGAACGGTTGCAGCGCCTGGTCGAGGAACACCACCCACTCGCGACGCAGGAGCCTGCCGCATGACCCACTCGCCTCTCGCCCGCCTGCATCGCAGCGAACTCGCCGTGCCGGCGATCCGCCCCGAACTCTTCCCCAAGGGCGCGGCCGGCCCGGCCGACGCCGTGTTCCTCGACCTGGAGGACAGCGTGCCGGAAGCCGAGAAGGACCGCGCCCGCGCCAATGCCGTCGCCGCCCTGTCCAGCATCGACTGGGGCAGCAAGATCCTCGCCGTGCGGGTGAACGGCCAGGACACGCCCCACTTCTACAAGGACATGATCGCCCTGCTGGAAGCCGCCAGCGACCGGCTCGACGTCATCATGATCCCGAAAGTCGGCGACCCGCGCGAAGTCTTCGCCGCCGACCTCCTCGCCAGCCAGATCGAAGCCAGCGCCAATCGCGCCCGCCGCGTCGGCCTCGGCCTGGTGATCGAGACCGCCAAGGGCCTCGCCCACGTCGAAGCCATCGCCAGCGCCTCCCCCCGCACCGAAAGCCTGCACCTGGGCGTCGCCGACCTCGCCGCCAGCCTCGGCATGCGCACCACCGCCATCGGCGGCCTGAACCCCGACTACGCCAGCCCCGCCGGCCTCCTCGACCCCTGGCACTTCGCCGTCGCCCGCATCATCACCGCCGCCCGCGCCGCCGGCCTGCGCCCGATCGACGGCCCCTACGGCGACTTCCGCGACACCGAAGGTTTGACAGCCAGCGCCCGCCGCGGCCGCGCCCTCGGCGCCGAAGGCAAAATGGCCATCCACCCCAACCAGGTCGCCACCCTCAACACCGCCTTCCAGCCCGACGCAAAAGAAGTGGCCCAAGCCCACCGCGTCCTCGCCGCCATGGAAACCGCCCGCCTCGAAGGCCGCGCCGCCGTCGCCCTCGATGGCAAACTCCTCGACATCGCCTCCATCCGCCAAGCCGAAGCCATGGTGGCCAAGGCGGCACGTTCGGCGGGGTAGAGGGGGCGGCGCTGGGTGATCGCAAGGAGGGCTCCGCCCTCCCTGCACCCTCCCGCCAAGGGGCAGTGGCCCCTTGGAACCCTTTGAGTCATGAACAGAAATGGAGAGGGGCCGGGGGTACCGCATGTTCGGCGGTCCCGCTGGCCCCTCTCCATTTCTGTTCAAGGTCCTGAGGTCCAGGAGGCCACTGCCTCCTGGCAGGGGGTGCAGGGGGACAGCGTCCCCCTGCAAACAACCCGCGCCGACCCTCCAACCCCCGCCTAAACGTGCAGTCCTTGGTCGACCAAGGGCAGGCTGCGCAGACGGCGGCCGGTGGCGGCGAAGATGGCGTTGCAGACGGCGGGGGCGAGTGGGGGCACGCCGGGTTCGCCGATGCCGCCGAGGGGTTGGCCGCTGCGGATGATGTGGGTGTCGACCTGGGGGGCCTGGTTGATGCGCAGGATGGGGTAGGTGTCGAAGTTGCGTTCGACGGCGGCGCCGTCTTTCAGGGTGATGTGTTCGGCGGCCATGGCGGAGAGGCCCCAGACGACGGCGCCCTGCATCTGGGCGGCGACGGTGTCGGTGTTCACCACGTCGCCGCAGTCGACGGCGACGGTCACCTTGTGGACGCGGATCTCGCGGCCGGTGACGGAGATTTCGGCGACCTGGGCGCAGAGGGTGCCGTAGCATTCGACATAGGCGAGGCCGCGGTGGCGCCCGGCGGGGGCGGGGGTGCCCCAGCCGCCTTCGCGCGCGGCGGTGTTGAGGACGGTGAGCGCGCGGGGGTCGTGGGCCAGGAGTTCCTGGCGGAGCGCGAGGGGGTCTTTGTTCGCGGCGAGCGCGACCTCGTCCAGGAAGGATTCCAGGAAGAAGCCGTATTGCGAGGAGCCGACGGAGCGCCAGAGCCAGACCTTGGGCGCGGCCTGGATGCGGTGCCATTCGGCGCGGAAGGCGCCGAAGCGGTAGCGGGTGTCGCTGATGGATTGCAGGGAGAAGGGGTCGTTGCCCCGCAGCGGCCCGGCGAAGAGGGCGGGGCGGTAGTCGCCCATCACGGACTGGCCGGCGGCGCGCAGGTTGAGGCCGACCACCTTGCCCTGGGCATCGAGGGCCGCCTGGATGCGGGCGGCGAAGGCGGGGCGCCAGTAGGATTGGGCGAATTCCTCCTCCCGCGTCCAGATCAGCTTGACGGGGCGGTTGATGGCCTTGGCGACGGTGGTGGCCTGTTCGACGATGGTGGTCACCAGGCGCCGGCCGAAGCCGCCGCCGGTCATCGGCGTGTGGATGCGGACGTTTTCGCGCGGCACGCCGGCGACGCGGGCGGCGTCGCGGATGCACCAGTCCTGGTGCTGGGTGGAGCACCAGACGTCCACGCGGTCGCCCTGGATCTGGACGGTGGCGTTTTCCGTCTCCATGGGGGCGTGGGCGAGGTAGGGCGCGGTGTAGGTCGCCTCCACCCCCTTGGCGGCGCCGCGCAGCGTGGCCTCGATATCGCCGTCGTTCTTGCCCCGGAAGGCTTCGGGGGCGGCGAGGCCGGCCTGGAGGCGGCGGATGAGCTCGGCGCTGTCCAGCGCCTGGTCCGGCGTCGGCTTGAAGCGCAGGGTGATGCGCTGGGCGCCCTGCATGGCGGCCCAGGTGTTCTCGGCCACCACCGCCACGCCATTGGGCAGCGGCACCACGTCGATGAGGCCGCGGAGGCCGGCGAGGGAGGCGCGATCGAAGCTTTCGAGTTCTGCGCCAAAGACGGGCGAAAGCCGAGCGACGGCATAGGCCATGCCGGGCAGCTTCACGTCATGGCCGTAGATGGCGGCGCCGCGTGTCTTGGCCGGGATATCGGCGCGCGGCGCGGCGCGGCCGGTCAGGCGCCGCTCCGCCGCGGGCTTGATGCGGGGCTGGTCGTCGAGTGGCAGCCGCGCGGCCAGGTCCACCAGCTCGCCGTAGGAGAGGCTGCGGCCGGAGGTGGCGTGGAGCACGCGGCCTTCCGCCGTGGTCAGCTCGCCGACCGGCGCGCCGAGCCGCTCCGCCGCCGCCGAGGTCAGCGCCATGCGCGCCTGGGCGGCGGCGCGGCGGATGCGGTCGTGCCAGAAGCGGATGCCGAAGCTGGCGCCGGAATACATCTCCCCCACCGGCTGCAGCCGCAGCGCGGGTTCGGGCTGGCCGGCGGTGACGCGGACCGCGCTCAGCGGCACGTCCAGCTCATCCGCCACGATCATGGCATGGGCGGTATGGGTGCCCTGCCCCATCTCCGTCACCGGCGATGCGAAATCCACCAGGCCGTCCTGGCCGATGCGCAGGAAGGCGGTGATCTGGCCGGGGCCGCCATTCGGGCTGTTTGCCGCGGCGGCGGTGATGACGGCGGGCGGCGCGGGCTGCGCCGAGGCGGGGGCGAGCGGCACCACCAGCGTGGCGATGCCCGCCTGCAGAAGGGTTCTGCGCTGCATGGCCATCCCCCTCAGGTCTTCGCCGCGGCGTGGTGGATGGCGGCGCGGATGCGCTGGTAGGTGCCGCAGCGGCAAATATGGCCGGCCATGGCGGCGTCGATATCGGCATCGCTGGGCTGCGGCTTCTCGGCCAGCATGGCGGCGGCGGACATGATCTGCCCGGATTGGCAGAAGCCGCATTGCGGCACCTGTTCGGCCACCCAGGCCAGCTGCACGGGATGCGCGCCCTCGGGGTGCAGGCCCTCGATGGTGGTGACCTTGCGGCCGGCGAGCTCGCCCAGCGTGGTCTGGCAGGATCGCGCCGGCTGGCCGTCCAGATGCACGGTGCAGGCGCCGCATTGCGCGATGCCGCAGCCGTATTTGGTGCCGGTCAGGTTCAGCAGGTCGCGCAGCGCCCAGAGCAAGGGCATGTCGGGCTCCGCATCAAGCCGATGCGGCTGCCCGTTGACGGTCAGGTCGATCATCCCGGAACGCTCCCCACCCGGGCCGCCCGTGTTGACGGTGCGTGCCTGCCCGGCAGGCCAAGCGGTAGCGTTTGTTATGAACCATATGCAAGCGCGAAGATGACGGCGGGTTCACGCCGCCAGGCTCAGATCCGGCCGATCAGGTCCCCGAACCCCCAGACCAGCGTGCCCAGGATCAGCAGCGCGAAGCCGGCGCGTTCCATCACCTGGCGGTCGATGTCGCGCTGCAGCCGCTTGAAGCTGGCCAGCCGCACCGTGCGCTCGGCCCCGTCCACCCGCTCCATGTCGGAGAGCAGCGCCAGCAGGTCCGCCCGCGCGATCAGCACCTTGCGGCTGGCCAGCACCAGGCCGAGGGCAGTGAGGATGGCGCCGGAGCGGGCGAACCAGGTCCAGTCGCCGGTGCCGATGCTCATCCAGATGCCCGCAGCCATGGTCAGCAGCGAGGCCAGCGTGAAGCCTCGCACCACGCGGCGGAGTGCGCGGGAGCCCTCCTCCGTCAAGACTTTTCCGCGCGCCTCCGTCACGACTTGTGCACGCGCAGCGGCCCGAAGCTCTGCGCCACGGGCATCACCTGCAGCGTGTTGACGTTCACCCGCGCCGGGCGGGTGGCCACCCAATGAACGGCGTCCGCGATATCCTCGGGCTCCAGCGCCTCCGTCCCGGCGTAAGGGGCCGCGGCCTTCTCGGCATCGCCCTTGAAGCGCACGGCGCTGAATTCGGTGCCGCCGACCAGGCCGGGCTCGATCTCCGTCACGCGCACCGCCGTGCCGAAAAGGTCGGCGCGCAGGTTCAAGCTGAAGTGGCGGACGAAGGCCTTGGTCGCGCCGTAGACATTGCCGCCCGGATAGGGCCATTCGCCGGCGGTGGAGCCGATATTCACCACATGGCCGCGGTTTCGCGCCACCATCCCCGGCAGCACGGCGCGGGTGACATACATCAGCCCCTTGCAGTTGGTGTCGACCATCGCGTCCCAGTCATCGAGGTCGGCGCCCTGGGCCGGGTTCAGGCCGAGCGCCAGGCCGGCATTGTTCACCAGCAGGTCGATCTCGGCGAAGCTGGGCGGCAGCGTCGCCACCGCCTGCTCCACCGCCGCGCGGTCGCGCACATCCAGCACCAGGCCATGGCAGCGATCCGCGCCGAGCTCCGCGACAAGCGCATCCAGCCGCTCCGACCGGCGCCCGGCGGCGAGGATGCGCCAGCCATCGGCGGCCATGCGCCGCGCGATGGCGAGGCCGAAGCCGGCGGTGGCGCCGGTGATGAAGGCAAGGCGCATCGCATCTCTCTCCGTTCTGGTTCAGCCGATCCGCAGCAGGCCAGGCCCGTGGGTGCGCAGCCAGGCGACCGCTTCCTCCCGATGCGGGGAGAGGCGGGCGACATGCGCCCAGAACCGCGCCGAGTGGTTCATCTCCCGCAGATGCGCCACCTCATGCGCCACGACGTAGTCCAGCACCCATTCGGGCGCCATCACCAGGCGCCAGGAGAAGGCGAGCGTGCCGTCCGGGGCGCAGCTGCCCCAGCGGCTGCGCGGGTCCTTCAGCCGGATGGCGCGCGGCGTGACCTCCAGCGCCGCGGCATGGGGGGCGGCCAGCGCCGTGATGCGCCGCTTCGCCTCGGCGCGCAGGAAATCCGCGACGCGGCGGGCGAGGAAGGTCGGGTCGCCGCTGACCACGATGCTGTCCTCGTGCAGGAAGGCGCCGCCGCGGGCCGCCGGATCGTGCAGGATGGCATGCTCCCGCCCGCCCAGCGGCACGCTTCCGCCGGCGACGAAGGGCGTATTGGGGGCGAGCGCGGCCAGCTTCTGGCGCACCCAGGGGCCATTGTCCCGCAGCAGCTTCAGCCCGGCGCGCCGCCCCGCGCGCGGCGGCAGCGTCACCACCACGGCGCCGGCGCGCGGGCAGATCCGCAGCGAGACATTTCGCGCCCGCGTGGAGGGACGCCACTGCACCAGGCATTCGCCCGGCGCATCCGCTTCATCCGGCAGGGTGACGAGTTCCGAGTCGGGCAGCTCCATCGCAGCAGCCTGCCCCGGCGCGGTGGGCCGGCTCAACCGCGGTGTGCGGCCGGGCGCCGGAAGCCGGCGCGGGCCTCCGCGGCCTCGGCCCGAAAAGCGCAGCCCTCGGCATGGTCGTTGATCAGGCCCATGGCCTGCAGGAAGGCATGCACCGTGGTCGGGCCGACAAAAGCCCAGCCGCGCTTCTTCAGGTCCTTGGAGAGGGCAATGGAGGCGGCGGAGGTGGCCGCGCCCTGCGGCGGCAGGTTTTGGGCATCCGGCTCGAAGGACCAGACATAGGCGGCGAGCGAACCCTCGCTGCGCACCAGCTCCTGCGCCCGGCGGGCATTGTTGATCACCGCCTGGATCTTGCCGCGGTGGCGGACGATGCCGGCATCGGCCAGCAGGCGTTCGACATCGGCCTCGGTATAGGCCGCGATGCGGTCGATATCGAAGTTGGCGAAGGCCGCGCGAAAATTCTCGCGCTTGTTCAGGATGGTCAGCCAGTTCAGCCCGGACTGGAAACCCTCCAGGCAGAGCTTCTCGAACAGCCGGCGGTCATCCGCGACCGGGAAACCCCATTCCCGGTCGTGATAGGCGATGTAGCCGGGCGTCGCGGCGCACCAGTGGCAGCGTGGGCGTCCATCGGGGCCGGTGAAAGGGTCCGCCATCGCTCAGCCCGGCAAGGCCTTCAGCTCCACCTCGACGAAGGAGAGCTTTTCGCTGCCCGCATTGACCACATTGTGCTCCACGCCCGGGTCGCGGGTGTAGGAGACGCCCGCGGTCAGGGTGGCGTTGGCGGTGGCGCCGCCGGGCAGTTCCAGCAGCAGCGTGCCGTCGGTGACGGGGATCACCACATAGCCCCAGCCATGGCGATGCCAGCCGGTCTCCGCGCCGGGATCGAAATCCCAGCGCGTGACGCGGACCATGTCGTCGTCCTGCTGCAAGGTGCCGATCGCCGGCGCCCGGCAGGTGAGCGGCGTGCTCACTCCGCCGCGGCCTTCATCCCGAGGCCCGGCAGCGGCAGCGCGCCGGTGGCCTGCATGTTGTCCCAGGCCTTCTGGCCGGCCTCGGCGGACAGGGGCAGGTGCGGCGGGCGGATGTTGCGCCAGGCTGCATCGCCCGTGCTGCGGGCGATGATCTCGCGCAGGCCGGGGATGAGCGGGCTGGCGGTGGCGGCCTTGCGGGTCGCGTTCAGAACGGCCTGGGCGGCATCGGCCTCCGGCCCCGTGCGGTGCTTGTAGACGATCGCACCGAAGCGAGCGTTGACGTTGCCGGCTGCGGTGATGCAGCCCGCGCCGCCCTCGGCCAGGATCTTCTGGACGAATTCGTCGGAGCCCGAATAGACCTCGAACCCGTCCTTGGCGAAGTTGTCGATCATCGCCTTCATGTTCGCATAGTCGCCGGAGCTGTCCTTCACGCCCTTGATGACGCCCGGAAAGGCCTTCAGCAGGCGGCCGATCAGGTCGAGGCTGAAGGGCACCGCGGATTGCTGCGGGAAGTGGTAGAGGTAGATGGCGATGCCGCCGCCGACCCGCTGAACCAGTTCGGAGAAGTAGGCAAACAGTCCGTCATCGGAGGGCGCCTTGTAGTAGAAGGGCGGCAGCACCAGAACGCCGCGGCAGCCCTGCGCCTTGGCGTGCTTCGTCAGCTCCACCGTATCGGCGAGCGACGCGCAGCCGGTGCCCGGCATCAGCTTCGTGGCCGGCACGCCGCGGGCGATGATGCCCTCCAGGATCTGCTTGCGCTCCTCGAAGCCGAAGCTGTTCGCCTCGCCGGTGGTGCCCAGGATGCCGAGGCCGTTGCAGCCATTGGCCAGCAGCCAGTTGCAATGCGCCGCATAGCGGTCGAGGTCCGGCGAGAAATCGGCCTTCATGGCGGTCAGCGCCGCCGCATTGATGCCGCCGAAAAGCGCGTCTTTCATCTTCAGGGTCCTTCCCTTGGAAATCAGGCCCGCCGCGGGCGGGGCATCGGCCGTGCCGCCCGGGGCCACTGCCCCGGCCAGTCCACGGCATGGTCTTCCAGCGCATCCGCGTCCCGCTCCGCCACCACGCGGCCGCGGACGGAGACTCCGGCTTCATGCACCGTCTCGCGGCTGCCGGAGACCAGCGGGTGCCACCAGGGCAGGTCGCGGCCCTCGGCCAGCAGGCGATAGGCGCAGGTGGGCGGCAGCCAGTCGATCGCGGCCACCTTGGCGGGCGTCAGCTTCACGCAATCCGGCACCTTGGCCTTGCGGTTCGCATAATCCTTGCAGAGGCAGCTCTGCCCATCCAGCAGCCGGCAGGCGACGCTGGTCCAGACCAGCGCCTCGGTCTCGGCATCGCGCAGCTTGTGCAGGCAGCAGCGGCCGCAGCCATCGCACAGGCTTTCCCATTCGGCACGCGTCATGGCGCCGAGCGACTTGGTACGCCAAAAAGGTTCGGGGGAGGCCATGGGTGGCACGCTACCCCCTGCGGTGGCGGGTGGGAACGCCGCCGGCCGCATATCAGCCTTCGGCGACGTCGCGGAAATAGGGTTCGACGGTGCCCTTCAGCTTCAGCGTCAGCGGCTGGCCCTTGCGGTCCACCGCCTTGCCGACGGAAACCCGCACCCAGCCCTCGCTGACGCAGTATTCCTCGACATTGGTCTTCTCGGTGCCGTTGAAGCGGATGCCGACGCCGCGCGCCAGCAGCACCTCCTGGTAGAAGGGGCTGCGCGGGTCCACGGAGAGGCGGTCGGGCAGAGTCTCGGGGGCGTTTTCGGGGGCGTTTTCGCTCATGCGGGGGTGGTAGTCGCAGCGGGCGGCGCTGCCAAGGGTTCCTGCCAGCGGCGCAGCGCCGCCAGGAAGCGGGCGGCGGCCTGTTCCGGCGGCCAGGGCTGCCAGGGCGTGCCGCCATAGCCCTCCACCAGCGGGTCCGTTTCCATCACGGCGGCGCGGATGCCGAGCGTGTCCCGCACTTCGGCGCTGGACCAGCCGGCGACATGCACCGCCTCCGCCGCCGCCATGGCCACATCCAGCTTCTTGTGCAGTTTCCGCTGCGCCGGATCCCAGGGCGGCAGGGCGTAGCGCTGCGCGATCACCGACCAGAGCCGCTCCTGCAACGCCAGGAAGCCCGGCCCCAGGAAGGGTTTGAGGGGCGAGATGCAGTCGAAATTGGTCAGCCCCTCCTCCGCATCATGCAGCAATTCGCGCAGCGCCTCCGCCGGGCCGGGCGCGGGGCGGGCCCGAAGCCGCAGCGCCAGCACCGAAAGGCAGTGCTGCGCGACCGAAAGCGGCGCGCCCGGCCAGATGGAATGGCCGCCCCAGCGGAAGGTGCGGGACAGGCCGGTGGCCAGGTCCTCATCCGTCCAATCGAAGGGGGTGGGCGCCAGCAGGTCCAGCCGGCGGCCGGAGGGCAGGCGGACCCAGGCGCGGGCCTCGTTCAAGGTGCCGTCAGGTCGAATTCGGCGGTCACGGCCAGGTCCTCGCTGAACCAGGACCGGATCGCCGCCTGGCGCTGGCCGCAATATTCCGGGTGGCCCTCCGCATCCAGCCGCATGGTCAGGTCATGCCCGGGGACAAGCAGCGTGCCCGGCACCGCCCGCCACAGCGACCAGATGCCGGCCATGGAGGATTCGGACGCCGCGGCATCCATGGTCATGTCGGCGGCCATCGAGAGCATTTCCGCCCGGTTCTTCGCCGCATCGCCGCTGAAGATCACCGGCGGGTCATTGGCGGCCAGGTAATAGACCAGGCAGCCCGGCGTATGGCCGGGGGCGGCGATGGCATGGATGCCCGGCAACGGCTCATCCCCCGCCGCGATCCTGCGCGTGCGGGGGTTCTGGGCCAGTTCGCGCACATGCAGCTCCGGCAGGGCGTTGAAATCCCAGGGCTCGGCCTCGGCCCAGGCCATCTCCGCCGCGCCAATCCAGACCGTGGCATTGGGGAAAAGCGGCGCATTCACGCTGTGGTCCCAATGCGCATGGGTCAGCAGGATGTCTGTCACATCCTCCCGCCTCACCCCGCGGGCCGCCAATTGCTTGGCGAGCTCCGGCCGCACGCCAAAGGACCCCACATCCACCAGCGCCACCCTTCCCTCGCCCCGCAGCAGGGCGATGGTGCTCCAGCCCAGCGCGCCATGGCAGACCGACTTGCCCGGATAGCCCTGCACCAGCACGTCCAGCGTATACATCAGCGCGTCCCCGATCCTTCGCGCCACAGTAGCGGGGTTGCGGAGCGCGCCAAGCCGGCCGATTCTTGGGGGCAGATGAAGTTCCTCCACGCCGCAGATATCCACCTCGACAGCCCCATGGCCGGCCTGCAGGCGCGCGCCGACCTGCCGCCGGACCTGCTGCGCCACTGCACCCGCCGCGCCTTCACCGCCCTGTTCGACCTGGCCATCGCGGAGGACGTCGCCTTCGTCCTGATCGCCGGCGACCTGTATGACGGCGACTGGAAGGATTTCTCCACCGGGCTTTTCGTGGCCGAGCAGATGAAGCGCCTCGGCCGGCCCTGCTTCCTGCTGCGCGGCAACCACGACGCCCGCTCCGTCATCACCAAGGAGCTGGCGCTGCCCGCCAATGTCTTCGAATTCTCCACTCGAACCTGCCAGACGCATGAGCTGGGCGAGCTCGGCATCGCCATCCACGGCCATTCCTTCCCGAACCGCGCGGTGCCGGAGGATCTTTCCCTCGGCTATCCCGAGCCCCGCCGCGGCTGGCTGAACATCGGACTGCTGCATACCAGCGCCAATGATCCCGGCGAGCATGAGACCTATGCCCCCTGCGACCCCGCCCTGCTGCGGCTGAAGGGCTACGACTACTGGGCGCTTGGCCATATCCACCAGCGCCAGGTGCTGTCCGAGCACCCCTGGATCGTCTTCCCCGGCAATATCCAGGGCCGCCATATCCGCGAGACCGGCGCCAAGGGCTGCAGCCTGGTGACGGTGGAGGAGGGCCGGGTGGTCTCGGTGGAACACCGCGCCCTGGACACGCTGCGCTGGGCCTTGCTGGAGGTGGAGGCGGCGGCGGAGGAGACCCTCGCCGCCCGCATCGCGGATGCCGTCGGCCAGGCCCTCTCCGAATCCGAGGACCGCCCCCTTCTGGCCCGCCTGGTCCTGACCGGGGAGGCGCTGCCCGGCCTCGCCGCCGATGCCGAGCGCCTGGCCGCTGAATGCCGTAACGCCGCCATCGAGGCCGGCGGCACCCTGTTCATCGAGGCCGTGCGCCTGCGCACCCGCCCGCGCCGCAGCCTGGAGGCCGGCGCGCTGGACCCGCTGCGCGCCGCCTTCGCCGCCGGCCTCGCCGACCCCGCCCGCAGCGCCGCCCTGCTGGCCGAGATGGCCGCCCTGCGCGCCAAGATCCCCGCCCCGGCGCGGGAGGGGCTGGACCTGCCGGAGGATGCGGAGGCGCTCGCCCGCATGGCGGAGGAAGCCTGGGCCCTGGCAGCGGCCGCCATCGCGGCCGAACAGCCGGCATGAGGCCCTCTGACCATGAGCACGACCTGCGGCCGCTGCTTGCAGCCCGCCAGCGGCGTGGCGAGCCAAGCGGCCGCAGGCCGCGCCCGGCGCTTGAGGGCGGCAAGGACGTGCCAACGAGCTGCCGGAGGCGGGCTTTGGCATGAGGCTGCTGCGCCTGGACCTGCTGCGCTACGGGCACCTGACCGATACGCGGCTGGATTTTCCCGAAGACGCACCGCTGGTGGTGGTGCTCGGCCCGAACGAGGCGGGGAAATCCACCACCCTCTCCGCCATCGGCGATGCGCTCTTCGGCTTCCCGACGCGCAGCCCCTATGCCTTCCTGCACGAGACCAGCGCGCTGCGGCTCGGCTTCGAAGTGCTGGGGCGCGACGGCAGCCGCGCCACCTTCCTGCGCCGCAAGGGCAACAAGAACACGCTGCTGGATGCGGCGGAAAACCCGCTGCCGGATACGGCGCTGCTGCGGCTGCTGGGCGGCGCCAGCCGGGCGCTGTTTGAGACCACCTATGGGCTGAACGGGGCCACCCTGCGGGAGGGCGCGCTGTCCCTTCTCGCCAGCGGCGGCGAGGCGGGCGAGAGCCTACTGGCAGGCATGGGCCTGCCGCATCTGCGCCGTGCGCTGGACCGGCTGGATGCCGAGGCCCGCGCCCTGCACGGCGATGGCCGCGGCCGCCGCGCCCTGGCCATCGCCGCGGAGGCCTGGGCCGAGCAGCGCCGCGCGGCGGAGGAGGCCGCGATCCGCCCGCGCGAATGGCTGGAGACCAAGGCGCGGTACGATGCGCTCTGCACCGCCATCGAGCAGGCGACCGCCCGGGGCGATGCCCTGGCCGCCGAGGCCGCCCGGCTGAACCGCGCCCGCCGCATCCTGCCCTTGCTCGCCAGCCTGGACGCGCTGCGGCAGGAGGCCGCCGCGGTCGCCGATGCCCCGTCCCTGCCCGAGGACGCCGCCGCCACGCTGCGCCAGCTTCTGGAAGACCAGCGCCTGGCCGCGGAGGATGAGCGGCGCGAGCGGGCGGAAGCCGAGGCGCTGCAGGCCGCCGCCGCCGCCCTGCCGCAGGACCCTGAGGTGCTGGCCCAGCAGGATGCCATTGACCTGCTGGCCGCACGGCGCGCCGGCGCGCTGGAAGCGGCGCGGGACCTGCCCGGGGTGCAGCGCAAGGTGGAGGCCTATCGCGCCGAGGTCGAGGAAGCCGCCGCTTTGTTCGGCAGCGCCGCCACGCCCGAGGAGGTGCGCGAAGCCCTGCCCCGCGCCGCCGATCGCCAGGCCGCCCAGGCGCTGATCCGCCGCCGCACCGAGCTCGCCACCGCCCTGGCCAGCGCCGAGGAAGCCCTGGCCGAGGCGCGGCGCCAGCTGGCGGCGGCCGAAGCGCGCCTGGCCGCCTGCCCCGCGCCCCCCGCCACCGCGCCGCTGCGCCGCGCCATCGATGCCGCCCGCGGCGAGGGCCAGCTCGATCGGGAGCTGGCGGTGGCGCAGCGGGCGCAGGCGGAGGCTGAGCGGCAGCTTGCCATCCCCCTCGCCGCCCTGCCGCTTTTCACCGGGTGCGCCGAGGCGCTGGCCGCCCTGCCCCTGCCCCTGCCCGCCGCCACGGACGCCGCCGCCCGACGCCTGGCGGAGACCGCCGCATCCGCCGAGGCCGCCCGTCAGGCCGAGGGCACCCTCAGCGCCGAGATCGCGGCGCTGGAGGAGGCGGTGCAGGCCCTGGCGCGCGGCGAGACGGTGCCGACTCCCGCCGTGATCGCCGCCGAACGCACCCGCCGCGACGCCGCCTGGGCCACGCTGCGCACCCATCTGGCCGCCGGCACCGCCCCAGACCCGGCCCTGCCCGACCAGTTTGAGGCGCTGCGCGACCAGGCGGACCGCCTGGCCGATGCCCGGGCCGACGATGCCGGGCGGGTGAACGACTATGCCGCCCGGACCGCCCGCCTGGCCCTGCTGCGCGACCGGCAGCCGCGGATGCGGGAGGAAGCCGCGGCGGCGGAGGCGGCGGTGGCAGCGGCCCAATCCGACTGGCTCGCGCTCTGGCAGCCCGCCGGGCTCGTGCCGCAGGACCCCGCCGCCATGGCCGAATGGCGCCGCAGCCGCGCCGAGGTGCTGCGCCTGGCGGACCAGGCCACGATGGCCCGGACCGTGCGGGAGGCGCTGGCCGGCCGCCTGGCCGCCGCCTGCGCCGCGCTTCAGGCCCTGATGCCGGGGACCGAGGCCAGCGTGCCCCCCGGGCTCGCCCCGCTGCTCGACCGGGCCCAGGATGCGCTGGAGGCGGCGGAAACGGCGCAGCAGCGGCATCGCGACCTCGCCCGCCGCGCGGCGGAGGCGGGGGAGCAGGTGGAAGCCGCGCGCCATGCCCAGTCCCGCGCCGCCGCGGCACTGTCCGATTTCGCCCCGCAATGGCAGGACGCGACCCAGGCGCTGCGCCTGCCACCGGACGCCTCGGCGGAGGCGGTGGAACGCGCCCTTGGCGCCTGGACAAGGGTGGCGGAGGCGGCCAAGGCCTGGCGCGGCGATGCGGCCCGCGTCGCGGATATGCAGCAGGCGATCGACAGTTTCGCGGAGGAAGCCGCGCAGCTGGCGCAGCGGCTCGGCCTGCCGCCGGGCGGGGAACCGGCCCCTGCCCTGGTCGCGCAGCTCGCCCGGCGCCTGGACGCGGCGCGGGAGGCGGCGAAGGATTTTGGGCGGCTGGCGGAACAGCAGCGCGACCGGCGGCAGAAGCTGGCCATGGCCTCCGCAAGACGGACGGAGGCGGAGCGCCGGATCGCGGCGCTGCGGGAGGCAGCCGGCGCCGCGGACCTGCCGGCGCTGGAGACGGCGATCCGCCGCTCCGCATTGCGCACCGAATTGCAGGCTGCGCTGGCCCGCGCGGAGGCCGCGCTGCGCGCCCAGGGCGATGGCCATGCGGAGGCCACGCTGCGCGCCGAGGCCGAGGGCACGGACCCAGACGAGGCCGCCGGCCGGCTGCAGGGGATCGAGGCGGAGCAGGCCGCGCTGCGCGAAGACCTGACCCGGCTGGGCGCGGAGCGGCAGCAGGCCGAGGCGAGCCTGGCCGCCATGCAGCGCGGCCGGGATGCCGCCGCCCATGCCCAGGCGGCCCGCCACCACCTGGCCGAGGCCGGCGCCGCGGCGGAGCGCTATGCCCGCCTGCACCTGGCCCGCAGCCTGCTGCAAGCCGGCATCGAGCGCATCCGCCAGGAACGCCAGGGCCCGCTGCTGCGCCGGGCCAGCGCCCATTTCGCCCTGCTGACCGAGGGCCGCTACGCCCGCCTCGCCACCGATGAGGACGAGGCGGGCCGCACCCTGCTGCGCGCGCTGCGCGACAGCGGCGCCGAATGCCCGGTGGAGGCGCTGAGCGAGGGCACGCGGGACCAGCTGTTCCTGGCGCTGCGCGTGGCCGCGGTGGAGGCGCAGGCGGAGGCGTCGGAGCCGCTGCCTTTCGTTGCGGACGACCTGCTGGCCACCTTCGACGATGCCCGCGCCAGCGCCGCGCTGGCGCTGCTGGCGCGGCTCGGCGCCACCACCCAGACCATTCTTTTCACGCACCATGCGCATCTGGCGGAGCTCGCCGCGCGGCAGGGCGCGGTGGTGCGGCAGATGCCGCACTTCCAAGCCGTGACCTCACCGTCGTAGGCTCGGCCGAACGGAGGAATACGACCATGGACGCCACCACGCTGCCGCCGGTGCTCCGCCTGGCCCCTGATGACGGCGTGCTGATCGCGCGCATCGCCCTGCCCCCTGGCACCACCGTCGCGCCCGGCGTGACGGTGGGGGAAAAGCGCATCCCGCCCGGCCACAAGGTGGCGATCCGCCCGCATGCGGCGGGCGAGGAGATCCGCCGCTACGGCCAGATCATCGGCTTCGCCACCGCCCCCATCGCGCCCGGCGACTGGGTGCATACCCACAACTGCGCCATGGGCGATTTCGCGAAGGACTATGCCTATAGCCGGGAGGTGAAGACCACCGCACGGGCGAATACGCCGGCAAGCTTCATGGGCTATCGCCGCCCGGATGGCCGCGCCGCCACGCGCAACTATATCGGCATCATCACCAGCGTGAACTGTTCCGCCCATGTCGCGGACCTCATCGCCGATGCCTTCAAGCGCAATCCCTTCGCCGGCACCGACCCGCTGGCCGACTACCCCAATGTGGATGGCGTGGTGGCGCTGACGCACAAGACCGGCTGCGGCATGACGGAAGGCGAGCCGCTGCGGCTGCTGCGCCGGACGCTGGCCGGCTATGCGCGGCATCCGAATTTCTCCCACGTCATTGCCATCGGCCTGGGCTGCGAGGTGAACCAGCTGGGCGGGATGCTGGAGGAGCAGCGCCTGGCCGGAAGGCTGCGCAGCATGGACATCCAGGAGATGGGCGGCACGCGGAAGACCGTGGAAGCCGGCATCGCCTTCGTGAAGGGCGTGCTGGCGGAGGCCAATGCGCTGCAGCGCGAACCGGTGCCGGCCAGCGAGCTGGTGGTGGCGCTGCAATGCGGCGGATCGGACGGCTATTCCGGCATCACCGCCAACCCCGCCTTGGGCGCGGCCAGCGACCTTGTGGTGCGCCACGGCGGCACCGTGATCCTCTCCGAGACGCCCGAGACCTATGGCGCCGAGCACCTGCTGACCCGCCGCGCCGTCTCCCGCGAGGTTGGGGAAAAACTGGTCGACCTGATGCGCTGGTGGGAGGACTACACGGCCAAGGAGGGCGCGGAGATGAACGCCAACCCCTCCCCCGGCAACAAGGCCGGCGGGCTGACCACGATCCTGGAGAAATCCCTCGGCGCCATGGCCAAGGCGGGCACCACCAACCTGGTGGAGGTGTATCGCTATGCGGAGCCCGTCACGGCCAAGGGCTTCGTCTTCATGGACACGCCCGGCTACGACCCGGTGGCCGCGACGGGGCAGGTCGCCGGCGGCGCCAACCTGGTCTGCTTCACCACCGGACGCGGCAGCGTCTTCGGCGCCAAGCCCGCGCCTTCCATCAAGTTGGCCACCAACAGCGCCATGTATGAGCGCATGTCGGAGGACATGGACGTGAACTGCGGCACCATCCTGACCGGCGAGGAAACCATTGAGCAGGCCGGCCAGCGCATCTTCGAGCTGATGCTGCGGGTGGCCAGCGGCGAGCGGACGAAAAGCGAGAGCTATGATTTCGGCGGCGCCGAATTCGCCCCCTGGGTGATCGGCGCGACGATGTGATGTTCGCCTTCCACCCGCGCAGCCCGCACCCGGCGCTGCGCGGGCTGGTGCGCGGCCTGTGGCACTACGAGGAAAGCCGCGAAGCGCCGCAGCGCCGGCGCGAAATGCCCTGTGCGGAGGCGGTGCTGCTGATCAACCTGGGCCCGCCCATCGGCGTCGCCTGGCCCGATCCCGCCACCAAGACGCGCTTCGACACCGCCGCGGGCTTCCTGGCCCGGCCGCATCCGGCGCCGGCGCGCAGCTTCATGGGCGGCCGGCAGCGCGGGGTGCAGGTGATGCTGACGCCGCTGGGCGCGGAGCGGCTGCTGCGCTGCCCGATCTCCGGCGTGCCGGCGCAGTTCCTGGACCTTCGCGAGACGCTGGGCCTCGGCGGCCCGGGGCTCGCCGCGCAGTTGGCGGAAACGACGGACCCCGACGCCTGCCTGGACCTGCTGGAGGCCGCGCTGCTGCGCCGGCTGGCAGGCGATCCGCCGGCCGATGCGGTGGCGGAGGCCTGGCGACGGATCGAGGCGAGCGCCGGGCGCATCGGCATCGGCGCGCTGGCGCGCGATCTCGGCCTGTCGCGCCAGACCCTGGTGCGGCGCTTCCATGACCGTACCGGGCTGACCCCGAAACTCGCCGCCCGGCTGCAGCGCTTCGGCGCCGTCATCGCCCGACTGCCGGAGGTGCCGGAGGCCGGCTGGGCCGGGCTGGCGGCGGAGGCCGGCTTTGCCGACCAGTCGCATCTGATCCGGGAGGTCCGCGCCTTCACCGGCCTGGCCCCCGCCGCGCTGCTGCGCCGGCGCCTGACCGACGGGCTGGGCTTCGGCGCGTAGCGCCTCAGACCGCCTCGCGTCGAAGCGCGCCATGGAGAAAGACATCCACCGCCGCGCGCGCCAGCGTCGCCACCTCCGCCGCATCCGGCTCACCCCGCACGCCGAGCAGCAGCTTGAAGTGCGTGGCGCCCAGCGCCATGCCGAAGAGCATGCGCGCGGCGGCCTCCTCATCCTGCAGGCGGATGTTGCCGCGCGCCACTTCCGCCGCGATGCGCCGCTGCAGCGATCCGGCGCCCTTGTTGAACAGCACGCGATGCGTCGCCTCCGCCAGTTCCGGCGAGCGATTCACCTCGGAGATGACCAGGCGGAAGATGCCGGTCTGCCGCAGCGCGAAGAGATGCGCGGCCGCCGCCTGCAGCATGCCGCGCAGCGCGCGCCCGAGGTCCGGATCCGCCTCCAGCTCGGACGCCACATGCAGCGGCGCGAGGGCCGCGGCGACCGTCGCCTCGAACAGCGCCGCCTTGGAGGGGAAGTACTGGTAGAGCGTGCGCTTCGACATGCCGGCGGCGCGCGCCACATCATCCATGCTGGCGGCGGCATAGCCATCCCGCATGAAGACCTCCGCCGCCGCCTCCGTCAGCAGGTGGCGCCGCGCCGTTTCCGGCATCGGCGCGCGGCCCGGCTTGCGCCGCGCCGGCGCGTCCACCTCGATCATGGCGCGGCCGCCTGCGGCTGTGCCCCCGCAGCGGCGTCAGCCTGGCCTGGCGGCGGCACCGGGCGGGTGCGGAACAGCCGCAGGATCAGCAGGAAAAAGATCGGCACGAAGGCCAGCGCCAGCAGCGTGCCGGCGATGACGCCGCCGATCACCCCGGTGCCGATCGCATTCTGCGCGCCGGACCCCGCGCCGCTCGCGATCGCCAGCGGCACGACGCCGAGGGTGAAGGCGAGCGAGGTCATGATGATGGGCCGCAGGCGCTGGCGCGCCGCCTCCGCCGTCGCCTCCACCAGCGACAGCCCTCGGTTGAAGCCTTCCCGCGCGAATTCGACGATCAGGATGGCGTTCTTGGCCGACAGGCCGATGGTGGTCAGCAGGCCGACCTGGAAATAGACGTCGTTCGACATGCCGCGCAGCAGCGTGGCCACCACCGCGCCGAGCACGCCGAGCGGCACCACCAGCATCACTGCCGTGGGGATCGACCAGCTTTCATACAGCGCCGCCAGGCACAGGAAGACGACGATCAGCGAGATGGCATAGAGCGCCGGCGCCTGGCCGGAGGCATTGCGTTCCTCAAAGGACACGCCGCTCCAGGAATAGCCGAAGCCGGGCGGCAGCTGCGCCGCCAGCCGCTCCATCTCCGCCATCGCCTCGCCGCTCGTGCGCCCGGGCGCGGGCGTGCCCTGGATCTCGCGCGAGGCGATGCCGTTGAAGCGTTCCAGCCGCGGCGAGCCATAGCCCCATTCGGTGCGGCCGAAGGCGGAGAACGGCACCATCTGGCCACTGGCATTGCGCACGAACCAGCGGTCCAGGTCGCCAGGCAGCATGCGCGAGGCCGCCTCGCCCTGCATGTAGACGCGCTTGATGCGACCCCGGTCGAGGAAGTCGTTCACATAGGTGGCGCCCCAGGCGGTGGAGAGCGTGGTGTTGATGTCGGAGACGGACAGGCCCAGCGCGCTGGCCCTTTCCCAATCCACCAGCAGGCGGAACTGCGCCTCATCGTCCTGGCCATTGGGCCGCACGGCCGTCAGCACCGGGCTTTGCGCGGTCAGGCCCAGCAGCTGGTTGCGCGCCTGCATCAGCGCCGCATGGCCGGCGCCGCCGCGATCCTGCAGCTGGAAGGTGAAGCCGGTGGCATTGCCGAGTTCCGTGATGGCGGGCGGCGCGAAGGCGATGACGATCGCATCCTGGTAGGTCGCGAAGTGGCGCATGATGCGCCCGGTCAGCGCCCGGGCGCTGCCATTCGGGCCCGTCCGCTCATCCCAGGGCCGCAGGCTGATGAAGCCGAGGCCGGTATTCTGGCCACGCCCGCTGAAGCTGAAGCCGTTGATGCCGAAGTTGGAGGCGACGACATCCTTCTCCTCCTCCATCAGGTAGCGGTTCAGCGCGTCCAGCGCGCGCTGGGTGCGTTCGCTGGTGGCGCCGGGGGGGGCGATGATCTGCACGAAGGCGGTGCCCTGGTCCTCATCCGGCAGGAAGCCGCCGGGCAGGCGCAGGAAGGCGAAGCCGAGGCCGGCGAGCAGCGCGGCATAGATCGCCATCATCCGCCAGGGCCGGCGCAGGCTGCCGCGCACGCCGCGTTCATAGCCCGCCGTGGTACGGTCCACCGCGCGGTTGAACAGGCCGAAGACGCCCCGCTGGCCCTGGCCGGGCTTGTGCGGCTTCAGCAGCGTGGCGCAGAGCACGGGGGTGAAGAAGATCGCCACCATCACCGACAGCGCCATGGCGGTGGCGATGGTGATGGAGAACTGCCGGTAGATCACGCCGGTGGACCCGCCGAAGAAGGCCATCGGCAGGAAGACCGCCGAAAGCACCAGCGCGATGCCGATCAGCGCGCCGGTGATCTGGTCCATCGACTTGCGCGTGGCTTCCAGCGGGGAAAGGTGCTCCTCCGCCATCACGCGCTCGACATTCTCGACCACCACGATGGCGTCGTCGACCAGCAGGCCGATGGCCAGCACCAGGCCGAACATGGTCAGCGTATTGATGGAATAGCCCGCCGCCGCCAGCACGCCGAAAGTGCCGAGCAGCACGACGGGAATGGCCAGCGTCGGGATCAGCGTCGCGCGCCAGTTCTGCAGGAAGACGAACATGACGAGGAAGACGAGCACCACCGCCTCGACCAGCGTATGCGCCACGCTGGTGATGGACAGGCGCACGAAGGGGGTGGTGTCGTAGGGGTAGACCACTTCGAGCCCGGCCGGGAAGGTGCCGCGCAGCCCGTCGATGGTGGCGCGCACGGCGGCCGCGGTCTCCAGCGCATTGGCGCCGCTGGCCAGCCGCACGCCGATGCCGGCGGCGGGGCTGCCGTTGAAGCGCGCGGAATTGCTGTAGCTTTCCGCGCCGATCTCGATGCGCGCCACGTCGCGCAGCCGCACCTGCGATCCATCGGTCTGCACGCGCAGCAGGATGGCGCCGAAATCCTCCGGCCGCTGCAGATAGGAGGGGCCTATGATGGTGGCATTCAGCTGCTGGCCCGGCACCGCCGGCAGCGCGCCGATCTCGCCGGCGGAAACCTGCACGTTTTGCGCCTGGATGGCGGTGCGCACATCGCCCGGCGTCAGCCCGTAGTTCAGCAGCTTCGCCGGATCCAGCCAGATGCGCATGGCGAATTGCGAGCCGAAGACCTGGTAGTCGCCGACGCCCGGCGTGCGGCTCAGCGGGTCCTGGATGGTGCTGACCAGGAAGTCCGAGATATCGGGGCTGGCCAGCCGCCCGTCGCGGGAGACGAAGCCCACCACCATCAGGAAGTTGCTGGTGGACTTGGCGACGCGGATGCCCTGCTGCTGCACGGTCTGCGGCAGGCGCGGCGTGGCAAGCTGGACCTTGTTCTGCACCTGCACCTGGGCCGTGTCCGGATTGGTGCCCTGGGCGAAGGTCAGTTGGATGGTGGCGGAGCCGTCCTTGGTGGTCTGGGAGGAGAAGTAGATCAGCCCGTCGATGCCGCTCAGCTGCTGCTCGATGATCTGTACCACCGTGTTCTGCACCGTCTCGGCCGAGGCGCCGGGATAGCTGACGGTGATGGAGATGGCGGGCGGGGCGATGGCCGGATATTGCGCGACGGGCAGGCTGCGCAGCGCGAGCAGCCCCGCCAGCATGATGCCGATGGCGATGACCCAGGCGAAGACCGGGCGGTCGATGAAGAAGCGTGCCATGGGCGGGACCTTAGCTGGCCGGCCGCGCGGCGGGGGCGGGTGCGGCGGCGCGTTCGGTGGCGTTCACGCGTGCGCCGGCGCGGATGCGCTGCACCCCCTCCACCACCACGCGATCGCCGGGCGCCAGGCCATCGGTCACCAGCCAATCAGTGCCGATGGCGCGGTTGGTCTGCAGCAGGCGCTGCTCCACCACGCCCTCGGCATTCACCACCAGGGCCATCGGCTCGCCCCGCGGGGTGCGGGAGACGCCCTGCTGCGGCACCAGCAGCGCGCGGTCCGTGACGCCTTCCTCGACCCGAGCGCGCACGAACATGCCGGGCAGCAGCAGCTGGTCCGGATTGGGGAAGACGGCGCGCAGCGTGACGGAGCCGGTGCCCTGGTCGACGATCACCTCGGCAACGCGGATTTCGCCGGCATGCGGATATTCCGTGCCATCCTCCAGGATCAACCGCGCCACGGCGCGATCCGCGGAGGGACGGCGCAACGCGCCGCTGGCGATGTCCCGGCGCTGTTGCAGCAGCAGCGCGCTGGGCTGCGTCACGTCGACATAGATCGGATCGAGCTGCGTCACGGTGACCAGCGCCGTGGTCTGGTTGGCGGTGACCAGCGCGCCGGGGGTGACGCTGGAGCGGCCGCTGCGCCCGGCGATGGGCGAGGTGACGCGGGTATAGCTGAGGTCGATGCGCGCGCTGTCCAGCGCGGCCCGATAGGACAGCACATCCGCCTGCGCTTCCCGCAGCGTTTGCTCCGCCGTGTCCAGGCTCTGCTGGCTGACCGCCTGGGAGCGGACGAGGGCGCGGTAGCGGCCCGCGGTGGCAAGCGCGCCGCGCACCGTGGCCTCGGCCCGGGCCAGCGCGGCCTCGGCGCGGGTCACCGCGGCCTCGTAGCTGGCGGGGTCGATCTGGAACAGTGGCTGGCCGGCGGTGACCACCTGGCCCTCGGTGAACAGACGTTCCCGCACCACGCCGCCGACCTGGGGGCGGATTTCCGCCACCTGGAAGGCGGTGGTGCGGCCGGGCAGCAGCGTTGTCACCGGCAGTTCCTGGCGCTGCAGGGTGACCACGGTGACCGGGGTGGGCGGCGGCGCGGCGGCCTGGGCGGCGGCCGGGCGCACCGGCTGCTCTTCGCAGGCCGCCAGAAGGGCAAGCAGCGCCAGGGCCGGCAGGCGAAGGGCCAGACGCGCGCCATGCTGTGGGGACATGGGACCTCTATGGAAACTGGTGCGTTTTCGGGTTGCGATACGCGCCGGTTTCCATCGGAAGTCAAGCAGCGGGTTGTAACCGCCGGTATCCGCCGCCGGGCGCGGCTCTCAGCGGTCCAGCTTCGGCAGGCGGAGCGCGAGTTCCCGCTTCAGCACCTTGCCGGCGCTGTTGCGCGGCAGGTCCGCCACCACGAAGACCTGGCGCGGCCATTTCGGGCGGGGCAGTGCCCCGCGCGCGAAGGCGAGCAGCGCCTCCGGCTCCGCCGGCGCGGAGAGACGCAGGAAGGCTGCGATCTCCTCGCCGAATTCGGGCGAGGGCCAAGCGAGCACCGCAGCTTCCGCCACCGCCGGATGGGCGGTCAGCGCGGCTTCGATATCCGCGGGGTGGATGTTGATGCCGGCGCGGATGATCATGTCCTTCTGCCGACCGCGCAGCGTGACGAAGCCCTGCTCATCAAGCGAGGCGAGATCGCCTGGATAGAACCAGCCATCCCGGAAAGCTTCGGCGGAGGCTTCAGGGTCGCGGTGGTAGCCGGTGGCGCAGGCGGGGCCGCGGTAGCGCAGCAGGCCGATCTCGCCGGGCGGCAGCGGGCGGTCGGCGTCGTCCACCACCTCCACCTCCACGGCGAAGACGGGGCGGCCCACGGTCTCGCCATGCGTTGCCAGGTCCTCCGGCGTCAGCAGGGAGACACCGCCGCCCTCGGTGCTGGCGTAGTATTCGAAGAAGCGCGGGCAGAGCCGGTCGCGGATCGCCAGGCGTTCCTCGGGCGACAGCGGCGCGCCGGAGGAGAAGAGCAGGTTCAGGTTTCGGAGCGGCGCCACGAGGTCATCGGTCAGCGCCAGCAGGCGGCGGAACTGGGTCGGCACCAGGAAGAGGCTGGTGGCCTCGTGCTGCGCGACGCAGGCCACCAGCTCCTCCGGCGTGCAGGGCGGCGGCTTCAGGATCAGCGCGCCGCCGGAGAAGAGCACCGACATGGCGAAGGTGCGGCCGCCACCGAAATACAGCGGCGTGGCGCAGACGAAGCGGTCGCGGCCGTTCAGGCCGAGATTGATCCAATGCGTGCGGAAGCGCGCGAGGAAATGGTGATGCGCGATCAGCGGCCCCTTCGGCCGGCCGGTGGTGCCGGAGGAGAGCGACAGCACGAAGGGTGCTTCCGCATCACTGGCGAAGTGTGCGCCGGTTGCATCAACTTCCTGCGGCATGTCGCAGCGCAGGCCGGGCAGCGGCGGCGCGTCCGGCTCCTGCAACACGAGCGCGGCGCCAAAGTGGTCGGCGACGTTGCGCTGCTCCTCCGCCGTCCAGCGCACATCCATCGGCAGGATCGGCAGGCCGGCGCGCGCCACGGCGTAGAGCGCCACCACATGCTGCGCCGTGTCGCGCAGGCAGATGCCGATAGGCTGGTCGCCCGGCAGGCCAAGGCCTTGGACCCAGGCCGCCATGCGCCGCACCCGTGCGGCGAATTCCGCATGGGTCAGAACCAGCGCGCCATCGATCAGCGCGACATGGCCGGGCCGCGCCTTGGCGTGGATGTCCAGCGCATCGGCGAGGTTCATGCGTCCGCGCCGTCCAGCTTGTAGATGCGCTCCACATTGGTGCGCAGGAATTTCTGCAGCACCGCCTCAGGCAGGTTCAGCTCGGCGATTTCGGACATGGTGCGGCCGAAGTCGAGCACCGGGAAATCCGTGCCGAAGATAACCTTGTCCTGGCCGTAGCTGCGAATGTAGTGCTTGAAGCTGTCCGGCCAGTAGCGCGGGCTGTGCGCGTCCGATCCGATGAAGACGTTGCTGTGCTTCCAGGCCATGGCGATCATCTCCTCGGTCCAGGGGATGCCGACATGGATGCCGATGATCTTCAGCTCCGGGAAGTCGCAGGCCACGGCGTCGAGCGCGATCGGGCGGCCGACGGAGCGCAGCGGATAGCGTGGGTCGTAGACCATGGACTGGCCGACCTGCAGCTGCACCGGCACGTCGAGCTCGGCGCATTTCGCGTAGAAGGGGTACCACTTGGCATGGTCTGGGGCGAGCTCGAACCAGTGCGGGTAGAAATGCGCGCCGATGAAGCCGTACTCCGTCACGGCGCGGGACAGCTCTCGCACGCCGCGCATGCCTTCGGTGGGGTCGAGGCCCGCGAGACCATAGAAGCGATCCGGATGCGCCTGCACCGCATCCGCCACCAGCCTGTAGTCCACATGATAGCAGGCGGGATGGCCGAGGCGGCCGACCTTGGCCGCAATCAGGAAGGCTTTCTCGATGCCCGCGGCGTCCATGCGGGCGATCATGTCCTTCAGGCTCATGCCCTCAAAAATCTCGCGCTTGACGCGCATCTTGCTGGTGTAGAAGCCAGTGCGGTCCGGCCGGCCGGCAAGGGCCTCCGGCGTCCAGATATTCACCACCGCGTCGATCGCCCGGATGCCCGTCACGCTCTTCCCCTTGCCGTCAGACCCATCTCCCGCGCGATGGTATCGCGCAGCACCTCGTTCGCGCCTTCGCCGAAAGTGTAGAGGCGCGAATCCCGCCACAGCCGCTGCATGTCGCTCTCGGCAGAGTAGCCGGCGCTGGCCATGATCTGCATGCCGGCATCCGCCACGTCGCGCAGCGTCTCGGTCGCGATGATCTTGGCCTGCGCCGCCTCCCGCCGGCAGGGCGCGCCGGCATCGATCAGCTGCGCCAGGTGGCGCACCATCAGCCGGGACTGGTCCACGCGCAGACGCATATCCACCAGGCGATGCGCCACGGCTTGGAAGCGGCCGATCGGCTGGCCGAATTGTTCTCGTGTTCGCGCATGATCCAACGCAATGCGCAGCGCGGCTTCCGCGGCGCCGGTCACCGTCGCGGCCATGGAAGCGCGGGAGTAGTGCAAAGTCGACATGAGATGCCCAAAGCCTTGGCCCTCCTGACCGAGCAGCGCCTCCTCCGGCAGAGCGACATCCTGCAGCCCGATGTCGAAGCTGGGCATGCAGTTGTTGCCGACCTTGGGCAGCGGCGTCATGGCAATGCCGGGCGCATCCGTCGGCACCAGGAACAGCGAGATGCCGCGCGCGCCTTCCTTCTCCGGCCCCGTCCGCGCCGGCAGGATGAGCCAGCGCGCGCCCTCGGCATCGCTGATCCAGGTCTTGCGGCCATTGATGCGCCAGCCGCCGGCCTGGCGTGTGGCGCGGGTGCGGATGGCCGCGGCATCGCTGCCCGCCTGTGGCTCCGTCAACGCCAGCGCGCAGAAGGCGCGGCCCGCCATAAGCAGCGGCAGCATTTCGGCGCGCTGCGCCGCGGTGCCATGGGCGCGGATTGAGGCCAGACCGAAGCCCACCACGCGGTTGAAGATTGAAGCCGCCATATAGGCGTGCTGGCCCAGCGCCTCCTGCACCAGCGCCACCGTCGCCCAATCCGCGCCAAGCCCGCCTTCCGCCACCGGCACCGCCAGCGCAAACAGGCCGAGCTCGCCCATCTCCGGAAGCAGGTCGTAGGGCGGCACATGGCCCGCATCGCGCCGCCGGATCTCCGCCGGCGGCAGGCGCTTCGCCAGGAAGGCCTCGACCGAGCCGAGGATCTGCGCCTGTTCGGCGGGCAGCATCACACCCGCGGCCCGGCCGAGGCGTGCCAGGGCACCAGCATTTTGCGCAGCGCGCCGATCGCGAAGTAGAAAATGAAGCCGAGCAGCGACATGTGGATCAGCACCGCGAACATCTGATCCGTCTCGAAGGCGTTCAGCCGCGCGATCAGCAGATGGCCGAGCCCCGCATTGCCACCGAGATATTCGCCGACCACAGCGCCGATGATGGCGAGCACGATGCCGATCTCCAGCCCCGTGATGATGAAGGGCAGCGCGGAGGGGAATTCCAATCGGCGAAAGACCTGCCACCGCGTGGCGTTCAGCGAGACCATGACATCCCGATGCCCCTCGTCGATGGATTTCACGCCCATCGCCGTATTGGTCAGGATCGGGAAGAAGGCGAGCACCGCGGCGACGATGACCTTCGAGGTCACGCCGAAGCCGAACCACAGCACGAAGAGCGGCACCAGCGCGACCTTCGGGATCACCTGCGTCGCCACGATGAAGGGGTTCAGCGTGAGTTCCAGCCAGCGCAGCCGCGCGATCAGCACGCCGAGCACCACGCCGATGACGCTGGCATAGGCGAAGCCGGACAGCGTCGCATAGACCGTCATCCAGGTGTGGTGCCAGGCGCGCGGATCGCGCAGCATCTCCAGCCAGGCGGTCCAGACAGCGCCGGGGCGCGGCAGGATCAGCGGCGAAACGCCGGCGTAGCGCACATAGGAATCCCAGATCAGGATCAGCACGGCCAGCAGGACGGGCGTGGTGATCCAGGGCAGCGCGCCATCCATGGTGACGAAGCGCTTGGCAAATTGCGCGGGGGCGGGTTTTGCGGTCATCGCGGCGCCCTCAGCTGATCTCGTTGAGGCGGTGCCGCAGCTGGCGGACGATGGCCTGGAATTCGGGCGTCGATTGCAGGTCCGGCCCGCGCGGCCGCGCGAAAGGCACCTGGACCTCCATGTCCACGCGGCCGGGACGCGGCGAAAGCAGCAGGATGCGGTCGGCCAGGAACACCGCCTCCGCGATGGAATGCGTGACCAGCACGATCGTCTTGCGTGTCTCCATCCAGATGCGCTGCAGCTCGATATTCATCGCCTCCCGCGTCATGGCGTCCAGCGCGCCGAAGGGCTCGTCCATCAGCAGGATGCGCGGATCGTAGGACAAAGCGCGCGCGATGGCGGCGCGCTGGCGCATGCCCCCCGACAATTCGCGCGGCCAGCGTTTCTCGAATCCCTGGATGCCGACCAGCTTCGCCAGCGCCTGGGCGCGCGCGGCGCGGTCCGCCTTCGGCGCGCCCTTCAGCTCCAGCGGCAGGGCGATGTTCTGCTCGATGCTGAGCCAGGGGAACAGATTGGCTTCCTGGAAGACCATGCCGAGGTCGGACAGCGCCTCCGCCTGGCGCTGGCCATTGCGCCACAGGCTGTGGCCCTCGATGGCGATCTCGCCGGAGGTCGGCGCGATCAGCCCGCCGATCATGCGCAGCAGCGTGGTCTTGCCGCAGCCGGAGGGGCCGAGCAGCACGAGGAATTCGCCATCCGCCACGGCCAGATCGGTGGCGGCCAGCGCATGCACCGGCTCGTCCCGCGTGCCGTACCACTTCTCGACCGCCTGGAAGGCGATCGCCGGTTGCGTCTCTGTGTGTGCAGCCTGCATCCCGCGAGGATCGCGCGCCTTCCCGGCGCTGTCCACCCCGATCAGTCCAGCGGAAACTCCGCCTCGCCCGCCGCGATGGCATCCGCCGCCTGGTTCGCGCCGATGATCCGCGCAAAACCGAACTGCATGGCGGAGAGCGAGGCGGCGTGGCGCGCTTCGTCGAAATCCGCCACCGCATCGCGTACCACGAAGCAGCGCAGATCCCGCTGCGCGGCATCCCGCACGCTGCTCTCTACGCACATGGAGGTGGTGACACCACCGACCATCAGCGCGCGGATGCCGCGCGTGGCCAGCACGACATCCAGCGCCGTGCCGAAGAAGGCGGAGTAGCGCGGCTTGTCGAGTACCACGTCGCCGGGCTGCACCCCCGCCTCCTCCGGTAGCGCCACATCCGCGCTGCCGGCCGCCAGCGCGCGCAACTCGCCCAGCCGCGGCCGCAGCTCCGTCGTCAGTAGCCCGCCATCGGCATGATCCGCGCGCAGAACGTGGCGCGTCCAGATCACCGGCATGCCCACGGCACGCGCCGCCCGCGCCAGGGCAGAACCCTGCCGCGCGGCTTCGGCGCAGGCCGAGACATCCCGCCCCTGCGCGGCCACAAAACCCTCCGGATCCAGGAAGCCGCGCTGGTAGTCCACCAGCAGCAGCGCGGCCTCCGCGCGCCGAAAACGCATCAGGCGAGCGCGCGCTCGACGAACTCGTTGGTATAGAGCGTCTCGGCCTTGACGCCCGCCGGCGCGAAGCCCGCCGCCGCCATCAGGTCGTAGCCGCGCTGCCAGCGCTCCGGCACGTTGCGCAGCATGTTCTCGCGCCCCGCGGTCAGCCAGAACTGCATCTCGTTGCGCAGGATCAGCGGCGCGGTCGCGGCGTTGCGCATCTCCGCAATCTCGAAGCCGCGCAGATTGGCCAGCGTCTTCGACAGATCGGTGTCGGCCAGCATATCGTCCAGCGAGCGCTTCACCGCGCGCAGGAAGCGCACCACCAGGTCGCCATTCTGCGCCAGCGTCGAACGGCGCGCGATGTAACACTGGCCCGGAATCGGCGCGACGTCGTCCGTGTTCCAGGAGATATGCGGCGTATTCGCCGCCTGCAGCGCCACCGGCACGCCTGCCGAGACGATATAGGCATCGAGCCGCCCCTGCGCGATCAGCTGCAGCCCGGCCGGCGAATTCGGTGCCACCTGCCGCGCCACCCGCGCCCGGTCCAGCCCGCGATCCTGCAGCATCACATCCAGCACGATCTCCGTCGCCCCGCCGACCGAGAGCACGCCGATGGTCTTGCCCACCATATCCGCCGGCGTCCGCACCGGCTTGGCCGGGCTGCTGATGACGTAGAAGGGCGAGCCCTGGCTGATGGTGCCCACCGCGATCAGGTCGTCGCCGCCTGGGCGGGAGGAGGCGCGGATATGGTCGCCCACGCCGGTGCGGGACAGCAGCCCGCCGCCGCCCACGATCTGCTGCACCGCCATGGCGGAGCCGCGGCCCTGCTCGATGGTGACGTCCAGCCCCTCGCGTTCGAAATAGCCGCCGCCCTTGGCGTTCAGCACATCGACGAAGGCCAGGATGTAGGAGAAGGGCGTGACGAAGGTGATCGCCCGCGCGGCTTGGGCCCCCGCGTCCCGCAGCGTCAGGGCGACAAGCCCGCCGCTGCCCAGGGCGAGCGCGGCGCGGCGCGAAAGGGTCGGGTTCGGCATGGTCAGCTCCTCGGGCATGGCGCCCCAAGCTGAAGCCGCGCCGGCCCCGCCGTCAATGGCACTTGCATCCCAGCCGGTCAGACCGGCCGGTCGCCCTGGATGGTCACGCGGTTGCCGTAGCGCGTCGCGGGCCAGTAGTCCCACATCGCCCGGTGCTGCGCGCAGCGGTTGTCCCAGAAGGCCACCGAATTCGCCCGCCAGCGGAAGCGGCACTGGAACAGCGGATTGGCGGCGTGGTCGAAGAGGTAATCCAGGATCGCCGTGCTCTCATCGAGCGGGATATCCAGGATGCGCCGCGTGAAACCCTTGTTGACGAAAAGCGCGCGACGGCCGGTAACGGGATGCGTGCGGATCACCGGATGCACCGCGCGCGGATACACCGGCTTGTCCTGCACGCCGAGATTCGCATAGGTGCCGCGATAGACCTCCTCCCCGTCATGCACGGCCGTCAGGCCTTCCAAATATGTCTTCATGCGGTCCGAGAGCGCGTCATAGGCCGCGTACATGCTGGCGAACAGCGTATCACCGCCGACCGCCGGCTGTTCCTTGATGTAGAGGATGCTGCCCATCGGCGGTTCCTCGTCGCAGGAGACGTCGGAATGCCAGAACTCGCCATTGGCGCGCGGGCTGTCGCGATCCGCCTTGATGATCATCAGCGCCGGATGGCCCTCCGTCGGCGCCGCCGGATGGATATGCAGCTCGCCAAACTGCCGCCCGAAATCGAGGTGCTGCTGCGGCGTCATCTTCTGGTCGCGGAAGAAGATCACCAGGTTCTCGGCCAGGGCGCGATGGATTTCCTGCATCTGCGCTTCGGTTGGACGGCCGAGGTCGACGCCGTCGATTTCCGCCCCGATGATCGGGGTCAGCTTCTGCACCGAGATGCTGCGATAGGGCTCCGCGGCATCGGCCGCATGGCGGTAGCGCGGCCCGGACTTGCTGCTCACATGGTTCATGGGCGTTCCCCTTTTTCGTGCATCGGCCGAGGCTGATGAGGCCGAAAGGGAACCGCAGGCGCCCGGGCGCGTCAAGCGAGGCGCGCGCTATTGCAGCGTCACAATCTCCTCCGTCAGACGGTCCAGCGGCATCTCCAGCTCCACCGCGCCGGCCTGCATGGCGGCCCTGGGCATGCCGTAGATCACGCAGCTCGCCTCGCTCTGCCCCAGGGTGCGGGCGCCGGCGCGGCGCATCTCCAGCAACCCGGCCGCGCCGTCGCGGCCCATGCCGGTGAGGATGATGCCCATGGCCGCGCGCCCGGCCACGGCGGCGACGGAGGCGAAGAGCACATCGACCGATGGCCGGTGGCCGGAGACCGGCGCGCCGTCATGCAGCCGGCAGGCGAAATGCGCGCCGTCCCGCACCAGCTCCAGGTGGCGCGCGCCGGGCGCGATATAGACGTGCCCGGGCATCACCCGGCGGCCATCCTCGGCCTCCGTCACCGTCATCGCGCATTGCGCATCGAGACGCCGGGCGAAGGAGGAGGTGAAGCCGGCCGGCATGTGCTGCGTCACCAGCAGCGCCGGCGCGGTGGCGGGCAGGCGCGTGATCATGCGCTGCAGCGTCTCCACCCCGCCGGTGGAGGCGCCGATGGCGACGATCCGCCCCGCGGTGGACAGGCGCGGATCCACCTGTAGCGGTGCGCTGGCCACGGGCCGGGCCTCCCGGGCGCGGGGACGCGCGGCCGCCGCGGCCTTCACCTTGGCCACCAGCTCCGCGCCCAGTTCGATCATGCCGCTGCGGATATCGATCAGCGGCTTCGCGACATAATCCACCGCGCCGAGTTCCATCGCTCGCAGCGCCGCCTCCGCGCACTTCTGCGTCAGGGTGGAGATCACCACCACCGGCATGGGCCGCAGCGCCATCAGGCGCTCGAGGAAGCTGAGGCCGTCCATGCGCGGCATCTCGATATCCAGCGTCAGCACATTCGGCGACAGCGCCTTGATCCGCTCGCGCGCGATGATCGGGTCGGGCGCGGTGCCGACCACGGTGATGCCGGGATCGCGCGAGAGCAGTTCGGTCAGCAGCTGGCGGATCAGCGCCGAATCATCGATCACCAGGACCTTCACGGGCATCAGACCATCTCCGCGGCGGGTAGGCGACCCGCGACAAGCTCTGCCTCCAGCGCATCGCCGGCCGCCGCTGCCGTCGCGGCAGGCAGCAGCATCATGAAGGCCTGGCCGCTGACCGGCATGTAGAGGATGCGGCGGGCATGGTGCCCGCCCAGCTGCCGCACCAGAGGGCTGAGGCGTGCCCGCCGTAGATAGGCGTCGACGAAGCTGACATTGCGCCCACCGATCAGGCCACGGTCCTGCGCCAGCTGCGCACCGCCGAACAGCTTCACCTCCAGCCGCGGCCGCTGGCCGCCGCGCCGCAGAATATCGTCGATCAGCCGCTCCATGGCGAAATTGCCGTAGCGCAGGCTGGCCGTGCCGCCACCCCAATGGCCTTCGCGGCTTTCTGGCAGCATGAAGTGATTGAGCCCACCGATGCCCGCGACCGGATCGCGGATGCAGGCGGCGACGCAGGAGCCGAGCACGGTGGCGATCGCTTCCTCCGGCGCGGCCGTGACGTAGTGTTCGCCGGGCGAAACCCTGACGATGCGGCGACCGGCCGAGGGATCCAGGCCCACCCGCTGCCCTTCAGCGCAGCTTGCGGTAGATGGTGCGGCCCAGATGCTGGAAGCGCTCGCTCACACGGTACAACGTCTCCGAATGGCCGACGAAGAGATGGCCGCCGGGGCAGAGCATCTCCGCGAAGCGGTCGAACAGGATGCGCTGTGTCGGCTTGTCGAAATAGATCACGACATTGCGGCAGAAGATCGCGTCGAAGGGCCCGCGCATCGGCCAGGCCTGCAGCAGGTTCAAGGGCAGGAAGCTGATCAGGGATTTCAGCTCCGCCCCCATCTCGACCTGGGACCCCACCGCCTGGGTATGGGCGCGGCGCAGATGGGGCGGAATGGCGGAAGCGCGGTCCGCGGCGTAGCGGCCGGCCTCGCCGTGCGCCACCATGTCCGTGTCGATATCGGTGGCCAGGATGCGCGCATCCCAGGAATCGAGATCGGGCATGGCGCTGCGCAGCGTCATCGCGATGGTGTAGGGCTCCTCGCCCGAGGAGCAGCCGGCGGACCAGATGCGCAGCCGCCGCTGGCCACGCGGCAGCTTCGGCAGGATGCTCTGCGCCAGGTGATCGAAGTGGTGCGGTTCGCGGAAGAAGCCGGTCAGGTTGGTGGTGATCGCATTGATCATCCGCACCTGCTCCTCCGCGCCGTCCGGCCCCTCCAGCACCGCCACATAGGCGGCGAAGCTGCCGAGCCGCAGCGCGCGCAGGCGGCGCCGCAGCCGGCCATAGACCAGGTCGCGCTTGCTGTCGCTGAGCGCGATGCCGGAATGCTGCCGGACCAGCGCGACGATCCGGCCGAAATCCTGGTCCGTCAGCGACACCTCGCCGAGCGACGGGTCGGCCAGGGCGGAGGCAGCGGTCAAAACGCCTCCCATTTCGCGTCATTCTCCGCCGGCCTGGCCGCGGCCCGCGGCGTGGCGGGCTTGGCCTTGGGCTTGGCTTCGGGCGGCGGTGCGGTGGTGACCATGCCGGCCGGCAGCACGAAGCCCGCCACCATGGCGGAGAGCTGTTCCGTCTGCTCCTCCATCGACTTCGCCGCCGCCGCCGCTTCCTCCACCAGCGCCGCGTTCTGCTGCGTGATCTTGTCCATCTGCGAGACCGCCACGTTCACCTGCTCGATGCCCGTGCTCTGCTCCTGCGAGGCCGCCGAGATCTCCGCCATGATGTCCGTCACCCGCTTCACCGAGGTGACGATCTCCTCCATCGTCTGCCCGGCGGAGGCCACCAGCTTCGAGCCACTGTCCACCTTGCCCACGCTGTCCGAGATCAGCGCCTTGATCTCCTTCGCCGCATTCGCGCTGCGTTGCGCCAGGTTCCGCACCTCCGCCGCCACCACCGCGAAGCCGCGCCCCTGTTCGCCGGCGCGTGCCGCCTCCACCGCCGCGTTCAGCGCCAGGATATTCGTCTGGAAGGCGATCTCGTCGATCACGCCGATGATGTCGCTGATCTTGCGGCTGGACTGGGTGATGCCGTCCATGGTCTTCACCACTTCCGTCACCACCCGCCCGCCGCGCTCCGCGATCTCGGAGGCCGAGCTCGCCAGCCGGTTCGCCTGCTGCGCATTGTCGGCGTTCTGGCGCACCGTGCCGGTCAGCTCCTCGAGGCTGGCCGAGGTCTCCTCCAGGCTCGAAGCCTGTTCCTCCGTCCGCTGCGACAGGTCGGTATTGCCCATCGCGATCTCGCGCGCCGCGGTGCTGATGGTGCCGCAGCTTTCGGTGATGGTGGCCACCACGCTCGACATGGTGTCCAGCATGCCATTCACCCCGGCGCAGAGCTCGCCGATCTCGCCATCCTTGCCGGCAAGCGCGATGCGCTTGCTCAGGTCATTTGCCCGCGCCGCCGCCACGATGCCCTGGGTTTCCGCCACCGCATCCTTCAGCGCCTGCGCGGCGCGCACCTGGGCGGTGACGTCGGTGGCGTATTTCACGACCTTGAAGGCGCGGCCATTCTGGTCGAGGATTGGGTTGTAGCTGGCCTGGATCCAGACCTCGCGGCCGCCCTTGCCGATGCGCCGGTACTGGCCGGCATCGTATTCGCCCGCGCCCAGCTTTTCCCAGAAGATGCGGTATTCGGGACTCTGCCGATGGGCGGGATCGACGAAAAGGCTGTGGTGCTGGCCACGCACCTCCTCCAGCGTATAGCCCAGCGCGTTCAGGAAATTGGCATTGGCATGCAGCACGCGGCCATCCAGGCTGAACTCGATCACGGCCTGCGATTTGTCGATGGCGGACAGCTGGCCCTGCTGCGTGCGCAGCTCCGTCACATCCATCCATTCCAGGATGTTGCCGTCATAGACGCCGGCGGCGTCGTAGCTGGCATTGACGTTCAGCGCGAATTTCAGCGCGCCCACGGTGATGTCGGTGCGGAAGGGCAGTCTCGACGGATCGGCCAGCATGCGCCGCTGATGCGCGGGATCGCGATGGAAGGTATCGATGCACATGCCGACGATGCGCGCAGGGTCAAAGCTCGGCCAGAGCTTGCGGAACTGCTCGGCATGCCGCGCCAGCAGCGCCTGCGTCGCGCGGTTCACATGGGTCACGACGAAGTCGCGATCCACCATCATCACGGCGAGGGAGGCACAGTCCACCGCCTGGCGGGCGCGCAGGCCCTGCAGCGCCTCCTCCGCCTCGGTCGCCAGCACCAGCGCGCGGCGCGGCGCCGGCTCCTCCGCCGCCAGCGGCAGCGCCGCCAGCCGCAGCAGCCGTGTGGCGCCGCCCTCTGCCGCATGGTGCAGCAGGGCGGACACCGCCTCGCCCACCGCGATCCGCGCCAGCAGCGTGCCGAGGCCCCGCTCCTGCTCCGTCAGCAGCGTCGCATAGCCCCGGCCGCGCAGCGATTCCGGCTTCGCGCCGAGCAGCGCGGCGAAGGCGGCGTTCACATCCAGCAGCGTGCCATCCGCCGCCAGCTCGATCATCGGCTGCGCCGCTTCCAGCGCCTCCAGCCGCGCCTCCATCTCACGGACGGAGGCGCGCCGGTCACGCGCGGCGCGGCGATCCAGGAAGCCCAACGGGGTTGCGGTCGTTTTGACCCGGCTCATGAACATGGCAAGCGCTCCGGCTTCAGGCGTTCAGCGTGGCAGGCATGGCGAGAACCTCCTCGCCGAAGTTGAGCAAGGCATCGAGCGAGACCAGCGCGACCATGCCGCGCTCCAGCGGCACCAGGCCGGAGAGCAGGCATTCCGGCGCCTGTGCGCCCATCTCCGGCACCGGGCGCACCTCCCCGGGTGCGACGTCGATGATGTCGGAGACCGCATCCACCAGCAGGCCCGCGAGGCGCGCGCCGATCTGGATGATTACCACCACATGCATCGGCGTGGCCGAGGTGGCCGCCATGCCGAAGCGCGCGCGCAGGTCGAGGATCGGCACGATCACGCCGCGCAGGTTGATCACGCCGCGGATCCAGGAAGGCGCGTGCGGAATCGCCGTGGTTTCCGTCCAGCCCTTGATCTCCCGCACCGCCATGATGTCGATGCCGAATTCCGCCGCATCCAGCGTGCAGGTGATGAACTGGCCGGCCGTGCCGCCGGCGCCGTCGGCGGCCTGCGCGCCGAAGCTGGCGGGCTGGGCGTTGGGGTTCATGGGCAGGTCCATGGATGATCCTTGCGCGCTATTGCAGGGCGGATGGGGTGGCGGGCGAACGCGGCGCGCTGGCCGCCACGCGGCCCTGGCCGAGGCCGAGGCCCGGAATGTCGAGGATCAGCGCGACACGGCCATCGCCCAGAATGGTGGCGCCGCCGATGCCCTCGACGCGGCCGTAATTCGCCTCCAGGCTCTTCACCACCACCTGCTGCTGCCCGACCAGGTCGTCCACCAGCAGGCCGAGCTGGCCGGCATGGTCCGTTTCCACGATCACGACGATGCCGCGGGAGGGATCGGCCTCCGCCTCCGGCACCGCGAAATGGCGATGCAGCGGCAGCAGCGGGATATAGGCGCCGCGGATCGAGAGCACGTCGCCGCGCCCGACCACTGCATGGATATCCTCGGGCCGCGGCCGCAGGCTTTCGACGATGGCGGCGATCGGCAGGATATAGGCCTCCCGCCCCACGGAGACGACGAGCCCATCCAGCACCGCCAGCGTCAGCGGCAGGGAAAGCAGAAAGCGGGAGCCGGAGCCGAAGCGCGATTCCAGCGCGATGCGCCCGCCCAGCGCCTGGATGTTGCGTCGGACCACATCCATGCCGACACCGCGGCCGGAGACGGCGGAGACGGTGGCGGCGGTGGAGAAGCTTGGCAGGAAGATCAGCTCGTCGATCTCGGACTCGCTCAACACCGCATCCGGCGCCACCAGGCCGCGTTCCCGCGCGCGGGCCAGCACGCGCGCGCGGTCGATGCCGCGGCCGTCGTCGGACAATTCGATGACGATGCGGCCGCTCCGCTGCGCGGCGCTGAGATGCACCGTGCCCTGCCGCGGCTTGCCCGCCGCCTCGCGCTGATCTGGCGTCTCGATTCCATGGTCCAGCGCATTGCGCAGCAGATGCGTCAGCGGATCGGCCAGCTGCTCCACCACCGTCTTGTCGATCTCGGTGGATTCACCGGTGACCACCAGCCGCACATCCTTGCCGAGCTGCGCCGACAATTCGCGCACCAGCCGCGGCATGCGGGAGAAGACCGATTTCACCGGCTGGGTGCGGATGGACATGACGCCCTCCTGCAATTCCCGCAGGTGCTGCGACAGCGTCTCCAGCCCCGCCGTTAGACCGGGGCAGAGATCCGGCGGCAGGCTGCCGGCGTGCTGCACCAGCATGGCCTGGCCGATCACCATCTCCCCAACCAGGTTCACCAGCCGGTCGATCTTCTGCACGTCCACGCGCATGGACTGCGCGGCGGGCTGGCTTGCGGCGGCGGCCTGCGGCGTGGTGGCGGCGACAGCTTGTGCGGCAACGGGTGCAATCTCGGCCGGCGCGGCCTCCTGCGGCGTGTCCGCCTCGGCCACCACCTCCGCCGCGATGGGCGAGATGGTTAGTTCGCAGTCGTCCGCGACGAACTCGAACACCTCCTCCACGCTTCCGCGCGGCACGGCGGCCTGCAGAACGAAGTGCCAGTCCAGATAGGCATCCTCCGCCTCCATCCGCTCCAGCGGCGGCAGGCGGGTGAGGTCGGCGGTGACGGTGACGGGGCCCAGGCGCTGCAGCTGGCGCACCAGTAGCAGCGGCTCATTGGCGTTGCGGAACAGCTCCGGCCGCGGCCGGAAGTCGATGCGCCAGCCCTCCGGCAGATCCACCGGCGCCGCGGTTGCCGGCGCCGCCACGACGCGCGGCGCGCCGGCCGGGGCTTCGGCCGCGATGCGGAAGGCCTGCATCAGCGCATCCTCGAAACCCGCCGCCACCGCCGTGCCGCCGCGTTCCGCCGCCAGCAGATCCGCCAGCGCATCGGCGCCGCGCAACAGCAGCGCCACCTGCGCCGCATCCAACGGCAGCGTGCCCTCCCGCAGCAGGTCCAGCAGCGTCTCCATGCCATGCGCCAGGCGCACCAGCCGATCGAAGCCGAAGGCGCCGCCACCGCCCTTGATGGAATGGATGGCACGGAACAGCGCATGCACCGTCTCGCCATCCTCCCGCCCCTCGGCCAGGTCGGAGAGCTGCGCATAGGCGCTTTCGAGGAGCTCCGCGCTTTCCTCGAAATAGGTGGCGCGAAGGTGGTCGAAGCTCATGGTCAGCCGGCCACGCGTTTCACGACGTCGATCAGCTTCTCGGGGTCGAAGGGCTTCACCAGCCAGCCGGTGGCGCCCGCGCTCTTGCCCTCCGCCTTCTTCGACGCCTCCGATTCCGTCGTCAGCATCAGGATCGGCGTGGCGCGCATGCGCGGATCGGCACGCAGCGCGCGGATCAGCGCGACGCCGTCCATATTCGGCATATTGAGGTCGGTGATCACCACATCCACCGGCGCGGCCTGCAGCGCGGCGAGCGCCAGCTTGCCATCGGCCGCCTCGCTGACCTCGAAGCCCGCCTTGCGCAGGGTGAAGGCCACCATTTCCCGCATCGTGCGGCTGTCATCCACCGTCATCACGCGCTTCGCCATGGGTCAGACCTCGAGGGGGATGGCGGTGGAAAGGCCCAGATCGGCGATGGCCGAGGCCAGTACGGCGGAAGCGCCCCGCAGCCGGAAGGGAATGCCGCGCGCCTGGGCGCTGGCATGGGCGGCCGCCAGCAATTGCAGGCAGGGGGTGGAGATTCGCTCCACCGCGCCGCCATCCAGCCAGATCGCCGGGTCCTGCAGCCGCTCGCGCAGCGCCTGGCAGAGCGGCTCCGCCTGGGTGAGGTCCAGCGAGGCTGGCAGCACCAGGCCGGAAGCTTCCGGCGAGTCCGGATCAGTCATGTGTGGCATGCGCCGTATCCAGTTGGGGAGCGGACCGGTGCATCCTGCGCCGGATAGATTGGCGGCCGGTTAAGCGGCCGGCAGGGCCTGCGCGGTCAGAACAATTCCACCTCGCCGCCGGCGGAGTCCGCCTCCGGCGCCGCGCCGGAATCGTCCAGCAGCCGGGCCAGGAAGCGCTGCCGCACGCTGCTCAGCGATTGCCGGTCCAGCATGCGCTGCAGCAGCGCCGCATCCGGCACGAATGCGTCGCCCAGCGCCGGCACCGCCGCGCGGCTGTCTCGCAGCATGGCCTCCGTCGCCTCGCCCAGCGCGCCCAGCGCATCATTCACATGGTTCAGGTGCTGCGTCGTGCGGTCCTGGAACTGCGTGCCGGTGATGAGGTGGGAGATGGTGCCCGCCATGGCGGCGGAGGAGGTCATGGCCTCCGCCAGCACCGCGGCCAGCGCCTGATTCTGCGCCACCATCCCTTCCAGCACCGCATCCAGACGCGCCCGCGTCGCTGCCTCGGCCGATCGGTCACGGCCCGCGATCGCCTGCAGCTCCGCATGCGCGCCGCGCACGCCGCGCGCCACCGCCGCGATGCGTTCACGCACGAGGCGGGAGGTGGTGTCGGTTTCCTGCGACAGCTCCTTCAGCTCCATGGCGATCACCTTGAAGGTGCCGCCGGCGCCTTCGGCGCGCTGCGCCTCGATCGCCGCATTCAGCGCGACGAAGCGGGCCTGGCGGTTGATGGTATCGATCCGGGCCACGCATTGCTCGGCGCCCACCACCTCCGCCGTCACCTCGGCCAGCGCCTGCACCATGCGCATCGCCTGGTCGGAGACCTGGCCCAGCGCCTCGATCGCCTGCACCAGCGCCGTCTCGACGAAGCGCACCGCCTCGACCATCGGCACCTGCTCGCCGGCCACCTGCAGCGTCTCGACGATGCCGGCGACGCGCGTCACCAGCCCGCCTTGCGTCTCGGCCGCATCGGCCAGCTCCCGGAAACGGCCGCTGAGGTCGATGGTGCTCTGCTCGATGAGGCCGGCGGAGGCGGTGATCTCCTCGGTCATGGCGATGAAGGCGCGGCGCTCGATCTCGCCCAGCTCCAGCCAGCGTCGCAGCAGCTCCAGCTTCGGATCGGCCCCCGCATCGGCGGGCGGCGCATCCGGGGATCCAGCCGGGAAAGGTGCCGCCTGGCGGGGTTCGCCGAAAGCCGCCTGGGCTTGAAATGCTGCCACGCTCGGAACCATGCCCTTGTCCAATCCGCGCATCCTGCGGCAGGGGGGCCAAAGAATTGGTAAAGCAGCGCGACCTTTGCGCCGCGGCGCCGCAAGGCGCTTTACATCCAGCCCGGCATGCCGACATGCCGCCAGACTGGGAGGAAACCTGATGCCCGCCCGCCGCCTGACGCGCCGCGCCGCCCTGGCCCTGTTCGCCGCCCCCAGCGCGGGCGGCGCTGCCGTGGCGGCCGAGGATCCAGCCGGGGATCCAGCCTGGGCGGCGCTGCGCCAGGGCGGCATCGCGCTGTTCCGCCACGCCCAGGCGCCCGGCGGCGGCGACCCGCCGGGGATGCGCCTCGGCGCCTGCGAGACCCAGCGCAACCTGGACGAAACGGGCCGCGCGCAGGCCCGCCGCATCGGCGCCGAGTTCCGCCGCCGCGGCATCGCGGTGGGCGCCGTGCTCACCTCCGCCTGGTGCCGGGCGCAGGAGACGGCGGAACTGGCCTTTCCAGGCGCCGTGCGTCCGGAGCCCGCCTTCGATTCCTTCTTCGGCAACCGGGCGGCGGAGCCGGAGCACACCGCCGCCGCGCGGCGCATCCTGCTGGCGTGGGAAGGTCCCGGCGCGCTGCTGGCCACCACGCACCAGGTGAACATCACCGCGCTGACCGGCCTCTTCCCGGCCTCGGGCGAGGCGATCGTGCTGCAGCGGCAGGACGGGGCGCTGGCCGTCGTCGGGCGCATCCGGCCATGAGGGCGGCGGCGATCCTGCTGCTGCTGCTGACCCTGGCGGCGGGGGCCGCGGCCGGCCTGCTTTATCTGCAAAGGATCCGGCGGCCCTGGCTGACCCGGGCGCATCTGATCCTGGCGCTGGCGGGCAGCGCGCTGGTGCTGGTGCTGGTCGTCACCGCCCCCCGCGGCGCCAGCCCGCCCGATGCCCTGCCGCCGCTGCTGCTGGGCCTGGCGCTGGCCGCCGGCTGGGGCGCGCCGCGGCTGCTCGGCCGTGGCCATGCCGGGGCGCGGCTGGGGCTGGCGGCACATGTGCTGCTGGGCCTGGCGGGCTTCCTGGTGCTGCTGGCCTGGGCGCGCGGGGCGTAAGCCTGGCGACCGGTTGAAATGCCGGCCGCCCTCTCGCATATCGCCCGCCGCGCAACTTTCCCGAGGGATCCGTCATGAGCGAAACCGTAGAGCGGCATGAATTCGGCGCCGAGGTCGGCCGCCTGCTCGATCTGGTGGT
Source organism: Falsiroseomonas tokyonensis (assembly GCF_019024325.1). Lineage (GTDB taxonomy): Bacteria > Pseudomonadota > Alphaproteobacteria > Acetobacterales > Acetobacteraceae > Falsiroseomonas > Falsiroseomonas tokyonensis. The sequence continues at coordinate 195,006 of NZ_JAFNJS010000009.1, forward strand.
GCATGCGCTGTATTCGGAACGCGAGATCTTCCTGCGCGAATTGGTAGCCAATGCGGCCGATGCGGTGGACCGCCGCCGCTTCGAGAGCCTGACCGATGCCGCGTTGATGCTGCCGGACGATGCGAAGGTGCGGATCGTGCCGGACAAGGCGGCGCGGACGCTCACCATCTCGGACGCCGGCATCGGCATGTCCAAGGCGGAGCTCACCCAGCATCTCGGCACCATCGCGCGCTCCGGCACGCTGGCCTTCGCGAAATCGCTCGCCGAAGCGCCGGCGGCGGAGAAGCCCAGCCTGATCGGCCAGTTCGGCGTCGGCTTCTATTCCGCCTTCATGGTGGCGGAGCGGGTCGAGGTCACCTCCCGCCGCGCCGGCACCGAGGAAGCCTGGCTCTGGGCCAGCGCGGGCAGCGGCGAATACACCCTGGCCCCCGCCAGCCGTGCCGAGGCCGGCACCGACATCGTGCTGCACATGAAGGCGGATGCGGAGGAGTTCCTGGAGCCGCTGCGGCTGCAGACCATCATCCGCAAATGGGCCGACCACATCACCATCCCCATCACCGTGACCAAGGACGGGGTGGAGGAGGCCGCGAACGAAGGCACCGCGCTGTGGCGCAAGTCGAAGTCCGAGGTGACGGCGGAGCAGACCACCGAATTCTACCGGCATCTCGGCAATATCTTCGACGAGCCCTGGGCCACGCTGCACTGGCGCGCGGAAGGCGCGCTCGACTTCACCGCCCTGCTCTTCATCCCCGGGATGAAGCCCTTCCAGGCGGTGGAGGGTGAGCGGGAGAGCCGCGTGCGGTTGCATGTCCGCCGCATGTTCATCACCGAGGAAGCGGCGCTGCTGCCGCCCTGGCTGCGCTTCGTGCAGGGCGTGGTGGATACCGAGGACCTGCCGCTCAACGTGTCCCGCGAAATGCTGCAGGCGACGCCGGTGCTCGCCCGCATCCGCCGCGCCGTCACCAGCCGCGTGCTGTCCGAGCTGAAGACCAAGGCCAAGGACGCCGAGAGCTTCGCAAAATTCTGGGAGAATTTCGGCGCCATCCTGAAGGAGGGCGTCTGGGAGGATGCGGAGCACCGCAAGGACCTCGCGCCCCTGATCCGCTTCCGCTCCTCCGCGGTCGAGGGCTGGACCTCCCTGCCCGACTACGTCTCACGCATGAAGCCGGGGCAGGAGGCGATCTATGTCCTGCTCGGCGACAATGCCGAGGCCCTGGCGAAATCGCCGCAGTTGGAAGGCTTCCGCGCCAAGGGCGTGGAGGTGCTGCTGCTGACCGACCAGATCGACGCCTTCTGGCCCGAGCGGCTGGAGAAGTTCGACGACAAGCCGATCCGCAGCATCACTCAGGGCAGCATCGACCTCTCCGCGGTCGAGGGCACGGCGCAGCAGGGCGAGGCCGCCGACCTCTCCCGCCTGCTGCCGCTCCTGAAGGACGCGCTGAAGGACGACGTGGCGGAGGTGCGGGCGACCGACCGGCTGGTGGAGAGCGCCGTGGTGCTGGCCGCCGGCGAGATGGGGCCGGACCTGCAGATGCAGCGCCTGATGCGCCGCGCCGGCCGCGGCTTCCCGGGGGGGCTGCCGGTGCTGGAGGTGAATCCGCGCCATCCGCTGATCCGCCGCCTGGCGGATCGCGCCGCGGCGGCAGAGGACCTGGCCGAGAGCGCCGGCCTGCTGCTGGACCTGGCCCGGGTGCAGGATGGCGATACGCCGCGCGACCCGGTGGCCTTCGCCCGCCGGGTGGCGGAGGCGCTGGCAATCGGCTGAACGCGCGGCGCGGCGGGCGCGGCGGCTTGGCCCGCCGCGCCGGGCTTCAGGCTTCCAGCTCGCGCAGCCGCTGCAGGTGGAAGCCATCGCCGAGATGCGCGCCCAGCTCGGCCTGCGCGGTCTTCACCAGGGCCGCATAGGCCCCCGGGTTGCGCGACAGCCCGCCCAGGAAGCCCAGCACCTCGGACTCGCTGGGGAAGGCGAGCAAGCCCGGCGTGGCCGTATCCTCCGCCGTCACCAGCACCACCGGCCGACGACGCAGGATGGACTGGGCCACGCCGCTCAGCAGGCCCAGCTTGGCGATATTCCCGTCACGCTCCACCAGCAGCGTGACGTCGGCGAAGAAGTCGTTCCAGAAGTTGCGGCCGCGGCTGGCCAGCACGACGCGCGCGGGCGACCCGGCCAGCCTGTCCTTCGAATCCGGGTCCACCAGCACGATGGGCGCCGTGCCGGTGGCGGCCCTCAGCGCCTCGATGAAGGCGAGATCCGCCTCCGACACCACCTGGCCATGCAGCGAGACCCCGATGCTGCCGAGCTCTGTCGCCGGGCGGCTCTCGCCGAAGAGGTTGGTGGCGAGCGCGACATCCCAGCGATCCTGCAGCGCCTGGCCCTGCGCCAGGTCCGGCCGGTTGACGAACAACGCGAAATTGGCCGGCAGCACGCGGCCCGCCAGTCCCAGCTTCGCCAGGCGCTTGCTCGCCTCGGCCACCTCCGCGGGCGTGGCCACCAGCACCACCACCTCGCTGCCGGCAGGCGGGGGCGGCACATCGGCCAGCCGGTCCAGCAGGCGGCGGCCATAGATGAAGAGGCTGGCCGGCTCCTCCGGCGCCTCCTCGAGGATCGGCAGGCCTGCGGCGCGCAGCCGCTGGGCCTGCCAGCAGAAGCCCTTGGGGGCAGTGCCGAGGATGTTCCAGACCTGGCTGCGCAGGCCCTGTCGCTGCTCGATCACCGCATGGTTCAGAAGCAGTGTCACCAGCTGGGAGTCCGCGCCGAGATCCGCGACATGCAGCACCGGCCGCAGATGCGCGCCGGGCGCCAGGCCGGCCGGGGTAGAGGCCGAGGTCCGAGTGGTGATCAGGGCGCCTTTCGACGCCACCGCGGCCGGCCTGAGACTCAGCCGGGCGCAGGATGAGGCATCGCGCGCGGCGGCCAGCGGGTCCGGCATGCCATCCCCGCCCGCGCCCGGCGTGCCATCCGGCAGGATCAAGGGGGCTCGGCCCTCGGCCAGGCAGGCCGCCAGCCAGTCCAGCCAGGGGCCCAGGGCCGCCGGCGCGGCCTGCCAGCCGTCCTTCGCCTCGGGCGCCAAGGCCAGGGCCTGGGGCAGCTGCACCAGGCTGGCGGCGCCGCGGAAGCCGACGATGCGGGTCAGCAGATCCTGCTCCGCCCCCTCCTCGATCGCGGCGAAATGGCCGATGTCGCGCACCACCTCGGCCCGGCGGAACAGGGGGGAGGCGCGATGCGGCTGACGGAAGCCGCCCTCCAGGCCCGCCAGCGCCTGGCCAGCCCAGTCCAGCTGGACAACCTGGGAGATGCCGGCCAGCAGCGACGGCTGCGCCGCCAGCGCCGCCACTTCCAGCTTCAGCCGGTCCGGATGCGACACCAGGCTGGCGCCGTGGCAGAGCACGAATTCACCCGCCGCCGCCTGCAGCGCCAGGTTCAGCGCGGCCCCTGCGGCCAGGCGCTTCGCCTGCACGATCGGGCGGATGCGCTTGTCCTGCTGCGCCAGGCCGCGCAGCAGCCCGGCCGTGGCATCGGTGCTGGCATTGTCGACGACCAGCGCTTCCCAGTTGCCATGGCTCTGCGCCTGCAGCGCGGCGAGGCTGGTGGCGAGCGTGGCGGCGGCGTCCGTGGCCACCATCAGCACGGACACCAGCGGCCCATCGCCGGCGCCGCGCCAGGGCCAGGCGAAGCCATCCAGCAGCCGCCCGCCCGGCGCCGCCTGCCGCAGCGCCAGCGGCGCCAGCTGCTGGCTTTCGAAGAAGGCGTTCAGCAGCACCAGCCTGTCGGTGGCCAGCGGCTCGGCATTTGCCAGCAGCAGCATCAGCTCGGGCGCCGGAAGCGAAGCCTGCAGCCGGCTGGCCTCGAGATGCGCGAGGCCGCTGCGGCGGTTGCGCAGCAGCAGGTCCAGATAGAGCGCAACCGCCGCGGCATCCTTCTGGAAGGCGGGCGTGTCCCGCAGCGCGGCCAACGTGGACAGCGCCAGGTCGGGCGCTTCGGCGCGCAGCCCCGCGGCCAGCAGGCGGCGCGCAGGCAGCAGGTCCGGCCGGCTGGCGATCAGCCCCTGCAGCAGCGTCCTTGCTTCCGCCGAAGCGCCCGTGGCGAACAGCGCCGCGGCGCCGCGCAGCAGATAGGGCACCACGGCCTCGGCCGGCGCCCCGCCGGCCGGCACCCGGTCCCGGGTCTGCCGGAACAGGGCGCAGGTAGCCTCCGGGTCAGGCAGGGCCCAGAGCCAGTCCATCACCTGCAGCGCGGCCTGGGCCAGCGCCTCGCCCGACAAGGAGGCCGGGTCCCGCAGCAGCGTGGCGGCCTCGGCATAGGCCTGGGACAGGCCGGTCTCGGTCTTGCTTGCGTCAATCAAGGTGGGAGCCTCAGGCACCTGGGGGCCTCTGGGTTCGGGAGGGGGAAGGAAAGGCTGGCCATGCGGCCGGCGCGGGAACTGCCGCTACCGCGGCGCCCCCTGCCGTATCCGAAACGACAGACCTCCTGCAGGCGGAAGGCGACCATTGCATTGCTGATCGGAGACTACCATTGCGATTCGGGCGGCACCAGCCTGCACCCGCCGGCTCGCCCGGCGGCAAGTCAGTGCAGCAAGGGATCCAGCACCCGACCGAGGTGCTGGCTGATGCGCTGCGGATGGAAATGCTGGGCACGCTCCAGGTAGGCGCGCGAAAGCCCGGCCCGCTCCTCCGCCGTCAGGGCCAGCGCATCGGCGACCGCACGGCGCAGATCCTCGGCCGACTCCGGCTCGAAGAGGAAGCGCTGGGAGACAACGGGCAGCAATTCGCGCAGCTGCCGCGTCGCCGGGCCGATCAGCAGCGAACCGACGCTGAGTGCGAGCAGCGCGACGCCGGAGGTGAGGAAGCGCTCATAGGGGATGACCACGCAGGCGGCGCCGCGCATCAGGGCGGGCACCTCGGCATCCTCCACCTTGCGGATATCCCAGACGATGTCCTGCCGCCCCGCCGCCTGGGCGCGCAGCTCATCGAGGAAGGGATCCTCCGGAATCGGCTCGCCGCTGATCTGCAGCCGCGCCTGCTGCGCGGCGAGGAAATCCGGTGTCAGCACCTCGATCAGCCGCTCCGTGCCCTTGTAGCGGCGGATCTTGCCGAAGGAGAGGATGTTGCGGCCATGCGGCGCGGCAGTGGTCTCGGCGATGGCGGCCTCGCTGACCGCAGACTGGGCCGCCGCTTCCGGCTCATAGACGCCGAGATAGGAGGGGTGCGGCAGGAAGTAGATCTTGCGCCGGTCCAGGCGGATCTGGTCCGCCAGCACATTGATCGCCTCGGTGTTGTGCACCAGGATCCGGTCGCTGAAATCGCCGATTGCCTGGCGGATCTGCAGGAACTGCTGCACATGCTCCAGCTCGTGCGGCAGGCTGTTGTGCACGGTCCAGACCAGGCGGCCGCCCATGGCGACGAAGCGTTCCAGCGCGGCGCGGAAATACTCCGCCGCCACGCGCGCCTCCACCTCGGTGCGGCAGGGGCGGACGATGTGTTCCTCCCAGTGGATGTGCAGCAGCACCTTCTCCCGCGCCTGCAGGCGGGCGATGGCGTCGTCGACGCGGCCGCGCAGCGGCGTGTAGCGCTCCGCAAGGCCTGAATAGAGCACCTCGGTATAGGGGTTGTCCCGATACATGGTGCAGTTGATCACCGGAACCGGCATGTCAGCTCTCTCGCACGGGCAGGATGATCTTCGGCGCGACGAAGGGCCTGACGCGCAGCGGGAAGGGCATATAGGCGGGCTCGCCGGCCTTGATGCGAGCGTGGAAGGATTCCGAGTTCTCGTGGTAGATGTGCCGCGGCTCGGTGAAGCCGGTTCGGGAGATGCCGAATTCCTCGCTGGCCGTCAGGCTGTCCGACCGCGCCCGGCCGAACAGCAGCGGCCAACGCAGACGCGGCACGGCGCGGGCGCCCCAGGTCAGGCCGATGCGCTGGATGAATTCCAGATCCGCCGCGATGCGCACGCTGTCGAAGAAGCCGACCTTGTCGAGCACGGGCGCGCGCCGGAAGACCAGCGAGATGCAGCAGAGATGCGAGATCTGGCCGCCCGCCTTGATGACGATGTCGCCGTCCGAGGTCATGCGCAGCCAGTCGGTGGTCAGCCCCATCACATCCGGCCGGCGCAGCAGCACGCTGATGCTGCTGGCCAGGCGGTCGGGATGCGACCAGTCGTCGGAATCCTGCAGCGCGATGAATTCGCCCTGCGCCTGCAGCATGCCGGTGTTCTTGCTGACATAGGTGCCGTCATTGGTGGTCTTCAGGATCACCTTCACCCGCGGGTCGGAGCGTTCGAGCTCCATCAGGATCTGCGGCGTGCGATCCGTGCTGGCGTCGTCGACGATGATGAGCTCGAGGTTGCGGTAGCTCTGCTGCAGGATCGAGCGGGCGGCCGTCGGCAGGTAGGTCTCGACGTTGTAGGAGGTCATGATGACGGAGACCAAGGGCCCGTCGAAGACCGGCGGGAAGGGCCCGGCGAAGCGGCCGTGCCGGCCGCTGCCCACCAGCTGGTCGAAGGCCTGGGCGCCCTGGCTGCGGTCCAGCAGCACCGGCTGCGCGCCGACGCGCGCGAACATCGGATCGAGGCAGCGCAGCGCGCCGGGCGTATCGCCGGCCTTGTGCGCGACGGCGTAGCGGAACAGCGGCATCTCCAGCGGATAGGCGGCGGCGCCGCCGTTCCGGTGGGTCCAGTCCACATGCTGCGCGGCGCGCGCATTGTTCCCCGTCTCCAGGTTCACCGCGGCCGCCAGCAGGCGCAGCTCCAGATCCGCCGGCGCGCGCTCGATCGCCGCCTCGGCGGCTTCCAGGGCGCGGTCGAAATGGCCGGTGAAGAACAGGTTGCGGACATATTCGCGCTGCATCTGCCCGCTGTCGCGGGAGCCAGCGTCGTCCAGCAGCGCCTGCGCCTCCTCCACCTCGCCCAGGCCGCGATGGGCGCGGATGGCCCAGACGGTGGCGCGCTCGTCGCGCTCCTCCGGCTTCATGGCGCGGAACCACCGCAGCACCGTCTTGTGGTCGCCGGCCAGCTGGCCAAGGCGCATCAGCTCGATCTTGTAGCGCAGCTCCTCCGGCGCCGCCTCGGCCAGGCTTTCCAGGATCGGGATCGCCTCGTCGAAGCGTTCCGCCATGGCGACGGTGCGGGCGTATTCGTAGCGTGTCTGCACATCGCCCGGCGCGCCGGCCAGCTCGCGCTGCCGCACCTCCAGCAGCTGCGCCATCAGCCGGTCGGCGCGCTGCCGGGACCGCAGCGGCTCGCGCTTGTTCAGATCCAGCTCCAGCGCCAATACCCGCTCGCTGAGCCGCGCATCCTTGGGCTTCTGCAGCAGGGCGCGGTCGAGCAGGCGGATCGCCTCCTCCGTCTCGCCCAGGCGGTGCTTGAGCGTGGCGCCCAGCATCAGCGCATCCATCTCCGCCGGCTTGCGGCGCAGCACCGCCTCCGTCAGGGCCATGGCATTCTCGAACTGGCCCAAGGCCTGCTGCACGCGGGCGGCGGAAAGCTGCACCCAGGGATCGGGAATGGACTCCGCCGGCAGCAGGCCGAGCGCGGGCAGCAGCTGCGCCATCCATTCCTGCGCCAGCGCGTCCTTGCAGAGCTGCGCCAGGCCCAGCAGCTCGGCGCGATCGAAGGCCTGCACCGTCTCCGCCACCGTGCGCGGCGGCAGGAAGGCGATGGCCATGGCCTGCACCACGCCGCGGGCCAGGGCGACGCGCACGGCGTCCGGCGGCAGCGCGCCGAGCGCGCTGGCCGGCATCGCTGCGCGGGCGCCGGGCGCAAAGAGGGCGAGCAGCAGATGCTGCGCCCAGTCCGGCGCCAGGCCATCCAGCGAATTGCCGGCCTGGCCGGTGGCACGGTGGCGAATCACCGCCTGCAGCACCCGCCAGGCGGGCTCGGTCGTGGCCGGCAGGGAGTCCAACAGGCGCAGCGCCTCGGCCGCCGCACCGGCCCGCAGGCGCAGCGCCACGGCCAGCCGCGACAGCGCCGGGTCACGCGGTGCCGCCGCGATCTCCTGCAAGGCCGCTTCGGGGTCGAGCGTGCCCGAGATCAGCCGCAGGCTGAGCGCCAGGGCGCGCGGCTGCGCCCATGCGGGCGCATCCGCCAGCATCGCATCGAGCTGCTTCAGCGCATCGCCGGTGCGGCCGCGATGGGCCAGGAAGCCGGCACGGTCCAGCTCCTCCTTCTTGCGGGCCAGGATGGCCTCGATCGCCTCCGCCGGCATCTCGACATAGACCGGCAGGCGGGCCAGCGGCGCGGCGTCCGGCGCGTCCGAGGGATAGAGCAACAGCTCGCCCTCGATCGCATGCGGCGCCAGCGCGAGGAGCGGGACCGTCACGCTCGCCTCCAGCAGACCGCGGAAGATCCTCTCGGGCTTGAAGTCGAGCGCCATCACGCGCGGCGCCGTCAGCTCCAGACGCATCGGGCAGCGCAGCGGCTCCGCCATCGCGACCTGCGCGGGATCGACATGCACCACCAGGACGCGGCCATCGCGCCAGCGGGTGGCGACCGGCAGCCGTGAGGCACCCGGCGCCGCCGCGGTGTCCGCCACTGCGACCACGGCGCGCAGGCGGGAGGCGACGGCGCGCTGCTTCGGGTTCAGCGCCGCCGTGGGCCCGATCAGCCCGGTGATGAGATCCGCCTGGCCGAGGAACTGCATCAGCTCCGCCGACCAGTCTTCCACCGGCACCTCGGGGCGGCCGAACAGCGCCTGCAGCATCGCCAGGTGCCCGGGCTCCAGCGGCGGCTGCGCCGCATGCTGCGGCGGCTTGCCGTCGCGCAGCGGCGTCAGCACGTTGCGGTCGAATTCCGGCGCCAGCAGGAAGCGGCGGATGCAGCTGTGGTAGCCTTCCCGCGCCGAGGACTGCAGATTGTCGCGCGCCGTCGGCGGGCGGCCCAGCACATAGCGGAACAGCGTATCGACGCCGAGCGGCGCGGCGGCGGTGGTGAAGACGCGATGCCGCAGCAGCGGATCCTGCGCCGCCTGCGCGCGCAGCGCCGCCTGGGTCAGCTCCGCCAGGCGTGTCTGCGCGGACTCCGCGGGCGCCGCCTGCCAGCCCGCGGCGCCCAGGCGCAGGGCGGAATCCTCATGCGTCAGCAGGCGCAGCAGGAAGCGCGGCCAAGGCTCGGCGAAGCTGGCGCCGGAAAGCTGCAGGCGCCCGGCGAAGATATGCGTCTCGGCCAGGCGGCGCGGCGCTTCCGGCACGATGGCGGCGCGTGCCGCCTGCGGCGGGGCCCGGCCCGCGGCAAGCGGCCCCAGCACGGTCTCGGCGAAGGCATCGGAGAGCAGCAGCGCCCGCGCCGCCGTCAGCGGGTCGCGCGCCCCGTTCGGCAACTGCGCGGCATCGGCCCGGCCGAAGAGCAGTTCCACCAGACCAGCGGCCCAGGCGGGCGACTTCGGTGCGGCACGAGCGCTGCCGTCCTTGAGCGCCAATTCCGGGTTCGATTCAGACAAGACGCGCTCCGATTCCTGCTGGAAGCCTGCCGGTTGGCGCCTTGAGGGACCGCCGCCGAGACACCCATAAGACACGACAAGGCAGGCGCCCCTCTCATCAGGACGCCATACCCCAAGGTCAAGTCACCGCACATGCGGCGTCAAATTAACTGCACTTTATATGATTAGAGAGACCGCCCCCGATCCAAGACAAGATCTCGATCAATGCATAAGGTACGCCGCAGCGTCCTGGGTTCCCCGCGACATTAGGGGGGGAAATCAATCGGAAATCAAGCCACCGCGTTTGGGCAGGCCGCCTTCGCGCGGGATAGTTGCGTGACAAACCGGCCTCACGCGCGTCCGTAGGTGTCTTCCAGGCGGACGATGTCGTCCTCGCCGAGGTAGGAGCCGGACTGCACCTCGATC